>CAVTOB010000003.1:0-2962046 GCA_963736315.1 uncultured Gemmatimonadaceae bacterium | reverse complement strand
GGCGTTAGGCGGCACGAGCTTGAACGCGTTGCGACCTGTCGTAGTTCGAATTTCCGTTATCTGGGAGCAGTAGTCATGGCGACTTGGCGAATCGGATCGAACGCGCTGCCGCGACATGATGCGTGCGTGCGCGTCTGTGCGCTCCTCCTTTTCGCGGCGCGCCTGCCCGCGCAAAGACCACTGCCGTCGACAATGCCGGACTCAGTACGCCAATACGTAAGCACGGCCATGGCGGCCTTCCGAACGCACTCGGTCCATAAGGCCGAGGTAGACTGGCGGTCCCTCGAGGACTCCGTCGTCACTCGCGCGGCCAATGCGCAAGTTCCCGCCGGCACCTGGAACGCGCTCGCGTGGGCCCTGCGCAGCGTCGACGTACATAGCGTTCTCTTGCCGCCGGAACAGATGATGAAGACACTGACAGGCGGAATGACTCCGTCGGCCGCACGGCCCGCCGCGAGTCGCCCGTTGGGCAAGCTCGTCGATGGCGGAATCGGGGTCGTTGTCATTCCGCCGCATTCAGGACGTAACCGGCCCGCATACGTGGACTCGCTTCAGTCGCAGATTGGGACACTCGACAGCGCGGGCGCGTGTGGTTGGGTCGTGGACCTGCGCGAGAACACGGGCGGCAACGTGTGGCCGATGCTCGCTGGTGTCGGACCCCTCCTCGGCGCCGAGGTGGTCGGGTCCACGAGCGAGAACCCGCCGGGTGTGGGCTGGCACTACCGCGATGGCGGCAGCTGGAGCGGCGGGAACACACCGCCCGCCGAGCCAATGGGCTGGAGCAGCGCTATACCGCGCCGCGTCGCAAACGCAAACGCTCCAGTGGCGCTTCTCGTCGGGCGCCAAACAGCGAGTTCGGGCGAGATGCTGGTGGTCGCGTTCATGGGACGGGCGAACGTTCGCAGCTTCGGCGATTCGACGGCAGGTCGAAACTCAGTGAACACGAGCGTCCCGCTCAGTGACGGCGCCACGCTGGTCGTCACGTCAGCGTACCCCCGCGATCGACTCGGCCGCACCTACCCGCTGACCGTCGCTCCTGACGAACTCGTGTCGTCTGACCGGGGTGCCGGCGACGACGCCGCGCTTCGCAGTGCTGTGGCCTGGCTGCGCCGGCAGTCCGCCTGCGCGGCGCGCCACTAAGACATTGGGCCGCGAGCGCGCGGCCCGCGTCAGCTCCGCGCGCAGCCGCCTAACCGAACGCTGCAGCTGACAAAGGGGCTATTGAATACGCTCGCTTTGCGAGCGTTCTTATATGATCCCTTTGCAGCCGAGCTATGGCGTTATGCGGACTTCCTCGAGCAAAATACCTGGCCGCGATTCCAACGAACCAGACGATTAGCGTGTCAAAGGAGCGGAGGGGATTTCGAAGACTGCGACAAGCGCCTCGCTACGCTTCTTGCTCTCGAATCGGTGAACAACGTGCATACACGTCGATACGCACCGCACCTCGCGACAATGTTCCTTTGCTTGGCCACGGGCACTGCCTTCGGTCAAGCCACCGGCGACCGCGAAGCACGCATCGCCTGGTTGACGGCGAACGCCGTTCCCATTTGTTCGATTGACCCTTCGAGGCAGGCCGACGATTTCACAGATCTGGAGCCGATTCGCCGAGCCATCGGTGACTCACGTGTCGTGATTCTGGGTGAGCAGTCCCATGGCGATGGAGCGACGTTTCTCGCCAAGGCCCGGTTGATCAAGTTCCTGCACGAACGCATGGGTTTTGATGTTCTCGCGTGGGAGGCTGGCCTCTTCAACGCGCACGATATGGATACGGCCGTGCGCGACGCGTCGGTTCCGCTGGACCAAGCGCGCGGACGCGGACTGTATCCGATGTGGGCACTGAGCGCACAGGTCGCACCGGTCTTCGAGTACGCTCGCTCCGTGGCATTGACGTCACGACCGCTCGAGATGATCGGGGTCGATCATCAGTTTTCCGGGGCTGGGCCGTCGCGCTGGGTGCCTGCCCTCATCGAGTTCTTCGATCGGGCGGACACCACCATTCTTCCGCAGCAGATCCGCTCAACGTGGCGAAGCGATGTGCGAGCGGTGTTCAGCCCCGACGCCAAGCCGGCGGACATTCGCGGCGTAGCCGACAAGTGGCGCGTCCTGATGACCGTCCTTGACGGAGCGCGTTCCACGCTCGAGCACGCACACGGATCTGCGAACGTCGCTCTTATGAGGCGCAGCCTGGACGCCGCCCTGACTTCTTTCGAGGGACTCGCGCGTATGCGCGAGTCGGGTGGCCGGTTCGTCACGGCCGACAACAACTTTCGCGATCAATGGATGGGAGAGACGCTGGCGTGGCTGGCGAATGAGCGGTACAGGGGTCGGCGAATCATCGTTTGGGCGGCGGCGTTCCACGCGTTGCGCGAACCGTCGGCGATCACCCTCGGCCCGGCAGCCCCTTTCAGTTATGAAGGGATCGTCACCATGGGGCAGGTCGCTCGCGCCGTCCTTGGCAACGCCGTCTACACTATTGCGTTCACGTCGGCGGACGGAGCGGCCGGACGGGTGACTAGCGATCAGCCAACGCCGCTAGCTCCTCCGGATCGGGGATCGTTGGAAGACATGCTTACGGCAACGGGACGACGTTTCCTGTTTCTGAATCTACGAGGTCTCCCCGATGCGCACTGGCTGCGTTCTCCGATCGCCGCCAATCCGCTCGGAAACTCGCCCGTGACGACGGACTGGACGAGGCAGTTTGATGCGTTGGTGTTCATTCGAACGATGTTCCCCAGCACCAAGGGACCTCTGGCTCCGAAAGATGCGATACTCACAGAACCGTCGTCGTCCATTCGCCGCCACTAACGGTGGGCGCCCAAAGCGGATGGACCTTGGCTCGCCACGGCGCCGCATAACGATCGTTGCAGCTGACAAGGGAGCTACGGTTTGCGCCGCGCGATGCGCGGCGCTCTTATATGATTCCCTTGCAGCTTAGCTCAGGCGTTAGGCGGTGACATGCATCGTTGCAAACGACACGAGGGGGCAAGCTGATCATGCGCGTAATGATTGTCTGGGCGGCGATTGTCGCGGCGGCGCTCCGCCTTGATGCGCAGACGCCAGCGGCAACGAATGTCGACCAATCATTGCGGGTCGAGATCGCCCGTATGGACAGTCTATTGTTTGCCGCGTTCAACGCCAGAGATCTTACGCGGCTAAAGACGTTCTTCGCGCCGGATCTTGAGTTCTATCAGGACAATGAAGGGCTCGAGAACTACGCCCAGACCATGAAGGACTTCCAGGAGATGCTTCACCAACCTTCGAGGATCCAACGGGAGCTGGTGCCGGGTAGTCTTGAGGTCTATCCGATCAAGAACTACGGAGCGATTGAGGTAGGATCGCATCGTTTCTGCCATGAGGAAAATGGGCGAACCGAGTGCGGGACGTTCAAGTTCCTGCACGTGTGGCGGAAAACCGGCAAAATCTGGCGGCTCTCGCGGATCGTGAGTTATGCACACTAGGGGCTCGTATGCCGCGCCGCGCTTGCGCTGACACCCTCTTGGTCCCGGGACGCCGGTCAACGCCGCAAGGGCGAGCTGTGGTACGCGCGCACTACGCCGCGCTCGTGGCGGTCGAAGGAACCGTGAATGGTCACTATTCAGCCTGGAAACGCGGCGAGGCGAGTCCACTCAAACCGGCGCTCGACGCGATGTACGCCCAATGGCTGGCCGTACGGGATGGTGAGCGGCTCGCTCTCGAGTGGCCGGTACATCCGTTACCGGGACCGGTCGCCCAAGGCCGACCGCATCGTTCGGGACGTCGTGGCCGCCGCCCCCACGTGCGCAGTGCGGTCTAACGGACGTTGAAGCTGTGGCGTTAGATGGCTCGCGGAGGGATAGGAATGCCAACTGAGCGACCCGAATGGCCTGGCATTTGACATCAGCCCTCCTCGTGAGTGGACTTGTCCTCATAGGTGCCGGCATCCCGCTCATGCGCCGTCGCGTGCCACCTAACCGCTGGTACGGCATTCGCCTTCCGTCAACGCTCGCCGATGAGCGCACGTGGTACGCAGTCAATGAGCGAAGCGGGCGCGATTTGCTCGTCGTCGGCGCCATGGTCGTCTTCCTCGCGGTAACTGCCCCCCTCGCACTGCCTCACTGGCCACCAGAATTGCACGCGCTGCTCGTCGCGTTCGTGCTCATCCTCGGCCTCGCGGCAGTAACAGGTCGCGCGATCCGCTACATCAAGCGCTTGCCTCGGGACTAGTTGTTCACCGTTGGACCTCCCCGTGGCCGCCATCTAACGAACGCTGAAGCTGACAAAGGAGCTGTTGAAGTTTTGCGGCTCCGCCGCAAGACTCTTATATGTTCCTTTGCAGCTTAGCTCGGGCGTAAGCTGGCTACGACAGTCACTAGACGGCGATGACTCCGCAGCAGGTCTGGCGATACGTGCGACGCATCTGGATACCTGGGACTGCCGAACAGTCGTGTTCATTGGCTGGTCGCTCATCGCCTACCGCGCATCCAGCGGCGCTCAGCTGGCGAGTCAGTCCGATAGCGCGGTGACGATTCAACATGGTGCTCGGATCTGGTCGTTCTTCCACGCGCCTTGGCGCCCCCGCGGCGAGTTGACCTGGGTGCATCTTCTTCCCTGGCGCAATGGCGTCAGTCCAGTCGCATACGCACCATTGTTCCGCGCAGCGGCATAATGCCGGATTCCGCGCCTCACATCGTCTGAACTGAGCGCCGCGCGCGTTCTTCTTTACGATCGTTCAAGACGTATTTTTCGAGGACACGCTTCTGGGCATCGCGCGCCTCGCGGGCCCGCCGCAGACCTTCGGCAAACAGAATCTCGCGGTGACGCGCCTTCCTCCACTGATGAAATCCGCGTCACTTCAATCGGACGTGGAAAACCTTGTCGCGACGGCGACAACCACGGGTCGTTTTGCGTTTGACTGGCGCAATCGGCACATCGCGCATCGCGACCTTTCACTCGCCCTTGGCGGCCAGAACGCGAAACCGCTCGAGCTCGCGAGTCGTCAGCACGTCGAGGACGCGCTCGAGGCGCTGCGCGCCGTGGTGAATCGTGTAGAAGCCGAGTATTGCGATGCGTCCACGGCGTACACAATGTCGCCAACCGTGCAGGATGCCGAAGCTCTGCTTTACGTTCTCCGCGACGGGTTACGCGTTGAGCAGGATCGGCGTGAGCGATGGGACCGCGGCGAGCTCCACGAGGACGACATTCATCCACCGGGGCCAGTATAGGTGCCGATCAGAGAGCCCGACCAAGTTCATATCGCCAGCCGGCTAACGAACGCTGAACTTGACGAGCGATCTGCGGATTGCTCGCTTCGCTCGCTTTATTTGACTCGCTCGCAAGTTAGCTGGGGCGTAAGCTGGCTACACAGTCACTAGGACGGCGATGACTCCCCGGCAGTTCTGGCGATACGTGCGACGCATCTGGATCACCCTGGGACTCGCTGGCACCGTCGTGTTCATTGGCTGGTCGCTCATCGCCTACCGCGCATCCGGCGGCGCTCAGCTGGCGAGTCAGTCCGACAGCGCGGTGACGATTCAACATGTTGATGGGATCTGGTCGTTCCTCCCGCGCCGTGGCGCCCCCGCGGCGAGTCCGGCGCTCATCTTCTTCCCTGGCGCACTCGTTAGTCCAGTCGCCTACGCACCATTGGTCCGCGCAGCGGCAAATGCCGGCTTCCGGGCCTACATCGTCGAGCTGCCGCGCCGCGGCGCGTTCGGCGGTGCCGACGATCCAGCGCTCGAACAGCGATTCGAGCGACTCCTCGCGCGCCCGGGCACGCCGGGCCGTTGGGTTATCGCTGGTCATTCGAGGGGAGCCGTTGTCGCAGCCCAGTTGGCGGCAACGCAGCGGGCGGGGTTCAGCGGACTGATTCTCATTGGTACCACACATCCCCGCGATGTCGACTTGAGCAGCATGACAGCGCCGGTCACGAAGATCGTCGGAACACGCGACGGTATTGCCAAGCCTGAAGATGTTGAGGCCAATCGAGCCAAACTCCCCGCGGCAACACACTGGGTTTGGGTCGACGGTGGCAATCACTCACAATTTGGGTGGTACGGCTTTCAACCGGGTGATCGGCGGGCCAGCGTTCCCGCCGACGTCCAACACACCATCACGATTCGCGCGGTGCTCAACGCGTTGGCACAAGTCGGGGCCGCGCCGCCAGCCAGCTAACGAACGCTGAAGCTGACGAACGTTTTAAGGATTGCGAATGCTTCGCATTCGCTCATATTTGACTCGTTCGCAGCTTAGCTGGGGCGTTAGACATCCACAGCCTTCCTTGTCGTGAAAGAACTGACCGTTCGCCGCTTCCTCGAAGGTGCCGCATCGCCGGACGAACTCGCGCGAGAAGCCGAGGGTGCCGCTACACGGAGCATCTCGGTTCACGGCACTCCGATGGCTCGCTGGCACTTCGAGAGAATGTCCGAGGACTTCGCAGTAGACACACGCCATGTTCGTCGGCTAGTAGATGCCGCAATCGAACATGAGCTCAGCCTCGAGGTCGTTGACGCAGTATGCTTTTGCCTCGAAGCATCTGATACGTTCCTCTGGGACACCGACACGACTGACGGTGATCGTGTCGGACGCAGTCTGTTTTTGCTCGGAACGCCCGAGATCAACTATCCGCTTACCTTGCCAGTCCTTGCAAAGATCCGCCACTACTTGCTCACCGGCGAGGAGTTGTTCACAGCAGAGGATCTCCGCGCGCCCGGCCCGCGACCGCAACCCGTCAGCATTGATCAAGTCGAGTACGATCCACCGGATGTCTAACGAACGCTGAAGCTGACAAGCGATCTATTGATTGCTCGCTTCGCTCGCTTTTATTTGATTCGCTTGCACCTTAGCTGGGGCGTTAGCTGGCGCTTGATCGTTGGAGCTGACCGACATACGTTCGAGCAGTTGGTCAACGCGCCACCGCTGACATGTCGACGGCATCTTCTCGTGCCCTGATGCGCCTGCTTACCGCGGCGTTCCTGTTGCTTCTGGGAGGCGACACGCTCGGACGCGCGGGTATCTCCGCGCACAGGCATCACAGCTCGCACCCAGGTATCGCGACGGCGGACCATAGTGCGTTGCTGGCGTCGACGCCCGAGCGGAAGCACGTCGATACCGCGCCGCCGCAGCTGTTGGCATCCGAAGCGAGCGTGCACGACGGCCGAGTTCAGTCCGCGCCGGCGCCGACTCGCGATTCCTGGTCGTTGTGCTCGTACGAGCGCACGACGGGCCAAGCCGCCCGACCACCTCCGTTCCAGGCCTGAAGTCAGACGGAACGATCGCCGGCACTCGCGTGCCGCGCATCGCACTGTCCGCGAACACGTCGCGGCAGTGAATCTCTCACGTCCGATCTCTCAGACTGGAGCGCCCAATGTACGAGTCATTTCGCACGCGGTCTTGCGTGAGCCCCCGCATGGACCGCAAGCCACCCTTTGTAATCGTTCACACTCTGTTGTCGCTGATGATCTGTCTATGTCTCGCTTGCGCCACACGCCATGAGGCAGGCGCGCCATGCCCCGCCATCGAGATGAGCGCGGTGACGGATACGCCGACGGATTCCAGCAAGACCGTCACTCTGAACGACACGACCACAATCCTGATGTCTCGGACTCCGCTCGTGGCGACGGCCGATATCACCGGCGCCACTGCGTCCCAGACCGGGGACCAATGGGCTCTCAACTTCACTGTGACCGATGATGCGGCGAAGCGCGTTCATGAATTCACCAAACAGCACGTCGGCAGAAACCTGGCCCTTGTTGTTGACGGGAAAGTCCACGGCACGCCTCGAATCGCTTCCGCGCTCACCGGCAAAGGATATCGAATCGAAGGCTTCAGTCGAGCAGACGCGGAGCGGATGGCGACCGCGATAAGCAACGGCTGCCGTCGCTAGACGGCGGTCCCACCCAGCGCGGTAGAGTCTGACGCGGACCAGCCTAGTGGGTCGCCACCTGCGCCCACGGCTGGGCCGCGCAGCTTGAATCCGGAACGCTGCGTTGGGCCGCTCCATTATGCACTTGTAGTCGGCTGTCGCCATGACGCACGAGGCCGTATGGCGAAATCGCCAAAGCGAGGGAGGCTCCTGGCGCCGAAGCGCCAGCTAACGAACGCTGAACCTGACAAGGAATCTGCGGATTGCGCCGGGCTACGCCCGGCGCTCTTATTAGACTTCCTTGCAGCTTAGCTCAGGCGTTAGGTAGGCACGACCCGCTCAGCAGGCCGGAGTGGAGTCGGACTGGAGGCGACACGCGGTGACTCGGCGACGCCCATTGCTGCAGCGAATCTATTTGTCGATTCTGTCCCGGCGCGCCGAGCACTACGGTCGTCTGCGAGTCTCGACTACGATTTCCCGGCGAGAGACCGAGAAGGTCGCCATCGCGAAGGTCTTCGCTGCCCTCGATCTGCTTCGTGAAGTCTCGCCTCAGCAACTTGAGCGCATGGCCCGCCTGGTCAATGGCATTACGGTCGCACGATTACCGATCAACCTAGCCGCGTGGTACCCTGACCTCGGCGCGGTTGCGCTTGACCGAGACTTCGTCCTGGACCCCGACACGTCGACGGCACGGATCGCCTCGTTGATAATTCACGAACTCACCCACGCCCGCCTCGAGGCGGCTGGGTTTCGCCAAGCCACGCTCGCACCCGAACGGTCCGAACGAATCTGTTATCTAGCGGAGCGCAATTTTATTGCGCGCCTACCTCAGTCACACTCGCCCCAACAGCTCGCCGAACTCAATCAGCGCTATTTCGATGCTCTACCGTGGTATTTCTCGGACGCCAGTGTTGCGCGGCGCAGGGCCGAATGGCGGTCCAAGCAGCCCGTTTGGCGGCGTGTCGCTTATGACGCCCTCCGTGCTGCCCGGCGCGGCATCTCGACGCGCCTACCCAACGAACGCTGAAGCTGAAGAAGGAGCTATTGATGTTTTGCGGCTGCGCCGAATAACTCTTATGTATTCCTTTGCAGCTTAGCTAACGCGTTAGACAGGTACGAAGTTCATCCACGAGGGATCGGTGCTTCGAGGGATAGCGATCGTCGCCGCGGCGCTCAGCGCGTTCTTCCTGTTCTACACGGTGCGGCTATTCGCCGTGACGAGCTTCTTGCAGCGCACACGTCCGGGAGGCGGGGGCGCATACGTGGGCGCCGTGGTCTTCCCGCTCCTCGCACTCGCGTTCGGATGGGCATCGTATCGCGCCTGGAGCCGCTCCGGGGCAAGTCGTCGGGACAACCTGTCTAACGATCGCTGAAGCTGGCAGGTGCCGGCATTCAACCGGTCGTGGCGCCCGTCGAGATCGCGAATGAATTGTTTGGTATTTTCCCTTCTTGGCCTGCAGCTTAGCGAACGCGTTAGATGGCGCCCACGCACTCATGTCGGGACCAGATGAGACTACGTACCGTGGGACCCGATAGCCCCGGGCAGTGTGAGCCGGGACTATCGGACGACCGACCGCGAGATCCACGTCTCCGTTACTGGCCCGAGCTCTCACCCAGGGCGACGAGAAGCTCGTCCAGCTGATCGAACGTCTCGACCATTGCATCGGCTGCTCCGGTGCCGGCAGCGTCGAGCGCTTCCTTCGAAGGATAGCTCTCGCGCAGGACCACCAGCGTCTTGCCGCCCTTTTCCTCGAAGGTCACCGTGGTGACGGGCCCGTCCTCGCCACCTTCGTCATTGGTCCACGCGAGGCGCGAATACGGCTTCACGTCGACATACGTGCCGAAAAACGCGGCAGGCTCGGGGCCACCGTGGTCGAATACCAATCGGTACTTGCCTCCGACGCGAGCATCCACCTCGCAGGACAGCAGGGTCATTCCCATCGACTGAGGCACCCACCAACGCTTGAGCAGCTCGCCCTTGGTAAATGCCTCGAACACGATGCGCGCCGGGCCGTTGATGGTCCGTGTGACAACGACCTCGCGGTCCGACTTCCGTTCCACCGTGGTGCGGTTCTTCACGGGGCCGGGCTCACTTCCGATTCTTGCGTTCATCGCTCTTCTCCTTTCGTGTCAGTTCGTCGACAACCTTGTCCAACTCGTCGAAGCGTTCGTCCCAGCGCTGGCGGTACCTCTCGAGCCACACCGTCTCTTCCTGCAATCGGCGCGGGCCCAGCTGGCACGTCCGCACGCGCCCGATCTTCTTCGTGGTGACGAGCCCCGCCTGCTCCAGAACGCCGACGTGCTTCTTCATGCCCGTGAGCGTCATGTCGAACTTCTCGGCAAGGTCCGTGATCGAAGCGTCGGCTCGTCCGAGCTGCTCCAGAACGCCACGCCGCGTGGCGTCCGAGAGCGCGGCGAACGAAGTATCAAGCCGGGTCATCAGATAACTGAACCATATGGTTCAGTATCTAACGCGGGCGTTGCGGCATGGCAAGGGGTGGCCCCGAAAGACGATGCGTCCTACGATCTCAGCAGAGCGCACGCATCCGTGACCGTTCAGCGATTGCTGCTGATCGGCCTCAGTGCCGCTCTCCGTGCCCCTCCCCCGTCGTGCATTGCGAGCGCGCTGGCGGCGAGGTGATCCGACTGATTTCGGCTCGGCGGGCAACCCGGCCTGAGCGCGCCCAGTATGACGCGCGGTGGAAACGATGAGGAAAGAGTACGATTTCTCCAAGGCCAAACGGAGCCCTGCGCCAAGCGGCTCAAACAATCGGTGACCATGCGCGCTGCGCGCACTCTTATATGTTCCTTTGCAGCTTAGCTAACGCGTTAAGCAGCGCACGAATATCGCGAGTGCCGAATGGACGACATTAGTCCCGTTTGCCCGAAATGCGGTGCAGCCATGGAACGCGGCCACATCCCAGACGCCGCGCATGGTATCGTTGTTCAGTCGCGCTGGTCTCGCGGCGATCCCGAACCGCGACGGTTCATCGGCGGGATCAAGTGGGACGAGGACGATCAGATTCCTATTGCGGCCTATCGGTGCCCCGGGTGCGGATACCTCGAGCTCTACGCCCGGTCTGCCTAACGAACGCTGAAGCTGGCAAGGGAATTATTGATTGTTTGCGGCTGCGCCGCAGACTCTTATCTGATTCCCTTGCAGCTTCGCCAACGCGCTAGGCATCGCTCGGGCTCCCGGCACACCACTGGCACGTCCTCCAAGCATGCGAACCGGATCCACATGGCGAGGTCAGTGGCCGTTTCGCAGCACCTTTCGCGCCTCTCGTTTGGAAAGCCCCACCGCGGTCACGTCCTCAGTCGTTTCGAGCAACTCTCGGCCCTGCGCCCTTCTGGCCAGGGCCAACGAACCAGCAGCAGAGGCCGCGGCGGCAACCGCGAAGACGGGGCCCACTACCACCAGGTTCCATATGAAGGCGGGGTCCCCTGCAAGGGAAACGGCGAGGACAAAGGTGGCGGAGAGCAAGAAACCCCCGGCCGCCCCCCATGCCGCAAAGCGTGGAAGGGACATCTGATCAAACCGACGACGGCCCTCGACAAGACCCAGCACTCCCGAGAAAATGACGCCGGCGACAAATCCGAAGGCACCAAACATGAGCGGAAAGGGGGCGTCGGGACGACTACCGGTTTTCAGCAGAAACCCCAGCATCACGATCGCGCCGGCGCCGCCCCAAGCTGCTGCCCAGGTCAATCCCATCCCAATGGCGCCACGGACGCGTCTCAACCACTTCTTCATGCCTACCTCCCATGCTATTGGGGCCCTGCCTCGTCGCCCGCATCCGACGAATACTCGCGCTCTACTTTGCAGGGCAAAGTAGGGGTTCGCATCCTGAAGGCAAGAAGGGGGCGATGCTGAAGTGACAAACGCGATTCTTCATCCGCGTCGCCGAACGGCGACCGCTGTTCCACCGGTTCCCGCTGCCATGAGCACCCGCATGCCCACTCTCCAGGAACAGTTTGGCGCCATCGACATCTACCTCTTCGATCAGCTCCTGCGCGGCAATGTCTCGAAGGGGATGACGATCTTCGACGCCGGCTGCGGCACCGGCCGGAACATCGTGTACCTGCTCCGCGAAGGGTACGAGGTCTTCGGCGCCGATCCCGATCCGCAGGCGATCGACGCCGTGCGCCGCCTCGCGCCGCACCTGCCGGCTGACAACTTCCGCGTCGAATCCGTCGAAGCACACTCGTTCCCGGATCTCTTCGCCGACGTCGTCATCATCAACACCGTCCTGCACTTCGCGCGCGACGACGATCACTTCCACGCGATGCTGCACGGCTGCTGGCGGACGCTCAAGCCGGGAGGGCTTTTCTTCTGCCGGCTCGCGTCCACGATCGGCGCCGAACGTCTCGTCCGGCATCTGCACGATCGCTGGTACGCGATGGCGGACGGCACCGAGCGGTACCTCGTCGACGAGGGGATGTTGATGCAGGTGACGAACGACCTCGGAGCCGAGCTCGTCGACCCGATCAAGACGACCGTCGTACAGAATCTGCGATCGATGACGACCTGGGTGCTGCGAAAGAGGTAGCCAGCGGCGCACCGGAGGCCACGTACGACGGTGCGCCGCGTTACTCGGTCGTTAGCCGGTCGATCGAGCCTGTCGTTGATCACGGCACTGCCCGCACGCATCGCGTGATTCCCTTGACATTCGAGGACATGATCCCGTATCATGCCCTCGAAGCGTGAGGGAACATGCCGGACGAACCGGATCTCCTGCAGGGAACACTCGACGTCCTCCTCCTCAAGGCGCTGACCTGGGGACCACGCCACGGCCACGCCGTCGCGCGTATGATCCGCACCGCCTCGGGGGCGCGTTCGAGGTGCTCGACGGCTCGCTCTATGCCGCACTCCACCGCCTGGAGGAGCGCGAGTGCGTGGAGTCGGAGTGGGGACTCTCCGAGAAAGGCAAGCGAGCCAGGTTCTACAAGCTCACGCCCCGCGGACGCCGGCAGCTGCGCGCCGAGTCGGCGAGCTGGCGGCGATACGCGGACGCCGTCGCGTCGATGCTGGCGACGACCACGCAGCCGGCCGAGGGATGAGCAACGGTGAAAGTCCCGTCATGGCGGCGGTACCGCGAGCTGCTCGGCATTGACGCGGAGCGCGACCTCCGCAACGAGGTGCGCTTTCACCTCGAGACCGATGCCGAAGACCTGATCGCGTCCGGGCTCGCGCCCGACGAAGCGCGGCGGCAGGCCCTGGCGCGCTTCGGCAACGTGGAGGGCGCGATGGCGGAGATTCGCGAGAGCGACCGCCGCCGGCTCGAGCGACGGCGGCGCGGACTCGCCCTCGACGCACTGACGCAGGATCTCCGGTACGCCGTGCGCGCGCTGCGCAAACAGCCGGGCCTCGCCGCGACGGTGATTCTCATTCTCGCGCTGGGCATCGGTGCGAACGCCGCCGTGTTCTCGGTGGTCGATCCGCTCTTTTTTCGGATGCCGGCCGGCGTGCTCGCGCCGAACGACGTCAAGCAGATCTACGTCGAGCGGCAGCGCGCCAACGGCCAGCGCTTCTTCCAGGCGCGCTTCTCACTGCCCGAGGCGCGGTTCATCGATTCGTCGATCGCAGCGGGCGGCCTCGCCAGCGCGATCATGTTCCGGAGCGACGTGGCCGTCGACGCCGGCGGCGGCGCGACGCGACGGGTGAAGACGCAGTGGGTCACGCCCCGTTTCCTCTCCGTGCTTGGCGTTCGGCCGTTCGCCGGTTCCGACTTCGACGCGGAGAGCGCGCGCTTCGGCGTGGCGGCGAGGACGGCGATCGTCTCGTGGGGGTTCTGGCAGCGCGAGCTGAGCGGTGACCCGCGCGCGCTGGGTCGCACCGTCCGCATCGCCGGCAGGCCGGTGACTATTCGAGCGATCGCCCCGCGCGGCTTCGCCGGCATCGACCTCGAGGGCGCGGATCTGTGGCTACCGCTCGGCGGATTCACCGGGTTCCATGACCGGCCGGGCGTCGCACCGTGGTACGAGAGCTGGGGCACGATCGCGTTCAGAGTTCTGGCGAGAGCGCCGGCCGGTCGCGCGGAGCAGCAACTGATGCAAAGTGTGGAGGCTGGCGCCCACGCCGCCGCCGTGTTCGTGAAGGCCAATCCGCGGCCGGGTGCCGGCCGGTTTGCGCTCGTGCGGGTAATCCCCGGCTCGCTCCTCGGCGCGCGCGGGCCCGACGGCATGACGCAGGGTGAGACGATTGCCGCGCTCCTCGGCGCGCTAGCGTTGTTGTTGCTCGTCATGGCCACGGCGAACGTCGGCAACCTGCTGCTCGGACGCGCGGTCGCGCGCGAGCGTGAGATCACCGTGCGCGTCGCGCTCGGCATTACGCGAGGCCGACTCGTAGCCCTCCTGGCGACCGAATCTCTCCTGCTGGCGTTACTGGCGACGATCGCCGCGGTCGTATTGGCGGCGTGGATGGGTGCCCTGCTCCGTACCATGCTGCTTCCCGGGGTGGAGCTACCCTTCGGGCCGCTCGATGCGCGCGTCGCGTGGCTCGCGCTGGGCCTGGGCGTCGGCGTCGGTCTCGTGGCGTCGCTGGTGCCGCTCTCGACCGCCCTGCGGCCGAATCTGGTGACGGCACTCAAGAGCACGAGCCGGGACGGGGGCGGCCGACATTCGCGAATTCGTACGGCGCTCGTCGGGGTTCAGGCCGCGCTCTCGGTGCTGCTGCTCATCGGGACCGGCCTCGAGGCGCGTTCGCTCTCCAACATTCGCGCGATCGATCTGGGGCTCGACGTGGAGCGGGTCATCACCGTGACTCGATCCGACAGCGCGAGGGGTCCCACGCTCGAGGAGATCGCGGCGATTGCGCGAGGTCTGCCGGGCGTGACCAGCGCGGCGCTCTCGGCAACGGTGCCGCTCGACGAGCAGTTCGGAGCACGAGCCTTTTTCGACCGCAGCCGCGACACGCTGCGCGTTCCGGCGTCCAACATTGGTTTCATCGCGGCGGAGCCGGATTATCTCCATGCCGTGGGAACGCGCGTCACGCGCGGCCGCGGTCTGTCGGCAACCGATCGGTTCGGCGCGCCACCGGTGATGGTCGTGAGCGAGGAGCTGGCGCGGCGGTTGTGGCCCGGGCGCGACCCGATCGGGGAGTGTCTCCGCATCGAGCGAGCGGATGCGCCATGCTACACCGTAGTCGGCGTCGCCGAGAATGCGCACTCATATGAAGTTGTGGAAGACCCCAAAGCGGTCTTCTACATCCCGTTCGACCAGCGTCCGGAGCGGGCGTCCGTCGCGCACGCGCTCGTCGTGCGGACGTCGAGCGCGACGCGGTCGATCGCCGACCGCCTTCGCGCCGTCGTCGGCGATACCATCGCGCCGCCGAACATGGATCCGATATTGGCGCGCCGCCGACAGGTGCACGTGATGGCGGACATGCTGGCGTCGGACTACCGGCCGTGGGAGCTCGGGATACAGCTCTTCGCCGCATTCGCCGGGATTGCCCTGCTGCTCGCATTGTTCGGCCTGTACGGCGTCCTCAGCTACGTCGTCGCGCTTCGAAGCCGCGAGCTCGGGCTGCGAATGGCGTTGGGAGCGGATCGCCGGCGCGTGATGGCGCTCGTCATGGGCGAGGGCGTTCGCCAGGTGTCGATCGGAACGGCGGTGGGGGTGGCGGTCGCGATCGTGCTTGCGGGGCGAATGGAATCCATTCTCTTTCACACATCGCCGCGGGATCCTGCCGTCATCGCCGCGGCGGTGGCAGTGCTGATCGGCTGCGCCGCACTGGCGGCGGCGATCCCGGGCCGCCGTGCGATGGCCATCGATCCGATGACGGCGATCCGGGAGGAGTAAGCCGATCTCAGGGGCTCAGGCGTTAGACTGCCCAAGCGGTTCCTTCACCGGGTTAGCTGTTTCTTCCTTTCGCTTTATGCGACGCACGCTCGGCATCCTCTTCCTTGCTGGTCCATTTGTCGCCGGAGCCATCGCCGCCGCGAGTGCGCGACGCGACTTCCGGCTCATCGCGGTGGCCATCGTCGCAACAATAACGGCTTGGCTGATTCGCCCCAGGTCGGGGGCGCTCGCCGTCCAGGCGGGCCTCACCTTTGCCGGTGCTACAGTGGCCGCCATCGCAACGGCCGCTATCACGGGGGCCCGTGCGCCGTTTGGCGTCGTCGCCGTCGCCGTCGTTGTCGCCGCCTTCGCAGCGGCCGGCCGGCTGCTGTTGTCCACCACAGGGAGCGACCGCAAGCTCCGCGACCGGGCTGTCTAACGAACGAGTGAACCTGCTCGCCGATCCATAGTGCCGCATCGCGATCTGTTAACGCTGTCGACCGGACGCATTCCGACGAACCTTCGAGTGTTGGCCATGAGAATTCATTTAGCCGGCGTCGCGCTGGCCGGCGCGGTCGCGGGTACCGCAATCGCGCAAGCGCCGGTCCAGCGGCCGGCACTCATGAACCCCTTGGGGATCTGGCGTGGCGCATCGGTGTGCTTGGTGCGCCCGTCGGCGTGCAACGACGAGATCGTCGTTTATCGGATCACACCGACGAAGACGGCGGACAGCCTGGCGGTCGACGCGCGCAAGATGGTCCGCGGCGAGGAGCAGGCGATGGGCGTCCTCGGCTGTCGTCTCTCGCCGCCGAGTGGGCAGCTCACTTGCGTTATACCGCAGGGGGTCTGGCACTTCCGGGTGCGCAACGATAGCCTCACTGGCGAATTGCGGCTCGTCGATAGCACCCGGTATCGAGAGGTCCGAGCCGTACGCGCGCCGTAACGATGCGCGCTTTTCCCTTCAACTAACCTCCCGATGCGGCGCGACCCGCTGCTTTCGATCCTGCTGGTCGCGGCGCTCAGTGAAGGTCCGCGACTCCTATCGGCACAGAGTCGTTCGGCGGACAGCGTTGCGATCCTGCGAATCGTCCAACAACGCGCCGACGCCATGCGCACGCTCAACGCCGAGACTCAAGGCGCGAACTACGCACCCAGTGCCATCTGGATCAACGCGTTCGGCGGCCGGCGATCAGGACGAGATTCGATCGTCGCATTCCTTCGCGGCCTCTACGCCGACTCCGGGTACCGCGAGTCCCGCGTGATTCGCGAGGACCCGCCCGAGATCATCTTCGTCCGGCCCGACGTCGCCCTGGTGCATGAGTTCCACGAGCGCGAGGGACAGCGGCTGGCGGACGGCACGGTCATCGCGCGCCGGACGCACACCACGTTCGTCATTTCGAAGGAGCGGGGGCGCTGGCTCATCCAGTACCAGTACATCGGCGACGAGCGACCTCGCGCAGCGCCGCGGTGAGCGCGAGGATCCACCGCGTTGCGCGAGGCGGCTTCGTCGAGCGAGCGGCGCGATGAAGCCGTTCGAAAAACTCGGTGAGGCGCGGACCCCGAATGGGACCGTGATCGCGCTGTATCGCCACGACGGAGCGTATCTCATTCGCGCCGATGGCGTGGAGCTCATGTCCACGCGCCGACACCTCTCGGAGGATCGACTCGCCGAAGTTGCTTGCGGTCCGCTCCAGGACGCCCCACGAGCCCGGGTGCTAATTGGAGGCCTCGGCCTAGGGTTCACACTCCGCGCCTCTCTCCGGCACCTGCGCGAGGACGCCGAGATCGTAGTGGCGGAGCTCCTCGCCGAGGTAATCGCATGGAACGCGGACCCGCGGTATGGGCTGTCCGTCGACGCGATGCGCGATCCGCGCGTCCGCGTGCTGCAGGATGACGTGGTCGACGTGCTCCGCGCGAACCCGGCTGCCTTCGACGCGATCATGCTCGACACGGACAACGGCCCCGATGGGATGCTCATGTCCGAGAACGCGCGACTCTACGCGACGCGTGGCATCGAGGTCACGGTGGCCGCGCTGCGCGCCGGCGGCTCGATCGTGTACTGGTCCGTGAGTGACGACCCGAGATTCGCGGGCGCGCTGCGCGCCGCGAGGCTCGCCGTCCGGACGCTACACGTCCGGGCACATGACACGGCGGGCCCCATGCACACGCTCTACGTGGCAACGCCGCGCCGGTAAGTTTCTCGCGCCGTCGCCGGTTGGACCGTCACGCCGGCCGAGCGGGCGGCTCATGTCGAGCGGAGCTAGCTTGCTTTCTCACGCAGGATGCAGCCATCCGCAGGACCGGAGGCAACACCATGGCAAGTCGCACCGTAACGGATTCGGCCGGGCGCACCTGGACCTGTGCGACCGATCCCACCGCGATTGAGCCGAGCGACTCGACGCAAGGACGCGATGTCGTGCTTTCGTGCGCGACGGCGTCGGTTGTCGCCCCGGTGCAGCTGGTAGTCGGATGGCAGTGGGAGACCATGGCTGCGTCAGGTCTCGCGAGGTTGCTTAGCGAAGCGTCCCCTGCCCCCCGACGCTGAGCGATGAACGCGACGATCTGGGGGAGCTGGCGAGCGCGGCGTTGTTTCTAACGGTCCTCGGCCACGATATCCAAGCGTTCCGCATCCACCGTTCGTCCTCGGAGGTTCCATGAAGCGAGTCACCGGCATTGGCGGCATCTTCTTCAAAGCCAAAGACGCTCCGGCACTACAGGCTTGGTACAAGCGGCACCTCGGAATCGACGTCCAAGAATGGGGTGGCGCGGCTTTCACGTGGGCCGACGGTGACGGCAACCCGATCGCCGGAACAACGGCCTGGAACATCGCTCCGGAGAAGAGCGGTCAGTTTGCGCCAAGCACTGCGACTTTCATGGTCAACTACCGGGTGGAGGACCTCCACGCTCTGGTCAAAGCCTTGCGCGAAGAGGGGTGCAACGTTCTCGAGAAGATCGACGATTCCGAATATGGGAAGTTTGCGTGGGTCATCGATCCGGAAGGAAACAAGGTAGAGCTTTGGCAACCGCTTGCCGGTCAATGACCAGGCCCATTCGCTTACAGGTCGAGGCCCGCCATGGTTAGCGTCGTCATACAAGGCGATCGCGTGCGTTTCGAAGTCGAGGGATGGGATAAGCTCTGGGCACTGAAGAGCCAGCTCGAAATTCCGGTGGCTCATATCCGGGCGGTGCGCGCCGACCCGGAACCGGCGCGCGGCTGGTGGCATGGCCTGCGCCTCCCCGGCACGCAGATTCCCGGACTGCTCACAGCCGGCTCCTTCTACCAAAGCGACGGGTTCGTCTTTTACGACGTTCACGATCCCGAGCGCACAGTCGTCATCGAGCTCGATCACGAACACTACCAGCGACTCGTCATCGAAGTCGCGAACCCGGCCGACGTCGTGGAGACGCTTCGCTCGGCGATCGCGACCGCACCACCCAACGAACGCTGAAGCTGTCGAAGAAGCTTGGGCGGAAACATGACGACACTGACGCGCGGAACGGTCGGATCCTTGACGTTCCTCGAGGGGCCGCCAGAACGGCGTGACGACGCCTCGGATTTCACGTGGCGCTTGCCGAGTGAACGTTGAAGCGGTGCGTGCGACACGACGAGGGCAAATCCGTGGCGAACCTTGATTCTCGCATCACGATCCACATGGCGGCGAGCCTCGACGGCTTCATCGCTCGCACGGACGGACGCGTCGATTGGCTCGAGACGTCGGACGAATTTGCGGGCGGAGAGACGATGGACCCGGCATTCGTCGAGGCGTTCCTCAAGACGATCGACTGCTACGTCATGGGTTCGCGCACGTACGAGACCGCGGTGAATTTCGAGGCCAAGGGGTTCGGGTGGTCGTACGGCGACAAACCCACCTTCGTCCTCACCCGTCGCGAGCTTCCTCGGATCCGGGACACCGTCGAGTTCTATTCGGGAGACCTCACGCACTTGGTGAAGACGCGCCTGCGGCCCACGTTCCGGAGCATCTGGTTCGTCGGAGGCGGTGCGGTTTCTGGCGAGTGCCTTCGTCTCGGGCTAGCCGACGAAATTCGCTACTCGATCTTGCCGATCTTGATTGGAGAAGGAATCCCGTTCTTCGGGAAGCTCGACAAAGACATCGCCCTCCATTTGACGGAGGTCAACGCTTACCGGAACGGCATGGTGGAGCTTCGTTACGAGGTACGCCGCTAGAGCGCTTCAAGCCGCAACCCTTTACCGTCCTCGGCTGGCAAGTCGCGCGCATCGCGGATGTTCTCCAGCACCTCGTCGGCCATGGCGTTCGCCCGGAACGCTATGCATGGTTGGACCAGTATTCAACCGGCGAGTAGTCGGAACGCCGTTGACTGAAGGAGCTGATTCGCACATTTCTTCGGAGCTACCCATGAAACGCAAAGGCGAACGCCACATCCCCGATTTCTCGAAGAAGCCGAAGAAGCCAGGATCGACTCCGTCGCCGCGCGGCGGGTCCAGCGCTGCGCCGCCGGCCGCCGCGCCGCGGCCCAAGCCACAGTCCACCTCGGCGAAATCAGGTCGCCGAGGGCAGTAGCGGGACGACGATGCGCATCGCGAGCGTGGGTCATGCGTTCTTCGCCGCGACGTTGATCGGCCTCGGAGTTCTGGGCCTGATCAAGGGCGATTTCGACCCGACGTGGCCGCCGGTGTCAAAGGCGATGCCGGCGCGGGAGGCCCTGGTTTACCTTTGCGCGTTCGTATATCTCATATCCGGCATTGGCCTTCTCTGGCAGCGAACGGCTCCCATCGCTTCGCGGGTACTGCTCGCCTATCTCCTGGCTTGGCTGCTCCTGCTCCGCTTGCCCCAAGTCTTCCTCCTTCATCCCACGTTGTTGGCTGCGTTCGGCTTCGGCGAGAGCGCCGTGATCGTGGCGGGAGCCTGGGTTCTGTACGTCTGGTTCGCCGGCGAGCGAGATGCGCCGCGCATTCGTTTTGCCACGGGGGAGAGCGGTCTGCGCATCGCCAAGACGCTCTACGGTCTCGCCCTCATCCCTTTCGGCCTCGCGCACTTCGTCTATCTGCAGCAGACCGTGGTGCTCATACCCGCTTGGATTCCTTGGCACACGGCGTGGGCGTACCTGACGGGCAGCGCTTTCATCGCGGCGGGGCTGGCGGTGCTCTTCGGGGTGAAGGCTCGCCTGGCAGCCTCGCTCTCGACGCTTCAACTGGGCCTGTTCACCCTGATCGTGTGGGTGCCGAGAGTGGTGTCGGGGAACTACACCGCGTTCCAGTGGGGCGAGTTCGTCGTCTCGACCGTGCTGACGGCAGGCGCCTGCGTGGTGGCGGATTCCTACGGCGGAATGCGCTGGGCTTGGGCGCCCGCACGCTCATTTTCTCAGCCGGATCTCGCCGGATAGCCCGCGACGGGCCGACGCGTGAACGCGACGAAGCGTTCGTGATCGGCCGATGTGAAGGTCCGCGATTAGCGCAGGTCCCACAAGATGAACGCTCGGCTCTCGCCACGCGCATCGAACCCAGATTATTCTCAAGGACTCTCGCCGAGGTCAGAGGACACCATGGCAGAAAGGAAAAAAGCAAAGGCAGGCGCGCGGAAATCCGCCAAGAGCCCCGCCCCCACCAATCCTCGCAAGGCATCCGCCGGATTTACGGACGAGGAACGAGCGGCCATGCGGGACCGCGTCCAAGAGCTGAAGCGCGCGACAAACGGAGATGAGGAGAGCGAGGTGCTGGCGAAGATCGCCTCGATGCAGGGATCCGATCGTGCCATGGGCGAGCGGGTCCACGCCATCGTCAAAGCCGCCGCACCAGGGCTCACGTCGAGACTCTGGTACGGGATGCCGGCGTATGCCAAGGACGGCCAAGTCGTCTGCTTCTTTCAGGACGCACGGAAGTTCAAGTCGAGGTACGCGACGCTCGGCTTCAGCGACAAGGCAAAGCTCGACGACGGCCAGATGTGGCCGACCACTTTCGCGCTGAAGGACTTGACCGCCGCCGACGAGGCGAGGATCACCGCGCTCGTGAAGAAAGCGGTCAGTTGAGAACCGTACGCCGCCGTTCCGCTTCCTCCAGCCACTGAGCCATCTTCTCGTCTTTCTTTCCGTATCGCGCCCAGCCGCGTGCGTCGCTGTTCCACCGGTAGTCCTTGATGGTCATGTCGATGCCGCGGTCGATGAGGTACTGCATCGATTCGTAGTTGTCCTCGAAGACCAGATGGTGCAGGATGCTCGCCGGCTCGTGGGAGTTCCAATTGGTATTGACGTTCGCGCCGTGCGCGAGGAGGAAGTCCGCCACGTCGAAATGACGGTTGATGACGGACCAGGCGAGCGCGGTGTCGAGAACCTCCTGAACACCAACGTCGCCCCATTGAGGTTCTCGCGGGTGCACGCTGGTGGCGGGAGCGTGATCGGCCGGGTCGCCCAGCGCCGGCTTCCCGTCGGCATCGAACCAGCGTTTCACTCGCGCGAGGTCGCCCATACCCGCCGCGTGCGGCAGATCGTCGGGCATTGGCCAGATGCGGGTGAGCAATGGAACGAGGTGTGTGTGCCCGTACGTGAGCGCGAATTCGATGGCTTGCGAAGCGGGCGGCGGTCGGTGCCGCAGCAGCGCGGGATCCAAGTCGAGAAATGCGGCGATGAATTCTTCGCGATCGTTCAGCGCCGCACTCGCGATGAGGCCGGCCTGAAAGTCCACCCAGGCGTCACCGAGCAGCCAGGGCTCGCGCTGCAGACCGCGGACGAACGCCGCCAGGTCGCCCTCCACGACGGCGCGGCTGATCTCGTCCATGACGAACGCCTTCCACAGTCCAATCGTCGTCGCTTGCCCGCCGATCTCCCGGACGATTTCGGGTCGCGCGTCGATAAAGTACTTGATGAAGGCGGCGCGTCCCGCGCGTGCATCGACCTTGTCCCCGAGCTCGCGATCGAGGGCGATGGAACGCTCGAGCAGCAGTGACGCAACCGCCTCGTGGTCGAAGAGACAGGCGCGCACGAACGCCTCGTCGACGGTCGCCTGATCGTTCCCCTTTTCGTCGAGCGCGGCACGAACGGCGTCGATGTCGCCCAGCGCCGCGAAGAATCTGAGCGTGCGCGGAAGCAGGCCTTTTCGCCGAAACAGCTCCAGCAGCCCCCTCGCTCGGGATTGGAGGACGCCGTCGACGACGTTTGGCGTCACGACCGCGCCGGCGTCGATCAACAATTCTGCGCACGCCCCGCGGGTGAACCACCGTTCCCGCTCCGGGTCGCCCGCGTCGCCATAGGCGCCGGTGGCGAATCCCAATAGGCCGCCGCGGTCGCCGTCGCCTTGCCATGACAGCAACGCCGGATATTCGGCCAGCAGTTGCTTCAGGCGTTCGACGTCGTTGTCGTGAATGGCGCGCTGCGCCTGTGTCGCGGCCCAATCCAAACCGGTACCCAGACGCTTGCTCACTCGAGCGGTGAGATCTTGCCAGCCCTCGCAGCCGTACTCGCGCGCGATCACGAATTGCGCGTTGCGCTGGGTCAGCGGCGGGGCGACGCTCGGCAGATGCGCTCGCGCACGGGCGAGGGCGGCGCCATCACCGGCGGCGACGTCGCGCGCGAGCTTCTTCGCCTGCTTACGGAGAGACTCGAGCGACGGACGAGCGGGGAGCGACTTCATTGCAACCTCCTTTCATGAATCGCCTGTGCCCCGCTGAAGCCAGGCTGAAAGAAGGTGCCAAAACGCACGCGACTCTGGACCGATCAGGTGGGAATATTCCCTTGCCGCGGGTTGGTGGCGCCCTGTCTGCGCACTGCCAGCAGTATCGAAGCCCGGCGCGTCGATGTCAACCGCGAGCGCTTGCGTCTCCGGATTCAGGTTTCGTAAGCTCATCGGACTCCCGAGGAGCAACCATGGCCGACTCCGACCCGAGATTGTCCGAAGAGGAGACGCAGAAAGTCATCGAACGGGCTCTGGCATTGCAGTCGGAAGAGGCCGGCACACTGACCGAATCGCAAATCCGCGAGATCGCCGCGGATCTCGCGATCCCGGAGTCGCTGTTGGAACAGGCGTTGGCCGAGCACCGAGCGGCAACCGCGTCAGCGGTTTCCGCCTCCGCGAGCGAGGCGGCCGCCGCCGGCCAACTGTGGCGCGGTCGTCGGACGGCTCGAACGCTGATGCTGATGTTTGCGTTCGTCGGCGTTGCGTTTGTGCTGGTGATCGTCCTCAGCTTCATCACACGACTCTAATTCCGCTCCGTGCCGCGAGTGCATCCGCCCACCGGCCGCGAGGTGCGGCCGGCGATGTCGTCGGGCAACGAGTTCGACGTCCGCGCCCTCTATGACGCGATCGATGCGCAGCGGGCCGCGCGGAACCTCGCGTGGAAGGAGGTCGCCGCCGAGGTGAGCGAGCGTTGCACACGCCTGCGCCCCATCGCGCTGTCGACGATCACGGGGCTGAAGGAGCAGCCGCGCGGCGAGGGCGACGGGATTCTTCAGATGCTCCTCTGGCTGCGGCGCACGCCCGAGAGCTTCATCCCAGGCGTCGCCGACCCCAGATCGGCCTGTTTCGTGAACCCCACGCTCTCCTCCGGCGAGATTCTGCGGTGGGACACGCGGGCACTGTACGCCGCGATGGACGCTCGCCGGCGCGAGCGCCAGTCGACGTGGGCCGAGACGGCGCGCGAGTTGAAAGGGTTCACCCCCGGCATGCTGACGACTCTGGCGAAAGGCGGACGCATCGGTTTTCCGCGAGTGATGCGCCTCGTCCTCTGGCTCGGCGAACCGGCCGCGGCTTTCACGCGAGTGGACGCGTGGTAGCTTGAATTGCATGCGAGTCCCGATCGCCCGCTTCGACCGGGTGCCGGAAGAACCGGTCGTCTCGCGAACCGCGCACGGCTGGGCGCTCGCCGTCCTGTTCGCGGTGTGGGTCGCTTCACTCGTTCGGTATTTCAACGCGTTCTTGAACGCGGTGATTATTCCGCGGCCGCCGGTTCCGCACAATCCGCCGGCGGCCGTCGTCGCCGCGACCGCTTTGGGTCTGACGCCGATCGCGCTGTTCGCGTCGGCGCTTCCGCTCGGCGTCCTGCTGGCGCTCACGCGACTTTGTCTTCCCCTTCGCGATCGAGATACGCTTGGCCTGCTCGCGGGGGCGTGGATCGTGACGGTGGACGTCGCGATGGTCGGAGATCGATTTCAGTTTTTCAGCGGCCGGTCGATCGCGCCGCTGCTGGGCGTCTTGATCTCGGTCGGCGGACTTCGCATCGTCATCACGGCCGCGCTCCGGCGATGGAGCGTCCGGTCGCAGCCAATGAACTGAAACGGGACGACCGCACATGAGACAGAACGCGAATGCGCGATTCGCCATCAAGAGCTGGGACGAGAAGCCTTACAGCGAAGGCCCGAATCTGCCAAAGCTGACTCGCGCCAGCGTGACCAAGACTTTCACGGGCGACCTCGAGGGCGAAGGGCACGTCGAATACCTGATGATGTATCGGAGCGACGGCTCCGCGACGTTCGTCGGGCTCGAGCGCATCGACGGACGAATCGGCGACAGGACCGGGTCTTTCGTGCTCCAGCGGAGCGGGGCGTTCGAGGGCGGTCTGGCGACGGAGACGTACTCCGTCGTCCCCGGTTCGGCGACCGGCGATCTTCGCGGCCTCGCAGGTGACGGCAGCTCATCGGTTGGCCACGGCATGGAGCATCCGTTCGTATTGAACTACGAATTGAAATAGCGTGCCGACGGAAGTTGCGGTGACCGATGGGGCTATTCCCGCCTGCTTCAAGTCAGGCCCCTTCGACGAATCCGTGCTTGGCGGCACGACATCGACGTCCAGGCGATTCCGCGGCCGATCGACCATGACGCGATCGGCTTATCTTGTCGTCATGAGTCAAGAGCCGTCGGGGCAAGAGAGAGGAGCAACATCATTGGCGGCGACGAGGCTCGACGCTTCGCTGACAGTCGCGAGCGTCGCCCGCAGCCGCGATTGGTATCGCGACGTGCTGGGCTTCACGGTCGATCGTGAGTTCGAGCGCGACGGCAGTCTCTTCGCGGCGTCCATGCGCGCCGGTGCCGCCCGGATTCTGCTCTCGCAGGACAACGGCGCCAAGGGGGAACGCGCGAAGGGCGAGGGATTCTCGCTTCAGTTCACGACCACGCAGGACGTGGACGCCATCGCGGACCGAGCGAAGAGCAACGGAGCCAAGCTGGACACCGAGCCTTCCGATGCTTGGGGGGCGCGGGTGTTCCGTCTTCGAGACCCGGACGGCTTCCGCCTGGTCATTTCGTCGCAGCGCGAGGGCGACGGGTAGGTTATCTTTCAAGCATGAACATCACATTCTGCTCTTCGCTGCGCGTGCCGAGCATGCGTCGCGCCCGGGCCCATTCGGATCCGAGGCGAGCGGTGTAGCGCGCGCATAAGCCTTCCAGGTTCCGCAACCGGCCCCGAGTCTCCCGACTTGGGGCCTTTTTGTTTTCGGAGGTGATCCATGACCCGAGAGCTCTTCGTCACGACAACGATTCCGTACGTCAACGCGCCGCCGCACATCGGCTTCGCGCTGGAGCTGGTCCAGGCCGACGTCACCGCCAGATACCATCGCCTCGTCGGGCGCGGCGTGCGGTTCCAAACCGGCACCGACGAGAACGCGTTCAAGAACGTCCTCTCGGCGCAGGCGCGCGGGATCGTCGTGCAACGGCTGGTCGACGAGAACTCGGCCCGCTTTCGCAGGCTCGCCGATGCGCTCGGCATTTCCATCGATCACTTCCAGCGCACCACCGATCCGGCGCACCGCCGCGCAGTCGACGCGTTCCTGACTCGCTTACGACGCGATGACCTGTTCACCGCCGAATACCGCGGCTGGTATTGTTCCGGCTGCGAGGACTTCTACCTCGAGAGCGATGCGGTCGACGGCCGCTGTCCTGAACACGGCACGCCTCTCGCCGAGGTCGCTGAACGGAATCATTTCTTTCGCCTCAGCGCCTACCAGTCGCGGCTCCACGACCTGATTTCCTCGCGGCGAATCCAGATCGTGCCGGTAGCGCGCGAAGCCGAGGTGCTCGGATTCATCGAGCGCGGCCTCGCCGATATCTCGCTCTCGCGCGATGCGACACGGTCACAGGGCTGGGGCATTCCCTACCCCGGAGACGAGACGCAGGTCGTCTACGTGTGGATCGACGCCCTGATCAACTACTTGACCGGCCTCGGCTTTCCGGATGGCGACGCGCACCGTCGTTGGGACGAGGCGACTAAGTGTCACGTCATTGGCAAAAACGTGTGGAAGTTTCACGCGGTCTATTGGCCGGCGCTGCTGCTGTCGGCGGGATTCGCGATTCCGGATCGAATCGTCGCTCACGGCTTTCTGACGAACGAAGGACGAAAGATCAGCAAGTCGAGCGGCGACGCGGTCGATCCGGTCGAGTACGTCGACGAGTTCGGCGCAGACACCGTGCGTTACTTTCTGCTGCGTCACGTGCGCCCGTTCGACGATTCGGATTTTTCCGTCGAGCGTCTCGCAGGCGTGTACGGCGCCGATCTATCGAACGGCATCGGAAACTTGACGTCGCGGGTCACCGCGTTGTGCGAGAGCGCCGCGCTTTCCGGAATCACCACGCCGGCCGGAGCGCCGCCATCCGGATTTCATGAGCATGTCGAAGACTTTCGGTTCGACCTGGCGCTCGCGCTCCTTTGGAACGAGATCGCGGAACTCAACCGCGCGCTCGGCGCGGCGCGTCCGTGGGACGACGTGAAGAACGGGCGGCTCGCCGAGGCACGCCGCACGCTCGGGCCCCTGATCGCGCGGCTGTCGACGGTCGCTCACTGGCTGACGCCGTTTCTACCGCACGCCGCGCGATTCATTCAGGCGGCGCTCGCCGCACCGTCGATCCGGCGCTCCGAGCCCCTGTTCCCGAGGCACGGCGTGACAACCGGAGGCTATCCGCGGTAATGTTGTTGCGTGCGGAAGACGACTCTTCTCTTCGGGCTGCTCGGCGGCGCGCTGATCGCGCTGCTCAAGCTCATCGAGTATCGGTTCCTCGTCGTCGAGCACTCGCTCGAGATCTATGGCGGGCTGGTGGCCCTCGTCTTCTCGGGCCTCGGCATCTGGCTCGGCCTCAAGCTCACCCGGAACCGGGGCGAACCGGCCTCGGTTGCCGCGGCCTCGGTTGCGCCGACGCCCGGGGCCTTCGCCGTCGACCGAATGCGCCTCGAGGCGCTCGGGATCACGCCGCGCGAACACGAGATTCTCGAGCTCATCGCGGCTGGGCTGAGCAACCGCGAGATCGCCGAGCGGCTGTTCGTCAGCGAGAATACGGTGAAGACCCACTCCAGCCGGCTGTTCGACAAACTGCAGGCCAAGAGGCGGACGCAGGCGGTACAACTGGCCAAAGAGGCCGGATTGATCGCCTGAAAGGATGATTTCCCCCCTCGAAAGCCAAAATCATGCTTTCGGGTGACGCGCGAGACGGATCGCGACCGTATGATGACCGCGCATTTTTCACCCTCCAATCGCGCGGGGAGCGCTGGCACAATGAAGAAAACCGTCTGGACCTTCGGGCTGACCTCAGGGGCGATCATCTCCGTCTTGATGCTCGCCGTCATTCCCTTCCACGACGCGATCGGCTTCGACCGGGGCCTCACGGTCGGCTACACGACCATGGTGCTCGCCTTCCTCTTGATCTACTTCGGCGTTCGTTCATATCGCGACAACGTCGGGCACGGCTCGATCGGGTTCGGCCGAGCGCTGGCGGTGGGCTCGCTCATCGCGATCATCTCCAGCGTCTGCTATGTGGCCACATGGGAACTCATCGCTTCCCGCCTGATGCCGGATTACTTGACCAAGTATCAGGCGTATGAGGTGAACAAGCTGGCGGCCAGCGGCGCGAGCCAGGCCGTGATCGCCCAACGTGTCGTCGAGATGCAGCGCTTCGCCGAGCTGTACAAAAATCCTTTCTTCAACTCCGCGATGACGTTCATCGAGCCGCTCCCGGTCGGATTGGTCATCGCGCTGGTGTCGGCGAGCGTGTTGCGCCGGCGGCGGTCCCAAGAAGAAAGCGCGACCGGCGTGCTCGCGACCGGGTGATGGCGACGACGCCCGCAGGACCCCACGTGCCGCTCGAGCTCAAGGACCGTTACGCGAAAGAGTTTCTCGTCGGCTGGCGCGCCATGGACTTCAACGGTCATATGGCGAATACCGCGTACCTGGATCTCGCCGCCGACGTTCGGTTGGCGTTTCTCGCCGACCACGGGTTTCCGCCGACCGAGTTGCGGCGGCTCGCAATCGGCCCGGTGATTCGAAAGGAAGAGATGGAATACTTCCGCGAAGTAAACCTCCACGACACCGTCACCGTGACTTACGCCGCGCTTGCGATGAGCGCCGACGGCGCGCGATTCGTGATCGAGAACGAGATCTGGTCGCCGAGCGGCGAACGCGCGGCGACCGTCCGCTCGACGGGCGGCTGGCTCGACTTACGCGCTCGAAAACTGGTCGCCCCTCCTCCCGCGCTGCTCGCTGCGCTACAATACCTGCCCCGAACGGCGGCCTTCGTCGAACTTCCGCTGACGGCGTCCAAGCCACGCTAGGCCCGCGTCTTGCCGAGTCCGCCCGGAGAGTAGCTTGGTTCGGTCGCGGAAGTCGGCGCACGACGGACGCCGCACGGGGGAACAGAAGGCTTGGGGACTCAGACGGCAGACGAGCTCGCCGACATGGATTCGAGGCACATCGTGGCGCCCGCTGAGCTGCCCAAATCCGGCGCGTCCGACTTCCTGCGGGGCGGCGGTGAGATGGGCGCGCTGATGCGAACCATCGACTGGGCCAGCACGCCGCTCGGCCCCGTCGAGGCCTGGTCGCAGACGCTCAAGACGATGGTCAGCTTCCTCCTCGCCAACCGGTTCCCGATTCTACTCTGGTGGGGCCCTGATTACATCCAGCTGTACAACGATGCGTACCGCCCGATCCTGGGCGCCAAGCATCCGCAGTCGATGGGACAACCCGTCCGTGAGTGCTGGTGGGAGATCTACGACGTCATTGGACCACTGATCGACACGCCGTTCAACGGCGGACCGGCGACGTGGATGGATGACATTCTCCTCGAGGTGAAGCGGCACGGGTTCGCCGAGGAAACGCACTTCACGATCGCGTATAGTCCCGTGCCCGACCCGACCGCCGACAGGGGAATCGGCGGTGTCATCGCCACGGTCACCGAAACCACCGAGCAGATCATCGGCGAGCGACGTGTGCTCGCGCTGCGAGACCTCGGCACGCGATCCGTCGTGGAAGCGAGGACGGCCGAGCAGGCGTGCGCGGCGGCGACGGACGTCCTGTCGCAGCACTCGAGAGACGTTCCGTTCGCCATGATCTACCTGCTGGACCCGGACGGGACGCGCGTGCGACTCGCCGGCGTGACGGGAACGAGAGGCGGCGGTGCGATGAGCCCGGAAACGATCGACCTCGGCGACGCGGCGGCTGATCCGGTCGGTTGGCCGATTCGCGAAGCGCTCGACGCGGAGGCGCTGCACATCGTCGAACACCTCGGCGCGCGTTTCCCCGATGTTCCGCCCGGCCCCTGGTCGGATCCGCCGCACACCGGCGTCGTGGTTCCGATCGCATCGAACATCGCGCACCGTCCGACCGGCGTGCTCATGGCGGGAGTGAGCCCGCGCCACGGATTCGACGAGCAGTACGCCACGTTCTTCGAGCTCATCGCGAGGCAGGTCTCGACGGCGGTCGTGAACGCGCGCGCGTACGAGGACGAGAAACGCCGCGCCGAAGCGCTCGCCGAGTTGGACCGGGCGAAGACCGCGTTCTTCTCGAACGTGAGTCACGAGTTCCGCACTCCTCTCACGCTGCTCCTCGGCCCCGCGCAGGAGGTGCTCGCCGACCAGCGGATCCCGGCTGCCGACCGCCAGCGTGTCGAAGTGATCCACCGGAACGCACTGCGGCTGCAGCGGCTCGTGAACGCCCTTCTCGACTTCTCCCGCATCGAGGCGGGGCGCGTCGAAGCGCTCTACGAAAAGACCGATCTCGCGGAGTCGACGAGGGAGCTCGCGTCGAACTTCCAGTCGGCGATCGACGCGGCGGGCCTCGCACTCGTCGTCGACACACCGCCCGTCGGTCAGCCCGTGTACGTGGACCGGGAGATGTGGGAGAAGATCGTTCTCAACCTCATCTCCAACGCGTTCAAGCACACGTTCGAAGGACAGATCGCGGTATCGTTGCGCGCCGACGCGACACACGCCGAGCTCGTCGTTCGCGATACCGGCGTCGGCATTCCGGCGGACCAGATTGCGAGTCTCTTCGAACGATTCCACCGCGTCCCGCACACGCGCTCGCGTACGCACGAGGGGAGCGGAATTGGTCTGGCGTTGGTTCAGGAGCTGGTCCGTCTCCACGGTGGAACGATCGAGGTCATGAGCAAGGAAGCGCTCGGGACCGCGTTCACCGTTCGCATTCCGCTCGGCCACGCGCATTTACCGCCGGACCGACTCAGCGAGGAGCGCGCGCGTCTTTCGGCGGCGTCCGGCGCGACGCCGTTCGTCGAGGAAGCCTTGCGCTGGCTCCCGACGCGGGAAGGCGCGGCGGACGACACGAGCAGCGACGAAACGACGCGCGGCGCCGCCGCCGACAGCCGCGGCAGAATCCTCATCGCCGACGACAACGCGGACATGCGCGACTACGTCGCCCGTCTGCTTCGCGCGCGCGGCTGGCACATTCACGCGGTGCCCGACGGACGGACGGCTCTGGAAAGCGCGCGCCGTGAGAAACCCGACCTGGTGCTGGCCGACGTGATGATGCCCGGACTCGACGGATTCGCGCTGCTGCGAGAACTGCGCGCCGATCCCGCCATGGCGGACATTCCCTGCATTTTGTTGTCGGCGCGGGCCGGCGAAGAGGCGCGCGTCGAGGGACTCGCGGCGGGCGCCAACGACTATCTGGTCAAGCCCTTCTCGGCGCGCGAGCTGGTGGCGCGGGTGAACGGGACGCTGCAGCTGTCGCGGATTCGGGGAGACATCAAGCAGCGTTCGGCGCAGCTCGAGACGCTGTTCAACGCGGCTCCGATCGGCGTCTACCTGGTGGACAGCGAGTTCCGTCTCGCCGCCGTGAATTCGACGGCGCGCGCCAGCTTCGACGACATTCCAGACCTGATAGGGCGCGACTTCGACGAAGTCATGCACCTCTTGAGGCCGAGTGATCGGGCGGACGAAGTCGTGCGTCGGTTTCGCCGTACACTGGAGACTGGAGAGCCATACGTCGCCCCCGAAGAACAGTTTGAGCGGCCCGAGGACGGGGAGGCCGAGTTCTACCAGTGGCGCATCAGCCGGATCCCGTTGGCCGAAGGACGCTACGGCGTGGTGTGCTACTTCCTCGACATCTCCGAGCAGGTTCGGGCGCGGCACGACGCCGAGACCGCGCGCGCGGCCGCCGAGCGGGCGAATAGCGCGAAGAGCGAATTTCTGGCGGCGATGAGCCATGAGCTCCGCACGCCGTTGAACGCCATCGCCGGCTACGTGCAGTTGCTGTCGATGGGCGTGCACGGATCGTTGAGCGACGAACAACGCCAGGTCCTGCGGCGCGTCGAGATGAGCGAGCGCCACCTGCTGTCGCTCATCACCGACGTGCTGAACTTCGCCAAGATCGAGGCGCGTCGCATCGAATACGACATCACGACGGTGCCCCTGGCCCGCGCCGTGACCGACGTGGGCACGATGATGGCACAGCAGGTGACGGCGAAAGGACTCACGTTCGAGAGTCGCATCGCCAACGGGGCGGTCGTGAAGGGCGACCCGGACAAGGTTCAGCAGATTCTTCTGAACCTGCTGTCGAACGCGACGAAGTTCACGCCCGCGGGCGGGCGGATCGTGGTCGACGCGCCGACGCGCGAGGGGTCGCCCGACGACGTGCGGTTCCTGCGCGTGTTCGACACGGGGACGGGCATCCCGCGCGACAAGCAGGACGCCATCTTCGAGCCGTTCGTGCAGGTCGATCGCGGCCTGTCGCGACCGACCGAAGGTACCGGCCTGGGCCTCGCGATCAGCCGCGATCTGGCGCGGGGGATGGGCGGCGACCTGCGCGTGCGGAGCGACGTCGGAAAAGGCTCGTCGTTCACGCTCAGCATGCCGGCCGCGACGTAGGTTACTACGGCGTTCGAGGCCTCACTTTGTCGGCGGGGCGCGGCGGCAGCGCGTGCTTGACGGTCGCCATCTGCTTCATGACCTCCTGCACCGCGCGCTCGAGCTGATTGTCCTTACCCGCGATGACCGAGGCCGCGTCGTTCTCGACTTCGATGTCGGGGTCGACGCCGTGGCCCTCGATGACCCACTGGCCGTCGGCGCTCGCCAGTGCCGACGTCGGCACGTTGATCTGGCCGCCGTCGATGAGCGGCACGCCGCCGTTGATGCCGACCACCCCGCCCCACGACCGCTTGCCGACGAGCGGCCCGAGCTTCGCCTGGCGGAACATGTACGGGAAAATGTCGCCGTCGCTCGACGAGTACTCGTCGAGGATCGCCGCCATGGGGCCGACGAACGCCTGATCGGGATACGTCGCCGGGATCTCGCTCGTGCGGGCGTAATTCATGCCGAGCAGCTGCCGGCGCAGCCGCTCGATGAGCATTCGCGAAACGTTGCCGCCGCCGTTGGCGCGAACGTCCACGACGAGTCCTTCTTTTCGAATCTGCGGGTAGTACCACTTGATGAACTCGCGCAGCCCGGGGGCGCCCATGTCCGGGACATGGATGTAGCCCACCTTGCCGCCGCTCAGCTGCGCGACCCGCTTCTGGTTGGCGAGCACCATGTCGAGGTAGTCGAGGTCGGTCTCGCCGGTGAGCGGGCGATAGGTCGCGTGATGGCTTCCCGTGCCGGTCGCCGACACGGCGAGGGTGAGCGTCACTGGGCGGTCCGCCTTGCCGCGGAGCATGCGATACGGATCGTCGTCTCCGCGCAGCTCGTCGCCGTCGATGGCCAGGACGTACTCGCCCAGTTTCGCGTCGACGCCGATCTCGGTGAGCGGCGAACGGTACGTCGTCTCCTCGTTCTCGCCCTGGTAGATCTTCGAGATCTTGTATTTCCCGCTCGCCGAATCGAGAATGAACTCGGCGCCGGCGAGCGCCACCGGCGTGCGCGCCGGAATCTGGAAGTCGCCGCCGGCGATGTACGTGTGCTGCACGCTCAACTCGGAGATCATCTCCTGGATCACGTAGTTGAGGTCCGCGCGATGGTCGACGTACGCGACGAGCGGCTTGTACTGGTCGTGGAGCGCCTGCCAGTCGTAGCCGTGCATGTTCTTGGCGTAGAAGTAGTCGCGGTAGCGGCGCCAGACTTCGTCGAAGATCTGCGCCCACTCCTCGCGCGGCACGCGATCGACCTGGAGTCCGTCGAGCGAAACGGGCTTGCGCGTGGACTGCGCGTTGGCGGCGACGTCGTAGATCGCGAACCCGCCGGCATTGGTGATCAGCTTCTTCTGGTCGCGCGACATCGCGAAGTTGCCCGCGTTGTCGAGGATGACGCTCGCCCGGCGGTCTTTCAGCGAATAGCTCGTGAGCACGGGCCGCCGCTCGCTCTGCCGCGAGTAGTACGGCGCGCCGTTCACGACGTAGAGGAGCGCGGTTTTCGTCGCGACGAGCCGCGAGATGTTGTCGGCCTCGATCGGCACGCGCGCGACGCGCGTCTCGATGCCGTCGAAGTCGATGCGGATTTCCTGCGGGTCCATCGCCTTGGGCGCGCCGGCCTGCGTCGGCGCCGGCCCGCCGGCCGGTGGCGCCGGGCTGGCTGCCGGACGAGCGGCGGACGTGTCGACGGATACTTCGTCGTTCTCCATCGGGAAGGGATTCTTGGTCCCCTTCCTCAAGGCGAGGGCGAAGATCCCCGTCTGGCGAACCGTCGCGTAGTTGAACTCGTCCTGCGAGATCTGCGGCTCGTAGAACCGATTGCTCAAATAGTAGAGGTAGTTGCCGTCCGGATCCCACGACGGGTTGAACTCGTTGAAGGTGGACGTCGTGACGCGGTGCGCTTTGCCTTCCGACGCCTGCCACACGTACACCGACGAACTCACCTCGTCGGAGTCCGTCATGCTCCACGCGAGCGTGTTGCCGATCGGTGCCCAGGTATAGTCGCCGATGCGGCTACCGCGATCGTGGGCGACCTCCGTCACGTTCTTGTCGGCGAGGCGAATGACGAACAGGTTGCCGTCTTTGTCGCTGAACGCGATGCGAGAATTGTCGGGCGACCATGTCGGTCCGAACCGCTGCGCCTTGCCGCCCGTCGTCAGCTGAACCGGCTTGCTCGATCCGTCCTCGGCCGCGAGCCAGATCTCCTCTTCGCCGCTCTGATCCGAGATGTAGGCGACTTTCGATCCGTCGGGCGACCACGCCGGCGACCGGTCGTGCGCGTTGCTCGAGTGCGTGAGGTTGCGGGTGTATCCGTGTTCGGTCGGAACGGTGAAGATGTCGCCGCGCGCGGCGAACAACGCGCGCTCGCCCTTGGGGCTCAGCCCGAATGCCTCCACCTGCCCCGCCGCCGACACGCGAGACGGACGCGAATTCAGGCCGTCGTCGGTCACCGTGATGTGAATCTGCCAATCCTTTCCGGTCCTCGTGTCGTAGATCGACAGCTCGCCGGCCATTTCATAGACGATCCGGCCGGTTTCCGGGTCCGCGCTCGGCCAGCGCACGTCCCACGTCTTGCTGTGCGTGAGCTGCGCGACGGCACCGGTCGGAACGTCGTACGAGTACAGGTTGAACGTCCCGTCCTTGTCCGAGTTGTAGTAGATCTTGTTGCCGATCCACATCGCGTCGCGCTCGGCGCGAGGACCCTTGCTGATCGTCTTCGCCGAATTGCTGGCGAAGTCGAAGATCGCGAGATAGTTCGCCTGGCCGCCGGCATAACGCTTCTCGGGTCGGAAATCGCGGAACACCTTCGAGTAGACGATGCGCTTGCCGTCGGGTGAGTACGCGCCCGATCCGGCGAGCGGCATCGCCAGCGGAATCGCCGATCCACCCTTGGGGCTCACGGTGTACAACCGCGTTTGGCTGAGCGTCCACGAGGCGCGCTGGCTGCGGAAGAGGATGCGCGAGCCGTCCTTCGTCCACCCGTAGACCTGATTGTCGTATCCCCACCGCTCGGCGCGCGGGCCGCCGGTCGGGTACCAGGTCAGCTGCTTCGGAACACCACCGCTCGTCGGCACGACGTACACCTGCTCGTCGCCGTCGTACTGGCCCGTGAAGGCGATCGATTTGCCGTCGGGCGCGAACTTCGCGAACACCTCGACGCCCGGATGCGACGTGAGTCTCGTCGCGTGGCCGCCGCTCGCGTTGGCGAGCCAGATGTCGCCGCCGTGCGAGAAGGCGATCTGGTCGCCGCGGATGTCGGGAAAACGAAGAAGCTTGGTTTGCGCGGAGGCCGTGGACAACGCGGCGGCGACGACGGCGGCCGAAGCCAGCCGAATCGAAAGGTGGGTTCGCATGCGACAAAAGGGCAACTCACACTGCCTCCCCGCAAGCCGCTCCCTTGTTAGGAAATCGTCTCGGCTTGCGAGGAGGCAGTTGGCCCTTTCGCACCTCTGGGCGTCCGCGCCATCCCGCGTTCATGGTGTCGTCTTCGCGGGCTCGATCCTCGGCAGTCCTCGTCCCACGAGCATCTTGTTGATCTTGGGCAGCTCGATCTGAATCCACTTCTCGAAATCCTTGGTGACGTCGCCGAGCTCGCGGCCGATGGCCGACGTCCGCTCGACCTGCATCTCCGACGGGAGCCCTTCATAGCCGACGACGCTGCCATACAATTCGGCGAGGTTCTCGCGGAGACGCTCCTCGCCGGTGATCATGCCGCCCTCTTTCGTCGCGACGATCTTCTTGCGCATCGTGTCCACCTGCGCCGACCCGCGCTGGAGCGCGTGGAGGAGGGTATCGACCGCGGCGAGGCCGTCGCCGCGCTGGTCGAGCGAACCGCGGACGTCGTTCATGCGATCCACGACGGATGTCATCTGGTTCAACAGGTCGTAGAGCGTGACGGCGAGCTTGAACTGTTCCTTTCGATCGGCCAGCGAGTGCGAGACGCGCGGGTCGCCGGTGACGCGTAGCGCGGTCGAATACGTCGAGTCGCCCTCGGTGAGCTTGACGGTGTATCGCCCCGGCAGGAAGCGCGGACCGACGACGAACGCGGCCGACGCGGCGGTGGGCACCCGCGGTGGCGTCATGCGCATCGACCAGGCGGTGCGGCTCAACCCGCGGCGCTTTCCCGTCGGCAGCGTCTGAATGAGTTTCCCGGCCGAGTCGAAGACCTGGAGCTTCATGTCGCCGAAGATGTGGCGCTTTTGCAGGTAGTAAGTGATCACGGCGTCGCCGGGCGGATTCGCGCCGACGAACTCCGCGTCGCCGTTCGCCCAGCCGCCGAACGACGAGAGCACCTGTATCACGGGCTTGGTCTCGACGAAGGCGCCGCCGCGGGCGAGCGTCTGCGTCGTGAGTTTTCGCAGCGGCGTGATGTTGTCGACGATCCAGATACCGCGGCCGTGCGTCGCGATCACGAGATCGTCGTCGCGCGGATGGACGGCGAGATCCTGCACCGGAACCGACGGCAGATTGCCGCCCTTGAAGCGCGCCCAGTTCTCACCGCCGTCGACCGATACCCACAATCCGAACTCGGTGCCCAGGAACAGCAGATTCGGATTGACGAGATCCTCCTTCACGACGTGCGCGTAGCCGCGTACGGGTGAGCCGCGACCGATGAGCGGCTTCCACGTCTTGCCGAAGTCGGTCGATCGATACGCGTACGGACGCATGTCGCCGAACGTGTGGAGATCGAACGTCGCGTAGATGGTGCCCGCGCTGAAGTGCCCGGGCTCGACGCTCGAGACCCACGCGTTCTTCGGCAGCCCGTTGATGTTGCCGACGACGTTCGTCCACGTCTTGCCGCCGTTGCGTGTGACCTGGAGGTTGCCGTCGTCCGTGCCCGCCCAGACGACCATCGAATCCTTCGGCGACTCGCCGATGGCGAAGATGGTCGTGTGCGTCTCGGCGCTCGAGTTGTCCACCGTCACGCCGCCCGACTGCTCTTGCTGCTGCTTCGTCGTGTCGTTCGTGGTGAGGTCGGGGGAGATACGATCCCACGTCTGCCCGTGGTTGCGCGAGCGGAAGAGATACTGGGCGCCGATGTACAACGTCCCGCTCCTGGTGGGACTCATGTGAATCGGCGTGTCCCAATTGAAGCGCAGTTTCCTTTCGTTGTAGTTGGGAAGGGGCTTGATGTCGCGGATCTCGTGCGTCTTCCGGTTGATCCGCCCGATGTATCCGCCCTGCGACTCGGCGTACACGTACGTCGGATCGCTCGGGTCGGCGAACATCCAGAAGCCGTCGCCGCCGTAGAGGTTCTCCCATTGGGCCTTGGCGATGCCCCCTGGGAACTGCGACTCGCCGACCCACGAGCTGTTGTCCTGGAGTCCGCCGTACACCTTGTACGGCTTGTCCATGTCCACGCTCACGTGGTAGAACTGCGAGATCGGGAGCGTCTCCGCCTTCCACCATCGGTCGCCCGCGTCGTACGAGTACCAGAGACCGCCGTCGTCGCCGACGATGAGATGATCGCTGTTCAGCGGATCGACCCAAACGTCGTGAAAGTCGCCGTGCGCGCTGCCGGCGATGTTGCTGAACGACGCGCCGCCGTCGGTGCTCATGATGAGCGACCCGTCCGGCTTGTAGACGCGGTTCTCGTTCTTCGGATCGACGATGAGGTTCGCGAAGTAGAACGGCCGCCAGAGCATGTTCTGGCTCCGGTCGCGCAGCTCCCACGTCGCACCGCCGTCATTCGAGCGATAGAGGCCGTTGAGCGGCGGCACCGCTTCGATGAACGCGTAGACGACGTTCGGCTTAGAAGGCGCGACCGTCACCGCGACGCGCCCCCATGGCTTGGCCGGGAGGCCCTTCGCACTCTTCTCGTCGAGCTGTGACCAACTCGCTCCGCCATCAGTACTCTTGAATAGCCCGCTCCCGCTCGGCTTGTCCGGCCCGTCGCCGCCGGAGCGGAACGTCCATCCCTTGCGGCGGAAATCCCACATGCCGGCGTAGAGCGTCTTGGGCGACAAGGGATCCATGGTCATCAGCGAGCAGCCGGTCGACGGATTCGAGCCGGCGAGAATCTTCGTCCACGTCTTGCCGCCATCGGTGGTGCGGTACACGCCGCGGTCGTCGCTGTCGCTGAACGCCTTGCCCGGCACGCAGGCGTAGACCGTGCTCGTATTCGTCGGATCGATGAGGATCTTCGCGATGTGCTCGGACTCGGCGAGACCCATGTTCGTCCACGTCTCGCCGCCGTCGGTGGACTTGTAGATGCCGTCGCCGACCGAGACCGAGTTGCGGATCCATGCTTCGCCGGTCCCGGCCCAAATGACCTTTGGGTCTTTCGGATCGATGGCGAGCGCGCCGATCGACTGCACGTCCTGCTTGTCGAACATCGGACGGAACGTCGTTCCACCGTTGTTGGACTTCCACACGCCACCACTCGCCGCACCAACGTATACCGTAAGGCGGTCGCCCTCGTGCACGGCCGCGACCGACGTGACGCGCCCCGACATCGCGGCCGAGCCGATGTTGCGCGCGCCGAGTCCGGCGATGGTCTCGGAGTCGGCGATGACGGTGAGGTCCCTCGCGCGAGCCGCCGAAGCGGCCGGCGACGGTGCCGGCAACGACGCGGGGCTCGGCCCGGCCGTTCCCGACTGAACGACGTTCTCAGCCGTGACGACTTTCGCGCCGGGCGCCGGCCGCGCGAAACGGCGCTCCTCGAGCACCGGGTTCACGGTGATGCGCTCCCACGAGAACTGCTGCTTGTCGGCGCTCGAGCTTCCCTTGGCGCCGATGGCGACGGAGAACGGAAAGAGGACCCCCTGCACTTCCTTGTAATCGCCAAGCTCGATCTCGAACCACCGCTCCGCACCGCGGACCGTTCGTTTCACCTCGTACTTGATCGGCACGCACGACTCGGCGTCCAGATAGTACGTGCGCACGTCGCCGTTGCTGGCGAGCGTCACCATGAGCTTGTAGACGTCGGTGCCCTCGATCTGATCCGTGCCCACCAGCGAAACGGTGTTGCCGCGCTCCTTGTAGTTGAAGAGCGGATCGTCGAACTCGGCGTCCTCGACGATGCCTTTCGTCTCGTCTTCGCCGAGCGGTTCGGCGTCCTTCTTCCCGGCCCACGGTTCGATCTTCCAGCCGTTCTTGCCGTCGAACGCGGTGACGCCGGTGAGTCCGCCGAAGGTGAACTCTTCTCTCACCTTGTTCGGACGACCGTTCTCATAGGCGATGACGGCCTCGAACCCTCCACCGCCATAGAAATGGCCGTAGCGTCGCACCGAGAGCACGGCGCGGAGGCGTTGCGCGCCGCCCACTCGCTGCGTGTAGCGGGCGATGATCTCGTCGGCGGTTTGAAGCGGCTGCCCCGACGCGCGCGTGCGCGGAACGAACGAAATCGACAGAACGAGGAGGACGAGCCGAGTGAGACGGCGCATAGGGCGACCTCGAAAGTGGGGTATCGACTAAACGCTAAACGTTGTCTCGGAGGGTCACTTTTGGATAGGCGGTTTACATCGCCCTTGCTTCCGCATTTATCCAAAGTCCCGTCCGACACTGACGACCTCGGGACGCTGCGTGGCGGTGAGACGCTGCTCGTGAATGCACAGCACACGCCTCTCCCCTAACACTTTTGCAAGCGGTGTCAGCCGAACACCCACGTGCTCCGCGCGGCGACCTCTTCGGCCCCACTGCTGGCCGGATCGTCACTTCCAGGCGTCGTGAACGAATCCGTGCCTGCACGAGTTTACACAACGCATAAGTGACGGCTACGTCACATCAGCAGGTTGTAATAGTCCGGGCGCCGTGTGCCCGGGCTGATTGCACGTCTCGTACGAACGTGGGGACAACCAGGAGAAGCTCATGCGTTTTGTAGTACGACCTTTGCTGACTGTCGGCGCCGCATTGGCCCTTGCCTCGCCGGCGCTGGCCCAAAGCACCGGCACCATCGTGGGACGAGTGACCGAGCGCACGACCAACCGACCGCTCGCCGGCGTCCAGATTCGCGTCGTCGGTACCACGCGCGGCGCGGCGACCAACGATTCAGGGGCGTATCGGATTCCCGGCGTACCTGCCGGCACCGTTCAGCTCGCCGTTCAGCGCATCGGGTACGGCGTGGCGTCGCGCTCGGTCGTCGTCTCGGGCGAGAATACGACGACCGCGGACTTCACGATGTCTCCCGCCGTGACGACGCTCGACGCGCTCACGATCACGGCCACGGGCGAAACGCAACTCAGGCGCGCCAACGGCGCGCCGACGGCGACCATCGACAGCTCGGCAATCCCGAAGGCGGCCATCAGCACGCTGTCGGACGCGCTCAGCTCGCGTGTCGCGGGCGTCGTGGTGCAGCAGGCCGCCGGCGAGATCGGAGCGGGCTCGCGCATCCGCATCCGCGGCTCGAACTCCATCTCGCTCTCGAATGATCCGCTCTTGATCATCGACGGCATTCGCGCGGACAACTCGTCGCAGTCGTCGGCGCAGGGCACCGGCGGACAGCTGCCGTCGCGCTTCAACGACATCAATCCCGAGGAGATCGAGAGCATCGAGGTGATCAAGGGCCCCGCGGCGGCGGCGCTCTACGGAACGGCCGCCTCGAACGGCGTCATCCAGATCACCACCAAGCACGGCCGCGCCGGTCAGACGCGCTGGGACGCGTTCGTCGAGGGCGGCAACCTCACGGACATCAACGACTATCCGCTCAACCTGCGCTCGTACGGCCACACGTCGTCGGGCGGGTTGGTCACCAACTGCAACCTGTCCCGCCGCACGTCCGGTCTCACGAGCGCGTGCGTCCAGGTCGACTCGACCGTCTCGAACGATCCGCTCAAGGCGGCGGGGATCGAGAGCGACGGCAATCGGCGGCTCGCGGGCGCGAGCGTCGCCGGCGGCTCCGACGCCGCGGCGTACTACGTGTCCGGCGAGTATCAACGCGAGCAGAACGTCATCGCGGTCAACGCGGAACAGCGTCTCAACCTGCGCACGAACGTCCGCACGCAGCTCACGCGGTCGCTCGACATGAACCTCAATGTCGGCTACACGAACAGCGACCTTCGCCGTCCGCAGAACGACAACAACTCGTTCGGCGTCGTTTCGGCGTCTCTCCTCGGCCGCGCGGCCGACTGCACACCGCAAGGCGCGCGCGACCATCCGGGTCTCTGTTCGGGCGGCGCGGATTCGGTCAGCCACGGGTACTTCAACCCCGGCGTCGATCCGAACGCGTTCTTCAACATCAACACGCGGCAGCAAGTGCAACGACTCATCGGCGGCGTGTCGAGCAATTGGAGTCCGCTCAGCTGGCTCGCCGTCAACGGCACCCTGGGCGCCGACGTGGACCATCGCAACGACAACGAGACGCTGCCGCCGGCCGTGCTGAACGTCGACCAGACCAGCGAGGACGGGTATCGGAGCATCGAGCGCGCGATCATCACGAACTACACGGCCAACGTCAACGGGTCCGCGACGTACCACTACGACAACTTCCGCTTCGTGTCCACGGTCGGCACGCAGTATTCCGACGTGGGTTTCACGCGCACCGACGCATTCGGCGCCAAACTGCTCGCCGGCACGTCGTCCTTGGCCGGCACGACGGCGCGCTTCTCCGTCGGTGAAGTCAACAGCGACGTGAGGACACTGGGCTTCCTCGGTCGCGAAGAGATCGGCTGGGCCGACAAGCGGTTCCTCTCGGTCGCCGCGCGCACGGACCGCAACAGCGCGTTCGGCGTCGACTTCCGCCGCGTCTACTATCCGTCGGTCAGCGGTTCGTGGGTGCTCAGCGACGAAGACTTCTTCCCGCGGAGCAAGCTCTCGCTGGTCTCGTCCCTGCGGCTTCGCGCGGCGATGGGCTCGGCCGGGCAGAATCCAGGGTACCTCGCCGCGGAGCAGTTCTACAATCCGGTTGCCGTCACGGTGAACGGCACCGACGTCCCGGCCTTCACGGTCGGCGGTGCCGGCAACCCAAGCCTCAAGCCCGAGAAGTCCACGGAAACAGAGGAGGGCTTCGACCTCGCGCTCTTCCACGATCGCGTGAGCCTCGAGTACACGCACTACAACAAGGTCACGCGCGACGAACTGGTGAACGTGGTGCTGGCGCCGTCGCTCGGCTCGGCGACGAACCGGTTCCAGAACCTGGGAAAGGTGAGCAACTGGGGTCACGAGGCGGTGATCGACATGGACCTTCTCGATCGCAGCAACTACCGCTTCGATCTGCGGCTCAACGGGTCGTGGAACTCGAACAAGCTCGATGCGCTGGGCGTGGACGAGAACGGCGTGCCGGTGCCGCAGTTCACCGGCGGCTTCGACGACACGCAGATCTTCAAGCCCGGCCTGCCGCTCGGCGCGTACTACGTTCGGCAGATCACGTCGGTCAACGACGCGAACCACGACGGCATGATCGGCTGCCCCGATGGCCCCGGCAGCGCGGGTTGCGAATACACGATCGCCGATTCGGCGTCGTACGCCGGCACGCCCTTCCCGAGCGTCGAGCTGAACATCGTCCCGTCGCTCTCGCTCGGAAAGTTCGCGCGCATCACGGCGACGTTCGACCACCGCGGCGGCCAGAAGATCTACAACCTCACCAATGTGTACCGGAACGCGATCTTCCTGAACGGCGCGGCGGTGCAGCAGCCCAACGCGGGCAACCTGTTCCAGCAGGCTGCCGCGCAGGCGGCGGCGTTCGGCCTCAACGGCGGCTATGTCGAGGACGCGTCGTTCACGAAGCTGCGCGAAGTCGCTCTGACGCTCACGCTGCCGCAGCGCTTCTCGACGCAGATGCACGCCGCGGCGGCCACGCTCACCATCGCCGGGCGCAACCTGCACACCTGGACGAACTACACGGGGCTGGACCCCGAGCTCAACGCGGGCGCGCAGGCGAACTTCACGACCACCGACTTCCTCACCATGCCGCAGGTGCGGTACTTCACCGCGCGCGTCGCGCTCTCGTTCTGAGGACCCTCCAATACATATGACACCTTCAATGCTGCATTCCAAATACCTCGGGCGCACCGTCGCGGCCGGTGCGTTGGCGGGGGTGGCGATTCTGGCGGCATGCAACCAGGACACCCTGCTCGTCGCGCCGACCCCCGACGTGGTACGTCCGTCCGACATCTCCGGGCCGGCGGCGCTTCCGGCTGCCTACGCTGCGGCGATCGGCGACTTCCAGATCGGTTATGCCGGCGGCTACGGCACAGGGCTCGACAACAACGAAGGGCTCGCGCAGATGAGCGGTCTGCTCGCCGACGAGCTGATCGACGCCGAGACCTTCAACACGCGCATCGAGGTCGACCGCCGCGCCACGAAGCCGATCAACCTCACGACGCTCCAGACGTTCCAGGACATTCAGCGCGCACGCGCCACGGCCGATCTCGTCGCCAGCCGGTTCCGCCAGTTCGATCCGTCGAATCCGCAGGGTCCGGAAATTCAGGCGTTGGCCGCGTTCACGTACATCATGATCGCCGAGTCGTATTGCAACGGCGTTCCGACGAGCAAGGTGAACGACGACGGCACGTTCAGCTACGGCGAGCCCCAGACTGGCCGCCAGCTGCTCACCGCGGCGGTCGCGAAGTTCGACTCGGCGATCACCTCGGCCACGGCGAGCGGCGGCTCGACGGCGCTCAACCTGGCCCGCATCGGCAAGGGGCGCGCGCTGATCGACTTGAACCAGGCGGCGCAGGCCGCGACCGCCGTCGCGCAGGTGCCGTCGACGTTCAACTACAGCATCCAGCACGACGAGAACACCGGGCGGCAGAACAACGCGCTCTTCGCCTTCAATTACCTCGAAGGCCGGTTCGCCGTCGGCGACCAGGAGGGAACGAACGGCCTCCCCTTCGTGTCGCTCGGCGATCCACGCGTCCCGATCATCGACGCCGGTCCGGGCTTCGACGGTGAGACGGAGCTGTTCCTCACGACGAAGTACAGCGACCGCAGCTCGCCGACGCCGCTCGCGCTGGGCACCGAGGCGCGCTTGATCCAGGCCGAGGCCGCGTTGGCCGGGAATGATGTCGGCGGGTTCCTGTCGAATCTGAACGACGCCCGCGCTCACGCGCTGACGTACACGGCCGACGGCGCGCCGAACAGCCAGCCGCTGGATCCCCCGCCCGCGCTCACCTCGGCCGACGTCCCGGCATCGGCGAGCGGCCGCCAGAACCTGCTCTTCACGGAGCGCGCGCTCGACCTGTTCCTCACGGGACACCGGCTTGGCGACATGCGTCGTCTGATCTGGCAGTACGGACGGACGGCCGACGCCGTATTCCCGACTGGCCCCTACGAGCCGACCAACAGCTCGAAGGCCGGGGCGAATTTTGGGACGGACGTGAACCTCCCGATTCCGCAAGAAGAGTCGAACAACCCGCTCTTCCTGAAGAACGCGAACTCGGCCTGCATCGACCGATCGGCGGGGATCGGGTCATAGCGAAAGGACGCCCGATTGGACGAAACGGCGCCCTCATTCCACATTTGGAATGAGGGCGTCGTCTCTTGTTGGGGATTGGCGCCGCCCATTCCTTTTTCGTTCGCCCGCGACGCCGCGACTCGGATACGCCGTGACCGGCACATGGATTGGTTCGCGCCCCGAGACTGCCTAATTTCAGGTCCGGGATGCAAACGTAGGTTTTTCGAGCACGGAGCCCCGATGGCCAGCGCAACGCACGGCAAGGTTTGCTATCTCGAGGTGCCAGCCTCGAACGTCGCACAGTCCGCCTTGTTTTACGCGAAGGTCTTTGAATGGCGGATGCGGACGCGCGGCGATGGCACTCAGGCGTTCGACGACGCGACGGGAGCCGTCAGCGGCGCATTCGTGGTCGGGCGCGCCGCATCCACGAATCCGGGGCTTCTCGTCTACATCATGGTCGACAGCGTCGAAGACACGTGCAAGACGATCGAAGCGAGCGGCGGGACGATCGTCCAGCCACTCGGCGCCGACGCCCCGGAGCTCACGGCCAGATTCCGCGACCCTGGTGGCAACGTTCTCGGCGTGTATCAGGAGCCGACGCAACGCTCGTGAGCGACGATCGGACCGCCACACTCGCGAGCCTGTTCCGCGCCATCGCGCGGGGTGAGGCCGCGACCGTCTCTCGCGTACTGCGCGCCTCATCCGAACTGGCGCGCGGCGCGATCGTAGTCGGCGCGAGCCGGGAGGACGCGGGGCGATGGTTCGTTCCCGAGGCGGCGCGATACGTCTATTCGGGCGATACCGCGCTGCACTTCGCCGCGGCAACCTACCGGACCGCGATCTGTAGCCAACTGCTCGAGCTCGGCGCGGACGTGCGGGCGAAGAACCGCCGCGGCGCCGAGCCTTTGCATGCGGCGTCCGCGGGCGCGCCGGGCGGACAGCCGTGGAACCCCAAGCGGCAGGCGGCGACGATCGAGCTGTTGGTCGACGCGGGCGCCGATCCCGATTGTCTCGCCGCCGGCGGCGTCTCGCCGCTGCACGTCGCCGTGCGCACCCGCTGCGCGGCCGCGGTGCGGTCGCTGCTCGAACACGGCGCGAATCCTCGCGCGAGCAATGACGCCGGCTCGACGCCGCTGCACCTTGCCGTGCAGACGACCGGAAAGAGTGGAAGCGGTACTCCCGAGGCGAAGGCACAGCAATCGGCGATCATCCGCTTGCTCATCGAGCACGGCGCGCGAACGTCCGACAAGGACGGCCGAGGGAAGACCGTCACTCAACGCGCGCGCGGCGCGTCGCTCGCCTTCATCGAACACCTCGCCACGTGATCCATCCCCGCCCCATTCTTCTCGAAGGCAACGGCATTCGTCGCCGCGTACATCGACGGCGCGCTCGCCGGCCAGCGCGACGGTCACATGCTGCCGTGGGCCGTGCGCGACGCGGAGAGCGGTGAGATCATCGGCAGCACGCGCTACCACGACATCGTGGCGCCGATCGATCGCGTGGAGATCGGTTGGACATGGTACGCGGCGCGATTTCAGCGCACGCACGTGAACACGACGTGCAAGCTGCTTCTGCTCACGCATACATTCGAGTCGCTCAAATGCGCGGTCGTCGGTCTGCGCACCGACAACTTCAACTTCGCGTCCCAGCGGGCGATCGAGCGCCTCGGCGCCAAGAAGGACGGAGTGTCTCAGGTCCTCGCCTTCTCCACCGCCAGGAACTTCGCCACCTCTTCTCCATGCCCTTCCGGCTTCACCTTTTCGAACACCTTCGAGACCTTGCCGGAAGGATCGATGACGAACGTCGTGCGCAGAATCCCCATGTACTTGCGCCCGAACATCGATTTTTCTCCCCACGCGCCGTACTTGACGGCGATCGCGTGATCCACGTCGGCGACCAGCGTGTACGGAAGGTCGTATTTCTTCTTGAATTTCTGATGTGATTTCGGTGAGTCGGGGCTCACGCCGATCACGACCGCGTCGAGTCCCTCGAACCGAGGGAGGGTGTCCCGAAAGGAACACGCCTCGGCCGTTCAGCCGGGGGTATCGTCCTTGGGATAGAAGAACAGGACGACCGTCCTTCCATGAAAGGACGCGAGCTTGAGCGTCTCTCCGCCGTCGGTGATCCCCGAGAAATCCGGGGCGCGGCCGCCCTCGAGATCGCCCGCCGCGCTCACGTCGCCCGCCCCCCGGGTGCTTCGCCGCCCATCAGCACGGCCATGATCGCCTTCTGCACGTGGAGCCGGTTCTCGGCTTCGTCCCAGACGCGGCTCTGCGGACCGTCGATCACGTCGGCGGACACCTCCTCGCCGCGGTGCGCGGGGAGACAGTGGAGGAAGATGGCTTTCTTGTCGGCCGCTTTCATGAGTGCCGGACTCACGGTGAATCCCTTGAACGCTCGCTCGCGATCTTTTTGTTCTTGCTCCTGCCCCATCGACGCCCAGACGTCCGTCGTGACGACGTGCGCGCCCCGCGCCGCCTCCATCGGATCACGCAGAACACGTACCTTCGCCGCCTTCTGGGCACGAGCGAGCAGATGGTCGGCTGGCTCGTAGCCCTCGGGACAGGCGAGATCGAGGTCGAAGCCGAATCGGTACGCCGCGTTGATCCACGAGTTCGCCATGTTGTTGCCGTCGCCGATCCACGCGTACTTCTTGTCGGCGATCCCGCCGAATTCCGCGCGGACGGTGAGCAAATCGGCGAGCACCTGGCACGGGTGCAGCATGTCGGTCAGCCCGTTGATGACGGGCACATCAGCGTAACGCGCGAGCTCCTCGATGTCCTGGTGCGCGAACGTGCGAATCATGATGCCGTCGACGTAGCGCGACAGGACACGCGCCGTGTCGGCGATCGGTTCGCCGCGGCCGAGCTGCACGTCGCGCGGCGAGAGAAAGAGCGCGTGTCCGCCCAAGTGAAACGTGCCGACCTCGAACGACACGCGCGTTCGCGTGCTCGCCTTCATGAAGATCATGGCGAGCGTCTTGCCTTCGAGCGGGCGCTTCTTGTACGTGCCGGCGCGCATGGACTCGGCGAGCGCGAACAAACCCTCGAGCTGCTCGCGACTGAAGTCGGGGATCGCGAGGAAATCGGAAGGAGCGGGGGTGGTCATCGGACCAAGATAATGGCTAGAGGATATAGCGCCGAAGGTCCTCGTCCTCCACGATCGTCTTCAAGCGCTCCCGGACGACGTCGCCGTTCACCGAGATCGTTTCCTTCCCGCGATCCGGGAGGTCGAACAGCACGTCCTCGAGCAGCGTCGTCATCACGGTGTGAAGGCGCCGCGCCCCGATGTTCTCCATCCGCTCGTTCACCATCGCGGCGATGCGGGCGATTTCGGCGATTCCGCTTTCGGCGAATTCCAGCTTCGCCCCCTCCGCCTCGACGAGGGCCGCGTACTGCTTCGTCAGCGCGTTTTCCGGTTCCGTCATGATCCGCACGAAATCTTTTTCGGTGAGCGGCTTGAGCTCGACCCGGATCGGAAAGCGGCCTTGCAGCTCGGGAATGAGATCGCTCGGCTTCGAGACGTGAAACGCGCCGGCGGCGATGAAGAGCACGTGGTCGGTCTTCACCATGCCGTATTTCGTCTGGACGTTGGAGCCCTCGACGATCGGCAGCAGGTCGCGCTGAACGCCTTCGCGCGAGACGTCGGGTCCGCCGGTTTGCGAGCGCTCGCCGGCGATCTTGTCGATCTCGTCGAGGAAGATGATGCCGAGTTTCTCGACGCGGTCGAGCGCGTCGGCCGTCACGTCCTCCAGGTCGATCAGCTTTTCGAGCTCCTGCTCGAAGAGGATGCGGCGCGCCTCGGAGACCTTGACCGAGCGCTTCTTCTTGCGCTTCGGCAGCATCTCCTTGAGCATGTCGGCGAAGTTGTCCATGCCTTCCGGCGCGCCCTGCGAGGCGAGCACGTCGAACATCGGCGCCGACTGCGGCGTCACCTCCACTTCGACCTCGCGGTCCTCGAGCTGTCCGTCGAGCAGCAACTGCCGGAGCTTGTCGCGCGTCCGCTTGTAGCGCTCCTGCGCGACGTCCACGGTTTCCTTGGTGACGGTGCCCGCCCCCGACACCAGAAAGACCCCGAGCGGGTCGTCGTCGGCCGTCTGCGCCGCGGCGGGCGCTGGACGCGACGGCGCTTCCGGCCTTTCGTGCGCGGCGCCGTCGCCCGGCGGTGTCGCCGCACCCGGTTGACCGGCCGGCGTCTGCGCGCTCGGCGGCGGGAGGAGCAGATCGAGGAGCCGTTCGTCCACGCGCTCGTGGGCGAGGTCCTCCACCTCGGACTCGCGCTCGCTGCGCACCATGTCGATCGCGCTCTCGACCAGGTCGCGCACCATCGACTCGACGTCGCGGCCGACGTAGCCCACCTCGGTGAACTTGGACGCTTCGACCTTGATGAACGGCGCGCCGGCCAACTTCGCCAGACGCCGCGCGATCTCCGTCTTCCCCACGCCCGTCGGACCGATGAGGATGATGTTGTTCGGCGAGATCTCTTCGCGAATCGAGTCGGGCGCCCGCTGGCGGCGCCACCGGTTTCTCAGCGCGATCGCGACGGCTTTCTTCGCCTCGGCCTGCCCGACGATGTAGCGATCCAGCTCCGCGGCGATCTGCCGCGGCGTGAGGTCGGCGAGGCGCGCGAGCGCCTGCTGCGTACGACTGGACGGCATCGGCTCAGGCTTCTAGAACTGTAATGTTCGTGTTCGTATAGATGCAGATCTCGCCCGCGATGCCCATGGCCCGCTTGACGATATCCACGGCGTCGAGTTGCGTGCCGTCGGCGAGCGCACGAGCGGCGGCGAGCGCGTACGACCCGCCCGACCCGATGGCGAGAATCCCATCGTCCGGCTCGATCAGCTCGCCCGTGCCGGAGACGATGAATCCGTGCTCCTTGTCGGCGATGATGAGCATCGCCTCGAGACGCCGCAGGACGCGGTCACTGCGCCAATCCTTGGCGAGCTCCACCGCCGCGCGCGGCAGATTCCCGGGATAGCGCTCGAGCTTCTCCTCGAACTTCTCGAACAGCGTCATGGCGTCGGCCGCCGCCCCGGCAAACCCGGCGACCACTTTGCCGCCGTGGAGCACGCGCACCTTCTGCGCGTGCGATTTCATGACCGTCTCCCCAACCGTCACCTGCCCGTCGCCGCCGATGGCGACCTTCCCCTCCCGCCGCACGGCCAGAATCGTCGTGGCGCGGATGGTGGGGAGCGTTCCGTCTTTCTCGTTCGACATATCAGGTAACCTAGCGCGGGCGGCGAGGGCTTCTTCCCCAAGCCCTCGCGGCCTCACGCGCGCGGATGGGCCTTCTGGTAGACCTGCTTGAGCCGCTCGACGCTCGTGTGGGTGTAAATCTGCGTCGTCGAAATGGATGCGTGGCCCAAGAGCTCCTGCACGGCCCGCAGATCGGCGCCCGCGTCCAGCAGATGGGTGGCGAACGTGTGGCGCAGCGAGTGAACGCTCAGCCCGGCGTCCTCGTCGATCCGCTTCAGGAAGCCTGTCACGACCTTCTGCACGGCTCGCACCCCGATGCGCCGCCCGTTTCGGGACAGAAAAACCGCGCTCCGGTCTCCTTGACGACCCACCGAGCGCAACAGCTCGTCCCGTTTCGCCTCGTAGTTCCGCAGCGCCAGTATCGCGTGATTCCCGACGGGAACGATGCGCTCCTTTCGTCCCTTGCCGCGCACCTTCGCCTGCTGCGTGACCATGTCCAGGTCACCGCGGCTCAGTCCCTGAAGCTCGGACAAGCGCATGCCCGTGGAGTAGAACAGCTCGAGAATCGCCAGGTTGCGCACGTCGATGAAGCGTCCCTCCCATGCGCGTAGTTCGGCCATCTGAAACAGGAGATCGATCTGCGCGCGGTCGAGATATGCCGGCAGGTGTTTCTCCTGTCGCGGCGCTCCGACCGCTCGCGCCGGGTTCGTGTCCACGACCTCGCTGCGATGCAAATACCGATAAAAGCTGCGCACTCCCGACAGCGTTCGCGCCATCGAGCGCTTCGAGAGATTGCGCCGCGCGAGGTGGCCGAGGAATCCGCGCATCGCCAGCCGATCGACGCCCTGCCATGTCCAGTCGCCCGCTCCGGAGTAGTAGCGAGAGAGGAACCGGACGAACTCGGCAAGGTCGCGCTCGTAGGCGCGGACGGTGTTCGGCGAAACGTCGCGCTCTTTCGCCAAATGGTCGAGAAAGTCGCGGACGTCCGTTTGACGGGGTTCGTGGTTCGCGGCGTCGGTCACGCCGAGGCGCGCTCCGGAACCGCCAACGACGGTGAGTGTCACCGATTCGCGCCACTCGGTCATCGCCGCCAACGCGCGCTCGGCGAAACGCTCGCGCTTGAGGCGCTTGTCCTTCACGCGCTCCGACAGATCGTCGAGCAACCCGAAGTTCGCGTTCATCGGCTGGAAGTGCGCCGGATCGGCCTCGCGGAGATACCGATACAGCGCGCCGATCATTGTCGTGGGCGGCGGCAGGACCGGGGCGTCGCCGGACAGCATGCGCGACAGGTTGATCGCCGCGAGGAGTCCGGTCGCGGTGCTCTCGGTGTAGCCCTCGACTCCGGTCAGCTGCCCCGCGAAGAGCGTCATCGGATCGTCACGCAACGACAGGTGCGCGCTGAGCGACGCGGGCGAGTTGACGTACGCGTTTCGATGGATCGATCCGAAACGCAGGAACTCGGCGTTTTCGAGGCCGGGGATCATCCGGAACACGCGCTGCTGCTCCGGAATGCGGAGCCGCGTCTGGAACCCGACGATGTTCCACATGCGGCCGCCGCGATCTTCCATGCGAAGCTGCGCGACGGCGTAGGCCTCCCTCCCGGTGCGGGGATCGCGCAGCCCGACCGGCTTCATCGGACCGAAGCGCGGCGTTTCGCGGCCGCGCCGCGCCATTTCTTCGACGGGCATGCATCCCTCGAAGTACGGCACCTCGTCGAACTCGTGCCCGCGATGCTGGTCGGCCGCGATGAGCGCGTCGATGAACGCCTCGTACTGCTCTCGGGTGAACGGACAATTGAGGTATGCTCCACCCTCGGCGTCGCCGGCGTCCATCGTCTCCTTGCCGTAGCGCGACGCGCGAAATACGACCGACTCGTCGATCGACTCCTGAGCGACGATCGGGGCGATCGAGTCGTAGAACGCGAGCGACTCGACGCCGAGCCGCGACCGGATCGCCTCGGCCAACGCGTCGGACGTGAGCGGACCCGTGGCGACGATCCCGGGGCTCAGCAGTTCCGAGACTTCTTCGCGCACGACGTTGATTCGCGGATGCGACGTGACGCGCTCGTGGACGGCTGATGAGAAGACGTCGCGATCGACGGCCAGCGCGGTCCCGCCGGGCACGCGCGCCTGATCCGCGGCCCACAGCACGACGGAGCCTAGCAGGCGCATCTCCGCCTTGAGCAATCCGTGCGCGTTGGACGTCTCGGTGCTCTTGAACGTGTTCGAGCACACGAGCTCGGCGAGGCGGTCGGTCTTGTGCGCGGGAGTTCCGCGCACGCCGCGCATCTCGTGCACGACGACGTCGTGTCCGCGCTCGGCCAGCTGCCAGGCCGCTTCGCTGCCCGCCAGCCCGCCGCCGACGATGTGAATCGGATGGGTCATTTCGCTCAGAGCGGCAAGAGACGATACCGCGAGAAGTCTGACGTCAGATGTCGGATTTCTGACGTCAGACTTCTCGGCAGTTACCTGGAGATCGAGATGACGTCGCCGTACCACTGGATCTTGCCCTCGTTGAACGCCTTGAGCAGATCCTGAATTCCGGAGGTGACCGACGCGAGGCGGCCGCCGTAGCGCATCTGCGGCGTGGCGGTGTTGTAGCCCCCGCGGAAGCCGCCGCCGATCGAACGGATGAACGTGCTGGTCGAGTCGAGCGGAAGCGTGGCCACGTTCTTATAGAAACGAGACCACTCGTCGTCCTGCTGAAACAGATACTGTTCGACGTTCGACGTGTAGAAGGCCCCGACGACCGCGTGGTGCTCCTTGAGGTACTGCGCCACGGCGCGGATCGCCTTCGGGCCGGCGAAGTTGCCGACGACCGGCACGAGCAGGTTCTTCGTCTCGAAATCCTTGAGCCACCGGTAATTCGCTTCGGTGGCGAGGTAGGCCCAGTTCTTCCCCGCGGTGTCGGTCGCAACTTGCAGCGTCGCGTACGTCGGCATGTTGCCGCGCCCGAACCCCCCGCCGCCGCCGTTCGAGAAATTGTAGTTGATCTGCGGGCCGGCCTCGTAGAACTGGGAATAGATGTACTCCAGCGACTTGACGTCGCTGTCGCCCATCGCGAAGCCCCGTGAGGCCAGGTGGGATTTGATGGCCGCCAGGTTCCTCTTGTAGAGCATCGTGTCCGGCGTGGCCGAGACATACGCCTCGAACAACCGCTGTGGCGACGAGCTCGTGTCGAGACCGGGCGGGCGCGGCCGGCTAAATAGCTTCGACAGAAAATCGGCCCGGTCCGCCGACGTCTCGAGCAGCGCCTTGTACATCAAGTGCTCGATCATGTTGCCGCGCCGGATGTCGAAGATGATGGCCATCTTGGGCTGCAGCGACACGATGTACGTGAAGTTCTGCTCGGGCCCGACGCCGAGGTAGACGCCGCCCGGTTTGACGACGCCACGGAGATACGGAATCACCGCCTGAAAGCCGGTCTCGTTCGACAGCAGGTTGTCGGACCGGAAATATCCGCCGGGCTCGGAGAAATCGGCGTTAAGTTGCCAGATCTCCTTGTCGCTCAACCGCGAGGGAATCGTGCTCTGAGCGATCCCGACCGTCGGCACGAAGATGAGCGCGACCGCCGCAAGGGTACTCAATCTCTGTCGGTTCATATCGGTCTCGTGTCCGTGATGGCTCGATGCGGGGCGCGCCGCGTACCCCGGCCCCTGCAAGATGCACCGCCACGCTCTACACGTCACCTCCGGCGCATGTTGGCCGGCCACCCACCCGACTGTCGCGGTTCCTAAATCCGAATTCGCGCGCCCGGCGTACCCTGCGCACTTGGCCCCAGGGCCGAGTGCACTGCTTGGGGCCGTCGCACCTCTGCCGCGCGCCCCGGCTCAATCTCCCCCGTCGCGGCACTCTGCGCGTCGTGGTGCGCGTCTTCGCGGACGACTTCGGCACCGCGCTCGACGCGGGCGGAAAGGCGGGATCGTGGGACGAGCGGGCCGCGAGATATCTCGGGCGCGCGCTCTCGATCGTCGACGCGGCTCGGCAGCCGCTCGCGATGCGCGACTGCGGCACGCGGCGCCAGGGAGACCTCCTCTGGCTGTGCGCCGAAGCGAGCGTGCCCGCGGCGCCTGCGAGCCGATTCTCGCTACGCGACCGGATGCTGTGCGAGCTGTTCGCCGATCAGGTCAACGTCGTGCGCGTGACGGACGGCGCGAAGACGCGGACGATGTTGTTCACGCGCGGCGACGCGGAGAAGTCCATCGTCGATTAGGAAACGGTGAACACGGCCGTCTTGCCGGCCGGAGGCGACGCCCGTACGATTGAGGGCGCGTCGTCATCCGCTCGGAGAGCCGCAATGCCTTCCCAGTCCCCCATCGTGGCGAACACCGTTCGGCGAGCGATGCCGTCGATCGCCGCCGCCGTACTCGTCGGCGCGCTCGCGTGCGGCAGCGACTCCGTCGCGCCTTCGTTCCCCAGCACGCCGGTGGTCACCACGGCGCTGGCGACGGGGCAGCAGTTCTCGTGCGTCCTCACGACCGACGGCAAGTCCTATTGCTGGGGAGACAACCTTCGGGGCCAGCTCGGCGACTCGAGCTTCAACCCCGAGCTCGTACCGACGCCGACCGCCGGCGGACATCAATTCGCCGCGATCGCGGCGGCGTACGCATCCGTGTGCGCGTTGGATCGCCACGGCACGGCGTGGTGTTGGGGCGACGATCCGACGCAGCCCGGTCTCCCGCTCAGCTATCGCACCGTCCCGGTGGCCGTAGCGTCGCCGCATCCGTTCACGTCGATCACCGTCGGCGCCAAGTTCGGCTGCGGGCTCGACGCGAGTGGCGCAGCGTACTGTTGGGGGATCAACAGCCAGGGCCAGCTCGGCGTTGGCGACACCGTGCGCCGGACGAGCGCGACCCCGGTGAAGACGGGCGTTCGCTTCGCCTCGCTGGTCGCGGATTTCTTCAGCGCGTGCGGGCTGACCGCCGACGGCGCCGCGTGGTGCTGGGGAGACAATACGTACGGAGAGCTCGGCACCGGGGATGTGACCTCGTCGTCCGTGCCGCGCGCCGCTGCCGGAACGCTCGAGCTCAGAGACCTGTCGAGCGGACCGATTCACGAGTGCGGGCTCACGGGTGCAGGCGCGGCCTACTGCTGGGGCAACAACTCGGCGGGGCAGCTCGGAGACGGCACCGGAACCGAGCGGCATCTGGCCACGCCGGTGGTCGGCGCAGTTCCGTTCAGCAGGATCCGCAGCTCGCGAGTGAATTCGATCTTCTCGACGACGTGCGGCGTGACCTCGCTGGGCGACGTGTATTGCTGGGGCTACGGATCCAAGGGCCAACTCGCCGGCGCGCCCGCGAACTCGGCGTGCACGCCTTTTTCTCCGCCGGGCGTGGTCAATCCGGCTCCCGTGACCTTCGCTTGTTCCTACGCGCCGCAGAAGATCACGGGCATCTCGAACGTCGTCGCGTTGGACGTGGGGCTGGAGCACGTTTGCGCGATCACCACGACGGCGCGGGTGTTTTGCTGGGGCGACGGCGCGCACGGCGAGCTCGGAGACGGAAACGGCGTCGCCGAAGCGACGCCGGTCCTCGTCAAGGGCGGGTTGCCCATTCCGCAGTGATCCGACCGTCGGTCAGCCGGCGAGCGCGGGCTCCGCGTCCAACGGTTCGTCCACTTTCGGCCCGTCCCATTCGTTGCCGCACTTGAGGCATTTGCGGAAATCGCCTCGCGTCTTGTTGAACTTCATCTCCGCACCCACGAATCCGCACTCGGGACACTTCTCGTTCACGGGCTTGTTCCAGGCGACGAAGTCGCAGTCCTCGTTCGCGCACGCGTAGAACGCCGTGCCGCGTTTGCGCGAGCGACGCTCGACCAGCTCGCCGCCGTCCTTGGGACAGAAAACTCCCGTCGGAAGAGAGCGTGTGCCGCGGCACTTCGGGAACGTGCTGCATCCAAGGAACTGCCCGCTGCGACCCGTGCGAATGACCATCGGCGCGCCGCAGACGTGGCACTTGTACTCCGTCATGACCGGCTTGGCCTTCTCGCCCTTGATCGGACGCGTGTACTTGCACGTCTTCGGGTGGTTCTCGCAGGCGAGGAACGGCCCGAAGAATCCGCCGCGCGGTTCGAGCTTGCCGCCGCATTCGGGGCAGCGCAGCTCGTGGACCTTCGACAGGTCGTACGCTTCGGCGATGAGCGACGGCGCGTCGACTTTGTTCAGGCGCGCCGCGAACGGCGAGTAGAAGTCCTTGAGGACCTTCTGCCAGCCGAGGTCACCCTCCTCGATCTTGTCGAGCTCCTGTTCCATCTCCGACGTGAAGTCCACGTTGAAGATGTCGGGGAACTGCTTGACCATGACCTTCTCGACGCTCTCGCCCAGCTCCGTCGGGAAGAACCGGCGCTGCGTGAGCTCCACATATCGCCTGTCGGCGAGCACGGAGATGATCGAGGCGTAGGTCGACGGACGCCCGATGCCGAGCCGCTCGAGCTCCTTGACGAGGCTGGCCTCGGAGAATCGCGGCGGCGGCTCGGTGAAGTGTTGGCTCGGCGTGATCGACTTGCACGGCACCTTCTCGCCGACCTCGACGACCGGAAGCGCCTGCTCGTCCTCGAGCGTCCGATGCTCGCCATCCTCGCGGCCTTCGCGATAGAGAATCAGGAAGCCCTTGAACTTCACGATCGAACCGGTGGCACGGAACAGATAGCTGCGCCGGCCAATGTCCGGTTGATTCGACGACGGGATGTCGAAGTCGACGGTGGTCGTGTCGAAGACCGCGGGCGTCATCTGCGACGCCATGAAACGCTGCCAGATCAGGTTGTAGAGCTTGAACTGGTCGGGCGTCAGGTATCGCTTCACGGCATCGGGACGGCGCGTCGCATCGGTCGGGCGAATCGCTTCGTGCGCGTCCTGCGTATTCTTTGCCTTCGAGTCGCCGTAGAGCTGCACCGCGGCCGGCACGTACTCCTGGCCGAACATGGTGCGCATGTAGTCGCGCGCTTGGGTCGCCGCGCTTTCGGCCACGCGCGTCGAGTCGGTTCGCATGTACGTAATGAGGCCGACGCCACCTTCGTCGCCGATCTCGATGCCCTCGTACAGATCCTGCGCCAGGCGCATGGTCCGCTTCGAACCTATCGACAGCTTCTTCGCCGCCTCCTGCTGGAGCGTCGACGTCGTGAACGGCGCCGCCGGATTCTTGCGGCGCTCGCGGCGCTTGACCTCGGTGACGTCGAACGTCTTGCGGTCGCTCAGGTCCGTGATGATGCGCTGCGCGTCGGCCTCGTTCGAAATCTCCGCCTTCTTGCCGTCGATGTGGTGCAGCTTGGCGGTGAACTCGTGCCCTTCCTTGGCGAGCAGCGCCTCGATCGTCCAGTACTCGACCGGCGTGAACGCGCGAATCTCCCGCTCGCGCTCGACGATCAACCGCAGCGCGACCGTCTGCACGCGTCCCGCCGAGAGTCCCTTCTTCACGGTTTTCCAAAGGACCGGGCTGGCTTTGTAGCCGACGAGCCGGTCCAGCACGCGGCGCGCCTGCTGCGCCTCGACCTTCTTCGCGTCGATCTTGCCCGCGTTTTCGATCGCGGCGCGGACGGCGTCCTTCGTGATCTCGTGAAAGAGCACGCGCTTGATCGGTATGGCCGCATCGCCGCGCTTCGGCTTGATCTGCGTCGCCACGTGCTGCGCGATCGCCTCGCCTTCGCGATCAGGGTCGGTCGCGATCAGGACCTCGCGGCTTTCCTTCGCCGCGCTCTTGATCTCGGCGATCGTCTTTTCCTTGCCCGGGATCGGCACGAGCTCGGGCGTGAAGCCCTTCTCGACGTCGATGCCGAGCTTCTTTTCAGGCAAATCCATGATATGGCCGACCGTCGCCCGCACGCGGTAGCCGCGTCCGAGATACTTGCCGATCGTCTTCGCCTTGGTCGGCGACTCGACGATCACGAGCGAGCTGCCGCCGGCGGTCGCGGGACCCTCGAAGTACTCGACGACCGGCTTCCCGCGCCGGGCGGCGGCCTTTTTGGTCGCCTTGCCCTTGGCCGCGCGCTTCGCGGAGGGACGGCTCTTCGCCCCCCCAGCCGTACCCGATGTCGATTTCACTCCCGGCGCACGCTTTCTGGTTGCCATCTCGATGAGTTCTAGTGAACCGTCTGATTCTGATCGCCGTCGCCGCGCTGTACGAATCCCGCGCCCTCCATGAGGGAACGGAGATCGTCGAGCGCGATGCGTCCATCGATCTGCACGAGTGCCCGTTCTATGATGTGCTCCAACTCGGCCGCGTTCAGCGCGCCCGAGCCGCTCAGCGCCAACAAATGTCCCCACGCTTCGGGGGCGAAACGGCCCCGTTCGTGGGGTCCTAGCACGCGAAAAATCATCGCAATCTTTGCCCCGCCATCTCACCTGCCGAGGCCGTCAGCCGATCGTCTGCGGCATCCAGCCCCGAAAGCACGAAGGGGAGGACACGCGATGCCATAGCATCGTTCCTCGCCCCATGAAATCCGGCAATCTTCATTTTCGTCCGGCCTCAGGACCGACGATCAGCCCCGCCGCCGCGGTAACGTAGAATCACCCCGAAAACGAGGCAAGTTCTGCCACCATTTCTATAACCCTTTGCAGACCAAAGAGTTCCGTATCTACCGTCTCGTCGGCCGCCTCGTAGGCCGCCCGCCGCTCCCGGTATAGACGCTCTAATTCGACAAGCGGCTCCGGTCGCGAGAGAAGCGGCCTGAGCGCCCGATCCGGCCCCAAACGAGCAAGAGCCGTCACTGGACGCACTCTAAGGTATATAAGGCGTCCAGGGGGGTGCAGCAGCGAAACGACCCGGGGGTCACCAATCCAGCCCCCGCCGGGGGCCAGGATCATGTTTCCGACGAGCTTCAGTTCCGCCGTCAGCTCGCGCTCCTTCTGCCGGAAATACCCCTCGCCAGCCTCTGCGAAGATCTGCCCGATGGACCGCCCTTCCCGGCGCTCCAACTCCACGTCGAGGTCGAGAAACGTCCGCCCCAGACGTTCGGCGACGGCGGCACCGATCGTGGATTTTCCGGCGCCGGGGAGACCGACGAGGATCACGTGCGGCTTCGACGGATCAGCCTCCGATCCTGGCCGCGACGTGCGAAAGGTAGGCGTCATGGTTGCGCCGCGTCTCTCCGAGCGAATCACCGCCGAACTTCTCCAGGAACGCATCAGCGAGCACGAATGCCAACATTGCTTCCGCGATCACTCCCATCGCTGGAACGGCCGTCACATCGCTCCGTTCGGCCACCGCGGACGCCGACTCGCCGCTCGCGACGTCGACGGTCGCCAAGGGGCGCATCAAGGTGCTGATCGGCTTCATCGCGACGCGGACGACCAGCGGCTCTCCGGTCGTCATCCCTCCCTCGAGACCGCCCGCGCGATTGGTGCGACGGCGAACGTTGCCCGTGCGCGTCCTGCCGGGCGCCGGCTCGATCTCGTCGTGCACTTCGGCGCCGGTGACGCGCGACGCCTGAAACCCCATCCCGATCTCAACGCCCTTCACGGCCGGGATGGACATGATCGCCGCGCCGATGCGCCCATCGAGCTTGCGGTCCCACGAGACGTGCGAGCCGAGCCCCACGGGAATTCCGTCGGCGACCACTTCGCAGATGCCGCCGAGCGTATTTCCCGCGCGCTTGATGTCGTCGATCTTCTCGATCATCCGCTTCTCGGCCTCGGCGTCGAGCGTTCGCAGCGGTGATTCGTCGGCGGCGGCGTTGATGTCTTCGGGCATTTCCTCCGGCCGCCGCGCGTCGATGCCGCCGAGATGCGCGACGTGGCTTCCGATACAGATGCCGAACTCGCGAAGGAAGCGCTTGCAGATGGCCGCGGCGGCCACGCGCGCCGTGGTCTCGCGGGCCGACGCGCGCTCGAGGATGTCTCGCGCGTCGTCGCGGTCGTACTTGAGGAGCCCGGTGAGATCGGCGTGGCCGGGACGCACGCGCGTGACCGCGCGCCTGCGCGGGACGCCGGGCTCGGCGTCGGGCGCGGGATTCATGATCTCTTCCCAGTTCTTCCAGTCGCGATTGCGGATCAGCATCGCGATGGGCGACCCGATGGTCTCGCCCGCGCGGACGCCGGACAGGAATTCGACGGCGTCTTTCTCGATCTGCATGCGGCGCCCGCGGCCGTAGCCTTGCTGGCGCCGCGCGAGCTCCGAGTCGACGTCCGCCGAAAGCAGAGGCAGGCCCGCCGGCATTCCTTCCAGAATGCTCACGAGGGCCTGCCCATGCGATTCACCAGCGGTCGTGAAACGGAGGATCATGCCGTGAATCTTAGCGCCCCACCCTCCGTCCGCGCGGCCGCGACTGGCGCGGCCCCGTTCATTCCTGATTACGGTCCAGGCTTGATGTCGTTCGTCGTCAGGTCGATCACGACCAACCCTTGCTGGCTGATGGCGAAGACCTTGAGGATCACGTCGCCCGGATCGCCCGGCATCGGCAACGACACGCGGAGCGGGCCGTAGATCGGGTTCTTGAGCTGCAGGCGCGCGCGCCGGATGTAGTAGGCGATGTCCACGACTTCGATGTTGCCGCTCGCCGAGCCGACGAATGCCAGCCGCTGATCCTGAGACGTGAGCACACCGTTCGCGCCCGGATGGAACGCGATGCCGGCACCGTCGTCGAACGAGTCGTACTTGCCTTGCAGTCGGAGGTGGAACGGATCGCTGACCGACGCGAAGTACGCCTGAAGCCCGTGCGACGCGACCGTCAGCCCCGTCTTGTCGAGCGCGATGCCGAAGTTCTTTTCGGACGCGTTGTCCGTGAGGTCCTTGATCGTGACGAGCGGCGAGAAGAAGTTCGGTACCGCGCCGACGCTGTCCGCGACCATCACGACCCGTCCGGCGCCCGACGAGTGGCCTTCACCGAAGGCGATCCATTGTCGGTTGCCCGACGGCCGCGACGAAGTTCGTGTCCTGCAGCGCCAGCGAGCCGATGTCGATGCGCGGAATCAGCTTCGGCGTCGCTGCCGCCGGCGACGGCCGCCGACGACCGCGAGGACCGGATCGGCGTCGGTGACCGCGATCGATCCCGCCTTCTGGCCGTACGGATGGTCCCAGATGGTCAGACGGTCGGAGGCCGTGTCAGTCGGCAGCGCCTGCAGAATTCCGATCGAGTCCACGTTCATCAGCGCGTACTGCTCGACCGTGGTTTCCTGGATGCGTGCCGTACTGCCAGATCTGGCGCGGATCCGGAACCGGGAGCGACGGATCGAGCCAGCGAAGCGTTCCGGCGGGGTTGGTCGTCCGTCGGACGCGTCGAGTAGAAGATGCGGCCGCCCTTGGCCTGCGCGATGTACTGCGGGCGGTCCGAGTAGCTGATCGGGCCGAGCGCCGTGAGCCGGATCTTGCCGGTGATCGCGTCGCGCGTGACCGTGACCGAGAAGAGATAGGTGTTGCGCGTGAGGATGCGGCGCGCGAGGTCCTCCCGCATGCCGGCCACGACGTTCGAGCCGATGTACACGCGGCTGATGTTCGTTCCGCCGGAGTTCGCGACGAGCAGCGTGTCCGGGTTGTTCGACATCACCATGCCCCACGGCAGCGAGCCGACGGCGATCGGCGTGGGCGAGAAGCCCTTGCCGCTCGACGAGCTCTGCCAGACGTTGAGCTGGTTGAAGTTGGTGTTCGACAGGAAGACGTTGCCGCGCGCCGCGTCGACGGTGATGTCGCCGATCGTGCCCTGCTGCGGCAGCGCATAGGTGTGGCCGTACACGACGAGCGTCGTGTCCAACAAGCGCGTTGGCGAGGGTGCCTTCCGACGAAGCGCGGCTGACCGGCACGGCGTATCCGACGCGCCCCGCCTGGTCGACGGCGAATCCGGTGATGCCGAGTCGCTGACCCTGCAGCGCGCGCGGCAGGTTGAGCGGCACCTGTCCCTTGGCGTTCGCGTTGAACGGCGGCGAGAGCGGCAGCGAGTCCGTCTGCAGCGTGTTGCCGGAGGAATCGCGGACGATGACGCCAAGCACCGTGATCGCGTCGCCCGTGGCGCTGACGGTCACCGAGTCGGCGAACTCCGTCTTGGGCGAGACGACCTGCGTGACGCGCGGCTGGGCGCTGCTCGCCGAACGAACGAACGCGACGACCGGCGGTCCACCGCCCGGCTGCCTGTTGCCGTCGAGTGAGGTCGCGGACACAGTGATCTTGCCGCGGACCGGAGCGTTGATCGGAACGCGCGCCGTCGTCGAGAACGTCACGTCGCGCGGACCGTTGGAATAGATCTGCGAAATCGTCGTGTCGAGCTTCGTGGGCCAGTTCGCTTCGCCCTGGACGCGAATGTCGATGCGTCCGACGCCGTTGCCGCTCTGCGCGCGGGCCGAAACGCTGATGCCGACGCCCGCCGGGATGCTGTCGCCGTTGTTCGGCGCGACGATCGTCACCTTGGGCCCGGACACGATGAACACCGAGCGCATGGCCGTGTCGGCCGCGCCGGCGCCATCGGTGGCCCCGACGACGACGACGAGACTGTCGACCGTCGTGTCAGCCGGGTTCGTCTGCTTGAGGTAGCGGCGGACCGTGGTGTCTTTCAGACCCGTGCGGAACGCGCCGCCGTTCGGGATGTTGAGCAAACCATAGCGCGGCGTCAGTGAGAACGTGCCGAGATCCACGCTGCCCTTGGCCGTGAGGCCCTGCATCGTGGCGGATTTCAACCCTTTCTCGCTGTGCAGGTGGACCCGCACGTACAGCGAGTCACCGACGTTGATCAGGGTGCCGACGGTCGGCGAGTCGATCGAGATCGACGGACCCTGGCCGCTGGTGTTCGAGCCGGAGTTGGTCGAGCCCGTGTTGCCGTTCGACGACACGTTGATCCCCGATCCGGCGGGCGTCGTGGTGTCGCAGCTCGCGACGATGGCCACACCGGCGGCCAGCCCGGCCAGCCGGACCAAAGTTGCTCTGTTCATGGCAGGAGTCCCGGGCTCGATTACGGATTTCTCGAGTCGGGCAGCTGCCCGTCATCGATGATGTGGGGCGTGATCAGGATGAGCAGATCGCGCTTCGTTTCCGAGCGGTTGGTCACGCCGAAGAGGTGGCCGATGATCGGCAGATCGACGAGGATGGGAAGGCCGGTCTTGCTGACGCTCACGCTGGTCTGCGTGAGGCCGCCCATGACTGTCGTCTCACCGTCGGCGACGAGCACTTCGTTATCGACGCTCTGCTTCGGGAACACGGCGCCGACGTCGTTCGACTGAAACTGCACGTCCGAGTTCTCGACGTGAACGCGCATCTGTATCTGGTGATTCGCCGTGATCTGCGGGGTCACCGTGAGGATCACGCCGGTCTGGCGGAACTGGACCGTGGCGCGCGGGAAGTTGCCCGTCTGGTTGCCGCCCGCCGCGACGTCGATGACGCGGATCGGAACCTCCGTACCGGCCGTGAGGTTCGCCGTGCGGTTGTTGAGCACCGTCGCGCTCGGCTCGGCCTGTACGTCGAGGAGCGTGTTCGACTGCAGCGCCTCGAGGAAGGTCGTGAAGTTGTAGTTGCCCATCGCGGTCGAGTAGATGAGCTGCAGCGCGGCGCTCGGAATGCGCGCCGTGGCGTTGGCGATCGCCGACACGGCGTTGCCGCCGAGCAGGATCTGGCCCGGGTCGATGCGCGGCTTGCCGGTCGAGTCGAGGCGCGGCACGATGTCGTTGAAGAACTGTTGCTGCGTGCCGAGGTCGTAGCGAAGGCCGAGCCCCTCGAGCGTCGTGCGGTCGACGAGGATGATCTTCGCCTTGATGTTGACCTGCGGCTGGCGCAGGTCGAGGCTGCGGGCGTACTCCTCGAGGTCGGGGAGCGCGCTCGGAATGTCGGTAATCGTGATGCTGTTCGTGATGGTGTCGGGCGTGACCGTTCCGCGGACCGGGCAGGTGAAGCTCATGACGACGCCGACCTGCGGCGCGGGCTCGGCCGGATTCGCACCCGGCTTCGAGATCGGCTGGGCGGCCTGCGTCCCATCGGGGATGATGGGGCACGCGCGGGTGAGACGCTCGGCCACCATCGGCGCGACCGCCTTGGATCGCGCGTAGTTGAGCCGGATGGTACGGTTGCGAAGCGGAATAGTCGACTGACGCGCAGCGATGTTCTGGTACGTATCGATGACGATGACGCCGTCGGGGTTGATCGAAACGTCGTAGCCGTTGGCGTTCATGACTTCCTTGAGCGCCACGTCCCAGGGCAGGTTCGTGATGTTGGCGGTGACGAAGCCGGCGACCTGCTTGGCGGGAAGAATCGTGCGACCGGTGAACGAGGCGAACACGCCGATGACGTCGCTGATCGGAGCGTTTTCCCAGTTGACATTGATGCGCGGCTCTTGCGACTGCTGGGACTTGGCTTGCGTGCCGGCTGCGTTCTCGGCCTGGCGGAACGACAGATGAGACACCGGAACCTCAGGGCGCGCGGGCGAGACGTCGTGTTCGGTCGCGAGGAGCGACTCGGGACGGGCCGGCAGCGTGACAGCTGCCGCGGCGACGACCGGCGGCTTCGCGGCCGGCGCCATCAGGGCCTGCGGCTTGGCGGCCGGCCCCACCGCGACAGGCGGCATCGCGACCGGCGCGACCGCTACTGGAGCGACTTCGGTGACCGTGGCGCGCGTCTTCGCGGCGCCCGAGCCGATCGACCACGGATCGAACTTGCCTCGCGTGCCGTCGACGCTGATGCGTACCTCGCCGTCCTTCTGGACGACGTTGTACGCGTGCGGCGCGTCGAGCATGAGCACGACGCGCACCGTCGACTTCGTGAACTGCGAGTAGCGCACGCGCGTGATGCCGCCGCGCGCGACGCCGTCGTAGGAATCACCCGCCGGAACGCCGAGCGAGGCGCCCGCCAGGTCGATGACGATCTTGTCCGGCTTCACCATCGTGAAGTGTTTGAGAGAGATCGCACCGTCGACGCGAATGACGACGTCGGCACGCGAGCCCCCCGCGTGAGATGCCGCGTCGGGGACCACGCTCAGCGCGGTCACCTTCGCATCGTTGGGTGGGAGCGACGAGCCCGTACGGTGTCGACGAGGCGACGGCGTTGCCGCCCACCACGCCGGCCGCGACAAACATCGCCGTAGCCAGAGTCCGGTGCGAAATCATTTTGCCCTCATTCTGGTGGAATCGCCGAGGAACAGAGAATCCTGGCGAGTCGTTCCGAATTCATCGATCGTGAAAATCACGGCCTTCATGCGAATCGCGTTGACGCGCATGCGGCCGAGGGTGGAACCGACGAACACCCGGTACTGGATGTTGTTGGCCGAGACGTCGCGGAGCGTGGCCACCGAACGGTTGCCCGCGCGGTCGAAGAGGATGCCGGTGAGGCGCAGGTCTCCGATCGTCGGACGCAGCTCGCTCGTGGCGAGCAGCGAGTAGAACGGATCGCGGCGGCCGTCGCGGCTGTAGGCGTATTCCTCTCGCATCAGCGTCGCCGGCACGGAGGCGGTGTCGGACTTGGTGCCGACGGCCAGCCCCGGCCTCTTACCCGTCGACTTCACGGTGTCGCGTCGGACGTCGCCGTTCGACACGGTGGAGACCACGGCCGTCGGGCGCGAAGGCCCGTCCGGCCGCTGCTCCGCTTCGATGTGCGCGGTCGTCGCGTCGGCCGCCTTGTGCGCCGCCGCCTTCGCGGCGGTGCCCGGCATCATTTGCGCGTTCGACACCGGCGCGAAGCCGGCTACGATCGCGCACGCGACGAGTAGGGACGAAAGACGTGTCATGGCATACCTGCCTTGCCGGCCGGCGCCCCTTGGGTCGGGCGCGCGACGTACGTTTGAATTCCGAAATGCACGTCCAGGAATTGCTCGTTCTTCTTCGGACGCCGGTCCGGGCTGGCGCGGTTCGACGGCTTCAGATCCACGTTGATGGGCGCCACGATCCGCGGCAGCGATCCGATGTTGGCGATGAACTCCGCGACCTGATGGTACGGGCCGGTCACCGCGAGCTTGTATTTGTAAGTATCGAACTGATCGCCGTTCACTACACCGTCGGGCTGCACGTCCGAGAACTCGAGACCGGCGCGGCGCGCCGCGGACGAGATCGACTCGAGCAGCGCCGGCACTTCGTTCTCCGTCGGCACGAGCCGGCGCAGTACGTTGAGCTGCCGGCCGTACTCGTCGGCCTCGCGGCGCATCTTGGCCGCCGTGCCCTTGGCGACTTCGAGCTTGGCGACGCGGTTCAGCGAATCGAGCGTGTCGAGACGCGCGGCGAGCAGCGTGTTCTCGGCGTTCTGCGGCGTCCACACGAGCTGCTGATAGACGGCGCCGAGACCGACCACGAGGATGGCGACGACCAGCAGGTTGCGGTTGCGCGGATTTTCGGGAATGAGAGCCATTGGCTACCTCACCGAAAGGGTGAGCGGCGCGCGGCGAATAGCCGTCGAATCCGGCCGGTTGTAGCCGATCGTCAGCTGGAACTGCGTGACTTCCTTGTTCATCTCGAGCGCGAGCTCCGACTTGTCGAGCTGGACGTTCGTGAGGAACGGCGACGCCTCGAGATCCTTCATGAAGCGAGTCAGCGCCTGGATGTCCACCGTGTGCCCGGAGACGCGAACGCCGATCGGATCGCGCGGGACATCCGTGTCGAGCCGCTTCGGCGCCTTGCCGGCGGCCTTCTTCTTCGCGGCCGCCGACGTGTCGACCTTCATGGCGGGCGACGCCACGACGTTGGTCGATGCCTGCGGCGTGCCGGTGAACGAGATCATCGTGAGCCACGTGTACTGCGGGAGCGCGCGGCTGACCTCGTCCATCACGTGCGACCAGACGAAGCGGTCTTCGTCGAGGTTCTTGATGAGATTCACCTGGCGCAGCAGCGTGTCGCGCACCGCCTCGGCGTGCCAACGATCCTTGAGGAAGTTGGCGTAGCGCGTCGAGTCGCTCACCGCGAGGTCGCGATGGGCTTCGAGCTCGGCGGATTTCTTGGTCTGCGAGAAGTACAGATAGCCGACGGCGCCCAGGCTGAGCACCACGGCCGACGCGGCTCCGATGAGGAACCGGTCCTTGAACATTCCCGAAAAGCCGGCGCGGAACGCCGACAGGTCGACGCCTTGCCGACTCGTCGTCTTCTTGTTCGCGCCCGGGAGAAGATTGATGTGAATCATGCGACCTTCCGAAGCGCCAGCCCGATAGGCATCATGAGCAACGGCGCGATCTCGTCGGTCACCAGATCTTCGAGAGCGCCGTCGCGAACCTTGAGGTTGGCGAGGGGGTTGGCCTGCCGAACGGTGATGTGCAGCCGGTTGGCGAGCGCCTCGTTGAGGCCGGGAATGCGCGCGCCGCCGCCGCACGTGTAGATCGCGCGCATGTTGCCCGCGCGAGAGTTCTGGGCGAGAAACGCGGCCGCCCGCTCGATGCCGACGGCGATCTCTTCGCCGCGGCCGGCGAGCACCGCGTCCACGTGCGGCGACCGGTCATAGCCCTGAAGAAGCGCCTGCGCTTCGTCGACGCCGAGCCCGCGCTCGCGTTGCAGATCCTCGCGGATGCGGCGGGTGCCGACCGCGAGGTCGCGCGTGAGCAGCGGCACGCCCTCGTCGAGAATGTTGATGTTCGTGACGTCGTGCCCGATGTTGACGAGCCCCACCACGCCGGTCATCGCGTCGGGGTGGTTCATCTCGAACGCGTTGTGGAGCGCGAACGCCTCGACGTCCATCATCGCGGGCTCGAGGCCGGCGTCGGCGAGAATGCGCGTCTTCGACTCGATCAGTTCGCGCTTGGCCGCCACGAGGAGCACGCTCATCTCGAGGCCCTCGGCATCCGGATCGAGGATCTGGAAGTCCAGCTCCACCGACTCCATGTCGAACGGCACGTGCTGCTCGGCTTCCCAACGCATCAGCTCGCGCGCCTGCTTCTCCTTCACGCGCTCGATTTGGATTTTCTTGATGATCACGTCGCGCCCGCCGACCGCGGTCACGACCGCGGTCGTCTTGACGCCGGCACTGGCCAGGGCCGAACGCACGGCCTCGGCGACGATGCCGGGGTCCATGACCTCTCCCTCGACGATCGCGTCGGCGAGGAGCGGCGTCACGGTCACCCGCACGAGCTCCGGCTCGCGCTTCGAGTGATCGACGACGGCCACCTTCACGAGTCCCGATCCAATGTCGAGACCCACGGTTGTTTTCTTTCGACCCAGGAGAGCCATGAGTAGGCGTGAATCAGTGGACTAAATGCGGAGGTACGCCCGGTCGTCCACGGTTATCCGGAGCGGCCGTTTATCGGCCACAGCAGTACCGTCCCACCGAACACGACCCACCTGTTTTGAGGTAACAGTCGGTGGCGGAAGTGATGACAGTCACACGATTTATGTCACGTTCTAATAGAGTTCTGCCCATGCGCGATCTCGCACGCGCCGCGGCAGCGCGGCAGCGCGCAGAACCGTCGCCGCGACGCATGGTGCGAAGCGCAACGACGACGCGGCGAGATCGATCGCGCGCCCGGGTCCGGAGTAGGCCGACAGCAGGGCCCCGGTGACGCTCAAACGCCCGCCCGATGTTCGTATTGGACCCGTCGCCACCACGACCCCGGTCACGACGAGCGAGCCCGTGATCGTCAGCGCGCCGTCGACGAGCAGCATGCCGTCGAACGCCCCGCCGCCAATCGTCGTGTCGCCGACTACGTGGACGACACCCGAGCCCGAGGCGAGTATCGACCGCTGCCGCGGATTTAGTAAATACGAATCCGAGTCGGACGCGACGCTTCGCGTTTCCACCCGGACGGCCGGCGAGGCGGCGACCGTCGCGCCCCCTTGGACGACGACGCTCGGGGCGCCTGGGCCGGCCACGCACTCGGCGTCCCCCGTCGTGTCCGTGGTGATCGTCACGTCGTCGGCGAGCGACACGTCACCGCGCGACTCGATCGCGGCCGGGGGAAGGGGCCCCAGATCGGGGAACTGCGCCACCAGGTTGATTCGACGCTCGCTGGAGTCGCGCCCGCGCACAACCGCGCCGGCGACGAGCCAGAGAACGCCGTGCGGGAGGCGCGTAACGCCTACATCGACGCGGAGTTCCGACGTTTGCTCGACCGCGACGTCGAACCGCTCGGTCACACCGAGCGGCAGCCGCGCGAGTTGGTAAGTCGACGCGCCGGCGAGGATCGACGACGCGGCATATTCGGCGCTCGCCAGGGCGGCCGCGCCGCTTCCGCCCAGCCGCATGGAGCGCTGCGCCGCGATCGACGAGGCGACCAGTGCGGCCACGACGATTCCCGATACGGTCAGCAGCGCGAGCGCTCCGACTAGCGCGACGCCACGCCGCCCGCGACGGCGCCTCATTGCCGATTCCGCACCGCGACGAGAATCGACAGCGAGTCCGTGCGCGGTCCGCTGTTCGACGCCGAGCCGAGCACGCGGTCCGCGTTTCGGGTTTGACCGCGGAGGTCGATTTCTACGAGGGCGACCTGATCCCGCCGCGCCACCGGCGGCGCCAACGCGGCGCCGGTGGAGTCGAACCAACGAAAGACCGGCCCGGCGCCAGGCGACCGAAACGGACCGGCGAGCGGCTGAGTCGTGTTGAACTTGGCGCTCGCGTCGTTCCAGTCGCGCGCGCCGAGGTACCAACCGCCGTCCGACGCGCGATAGACGCTGTACCGGATCGGGCGCGTGATCCGCACCGGCCGGCCGATGAGCGTCTGGGGAGCCGGGACCGAATCGAGCTTCAGCGCCGTGCGCGGCGAGGCGAGCGACGCGCCCTCGAGCCGTGGCCCAACTGCCGCGCACTGCCCCGCGTGCGTCGAGGCGACGCCGAGGACCCCGCGGCCCCGCCACGCATGAGCCGAGTCGTCCGGCGAGAAGATCCACGCGGTGTCGCCGGCCTGGATCGGCGCGAACGCACCGCCGAACGTCGCGGCAGTCCCGTCGAACGGAGCGAGGACGACTGCCCCTCCCAAGGTGTCGCAGACGACCGCGCTCGCCAGCGTCTCGCGAATCTCGATGGAGGTGTCGGTCGCTTCGCGAAGGTCCCCTGCCCCGACCGCCGCGGTTCGCAGATCCGATGGCAACAGCGAGGCGGCGTCGCGAAGCTGTCCGGCGAGCGCGGCGTCCGCCGTCAGCGCCGCGAAGGTACGCTCCTGCCGCAGCGCGACGCCGGCGACGATCGCGAGCACGACCCCCGCCACGGCGACCGTCGCCATCAACTCGACGAGCGTCAAACCGCTCCGCCGTCCCGCGGCGCTTCCGGTCAGCATGGAAAGCGCGTCCGGAGAACCACGACATGAGGCGCCGAAGCGCCGAACACGACGCTGTCGCTGATTTCACGCGTCTGTCCGTCGAGCTGCGACGACCAGAACTCGGCGGACGCGGGGAGGACCGTGGAGCCCGAGCCGTTGGCGCACGGCGACGCGAGGATTCGCTCGATTCTATCCGCGGCTTCGATCACCGCCGCGGAGCGGGCGCGCATCTCGTTCCGGTTCCGCACGACGATCGCGTGCGTGTGTACGATTCCGAGAATCGCGACGTCGACGAGAAGTATCGCGACGAGCAGCTCGAGGAGAGAGAATCCGGACTCGTGATGCGAGCGGCACGGCGAGCGCGGATCGGCGGGTGCGGAGCGCATGTCGCACACCGTACGCTGGGACGCGGCGCGGACCACCATCGTCGCAGCGCCACGTGGATCGAACGCACGCGTCGCCCGACCGACGAAGCGTCGCGGCGACGGTGCTCCGCGCCGGCTACTTCTTTCGGACGTCCACCTCGACGTTGACGATGCCCGAGCCGTTCAGCCGGCCGAAGATCTTCGCCTCCGCTTGCGACATCGTCCCGTCGTACTTGACGGCGTCGAAGCCCGGAAAGGAGAGCGTCAGGTGCACCGTCGGGTAGACGAACGTGCCCGTGATGGTTCCCTGGTTCGCGCCGGCGACGTTGGCGATGAGCGCGCTTCCGGTGACGATCGAGTCCGACTGCGTCATCACCAGCGAGAGCGAGTAGCCGTTGTCCAGTCCTGACCAGGATCCGTCGACGGTTTGCACGGGTGCCAGCGGCGAATCGCCGCACGACACAACGGCGACGAGGCCCGCGACGAGAAGGAGTTTACGCATACCCTAAAAAACAACCCGGTGGCGCTTTCGCGCCACCGGGTTGCCTCCCCACGCTCATCCGAGAGCGTTTATCGCGGAGAACCTTACTGGCAGATCGGCTCGCCTTCGGACGCGCCCGCGACAACCGGGTTCGTCGTGTTGATGCCGACGCCGCACTTGAACGGGCTCGCGATCTGCGTGTGCGAAACCGTCGCGTACCAGTTGCCCGTGCCCGCCGTGATCGTCGGCGCCGACACGCTGTTCGTGCTCTGGAACTTCAGGTTGGCCACGGTCGCGGTGTACTGCGAGCTGTCGGCGAAATACGCCTCTTCGGCCGTCACGAGATTGCGAAGGTCCGACTTCATCGCCGTGATGTACGCCTTCTGCTTCGTGTTCGCGAACTTCGGAATCGCGATCGCGGCAAGAATGCCGATGATGACCACGACGATCAGAAGTTCGATGAGGGTAAAGCCCTTGCGCATTTTGAGCATGTCGATGGTTCCCAGAAGGAGGTGAGGGGAAGCGTCCTGCCTACTGCCCGGGCGGCATTATGGCAACGTGTGGACCCAACCCCTCCATCGATGGCAAATCGCTGTAGACCAACGACTTGCCAAGATCCTACGGTGTTTGGTCCCCAGCCTTGCCTACTGCCTTTTGCACGGTGTCTGGCAGTTTGCTAGGCGGGGCCCCGATTTCCATCACCGGCTTATTGCCGGTCGAATCTCGATCACGCGCGCTCGCCATCGCCGCAACGTCGTAGGCGATGATCTGGTGCAGCAGCGAAACGAGGCCGCCGGCGCGAACCGCCTCGAGCGCCATTTCCTTCGACTCGCTGAACTGTGCCTGGTTCATCAAGCACCAGGCGTATTCGGTGCGGCCGCTCATGTTCGGCTCGACCTCTCGGGACCAGCGATACAGCGGCAGTGCCGCGGCGCACATCCCGGCGTCGCGGTACGCCTCGGCAAGGGTGAACGCCATGTAGGGGTCGTACGGGAACAGACGCATCCCTTCCTTCAGCTCCGATTCGCCGAGTCGTTTGCGCTGGTGATGCACGTCCCACGACCCGAGCAGGAAGTACGCGCGATAGGAGCGCGGCGAGTCCACGATCGACTGACGGAAGAGCGTTTCGTTGTCGTGCCACAGGCGCGTCCGATTCCAGCTGCGCACGCCGCCCAGCCCGAGCAGCGCCGCGCACGTCACCGGCGCGCCGAACCTCCACGCGCGGATCGAGACGGGCGTCGCGCGCAACTGTTCCCTCACCGCCACGGCGAGGGCCCCGATGAAGAGCATCGCCCCGGCACTGGCGAGAAACATCGTGCGCTCGGCGACGACGATTCCGGCGGGCAACAGGAAGTTGCTGGACGGCAGCAGCGCGAGGCATGTGAAGGCGATACCGAACGACATCACCGGTTGGCGTCGCCGCAGAAGAAACGCCGCCGCGATGATCGCGATCAGAAGCAGAAAGCCCGGCAGCTGGACGAGGCTCAGGCCTTGCGCGATGTCGACGTCGGGCGGCCCGTAGTCCGACGAGAGCCGCACGGGCCAGAAGAAGAGCCGCAACCACTCAGGAACGACGCCCACCGCCGTGAGCACGCGATCCACCGGCGAAATGTGGAGGACGGCGAAGGGCGTGAAAGGAGCAAAACCGCCGAGCGAGTGGTCGGCGAGGACCACGCCGCGCGCCGCGAGGAATCCGAGGGCCACGGCCCCCATGCCGAGATAGAACGGCCGGAGCCGCCGCGCGCGCTCGAGCGGAAGCGCGCCGTCGGACACGACGGTCAGCTCCGCGGCGACGAGAATCGCCGGCAGCACGATTCCGTGCTCCTTGGCGAAACAGGCCACCGCGTACAGCAGCAGAATCCAGAGCGCGGTCGCCGGTCGGAGCGGTCCCTCCGTCCGGTCGCGCAGGTACAGCGCCGTCGACCCGAGGAGGGCGACGGCGACCCACAGCTCCGACTGACCGACGACGTTGGCGACCGCTTCGACGTGTACCGGGTGCACCGCGAACAACGCGGCCGTGACCCACGCGGCCCAGAGCGGCAGCAGGCGGCGGGCGACCAGGAACACGAGCCACGCCGCCAGCGCGTACAGCGCGATGTTCACGGCGTGGAAGATCATCGGGTGCAGATGCCCGAGCATCGCCTCGACGCGGAAGGCGAGAATCGTGACGGGGCGATAGCCGTCGCCGCCGGCGGACTTCGGCCAGTACGACAAGTGGAACACGCGCCACCAGCCGTGGAGGTACTTCATCAGCGGATTCTGCTCGACGACGTACACGTCGTCATAGGTGAATCCGTTGAGAATTCCGATCGCCGACGACGCGATGGCGAGCAGCGCCACCGACGGCGCCGCCGCGCGGCGGGCCGATCCACTCATGAGAGTAGGTTGAACTTGGTGATGTGCCAGAACGCGGCGACGGCGTCCTTCCACCCGATCTTCTTTCCTTCGGCGTAGGTGCGCCCCGAGTAGCTGATCGGCACCTCGAAGATGCGGGCGTCGGCGCGGGCGAGGCGGGCGGTGATCTCGGGCTCGAAGCCGAAGCGATTGGAGCGGAGCCGCGGCGCGATCGAGCGCGCGAGGTCGCCGCGCATCGCCTTGTAGCACGTCTCCATGTCCGTCAGGTTCAGATTCGTCAGCATGTTGCTGTACGTCGTGAGCCAGCGGTTGCCGACGGAGTGCCAATAGTACAGGACGCGGTGCGGCCCGCCGAGGAATCGCGAGCCGAACGACGCGTCTGCCCGGCCGTCGATGATCGGGTCGAGCAGCGTGGGCCAATCGGCGGGGTCGTACTCCAGATCCGCGTCCTGCACGACGACGATGTCTCCCTCGCTCGCCGCGAGCGCTTCGCGAATCGCGGCGCCCTTTCCGCGGTTTTCCGGCTGGTGAATCAGCCGGTCGATACGCCCCTGCGCCAACAGGCGGTCGAGGATCTCCTGCGTGCCGTCGGTCGACCGGTCGTCGACGCAGATGATCTCCTTGCGCAGCGGCGTGGCGTTCACCTGATCCAGAATGAGGTCGATGGTGTCGCGCTCGTTGTACACGGGAATGAGCACGGACAGGGTGACCGCGGCCGGATCGAGCGGCGTCCGCTGGCGCAAACGAGACTTCGGCGGATCGGGAAAGTCGGTCACGCTTCGACCTCGTAGCGAGACAGCTTGCGATAGAGCGTCGACGGGTCGATGCCGAGCACTTCGGCGGCGCGCGACTTGTTGCCGCTCTCGCTTTGCAGGACCCACATGATGTACGCGCGCTCGATCGCCTCCAGCGTGGGGTTCTCGGGCGTCCGCGCCGACACGAGCGGCTCGGCGCGTCGCTGCGTGACTCGCTCCGGCAGCGCGCCGAGGGGAATCTCCGGCGCCTCGGTCAGAATCACGGCGCGCTCGAGCGCGTTCTCGAGCTCGCGTACGTTGCCCGGCCAGTTGTAGGCCATCATCGCGTCGCGAGCCGCGTCGCTCAGGCGTTTCGGCTCGGAGCTCCGCGCCGCGGCGATGCGGTGGAGGAAGTGTTCGACCAGCACGGGGATGTCCTCGGCCCGCTGGCGCAGCGGCGGCAGGTGCAGCGCGATGACGTTCAACCGGTAATAGAGATCGCTGCGGAAGTGGCCGACGCGGATCTGCTCGTCGAGATCGCGGTTGGTCGCGGCGACGACGCGCGTGTCCACCGGAATGGCTTCGGTCGTGCCGACGGGGATGACTTCGCGGTGCTGCAGCGCGCGGAGGAGCTTGACCTGCGTCGCCGGAGTCGTCTCGCCGATTTCGTCGAGGAAAAAGGTGCCCTTCGTCGCCGCGCCAAAGAGGCCGATCTTGTCGCGAATGGCGCCCGTGAACGACCCCTTCGTGTGACCGAACAATTCGCTCTCGAGCAGGCCTTCGGGGAGCGCACCGCAGTTGATCGACAGAAAGGGCCCCTCCGAACGCACGGAGAGATCGTGGATGTAGCGGGCGATCACCTCCTTACCGGTCCCCGACTCGCCCTGAATGAGCACGGTCGAATCGGTCGGCGCGACGGTCTCGACGAGGTGCAGCACGTCGAGCCACGGCTTGCTGATGCCCACGGGACGCGCATCGCCGTGCCGTTCGGCGCGGCGGATCGCCTGCTTGAGCGACTTGTTCTCGACGCGAAGCTTGCGGTGCTCCGCCGCGCGCCGCAGGATCGCCACCAGCTCGTCGTTGCGGAACGGCTTCTGGATGTAGTAGAACGCGCCTTCGTTCACGGCTTGCATGGCGGACTGCAATGTGGCTTGCGCCGTCATGAGGATGACAGGCATGTCGGGATCCGACTGGCGCGCCGCCGCGAGAATCTCGACGCCGCCGACGTTGGGCATGCGGATGTCGGTGAGGACGATGTCCGGCCCCAGCTCGCCGATGCGGTCGAGTCCCGCCTTGCCGCCGTGCGCCATGTACGGCGCGAATCCCTCGTTGCGCAGCAGGATGTTGAGGGAGTCGAGAATGCCCGACTCGTCGTCGACGACGAGAACCGTGGGGCGATTGGGGGTGTCGATCACGAAACACTCCTTGTGTTGAGCGGCGTGTCGTGCGAGCCGCGGCCGTTCTGGGTGCTGGGGAGGATCACGGTGAACCGCGTGCCTCGTGCATTGCTGTCGACGAGGACGAGTCCGCGGTGCGCCTCGATGGCGCGGTGCACGACGGCGAGGCCGAGCCCCGTGCCGTTCGATTTGGTGGTGAAGAACGGGTCGAACATCCTGTCTCGGACATCGGGCGGAATTCCCGGCCCCGAGTCGCTGACGCGCAGCGAAACGGGCTCGGAATCGAAGCGAATGCCCGTGGGAATCGGGTCGAGCGGCCCGCGTGCCACCTCGATTCGCACCTCGCTGTTGGCCGGCGCCGCCTGCACGGCGTTGAGCGCGAGGTTGAAGACGGCGCGGTGGAGCAGGTCCTCGTCGCCGTCGAGTGCAATTCGGCCGGAGGCCGGCTCCTCGAACGTGACGCGAACGCTGCGGTCGCGGTCGGGGTGCGTGTCGGCGAGACGCGCCGCGCCGCGCGCGACGTCCGCCAGGTCGATCGGCTTCGTCTTGGCCACCCGCACGCGCGCGAAGTCGAGGAACTCGGAGAGGAGCCGCGACAGACGGTCCGACTCCTTCATCACCAAGGCGCTGAGTGTTCTCTGATCCTCGGACATCGCCGGCATCTTTCCGATCTGCTCCACGGCGCTGCGGATCGACGCGAGGGGATTCTTGATCTCGTGGGCCAGCGACGCGCTCAGCTCGGCGATGCCCTCGAGGCGCTCGGCGCGCAGGCGGAGCGCGTCCATTCGCTTCTGGTCCGAGAGGTCCTGGAAGATGGCGGTCGCGGTGCGCCGGCCGCCTTCGGGGTCGTGCTCGGTGTAGGTCGTCGTCACGCCGATCGGGAATCGCCGTGCGCCGGTGGTCACGACCCCTTCGCCGCGCGTCGTGCGCGTCTTCGTTTCCGCGGCGAGCTGGATGGCGGTCGCCAGGTCGGGGGAGACCTTGGCGATCGACTCGACCACCGGCTCACCGAGTTTCGAGATGAGCGGGACGTCGAGGAGCTGCTCGGCGGTCGGGTTGGCGAAGAGCAAACGCCCTTCGGCGTTCACCGTGATGACGCCGCTGCGGATGTTGCGGAGGATGTCGTCGGCCTGGAGTCGCGTTTGCTCGAGCGCCGCGACGAGCATCGCCTTGCCTTCACCGCTCTCGCGGAGCCGCGCGCTGAGATACCGGATGCCGAGCGTCACCAGCGCGATCACGGCGAGCTGCAGCCACACACCCGGGTCGCTCAGCGGCGAGTGCAGGATCAGGACGACGTCCGTGAAGTAGAACGCGATCCCGAGCGCCGCGATGACCAGCCCCCCGCTCACCGGGACGAGCAGCGACGCGGTGGCGATGACGAGGATGTAGAGGGCGGCGAAGGGAGACGCCGTGCCGTTGGTGAGGTGGACGACCGCGGTCACCAGCAGCAGGTCGAACACCGCCTGCATATATAAGAAGGCTTGCCCGAACCGTTTCCGATATATTTCGGCGTAGCCGGCAGAGCCCACGGTGACGATGGCCGAAATGGCGAAGGCCAGCGACGCGACGAGCGTCTTGCTCCGGTCGACCGAGGTCCAGTTGGTGACCGCGGCGATGAAAATCGCGCTCGCGAGACACAGCCGACCGATGAGGACCCAGCGGAGGAGGCGGCGCGGGTCGAGAATCGCCTTGAGCGCGGGATCGGTCGAGCGGGGAGTGAGTCGCAAGGAGTTTGGGGTCGCAAACTGCCAGGAAGAGGCGGCCGCTCAGACCATTGCAATCCGCCATACGCCCTACCGGCATGGAGACGATTCCCCGGGCGGCACGTTTCAGGCTGCGCCCGGCTCCCAGCTTCAGGCTCGCTGGTTCCAACCTTTCAGAACGCTGTCCCACATGGTCCAACTGACGCCTCTGGAGGCCATCTGACTTATGGCTGATTCGAGGTTCTTAGACATCGCCCCCGATGTTGCGGTGCCGCGGTCCGAGTTGGAGTACCGGGCGTCGCGATCGAGTGGGCCGGGTGGTCAACATGTAAACACGGCGTCGACCCGAATCGAGCTCCTGTGGAACCTCGAGGAATCGCGCGTTCTCTCGGACGAGCAGCGAGCTCGGCTGCGAACCCGACTGGCGTCGCGGTTGGATTCGATGGGCAACGTTCGAGTCGTCGCGAGCACGAGACGGAGTCAGCAGCAGAACAAGCAAGCCGCCGAGGAGCGGCTTGCCGCGCTCGTGCGCCACGCGCTGCACGTTCCAAAGCGTCGTCGCCCAACGAAACGACCCAAGGCGGCGAACGAGCGGCGACTGTCCCAGAAGAAGCGGCGCGCGGAAGTGAAGCGCGAGCGCCGGTCCGACGCGGACTGAGACCCTTACCAATTCGACGTGACCGCCGGATAATGTCCGACGGTTAGTCAGGCATCGCGACGCGAGCGCACCTGCGCACGGTCGTGAAGAGCAGCATTAGCAAGTTGGTGAAGCAACCGTCCACACCCGGCCACCTCCCGGGAGGCGAGATGCGACGCAGGCCACCCCCTGCCACCGACGTATTGCACGCTGCGGTCCGACGCGCGGTCGCGTCGAAGCGCGACGACAGGTGCGCGCGCCAGTCACCTACCACAGTGCTTTTCGCGGCGCCGCATCGGCGCCGCCGCTCGCGTCTTGCGCGGCGCCCCTCGAGCGTCGCGCATGTCGTAGTTCCCACCGTGGGGCACCGTTCAGGGAGGCTCTTCCAATGAGATTGACGAAGTCACGACGCGTCGCGTGGACTACCGTGGTTCCCCTCTTGCTCTCGGCGACGGCCGCGGTCGCGGGCGCGCAAGGCAGTCTCGCCGGCACGGTGACGGCCGCCGGATCGGGAATCCCCCTGCCCGAATCGCGCGTGATCGTGGTCGGCACGAGTCTGTTCGCGAGCACCGGTCCCGATGGGAAGTACAAGATCGCCCGCGTTCCCGTGGGCACGGCCGAGCTGCGCGTGCTTCACGTGGGCTATCAGGAACAGAAGAAGTCCGTTCGCATTCTCGAAGGGCAAGTCGCGACGCTCGATTTCTCGATGGCGAGCACCGTTGTGCAGCTCGAAGAGGTGGTGACCACGGCAACGGGCGAGCAGCGTCGCGCGGAGGTCGGCAACGCCGTCGAGAACATCTCCATTTCCAAGCTCACCGAGACGGCGCCGGTGCGCACGATCTCGGACGTCTTGAACGCGCGAGCGCCGGGCGTATTCGTGCAAGAAGGCACGCAGACGGGCTCGGGGCAGCGAATTCGCATCCGTGGAATCAGCAGCGTCAGCCTGTCGAACGAGCCGATTTTCATCGTCGACGGCATTCGGATGAGCAGCAACAACGGGTCAACGGCGTTCGGCAACGGCGGCAACAACTTCAGCCGGCTGGGCGACATCAGCCCGGAAGACATCGAGAACATCGAGATCGTGAAGGGGCCGTCGGCCGCGACGCTGTACGGCACCGACGCGGCGAACGGCGTGGTCATGATCACGACCAAGAAGGGTCGCGGCGGCGCGGCCAAATGGAACGCGTACGCCGAAGGCGGCATGCTCGACGACCGCAACTGGTACGACTACAACTACACGCTGGCCGGAATGAATCCGACCACGAAGGCGAAGCTGATTCTGTCCGGCCAGTGCCGGCTCGTGATGGTTTCGCTCGGCACGTGCGTGAAGAGCGACGGAAGCCACGGGTACGACAGCCTCCGCAAGTACAGCCCGATCCTTGATCCCAGCGTCACGCCGCTCGGCTACGGTTATCGCAACGCCGAAGGCGTGCAAGTGTCCGGCGGCAACGACGCGGTCCGCTACTTCGTCTCCGGCGGCCGCGACGACGAGACCGGCGTGTTCGAGCTCGATCCGTACGAGAAGAACCGCTTCGACTCGCTCGGCATCGCGCTCCATAGCTGGCAGCGCCGGCCGAATTCCCGGCTGCTGAACACCTTCCGCACGAACATCAGCGCGGCCATTACCCCGCAGTTCGACGCCGACGTGAGCTTTGGCTACAACAGCGTCACCGCCCTGACGAGCAACGAATCCAACAATACGGTGGGCATCGGCTCGCAGGCATTCGGCGGCCCGGGCTACCGCAACAACGGTCTTGTCGGCGGCCTGACCGATTCGCTCGTCGGCTACCGCGCCGGAACGCCCGCGCTCATCTGGCAGGAAAAGTTGCAGCAGAACGTGAACCGAATGATCGGCAGCGCGAACCTCAACTGGCGACCGACGAGCTGGCTGCAAACGCGCGCCAACTTCGGCTCCGACTTCTCGGACCTCGTCGATACGCGTTTGCACATGAACGGCGAAGGCTGGCCGCTCACCGCGACCTACCGCGACGGCTTCGCCGGCAACGGACGTACGAACATCACGAACCTTTCCGCGGACATCGGCGCAACGGCCAACTACAACCCGTCGCAATTCCGCTGGCTGGCGCTCAAGACCACGATCGGCACGCAATATGTCAACTCGCGTCTCGATCAGAATGAAGCCGACGGCACCACGCTCCCGCCGGGCGCCACGACGGCCGGACAGGGGTCGACGCCCGGCGCCGACGAAGGCTTCACGATTCAGAAGACGTGGGGGATGTTCATCGAGGAGTCGGGCGCGATTCGCGACCGCTTGTTCATCACCGGCGCCGTCCGCTCCGACCAGAACAGCGCGTTCGGCACGAAGTTCCAGCGCGTGTACTACCCGAAGGCGAGTCTGTCGTGGCAGATCTCCGACGAGGACTTCTTCCCGCACGGCAACGTCTTCAGCCACATCAACAGCCTCCACCTGCGTCTCGCCCGCGGCGCCTCAGGCGTGCAACCCGGTCCGAACGACGCGCTGCAAACCTTCAGTGCCGGAGCCGCCAGCATCAAGGCAACGGATGCACCGATCGAGACGTACAACCAGATCGGCAACGACAGCTTGCGGCCGGAGCGCTCCACCGAATGGGAGACGGGGTTCGACTCCAGGCTGTTCGGGAGCCGGGTGCAGTTCGACGTCACGTACTACTCCAAGCTCACCAAGGACGCCTTGATCAGCGCGATCATCGCGCCGTCGCTCGGCTCGGGCGCGACGAGCCAGCGTGCCAATCTCGGGTCGGTCAAGAACGCGGGCCTCGAGGTGACACTGGGCGGGCAGTTGGTCGATCGGCGTCAACTCGGGCTGGACTTCCACATCGGCACGTCGCTCAACGCCAACAAGGTCGTGAGCCTCGGCCCGACGCCGCCGCAGATCGGCGTCACCAATTGGATCGTGGCGGGCTATCCCATTCGCGGCATCTGGGCCCAGCCGATCATTGGATGGGACGACAAGAACCACGACGGGATCCTGACGGTCGACGAGGTGACCGTCGAAGCGGATTCGCTCTTCGGCCCGGTCGATCCGGCGACGGGCAAGAAGGTGTTCATCGGCCCAGGCATCTTCCGCGGCTACGCCGAGCCGCGGTACCTCACGACCTTCACCTCGGGCATCGATCTCTTCAACCGGCGGCTCCGCATCACGAACTTGTTCGACTGGCGCGGCGGCAACACCTACTACAACAACACGGAACGCATCCGCTGTACGCGGCCGAACTGCTCCGGCCTGTTCAACCCGAACGCCTCGTTCCAGGACCAGGCGATGGTCATCGCCGCGATTTACAATCCGCTCAAGTCGCTCGACGGCTACTACCAGCCGGGCGCCTTCGTGAAATGGCGCGAGGCGACCGCTACGCTCACGCTGCCGCACGCGATCACCGCGAAGACGCGCGCGCACGACGCGAGCCTCGTGTTCTCGGCCCGCAACATCCATCTGTGGACGAAGTACCGCGGCACCGACCCGGAGAGTGATTACACGGCGACGGGCGGCGGCGACGCGCCCAACGAGTTCCAGACGTTCGGACAACCGACGCTCTTCCAATTCCGCCTCAACCTCATTTTCTGACCTCTAGACCACACTGATATGAGAATCCTATCGAAGAGTGGCCCGGCGGTCCTGACGACGCTCGCCCTCACGGCCGCCGCCGTCGTCGCGGCGTGCGACACGGTCAAGACGAACCTGCTCGAGGCAACGAATCCCAGCATCATCGATCCGTCGTCGGTTCAGTCGGCGGCGGGCGCGACGGCCGTCCGCAACGGCGCGCTCTCGCGACTCCGCAGCGCCACGGCCGACGGCGAGAGCACGTGGCTCTTCGGCGGCCTCCTCGTCGACGAATGGGCCACGAGCTCCACGTTCGTCCAGAACGACGAGACCGACCAGCGTTCGATTCAGCTGAACAACGGGACCATCAATGGCGAGCTGCGCGCACTGTACCGCGTGCGCACCGACGCCAACCAGGCGATCGCGCTGCTCCAGAAGTACAAGCCGGCACCGACTGCCGACATCGGCGAGATGTATTTCGCGCGCGGTTTCGCCGAGCTGCAGCTGGCGTCTGACTTCTGCAATGGGATTCCGCTGAGCGACGGCGCCGATTCTCCGGTTACGCTGGGCACGCCGCTTCCTGTGAAAGACGTCTTCGCTGCCGCATCGGCGTCGTTCGACACGGCGATGACGCTGAGCTCCGGCACCGACAATGCGAGCCTGCTGGTGAATCGCGCGTCGCGCATCGCCAAAGCGCGCGCGCTGCTTGGCATGGGGTTGAGCAACGCCGCCGCCGCGGCGACGCTGGTGTCCGGAATTGCCACCACGTTCCGGTACGACGTGACGGCCTCGCTCACCGGCGGAACCAACACCCTTTGGGACCAGCCGGCGAGCTCGAATCGCTACACGGTCAGCGATAGCGTGCAGGGGAACGGGCGATCGATCACGGTCTTGAACGCCATTCCGTTCCTTTCGGCGCATGATCCGCGCGTGCCAGCGCATTACAAGATCGCCAGCAACGGCAAAGACAGCGTGAAGTCGCAGGACGGTAACACCTACGTCATCCAGGTCGACAGCCTCTGGGGCCAGACCTCCGCCGTGGCGCTCGTGTCAGGTCTCGACGCGCGACTCATCGAGGCCGAGGCCGCGCTAAAAGCCGGGAACCCGGCCGGGATGATGACGATCCTCAACGCTCTCCGCGCCACACCGCTCCAGATCACCGCGCCGAGCCCCACGGCGACAGGCACGCACCCCGGTTGGACGACGCCGGTGATGCCCGCGCTGACGGATCCGGGGACGGACGTGGGACGGGTGAACCTGCTATTCCGAGAGAAGGCCTTCTGGGAGTTCGGCCGCGGCTACCGCTTGGGTGATCTCCGCCGCTTGATCCGCGACTACGGACGCAAGGCGGACGGTTCGGACGCCGGCGGCTACCCGATCGGACCGCACTTCAAGGGCGGCGTGTTCGGGACGGATCTGAACCTCCCAGTCACGACGGACGAACACACCGGGAATCCCAACTTCTCCGGTTGCATCGACCGAAACGCCTGATCGCTCGTCTCGTTCGGTTGAAGAAGGGGGCGGCGCGAGCCGCCCCCTTTTTCTAGCCGTCCTTGGTGAGCGTCCACTTCGTCACGTCCTGACCTTCGAGCCCAAGCCTGAGACGGTTCTGGCAGGGGGAATGCTCTATTGAGGTGTCATTTGGCTGAGGGGAACGTCGTGGCCGCTGATAGGTTTTGTTCGGACAACTCGGGCCAGCACCGCGCCGAGCGAACCTATCGGCATCTTGACTCACGGATGGGGTAGCGTAGTCCTTTCTCCGTGGCAGGGCCCGAGGGCGTGTCCTCGGGACAACAGGGTCGCCCTTCGCTGGGGACGACCTCCTTCTGCGGCTCAGCCCGCGGGACTTACAATGGTTCGAACGCGTTTGGCGGTGGCGAGGTGGGGGTTGTCGGCTGTCGTCGCGCCGACGTTGTTGCTCGCCGCCGCGGCGGCCCAGGCGGGGGCCCAGGACTACTTTGGCCGAAACAAGGTTCAGTACCAAACCTTCGACTGGCGCATCGTCAAGTCCGATCACTTCGACAACTTCTTCTACCCGCCGGAGTCGACGATCGTCCGCGACGCCTCGCGCATGGCCGAGCGATGGTACTCGCGGCACTCGGACACCTTCCGCCACGCGTTCGACCGCAAATCGCTGATCTTCTACGCCGACCAGCCGGACTTCGAGCAGACGAACGTCGTCAGCGAGCAGATCGAAGAGGGCACGGGCGGCGTCACCGAGTCGAATCGGACGCGTGTCATCATGCCGTTCGACGGCATCTACGCGGACAACGACCACGTGCTCGGCCACGAGCTCGTGCACGTCTTTCAATACAATATCGCCGAAGGAACACCGGGCGGCGGACTGATGCGGCTCGACGCCCTGCCCCTCTGGCTCATCGAAGGCATGGCCGAGTACTTCTCGCTCGGCCGCGAGGACCCGCTCACCGCGATGTGGATGCGCGACGCCGTGCAGCGGAACAAGTTCCCGACCATCAAACAGCTGACGACCGATCCGCGCTTCTTCCCGTATCGATACGGCCAGGCGCTGTGGGCGTACGTCGGCGGACGCTGGGGTGACCGCTCGATCGTCGAGGTCTACCGCACCGCGCTCCGCCTCGGCTGGGACGCGGCACTCGTGCGCGTGCTGGGCGAGAACCAGGACTCCCTATCGAAGGACTGGGCCGCGGCCAACCGCGCCATGTTCCTGCCGCAGATCGCGGGGCGCACGCACCCGGATAGCGTCGCCCAAAAACTCGTGGGGCTTCAGCGGAGCAGCGACTACAATCTCGCGCCCACGATCAGCCCCGACGGCAAACTGTTCGCCTTCTTCTCGAGCCGGAATCTGTTCACGATCGACCTCTACATGGGCGACGCGACGACCGGCAAGGTCATCAAGAAGCTCGGGGGACAGGAGAGCGACCCGCATTTCGACGCGATCAGTTTCGTGAATTCGGCGGGCGACTGGTCGCCGGACGACAGCAAGTTCGCGTTCATCGTATACGCCGACGGCGATCAGGAAATCGCGATTCTCGATACGAAGTCGACCAACGTCGAGCGGCGCATCAAGCTGCCGGGCATCGGCGCGGTCAGCTCGGTGTCGTGGTCGCCGGATGGCAGGACGCTCGCGTTCTCCGGCCAGGCCGGCGGCATCAGCGATCTCTATCTGCTCGACCTCGAAAAAGGAACGATCAAGCAGCTCACGAACGATCGCTATGCGGATATCCAGCCGACGTGGTCGCCGGACGGCAAGACGATCGCGTTCGCGACGGATCGCGGGCCGCAGACCGATTTCAACGAGCTCAAGTTCTCGCCGCTCCAGCTCGCGACGTACGACATCGCGACGGGCCGCATCAGCGTCTTCTCGCCGTTCGCGCACGGGAAGCACATCAATCCGCAGTTCTCGCCGGACGGCAAGGATCTCTTCTTCGTCTCCGATCAGGACGGCTTCGCCGACATCTACCGGCTGAATCTCGCGACGGCGCAGGTCTTCCGCGTGACGCACGTTTCCACGGGAGTCAGCGGAATCACCACGATGTCGCCGGCGATCTCGATGTCGCGCAAGACCGGGCGTCTCCTGTTCAACACGTTCTACGATCAGGGACACGAGATCCGCTCGATGTCATTGGAAGAGGCGCAGGGCACGCCAGTGACGTCGGCTGCCGTGGCCGAGGGCGCGCAGCTTCCGCCGCCGCAAATCACGCGCAGTCTCGTGATGAGCTACCTCGCGGATGCCACGTCGGGCTTGCCGACCGGCAACGATTTCCAGGTCATACCCTACCGCTCGTCGTTCTCGCTGGACGCCATCGGCCAGCCAAGCGTCGGCGCGGTCGCCGGCGGTCCGTTCGGACCGGGTATCGTCGGCGGGGTGTCGATGCTGTTCGGCGACCAGTTGAGCGACCGCCAAATTTTCACGGCGATCCAAGCCAACGGAACGGTGAAGGACATCGGCGGCGCGCTTCAGTACTACAGCCTTAGGAACCGGTGGAACTGGGGAGCGGGAGTGGAGCACGTGCCCTACCCCATCACGGCGGCGTTCGTCGATACGGCGGCCGAAGGAGGTCCGGGCGGATTCAGCGTCGACCAATTGATCCAACGTATCTACATCGATCAGGCGAATGTCTTCGCCCAGTATCCGTTCACGTCGACCAAGCGCCTCGAGGTGTCGGGGAACGTCACGCACCTGGCCTTCGACAGCCAGATTTTCCGCACGATCTTCGACGCCGTCGGCAACGTGGTCGACGAGACGCAATCCTCGTTCAACAGCGGGTACACACCGAAGCTGTTCTTCGAGCCGTCGGTGGCGCTCGTGACGGACAATTCGTTTTCCGCGTTCACGTCGCCGGTGGAAGGGTCGAGGTCGCGCATCCAGTACACGCTCACGACCGGCTCGGTCACATATCAATCGGGGCTGGTGGATCTGCGTCGCTACTTCTTCGCGCGGCCGTTCACGTTCGCCGTCAGGGGGTTGTCGATCGGGCGATACGGAAGCGGCGCCGAGGACCCGACGACGACGTGGCCGTTGTACCTGGGCGACGAGAATCTCGTCCGCGGATACGGATACAACTCGTTCTCGAGCAACGAGTGCGTCGTCAACAATGCGTCGCCGCAAACCGGCGCGGCCGGATGTCCGGTGTTCGATCGCCTGCTGGGAAGCAAGGTTCTCGTCGGGAATGCCGAGTTCCGTATCCCGCTGTTCGGCGTAGAAGGCTTTGGCCTTCTGAACTTCCCGTTCCTGCCGACGGAGGTGTCGCCCTTCTTCGACGCCGGCGTGGCTTACACGAACGCGCAGGGCCCGGATTGGCGCCTCGCGTCGTCGGCCAACAACGTTCCCAGTTGCCAGACGACCACGAGCACGCTGGCGCCGACGTCTTCGGGATCGCTCTATCCCTGCGCGGATCGCATTCCAGTGTTCAGCACGGGCCTGTCGTTCCGCTTCAACCTGATGGGCTACGCGATCATGGAAGCCTACTACGCCCACCCGTTCCAGCGCCCAGGGAAGAGCTGGGTGTGGGGATTCCAGCTAGTGCCTGGTTGGTGAGTTGCGGGTGGCCGGGTGGACAGGTGGACAGGTGGACGGCTACGGCGAACGGCTCGGCTAACTGCCGAGCCGTTCGATTTTCAGACGGCCCGATCGGCAGGAGCGGTCGGCCGTCCGACGGCGGCGGAGAAGCAGCCACGCCGGCGCGTCGTCTTGGCGAGCCATCGGATGGCATCGCCGTAACGCCGGGTCAACTCGTCGCCAAGCAAAGTGATCTGGCCGAACGGTGCGCTGCGCTCGCCGGACCGAGGCGCCGGGTGAAGCGAGTGAAAAATCAAATTCGTGACACTTCGGCGATTCGTTTGCCGGGCAGGCGAGTGAACTGGCGAGTCGATCAGACTGGGTTGGCGATGCGGCCGGTGAGCTGAGCGTTGCGTTGGGTCTGTTGGATGGATCGACGAGAAACCTGACCCAGCTCACGATCAAATTATCGGCGTGTCGGTGTCGCCGTCTGTTGCGATTGGTTCGCCGTCAACCGCGACCGGTTCGCTGGCCGATCGGTAAGGCCAGCTGTCTATCCCAACAAAGTCTCGCGGTGCGACCGGAAAAAGCGGCTGATCGGTCAGACCGGTCGCCTCGCCGCCTGGAAAAGTCGTTCAACCGCGCGACTCGGGTCGGCGCGCACGATGGAAAAGTGCGGTGGTCGGTTGGAAATGTCGCGTGACTCAAAAAACGGTTGAAGACTCGAGACGACAGCTGTGCGCTGGGGTTGTGACGAACGCGCTGGCAATGAGATGAATCATCAGCTCCTCTACTTGGGTAATAGCGCCGACCCCCGAAATGGCCTCAATCGTGCCCTTCGGAAAACACCCGAAAATGTCAAGCCAGCGTCATGAATCGCACTCGTTGGATTGCCAACCCCCTGGATTCGCTCTTTAAATAACCGTCAATTTCCCCACGTGTTCGGCCGCGAATGCGAACGACGGCTCTGCATCTCTCCGATCCGACGGGCGCGCGTCGGATCGTCGCACCCGACTCGCGACGCTTTGCTCAACGTCGAATCCGCGGCGTTTCTCCCCGTCCAAACGGGCCGAATGACGCTCGCATGACACTTTCGGGTGTCTTCCGAAGGTCTCGATTGACGCCATTTCGGGGGTCGGCGCTATTACCCAAGTAGAGAGGCTCGCGTCTGCTCAACTCGCTCCCACTTTCCCCCTCGGCCCGGCGCGCGGTGGAGATTGGGTGATTCGAGCCCTCCCACTTGGGTCTTATGGCCGACCCCCGAAATGGTATCAATCGGCTCGACCGAAACGCGCCCGAAAATGTCACGCGAGCGTCATTCAATGAGCGGATTGTAACGTTTTTGGCGCCAAAACACCCCCCGGCGATAAGACCCAAGTAGAGAGGCTCGTGTCTCGGACTAGTCGTTCGTCGGGGGAGGGGGGCAAAAATGGATCGGCCCTCTGTTGAGGGCCGATCGACTACTGACTTACGTGCGTTCGTACTTCTCTATCTCGTTCCCGCCTGAACCGCATTCCCGGGCTTCTCCTTCAGCCAGTACGTGAACCACTGGCGAAGGCGGCTCAGACGATCCACGAGCAGCCACGGCTCGCCGGTGCGCGACAGGTCGTGGTTCGAGCGCGGATACCGGACGAATTCGGCGGGCACGCCCTGCTTCTTGAGCGCCATGAACCAGAGTTCGGCGTTTCCGATCGGAGTGCGGTAGTCCTCCTCGCTCTGCACGAGGAGCGTCGGCGTCTTGACGTTCTTGACGTGACGAATTGGCGACAGCGTGTCGTACATGATCTGGTTGTCCCACGGATGTCCGAAGAACTCGTTCTCCGTGAGTCCCTGCGCGTCGGACGCGCCGTACCAGAACGTCCACTCGCTGATCATGCGGTCGGTCTCGGCCGCCTTGAAGCGATTCGTCTTGGTGGTCACCCACGCGGTCATGAAGCCGCCGTAGGAACCGCCGGTCACGCCCATGCGCGTCGAGTCGACGTCGGGGCGCTTGGAGACCGCGTCTACCGCCTTCATGAGATCCTCGTAGTCCTCTGCCGCCCCAATCGCCGCGGCTCGCGTACGTGAACTCGCTGTTGGTGCCGCTCGAGCCGCGGGGATTCGTGAACAGCACGAAGAATCCCGAACCGGCCAGGCTCTGAAACTCGTCGAACCAGTTCTCGCCGTACGCCGAGTGCGGACCGCCGTGGATGTACAGGACGAGCGGGTATTTCTTCGACGGGTCGTAGCCGAACGGCTTCATCAGCCACGACTCGATCTCCAGACCGCCGACGGATTTCACGAGCGTCCGCTCGGCGTTCGACCAGGCCACCTCGGAGTTGACCTTGTCGTTGAACGACGTGATGCGGCGCTCGTTCGTGCCGTCGGCGTTGGCGACGTACAACTCGGTCGGGTGCGTCAGGTCGGTCGACACGTAGACGACGTGCTGCTGCGGCTTGTCGTACGACAGCGCGCTCACCTGCCGGCGCCCGCCGAGCACCGTGGTGATGTTGTGCGAGGTCGGATCGATCGTGTACAGGCCGGTGCTGCCGCCGGTCGGCGTGAGCATGGCGATCTGTCCGTCCTCGAGCCATTCAATCTGACCGGGTTCATACTCCCAGGAGCCGAGAATGTCCTGCGCCTTGCCGCCGTCGGCGTTCACGACGAACAGCCGCTGATTCTTGTAGCGGCTTGGCTGGCCGACGAATGCGATGCGCTTGCTGTCCGGCGACCACGCGATCTGCGTCTCGTTGCCCGCGTACTCGAGCTTGCGCGGCGTACACTCGGCGGGCTGATGCTCGCAGGCCGCGACGGGAAGGATGAAGATCTCCGTATCGTTGCGCGACGCCTCGTCGCGCTTGCGGTCCGGCGCCAGCTTCGCGATGGAATCGGTCTCCACTTTCACGGCGGAGTCGGACCGGAGCTTCGCATCGGCGAGGAAGGCGATCCACTTGCCGTCCGGCGACACCGTGGCGTCGCGGTGCGAGTAGTTGGTCTTGGTGAGCTGAACACGCGGCGAACCCGGACGCTCGAGATAGATCTGGGCGGCGCGCGCGGTGTCCGGCGGAGGCGGGGTGCGGCGACCGGCGATGAATTGCGGCTGTCCGTTCGCCTTGTACGACATGTCCACGATGTGCCGGCCGTCGTAGCGCGCCGGATTTTCCGGATGCGTGATGGCGTTGTACGGCGGGCGCGAGATCGGCTGCATCCGTCCGTATGGATCGTTGGCGGATGCGGAATCGGTGGCGGACGAATCCGTCGCCGCGCCGCCACGGCCCCCTCCGCCTCCGCGACCACCGCGTCCGCCGCCACGGCCACCGGCGCCGGTCGTCGTGATCGTGAAGCTCATGTCGGCCGGCGACGATCCGGCGCGGATCTGCGGTTCGCCCGTGGGCTGGTACGCCTCACCCGCGGGCTGGTCCATGCGCAGCGCCCACGTCGTGCCGCGCCCGCCCCCCGGGCGCTGCGACGTGAAGTAGAGAATCTTGCCGTCGTCCGAGAAGCGCGGGTTGGCGCTCTCGAACGCAGGCGACGTGTAGCGGGCCGCGTCGCCGCCGCTCGTCGCCGCGACCCACACTTCGGAGTGCCGGCGATTCTCGGCCTCGCGAACTGTGGTAACGGTGAACGCGACCTTGCCTCCGTCGGGCGAAAGGACCGGCGTGCCGACCGTCGTGACCTTATACCAGTCGGCGGGCGTGAATCCGTGTTTGGCGGCCGGCGCCTGCGCCGCGGATACGGCGCAAAGGCCGCAGGTCAGCGAGAGAAGTGACGCTGTTCGCGTCGCGAGGGCCTTCGCATCCATCGGGGTGGCTCCGGTGAGAAGACGGGGGTGGCGGAGACCTCCAAGTTGACGGCCGGTGCGCGGGCGGTCCAGGGCAACAACGAGCGGGCACTGGTACAGTGTACCAGTGCCAACGAGCGGGAGTCTCACGGAAAACGACAGTGCCCGGAGGAACGGCCTCCGGGCACTGATCCAGCCACGTCGTCGCAACGCCCCGCGTGTCTATTTAGACAGCCGCCGCGTCTTGAATGGTTTTCTCGCGGCGCGCGCTTTGACTCGCTCGAGGTTCGAATCGAACTTGGCCTGGTTTGCCGGCGAGAGCGCGTTGCGAACGTCGTTGCGCTCCGCCTGTGCGAGCGTTTGGCGTTCCGTTTGAAAACTCGCGCGCATCGAGCGTAGAGCGGCCGTGTCACCACGCTGGCGAGCCGCTTTGGCGTTCTGCGCCTGCGTGCGCAGTTGCGTGTGGAGCGTCTGACGCTGTGCCGCGTATTTCGCGCGCACCGCCTGGAGGTTGGTCTTCTCGGCATCGCTGAGCGTCACGCCGCGGAGCAGTGCTTTGTCGAACTGCTTTCCGCGCTGCAAACGCGCGGCCCCTCGAGCACGCGCGCGATGCGCGGGCGCGGGTACCGGGGCCGGTTGCTGCGCGGGAACGATCGCGACCGCGCTCAGGAGAAGTGAACCAGCGACGATCAAGGAACGGACGGACTGCACGGTGGCCCTCCACCGGAAACGGGTACGGAAGGGCGTGGAGACACGCCCTTCCTCCGGTAGACGCCCCCGGGATTCCGGCGTTAACCCCCGGAGCCGACGAACGCGACGGCGCTCATCTCGACCAGGATGCCTCGCAGGTTCGCCCCCAACGCGGTCCGCGTCGGGTACGGCTGCGGCATCAAGGTCTTATACGCTTCGTTGAAGCGGCCCCAATCGTCGATGTCCGCGAGATACACGATGACGGAAACGACGTCGCTCAACTCGGCGCCGGCCGCGCGCAGGGCTCGCTCCACGTTCGCCACGACCTGCTTCGTTTGCCCTTCGACGTCGTCGCCGACGAGCTTGCCCGTCGCCGGATCGCGCGGTACCTGTCCCGACACGAAGACGAATCCGCCGGCGCGGGCGGCCGGCGAGTACGCACCAGCCGGCGTCGGGACGTCGTCACCCAACCGGACGGGCTGCCACTGCCGCTCGCGCTGTATCATTCATCGTTCTCCGTGTGATTGTCCGAGGCAACCTACCTTCGATGCATCCTCTTTCCGAACTCGAGACGCCAGTACCGGTGGTCGACCTCGACCGGCTCGGCCGAAATCTCGACCGGGCGGCCGCATATGCAACCCAGCACGGTCTGGCGCTGCGGCCGCACATCAAGACGCACAAGGCGCCGCGCATCGCCCGGGAACAGTTGTCGCGCGGAGCGGTCGGGCTGACGTGCGCCACGCCTTTCGAGGCTGAAGTGATGAGCGCCGTTTGCCGCGATCTGCTCGTGGCGTTTCCCCCGGTCGGATCGGCGCGCGCCGGCCGCATCGCCGCGCTGCCCGAGGCCGTGAACGTCACGGTCGCGCTGGATTCGATCGAATCCGTGGAGATGATCGCCGACGCCGCGCGCAAGGCCGATCGTCGCGTCGGCGTCTACGTCGAACTGGATCTGGGCATGCATCGCGTCGGCGTGCCGGTGGTCGACGACGCGATCGCGATCGCCCGAGCAGTTCGTTCCCGGCCGCCACTCGAATTCACGGGGATCGCGTTCTACCCGGGGCACATCCGTGAGGCGGTCGGCTCGCCGCAGTCGGCGAAGCTGGAGACGCTCTCGAAATCGGTGGGAGAAGTCGTCGACGCGTTCGATCGCGCCGGGCTCCATCCGAGCGTCGTGAGCGGCGGTTCCACGCCCACTTTATGGAACACGCACGAGATTCGAGGCGTCACCGAATTCCGCCCAGGCACCTACGTCTACAACGACCGCACGACCGCGGAGATCGGCGCGTGCGGTTGGGATGATTGCGCATTCACGGTTCTGGCGACGGTAGTCAGCACGGCCGTGCCCAACCAGGCCGTCATCGACGCCGGGAGCAAGGCGCTCGGCCGGGAGCCGATGCGCGGAACGGATGCGGCGGGTGGATTCGGCGCGCTACTGGATCGACCCGAGGTCGTCGTCGCGTCGATGTCCGAGGAGCACGGCATTCTCGACCTGTCGAAGACCGCGTGGCGGCCGTCGGTCGGAGAGCGCGTGCGCGTCGTGCCCAATCATGTGTGCGTCGTCGTGCACCTGAACGACGTCGTCGTCGGCGCTCGCGGCGACGTCGTCGAAACTACGTGGCCTGTGGCGGCGCGAGGCCGCGGCTACTCGATCGCGGTCTGACGGGCCGATCGCGTCAGCATTTCACCGGCTGCGCCTTCGTTTCGACGTGCACGTCCACCGACATGCCCGGGCGCAGTGGACGGTCCGGGCCGAGTCCTTCCAGAATGCGCAGCTTGACCGGAATGCGCTGAACGACCTTCGTGAAATTTCCGGTGGCGTTGTCCGGCGGGAGCAACGCGAATTTTGATCCGGTCGCGGCGCTGACGCTCGCGACGCATCCCTTCGCCGCCGCGCCGTGGTATGCATCGACCTGAATCTCCGCCGGCAGGCCGACGCGAACGTCGGCTAGCTGCGTCTCCTTGAGATTCGCGATCACGAAGATCCCCGTGTCGGCGACGAGCGTGAGCAACGGCTGACCGGCTTCGACGAGCTGGCCCGGCTCGACCTGCTTTCGCGACACGGTTCCCGACTCGGGCGCGTGTACGCCGGTGTAGGACAATTGGAGCGCGGCGTTGTCGCGCGCCGCTTGTGCCGCCTTGAGTCGGGCGTCGGCGAGACGGACGCCCGCTTCGGCGCCTTGGATCGTGCTCCCGGCGGCCGCCGTCTGCTCTTGCAGCGCGACGACGTTGGCCGTTGCGGCCGACGCCGCGGCGCGCGCGGCGTCGAGCTGCATCTTCGATATGACCTGTTTCGCGGCGAGATCCTCCATACGCGCGAGGTCTTGCTTCGCCTTCGTCTCGTTGGCGCGCGCCGCCTGGATCTGCGCGTCGAGCGACGCGCGCTGGCCCGTCGCCTGGCTCACCGCGGCCTGAGCCTGGCCGCCGCTATTCCTGCCGCCGGCGGTGGCTCGCGCCGCCGCGAGATCGGCCTCGGCCTGCGACAGCTTCACGCGATACTCCTCGGGATCGATCTGGACGAGGAGCGAATCCTCCTTCACGTGCTCGTTGTCGCTGGCGTGGACGAACTGCACGTAGCCGCTGACCTTCGCCAGAACGGGCACCAGATGGCCGTCGATGGCGGCATCGTCCGTGGACTCGTGGGCGCGGCCGTAGCTCCACTGCCGATAACCCCACGTGAGCCCTATGGCGACGAGCACGGCGATCACGGTCAGGAGAATCCAGCGGCGGCTGCCACCCGATTCCTCGACGTCCGGCTCGGGTGCCAAGTTCCCGTTCGTTTGTTGTTGCGCGGGGTCCTGCTTCACTGCTGTCGCCATGATCGGTTCCGAGAGTGTGTTCAGCGAATCTGCGAGACCACGCCTTGGGCGTGGGCGAGCGAGACGCGCGCGTTTTGGTATGCCGTCAGCGCGTCGATCAAACCGGTGCGCGCCTGGTTCAACGTGAACGACGCCGTCACGACGTCGGCGTTTCCGGACACGCCGGCGCGAAAACGCTCGCGTGCCTGCGCGACTTCCTGCTGGGCGAGACGCTGGTTCTCACGGGACGCGTCGATCTGTTGTTGCGCGGAACCCAGATCGAGCAACGCCCCGCGCACGTCGACCTCGACTTGCTTGCGAAGGTCACGGCGGTGCTCGTCGATCTCGCGGATCACGGCCGACTGCTCGGCCTGCTGTGCCTCGCGCCGATGGCCCTCGAATACCGGCCACGTGAGCTGGATGCCGGCCGAATAGGTGTTCAGCAAGTGGTTCAACGTGATCCCGTTGGGGCCGTCCTTGCCGAACACACCGACCGTCGGAAGATGTCCGGCGTAGATCGCCTGGTACTGTTGCTGCGCGGCGAGGTACTGGAGGTCGAGGGCGCGCACATCCGGCCGCATTTTCATAGCCACGTCGGAGGCCGACGTCTCGTTCTCGACCGTCTCGGACTCCGCCACCTCGAGCGAGTCGGTGAGCTGGAGCGGCGTATCGAGGTCGATGTTGACCGCGCGCCGAAGTTCGAGGAGCGCCCGGTCTCGATCGTTCCGCGCGACGATGAGCTGCGCGCGCGACGACGCGAGCTGCGACTGCGCGCGCGTGACGTCGAGCGCGACCCCGACGCCGGCCGAGAGCTGGTCGCGGGCGATCGATACGAGCTCCGACGCCAGCGCGGAGTCCGCGGCGCGCGCGCCGACGACCGCCACGCTGCGCAGCGCGCGGACATACGCCACGGCGGCCATCGACGCGGCTTGCTCCTGGGCCGACGCTACGTCGCCGCCCGCGGCGGCCACGTTCGATTCTGCCGCGGCCACTTTCGCGTGCGTTTCGGGATCGTACAACGTCTGAGTCAATCCGGCGCGGAAGTCGAACAGATTGATCGGGCCGATGATCGATCCGTTCGGGTCGAACAGAGGCGCCTGGCCGGGCTGCGTCGGGAAGTGGATCCCGAAGCTCGCGCTGTTGATCGTGACCGACGTCCAGTTGGGGAACGCGCTGATCTGCGGCAGCAAGGCCGCTCGCGCCTGCGTGACGCGTGCCTTGGCCTCCTCGACTCGCAGGCGAGCGGACATCACCACCGCGACCTGTGACGCGGCGAGGCGCGCCGCCTCGCCGAGGGAAAGCTTCCGAGGAGCTGGGGCCGGGGTCTGTGCTTCGGAGACGCGAACGCCAAAGGCTACGAGCGCGGCGATCAACGACAAGACCGCGCCGATGCGGATCGCTTTGGGGAGGGGGGGATTCACGTTCATGAAATCGGCAGAATCACGTTGATACGGACACGGATTCGCCCGGCAGCGGGCGAATCGCGTGGAGATAGAAGTCCATCAGCTCGTCGAGCACTTCGTCGTCCGATTTCGTCGCCACGGACGAGAAGCAGTCGCGGTGCGTGCACCAGAGGCCATGGATGACGAACGGCGCGGCAAGCATGCGCGCGGCGGAGAGCGGGTCTACGCGGCGGAATTCCCCGGACTCGATGCCGCGTTCGATGATCGAGGCGATCAACCGCAGCCGGCGCGACACCACTTCCTCGGCGTAGAAGCGCGCGAGGTCCGGGAAGTTCTGGATCTCGGCGTGGATCAGCCGGAAGAGCGGGGCGAACTTCGCGGACCGAATGAAAATCCAGTACGCGCGGAGCGAGCGCATGAGCACCTCGGTGGCCGAGCCGCCCATGGCGCTGATCTCGTGCTCGCTCGATTCGATGTTGCTGACCACGGTGTTTCGCACGACCTCGCGAAACAGCTCTTCCTTGTTGGGGAAATAGAGATAGATCGTGCCCTTGGAGAGGCCGGCACGCTTGGCGATGTCCTCGAGACGCGAAACCGCGAGCCCTCGTTCACCGAAGACTTCGAGCGCCGCCTCGAGGATCTGCCGCGGGCGCTCCCCGGGGAGGCGGCGCCAACGGGGTTCCTGCGGGTGAATCGAGCGAGAAGCTTCCACGTCGGTGTTTGCCCTACCAGCCTAAGCTCTTGTGGCTGAGCCGATTATGGTTTGCGAATATCTTACTGACCCGTCAGTAATATACTCGAACCAACACCGGTTTCAAGCGCTGGTCGCAGGGCCTACTCGGCGTCTTTGGCCGGATTCAGCCAGTCATATGCGGCCGACACATCCGCGCGACTCAGCGCGTGCCCGGTCGGCTGCCAGTTCAGCGTCACCTCGGCCCCGAGCACGCGGAGCATTTCGGCGAGCCGTTCGGGATGGAGCCGCGAGACGATCGTGTCCGTCTCCCCCGCACCGATGAACACCCGATGCCCTTCGAGCGATGCCGGCGACTGCGGAACGAATGGCACCATCGGCCGGAAGAGCACGGCGCTGTTCAGCGTCGACGGCGACGAGAGGAGGACGCTGCCCGCGATGTTGGCGCCGTTCGAGAACCCGACGGCGACGACCTGGTTGGGGTCGAACCTGTACTGCCCCGCCGCGCCCTCGATGAACACCACCAGATCCTTGGTCCGCGCGTGCAGGTCGGCGATGTCGAACACGCCCTCAGCCAGCCGCTTGAAGAACCGCGCGGCGCCGTTCTCGTTGACGGTGCCGCGCGGGCTGAGCAAACCGGCGTCGGGGGCGAGCATCTGCCCGAGCGGGATGAGGTCGTTCTCGTCGCCGCCTGTACCGTGAAGCAGCAACAACGTGCGCGGATCGTCGCCGCTCGGCGGCAAGTACCGGTGCACGTACCCGAAGGCCTGAGCGCTAGTATTCATCAACTGGGAAATGTAGCCAAGACGATCATGGCCGACGACTCCAATTCAGTACGCGTGGACAAGTGGCTATGGGCCGCCCGCTTCTTCAAGACCCGCTCGTTGGCGACGGACGCCGTCGCCGGCGGCAAGGTCGAGGTGAACGGCGAGCGCGCCAAACCGGCGAAATCGGTCAAGCGGGGCGACGAGATCCGCCTTCGCCTTCCGCCCTATGAGCATATTCTCATCGTTCGCGCCCTCGCCGAGCGGCGCGGTCCGGCCTCGGTGGCGCAGGGGCTGTACGAGGAGACGGAGGCCAGCGTCGCCGAGCGGCATCGCCTCACCGAGCAGCTGCGAATGGCGCCCGCCGCGTTCGTGTTCGAGGATCGCGGGCGGCCGACCAAGAAGGACCGCCGCGAGCTGACGAAGTTCGTCGAGCGCAAGCGTCGGTGACGCGACGATCACCCGCCGGTTAGCTGGCGAAGCGCGGCGCGGCTCACCGCGTGGCCGCCGTCGAAGCGAACGACCGAGGCGGTAATGCCGGCCCGGCCCATACGCGCGACATCTTCGTCGAGCGCGGCCTCGGACACATAGTGGTCGCGCGACCCGAGCACGTACGTGAGCGGAACGCCACGAAGGGCCTGGGGCCCTCGAGAGAGCTCGGCGTCGGGGGGAACGAGCCCGCCCCACAAGACGAGCCTCGTCGCAGGAACCCGCCCATGGGCCACCCATCTCGCCGCCGTCGCCGCGCCCTGCGAGAAGCCGATGACGTTCACACGGTTGCCGTCGGCGACACCCCCGCCGGTCACCTCATCGAACACCGCGTCGAGATACTCGACATAGTCGGCCACCTCCGACGCCCGGTCCTCGCGCGTCATCCACGTCGCGCCGACCGGGCGATCGCGCGCCGGCGCGACGTCCGGATTCACGACGTAGTACCGGTTCAACGCCTCCGGGGCGACGACGCACGAATCGTCCGCCGCCAGGTCGGAAAAAAAGCGGATGAACTCTCCAGCGAGCTGGCCGTATCCGTGCAGCACGAACCACCATGTCGGCCTGGCGACGTCGGCGCGCCCGCCGAGAGTGAAGTACCGCGCGGTCCGCTGGACACGGATGTGGTGGGCGTGGGGTTCGGGGCGATCCGTCACGCATCCAACCTAAAGGAATCGGCGGTCCCCGGAACGGGACCGCCGATCGTTTGGTGCAGAGAACTTCGTGACGCGGAGCGGCGATCCGACTATTTGCCTGGTACGCCCGACCCGGCCGCGGCGAGCAACTGCGCCTGCGTCGTGCTGTGCTCGAGCAAATCGATCGCCTTGAGCAGCTGATGATCTTCGGCCAGGTTCCGCGCTTTGGCCGCGGCGTCACCGAACGTCAGCCGCGTAACGCGGTTCTCGAGGTCACGCGTCAGGAAAGTCCGCTCGGCGGTCTGGAACTTCGGGTCGAGCTTCACGCCAGCCGCGTTCATGCGCGTCATCAGCTCCGTGCTCCACGTCGCCGGGGCTTTGAAGTCGCGTTGCACAGTGCCCTTGAGCTGGAGCGCATAGGCCTGCAGCACGATGTTGATCGGTCCGCGCTGCGGGGCGGCGGCGCGAATGAAATCGCGCTCTTCGGTGGTGAGGGTATCGTCGGCAACGATCACGTCCGGGTGGATCCCGCCTCCGCCGTACACGACGCGCCCGCCGTCCGACTTGAAGGCCGGCTTCTTGGTCGAGTCGCTCAGCGAATCGGGATGCACTTCGACGAGCGTACCGCTCATCGTCAGCTGGCGATCCCGATGGATGGAGCGCCCGCTCGGCGTGTACCACTTGCCCGTGGTGATCTTGAGATGGTAGCCGCCGCTCAACTGATATACGGACTGCACCAGCCCCTTGCCGAACGAAGTCTCGCCGACGACCAGCGCGCGGTCGTGGTCCTGAAGCGCGCCGGCGACGATCTCCGTGGCGGACGCCGACCCTTCGTCGACCATCACGACGAGCGGCAGCGTGAGCGCAAGATGGTGGCCGCCCGACTTCAGAACTTCCGAGGGCTGATTGCGCGACCGGACGCTCGCGATCTCCTGTCCGTCGCGGAGGAAAAGACTCGACGTCTTGAGCGCTTGATCGACGATGCCGCCGCCGTTGCCGCGCATGTCGAGCACGATGCCCTTGGCGCCCTGCTCGACGAGCTGCGTGATCGCCCGGGCGACTTCCTCGGCGGCGTTCTCGTTGAACGTTTGGAGCGGGATGTAGCCGATGTGGTCGCCGAAGATGCCGCTGTACGCGACGGCCGGAACGTGAATGACGCGGCGGGTGAATTTGAGCTTGATGGGCTCCGTCACGGCCGGACGCGTATACGTCACGTTCACCTGAGAGCCGGGCTCGCCGCGGAGTAGATCCGAGACCTTGGCGATGGGCAGGCTGGTCGTCTTCGTCGTATCGACGGCGACGACGCGGTCCCCCTCCTGGACCCCGGCGTCTTCCGCCGGAGTATTCGGGAAGACGCGGTCGACGACGATCACTCCAGGCGCCTGCTCACCGAGCAGCATTCCCGTGCCGCCGTATCGGCCGCCGGTCGACCGCTCGAACGTTTCGGATTCCTTGGGAGAAAGGAGCTCGCTATATGGATCGTTCAGCTCCTTCACCAGACCGCGGGCAGCCTTCTCGTAGCTGACGCCCGGCGGGATCGAGTCCACGTACTGATTGCGAACCAGTGACATGACCTGGTCGAACAACTGAGCGTTGGCCCGTGTCGGCGATTCCTGCAGCAAAAACCCGCCGGCGACGATCGGGATGACGAGCAGCGTGGCCGCGGCCGCGGTGCGAAAACGTGGCATCTAAAAAAATCGGAGAGGAGGAACTTCGAGAGGAAAAGCTAGGAGTTCGGCGTGTTGCTGGTCCCGCGCGCCGAAGCGACGTGGTCCGAGCACTGGCGATGGTGATTCTTGGCCGGCGCGGCCGGCTTGGGAGTGTGACCCGCCGCGTAGAGCACTCGACCTCGGTCCGCCCGCGCGTCGTGATGCTGATCGAGCAGCGAGTCGAGACGACTCGGCGCTTTTGCATCGATCGACGAGCTGGGCACCGGGAGTACGCCTGCATACCTGTTGGTCGGCGTAACAGTTCCGCCACCGCCCCCGGTCTTACGCATCGGATCGGTGGGATAGTGCACGCTGCCGATGAGCAGCGCCAAGGGCATCACTGACGCAACGGAGAGTCGCCGTCTTAGCCGCTCGATCGACCACATCATCAACCACGCTCCGCGAGAGAGTCCTGCCCTATTGAGAGTAAGATTCGGCGACAAGATTGTCAACGAATTCAACCGCGGCTTGACGACCATTGGACACTGCGTAAGCGATTGTCGCCGCTTCCCTTACGAATCGCGAACAACTCGAGTCCGATGCCCAGGCGGCCTGGGCTAGCGGGTGACCGCGCTCAGCGTCCAGATGCCGTTCAACATGTCCGAGGCGAAGACGCGGCCGCCGAGGAGCTGGACGCCCCACACGTAGACCGGCCGATTCTGTCCGAGCAGTCCGACGCCGAGCTCGCGACCCATGAGCCTGAGATCGCAGCGCGTCAGGAGCGGATTCGCGTTCGTGGTCTGTTGGCTGGCCGGGCAGGTCCCGAGGTCGCCCCGAATGTCGATCGCACGGACGCCCCCGTTGTAGTAGGCGGCGTAGAGAATCCCCTTGGCTTCGTCGACCGAAAAGTTGTGCGTGCCCGCGCCGTCGACGTGATAGTACGCGACCTCCTTCGGCTGAGATGGGTCGCTCACGTCGACGACGTGAATGTCTCCCTTCGACGACGAGCCGATCGTGCCAGGCCCCTCCTGGCCGACGAACACGAAGCGCTTTCCACCGCTGGGGTCGTGGTACCACCACGCGTTATGAACCTGTCCGCCGAGCGTCTTCACGCCGCCCAGGACGACCGGATGACTCGGCGACGCGCCGGTGCCCGTTCCGCACCCACCGATGTCCCAGACCTCGAGCCCGTCGTCCCAGAGCGCCACGAAGAGCAGACCGTCCCGCACGAAGGTGTCGTGCACGAAGGGATTGCCCGTGACCTTGGTGAAAATCTCCTGCGGGGCGCTCGGGTTGCTCAAGTCGACGATGACGAGTCGCGCCGGCGTCGAGTTGATCGGATCGATCGAGAGAAAGCCATAGAGCACTCCGTTGACGCGGCCGATCTCCGCCGTGTGCACGCCGGGATCGGTGTCGGCGTTGGAGAAGCGCGAGAGCTGCCTGGGGTGCTTCGGGTCGGCGAGGTCGAAGATCACGATCGACCCGCCCGTGCGCTCGGTCGCGACAACCAAAAGCGAGCCATCGTCCGAGACGGCGACATCGCCGAGCGTCGTTGCGTTGGTTACGGTGATCGTGTCGATCAGTATCGGGGAGTTGCCGGTCACGTCCCACACGTTGATCCGGTTGCCTGGGTTGGGACCGCGGAAGTTCCATGTGGTCGTATACGCGACGTTGCCGCGCGCCGCCACTTCCGCCGTATAGCGCGCGGTGTCGAACCCGGTGCCGAGGACCGGAATCGAAAGCGGGTTCGTGACCGGCAACGACAGCGCGGCCGGCCGAGCACCGACGTCGATCCCTGGACAGGACGCCGGCGCGTGCGGGACCGTCGGTGAGGCGGCGTCGCCGCCACAGCCCGCGAGCCCCGCGACGATCGTCGCGACGAGAACTGCCGCGCGCATCACAGGTGACAACGCGTGTTCATGTGCATCGAGGACGGCATCGAGGACGGCATCGATGACTTCGCGCTCGGCTGGCCGGGCATGCCGGGCATGTCCGGCATCTGATCCGACTTCGGCGGCGCGGGCAACGTCGAAACCGCGTCGGGCAACGCCGCGCCGTATCGCCCCATTCGCTCGTGCATCATGCCGGTCGTGAGACGCAGACCAACCGAGAACATCCAGAGACGATCGGTGCCGTAGCGGAGCCTGGGATCGAAGAGGCCGGGTGGATTTCCCGCCGCGACGCCTATGCGCGCGACCTCGATGAACGGCCGCGCTCGAAGGAATCGCGCTTTGATCGCGGGACTCGCGACGGCGACGGTGAGCGTCGTCCACGTCGACACGCCGAGATTCGAGAGATCGGATGGCGGCCGAGGCGTACGAAACGGATCCGACGTCGGTTCCTCCTCGGGACGATCGGTGCGCTCGAGTCGAGCCGCGAGGATGGCATCGGCGCGGCACACGGCCGCCTCGCCGAGCACGGAGTACAGCGCGTTGATCGTCGTGCCCCCGTCAGTGTCGTTCGTGTGCGCCCACTCGACGAGCGCATACTGTCGCGAGCCGTTGGCGTGATCGAAGTCGTATCGCGCCACGAGGCTGTATTTCTGTTGGTCGAGCCCGTGACCGGCGCGGATCTCCGGCGACGTCACGTGCGCGACGCTTCCGCTCAACTCGGTGTGCGGCGCCGGAAGCAGCGTCACGCGAGATGACCAGGAGTCGCCGAAGCGTCCCCAGTTCGGCGCTGCTCCCGGGCCTGTCGGCTCGTCGCCGTTGAAGACGCCGACCTCGCCGATGATCGGGCCGTACCGCACGGCCGCGATGGCGAGGACTCGCTCGAGTATTTGCCCGAGGTGGTGATTCACCGGGTACTTCTCGAAGGGCCGCGTCATCGGATCGTCGCTGCCGAAGGGCGCGAATCCGCGCCCGACGTAGAACGACGCGTCGAACGGAGGGCGTTGGGGCGTCCCGTCGCGCGGAAACTCCGCGCCGGCGAGCAGCTCGTGGATGTAGGCGTGTGGATGGCGGCGGTCGACGAAGCCCTCGCCGGACGCGCCGGTCACCAACTCGCCGCGCTCCATCGTCAGGCCTTCGAGATTCAACGTCGCGATTCCACGCAACGAACCGCGCTTTGCGTGCAGCATCGCGATCGGCTGCGCGAGGTAGCCCTCGGTGAGATCCGTGCGCGTCGCCGTCGGGTCGGCGCGCGTGGCGACGGGAACCAGTTGGGCGCCCGCCTCGATGTCCTGCGCGGAGGAGTCGCGCACCGCGAACAGCGTCGCTAGCGTGACGAGATGGAGAATCCGCATTCGGCGAAAGGTAGTGTTGGCGCCGATGAACTGCGGGCGACCATCGCCCTCGCCGTTCCCGTCGTGCTGGTGCAACTCGGCTTCATGCTGATGGGCGTGGTCGACACGCTCATGGTCGGCCGAGTCTCGGCGCGCGTGCTCGCCGCGGTCGCGTTGGGGAATCTGTACTACTTCAACGTGACGATTCTGGCGACGGGCAGCCTCATGGCGCTCGACCCGATCGTCGCGCAGGCGGTAGGCGCGGGCGAGACGGAGTCGGTCGCTCGGGCGATGCAGCGGGGGCTGATCATCGCCGCGGGATTCTGCGTGTTTTGCGCCCTCTGCATCGCTCCGGCGCCTACGGTGTTGACCACGCTCCGGCAGCCGGGCGAGATCGTCGGCGACGCGTCGATTTATTTGCGGATCTCGCTCGCCGGGTTGGCGCCGTATCTCGTGTTTGTCGTGCTGCGACAGAGCCTGCAAGCCATGCATCGCGTCGCGCCGATCGTGTGGACGGTGATCGTCGCGAATCTGTCGAATGCCGCGTTCAACTGGATCTTCGTGTACGGGCATCTCGGCAGCCCGGCGATGGGCGCGGCCGGAAGCGCCATCGCCACGGCCATCAGCCGGTGGCTGATGTTGCTGCTCTTGCTCGCCTGGGCATGGCGCGATCTGCGGCCGTTGATGCTCCCGATCCGCGCCGGCGTCGGCTCGTGGCCCGCGCTGTCGCAGATGCTTCGCATCGGTCTCCCTATCGGTGCGCAGCAAGGGCTCGAGGCGGCGGCGTTCGGCGCGATCGGCCTGCTCATGGGCGTGCTCGGCACGGTCGAGATGGCGGCGCATCAGGTCGCGATCACGCTGGCCGCGTTCACGTTCATGGTGCCGCTGGGCGTCGGATCGGCGACGGCGGTGCGCGTCGGTCGCGCGATCGGCGCCTCCGACATGCCGCGCGCGCGCGCGGCAATCCGCGCGGCGTATCTGTGCGGTGTTGGGTTCATGGCGATCACGGCGATCGCGTTCGTCTGGCTGCCACACGTGTTGGCGGCGGCGTTCACCCCCGACGTTCGCGTCATCGCGCTCGCGTCGACGCTGATCCCGATCGCCGGCGCGTTCCAGTTGTTCGACGGCGGCCAGGCGGTCGGCGCGGGCGTGCTGCGCGGCGCGGGCGACACGAAGGCGCCGCTCGTCACGATGCTCGCGAGCTACTGGCTGGTCGGCGTGCCGGTCAGCGCGTATCTCGGATTCCGCACGTCGCTGGGCGCCGCGGGGCTGTGGTGGGGATTCGTCGTCTCGCTCGCCGGCGTGGCGATCTTTCTCTTTCTACGAATTCGCGTCGTCTTCGCGCAGAGCGTCGGGCGCGTTCGCGAGCAGTAGCGCGTCGATCGCCTCCGTGGCGCGAGCGAACCGCTCGCGACGATCGCCGGCGATCGCGGCGACGGGCGCCGTCGACTGGTAGACCGCGGCCCGAAAGAGTTGCTGCATCCGCTCGCGCATGTGCCCCCGGTCGCGCACGCCATCGGCCACCCAGGGCACGTCGATCTCGCAGAGGAGATAGAGGTCGGGCGCGCGCTCGCGGGCCGCTTCGGCGATCCACGCCGGACATTTGCCGAAATAGTGCTCGCAGTAGACGACGGTGCTGAGCAGATCGGTGTCCTGAACGACGAGTGGATTGCCTCGCGCAATGGCCGCGTCCTCGAGCGCCATCTGCCCGCGCGCGATCGGGCCGTGATCCGAGAACTCGACCACGCCGTGCCGCGCCTCGGCGTACTCGCGCACGAACTCCGGCACGAACTCGGCGCGATAGTGGCGCGCCAACTGCTCGGCGAGGGTCGTCTTGGCGGTGGACTCCGAGCCGGTGACGACGACTCGAATCAAGTCCGCGCGCCGGGTCTTCACGCGGCAACCCGTTCGCTTCCGCGACCACCGGACAAGGCGGCCCGGGGGAACAGCACTATCGCGGATGAACGCGGATTGGGCGCGGATAGGAAATGGGTAACGCCAATTCTCTTCTTCATCCGCGTCTATCGCACCTCACATCCGCGCCCATCCGCGTTCATGCTGTTGCAGTTCCGGAACCAGGAATGGGGAGGGGCTCAACACCGCTCGCCAACGATTTCTTCCAGGCGATGTGTCCCATCACGGCGAGGACGAGATAGATCGCGTAGTTGCCCGCGGTGAGATAGAGCCCTTTGTAGATGAACATGCCGACGTAGACGACGTCGATGACGATCCAGAGGGTCCAGTTCTCGAGATACTTGCGCGTCATCAGGTACTGTGCGACGAGGCTCACCGTGGCCGTCGCGGCGTCGACGTACGGGAGCGAAACGCTGGGCAAGTGACTCGTGGCATAGCCGTCGACCGCCCAAAACGCGACCGCGATCCCCGACAGCACGAGCCACACGCTCCGCGGCGTGCGCGACACGTGCAGCTCGGTGCGTCCCTTTCCCCCATAGAGCCACTCGTACCAGCCGTAGATCGAGAGGACGAAGTACACGACCTGAAGACCCATGTCCGAGTACAGGCCCGTTCGATAGAAGAGCAGCGTGTACAGCGCGACGTTGATCAGCGCCGTGGGCCAGCTCCAGATGTTTTCCTTGACGCTGAGCAGCACGCTCACGACGCCGAAGATGACGGCGACTAGCTCGAGGCAACTCGAGCCGTGCGCCGTCAGCCAGGCACAGAATGCGCCCATCGTCAGCCCTCCGGGCTTACGGCTTCGCGCCGGCGCGCTCGAGGAGCGCCTTCACGGCGGCATCGAGTTGCGAGTCGCGCCCGGTGTAGCTCTCGCCGACGGGCCGCTGCACGAGCACGTCGACCGCGCGCGGATGCATCTCCATGTCCTTTCCGGCGGCGTCGGTGATCCGCTCGAACGGCACGCGCACCGACGACGATCCGTCGAGTAGCCCGAAGTCCGACGTGAAGATGATCCAGCCCGCGGTCGGTTCGCCGACGACCGGCCCGAGCTTGAGCGAGCGATAGCCTTCGGTGAAGTCTTCCGCGTCGGACAGCGAGTGCATGTTGGTGACGAGCACCGTGGGCCGCTCGAGCGAGCGCTGCCCCACCACCGAGCGTCCGCCGCCCGTGCCGAAGTCGCGCGGCGTGAATTGCAGGTATCCTCGGCGAGCGAAGACGTCGATCGCGTACGGATTCACGAAGCCGCCGTTGTTGTTCCGGATGTCGACGACGACGCCCTCTTTCCCTCGATTTTCCGTATCCAGGTCGACGTAGAGCTGTTGGAGCGAACCGGCGCCCATGTCCTGCATGTGCACGTAGCCGAGCTTTCCGCCGCTCGCCTTCGCGACGTACGCGCGCCGGCTCTCGACCCAATCGCGATACACGAGCCCGCGCTCGGTCGCGAGGTTGACCGGCCGGATCGCGATCGTTCGCGCACCGCTGCCGTCTTCGCCGCGGCTCACCGAGACCTCGACGCGCCGATTGGTCTTGTACATCAGCAGCGAGTCGAGATTCACCGTGCCGTCGACGCGCACGCCGTCGACCGACTGGATGTAGTCGCCCGGCTTCACGTCGGCGAGCGCCGCGGGGCTCAGGTTCAGCACTTCGGTCACCCGCAGCCTGCCCCGCTGCTCGTACTCGCTTCGATCGAAGCGCACGCCGAGCCGGCCGACATTGGGCTGAGGCGAGGAGCTGGGACCGTTCACACCGGAGTGCGAGGCATTCAGCTCGCCGACCATGAGGCGCATGATGCGGCGGAGATCCTCGGTGCTCTGCGCGCCGGCGGCGTACGGCTCGTAGCGCCGCTCGACGGCGGGCCAATCCACGCCGTTCATGTGCGGCTCGAAGAAGTTGCCGGCGAGAATGCTCCATGCCTCGTGAAACACGGCGAGCTTCTCGCGCGCGAAATCGACGTCGAGGTCCGCCGAGACGGCGATCGACCGAACGGCGCGCGAGTCGACGTTGATCGCGCTGAGCCGGCCGTTCTCCAGGTAGTAGACCTCTTTTCCGTCCGGACTGAACTGCGCGCCCTGCTTGAAGCCGGGCGTGGAAGTGAGCTGACGCGCCACCGCGGGCCCGTTCGCCAGCTCGTCGAGCGAGAAGGTGTACAGGTTCGCCTGGCCGGCGGCGGCGGCGTTCAGCAGCGCCGTCTTGCCGTCGGGGCTGACGACGACGCTCCGCACGTCGACGCCGACCGGCAAGAAACTGATCCGGCGGCGAATGTCATCGAAGACGACCCGCGTCGGTTTTTTCCCTCCCGTGCCCCGGGCTGAATCGGCGCGCAGCGTCGCGCTGTCGCGCTGCGGCGCCGCGGGCTGCGGTGCCGGCTGGACCGGCGTGCCGGGCCGCGACGGAGCGAAGAGGTCGCGGAACTGGTCTTCGCGGAACTGCGGCGTCCTCGGCACCAGGTCGACGCGGGCCAAAACCGCTTGCTCCGTGCGCTGCGACGAATCGAACAGCAGATACGTCCCGTCCGGGCTCCATGCGATCGTGCCGCCAAAAGCGTTCGAGAGAAACGCGACGGGCTTCCCGCCCCCGCCGTTCACGGACGCAATGTTGGGATTTTGAAACTGGCCCTCCCCGACGTTGAGGTACGCGATCCACTGTCCGTCGGGCGACCACGCGATCTGCCGCTCGCTCAGGAACGGCGGCCGGTCGAGCTGGCCCGTGGCGATCACGCGGTCCTGCTTGGTCGCCACGTCGATCACGCGAAGCTCCTTGCCGCCGCGGTCGAACGCGATCGACTTGCCGTCGGGCGACCATGTCGGCGAAACGTCGTCCAGCGATCCGTCGGTGAGCTTCGTCTCGGTGCGCGCGGCGAAGTCGTAGATGAACACGTGCGCCGGGCCGTCGCGGCTCGAGACATAGGCCAGACGCCGGCTGTCGGGCGCCCACGCGAGCTGCAACTCGAGCTCCGGAGTGGTCGTGATGCGCGCGGCCTCGCCGCCGTCGCGCGCCGACGCGGCGAACACGTCGCCGTGCGCGACGAACGCCACCTTCTTCCCGTCCGGCGACAACGCGAGCGACTGAAAGCCCTGTGTCAGCGTCTGATGCTCGACCACCGGCGACGTCGCGGCGCCGCGAAGCGTGATCGGCACGCGCGCCGCCTTGCCCGTCGCCACGTCGAGTGACCAGACGCCGAAGTCGCGCTCGAACACGATCGTCTTTCCGTCGTATGCGATCGTCGGCCAGATCACGCGCCCGCCGGTGAACGACGTCACGGCCTTCGCGGCACCGCCGCTTGCCGTGGCGGTCCAGATGTTCTCGCTCCCGCTCTTGTCCGACACGTAGTACAACGCCTTCGCGTCGCCGCTCCACATCGGCCAGGCGTCGCGCGCGTCATCCTTCGTCACGGCTTCGTAGCGCGGCGACTCGCCGCTCAGGTGCACCAGCCAGATCTGGCTCTCGTCGATGTGGCTGTGGCCTTTCCGCCACCAATCCGTTGAGGTGCGGCCTGTCCCTGTGAATGCGAGCGTGTTGGGGTCCGCCGGCGACGGCGCGGACCAATACTCCTGCGTGAACCGATCGGCGCTCACCGCCATTGGCGTGCCGCCCGCGGCGCCCACGCGAAAAATGTCGTTCATCCCGTTCACGTCCTGGCTGCCGGACGAGAAGTAGAGCCACTTGCCGTCGCGCGACCACGCGTCGAGCTGGTCGGAGACGTCATCGAACGTGACTCGATCGAGCTGTCCGGTGGCGAGCGTGAGCACGTAGATATCGCCGTTGCCGGTGCGCGTCGACATGAACGCGAGCTTGGCCCCGTCCGGCGAGTAGAGCGGGCGCGAGTCGTACGCTGGATGCGACACGAGCAGGCGCGCTTCGCCGCCCCCCGTCGGCACCGTCCAGATGTCGCCGCCGGAGACGAACGCGATCTCTCGCCGGTCCGGCGACAACGAAGGCTCCGACATCGCCGACTGCGGCGCGACCGGTGCGGGTCGTTCCGCCGGCACGTGCGGCAGCGCCGCGACGAGAAGTCCAGCGCCAAACAGGAGATTGACGGGTGAGGACAGGGAGGCGGCCATCGTACGCGCTCGGCAGAAGGTGGAGTGCCTCCAACTTAGCGCTCGCGACGGCGGCTCGTGGAAGGTCGACGCTAGGTTTCTGTTCGCAATGTTGCAACGCGTCGACCCACGCCGGCCTGACGAGGCGATCATCGCCCGCGCGGCGGAAATTCTTCGCGGCGGAGGCTTGGTCGCCTTCCCCACCGAGACGGTCTACGGGCTCGGCGCGAACGCGCTCGATCCCGCGGCCGTCGATCGCATCTACGCCGCCAAGGGACGGCCGTCGTTCAATCCGCTCATCGTACACGTCGCCGATGCGGACCACGTCCGCGACGTCGCCGCCGAATGGCCCGACTACGCGGAGCGCTTGGCTCGCGCCTTCTGGCCCGGGCCGCTCACGCTCGTCGTTCGCAAGCGGCCCGAAGTTCCTTCGAGTGTGACGGCGGGTCTCGATACCGTGGCCGTTCGTGTGCCGTCGCACCCCGTCGCGCGCGCTCTCTTGATGGCCGCTCGCATCCCCGTTGCCGCGCCGAGTGCCAACCGATCGACCGAGGTGTCGCCGACCACGGGAGCGCACGTCGAGAAGTCACTCGGCGACGCGGTCGATCTCATTCTCGACGCCGGGCCGACGCTCGTCGGCATCGAGTCCACGGTGGTGGATCTGACTTCCGACCCGCCGGCCGTGCTCCGTCCCGGAATCATCACCCGCGAGGACCTCGCGCGTGTCATCGGTGAGATCGGTCGGGTCATCGTGGAATTCAGGCCTCGCCAACACCCGGAGGCGTCGCCGACATCGGCAGAAGTTGGCGATGCGCCGCGGCGTTCGCCCGGAATGCTCCACCGACACTATGCTCCGCGCGCCTCGCTCGTGCTGGTCGATCGCGAGAAGGTGAGTCGGTTGGTCGACGAGGAGGCGCGCGCCGGAAGGAGCGTCGGCGCGATTCTCATCACGCCCAGAGCGTCCACGAGCGCGGCTCGTCGAACCATCGAGCTCGGCGACGACCCGTCGCGCTACGCGGCCGGGCTCTACGCCGCGCTGCACGATCTCGACGACGACGGCGTCGACGTCATCGTCGTCGAGCGGCCGCCGTACCGACCGGAGTGGCAGGCGGTGCTCGATCGTCTCGCGCGCGGCGCGCACCGCTGAGGCGATCGCGTCGCGACTAGAACACGCTCTGGAACGCGATCAGCACGAACGTCGCGGCGGGCGGCGAGACGACGTTGGGGAAAGTCTGGTGCACGAAGTTGATCGCCAGCTTCGCGACGCTCCCGTCGAGTTGATAGCTCGCGCCCCACGTGAGCTGCCGTTCCAAGCCGTCGGTGAGCCCGGTCTCGTGCTCGAGATCGCGGTCCCACGAATCGAAGCGCGCGACGAGCTGCAGTTCGTTGTTCGGCCGAAACGCGCCGAGCGTATACCACCCGAACCGATGGAGCGGGCCGTCGCGTGCCGACATCGTTTCGGCGCGAAGCGTGAATCGAACGTCGCGATACTGGAACTCGGAGCCCGCTCGTTCGCGTCGCTGCACGAAGTGCCCGCTCTCGTACGCGCCCGATCCACCGAGCTCGATGTCGGGGACGAGCCGAATGTGATAGGCCAGCCGGCCGGCGACCGCCTTCTGGGGATTCCCGTCGACGATGCCGATGTCGTCGCCTGTTCCGTTGAACACCCCGCCGTGGTACTCGATGCCGACCGGCGTGAATCCATTGGCCGAGGCGCCCACGTCGCGAACGTCGCCGAGTCCCGTGCCGCGAGACCGTTCGATGATGAACATCGTTCGCTCGATCGTCTCGACGGACGAGGTGGGAATCGTGCCCTCGAGCGAGAGGGGAATGAGCTGCTGGCCGACGTCCGCGCTGAAGGACTTGCTCTGCACCCAGGTGATGGCCGCGTCCTGGAGCATGCGGGTGCGCTGGTCCGTGCTGACGGCGGTCAGCGCCAGCGCATCGAGCGTATCATTCCCGGTCAGGATCAGGTTCAGGGCCTTGGCGGCATCGAAGCCGATCCGCCAGCGCACGTGCGGCGACATTTGGCCGTTGAACTTCACATCGGCTTTACGCAGTCGAAACCCGTCCGTGGTCGTGGGATCGCCGGAGCGATAGTACGTCTGGATGAACCCGTGGATCTCCGTCGGCGCGAAGACGTGCACGACGACCGAGTCCTGCGCGCGCGACGAGCGCGAGCCCGCAAGGAGGAGGGCCGTGACGAAAACTGCCGCATGCGCCCAGCCGGCGCGTGCGCTGACGTTGAGCATCAAGTGACTGTCGAGGAAAAGGGGCCGTGGTGGGAGCCGGCCCCGGCGTGACGCGAGCCGTCGATCGCGCAGTATGTTAATGCGTTCGAGTACGTTTCGGGCGGCGAGACGGATGCGCGCCGCCCCTTGGAGCGAACCGAATTTCCCCTCCCCGCGAATCCCCGTTATGCGCCGTTCCATCCTCGCCATCGCCGTGTCTTCGACGCTCGCCGTGTCGTGCAAGCAACACGGCCCCGAGTCGCTTCGCGCCGGGGATTCGTCGTTCACGAGACTCGGTTCGCGCTTGCCGACGGGGGTGCGTCTCGACCCCGCGGCGACCCTGGCGCCGATCGGCCCCATGGCGCTCACGATGCGACTCACGCCGGAGGGAAACCGCGTCGCCGTGTCACTCGGCGGTTATGCGAAGCAGGGCGTGCAGATCATCGATGTCGCGACGGAACAGGTGGTTCAGGAGTTGGAGCAGGCGTCGGCATTCGTCGGTTTGGTGTTCTCCCCCGACGGCCGCACGCTGTACTCCTCGGGTGGCAACGGCGACGTGATCTACCGCTACGACTGGCGCGATGGGCGCGCGGGACAGCGCGACAGCATCCGCCTCGGCGCTCGCCGGCCGCGCGACCCCAATCCGTATCCCGCGGGAATCGGCACGTCGCCCGATGGACGCTACCTGTTCGTCGCGGAGAATCTCACCGACTCGTTGGCGGTCGTGGACGTTCAGGCGGGAGCGGTCGTTCAGCGGTTTGCGACCGAGCGATATCCGTACGACGTCGTCGTCGATGCGCGTGGAACGGTTTACGTATCCGCGTGGGGCGGAAATACGGTGTCGATTTTCACGACCGCGCCCGGCGGGCCGTTGCGCGATGCAGGGCGAATTCCCGTGGCTCGGCATCCCTCCGCGTTGTTGTTGAGCGGGGACGGCAGTCGGCTTTTCGTCGCGTCGGGGAGTACCGACCAGGTGGCGGTCCTCGACACCAAAACGCGCCACGTCGTCGCACGCCTCCTCGATCCGCCGCCGGCCGGCCCGGGCGAGGGCTCGACACCGAACGCGCTCGCCCTGTCGGGTGACGGCACCCGACTCTTCGTCGCCGAAGCCGACGCGAACTCGGTCGCGGTGTTCAATTTGTCGCCGGCCGCGTCGGGCGTTGCCGGGGCGTCGGGCGACGACAAGCTCGCCGGACGAATCCCGGCGGGATGGTATCCGTCGTCGCTGCTCGTCGTCGGCGACCAGCTCGAGGTGGCGAGCGGCAAAGGCAAGGGGTCGGTTCCCAATCCGCACGGACCCAATCCGCAGATCGGCCGGACCGATGAGTATTCGCTCAACACGATCGCCGGTGCCGTGATGCGCGTGCCGTTGTCGGAGACGAGCGGCGACGCGCTCGCACGATTTACCTCGCGAGTAGCGTCCGCCAACGGATGGACGCCGGGCAGCGCGCGGTCGAGCTATCCGCCGTTCGAGCACGTGATCTACATCGTCAAGGAAAACCGAACGTACGATCAAGTGTTCGGCGACGACGCGCAGGGCGACGGCGATACGAGCCTCGTGTTCTTCCCCCGAGCCCTCTCGGTGAACCATCACTCGCTCGCCGACCGGTTCGGGCTGTTCGACCGCTTCTTCGTGAACGCGGAAGTGAGCCCCGACGGCCACAACTGGTCGATGGCGGCGTATGCGACCGACTATCTCGAGAAGACCGTGCCGTCCCACTACTCGGCGCGCGGCCGCTCGTACGACTACGAGGGCCTGAACCGCGGGCGCATTCCGGACGACGACGTCGCCGAGCCGGCGAGCGGCTACTTGTGGAACCTCGCGGAGAAGAAGGGCATCACGTATCGCAACTACGGCGAGTTCGTGGTTCCGTCGCGCAATGCGTCGCCCGACGATCTCCCGCCGGGCTACCGCGGCAACAAGCCGTTCCTGCGCGCGCACACGAATCCGCTGTATCCCGGGTTCGACCTCGCGATCAAAGACCAACGTCGCGCCGACGTCTGGATCGAAGAGCTGAAGCAGTTTTCGGCCAGCGGATCGATGCCGACGCTCGAGACAGTGCGTCTGCCGAACGACCACACCTCCGGCGCGGCGGCGGGCAAGCCCTCGCCGCGCGCCGCCTACGCCGACAACGATCTCGCGCTGGGGCGAATGATCGAAGCGCTCTCCAAGTCTCCGTTCTGGAAGAACACGGTCGTGTTCGTGCTCGAGGACGACGCGCAGAACGGTCCGGATCACGTCGACGTCCATCGATCGCCGCTGCTCGTCATCTCGGCCTACAATCGGGGCGGGACGATCCACCGATTCGCCAACACGACGGACGTGCTGCGCACGATCGAGGAGATCGTCGGGCTCGGATCGATGTCGCAATTCGACTATTTCGGCCGCCCGCTGCGCGACATCTGGTCGGACTCGCCCGACCTGCGTCCCTATACGGCGCTCACGCCCGCCCAATCGCTCGACGAGATGAATCCCTCGGGAACGCGCGAGGCGCGCGAATCAGCCAAACTCGACCTCGACATCGAGGACGCGGCGGACGAGGCGCTCTTCAACCGCATTTTGTGGCGGACCCTCAAGGGGCCCGACGTGCCGTACCCCGGCACGCATCGCGTCTCGGCCCGCGAGCTCAGACTCCGCGGCGCGCGGTAGTCGAATCGAGTCGGGAGTCGCGCCGTACCGCGCGACGATGCCTCACGTCTTGTGGCGGAAGATGATTCGCCCGCGCGTCAGATCGTACGGCGACACTTCGATCGTGACGCGATCGCCCTGCAGCACCCGAATGCGAAAGCGGCGCATGTTTCCGCCGAGCGTGGCCAGCACGCTGTGACCGTTGGTCAGCTCCACGCGAAACGTCGCATTCGGGAGAACCTCCGTGACCTGCCCTTCCAGTTGTATCGGCTCTTCCTTCGCCATGAAACCTCGAGTTTCGGGCCCTCGGACGGCCTGAATAATAGGAGGGTCCGAGTACCCGGGTAAGACGAGCCCGTCACGGCTTTTTCTTCGTTTTGTCGACGTTGTTTCCGATCACCGCGCCGACGATTCCGCCGACGGCCGCGCCGATCAACCCGCCTTTGACCTTGCTCCGGCTCGCCGTCGCGCCGATCACCGCGCCGGCGGCGGCGCCGATCGCCGCGTCACGCTGTGTGTGCTTCACGGTGCCGCCGGACGACGTGCCCGCGCTGCTTCCAGCTCGGACTTCTCCGCCCGCGCTCGAGGAGTGAGTGACGCTCGTACGTGTGTGTGTCGACCGAAATGCGTTGGCCGACGGGGCCATGCGCTGGCTCTCGAGCGCCGACACGCTGTCCAGCGAATCGCGCTGGTGCGCGGCGAGCGCCAGGTCCCGGTTCAGCGACGAATCTGCCGTCGCGTTCTGGGTACCCTTGCAGCCCAGCCCCGCGATCAGCAGCACGAGTGCCGACATGATCACCATCGGAGTCATGCGTTTCATTCGATCCCCCTGTCGTTTTTTGCGCTTGCGTCTGCCTAGAGGGCAGAGGATGTGCCAGCTGAGCGATCTGAGCACGCCAACGGGGTGATGCGGGTCACCGATCGCACTTCTCCGCGCGCCGATTAGGTTTTGTGGCTGACCGGGGTGCCTGCCCACGAAGGGCGCAGGCTGAGAGAGTCCCGTAGAACCTGATCCGGTTCGTACCGGCGTAGGGAGTCACACATGATCTACCATGCTCGTGCGACGCGTTGGCGTCGCTCCCGAGCGGTCGTCGCGCCGCTCGCCGTTCTCCTTGTCCCAAACCTGCTCGCCGCGCAGCGGAGCTCGCCGCCGGCTGACAGCGCACGCCGCGATTCGAGTCGCGTGCAACGTCTGGAAAGCGTCATGATCTCGGCCCTGCGCGGGTCGGGCGCGGCGCTCATCTCGCAGAAGACGCTCACGTCCCAAGACCTCGCGCCGCGTTACTTCGGGCAGGACGTACCCCTGCTGTTGCAAGGCGCCGCGCCGTCGCTCACGTCGTACGCCGAGACGGGGAACTACTGGGGATACAGCTACATCAGGCTGAGGGGCATCGACCAGTCGCGGATCAACCTGACCCTCGACGGCATTCCGCTGAACGATCCGGAAGATCAGGTCTTGTACTTCGCGGACTTTCCCGATCTCGCGAACAGCCTCGGCTCGGTGCAGGTGCAGCGCGGAGTCGGCACGAGCAGCAACGGCACCGCGGCGTACGCCGGGTCCATCAACATGGAGTCGGTGCCCATCTTCGGTGGACAGCGGTCCGGGGAGTTCCAGATCGAGGGGGGGTCGTTCGGATCGCGCCGCGGAAGCGCGGAGTATCGGAGCGGATTCACGTCGAACCGTCTGGCGTTCTACGCGCGCTTGTCGGACCTGAAGACCGATGGATACCGGTACCATTCGGGCGTTGAGGGAAAATCGGCGTTCCTCAGCGCGGGCTACTTCGGCGACCGCGACATCGTGAAGCTCACGGTGACGACGGGCACCATGCGCGACACGATGGCGTATCTCGCCGTTCCGGTCACGGACCTCGACACCAACCGGCGGATCAATCCGCTCACCCCGGAGGAGCGCGACGGATTCGGGGAACGCATCGCCGCGCTGTCGTACACGCGCCTGTTCGGTCCGTCGTCATCGCTCTCGACGACCGCGTACCGCATCTCGGCCAGCGGCGACTACGACGTGCAGCTCGCGCCGCTCACGCAGTTCAACCTCGATTTCGTCTGGTACGGCGTGACGAGCGATTGGAATCTGCGGCGCAGAGGCTTGAGCCTCGACGTCGGCGTGAACGCCAACGACTACTCGCGGGATCATTTCGCGTTTCAGCATCCCGATCTCGGGCACCCGCTGTACTTCAACACCGGGCACAAAGGCGACGTCAGCGGATTCACCAAGCTCGCGTACACGGCGGGGGCCACGACGTGGTTCGGCGACGTGCAGGCCCGCCACGCCGAGTGGCGCTATTTGCCCGACGCGCAGGCGGACATCACCCCCGAGTCGATCGCGTGGACGTTCGTGAACCCGAAGGTGGGCGTCACCCACGTCATGAGCCGATCGACGTCGGTGTACGTCTCCTATGGCGCGAACACGCGTGAGCCCGCGCGCGGCGACATGCTGGCCGGCTTCGACAATCTCGACACGTCGAACGTGGCGTTCGTCGGCGACCTGCACCGCGTGAAGCCGGAGACCGTGCACGACCTCGAGCTCGGCACGACGTACCGCACGCGGACGATCGAGGCGCAGGCCAATCTGTACTCGATGAACTTTCGCAACGAGATCGCGCCGATCGGCCAGCTCAGCTACATCGGCAATCCCCTTCGCGAGAACGTCGCGCGGAGTTATCGGCGCGGCGTCGAAGGCGACATCACGTATCGCGGGATCGCGCATTGGATGCTGACGGCGAACGTCGCGGCGAGCACCAACCGGATCAGCGACTACACCGACTCGACCGGCGACACGCCGGCGACGTACCGCGACGTGCAGCCGCTGCTCACGCCGCGCTTCATGACGTACGCGCGCGCGGCGTTCGCGCCGGGCGGACGTCTGTGGCTCGCGCTGGAGACGCGCTATACGGCTCGTGCGTTCCTCCAGAACACGGACGATCCGCGCTACGTGCTTCCGGCATCGCTCAACGTCGACGCGAGCGCGTCGTGGCACGTCAAGGGCTACGAGCTCGTCGGGAGAATAAACAACCTTCTCGACGCCAGGAAGTACGGGAGCGGCTACGCGGGCGACGGCGTTCCGGAATACTACGTCCTCCCGCCGCGCAACTTCTTCGTCACGCTCAAGCTCGATTTCTAATCGGGCGGCTAAAATCGCTTCAACGGATTCTCTGGTCGCAGATGCCGACGCGGCGAAAATCTCACGAAACGCGCAGCACTACTTTGCCGAACGTCGCGTTGCTCGCCAGCCGCTCGTGCGCCTTCGCGACGTCGGCGAGGTCGAAGACGCTGTCGATCGTCGGATTCAACGCGCCTGAGGCGAGGAGCGGGACGACGTCGCGCGCAAAGGCGGAGGTCACCTCGCGCTTCTCCTCGACGGATCGCGAGCGCAGCATCGTGCCCCGCAGCGTGAGTCGTTTGCCGAGGACCATGCCGACCGGGATCGACGCGGTGCGGCCGGCGACCGTGCCGATGATCATGATGCGCCCTTTGAGCGACGCCGCGCGGATGTTCGCGCCGACATAGTCGCCGCCCACCAGATCGAGCACGACGGGCATCCCCTTTCCTTCCGTCCACTGCTCGACCTGCGCGACGATCACTTCGGGATCGCCGGTCACGACCACGCCGTCCTCGAGGCCGAGCTCGCGCGCGCGCTCGATCTTGTCGGGGGTTCGCGCGGTCCCGAAGGGGATGGCCTTCCAAGCGCGCGCGACTTGCGTTGCCGCGAGGCCGACGCCGCTCCCGACGGCGTGAATCAACACGCGTTCACCGGCGGCGACCTGTGCTTGCGTCACCAGCGCGTCGTGAGCCGTGATGAACGCTTCGGGGATCGCGCCGGCGTCCGTCCACGAGAATCGTTCCGGTACCCGCGCCGCGCAGCCGGCGTCGATGGCGAGAAACTCGGCGTGCCCGCCGCCCGCGGTGATTCCAAAGACTCGCGCACCAACGGCCCCCCCCCACCCCCACTCGGCGCCGACTCCGTCGCCGAGGGCAACGACTTCTCCGGTGAACTCGAGGCCTGGAATGTCCGCGGGCGCGCCCGGTGGAGCCGGATACCGACCTTCGCGCTGCAAGAGATCCGCGCGGTTGAGCGCCGAGGCCCGGACTCGCACGAGCAGCTGCCCGCGCTCCGGCTTTGGCGTCGGACGCTGCTGCACCTCGAGCACCTCGGGGCCGCCCGGTCGCGTGATGACCACCGCGCGCATCACCGGCGGCGCCGGGGAGATGCTCACGGGACGATCACCGGTGGCGGACCGGGTATCGCCGGCACGTTGAGCTCCTTCAGGAGCGCGTTGAACGACCCGATGTCGGTGGCTTCGACCGAGCGGAGCCGGGTGAGGTGGGCGTCGATCTTCGGCCGCAGATCCTGGAGAATCGCGCTCTCCTGCTTCGTGGGCCCGGCGTCGGCGCTCTGGACCATGCCGGCGAGCGACAACAGCATGTTGTAATAGCGGATCGGATAGTGGAGGGTGATCTCGTCGGCGTGGGAATGAATCTCGACCAGCGAATCGCGAATCGCCTCGAGCGTCGCGTGAATCGGCTTTGCCGCGTCGCCGATGCGCTTCTCGTACGACTGGCCCTTGGCCGCCGCGACGCGGTCGTCGAGCGCGTGCTCGAGATCGAGGATGCGCTTGGCGGCGTCGGAGACCTCATTCGTCTTCGCTTGGACCGCGAGCGCGAGCGCCAATTGCGCGTCGTACTCGGATTGCGTCGTGGTCAGACGCGGGTCCCCGCGGACGACGAAGTCGCGGGTCAGCGTTCGCCCTCTGCCGATGAGCCGCACCGAGTATCGCCCCGGCGCCACGACCGGACCGAGCGTCGCTCCTTCATCGTTGATGACGTCCTTCGCCTCGCGCGTCGCCGGGTAGCGGAGATCCCAGACGAACCTGTTCAATCCGGCTCGCGCCGTCACGATGGAATCGCTTGGAGCGAATGCGAGCGTGTCGGGCAGCTCACGCGAGCCGCGCGACTTGAGCGACGCCGTGTCGCCCGGCTGTTTGCCCGCACCGGCACCCCGCGCGCGCGCCGAGTCCGAGAGCATGCGCGCGAACGCGGCGGACTTGACCGAGTCGGGCGGCGACGCGCTCGAGAAGTGTCGAATCACCTTGCCGGTGACGTCGACGAACTCCAGACGAAGGCTGTCGCGCGGGTCGATCGCGGCCGCGAGCCAGTAGTCGACGACGACACCCGACGGGGGATTCTCGCCGGCGGACGTCGTGCGGTAATGTCCGCCGGAGAATCGGATCGCCGTATCGGGCGCGAAGAGATGGATGGGTGCGCGACGCACGCTGTCGGCCAACGTGCGCAGCGGCGAAACATCGTCGAGCACCCACATCGCTCGGCCGTGCGTCGCCGCGATGAGATCGCTTCCCTGCACTTTGAGATCTCGCACCGAGGCGCGGGGAAGGTTGAGCTGCAACGGCTCCCAGCGCGCGCCGTCGTCGGTGGAGTAGTAGACGCCGGTCTCGGTGCCGGCATACAGGAGCCCGCGCCGCAGCGGGTCTTCGCGAATGGTTCGCGTGTATGCGCCGTCGGGAATGCCGGCGCTGATCGCGGTCCAGGTGCGGCCGAAGTCGGAGGTCTTATATAGGTATGGCTTGAAGTCGTCGAGCTGGTAGCGGTTGGCGGCGACGTACGCCGTCGCCGGATCGAAGTGCGACGCCTCGACGATCGAGACGCGCGTGAACTTCGCCATCGCCGCCGGCGTGACGTTCGTCCACGTGGCGCCGCGGTCGCGCGAGAGGTGAATCAGTCCGTCGTCCGATCCCGCCCACAGGATGTCGCCCGAGCGCGGCGACTCCGCCAGCGCGAAGACCGACGCGTACCACTCGGTGCCGGTCATGTCGTACGTGATCGGCCCGCCGGCGGGCCCGAGCGTCGTCGGATCGTGGCGCGTGAGGTCGGGGCTGATCGGCTCCCAGCTGTTGCCGTCGTCGGTGGAGCGGAAGATCCGGTTGGCCGAGGAGTACAGCACACGCGGGTCGTGCGCCGAATAGAGAATCGGATACGTCCACTGGAAACGATTCGGCACGTCGCGCGCGGGCCAACCGTCGTAGTTGTTCAGCCAGACGGAAATGTCCTTCGTCTGCTTGGTCTTGACGTCGTAGCGCGTCATCGTGCCGGTGTAGGTACCGGCGATGACGATGTTGGGACTTCCGGGTTTGGGCGCGATGTACCCCGATTCGCCGCCGCCGACCGGCCACCAATCGGATTCATCAATCGCGCCGTTGTCCGAGCGGCTCACGATCGAGACCGTCGTGTTGTCCTGCTGCGCGCCGTAGATGCGGTACGGCCACTGGTCGTCGATCGCGACGTGGTAGAACTGCGCCGTCGGTTGATTCATGATCGACGACCAATTGGAGCCGCCGTCGAAGCTGATCGTCGCGCCGCCGTCGTTGCCGCTGATCATGCGGCGTGGATCGGCCGGGTCGATCCACAGCGCGTGCGTGTCGCCGTGCGGCAATCGCAGCCGCGCGAACGTGCGGCCGCCGTCCGTCGATTTCCACGTCGACAGGTTCATCACGTACACGGTGTTGGTGTCGCGCGGGTCGGCGGTGATCTCGCCGTAGTACCACGGCCGTACCATCCACTTCTGATCGCCGTTCGTCCGCTGCCAGGTCACGCCATCGTCGTCGGAGCGGAAGATCCCGCCCGTGGAGTCCTCGGGCGGAGACTCGATCGTCGCGTATACGCGCTGCGGGTTGGCGCGCGACACCGACACGCCGATTCGTCCGAGCGGATTCTTCGGAATGCCCGGCGCGCTGCTGATGTCGCGCCAGGTGTCGCCGCCGTCGGTGCTCTTCCAGAGACTCCCGTTGCCCGCGGTGAAGCCCCAGGGCGAACGCTGCATGTGCCACAGCGACGCGAAGAGAATGCGCGGATTCGACGGATCCATCTCGACGTCGGCGGCGCCGGTGGAGTCGTTCGTGAACAGAGTCCGCTGCCACGTCTTGCCGCCGTCGCTCGAGCGATAGACGCCGCGCGTCGCGTTTTTCCCGCTCGCGTGACCCAGCGCCGCCACGAAGACGCGGTCGGGGTCGCGCGGGTCCACGACGATGCGCGCGATGTGACGCGCGTCGTCGAGCCCCATGTGCGTCCACGATTTGCCGGCGTCGGTCGAGCGGTACATGCCGTCGCCGTACGTCCAGTCCTCGCGAAGGTCGGCCTCGCCGCCGCCGGCATAGACGACGTTCGGGTCCGACGGCGCCACGGCAATCGCGCCGACCGACGCGATCGCCGACGCACCGTCCGTCACGTTCTTCCAGGTGACGCCGCGGTCGGTCGTCTTCCAGACACCGCCGTCCACGGCCCCGAAGTAGAACACGTCGCGCTTCGTCGGGTCGCCGACCACGGCGACGGCGCGACCGCCGCGGAACGGCCCGACGAGGCGCCATCGCAATCCGCGCAGCTCGCGCGCCGTCGCCGCGTATCGCGACGAGTCGAGCAGGCCGAGCGGCGCGTCGCGTGACGCGCGTTGCGCCCTGACGATCGCGCGCGGAACCGCGGCCGACGCGGCGAGAAGCACCAAGGAGAGTCCTACGACTTCGGCGGGGACGAATCGGCGGGCCATGGTTGGACGGTTCAGTTGTGGTTGGACAGATTCTATCGACGTCTTCCTCGTCGCGCCGGGGAGGGCCCGTTCGCGGTGGGCGGCCACGCGACGACGGCCGGCTCGCTCTCGACGCCTGTCGCGCTGATCGCGCTCACGGCGATCTCGTCGGGGTTCGCACCGGCCACCGAGTCGACGGCGATCTGCGTCGCGGCGCCAGGCTGAAGTTTCGTCGTCCACACGCCGCCCGAGACGCGAACCTGAATGAGCCACCAACGCGGCGCGACGCCGTCGCCGGAAATCATCGTCACCGTGGGCACCGACGGCGCGGTCGCCAACGACGGAGCCGGCGGCGCGGCGGCGCCAAGCCAAGTGAACGCGGGGACCAGCGCGCGTTGCGCATATTCTCGCGCGAGACTGTGCGCGATGCGCTCGTTGTCGGCCAGGAGGGCGCTCAAACGAAAGTGGACGTGGCCGGGCGGATCGGCCGAGCCGGCGCGCGCGTCGCGAATCGTCGCGATCTGTGTCTGGATCTCGTCCGTCGGCCAACTGTCGAATCCGCCAAAGACTTTTGACGTGTAGAGGCCTGGCCACACGAAGCGACGCATCGGATTCTCGGTGCGCCACCACGAATCGAGCGCGCGAAAGCGATCTTGCACGCCGTCGACCTGCCAGTAGAGCTGCGGCGCGAGGTAGTCGACCCAACCCTGCGCGAGCCAGCGCCGGGAGTCCGCGTAGATCTCGCTGAACGAATCCAGCCCGGTGATCCCGCTCGGCGATCCGGGCCGCCAGATGCCGAACGGGCTGATGCCGACGATCATCGTCGGCTTGATCGCCTTCACGCCCGTGTAGAGCGAATGCACGAAGTCGTCAATGTTGGCGCGTCGCCACGCGTCGCGGTCGGTGAACCCGTGTCCCGACCCGTAGCGCTTCCACGAGCGGCCGTCGGGAAACGCGATCTCCTGGGTCACGCGGACGCGCTTCTTTTTCACTCGACGCGTGTACGTCCGCGTCTCTCGGTACGGATAGAAGTAGTCGTCGAGGTGGATGCCGTCGACGTCATAGCGCCGCGCGACGTCGAGGATCGTTTCGAGGACGTACTTGCGCGCCGCCGGATTCCCGGGATCGATCCACGTCTGCTTTCCATACTTCACGACCCAGTCCGGGTGTTGGCGCGTGACGTGGGTCGACGCAGGTCGACCGGGCACGCCCGGAAGCACGGCGCGGAAGGGATTGAACCACGCGTGCAATTGCAGGCCGCGCGCGTGCGCCGCCGCGACCGCGAACGCCAGCGGATCGTACGACGGCGACGGGCCGAGACCCGATTGTCCGGAGAGCAGCGGCGACCATGGCGCGTACTTCGTCGGATATAGCGCGTCGCTCGCGAGGCGGACGTGCAGGATCACCGCATTGAGTCCGATCGAGGCGGCGTCGTCGAGAAGCGCAACCAGCTCCGCGCGCTGCGCGTCGGGCGAGAGGCCGGGCTTCGACGGCCAATCGCGAAACCCACGGTCGTAGATCGGCGTGACCCATGCGGCGCGAAACTCGCGCGGTACCGTTGGCGGCGGCGCAAGCGGCGCGGCCGACGGCGCGGCCGATGGCGCGCTAGCGGGCGGCGCACCGGCGGGAGCGACCTGTGCGGCAACCGACGACGCGGACACAACCGCGTGAACGACGACGAGCAACCGAGTGAGCATCGCGTGCAACATAAGCAAGGATCGCCGCGATCGCGGATCCCTGGCACGAACAGTGCTCTCCTAGGACCCGGCGATACCGCGAGAGGGAGACCGCGCGAGCGGCTGAAGGTGGGGCGCGGATCGTCACGGTAGGGGAGAGCAGGATGCGCGGGGAGCCGGCTGTTTGGGCCGCTCCCCGCGCCGCTTTTTTACCCTACCGCTTTCCGTCGCCGCCCGTCGTCGAGCCGAGCGGCGGCGTCGACGCGGGCTCGCGCCGCCACTTCGTCGCTTGCTCGTAGTCGTACACCAGTTTGATCAGTCGTTCCTCGTCGAACGCGCGACCGAAGAACGAGAGCCCCGCGGGCAACGTGTTGTTGCGCGTGTAGCCCATCGGCACCGTGATCGCGGGATCTCCCGTCGTCGGCGAGAAAAGCTGGCTGTTGTCGCCGGCGGGCGTGTTGAGATCGCCGATCAACCGCGGCGGGTTACTCCACGTCGGATAGATGAGCGCGTCGAGCTGCAGGCGATCCATCGTGCGCGCCACCGCCTCGCGAAGACCGTCGCGCACTCGCTGGCGGCCCTGACACGCGGGAACGGAATCAGGCGGCAGCTTGATCGAGTCCGCCGCGACCAGCCTCGTCTCGACCGACGGATGGTATCGCCGGCTCGTGACAATCGCATGCAGATCGTGCACGGGAGCGCGGCCGCCTTGCTCGGCGAGCCAGGCGTTGAACTCGAACTTGAATGGGTTGCAGCCGCCTCGGTTCGAGCGGCGAATCGAGTCCAGCTCGACGATCGTCACGGTATCGAGCACCGTCGCCCCCGCACCGCGGAGATCACGCACCGCTCGCTCGAAGACCGAACGCACCTCGGGGTCGACGGTCGGTCCCTCGAACGCCTGACGCAGAATACCGATCCGCGCGCCGCGCAGGCCGCCTCGCACCAATGCGGCCGAATAGTTCGGCAGCGGCTTTCCCTTCACCGCGTCGGTCGCCGGATCGTCGGGATCGTAGCCGGCCACGACCTGAAAGACCGCAACCGCGTCGGCGACGCTCCTCGCCATCGGGCCGGCGATGTCGGCGAACAGGCTGAGCGGCGCGATGCCCGCGCGGCTCGTCAGTCCCATCGTCGAGCGAATGCCGACCAGCGCCTGGTGCGAGCTGGGGCCGCGAATCGAGTTGCCCGTGTCGGTCCCCAGGCCGACTTCGCCGAGATCCGCCGCGACCGCGGCCGCGGTGCCGCCCGACGATCCCGCCGTCACGCGGTCGAGCGCGTAGGGATTCTTCGTGTATCCGGGCAGCACGGAGTTCACCGTCTCGACCGGGCTGAAGGCGAATTCAGCCATGTTAGACTTTGCTAACACGATGGCGCCCGCTTCCTTGATGCGGCGCACCTGAAACGCGTCCTTCGACGGTGCGTACCCCTTGAGGGCGAGATTGCCGGCCGCGGTCTGCAATCCGATCGTCTGGAAATTGTCCTTCACGATCATGGGAATGCAGTGGAGCGGCCCGACGAACTGACGATTCGCCGCGAACCGGCGGTCGAGCGAATCCGCCGTGGCCAGCGCGTCGGGGTTGACCACGGTAATGGCGTTGATCGCCGGCCCCTGCTTGTCGTACGCCGCGATTCGATCGAGGTAGGCCTGCACGAGCGCATGGCAGGTCAGGCCGCCGCTTCGCATCGCCGCGTGGACGTCCGCGATCGTCGTCTCGTCGACGCGAAACGGGCGCTGCGCGCGCACCGTGACGGGAAACGCGCACGAAACGATCGCGAAAGCGCCCGCGACGAGTGGCCGAGCATTCATGATGCACCGATTCCTTTGGATGTCGGATCGCCGGGATTGTACGCCGGGTTCGGCTCCGTGAGAACCCTCGCGGCGTCCATGATACGACTTGCGGCGCCTGGCGGGGCCCGATCATCCTCCAAGCGCCCACTCCCGGAGAATTCATGCTTCGTCTCGTCGGACGCGCCGCGGCGCTCGCGGTGCTCGGATCGGTCCTGCATGGCCAACAACCGCCCGCAAAACCGCCGCGCATGGCGGCCAGCAGCTTCGCGACCGTCGAGGTGCACCTCAACTCACGGTCGATCGGCGGCGAATGGTACGCCGAGGACGCGGCCTTCGCCGGGCCGGCGCGCATCGCCATCTCGTACGGCCAGCCGCACGCCCGTGGGCGGAAGATCCTCGGCGGGCTGATCCCGAACGATACCGTATGGCGCTTTGGGGCGAACGACGCCACGAGCCTCCATTCCGACCTCGACTTCACGGTCGGTTCCCTGGCCGTGCCGCGCGGCGACTACACGCTCTATCTGGTGCATTCCGGCAGCAACTGGGACCTGATCGTGAACAGCCAGACCGCGATCTGGGGCACCGACCGGAATCCCTCGAAGGACGTCGGTCGCGTCCGCATGACCGCCAGAACGCTCACCGACTCCGAGGACGCACTCAGCATCTACCTCACGCCCACGTCGTCGGATCCGAGCCAACAGGCGGAACCCAGCGGGGTTCTGCGCATCAAGTGGGGAACCGTCGAGCTCACGGCGCCCTGGAAGGTCAAGATCTGATGAACCTGACGTCCCTCGCCCTGCTGGTCGGCGTCGGATCGTTGGCCGCCGGCTTGCTCGGGTCCCTCACGGGATTGGGCGGGGGAATCATCGTCGTGCCGATGTTGACGCTGCTCTTTCACGTCGACATGCGCTACGCCATCGGCGCGTCGCTGATCGCGGTCATCGCCACGTCGTCGGGCGCGGCGACGGCGTACGTGCGCGAGGGCTACACGAACGTTCGCATCGCGATCCTTCTCGAGATCGCGACGACCGTCGGCGCGCTCACCGGGGCGCTCCTGTCGGGCTACGCGTCGCCGGCCAAGCTCTCCATCCTCTTCGGCGTCGTCCTCATCGCGACGGCGCTCCGTTCGCTCCGTCCTCGCGCCGAGCACGCGATTCTGACGACTCCCGATCGGTGGTCGGCCTTTTTCCAGCTCGACTCCGACTACCCGACGCCGAGCGGGCCCCAGCACTACTCGGCCCGGCGAATCCCGCTCGGGTTCTCGCTGATGTTCGTCGGCGGCGTGCTCTCGGCGTTGCTCGGCATCGGGGCGGGCATCATCAAGGTGCTGGCGATGGATCAGGTGATGTCGCTTCCATTCAAGGTCTCGACGACGACGAGCAACTTCATGATCGGTGTGACCGCGGCCGTGAGCGCCGCGGTGTACCTGCACAGAGGGCAAATCGACCCGGCGATCTCCTTTCCGGTCATGCTCGGCGCCGGCGGCGGGGCGTTGCTCGGCGCGCGAATACTGACGCGCGCCGACGTGCGGTGGCTCCGGCCGCTCTTCACGGCGATCGTCTTCGTCGCCGCGGTCGAGATGCTGTACAAGGGGATCACGGGAACCATCTGATGGCGACTCGCGTTTCGGATCACGACGTGCAGCAGGCGATCGGCGGGCTCCTCCGGCTCGGCGTGATCATCGCGGCGGTCGTCACATGCATGGGCGGCGCGCTGCTGCTCGTGCAGCACGGCGGCGATCCGGTGGCGCACCGAGCGTTTCAGGGCGAGCCGGCGGCACTGGAGTCGATCGTCAGCATCGTCCGCGGTGCGGCGTCGTTCAACGGCGACGCGATCGCGCAGCTGGGATTGTTGCTGCTCATCGCGACGCCGGTGGCGCGCGTGGCGTTCACGCTCGTCGCGTTCGCGCTGCAGGGAGACCGCAAGTACGTCGTGATCACGTCGATCGTTCTGTCGCTGCTGGTGTACGCCCTGGTATTCGGGAAGACATGAAGAAGCGTCATCACCCCATCGTCCGCATCACGCATTGGGTCAACGTCGTCGCGCTCACGATCATGGTCGGGAGCGGGCTTCGGATCTTCAACGCGTACCCGGCGTTCGCGCGCCGCGGCGAGAGTTTCTGCTGCTATCCGTTCGAGCACAAGCCGATTCCCGGCAACCTGACCTTTGGAGGGTGGCTCGCCGGCGCGCGCAACTGGCACTTCGCGATGATGTGGGTGCTCGTCGTGAACGGCCTCGTCTACCTGGGCTTCATCTACACGCACGGCGAGTGGCGCGATCTCGTGCCGCGTCGCGGAATCGTGCGCGACGCCTGGGAGATGGTCCGGTTCTATCTCACGGTTCGAAAGGATCATCCACGGCAAGGCAAGCACAACGCGCTGCAACGACTGGTCTATTTCTCGTTCCCGATCGTTGGCGCGCTGGCCGTCGTCACGGGGATCGCCATCTGGAAGCCCGTACAACTCGCGTTTCTCACGCATCTGCTTGGCGGATACGTCTGGGCGCGCTACTGGCACTTCCTCGCAATGCTGTTGCTCGTCGTGCTGGCGTTCGGGCACATTTTCATGGTGTTCGCGGTCGATCCTTATTCGATGGTGGCGATGGTGACGGGCGGCTACAAAGAGGAGTGGTCGCCCGAGGAGCGAAACGCGCGACCTTTCGTCCACCTGTTGCCGGCGCACGAGCACGCGGCCGGCGCGAGCGCCACGCCGCCCGCTCCCCCTCCAACGCCTCCCGCGGCATGAGCGATTCTCCCTCCCAACCGCCGCGTCGGCCGTCGCACCTCGCCGAGCGATTCGCCATCGACCGGCGCCGTTTTCTCATGGCCGGCGGCGGGGCGCTGGGCGCCGCGTTTCTCGCCGCGTGCGACTCGATGGGCCCGAAGTCGGCGACGCGACTGCTCAAGTTCGCCGAGCGAAAGAATGAGTCGCTCGAGCGCGCGCTGTTCCGCCACACCGCGATGGACGTGCCCTCCTCGAGCGCGAAGGCGGCGGGTTCGCACTTTCCGTCATACTTCATCTCGAAGCATGTCCCGGTGTGGGACGAGGCGACGCGCGGCGTGTGGCGCCTCCAGGTGGGCGGCATGGTCAAGCAGCCGCTGAGCCTCTCGCTCGCCGATCTCGCGTCGCTCCCGCGCACCGGCTATCGCCTCGACCACTTCTGTGTGGAAGGGTGGACGGCTGTCGCGACGCGGACGGGGGTGGCCCTGGCCGATCTGGCGCGACTCGCCGGTGTGCAGCCGGGCGCGCAGTACGTGGATTTCGAATCGTTCGACGACGACTATCACGAGAGCTGGGACATCGACAGCGCGATGCATCCGCAGACGATCGTCGTGTACGCGCAGGACGGGCACTACCTGAATGCCGCGTGGGGCGCGCCGGCCCGGATCTATTCGCCGGTGAAACTCGGCTACAAGAACACGAAATACCTAACGCGCATCATGTTTCTCCCCCGGCGCACGGGGGGATACTGGAGCGATCAGGGATACGAGTGGTACGGCGGCGTCTAGACGGCGCGCGTGCCCACTACTTGAGCTTGTAGACGAAAGTGATCTGCGGCGGCGAGACACCCGGTTCGACGAAGGTGAGCTGACCGCTCGTCCAGGTCGCCTGATCCTGCGTGCTGTCGGCCGCGCTCGTGAACACGACCGTCGACGTGCCGGAAGTCATCGCCCACGTTCCGCCGGTGCTGTCGGTGTACGTATCCGATACGCCGGGCAGCGTCTCACGATAGTTGGTGACGATGGAATAGGTGCCGCCGGCCGAGAGCGTGATCGTTCCCGACATCACCTCGAGCTTGAAACCGCCGGTGTCGGAGAAGATCGCGACAGGCAGCGCCGAGGAGTTGATCGTGGAGATCGCGTACGAGCCGTTCGGCGTCTTCTGTGTCGATCCGCCAGGTCCCGTGGGCGACGAGTCGCTGCCGCACGCCACGAGGAAGGCCGCCGCCGCCGCCGCGCACAGCGTTAGCAGCGCGCGCCCTCGACGGGACGATGCGTTTCTTGCATCATGAGCGAAGCGTCTCATTGGCATATGACTCATCGATCCCTCCCCCTCCGTTTCCTCGTCGTGGTCGCGTCGATCGTCGCCTGCTCGACTTCTCCCGACTCCAAGACGTCCACCAACCAGACCGTCGACATCTTCACCGTTGGCGACGCGTTCAGCCCCGTCTTCGCAACCGTCAACGCCGGCGACACCGTGCGATGGAACTTCACCGGCGGCTCGGATGGCCAGGGGCACAACGTCCGCTTCAATCCAGTCGTCGCCGGCGCTCCGCCGGACATCAACGTTCTCAAGACCGGCACCGCGAGCCGCGTCTTCTCGACCCGCGGGACGTTCAACTATGACTGCGACGTGCATCCCGGCATGAAAGGCAGCGTCACCGTCCAGTAGTTTCTCCGGTCCACCGGTCCACCGGTCTACCGCGTAACGCCGAGCGTCGTCGGCGTCCACGACGGAAAGACGAAGCCGAGGTTCGGGTTGCCCAGGCGATTCTGGACGATCTCCGACAGAATGTCGCGATAGTCGACCGTCACCTTGAGGTCCTGCCCCGCTTCGAGGTTCTCCTTCGCCAGCCCCGGCCAGTTCTTCGTGAGCACGCGGCCGCCGGCGATCCCCTTGCCCATCGCGAACATCGTCGTGCCGCGGCCGTGGTCCGTGCCGCCGCTGCCGTTCTCGCGCACGTTGCGCCCGAACTCCGAGACGACGACCACCGTCACGGGAAAGCCCGAGGCGATGACGTCGGCGTAGAATGCGCCCAAGCGAGTTCGAGAAGTCCTGCATCGTCTTGAACATCGAGCCGGCGAGCGGGTCCTGATCCGAGTGCGTGTCCCAGTTGCCGATGTCCACCTGCGCCGCTTCGATACCGACGTTGTTCTTGATCAGCACGGCGACCGACCGCAGCGCGCGGCGAACGAGCTGTTGTTCGGATAGACGGCGCCGTTCGCCGGCACGTAGCCGGCGAAATTGACCGACTTGAGCAGCCCGATCGTGTTCGTCGCGCTCAGCGCCGACGATCCGACGGGTTCGTCGGCGCCGGTGTAGTCGCCCTGCAGGAACGCCACGCGCGCGGCCTGGGTCGTGCCCGATCCGCCGATCGAATAGTTCGTCGGATCGGCGATCGGCAGCGTCAGCGGCGCGCCGACGAGCGTTTTCTGCAAACCGTTCGCGATGCCGATGCCGCGCAGCGGCGCCGCCGGGATTGAGCGGCGGAATGCTCGCGAGGTGGCGGCCCAACCACCCCGTGACGAGCGACGGATCGACCGGCTTGCCGACTTCCATGTATCGCTGCGCGTCGAAGTGCGACCGCGAGTTGTTGAGCTGGCCGGTCGCGTGCACGATGAGCAGGTCCTGCCCCTGGAACGCGGGCATGAGACCGCCCGTTCCCGCCGCCGTTCCGCCGGCCATCGCCTGCGGGAACATGAAGAAGCCGTCGAGGTTGATGCCCTGCGTCGCGGCGGTCGAGTCGGGCCGCGGAATCGCGATCGTCGGGCGCGACGTGTAGTAGTTGGCGTCGGCGAACGGCACGGCGATGCTGCAGCCCGTCCGCGCCGCCGCGCTGAAAGACGGACACGATGATGTCGCGGCTGGACGAGAAGTTCTTCGCCATGACGATCTTCGGGAGCCATGCCGGGAACAGCGCGGCCGCCGAAACGCCGGCGCCCCTCGCCAGGAACTGGCGGCGCGACAGTTCGTTGTACTCTTCGCAGCCGCAGTCGATGTCGTGTTCGGTCATCGTCAGCTCCGGGTCAATACCACTGGAAGGCGTTTGCGCTCAGACCGAGCGCGATCGTCTCGCGCACGCGTGCGTCGTTGAACGTGCCGGCCTTGAGATAGTTCGTGAGCGCGGTGCGCGTCGTCGTCGGTATCTCGCCGCCGAAATAGTTGTTGTTGATCAGATCGATCGCGTTGTCGGCCGAGCCGGCGAGATACGGCGCCGTATCGACCTTGACGCTGTTCACGTTGTTCTGGCCCGACAGCGATATCGCGAACGCCCATCTCGGCACGATGTTGCCCGCCCAGTACTCGACCTTGTCCGGGAAACCGTCCGGCGTGTCCCACTGAAAGAGCGGGTGGCCGAGGTTGTTGATCTGATTGTTGAAGAACGACGTCGTCGTGACCGTCGGATTGGTCGCGCGGATGGCCGACGCCATGAGGTGGAAGGGCCGCTTGAACTTCATCGGCGCCGTCGGCAGCCAGACGTCGTTGAGCACCGCGCGCACGACGGCCTTGATGTCGCCGCCGGTGGCGCGGAAGACCGACGCGATCGCCGCGACCTGCGCGTCCGTCGGCGCCGGGTTGACGAACCACTTGAGGAGCTTCGATGCGATGAACGTGGCCGTGCTCGGGTGACCGGCCAGGAAGTCGAGAATCATCTCGCCTTCCTTGATGCCCGCCTGTCCCAGCGACGGTGAGCCGGCGGGAACGTTCACGCCGAGAACCGTCTTCTGCCCCCAATCGTGAATTCCGGGGTTGAACACGAACACGCCCTTGCCGGTCGTCGTCCAACCGGTCAACACGCGAGACAACTCGGCGACGTCCGTCTGCGTGTACGGACCGTTCACGCTCAACGTGTGGAGCTCCATCACCTCGCGCGCGTAGTTCTGGTTGGGCGCGCGGCTGTTGCTCGTGTTCTGGTCGAGATACGTGATCATCGACGGACTGTGCGCGCTGGCTTGGAGCAGGTCGCGGAACTTGCCGAGGGCGTGGGCGCGAATCACGTCGCGCTGGTCGACGGCGAGCAGGTAGCCGACCTTGTCGATCGATTGGCTGAAGTGGTCGGTCCAGAACTCGACCATCCGCTGATACAACTGCCGCTGGGAGAACGCGGCGCGGTAGATGGTCGACTCCTTGAGTTGGTTCTGCACCGTCCCGACGTCCGCGCTGAACAGGACGTCCGCGGTCTGGCTCATCAATGGATATCGCGTGGCGACGGCGGCTTCGAGCGCGCTGTCGTCGATGCGCGTGTAATTGAGCTGGTAATTGAGGTATCCCTGCCAGCCCATCGCCGCCGCGCGCTGCAACTCGCCCTGGGTCATGCCGAGCGTCACGCGGCGCACGAGCCGCGACGTGCCGGTGTCCCACTCCTCGAACGCCGCGACGGATTCCTTCGGAATCACCTCGGCGAATCCGTTCTTCGGCTCAGTGTCGATGGGGCGCTTGCCCTTTTGTCGCGACTGCGCGCGCGCGCGCTTCGGAAGCAGCGCGGCCGCGGCCAAGGCGCCGAAGAACACGAACGACCGACGCGACCGACGCGTATCGATCGCTTCGGCTTCGTCGTGCCCCGGGTCCGTCAGGGTTGCGTCGGGAGCTCCGGGCCCAACGGCCGCGGATTCATCGGAGATCGTCGTTCGCATGCGGAGACCCTCGTCAGCGAGATCCAAAACCGGGTACGACGAGTACTGGCACCGCTACAGAGAACGTCGCGCGGATGGCGATCGGCTTTCATCCCGCGCCGGCGCGCGACGGCAGTTCAGAGAGAGACGGATTGCGGCCCGCTTCGTTAAGACGGCGCACGCCTTCCAATCATTCCAAGTACAGGACGATTGTCAAAGGCGCGCGTTCCACTCGCACGGCCGAGGCCGGCGGAAACAAAAATTTCCTTCCCGCTGCCTCGTTGCGTGGCAGTGCGGCGGTCATCCGTTTTGGATTCGAGTCTACGCCGTCCAGCGAATCTCCAGCCGGCATTTCGGCGATTCGCCGCCGCGATCACAGCACTCGCGAACGGATTCGCCTGTGACCCCCGACACAAGTTCGCGCATCGCCTGGCAGACCGATGGATCCGCGCGGACGGCGTCGGCCAGTGGGCACGCGTGTCCCTGGAGCATGAACCCGTCGTCGACGCGGGCCACGTCCAACTCGGCGCCGAGCGTCGCGAGGAGCTCGGCGGCGTCGCGCACGCGCTTCTCGAGTCCCCGGGCTCCGCTTTCGCTGTGGGTCTCGGCGAGCCTGCGCCCGTGATCGAGGCGGTGAACACGACGCTGATGCCGGCCCTGCAGAACCAGGAAGTGAAGGACCTGGTGACGAAGGTGGCGCCGGCCTTCAAGGCGCATCAGGACATGGCGCAGAACCTTCTAAACAAGCAGACGCCGTAGCAGGCCCACACCACCGAGCGTCGTTTTTCAACCGCGCCGCCGAGCCCGCAGTCGCCGGGCTGGGCGGCGCGGTCTCTTGTGGGATTCGCGGATGCGGCCTATCCTAGGCTTTCGGTCTATCTTCGGGTGAGGCGGTGAAGAAGGTTTGGCTCGCGACAGACGGAAGACCTCACGACTCGGTGCTCGCCATTTTCTCGACCAGGGAAGCGGCGAAGCGGTACTGCGACACACTCGTCGAGCGGTACGCGCTCGGCGAAAGTCTTTCATTGATGGGGCGCCGTCTCGCCGATTCAGCCGACGCCTGGCGGCTCGGCCTCGGACCGACGGTCGTCGAGGGATCGCTCGACGAGAACGTGGAATTTCTGCGCGGCGCGTGGGTCGTGAAGGTGGACGAGAGCTGCCGCATGATCGCGTGCGAGTTCAGCACCGAGCTCAAACCGACGCAATCCCCGGCAACGTATCGTGTCGGCATCCATCGCGTGTGCCAGGCGCACGGCATGACGCCGCAGGCAGCGCTCGACGCCGCGCGAAAAGCGATGGTCGCGCACCTCGGCCGCACTCGTACATGAGGGGTGTGACGTATCGCACGCGCGCGGCGCGCCAAGGTGATTCAGGCTGCCGGTGCCGGCGCCGTGAAGGCGGACGTTGCACGCCGTTGGTCCCAGCAGTCCTACGTGGGACCAACTCACCCTCCAAATGACGAATTCTCTACGGATCGCGAGTCGACTGTGTTCGGCGCCGCTGGCGGTGCTCGCCCTTCTCTCGGCGCGACCCGCGGATGCGCAGACGCTTACTGGCACGATCATCGTGCGCGTCGCGGCGGACAGCATGCCGATCCCCGGCGCCGCCGTCGCAACGGGGACCGCTACGGGTATGACGGATCAATCCGGCCTCGCGGCGTTCAGGGTGACTACGGGCCGCCACACGTTCCACGTGGCGTCGGCGGGCTTTCGTCCCGAGAGCCTCGCGGTGTTCGTCGGCGTCGGAACGACCAAGGTGACCATTCCGGTGCATCGCACACCGGTGCCTCCAGCTGCGCGCCCGCTTCCCGCCGCGCCGGTGCTGTCGGAGGCGACTGCCCCCGCGCCCGTGGCAGCAAAGCGAACCGACCGACGGACGGCGGATGCGCCGACTTACGTCGAGGTCGCGGATCGTGAGGCGGTGGACGAGCAGCTGGATCGTGCTCCTGGAAACCTCACCGACCTGATCGGAGGATTGACCGGGGTGCGCGTCCAGCCGTTGTCGGCCGGATCCGGCGGAGTAGGAGTTCGGATCCGCGGCATGCCGGGCCAGTATGCGAAAATCCTCACGGACGGCTTGCCGCTGCTGGGTGCCACGCCCGAGGGGCAGGACGCCCTCCAGATGCCGGTCCTCGGCGTCGACCGGGTCGAAGTCATCCCCGGTGTCACGTCCGCGCTCTACGGACCGACGGCCCTGAGCGGCAGCGTCAACGTGGTGTCGGCGCCGGCGACGGCTCCCTCGCAAGTTGTCGTGAACGGCACGACCCACGAAGCGTCCGACGTCGCCGTCTTTCAGACGTACACGTTTTCGCCGGAGTGGGCCGCGACGCTCCTCGCCGGCCGACACTATCAGAACCCGAACGATCCCGACGGCGACGGCTGGGCCGAGGTGCCGGGCTACAAGCGGGTCGTCGTTCAGCCGCGCGTTTACTGGTCGCGGTCTCCGACGAGCTCCTGGTTCATCACGGGCGGTTGGATGACGGAGAATCGCCGAAGCGGAACGTTCGCCAACGAACGACTGCCGGACTTCAATCGGTACAGCGACGACGCGGATACTCGCCGCGGCTACGCGGGGACGATCGGGAAGGTTCAGCTCGACACGAACACGCTCCTCACCGTTCGCGCCTCGATGACGCGAGAGTGGCGGACGCGCTGGTACGGCAACGACCGCGAGCGCGATCGCCGCAACGAGATCTTCGGCGACGTCGCCGTCACGAAGACATTCGACGAGAACGTCCTGACCGGCGGCGTCGCCCTCGACCGCGATCAGTATTCGGCGCTCGACGTGCGTGGCCAGACATACCGCTACACGACGCCGGCGCTCTACGCCGAGCACACGTGGACGCCCGACCCGCGGTTCGCGATCACGTCGAGCGCGCGTCTCGACCTCCAGAGCGAGTTCGGTGACTTCGTCAGTCCACGCGTGTCGGTCGTCGTGCGTCCGACCGAGGAATGGCAGCTTCGTCTCTCGAGGGCAAACGGCGTGTACGCGCCGACGCCGATGACCGACGAGACCGAGGCGTTCGGGCTGTCACACATCGAGCGCGGCGGGGGGCTCCAGCCGGAGCATGCCCTCGGCTGGTCGCTCGACGTCGCGCATTCGGACGGCGCACTCGAGCTTGGCGGATCGGGCTACCGCACCGTCGTCACGCATCCGCAGATCGTGCGGATAACCCCCGGCGCCGCGAACGGTTTCCAACTCGTGAACGGCGACGAGCCGTTGCGCACGCAGGGCATCGACGTCTATGCGCGTTACCGCGCGCGGCCGATTCGGTTCACGGTCAGCTACTCGTACATCGATGCGACGCGGCCGGAGATCGCCGGGTTGTTCGGCGAAGACTTCGAGGTGGACACGACGCTCATTCGCACGGTGCCGTTCAACCCGCGGCACGCGGTCAATCTCGACTGGGCCTATGAACGCGAGCACGACAAGGTCGTCGGCATTGCCGTCCACTTTACGGGTAGCCAGGTGCTCACGGACTCGACGTTCGGCGCGGGCAGCCCGTACGTCACGATCGACGCGCGTGTCGAGAAGCAGATCCGTTGGGGGGCAACCGTCTTTGCGTACGCCAAAGACCTGACGGGCGTCCACCAATTGCAGTTCGGTCCCGTGCTGCGGCCGTCGTCGGGCGCCGCGGGCCAGTGGGCCGACAACGCCTGGGCGCCGCTCGAAGGACGTGTGATAAACGCCGGTTTGCGGGTGACGTACTGAAGACCGGTGGACCGGTGGACCGGTGGACCGGTGGACCGGTGGACCGGGACTACTGAAGGCGCGAAGAACTAGCTGATAGATTCGTCGGCGAGGGCATCCCACTATGCGCATCGCCACGCTGCTCATCTTCGCCGCGCCCGTGCTCATGCTCGGCCGAGCACGAACGCCGGCCGTCGCGGACTGCAACGCGCCGGCCCGTGACTCCATTACCATGCTCGACGTGCCGGGCAATCCGTTCCAGGCGCTGCCGAGCGCGGACGGCTGCTGGATATTCGTCTCGCTCGCGAACGTCGCCGGTTCGCACGCCGGGATCGCCGTGGTCCATCGCGACGGCGGCAAGGCGTCCGTCGAGCGCGTCATCGGCCTGTCCGGCAACCCGACCGGGATGCAGCTCACGCACGACGGGCGGCTGTTGGTGGTCGCCGACGGAAACCGTCTTGCCTTCGTCGACCCCGCTCGCGCGACGTCCGGCCGCGGCAATGCGATTCTCGGCTACCTCGACGAGCCGGGCATGCTGGGCCGCATCTACGTCAATGTCACCGCCGACGACAAGTACGCGTTCGTCGCCGACGAGCGGGCGTATACCGTCACCATCGTCGATCTCGCGGAGGCTCAGCGCAACGGGTTTCGCTCATCGGCGATCGTTGGAAAGATTCCGACGGGGCCGCTTCCCATCTCGGTCGTTTTTTCGCCGGACGGCAAGCTGCTCTATGTAACGAGCGAGATGGCGCCGGCCAGCCTCGGTTGGAAGAGCCAGTGCGCGCGAGAGGGTGCCGCGGCCAACAATGCGTCGCCAGTGAACCCGCAGGGGGCGATTCTGGTGGTCGACGTCGAGCGGGCGCTGAAAGATCCCGCGCGCTCCGTGATCGCCGCGGTCGGCGCGGGCTGCAGCTCCGTGCGTCTCGTTCTCTCGCCAACGGCAGATCGCGCATACGTGAGCGCGCGAAACAGCAACGCGCTCCTCGTCTTCGACCGTGGAAAGCTGCTCAGCGATCCGGCACATTCGCTCGTCGCGACGGTGCCCGTGGGAACGGCGCCCGTAGGTGTCGCCGTCGTCGACAGCGGGCGCTCGATCATCGTCACCAACTCGAATCGTTTCGGCGGCACCGGCGCCGCGAACAAGCCGTCGCTGAGCGTGATCGACGCGTCGAAGGTCGGCGACGGAGCGAGCGCGGTGATCGGCTCGATTCCGTCGGGGGATTTTCCGCGGGAGATGCGCGTGACCGCCGACGGGAGGACCCTCGTTCTCACGAACTTCGCGAGTCACACGGTCGAGCTGATCGATCTGCCGCGCGCCCTGCCCCGCCGCTAGACGCGCCGGATCACGGGGGCGGAACCTTCGGCTGAATCCGAATCTCCCACGGCGTCGCTTTCGAGGGAACGACGTTGTGCTGCGCCGGCGTCGGCACGACGAACGGATCGGCCGCGAGCGGGTTCACCGTGTAGCCGAGGTCCGCGAGGCTGCCGACGGTGATCGCGCTGAGCGGCATCGGGCCGTGATTCACGAAACCAGTCATCAGCTCAGGGCCGAAGGTCGATTCGCGCCAGTGCGCGTCGGCCGTGCCGGGGAGCATGTCGTTCTCCACCGGAACCGAGTTGGCGCAGATCGCCGCGCCTCCGTCGTCGACGCAGCCCTGGCGCGCTCTGACGCCGGCGAACGCCGAGTTCACCGTTCCGCCGGCGAGGAGCAGGTTCTTCGCATCCCAGATCGTGCCGAAGCCGACGGCGTGCAGCATCTCGTGCGTGATCACGTCCTGGAGAATTCCCTGCGATGCCATGCCCGGCAGATCGTCCACGTCGAACAACATCGCGCCGACCGACGGAAAGAATCCCGGGGGGTTGCGGAGCAGACATGGCCCCGATCCCGCGAGGATGGCGCCGGGGCCGTCGATGGGCGCGACGGAGGCGAAGATGACGATGCTGTGAATCGTTTCGTCGAGCGTGGGGAGGCCCGGAACACCGCAGGCGCTCGTCACCGAGATGCCGCTGTACGTGACGTCGGGAACCGATCCGACGATGATCGCGCTGATTCGCGCGGCCGCATTCGTGAAGAGCGCTTTCTGATCGTCGGTCATGCCGGGGCCGAAGAACCGGACGTCGATGTGAAATTCGGACTGCACGACTGCCGTGACGTCCGCGCTCAGCGACGACGTCGCCGACGACGCGTGCACCACCTGCGGCAACGCCGTGCGACCGAGCGTCCAACCCGACAGAACCACCGTTCCGTCGGCGTCGCTCGTGGCGCTGCTCGACCCGAGCGATCCTCCGCCGCCCGTGACGGCGAGCGTGAGCTGCTGGGCCGGAACGGAATTGCCGAACTTGTCGGCGAGTCGCAGCCGCACGGGAGCGAGGACCGCCCCCGCCAGCGCCGACGGCGGTGTCGTGTCGACGGCCGTGAGCTGCGCCGGATCGCCGGGAAGCACGGTGGCGACGAACGACAAGGTCGCCGAGCCCGAACGCAACGTGAGCGCGTCCTGCCCCGCGATGGTGCCGAGTACCCAACCGGTGATCGTCGCGACGCCGTCGGCGTCGGCCGTCACGGGCGTCGGAGCCTTTCCGGCACTCGCGCTCAGCTCGACCACCGCTCCGGCAACCGGATTCTCGAACGTGTCGGTGACGCGCGCGCTCAGGGTGCCCGCCACGGTTTCGCCCGCGCGACCGCCGATCGCGATCGGCGTGAGTGGCACGAAGCGGGTCGGGGCTCCGGCGACGCCGGTGGCGGTGATCACGAGCGGCGGGACACCGGACACCGCAACGGTGATCGTGTTCGTGCCGGCGCGCGGCCCGAGCGTCCACGCACCGACGGAGGTCGGCGCGTTCGCGGTATGCCCGGGCGCCCCGGCGATCTTTCCGCCGCCCGATGAAACGGTCACCGTGAACTTCACGTCTCCAATGGGAGCGCCGGACGCGTCGAACGCGACGAACTGTGGCGCGGTGGCAAGCGTGGTTCCCGCGGGAGCGGTCTGACCGTCCCCCGCGACGAGACGGATCCCGGCCGGTTTGACCGTCGGACCGGTGGAGTCGTGGCAGGCGGCGGACCAAAGCAACACCCCGCCGGCGACGGCTCGCGATGCGCGCAGCAACTTCACGTAGACCTCGAAAACGACTGGACTGATGATACTGGAATTACGGATGATAGCTGTCGCGCACGCCGCGGCCAGGGCGCGCGGAAGAATCCCTTTCGCTCAATGAATCGCTTGGGCTACAACAGCGTTCCCCGCAGTACGAGCATCGCGACGCTGAAGTAGATCACCAGCCCCGTGACGTCGACCAGCGTGGCGACGAACGGCGCCGATGCGCTCGCGGGGTCGAATCCGAGCCGCCGGAGGACGAACGGGAGCATCGACCCGGCCAGCGATCCGAAGCTGACGATGCCGACGAGCGCCAGCGACACGGTCAGCGCGACGAGCACGTGATGCGGACCGTAGTTGTAGATGCCGAGCGCCTGCCATAGCGAGATGCGAGCGAAACCGATGACGCCGAGGATGGCGCCGAGCATGAGCCCAGTCGGCAGCTCGCGCACGGCGATCCGCCACCAGTCGCGCAGGCGGATCTCGCCGAGCGCCATCGCGCGAATGATCAAGGACGTCGCTTGCGATCCGGAGTTTCCGCCGGAGCTCATGACGAGAGGAATGAACATCGCCAACAGCGCGGCACGCTCGATCTCGCCCTGAAATCGCTGCATCGCCGTCGCCGTGAGCATCTCGGAGAGAAAGAGCGCGCAAAGCCAGGGCGCGCGCTTCCGAATCATGTGACCGAGACCGATGTCCATGTACGGCGCGTCGAGGGCCTCCATACCGCCGAACTTCTGGACGTCCTCCGTTTGCTCGCGGACGATCGCGTCGATGACGTCGTCCACGGTGACGATGCCAAGGACGTGCTCTCCCTCGTCGACGACCGGCACGGCGAGCAGGTTGTACTTGGCGATGACGCGCGCCACCTCCTCGCGGTCGGTGCTCGGCGTGACCGACACGGGCGCGCGGGGCGAGGCAACGTGGAGTACCGTCTCCGAACCGTCGGCGACAATCAGTTGGCGCAGCGACACGACGCCGACGAGACGGTCCTCGTGGTCGAGGAGGTACGCGACGTACACGGTCTCCTTTTGCAGCGCGACCCTTTTGATGTAGTCGAGCGTCTGCGCCACGCTCCAATCCGCGGGCACGGTCATGACCTCGGTGGTCATGATGCCGCCGGCGGTATCCGGCCGGTACTTGAGCAGCAGCTTCAGCGTGTGGCGAGTGTCGGGATCGAGCTTGTCGAGCAGCGGCCCTCGCGCGGACGGAGGGAGTCCGCGCACGAGATCCGCCTGCTGGTCCGACGACATCGCCTCGATGAGCGCCGCCGCCGCTCCCGGCTCCATCGATTGAATGATCCCGTACCGCCCTTCCAGCTCGGGCTCGTCGAACACCTGCACGGCGAGATCGAACGGCATCACGGCGACGACTTGCGCCGCGCCCGCGGGCGGTAGCTCGCCGAGTGCCTCGGCGAGGTCGGCCGGTCGCATTCCGGCCAGTGTTTCGGCCAACTCGGCGGGGTCGCCCTGCAGGAGGTACAGCAGTTCGGCGTTGGGCATAGCGGTAGCCGGGGTTGGCCTGACGGGCCTGGTTTTGTTCAGAGAATGTTTATGCTGTGCTCGCGCCGGGCTTCGGCGATTGCAGCGCGAAGGCGCCCCCCTGCGGATCGCGCGCCATCGCGATCCAGTCGCCGTTCGGCACTTCCATCGGACCATTGACTATAGCGCCGCCCAGCCGCGTCACCGCGGCGGCCGCGGGGTTCACGTCGGCCACGGCGATGTACGAGAGCCATCGAGGCGGCGTACCGTCACCCTGACGGTTGAACATGCCGCCGTACGACCGGCCCTTCTGGCCGAACATGAAGTACACGCCCATCGGGCCCATGTCGGATTCGCTGGTCTTTTCCCAGTTGAACAGTTGGCGATAGAACGCGAACGCGGCTTGATAATCCGTGGTCGCGAGCTCGTGCCACGAGAAGTCTCCACGCTTCGCGCCGTTTGGCGAATGGGACGGCCGGTCGGGCTCGTAGATGCCGATCGTCGCACCCTGGGGATCGGCGATGAGCGCCCAACCGCCCACGCCGGGCACCTCGCCCGGACCGGCGCGCACCTGCCCGCCGAGGCTCACCGCCTGCCGCGCGGTCGCGTCGACGTCGTAGACGTAGACGTACGGCGTCCAGTGCGGACTGCCCGCTCGGTCGGCCTGCGCCGGGTCGACCGCGACGATGCCGCCCAGCGGCGCGCCACCGGCCTCGATCATCCGGTAGGTATTCGACAACTCTGATGACCGGACCGACCACGGCGCGACTTGGGTGTAGAACGATTCGGCGGCGGCGGGATCGGTCGTCGACAGCTCGTGCCAGACGAACCAGCCTTGGGGGTTCGGCATCGTCGTTCCAGGTGGGCGTTTCGCGCTAGGCGTCGAACCAGGCGCGAGCCGCGGCAAACTTGCTGTGCAACTCGCCGGCGTCGGCGCGCGACAACAGACGCCTGAAGCTTGCCACTTCCCGTTCCGCGGCCGCAAGCGCCGCGTCGATGGCCGCCGCATTCTCGGCGGCGATCGCCGACCACATCTCGGGCGAGCTGCCGGCCAAACGCGTGATGTCGCGGCCGCCGGGACCGAGCTCGTCGCGCCCCACGCCGGCCTCGCCCAGGGCGAGGGCCAGCGCGGCCGATACGACGTGCGGCAGGTGGCTGGTCCACGCGAGCGTTCGATCGTGGGCCGACGCGTCGATTCTCATCGGGTGCGCATCGAGGGCGCGCCAGAAGTCGTCGGCGCGCGCGACGAGCTCGGCCGGCGTGCGATCGAGCGCGCACAAATACACGCGCGCTCCCGAGAAGAGTCCCTGACGCGCCGCGGACCAGCTGGAACGGTGGTCGCCGGCCATCGGGTGCGAGCCGACGAAGCGACCGGAAAGCCCGAGCGCGTCCGCCTCGGCGAGGATGCGCCCCTTGGTGCTCCCGACGTCCGTAATCAGCGTGGCGTGACTCTCCGAGCGCGCGAGAACGCGCAACACATCGACGGCGGCGTCGACGGGGGTCGCGATCACGACCACGTCGGCGCGCATCGCGGCGAGAGACGCGTCGAGCTTGCAGGCCACCACCCCGTTCGCAAGCGCGTCGTCGAGCGCCGCTTCGTTCGGATCGTACGCTTCGACTTCCACCCCTCGCGCGGCGAGATCCTTGGCGATCGAGCCGCCGATGAGGCCCAGTCCGACGACGGCCGCGCGGTTGATCGCGGCGCTCACTTTCGCTCCGGCTTCGCGCCGCGCGCGCGAGCGTCGCTCTCCTCCTGCGCGCGGCGCGACATGCCGACGATCTGCCAGAAGATCTCTCGCACAGGCTCCGTGGGGAGACCGGCTTCGCGTGCGACCGTGGTGACACGTCTGATGACGGCGGCCTCGCGGGTGGGATCGAGAATCGGCAGCTCGGCGATCCGCTTCAACTCGGCGATGCGCTGCCCCAGGCGCAAGCGCCGCGCGAGCAGCTCGACCAGGTCGTTGTCGATCGACTCGATTTCTTGGCGGCACTGCGAGAGCTCTTGGAGCGCGAGCGCTTTCGATGGTTCCGTCATGCGACGGCCCGTCCTGGCGTCATCGGTTCGAGGCGGCGGCCGGCGGCGGACGCGAATGCGCCGAGCGACCGCATCATCTGCACGAATGCGGCGGGCGCGAGGGATTGATCGCCATCCGACAACGCGTGCTCGGGATCCGGGTGAACCTCCACGATGAGCCCATCGGCGCCGGCGGCGATCGCGGCGAAGGCCAGCGGCGCGACGAGCGACGCGTCGCCGCCGGCGTGACTCGGATCGACGATCACCGGCAAGTGCGACTCGCGTTTGAGCACGGGAATCGCGGCGATGTCGAGCGTGTTGCGCGTCGCCGTCTCGTACGTGCGGATCCCCCGCTCGCACAGCACGACGTCGTGGTTGCCGTTGGCCATGATGTATTCCGCGGCCATCAGGAGCTCTTTGATCGTCGCCGAGAGGCCGCGCTTGAGCAGTACCGGGCGGCGCACGCGGCCAAGCTCGGCGAGCAGCGCGAAGTTCTGCATGTTGCGCGCGCCGACCTGCATCATGTCGGCGTGCTCGGCGACGAGATCCACCTGGCGCGTGTCCATCACCTCGGTGACGACCGGCAGGCCGGTCTCGGCGCGAACCTCGGCGAGGAGGCGCAGCGCTTCGACGCCGAGCCCCTGGAACGCGTAGGGCGACGTGCGCGGCTTGTAGGCGCCGCCGCGCAGCATCGTCGCGCCGGCCTTCGCGACGGTGCGCGCCGTATCGACGAGCATCTCTCGACTCTCGACGGAGCACGGGCCGGCGATGATGGTGAGCAGGTTTCCGCCGAAGCTGGCCTGCGCCCCGCGTCCGCCGACGTGCACGACCGTCCGCTCGGCGGCGAATTCGCGCGACGCGAGCTTGTACGGCTTGAGCACCGGCGTAACGGATTCGACGCCGGGAAGCGAGCGAAGCGGTACCTCGGCGAGGAGCGACTCGTCGCCGATGCATCCGATGATCGTGCGCTGCTCGCCGCGCGACAGGTGCGTGCGCATGCCGGCGGCTTCGATGCGCTCGCGGATGTGGTCGATTTCGGCGTCGGTGACGTTGGGCTTGGTGACGATGATCATGGGCGATTCACATGTGGCGTTTGAGGTCGACAAAACAAAAAAGCGACCCGTGTCGTTCACGGGTCGCTGGGGTTGGTGCGCGGTTTACTGATCTCTTAGCGCGTACGACTCCACCCACGGCCCGTTCGGGTGCCGTAGTAGTAGGAGTAGAAGTACGCCGCGGGGCGGATCATGATGGAACGGTACGGACGGGCGAGGGGCGTGTCAAGAAGGGTGGAACGCCTTCTTCACCTGATTCGCTCGTCGGCGAGCTCCTGCTTGATCGCGAAGTCGTACAGCGTCGCGCGCCGCAAATGGTAGTACGCGATCCAGTAGTTTCGCAGCGCCTGTACGTGGGCGATGAGCGAGTTGTCCTTGTCCGACTGCGCGTTGTAGAGGTCCGTGTTGCTGATCTTGCCGGTGGTATAGCGGTTTCGCGCGACCTCGAACTGCTTGATCGAGACGGTGTCCGCCTTCGCGGCGAGGACGACGTTGCGTTGCGCCTGCGACAGCTGAAGCACGGAGAATCGCGCGTCTTCGGCGATCTGATCGCGCCGCGTCTTGTTGTTCGTCGCGACACGTCGGTTGTCGGCCTTGGCGGCTTCGACGTCCGAATGGCCGGCCCCCCATTGCACCATCGGGAGCGACACGCCGAGGGTCAGCGACTCGCGTCCGAGCGGGCTCTGATACGCCGCGCCGAAAGCCGACGCGGTCTGATTGTAACCGACCGTCGCCGACACGCTCGCGTTGAAGCCGTTGTTGAGCTTCGCGGCCGTGATCTCCCGCCGCACGTTCACTTCGTCGAGCTGCGACTGCTCCATCAGGCTCGCGTTCTTGAGCGCTTCCTTTACGGCCAGATCCGGATCGGCCTCGATGGTCGGGATCGAGTCGGGCGGGACGATGGTGAGCGCCTGGTCCGCCGGGTAGTTGAGCATCCGGCGCAGCGCGGCCTCGGCGCGGCCGCGCGCGAGGTTGGCGTCGTCGACGGAAGCCCTGGCGCGCAGCAGCGCGAGCTCGCTCTTCAGCAGGTCGTTCTCGCCGATCTTTCCAACCTCGTACCGTCCCTTGTTGAGCGTGTACAGCGTGTCGTTCACCGCGACGTTGGCCAGCGCGTTGGCGAGCGTCATCTGCTGCGTGTAGAGGTTGAAGAACGCGTCGGCGATGTTGCCGGCGACGTCCTCCCTCGCCTCGAGATACGACCGCTCTGCCACGCTCGCGCTGAGCGACTGGATGCGCTCGTTCCACACCACGTCGCGCGGCTTGAACAGATCCTGTTGCAGCGACACAACGACCGGCGACGTCTGCCAAAGCTTGTTGTAGGACGTGCCGAATTCGTCGATGCGGCTGATCGCCGAGCCGACGGTGATCGTGCCGCCCGTGAGCGGAATCGCCTGGCTGAACCCCAACTGCATCGTCGACTGGTTCTGCGACTGGCCCACGAACGCGGTCGAGCCGTCGGGGCTGGTAATCGGGTTGATGCCGTGGTTGAGGTTCGCGGCGTTGCCGCTGAGGAAGAGCTGCGGCCGCAGACGCGAGTTGAACGCGTCGTTGCGGAACCGGGCGAAGTCGCGCGACGCTCGCGCGCCCTCCGCTTGGTCCCCGCGCTGCTGGCCCATCGCGATCGCGTCGGTGAGCGTGAGCGGCTTGGTGGCGGCGAGCGGCGTGCCTTGGGCGCGCGCAGCCGCGGAGGGCACCAGCGCGGCGAGCAGGACGAGCGTCGAGATTCGCATGGGTGGGGGCAGCTGGGAGCCGAACGCGGCTCGTATCACTCGTAGCGGAGACACGTGATCGGATCCTGCTTGGCGGCCCGAGACGCCGGCACCAAGCCGAACACGACTCCGACCGCGGCGGACACGCCGAACGCCACGACGACGGACATCGCCGACACGATCGTATGGATCTTCGCGATGTGTTCGATGGCGGTCGCGAGTCCGACGCCGAGCAGGATGCCGGCGATCCCGCCCGCGAGGCTGATCATCACGGCTTCGCTGAGGAACTGCGCGCCGATCTCCTTCTGCGTCGCGCCGACGGCGCGGCGCACGCCGATCTCCTTGATGCGCTCGAGGATCGACGCCAGCATGATGTTCATGATCCCGATCCCGCCGACGATGAGCGAGATCGACGCGATCGCGCCGAGCACGATGTTGAAGATCGTCTTCGTGTGCTGCTCCTGTTGCAGCAGCAGCTCAGGCACGGCGATCTCGAAATCGGTGACGTCGTTGTGCCGGCGCTGCAGCATGCGGCGGGTGAGATCGGCCACGGCGGTCACGGCGCTCGACTTGTCGACCTGGACGATCACCTTGTCGAGCTGGTGGTAGTTCCGCTTCTCGGCGCGCTCCTCGTCGGTCTCGGTGGAGTCGGTGTTGTTGCCGCCGCCGCTGTTCGCCTCTTTCGCCGCGAGCTCCATCTCCTGCTGCGTCACCTCGGCGCGATTGCGGTAGCGCAGCAGCATCGTCGGCAGCGGCACGTAGACGTCCATGTTCGCGTCGCGAATGCCGAGCTTCGACGCGATGTCCGCGGAGACCTTGCGGTCCTCCAGCACCCCCACGACGGTCAGCCATTCGTTGCCGACCTTGATCGCTTTGCCGAGCGGGTTCTCCGTCGTGAAGAAGCGCGATTTCACGCCCTGGCCGATGATCGTCACGGGAGATGCCGTCGCAGTATTGGCGCAGCGCGAATCCGGCGCCCTCGTCGAGCTTGAGGTTCATGATGCGGAAGTAGCTCGAGTCGACGCCGACGATCTTGCCGGACCGGTGATGCCCCTCGCGCGTGATCACGCTGTTGACGACGACCTCGCTGCTCGTGCCCATCACGTCGGGAACGATTCGGCGAATCGCATCGGCGTCGAGGTAGGAGAGTCCCGGCGTGAAGCGCTTGGCGTCCTTCTTGGCACTCGGGTCGTTGTCGACCTTGCCTTCCCTCTGCTCGACGACGGGCGTGATGACGATATTGTTCGCGCCGAGGAGCTTCATTTCCTCGAGAATCGCCTGCTCGGCGCCGCTGCCGATGGCGAGCATCGCGATCACCGACGCGACGCCGAAGAGAATGCCGAGCGAGGTCAACCCGGCGCGGAGCTTGTTGTGAGCCAGGGCTTCGGCGGCCGTGCCGGCGCTGAATCCCAGTTGGGCGATGACCGCCTGCAGTCGCGACGCCGGGCGGGGGGGCGACGCGGCCGTTCCCGCGGCGTGGGTCGCCACGCGTCAGCCCTTCGGTTTCGTCGCGGGCGCGGCGGACGGCGCTGAACCGTTCGCCTTGGGAGCCGGGACAACCAACTTGGGAGCGGGCTTCGCCGCGCCGGGCTTCTCAGCCGCGGGCTTCTCCGCACCGGGCTTGGTGCTGTCGGCCTTGGCCGGCAGCGTCACGGACTTGGCCGTATCGCCGCCGACACTTTGCGGCACCGACGGCTGCAGGCCCGGGATGATCTCCGTCTTGACGGTCGCTTTCTCGGCGGGAGGCGTGAGGAAGACGCGATCTTCCTCCGAGAGCCCCTTCTTCACGACGATCTCGTTGTCGTTGGTCGCGCCGGTCTCGATCATTTGCCGCACGACCCCGCGGCCGCTCTTCTTGAACGCGTACGAGTACCCGGCTTCCGAGCTGACCGCCTCCAGCGGAATCGACAGCACGTGCGGAATCGACGCAACTTCGACCGCGTTCGACGTCGTCATACCCGGGCGCAGCGTCGTGTCCGCCTTGTCGACCACGATCTTCACCTCGAAGACCTTGGAATCCTGGTTCGGACGCTGCTCGCCGACGTTGGCGATCTCGGTGACTTTGCCGGTCAGCCTTTTCGTCGGATCGGCGTCGAGCGAGATCGCGACGGGCTGCCCGACGGCGAGCTTACGCACGTCGACCTCGTTGACGTACGTCTGCGACTCCATCTGCGTGAGATCCGGCAGCGTGGCCACCGTGGGGTCCCACGTGTTCCATTGCGAGCCGACGCTCTTTTTCTTGCCGTTGTATTCGCGAACGTAGATGACCATTCCCGGCGACGGCGCGTTGATCGTGAAGGCGTTCAGGGCATCCTGGACCATCTTCAGGTTGTTCTGCTGGCGCCCGAGATCCGCCGACGCGACCGACATCTTCGCTTCGGCCTGCTTGGTCTTCGTGTCGAGATCCTTCTTCGACTGGTCGAGCGCGCGCTGCGCCTTCTCGTAGTCGATCTCGGCCTGGCGCTTGATGGACGGCGCCTCGAACTGCGCCTGGTCCTTGGCGATCTTCTTTTCCTCGAGTCCGTACTCGGCGGTCTTCACCGCCTCGCGCGCCTGCGACAGGTTCAGCGCCGAATCGAGCGACACATCGGTGAACTGCGCCTGCGCCTTCTGAAGGTCGAGCGTCACGCTCTGCAACCGCGTGGCCGCTGGGGCACGATCGAGCTCGGCGATCTTGTCGCCTTCCTTGACAATGGAGCCCTCGGGGATGATCCACGTGATCTTCGACTGATAGATCTGCGCGGGCATCGAGTTCGGCCCCTGGATCTGCACGAACTTGCGGGCGCGCAGCTCGCCGGTCGTGGTGACGATGACCTTGAAGTCGCCCTTCTTGACCTTGGCGGTGAGTACAGCCTCGGCCGCGGAAGCCGTGGACGGCCATTTGTACCAAGCGACGGGCCCGCCGATCACCAGAATGGCGATCAGGATCGGCAGCCAGCGCGCACGCAGTTGACGCATCTCGAGGTTCCCCGAGTCGGGTGGTCGTGCAACTGATCGAGAATCTCAGCCAGCGACACGCAAACCGGGCCGCGCCCGCATACTAGCTGGGGTGGCAGGACCCGGGGATGAACGCTTCATTAGCGTTCGATGAACCCGGGGTACCCGTCAGAGCGGGGCCCGTTCCATCGAACGCCACGCACTTCGACACTATGAGTCGTCGAAGCGTTTGCTCTTGGAGGGGCGGCTGGGCCCGGCTTGACGGTCTACCGGTCCACCGGTCCACCGTCCACCGGCCTAGAAGAGCCCGACGATCTCCCCGCTCGGGAGACGCGCCATGCGCTCGGCGGCCGGCTCTTTTGGCAGTCCCGGCATGGTCATGATGTCCCCGCATTGGGCCACTACGAACCCGGCCCCGGCCGACGGGCGTACCTCGTTGACCGTGATACGGAATCCGCGCGGCCGGCCGAGCTTCGTGGCGTCGTCGGTCAGCGAGTACTGAGTCTTGGCCATGCAGATGGGCGTGCCGCCCATGCCGATCGACTCGAGGTAGGTGATTGCCCGGTCCGCTGCCGGCGAATAGTCCGCGCCGTCGGCCCCATAGATCTGCCGCACGATCGTGTCGATCTTCTCCTTGATCGGTCGGTCGGTCGCGTACAGGGGGCGATACTCCGCGCCCTTCTTGTCGAGCAGTGCGAGAAGCTCCGCGCCAAGCGCCTCGCCGCCCGCGCCCCCTTTCTCCCACACTTCGGTGAGCGCCAGCGGAACGCCGAGCGACTTCGCGAACTCGGCCACCAGCTCCAACTCGGCGTCGCTGTCGGCCGAACGCCGGTTCAGCGCGATCACGCCCGGCACGCCGAAGTGCCGCACGTTCTCGACGTGTTTCTCGAGGTTCGGCAGACCGCGCTCGAGCGCGCGCAGGTCCTCGATGCCGAGATTCTTCTTGTCGGCGCCGCCGTGCATCTTGAGCGACCGCACCGTGGCCACGACGACCGCCGCCTCCGGATTCAGGCCGCCCATGCGGCACTTGATGTCGAAGAACTTTTCGGCGCCGAGGTCCGATCCGAATCCGGCTTCGGTCACGACGAGATCCGCGAGGGCGAGCGCCGAACGCGTCGCGAGGATGCTGTTGCACCCGTGCGCGATGTTGCCGAACGGGCCCGCGTGCACGAACGCCGGGCCGCCCTCGAGCGTTTGCACGAGGTTCGGGCGAATCGCGTCCTTGAGCAGCAGCGCCATCGCGCCGGCCGCGCGAAGCTCTCCCGCCGTGACCGGACGCTTCGCCGCGCCATAGGTCGAGCCGAGGATGATGCGCGCCAGCCGCTCCTCGAGATCCTGCACGCTCGTCGCCAGCGCGACGATGGCCATGATCTCGCTCGCCGGTACGATGACGAAATGCTCTTCGCGCGGCACGCCGTCGGCCGCGCCGCCCAGCCCGACGATCACGTTGCGCAGCGCGCGGTCGTTCATGTCGATCGTGCGCGGCCACGTGATGCGGCGAGGATCGATACCGAGCGCGTTGCCCTGCTGGAGATGGTTGTCGAGCATCGCCGCGAGCAGCGCGTGCGCGCTCGAGATCGCGTGGAAGTCGCCGGTGAAATGGAGATTGATGTCGTCCATCGGCACGACCTGCGCGTAGCCGCCGCCCGCCGCGCCGCCCTTCACGCCGAACACGGGCCCCAGACTCGGTTCGCGGATGCAGAGCGCGACCTTTTTGCCCATGCGCCGCAGCGCCTGCGCGAGGCCGACGGAGACGGTGCTCTTCCCTTCGCCGGCGGGCGTCGGGTTCGTCGCCGTGACGACGACGAGGCGTCCGCGGACCGGACGCTGCGCGACGTCGAGCGGGATCTTCGCGTTGTATTTGCCGTGGAAATCCAGCTCGTCGCGCTCGAGTCCGAGCTCCGCGGCGACGTCCTCGATGGGACGCATCTTGACGCGTTGGGCGATTTCGATGTCCGACGGGACGACAGTGGTGCTCACGGCGCTAGACCTCGAGTGACAGCGGTTGGATTCGTTCGGGATGGGTGTACACGTTCGCCGACTCGCCGCGCAGCAGACCGACGAGCGTCACGCCCGCCGCCTCGGCGAACCGTATGGCAAGACCGGTCGGCCGCGAGATGGCGGCGACCAGCTCGACGCCGCACAAAGCCGCCTTCTGGATCATCTCGTAGCTCGCGCGGCTCGTGACGACGACGAAGCCGCTGGACGCCGGCGTTTCGGCGCGCGCCAGCGCTCCGAGCACTTTGTCGAGCGCGTTGTGCCGCCCGACGTCTTCGCGCGCGAGGCGAAGCTCGCCGTCGGCCGTCGACCAGCCCGCGCCGTGCACGGTGCTCGTCGCGTTGTTCACCGCCTGTTGGCGCGACAGCTCGGCGCCCGCACGCCAAAGGGCGCCGCGCTCGACGCGCAACGTGCGGCCGACCTCCGACGGAACGCGCAGCGCGTCGCCGATCGTCTCGACGCCGCACAGCCCGCAACCGGTGCGCGACACGAGCCCGCGCACGCGATCGCCGAGGCGCTCGGCGTCGGCGGAAGAAATCCGAATCTGAAGCTCGATGCCGTGATTCGCGCGCACGGCATCGACGTGCTCGACGTGCGCGGCGTCGCCGACGATGCCCTCGGTGATGCTGAAGCCGACCGCGAGATCGTCGAGATCGTTCGGCGTTCCCATCACCACGACGTAGGGCCGGCCGTTGTAGACCAGGGCGACCGGAACTTCCTCCGCGACTTCGGCCGACGACTCGGCCGACGAGTCTCCCGTCAGCCGAACGAACGAACGCGCCGCGGAGACCCGCGTGTAGCCGAGCCCGGCGAGCGGATGGTCAGTGACGGCCATTGCCCTGTTCGGAGGCGGCGTCGCGCGGCTGCACGAAGCGCCACCCGAACCGACCCTTGATGCAGAGATTTCCCTGCGTGATGGAGTTCTCGAGCGGCGACGTCGCCTTGAGAATCTCACCGTTGTCGACGTGGAGACGCAGCGTGCAACCGACGCCGCAATACGGACAGATCGTGTCCGTCGTCGTCATGCGCGACTCGTCCCACGTGCCCTCGGCTCGCCGGTCGAACTCGGTTTTCGCCATGAGCGCGCCGGTCGGACAGACCGCGATGCAATTCCCGCAATAGACGCACGCCGACTCGGGCAGCGGAACGGCGAACTCGGTCGAGATGTGCGCGTCGAACCCCCGTCCGGCGACGGCGATGGCGAACGTGTTCTGATGGTCCGGACCGCACGCCTCGACGCACTTGTAGCAGAGGATGCACTTGGCGTAGTCGCGGACATAGAGATCGTTGTCGACCTTCACCGGCTCGGCGACTGTCGCGGCGAACGCTGGATCGGGCGGCGCGTGGTGTCCCGGGATCGACGCGTCGCGCGTGCCCGCGGCCGCGGGCGGCGCTTTCGGCCCGAACCGCTCCGGCTTCGCGTCGTAGTCGTCGATCCACCGATCCACGTCCGGCGTCGTCGAGAGATCCACCGAAGACGCGAGCAGCTCGAGCACCAACTTGCGGCTGTGCTTCACGCGCGCCGAGTCGGTGTGCACCACCATCCCGTCTTCGGCGGCGCGCGAGCACGACGGCACGAGGACGCGCGCGCCCTCGAGCTCGACGACGCACACGCGGCATGCGTTCACCGGGTGCAGCGTGTCGAGGAAGCAGAGCGTCGGCACCTCGATGCCGGCCTGTCGGCACGCGGCGAGGAGCGTCGCGCCCTCCGGGACGGTGACGTTCTTTCCGTCGACAGTGACGGTGACGGTGCGCGTCGACGTACGGCGGCTCTTGTCCGTCGCGATCGTCGGGCGTTGGAGCTGAACGAGCGGCGGTGCGACGTCGGTCACGCGCCCCTCCCCCGCCGAACGCGCGCCGTTCAACACCCCGACTCTGTGAATGGCGGACTCGATCGCGGCGTACGCGGTCTGTCCGAGTCCACAGATGGATGCGTCCTTCATCGCCAAACCGACCTCGTCGAGGAGCGACACTTCTTGTGGTACGCCGCCCAGCGTCCGTCCGCTGGCGATTCGATAGAGCGCCTCCTCCTGGCGCACGGTTCCCACGCGACAGGGGACACATTGACCGCACGACTCGTCGCGGAAGAACGACGCGATCCGAAGCAGGATCTGCTTCATGTCCACCGTGTCGTCGAACGCGACGATCACGCCGGAGCCCAGCGTCGCCTTGGCCGCGCGCGCGCCCTCGAAGGTGAGCGGCATGTCGAGCTCGTCGGGCCGCACGAACACGCCCGCGGCGCCGCCAAGCAGGATCGCCTGCAGCGGTCGGCCGCCGGCGACTCCCCCGGCCAGTGACATCAGGTCTCCGAGCGTCGCGCCGAAGTCCACCTCGTAGACGCCCGGCACCTCGACGTTCCCGCTGATGCAGAAGAGCTTCGTGCCGGTCGACTGCTCCGTGCCGATGCGCGCGAACGCGGCGCCGCCGTTCAACACGATCGACGGCACGTTGGCGAGCGTCTCGACGTTGTTGACCACCGTCGGCAGACCGAACAAACCGGCCTGCGCCGGGAACGGCGGCTTGTTGCGCGGCTCGCCGCGATAGCCTTCGATCGAATTGAAGATCGCCGTCTCTTCACCGCAGATGTACGCGCCCGCGCCGCGCCGTATCTCGATGTCGAACCGAACTCCACGGCCGAGGATGTCGTTGCCGAGGAATCCGTGCGCGTGCGACTCGGCGATGGCGCGCGCGAAGCGCTCGGCGCCGACGGGGTATTCGCCGCGAATGTAGAGAAAGCCGCGCTCGCAGCCGGTCGCGAATCCGGCGATCGTCATCGCTTCGACGATCGCGAACGGATCGCCGTCGAGCAGCACGCGATCCTTGAACGTCCCGGGCTCGGATTCGTCGGCGTTGCAGATCAGATAGTGCGGGCGCGCCGACTGCTTCGCGACCGCTTCCCATTTGCGTCCGGTCGGGAACGCCGCGCCGCCGCGGCCCATCAGCCTCGAGTCGATCATCTCGCGGATCACCGCGTCGGGGCCGATCTCGAGCGCGCGGCGAAGCGCCTCGAATCCGCCGGACGTCGTGTAGGCGGCGATGTCGGTCGGATCGATCGTCCCGACGCGGCGCAGCAAGGGGCTGGCATGGCCGCGCGACACCGTGGGCGTCGTCGTGTTGGAATCCTGCGGGAGACGCAGCGTTTGCGTCTCCGTCATCGGCTCGGTCCACTGCGAGTCGAGCTGTATCGCGCGCGACCGGCGAGGCTTCGGCTCGCGCGACGGTTCGCCGCCGCGAAGAATGGTGCGCGCTTCGTCGAGCGACAGGTCCCGGATGACTTCCTCGCGCGGCAGCGGCCCGGCTTCTTGGAGAAGCGCCGCGGTCGCGAAATCGCACTGTCCGAGACACGGAGACCGCATCCACACGGTGGCGCCGTCGTCGACGTGAACGTGATCGCCGTTCGGTCCGTGCGCGTGGGCGGGACCGACGGACGCCTCGATCTGGTCGATCAGCTCTGCTGCACCGAGGCACCGGCACGCGATGTCGTCGCACACGTGTAGAACGCGGCGCGGTCGCGGGGTCGTGGCGAGGAGCGCGTAGAACGTCGCCACGCTCCACGCCTCGGCGGGAGGAACGTTGAGCCGGACGCAGACGTACTCGAGCCCCGTCTCGCTGATCCATCCGACGCGCGACTGCAATGCCTCGAGGGCGGGGAGCAGCATGTGCCTTTGCTCGCGAGCCTCCCGTCCGCCGTGGGCGACGTGCGCGTCGTAGAGGTCGCCGCGCGCTCCGCCGTCCCACGCGGACGTGGGCGGCCCGAGCAGCGCGTCGACCGCGGCACGCTCGTCGTCGGTCGGGACGGAGTGCCGCAGCCGCAGATCCATCAGTCGTCCCCGGCGGCGGCGAGGGGCTCCGCGCGGCGCGACGAACGCAGCGATTTCTTGCGCACGGGTTCGACGCGCACGGCGCACGCCTTGAACTCGGCGGTACCGGACTTCACGTCGGTCGCGTTGATCGTGAGGAGATTCGTCATGACGTCGTCGGGGAAATGCAGCGTCATGAAAACTACGCCGGCGCGCAGACCTCGGTCGATGTAGACGGGCACCTCGAGCGTTCCGCGCCGCGACGTCACGCGGACCGTGTCGCCGGCGTCGACGCCGAGACTCGCTGCGTCTTCGGGCGACATGTCGAGCGACTCGCCGCGGTGCAGCGGCGAGGCATAGCCCCCGCTCTGCACGCCCGTGTTGTACGACTCCAACCGGCGGCCGGTGGAAAGAATGAATGGATATTCGTCGTCCGGCTGTTCGACCGGACCTTCGTGATGGACGACGGAGAACGGCGCGAGCCGGCCGCGCTTGGCCGGATCGTCGTCCCAGAGTCGCGAGTGGAGGAACTTCGTTCCCGGATGCTTTTCGTCGGGGCACGGCCACTGGATGCCGCCGAGCTCCTCGAGACGTTTGTACGTCATGCCCGCGAGTTGCGGCGAGAGCGCGCGCACCTCGTTCCACACGTCTTCGGCAGTCGGTGAACCCCAGTCGTAGCCGAGGCGCTTGGCGAGTTGCGACATGATCCAGATCTCGTCGCGTGCTTCGCCGGGCGGTTCGACGGCCTTTCGACAACGCTGAACGCGCCGCTCGCTGTTGGTGACCGTGCCCTCGCCCTCGGCCCACGTCGCCGTCGTTGGCAGCACGACGTCGGCCATTTGCGCGGTTTTCGTCAGGAAGATTTCCTGCACGACGAGGTGGTCGAGATTCTCGAGGAGATGGATCACGTGCGTCACGTCGGCGTCCGACTGCGCTGGATTCTCGCCGATGACGTAGAGCGCGGAGAGCTCCTTCGTTTCCATCGCGTGGATCATCTCGGTGAGATGCCACCCGTCCTTCGGGATGATGTCGCGTCCCCACGCGCGCTCGAACTTCAGGCGGTGGTTTTCGGTGGTGACGTCCTGGAAGCCGGGGAGCTTGTTGGGCAGCGCGCCCATGTCGCCGCCGCCCTGGACGTTGTTCTGTCCGCGGAGCGGGTTGCACCCGCAGCCGTAGCGTCCGACGTGTCCGGTGAGCAGCGACAGATTGATCAGCGCGAGCACGTTGTCCACGGCGTTGTGGTGCTCGGTGATGCCGAGCGTCCAGCAGATCATGGCGCGATCGGCAGTGGCGTATGCGTGCGCCGCGTCGCGGATGACCTCGGCCGGGATTCCCGTGACGCGCTCGCCGAAGCTCAGCGTGTACGGCTCGACCGCTTCTTTGTAGGCTTGATAGTCGGTCGTGCCTCGTCTGATGAACTCGGTGTGGGCGAGCCCGGCGTGAATGATCTCGCGCGCCATCGTGTTGGCGAGCGCCACGTCGGCGCCGACATTGAGACCGAGCCAGACGTCGGCCCACTCGGCGGACGTGGTGCGCCGCGGATCGACGACGTAGAGACGCGCGCCGTTCTGGATCCCCTTCAATAAATGGTGGAACCAGATCGGGTGTGCCTCACGGGCGTTCGATCCCCAGAGGAAGGAGAAATCGCAATGTTCCGCTTCCTCGTATGAGCTGGTCGAGCCGCCCGCCCCCAGGATGGTCGTCAGACCGACGACCGAGGGAGCGTGTCAGGTCCGGTTACAGCTGTCGATGTTGTTATTCCCGAACACCTGCCGCGCCATCTTCGAAGCGAGGAAGTTGACCTCGTTGGTCGACTTCGAGCAGCTGAAGATGCCGGTGGCCGTGCGCCCGTTTTTCGAGAGGTTTCGACGGAAGCCTTCAGCGGCCTTGTCGAGGGCCTCGTCCCACGACGCCGGACGCAGAACGCCGGCGTCGCGGACGAGGGGTTGGGTCAAGCGGGCGTAAGCGCCGGAGGGTGTCCGGGGAGAGTTCTTGCTGGACTGCATTCGTGGTGCATCTCCAAGACGGGGATGGTCTTAGGAGGATGCATTGGGAGACGAACGAGAGCAAGTGCCGAAGTGATGTTCCGAACGTCGGGCTAGGTCGGTCAAGCAGCTTGGCTAGGCGGCAAAGTTCGGCCCTGACAACGTTTGAGCGACACCGGGCATACTTCGTGTTGGTCCCTTTGTCCCCGTCGCCGGTCCAACCGGAGCTACGCGTGCGTTTCCGTACCACGACACCCATCGCCCTCATCGCGATCGCCGCCGCGGCTTGCGGTCGCGGATCCTCTGCCCCATCGCCGGCGCCGGCGCAAGTCACGGCTCCGACGCCTTCGACGAACCGGCCGCCGGGGGCGGTCTGGCCCGATGAAGGCCCCGCGACGTGGGCGCCGCGACCTACGGTTGCCGATATCACGGCAAACGATCTCCGTACTCGACTCTACCAGATCTCGGACGACTCGATGCAAGGTCGTCGCATCGGTGAGCTCGGGAACTTCAAGACGACGACCTACATCGCGTCGGAGTTCAAGCGGCTTGGTCTCAAACCCGCCGGCGACAGCGGCACGTATTTCCAGAATCTTCCCTACGGAACGCTCAAGGTCGACAGCACCGTCGCGCGGCTGATCGCCGCCGGCGCGCCGGCGATCGCCGGGAGCGAATGGATCCCCGCAGCCGGTGCGGCCGGGCCTCGCATCGCCAACGATGCCAACGTCGCGGACGCCAGCGCCGTCTTCGCAGGACGCTGGGGCGACACGACCACCGCGCTCGACGAAAGCGCGATTCGCGGAAAGGTCGCCGTCTTCGTGTACAACCCGCCGCGCGCCGGGCGGGGCGGGGGCGGCGGCGGGGGACGAGGCGGACTTGGAGCGGTGCGCGATCAGCGAGCGTCGAACGCCGGCGCCGCGCTGATCCTCGTCGCGAGCACGGACTCCACCCCGCGCGCGATCGTCTCGTCGGCGTTTGCCACGCGGCCGGGGATGCGCCCGGGCCAGCCCAACGGTTCGCCCGCCGCCGCGATCAGCGCGTCGCTCGCCGAGAAGATTTTTGGACGGCCGCTGAACCAGCTCACTCCTGGAGCGACCGGCGCCCCCGTGAGCGCGAACTGGAGCAATCAGTTCACGCTTTCGAAGTACGCCTCCCGAAACGTCATCGCGATTCTCCCAGGCTCTGACCCGGCGCGCGCGACCGAATACGTACTGCTGAGCGCGCACAACGACCACGTCGGCATGCTTCCGCGTCCGGTGGACCACGACTCGGTGCGCGCGTTCGACCGTATCATGCGTCCGCAGGGCGCGAACGATCGACCGGGTCCGCCGAGCGCCGCGCAGAAACGTCAGATCGACTCGTTGATCGCGTACGCGCGCTCGATTCGCCCGCCCCGGCCCGACTCGATCAACAACGGGGCCGACGACGACGGCTCCGGTACGGTCGTGCTGCTCGAGGTCGCGGAGAAATTCGCCAGCGAGCATCCGGCGCGTTCGATCATCTTCGTCTCTCACCAGGGCGAAGAGGCGGGCCTACTCGGCTCGAAGTGGTTCGTCGATCATCCCACGATCCCGCTCGACTCGATCGTCGCCGCGCACAACATGGACATGGTCGGCAAGGGACGGGCGAGCGACGTGAAGTTCGGCGGGCCGGCGTCCGTGCAAACGCTCGGCTCTCGCCGGCTCTCGAAGCAGTTCGGTGACCTCATCGATTCGGTGAACGCGACGCTCCCTGAACCGATGACGATCGACCACAGTTGGGACGTGCCCTCGAACCCGCTCAATCGGTTCTGCCGCAGCGACCAGGTGAACTACGTTCACGCCAACGTTCCGGTCACGTACTTCTCGACCGGCTACTCGATCGACTATCACGAGCCGACCGACGAGCCGCGGTACATCGATTACGACCACATGACACGACTCGCCCGATTCATGCACGCCGTGATGTTCGCGATCGCGAACAGGAAGGATCGGCCGGCGATTTCGGGGCCGGATCCGTCGTATCCGCCGTGCCGCTAGAGAGGTACCGTCAAGGGAGCGGTATCCCCAATCCGTACTTGTTGTTCAGCGCCTGCGCCGCCGCGCGGGCGAGGATCGTCTGTCCAAGCCCACTCGGGTGCACGCCGTCCGCCGAGAAGTACGCGCCGAACGGGGCGAACGACGTCATGAGCTTCGTGAGGCTGAACGGACCTTTGATGTCGCTCCGGTCGTAGAGTGCGCCGAGCGGGAAGTAGGCGAAGCCTCGCTGCGTCGCCTCGCTCTGAATTTGTGCCGACATCTGGTGCATCTGCGCGTTCACCGCGTCCGCTTCCGCCGACGTGAGGATGAAATCCTGTGCGAACGGATTCGGAGAGGCGGCGCAACTGAAGGGAACCAACCCCGCCCCGTGCTGCGCGGCCGAGAGACCGGCGGCGGCGGCGACTCCGGCCGTAAACGGGACGAAGAGCAGGTTCGTACTGCCCTGGCAGTCGCTCGACACGCTCACGTGGAACAGGGCGAACTCGACGCGGTCGGCCCACAACTCGTTTCCCGTGCGGAACGCGGGCACGTGTCTGAGGTCGTCGATCAGGCCGACGACGACGGCGGTGTTGGTCTTCGATTGCACGGCGGTGAGGACCTGATCGTACAACGGGGCCCAGGTCGCGAAGGGAAAGAGCACCGCGGCCGGCGTGATGCCGCTGAGGGCACCCAGAACTTCGTTCGAGCCTAGCTCGACCGACACGATCGTCGGATTGGCCGCGAGCATCGTGGAGATCTGCGTCGCGCCGGATTGCAGCACGCGACCGTAGATCTTCGCGTTTCCCGCGTCCGTGATGTTCTGCGGCGTTGTGGACAGCGCGTCGAGAGTGAGCGCGCCGTTGAGTGAGACGTTGTCGACGGGGCGCGTCACTCCCGGCAGCAGCGGAGAGCAGTTCAGATTCGCGGCCGGGGTGAAAGCGCTTTCGCCGCTGAGGCGGGTCGCGAGGATCAAAGGCGTGACCACCGGCGAGGCGCATCCCGTGCCGCCGATGTAGGGCTGCTTCAGGATTCGTCCGGCCGACGCGTCGAGCTGCGCGGGCCACGAGGTCACCTGCGTCGCGAAGATGAGGCCGTCGCTCTGCACGCCGGCGCTGATGCTCGTGCCGATCGCGACGTAGTGTTGAAACGCATTGTGCGCGCTGAACAGGCTGGCCGACGCCCCCGATGGCTGACCCGTCGGCTCCGGCGGCCCGACCAGACGGTCCGACGTGCAGCCCGACACGGTGACGGCGATGAGTGACGCGATCACAAGAGCCGAACGGTTCAACGAGATGCCTGGCATCGCCCTTCGCTCCGAGGAGGAGACGACGAATCTCCCGCGTTGCTGACGGTTCGTCCAGTGGTGTCCCGGCAGCGGCCAGCTCGCCCACGGGCGACACTGGGCCGGGAGCGCGGCTCAAAAAAATTCGATCGAGGGCGATCGGCCTCGGTTCGGACGTCTTCGCGACGACTCCGGACCTTGGACGCTCGCCCTCGACCGACGGGCAGCGGCGGGATATCTCCGCGCGCGAGCTACGGCAGCGGAATTCCCAGCGAGTACCTGTCGTTCAGCGCCTGCGCCGCGGCGCGGGCGAGAATCGTCTGGCCGAGCGCGCTCGGGTGGAGCCCGTCGAGCGAGAAGTAGTCGCCGTACGGCTTGGGCGCGAACATGATGGCCGACACGCTGAAGGGGCCCTTGATGTCGTTGCGATCGTAGAGCGTACCGAGGGCGAAGTACGCAAAACCGCGTCGCGCGGCTTCCGCCTGGATGTGCGCGGTCATCGCGTGCATCTCGCCGTTCACGATCGCCACCTCCGCCGGGGTCAGCACGAAGTCCTGGTCAAACGGTCCACCGGCCGTGCAGCTGAAGGTGTAGGAGCCGGCGTGTGCCTGGAGCATCGCGATACCAGTGGCGACGGCGACGGGCACACGCACCGGGACGAAGATCAGGTTCGGGTTGTCCTGGCAGTCGTCGGAAACGACGACGTTGAAGTTCGAGAACTCCGCTGCGTCATTGTACAATTCGCTCCCGGCGCGGAACGCGGCGGCGTGACCCAGGTCGTCGATCAGGCCGGCGACGACGGCCATCTTCGTGACCTTCTGAACGCTGTCGAGGACCTTGTCGTAGTTCGCGACGAACTCTTCGACGGTGGCGAGGTCGCCGCCCGGGATCGCGATGCCGCTGCGCGCGTTGAGAATTTCGTTCGCCCCGAGCTCGACCGACACGAGCTTTGGATTGCGCGCCATCATCGTCGAGATCTGGGTCTGTCCGGGCTGCAGCACACGGCCGTAGATCTTGGCGTTGCCCTGGTCGGTGATGTTTTCGGGGGTGGTGTACAGCGCGTCGTTGGCGCGCGCGCCGTTCAGCCCGACGTTGTCGACCGGCAGGAACACGTCGCTCCGCAGCGCCGAGCAGCTGAGACTCGCTGGGTCATCCCCTGCACCCTCGCCGCTGATGCGCGTTCCATTCACCAGCGGGCCGACGAGCGGGGACCGGCAGCCGGCGCCGTCGATGTAGGGTATCGCGAGCGTGCGTCCCGCCGCAGCCGCGAGCTGCGCGGGCCAGGAGGTGGCCTGGGTGGCCGCCACGAGGCCGTCGCTCTGGACGCCGGCGCTGACGCTGGTGCCGATGGCGAAGTACCGCTGGAACACGCCTCGTCCGTCGGACAGGTTCTCGAATGGGGCGTTCGGCGCCACGGTCTGGTCGGCCGTACAGGCCGCGGCCCCGACTACGACGATCGAGGTGAACGCGAGGATCGAGCGACTGAAGATGGAGCCTGACATGGTGATCTCCGAGCGAGGGTGGGTGGGAGTTTTTGCAACGCTCCGACTTTACCCTCGGCCCGCCAGGCGCACGATACGTCGCATGACGTAGGACGTACGCTTTCTCGCACTTACGATGACGTAAGTGTTCGTAGAAATCAGTTGTCAGATCAGGATTGTCGGGTGGCTAGCTCGCGGCGCGCGTCGCCTGCGCGGGCGCCGGGACCATCTTGTCGTCCTCGTCGTCGAGCCGTTCGTCGTGGCTGATCCGATCGCGCAGCCGGACCGCCCGTCCAATGAGATACGGCACCGCCGTGACGACGACGTTTGGCCGGAACAGGAACGCCGTGCGAATGAAAAGGGCGGTCTTGTTGTGCAGCAGATGCCCGAGCCAACTGCGCGGCACGATTTCCGGCACGACGAGCGTGACCAGGTCGCCCTCGCCGCGTTCGATCAACCCGTTCACGTAATCGACCAACGGCCGCAACACGGACCGGTACGGCGACGGCAGCACCACCAGCTCGACCCCGATGTCCCACTCGTCCCACCGTCGCCGCAGCTCGGCCGACGTATCCGGGTCCACCTCGACGTAGATCGCGCGGACGTCCTCCGAGATCGTGGTCGCGTAGACGAGCGCGCCGGCCGCCGGCTTCGTGATGCCGTTCACGGGCACCAGTACGGTGTGGTGCAGGAACATCAGCGGCGCCTGGCCATTGTAGGCGACTTCGCGGTTGAACCGCTCGTAGTGCTGATGGATACGGCGGAGCACGATGATGATGAGCGGAATCACGAGAACGACGATCCAGGCGCCGTGCGTGAATTTCGTCACGATCTGCACGACCGAGACGACCGCCGTCGCCGCCGCGCCCACGCCGTTGAGTGTCGCGCGCCGTTTCCAGCCGTCGTCTCGATTGTGCCACCAGTGCACCACCATGCCTGCCTGCGACAAGGTGAAGCACACGAAGACGCCGATCGCGTACAGCGGAATGAGCGCGCTCGTGTCGCCGTGGAACGCCCAGATGAGCAGCGCGGCGGCAATCGCGAGCGCGATGATGCCGTTGGAGAACGCCAATCGGTCGCCGCGCGCCGCGAACTGCCGGGGCATGTAACCGTCGCGCGCGAGGATGCTCGCCAGCCGCGGGAAATCGGCGAAGGCGGTGTTCGCCGCCAGCACGAGGATCGCGAACGTCGCGTACTGCAGCACGTAGTAGAGCGCGTTCCCGCCGAAGATGTCGCGCCCCAACTGCGAGAGCAGCGTTTCGCTCGGCGACGGCATCACGGCGTAGTGGCGAGCCAGGACGCTGGTGCCGAGAAAGAACGCGGCCAGGATGGCCGCCATCCAGGCGAGCGTGATCGAGGCATTCCGCGAGCTTGGCGACTTGAACGCGCCCACCCCGTTCGAGATGGCCTCCGTCCCGGTCATCGCCACGCAGCCTTCGGCGAAGGCGCGCAGAATCAGAAACGTCAGCCCAAAACCGACGAACGGTGACGTTCCGCCCGCGGGTGCCGCCGAGCGGACCGCGTGAACGACGTCTCCAGTCAGCACGCGGAACAGCCCGACGCCGATCAGCGCCAGCATCACCGCGATGAACACGTACGTCGGCACACTGAACGCGATTCCCGACTCGCGCACCCCGCGCAGATTCACCAACGCCAGCACGATCACCGCCGCGATGCACAGCGCCACCGCGTGCGGCGCCAGACGCGGATACGCCGACGTGATTGCCGCGATGCCGCTCGAGATCGACACCGAGACCGTCAGGATGTAGTCGGTCAACAGCGCCGCCGCGGCGACGAGGCCGGACCCCGTGCCGAGGTTGTCCTTCGCGACGGTGTACGACCCGCCGCCGGCCGGATACGCGAATACCGTCTGCCGGTACGACAGCGCGACGAGCACGAGCAGCCCGACGATCACCGCCGAAATCGGCACGACGTAGTTCAGAGCCGCCGCGCCGAGGATGGCGAGGACGATGAGCGTTTGTTCCGTCGCGTAGGCGACGGACGAGATCGCGTCGGATGAGAGGACGGCGAGCGCGGTGCGCTTGTTCAGCCGTTCGTGCTCGAGTCGGTCCGAGGCGAGAGGTCTGCCAAAGAGCACCCGCTTGAGACGGCCGAGCGGCGTAGGCATGGAATGGGCGGGCGATACCACAGCACTATCAATTGACGACAGCGCTCATAAAGACCGCGTGAAGAACGCCCCGCTTCTCGTTAAGATTGCGAGAAGCGCTCGAGCGTCGAGGTCGGAATCGCGGGCACGCGAAAGCGAAAAATGCTCCCGCCACCCGGGCGCTCCTCGAAATCCAGGCCGCCCCGCTGCGCCGCGGCGATCCCGCGGGCGATCGACAGGCCGAGTCCGGCGCCGCCCACGTCCGGCGCGCCCGACCGCGGGCCCGGCCGCCGATAGAACGCCTCGAAGACTCGTTCGCGCTCGGCGCGCGGAACTCCAGGCCCGCGGTCGGCGACCGCGAACACGAGCCAGGGGCCCTCGAGCGTCGCCGAGAGGTCGATCGGCGTTCCGGGCGGCGAGTACTTCACCGCGTTGTCGATCAGATTCACGATCGCCCGCAGCGTTTCCGAAAAGTCGAATGAGCCGAACAACAACGCTTCGCTGGTGTCCGTCGTGACTCGAAGCTCTCGACCGGCCAACCGTCCCGACACCTGCTGCGCCGCCGCGCCGAGCAGGTCTTCCGCTTCGTTCGGTTGAATGTTGGGCGCGGCGACGCCGGTCGTGATGCGCGAGAGATCCAGCATCTGCGCGACGAAGCGGGTCAATCGGTCCGCTTCCTCTTCGATGACGTCCGCGCGGTCGTCGCCCCCGGCCGCGATCTCATGCGCCAACCCTTTGATCGTCGTCAGCGGGGTGCGCAGGTCGTGCGACACCGACGCGAGCACCGCGTCCTTGGCACGGTGCGCCTCCTGCAGCAGCTGCGCCCGCTCGGCGTCGGCGACCAGGCGAACGCGCTCGAGACCGAGCGCTGCATAGTACGAGAGCGCGTCGAGCACGCGAATTTGCGCGCCGCTCGCCGACAAGCCCTCGTTGCGCGCGACGCGCAGCACGCCGACGGTTCGCCCGCGCGCCTGCAGCGGCCGAATGAACGCGCGTACCGGCGGGTGCACGCCGTCGTGCTGGACGATGAGGCCGACCGGCGCATCGCCGGTCGAGGTGCCGTCGACGAATTCCGCCGCGCCGCGTCCTTCGCGGGCCGACCACTCGACGAGCTTTTCGTCGATCGCCTGTATGCCGGCGGATCCGCTCGACTGAGCGGCCAGACGCACCTGATGCGAGTCCGGATCCGCGGCGTACACGGCGCAGCCGTCGAGCGCGAGCGAGGTGCGAATCACCGACGCGATTGCCACAAGCGCGTCCTCGGCGCGCGCCGTGCTCAGCGTCTCTGCGCCGAGCGACGCGAGACGGTCGATCTCGTCGGCGCGCTGCCGCGCATCGGCGGCTTCGGCTTGCGCACGATACAGCAACTGCGCCGACAACACCGCCGTCGCGAGGAACGCCAGCAGCACGAACCAGTTGAGCGGATCCTGGATCGTCAGCGTTCCGAACGGCGGAAGGAAAAAATAATCGAAGCTGACAAAGGCCACGGCGGCGAGCGCGAGGCCGAGCGGTCGTCCGCGCCGTGCGCTTCCCCCCTGCACAACGAGGAGGTAGCCGAGCGTGATGTAGGTGGCGTTCAGGTGCGGGCGAACGGACACGAGAAATGCGGTCACGACCGCCAACAAAGCGAACCAGGCGACCCACTCGAGCCAGGGCCGATCGGTGAGGCGGCCGTCGCGCGGCTGTTCGGCGACGCGGCCGGCGCGCTCGCTCACGGCTCGTTTTCGAACCGGTAGCCGACGCCGGGTTCGGTGACGATCAATCGCGGCCGAACGGGGTCCGTCTCGAGCTTCCGCCTCAGACTCCGCACGTGGACGCGCAGGTACTGCTGCATGTCGCCCGACGAATTCCCCCATACGGCGCGAAACAGTTGTTGATGCGTGAGCGTGCGGCCCGCGTGCTTGAGCAGCGTTCGCAACAACTCCCACTCGATCTTGGTGAGGTGTACCGGCGCGTCCGATTTCTTGACCGACGGCTTGACAGGATCGATCACGAGATCGCCGATCGTGATCACCTGCCCCTCTCCGGCGGCCGGCGCGAGGCGGGACCGCCGCAGCTGCGCGCGGACGCGCGCCTGCAACTCGCCGGGGCTGAACGGCTTGGTCACGTAGTCGTCGGCCCCGGCATCGAGGAGCGCGACCTTTTCCTGGTCCGAGTGCCGCGCCGAGAGTACGATGATCGGCGCCTGCGACCATGCGCGAATCTCGCGGCATACCTCGACGCCGCCGGCGTCGGGGAGGCCAAGGTCGAGGACGATGAGCGCCGGGCGTTCGGCCGCCGCGAGGTCGATCGCGTCTCGCGCGTTCGCCGCTTCGATCACCCGCGTGGAGTCGGACGCGAGGGCGTTCCGCACGACGCGCCGGATCTGCGGCTCGTCATCCACGACGAGCACGACATCATGTGCCATCCTAGGCCTTGCCGTCGGCGACGAACAATTGGACGAGGTGGACCAGCGTCTCGGTGGTCTTCTCGAGTCCGCGCCGCGAATTGAATTCCAGCTTGCTGTGAAAGTTGAAGCCGCCGGTGAAGATGTTCGGGCACGGCAATCCGCGAAACGTGAGCTTGGACCCGTCCGTGCCGCCGCGGATCGGTTTGGTGAACGGCGAGAGGCCGGCGCGTCGCGCCGCCTCGAGGGCGTTGGCCGTCAGCTCAGGACGGGTCTTCAGCACCTCTTTCATGTTCTTGTAGTTCTCCTTCACGTCGACCGACACCGATACGCCCGCGCAGTGGCGCTCGGTCTCCATCGCGATCTCCCGCAGCACGCGCTCCTTCTCCTCGAGACCCGCGAGCTCGAAGTCGCGCAGCAAGACCTTGATGCTCGACTGCTCGACGTCGGCGACGCCGGCATACGGATGCACGAACCCCACGCGATCCTCGGTTGTCTCAGGGAGCATGTCCTTGGGCATGCGTCCCACGAAGTCGCCGAGGGCGTAGATCGAGTTGACCATCACGCCCTTGGCCGTGCCGGGGTGCGTGTTCTTCCCCTTGAACGTGACCGTCGCCAGCCGGGCGCTCCACGTCTCGTCGCTGATCTCGCCCAGCTCGCCGCCGTCGACGGTGTAGCCGATCTGCGCCCCAAAGCGCTCGACATCGAACTTGTCGATGCCGCTGCCGATCTCCTCGTCGGCGGTGAAGCCGACTTTGATCGTGCCGTGCGGGACCTGCGGATTTTGCAGCAGCGTGTCCGCCAACGTCATGATCGCGGCGACGCCGGCCTTGTCGTCGGATCCGAGCAGTGTCGTGCCGTCAGTGGTGATGATGTCGTCGCCGATCATGTCGGCGAGCGCGGGGTTCTGCGCCACAGTGAGCACCTGCGACGGATCGCCCGGCAGCCGGATATCGCCACCCTGGTAATTCTTGTGGATGATCGGTTTCACGCTCGTGCCGCTCACCGCCGGCGACGTGTCGACGTGCGCGAGCAGCCCGAGCACCGGCGTCGACCTCGCGCGCGCGCCGGGGACCGTCGCCGGGATCGTCGCGTAGACCATGCAGTGGTCGCTCACCGACACGTCACGGGCGCCGAGCGCCGAAAGCTCTTCGGCGAGCAGCTTCGCCAACGTCCACTGCGTGGGCGTACTCGGCGTGGTCGATGCGTCCTCGCGCGATTGCGTGTCCACGCGGACGTAGCGGAGGAAGCGGTCGACGACGGATTCTTCAGGCGGAGATAACGGTTGATCGCTCATGATGCTCAGAGCTACGCGGACCGTTCGACGGAATCAACCCTCGTTACCTTGCGAGCCATGGACGTCATCGAAGCCATTCGAGCCAGACGCTCGATCAAACGATTCGCAGCGCAACCCGTGACCCGCGAGCAGATCGAAACGCTGCTCGACGTCGCGACCCTCGCCCCCAACCACCGGCTGACGCAGCCCTGGCGTTTCTACGTGCTCGGCCCGGCGGCGCGGCACGCCTACGGCATGGCCCTCGGTGAGCGCAAGGCGCGCAAGCAGCCGGATCCCGAGAGCGGCCGTGCGCTGAAGGAGACCGTGGCCCGGGAGCACCTCGAGCTGCCCGCGATGATCGCCGTCGCCGTGGTCCAGAGCGACGAGCCGGAGATCGCCAAGGAGGATTACGCGGCCGCGATGATGGCGCTGCTCAACCTGTCACTCGCGGCGCTCGACCTGGGACTCGGCACGCACATCAAGACAGGCGGAGTGATGGACGACGCCGCCGCCCGATCCGCCGCGGGAGTCCGAGACAGCGAGAAGATCGTGGCGATCGTGAATGTCGGAACTCCGGCCGACCTCCCGCCGCCGAAAAGCCGAACACCAGCGGCCGAGCTCACAACCTGGCGCGACTAGTCCCCGTCAGCCGTGCCGGTCTACCGGTCTACCGGTCTACCTGATTCGCTCGAACGGCTCGTTCCCGATCGCGTAGTCCTGCCAGCCGTTGAAATCGAAGTGCCACCATTCGGTGGGATTCACGGCGAATCCCTGCTCTTCCATCGCCCGGCGGAGCAGCGCACGGTGCCAACGCTCGAGTGACGTTCCGCCCGGGTAGTCGGCGTACGCTCGGTCCGTACTTTCGTCATACGTGCTCGGCATGTCGACGGGCCGGCCGGTCGACAGTCGATAGAGCGTGAGGTCGACCGCGGCGCCGCGATTGTGTTTCGAACCCTCCGCGGGATTGGCGACCAACCAGCGCTTGTCGGCCGGCGTGGCATCCCAGAACATCTTCGTCACGTACCACGGGCGATACGCATCGTGGATCAGCAGACCGAAGCCGAGCGGCTCGAGTGAGCGATGTGCCCGCGCGACCGCTTCGGCGGCGGGGCGCTGCATGAACGCGCGCGGTTGGTCGTAGAAGCGGGTGCCGAGGAAATTGTTCGTCGTCGCGTAACGGATCTCGAGCTTGATGCCCGGCTCGAGCGTCGTGAGCTCGACGAGATCGGGCTTCTTGAAACCCCCGGACTCGCGCGGCGGTGAGGCGGCGCGTGCTTCGACCCGAAGCTGCTCGACCGACCGCACCGGCGTGACGCGAAGCTGGTTCGTGCCGGGCGCCGGCTCGATCTCGCGCCGCGGGAAACGCTCGCCGCCGCCCACGAACGCTCGGGCGCGGTCGCCACGATCCACGACGAACGAAATGGTCGGCACGCGTCGCCCGAGCAGTCGCTCTTCGTCCCCTCCCCGCGAAGCGACCTCGAACTCCGTCGCGCCACGCTCGATCAGCCGGAGCGCGTGGCGGTTCGTGTCCGCGAGCCACAGATCGCCGCCCTCCTCGAGGACGAGGCGCATCCCGACGGGCGTGTCGTACTCGCCGATCAATCCGCGCCACCGCGCCGGCGCCGCCGGCGGGGCGGGCGGCATCTCGAGCGCGCGTCGTGCTTGGGCGCGTGGGTTGATCGGACGACGGCCCGCGGGCGCGCACGCGGCGAGCATCGCTCCCGCGACCACTCGCGCCGCGAAACGGCTGAAACCCATCGAATGAGTCATCGTCTTCAACGCCGCTCCGTGTCGGCAAGTCTCGTGAGTCGCTTTCGAACCTCCGCCACCTGCGGCTGCAGCTCCGGCTCGGCGTTCTTCCAGAATTCGACGAACGCGTGATAGTGCTTCGCGGCCCCGTCGCGGTTGCCTTTCGCCTCGTACAATTCCCCGAGGCGGCGTTCGATCGGCGCCCGGAACAGGTCGTTGCCGAGGCGGAACGCGTACGTGCTTGCGCTCGACTTCTCGTAGTACTTGATCGCGGAGTCGGGCTGGTTCGCCTTGTCATATGCCCGGCCGACGAGCGTGTACGTGCACAGGTCGCAGTCGTCGAGCGGACCGTCGGGAAGGCTGTCGCCCTTCCAAAGGTCGCGGATCGCGTCCGCCGGTCGCCCTTCGGCGATCTCGATCTCGCCGAGGATACGGCTCAGCTTTGGCGACTGGACACGCAGCTTGGCCGTGTCGCGCACCTCCGCCGTTCGCTGAGCGAGAATCGCATTCGCTTTGTCGGCACGACCCGCTTGCGCGTACACCTCCGCGACGCCGAGATAGTCCCGGTCGGATGGCGACAACGATTTGAGCGGGGTCAGAGCGAGTATCGAATCGAGATGCGCAACCGCGGCAGCGGGCCGATCGAAGGCGGAGCTCATCGCACTGACGAACTCCGCTTCCTGAATTGCCTGGGGTGGAAGGCCAACCGTCGTGGCGAACGTGTTGAACGCGGCCAACCTCTGCAGCGCTTCGCGTGGGCGGCCTCGGAGGGCCGAAACCAGCGGCAGGTTCAGCATGGCTTGCCCGCGCGTCAACATGTCACCGTGCGCGACGAGCGAGTCCAGAGCGCCGGTCACCGCCGGGATGTCTCCAGCGACTTCGTCAAGAAACATCCGCGTGATGAGGAGGTTTCCGGCGGCGGTCGGCGAGTCCGGCTTTTTGATCCCATCGGCCAGCACCCGGCGCGCCGCCGAGAGGTCCCCGCTGTCGGTTTCCGCGATGACGAGATTGTCCCGTCCATTGCGCGCCGTTACCGGAAAGCGGGCCGTCGCCGTCAAAACGGACTCGGCGGCGGCGTAGCGGCGCTGCGAGGTCAGGACGATCCCGTAGTTATTCAACGCGATGTCGCTGTCGCCGGAGGCGAGCAGTTGCCGGTATGCCTCGCCGGCGCGGGAACGATCGTGTCCCGGTCCGAGCATGTAGTACGACGCCGTCGTCAGCTCGCTTTCGCGCCGCGTCAATCGATCGCGATGAACGAACGCGTGCGTCAGCGCGGAATCGACGACGCTCTGCGGGTATGCGCCAGCCATTGCGGCGTACGCGATGCCGAGCTTGCGCCAGGCCATCGCGAAACCGGAATCGACGCGGACGGCGGCTTTCAGTTTGTCGATCGCGCTCGGCACGTCGCCGACGAGGTCGTATGCCCGAGCGCCTTCGGAGTAGAGGCGTAGCGCCTCGAGCGACGGCGTCGTTACCTGGTCGAGCGCGGGCGCGTTCTGGACCGACCGCAGCGATTCCCCGATGCGTTCGCGAAGATCGCGGCCGACCTTGTCGGCGGCGGCGATCAGGTCCGTCGGCGACGCAGCGACCTGCTGAACTCGCGTCAGCACGGTGCCGGAGTCCGCGGACACGAGGCGGACCGAGATCGCGTACCCGGCGCCGAGCGCCGCGATGTCGCCGTCGACGATCGCTTTGGCGCCTTCCCGCTGGGCCACGTCGCGAGCCAGAGCCAAGTCGATTCGCAAACCAGGCGCGATCTGCATTCTCTGAAGAGCTCCGGCGACCGCGGCAGGGGCTACCAACGTCACCGCGTTGGACTGGGCGAGGCTCGCGCGAATCGCCTCGGAGACGACGCCGCCGAGCGTGCTGTCTCCCTTCGTCACGGCGAAGTCGGTGACGAGCAAGCGCTCGCGCGCCGAGAGCCGCCCCGCGGCGAGAAGCGACGCCGCGGGGCCGACGCCGAGGGAGCGCAGAAGCATGAACGCGGCGACGACTGCACTGAACGCGGCGAACGCCAGCATGCCGCCACGCATCGTGCGTCGCCAACTCACGTGCGGGCTCGCCTTCATCGCGAGCGTCGCCAACGTGGAGTTGGGAAACGGCGTGCCGCCTGGCGTGAGCGTCGGCGTCTTCGTGAGCGCTCGATGCGCCGTCCTCTGCACGAACGCGGTGAACACGATGACGGGCAGCCCGAGTCCGGCGATGATGAGGGCGCCGGGTAGCACCCACGACGGCAAGCCGATGCCGACGATTGCCGCCTTGGCAAGAATCCAGACTGAGAGGAAGATGCCCGCCCAGGCCGCGAGCGCGGTACTCGTCCTCACGCGGCCGCCCAGCAGCACCGCCGACGCCGCCGTCGAGCTTCCGCTCGTCGTGGAGATGAGATCCAACACGCGGACGACGTCCGCCGCGGACGCCGGCCTCTGTCCCGGCTCCTTTTCCAGGCAGCCCATCACCAACTCGGCGAGGAGCGGCGGCGCGTCGCGTCGCAGCGTCGCGACATCCTGCGGCCGCTCTCCCATGTGCGCGGCGAGGAGCCGCTGCGGCGACATCCCGACGAACGGAGGGCGTCCCGTGAGGAGCTCGTACGCCAGACATCCGAACGAGTAGAGATCCGCCCGTGCATCCGTCGAGGGGTCGGCGGCCGCTTGTTCGGGCGCCATGTACGTCGGCGTGCCGAGCGAGGTGCCGACTTGCGTCAGCGCGCCGCGCGTGGCGTGCGCGTCGCCGTCCGTGCGCGACGCCGACAGCGCCTTGGCGATGCCGAAATCCGTGACGACCGCGGTGCCGCCGGTGATGAGGACGTTGTCAGGCTTGATGTCGCGGTGCACGACGCCACGCTCGTGCGCGTACGCGAGCGCCTTGGCGATCTCTCGGAGCGTGGTCACGACGTCGTTGAGCGGCAGCGCGCCCCGCGATACGCGCTCGCGGAGGGATTCTCCCTGTACGAATGGCATCGTGAACCACGGCATGCCGTCCATCTCGCCCGACGCGAGCACCGGCACGATGTGCGGATGCTGGAGGCCGGCGGCCACGAGAATTTCGCGGCGGAAGCGCTCCACGTTGACGCCGGCGATCAGCTCGGGTGGCAAGACCTTGATGACGATCTCTCGCCGCAGCGCCGTGTCCCGCGCGACGAACACTCGCGACATACCTCCGCCGCCCAGCTCGCGGTCGATTGCGTACGCGCTACCGAGCGAAACCTGAAGTTGTTCGCGAAGGTCGGTCAGGCGGGGTGCCTCGAGGCGAGTCTGGGAAGCGTGTGGAAGCTACGATTGGGTACGCCGTGTCGCCAGCGCGCGTGCGTGCGTGAGATCGGAGTCAGCGACGCGTCGAGCGCTCGACCTCGAGGCGCAACAGGTCGGGGCGATGATAATGTCCGCTCACGTCGAGCGTCATTCGCTCTTCGCGCACGCGTCCCAGATCGATGTCGCTCACGATGAGCTCAGGACGATCGAAGCACGGCTCGACGATGTACCGGCCGTCCGGTCCGATGATCGCGCTGCCGCCGCGAAGCACCCAATCGCCCGACGACCGAACTTTGCCCGCGTGGGGCTCCAGCTCCGGCGGCAGCGCCGACGCCCGCATCAGTGATCCCGCGGCGAGAACGAAGCAGCGCCCCTCGAACGCGTAGTGGCGGCTGGCGACCTGCAGCATCTCGTGTACGGTCGGCCAGAGTGCGACGTGAATGTCCTCGCCGGAATCGTGCATCGCCTGTCGCGCGAGCGGCATCCAATGTTCCCAGCACACGAGCGCGCCCACGCGTCCGACCTTGGTCTCGACGGCCGTGAGCCCATCCGCGTCGCCAAGTCCCCACACCATTCGCTCGGTGTAGGTCGGCACGAGTTTGCGGTGGTGATTCACCAGCCTGCCGTCGGCGTCGAACGTGAGCGCCGTGTTGTACAGCGTGCCGTGCGACGGACCGGAGTCGATTCGTTCGGTGACTCCGATGACGAGCACGACGCCCGCGTCTCTCGCCGCCGCGCCGAGCGTTTCGGTGACGGGGCCCGGCAACACCACACTCTCCTCGGCCATTCGCCGGAAGACGCGCTTGACCGGCTCGTGATCCCAGATCGCCACGTCGCGGCAGACGTCGAGCCACGCGGGATAGCCCGGCAACCAAGTCTCCGGAAACACGACGAGTCCCGCGCCGGCCGTGCGCGCCTCGCCGATCAGCCGAACGGTCGCGGCGAGTCCGGCGTCGAGCGTCGGCTGGACTTCGGCTTGCGCGATGGCGACTCGAATCATGCGGCGAAGTTACGCGACACCTGCGCGAGACAACACCAGCGGGCGAATCTTCGACGCTCACGAAAGAGCCCCGGCGCTCGCGGATTCGCGGGCGCCGGGGCTCCTTGTCACCGCGCGACGTCTACCTCGCCGGCTTCGAGTGCACCGCGAAAACAGCGCCCTGCGGATCGGTGAGAACGGCGATACGATCGCCGCCCGGGACTTCCATCGGGCCCGAGAGCAGCGTGGCGCCCGCTTCCTTCGCTCGCTCGGCGGCCGCATCCGCGCTGTCCGCCACGGCGACGTAGTGCAGCCAATACGGGTTGGCCGGCGCGTCGCCCGCCTTGTTCATCACGCCGCCGTACGTGAACCGGTCGCGGCCGAACATCTGATAGAGGCCGGCGGCGCCCATGTCGAAATTTCCCTTCACTTCCCAGCCGAAGAGGTTCTTGTAGAAGTCGAGCGCGGCGTCGGCGTTCGTCGTCACGAGCTCGTGCCACGAGAATTCGCGCGGCTGCGGATCGGTCTCGTCGCCGATCGGGGTCGCGCTCGTGATGACGGCGAACGCGACGCCCTGCGGGTCGCGCAGGATGCCGAAGCGGCCGACGCTCTCCACCGTGTTCGCGGGCAGGATGATCGAGGCGCCGAGCTCCTGCGCCTTCGCGATCGTGTCGTCGACGTTCGGGACTTCGATGTACGCGAGCCAGCTCGGCGGGGCGCCCATGTCGGCCGCTTCCTTCGTCAACTCCATCAGGCCGCCGACCGGCCGCTCGTTCGCGATGAACATCGAATAGTCGATCGCGCTCGCGTCGTACTTCGTCGTGGTCCAGCCCACGACTTTGCCGTAGAAATCCTTCGCCGCATCCGTATTCGGCGTCATGAGCTCGTGCCAAACGTAGCGGCCGCGCGTGGTGCTGGTCGTCGAAATGTCGTCAGCCATTGGAATCTCCCCCCTCGAGCATGATCGGTGAGCACACGGGTGGGCGTTGAACCTGCGCCGGTCCAGCACCGGCATCAATCCTAGTTTGCAAAAGGATTGCAAAGCGAGGTCGAGCTGTTACAAGGCCGGGGCCGTGGGGGAGTTCTGGCAGACTCGGCCGCAGAATGGACCCTCGCGCGATTCCGCGAGTACGAGCACAGAGACAATCGAGGGCTGGCCGCCGGCCTCATGTCCTGGCGCCGCTCCTTGATGATTTCACAGGATGGAGTTGTCATGAGAACCTTTTCAATTCTCGCGGCGCTGGCCGTTTCGTTGGCCGGCGCCCAGGCGGTTCATGCGCAGGCCCCTCGTGATTCGGCGGCCCACAAGTGGGGCGGTCGAGGAGGGCGCGGTGGACCTGGGATGATGGAGCACGCGCTGCTCAAGAACATCACGCTCACCGACGCCCAGAAGGCGAAGCTCAAGCAGGTTCAGAAATCGGAGCGCGCCTCCATGACGGCCCACAGCGGATCGAGACGCGCCGAGTTCGACGCCATGCGCAAAGCGCGCCAGTCGGACGACACCGCGACGGCGAACCGGCTGATGCTCGAGCAACGGACGAAGATGGACCAGCAATTCGCGGCGCATTCGGCCGCGGTCCGCGCGGTCCTCACGCCGGACCAGCAGAAGCAGTTCGACGCCAACGTCGCCGAGATGAAGTCGCATCGAGGCGAGTTCGGACGAGGGCGCGGGCAGAAGCACGCGAAGCCGGCCACGCCCTGAGCACGAAAACGGACGCGCTTCGCTAACGCGACGCTCGACGATCGCCGTCCGAGTTCTTCGGAGCCGGACGGCGAACCGCGTCTACCACGTGCCCGCGGACACCTTGAAGATCAGGTTGACTCCGGGGCCGTTCGCAAAGCCCTTGAATCGACTCAGAAAGTCGCGGTACGTCGTATTGAGCGCGTTCCGGACGAGGATGTCGAACCGCCCCGGCTGACCGCGGAGTGAGTGCTCGAACGACACGTCGAGATTGAGCAGCGCGTAGCCGCCCGTCGCGAGATCCTCGGGATTGAGCCGGGTCTGCTTCTGATTGATCTCGACGTCTCCCCCAAGTCGGACGGCGCGGAGCGCGCCGACGTTTGGAAGGTCGATCTCCCCGCCGAGGATCGTGCGCTGCGGCGGCATGAGCGGCAGCGGGACGCCGGCCGCGAGATCGTCGCCGTTCGTCAGGTCATGACTCGCTCGCAACACGAGTTGGTCGGTGACACGAGCCTCGAGCGACAGCTCGGCGCCGGTGAGACGCGCGTCGGCCTGCGTGTGTCGGAAGACCTGCAGGCCGTTCTGCGTCGTGCTCGTCGGCGTCGTGAAAATGAAATTGTCGACGTCGCTCCTGTAGACGGAGAGCTCGGCGCGCGCGCGATCGCTCGCCCAGCGGAAGCCGCCGTCGATCGTCTTCGACCGCTCGGTCTCCATCGCCGGATCGCCGACCTCGAACCGCGCCTCGGCGAGATTGGGGCCGTTGGCGTAGAGATCGAACAGCGTCGGCGCGCGCCATCCCGTCGCCGCATTCGCGAGAGCCGAAAGCTGTGGCGTGATGTGAAAGATGACGCCGGCATCGCCGCTCACGGCCGACCAGCTTCGAGAATCCGACGCGCGACCGATCTCCGACTGTGCATCCGACGACAGGCCTCGTGTGTCGGCGCGTCCGCCCGCGGTGAACGAGACGGGACCCGTCGTGAACTGCTCGAGCGCGAACGCGCCGGCCGATCCGATCGTGGCGCTTGGCACGATGAAGATCGGGCCGGACGAGCTGCTCGACTGATACATGCCGCTCACTCCGACCGTGCCGGAGAGACCGTCGCCGCCACCGTGATGGACCATCGCGTCGACGGTGCCCGTGTTGAGCACGAGACCGAACGCCTGCTGATCTTTGACCTTCTGGCATGTCGTCGCGGGCGGAACGGGAACGCAGTCGTCAGAAACCTCCGCCAACGAATGGCGCTGGAATTGAGCCTTGGTCTCGAAGCGGAGGCCGCCCGCGACAAGGTCGTTCGTGGCCTGGAGGCGGTCGTCCATCACCTGTCGGACGGGACCTCCGTTCGGGTCGCCGACTTCCGGGCCCGTCGACTCGAGCAAATGGAACTCGCCTCCGTAATGCGCGGCGCGAAGCGTCGTGTTGCTCCTGTCTCCACGAATACCGAACGCGCCCTCACCATTGAACGCCCAGAAGCTCGAGTTGGGCTCCTCGCCCGTTGGCGTCTGGTAATTCTGCGAGAAGCGGCCGGTTCCGATGACCCGCCACGCGTACTTCGACTGGGCGCCCTCCGCCATGAGCGCGCTGCCCAACTCGATGTTGTTGCTCCCGCCGTAGGCCTCGATCGCCCCTCGCTGTTGCCTGCTGCCGTCGCTGGAAAACGACAGCGGCGCCGGGATCACGTTGACGACGCCGCCGAGGGCTTCCGAGCCGTAGAGCACACTGGCCGGACCGCGGATCACCTCGATGCGATCGGCGATGCGCGCGTCGAGCGACGGACCATCCTCGTCGCTCCATGAATAGTCCTCCAGCCGGCTGCCGTCGGTGAGCACGAGAATTCGCGGCCCGAAGAGTCCGCGGATCATCGGCTTCCCGATTTCCTGACCGGTGCTCACGTTACGGACGCCGGGGAGGTCGGCGATCGAATGCGCCAGCGAGACACCGCCTTCCGCGTGAACCTCGTCGGACGACAGCACGCTCGTTGGAAGCGGGGAGTCGCCGTCGGCGACGGGAACGCGCAGCGCCGTCACGTTCACGGGCTCGATTCGCGTGGGGCGCTCGTCGAGCACGAGGCTCACGGTCACCGGCGACGTTTCGACGACAATCGGCTTCGCCGTGGAGATCAGCCCGATGTGTCGCGCCGAAACCGTGTAGCGCCCCGTAGGCACGTCGCCGAATCGAAACGCGCCGTCGCGATCCGTGGTCGTCGCGCGATGCAGCTCGACGAGCGCGACCAGCGCGCCCGCGACCGGGTGGCCGGAGTTGTCGACGACGCGTCCGCTGACCGGCGCGCCGGCGGCGAGCAGTTCGGACGGTGAGAGTACAACGACGGCCGCGAGGGCATACGCGAGGAGTCTCATCGCAAGGCGAGGCTGAGGTGGCGTGCGAACCGGTCCGAGCGGTTGGAATTCTATGTCTCGAACATGAACGCCGCATGAATGCAACGCGAACCCAACGAGCTCAGCTGCAGCAGGGTGCCGCATCGTGCCTCGCCGCGCGAGACTACGGGTGTGTTCGGTGTGTCCGACCCGTCACGCTAACTGCTGGAGGCGACTCATGTACCTCGTGCGCGAAATCTTCTACTGCAAGCCGGGCAAAGTTCGTCCGATGGTCGAAAAGCTTCTGGCGATGAACTCGATCAGCAAACGCGCGGGCATGCCGAACATGCGGATCATGACCGACCTCTCGGCCGAACAATACTGGACCGTCGTCGGGGAAATGGAGGTGGCGAGCCTCGACGCTTTCGAGAAGATGATGTCCGCGCCGCCGGCGTCCGAAGCCGATCAGAAGGAATTCGAGAAGGTCATGTCAGGCTACCACGACCTCGTCGACTCCGGACGGCGCGAGATCTACAAGCTCGAGGGATAGCGACGCTCAAACGAAACGCCCGCCGCTACCTGCCGGCGGGCGTTTGTGTCCCGAGGAGCTCACTTCGGCTTCGCGATTCCGCCGTGGCTGGAGCACGCCCCCTGACCGCCCTTGCTCATCGTGCCGTCGGTGCACTTCACCATCGCCGTCTTCCCTGCGGTCTTGCCCGTGGACTTCGGCTTCGTCGTGTCAGCCGCCTTGGCAGGCTTCGGCGCGGCCGTCTTCGGCTTGGCGGCGGTGGTGGCCGGCTTGCTCTCGGCCTTCGATGTCGCCGCCTTCTTCACGCCGCCGTGGCTCGAGCACGCGCCGCGCCCCGTCGCCGTGGAAGTCGTTCCGTCACTGCACATCACAGTGGCCGGTTTGGCCTGAGCACCGGCGACGGATGTGAGACACGCGAGCGCGGCGACTGCAAGGAACGCTGAAAGACGCGAACGCATAGTTGCTCTCCGGGTTGAGGGGGATCCGACGATCCGCCCTCTTCGACCCGATGCCCGACGCGAACGTCACACAAAAATTCACGTCGCGGGTCGTTGTCTCCCGATCAGCGTCTCCTGAGCCGAGCCATCGGCGCCGCCGCGCGGTTCGTAGCTCCCGTCGGACCGGAGCTCCCACGCCGTGGGGTCGTCGAGATACAGCGCGAGGATCTCGTCGAGACGACGGCGCTGTTCCGCGTCGTCGATTGGCACGAGCACCTCGACGCGCCGTCGAAGGTTCCGGGGACGCAGGTCGGCCGAGCCGATGAAGTAGCGCGGCGACCCGCCGTTCGCGAACCGATAGATCCGCGAGTGCTCGAGGAAACGGCCGACGATGGACACAACTCGCACCCGCTCGCTGCGCGCCGGAATCCCCGGCCGGAGCGTGCAGATCCCGCGCACGACGAGGTCGATTTGCGCGCCGTCGTTCGATGCGCGGTAGAGGGCGCGCACGACGTCGGGATCTGAAAGGCCGTTGAGTTTCGCGGTGATCCCCGCCGGACGCCCGGCGCGCGCGTGCGCGGCCTCGCGGTCGATCTGCTCGACGATGGCCGGCAGCAGGTGCTGCGGCGCGACGAGCAGCGCCTGCTTGGCGCGGCGCGGCGCCGCCGAGACGCCCGTCAGTTCGTTGAACAGGTCCGCGACGTCGTCCGCGATCCGGTCGTTCGTGGTGAACAGGCTCAGGTCCGTGTACTGCTCGCCGGACCGCGTGTTGTAGTTCCCGGTGCCGACGTGAACGTACCGTCGCAGGGCGCCACCCTCACGCCGGACGACGAGTGCCACCTTCGCGTGGTTCTTGAATCCCACGATGCCGCGCACGACGTGACCGCCGGCGGCCTCGAGCGCTCGCGCCCAGCCGACGTTGATCTCCTCGTCGAACCGCGCCTTGAGCTCGACGAACACCGTGACCGATTTCCCCGCCTTCGCCGCCGAGAGGAGGGCGTCCGCGATCGCCGACGGATTCCCGATGCGGTACAACGTGATCTTGATCGCCGCGACTTCGGGATCGGCCGCGGCCTCGCGGAGAAATCGTACGACGGTTTCGCCGAAGGAGTCGAACGGATGGTGCGCGAGCACGTCGCGCGCGCCGAGCGTCGCGAACACACCCGCATCGCCGAACGGCCGGCCGGCGGTGAACGGCGGGTACGACCCCTTCGCGCGCGGCGGCAGGTCGAGATGAACGAGGCCGCGCAGATCCAGGAGCCCATCGACCTCGTCCACGTCCGGCAACGGCGGCGCGCCGACGGCGGCCTGCTCGCGGCGTACGTTCTCCAACAACAGCGCGCGCACGATCGCCGGCATCCCACGCTCGACCTCCACCCGCACCGCTATTCCCTGCCCGCGCGACGTCGTCGCCCGCTCGACTTCGTCCAGCAGGTCATCGGCGTGTTCTTCGTCGAGCTCGATCTCGGCGCTCCGCGTCACCCGGAACGCGTGCGCATGTTCGACGGTCGCGTCGGGATACAACGCGGCGAGGTTGCCGCGAATGACTTCCTCGATCGGCACGATGGTGCGTCCGTCCTGCGGCGCGGTCACCGTGAGAAACCGCGGCAGCGACGTCGGCAACTCCAGTTCGGCGAATCGCGGCGGGCCACCCGCGCGTTGGCGCAGGATGACCGCCATCGAGAGCGTGAGATGGCCGAGTCGCGGCAGCGGATGCCCGGGGCTGAGAGTCATCGCGAACGGCGTGAGAAGCGGCTGGATGTCGTCGCGAAACCGATCGGCGAGGACCGCCCGGTCGGCATCGGGCACCGTTTGCCACGTCGCGACGCGCACCCCGAACGATTCCAACGCCCGACAGCACTGCTCGAAGCAATCGGCCTGACGAGCGGCGATGGACGCGACGGCCTCCGACACCGCGGCGACCTCCGCTCCGGGCGACAGACCGTCGTCCCGCCGCTCCGCTGGTTCGTCGCGCGTCGCGGCGAGCAACCCGGCCATGCGCACCATGAAAAACTCGTCGACGTTGGCACCGACGATCGAGAGAAAACGGAGCCGTTCGCGCAGCGGCGTCGCGTCGCTCGCGACGAGTGAAAGCACGCGGTGCTGGAACGCGAGGAGACTCAGCTCGGCGTTGAAGAACTCGGGCCCCCCCCCGTCGACGCCGGAAAGCGGGATCGGCGCGCGAAGAAAGCGATCGGAATAGGCCGCCCCGCGCGGCACGTCCTCCAATCGTGCCCACTTGATCGCCAGCTCGGCGCGTTCGTGGGTCGGCACGGCGGAGCGGCGAACGCCGTGCTCCTCCTCGAGAGCGCGCTCGAGCAGGAGCAGATCCGACTCGTCGCCGCGCAATTGGTGCGCGCACATCTGAAAGAAGCGCGCGGACGTTCCGTTGCGTCGCACGGTGACGAGATCCAGGTGCACGCTCAGGCGCGGCCGGCGGAACCAATCCAGCGACGCGCGACGCGTGAGTCGTTCGACCTCGAGGTCGACGCGCACTTCGAGCAGCGCCGGGTCCACGATGCCGCGCACGCGTTTCGACACGGCGGTGTCGGCGGCCATCGCCGCCGAGACGTCCCCCGCCGCGACGCGCGCGTCGACGCGGGTCTCGCCGCCGCCCGCCTCGCCACCGGCGATGCGGAGCGTGAGGGCCGCCCCGCCCTTCGCGTCGAGACGCAGCCGGCACGTGACGCCGCGCCGGCGGAGCGAGTCGTCGGCGGTGTCGAGGTAGAGATCGCGGTGGAGCGACCGGCGCGCCTCGCCGGCGGCGATACCGGGCGGCAACGGCCCCGACGCCAGCACGCCGAGCTGGTCCGCCGACAACAGCTCGCAACGGAACTCGGTCATCCCGTCACCGCCGCCCCCCCGGCGAACAACGCCCGCTCAGCGAGATGTTCAGCGTTTTCCGGCGCAAGCCTCGATGATGTCCGACTTCGCGTTCTTGGGGTTGTCGATGGTCTTGTAGAAATCGTCAAAGTATTTGAGCGTTTCCGTAACGAGGTCCGGCGGCAGGAGCGAGCCGACCTTGTCGTGGTAGAGCCCGTAGATCGCCTCCTTCTTCGCGTCGAACAGCGCGAACGCCTTGGGATACTCTTCGTTCGGCGCGCAGTATCCGCGATAGAGGCGACTGCGCACGGTCCTGATGGGAAGACGCGGGTCCACCGTCGCGTACCGCGCGTTCACCAGCCCGGCGAAGTCGAAATCCCGCGCGATCGGGAATGGATCATTGCCGTCGTTCCGCGCGAACAGCTCGACGTTGTGCAGCCCGGAGATCGACCAGTCGGTGTTGCCGATGAGGTATTCGAACAACGACATCGCGACCATCGTTCCCGGCTGCGTGTCGCCGGGTCCGGCGCCCTTGATCGCGAGGATCTTGCCTCCCAAGCGAGCCGACATCCGCGCCGGATCTTCCTGGATGAACGCGTAGCGCGTCGTCATCGGTTTGCCGCTCGCGCTGTCCACGTACGTCACCTTGAGCGCGCGCACGGCGTGGCTGTTGTGGGTCAGCGTCCAGTAGATCCGGTACGCCTGCAGCTCCTGGAGGACGTAACGCTCGTACGTGTCGTCGTCGCGGCAGAAGTTGGTGAGCTTCGGCTTGTTCAACCCGGCGAAGATCGTCTTCTTCGTGTTGTCCTTGGAGAAATCGAGCCGGATCGGCGGAAAGTCGCAGTGGTTGAGACGCCAGATCCCGTGTGTCTTGAGCTTGAGCGGCAGCACTTCCGGCGCCGACGCGCCGGGCGGCGTATACGTGATCGTCGCGTCGCGCCAGGGTGCGGTGTCGTCCTTGTCGCCCCGAATGCGCTTGATGTTCAGCGTCAGCGTGATCGGAAGCGGATCCTCGCTCTCGAAGAACCTCGAGAGAGGGACCGTGTCGTCAGGGGCGCGGTCGGGCTTGTCCGCTTTCGGCTTTTTCACCGAGCCCTGCTGTTGTTGGCCGGCCGCGGCCTGCACGGCGCACACGCCGGCGCCGAGGCCGAGCAGTGTGGACACCATCCACAGCCGCCATTGACCGCGTCGATGCTTGATCACGAATTCTCCCGCGCTGATGAGGTAGAAGGAAAGCGGGTCTCTACAGCAGTTCGGCCTCGACCATGTGCTTGCCGCCGGCGAGTCGCAGTAGCGCCAGCAGTTCCTCGGGGCCGCTCTTCTTCTTGGGAAGTACCACGTAATCGATCACCGTAATACCGTCACCGGATTCGGAGACCGCGGCGAGGTCCCACTTCTTCGCCATGTCGTCCAGCCGAGCCTCGAGCACCGGCTGCACCATCATCGCGTCGGTGATCCGCACCCGGATCCGGCATTCGACTTTGTCGCCGCCGCGCTCCTCGCCTTCAGGACTGTGCTCCCGCGCCCGGCGCCAGGCGCGCTGGGCAATGCCCTCGAGCTGCTCGGAGGTCATCTCGCTCAACACCTCTTCCTCGATGCGCGCCACGAAGGTGCCCGTCCGCGCGAGGTCCTTCGCGCGTTGCAGCCGCCGCTCGGCAAGCTTGCCATCCAGCGCCACCGGCGTGCGGCCGAAGTCCGCCATCCAGAGCAGGAAGATGACGGCGTTGAACACGACCGAGATCACCGCGGCCACGGGCAGATCCACGGCGGCGGCGATGCCGAGGCCCATCATCAGGAAGATGTAGGCGGCGTCCTTGCTGTCGTCCAACGTGTTCCTGAATCTGACCGCCGCGGCGATGCCACCGAGACTGAACGCCAGCGCGAGGCTGTATTTCACCAGCACGACGATGCCCGAGACGACCACGGGCAGCACGATCATCAGCTGCACGACGGATTGTTGATAGCCGCGCCTCGAGCGCGTGAGCGTGTATACCCACGCGACCGGCAGCGAGAGCAGGGCCGCGGCGATCATCGCCATCGCGACTGTCGCGGCCAACGTTCCCTGTCCGACCTCGGGAACGACGACGTTCTTGCCGGTCCGCACGACGTCGCCCACGCCGTACAAGGCGGCGATGGATGCGTCGCTGATGATGTGCGTCCGGGGCAAATACTGCCCTAGCAGCGCTCCGACGATCGCGAGCGCGATGTAGTACAGGACTACTCGAAGGATGACTTTGTTCGCGGGCGCTGCGGCGGGCGCGACCGACCTCGTGGCCATGCGCGGACGTCCCGAGTTCGAGGGGGGAGCGAGCGCATCAAAAATCGCTACCCGGACGGCCCTGCGCTAGCGCGTTGGACTATCCGGATGGCGGCCGGCCGCCGCGGCCCTGCCCCCGGCTCTTCTCCGCGGCATCCTGGATCTGCTGCTCGGCCTTCGCCTCCAAGCCGTGCGCCGAGTCGAGCTGCCGCGACGACAGCAGCGCATATGCCTGGTCGCGGCTCGACGCATCGTTCTCCCGGACCGCGGCCACCGTCTCTCGCACCAGGGAATTCGCTTCGGTCAGTGAGTCCCGCCGTTCCGGACTCCCGTTGCTGAACAGCGGGCCGTTCTTGAACAGGCGCTGGACCGAGTCGAGCTTGCGCATGAGCGGCGCGTTGGTGGAATCGAGCGCCCGCTTGATGGCGATGACGCGCATGAACTGGGTGTCGGTCAGCGCCAGATCCTGACGGTGCTCGACCAGCAGGTTGACCGCATTCACGACCTGTGGAATTTCGACCCCAGGCGCGCGCGGAATTCCCGCGCCGCGGCCGAAGCCGCCCCGCCCGCCGCCCCCCCGTCCCATGCCTCCCTGGGCATTGGCGGCGATCGGCAGCGCGCTGAGAAGGGCGATGCCTGCGAGCGCGCCCCCCCCCGACAGTCGGAAAATCTTCATCCACACCCCGAGACTCGGCCAGAAATGACGAACACCCGCGCCAGCTTGATGACACGGGTGCTCGAGCCCTCCCCCACTTCACATCTCGCGACGATGGGGCTGCTACTGCACGAGCACCGAACCGGTCATCCCTGCGTGTAACGTGCAGTGATAGGTGAATGTTCCCGGGGTCGCGAACTGGCGGCTATACGTCGCTCCGCCGCTCTTGTCCCCAGACGACGCGTCCGAAAACGTGACGTTGTGCTCCTCGGCCCCCGAATTCCACGTCCAGGTAACGGTCGTGCCCGCGGGCACGACGATGTTGGGCGCGTTGAAGAAGTCGTTGCCGATCGACACTTGGTTGCTGGCCACGGGTGGCCCTTCGCTTCCGGGGCCCGTGGAGTCACCACCGCACGCGGATGCCGCCGCCATCGCGACCGCCGCGAGAAAAATCCTACCCTTTCCCATTTCCCTCTCCGATGAATGAAGAACCCTCTTCGTTATCCACGCATCGGACGAACGGTTCCGGACGCGGCCGCGCAGATCGCGCTCGCGTGCTCTCGCTTCCGGGCCCTTCAGGTAAAGAGATCTTCGCGCGTCGGCGGCAGGTTCGAGCGTCCCTGGCAAGGTTTCGACAACAGGGTCTGAAGGACGTTCAGGTCGCCGGTCTCGAAGCCGCGCCGGGCCGCCGTCATGTAAAGGCGCCACACGCGGAACTCCGTCTCTCCGACGATCGCCGCCGCGCGGTCATGATTCCCCTCGAGCCGTTTGAGCCACTCGCCGAGCGTCCGCGCGTAGTGCTCGCGCAGGCTCTCGACGTCGCGCGTCTCGAAGCCGACGGTTTCGGCCGCGTGAATCACCTCGTAGAAAGGGCCAAGCTTTCCATCCGGAAAGACGTACTGGTCGATGAACGCATCCACCTTCCAGAGGCGACGCAGCACCAAGTCGCGCCAACGCCTCGGACGTCCCTCCTGGACGCTCACGATTCCGTGGTTCAGAAAGAGGCCGCCCGGCGCGAGCGCGCCGTACGCCGACGCGAAGTACTCCCCGAGGTGATCCACGCCGACGTGTTCGACCATGCCGACGCTCGCGACCTTGTCGAACGGGCCGATCGCGGCAACGTCGCGATAGTCGCGCAGCTCGAGGCGGCAGCGATCCGAGAGCCCCGCCTCCGCGATCCGCTTCGTCGCCAGGTCCGCCTGCCGCGCGCTGAGGGTGACTCCGACGGCGTTCACGCCGTAGTGCGCCGCGGCGTGGATGACGAGCGCGCCCCATCCGCATCCGATGTCGAGGAATCGCTCGCCGGGCTCCAGTCGCAGCTTGCGGCACACCAGATCGAGCTTCGCTTCCTGTGCATCGTCGAGGGTGTCGTCGTCGCGGTGGAAATACGCGCACGAATACACCATTCGCTTGTCCAGCCAGAGCTCGTAGAAGTCGTTGCCGACGTCGTAGTGGTAGCTGATCGCCGCGCGATCGCGCGAGGGGTCGTGCTTCTCGCCGGCCGGCGACACTCTCGCCTCTGCGCGCAGCGCACGAACGGAGGCCCCGTCGCCGTTCGGGCTCGGGAGGGCCAGCAAATCGCGCGTCAACGAGACCAGCGCGCGCACCGACGACAGCCGCCCCTTGATCTCGTCGCCGAGGGCCACGGCGGCCGAGAGCTCTCCTTCTACGTCTACGACGCCCGACAGATACGCTTCGACGATCGAGAGCTCGCTCGGCGGCAGCAACATCTGTCGCAGGGCCGACGGCGTCTTGATGACGAGTGTGAACGGCACAGTGCCGTTGGGGGCGGTCTCGACCGTGCCGTCCCAATAACGCACGTCGAACGAGCGAGCCGCTGCCGCTCCGAACAGCGTGTCGACCGCGTGCTGACTGTGATGAAGTGCCGAGAGTGTGTCGTGCCGTTCCACGTCGCTATCGCCTGAGCGAGCGCATCGGTTTCGATATAGCGTCTCAGGGCGAGCCTGGCAACGCAGCGGGCGACCCCAAGAACGCAAAGAGAGCGCCTACCGTGATGCCCGAGCTCGCTCTGGACGGGGTGGACCGGTGGACCGGTCAACCGGTGGGCACTTCGATCCCATGGCGATCACTCCCCTTCCCGGAGGCGGAGCAGCCGTCCAGAATTGATCCGAACTGCTCGCCCCTTTCAGGAGGCCCGATGCGCGTGCTCCGCTCTCTGGCCGCGGTCACCCTCGCCGTGATCCCGGTCGTCACCGTTCCATTCGCGCTGCGCGCGCAGATGGCTGCGCCGCAACACTCCAACCGCATTGCGCTCGAGCAATACCTCGATTGGGAGGAGGTCCAGGCGCCCCAACTCTCGCCCGACGGGACTCAGATCCTCTTCGGGCGCCGGTGGGTCGACAAGATGAACGACCGCTGGGAATCGTCGGTCTGGCTCATGAACGCCGACGGCACGCATCAGCGCTCGCTCGTGCAAGGATCCGACGTTCACTGGTCGCCGGACGGAAAGCGCATCGCCTACGTCGCCAAGGGTGAGCCGAGCGGGCAACAGATCTTCGTTCGCTGGATGGACGCCGAGGGCGCGGTCACGCAGATCTCGCACCTCACGGAGAGTCCCGCGAGCCTCGAGTGGTCGCCCGACGGCAAGTCGATCGCGTTCACGATGAACGTGCCGGTGAAGGAAACGTGGCGCATCGCGATGCCGACGCCTCCGAAAGGCGCCAAATGGATCGAGTCGCCCAAGATCGTCACGCGGCTCAACTATAGATCGGACCGCGTCGGATTCAACGACGACGCCTACCGGCACATCTTCCTGATCCCCGCCGACGGCGGCACGCCGCGCCAGATCACGAACGGCGACTGGAACCATTCCGCACCGGCCTTCTCGGCCGACGGGAAATGGCTCGCGTTCTCGGGACTGCGAGAGCCGAACGCGGAGAGTTTCTTCCGCAAGTCGCAGATCTACGCCGCGAATCTCGAGACGGGCGAGATCCGCCAGATCACGCACCGCAACGGCACGAACGGCAATCCGGTCTTCTCGCCCGACGGCAAGATGATCGCCTTCATGTCCGCCGATTCGGTCGACCACTCGGCGTGGGCGGAGACGAAGCTGTTGGCGATGAACGCCGACGGATCCGGCGCGCACGTGTTGTCGGGCAATCTCGACCGGCCGATCTCCGGCGTGTCGTGGGCGCCAGACAATTCCGGCGTGTACTTCAATGTCGAGAGCGAGGGGTCGAAGAATCTGTACTTCGCGACGACGACCGGGCAGTTCCATCCGGTCACGAGCGGCAAGCAGGTGTTGACGGTGAACGCGGTCGGCAAGACGGGCGTCGCGGTCGGCATTCGGTCGACACCGACCAAGCCGAACGACGTCGTGTCGTTCGTGGTGCCGAAGACAGGCACGGCCTCGACGTTCACCCAGCTCACCGCGGTGAACGACGACGTGCTCGCCGGCAAGGCGCTCGCGCAGACCGAAGAGATCTGGTACACGTCGAAGGATGGGCTGAAGGTGCAGGGTTGGGTCGTGAAGCCGGCGGGCTTCGATCCGTCGAAGAAGTATCCGCTCATCCTCGACATCCATGGCGGTCCGCAGGCGATGTACAACGTCGCGTTCAGCTTCGCGCGGCAGGATCACGCGGCGAACGGATTACGTCGTGCTGTACACGAACCCGCGCGGCAGCACGGGCTACGGCGAGAAGTTCACCAACGAGATCAAGAACGCGTACCCGGGCAAGGACTTCGACGACCTGATGGCCGGCGTCGACACGGTCGTGGGCCGCGGCTACATCGACACGAAGAACATGTTCGTGTACGGCTGCTCGGGCGGCGGCGTGTTGACGGCGTGGACGGTCGGCCACACGAATCGCTTCGCCGCCGCGGCGTCGCTCTGCCCGGTGATCGATTGGATCAGCTTCGTGGGCGAGACCGACGGCGCCGGCTGGTACGGGAACTTTGCCAAGCCGTTCTGGGAGGACCCGAAGGAGTACCTCGACCGCTCACCGATCATGTACGTCGGGAACGTGAAGACGCCGACGCTGCTGATGACGGGCGTGCTCGACCTGCGCACGCCGATTCCGCAGATCGAGGAGTTCTACCGCGCGCTCAAGATGCACGGCACGCCGACGATGATGATCCGGATGAACAACGAGTATCACGGGACGTCGAGCACGCCGTCGAACTTCCTGCGGACGCAGTTGTACGTGCGCGGGTGGTTCGAGAAGTACGGGACGATGACCAAGGGAGTGGTGACGACGACGCAGGATCGCTAACGCTGGGCCACCCGATGGCCAAACGGGACCGCGTTGAGAATCGCCGCGGTCCCGTTTCGTTTTGCCGTGGCGCTGGGGCCCGCGGCTGAGACCCGATTCAATAGGGCGCCGCGTCGTCGATTCGGCGGTGAGCCTGGTCGCCCAGGCGGCGGCGCGCCGCACGGTGCGCTTCGGCGCGCTTGCGCAGATCCTCGAACTGACTTTGCAGATCGAGCAGTTCATCGTCGCTGAGCCGCTCCATGTTCACCAGCTCGTTCCGCGCCGGTCGGACCGCTCGGATCAACTCGTCAAGCTTGAGCTGCGTGACCTGCGAATCGCGGTTCTGCGTATTCTGAATCACGAACACCATCAGAAAGGTCATGATGGTCGTTCCGGTGTTGATGATCAGTTGCCACGCGTTGGAGAAGCCGAAGACCGGACCGGCGACGGCCCAAGCGAGCACGACCGCCAGCGCCGCGGCGAACGCCCACGGCGACCCGACCGAACGCGCGAAGCGCTGCGCGAACCGGCGGAACCAATCGAAACCTTGCGACCCAGTGGTGGTTGGGACGGTCATCGCGGTCACCAAGTGCAAGGATCGTTCGTCGCCGATCCTCACCCGGTCACCTTCAGGACTGTAGCGGCCTCGTCTCTACGCTCACGACGCGCGGCACGTGGCCGGTCTGCTCGAGAAAGCGCTCGACATCGCCGCGTCCCATCACGATCGTCTCGCTGTTGATCAGCGGATGGCACCTCCACCGCGTGACGTGCCATAGCTCCCTATCGACGAACAGCTCGACCCCATGAGCCTCGTCGTTCACGAGCCCGAAGACGGTCACCGAACCGGGCTCGACGCCAAGGTGTCGCATCAGCCGGTCCGGCGAGCCGAAGCTCAGGTGATCGGCGTCGGCGGTGTCGGCGAATCGCTTGACGTCGACCGCCTTCGCGCACGTCGTGACGAGCAGAAAATGGCGGCGGCCGCGCTTGTCACGCAGGAAGAGATTCTTGGTCTGCACCGCGTCGCTCGCCTGAATCGCGGACTCGGCTTCCTCGCACGTGTGCACCGGCGCGTGGCGGTGGCGCTCGTACGCCAACCCGAGCCGATCGAACATCGCGCAGAGATCGTCGGGCGATCGCATCAGACCGCGGGGACCGCCGACGGCGCCCGTGAGCCCGAGAGTCCCACCGCGACGACGAACGATGTCACCGACAACGCCGCGACGAACGCCGCCACCCCCGGCCATCGCCAGCGATCCCAAAACAGTCCACCCGTCGAGCCGACGACGCTCGATCCGAGATAGTAGAAGAACAAATAGAGCGCAGCCGCCTGCGCCTTCGCGTGCGTCGCGCGCAGTCCGACCCAACTGCTCGCCACAGAGTGTCCGCCGAAAAATCCGAACGTGACGACCGCGACCCCGGCGATCACCAGGGCGAGCGGCCGGAGCGTCGTGAGCACGATGCCGGCCAGCATCACCGCGGCCATCGACGCCAGCATCGCTCGGCGGCCGACACGATCGGCGATCGAGCCGATCCAGGCCGACGCAACGATCCCGACCAGGTAGACGACGAAGATGAATCCCACGGCGGCGTGACTCAGGGAGTACGGCTCGGCCAGAAGGTGATACGTGACGTAGTTGTACGTCGCCACGAAGGCGCCGCCGAGCAGGAAGCCCTCGACGTAGAGCGGCACGAGCCGCGCGTCGCGCAGCTGCTCCCAGAACGTGAACGACAGCGCGCCGATTCGCAGCGGATGCGGCTTGAAGTGGCGCGAGGGCGGAAGCGTCCGCCAGGCGACGACCGTCGCGGCGACGCCGAGCGTCCCGATCACGGCCAGCGCCCAACGCCATGACGAGAAATCCGCGACGAGCGCCGTGAGCAGCCGGCCGCTCATTCCCCCGAGGCCGTTGCCGCCGATCGCCAGACCCATCGCCAACCCGATCGAGTTCGGGTGCACTTCTTCGCTCAGGTAGGCCATCGAGATCGCCGGCAGTCCGGCAAAGGAAATCCCGGCAAGCGCGCGCAACGCCAACAGCACGCCCCAACGCGGCGCGAACGCGCACGCGATCGTGAGAAGCGCGGCCGCGAGCAGCGAGGAGAGCATCAGCGGCACCCGCCCGCGCGCCTCGGAGAACGTGCCCGCGACGATCAACGCCGGCGCAAGAAATCCCGTCGTGAGCGACAACGGCAGACTGCTCTCGGCGCCGCTCACGTGAAAGTCGCGGGCGAACACCGGCATCAACGGCTGCACGCAGTAGAGCAGCGCGAACGTAGCGAAACCGGCGGCGAACAGAGCCAGCGTGGTTCGACGAAACTCCGGCTGGCCGTGCCGGATGAGATCGGAGGGGGTGGAGAGCACGACGGGAAGCTAAGCCGTCGTTCTGGTCACCGGTCTCTGGTCTCAGGTCTCTGGTAACTGCCAGAGACCAGAGACCAGTGACCAGAGACCTGCCGTCCCCTACTCCGCTCCGCCCGTCGCCATGCGGATCTGCGCCATCCGCTCCGGCGACGCCGAGAACAGACCGTCGGGGAAGCGCCGGTACTGGAGCATCTGACTGTAGATCGTCGCTTGGTCGTAGCGATTCAATCCAAGGCCGGCTAGGAACTGAAGCCGCAGGTTGCGGTCGTGATTGATCTGCGCATCGGCGAGCCACGGCCGCAGCATCGGCTCGTTCCCGGCGAACGTCGCGAACAGTTCTGTCGCCGAGTTGATGCCGATCTCGTGGAGCGACTGCGCGACCTGCGCGTACTGCGGGCTCTGGAGTCGCTGCTCGATGTCGTCGACGTTGATGTGCATCGCGCCCATCTGTCCGACGAGCACGAGGTCGTAGCCGGCGCCGTTGTTCGTGTTGCCGAACACCACCCCGTTGGGGAACGCCTGGAAGAACGTCGCGACCTCGCTCTTCACCGCCTCGGGGCTGCTCTCGTAGAGCTGCACGAACAGCGTCACGACGCCGCCCGGGTTGAGATGCTCCTTCACGACGTCGAAGAACTCCTTCGTGTAGAGCGTCGCGGCGCCCTTCACCCACGGATCGAGCGGGTCGGACGTGACCGCATCGAACTTCTGTTTCGTCGTGAGAATGAAGTGACGCGCGTCGTCGATCTCGACGTGCACCTTGGGGTTCGTGATGACGTTGTAGTTGTGCGCGCCGAAATACTTCGACACCACCGCCGGCACGAGCGGCTCGATCTCGGCGATCGTCTCGCTCTGGAGCGCCGGATCGATGCTCACGGCGCCCGCGGTGACGCCCGCGCCGCAGCCGATGACGAGCACCGAATTGGGATGCGGCGGCAACAGCGTCGTCAGGTGGCCGAGCATGCGTTGCAGCCGCATGTCCTGCGGCTCGCTCGACGCCTGCACCTTGCCGGCGTTGTGGTAGTTCAGCACACCATTCGGCAGCTGGGACACGGCCACCGACGCCGTCATCCCTTCGCCGACGTAGATGAAATCGTTCGCGTTCTCGAGTCGCGTCGCGAACCAGCGGCCGTACCCGACCAGTAGCGGCGGCACGGGCGGCACGCTCATCATCAACAGCACGGCGATCGCCGCCGTCGCCACGCCGAGCCAGGTGCGGCGCGGCGTCGTCGTCAGCCTCGACACGCCTTCCACGGCGACCGGAACGAGCGTGATCAACGCGCTCAACGCCGCCACGGCGATCAACAGCCGCTGCGAGGTCCGCGTGCCGAGCCACGCGATGATCAGCAAACTGCCGAACAGCGCGCCGATGATTCCACCGATCGTGTTGGCGGCGTACACGCTGCCGACGAGTCGCGCCGGATCCTTCGCGCCGCGACCCACGGCCGCGAGAGCCAGCGGGAAGCTCGCGCCCCAGAGCACCGCCGCCGGGAAGACCGACCAGATGCACCGAACCAGATCGATCTGGAACGTCGGCGTGGCGTCGACGGCCAGGCCGGGACTCACCGGCCAGTACGGAAGAATCTTGGTCATCGAGTACGCCGCCCATGCGATCGCGCCGGTGAGCAGCAATTGACACACCCCCAACGCGAGCCGCGGCTGTTTCGCCGTCCGCGCGATGGCGGAACCGACGGTACTTCCGAGACCCAGTCCGAGCAGAAACGCGGCGAGGATCAATGAGAACGTGTACGTCGTCGCGCCGAGCAGCAACGACAACAAACGGGTCCACACCGCCTCGGCGGCGAGCGCCGTCGCGCCCGACAGTCCGATCGCGACGTACACTGGCCACGCGCCCGCAGGAGCAATCGCGCCCGCCTCCGGAACATCGGCCGTCTCGTCATCTGCTCCGGGATAGGCGGTCGCGCGAGCGAGCGCGATGCTGATCCCCGCGACGATCACGTCGATCGCCACGGCGACGTACGTCGCCACCGCCATGTCGTGAACGCGGAGGAGATAGAAGCCGGCGAGCACACAGCCGAGCACCGCGCCGGCGATGTTGCCGCCGTAGAAGAATCCCAACCAGGCAACGCCTTCGGGAGTCGTTTCGACCCATCGCGCGATCGCCGGAAGCGTCGCGCCCATGAGAAGCGTCGGCGGCAAGAGGCACAGCGCGCAGAAGAGGCCGCGGACCAGCAGATCAGCCGTGCCGTGCAGCGCGATCGCGAAATACAAGCCGCCGGCGTACGGCAGTCCCCACAACACGAGCAGTCCGAAGCCGGCGATCCCCAACTCCAGCAACGCGTAAACGCGGAGCGGATGTTGGCGGCGCGACACGAAGCGAGAGAGGTAGAGGCTGCCGATGCACATGCCGCCCATGAACGTGCCGAGCAGCACCCCGAGCGAGACCGCGGACGATCCGATGATGAGACTCAGGAGCTGGAACCAGACGATCTCGTAAATCAGCGCCGCGCAGCCGCTTCCAATGAAAAGAAGGACGACCAATGGGAGCAGGCGATTGGTGACCGGTGACGCGCTCGATCCGGCCGCTGCGGAGCCACGGGCGGGGCCGGTGTACGAGGCGCGGCGGGTCTGTTGCTTGGTGGGTGACGACACGGCGGGGTGTTGCTCGGAAAGGGGGGAAACGACTTACGGCCCGGCTTCGGACAGAACCGTTACGCGGGCGGCAGACCCTATGTTGGCAGCGTGCACGGTGCGAGTCCAGTTGTCCCCGCACCACGCCCGCGCAACCCGGCAACTCCGTAGGGCACCCAAAAAAACGCGCTGGGCGACGAGGCTCGAAAGCCTCGCGCCCAGCGCGAAAATGATTGTCGGCGCCGCCCGCGTCGCTGCGACGCGGCGGCGGCGAACCTAGTTGTTCAGATCGCTGTCGTCGTCGAAGCCCTGCTGGCCATCCTGCCGGCGTCCGGAATCGGACGACGATCCGGACTGCGATGATCCGGCTTGCGCGGTGTGCTGCTGACGGGTGTGGCGGTCGAGCTGATCACGCGAGTCGAAATGTGCGCCGCATTGACGGCACTCGAAGTCCTGGTCGTTCTGGGCCATGGCGTTTCCTCACTGTTGGGGCCGGCGCGCAAGCGTCGCTCGACGCGGCGTCGCCGCGCCGCTTCGGCCGGTTTTCGCAGGGGGTGTGCCGTACAAACGAACTCGCCTCGGCAGTCGATGCCGAGGCGAGCTCGATGTGGTAGGAGCGTTCTAGCGCTGGACGATGATCAGGTATTTCGATGTCGCCCAGAACTTGTCGGCTTCCGCGATCTGGAGCGGGCCGTGGAACTTCGCGCCGTCGCGCGCGGCGACTTTCGCGTCGTCGAGGCTCTGCCGCGACACGATCTGATATTCCCGCGTCGAGTCCGGAAGCGCGATCGTGTGCACGGCGCGCGTGTCGATCGCCGTGAACTCCGCCGGTGTAAGGTCGCGCGCGGGAACCAACGTGCGGCCGAAGCGGTGCACCAGGAGATTGGCGCCGCCTTCCCGGGTGATCACGCCCTTCTGAAGAAGCTCGTCTTCCGTGCCGACCACATAGTAGGCCTTGGCCGACTCGCTGCGGACGGTCTCGAGCTCCTTGCCCAACTCGTCGATGCGGCCCTGAAGCAGCACGATCGTCTGCGCCTGCTGATCGACGCTCGTCATCAATTCGGCGATGTGCCTCACGTCGGCCGCGATCGAGTCCTTGAGCGCGCGGTTCTCGTCGGTGAGCTTGCCGTTCGTCGCGAGCAGTTGCTCGTGCTGATTCTTGAGCTCAGTGACCTGCCGCGCCGTGGACCGCGCGCGCTCGACGAGCGCGTCGACGCGGCGGAGCATGTCCTTGCGAGCGCGAAGCTGATCCTCGATGCCGCTCTCGGACGCTTTCTTGCGCGAGCTCGGACCGAGGCCCTTCACGCGCGAGATCGAGCTGTCGATCCGGCCGATGAAGAGGTTCGCGTCGGCGAGCGTCTGCGACACCGAGTCGCGCTCCGCCGAGAGCTTGCCGAGGAGCGCGCGCTGCTGGGACACGAGAGCCAGAGAGCTGTCGGCCCGCTGGCGCTCCTGCGTGTTCGTGCAGGCGAGGGAGAGAAGAGCGAGCGAGGAAACGAGAAGACGGTTGCGCATGAGAGTCACGGGTTGAACGGTCGCGCGACCATCGCGCGGCCCCACGAAAGGTGTCCTAGGAGGCGGTTGAACACCTAGGGCGGCCGGCACACACCCTCTGTGACGAGCGGCACAGGCGTTCGCAACACCCTGACGCTCAGGCGGCTTTTGAGTCTTCTAAGTGAGTTAGATCACTTCTAAGTCCTCTAAGTACGTGGCCAAGGCGAAATGGCCGGCGAAGCGCGCCCAATCGGCGGGAGTCGCCTCGTGGTCGGCGTCCTTGAGGTGCGGGTTGGCCCCGGCCGCCACCAGCGCGTCGACCACGTCGCGCGCGTTGCGCTTGGCGGCGTAGTGGAGCGGGCGATCGCCTTTCGGTCCGGACGAAATGTCGACGTCCGCGCCGCGCGCGATCAGAAAGCCCACCGTCGCGAGATTGGCGAGCGCGGCGGCCGTGTGCAACGGCGTCTCGCCGAATCCGCTCGCCGGATTCAACCCCCCACGGCGCGCGGTGAGGATGTCGGCGCCGCCCTCGGCGAGCGCCTGCAATCCGTCGACGTCATCGACGGCGGCGAGCAGCCACGCATCGGACTCGCCGCTCGCCTCCATGAGGAATCTCGCAACAGGACGCCGAGTGCGGCGGCCGTACGCGGCCGAGCGCCCGGCCGTCGCGCCGTACTTGTCGAGGGCGTCGAGCTCGGCGCCGTGACGAACGAGCAGCCGCGCGACGTCCACGGTCGCGGCGAAGTGCAGCGGCGGCGCCTGGTTCGCGCGGCGCTCGCGGACGACGGCCGGCCTGTGTTCGACGATCTCGGAAAGCCTCGCGAGATCGCCGAGCGCGGCCGCCTCCCACGCGTCGACGTGCGCGCCGTGCGCGCGAAGGAGGTCGACGAGCTCGCGCGATTCTCGACCGGCCGCGATGAGCATCGGCGTCCACCCGTCGTACATGTCGCTCGGGTGATTCGGGTCGGCCCCGGCCTCGAGCAGAAGCGCGGCGACGTCGGCCCGCCCGTTCTCGACGGCGACGTGGAGCGCCGTCGGCTCTCCGCCCCAGATCGGATGCGGGCCGGTGACGCGCGCCAACTCCGGTGACCGCGCCAACACGCGCGACGCCGCCTCGCGATCGCCGCCGCGCGATGCGTCGAACAGTTCGTCGAGCGATCTCACGAGCCCCCCGTCGTCTTGGCTACCTCGCTTCCGTCCCGACCGCCTCGGCCAGACGACGCGTCAACGCGTCGATCTCGGCCGCGAGCCGCGAAAAGCCGGCCGTCAACATGACGCCTACTTCGTCGAGATACAATGCGCGGTTGATCTCGACTTGGATACTGTGGACGCCGCGCGCCGGTCTGCCCATTCGCTGCACGATCATTCCCCCGACGTACGGGTCGTTCAGTGCAACGCGGTACCCGAACGATGCCAGCGTCTCGATCACGAGCGCGGTGACGTGCGGCGCCGCGCTCGTCCCCCGCCCGTCCGAGACCACGAAGTCGGGACGCACAGCGGTCGGACCATCCGGGGTCATCGTGTTGCCGCGCGATTTCATCGAGTGCCAGTTGACGTGCCAAACGATTCCTCGCTCGCGTAGTACTTCGTCCACGAGTTCGTCCAGACGCGCGTGATAGGGTCGATACGCCAATTCGATTCGACTTCGAACCTCCGCGATCGTCAGGGGCCTCCGCTGCGCTTCGACTCCGGGCACGACGAACCGCCGAATCAGGCCGAGTCCCCGGGCGGACTTCTCCGTCGGCGCCAGCTCACCGGGCCACGGTTCGGCGAGCAGCGACGGATCGATGTCCAGCTCGCCGCGGTTCACGTCGATGTAACAGCGCGGATACGTCGCCGCGAGCACGGTCGCCCCATGGTTCGGCGCTCCGGCGAGCAGCCGGTCGACGTACGCGTCTTCCCCGCGCCTCAGCTGCGCTCGAGGTGCGCCCTCGGCGAAGTCCAGCGGATAGAATCGCCCGCTGTGAGGGGAGTCGTAGACGAGGCGCGCCGCTCCGATCGACGGAAAAACGGAGAACGCCTCCATCAGACCCGCAAGAAGACCGCGGCAGCGAGCGACGCCGCGCAAAGTCCGAGTAGCACCAGCGCGAGCGGAAGGATGAACCGGATCCAGCGCCCGTACGAGACCTGCCCGGTCGCGAGATAAGCGAGGAGCATCCCTGAAGTCGGCGTCAGCGTGTTCATGAGACCGTTGCCGAAGAGAAACGCCAGCACGGTGACCTGTCCCGACACCCCGGCCAGCTGCCCGATCGGACCGAGGATCGGCATCGTGACGGCCGCCTTTCCGGACGTCGACGGAATGAACACGTCGATCACCATCTGGATCAGCATCATCAGATTCGCGACGATCGCCGGCGGTTGGTTTCGCACCGCGCGGGTCAGGAACTCGACGATCGTGTCGAGCACCATTCCGTCGCGTAGAATCACCTCGACGGCCGCCGCGAGACCGACGAGCAGCGCCGCGAGCACCATCCCCTGCATCCCGCGAATGAACGCCTGCGACGCCGCGCGAGACGACACTCCGCCCGCGATCGCCATGGCGATCGCCAGCGCCACGTACATTGCAGCGAGTTCCGGGCTGCCCCAGCCGAGGCTCTTCACGCCGAAGACCATCGCGCCGACCGCGGCCAGCAAGACGACGAGCACCACGCGGTGCCGAGCGGTCAGCGCGACCTGCCCCGTCGCGAACGAATCCGCCGCCGCGGACAGGCGCTCACGTCGTGTCCGCGAGAACAGGTACCAGATGCCGATCGGCAGGAACAGCGCGAACAACACCGCCCGAAATGCCGCTCCGCTGAACACCGGAACGCCGACGAGCGGCTGCGCCACGGCGAGCGCGAGCGGATTGGTCACCGAAGTCAGATAGCCGATCTTCGCGGCGATCGTGACGAGCGCGGTTCCGAATAGCGCGTCGTATCCGAGGCGCTGCGCCAACACGAGCGACATCGGGATGACGACCAGGTACTCGGAGATGAGCCCGAGGAATGTGCTCCCCGCGGCGAGGGCGACCATCAGAATGGAGACGACCACGACGGGATTGCCGTGCGTCAGGGCGAGAAGCCGTTCGATCCCCGCTTCGAGCGCGCCGGTGTCCTGCAGCACGCCGAACATCCCGCCGATGAACAAGATCATGACGATGAGCGCCGCGGACCGGATCATGCCGGCCGGTATCGAGCTGACGATCGCAACCGGTTTGGCGGGCGTCGCCATGCCGACGGCCTTCGGCGAGCGGATCGAGAGCGCAGCCGTGTAGTCCTTGGGGACGGCGCGATAGGAACCCGGCACGACGAGCCCGGCGGGTGTGCGCGAAAACTCACCCGACGGTGTCACCCACGTCAGCGCCGCCGCGGCTACGATGATGGCGAGCATCAGAACGACCGCGTGCGGCATCCGGCGGCGCGGCGATTCCGTCGTCAGGGTCGCCGGGGCGGCGGAAGGCGGGTTCATGGAGCGGCCAAACCTATGGTAGGCGTCCTTAGGCCGACACGCGCCTGTGTCCGCCCCTAACTTCCTCGGCGCAAGTACAGCGTAACCCTGCGCGGGTAAACCCTCCACCCACTCCTGCGAGACTAAGCCCACGAGCCGGAGAAGGATGCTGTGCCGGCTGACGCTGGAATTCGCCAGGCTGTCCCCACCACCTACTTTTTCAGCCCGAGTTTCGCCGTGAGTCTCCGCCGCAGCATCCTCGTCGCGCTGTCGGTCGTTGGTGCGATCGCGCTTCATTCTCCGTCCGCCGCCGCGCAGACGGACGTGATCCGGGGCCGCATCATCGGCCCCGACAGCCTTCCCGTCGAACGCGCGACGATCACCGTCACTTCGCTGACCGGCAACGTCACCCGAACGGCGCGAACCGACAAGAACGGCCGCTACACGGTCACCTTCCCGGGGGATGAAGGCGACTACTTCGTGAACGTCGCCGCACTCGGCTTCGCCGGGCGCCGGTTCGAGATCAAGCGCACCGGCGACCAGGAGATCCTCGTCGCCGATGCCAAGCTCCAACGGGTCGCCGAGCGGCTCGACGCCGTCGAGGTCAAGGCCGACCGCCAGCGCGTAGGACGCAGCGACGTCCCCGACATCAGCGGGAGCGAGCGCTCGGCGTCGGCGGCCAACGTCTCCGCGGACCAGCTGGGCGACCTCGCGGCGCTCGCCGCCTCGCTCCCCGGGGTGCAGTTGATCCCCGGCGCCGACGGAAACCCCAACGGCTTCTCGGTGCTCGGCCTGTCGCCCGACCAGAACGCCACGACGCTCAATGGAATGAACTTCGGCGGTTCGAATCTGCCGCGCGACGCGAACGTCTCGACGTCGCTTGCCACGTCGCCGTACGACGTTTCCCGCGGAAACTTCAGCGGCGGGTTGCTCAACGTCCGGTCGCGGCCGGGGTCGAACTACGTGATTCGAACGTCGAGCTTCAACTTCGACGCCCCGCAGATGCAGTGGACCGATCCCGCCGGACGCCAGCTCGGCCAGCAATACCACAACCTCTCGGCGGGTGGGCTGTTCTCCGGCCCGCTCCAGACGGACAAGTCCTTCTTCTCGGTCGCGTATCAAGCGGGACGCCGATCGTCGGATCTGCAAAGCCTCCTCAACACCGACGCACTCGGACTCCGCGCAGTCGGCGTTTCCGAGGATTCTGTTCAGAACCTCCTCAGTATTCTCGGACGGGACAACGTTCCGCCGAGCATCGGTGGAATCCCGGGCGCGCGCCTCAGCGACAACGCCTTGCTCTTCGGGACTCTGGATTGGGCGCCGCCGTCATCCACGACGGGTCAGGCCGTGAACATCACGTTCAACGGATCGTGGAATCGCCAGGATCCGTCGGGGTTGTCGAGCACAGAGCTGCCGTCGCACGGCGGCGAGCGGGTGAACTGGTATGGCGGCGTCCAGGCCAAGCACTCCGGCTATTACGGCTTCGGCGTACTGAGTGAGACGCAGGTCGGCGTCAATCGGATGCGGTTCTACGGCAATCCGTTCATCGACCTGCCGAACGGATCGGTGCGCGTGAATTCGAGCTTCGCCGACGGCACGTCGGGCGTGCAGAACCTCGCGTTCGGCGGCAACCCGGCGATGAACATCAACATGACCACGACGACGGCGCAGGCGATGAATACGCTGTCGTGGTTCAGCGAGAACAACAAGCATCGGCTCAAGCTCACGACCGAGCTGCGCCACGATCAGTACACGCAGGATCTCAGCACCAACGAGCTTGGAACGTTCAGCTTCAATTCGCTCGGCGACCTCGCCAACGGCCTGCCGACGGCGTTCACCCGGCAACTGACGCCGCGCGCGCGGAGCGACGGCCAGTACGTGCTCGGTACGTCGTTGGGAGATTCCTACCGGCCGACGGACGATTTCCAGATTCAATACGGCCTGCGCCTGGACGGCAATCGCTTCGCGAACACGCCGGAGTTCAATCCCGCCGTCGAGCAGGCCTTCGGCCTTCGCAACGACTACGTGCCGAACAAGATCTACGCGAGCCCGCGCGTCGGCTTCTCCTGGACGTACGGGACCGGACCGCAAATCTCCGCGTTCCAGGGCGCGGTTCGCGGGCCTCGCGCGGTGATCCGCGGCGGCATCGGCTTGTTCCAGAGCACGCCCAACGCGCAGACCATCGGCGCCGCGCTCGACAACACCGGGCTTCCGTCCGCCGTGCAACAGCTCTTCTGCGTCGGCGTCGCGACGCCCACGCCGGACTGGGCCGCGTACGCGGCGAGCCTCGGATCGATTCCCACGCAATGCGCCGACGGAACGACGGGCTCCGCGTTCGCCAGCACGGCGCCGAACGTCGCCGTGTTCGACAAGAAGTACTCCGCGCCGCGAGCGTTGCGCTCGAACCTTCAGTGGAACGGCTCGATTCTCGACAATCTCTTCTTCTCCTCCGTCGACGCGACGTACTCGCTGAACCTCGACCAGCCGAGCACGTTCGACATGAACTTCAACCCGGTAGAACAATTCGCCCTCGCCGGCGAGGGCGGGCGCCCGGTCTACGCGCGCGTGTCCAACATCGTGCCGACGACCGGCGGCATCGCCCCGGGTGAATCGCGAGTGAATTCGACATTCACGCACGTGAGCGAGCTTCGCTCCGACATGCAGTCGGAAGCGCGGCAGCTCACGTTCCAGGTCCGCCCCGCGGCGTTCAACTCCAACTACTCGTGGAGCCTGTCGTACGTCTACGCCAACGCGCGCGAGCGCTTGCGCGGCTTCTCCAGCACCGATGGCAACCCCCTCGACGCGTCGTGGGCGCGCTCGAGCTTCGACTCGCGCCACCAGATCGTCTACGGCCTGACTTACAACGCGTTCGACTTGATCCGACTGTCGTGGAACGGGTCGTTCCGGTCGGGAACGCCTTACTCGCCGCTCGTCAGCGGCGACATCAATGGCGACGGCTACTCGAACGACCGCGCGTTCGTCTTCGACCCGGCCAAGACCGCCGACTCGGCGCTCGCCGCTGGGATGCAGAAGCTCTTTGCAACCGGCTCGCGCTCGGCGCGCGACTGCCTCGAGAGCCAGATCAACAAGGTCGCCGCGCGCAACTCTTGTCAGGGGCCCTGGACGTCGACGGCGTTTCTCACCTTCTCGTTCAACCCGGTGAAGGTGCGGATGCCGCAGCGCGCCAACATCTCGTTCCAGATCGCCAATCCCCTCGCCGCGGCCGACGTGATCATGCACGGCGAGGACCATCTCCACGGATGGGGGCAGCCGTTCATTCCCACGTCGCAGCTTCTCTTTGTCCGCGGATTCGACCCGGTCACGAAGACGTACAAGTACGACGTGAATCCCCGGTTCGGCGCGACGGCGCTGTCGCAATCGGCGATTCGCGCGCCGGTCACGCTCACGGCGCTGCTGCGCGTGGACGTGGGTCCGGCTCGCGAGCGCCAGGATCTCACGCAGCTCCTCGATCGAGGGCGCACGACGCAGGGCACGAAGGCGCCGGAACCTTTGCTCCGCGCGTTCTACGGTTCCGGCGGCGTCATGAATCCGATGGCCCAGATCCTTCGCCAGGCCGACACGCTGGAGCTCGACGGGGCTCAGGCCGACAGCATCGCGGTGCTCAATCGCCAGTACACGATCTCGCTCGACTCGATCTGGTCGCCCATCGTGAAGTATCTGGCCGCGCTCCCCGAGCGCTACGACCAGGACGCGGCCTACGACAAGTACAAAACGGCTCGTGAAGCGTCCGTCGACGCGCTGATCCGTCTCGCTCCCACGGTGCGCGGAATCCTTTCCAGCGCACAGATGCGCAAGTTGCCGTCGTTCGTCGGCCCGTATCTCGACACCCGCTACCTCGCGTCCGTCCGCTCCGGCACGACTGGCACCGGGCTCGGAATGATCATGCTCCCCGGCGGCGGCGCCGTTCCGGCGGGAGCCGGTGGCGGCGGCGGCATGCAGGTCATCATCAAGTCCGGCCCCCCGTGATCTCCGTCCATTCCAACATTTCTCATGCGCAAACACATCCTTCCGCTCATCGCGCTCGGCCCGTTGGCCGCGGCGGCGCAGACGCCGACCGTCCGCCTCATCAACGCTCCCGACGCGTCGTCGAAACCGGAGTTCGCGATGGTCGCGGCGGTGCGCCAGTTGGCGGGCGGCCGTCTGCTCGTCAACGACGTCCAGTCTCGGCAGCTCACCATCCTGGATCCCGGGCTCGCCAACGCGTTCGTGCTTGCCGACTCGACGAGCGGTCAGCTCAACTCGTACGGAACCCGCGGCGGTGGACTCATCCGCTACGTCGCGGACTCGACGCTCTTCGTCGATCCGGCGGGATTGTCGATGTTCGTCATCGACCCCAATGGAAAGATCGCGCGCGTCGCGTCGGTACCTCGGTCGCAGGACGCGGCCAGCCTTGGCAACAACCTCCTTGGCACGCCCGGCGTCGATGCCGGCGGGCGCCTCGTCTATCGGAGTGGCGGTCTGCGCATCACTCAGCAGGGCGGCAGAGGGCCCGGCGGCGGGGGCGGCGGGGGCGGCGGCTTCATGATGCCGGACTTCCCTGATTCGACGGCCATTGTCCGCGTGGATCTCGCTACGCGCAAAGTCGACACCGCCGCGTATTACAAGATTCCCAAGACGAAGATGAACGTCGTCCAGACGGACAAAGGGATGACGGCGACGAACGAGCTGAATCCCATGCCGATCGTCGACGACTGGGCGGTACTGTCGAACGGTTCGATCGCCATCGTGCGCGGCCAGGACTATCACGTGGACATCCTCAAGGCCGACGGAACCCTCGCGTCGGCGGCGAAGGTCCCTTTCGACTGGCAGCGCCTGAGCGACGAAGACAAGGTCGCCGTCATCGACTCGGCCAAGGCCGCGCAGGAGAAAATGCGTGCGGCCGGTCCCGCTGACGGAAACGCCGTCATGGCGGGCGGCGCGCGTGGCGGCGGCCCGGGCGGCGGACCCGGCGGGATGGTCGTTATGAGTTTTCAGACCACCGGCCCCGATGGCGGTGGAGTCGGAAGCAAGATCGCGAGCGTTGGCGGGGGCATGCAGCAGTCGTTCGTGAGCGCGAGCGAGCTGCCGGACTATCGCCCGGCGTTCACTCAGGGCGCCGCTCGCGCCGACGAGGATGGGAACGTCTGGGTTCGGACGAGCGCGACGCGCGCGGGCGCGATCGGCGGCTTGATCTACGACGTGATCAACAGCCAGGGCGCGCTCGTCGACCGCGTTCAGATCCCCGCCGGCCGAACGATCGTCGGCTTCGGCAAGGGCGGCGTCGTGTACATGGTCGCCCGCGACAAGACGGGGGCATGGATCGAGCGCACGCACCGGTAACAGAGCTAGACAGCTAGACAGCTAGACAGCTAGACAGCTAGACAGCTAGACAGCCGAACCGTGAGGTTTCTCCTCTCCAGCTGTCGAGCCGTCCAGCTGTCGCGCGGCTACGCGAAGAGCCCCACCTGACCGCCGGTGTGCCAGAAGAGAATCGTTTGATCCGGAGTGAAGCGCTCGTCGCGCACGTAGGAAATCAGCGCGCCGAGCGCTTTCGCCGTGTACGTGTGGTCGACGAACAGCGCTTCGGTCCGCGCGGCAAGTGACTGCGCTTCGCGCGACGCGTTCGTTGGAATTCCGTAGCCGTCGCCGACCCACGAATCGTCGACCTCGATCTCACCGTCGAACGATTCGAGTCCTCCAATCCCGCGCACGATCCCGCGCACGCCGGATCGGATCGCGTCGGCCGAATCGTCGGCGCTCACGGCGATGACGCGCGTGTGAAGGCGGTAGCGCGCGACTCCCGCGACGAGCCCGGCCTGTGTTCCACCGGACGACCCCGCGTGCACGATCACGTCCGGTAGCACGCCCTGCTCGAGCAGTTCCTCGATCGCCGCGACGAAGCCCAGGGCGCCGACCACCGTCGACGCGCCCAGCGGCACGAAGAACGGGCGGCGTCCTTCGGCGCGCAGCCGACGCATCACGCGCTCGCTGGCCCCTGTTCGCGCGGCCCTCGACTCGATGTACTCGATCTCGGCGCCGAGCAGACGATCGAGCAGGGCGTTCGCGGTCGGGTGAGCCGGCGGCAGGCCGTTGAGGATCAGCACGCACTGGAGTCCCAGCGACGCCGCCGCGGCGGCCGTCGCGCGGGCGTGATTCGATTGCACGCCGCCGACCGTCACCAGCGTGTCCGCCCCACGCGCCACAGCTTCGGCGAGCACGAACTCCAGCTTCCGCACTTTGTTGCCGCCGAAGCCGAACGGAATCGCGTCGTCGCGCTTCACGAGCAGCGTCGGTCCCCCGCCAAGAGCGGCGCGCAGGCGAGGAACCTCTTGCACCGGCGTGGGACCGGACAGCAACGGCACGCGCGGCTGGACGAGACTCGACGTCGTCACTCCTCCGTCGACGGAGCGCCGCCGGTGCGCGCGACTTGGTCCGCTTTGATCTTGCCAGGGTCGAAGCGCCGCGCGCTCCCCAACATTTTGTCGATCGTCTCGTCGAAGTCGGCGGTCGGCTTGCGCTGAAAGCGGAGCGGATTGATTCGGGCGACGACGAACGCCTTGAGATATGGGCTCTCGAGTCCTTTGCTCTTGAGGTTCGCCACCGCCTGGTTCACCAGCTCGTTCAGCTCGAGCAGCTTGGCCGCGCGCGCTTTCCGTGTCTCGAGCGCGGTGGACAGCTTGGACGAAAGAAACTTGTCGCAGCGCTTGAGAATCGGATGATACGCGCCGCCGGAGAACCGGCCGTTCTCCATGTAGCAGAAGCCGAGCGTCAACAGCGCGGGCTCCTCGAACTCCGTGACGAATTCCTTCTCGGGGCGGTCGTCGAGACTCGCCAGCCCTTCGGCGAGCCGCGCCACCTCGAGCGCGCGCTCCCGAAGGTTGTGCGCCTTCTCCGTGTTGAGAATCAGAATCCGGTGCGCGACCTCCGGCTCCGGAACCACGATGGCGATGATCGACTTCGCGCCAAGCTGTCGCATCGCGCCCAGCCTGTGGTAGCCGTTCGGCGACCAGTACGTGCCGTTCGGTCCGGGCACGGCGATCACGGGGTCGAGATAGCGATCCAACTGATCGATCGCTTTCGCCACGCGCGCGACGTGCGTCTCGGAGAGATCCCGCTGATACGGCGTCGGCTCGACTTTGTCGATCGGGAGCGCGGCGAGGATCTGCCAGTTGGACCCGAGCGGATCCCGGTACGCGGCGAGCACCGACCCGCCGTCGGCTTCGATCGCCTTGCCGAGCGATTCGACTGCCGCCGGTGGAGACGCGGATGCAAGCCGGCGCGCGTCCAGCCCGCGGGAAGCCGCGGGTGCGGCCGCCGCCTTCTCTTTTGCTCGTTTTTTGGTCGCCGGCATGTCTGTCGAAAGCTGGCCGGACCGGATCAGCCGCGCCAGCCGGTTCGCCGCGCGCTGTGACGTACCCCGAAGCGGCCGCGCCCGCCAAGACGTATTTTCCCCGGAGACGCCCGCGCCAAACTTCTCCCTCCCCGCGCCGCGCCATGCGCCTTCATTCAATCGTCGCCGCTCTTCTCGCCGTCCCAGCGCTGTCCATTGCCGCGCAGACCCGCGGCATCACGCCGCAGGACTACTTCTCGTTCGAGCTCGTCTCCGATCCGCACATCTCGCCCGACGGCGCGCGCGTCGTGTACGTCGTCTCGCGCGTGGACCGCGCCCAGAATCGACGAATCTCGTCCGTGTGGATCGCGCCCACCGATGGAAGCGCGCCCGCCCGCGTGCTGATCGACGAAGCGTGGGCGCCGGGCGCTCCGCGATGGCTCGCCGACAATTCGGCGATCGAATTCGTCTCGGCACGCGCGTCGACCGACACGAGCTCCGGCGGTCCGCCGCGGCGCCCGGGTGCGAGCAGGCCGCAACTGTGGATTCTGTCGCTCGCCGGCGGAGCGCCGCGCAAGGTGACGAGCGTCATGAACGGCGTCTCCAACTGCGTGCCGTCGCCGACGGGAAAACTCGCCGCGTGTCTGAGCCGCACCGGCCCGAGCGACAAGCGCCCCGCGACCGCGTCGAGCGACGTTCGCCACTATTCGCACCTGTCGTACAAGTTCAACGACAGCGGCTGGTACGATGACAAGCGGTCGCACATCTGGATCGTGGACCTCGCGACGGGCAACGCGCATCAGATCACCGACGGCGACGACTGGAACGACACCGATCCGCAATGGTCGCCGGACGGCACGCGCATCGCGTTCGTCTCGGATCGAACGGGCCGCGAGTACGACGGCGGACGCAATACCGATGTGTGGACGATCAGCGCCGACGGCGGGGGCGCGCCGACGAAGATTTCCGCCGCCGACGGCCCGGACAACTCGCCTCGGTGGTCGCCCGATGGAAAGTCGATCGCGTACGTGACGGCCGCGGCCGAGGAAGCGCCGCCGCAGATCATGATCGCGCCGGTGGGCGGAGGCGTGACGACCGCGCCCTTCCCTTCGCTCGATCTCATTCCGACGGATCTCCAGTGGTCCGGCGACGGCCGCTCGCTGTACTTCGATACGGGCGTCAAGGGCGAGTATCAGATTTTCCGAATCGAGATCGCCGACCATCGCCTAACACAGGTGACCGCCGGCTCGCGCGCCGTCCGCAGCCCGAGCATCTCGGCGAACGGTCGGATGGTCTACCTGGTGAACGACTTCACGCACATGGACGACGTCTACTCGTCGGCCATCGACTTGCTCCACGAGCGGAAGCTCTCGAATCACAACGCCGCGCTCTGGTCGACGCTCGCGCTCGCGCCCGTGCAGCGGATGACGTACAAGGGCGCCGACGGATGGCCGGTCGACGGGTTCCTCGTGAAACCGCTCAACTGGCAGCCCGGACGCACGTATCCACTCGTGTTGAGCATCCACGGCGGTCCGGCGGGGCAATACGGCGTCGACTGGTTCCACGAGTTCCAGGTCTACGCCGCGCACGGGTGGGCCGTGTTCTTCACGAATCCGCGCGGATCGACGGGGTACGGGCGCGCCTTCCAGCGCGGCATCGAGAACGAGTGGGGCGGCAAGGACTACGTCGACATCATGAACGGTTTGGATGCTGTAATCGCGTCGAATCCATGGCTAGACACGACGCGGCTCGGCGTCACCGGAGGCAGTTACGGCGGGTACATGACGAATTGGGTCGTCGGCCACACGAATCGGTTCAAGGCCGCGGTCACGCTGCGCAGCATCTCGAATTTCATCAGCGACGACGGCACGCGGGACGGCGCCTACGGCCACGCCGGCGACTTCGGCGGCGACATCTTCCAGAAGTACGACCTGTACTGGGACCGGTCGCCGCTCAAGTACGTGCAAAACGTCTCGACGCCGATTCTCATCCTTCACTCCGACAACGACTACCGCGTGCCGATCGAGCAGGGCGAACAGTGGTTCCGCGCGCTCAAGCACTACGGCAAAACGGCGGAGATCGTGTTCTTCCCGCGAGAGAACCACAACCTCACGCGCACCGGCGAGCCCCGGCACCTCGTCGAGAGTCTCGACTGGCAGCTCTACTGGTTCGATCGATATCTCGACGGGAAAACCGGTCTCGTCGCGCCGGACTGGCGCTGAGGCTTCGCGCCGAACAACAACTACTCAACGCAGAGCCGCGGAGACGCAGAGGAACAGCCGTGGCGTCTCAGGCTCCGTCCCGCAACGAACCGGATGTTTCTTGTGAAAGCCGCTCAGGATGCCTCGATGTGGCGGCGCAGGTTTCCACCGAGCGAGTGACTTCCCGAGCGGCAGTCGCCAAAATCCGGCTCGTTGCGCGGTGGAATCCGGTTGTCGCTCTGCGTATCTGCGTCTCTGCGTCTCTGCGTCTCTGCGTTGAGCAGTTGCAGTTCCGCGATACGAACTACATCCGGAACAAATACGAATACTTGAGAAAGAAATAGTCCGTCGACCGGTGTATCGGCTCGAAGTCGAACCGCCGCGTCGCGTCGGGAAGTCCGCTCCCCGCGTTGCCGTAGCCAACGAAGAAGACGGTGCCCGGGCGCGGGGTGTACGAGAACAGATAGTCGCCGCGCAGCGCCCGCGAACGCGTCGCCAGCGCGAGCGCGCCGTTCACCAGCAACGGGTAGTTCGTTCGTGTCTCGTCGCGGAGATCGTTGGTCTCGCTGAGGTCGTATTCGCCGACGACGCGCAGGAAGATCGAGCGCGTCAACTGGTACTCGACCTTGAGCCGCGGGATCGCGTTGCGCCCGGCGAGCGAGCCGTCGCTGCGCCGCCAAAAGTCCTGATACGCGTACGACCCGTCCACGCGAACCCGATTGCTCGGGCGCATGCTGACCGTGAGCGTCACCAGGTTGATGTTGGCCTGCGCCCACTCGAAGAAGTTCTCGTCCTGGCCGCCCACGTACAACAGATTCGCGTTGAACGCCGACCATTGCGGCGTCGCCAGCGTGAACACGTAGTCGCGGTTGAAGATCCGCCCGATACCGGTAAACGGCAGCGTGTCGCCCGAAGGCGACAGAATCCGGTAGCCGGCGTAGAGCGTCGAGTCCCAGCCGAACGTCTCCCAGTAAACGCCGAGGCCGACGTTCCACCCGCCGCGAAAGGCCGCCGTCGCGCTCGCGTGGACTTTCTTGTCCTGCGCGTCGCCGTGACGCACGAAGTGTGAGTACTCCCAGGTGTCGTCGTAGTTCAGGTCGCCCGTGATCGCTTCGAGCTTCGACCCCCGCTCCGCGAACCAGGTGAACCGCTCGTCGGCGAGGCCGTGCACGATCCCCGCGCGCGAGATGAAACCGCTGCCGGCGCGGAAGTCGTCGCCGATGCCGTCGATGAAATACCGGAAGCCGTACTGCTTTCCGTTGCGCGCGATCGCCGCGGTCCAGAGCGGCGCGTCCCGCGCCACGTCCCGCGTCTTGTCGAAGCTTCGCGCGTACTGGAAGATCGCGTTGTACGCGTCGCCGAACGCCACTCGGCCGTCGACGTCCGCGACGCGGTTGTAGTCGCCGCCCAACACGCGATCGGTGTACGCGACGCCGACCCTCGACTGGTCGCCGAAGTCGTGCTGCGCGCGCAGGATGTCGTATACCGCGCGGTCGTGCCCCGACGACGAGAGACTCGCGTTGTCGGCCGCGGTGAGAAACCCGACGCTCGTGCCGCTCACCTTCCCGGCGAGCTTGACCGCCGCATCAGGCTCGGCGATGTCACGCGTGTAGATGAGCGTCTGCGGTACGCTGAACGACTCGAGCCCCTCGATGAAAAAGGGCCGCTTCTCTGGAAAGAACAGCGCCCGCCGGGGATCGATGACGAATTGCCCGGCGTCCGACTCGACCTCGGCGAAATCCGGGTGGGCGGTGCCGGTCATCGTGAGCGTGTTGGTCAGACCCCATCGCGCGGTGCCGCCGATCTGGGGCCTCTCCGCGTGATATCCCCATCCCGCCGCCGCCGGCGCGCCGTTGACGTGCTGCGTCACCACCGGATTCACGTCGAGCACGACGCCGCGTTCCAGCCCGGTGAGTCCCTCGATCGTTCCCGACTGCGCGAGGAAGGACGCGTTCGTGCGAAGCGCCGGCGCCCAACTGTCCTCGTAGCCCGAATGCTGCACCTCGCGCACGATGTTCAAGTCCCATGTCTGCTCCGTCGCGGACTGATACTTCAGGCTCTTGAACGGAATGCGCACCTCGACCTCGTAGCCGAACTCGGTGAGGCGGCCCTTCGACTCGAACACGAAGTCCTGACTCAGATCCGCCGACGCGCGTCCGGCGAGCGTCGGCGTCCAACTGCCGCGCGCGCCCAACCCGTTCTCGACGAGCATTCCGTCCATCTGCACCCCGAGTGGGTTGACCGCGAACACGTACGCCTGGCGCTGGTCGTGGAACGTGCCGATCAGCAGCTGCACGTTGTCGTCGGCCGAGATCTTGTCGCGGTCGGCGAGCGTCGCGTGCACCGCGCCGTGCGCCTCGAACGCGCGCACGCCCACGTACAGCGCGGTGCTCGAGTACCACAGAAGCACCTGCGTCGAATCGGCGGCCGGTACGCCGTCCTGCGGCGAAAACTGAGAGAAGCCCGCCAACACCGCCGCGGATCGCCACGCCGCCTCGTCGAGCGCGCCGTCGATCACCACCGACGCGGCTGCGGCGTCGACGCGAGGAATGCGCACCTGAAGCTGATTCTCCCGCCCGACGTATGTGGCGGGCGGAGTCGGCGCGCGCCCGAGCGCATGGCAGAGAACGATGCATGCGAGCATGCTCGAACTTGATGTGCCGCCCGCGGCTTCGCCTAACTCACCGCGTTCGAATCGTGTAAGGATTCGTTCGACGGTTGCGGGGTTAGAACCGCACCGTGCGATACACGACGCTGACGTCGCCTGTCTGTTCCGGTACTACGTTCGCCGGGCGCGGCGGCACCACGACCGACGGCGGCAGCCCGGGCCGCCTCGCGATCATGGCGAGATCGAAGTGCGCGCTCGGCGGCACGGCAATCGAAAAGACGGCACCGCTGTCGGGCACCGCCCAGAAGCTCCACGACCACGTCGGCGACCGGCGTCGGAACCGCGTGGTGTCCACGACGCGCGCGTCGATCGCCGTGCGAAGCACCGGCGCGCCCGTCGCGCGCAGCGTGAGCGCCGTGGTCCCCCGCGGCGCGTTGACCCGCACGATGACGCGCCGCGCTCCGTCGATCAGCGTATCGTGCACCAACGTCGCCGTCGGCGCCTCGAGGGCCGCGCGCGACTGCGGCTTCGCCGAGAAGCGCGCCGACCGAAGCGCGGACGCCCACCCAGGGAGCGAAGTCGCCATCGGTCCGAGCACGCCCGCGGTCCACGCGTTCGTGCCCCCGTCGAGCGACCCGAGTAGCGCGTCGCCGCCGTCGGCGTCTTGCGCGTACACCAAAGCGCTCGGGATCGGCATGTCGGCGCTCGCGCCCGACGTCGTGGCACCGATGATCGCGAACACGGCCGCCGCTCCCGCGAACGCCGCGGGCAGCGGCCAGGATCGGCGTCGCCCTCCCGCCGCTCGCAGTACGAGCGGCGCGCAGAGCCAGACGATCAGCGCCGAAACGATCGCGAGCAAGGCCGAGCCCGGCCCCGCGACGCCGAGCATGATCGCCGCGATCGTATAGGCCAACCCGGCGAGCAGGAGCAACGTGATGGCCGTGGCGAGCCACCACGCGACCTCGCGCCCGGAGCGCGCCGCGACCAGTGCGAACAGGAGCGGCCAGGTGAAGAGATAGCTCGCGCCCGGAGCGACGACGCTCGTCGCGATCGCGATGAGCAGCCACACCGTCAAGGCGCCGGCGTGCGCGTCGGGCGACCAACGCGTGGCCCACGCGTAGACGAAAAAGTTGATCGCCGCCACCGCCAGAGCGAGCGCCGCGGCGAAAGTGCCGCTCCACATGGCCGGTCCATGGAGCTTGACCATCCATCCAATCGCGCCGGAAATGGCCAACGCCGCGATCATCGCCAGCGCGCCCACGCCGACGCCTTTCAGTTGCCGTCGGACGACGACCACCGTCAGCACGAGCGCGATCGCCGCAAGCGGCAGAGCGAAGCCGATGGGATAGACGACCAGGCCGAGCAGCGGCAGGTCGAAGAACACCGCGTCGTTCGTCTTCGGTCGCGGCAGCTCTTCATTGGCCACCTTGCGCGTCACGGCGAGCATCTGAGCGCCGTGGTGCTGCAGGCTCCGCGGGTCGAGGTGCGCGACGTCGTCGTTGCCGGAATGATATCGCAGCACACCGTCGGCAAAGGCGAAGTTCAGCGCGGGCACGCCGAGGAGCGAGAGCTCGGACAGGTCGGTGTCGTTGGGGAGCGCGCGGTAGATCGTCGTGAACACCGACCCGGCCGTCACGTCGCCCGCCGAGCGCAGTTGGGAAACCGCGTCGCGGTTGCCCTGACCGGTCTCGAACATGTACGACCGGCCGGTCGTCCCGCGCGCCTCGAAATTCATGATGAACGCGACGTCCTTCGCCCATGGATGCTCGCGAACGAAGGCGGCGGCGCCGAGCAGACCCGCTTCCTCGCCGTCAGTGAAGAGCGCGACCACGTCGTGCGCGAGAGGTTCCTTGCGCGCCCGAAGCGCGCGCAGCGTCTCGAGCAGCGCCGCGCACCCCGCGCCGTCGTCCGCCGCGGCCGGGCCGGCCTCGACGCCATCGTAGTGAACGACCAGCAGTACCGCTTTGCCGGCCGGGCTCGCGCCGGGCAGCCACGCCAAAATGTTCTGAACGCGCCCCGCTTCCTGATATCGCGTGCCGACCGCCGTCGTCGTCTGCAACTGAGGCTTGAGCCCCAGCGCCGCGAGACGGCTCATGATGTAGTCGCGGACGCGATCGTGATCCGCCATCCCCATCGCGTGCGGGCGCACGGCGATCGCTTCGACGTCGTGCATCGCTCGCTCGGCCGAGAAGACCGTATCCGGCGACGTGGCGGGCACGACCGAAGGAGGCCGCGTGACGCGCGCCACCGAATAGGCGCACAGGGCCGTCAGACCGATCAGCGTGCCGACGCGAAGAGGAATCGATCGATCCATGTTGGGTCCGCGAGGGTTCGCGAGTGTCGCCGGTCCTTGCGCTTGTCGGTCAACTTACCATTGTACATCGAGCGACTTCATTCTGGAGCAACGATGTCCGACGTAACACACCACGACGCGGCGAAGACGGTTCTCGTGGTGGACGACCACGAGGCGACCCGGCAGACCATCGCGCGCATGCTGGAAGCGGGCGGATTCTCCGTACGCACCGCCAGCAACGGCCCCGAAGCGCTCGACATGCTCGCCGCTGGGCGCGATGAAATCGACCTCGTCCTCTCCGACGTCACCATGCCGGGAATGACCGGCATCGATTTGTCTTACCAGATCCGGGATCAATACCCCGACGTGCCGGTCGCCATCGTCTCCGGCGACGTGAGCGAGCTGGAACGCAGCATCATCGGTCGCGCCGAGGTTCCGTTCATCAAGAAGCCCTTCCACGCCGAGTCGCTCTACAGCGCCGTGCGCGAAGCGATGCGGCGGCACGCGTCGGGCTGACGCGCGGCGCTATTGCTTGACGAACGTCTGCTTTCCCACCACCGACTGTCCGGCGATCGAGGCCTCGCTCGCGATCACGAGCGTCTTCTTGTCGTCCGAGAGCGAATAGCGCTCCGTTCCTGAGAAGGGGCTGCCGCCGAAATCGGCGGTCGTCTTGATCACGAGGACGTCGTCGCTCCAGGCGGCAATCGAATTGAAATCGACGTTTTGTCCGTTGGCGCTCACCGCGTTCTTGGACGGCGAGCCGTCGAGCGCGTAAGTCGCCGTGCCGGAACGGGTCATGCCCATCGCGGTCGTCGTGCGCTCGATCTTCATCGACTTCTCGTCCTGGGTGACTTTGAGCGTCGCCGACGTCGGAACCATCGGCCCTTCGCTCTTCGCGGGATCCAACGTCCACGTCCCGGTGAAATCCGGGTGGGCGCGCCAATGCGTCGCGTCCCGTCCAAACGGTACCGCCGCGAGTGTGGCGGCCAACATCCAAGGCACGAACAGCCGCATCGTGTCTCCCGTGTTACGAGGGTGCTTTGGCGAATGACTACTTCTTCTTCGTCGTGGACTTGGCTGCCGCCGCCTTGCTCGCCGACTTCGGCGCGTCGCGCAGAACCTTGTTCTGTCCTTCGTACCCGAATTTTACGTTGGCGCTCTGCTCGATCTGCTTGATCGCCAACATCGCGGAATCCAGCGGCGCGTCGATCGACGTCGGCCGGTCGAGGAGCGACGCGTCCGGCACCTTCACGTCGGAATTGAAGAATCGGCCGAGCACCAGAACGGCGTGCCGCAACGGCTTCTGGTGAACGACCATCTTCTTGTCGAGCCAGCTGAATGACTCCGCCTTGTCGTCGTCGCCGAGCGCCTTGATTCCGGAGGCGTCGGCGACCATCGCCTGCCCCGCGGCCACTGCGCCGGTCTGCTTGCCCATCTTGATCGTCACCGATCCCTCCTGGACGAGCACGCGGGCGGAGCTGTCCTCGGGGTAGGCCGCGATCGCGAACTTCGTCCCGGTCGCGATGAACTGCGTGTGGTTCGCGACGACGCGGAACGGCAGCGTCTGATTCGGCGCGACGTCGAACGAGGCGGAGCCTTCGACCCGAATGGCGCGCATCTTCGTCGGGAAGCCGTCCGGAATGAAGACCTTGCTGTCCGGGCCCATCTGCATCGTCGAGCCGTCGCCCAACTTCACACTTCCGATTTGTCCAGCGCCCGACGCAATGGGCTGAATGTTCGGAGAGGCGACGGAGGCCAACACCGCGTCGTCCTCACCGAGGCTGCTCAGCTTGCGCACGCCCCAGACGGCGACGGCAACCGCCAGGACGACGATGATGATCGGACCAGTCCACGATCGTCCCTTCGACATGTCCTTCATGTGCGTCGCGGCATCGTGCCGTCCCGCCGACGCGGCCGCCTTGTGCGCCGCGGCCGTGTTTCCCTCGCCGCGAATCGTGCGCGTGATTCGCGCCCACGCCTCTTCGACATCCGCCTGCGCCGACGCGGCGTGAGTCCCCGTCATCGTCAGCTCGTCGCGCGCGTTCGAGCCGCTGAAACGCTGCGCAGAGTGGCGCCGGCTCAGCGCCCGCGCCGCGCCATGCGACACCTCATCCGCCAACACCTTCTTGAACTGTTGGAGTGACGTGAGCGTCGCGCGCTGTTGCCAAACGTTGACGAAGGCGGTCTCCACGACCCGCGGCACCAGCGCCGGAGCGTCCTGCAACTTTTCGCGGGCAGTGGCCACCGCGCCCGCAAACTCCGCGTCGAACGCGCGCCGCAGCGCCGTCTCGTCGCGCAAGTACGTGCCGGACGATTGAGGGGGCGTTACGGACGAGGGGGAATCTGTGCGGGCATCTTGCGACGCCATTGCTGCCTCCAAGACGGGTGGTCTACGATGATGTAGTCGTGGCCTAATCATGGCGGCGGCGCAACGCCGTGCAAGAGGCGATCACCATTCGACTTCACGCGCTCCAGAGGCGTCGGGCGAGTCGATCGATCACCCGCTGAAAACTCGACGCCGTTCGCGCGACTCGAGGGCGCCGGCGTGTTCGAGATTCTGCGTTGGGGAACGCGAGTGTCGAGGGGCGTTCGAGGCAGCGGGCCGCCGAACTTTTCAATCAACGCTCCATAACCATCGTACTGCATAAACGACGGTTCCGCTTCCTCGCTCCGATGGGCCGCGTTTCCTCCGCGGCTGCTGTATCAGAACGACGCTTGCGAGCCCTGCGCAGCGCCATGCCTCTGTAGCGCCAGACGCAAACCGCTGATGCTCGGCCGCAACAGTTATGTAGCCGAGGGCTATCGAGAAGGTCAGTTGGCCCAACCTAACGATATGACCCACAACAACATCTGCAGATGGCAACAGCCGACCCGGCTGTGGCACATCGACTGCGATCCAGGTCACCGAGCGTTCCCGCCCGGGAGCGCGTGGTTTTGTCGGTTGTGGTCCCGATTCCGGAGGGTTTCGTGAAAACGGTGGTCGGCGAGGATCTCAAGTCGCGAACAATAGAACTCAAGCGCGAGACGTCCGCCTTTGGCCCTCGCGCCCTCCGAACGTCGATCATGACTGCCCTCGGCAACGGTGACCGGCGAGTCGTCGTGGACTGCTATGGCTGGGAGAGGCTCGATCTGGTCGTACTGAGCGCGTTGGTGCAAGGCGCGAAGGCCTGCGCCGCGTTCGGGGCCTCCTTCGAGCTCGTAAATCTCGAGGGGCACGTTCGCGACGACATCATCGCGCTGCGACTGGAGCGACGCCTCGGCCTAATGGCATGAGGGTGTTGCTCCAAGGCAACAGAAAATGATGGGCCCTAGCAACATTGGAGCCAAATGTTACAGACGTTCCGACGCCAGTTTGTTTGACTGAATGCATTGCAGAATAATGATTTAGGCTGTTCGTAGACTCTGGAGTTCAATCGGTACGGCCCGTGCTATGGCGGGCTCGTGTTCAGAACGCTGGTGGACGCCGCGTTCTCAGGTGAATCCGTGATCGGGAGGAAGGGAGATGGGAATTCGCAATCTTGCGCGCGCCGCGATGGTGGGCGCCGCGGCACTGACCGTCGTATCGAGCCCGGCGACGTCTCAAGTCGTCACGTTCTCGACTTCCGGGACGTTCAGCCACGGCTCGTGCGGCGCCTCGTTGTGCGCCTTCGGGGGCTACATCCTCCAATGGTCCGGGATGAGCCAAGCGTCGTGGACGCCGCCAAGCGACGTCGTCCTCGGCGACTTCGCGGTGACCTGCTACTCGGCGCCCTGCGCCGGCGGGAACATCATCTCGGGATCGACGTTCATGCTGACGATCACGCAGACCGGGCCGAACGCCGGCGTCGGATCGATCTCGGGCGGTCTCGGATGGAATCCGACTTCCGGCCTCCTTTCGTGGACGCCTGATCAAGGCAGCGTCACGATCGGCGGCGTCACGTACGGCCTCACCGAAGACGGAGTCGGCTGCCCGGTGACCGACAAGGGGTGTATCAATATCTCGACCCCGAACGTGAACTTCGTGCCGAGCTTCACCGACGTGAAGGACGACGTCACCACGACCCCGGAGCCGGCGACGATGGCTCTAATGGCGACCGGGCTTGTCGGCCTGGTTCCTCTGGCCCGCCGTCGCCGCAAGAGCTAGAACCAAGTCGGATTGTTGCACGGCCCAAGAAACGGCGTCCACCGTAACACCACGGGAGTTGCTGCTCGGCAGCGACTCCCGTGGTCTTTTTTTGCGTTTGCTGGCCCTTCCGCGTCGAAAGCGGGAAATCCCCCCCGCCAATCTTCTCCCACTGAGGACCCGGATCTTGGCACTGCCCTTCTCGTTTGACTTCATCCGGCGCATCCGACTCCCCGCCCTCCTGATCGTGGCCTACCTAGGCTTGGGATCGGTGGTCGAGGTTCTGGTTGCGGCGTGGCCGGTACACGTCCACGACGTCAACTGGCGGTTGTCCGCGCTGAATTCCGCGGCGGGGGCCACCGGAACGGAGCTGCTTGCCCTCCTCATTCTCGTCGTGGTCATGCAGCTGTCGATGTCCGTCGCCGGACTGTGGACCGCCTTCTGGGCGTCGATCGTGGTCGCGCTTGCGTACCTGGCAGCCTTCGGCACGTTCGGCCTCGACGGCCTCCAGATGCGCGCCCGAATCCCCGCCGATCAAATCCACCGATTCGACATCACCGTCGTCTGGGCGCTGGCCCGATTCGGAATCGCCGAGATGGTGTGCCTTGCGCTCGCCGCCTGTGCACTCAGCGCAGCGCGCGCCCTGCGACGCGAGCTTGGCCGAGACACCTCGAATAGGCTCATCATCGGCACGTCAGCGTTGGCGCAACCGGCGGCCTCCATCGGGCACCGTGGGCGAACGCCGCGCTACGGGGAGAGCGTCGGTTCGTAGCTCGTCACGAACTCGATGAACTTCGAGACGTCGAGCATGTTGCGTCCGACATATCGCACGGTATGCGAGTCGATTCGCTGCACGTTCGACAGGTAGCCGAGCAGCTCGACCGGACGGTAGTTCTTGAACGACACCTCGAGCGTGATCGGACGCGTCACCGAGTAAGGCTTCATTTCTCCGCGCCGTTTGAGTGCTGTCGCGGCATGCTCGCGAATGAGCCGGCGCGCGGCCTCCGGCGTCATCGTAGCCGTCGAGTGGAAGCCGACGGCGCGCTTCACGGCGACCCCTTCGATCGGACCGAGCCGCGTCTTCGTTTCGGCCACGATGGCGTCGTCGCCCGTCAGCATGACTACTGGCACGCCATACTCGGCGGCGATGGCCGCGTTGATTCCGGCCTCTGACATCGAGGTCCCGTTGAGGGCAATCCTGGTCAGCAACGCGCTCGAGATGGTGTGGGCGCGAACCCCGGTGGTGCTCGAAGTCGAGGCGTGATAGCCGATGAAGATCACCGCCGCGAAGGTCGAGTCGATTCCCTCCATCATGCCGAGTGGCCGAGGAAACGATCGAACGATGGTTATCGGGACATCGGTCGGGAATCGGTCGATCAGAAGCGACTCCCCGTTCCCGTGCGAGTCGCTCACCACGAATTCGGTCGCGCCGGCGTCCCGCGCGCCCTGAATCGCCGCGAGCACTTCTCCGGTCATCCACTCCCGCGCGCGCTCGTACTCGAAGGAGCCGGGGCCCAGCTGGTCGACCGAGGCGACTCCGGTGATCCCCTCCATGTCGGCCGAGATGTAGACCTTGAGCGGGGCGGCCGGCCGCTGCGCGGCGGCGCGCCCGATCCAGACAGGCGACGAGACCGCGAGCGCAACACCGGCGAAGAACAACCGAGTGCCCCTTCGCGACGCGGTCACGGCGAGAGATCCGGCGTCGCGTCGACTTCCTGCCAGATTCGTTGGGTTCGCGTCTCGTGCAGGGTGAAACTCCCGACGACGAACGTGAGAGAAGCGACGCCGATCGGGAACCAGAGCCCCGCCAGCGGGTTTCCCGTCGCCGCCACGATCGCGGTCGCGATCAATGGTGTGAATCCGCCGAACCAGCCATTCGCGAAGTGGTACGGCAGTGAGAGCGACGTGTAGCGGATTCTCGCCGGGAAGGCCTCGACAAGGAACGCCGCGATCGGCCCGTACACCATCGTCACGTAGAACACCTGCAAGAACACGAGGAACACGAGCAGCGGCGTGTTGAGCGGCTGCGCCGCGTTCATCATCGCCTTGTAAATCGGGAGGTAGGTCAACGCGGCGAGGAGACAGCCGGCCATGATGATTCGCTTGCGCCCGATGCGGTCCGACAGCGCTCCGAAAAGGACGAAAAACGGAGTGGCCAGGACCAGCGCGATCGCCACGATCACATACGCCGTGTCGATCGGAACCTTGAGAATCGTCTGAAGGAAGATGAGCGCGTAGAACTGCCCGGTGTACCAGACCACGGCCTGACCGGCCGTCGCGCCGAAGAGCACCATGAGAAAGATCTTCCAGCGCTCGAGCGAGCCGTAGCTGTCCTTGATCGGCGCCGTCGACGTTTTCCCCTCGGCCTTGAGCTGCGCGAAGACCGGCGACTCGGACATCCGCGCGCGGATGTAGTACGACACGATCACGAGGATCGACGAGAGAAGAAACGGAATTCTCCAGCCCCACCGCTTGAAGTCAGTGTCGGTCATCGAATGCTTCGTCACGAGAATCACGATCAACGAGACGAAGAAACCGAGCGTCGCCGTCGTCTGGATGAACGACGTATAGAAGCCGCGTTTGTCCTCGGGCGCGTGCTCGGCCACATAGATCGCGGCGCCGCCGTACTCACCGCCGAGCGCGAGCCCCTGGAGGAGTCGCAGACTCACGAGCAGGACGGGCGCGAAGATCCCGAGTGTGCCATAGCCGGGGAGAAGACCGATCGCCGCTGTCGAGCCGCCCATGATGAGCAGCGTCAGCATGAACGCGTATTTGCGTCCGACCATGTCGCCGATGCGGCCGAACACCAACGCGCCGAACGGACGCACGGCGAAACCCGCGGCGAACGTCGCCAGCCACTTGAGCAGCGAAATCGTGGCGTTCGCCTCGGGATAGAAGATCGCCGACAGAATCGCCGCGAGGCTGCCGAAGATGTAGAAGTCGTACCACTCGATGACGGTGCCGGCTGACGAGGCCGCGATCACGCCCCAGATCCCGCGCGTCGATGAGGTGGGTGAGGTCATGGGCACAATACTGCCGCACGCACCGCCGTTTGACGAGACCGCTTAGGGGTCGAAAGGCTTCTCGGTCGCCATGGCGAGCCACGCGCGAGCGGTGCGCTCCGTCGGAAGCCACGACGTCGGGTAGTTCGGCAACGCCGCCGCGCCCATCGACCGAATCGCGTTGGAGTGCGGGTCGCCGACGAATCCCGAAGACTCGGCGAGCGGCCGGAGGCCCTCGTCGCCGAGGCGCAGCGGAATCACGTCGTCGAAGAACATGATCGACATGTCGCGGGAGCGGCCGACGATGTGCGCCGCGCTCGGCTCCGGAGCCAGCGCCCACAGCGCGCCGCCGCGCCGGTTGAGATCGAACAGCCCCGTGATCGTGTTGACGCGCGACTCGAGATCCTTGCCGCCGATGAAGAGCAGCGCCGGAATCGCCCGCGTCGCACGCGGCGTGAGCGCCGTGTAATAGATCCCGCCCTTGTTGACGACGAAGGCGAGCACGCGCTCGGGCTTCCACGACGCGAACTCGTAGTTGAATTGACCGCCGGCGGACATGCCCCAGAAGAGCAGCGGTTCGGCCGCCAGCTCGGGATGCTTGGATCGCGCCGCGAGATGGCCCAGGGCCTCGAGCAACGCTTGCCCGCTCCCGTGCGACACGTTCACGTAGTCCTCGATGAAGTTCTGGTCGTGCGGCTTGTCGGTGAACCGGCAGGCGAGCAGCGCCAAATGCTGTCTGACGGCGAAGGCCTGCCACACGGTGTCCTCGGCCATCGCGCGACCGTCGCCGTTCGAGCCGGGAACCAGCACCATCGTTCCACGCAGAGTCGCCACGCCCGGCGGCGCCCAGAATCGAAACTCGGCCTTGTCGAAATTCGCGCCCGGGGGGATCGTGTCCTCCAGCGTCGACGAGGCGGAGACCTGGCCGCGGGCGATGCGGCTTGCGGCGGAGAGCGCGACGAGGCCGAGCGCAAGCGCGCTGAAGATGCGTGTTCGGGTCATCGGGATTGTCATCGTGTAGGGCGACCACTAATTGTCCGTCGCGTCCTCGGCAGGCGCCAGAGGCGCATCCCACAGGAGATTCGCGCATGCGAGGGAGTCTTGTCGCTTCGATGGTGTTTGCCCCGATCGCCGCGCTCGGCCCGGCGCATCCGTCGCCGCCGGCGGCGACTCGCGTCGTCATGCTTGGAACAGGAACTCCCAACGCCGACCCTGAGCGATCGGGGCCGGCGGTGGCGGTCGTCGTTGGTGATGCCGTCTATCTCGTCGACGCCGGCCCCGGAATCGTACGCCGCGCCGCTCAGGCGGCGCGCGACGATTCGATCCACGCGCTGGAGCCGGCGCGCTTGCGCCGCGTGTTCATCACCCACCTTCACTCGGACCACACCGTCGGGCTCCCGGACCTGATCCTCTCACCGTGGGTGCTCGGACGAGCCGATCCGCTCGACGTGTTCGGACCGCGCGGAACGAAACGGATGGTCGATCTCCTCGAGCAGGCGTACTCGGAGGACGTACAGATTCGCCTGCACGGCGGCGAACCGTCCAACAAGACCGGCTACGCCGCCGTTGCGCACGACGTCGGCGCCGGAGTCGTCTACCGCGACAGCAACGTGACGGTGACCGCGTTCAACGTGGCGCACGGGAAGTGGGGTCAGGCCTTCGGCTATCGGTTCGCCACCCGCGACCGAGTAGTCGTCATCTCCGGCGACACATCGCCCAGCGACGCGGTGATCGCCGCGTGCAACGGGTGCGACGTGCTCGTCCACGAGGTCTACTCGGCCGAGCGATTGCGAACGCGCCCGCCCGAGTGGCGTCAGTATCACGCGGCCTACCACACGTCCACCGAGCAACTGGCGGACATCGCGACGCGGGCGCGGCCGAAACTGCTCGTCTTGTACCACCAGCTCTATTGGGGAGACGACGACGCCGCGCTGGTGCGTCAGGTCCGGGCGAAGTATCGGGGCGACGTCGTTTCGGCGAAGGATCTCGGAGTTTACTGATCCGCGGTCGAGTCGCTCTCGCTTGATCCTCCTCGCGGCGACAGATTACCGCGAACGGCTCTCGACCGACGGATAGGAGGAGCGCGCCATGATCACTCGCCGGGAATTCGTGAAAGCGACGGCCGCCGTGGGCGGCGCGCTCGGTGTGTCACCCCGACTGGCCTCGGCGCTGGAGGCAGCGACGCCCGACGAAGCGCGCGAGCGTCGGCCCGTCGAGCGTGCCGCGGCCCCTCTCAACATCCTGATCCTCGGCGGCACGGGCTTCACCGGGCCTGAGCAGGTCGAGTACGCGATCGCGCGCGGACATCGCGTGACACTCTTCAATCGCGGCAAGACGCGCCCCGGACTCTTCAAAGGAAAAGTCGCCGAAGAGCTCATCGGCGACCTCAACGGCGACACGAGCGCGTTGAAAGACAAGAAGTTCGACGTCGTGATCGACAACCCGACGACGCTTCCGTTCTGGGTGAGGAACGCCGCGCAATACCTCAAGGGAAACACCAAGCACTACATCTTCATCTCGACGACGTCGGTCTACCGCGACGAGAGCCAAATCGGCATCAACGAGGACAGTCCCACGGTGCCGATGCCGGCCGGCCTCGATCCGTATCTGCCGGACCAGCGCAACGCGGCGCAGCTGGCGGTGTCGGCCAACCACCCCAACTACGGTGCGTTCAAGGCCCGCGCGGAAGTGGAAGTGCAGAATCAGTATCCGGGCATCAACACGATCATCCGGCCCTGCCTCATCGTGGGACCGCTCGATCGAACGGACCGCTTCACCTATTGGCCGGCGCGGATCGACAAGGGCGGCGAGGTGCTCGCGCCCGACAAGCCGGAAGACCCCTGCCAATTCATCGACTCGCGTGATCTCGCGGAGTGGATGATTCGCATGGCCGAGGCGCGCGAGTTCGGCACGTTCAACGCGATCGGACCCGAGAAACCGTTGACGATCGCCGAAATGCTCTACGGCGTGAAGGCGATCACGACCGCCGGCGCGCAGTTCACGTGGGTACCGTGGGAGTTTCTGCGCGATCACCAAGTGCGGCCATGGCGGCACATGACCGTCTGGCAACCGCCCTACGGCGCGACCGCCGGCTACCAACGCCGGAACGCCTCCAAGGCGATCGCCAAGGGCTTGACCTTTCGGCCACTCGCCGTGACCGCCAGGGACACCCTAGACTGGCACAAGACGCGTCCGGAGAAGGAGCAGCTCGCCACGCTCAACGGGGAGATCAACGGACTGCCGATGACGAAAGAATCGGAAGTGCTCGCGGCATGGAAAGTCGCCCGCGCAGGGGGCTCCTGATGGCAGTTCCGGGATTCGTCAGGAACCACAAGCTCGCGACCGTGCTAACGATCGTGATCGTGGTACCGATCGTCGCCATCACTGTCTACACGTGGTCGGCGCTTCACTACACGTACTCGAGCGGCGAACGCGCCGGCTTCCTCCAGAAGGTCTCCAAAAAGGGCTGGCTCTGTAAGACGTGGGAGGGCGAGATCCAGCTCTCGGCCATCCCGGGGTCGATGCCCGAGAAGTTCGTTTTCACCGTGCGGTCGGACTCGATCGCCGCCGTTTTGAACAAGCTCAACGGCGAGCGCGTCGTCGTCGACTACGAGCAGCACAAGGGGCTCCCCACCTCGTGCTTCGGCGAAACCGAATACTTCGTGACGGCGGCGCGCCGGGTCGGGCAGTAATGGTTCCTCGGCATTCCGGCTGCGTCTTGGCAGGCGATCATCAACATTTTTGAAACAGGAACAAACGGATTGAGATCCGTTTGTTTCCGTGTATCAATTGATGACCGGCACGCGCGGCGAGAACGGCCGACCGAGGTCGCTCGCCATAGATCTAGTTTCGAGCGAACAAGAATTCCTCGATCTTGCCGTTGGGCATTCGGTACATGAGGCCGCGCGACGGGGTCTTGCCCACGTCGAACAGCACCGTCGCGACCTCCATCCCGCCGCGTTCTCCCGTGGCGCCGATGCGGATGTTGCCGATCTTTCCCAGCGCGTTGAGCGCCGTCTGACCGCGACGCACCTTGTCGGCCGACAGAAACTCGTTGAAGTCCTCGCCCAGCGTCGTCCGGTCGACGGTGCCTCGCTCGAGCTCCGTGAGGAACTTGGTCGCCGCATCCAGCGCCGATCGTCCGGCGATCGTTGGAACGTCCGGGCTCTTCGGCATCAGCTTGGCGACGAGCTCCTGGTTGAGCGCGCCGATCGGCGAGAAATCGGTGTTCGACAGGAGGACGACCGCCGAGTGAGTGGCGGGGATCACCGTGTTCTGGGCGACGAAACCGCTGACGGCCCCGCCGTGCGACAAGACCAGCGCGGGCCCACGATCGTTGACGCTCTCGCCGCAGCTGTAGCCGCTCGTCCGCCCGTCGGTCAGCCGCTGCGGCGTGAGGAGCACCCTATACGAGTCCTGTGATATCAGCTTGTGGTCGATCAGCGCGAGGTCCCACGTCAGGAGATCGGTCGGCGTCGACCAGATCGCTCCAGCGGCGCCGGCCCAGCCGGCGGCTTCCGGGTCGGCCGGAATCGGTTCGGACAATCCGAACGACGTGTAGCCCTTGGCCATGTCCGGACCGGCCGCCGGCTCGAACGCCGTGCGGGCGAGTTTGAGCGGCGTCAGGATGCGTTCGCCGAGGAACTTGGCGTATGGCTCGTTGCTCACCTGCTCGATCACGCGGCCGAGGATGAGGAAACCCGTGTTGCTGTACGAGTATCGCGAGCGCGGTTCGAAGTCGAGCGCACGCGTCGCGTACTCGGCGATGATCGCGTCCGCCGGCTGCGGCTTCTGCATCTCCCGGTCGACGAAATCCAGCGGATAGTAGTCGCGATATCCCGAGAGGTGTCCGCCGAGGTCGAGGAGCGTGATGTCCTTCGCCCGCGTGAGACGCGGATTGTACTTCGCGACGGGGTCGCCCAGCGACAGCCGGTGCTCGTCGGCCAGCATCAGGAGCAGTGAGCAGGTGAACTGCTTTGTCACGGAGCCGATGGCGAACATCGTGCGCGTCGTCACGGTGTCGTTGGTCGTACGATTCCGGACACCGTAGCCCTTGGCGAGGACCACGCGCCCGTCGCGCATGACGCCGACGGAGAGCCCGACGATCCCTTTCTCGGCGACGGCTCGGCGCACGATGCTGTCGATCTGCGCCGCCGTGACCTCCTGCGATCCCGCCGGCCGCGCGAGCACCGCCACGAGCGCGACGACGACAGCCGTCGGTACGGCCGACCATCTCGCGTTAGCCCGCGCGCGCGCCATCAGCGGCGCGACTTCAGAAACCGCCCCACCCAGATCAGAATCATCGCGCCGACCACCGCGAACAGAATCGATCCGATGAAACCGCTGGAGTAGATCCCGATCAGGCCGAACAGGAAGTGGCCGACGAAACTGCCCGCGACGCCGAGGAGGAGATCCATGAGCAGGCCATAGCCCGACCCTTTCATGATCCGCCCGGCGAGGAACCCCGCGATGATGCCTACCAGGATGGTGACGATCATGGCGCTAATAGAACCGTTTGGGTTTGAGTACGCTACTCGCCCTTCAACTTCGTGAATTTGGCGTCGACGTCCGACGGTACCAGCAACGAGTCGGAGATGCCCGCGATCTCCTCGGCGTCACGCCACGCGGTCTCCAACGCGGCGAGCTCCCCCTGCAACGCCGCACGCTCCGTCTCCTCGTGCAGCGCCATCTCCAGCGCGAGGCGCTGCACCGAGTCGAGCGCGAAGATGCCGGTGTTCCAATTGTTCTTGCTGCCCTTGCTGGTGAATCGCGACAGCCGCCGGCCAGCGCGTCCCCCCCCGACGGCAGGAGGCCGTCGCTCAGGCCGACGCGCGTCAGCACCCGGGACACGGAGCCCAGCCGCTCCAGGAAGCGCTCCGAGCTACCGGCGGACTCGATCTTGGAGACCGCCTCCGCGACGGTCTTCTTCGATCCGCCGAACCGATTCGCCGCGGGGATGATGCGCGACGCGACGTGCAGCGCCTGCTCTCCCTCGAATCGCGCCTGGCCATTCTTGTAGCGGAGGGTCACCGCCAACGGCGATGACTCCCCGGGCTCGATCGACGTCTCGAGCAGGTGGCGCCGACGCACGGCCATCACCTCGCCGTCCGGCCCCTTGATTTTCGCCACGACGGTCTCGGGGCTGCCGCGTACGATGCCCTTCCCGGCGTTCCCGATCATCCACGCGAAGCTACCGACGCCAACGCCGACGACTGCGCCGCCCGCGATGATCGCGCCCAGCGCGCCCAGCCCCGCGCCCACGATAGCCAGCTGCCGAACGCGCCGACGGCCGAACTGATCGCCGTAGCGCCACGCGGCGAACTCGGGACGGAGCGGCTCGCCGATTCGAACGATCGTCGTTCCGTCACGGAGTTTGGCGAGACCGATGTTGTCCGTCGCGACGCGCCGACGCGTGTCGCGGTAAAGCCGCTCGGCTTCCTCGATCGCCTCCCAACGCTCCTCGAGCGGCGAGAGATTCCACCGCTCGCAGTGCCGGCAGACCACCCACAAACGGCCCTTCGCAGCATCGAACGCGAGACGCCGGCCGACCGGGAACGTCTCGAACGTCTCGTTGCGGCCCAGGTTCTTCTGGCAGAAGAGACAGGTCGCGTACATGGCTCGAAGAAAACTATCGAGTGCACCGCGGTCCGAGTTTCAACAAACGACGAAGCGGCGAGCGTATGCGCTCGCCGCCTCGGGTCGCACCGGGTGTTCTGTCGGCTACCGAACGTGTACCGGCACCGTGACCGTGGGTGGCGGGGGCGGGAAACCAGGCGGCGGCGGTGGCGAGCCCGGCGGCGGCGGCGGCGGACCGAACTTGAGCGCCATTTCGCCCGCGGCCTGTGGGGTGAACTCGAAGTCATAGATCTGCCCCGGATCCGAGATCAGCTTCGCGGGCCGGAAGGTGGCCTGGCGCTCCGGTAACGTCGCGCCGTCGCGCGCGACCGCGCGCCACTGCGCCGGCTTGCCTCCCGCGCTGAGGCTCAACGCGAGTGGGCCGTCGTCGCTGATGTTGATGACTCGGAATCGATAGCGCTTGCCCGCCGTGAGGTTCATCGCCTCCGGCTGGGTCTTTCCGTTCATCACGTAGTTCGGGAACGGACCGATGACGACGTTCGTCGCGTGTCCCGCGACACCGAAGACGAGGACGCGATCAGTCTCCGCGTCGAACTTCTGTCCCGAGTCGAGCACGATGATCGGGCCGTAGAGGCCACCGGCGATCTGCGTCGCTTCGTCGAAGTGCGAGTGGTACATGAACGTGCCCGCCCGCGGCGGCGTGAACCGAATCGTGATGGAGTCGCGCGCCCCGACGGAGGGGAGAATGTGCCCCTTCGAGCCCGACCAGTCGGGGACGCCATCGGGATAGCTCTCGAGCTCGATGCCGTGCCAGTGCACCGCCGCGCGCTCCTGCGCGTGGTTCACGATGGTGATGGCCACCGGCTGGTTTCGTTGCAGCAGCAGCATCGGTCCTGGGACCGGCATCGCCGACGGATTCGCGTCTTCAGGCGTTCCACCCATCACGAACGAGAATCCCGGGTCCTTTCCGTAGATGTTCGCCTTCTCGCGAATCGAGAGACGAATGGCGCGGGCGTTCGCCGGCGCCGCAGGCTGCGGCCCACGCGGTGCCACGGTGAGCCCGAGAACCAGGCCGAACATCTGGTGAGGCGCGTCGGACATGTGATGCGACAGCATCGACGCGTCGAGAACACCCTTGTCCGTGTCGAGCTCCGCGTCCTGCGAGAGATGCGACGCGTAGTGGCAATGGAAGATCCAGTTGCCCGGACGCGACGGCAGCCACGCCATCGAGATCGTCTGGAAAGGATTGACGATCTCGGTCACGGCCATCTGCTGGTCGCTGGTGCGGAACAGCGAGTCCGTGACGCCGTTGCCTCTCGACGTCAGGCGGAAATAGAACCCGTGCAAGTGCATCGGGTGGTCGACTTCAGTCAGGTTGATGACGCGCCAGCGCGCCGAATCGCCCTGCGTGAGAGCGATGTGCTCGGTGTGCGGCCAGGAGAGCCCGTTGATCGCCATCGTCGAGCGCCCGAGTCCCGTCTTGCTCGTCGAATCCAGCGTGAACCACCACGAGATGACGAAAATGCGATCGGTCGCCGGGGCGTTCGGCGGATCGACGACGATCGCGCCGTTGAGCTGGAAGTCGCCGTCTGGACGCGTACCGAACGGTCCGACCCCGCGCCGGCCGACGTAGTAGTACGTGCCGGGCGCCGTCGCGGTGAACGAGACACTGGTGCGGCCGTTCACGGGAACGATCACGCTGTCTGACATGCCGCGCGTCTTGCCGAAGCCGGAGACGATGAGCGGCTTGCCGAGCGTGTTGTGGATCGTCGCGCGCACCTCCGTCCCGACCGGCACGCGGACGAGCGGACCCGGATTCGAGAGCGGCTTTCCCTCCTCCGCCCACGCGGCCACGGGAATCGCCCGGCCGTTTTCTCCCTCGGGACGCCACAGTCCCTCGCGCGCCTCGAGCTTCATGCTAAGGACCTTGCCGCTGAGAGCGCCGACGGCATGGCGGTTGTCATTCGGCGCGATGGACTCCGGTGCCCGCGACATCGCGGACGTTACGGCCAGCGCCAGGAACGGCGTCAGACGGGACAGCGTCGTCGCTGTGAGCATTGATCGACCTCGCACCTGTGAACGGGGGGACGACCGGGTGGTGGGATGGCCGAAGGTATTCGAATCCTGACAGGACTGCCAGACGAAAAACAGCGGTATTGCAGCCGTCGCCTCAGAACGAGCTCCGCGCTCGACCGTGACGCCGTCGCGATTCCTGCGGACCCGGGAGATCCCTCGTGCCTCGTGGTGGACGATAACTCCTCCGCGGTGCCCTGCGTGCACCTCGCCCTCGGCCGCGAACGCTCCGCCCCGCGCGCGACGTTCGAGTTTTGTGAATTCTGTCGAGGTCTGGTATGGCCACTGGACTGCGCCGCGCGCGGGGGCGCAGATACACGCATCACCAACGGGAGTCCGCGTGTTCAGCCAAGACCGTCTCGTCCGCGCATCCCTACGCGCGTCGCTCGCCGCGTTCGCTGTCTTGCTTTCGGTGCGGGCGGGAGCCCAGACGCAGCAGGGAGCCGCGGCTCTCGACGTCAAATCCGCGACCCACCTGCGCGCCGAGTACCTGGCGGATCTCGATACGCTCCACGCGAAGATCACGCAGCTCGCCAAAGCGATTCCCGCCGACAAGTATGCCTGGCGGCCGTCGCCGGACGTCCGGACCGTGGCGCAGGTCCTGATGCACGTCGCGAGTGAGTTCTACTACTTCACACCGCGGTCGATCGGCGGACAGGGCCCCGCCGACTACGGCCCCGCGCAGGCGAAGAACGCATCGCTGGAGAAGATCACCGCCAAGGCCGAAGTGCTCGATCATCTCGACAAATCGTGGGCGCACACCAAGGCACAGTTCGCCGCCTCCGACGCCGCCAAGCTCACCGGGAGCTACCAGCCTTGGAACATGCCGCTCGACCGGGCCGCCTTCAACATGGACGGCGACCTGCACGAGCACCTCGGCCAACTGATCGCGTACGCGCGATCAGTTGGCGTGAAGCCGCCCTGGACCAAGTAGCGATTACTTCGCGAGGAGACGGTCGGTCAGCGCATCCACGATGCGCTTCACGTCGGCGCCGTCGCTGTTGGTCAACACGACGATGGTCGCGTGCCGGTCAGGCAGGCGCACGAACGCCGACCGCTTGCCGCCGGCAACCGCGTAGGCGGAGAGACGGGCCGCGCCCGCGCGGTTGTCGCTTTCCCAGCCGGCCGCCATGTCCACGCTGCGCGAGGCGCCGCCGTCGCCGCTGGTCGTGTCGCGGACGAACGTCCGAGGATTCTCATAGCCCAGCGAGACACGGTACAGCTCATCGACGTCGGACTGGACCAGGCCTTCGCGATTCATCGTCGTCTTGTGCAGTCCGACGGGCGTCGCGAATCGGCGCGTGAAACAGTTTTGTAGGGGCGTGGGCGGCGTCTGATTTGCCGCTCCGCCGCGGCCTCCGCGACCGCCGCGGCCGCCGCGGCCGCCGGAGTCCACGGGCATTTGCGCGCAGAGCGCGGTGAATACGTGCGCGATGTCGCCGAGCTGAAACTGCGGGACGGTGGTCGTCGGCATGTATTTCGCCTGATCCGCGATACCGTAAGACCGGTCGACGAACACTTTGCCGTCCTGGGCGACGAGCACCGTGGCGCCGCCGGCCGTCGCCTCGGCGAACGGTTTGAACAGCGAGTCGACGAACGCGATCGACAACTTCGACTCGCTTGCCGCACGGTGCATCACCGTCCGCGTGGCCAGGTTGTAGCGGTCGCCCGGATAGAGCGTGAGAAACGGCTTTCCCTTGTCCGTCGGATCTTTGCCGCCGTATACGAACGCCTTGTCGCGTCCGATGATCGTCGCCGTATCTCCACGCACGACCCACGCCGTTCCTTCGTCCTCGGACATGCCGAGGAGATTCGGATACTTCGGCATGATCGAGTCGGCCAGGTCGGGGAGTCGCTCGCGCGCCACGACGTGCTGGTCGATGCCCACGCCACGAATGTAGGCGAAGCCCTTCTCGTAGCCCGGATAGTCCATGATGAAATTGTCATTCGACGGCGCCCCGCGAACGAGGAAGTCGCCGAGGATCGACGCGCCCGCCGACGAGCCCCCGATCACGCCGCCGCGAGCGAGCACGTCGTTGAATCCGGCCTCCGTTTTCGTCCCGGCGTAGGAATCCACGAGGTGGAACTGGCGGCCGCCCTCGAACCACACGCCGCCCGCCTTCTTGAGAATCGCGGCGAAGCTGTCGGAATCGGCGAGCTTCTTGTCGTTCGTGTGCAGGACGTACACGTGGCGCGCGCCGGCCTGCTTCCAGCCGCGCGTTCCGGGTGCATCCTGAGTGTAGACCGTGTCGCCGCCCGCGGTCGGAACGTCGACGATCAGAGCGTCGGGACCGCCCGCCGCTTTAATGAAGGCGGAATAGATCTCCGGACCCATGGAGCCGCCCCCGACCACGATGACCGTGCCGTGCTCCGGCCCGACCCTGACCGCCGAGCCCTGCTGCGACGGTGATCTGTTCTGAGCCGCGGCCGCGGCGGGAAGCAAGACGAGCGAGAGCGAGACCAAGCGGCGCATTGTGTTTCCTCGGCTGGCGAATTCGAGTTGAAGATACTGCTCGTTCTACGCGCGGCGAGCCTACATCGCTTTGCCCGGGCAACCGGCGGCCGTTTGATTTGTCACATGCCTCGTTATCTCGTCTACGCGCAGGACCAGCTGGGCACGCCTTCGGCGAAAACCGCTCATTCGGTCATCCGGTACTCGGCATCCCAGGTCGCCGCCGTCCTCGACCGTCGCCATGCCGGCCGGCGAGCCCACGACGTCCTCGGATTCGGCGGCTCGATCCCGATCGTAGACAGCGTCGCCGACGGGATAACCTGCGGCGCGGACGCGTTTCTGGTCGGCGTCGCTGTAGTGGGCGACGGCCTGCCGCACGACTTGCGGGCGACCCTGGCGGGGGCCATCGAGTATCGACTGGAGGTCTGGAATGGGCTGCACGGCTTCGTCGCCGACGACCCCGAACTCGGTCCGCTTGCCGCGAAGCTCGGAGTGCGGGTTCACGACGTCCGGAAACCACCCGAGGAGTTGCCGGTTGGCGCTGGCCGGGTCCGCGAGCTGGACCAAACGATCGTTCTCGCCGTTGGAACCGACGCGAACATCGGCAAGATGACGGTCATGCTCCAGCTGCGCGACGCACTCACCGCGCGCGGCGTGCGCGCGGCGTTCGCGCCGACGGGGCAGACCGGAATCTTCATCGAGGGCTGGGGCATCTGCGTCGACGCGGTGATCGCCGATTTCATCGCCGGCGCCGCCGAGGCCGTGACGATTCGAGCGGCGCGCGATGCCGACGTCGTCCTCGTGGAGGGCCAGGGCTCGATTCTTCATCCCGGATACTCGGGGGTCTCGCTCGGACTGCTGCACGGCAGCTTGCCCCACGCACTGATCGCGTGTCACCAGCCGAGCCGCGCCACATTCCGACACAACTCGTGGCTGTCGATCCCGCCGCTTGCCACCGTCATCGAACTGCACGAATCGATGGCCAATCCGCTGCGGCTGACGAAGACGATCGGCGTTTCGCTGAACACGTCGGATCTCAGCGATCGCGACGCGCGGGCGGCGATCGACCGGACGAAAGAGGAAACAGGATTGCCTGTCGTGGATCCGGTCCGCGATGACCCAGGGCCTCTCGTCGACGCGGTGCGAGAATTCGATCGCGAGCGGAGAGCCGCCGTCAGCGCTCCGGCTGCTTCGTCGTGAGCGCGAGCAGCGCGAACGTCGCGAGCCAGTGCTCTCCGGCGTAGTCGCCGGCGACGTGTGGAAGACTCACGGCCAAATGCTTGTCCGCCGCCTCGAGCGCGATCGCGCGACGCGCGTCGCCGGCGCTCCATCGGGCCGCGAGGCTCCGCCAGCACCACGCGCGGCTGAGGTTGAGCCCCTCGAGGTGCGCGATCTTGCCGTCCGAACGGTCGCTGACGACGGCCGGTTCGAAGAGGGTGCGCGGCTCGCGTTCGGCGACGCGCGGCAGGAAACGATCCATCCACGGCTCCCATTCGGCGCGCGGCATCAACCGGCCCATGCACTCGGCTTCGATCAGTGCCGACGAGAGAAAGTCGTCGCCACCCGGTTCCCACGCCTGACAGTCGGCGTCATGCCCGTACCACGCGGACGCGCGATCGCTCAGCAGCGTGTGCAGCCGGTCATCGCTCGCGATTTCGGCATATTCGTGGGCGAGGGTCAGGGCGAACGCGGTGTTGAAGTGCGTGCCGACGCGAATCGGATAGGTCGCTCTCGGCAGAAAGCCGCGGAAGCGGTCCAAGAAGGCTCGCGCCAGCGGGGCGATGGCTTCGGCCCAGCGTCGCCCCTGGTCCGTATCGTGACGCCGGAACTCCGCGGCGAGCATCAACAGCCATGCCCATCCGTAGGGGCGCTCGAACGTGCCGCGCTCCGCACCCGACAGGTAGGCAACCTCGCCCTCGATGTTCGACGGCGTCAGCTGCTCGTCGAACAGCGCGCCGATCGTTCCCGCCTCGGGAAGATTGGCGAAGATCCTGACCAGCGTCGCGAGCAGCCAGTAGCCGTGAACGTTCGAGTGCCAGTCGAAGCTGCCGTAAAACACCGGATGCAGCTCGCTGGGCGAGCGAACGTCGCCCGGGCCGGTGAGGACGTGATCGAGCTTGTTGGGGTATTCGCGCCGGACATGCGCCAGCGCGATGTTCGCGAAACGCGACGCCGTCCGCCGGTCGAGATCGGTCATCTGAAGACGAAAGTGTACATGATCGCCGTATTGGCGGCGAGGAGGAGCAGCGCGGTGGGGATCTGCACCTTGATCACCGCGTGCTGATCCGGGAGCTCGAGTAACGCCGCCGGCACGATGTTGAAGTTGGCCGCCATCGGGGTCGTGAGCGTGCCGCAGAAACCGGACAACATCCCCACGGCCGCCATGATCACGACGTTGCCGCCGAATTGGTGCACGATGAGCGGCAGTCCGATTCCGGCGGTCATGACGGGAAAGGCCGCGAAGGCGTTTCCCATGATGCTCGTGAAGAGCGCCATTCCGACGGTATAAGTGGCGACGACCGCGAATGCGGAATCGAGCGGGATCCAACGTTCGATGAGTTTCGCCACGATCGGGCCGACTCCCGCCAGCGCGAACATGGCGCCGAGGGCGGCGAGCATCTGCGGCAAAACGGCGGCCCAGCTGACGGCGTCCAACAATCGGCGCGCTTCGACGATGGGGATGCCGAGCCTCGGCTTGAGTATCGCCACGCCGACGAGAAGAGCGACGAGAATCCCGAGCGCAAGCGCGATGAGGGTCACCTGGCGCGCGTCGACGAGCGGGGTGCCGTGCCAACTCAAGGTCTCGAGTCCGAAGGTGCCGGCGAGCGTGATCGCCGGAATCGTGAGCGCCGGGATGAAGAGCCGATTGCCCCAATGACGCGCACTCGCCTCGCGGTCCGCCAACCGCGCCGCCTCCGCTGGCGGCGCCCCCAGTCCGCGGAACGCGGCGACGCACACCATGAGAATCACGAGCCCGCCGTTCACGACGTCGGGCAGTTTCGAGCCGAACAAGAACGTGATCGCGTATGCGCCCCAGAACGTGGTCTTGCTGTAGCGCCGGGCGCTCGTGCGATCGCGGGCACAAACGACGGCGACGCCGGCCAGCATCGCTCCCATGAGCACGTAGACGAACTCCAGCGAGATCACGCCGCGTCTCCGCGGGGCGCGACTTCGGCCGGTTGCCCGGCGTTTGCTTGGTCGGCGGCGTCTCGCGCGAGCGACCGGTCGAGCAGCAGCAAGCGGATTCCGTGAATGACGAACGCGCAGACGGCGGTCGGGATCGCCCACACGGCGAGACTCGTCGCTTCGACGTGAACGCCGTTCTGGTCGAGGAATCCGCGAATCAGCAGGATCGACCCGATGGCGATGAAGATGTCCTCGCCGAAGAAGACTCCGATGTTGTCCGTCGCCGCGGCATGGGCCCGAATTCGATTGCGTGTCCGCGTCGAGATTCCACCGAAACGGCTCTCGGCCGCGGCCTCGGCCATGGGCGCGATGAGCGGACGCACCATTTGCGCGTGACCGCCGAGCGACGTCAATCCGAGAGCGGCCGACAGCTGTCGGACCGCCAGATACGCGAGGAGCAAACGGCCGGTCGTCGCGATGGTCAGCCGCGAGATGAGCGACCGCGCCTGTTCCTTGAGGCCGTAGCGCTCGAGCATCCCGATCACCGGAAGAGCGAGCCAGACGATCGCGACCGAACGGCTGTCGACGAACGACTTGCCGAAGGCGGCGATGACCTCGACGATCGACTTGTGCGCCGCCAACCCCGTCGCGATCGCCGCGATGGTCACGACGAGAACCGGGTTCGCGCGAAACGCGAACCCGGCGACGACGACTAAAATGCCGATGAGTGGAAGCAGGCCGCGGTCAGGAGGAGACGCTTGAACCTACGCGCCGATCTCCCACTACGCGACGCGCTACATCTGCTCGAGCGTGTACCCCTTCGCGCGGAGCATCGCGACCACGCCTTGCTTCCCGACGAGGTGGCCCGCCCCGACGACGATGAGCGCGTCGTCGCCGCCCTGAATGAGCGCCTCGATCTTGGGGATCCACGCGCGGTTGCGTGCCGTGATCAGCGCGTCGAAGAGCGTCGGAGCCTCCGCCACGCGCGAGTTGATCAGGCTGTCCAGCATCGGCGCGTCTCCGTGGCTCCACGCATCGCGAATGGAGCCCATCTCCTTGGCCGTGATCTCGGGCCCGTCGCTATCGACGAGCATGCGCTCCTGGTCGGCGGGCGACAGCGCGTCGAACAGACCCATCTGGAAGTCGACGCTCTCGAGACCCAGCACGGGTTTCGATGCCTGCTTCGCGCGCGTGTTGAGCTGCATGTCCACGCCGTACTGCGCCTGGAAGTTCAGCTTCTGCATCGCGAGCTGCGCCATGAGCAGCGACACCATCCATGGCTTGAACCCGTTGACCTGGTCGAGCGACAACCCGTACAGGTGAAGCAGCGAGTCGACCTTGGCCGCGGATTGGGGAGAAAGCACAGCGCGCAGCGTCTTGCCGTCGCTGTATCGGCCGCGCATGAGCATCTCCGGACCGCGTGCCATCACCGAGTCGAGGCTCGTCTCGAGCGTGAGCGAACGCGAATGCGCGAACGCGGAGTCGACCTCGGCGGGAAGCGTCGCCGCGTCGGCTGAGAGCAGGTGCACGGAGCCGAGGAGGTACACCGTCGCTCCTTTCGGGCCGCGCACGCGGTAGAGCATGTGTTTGGGAGACGTCACCGCCGGTCCATGCGCCGCGATCGCCGTGGCCCGGATCTGGGCCTGGCTCGAATGGGGGCCCGCGACGAGGGCCGCGCCCGCCGCCGCTGCGAGCTTGAGAGTGGTCGTCATAGTGCTGAAAGGACGATGGGAACGGCCCGTCCGTTTCCCGGCCGTCGTCCAAATCCACACCGAGGCGTCAGGCGACCGTCATCAGGAGGCAACTGTTACGAATTGTTACAGGTCCCGAGACGACCTCACTTCGCCTTGATCTTCGCCCAGGAATCGCGGAGCGTGACGGTGCGATTGAACACGAGCGCGCTCGGCGACGAGTCCACCGAGTCCATCGCGAAGTATCCGGTTCGCTCGAATTGATAGCGCGACCCGGCCTCGTCGCTGGCGACGCTCGGCTCGATCTTGGCGTCGCGGACGACGACGAGCGACTCGCCATTCACGACGTCCATGAACTCCTCGACGTCGTCGGGGTCGGGGATGGTGAAAAGTTTGTCGTAAAGACGAAGCTCACAGGTCAGCGCCTGCGGGGCCGACACCCAATGGATGGTGCCCTGCACCTTGCGCCCGTCGGGCGCGTCGCCGCCCTTCGTCGCCGGATCGTACGTACAACGCAGCTCGACCACGTTTCCCGACGCGTCCTTGATCACGTCCGTGCATGTGACGAAGTAGCCGTAGCGAAGCCGAACTTCCCGCCCGGGACCGAGGCGGAAGAACTTTTTCGGCGGGTCTTCCATGAAATCGTCGCGCTCGACGTAGAGCTGGCGCGAGAACGGGATTTTCCGCGAGCCCGTCTTCGGCACGTCGTACGGGTAGTACGACGCGTCGAGCCATTCGACCTGGCCTTCCGGATAGTTCGTGATCACGACCTTGAGCGGCTTCACGACGCACATGACGCGCGGAACGCGCATGTTGAGATCGTCGCGCACCGCGGCCTCGAGCGTCGCGAGCTCGGTCCGCTGCGGCTTGCGCGTGACACCGGCGGTCTCCACGAAGGCGCGCAGCCCCTCAGGGGTGACCCCGCGCCGGCGCAGCCCCGAGATGGTCGGCATGCGCGGATCGTCCCATCCGCTCACGATGCCGTCGTTCACGAGACGCAGCAGCTTGCGCTTGCTCATGACCGTGTACTCGAGCGAGAGCCGCGAGAACTCGGTCTGCTCGGGCGGCCGATCGAATCCGCATTCGCGGACCAGCCACCGGTAGATGTCGTTGTTGTCCTTGAACTCGAGTGAGCAGAGGGAATGCGTGATGTTCTCGATCGCGTCGGAGAGCGGGTGCGCGAAGTCGTACAGCGGATACAGACTCCACGCGTCGCCGGTGCGATAGTGGTGCGCGTGGCGGATGCGCAGCAAGATCGGATCGCGCATCAGCATGTTCGGGTGCGCCATGTCGATCTTGCCGCGCAACACGTGCGCGCCGTCCGGGAATTCGCCGGCCCGCATGCGGCGAAGCAGATCGAGATTCTCCTCGACCGAGCGATCGCGGTGGCGGCTGTTCGTCCCCGGCACGGTCACGGTTCCGCGCGTGGTCCGGATCTCCGCGTCGGTCTGCGAATCGACGTAGGCGCTCCCCTTCTTCACCAACAGCTCGCCGAACTCGTAGAGCCGCTCGAAGTAGTCGCTCGCGTAGAGCTCCTCGTCCCACTCGAAGCCAAGCCAGCGGATGTCGTTCTTGAACGCCTCGACGTACTTCACGTCTTCGCCGGCCGGGTTCGTGTCGTCGAAGCGTAGATTGCACCGCCCGCCGAATTCGTCGCGGATGCCGAAGTTCACACAGATCGCTTTGACGTGGCCGATGTGCGGAAACCCGTTCGGCTCGGGCGGAAACCGCGTCGCGATTTGGCGCCCGAAGCGGTTGGTCGCGACGTCCTCGGCGACCATGTCGCGGATGAAATCGCGACGCGGGGCGGGCGGCGGCGGAACGTCGGGAGTCGACGGCTGGCTGACCGGCGGTGGAGAATTCGGCACGAGGGTCGGGTGGCGAAGTCGGTCGGCGATGTCGCGACCGAAGCAACCCGTAAGATATCAACCCGGCACCGTGGCCTCCCGGCGCCTCGCGTTAGGCCTGCGGCAGCTCGATGCGGAACGAGAAGCGCGTGCCCTCTTCGACCGCCGTATCGACGAGCAGCGAGCTGCCCATCTTCTCCAGCAGGTTCCGGCAGATGGCGAGCCCGAGCCCGGCACTCGAGAAGCGGATGCCGACGGAGCCGGGACGGAACCCGTCGAACAGCATCGCCAACACGTTGTCCGGAATGCCCCGCCCGGTATCCTCGATCCAGAACTCGACCATCGTCGGCGAGTGCTCCGTGCAACCCACCGCTACGGAGCCGCGCTCCGTGTAGCGGAGCGCGTTCGTCGTGAGGTTCAGGAGCACGCGGCTCAACGCCGACGGATAGCCGAGCCGGCCGTCCACCTGCGGGAACGTCGTGTTGAGGACGAGGTTCTTTTCTTCGGCCAGCGGGCGCACGATGGCGCAGACCCCGAGTAGGACTTCGGTGATCGAGAACGGGGTGCGCTGCCCATCGACGAGGCGGTCGCCGTTGATCGCGTCGACGACGTCCGAAGCCAGCGTGCTGAGTCCCAGCGCCGCGCCGTAGACGAGGCCGAGCTGGCGTTCCTGCACCTGAGTGACGCTGCCGCTCTGCCCACGGCGAATCGTATCCACCAGGAATAGAATCGAGCCGAGGGGTGAGCGCATGTCGTGCGCCATCTCGACGACGGCCCGCAGCGCATCGGGGCTGGAGAGGCGCTCGGTGAATTCGTTGACGACCGGCGGTGTCTGCTTGCCGGCGAGCTCCTCGAGCGCCGACAGTACGCGCGCCAACTCACGCCCGTCGATCGGCGTGGTCTCGGCGACGGCACGCTGCAGGACGCGGGCGCGAAACGCGTTGAGTTGATCGCGGCTGAGAGCCGTTGCGCTGACCGGAGCCGCGGTGACAGCGTCCGCGCCCAAGCGAGCGGCGAGCTCGCGCAGGCGCAGCCTGAGGTCGGCGAGCGCGCTGTCCGACATCGGCCCGAGCTCTTCGACGGTCGCATCGGCGGCCGACGCGAGCAGCCGTCGGAGCGCCAGCGGGTCGAGACGCCCGGACGGCTCCGGTCGAGAGACCGCAGCCGTCATGTTTCCATCCGCGCGTCGCGGGCCGCGAAGCCGGCGGGCGTGAGGACCACTATCACGGGAGATAAGTCAAACCCTCTCGCTCAAGTCTGCGACGAGTTCATGCCGTCCCGGCGGAACCCATGGCGCTCGAGGAGCCGATACAACGTCGTCCGGTCGACATTCGCGAGCCGCGCCGCCCGCGACATGTTGCCTGCTGCGCGCGCCACCAACCGCGTGACGTATTCCTTCTCGAACGTGGCCAGCACCTGCTCTTTCGCCGTGTGGTAGGCGTCATTGTGCAGGGCCGCCATGTTCATCGTTTCCGCCGGTTGACTCCAATCCTGATGGACCGGGATCTCCTCGGGCTGAATCTCCGAGCCGGGCTGCGCCAGAACGACGACGTGCTCGATCACATTCTGCAGCTCGCGGACGTTGCCACGCCAGGGGCGCGACATCAAGAAATCGAACGCCGCGTCACCGAAGTGCGGCGGGTCATCCTTGGGGGGGTGGTGGCGCACCCAGAAACGTTCGAGAAAAAACGTCGCGAGAATAGGGATGTCCTCGACACGATCGCGTAACGGCGGGAGCGTGATCGGGAAGACGTTGAGCCGGAAGTAGAGATCCTCGCGCAGGTTTCGACTCCGGATCGCCTCGCCCGGATCCCGATTCGTCGCGGACACGAAGCGGACGTCCACCACCGCGTCCTGCTGCTCGCTGCCCACGCGCCGCAGCACGCCGTCCTGCACGACGCGCAGCAGCTTGGCCTGCAGCGGGATCGGCATCTCCGTCAGCTCGTCGAGGAAGAAGGTGCCGCCGTTCGCCATTTCCAGCAGTCCAACCTTCTCACGGTCGGCGCCCGTGAAGGAGCCCTTGCGGTGGCCGAACATTTCGGACTCGAGCAGGTGCTCGGGAAGGGCCGCGCAGTTGAGCGGGACGAGCGGCTGGGTCGCGCGGTTGCTGTGCCGGTGCACGAACTGCGCGATCATTTCTTTGCCGGTCCCGCTCTCGCCGACGAGCATGACCGAGGCGTTGGTGGACGCGACCTTTCGCGCCAGTTCCACCACGCGGCGGAAAGCGGCGGAGGTGCCGAGGAGTGTGAGCTTGTCGCTGTTGCCGTTCCGCTTGCGCGACTCGAGCTGCGTGGATTCGCGGTCGCGCGTGGCGAGCACCGCATGCGCGGCTCGTCCGAGCAGAACCTGCAGATGCGTTCCCGAGAACGGCTTGGGGAGATAGTCCCACGCGCCGTGGCGAAGCGCTTCCATGCTCGACGCCACGCTCGGGTTGCCCGTCATGACGAGCACGATCGTGCCGGGGCGAATCGTCAGCACGGACTTGAGGATCTCGAGGCCGGGAATCGGCGTCATGTAGAGATCCACCATCACGATGTCGTAGTGGGCTCGGCGAATCATCTCGAGCGCCTCATCGCCGCGTCCGCACGTACTGACGTTGTAGCCCTCAACCTGCAGCACGCTCGCGCAGCCTTCGCGGAGCGTCCGATCGTCGTCGACGATCAGGATCCGGATGGTCCCGCGATCTTCGACGGAGATACCGGCTCCGTCCGCTAACCCTGGTTGTTCTCCCGAGCTCACGATGGGCACCTCAGACTCGACAGCGGTGGGCGCCGGTGATGGATCGAACGGCAGGTAAACGTTGAAGTCGCCGTACTTCGTCTTCATCGAGAAGGGCGAAGGCTGTGGAGACCACGCAACAGGATTGGTGCATGAGTGAGCCGGCTCACAAAATGGCGGTGATCGAATGGCTGTCAAGCCTTGACAGAGTATCGGCCCGCATGGCGAGATGATACAGTGACATGGGACAGGCTGTCCTACTGCCAACAACGTGCGTGCCAGACACCCGGCGGACATGGCGGGCCGGAAACCGTAGCGTAGCGCTTACGCCACAGTCTAGCGGCGTAACCGACAGAACTGTTGTCGGTTCCGCGGCATTTTACCGATTAAAACAGTTTTATACGGTTATTCGATCGTAGTTGAGCGGCGCGCGGTCGACCACCGGCATTCGTACGTGATCGAGGGCTACTTCAGCCCGCCTAATCAACTCCGTCGGCTCCACCCCGGCCGACGACAAGTCGGAAATCGCGCAGTAACCGGCGCTCAGCGATGCCACGGCGCGGCCTGCTCCGACACTCCCACTTCGCTCCAGCGCGATCGACAGGCGGTTCACCAACTGCTCCGCGCCACCCGCGTCGGTGTCCGGCGCAAGGATCGCAAGCCTGGACGAACCGAGATACCCCAACACGTCCGATCGGCGGCTCTCTTCACGGCAGACGTCCAGGATCTGGAGGAGTGCGTCGTGGCCGACGATCTCGCGGGTGATCTCGTCGCTCGCGTACTCTCCGCTCGACCACACCCGCACCTCGCCGCCCGGATTCGGCCTGACTGCCACGCAGGCAACGGGTTCGTGCTGCCGAATGGCGCGCGCCCCGAGATGTCTCGCCCAAAGCTCCAACCCGTGACTGCTGTACAGCCCCGTCGCGCTGTCGAGTAGCCCGCCGCCGCGCGCGTCGCGCACCGTGTCCGCTGCCCGGACGAATGTGCCGAGCTTCAGCATGAGGGTTTCGACGTCGAACGGCTGGCTGCAATACTCCCACGCGCCGGCCGCGAAGGCGGCCGCGCCCGCGCGATGCGCGCCCGCGACCGAGCTCGTAACGACGATCGGCGTCGAATGATCGAAAAGCGGGTCGTCCCGCAGCGCGCGGCAGACCTCGATTCCGCCCATATCGGTCGTCGCGGCGTCGAGGAAAATCGCGTCGAGCGGCGTTCGACGGGCGAGCTCCAGCGCTCGGCGCCCGCGCTCGACCCGCACGACGCTGTAGCCGTTCAGCTCGAGAACACTCTCGAGCGACCGGCCGGCCCATTCACCGTCACTGGCAATCAACACCAGGCGCGCGCGCTTTCGTGACTCGACCATTTGGGTTATTGAACGTTCGGAGTCTGTACAGTCATTCGGATGCGGCACCTGCATCGTTTCGTTACAGTGCTGCGCGTAGTCCGGCATTCCGCGAGCGAGCAAATTGATGAAGCCGCTAGCGATCGTCACCGCGAAAACGGTCGCGCGTCGAGCGCTCCCGCCAGCAGTACGCGTTGATTCCGAGTCGTTCCATCCCACACGCCGCCATTGGACCGGCCGCGAGAAAAGGCATCTTCCGTTCCGGCACCCAACGGCCGGGGTTGTCGGTTAACCGGTTCATTAGTAACAGGTTGGCTCATTGGCTGCAAGCTGACCAAACCGACCCCGAGGCCCCGACTGTCGCGGCCACGCGTCAGTTCTGTCGTTTTCAACCGCCAAGTAACTGGTGTGCGGCCACTACGGCGTGAGCGAGAATTGGAGACCCAAACTGCGAACCGAGGGCAGTTGTCCGAGCTCCACTCCCTGGAAGCTGGTGGTGCTCAGAGCCGTCTCAGGATCGATGTTCGGAGCCTTGCTCCACATGGCGAGGTTCCTTCCGATCAGCGAGACCCGGACGCTCTGCGCGGCGAACGGAGTCAGCCCCCGCAGCGACCATGAGAAGCTGATTCGCAGGTCTCGGAGCTTCACGAAGCTGGCGTCGTAGATCCACGCTTCCTGAATCGGCAACAGCGCCGTGTAATACGCCTGGGTCGTCGCCCGAACAGCGTTCGGTTTGCCGGTAGCGGCGTCGACACCCGCGAACGCCTGGCCGCTGTCGGGCCGCGACGCCGTCTCCGCGAAGCTTCCCGAGGAAATCCCGAGCAAGTTCGTCGTGCTGAAGATGCTGCCTCCCATTCTCGCGTCCACGAGCGCGGAAACGTCGAGATGCCCGAGGTGGAGGTTCGATCCGACGCTGCCGGACCAATCGGGCGACATGGTGCCGAGCACCCTTTGCTGGCCGTCTGACACCGGTAGGCCGTTCTGTAGAAGGAGATTTCCCGACCCGTCGCGCTTGAACCCGGTGCCGACAAGGGCCCCCAACGGCGAACCCTTGCGCGCCTCGACGCTGAGCCCGTGGACCGACGGTCCAAGCGGCACCGCCGAAGAGCCGCCGCTCATGTCGTCGAGGTCGTTCGAGTTCTTCGCGAGCCGCGCGTCGAGCGACCATTCCGCGCCCTTCGACGTCCGGAGCGGGACGACCGTGGCCTGCACCTCCACGCCCTTGTTCGAAAGCGTGCCGACATTGCTGGCGACCACCGAGTGGGCGCCGCTGGTCACGCCGAGGATGACGCCGGTCGTCTGGTCGTCGTACAGCGTGACGTCGAAGCCGAGGCGATTCCGCAACAACGACAGTGACCCACCCAACTCGAGCGACGTCGTGATCTCGGGACTGAGACTCGCGCTCGCTGATACCGTCGCCGCCGAATCCGTCGGCGGGGCGAAAATATTCGTCAGCAGAAGCGCTGAAACCGCGCCTCCGACGCGCGACAGCCCCGCGTGGACGACCGCCGAGTTCAGGTTGTCGCTTTTCACCCCCGCGGCACGGGTCAGATCGATTCGGCCCGAGATGGAGGGATAGAAAGCGGAGTTGCTTCCCGACGCGAGCACCGAATACCACTCGTTGCGCGCGGTGCCGGTGATCGACGCGTAGTCGTTGATCGCCCACTCCCCCATCGCGAACACCGATTCGGTGGTGTTGTCGTTGGAGAGCTTCGTCGCGGGAGGAAGCACCTTTCCCGTGTCGGGCCGCACGTCCGAGCCGATGGTCGAGATGTCGAGGGTGTTGGATCGATGCGAGTAGCCGCCTGTCAGCCTTAGGCGGCCCGCGGCCGCGGCGCGATCCGTCGAATGCGACGTCGCGATGTCGTCGGACAGCAGGAACTCCGCGTTGGTCTCGGACGCGGTGATCGTCTGCCGCTGAAATCCGCCCGTGCTGAAGTCGCCCCGTCCAGTCGCCGTCGGGAACCCTCCCATCCACGTTGGCGCGATGTCGAAATCGCGCGACTGGTTCCAATGATCCGTTCCGGCGCGCGCGATCGCGTGCACGCTCGGCGTGAGCGCGTACGTGGCCGAACCGCCGCCGATCCAGCGCGTGCGGTCGTCGCGATTGCCGTTGCGCTCCAGCGCGAAGTAGGGATTGTTGAACCCAGCGTAGTTCCAGCTGATCTGCTTCGGGTCCACCTCAATCGTGCCGGTGTGGTCCTTGAGCGCCGACAGGTCGACCTGGCGCCCCGTGCGTGCGAGATCACCGATCGTGTTCGACGGGTCGTCTCCCGTCGCGGGTCGGTTCCGCGCCACGTCCTGGTTCACCTGCACGTGCGCGTCGAGGGTGAGCAACGACGTGACGTCGGACGCGCCACGAAGCGCCGCACCCTGCCGCGTCAACGAGCTCGTTGGAACGAATCCGCTGGAGCTCCGGCGGTCGAGCGAGATGCGATAATTCTCCTTCGCGCCCGCCTGCTGGGCCGACGCGACGGTCGTCAGCGTCGTACCGCCTCCGAAAAAGTCGGCGACGTTGTCCGGACGCGCGAGCCATGGACGGACGTCGCCGAGCCGCGGAACCGTGAGACTCGCCTGCGTGAGCGCCTGCCCCTGAAGCGGCGGGCCCCAATTCTGTGCGACGCCGTCGTTCGTCCCGCCGCCCAGGCCGTCGAAGAAGGAGAACTGGCCGTTGAGTCCCTGGCCATACGCGTTTTGAAATGCGGGAAGCCTGAGCGGGGACTCGCTCGATGCGTTCTGGCTCGCCGATACCTCGAATCCCGACAAACCCCGGCCGCCGCGTGTCGTAATCAGGATGACGCCGTTCGCCGCCCGGCCGCCCCAGATGGCCGCCGCCGGACCGCGCAGCACCTGTACCGTCGCTACCTCGGCCGGCTCGATACCCTGAATTGGAGAGCCGTAGTCGAAGCCTCCGGACCCGAAGTTCTGACCGGGAACGACGAGGCTCGTGTTCTCGAGCGGTACACCGTCGAGCACGAACAATGGCTGAGTGTTGCCGAGGATCGAGTGATAGCCGCGCAGGATCGCCAGGGCCGATCCGCCCGTCGCGGAGGCGCTGGTCACGTCCAGGCCCACTACTCGTCCCGCGAGCGCGCTCACGAAGTCGGTGGGCCCCGCCAGCTCGTCGAACGCGGTGCTGTCGACGGTCGGGCGCACGGAAACGATCGTCGCCCGCTGGCCGGGAGGCGGTCCATTGAGATCCACCGGTTGAACCGTGGTGCCGCGCGAGTCGCCGACGGGGAATAACTCGAAGTCGTGCGTCAGCGTTCCACCGGTCAGCACGATCGATATGCTGACGGGATTGTAACGGACGTGCCGCGCCTCGAGCGTGACCGTCTGTCCGCGAACGCTCGCCGACCGAACGATGAAGGTGAACCGGCCCTCGGCGTTCGTGGTCGTACCGATGCCCAGCTCGCGAACCCGGACGGTCGCCCCCTGCACCGGTAGGCCGTCCGCCGACACGTGACCGGTGATCGACTCCGGCTCCTGAGCACAGGCGCTTGGCGCGAAGCGGTGGGCCGTCGACGCCAACGCCAGCGTCAGGGCAAGGGAACGCCAATCGCGGATAAGCCTCATGAGATCTCTAATTGTCCTGGAACGATCGAAAGCCGGCCGATGCCCAGCCGGTCGCCGCAAGGCCTAGTCGCTCGAAGCACTCGGTACTACGGATTGACCCCCAGAACCACGAATCTCGGAACGCTGCGCGTCGCCGTCGTCTTGTCTCCGAGCTCGCCGGCGAGATTGAGGCCCCAGCACGCCACCGAGCCGTCGGTGGTGATGCCGCAGGTGTGCGCGACTCCCGTGGCGATCGACTTGAACTTCATCCCGCCGACAACCGGCGTCGGATCGGTGCGGCTCACCGTCGTGCTGTCGCCGAGCTGCCCGAACTGATTGTTGCCCCAGCAGTAGGCGGATCCGTCGCCGGTGAGCGCGCAGGCGTGGAAGCTTCCGACGGCCAGCGAGACGAAGACCGGCGCGGAGTCGTAGGCGTGCGGTGTCACGACGGTGCCGATGCCCTGCACCGCTCCCCAGCAGTACGGCTTGCCCGCCGTGGACAACGCGCACGTCCACGGGTCCCCGGCCGCGATCGATTGGAACGCGAGCCCACCCGTGACGAGGGTTGGCGCCACCCGATTCGACCCGGTGCCGTCGCCGAGTTGGCCGAACTGATTCGAGCCCCAACACAGCGCGTCGTGCGACAGCGTCAGCGCGCACACGTGGTTCACGCCGGAGGCGATCGACGAAAACTTGAACCCGCCGTAGACGAGCGTCGGCGCGAACATGGAGGTCGTGTCCCCGCGCGTTCCCAACTGACCGAGCTGGTTGGAGCCCCAGCAATAGGCGTCCTGATCGGCGGTCAGCGCGCACGTGTGCGACGCGCCGGTGGCTACTTGCGACCACGCCAACGTGCTTTGAAGCTGCGTCGGCACGCTCGCCAGCCCGGCGTTGTGTCCGGTGGTGTCCACGAGCGCATTGAGTCCCCAGCAGTAAATGACCCCGCCCGTCGCAACGCCGCAGAAGTGCGAAGAGCCGCCCACGATGTTCTGCAGCGTGACCGACGCTCCAACTGCCGTGGGGACCGATTTGCTGACCGTATCGCCGCCGCCGATTTGCGGCTCCTGACCCATGCAGGTCGCCATCCCCGCGCCATCGAGACCGCACGTCGAGAAGCCGCCTAGCGCGACCTTCAGTGGCGTGTAGTGGATCGGCGTACCCGTTCCCGTCGCCTGGAGCTTGAGCGTCCCACTCTCGACGCGCGCAACGAGGTTCTGCACTCCTGGAACATCGCCGAGCGTCCATGTGCCAGGTGAGGCGACGCCGTCGGCGCCTGTGGATACGGTCGGGATAGTCACCCGGCCGCCGTTCGTCGGCGAGAAGGTGATCGGCACACCCGGACGAGGATGCCCGAGACTGTCGACGAGCTTCACCGACGGCGCGACCGGCAAGTCGGTAAGGATCTGCGCCGTCTGCTGGTTGCCTGCGACCGCGGACAATGCCGCGTACGAAGTCACCGAGAACTTGACCGGGCTGTGGGCAACGAAATTCAGCGGCTGGTTGGCCGTGTCTACGACCGTCGCCGTGATCGAGTTCAGTCCGGACTGCGGCCCGAGGGTCCACTGCGTCGCCGCGAGGCCATTCGAGCTCGTCGTCGCCACGGCCGGTGAAACGCTTCCTCCACCACCGGTCACGGTGAACAACACTCGTGCGCCGCCGACCAGCGCATTGGCCGGGTTGGTAACCAGCACTCGCACCGAGTCGTATACGACGGCGTTGGGCGTCGCGGCGTTGGGCTGGGTAAATGCGAAGGTCGCGAGGTTGGCCGGTCCGTTCCAAACGACGACGATCGTCACGGGTGGGGATGTATAGCCCAGGGAAGACGCAGTGACCTGTGTGGACCCGGTATCGAGCGCGGTGAGCACCCCGTTGGCGTCAAAGGCCGCGACGCGTTCGGTGCTGCTCGCCCACACGACAGGTACCTCCAACGCGTGTCCGTGCACGTCGTTCACGGTGGCACTGAATTTCCGACGCGTCCCTTTCTCGAACACCGACGATGGCACGTCGATACCGATCGAGCCGACTTGTGGTGTATCGACAAGACCGCCATCTCCGCCGCACGCGAGACAGCTGAATGCGAAAAGGGCGACAACAACCTGGCCGGCGTTCCACCGGATGGCGGCACGCGGCCGAACCGGGAGCATCTTACTCTGCAGCAAGCGGCGGTTTCCGTTTCCAGTGATGGGTAACCAGAGCGTCCGCGGACCCGAGTCGGGCGGCAAGGACGACCCCACAGACTCCACAAAGACGATCGACTTCAATGTTTCGGGACATCGGGGACCCGCGTACGCGAGAACCCTGCCGTTCTGGCCGAACAGTATTGCGGGGCTCAATAACCAGCAACTTGCGGTTTCGTTACGATCGCCACCCGGCGGACCACCTGTTGCGTGGATGCAGCCCGTCGTTGCCGGGTTGCAACAACAGCAGTCCAACGGCATACTTGGCCGCCCCTTAAACCGCCCGGGACACGGGTCGCGACGAGCATGGTTTTCGCCCATCGCACCCGAGACTTGGTACGGTGGGTGCTACTCCCAAGGGGTCTCAAGACGTTGCAATGTCGTATTATGGGGGAACAGTTCCCGTCCGACAGAATACTGAGACAACACCCGAGTTCATGATGGGTCAATCAGTGTCCATGAGATTTGCCGTCGCAAGCGTCGTCGCTCTGTTCGCCGCGATCCGTCCGTCCGTCGCACAGGACGCCTCGGCGACTCCTTCGCCGTCGCCGCGACGAGAGTTCGAGACGCGGGCGGAGATCCAGGCGCAGGCCAAGGCGGCGGAAGCGCAGCATCGCCCCAACGAAGCTTGGCTGCTTCGTCAGCGGCTCGAGAAGGGGGATTTCCAGGATGGAGACCGCATAGTCGTCGTGGTGCATGGCAACGCGCTGATGCCGAAAGACTTCATCGGGATCCAGGACACCACGCTTACGGTCCGAGCGGGCCGCCGACTCGAGTTTCCTCGAATGGCGGACCTGTCGCTGGATGGGGTCCTCCGGTCGGAGCTCAACGACAAGTTGACCGAACATTTCTCCCAGTACATCCGCGAGCCCTCTGTGCGAAGCACGCCTCTCGTGCGGATCGCGGTGCTTGGCCTGGTCGGCAGGCCGGGCTACGTGTATACACCGGCTGATTCGCCGCTCAGCGACGTGATCATGCAAGCCGGCGGTCCGGGGCCCGACGCGAACATGGCCGGAATCGTGATTCGGCGCGGCGCGGACGTCATCTGGGATCCGCAGGACACGCGCGCCGCGTTGGCCGACGGCATGTCGCTCGACCGTCTCCATATTCGCGCGGGTGATGAGATCGTGGTGCCGCAGGAGTCTCACTTCCCGTGGCTCGCCGTCGTCTCTCTAGGTGCCACAGTAGTGACTCTCGTCTACACGTTCGTTCGCAGGTAAAAACCGTCTCCGACCCGGTTGACCGTTCGTCAAGGATCGACCGTCTCACCATACACACCATGTCCGACGACGCCGCCTCGCTGCAACTCGTACCGTCTCAGTCGAACTCCGCCCTCGACACGGCCGCTCCGGCTCTGCCGCCGGCGTCGCTGCCGGGCCAACCGCTGGAACGCGCCCGCGGTGCCGTGCGGCGATATCGATGGCTGATGCTGGCCATCATCTTGGTCGCGATCGCCGGGGGCCTCGTGGCGACGCGGCTCGTCGAGCCCGTGTACGACGTCAACGCGACGATCTGGATCCAGGCCGAGACGCCGATGTCGCAGAAGGTCGGCGCCTTCAAATCCGAGGAGCTCCTCAACTCTGGAGCATGGGTCGAGCTGCTGCGGAGCACGCGCGTGGCGGATGCGGTCGTGCGCAACCTGAATCTCTACGTGCGTCCCGCGAGTCCCGCCGACTCGGTAGCGCTCCGCGGATTCACGATCGCCGAGCGGTTCGCGGCGGGCCGGTACGAGCTGGCCGTCGATCGCGATCGGAAGCGGTGGAACCTTCAGTTGCAAGGCGGGGCGCCCGTCGACAGCGGCGCGGTCACGGATTCTGTCGGCACCCGACTCGGCTTCAGGTGGATCCTCCCGTCGGAGGTGTTCGCGGGAACTGGAACGAAGAAGATCCAGTTCACCGTCTCGACACCACGCGAAACCGCCATCAACTACATCGGCCGGCTGACGGCGACGCTGCCGCAGGGCAGCAGCTTCATGACGTTGACGATGCACGACGCCGACCCACAGGGAACCGCGCGTACGATGAACGCGTGGTTGCACGAGTACGTGGACGTCGCAGCGCAGCTGAAGAAGCAAAACGTCGTCGAGTACTCGAACATTCTGGCGGGGCAGCTTGGGACCGCCGAGCGCAGCCTCCACGACGCCGAGAACGCGCTCGAGGCGTTCCGCGTGCACACGATCACTCAGGGTCCCGGTGAAGGCACGCCCATCACTCCCGGCGTCCAGGCGACGACCGACCCGGCGATCAAGAACTACTTCACAAAGAAGTTCGACTACGACGACTTGAAGCACGACCGCGAGGCGTTGGAGAAGATCCTCGCAAATCCGTCGGACAGTGTTTCCGTGGAGGCCGCGCTGCTGATTCCGAGCGTGAGCCAGAGCCCCAGCGCCCAGGCCCTGCGCGACGCGTTCACGCAGCTGAACAAGTCCCGCGCCGATCTCGCGGTCGCGCGCCAGGCGTTCACCGACGAATACGCCACGGTGAAGGATCTTCGAGCCAACATCGATCAGCTGCAAACGCAAACCATTCCCCGGCTCGCCCAGAGCCTGCTTACGCAACTGAAGGAGCGCGAGCAGCAGTACGCGGAGCGGATCGCCGCCGAGTCTGTCGACATCCAGGCGATCCCCGCTCGCACCATCGAAGAGATGCGCCTACACCGCCAGGTCGACGTGCAGGCGCAGATCTACGGAACGATCAAGACGACGTACACGGCCGCGCAGCTCTCCGAGGCGAGCACCACGCCGGATGTGCGCATCCTCGACACGGCGATCGCTCCTTTGGCGCCGTCGAAGAACACGGCCCCCCGCATCATGGCCATGGCCCTGCTGGCGGGCGTCGGCGGCGCGATCGCGTTGGCGCTGCTGCTCGACATGATGGACAAGCGGATTCGCTACCCTGAGCAGGTGACGAACGATTTGGGGCTCAACATCGCGGCGGCGATTCCGAAATTCCCGCGCGGCACCGTCAACACACGCTCGCCCGAGCAGATCGCGCACCTCGTCGAGGCGTTCCGCTCGCTGCGAATGCACGTGCGCCACACCGGGATGACGCCGATCACGGTCGCCATCTCGAGCCCTCAGCCGGCCGACGGGAAGTCTTTCGTGTCGGCCAACCTCGCGATGTCTTTCGCCGACGCCGGCTATCGAACGATTCTCGTCGACGGTGACACCCGCCGCGGGATGGCGCACGAGGTGTTCGGACTGGAGATGGAGAACGGTCTGACGGACTATCTCGCCGGGGTCGCGGATACGTCGCAAATCATTCGCCAGACGTCGCACGAGCGGCTCGCTTTCGCATCCTGCGGACGCCGGCGCCCGAACGGGCCGGAACTGCTCACGTCCGCGGCGCTTCCGAGGCTCGTCGCCGAACTTCGTAATCGGTACGACGTCGTGCTGTTCGACACGCCACCGCTGAATGCCGGAATCGACGCCTACGCAATCGGCTCGGCACTCTCGAACATGGTCGTGGTGCTGCGCGCCGGCAAAACGGAGCGGCGACTGGCGGCGGCCAAGCTGCTCCTGGCGGATCGCCTTCCGATCAACATCCTGGGCGCGGTGCTGAACGCGGTGCAACTGGAAGGCGAGTTCCAATATTATGGCTACGCCTCGGGTTACGACTACAGCCACGACCAGGACGAAGCGACGTCGCAGTCGAAGGTGTTGCAGAAAACCTGATCACGCCGGCTTGTTGCGGCGAATCTGAATTTGTGGGACGACCGCAACACGTTCAGCGGTTCCATGCGGCACGGGTCACAGGCGCGTTTTGCATAACCCGTGTTGAATCAAAGGCTTACGAATATCTGCGTTTGATCAGCGCGCGAGCACGCAGGGTGCATGAGACTCCCGCGCGCTGTCGGTCCTTGACGTAGAGGTCGAAGCGGTCGGATATCTCTGGTTCTCACGCGTTCTAGTGGAGGGTTGTACCTCCCATGCAGGGTTTGCAGGCAAGCTTTTCTCGTCCGTTGCGAGTGCGGTCGGCGGGTGGTGCCGAGACGAAGTCGCTGGGCTGGACAAGCGCGACTCGTCCTGCCCTCTTCGTCGACGCCGAGCGCGCGATCACCACGACGGCGTTCGCCGACGTGGGCTTCGCGCTCGGCTCGGACAACGAGGTCGCCCCTCGCGAGCGCGACGAATCCGTCTCACGCGCGCTGAACATCGTCATCGCTACGGTTGGGCTCGTCGTACTGGCGCCGCTCATCGCCTTGATCGCTTTGGCGATCAAGCTGACGTCACGCGGCCCGGTGCTCTACTCGCAGACGCGCGTCGGCGTGGACCGTCGTTGGCGGTTCGCACGGAACTGTGACCGGCGTCTCTACGATCACGGCGGCCGGCTGTTCACGATGTACAAGTTCCGCACGATGCAGGTGAACGCGGAGCCCGACGGCCGGGCGGTCTGGGCGTCGAAGGCTGATCCGCGTGTCACGCTGATCGGCAAGTTCCTGCGCGGCACTCGTCTCGACGAGGTGCCGCAGCTGTGGAACGTGCTTCGCGGCGACATGAACATCGTTGGCCCGCGCCCAGAGCGGCCGACGATCGTTGCCGAGCTCCGCCGCCACATTCCCGAATACCAGCAGCGACAGCGGGTGAAGCCGGGAATCACCGGTTGGGCGCAGGTCAACCAGTCGTACGACGCGTGCATCGACGATGTGCGACAAAAGGTTCAGTTCGACCTCGAGTACGTGCGTCGGCAGGGCGTCATGGAGGACCTCCGCATCATGTCCATGACGGTGCCGGTGATCCTGTTCCGGAAGGGCGGCTGGTAGCCTGAGGCGACCGCCAAGGCCGACTCGCTCGAGTCGGCTTTTTTTTGCCCATGCCTCTTTGCCACTGTCGCCACGCGCCGAAGCGCTACTACACGGTCGGAACAGCCTCGCGTCGCGTCGGCTCCCAAATCTTGTCCTCGCGCGCCCGAAGGAGTCTGAACAGGGCGTGGATCACGGCGAGATTCGCGGCAACGCCAAACGCGATCAGGCTGATGGGGCGCGGCATTCGGCGCGTCTCCGGCCACAGCGCGCCTATCAAAGCGATCAGCGCCGCGAGCGCCCCGGCGACTACGAGCGTCACCATCCATGGATGCCGCGCAGCGAGATAGACCAATCCTACGACGGCGGGCACCGCGGCAAGCGGTACGAGCCAGCGGCACACCTTGTGGCTGATCAGCATCCACGCGAACCTGCCGTAGCGCATCGGGTCCATCATCGAGCGAACCCGAAGAAGCGTCTCCATCCCGCGCGAGATCGTGCGCACTTTGCGCGCGTACTCACGGCGCAAGGAGTGGGTTCTCGGCACGTAGGCGACCGCGTCGTCGACCGAGACAGCGCGGTATCCATGGGCCCGCGCGGTGAGCGGCGCCGAGAAGTCGCGGCTCAGATCGGGCGGGATCGGCAGCCTGTGAAGGTCGGCCCGAATCGCGTAGCAGCATCCGGAAGCACCGACGATTCCGCCACAGCGCGTCTCCAACGCCCGCAAACGCATCTCGTAGCCGACGTATCCGGCTTCCATGGAGTTGGCCGATGTGCCGCCCGGCGCGACGCTGACGTCGCGTCCCGATGCGACGCCGACCGTCGGATCGGCGAGTCGAGCCACCAGTCGACGCACGGTGCTCGGATGGAGCCGGATCGACGCGTCGGAATTGACCACGATGTCGCCGCGAATCACTCGGCACGCCGCGTTTTCGAGCGCGGTTTTTCCGCTGCGCACCGGAACTCGCAGCAGCTCGACGCCCCGATCGGCGTAGCTCCGGACGATCGCATCTGTTTCGTCGGTTGATGCGTCGGACACGATCAAGATCTGGCAGCGGTCCGCCGGATAGTCTTGAGCAAGGAGCCCCTCGATGGCCCCGGCTATCTGGCGGCTTTCGTTGTAGGCGGGAACCACCATCGTCACCGTGGGCAGGGCCTGGGTGTCCGGAACTGGCAGGTCGTCACCGCGAGGCGCCTTGGCAAGAAGCCACAGCGCAGCCGGATAAACGATGTAGCTGTAGAGGAACAGAACGATCGGCAGCAGGACCAGGCCTATCGCTAGTCGATTCATCGGCTTGGAGGACGCTCGTCTACGGGACTGCGGCTTGCACGGATGTCACACCCGAACAGGACAACCCAGGGTGCCCAAAGGTCATTGACCGGCGCGCAACCGGGAAACGAACGGTTGCTTGTCTACCGGCTTCTCGTCGATAGGTTAACATGCTGACCCTCAAGTGGCTTCGCGACAGGCATTTGAGGCGCCAATAGGCCGCGCAGAACCCATGCCCACGACGCCCCTCAGACGTCCACGGATTCCGACCCAAGTTGGCGAGTCGGCACCGGCACCGGTGCCGACTCGTGTCGCTCGCGGACGCATGGGCCTGGGCACCGCGTCGAAGAACTCCGTGCCCCTCTGGAAGGATCCGTTTCGCATCGGGATTTCAGTGCTCCTGATCGATACGATCGCGAAGGCCACGGCAGAGATCCCGGCCGCGGCCGCGATCAGACCGGGATTATTGCTGTTCGGGTTCTGCGCGTTCTACGCCGTGCTGAAACCGGCCACGGCGGTGAACATGGACGTTTTTCGCCACCGGGTCCCGCAGCTGATCATCGCCCAGGCCGTCCTCGCGTGTGCATCGGCGCTCTTTGGAATCTCGCTGGGGAACTCGGCTTTCTATATCATCACAGTTTACTGGAAGACCCTCGCGGTCGCCTTACTGCTGATCCTCAGCCTCAGGAACATGAGGGATGTCCGGTACATGGTCTGGGCGACCGCGGCCGGCGGCGTCTTGCTGGCGTTCACCTCGGTCTTCATCGATCAAATCAGCAAAACGCAGGGCAACGGCGTCTACGATGCGAACGACATCGGTACGATCGTCGTGATGACGCTGCCGCTGGTGATCCTCGCCGTGCAGGTCGCCAAGGGCTTCCGGCGGCTCGTCTGGATCGCCGGCCTCGTGCTGATCGCGGAGACGATCGTCATCTCGGGTTCGCGTGGCGCGTTCATCGGACTGCTCGCGCTCGGCCTCGGCCTGTTGCTGTTCTTGCCCGGCGTATCGGTGGTCAAGCGGCTCGTGTACCTCGGCGCGATCACCACAGCGCTGACCTTCTTCGCGCCCGAGGGCTATTGGGAATCGATGAAGAACATCGTTTTCAATCCCACGGCCGACTACAACTGGGACGCGGGTCAGGGCAGACGTCAGATCGCCAAGCGCGGAATGGGGTACATGTTCGATCATCCGATCTTCGGACTTGGGATCCACAATTTCGGGATGCAGGAAGGGATGCTATCCGATTACGCCAAGGAAACCTTGGCGAGCGGCCACGGCGTGAAGTGGTCTGCGCCGCACAATTCGTGGGTGGAAGCAGGCGCCGAAACGGGAATCCCGGGCCTCATCCTGTGGGGGTCTCTGGTCGTCGGCAGCGTCGTTCCACTCATACGTTTGCGGCGGAGAATGCCGAAGGCGTGGGCGACGAGCGGGACGACCGATCAGCGCTTCGCGTATCTCGCCACGCTGTACGTTCCGATCGCGATGGTTGGCTTCGTCGTCTCGGCGACGTTCGTGTCGTTCGCTTGGAGCGACCAATCATACGTCATCCCGGCGATCGCGATGGGAGTGCAGATGGGCTGCGAGCGACAGTTCGGCCTGACTAACAATCCTCCCACGCGAATGCGACGCTCGGCACAAGGCGCGCGCGTGGCACGACCAAGCACGGCCTAGACGGCCGCCAGGGATCGACTGACGCGCGAATGAAACTTCTCCACGTCGTCGGAGCGCGACCCAACTTTCCCAAGCTCGCACCGGTGCACCGCGCAGCCGAGGCCGCGGGGTACGATCAGTGCGTCGTGCACACGGGACAGCATTACGACGATGCGCTCTCGGCATCCTTCTTCCGCGACCTGAGCCTCCGCCCGCCGGACGTCAACCTCGAGGTCGGCTCGCTGTCGCACGCCGTGCAAGTCGCGCGAATCATGGAGCGTTTCGAGCCGGCCCTGGAGCGATACGCGCCCGACTGGGTCGTGGTCTACGGCGACGTCAACTCGACCGCCGCCGCGGCGCTGGTCGCGTCGAAGATGAACGTCCGCGTCGCCCACGTCGAAGCCGGGCTTCGCAGTTACGATCGGACGATGCCCGAAGAGATCAATCGAATCGTCACCGACCGTCTCGCCGATTTGCTCCTCGTCCCGTCGCGCGACGCCGTCGAGACGCTGCGAGCCGAGGGAGAGCCCGACGAGGAGATCGAGTTCGTCGGCAACGTGATGATCGATTCGCTGTTTTTCGCGCTCGACGCGGCGAGGCGCACCGGGTTTCGCGAGTCGATCGGACTGACGCGCGGCGCCGCGGTCGTCGTGACGCTGCACCGCCCGTCGAATGTGGACAACCCCGAGCGCCTTGCGGCAATCGCGAACGCGCTCGGCCAACTGGCCGAGCACGCGCCCGTGGTGTTCGCGGCTCACCCGCGCACGACGCAGCGGTTGGCGGCCGCGGGGCTCTCGCTCGGCAAGACCAGGTTGCTCGAGCCTCTGCCGTACCCGAAAATGCTGAACCTCGTGGAAGGGGCACGGGTAGTCATCACCGATTCAGGCGGCCTGCAGGAGGAGACCACGGCGCTGGGCGTGCCCTGCCTCACGGTCCGCGAGAATACGGAGCGACCGATCACCGTGACCGAGGGAACGAACACGCTCGTCCCAGAGCCGAGCGAGCTCGTCGAAGCGGCGATGCGTGCGGCGCGGCCGGGAGGCGAGCGACGCCCCGACGGGTGGGACGGCCATGCGGCGGAGCGCATCGTCGACGCGTTTCGCGCGCGCGCGACCGCGACGTCGCGCGGGCTCAGTCCCGCGGGCGCGACCTGACGCCCAGCCGCTGATGTCGCTGCCCCAATCCTATTTCGAGCCGACCGTCGGCGACGCCGCCAGGGCGCCCCAACGGCGACTGCTGCTCTTGAGCTATCACTTTCCGCCCGACGGAGCCGTGGGAGGGCTGAGGTGGGAGCAGATGGCGAGATTCTTCAGCGCGAACGGCTGGGGGGTCGACGTGGTCATGCGCGACCTCACCCGGCTTGCCTCACCCGATGCGCGCCGTCTGCAACGGCTGCCGGACGACGTGCGCGTCTATTCGGCGACCGAGATCGACCCGTGGCTCGCGCGAATGGAGGCCGACATGCTGCGAGTCGCCCGATCGCTGCGCCCGCGGCGCGCGAACGCCGCGCTATCCGGCGGCGAGGGCGCGGTCGGCCTCACGACCGGTCGCGCACGGAAGAAAAGCTGGCTCATTCACACGCACGCGGCCCTCGTACACGTCGAGCGTGAGCGGGCGTGGGGGCGCGCGGCGGTCGAGATCGGGGTGGAGCTCGGGCGCGCCAATCGCTACGACGTCGTCGTCAGCTCCGGTCCGCCGCACATGGTGCACGACGCGGGACGGACGCTGTCGCTGCGACTCGGCGTCCCGTTCGTCATGGATCTTCGCGACCCCTGGAGCGCGTTCGAGCTGGAGCACGGTGATTCGACCAGCCGAGTGTGGTTCGCGATCGCGCGCCATTATGAAAGGCGCGCGATTCAGACGGCCAGCCTCGTCGTGATGAACACGGATCTCGCGCGCGACGAGATGCGCCGGCTGTATCCCGCCGCGGCCGATCGCATCATCACGGTCGGCAACGGCTCGGACGACGAGCCGATTCCCGCGGTGGAAAACGACTGGACGATTCGTCGTTCGCTTCGCCGGCACCATCTATCTGGATCGCGATCCGGGCCCGTTCTTTCGCGCCGCCGCCATGGTCGCGCGACGCCAGCGTCTGACTCCGTCGCAGTTCGGCGCGGAGTTCATCGGCGAAGTGCACGAGTTCGCCGGCCGGAGCGTAGCTACGATGGCCGAAGAGGAAGGCTTTGGCGAGTTTCTGACGCTCGGTGACGCGCGGCCGCGCGACGCGGCGCTGCGATTCACCGCCGGCGCGACGATGCTCCTCAACCTGCCCCAGGCCACGCATCAGTGCGTGCCGGCGAAGCTGTTCGAGTACGTGCGGTTCGATTCGTGGCTGCTCGTGCTCGCCGAGTCGCACAGCGCCACGGCGCAATTATTTCGCGGCACGACGGCCGACGTCGTGGCACCGAACGACGTAGAGGGCATGGCCGACGTGATCGAGCGGCGTTACCTCGAATTCGTCGCCGGCCGTCGTCCCCAGGCCATAGGCCGAGACGGACGCTTCGACCGCCGTCGCCAGGCGGAGATCCTGTCGGACCATCTTTCCAAAATCATCGCGGGATGAATCGCGGGCTCAAACATCTCGCCGAGGCGGCGATCGTCGGCAGCGGCCTGACACGGCTGACGCGGTACGCTCATCGCTCGCGGGTCTTGGTGCTCGCGTATCACAACATCGTTCCGAACGGCGAGACAGCGGATGGCGATTGGAACCTCCACCTTCCTCAGCGGGAATTCGCGCTCCACCTCGACACGATTGGCCGGACGCACGACGTCGTTCCCCTCGCATCCATCTTCGATCCTCCAACCCGCGCGAGACCAAGGGTCGCGATCACGTTCGACGACGCGTACGCCGGCGCGCTCCACGCCGGCCTCCGCGAGCTCGAGCGGCGCGGCATGCCTTCGACGATCTTCGTCGCCCCGGGGCTGCTGGGTCGCGTCACATGGTGGGACGCGCTGGCGAAGCCCGGCCAAGCGGGGCTTCCCGAGATCGTTCGCAATCACGCCCTCGAGCAACTTGCCGGAAAGGGTGATGGCGTCGTGAGCTGGGCCAAGACGTCGGGGCACCTTCCGGCCGGACTCAACCCGCGTCCGCGTGTCGCACGGTTGGAGGAGCTCAAACGTGCGGCGTCGATTCGCGGCGTGACGCTGGGCTCGCACACCTGGTCCCATCCCAACCTGCTCGCGCTTACGGCGGAGGATGTGCGCGGGGAATTGACGTCGTCGCTCGAGTGGCTTCATGCATGGTTTCCCGAAACGACGATTCCCTGGCTGAGCTACCCATACGGATTCTGGTCCGAGTCGGTCTCCTCGATCGCCGCCGAGGCGGGGTACGCCGCGGCTGTTCGGGTCGAAGGCGGCTGGATCGGCTCCGGCGGCGCGCCTTCGCCATACGCAGTCCCGCGACTCAACGTCCCGTGCGGGATGTCGGTCAACGGGCTGTCGCTGCGCCTCGCCGGGATCGCGGCGGGACGCTGACGCCGTCGGGAACGGAGTCGAAGATTTCGAGAAAGCGCTTTTCGTCCTCACGCCAGTTGTACTTCTCCGCCGCGGCGCGACAGCCGTTTTGAGCAAGCCGGCGACGCATCGCGCCGTCCCGCAGGAGATCAACGACCGCCGAAGCGAGCGACGCCGAATCGCCCGGCGTGAAGAGGACGCCTGCCTTCGTTTCCTCGAGAATGCGGCGCATGGGCGGTAGATCGGACGCGACGATCGGCACGCCCGCCGCCATGTAGTCGAACAACTTGTTCGCCAACGTGATCTTCACGTGGCGGCCCGGCAGGAACGGCAGCAGGCCGACGTCCGACGCCGCGTACAGTCCGGGGAGTGACGCGTGCTCCCTCCACCCGAGCAAATCGACGCAAGACTCGAGGCCCGTTTCGGCCACCAGTCGTTCGACGCGGCCGCGCTCGTCGCCGTCGCCGGCGACGACGAGCCGCGTATTGGGAAACACCGCGCGAATGGCGGGCAATGCGCGGACGATGTCGACGACCCCCCGATCCCACATCAAAATTCCGACGAACAGCAGGACGAAGTCGTCGAAGGTCGGATCATCGCGGGCCGGGTCGCGCGGAACGGCGCGGATCGCGTCGACGTCGGCGGGCGTGTTTCCCACGTGGACCACTCGATCGGGAGGGACGCCCATGCGGAGACAGCGTTCCCGCGCCTCCTCCGACACGACGATGACGGTGTCGGCACGGCGTAGCACGGCTCGCTCGACGAGCGCCGCCGCGCGGGGGCTCTTCACCGCGCGATCGAGCAGCGACGCGCGACCGAACTCGACCCGGTCGCGGAGAAACTCCGGGTAGACCTCGGCCATGTCGTACACCACGGGAACCCCGAGGCGTCGTCCCACCGCCAGCGCGGTGAGGGCGAGGGGAAGGTCGCGCACCAGAATGCAATCGGCCCGGCACTCCATGGCCGCGCGGAGAATCGAGAAGAACCACACCGGATTGGCGGGAAACGGAAAGTTGATGACGCGATTGAGCGTCCCGCCGCCCGCACCAATGCACGGCAGCCGCTTCACCGTCATCCACGACGTCTCCTCCGTGCGAGCCTGACACCGGTCGTTTCGCGAGATCAGAACCACGCGGTGTCCCGCCGCCGCGAGGCTTCGTGTCTCCTTGGCGACGCGGGTGGCACGCCAGGGCCAGTCGCCGTCGTAGATGTAGAGGATCGCTTTTCCGCCGCGCGACGAGGCGAGATGCGAATCGGGCGCGGTCACAGCACCCAGCGCTCGGCCCATGCCTGGTACATGAGCACAGCCCAGAGCCCGTGGGCCATGCCGCCGCGACCGCGATGCAAGTCGCCCCACGCGCGCCGTACGGGAGCCGGATCGAAGCCGCTGTCGCGGAGCCTGGATTCGGACACCAGCTGCTCCCCCCAATCCCGCAGACTCCCGCGGAGCCAGGCGGCGATCGGCACCTCGAAGCCCATCTTCGGGCGATCGACGAGTGACGCGGGCACGTACCGATTCAGTACCTGGCGCAGGATCCATTTTCCGCGACCGTCGCGGATCTTCATCGCGAGCGGGAGCCGCCACGAGAACTCGACCGCGCGATGATCCAGAAGGGGCACTCGCACCTCGAGGCTCACGGCCATGCTCGCGCGATCGGTCTTCGCGAGAAGATCATCGGCGAGATACACCGATTGATCGGCCAGCATCATACGCTCGATGAGCGTTCCGAGGTCGGCGCCGAGAAGCCGCTCGAACTGGCCCGACGGTTCCCTTTGCCCGCACACGATCGACTCGGGACGCTGCCACGCGGAGACCATCGAGCGGTAGCGAGCGGTCGCATCGGTCGCGTCGAGCAATGCGCCGAGGCTGTCGACCTTGTCTCCCGGACGCCGCACGCGAAGGCGCGGAGGAAGCATCGATCCCGACGCCGCTCGCGATCGTATCCAGCGCGGACGGCGGCAGCGAACGGACGGCGCCGGCGAGGAGACGACGCGCCGGTCTCGGCGCGCGACCCACCAACCCGACCAGGCGTTGGCCGCGGACGTAGCGATGGTAGCCGCCGAACAACTCGTCACCGCCGTCACCCGAGAGGGCGACGGTGACCGCGCGGCGTGCCAGTTGGCACACGAGGAACGTCGGGATCTGCGAGGAGTCGGCCAACGGCTCGTCGAACATCTCCGGCAGGCGCGGCACCACGTCGAGCGCATCCCGGTCGGTGACGATCAGCTGCGTGTGATTCGTCCGCAGGTGCTGGGCGACGCCAGCCGCGAATGGCGCCTCGTTGTATTCGGGATGGTCGAAGCCGATGGAAAAGGTCTCGACGGGCCGCGCCGACGCCTTTTGCATCAGCGCCACGACGACCGACGAGTCGACGCCGCCGGAAAGGAGCGCGCCGAGCGGGACGTCGGACTGCATTTGTCGCGCGACGGCGTCGGCGAGAAGCGTGTCGAGCTGATCGATCGCCTCGGCGTCCGACCCGGTGAAAACGTTCGCCAGTCCACGGCGCGCCGCGTCTTCCGCGGACCAGTACATCTCGGGCGCGGGCAGCGGCTTCGCCGCATCGGTGACGTGCAGCAGGTGGCCCGGAGGCAGCTTGATGACGTGCCGGAAGATCGACCGGGGCGCGGGCACGTACAGATAACGCAGATACGCCGTGAGGGCCTCGCGATCGATCGTCGAGTCGAAGTCGGGTGCCGCGCGGAGGGCCTTGAGCTCCGACCCGAACGCCACGACGCCGCTCTTGGCATAGACGTACAGTGGTTTGATGCCGAGCTGATCGCGCATCAGCGAAAGGCGGTGGCGCTCGGCGTCCCAGACGGCGATGGCGAACATGCCGACGAGGCGGCGGACGGCGGCGTCCACCCCCCACTGCTCGAAGGCGGCGAGAATGACCTCGCTGTCCGAGTGGCCGCGCCAGCGGGCGCCACGCGCCTCCAACTCCTTGCTCAGATCTCTATAATTGTAGATCTCGCCATTGAAGACCATCGTGTAGCGGCCCGTGGAGGACCGCATCGGCTGGTGGCCCGCCTCCGTGAGATCGAGAATGGCGAGCCGTCGAAACCCGAGACCGACGCCCTCGGCCGCGTCACGCCACGTGCCGGCGTCGTCGGGGCCCCGATGCACGATCGGCGCGATCATGCCGCCGAGGACACCGTCCAGCGCGTCGTTGGACAGCGAGCCGCGTCTCACGAAGACACCCGCGACGCCGCACATCAGGACGCCTTCACGGCGGCGGCTTCCGCCGGCGCCCAGTCCAGAAGGCGGATGCTCGGAAACTTCTCGCGGCGCCCCCCCTTCGATTCGACGGCGATCGCCGCCGCGAATCCGTCGCCCACGTCGAGGTTCGCGACCTGGAACCCGCCGATGTGCTGGAGCTCGCCCGGCGTCACACGGACACTGGAAAGAGGGACGCTCAACCCGTACCCCGCGCCTTTCAGGTAGGCCTCCTTGAGCGTCCAGTGCGCATAAAACGAGGCGACGCCGTCGGCCGCGGCGTGCACGCGTTCGCGCTCCTCGTCGGCGAGCGCCTCCGCGGCGACCTCGGGCGGAACGGATCGAAGCTCCTCGATGTCGATGCCGACGCGCCTCGATGCGACGGCCACGACGGCGGCGGCACCCGAGTGCGCCACGTTGAAACGCGGCTGCTCGTGCCCGATCAGGCTCGGTTTGCCCCGTCGATCGTACGAGAAGCGTAGCGCGGACGGAGAGCGCGACACATAGCGCGCGAGAATGTCGCGCAGAGCCGAACGAACGCCGACGAACGTGCGGCGCGCCGATTCCGAGAGGAATCGATCGGCGCGCTCGCGCTCATCGGCGCTCAGCCACGCCGGAGGCGCGCCGAACGCATCGGATCGCGAATCGACGTCGATTCGCCAAACGTCGACTCGATCAGCGCGCAGCATGCGACCCTCCCGCCGGCGCTTCGTTCGATGCCGCGTAGATGGCCGTGCGAAGCGCCGCGCCCAGGCCCAAGATATACGGAAGTTCGATCACGGACTCGTGATCGCCCTCGCAGTCATAGACGTCGCTCCGCGCCGCCACTCGGCTCCAGGCGAGACGCGGATCCAGATCATCCGCCACGCCGCGCAGCGAGGGATCGTCCGAGACGAACAGCGCCACCGGCCCGGGATAGGGCCGGGCCCTGTACTGCGTGATCACCTTCGCCGTGGCGTCCAACACCACGCGATAGTCCTTCTTGTTCGTGTCCTTGAAGCCCTCGCGCTTCGCCTGCTCCACCCGGCTCGAGATCTCCTGCTGCTCCAGACGACTGGCGCGGATCGCGCGCTGGCGGTCGCGAAAGAACTTGACGATCCCGCCTCCATGCTTTCGTGCTTCGCCGAGCTGATACCGCAGGCGCTGCGCCTTGAATCGAATGGTCTCGACGCGTCCGGACGGAACGCCGGGCAGCAGGCAATTGATCATCCCGAGAAAAGCGACCCGTTCGTCCTCTCGCAGCAGCTGCTGCGCCATCTCGTAGGCGATGATACCGCCCGCGCAATAGCCGGCGAAGTAGTAGGGTCCATGCGGCTGGAGTCGCCGAATCAACGTCAGGTATTGCGCCGCGCGCTCCTCCACGCGTTCGATGTCTTCGATGGTGCTCGGGAACGCCGACCCGAGCCCGTACAAGGGGAGCTCGTCGCCGAACGTCGGAAGGAGCTTTTTCAAGGAGAACATGCCCAGCGCGGCGCCACCCGGAATCCAGTAGACGGGCGGCCTCGATCCGGCGGGGCGAATGGGCACGAGCGAGTGCCGACCCAGCGCCCGTTCGTCCTCGACGTGTTTCGCGAGCTGGCCGATCGTCGGAGACTCGAAAAGCGTGTTCAACGGAATGCGCTTCCCGAAGGTCTGCGAGATACGCGACATGAGCCGAACGGCGAGCATCGAATGGCCGCCGAGATCCCAGAAGCTGTCGTCGACGCCGACGCGCGGGATCTCGAACACCTCCGCCCAGACTTCGGCGAGCTGCTGTTCCACGTACGTCCGGGGAGCGACGATCTCGCGCTCCGCCGACACGGCACCGCCGCTCGGCGCCGGAAGCGCGCGCCGGTCCACCTTTCCGCTCGGCGTCGTCGGCATCCGGTCGAGTTGAACGAAGGCCGCCGGCAACATGTAGTCGGGGAGATCGACCTTGAGCGCCGCGCGAAGCGCCGACGGATCGAGCGCCGCGACATCGCCGATCAGGTACGCGACGAGCCGCTTGTCGCCGGGCGTGTCTTCGCGTGCGATGACGACCGCATCCCGGACGCCCGGCTGCGCCTTGAGCAGGCTCTCGATCTCGCCGAGCTCGATGCGGAACCCTCGGATCTTCACCTGATGATCGGTGCGCCCGAGGCATTCGATGACACCGGCGCGCGAGTAGCGGGCGAGGTCTCCGGTGCGGTACATCCGCTCACCCGGCCGGAACGGATCCGGAAGAAATTTGTCCGCGGTGAGCTCCGGTCGTTGGCGATAGCCGCGCGCCACGCCGTCGCCGCCGATGTACAACTCGCCCGTCGCGCCCTGCGGCACCGGGCATTGGTGCGCGTCGAGGATGTAGGTCGTGGTGTTCGCGGGGGGTCGACCGATGTAGATGATCCGGTCGCCGCGGTGAATGTGGTGGAACGCCGAGTACACCGTGGTCTCGGTCGGACCATAGCCGTTCCACGCTTCGCCGCAGGCCGCCGAGAGCGACGCCCCCAGCTCGACGGAAATCGGTTCGCCGCCGCAAATCGTCTTCACCTTGCCGTCGCCTCGCCAGCCGGACTCGAACAGCATCTTGAAGGTGACCGGCGTCGCCTGCACGATCGTCGGCGAGGTTCGCTCGATCAAAGCCCGCAGCGCCTCGGGATTCAGCGCGGTCTCTCGCGTCGCGAGGATGATCCGCGCGCCGAGCGCGAGCGGAAGGAGCGTCTCGACGCCGGCGATGTCGAACGACACCGTGGTCAGCGCGACGATCGAGTCCTCCGCGGTCATCCCCGGCAGGTCGCGCATCGACCAGACGAGGTTGAGGAATCCGCCGCGCGTCACCTCGACGCCCTTGGGATGCCCGGTCGAGCCCGACGTGTAGAGCACGTAGGCGAGGTGCTCCGGACCGACGTCGACGGAAGGGTTGGCGACTGATGCGTCCGAGCTGCGCGACGCGTCGACCGGCACGACGTCGGTCTGCGACTCGGCGAACAGCCGGTCGAACGGAGGTTCCGTCACCACGGCGCGCAGCTTCGCGTCCTCGGCCATGTACAACAACCGGTCGCGCGGAAAGCCGGGATCGAGCGGCACGTAGGCACCGCCCGACTTGACGACGGCGACCAACGCGACGAGCAGATCGGGCGTTCGCTCGAGGCACACGCCGACGAGCGAATCGGGACCGACGCCGCGACGAATCAGCTCGTTGGCGAGACGATTCGCACGCTCGTTCATCTCCGCGTACGTGACGTTCTCGTCGTCGAAGGTGATCGCCACTCGGCTCGGCCCCGCGAAGACCTGATCCTCGATGAGCGCGGCAAGACTCTTTTCGCGCGGGTATGCCTTCTCGGTCCGATTCCAATCGTGCAGAATTCGCCGCCGCTCGGAGTCGCTCAGCATCGGCACCTGCCAAACGCGACCCTCGGTGCTCGATGACCACGCGCCGAGCACGGTCGCCAGCTGCGCGAGCAAGCGATCGACCGATTCACGATCGAATCGCCTCGTGTCGTAGTCGAGCTTCAGCGAGAGCACGTCGCCGCCGTATGCCATGAGCGCCAGCGGATATCCGGGTTGCTCGAGCAGCGTCACGGATCGGCGGGCCCAGGCACCGCCCTTCGACCGAAGCCGCTCACCGAGCTCGTAGTTCTCGAACATGAGGAACGAGTCGAAAAGCGACGCCGACGCCGGCAGCGCGCTCGCTTGCTTGATGTCGACGAGCGGCACGTGCTCGCGTCCCCGAAGCGCAACCCACTCCTCGCGGACACGACGCAGCCACTCCACGGTCGTCGCCTCGGAATCGACGGCGATGCGCACCGGAATCGTCGCGAGGAACAATCCCACGATGCCGTCGGCGTCGGGGATCGTTCCCCGGCGCGTGGTCTTCGTGACTCCGAACACGACCTCGGACTCACCGCTGTGTCGTGCCAGCAGCAATGCCCACGCGGCGATGATCAGTGAATTGAGCGAGAGCTGTTCCCGCGCCGCGAGCGCACGGAGCCCTTCGCTGACCGGCCGGGACAGACTGGTTCTCGCCTCGGCGAACGGCTCGATCGACGGCTCGATCTGATCGACGTGGGGAAGCGGCGTCGTCGCGGTGAAGCCGGACAGCTTGGCGCGCCAGAACTCGCGCGCGGCGCGACCGTCTTGCGTCGCCACCCACTCGGCGTACTCGCGGTACGCACGCTCGACCGGCGCACGATCCCCGTCCCACGCGTCGCCGTCGTAAGCGGAGAATACCCGATCGAGAATCGTCTCGAACGATCGCCCGTCGATCAGGATGTGGTGGAAGGTCCAGACCATGCAAAACTGTTCATCGTCCAGCTGAAGGAGCGAGACGCGCATGGCCGGCGCCGCCGAGAGGTCGAAACCTTCTCGACGGTCGTCCCGAACGAACTGGCGTATCCGAGCGGCGCGATCGGACCGGGGCACGCTGCGCAGATCGTGGACGGAGAACGGAAGGGGTGCGGCGTCGACGACGTGCTGCGCCGGCGACTGGCGTTCGTCCCAAAGGAACGCGGTGCGCAGGGTGGCGAAGTCGTCGACCGTGCGTTGCCAGCTCGATTCGAGACGACCTGGATCGACCGGCTCGTGAAGCTCGGCTACGATCTGCTCGATGTCCGTGCCCGAATGCCGATCGCGAAGCCAATGAAAGAGCATTCCCTCCTGGATCGGAGAGAGCGGGTACGTCTCGGAGGGCGTGGCGTCCGCGGAGGCGCGAACGTTCGTCGTCACGGCGCCCCTCCGAAGGCGGCCCGCAGCTTGTTTCGCACGGTGCGCCCGACGAGCTGGCCGAGCGCGGCGGGCTCGCGCCACAAATGGGCGAGTGCATACGGGTAGACGGCGCGCCGCTGGTCGCGCCACGTTCTGACGATTGCGCGCGCGTACTCGACGGCGGACAGCGCGCCAACCCGTTCGGCGTCGGCGAGAGGGAGATTCCCCGGCTCCACGACCGGGCTGTAGTTCTCCGCCAGACGCGTGGCGCGCACGGACGCCGACCTTACCGAACCGCCCGCGATCTCGGCCTCGAGGAGCAGGCCGCGGCGAAAGGGCTCGTACCACACCATGTCGCCGACGCAGTTGCCGAGGCTGTACGCGATCACGCCGCCTCGATATCGCTCGACAGGGCGGGCCACGTGCGGGTGGTGTCCGAGGATCAGCGCCGCGCCGGCGTCAATTAGAGATCTGGCGAACACCGCTTCGTCGATCGACGGCACGGGCACGAACTCTTCACCCCAGTGAAGCGATACGAGCACGCAGTCGACGTCGGGGCGAAGCCGGGCCACGTCCCCGCGGATTTCGTCCGCCGAGCCCTCGGCGTACGGCGGCTCGGCGTCGCCGTACTGACGCGGCCTCAGGCAGTAGGCGAGAATGCCGACTCGGACGGAATTGGCGACCTGGATGACCGGCGCGCTCACCCATGGCGCTGCGCCGCGAAGTCCACAGGGCGAGATGCCCGCGCCCCGCAGCGCCGCCACCGAGTCCTGAAACGCATCGACGCCGTGTTGCACGGCATGGTTGTTCGCGACGTTCAGCACCGTGAACCCGGCGGCGCGCAGCATCGGCGCGAAGCGAGGATCTCCGCGCATTTGCCGCGACGACAGGCCCGACGTGGCCGAGGAACGAGACGAGAGCGGAACTTCGAGATTTCCAAAGACCACCTCGGCCCGTAGGGCCGGGCGTATCCCGTCGAGCACGGACGTCAGATCGGAGCCGGCGAAGCGACTGCCGAAGCCGAAGCCGACGGAGGTCGGCGAGTCCCCCAACTGCAGGTCACCCACCGCGGCCACGCGAATCGCGGCGGCGCTCATCGTCGACCGGCCGGCGCGGCGAGCGCGTTCCGATCAGGCGGCCGCAAGGTTGTGCTCCGCCCAGACGTAGACGTTGCCGAGCAGCCAAAGCGCCTCTCCGCGATCGCGAGCGCCGCTGGCATGTTCGGCGACGATGCGCTGAAGCACGGTCTGATCGAACAACTCGGCGGCCGGGTGGGCGGGATCCCGCAATCGTGCGAGCAGCGGCGCGAAGACCGGTGATCGGAACCAGGCGTCGAGTGGAATGCCGAAACCGGATTTTGCGCCCCGCGTGATCGCCGGACTCAGATACCGCTCGCCCACTCGCTTGACCACTCGCTTGTTCTCACGTCCGGAAAGCTTGAGACGACCGGCGATGCGAAGGCCCCACTCGACCAGCGAAACGTCGAGGAACGGCACGCGACCCTCGAGGCTCGCCGCCATCGACATTCGATCGATGCGATCGAGCGCGCAGCTCACGTACGTCAACAATTCGTATCGCGACAGCGTTCCTACGACGCCGTCGTTCGAGCGTGCACGGGCCAGAAGGGCGTGACGATCATCGAGCGCGCCGTTGATGGGACCGCGCGACAGGCGCGCGACGAGTTCCGGGGCCACGTACGCCGAATTGAAGAGGATCGCGTCGTCGCGATTGTCGCGCAGACTGTGCGCCACCTTCGACAGGCGATGACCTGGACCGGCGGCGACGAGCGTGGCAAGGAGTTCGCGAACGACCCGCGGAACCGGCTCCGCCGCGCCGCGCCAACGCGCGACATGATAGCGAGGATAGCCGCAAAAGAGCTCGTCCGCTCCCTCGCCGGTGAGAATCACCGTCACGAACTCGCGCGCGAACCGACTCAACTGGTACAGCGGGACCGAGTTCGGATGGCTCAGCGGCTCGTCGTGGTGCCAGATGAGGCGCGGCAGCAGACCGAGAAACTCCCGCGGCTCGGCCATGACGACGTGATGGTCCGACTTGATGCGCCTCGCCGTGTCGGCCGCGAGCGCACGCTCGTCCCAGCTTCGATCCTCGAAGCCGACGGCGAACGTTTGCAACGTGTGGGACGACGCGCCGGCCGCGAAGGTGCTCACGAGTCCGGAGTCCACGCCGCCGCTGCAGAAGGTGCCGAGCGGCACGTCGCTCATCATCTGCGCGGTGACGGCGCCGCGAAGCAACCCGTCGAGCCCTTCCGCCGCCTCGTCGAGAGACATCGGGGGACCTTCATCGAGCGGCGGGGTCCAGAAAGGCGTTACGGTCACCCGACCGCGCTCGAACGCGGCCGTATGTCCCGCCGGGAGGCGATGTATGTCTTCGTAGAACGAATTCGCCCCCGCGATGTACCGGAAGACGAGGTATTCCTGCAGGCTCTCGCGGCGCACACGGGCCGGGACGCCCGCGGCGAGAATCGCCTTGATCTCCGAGGCGAAATACAACGTGCCGTCGCGGACGCAGTAAAAGAGCGGCTTGATGCCGAGATGGTCGCGCGCGAGCAGCACACGACCGCGCCGGACGTCGTGAATGGCGAAGGCGAACATCCCGTTCAGCCGCTTCACGAATTCGTCGCCCCACGCCTCGTAGGCGTGGACGAGCACTTCGGTGTCGCAATGCGTGCGGAACCGGTGCCCCAGCTTCACCAGTTCGTCGCGCACCTCGAGGAAATTGTAAATCTCCCCGTTATAGGTGACCCAGACGGTGTCGTCCTCGTTCGCCAGCGGCTGCGCTCCGCCGGCGAGGTCGATGATGCTGAGGCGGCGATGGCCGAGCGCGACGCCGGCCTCGACGTGCATCCCCTCGCCGTCCGGCCCACGGTGCGTGATCGCGTCGCGCATTCGCCGTGCGACGCCGGCGTCGACCGGTCGCGAAGGATCGCCGTGCGCGAACCCACAGATGCCGCACACTATCGCTCGCCTCGTCGAACCGGCGTGGGTCTCGCCGAGCTCACGACTTCATCTCGTTGACGACCATCCGCAGTTTTCCCCGCCGGGTGCGCGGGATCGCCGTCACGCGCACGACGTCGACGCGCATCGCGGGCCCGAGGCGATTTCGAAGCTCCGTCAGAAGCGTCGCCCGCTCGGCGTTCGGGACCTCGGCGTCGGCGACGTACTCGACGCGCACGTGATCCGCAGCGTCCTGGACGATGCGCGACTCGTAGAACGACGACACAGCCTTGAAGATAGGATCGAGACGCCCGACGCGCCGTCCGTCCGGGGTGACGACGACGTCGTCGCTGCGCCCCAGGAGGCCCTCGATCACGGGCATGTTGCGGCCACAGTCGCACTCCCGATCGGCGAAGACGGCGAGGTCGCCGGTGCGATAGCGGATGAGCGGCATGATCGGATTGACGAAGCCCGTGGCGGTAATCTCGCCGACTTCACCCGGCCGCGCGGGGACTCCGTCGTTGAGAAGCTCGACCACGCCGAACTCCGAATTCACGTGATAGCTGCCGCGTTCACATTGCGAAATGAAGGCGGCCATTTCGCCTCCCCCATAGTGGTCGAACACGGGCGCCGCGAAGGCTTCGACGAACAGCCGCCGCACCTCGGGCGCCAGCGTCTCGGAGGACGTGATCACGGCAGCCGGGCGAATGCTCTCGATTCCGTGATCGACGACGTACCGCGCGATTGGCTCGAGGCTCGACGGATAGCTGTCGATCAATTGCGGCTTCCACGCGGACAAATGTGCCACATACCGCGGAATGGTCCCTGGGCCAATGTGATACGACGAGTATAGAACCGCGCGGCCCGCCGCGTTGTGACGCCAGAATGGCGGCCGGTCCTGGCTGGGCGGCACGATCGTTCTCCCGGCAAAAGTCGCGACACGCGCCCGTTCAGGGACTCCGGCCCATTCTCGCAACCGTGCGAAGAACGCATAGTTGCGCTGGAGCGACGACCGATCACAGTAGATTGTCAGGGGCGTACCGGTCGTGCCTCCGGTGTGTACCTCGAGCAAGTCGCCCTTCCGCGGGGCCCCCGAAACAAATTGTTGAAGATGTTGGCGGACGTCGTCCTTGGTTATGGTTGGGAGGTCGCGTAACTCGTCGAGGTGAGTGAGCGTCGAGTAGGAAGCGCGGTGGCCTCGGTACCACGGGACGGCCTCGACCGCTTTTGCGATCATCTCGTTGGCACGAGCAAGCTGCATGACCTGAAGGTCACTCGCTGAATACCATTGGCTGCGGTGAAGCTCGTCCAGGACAGCCGGGTGCACCCCGCCGTATCGGCGGCTTCGCAGCGACAGCCCGTAGGTCGACAGGAGGACGTTCTGCGCCCAGACCGGAAGGCCAAAATACAGTTGCGTTGGCAGGTTCATGGGCTTCCCGTCCGGACACGGGATGGAGCAGGACGACGCATCGACAAGGACGAGCGGGATGTACTCCAGGTGACCAATGAATAAGCCCCGACCACGGGCTTGTGCAGCCATGGCCGCGGCACCGAAAGCGTGAGTGACGCTGTGGTGCCGTCGTCAGGCGGGAGACCTCGCGCGCTCTACGTCTACCAGGGAGATTGGCCTCGCAACGCGACGCGGGTGAGGAAACAAACTCAGGCGCTGGCGGAGGACGGGTTCTCAGTGCGCTTGCTCGCGGGCAATCCGAATCGGAAGCCCCGACTGGAAATCAACGACTGGATGGAAATCGAGCGGGTGCCGGCGATGAGCGGGCGCGCCGGATCAGTGCTGGGGTTCCCAATCTTCGCGAACCCATTTTGGATCTGGCAGATTTGGCGAGCCGCCCGTCAGTTTCACGCCGACTGCGCCATCGTGAGAGACTTACCTTTGGCGCCAGCGGTCCTACTGGTAGGTGCATCTCTTGGAATACCCGTTCATTACGAGATGGCGGACGTGTACCCAATCGCCTTGCGAGCGAACAGGGCGGATCACCCCGGGCTGGGCTCCAGGCTCGCGAGAAACGCGGCGATTGCCCAGGCGCTCGATCGCATCGTGATCCGCCGTGCGGCCTCCGTGTTCGTGGTGTCCGAGGAATCCAGAGCGCGATGTCTGTCGCTCGGTGCCTCGCCAGAGAACGTGTCGGTGGTCGGTAACACTCCAGCCCGGCTTACGGACTTGTCGGTGATGCCGCCTGTTCCCGCGGACCTCGCAGGCTGGCAAGACCGGCTGATCGTCCTGTTTCTCGGCAACCTCCTCGCCGACCGCGGCCTCGTGGAGGCCATCGACGCCATGGCGCTCGTGAGCCGGGCGGCGCCCCAGATGGCACTCGCGATCGTGGGTGATGGACCCGAGGAAGGGCGCCTGGCCGAGCGAATCGCCTCGCAGGGACTTCAAGACAGCGTTCGTCTGCTCGGGTGGAAGAGTCACGAGGAGCACGAGGCATATTACCGACACGCGTCGATCGGCCTCCTGCCCTTCCTCAGCACGGCGCACATCGAGATCACGCTGCCGAACAAGCTGTTCGACTACATGGGAGCGGGGCTTCCCGTCGTCGCGAGCGACGTCGCGCCGCTGCGCAGGATCGTCGTGGAAACGGGCTGCGGAGCGCTCGTGCCACCCGGCGATGCCCGGCGCCTCGCCGAAACGCTCGTGGCGCTTGCCGCCGATCCGGCGCGTCGCCGTTCGCTCGGGGCGGCGGGGCGCGTGGCGATCGAACGCACATATTCGTGGACCCACGATCGCGAGCGACTGCTTCGGCAGGTGCGCCGCTCGCTGGGGCGGCCCGCGTGATTCCCCTTCCACCGCATGCCGTTTCCCCTGGACTCCGTGTCGTGGTCCTCACCTGCGGAGAACTTGGCCTCGAGGTCGCGAACAGACTGGTGCGCGAGACAGGGATCGACGTGGTGGGGGTGTTCCGGTCGCCGTGGCTCCGACGGAGGCTGACGCTGCCGCAGAAGTTTCGGCACGTGGTCCGCACTCAGGGAATCGGCGGTCTGTTTCACGTTGCGCGCGCGCGGTTGTTGCCGGAGCCGGCGCCGGTCACCGAGACCGCGAAGCTCGAGCCGGCGGTCTCGCTCGTCGAAGTGGACGACTTTCACTCCGCCCCGGCGCGCGAGAAGTTGCACGCGCTTCGGTCCGATCTCGGCGTCGTCGTCGGCACGTATGTCCTGCGCGACGCGGTGTACGACATCCCTCGATTCGGATCCATCAACCTGCATTCGGGCAAGGCCCCGCACTACCGCGGGTCGGCGCCCGCGTTCTGGGAGATTTACAACGGTGAGACCGAGATCGGGATCACGATTCACCGCGTCGCGGCGGCCCTCGACGCCGGGGACGTACTGAGGCAGGAGACGTTTCCGCTGGACCCGGCCCCGGCGGGCGACCCAATGATCTACATCGAGCGCTATCGTCGCGAGGTGCTGCGGCCGAACGGGATTCGCATGCTCGTCGAAACGGTTCGAGACATCGCCGCGGGCGCCGCGTGCCCGTGCGCGCAGGATCATCGGCTGGCGCGGACATATCCATCGCCCGCGTACCGGGACGTTCGCGAGCTCAGGTCGCGCGTTCGCCGGCGTCGAGGAGGCGGTTCGTGACCCGTTATCTGAAAAGTCTGCTCGGTTTTCTCACATTTCGTTTGGGTCTCCACCGGGCGATGCTTCGCAAGCGGGCGATCGTCGTGCTTTTCCACCGCGTCGACGACCGATGCGCGTCGGACGCGATCAGCTGTTCGGTGGAGAAGTTCGACCGTTTCTGCTCCTTCTTTCGCCGTTACTTCGTCGTCGTTCCGCTCAGCCAGCTCGTGGACAAGCTCCGGCGGGGCGAGGACATCGGCAGGCACTTGGCCATCACCTTCGACGACGGCTATCTCGACAACCACGACATCGCCGCGCCGCGGTTGAAGCAGCAGCAGCTCCCGGCATGCTTCTTCATCGCGACGGATTTCATCGGGAGCAACAAGGTTCCGTGGTGGGACCGTGAGGCGGGCATCGAGTCGGAGTGGATGAATTGGGACCAGGTGCGCGCGCTAGCAGCGCAGGGCTTCGACGTCGGCGCGCACACCTGCAATCACGTCGACCTTGGCGTCGTGGCGGGTCCCGACGCGCGACGCGAGATCGCGGAGTCCGGCGCCCGCTTGTCCGCCGAACTCGGCGAACGCGTGGGCCTGTTCAGCTATCCGTATGGTCGAAAGCACCAGATCACCGAAAACAACCGGCAGTTCATCCGCGACGCCGGGTACGACTGCTGCCTGTCCGCGTACGGCGGCAACGTGACGAAAGGGGCCAGCCTTTACGACTTGAGGCGAATGCCGATCGCTCAGTGGCATCTGACCACGTATCAGTTCGGCTTCGAGGCGATCAGAGGCCGCCCATGGACCGCCTGAAGCTCTACCGCCTGTATTGGCGTGCCGAGCGCCTGATCGCCCCCGGCGTCAAGTACTCGCAGGAGGAGTACGAGGAAGAGTTGTTTCGGCGCGTGATGCCGAACGCGACTTGGCTCGATCTCGGTTGCGGCCGTTCGCTGCTCCCGAGCTGGCGCGCCGAGCAGGAAAAGCGTCTCACGCAGCGTGCAGCGTCTCTCGTCGGCGTCGATCCCGACTTGGCGGCGCTCCGCGACAACCAGTCTCTGACCGAGCGGGTCGCGGGCGACGCCTCGAGGCTGCCCTTTCGCGACGAAACGTTCGATGTCGTGACCGCCAATATGGTCGTCGAGCACCTCGTCGAGCCCGAGCGGCAGTTTCGCGAAGTGGCTCGCGTGCTGCGCACAGGAGGCTTGTTCATCTTCCATACGCCGCACGCGCACGGCTACGACACGCTCGTGGCGAGAGCGATTCCGGATTTCGCGAAGAAGCGGTTCGCGTTGTGGCTCGAGGGCCGAAAACCGGAGGACGTGTACCCCACGTTCTACCGCGCGAACACGCGCCGCCAGGTGGCGGCCGCGTCGTCAAAGGCCGGGCTGCACGTGGAAAGCATGCGGCTGCTCGTGAGCACCGCGGCGACGGCGATGATACTTCCGCTGGCCATCGTGGAGCTCGCGTGGATTCGCCTGCTGATGACGGAGCCGATGAAGGCGCTGCGACCGAACGCGATCGTCATCCTCTCCAAGCGGGATGGGTGATCGGGATTGGCGGTCCGGCCGCAGTCACACTACGCGGAGCGGTCGCTCGCCGTGGAAGCCTTTCCTTCGTACAAGCGCTCGTAGGCGCGCACCATGGCGTCGAGCGTGAACGCCTCGAGCACGCGAGCGCGGGCGGCCGCGGCATCGGCCGAGCGCCGGCCCGGCTCCGCGAGCGCGTCGCGCCACGCCGCCGCGAGCGCCGACGGGTCGCGCGGCGGCACGAGGCGGTGCCGCAGAATCGACCCGAGCACCGCCGCGTTCCCGCCGACGTCCGTGACGATCGGACAGAGTTGCGCGCTCATCGCCTCCAGCAGGCTGACCGAAGTCCCTTCACTGTGCGACGACATCGTGAAGAGATCGAACGCCGAATGGAGGGCGTGGATGTCGTCGCGCCACCCGATCCAACGCACGTCGTCGGCGATCCCGGCGCCGGCCGCCCGCTCCACGAGGCCTTGGCGCTCGGAGCCGTCGCCGGCGATGACCAGCACGGGCCGGCTCGATCCGTTCCAGCCTCGCATCAGATGGGCGAACGCGTCGACCATGACCTCGTATCCTTTCACCGGCTCGAGCCGGCCGATACTTCCGAGGATGGGCGACAACGCCGGAATTCGAAGCTCCGCGCGGATCGAACCGTCGTCGGCCATCGGCCGGAAACGCTCCACGTCGACGCCATTCTCGATGACCGAGACGCGCTCGGGGCGTTTCACGATTCTCGTCTTGAGGATCTGGGCGACCGCATTCGAGACCGCGACGACGCAGTCGGTCCGGCTCGACGCCATGGTGTCGAGCCGGCGATCCAACCAGGGCTCGGAGAGCCCGCGCCCGTGTTCGGTGTGGACGAGTCTCGGCACACCAGCCATGCGCGCGGCTCTCGACGCTTTGTACCATACGCCCGAATGCGAGTGCACGACGTCCGGGGCGATCTCCGCGATCTCGCGCTTGAGTCCCACCGGGCGAAAGAGCGACAACCGGTTTTGGGGCTTCGCCAGCTTCACGCTCGCATATTGGTCGAGACCTTGCCCGAACCGTCCGATCGCCTCGAGGTTGAGCACGTGATACTCGAATCGGTCTCTGTCGGAACGGCGGATCATCTCGAAGAGCAGGCGCTCCATCCCGCCATAACCCAGACCCATCGCGACGTGCAAGACGCGCACCTTACGATGCTGATTCATGTCTGAGGAAAGCTAACGTCGTCGTATGAGCGCAACCGTCAAAACAAGCGACACGTCCGGATTTCAATCGTTTACCCTGGAGAACGGGGTTCTGCGCGCCACCGTGATTCCTTCCCTCGGCGGGCGGATCTGGGATTTGGTGGACTGCAAGCGAGAGCGGCAGTGGATCTGGCATCGGGACGACGTGACGCTCGCGCCGGCACAACGTGACTCGGCGTACGACGACGTATGGGCCGGAGGATGGGAGGAGCTATTTCCGAACGACGCGCCGGGACCGTTCGAGGGACGCGCCCTCCCGGACCACGGCGAATGGTGGGTGAAGAACTGGCGCGCGGAGCATTCGAGTGAGGGGGACGACGCCAGGCTTCGCCTGACCGCGGAAACGGAGGTCGTTCGCGCACGCTGCACGAAAGAAATTCGCCTCGAAGACCGCTCCAATACACTGCACATCTCGTATCGAATCGAGAGCCTCGAGCCGTTGCCCTTTCATTTCCTGTTCAAGCAGCACCTGCCGATCGCGATCACTGACCGGTGCCGGCTGTCGATGCCCGGGGGCCGCGTGGTTCCCGTCGATCCGGCCTTCGGCACGCGCGTGCGCGATGCGACGGGGAGGGGGTTCGACTGGCACTCGACCGCGGGCAGCGGGGACGGGATCGACCTGTCACGCATTCCATCACGAACCAGCCGAGAGAAAGAGTTCGTCTACGTTCTCGACGCGCCGGAGGGCTGGTGCGGAGTCGACGACCTGGAGCGCGGCGCGACACTTCGCTTCTCGTTCGACCGCGAGCGCGTCCCGTTCGTGTGGCTCTTTCTCTCGTACGGCGGGTGGCGCGACTGCTACACCGCTGTGCTCGAGCCTTGTACCAATTTCCCGAAGAATCTCGACGAGGCAGTGGCGCGCGGGCACACCGCCGTCCTGCATCCTGGTGAGGTTTGGGAAACCCGGGCGAGCGTGACGCTGGCGGGCGGGGGGGGCGAGCGGAATGAGTGACGGGCTTCCCGAAACGAGCATCGTAATTCGCGCGTTCAACGAGGAACGCTGGCTCCCCGACGTCCTCAAGGCGATCGAGGGGCAGCGCTATCGTGATTTCGAGATCCTTCTCGTCGACTCGGGATCCCTCGATCGCACGCGGGAAATCGCCGCCGCGGGCGGCGCGCGCATCGTCCAGCTCCGCCCCGACGACTTCACCTTCGGCCATTCGCTCAACGTGGGAATCGAGGAGGCGCGGGGCAGCTACGTGGCGATTCTGTCCGCGCACGCGATCCCGACCGACGAGTCCTGGCTGGAGCGGCTGGTCGATCCGCTCCGCGACGACCGGATCGGCATGGTGTTCGGCGGCCAGCGCGGCCACTCCATCTCGAAATTCTCGGAGGCCCGGGACTTCGAGCGCGTGTTCCCCGCGCATCGGCTCGAGATGGATGACGAGCACGTATTCGTGAACAACGCGAATTCGGCCGTCCGGCGCAGCCTGTGGCAGGAGCATCCATTCGACGAAGGGTTGCCTGGTCTCGAGGATGCCGAATGGGCGCTGCACTGGATCGACAAGGGCAAGGCGGTCATCTACGAGCCCGCGGCCTGCATCTATCATGTGCATACGGAATCGTGGCCCCAGGTTCGGCATCGATTCTATCGCGAAGGAATGGCCGGACGATGGACGAAGGTCCGCATCATGCGGAACATTCCGGGCGAGGTGTGGCGCGAGCTGCGTTGGTCGGCGACCGACCTGTGGCTCGCGACGCGCGCCGGACGCCTGCGCGAGAGCGGCGGCGAGATTCTTCGCTACCGCTACCACAAAACGACGGGGATCGTCAACGGAATTCTGGACAGCCGCCGCATCACGAACCCGTCGACGCGCGCGCAGATCTACAATCGCCGGCGATTCCCCGCCGTGGTGATCCGCGGCCCGCACAACGCCGCCATCGAGGAGCGACTGATTCCGTCGCTGAAGCCCGGCGAGGTACTGATCCGCGTCGCGTACGAAGGCATCTGCGCGACCGACTTGGAGATCTTCGACGGGCGGCTGGGATACTACAAATCTGGCGCCGCGAGCTATCCCATCGTCCCGGGGCACGAATCGTCGGGAACGGTCGTGTCCATCGGGATGAAGGTCACCGGCGTGTCCGAGGGGGACCGCGTCGTCGTGGAATGCATCCAGGGCTGCGGCGTCTGCGACCAGTGCAAGCAAGACAGCGCGATCACGTGCCGCGAACGGCGCGAGGTGGGCGTCATCGGCGTCGACGGCGGATATGCGACCTACCTCGTGTCGCGCGCGCGGTACGTCCATCGCGTGCCCGACGAAGTGACCCTCGCGCAAGCGGCGCTTGCCGAGCCGCTCGCCGTCGTCCTGAAAGGGCTTCGACGCCTCGCCGGCCAGGCGAACGGCCGGGGAGGGGGCGGCCCAAAGCGGTGCGCGGTCGTCGGCGCTGGGGCGATCGGACATCTCACGGCTCGCGTGCTCTCGCTGCGGGGACACGACGTCACCGTTTTCGACCGCGAGCCCTCGCGGCTCGCATGGTTGCAGGGCGTCGGGCACGCGTCGACGGAGCTCAAGGATCTGAGCGCCTTCGATTGGCTCGTCGAGGCCACGGGCGACGACGGCGCCCTCACGCGATTGCTGCAGCAGTCACGCACCGGAGCGACGTTGCTGCTGCTTGGCCTGCCGTACGCGACACAACCGTTCACGTTCGAGTCGGTGGTCGCGTTCGACAAGACGATCGTCGGCTCGGTGGGCAGCAGCAGCGCCGACTTCGACGAGGCGCTCGCGACGTTGCCGCGCATCGACACCGCCGCGTTCCTCGACACAACGTACCCGCTGGAGGAGTTCGAGCGGGCCTGGGCCGCGGTGCGCTCGAGGAAGCATCTGAAGGTGATGCTGCGGATCGACGGAACGGCGTCGTGACCGACTCGAGCGGCAGCGCGACGGCGCGCGAGCCGGCGCGAACGGTGGCACGACGCGACTCAAATCCGGTTCGGGCCGAAGCCAATTGGCCGCCGGCGGTCATCGCCGGTGCGTATCGCACCGGCGTGCTCGGCGTACGGAGTCTGGTACGCCGCGGCGTGCGCGCGACGTGCTTCGACTCGAACACCGACTTCCCCGGGTTCCGTTCAGTCTACGGACGTGCGCACGCGTGTCCGAATCCCGACGTGGACGCGGCGGGTTGGGTCGACTTCATGATCGATCTCGCGCGATCGATGCCGGCGAAACCGGTGTTGATCTCGAGCGCCGATCAATACACGTCGGCCATCGCCAAGCACATCGACCGACTCGAGAGCCACTACCTGTTGTCTCCGGCCGCGCGACTTCAGGGACTGCTGGCGACGAAGGAAACACAGTACGACCTCGCGGCGCGTCACGGGATGCCGATGCCGCGCACCGCGGTCGCGTCGACGTCCGAGGAAGTGCGAGAGTTCGCGAGTGTCGCCGCGTTCCCCTGTTTGATCAAGCCGATCCACTTCCGCGAGTGGCAAGCGCTTCCGCCGGCGAATCCGGTGTGGGACCGGAAGGTTGCGATCGCGCCGTCCGCCGAGCGGCTTCTCGAGCTGTGGCGGCACGCGGCGGCGGCGAATCCCCGCGTCATCCTTCAGGAAATCATCGAAGGACCCGACACGTCGAAGCGCGTGTACCTGTCGTGCTACGACGCGGCGCACCGTCGCATCGGGCGCGCGATGTTCCGCGAACTGCGGTGCGACCCGGTCGGGTTCGGACCGGCCAGCGTGAGCGAGCCCGTCGTCGACGACGAGGTGGATGAGATCTGCGACCGCTTCCTTCGCGACGTTTCGTTCTCGGGGATCTGCGAGATCGAGATGAAGTACGACGCGCGCGACGGCCGCCCGAAGCTGATCGAGGCGAACCCGCGGCTCAGCGGCGGCGGGGACGCCGCCCCCTATTCCGGCGTCGACCTGTGCTGGCTGCACTATCTGGATCTGATCGGGCGCACCGTCGAGCCGGTGGCGCCCAACGGCGAAGACTTTCGACACATCGTGCTTCGCTCGGACGTGCACACCGTCCTCGCGTATCGCCGCGAGAAGTTGATCTCGTGGAAAGAGGTCGTCCGGTCGTACCGCCGGCCCCTGGCGTTCTACGACTTCGATCGTCGTGATTGGCGGTATTCCATCGAAACGCTGTACGTGATGCTACGCTCCCTGGCCCGCGGCCTCCTCGACCGTTTCAAGCGTTGACCCAGACGTCCGCCCCCGCCGCCCGCGGCTCGTTCGTTCTCGTCACGCCCTGGGACCTCGGGGCGCCGGGCGGGGTGAACGAGGTCGTTCTCAACCTGCACCGCCAAATCGCGCAGGCGGGCGAGTTCGCCCCGCTCGTCCTCGTGAACAAGTGGTCGGCCCGCCGGCCGATCGAAACGGTCGTGGAGGGACGGCGAACGATCTATTTTCGCATCGCCTCTCCCTGGATCGACGGATCGTGGTGGGGATTGGCCAAGTGGCTGCTCTCCAGTCCCTGGTTTTTCGCGGACCTGTGGCGGCTGTGTCGGCGCCACCGCGTCGCCGTCTTCAACGTGCACTACCCGTCTGGCGGGGCGTTCACGTTGGCCCTCGCGCGCGCACTGCGGCTGTTTCGCGGAGACCTCGTCCTGTCGTTTCACGGTCTTGATCTCGCGGAGGCACAGAGGGGAGACGGTGTGGATCGACGCCTGTGGCGATTCACTTTCCGGCGATCGACCGCCGTGGTGGCTTGCTCGCGCGCCTTCGCCGACGATGTCCGGGGCTTCACCTCGAGCGACGCCCGCGTGGCCGTCGTACACAACGGGCTCGACGTCGACTACTTCGTCAACTCGGTGGATCGAAACGGCGAGTGGCCCGCGGCGCTGGGGGAGGGGGCGCGTCCGTTCATCCTCGCTGTCGCCACGTTCGAGGACAAGAAGGGGCTCGACGTCCTGGTGCGCGCGTTTGCCGACGTTCGGCGGAGCCGCCCCGGACTCGCGCTGGTCCTTGTCGGGCGCCGAGCGGCGGCGACGGGCGAGTTGCGAGCGCTCGCGTCGGAGTTGGGTCTCGATGGCGACGTGTTCTTCTTCGAGAACGTTCCCCACGCACGGGTCGGTGCCTTCTTCGAACGAGCCGCGGTCTTCTGCCTTCCGTCTCGCGCGGAGCCGTTCGGCATCGTGTTGCTCGAGGCGGGGGCATTCCGACTGCCCGTCGTCGCCAGCCGCGTGGGAGGAATCCCCGAGATCATCGACGATGGCGTTACGGGCCTCCTCACCGCGCCGGACGATGTCGCGGGGCTCGCGGCCGCGCTCCGGCGCGTGCTCGGCGACGGTGAGTTTGCCCGCGCCGCCGGCACGCGTCTGTACAATCGAGTCCAGGCCGACTTCTCCTGGACTCGAGCATACGAGGGCTACAAGTCGCTACTGACCGGGCATGATCGGAACACGAAGCCGACCATGGCCGTCCGTCCTGACGCCGCCACGTGACAGTCGAGCGATACTACTTCGACACCCACCACTTGAAGTCGTCGATCGCCATCGTGAACGGACTCCATTGCCATTGGTGAGGTTCGCGCCCCACTCGATGAGACCCACGCCATAGGTGCCGGAATAGAGGGCATTTACCTCGTCGAGCGTACACCACGGCTTCCATCCGCCCGGAGGCGTGACGCCGACGGCCGACGCCTCGATGCGAAGGGCAAGCGTTCCATCGATCCATAGGCGTGCCACGCCGTCGCCTGCACCCGGGGAGCTGTTCGGTTTGAAATACACCGTCCATCGGTGCCAACGCGCCGTCGTCCAAAGCCGGCCAAGAATGGACCGATGGGCTGATCGGAGTTGCACCCGATTTCCGCTTGGTCGATGACGCCCAGCATCGTGTACGAGGGGCCATATGACCGGGCAGCCAAAATGCGAGTGGAGCATGATCTGGAAACGGTTGTTCTCGTGCCAGAGCATGATGTTCTTGATCTGGATGATCGCCGAAGTGCCCAGGGTGCCGTTGTCGCCCTTGAAGCGTGCCCAGTACTGTACGACAGTCGCCTTCTTGCCGGTCGGCGGCGCGGAATTGCCGGTCGTCGCGACGCCGTGCGTCTCTTGATACACCCCGTCATAGTGCCACTGGACCGCGTTGCCGGAGTGACCGGGAACGACCGTCACGCCGTTGTCGACGCCCGGGCCGCCGTTCGTGGTGAACTGTTTACAGTAGTACCACGAATGGTCGACGATCGTGTGCGCGGGCTCGGCGGCGCCGCACGGCGGATGCAGCGTGTTGAACGAATAGCCGTCGAAGCTTTCGTCGAACAGCATCTTCGCTTGTGTGCCATCGAACGTCGGCTCCGCCAACAGGTCCCCCGTGGGAGCTGATGGCGCGGTGACCACCGGCGGCGCGGTCACGACCAGCGAGGCCGTGCCGCTCACACCGTCGACGCTGCCCTGAATCGTCGCCGTTCCGGCGCTCAGCGCCGTGACGATGCCCGACGTCGAGACGTTCGCGACGCTTGGGTTCAGCGACGACCAAATCGCGGTCTTGCCCGCGAGCACGTTGAGGCGCGCATCCCTCGCCACCGCATGCGCCGGCGACGCGTGGCCCGGCACCAGGCTCACCGAATCCAGCGTCACCCTCACCGACGCCGTCGCCGGCGCCGCGGGCGGCGGATTGGGAGTTGTCGGCGGTTTCACGGGTTGCGGCGACGGCGGAATCGGCTCGACCGGAGAACCCGGTGGCGCCTGTGCCGTGACGCGCACCAACGTGCTGTCGGTGAAGCCGTCGATCGTCAGAATGATTTCGGCGTCGCCGATGTTCTTCGATCGAACGAGTCCGGACGAGTCCACGCTCGCAACGTCGGCGTTGCGCGAGATCCAACTGATCGTGGTTCCCTGCAGGTCGCGGATTTCGTCTCCGGCGGGATCGGTGGCGCGGTAGGCGATGCCCATCGCGCCGCCGAGGGCCAAGGGTGTGGAGCTCGCGGCCATGTGCACCGCGCGCACCGCGGCGTGGACGACGACGAGCGTCGTATCCATTCGTCCGCGGAGGCGCAGTACGACGTGAGCGCGTCCCGGAGCCAGAGCCGACGCCAGGCCGGTCGTCGAGACGGAAACGACTCGCGGATCGTCGCTCGTCCACGTCGGTGTGTTCCCCCGGCCGGTAGCCCCGATCTGCTGTTTTTGCCCGACGGCGATGGTCACCTTTTGCGGAACCGGCGAACCGAGAACGGAGTCCTGGGGGTCCGACAGCAAGTCGCAACCCCCGACTGTGAATGCGATCACGGACGCGAAAGACATGATGCGGATTCCGCGCGGAATCCGAGCGATGGTCGTGCGTGACGGCGCGACGCCGCGCCATGGCGCGCAACGCTCCATGAGGGTCAAGCTCCGAGTTGTTTGGTTTGGGTTTCTGGCAGGTCTCGCGGACGCCGACCAACGCCTTCGAGGGCGAATCGCGCGACGACGATCGTACTTCGGGGACTTCCCTACGCCAGCAGTGGCGGGCAGTGCGCCCTGATGTCGCGCCTAAATACTGTCGCGTTGCGAGCCCGTCAGTGCCATTGGTCACACAAGACGAAAAAGCCCGCGATTTTTTTCGCGGGCTTTCTCGGCCGGGCCATTAGTAGTTCATAATACCGGCCGCGGCCGTTCCGGCGATGGCGCCACTTACTTCATCACCCACCACTTGAAATCGTCGATCGCCATCGAGAACGGAATGCCGCTTTGGTCGGTCCGGTTCGCGCCCCACTCGATGAGGCCCACACCGTACTTGCCGGAGTAGAGCGCGTCCAGCTCCGTCAGATCGCACCAGGGCTTCCATCCTCCCGGAGGCGTGACACCGCACGCTCCACTCTCGATGCGGACAACGAGCGTTCCGTCGATCCAGAGCCGCGCCACGCCGTCGCGCGTACCTTGAGCGCTGTTCGGTTTGTAGTAGATCGTCCACCGGTGCCATTGGCCGTCGGCGTACGAACCGAAGAACGGGCCGACCGGCTGATCTGAGGTACACGCAACCTCCGCTTGATCAATCACCCCGAGCATCGTGTACGACGGCCCGTACGCGCAACCGAAATGGGCGTGCGTCATGATCTGGAAGCGGTTTTGATCGTGCCAGAGCATGATGTTCTTGATCTGGACGATGGCGCTCGAGTTGCCGGAAGCGTCCTTGCTGGTGAGCGACGGACCGCCCGGGTCTGACTGAAAGCGCAACCAATACTGTACGACGGTCGCCTTCTGGCCGGTCGGCGGAGCGGAGCCGCCCGTCGTTACGACACCGTGTGTTTCCTGATACACGCCGTCGTAGTGCCACTGGACGCCGTTCCCTGAGTGGCCCGGAACCACCTTCACGCCATTGTCGACCCCCGGCCCGCCGTTCGTGCTGAATTGCGAGCAATAGTACCACGAGTGGTCGACGATCGCGTGTTGCGGCTCCGCGGAGCCGCACGCCGGATGCAATGAGTTGAACGTGTAGGCGTCGAAATTCTCGTTGAACAGCATCGTCGCCGCCGTACCGTCGAACGTCGGCTCCGCCAAATCGGGAGAGCTGGGCGGCGGCGGTACCGCCGGGGGCACGATCACCGTGAGCGAAGCCGCCCCGTTGATGCCGTCGATGGTGCCCTGAATCGATGCCGTGCCTGCGCTCTGCGCCGTGACGACACCGGCGGTCGTCACCGTGGCGATCGATGGACTGAGCGACGCCCACACCGTGGTCTTGCCCGAGAGCACGTTGCCCTTCGAGTCTTTCGCCGTCGAATGCGCGCCCGCCGAGTGGCCCGGGCTCAAGCTCGTCGAGTCCAGCGTCACCGAAACCGACGCCGTCGGCGCGGGAGCCGTGGGCGCCGGCTGCTGCGTCGGAGTCGGCGCCGTCGACCGTAAACGTCCCGTCGCCCGTCTGCGACTCGACCGTCGCGCGAATCGTCGCGTTGCCCGGGGCGACGGCGCTGATGGTGCCGCCGATCGAGACGGTCGCGACACTCGTGTTCAACGACGACCACGACACGGTCCGGCCATTGAGAACGTTGCCGGTCGCGTCGCGGACGATCGCCGAAGCGCCCATGGTCTGCCCCGGATTGAGGCTCGCGCTTCCGAGGATGACCGTCACCGTCGCCACTGGATCGACGCCGACCGTTTCCGTCGCATCGCCGGTCGCCCCCTCCGACGCCGCGCGAATGACCACCGCGCCGGTCGACACCGCGCTCACGACACCGTTCGGGGCCACGTTGGCGATCGATGGGTCGAGCGACGACCAGGTCACGGTGCGGCCGGTGAGCGGATTGCCGAGGGCGTCGGTGACGGTCGCCGTCGCCTGCGTGGTCTGTCCCGGAAGAATCTTGTTCGATCCGAGGGAGACGGTCACCCCCTGCACCGGCGCCACTCCCACCGTGAGCGTCATGGTGAACGACTTGCCCTCCGACGTCACGGTGAGCGTCGCCGAGCCCGGACCGCGACCGGTGATCTTGGCCTTGTCCGCGGCCTGGCTCACGACCGTGAAGACGGAGTTGTTGCTCGAGGCCCAACTGATGCTGCGTCCCGTGAGTATGCGACCGGCGGCGTCGACCGTCACGGCGCTCGCGTGCACCATCTGACCGGCGTTCAGCGTGCTACTGCTGCCGTTCAGCGTGATGTAGATGCCCGCGACGGGAACCGGCGGGACCTTGGACACGCTGATTTTCGCGTACGAGACCTGTCCGCCGCTCGTCGCCACGATGTTCGCCGTTCCCTCGGCGCGCGCCACGACGACGCCGCCGGTCGAGACGGCGGCGATGGTCGTGTCGAGCGTGGACCACTGGACCGGGAATCCGTCGACGGCCGCGCCTGTGGAGTCGCGCGGCGTGCCGATCAACTGCGTGTTGGTTCCGACGACGATGGCGTCGGCGCCTGGCGTCACCTCGAGGAAGGTCACCGGCGTTTCGATGACCGTGACGAGGGAGCTCGCCGCTTTGCCGTCGACGACGCAGCTGGCCATCGTGCTGCCGCCGCGTCTGCCGGTGACGCTTCCGGTGGCGTCGATCGTCGCGACGCCAGGGTCGGCGATCGTCCATGAGGGCGTGGTCGACACGACGACACCGCGCGAGTCGAGCGCTTGACACTTGAGCGGAGTCGCCGCGCCGCGCAGCACCGACGCGGATGGAGGCGACACCGTGACGTTGTTCGCTTTGCCGTCTCCGAACCCGGTGACCGAACCGTGCACCGAAGTGGCGTTGTCGACGCCCGTACAACCGATCGCGATGGCGATCGAGAGCGACAGGAGAACTACGCCAACCTCATGAAGCCTCTTTGTGGGAAGCATTCACGGTCTCCACAGATTTGATGTTCGGCGGCTCGGCTGGCGTGGCCCGGTGTCCGGGCTGTAGCCCCGCAGCTTTGCGTCGCTGGATTTCTCCAGGTTTGCCTTTATCGCATTCAGCTCTGTCGAGAGCGTGAAATGCGCGCGGAAACGGCTTGCGCCGTCACTCCTTCGACGACTCTAGTTTGAGCCGGTCACGCTGTGTTGGAATCTTGATCGGCTGTTAGAAAACGTTATAAACCACTGTCACGTTTTGGTGCAGCTGCGCGATGGAATTCAATAGGTGTCGGCGCGCCCGCGAGGGCGCTCGATCACGTCGCCGGAGGACGCTGCGCGCGGTTCTCGCTGATCAATCCGCGGGTTTCAGCCGCATCGATGAAGCTGAGCAGCCAGTCCTCGCGCCCGCGCAGCCGCTTCCAGAGATAGCGGACCGTCGCGGCGCCAAACGCACGGTAGGCCCAGAGCGGCGCACCGAACGCGACGCGCCCGATGGACGGGCCCTCGACGCGCACCTTGCCCCGCCCGTAGCCACGGTAGTACTTGGCGACGTACTCAAGCGTCATTCGATCCGCGCCGACCCAATGATGTACGAGCGCCGAGGGGATCCACACGCCCGCAACGCCCGACTCCTGTAAGCGGCGGCAATACTCCGTCTCGTCCTTTCGAATCCCGTTGTCGCCGGTCAGGCCGAGCTTCGGATCGAACAGCATGCCCTGCACCGCCGAGCGGCGGAACGCCATGTTCGCGCCGAACGGCCATTCCTCCGGCGGAAAGACTCGTTCGACGGGACCAAGGTCGCGCGCGACGAGCATCCCGGCGAGCATTTTTGCGTTCTTCACCAGCCACTCCGGCGGCTCGTGCTCGAACCACGGAGCGATGTGGCCGCCGAAGTAGCCGGCCGACGGCCAACGCGCCGCGGCGTCTACATAGGCGCCGATCCAATTCGAGTCCACGTTGACGTCGTCGTCCGTCCAAAGGATCAGCTCTCCTGCGGCAAGCGCGTGGGCGCGATTGCGCGCGTGCGACTGTCCCTGCCGGCGTTCGACGACGTGCTGAATGGGGAGTCGGTCGGCGAAACTCGTCGCGACCTGTTCGGTCGTGTCGGTAGAATTATTGTTGACGAGAATCAGCTCCCACTCGACTCCCGCGGGAACGCGAAGGTCGCACATTCGATCCAGCGTCCGCCGCAACAGCTGGGCGCGATTCCAGGTGCAGATTGCGACCGTCACTCGCACGTCAGCCCCTCAGGAAATCGCGCGCCACGGCGGCGAGCATCCATCGCTCGAACGACGACGCGCGAATCAACGGCATAACACCCCAGATGGAGGCGATCGCGCGTCCCGCGTGACCCGACTTCAGCTGGCCGCGCGCTCTTCGCACCAGCGGCGAGCCGAACACCGAGTACAGCGTGTCGTGCGCTTGCCGCCGCAAGCGCATTCGCTCCTCGGCGCGGGCGTCGGTCAGGTGCGCCTCGAGCGTCTTGCACGCGCCGTTGAGAAGGCGCCCCGTTTGCTTCGACGCGTTTCCGTCATGAACACGATAGAACAGCGAAAGGCGATCGATCATGACGACACTCGACACCTTCACGACGCGAAACCAGAGATCCCAGTCGTCGGCGCCCCAGATTGAGCGGTTCATTCCGCCGAGGTGCTTGAGCAACTCGGTCCGAATGAGCGTCTGGCCCGGACTCCAGAAGGGATTGCCGGTGAAAAGCGATTCGAACGTTATCGCCTGATAGTAGCGACCGCGCGGATTCGTGGTGCCGTCGGCCGCCAACTCGTGGAGGGTACCGCCGACGACCCCGACATTGGGGTGCTCGTCGAGATACAAGGTCTGCCACTCCAGCTTGTCGGGGGGCCAGAGGTCGTCGTCGTCGAGCAGGGCGACGTACCCACCGCGCGCGAGTCCGATGCCGGTGTTGCGCGCGCCGCTCACGCCCTGGTTCTCCTGTTCGACATAGATGATGCGCCGCGACGCGATGAGCGAAGAGAGGACCTGGCGCGTGTCGTCGGTCGAGCCGTCGTTGACGACGATCACCTCGTAGTCGCTGAAGGTCTGCGCGAAGACGGAGCGCAGGGTCTCGAGGATGAGGGCGCCTCGGCTGTGCGTCGGTACGATCACGCTGACGCGTGGCGACGGCTGCGACTGGCCGTTGGCCAGGCTCGTAGCGATCATCGGATGCGCGAGCGGGTCGGCGAGAGCGGGATGACCATGGGTGATCGGCACGCCATAAGGACGAATCGGCCGTCGCCAGGTTTGTTCGGGGCCAAACGGACTGATCGCTAGAGGTCGAAATGACGCGAACTGAAGCATTCTTCGCGCCGGCGGCCGCGCGGTGAGTCACGACGACCGGAGCGTGCGTTCATTCAAGAGTTCTCGAAGTCAGAACGTCGCCGCGCGGGTCAACAACTTGCAACTACCTCCCGGCTGGCGGCAGGGGCACGCTCGGGAAGACCGCTTCGCAAGGCATTGTGGCGAGATGAGTTGCCAACGCCCAACGACTCGAAATAATGCGCGTCGCCGTGCCGCGAAAGGTCGGCAATGTCGCTCCGGCGCTTCACGTTGTCGCACGAACGCAGCAGTAGGACGATGGACGCCAATTCAGTTACCTCGCGGAATGTCGTAGCGAAGGGGAGTAAGGCGTTTCACATCGGTATCGGTTTGGTTGCTGGGAAGGACGGTGTTACGCGGGGGGCGGTCCCTCGATCCCACCAGGCGGGTCCACAGTTCACTCTGGAGAAAGACATGCGCAGTATCATCCGTCACCCGGTCACTGCGGCGTGCGCGTTCGCGGCGGCGGGCCTCATCTTCGTGGCATGTAGTGAGTCGCCGACTGGTCCGGCGACTGGTCTCGCCGGTCGGAACGCGGACGTGGTCGCGTCGCTCCCCAACCTCGGGACGGCGAATCTCACCATCAACAGCGGTGACGCGACCGTGCACTATTGCGCGTTCGACGTGACCCAGGCGCCAGTTGCCGGCACCTTCCCCGGAACGGACTGCGGTTCCGCGTCGAACGACCTGACGACCCCGCTGACCACCTACAACCCGGGTTGGTCGGCACCAATCGGCAGTTCGCATTGGATCGGGCCAACGGGCGTGGACGCACCATCGAACGAGTATCGCGCGCGTCCGGGTACTTATGAATTCGTCACCTCGTTCAACATTCCGACCGGAGCGACGAGCATCGCGTTACAACTCCAGGTCAAGTCTGACAACGCAGTGGTCGCGTATGTCAACGGCGGGAAGATCGGACAGAATCAGTTCCTACAGGACTGTCCGTCCGGTGGAACCTGCAATTGGAACGTCGTGCTCAACATGAATGATGTCGGCCACGGCGCGTACAAGACTGGTCCCAACCCAGCCGACGCGAACGTTCTCCGCGTTGATCTCGTGGGCACGTCGATTGGACTGATCACCGACCCAGACCCGAACGTCCACCCGGCGTCGGTGTGCGCGAATGGTCCGCAGGCGACCGGCGTCGGCGGTGTTCCGACGCAGCCCGACCACGCGGCTGGCGGCGATACCTGGGTGGTGGCCACGTGCCTCAACCCGACTGGCCTCGATTTCGTCGCGAACGTCTTTTGGACGGTTCCGACGATCCTCGGCGACCAGGGTTGCTCCCCGGGCTACTGGAAGAACGTCGACCATCCGAAGCCGGGCAAGCATCCGTGGCCAGCGCCATATTCACCGAACCAGCTGTTCAGCTCCGTCTTCGATGACGCGTTCCCGGGCCAGACCCTGCTTCAGGTCATCAGTAACGGCGGCGGTGGTCTCAACGCGCTCGGACGGCACACCGTCTCGGCGTTGCTCGATGCCAAGGCGCTCGGTGTCATTCACTACGGTCTCACCCCACAGCAGGTCATCGACCAGTTCAACGCCGTGTTCCCCGGCGGCGACTACGGCGCGCTATCCGACCAGTTCGAAGGCATGGAAGATGTGAACGGCCGCACCTGCCCGCTGAACTAATACAGCGGCCGAGTTGACGGCTCGAGTACGACAGAAGGCCCGGCAGAAATGCCGGGCCTTCTGCTCGTTCGTACCATCGGGCCTTCTCTTAGGTCGCTTTCCCCGTAGTCTCGGGTACGGCCCTCACGACGAGTTGACAGCCGAACAGGCGCGGCCACCTGCGGACACCCCGCCGCACCCACGCTGCGCGCCTGCCGCGCGACATCGCCCGCCAGGGCCACCGCTCCCAGTAGCACTGCAGGTCGACGCCGTGCGTCACCCGCTCGCGCTCGATGCGGAAGCCCGCGGACTTGAACAGCAGGGCAATGCTGTCGTGCGTGAACCATCGCAGATGCGTCGCATCCATGATCCCCGAGTCGCGATAAGCGAATCGCCCGCGTAGGAGATCAGCGCGCACGGACCAGTGCGCGACGTTCGGCACCGACGCGACGATCGCGCCGCCGGGGGCCAGCGCGGACGCCGCGATCCGGAGCAACGCCAGCGGATCGGCGAGGTGTTCGAGCACGTCGGCGAACATCACGACGTCGAACGATCCCAGTTCGCGGACCAGCTGCTCGGATAGGAGCTCCGCGCGAATGTCGAGACCGCGCTGGCGCGCACGCGCCGCGCGGTCGGGATCGGGCTCCACGCCGACGACCCGAGCTCCCGTGTTCGACGCCACGTGGACGGTGACAGAACCCGTGCCGCATCCTACGTCCAACAGTCTCGCGCCGCGCGGAACGAGCGACGACAGCATGCCCACGACTTCGTCGGCCTCGTTCGGCTGACCGTCGTAGCGCAACGGATCGGGAGGCTTCGGCAAAAATCCCCGCGAGCTGTCGTCCGGTCGCCACACCCGAGTCGAGTCCATGGTGGTTCAGTCTCTTCCCGCCGATCGTGACGATACGGCCGCCTGCACCGCGTCGAGAAACTGCCTTCCGTATACCGTGCACGGCTCGAGCTGCGCACCCTCGGCCCACTCGTTCCACGAATTGACGAATACCGGCGCGCGCACTCCAGCGTACGTTTGCCGTTCATCGATCAAACGTTCGAGCCACGCCTGAAAAAGCGCCGGCTCCGCGCCCTCGAAGATCGTGGCGCTCGTCTGGCGGCGGGGCGAGTTGTCCCACGACGGACACGCGCAGCGAAACAACGGGTAGTTCGACGCCGGCCGACGCAGCGTGCGCTCCTGGAGAGCCCCGTACGAGTACACCGAGTTGTCGACGTAGCCGTCGCGTCGGATCCCTCGTTGACGAAGCAGGGCCCCGATTCCGCTGCCGAACGATCGCGGCGGCATCGATGTCCAGCGCGGCGCGAACTCGACGGCGAAATCGAAACCGATCTCAAGCGGGTCGCTGTTCTCCACGAACCCTTCGACGCGTCCGAGACTCAGCTCGCCGAGGCCGAGTCGGAGCGCTTCCTCGCGCCAGATGTCGGCCGTGCGACGAGCATCCGGCAACAGCTCGGCGCGGTAAACGATGAACGCCGGCTTACCGCCGAACCGAACGTAGCGCCGGTCGGCGAGCGCCGGCGCGAGCGCACGTAAGTGCGCGCGATCATCCTCGACGGAATAGTTCTGGGCCATGAGGATCTCACGATCGCGCCCGTCCCACCGGCGCGTCCAGTTCTCGTTCGCCCAACAGAGCAGAAACGGGAAATCCGGTTCCCCTCTCTTCAGAACCTCGTCGAATGGCCGTTCCAGGAGGCGGCGTCCGCCGAACCAGTAGTGGTAGTAACAGAAGGCCGATATGCCATTTGCCGCAGCTAGCGCGGCCTGCGCGGCGCGTACTTCCGGGACGCGCAGGTCGTAGAAACCAAGGTCGGTCGGCAAGCGCGGCTGACGATGCCCGGCGAACGCGGGGCGAGCGCGAGTCACGTTCGTCCATTCGGTGAAACCGGCTCCCCACCAGGAGTCGTTCTCCGGGATGGGATGGAACTGTGGCAGATAGAACGCGATCACCTGCGCGTCGGCGCTCACGCCGGCCTCAGGGCGCCGTACTGCGCCGCGGTCCATTGCCGGTACCGTCCATCCATCACGGCGCCCCACCATGCCTCGTTCGCGAGATACCAATCCACGGTACGCGCCAGACCGGTGCGAAGCGTCTCTCGCGGCTCGAAGCGAAGCGTAGATCCGTCCATGACGGCGCTCCACCAATCTTCGTTGGCGAGGTACCAATCGACGGTTCGCGCCAGGCCGGTGCGCAGCGTTTGGCGCGGCTCGAAACGCAGCGTCGACGCGATGAGACTCGGATCGATCGCGTAGCGGCGGTCGTGACCGGGCCGGTCGCGGACGTGCGCGATCAGCTCGGCGCAGCTCGCGTCGCGAGCGGCCGGGCACTCCGTGAAGCGCTCGCGCAACGCGTCGTCCGAGCGCACGCGCTCGTCGAGCAACGCGCATAGTTGACGCACGATTTGGACGTTCTCGTGCTCGGCGCGCCCGCCGACGTTGAATGTTCTGCCGGCGACGTCGGCGCCGAGGATCCGGTCGATGGCGACGCAGTGGTCCTCGACGAAGAGCCAATCGCGCACGTGCTTGCCGTCGCCGTACACGGGCAGCCGGATGGCACGGAGCGCGTTGACGATGATGAGGGGAATGAGCTTCTCGGGGAATTGATACGGACCGTAGTTGTTCGAACAATTGCTGATCGTCGCCGGGAGCCCGTACGTGTGTTGGTATGCGCGGACGAGGTGGTCGGACGCGGCCTTGCTCGCCGCGTACGGCGAGCTCGGCGCGTATGGCGCGCGCTCGGTGAAGGCGGCGTCTCCCGGCCCGAGTGCGCCATAGACCTCGTCGGTCGAGACGTGATGGAGGCGCACGCCGGTTCGCCAACCATTCTTGCCCAGCCAGGCCGCGCGCGCCGCGTCGAGCAGCACTTGTGTCCCGACGACGTTCGTGCGCACGAAGGCGCCCGGCTCGACGATCGAGCGGTCGACGTGAGACTCGGCGGCCAAATGGACGATCGTGTCGATGTCGTGCTTGTCGAGCACATGGGCCACCGCATCTGCGTCGGCGACGTCACCGCGTACGAAGGTGAAACGCGAATCGGCATCGAGGCCGGCGAGCGTCGCCAGGTTGCCGGCGTACGTCAGCGCGTCGAACACGACCACCCGGTCGTCGACGTGCTCGCGAAGCCAATAGCGGACGAAGTTGCCGCCGATGAAACCGGCGCCCCCGGTAACGAGCAGGCTACGCATTCAACAACTCGCGCGTCGACGCGGCGACGCCGACGCGCCAATGCGGCGGCATGTAGCCGATGGCGCGCCACGAATCGTGTTTGTCCAGCAACGAATACGAAGGGCGCCTGGCCACGGAAGGACGCTCGCTGCTCGAAATCGGTTCGACTCTGGCCCCGGAAGCAAGGCGACCTTCCGACGCGAGCGTCTCCATCACGGCCACCGCGACGTCGTACCACGAGGCGACGCCGGCGTCGGTAAAATGGAGCGGTCCCGTGACCGAGCTCGCGGCAAGACACCAAAGCGCCCGAGCCAGATTGCGAGCGCGCGTCGGCGTGCCCACCTGGTCGTCCACGACGCGCATCGGCGATCCCGCGCCGAGGACGCGCATGGTGGTCTTCACGAAATTCGCGCCGAACCCCGAGTGCACCCATGCGGTTCGCACAACGGCGGCATTTCCTCCCGCCGCCAACACGCGCCGCTCCCCCTCCAACTTGGAGGAGCCGTACACGTTGATCGGGCCGACGGCCGCGTCGACCGCGTACGGCGTGTGCGCCCGCCCGTCGAACACGTAGTCGCTGGAGATGTGCAGCAAGCGCGCGCGCGTTTCTCCGCACGCCTCGGCCACGATGCCGGGGGCGATGCCGTTCGTCGCCATCGCCTCGTCGACGGCCGACTCGGCGGCGTCCACGTTCGTGTGGGCCGCGCAGTTGATCACGACATTCGGATTCGCCTGTCGGAGGACGCGAAACACGGCCGCGCGATCTCGAATGTCGGCGTCGCCCAGATCGAGCCCCGTGACCTGAACGTCGTCGGGCGCCGTTCCGAGGAGCTCCGAGCCGACCTGACCGGAGACGCCCAAGATCAGCACGCGTCGCGTCACTCGAACCAGACCCGCGACGAGAACGCGCTCGCCGCCGCGTCGGCCGGCGAGAGGATCGGCTCGACGCGACCGGAGAGAGGCCACCGGATGCCGAGCTCGGGATCGTTCCACCGAATGGCGCAGTCCGACGGCGCGTGATGCACGGCCGTACACCTGTACGTCACGTCCGCCGATTCGCTGAGCACCAGGAAGCCGTGGGCGAACCCGGGTGGGATCCATAGCTGGCGGCCATCGCCCGCTTGGAGAGTCACGCCCACCCACCGCCCGACATCCGGAGACGAACGGCGCAGGTCCACGGCGACGTCGAAGATCGCTCCGGTCACCGGATAGACGAGCTTTCCTTGCGGCTGCTCGAGCTGAAAATGAAGACCGCGGAGCACGTGTCGTACCGAACGGCTGTGGTTGTCCTGGGCGAATGCGGTCGGAAGACCGATCGCCGCGAATCGATCCGCGTGAAATATCTCGGTGAAGAATCCACGCGCGTCGGTGTGCACCGGCGATCGGACCACGAGCACGTCGCGCAGGTCGGTCTTCTCGACGATCACAGGCCCGGTGCCTCGTCGGCGATCGCGCGGAGATACGCGCCGTATTCGCTCTTGCCCAGACCTTCGGCGAGCGTGAGCAGTCGCGCACGATCGATGTACCCCATGCGAAACGCCACTTCCTCGGGCGCGGCGATCTTGAGGCCCTGGCGTTGTTCGACCGTCTGCACGAAGTGCGTCGCCTGAACGAGCGAGTCGTGTGTGCCCGTGTCGAGCCACGCGCTGCCTCGCCCGAGAATCTCGACGTGTAAGCCGCCATCTTCCAGGTAAGTGCGATTGACGTCCGTGATCTCGAGCTCGCCGCGCGCCGACGGCTTGAGATTCGCGGCGATGTCGACGACCCGTTGGTCGTAGAAATACAATCCCGTCACGGCAAAGCTCGATCGCGGCGCCGGCGGCTTTTCCTCGATCGACACGGCACGTCCGGCCGCGTTGAACTCGACGACGCCGTACGCCTGCGGATTCGAAACGCGATACGCGAAAACGGTCGCGCCACGCTGGCGCTTCGCCGCGACCTGCACCGCTTTCACGAGGTCGCGTCCGTAGAAGAGATTGTCGCCGAGCACGAGCGCCGAGGGGCGTCCGTCGACGAAGTCGCGCCCGATGATGAACGCCTCGGCCAGGCCGTTCGGCTTCGGTTGAACGGCATACGAGAACTCGAGTCCCCATTCACGACCCGTTCCGAGGAGATCCTCGAACGCCTGGCGGTCGCGCGGCGTCGTGATGATCAGCAGCTGCCGGATCCCCGCGAGCATGAGCGTCGTCAGGGGGTAGTAGATCATCGGCTTGTCGTACACGGGGAGCAATTGCTTGCTCACCGAGCGCGTGATGGGATACAGCCGCGTTCCGGACCCGCCGGCGAGAATTATTCCGCGAGTGTCCATGGCGACGGGGGGAGAACGAGAGATCGGACGAACTACGCCGTGTGCCGCTTGGAGTCGGGTGAGACGTCGGCGCGCGCGCCCAACTTGATGGCGCGCCAACGTGAATTCATCTGCACGTCGCCGTAGAAAGGCGATTGTTCCAGGACTTCGACCTGGAGATGCGGGCCTGTGGTGATCTCCTGCCGCGTCAACGAGTCCCAGATGGACGGAATGATGTGATAGGTTCCTGGCGGAACGTTCATCTGGAATACGATCTCGTACTCGAAGTCGCCCTCGACGGGGAGCGGAATGTTCCGCTGAAGGCCGGAGATCGAGTGGACGCTCCGCCCCGTGCGCGAATCGACCACGCCTATCGCGGGCACCCAGCCCTTGGGTGCATTGTCGATTGCGGCGGAGCCGGCCACCGTGATCGTCATTTCCTCGCCCGACCGAACGACCTGTCCGTCGGACGCGAGGATTCGCTGGAACTCGACGCCCTGCCCGTCCTTGCCCTGGCCGCGGCCGGACATGCCGTGCAGGTACGCGTTGATGCAGTGAAGCGGCGACCCGGTCGTGCGAACGGCGCCTCGCTCGAGCAAGATCGCCTTCGTGCACAGCTCGGAGATTCGATCGAGCTGATGCGACACGAGGACGACGGGGGCGCCGGCGCCGGCCATCTCCTTGATCCGGCCGAACGCCTTCTGTTGAAAGCGCGCGTCTCCCACCGAAAGCACTTCGTCGATGATGAGAATGTCGGGCTGGAGGTGCGCGGCGATCGCGAAACCCAGGCGCGCGTTCATGCCGCTCGAGTAGCGCTTGACGGGCGTGTCGATGAATTCGGGGATTCCCGAAAAATCGACGATCTCGTCGAACTTGCGGAGGACCTCGGCCTTCCGCATGCCCATGATCGCGCCCTGAAGAAAAACGTTCTGCCGCCCGGTGAGATCGGGATGGAATCCCGCGGACACTTCGATCAGCGCGCCGATCGTGCCGTTCACCTTCACGACGCCGGACGTCGGTTGCATGATCCGATTCAGGATCTTGAGCGTCGTGGACTTGCCGGCGCCGTTTCCGCCGATGATGCCGAGGACTTCGCCGGGCTGGACCTCGAACGAAAGCTCCCGGACGGCCCAGAAGTACCGGTCGTCGGTGGGCTTCGGTTCGCGGCGCGTCAAACGACGGAATGTCGCCGGTACGAGGTCGCGCAGAGAGTCGTGCAGCTGACCGCGGCGAAATCGCTTCCACACGCCGTCGAAGACGAGAGACGGCTTCGTCGTCACGCCACCTCCGCGAAGCGGCTCGACGCCGCCCTGAACACGTGGCTGCCCGTGACGACCAGCAGGATGCTCCAACCGGCCGCGTACGCGAGCATCCACGGCGCCCACACCACCACGTCTCCTTTGCGCGATGCCATCACGACGGTCGACATCAGGCTGTGGCCGTGCACGAGAGCGACGTCCATCGCCTGGATGAAGGGCGAAAGCGGAAGGGCCATCATGATCGACGCACCCTTGGGACCGAGCATCTGCGGCTCGAAGAACACGGGCGTCGCAAAGACGCCGAAGTTGAGCAGCACCTGCGTGATGTATTTGACGTCGCGATAGAACAGGTTGGCGCAGCTCAGGAACAGCGCGCAGCCCACCGTGAACAACAAGAGCAGGAGCAGCACCCCGATCACCCAAAGGCCGTTCAGCGACAGAGCACCCCTGTCGATGAAGGGCATCGCACCGGCGACGACGACGAGCCCGACCACCAGATCCGGGCTTTGCGCGATGACGGTCGACAGCGGCAAGACCTCTCGCGGGAAGTACACCTTGCTGATGAGGTTCGCGTTGCCGATGATGCTCGACGTGGCCGACGAAAGCGCGCCGGAAAAGAACGCCCACGGCAGGGCCTTCGCCGCGAGTGACGCGATGCTTTTCCCCTCGAGCGGCGAATTGGCGAGGGTGGAGAGCACGATCCGGAATATCATGCCCGCGCCGACGATGAGCAGCGGCATGAACAGCGCCCAGGCGAACCCCATCACCGCTTGGACGTAGCGCAGCGTCAGGTCGCGCCGGACGAACTGCATCACGAGATCCCGGGCGTCCCAGACCTCCCGGATGATCTGGACAATGGAGGCTTGCCGGGGGTGGACCGCCCGAGTGGGGCGCCCCGCTCCGCTAGCGTCCAGGGGGGTTACCGTCATGCGGCTCTCAATATCGGCATGCTCACGTCAATCTAGCGGCGGAACCCAACCAGACGGCCCCTTCCGCGGATCGGTCCGTAGAAGGTTGGCCTTGCCGGACTTGTCTGGCGAGAGCCACCGAAAAACGCCCGTCGGCAGCGCAAGTTTTCGTCTTTGCGGGGATGATTCCCGCGACAGTGCGTAATAGGAGCAGGACGCGTGCGAAGTGACACCCGTCACGACGCGGCGCCGCCGGCCTGAGATGCACCGCCATTCCAGTACGCCAGTGTCGTTCCGGCGATCCGGCGGACGTCCCGGCCCAATTCCCGCCACTCGGACAACGTTTGCTCGACCCCAGGATGCCGGGCATCGCAATCGTGCCACAGGAATAGTCCTTGGCCTGCGCACAGCGCGAAGCACTGTTCGGAGTCGTGCTTTGCGTGCTCGTACGTGTGGGAGCCGTCGATGAAGAAGAACGTGGGATGGCCAGCCTCTCGAAAATCCCACGTGGCGGTATCGGCAAAATGCTGCCGAATTCGCCTTTCAGCCGCCGTGTCCTTGAACTGACGGCCGACGACACGCCGCCCGATAAGGTGCCAGTCGTCCTTGGGCAGCGGCGCGGGCCGGAATTCGTCCGCGACGAAATCCTCCGGAAGATCGACGGTGTGAATTACCGCGTTGTCGAGCGCCTCGGCCATCTCACGCGTCGTGTGGCCCATGAACGTTCCGATCTCGAGAACTTCGGCCGGCTGCGCCGCGACCAATATCCCCAAGAGCGCGAGGAGCTCGTGCATCGGGAGAGCGCCCTGCTCGTACTCCGTCACTGAGACGGCGACGCGCGGCCGCCGATCGCCGAGGATCGTCCAGAGGCTGACCGTGGGAATTGGGTGCCGAGAGTCAATGGGCAGGTCACGCGCGGCTCGAAAGGCGCGCGTGGACGCGTCGAAGAAGAGGCGTCCACGACCACGGGCGAGATGCGACAGCGACGCGACGTTCGCGCCCAAAACCACGCGCAAGAGCTGTCTCAAGCGATTACCCCCCAAGAGTTTTCCGTGCTGCTTGGCCGCTCGCTACTGCCCTTCGTAGTCGTTGATCCGCTCAACCAGCTCGGCCCAGTCGCTTCGAGATCCCAGCGAATGAACCGGGAGTGTCACAAGTTGTTGCACCAACCGGACCGCCCCTGGCATCTGAACGGAGCCCACGACAAGACGCGCGAGCTGCGGTAGCTCCGCGAGTTGCTTAGGATAGCTGGCGGCGATTCCCAACCGGTCGACCGTCGAACGGTCCCCAAATCCACGGAGGCCTCCCGACGCGAGAAGGGCGAATCGAATGTGACCGGTCGTCGCGTTCGCGCTTCGCGACTTAACCTCGCGAAGCGCCGGATGATCGGCGATTCGGGCTCTGATCGTCTCCGCGTTCGCTCGACGCCGCTCTGCCTCGTGCGACGAAGCGTTTCGGTTGGCAAGCAAGGCCGCTGCCGCGGCGCTGGAGATCGCCATCGGCGGGAGCGGTTCGTGGTACACGGTTTCACCCAACTCCAACGGCAGCCTGCGCGGGAGCCCGTAGAGCGATGGCCTCCCCAAAGCCCACTGCGCCGCGAGAACGGTCGCCGTCCGGAGGTTCGAGCCGCCCGCGAGGTCTGATCGGCCGACCGTCCGCGTTGCTCGCCACCCTCGGCGGAAAAGCACGGCACCTCCCGAGCCGCCGGTCCACCCCTTTCCACGACCGAAGCTCAGCGTGCTGATGTCCCCCAGCGACCCGAGAGGTCGACGGCGATGCGTCGCACCGTGACCCTGCGCCGCATCCTCGATGAGCGTCGCGCCGTACGTAGCCGCTAGGTCTTCGATCGCGTCCCACTCGACGGGAACCCCGTACAGAGGCGCGACAACCACGATCCGCGCCCCGGCAGCGAGAGCCCGATCCAACGACTCGAGGTCCGGCGACAGAGATAGTGGGTCCAGGTCGTAGAGAATCACCGGGCCATTGGCGCCGACCGCGGCGGAAGCAACGTCGAAGCAACTGAAGGCCGGAAGGGCGACAGCGACCTGGCGCCCGATTTCGTCGCGCGCGGATTGGATCGCGAGTTGAAGCCCCTGCGTTCCGCTTCCGCAGAGCAATACCTCATCCGCGGCATACTCGCGGCGCAGCAGCAGTTCGAGCCGGCTGACGGCGTCGCGGTTCCCGCCGAGGGCGGCGGTCGTCGCCGCGGCAAGGGCGCGGAGCGGGATCGGCGAATAAGCCGCGAGCTGGTGCCTCAGCCGCATCGCCCGCGGGTGCGCTCGACCCGCACGCTCACGACTCGGCGGGCTTCTGGCCGTTTCGATGCTCCATCAATACTCCTCGCACCCGCGACGCCTCCATCAGGCTTTCCAACCAGCCCGGATGGCGTGTCGCGCGCCGCCAGAAATACCGTGCATGCGACGCGACGAGCGCGCGGTAGACCCAGCGGGGTGGCCCGCCCGCAGTTGCCGCGCTCTCCATACGGACTTGTGTTCGGCCGAGACCGGCCCAGTACTTTCGCACAAAATTCAGCGTCAGGCGGTGCGCGACGACGTAGTGACGAACCTTCGCCGAGGGAACCCACACGCCCTGGAATCCCTTGGCGGCGAGGGCTCTGATGTATGTCGTCTCCTCTCCGCGAATCTGGTCGTCGCCGTGCGAGCCAAGCCACGTGTCGTACTCGAGAGACGAAAACGCCGCCCGACGAAACGCCATGTTCGCGCCGAAAGGCGGCTCGTCGCCTCCGAGCTCCCGCTCGACCGGGCCGAGGTCTCGAAGCGCCATCGCCGGAGCGAGCGCCCGCTCGTTCGCCCGAAACCAAGTTGGAGGATCATGCTCGAACCACGGCTCGATCAGTCCGCCGAAGTATCCGGCATTCGGCCAGCGTTCGGCCCCGCGCACATACGCGGTAAGCCACTCCTCGTCGACGAGCACGTCGTCGTCGGTGCACACGAGCAGATCAGCGGCCGCGTTCCGGTGCACACAGTTTCTCGCGAACGAGACTCCTTGCCTTTTTTCAAGAATGCGCCGGACGGGCAGGCGATCTGTGTATCGCTCGACGACCGCGGGCGTATCGTCGGTGCAGTTGTTGTCGACGACCAGCAACTCCCACGCGATCCCGCTCGGAATTCGGAGCTTGCACATTTGCGCCAGCGTCGCGTCGAGCAACCTGGAGCGATTCCATGTGCAGATGGCAACGGTGACATCCATGCGTGACTCCAAAATTACGGAAGGTGTCGCGAGAGGAGCGGGCCGACTCGATTCGCCACGGTCATCGGCAGGTGTCGCCAGACAGCTGTGGCGAGTCGAAACGCAGGGCGATCGGGCGACGGCGTGCTCGCCACTCCTCCCGGCGACCACGAGGGCCACGCAAGGGGACGGTCGTGCCCGCCCCATTGCAACTTGAACCGATGCGTCGGGCTCCCCGGCGTGGACCGACCGAAGTTGAACCTGCGCGACCCGCGCCCGATCGCCTGCTCCATCAGGTTCGCGTAGAGCAGCATGTTCGGCGACAGATGATTCAACTCACGAAGGGACGACGCCCACGTCACTTCGACTTCGTCCTGCCAAGTGAGACAACACGCCGCCGCGGCGGCAAGTCCGTTCGCGGTGTACACGGCGGTGAAAGAAACGGAGCCGCCAAACACGGTCTGGAGTCTCGTGAAGAACGCCCGCGGCAGCACGGGCGTGCCGAGGTCACGCATGTTGCGGGAAAACACGGAGTAGAACGCGTCGAGCTGGTCCGACCCGTCGCGCGCGGTCATTCCCTCCTTGGTCGGGCGCCGAATCTGGCTGCGCAGCTTCGCCTTGAAGGTCGTTGCCCACAGTGCCTCGGCCGTCTCCGGAAGAGCCAGGTGAACCGCGACCTTCCGGTCGGACGGCGTCACGGGTCCGGGAAGCGGATCGCGTGACCGCAACTCGAGTAGCTTCGCGCCTGTGTGGCGCGCATCCGCGACGGCGTGCTCGACGAGCGCCGCCTTCGCGTCCAGGGCTCCCAGCGGCCCGCCGTCATTCATGAAAGGAATCGACACCAGATAGTGCCCCAACACGCTGCGCACTCGGACCAGCGGCAGCACGCCCCGCCAAGTCCCGGCATTGTCTGAAGCCACGAGCAGCGCGGTCTCGTGGCCGAGGATGTTCTTCAGCACGTCGCGCCAACCGGAACGGTGACACATCGTGCTGTCAGCCTGGGCCGCGACGAACGCATCCCACGCGGCCGCATCGTCGGTCTCGATGACCCGGAGCGGGTCGGGGGCGGCGAGCATCTCACGCGGATCGGACGAGACGACACTCACCGCCGCGAATCCGCACCGCGGAGCCCCGCCTCTTCAGGCCACCGCCCATCGCGCTTCGCGCTGGCCCCGGCGCCCATAGCCTCGGCGATCGATCCGAATCGGAAGGTCGAGAGTAGTCGCCGCAGCCGGCGAGTCGTGCGCCCGAGACCGCCGTAATGCCGCAGTCTCGTGGTCAGCGGGACGGCGAAGCGCGGTTGCTCCGGATCGACCTCCCACGGATGGATGTAGAACGTTCCCGGCGCTCCGCGTCGCTCCGCCCCTCGCAGGGCCGACCTGACGAGCGTGTACGGCAGGATTCGGAAGTACGCGCCGCCACCGGCCGGCAGCACGCGACCACCCCATTCCACCGTGGCTGGCGGGATCTCGCTCAGGTTTCCGCTCGTGCGACGCAGCACGTGCGGGTCGCGCTCGCCCCCCTCGAATCCGTAGCCTCGGCGCTTCACGGGAAAGAGGCTCGAGTCGTAGCGATACCCTTCCTCGGCGAGGACGTCGAGCGCCCACTCGCGGTCTCGCGTGATCGAAAAGCTCGGCGCCCGGTAGCCGATGACCGGCTGCCGCGTAATGTCCTCGAGCACCCGCTTCGAGGTGCGGACCGATTCCCGAAACTGTTCGGGCGTCAACTCCGTGACGCGACGGTGATCGGTGCCGTGCGACGCGATCTCGTGGCCGTGCTTCGCGATCTCGCGGACCAGCGCGCGCTGGCGCTCGGCCACCCACGACAGCACGAAGAACGTCGCGCGCGCGTCGTGCTCGGCGAGCAAGTCCAGGATGCAGCGAACGCCCAGCTCCACGCGGCTGGGCAACTCCTCCCAGCGGGCGCGCGCGACAAACGGCTCGAACGCCGAGACCTGGAAATACTCCTCGACGTCGACGGTGAAATGGTGCCGGATCGGCTGACTGGCCTGAGCGGTCACTGGCGGATGGTTGGTTTGCGGGCGGCCGGGGACCGGCCGCCCAGAAATGACAGTTCGGTTTCGGCTACCGTCACACGCGCCGCCTCAATCGGCGGCGCTCAGGACCGGGCGTGCCACCAGCGAGCGCGACAGACCAAGGGTTGCCAGAACGAGGAATCCCGCAAGCATGAACGGTACCCCCGTTCCGAATCGATCCACGATCAAGCCCGCACCGAGGGGGAAAACGACGCGGGCAATTCCTCCGTAGGTCTGCTGCACGCCCATCTGCAAACCGCGCTCGCGCGCCGGAACGGCCACTGACAGAAGGGCGGTCACGCAGGGGAAAAGGAACGCGGTGCCCAGCGGCATCAAGGTGAACGACCCGAACAGGGTGCCCCACGACTCGCTGACCGCCATTAGGCACAGCCCGGCGGCGAGGACCACGATCCCGATGCGCGCCACGCGCGGCTCGCCCAGTCGGCGCACGACAGGCCCAAGCAACATCGCCCTGATGATCACGCCCATGAGGCCGAAGTACATGAAGAAATAGCCGACGTTCTTCTCGGTGACGTGAAAGCGGTCCGCGAGCACGAGCGGCATAAATTGACTCGTACCATAGAACCCCCCCATCGCCACGGCGTAGATGAGGATCAGACGGGCCGCCGGTTCGGATGGTCGGTCGATCACGCGGATCAGCGCGCCGCGGGTGGCATGGGAGCGAGGGCGCGCCGCTCGTTCGACCGTCATCCGCTCGCTCGACTCCCGCAGGTAGCGGGAGGCGAACGCGCTGATGGCGAGGCAGAGCAGCGCCGCGCCGAGGCCCGGGGCGCGGCGTCCCCACAACAGCGTCAGAAACGATCCGAACGCCGGACCGACGACGACACCCAGACTCGTCGCCGCGCTCAGCCAACCGAGGCTCTTGGCGCGGTCGCTCTCGCGCATCGAGTCGGCGACGTACGCCTGGAGCACTCCGACGGTTCCGCCGCCGACACCCTGAACGAAACGTGAGATCAGGAGGAGCGGCAAAGTATCGGTGAAGGCGAACACGACGTAGGCCGCGCTCGAGACGAGCAATCCAACGAGAATGGCGGGGCGCCGGCCGTAGCGGTCGGAGAAGCGGCCCCAGCCCGGCGCGCTGACGAGTTGGGCCACGGCAAAGGACGCGAGGATGACGCCGAGCATCGCCCCGTTCGCGCCCATCCGCGTGGCGTAGAACGGTATCAGGGGGAGGATCATCGTCGACCCAACCATGTCGACGAAGGCCGTGAACATCAGGACGACCAGCTTCCCCATTTTTCCTTGTGGCGGGCCGAGTTAGTGGCGATGCAAGCTGGCAAGCTATCCCGGCGTCTCCGGCGGCGCGACTTGGCCGGCTCCGATGCCGATCTGCTTCAAGATGTTACAGGATCTCCGTTTGACAACGGGGCGCCGAGCGAGCCAGTCTCCTTGTCTCAGTTACCTGTTCGTGCAACAACCGGACGCGGAGGTCCACAATGAAATTCGCCCATATCGCAAGTGCATCCGTCTTCCTTTTCGCCGCGACGGCGTGTTCTGATCGCGTGATTACGCCTACCCAACCTGCGCTGTCCGTGTCTCAATCCGGGGCGAGTTTCGACAAGGGCGGAACCAGCGATCGCACGGTGAACATGATGGATGCGTGCGACCACGCCAGTTTCGCCGCGCAGAACCCACCGATCCTGTGCACGCGAAACGGGGGCGTCGCGTTCCCTCAACTGATCGCCCAACTGCTGGACCACGGCTCAGCGGGCGCATGGCACAACGCGCCGGCGCAGATGGACGCGAAGGTGGGACTCACGCTCTTCGCGGTGAACAAGGGGGGCGAGGTCCACACGTTCACCAAAGTCGCGCAGTTCGGCGGCGGCATCGTCCCGGAGATCAATGGCCTGCTGCATCTGACGCCCGCGCCGGAGTGCCTGGCGCTCCTGACCCCCGGCCACGACGACGACTTCATTCTACCCGGCGGCGCGGATACCGACGACGTCGTGGAGTCGGGCACGACGCTCTATCAGTGCTGCATCCATCCGTGGATGAAGACGGTCGTGAACGGCAAGAAGGGATGAGCTGATTTTCGCCCACGAGGCGCCCCCCGCTCCGTCAGCGTTCGTCGGCGGGCGCCTCGGGTCCCAACTCGCCGGTTTCCATCGAACGCTCGGCCACCGATTTGAGCCGGGCGTCTTGATTTCGGCGCAGCCCGCGGATCGACCGACGTGCGCGTCGATACGCCATCGGGATGAAGATCCTCGCACAGTCCATATGAGCGTCAGCGGCAGAGCCGCTGCCGCCCCCCGCCCGCTCAATCTCCCAGGTCGTTCTCGATAGCACGGCCGACGCGAGAAAGATGTCGATCGCCGCGTTCGCCATGCGTTCCTGAAGGAACTGCATGTCGAGAATCCCCTTTCCGTGCTTCATGACCGCCGCCTCGACGCTGAGCGCGAGGTTGTGCACCAGCGACGAGACGAGCTCCGCCTCGTGCTCGAGCGACTCGTGCACGCGCGAGAAGTGGGGCCTGGTGATGGTCCGCTTCGCCCGGCCTTTGATGTATTCGCCGATCGCGCCGAGCGAGTGGATCGGGTCCTTGAACGCCTTGCCGAGTGATTTCAACCGCTCGGCCGGCTCCTGCATCCCCATCAACGCGATGAGCGCGCGCAGGATCTCGTTCGTTCCCTCGAATATGAGATTGATGCGGGCGTCGCGGACGGCCTGCTCGTACGGATACTCCTTCGAGTAGCCGATGCCGCCGGCGATCTGCAACGCGTCGTTCGCCGTGCGAAAGGCAAGCTCCGACCCGAACACCTTGCAGGCGGCCGTCTCGAGCGAAAAATCGATGCCGCCGCGATCGACCATGCCCGACGCGACCATCGCCGCCGAGTCGAGCGCGTAGCAGTCCACCGCGGCCATCGCGATCTTGCGCTGCACCATCTCGAACGATCCGATGGGCTTTCCGAACTGCTCGCGTTCCTTGGCGTACGCCAGCGCGAGACGCATGACGTGCCGCGTGCCACGCGCCGACGCCGAAGCGAGCCCTAAGCGACCGGAGTTCAGGACCTCGAGCGCGATGTGAAAGCCGTGTCCGACGTCGCCGAGTCGATCGGTGACCGGCACCTTGACCTTGTCGAAGAAGATGGCGCGGGTGTCGGAGGCCTTGATGCCCATCTTCTCCTCGCGCTTTCCCAGCGAGACGCCCGGCGCGTGCGCGTCGACGATGAACGCGGTCACGCGCTCCTTTCGCTTCCCGTCGAGGTTCACCGCGACCTTGGCGAACACGGTCAGGAGATCCGCGTAGCCGGCGTTCGAGATCCAGATCTTCGTGCCGCTCAGCAGATAGTGCGAGCCGTCGTCGCTGAGAACCGCGGTCGTCTTCATCGCCTGCGCGTCGCTGCCCGAGCCGGGCTCGGTGAGACAGAACGCGGCGACCAACTCACCACTCGCGCATCGCGGCAGGTAGCGCTGCTTCTGCTCCTCGGTGCCGAACAGCACGATGCCCTTGCACCCGATAGACTGGTGCGCGCCGAAGTACACGCAGAGGGCCGGGTCGGTCCCGCCGATCTCGGCGAACACGCGATTGTAGACTCGCGCCGAGGCGCCGAAGCCGCCGTATGCCTCGGGGATGCTGAGACCCATGAGTCCGAGCTCGTGCAAGCCTTGCCGCACGCCGTCCGGAAACTGCCCCTCGTGGTCGAAGCGCGACGAATCGATGCGCTCCGCGGCGTAGGCGCGGAACGAGTCGAGGATCATGCTCAGCGACTCGTGCTCCTCGGCGGTCAGCTCGGGAAACGGGAAGACCAGGTCCTCGCGGATCTCGCCGAGAAAGACGCCCTTGGTGAAAGAAGGGTTGAGGTCGGGAGAGGCGAGATGTGGCGAAGAGGAGGGAGAGGACTCTGGGGGCATGACTGATGTCGGAGAGTGAGTCTGGCTTCCTCGAACGCCTCTTAGTTTAGCCCCCTACCCCCATTCTCTTCCCGTCCGTTCGATTCCCGCGCCCGTCACTTCGCTCGCCTTTCGGGCAGTCGGATCTCTCGCCCCTCTACTTGGGTCTTATGGCCGACCCCCGAAATGGTAGCAATCGGGCCGACCGAAACGCGCCCGAAAATGTCACGCGAGCGTCATTCGTGAGAGAATTGTAACAATTTTGACGCCAAAACACCCCCCGGCCATAAGACCCAAGTAGAGAGGCGCGTGTCTTCAGAATCGTTCCTGGCTGGGGGAGGGGGGCACAACTGCGTCGGCTCGGGCTGTGGCTTCATCGGGATCACCTGGGGGTGGAGACTCTAGGCGTCAGCGACAGCCGGCAGCGTCAGGCCGAAAATGCGGCCGCCGAAAAACGCCCAAAGTGATGTCAGTTGTCTGATGTCAGTTCCTGTGGTCGAGCGCCAGCCGTTCTTCCCGGTGTGCGCGATCCTGCGTGGGAGGCGCCGTAAGACAGGGTGGACGGGGGACAGGTGGCTTTTCCCTAACGTCATCGGACTTTTCCGCTCTGCCACGTGACTGGCCTGCGCGGGCGCGACGGGTTTGTGCCCTGCGCGTCTCGAAATCTCGTCGAAGAGAACGTGCTCGGCGGCGCCGTTATTAGTCTTTCCCGCGCTGCGAGGACAGCACGCCAACCGACCCACTCATTTTTCGGCGAAGCCACTTCGCGCCTCCGCCGCGTCGGTTGACTGGAAGACACGGCCGAGTGAGCGGTTGACGCGACGAAGCCATCAGCCAGAGCTGCCGGTCGACGGGCCTTGGTGGCCACTCTAGGCGCTCGCGCGGGCCGCGGCTCGGGTTCTGTGCGAGCAGTCCATTTTCCGACGGCGACGTCAGACATTTCTGGCCGAATCATCGCGCGAGCGCCCACGGACCTCCGAGTTTTCCACCCCTCCCGCCGAGCGGGAACGCTGGACGGCTCAGCATTCCACCCGGCCGGCGAATTCGAAGACGTCGAGCACACGACACGTCTCGCCGGAAAGGTGACCTCCGCCGTCGGGCGGCCCGCTCGCCTAGGAGAACGCGAGTCTGGCTGCTGAGACCCGAGCATAGACGCCTGAGACGTCCCCGTAGATTTCCCAACAATGCGCATCGTCTCCTTTCTTCGCCGCCGGCACCGAGATCGTGAACGCCATTGGCGCCGGCGATCAACTGCTCGGCCGGTCTCACGAATGCGACTATCCGCCAGGCGTGGAACGGTTGCCGATCGTGAGCCGGCCGGCGCTGGAGCTCGGGGGTTTGAGCCAGGCGGAGATCGATTCCGCTATCGCGGGGCACATGCAGACGGGCGAGAGCCTCTACGTAGTCGACGAAGATCTGCTGCGGAAGCTGGCGCCAGATGTGATCCTGACGCAGGAGCTGTGTCACGTGTGCGCGCCGTCGGGAAACGAGTTGACGCGCGCGCTCGCGACGCTGCCCAAGAAGCCCGAGCTGGTGTTCCTGACGCCGAGGACGCTCGCCGAGATCGATGAGAACATTCTGACGGTCGGCCGCGTCGTCGGCCGTCAGAAGGCGGCGCAGGCGGTTGTCGACCGGAATCACGCGAAGCTCGAGCGGGTTCGCGCCTCGACCCGAGGCCGGCCGCGGCGGCGGGTGACGTTCCTGGAATGGGCGGACCCGCCCTTCTGCGCCGGGCACTGGGTGCCGGAGATGCTCGAGATCGCCGGTGGACACGATCCGCTGGGTCGCCCCGGCGCAGACTCGGTGCGGGTGACCTGGGACGACATTCGCGCGACGCGCCCGGAGATCGTGATCGTCGCGCCGTGCGGGTTCGGCCTGCGCGACGCGCAGCGGATGGCGTGCGATCTCCCTGAGCTGCCTGGCGCGCGTATCGAGCCCGTGGATGCAAATGCGTTCTTCGCGCGCCCGGGCCCGCGATACGCGGAGGGCGTCGAGGTATTCGCCGGCTCTTCGATCGCTGACGCCGCCGCAATACAAATTGTGGTCGGACGCCGAAGCGTCCGACCACAATTTCGGCATCACGGAACGACTAGTGGTTCTTCACATTGAAGCGGACTGACGCCACTCCGTTCGTTCCCACGGCAGCGGACATCAATCCGCTTGCGACCAGGTTGTAACCGCCCGGTTTTCCGAGCCCTATGTTGAAGGTCGCGTAGCCCTGGCTGTCCGTATTAACGGTCGACGTGCCCACGATGATCGCCCCGGCCGGAACGCCGTTGTTGTTGATGACACTGAGCGTGACAGCCACACCCGGGACAGCAACTCCATTCGTCATCGCACGGACGACTACTGGCATCGTGGTGCCGACGGCAATATTCACCGGCTGCGTGGTGAAGGACGTCCCTACGTTCGAGCCAACGATCAGCGCCGTGGCGAAGGGACTCCAGCTGCTCGGAAGGCCGCCAATGAAGGATTCGTCGCCTTGCATTGCGTTGGCCGTCTTTGGCGCGAACAGGGATGCCGCTCGCTGGAGCGCACGGGCGTACCACTTCACAGACTCGAGCGACGCCACGGGCGTGGAACAGAGATAGGTCGGCGGCGTGTTGTCGAACAGATCGGAGTTGTTGTGAATCAGCCGATTCGCCGCTGTCGTCCCCGTCACCGAGCTATAGCACACACCGACGAGTAGGCCCGTCTTCGGGTGCAAGTAGGGGAGGGTCCCGATCTCGAACGAATTGTACGTAGTCGGTCCGTTGGTGTTCAGGTTCGTCGCCGGATCGATGACTGTGTTCGGATTGAGAGTCGGATACCCGTAGACGAGGAAGTGCCCGTCCGTCGGCCACGCCGGATGCCGCTCGACACCCCAGTGCGGCGCGGCGAGCGTCCGGACGCCGCCTACGGTCAGATACGCGGCGGCAGACGTCGTTGCATCGCCCGCCCCTCCCCGGACCTCGAAGACGCCCGCGTCGAGGATGAGAGCGAGGTTGTCGAGGAAGTTTTGCGGGACGTCAGGCGACGTCACCGTCGCCGAGGGAAACGTGAGAGTCGTGCAACGCAGCACGTCGATCACGAAGCTCACGCCGGCAGCGGTGGCACCGGCCTTTACACCGGACGTGAGACGATCTTTCGCCACCTCCCGCAGCATCACGAATCCATACGCGTTTGCGTCAGCGAAATGGTGGAGGTTGTACGCAGCCTCCATCTGTTCGCCGATCGCGAGGACACCGTTCGGCGGTGCGAAGAGGACACTGCTCGGCGCCGAGAAGTACGCCTGGGCCGCCGATTCTATTGCCTCGAAATTGCACGCCGTCGCGGGCAGGATGGTGAAGCTAGTGGTGGCCGGCGCGGTCAGAGGGCCTCGCGAATTCGTGGAATCGCGCTCGCTACACGCAACGAACACAAGCGCTGCTGCGGCAAGAGTGACAACTGCGACAGCTGAGCGGCGCATACCTGGGCCTCTTGGATCGAAGATGGAACTGCGGATGGAGGGGGGCCGAGCGGACAGACGGAGGGCTACCGTGCTTCGCTGGAGCGTCCCAGACGTCCCTAATTGGTTGCACGGAGAACCGGGACAAGGTACGACATAGCGCAGCGTGCGCTAGATCACAATTTTAAGTTCCGCCGACCAGCGCCTTGTATCCTGGATAATCTCTGACGTTGTCCCACCACCAGGACTGGTCGAGCTTCGCGAATTCGTGTTGCTGTGGATTGGCCGCGAAGTAACGAGTCAGCAACCGAACGACGTCCTCCTTGTCGCCCAGTTGCGCGCGCACCTCGGCCTCGTAGTACAACAGCTCCGAAGCCGCGTCGATCTGCGGATTGCCCCGGGATCGGGCGACGACGGCTCGGGCACTATCGGGTAAACCCGCGCGCACCAGCCCCAGCGCCGCCAACATCCCGCCCTTGAGCGTGTTGAACTCCTTCGCGCTCGCGGGACTCTTCGCCACGAAGTTGCGATAGGCGCTCCAAATCGAATCCACGCTTGGCTTTTGTCCCTGCAGCGCGAACAACCAGAGCTTGCACTCGGTAAACCGGAAATTGTCGGGCATGCGTTGAGCCCCGATGGTGCACCACTTCTCGGCTTCGATGCGGTTGTTGAGGGCGACCGAGTTGTCGAACAACCGCCAGATGGTCTTGTCGACGTCCTTGAGGTAGGGATCGGAGTCATATGCCTGCTGCGCCGCGAGCTTCGCCTCGGCAAACTCGGCTTTGGTGTTGAGCAGGTGGCTCAACCCATTCCACGCCGTCGCTTGGGTCGGATTCGACTTCACCGACGCGCGGAAGTCCCCTTCGGCGTCGGCCAGCAGCTTTGTCCGCGACGCCGGGTCGGGATTGAGGTTGTACATCCACGTGAAGTACCGGGCCGTAGCGCGAAGCTCGAGCGCGTCCGGGTCGGTGGGAGCCACCGCGAGCGCATCGGCGGCATCCTGGCCGGCGACACCAAGCCACTTCGAGATTTGCGACGGGTCGGAATTGCTCGTCAGCAACGCGCGTCGGTGCGCGATGAATCCGCGCAGTGCCATCGGCGCCGGCCACTTCTTGTCCATCGCCGACACCGCGGCGAGCTGCGAGTCGACGGCGGCGAGACGTTGCTGCGCCGCCGGGACGTTGCCGGTCTTCAAGATCGTGTCGACGCCGGCCAGGTTCTGCTTTGCCTGCTGATACGCTTCCCAGGCCGCGGCGTTCGATGTGCCGGGATGTCCACTCGTGTTCTCGATTGCGTGCCCGAGCGACTTCCGCAGCGACAACGACACCTGTTGCGCCAAGTCGTCCTGCAGTTGGAACAGGTCGGCGCGCGCGCGATCGATCGTCTTCGAGTCGACTTCGGTCCCCGTGGCGGCGTCGACGAGCCGTACCTTCACACGCAATCGATCGCCGGAACTGGCGATCGAGCCTGTAACCAATGTTCCGACCTTCAGCGCGCGCTGGATGCTATCCGTCGAGACGTTCTTTCCCTTGAACGGAGCAACACCGTTGCGCGAGATCACCTTGAGCTGTTTCACAGCGCTCAATTGATCGATCAACGCGTCGGTCAGACCGTCGGCCAGAGGACGGAGCTTGCCGCCTTCGGACTGGTCGTCGAAGTAGAGAACGGCGATGCGATTGGGGTCCGTGTCGGTGCCCAGGCGACTCACGCGGCTGCTGCCCCGAGTGAAATGGATCCCCGTCCAGGCAGCGGCAGCGAGCACCGGCACCGCGATGGCCCCGATCAACGCGTATCTTCGCCACGACGGTCGGGCCTGCCGAGCCTTGCGTCGCTGCGTGGTGCGCCGCCGGCCGGCGGTATTGCGCGCGCCGGTGCTACCCGTGGCCATCAGGCCGCGAAGCACCTCGGCCATGTCCCCCGCCGTCGCGAACCGGTCGGCCGGGAGCTTGGCGAGGGCCTGGAGGACGACGTCCTCCACTTCTTCGGGTACCGTGCCGCGAACGATGACGAGCGACGGGACCTCGTCGAGCGCGTGGCGCGCAATGATCGACTGCGCCGTCGGCCCCGAGAACGGCGGCTGTCCAGCGATCATCTCATACAGCACGCAGCCCAAGCTGTAGATGTCGCTCCTGCCGTCGATTCCCGGATCGGCCATGGCCTGTTCGGGACTCATGTACGTCGGCGTCCCGAGCGTGACGCCGGTACTCGTGAGCTTGGATCCGCCGCCCTCGGTGATGGCGCGGGCGATGCCGAAATCGGCGACGAGCGCTTCACCGTTTTGCAGCAGGATGTTCTCCGGCTTGATGTCGCGGTGAACTATTCCCTGCTTGTGCGCGTAGTCGAGCGCCGAGGCGACCTGATAGGCGATGCGCAGCGCGTCCGCCAGTGGAAGCTGCTTCTCGCGCTCGAGACGCTTGTGGATCGTCTCGCCCGCGATGAACTGCATGACGTAGTAGAGGTGGCCCTCGTACTCGCCGAAGTCGTCGATCGCGAGGATGTAGGGATGACTGAGGCGCGAGACGACATCGATCTCTCGGCGGAATCGCTCGGGGCCCATCGCGAACGCAAGCTCCCCGAGGAGGACCTTGATCGCGACGTCGCGATTCAGCTTGAGATCGCGAGCGAGCCAGACGACCGCCATACCTCCGCGGCCGACCTCGCGCTCGAGACGGTAACGCTCTCCGAGCAACGTCTGAGGTTGCAAGGAGCGCAACTGTAAATCAGTCATCGCCTTGTCACTGCGTTGCTGGAGCCATCATAGTGTAGCGCTTCCGACCCGGCAAGACGACCGAACTTCCAGTGTCGGGGCCTACGGACGCCGCGTGGAATAGCTTCCCCTACCTATGGATTACGTGAAACGGTCCAACCTGGACGTCAGCGACGAGGAGATGCGTCGCCTTGGCCATCGTGTTCTCGACGCAGTCGTCGAGCATCTGGCAACCCTTCGACAGCAACCGGCTCAGAAGTCTCTGTCGCGGCCCGAGGCCAAAGCCCTCATCGCCAGACCGGCGCCCGAACAGGGCCAGTCGTTCGACGAGATCCTTGAATTCCTGGAGACGCGGGTCTTTCCGAACCACGCGCGCGAACCCCACCCGCACTTCATGGGCTACATCCCGAGCTCGCCCACCTTCCCCGCCGTACTCGGCGACTGGCTGGCCAGTGGGTTCAACTTTTTCGCCGGCGTGTGGTCCGTCGCGTCGGGCCCGAACGAGATCGAACTCTTGGTGCTGGACTGGTTTCGACAATGGCTCGGCATGCCGGAGGGGACGAGCGGCCTGATCACGTCGGGCGGTTCGACGGCGACGCTGACTGCCCTCGTCGCAGCCCGACACGCCGCCGATCCGACGGGCGCAACCCTGCCGCACATGACAATCTACTCGTCGGACCAGGCGCACTCGTCGGTCGAACGAGCCGCGTGGATCGTCGGCGTCCCTCGTGCAAACGTCCGCTCGATCGCCACCGACGACGATTTTCGCATGCGCGTGGGCGCGTTGCGCGAGGCGATCGCCGCGGATCGTGCCGCCGGTATGACGCCGTTCGCGATCGTCGCCAGCGCGGGAACGACGAACACCGGTGCGGTCGATCCGCTCCTGGAGATCGCCGACGTTTGCGCGCGCGAGTCGCTCTGGCTTCACGTCGACGCGGCGTACGCTGGGTTCGCGGCACTGACCGAGTCTGGTGCGGCGTCGCTCCGTGGCATCGAGCGCGCCGACTCCGTGACGCTGGACCCGCACAAATGGCTCTTCGTTCCCTTCGAGTGCGGCTGCCTCCTCGCGCGCGACCCGCGGCGGCTGGAGGAGGCGTTCAGCGTCCACCCCGAATACCTCACCGACGTGCGGGCGCGCGAGCACGAGGTGAACTTCGCCGATCTCGGGCCGCAGCTCACGCGCGCCGCGCATGCGCTCAAGATCTGGACGTCCGTCACCTATTTCGGCGTCGCCGAGGTGCGGGAGGCGATCGCGCGCGGCATCCGGCGCGCGGAGCACGCGGCGAGGCGATTGTCCACGATGGCAGACTTCGAGATTCTCTCGCCGCCGCAGTTCGGCGTCGTCTGTTTTCGCGCCCGCCCCGCCGGCGCGACCGAACAAGAGCTGGACGCACTGAACGAGCGGATCAACACACGCGTGAACGCCACCGGCCGCTTCCTCACGTCCTCGACGCGGCTGCGGGGCCGCTTCTCGCTCAGGCTCTGCACGCAGGTGCACCGAATGACCGAGGGCGACGTCGACGAGGTGCTCGACGCCATGGCCGAAGCGCTGGACAACGAGCGGGCCGCTGTGACCGCGACACGCGTGGCGGGGGTTCAGTTTCATTGACCGCTCGCTCCGGCCATTGCGCCGGATGCGCGCGACCAGGGATACTTCGGTTCTCGCGTGTCACCCCTGCTATGCGTCGACTCCTTCAAATCGCTCTTCCACTCCTCGCGGTCGCGGCGTGCTCATCGGACAATGGAAGCTCCGGTGGCACTGGGCCGGGCAACCCGCCCGCTACGGCCTATAGCGTTTCCGCCGATTCGAGCTTTCTCGACCGAACGGCCCCGATCGGCACGTCGCTCGACACCAAGGTGCACGTCGAGCTCGGGGGGCAGCCGCAAGCGAACGTGACGGTCAGCTGGTTCACCGCGGTCGGCAGCGGCGCGACGAGCGCCAAGACGTCGACGACCGACGCCAATGGAAACGCGTCGATCGCCTGGACGCTGAGCGACACGGCGCGCGTCAATACACTCACCGCAACGGCGGGCACCGGCTCGGTCAATCTCACGGCCACGAGCACGCCAGGTCCGCCGAGCGCCATCTCGGCGGCCACCGCCGACTCGACGCTGCTCGTCGCCGGCGCGAGCACCCTGCTCAGCGTGCGCGTCGTCGACGCCTTCGGAAACCGGGTTTCTGGAGTTCAGGTATCCTGGTCGTCAAATGGGGGCTCGCTCAGCGCGCAGAACTCCACCACCGGCTCGGCGGGGAACGCGGACGTCGTCTTCATGACGACGGCGGCGCCGGCGACCTATTCGGTGACGGCGGCGGCTCCGGGTCTCAGCCCCATTTCGTTCAAGGTCGTCGGGTTCTAGCTCCGACGCTCGCGCCGCTTCACGCCTCGGGTGTCAGCAGGCAGGCGTACTTGCAGAAGACAGAGAAGGCGCTCACCGCGGACACGATGAAGCCCGCGCGTCCGTCGCGCCATCCGCTGTAGACGAAGTAGTCGCGAAAGAAGCGCCACGCCGGGCGCGCGACGACGTCGCTCACTCGCGCACGTCGTCCCCGCGATCGCATGTCCTCGGCGGCCCACTTGGCGTACTTCGCGATCTTCACCACTTGGTGCGCCAGATCGCGGTACGGGTAGTGGATCAGATCGCCCTCGAGCTCACCGACGTCGGACGACTCGATGTTCTCGTGGACGCGCGACGCGTTGAACCGCTGGTCGCTCGAGAAGACTCGAATCTTCCAGTCGCGTCCCCACGGACCGTGGCGAAGCTCGCGTCCCAGGTGCCAGTTGCGCGAGCGCACGCGGTACGCGGAAAACCGCGGCGAACCCGTGAGGCACAAGTCGGCGATCGAATCGCGCAACTCGGGGGTGACCATCTCGTCGGCGTCGAGCGCCAGGATCCAGGGATTGCGCGCCGTCTCGATCGCCGCGTTCCGCTGCGCCCCGATCGTGCTGCCGGGAACGGTCATCACGCGGGCGCCTGAGCGGCGCGCGATGTCCGTAGTATCGTCGGTCGAGCCGGCGTCGGCGATGATCACTTCGTCAGCCCACTGCACGGTCTCGATGGCCGACCGGATTCGCGGCGCTTCGTTGAGCGTCGGAATGACTACCGAGATCGGAATGCGGGGCTGAATCATGCGCGCCACGGGCTGCGGGTTTTACCCATGAATCGGGAACGCCTAGTTCGGCGTTCCCGACCGTCGCGCTGTCCCATCGATCCCGACTACCGCTCGCAGGGATCCGCGGAGCAGGCGGCGCTTCTTCGCGCCCCTAGGCTACGCGCGGACCCGGCCTGTGCGTTGACGGCGCGGCCTTAGCGACGGCCCCCGCGAACCCCGCCGCGGCCGACCCCCGGCCGGTTGGGGAACCCGGCGATCGGCCTCTGGATGCCGACTGGCCCTCGCCGAAACGGGGAGTTCGGCCTGAAGAACGGCCGGTTGATGTTCCCCGTCAGGATCGGACCCGAGGAAAACGGATAGAAGTTGTACGGGTACGGATAGTACGGATTCGAGAAATCCATGTACGGATACGGATTTCCGTTGTACGCGGACATTTGGTTGGTCGGGTAGCAGCCTAGTGCCGTGCAGTACGTCGGCGACATCGGCTCGGGCGTCACTTCCTGCGTCACGACCACTTCGGGTTGCTGCTGCGCCGGCTGGATCACGATCACCTGCGGCGAGGGCCCGTAGTTCATCCCAGCCGTGGCGCGGAGATAGGCGTCGGGGTCGTAGCCCGGCCCTTCGGCGCCCGGCTGCGGTGTCCACGCCACCATCGCCTGCAAAACGCCGCGCGGTACGTTGGCGCGGAACAGCGCGGCGACCTCGTCGCCGTTCAAGCTGAAGCGCTGCCCGCTCGCGACGACCAGGCTCCGCACGGCCGACGAATCGACGTGGTGCAGCGCGTCGATCACTTCAGCCACCGTGAGCGGTGCCGCCGCCGACGCCCGGGCGGTCGTGGACGTCATTCGGCGGGACTCGAGCGAGTTGAACACTTCCGACGGAAGGCTCGACGGCATTCCGGCGTCACGCCATTCGTCGACGTGTTCGATCAATCCCTGTCCCGCGTGCACGTTCTCCACCTCGAGCCAGTTGCCGGTGGACGTCATCGCCAACACGCCGCTCGACGTGCCGGTGAGCCCGACGTCGCACGTGTAATTCGAGTGGATATAGGCGCGGCGTCCCGTCGACGACCACTCGACCGCGCGCGTCCCATGACAGCCGTTTTCATCGAACGAGTTGTTGGCTCCGTTGGCGATGAGGCGGCGTCTGCTCGTGACTTTGCCCCGCGCGATCGTGAGCTGCTGAACACCCGTCGTGCCGGGGAGCGGCACGACGCAGGTGTAGAGCGATTGCGACGGGTCCGCGTATGCGGCGGTCGTGTCGGCCTGCCAGCATCCGATCCACGGAATCCAACGCGAATCTATGCCCGACCTTCCCGACTGCGCGGCGTACCGCGCTGGGGTTTGTGTAGGATACTGAGCGGCGCCGGATGACGCTGCCGCGACCAGCAAAGCCAGCGCGAGGGTTTCGCGCGACGAGCGCCACCGTAGAACTGCCGGTTTTCCGCTCAACATGCTCGACATATGGTACCTCGGATGTTCTCAACTTCTCTTCTATGCATATCCTGGTGCCGTGGCGCCGGCCAGAGGCGATTTCGTTCACGCACGATGTCCCTAGGCGACGGTCCGGTCGACGCTTGCATGAAGCCCCGGAAACGCGGTTTAGTTGCAGTCGGGGACCGTTTGGCTGACGACCTCTAGGCCCGAAATCCGCGTGTCGATTCAGGCCGGCTCCATTCGACGTATCAGTGAACCCGCGATTCCGAAGGCGAACCGGCCATCCGAATCTCGGCGGCGTCAACCAAAGGAGAACAGACAATGCGCGTCATGGTGATCGTCAAAGCGAGCAAGAATTCCGAAGCAGGCGCGCTCCCCGACACCCAGCTTCTCACGGACATGGGAGCGTTCAACGACCAGCTCGTGAAGGCCGGTATCATGCTCGCCGGCGACGGGCTCAAGCCTAGCTCGGCCGGCAAGCGAATTCGGTTCAGCGGCGCCAAGCGAACCGTCGTAGACGGTCCGTTCGCCGAGACCAAAGAGCTCGTCGCCGGCTACTGGATCTGGCAAGTCCGCTCGATCGACGAGGCCGTCGAGTGGGTCAAACGCTGCCCGAACCCGATGCCGAACGAGGAGTCGGAGATCGAGATCCGTCCGGTATTCGAAGTCGAGGACTTCGCCGAGAACCTCACCCCTGAGCTCCGCGAACAAGAAGAGCGGCAGCGCGCCGAGCTCTCGGGTCGCTCCCGCTAGCAGCCGGCGAGTTGATCCAACGCCCTTGCCCCGCCCGATTGCGCTGATGTGATTGGAAGCCGTGACGGCTTCCGAGACCCATCGCGCGATCGAGGCGGTGTGGCGCATCGAATCGGCGAAACTCATCGCCGGTTTGGCGCGCATCGTCCGCGACGTCGGTTTGGCCGAGGACTTGGCGCAGGACGCGCTCGTCGCCGCGCTCGAGCAATGGCCGGCGTCGGGCGTGCCCGACAATCCGGGCGCGTGGCTGATGACCACGGCCAAGCGCCGCGCCATCGACGCGATGCGCCGCCACGCGCTGCACGAGCGAAAGCACGCGCAGATCGGCGCCGAGCTCGAGGACGAACGCGAACGGGCAGTCCCGGACCTCGACGCCGCGATCGACGACCATGTCGGTGACGACTTGTTGAGCCTCATCTTCACCGCGTGTCATCCGGTTCTGTCGACCGACGCACGCGTCGCGCTCACACTTCGCCTGCTTGGCGGCCTGACGACCGACGAGATCGCGCGCGCGTTTCTCGTTCCCGAACCGACGATCGCGCAGCGCATCGTCCGCGCGAAGAAGACGCTGGCCGAGCGGCGCGTCCCGTTCGAGGTGCCGCGCGGCGCGGAGTTCCACGAGCGTCTGTCGTCGGTGCTCCAGGTGATTTATCTCGTGTTCAACGAGGGCTACTCGGCGACAGCCGGCGACGACTGGGTTCGTCCCGCGCTCTGCGAGGATGCGCTTCGGCTCGGCCGCATTCTCGCGGGCCTCGTGCCCGACGACGGCGAGGTCCACGGCCTCGCCGCGCTGATGGAGATTCAAGCGTCGCGGTTGCGCGCGCGGACGGGTCCGAAGGGCGAACCGGTGTTGCTGCTCGATCAGGATCGGTCGCGGTGGGACCGGCTGCTGATTCGGCGCGGGCTCGACGCGCTCGCCCGCGCCGAATCACTCTCCGACGAGCGTGGGCCGTACACGGTGCAGGCGGAGATCGCGGCATGTCACGCCCGAGCGGGCATCGCCTCGGACACCGACTGGAACCGCATCGCGAGTCTCTACTCCCAGCTCGCCACGCTCGCTCCGTCGCCGATCGTCGAGCTGAATCGCGCGGTCGCCGTGGCCATGGCTTCCGGGCCGGCGGCGGGACTCGAGATCGTCGACTCGATCGCCGAGGAGCCGTCGCTCAAGTCGTACCACCTGCTTCCCGCGGTTCGCGGCGACTTTTTGTCCAAACTCGGTCGATCGTCCGAAGCGCGCGACGAGTTCGAGCGGGCGGCGGGGCTCACGCGTAATGCTCGTGAGAGGGAGTTGCTACTACAACGAGCGCGCAGTGTAGACGCGACATAGCACGATGGGCATATTCACCTTTGGGACTCAACGGCGTCTCAGCCGCACGCCGAGGTTATCACTATGTGTCGTAACATCAAAACTCTCGCCAATTTCGCGCCGCCCGCCACGAACGACGAGGTGCGCGCGTCGGCGCTCCAGTTCGTCCGCAAGCTGAGTGGGACGACGAAGCCGTCGCGGGCCAACGAAGCCGCTTTCAACCAGGCCGTCGACGACGTGACAGCCATCGCGCGCCGACTGATCGACTCGCTGGAGATTCACGCTCCGCCTCGCAACCGCGAGGAAGAAGCTCGCAAAGCCCGCGAACGCTCCGAGCGCCGCTTCGCGTGATCGGCCGACGCGGCAGCGCCGGCTGATGCTCGAGACATTTTTCACGACGTACATCGCCGTCTTCGTCGCCGAGATCGTCGGGGACAAACTATTGTACACGTCTGGCGTGCTGGCGACGCGCTTTCGCTGGGCGGCCGTCATCTCGGGGATGAGCGTCGCCTTCATGGCCAAGATGGCCGTAGCGGTGGCGGTGGGAGCGACGATCGGCAAGCTGCTTCCGCCCTGGCTCGTCGCCGCGTTGACCGCCGTCAGCTTCATCGGCGTGGCGATCGCGATGTGGCGCCAGCCCGACGTCCGAACACCGAAGGAAAAAGATTCGCGCATCTTCCACGGAGCGTTGATCGCGTTCACAACGATCTTTCTCTCGGAATGGGGCGACAAGGGGATGACCACCGCGGGCGTCTGGGCGGCGGCGAACGTGAGCGTCGCTCCGAGCCGGGGACTCACACACCGCACGGCGGCGCTCATCGTCTGGATCGCCGCCGTGGCCGCGATGGTCACCAAGGGCGGGTTGGCTGTGACGCTCGGATCGAGCATCCGCGGCTGGATTGCCTCGCACGTGTCGCCGCGTCGCGTCCGCCACTTCGCCGTCCTCGCTCTCCTGCTGCTCGGCATCCTCTCCGTGCTGGAAGTCACCGGCATTCTCGTGGACTGATCGCTTGACCGCCGCGACGCCCGCATCGGCAGAACGCTCGGCCGCCTTCCGCTTCATCGTTTGCCTCGGCATCGTCAGCCTGTTCGCCGACATGACGTACGAGGGCGCGTACAGCGGCATCGGGCCATTCCTGAACGACCTCGGTGTCACCGCCGCGTTGGTCGGATTGATCTCCGGGTTCGGCGAGATGGTCGCCGCCAGCCTGCGCTACTTCTCGGGCAAGTTCGCCGACCGCACGCGGGCCTACTGGCCGATCGTCATCGCTGGATACGCGATGAACCTGATCGCCATTCCGGGTCTGGCCTTCGTCCACACCTGGCAGATGGCGGCGATTCTCATCATCGCCGAGCGCACCGGGAAAGCGATTCGCGGCCCCGCGCGGGACGTGCTGCTGTCGGAGGCGACTGGGGTCGTCGGGCACGGAAAAGGGTTCGGCATCCACGCGGCGATGGATCAGACGGGCGCGATCATCGGCCCGCTGTATGTGGCGTACGCCGTGGCGCGCACGCACGTGTTCGGCCCGGCGTTTCTCATGCTGGGGATCCCGGCCGTGCTGGCGCTCGCGTCGTTGCTCCTCGCGATGTACTACCGGCCGAACAAGGGCACACCACCCAAGCCCAAAACCGACGAGCCGCTCACGCGGTTGTTCTGGGTTTACGTCGCTGGGTCGGGCCTCCTCGCCATGGGCTTCCTCGACTTCCCACTTCTCGGATACCACTTCCAGCACACCGGTCTGTTCACGCCGCAGACGATTCCCATTCTGTACGCCGGCGCCATGGGCGTAGTGGGACTGACGGCGTTCATCTGCGGCGTGCTGTTCGACCGCTACGGGATCTGGGTGCTCGTCATCGGCATTCTGGCGACGATGTTCGCGCTGCCGCTCGGATTCCTCGGCGGACCGCTGAGCGCCGCGGCTGCGGTGATGTGCTGGGCGGCGGGACTCGGGGTGCAGGACGCGACACTTCGCGCGGGGATCGCGGGAACGGTGTCCATGAACAAGCGCGGACACGCATTCGGCGCATTTAACGGCGTGTTCGGCATCATGTGGTTCCTCGGCAGCGCGATCATGGGACAGCTCTACAACCGGAGCCTGATCGCGCTGGTCATTTTCGGCATGGTGTTCCAGGTCGCGTCCGCGGCTGTGTTCGTCTTCGTGCATCGGCCGATCGAAAAGGCCGCGGCGTAGGACCGGTGGACCGGTGGACCGGTGGACCGGTGGACCGGTGGACCGGTGGACCGTTCCATGAGGCAGGGAACCGAGCGCCTCCCAGTCGGCTAACTTGGGCTCATCTCCGAGCGAGCCCCCGAGACCTGAGACCTGAGACCTGAGACCAATGAAACCACACATCGCTCTGCTGATCGCGCCGTTCATCGCACTGTCGAGTGCCGGCGCGCAGAAATCCTCGTTCAAGTTGACGAGCCCCGACATCCACGAGGGCAAGACCGTTCCCAACGCGCAAGTCGCCAGCGTCATGGGCTGCACGGGGAACAACCTGTCACCCGCGCTGTCGTGGAGCGGCGCGCCCGCGGGAACGAAGAGCTTCGCGCTCACGATGTACGACCCCGACGCGCCGACCGGCAGCGGCTGGTGGCATTGGGTCGTGTACAACATTCCCGCGAACGCGACCTCACTCGCCGCCGGCGCCGGAGATCCGAAAAAGAATCTTCTCCCCGCGGGCGCCGTGCAGGGCAATACCGACTTCGGAGTGCCGGGCTACGGCGGTCCGTGTCCGCCACCGAAGGACAAGGCGCACCACTATCACATCGCGCTCTTCGCGCTCGACACGGACAAGCTGGACATTCCCGCCGGCGCGACCGCGGCGTACGTCGGGTTCAACATCCACGGACACACGCTCGCCAAAGCGCAGCTGAACGCCACCTACGCCCGGTAGCTCGAGCGTGACGACGTCCGCCGCCCGCGAGAGCTTCGCACCTGCGGTGCGGGCGGCGTCCGATTCACAGCGAGCGTCGATCACGGCTCCGGCGGGACCGCTGCTGGTCCTCGCCGGACCCGGCGCCGGCAAGACGTACTGCCTGATCGAGCGCGTGCGCTATCTCGTGCAGGAGTTGGGTGTCGATCCGGCGCGCATCTGCGCCTTTACGTTCACCAACAAGGCCGCCGGCGAGATCGCGCACCGCCTCGAATCCACGCTCGGCGCCGCGGCGGCGCACATCAAACGCGGAACGATTCACGCTTTTTGCGCCGAGCTGCTGCGCGAATTCGGCGCGCACGTGCTGCTGGAACCCGGCTTCGGCATCGCCGACGAAGAGTATCAGCTGAGCGTCCTCCGTCGCATCGAGGGATACCGACGCTGGCATCCCAAAACGCTCAACCGATTCTCGGCGCACCGGTTTCGCGGTGACCCGCTGCTCCACGACGACGCCGTGCTCTTCGCGCGCTACGAGCGATTCCTCGCGACGCGCAAAGTCGTCGACTTCGATACACTGGTCATCAAGGCCGCCGAGCTGCTGGAGCGGGACGAGGAAGGGCGAAGCGTACGCGCCCGCTGGGACGTCATCCTCGTCGACGAATTTCAGGACCTGAACCCGGTGCAATACCGGATCGTGAAGGCGCTGGCCAAGGATCACCGCCACGTGTTCGCCGTCGGCGACGACGAACAGTCGATCTACTCGTGGGCGGGCGCGGACCCGGCGGTCTTCCGAAACTTCCTGAACGACTTCAAGCTCGCGTCGGGAATATGCCTCGAGGAAAACCGCCGCTGCCCGCGCGACGTCTTCGAGCTGGCTCGGCGGCTGGTGACCCTGAACACGACCACCGTCATCAAGACGGTCGAGCCGAAAGCGGATCGGGTCTCGGAGTTCCCCGTCGACGTCCAGTTCTTCGACGACGATGACAAGGAAGCCGCGTGGCTCGTTCCGGATCTACAACGCGACCGCGAACAGCACGGCCACGACTGGGGCGACGTCGCCCTGCTCTACCGCACGCACGAAATCGGCCACGTGCTCGAGGCCGCGCTGCTCAACGCCGGGATTCCCTGCCGGCTCGCGCTGGGCCGCGCGCTTGCCGACGATCCCGTCGTCGCGTACGTGATCGCGGCGCTGCGCGTGATGAGCGCACCGAAGAACGACGTCTTCGTCGATCAATTCCTCGCGACGTTGCTGCCGAAGCCGTTGCTCGACGAAGCTCGCGCCCGCGCGGCGCGCGGCCGGCACGACGTGCGGCAAGAGCTCCGTCGAATCGAGAAGCATCGGCCGCGTCAGGACGAGACGGGGCGCCGCATTCGCCGAGCACTCGCGGACTGGCGCAATCTCGACGCGCTGATGAGGCGTCATTCGGGGCTTGGCCCGCTCGTGCTGGACCTCTTGTCGCGCCGCGTCGGCAAGATCCGCTCGGTGCTCGAGGACCGCCACGACGAGATCACGGATCCGGCGGCGATTAGCGACGTGGTCGCGCTCAAGAATCGGCTCGCCGTTGCGCGCCGAGACCGCAAGACGGTCTGGCTTCCTCGCGTCGGAGGGGCCGAGATCGGGCTCGAGGCGATGCTCGGCGCCGTCGGGATCACGGCCGTCGAACGGGGCGGCGAGCCGCCGGAGGGGGCCGAGGTGATCGCGGCCACAGAGTGCGCCGAGACGGGGCTCGCGCTCGGCGTGTTCAAGGCGGCGCAGTTGCTCGAGATGGACGAGTTGGATGAAGCGTTTGGCGACTTCACCGCGATCGACCTCGAGACGACGGACGACGACACGGCCAAGGCCGAGATCGTGCAGATCGCCGCGGTGCGGGTGCGCGGCGGACAGATCGCCGAGACGTTCGACGCCGTCGTCCGGCCGCGCGTCCCGATTGCGCCCGGCGCGACGCAGACGCACGGCTTGAGCGACGCCGACGTCGCGGGCGCGCCGTATTTCGAGGAAGTGTGGCCGCGCTTCCGCCAGTTCTGCGGCGAAGACGTCCTCGTCGCCCACAACGGATACGATTTCGACTTTCGAATTCTCCAGCGAATGGTCCGCGCCATCGGTCCGGACCAACGATTCGGGATGCACACGTACGACACGCTGCCGCTCGCGCGCGACCTGTTTCCGACGAGCCGCAAGCTCGTCGATCTGGCGCGGCAGTTCGGAATCGCGGCGGGAAAGTCGCACCAGGCGCTCGACGATTCACGAACGCTCGCCGGCGTGGTGCTGGCGCTGGACCGCGAGAAGAGCTGTCGGGCGCGCAAGACGGCGCTGGTCAGCGTCCTCGATCAACTCGGCGTCGCGTTGGCGTTGACTGATCCGCAATCGCTCTCGCCCGAGGCGCAGATGTTGTTCGGGATTTGTCGCGCGTTCTCGCTCGGCCGATACAGCACGTGCCTCGAGAACTACGAGCGCCAGCAGGCGGGCGATCTCTCGATCCCGACCGTCGACGAGTTGATCGAGCGGCTCGGCGGCGCCCGCCTCATGCTCAAGATTCGCGCGGAGAAGTCGGCGGACGAGCGGTACCCGGCGGCCATGGCGCGGCTGCGGCGCCTCACGGCGGAGATTCCCGACGGCCCGCTCGGAGAACAGATCTCGTCGTTCCTCGAGCGCGCGGTGTTGTCGAAGTGGGACGGCGTGGATCCGGCACGCGGGCGGGTCAACCTGCTCACGCTTCACTCGACGAAGGGGCTCGAATTCTCACGCGTGTACATCGTGGGCGTCGAAGATTCCCAGCTCCCCGGCGGCTCGCCCACCTCCGGGCCGACGCCCGCCGAAATCGAAGAGGCGCGGCGGCTGCTCTACGTCGGGATGACGCGGGTGCGCGACCGGCTCGTGTTGACGCACGACGCGACGCGCTCCGGCAAGCCGACGCGCGGACATCGGTTTCTCGACGAGGCCGGTCTCGCGCCCGTGACCGTGGGATCGCCATGACGGCTACCGAGTGGAAAGTGACGGTCGGTGAGGCGACGACGAGCGCCGCGTACGAGCCGGCGGCGAGCGGCGATGCTGGCGCGCTGTTCATCTGCGCGCACGGCGCGGGCGGCAGCATGTCCGACCGCGCGACGCTCGCCGCGGCCAACGAATTGCGCCGGCGTGGACTCGGCGTTGTGCGATTCAACTTCCTGTACAAGGAGCGCGGTTCGGGCGGGCCGGATCCGATGCCGAAGTTGATGCAGACCTTCGCGACAGTCGTCGAACACGTTCGGCGTGAGTTGGGGCCGCGGCGGCCGCTCGTGATCGGCGGACGATCGATGGGCGGGCGCGCGGCGTCGATGCTGGCGGCGGACGGATTCGCGGCGGACGGCCTGCTGTTGCTCGCCTATCCGTTGCACCCGCCAGGAAGACCCGAGCAGCTGCGCGACGCCCATCTTCCGCGGATCACGATGCCGGTGCTCTGCTTCAGCGGGACGCGCGACCCATTCTGCACGCAAGCGTTGATGGAGCGGGTGTTGAAGACGGTGACGACTCGGTGGGAGATGCACTGGCTCGAGGGCGGCGACCACAGTTTTCACGTGCTCAAGTCGAGCGGCCGGAACGACGCGGCCGTGCTCGAGGAAGTCGGCGCCGCGACTGAGACCTGGCTCCCGAGCCTGCCAATTGGCTGATACCTCAAGTTGACATGCCTCAATAGTTGATGTATCGTCGGGCATGGAGCTCATGCCGGGCACGCTCGACGCGCTGATCCTCCGCGGCCTCTCCTGGGGACCGAAGCATTCTTGGCAGTTCGTCGACGCGCTTGCCACCGACTTGCGCTATGTCCTTCGCGGGTTGCGTCGGCGCCCGGCCATCGCGGTTACCGTCACGATCACCCTCGCGATCGCGGTGGGGGCGAATGGCGCGCTTTTCTCGTTGCTCGACCCGCTCTTCTTTCGGCCGCCCACTGGCGTTGCGGACCCGGGCTCGCTGCGACGGTTGTATTTCGCGCGACCCCACATGGAGGCCGGATTCAGAGTTGGATCGAGCTTCTCCTATCCGGAATACCGCACCCTGAGGAACGCTCTCAGCGGCGAGATCGCCGTTGCGATCGACCAATCCCGCGACTCCGTCGAAGTCGTTTGGCAGGGCAACCTGTTCTCGACGGGCGCGACCTACGCCACGGCCGACTATTTAGGGATGCTCGGGGCGCGGATGGAACGCGGCCGCGCCTTTTCGGCCGAGGAGGATGACGTCGCTTCGCCTTCGAACGTGGCCGTCGTCGGCCACTTTCTCTCTGATCAGATGGGGGGCGCGGACCGCGCCCTCGGTCAACAGATCCGTGTTCGCGGCACGGACTACGTGGTCATCGGCGTCGCGGCCGAGGGCTTCGAGGGCGTCGGCGTCGGTCGAACCTCCGTGTGGCTGCCGTTCAGCACCATGCCGCGCGAAGCTCCGTCCCCGGGCGAGAAGCCGTGGTACGATCAGAGCGCGCGGTACATCCAGCTCGTCGCACGTGTGAAACCAGGTGGATCGCCGGGAGCGATCGAGGCGCATGCGACCGCCGTGTACCGGCATTTCCTGACGGCCAAAGCGTTCGACAGCAGCGCCTCCGTCGTTCTTGGACCGCTATCGAGGTACCGCGCCCCCGATTTTCACGACAGTCGAACGCTGATCGTCTCTCGAACTTCCGCCGTCGCCGCGTTGCTACTCATCATCGCGTGCGCGAACGTGTCCAACCTCTTTCTTGCGATGGCGGTCGCGCGCCGGCGCGAGATCGGCGTTCGCCTCGCGCTCGGCATCTCGCGCGCTCGACTTGCCGGGTTGATGATTCTTGAATCCGTCGTGCTCGCCGCGCTCGCGGGTGCCGCGTCAATCCTCCTCGCGGAGTGGGCGGGTGCCGTGTTGCGCACGCAGCTGCTCCCGCGTGTCCCGTGGGTCCACCCGGCCGTCGGGTTGCGCGTCATCGCGTTTACGGGGGTCACCACGCTCGTGGCAGGGGTCTTGTCGGCGACGTTACCGGTCCTGATGGCATGGCGTGGCAGCGTCGGGGATTCGTTTCGAAGCGGAACGCCACGCGCCACTTTCGGCCATCATCGTGCACGTTCCGCGTTGCTGGTGATTCAAGCGACCCTCTCGGTGATGTTGCTGGCCGGCGCGACCTTGTTCGCGAGAACGCTGCAAGCGGCGCGCGCGACCGATCTCGGGTACGATCACGATCGCCTGGTCACGGCGCAGGTGTACTTCGCCGATCGAACCCAACGTGCCCGGATCGCCGCGTTGATGCCGGGCGTCGCCGAGCGTATCGCGGCGATGCCCGGCGTCGAGGGCGTGGCGATCACGTACGGGGCACCCATGAATCAATGGACCTTCGTGCCTCTATACCGCCCCGATGCGGACTCGACGCATCCACTCGACGGTGGTTCGTATTACTTGGCTGTGTCGCCCGCCTATTTCTCCCTGACCGGCACGCGGCTCGTCCAAGGGCGCGCGTTCCTGGCGTCGGACCGTGCCGGCGCGCCGCCCGTGATCATCGTGGGGGAAACGATGGCGCGTCAGATCTGGCCGAATGGACGCGCGGTGGGACAGTGTCTCCGCCCCGTGGCTCCATCGCACCCGTGCTACACGGTCGTCGGTGTGGCGGCGGACGTTCACGAGTTCCGCATTCAGGAAAACACGAGCGAGTGGCAGTACTACTACCCGCTCGAACAGCTGCCGCTTCGCGGTTCGGACCGCACGCTCGTCATCCGCGCGAGCGAGCGACAAGCGGACGCCGTCGCCGCGAGCGCGCAGACGCTACTCAATGCCACGTTCCCCGGCGCCACGTCGCGTGCCTGGCCGATGAACCGGTTCCTTCAAAACGAGCTGCAGCCCTGGAAACTCGGCCTCCGACTCTTTGGATCACTCGCCCTTTTCGCGCTCATCGTCGCCGGCGTCGGCGTGTACGGCGTCGTGTCGTTCGACGTGCGGCAGCGCACCCGTGAGATCGGTGTGCGGATGGCCCTCGGCGCCGCCGGCGCGCGCGTGGTCCGAATGCTTGTTCGACAGAGCACCGTCGTGATCGCGGTCGGTGTCGCGGTCGGCATCGCCGGCTCGCTCGCCGGGGGCCGCTACGTGCGGAGCCTTCTCTACGGTGTCGCGCCGAGCGATCCGCTGTCGCTCGCCATCGCCTCGACTCTCCTGCTGCTCGTCGCCGCGGCCGCCGCGGCGATCCCTGCTTGGCGCGCCCAACGCATCGACCCCGCCATAGTGCTGCGCGACGAATGATCCGCCAACCCAAGTCTCCGGATCCTTGAGAAAACTCGACGCGGATGACGCAGATTTGCAAAGCGATTGCCGCAGATGAAACGAAATATGCACCGAGACCCCGCAGTTCAATCTGCGGGATTGCCCTTCCAGGTCTGCGTCATCTGCGTTGACTCTTCTTCCCGGCATCGTGGCTCGAGCGCAGGACGAAGCCGACGCTCAGATGGCTCAAAAGCCCGGCGGCCGCTCCCCAACCACGTTGAACGCGCGCTCGAGCACGATGCCGGCCTGCACGAGCCGGCCCTCCTCGAAGAGCGGCGCCAATAGCGTGATCCCGTGCGGCACGCGACGCGGCGGATTGAACTTGGGGAGCGGATTCTTCGGATCGGGCGCCCAGTCGCTTCGCGCCTCCGTCACGTTCACGAAGCCCGCTCGCAGCGTGAGCGACGGCTGGCCCGTGAAATTCGAGATCGTCAGCATTTCGTCGCGCAGCGACGGCACGAGCAGGAGATCGACCTTGGAGAAGATCCGCGCCATCTCGCCCGCGACCATCCTGCGGAAGCGATCCGCCTGCACGAAGTCCACCGCCGACAGAAATCGCGCTTCGCGAAAGAGATTCGGCCACGCGTCCGGCACCTGCGCCTTCAACTGATCGACCCGCCCGTCGAGCGTGATGTCCTCGAACGACGCAGCCGCTTCGGCGAACAGAATCAATTGCAACGAGTCGTACGGCCAATCCGGAAGCGACACCTCGACCGGCACCATGCCGACCGACTTGATCGTGTCGAGCGCGGCGCGGTCCACCTCCGTCGACGGCGCCTCCTTCATCCACGCCGGGAAGTAGCCGACGCGAAGTCCCTTCACGTTCTCGTTCGCGTCGAAGTCGAGATGCGCCGGCACGCTCGCCAGATCGCCGGCATCGGGACCCGAGATCGCGTGCAGCACCAGCATCGTGTCCTCCACGCTGCGCGTCATCGGCCCGAGCTTGTCGAGCGACCAACACAACGTCATCGCGCCGCTGCGCGGCACGCGGCCGAAGGTCGGACGCAATCCGGTGACGCCGCAGCGCATCGAAGGCGCGATGATGCTGCCGCCCGTCTCGCTGCCGATCGAGAATCCCACCAGCCCCGCGGCGGTCGCCGCGCCCGGCCCCGCGCTCGAGCCCGACGCGCCCTCCTCGAGCAGCCACGGGTTCATGGTCTGCCCGCCGAACCAGATGTCGTTGAGCGCGAGCGCCCCGAGGCTGAGCTTCGCGATGAGCACGGCGCCGGCCTCGCGGAGGCGCGCCACGACGGCCGCGTCGGCCGTCGGAACGCGGTTGCGATAGAACTCCGCGCCATACGTCGTGGGAATACCAGCCGTGTCGAGGAGATCCTTTCCGCCCCACGGGATGCCGTGCAGCGGGCCGCGATACTTCCCCGCCGAGATTTCGGCGTCGGCCTGCTTCGCCTGCGCGAGCGCGTTGTCGCGCGTGAGAGTGATGATGCAGCGAAGCTTGGGATCGAGGCGCTGGATGCGGTCGAGATAGATGTTGGTGAGACGCGTCGAGGTGAGTTTCTTGGTCTCGATCCAGCGCGACAGCCGCGCCACCGGCGCGAACGCGATGTCGTCGTCGTTGGAGGGGAGGGGTGCGGAGTCCGGCGCGCTGCGCACGAACCGATCGCGCGAGGGGCCGATTTTCTCGTTCGGCAGCGCGGGGTTCCATTTGGTGCCCGGTGCGACGCTCGCGTCGATCGGCACCTTCCGCGGCCCGGCGCGGCGCTCGAGCAGGAACGCCATCGACGTGCGCCAGCTCGACGCGGCGGTCGCGCGCTGCGCGTCGGTCAGCGTGACCTGCGCGAGCTTCTCCGCCTCGGCGAACGTCCCAGCCGACACCGCGGGCCCCACCGCGGGCGCGGTTCCGAACGTCGGCGGAGCCCCGGGCGTGCTCGGAACTCCCGATGAGCCTGATGGCGGCTGAGGCGTTCCCCCGCCGCTGCACGCGGCGGCGGCGCCGAGCAATCCGAGCGGCGCTTGGACGATGAAATCACGGCGTGAGCTCACAGGAGATCCTCGTGCGGGAGGGATTCGATCATGGTTGCAAGGCGCTGGTAAACACGCCATCCGGCGCGCCGGGCGCAACAGCGCTGAGGCAGCTTCCCGCGTTCTCATCTCGGGCGTATTGTAGCGGTCATTCCCTGGCCGCCTGAGTACCCGTCCGACTCGCCGAGTGACGAGGGAATCCTGTTTCTCAGCCCGATGCATCCAGGAGGTTGGATCGTGATCGACGTCGCCAGGACCATCCGAAGCTCGCTGACGAGAGTCGCGCCGCTCGTCGCCCTCACCATCGTCGCCGCGCCTCGCGTGACGAATGCGCAGGCGGCAACCAAGAAGGTGCTGTCCGTCGACGACTACACGAAGTGGAAGAGCATCGGCAATCAGTCGATCTCGGGCGACGGCAAGTGGGTCGCATACGTGTTGTCGGCGACGAACACGGCGCCAGCCGACGCGAAGCCCGTGCTGCACCTCGTCCGGCTCGACAATAGCCAGGACGTCGAGATCCCGAACGGGACCGCGCCGGCGTTCTCGCCTGACTCGAAGTGGCTCGCCTATACGGTGGACGTCAGCGGCGGTGGCCGGGGCGGTCGCGGTGGTCGAGGCGCGGCCGGCGGCGGACAGCCCGGTGGTGCCGGTGTGGGGGGCCAGAACGCCCGTGGTGGTACTGGGGCGACTCCGACCCCACCGCGCCACGCCGAATTGAGAAATCTCGCGACGGGCACCGTGCAATCCTGGCAGGACATCCAGTCGTTCACGTTCGCCGCGACATCGAGCCACATCGTGCTGCGCCGGCGAGCGCCCGGAGCACCCGGCGGCGCGGCGGGTGGGCGAGGCGGGAACGGGGGGCCGCCTGGAGGCGGCGGTCCGGGTGCGGCGGCCGGTGGAGCGAACGCGGAAGCATCGACTGGCCCGCGCGGCGCCGACGTGATCCTGCACGATCTCCTGACGGGGCGCGACCAACTCCTGGGCAGTGTGGGCGAAATCGGATTCAACAAAAAGGGCGATCTGCTCGCGTACACCGTGGACGGCGCCGTGCGCGACGGCAACGGGCTGTTCATCCTCGACCTGCGCAACGGCCGCATCTCGACGCTCGACAACGACGCGCGCGTGTACAGCCGGCTCACGTGGAACGACGAAGGCACCGGACTCGCCGTGCTCAAGGGCGTCGACGTCGACAAGATGCGCGAGCGCGACAACGTGCTGCTGGCGTATCCGAGCGTGCAGCAAGCGCTCGACGAAATCGAGTATGTGCCGGTGAAATTCGATCCGTCGAAGGCAGACGGATTCCCGAAGGGCTGGGTGCTGAGCGACCGCGCCGCGATCGATTGGAGCGACGACAACAAGCGCATCTTCTTCGGCGCGAAGGAGCAGGTGCCGGCGCCCGACACGACCCGCCGGCGCAACGCGGAGGAAGCCGCGGACGTGGACGTCTGGAACTCGAAGGACGAGCGCATCCAGTCGGTGCAGATGACCCGCGCCGACGCGGACCGCAACTTCACCTATCGCGAGGCGTTCAACATCCCCGATCGCAAGTTCGTGACGCTCGCCGACACGACGATGCGCGACGTCGAGGTCGGCGCCGACGGACGTTGGGCCGTCGGCCGCGACACGCGCGGCTACGTCTCGGATTACAAGGCGCCGGCCGCGGACATCTACCGCATCAATCCCTCCAACGGCGAGCGGAAGCTGATTCTCAAGGATCAGTTGATCGGCCAGCACGTGTTCGGGATCTCACCCGACGGCAGCTACTTCCTGTACTGGAAGGACAGCAAGATCCAGGCGTACACGCTCGATGCCGCGACCACGAAGACGCTCGGCGGGGGAGCCAGCGTCAGCTTCGTCGACAACGACTTCGATCATCCGGGAACGAAACCGTCGTTCGGCGTCATGGGCTTCACACACGACGGCAAGAATGTCGTGGCGATGAACAAATTCGACCTGTGGGTCGTGCCGCTGGATGGATCGCCGGCACGCAATCTCACCAGCGGCGTCGGCGACAAGCGCGAGATTCGCTTCCGCTATGTGGCGACGGAGCCCGATTCCGGCGGCGTGGGTGGCGCCGGCGGCGCGCCGGGCGGCGGCGGTGGCCGCGGTGGCCGCGGCGGAAGCCGAAGCACGATCGACCTGTCGAAGCCGATTCTGCTGTCGGCCTATGGCGAGTACACGAAGAAGGCCGGCTTCTACCAGCTTGCCGACGGCCAATTGAAGGAGCTCGTCTACGACGACGCCGCCTATTCGAATCCGCAGAAGGCGGCCAAGGCGGACACGTACCTCTTCACGCGACAGACCTTCACCGAGTTCCCCGACCTGCGCGTGTCAGGGCTCGACTTCGCGGGCGAGAAGAAGATCTCGAACGCGAACCCGCAGCAGTCCGAGTACCTGTGGGGGCATCGCGTGCTGTTCGACTTCAAGGACCACGACGGCCACAAGCTGCAGGGCTTCCTCACGATCCCGGACGACTACAAACCGGGTGAGAAGCGCCCGATGCTGGTGAACTTCTACGAGAAGAACTCGCAGAACCTGAATCGGTATTCGGCGCCGTCGTATCTCACCGGCATGGGGTCGATGCCCATCGAAGCGACGAGCCGCGGCTACATCACGATGATCCCCGACGTGTACTTCCACACCGGCCGCTCGCACAGCGACATGCTCGACGCGGTCGAGGCCGCGGTGAAGAAGGTGATCGCGATGGGCTACGTCGATCCGAAGAAAATCGGCATCAATGGGCATAGCTACGGCGGCGAAGGCGCGGCTTTTATTGGCACCCGTTCTCGGCTATTTGCTGCTGTCGGCGTAGGCGCCGGCGTCACCGATCTCTACGAGGACTTCAGCCAGAACTGGGGTTGGGCGTATCAGGTGCCGGGCGGCAGCGGCGCCAACGGCAACGACTACTACCTGTACGGACAGGGTCGCTGGGGATTCTCACCATGGGAGAAGCCCGACGTCTACATGTTCGAGTCCGCGCTGACGCACGTGCCGGAAGTGACGGCGCCCTTCCTCATCATGCACGGCACGGCGGATCCGACGGTCGCGTTCCAGAACGGCCTCGGCCTCTACAACGCGATGCGCTACAACGGCAAGAACGCCGTCCTTCTCGCCTACGTCGGCGAGGGACACGGCCTGCGCGGACTCGGCAATCGCCGCGACCTCACGATTCGCTACTTCCAATTCTTCGATCACTACCTCAAGGGCGCCCCGGCGCCGAAGTGGATGACCGACGGCGTGCCGTATCTCAAGAAGGACGACATGCGCGATCCCGGGACGATCGCCGGTTCCGGCACCGTGACCCCCCAGGTTCCGCAGTCCCGATGAAGACTTCGTTCATGCGGGTGGACCGGTGGACCGGTGGACCGGTGGACCGCTACGGCGTGCGGCGGCGATTTCCCGTTCGTGGCAGCGGCCTTCTTTTGGCGATGGTCGCACTCGGGTCGACGCTCGCCGCTCAACAACCGCCCGCCGGGGGAGGACGAGGCGCCGGCCGCGGGGGCGGGCGCGGCACGCCGATTCCGGCGGGCGAGTCGTGTCCGCCGGGCACGACGGAGATTCGCCCGCGCAGCTGCATGGCGCCGGAGGGTACGCCGCCGAGCATTCTCGATTACCGGCCGAAGTCGACGTTGATCGTGCCGGCGCATCTGGTGCCGACCGCCAAGTATCCGGCGATCGATTTCCACGGACATCCAGGCAATCTCATCGCCTCGGCGGAAGGGCTCGCGTCGCTCAAGGCGTCGCTCGACAGCCTGAACGTGCGGATGATGATCAGCGCGGACAATCTGTCGGGCGATCGCTTGAAGAGCGTGCTCACGGCAGTCGCGGCGTCTCCGGCGATGAAGGAGCGCGTGCGCATTCTCGCCGGCATCAACTTCAGAAACGTCGGACCGGGGTGGGCGGCCGGGGCGATCAAGCAGCTCGACGCCGACATCGCCGCCGGCGCGGTCGGCGTAGGAGAGATCTCGAAGAGCCTCGGCCTCTCGGTTCGAAAGCCCGACGGTTCGCGCCTGCGCATCGACGACCCCGAGCTCGACCCGATCTGGGACGAGTGCGCTCGACTCGGCATTCCGGTGTTCATCCACACGGCCGACCCGCAGGAATTCTTCAAGCCGATCGACAACACGAACGAGCGGTGGCTGGAGCTCTCGCTCTTCGCGGACCGGCGCTATCCGCAGGACCGGTTTCCGAGCTTCGAGGAGTTGATGACCGAACGGGACAACCTGTTCCGCAAGCACCCGAAAACGACGTTCGTCGCCGCGCACATGGGGTGGCACGCGAACGACCTCGGCTCGCTGTCGAAAATGCTCGACGAAATGCCGAACGTGTACACGGAAGTGGGCGCGGTGCTCTACGACATCGGACGCCAGCCGCGCGCCGCGCACGATTTCTTCATCAAGTATCAGGATCGGATTCTTTTCGGCAAAGACTCGTTCCAGCCGGAGGAATACCCATATTACTGGCGCGTCTTCGAGACGAACGACGACTACTTCGACTACTACCGACCGTACCACGCGTTCTGGAAGCTCTATGGCATCGGGCTGCCGGACACGGTACTCAAGAAGGTCTATTTCGAGAATGCGCTCAAGATCACCAAGGGGATTCCGCAGAATGGCTGGCCTAAGTAGACGCTGGACGGGTAGACCGGTGGACCGGTGTACCGGTCTCACGGCGATGACATTGACGGCGCTGGCCGTCGCGTGCGGCGGCGGCGAGAAGGCGCCGGCCGCGGGAAATAGCGCCGCCGCGGGAAATAGCGCCGCGGCGGTGAAGGTCGCGGTGGACACGGGGGGGGCGGCGCCGGATTCGTTCCGCGTCGCGTTCGAGACGACGCGCGGGAATTTCGTCGTTCAGGTCAACCGCGCGTGGGCCCCCCGCGGGGCCGATCGTCTCTACCAGCTCGTGGGACAGCACTTCTACGATGGCGAGCGGTTTTTTCGCGTAGTTCCTGGATTCGTCGCGCAATTCGGGCTGAACGGCGATCCGAAGAAGAACGAGCCGTGGGACACCAAGCGCATCCTCGACGACTCGGTGCGGCATCAGAACGTGAAGTACACGCTGACCTTCGCCAACCAGGGTGCGAACACGCGATCGTACCAGCTGTTCCTCAACCTCGCGGACAACCAGCGCCTGGACGGAATGGGTTTCGCGCCGATCGGCATGGTGGTCAGCGGACAATCGGTCGTCGATTCGCTGTACAGCGGATACGGCGAGGAGCCCGTCCAGCAGTTCATTCAGACGCTCGGCAACTCGTACCTCGACCGGATGTTTCCGAAGCTGGACGGGATCAAGACGGCGCGGATCGTTCCGGCAAAGTGACTCGCGGGCTCGGCGCGCTGCTTGTCGTGCTGCCTTGGGTGTTCGCGCAGGGTCAGGACTCACCGGCATCCGTCGAGCGGCATGTGCGGGTCGGCGCGCGGGATCGGAGCTTTTTGATCGACCTTCCCCGCCGCTACGCGACTCGCGGCCCGCTACCGCTCGTGCTGGATTTCCACGGCGGCGGCGGCTCACCGACGGGCGCACGGACGCAGACCGGCTTCTCAACCGTGGGCGCCCGCGTCGGCGCGATCGTCGTGTATCCCGCGGGCAGCGGGCGATTCGGCGACGAGCGGCTGCTCACGTGGAACACGGGCAGCTGTTGCGGCTACGCGAAGGCGGCGAACATCGATGAAGCCGCGTTCGTCCGCGCGCTGCTCGACACGATCGAGCGCACCTATCCGATCGATCGGAACCGCATCTTCGCGACGGGCCTCTCGAACGGCGGCATGATGGCGTACCTCGTGGCCTGCCGGCTCGCCGACCGGATCGCCGCGATCGCCGTCGTCTCCGGCGAGCTGTCGATGGACTGCAATCCGTCGCGCCCGGTCTCGATACTGATCATCCACGGAACGGCCGACGAGAACCTGCCGTTCGACGGCGGCGTCGGCAGAAAGGCGCTCGACAAGCACGACGTGCGGCCGGTGTCGTTCGCCGTCGAGTCGTGGAAGAAGTTCGACCGTTGCCCCGAACAGCCGACCGCTCACGTCCTCGCATCGACGGCGTGTACGCACAGCGCGTCGGTCGCCCTGCGCCGACGGGACGGCCGTCGAGCTATACAAGATCGAAAGCGGCGGACACGCGTGGCCGGGCGGGGAGCGCATGTCGCGCATCCTCGACGCGCCGAGCAACGCGCTGGACGCGACGCAGACCGCGTGGGCGTTCTTCATGGCGCACCCGCGAGCGACACCGCCGCGGTAGATCGTCCCGCGGCGCCGCTCAGGACAAGACGATCGGCGTCGCCATCTCCCGGTATCGGCAGAGCGCGTTCGCGAGCTGCATCTGGCGTGGCGTCCGGCACTCCGCGTCGTACATGCGCGGCGAGGCCACGAGGACCACGAGGCAGCGTGCCCGCGACGTCGCGACGTTCAGCCGATTCAGGCTGAAAAGGAACTCCATCCCGCGCGGCGCGTCCTCCGCCCGCGACGTCGCCATCGAGTAGATGACGACCGGAGCCTCCTGCCCCTGGAACTTGTCGACGGTTCCGACGCGCACGGACGGATCGATCTCCGCGAGTCGCTCGAGCAGGCGATTGACGTGCGCGTTGTACGGCGCGACGACCAGAACGTCCGTTCCGTCGAGCGATCGCGCCTTTCCCTTCTTGTCCGTCCACGTGGCGCCCGGCGCGATGAGCTTCTGGACGATCGATGCGACGGCTTCGACTTCCTCGGGCGACTGATTGCGATTCCCGTCGTGTTGGACGTCGAGCACCGAAAGGCCGACGGATGGCACGCCTGCGGTGACGGAAATCCGCTGCCGCTCCAGCCCCGTGAGCGGACCGAGCCGGCCGTCGTAGAACACCTCGGAGGTGAAGTCGCAAACGCTCGGCGCCAGCCGGTGCGTGACCGCGAGAAAGATTCCGCGATCTCTCGGCATCGTGTGGTCGAGGCCGAGGATGTGCTCGAGCGCCGACACGTCGACGCCGTCGGGGTGACTGCCTTGGCGCGGTTGCTCCAGCTGCTGCGGATCGCCGAGCAGCACGAGACTCCTCGCGGCCTGCGACACGGCGACAGCGTTGGCGAGGGACATCTGGCCCGCCTCGTCGACGAACAGCACGTCGACGGCGTTCGTCATGTCGGGACGAGTCCACAACCACGCGGTACCGCCGACGACCGAGACTTCCCGATTGGCAAGGGCTTCGCGTGCCGACTCCGCCTTCGCGAACCGCAGGACGCCCGAATCGGTGGCGTCTGGACCGTCGTCCTCCTCGTCGTCGTCCCCGACGCGATGGCCGAGCGTCGCGGTCGTGCCAAGGCGACGCGCCGCCTCGCCGACGGCATCGAGCAGATTTCGAATCACCTTGTGACTCGTCGCCGTCACCCCGACACGGTTGCCCTGTTGCACGAGGCGGCAGATCGTCTCTGCCGCGAGATACGTCTTGCCGGCGCCGGGCGGACCTTGAATCGCGAGGAGCGTCTCGTCGATCTCGTCGGCGAGTCGCGACGGGAGGTCGTTCGCGAGATCGACCTGTTCGATCTCGAGCGCCGGCTCGCGAAAGCGCGGCGGTTTGCGGCCCAGGAGCGCGCGCGCGGCAGCGAATTCGGTTGAGCCCGAGGCGACCGCTTCGCCGATGCGCAGCATGGCCTCCGCTTGCGCCTTGGCCGGGACGTTCGTGAACTCGAACATCGCCGTGGGATGCGTCTCAGCGCGGCCCCGACCCTTTCGCACGTCGATCGTCCGCGCCTTCCGATCCACGGCGACGACTTTGCCGAATCCCTTCTTGTCCTGCAACGAAACGCTGTCGCGAGCCTCGATCTCCATTTCCTGCACAGGATATCGATATCGATCGACCACCGAACCGGTAGGCCGGCCCTTCTTGCTCATGATGACGCGGACTCGCTCCACGAACTCGAGCCCGGCGACCGCGGCGCGCTCGTCGATCAGATCCTCCTCCGGCATCTCGACCAACCGAAAGAATTCCCACCACGCGACGTTGTCCTCGCGACGGTGATAGTCGAGCATGTAGGCGAGGAGCCAGCGCGCTTGCTGAGCGTCGTCGCGGTCGCCGCGCAGCTCCGGGAGTCCCCCGAGCAAGCGGCCGCGCAATTCCTCGACACGCTTCGCCCGATCGTCGATGTCGGGCGGCGCGTCGGCGGGGTCGGGGATCGGGCGCGCGATCGACGCGCCGACGGCGATCGCGCGCGTTCGCAATGCCTCTAGCCAGTCGCGCAGCGCGCGAGTCGAGACGCAATCGTCGCGGTTATAGCCGGCGATCGCCGCGCGCACGTCGTCCGGAGTGGAATCGGGGATGCCGGCGCCGAGCGCGTATTGAAGCGCGCGAAGAGCCTTGTTCGCATCCTCGAGCGGCACGCCGCGCGCGAAGCCGTAGAGCGGTTCGAGACTCTTGATCGAATACCGCTCTACGCCGACCCGCATCGATTGGCGGACGACGGCGTACAAGTCGACGAATCTGCGCGCCCGCAGCAGCTCGTCGAGCTCCCGCTGCCGTGTCGCGTACCGCCCCATGAGCCGCTTGAACGCCGACGGCTCATACGGCGCGTAGTGATACACGTGCATGTCCGGATACGCGCGAATGCGCTCTACGATCGCGTCCATCGCCCACTCGAACGCGCGGCGCTCGTCGGCGTCGTTGAACGCCCACCGCTCGTGGTAATCGCCGTCGGCCGTCGCGATGCCGAACAGATACTCGCGACCGTGGTCGGCCAGCATCGGGTCGCCTTCCAGATCGAGGAACAAGTCTCCCGGTGTCGGTTCGGGAAGGCGGCAGAGCCCGAAACTCTCCTCGATCTCGAGCATCTCGTACGACGGAACCTCCGCGTCTCGCGACGCCAACTGCAGGCGCGCCTGGTCGCGGACCCTTTCGTACGACTCGACGGAGCCGCGACGCGGTTTGAACGCGATCGGCTGCGGCAATCCGGCGAGCTGTGTGAGCGTCTTCACGGAGCGCGCCTCGAGCTCCTGCCGCTGAGCCCGCGAGATCCCGGACACGAGCGACAGGTGGTCATCGCTTCGCCGTTTCGACGCACACGTCGAGCTCCAGCGACACGAGCCGCACATTTCGACGGGTTCGGGATAGTACGCGTCGGCCAGGCGATCGTCGCCGAGCGACATCGCCGCCCCTATCTGATGACGCACCAGCCTTGTGTACGCGGCGTAGTCGGCGAAACGGTATTTCTGCTGCGGCGTCTCGGCGTCCGGCGTGATCACATAGAAGTGTTCCGGCCTCGCCTCCTGCACCGACGCGAGGAGCTCTGAATAGAGGCAAAGCTGGAGAATCGTCCCGGCTTTCGTCTCGCGCGCGAGCTTCGTGTCGTACACCTCATACGACCAGTCACCCAGGCCGCTTTTCGTCGACACGCGCAGCATCACGTCCGGTCTGCCGTTCCAGGCGTCGTGGCGTAGACCGCCCTGGACGATGACGTCCGCGCCCTCGCGCATCGCCTGGAGCGTCGTCGCCACGCGCTCGTCGTCGCGCACGCCCTGCGGGACATTCACCACAGTCGCCGCTCCGGCGCTCAGCGAATCGACGAATCTCTGTTCGTGCTCGAGGCCGCGTCGAATCAGCAGCTCGAGCAGCGGATCCTCGTATTTGACGACCGTGCGCTTGCCGAGCGCGAGCCCCATGTCGAGCGCCGTGCGATGCCGGCAGCCGAGAAAGTTCGAGAGATCCGTCGCGTAAAGCGCGAACTCGCCGTCGCGGATATGCACCGGGGGGCCCTAACGCTTCACGCGGTGGGCGCCTTGTCGAACGATTCGATGAACGCGTCGACCGCCGGCGGCCCCGACCCGATCCCTTCGTCGTGCTTGAAGTAGACGAACGCCTCGCTCCACGGTTGCGCCGCGATTCGCCTGCTCCATTCGTCGAGCAGCGCCGCGTCGTAGTCGAGGCGATGCAGGCGCACGTATCCCCAACTCGCCGTCGCCACGACCGGCGACGCGAAGTCCGGCTGCTCGGTGACGCACAGCGGAATGTCGCGCTCGCGCAGCACGGCGTAGACCTCGTCGTCGAACCAGCTCTCGTGGCGAAATTCGACCGTGTAGCGGCGATCGTTGGGGAGCGTGGCGACGAACGCGCGCAGTCTGGGGACGTCGACCTTCAGGTTCGGCGGAAGCTGGAAGAGAATCGGACCCAACCGCGCGCCGAGCGCCGACGTGTTCTTGAGCAGAAACTCCGTCGCGCTCGAGGCGTCGGGCTTGAGCCGCGCGAAGTGCGTGATGCGCTGGCTCGCCTTGATCGCGAAGGTGAAGGAGTCCGGCACCCGCGACGCCCAGTCGAGGAGCACGTGCTCGCGCGGCAACCGGTAGAACGTGTTGTTGATCTCGACCGTCGGAAACCGCCCGGCGTAAAAGCCGAGCATCGCATCGTCCTTGAGATCAGCCGGGTAGAAGGGCCCCTTCCACTCCTTGAAGGCGAAGCCGCTCGTGCCGGCCAGCAGCTTCATGCCGACTTCGCCCGGCGCTTCTTGTGAGGCTTCTCCTCTTCTTCCTCCTCTTCCCTGTTCGCCGCCTTGGCCTCGCTGAGACTCTGCTTCAGCGCTTCCATGAGGTCGATGATCTTGCCGCCGCGCTCGGCCGGAGCCTCTTCGGTGATCTCCTGGCCCTGGACCTTCGCTTCGATCGCCTCGAGCTGCCGTTCGCGGACCGTGTCCTTGTACTTCTCGGGGACGAACTCGTCGCTCGCCGACTGCTCGATGAGCTGCTTCGCGAGATTCAGCTCGGCGGGCTTCACCGTTCCCTCGGGTACTTCGACCTGGGTCGTCGCGCGCAGCTCGTCGGCGTAGTGGAGCTGCTCCATCACGATCACGCCATTCAACGGACGAAGCAGAACCAGATGTTGTTGCCCGCGTGCCGCGTACTGTCCGAGCGCGGCGCGGCCCGTCTCGTCCAGCGCGGCGGCTAGCAGTCGATATGCGCGATCGCCGCCCTTGTCCGGCCCGAGGTAGTAGGTCTTGTCGAGGTATTCCCGATCCACCTTGGCCAGCGGCACGAACTCGCTGATGTCGATCGTGTTGGTCGCCTTCTCCTCGAGCGCCTTGAGCTCTTCGGGCGTGAGGATCACATAGTGGTCCTTGGAGAACTCGTAGCCTTTGACCATTTGGTCCCGCGTCACGATCTCGTTGTCCTTCGTGCAGATGTACTGCTGCTTGAGGCGTGCGCCGTCCTTCTTGTGGAGCAAGTTGAACGAGATGTTGGCCTTCGATTCGGCGGCCGAATAGAGACTCACGGGCACGGAGACGAGACCGAACGAGATGGTGGCCGTGCCGATGGCGCGTGCGGGCATAGGAGTCCGGGAAAGAGCTTGGGTGGTCGAGGACGTTGGTCGAGTTCGTGCAGCGACGCAAGAGTACGCCTGGGCCGGACCGTCGTTCTGGCCGCGCCCCGCATGACTCGGTAGGTTCACCGCCGAACCGAAATGTCCTTGTGACGGCAAGTAGCGACGACGAGCGCCAGGTAGACAACCTCAGCGCATACCGTGCCAAGCGGTCGCCGGACACGACTCCCGAGCCGATGGGCACGGTGTCCGCCGCTCCCGGCCGGCTGTTCGTGGTGCACAAGCACGCCGCCCGCCGGCTGCACTTCGACCTCCGCCTGGAGATGGACGGGGTCCTCCGCTCGTGGGCCGTGCCCAAAGGGCCGTCGTACGACACGAAGGACAAGCGCCTCGCCGTGAAGGTCGAGGATCACCCGCTCGAGTACGGCGACTTCGAAGGCATCATCCCCGAGGGCAACTACGGCGCCGGCGGCGTGATCGTGTGGGATCGCGGCGAGTGGATCCCGCTCGAGGATTGGCGCGAGGGACTCGCCAAGGGCAAGCTCCTCTTCGAGCTGCGCGGCTACAAGCTTCACGGCAACTGGACGCTCGTGAAGATGAAGAAGAGCGAGAAAGACTGGCTGCTCATCAAGGAGCGCGACTCGTACGTCAAGTCGCCGGGCGACCAGTTCGAGGAGACGTCGGTCCTCTCCGGCTTGACCGTCGACGAAGTGAAGCTCGGCCGCAGCCCCGTCGCCGACCTGCGCAAAGCCGTCGAGGCCGTGAAGGCGCCGCGCAACCGCGTCGACCCCAAGACCGTCGAGCCGATGCTGGCCGAGTCGACCGAGAAGGCGTTCACGCGCGACGATTGGATCTTCGAGCTCAAGCTCGACGGCTATCGCTTGATCGCCAGCAAATCGCACGGCAGGTCGATGCTCGTCACGCGCAAGGGGAACGACTACACCGCCGTCTTCCCGGAGGTCGCGCGCGCACTCGACGCGCTTCCGTTCGATGAAATCATCGTCGACGGCGAGGTCGTCTGCCTGGATGACGCCGGCAAGCCGAGCTTCGCGAGGCTGCAGCAACGAGGGACGCTGCACAATCCGGCGGAGATCAAGCGCGCCGCGGTCGAGCTGCCGGCGACGTTCTTCGCCTTCGATTTTCTGGCGTTCGAGGATTTCGATCTCCGGCCGCTGCCGCTCAGGATCCGCAAAGAGCTTCTCTTGACGGCGCTGCCGAAGCTGGGCGCGATCCATCCTCTCGACCACATCGACGGCGAAGGCGAGGCATTTCTCGCGCAGGTCGAGAAGATGGGGCTCGAGGGGATTCTGGCGAAGCGCGCCGACGCACCCTATCGCGCCGGCCGCAGCGACCTCTGGCTCAAGATCAAGGCGGAGAAGAGCGACGAGTTCGTCATCGTCGGGTTCACGAGTCCCAAGGGAGGGCGGTCGCACCTCGGCGCCCTGCAACTCGCCGATTTCGTCAACGGAGAGCTCGTCTACTCGGGGCGCGTGGGCACCGGGTTCAACGACGCGCTTCTCGACGAGCTCGGATCGATGTTCGAATCGATGATCCGCGAGACTCCACCGTGCGGCCCCCCAGTCGGTGAGCATGGAGCCGCCACAGCGATTCCGGAGACGAAGACCACCACGTGGGTCGAGCCGGTCAACGTGTGCGAGGTTCGTTTTCGCGAGTGGACGCCTGACGGCGTGCTCCGGCACGCCGCCTTCTTGCGGATGCGCTACGACAAGGATCCGCGCGAGTGCGTTCGTCAGGGCACCACCCCTGCACCGGAAAGCGACGCCATGCCAGCCGCCACCCGAGTCAAAGAGCCGCCCGCCCCGCCGAAACCTTCGCCGGTCGAGAAGACCTTCAACTTCTCCAACCTCAAGAAGGTTTACTGGCCGAAGGAGAAATACACCAAGGGCGACCTCATCGAGTACTACCGCGCCATCTCACCGTGGATGCTGCCTTACCTGCGGGACCGTCCGCTGGTGATGACGCGATTCCCCGATGGTATCGAAGGCAAACAGTTCTATCAGAAGGACGCACCCGAGTTCGCTCCGTCGTGGCTCGAGACGATTCCGATCTGGAGCGAGGACACGCAGCGCGACATTCGATACTTCGTCGCCAACGACGTCGAGTCGCTGCTCTACGTCGCCAACCTCGGCTCAATCCCGATCCACATCTGGAACAGCCGAGTGGGGTCGCTGGAGCAGCCGGACTGGTGCGTGATCGATCTCGATCCGAAGGAGGCGCCGTTCTCGGACGTCATCAAGTGCGCCGTCGTTTTTCGCGCGCTGACGGAGGTCATCGGTCTGCCGAGCTACATCAAGACGACCGGCAAGACGGGTCTCCACATCATGATTCCACTAGGGCGGCAGCTCACGTACGCACAGTGCCGGACGATGGGCGAACTGCTCGCGCGCGTCGCGCTACGCGAGCTCGATCCTATCGCGACGATCACGCGACACGTGAGCAAGCGCGGCGACAAGGTGTACCTCGACTACCTGCAGAACCGTCATGCTCAGTTGATCGTGGCGCCGTTCTGCGTGCGACCGCTGCCGGGCGCCACGGTGTCGATGCCGCTCTTGTGGGACGAAGTGAACAAGGACCTCGACCCGAAGGACTTCACGATCAAGAACGCGGTCGAGCGAATGGAGAGCCTGAAGCGTGATCCCCTGCTCCCGGTCCTCGAGGACAAACCGAACCTCGGCAAAGTGCTCGAGAAGCTCGGCGGGATGCTCGGCGAGGATTAGGGCTTCGGTGTCGCGCGAGCGATCGCGTCGTCGAGCATTTTCACGAGCGCGTCGCGGTCGAGCGTGAACTTCTGGGTCGCATTCAGCTGGACGATTTCGTTCATGAGCGTGCGCAGCGCGATCGCGCCCTGCCCGGCCTGTGGCACCGGCATGTAACGCGGCTTGGGGGTCGCGCTCGTGAGCGCGTCGAGCACGGCCTCCGCGACCTCGTCGGGCGGCGGATTGTTCTCGAAGCCCCGCATCGCGTTGATCGCCGACCGCATCTGAGCCTCGAAGCGCGAGCCCTTCACGACGCTCGTGTCCATGCGCGCGAGGAGGTTCTTTCCGATCTCGGTGCCGTAGTTCCCCGGCTCGATGAGGCTCACCCGCACGCCGAAACGCGCGAGCTCCGCCGCCAGCCCGTCGCCATACGCCTCGATCGCGTGCTTGCTCATGCTGTACGGCCCGAGCATCGGGCTGGCGACGATGCCGTTGAGCGAACTGATATTGACGACCCGCCCTTTCGATTCGAGGAGGAGCGGCGCGAACGCCTTGGTGATGCGGTACGGACCGTACACGTTGACGTTGAAGATGAAGTCGAGGTCTTTTTCCTCGAGCTCGATGAGCGGCGCGACGACGACGACGCCCGCGTTGTTCACCACGCCGTAGAGTCCCTTCCCCGCCTTCGTCACCGTGGCGACGGCGGTCGCGATGTCGGTCGCCGACGTGACGTCGAGCTTCACCGCCCGCACGTTCTTGATCGCGTCGAGGTCGTCGATGTCCTTCTGGGCGCGCGCGCCGGCGTAGACGAAGAAGCCGTTCGCCGCCAGGCGCTCCGTGACCTTGCGGCCGATGCCGCTGCTCGCCCCCGTGACGAGGACGGCCCGCTGCGGAGTGGTTTGCGCCAACGAATTCCTCGCGAGGACGGCGACGGCGATACCGACGATCACGGTCCGCGAAATTGTGTCGGCCATGAAATCGGGGTTGGGGGGGGCGGCACGGGAGCGTACCCTTCTTGACCGAACGGTCACCGTCGACCCAATCTACGGCGCAACGGGCTTGCGGGCTCGACGACCTGACCGATCCCTACACTCGCCCGGTTCGACACACGACAACTCGAGGAGTCGTCTCCATGTTTCGCGTTCGTGTTCGCACCTTCGTGGCGACCGTTGCGCTTTCCGTCGCCGGGATGCCGTTCGCGGCCGCGCAGGGTAGCGGCGGTGGCCTGCCGGACAGCGTGAAGGCTCACCGCTGGGACGTCGAACACGAACTCGAGTCCATCGCCGTCGTCGATCGAAAGGAAATGATCTCGATGCGCGACGGCGTTCGCGTCGCCGCCGACGTTTACTACCCGAAAGACGCGTCGAAGAAATACCCGGCGATCTGGTCGCGCACGCCGTACAACTTCAATTTCTGGGATGTTCAAAACGGCGTGCCGCGCGACATGACGACGGTCGTGAACGCGATCAAGCGCGGCTACGCGTATGTCGAGATGCAGGAGCGCGGCCACTTCTTCTCCGAAGGCAACTACGACATTCTCGGACCGCCGCTCTCGGACGGCGTCGACGAAGTGAAGTGGATGACCTCACGGAAGTGGTCGAACGGGAAGATCGGCACGACAGGCTGCTCGTCGACGGCGGAGTGGCAGGGGGCCGTCGCGGCGCAGAACACGCCGGGGTTCGCGGCGATGAACGTGCAGGGTTTCGGCGCCGGCGTCGGACGGGTCGGCCCGTACTACGAGCAGGGCAACTGGTATCGCGGCGGCGCGGTGCAGATGCTGTTCATCGACTGGCTGTACGGCGAGCAGAATCAGGTCCGGCCGATGCTGCCGAAGAACGCGACGCAGGCCGACCTCGTGCGCGAATCGATGTCCTTCGACCTCGCGCAGCATCTCCCGCCGGTGGATTGGTCGAAGGCGTTCTGGACGCTGCCGGAAGAGAACATCATGAAGGACGTCGGCGGACCGCGCGGGATCTTCGCGGATTCGATGCCGGTGGCGACGGGCGGCGCGATGATCAGGCGCACGCCGAACGACCCGGCGTGGTATCGCGGCGGCTTGTTTCACGACAACATGCGGATCAACATCCCCGGCCTTTGGTTCATGTCGTGGTACGACGTGTCGGTCGGTCCGAACCTGGCGATGTACAACCTGGTCCGCAGCACGGCCAAGGGCGCCGCGGCGAACCAGCAGTGGGCCGTCATCGCGCCCACGGGTCACTGCGGGTACACGCGCTCCAGCGAGCACACGGTCGTCGGCGAGCGCGACATGGGCGACGCGCGCCTCGCGTACAACGACATCATGTTCGCGTTCTTCGACAAGTTCCTGAAAGGCGAAGGCGGCCAGATCCTCGACACGATGCCGAAGGTCCGCTACTACACGATGGGCCTGAACAAGTGGCAAAGCTCCGACACGTGGCCGCCGCGCGGCGCCGAGTCGATGACGTTCTATCTGTCGAGCGGCGGAAGCGCGAATACGCTCAACGGCGACGGCGTGCTGACCAAGACGGCGCCCGCGAGCGACAAGCCGGACAAGTTCGCCTACGACCCGATGCATCCTGTGTTGTCGCATGGGGGCAACGTCTGCTGCCAGGGGAACGCGGTGGGCGCCGGACCGATGGATCAGCGCGAGACGGAGGCGCGGCCCGACGTACTCGTGTTCACGAGCGAGCCGTTCACGCAGGGCACCGAGGTGAGCGGGCCCATCACACCGACGCTGTATGTCTCGTCGGACGCCAAAGACACCGATTTCTCCATCAAGATCATCGACGTGTATCCGGACGGGCGCGCGTACAACCTCGACGAGACGATCCAGCGCATGCGCTACCGCAACGGATACGACAAGCCGCTCGTGTGGATGGAGAACGGCAAGGTGACGAAGGTGACGTTTCAGCCGCTCAACACGAGCAACTACTTCGAGGCGGGACATCGTTTGCGCATCGAGATCTCGAGCAGCAACTTCCCGCGCTTCGACCGCAATCTGAACACGGGCGGTCGCAACTACGACGAAACGAAGCCCGTCGTGGCCCACAACGCGGTGCACCACTCGAGCGAGTATCCCTCGTCGGTCACCCTCACGGTCGTGCGAAAGCCGCAGCCGTAGGACCCGGGAATCGCAAAAAAGGGGGCGCCCAGGCGGCGCCCCCCTTTTTTTCGTCGGTCGTGCCGCTACTTCAGCGGGAGCACGACCCACCACGGATAGTCGGCGCTGTGCGCGTGCGCGATCGCCGCGACATAGATCCCCTGGTACTTGCTTCCGGCCGGCGGCGCGATGGTCACGATGTAGAGCCCACCGGGCAACGTGGGAATTTGAAACTGGCCGTTCGCGTCCGTCGTCACCGACGCCACCTGCGCGCCGACGCCCAGCGTATCGCTCGCGGTCGGCTGGCCGTGCGTGTACGCCGTCACCCGGGCGCCGACGATGCGAGGAAGGGTCGACAGCGTGTCGGTTCCCGGCGGGAACGCGCTGTGACCCATGACCGTGCCGTGGAACGATCCCGGCGTGGGATCGGGCGGCGGATTGGTGACCGGACTGCTGTCGTTCGTCGCGCCGGGGACCAGGCCGGCCAACGGCGTCGTGAGCGGCCCCGTCGCTGCGGTGTCGCCGCCCCCGCACGCAACCCCAATACCAACGAGTGCGACCGCACATGCGATCATCCAACGTCCGACACGAACGCTCACTGATGGCTCCAGAAGGCTTCTTCTGGTAAACCGCCAATGATCGCGCCGGGTCACTCGAGCAACTCGACCACCTTGTGACATGAACCACACGTTCGACGGCGGCGACGCATCGAGCGTTCGCCCGATCTATTTCGAGACGAGCAAGACGGCGGTCGCGGTCAGCACGCCGTTGTCTCCGCGCTTCGACACGACGACGACCTCATCGCCGGCCGACGGTTGTTTCGACGTCTCCTTGATCGCCGTCACCGGAGTGCTCGGCGGCACGTCGATGGTTTGCGATCCACCGGCGTAGTTCACGACGAGCGTGCCCCCGTTCGCGCTCGAGACCGTGCCGTTGGACATCCGCGAGCCCTGAACGCTGCCGTTCGTCATCCGGCTGCCGCTCGGGCTCGAACTCGGCTCCATCATCCGACTTCCTTCCCCGAGGCCGCGCAGGTCTTCGGGGAAGACGTGAATCTCGGTCGCCTGCTCCTTGCCGTCGGACTGTTTCACTGACGTGACGCCGACAAAGGCGTTGTCGGTGACGTCGGCCAAGGTCCCGGGTTCGCGATCGAAAACCTTGGGCGAACCTGCCAAGGTGACCGTGACGGGGCCGGTGTCCGTGGACACCACCAGCGAGGTTGGCGTGACCTGGGATATTGCGCCACGAACCATCGTCGAGGCGTTGGGCGCCGACACATCGCCGGCGGCGGCGGCGGAATCGGATCGAGCGCTCGATCGCATGCAGGCGACGCCGCACAACGACGCGGCCAAGAGCGCGGTAGCGGATCGGGTGTAACGCGGGTTGGCGAGCACGACAGCCCCCTTTTTTTGACTGTTGATGAACCGCCATCCGTTGCGCACATCTTGTGCTCGCTCGTGTACCACGGGAGGCGAATCGGAACCCGAAAGTGGCTTTTTTCGCGCGGGCCCGGTTACGCAGATAGTGCCCTCGCCATGGAGCTCCGTGTGAGCGTTGATCGTCGAATCCTGTTCGTAGCGGCGGTGCTGGCCGCGGCCGCGTGCTCCGACGTGGGCGGGCCCCAACCGCCTCCGTCCTTCACACTCGACGCCTCCGAGCAGCGAGTGGCGAACTCCGGCAACGACTTCTCGTTCGCGCTTTTTCAGCGGGTGGCGAAGAGCGATGCCGGGAACAACGTGTTCATCTCGCCTCTGAGTGCGTCGATGTCACTCGGCATGGCGATGAACGGCGCATCCGGTTCGACCTTCGACGCGATGCGTACGGCTTTGCGCCTCGATTCGGGCGACGTCGGACAACTCGACGCAGGCTACCAAGGGCTCATCGGGCTGCTCCGCGGTCTCGACCCCACGACGACGTTCCAGATCGCCAACTCGGTCTGGTACCGAAACAACTTCTCGTTCAAGCAACCGTTTCTCGACACGACCAAGAAATACTTCGACGCCCAGGTGCAGGGCCTCGACTTCACCAACGTCCCGGGCTCGCTCTCGACGATCAACGGCTGGGTGAGCTCGCACACCGGCGGCAGGATCCCGACGATCCTCGACGACATCAAGCCGGAAGAGGTGATGTTCCTCATCAACGCCATCTACTTCAAAGGCACGTGGCAGTACCAGTTCGACCCGAAGGCGACCGCCCCATCGTCGTTCCACGCGGCGGACGGCTCCGTGCAGACGGTGCCCTTCATGAATCGTCCCGAGAACATGAAGCCGCTGTTTCGCGCGGGAGGAACACAGCAGCTTGCGATCGCCGAGCTTCCGTATGGGAACGGAGCGTTCGCGATGGACATCGTGATGGCGGGGTTCGGCCAGACGGCCAGCATCGACTCGATCGCCGCACAGCTGAACGCGGCCACGTGGGCGGCGTTGATCGCGACCCTCCAGGACACGGACGAACAATTCTCGATGCCCAAGTTCACGATGGCCTACGACCGCATGCTCACGGACGACCTCTCCGCGCTCGGCATGGGGCTGGCGTTCACCGATCAGGCGAACTTCTCGGGCATGTCGGCTCAGCCGCTGAAGCTGTCGTTCGTCAAGCAAAAGGCCTTTGTGACCGTGGACGAGACCGGGACCACCGCCGGCGCGTCGACCGTCACCGGCGTCACGGTCACGGCGCTCCGCGAATTCCGCGTCGATCGCCCGTTCATCTTCGTGATTCGCGAGCGCCAGACCGGCACGATCCTGTTCATGGGCAAGATGCTCAAGATTCCGACGTAGTCGGCCCGGCGATCTATTTGAACAGGTCGAGCGATTTCTGAATCACCTGCCACACGCCCCACGCGAGCGGGATTCCGACGAGCGTCCACGCGCCGACCAGCTTGAGGGCGACTCCCGCCGAGCTTTGATCGCGGTCTGATTCGCTTGGCATTTGGGCTCCTCCCTCAGGCCGCGGCGGTGCTGGCCGCGCCGTATTCGGCCGTCACGTGACGCTCGTCCACCGGCCGCACGAGCAGGTTGCAGATGAATCCGACGACGAGCAGGCCGGCCATGATGTACATCGTCGTCATGTACGCGCCGGCTTTCGGCACGCCGTGCGCAATCTCATATTCCCGAATGTAGTTGACGAGCACCGGCCCGAGCACGCCGGCGGTCGACCATGCCGTGAGCAACCGGCCGTGGATCGCGCCGACCTGACTCGTGCCGAACATGTCGCGCAGATAGGCGGGGATCGTCGCGAAACCGCCGCCGTACATGCTGATGATGACGACGTACCCGATGACGAAAAGCGTGACGTTCCCGGCTCGGCCCGTGGAAGGCACCAGGGCGTACAGCACCGCCCCGAGTAGAAAGAACGTCGCGTAGACGGCCCGCCGGCCGATGACGTCGGAGAGCGACGACCAGAAGAAGCGTCCACCCATGTTGGCCAGGCTGAGCAGGCCGACGAATCCCGCCGCCGCGCTGACCGAGATGGAGCCGGGAAACATCTCCTGAATCATCGGCGACGCCTGGCCGAGCACTCCGATGCCCGCGGTGACGTTCATGCAGAGCACGATCCACAAGAGCCAGAACTGCGGCGTCGAGATGGCGCGATCCGCCGTGACGTTGCCCGTGGTCACCATCGCGCGAGGGGGCGGCGCCGTCCAGCCGGCCGGCCGCCAACCGGGACGCGGAATGCGCACGGTGAAGACGCCGAACATCATGAAGCAGAAGTAGAGGATGCCCATCGTCACGAACGTGGACGCCACGCCGGGCCCTGCGGCCGTCTTGAAGTGGGCCATGAGCATCGTCGACAGCGGCGACGCGATCATCGCGCCGCCGCCGAATCCCATGATGGCCATCCCGGTCGCCATGCCGGGGCGATCCGGGAACCACTTGATGAGCGTCGTCACTGGCGAGATGTACCCGATGCCCAGCCCGATTCCGCCGAGCACGCCGTAGCCGAGCAGCAGGAGCCAGAACTGGTGCGTGGCGATGCCGACCGCCGCGACCTCGAATCCCCCGGCGAAGCACAGCGCCGCGACGAACATCGCCTTGCGCGGCCCGACGCGCTCGAGCCACGACCCGAAGAGCGCCGCCGAAAGCCCGAGGAAGACGATGGCGATGCTGAACACCCATCCGATGGTGCTCAGCTTCCAGTCCTCCGGCGCGGAGTGCGTGACACCGATGCGCTGAGAGAGCGGCAAATTGAAAACGCTGAACGCGTACGCCTGGCCGATCGACAGGTGGATCGCGAGCGCGGCGGGCGGCACCAGCCACCGCGAGTAGCCGTCGCCGGCAACCGTGTGTTCGCGGTCGAGAAACGAGAAGAGGCTCATCGAGGGATGACGGGCAGGACGACGTGGCTCGGGTGCGCGGTGTCGTGCAGCAGCTTCTGGTGCGCCACGACGAACGTGCTGTCGCGCTCGTTGTTGCCGCCGGTGTTGAGGTTGCGATCGTACTTGGGAAAGAGCGACGACGACACCGTCACCCGAATCCTGTGTCCGGGCTCGAACACGCGCGACGTGAACCAGAGGTCGAGGTCGTACTGCTCGACGCCGCCGGAAGTGAGCGGCACTTCCTTGTCGAATCCCTTGCGGAACCGCGCGCGCATCAGGCCGTCCTGCACGCGCTCCGCATGGCCATCCGGAAAGACGTCGAGCAGCATCACGTTCCAGTCGGTGTCCTTGGCGTCGGTGGCGGCCCAGAGCGTCGCCGACATCTGGCCCGTTACTTCGATGGGCTTGGTGAGCGCCTTCGACGTGAACACCAACTCGTCGCGCCGCGCCGCGTTGAGCGACGTGTAGTCCTCATTGAGCGACGTCTCGAGCTCGCGCGAGTCGATGAGAAACGGCGTCGGGTTCGCCGGATCGTAGGTGAACGTGTCTGCCGCGGCGCCGGTTGGTGGAATCGTGTCGAGTGTGCCGTTGCCGGCGCTCGTGTTCGCACCCCCCGCGGACGAGACGTACCACTTCGTGGACACGGCGCGCGCGATCGGCCAGGCGGCTTCCTTCCGCCACGTGTTGTCGCCGAAAACGAAGTCGTCGAAGGGCGGCTCCTTGTCGACGCCGTTGTCCTTGCCGAGCAGGTAGTGGTCGAACCAGCGGAGCTGCAGACGGCGCGTGTCGACGCGCGACTGCGGACCGAACTCGCCGCTGACGTAGTCGACGCCCTTGTGCGCGCCGGGTCCCATCACCAGCCGAACGAACGGATGATTCGGCACGGCGAGCAGCGCGTTCGTGTAGTCGATCGGACCGCGCGAGTCGTCGTACCAGCCGGCGATCTGGAGCACCGGCGCCCGGACCTTCGCGATGTTCGTCGTCACGGCATGCGCGCGCCAATACGCGTCCAGCGTCGGGTGCGCGATCCAACGATTCCACAGCGGCACGTCGCCGCAACCGAGTCGCTGCGGCAAGTCGATCAACGGCAAGTGCGTGAGCGCCGACCCGATGTCGAGGTCCGCCGTGTTCTGCAGCGTGCGCGCGCGCATGAGGCACGCCCAATCGACGTTGATCGGCGAGAACACCATGTCTTCGTACGGTACGATGCGCCACGGATCACCGCTCGCCGCCGACGGCGCGAACGCCGCGAGATGCGGCGGCGCGCTCACGGCCGCGTACCACGCCAGCCTCCCCTCGTCCGAATGGCCGATGAGTCCCACACGCCCGTTCGCGCCCGGCAGCTTTGCCGCCCACTCGACGGCGTCGTACCCGTCGCGCACGTCGGTGTCATAGTCGCCGAAGTCGGTTCCGTCGGACACGTCGCGCCCGCGCACGTGCTGCGCGACGAAGATGTAGCCGCGCGACGCCCAGTATCGGCCGGCCGGATGCAGAATGCGCGTGTACGGCGTGCGCTGCATGACGACGCCGAACGGTCCGTTGCCGACCGGCCGCGCGACATAGCTGGCCAGCTTCGCGCCGTCGCGCGTCTTCATGAAGACGAGCGTGTCCTCCGTCACCGCGTACTGCGAGTCGGACACCGCCCCGGGCCAAAGCAGGTACTGCTGCTCGGCGACGAACGGCGTCGCCCGCCGAACGAGCCGGTACCGCCTGCCGCTCGGCTTGCCGTCGGCGAGCATCAGACCGGAGAGCGTGTCACCGTGCCAGGTCGCGGCGAGAGTCTGATTCCGGGCGCCGCTGATGAAAACGGAGTCACCCCGAATATCCGCGCGCGCGAGGTCGAGCATCGGTTCGCCCGTGCGGCGGCGGATGGACCCCGTGACGCCGGTACTATCGGCGGCGAAGTGGGCGAAACCCATGCGACGCCAGCCCTCGAAACCCGGAAGAGGCGTGGAGCCGAGGGCGACATAAGCATCCCAGTCGCCGGAGAGCGATGGCGACTTAGAGCGGGTGCATGCGGAGAGGGCGACGAGGGCGAAGACGAAGAGACGGCGCATGGCAGGAGAATGCTCGCGAAACGGCGGTCGCGCCAGCGTTTGGGACCGTTGCTCCCGGGGTCGACATCTCAGCTGCGGGAGCGAGCCCTGCATCGAGCGTGAGCTTGAGCAGGAGCCCTTGAGCAGTCGAAAGGCGCGGGTCGGGGTGGAAATGGTGAGGCATTCCGCCAGGAATGGAATACGCTGAGGGCATGCGGGACTTCAAGCGACTCGAGATTTGGCGGAGGGCGCATGCGCTGGCGATTGCCCTTCACGAGCTCGCGGCTGACTACGGGAAATTGGGGTACGGGCACCTCAGGTCGCAGCTGCTGCGAGCCGCAGACAGCATTGCGACCAACATCGCCGAGGGATGTGGATCGGAATCGAATCGCGAGTTCGCGCGGTTTCTCGACATGTCGATCAAATCCGCCAGCGAGACTGAGAATGACCTGATCAGCGTCCGCGATCTCAAGCTGATGTCGCAGGAAAACTGGCTCCGCTACTCGAACGCGACGATCGAGATCCGCAGAATGACCTTCGGCTACCGCAAAAGGGTTCTGGAGGACGACGAGTCGGAATAGCCCGCTCCTCACGCTGTATCACTCAAGCCTACAGCTCACGGCTCAAGCTCAGGCTCTTGCTCAAGGCAGGGCTCGACTCCCGATCCGAGATGATTGTGTTCCGGCGACCAGGAGCCCGTTCGAGGTCGTTCGCGCCGTTTCCGACGACGGCGTATGTTCTTGCCTCCATCACCGAACCCACGCCGTGCGCATCAGCGACATGAACTGGATGCAGGTCGAGCGCTACCTCGATCACGACGACCGCGCCGTCCTTCCGCTCGGCAGCACCGAACAGCACAGCCACCTCCGACTCACCGTCGACTGCATCCTCCCTGAGCGCGTCGGCGCCGAGGCGGCGGAGCCGCTGGGGATTCCGGTGTTCCCCGTCGTCGCGTACGGCGTGACGCCCTATTTCCGCGAGTTTCCGGGCTCCATCTCGCTGCGGGTCGAGACGCACCTCAGCATCGTGCGCGACATTCTCGACAGCATGGCGCACAGTGGGTTCAAGCGGATCCTCGTCGTCAACGGCCACGGTGGGAACGGCGCGGTGCAGCAGTGGGTCCCGGAGTGGACTGCCGACCATCCCGATTGTCGCGTGCTCTTTCACAACTGGTGGAACGCGCCGCGCACGTGGGCCAAGGTGCTCGAGATCGATCCGGTCGCGTCGCACGGGTCGTGGATGGAGAACTTTCCGTGGACGCGATTGCCCGGCGTCGAGATGCCTACGGTGCAGCGGCCGATGGTCGACATCGCGCGCGTTCGCGCGCTCGACCCGATGTCGCTCCGCGCCTACATCGGCGACGGCAACTACGGCGGGTTGTACCAGCGGTCCGACGAGGACATGCTCTCGCTTTGGAAGGTTGCCGTCGACGAGACGCGCGCGCTGCTCACCGGTTCGTGGGGCGACGCCGGCTGAGGCCGCAGCACAATGCGATTCCTCGTCTGGGGCGCTGGCGCGATCGGTGGAACTCTCGGCGCGTACCTCGCGCGCGCCGGCCACGAGGTCGCGTTCGTCGATACCGACGCCGACCACGTTTCGGCGATCGGCGCCGCCGGCATCTCCATCACCGGGCCGATCGCCGACTTCACGCAGATGGTGCCGGCGTTCACGCCGGAATCGCTGAGCGGCGAGTGGGACACGATCATCCTCGCCACCAAGGCGCATCATACCGAGGCGGCAACGCGCGCGCTGGCGCCGCACTTGAGCGACGACGGCTGCGTCGTCTCGGCGCAGAACGGACTCAACGAGCTCACGATCGCGCGGATCGTCGGCGACGCACGAACGGTCGGGTCGTTCGTGAACTTCGGCGCGGACTACATCGAGCCCGGCGTCATCCACTACGGCGGACGCGGCGCGGTGGTCCTCGGTGAGATCGACGGACGCCGGACCCCGCGCATCGCGACCATCCACGACGCGTGGCTCCGGTTCGACGATCGCGCCATCGTCACACCGAACATCTGGGGCTACCTCTGGGGCAAGGAAGCGTACGGCGCAATGCTCTTCGCGACGGCGCTCACCAACGAATCGATCGCCGACGCGCTGGCGATGCGGCGTTACAACAACCTCTACGTCGAGCTGGCACGCGAAATCCTCGCGGTCGCCCGAGCGCGCGGCATCCCTCCGGAAGCGTTCGACGGGTTCGATCCATCCGCGTACCTGCCGTCGGCGGCCGACGACGCGGCCGCCGCTTCGCTCGACGCTCTGGTCGCGCACAACCGGAAATCCGCCAAGACCCACAGCGGCATCTGGCGCGACCTCGCGGTGCGCAAGCGGCGAACCGAGGTCGATGCGCAGCTCGGGATCGTCGTCACGCTGGGGAACGAGGTCGGCGTCGCGACGCCGCTCACCGCGCGGCTCGTCGACCTGATCCACGACGTCGAGGACGGCCGCCGCCCTCAATCGCTCGAGACGCTCGACGCTCTCGCCGGTCGCCCGTCGATCCGCTGATGGAATTCGACTTCAGCGGGAAGACCATCGTCGTCACCGGCGCGGCGCACGGATTCGGCCGCGCGATCAGCCTCGCGTTCGCACGGCGCGGCGGCAGCGTGTGGGCGTGCGACGTGTTGAAGGAGGAACTGCTCGAGACGGAGCGCCTCGTCCGGGCCCACGATGGCGTGTGCACGGCGCGTATCGTGGACGTTCGCGACAAAAGCGCGGTCGACGCGTTCGTGGAGGAAGCCGGCGCCGCGTCGAACCGCGCCGACGTGCTCGTGAACAACGCCGGCGGCGTGCTCGGCCAAGTTGGGCGGCCGCTCGAGCAGATCACGGCGGACGAGTGGCAGACAATCTTCGACGTCAACGTCAGCGGCGCGTTTTACTGCTCGCAGGCCGTCGCGCCTCGAATGAAGACGGCGCGTTCTGGGCGCATCGTCAACATCTCGAGCGGGGCCGGGCTCGGAATCAGCCTCACCGGAATTCAGGCCTACGCGTCGGCGAAAGCGGCGCAGATCGGATTGACCCGCCAGCTCGCGCACGAGCTGGGTCCGTGGGGAATCACCGTCAACAACATCGCGCCCGGTTTCGTCCGCTCGAATCCGACGACCGAGCGCCAGTGGGAATCGTACGGCGAGGCCGGGCAGCGCGAGCTCGTCGACCGAATCGCGCTCAAGCGACTCGGCACCCCGGACGACATCGCGCACGCGGTGCTCTTCTTCGCGTCGGACTACGCCGGGTGGATCACCGGCCAAGTGTTGTCGGTGGACGGAGGCAAATGACGAGCGGCGTGCCGGCGACTGGCGCGGCGACCCCTCGCTTGGCTGCCGTTCTCGCGGCCCTCGAGTCCGACCACGATCGCATCCTTGGCGAGTTGGTGGAGTTCGCGTCGATTCCGAGCGTGAGCACCGATCCGGCGCACACGGCGGACGTCGTGGCGGCGACGGGATGGGTCGCGGCGAAGCTCGCGGCGGCGGGACCGATCACGGTCCGCACGATCGCCACGTCCGGCAATCCGGTCGTCTACGGCGAGTGGCTCGGCGCACCGGGGAGGAGCGCGTTGACCGCGCTCGTCTACGGGCACTACGACGTGCAGCCGCCCGACCCGCTCGACCGGTGGCACAGCCCGCCGTTCGCGCCGACGATTCGCGAGGGACGTCTCTACGCGCGCGGCGTGTCCGACGACAAAGGGCCGATGCTCATTCCGATCAAAGTCGCCGAAGCATTCTTCTCGGCCGCCGGCGCGCTCCCGCTCAACGTGAAGTTCATGTTCGAGGGCGAAGAGGAGATCGGGAGCCCGAGTCTCGACGCATTCATTCGCGACCACAAGGAGCTGCTCGCCGCCGACTTCGTGATTTCCGCGGACGGCGCGATGTGGCGCATCGACGAGCCGTCGCTGACCGTGTCGAGCCGAGGACTCGCGGGGCTCGAGCTGACGCTCGCGGCGGCGTCGAAGGACTTGCACTCCGGCCGACACGGCGGCGCGGTCGCGAATCCGCTGCACGCGATGGCGCGGTTGATCGCGTCGCTGCACGACGCGAGCGGTCGCGTCGCCGTCGCGGGTTTCTATGACGAAGTTCGGGAACTGTCGGGCGCCGAGCGGGAAGCGATCGCCGCCCTGCCCTTCGACGAGCGGGTGTATCTCGCGCAGGTCGGCGCGCCGGCCGCGTTCGGCGAGCCGGGGTACTCGACGCTCGAGCGGCAGTGGACGCGGCCCACGCTCGAGGTGAACGGCATGTGGGGCGGGTACGAGGGGCCGGGATCGAAGACTGTGATTCCGAGCGAGGCACATGCGAAGATCACGTGCCGCCTGGTCCCCGACCAGGATCCGTCGCAAATCGTCGCCCTCGTGTCGCGACACTTGGAGTCGCACGTGCCGCCCGGCACGCGGCTATCGATCTCGGCGATGGATCACGGCGCGGGCGCGTCGCACATCGAGCCCGACCATTTCGCGCTCCAGGCTGCCGACCGGGCGCTCCAGGCTGTATATGGTAGTCAGCCGTTGCGGGTTCGCATGGGCGGCACGGTTCCGATCGGCGAGCTGTTCCAGCGGCACATGGGTTTGAGCACGGTGTTCTTCTCGTTCTCGACGGCGGACGAAGACTTCCACGCCCCGAACGAGTTCTTTCGGGTGCATCGCCTGCACGAAGGCCTCGAGGCGTGGGCGCGGTACTGGACCATTCTCGGCGAGGAGCGTGCATGACCGTGGACACGAGACCCGCCGACGCGTCCGCGACGACCGACCTCGCGCAGGCCGAAGCCGCCGTCGAAGCGCACAGCGCGTCGCTCAAGAAAGAGCTGGGCGTCGGCGACCTCGTTCTCACACAAATCCTGTTCATCGTCGGCCTGACGTGGATCGGCGTCGCCGGAAAACTGGGGCCCTCGCACGTGGTGCTCTGGCTGCTGGCGATCGTCCTGTTCTACCTGCCGTCGGCGGCGGTCGTCATCTACCTCAACAAGTTGATGCCGCTCGAGGGCGGCCTGTATCAGTGGGCGAAGCTCGGCTTCAACGAGATGATCGGCTTCATGCTCGCGTGGAACCTCTGGCTCTACGTGATCATGAACACGTCGGAGATCGGGCTGCAGTGCGCGACGTATCTCTCGTACGCGATGGGACCGGGCGCGGCCTGGATGCGGGAGAGCTCGTGGTTCGTCGCGCTGTCGTCGGCGGTGATTCTCACGCTGATGGTGATCGCCTCGATCATCGGACTGTCGGTCGGAAAGTGGGTGCACAACACCGGCGGCGTGTTCATGCTGATCGTCTTCGGCGCGTTGCTGGTGCTGCCGTTGATCGGGCTGGCGACGGGGCACCTGCACGAGTACCACCCGCTGCGCACCGCGCGGCCGGCGTGGACGCTCTTCAACCTGAACCTTCTCGGGAAGCTCGGATTCGGCGCGCTCGGCGGATTCGAATACGTCGCGATCCTCGCCGGCGAGACCAAGTCGCCGGCGCGCTCGGTGGGCCGCTCGGTCATCATCGCCGCACCGGTCGTCGCGCTGATGTTCGTCCTCGGCACGGCCACGGTGGTCGCCTACATCCCGACGGATCAGATCGATCTGATCGGACCGATGGCCCAGGTGCTGCGCGTCGGATTCGGCCCGTTCGGCATCGCGACGCAGCTCGTGACGATCGCGATTCTCATGACGCTGGGCATGCGCATCGCGCAGACGAGCGTTTCGTTCACCGCGGTCGCGCGGCTGCCGATGGTCGCCGGGTGGGACCGCCTCCTTCCTCCGTGGTTCTGCCGGCTGCACGAGAAGTACCGCACGCCGGTGAACTCGATCCTGCTCGTGGGCGTCGTGGCATTCGTCATCGCGGCGGTGAGCCTGATCGGCGTCGGCCAGGCGGAGGCGTTCCAGCTCATTTGGAACGCGAGCGGGATGTTCTACGCGCTCACGTACGTCGTGATGTTCGCCATTCCGCTGATCGGCCTGCGCGGCGTCACGCCGCGCCCGCCGCTCTGGCTCAGAGTGGCGTCGTTCTCGGGCTTGTTGATGACCGTACTCTACGTGGCGCTGTCGGTCTTTCCGATCATCCAGGTGGCGAGCGTGGCGACGTTCGCGCTCAAGATTTCCTTCGTGATTCTCGTGGCGAACGCGATCGGCGTCGGCCTGTACGTCTCGGCTCGCGCGCGCGCGTCGAGTGTCGCGGTCACGGAAGCGTAGTGCTCGACCAGGGCTCGAAACGACAACTACCTGACGCAGAGCACGCAGGGGCGCAGAGGACGCGGAGGACAGCCGCGGGAGCAGGCGCCATCGTCCTCTGCGTCGAGTAGTCTGCTGTGGCTGTTGTCGCGCTAGGTGATAGTCAACGCCAGCGGACTGAAATGAATCTCGATCCCGCCGATCTTGATTGAGATGCTGTCGGCCCCCGGCGTCGCCGGCGCCGTGTACGTCGCGGTGCAAACGCCGAGTGAACACGCGAAGGCGCCGACCGCTCCGCGCGTGATGGTGACGGTGAGATCGTTTGGCACCGCCGTCTTGAGGAGGTTGCCGAAAACATCTCTCACTTTGACGGTCACCGTTGTCGTCCCGTTGGCCGCGATGCTCGTCGCGGTGACCTCGACCGTCGACTGGGTCGGGTCGGCGATCACCCGGATCGACCGTCGCACGACGATCCGTCCCGTGGAATCGGCCAATGTGATGAGAGCACCGCTCGCCGGGCGCACTCCGGTCAGGGTGTAGTAACCCGCGCTGTCGGGCGGCGTCCACACCGCGACCGCCTGTCCGTTGATGTCGGTGACGGCTGTCGACGGCGGCGGTCCGACATTCGTCGTGAAGACGATCGGTGCTCCCGCCGCCGGCTGCGCCGTCGAATCGAACACGGTGATCGGGACCGTCGTCTGCGTTGCTCCGGCCTTCACGGTGTCCGCCTTCAGTACCGTGAAGCTCGAGGGGTTGATGATCACCGCGATCTGCGGCGCGAGCGGGTTGCTGTCGGGAAGGGTCATGCCGGTGATCGACGGCGTGAGCACGCCCGCGGCGCCGACATTGACGATCGCGTTCGGTCCGGCCCACGGATCGTGGAATGCAACGCCGGTGTTGGATCCGACGCTGACCGTGGCGTCGGCGATGATCGCGCCGCGCGCGTCGCGGGCGACCGCCTTCACCGGGATCGAATCGGTGGCCGACATCAGCGCGCGCAACGCCTCGACGTTCGCTCGACTCGCGACCTGACGCACCGTCTCGGTCACGACGTCGCTCGCGAGAATGGTGGCGCCGTCGGGCGCGAGCGCTTGCACCGTCACCGTAGCGGTTCCGTTGCCGGTCGAGATGAGGCGCGGCGTCGCCATCACGCCCGTTCCCGGGTTGCTGGCGCCGACGACAGGGCCGACTCGTACGATCGCCGAATCGGCCGCCGACACTGGAATGAACCGAATGGAAGTGCCGGCCAAGCCGAAGCCGCGTCGATCGGCGAGCGTGACGTTCGGGCTCAACGAATCGCTGAAGCTCCACGCGCGGAGAGCGTGAGTCGACAGGCCGAGCGTGAGCGTCTGGGAGACGCGCGCGATGACCGTATCAGCGCACTTGGCCCCCGCCAGGCAGAAATCCGATGTCGCGATGAGCGTGTCACGGCCGTTCGAGGCCGCGACGTAGCGCAGGGTGTCGCCCTTCGCGACGGTCGCCGTGTGCGACCCCAGGTGGACCCAGCGAATGCCCTCGCCTGGCCTCGGCACGAGGGCGCCGTTGACCCGCACGAGCCCCGCCGCGACCGCCACTCCCGTGTCGCTGATCGCGTTGAGCGTCGAATCGTGCGTCGTCAGCACGGTGACGCCGCCGACGACGACAGTCTCGGTCCGCGACACCGGAGTCGAAGCGAATCGCGGATCGGCGAGCGCGATCGAGACGTTGGAGTGTCCCGTGCGCTGCCCCACGAGCTTTCGCGCCCGACCGTCCGACGTGTCGGGGCTCGCCGGCGACACCAGACCCACGATGCTGCTGTCCGTCGACGACCATGTGAACGAGAGCGATTGTATCCGGTTCCCGGACGCGTCGAGCGCCTGCGCCTGCACCGCGTTGGAGTCGCCGACGACGAGCGTATCGTGTGAGACGGCGATCTTGAGCTGGGCCGCGAAAGTCTGCGGGCCGCTCGGCAAATTTTCGTCGCAGCTGAGGACGAGGAACACAGCGGCGCCGACGAGTGGAATGAGCCGGCGCATCAGCGGCTTCCTCCCAGAGAATTGACGCGGATCGATACGCCGACGCCGACGAGCGTCCGTGCCCGATCACCCTCGAGCGGGGCGCCGCTGAAATACCATTCGGATCCGCTCGCGCGAACCGCGATCGCACGATACAGCGGCACCTCGAGCGTCAACCCGACGCCGCCCCCCGCTGAGCCGGACTGCGAGAAGCTGTATCGCGGAGTATGACCGACGACGCCGTTCGGACCGATGAAGTCGAAGCCCGTCGAGTCGACCGAGCGTTGCGCCTGTCCGCCGAACGCGCCAATCGATGGAATGGCGAGCAAGCGCCCCCACGCCAGCGGAACGCCGACCGAAACGAATCCTCCCTGCACGGTGCTCAGGTCCCGCGCGATCCGCAGCCATCCCGCGTCGATCGCCCAGTGCGAATGGCGAAGCGACACGTCGGCCGACGCGCTCCCGAGCGCGTCGCGGTTGAGCGGAAGGGCGTTGGCCTGCAGCCACTCGCCGCCAACCACGATGCCATGGTTGAACGTGGCGCTAGCCGGTGCAGTGCGTTGCGCTATCGCGGGATCGGCAACGCACGCGAGACACGCGATCACGGCCGCCACGCGGGCGGCAGTCTGAAGAGGGCGAGGCATGTGAGTTAGAGGAACGTTGGGGCCGAACTCACGGTCGCCATCGCCGGCGTTACAACCGCAAGGCTTCAATTGTAGTCCATATATATGACGCCGTGAAAAATAACGCGAGGGGGCCATGTAGAGACTCGTCGGGCGCGCGGCGCGGCCGGTCCTTGGGCCTAACCTCCTTGCCCGCCAGGCGGTCACCGTAGCTTACGTGTCCCGCCGATTGAAAAGGACAATTCCGCGGATCATGGGATCCACGGATGAACGACAACTGCTTGACGCAGAGTCGCAGAGACGCTGAGGGTCCCTAATCCGGCCGAAGGTCCGTTCGCGACGAGCCGAATGAATGCTCGGTAAAAAACCGCTCGGGAGGCCTCTCAACCGCGGGCCGCTGGTCTATGCGCCGACGCATCCCGAGCGGCAGTCACAAAAAAATACGGTGGTTGCGGGCCGACCGCACCCTCGTGCGCAGTCCTCTGCGTCTCCGCCCCTCTCTGTCTCTGCGTTGAGTAGTTGTTGTCGTCAGTCTATCGCCCCAGAACCGCCCGCGCCGCGCTGACGCCGCGGAACTGGGCCTCCTCGAACAGCGACAAACCGCTCAGATCCGAGTTGGCGAGATGGAACCCGGGTGGGGTAAGCCGGACGACATCTGCCGTAGCCGCCAAGAACCCCACCGTCGGGCGTACCATCGCGTGTCCCAGCCGCATGACATCGATCCGCGACACGCACTCGCGAATGTCGGGATGCGCGCGTTCGAGATCCGCGAAGATGCGTTCGACGCAGTCGCGCCACGTGAGGGCGAGCAGGTCGCGCCGCCCGTCGGCGGGGGCTCTATCGGCGAGCGACCAATAATAAGTCCACACCGCGCGCTCCGAGTGCGTGCGCAGCGACTGGTGCGTCGCGTCGACGTAGCCGAGCGCAGGCGACTCGTAGATGACGTTGTCCCAGGAGGGCGGTGCACCATGCCCCCGTTCTCGCGGCAAGCGCTCGAGCGTCAAGTTCGCGGTCAGCCATGGGGAATAGACCAGGGGTGGTCGACGGGCAGCGAGCTCCGGGACGACGTGCGGCGCCAGGAACGACGGCGCCGCGAAGATCACTGATTCGGCGAGATACGTTCCCTTTGTGGTCGCCACGCGCCAACGCGTGCCTCGCCCAGCGACCGCTCGTTCGATTCGCACGGCGGGCTCCGCGGGTCGAATGTGGGCGGCGAGCATCGCGATGAGTCGCTTGGCGATCCAGCCGTTTCCTTCGGGCCACGTGAGCGGACCCTGTTCGTCGTGTGGGCGCGACGCGAAGTAGTGGACGCCCGCCCACGCCGACGTATCCTTCGCCAGCGCGCCGTAGTCGTCGCGACACGCGTAGTCCATGTACCAGCGCATGGCCGGCACGTCGAGCTGGTGCTGCGCGAGCCACTCCGCCATTGAAATCCGGTCCAGCGGAGAATCGCGTCGCACGCCGTCCGCCATCGGGATCGTGAACTCGCCGCTCGCTCGAAGCTCAGCGATCAGCTGGTCGAATCGGCCGAACGCAGCGCGGCCCGCGGCGTCGAGCGCGAAGTCGGGCTCGATGCCGTCGTGCCACTCGCCGTGCGCGAAGAGACGCTCCTGCGGCGAGAAACACAGGTATCGCTCCTCCCACACGCCGTCGCGAAGGACGCCGAGCTCCTCGAACAGCTCGCGCACGAGCGTCGACTTGACGCTCGGCACCGGTACATAGTGCGCTGCCCACGGATAGGCCGAGACCTCGTTCTCGCCCGAGCGCGCGTTGCCGCCGGCGACCGACTCGAGCTCGAGAATCACGAATTCGGACACGCCTCGGCGGCGAAGCTCCCACCCCGCGCTCAGACCCGCCATTCCCCCACCGACGATCACGATGGGAACGCGCGTCTCCGGTCCACGCGCGCCGCCCGCGGTCAGCGTTCCATCGCGAAGCCGGTGCCCCACCGCGCCGCCGTCGTCGACGAATCCGCCGCCGATCGGCCGTGGAGACTTCCGCTTCAACCCGACGAGCGCCGGCGCGACCAGCGGCACGCCCCCCCCGACGAGCGGCGCGGCCAACATCCCCAGAAATGTCCGCCGCTTCACGACGCTACCGGTTGATCTTGTCGAACTCTTCGCCGTAGTAGCGCACGAGCATCTGGTCGTTCAGATGGTTCGCGCGCGCGGCCACCGGCCCCATGTCGCGCGGAAACTCGAACGCCTCGCTCACCGCGGCCGTCGTCAGGAAGCGCAGCCCGTTCGGCAGGTCGGTCGGCGTCGTGTACGCGCCGTGCGCGGCCAGCACGAAGCCCCACTCGCCGAACGACGGCACGTAGACGTGATACGGGTAGGTGTTCAGCCCGGCGGACTTGAGCGTCTCGACGATCGACCAGAACGTCTGTCGCGCAAACAGCGGTGACGTGCTCTGGACGACGAACGAACCGCCGGGGGTGATGTGTCTCGCCAACAAGCGGTAGAACGCCGTCGTGTACAGCTTGCCGATGCTGTAGTTGTCCGGATCGGGAAAGTCCACCACCGCGAAATCGAACGAATCGGCGTTCTCGTCGAGCCAGACGAACGCGTCGGCGTTGACGACCCGCACCTTCGGCGAGGCGAACGCGTGGTCGTTCAAGCCCGTGAGCAGCGGATGCGTCGAGAACAGCTTGGTCATCGCCGGATCGAGATCGACCAGTGTCACGTGCTCCACGTTCGTGTGACGCAGGATCTCGCGAACCGCGAGGCCGTCGCCACCGCCCAAGACGAGCACGCGCCTGGCGCCCGGCAGTGCGGACAACCCCGGATGCACCAGCGCCTCGTGGTATCGATACTCGTCGCGCGAGCTGAACTGAAGGTGTGAGTTCAGGAAAAGGCGAAGGTCGTCCTTCCACGCCGTCAGTACGATGCGCTGGTACCGCGTGTCGCGCGCGAAGATGACGTCGTCCGAGTAGATGTTTCCTTCGGCTTCATCCGTGATCTTCCCCGCCGCGGCCATGCCCGCGCCGAGCAACGCCAGCACCGCCACCGACGCCGCGCGGAGAGTGCGACGCGTCGGCAGAACCTTCGCGAACAGGAAGGTGGACCAGAGAGCGATCGCCGCGTTGACGATGCCGAACAAAATCGCCGACCGGACCAGCCCCAGATGCGGTACGAGAAGGATCGGAAACGCCAGCGACGCGCCGAGCGCGCCGAGATAGTCGAACGTGAGAACGTTCGCGATCACGTCCTTGAAATCGAACCGGTCGCGGAGGATCCGCATCAAGAGCGGCACTTCGAGCCCGACGAGAATGCCGACCACGACGACGATCGCGTAGAGCGTCAATCGAAACGCCGACGTGTACGCGAAGGCGAGAAACAGCAGCATCGACGAGAACCCGCCGACCACGCCGACCATCAGCTCGATGGTGACGAATCGCGCGACCAGCCCCCGCCCGATGTAGCGCGACATCCAGCTCCCGATCCCCATCGCGAACAGATACGCCCCGATGACCGTCGAGAACTGGAAGACGCTGTCGCCGAGCAGATAGCTGGCGAGCGCGCTGGCGACGAGCTCGTAGACGAGCCCGCACGCCGCGATCAACAGGACCGACAGGAACAGCGCGACGGTCAATGAATCGCCGCCGCGATGATGATGGCGATGGCGATCGCCACGCCCGCCATGAGGACGCCCAGCGCCGTGTTCTGATCCTCGAGCAGCTCCTTCCACAGACTGCCCGGCGTGATCTTGTCGAAGATCATGAAGCCGACGACGAACAGGACGACGCCGAGGAGCGCGAAGACCACGGCCGACATGAAGTTCGAACCCAGATTGTCGAAGACGGTCATTTCATTTTCCCCGCCGGAAGGAGGAGCCCAGGTACATGTAGTGCGGGCGATAGGAGCCCGGATTGTTGCGCACGGTGCGCGGCACGTCTTTCACCTCGGTGACACTGGCCGTTCCCCATCCTCGCCACTCGGCCGCCGCCGTGCCCGCGAGGACGACCAGGCCGAGGATCAAATACAGCGTCTTGCCGATCATTTCGTCACTCGCTGTCGTCGTCGTCCGAATCGGACGACGTGGTTACCCAGGGGTGGTCGCTCTCGCGCCACCGGTTGTACTCGAAGTTCACCGAACTGAACGCCGCGAACAGCACCGGCAGCGCGAGCAACACGAGCGCGGCGAGAAACGGCCAGACGCGCGGCACGTCGCGCTTCACCGCGAGCGTATACGAGAACGGCTGCCCGCCGGCGTCGCGGTCCAGCGCGACGCGAAGGTAGTAGCGCCCCGGCGGAACCGCCGGGAGCACGACCTTGTCTTCGGGCGATCCCTCGTGCCACGCCTCGCCGTCCTCGACGCCGGCGTAGTACGACACCTCGCGTCCGAACTCGAACCCGGGGCCGCCGTTCTCGTCGAGCAGCGCCAGGTTGTAGAAGGCCCACGCGTTCGACAGGCTCGTGCGGATGTCCAGCTCGACGTTGGACGTGTGGCCGTCGAGCGCGAAGACGGGCGTCACATAAGCGGCCGAATCGCCGTTTGTCGCATACTCATAAGACTGCGTGAACACCGACTGGTTGCGCGCGGTGACGAATCGCGTTACGGCGAGCACGAGCAATGCCGCCGCCAGCAGGAAAAACGTGCCCTTCATCGCGCCGGCCGCGCCCGACCGTGGATTGGGCTGATTGGCGAAGATGCCGCGCGGCGCGGGGAGCGGAGACGAAAGCTTGAACGCCTCGGCGATCCGTTCCGGCGGCGTGTAGGTGCCAAGCGACCAGGTGACTTCGTCGGGCGTCCGCTCCGACGACAACATGTACGGCGGCGCGACGAAATCCGCGTCCTCGACCTTGTCGCCCGTCCGTGCTTCCCAGGGAAACTCGCCGAGCACGAAAAACGTCTCGGCGCTCGCCGACTGGAAGTGCTTGAAGGTCGTCCCGTTGTATTCGGCCTGCGGCGTGCCGGCGATCATCGTCTCCTTCGGCGCTCCCTTGAGCACGACGACGTCGTTCCAGTGCCCGTCGTACTCCGTGAGGTAGCGGAAGCCGTGCTCGGCGTTCCAGAGCAGATATTCGCGCCAGGAGTACGTGACGCCGGAGACCACCACACCGCGCAGCTGGAATCCGATGACCTGCCAGCGCTCGCTCCCAAGCGTTCCCGTCGTGCCGAGCGGGATCGCCGGCGGCGCGCGATTGAGTCGGTCTTGCGCTTTTTGCAAGACGGCCAGATTCGGATCGCGCGCGTCGAGAATGGCGGTGCACGACGGGCACACGACCGTCTGCGCGAGCTGGCCGCTCCGGAGCTCGATCGCCGCGCCGCACTGCGGGCAGTTGAGCCCTTTGACGCCCCCCCCCGTGAGTTGCGGCCCGGCGGCGTCGGCGGCGTCGCGAAGGTTCTTGAGGTGTAGACTCTCGAACGTGACGTACTCGCCGGTGTACAGCACGGGCGCCGCATCGCTGTAGTCGATCGTCGCGAACCGGTCGCCCGGACCTTTGAGGTCCACGAATTCGACGCGCAGCTTGTCCCAGTATTCGAACGGCAGCTCGCCCTCGACGCCCGAGTACAAGGCGTGTGTGATGACCGCCACGCTGTAGGGCGCGCCGGCGACCGTGACCTGCTGCCCCGGCGTGCAGGTGCCCGGTCCCGGCAGCGCGCCGGCATTCTCGACCTGTGTCGTGATCGCGTATTCCGTCTGCGCGTCACTCAGCCACGCGCTGTTGCCGTCGCCGACGCGGACGTGCCACTCGCTCCAGTGGCCGCGCTCGTACTCGTACACGATTCGACCGACGACGACGAACGGTTTGCCCTTGTACGACCCTTCCGTGCCGAGCTGGATGCGCGACATCGAGAGCGGCACGTCGCCGACCGAGCCGACCCGCTCGAGGTCCACGTCGTGACGGACCAGCACCGAATGACATGCCGGGCACGACGTCTGAACCGCTCCCGACCAGCGGAACGTGATCTCAGCGCCGCAATTCGGGCAGGCCGCGGTTCGTTGACTCACCGGAGGGGGGCTGGCAACTCGGCGTAGGTGCGCTCGATTCGCGTGACGTCGACGTCACTCGCGCCCACGTGGCGGCGGAGCGTTGCCTCGACGTCCCAGTCGCCGCGCGGACGGCAACAAAACACGTTGAGGCATAGCGACGCGTGCTCCGGGAACGTGTGAACCGCGAGGTGCGACTCGGAGAGCAGGCACAGCCCCGTGACGCCCCCCGCGCCCGGAAACGTGTGCCAGAGCGGCTCGCCGACGACGTTGAGCGACAGGTCGCCGACGATGCCGTCGAACAGATTCTGCAACGAAGCCCGATCGGTCAGCTTCGAGGGATCACATCCACGCGCGTCGACGACCCACTCGACGCCGCTCACGCCTGCTTCGCGCCGCACTCGGAGCAGAACTTCGAGCTCTTCGCGATCGGCTTGCCGCACTCGGAACAGAACTTGGTTTCCGCGGATGGCGTCGCGCTCGGCGCCGGCGACACGGCACCCGAAATCGCGTCGGCCATGGCCTTCCCCATCGCCAGGCCGGCGCCGAGTCCAGCACCGACGCCGGCGCCGCCGCCCGGATTCGCCGCGGCGATAGGCATCGACTGCGCGGCCTGGAATTGCGCGTACTGCCGCATGTCGCCGACCATGTTCATGCCGATGCGCTGGTCGAGCAGCTTCTGCAACTCGTCGGGCAGCGAGAGGCTTTCGACCTGGAACGTGTCGAGCGTGAGCCCGAAGTCGGTGAAGAGCGGCCCGACCTGCGCGCGCATCGCCGTCGACAGCTCGTCGATGTTGCCGGCCATGTCGAGGAAGGCGACCCCGCTCTGCCCGAACGCGTCGGACACCTTGCCGACGATCACGTTGCGCAGGTGGGGCTCGAGCTCCTCCGTCGTGTACAGCCCCTGCGTCGCCGCGACCTTCTGATGAAAGACGGCGGGATCCGTCACGTGGTAGGAATAGATGCCGTTCGCGCGCAGACGCACCGCGCCGAACTCCTTGTCGCGGATCGTGACCGGCATCGGCGTGCCCCATCGCTGGCCCGTCTGCTGCCGCGTCGAGTAGAAGTAGACGTCGGACTTGAACGGCGACTGAAAGAGCTTGTCCCAATTCCGCAGATTGGTGAGCAGCGGAAGGGTCTTGGTGTTGAGCGTGTAGAGGCCCGGCGAGAAGATGTCGGCGAACACACCTTCGTTCACGAACACGCCCATCTGCGATTCGCGCACCGTGAGCTGCGCGCCGTTCTGGATCTCCATGTCCTGCATTGGAAAGCGATACTGGAGAATTCCGGGGCCGTCTTCAGTCCATGCGATGACGTCGATGAACTGTTTCTTGAGGAAACTTCCGAGCGACATGGGCAGCTCCGAGTGTCCGCGCTGATGGAGGATATAGTCGGTGGTCCGGGCGCGAAAGCCAGGCCTGAACCGCGTCGAGCGATCTCGATGACGTCCGCTCCGCTACGGCAAGACGCCGATGCGTCTCGCCGGCGCCTCGTATCGGGCATCCCTACGGGAAGCCTGTCAGCGGGGATTCAGGATCAGGTTCGGGACGGCTGGGGGCGTCCGCCACTATTCACACAACTTCGATGGCACGGGGAGACCCCGATTCCGTAACCGCTGTGGCGCAGGGGCCAAGACGCCGAGGATTCCTCGGCGTTTTGGCACGTCGAAAAGCAGCCAAGCCTAGCGTGTCATCGTTCGCGCAGCTCGAAACGAAACTGCTGCTGCACCATCTGAGGCACCACCGAGCCGGCAAGCCGCGCCGGAAAGAATCGAGCCCGCCGCAGCGATACGCGAATCGCATCCATGAACAACTCGTGGATGTGGCTCGAGAACTTGATGCTCGGCTCCTCGACTCGGCCCGTGGTGTCGACGACGAACAGCACGTTGACGGCGGCTTCGATGCCGGCCGCACGGAGCGATTCCGGGTAACGCGGCTTCGGGTTGCCGGGCCGAGGAGTTACTTGCTCGTCGACCAGATCGGGCGTGTAGATCCCGTTCGTCGCAATCGGCGGCGCCGACGCGAGCCCGTCGCTCACTCGGCCCGTTCCCTTGTTGAACTCGGAGTCGGCGACAACGGTCCACCGCGCTTCGTCGGCGTCCAGAGCGCGCGTGACGTCGGCGACGTCGAGCGCCGGACGGATTTCGGCGAGGCGGCCAGTCATGGAGTCGAGCGACTGCTTGAGGGAAGCGAGCCGCGCGGGTACGGCATCGCTCTGCCGCTCGCGCGCCGGACTTCGCCGTGTGCGCGCGGGTCGTTTTTCAGTTGCCTTCGACCGCCTCGGCGCAGCCTCGTCGGCCGGCATCGTCGTGAGATATCGCACCTGAGTCACCGGGGAAGCTGCCTGACGCAACTGGTTCCACGTGTGTGAGTGCGAATTGCCGCCGCGGGTCGTCGCGAGCACGGCAGTTATCAGAGCGACGTGCGCGGCCGCGCTGGCGGCTAGCGATCGTGACCGGATGGACTGCGCCGGTCGCGAGGCCAAGAGTTGTTGAAGCATCCTGCCAATCCGTTCCGTTGTTCCTCGGGGGAGGATTGGCATGCCCCGCGCCGCGTCGCCTGCGTGGCGACGGTTGGCGCTCGACGCGGCTGTCTACGGAATCCGATATAGGACGATGGTCCCCGCCCCCTCGGTCGTGCGGCGCAGAACGGCCAGGCGACCGGGTACGCTGTGCGCCTCGATGGCGTAGCCGGAGTCCGCCGGAAGGCGGACACGCGTGAGTCGGCCGCGCGCCGCATCGACGATGATGGCGGCATTTCTCTCGATCGCGGTCACGCGCGGCCCCGGGCCCGGCGAGGCTCGCATCACGTCGTCGAGCGACAACCGGCCGACCATCTTCGGCGGCCCCGTGTCGGCGAGGGTCCACACTTCGCTCTGACGCTGCTGGCGGACCACACACGCGGCGGCGCCATCGTCCGCGTCGCCGCACAGCGGAAAACCTCGCATCTCGCCGAGCCGCCTTCGGCCGGTATCAGAGATCTCCCACAGCGTTGCGCGCGGTGCCATCATGGCGAGCATCGAGAACGGATTGGCGCGAGGGTTGGCGACGTCGTACGAGGATACGACGAGGCGCGCGCCCACGGCGGAGATCGCGGCCGCGCCCAGCGGCGTCGGACTCGACTTCAGATGGCGAATCACGGCGTCGGCGGAATCGACGCGACCCCTGACGACGACCAACGAGTCACCTTCGTCGTCCTGTCCGATGATTGACCAGACGCGATCGTGCGGCGACGCCCGCAATCTCGGTCCGAGCATCGGCGGCAGCGCCACCGCCCACGCCACGACCGCCGAATCGACTCGCTCGAGCTGCAGCGCCAGCGAGTCCCCCGCGCGTCGCAGCACCAACACGCGATCGTCGTCCGCGAACGCGAGCTGGACGCCGGTCAACTCGCGCGACGCGCCGTCGACCGACCGAAGCGTGTAGCGATTCGCGTCCGGCCGCCCGGGACTGTCATAGTGACGAATGACGACCCACCGGCCTTTCGGCGAGAGATCGACCGAGAAGACGTTCGTCGAAACCGGGATGCGGGCGAGCTCACTGGCGTCCGCGGTCGAGCGCGACAACGTCGCCGAGGCGTGGAGTGTTTCGGCGGACACGATGGACGGGATGGCGAGGAGAGCGCCCGCGAACATCGACGCTCCCGCCGACGCGACCGCGACACGACCTCCCCAGACGAACAGCGCCGAACCGAAGCCGAGAAGCGTCACGCCTAACGCGGGCGCCATCGGCAGGCGCGCGATCTGTGCGAGCGGCAGGTCACCCGCCGTGCCGCCCAGCGCGAGACCCAGGACCAACGCCGAGAGCCCGAGAATGGCTAGCGCCGGCCTCGCGGCCACGCGATGCTCGCGCCGTTTCGCGGCGACGGCGCGATCCCTCCCCGCCTCTCGCCACGCCAGCGCGAGACCGATCGCGCCGAGCACGCCCAGAAGGGCGATCCGCAGCGCGCCGGCGAAATCCAGAGGCCAATCACGCACAACGTCGACCGCCGCCGTGCCGATCGCCATGGTCCCCATCGCGGCGAGCGCCGCCAAGCTCGGGCGAAACGCCGCGATCGACGCCGCGATCATCAGAACGCCGATCTCGGTCGATCCCACCATCGTGACGAGAACGAGAGCGGCCACCACGCGCGCGCTCGGGAACGGCCGCTTGCCCAATTCGCGATGCAGTCTCACGTCGACCCGGTCCAGCGCGCGCTGAACGTCCGCGACATGGGCCGAGTCGAGGGGAACGCTCCACTTGTCGCCGTTGCGATGCGCGGCCACCAGCGCGCGCTCCGTGCCGGCGGCGGTCACGCGAAGCTCGACCAGCTCCGGCCACGCGACCGACCGCACGCTCGACGCCAGCGCGCGCAGCCCGTCGAGGTCGCGCGGTGCGTCGGGAGGCACGCCGTCGAACCAATAGGCGCGCGCGTCGTCGAACGCCAACACAGTGCCTTCGCGAGCCGTCGGCAGGATGACCGGCGCCGTCGCCGAGCCGGGAGTCGCCGTCGTGCCGCGCAATGCTTGTATTCGACGCGCCAGACTCGGATGGCTCGCGCGGCTCTCGAAGTCCGCCGACCACCGGCGCGGAATGAGTCCGTGGACGTGGACCTTGATCAGCGCGCGCGCGACGAGCTCCGGGTCGGCGCACAACGCCGCCGCGCGCAGGTCACTCTCGGTTTCTCGCCGCTGGTGGCCGCGTCCGCGCAGCGCGAGCGACATGAGAACCACCACCGGCCAGACGAATCGGATCAACCACTCGTTGCCGGGGGCGAGTTTCGCGGCGACGAGCGGCACCGCCACCGCAAGCACGACGAGCAGGCGAGTCATCGCGTGCCAACGCCGCATCGTTCGCGGACCGTGTTGCTCGAGGTGCGACAACTCGTGCGCGTAGATCGCCGCGACCTCATCGGGGTCGAGCAGGTCGACGAGCGCGTTTCCGAACACGATTGCCGGGTGTCGCACCGACGGCAGCGCCACGGCGTTCACCCAGCGCGTTCCGGGCGAGCCGATGACGTAGAGCGCCGGAGGCGGCCGCATGCCCGCGCGATCGGCGATCGCGGCGACACGAGGGTCTATCTCGGCGCTCGTGAAGGGACGCGCGGCGTTCACGCGAAGCCAGATGCGGGAAGACCAATGGTCCCACGCCCAGAGCAGTGGCACGAAGGCGAGCGAGGCGAGGCGGTACTTCTCAGGAATCGCGAGCACGATCAGCGGCATCCATGCGAGCAGCGCCCAGAGCCCGATGGATCCGACCATACTCTTCACTTGGTGCCATACATGCCGCACGACGCCGGCGCTTTCTGTGCCCAGCGCGCGACGAAGTGGATATCCGCCGACCGGTAATGAAACCAGCAGCAGCGGGACGGCCCAGAACGCATCATCGCCGCCGAGGACCAGGATGAGACTCAGCGACACGGCCGTGATGGCGCCGACGCGCTGGCGGCGGGCGAGCAGGAGCTCCGCGAGTGCCGGGTCCTGGAGCGACCGCCCGAGGCGGCGACCGGTCCACCAGGCGACCAGTCCCGGAAGAATCGCCGCGAGGGCCACGAGCGCGCGATAAACCGTCATCCGGTGGGCGAGGATGGGCGTTTACGGAATTCTAGAAGCTCGGCCGCGCAACGCGAAGGCCCGGGTCGTTCGACCCGGGCCTTCGTCTGCTCCATCATGGTCTTCGGCCACGAGACGGGGAGACTACGCGCCCGCCGCGTTCACCATGTCGAAGATCGGGAGGTACATCGCGACGACCATGCCGCCCACCACCACGCCGAGGAACACGATCATCACCGGTTCCATCAGCGCGAGAAGGCCCGACACCGCCGCGTCCACTTCTTCATCGTAGAAGTCGGCGATCTTGGTGAGCATTTCGTCCAGACCGCCCGTCTGCTCGCCGACCGCGATCATCGAGATCACCATCGGCGGAAAGACCGCCGACTTCTTGAGCGGCGCGGCGATCGTGTCCCCGCCGGCGATCGACGAGCGCGATTCCATGATCGCGTCCTGAATGACGCGGTTGCCCGACGTCTTGGCCGTGATCTCGAGGCCGTCGAGGATCGACACGCCCGACGAGATCAGCGTGCCGAGCGTGCGCGTGAAGCGCGACACGGCCGACTTGCGGAGCACGTCGCCGAGCACCGGCATCTTCAGCAGGAGCTTGTCGATGTTCAGCTTTCCGCCCGACGTCCGGTAGTAGTTCCGGATCGCGAAGTAGATGCCCATCGCGGCGCCGAGGACGATGCCCACCAGTAGCTCTTCAGCCCGCGCGAGATGCCGATCACGATTCGCGTCGGCAGCGGCAGCGCGAGGTTCACGCTGGCGAACATGGTCTCGAACGTCGGGATCACGAAGATGAGCAGCACGGTGATGGCGATCGCCGCCACCGTGATGATCACGCCCGGGTAGATCATGGCGCCCTTCACCTTCCGGACGAGGGCGTCGTTCTTTTCCATGAAGACGGCGAGGCGCATGAGGATGGTGTCGAGAATACCGCCCGCCTCACCCGCCGCGACCATGTTCACGTACAGATCGCTGAACGCCTGCGGATGCTTGCGCATGGCGTCGGCCAGCGTGTTGCCCGACTCGACGTCGAACACGACCTGCCGCGTCACGTCCTTGAGCGCGGGGTTCTCGCTCTGGTTCGCCAGAATGTCCAGCGCCTGGACGAGCGGCAGACCCGCGTTGATCATCGTCGAGAACTGGCGCGTGAAGATGACGACGTCGCGCATCTTGATCGACCCGCCGCGCTTCTTTCGATTCGCGGCCCCTTCGTCGATCTTGACGACGTTCAGCTTCAGTTGCCGGAGCTGTTTGATGACGTCGTCGCGCGACGGCGCGTCGATCGTCGCCGATTTGAGCTCGCCGTTGACGGCGCGCGCGGTGTACGTGTATTGAGGCATCGATCCCTCGAGATGGCTGCGTGAGCTGCTCTCTGTAAGACGACCGGGGCGGCCGGAAGATTACGGGCCGCCCGTCGTGAGCCGCGTCACCAAATCAACGCGTCCGCTACCTTCTTCCCGCCCCCGCGGCCGCCGTCTGTTGCGGTTTGCCCGGCGTGTCGCCCTCGGGCGAAATGCCGATCATGCGCATGATCTCGGCCTGGTCGTGACTGGCGCGGAGCACTTCGTCCAGCGAAACGGTCTTGCTCATATAGAGGTTGTACAACGCGTCGTTCATCGTCTGCATGCCGTACTTCTTGCCCGACTGCATCATCGAGTAGATCTGGTGGATCTTGTCGTCGCGGATGAGCGCGCGAATCGCCGGCGTGACCACGAGAATCTCCGCCGCCATCGCGCGCCCCTTGCCGCCGATCTTGGGCAGCAGCGTCTGCGTGATGATGCCCTCGAGCGACGAACGCGAGCTGGGCGCGCACCTGCGACTGCTGGTGGCTCGGAAAGACGTCGATGATGCGGTTCATCGCCTCGGCCGCGCTGTTCGTGTGCAGCGTCGCGAACGCGAGGTGTCCCGTCTCGGCGATCGTCAGGCCGGCCTGGATCGTCTCGAGGTCGCGCATTTCGCCGATGAGCACGACGTCCGGGTCCTGACGGAGCGCGTACTTGAGCGCGGCCTGGAAGCTCTTGGTGTCCGAGCCGACCTCGCGCTGGTTGACGATGCACGCCTGATGCTTGTGAATGAACTCGATCGGATCCTCGATCGTGATCATGTGGCCCTTCATGGACTTGTTGATCCTGTCGATCATCGCGGCGAGCGTCGTCGACTTCCCGGAACCGGTCGGGCCGGTGACGAGAATCAGGCCGCGCGGGCGATCCGACAGGTCGGCGATGACTTTGGGGAGGCCGAGGTCCTCGAAGCTGCGAATGTTGAACGGGATCTGCCGGATCACCATCGAGACGCAGCCGCGCTGCTTGAAGCAGTTGCCGCGGAAGCGCGCCAGGTTCTGGATGCCGAACGAGAAATCGAGCTCGTCCTCCATCTCGAACCGCTTTTTCTGATTTTCGGTGAGCACCGAGTACGCGAGCTGCAGCGTGTCCTTCGGCTGCATCACCACCTCGATGTTCGAGTTGGTGATGTCGCCGTCGATGCGGAGCTTCGGCCGCTCGCCCGCGGTGACGTGCAGATCGGACGCGTTCCGATCGATCATCTCCTCGAGGAGCAGACGGAGATTCACGCCCGAAGGGTTGCTGGACGACGAAGGAGTCGACGGAGCTGGCGGAGGGGTCATCGAAGGCTGGCTATAACCACTTGAGGCGGTGAGGGATGGACGCTCCGGCCGCGAGCTGGAACGATTCGTTCCACAGCTACGGTGCCCATCCTAGGAGGACGACGAACGGATCGGTTCGGTCATGCGCGGGGACCCCGTACCCGGCGCCGGATTTCGACGCCGGGCACGTCGGCGCCGAATCGGCGCCTGGAGCCCTCGATCACAAGTTTCGGTCTCGGCGCGCCGGAAGTGTAGGCGAATTCCCGCACCCACGGCCATTTCCGTTCGCCATCCGAAACGCGTGAGATTTCTCTCATCGGGGCGATCTACCGGTCCGCCGGTCTATCGGTCCACCGGTCCACCGGTTTACGCCGACGTTTCGCGGATCATCTGCTCCGTGGTGGTGATTCCCTTCATCACCTTGAGCCACGCGTCCATGCGCAGGGTCAGCATGCCCTCTTCGATGGCCCCCTCGCGAATCTCCGCGGCGCCGACGTTCTGCATGACGAGCTTGCGGAGGTGCGGCGTCATCGTCATGACCTCGTAGACGCCCTGGCGCCCTTTGAGCCCGGTGCCGGCACAGGTGTCGCAGCCTTTTCCCTTGAAGAAGCCCAACTCGCCGAACGTCGTGTCGAGGCTCAGCGTGGCGAGGAAGGGCGCGGCTTCCTTGGTCGCCTTCGCCTTGGCGTTGATGAGCGCCTCTTCGGTGAACCGCAGTTCGCGCAGCGGCGTCGTCGGCTTGACCTTGAGCGGCCGCGTACTCCTCGGGGCTCGGCTGGTACTGCGTGCGGCAGTTGGGGCAGATGCGCCGCACGAGCCGCTGGGCCAGGACGAGGTTCACGGCCGACGCCACGTTGAACGGCTCGAGGCCCATGTCCAACAGACGCGTCACCGTTTCCGGCGCCGAGTTCGTGTGCAGCGTCGAGAGCACCATGTGGCCGGTGAGCGCCGCCTTGATGGCGATGCCGCCCGTTTCGAGATCTCGAATCTCACCGACCATGATGATGTTCGGGTCCTGCCGCAGGAACGCCTTGAGCGCGGCGGCGAACGTCATCCCGATGTCGGTGCGCACCAGCACCTGGTTGATGCCGAAGAGGTTGTACTCGACGGGATCCTCGGCGGTCATGATGTTGACGTCGATCTGGTTGACCTTCGACAGCGCCGAGTAGAGCGTCGTCGTCTTGCCGGAACCCGTCGGGCCGGTGACGAGCACCATGCCGTACGGGTTCGAGATCGCCTCCATGAGGTCCGCCTCGGCGCGCGGCTCGATGCCGAACGTCGAGAGGTCGAACGTCAGGTTGCCCTTGTCGAGAATTCGCAGCACGATCTTTCTCGCCGAACAGCGTCGGCAGCGTCGACACGCGGTAGTCGATGACGCGTGTTGCCGATCTTCAGCTTGATGCGGCCGTCCTGCGGCACGCGCCGCTCGGCGATGTTCAGCTGCGCCATGATCTTGAATCGCGAGATGAGCGCCGCCTGCAGCTTCAGCGGCGGCTTCATGACTTCCTGGAGCGCGCCGTCGATGCGATAGCGCACCCGGATCTCGTGCTCGAAGCACTCGAAGTGAATGTCCGACGCGCCGCGCTTCACGGCGTCGGTGAGGATCGCGTTGATCAGCTTGACGACCGGCGCGTCCTCCATCTGCGCCTGGAGCGCCGCCTGCGAGACGTCGTCTTCCTGGTCCTCCAGCACCTCGACGTCGTTGATGCCTTCGAGCTCGGTGATGGTGTCCATCAACGACGCCATCTGCTGGTCGTCCGTCGAGCCGAAGACCTTCTCGACCATCGTCGCCAGCGTGTACTCGCCGGCGACGACCGGGAAGATGTCGCACCGCGTGATGAACTTGATGTCCTCGAGCACGACGAGGTTCGAGGGGTCGGCGATCGCGACGGTCAGCGTGCGGCCCTCGCGCTTGAGCGGCATGCACGAGATGCTTCTGCGCCAGCTCCGCCGGGATCATCTTCGCGATCTTCGGATCGACCTCGAATCGCGACAGATCGACGGCCGGCATGCGATGCTGCTTCGCCAGCACTTTCGTGAGGTCGATCTCGGGCAGGATGGCCATCTTGACGAGCGTGTAGCCGAGCCGGTGCCCGCTCTGCTTCTGCTCCGCCAACGCCTTGGACAATTGCTCGCGCGTGATCATCCCCTCGCGCACGAGCATGTCGCCCAGCCGGTCTTGTGTGAGTTGCGGTGCGGCCATTCGTCGTCGGAAAGAGGGAAATCGCCTTCAGAGTTTCGGCATCCGGGCCCGAAATCGTTAAGGCGCGCCAACCCTCGGCGCGCCTTTGGAGATGCCGTAGCTCATGGCTCCTGCTCAGGCTCAGGCTCGAAGCCGGGCTCGTCTCCGCATCCGCGATCCCCGTCTGGTAGACGATTCGCCGCCCCCCGCGGCACGTTCACTTACGAAGCGCTGACCGCCTCCCACAGCCCCTGGAGGTACATCGCCCCGAGCGCTCGATCGTAGAGGCCGTACCCCGGACGGCCCGGTCTCGCCCCAGATCATTCGTCCGTGGTCGGGGCGCATCGGGCCCGTGTAGCCGACCTCGTGGAGCGCGCGCATCACCTCGAGCATGTCGACGACGCCGAACGCCGACGGGTGCGGACTTTCGTGAAAGCGCCGTTCGCCGGTGCGCTTCACGTTGCGGCAGTGCATGAAGTGGATCCGCCCTCCACCGCCTGTCCCCTGGCCGCCCCCCCCCAATCCACCGAGACGCCGGAGGATGGCCGGAAGGTCGTTGTTCGGATCGGCGCCGAGCGACCCGGTGCAGACCGTCACGCCGTTGGCTGGGCGATCGACGAGCTTCACGAGCCGCTCGAGCGCGGCGCCGCTCGTCATGATGCGCGGCAGGCCGAAGATGCTCCACGGCGGGTCGTCGGGGTGGATCGCGAGGCGGATGCCGGCGCTTTCGGCGGCGGGAACGACGCGCTCGAGGAAATAGGCCAGGTTCTCCCACAGCCGCTCGGCGGTCACCGGCCGGTAAGCGTCGACGAGCGCGCGAAGCTCCGCGGCGTCATAGGCGGCAGCCCAACCGGGCAGATCGCGCGTCCCCTTTGAGAGGTCGACCTGGGCGAGCTCGCCGTCGTCGAAGGCGAGGGCCGTCGAACCGTCCGGGAGGCGCATCGCGAGGTTGCTGCGCATCCAGTCGAAGACGGGCATGAAGTTGTAACAGACGACCGGCACGCCGATCGCGCCGACATGGGCGAGGCTCTCGCACCAGGCGTCTACGAGCCGGTCGCGCGACGGGCGTCCGAGCTTGATGTCCTCGTGGACGGGGATGCTTTCGATGACGGCGAGCGACAGGCCGGCCGCGTCGACCTGCTCGGCGAGTTTCTCGACCGAGCTGCGAGGCCAGGCGTCGCCGGCGGGAGTGTCGTATATGGCGCTGACCACGCCGGTGACCCCCGGGATCTGGCGGATGTAAGCCAGAGGTATCGGATCGGTCGGCCCGAACCACCGTAGGGTCATCTTCACGCGTTGCCTCTGGCGCGATCGGCCACGGATGCACAGGTTAGGGGGTCGCGAATGTTCGTTGCGCGAACAATATCGCGGGCGTGGCCGCCGGCGCGTGCCGGATGTGACGAATCGTAGCGCTGGCCACGTTGTTAGGTGAGTGTTTTTCCCCGCTTTTCCGAGTGGCAGGACGTTCGGTCGTCAGTGCGATCGCGAGCTTCGGCTCGCGTTTCTCGAGCTCTTTTGTTCGTATAAAGAACAAAAGGCAGTTCCGACCCATTCCGAAGGAGAACGCCGCATGCTCTCGACGAGACTCCTCTCCCGTCTCGCGCTGCTCCTCCCCGCTCTTCTTGCGGCCACCCCCCCCGCTAGCGCCTCCGCTCAGGCCGGCCGGATCGTCGGCCTGATCACCGACCGCACCGCCGGCGCGCCCATCGCCAACGTCTCCGTGACCATCAACGGAACGCAGCTCGGTGGGCGAACCGGCGCCGAGGGTCGGTACACGATAAATGACGTGCCTGCCGGCACGCACCGGGTCAAGGCCGCGCGCATCGGGTACGCGCCGGTCGAGCAGCAGGTGACCGTCGCCGCCGGCCAAACGGTGACGCTCAACATCGCGCTCTCCGCGGCGTCCGTCACGCTCGACCAGATGGTCGTCGTCGGCTACGGCGCGCAGCGGCGGTCGGACCTTACGGGCTCCGTCGCGACGGTGACGCCAAACGCCGAGCAGACGCCGACGCTCTCGCTCGAACAGGCGCTGCAAGGCGCGGCGGCCGGGGTCTCGGTGACGCAGGCGTCGTCCGCGCCCGGCGGGGCGCTTTCCATTCGGATCCGAGGCGGGTCGTCGGTCACGGGCAACAACGAGCCGCTCTACGTCATCGACGGCTTCCCGATCGAGAACAACGCCGATCTGCAGAACCCGAGCGACGGCGGTCGTGACGCGGCGACGACGGTTCCGTCGAACCCGCTGGCCGCCATCAACCCGGCCGACATCGAGTCGATCGAGATTCTGAAGGACGCGTCGGCGACGTCGATCTACGGCGCGCGCGGCGCGAACGGCGTCATCATCATCACGACCAAGCACGGGCAGACCGCGCGCCCGGTGTTCACGCTCGACACGTACAGCGGCAGCCAGAGCGTAGCGCACCGCTACCATCTGCTCGACGCGGCCGGCTTCGCGAAGTTCGTCAACGACTGGTCGGTGAACAACCAGACGGGTGTCGTCTTCACCAACCCGGACACACTGCCGAACACCGACTGGCAGTCGCTCATCTTCCGCAGTGCGCCGGTCGCCAACCTCCAGCTTGGCGTGACCGGCGGGAACGCCGGCGCGAACGCGACCCACTACGCGCTCTCCGGCGGCGTCTTCCAGCAGCAGGGCGTCGTCATCAACTCGGCGTTCAAGCGCATTTCGCTGCGCGGCAACCTCGATCAGGACATCGGAAGCCGCGCGCGCGTGGCGAGCACGGTCACCGTGAGCCGCGTGAATACGAACTCGGTTCCGACGGACGGCTCGCTCAACGCGGGTGCGGGAGCGGTGGGCGCCGCGATCGACTATTACCCGATCCTCCCGGTGCGCCAGCCGAACGGCGCGTATACGCTGATGGCGCAGAACAACCCGGCCAGCGTCCTTCAGCCGACGAACATCCCGAATCCGGTGTCGATGGCCGCCGACGTGACCGACAAGCTGGGCGACACCCGCGTGCTCGCGAACGCATTCGGCGAATTCCAGCTCGCCGACGGACTCAAGATCCGCTCGAGCCTCGGCGGCGACATTTCGAACCGGTCGCGCGACACGTACTTCCCGCGCACGACGCTACAGGGATCGCAGACGAACGGCTACGCGAAGCGCGGGCGTACCGAGAACACGAATTTCCTCAACGAGAACACGCTCTCGTACGACCGCTCGTTCAACGCGAACCAGCAGATCAACGCGGTGGCGGGATACTCGCGGCAGCAGAACGATCTCGTGTTCAGCACGATCCAGAACAGCAACTTCGTCAGCGACATCGACGTGTTCGAGAATATGGCCGCCGGCACCCAGACCGGCGGCCCGCAGGTTGGCTCGGGCCACACGCGCTGGACGCTGGCGTCGTACCTCGGACGCATCAACTACACGCTCGCCAACCGATACCTGTTCACGGTCACCGGCCGAGAGGACGGCTCGTCGCGCTTCGGAGCTGATCACCAGTGGGGCTTCTTCCCGTCGGCGGCATTCGGGTGGCGCGTGTCGGACGAGCCCTTCATGCAGAAGTTCCCGGCGGTCGAGCTGCTCAAGTTCCGCGCGTCAACAGGGCTTGCAGGTAATCCATCAATCCAGCCGTACCAATCGATGGCCCACCTGCTGTCGCAGCAGTACACGTTCGGCGGAGCCGTGGTGCCGGGTTACTACCCGGCTTCGGTCGGCAATCCGAATCTCGGCTGGGAGACGACGCGCCAGACCGACTACGGTGTCGACCTCGGGCTGTACGGTGGCCGAGTGAGCCTCACCGGCGACATCTATAGAAAGACCACCAGCGACCTGCTGCTGGCGGTCAATCTGCCGTTCGAGAGCGGGTTCGGCACGGCGCTCCAGAACGTCGGCTCAGTGAGCAACAACGGGTACGAGCTCGGCGTGACGCTGACGCTGCTCGACGGTCGCACGCGGCCGCTCGGATGGACGACCACGTTCAACTACTCCCACAACAAGAACCGGGTGCTCGACCTCGGCGGCGTGCAGTCGATCTTCGCCGGCAGCGTGAACAGCGACCTCAAGCTGCTCGGCTCGCTGATCCAAGTCGGGCAGTCGCTGGGCGTCTTCTACGGATACCAGACGAACGGAATCCTGCGAGATTCGGCCGCCGCCGCGGCATACACCGCGAAGGTGAAGCCGCTGAGCGGCACGAGCTGGCATCCTGGCGACGCGATCATCGTCGACCGCGCCGGCGCTCCGGTCAACGGACAACCGACGGGCCCTGACGGCGCGATCTCGCCGGACGACCGCACGATCATCGGCGATCCCAATCCCAAGTTCACGGCCGGCTGGCAGAACCAGTTCACGCTCGGCCGCTTCCGCCTCAGCGGGCTGATGGACGCGACCTACGGCAACAAGATCCTGAACCTGAACGACGTGCGCCTGATTCAGGGCAGCCCGGGGACGAACATCATGTCCGACCGCTACTTCGACGCGTGGACGGCGGCCAATACCGGCGCCGAATTCCCACGCATCAACTTCACGCCGGGCACGACGGGATCGGACATCACGAGCGACCTGCTCGAGGACGGGTCCTATCTGCGACTTCGCAGTGTCACGCTCGACGTGCAGGTGCCCGAGCGGTTTCTGTCGCGCTACGGCCTGTCGAACACGCGGGCGTACATCACCGGGACGAACCTGGTCACGTGGACGCACTACAGCGGGTTCAATCCGGACGTTAGCAGCTTGGGAATCGGCAACGTGAACCGCGGCGTCGACGTCGGGCAGTATCCGCTGGCGAAGGGCGTCACGATCGGCGTCAATATCGCTTACTGACCGAGGACACAGACCAATGCGCAATCGAATGAAGACTGTCGGCGCGCTCGGCCTGCTGGCCGCGGCTCTGGCGTGCAACGACAAGGCGTTTCTGACGGAGAAGCCGTTCGACTTCATCGGCCCGACGAATTTCTACCGGAACTCCGGCGACGCGCTCGCCGCGATCAACGGCGTTTACGCCGATTTCATCAACAGCACCGGCGACAACTATTATGGGCGCAACTTCGTCATGCTCGTCGAGCATCCGACGGAGATGTGGACGTCGCGGCTCTCGGCCACCAACGAACGCAGCCAGCCAGACGTCTACGCGATACCGGTCAGCCACGCCTACGTAGCGTCGGTGTGGGCGTCGGCGTACGACGCGATCAACCGCGCCAACTCGGTGATCGAGAACGTGGCGAAGATCGACATGGACACGGCGCTCCGCTCGCGCATCATCGGCGAGGCGAAATTCCTGCGCGCGACGCACTACTTCAACCTCGTCCGCATGTTCGGCGGCGTGCCGATCAAGATCCACGCGACGCAGGGGCTCGACAGCCTGGCGATTCCGCGCAACACGGCGCAGGAAGTCTACGCGCTGGTCGAGCAGGACTTGAAGGACGCGATCGCGTCGCTGCCGTCGGCCAAGACGTACACGGCGGCGGACGTCGGGCGCGCGTCGAAGGGCGCCGCCAAGACGCTGCTCGCCAAGATGTATCTGCAGCGCGCGGGCACGGGCGTCGGCACGGCGGCCGATTGGCAGAACGCTCTCACCTACGCCAAGCAGGTGCAGTCCGACGGCGACTATTCGCTCGTGGCCGACTACAAGACGCTGTTCGACTTCTTCGGCGGCACGGTGAACGAGCGGAACAGCGAAGTGATCTTCGACATCGAGTGCATTCGCGCGTCGGGCCTCGGCGGCCGTATCTCGTCGCACATGGCGCCCACGAATACGGCGCCCTTCCTCGGGGCGTCGACCAACGGCTCGTTCGAGGCCGAGAGCATCTGGTTCCACACGTTCCGCGCCGACGACAAGCGCCGCGACGGCACGTTCATCTTCTCGTGGAACAAGAACGGCACGGTCGTGACGTGGGACGAGACCAAGACCGCCTCGCAGCCATACGCGAGCGAGACGCCGTTCCCGCGCAAGTTTCTCGACATTCTGATGACGGGTACGGGCGCCGAGGAGCCGAACTACATCGTGCTTCGCTACGCCGAAGTGTTGTTGATGATCGCCGAGGCGTCGAACGAGGTGAACGGGGGTCCGGGCGCCGAGGCATACACGGCGGTCAACCAGATCCGCACGCGCGCCGGCATTCCGGCGATGACGCCGGGGCTGAGCCACGACCTGTTCCGCGATTCCGTGTTCAACGAACGCCGGTGGGAGTTGTCGCTCGAAGGGCCGAACGGGTACTTCGACAGCCAGCGCAATTGGGCGTGGGCCAAGGCGCGGATCGAGGCGAGCATGGCACACGCGAATTCGAAAACGAGCAAGTTCCCGAAGGCGAACAACGGGCCGATCCCGGACAAGTACAAGTTGATGCCGATTCCGCAGCGGGCGATCGATCTGAATCCGGCGCTGGCGGGGCATCAGAATCCGGGGTGGTAGTGCGAGCAGTCGTTTGAGTGCTCGCACTGAGGCTTAGATCGCGGATTCGGAATCGAGCCCTGCCTTGAGCGGGGGCATGAGCAGGAGCTTTGAGCAATAGGCTCGATCCGGAGCGCGAGTGCCAAAGTCTGCCTCGCGGCTCCAGCTCGAGGCGATGTCTTGCGGCCGGGCGCGCCAACGGCGGCGATGCTCACCGACAGCGGAACCCGGAACGTCAACTTGGAGCGTCCGACTGTCGGTTCCTAGCCGCACGAGGCGCTACGGGGCGGCGGCTTTTCTGAGCATCGGCATGCACTCGGAGAGCGCGGCGTTCATTGGCTCACCGAGGCCGTCGTGGGCAGCCAGCCCGCCGAGCAGGCCGCCGTGATGCGCGGTGGCTGGAGTGCGATATTGGGTTCTTCAGGGAATTCCGGGAAACGCGGCGCGGATTTTCAGGAAGAAGTAGTCGTCGTCGCGATACCCGTACGCCATCCGCTTCATCACTTTGATCTTGTTGTTGATCCCCTCGAGCAGACTGGTGTGAAGGGGATAGCGCGCATGGTTGAGGATGTACTCCGCGGAGAGCGCGAGCCGCTGCGCAAAGCGCACGAGGAGCGGGATGCCGCTCTCACAGGCCCGGGCGTACCAGTGGGCCCAGGCGCGGCGTGCGGCGGCGCGACGACGATAGCGCCAGAGCTGCCGGAGGTCTTCTTTCAGGACATAGACGACAAACAGCGCGCGATTGGCCGCGAGGAGTTCCTTGAGCCGCACGCGCTCGCGGGGCCCGCGGAGATTGGGCCGCGCGCGGAGGAGCAGCCATCGCACGCCTTTCCCCGTGAGATGCCGACGGAGCCGTTCGATTTGTGAGCGCTGCACGTGCCGATTCGGCCGGGCAATGCGATTGGCTTCCGCATAGCGCACCGGATCGAGCACTTGCGCCGTGTAGCGCTGCAGCGCGTGAAAGAGATCGTAGACGATCTGGGCCTGGGGACAGTGGCGCTGCACGGCGACGACGTAGGGAATCGCGAGATCGAGGACCACCGCCTCGATCCGCGCGCAACCCGCCGGGCCGAGGGCGGCGAAGAATCCGTCGAGGGCGTCTGCCGTGCGCCCGCGCGCTACCCACACGACCCGCTTGGTCGCGACGTCGACGACGAGCGTCGCATACCGCTGCCCTTTGTGGAGCGCAAACTCGTCGATCGCAATGCGCCGCACGCTCGACAAATCGCTCGTCTCGAGCGGCCCGAGCCACGTCGCGAGTGCGCGCACATGAATCTGCTTCACGGTATCCCAGCCCACGTGAAAGAGCGTCGCGACATCGCTGACGGAGAAGCGCTGCGCGAGCCGGGCGATCGTCTCGGCCAAGCGCTTGGTCATTCGCTGATACCGATCGAGCCACGGGAGTTGCTCGCTCATCGGGCCGCAGCGGGGGCACTGGAGCCGCGCGTGCGGAAAGACCAGCCAGAGATCAAAGCCCATGAGTGGCAGCTCGCGCACGCGCCGCACGGTGACATCGTGCACTGCGTCGACCGGCCTGCCACACTGACTACAGCGCTTCACCGCATCGGCCCGTGGCTGGAGCTCGATGATGAGTCGCTGCGCGGGCAGGCCGAACGCATCGGGCTCGAGGGCCTCCTCCGTCGTCCACCGGGCGATCTCGAACCCGTCCCAGCCCCCGAGGGACTCCACCACGGCCAGAAAGTCGTCGCGCGCCATAGCTCCTCCTGAGGACTAGAGCATGCGACGACTTCAGGCCGCTGTCACGTCGAAATCCCGGAATTCCCGGAAGAACCCGATATTGCCGCCGCCTCTTGGCGAACGAGGCCGAGATTGGAAGCCCGACGGCCGAACACTGGAAGACGAGATCTTCGCACTTACCCCGCGGCTGATCAGTTCGCCACGCTCCCGGGCTCGCGGAAGGCCGGCTGCGCGTGCAGCACGCCCGGGAAACCTCCGGACGACTCGACGAATCCCGGTTTGGCAATGTTAAATGTCAACGTTCAACCACATTTGTGCCGCATCGCGGCAGCCGCGCCGAGTGTGGCGCTCCTTCGGAGCAGCGTGATATGCCTTGGTGCGAGCAAGACCACTGAGATTATTCTCTCTAGAATCTATTGACACCCGACAATCCTCCGCGCATTCTGGGCGCGAACCAGTCGCGCTTGAATCTCCGCGTTGTAGCGGGGAAGCGCCGATCCGAGTTTGCCCCGCCAGTTCGACGGCTGGCGCCACGGGTGCGAACGTCGTGATGGGTATGTCTCCTCACGAATAGCAGGTCGACGGTCCAAGCGTGCGCGCCTCGATCTGGGGCCCGCGCGCTTGGGTAGCGACCGATCAATCCGCCATGGAGTGTGTGTATGCGACTTTCTCGTTTGCGTCGTCCTTCGTCGCCCTTGGCCCTTCGAGGCCAGATCGCACGTAACCTGCTGCTTCTTGTGTGTGGGCTAGGAGCTTGGCGGTGCTCGTCTTCGACTGATCCGGCCGGCGCCATGCCGTTGACACCATTGACCATTTCCGGCCCATTCACGCTGTCCGCAGCGTCAATAGTGAGTACGGACGCCGGCCACAGGTTGGTGTTCACGGTTCGCCTCACGAATGCCTCAACGGCATCCGAGCAAGTCGAGTACGGAGGCTGCTGGGCGTTCGTCCGACTGTTCGAGTCGGCGGCGCTCGCGGGCAATCCGGTTTTTGACAGCGGGGTCGTTACAACTGGCTGCCTCACCTCGCTCACCAAACTGACGATTGCGGGAAATGACAGTGCCGCGTTGGTAGGCTCGTATGACGTGCCATCAATTCTCGCAGCTGGCGTCGCTCCAGGTAAGTATTTCGTTGCCGTAGCGCTGGCGCCAAACGGCACGCCGCAACAGCTCGCGGCCGGACAGGTCGAAATCGAGCCGTAGGTACAAACTCCGTTTGGAGAGAACTCATGAGAGACTTGCGCGTTATGTCACTGGGCCTGGCGCTTGTCATTGTCGGCGTCATTGGCGGGTGTTCTGAGCCGGTCGCGGGCCCCAAGACAAGCGCTCGGCGAGCAGCCCTTTCTCCGCCGCCAAACCCGCAAGGCTCGGGTCATTCTGAACGGTGGGCGCAATTCGCGCGCTCAGTGCCCGGATTTGGCGGGATGTACTACAATGGGGATGGGGACTTGGTTGTGGTCCTAAAGGACACCGCGGGCCAAAAGGCTGTCGCCCAGTCGGTGTTCGCCGGCTTTATAGGACGCTCACATCGCCCAGTAACGCTGCCGCCCGCGGATCATGCCGCGACCATCCTGTTTCGCGTCGGGCGCTACGACTATCAGGAACTGCTGAACTACGGAGAGGCCGCCTCAACGGCGATCCGCGGCATGAACTTAGTTATCAGCTCGATCGCGATCGACGAAACCGCCAACTCGATCCGTGTAGGCGTTGTTGACCCGGCGACTATTGAGCGTTTGCGCGACACCGTGACCGCTTCCGGTGTTCCCGTCACGGCCCTAGCGGTAGTCCAACAGCCAAGGGATATTTTCTTGAGTGCGACGAGGTACCTCCGAGACACGCTCACCCCGCTCGTTGGTGGCGTTCAGCTCTGGACCAACGGCACCTTTTGTTCCATCGGGCTGCCCGTGAGATACCTCCCTGATAGCGTGCCGGGACTCCTCATGGCGGGTCACTGTGCCGGCTCGAATGGGGACTCAGTCGGCCTGGCGGACCGATCGAGCAACATCCACATGATCGGAACAATCGTGGACGGAGGTCACGGGACGTACGCGTGCTCACACGGCACGTGCGTACACGCAGATGCTGCCCTGGCCAAGCTGAATCCCTCATTCCCGTTCTACTACGGTGGCATCGCCCAAGGAAGCAGCGGGCCGGCTTTCGCGCCGGCGTACTGGAGCGGAACGTATGGCGATCCGCAAGCCTTTGATCCTTCATCCAACTATGGAACGGCAGATGGTCCGTTCATGGTTGCGGCAGATTTTACTCCCGGGGGCGAGGTCGTCGGGCAGTGGATGAGTAAAATCGGTCAAACCACCGGCTGGACCGAAGGGCAAATCTCTAATGCCAGCACCGATGTCGCGACCGACGCAGGCTACTGGGTCACCCACGCCGTGGTCGTAGGCGCGGGGACTGAGCAGGGCGACAGCGGATCACCTGTTTTCGCGGCTAACGACTCGATCGGAAACATCGATGGCAACGTGCCGGTCACGTTCGATGGCCTTGTGTTCGCCGGCGGTGATGGGGCAACTGTCAGCGGCCATCACGTTTACCGGCATTTTGACTACTCACCTCAATACTACGTCAGATTCTTGCAGCTGTCGTCGGAGTATATCTACACGCATCGGTAGGCTGGCCCTTGGGAATCCGTCCCGGTCAGATATCCACGAATCCACCTCTCGCAGAACCTGGCAAATAGGAAGACGGGCGGGGCACCCAAACGCGTGTAGGTGCCACCAGTCGCTTGAGTCTCGGAGTAAGGGCTTGGATCGCGGATTCGCGAGCGAGCCCGGCCTCGAGTAGAGCATGAGCGGGAGCCGTAAGCAATAAGCGCGCGTGTCGTAGTTTGGCTCACAGCTCGAGCTCTTGCTCATGGCAGGGCTCGGGTCACCCGCCGTGATCCCGGTGGAGGTGATCGAGGCGGGAACGCCAGCGGTGCGCCCTCGCTATCTTCCCCACCCTCTCCACCGCAGCCACGCTTCGCACGCGGTCACCCACACGGTCAACGCGGGCTCGCCTTGGGCCAGGCCGAACCCGTGGCGCCCCGTTTCGAGGATGTGCAGCTCGGCCGGCACTCCGGCAGCGCGCAGCGCGTCGTAGAACATGAGAGAATTCTGCACGGGGACCGTCGCGTCGTCGCTCGTGGCGACGATGAACGGTCGGCGGGCTTCTCGGGTAACGTGCATTTCGCTCGACGTGGCGCGGACGAGCTGATCGTCCGGGTGCTCGCCGATGAGGTTGCGGCGTGAACCCGGGTGTGCGTACTGCGCGGTCATCGTGATGACGGGATAGACGAGAATCGCGAGGTCGGGACGCGACGACGTGCGCTCGACGGCGTCGGTGCTCGTCGGGTCGCCTGCCGTCCATTGCGTGGCGGCGGTCGAGGCCATGTGTCCGCCCGCCGAGAAGCCTATGACGCCGATCTTGGACGAATCGATGCCCCAGTCGTGTGCGCGGGCACGTACGACGCGTACCGCCCGGCGAGCGTCGGTGAGCATCGTCGGATGGTGGTAGCGCGGGCCGAGCCGGTAGCGGACGACGAACGCCGATACGCCGAGCGTGTTCAGCCACCGCGCGACGTTCGTTCCTTCTTTGTCCCACGCGAGGTGCTCGTAGCCGCCGCCGGGAAAGACGAGCATCGCCGCACCTGTCGCGGTGGCTTTCGGCGCGATGAACGGCGTGATCGCGGGCTGATCGTCGGGCGACGAGCCGAGCGCGCCGGGCGCGCCCTTCGGCCAGAGCGGGATCTCGTCGCTGCCATGCGATGCCGTGTCGACGTTGCGCACGAATTGGCGGAGCGGAAGGCCGCTGTGCGCGATCGCCGCCGCGGCAAGGTGGGCGACACGCGTCGCGCCGACCACGGAGAGATGCGTGTCGTCCTGTGCGGCCCTCGGGGTACATGCTCGATTCGCCGGGCGCGACCCAGACGTACAGCTTCTTCGATCCTTCAGGCCCCGCGCCGCGAACGAGGTCCTCGGTCAGCGTCTGGAGATCGATGAAGGCGACGTTGAGGTCGCGCGCCACCTCGCGCACCACCAGTGGATACGCGCCGTGCGTGTCCTCGAGCGTGCCCTGCGCATTGAACTTCCGCCGCACGATCGGCGTGAACAGAACCGGCGTGGCGCCTTTGGCGCGCGTCTCGCGTGACGAAGCGTTCGAGATTCTTTCGATACGCCGTGTACGGAGCGGCGTAGCGCGCGGAGTCTTCGACCTTCTCGTCGTTGTGGCCGAACTGAATGAAGACGTAGTCGCCAGGCTTGAGCGCGCGCTCGACCGCGCTCCACTTTCCCTCGTCGATGAACGACTTCGTGCTGCGGCCGTTCACCGCGTGGTTGTGGATCGCCACATGCTCGTCGAAGAAATTGGGGAGCAGTTGACCCCAGCCGCGCTCCGGATTCGTCTCCGGCGTCGGCTTGTCCGCCATCGTCGAGTCGCCGACGAGATACACGTCGACGGTCGGCTCGGCGATCGCGCCGACGATCGCGGCGACAGCGAGCGCGACGAACCGAATGCGCATCGCGCTAGGGCGTGCTCGTTTGTCCCACCATCGGGGTCCAGCCGGAAAGCACGGCGCTCGCCGTGTAGCGCGCGGCGTCGGCGGTCGCTCAGCACGCGCCGCGTCTCACTCTGAACGGCGCCCGGCCCCTTCGTTCCATGTTCGGCGAAGCGCGCCGACGCGGGCTCGTACCACACGCGCGTGCCGGTGGAATCGACCGACGACATGCGATCCCACCCGTGCTCGCCGATGTGGTCGTCCATCCAGCAGTCGATGAAAGCGACGCTCGCCACGGCTCGCGGGTTGGCGAACGGGTGCCAAGGTCTACCGAGCGTCACCGAGTTGGCCGACATCGAAGGCCGCTCCTTCTTCAAGCGGCTTCGCAGAAAGAGAAATCCGTACGGCTGCGCGACGTCGGTGCTCGCGCGCGGTGACGTATCCGTTGTTCGTCTTGCTCCCGCGATCGCGTGAGACGATGTCGCAGTCGTCGAACACCGCTTGCCCCGCACCGAAGATGAAGTCGACGTGGCCCCACACCTCGCAGCGCGCGAAGTAGCTGCGGCCCGAGTTGGGAAAGAGCGTGTCCTGAAACCCGGTGATCTTCACGTTCACGAACGTCGCGCGGTCGGAGCCCAGGTCGAGCATGAGCGCGACGGCCTGCATGTTCTTGAGCTTCGTCTTGTCGCTGTCCGGCTTGGCGACGTTCGCCGGATAGTCGAACGCATTCTCGATCGTGAGATTCTCGGCGCGAAAGTCGGGCGCGACGACGCGGAGCGTGAAGCTGCCGCGCGTGCCGTACGTGCCGCCGCCCGGATTCGGCGTGTCGGCCGCCGCGTCGTACGAGAGGATCGTGCCGTCTCGACTTTCCCCTACAAGCGACACATAGGGCCTATCGACGGTGAGCTTCTCGTGATAGCGGCCGTTCTTCATGAGAATCGCCGCGCGTCCCACTCCGTTCGGCGGAAGCGCGGTGAGCGCGGCGCCGAGCGTGTGAAAAGTCGGCGTGCCGGTCGCGCTGTCGCCGTCGGTCCCGCGGAACTTCGCGTCGACGATTGCCGCGTAATGGGCGGCCCCACCCGCGGAAGCCGTCGTCGGCATGGGGACGAACTTCCCCGTGCACGCATTCGCCGGCGCGTCGGAAGTGCTGCCGGCCAGCTTCACGTCCTCGCCGCTCACCGCCAGGTTCGACGGTCCCGGGCCGCGCGTGAGCGTGACGTGCTGCGCCGAGAGCACGATGGCCTTCGGATCGTCGAACACGACGTTGTTGAACGCGATGTCGAGACGGCGCGAGGCGTCGTAGCCGTCGAGCGTGATCTTTCCGCCGTCGAGCACGCGCACGTCGGCCAGCCGAATGTCGCGGTACTCGGGAATCAGCTTGCCCGTGGTTTCCGGCGACGCCGTGTAGTGCGTGTCCATCAGGATGGGCTCTTTCGTCCGGCGGATGCACACGTCGCGATACTCGACGTCGTGCACGAGTCCACCGCGGCTGGCGTTCGACTTGATGCGGAGCCCGTTGTCCGCGCCTTCGACCGAGAGATCGAATACACGAATCGCGCTCGCGCCGCCGTCCGTCTCGCTGCCGATCGACATGCCGTGGCCGCGATAGAAGTGGTTGTGCGACACGGTCATGTGCGTGCTGGCGACCTTCCCGGCCTTGATCGCCACGTTGTCGTCGCCGGTGTTGATGTAGCTCCGCGTGATGGTGACGTTGGTCGCGCTCGTCGGATCGACGCCGTCGGTGTTGCGCGCTCTCGGGTCGCGCGTATCGATGCGAATCCCCCACACGGTGAACCCGGACGCGTGGTCGAACACGACGTGGAAGTTCCCGGAGTTCTTGAGCGTGACGTCGTAGAGCGTGGCGTCGTTCGACTTCGAGAGGACGATGAGCCGCGGACAGCTCTGGAACAGGTTGCGCACCTTGGCGTCCTGGGCGAGATCCCACCACGAGACGTTCTTGCCGAGCAGCTTGGCCCAGCCGCGTCCGTCGATCGTTCCTGGCCCCATGACGCCGACGCCGAGCGCGCCATTCGCCGAGATGAGCGGCTTGCACCCGTGCCCCTTCTCGTCGACCGTGCCGCAACGGCCGTCGATGTCGTACTCGCGCGGGTCCCGCGAACCGAAGAGGATCGCGTTCGTGTCCACGAGCAACGTCACGCCGCGCTGGAGCGTGATCGGTCCGCTGAGAAACGCGCGTTTCGCGCCGGAGGTGCGGAGGACCACGGCGCGGCCCGGACCGCAGTGGTCGATCGCCGCCTGGATGCGACGAGTGTCCAGTTTACTCTCGTCGCTTTCGGCGAGCGTCGTGTCGGCGACGGGCGAGAGCTCGGCGGTCAGCACCGCGCACGACGCGGGGCGCTTGGGCTCGACGACGTTTCGCGTGTCCTGCGCGCGCGCGACCTTGGCCGTCAAACAAACGAGCGCGAGCGCGACCGCCGCGCGTCTCATGGCCGCGCCTCGATCGTCACGGCGAGCGGCGTCGCGATGCGCTGCGCCTGGTCGTCGAGGTACGCCCACCAGTCGCGCACGTCGTGGAAGTCGCCGCTGGCTGTCCACCCGGCGCCGACATAATAGCTCATCGGCTCACCGGACTTTGCGCGCGACAGCGCCATGTAGTGGTCGTTGGTCTCCTTCCAGTCCACGACCGCGTCGCGCGGCAGCAAGATCCCGATGCCGAGGTCTCCGTGCCCTCCGTTCTTCGGAACGATCGGACCCCACTCGGCCAGCCACGCCCACGGTCTCGCCTTGCTCTCCGACCCGACGACGCTCGCGCGCTTGACGATTCCCGTCACCCACGGGATGTCCGCGGAGGCGTTGTCTGTCTTGAAGATGCTGACGACGTGGTTGAGGTTGTGCCCGGCGTCGAGCGAGATGCGCTTCGTCTCCGAGACCTTGAGACCCGCCGCGTCCCACGGCTGGTACTGCAGCTCGAAGATCGCGCGCACCGGACCCGGCGCGATCACGCGCCATCCCTTGAAGTTGAGCGCGCGATAGAGCTTGTCGCCGCGCCAGATGCCCGTCCCGCCGGCGCCGAGCGATTCGCCGACGTCGAAGAAGTCGGCGCCTTCGCCGTTGTCGTGGTGGTACTCGTCGTGACCCTTCGCGTACCACTTGTCGACGATCGGATCGCGCACGCGCTTGACCCAGATGTCCAGGCCGCTGCTGTTCAGCGAATCGACCTTCCAGAGTCCCTGGCCGTAGATGCGAAACGCGATGCGATCGCTCTCCCACGCGACGTCGTCGCGCGGGTCCTCGTGTACCGCGTACGCCCGAAGCTTTGGCGGCGCGAACCCCGGGGCTCCGCTCTCGACGACGAAGCGCTTCGCTTCGCCGGGCATGAACGACCCTTGGAAGATCAGCTCGTCCATCGTTCCGTCGCCGTCGTTGTCGACCACCTGAGACGCGATCTCGTCGCCGGCGCTCGAGCGGACGCGCACGGAACCCGACGCGGCGTTCGGAATGTGCGCCCGCACGTCCGACCAGCGAATGCCGATCGTCTCGTCGGGACGCGCGATGGGCAGCGTGTTCTGGACTCTGACGGCGAATCCGTTTGCTTGCGCGATCGCGGCCGGAGCGAGAACGACTAGCGCCGTGAACACCAACCGTAACTGACGGTTCATTTTAGCTCCCTCATGTCGACCGCTTGCATGTCCGCGAAATCCTGATTTTCCCCACCCATGGCCCAGCAGAACGAGTACGCCGCCGTGCCGCAGCCCGAATGAATCGACCACGCCGGCGAGAGCACGACCTCCTCGTTTCGCACGACGACGTGACGCGTCTCTCCGGGCTCGCCGAGGAGATGGATCACGACGTCGTTCTCAGGCACGTCGAAGTAGAGGTAGACCTCCGTGCGGCGGACGTGGCGGTGGCTCGGCATCGTATTCCACACATTGCCCGTCGCGAGCGTGGTCACGCCCATGAGGAGCTGCGCGGTCTGCGCGCGGCCGGGGTGGATGTACTTGGCCAGCCGGCGCCGGTTGGCGCCCGTTTCGCCGCCGAGGTCCGACGCATCGGCGTCTCCGCGCGGAATTCGCACGCACGGATGCGACGCGTGCGCCGGATAGCTCACCAGATAGAATCGCGACGGCCGCTCCGCGCTCGCGCTGCTGAACGACACGTCGCGCGTGCCGCGGCCGAGGTAGACGACGTCGCGCGGCTGCAGATCGAAGCTCATCCCTCCCGCGCGAACGACCCCCGGTCCGCCGATGTTCAGCACGCCCATCTCGCGCCGCTCGAGAAAGTGCTCGGCGGCAAGCCAGGCCGGCGGGTCCAGCCGGAGCGTCTCGCCGAGCGGCACCGCCCCGCCGAGAATCACGCGGTCGAGGTCGACATGGCGCAGCGTGACCCGGCCGGCCGCGAACAAGCCACGCACCAGAAACGCGGCGCGCAGGTCGTCGGCGCCAAGGGTCCGCGTTCGCTCGGGATCGGGAAGTCGATGCATTACGCGATCCTCAGCGAGCCATCCAGCCGCCGTCCACGACGAGGACGTGGCCGTTGACGTAGTTGGCGGCGTCCGACGCGAGGAACACGACCGCCCCGGCCAGGTCCGCGGGGTCGCCCCAGCGTCCGGCGGGGATGCGCGCGTTGATCTGTGCCACGCGCCCTTCATTCTCGCGAAGCCGCTGCGTGTTGTCGGTGACGAAGTAGCCCGGCGCGATCGCGTTGACCTGCACGTTGTGCGACGCCCACTCGTTGGCCAGCGCCTTGGTGAGACCGGCGATCGCATGCTTGCTCGCCGCGTACGCGGCCACGGTGAGCCCGCCGCTGAACGAGAGCACGGACGCGATGTTGATGATCTTTCCCGAGCCACGCGCGATCATTCGCGCGCCAAAGCGCTGGCTGAGGATCCACGCCGCGTCGAGGTTGGTGCGCAGCACACGGTCCCAATCTTCGAGCGGAAACGTTTCGGCCGGATGTCGCGCGATGTCGCCCGCGTTGTTGACGAGAATGTCGAGCAACGGGAGTTGACGCTCCACGTCCGCCGCCATCGCGTCGACTGCGCCGCGGTCGGCAAGGTCGGCGTGGAAGGTCCACGCGTTGCGGCGCATCGAGCGGATGCAATCCGCCGTGGCTTTCGCGCCGTCGGGTCGAGAGCTCGCGCACGCGACGTCGGCGCCCGCTTCGGCCAATGCGATCGCCAAGCCGCGGCCGAGACCCCGACTCGCGCCGGTGACGAGGGCCGTTCGTCCGGCGAGCGAAAACTTGTCGAGCACGGTCATCGCCCGAGCTCGATGGCGGCGAGCATGAACGCGCCGACGCCCTTGTAGTCGTCGGACACGACGGGCTCGCTCACGTAGTAGTCGTAGGTCCCGTCGCGCGGCGGTGTGCCGCCGAGGCCCGCGACCTTGCAGATGCCGCGGATCGAGACGAGACCATTGGCGTCGGTGGAAACGAACTGGCGCAGCATGCCGTCGAAAGCGCGCGCGGCGAGCGCGTGGTATTTCGGCGCGAGATACCCCATTCGCGCGCCCTTGGCGAACGAGTAGGTGAACATCGCCGACGCCGATTCCTCGAGATAGTTGCGCGGTCGATGCGGTTGGTCGAGCACCTGCCACCAGACGCCGCTCGTGTCTTGCACGCGCGCCGCCGCATCGGCGAGCTGCTGCACGACGCGCACGAGCGCCGGCCGATTTGGATGGTTGGCGGGCAAGTAGTCGAGGACGTCGATAGCCGCCATCAGATACCATCCGACGGCTCGGCCCCAGAAGTTCTTCGATCGTCCAGTCGCTGGGTCGGCCCACGGTTGACGGCGCGCCGAGTCCCACGCGTGGTAGTAGAGTCCCGTCGTGGAGTCGCGGAGGTTTTGCGCGACGAGCAGGAACTGGCGAGTCACGTCGGTCATCGCGGACGTATCCGCGTGGCGCTGCGCATACTGCGCATAGAACGGCTCGGCCATGTACAACCCGTCGAGCCACATCTGCTCGGGGTAGATCTGCTTGTGCCAGAAGCCGCCGTCCTTTGTGCGGGGCTGCGCAGCGAGCTGCGCGCGGAGCGTGGCGGCGGCGCGGTCGTAGCGCGGATCGTGGGTCGCGTCGGTGAGCGCGAAGAGGACGCGACCCTCGTTGATCTGGTCGAGGTTGAAGTCGGCCTGCCGGTACGTCTTGATGGCCCCGTCGGACCCGACGAGCGAATCGACGCTGCGCTTCACGTACTCGGAGTAGCGCGCGTCGTTCGTCGCGGCGGCGAGCCGCTGCATCGCGAGCAGCACGAGGCCCGCGGTGTAGTCCCACTTGTCGAAGACGACCACGGGGTTCCGTTTCACGACAGATTCCGCGACCCGCACCGACCACGGACGTTCGCCATTGCCGCTCGAGTGACGACTCGGCGCCTGCGTCTGCGCCAGCCCCGGCAGGACGACCGCGATGGCGAGCGCGCGATGTTTCACCGGAGCGGCGCTCCGTTGATGGTCGTGCCGGCGGTGTCGAGACCGTTCACGTGCTCGATGACGTTGCCACTCTCGACGCCACCGAAGTGACAGTCTATGACACGCACCCGTTCCACGGGTGCATTCACGAAGCCTCGGAGATAGATCCCGTATTTGCTTTCGCGGCTCGTGACGTTCCGCATCCCGATGTCGCGCGCGACCGGCGTGAAGGGTCCCTTGGCCCCCTCTTCGTACGTGAAATCGATCGAGAGCACCGCGTTCACGATCTGCCCGATCGTCACGTCGCGCATGTAAATGTCGCGGACGATGCCGCCGCGCATGGCGTTGTTCTTGATTCGCAGCGCGTTGTCGAGGCGTGGGCTGTCCATCCGGCAATCGTGCGCGAACACGTTCCAACATCCGCCCGAGATCTCGCTCCCGATCGTCACGCCGCCGTGTCCGTCCCTCATCTCGCAGTCGCGGACGATGATGTTCTGGCTCGGCACGTTCACGCGGCGGCCGTCGGCGTTGCGCCCCGACTTGATCGCGATGCAGTCGTCGCCGGTGTTGAACACGCAGCGCTCGATCAGAACGTCGCGGCACGACTCGGGGTTGCAGCCGTCGTTGTTCGGTCCGCCGCTCGAGATCTTCACGCCGCGCACGGTGACGTTCTCGCAGAGCACGGGATTGATCTCCCACATCGGCGAGTTCGTGATCGACACGTTCTCGATCAGCACGTTCCGGCATCGGTACGGCTGGATGAACGGCGGGCGCAGATAGTCGCCCTCGCCGAAGCGGCGTCGCTCGACGGGCTCGCGGCGTTCGGCCATCTCGAGGAGACGCTGTCGCGACGCGTTGTAATTCGGCGCGCCACGCGTCCACCCGAAATCCGCCGATCCCTTCCACGGCCACCAGTGCTCGCGATCCGCCTGGCCGTCGAGCGTCCCCTCGCCCGTGATCGCGATGTTCCGCTGATCGTATGCATAGATGAACGGGGAGTAGTTCATCAGCTCCGTGCCCTCGAAGCGCGTGAGCACCGCGGGCAGATATTGCCTCGAGTCCCGTGCAAACAGGAGAGTCGCGTCGCGCGAAACGTGCAGCTCGACGTTGCTGCGCAGATGAATCGGTCCCGTCGCGAATCGCCCGGCGGGAACCACGACGCGTCCCCCACCCGCACTCGCGCACGCGGCGATCGCGCGCCGGATTGCGTCCGTGGCGTCGGTTCGCCCGTCACCCACCGCGCCGAAGCGCGTGAGATTGAACTCGCGATTCGAGAGCGTGGGCGGCTTGATCCGCGCCAGGATTTCGGGTACGGCCTCCCATCCGTAGTCGACCGGCAACCCAGCCGGCACCGGTCCCGCGGCGCGGCATGCGGCGACGCCCAGCGGCGAGGCGGCCACTGCACCGGCGCCCATCGCTCGAATGAAGTCGCGCCTAGTCGTCATCGTCGGCTCAGTCGCGGATTGGGACACCGACATCGTCGGCGGCGCTCGCCAGCGACACTCGCTCGAGTCGCGGCGCCAACAGCTGGATGACGATCAGCGCGGCGACGTAGGCCGTGCCGCAGACGAGGAAGATCGGCGTGTAGTTGCTTCCGTTGTGCTGCAGCACCCACCCGGTGCCGCGCTGAAACAACACTCCCCCGACCGCGCCGAAGAAACCGCCGATGCCCACCACCGAGCCGACCGCGTACTGCGGGAACATGTCGCTCGTCAGCGTGAAGATGTTCGCGGACCACCATTGGTGCGCCGCCGCGGCCACGCCGACGATCACCACCGCGACCCACATATTGGCCGCCGTTGGCGCGAACATCGTCGGCACGATCACGAGCGCCGCGATGAGCATCGTCGTCTTGCGGCCGGCGTTCACCGACCAGCCGCGCTTGATGAACGCGCCGGAGAGATATCCGCCGAACACCGAACCCACGTCGGCGAGCAGATAGATCACGATGAGCGGCATCGCGACCTGCGACAACTTGATGCCGTAGCGCGAATCGAGAAACTTCGGCAGCCAGTAGAGATAGAACCACCAGATCGGATCGGTCATCAGCTTGCCGATCGCGAACGCCCACGTCTGTCGGTGCCGCACCAGTTCCGTCCACCGAACACGCCTCGCGGGTTCGACCGGTTCGCTGGCGATGTGCGCGAGCTCGGCCGGGCCGCACTTCGGGTGCTCGCGCGGCGGGCGGTAGATCATGAGCCACGGAATCAGCCAGATGAACCCGAGCGCGCCGGTCGCGATGAATGCCGGACGCCATCCGTAGTTGAGCGCGATCCACGGCACGATGATCGGTGTGATGATCGCGCCGACGTTCGACCCCGCGTTGAACACGCCGGTCGCCAACGCGCGCTCGCGCGACGGAAACCACTCGGCGACGGTCTTGATCGACGCGGGAAAATTTCCCGACTCGCCGAGGCCGAGCATGAAACGGGCGATGCTGAATCCGCCCGCCGTGCGCGCGAGTGCCATGCCCATCGCCGACAGGCTCCACACGGTCACCGAGCCCGCGAAACCGCGCCGCGTTCCGAAGCGGTCCATGATGCGGCCGGCGAACAGAAATCCGATCGCGTAGGCGATGGTGAACCACGACACGACGTCGGCGAACTGCTGCTCGTTCCATCCGAGGTCGCGCTGCAGCGTCGGGCCGAGGATGCCGATGACCTGCCGATCGATGTAGTTGATCGTCGTCGCGAAGAAGAGCAGCGCGCAGATCGTCCAGCGGTAGCGACCGACCTTGGCGAGCGCACCGCTCGCCGCGAGGCCCCCCCCGGCGGCGCCGGATGCCGACAGCTCCGAATTCCGGGCGTCTCGCGCCGTGTCGATTGGGGTCGCCATCGTTTTCCTCGTTAGCGCTTGACGCGGCCGCTCGCGTCGCCGGCCATCAATGCTTCGACCTCCTCGACGCCGACACGGTTGATGTCGCCGGGAATCGAATGCTTGAGGCACGATGCGGCCGTCGCGAACTCGAGCGCCCTTTGATCGTCCCGATACGCCCGCAACCCATAGATGAGACCGGCCGCGAATGAATCGCCGGCGCCGACGCGGTCCACGATGTCGGCGATGTCGTACTGCCGGCTCGCCAGCATCTCCTTCCGGTTGTGCAGCACCGCGCTCCAACCGTTGTGATCCGCGCTGTGGCTAGCTCGCAGGGTGATCGCGAGCTTCTCGAGCTTCGGAAACGCGGCGAGCACCTTCTCGGCGAGCGCGCGGTATTTCTCGTGCGCCAAATCTCCGCGCTCGACGTTCACGTCAGCCTCGATGCCGAGCGCGTTCTGGCAGTCCTCTTCGTTGGCCACGCCGATCGTGGCGAAGCCGACGAGCTCGCGCATGACCTCCGGCGCGCGCTTGCCGTATTTCCAGAGATTCTTGCGATAGTTGAAGTCGCACGAGACGGTGAGCCCACGCTCACGCGCCGTCTTCGCGGCCGCGATCGAGAGCTCGGCCGCCGTCGCGCTGATCGCCGGCGTGACGCCCGTGACGTGGAACCAGTCCGCGCCGTCGAAGACGGCGCTCCAATCGAAATCGGCCGCGCGGGCCGAAGCGATCGACGAGCCCGCGCGGTCGTAGGTGACACGCGACGGCCGTTGGTTTGCGCCGTTCTCGAGAAAGTAGACGCCGAGTCGGTCGCCGCCGCGCCGCACCACGGAGACGTCGACGCCGAGCGCGCGTAGCGAGGCGAGACACGCGTCGCCGACGTTGTTCGCGGGAACGGCGCTCGCGAATCGCGCGTGGACGCCGTACTGGGCGAGCGACGCCGCGACGTTCGCCTCGGCGCCGCCGAAGGTCGCCTCGAGCACCGGCGATTGAAACAGCCGCTCGAACGCGGGCGACTTGAGCCGCAGCATCACTTCGCCGAGCGCAACGACGCAGCTCATGTCATCACTCCTGCCCTGGCGATCGGCGCCTGGACTCGGCCGTGAGCGATGTCGGATGCGCGCTGCGACTCTTCCCGAATGCGGTCGAACTGCTTCGCCGCGATCCAGTCGGCCGGCGCCATCCACGACCCGCCGCACGCGACGACGCGGTCGAACGCGAGATAGGACGCGACGTTCGTCGCGCCGATGCCGCCGGTCGGCATGAAGTTCACGCCGACGAACGGCGCGGCGATCGCTTTCAGGTACCCGAGCCCGCCCATCGGCTCGGCGGGAAAGAACTTGAGCGTCGTGAGATCCAGCTCGAGCGCCGCCTCGACCTCGGTGGGCGTCGCGATGCCGGGGTACACCGGCAGCCCGACCGACATGCAATGCTCGACGACGCGGCGGTTGAACCCCGGCGCCACGACGAACTGCGCGCCGGCGTCGCGCGCGGCGTCGACCTGGGCGGGAGTCAGGACCGTGCCGGCGCCGGCGAGAAGATCGGGCGCCTCGGCGGCGATGCGCCGGATCGCTTCCGCCGCCCGCGGCGTGCGAAAGGTGATCTCGGCGCACGCGAGACCGCCCGCCGAAAGAGCGCGCGCGAGGGGAACCGCGTTGTCGGGATCGTCGATCGTGATGACGGGCACGACGCGCGCGGCACGCAGCCGATCCGTCATCGTCGTGGTCGAGCGCGGGGTCATGTGAGCGTCACCGACTCGGTGAGTTGAGCGTCGAGCGCTGAAAGTACGCCGTTCACGCAGATCCGCGTGAGGTGGTCGGCAACCAGCTCGACGAACCCGGGGAACGAGGCCAGATCGGCGCCCCAGAGTGATCGGTCGGCGCAGACGTGCCGCACGAGACCGACGAATTCCTCGTCGGTTCGCGGCATGAGCGACTGCCAGACCGCGCGCACACGTTCGCCCTCTGAATCGGCCGGCACCGCCAGGCCAGCCGATCTGCGCTCGGCTTGGACGTCGCCGCGCATGAACGCCAGGAAGGCCGCGAAGCCGAACGCGAGAGCCGCGGGCGGCCGCCCCGTCCGCGACGCGAACGCCGCGATCGACGGCACGACGCGGACACGCATCTTCGTCGTGCCGTGCAAAGTGATGTCGACGAGGGCGTGATCGATGTACGCGTTGTCGAAGCGCTCGAGCACCTCGCTCGCGAATGATGCGGCGCCCGGCGCGTCGAGGTGCGGCGCGATCTCGTCGAGCATGGCGCGACGCAGGAAGCCGCCCACGCGCCTGTCGCGCACCGCGTCGCGCACAGTCGCCAGCCCGGCGAGCAACGCCACCGGCACGACGATCGTGTGGCCGCCGTTCAGCAGACGGATCTTACGCTCGCGATACGGCCGAATGTCCGGCGCCACCACGACGCGCGGATCCTCGCCGGGAAATCCGAGCCGCGCCCGCAGCGCGTCGTCGCCCTCGATGGCGAAGAGCGCGTAGCTCTCGCAGGACGTGAGCATCCCGTCGCGGTAGCCGTGCACCCGCTCGAAACGCTCGATCTCGGCGCGCGGCGGCGCGCCGGGGACGATGCGGTCGACGAGCGTGTTGCAAAACACGACGGCATCGCCGAGCCAGTCCGTGAATCTGGCGTCCAAACGCCACGCCACCGCGAGCCCGCGGACGAGACGCTCGAGAATCGCGCCGTTGTCGTCGACGAGCTCGCACGGAAGCACGACGAGTCCGCGTGCGGCGTCGTAGTCGAAGGCCCGCGCGCGCTCGAACAGGAATCGTGTGAGTTTGGCCGGAAAGGAGCGCGGCGGAGCGGCGTCGGGCGCGTCGGCGGTGTCGAGCGTCAACCCCACTTCGGTCGTGTTCGAGATCACGAGCTCGATGTTCGGGTCGCGCGCCAGCGCCAGAATGTCGTTCCATTGCGTGGCCGACGACAACGCGCGACTGAGCGACGCGACGATTCGATTGCGCGGCCGGCCGTCGTCTGCCGCGCCGCCCTGGATCGAGAGCGTGTAGAGGCCGTCCTGCGCGTTCAACACGGCTTCGCGCTTGCTGTCGGTCGACGCGATCGCGACGATCGAACCGCCGAAGCGGCCCGCTCGATTCGCGTCGTCGATGAACCACTCGGCGAATCCGCGAAGAAACGCGCCCGTCCCGAATTGGACGACGCGCTCCGGGAGGTCGAGGGTCCCCGCCGGCGGCGCCTCCACGTCGGCACGGCCGGCCATGAACGGCGACGCGACGAGCTCGCGGGACAGCCGTGGCAGCGCATTCATCTACAGCGTGACTCCGTCCTTCCAGATCGCGATCTCGCGGTAGTCGTTCGTCTCGTTCCGCGCGAGGCGAGACCCCGACGCCACCTCGAGGACGAACGCGAAAAGCTCGTCCTCGAGCTGCGGCGCGCTCGTCGCTCCGCCGAGCAGCCGCCCCGCGTCGAAGTCGATCCAGTGCGGCTTGCGCTGCGCGATGTCGCTGTTCGACGAGACTTTGATCGTCGGCACGGGAAAACCCAGCGGCGTTCCTCGGCCGGTCGTGAACAGCAGAAGCGTCGCGCCGCTCACCACCATCGCCGTCGACGAAACCGCGTCGTTGCCCGGCGACTCGAGCAGCGAGACTCCGCCGGCCGCCGGCGGCAGCGGATCGCCGTACCGGAGCACGCGCGCGATCGTCCCTCGCCCGCCCTTCTGGATCGCGCCGAGCGACTTCTCCTCGAGCGTCGTCAGACCGCCGGCCTTGTTCCCCGGCGACGGATTCTCGTAGATCGGTTGCCCGTGGCGAACAAAATAGCCTTTGAAATCGTTGATCATCGCCACGATGTCATTGAACACCAGTTCGTTCTCGGCGCGATTCATCAGCAGTTGCTCGGCGCCGAACATCTCCGGCACCTCGGTGAGGATCACGCCGCCGCCGAGTGAAGTCAGGCGGTCGGCGATCCGGCCGAGGAGCGGGTTCGCGCTGATGCCGCTGAACCCGTCCGAGCCGCCGCATTTGTGGCCGAGCACGAGGTCGCTGGCGGGACTGTCGACGCGCTGGTCCGCGCTCATTCGCTCGACGAGCTTCGCGACGGCACCGGTGCCTTCCTCGAGCTCGTCGATCACGTCCTGTGTGTTGAAGAACGCGAGACGACTGCGATCGACGTCGCCCGCAAGGCGGATGAGCGCGTCCAGCTGGTTGTTCTCGCAGCCGAGCCCGAGAATCAGCACGCCGCCCGCGTTGGGATGGCGCATCAGACCCGCGAGAACGCGCTGCGTATGCGAGAGGTCGTCGCCGAGCTGGCTGCATCCATATGGATGGGCGAACGCGTGAACGCCGTCGATCGCGCCGGCGAATCGTTCGCCCGCTTGCCGCGCGATCCGCTCGGCGGCGTGGTTGACGCAGCCGACGGTGTTGAGCACCCATAGCTCGTTGCGCGTGCCCACTCTGCCGTTCGCGCGCCGATAGCCCTTGAACGTCGGCATGACGTCCGGGCGATTCGATCGCGCGAGTGAAGGCTCGTAGACGTAGTCGACGACACCCGACAGGGCTGTCCGCAAGTTGTGCGAGTGCACCCAGTCGCCGGCGGCGATGGATTCGGTGGCGACGCCGATCGGAACGCCGAACTTGACGACGACGTCTCCGGCGCGAATCGCCTCGAGCGCGATCTTGTGCCCCGGTCCGATTTCCGCGCGCGAGGTGAGAGCTAGCCCGTCGACGTTCACCCTTTCGCCGGCGGCGATCGGCCGCAGCGCTACGGCGACGTTGTCGTCGCCGGCGATGCGCACGACGGCGAGCGGACCGCTCGAGGCAGCGGCGAGAGGCGCGCCCTGTGCGCGCTCGGTGCCGATCGTCATCGCACCTACGTTCTCGCGGCCGCGAGGGGACGTTGCGCCACCGGCTGCGATGGGGGCGCCGGAGCGATCCGGTACGTCTCGCGCGCAAGGTCGTACGCGAGCGCGCGCGCCATCACGCGCGCATCCTCGAGCTCGACGACGTGCCGCGCGACGAGACCGGCGAGAAAGTTCGCGTCCACCCGCCGCGAGAGATCGTGGCGGGCCGGAATCGAGCAGAAGGCGCGCGTGTCGTCGTTGAAACCGGCGGTGTTGTAGATCCCGGCCGTCTCCGTGACCTGCTGCCGGTAGCGCGTCATCCCCTCGATCGAATCGTGGAACCACCACGGCGGGCCGAGTCGCAGCGCCGGATAGTGCCCGGCGAGCGGCGCGAGCTCGCGCGAGTACGCGGATTCGTCCAGCGTGAACAGCACCAGCGAGAAGCGTTCGTCGTTGCCGTACGCGTTGAGGAGCTCGGAGAGGTTGCGCGTGTACTCCGTCGCGACGGGAATGTCGGCGCCGCGGTCGGGGCCGAATCGCTCGAACACGTGACGGTTGTGATTGCGAAGCGCGCCCGGGTGAAGCTGCATGACCAGTCCGTCCTCGACGGACATGCGCGCCATCTCCATGAGCATGTGCGCCTCGAAACGCCGCTGATCCGACGGCGTCGCCTCTCCTCGAAGCGCGCGCACGAAGATCGCCGACGCATCCTGGTCCGACAGGCGCGACGCGAACGGCTCGACGACCGCGTGGTCGGTCGCCGTCCCGCCAAGCGACTTGAACACACTTCGCCGCTTGCCGAGCGCGTCGATGAACGCGGGATAGTGCGCGATCGACTCGCCGCCCACTTGTCCGAGGCACTCGAGCTCGGACGCCCATTCCGGCGCGGCAATCCGAAAGACCGCGTCCGGACGGAACGTCGGAATCACTCGGCCGCGCCAACCCGACGCGCGCAGCGCGCGATGGTGCTCGAGCGAATCGCTCGCCGCGTCGGTCGTCGCCAGCACCTCGATGTTGAATCGCTCGAACAGCTTGCGCGGCCGGAACTCCGGCGATGCAAGACGTTCGGCGATCTGGTCGTACACGTGCGGCGCCGAGTCGCCGTCGAGCCGCACCTTTACGCCGAAGACCTCGTGCAGCTCGTGGTCGAGCCACGCGCCCGTGGGCGTGCCGTGAAAGAGGTGCACGTTGTCGGCGAACGCCTGCCAGATGCGACGCGGGTCGTCCTCGACCGGCGTGCCATCCCGCGTCGGAATCCCGAGCGACTCCATCGGCGCGCCGCGCGAGTACAGCATGCGGACGATGTAGTGGTCCGGCACGACGATCAGTGACGCGGGTTCCGGGAACGGCGTGTCGTTGGCCAGGATCGCCGGATCCACGTGCCCGTGAGGGCAAATGAGGGGCAGGTCGCGCGTCTCCTCGTAGAGGGCACGCGCCGAGCGCCGGATTTCCGGGTCGGAATCGAAGAACCGGTCGGCGTGGAGAATCAGCGGCTTATGTGTCCCGCGCCTCATGGTTCGCTCGTCCGTCGGATGGGAGACTTGAAGCGGCGCCACATTTGTTCAAATTACGAACAATATCGGCGGACCGTTAGTGGCGGCCCCCGCCAAGACCCAGATTACGCCCTCGGAAGGCGGCGGGGTACCAATCCGGCTCCCCGACGTCCCGACCGACCCCCTGCCCCACGATCAGTGCGAAAGATCAATACACGCAGCTTCGTCATGGCAACCCGGTCGACGCCGCGCGAGATCAACCGGCAGATCGTGCTGAATCTCGTCCGCGAGCACCAGCCGATCTCGCGGGCGGACCTCGCTCGGCGTATGCGGGTCGGCCGAGGCATGGTCACCTCGCTGGTCAGTGAGCTGCTCGAGGACGGGGCCATTTACGAGGGCGCAACCGTGGACGCGCCGCGCGGCCGAAAGCCCATGATGCTCTACGTCCGCACGCACGACCGCCTCGTCGTCGCCGTCGACGTTCGATTCAGCCGCACGTTCCTTCAGCTGGCCGATTTCAGCGGCGCCACCATCGCGGGTGACTCCTTCGACACCATCGTCGACCCCAAGGCCCTCACCGCGAACCTCGCCAAGCGCATCGCTCGGCTCCTCAAGAGCCATCGGGCGGCGGGAAAATGCAACGGCATCGGGCTCGTCGTCCCAGGCATGGTCGAACAGGCCACCGGCCGAGTGCTCAACGCCCCGCAGCTCGGGTGGCGGGACGTGGACATCCGCGACGATCTGTCCCGCGCCACGGGCCTTGCGGTCCACATCGAGAATGCGCCGATTGCCTGCGCGCTGGCGCAAATGTGGCTCGGCCAGCGTGGAGGCGACGCCCCGCGCGACTTCGCCTACGTCACGGTGTCGGATGGTGTCGGAGCCGGAATCGTCATGAACGGCGAGGTGGTTCGAGGGCACAACAACACGGCCGGCGAGTTTGGACACGTCGCCGTGGACCCGCGCGGACCCCAATGCCTGTGCGGCGCGCACGGCTGTCTCGAGGCCTACACCTCCAACCTCGCCACGCTCTCCCGCTACCTTGGCCACCCGTTCTCCCCGACCGAGACTCGGCGGATGCTTCAGGAATCGGGGCTGACGATCGACGACGTCATCGCCCGGGCGCTTGCCGGAGAGCGTCGCGCCCGCAGCGCGCTCGAAGAAACCGCTCGGCATTTGGGAGGCGGCCTCGCGATAATCATCAACACGCTCAACCCGGCGCAGATCTTTGTCGGCGGAGAGATCACGGAGGCGTGGCAGCAGCTCGCACCGGTTATGGAGGCCGTCATCCGCGAACGTGCGCTGACGACTCTCTCTGCGGAGACACCACTCATACCCGAGCCGGCGAGCACCTTCCCGAGACTCAGAGGCGCGACGGCGCTGGTGGCGGCGCCCTTGTTCGCAGCGCCGCAGGTCGCATAGAACCTCCACGCTTCGGTCTGCGCTGCCGAGTGCGGATCGTACTGTCTTGCGACGCACCTTGCGTGTAGACGCCGGAGAACGTGACGAGTGAATCGAGGTGTTTCGCGAGCGCCGGCCCCACGCCGCTGACCCGCCGCAGTCCGTCGAGACTCCAAAACGGTCCTCGCCGCATTCGATCCGCGGCGATGCGTTTGGCGATCGTCGGCGGTACGCCCGGCAGCGAATCGATTTGCGCGGCGGTCGCGACATCGAGATCCAGCCTTCCATTGATGTAACCCGGCCCGGTGTGCGGCTCCGCGGCCTTCTTGCGCGACGGTTTCCCCTGTGAGGAGTCCGTCGGCGACGAGGCTGAGTCCGGCGGCCATTCCCGCGGTCGGCCGGCGGTCCGTCTCCCGCCGCGAGCGCTCGGACGCCTCGGACCCACGCCGGACCGACCGGCTTTTGCCGCCGAGTCTGCCGAGGCCATTTGTCTATCGAGGGCGGGTTGGGTGCCGGGGTTGGCGACGGAGCGCGATGCGGCGCGTGACACGCGCACACCGGCGCCAAGGACCGCGACTGCTCCGAGGAATACGAGCGCCTTATGATCTGGACGAAGTGACATGGGCCGAACCTACTGGCGGGGTTCGGACGGAGTATCACCAAACGATTGCGTTCGGGATCATCTGAATTCGGCTGGTGCTCAAGTTGCGGAAGGCTTGGTCTCGACCGACCAGCCGCGGGCGTAAAGCGACATGAACGAGGCGGGTAAAAATCGCGTAAGCTGGCTAACACCCTGGGTTTTGGCCCGTTATCGTTCCACGAATCTTCGACCGGAATCGCACATGAAGTCGTCACGTGTCTCGTCGTCGCTGTTCTTCCTGTTCGCGGTTGCCTGCGGCGCGCCCAGCACCGTCGCGACGCGTCCGACCCCGACCCCACCGCCGGCTCCCGCGCCGAGCGCGCCGGCTGTCAGCCAGCCGGCGTCCGTTCCCCCCGTCACCCTCGCCGAAGCGCCGCGCAACTGGCAGCTCCTCGACGAAGGGATCAATCATGTGCCGGGGGTGAGTTCGGAGCGCGCCATGAACGAGCTCCTCGCGGGCAAGGCGCCGAAGAAGAAGGTGCTCGTCGCGATCATCGACAACGGGATCGACACGTCGCACATGGACCTCAAGGCGAACCTCTGGGTCAACCCGAAGGAGACGCCGGGCAACCACGCCGATGACGATCACAACGGACACGTCGACGACGTCCACGGATGGAATTTCATCGGCGGCACTGACGGCCAGGACGTCCACTTCGACACGTTCGAGGTGACGCGCGAGTACGCGCGGTGCCACGGTGGCGCGGCCGCGAGCGGCTCACCGAAGATCGACGACGCCGCGCGCTGCGCCGAGGTGACGGCGGCGTTCGAGAAGCAGCGCAACACCATTCAGAGCTCGGTCACGAACTACAAGGGCGCGCTCGACGTCCTGCATCAGATCACGCCGCTTCTCAAGCAGGCCGTCGCGCCCGACACGTTGAGCGTCGCGCGCGTGCGCGCGTTTTCGCCGTCGACGCCGCAGTTGACGCAGGCAAGACAGATCTATCTGCAGCTGGCCGAGGAAGGAGCGACCGAGACCGTGCTCAGCGACGGACTCAAGTCGCTCGAGGGGCAGCTCAAGAACGGCCTCAACCCCGACTTCAATCCCCGCACGATCGTCGGCGACAACTACACCGACTGGCACCGAGAACAACTACGGCAACCCCGACGTGATGGGCCAGGACGCCAAGCACGGCACGCACGTCGCCGGGATCATCGGAGCGATCCGCGGGAATGGCGTCGGCGTCGACGGGATCGCGCCTTCCGTCACGTTCATGATGATTCGCACGGTGCCCGACGGCGACGAGCGCGACAAGGACGTCGCCAACGCCATCCGTTACGCCGTGGACAATGGCGCGCAGGTCATCAGCATGAGCTTCGGGAAGGCGTTCTCGCCCTACAAGGCCGCTGTCGACGACGCGGTGAAATACGCCGACGCGCACGGCGTGCTCATGGTGCACGCCGCGGGCAACGACGGCGAGGACCTCGGCAAGGCGCACAACTTCCCCAACCCGACGTACCTCGACGGCGGGCACCCGACCCTCTGGATCGAGGTGGGCGCGTCGTCATGGAAGGGTGGCGAAGACCTGGCGGCCAAGTTCTCGAACTATGGCCAGCAGCAGGTCGACCTTTTCGCACCTGGCGTAGACATCCTCTCGACGGTGCCGGGAAATCAGTACGAGCGCGACAGCGGCACGAGCATGGCCGCACCGGTCGTGACCGGCGTCGCCGCGTTGGTGATGAGCTACTACCCCAACCTCTCGGCGAGCGACGTGCGGAAAATTCTGATCGCGTCGACGGCCAAGTATCCGACGCAGATCGTCAATCGGCCTGGCGACGATTCGAAGGATCGCGTCGCATTCGGCACGCTCTCGATCACGGGCGGGATCGTGAACGCGTACAACGCGCTACGGATGGCGGACGACGTGAGCAACGGAAAGGCGAAGCCGTAGCCTTACTGGTCTCAGGTCTCTGGTCACAGGTCTCTGGGAGCTGGCAGTTCCCGGAGACCAGTGACCAGTGACCCGAGACCTACTTCACCAACGTCACCGCCACATCCCCCACCACCTGCAGACTCTTCGCCGACACCTTGTCGAACGTGTCCTGCATGGTGTGGTGATAGTTGGGGCTCGACGCCGTGAAAGCGTCGTGGCCGGCCGGCAGCGGACCGTATTGAATGTCCAGCACGTCGATTACGCGGAGCCCTTTGTCGAGCAGCGGGACGTGGTCGTCGGTGATCTGCTGGCCCACCTGGCTGATGAAATACTTCGAGTAGCCCAGGTCGGCCGCCGTCTGCCACACTCGGGCCACCACCTCCGGCGCGCGCTGAACGGAGTTGGATTCCTGATAGAGTTGCAGGTCGGCGTCGCCGATCATGTCCCAGAGGACGCCGAAGAGCGGCTTGTAGTTCGCTGAGGGCAGATGGCTCGCGAAGTACTGCGATCCGAAGAGCGCGTCGGGGAAATGGCCGGCGCTGTCGGCGTCGAACGCGCCCCAATCCTCGCCGTCGACGAACAGCAGGTCGACGCCCACGGATGGCGGCGTCTTCTTGAAAACGTCGCCGAGCGCGATGAATAGGCCCACGCCCGACGCGCCGTCGTTGGCGCCGAGAATCGGCCGTGCCTTGTTGCCGAAGTTGGGATCGTCGTCAGCCTTGGGGCGGGTGTCCCAGTGCGTCACATACAGCACGCGCTGCGTCGCCGCCGGGTTGAATCGGGCGAGGATGTTCTGGAGCGGAAGCTTGGTGCCGTCGGCCGTCGTCTGGGTCCAGCGCTGAACGCTCACGCTGTCCGTACGCTGTTTCATCTGCGCGACGATCCAAGCGGCGGCCGAGTCGTGCGCCGGCGTGCCGGGCGTCCGCGGCCCGAACGCCAGGTGCGCTTTCACATAGCCGAGCGCCGCCTGCCCGTCGAACGCGGTCTTCGCGCGGCCGAAGCCGCGGTCGCAACCGCTCAGCAGAAGAATCGAGGCACAGAGAAGGCTGATCATGCGCACGGAAAGGTCTCGTCCGGGAATAGACTGTACGTTAGTGGAATTGGTCATTCAGCGGTCTACTTGGCGGTGCCGAAGAACTGGAATTGCAACACGGTGGACAGCACGGTCTGCGCGAACCGCCGGTTGAGGTTGTTGTCGAACGTCACGATGTGCGACGCCTGGAGTGTGAACACCAGACCGTCCTGCAGGTTCGTGTCCGCGGCCAGGTTGAACGACTGTCTTCCGTTGTCGGCCAGCCGGCTCTGAAACACTCCAGTCGAGTCGAGGACGAAAGTCCGGTTGTGAGATTGCTGAAAGCCGAACCGGGTCCTCAGATCGCTGCGCAGCCCGAGTCCGAGACTCTCGGGCACATGGAACGACCGGCCCGCGTCGATGGTGAGCTCGTTGCCGCGCGTGCGCGCCAGGCTTCCGGGAAGACTGTCCAGCCTTTGCGTGAGACTGTACCGCGCGCTCGTGCTCAGAGATCCGCGTCCCGCCCAGATGAGCGACCCACCGAAGGGGTACGTCTCGGCGTGGCTGCGGCGAATCTCGGGCGAGTCGCCGGCGTCGAGCCCCGGCAACGATATCGATGCCGTCGTGCGCAGATAGCCCGCGCTCGCGTCGACCGCGGTGAATGGTCCGCCCGGCGCCGGATGAAACGCCCAGCGCAGCGTCACGTCGGGGAACCGGGTCTGCGTTCCGTTCGCCTGAGCCTGGACTTGCGAGGAGTCCGGCCGCGCGATCCAGTTGGCGGTCGAGATGTGCTGATACCGCGCATCGATCGCCGCGCCGCCGAGGAGGCGTACCGAGCTCGCGGCGTTCCACGTCCCGGTCTCTCCAGCGGCGGTCGCCGCGGCGCCATTCACGAACCGGAACGACGACGGGCCGCCCAGCGCCAGTTCGAACGGCAGGGGCGGCGCGCTGGCCGAAGCGTCGACGTCGCCCAACAGGCTCCGCGTGAACGACACGTCCACCGGCGCAAACGACGCGCCGATTCGCCGAGCCAGGCTCGAGTCGCGCGTGTAGGCCGCGAAGGCGCGGGCGACGTCGATCGTCGTTCCCACGCCGATCGTTTGCGCGGCCGTCATGCGGCGCGGGAGCGACCGGTCCAGCGCGTCGAGCGAGTCATGCACGGCGAGCACGCTGTCCACGCCGATCACTCCCGGCAGCGTGGCGAAGGACCGCACGTTCGGATCGCGCAGCATGTCGTATTGGGTTCCGAGATCGGCGCGCGGCCGGAACCACGACGAGAACGACGGCGTGAACGACGCGCTGGTCGACATCGACCGCTCTCGCTCGAAACCGGGCCCGACGACAACGGGCGGCAGTTGATTCGACTCACCGGTCGTGTCGCGGTAGTCGCGGAAATCGCGCAGCGATTGGATCTCCCAGCGAAACGCGGTGCCGGGCGTCGGCTGAAATCCCAACACGCCCGCGTTTCGCCAGAGTCGGCTGGACGCCGTGCTCACGCTCGGATCGTCGGCCACACTTCCCGTTGGGTTGAGAAACGACACTCGGCGATCGTTGCCGCGTACGAATCCCGTGCTCACTCGGAACTCAGTCGGATTCCAGCGGAACGCGCTCGCCCGCAGCGCGGCGATCGGACCGGCCTGGAGGAAATCCGGCAGCACGCCGAGCGCGCCGGCGGCCCAGCCGGGCAACGCCGTCGTGAGCGGCGTGCTTCCCGCAACGAGATAGTCGAGGCCCACCGAGAGGGTATTCTGGTTCCCGTCCTGGAACTCCGTGCGATCCACGCCGGTCGTGTACGACGTATTGAGCGACACATTGTCGACCAGCGGCGCGAACGGGCCGCCGAGCGACGCGGTGCGGCGCGCGGTCAGGCTGTAGGTCGTGAGATCGTTGCGCGGCTTGCGCAGTCCGGGAATCCCCTTCCCCGAGATGTCGGTCTGCTCGAGGTACAACGGATCTTCGGCCAATGAGAGTTTCGAGATCGTGAGGGGAAGCGAGATTCCCGCGCCCGCCGGCAGAAGCCTCTCCAGCCGAAGCGTCGCCCTCATGTCGATGGTGCGCTCCGTCTCGAACGACGGTTGCTCCCCGAGCTGCCTGAAGTTCGGGTCGCGATTGCTGAGCGTGGCCTGAAGGTCGACGAAGTCGCCCATGTTGAGGTGCGCGCTCATCGACCCGGCGGTGCCGCCGGTGTTGAGCTGCCCATCCAAGCGCACGTCGTCGACCCACAGCTCGAGCGTGTCGGTCGGGCTGATCGGCGGTGAACCGGCGGCGGCCGACGCCGCCACGCGCACGATGCCCACCGCCACCTCCTGCACGGAATTCAGATTCGGCGCCGTAACGGCCGGGTCGACCGTGTACACGATGTAGCCGTCCTGGCACGCCGCGAACCGACGCGACACGACGCCTGCGGGAAGCGGCGACGCCGCGATGATCGCCGAGTCGACGCCGGTACAGGCGATCGACGTGGCGCTGCCGGCGAGATACGCGGTCTGAATCTTCTTTCGAAGATCGATGAACTTGCTCAGGTCGATGGCGAAGTCCGTCCATGCCGCGGCGGTCGTCCCCGCGTTCGCCGGCGCGCGGAACATGTAGAAGTTGTTCTCGTCGCGCCCGACCTTGAAGTACATCTGAAGCTCGCCGCTCTGGCCCCAGCCGTGCCCGACGCCGCGCCCCCACACCTTGAGCCGCTGGAACGCCATGAAGTACTGGGGACCCGCGGGAAAACGGAAAAACGCCTCGGCGCGATGATAGAGAGACAAGCTCCCAGTTTGGATGCGGAGCGAGCTCTCGTTGGTGTTGGTGAGCGTGCCCTGGAACTGCGCTCCCTTTTGCGCGGCCTCGTTCACGATCCCCGGAGGCGGCTGGTATGCGACCGCCGCGCTCGAGTCGGCCGTGCCGATCGACGAGGTGATGACGAACCCGCCGCCCGGGCTTGTGCCCGCGATCCCGGCGAGCGTCTGATTGCTCCGGTCGAGCCACTGCGCGCCGACCACCTGCAGCTCGGCGATCGGCAGCTGGACCGGCACTTCGGCGTCCTGCACCTGCGCCGACACGACCGTGAGCCGAAGCGCGCGCAGCTTGCGCCGATTGACGTCGTTGAGCGAGTCGGTCGGCGTTTTGAACGGCACACGCACGAGGACCCAGTTGCGCGTCCGCGGCTGCGGCTGGCCGCGAACGTAGAGCGTGTCGGTGAACCGACCGCCGACGCGCGTGACGGCGCTCGGCGCGTTCAGGTCGACGACGTATCGCAGGATGCGCTCGCTCTCGCGCTGCGCGCTCGAGAAGTTGAGCGCGTTGTCCATGTCGATGTCGTCTTCGTCGAGCTTGTTGTTGGCGACCGTGCAGTCGGTGCGCGGATCACCGATGACGTCGAGCGCGCCGGGGGCGGCGTGGCAGACGCGAACGTTGGTCGCGCGGTGCGCCGCGGACGCGTCGACGGCGATGATCGTGTCGGCGACGTCGCCGGGAAGACCCGTGTCGTTGATCGCGGCGTTGAAGGATCGCGAAAACGGATCGCGCTCCGTCGCCGGCACTGGATTGTCGAACCCGACGAGGCGCTTCCCGCTGAACGTCGTGTCGTTTCCGACGACCTTGAGCGTGTCGGGCGCAAATCGCACGACGTTCTCGGAGACGTCGCCGAAGTCCAGAATCAGCGTCGGGTTGGACGCGCGCGCGAACGCCGTCGTGTCGAGCAGCGTCCAGAATTGCAGAAACTCGCCGCGCGTGAGATCGAGCCCCGCCGAGCTGAGCACCGTACGAATGCTGCGAAACCGGCGCGACGCGGTGGCGCCGGCGCTGTTGTCCGTCCACTTGTAAGCTCGCGTGGACGGATCGTATCGTCCGACTTGATCGAGCGGCAGCAGGGTGAGCCAGAGCACTGGCTGGGCGAAGTGAATGCCCGAGCCGGTGAACGTCAGCCGCGGATCGATCTCGCTGTCCGTGACGGCGAGCCGTCGCCCGCCGGGACTCTGCACGTTCGTCTGCCAGACGAGCGTCGCCGCGTGCGACGGATCGAAGAACGTCCCGCCGAACGGCGACGCCAGCGATTTCCCGTACGCGGGAAGGCTGCTGTACAACCACGCCTGATCGGAGAGAGCGATCGACGTGCCGCCGTTGGCGTCGAACGTCTCGATGTACGCCGTGCCCTGATTCCGCGCGAGGAACTGCGGATTGCTATGCGCGATCTCTGCCGAGAACGAGAAGTGCGATGCCGCCTTGGATTCGCCGAAGGGCAGACGACTCGCAAGGCTCGTGAGCCCCGGCAGGTCCCAATTGAAGCGCCCCGTTACGCCGGTCGTGAGCGTGGAGCTGCCTTGCAGCCCGAGGTCGGGCCGATTGAACGACGTGCTCTGCGACTGGTTGATCGCGAGGAAATCGATGGTGCCGTGTGAAACGGGGAGTTCCGAGAGAAATCCAGCGAGCGTCGTCGGCGCTGAACCGAACGAAACGTTTTCTTCGTAGCGAACGTTCACGTGCCGCTGCGCCACGAGCACCGTGTCGGAGCGCATGAACTCGATTCGTCCGAGGTCATAGTCGACGCGGTAGTCGAGGTCGCGGACGAGCTGCCGCCCGTCCATCACGACCTGCTCCGAACCGGGCCGGATCGAGCCCGCGCCGATCGTGATCGCGCCGCCTTGCTCGCTGCTCACCGTCTCGTAGCGGACGTTCATTCGGTACAGCGATGCCGGGTGCTGTGGGGAGTAGATGTACTCCCCGGGAATTGTGTAAATGTCGTCGTTCGTCGGATTCCCCCGCACGACGAGCCCCCCCCCCGAGTCTCGCGCGCTGAACGGATGTAGCGAGGGAAATACGAGGAAGTAGTCGTGGATCGCGTAGGCCACGTCGAGCGACTGGCCGTTGCGGATGTCGGCCGCTCCCGCGCCGAGGTTGAAGATCGCGTCGCTGCGGCGCGGCCAGAGCCGGTTCTCGGCGTCGAACTCGGCGGGGTTCGCCGACTGCGCGAGACCGAACATCTGGAGGAACGTCGCATCCGAGCCGGCGATCGGATGCTCGAGCCGTCCGCTTCCCGTCACGATTCGGATCTTCGCCGTTTCGCGGGCGAGGTTGCCCCCCGCGATTCGGTAGACCGAGCGGATCTCGTTCCGGAACGCCGCGGACGTTGGCCCAACGTTCGGGTCCATGACGAGGTTGGCGACTTGATCGCGGCCGGGCACGAACTGCAGGTCTGGCGTTCCGCCGGTCGTCGTCCAGACCGTGTCGCGACCGTTGACCTTCACGTTGTAGGCGACCACGAGCCGCTCGTTCGACTCGTTGAGCGGCCGAACCAGGGCGAACCAGAGCAGCGACCGGTCGATGACGTAGTCCACACCCTCGCGCAGGAGGTCGTAAACCGCCGTGCCATTCGTCTGGCCGCCGCGCACGCGGAATCGGGGGCCGCCAGGATTCTGCGGCTGCGTGCCGAACTGGAGACGGTAGATTCTGACGAGCGTGGGGCGCAGCGTGTCGGGCAGCGAGCCGCGAAGCGCGGCGAGCTGCGAATGGTTCAGAATGTCGACGTTTGGGAACGCGCGGCCACCGCCGAGCAGCGCGGGATCGATCGTGAAGAAGAAGCGCAGGCGTTCGATCTGGTAGTCGTCGATGTCGCGGCCGCTCGCCTGCTGTGCGGTGGAACCGATCGTGAACTGGCGCGTCTGGCCGACGTTGCCCTTCTGTTGCGCGAAGATCGACTGAAAACGGAGCGGACCGAACTGATTGGTGATCTGGAGGCCGTAGTTCCCCGTCGGCAGGTTCGCCGACAGAAATCGCGACGGCGGTGGCGTGAACGTCACGTTGCCGACGTCGACGCGCTGCCATCGCGACCCGGGCGTGCCCTCGTAGTACAGCGACAGCGAGTTGGATGCGTCGAACTCGCGCTGCATGTCGTAGTCGACGTTCACGTGCCACCGGTCGGCGACGACCCCGGAGCTCTTGATGCTCACCGTCGGTTGGAGCGACCAGGGCAGAAAACCCGCATTGCACCCCGAGACGGCGCTCGTCTGAATCGCCTCGAGCGACGTGCACACGAGGTTCCGATCGCGCTCCTTCTTGCCCTCGACGCGCAGATTGAGCTCGAGCGGCAACTCGAGGCCCGGGATCGTCGTCGTCCCGGCGGGCGGCGGCGGTCGCCGAATGGTGTCGGTATCCGCCGGCGGCCGAGCGGGCAGGACGGGAATGGGCGGCGTCTGTGATCTCGCCGGCGGACCCCAGGCGAGTCCAACGGCGAGCGCGATCAGAACAGCTCGCGTCGCGGAATACAGGGGTCGCACCAAACCCTAACGGTGGGGTAGGAAGCCGCCGACGGCTCGTGTCGTGGACCTGCTCCGTTCGCTCTCGCGACGCGGGCGGCCACGTCACGAGGAAGCCTTGAATTCGAGCTGGCGGTGGGTGGAATATACAGGCCAGCCACGGCCGTACAACCCTGTGGAGTGCTTGAAGTTCCGCAGCAGACGACCGATCGCGCCCGCGCAATGAAAACGTGAATAAACTCAGCCGCTACGTCCTGAAGGAACACGTCGGGCCGTTCTTTTTCGCCCTGTCGGCCCTCACGTCGTTCATGCTGCTCCAGTTCATCGCGCGAAAGTTCGGGGACCTGGTCGGGCGGGGCCTGTCGTGGCAGGTGATCCTCGAGTTCTTCGTCCTGTCGATCCCGCTGACGGTCGCACTCACGCTGCCGATGTCGGTGCTGGTGGCTGTGCTGTTCGCCTTCAGCCGTCTGGCCTCGGAGAACGAGATCACTGCGCTCAAGGCGAGCGGCGTCTCGACGCGATCGCTGATGCGCCCGGTCGTGGTCGCGGCGGCGTTCCTCGCCGTCTTCATGCTCTGGTTCAACGACCAGGTGCTCTCGAGCGCGAACCACGAGCTGGCGACCCTCCAGCTGGCGATCCTGCGCACGAAGCCGAGCTTCGCCCTCAAGGAGCAGGTGATCAATCCGATCAAGGAGGGGCAACTCTACCTACGCGCCGGCTACATCGATCGCGACCAGTCCGGGAAGATGCGCGACATCACGATCTACGACGTGTACGACCCGACCAAACGCAAAACGATCTTCGCCGATCACGGGACGCTGTCGTTCGCCAGCAACAAGACGGATCTGATCCTGCACCTGTACGACGGCATGATGATGTCCGCGCCGTCGAACCAGCCGGGGCAGCTCAACCGCATCTACTACAAGCAGGACGAGATGCGCGTGAAGGATGTCGCGAACCAGTTCAAGACGATCGACGCCGACACCACCTCGAAGGGCGACCGCGAGATGTCGGTGTGCGAGATGCAGGCGGAATACGAGAAGCGCAACATCGCGCTGCAGAACGCGTACAGCGACAGCCTGCTGGCCGTCTGGCGCATCATGAAGGACCGCGGGGACAGCCGCCCGGAGCCGAAGCGCAAACCCATTCCCAAGGCCGGCGGGATCGGCGCGCTCTACTGCAACTTCATCACGAACAAGCTCCACATCGGCAACCCGCTCGAGCCCAAGCGCGCGGAGGCCGCCGAGCCGGCGATGTTCCTGCGGCGCCCCATGCGGCAGGACACGACGCATCACCAGGATACGACCAAGCGGCAGGCGGACACCACGAAGAAAGCCGCGGCCAAGCCGCTCGTGAAATCGGATTCGGTGACGGTGATGATCGGCAGTGTTTTCAAGAGAGTCCCGCGGAATCAGATACCGGCCGGCGCCTTCATCCCGGAGACGGCCGCGGTGACCGTTCCCGCCGCGGGATCGCGGCCGATCGCCGGCCGTCCGCCGATGCCGGCGCCAATCGCTCGTCCCAATTCGCCGGTGCCGGGTGCGGCGCCCGCGGTTTCGCCGGCGCCGATTCCACCGGCGGGCTCGAACACGGCGGCGCGTGCCGCGATTCGCCCCCCGTCCGTGGGGGCGGCCACCGGAGACGATCTCAAGACTCTGATCGCGAGCGAAACGGCCGACGCCAAGATACGCCTCGACGACGCCCGGCACTGGCGGAATCGCTACGCGATCGAGATCCAGAAGAAGTTCTCGCTCGCCGCGGCCTGCATCGTGCTCGTGCTCGTCGGCGCGCCGATCTCGCTTCGATTCCCGCGCGGCGGCGTGGGGCTCGTGCTGATCGCGAGCTTCCTGATCTTTTCTGTGTACTATGTGGGCCTGACCTCGGGTGAGGCGCTCGCCAACCACAACATCATCTCGCCGTTCTGGGCGATGTGGGCGGGCAACATCATCTTCGCGCTCATCGGCATCGCGCTCATTTCGCGCATGGGCCACGAGACGGCCACGGCGCGCGGCGGGAACCTCGCCGAGTTTCTCGATTCGGTCCGCTTCTGGGTCGAGCAGCGCCGGAAAGGCGGAGCCAAGTAGCCATGCGCATCTTCCGGCCGCTCGATCGCTACGTATTCACCGAGTTCTGGCGGATCTTCACGATCACGGCGCTCGGATTTCCGTTCCTGCTCGTGATCATGGACCTGACGGATCACGTCCAGAACTATCTCGACCGGCGGATTCCGGCCGCCGACATCGCGCTCAGCTATCTGTTCTGGATTCCTGATTCGATGTTTCTGGTGCTGCCGGCGGCCGTGTTGTTCGCCACCGTGTTCTCGATCGGCGCGTTCACGCGGCACTCCGAGGTGACGGCGGCCAAGGCGTCGGGCATCAGCTTCCACCGGCTCGTCGTCCCGATCCTGTTCGGCGCGATGTTCGCGTCCCTGCTCGACCTCGGACTCGGGGAGGTCGTTCCGATCACGAACCAGCGACGGAGCCGGCTCCTCCAGGAGGACAAGGCGCAAGTCGGCACGAGCCGCTTCAACTTCGCGTTCGCCAGCGAGTACGGCCGCGTTTACAAGGCCTATGAGCTTCGCACCGATTCGGGACAGATTCGCCAGCTGCAGATCGAACGAAAGGGTCAGGGGCCGGCGTATCCGACGTACGTCTTGACCGCCGACTCGGCCTCGTACGACGCGCGCGGCCGCGGCTGGACGCTGCGTCATGGCCATCTCCAAGTGGTAAGCGACCGGCAGTCCAACTTCGCCGTCTCGTTCGCGTCGGCGCGCGACGCCCGCTTCACGGAGCAGCCGGGCGACATGATGGCGAAGCCGCGTGAAGCGCAGGACATGCGCTACGAGGAGCTCACGCGCTTCATCACGGCGCTGGAGCGATCGGGCGGCGACGCCAACGTGCTGCGCGTGGAACGGGCGCTCAAGATCGCGATCCCCGCGACGTGCATCATCATCGCGCTCTTTGGCGCCCCGCTCGCCACCAGCACCCAGCGGGGCGGTTCGGCCTACGGCATTGCCGTCAGCCTTGCAACGACGATGATCTTTCTTCTCATGATCCAGCTGACGCGCGCGATCGGAGCGAAGGGCGTCATCCCGCCCGACCTCGCCGCATGGATTCCCGGCGCGATGTTCGGCGCCGTCGGTCTCGTCTTGCTGGCGCGGGTACGGACTTGACGGGGGCGCGCCCGTCGCAGTCGATCACTCGAGAGACCCAGACCTACCCGGTCGTTCAACGCGCGTCGATCCGGTTTTTCCGGCGCATCACACGCTACTGGATCGGCGTGTTCCGCGACATCGGCCAGCGCACGTATTTCCTCCGCGACATCGCGCGCGGATTCGGCGACCCGGCGACCTACGTGCCCGAGACGATCCGCCAGATGAAGAACATCGGCGTCGACTCGGTCCCGCTCACGGTGATCGTCGCCGCCTTCATCGGCGGCGTCATCGCCTTACAAACACGGTACCAGCTTTTCCCCGGCGTCGAGCTGTCGATCATCGGGCTCGCCAGCCGGCTCATGATCGTCCTCGAGCTGGGACCGCTCCTCACGGGGCTCGTGCTCACCGGTCGCGTCGGCGGGCGCATGGCCGCCGAGATCGGAACGATGCGCGTCACCGAGCAGATCGACGCGCTGGAGACGCTCGCCTACGATCCGGTCGCGTTCCTGATCGTGCCGCGGCTGCTGGCCGCGATCCTGATGTTGCCGACGCTCGTCGTCCTCGCCGACGCCATCGGCCTGTCCAGCGCCTACGTCGTTTCGGTTCATTTTACCGATGTCCCGGCCTCCGACTTCATTACAGGGCTGCGGCTTGGCTTCGGAACGTTCCAGGTCGTCTACAGCCTACTCAAGGCGACCATGTTCGGCGCCGCGATCGCTTTGGTCTGTTCCTATGAGGGTTACATTTCCGAGGCCGGTGCCGAGGGGGTCGGGCGGTCGACGGCGCGCGCGGTCGTCATCACGTCGGTGGCGATTCTCGTGCTCGATGCACTGACGGCGGGCGTGCTGGCTCCCTTCCTCCAGACATGAAGCGTCGCGACGAAGTCACCGTCGGCATTCTCATCACGATCGCGGTCATCGTCCTCATCCTCGGGACGCTTTGGCTCGCGCGTGGTGGTCTGCGGTCGGGCTATCCGCTCTACACGCGCTTCGCCTGGGGACAGAACCTCAAGCAGGGCCAGCCGGTGCTGCTCGCCGGCGTGAACGTCGGGTACGTCGGCGACGTGACGCTGCGGCGCGACGGCTACCTCGACGTGATGCTCCGGATCGACGATCAGTACTCGATCCCGAAAGGCTCGAACGCGGCCGTGAAGCCCGTCGGGATCTTCGGCGACGTGGCGATTGCGCTGACGCCGCCGGTGCCGCTGACCTCCGCTTCGTACGCGTCAGGCGATACGGTCCCCCCGGGACCGCCCGCGGCGGATTTCAATCAGATCCTGACGCGGATGGACACGATCGGCCAGACGATTTCGCTCCTCTCGCGCTCGCTGCAGACGGAGCTGGTCGAAGCCGGCACGCTCAAGGACATGCACAAGGTCATCGTGTCCGCCACGGCGCTCTCGGTCCAGTTGCAGAGCGTCGCCGCGCAGCAGAACAGGAATCTGACCGCGACACTGGAATCCTTCCGCGGCACCGCGAGCCACTTCGACACCGTCGTCGGCAAGGCGGCGAGCGTTGTCGACTCGGCGAAGATCGCCGCGACGCTGTCGAACGTGAAGACCTCGAGCGAGAACCTCGCGCGCATCTCGTCGCAGCTCGACTCGTCGACGACTCAGCTTCGCGTATTCGTCGACAAGATGGAGAACGGGAACGGCACGGTGCAAAAGCTCATGACCGACTCGCTCATGTACACCGATGCCCGGCACCTGCTTCAGACGATCGACTCGCTCGTCACGGACTTCAAGAAGAATCCCAAGAAGTACATCAACCTGAAGATCTTCTAGTTCAGTCCCCCGGCGAGGGCGCCCGCGACGACTCGAGCGCGGGGCGCGGCGGCCGCCCCACGGTCGCGTAATACACCGGAATGCCGAGCAGGATGACGCCGAAGACCGCGAGCGTCGGCCAGCGGCTGCTCGGGTCGATCAGCGCGTTGGCGAGCAGATAGATCGTCGCCAGGACGAAGAGAATCGGCGCGATCGGATAGAGCGGCGCGCGGAACGCCGGCTTGTAGCCGGCACGCCGGCGGAACGCGAAGATCGACGCAACTCCCAGAGCGTAAAACGGCAAGATGGCCGTAACGAAAGTATCGGCGAGCTGCTCGAACGTTCGCATTAGTACAAAAATGATCCCGAGCACCGCGGCGAGCGTGATCGCCACGTAGGGCGTCTCGTACCGCGGATGCACGGCCGCGATCTTCCGGAAGAGAAGCCGGTCCGCCGCCATCGCGAAGAACACCCGCGGGTTCGTGAGGATCGACCCGTTGAGCGTGCCGAGCGTCGAGAGCATTACCGTGATCGACACGAACGTCACGCCAGCCGGACCGACGACCCGTTGCGCGACGTCCGCCGCGACGAGCTTCGAGTGCCGTATCTCGTCGACCGACATCACGCCCAGATACGCGATGTTGGCGAGCATGTACACGACGACCACCGCGCACGTGCCGAGGATCAGCGCTCTCGGAAGATTCTTCTCCGGATTCTTCACCTCGCCGGAAATGAACGCGAGGTCGGCCCATCCGTCGTAGGCCCAGAGCACGGACACGAGCGCCAGTCCAAACGGCGCGATCGAGAAGCTCCCCGCCGGGAACGCCGGGGTGAAATGACCGCCGGTTTTCGGAATCCCGATCGCGATCGCGACGATCACGATGAACAGCAGACCGAAGTACTTCGCGACCGTGGTGATGTTCTGGAGCAACGACCCCCACCGAACGCCGACGTAGTTCAGCCCGGCGATCACCGCGATGGCGAGGGCCGCGACGTAGTGGACCCAGCCGTCGTACGGCGCCACGCCGGGATCGAATCCGAGCACTCTCAACAGATATTCGGCGAACGTCGTCGCGATCGCGCCGAGCGCGGCCGCGCGAATGATCGCCAGCTCCGCCCAGCCGAAAAGAAACGCCGGAAGACGTCCCCACGCGTTGCGAATGAAGACGAAGATTCCACCCGTCTCGGGGAACGCGCCGGCGACCTCGGCCAGTGTCAGCGCGCCGCACAGCGCGACGATTCCGCCCGCGATCCAGACGCCGAAAAGCGGAAGCGGACCAGGCAATCGATTCGTGACGCTCGCCGGCGTGCGGAAGATCCCCGAGCCGATCGTTATGCCGACGACGACGGCTATGGCGCTCCACAGACCGAGACGGCGGGGAAGCTCAGCGGGTGCGGGCGCGGCAGTAGCGGATCGGACGTCGGACATTCCATATGGTAGCGCCGGCGAAGCGCGCGGGCGAGGCGACTCGAGACGAGCCGGTCCATCGGCATGACGAATGCAACGAACTTTGGCGCCCCACACTAAACACGTGATCGAGGACTACATGAAAACCCGGAACGGCAGTCGGAGCTGGGCACGGATCGATTTGCGCGCGGTTGGTTTCGTCGGAATCGTTGCCGCGTTCGTCGTCGCATGCGGCGGCGGCGAGAAGAAGGCCGGAGGAGAATCGGCTACCGCGGCTCCGCCTCCAGGCGGTGCCGGCGCGACGGCTGCGACGGGTGGCATGCCGGCAGGGCTTCCGGCGCCGGCGCCCGGAGTCGCGCCAGCGGGTGCGACGCTCGCGATGCTCGCCGAGGGAGACAGCATCTTCCACGGGCTCAAGGCGGGGGGTTTGTGTCAGACGTGCCACGGCCCCGACGCCGCGGGAACTCCCCTCGCGCCGCCGCTCGCCAACAAGCAGCAGTGGCTCACCGGCGACGGCAGCTACGACTTCATTCAGAAGCGCGTGACGACGGGCATGCCCCAGCCGACGCCACCTTACTCCGCCCCGATGCTCCCGTTCGGCGGCGCGCAGCTCACGCCGGACCAAGTGAAGTCCGTTTCCGCTTACGTCTACTCGATCAGTCACAAGACCTGAGCGACACAATCGAAGTGGTGGCCGCGCGCCGGCGCTCCAACGGGAGCGTACGGCGCGCTAGCTTTGGATGGCTACAGATTCTCTCGCCATCACTCCCCGCATGGTCACTCGTATCGCCGACGGGATCTATTGGATCGCCGTCGCGTGCTGTGCCGTCGCCCAGGCGGCCATCGTTCGATCCTCGCTCGTCTCTCCGGCGCTGGCGCCGAGCGCCGATGAACCGGCGTCGCTAGCGCGGCGCGCCCTCGAGGTGTGTTGGGCGGTGGTCCCGGGCATCGCGCTCGCATTCCTCTTCGTCGCCACGTGGCACGCCATGCACGGTCCTGCCGCGACGGCGGTCGTCGATTCGATGTCCATCAGATGAGGACCGTCCGTCGGCTGTCGCTGCTCGCCCTCGGCACGGCGTGTCTGCACCTCGTGTTCGGCGGCATCGTTCGCATCTCGGGCTCCGGCATGGGCTGCGGCAATAACTGGCCGAAGTGCTACGGCTACTGGTTCCCACCGCTCAACCGGCCGGATCTCATCGTCGAGGTCACGCACCGATATCTCGCGTCGATTCTCGTCGCGACGGTGACGCTCATGGCGGCAGCGGCGCTGCGCCACCGTCGCGACGCCGGAGTGGGCGGGCGCGGCGGCGTTCTTCGCTCGGCGACCGGCGCGCTCGGCGCCGTGTTGTTCGCGGCCGCGTTGGGCGGCGTGACCGTCAAATTCGGCAACGCACCATGGGCAACCGTCGCGCACTGGCTCGTCGCGATGACGGTGCTCGCCCTGGTCGCGACGACGGCCGTGCGCAGCGGCGCGCTCGGCGGCGCGAGCGCCGAACATCAGCGAGGGACGTCGCGCGCCGCGCGAGCTGGGCGCGCCGCGGCGATTCTCGCGCTCTTCGCCGTCGCGCTCGGCGGGCTGACGGCGAAGATCCCGGGCGCTTCGGTGGCGTGTACGACCATTCCGCTCTGCGGGCGCAATCAAGCGGTCGACGCGGCCGCGGTAGCCGTGCAGATGACGCACCGGACGATCGCCGTGCTGCTGTTTCTACACCTGATCGGCGTGGTCGCGATGCTGCGTCGCCGCCGCGCGGAAGAAGCACCGATCGTCCTGCGCACCGCGGCCATCGCCCTCGCTTTGGTCGTGTTTCAGTTGCTCCTCGCGGCGACGATGATTCTGCTCACGTTGCCTGCGGTGCTCCGTTCGCTCCACGAGGCGACCGGCATTGGCATCTGGCTGAGCTGTTTCCTTCTCGCGTACCTCGCGCGGCGAACCGCTCCCGCGCGGGCGGGTGTGCCGGTGGACGCCGCGCGGCAGTTCACCGGCCACATGCCGCCCGTTCCGGCTACCGAACAATGACCGACGCCGTCGCCATCACCGGCACGCGCTCGATCTGGCGCGACCTCGTCGCGCTCACCAAGCCGAGGATCATCTCGCTGCTGCTCGTGACGACGATCGCGCCGATGTTCGTCGCCGGACGCCCGGGGTGGGCGCTCGTGCTGGCGGTGTTCGCGGGTGGATATCTCATGGCGGGCGGCGCGAACGCGGTGAACATGTACATCGACCGCGACATTGACGATCGAATGGCCCGCACGCGGCTGCGCCCGATTCCCAGCGGGCGGATGCACCCGCGACAGGTGCTCGCGTTCGGCGTGCTGCTGTCCACCGCCGCAACGTGGCTGCTCGCGTACGCCGCGAACGTATTGACCGCCGCCCTCGCGCTCGCGGGTTTCTACTTCTACGTGTTCATCTACACGCGATGGCTCAAGCGCAGCACGCCGCAGAATATCGTGATCGGCGGCGCCGCGGGTGCGTTCCCGCCGCTCGTGGGCTGGGCCGCCGTGACGAACCGGATCGATCTGCTCGCTGTGTATCTCTTCTTGATCGTGTTCTACTGGACACCGCCGCATTTCTGGGCGCTGGCGCTGCTCAAGCAGCGAGATTACGACCGGGCCCACGTGCCGATGGCGCCGCTCGTCTGGGGTGAGCGTGAAACGAAGCGCCAGATGTTCTGGTACACCGTCGTCCTGCTGCCGCTCACGCTGCTTCCAGTGGCGTTCGGAGCGCTCGGAGTCGTCTATCTGGTCGCCGCCTCGGCGCTCGGCGCCAAATTCATCGTCGAGGTTCTTCGCGTAGTGCGCGCGACCGAATGGACCGCGCCGGCGTGGCGGCTCTACAAGTATTCCCTGCTCTACCTCGCCCTGCTTTTCGCGGCGATGGTCGTGGACCGTCTCGTGACGCTCGGGATATCACCCGCGGCGGTCTGATCGCCGACGCTCTCGCCCCCTTCGGGGCCGATGTTCAAGTTCGTCGTGTGTTGCCCGGTGACCTGGATTTTCCGCTCGATGGGCTTGTCGAGGTCGGGACGCCAAACCATGAGCGTGTAGCTCCCCGGCGGCACCGAGTCGAGAGAAAACCGCCCGCGCTCGTCGGTCACCGCGAAGTACGGTTGATCGAACACGGCGATCGTGGCGCGCATCCACGGATGGCGCGTGCAGACGACGTCGACGAAGCCGACGCGCTTCGTCAATCGTTCGCTGGCGACGACCTGCCCGGTGTTGAAGAAGGGCATCGTGACGGCACTGTCCACCGGTTTGCCCTTGAACACGAAACGGTGGAGCGCCGCGTCGTCGTTGTAGACGTCGATCGTCGACCCCACGGTGGTCGCGACGATGCTCGGATCGAGGCCGCAGTCCTCGCTGCCCAGATCAGCACGCTTCTCGATCGGAAGCGCCTTGCCCGAGTCGAGCCCCGCGATCCAGACGAGCGCGGCCCGCGAGTGCGGCGGCGTCTTCCTCCCCGTTTCGCACTCGTGCGTGGAATCATCGATCGCCGGCAGCGCCGTCGGATCGACCACCCCGATCACCGTGCCGGATGTGGGCAGCGCCGACGGGCGATAGCCGGTGGCGGCGAGCTCGAAACCGGCTCGATCGTCGGTTGCCATCGCGACCCGCTCCGCATGGCCGCTTCCCCCCCTCGCCGCGGAGGCGGGTTCCTTGGAGCACGCGGCGAGGGCCGCGATCGTCGCGCCAAGGGCGAAGAGTGGAACGCCGCGTTTCAGCTTCAGGAGAACCTCTGGATGAGTCGGGAGACCCGGCGACCCCGCCGGTACCCTGAGGTTAGTCCGCAACGAGCGGACCGCTCACGACCTGCGGGCCTACTCCGCTCAGACGATGAGCAGATCCCGCTGGTAGTCGCGCGGCGTCACGACGGCCTCGCCCGGCACGATGTACACGTTGACCTCGCTTCGCATCCCGACCTGCCCGGGGATGTAAACCCCCGGTTCGATCGAGAAGCCGATTCCGGGGACGAGCAAGCGCTCCTCCCGCGTCTCGAGGTTGTCGAGGTTCGGTCCCGATCCGTGCAGATCACGCGAGTCGATCGAGTGGCCGGTCCGGTGTGTGAAGTAGTCGCCGAATCCGCGCGATTGAATCACGCGGCGGGCGGCATCGTCGACCTCGGCGCCGCGCGTCGGCACGTTGGCCTTGGCTCGCTCACGGACGAGCAGGATCGCCGCGTCGCGGGCGTCGCGCACCGCGTTCCAGATGTCGAGCGACTCCGCGGAAGGTTTGCCGACGGACGCCATCCAGGTCTGGTCCGCGTAGACGCCCCCCTCTTCGCGAGCCCAGAGGTCGATGAGCAGGATCTCGCCCGGACGAATCACCCGCGGCGAGTCCGCCGACGGTTCGTAGTGCGGGTTGGCCGCGTTCGCGCCGGCCGACACGTTCGGCCCGTGGTCGGTCGAGAGACCGGCGCGACGAAATTCGTCCTGAATCCAACCCATGAGCTCGTGCTCGGCGAGCGGCTCCGCGGTTCGCGAGCGCTCGCCGGCGAATGCCATTGCCTTCCGCGCGATGCCCGCGATCACCTCGGCCGCCCGCTCGTGCGACGCGATGTTGTCCACGCTCCATGCCGCGTAGAAGCGCGTGACGAGATCGCCCGACGACACGACCGTCGCGCCCGACGCGCGGACCATCTCGATCACGCCGGCCGGGACGCGGTCGAGATACGGGACCGCGTCGCCGGCCGAGTACTCCATGGCCACGCGCTTGCCGCCGACGTACTTCGCCAATAGCGACTCGAGAGTTCGCCACGACGCGTAGACCTCCCGCGGCCACTCCGCGGGCCAGCGATGCCACGGTCCCTGTTCGATCGCGTGCGAGAATGCGACCGGAAGTCCGCGCGCCGGCACGAACGCGAACGCCCGGCGCGTCGTCATCCCCTCGAGGCCCATGAGCTCAGCGGCGATCGGATTCAAGCCGCGGAAGTCGAACAGGAGCCAGCCGTCGAGATTCGCGTCGATCAGGGCGCGTTGAAGCTCGAACAACGTATCGGTGGTGAGCATTCGGCGTTTACCCGAGCCCCGCGGTTCGATCGATCGCGCGCCAGTCGGCGCGCCATTCGCACGTGCCTTCGCCGCGAGCGGCGCAGCGGACGTGCTCCACCGCGCCGATGCTTCCGATCAGACGCTGGAGAAGCTCGCGCAGCGACGACTCGTAGTAGGTACACCCGATGCTCCCCGGCGCGGTGCCGAGCGTGATCGGGCGCGGCACGTCGACCATCAGAAAGGCGCCGACGCGGCGTACGTTGCCGCCGAGGTACCGCGCGGCGATTTTCTTCGCGTAGCGGAAAGCGAGCGGCCTTGCGAGGGCCGCCGGCAGAATCCGCATCAGGCTGCGGTTGACCGACGAAATGGTTTGATAGGACTGTCGCGCCGTGTAACGGCCCGCGGCGCGAAACACCGCCTCGGCGTCGGGTCGCCGGCCGATCAGCTTGGCGAGGCCGATGACCTCGTCGGAGCCGGTGCGCTGCCCCTTTCGCACCGCCTCGGTGTGACGTTTGATCTGCGTGTAGACCGTGTCGCTCAGGCCGAAGCGTTTGTTGCGAAGCTCGTCGACGTATTCCGTGTCGAGAAGATCCATCGGCGTGTCGACGTTCCGGACCGCTTCCAAGAGACTCAATGGGAACAGGGCATCAACAGTGGCGAGCATGAGCCTCGTTGTCGGTCGAAAAGCGGGGTTGAAAAGCGAAGCTAGCCGCGCGTCGGTGCCCCTTCAAGACGCTCGCTGATGGCCGCGCGCGCCGCGGTCGGACTGCTGGTTGCCGCAATCATCGCGACCCTTGCGCGAGCGACTCGGTCACTCTCCAGAAGCGGCGCCGTCGCGGCGACCGGACTTGGTACGATCGCCGCCGCCGCCGGCTATCCGTGGGCGATCCTTCTCATCGCCTACTTCGCGGCGTCCAGCGCCCTGTCGAGGCTCGGCGCCGCCGAGAAGGAGCGATTGACCGGTTCCATCGTGGCCAAGGGAGGCCAGCGCGACGCGAGGCAGGTGCTCGCCAACGGCGGCGTGTTCGGCGTCGCGGTGCTCGGGATGCTGATCCAACCCGGCCTGTGGTGGACGGCGCTCGGCGCCGGAGCGCTTGCCGCCTCGGCCGCCGACACGTGGGCCACCGAGATCGGGACGCGGTTTGGCGGCGTGCCACGCTCGATCCTTTCCGGACGTCCGGTACCCGTGGGAACGTCCGGTGGGGTCACGGTGATTGGAAGTCTGGGTGCCTTGGCGGGAGCGCTGTTTGTGGCCGTTGTTTCGATCCTGATCGGGTGGACGCGCCTGACGGCCCTCTCCGCCGTAGCGGGCGGGGTCGTCGGCGCACTCGCGGACTCGCTCATCGGCGCGACGCTGCAAGCTCGGCGGTGGTGCGACGCGTGCGGTGTAGCAACTGAGCGCGTGCGACACGATTGCGGTTCGCCGACCCGCATCGCGGGCGGGGTGAGCGGATTGGACAACGACATGGTGAATCTGTTCAGCGGAATCTTGGGCGGTGCGGCGGCCACGGCGCTCTTCATGGCGATGTTCGCGCGCTCGGCATGAACGCTGACGTCCTCGTCGTCGGAGGCGGTCCCGCGGGATCGTCCCTCGCCGTCGCCCTGGCGCGGCGCGGCGTGGACGTGCTGCTCGCCGACCGCGCCCGATTCCCGCGCCCGAAACCCTGCGCGGAGTATCTCAGCCCCGAGGCGTCGCGCGTGCTCGAGGCGATGGGCGCGCTCGCGCGCGTCGAGCGCTCGGGCGCCGCGGCGCTGTCGGGCGTGCGTGTCCGCGCGCCGAACGGCCTGGTCATCGCCGGCGACTTCGTGGCGCAACACGGGTTCCGCGCGTACGCCGACCGCGGACTGTCGGTGCGTCGGGAAGTGCTCGACGAGATTCTGTTCGACTGCGCTCGATCGGCCGGCGCCCGCGTCGCCGAAGGGCTGAGAATCACGGATCTCGTCCGCGATTCCTCAGGTCGCGTGACGGGCGCGAAGCGCGGAGGGGACGAGCCGATTCGCGCGCGATTCACGATCGGGGCCGACGGACTTCGCTCGATCGTCGCGCGGCGCCTCGGCCTCGCGAGAGCGACGCGCTGGCCCCGCCGGCTCGCCCTGGTGACGCACTACACCGGCGTCCGCGACGTGGGCGACCAGGGCGAGATGCACGTCGAGCGCGACGGATACGTCGGCATCGCCGACGTCGGACACGGAGCGACGACTGTCGCGCTGGTCGTTCCCGCCGCGCGCGCGAGAGAAATGGCGCGGGATCGCGCCGCGTTCCTCGAAGCATGGATGCGATCGCGTCCTCATCTCGCCGCGCGATTCTCCAGTGCCGAGCGCGTGTCGCCGGTCGTCGCGACGGGACCGTTCGGTTCGTACAGCCGCCGTGCCTGGGCGCCCGGCGCTGCGTTGGTCGGCGACGCGGCCGATTTCTTCGACCCGTTCACGGGCGAAGGGATCTATGCGGCGCTGCGCGGCGGCGAGATGCTTTCCGCGGCTCTCGTCGAAGCGCTTCGCGGGGCGCGCGCGACGACGGCGAGGAGGCGCTTCGCGCGTACGATCGCGCGCGGCGGAAGGAGTTCGGCGGCAAATGGATCGTCGAGCGCGTGATCGGCGCCGTCGTCGGCTGGCCGCCGCTCATCAACCGGGCCGCCAAGCGCCTCTCGGCGCGCAAGGATCTCGCCGACCTCCTGATCGGCGTGACGGGGAATTTTGTGCCGGCGAGCGAGGTCGTGCGATGGTCGTATGTTTGGAAGGTCTTCGTCGGCTGAACGGATGGACTCGGACACATTTCGCAGCGTCCTCGGTCGCTTTGCCTCCGGGGTCACGATTCTCACGACGCGCGACGCGTCGGGCGCCGACCACGGGATGACGGTGAGCGCGTTCAGCTCGCTCAGTCTCGAGCCGCCGCTCGTCCTGTTCTGCGTCGACCACGCCGCGTCGATGCACGGCCTCCTCACGAGCGATCCGCCCCCGGCGTGCGGCATCAGCATCCTGTCATCGAATCAGGAGGCATGGTCGCGGCGGTTCGCGGACGAGAACGAGCAGCGCTTTGACGGCATCGCCTACTCGCGCGGCGAACGTGGCGTCGTGCTCCTCGACGACGCGCTCGCGCACCTCGAGTGCACCATCGTCCAACGCGTCGAAGCGGGCGACCACACCCTGTGCATCGCGCGTCTCGACCGGGCCGAGCCGCGCCACGGGCGTCCACTGCTGTACTATCGCGGCGGATACGCCCAACTCGAGCGATGACCACGCAAACCGGGAGTCCGGCTTCGTGCTGACGCCCGCCAGGCGCCGCGGTGTCGAGCTCCTCGACGATCCGCGCGTGAACGCCAACGACCGCCACCGCGCGCAGAACGACATCCGTCGTTCGAACGTGTGGCTCGGCGGTCTGCGCGCCGCGCTGGCGGAGCTCCGCGCCGTCATCGCGCCGCGCGACGACATGATCCTCCTCGACGTCGGAACGGGCCTGGCCGACATCCTGGCCGAAGCGACGCGCGACGTTCGCAAGTCGGGCGGCAGTCTGACGACGATCGGCGTCGACGGCGCGCTGTCGCTGCTGGCCACGGCGCGCGGTTCTACGACGGGCATGGTCTGCGCCGACGCGCTCGCGCTTCCCTTCCGCGACGGAAGCGTCGACGTCGCCATGTGCTCGCAGTTGCTCCACCACTTCACCGATGCGGACATCGAGCGCTTGCTGCGCGAGCTCCATCGGGTATCGCGCCGCGCCGTCATCGTGTGCGATCTGCGCCGAAGCTGGCTCGCCGCGGCGGGCTTCTGGCTCATTTCGTTTCCGCTGCGGTTTCATCCGATCACGCGGCACGACGGCGTCGTGTCGGTGCTTCGCGGCTTCACCGCGGGTGAGCTGCGCCGTCACGTGAACGCGGCGACGGGCGCTTCACCCAGAATCAGCCACCGCCTCGGCTTTCGCCTCACGGCGCGCTGGACGCGCACTGAAACGGCGAGCGCGTCGTGAACGAGCCGCTCGACCTCGGCCCGATGCCGGCCGACCGATCGCTCGAGACGATCGACGAGCTCGTGGTGCGCGCTCCGGCCGCTCGAATCTTCACGCTCGCGGCCGACGTCGAGGGCTGGCCGACCCACTTGCCGCACTACCGATACGTTCGTTTTCTCGAACGGCGTCGCGATGGCGGCGGGACGGTCGAGATGTCGGCGAACAGGCCCTTCGGGCCCGTCGATTGGCCCACGTGGTGGACGTCGCTCATGGTCGTGAACGCACCGTCCACCACGTCTCGCGGTTCGATTCGCTTTCGGCACGTTCGTGGCGTCACGGCGGGGATGGATGTCGAGTGGACCTTCGCCCCACATGAAGCCGGCACGCTCGTCCGCATTGTGCACGTGTGGAACGGGCCTACGTGGCCGGTGATTGGTGAAATTGCGGCCCATGGAGTCATCGGGCCGGTATTCGTGCACGGCATCGCGTCGCGCACTCTAGCCGGACTCGGGCGCGCGGCTGAACATACCGCCGAATCCGAGTCCGGGGTCGTTTCTTCGAGCGAGGTGTCGGGTGGCTGACCGTCGACGAGTAGCGATCACCGGGATCGGCGCGCTGACGCCGATCGGCATCACGCGCGACGCCCTCTGGCAGGGCCTGCTGGCTCGCCGCTCGGCCGTCCGTCCGGTCACACGCTTCGACGCCTCGATCTACCGGAGCCAGATCGCCGCCGAGATCGATTTTCACCCGAGCGATTTCATCGAAGAACGAAAGGTCAAGCGCCTCGACCGCTTCGGCCAATTCACCGTCGCGTGCTCGCGCCTCGCCATCGAGGACGCGCACCTCGACATGGCCGTCGAAGATCGCGAGCGCGTCGGCTCGATGATGGGCAGCGCGCTCGGCGGCGTCGGATACGCCGAAGAGCAGTTCGGCGTGTTTCTCACGCAGGGAATCAAGAACGTCGCGGTCTCGCTGGCGACGAACGTTTTCGCCGGCGCGGCGAGCTGCAACGTGGCGATCGAGTTCGGCGCGCAGGGACCGAACAGCACGAACGCGATGAGCTGCGCATCGGGCACGATGGCGATCGGCGAAGGGTTCCGGCAGATTCGGGACGACTACGCGGACGTGATGATCTGCGGCGGCATCGAAGCGCCGCTCAACCAGCTGTGCTTCGGCGCGTTCGCGCTGATTCGCGCCATGTCGACGCGCAACGACGATCCGGTGCATGCGTCGCGCCCGTTCGATCGCGACCGCGACGGATTCGTGATGGGCGAAGGCGCGGCCGTGGTCGTCCTCGAGGAATACGAGCGCGCCAAGGCTCGCGGGGCGCACATCTACGCCGAAGTCTGCGGCTATGCGTTCTGCAACGACGCGCACCACATGACGGCTCCGCGCCCCGATGGATCTCAGGCCGCGCGCGCCATGCGCGGCGCGCTCGAGGACGCGCACGTCGAGCCGCACGAGGTCGAGTACGTCAACGCGCATGGCAGCAGCACGCCGCTCAACGACCCGACGGAAACGCGCGCGATCAGGACCGTGTTCGGCGATCACGCGACCAAGCTCCAAGTGAGCAGCACGAAGGCCTACTACGGCCATGCGCTCGGCGCGTCGGGCGCGATGGAGGCGGCCATTTGCGCCATGGCCCTCGAGCGCGAGTGGCTCCCCCCGACGCTCAACCTCGAGGACCCGGACGACGGATGCGACCTGGATTACATCCCGGGCGTCGGCCGAGAATCGCGCGTCGACTACGTCCTCAACAATTCCTTCGGGTTCGGCGGGATCAACGCGGCCTTGGTGCTGAAGCGCGCCGACTGAGGGGCGGGCGAGACCCGATGATGGTATAGTTACAGCGCCGCGGCCCCCTGAAGCCGCGGCGTCGTGCTTCCCCTGTACCCTCAGCTCGGAACGACAAATGAGAGATACGTGGCGCCATTTCGTGGCCGAATTCGTCGGGACCTTCGCGCTCGTGTTCATCGGCGGCGGCACCATCATCACGAGCCCGCTGGTCCAGTCGCAGGCAACGGTGCTGAGCGTGGCGCTCGCCCACGGCCTCATCCTGGCGCTCCTGGTCAGCGCGACGATGGCGATCTCGGGCGGCCATCTGAATCCCGCCGTCACGACCGGTTTTCTCGTCACGCGACGGATCGACCCGATGATGGCGGTGATTCACTGGATCGCGCAGTTTCTCGGCGCGATCATCGCGGCGTACATGCTCAAGGCGCTCTTTCCCTCTGCCGTGGCGAGCGTGACGCTGCTCGGGGGCCAGCGCATCTCGGCAGACACGACGCTGCTGCAAGCCATCGGACTCGAGGCGATCGCGACGTTCTTCCTCGTCTTCGTCGTCTTTGGCACCGCGGTAGACCCGCGCGGACCCAAGCTGGGAGGCATGGCGATCGGTCTCACGATCGCGGCCGACATCCTCGCCATCGGACCGCTCACCGGCGCATCGATGAACCCGGCGCGCTCGTTCGGGCCGGCGGTGGTCACGCACGTGTTCGAGGGACAAACGGCGTACTGGGTCGGGCCGATCCTCGGCGGGATCGTGGCGGCGCTGCTCTACGACCGGCTGTTCCTGCGCGACCCGACACCGACCGCTCCCGCGGCGTAAGGGCGGGTCGCGGGTCCAACTCGTATCTTTGTCGCATGGCCGACGCTCCGCTCCAACCGCCCACGCTGTCGCGCGCCCGCGAGCAGAAGATCAGCGAGCTCTCGCAGCACTTCGCCAACGACGACCTGTCGCTCGACGATCTCGAGCGACGGATCGAGCAGGTGTACAAAGCGGCGAGCGTCTCCGAGCTGGACGCCATCACGTCCGACCTTCGCGTGTCGCAGCTCCCGGCGACGGCACGACCCTCGTCGGCCCCGGTGTCGAACGCGCGGGCGGACTACGGGGCGTCGAACCTCGCGGCGCCGAATTCACGGCTCCTCGCGGTGATGAGCGAGTCGAAGCGAACGGGCCGGTGGCTCGTGCCGCAGCGCCTCGATGTCGTCGCCCTGATGGCCGACACGAAGATCGACCTGACGAGCGCGGTGATGCCGGCGGGGGGCGCGGAATTTCACGTCCGCTCGTTTTGGGCGGCGTGCAAGATCATCGTGCCGCCGGAGATGCGCGTGATCAACGAGATGCACGCGATCATGGCCAGCGTCGTGAGCAAGGCCGACGAGATGCAGGCCGAAGGAGCAAAGCGTCACGGACCGACGCTGCGGCTCACGGGCACGGCGTTCATGGCCGAAGTGAAAGTCGTCGTGCGCCGTCGTGAAGATCCGCTCATCGAGCTGGACGACGAAGACGACGACGAGTAGCCTGTTTCGCAATCGCCGCCCTGGAAGCGATCGATTTTCACGAAGGTGTCGGCCCGGCGAGAGCTGGTCTGTTGTCAGAAATCGGATGTCAGTTCCTGATTTCGAGCGCACCACGTGGCTTCCTGGCCACGAGGAAGGCCGTTGGCCGGGATCCCCCGCCTTTTCTTTAGGGCCCGAGCCTCATGTACGCCGCGTCGTATCGCGCGATCGAATCCTTGATCACCTTCATCGCCTCTTCGCTCTTCCCCCACCCTTCGATCTGCACCCGCTTCCCCTCGAGATCCTTGTACGTCGAGAAGAAGTACTGCACTTCCGTCAACACGTGCCGCGGAATGTCCGCGATGTCGAAGACGTCCTCGTAGTACGGATCTCTCAACGCGACCGCGAGGATCTTGTCGTCCGGCTCGCCGCGGTCGCGCATGCGGAGGACGCCCAGCGGGCGCACGTCGATCATGCACCCGGGAAACGTCTGTTCCTTCACCAGCACGAGCACGTCGAGCGGATCGCCGTCCTCGTGCAGCGTGCGCGGGATGAGCCCGTAGTCGCCCGGATAGTGGACCGCGGAGTACAGCACGCGGTCCAGCTTGATGATGCCGGTCTTCTTGTCGAGCTCGTATTTGTTGCGGCTGCCGAACGGGATCTCGATGACGGCGGTGATCTCTTCCGGCGGGTGCGGGCCCGGCGGAAGATCGTGCCAGAAATGGATCACGACGCGCGCGAGGCGACGCCCCCGCCGTCGCGGGTCATCGTTCCCTTGTACGTCATCGGCGGTTCGTCGACGCCGAAATTCATCGCGGCCAACTCGGCCACGTGCTCCAGATCCGCCTGCGACAGATCCGGCGCGTCGCTCGCCGCCGCGAACTCGGCCAGCTGCTCGTCGTCGTAGACGTTCGGAAGCGTCGTCACGACGCGTGGTTCGGCGAGCAGCCACTTGAGCGCCGCCTGGCCCAGCGTCATGCGCTTCGCGAGGAAGTCGAGCGTCTTGACCTTCTTGATGCCGTTGACGAGCCACGACCGCGGGCGATGGCGGCGATGGTCGTTCTCCGGGAACACCGTGTCCTCGGTGTACTTCCCCTCGAGCATGCCGGATGCGTGCGTGACGCGAATGTTGAAGCAGCAGTTCGGCGCGTGCGCCTTGGCTGCGTCGATCATCGCCGTGCCGGGGTGCTGCTCGAGCACGTTCCAGATCATCTGAATCGTGTCGATGTCCGGCTCGCGCTCCAGAAGGTCCACGGCTTCGTACAACCAACCAATGGCCGGGCCGAACGCCGCCCCCCACGCGCGAATCTTTCCCTCGCGCTTGAGCTGCCGCATCGTGTCCCACAGCTCGCGGTCGAGCACGTGCTCCATCTTCGCGTTGTGGAGCTGCAGCACGTCGATGTAGTCGGTCTCGAGGCGCTCGAGGCACTTGTCCACGGCGAACCGCAGGAACGCCGGATCGGTGCGCATCGGCAGCTCGGACTGTCCGCGGCGGGCCTTCTGCGCGGCCTCGTCGTAAATGTCGTAGCCGACCTTCGTCGCGATCACGACTTCGTGGCGGCGCCCGCGAAATGCTTCGGCGATCTGCCGCTCGGCGCGGCCGTTGCCGTAGGCGTCGGCCGCGTCGAAAAACGTGACGCCGTGATCGTCCAAGGCGCGGCGGAGCATGCCCACCGCGTCGGCGTCGGTCTTGTCGCCCCACCAGCCGGTGGAGATGGTCCACGTGCCGAACCCGACCTCGCTCACGCGAACGTCGGTGCCCGGAAAAGTGCGATGCTTCATGTGAGAGCGCCGGAGTTGAGCAGCTTCGCGGCTTCGCGCGCGAAGTACGTGATGATCACGTCCGCGCCGGCCCGCCGAATGCCGAGGAGCGAGTCCATCATCACGCGCTCCCCGTCGATCCAGCCGCGCTGCGCGGCTGCCTGAATCATAGTGTACTCGCCGCTCACCTGAAACGCGGCGAGGGGATAGCCGGTCTCGTGCTTCACGCGGTGGATGATGTCGAGGAACGGCCCCGCCGGCTTCACCATCACCATGTCCGCGCCTTCCTCGATGTCGAGCCGCACTTCGCGCAGCGCTTCGTCCGAGTTGCCGGCGTCCATCTGATATCCCCGGCGGTCGCCGGACTGCGGCGTGGACTCCGCGGCCTCTCGAAACGGCCCATAAAACGGGCCTGCGTACTTGGCCGCATAGCTCAGAATCGGCGTGTCGGCGAATCCGTTCTCGTCGAGCGCCGCCCGGATCGCCCGCACGCGCCCATCCATCATGTCGCTCGGCGCGACGATGTCCGCGCCGGCGCGCGCGTGCGACACCGCCTCGCGCGCGAGCAGCTCGAGCGTCGCGTCGTTGTCGACCGCGCCCTCGTGGAGCACCCCGCAGTGGCCGTGCTCCGTGTACTCGCACAGACACACGTCGGTGATGACGACCAGATCGGGGACGTCGCGCTTGAGCGCGCGCACCGCCTGCTGCACCGGCGCGTCGTCGTTCCATGCTTCCGACCCGGTCGCGTCCTTGTGGTCCGGAATGCCGAAGAGAATGACGCCCCCGATCCCGGCGTGCGCCGCGATGCGCGCATCGATCAGCATCTCGTCGATCGAGGTCTGAAACACGCCCGGCATCGACTCGATCGGCTTGCGCACCCTTGCACCCGACCGTACGAACAACGGCAGCACGAGCTGCGACGCGCGGAGCGACGTCTCGCGAACGAGTCGGCGAAGCGCCTCTGTACGACGAAGGCGGCGCGGACGGTGGGCCGGGAACTCGGGCATGGGCCGATAAGGTAACATCGGCTCCGATGCCCGGGCGACGACTGACGACGGCGGCTTCTTAGAAGGACGCGAATCCCACGACGTTGCCGCCCGGTTCGCGGACGTAGAACTCCGTCGATCCGTAGAACGTCTGGTGCTTCGCCTTCACGACGGGCGCCGCGGCGAGAGCCTGTTCCGCAGCCTCGAGGTCCGCGATCGACGCGACCGTGAGGAACAACGCCACGCTGTGCCCCGTGAGCTCCGCCGCCTGCGCGGGGCTGTCGGCGACGACGCTGGCGCGCGTCTGGTACATGATCTCCACGCCGTCCTTCTTCACGCTGGCGAAGACCAGCTTCCCGTCGGGCCCCGGCACCTCGTTGGTCTTGGTGAACCCCAGGTTCGTCGCCCAGAACTCGAGGCACGGTTCGACGGCGTCGACGATCAGGACGGGGGCGAGCGTTTGCATCGTTGGCGAGGCGGCGGTCATCATTGGCACTTGTCCGTTAAGGTTGGTGGCACTAGTATAAATGATACTAGTTGCACGTCAAGCCCCCCGAATCGACCGCCGCCGCCATGCCGCCCCCCGCGCCCAAGACCCGCGCCGTCACGCTGGCCGACCTCGTCGTCCTTTCGCTTCTCTGCGAGGGGCCGCGCCACGGGTACGACCTATGGGCCGAGCTCGAGCGTCGTCAGGTCGAGAAGTGGGCGAGCATCTCCAGACCGCAGGTCTACTACTCGCTACGCAAGCTCGCCGCGGCGAAACACATCGTGTCGTCTCGCGACGACGAGGCGTCGCAGGGCCCCGAGCGGCGCATGTACAAGCCGAGCGAGTCCGGACGCCGAATGCTCGCCGACGCGCTGGCCCAGGCGCGCTGGTCCACGCAGCGCCCGCCCGATCCGTTCCTCACCTGGATGGTGCTGTCGTGGCAGGCGCGCCCCCGCGACTTCTCCGCCCAGATCGCGCGACGGCGAAAATTCCTGGAGCAACAGCTGGAGGAGGACCGCGCCGCCCTGGACGCGGTCATCGCCGAGACCTCCCCGACCTCCGATGCGGCGTTCGTCGTGAGGCTCGGCATCAAACAATTCGAAATAGAGCTTGTTTGGCTCGACGACGTCGCGGCCCGGCACCGTCCCGGGTGAGCTACTCCGGTTGCGGCGAGGGCAGATGCTCCGCGCGCCGCAGCGAATCCAGGATCTCGTTGCCGCCGCGGTGCCGCAGGTCGTTGGCCAGCCGCACACCGGTCAGCTCCGGCTCCGCGTCGTCGAGCGGCATCTGGCCGCGCACGACCCGGCGGCCGCTCACGTCCGACAGTACGCCCCACAGGGTTCGGCCCGTGGCGCTCGAAGCCGCCAGCGCGCCGATCGGCACCTGACAGCCGCCCTCGAGCGCGGCGAGAAATGCGCGCTCGGCGCGCGTGTCGAGCATCGTCCGGGCGTCGGCGAGCGGCGCCACCAAGGCACGAGTCGCCTCGTCGTCGCCGCGAATCTGAATCGCGATCGCGCCCTGCCCCGCCGCGGGAAGCCACTCCGGCGGCTCGAGGAAAGACGAGATGCGCTGCGACACACCGAGTCGGTGAAGCCCCGCGGCGGCGAGGATGGCGGCGTGCACGTGGCCGTCGTCGACCTTCTTGAGCCGCGTCGGCACGTTGCCGCGCAGCTCGACGACCTCGAGATCGTGACGGCGCGCGAGCAACTGCGCGCGGCGGCGCAGGCTGGACGTTCCGACGCGTGATCCCGGCGGCAGGTCGTCGAGCGAATCCACCCCGACGACCGAGCTCACGATGAGCGCGTCGCGCGGATCTTCCCGCGGCAAAAGCGCGACGACTTCCAATCCGGACGGACTCTCCGTGGGAAGATCCTTGAGCGAGTGCACGCAGAGCTGAACTTTGCCCTTCGCGAGATCCGTTTCGAGCTCTCGCGTGAAGAGCCCTTTACCGCCGATGGAGGCGAGGGGCTCGTCGAGATGTTTGTCGCCCGACGTCCGATAGGTCTTGAGCTCACTCGTCACACCGCGCGCCTCGAGCGCCTGCTGCACCTGACGCGCCTGCCGCAGCGCGAGCTCGGAGGCGCGCGTCGCGATGACGAGTCGAGGGTCTACGCGTTCCGTCATCAGCGGGCGGCGGGGGACGACGCGCCCGCGAAGTGGTCGGCGACGGCGTTCACCAGGCCGGGGATCGTGGATTCGGTCGCTTCGACGACGACGTCGAGTCCCGCCGCGCGCGCCGCCTGCGATGTCACGGGGCCGATTGACGCGGCCGGCGCTCGGCGCGCGAGATCGCGACCCACGGCACCGACGAAGTTGGTGACGGAAGAGGCGGATGTGAACGTGACGAGATCGACGCTTTCTTTGCTCATCCGCTCTTTGAGCTGCTCGGCGCCACTCCCGTCGAGCACCGACCGATACAGGTCGACGCGCTCGACGATCGCTCCGAGCTCCTCGAGTCCGAGCTGCAACGTGTCTCTCGCGCCTTCCGCCGTCGCGTAGAGAACGCGCGCGCCTTTGACGTCGCGACGCCCGCGCAGCGCGTCGAGCAGCGCCTCGGCGACGAAGCGATCAGGAGCGACGTCCACCGCCAGACCGCGCGCGAGCAGAGCGTCGGCGGTGGCGGGACCGACCGACGCGATCCTCGCGCCGGCGAGCGCGCGCGCGTCGAGTCCGGCCGCCCGCAGCTCGTCCCAGAACAATCGCACGGCGTTTTGACTGGTGAACGCGACCCAGGTGAAGCTTTTCAGTCGCCCGAGCGCGGCGCGGAGCGGCGCGGGGTCGAGCGGTTCGATCCGCGTCGCCGGCATCTCGATCACCGCGGCGCCGGCCGCGGCGAGCCGGTCGCTGAGCGACGCCGCCTGTGAGCGCGCGCGCGTGACGACGATTCGTTTGCCGAAGAGCGGCCGCTTGTCGAACCACGCGATCTCGCCGCGCAGCGCGACTACGTCGCCGATGATCGTGATGACCGGCGCCGAGACTCTTTCTCTGACGACGACGTCGCTCAGCGTCGCGAGCGTCGCCGTCACAGTTCGCTGATGCGGATGCGTCCCCCATTGCACGACCGCGGCGGGCGTGTCGCCGCTCAACCCGCCGGCGACGAGCGCGTCGACGGTTCGCGGCAGCGTGTGCACACCCATGTACAGCACGATCGTCCCGCCGGCGCGGGCCAGCGCGGCCCAATCGGTGCCGCTCGCGTCGCGCGACGGGTCTTCGTGTCCAGTCACCAGCGTGACGGAGGTGGCGACGCCGCGATGGGTGACGGGAATTCCCGCGTACGCCGCGGCGGCGATCCCCGCGGTCACGCCCGGCACGACCTCGAAGTGCGCGCCCGCGGCGGCGAGTGCCTGTGCCTCCTCTCCGCCGCGCCCGAAGACGAACGGGTCGCCTCCCTTGAGTCGCACGACGCGTTTCCCTTCTCGCGCGAGACGCACGAGAAGCTCGTTGATTTCGGCCTGCCGGCTGGAGTCGGCGGCGCCGCCGCGTTTCCCGACGTCGTGCAGCTCGACCCGTTGGTCGCGCTCGACCGCCGACGCGAGCGCCAGCAGCGCGGGATTCGCCAGCGCGTCGTACACGATCGCGTCGCAGGTGACGAGCAGCTCGCCGCCGCGTAGCGTCAGGAGGCCGGGATCGCCGGGGCCCGCGCCCACGAGGTACACGATGCCCGCGTCACGACGCGGGTGAGCCGGCGACGAGGCGGTCAAGGGTCGCTCAACCGCGCGCGCCGCGCCCGCTGCTTTGCAAACGCCGGCGCGCGTTGCGGGCGCGAATCGCCAAGCTCGCGAAATAGGCGACGTACGCCACGCTCACCCACGCGTACGCCGCGTGGTACCAGGCCGTCGTGTCGGGGGGGACGTCATTGGCCGACTCCTTCGGCGTCGTCCGCCGCCGCGACGAGCGTCGCGAGCCGGTAACGTGTCACCACCAACGCGACGCAAAGCAGCAGAAATGCGAGCGACGAAACGAGGAACGTCTTTTCCATCTCGGGCGACAGCGGTGGATTCACCAGCGCCTGCGGCTGGAGCATGATCGGCATCGGATGCAACGTACGGAACAAGTAGACGCTCAGGTGGATGAACGGGATGAGCAGCACTCCGAGGATCGCCAGCACGGCGGAGAACCGCGCGCGCATTGCCGGTGATTCGATCGCCCCGCGGAGCACGAGATACGCCGCGAAGATGAACCAGAGAAAGAGCGTCGAGGTGAGACGCGCGTCCCACGTCCACCATGTGCCCCAGATCGGTTTCGCCCAGAGCGGCCCGACCGTGAGCCCGACGGTGTTGAAGAGAATTCCCACCTCCGCCGCGCTCGCCGCGAGCCTGTCCGCGCGCTCGTCGTGCAGCCAAAGATTGACGACCGAACCGATCGCCACGAGCCCGTAGGCGAGGTAGCACGCGATCCAAGCCGGCACGTGCAGGTAGTAGATCTTTTGCACGGCGCCTTGCAGCGCCTCGACGGGCGTGAAGTACATGGCGCGCACGTATGCGCCGATCACCGCGACGATGGCCACCGAGAACAACCAGCCGAAGATCCGTTTCGGCGCCCCGTCCGACGCGACGCGCGCGTCGGCGGAAACCGTCATTGGAGAGGTAGTCATTCTTCGAGCGTATACGGAAAGGCGATCGTGCAAGCCACGATGAACACCAGGTCGAACGCGATCAAGAGTCTGAGCCACGGCCATGCTTCCGAAAGCGGGCGTCCGGCCATCACCCGCGTCGTCGCCTGCGCGGCGTCCATCAAGATCGGCACGAAAAAGGGCAGGCTCAGCATCGGCAGCAACAGCTCGGCCAGGCGGGTGTTGACCGCCATGGCGCTGAACAGCGTGCCGACGGCGACGATCCCCACCATCGCCAGCAGTACGATGCCGGCGACGACCAGCAACTGATTGTTGAAGCGCAGGTTGTAGAACACGGCGAGCGCGGGAATCGCGACAGCTTGAACCGCGCACAGGAACAGCAGGTTCCCGACGGCCTTTCCAAGGTACACCGACTCTCGCGCGATCGGGGCAATGAGCAGCGCGTCGATGCCGCGGTCGTGCTCCTCGAGAGAAAACGCGCGTTGAAGTCCGAGCAACGCCGAGAACGCGAGCACGACCCACAGAACGCCGGGCGCGCGATCCTGCGCCGTGACGACGGACTCGTCCCACGTGAAATAGAAGATCGAGAGCGCCAGCACGGCGAACACCAGCGACGAGAGAAATGCCGTTCGGCTACGGAACTCGATCGCCAGATCCTTGCGCGCGATGAGGAGCGCCGCGTGCAGCGTCCCGGGCGGAGTGCGGCCGCTCATGCCGTCGCGGACGCGGTCCACTCGACCGAGGACGAGGCCGCGTTCACGACGAGGTCGCGGTACGAGGCACGATACGCCGCCGGTTCGATCGCGGAGCAGTCGTCTTCGCGGACGAACCGGCCGTCGAGCATGACGGCTGCCCGCGATGCCAGTGCGAGCCCTTCGTCCACGTTGTGCGTCACGAGCACGAGCGCCGCGTTCGACTGGCGCAGTGTGCCGAGCATGTCGGTGAGCGCCGCGGCGCCGGAGGCGTCGAGCCCCGTGTACGGCTCGTCGAGCAGCAGGAGCGCCGGTTCATGGACGATCGACCGCGCGATCGCGACGCGCTGCTGCAATCCGCGACTCAGCGCGCGCACGGGCGTTCGCGCGCGGTCGGCGACGCGCATGCGCTCGAGCGCCGTCATCGCGGCCTCGCGCGGCGACTGCAGTCCGTACAACTTCGCCGCGAACTCCACGTTCTCCAGCGACGTCAGCGCGCGATACAACATGCTCTGGTGCGAGATGAGGCCGATCGACGCGCGCGACGCGGATTCCGCGCGGAGCGCGCGGCCGAGCACTCGTACGCCGCCGCCGCTCGGCGCGAGCAGTCCGGCGATCAATTTGAGGAGCGTCGTCTTCCCGGCTCCATTCGGCCCGAAGAGGGCCAAGCTCTCACCCGCGGCGAGCGACAGGTCGACGCCGTCGACTGCGCGGCGCCGGCCGAAGTCGCGGCGCAGCGCCGTGGTCTCGACGACAAGCGAGCCGGAGGGTGAGGGCATGCCCTAAGATAAGACAGGTCGGCTCCGCTTACCCGTCGCGCCGGGCGTTCGTATTATCACGATTCTCCTCTCGCTTGCCCTCTGATCGGAGATTCGCGCCAGACCATGAAGACCGAAACGGTTGAGATCGACGCACTCCTCCACGAAAACCGAAAGTTCGCGCCCTCCGCCGAGTTTCGTCGCAGCGCGCTCGTCTCCGACACGCACCTCTACGACCAGGCGTCGGAGGCCTTCTGGGCGGAGCGGGCCGCGGAGCTGGAGTGGTTCGAGAAGTGGACGACGGTGTGCGACTGGCAGCCGCCGCACGCGAAGTGGTTCGTCGGCGGAAAGCTCAACATCTCGGTGAACTGCGTCGATCGGCACGTGACCGGCCCGCGCCGCAACAAGGCCGCCCTCATCTGGGAGGGCGAGCCCGGGGACCGCCGCACGCTCACCTACTGGGATTTGTACGTCGAAGTCCAGAAGTTCGCCAACGTCCTCAAGCATTTTGGTGTGAAGAAGGGCGACCGCGTGGCGATCTACATGCCGCTCATCCCCGAGGTAGCGATCGCGATGCTCGCCTGCACGCGCATCGGCGCCATCCACTCGGTGGTGTTCGGCGGATTCTCGCCCGAGTCCCTACGCGACCGCATCAACGACGCACAAGCGAAGCTCCTCATCACCGCCGACGGCGGCTATCGCCGCGGTGCGCTCGTTCCGCTCAAGCGAAACGCCGACAAGGCGCTGGAGGACTGCCCGGGCATCGAGAACGTGATCGTCGTGGCGCGCAGGCGCGGATCGTCCGACGACGACTCCTTCTCGCACATGAAGGACGGTCGCGACCACTGGTGGCACGCGGTGATGCGAGACGCGTCGGCGCGCTGCGAGCCGGAACGCATGGACGCCGAGGACGTGCTCTACATCCTCTACACATCCGGCACGACGGGAAAGCCGAAGGGCATCGTGCACACGACGGGCGGCTATCTCGTCGGCGTGACCGCCACGACGAAGCTCGTCTTCGACCTCAAGGAAGACGACGTCTTCTGGTGCACCGCCGACGTCGGTTGGGTCACCGGCCATTCCTATCTCGTATACGGACCGCTCGCCAACGGCGCGACATGCGTGATGTACGAGGGCGCACCCGACTGGCCCGAGAAGGACCGCTTCTGGAGCATCTGCGAGCGGCACGGCGTGACGATTTTCTACACGGCGCCGACGGCCATCCGCGCCTTCATGAAGTGGGGCGACCGATGGCCCGCCGATCACGACCTCTCTCGGCTCCGCCTGCTCGGCTCGGTCGGCGAGCCGATCAATCCGGAGGCGTGGATGTGGTACCACGAAACAATCGGCGACGGACGCTGCCCGATCGTCGACACGTGGTGGCAGACGGAGACCGGTGCCATCGTCATCTCGCCCTTGCCGGGCGTGACGGAGACGAAGCCCGGAAGCGCGACGATGCCGCTCCCCGGCTACAGCGCCGCGCTGCTCGACGCAAAGGCGAGGGAGATCACGGTCGGCGGCGGACTGCTCGCGCTCACCAAGCCCTGGCCGTCGATGTTGCGCACGATCTGGGGCGACGACGAGCGCTACGTCCAGACGTATTTCTCGAAGTGGCCGGGCAGACCCGACCTCTACTTCCCCGGCGACGGCGCCAAGCGCGACGAGGACGGCTACTACTGGATCCTGGGCCGCGTCGACGACGTGCTGAACGTCGCCGGACACCGCATCGGCACGATGGAGGTCGAATCGGCGCTCGTGGAACATCCCGCAGTTGCCGAGGCCGCCGTGGTCGGCCGGCCACACGACCTCAAGGGGCAGGCGCTCGCCGCGTTCGTGACGCTCCGCGAGGGCTTCCACCAAAGTTCCACCCTTCGCGACGAGCTGCGAAACTTTGTCGCCGAGAAGATTGGTGCGATCGCCAAGCCAGATGACATCCTCTTTTCGGCGGACCTCCCGAAGACGCGATCGGGCAAGATTATGCGCCGTTTATTGCGAGATATCGCTGCAGGACAGGCTCTGGGTGACACGACGACGCTCGCCGATCCGAACGTGGTCGCGGCGCTCAGGGACCAATATGAGGCGCAAGAAAGCTGACTCGGTGCATGAAAGCGATACACCCTGTGGCTGAATCCGCTGCGGGTCGTCTTGGTTATAGATTCAACGCATATGTTCGCCTTTCTTCGGAACCTGTTTCCGGACCGGATTTTCCGGCACAAGCTCGAGCCCGCGGCTGAACGCCGGCTCGGCCTGGCGCAAGCGCGCGCCGAAGAGGCGATCATTCGCACGCACGTCGACAACGCGCTGATGTTCGTGGACACGCTGGCCGAGGACATGACCTTCGACCGGGCGATCGACAGCTACATCCGCGAGATGGCGATCCCCGAGCCGCTCGCCAGCACCGTCGCGACACGGACGCTCGTCGTTCTCGGGCAGGACCTCGTGCCCTACCGCCGCCGGGCACTCGAGTCGGCGGACGCCGGCGAGGACCGCCCCCGTCTCCGTCTCAACGACGCGTCGCAAGGCCGAGCGCCGCAACAGCGCACGATCAAGCGGGCTTAGTCTCCGGAACTGCTAAAGCAACTGCCACGGCAACTGCTTTAACGCAGAGGACGCAGAGACGCGGAGCCGCAGGAGAACGGCCGCAGAGCGGAGTTCATCGCGCAACGAGCCGGGATGTTTTTTCTGAAAGCCGCTCGGGATGCCTCGATGGGCTACCCACGCCGCAGTGCAGCAAGTGGCTTCACGAGCGGCAGTCCCCAAAAAATCCGGCTCGTCGCGCGACGGAGCTCGGCCTCCACGGCTCTCCTCCGCGTCTCTGCGCCTCTGCGTCTCTGCGTTGAGCAGTTGGTTTGGCAGTTTCCTAGTCGTCGCCCGCGTCGGTCGCGTCGCGGACGGCTCGCCACTCGAAGATGCAGAGCATGCAGAGCGCCACGACGATCGCCGCGGACCCGAGACACCATTCGCACCAGGCATGGATGACGAACGCCTCGAGTGACGTGAGCCAGAGGGTGAAGATCACTCCCCAGACCGAGAGCACGGCCATCCACCCGGCGAGCAGGCGCGAGTTCTCGTGGGCCGGCCGCATGCCCACCACGGCCAACACGATCATCAGCGCGTAGTACGCGGCACCCCACGCGGCAACGGGGAGTCCGAGTAGCGTGGACCACTTGCTGGTTTGCACTCGTTCGCACGAGCCGACGTTGCACGCGAGCACGCCGATGACGCCGTAGTGATAGAGCGTGAGGTACACGCCGAGAAACAGCCCGGCGAGGCCGATCACGACCATCCACTGTCGTCGCGTCATCCAGGCTTTTTCGTCGTCGGAAGCGGAACCGATTTGGTCGTATCGCCACCGGACGCCGGCGCGGGCGGGGCCTTGGCCAACTCGTCGTTGATGACCTTGGCCATCTGATCGTACGTCAGCACGCGGCTGACCTGCGTGGACCCGATGATGAACGTCGGCGTCGAATTGATCTTTCGCGCGTCGCCGAGCGCGAGGTGGGCCTGGATCTTCGCCTGGTATTTCTTCGAGTCGATGCACTGATCGAACTTCGAGGCATCGAGCCCGAGCTGGCGGCCGGCCTGCTTCATGAACTTGTCGGGATTGTCCGTCACCTCACCGTTCCACTGGTCCTGCGTCTGGTACAGGTAGTCGTGGAAAGCCCAGAAACGCCCCTGCTCGTCGGCGCACGCGGCGGCGCGCGACGCTTGCCACGTGTTACGGTGAATGGAGAGCGGATAGTCGATGAAACGCCAGCGAATCAGCCCGCTGCCGACGAAATTCTTGCGGATGTCGGGCTCGGTGATCGTCGAGAAATGGCCGCACGCCGGACACTCGAAGTCCCCGAACTCGGTGACCTCGAGCCGCGCGGTGGAACTGCCGAGGACGTAGCCCTGCGACTCGACCTTGGGCAGCGTCGTGTCGATCGGACTGGTTTCGACGATGTCCTTGGAGCGAGTCGACTGGTAGGTGAGCCACGCGATGCCGCCGATGGCGATGGCCGCGATGAGCAAATAGAACGCGCGATTGCTCGTCGACTGCTTGGAGGCCTTTACGGCTCCTTGTTTTCGTCCTCGTCCGGAGGCGGGGGGGGCTGGGGGGTCCACTCGCTTGGTTGCCATGTGCTCTTATCCGTCTCCTGTGCCTCGCGCACGATTCGCCGGTGCTCGGCGATCTCCGGGGTGTCGTACGTGATGCGGACTTCGTAGTGAAAGAGCTCGCTGCGCACGTCGCCGATGAGACGCATGAGTTCGCCCGCGTCCTCGAGCAGTCGGCCCTGGCCGTCGAGCTCGCGGATGCGTTCGGCCAACGCACGCAAAAGCGCCTCGAGATTTCGCGCCCGCCCCTCGTCGTACGTCTGTTCCTGCTCCGACATGCATCCGCCTGAAGAAAAGCTCCGCCTATTGCGAAAGATGCCACTCCGCCGCCGCGAATGGTAGAACGAACCACCGTCGCGTCCGCGACCGCACACACCGTTTGACGATCCAGCCGTAAGAACGCGTTACCATTCAACGACGTGACGTGTCGTCTGCCCGAACGCGAGCCCAGCTTCTCGAGAACGACGTTCCCGCATGGACGCTGATCTTCTCCGAATTCCCGTCGGCCCGGGCTCCATGCACGTGGAGCGCTATGGTCACGGCGGCTCGCCGATCCTGCTCGTGCACGGATTCGGCACGTGCGCGTTCCTGTGGCGCGAGGTGGGCCCCGAGCTCGCGTCGGCGAATCGCACCGCGTTCGCGGTCGATCTTTTCGGGTACGGCGAATCCGACCGCCCGTTCGACGCCCAATTCGGCATCGCGTCGCAGTCGGACTATCTGGACCACGCGCTCACCGCGCTCCGGTTGAGCAAGGCGACGATCGTCGGCGTCGATCTGGGCGGCGCGGTGGCAATGCACCTCGCGTACACCCGGCCGGAGCGGGTCGAGCGACTCGTTCTCGTGAATCCGATCGCGTTCGACGAGGTCCCGGCGGACGACATCAAAACGTTGCAGCGCAACACGGCGCGATTCGCCATTCGCGTGTCGCGCGGGCTCCTCGGCGCTGCCCCGCTCGTTCGCGAGCTGCTCGAGCGCAGCGTCGCCGCCCCGGACAAGATGCCCGATCGTCTCGTCGCGAGGTACATGGCTCCCTACGTCGGCCAGGAAGGGCTCAATCATCTCCTCACACTGGCGCGTGCCGTCGACGGCGAAGACATGCTCGATGTCGAGCTCGGGCAGCTGGATTGCCCGACGCTCATCGTGTGGGGCGACCAGGATCGATTCCTGAGTCCGAAGATGGCGGACCGCCTCGCCGACACGATACCGGGAAGCCGCCTCGTGCGTCTCCCCGGCACGGGCCGCCTCGTCCCCGAAGAGGCGCCAGAAACGTTGGCCAACATGATCTTGGAGTTCGTCGGCGCCGCGGGAACGATTGCCCGGGCCGATTGATTGCTCGACCAGCCACTCACGCGCGCCAGACTCGCCCGCGCAGTCGCCGTGCGCGCGAACGCGCGGCGCAACGATTGCGCAGTGGCGCACGTAGCACGACTGAGTCGATTAGTTTTCGGCTTTCCAAGTCTCACACACCTCAACCCAGGTACATGGCCAGACAGAGAAATGGAGCGGTGAGGTCGGCGCCAATCGCGACACCGACGCCGTTCGAGGAAGCGCGTGACGAGTTGTTCCAGCACATCATGCGGTGCGGAGTGGTCGGATCGGCGCCCGAGGACCAGAGCACGTGGTTCGCCGAGACGATGGCCTACATGGCCGACCGATATCCCGAGCTCGGCGCGAACGACATCACCGAGTTGCGCAAGTTGGGTGAGCGGTTCTCGCAACCGCCCAAGAAGCGCGACGACACGGCAGCCGCCTAGACATAGCTGACAGCACGACGCCCCCGAAGTTCGGGGGCGTTTTCGTTAGGCGACGCATCCCTTCCCTCATCGCCACCGGGGGGGAGAGCGTCGCAGCACGAAACCCACGCGCGCCCCGCCGCCCAGACCCACCTCGAGCGCTGGGGTGAATCCGCCACGCCGGCGCCCCTCGACGTCCACGACGATCGTCAGGTACGGCGTCCTGAACCCGTCTCGGTCGATCGGCTCGCTCAGGCCGCCGCCGAAGGAGAACGCGACGTTGTTCTCTCGCAGCGGATCGAACAGGAACCGGGCGACGAGATCGACGCGCCCCGAGGCGAACGAAGAGCCGTCGCGCCAAGTCTCGCCGGCACCGCCGTCGAGCGCGAGGCGAACGTAGACCCCCGCCGGCACGACTATGCCGGCGCCGCCCTGGACCGTCGTGCCGTTGGCGAAGAACGCGTCCGCACGGAGCTCCGGGTAAGAGAGCGGCTCCTGCTGCGCGGCGAGAGCGGCCGGAAGCGCCGCGGCGATGAGAATCGCTAGCGGGCGCGCGCGTGCCACAAAGCGAACGTGTAGTCCACCACCGAGTACGCCGACGCTATCCCGACCAGCCACAGGATGGGCAGGACTCGCTGTGGCGCGAGCAGGAGCACCACGAACGCGATGAACTGCAGCGCGGTCACCAGCTTGCCGGCGCGCCGGGCTCGAAAGTGCACCGGGCGGAGCCACGACACGAACCGGGCGACCAGGAAGCCGATCGCCGTCATGATGTCGCGCGACAGCAGCACGAGGCTGCTACGAAGTGACAGAACCCCCGAATCGAGGAAGGTCATCACCGCGACGAGCGCGAAGATGCGATCGGCCATGGGGTCGATCAGCGCGCCAAGGCGCGTCGTCCACTTCGCACGCCGCGCGAGCCAGCCGTCGAGCACGTCGGTGGCCGCCGCGAGCCCGACGAGGCCGAGCCGCTTGTCCACGTCGGTGACGACGGCAAAGCCCGCGGCGAGCAGGACGCGCGACGATGAAATGATATTCGGGAGAGCGCGGAGCCTCTCTCGCGATAACATGGCCCAAACCTAACTTGCCAGCCCTGGACGGCCCCCATAGCTTCGCCGATTCTCCCTCGAACGCGACCGTGAAGGCATTGAGAAACGTGACATGCGTGTTCGTGGCGGCGGCCGGAATGGCGGCGGCCGCGTGCGGCGCGCCGACGATGGTGGCGCAGGTCTCCGCGCTCAGCCCCTCGTCGGGGCCGATCGCCACGATCGACCAGCGAATCGGCCTCTCGAGTGTGCCCGAGGTCACGGCGGCGCTGGCCGAAGTCAACCCGAAGAACATCCGCCGCATCGACTCGACGCTCGTGTCATTCGGGACTCGCAACACGTTCTCCGACACGACGTCGCCGACGCACGGCATCGGCGCCGCGCGCCGGTGGATCTACTCCGAGTTCCAGCGCTACTCGCAAGCCTGCGGCGGCTGCCTGCGCGTCGAGTACAACGAGAAAGTCCAGATGATCGGCCGCACCAACCCGATCCAGGCGAACATCGTCGACGTGCTCGCCTGGTTGCCGGGTCGGGACACGAGCCGCGTCATCGTGATGAGCGGGCACTACGACTCGTGCGTCTGCGGCAACCCCAACGGCACGAACGACTCCACCTCCACCGCTCCCGGCGCCGACGACGACGGCTCGGGCAGCTCGGCGGTGATCGAGCTGGCCCGCGTCTTCTCGACTCGATTTCCCAAGGGACTCGGCGCGTCGATCATCTTCGTGACCGTCGCCTCCGAGGAGCAGGGATTGAACGGCTCGCGACAGCTCGCCGAGTGGCTGCACGAGAAAGGCTACAAGGTCGTGGCGGGGATGACGGACGACATCGTCGGCAACGTCGTCGCCGAGGACGGCTACACGGATTCGACGAGCATGCGAATCTTCGCGGCCGACCCCGACAACTCATCGAGCCGCGAGCTTGGCCGGTACGTCTGGGGACTGAACCGCGTTTATCTGCCGAACTTCGAGGTGCTGCCCGTGTGGCGCCTCGATCGCATCGGCCGCGGCGGCGATCACGAACCGTACGTCACCCTCGGCGATCCAGGATTGCGATTCACCGAGCGCGTCGAGAACTACAACCGCCAGCACCTGCCGACCGACGACTTCGCCCACGTCAACTTCGGGTACGTCGCGAACGTCGCGCGCGTGAACGCGATGACCGTCGCGTCGCTGGCGATGGCGCCGGCGACGCCGGCGAACGCGAGAGCGATGCGTCAGGGACGGAACGTCGCCGAGGGGTCGTCGGGCGGACAGGCATGGACGTTGAGCTGGGAGGCGTCGCCCGGCGCCACGGGCTACGAGCTGCTGATCCGCCGGACGACGGAGCCGACGTGGTCGAAGGTGGTTCCGCTCGGCAACGTCACGCGCTGCACGCTGCGACGACAATTGGACGACGAATGGGCCGCCGTCCGCGCGCTCGGTCCCGGCGGCTCGCGTTCGATGGCGGCGTCGATGCCAACTCCGAATCCGCCGCGCGCCGCCAACGGCGCTGCTGCCGGCGGCGGGCGTGGCGCGGGCGGCGGGGCGGCGGGGGCCGCCGGCGGAACCGGTGGTCGAGGTGGCCCGCAAGGCCCCGCGCCGCCGCCTTGCGGCGCGTAGAGCAAACGGCTCGCCTGTGCCGGCCACGCACTCGCACTTGTCGGCCGAATTCATCGGAGTTCCCGCGAGCCAGCTTCGTGATGGAACGCTGATCAGCGGACTGCTGATCGCCGCGGCGAGTGCCGTCGGCTTCAGCAGCATCGGCGTCCCAGCCGTACGCGACGAGGCCAACGGAAGTCTGTCCGCGGCTCTTCTGCTCGAGGGCGGGCACATGGTCGTGCACGCCGTGCCCGAGCGTCAGATGCTGCTGTTCGACGTCGTGTCGCCCTCGTCGCACGATTGCCGCAAGGCGATGGACGTGTTCTCGCGGCGACTCACGCCGCGCGACGTCAAAACCGTGGTGCGCAGCCGCGGATGAGAAACATGCTCGCCCCGGCGCATCTCGCGCTGACGGGAATAATCCTGGTCTGGGACATCGTGCTCGCCGGCCGGATCGCGCAAAACGATCAGGCCGAGCGGCCGCTGCAGCTCATGTGCGGGTTCGCGGCGCTGATGATCGTACCCGCGCTCGTGTTGTATCTCGCGACGTCGACCGTGTTGACGAATCGCGCCGTGTCGACGATGGACTGGCTTTGGCCCGCCGTGCTGATTCTGTACGCCGCGCAATCGGTCTATGCGCTGGTACGAGGACTCGTTCCCGGCGAGCTCATTCGAGAGTCGGCGACGCCGCACGTCGCCGGGTTCGGCGTTCCGCGATTCCTCTTCGCATTGGGGCTGCCGATCGCGACCTACAACGTGCTGATCGCCGGGATCGGCATCGTCCGCTACATGGTCGCTCACGGCCACACGTCGGCCCAGCCGTTCGTCGCGCTGCTCGGCGCGCAGAGTCTGGCGATGGTTCTCGCGGGCGGGAGCCCGAGCGTGTTGGCGTCGCCGTTCTACCTGAACGTGCCCATCATTTCGCCGGCGTTCCCGGCTCTCTACAAGTTCACGGCGCCGTTCCGCGTGATCGTTTCGGTGTACGGACTGGCGTGGGTTGGTGTGATCATCGTCGTCGGGTTGCCGCGCGCGGTCGTGCAGTTGCAGACGTACGCGGCGCACGCGCGTGATCCGCTGCGCGAGCGGCCGAACGGCGACTTCGCCGTCGGGCTCAAGGTCTTCCCCGACCTCTCGGCCGGCCCGCCGGCGGCGGCGATCCGCGCCGACTCGGCGCTCGCCGACACGATCGAGGTGGACGCGGTGGAGGTGGTGGTGCGGCCCGGCATCAGCCGCGGGTCGCTTGATTCGCTCGCCCGCGTGCTGGATCCATGGCGCCGCGACAGCACGACGATCATCGTCGCGATCGGCTATCCGCGCATCCTGGTTCCCGAGGTGGAGACGAAGCCGCTCAACGAAGGAGAGCGCCTGCTCACGGTGCGCCGCGTCGTCGCTCGGCTGCACCCGGACATTCTCCTGCCGGCCGAGGATCCGTATGGGGCGGGCGCGCAGGCCGTTGGGTCGTTGCAGCCGGCGCGGTGGGAGTCGTACCTGATCGACGCCGTCCGCGCGGCCAAGGCCGTCGATCCGAAGGTTCGCGTCGGCGTGTCGGCGTCCGACTATCGCCACGGCGACAGCGCGCTGTTCGCGTGGGCTGCCCGCGCGCGTTCGCCGATCGACATCGTCGGCTTCTCCTTCTTTCCGTCGCCGTACGTCGGCGGCGGCATCCAGACCGACACGCGCACGGCCGACCGTTGGTTGCGGGCCACGCCCACGACGAAGGACATGTGGATCTTCGCGACCGGCGGATATCCGCTCGCGTACGGCGAGCGCAGCCAGGCCGACGCGATCTGGCAGGTGCTGGCGTGGGGCACCGACCACCCGGGCGTCAAGGGAACGGTCGTGTACGAGGCGAGCGACTACCTGCAAGCGCGCGGATTGCGCGCACCCGATGGACGCTACAGGTCGGCGACCGGGACGATCATGCGCGCGCTGGCGGCGTTGAGAGAGTCGGTGAGATAGGTAGGACAGGTGGACGGGTGGACCAGTGGTCGGGAAAAGCTGAGAAATCTGAAGTCAGATATCTGACATCAGACTTCAGATCTCTCGCTTGTCCACCGGTCCCGGTCCACCGGTCCACCGGCATCACACGCGTTTCCCCGTCCCGCGCACGATCCCCTCGACGCGACGCGCCGGATCGAAGTGCTCCTGCGCGACGCTTTGCATCTCGGCCGGAGTGACGGCGCGGATTCGCGCCGCGTATTCCTCGAGCTCGCCGAGCGATCCGAAGAGGTATGCGTCGACGGCGTCGGCCAATACCGCCGCGCCGCTCTGTTGGCGGATCGCGTGCAGACCGATGGCGTACGTCTGCGCGCGTCGAAGCTCCTCCTCGGACACCGGCTCGTCGCGCAGGCGAGCGAACTCGGCGAGGAGCCCGTCGCGCGCGGCGCCTTCCTGTTCCGGCGACGTCGCGATGTACGCGCCGAACGCGCCCGCCAGAGCGCGTTCGGCGACGAACGCGTTGACCGTGTAGCAGAGCGACCGCTTGTCTCGCAGCTCCTCGAAGAAGCGACCGCCTAGACCGCTCGCCACGAGCGCGATCATCGACGCCGCGTAGCGCGCGGGATCCGACCGCGACGGACCCGAGAAGAGAAGAGCCATCGCCGTCTGCGCGCGATCGCGGGTCTCGATCGTCGTCGCGCTCGACGACGGCCAGACCGCGGACGGAATCGGAGCGACCGGAGTGCGACGCATTCCGCTGAACGCGCGCGCCGCGAGCTCGGCGAGGTAGGCGGGATTCGCGTCGCCGACCAACGCGATGACGCACGCGCTTTCGAGCGCGTGCGTGGCATGCCATTCGTGCACCTCGTCCACGGTGATGCGGTGCAGCGAGTCGTCGTTGCCGCCGGCGGACAATCCGTAGGGATGGCCCGCGAACGCCGCCTCCGTGGCGAGGCGCATCGGAAACCGGTACATGTCGTCGCGCAACGCGGCCAGGTCGGCGAGCGCGATGGCGCGCTCGGTCTCGAGCGTGTCGGCGCCGAACGTCGGATGCTGCACGACGTCGGCGAGCAACTCCACCGCCGCCGCGGCGTGACGCGAAGGAACCGAGATGCTCCAACGAAAGCTGTCCGCGCCCGCCGCGCCCGAAACGCTGCCGCCGAGCAGTTCGCCTTCCTCGGCGATCTGCTCCGCGCTGCGCGACGACGTGCCCTTGAGAGCCGTGCGGATCATGAGCGTCGTCAGTCCGGAGAGAGCGGACTCCTCGTCGCGGACGCCGCCGATCATGAAGGCGCCCGCATGGACCAGAGGTGAGCCGGGCTTCGTACGCACGAGGATCGGCGTGCCGTCCGGCGTGCGGTACTCGAACACGCCGGCGACCTCGTCGACGAACTCGGGGCTCGACGCCCCCGGGAGGATTCGCGCCGAATAGGCCGGCGGCGGCGCGAGCGGCGCGGGGTGCGGCTCGCGATCGAGGAGCGCGCGCATCTCCTCGCCCGACCGGGCAAACGAATCACTCGTCGACGGGCGATAGACCACGACGCCGGCGCGATCCGGCGCGAGGTACTCGTTGGCGACGCGCGTCACGTCGTCGCGCGACGCGAGCATCACGCGCTCGAAGTAATCGTCGCCGATTCGCCAGTCGCCGAGCGCTTCCCACTCGGCGAGGTGGTTGGCCTGCCCTTCCATGTCCTCGAGGCGGCGGATCCAGCGCGACTCGAAGACTCGCTTCGCGCGCTCGATCTCGTGGTCGCCGACCTCGCCTTCGCGAACCGCGCGGACCTGGGCCCAGATGGCGCGCGCCGCTTCGCCCGCCGCGGCGGGCGGCGTCTCGGCATGCGCGACGAACACCCCGATCTCCGTCGGCGTGTAGTGATACGCGCTCACCGCCGACGCGAGACGGCGCTCGCGCACGGCGCGATAGAGCCGCGACGCACGTCCCGCGCCGAGCACGCCGGCCAATAGTTCGAGCGCCGGCGTGTCCGCGTGGTTCGTTCCCGGCGTGCGCCAGCCGAACGCGATCTGCGTTTGCGCGATGTCGCCGGTGAGGTCGCGATGGCGAAATCCCGCCCCCCCGGCGCCGTCCTCACCCGGACCGGGGGTGCGCGTCGGGTCGCCGGCGGCGAGGGCGCCGTATCGGCGATTGACGTCCGCGAGCACTTCATCGGGATCGACGTCGCCGACGATCGCGAGGATGGTGTTGCCCGGGCGATAAAAGTTTCGGTAGAACCCGACCACGTCGTCTTGCCGCAGCGCGCGCAGTCCAGGCTCGCGTCCGATGCGCCAGCGGCGGATGCGATGCCGGTCGTGGAGCAGCTCGTACAGCGTCTCCGTCGCGACGGCCGTCGGGTTGTCGGCCTTCCGCTTCGCCTCCTGGATGATCACCTCGAGCTCACGCGCGAGCTCGTCGCTGTCGATGAGCGAATGCGCATACGCATCCGCTTGAACATCGAGCCCCGCATCGAAGCTCGACGACGGAAGCACGGTGTAATAGCTCGTGTGGTCGTAGATCGTGCCGGCGTTCAGATAGCCGCCGGCCGCCTTCGTTTCCTTGGCGATCTCGCCGACGCCGCGTCTTGGCGTGCCCTTGAAGTACATGTGCTCGAGCACGTGCGAGATCCCGACGACATCGTCCGTTTCGTCGAAATAACCGGCGCGAACGAACGTGACGATGGCGACGACCGGCGCCGACGGATCGCGGCGCACGAGCACGGTGAGCCCGTTCGCCAGTCGTGTTCGCACGACCGACGTCGCGGGCAGCGCCGTCGAGGGAAGCGAGGCGTTCGCCGTCAACTTATGGCTTCACGAGGCCGGCGGGACCCGCCGGTTCGCCCATCTGCTTCGGCGCGGCTGGTGTGCAGCTGTTCCAAGGCCCCTGCCCCGCGCGATTCATGAAACTGGTTGCCTCGGTCGTGCGGCCGAGCCGCATCAGCGTGCACCCGAGATACCCCATCGCGACCTTGTCGCTCGGATCGGCCTGCACCGCGCGCACGTAGAACGTCCGCGCCAGCTCGTAGTTGTTCTGCATCAACAGGTTCGCACCCATCTCGCGCAGAGCGAGCGGGCTGTTGGGATCCGCCTCGATGGCGAGCTTCAGCTCCTGCGTCGCCAACGAGTAGTTGCCGACGTCGCGAGCCATTCGGGCCAGGTAGATGTGCGGACGCGGCGACGCCGGGTTCTCACGCTCGGCGCGGCTGAACGCGTTCGCGGCGGCCTCCCGCTGACCCCGCTGATACGCGGCGATTCCCTCCTCGAGCGGGTCGCGCGACCGGCGGCCGAAAAGGAAATAGCCGCCGAAACCGACGATCGCCAACACGACGACCGCCGAGACGAGAATCGTCCACGATGGAACGTTGAGCCGGCGACGCGAGGCACTCGGGACGGGCACAGTCGGCGGCGGTGGAGTTACGACGGCCTCGCGCATCATCGGATCGCGCGGACCGGCCGCGCTCGGCGAAGGAGCCGGCGCGTCGACGAGCGCGGAGTCCAGTTTGGAGACGGCCGCTCGCGCCGAGGCGAGGTCCGATTCCGACGGACGGTAGCTCGTGCTCTGAAGCCGGTCGTGCACCGCCTGGAAGTCGGCGAGCGCGTTCGCCTGATCGAAGTCGATGAGTTGCCGCTGGCGGACTTCGCGAATGAGCGTCTGCCCGCTGAGCGCGTTCGAGCCCGAGAGCGCGCGCAACGCCGCCTCGACCGCCGTCCAGATGTCGATCAGGTCGGCGGCCGTGTCCTCCGGACCGCGGATCGAGTCGAGACGAGCGATGGCAGGTCTCGCCGCGTCGAGCGCGGCGTGGGCGCTTCGCTGCGCCGCCGTGGTCACCGAACGATTCTGAGCAGCCCCGCTATGGCGCTGCCGCGGATGAAGCTCTCCGCGTCGTTCGTGGGAATGCGCACGCCGGTCTGGCGGAAGCCGTGTTTCGAGACCACGTCCATGAACTCTCTCACGGAATCTGTGGGATTGCCGGTCTCGTCGCGTAGGCGACGGACGATGTCGTCCCAGGATCCCGCAAATCGGCTGCCGTCGGGTGCGATGATCTGATGCTCGAGACCTTGCCGCTGCTCGGCGAGCGTGCTCAACAGCGTTCCGAACAGCTCGAGCTGGCCGCGCGCCGACTCGGGCGCCGCCGAGCTCTCGGTGGCGCTGGGCGCGTCGAGCTCCATGAGCAGAGTGTCGACGTCGTCGAGGTCGCCGGCGAGCTCGGCCAAACGGTCTTCCCACGGCTTGAGCTCGGGATCGTTGTCGCCAAGGCGATACAGCGACCGCTTGAGCTCCATGAGCCGCCAGATCCCCAGCTCGTCCCAGTGGTCCTCGGGTTTCGTCCGCTCGAAGTGGTAGAGCGCCGCCTCGTTCTCGCCCTGATCGTACAGCACGTTCGCGAGGTAGATGCGCGCCTCGGTGTGATCGCCGTCGAGCTGCAGCGAGCGGCGAAGCGATGCGATCGCGCCTTCGTCGTCGCCGAGACGGTGCTGCGCGTAGCCGATGCAGGCGATTCCTTCGGCGGAATCAGGCGCCTGCTGCACGGCCGTCTCGAAAAAATCTTTGGCCCCTTCGAACATCGGTTTGTTGTCGCGCACGGACGCTTCACGGAAGAGCGAGCGTCCGATCTGCAGCATCAGATCGAGATCGTCCGCATACCCAAGCTCGAGGGTCCGGCGGAAGCAACGCATCGCCGACTCATCCTGGCCGAGCTTGAGTAAAGTCTCACCGAGTCCGGCGAGCGCGTCTTCGTGCTCCGGCTCGAGCACGGCGGCCTGCTCGAAAGATTGGCGCGCCCACGCGTATTCTTCGCGCGCGAGCTGCGCGTACCCGACCCCAACATGCAGCTCCACCGAATTCGGGTAGAGCGCGAGTCCCTCTCGAAGTACAGTCAGCGCATCATCATACTGGCCATCGTTGTACAGCTGATGCGCGCGTTCATCGTACTCTTCAGAACTCAGGAACGGGGTGGCCATCGTCAGCAAGCCTCCAGCTCTTGAGGTGTACGCCTATACTACAATCCGGGCCCAGCGAAGTTCAATAGTGAACGACGGTTCGGCGGTTAGTCGGACATCGTTTCGCCGTGCGTTTCTTGCATCGCTGTAAGCGCGACGGCGATTTCCGCGGCCAGCGCGGCGTTCTGCTCCAGCAACGCCAAGTTAGCGCGCAGCGAACTTCCATTCGTCAAACGAGTTACGGCTGACAAAAGAAAGGGCGTCACTTCGGCACCGCGGACCCGCCCCTCGACCACCGCTTCGTGGGCCGTCGCAACGGCTCTTTCCACCTCCTCGCGTGGTAGACGGTGCTCACTCGGTGGGGGCTGGACGACCAGAATTGCCTGGCGTCTGCCCAAGGCCTGGTGTGCACGAAATACGGCGGCCACGTCCGCCGCGTTGTCGGCCCGAGCGTCCAGCGAAATACCGGTCTCGGCCGTAAAAAATCCCGGCAACTCCGACGTCCGGTAACCCAGCACAGGAATCCCGAGGCTCTCGAGCCGTTCCCATGTGGCCGGCAAGTCGAGAATCGACTTTGCCCCGGCGCACACGACGACGATCGGCGTGCGCGCCAACTCGGCGAGGTCGGCAGACTCGTCGAACGCGACGTTTGATCGGACGCCGCGATGGACGCCGCCGATGCCTCCGGTGGCGAACACCTCGAATCCGACGGCGCTCGCGAGCGCGACCGCGGCAGCCACCGTCGTCGCACCGTCGTGCCGCCGCACCATCGCCACTGGAATGTCGCGCGCTGAGACTTTTCTAATGCCGTCGCGAGCGAGAAACCGCTCGAGCTCGTCGTCGCGAAGACCGATGGTCGGTGTGCCGTGCGCGACCGCGGTGATCCCCGCGACGGCGCCCGCGACCTCGACCGCCGCCACCATACGACGCGCCGCTTCGCGGTTCTCGGGAATCGGCAGGCCCTGCGCGAACACCGAGCTCTCGAGCGCCACAACGGGCGCGCGTTCGTCGATCGCGCGGGCGATGTGGGGCAGCACGCGAATGATCGCGGGCCGGTGGTTGTCGGGTGTGCGCATCGTGTGGAAGCGAGAGCTCGCCCCCTGAGTCTAACGACGCCGGCCGCTCGGGCGCGGCGCCGGCCCCTCAGTGGCTCGGGGTGATGCGACCGGGAAGCGCGACGCGGGTCGCCGTGACGATCAGGCGCTCCGGCGCGGGTCCCACGTAGCGAATCGGCCACGACGTGGTGAGCGTGAGCGTAGTGTCCGACGTGCTGTTGACGAGCCGGTCGTTCCGCCCCACGATCCGCTTCGAAACTACGATCCAGGTGTCCCGAGACACCCCCACCCCCGATTCGGTGACGACGGTGTCTCCCGGGTTCACCGCATCGAGGTGGCTGAAGTGCCGGTCGCGCTCACCTGAGATGATCGCGTTCCCCGCCCCTCCCGGGAACGCGCTCCCGGCCACGTGGCCGGGCCCGGCGTTGAGCTCGTCGGCACCCTCGAGAACGATCTCGTCGAGATCGATGCTCGGAATCACGAGTCGCGCCACCGGCGCCCCGTCGTCGATCCAATTTCGCCCCGGGCGACTGCGGTTCCCCGAACGCGCCAGCGCGACCGCCGCCTTGGCCGCGGCGCCGTTCCAGGAGTCACGCGCGCGTTGCGCCGCGAGCGCGCCCTCTACGTAGCGGCCGGCCGAGAAGGAGAGCATGAGCCCTCCGGCGGCGTAGAGCGAGAGTCCCAGGGATCTACGCACGGTACCTCGAGGGTCGAATGCTGCTGACCATTCCGGCGCCGGTGAGGAGCAGGCCAAGCCCCAGCAGAGCCAGAAGGGGAAGGTCGCTCGCGGCGGCTGGGGGCTTCGGCTTCGCCAGCGGCGTCGCGGCGACGCCCTGCTGGACCACCGGGCCGGCAGTCGCGGGAAGCGTCGTCACCTGCGCCCAGGACAACACCGGGCTGGCGATGCTCAAAAGAAGCGCGATGTAAAGAAATGGGTGGCGTCGCAATATGATGATCCGTTGCCCGGACAGAATGGCATTAGCCGAGCCAGTTCGATTCGGACTATTGGACTGAGCTGGAGCGGCGATTCAGAGGGTTGAGCGAGGCACACCGTTGCGCCGAGCCAACAAGGGGGGCGCGAACCCAACACCGCGGACATTTCGACCGCCGCGACGCGTGCGACCGCCGGCCCTATTTCGCGGCTTCCGCCTTGGGCCACGCCGCGACCACCAGCGCCCCGATCTTCCCAAGCGCCACCTGGGCCTCGTTGTCCACGACCCAGCGGATGTCAGCATTCTGTTTCGTGAACCCGCATGCGACGACCCGGGACTGGAGCCTGAACAGCGCGCACTCCGTGCGCACCGAGTCCGTGGCGCCGGTCTTGTGCGGAACGCTCATTCCGTCGATCGAGCGCTGCATGGACTCGCCGTCGGCGTTGTTCCGGAGGATCTCGAGCATCGCCGAATCCGCCGCCGGGCTCACGGCTTTTCCGTCGGCGAGAAGCGCGAAGAGGTGCGCCATCTCGTTCGGCGTGCTCACGCCCAACCCGTACTTGACCGAGCTGTCCATCGCGACGCTCGTGAGCCGCAGAAACGTCTTCGAGTGGACCTTCGTGTGCGGGAGGCCGAGCGACTCCATCTTCGTCCACACGCGCCTGATCGCGATGCGGTCGAGGAGGAGATTCGTGGCCGTGTTGTCGCTCAACACGATCATGAGCGACGCGGCGTCGTGCACGCTCAGCGACATCCCCGGATGCATGAACTGCAACACGCCGCTTCCCGGCACCTGGTCGATCCTCAGCACCGTCAGCGGGTCGTCGAGCGAGAGCTGCTTCTTCTCGGCGAGATCGTACAGCGTGACGAGGATCGGAACCTTGATCAGACTCGCCGTCGGAAATGTCTCGTCGCCCCGCAATGACAACCGTTCACCGGTATCGATGTCCCACACGGCGTAGCCGAGCACTCCGTGGTGTGCCGAAGCGACGGCATCGAGCGACCGGTGGAGCGACGCGGTGTCGGCGTGCGCGAACCGCGATCCTTGTGCGGCGGTTCGCGAAGCGCCGGCGAAGGACACGGCGACCGCGGCCCCAAGTGCGGCAACCCGAATCATGTGACGACGCTCCGCTCGGCCTCGAAAGGTTTCCACGCCCCGTCCCGGAGAATGTCGTCGATCATCGAGACGGCGCGCTCCAGTTCCGCATCCGACGTGTAAAAGTGCGGCGCGATCCGAATGCCGGCGCCGGGGCGATAGTCCACGATGACCTCGTTGGCCAGCAGCGCGCGCGAGACGCCGTACGAATGCGGCACGTCGAAAGCGACTGTGCCCCCGCGGCGAGCCGCGTCGCGCGGCGCGGAAACGCGGTAGCCGCGGGCATCGGCCAGCTCGATGAGACGCGACGTCTGGCGAGTGCTCTTCGCGCGAATCGCGCCGATCCCCGCGCGTCGAACGATGCGGGGACCTTCCACCGCGGCGAATAGCGCGGGAATCGGCGGAGTGCCGTTGAGCCAACGCCACGCACCCTCGGCGTGGCGCATGTCGGACTCGAAGGCGAAAGGGCGTTCGTGCGCCTGCCAGCCCGTGAACGACGGCGTCAGCGTCTTGCTCGCCTCGGCCGACGCATAGAGGAAGGCTCCCCCCGGGCCGCCGCAGAGCCACTTCAACACGCCGCCGCTCAGAAAGTCGACGCCGAGCGCGGTCACGTCCACCGGCATGACGCCCACCGAGTGAAATGCGTCGAGCGACACTCTGGCGCCGACTTCGCGCGCGCGGCGGCAGATCGCGGCGACGTCGAGGATGTACGCCGAGCGAAAGAGCACGTGCGACACCGCGACCAGCGCGGTTCGCTCGTCGATCGCGGCGAGCAGGCGATCCATGTCCACGCCGATGCCGTCGCGCGACGGGACGACCACGACCCGAGCGCCGAGCCTCGTTGCCAGTCCGTCGTACACGTAACGCACGGAGGGGAAATCGAGCTCCGTCATGACGATCGCGTCGCGCGGCGGCGCGTACGTCAGCGCGCTCAAGACCGACGCCTGCGCGATCGTCACGTTGGGGAGCATCGCCACCGTCCCCGGGGGCGCGCCGATCAGCGGCGCTATCTCGTCGCCGACGGACACCGGCATCTCCCACCAGCCGTCCGCCCAGGCGCGCACCCCGCGCTCGGCCCACTGGTCGACGTACTCGGCGAGCCGCTCCGGCACGGCCCGCGGCATCGCGCCGAGCGAATTGGAGACGAGGTAAGTCGTCCGCTCGAGAATCGGAAACTCGGCGCGAAACTGGAGCAGCGAGTCGCGAACGTCCGTGCCGGTCGCGGCGCTCACGTCGCCGGCTCCGCCGCCGTGCGCGTGAGCCGCCTGGCGCGCGAGCTCGCTGCGTAGATGACCGAGGCCACCGCCGCGATCGCGGCGAGCGACAGCCACTCCGTTCGGGTGAGGCTTGTCAGCAGCCAGACGATCGCCGCGAGCGCGAGGACCGGAACCGCGCCTCCCAACGGCGCGCGAAACGCGGCGTCGTCCGAGCGTGTGTTCGACTCGATCCGGCGGAGGACCAGCACCGCGACGCAGCACGCCGCGTAGACGACGAGCGTCGCCACGTTCGCGATGATCGCCAGCTCCTCGAACGTCCCGGTGGTCGCGAGGACGATGACGATAGCCGCCTGCGCGACGATGGCGACGTGGGGAGTGCTGAATCGATCGTGCACACGCGCGAGCGCGCCGGGCAGATACCCGTCACGGCCGAACGCAAACAGCATCCGCGGCACCGCGAGCGACACGCCGGCCACGTAGCCGAACATCGAGACGACCATCCCCACGAGGACGAGCGTGCGTCCCGGTGCTCCCAGCGCGGCGCCGGCGGCGTCGGCCAACGGCGCGGCACGCCCGGCCAGTGCGCTGCCGAGGACACCCTGCGCGACGATCTGCACGGTGAGATAAATCACGGTGACCACGCCCATGGCGATGAAGATCGCGCGCGGAATCGTGCGCCGCGGGTCGCGGACTTCCCCGCTCGGCGCCAGCGCGCTCTCCACGCCAAGAAAGGCGAAGATGAGCAGGGTCGACGCGCGCGCGACGTCGCGGACGGCAGGCGCCGTGTGCCACGCGAGGTTCCCGGGAACGACCGCGGCCGAGCCGAACACGACGAGCGCGACGAGAGGCACCAGCTTTGCGACTGTGATCGCCGTGTTGAAGCGACTTGCCCCTCGCACACCGACGACGTTGAGCGCCGCCAGCGCGGCGAGCACGATGACGAGCAGCGGAATTCGGAGACCCGGCGATGCCATCGCCGGCGCGAGGGATCCGAGCGCGTCGGCGAAGAAAGAGGCAACCGCCGCCGCGGCGACCGTGATTGCCGACCACAGCATGAACCCCGCGAAGAACCCGACGGCCGGCCCCAGCGAGAGATCGACGAACGCGTACACGCCGCCGGTCAGCGAGACACGGCTTCCGGCCTCGGCAAAGCAGAGCACGATGAGTCCCATCGTGACGGCGCACACGAGGTACGCGACGGGCGCCGCGGGGCCGAGGACGCCGGCGATCGGCGCGGGCAGACGGAAGATGCCGCCGCCGATCGTGATGTTGACGATGCTCGCCGCCATCCCCCAGGTCCCGAGGGCGCGGACCAGCGACCGCTCGCCGCGCGCGGGGCCCTGTCGATCGGCGTCGTTCGGCGGGGGAGGGGACATCGTCGGCGTGGCGCGGGCGAAAGGTCGATCGTCGGATGAACGGGAACGCGGCGTCGCCGTCGCGAATTCACGAATTCACGGACGGAAGGGTACAACAGTAGATTCGCGCCGCGCGGCGCGCCACCGGTCGTTTCGCCGAACCACGACGCCGCCGATATTCCACGCATGAGCCGCACGCCACTGACTCCGAGCTCCGTCCCGACACCGCCACGCGAGCGGCGCATCGCCCTCGTCCTGGGCGGCGGCGGCATGAAGGGCTTCGCGCACATCGGCGTCATCCAGGCGCTCGAGGAACGCGGAATCGTTCCGACCACGTACGCCGGGACGAGCATCGGCGCGATGATGGCGGCGGCGCGCGTGGCCGGCATGTCGGCGGCGGAGCTCCTGGATCGCGCGCAGTCGCTGCGGCGGCGCGACCTGTTCCGAATCAATCATTTCGGAATGCTGATGGAACGCATGCGGTCGCCGTCGATCTATCTCGAGGAGCCGCTGCGGGACTTGACGCACGCCGTCGTCCCCGAAGGGACGTTCGCCAACCTGCCCGGCCGCCTCCTCGTCAACACGGTGGACATCGAGCGCGGCATGCAGGTGATCTGGGGGCTGCGCGGCTTGCAAAACGTCTCGGTGCGCGATGCCGTGTACGCGTCGTGCGCGCTGCCGGGGTATTTCCCCCCCGGCCGTGTGGGCGACCGCCTCTGCGTCGACGGCGGCGTCGTAGACAATCTGCCGGTGCAGATCGCGGCGGTCGAAGCCGATCTGATCATTGCGGTGGACGTCGGCAGTACGGATCTGCGCCCGATTCAAAACGCGCTGTCACTCGGCTTCGCCAATATCTACCTCCGCGCCGCGGCGACGATGATGCACGCGCTGCAGCAGTTTCCGCTCACGCACTGGACCAGCCCGCCGATGGTGCTCGTGCGGCCGCGCGTCGGCGAGGACTGGCTCAGCTTCTCCAACATCGCCAACACGATCGAAGAGGGCCACCGCGCGGCGCTCAAGGCGCTGGAAGACATCGACGCCTTCTACGACCAACCCGGCGGCGTCTACCCGCGGCGGTTGTTCGAGATCGAGGTGAATCGGGAGGCGTGCGTCGGTTGCGGCCTCTGCGTCGCCCTGGCGCCGGAGACGATGGCGCTCGACGGCCAGGGCAAAGCGTACGCCCTGGCGCACACCGCGAACTGGTCGCCCGCCGACGGAGAGTTCGTGCGGTTCTGCCCCACGAGCGCGATCACCGCGCGAAAGATCGAGCGGATTCTCCCGCCTACGCCCGCGGAAGAGGGCGAGCGGGGTGCCGCTTGATCTCGAGGACGGACGCGATCGACGCGCCGTCCCACACGTAGCGCAGATGCTTTCGCTCGCGGCAGTGCGACAACGCCCGCGGGCGAAACGCGCCGACGCATCGTCCCCCGTCCAGCCGCACCGAGTCGTAGACGACGCCGTTCGATCCGCCGGCGCGGAGCACGCCGCCGAGCAGCTGTGACGCGGAATAGTCGGTGAGCCGGTAGACGTCGGGCAGGATCGCGCGCATGCCGCGCAGATCGTGGAGCGGCGCCTTGACCGTCACCGACAGCACGCGCATGTCGAGCTCGCACGACGCTTCGTGCGTCGCCCGCATGAATCGCTCGCGATGGTAGCGCGTCTCCGCGATCGCGACCGTCTCGCGTTGCGCCGCGTAGAAGACGCCGAACGTGCCGTCGCTGAACCGGCTCCCGTCCGGAGAAAGGTGCGTGAACGCCGCCATGATGTACGCCGCGCCCGGGCCGGCGACTCGCTCGACCACACCCGGCGGCGCCGCTGCGCCGGCGGCCGCGCGCAGCCGCGGATTGAACGCGTCTTCGATCGCATGCACGGCGTCGAGATCGGCGCCAGCGGCGACGCGCTCAAAGAGATCGGCCGGCGGAAAGACGCTCGGGATGATGCGCACGGCGCTCTTCCAGTGGATTCGCCGGACGGGAATCGGCCGATCGGCGGACGGCGCGAGGGCCACCACGCTCGCGTCGCGCCGCGGAGGACGCTCAGACAAAGTCTCCGCCCCGCTCAGCGTCGAGATACGCGCGGACGAGAAACAGTCCGGCGACGCCGCGGGTCATGAGCTCGAGCGCGGGGCGTCCCTCGAAGAGCGGCGCGTCGTTCGGCCGATGGATCCAGGTTGCCGCCGCTGCGGCGGGGAGCAGGATCTGGAGACTCTTGTAGATCCCGAAAACGTGCGAGAGCCGCTCGAGCGTGTCGGGCGGCAGCGAAGCGGGCGAAACCTTCTTCCATCGGAAAAACGTCGTGCGCGACGGCACACCGAGCAGCACCATCTGCTGCGCGGTGTCGAGTCCCCATTCGGCGGCGATGCGGAAGAACGTCGTGAGCCCGGCGCGCGCGAGGCGGGCCGGAGCGGGTGAGGTCGATGAGGCGGGGTATGGGACGCGCAAAGCCATTGAAGTACCAAAAGGCGTTATAACAAAAATATAGTACCGAACGGTACGAACGCCAGTCCCGCCACTGTCTCACTCCGCCGCGGCCAGCGACGCCATCGCGATCCGTTGGTACGCCCCCACCGCCGCCTCGAGCTCGTCGAGCGACACGCACTCGTCGTCACGGTGCGCGACGTGGATCGAGCCTGGACCGAACAGGTACGGCGTACCCCAGTTCGTCAGCGCGGGAATGTCGGTCGCGAAGGCGGCGACCGACGTCGGAAATCCGTCCACCACGCCGAGCCGGACCGGCGGCACGACCGGTCCCCACGCGAGCTCGGCCCGATCGCCCACCCACTTCTGGATGATCGACCTCACCTCCTCCGGCGGCGTAACGAGCCGAATCATCAGCCTCGCCTCGGCCGACGGCGCGACGACGTTGTCCGCGACACCGCCGTACAGAACGCCGATGTTCACCGTCGTCGGGCCGAAGAGCTCGTCCGTCGGAAACGAGAGCGCGTCGACCTCCGCCAGAAGCCGAACGAGGTCGCGCGTGGCCGAGTGCCCGAGATGCGGATAGGCCGAGTGCGCGGCGTGACCGCGCGTTCGAATCGTCACGCGGATCGCGCCCTTGGTGCCGATGGCGAGCGTACTCTCCGTCGGCTCGCCGTCGATGATGACGCGGTTCGTCCGCGGAACGAGCCCCGACGCGATCGCCTCGTTGGCCGCGTGCGCGCCGTCGTGAGTGACCTCTTCGCCGACGACGAACAAGAGCGCGACCGGTACGCCCGCCTCGCGCAAGCACTCGGCGGCGCAGATCATCGACGCGGCGATCCCCTTGGCATCGCACGCGCCCCTGCCGTACAGCTTTTCCCCTTCGCGGCGCGGCGGAAAGTACGGTGGGACGGTGTCGAGGTGGGTGGTCAGCGTGACGAGGGGGCTGTCCGAGGCCGTCGCGTAGACGTCGTCGCGCCCCGGCGACACGGGAATGCGAAGCGTCCGCCATCGGCGGTCCGCGAGGTAGGCGTCGAGCCACGACACGACCTCGGATTCGCGCCCGCTCGTCGAGTCGATTGACATCAGGCTCGTCGTCAACTGAATTGGATCACTTCGCGTAGTCATGTCGGCAAGATCGAAGGGCCTTCCCGCACGCGCAACGCTCAGGAGAACAGCATGCGCCTCCCCGCCCCCACATGCATTCCCGCCCCTGCCCCCACCCCCGCCCCCATTTTCTCCCGCACGCGTCTCCGCCGAGGCTGCATTTTGCTCTCGGGCGCGAGCGCCGCGCTCCTGGCGGTCGGAGTGCCGATCGGGGCGCAACGCGCACCAGTCACCGTGCAACAGACCGGCGCGCCGGGGGCCGCCCCTCGCGCCGACGACAAGCGTGCGATGACCGTCGCCGACTACGCCAAGTGGCGCTCCATTCGCGACGTGGCGATCTCGGACGACGGGACCTGGGCGTCGTACGCGTATCAGCAGCGGCGCGTGGACGACACGCTGTACATCGAGAATCTCACGGCGAAGGCCGAGTGGAAACTCCCGCGCGCATCGCGCGTGCAATTCTCCGACGACTCGAAGTGGGTCGCGTATTTCGTCGCCGAGCCGACGCGCGCCAACGCTCCCGCGACCGAAACGCCGGCGAACGGACCGGCGCGACTGGAGCTGCGAAATCTCGTGAGCGGCGTGGCCCAGTCCCAGTCATGGGACAACGTGGCGTCGTTCGCGTTCTCGAAGGGCTCGGTCGCGCTGATGATTCGCAAGGCTCGCCCCGGCGCGGCCCCCGACGCCGCCGCCGGCGGTCGAGGTGGCGGAGGAGGAGCGCCCGCCGGTGGTGGACGCGGGCGCGGCGGGGCGGCGCCGGCGCGCGTCGACGGAACCGATCTCATTCTTCACCATCTCCGCGACGGCGGCGATGAGCTGATCGGCAGCGTGTCGGCGGCGGAGTTCAACAAGCCCGGTTCGATGCTCGCCTACACGGTGTCGGCGGCGGACCGCGACGGAAACGGATTGTTCGTGTTGTCGACGACGACCTGGCAGCGCCGGTCGCTGGACAACGCGCGCGCCGACTACACGCGTCTCACCTGGGACGACTCCGGCACGTCGGTCGCGGCGTTGCGCGGCACGGAGCGGCGCGGTTTCACGGAGAAGGAGAACGCGCTCGTCGCGTTCGCGTCGCTCGAGAGCGCCGAGCCGGCGTCGTTCGTGCTGGATCGCAAGGCGCTCTCCGGGTTGGCCGACAGCATGGTGATCAGCGAGAAGGGCACGCTCCAGTGGAGCCCGGATCGCTCGAGAATCTTCGTCGGGCTGAAGGCAGAAGAGGCGTCGCCGCCGCGTCGTGACTCGACGATGGCCGTCGAACCGGTCGGCAACGTCGACGTCTGGCATTGGAAGGACCCCTACATCCAGCCCGTGCAGATGGTGCGCGCGCAGCAGGATCGCAACCGGACGTTCACCGCGGCGGTGTTGCTCGCGCAGAAAAAGGTCGTGCCTCTCGCCGACACGCGGATGGATCGGGTGCAGATCACGCACGACGGCGCGTGGGCGATCGGACAGGACGACAAGGAGTACGTGGACGACTGGAAGCCGCAGCTCGCCGATTTCTACCGCGTCAGCACGACGAACGGCGAACGCACCGTCGTGCTGAAGGGTCAGGAGCGGTCGCTCGGGCTGTCGCCCGACGGGAAGTACTTCCTGTATTGGAAGGACAAGCAGGTGTGGTCGTACGACATCGCGGCGAACAAGCACGTCGCGATCACGCAGTCGGCGCCGGTGAGCTTCGTCAACGCGGAGGAGGACCACGTCGGTGAGAAGCCGTCGTACGGAATCAGCGGCTTCACGAAGGACGGCAAGTCGGTGGTGCTCGACCACAAGTACGATCTGTGGCTCGTGTCGCTCGACGGGAGCGGTACGCCGCGCAATCTGACGAACGGCGCCGGCGCCAAGAGCGACACTCGCTTCCGCTACGTTCGCCTCGAGCCGGACGAAAACGCACCGGCGGGCGGTACGGGGGGCGGCTTCGGTGGCGGCGGTGGCCGCGGAGGCGGTGGCGGCGGGACGATCGATCTCTCCAAGCCGGTGCTGCTGTCCGCGTTCAACGAGCAGGACAAGAAGGCCGGCTACTATCGGCTCGACGGCGACCAACTCACCAAGCTGGTCTACGAGGACCGGAGCTTCGGCCGTCCGATCAAGGCGAAGAACGCCGATCGCGTCCTGCTCACGCGTGAGACGTTCGTCGAGTTCCCCGACTACTGGGTGACGAACAGCAGGTTCGAGAACCCGAAGCGCCTCACCGACGCGAACCCGCAGCAGGCGCAGTTCAAGTGGGGCCACCGCGTCCTGATCGACTACAAGGACAAGGACGGCCACAAGCTCCAGGGCACCCTCGCCGTTCCGGACGACTACCAGCCGGGGCAGAAGCTGCCGATGCTCGTGTACTTCTATGAGAAGCTGTCCGACCAGCAGAACCGGTACGAGGTCCCGCGCTACGCGTCCGCGCCGCAGTACGCGGACTACGTGAGCAACGGGTATCTGGTGCTGCTTCCGGACATTTATTTCCATACCGGGCGTTCTCATACCGACATGCTGAATTCGGTGGAGGCGGCGGTGAAACGTGTCGAGGACCTCGGCTACGCCGATCCGAAGCGCGTCGGTCTCCACGGCGGCAGCTACAGCGGCCAGGGAGGCGCCTACATCTCGACGCAGTCGAAGATGTTCGCCGCGATCACGATCCGCGCCGCCGCGGTCGATCTCATCGCCGACTTCAACCAGCTCTGGAAGACCACGGGAACGAACCAGCATCGGTACGACACGTACGGTCAGGGGCGCTTCGGCGCGAATCCCTATGACAACCTGTCGCTGTTCATGGATCAGTCGGCGGTCTTCCACGCGCAGTCGATGAACACGCCGCTGTTGATCCTCCAGGGAACGAACGACGGCTCGACCGAATGGCTCCAGGGCGTGGAGTTCTACAATGCGCTCCGCTTCCTCAAGAAGCCGGTGATCTTCCTCTCGTACGAAGGCGAGGGACACGGCTTCACCCGCTACGACAACCAGTACGACGTCGAAGTGCGCATGCACCAGTTCTACGACCACTACCTCAAGGGCACGCCCGAGGCCGAGTGGATCGCGAACGGCATTCCGTTCATCAAGAAGAAGACGCCGACCGGCGCGGCCGCGCAGGCGGTGCAGCTCATGGGCGGCGGCGCTGGGATCGGAACGCCGACGCCCGCGGGTAGTGGTGGCGGTGTCGGTGGCGGTGGCGGTGGCGGTGGCGGTGGGCAGCCGCCGGCAGGACCGCCGAACCCGTAGCAATTTCTTGCGATCGACGATGGACGGGCGCCCCGAGGGCGCCCGTCTTTTTTTCCGCTTGCGCGGCGGATTGCCGTGGTGTAGGGTATTAACCGTATGGTTAAACCATCCGGTCTAACCCGACGGCGAACCACGGCCGCCCGCAAGGCGCCGCCGCCGCCCGCGATCGACCGCGACACCGAGCAGCGGATCCTCGACGCGGCACACGCGGTCTTCGTGCGGCGCGGCACCGCCGGCGCCCGGATGCAGGAAATCGCCGAGGAGGCCGGCGTCAACAAGGCACTCCTCCACTACTACTTCCGAAGCAAGGCGCGCCTCGGCGAAGCGATCTTCCGCCGCGTCGCGTCCGGGCTCTTCGGACGGCTCGGCGCGATCCTCGGCGGTCCGGCCGCCCTCGACGAGAAAGTGCGGCAGGTCGTCGCGCTCTACCTCGATCAGCTCTCGGCCACGCCGTACGCGCCCGGCTACGTGATCAGCGAGATCAACCAGCACCCGGAACGCGCCAAGCAGTTGCTCGAGGCCATCGGCCAACTGCGCGCCCAAGCGATCGGCGAGCACTTCATCGCCACGCTCGACCGGCAACTGAAGGACGCCGCGCGCGCCGGACGAATCCGCCCGATCTCGATCGACCAGTTCCTCGCGAACCTCGCGTCGCTTTGCGTCTTCCCCTTCGTCGCGCGCCCGATGCTCTGCGCCGTCCTCCAGCTCGACGACCGCGGCTTCGAACGCTTCGTGCGAGAGCGCAAGGCGACCCTGCCGGATTTCATCCTCAACGCCCTCCGACCATGACCGTCACTCGCTCATCGGTCGCGCTCGTGTCGCTGGCCGCGTTGTCGGTCGCGGCGGCCGCGCACGCGCAACAATCCTCCTGGTCCGGCCCGCGCGACTCCGTGCGCCTGTCGGCGCTGCTGCAACAGGCGGTCGCCACCGATCCGCGCCAACGCCAATTCCAGTTGTCGGCGGCGGCGAGCGCCCTTCGCCTCGAGACCATCGACGCGGACAGGAAGGCGAGGTTCGACGTGGCGGCTCAGGCGCAGTACCAGTCGGCGGTCACGACGATTCCGGTGCGCGTCCCCAATATCACGATTCCTACGCCGCCCTACGACACGTACGACGCGCATCTCAACGCGCAGCAGCCGCTGGTGAATCCGACGGTCGCCCCGCGCCGCGCGGCGGAACGCGCCCAGTTGGCCGAGACGCAAGCCGAGCTGCGCGTCACGTTGTTCGGCGTCCGCCAGGACGTGGACGACGCGTTCTTCACCGCGCTGCTGCTTCAGGAGCGCGAAGCGCAGACGATTCTGGCGATCGCCGGCCTCGACGCGCGTCTCCGCGAAATGGCGATTCGGCTGCGCGACGGGGCGGCCCTTCCCGGCGACACGGCGGCGATCGCCGCCACGATCCTGCAGAGACGCCAGGATCTGGCGCAGGCGCGCGCCGATCGGCACGGCGCGCTCGCGCGGCTCGCCGAGCTCGTGCACGCGCGGATCAGTGATTCCGTCGCGCTCGCGCTCCCCGATCTGGCGCCCGCGGTCGCACGCGCCCAGGCAGCGCCGCCGAGTGAGACGCGTGCGCGGCCGGAGTTCGCGCAGTTCGAGGCGGCGCGGGCCCGCCTGGCGTCGCAGGAGGCGGTCGAGTCGGCACAGGATCGCCCGAAGGTCTCGGCGTTCGGACGCGTCGGCTATGGGCGGCCCGGGCTCGACCAGTTGGCCTCCGGTTTTCAGCCGTACTTCCTCGGCGGTTTGCAATTCGAGTGGAAGCCGTGGACGTGGGGCACGACGACGCGCGAACGGCAGGTGCTCGAGCTCGAGCGCCAGATCACGACGACGAACGAGCGGGCGTTCGCGGATCAGCTTGGCCGCGGCGTGCAGCCATTTCTCGCGGCGATGACGCGGCTCGACACCGCCATCGCTCTCGACGACCGAATCGTCGCGCTGAGAGCGGAGATCGAACGCGAGACCGCCGCGAAGCTGCGCGAGGGCGTCGTGACCGCATCCGAGTACGTGGATCGAAACACCGACCTGCTGTCGGCGCGACTGGCGAGCGCGCAGCACCGCGTCGAGTTGGCGCAGGCCCGAGCCGGCTATCTGACCACGCTGGGTTTGGAGATTCCGCAATGAAACTCGATCTTCGATCGTCCGCGCCCGTATTCGCCCTGGCCGTCGCGAGCTTCGGCGCGGGCGGATGCCACAAGGCGCCGGGGCCCGACGCGTACGGCAACGTGGAAGCGACGGAGGTCGTCGTCGGCGCGCAGACGGCCGGCCAACTCGAGTCGTTCGTGCCGCTGGAGGGCCAACACCTCGCCGCCGGGAACGTCGTCGCGGTGGTGGATACGAGCGCGCTGGTGCTCCAACTGCGGCAGGCGGCGTCGCAGCGCGCGACGAGCAGCGCCCACGTCGACGAGACGGTGCGTCAACTCGGCGTGCTCGAGGCGCAGCGCGACGTCGCGCAGCGAACCTACGACCGCACGCGCCGTCTATTCGCACAGCAGGCGGCGACGTCGCAGCAACTGGATCAGGCGGAGCGCGACTACAAGACGCTCGTCGCGCAAATAGCGGCCGGGCACGCCCAGGTCCGCACCGCGTCGCAGGACGTCTCGTCGAACGAGGCGCGCTCGGCGCAGGTCCGCGACCAGATCCGCAAGAGCCGCGTCGAGAATCCCTTGGGTGGAACGGTGCTCACGACGTACACCCGGCGGGGCGAGTTCGTGCAGGTCGGCCAGCCGCTGTACAAGATCGCCAACCTCGACACCGTGGAGCTTCGCGCGTACGTGACCGAGCCGCAGCTCGCGCAGGTGAAGCTCGGCAACGCCGCGGACGTGAGCGTCGACGTGGACGGCGGGCGCCGCACGCTGCCCGGCGTCGTGTCTTGGATTTCGTCGCAGGCCGAATTCACGCCGACGCCAATCGAGACTCGCGACGAGCGCACGAACCTCGTCTACGCCATCAAGCTGCGCGTCGCGAATCCAGGCGGCCTGCTCAAGATCGGCATGCCGGCCGACGTGCAATTCACGACGGTGACGGCGTCGCGATGACCGAAGCGAAGCCGGCGGCGAGCGGCGATCCGCACGGAGCGGTCGTCGTCGAGCGCGTCAGCAAGCGATTCGACAGCAACGTCGCCCTCGACGACGTATCCGTCCGCGTGGCCGCCGGTGAGGTATTCGGCTTCATCGGACCCGACGGCGCCGGCAAGACGACGCTCTTTCGAATTCTCACGACGCTGCTTCTTCCCGACTCCGGCGCGGCCCGGGTGCTCGGCGCCGACGTCGTGAAGGACCTGTGGACGCTGCGCCGGCAGATCGGATACATGCCCGGGCGCTTCTCGCTGTATCCCGACCTGAGCGTCGAGGAGAACCTGCGCTTCTTCGCGTCGGTGTTCGGGACGACGGTGGAGCGTGAGTACGACCAGATCGCGCCGATCTACGTCCAGCTCGAACCCTTTCGCACTCGCCGCGCGGCGGCGCTCTCCGGCGGGATGAAGCAGAAGCTCGCGCTCTGCTGCGCGTTGGTCCACCGGCCGAAGATCCTCTTTCTCGACGAGCCGACGACGGGCGTCGACGCCGTGTCGCGGCGCGAGTTCTGGGAGCTGCTCGCCAGGTTCCGCGCGGGCGGCCTCACGATTCTCGTGTCCACGCCGTACATGGACGAAGCCGACCGCTGCGACCGCGTCGCGCTCATGCAGCGCGGACGCGTGCTCGCCATCGACGCACCCAAGGCCATCGCGGCGTCGTACGGACGACCGCTGTTCGCGGTGCGCACCGCGAACCGGTACGGCGCGATCCGTGCGCTACGCGCATACCGGAACACGGCGTCGGTCTATCCGTTCGGCGAGGCGCTGCACTTCGTGGACGCGCGCCCCGACGCCGCCCCCGACCGCATCGCGTCCGACGCGACCGACGCGCTGCGCGCCGCCGGGATCCCCGACGCCGGCGTGTCGCCGACGCCCGCCACGATCGAGGACGTCTTCATGGCCCGCATGGGCGCGCCCGAAGGCGAGGAACCGAATGCGCCGAGAGGCAACGGCGCATGAACCCGGCCGACCTCGCGATTCGCGCGCACGATCTCACGCGGACGTTCGGCGCGTTCACCGCCGTCGACCACATCACGTTCGACGTGCAAGCCGGGCGAGGTGTTCGGCTTCCTCGGCGCGAACGGCGCGGGAAAGACGACGGCGATCCGCATGCTCACCGGCCTCCTCGCCCCGACCGGCGGCGAAGCCAGCGTCGCCGGACACGACGTCGCCACGGAGAGCGAGGCGATCAAGCGGGACATCGGGTACATGAGTCAGCGATTCTCGCTGTACGACGACCTCACCGTCCGCGAGAACATTCGGCTGTACGGCGGGATCTACGACCTCACGCCGTCGGAGCTCAAGGAGCGGACGCAGCGAATTCTCGACCGGCTGGGACTGGCGCGGGCGGAACGCTCGCTCGTTCGGTCGATACCGCTCGGCTGGAAGCAGAAGCTCGCCTTCTCCGTCGCGCTGCTTCACGAACCAAAGGTCGTCTTCCTCGACGAGCCGACGAGCGGCGTCGATCCGGTGACGCGGCGCCAGTTCTGGGAGCTGATCTACGAGGCGGCCCACGCAGGCACCACGGTGCTCGTCACGACGCACTACATGGACGAGGCCGAATACTGCGACCGGATCTCGATCATGGTGTCGGGTCGGATCGATGCCATGGGCGCCCCGTCCGAACTCAAGCAGCACGCGGGCGTCGCGTCGATCGACGAGCTGTTCGTTCGCCTCGCGCGACCGAGCGCCGAGTCCGGGGTCGCGCCGTGAACGCGCTGTGGGGATTGCTGCGCAAGGAGACGTACCACATCCTGCGCGACCGCCGGACGCTCGCCGTGCTGATCTTCATGCCGATCGTGCAGGTCATCCTTTTTGGATTTGCGATCCGCACGGACGTGCGCGACGTGCGGCTGGCGATCGTCGACCCGTCGCCGGACGCGGCGACGCTGGCGATTCGCGACCGGTTCAACGCCAGCGGCGTCTTCCGGACGGTCGCCGTCGCCGCGCGCTTCTCCGACCTCGACGCCTTGTTCAAGAGCGACACGGTGCAAGTCGCCGTCGAGTTCGAGCCCGAGTTCGGCCGGCATCTCGCGTCGGGACAGCCGGCGCGCATCCTGGTCACGACCGACGCGACCGAGCCGAATACGGGAACCGCGCGGCAGTTCTACGTCGACGCCGTCATTCGAGGGTACGAGGCCGAGCAGCCCCACGGCGCGGGGATGGTTCAGATCGCGCCGCAGGCGCGATCGCGATTCAACCCGACGCGCGCGAGCACGAATCTCTTCGTGCCCGGGCTGATGGCGATGGTGCTCATGATCATCGCCGCGCTCATGACCGCGCTCTCGCTCACGCGCGAGAAGGAAACGGGCACGATGGAAGCGCTGCTCGTCTCGCCGCTGCGCCCCTGGCAGATCATCGTCGGCAAGGTGGCGCCGTACCTCGGCATCGGGTTCGTCAGCGTGCTCACGGTGCTCGCCGTGGCGCGCGTCGTGTTCAGCGTCCCGATGCGAGGCAGTCTGACGCTGCTGCTCGCGGAGGGAACGCTGTTCATCCTCGTGGCGCTCTCGCTGGGGATTCTCGTCTCGGCGCGCACGTCGTCGCAGCGCGTCGCGATGCTCGGTGCCTTGATGGGGACGATGCTCCCGACGCAGATGCTCTCCGGCTTCGTCTTTCCGATCGAGAGCATGCCCACGGTGCTGCAGTGGGTGACGTTCATCGTACCGGCGCGCTGGTTCGTCACGATCGCCCGCGGCATCATGCTCAAGGGCGTCGGCATCACGTATCTCTGGCGCGAGACGCTCGTGCTGGTGGCGATGACGCTGGTCCTGCTCGCCGCCAGCGCGAGGTCGTTCAAGGTGCGGCTCCAATGAGCGCCCGGCGGCGCGGATCGCCGTTCTTTCGGCGCGTGCTCGTGTTGGCCCGCGCCGAAATGCTGCACGTCTCGCGAGACCGCGCCTCGCTCGTGCAGGTCATTCTCTTGCCGCTCATCCAGCTGCTGCTGCTGTCGAACGTCGCCACGTTCGAGATCAAGCGCTCGCCGGCATACATCGTCGACTTCGACCATACGAGCACCTCGCGCGGCGTCGCGAGCCGGCTCGGATCGTCGGGGTTCTTCGACATCGTGGGACAGTCCGGTTCGCTGGATTCGGCGAACGATGCGATGCTGGGCGGACGCGCGACGCTGGTCGTGACGATTCCGCACGATTTCGAGAGGTCGCTCGTGCGAACGGGAACGGCGCCGATCGGGCTCGACGTCAACGCGGAAAAGGGCTCGGCCGCGGGGATCGTGCAGTCGTACGCGTCGCAGATTCTGTCCGACTACTCGCGCGAGCTGTCGGCCGACATTCACCCGAACGTTCGCACCATCGCGGAGGGGCCGCTCGACGAGCGAGCGCCGCGGGCGGGCGTGCCCCGCATCGAGACGCGGGTTCAGTCGCGCTACAACCCGACGCTCAACTACAAGCATTACATGGTCCCCGGGATTCTCGTCGCGCTGGTGACGATGATCGGCACGCTCCTCACCGCGCAGAACATCGCGCGCGAGAGTGAGATGGGAACGCTCGAGCAGCTCAACGTCACGCCGATCACGAGGGCCGAGTTCATCACGGCCAAGCTCCTTCCCTTCTGGGTCCTCGCGCTCGTCGACCTGGCGCTCGGCCTCCTCGTCGGCCATCTGGTGTTCGGCGTGCCGATCCGCGGCAGCGTCGTGCTGCTGCTCGCGTCGGCCGGCGTCTACCTGATCGTCGCGCTGGCGATCGGGTTGTTGATCTCGACCGGCGTGGAGACGCAGCAGCAGGCGATGTTCGTGTCGTTCTTCATTCTCATGATCTACCTGCTGATGAGCGGGCTTCTGACGCCGATCGACAGCATGCCGCACTGGGTGCAGGTGCTGTCGGAGCTCAACCCGGTGCGTCACTTCGTGTCGATCTCGCGCGCCATACTCGTGAAAGGCGCCGGCTTCGCCGAGATCGCGCGGCCGCTCGCGATACTCGCGGTGTATGGCGTGGCCGTGCTGGGGCTGGCGATTCGGTTGTACCACAAACGCACGGCATGAGCACGATAGCCACGCGGGCTACGATTCGCGTACGAAAAAAAGGGGAACTGCAATTCCGCGGATGAACGCGGATTGACGCAGATGAAATGGGGGCGTAACCACCCGTCGTTGTTGGCAGTTCATCCGCGGGATTGCTGTTCAAATCTGCGTCATCCGCGTTGAAGTCTTCTTTCCCTCGATCGAAGCCGGTTCGGCGGCGGCGGCCCTGGCGCGGGAGCCGGGCGCGTTAGATTAGTTCGTAGCCTGGCGGTCGACGTGCGCGTCCCGCCAGTGGCTCCGTCAGTCACCTCGCTGGGCCAAAAGCCTCGAGTCGAGAGACAAGTCCAATGACAACCAAGAATTCCTTCGGGAGCCGCGCGGCGCTTGCCGTCGACGGCGAGCAGTACGTCGTCTACCGCCTCGCCGCCCTCGACCAACCGTCGGGCGGGCACGCCAGTCGATTGCCGTTCAGTCTCAAGATCCTGCTGGAAAATCTCCTGCGAAACGAGGACGACGCGTTCGTCAAGCACGACGACATCCTCGCGCTGGCCAAGTGGGACCTGCGCGGGCGCGCCGAAAAGGAGATCGCGTTCCGAACCGCCCGCGTGTTGCTGCAGGACTTCACCGGCGTGCCCGCCGTGGTCGACCTCGCCGCGATGCGCGACGCCATCGCGGCGCTCGGCGGCGATGCGCAACGCATCAACCCGCTCCAACAGGTCGACCTCATCATCGACCACTCGGTTCAAGTGGACGAGTACGGCACCCAGGCCGCGTTCCTGATCAACACCGAGCTCGAGTTCGAGCGCAACAAGGAGCGCTACGTCTTCCTGCGGTGGGGACAGGACGCGTTCAAGAATTTCCGCGTCGTCCCCCCGGGCACCGGCATCTGCCACCAGGTGAATCTCGAGTACCTCGGCAAGACCGTGTTCGTCGGGACCGAAGACGGGCAGCAGGTTGCCTATCCCGACTCGCTCGTCGGCACCGACTCGCACACGACGATGATCAACGGGCTCGGCGTGCTCGGCTGGGGTGTGGGCGGCATCGAGGCGGAGGCCGCGATGCTGGGCCAGCCGGTCTCGATGCTCATTCCCGAGGTCGTCGGCTTCAAGCTGCACGGCAAGCTGCCGCCCGGCGCCACGGCGACGGATCTCGTGCTCACGGCGACGGAGATGCTTCGGAAGAAGAAGGTCGTCGGCAAGTTCGTCGAGTTTTATGGGACGGGCCTGAGCTCGCTTCCGCTCGCCGACCGCGCGACGATCGCCAACATGGCGCCCGAGTACGGCGCGACGATGGGCTTCTTCCCCTGCGATGAGGAAACGCTCAAGTACCTTCGCCTCAGCGGCCGCCCCGAGCAGCACATCAAGCTCGTCGAGGCCTATACCAAGGAGCAGGGTCTCTTCCGAACCGATTCCACGCCGGATCCCGAGTTCACCGACACGCTCGAGCTAGACCTCGGGACCGTCGAGCCGAGTCTCGCCGGCCCGAAGCGTCCGCAGGATCGCGTGCCGCTCTCGAAGTCGAAGTCGATGTACGCCGAGGCGGTCGGCGCCGAGTTGGAGAAGCTCGCCGGCGCGGGAGGGCCCGGAAAGGACTCAGGGCGGGCGGCAGCGGCGAGCGGATCGGGGGGCGGCGGAGTCGCCGTCGCCGAGCCGTCGGTCGCGGCCGAAGCCGGCGCGCAGGTGGAGTACAACGGCAACACGTTCACGCTGAAACACGGCGCCGTCGTCATCGCGGCGATCACGAGCTGCACGAACACGTCGAATCCGTCGGTGATGCTCGCCGCGGGTCTGCTCGCGCGCAACGCCGTGAAGAAGGGTCTCGCGACGAAGCCGTGGGTGAAGTCGTCGCTCGCGCCCGGATCGAAGGTGGTGACCGACTACTTCAAGCAAGCCGGGTTGCAGCAGTATCTCGACCAGTTGGGCTTCCAGCTCGTTGGCTACGGCTGCACGACGTGCATCGGCAACTCGGGGCCGTTGCCCGAGCCGATCGGCCAAGCGATCGACGCGAACACGCTCGTGGTGGCCGCGGTGCTCTCCGGCAACCGCAACTTCGAGGGGCGCGTCAACCCGCAGACGCGCTTCAACTATCTCGCGTCGCCGCCGCTCGTCGTGGCATACGCGCTCGCCGGGCGCATGGATCTCGACCTCACGCGCGAACCGATCGGCGTCGGCAACGACGGTCCCGTCTTCCTGCGCGACATCTGGCCGTCGCCGCAGGAAGTGCAGGACGAGATCAGTCGAAGCGTGAAGGCCGAGTTCTTCAAGACGCAGTACGCCGACGTGTTCAAGGGCGACGAGCAATGGCGCCAGCTCGACGTGCCGAAGGGGGAGACGTACGCGTGGGCGGAAGATTCGACTTACGTCAAGAATCCGCCGTACTTCGCGGGCATGACGATGGAGCCGCCGGGAATCCGGCCGATCACCGGCGCGCGCGCGCTTGGCGATGCTCGGCGATTCGATTACGACCGACCACATCTCGCCGGCCGGCAACATTCCGGCGTCGAGCCCGGCCGGGAAATGGCTCGTCGAGCACGGCGTCGAGAAGAAGGACTTCAACTCGTACGGCGCGCGGCGCGGCAACCACGAAGTGATGGTGCGCGGCACGTTCGCGAACATCCGCCTGCGAAACGAGATGGCGCCCGGCACGGAGGGTGGCTGGACCACGACCGAACCGGGCGGCCAGGCGCAGTTCATCTACGACGCGTCGGTGGCGTACCAGAAAGCCGGCACCCCGCTCGTCATCGTCGCCGGAAAAGAGTACGGCACGGGGTCGTCGCGCGACTGGGCGGCCAAGGGCACGGTTCTCCTCGGCGTGCGCGCCGTGATCGCCGAGTCGTTCGAACGGATCCACCGGTCGAACCTGGTAGGCATGGGAGTGCTGCCATTGGAGTTCACGAATGGCGATACCCGCGAGTCGCTTGGCCTCACGGGGTTCGAGACGTTCGAGATCGTCGGCCTCGACGCCAACTTGAAGCCGAAGGCCACGCTGACCGTTCGCGCCGCGGCGCGCGACGGCGCGAAGAGGGAGTTCAAGGTCGTGGCGAGGATCGATACGCCGGAGGAGATGAACTACTACCGGCACGGCGGCATCTTGCCCTACGTCCTACGACAGTTGGTGGCCGGACGATAACCGCGCTCGGCGTTCACGCGCCGAGCCGCCCGAGGTCTTCCGCGCGACCAGTGCAATACTGACGATACTGCCGGTCAGTATTGCCTCGGCTCGCGCTCCAGACCCCGGGCCGTCTCGGCGCTGCCTCCGTGTGCGCGCGCGACTTGCGCAAGTCTTGATCGTTCGCCGCGCTGCCGTCGTAGGGTGCGTACGCGCTTGGAGATCGCGACGCGCGACGACACACGCACACGGTCTGCCGCTCGACCGAGCCCCAGCCCGTCCCGGCTAGCGGCTAGCGGGGGCCAGTAAATCGAGCCGTGCGCGGAGAGGTGGATCCGCGTCGCGCCACGCTTCGCGCACGTACGCGGCGTAGACGGCGGCGCTGTCCGGCTCGTGCGCGGCAGCGAAGGCGCGTGACATCCACCAGTCGAGCTCAGTACGCGGTACGTAACGCGCCATCGCGTCGACCGGGGCCATGTACGCGTCGCGGAGGGCGGCGATCGCGCTGTCGGGACGGCCGAGCGCGAGGCGAGCACGCGCCAGTTCCACGTTCGTGCGCGTCCATCCGTTCGCCGCCCACTCGGCGGCGACCAGTTCGCGTTCGGCGTCGGCGAAACGGCCCTGCGCGAGCAACAACACGCCGCGAACGTGATGGTGCAGCACTTTGTCGCGGCCGTAGTAGCTCTGCGCGCCGGAGCGCGCGATCGAATCCACGAGCGCGCGCGCGAGCGTCGTATCGCCGGCTCGAACGAGCGCGTCGGCCTCGAGCGCGTGGGACCACGAAAAGCCGCGCGCCTCCGGCGCGGTGAATGCTGGCGGCGACGAACCCGGAGGGTGTCCGACACGCTCGAAGATCGCGCGCGCCTCGGACAATCGACCCAAGCGCGCGAGCCCGTCCGCACGAACCAGACTGAGTCCGTTGCCCTCCGGGAGATCGGCGAGCGCCGCCACCGATTCGGCGATGCGTCCGCGTTCGCGGTCGAGCATGACGCCGATGTCGCGCGTACCGTCGAGCAGAACCGGATCGGTCGTGTGCCGCCACGCGCGCAGCAACGAGTCCACGAGGTCGTAACGGCGGGCGGAGAGCATCGTTCGCGCGAAGTCCACCGCGGCGAGGGCGTTTCTCGACAGCGCGACGTCGTGGTACCCCGCCTCGGCCGATTCCGCCGCCTTGCCGACGGCGGCGAGCGTCGCCGACAGATTGCGCCACGCGGCTGGCAAATCCGGTTGCAGCGCGACCCATCGGCGAGCCGACGCCTCCGCGCCGACGCGATCGCCCTTCGCCAGCCGGACCTGCGAGAGACGCCAGAGCACCTCGCAGGGCGTGCACGGACCGTCGCCGGCGACCATCGCGAGCGAATCGAGTGCGAGCTCGCGCGACAGGACCGCCTCGGCGTCGGCCCAACGCCCGTGCGACGTGAGCAGATCGGCGCGCGTGCTGTACGCCCGCGGGTCGTGCGGGAAGCGCGCGACGAGCTCCCCGCTCAGCGCGTCGGCCCGTGTGCTCTCGCCAAGGCTGTCGACGTTCCGGATTTCGTCGGCGAGCCGCTCGAGCTCGGGGAGACGATCCTCGTGGCGCGCGGCGAGAAGCGCCAGGTGGTGCACTCCGCTCGCGTCGCCCAGTCCGCCGGCGACGCTCTGGCGCGCGCGGATCGCTTCGACGAAACCGGAATCCTCGGCGATGGCCGAATCGAGTTGGCCGGCCGCCTCGGCGAGCTTCTCCGAGCTCGCGGCCATCATGCCGCGGGTGAAGTGGCGGTACGCGTCGGCGCTCGACGTCTCGATGCCGGAGTATCGCGCCGCGCCCCCTCCGCCTGGGCCCACCGCCAGAATCGTCGCCACGCGCGTGGCTGCCTGGCGTCCGAGCTCCACAGGATTCGACGCGAGTATCGTGAACGTTTCCGACTGCGACACGTCGGCGACGTTTCTCACGGTGAGGTCGAGCACGTAGCCGTTGGGCGCAACGGAAAGGCCGCCGGTGACCGACCAGCCGGCGCGCAACCGGCGCGCGACGTCCATCGATTGTTGCTCGCTGAGTCGCGCGGAGCCGGATCCGGCGAGACGCGCGACGACGTCCCGCACGCGCGCCGGTGCGACCGACTCGACGCCGCGCAGTCCGTCGAGATCCGTGGCGATCATCCTCGGCAACGCGACCCGCAGCCACTCGATCGACGTGTCGCCGCGCACGTCCTCGATCGACGTGACGGCGACGATCGGGTGCGTCGCCGCGGAGGCCTCGTTGGACGCGCGCCGGAACTGCCAAAGGAGTGCGACGACGATCGACGCCGCGAGGGCGGCCAAGAACCATGGGCGGCGGCGGCGCGCGGCGGAGCGACTCGCCGGCGCGGCCGACGGCGTGGCCGACGGCGCTTCGAGCGACGTCGTCGACTTCGCGGCGGAGATCGGCGGCGATTGCCCGACGCGTGGCGACGCGGGAGCGATCGCAGGCTCTTTCGCCGCGAGGCGCTGAGTTTTCAGACGCGCGATCGCCGCCGCGGCAGGCGACGAGCTCGGCGCGGCATCGAGCCATCGCTCGGCGGCCGCAAGGGCCGCGTCTAGCTGGCCCGCGCGCTCGAGTCGCACGACGTATCCTCCGCACCCTTCGACGAATCGTCGCTCCAGCTTGGCGCGTTCGCGACCGGCCCAGTCGTCGAACTCCGGCGCGTCGGGGACGTGGACGGCGTGGAGGAACGGACCGCCGTAGAGCGCGACGGCGCGCGCGTCGTCACCGGCTTCGCAGGCCGCGATGAACTGTACGGTATCGACTTCGACGCGCGCATCCTCGGCCAGCGCGATGTGATCCCGGCGGGAAGTGATCGCGTCGGGGCCGAGCACACCACGCAAACCGGAGAGGGCGTTCGATAGCGAGTGACGCGCGCGAGTCTCGTCCTCGCCGCCCCAGAACATCTCGACCAAGGCATCCCGGGCGATCGGCCTGGCGGATAGAGCCATCACGGTCAGCACGGCGAGATGACGCGGCCGAACCCCGGCGAGCGACTCGGTCTCACCATCAACGACGGTGAGCGTCAGACGCCCGAGCGTTTGAAGCCGGAAGTAACGGCGCATCAACGTGTTGACATGGTGAGATCGCGTGGACGGCGGCGGCCTAATATAGCGCCGCGTTCGCGAGGCCGCGCGCCGCCGCGTCCCGGTCCGATTTCACACGAGACACATCCGGAGTACAGCCCAAAATGTCCCGACCCACAGCCCTCGGCGAGCCGTCCAGTCGCGTGCGAAGAGCGATTGCCATTGTGATGCTGCTGGCTTCAGCCGCACCCTTCGCCGGCGCCGGCGCGCAAGGGCTCATCGATCGCGCCAAGCAGAAGATTCAGGACCGCGTCAACAACGCCGAGGACAGCCTGACCGACGCGGCGCTCGACAAGGCAACCGGCGCGATCACCTGCGCGGCCACCAACACCCAGTGCATCCACAAAGCGTTGGGCGCCGGAAAGACCGTGAAGGTCGTCGACAAGAACGGAAAGCCGGTTTCGGCGGCGGATTCGGCCAAGGCCGTCAACGCGGCGGGCGGAGTGCCGGCGGCGACGCAGAGCGCTTCGGCGACATCGGGCGCATCCGCGGCGACCACCGCGTCGGCGCCCGCGTTCGATGACGCCGTCCTCGTCAACTACGATTTCGTTCCGGGCGACCGCGTCATCTTCGCCGAGGATTTCTCCAAGGACAACATCGGGGACTTCCCCAAACGCCTCGAGCTCAGGCGCGGAAACTTCGAGGTCGCGAAGTGGCAGGGGCAGCAGTACCTGCGCACGAACAGCGGCGGCGTGGTCACGATTCCGCTGCCGGAGGTTCTGCCACAGCGATTCACCTTCGAGGCGGACTACCACGGCTCGAACGGCTGGAGCCTGGAAGTGAACTTTGCCGACCCCGACGCGGTCGACAACCTCGTGACGGCCTCGTTCTCCCCGGGCAGCGGTCAGCTTGCGGGCGGCGGCGTGAACTCCTCGTCGGACCTTCCCGAGGCGGCCGTCAAGCCGATCGGGCACGTCGCGGTGATGGCGGACGGCAAGTACGTGAAGACGTACGTGAACGGCGTCCGCGTGTCGAACGTGCCGACCGCGAACATCGGCCGCGGCAAAGTGATCGTGGTGAGCGTTCCCGGAAGCGACGACGAGCCGGGATACCTGTCGAACATCCGGGTCGCCGCCGGCGGCAAGCCGCTCTACGACGCCATCATGGCCGACGGACGCGTCGCGACGCACGGCATTCTGTTCGACACGGGCAGCGACCGGATTCGCGGCGAATCGAAGCCGACGCTCGACATGATCGGGCAGATGCTCCAGGATCACGCCGACCTCAAGCTCACGATCGAGGGGCATACCGACAACGTGGGATCGGCGGCGTCGAACCAGACGCTGAGCGACAAGCGAGCGGCCGCGGTTCGGCAATTCCTGGTCGGGACCTACCACGTCGACGCCGGACGCCTCGCGAGCAAGGGCCTCGGCTCCACGAAACCGGCGGCGTCGAACGACACGCCCGAAGGCCGGCAGCAGAATCGCCGCGTCGAGTTGGTGAAGAACTGAGCGGCGACTCGGTGCGCGCGATCGCGTTGGGTGCGTGGCGCGTCTTGCCGTCGGTGGCTCTTGCCTTCGCCCCGCTGTTCGCGGCGCGAGGCGGGGCGACGCCGCACGTCGATGACGGGACGGTGACGCTCACCGGCAGCGTCCACGGCGCGATTCCGCCGGCGGCGTGCGCCGAGGCCGGATCATCGGGCGTCCGACTGCGGTCGTTCGGCGAGATCACGCCGAGCGGCGCGCGTCTCCGCTCGTTCGAGATTCAGGTAGCCTCGTCGTGCGTCGCACCGCTGTACCAGGCGCTCTTCTCGCGAGAGCGACTCGCGGTACGAATCGCGCCGCCGAGCGGCGAAGGCGCGGTCGACGCCGTGTCGCTCGACGATGCGCACCTCACGCGCGTCGAGCTGTCGACCGCGTCGAACGAGAGCGGAACGCGGTATCCGCTGATCACCCTGGAGCTGACCGCGTCGCGGGTGAACGGCGCGCCACCACGCCGGCGGGGGAACGCGCGACTCGACTACTCGGACGTCTCACCCGTACCACACGGCACGGGCGAAGCGTGGGTGCGAAACGGCGTCGCGGGAACGAGTGTGCGTCTGGCCGGCAGTGGTCACCCGTCCGGTTTGGACGTGACGTTCGCCTCGGGCGATCAACGCATCGCGGCAGCGTGGTCGGTCGACGAGCAAACCGGTCTGCCGCGGGGCGACCTGCACATCTCGATCGATCCGATCGACAAGGCGGCCGGCAGCGACGACGCGTCTGTCGCCGCCGCCGTCGAGGACCGCCGCGAGCTGAGCGAAGCCGTGATCTCGTTCATCGGCCGCGATGGCGCCGCGGGCATCGTCGTGTGGCTCAAACGCGCGTCGCTCGCGGGGTTCAGCGCGCCCGCAGCGACGCCGCGCGGCGTGCGCGGGGTCGGCCATCTGTCGCTCGTCACGCGACAGCTCGCGATCACGGACATCGGGTCCGGGCGCACCGCCGCGTTTCCCTGATACAAACACACATATTACTTCCAGCATGCCGACCACGAGATCCTTCGTCACGATCGCCGTAGCCTGCCTCTTGTCGACCAACGCGCTCGCGCAGGGCGACCCGAAGACGCACCCTGGCTCATTGTCCGTCAAGCCCGACGTGCACCTCGGCAAGGAGATCCCGGCCGGCCCGCAACGGACCGCGGAATTCGCCGCGGCACAGAGCGTGTTGGACGTTCTCCGCGCCGACGCCGCGCTCACGAGCCCCATCGGCTACACCGTCGCGGTGAGGCGACTCGCCAGCGCGCGACTCCCCGGTGACGCCCCCGGCATGCCGTATCACGCCGCGATCCTCGGCGCGATCGACTACTTCGGATTCGAAGACAATGGACGAGGCGGCAAGGAGATCGGGCCCACGGGCGGCACCGTGCCGTTTCACGTGGCCATCAACACGTTCGGCGATCAAGGCGAGATCGAGAGCACCGACGAGGAGGTCGACCACGGTCCGCGCGTGTTGTACGACCTCACGGAGACGGGCAAGTTCCACGGCCGTCCCGTCTACAACGGCGCGTGCACGTACATCGCGCATCGGCCGACGCCGCCGCTCATTCCGTTGACCAAGGAGCGGTACTACACGCTCGAGCTGATCAAGGCGCGATCGGCGTCGGCGCATCACGAGAGCCAGCGCACCACGGAGACGACCACGCCGACCAACGACGCGCTGCAGCGATTCCTGCGCGATCGGCCCAAGCGCGAGGCGTCGAACGGCCAGACGATCGACGCGGTTCGCAAGATGGGCGGCGACACGGCGACCATCAGGCAAATGACCGAGGCTTTTCGCGACGCCGAAAAGCAACAGGAAGCCGGTCTGCGCTCGGCGGCGGCCGGCGGCGCCGACCAGCGGTATCAGGAAATCGTCAAGCAGGCGAGCGAGGGCGAAGGCGCGAACATCGCGCAGCTCCAGGCCAAGCTGGATGCGCTCTCGCCCGAGGATCGAAAGTCACCCGCGTATCTGATCGATCACGGCCGCGGCCTGTACACGCTCGGCGCCAAAGACGACGAGGGAGTGGTGCTGCCGCTACAAGCGAATCCGACGTTCTACGATCAGTCGATCGCGCCGTCGGTTCCGCAGCTGTTGTGGGTATGTCTCCCGGGACTACAGGGCGTCGTCGACTCGACGTATCAGATGTACGCCGGAGATGAGCGAGAGCAGGAGAGACAGACCGCAGAGCGACGCCTCGCCGACGCCATTCGCATTCGCGACCAGTTGAACTGGGCCGCGCTCGAGGCGCTCGTCAAACCGTGACACGGTGACGCCAGGTCCGGTCCACCGGTCACCTGTCCACCCCTAGTACTTCGGCAGGCTCGGATCCACCTCGTCGCTCCAGCGCAGGATGCCCCCCGCCAGGTTCGTCGCGCGGAACCCCGCCGCGCAAAGCCGCTGCACCGCGTCGGCACTCCGTAACCCCGAGCGGCAGTAGACGACGATGTCGCGCTTTCCGTCGAGCGACGACATCGCCGCAGGGAGGGACCCGAGGGGAATCAGCTTGGCATTCGGCAGGACACCCAGACTCCACTCGTACGGCTCGCGCACGTCGAGCAGGTCGATGTCGTCGCCGCGCGTCAGCGCTTCGGCCAATTCGCGAGGCGTCACTTCAGGAACGCGTGTCATGTTCGCCATGGTTGTCGTCGGTGAGGTTCCGCAGTACTCGTCGTAGTCTATGAGCTGGGTGATCTCGCGCGTGCCGCACGCCGGGCATTTCGGGTCTCGGCGCACGCGTACGGTCCGAAAGTTCATGCCGAGCGCGTCGACGAGGAGCAATCTGCCGATCAACGCGTCACCGACGCCGAGGATCAGCTTGAGCGCCTCGGTCGCCTGAATCGTTCCGACGAGGCCGGGCAAGACGCCGAGCACGCCGCCCTCCGCGCAGCTTGGCACCAACCCCGGCGGAGGCGGGGTCGGAAAAAGGCAGCGATAGCAGGGACCGTCCGTGGCGCAGAAGACCGAGGCCTGCCCGTCGAAGCGGAAGATCGAGCCATACACGTTCGGCTTGTCGAGGAGCACGCACGCGTCGTTCACGAGATAGCGCGTCGCGAAGTTGTCCGTGCCGTCGACGATCACATCGTAGCGCCCGAGGATCTCGAGCGCGTTCTCGGACGTGAGACGCGTATCGTGCGTCTCGACGTTGACGTTCGGGTTCAGGTCGGCGATACGCGCGCGGGCCGACTCGAGCTTCGGCCGGCCGATCGCGGCCGTGCCGTACAACACCTGACGCTGGAGATTGGAGACGTCGACGACGTCGAAGTCGACGAGGCCGATCGTGCCGACGCCCGCGGCCGCGAGATAGAGCGCCGCCGGCGATCCGAGCCCGCCGGCGCCGACCAGCACTACGCGTGCGGCTTTGATCCGCTGCTGACCCTGGAGCGCGACGTCGGGCAGAATCAGATGGCGGCTGTAGCGGAGCAGCTCGTCCCGCGAGAGATCCATGCCGAAAGCTACTGGGCGAACGCGCCCTCCCGCCGCCCGACCCCCGCCCTCTCAGCCGCCGCTAACCGCCGCTGACCGCCGCGACGATCATGATCGTGTCGCCGTCGCCGACCGGAGTGGCGAGGCCGTCGGCGAAGCGGATGCTCTCTTCGCCGACGAAGATGTTGACGTGCTCGCGCACGGCGCCCTGTTCCGTCATCACGCGGTCGAGCACCCCCGGCCATCGCGCGCCGACCGCCGACAGTGCGTCGGCGACCGTCGAGCAGGAGTCTTCGACGGTGAGCGTGCCGTTCCCGCGTGAATACGGATACAGCGCGCGCGGCAGGACGACGGCGATCGACACGTGTTTCCCCCCCCGTCAGGCCGCCGCGGACGCGTCCGCGGCGCCGATGACCGCCGCGCGCACGCAGACGACCGGCGGCAGCGAATCGGCTACGCGAGCCCACGAGTCGCCGCCGTCCGCGGACGCAAACACCTTTCCGCTTCGCGTGCCGAAGTAGATGCCGGCCGGATCGTGCGAGTCCGCCGACATCGCGTCGCGAACGACGGTCTCGTACGCGTCCTTCTGCGGCAGTCCGCTCGCCAGCGCCTCCCACGAGCCGCCGGCGTCGCGGGTGCGATAGACGCGAAGCTTGGCCTCCGGCGTACAACGGAACTCGTCGGACTGCAGGGGAACGATGTAGACGGTATCCGGATCGTGCGGGTGCATTTGCATCGTGAAGCCGAAGTCGGAGGGCACGCCGTTCGCCACGTCGGTCCAGTTGTCTCCCCAATCGTCGCTGCGGTAGAGACCCCAGTGGTTCTGGAGGAAAAGTCGCTCCGGGCGTGCCGGATGGTGCACGACCTTGTGCACGCACTGGCCGAATTCGGGATATTTGTTCGGTAGAAACTGCGCGCGCACGCCCACGTTGCGCGCGCGCCACGAAGTGCCTCCGTCGTCGGTGCGATAGACGCCCCCGGTCGACATCGCGACCAGCATGCGCTTCGAGTTCGCAGGGTCGGGCACGATCGTGTGCAGACACATGCCGCCGCCGCCGGGGGTCCACCGCGGGCGATGCTCGTGCGTCAACAGGCCATCGACGGCGCTCCAGCTGTCGCCGCCGTCCCGCGACTCGAACAGCGCCGTGGGCTCGACGCCGGCCCACAGCAGATCCGGTTGATCCGCCGGACCAGGCTTGATCTGCCACACCTGTACGAGCGACAATCCCGACGACTCGGGGAAGCGCACCGTCTGTCGCTCCGGCCCGGACCACGTCGCCGCGAAGTCGTCGCTCGTGCGGATCGTGCTTCCCCAGTGGAAGCTGCGAGTCGACGCGAGGAGCCGTCGCCGCCCACCTCGTTCGTCGTACGCCAACGCATAGACGGATTCGCCCGAGAAGTGCGGCCCCCCGCCGTGCATCGTCCATCGAGAGCGCTTTTCGCCGGACGTGAAGATGAACGCGCCCTTGAGCGTGCCCACCATCAGCATCACTTGTCCGTCGGAGGGTCGGCGTGTGCGCGCGGGCATAGTGGGTGTCGTCTCCTGTGCTATTTCGTCGCTGCCAGATCGCGCACCGAGGTCGCGAGCAGGCGCACCTTCGCCGCGTCGGACGATCCGCGCGCGTCGCCGTCGAGTTGACCGGCGAGCTTGTTCAACGATTCGCGCCGATCGACGCCCGACTTCATTTCGGCTTCGGAGAGCGCCGAGCGAACAGCGGCGAGGCGCCCAGTCGACAGCCCGCCGGATCGCTCGAGTTGGTCGGTGTAGGCGCGCGACAGCGAGAACGACGCCGTCCAGACGAATTTCGGTTGTCCCTGAGCGTTGAGATAGTCGATGTGCACTGATTTGGCGGCGTCGATCTCGTTGGCGGTGAGCAGAGGGTTCGGCGTCAGCTCGAGCACGTCGAGTCCGCGCGCGATCTCGGAGCTCACGATCGCGCCGTTGTACCAGTACACGGACCAGGAGCCGCCCATCGACATCCGCGTCCCGTCGATCGGACCGCGGTCAAAGTACGCGATCTCGACCGCGTGTTTCGGATCGGTCCAATCGAACACGGAGATCCCGCCCTGATACCACGACTGGACCATGACGTCGCGGCCGGGGATGGGAATCAGCGAGCCGTTGTGCGCCACGCAGTTTTCCTGCGGCGTCTGTGGCGCCGGAATCTTGTAGTAGCCTTGGAAATGCATCTTGTGGTTCGCGTCGATCGTGAACATCGCGTCGGCGCCCCACTCCTTCGGATCGGTGGCGCGGCACTTGGGCGCGCCGCCCCCGCCCCATTCGTCGCTGAATAGCACTTTCGTCCCGTCATTGCTGAACGTGGCCGAGTGCCAGTACGAGAAGTTGGAATCCGCGGCGGCGTCGATGCGCACCGGATGCGCCGGATCGTGGATGTCGAGCAGCAAGCCATATCCTTCACACGCGCCGCCCGCGTAGCCGATCGCCGGATACACCGTGATGTCGTGGCACTGCGTGGGACCGGCGTTGGAGTCACCGCCGGTGAGACCGAACATCGCGCTGACGATTCCCTGCACCTCTTGGTGCAGCTTCGTGCTGTCGGCCGCGGTGGGTGCGCCCGTGCCGCCGCGCGCCTTCACGAGACTGTCGAGCATCGGCTTGACGAATCTGTCCGAGAGAATGTGGACCTCGCCCTCGAGGTCGACGACGAACGCGCCGCGAGCGCGCGCCGCGTCGATCTCCGCCTTGTCCGCGGCGGTCGGGCCGTGGATGGCCGGCTTGGTGAGATTGTCGAAGATCCTGGGCGAGCTCACGATCGCCGCGTTCTCCGGATGCGCCAGCGGAACCTTGATCACTTCGATGCGGAAGAGCGGCGAATTCGGGTCCTGCGACGGCGACAGCTTCGAGCACCCCGCCAACTCGCGCGCGTCACGGGGCGTGTCCGACCCCGAGATGTACACATAGACGTTGTCGCGGTCTTTGGGATCGACGACCACCGTGTGCGTGTGCGAACCGCGGCACGTCTGCACGTTCGCGATGTACTTCGGATTCGCGATGTCGCTGATGTCGAAGATGCGAATCCCGCGGACGCGCTCGGTGCTCACCGCCGTCGCGACACCCTGTGCGCCGCAATCCAACCGCGCCGTCTCTGCCTCGGCCGAGACGAACAGCAGGTTCTTGTAGACCGACACGTCGCTCTGCGACGCTGGGCAGAAGTACGCGGTCTTGAGCGTCGGGTGGCTCGGATTGCTGATGTCCCACACCTGATATCCGGCGAAGCTCCCTTGGATCGCGTACGGGCCCGTGAACGTGAGGTCCGAGTTGACCTGGCCGAGGAATTTCTCGGAGGGACGCGTCGCGGAGAGAAGATGGAGATTCCATTCGGCCTGACCCGCGTCCCACACGCCCGGTTTGAGACCGACGCGTCGATCGGGACTCGGCGCCGGCGCGCTCAGCGACGCCGCCTGTGCTCCGGCGCGCGCCGGAGCGGCGGAGAGAGCGCACATTGACGCGGCGACCGCCGTCGCGCGGATCACGCGGGACCGAGAGAGAACCGGCTTCAGTGACATGAAAAACTCCTGTGGCATCCTTCTGTCCGGGGACGGGGGGGGGGGAAACGTTCGACCGCGGTTCGGACCATCCGTGGGGGGCACCGCGTCTAGCGACCAACCATGATTTGCGTGAGCATGCGCCGCATGCGGGCGATTTCGGTCGTCTGATCGACGTGGATGTCGGTACTGAGCTTGAAAACGAGTTCGTCCTGCGCCGCTCCGTCGCGCGATCGCAGGTCGTCGACCATGGAGACGGCGCCCTGGTGGTGTTGGATCATGAATCTGAGAAAGAGCGTGTCGAACTCGGGGCCGCGCGCCGCGTCGAGCTCTCTGAGCTGCTCCGCCGTCAGCATGCCAGGCATGAGCATTTCGTGCTCCATTCCGTCCATCGTCATCTTCAGCGGAACAGGCTTGGCTTCCGGCACCGGCTGCCCGCGGTCGCGCAGCCAGTTCTGCATGATGTTGATCTCATCCTTCTGCGCGTTGGTGATGCGATCGCAAAGCGTTTGGACGGCGGGACTGGCGCCGTGCGATCGCGCCCACCCGGCCATGAGCAGCGCCTGCGCATGGTGGGCGATCATGCCGCGCATGAAGTCGATGTCGGGTTTGGTGTACGGGCGGTTGACGCTGTCCGACTTCGCCTTGGCCATCGCGGCAAGGTCGCTTGACGTCGGGTGTCGAGGCGTGGGCGCGCCTTGCGCGTTGCCCAGCGGCGCACGAATCGCCATCGCCGCGACGACGACGATGAGCGCGGCACGCGGGCGATTTTCGACTGCGTTCATGTTTCCGTTCTCCAGCGACCTGCTACAAGGCTGATATATAGTAGGCGCGAGGGCGGGGTGCGGGGACGGGGTGCGGGGACAGGCAGGCGTACGGGGACCGACACGTCGTGCGGGGGTGGGCGCGGGGCGGTGGAAGAAACGGAACGGGGGAGGCGGCGCGTTTCGCGCCGCCTCCCCCGTGGCCATCGAGCTGGCCATCGAGCTATTTGGACCGCTGCCCTGCGGTTACCAGCCGGACTTTCGCGTGATGTCGACGTTGTTGCCGACTACGCCGCCAAGTACGCCGCCGACCACCGCACCGATGAGACCGCCTTTCACCTTGTCGCGGCTCGTCGTCGCACCCAACACCGCGCCCGCCGCCGCGCCGATCGCGGCGTCACGCTGCGTGTGCTTCTCGACGACCACCGGCGGTGCCGACGGAGCCGGGTAGTATCCCGCGTTGCTGCTCGAAGTGGAACGCCGCGCCGTGGACGTCGGCCGGCGGTAGACCGGCTGACGCGCAACCGTCTGCACCGCCCGCGGCGTGTTCGGCGACGCGTACTGCGGCGCGTTCTGCGGCGCGTACCCCGCCTCATTGGGATTGAAGTTCGGGTTGTACGCCTGGGCCTGCGACGCCAACGCGAGATCGTTCTTCAGCGCGTCGTCCGCCGCGTTGCCGCGGCCGCACGCCGCCGCGACCACCAAGGCCGGCGCGCAGACCAACCACGTGAAAGCACGCATCACCATCCCCCCGAATGAAGTAGCGTCAGTGCCACTCGCACCGTGCGCCACAGGTATTTGGCATGTGCCGTTCCGGGGTCTAAGTCGCCAAATAACCGGTTGGCGCTGCGCGGCGTCCTCGTTCGGGACACCCACTGTCCACAATCGGCGGCGGGCGGGGCGGTTCCGCCGTCCGGCGCGCGCGATCCTTTTCGTTTTCGTTGGCGGGACCGTTAGTTTCGTTTCGGGTTCGCTTTGCTCTCCATCTCATCGGGGCTCAATCACATGATGCGCTTCTCGAGAAGCGGCGTTGTCCTGCCCCTCGTCGCGTCGGCGCTCGCCGCGGCATCGGCCGCCGCGCAGCAGCCGGCGGCCTCGCCGCAACCTGGCGGTGCGGCATCCGCGCCCAACGTCGGACAGGCGGCTCCGGATTTTTCCCTGGCAGGCGCAACGCGCTTCGGCGTGTTGAAGGAACCCGTTCGCCTCGCCGATTTCCGCGGGCAGATCGTCGTCCTCGCCTTTTTCCCGAAGGCGCGAACAAAAGGCTGAACGATCCAAATGGAGGCGTACCGTGATCAGTACGCCACGCTCTTCAACGCCGGCAAGAAGGTCGTCGTGATCGGCATCAGCGTCGACGCTGATACCACTCAGGCCAACTGGGCGCACGATTCCGGGTTCCCGAATCTGTTCGCCAGCGATCCGGATCAAGCCGTCGCGAAGCTCTACGGCTCGGCGGACAACAAGTTCGATACCCGCAACGTCTTCGTCGTCGGTCCGGACGGCAAGATCGTGGCGCGCATGATGAAGTTCAACGTGCTCGCGGCGGACGCCTACACCCAGCTCGGTGCCGACGTCTCGAACGCCTTGAAATCGCTCGGCCCATCGCACTAGAGTGACCGCGATCGATGCGCCGGCGGCCGCCGGCCGGGCCCTTGCTTTAGAGTTGTATGATGCCGCGGTCACCGCCGCGGCTCCGGGACCGGCGACCGCGCGGGCGGTCGACGCGTTGGCGATCGAGCGCGGCTCGCGTCTCTGGATCTTCGCCTTCGGCAAGGCCGCCCGTCCGATGGCGGCCGCCGCCGTCACGTCGACGCTTCGCTCGCTCCATTCGATCGTCGGCGGTTTGATCGTCGCTCCCGATGACGCGCCGTCGCCCTATCCGACGATCGTGTCGATGCGCGGGGACCACCCGCTTCCCGGGCGCCACTCGTTCGACGCGTCGGCGAAGATCGCCGAGATCGCCTCCGGGCGGCGCGGGTCCGACGTGGCGATCGTGCTGCTCTCGGGGGGGGCGTCGAGTCTGATCGGCGCGCCGGTCCGCGCGATCAACGAGTCGGATTTTGTCGTGCTCCAGGAGCTGTTGCTCGGCTCCGGCCTCGACATCGCCGCCACGAATCTGGTGCGGAAACGGTTCTCGCGCTGGGGCGCCGGCCGGCTCGCGCTCGCGCTTGCGCCGGCCACCACGCACTGTCTCGCGATCTCCGACGTTGCAGGCGACGACTTGAGCGTGATCGGCAGCGGCCCGTGCATCCCCGACGGTTCGAGCGTCGCCGACGTGACCAACCTCCTTCAGCGGGCGAACCTTTTCGCGCGGCTGCCGGCGGCGTGCCGCGACTACCTCACCGGCGTCACCCGCGGCACGGTTCCGGAGACTCCCGCGAAGTCGCACCCGGCGTTCGCGCACATCACCGGCCGCGTCATCGGGAACAATCGGCTCGCGCTGGGCGGCGTCGCGTCGAAGGCCGAAGAGCTTCGGCTCTCGGCGAGCATCGCGCCGGAGCGACTCGATGGTGAGGCCGCGCGCGCCGGCGAGGCGATCGCGCGGGCGCTGGTCGACGTGGCGTCGCAGGGCGCGAACAACGCGTGCTTCGCGTGGGGCGGCGAGACGACGGTGACGCTCGCCGCGCCGAATGGCGCGACGGCGATGGCGGGCGGCGGCCGGTGCCAGGAGCTCGCCCTCGCCGCGGCGCGGGTGCTGCACCAGGCCGGCGCCGACGCGGCGGGTATAGCGCTGCTCGCCGCCGGCACGGACGGGCGCGACGGCGCCACCGACGCGGCCGGAGCGATCGTCGACCACACCACGTGGAGCGCGGTGGCGGAAGGCGGGCGCGACCCGGGTCAGGCGCTCGCCGCGCACGAGTCGTACAAGGCGCTGCGCGCCGCGAGCGCGCTCATCCCGCGCCGCGACACGGGCACGAACGTCAACGACGTGGTGGTCGGAGTGATCGTCCGCTAGCCGTCGCCGATCGGCGCCGCCGCGAATCGGCTCTCGTCGGCGTCGTTAGTTTTCCGCGCATGAACGCGCCATTCACGGTCGGAATCATTCAAGACGGCGCCGGCGGCGACGTGACGAAGAACGTCGCGGCGTCGATCGAGCGCATCCGCGAAGCCGCGGCGCGCGGCGCGCAGATCGTCTGTCTCAAAGAGCTCTTCGACGCGCCCTATTTCTGCAAAGCCGAGAGCGCGGAGCGGTTCGACATCGCCGAGCCGATTCCGGGCCCGACGACGGAGCGAATGCAGGCGCTGGCGAAGGAGCTGGCGATCGTCCTCATCGTTCCGCTGTTCGAGAAGCAGGCGCGCGGCGTCTATCGAAACTCCGCGGCGATCATCGACGCCGACGGGTCGCTGCTCGGCGTGTATCGCAAAATGCACATCCCCGACGATCCGCTCTTCTACGAGAAGTATTATTTCACGCCGGGCGACGCGAACGCGGACCCCGCGATGCGCGCGTCGGCGCAGGCGAACGGGTTTCGAGTCTGGAAGACGCGCTATGCGACCATCGGCGTGTTGATCTGCTGGGATCAGTGGTTCCCCGAGGCCGCGCGCATCACGTCGCTCCTCGGCGCGGACATTCTGTTTTATCCGACGGCGATCGGCTGGCATCCGGCGGAGAAAGCGGAGTTCGGGCAGGCGCAGGTCGACGCGTGGCGCACGGCGCAGCGCGCGCATGCGATCGCGAACGGCGTGTTCGTCGCCGCGCCGAATCGCGTTGGGCACGAGGACGAGCCGGGCACCAAGGGACTCGAGTTCTTCGGCCACTCGTTCATCGCCGACCCGTTCGGCCGGCTGGTCGCCGAGGCGGGAACGGAGCCGACGACGCTCGTCGCGACCTGCGATCCGTGCCTCATCGAAGAGACACGGCGCAACTGGCCGTTCCTGCGCGACCGGCGGATCGACGCATACGCGCCGATCCTGAGCCGCTACATCGGCGGCTGAACGCAGACCGCTCGGATTCTCGAATGACGGTTCGTTTCCCGGCGGAATTCGAGCCGCACGCGGCGACCTGGATCGCGTGGCCGCACCACGAGCCCGATTGGCCCGGCAAGATCGAGCCGATCGCGTGGGTGTACGCGGAGATCGTTCGCGTCCTCGCGAAATACGAGCGCGTCGAAATCCTGTGCCAGGACGAGGACGCGCGCGCGACCGCGCGAAAAACGATCGACGCACACGGGGCGCGCGACAACTATCGTCTCCACGTATTGGCGACGGATCGCGTCTGGCTCCGCGATTCGGCGCCGACCGCCGTCGTGGACGAAGCGGGCGGCGTGCGGCTCGTGAACTGGCGCTTCAACGCCTGGGCGAAGTACGAGAACTACGCGCTCGACGCGAAGGTCGGCGAGGCCGTGGCGCGCATCACGGGCTTGCCGCGCGATGAGCCGAAGCGTCCGGATACCGGCGATCGCGTCGTCCTCGAGGGCGGCGCCATCGACACCGACGGCGAGGGTACACTGCTCGTGACCGAGGAGTGTCTGCTGTCGAGCGTCCAGGTTCGGAATCCAGGACTCACGCGCGAAGGCTACGAGCGGGTCTTTCGAGACGCGCTCGGGATCCGCCAAACGATCTGGCTGGGTGAAGGGTGCGTCGGCGACGACACGCACGGCCACGTCGACGACATCGCCCGCTTCACCGCGCCCGGCACCATCGCGCTGGCCTACGAGGCCGATCCCGCCGACGATGAGAATCACCGCCGTTCGGCGGACAATCTCGAGCGGCTCGGTCTGGCAGGCTTCGACCGCGGCGAATATCGCGTCGTACAGCTGCCCTTTCCGCGTCCGGTCACGATGAACGGCGAGCGTCTTCCCGCGAGCTACGCGAATTTCTACGTCGCGAACGGCGTCGTGATCGTCCCGACGTTCAACGATGCGAACGACCGCGCCGCACTGAATACGCTCGCCGAGCTATTCCCGGGGCGTGAAGTCGTCGGGATCCACGCCGTGGATCTCGTCTGGGGACTCGGCACGCTGCACTGCCTGACGCAGCAGCAACCGAGAGGCAGTTAGGAAAGTGGGCCTTGGGAACAGCTACGAGAAATCTGAAGTCGGAAATCCGACGTCAGACGTCAGATTTCTCGCCGCGCTGTCCGCGTCAATCGCTTACTTCCCCTGCGAGTCCCGCAGCCGATAGGCCTTGAGTTTTCGGGCCAGCGTCGGGCGCGAGATGCAGAGGATTCGCGCGGCGGCGCTCTGGTTGTTCTCGGTCAGCCGGAGCGTGAGCTCGAGCGCCTCGCGCTCGATGTCGCGCAGGCGCTTGCCCTCTCCCGGGATCCGAATGTCGCCGAAGCTCACGGTCCCGTGGAGCGCGCTGGCTCCCGCGCGCTGCTGGTTGATCATCAAGTGCTCGGCGCCGATCACCGGGCCGTTGGCCACGATGGCGGCCCGATCGATGACGTGCTTCAGCTCTCGCACGTTGCCGGGCCAGCGGTGAGCGCGGAGCACGGCGAGCGCGTCGAGACCGATCTGGCGGCGGGACTCGCCGCGGATGCGTTGATTCTGCGAAAGGAAGTGATCCGCGATCAGCCGCACGTCGTCGTCGCGCTCGCGGAGCGGGGGCAGCTCGATGCGAAGCACGGCGAGACGTGCGGCAAGATCGTCGCGGAACGTACCTGCGGACACGGCGTCCTCGAGGCGCGATCTGGTCGCGGCGATGACGCGGCAATGGACGGGAGCCTCATTGGACGCGGCGGAGCCGAGTCTCGGCACGCCGTATTCTTCGAGCGAGCGCGCGAGCCGGTCCTGCAACGCGAGTGGCAGCTCACCCACTTCGTCGAGGTACACGGTGCCACGACCGGCCAATTCCAGCGCGCCGGCACGACGCGGGGCGTCGCGGTGCGCAGGGTCGGAGCCGAAGAGCTCCGTCTCCAGCATGGCGGACGGAATCGATGAGCAATTGATGGCGATGAACGGATCGCTGGCGCCTGCGCCCGCGTTGTGAATGCAGCGGGCCAGCAGGTCCTTGCCGACTCCGGCTTCGCCAAACAGCATCAACGCGCGCACCGGGGTTCCGGCGACACGGTGAGCCGTTTGAATCGTATGGCGCATCACGGCGCTGCCGGCGATGACCGGCGCGAATTCGAAACCGGCATCGCGGGCGCCGACCGGGCGCCGGGGCGAGGGCGCTGTCACAGGGTCCATCCGAAGAAAAGTCCTTGACGCTTCACGCGAAGAAGCCTCCTGGGGCGTTTGCGAGCGCTATCTCACCGAGTATCGGCCCGACCGCGCGGAATCCGTAGTCCGCGAAAGGACCCTCCCGCTATGCCGCGACACTCGCCAACAGGCTCATTCGCGCGTTTGTGAGCCGCTGGCGGGCGCCCGTGAGCCCGAACGCTTCGACCTCCGGGAGCAGTTGGTCGATCAGCGCAATCAACGGCGCGACGGCGCCGCGCAGTGACGGGGCGCACTCGGCGACGAGATATGCGGCCACATACACATCGTGGCGGCCGGCCAGGGTGACCGCGTCGGAGAGCAGCCGCATCGCGTGCGAGTCGTCGCCTCGTTCGGCCGCGAGACGAATCCGCAGCGCATCGACGAGATCTCGGCCCTGGAACCACCATTCCGGGCGCGTCTCGACGTTGGCGCGGATCCAGCGCATGGCGTCTTCCGCCACCGACCGCGCGCCGACGGCGAGCGCCGCGAGCGCCTGGCCCGCGCGCGCTCCCAGCTCCACGTCGGGCTGCCCGATGCGCGCCGCGATCGCCATCACCTGCTCGTACAGCCCCGACGCCGTCCCCCAGTCTTCGGCTTCGCGAGCCAGGTGGGCCATGTTGAACAGCGTCGACAGCCGATCCGTTTCGTTCGACGATTCGGTGAAACGCTCGAGGGCGTCGTCGTAGTGCTCACCGGCCAGCGCGAGCTGGCCGCGGCGAAGATGGAGCAGTCCCAGGTTGAGCGACGCGAGACCGGCGAGATCGACCGCCTGCGCCGACTGCGCCGTTTCCAATCCATGGTCATAGGCCGCTTCGGCAGCGGCCATGTCGCCGGCGCGCTGGTGGATCTTCCCGATGTTGATCTGGCAGCGAGCCTCGCCGCTGCGGTCGCCCGCGGCGTGGAAGAGCGTCAGCGCGCGGCCGTAAAAATCCTGAGCCTCGGCGGCGTTGGTGTCCTTGATCGCGCTGCCGAGGCGCGTGAGCGATTCGGCGAGGAGACGCGAGTCGTCCGCCGCCTGCGCCGCGGCCACGGCTTCGCGGGCCACGCGCTCCGCGGCCGCGCCGTCGCCCAGACGATCCTGGCAATGCGAGATCATGGTGAGCAGCGCGGATTCCTCGGCCCGGTCGCCGAGCGAGCGGGCCTTCTCGAGCAGCCCGGTGCAGACGGTGATCGTTTCTCGCGCGGGCTGTCCCTGCAGCGAGCGAGTTCGCTCTCGCATGCGCCGCAGCGCGAGCACCGTGTGCTCGTCGGAGCCGTCGGCGATCGTGGCGAGCGCGCGGTCGCAGAGCTCCTCGGTCAACGCGTGGCGGCCCTCGAGCTCCGACACCTCGGCCAACCCGAGGAGCGCGGTCGCGCGGTCGGCGGGCGCGGGCGCGGCGCGCTCGGCGATCTCGAAGAATCGTCGCGCTTCGGCCTGCGCGTACATCGCGAGAGCCTGATGTCCGGCCATGACCGCATGCGGATACGCCTTGAGCGGCAGGCCGGCGCGCTCGTAGTGAACGGCGATGGCCGACGCGTTGTCCGGGCTGCGCTCCTCCATCGCGGCGGCGACCCGCTCATGAATGCGCGCCAGGCGCCGCGGGTTGATCGATCGGCGCACCGCGTCGACGAGCAGCCCATGAGTGAACGAGAATTCGCAGCCGCTCGAGTCGGTCGCCTCGAGCACGGCGTGCTCGATCCCCTGGTCGAGCGCGTCGAGCACTTCGTCCTCGGTGCCGGCGCCGGCCGCCACGGCAAGATCGATGTCGAAGACGCGGCCGATCACGGCGGCGGTATTGAGGATCGAGCGGGCCTCGCCGCTGAGGCGGTCGAGGCGGCGACCCATCAGACCGCTCAGCGCCGTCGTGAGGTCGCGCGAGGGCTCGGACCACAACCCCCATCGACCATGCTCGAAGCGCACGACCCCGGCGTCGAGCAGGATGCGCACGACCTGCGTCGCGAGAAGCGGGTTCCCCTCGGAGTAGCGCTGTATGTACGCCGCCAGCTCGCGGCTCGCCTCGCCGCCGAAGACACCGGCGAGCCACTGGCGCACGTCGGCGTCGTTGAGGCGCGACAGCGGGATCTCGTTGAACCGCTCGTCGCGCAGCAGCCGGTTGCGGCGCTCGAGCGCTTCGCCGCGCATGTCCTCCGTGCGCATCGTCGTGCAGAGGAGCACGTGCTCCATCTCGAGCTGGGACATGACGTGCTCGAGGGCGTCCCAGCTCGCCGCATCCGACCACTGCATGTCGTCGAGCAGAATGACGACGGGATTCGTCTCCGCGGCGAGCCGCAGGTACCAGACGATCTCGTTGAGGAGCACGTAGCGGTTCGATTCCGGCGAGAGCGCGGCGTTCGACATCGACGGAACGAGACGCGGCAACTCGTGCCACTCGCGCGCGCTGACGATGCCGAGCGAGTCGAGCGCGGTCAGGATCTCGGCCCACGGCGCGTACGGCGGCTTGTTGCCGGCCTCGCTGCACTGGCCGGACACGAGGCAGCCCGCGCGGAGCCGGGCTTCGCCGGCCAGGCGTCGGACGAGGGACGATTTGCCGACGCCCGCCTCGCCGACGATCGACACGAGCTGCGGGCCGTTTTCGACCGCCTCGAGGATTCGAAGCAGGCGTTTGCTTTCCGTGTCTCGGCCGACGAAGTGCTTGAGGTTGATCGCCGGCCCTTGCGACGTGTGGTCGCCATCCGACGCCGACACCACGGTATCGCGGCCGCGGCGCTTCGCGTCGTACATCGCGCGATCCGCGACGGCGAACAGCGCGTCGAAGTCGCGGTGTTCCGGCCGCGCGACGGCGACGCCGATGGACAGCGTCGCCGAGATGGAACCGGAACGCTCGCGCAGCGGAATCGACGTCCGGCGCACCGTCGCGCGAATGCGTTCCGCCAACTCGCCCGCCTCGTCGATCGCGGCGTGCGGCAGCAGGATGACGAACTCGTCGCCGGCGTATCGGCCGATGATCCCCGACGACGCCGCGAGCTCGCGCAGCGTGCCCGCGATGACGCGCAGCACCGCGTCGCCTTGCAGGTGTCCGTGCTGGTCGTTGACCTGCTTGAACTCGTCGACGTCGACGACGATGAGCGACATCGTCGCGAACGGTCCGCGCTCGCCGAGTATCTTGTTCGCGATCTCGACGAATGGCCGGCGTGTGAGCAGACCGGTGAGGTCGTCCGACGGCCCGCTGACGCGAAGCTCGCGCGCCGGCGTGACGCGATGCTCGGGCGCGGGACGGGCGTGCGCGGCCACGCGCTGGCGCATCGACGGCGCGCGTGTGCGCATCAGATCCTCGAACAGCTCGAACAACACGGGATCGAACTGTCCGATGTCGGAGCGCATGATCTCGAGGGCCGCCTCGTGCGACAGCGCGCCCTTGTAGCTCCGTTTGGACAGCAGCGCGTCGTACACGTCGGCGATGCACAGCATACGCGCCGCGCGCGGAATTTCCTCGCCCGACAGGGCGTCGGGGTAGCCCTGGCCGTCCCAGCGCTCGTGGTGCGACCGCACCATCGGCCCCACCTCGCCCGGAAAGTCCATCTCGACGAGCATCTCGACGCCGGCGACCGGATGGCGCTTGATCAGCTCCCACTCGTCGGGCGCGAGTTTGCCGGGCTTGTTCAGGACGTCGGACGGAATGATCAGCTTGCCGATGTCGTGCACCGTCGCGCCCATGCGGAACCAGAACAGCTCGCGCGACTCGCAGCCGTCGCGAATCGCCAGCGCGCACGCGAGGTCGGCCACGCGCTCGCAGTGGCCCTGCGTGTGCCGGTCCTTCGACTCGATGGAGCCCGCCCAATGCCGCGCGACCTCGAGGAACTGGCGCTCGAGGCGCGCCGCGCGGCGATCGAGATCCACCACCTCACGCGAGACCGCGAGCTGGGTGAGGATGCGGTGGCCGCGATTGAGATGGATGAGCGAATCGCGCAGGCGTCCTTGCTTGCGGCACGTCTCGGCATGCTCGCGCGCCGTCTCCGCCGAGAGCAGGAGGTCGCGTCGTTCGACGGCGATCTGCTGCGCGCGCTCGAAGTGTTCCTCGGCCACGCCCAGCTCGCCCGTCTCGCGCGCGATCGTTCCGAGATGCTTCTCGATCTCGCCGGCGACGTCGGCGTCCGGCGACTGCGCCGCGAGCGCGCGCGCCGTGTCGCAGGCGGCCGCCGCGGCGACGAAGTCGCCGCGCGCGATCTCCAGCGCGGCCCGCTGCGCCTCGATCCGCACGCGTTCCGGAATGTCGCCGAGCGCCTCGGCGATCTGCGCCGCCTCGTCGAACGCGCGGGCGGAATCCTCCCACCGCTCCAGGTCGATGCACAGCTGACCCATGCCGCGCAGGGAGCCGAGCACTTCTTTCGGGACGCCGAGCGCGCGGTACTCGGCCAGGCTCGCGCGGTGGTCGCGCAGCGCCTTGTCGTTGTCGCCGCGCACCATCGCGATGACGCTGAGGCTCTGGGCCGCCATCGCGGCGAGGCGCGTCTCGTGTGTATCGAGGGCGCGCGACCGCGCCTGCAGATAAAGCGCCTCCGCGCGATCGAGATCGCCGAGCCGCCGATACGCGTCGGCCTGCTCGTGAAACGCCTTCCCGATCTCCGCGTCGTCGCCGGCGAGCTCCGCGATCGTGAGCGCCGCGTCGAACGCATCGAGCGCCGCGTCGACGTCTCCAGCTTGTCGATGCAGACGGCCGATCCACCGTAGCAGGGACGACGCGGTCGCCGCGTCGGCGCGCCGTTTGAGCGAGAACAACGCTCGCTCGTACAGCGCCCGCGCATCGTCGCACCGCCCTTCCCGGTCGGCGAGTTGGGCCTGCTGAATGAGAATGTCGACCGTCGGCGTCATGTCACGCGGCGATCTCGATGATTGAGCCGATAATAAGGAACGAGAGGCCGCGAACTACGCGGCCCCTCGGTTAGTATCGGCCGAATCGAATACCTCCCAAGCACCGGGCTAACCGCTTGTGCCCACGGGGGAAGCGCGACTCGGCCGGCGCACGAGCGCCGTTACAGTCCGACCGCGTGTTTCGTCCTCGCTGTTGCCCGGTGCGGTGGCCGGGCCGCCTCCTCTCAATTCGTGTCGATGGCCCAGAAACGCTTCGCCCTCGCCGTCACCGTCGTCCTGGCCGCCGCGTGCTCGCACGATTCGGCGCGCACGGTCACGTTCGGCGCGGCCGGGCCGTTCGGCCAGGCGTACGGCCTGGCCAACAAGCAAGGCATTCAACTCGCCGTGGACGAGATCAACGCCAGTCCCGCCTGGGCGAACAACCGCCGTCTGTCGATTCAGTTTGCCGACGACTCGGGGAACGGCGCGCGCGCCAGCGCGGTCGCCCAATCGTTCGTCAACAGTCCGCGCATCGTCGCCGTCGTCGGGCATGTGAACTCCGGCGCGATGCTGTCCGCGGCGCACGTCTACGACCAACACCTCGCCGCGGTCGCCACGACCGCGACGTCGCCCGCGCTGACCGGGATCTCGCCCTGGGCGTTCCGCGTGATCCCGAGCGATTCCGCCAACGGCCAGACGATCGCGCGTTTCGTCAATGCGCGCGGACGCAAGCGCGCGGCGGTACTGTACGAAAACAATCCCTACGGCCGCGGCCTCGCCGAGAACTTCAAGCGAAGCTTCGGCGGAACCATCGTCAGCATCGACCCGATCGGCGAGGACTCCGCGCAGCGCTTCGAGCCCTTCGTCACCTGGTTCAAGAAGCAGAAGCCCGACGTCGTGTTCATCGCCGGCACCGACGCGTCGGGGCTGGCGTTCCTCAAGGAAGCGCGGCGCCAGAACCTCGACGCCGACCTGGTGGGAGGCGACGGGTGGCAGACTGTCGCCCCGAGCCCGCTCGCGGAAGGAGTGTTCGTCGGCGCACCGTTCAGCGCGCAGGACACCCGCCCCGACGTGCGGGCATTCGTCGCCGCGTATTCGAAAAAATTCAACTCGATTCCCGACGGCAACGCGGCGCTCGCGTACGACGCCACGAAGCTGCTCGCCCACGCGGTCGAACAGGTCGGACCGGACCGCGCCAAGATTCGCGCGTACCTCGCGAGCTTGTCCGAGAACATCGCGTTCCACGGCATTACCGGAGCGATCCGGTTCAGCGCCGACGGCGATCCCATCGGCAAGGGCATCGTCATGACGCGCGTGCACGCCGGCGCCTTGCTGCCGGAGGCGACCAAGTGAAGCTGCTCGATCTCAGGCAATTCAACTCGATTCGCGGCCGCCTCTGGATCGGATTCGGCGTCCTCGTCGGCATCCTGCTGCTCGCCGGCTTCGAGGCCCGGAGCGCCCTCACCGGGATGTCGAGCGAGATCGTCTCGTCGCTCTCGGAGGTCGAAGCGGAAGCGTCGCTCACGAGCCAGGTCTCGGCCGACGTGGCGAAGACCATCGAAGCGGCGTCGCGATACCTCGACACCCGTGATTCGTCGGCGCAGTCGGCGTTCCGCGCGTTCGGGTGGGCCGCGCACGAAGTGCAGCGGCAGATGAACAGTCGGCCCAACCAGTCGGCGTCGGAAGTCGCCGCCCTCGCGACGATCGACGGCAAGCTGTCGGAGATGGAGATCCACTACGCGCTCGCCCATCGTCTGGTGGACCTCGGCCGCGGCGACGAGGCACGAGCCGCGGCGGGCGACGCGCGGCGCTCGATCGACGAGCTCCTGGCGGACATCGCGCTGCTCGGCCGCATCAAGGCCGAGAAGGTCGCCGCGGCACGGTCCGATCTCGCGGCCGAAACCTCGCGGCGGGCGGATCTGCTCCTCTCCATCATCGGGCTCGCCCTCGTCTTCGGCATCATCATCGTGATGTTCACCGTGCGCCACATCAGCGAGCCGCTCGAAGTGCTCGTGCAACACGCCAAGCGCTTGAGCGACGGCGACCTCGCCACCCGCACGCGGGGATCCATGCCGGGCGAGTTCAGCATCCTCGCCTCGGCCATGAACCAGACCGGCGAATCGTTGTCGCAACTCGTCAACGTGGCGGCGCGCACCGCCGACGAGGTCTCCAGCTCGGCGCACGATCTGGCGTCGGTGTCCGAGCAGATCTCGCTCTCGGCGAGCCAGATGGCGAGCGCCATGACCGAGGTGTCGCACGGCGCCGAAGCGCAGGTGCAGCAGCTTCGCTCGGTGGACGAGACGCTTCAGGCGATCCGCGAGGCGGCGACCGGCGTCAAGACGCGGTCGGACGAAGTCACCCAGCTGGCGCACAGCATCGAAGGCGCCGCCCACGCGAAGCGCATCGAGATCGATCGCGCGCTCGGCATTCTCGTCGACGTGAAGTCGAGCGTCGAGCGCGCGGCCGGCGAGATCGGCCACCTCAACGCGACGGTCAGCGACATCAACCAGTTCGTGCAGTCGGTGAGTCAGATCGCCGACCAAACCAACTTGCTCGCGCTCAACGCGGCCATCGAGGCCGCCCGCGCGGGCGAGGCGGGGCGCGGCTTCGCCGTCGTCGCCGACGAAGTCCGGAAGCTCGCCGAGCAATCGCAGCGCGCGGCGGACGACATCGTACAGATGACGACCGTCGTGACCGCCCGCGTGACGAGCAGCGCGAAGGCGATGGAATCGAGCGCGGGCCGCGTCATCGAGATCGAGCGCGTGTCGCGCGACATCGACGCCGCGCTCCACACGATCAGCGACGCGGCCGAACGCACGCGCATCGCCGCGGTCGGCGTCACCGGAGCGGCCGAGGCCAACGCCTCAGCCGTCAATCACGCCGCGGTGAGCCTCGAGTCGATCGCCAGGACGGCCGAGGGACACGCCGCCGCCGCGCAGCAGGTCAACGCGTCGACGCAGGAGCAGAGCGCCGCCTGCGAACAGATGACGTCCGCGTCGAACGTTCTGCTCGCCGGATCGACCCAACTTCGCCAGCTGGTCGGGACGATCAGAACCTGATTGCCGGGTGGACCGGTGGACCGGTGGACCGGTGGACCGGTGGACCGGTGGACCGGTGGACCGGTGGACCGGTGGACCGGTGGACCGGTGGACAGCACCACGGCTCGACAGCCGACCAGCTGTCGAGCCGTCAAGCCGTCATGCGCTCTTTCTTACTGCCGGCAGCGCGCCTTCGGATCGCCGGCCGGATGATCGACCTTCGGCCGGTGGTCGAGATCGGCCACGTAGAGGCCGAGGTCGTACATGAAGTTCCCGATCTTCGCCATGTGCGGGTAGTCGATGTACTCCGGCTCGTCCGTCACCTGGTGATAGTCGCCGTGGAGACCGGTCGTCACGAACACGATCGGAATTCCATAACGAGCATAGTTGAAGTGGTCGCTGCGGCAGTAAATGTTCTCGGGGTGGCCGTTGGCGTCGTACTGGTAGTCGAACGTGAACGGCTGCGCGAGCTTCTTGTTCTGCGCCTCGACGATGTCGCCCAGCTCCGTCGACACGCGCCGGCCGCCGACGAGCTGCACGTAATGCGGCCCGCCCTCGAACAGGTCGCTCGCCGCCCCGCGGCCCACCATGTCCATGTTCAGCTGCGCGACGATCGAGTCGCGCGGCACGGGCGGGTGATCCGTGATGTACTGCGAGCCCCAGAGGCCCTTCTCTTCGCCGACGTGCCAGACGAACAGCATCGAGCGCTTCGTCGCCGGCTTCGACTTCGCGAACCTCTCGGCGATTTCCAGCAGCGTCACCGTGCCCGACCCGTCGTCGTCGGCGCCGTTGCTGATCGAGTCGAGCCGCACGCCGCCGTTCACCTTGCGCACGCTGTCCAGGTTGATGTGGATCGCGGCGATCTGCGCGTTGAGCGAGTCGAGGTGCGCCCGCTGCGCCGGCGTCGCCGCCGAGCATTCGTTCTGCAGGCGCCCGCCGCAGATGTGATTCTCGAGGTTGTAGAGCGCGATGTGCTCGCGGATCGGATACGCGGCCTGCGCGAACAGGTGAAGCGAGTCGTGATCGATCGGCGGGCCCTGGCGAATCCCGATGTGATCGTTGTGCGCTCCCATCGCGACCCACTCGCTCTTGAGCTTGGCGTCGTGTCCCGGATATGCGGCGACGACGTTGCGCGCCGGCGCCGGCGCGTCGACGAACTTGACGTTGAAGCTCACCATCTTGCCCGTCGTTCCCTTGGCCATCCCGTCGAGCGAGGCGCCGAGCAGCTGCTCCGCCGCGGCGCGTGTGATCGTGATCTGAGGCGCCGCGGCGGAATCACCGGCCTCCGCCTTGAGCTGCACGTCGCCTTCGCGCGGATGCATCGCGGCGCGCACCTGCGCCTCGGAGAGCTGATCGGCGATCGTGACCTGTCCGGCGGCCGCGCGCGCGAGCGCCTGACCGGCCCCATTGCCGCCGCCGCGGCCCCCGCGGCCAAACCCACCGGCCCCGAACCCACCGCGCCCGCGCCCGCTCCCCGCCGGCGCGCGGTACGCGATCACCTTTCCCTGCACCTGCTCGGGCGTGAGCCCGGCAGTCGTGTCGCCGAGCATCCCGCCGTAGACGATGAGCGCGTCGCCGAGCGAGCGGACGTTGCCGCGGCCCGTGGCGATGAAGTCCGTGCCCCCGTGAAGGGTGACGCCGGGCGCGCTGATCGTCGACGCCGGGTCGAGCGAGCGGCGGATCACCGGCACGTTCTGGAAGTAGCTGCCGTTGTCGCCCATCGGTACGAGGCCGAGCGCTTTGACCTGGGCGGCGATGTAGTCGGTCGCGCGCACGTGACCGCGCGTGCCGGTCTCGCGCCCTTCCATGGAGTCGGCCGCGTAGATGTACAGACGCGTCTCGAGGTCACCGGCCGTGATGGCCGCCCCTGTCGGCTGCGGCTTGTGCGTGGTCGGCTGGGTCTTTGGATTCTGCGCCGCCAGCGCGGCTGGCAGAGCCACCGCCCCCGCCAAGATTCGGAGTTGTTTCACTGTAGTCTCGCGTTGAAAGAAGGTGGACCGGTAAACCGGTAGACCGGTGGACCGCCACAACGGGCGCCGGGTCGCTCATCACACCGAACCGACAACCCACCACTGGGAACCGCCGTTGCGCGGCTCCGCCTTTCATACGTCCGAAAATCTGCTGCCGCTGCCCCCGCCCGCGCCATTGCCGCGGCGGCGTTCAGGATCGACTTTCCGACCGGGTCCCGGCGCACCCGCGCGTCCGGCATTCCCCTCCCGCCACGACCATGCGCATCGAAACCCTCGCCGTTCACGCCGGCCATGACGTCGACCCGTCGACGGCCGCCGTGACGCCGCCGATTCACCTCTCGACGACCTTTGCCCGCGACCCCGACGGCAGCTACCGCGCGGGGTTCCTCTACTCGCGCTACACGAACCCGAATCGGGCCGCGCTCGAGCGCTGCCTCACCGAGTTGGAGGGCGGCGCGGCGGGCGCGGCGTTCGCGTCGGGATCGGCGGCGACGATGACGCTGTTGCAGGCCCTCGGCCCGGGTTCGCACGTCATCGTCCCCGACGACGCCTACTTCGGCACGGTCAAGCTCGCCCGCGACGTGCTGGGACCGTGGGGACTCGAGCTGTCCATCGTCGACATGACGGACCTCGAACGGGTGAGCGCCGCGATGCGGCGGAATACGCGATTGATCTGGGTCGAGACCCCGTCCAATCCCCTGCTCCGCGTCGTGGACATCGCCGCCGTTGTGGCGATCGCTCACGAAGGTGGCGCGCTGTGCGCGGTGGACAACACCTGGGGCACACCGGTGCTCCAGCGTCCGCTCGAGCTGGGCGCCGACGTGGCGATGCACGCGACCACGAAATATCTCGGCGGGCACAGCGACGTGCTCGGCGGCGCCCTCGTGTTCCGCGAGATCGGCGACCTCCATCAGCGGGTCGCCGCGATCCAGATGACCGGCGGCGCGGTGCCGTCGCCGTTCGAGTGCTGGCTCACGCTGCGCGGCGTACGCACGCTGCCGATTCGCGTCCGGGCGCAGAGCGAGAGCGCGCGCACGCTCGCGACCTTTCTCGCGAACCACCCGTGTGTCGAGGCGGTTCATTATCCCGGATTGGCGTCGCACCCGGCGCATGACATCGCGCGCAGACAGATGTCCGAGTTCGGCGGAATGCTGTCCGTCCAGGCTGGGAATGATCGCGCGCAGTCGCTCGCGATCGCGGGTCGTTTGCGCCTGTTCACGCAGGCGACGAGTCTGGGCGGCACGGAGAGCCTGGTCGAGCACCGGGCATCGGTCGAGGGAGCGGGGACGCGAGCGCCCGAGAACCTGCTTCGCGTCTCCGTGGGGCTCGAGCACGTCGAAGACCTCAAGGCAGATTTCGACCAGGCGCTGCGCGGCTGATGCCGAAGGCGGTGCTGCTGCTCAGCGGTGGGTTGGACTCGACCACGTTGCTCGCGGTCGCCCGGCGCGACGGGTTCGACGTGCACGCGATGACCTTCCGCTACGGGCAGCGGCACGCGAACGAGATCGACGCGGCGCGCCGAGTCGCGGCGCGCTTCGGGGTGCAGGACCACGTCGTCGCCGACATCGACCTCCGCACGTTCGGCGGATCCGCGCTGACGAGCGACGCGATCGACGTCCCCCGCGACCGCGACGTCGGAGAGCGCGGGGTGCCCGTCACCTACGTGCCGGCGCGCAACACGATCTTTCTCGCCTTCGCCCTCGCCTGGGCGGAGGTGCTCGGCGCCGCCGACATCTTCATCGGCGTGAACGCCCTCGACTATTCCGGGTATCCCGACTGCCGGCCGGAGTACATCGAGGCGTTCGAGCGGATGGCGAATCTGGCGACCCGTGCCGCCACGGAAGGCAGTCTTCTGCTGCGCATCCGCGCTCCGCTCATCGACCTCACCAAGTCGCAGATCATTCAACTTGGCACGTCGCTCGGCGTGGACTACGCGGTCACGCAGAGCTGCTACGATCCTGATGCAGCCGGCGCCGCGTGCGGTCATTGCGACGCCTGCCAGCTCCGCCTGAAGGGATTCGCCGAGGCCGGAATCCCCGACCCCGCTCGCTATCGCTGACGCTGTTCAAACCGGTCCACCGGTCCACCGGTCCACCCGTCCAGCCGCCCGATGTACACGGTCAAGGAAATCTTTTACACGCTCCAAGGCGAAGGCGCCAACGCCGGCAGGCCGGCGGTGTTCTGTCGTTTCTCGGGGTGCAATCTGTGGACGGGTCGCGAGGCGGATCGCGCGACGGCGATTTGCGATTTCTGTGACACCGACTTTGTCGGCGTCGGGGCGGACGGAGGGAAGTTCGCGACGGCCGACGCGCTCGCCGACGCGGTGGCGGCCCGGTGGCCGGCCGAACCCGGCGGAAGCCGGTTCGTCGTGTGCACCGGCGGCGAGCCGCTGCTCCAGCTCGATGCCGCGGCCATCGACGCGCTGCACGCGCGCGGATTCGCCGTCGCCGTCGAGACGAACGGCACCGTCGAGCCGCCGCGCGGGCTGGACTGGATTTGCGTGAGTCCCAAGGCGCGCGCGCCGCTCGTGCTGCGCCGCGGCGACGAGCTCAAACTGGTGTTTCCGCAGCCGGACCTCGATCCGAGCGCCGTCGAGTCGCTCGCTTTCGGCCGCTTTTACCTACAGCCAATGGACGGCCCGGCGCTATCTGAGAATACTCAAGCCGCGCTCGCGTATTGCCTGGCTCACCCGCGTTGGAGGCTGAGTCTGCAGACGCACAAAATGTTGCGCATTCGTTGATGCTTTTTGTGGCACGGGGTGGGCAAGTGCGTTGCACCTCGAGGCCGAAAGTGCTCGAAGAACCACCTCGGACGAACCTTAACTCGTACTGTTGACCGAATGCCCCTTACGGGGTAGACTGACCGAGACTTTTTGCGCCGCCCCGCCATGAATCCATCGTCGCCAAACCGCTTCACACGAATGAAGGTCGCGCTCGTCGCGATCGCGTTCGCGTCGACGTCGGTTGCTCCCGCGATGGCGCAGGACGCCAAGACGGTCGAGGTCAGGCCGTTCGAGACCAAGCCGTTCACGGCGATCAGCAACTCGGCCCAGACGCTGCGCGATTCAATCGTTCAGATGGCCCGCGCGCAGATCGGCACGAGGTACAAGTTCGGCGGCGGCACGCCGGAGAAAGGGTTCGATTGCAGCGGTCTCGTGAAGTTCGTGATGGCCGCGCTCAACCTCGACGTTCCGCGCACGGCCAAGCAGCAGGCAAAGGTGGGCTTGGCGATCGTCAAGGACACGAGCCGGCTTCTCCCCGGCGACCTGCTCACTTTCGGCCGCGGCAAGAAAGGCGCGGTGAGCCACGTCGGCATCTACGTCGGCGACGGCCGCTTCGTCCAGGCGAGCAGCGCCGCGGGCCGCGTCATCGAGACGCCGCTCGACCGGCCCGCATCTCCGCGAATCAAAGTCTGGCGCGGCGCCCGCCGCATCCTCGTCGGCGACGACAGCACGTCCTCGACGACGCCGCCCGCGGTCGCGACCAAGAGCGGCAACTAGCCCGACCCCGCTCGGCGGGCATCCGCGTTATGGCTTTTGAAACGGGATGACGCGCTTCGCGAGGCGGCCGCTCGAGTCGACCCTGACCCCGGTAGTCGGAAAGTCCAGCGCGCTGAGTGAGTCGATCAATCCCCAGGCGCGATGTGCCTGATCTCGCTCGAGCACGCCGGGCCACACTTGCATCGTCGGCCGCAGCTCGGCGTCTGACACGTGGCCGGCCGAGTCGATCGTCGCGCACGCGACGGCGCCGCGATTCGTCGGTTCGTGCATGCTGAACGGCCCAAACGTGAGCAGGTTGCCCAGCGAATAGAATGCGAGCCGGTCGTCGCGCCATTCGGCGGCCCGCAGCACGTGGGGACCGTGGCCGATCACGAGTGTCGCCCCCCCCGCGAACGCGGCGTCGGCGAAACCGACGGGATTCCCGCGATCCATGCCGAGAAAGACCTCCGTGGCGTTCTGAGTGCGCTGCGCGCCCGGGCCTTCGCCGCCGAGGTGCATCGTGACGACGACGATCGGATATCGGTCGGCGGCGCGTCGCACGTGGCGGCGAACCGCGTCGAGGTCGCGCGCGTCCGGCGCATCGGAATCCGTGTGAAACCCGAGCATCGCGATCGTGTCGCCCGACGGAAGCGCGACCGGCGTGGCGATCGTGTCGGCGCCGACGACGAAGATTCCGGCGCGCTTCAAGCGCGCGATGGTCGCCTCGCGGCCCTCGTCGCCGGCGTCGTGGGAATGATTGTTGGCGACGTTTCCGACGATGACAGCGCCGCTGTCGATCGCGTGCCGGAGCGCGGTGCCGGCGCTCGGGGGCATGCGAAAGGCGAAGCAGTTCTTCGAGCGCTTCGTGCATTTCGGCGGCGCGGGACCCGAGCCGATCGCCCCTTCGATGTTGAGGAGGACGACGTCCGCGCCGTGGACGAACGGCGTGAGCTGTCGGGCGAGGCTGTCGGGCAGCGGGCTCATCGCGAAGCGACGCCGCAGCGTGTCGGCCGCGGAACGAGCCCACTTCGGATCGAGGTTGGATCCGAGAGTGACGTCGCCGCCGGCACAGAGCCGCAGCGGGCGACTCGGCACCTGCCCATTCGTCCTCGTGGCCGCGACAATCGGGACGAGAAGACTGGCGAGCGCTACGGGGGCGGTGGCGAACCGCCGGCGGAGGCGGATCATCTCGCAGCAACCTATTCCGTGATGTCGTTGTCTCATAGGGTCTGAAACCGCGAGCACGTCGCGTCCGTCAGGATGTTCGCTTGTGGGACGACGAGTCCCACACCCGAGCAGACCGATACTGGAGGCAGGCGAGCCGAGTAGCTGCAACCTTTTGTTTGGACACGGTTTAGAACGTGCGTCGGGGCGGCATGGACCTTTCATTGGCAGTTCGAGCTGGCAGGCCATTCTCCACCCGTTCCCACCGCCCGAGACGGCCCCTTGGACATCAAGCGCGAACCACCCAAGAAGACAAAGAAGATCGTCGGACTGAGCCTCGGCCTCGTGGCGATCGTCGCCGTGACGGTCGCGATCAGTCGTCTCCGGCCGGCGGCTCCGCCGGTCGAGCGAGGCACGCTGTGGATCGACACGGTCAAGCGCGGGTCGATGACCCGCGACGTGAACGCCCCGGGCACGCTCGAGCCGGAGTACGTCCGGAACGTCACGGCCCTGACAAACGGCCGTGTCGAGGAGTTGCCGGTACAGCCTGGCGTTCCCGTGACCGCGCACACGCTGCTCGTCGTGCTCGATAATCCCGACGTGCGCCTCGCGCTGCTGCAGGATCAGCAGGCACTCAGCAGCGCGTACTCCGGTCTGGCGACGCTCAAGACGTCGCTGCATCAGCAGCTGCTCGCGCAGCAGGGCGTGATCGCCAACATGCAGACGCAGCTCAACGCGGCGATGCGCTTGGCGGCCGTCCAGGACTCACTCGCCGCCAAGAAGCTCGCGTCGGCCAACGACGTCGCCGCGGCGCGCGACGGGGCCGACGAGCTGAGACTTCGCTCGGACATCGAGAAAAAGAAGCTCGAAGAGATGGAGGCGTCGGAGAAGCAGCAGATCGATCTTCAGCAACAGCAGATCGAAGGCCTCAAGGCGATCCTCAACGATCAGAAGAACCGCGTCGAGTCCATGCGCGTGATCGCTCCGGAGGCGGGGTTGCTTCAGACGCTCGGCAATCCGCCGCTCGAGCTGGGGCAGTACGTGAACGCCGGAATGACGCTCGCCCGCGTCGTGCAGCCGGGCAAGCTCAAGGCGGTGCTGCGCGTGCCGGAGACGCAGGCGGTGGAGATCGTGCCCGGGCTGCCGGCGACCATCGACCTGCACAACAACACGGTCGTCAAGGGGCGCGTGACGCGCACGGATCCCTCGTCGGTCGCGGGCACCGTCACGGTCGAAGTGCGCATCGACGACACGCTGCCGGCGGGCACCCGATCGGACCTCGCCGTCGACGGCACGATCCAGCTCGAGCGCTTGAGCGACGTCCTGTTCGTCGCGCGGCCGGGCTTCGGTCAGCCGGGGAACTCGGTCGGGATCTTCCGCGTAGTGCCGAATACGGGCGAGGCGGAGCGCATCACCGTGGCGCTCGGTCGCGCGTCGGTGAACACGATCGAGATCAAGAACGGCGCGAAGGTCGGCGACAGCCTGATCGTGAACGACATGTCGCAGTTCGACGCCACCAACCGAGTACGAATCAAGTAGGCGCGTGCGCGCCGCATAGAACGTTCCTTCCACCACCTCACCTGCGAGCATCCCATGGCCACTGAGTCCACTTCCTCGTCGTCGGCCCTCTCCGCCGCTTCCGGCAACGCCAGCCAGGCGCTCATCCGCTTGGCCGGCATCAAGAAGGTCTTCTACACGGACGAGGTGGAGACCCACGCGCTGCAGGACATCCACCTCGAGATCGCGCCGGGTGAATACGTCGCCATCGCCGGACCGTCGGGGTGCGGCAAGACGACGCTTCTTTCGATTCTGGGACTACTCGACACCCCATCAGACGGCGAGTACACGCTGGCGAGCGAGCCGGTCGCGCAGCTGACGCCGTCGCAGCGCGCGCGTATTCGAAACCGCCAGATCGGGTTCATCTTCCAGGCGTTCAACCTGATCGGCGACCTCACGGTCTATGAAAACGTCGAGCTGCCGCTCACCTATCGCGGCATGTCGGCGGCCGAGCGCAAGCAGCGCGTCACCGACGCGCTCGAGCGCGTGGGAATGAGCCACCGGATGAAGCACTATCCGGCGCAGCTCTCCGGAGGTCAGCAGCAGCGTGTCGCCGTGGCACGCGCCGTCGCCGGCGACCCGCTCATCCTGCTCGCCGACGAGCCGACCGGAAACCTCGATTCGACGAACGGCGAAGCGGTCATGGAGCTGCTTCGCGAGCTGCACCGCGGCGGCGCGACCATCTGCATGGTCACCCACGACCCGCGCTACGCCGCCCACGCCGATCGCTCGGTACACCTGTTCGACGGGCGCGTCGTCGAAGAGCGCCGCGGCGAGAACGTCGGGATCTAGTCCTCGTTTTCAAATTGATGTACGCTCCGCGGGGCCGGTTCTTACCGGTCCCCGCGTGAGCGCGCCGTTAACTTAGGAGTCACCATGTCCTTCTTCACCAAACCCGCCACGGTCACTCGCGACGCGCCGCAGCCCCCGATCGTCGGGCCGGTCGTCTCGATGCGCAACGTCGAGAAGGTCTTCGAGACCGCCGCCGGCCGCACCTACGTACTTCGCCGCATCATCACCGAAATTCAGCAGGGCGAGTTCGTCTCCATCATGGGGCCTTCGGGCGCGGGCAAGTCCACGCTGCTCGCCATCCTCGGCATGCTCGACAGCGCGTGGACGGGCGAGTTCTTCTTCCTCGGCCATCCGGTTCACGCGATGAGCCACAAGCAGCGAGTCGCGCTGAACAAGGAGCACATCGGGTTCGTCTTTCAGCAGTACCACCTGATCGACGATCTCACCGTGGCCGAGAACCTCGACATCCCGCTCTCGTACCGCAACGTGAAGAAGTCGGAGCGCGAGGCGATCGTCGCCGACACGCTCGATCGGTTCGGGATGGTGGGAAAGAAGGATCTGTACCCGCGGCAGCTTTCCGGCGGGCAGCAGCAGTTGGTCGGCGTGGCTCGCGCGGTCATCGCGAAGCCGCGGCTCATTCTCGCGGACGAGCCCACGGGCAACCTGCACTCGAGCCAGGGCCGCGAGATCATGGAGCTGTTTACGAAGTTGAATCACGCGGGTACGACGATCATCCAGGTGACGCACTCCGAGGAAAACGCGAAGTTCGGCCACCGGATCATCGAGCTGAAGGACGGGTGGGTCACCGGGTCGGAGGGGCCCGTCACCCGCAGCTGAGCGTCCAACGGACCGGCGCGCTCGGCTAGGACGTGGCGTGCCGCGCGGGCCTCGGCATGTCAGTCGGGCAATGTGTTCTTGTAGATCGCACCATCCTTCATAATCAGAACGAAGTTCCTGTCGGGGTCCTCGATGAGCTTGAGGTTCTCGAGCGGATTGCCATCGACCAGCAGCAGGTCTGCGAGCGCGCCCTCAGCCACGACGCCGAGCTTCCCGGGATAGGGATTGATGTACCCCGATAACGCCATCAATTCCCCGTTGTCCGCCGTGGCCATCGTCAGCACTTCAGCGGGTGTGTACCAGCGCAGCAGTTTGGTGAGCTGGGCACCGTGGCGGGCAGTTGCGACGTGCGGGCTGAACAAGATGTCGGCGCCAAAGGCAACCTTGACCTTGTACTTCCTGGCCAGCCTGTAGGCGTTGTCGGTTCCGGCAAATACTTCGATGGCGCTGCGTCGCGTCGCCGAATCCATCGGCGGCATGTCTTCATCATCGAGAAGCGGCTGCAAGCTCCACCAGATGCCTTTTTCGGCCATCAACTTGACGGTTGGCTCGTCGATCAACTGTCCGTGTTCGATACACTTGACGCCGGCGGCGATCGCTTGTCGGATTGAACGCGGCGTGTAGGCGTGTACGGTCACATAGGTCCCCCAATTCTCGGCGGCCTCCACCGCGGCGCGAATTTCCGGCTCCGTGTACTGAACCGATTGGATCGAATTGTTGGGCGAGTTGACGCCCCCACCCGCCATCAGCTTGATCTGGCTGGCGCCGAGTCGCAACTGCTCCCGCGCTCGCAATCGAACCTCATCCGGGCTGTCGGCAATCGCCGAGATGCCCTCGGCCTCGGTATGACTCAACGGGCCGCCGGGCAGGCGCGGGAGTTCGAAGTCGAACCGAAAGTCGCCGTGCCCCGAAGTCTGGGAGATCATCGCGCCCGAAGGATAGATACGCGGACCGGCAGTCACGCCTTCGTCGATTGCGCGCTTGAGCCCGAAGACCGGTCCGCCCATGTCGCGCACCGTCGTGAATCCCTGCATCAGCGTCGTCCGAGCTTGTCGCGCAGCCAGCAGCTGGAGGTAGACCACATTCGCAGTCGCGAGGAGCGTTTGGCTCGTCCCCGCCATGAACGAGTGCCAATGCGCGTCGATGAGCCCTGGCATCAGCACGCGCCCGTTCGCCGCGATGACATGAACATGTTGCTTCGCGCTGACGTTGATCGGGGCGGTGGAGATGCGCTCGATGGTATTGCCCCTGACCAGCACGTTCGAGAGCGCTGAAAGCGACGGATCCTTGCCGTTGAAGATGCGAACGTTCGAGAATAGCGTGACCGAATCGCCCGTTGTGGCCGGGCCTGTCGTGCCAGGTCTATCCTGTGCGATGCTGGCCTGGTGAACCGCGACCACAAGCGCCACCAACCACCACGCCAAGCGGGTCGGGAAATCTGGCCCGACGATCAGTGGAGAGCGACGCACGGCGCGTCGCCACTGCGCGGAGATGAAGACATGCCGTCGCAAGTTCATGGTCCGTGCCGCCCTCCGTAGCCGGCGATGGCTCGACTCGCCGATCACCGCGGCTGGCGAGCCGATTCTCGCGCAATCGAGCAACGATTGACTCGCGCTTACGCTTCTGGAATTGGGCGAAGGACCTATTCGCGCGCAAAGAGTTTCGACCGCGTGAGCGCGACGCGAAGCGACGATGATCGGTCGATCCAAAAACGACATCGGCGCGAGAAAGCGAAGCCGCTCGGATAACCGCGCTCTACCTCGACGAGCGCAGGTCGACCCGCTCCGGAGTCCCGAGTCCGACGTGGCCGGACGCGTCGACGCCGACGGTGTGCAAATAGAAATAGACCGCGTCGCCCTTCGTCGCGGGCATCACCGCCGACGGCGCGGAGAGAATCAGCAAGTCGCCACACTGGCCCATCCAATCGATGTGGCGGTGCCCGTGCATGACCACGGTGCGGGACGCGACTCGCTGCAAGCGACGCGTGAACCAGTTTCCGTTGATCAGCGTCGTTCCGATGCGTTCGGCGAGCGCGTGGCCGAGCTTGGGGTGCTCGACGATGTGATGGTGCAAGGCGACGATCCAGCACGCACGCGGGAACGCCCGCGTCGCGATCTCGAGCGCGTGCGCCTCTTCCGCCGGGACGAGGCCCAGCGCATTCGTGAACGAGAAATGGGTCTCGGCGTTGGAGTTCAGCACGATGATGCCGAGGCCATCGTCGCGTTCCGGCGGCCGCACCATTGGAAAGGCGGCGGACCAGCATTCGTCGCTGACCTTTCCCATGCGGCGGGCGCCGCCGTCGGCGAATTCGACGATGTCGTCGGCCTTTGGCCAGAGCGCTTGATCGAGTGACGGCCCCACGCGGCGCTCCTTGTCGTCGACCACCTGGACGCGCGTTCCCTGTATTGCGGCCAGCGCCGACAGCGTGCGCACTTCGCGGAGGCGTTTCTTCGGACTCGTCGGCAGGTCGAGGCGGGCGGGATTCGCACGATCGACGATGTTCAAATCGTGATTGCCGGGCAGCGCGACGATGAGCGGCTCGAGGCGTGGAAAGGCGGCGAGGGTGTCGAGCAGCTCGCTCCATTCCGCGGACGTGCCCGCGTCGGTCAGGTCCCCCGTGATGACGATCGCGTCGAGAGGCTGGCGACGATGAAGCTCGTCGAGGCGCTCGAGAGCGGCGACGAGTCCATCGTTGCCTCGGGGTCCGGCGCGTCCGCTGCCGAGTCGAAAGCCGTAGCGTTCGCCGACGACGTGAATGTCCGACAGATGGGCCACGCGCCAGGAACGAACGAAGTCGCCCGGCGATCGGAAGGTGTCGAGCTCGCGCGGTTGCGGCATCGTCGCATCGGCGATCCCCCACACCAGCCCGGCGACGGTGAGGTACGCCGCCCCGACGGCCGTGGCATTGGCGAGCGCCGTGAGGACAAGCCAGTGCGGCGTTCGAAAATCGGAAAGCGTTCCAACCCAGTGCGTCGCCGGCCAGACAAGTCGCAACACCACGAGCGCGAGCAAGCAGATGATCAGGCCCGAAAGGGCCGACGCCGCCGCGCGCCCGCGCGACCGCGTGCCCTCGCTCGCCGCGCCGGCGGTCAGGCGCCCGGATATATGAAGCAGGAGTTCGCGCCAAGCGACGTAGCCGGGCTGGATCGCCATCGCGTTCAGTGACCAGAAGCTCCGTTCGACGACGCGGAACAGCGGCCGGCCTCCATACCAGGCCAACGCGATGAGCGCGGCGATGAAGAGGAAAGCTCCCACGCCGCTGGTTCCAGGCGTGGTCGACAGCTTGCGGGCCCAGATCGTCGCGACGATCGGGGCGAGGCCAACGAGCACGGCCGGCACCACGATGAGCATTCCGAGCGCCACCGCCATCTTCGGCAGACTGACCTCGGCGAGCAGATTGCCGGCAATCGCGAGGAGCGAACGTCGCTCGGGGCTCGATGCGTCCGTCTCGATATCACCGCCGCGCGGGTCGACGAGCGGCGGCGGGCGACGGTTGAGCATGCGCATGCGCGGAGCGCTGGCCATGCGCGCAGGGGTCGCAAGATGTATGCGGCGCCGAACGACCCGACGATTCTCCGTCGAGCGGAGTGACGTGGGCCAGAGGCGGCCGGTAAGTTTTTCCTGATGACCGCTGACAAGCCCGACATTCTGGTGGCCGACGACCAGCCGGACGTGCTCGAAGCGTTGCGGCTGCTGCTCAAAGGAAACGGCTTCGACGTCCACACGGTGAACTCGCCGAGCGCCGCGCTCGCCGCACTCGAGCGGCGCGACTTCGACGCGATGCTGCTCGACATGAACTACACGCGCGACACGACGTCGGGGAAAGAAGGCCTCGACCTCCTGGCGTCGGTGCAGACGCTCGAGCCGCACATGCCGGTGGTCGTCATGACGGCGTGGGGGAGCATCGACAACGCGGTCGAGGCCATGCGGCGCGGCGCCGCGCGACTACGTCGAGAAGCCGTGGGACAACGCGCGGCTCGTGTCGATCCTCGGCGTGCAGGTGGAGCTCGGCCGCGCGCTGCGCCGCGCGCAGCGGCTCGAGTCGGAGAATCGCCTGCTCCGCCGCGACCATTTGCCGCGGATGATTGCCGAGTCGCCGCGGATGAAGCCGATCGTCGAGCTGATGGAACGGATCGGCCCGTCCGACGCGAACGTGCTCATCACGGGCGAGCACGGCACCGGCAAGGAGCTCGTCGCGCAGTGGCTGCACGCGGCCTCGCCGCGCGCGTCGCGGTCGTTCATCGCCGTGAACTTGGGCGGCCTGTCCGAGGGCGTGTTCGAGAGCGAGCTGTTCGGCCACGTGCGCGGCGCGTTCACCGACGCCAAGACCGATCGGGTGGGCCGCTTCGAGCTGGCCGACGGCGGGACGATCTTCCTCGACGAGATCGGCACGGTGCCGCTGGGTCTTCAGTCCAAGCTGCTGCGCGTGCTTCAGACCGGCGACGTCGAGCGCGTCGGATCGTCCAAGGCGCGGCACGTCGACGCGCGCGTCGTCTCGGCGACGAACGCGAACCTGCAGCAGGAGGTCGCGGAGGGTCGCTTCCGCGAGGACCTGCTCTTCCGGCTCAACACGATCGAGATCAACCTGCCGCCGCTGCGCGACCGCCGCGAGGACATTCCGGCGCTGGCCGCGCACTTCCTCAGGCGTCACGCGACGCGCTACCACAAGGCCCTGTCCGGCTTCGACGCGGGCGGCATGCAGGCGCTCCTCGCGCACTCGTGGCCGGGCAACATCCGCGAGCTGGACCACGCGGTGGAGCGCTCGGTGCTGATGGCGGCCGGCGACCAGGTCCGCGCGTCGGACCTCGGGCTGCGCGCCGGCGCATCGGCGTCGGCGCCGCGCCTGGACGAGCTGCCGCTCGAGGACGTCGAGAAGATGCTCATTCAGAAAGCGCTATCGCGGTACGACGGCAACGTGAGCCGCGCCGCGCAGGCGCTCGGGCTTGTCGCGGAGCGCGCTCTACCGGCGCATCGCGTCGCATGGCCTCTAGCCGCCGGACGCCGCCGTCCACCGCAATCCCGGGCGGGGCGTCCACGCCGAGGCCCGACCAGCCGCCGCGCGAGCCGCACCACGAACGGCTGATCTTCCGGCTCGCGCTGCTCGCCGGCTTCCCCGGCGTCGCGGTCTCGATGATTCTGCTCTGGCGCGGCGGCTTCAGCCCGAGCGTGCGCTGGACGCTCGGCCTCGTCGTCGTGGGCGCGTGGCTGGCCTTCGCGATCGTCCTGCGCGAGCGCGTCGTGCGCCCGCTGCAGACGCTGTCCAACATGCTGGCCGCGCTGCGCGAAGGAGACTACTCGATCCGCGCGCGCGGCGCCGACCGCGACGACGCGCTCGGTCTCGCGTTCATGGAATCCAACCTGCTCGGCGAGACGCTCCGCGCGCAGCGGCTCGGCGCGATGGAAGCGACGGCGTTGCTCCGCACGGTGATGGCGGAGATCGACGTCGCGGTGTTCGCGTTCGACGACGCGGAGCGCGTGCGATTGGTGAATCGCGCGGGAGAACGCCTGCTCGCGCAGCCGTCGGAGCGACTGCTCGGCCGCACCGCGGAGCAAGTCGGACTCGCCGACGTGCTCGAGGGTGCGTCGCCGCGAACGATGGACGTGACCTTCGCCGGCGGATCCGGACGTTGGGAAGTGCGGCGTGGATCGTTCCGGCAGGATGGCCGGCCGCACACGCTCCTCGTGCTGTCCGACGTGAGCCGCACGCTGCGCGAGGAGGAGCTCCAGGCGTGGCAGCGCCTGGTCCGCGTGCTGAGCCACGAGATCAACAACTCGCTCGCGCCGATTCGTTCGATCACCGGGAGCTTGCTCTCGCTGCTCGAGCGGCCGACGCGCACCGCCGACGCCGATGAAGACATCCGCCGCGGACTGGGAGTGATCGGCGGACGTTCCGAAGGGCTCGTGCGATTCATGTCGGCGTACGCGCGACTCGCCAAGCTCCCCGCGCCGAACAAGGCGCCGCTCGACGTTGGAGCATGGGTGCGGCGGGTGGCATCGCTCGAGACGCGCCTGCCCGTTCGCGTCGTCGCCGGGCCGGCGGCGACGCTCGAAGCCGACGGCGACCAACTGGACCAGCTGCTCATCAACCTCGTGCGAAACGCCGCCGACGCGTCGCTCGAGACCCACGGCGACGTGCGCATCCGGTGGTCGCGCCGCAACGGGACGCTTTCGCTCATGGTGGAAGACGAGGGGCCGGGACTGGCCAGCGCGTCGAACCTGTTCGTCCCGTTCTTCACGACCAAGCCGCAGGGGTCGGGCATCGGGCTGGTGCTTTCCCGGCAGATCGCCGAGGCGCACGGCGGGTCGCTCTCGCTCGCAAATCGAAGCGACCGGCGAGGATGCGTCGCTACGGTTCGGTTGGAGTTGGCGCCCGTTCCGCTCTGAACACCCTTTGAACAGCCCGCTATGGCGAACCCAGGCGGACTTCTGAGCGTCGCGCCATTGGTCTTTCGGCACGGCACAACCTATGCTTGAGTTTGTTGGCGTTGCCGCGACGGAACCCGTCGATCGGAACGACTCGCGCAAGCGATGTCTTCCGCCCAGCTGTCGTCCCGCGGGGGCGAGGAGAGGACGGACCAGGAGAGCCTGACCATGGATCCACGGATCACGAGGTTGCTGGCCGCCGCCGCGGCGCTGACCGCGCTGGGAGCGGCAGTAGCGGGAGCGCAAGACACGACCAAAGCGCGACCCCGCTCGAGCAGGAGCATTCCGATCAAGAAAGAGGCTGCCGGCGAGATCGCCAAGCCAATTCACGACACGGTGACGCTCTACCGCACGGACACGCTGCGGCTGACGACGCCGCCGGTCACCGTTCATGACACGGTGACGCGAACCAACACGATCACTCGCGTGGACACCGTCACCGTCACGCCTCCGGTGCCGCCGGTGAGACTACCCAATGGTATGTATCTCGGCGTCAGCGGCGGGCTGAGCACGCCCAACGGCTCGATCTTCAACCCGAACAACACGGGGCCGAGCGCGCAGTTCCAGGTCGGGTGGCAGGATGCGCTAAAAGTCTTTGGTGTTCGCGCCGACGCGAACTGGACCCGACCCGCTCAGGACGCCGGATTCGTGCGCGGGATCGATCCGCCGCACGGCAACATCGTGAACCTCAGCCTCGACGCGAAGGCGCAGCTGCCGTTCCTGCACCACACGTTCGGGACGAGCCACCTGTTCTCGCTGTACGCGATCGGCGGCTACACGCACACGTCGTTCAAGAACGTCGGCATACGCGTGAACTCGCCGGAAGGAACGGCGGTCTTTACCGGCCCGGTCGATTCGTGGCAGAACCAGAACGGTTGGAACGCCGGCGGCGGCGCGTCGTTGATGTGGGGACGCACCGAGCTGTTCGTCGAGTCTCGCGTGCTCGCGTTCACGCCGGAAAATGCGCCGATGGCGCGACAGGTGCCCTATGTGATCGGGATGAACTGGTACTAGAAGGGCGCTGGCTGGACGACGCCGCTTGTCTCGGCGTCGCGATGTAGAGAAAAGGACAGCGACCGGTGAGTTCAGGTCGCTGTCTTTTTTTTGTCGACGTGCTTCGGTCTGCTCACGATGATTTCGAGAACCTTTGCAATTCTGGTATCTCGGCACGGCCCCTGCCCTGGACTGCGACGGTGCCGCGACGCTTTTCAGTCGCTCGGAATGTGTAGACGAGCACGATCGCTTGAGCACGTTTCGCCCGGAGGCCGTCCGCGGGGGCGAGTCGAGGACGGTGGAGAGGAGGAGACACAATGTTGAAGGGTCATGCGTTCGTCCTCGCTGCCGGCGCGGCGTTGATCGCGCTCGACGCGTCGGCGTCACTGGCGCAGGACACCACCCATGCGCGCCCGCGTTCGACGAAGCGCATCTCGGTGAAGAAAGAAAGTGGTGAAGTCGCACCGATGCCGAGGGTCGACACGGTCACGATCTACCGTACCGACACGCTCCAGCTGCAAGGTCGCATCGATACCGTGACGATGACGAACACCGTGGTGCGCACGGACACGTTGGTGCAGACGATCACGCGGCCGATTCCCGCGTCCGGTAACTGGTACGGCGGTCTCGCCGGCGGCGTGACCGTTCCAGCGGGCGGTCTGCAGAACTTGAACGAAACGGGTGGTACCGCCCAGTTGCAGTTCGGCTATCAGCCCGTGCACAGCGTTTTGGGCGGGCGGATCGACGCCTCGTACTCGCGCTTCCGCCGGCCGTTCGGTTTCTCAGATAATAACTTTGCCATCGCAACGCCGCTGCTCGGCTTCACGAACGTCTTCAGCCGCCAGTCCAATATCTGGAACTTCAACGCCAATCTGAAAGTCCAGGTTCCGGGAGTCGAAGGCTTGTTCGGTCACGCGGTCACCTTTTCGCCGTACCTGATCGGCGGCGGCGGTTTCGCAACCTACGACAACCTGCCGATGGAGTTCAGCGACGGATCGGTTCCTCATCGTCCGCGACGGAATCGTGCAGACGACGAACGGCATCATTATCAACGGCGTGACCGTGGACAATTTCGACACCGGTTGGCATACGAGTTGGGGTTGGAACGCCGGTGGCGGTTTGGCATGGCGCTTCGGACACCAGGAGCTCTTCGTCGAGTCGCGGGTGCTCGGCTACAACTCGCGCCGCAACGACTTCTTCAATAACACCAACATCACGGGCATCGACCTGCCCAGGTTCCGGTCGGCGCGTCAGGTCCCGATCGTCTTCGGCATGAACTGGTATTGATCGATCAGGCTGTAGTCAGTTAGGACAGAACGGTCGCGGCAGGCGTGGCGCTTCGGATGGTTCCGGTGCATCAGCCTGCCGCGTCGCAGCCCTGCCCTGGACTGCGACGGTGCCGCGACGCTTTTCAGTCGCTCGGAATGTGTAGACGAGCACGATCGCTTGAGCACGTTTCGCCCGGAGGCCGTCCGCGGGGGCGAGTCGAGGACGGTGGAGAGGAGGAGACACAATGTTGAAGGGTCATGCGTTCGTCCTCGCTGCCGGCGCGGCGTTGATCGCGCTCGACGCGTCGGCGTCACTGGCGCAGGACACCACCCATGCGCGCCCGCGTTCGACGAAGCGCATCTCGGTGAAGAAAGAAAGTGGTGAAGTCGCACCGATGCCGAGGGTCGACACGGTCACGATCTACCGTACCGACACGCTCCAGCTGCAAGGTCGCATCGACACCGTGACGATGACGAACACCGTGGTGCGCACGGACACGTTGGTGCAGACGATCACGCGGCCGATTCCGGCAATCGGCAACTTCTATGGCGGGTTCGCCGCCGGCGTGACCGTTCCGGCCGGAGGGCTCCAGCATTTGAACGAAACCGGCGGCACAGGCATGTTGCAGTTCGGCTGGCAGCCGGTCCACAGCGTCCTGGGCGCTCGCATCGACGGGTCGTACTCGCGGTACCGTCGGCCCTTCGGGTTCAACAATGACGAGTTCCTGGTCGCGACGCCGTTGCTCAACTTCACGAACATCGAAACCCGCAGCCCGAACATCTGGAACTTCAATCTCGATCTGAAAGTCCGATCCCGGGTATCGAGAGCGCGTTCGGTCATGCAGTGACGTTCCAGCCGTACCTGCTGGGCGGCGGTGGTTTCGTCACGTACGATCACCTGCCGCTCGAGACGAGAGACGGTGGGTTCATCATCGTTCGCGACGGAATCGTTCAGACCACGAACGGCGTCATTCTCACCGGCGTGACGGTGGACAATTTCGACACCGGTTGGCACACTGACTGGGGTTGGAACGCCGGCGGCGGCCTGGCATGGCGCTTCGCCAACAAGGAACTCTTCGTCGAGTCCCGCGTGCTCGGCTTCAACCCCCACAGCACCAAACAACCTGTTCCCGAACATCTCGTTCCGTTCGGCGCGCCAGGTCCCGATCGTCTTCGGAATGAACTTCTACTAGGCGATCGCGCCTGAAAGCGCGAAGTACAGCTCGAATAGCTAGTTGCACGACATCGCAAGACGGTACGCGTTTCGCGGCAGGCTGGGCGGCTCGGTGGAGGCACCGGCGCATCGGCCTGCCGCGCTTCGCGCGCCAGGGTACGTTTCATGGAACGGAATTGGCAATTTGAACGGTTACGAAAGTGCATTGCGAGCGCTGCGTTCGCGCGCTGACTTACCGCCAACTTCGACTTCCATGAGCAGGACACCGACGCTTCGATGGATCGCAACGCTCTCAGCGGCGATCCTTTTTGTCGCACCATCCCGCGCCACGGCCCAGGGGGGCCGGGGCGGCCGGCATCCACGGTCCGACGCCGCCAAACGCGTCTGGCACCCATCCAAGGACTCGGTCGCGTCGATCGACGATGACGAGGCCGTTACCCTACACTTCAGCTCGCGCGACGACAGCCTGTCGTGGCTCCGCGGGCGCAACCTCGCCAACAAATCGACCGGGCTTCGACTGGTCGTCTCGCTTCAGGAACGGCATCTCTGGGCGATCGCCGGACGCGACACGCTGCTCAGCGCCCCCGCCGCCGTGGCCAAAGGCACGACGCTCGAGTACGGAAGCAAGGAGTGGCACTTCACCACGCCTCGCGGGATGCGCACCGTGCTCTCCAAGGACGCCGACCCGATCTGGCAGCCGCCGGAGTGGCTCTACGCCGAGACCGCGGTGGAAAACGGCCTCAAGCTCAGACGCCTGAACTTCGGTGAGAAGGTGCACCTCGGCGACGGCCGAATCCTCACCATCGTGGACGGCTCCGCGGGCATCATCGACACCGACGGGTCGTTCGGCGACCTGCCCACCGACGAGCACATCGTGTTCGGCGACTATCTCTACATGCCGCCGATGGGCTCGAAGAACCGCAAGGTCGAGGGCGAGCTGGGCAAGTACAAGCTGAGCCTCGGCGACGGCTACCTGCTCCATGGAACGCCCGACAAACAATCGATCGGCATGGCGGCGACGCACGGGTGCATCCGTCTCCGCGACGAAGACATCGAGTGGCTGTACGACAACGTGCCGGTTGGAACGAAGGTGTACATCTACTGACGGTGGACCGGTGGACCGGTGGACCGGTGGACCGGTGAAACGACGAGAAACAGAGAGCCCCGCGGATGCGCGGGGCTCTTCGTTTTCTGGATACTCGCCGCTCGTTGCCGCTTCGCTACGCAATGATCGACTGCGCCCGTCAGCGGGGCGTCATGCGGCTCATTGAGGGATGAGCTGCGCGCGAATCTCGCCTCCGCCATTCGTAACGGTGTGGATGTTCACGTACGTCTTACCGGCGAGGAGCAGCTTCTTTGCCGAGTCTCCGTTGATCCCGGCTGTGAACTGGGTCGAAGCGCTCAACGTGACACTGCCGGAGACGGAGCCGCTGTTCGCAGTCAAAAAGCCCACGAATGTGGCCCCGGCCAACGTGTTGAAGTTGATGATCGGGCTGGCCGTCGTCGCGGCACCACCGGGCGTGAACGGGCCGTGGATGTGCCCGTTGTTCACGTTCGACGTGAGTCCGCTGAAGGTACCCGTGTAGGTGAACAGATTCGTAACGGTGTCGAGGGTTGCGGTGAAGGTCCCGGTGCCCGTCGGATTGCCCTGGAGCCCGGGCGGTTCTCCCGCGGGTGAAAGGGTCACCTGGAAACTCACGACATTCGATTTCGGTGTCGTCGTGTCGTCGCTCCCGCACGCGACTCCAATGGCGAGCGTTGTAAGCGTCAGAACCGCTAGAGCACGTTTTGGCATGGTGATGCACCTCGCTGCTGGTGGATGCGCATTTGTCGCAGAGCCTGCCCCCCGCGCCAGCGAGGAATCCCGGGCAGTCAAGGCCGGTTCCGCTTCGGCATATGCGTCCCCAAGAGCGAGCGGGGCGCGGCGGATGAATCCGCCGCGCCCCGCGCCAATGTCTTTGGTTTTTTCCGGAGACCTGAGACCGGAGACCGGAGACCTCTGGCTTGACCTACCTCGGCGCCACGAGAGAATTTCCCCCGGCCACGATCACGAACTCGTCGCGGCGGTTCTGCTTCCAGCAATCCTCATCGTGGCCCTGGCACACGGGCCGCTCTTCGCCGGTGCTGGCGACGTCGATGCGACCGGCGTCGATTCCATTGTCGATCAAATACTTCCGCGTCGCCTGAGCGCGCCGCATGCCGAGTGCGAGGTTGTACTCGTCCGAACCGCGCTCGTCCGCGTTCCCTTCGATGCGAATGCGCACGCCGGGGTTCGCTCGAAGCACGGGAAGCTTGGCGTCGAGCACCGCGCGCTGATCGGCGCGCAACTCGGAATGATCGAAATCGAAATACACCGGCGCGAGGAGTGCCTCTCGAGCACGGTTCACGGCGTTGATCGAATCCGTGTTCGGGCCGGGGGCCGGGGCGATGCGCGCTGGCGGGGCCGGCGGCTCGGTCCGCGGCGGCGGCGCTTCTCGCCGGGGCGGTGGCGGCGCGGGCGCGGGCGGCGGCGCCGCTTTCGAGTTTCCGAGCAACCAGCTCAGACCGGCTCGTATCTCGAGGTTGGTCGACTGCGCGGCGGCGGGATTCACGCCGACGACCGGCGGGAATCCGAACGTCGCCGCCGTGGGATTCTCGACGTACTCGACGATGGCGTCGAGCCGCAGCGCAACGGCGTTGTTGAAATGAATGCGAAGCCCGCCGCCGTACGGCACCGAGAAATCGGTGTGGCTTGCAAAGCGCTGTCCGCCGACACCGCCCTCGACGATGAGGTCGTGCGTTTGACCGGCGAACCCGAACGGCAAATTGAAATTGATCTGGCCGTTGAAGGTCTGAACGCTGCTCGTTCCCGGCCCGCGAGCCGGCTTGTTGTCGAACGACGCCGTCGAGAACGTCCCCTCGAGCTCCCACCGACGATTGAGAAAGATCCCAAGCCTGCCGCCAAGTCCGAAGCCGTTGTCCGTCTGCCACGCCTCGTCGGCGCGTGTGAACTGGCCAAAGACGCCGAGCTCGGTGGTGCCGGCTTTCTGCGCGGCAGCCTCGACCGAGCTGATGAATGCGAGAACGAAGCTCGCGACAGCCAGACGCCGTATGCGCATGTGAGGTCCTCTGTCCGGGGAGAGGTGCGGAGGCGGGGTGCGGAGACGCGATGGGGAGAACGCGGGGAAATCTAAGCGACCGGACTCTGCCGGACGACGCCAAGCGTTCTCGCGGACTCGACACCTGTGCGTCCTCGGTGGATATTCCCGCGTCGCCGAACGTCTAGTTCGCCGACGCCCACCCCCTCATCCGCCTCCAGCCCTTCGCGATCCACCTTGGCGAGGAGCACGCTCCACATGCCGAATCGTCGCGTCCCGCAATCCCTCGTCCCCGTCACGAGCGCCATGCTCTTGGTCTGCGTCCTCGCCCCGCCGGCGGCAACGGCGCAGCGCGTAGCCAACCGTGAGCTGAATCCTCCGAATGCGTTCGCGATCACCAACGCGCGAATCGTCACCGGCACCGGGGGAGGGCCGGCGATCGAACGGGGAACGGTCGTCGTGCGCAATGGCGTGATCGCCGCTGTCGGCGCGAACGTGCAAGCGCCGGCCGACGCGCGCGTCATCGACGGCAGCGGTCTCACCGTCTACCCGGGCGTCATCGACGCCAACAGCAGCCTCGGGCTCGCGACGGGCGGCGGCGCGGCCGTTGTCGCGGACGCCGGGCGAGGCGGTCGAGGCGGCGGTGGGCGGGGTGCCGCGCCGGCACAGCAGGGCGCACCGGTCGGCGCGCCAAACTCGCTCCACCCGGTTGGGCTTCAGCCCGAGCTGAACGTCGTCGATCTGCTCCACGCGGACGAGGAAGCGCTCGCCGGCCCGCAGAGCGCCGGCATCACGGCGGCGCTCACCGTGCCGTCGACGGGGATCTTCCGCGGCGAGTCGGCCGTGATCCTCCTCGCCGGCTCGTCGGCGCAGGCGATGCTGATCAAGGCCCCGGTCGCGGAGCACATCGGCTTCACGCCCTCGCGCGGCGGCGGCTATCCCAATTCTCTGATGGGCGTGTTCTCGGCGCTGCGCCAGACGCTGCTCGACGCGCAGCACTACGCCGCCGAGCAGGCGGCGTACGCCAAGAACCCGCGCGGCATGCGCCGGCCGGAGCCCGATCCCTCGCTCGAGGCGCTGCAGCCCGTGCTGCAGCGGCAGATTCCCGTCGTCATGGAGGCGTCGTCGCAGCGCGAGATCGAGCGCGCGCTCGATCTCGCCAAGGAATTCAACATCCGTCCGATCATCGCCGGCGGCGAAGAGGCGGACCTGGTCGCGGCGCGGCTCAAGGCCGAGAACGTGCCGGTGTTGTTGTCGCTCAACTTCCCGCGGCGCCCGCAGGCATCTCCCGACGCCGACCCCGAGCCGCTGCGCACGCTGCGTGCGCGCGTCGAGGCCCCCAAGCTCGCGGCGAAGCTGCAACGGGCGGGGGTGAAGTTCGCGTTCGAGGACGGCGGGCTCACGACGTGGTCCGACTACCTCGGCAACGTCGGCCGCGCCGTGGAGAACGGGCTCACCGCCGACCAGGCGGTGCGCGCGCTGACGCTGACGCCGGCCGAAATCCTCGGCGTGAGCGACCGGCTGGGCACGATCGAGGCGGGCAAGGTCGCGAACCTCACGGTGACGCGCGGCGATCTGTTCACGGGCGGGGGCCGCGTTGCGCACATCTTCATCGACGGCATGCCGATCGAGCCGCGCGCGCCGGCCACCGCCGCCGCGTCGCTCGCCGCGGGCACATGGACGATCACCATCACGACCGACGAGGGCGAGAAGCCGGTGACGCTGACGGTGCAGCAGGTCGGCGACCAGCTCCGCGGCACGATCCAGGGCTCGCTCGGCAGTTCACAGATTTCTAATGGCTCGATCGGGCCGGCGGGCGACCTGCAATTCAGCGCGTCGCTGACGATGGGCTCGGGCACGGAGGAAGGGCGGTTCAGCGGGACGATCGACGGCAACCTGATGCGCGGCACGGTGGCCGTCGTCGGGCATCCGCAGGCGACGTTCGTGGGCACGAAGCCGGATGCCGGCCAGGGCGGCGGGCGGCGAGGGCGGCCGCCGGCGGGGGGCAAATGAGCGTCATGGCGGGCGGCGACCACCCCTTCGAATCACTTCTCGAGAGACACATGTCCAAACTTTCCATCGCCATACTCGTTGCGACTGCGGTGACGGCGACGGCCGCGGGCGCGCAGCAAGCGCAGCCGTCGACGGCCGCCAAGCCGTCCACGACGCTCATCAAGAACGCGACGGTTCTCACGGTCACCAAAGGGAAGCTCGAGAACACCGACCTGCTGCTGCAGAACGGCAAGATCGCGCAGATCGGCAAGAACCTCTCGGCGCCCGCCGGCGCGACGGTCGTCGACGCGACGGGCAAGTACGTGATGCCCGGCATCATCGACCCGCACTCGCACACCATGATCGACGCGGTGAACGAGGGCTCGCTCTCGGTGACGTCGATGGTGCGCATTCGCGACGTGCTCAACCCGACGGACATCAACATCTACCGCCAGCTCGCGGGCGGCGTGACGACGATCAACGTGCTGCACGGGTCGGCGAACACGATCGGCGGACAGAACGCCGTCGTGAAGCTCAAGTGGGGGCGCGACGTCAACGAGATGCTGTTCCCCGGCGCGATGCCGGGGATCAAGTTCGCCCTCGGCGAGAACGTGACCCAGAAGAACTCCCAAACGGCGGCCCAGGCGCAGGGGCGTCCACTGCGTTACCCGGCTACCCGCATGGGCCAAGAAGAAGTGCTGCGCGACGCGTTCACGCGGGCTCGCGACTACAAGGCGTCGTGGGACGACTACAACGCGAAGGTGAAGGCGGGCGACAAGACCGTCGTTGCCCCGGAGCGAGACCTGGAGCTCGAGCCGCTGGTCGAAGTGCTCGAGGGGAAGCGCTTCGTCCACGCGCATTCCTATCGGGCCGATGAAATGTTGATGCTTCTGAACGTCGCGAAGGAGTTCGGCTTCACGGTCAAGACGCTTCAGCATGGATTGGAAGGCTATAAAATCGCGTCGGAAATCGCGCAGGCCGGCACGGGGCTGTCGACGTTCGCCGACGAGTGGTCGTACAAGGTCGAAGCGTACGACGCGATCCCCTACAACACGGCGATCCTGATGCACCACGGCGTCGTCGCGACGGTGAACTCCGATTCCGATGAGCGCGCGCGGCGGCTCAACATCGACGCCGCGAAAATGATGCGCTACGGCGGGCTCTCCGAGGACGAGGCGCTCAAGACGATCACCTACAACGGCGCCGTGCAGCTCGGCGTGCAGGACAAGGTCGGCTCGATCGAGGTGGGCAAGGACGCCGACGTCGTGATCTGGTCCGGCGATCCGCTCAGCGTGTACTCGTCCGCCGAAACGACGTTCATCGACGGCGAAGTGTTCTTCGACAAAAAGCAGGACGCCGCGATGCGCGATCGGATGGCGAAAGAACGCGCGTCGCTCGAGGCCGCCGATCGCGGCCGCCGTCCCGTGATTCCTTGAGGAGGGTGGATTCGTGATCAACGCAGTGAGACATAGAGCGGGCTCTCGCGCCCGCTGGATGGGCCTCGCGGTCCTCGCCGGACTGCCGATGTCCGCGTCGTACGCGCAGCTCGGATCGTTCAATCCGAATCCGGGGCCCCAGGGCACGTTCGCGATTCGCGGAGGCACCGTCGTCACCGTCAGCGGCGCCGACATTCCGAACGGGACCGTCGTGATCAGCGGCGGCAAGATCACCGCGGTCGGCGCCAACGTGCAGGTGCCCGCCAACGCGCAGGTGATCAACGCGACGGGGCTGATGGTCTACCCGGGAATGATCGAGACCGGGTCGAGCATCGGTCTCTCCGAGATCGGGCAGGGCGCGGTGGCGACGGTCGATATCGCGGAGGTCGGCTCGTTCAACCCGAACGCGCAGGCGTTCTACGGCATCGACCCGCACAGCGCGCACATCGGCGTGGCTCGGGTGGTCGGTATCACGACGGTCGTGTCGCGCCCGACCGGCGGCATCCTGTCGGGACAAGCCGCGCTGATGAACCTCGCCGGCGACACGCCGCCCAAGATGGCCGTCATCCCGAAGCTGGCGCTCGTCGTCGAGTTGCCGCGCTCGGGGTTCGGTGGCCGCGGCTTCGCCCGTGCGGCCGCGCTCCAACAAGGCGCGCCGGCCGACGCGAACCGCGTTCGTCAAGCGCAGCTGGATTCGCTCCGCAGGCTGCTGCGCGACGCCGACGCGTACGGCAAGGCGCAGGACGCCTACGCCAAGGACAAGTCGATCCCCCGCCCCGCGCACGACGTGGTGCTCGAGTCGATGTTGCCGGCGCTGCGCGGCCAGATGCCCGTCATCTTCCCGGCCGATCGCGCGAACGACATCCGCGACGCGGTGAATTTCGCCGAGGAGATGCACCTCAAGCCGATCATCATGGGTGGCGAGCAGTCGCCGCAGGTCGCCGCGTTCCTCAAGCAGCACAACGTGCCGGTCGTCGTGACGGCGGTGATGCACCTGCCGTCGCGCGAGGACGATCCGTACGACATCAACTACAGCATTCCCGCCAAGCTGGCCGCGGCGGGAGTGACATTCGCGATCTCGACGGGCGACAAGGGATCGGAGGTGCGCACGCTCCCGTACAACGCGGGCATGGCCGCGGCGAACGGCCTGTCGAAGACGGACGCGCTCAAGGCGGTGACGCTCTGGCCCGCGCAGATCTTCGGTGTCGGCGACCGCATGGGCTCGATCGACGTCGGTAAGATGGCGAACATCGTCGTCACCACGGGCGACATGCTCGAGGCGAAGACGGACACCAAGTACCTGTTCATCGACGGGCGCAACGTGCCGCTCGACACGAAGCACACGCAGCTGAACGCGCAGTTCAAGGACCGGCCGTAAGAGAGGTGGACCGGTGGACCCGTGGACCGGTCCACCGGACTAGCGCTCGTCGCCGCGCGGCGGGCCGGGGTTTCCGCCGTCGACGACGAACTTCCACGTGCCGTCGCTCTGCCGCCTCCACACGGTGAGGTACTTCCCCATCCGCTGAACCGCCGCACCCGAGGCGCCGAGTCCGGTGGAGGTCGATTCGCCGATGGTGAACCCGAGGTCTCTCGACGCGGCGACCCACGCGAAAACCGGCTGCCACACGAGCGAGGATTGCCCGGCGCGCGCGCTGAGGTATTCCTCGATCGCGTGTGCGCCGATCACGAGCTGCGGATCGCCGAATACGACGCCATCGGGGGCGACTGTGTTGGCGAACGCGTAGGCCACGCCCATGCGGTACGACAGGTCGGAGAACGAGCTGTCGGCGCCGCGGAGGCGCGACCGTTCTTCGGCGATCGCGGCGGACGCGGCGGGGGGCGTTTCATTCGGCGCCACGTCACCGTCGCTGTTTCGCGCTGCCGGCTCGCGCGGCGTGGGCGACACCGGGCCGTTCACTTCGCTGTACGCGGTGATGCGCCACGGACCGTTCCGTTGCCGCTCCCAGAACGCGATGTAGCGACCGAACTGGGGAGCGGTTGACGCCGGGGCTCGCACGGCGACACCGAACGTGTACGCCGCGCGAAGGTCTCCGGACACGCCGCCGCCCAGCGGCTGCCAGAACGATCGCGTGGAGACCGGATCGTCCCCCGCGCGGAGCAGCGTACGCGTCGCCGCAAGTCCGAATGCGACCGGCGCGCCCGCTCGCAGGTACACGACGTTCTCGGCCAGTAACGCCACGGTCCCGGCCACGAGGCCCCGAGCGGCCACGCTGTCGGTTCGCGATTGGTCGACGAGGAACAAACTGTCCCGCGCCGGCCCCCGAGCTGGCTCAGGGACCGTCGTCGTTCCATGAGAGGCGCATCCGCACAGCACAGCGGACGCGATGACCGGGAGGACCCTCATGCGCAAGACGCTACGGCGACCGCACCCGAGCCGCCAGACCTGCAACGTCTCGTCACCGTCACGAGACGAGGCGAACGGTACGCGTCACGTCGCGGAATCACGGGGACGCAGTCGCGGCGCGAGTCGCACCGCGGTGCCGTAACAGAGCACCTCGGTTACTCCGTCCATGATCTCGGTCGCGTCATAGCGAACGGCGATCATCGCATTTCCGCCCATCGCGACGCTGTGCGAGGTCGCCGCGGCGAAAGCGTCGGCGCGGGCGCGCTCGCACAATTCGGTGAGCAGCGTGATGTCGCCGCCGAAGAACGTTTGGAACTTCACGCCGATTCGGCCGAGCACCGAGCGAGAGCGGACGATGATGCCGCGGACGACGCCGAAAGTCTGCGTCACTTCGTATCCATCGACAGCGTTCGAGGTCGTCGTGATGAAATCGACGCCTGGCAAGTTGGGCATGGAGATCCTCGTGATTGTGGGCGCGCACGAATCAGCAAGGGTCCGTGCGGGGGGACAAGACCCTATCCCGTGCGCCGACCGGGGCTTAGCTTCGTGGGACTGTTTTTTCCCGCCTTAATGGAACTCCGCGAACGCCTTCAAATCGCGCTGGGTGACGCCTACCGAATCGAGCGCGAGCTCACCGGCGGAGCCATGGCACGCGTGTTCGTCGCGACGGACGAGACGCTCGGCCGGACGGTCGTCATCAAGACGCTGCCGCCCGCGCTGGCCGCGGGACTGAGCGCCGAGCGCTTTCGCCGCGAGATCCGGCTTCTGGCCGGGCTCACGCACCCGAACATCGTGCCGATTCTTTCGGCGGGCGAACGGGACGGACTGCTCTACTACATCATGCCGTACATCACGGCCGAGTCGCTGCGGGCGCGGATGATTCGCGAACAGACGCTCTCGTTGCCGGACGCGTTGAACGTGGCGATCGAGGTCGCCGAGGCGCTCGACTACGCGCATCGCCAGGGCATCGTCCACCGCGACATCAAGCCGGAGAACATTCTCCTCGCCGACAACCACGCGATCATCTCCGACTTCGGGATCGCGCGCGCGCTCGCGCGCGCCGGCGAAGGCGAGCGGCTCACCGCGATGGGCATGTCGGTCGGTACGCCGGGGTACATGAGCCCCGAGCAGGCGGCCGGAGAGCTCGACGTGGATGGCCGCGCCGACACGTATGCGTTGGGCTGCGTGCTCTATGAGATGGTCGCGGGCGCGCCGCCGTTCACCGGAAAGACGGCCGCGGCGGTGATCGCCGCGCACATGGCCACGCCGGTGCCGTCGGTGCGCGTCCTCCGGTCGACGGCGCCGCAGAAGCTCGACGAGGTGTTGAACCGATCGATGGCGAAGGCGCCCGACGAGCGGTACGCCACCGCGGCGGCGTTCGTCCAAGCGTTGAGGGGGGTCGAAGCGCGCAGTCGTCGCCCGGTGATCTCGCGGACGCCGGTTCCCGCTCCCACTCCGACGACGACGCCGGTCGTCGTGCAGGCGAAGGCCAGCCGCACACCGTGGTATTTCGTCGCGGGCGCTGTCGTCGTGATCGCGGGGCTCGTCGTAGCGCTGGCGATGCGATCCCGCTGAGCAGCGCGGCGCGCATCGCGCCGCGCTGATTCGGGCCCGCTACTGCGACGCGGCCACCGGCGTCGCGAGCACGGTGCGGAACACTTCGACCGCTTTCTTCATCTGCGGCATCGTGCCGACCGAGATGCGCGCATAGTTCCCGAGCGACGGGAACGCGCGACCGATCGCCACCTTGTGCTTCACGCACTCGAGCTTGAACGCGTGCGCGTCGCGGCGGATGTCCACCATCATGAAGTTCGCGTCGGCGGCCGGCACGGTATAGCCGGCGTTCTGGAAGAACGAGCGCGTGAACGCGCGCGCCTCCTCGTTGCGGCGCTGCTCCGCCGCCACGTGTGCGGCGTCGCCCACCGTCGCGGCCACCGCGGCGAGCGCGAGCTGGTTCACGTTCGAGCCGAGGCACCAGCTCGCCATGCGCTTGAGCGTGTCCTGCTGGCCGATCGCGTAGCCCGCCCGCAGCCCCGCCATGCCGAAGACTTTCGAGAACGTTCTCGTGACGACGACGCGCGGATTGGCCATCGCGATGGGAATCGCCGTGCGGTACGACTTGTCGGCGACGTACTCGTGGTACGCCTCGTCGATGAGGATGACCGTGTCGGGCGAGGCGCGGTTCACCGCGTCGACGAACGAGGCGACGTCGTCGCCCCCGTGAACGCTGGCCGTCGGATTGTTCGGGTTGCAGAAGTAGACGAGCCCCGCGCCGCGCGACGCGGCGACGATCGCGTCGAGGTCGAGCCTGAGCTTTGAGTCCACCGGCGGCGCCGCCACCGGGTGCTTGAGGAAGCGCGCGAAATTGGCCGGCGCCTCGAAGGTGGGCTCGGGAGCGACGAGGGCTCGGTCGGCGCCGGTGAACGCCAAGACAGCGGCGCGCAACAGCTCACCTGATCCGCAGCCGAGGATGATGTTCGACGGTGCTACGCCGCGCGCTTTGGCGATCATCGCGACGGCGTCATCCTCTTCCTTCACCGGGTATCGATTGGCGTGACCGAACGCGTTCGATACGGCTTCGAGCGCGCGACGCCCGGGGCCGTTCGGGTTCTCGTTGCTATCGATCCGGATCATTCCCGGGGCCGATGCGAGCAACCGGTCGGAGCGGCGTTCCGGCTGGCCTTGGGCCAGAAGCGCCTCGTGGCCGTGCCACCGAATGAGTGGTGCCGTGAGCAGACCGGCGGTCCCTGCCCCGAGACTGGCGACGAACGAACGACGCGAGACGGACATGGCGGGCTCCCGATTTGAGGATCGCCGCCGAGTATAGCGCGGTTCGTTCGGCGGCACCACAGGTCCCGGTGACCGATGCCCCAAATCCACCGGTTCAGCCCCTGGCTCGGAGCAGCGCAATGTGCGGTGTATCACGTTGTTACAAGGCACAAGACGTGCGACCGTTGAGTTCGCGTCAGAGGGTGGACGCAGCCTTGGCGGATGTGTATCTCACTATAGTTGAGTTGGCGTCGCCGTTTTTTCTCCGGAGCAGTCGGAAGTCATGTTCGGTGCAATCGTCGTCGGCCTTCTCGTATCCGCGCTCGCAGCCGGAGGGATAGTCCTCGCGCGCGCCTGGTTCCAAAGCCGGGAAGACCGCGTGCGCGAGGTGCCGCCGTTGTTCGTGATTCCACGACCGGTCAATGGCGTCGAGCCGGTGATCGGGGCACCCGTGATCTCGCCGTCGCCCGTGTCGGTGGCGAGCTCCTCGCGGGCAGCGCGCGAACGGACCGTGTTCGACGACGCGCGGCTCGTTGACTTCGACGAACCGGCCGCGCGCGGCGCGAACTCGGAGACGGTCCGGTTTCTCCGTCCGGGCGAGGAGCCGATCCAGATTCTGCCCGGACGTCTCGAGGTCCTCTCGGGCGAGCCGAAGCACCGCGAAATCAGGTTCGTCCGCTCGCCGGGCGAACCGGCCGAGCTGATCCTTGGCCGCGAGGCCGGTCGGACGCCGCAGACCGTCGCGCTCCACTCGGATACGGTGAGCCGCCGACACGCGAAATTCGCATACTCGAATGGCCGCTGGGCGGTGACGAACCTGTCGCGCACGAATCCGGTCGTCGTGAACGACGAGCGTCTGCCGGACAGTTCGATCGAACGCCCGCTCGCCGACGGCGACCGTGTCGAGCTCGGCGAGGTCGTCCTCCGCTTCAGGTCGCGGTAGCGCGGCGATCCCGAATGGACGTCGAAGCCGTTCACTCGCATCGCGATCGATGACTTCCGAGCGCGTCTCACCCGGACTGTCGGCTCTCGAGCCGTCGTACGAGATCATTCGCGAGATCGGCCACGGCGGCACGTCGGTCGTGTATCTCGCGCGCGAGCGCGGGACCGACGCCGAAGTCGCGATCAAGCTCATTCGCTCGAAGTATCTCGGCGACGAGGAGGCCATGGGCCGCTTCGCGCGCGAGGCGCGATTCCTCGAGCGGCTCGTGCATCCGAACATCGTGCGCGTGCGCGACGTGTTGGAGCTGGGCGACGCCGGACTGGCGATCGTGATGGCGCACGTGCCGGGGCACACGCTCAAGGAGCGGATTCGCGACGCCGGGCGGCTGGACCCCGACCGGGCCGAGCGGTTCACGCGGGACATCGCTCGCGCGCTCGGGGCCGCGCACGCGATGGGCATCGTTCACCGCGACGTGAAGCCGGAAAACGTTTTTGTCGACCCCGAGGACCGGCCGTTGCTGGCGGACTTCGGGCTCGCGCGCTCGATGACCGGCGATTCGCAGCTCACCATGGCCGGCGTGGCGATCGGGACGCCCGCCTACATGCCGCCCGAACAGATCGAGGGCGCGTCGCTCGACGCGCGCGGCGACATCTACAGCCTGGGTCTCGTCGCGTGGGAGATGCTGACCGGTCATCGTCCGTGGGAAGGTGAAAGCCTTTACGCGATACTCTACCGCCAGCGCTACGAGCAGTTGCCGGACGTTCGCGACTTGCGGGACGACGTGCCCGATTCGCTCGGCGACGCCATTGCCGTCGCGATCGAAAAGAATCCGGCGATGCGTTGGCAGAGCGCGGCGGAGATGATCGAGGCGCTCGACGGCGCGATAATTCCACGTCGCACGACGCGCCGGCCGCCGTTGAGCGCGGATACGGTGCGATTCACCCGCCCTGTCGGCAGCCCGCCTCGCTCTGACTTGCCGGTGGCCGCCGAGCCGCTCGCCCCACGCCCGCCCATGCCGCTGCCGGCGATCGTGCCGGCCCAACGGTCCGCGCCGACGCCGCCGGTGAACGTCGCGCCGCCGCGACCGAACGTTCCATTCGTCGAGCTAGGCCCGGCGTCGATGCCGCCGTCGCGCGGCGCGCACGAGCCGTCGTTCATCGGCTCGGCCGCGTTTTCCTCGCTGGCCGCGGATCTCGATGCTCAAGACGAAGAACCGGCCTCCGGGACGAGCCGGAAGTGGGTCCTGGCGCTGGGCGGCGTCGCGGCCGTGATCACGCTCGTGGTGGTAGCGGCAAACTTGCAGGGGCGGTCGAATGACGCGCACCGCGCGCCGGTTTTGGTCTCCGGCGGTTTCGTCGTGAACGACTCGGCGGGGAAGACGCTGCCGGCGACGCGACCCAGCGCGGCGAACCCGGCGCCAGAACCGGCAGCAACGGCTCGGCAGGTCGGTCCCGCGGCGAGCGTTGCCTCTTCAACGCGCCTGCCGCCCGACCTGCCCGAATCACGAAAGTCGCCGCCGCCGACGCGCCTCCCGGTGACGCAGCAGTCCGTCGAGACCACGAAGCCGGCTGACGGCAAGGCCAACAAACCGAGCGAGGAAACGTCGGCTCGCAACGCCGCGGCGAAAACGAATTCGAAGGCGGACTCGAAGAAGGACACGAAGACTCAAGGCAATTCATCGAGCAAGGCCGCGGCGCCGGAGCGGGTGGCTGAAAAGCCGGCTCCCGAAAAGCCGACTCCCGCGCCGGTCCCGATTCCCGTCGCGCCAATTCCGGCGCCGATCGCGTCACGCGTGACGGTGGCCGCGGGCGGCTTGCATTCGTGCATGCTCAACGCCGAGGGACGAGCGTACTGTTGGGGCGGGAACGACCGCGGGCAGCTCGGCGCGGGCGGCGCGAACTCCGTCGCGACGCCGCTGGCAGTCGCCGGGGACGTTCGCTTCATCGCCATCGCGGCGGGGCTGTCGCACAGCTGCGCCATCGCGCGCGGCGGGGCGGCTTGGTGCTGGGGTGAGAACGAACGCGGCCAGCTTGGCGACCGGTCAACGATGGCGCACCAGGCGCCGATGCGCGTCGCCGACGCGCGAATGTTCGCCACGGTCGACGTCGGAGCGGCGCACAGCTGCGCGCTCGACAGCCAGGGCGAGGCGCTGTGCTGGGGCTCGAATTCGCATGGTCAGCTCGGCACCGAGACGATGACGACTGAGTTGAGCACGCCGTCGCTGGTGGCCGGCGATCATCGCTACTCCTCGCTCTCTCTCGGGTGGAATTTCACCTGTGCGCTCGAGGGCGGCCGCGCCTTTTGCTGGGGCGAGAACGCCAATGGGCAACTGGGCGACGGATCGATCACCGACCGCCGCACGCCGGTTCTCGTGGCCGGCGGGCTGACGTTCCGGTCGATCTCGGCGGGAGCGACGCATGCCTGCGGCATCACGCCGCGCGGCGAGGCGTACTGCTGGGGAAACAACTACGGCGGCCAATTGGGCGACGGCACTCGCTCGAGCCGCGAAGTTCCCACCGCGGTGAAGACGTCGCTTCGATTCGTCGCCATCGCGACGGGCGCGCTCCACACGTGCGCGCTCACGGGCGACGGCGAGGCGTTCTGTTGGGGCCGCGACAACTACGGCCAATTGGGCGACGGCGGGGGCACGCAGGATTCGGCGGAGCCGGTCCGCGTCGTGGGCGACCACTCGTTCGCGGCGATCCGCGCGTTCGGCTCGCACACCTGCGCCACCACACCCTCGGGCGACGCGTTCTGCTGGGGCTACAATCTCGACGGCCAGCTGGGCGACGGTTCTCGCGCGAATCGCTCGCGACCCGTGTACGTCGAACCGCCCGGCACGTGACGATCATGGCAAGGCATGAGCGTTCTCTGATGCCTTGGAAGCGAGCCCGGCGCGTAGCGGCGTGGATCGCGGTTTCGGTGGCGGCCGCGTGCGCCGGCGGCGCCGCGGACGTGACCACGGGCACCGTCGCGTCGGTGTCGATCACGCCGCCGACGACAACGGTGTCGATCGGCGCGCAGATCCCCCTTCAAGCGCTCGTCCAGGATCAAAGCGGCAAGACGGTCACCGCGACGGACGTCTTCTGGTCCGTCCAGGACCCGAACGTCGCGACGGTCTCCAGCGCGGGCGTCGTGACCGGCGTCGGGCTCGGGTCGACGCAGGTCGCGGCGAGCGCGAACGGGAAGTCGGGCATTGCGACCATCACCGTCGAGAAGACGCCCGTGGCAAGCGTCGTGGTCACGCCGCCGCACGTCGACGCGGCCCCCGGCGGCAAGGCGCAGTTCACCGCGATCGCCTATGATGCCGCGCAGAATCCCCTCAGCGGCCGCACGATCACGTGGAGCACGAGCAACGGGGCGGTCGCCGCCGTGGACGCGAGTGGAAACATGACGGCGGTCGGCCAGGGCTCGGCGACCATCACCGCCACGTCGGAAGGAAAGAGCGGCGTCGCGACCGTCAGCGTTTCGCAAGCGGCCGTCGCCACGGTGACCGTGACGCCAACGCCGTTGTCGATGTCGGTCGGTCAGACGACGCAACTCACGGCGGCGCTGAAGGACGCGTCAGGGAACGTGCTGAACGGGCGCGCCGTGACGTGGTCGAGCTCGAACGCCGCCGTCGCGACGGTCTCCTCGTCGGGTGTGGTCACCGGGGTCGCGGCGGGCGCGGCGACGATCACGGCGACGAGCGAAGGCAAGAACGGCACGGCCGCGGTGACGATCTCGAACGTCGCGGTCGGATCGGTCGTCGTGCAGCCGCAAAGCCCGACGATCATGCAAGGCGCGAACGTGCAGCTCAGCGCCACGGTGCGCGACGTCAACGGCGTCGTCGTCACCGATCGCGTCGTGACGTGGACGACGAGCAGCGCGCCAGTGGCCACCGTATCGGCGTCCGGCGTCGTGACGGGTGTGGGTTCCGGATCGGTGACGATCACCGCGACGAGCGAGGGCAAATCAGGGACTACGTCCGTCACGGTGCTCCCGGTGCCGGTCGCGAGCGTCACCATTCTGCCGCCAAGCCCGGACACGGTGTTCATCGGCTACACGGCGCAGCTCACCGCGATCATGAAGGACTCGGACGGCGGAGTGCTCAACGGCCGCGCTGTGGCCTGGCACTCGAACAACACGGCGATCGCGACCGTCGACGCAACCGGCCTCGTTGCAGGTGTCGCCGCGGGCTCGACGACCATCACGGCGACGAGTGAGGGTAAGACCGCCTCGGTGACGATGGTCTCCATGAAGGCGCCCGTGGGAAGCGTCGTCGTCGTGGCCGCCGACGACTCCGTGAATACGGCGAACACGCCCGCCGGCTCGACTCAAGCCACCGCCACCGTCAGAGACGTGAAGGGAACGGTCGTAACAGACCGACCCATCACGTGGGTGGCCACGCCGGGATCGGTGGCTACCGTCTCGCCGAACTCCGGAGCAACGATCACCGTCGATGGAAAGAGCAAGGGTCAGGCGAAGATCATCGCCACGGCCGAGACGAAGGCCGATACGGCGACGGTGAACGTGGTTACCACCGTTACGTCGGTGCAGATCACTCCGGCGCTCAAGACCCTCAGCGCGTCTGGCGCTCAGACCGTGCAACTCACGGCGAATTGCAACGGCCCTTCGGCGTGCAGCGTCGTCGTGCCGGGACGCACGATCCAATGGACGTCGAGCAACACGGCCGTGGCAACCGTCGACCCCGCTACCGGTCTCGTGACGGCGAAAAGCGTTGGCCTCGCGCAGATCACGGCGACTGCCGTCTTCGACGGCGTGTCCTCGGCCGTGAAGGCCGCCATCACGGTCACTCCTTAGGATGACGATGCCCCGGCCGGTCCGTTGGCATCAGCGTTTTCTGACGCCCGCGGCTCGGCGGGCCGCGTCGTGGGCTGGCCTGGTCACGGTCGCCGCGTGCGCCTTGACCACTGAAGTGATACCGACCATCGACGTCGCCTCGGTCTCGGTCACCCCGCCGACGACGACTGTGGCGGTCGGATCGCAAATACCGCTGCAGGCGGTGGTGCACGACGCGTCCGGGAAGCCGATCACCGGAGCCGGCGTCTTCTGGTCGGTTCAGAATCCGACGATCGCGTCGATCTCCAGCGCCGGCGTGGTGACGGGGATGGCGATCGGATCGACGGAGGTCGCGGCGAACGTGAACGGGAAGTCCGGCATCGCGACGATCACGGTGCAGAAGGCCCCGGTGGCGAGCGTCGTCGTGACGCCGCCGCACGTCGACGTGGCGCCGAACGGGCAGGCGCAGTTCAGCGCGATCGCTTACGACGCCGCGCAGAATGCGCTCAGCAATCGCGCCATCGCATGGAGCACGAGCAACGCGGGCGTCGCGACGGTGGACGCCGGCGGTTTGATGATCGCCGTCGGCCAGGGTTCCGCCACGATCACGGCGACGTCGGAGGGAAAGACCGGCATCGCGACAGTCAACGTCGGGCAGGCGGCCGTGGCCACGGTGACGGTGACGCCGGCGCCCCTCTCGATGTCGGTCGGTCAAACGACGCAGCTCGCCGCGACCCTGAAGGACGCCTCGGGCAACGTCGTTACCGGACCCGCGGTGGCGTGGGCGAGCTCGAACACCGCGATCGCGACCGTCTCGGCACAAGGCGTCGTCACGGCGGTCGCAGCGGGCAGCGCGACGATCACGGCGACGAGCGACGGCAAGAGCGGGTCCGCGGAGCTGACGATTTCCAACGTCGCGGTGGGATCGGTCAGCATCCTGCCGCAGGGATCGTCGATCGTCGCCCGATCGACCATTCAGCTGAATGCGACGGTGCTCGACGTGAGCGGCAACGTGGTCACCGATCGCGTCGTCACCTGGTCGTCGAGCACCGCGGCCATCGCGACCGTCTCGTCGACCGGCCTCGTGGCCGGTGTCACTCCGGGAACGGTCGTGATGACGGCGACGAGCGAAGGCAAGTCGGGCACCACGTTGGTCACGGTCACCCCGGTGCCGGTCGCCAGCGTGGTGCTCTCGCCGCCGACGCCGGGCATCCGCGTCACCGCGACGCTGACGCTGGCGCCGACGGTCAAAGACACCGGCGGCGTGATCGTCACCGATCGCGTCATAACGTGGACGTCGAGCAGCGCGGCGGTGGCGACGGTGACATCGGCCGGCGTCGTGACGGGCGTGGCTCCGGGAACGGCGACGATCACCGCGACGAGCGAGGGCAAGAGCGGTACGGCGACGGTCACGGTCACGAAAATTCCCGTCGGCACGGTTGCCGTGTCTCCCGCGACCAAGAGCATGTTGGTCACGCAGACTCTCGCCCTCGCGGCGACGGTCAAGGATAGCGTCGGCAATGTGGTGACCGATCGCGTCGTGGCGTGGGGCTCGAGCAACACGGCCGTCGCGACGGTGTCGGCGACCGGTGTGGTGACGGCCGTCGCGCCGGGCACCGCGGACATCACGGCGACCAGCGAGACGAAGAGCGGCACGAGCACGATCACCGTCGGGCTCGTTCCCGTCAGCTCCGTCGTCGTTCAGCCAAGTCCGGCGACCATCACGCTCACCGCCACGGCGCAGCTGGCGGCCGTCACCAAGGACTCGATCGGCGGCGTATTGACGGGGCGCGTCGTGACGTGGGGTTCGAGCGACGCCACGACAGTGAGCGTTTCGTCATCCGGCGTGATCACCGCGCTCAAAATCGGCGCATCCACGATCACGGCGACGAGCGAAGGCAAGAGCGGGATTTCGTTGGTCACCGTGACGAAGATTCCCGTCGCCAGCGTGACGGTGGCGCCTCCGGCCAAGGCGATGCTCGTCACGCAGACCTTTGCCCTCACGCCGACCGTGAAGGACAGCGTCGGCAACGTCGTGACCGATCGGCCCGTGTCGTGGAGCTCGAACAACACTCCAGTCGCGACGGTGTCGGCCCTCGGCGTGGTGACCGCCGTCGCGCCGGGCACGGCCATCATCACGGCGACGAGCGAAACGAAGAGCGGCACGAGCACGATCACCGTGTCGCCGGTTCCAGTCGGCATCGTCGTCGTTCAGCCCGGGCATGACAGCCTCACCATCGGCACCTCACGGCAGTTCGCGGCCGTGACCGAAGACTCCATCGGCGGTGTGCTGACGGGCCGCGTGGTGACGTGGGGCTCGAGCGATCCGACGACGGCGAGCGTCTCGCCGGCGGGCCTCGTCACCGCGCTCAAACTCGGCTCTTCTACGATCACGGCGACGAGCGAGGGCAAGAACGGCACGTCGACGGTGTTGGTGGCGAAGGTTCCCGTCGGCAGCGTGACCCTGGCACCGCCGAGCAAAGCGCTTCTCGTCACGCAGACCGTCGCGCTCACGCCGACGGTGAAGGACAGCCTCGGCACCGTCGTGACGGATCGTGTCGTCACGTGGGGCTCGAGCAACACGGCCGTCGCGACGGTGTCGTCGGCCGGCGTGGTGACCGCGGTAGCACCGGGCACCGCGACGATCACGGCGACCAGCGAGACGAAGAGCGGCACGAGCACGATCACCGTATCGCTCGTTCCGGTGAGCACGGTCGCCGTGACGCCGCCGAGCGCCGGCGTTCGCGTTACCGCCACGACGCAGCTGACCGCGACGACGAGGGATTCGATCGGCGGCTTGCTGACCGGTCGCCTCGTGACGTGGGGCTCGAGCGACCCAACGGTCGCGAGCGTGAACGCGACCGGTCTGGTGACGGGCATCGCGGCCGGCACGGCGACGATCACGGCAACGAGCGAGGGCAAGAGCGGGACGTCGGCGATCACGGTGTCGAAGATTCCTGTCGGCAGTGTGACGGTGGCGCCGCCAACGAAGGCGATGCTCGTCACGCAGACCTTCGGCCTCACCGCCACCGTCAGAGACACCGTTGGCACGGTCGTCACGGATCGCGTCGTCACGTGGGGATCGAGCAACACCGCCGTCGCGACGGTGTCGACGGCCGGCGTCGTGACGGCGGTCGCGCCGGGCACGGCGACGATCACGGCGACCAGCGAGACGAAGAGCGGCACGAGCACGATCACCGTGTCGCTCGTTCCGGTGAGCACCGTTGTGGTTTCACCCCCGAGCGCCGGCGTCCGCATCACCGGCACCACGCAGTTGACGGCCGTCACCAAAGACTCGGCCGGCGGCGTGTTGACCGGTCGCGTCGTGACGTGGGGTTCGAGCGACCCGACGGTCGCGACCGTGAACGCGAACGGTCTCGTGACCGGCGTCGCGCTGGGATCGACGACGATCACCGCCACCAGCGAGGGCAAGAACGGGACGTCGACGATCGCGGTCTCGAAGATTCCCGTCGGCAGTGTGACGGTGGCGCCGCCGAGCAAAACGCTACTCGTCACTCAAAACGCCGCGCTCGTGGCCACGGTCACGGACAGCGTCGGCACCGTCGTGACGGATCGCGTCGTCACATGGGGCTCGACCAACACCTCGGTCGCCACGGTGTCGTCGACGGGATTGGTGACGGCGGTCGCGCCGGGCACCGCGACGATCACGGCGACGAGCGAGACGAAGAGCGGCACGAGCACGATCACGGTCTCGCTCGTTCCGGTCGCCTCCGTCGTCGTTTCACCCGCGAGCGCCGGCATTCGCGTTACGGCCACAACGCAGTTGACCGCGACGACGAAGGATTCGATCGGGGGCGTGCTGGCCGGTCGCGTCGTGACGTGGGGCTCGAGCGATCCGACTGTGGCGACGGTGAGCTCCACCGGTCTCGTGACCGGCGTGGCGGCGGGAACGGCGACGATCACGGCAACGAGCGAGGGCAAGAGCGGGGCGTCGGTGATCACGGTGACGAAGATTCCCGTCGGCAGCGTGACGGTGGCGCCGCCAACGAAGGCGATGCTCGTCACACAGACCTTCACCCTCGCTGCCACCGTGAGAGACACCGCCGGCAACGTCGTGACGGATCGTGTGGTGACGTGGGGCTCGAACAACACCGCCGTCGCCACCGTCTCGGCGGCTGGCGTGGTCAACGCGGTGGCGCCGGGCACGGCGACGATCACGGCGACGAGCGAGACGAAGAGCGGCACGAGCACGATCACCGTGTCGCCCGTGCCGGTCGGCATCGTCGTCGTTCAGCCGGCGAGCGCCGGCATCCGCATCACGGGCACCACGCAGTTGGCGGCCGTCACCGAGGACTCGGTCGGCGGCGTGCTGACGGGTCGCGCGGTGACGTGGGGTTCGAGCGACCAAACGGTCGCGACCGTGAATGCGAACGGCCTGGTGACAGGGGTCGCGCTGGGATCGGCGACGATCACCGCCACCAGTGAGGGCAAGAGCGGGACGTCGACGATCACGGTCACGAAGATTCCCGTCGGCAGCGTGACGGTGGCGCCGCCGAGCAAGGCTCTGCTCGTCACACAGACGGTTTCTCTCACGGCGACTGTGAAAGACAGCGTCGGCACCGTCGTGACGGATCGCGTCGTCACGTGGGGCTCGAACAACACCCTCGTGGCCACGGTGTCGTCGACCGGGTTGGTCACCGCCGTCGCGCCGGGCACCGCGACGATCACGGCAACGAGCGAAACGAAGAGTGGCACGAGCACGATCACCGTCTCGCTCGTTCCAGTGAGTACGGTCGTGGTTCAGCCGGCGCAGGACACGCTCGTCGTCAACGCCACCGCGCAACTGACAGCCGCCACGCTGGACTCGATCGGCGGCGCGCTGACGGGCCGCGTGGTGACGTGGGGCTCGAGCGACCCGACGACGGCGAGCGTCTCGGCGAGCGGCCTGGTGACCGCGCTCAAACCCGGCGGCGCGACGATCACCGCGACCAGTGAAGGCAAGAGCGGGACGTCGGCGATCGTCGTGCTCCAGGCTCCCGTCGCGAGTGTCACGGTTCTGCCGCCGAGCCCCGATACGGTGTTCATCGGCTACACGACGCAACTCTCGGCGGTAACGAAGGACGCGGGCGGCGGAACGTTGACCGGTCGCGTGGTGACGTGGCAATCGGACAACACGGCCGCCGCGACCGTCGACGCGATGGGCCTCGTGACGGGCGTGGCCGCGGGGACGGCGACCATCACCGCGACGAGCGAAGGCAAGACCGGGTCGGTGACGCTGATATCCACGGTCGCCCCGGTGGGCAGCGTGGTCGTCGCGCCGTCATCGGATTCGGTGACGACGGGCGGGATCACCAAGCAGTTGACCGCCACGGTCAGGGACGTGAAGGGAACGGTCGTGACCGACCGGACGATCACATGGGCGAGCACGCAGCCGTCCCTCGCGTCGGTCTCGCCGAGCAGCGGTGCGACGGTCACCGTCACCGGAGTCAGCCCGGGCTCGCCTTCGATCGTCGCGACCGCGGAGACGAAGTCCGGCTCGTCCACGGTGAAGGTGATTCCGGCCGTGGCGACGGTTCAGATCGCGCCGCCGACGGCGACGCTGAGCGTGGCCACCACGCCGACCGTGCAGCTCACGGCCACGCTGTTGGACGCGTCGAGCACGGTCATTGCCGGACGGACGATCACATGGACCAGCACCGACACGACGATCGCGACGGTGAACTCAGCAACTGGACTCGTAACAGCGAAGGCCCCGGGGACGGCGTCGATCACGGCGACCGCCGTTCTGGACAACGTGACTTCGTCCGTGGCAACCGTTATCACGGTGACACCCTGATGATGCGCAAACTCTGGCTGCCCATTCTGGGCTCGATACTGGCGCCGCTCGCGCTGCGAGGCCAAAGCTCGACGCCTCAAAAGCTCACACTCAAATCGCGCCCGGTCGCCGTGCGTATGCGATCCGCGTGCACGAACGCCGTGACGCAATCGTCGTCGCCGACCGACGCTCAGCGCCGCGACGCGCGTGAAATGGCGCAGCGCGCGAGGCAGTCCGCGATCCTCGGCGACGCGACGGCATCGCTCAGCCAACTGCGCGGCGCCGCCGGACTCGATCCGAGCGATCCGAATCTCGCGTACGAGTTGGGACGCGCGTACGAGAGCGCGGGCGCGATGTCGAACGCCGCGCAAGAGTATTGCCGCTTCCTGTCGCTCGCCCCGAACGCCGCCGAGGCGGCCGACGTGCGGTCGCACGTCGCGACGATCGCGCCGCCCCGCCCCGACACGGTGGTCACGATCGAAGGGACGGCCTTCAAGCGCGGCGTCGACGCGTCTGACAAGGGTCAGTGGGCGGACGCGGAGGTGTTCTTCACCACGGTCCTGCGGATCGATTCCACCTCCGCGGACACCTACTACAACCGCGCGCTGGTGCGGTCGATGCAAAATCATCGCGAGGGGGCTGCGGACGACTACGAGCGTTACCTGCGGATTCGGCCCGAGGCGCTCGACCGCGCGCAGGTGGTCGCGCGCGTGAACGCGCTGCGCGCGCAACACATGTCGGCGTCACAGGCGTTCGGGCTGGGCGTGGTCGTACCGGGCGGCGGTCAGTTCTACACGAAGCGTCCGATCCGCGGCATCCTCTCACTCGCCGCCGTCGCCGCCGCCGCGAGCTTCGCGATGATGGAAAAAACGACGACGTCCACCACCACACAAACGGCGAGCGATCCGTTCGGCAACAAGTACAGCTACTCCGTCACGACGGCACACAAGACGCGGCCGTACACGATTCCGGGATTCGGCGCGGCCGGCGGGATCGCGCTGCTGAGCGCCATCGACGCCGCGCGCTACGCGGGCAGCGTGCGCGGCACGAGCGTCTCCGTCTCGCTCGTGCCGACTGGCGCCGGCATCGGTGGTCTCGTCAGTCTCGCGATCCCGTGAGGCGCGCCGGCGGCTACGACACGGGACGGCCATAGGTTAGATTAGCCTTCGCGGAGTGGGCGGATCCCTCGGAGAAGGAGAGAGCTTGCTGCAGAAATCTCTTCCGCGTGGCCGCGAAACTAGCGTCTCTAATTGATCGATGTCGCAGCTCGGCGTTGGAGCGACGTCGGGAAGGTGACGGGTCGCGTTTGCTGACGCCTCGGGTGCGGCGCGCCGCGGTTTGGATCGCGACGGCGGCCATGGCGGCCTGCGTCGTCGCAAGGGACGTCGTGACCACGATCGACGTCGGGTCCGTGTCGATCACACCGCCGACGACCACGGTCTCGGTGGGCGCGCAGATTCCGCTTCAGGCGCTCGTCCAGGATGCCGGCGGGAAGACGATTGCCGCGACGGACGTCTTCTGGTCCGTCCAGAACCCCAGCATCGCGACGGTCTCCAGTACCGGTGTCGTGACGGGCGTCGCGCTCGGATCGACGCAGGTCGCCGCGAGCCTCAACGGCAAGTCGGGGATCGCGACGATCACGGTCGAGAAGACGCCGGTGGCGAGCGTGGTCGTCACGCCCCCGCACGTGGACGCGGCGCCGGGCGTTCAGGCTCAGCTCTCGGCCACCGCGTACGACGCGGCGCAGAATCCGCTCGGCGGGCGCGCCATCACGTGGAGCACCAGCAACGCCGCCGTCGCGACGGTGGACGCGACCGGCATGATGACCGCGGCGAGCACGGGGTCGGCGACGATCACCGCGACGTCGGAGGGTAAGAACGGCACCGCGACCATCTCGGTCTCGCAGGCCGCCGTCGCCACGGTGACCGTGACGCCGAGTCCGATCACCATGACGGTCGGGCAAACGACGCAATTCACCGCCACCCTCAAGGACGCCGGCGGCAGCGTCGTGAACGGACGCGTCGTCACGTGGGCCAGCTCGAATCCCGCCGCCGCTACCGTATCGGCGGCCGGATTGGTCACGGCCGTTGCGTCGGGAAGCACGACGATCACCGCATCGAGCGAAGGAAAGAGCGGCACCGCCGGCGTGACGATCTCGAACGTCGCCGTCGGATCCGTCACCGTACAGCCGCAAGGCCCGTCGATCGTTCAGGGTGCGAACGTTCAGCTCAGCGCCACGGTCCGCGACGTGAACGGCAACGTCGTCACCGACCGCCTCGTGACCTGGTCGTCGAGCAGCACGACCCAGGCCGTCGTCTCCGCGACGGGGATCGTGACCGGCGTTGGGCCCGGTGTTGTGGTCATCACGGCGACGAGCGAAGGAAAGTCCGGCACGACGACGGTGACCGTGATCCAGGTGCCCGTGGCCAGCGTGACGTTGTCGCCGGCGTCGGTGAGCGTTCGCACGAGCAAGACGGCGACGCTCACCGCGACGGTGAAGGATTCGTTGGGCAACGTCGTCACGAACCGCCCGATCACCTGGTCGTCGAGCAACAACGCGATCGCGACGGTGAACGCGGGAGTCGTCACCGGTGTTGCGATCGGCTCGGCGACGATCACCGCAACGGCCGAGGGGAAGAGCGGGACCGCCACGATCAGTGTGACGGCGATTCCCGTGGCGACCGTCGTCGTCTCACCGGCGACGAAGGCGTTGCTGTCGACGCAGACCTTCCCGCTGACGACGACGGTGACGGATTCCGCCGGGAACGTAGTCACGGACCGCGTCGTCACGTGGGGCTCGAGCAATACAGCCGCGGCGACAGTGACGGCTGCGCCGCCTCTCGGGGCAACCGGCGTTGTCACGGCCGGGGCGCCGGGGACGGCGACAATCACCGCGACGAGCGAGGGCAAGAGCGGCACGAGCACGATCACGGTGACGCCTGTGCCGGTGGCGATCGTGGTCGTGCAACCCGGCAAGGATAGCATTCCGATCGGCACGACGGCACAGCTCACGGCGATCACGGAAGACTCCGTCGGCAGCGTGCTCAACGGGCGTGCCGTGAGCTGGGCATCCAGTAACACCACCGTGGCGACGGTCGACGGGACCGGACTCGTCACCGCGAAGGCGTTGGGCACGGCAACGATCACCGCCAGCAGTGAAGGCAAGAGCGGCACGTCGGCGATCACCGTCTACACGCCGGTGGCGTCTGTCGCCGTCGCGCCGCCGACGGCGGCCGTCCTCGTGACTCAGACCAGGCAGTTCGCCGCGACGACGAAGGACGCGCAGGGAAATACGCTCACCGGCAGGCTCGTGACGTGGGGCTCGAGCAACACGAACGTCGCGACGGTCGACGCGACCGGACTGGCGACCGCGAAGGCGGTCGGCACGGCGACGATCACCGCGACGAGCGAAGGCAAATCGGGCACGGCGACGCTGACGGTGAATCCGGTGCCTGTCTCCAGCGTGACGATCACGCCGCCGACCCCGGACACGGTGTTCATCGGCTACACGACGCAGCTGACCGCGGTCACGAAGGATTCGATCGGCGGCATTCTCACCGGGCGCGTCGTCACGTGGAAAGTGACCAACACGTCGTTGGCCACCGTGAATGCGAATGGACTCGTGAGCGGCCTGGCCGCCGGGCCGACGCAGGTGACGGCGACGAGCGAGGGGCAGAGCGGGTCGAATACGCTGGTGTCGCTGAAGGCGCCCGTGGGAACCGTGACGGTCACGCCCGCGGTGGATTCAGTCACGAACTCCGGCGCCGCGAGCACGAAGGTCCTCACGGCCACGGTGAGGGACGTCAAGGGAACCGTGGTCACCGACCGCGCGGTGACCTGGACGAGCACGCCCGGTGCCGTTGCAACCGTCGCACCGGCGTCCGGCGCATCGACGACGGTGACCGGCAAGAGCGTCGGTTCGGCGAAGGTCGTCGCGGTGTCGGAGACGAAGGCTGATACGTCGGCGATCAAGGTCATTCTTGCGGTGACGAACGTTCAGGTCTCGCCCGCGGCCCCGACGCTGAGCCTCGCACAGTCGCCCACGGTCCAGCTGACGGCGACGACAAAGAACGGCGGCACGGTCATCACGGGGCGCACGATCACTTGGACGTCCAGCGATCCGACGATCGCCACGGTCTCGGCCTCCGGATTGGTGACTGCCCTCAAAGCCGGCGCGGTCACGATCACGGCGCGCTCCGGTTTCGACGGCGGCGCGAACCCCTCCGCCGGCCCTGCGGGAACCGCGTTGGTCACGGTGACGCCATGACGCCGGGACGACTAGCGGCATAAAACTCGCGAAGTCGACGGATTCCTCGGAGCAGGAGAGAGCTTGTGGAGAAGTCTCTTCCGGTGAGTCCGGCCTTCGGCGACATTCGCGTCTCTCAGTTCAGTGATGCCGAGCTCGGCGTTTGAATACGTCGGGATGAAGGCGCTGATGCCGCGCACGCCGATCGGCGGGCCCGGGCGGCGCGCGACGGTTTGGATCTTGGCTGCGACCGTCGCGGCGTGCGCTCGCGCGGCGACAGACGTCGTGACCACGCTCGACGTCGGGTCGGTCTCGATCACCGCGCCGTCGATGACGGTGACGGTCGGTTCGCAGATTTCACTTCAGGCGCTCGTCCAGGATCCCAGCGGGAATTCGATCGCCGCGACGGGCGTCTTCTGGTCGGTCCAGAATCCGAACATCGCTACTGTGTCGAGCGATGGGATCGTGACCGGCGTCGCCCCCGGCTCGACGCAGATCTCGGCGAGTGTGAACGGAAAGTCGGGGATCGCGATGATCACGGTCGAGAAAACGCCCGTGACGAGCGTGGTCGTCACACCTCCGCACGTGGACGCGTCACCGGGCGCGCGGACGCAGTTCTCCGCGGTCATGTATGACGCGGCGCAGAATCCCCTCGCCGGCCGCGCCATCACCTGGAGCACCAGCAACGCCGCCGTCGCCACGGTCGACGCAAACGGGATGGCGTCGGCTGTCAGCACCGGGGCCGCCACGATCACGGCGACGGCCGAAGGCAAGAGCGGCACCGCGACGATCACGGTCTCGCGAGCCGCCGTCGCTACGGTGACGGTGACGCCGAGTCCGCTCTCGATGTCGGTCGGACAGACGACGCAGCTCACCGCCACGCTCGAGGACGCCGTCGGCAATGTGCTGAACGGACGCACGGTATCGTGGTCCAGCTCCAACCCCGCCGCGGCCGCAGTCTCGTCGCAAGGCCTGGTGACCGCCGTCGCGAAAGGCAGCGCGACGATCACGGCGGCGAGCGAAGGCAAGACCGGTAGCGCGGACGTCACGACGACGAACGTCGCGGTCGGGTCGGTGGCGGTTCAGCCGCAGGATCCATCGGTCGTCGTCGGGTCGAGCGTGCAACTCGATGCGATCGTGCGAGACGCGAACGGCAGCATCGTCATGGATCGTCCGGTCTCGTGGTCGTCGAGCAATCCTGTGTTCGCCACGGTTTCGCCATCGGGCGTCGTGACGGGTGTCGCCCTCGGCAACGCCACGATCACGGCGACGAGCGAAGGCAAGTCCGGATCCACTATCGTCGCGGTCATCCCCGTCCCCGTCGGAAGCGTGACGGTGTCGCCGGCGACGGCGAGCATGCACGTCGGATTGACGGCGACACTGGCGGCCACTGTAAAGGACCAGAACGGGACGGTCGTGACGAATCGCGTCGTCACCTGGACCTCGAGCAACCCGGCGGTGGCGACCGTCGTGGGAGGTGTCGTCACCGGCGTCAAAGTCGGAACCGCGACGATCACCGCGACCAGCGAGGGCAAGACCGGGACGTCGGCGGTGACGGTGACGGCGCCCGTGCCCGTGAGCGTCGTCGTCGTTCAACCGGGACAGGACACACTGTTGGCGAATGCAACTGTGCAGTTGACGGCGCTGACCGAGGATTCGGTCGGTGGCGTTCTCATCGGCAGAGCGGTGGCGTGGACGACGAACAACCCGTCGGTCGCGACCGTGTCGCCGACTGGTCTCGTCACCGCGACATCCAATGATGGCAAGGCCACGATCACGGCTACCAGCGAAGGAAAGAGCGGCGCGTCGACGATCACGGTCGTCGTTCCGATCGCGACGGTCACAGTCGCGCCGGCGACAAAGACCATCCTCGCCGGCGAAACCGCGCCGTTCACGGCCACGGCGAAGGACGCGCAGGGCCATGTTCTCGCCGGACAGGCGTTCGTCTGGACGTCGAGCAACCCAAGCGTCGCCACCGTTTCTCCGACCGGGACCGCGACGGGAGTTGGAGTTGGGGTAGCGACCATCACCGCGACAGCGCCACTCGGAGGGAAGTCTGGTAGTGCGACGCTCACCGTGAACGCGGCTTCGATCAGCCTGACGCCGTCGCCGGATTCAGCGTACGTGGGTCAGACTGCTACCTTGACCGCGACCGCCAAGGACAAGAACGGGAATCCGTTGCCGACTCAGGGCTTCAGCTGGAGCTCGAGCAACCCCGGCATCGCCACCGTGTCGCAGTCAGGCCTTGTGAGCGGCGTGTCCGCCGGCTCGACGACCATCGTCGCAACACTCGGCGGTCAGTCCGCCCAGGCCACCTTCAAGGTGCTCGCGCCCGTGGCAACGGTCACCGTCTCGCCGTCGAATCCGTCGATTCCGAAAAACGGAAACGTCGTGCTGCAGGCGATGCTCAAAGATGCGTCCAACGCCCCCATTGGTCCGGGCCGCGTGGTCACATGGACGGCCTCGGAGAATGGCATCGTCACGCTCATGCCGGCGCCGGGGACGTACAACATGACGGTCAAAGCAAAAAAGCCTGGTACCGTCACCATCACGGCGACCAGCGAGGGTCAGACCGGGACGGCAACCGTTACGGTCAAGAACTGACCGGTCCGCCGGTCTACCAGTCTACCAGTCTACCTGTCGACCGCCTTCCCGCCCGTTGGATGCAGCGTCAATCGCTGCACGCGCCAATTGAGCAGCTCGGCCACGTACAGCTCGTTCTCGGACGGGCACGCGATCTCGTGGATCCAGCCGAATTGCTTCGGCTCCTTCCCTGCCTCGCCGAGCACGCCGAGGACTTTTCCGTCGAGTGAGAGTTTGTAGATGCGCCCGGGCACGGCGTCGGCGCTGTAGAGCACCTGATTGGGTCCCGGCGTGATGCAGATCGCCCACGGCGCGCCGGAGACGGCGAGCGGATTCGAGTTCGGCGACGGCATGCCGCCCAACATTACGTTGGGCGTTCTATCGTACGGCACGTCGATGCTGAACTGTCGCTGAAAGTTGCCATCCGAGTCGAACACCTGGATGCGGCGGTTCGTGCGGTCGGCGACGTAGACGTTGCCGTGGTCGTCGCTGGCGATCGAATGCAGAATGTTGAACTGTCCCTGCCCCGATCCGCGCTCGCCCCACGTTTTCACCCAGCGTCCGTTCTTGTCGATCTTCACGACGCGCGAGTTGTTGTAGCCGTCGGCGACGAAGATGTCGCCGGCCGCGTTCCACGTGACGTCCGTCGGTCGATTGAACGATCCCCATCCCGGCCGCGGCACCGTCCCCGGCGCGGTCTCCACCGGCGCCTCAACCGCTTCGGCGCGGCGGCCGAGCACCATCAGCACGCGGCCGGCCGGGTTGAACTCCATGATCATGTTCGTGCCTTCGTCCGTCGCCCAGAGGTTGCCGCTCTTGTCGATGCGGACGGTGTGCGCGAAGGCGAATCCGTAGAGATCCTTGCCGATCTCGCGGATGAACGCGCCGTCGGGCCCGAACTCGAACAGCTGCGACGCCGCCTCGCCGTGCAGCGTGCTGCGACTGCCGGTGCGCGAGAACACGTACAGGTGCTTGCGCGCGTCGATCGCCACGCCGGCGACTTCGCCGAGGTACATGTTCGCGGGCAGTTTGAGAAAGTCGATGCTGGCGTCGAAGCGGATCTCGGGAACGGCCTGCTGGGCGTCGGCGACGGTGGGCATTGCGCCGAGACCGGCCAACAAACTCAACGCGGCGGCGGATCGCAGAGCGATCGAGAGAGATAGGGTGCGCATGGGGGCTATCATGCGGGCACCCGTACCAGCCGGTCAAGCCGGAGTGTGCCGAGCAGTTCTGCCCCCCTCCCCCAAAAAACAACGATGCGGAGACGCGTGCCCCTCTACTTGGGTAATAGCGCCGACCCCCGAAATGGCCTCACCGAAAATCGCCGAAAGTGTCATGCGAGCGTCATTCGGCTTCCCCGGGCTTGGAGAAACGTGGTGGATTCGATGTTTAGCAGGACGTCGCGGTTGGGCGCACTATCTGGTCTGCCCTCGCCAGGCCGGAGACCACGGAGAGCGCAGTCGCGTATTCGCGGCCGAGCGCGTGGGAAAATTGACGGTTATTTAAAGAGCGAATCCATGGGGTTGGCGATCCAACGAGCGCGATTCATGACGCTCGCTTGACATTTTCGGGTGTTTTCCGAAGGGTGCGATTGAGGCCATTTCGGGGGTCGGCGCTATTACCCAAGTAGAGAGGCTGATGATTCCTCCCGCGGCGCCCCAGCCCCTACCACCTCCCAACCCGCGACTCGAGTGTTTTCGGTGCGTTTTTCGGTCACCCGACATTTCCGTCCGGCCACCGCACTTTTCTATTGTGCGCGCCGACCCGAGTTGCGCGTTCAAGGACCTTGTTCAGCCGGCCTCGCGACCGATCTGCCCGGCCAGGCCCATTTGCCGATCGCGTCACGCGCGTTTGTTCGGATAGACAGCTGGCTTTACCGATCGGTCGGCGAACCGGTCGCAATAGACGCTGAACCCAAAGCGGTGATCAGTTCATCGTGAGTCTGGGTCAGGCGACCCGTCGCCCCAGCCCACGGACCAGACACGACGCTCGGGTAACCGGTTGCACCGCCCACTCAGTCGGATCGACTCGCCAATTCAGTCGCCCGCGGGGCAACCGAATCGCCGAAGTATCACGAATTTGATTTTTCGCTCGCTCCACAGGATGCGTCGTGCCGGCGAGCGCAGCACACCGTTCGACCAAATCGCTTTGCTCGGCGACGAGTTGAGCTTGCCGGAGCACGATTTCATCCAACGCCTCGGCAAGATCGCTCGACGGTGTTGGTGCGTCGCCGCCGCCGGCGGACAGCCGACCGACCCGGACGATCGGCCGCCCGAGAATGGCTGGCCGAGCTGTTACCCGTTGGCCGAGTACTGTTAGCGGTAGCCGATCGGCCGCTGGACACAGGCCGTTACTCGCAGAAGATCGGGTGTCAGCCTAGAGCCGAGGATCCTCAGATGAAAGTCGTCGTGTTCGGTGCGACAGGAATGATTGGCCAGGGCGTTCTGCGCGAGTGTCTCCTCGACCCCGGCGTGGATCACGTGCTGACCCTCGGCCGCACGCCGACCGGCCGGCAGGACCCCAAACTCCGCGATCTCGTCTGGACCAACCTGCACGACCTGTCAGGGATCGAGCAGGAGCTTCAGGGATTCGACGCGTGCTTCTTCTGCCTGGGCGTGTCGGCCGTCGGGATGACGGAAGAGCAATACTCGCGCATCACGTACGACCTCACGCTATCGGTGGCGACGACGCTCGCGCGCATCAATCCGGCGATGACGTTCGTGTTCGTGTCGGCGGCGGGAGCGTCGTCGAGCGAAACGGGCGCGATGTGGGCGCGGGTTCGCGGACGAACGGAGAACGCGCTCTTCAAGCTCCCGTTTCGCGCCTACGTGTTCCGCCCGGGGCTCATTCGCCCGCTGCACGGCATCAAGTCGAGGACGCGCCTCTACAACGCCGTGTACGTCACGATGGCACCGGTGATGCCGCTGCTCGGCCGTCTCTTTCCCACCCACGTGACGACCACGGAGCAGATCGGGCGGGCGATGCTGCGCGTCGCGCGCGAAGGGTTTCCGCGAAACATTCTTCACACCGTCGACATCAACTCGCTCTAAGGCGTCGGGCGCAGCGTCAGGAGACGTCGCCGTCGCGTGGCCCGGTGCTCGGGCCGCGCGGCGGTTCGGGACCACGCCATGCTTCCGGCGTCGGCGGGATCATGTGCCTGGCCTCCATGCGATTCACGACCCACAGCGTGAAATACGTGAACACGGCCAGCACGACCGCGATCTCGGCGTGACCGAGTCCGACACACGCTCCGATCGCGGCGGTCGACCAGATGCTCGCGGCGGTCGCGGTGCCGCGGACGCGGTCGTTCGCCTTGAGAATCGCTCCTCCGCCGATGAAACCGACGCCCTGTGACCAATCCCTGAATCACGTACATCACGGGAATGGATCCCGGGCGGGAACTCCGAGCTCGCCAACAACACGAGACCGCACGAGCCGAGTGCGACGATCGGGAACGTGCGCAGACCCGCGCTCATGTCGTGCAGCTCCCGCTCGCGCGCGATGGGAAGCGTCAGCGCCAACGCGAGTGCCATCCGCACGGTCGCGGCCAGCAGCAGGACCCAGTCGAAGCTCATTCCGATGTGCATGCCAGGGCGGATCGAGTGCGCCTAAGCTGCGGACCATCCGGCGAGCGTGGAAGGGGCGTCGTCGCAAATTACTTACGTCGCAGCGGGCGGCCTGCCTTGTCCCCGGAGCATCGCGCGCTCTATCGTACTCCACATGACACGCCTTCGCGGAGCACTCCGGCGGGAGATGGGCGGGCGCAACAAGCTCGGTGCGCTGCTCGCCATTCTCACCTGCCCCTGCCACGTCGTGGTGCTCGGCTTCGTGCTCACCGGCACGGCGATCGGCACCTGGCTGCTGGCCGTGCGGGCCTACGTGATCCTCGTCTTCACCCTGTTGTTCCTTCTTGGATTGTGGCTGATGATTCGCCCGGATCCATCGTGCCGCATCGACTAACCAACACCATGCCCAAGACGTTCGGCCTCTTTCGGCGCTCGGCGCTCCCCGTCGCTGTCGCGCTCTCGTTCGCCGCTCCGCTCGCGCTACGCGCGCAGTCGGCGGGCCCGATCGACCCGCGAGTCTATTCCGCGCTCTCGTGGCGCAACCTTGGTCCTTTCCGTGCGGGCCGCGTCGCGGCGGTGAGCGGCGCGATCGGGCAGCCGGGCGTGTTCTACATCGGGCTGCCCGCCGCCGGCGTGTGGAAGACGACCAGCGCGGGCCAGACGTGGTTCCCGATCTTCGACGCGATCAAGGACGTTTCGTCGATCGGATCGGTCGAGGTCGCACCCTCGGATCCGAACGTGATCTACGTCGGCACCGGCGACATCATCACCGGCGGTTCGATCAACGAAGGGAACGGCGTCTACAAATCGACCGACGCCGGGCGCACCTGGCGGCATCTCGGCCTCGACGCGACGAAGCAAATCCCGTCGATGTCGGTGGACCCCCACGATCCGAACGTCGTGCTCCTCGCCGCGCAGGGGAACGTCCACGCGAAGAGCCGCGATCGCGGCGTGTACCGGAGCACTGATGGCGGCGCGACGTGGACGCAGACGCTGTTCGTCGACGACAGCACCGGCGCGCAGAAGGTCGCCCGTGCGTTCGACACGCCGATGACCGTCTTCGCGACGACCGTCGCGCACTACACGTCGCCCACCCCGCCCGCCGGTGGATTCGGCGGTGGCGGTGGGCGAGGCGGCCCGCAGACCGGACCGACGAGCACGAAGCTCTTCAAGTCCGCGGACGGCGGGGCGACGTGGAAGGAGATCACCGGCGGCGGCCTCCCCGCGCGTCTCACGGGCAAGATGTGGGTCGCGGTGGCCAACAACACGAACGCGCAGCGCGTCTTCGTGATCGGCGACTGGGGGCTGTACCGCTCCGACGACGGCGGCGCGACCTGGCACCAGATGGCCGCCGACGATCAGAGAATTCGAAACGGCCAGGGCGGCTACAACTGCGGCGTCTACGTCGACCCGCAGAACCCGGACGTCGTCTACACGATCAACACCGCGAGCTACAAGTCCACCGACGGCGGCAAGACGTTCACCGGCTTCAAGGGCGCGCCCGGCGGCGACGACCCGCAGCAGATGTGGATCGATCCGACGAACGGACAGCGCATCCTCTTCGGCTACGACCAGGGCGCGATCGTCTCGCTCGACGGCGGCGGCACGTGGAGCTCGTGGTACAACCAGTCGACCGAGCAGATCTACCACCTCTCCGTCGACAACTCGGTTCCGTACTGGGTCTACGGCACGCAGCAGGACGCCGGCGCCATCCGCACGCGCATCCGCGGCAACCTCGGCGCGATCACCCCGCTCGATTGGAATCCGGTTTCCGGTTGGGAGTGGGGCACGATCGTCGCCGATCCGCTCGACCCGAACACCGTGTATGCCAGCGGCTCCGGCATCCTCAAGATCTCGTATCCCAGCGAGCAGTGGATCAACGTGAGCCCGTCGCAGGATGCGTCGCGCCGGCTTCGCACGACGAGCGACCAACCGCTGGTGTTCGCGCCGTGGAACAAGCACATGCTCATCGCCGCCTTCCAGTCGGTGTGGACGACGATCGACGGCGGCGCGCACTGGACGTCCATCAGCCCCGACCTCGCCGTGCGCCCCGACGCGCCCCGCCCGGCCAACGGCGGTCCACCAGTAGGCGGCGCGATTCAGTCGATGCGCGCGTCGACCGTCGGCACGGGCACGATCTGGGTCGGCACGAACAATGGGCTGATCAAGGTCACGCACGACGCCGGCAAGACGTGGTCCGACGCGAGCATTCCCGGAATTCCCAACGTGCAGCGCGCCGAAGTGCTCTGCGTCGAGCCGTCGCACTTCGACGCCGCCGAGGCGTACGCCGTGCTCGGACTCTACCGGCTCGGCGACTACACGCCGTATGTGTTCCGCACGCGCGATTCAGGCAAGTCGTGGACGCGCATCGCCGAGGGCCTCGCGACGAACCAGCCGAGCGGGAGCTTCGCGCGCGTCGTGCGGAACGACCCGCTGCGAAGAGGGCTGCTGTTCGCCGGTACGGAGAGCGACATGTACGTGTCGTTCGACGACGGCGACCATTGGCAGCCGCTGCAGCTCGACCTGCCGACGACGTCGTACCGCGACATCGCGCTCAAGGACAACGACCTCGTGGTCTCGACGTACGGGCGCGGCTTCTGGGCGCTCGACGACTACTCGATGCTGCGCCAGGTCTCGTCGAACGTCGTGAGCGAAGCCGCGCACCTGTTCAAGCCGGGCGACGTAGTGCGCACGCGCCGCAACGTCGGCGCGGACACGCCCTTCCCGCCCGAGGTGCCGCACGCGCTGAACCCCGCCCAAGGCGTTCAAGTGGATTACTGGCTCGCGCAAGCGCCGCACGGCGACATCACCCTCGACGTGCTCGACGCATCGGGAGGCGTCGTGCGACACATGTCGAGCGCCGCGATCACGCCCGTGCCCGAAGCCGCCCGGCCGCCCGAACCGAATTTCTGGATTGAAAACCCCAAGCCGCTCCCTGCGAACGTCGGCGGCAACCGAACGAACTGGGATCTGCGATACGATTCGCCGAGCTCGTTCACTCACTCGTTCGAGATCAACGCGAACCCCGGGCTCACGCCGGCGTCGCCGGAGGGACCGGTCGCGATCCCGGGGACGTACACGCTCAAGCTGACCGTGGACGGCAAGAGCTACACGCAGACGGTGGCGATCAAGCCCGATCCGCGTTCGCCGGCAACGGTCGCGGCGATCGCCGCGCAGCACGCGCTACAGATGAAGCTCCTGCAAGGAATCAACGCGGCATACGAAGGTCGTCGGATGGCGCAGGCGCTGCGCGACACCCTTCGGGCCGCGGCCAACCACGCGGGAGACGGTGCGGCGGTCGTCAATCGGCTCGCCGCGCAGCTCGACACGATCGCCGGAGTCGGCGGTGGTGGCCGCGGGCGAGGACGCGGCGGTCAGGGCGGCACGCCGAACTTCCAGGGGCTCAACGGTGCGATGGTCGCGCAGCTCAACACGCAGGACTTGGGCGACTTGGCGCCGACGTCATCCGCGCTGGCTGCATTCGGCGCCACCTGCCGGGACTTGGCGAAGACGGTGGCGGCGTGGCAGAAGGTGACGGCGGAGCTGACCGCGATCAATTCGAATCTGAGGTCGGGCGGAGGGCGAGCGGTTGCCGAGGTCCCAGCCGGGACGATAAAGCCTCCCGTTTGCTGAGCGTCTGGCGCCAGCTCGCACGGCGAAGATCTCGGATCGGCAGAGGAGCCCTGCCTCGAGCAGGAGCTTGAGCAGGAGCTATGAGCTACCGGCCGTTGTGGGCTCAAAGCTCAAGCTTCGGCTCATGCTCGAGGCAGGGCTCGATCCCGCGTCCGAGATGTCCGCACAATCGCGGCAGACCTCGAACGTCACCTGAGACCTGAGACCTGAGACCTGAGACCAGAGACCAGAGACTGAGACCTGTCTCTATCTGCCGCCCCACGTCCCGCCCAGCGCTTTGTACAGCTGCACTGCCGCCGTCAGTTCTCCGAGCTGCGACTGACTCAGCGCCAGCTCCGCGCTGAAGAGACTTCGCTGCGCGTCGAGCAAATCGAGGTACGACGACAACCCCGCGTCGTAACGCGACTCGGCGAGGGCCAGCGCCTGGCGCAGTGCGCGCGCCTGGGCGGCCTGGGCGACGACCTCGTCGCGCGCGGCGCGTACGCCGGCGAGCGCGTCGTTCGCTTCGCGGATCGCGTTGAGCGCCGTCGACTCGTACGATGCCTTCGCCTGATCGGCGCGCGCGCGGGCCGCGGCGGACTGGTTCGACAGCCGGCCGTTGTCGAACACGGGAAATGAAACCCCGGCGAACAACTGATACACGTGGGTGTTGTCGGCGAATACGTTGTTCGGCACACCGGCCTGTGACCCGAGCGACCCGACGATGCTGACCGTCGGCAGCCGCGCCGCGTCGGCAATGCCGATGCGCGCGTGCGCCGCGGCGAAGTTGCGTTCCGCCTGTTGCACATCCGGCCGCCGTGCCAGCAGACCGGCGGGAATCGAGTCTGGAATCGCGAGCGCCTCGACGGCCGCGGTGAGCGAGCCGCGCCGAGGGATCGCCGTCGGACCTTGGCCGAGCAGGACGTTCAGGTTGTGCTCCGTCACGGCGGTTGCGCGTTCGCTCTGAGCGAGCGTCACCGCCGGAGCCGCTACCTGCGCCTCGAACTGGCGCACGTCGAGCTCAGAGGTGAGCCCCTCCGAGTAACGGGCGCGCGCGACGTCGAGCGTGGCCTGACGCGAGCTGAGCGTACGCTCGGCGATGAGTCGCTCCTGATCCAGCTCGAGGAGCTGGAGGTAGCTCGACGCCACGTCACTCACCAGCGACAATACGGCGGCGCGTTCGGTGGCTTCCTGCGCGCCGAGGTCCGCCGATGCGGCCTGCACGCCGCGGCGAAGCCGGCCCCAGAAGTCGAGTTCCCAAGTGACGTCGGCGGTGAGACGCGCCGCGCGATACGCGGTCGGCGCAAATGAGCCGATGACGACTTGATTGGAGCTTTCGGAACCGTTCAACGCGAGCGACGGAACGAGCGGCGCCTTCGCCACACCGACCGCCGCGCGGAACTCGCGGATCCGCGCCTCGGCGACGCGCAGATCGCGATTCTGCTCGAGCGCGACGTTCACGAGACGCACGAGCGTCGTGTCGCGCAGCAAATCCAGCCACGCGAGCGACGTGAGCGAGTCGACCGCCGCCATACGCCGAACCGCGGGCACCGCCGCGATGCGCGCGGTGTCGGCCCGGCGCGCCGCGGCGAGCGAATCGAAGAACGCGCGCGACGAGTCGCTCGTGCGAGGAATACCGATTCGTTGTTGGGAGCTGGCAACGGTCTCGGGCACGTAGCGTGGCCCGGCGAGACACGCTGAGGCGAGAACGGCAGCCGCGAGAACCCACACGCGAGCACGCGTCATGCGTGCTCCGTCGTCGCCGCGGCGACTGTTTCGGGTTCCGCGGCCGGGGCGCGACTTCGCCCCTCGGCCAGACCACGTATGATGCGGAAGAAGAGCGGAATGAAGAAAATGCCGACAGTCGTCGCGAACAACATTCCGGCGAACACGCCGGTGCCGATCGAGTGGCGGCTCACAGCGCCCGCGCCGCTCGCCAGCAACAGCGGCAGCACGCCGAGGATGAACGCGAACGACGTCATGAGGATCGGCCGCAGCCGCTCGCGCGCCGCCTCCACCGCCGCTTGCCGAATCCCCATGCCGTGCGCGCGCAGCTCGTTGGCGAATTCCACGATCAGGATCGCGTTCTTCGCCGCCAGGCCGACGACGGTGATCAGCCCGACCTGGAAATAGATGTCGTTCGGCTGTCGGCGAATCCAGATGCCGAGCAGCGCGCCGAGGACGCCGAAGGGCACGCCGAACAGCACGGCGAACGGCACCGACCAGCTTTCGTACTGCGCCGCGAGCACGAGAAACACGAGCACGAGACCGAGCGCGAACACGAGCGCGGCATCGCCGCTCGACGCGCGCTCCTGGAACGACTGACCCGAGTAGGACACGCCAAGCCCCGCCGACGCGAACTGGGTCGCGATGAGGTCGTCCACCTGGTGCAGCAGTTCGCCGGTGCTGTGCCCCGCCTTCGGCGTCCCGGTAAACTGAGCTGAAGTGAATCCATTGAAACGGGGAACGACCGTCGGCGCGCTGCGGAAGCTCGTCGTCGTCACCGCGGACACGGGAACCATCGTGTTGTTCGAGCCGCGCACGTACAGCTTGCCGATGTCGGCGGGCGTCTGCCGGAACTGCGGCTGCGCCTGCGCCTGCACGCGGTACGTCTTCCCCTGGAGGTTGAAGTCGTTGATGTAGAGCGACGAGAGGTTGGCCTGCAACGTCGCGAACAGATCGGTGAGGTTGATGCCGCGCGCCTTCGCCGCCGTGCGATCGACGGTCACGTACACCTGCGGCACGGCGGCGCGGAACGTCGTGTTGAGCGCGCCCGCCGCCGGCAGCTGGTTCACCGCCTGACGGAACTCGGCGACGTGCTGCGCGAACGTGCGGATGTCCTGTCCGTTGCGGTTTTGCAGGTTGATTTCGACGCCCGCCGTGATGCCGAGACCCGGCACCTCCGGCAGGTTGAACCCGAACGCCTGCGCGTCGGGGAGCGCGAAGAGCTTGCGGTTGATGCGCGCGGCGATGGAATCGAGCGCGTCGTGCGGCGAACGCTCGTCCCACGGCTTCACGTTGAGAAACACCGTCGCACCGTTCGTCGCGCTCGACTGCGTGAGAAGATCGAGCCCCACGAGCGCGACGATGTTTTTCACCGCCGGCTCGGCGCGGATGATCTTCTCGATCGACGCGACCGTCGCCTCGGTGCGTTGAAGCGACGCGGCGTCGGGCAGCTGCACCGAGAGCGCCATGTACCCCTTGTCTTCCGTCGGGATGAAGGCCGTCGGGATCCGACGCCAGAAAACGCCGGCAAGCCCGACGATCACGAGAAAGACGGCGACCCAGATCGGCGGACGGCGGATCACCGAATCGACCGCGCCGACGTAGCCGTTCGTGGCACGCGTGAACAGGCGATTGAACCAGCCGAAGAAGCCCGTCGTGTGCGTCGCTTCCGATTCAATGAGCAGCAGCGCGCACAGCGCCGGCGTCAGCGTCAGCGCGACGACCCCTGACAGCACGACGGCGATCACGATCGTCATCGCGAACTGCTTGAACAGCTCGCCGGTCACGCCGCCGATGAACGCCACGGGCACGAACACCGAACAGAGCACGAGCACGATCGCGACCAGCGCGCTGCCCACCTGGCGAATCGCCTTGTCCGCGGCGAGCCGCGGCTCGAGCCCCTCGCTCGCCATGATGCGTTCGACGTTCTCGATCACGACGATGGCGTCGTCCACCACGATGCCGATCGCCAGCACGAGCCCGAACAACGTCAGCACGTTGATCGACATCCCGAACGCGAGCAGCCCGAGGAACGTGCCGATGACGCTCACCGGCACGGCGAGCATCGGGATCAGCGTGGCGCGCCAACTCTGGAGGAAGAGGAACACCACGAGCGTCACGAGGATCATCGCCTCGACGAGGGTGATCGTGACTTCGTGGATCGACGCGCTCACGAACGGCGTGGTGTCGAACGGCAGCGCCCACGTCACGCCTTGTGGAAAACCGGATTGCATCTCGCTCAACCGGTCCACGACCGCCTGCTTCACGGCGAGCGCGTTCGCGCCGGGGCGCATGTACAGCAGGACGAAAGCCGTCGGTTCGCCGTTGAGGCGCCCCTCGAGGTCGTAGCTTCGCGCACCGAGTGTAGCACGCCCGATGTCCCGTAACCGTATTACGGAGCCGTCGGGACGCGCCCTGATCACGATGTCGTTGAACTCGTCGGGCGTCTGGAGCCGGCCGTTCGTCGTGATCGGAAGCGTGAGCTGCGTCCCGGGCGGCGACGGTTCCGCGCCGAGTCGCCCGGCGGGGTTCGTCGCGTTCTGTTCGCGGACGGCGGCGGCGATGTCGCTCACCGTGAGGCTGAGCTGCGCCATCTTGTCCGGATCCAGCTGGAGCAGCATCGAGAAGTCGCGCGCCGGAAACGGCGTCGCGTCACCGACTCCGGGAACTCGCTTCAACTCGTCGACGACGAACAACTTCATGTAGTTCGCCAGGTACGTCGCGTCGTAGCGCGGATCCTTCGACTGGAGCGCGACCACGGCGAGGATGTCCGTGTTCGCCTTGAGGATCGTGATGCCGTTCGTGCGCACCGCGTCCGGCAGCTGCGGCTCGGCCAACTTCTCGGCGTTCTGCACGTCGACCGCGGCCAGATCCTGGTTGCGCGCGACGTCGAACGTCACGTTGATCGTCGTCGAGCCGTCGCTCGAGTTCGACGACCCGTAATAGATCATCCCTTGCAGACCGGCGAGCTGCTCCTCGATCGGCGCGGCGACCGCTTGCGCGGCGTCCTCCGACGACGCGCCGGGATAGTTCGTCTGAATGCGCACCGCGGGCGGCGTGATCTGCGGATACCGCGTCACCGGCAGCAGGTGAATCGCGAACAGCCCGAGCAGCGTGATGACGATCGAGATCACGGCGCCAAAGATCGGACGCCGGATGAAGAAGTAGCGCGGCTCGGTCATCGGGTCGTCGCGCTCGCGGCTGATTTCGTGCTATCAGAGACGGGCACGGGTTTCACCACGCGGCCCGGCGCCACCTTCTGCGTACCCTCGACGACGACGCGGTCACCCGCCGACAACCCCGAGTCGATGATCCAGAGCGACCCGGTCCACGGCCCGGTCTGTACGTCGCGCGCGACGACCGTGTCGCCGGCGCCGACGACGTACACGAATTGCCGTCCGAGTCCTTGCATTATCGCCCGCTGCGGTACGGCCAACGCTTCGGCGCGCGTGAAGCCTTCGAGACGCACGCGCACGAACTGTCCCGGAAGCAGCCGCCGGTCGGGATTCGCGAACTTCGCGCGGAACTCCTCGGTGCCGCTCGCCGAGTCCAGCGACGGCGCGATGAAGTCGAGTCGTCCAGTTCGCGGCAACAGCGAGCTGTCGGGAAGCACCACCCGCACCGCGAGAGCGCTCCCGGGACGGATCAGCGCGCCCGCGCGCGGATCGCGTTCCCACGTCGCCAGCTGCTGCGACGACGCATGGAACGTCACGTACACGGGATCCAGCTCGTCGATCGTCGTGAGCAGGTCGCCGGGCCCGCTCACACGCGCACCGAGCTCCAGCCGCGCGCGACCGACCTGCCCGTTGATCTCGGCGCGAACCACGCAATCGTCGAGGTCTTTCTTCGCCGCGTCGGCCGAGGCTTGCGCCGACTCGACCTCCGAGCGGGCATTGTCCACGTCTTGCTGGGCGACGGCATGCTTCGGGATGAGCGGCTCGAGCCGCGCCACCGTGCGCTTCGCATTGTCGAGCCTCGCCGCGGCGCTTCGATAGGCGGCGTCGTACCTGGTCGGGTCCAGCTTGTAGAGGATCTGCCCTCTCGAGACGACTGCGCCCTCGGTGAACGGCCGTTCGACGATGATCCCTTCGACGCGCGCCCGCACCTCCACGCGTCGATACGGCTGCACCTGCGCGCCGAGCTCATAGGGCTCGGCGATAGTCGCCGGCGAGACCGTGACGATCCCGACCTGCGCGGGCGGCGGCGCTGCCTGGCCCTGTTGTTGGACGCCGGTTCCGGAAGCCTTGCCGCAACCGCTCATGGCGAGAAGACCGACGAACGTCGAGGCGAGCGAGTGCGCTCGCCGAAAATGCGCAATGATCACTGCACGTGGGGCTGGCGTCGGAGAACTACAGGGAGGTCAGTGTAAGATGAACCCCGACGCCAGCCCCGAGGGAGCTTTCCGGGGCGAAACGTGACCCGTCTTACCAAATTCTGACGCCCGGGTTGTCCGGCCGCGCCGCGGCTGGCGAAGTTCCGCCGCCAGTGTAGCGTTCGCTCCATGCGCAGAGGGTTACAGAGGGCTTCACTGTTGCAGAAATGTGTGAGTCAGCAAGGAGCGCGACGATGAACAGAGGCTGCGTACTGATCTCTGGTCTTCTCATCACGTCAGCGACGGCCGGCGCGCAAACGGTGTGGGACGCGCGCGCCGCGGCGGCCTACCTCGACGCCAGACAAACTTGGTGGTCGGGCTGGCAGACCGCCGCACGCGATCATCAGACCGCCTGTGTCTCGTGTCACACCGCGCTCCCGTTTGCCCTCGCGCGGCCCGCACTCCGCGGAGAGCTGCACGAGAGCGAGCCGTCGAGCGCCGAGCGGAGGATGCTCGACGACGTGATCAAGCGCGTGAGCCTCTGGAAAGAAGTCGAGCCGTTCTATCCCGACCAGACGCGCGGACTCCCGAAGACGAGCGAATCGCGTGGAACCGAATCGGTGTTGAATGCGCTCGTACTCGCGACGCGCGACGCCCACGTCGGCCAGCCAAGCGACGACGCGCGCACGGCGTTCGACAACATGTGGGCGCTCCAATTCCGCAGCGGTGAACTGAGCGGCGGCTGGGCGTGGCTCAACTTCCACAACGAGCCGTGGGAGGCGAACGACAGCCCGTACCTCGGCGCGGCGCTGGCGGCAATCGCCGTCGGCCGGGAACCCGGCGCGTATGCATCGACCGCCGAGAACCAGGAACGGCTCAAGCGGTTGCGCGACTATCTGCGAAAGGGAATGGCGACGCAGCCGCTGCTGAACCGCGCGATGCTGCTGTGGGCATCTGGCGGAATCGCCGATCTTCTTTCTGCCGAGGAGCGTCAGGCGATCGTCGACGCGTTGTGCGCCAAGCAGAACGGGGACGGCGGTTGGAGTCTCTCGTCGCTCGGCCAGTACAAACGCGGCGACAACACGCCGCTCGATACGGTGAGCGACGGCTACGCGACAGGCCTCGTCGCCTACGCGCTGCAACGCGCGGGCCTCGGGGCAACCGACGCACGCGTCTCGCGCGCGATCGGCTGGCTGGTCGAGCACCAGGACCGCGCCACAGGCATGTGGACGGCGTCGTCGCTCAACAAGCAGCGAGATCCGAAGACCGACATCGGCAAATTCATGAGCGACGCCGCGACGGCGTACGCGGTGCTCGCCCTGACGAGCGCGGGGAAGCGCTGAGCGCTTCCCCGCGACGCCGCCACCAAGCCCGTTGGTCGGTGCCCTTACCAAATCCTGGCGCGAAGGTTGTCGGGCCGGACCATCGCGTCGCCGTCCTTGCAGCCCCACGCCGCCTTGAACTCGGGCATGTTCGACAACGGCCCGTCGACGCGCCATTTGCCCGGCGAGTGGGCGTCGGTCTTGATCTGATTCAGTTGCGCCTTCTCGGTCGACAGCCCGCGCCAGATCTGCGCCCACGCCAGGAAGAAACGCTGCTCGGGCGTGAAGCCGTCGATCTTCGGGTGCGGCCTGCCCGCGATCGCCTTCTCCATCGCGTAGTACGCCACGGTCAGACCGCCGAGGTCGGCGATGTTCTCGCCCAGCGTCTGGCGTCCGTTCACGTGCGACACGCTGTCGACGACGGTGTAGCCGTTGAACTGGTCGACGACGAGTTGGGCCGCGGCCTTGTACTTGGCCGCGTCCTCCGGCGTCCACCAATCGCGAAGGTTTCCTTCCGCGTCGAACTGCCGGCCGGAATCATCGAAGCCGTGCGTCATCTCGTGGCCGATTACGGCGCCGAGCGCGCCGTAATTCACCGCGTCGTCGGCGTTGGGATCGAAGAACGGCGGCTGGAGGATGCCAGCCGGGAACTGGATCTGGTTCAGCGTCGAGCTGTATGACGCGTTCACCGTCGGCGGCGTCATGCTCCATTCGCTGCGATCCGGCGCCTTCCCCAGCCGCGCCCACGTGCGCGCCGCGTTCCACTCGGCGACGGCCTGCTGGTTGGCGTAGTACGAGCCGGATTTGACGGAAAGCGTCGTGTAGTCGCGCCACGTGTCGGGGTACGCGACCTTGCGCAGGAACGCGTTCAGCTTGCCGACGGCCTGTTCCTTCGTCGCGCTGCTCATCCAATCCAGTCCGTTGATCCGGTCGCGCAGCGCCGAGACGAGGTTGTCGACCATCTTCGCCGCGCGCGCCTTGGCCTCGGGCGAGAAGTTCCGCTTGATCCAATCCTGACCCACCGCCTCACCGAGCGCGCCGTTGGTTCCGGCGGCGCACTGCTTGTTGCGCGCTTGCTGGACCTTCACGCCCGTCGAGAACTGCTGCCACCGAAATGCCTCGTGGCGGAACGGCGCGCTGAGGGACCCCATGGCGCCGTTCGTGACATGCCACCGCAGATACGCTTTCCAGTCGTCCACCGGCGTCGCCGCGATGAGCGAGTCGAGCGCCTTGAAGAAGCCCGGCGCGCGCACGTTGACGTCGCCGGCGTACGTCGTGTGGTGCTGCTGGAGGTATCGGATCCAGTTCAGGTGCGGCGTGGTCTGCTGAAAACTCGCGACGGTCATCTTGTGGTAGGTCGCGACGGGGTCGCGCATGTCCGCCTGCGGGATCGTGATCTTGGCGATCTTGGTCTCGAGAGCGAAGATCGTTTTCGCGTCGGCCGCCGCCTGTGCGCTTCCCTCACCGAGCAGCTCGAGCGACCGCGCGACGTGGGCGACGTACTCGGTGCGCGTGGAATCCGCGCGCGCGTCCGGCCGCACGTAGTCCTCGCGAGTGAGCGTCAGACCGCCCTGGTTCGCGGAGAGAATGATGATCTTGCTGTTGCGCGGATCCGTTCCCGGACCGAGCGAGAACGGAGCGATCCCTCCGCCGCCTCGGCCTCCGCCTCCTCCGCCACCGCCGCGTCCACCCGCCGTCCCGAAGAGCTTCACGATGTCGTCGGTGCTCTTCGCGGCCTCGATCTGGTCGAGCTTCGGCTTGATCGGCTTGAACCCGGCCTTGTCCAGCGCGACCGTGTCCATGCACGCCAGGTAGAACGTGCCGACCTTGTAGTCGTTCGACCCGGCCTTGGCCTCGCGATCGCTCACCAGGTTCGCGTCGTCGATCACGATCTTCTGGACGACTTCCTGGTTCTGGTCGCCCAGCATGCCGAAGCTGCCGAGGTTCGTCTTGTCGGGCGGGATCGTGTGCTTCTTGAGCCACGTCCCGTTGGCGAATTCATAGAAGTCCGCGCACGGCGCGCAGGTCGTGTCGAGGTTCGCGCGATCCAACACGTGCGATGCACCGCGCTGAGCGAATGCGACCGACGAGACGACCACCGCCAGCAGCGGCGCGGTCAGGGCAAGGGGGAAACGAACGAGCATGGGGTCCTCGGGGAGAGCGGACGAGTCGGTGCCTTTCGTCCAACCTACGCGCGTGCACGTCCCGCTGCTGGGCCACTGTACAACAGGCGCGGCCCCCCCCCGTCTTCGCGCCGGCTTAGGCGACAGCAACTACTTAACGCAGAGTCGCGGAGGCGCAGAGTCGCAGAGAAAAGCCCTGGGGCCAAGTTCGCAGCGCCGCGAGCGGGATGTTTTTATTGAAAGGCCGCTCGGGATGCTTCGATGTGTCACGTGGCCTCCACGCTGAGAGTGGCCTTCCGAGCGGCAGTCCCCCAAAGATCCGCCTCGTTGCGGGACGGAGCTGGATGGTCCGCGCCGTTTCCTCCTGCGTCTCCGCGTCTCGGCGTCTCGGCGTTGAGTAGTTGCAGTTCGCCCGCCCAGCTCGTGCCTCGCCGGGCGCAAGTGCGCCGACGGGCCTCGACAGGGCGGCGGCAAGCGATTCAACGTATCGCGTGCCCAAATCGAAACAGCCCGGAGTCGCCGAGCGAATCGCCGCGTTCAATGCCGGCCGCGATCCGCGGCGGTTGGAGCGGAAGTACCGCGCGATGCGGCTCGATCCGTTCGTGTTCTTCCGCGGCACGGCGCACTTGTATTGGGAGGACTGGGCGCAGCGCGCAGGGCGTCTGCCGAAGAGTCCAACCGTGTGGGCATGCGGGGACCTTCATCTCGAGAACTTCGGGAGCTACCTCGGAGACAATCGGCTCGTCTACTTCGACCTCAACGATTTTGACGAGGCCGCCTTGGCGCCGGCGACCGCCGACCTCACCCGGCTGCTCGCGAGCCTACGCCTGGCGGGCGGCGCGCTCCGACTCGACGCCCCGGAGACCGCTGAGCTCAGCGAGGGACTGCTCGTGACGTACTGCGACTCTCTCGCCTCGGGCAAGACACGGTGGGTCGAGCGCGCCACCGCGCGCGGCATGGTCCGCGACCTACTCGTCGGCGCACGCGAACGCAGTTCGCGTGCTTTGCTCGACCGGCGGACGGTCATCGAGGACGGCCGTCGTCGATTGCTCATCGACGGTCTGCGCGCTGAAGCTCTGGCGCCCCGAGAGCGCGCGGCCGTGACGCAACACCTGGCCGAATTCGTCGAGTCCGTGGCCAAGACCGAAGACCAGGCGAAGTTCTACCGCTTGATCGACGTCGCCGCGCGTATCGCTGGAACGGGAAGCCTCGGCGTTCGCCGATATGTCGCCCTCGTTCGCGGCCGCGGCGGCGAGGACGGCCGCGTTCTGCTGGACATCAAGCAGGCCCGTCCATCAGCGATGGCCCCGTACGTCGGCGTGCCGCAGCCGGCGTGGAAATCAGAAGCGCACCGCGTGGTCGAGATCCAGTGGCGCATGCAGGCGATCTCGCCTGCCCTGCTCGCCCCGGTAAGCTTCGGCCGAAGCTCGTACGTGCTGCGCGAGCTTCAGCCCGTGGAAGACAGGCTCGCGCTGGCGCATTGGAATGGCAAGCTGTCGCGCCTGCGAAAGGTGGTGGTGACGATGGGCGAGACGCTCGCCTGGGCGCAGCTCCGGTCCGCGTCGCGCGAGGGCGCCTCCGGAATCGATGAACTGATCGCATTCAGCCGGTCACACGGTTGGCGCGAGGCGGTGCTGGAGTATGCGCGCCTCCACGCGGGCAAGACGGTGCGATACTGGCGCGAGTTCAAGCGATCGTCTCTCGGCCCGGAGGCGAGTCGGAAATGGTGAGAGCCGGGGCGATTCGCCCCGGCTCTCGATTCGCGTACACACGCGCGCCCAGATGGCGGTTTCTCAGTTGCCTGTTTCTTCTGGTACGAACGTGCCGTTGAGTTGGGCTGAAGCCTGACACTTTGCGCCGGTCGTCAGGTTAGTCAGCGTGCCGGTGACTTGCGCGAAGAATCCTTCGGAAGTCAGCTCGAGGTCCTCGGTGCCCTGAATCGTGAAGGAAAATGAGCCGTCCGAGATGCTCCCCTGAGTGTGATCTTACCGTTCTGGATGTCGTGGAGGTCGATTTTGCCAGCCGGTGCTTCCGGTCAAGTCCAGGTGAACGACCTGGTTGGTACTGCCGTTGGCCTGGAGGTAGCTCCACGATAAAGTTCAGGAGGAAATCGTGGTCGCAGGGGATCGCGGGCTGCACGCTCGCCGCGAAATCGCTGAATCCGACGCTCAGATCTCCGTGAACCATCGGCGCCGCTGAGTGGAGGCGGTGGCGGGTCACCGGGCGAATGCGACGCAACGCCGGGGCTGACACGCAACGGCGGAGCCGTCATGTTCGAATCGGAGCAGGCGGCGACGAACGCCGCGAGGCCTACGACCGCGAAGAATCGTTTCATGAGAAGAAACTCCTCTGGCGAGGGTGCCGGCTCATCGCGCCGGCGGCGAACGGAAACGATCAACGATCCGAGTTGCCTACTCGCACTGGGAGCGGCTGATCGCCGCCCAGCTGTCCGGCTTTTGTTGCGGCCTGCATGGCAACCGCACGTTGAGGCCCGTCGCCCCCCGACCACGCCCGAGCCACCAACGCGTAAGCGCGTGAAGCGGCTGGGTAATGCTGCAGTTTCTCTGCCACCAGAGCCCGCTCGAGCGCCCACGGAACTTCCAGTGGCGCGAGCAACGCATAGAGACGTTCGCCAAGCGCAGTCTCCGCCTCGACATGCAACCCGAGACTGTCGAGCAATCTCGCTTTCGTGTACCGATCGAGATAGCAAGCTGGACAGAGCGAGTCCGGCAGCGCGCGAAATCGCGTGAGTGCATCACTGCTGTGGCGTCCGAGCGACAGGTACGCGAGGGTCGCAGCAACGCGATAGCCTGCGTTTCGTCGACTCACCGGCGTTGACGCGCTTGTGAGTTGACTATCGGCACGGGCGGCGGCGCCGAGCAGCGACAGCGTATCGCCGCGCGACGCCCACCACGGGAGAGCGGCACCGACCCACACGCTTCGATCGTGCAGCATGCGTGCGAAAACTGCGCGCGCCGTGTCGCTCGGAATTGCGCCGAGAAGCGCAAGGAAGCCAAATGGTTCGGCCTCGATGCCGCCGATGTTCGTGCCAAGCGTATCGAATGCTTCGCGAAGTTTTCCTCGCAAAGCGAGCTCGTCGACGACGTACGCGCGCCGCAGCCCAGGATTGAAGATGAACGCCGACGACGACGTGCGCGCGCGGTTCGGAAGCTGAAGAAGTCGCGTCCCGATCTCGGTCGTATCAGGCCAGCGGCGCACGATGAGCCATGCCGTCTGAATCGCCTTGCTCGACAACGTATCGAGAACGCCAAGTGTCTTGCCGTTGATACCGCCGTCGCGCAGCAGCAGGGTGAGCGCGCGAATTCCGTCGGCCTCCTCGTCCGTCGGCTTCAACGCGAGATATCGATCCGCATACTTGAGTCCCTGATCGCGCCCGTCGCGCGTGATCGAAAGCTCGATCGCGTGGATGTACGCCGGCGTGAAGCCCGAGTCGAGGGCGATCGAACGGTCGAACGCCGCGCGGATCGTGTCTTCCGAGACGCTGAGACCCGGGCCGTAGCCGTAGTGAAAGTACGCGTCGGCGAGAGCGAACCAGACCTCCGGATCAGTCGGAAAGCTGTCGCGCGCGGCGCGCAGCGTCTTGAACAACCGGACGACGGTCGCGTAGTAGCTCGTGTCGGTCTCGAACGCCGCCAGCGACGCGCGCATCGCGTCCGCCGCGACGAGAATGCTGTCCCGCTGAGGCAAGCCCGTGTTGTGCCGGCCGGCCGCGGCCAGGTACGCGCGGGCGAGTGAATCGTTGGTTCCTCGGAGCCAACCGAATGCGAGACCCGCATGTCGGTTCGCGAGCGCGAGGGCCGAATCCGAATCGATCGCCCGTCTGTAATAAGCGGTTGCGGAATCCCACGCCGACCGCCGATAGAACTGTTCGCCTATCAGAAAGGCTTCGAGCGCGGGGCCCGTCGTCTCCTCGAGCCAGGTCGAGCGAAAGGCCGCGATCGGCTTCAGCGTGTTGAGTTCGCTTTGCAAGTCCTTGAGCAACGCCGCCGCGATGTGTTGCCAATCGTCGGCAGGCCCCTTTCGCTGATGCGTGACGCCGACCTTCCGGCCACCGATCACGTTGAACAGCGTCGCGGTGAGCGAAAGCGAGTCGTGGGGAAGCCTCGCGGCTGATCCGTAGATCGCGAGTCCCGCGCCCATCTGGCGCCCCAGGTCAGCGGCGCTCGCTTCGTCGGCATGCGACGACGGTTTCCACGAGCGTAGATACCGCGTCGGCGCGATGGTCTTCACCCACCCGGCCGCAATCGGCTGAAGCACGTCGACCATGCCCTGGCTGAGCGTCGGGTCGGCGCCCTGAACGTTGAATGGAAGAACGACGACGTAGTCAGGGTCGAGTTTCGGCGAGCGAGTCGCGAAAAACGCCGCGGCGGCGATTACCAGCCCCACGACCGTCGCACCGCCGACGATCGCCCAGCGCGGCACCTTCGGCTTCCTCGGGATCACCTGAAACGCCGACGTCATCTGGATGTCGAGCGCGTCCCGGAATTCCGCGGCCGTGCGATAGCGATCGTCCGGCGACTTCGCGAGCGCCTTCTCGATGATCGTGCTGATCACCGGCGGCACTTCGGGCGCCACTTCTGACAGGGGAGGCGGCGGCTCCGACATGTGCGCGGCGACGAGCGCCTGCATCGTCGGCCGCGAGAACGGCGGCTTCCCCGCGAGCATCTCGTACCCGACGACGGCGAGCGCGTACACGTCGGCGCGTGCGTCCAGCCCTTTCTCACCCGCCAACTGCTCCGGCGCCATGTAGCCGAGCGTGCCTATGCCGACGCCCGTCGCCGTGAGGCGCTCGGCGGTCGTCTCCAGCCGCGCTTCCTCGACCGCCCGCGCGATGCCGAAGTCGGTCAGCACCGCGTGCCCTTCCTGCAGCAGGATGTTGGCGGGCTTGATGTCGCGGTGGACGATGCCGCGGCCGTGGGCCAGCGCGAGCGCGTCGGCGATCTCACGCAGCACGCGCAACGCCTCGTGAATCGGGAACCGATCGCCGCTCTCCAGCCGGTGGCGCAACGACTCGCCGGCCACGAACGGCATGACGTAGTACAGACCCTCGCCGCTCGTGCCGATCGACAGGACGGGGAGGATGTTGGGGTGCTGGAGCTGCGCGGCCAGCTGCACCTCGCGCTGGAATCGCGCCGCGCTCACTTCGCTCGCCGTGTCGGGCGGTAGCGTCTTGATGACGACCTTGCGGCCGAGGGACGACTCGGTGGCCAGAAACAGGCGGCTCATCCCGCCTGGGGCGAGCTCGCGCTCGATGACGTAAAGGTCACCGAGGGTCTGCTGGAGTTGTTCGAGGAGGTCCGTCGTCGTCACTCCGTGACCGTCGCCGACTGCATCTCGAATCAGTTCCGAAGCGAACATAGACCAACGCAAGCGTGAGAGCCAGCGCGGCGTCGTGGGAGATCCCGCGCATTGTGTCGGCGGTCACTGTTCCTCTACAGTCGTATCACGGACGCGGTGACCCCGAACCGACACGAGCAGTCGACGAGCTCGGCCGTTGGAGCCGTGGCCCTCTTGCCCCTCACATCTTGACAGTCAAGATGTAGTGCCGCATCCTGTCCGGCACGCAAACCGGACTACACATGGACGAGCCCAACACCGACGTCATTCAGGGCACCCTCGACCTCCTGATCCTGAAGACGCTCAGCCTCCAACCGATGCACGGCTTCGGCATCGCGCGCCGCGTCGAGGACATTTCTCGCGGCGTTTTCAAGGTGAACCCCGGTTCGCTGCTCGTCGCGTTGCAGCGCCTCGAGCGACAAGGATGGCTCGATGCCGAGTGGCGGCAGACGGAGAATTCGCGTCGCGCGAAGTTCTATGCGCTCACCCGCAACGGACGCAAGCAGCTCGACGTCGAGACGGCGGATTGGCGCCGCCGGGCGAACGCTGTCGCGCGCCTCTTGAGCGCGGAAGGCTGACCATGTCTCTCTGGCGACAGTTGTCGCGCGGTCTGCGTGCGCTCACGAATCGCCGCGCCGCCGACGCCGAGTTGAACGACGAAGTCCTCGACTATCTGGATCGCACCGCGAACGCGAACGTCGCGCGCGGCATGACGCGCAGCGCCGCGTATCGCGCCGCGCGCGTCGCGCTCGGCAATCCGACCGTCACGCGAGAGCGTGTGCGCGACGCCGGATGGGAGAACACCCTCGAGACGCTGATCGTCGACGTCCGCTACGGACTGCGGCGCCTGCGCTCGAATCCCGGCTTCACCGCCGTCAGCGCGATCACGCTGGCGCTCGGCATCGGGGCGACGACCGTCATCTTCAGCGCGATCAATCCGATTCTCTTCAAGGCGCTTCCCTACCCGCACGCCGACCGCGTGCTGATGGTCTCCGACGTCGGCAACGACGGGACGCCCATGGCCGTCACGTTCGGAACCTATCGCGAGATTCTCCTGCGGAATCACTCGTTCGACGCGCTCGCGCCGTTCAAGGCATGGCAGCCGACGATCGAAGGAGGCGACGAACCCGAACGATTGAGCGGACAAGCCGTCGGCGCCGACTACTTCCGTGCTCTCGGCGTGGCTCCCATTCGCGGCCGTGATTTCACGACGACAGACGATCGCGACGGTGGACCGCGAGTCGTGATCCTGAGCGACGCGCTCTGGCACCGGCGATTCGGGGCCGATCCCGCCATCATCGGCCGCGACGTGACGCTCGACGACGATCCGTACCTCGTCATCGGCGTCATGCCGCCGACGTTCGAGAACGTTCCGGCCGCGACCGCCGACATCTGGAGGCCGCTCCAGTACAAGACGGCGTTCACGCCCGAGTCGCGCGAGTGGGGGCATCACCTCCGTCTCGTCGGGCGCGTTCGCTCCGGCGTCGATCTCGCGGCGGCGCGCGCCGATCTCGCCGCCATCGCGCGGACGCCGCGTGCCGACCTGCCCCGCGCTCCGTGGGCGTCGCTCCAGGCCGGTCTCGTCGTCACGTCGCTCCAGGCCGACGTGGCGCGTGAGATTCGGCCCGCGCTGCTGGCGGTGTTCGCGGCCGTGCTCGTGCTGCTCGTCATCGCCTGCGTGAACGTCACGAATCTTCTTCTCGCCCGCGGGGTGCAGCGGCGCGGCGAGTTCGCGCTCCGCGCCGCGCTCGGCGCGGGCCGCACCCGTCTCGTGCGCCAGCTCGTCACGGAGAGCGTGATCCTGTCGCTTTTCGGGGGCGGGCTGGGGATGCTCGTCGCCGTCGTAGGGCTGCGCGCGTTCGTCGCGTCGAGCCCGGTCGGGTTGCCGCGTCTCGCGTCGATCCACGTCGACCCGATGGCGCTCGTGTTCGCGCTCGTGGTGACGAGCCTCATCGGTCTCGCCGTCGGCGTGTTGCCGGCGATTCACGCGTCGCGCGAGGACCTGCAGGCCGGCCTGCAGGAAACGTCGCGCCGCTCGGCCGGCGAGCATCATGTCGCGCGCCGCGCGCTCGTCGTCGCCGAAGTGGCGCTCTCGCTCGTGTTGCTGGTGAGCGCGGGTCTGCTGCTGCGAAGCCTCCAACGCATTTTCGCCGTCGACGTGGGCTTCGATCCGTCGCATCTCGTCACCATGCAGGTCCAGCTCACCGGCCATCGCTTCGACCAGGACGCGGTCAAGGCGCGGTTCCTCGACGACGCGCTCGCCGCCGTGCGGCGCGTGCCAGGCGTGAGCGCCGCGGCGTTCACGCAGCAACTGCCGCTGAGCGGCGACCTCGATGTCTACGGCGTGCACCTCGAGCGCACGCGCGATCCGAAGGACGACGGGGCGGCGCTTCGTTATGCGGTGACGCCCGACTATTTCGCCGCGATGCGCATTCCGCTCTTGCGCGGACGCTATCTCGATTCGCACGACGTAGCCGGCGCGCCGCGCTCGGTCGTGATCAACGAGAGCTTCGCGCGCGCCGAGTTCGGCAAGGACGATCCGATCGGCCAGCGTCTCAAGGCCGGCCCTGACGACGGACAGTGGTACACGGTCGTCGGCGTCGTCGGCGACGTGAAGGCAGTAGATCGACGCGCTCGATAGCCGCTACGCCATCTACGTTACGCCGTCGCAGTGGCATTGGGTGGACAACCTCGTCTCGCTCGTCGTTCGCGCGCGGGGTCAACCGGCCGACCTCGCGTCGCCGGTGCGAAGCGCGATCTGGTCCGTCGATAGAAATCAGCCCGTCGCACGCGTGGCCACGATGTCGGCGCTCGTGTCCACCGCCACGGCGGGGCGGCGGTTCGCGCTCGTGCTGTTCGAGATGTTCGGCGCCGCGGCGCTCGTCTTGGCCGCGGTCGGCATTTACGGCGTGCTCTCGGGAAGCGTCACCGAGCGGATCCGAGAGATCGGCGTGCGATCAGCGATGGGCGCGTCGCCGCGCGACATCCTCGCGCTCATCCTCGGCCAAGGGATGAAGCTCACGACCGTCGGCGCGCTGATCGGCGTAGCCGGCGCCGCCGCGGCGACGCGCGGTCTCGTGACGATGCTCTTCGGCGTCACGCGCCTCGACCCGGCGACCTACATCGGAGTGATCGCGTTGCTCTTCGGCGTGTCGGCGATCGCGTGCTGGATGCCGGCGTGGCGGGCTGCGCGAGTCGATCCGTCGATCACGTTGCGCTCCGAGTAGGCGCCGGGCCTAAGACAACTGCAACTACAACTGCAACCTCAACTACTTCAACGCAGGGGCGCGGAGGACGCAGAGACGCAGAGGGAACGGCGCAAAGGGCCTTTGGGGAACGGCCTCGGGAAATGTTTGTCACCCCGAGGCCGTTTACCAAAGTTCGCTTCGTGGTTTTCCCTGTGCCTCTGCGCCTTTGCGTTGGGTAGTTGTCGTTGCGGCTTCTGTCGGCGAAATCCGCGGATTCCGCGAAATCGTTGCAGTACCAATTCGTAAAGCTCCCCCGCCAGTACGAACCAGCTACGCCGATCGAAGTCGCGACGACCCCCACAAGGCGCCCTAGCTAGTTTTCCGGCGCAGGGGCGCACGGCGCGGGCCGACCCGAGAATTGGTATCGACTTACACGGAGACCACGCACATGGGACTCTTTGACGGCGTATTGGGCGGTATCGTCGGCGCCGGGATGGTGTCGGTCGTGAGCGACCTCATCGACAAGCACGGTGGGCTGAACGGCGTCGTGAATCAGTTTCAGCGGCAGGGATTCGGCGACACGGTCAGGTCGTGGGTCAGCACGGGACCGAATCAGCCCATCTCTCCGGACGAGATCCACAAGGTCCTCGGTCCGGATACGATGAACCAGCTCGCGGCCAAGCTCGGCATGACGCCGCAGGAGCTGGCGACGAAGTTGTCTACTGTCCTACCGCAGGCGATCGACAAGCTCACGCCGGCCGGCGTCGTGCCGCCGGGCCAATAGGAATCAGCCGCCTCTCAGCGCCTCGACCGGATCGGCGCGCATCGCGCGGCGAGCCGGAACGAGGCTCGCGAGCAGCGCGACGCACAACAGCGCGATCGTCGCGGCCGCGAACGTGACGGGATCGGTGGCCGAGACCCCGTAGAGCAGCGAACGAAGACCGCGCGTCGCGACGAGCGCCAATACGCAGCCGGCGAGCGCGCCCGATCCGGCGACCGTCGCCGACTGACGCAAGACGTGCAGCGCGATGTCGCTCGACGTCGCGCCGAGCGCCGCCCGAACGCCCATTTCGTGCGCGCGCTGGCTCACGACGTAGCTCATCACGCCGAAGATGCCGACTGCGCCGAGCAGCAGCGTCACGACCGCGAATCCACCGACGATGACCGTCGTGAATCTCGGCTTGGCGACCGACTGAGCGATGACGTCGTCCATCGCGCGCACCGCGCTCACCGGCACCGTGCGATCGATCGACGCAACGATGTCACGCAGTTGCCGGCCCACCGCGCCCTCGTTACCGCTGGTGCGAACCACGACGGTCATCTCCGAGCCGGCGAACCGGGAGCGCTGCGCGAACGGGACATAGACCGCGATCGCCGACGTGTCGCGCAGGCTGTCGAGGCGAACGTCAGGAGCGACGCCGACGATCGTGATCCACGGACTGTCGTATGGATATCCGATCCGTTTGCCGACGGCGTCGTCGTTCGGCCAGAATTGTCGCGCGAGCGTGCGCGACACGATCGCCACCGGCGCCGCGCCGTCCCGGTCGGCGTCGGTGAACGTTCTGCCCTTGACGATCGGAATGCCGAGCGTGCTGAAGTACCCCGGCGTCACGGCCTGCACGTGGCTCGCGGTCGGGAGCTCGTGCGTCGCGTCTTCGAACTGGCCCTGCACGCGCATCCCCATACCATAGATTGGCTCGGCGATCGGCAGCCGGTCGACCAGCCCGGCGCTCGTCACGCCTGGAGTCGCCGAAATCCGTTCGAGCAACGTCGAATAAAGTGCCGACGCGCGCGCCCGATCCGTGTAGCTCGCGGCCGGCGGACTCACGCGCGCCGTCATCACTCGCGCCGCGCGGAATCCGGGCGAAAGGTCCGTGAGGTGCTGGAACGATCGCGTGAGCAGGCCGGCGGTGATGGCAAGAAGAACCGCGAGCGCGACCTCGCCGGCCACCAGGCCCGACGCCAGCCGATGATGCGCGACTCCCGAACGGGTGAGATGCGCGGCATCGGTCCCTCCCGCCCGCCCCGCCGAGTTTCCGGCCGCCCTCAGCGCCGGCAGCAACCCGAATGCGATTCCGGTCGTGATCGCGAGAATCGCCGTGAACGCGAACACGCCGCTGCCGAAACGAATATCAGCCGTACGCGGCATGTTCGGAGGAAGCGAAGCGACCATCCAGCGCGCGCCGGCGATCGCGAGCAGGAGGCCGAGCGTCGCCCCGAAGGATGCGACGATCACGCTCTCCGTGAGCAGTTGGCGGACGAGTCGCCCGCGTCCACCCCCGAGCGCGGATCGCACGGTGAACTCGCGCTCCCGCGCCGTGACGCGCGCCAGCATGAGGTTGGCGAGATTGACGCACGCGACGAGCAGCACCACGCCGACGCACGCGAACAGCAGCAAGAGCGCCGGCCGTTCGCTGCCCACGAGGCTCTGCTGAAGCGGGGGCGCGGCGACCCTCTTGCCGTAGTCGTTGCCCGGATCCCACAACGGGTTCAGGCGGCGGAAGCTGGGGAGAATCGCGGCGAGCGCCGCCCTCGCGCGCTCGGGCGTCACGCCGGGTGAGAGACGCGCGATCCAGCGGCTGTTGCCCACGGCCCAGGTTTGACCCGTGCTGCTCTCGTCGATCGTGAGCGGGGCCCAGAAACGCGCGTTCGTCGAGGGAAACGCAAACGACGGCGGCATCACACCGACGACGAGTGACTGGACGCCGTCGACGAGCACGTATCGCCCGACGACGCGCGCATCGCCGCCGTAGCGATCGACCCACAGCGCATGGGAGAGAAGGATCACCCGCCCGGCGCCCGGACGGCTCGCCTCGGCGCCGAAGGCGCGGCCGACCTCCGGCGCGACGCCGAGCAGCGGGATGAGGTTCGGCGTGATCGAGAAGCCGTCGAGCCGCGCCGCCTCGCGGTCGTCGCCGTACGTGATGCTCCGCGGACGAATCATCGCCACGTCGGCGAATCCCGCGCGCCGATGCTGCAACGCCAGCAGCTCACCGATCGACCCGACGACGTTGGCGTCGATCGTGACCAATTCCTGCGGCCTGCTATATGGAAGCGGCGAGATCAGCAGCGAATCGACGAATGAGAAGATCGTGGCATTGGCCGCGATGGCGACGGCCATCGTGACGACCGCCGTCGCCGCGAAACCCGGCGCGCGGCGCAGCGAACGCAGCGCGAAGCGCGCGTCCTGTCGAAGGTCGGCGAGCCACTCGATCTGGCGCGACCCTGCACGGGAACTAGCCACGTCGTCTTCCCCGGATCCGGAGTCGTCTGGAGAGACAACGCGAATGCGGGAAGCGTTGGGTGAGCGACCCGCGGGACTCCGGCGTGCCGTTAGCGACGACGAAAGACGAACGCCGCGTCCTGGTGGCCGCGTTCGGCGCACGTACCGTCGACCGCGCCATTCCCCTCGAGCAGCTTTCCCGCGTTCCAGAGCGCGACCGTCAGGCTCACCTGGCCCGTACAGTTGTTCTTCGGCGGATACAAGAATGGAAACGCGATTCGAATGGAGCGCCCCGTACGCGTCGCGACGATTGCGCCGGTGAGTCGAATCGAATCGATCTGGACGGTCGCCGTGGGAGTCGCCGTCGCGCTACGCAGCGTCACATTCATCCGGAAGCTCGCCCCGCCGACGCGCATCTCGCCCGCCCAATCGCCGTCGAGCGACTGGCCGCCTCCGCTCGTGTCGGCGGCCGGCGCGCCGCTCGCCGGAAGAGTGAACGCGAGGACGTAGTCGCCCATCGTCGTGTGCATGCGATCGTGGCCGCCGGCGGCAATCACGAGGTATTGGCGCCCGCCGACCACGTACGTCATCGGCAGCGCGTGCGCGGCCGCGGGAAGCGGCTCGCTCCACAATTCCTTGCCGCTCGACACGTCGAACGCGCGGAGGTGTTGGTCGAATGTGCCGGCGATGAACGCCAGTCCGCTCGATGTGAGCAGCGCGCCGCCAAGGTTGAACGAGCCGAGCGAATGAGTTTCGCTGTCGCCGCGAACGCGCAATCCCATTATCGTCCTGCCTTGGCCTGGGAGGCGCTCCGCCGGCAAGGGCAAACTGCCAAGCGGCACCCACCACTTCACGCGCCCGGCGTTCAGGTCGATGGCCGTCAGCGCGCCCCACGGCGGCGGCGTGCAGATCCTCAGATCGTCTCGGCTCATCGCGTACGGCGTGCCTAGTTGGCGGCCGTACTCGATGTCGGGGCGCGCGGTGTAGACCGCGTGGAGGCTGTCGCGCGGAATGAGACGCACGACCATCGCCAACCGGTTCGTCGGCGCGACGAGCAACCCGCGCTGTTCGTCGACCGAGACCCCGGACCAGTTCACCCCACCGAGGTTCCCCGGCCAGATGATCGTGCCCTGCTGCGACGGCGGCGTGAAGATTCCTTGAAAGCGCAGCGCGGCGATCCGCGCGCGACAGCTCGCGCGCGCCGAGTCGGTGACGCCGAAGGCGTCGTTCGCCGAGAGACTCTCCGGCACGAGTCGGAACGCCGGCGGGGGAAACGGCTGTGTCGGCGAAGCCTTCTCGCCCGGGACGTCGCTCGGGGGAACCGGACGTTCCTCGACCGGAAAGAGAGGCTTGCCGTCGCGACGGTCGAGCACGAAGACGTGCCCCATCTTCGTGCCGATCGCTACAGCCGGAATCGAGCTCCTCGCGCGACGCAGCGTGAACAACACCGGCTGCGCCGGCACGTCGTAGTCCCACAAGTCGTGGTGCACGACCTGAAACGCCCACACGAACGCGCCTGTCGACGCACGCAGCGCGACGACAGAGTTCGCGTACTTGTTGTCGCCCAGCCGCTCACCGCCGTAGAAGTCGGGGCTCGCGCTGCCGACGGGAATGAACACGAGGTCGCGCGCCGAATCCGCGGAGAAGATGCTCCACGCGTTGGCGGCGCCTGTGTCATGAGCCTTCAGTCCGATCCACGTCGCGTACGCGGGGTCCTTCGCGTCGCGCGGGATGGGATCGAATGACCATCGCAGCGCGCCGGTGCGAACGTCGAACGCGCGGATCACGCCCTCGGGCGCGTCGACACGATGGCCGTCCGGCACCGCCGAGCCGACAATGACCAGATCTCCAACGATAGTCGGCGGCGAGGTGACGCCGTACTCCCAGTGATATTCGGGCTTGCGTCGCAGACCCGTCGTGAGATCCAGGACGCCCTTGTCGCCGAAGTCCTGGCAAGTCGCGCCGGTTTGGCCATCGAGCGCGATCAGTCGAGCGTTGATCGTCGCGACGAAGATTCGAATCGCGCACGGCGCGCCGGCGCGGCCGCCGCCGGTCCATGCGGCAACTCCGCGATTCGCGAAATCACCGTAGTCGCCGCTCAGCTCCACGGGGCCCGCGAACCTCCATCGCTCGACGCCGGTCACCGGATCGAGCGCGAGCACGCTGCCGAGTGGTGTGGACACATAAAGCGTTCCGCGCACGAGGAGCGGCGTCGCCTCGAACCGGCCACGGTCGGCGAGCAGGTCGCCCGTGCGCGCCACCCACGCGAGGCGCAGCCCCTTCACATTCGCCGGCGTGATCTGCGACGCGGCCGAGAATCGAGTTCCACCGGGGTCGTTGCCGTACGACGGCCAATCGCTCGTCCGCGGCGACTGAGCGTTGGCGGCAGTCACCAGCGCCGCCGTTGAGATGACGGTACCGAACAGTAGAGATCTCATGAGGTTTCGCCGACTGAAAGAGCAACTGCAACTACTTAAGTAGTTGCAGTTATGTCGTAAATGATTCGACACCCGTCAAGGTTGATTGCCCGCGACAACCGGCAGTTTACGACGAGCCCAATCCTCGTACGACCCGTCGTACAGTTTCGCCGTGTACCCGAGCGAGCGCGCGACGAGGTACGTCATGCTCGCGCGATACCCGATCCAGCAGTAGGTCACGACCGTATCGCTTTTCGCGGCCCGCGCGCCGTACACCGATGCGAGCGTTGTCGCATCCTTGAATAAACCGGCGTCCGGATCCTGGAAGAACTCCTGCCACTGAAGTTGCCGCGCTCCCGCCAGGTGGCCCGCGCTCGGCATGCCACGATGCTCGGCGCCTCCCGTGTACTCGCCATCGGTGCGCGTGTCGATCAGCCGCACGTTCGACGCCTTGGCGTGAGCCATGATCCAGTCGGCGTCGGCGACGAGCTCCGGATGCGGATGCACGACCACTTCCCCCGGCGCGACTGGCACGCTTCCCTCGGCCATCGGGTGACCCGCCTTCTGCCACGCGACCGCGCCGCCATCGAGCACCGAGACGTGCTCGAGTCCCGCGTAGTCCAAAGTGAAGAAGGTTCGCGACGCCATGAGCGCCATCGGGCTGTAGAGCACGACGTGACTCGTGTTCGACACGCCGGCGCGTTCGAGCACGCTTTGCAATGCGGCGGGGCTCGGCAGCTCGGCGTTGTTGCCGTCGCGTTGGACGGCGATGTCCATGTACGACAGGAATCGCGCGCCCGGGATGTGGCTCTTGCGGAAGGCGCCCTCGTCGTGGTCCACGTCGAGCAGCACGAGCGACGGGTCCGACGCGTGTGCCGCGAGCCACTTCACGGAAACGATGATCGAGTCGCGGGGCGCCTGGGCGACGACGCCCTTCGGCGGGACAGCGAGGAAGAACGAGATCGTGATGGCCCGAACGGCGGCGCGGCGGAACGATGCGAATTGCATTGATGTCACTCCTTGGAATGTCCGTTTCCGTTCCTGGCGGACCCGCGGAACGCGTCGCGATACGCGACCGGCGTCGTCCCGACGTGGCGCTTGAACTGCTCACGCAGCGACGGCGGCGTTCCATAGCCGGTGCGCGCCGCGATCTGCTTGATCGACAGATTCGAGTTCTCCAGCAGCTCGCGGGCAACGAGCACGCGCTGGCCGAGCAGCCATTGCAAGGGCGAGACGCCTGATTCCTCGACGAATCGACGCGCGAAGTGGCGGCCGCTCATGCGGGCGTGCGCCGCCATGTCGTGGATCGTGAGCGTCTGTCCCAGATTTCGCCGAATCCAGTCCCGCGTGCGCTCGAGGGTCGAGCCCTGCGGTCCGGCGGGCATCGGCGTCTCGATGAACTGCGCCTGCCCCCCGTTGCGGTGCGGCGGCACAACGAGACGCCGGGCGACCGCGTTCGCGACGGCCACCCCGTAGTCGGCCATGACGACGTGGAGACAGAGATCGATCCCCGCCGAGATGCCGGCTGAGGTCAGCACCCGCCCTTCGTCGACGAAGAGCACGTTGGGGTCGACGCGCACCTTCGGATATCGTCGCGCGAGATCGGGCGCGTCCTGCCAGTGCGTCGTCGCGCGCTTGCCGTCGAGCAGCCCCGCCTCAGCCAGCACGAACGCCCCGGTGCAGATCGACATCACTCGCGCGCCGCGGGCGTGGGCCCGGCGAAGGGCGTCGCACACCTCGCGCGGGATCGGGTCCGTGTTCTCGCGGGAGCCCGGAACGACGATGGTGTCGGCGTAGCGAAGGTGGCGAAGGTCGTGTGGGACGACGATGCCGAATCCCTGTGCCGACGTCACGACACCGCCCCCTTTGCGGACGCCGCACACGTCGAGCGTGTAGCGGACCGCGCCGACGTCCGGCCGACCGTAGCCGAAGATCTGGCATGGCACGCCGAGATCGAACGGCACGACGTTTTGCATGACGAGCACCGCGACGCGGTGCGGACGAGACGCTGTCATTGGTGCCTGACTCACCAGGCGTCGGCGAACGTGAACGAAGATGCGGCGCGCCGAGCGCGTCGTCGAGTGGCTGAAATGGCCATACAGACGTTAATTCCTGCCATGACGAAACCTTACAACCCGACGCTGTTCGACCGCCGAGGTCCCGACGCGGCGCAGCTTCTTCAGGCGTTGGGATTGGGTCTGCTCGTCTTTGGGGTGACGTCCGGCGCATTCCTGTTGCAGATCGGCTTCCGCTGGTGGGAGCTGCCGGTCGGCGCCGCGGCCGGAGCGCTCAGTGGGTCGGTTGGGTGGTTCATCGGCAACGCGGTCGGCGGAGGTTGGAAGCGCGTCGCCGTGGATGGCTCGAGCACTCCCTACGAACGGCAGTTCTCCTACGAGGAATCGCTCGTGATGAAAGGGCGCGTTGACGACGCGCTCGCCTCGTTCGAGGCGGTCATCGCGACGGAACCCGAATTGATCGTCCCCCGTATCAAGGCCGCCGAGCTCTACGCCCGCGAGAAGAAGGACCCGCAGCGCGCCGCCGAGTTGTTTCGCGACGTGTTGCGGTCCCCGTCGATCACGAGCGGCGACAACGTCTACGTGACGAACCGGCTCGTGGACCTTTACATCGGACCGCTGAATGATCCGGGACGCGCCCTCGTCGAGCTGCGCCGTCTCATCGACACGCGCCCCGACTCCGTCGCCGCCGAGCATGCGCGACGGAGTCTTGCCGAGCTCAAGGCCCGAATGAATGTTGACTCGGCCGACCAATCCTGAGTCGAGAAATCGTGATGCGTGGAACGCGAACTTCGATCGCGGCTGCAATGGCGGCGCTGACCCTTGCGATCGGCGGCGTGTCCCTCGCCGCGGCGCAGACGCCGGGGCAAATCATTCGCGGCACGGTCCGCGATTCGGCGACGGGGCAAGAGTTGAGCGGGGCCGTCGTCGAACTGACCGGGCCGTTGGTGCGCACGGTCGCCCGGAGCGATCAGCGGGGCACGTTCCAGTTTTCACGCGTCGCCGATGGACGCTATCACGTGTCGGCGCGCCTGATCGGCTTCGCCGAGTCGGGGAAAGACGTCGAGGTCGCCGGACGTGACGTGTCGCTTTCGATATCGTTGAGCCCGACTTCACAGCGGCTCGATACGGTTCGCGTGCGCGCCAGCGTCACCGCGGTGTACGGCGTCGTCGGCGCGAGCGTCGGACTACATCCCGTGGCCGACGCGGCGATTCAGGTCATCGGCTCACAGCAGAAGGGAACGACCGACAGCGCCGGGAAGTTCTTCGTGGCGCTCAAGAAAGGCGGCTCGTACTTCGTTCGCGTTCATCACCCGGGGTTCGCCGACCAGTTCTTCCCCGTCGAGGTGCCGAACGATCATGCCGTCGAGACGTTCGTGCTGCTCGACGCCGGCTCCGGTGCGACGGGATCCGAGATGATGTGGGACGAGTTCGACGAACGGCTGCGTTGGCAGGGACAAGGCGCGAGCATCGTTCCCGGCGAGGAGATCACGCGCAACGGCGGGTCGTCGGGCGACGCCATCCGGGGGGCGTCGTCGTTCGTGCGGAAGGGTCTCGTGCTCGGACCGACCGTCTGCCTCTTCGTGAACGGCGTGCCCAAGCCCGGTTGGGGGTTCGACGGGATTCCGCCGGAGCAGATCGCCACCGTCGAGCTTTACACGATCACCGGCGACGAGACGCACACCCTCGCGCAGCAATGGCCGCACGGCGCGCAGTGCGGCCGGACCGGCGGAGTGCCGGCGCCGACGAGCCCGTTCAACAGGCGCTCGATCGTGCAGTACGCCGTGGTCTGGTTGAAGCAGTAGCCCGGGTTACTTGCCGATTACGAGAATCGTGAACGACCCCGGGATCACCGGCGCCTGAGCGCCGCGGCCGCCGCGGCCGCCGCCGGGCGGTGGCGGTGGCGCCGGTCCACGTTCCACGCTCATGACGAAGATGTGGCCCGTTTTCGCGTCGAGCGTGAGCGTGCGCGCACCATTCATCGTCTGGAGATTCTCTTCCACCTCGAAACTCGTGGGACTGTTCTCCTTGACGACGGTGAGCGTCCCGTTGCCGCCGGAGCTGAACGCCTCCATCGTGGCGGGATTGAACACCGCGCCGTCAGAGCCGCCGGCGAGCGGCAACTTGGTGAGGATCTTTCCGTCTTCTGAGCTCAGGATCACCATCGTTGGCTGCGGCGGCGGCGCGCCGGGCTGCGGAGGCCCCGCCGGGCCGGTCCGAGAGCACGCCGCAAAGAGCACGCGGTTCTTCGCGTCCAGAGCGAGCCCGTTGCACCCGGTGTTCCCGCCAAAGGGAAACACTTTCGTGACTTTCATGGCCTTCTCATCGATCACCGCGACGCTACCGCTGTCCTGCATGAGCGCGTACAGCGTTCCGTTCCCGTCCCCGATCGTCTGCTCCGGCGTCCCTGGCAGGGGGATCTTGCCGGCGACGGCGCCATCCTTTGCGTCGATCACGATGAGGTCCTTCGTGGGATGGCTGCCGACATAGACTCGGCCGTCGAAGGCGTCGAAGTAGATGCCGTCGGGGCTGAAGCGATTTGGAGGCGACGCTCCGTCGGTCGGGTCGATCGTCTTGATCATCTGCATCGACTTCGTGTCGAACATCGAAATGTTCGGGTGGCTGCTGGCGAAGCCGTGGTTCGTCTTGGCGTCCACCGTCGCGCCGTTGCCGCCGCCGTTGAGGATGGTGCCAAGCGGCTGCAGCGTCTCGAGGTCGAACACCGTGACACGGCCAGGCACGGAATCCCTGGCGGGGGTGCTATCCGTGGCAGCGACGGCGCGGACGGCGTTGCGCGTGATGTACAGCCGGCGATCGATGCTATTGGCGTAGATGTAGTCGGTGCCACCCTCACCGCCGACCTTGGCCCGCATGAGGACCTTGTATGGACCGTCGGTCGACGGCTGCTGGCCGGAGATCGCGAACGGCGCGCATGCGATCGCGACGGCGGTTGCGGCGAGAAGGCGTTTCATCGGCGGCGTTCCCTGAGGTTCGAGATGGCGGGACGAGCTGCGGCAGCGCAGAGCCGAGCCATCCTGCCGCCTCGACGGACCCATGTCAAGCACGGGCCACGCGAGGGCGTCAATTGTCAGCGTGCGGACAGGTTCGGGGACCGACGTCGCCGCCGTCGGGCGCGTCCTACGTTGCCGTCGTCGAGCGCGCCAGGACGTAGAATTCCCGGTCGGCGGCGGCATCGCCACGCACCGACACGATGTCGTAGCCGTTCGCCAGCGCCCAGTGGAAATGCTCGCGCACGGCGAGCCGCCATTGTCGCGCCGTCGCCAGCGATCGCTGCGTGATCTCGAGGATGTCCGTGGGAACCTCGATGAGGACGGCCTCCGGGCGCCGATCCTCCCGCACGAGGACGTCGTCTCCCTCGCGGGGGAACGGAGATAGCAGCGGCAGTTGACCGTTTCGCAATGGGTGACGATCGGCCTCCACCGCCGACGTCGACGTCGTCACGACGATGCGATCGGTCGGCAAGCCGAGGTGCAGCGGGCTCGCGGTGGTGCCGTACATGTCGGGCACATACTCGACGACCGACGCGCCAAGTCGATTGAAGTTGAAGTACGCGTTCTTGGCCATCAACGGATCGAACGACCAGAACACGCGCCGGATGCCGAGCTTGGCGAGCGCGGCGCGCTGGTGCTCCTTCAGCATCCGGCCGAGCCCGAGGTTTCTCGCGGACTCTCGAACGCCGAGCATGTGCGACCAGTGCACGAGTTCACCGTCGCGCACGCCGCTCACGCCGAAGACGAATCCCAACAGCTCGCCGCTCTCGTCGAACGCGCCCGCGGCGAGTCCGCCGACGTAGTCGACGACGTGCAGCAGCGTGACCGGAACGACGTCCGTGGGCTCGAACCCCCACACGTGGCGCTGCAGCGCGACGCACGCCTCGCACTCCTCGATCGTGCGCAGCGTCCGAATCTCCACGGTCGGGTGCGGACGCGGGGTAAGGGCCCCCGCCGCTCCCGTCCTCGCCACGGACGCGCCCGCTGCGTCGACTGCCGGCACCGACAACGGCGACGTTCGCGTCATGGACTGTTCGAGACCGCGTCGTTGGGCAAGAAGCGGCGGAAGAACGCGTCCATGCGCCCGAACACGTACAGCCATCGGCTGTGAATCAGCGTCTCGTGCGTATCGTCCGGGTTCACGATCAGCTCGTAGTACACGTTGCGCGCGCGCAGCAAGTCCACGAGACCGATCGTCTGCGAGAATTCGACGTTGCGGTCGTCGTCGTTTTGCCAGATCAGCACGGGCGACTTCCATGAATCGATCGCCGAGATCGTGGACGACTTGTACGACACGGCGGCGGTGTCGAGCGAGTTCCCCCACAGGTGGACTCCGGCCATGTCCACGCCGGCCGCGAAGACGTCCGAGTTGCGTGCGAGCGCCTGTGACGTGAGCACGCCGCCGTACGACAATCCCCAGATGCCGACGTGCGCCGCGTCGACGTCGGAACGCGACTGCAGGTACTTCCCGGCCGCGATCACGTCGCGATACTCGGCGTTGCCCCGCCCGCCCGTGTTCGGCGCCGTACGGAACGACTTCCCGTAGCCGATCCCCGACCGGTAGTTCACGGACATCACGATGTAGCCCTGGCTCGCGAGCCATTCGTTCACCGCGTACGCCGTCGCGTAGAAATCCATGTAGTGGTAGCCGAGCAGCATCTGCCGGATCGGACCACCGTGGACGAAGATGATCGCCGGTCGCTTTTCGCCTGCCTTGAGATCCTTCGGCAGGAAGAGCTGATTGTGAAACTCCAAGCCATCGTCGGCCTTGAGCACGACCGCCGTCGGCGCGACCTGCGCGGCCGCCGGGAATTCGCCGGGCAGCGTCGGAAAGACAAGACGACGCGCGCTCGTTCCGCTCGAGGCGCCAGCCTCGGTTGACACGATCCCCACCGACAGTGGCAGCGTGCCGCCGGACGTCAGCACCGCGACCTGCTTTCCGGTTGAGAGCGGCGCCGGATACATCTCGATCTGGTCACCGGTCGTGATCTGGACCGCGGGTCCGCCGGCCGTCGGCACCTTCCACAGATGTCGGCGGTCGATGTCACCCACGTTCGTCGCGTAGAAGAGCGTCGAGCCGTCGCGCGAAAGGCCGGTCGTCTCGACCGCTCCCTCACCGGGCGTCAGCTCGACCGGCGTGCCGCCGCCGTCAACCGCAACGGAATACCAGCGAATCCACTCTTCGGGTTCCTGCGGAAAAATGACGTGCGACCCAGCCCACGCGATGCCGGCGATCGTCGGGAAGGTTTTGTCGTTCGGCTGATTGTGCCAGAACTCGTGCGCTTCGCATCCACCGGCCGGGGTCGGACAGCCCGCGATGTCGGCGACCATCAGAGAAATCGTATAGCCGCCGGTGAACACCGCGCGATACAAGCCGTCGGCGCGACCTTCGGGCGCACCAGCGGCGCCACGGCCTCCTCTTCCCGCGCCGCCTCGACCGCCACGACCAGCCCCTCCGGGACCGCCGGGGTTGCCGATGCTACCGTCGCCAACCTGGGCCTGAAGTCCGAACGGAACGCCGGGGCGCCTGACGAACGCGAGCCGTTTGCCGTCGGGCGACCAGGTCGGACTGCCGTCGACGTCGACACTGGGCGACACGTAATGCAAGTGTCGCGTGCGAACGTCGTAGACGCCGATCAGCGAATGGTTGTCCCGCGCGCTGACGAACGCGAGCTTGGAGCCGTCCGGCGACCAGCGCGGATTCGCGTTGCGCCCCCATTCCTTTATATAGGGTTGCTGGTCCTTCTCGACCGGCGCCGTCGCGCGCGGCACGACCTGGTAGCGGAAGATCTGACCGTCGCGAGAGAACACGACGTTGTGGCCGTCGGGCGCCAGCGCGGGACCGGCTCCGGCACCGAGTCGCCACGCGGCGCTTCCGTTGGTGTACGCCGCCCAGATCGCGCGATCGGGACCCTGCGGATCGCTGCTGGGATTGGCGATCCATCCGATCCGATTGGGCTCGCTCCCACGGACGAACGTCACGATCGTGCCGTCGTCGGAGATCTCGAGCTCCGAGAGGATGATTCCGTCGTCGTCGAGGAATTTCGTCAGGCGCACCGGTTTGAAATCGGGTGCGGCGGCCGCGTAGATGTTGCGACGCCCGCGATCGTAGGCGATCCACGCGACCCGGTCGGCCTTCTTCGCCGAAACGAGATCCGACGGATACGCCGGCGAGAGGAATTGCTCGATCGTCGGTTTGGACTGTGCGTCGCTGCCAAGGAACGGCGCGGCGACGAGTGACGCCGTGACGAAGGCGCGAATGCAGGAGTGCCGCATGGTTGCTCTCTCCAATCCTACGGGACGCGAATGAGCTCGTTCTGTATTGGGACGCCACCCTTCACCGCGACGGGGGCGTGACGTGAGCATTTGATAGCGGGCTGCCCGTTGTTCACCGAGACGCCGCAATTTCCGACGACGTCGAAGTTCATCGCGTACGGGATGCCTTCCGATGACAGAAACGTCGGACCGTCCGCGATCTGGAAGTGCACGTGCGGCTCGGTCGAGTTACCGGAGTTCCCGAGCAGCGCGATGACCTGGCCGCGCTTGACGCGATCGCCGACCTTGACGCGCAACGATCCCGGCTGAACGTGCGCGTAGAGCGCGTACCGCCCCTTCCCGATGTCGATCGCGACGTAGTTGCCGCCGACGGTCGTCATCGTGATCGGGACGGCGCGCGAGGCGGCACCGGGTACGTTCTGCGGGATACTGTCCTTGGTCGCGGCGATCACGCCGTCCGCCACCGCCATCAACGGTGTGCCGTACGCGTAGTAGTTCTCGTTCTCGAGCGGATCGCCGTGGTGCGAGCTGCCGGTCGAGTCGAGCTGCAGGAAATCGATCGCGAACCGTTGGCCGATGGCCGTGTGTCCGTCGAGTCCAAGCACGAGGCGTCGGTGTCCCGACGAGTTCGACGGGCCGTTGAACGCGGCCCATTCGCCGTGAAACGGCGCGGAGATGACGGCGAGATCGGTCGCGACGGGAGTCGTCGTTCCCTCGAGCACGACGTCGCTCGAATCGGCGCCCGTCCGCTTGAACGTGAGGCGATGCCTCAACGTGGCCGGCGGACGGTTCGCGTCGACGGGAATCCAGAGGTAGACGTACGCGCGAACCCCGGCGGGAATCTGCGCGCGTTCCGACGCCGGAAGACACTCGACGGCCGGGCGACCAGTTGTAGCAGTGGGGCGGCACGTCGGCGGCGCGACGCGTGCGAACGCGCGAATCAACCCGCTGTCGGCGAGCGTGAAGACGGTGGCGTGACTGTTGGCGTCGAGCACCTCGACCCGGCGCAGGTACATCGCCGTCGTCGTGAGGTTGGTGACGTGAAGCTCATACGACAGAAACGCCCCGGAGTCGCTGAGCGCGACCGTCGGCGCCTTGGGCACGCTGAACTCGACCGACGGTGGAATTTGCGTCTGTGCACCGACGTACGTGGCTGCCGGCGCGGCCGCAACGAAGAAACATGTCGCGCCGAGACGACGTCCCATCACGCGCCGCCTCCCCGTCCGCCACGACCGCCTCGGCCCGCGGCTTTCCGACCAAGAAGCGTGACGTCGCCACCAATCCCGAACCAGAGACCGGTGACCGTGTTGTCGGGCGCGATCTCGAACTTGATGTTCATCGGACCGGTGGGCGAGCCGGGAGGAAGAACCCATCGGAAGTTGTTTGCATTCCAGTACTGAAGCACGCCGTGCCAGTCGCCGCGGTGCAGCTCGAGCTGACCTTCGACGATCGATACCGTCGCCTCGCCGTACAGGCTGTCCGCGTACGTCCCGACGAACGCGTTGAGCGGCAGGGGCGGCTTGGCGTCCTTCGGATGCTCGGCGGCCTGCGCCGCCGTGACCGAATCCGCGCGACGCCGCTGCACGAGGTAGCGCTCGTACGCCTCGGCGCTGAGGTCCCTCATCGGCAAGCCGAGCGCGCGGTCGAAGATGTAGTGCATGACGATCGCCGGCAGTTGCGCGCTCTGCATGTTGCTCAACACGGCGACGCCGATGTGCTTCTCCGGCAGCATTCCGACCGCGGCGGTCATGCCGGTCGTGTTGCCGCCGTGCTGCCACATGAGTTGACCGTGGTAGTCCTCGACGAACCAACCCATCCCGTAGGAGCTGAAGTGCGTGACGGGAAACGAGTCGCGCGCGGCAGGGTCGCCGCCGCGCCCCATGGGCGGAACGCCCGCGACGGCCAGGATCTGCGGCGAGTGCGTCTCGCGCAGCGCCGCCGAATTGACCAGGCGCTTTCCGTTGACCACGCCGTCGTTCAACTGAAAGCGCAGCCACTGCGCCATGTCCTTCGCGTTCGACATGATCGCTCCGGCCGGTCCGATGTTCTCACCGTCGAACATCGGTTCGACCACGGCCGAATCGCGGTCCGCGCCGTGCGGCCGCGCGACGTTGGTCGTGGCGAGACCCTTCGACGTCGTGACCGACGACGTCATGCCGAGCGGACCGAAGATTCGTTGCGGAATGAGCGCGTCCCAACTGCTGCCGCCCGCCTTACCGGCCGCCTGGCCGGCCGCGAGGAACATCATGTTCTGGTATGAATACTTGGATCTGAACGGCGACTCCGGCTTGAGAAAGCGGATCCGATGCAGAATCTCGTCGCGCGAGAAGCCCGAGCCCAGCCAGACCAGCTCGCCGCGCGCGATCCCGCTGCGATGCGTGAGCGCGTCGCGGAGCGTCACTCCTTCGTTCGCGACCGGATCGTACAGCTTGAACCCGGGGAGGTAATCGGCGAGGTGATCCTCCCACCGCATCTTGCCGTCGGTGACCAACATGGCGACCAGCGTCGCGGTGAACGCTTTCGAGCTCGACCCGATCTCGAACAGCGTTTGCTCGTTGACCGGCGCGTGGTTCTGCGCGGACAACGTCCCGAAGCCCTTCGTGTAGACGACCGAGTCGTTGCGCACGATCGCGACGCTCATTCCCGGGATCTTCCAGGTCTGAACGGCCTTCGCGATGTACGCGTCGAGCCCGGCATAGGGCTCCTGCGCGCGAACGGCCGCCGGCGCGCAGAGCACGGCGAGCGCCGCGGCGAGTCGAATGCTCGCCGGGCGCGATGAACGGAGTGTGCTCACGGAGTCTTCGAAATGCTCGGGTTGTTGATCCGCTCGACATCCGGCAGCGGGAAGCAGGTCTGCGTGCCGTATGTTGCGCCGCCCGAATACGCCGTCCCGGCCGCGGGGGTGAATGCGAGGTTGTACCGCCGCAAATCGCCGAGGCGATGACCCTCGAGGAACAACTCGCGGCGACGCTCCTCGATGATCTGCGTCTTGAGCTGCGCCGCTGTCTGGCCGGTTCCGTCGAACGCCGGCAGGCCGGTGTGCGTGGCGCGCGCCGCGTTGATCGCCGCGACCGAGCCCGCCAGATCACCCGCCGCCGCCTTTGCCTCGGCGACGATCAACTGCGCTTCCGCGTAGCGCGCAATGGGCATGGGAGTGGTGAAAGCGGGATATTTGTCGGGCGTGAAGATCGCCGCGCCGGGCGCGGTTCCGTTCTTTCCCAACGACGTCACCGCCACGCGCGGATCGGGCGCGCCGTTGACGGTCAGTCCTCTGAAACTCGGGTCGACCGTGGCGAAGTTGCTGTTGTTGATCGTGAAGAAGGAGAAGTTCTGGCGGCGGAAGTTGATGGCGTCCGTGGACATGTTGAGGACGAAACCGGCAGCGATGGTCGCGGCATCGGTACCGGCAGCAGCCGCGTTCCCCAAATCCAGTTGCGCTCGGGCCCGCCCGAGAGTCGCGAAACTCACGGTCGTCGGATCGGACGCCGCCGTCGCGGCCTCGATCGCCGAGTCGAATCGCGACTTGGCCTCGGCGAATACCTGGGCCGGCTGAAGCTCCGGACCAAGGTTGATCGCCGCGGTGCACATGCCTTCGCCCATCAGCACGAGGCTATAGCCGGCATAGGCATAGGATTGCCCGATGAGCTTCGTTCGGTTCACGCCCGTCGGCATTTGCGCGTCGGTCCATCCCTTCAGGTACGCGATCGCGGTGTCAGCCGAGCGCCGCGCGATGGAGAGCGGCGTGTAGATCGCCGGCTGCTGGTTAGCGCTACTGCAGCTGCCCGTTCCGTATGATGCGCCGGTCGTCAGCGTACGCCGGTCGTAGTCGAAATTGGCCGCGTTCGAGATACCGTCGGCCAGTTCGTCGGTGAAGACGCCGGACCCCACGACGTATCGTGAGAACGCGCATTCGAAGTCGCTGATCGCCCCGTTCACGATCAACGGCGCGTTGAGGGGCGTGTAGACGGTGCTACTCGAGAGCGCACCGGGGTTGGATTGGGTCAGCGTCGCGAGATCGGTGCAGGCGGCGACCGCCACCAGCACGATGCCGAGGGCTAGTGTTCGTCGCATAGGTCACCAGGAGAAGTTGAAGGTCACGAGGAAACGCGTGAGCGGTGGTATCACACCCTGATCGATCGCCGTGGCGCCGTTGTTACTTGTACCGCTCTGGGCGGCGCCTTCCGGGTCGATCCCACGGTAGTTGGTCCATGTGTGGAGCTCGCGGGCGGCGAACGTGATCGAGGGGTTCGTTACGCGGAGGAAGCGGCTTGGAATGAAGTACGTAGCCGACAGTTCGCGGAGCTTGACGAACGACGCGTCGTCCATGAACTGGTCGACGGTGTTGCCGACGGCCGCGGAGAGGCTGGCCTCGGCCAGGTACAGTGGGGAGTACTCCAGCGGGTAGTAGTTCGCGCGACACAGCGGCGCGCCGGCCAGTCCGTCGCAGCGAATCTCCTCGTTCTGGTTCCATATCCTGTTGCCGCGCCGACCGTCGAGCAGGCCGTAAAAGCGCAGCGATTTCCCGATCATCAGGGTGTTGCCGAGCGAGAACGTCTTACTCGGCGTCGGGTTCCCGATGAACACGAAGGGCGCCGACGCGCAGGCGACGGGCGCCTTTCCGGCCCCGCCGTCGCACAGAACGTTGGTCGCCAGGTTGGTCGTTGGATCCCGGTCGGCCGAAACGATGCGGCGCGACCAGAGACCGCCGATCGGATAGCCGACAATGTTGTATTGGCCCGCGCTCGCGATCGCGTTCGTGATGTTGCTCTTGATCACGTTGTGGATCGTCGTGAGGTTGCCGGTGATCTCCCAGCTGAAGTCACGCCGCGAGATTGCCTGAAGTCTCGTCTCGAGCTCGATGCCGTTGTTGGTGACCTTGCCGAGGTTGGTGAGCTGGTTTCCGGAGAAGCCCGTCGAGGGCGCGACCGGCTGCTGGACGATCTCGTTGTTCGTGGTCTTGTTGTAGTACGTGAAGTCGACGCTGAGCCGGTTGAAGAGGCCGGTCTCGAATCCGACCTCGGTCTCCGCGCCGCGCTCTGGCCGCAGGCCCGCGTTGCCCAAGCTGCCCGGCGTAATGGCGTTCGTGCCGTTCGGTCCGACGACCGGCGAGAACGTCTGCAGCGCGGAAAACGCGGTTGGTTGCCGCCCGGCCGCGCCGTACGCGGCGCGCAGCCGCAGGGCGTTGATGCGGTTTCCCCACTTCCAGAACGGCTCGTCGCTCACGACCCACGAGGCGCTCGCCTTGGGATACGTGACCCACTTGAAGTCCTGGCCGAACGAGCTGTTGTTGTCCACGCGCACGGCGCCGACGAGGAAGAGCCGGTCTCGCCACGCCAACTGCTCCTGGACGTAGCCGCCGACGGTCGTGTTGATCGTCTGCGCTTGCGTCGCGGCCGCTGCCTGCGCGGCGGCGGTCACCGTCTCGACGCCCGACGCCGGGAAGCCCTGGCCGCCGAGGAAGCTCTGGTTGGCTTCTGAATTGTTGAACTGCCCGCCGACCGACGTCGACGCCACGAGTGCGGAACTGAGCTCGGCCTTGGCCGTTCCCGAGTAGTCCGCGGTGATCAGGGTCGTGCGCCGAAGCGTTTGACCGAGGCGGCCGCCCGCCGCGGCCGGCGACAGGACCGCGGCCAGCTGCGGCGGCGCGAAGTGTTCGATCGCGCGGTCATCCTGATCCGTGTAGTCGAGACCCAACACGGCACGATGGGTGAACCATCGCGTGAGCTGGTTGTTGATCGTCGTGCTACCCGTGAAGCGGTTGAGCCCCGTGGCATTGTCGTACAACGTCTGCGGCACGGCGGGCGGAAAGCCCGGATAGAAGCCCATCGACGCCGGCGGAAATGAGAGCAGCGAATGGCCGCCCATCGCGCCGAGCAGCGCCGACGCGCCGACGTCCGCGCCGAGATGCGTCGACATGTCGATGAAGTTGAGGCTCGTCGACACATCCGTAGACGTGCCCAACGGCGTGCTCAGGTTCAGGTGCGCGTTGAAGTCGCGCTGGAGGTTGTTCGGCTCGATGCCATAGTCGTTCTGGTATCCGAGCGACGCATAGTAGCGTAGCTGATCCACTCCACCGACGACCGCCGTCGAGTAGTGGCGCTCGAGGCCCGTCTTGAAGATCGGCGTGCCGCTGTCCGACATCGCCTTCACGCCGTTCCACGGAACGATGTTGCCCGACTTGTCCTTGTCGTAGTTGGTCGGCACGCGGTTCTCGGCGTCGCGGAAGTACATCGGCCCTCCCGTGATCGTCGTGCGGAGTTCCGCTCGTCCCGACGCGCCCTTCTTCGTGATGATCTGGATCACGCCGTTGGCCGCTTCCGTTCCGTAGATCGTCGCGGCAGCGGGACCCTTGATGATCTCGATGCTCTCGATGTCGGCCGGGTTGATGTCGTTCATCCGGCTCTCGACCGGGTTGCCCTGCGCGCCGAGACCGCCCGAGATGCCGGCCGGTCCCAGATTGGTCGCGTTGTTGACGCGGACGCCGTCGATGTAGATCAGCGGATTGTTCGTGAGACCGATGCTGCTCGGTCCGCGGATCTGAATCGACGGTCCGGTGCCGATGCGGCCGCTGATCGGCTGAATGTCGACGCCCGCCGCGCGCGATCTCAGGAGGTTCGCGATGTCGGGCGGCGAACCCTTCGCCATTTCGGTCGACGCGTCGATCGTCGACACGGCATTGCCGACCGACCGTCGCTCGGTCTCGCCGGCCGTCCCCGTCACGACGATCTGGTCGAGCGCGACCGCGCTCGGCGCCAAGCCGACCTCGTGCGTGACCGTGGCGCCTGCCGCGACGGTGACCGCCTGCCGATTCGACGAATAGCCGAGCCGGAGGACCAAGATCGATCGCGTGCCGCTCGGCACGCCGACGATGCGATACCGGCCGTCCTGGCCGGTGACCGCGCCGAGGCGCGTGCCTTCGACCTGAAGACTCGCTCCCGCGACCGCGTCGCCCGTGCGGGCGTCGGTCACGCGACCGACGATGATGCCGGGCTGTGCTTGTGCATGTGCGTCGACCGGCGCGCCGACGAATCGCATCGTCGCGATCGCCAGTGACGCCAGGATCAAGAGCCTGCGACGCAGGCACTGATCAACGAGAGCTCGCATCCGTTCCTCCATTGATGGTAAACACGACCAACGACGATTCACGACGAGAAAGCCGGTTCCACTTCGCGACGGCGCGAACGCCAGAGGAAGTAGACTGGAGTTCCGAGCAAAACCACGGTGAGCCCGATCGCCGCCTGGCGCGTCTGCTGAAAGAGCGTGTTGCCGACGAGCAGCGCCGCGGCGAGGGCGAAGAGCACGGGGGTGATGGGATAGCCGGGCGTCCGGAACGGACGCACCGCATCCGGCCAGCGGCGACGCGAGGCGAACACCGCGAGCGCGCCGAGGCCGTAGAAAATCCAGCCGGCGAACACGACGTACGTGAGCAGCTGCTCGAACGTGCCGGTGAGCGCGAGCAGCACCGACCAACACGACAACAACACGATCGCCGACGCCGGCGTGCCGAAGCGCTCGCTCACTTTCGCGAGGCGCGCGAAGAACAACCCGTCGCGCGCCATCGCGAAGTAGAGTCGGGGCGCCGTCAGCACGAGCCCGTTCGTCGCGCTGAAGATCGACACGAGCGCGAGAACGCTGAGCAGCTTGCCGGAGAACGAACCGAAAACCGCCGCGGTGGCGTCGGCCGCCACATGGCTGCTCTGCGACGCGGCCGTCGGGCCGATCGCGGCGACGTATCCGACGTTCGCCAACAGATAGAGAACGATCAACGCGAACGTCGCCACGGCGATGGAGCGCGGGAAAACGCGCTGCGGATCGCGTGTCTCACCCGCGGCGAAAGTGACGTACTGCCAGCCTTCATACGCCCACAGCACGCCGATCATCGCCGCGCCGAAACCCGACATCACGGACGACGTCAGCGCGGGCGGCCAGAGCGTCGCGGGAGCGGGCCACGCGTGTCCAGCGACGGCGAGAGAGACTCCGATCAACAGCAGCGCGCCAACCTTGATCGTCGTCGCTGAGTTCTCCACCGTCGCGCTCTGACGCGTCCCGCGCACGTTGACGACCGTGATCACCACGATCATGAGGGTCGACGCCACCTTCGCGCCGACGGGGCCGATCGGAACGAGTTGGCCCAGATACGCGGAAAACGCGACGGCGAGGGTTGCGACCGAGCCGCTGGCGATGACGAGAAAGCTCGTCCAACCATAGAGAAACGCCGGCAGCGGGCCGAACGCGTCGCGGATGTACGCGTACAGCCCCCCGGCTTCGGGCGTCATTGCGCCAAGCTCGGCGTACGTGAGCGCTCCGAGAAACGACACCACGCCGCCGACGACCCACACGAGTCAGCGCAACGCCGAGATGTCCCTGCGTTTGTTTGAGCACGACGCCGGGCACGATGAAGATGCCGGATCCGATCACCGTGCCGAGCGTGAGCAGCAGCAGGTCGGTGAACCCGAGCGTTCGCCGCAGGCCCCCCGCCCGCCGGCGTCCTTCGTCGCGGCGGTCATACGGCCACCAGCGCGTCGCCGCCGCGGACGACCTCGGCACGTACGGTGAGCGACTCGATCATCTCGACGTCGACGTCCACGCCGAGGCCCGGCCGGTCGCGCGGCACGGCGACCATCCCGTTCGCGTCCATCGTCCACTCGGGCGACACGATGTCGCGGGCCCAGTAGCGCGCGCTCGGACTCAGATCGCCGGGCAGCGAGAAGTTCGGCAGCGACGCGAGCGCCACGTTGTAGGCGCGGCCGATCCCGCTCTCGAGCATTCCGCCGCACCAGACCGGAACTCCGGCGTGGCGACAGACGTCGTGGATCGCCATCGACGCCGAGAAGCCGCCGACTCGTCCGGGCTTGATGTTGATGATGCGGCCGCTGCCGAGCGCGATCATGTCGTGCGCACGGGTGACGTCGACGATCGACTCGTCGAGGCAGATCGGCGTGGTCATCCGTCGCTGCAGCTCGGCGAGCTGCAACAACGCGTCGGCGCCGAACGGCTGCTCGAGCATCACCAGGTCGAACGTGTCGAGCGCGGTGAGGTGGGCGGCGTCGTCGATCGAGTACGCTGCGTTCGCGTCGACCATGAGATCGACGTCCGCGCCGACGGCGGCGCGCACCGCGTATACGTACGTGACGTCCTGCCCCGGCTGAATCTTGAGCTTGACCTTGCGGTAGCCCGCCGCGACGGCCTGGACGGCGCGATCGACGAGGCGGTCCGGCGACGACTGGATCCCGAGCGAGATGCCGGTCGGAACGCGGTCGCGCGTGCCGCCGAGCATTGCCGACAACGGCACTCGCTCGAGCTCCGCGGCGAGTCCCCAGCACGCCATCTCGAGCGCGGCCTTCGCCATGTTGTGGCCGCGAATGTCGAGGGCGAGGATGTCGTGGACGGCGGAGGGATGCGGCAGCGGGCGGCCGACGATTCGTGGCGCGAGCCATTCGCGAATGGCGAGCCAGGCGGTGTCGACGGTCTCGGCGGTATAGATCGGGAGCTGGAAGGCGACGCACTCCGACCACGCGGTCGCGCCGGTCTCGTCCTCGAGCTCGAGGAGCAGAATGCGGCGCGTCGACATGACGCCCGACGAGATCCGGAACGGCTCCTTGAGCGCGAGCTGGATTTCGCGGAGGGTCACGCGGCCGATGCGCAGCATTCAGAGAGGCGGAGGGGCGGGTCTGGGGGGGCGACGCGAACGGCGGGCCACGGCGTAACGAGGGTCGGACGGCGAGGTCACGAACCAGGCACGCCGTTTGGATCGACCATTGTGGTATACCAACCCGCGATCGTCAAGGGCGGTCACTTCCTTCTTGCTCACGCCCGCACCGCCGCCTTACAATTCCGGCGTGCCTTCGCCGAAACCGCGCCGCGCGTCGTCCGCCGCTCGCGCCGCCTCCACACATCGCTCGCCGGCCGCGCGTCCCGCCGCCGGCCGCGACGCGCCCGACAACGTCACGCGCGTCTACACCGAGCTGCGCTCGCTGATCATTTCCGGACAACTGCCGCCCGGCGCGCGCATCGCCGAGCGCGCGGTCGTCGCCAGGATGGGATTGAGCCGGACCCCGATTCGCAGCGCGCTTCACCGCCTGCAGCAGGAAGGGCTCGTCGCGTCGGTCGGGCGGGCCGGCGACCAGCGCTTGATCGTCACGCCGCTCACGCGCGGCGACGGACGCGAAGTCTTTCTCATCGTCGGACATCTGGAGGGACTGGCGGCGAGCGAAGCGGCGTCGCTGCCGACGGAACAGCGCCGTCAACTCGTCGCGCGCCTGCGCGAGGTCAACCGCGCGCTCGCCGTCGCGGCGAAGACCAAGGCGTCTCCGGCGCGGCTGTTCGATCTCGATCTGCAATTCCACGCCACGTACGTCGAGGGCGTCGCGGGACCGCGCGTCGTCGCGCTGCACCGCGCCATCAAGCCGCAGAGCGAGCGTTATGCCCGCCTGTACGTGAACGTGTTGTTGGACGAGCTCCCCACCTCGGTGAAGGAACACGAATCGATCACCGCCGCCATCGCGAAAGGGGATCGCCGCGGCGCGCAGCACGCCGTGGAAACGAACTGGCAGAACGCGGCCGTGCGCTTGTCGAACGTGATCGCCGAGCACGGTGAGCGCGGCAGCTGGCATTTGTGGGGAGACGGAGGCGCGGACGGCAACGGCGCGCGCCCTTCCGACCGCCGCTCCTAGTCGACGTCGTCGTACCGGCGGCGTTTCGCCGTCGCCGTGCAGGAATACCAAAGCTGTACACCGCCGCGCCGTCGCGCGGCCGCCCTTCCCTCTGGAGATCGCATGTCACGCCGACTCGTTCCGCTCGCCGCCGGGGCCGCCCTCCTCGCCGCCTCCAGCGTCGCCGCTCAAGGCACCCGTTTGCTCCGCCACCCGGCCATCAACGGAAACGCGGTCGCGTTCGAGTACGGAGGCGACCTGTGGGTCACGACGCGCGCCGGCGGCCCGGCGCGCCGGCTCACCGCCACGCCCGACGTCGAGACGGATCCGCACTTCTCTCCCGACGGATCGCACATCGCGTTCAGCCGCACGTCGAACGGCAACACCGACGTGTACGTCGTCTCGGCCGCCGGCGGTGAGCCGACGCGACTCACGTTCCACCCGGGAAACGACCGCGCCCGCGGGTGGACGCCCGACGGAAAGCGCGTCGTCTTCGCCAGCGACCGCGCGAGCGCGCCCCAATCGTCGTATTTCCGGATGTTCACCGTCCCCGCCGCCGGCGGCTTCGAGGAGGCCCTGCCGATGCCCCGCGCGTTCACCGGCACGCACTCGCCGGACGGAGCACGCGTCGCCTTCGAAGAAATCTCGACGGCGTTCATTCCCGACTGGTACGAGACGAGCATGTGGCGCCACTATCGCGGCGGCCGCGTGCACCCGATCAGCGTCATCGACTTGGCGACGAACGCCGTCGAAAAGCTGCCGTGGCAGAACAGCAACGACAGCGACCCGATGTGGATCGGCAACACCGTGTACTTCCTTTCCGACCGCAACTACACGCGCAACCTGTTCTCCTACAACCTCGCGTCGAAGAAGCTCGAGCAGCTGACGCACCACGACGACGCCGACATCATGACGGCGTCCGCCGGATCCGATGCGATCGTCTACGAACAGAACGGCGTCATCCACCTCTTCGACATCAAGACGGGCCAATCGAAAGCGCTCGCGATCGACGTCGTCGGCGACTTCCCCTGGGCTCGGCCGCAGTTCAAGCGCGTTGCCACCATGATCCGCGACGCGAGCCTCTCACCCACCGGCGTGCGCGCGGCGTTCGAGGCGCGCGGCGACATCTTCACGGTTCCGGCGGACAAGGGTGATTGGCGCAACCTGACGAAGTCGCCGGGCGCGCACGATCGAAACCCGGTGTGGTCCCCCGACGGCGCGCAACTGGCGTGGCTCTCCGACGCAAAAGGCGACGACCAGCTCATGATCGCCGACCAGTCCGGCCTCAGCACGCCACGCGCGATCCCGCTCCCCGGCTCGGGCTATTTCTCGGAGCTCGACTGGTCGCCGAACGGAAAGACGCTGCTCGTCGACGACAATCATCTGAACCTGTGGACGGTCGACGTCGCGACGGGCAAAGCAACGAAGCTCGACGAGGACGAGTACAACACGCCGGGCCGGAGCTTTCAGGCGACCTGGTCGCCGGACTCGCGCTGGGTCGCGTACACGAAGAGCCTCGACAGCCACATGCGCGCCGTGTTCGTCCGCTCGCTCGCCGAGCAGCAATCCCGACAACTGACCGACGCGCTCGCCGACGCCACGTCGCCGAGCTTCGACGCGAACGGCAAGTATCTCTACTTCCTCGCCAGCACCGACTATGGTCCGAGGTCCGGTTGGGTCGAGATGAGCGCCGTCGATCGCCCGTCTCGGCGGTCGGTGTATCTCGCGGTGCTCAGCGCGAGCGAACCGTCGCCCCTCCTGCCCGAAACGGGTGACGAACCCGCGGGTGCGCCCGCGGCGCGCGCGAAGCCCGATTCGATTCTGCACATCGACTTCGCGAACATCGGTCAGCGGATACTCAGTCTCGACGTGCCCGCCGCCGACTACGGCGACCTCGCCGCGGGACCCGCCGGCATGATCTTCTACTCGGAGACGGTCACCGAAGGCACCGGCCGAGCCACCATGCGCCTCCAGCGCTACCAGCTTCACTTGCCGGGCGCTCCCGCCGCCGGCCCGGGCGGACCGTCGACGTTCCTCGAGGGAATTCGATCGTTCACGTTGTCGGCCGACCGAAAGAAGCTGCTTTACTCCGCCGGCGCCGGCGCGGGCGCGCGCTGGGGCGTCGTCCCGACCGCGGGACCGGCGAAGGTTGGCGACGGCGCCATGAACGTCGCGGCGCTCGAGAGCTGGATCGATCCGCGCGTCGAGTGGGCGGAGATCTTCCGCGAGGGACTTCGGCAGCAGCGCGAGTATTTCTACGACGCCAAGCTCCACGGCGCGGATTGGAAGGCCATCGAGACGAAGTACGAGCCGCTCGTCGCGTTCGTGAACCATCGGTCCGACCTGAGCTATCTGATGGCGCAGACCGGCGGCGAGCTGGTCGTCGGACATTCCTACATCACCGGCCCCGGCGACGTGCCGAGCGACCCGCCGGTGAGCGACGGGCTTCTCGGCGCCGACTACACGGTGGAGAACGGCCACTATCGCATCCACCGCGTCTACACCGGCGAGAACTGGAACCCGGATCTCCGGGCTCCGCTCAGCGCGCCCGGCATCGACGTCAAGGAAGGGGACTATCTGCTCGAGGTGAACGGCCGCCCGGTCACGCCGCCGACGAACGTGTACTCGGTGTTCGAGGGAACGGCCGGTCATCAGATCGCGATTCGTGTGAACGGCGCGCCCACGACGGAGGGATCCCGCGTCGTGACGGTCGTGCCCGTGGCGAGCGAAGACGGGTTGCGCACGCGGGCATGGATCGAGGACAATCGGCGCAAGGTCGACGAGCTCTCGCACGGTAAGCTCGCGTACGTCTGGCTGCCGAACACGTCGATCCCCGGCTATCAGGCATTCACGCGCTACTTCTACTCGCAGCAGGGCAAGGACGGCGCGATCATCGACGAACGATACAACCACGGCGGGCTCGTCGCCGACTACATCGTGAACGAGCTCGATCGAAAGCCGATGGGCTACTTCGCGATGCGCGACGGCCGGACGTACACGACGCCGGCGGCCGGCATCTACGGTCCCAAGGTGATGATCGTGAACGAGTCGGCCGGCTCCGGCGGCGACGCCCTTCCCTACTACTTCCAGATGCGTCACATCGGCCCGCTCGTCGGCACGCGCACGTGGGGCGCGCTCGTCGGCACGACCGGCACGCCTCCGACGATGGACGGCGGCGGCATTACGGCGCCCAGCTTAGCGTTCTATGATATGAGCGGGCATTGGGCGGTGGAGAACCAGGGCATCACGCCCGAGATCCAGGTCGAGTATTCGGCCGCCGAGGTCGCGAAGGGGCACGATCCGCAGTTGGAGCGCGCGGTGCAGGAGGCTTTGAAGCTCCTCAACGAGCATCCGCCGACGCGCGTCGCCCGGCCCGCTCCAATCGACCGCGTCAAACCGCCGAAGCATTAGACGCTCGCCGGTTTAACAGCCGCTCGGGAAGCCACAACGATTTTGGAAACGGAAACAAACGGAAAGAAACGGAAACAAACGGAGACTGCAAACGCAGAAGCCTTTGTCAATCAAAACACAACAAGGCATTTGTTGTTGTAGTCTCAGTTTGTTTCCGTTTGTGCTCCGTTTGTTACCGTGTCCCGATTGTTGATCCTCGCACGACCGCGCAGCACAGTTGCCACGCCATGCTCGGATAGCAACGGGTCATTGTCTCGAGGCAGTGCCGGGGCCCCACAGCACTTTGCCCGCCTTCGCGCCGGTGTGCTTGCCCCGGTCGATCGTGACGACGCCGTTCACTAGAACCCACTCGATACCGGTCGGGAACTCCATCGGCTTCTCGTAGGTCGCCTTGTCTTCGATCGTGTCGTAGTCGAAGATCGTCACGTCGGCCCAGTTGCCGACGTCGATCGTTCCGCGATCGGCGAGCCGCATGCGCGCGGCCGGCCAGCCGGTCATCTTGCGGATCGCCTCGGTGAGCGTCAGCACGTTGCGCTGCTTGACGTACTTCGCGATCACGCGCGGGAAGTTGCCGAAGCTTCGCGGGTGCGGCAGCCCGGTCGCGTCGGGCGCGCCGATCTGCGCGACCGCGCCGGCGTCGCTCCCGATGCTCGTCCACGGGAAGCGCAGCGCGGTCTCGATATCCGGTTCGCCCATCATGTGATAGATCGCCATCACGCGTCCGTTGCCCTGCGCGACGAGATCCCACGCCGCGTCCGCCGGATCCTTGTTCTGCTCCCGCGCGATCTGCGCGATCGTCTGCTGCTCGTACTTCGTGTTGGCCGGATTTCGCGCGTTGACGAGGACGATGCCCGTCCAGCCGCCGGCCGACTGGATGATGTTCCACCATCCTTCGGACCCGGTCGTGACTTCGCGCTTGAGTCGAGCGCGGATTTGCGGGTTCGCTAGACGCGCCTTGAGCGAATCCGTTCCGCCCTCCTGCGCCCAACTGGGGATCGTCGCCTCGAGCCCCGTGCCGCCCGCCGTGTAGACATACATGTCCGCGGCAATGTCGTCGCCTCGCGCGCGCGCCGCGTCGACGACCTGGCGAACCGAATCCATCAAGACGCCCCACCCCGGCTGGTACGCGACCTTGAGATGGAAGATCTCGGCGGGAAGCCCGGCCTTCTCGCTGATCGTGACGAGCTCGTTGATCGCGCCGATGACGCCCTGCCCTTCGTCGCGCATGTGGCTCGCGTACGTGCCGCCGTACTTGGCGGCCGCTTTCGCGACCTCGACCAGCTCGTCGGTGGTCGAGTAGCTCGACGGCGGATAGATCAGCGCCGTCGTCATCCCCATGGCGCCACCCAGCATGGCGGTATCCATGATCGCGCGCATGCGATCCAGCTCGGCCGCGTTCGGCTTGCGCGCCGACATTCCCAATACGGCGACGCGCGCCTGCGTCTCGCTGAAGTAGCTGCCGAAGTTGATGCTGATCCCCTGGCGCTCGAGCGTGGCGAAGTAGTCGGCGACGCGCCCGGCGGGCACCGGTGTGCCGCCTTCTCCCCCGATCGCCGTCGTCACTCCCTCGCGCAGCTTGTTCTCGGCGAGCCCGTTGCGCGGAAGAACTCCACCCGACTGATCCATCATGTCGATCCAGCCAGGGCTCACGTACTTGCCGGCGGCGTCGATCTCCGTGCGCCCACGCGCGCTGATCTTGCCGATCTTGGCGAAGCGGCCGTCCTTGATCGCCACGTCCGCGAAGACGGTCGGATTGCCTTTTCCGTCCAGGACACAGCCGTTTCGAATCACCACGTCGTAGAGCGTGTCGCTCGATGTGGATGCAGCAACGGACCGGGTCGGACAGCCCGCTATGCCCGCCGTCTGAGCGTTCAACGGCGATGTTCGCGACGCGACGCCGCACGCGGCGGCCACGACGACTCTCCAGGCGCGTTGCCCGCGCAGCGTCATCGTCGCACTCGCGCGAACGCGATCCCCGCGACTCGAACGGCGGAAATGCCGCCGATGCCGTCAGGCGTGAACGTCAGCGCGACCTGATCGCGCGGATTCGCGGCGTGCGTGCGGAAGGAATCGACGTCCCAATGATCCAACTCGGCTTCAGGGTCGGTGACGACGCGTGCGCGCAGCTTGCCGTTCGCATTCGTGACCGTGACGGTTCCATACGCGGAGTCGACGAACGTGCCGGCGTACTTGTCCATCGCGACCGACGCCGGGCGCTCTACATGCTGCGCCGCTTGTGTCACCGGACCGGCGCCCTGCCTCAGGCGAGCGAACAGCGCGCTGACCTCCGCGCTCCAGTCTCGCGCCGGGCCGCCGTTGTACAGATCGAACGCGCGATACATGAGCGCGTGCCGCACCTCCGCGTGATCGAGGTTCTCGAGGACGTACACACCCAAGTGCTCGTTCGGCATGAGCCCGATGAGCGCGCACTGGCCGTCGATACTGCCGGTGTGCATCCACACCTGCTGGCCGGCATAGTCCTGGATGAACCAACCGAAGCCGTAGCTGAAGAAGTCGGGCCGCGATAGCTGAAGCGCCGGGTACTCCTCCATCGGCGCTTCAATCTGCGGCGTGATCAACTCGCGAAAGGTCGACGCCTTGATGAGGCGCTTGGATCCGACGCGGCCGCTGTCGAGCACGAATCGCATCCACTTCGACATGTCGCTCACGCTCGACCACACGGAGCCGGCCGGCGCGATGGCGTCGGTCGAGCGCATCGGAACGGTCCGAATGCTGTCGCCGATTGCGTAGTGCGGTACGGCGACGTTCGGCTTGCCGCCGATCTCGGACACCAGCGCTTCGGTCTCGTTCATGCCGAGCGGCCCGAAAATCCGCGAACGAACGAACGCTTCCCACGACATTCCGGACGCGCGCTCGACGATCGTTCCGCTCAACGCATACATCACGTTCTGATACGACCAGTTCGACCGGAACGACGACTCCGGTTTGATGTATCGCAGCCCGTGAATGATCTGCGGCATCGTGTAGTGCCATCGTGCCCAGAAGAGGTCCGTGCCGGGCAAACCGCTGCGGTGCGTGAGCAGGTCGCGGATGGTGAGCTCGCGCGTCGCGTACGGATCGTAGAGCTGGAGCTCGGGGATGTAGTCGGTGACGTGATCGTCCCAATGCAGCTTCCCATCGTCGACGAGCATGGCGAGCGACGCCGACGTCATCGCCTTCGTCGTCGATCCGATCGCGAACCGTGTGTGCTCATCGGCCGGTTGGTTCTTGCCGATCTCGAGCACGCCGTAGCCTTTGGCAAAGACGAGCGAGTCATCCTTCACCACCGCGATCGCGAGTGCCGGCACCTTCCAATCGTGGGCGGCCTGCGCGATGTAACGATCGAACGCCGCCCAATCGGGAGGCGACGCCTTTTGTGCGCCCGCTGCCGAGGCGGTGATCAGCATCGCGCACGAGAAGGCGCAGACGCGCATGACACTTCGCATCATTTGGTTGATTCTCCAATCGTCGAGTTGATCCAGCCGTCGAGCCGTCCTGCTGTCGAGTCGTCCCGCCTCTTCAACGTGCATTCACCACGGAAACTTGGACGTACGTCGCCGCGTCGGAGCTCCGGAAGATGCGATGCGTCTGGGCTTTGAAGTCCGAGTCCTTCGCCTGGAAGATGTTCGCCACGTAGGTCTGCGGGTTCCGATCGATGAGGGGGAACCAGCTGCTCTGCACTTCGACCATGATGCGGTGTCCTTTGCGAAACTTGTAATCCTGCGTGTGGAGGTCGACGACGTATTCGGCGACATGATTCGGCGTGATCGCCTCGGGATGTTCGAAGCCCTTGCGGAAGCGGCCGCGAAAGACGTCGTTCGCGACCATCAGCTGGTAGCCGTTGAGCATCTGGTCGGCTTGCCCCGAATCCGGGTAAACGTCGATCAGCTTGACCACCCAGTCGGCGTCGGATCCCGTCGTCGACGCGAAGAGGTGCGCGGTGATGTCGCCCGCGATCGTGACGTCGGCGTCGAGCGGGTCGGTCTGCCAGCTGATCACGTCGGGACGATTGGCAAGAAAGCGCTGATCGTCGGTCAACCAGCGGGACCACGTCGACCCTTGCCCGTAGGTCGGCAGGATTGGCCGCGGGCGGTACGGCACCGGATTCGCCGGGTCGGACACGAACGAGTCCGCGGTGTTCGGCGAGCGATCGGCCGGCGGTGAGAACGACAGCTTGCGATCCGCCTGCACGTACAGGCGCCGAGCGGTCACGCCGGTCCTGAGCGGCCAGCTCGAACGCTTCTGCCATGTGTTCGATCCGCCCTCGAATACCGTCGCCTCCGGAAGACTCTGCGTGCCGATTCCCTTGAGCCAATAGGCGAAGAACGGCGCGAGCACGCCGCGACGATACTCGGGCGACGTCTCCGATCCGAAGTCGACGTTGCCGAGCTGCCGGCCGCTCTGCCCGCTCCAACCGCCGTGATTCCATGGGCCGACGACGAGGAAGTTCAGGTTCTTCGTGTCGTGCTTCTCGAGCAACTCGTAGATCTTGATCGGGCCGTAGAAGTCCTCCTGGTCCCACCAGCCCGCCACGCTCAGCGTCGGCACGTTGACGCGATCGACGTACGGCGCGACCGCCTGCTTCTGCCAGAACGAGTCGTAGCTCGGATGGTTCGCGAAGTCGTTCCAGCTCGGGATGTTTCCGTGCAGGTACGACTCGTTGACGTGGGCCAACGACCCCAGCTTGAGATACCAGTCGTACGTGTCGGAGTCGTTGAACGCGAACGGCGCGCGCTCCTTGTTGGTCTCCATCATGACGGCGTACTCGAAACCGTAGCTCAACCGGAACGCGCCGTTGTGATGGAAGTCGTCGCCGATGAACATGTCGGCGGGCGACGCCTGAGGCGACACGGCCTTGAGCGCTGGATGCGGATCGAGCATCGCGACGACGGTGAGCCAGCCCGGGTACGATACGCCCATCATCCCGACGCGGCCGTTGTTGTGCGGAACGTTCTTGATGAGCCAGTCGATCGTGTCGTACGTGTCGGTGCTCTCGTCGATCGCCTTCGGATCCTTCTTGTCGCGCATCTGTCGGAGCATCACGAACTGTCCCTCGGACTTGTAGCGCCCGCGGATGTCCTGATGGACGAAGATGTAGCCGTCGCGAGCCAACTCGGCGTACGGGCCACGGAACGTCGCTTCGCCGCCCTCGATGCCGTAGGGCGTTCGGATCATGATGATCGGGAGATTGCTGGCGAAGCCGCGCGGGACGAAGATGTTCGTGTGCAGCTTCACCCCGTCGCGCATGGCGATCATCGTCTCTGTCTTGTCGAACGTCGGGATCGGCGGCGTGCCCTCGGTGGCCGGCTGCTGGCCGGGCAACGAGATCGCGGGCAAGGCGACGAGCGCCAGGATCGCGGCGGTGCGGGACGCTCGAGTGACGACTGTACAAAGGTCCATCGGGAGCTCCGTCGAAGGTGGCGGACCCGGCGATTGTACACCAAAGTGGTAGACCGCACAACTGCATTCCGCTGGATAAAATCCTCCGAGGACCAGCCATGGCACACGACCTTGAACGCGACGTCCGCTTCCTCAAACGATACGCGGTCGCCATGACCGCGTTCGCCGTCGTCGCGACGACCGGCGCTTTCACCCGCGGCGCCCGCGAGCGGTTCACCGAGATCGACGTCGAGCGAATCAACGTCGTCGAGCCGAACGGACACTACAGGATGGTGATCTCGAACCGGCCACGGTCGATCGGACCCATCTACAAGGGAGAGCCGTTCGGATACGCCGGAGGCGGCCGCCCCGGCATCATCTTCTTCAACGACGAAGGCACCGAGAACGGCGGGTTCACGTTCACCGGCAACACGTGTACGGACACGATCTCGGTCACGACCGGGCGAAGGTGTAGACCGGGCACGTACCAGGCGTCCACCCACATGTCGTTCGACCAGTTCAATTCCGATCAGGTGCTGAACCTCGACTACCGCGAGGACAACGGCGGGCGCCTCGTCGGGATCAGCATGGCCGACCGCGCCAACGTCGACATCCACGATCTGGTGACGGAGCGAGACTCCATCATGAAGATGGCCGACACCACCGCCCGGAAAGCCGCGCTCGCGAAATGGCAGGAGCCACGCAACGGCGTCCCACTTGTGGCCGAGCGGTTGTTCATTGGCCGCAACCCCGACAAGTCGGCCATTGTCAACTTGCGCGACCCGAACGGCCGACCGCGCCTGCGACTGCTCGTCGATTCGCTCGGCGCGCCGCGCATCGAGTTCCTCAACGGGGCGGGCCAGGTCACGTATACCCTGACCGACGCCGGCCAACGACGCGGATCAAGCCGTCTGAAACACTGAGGGGCGCGCGCCGCCGACAAAAGGCCACGCGAGGCACTTGGGTCCGTGATACTCAGCGTCGTTTGGCACCGGAGGTGCGTTGCTCACTCACGGGGAAGTGGACCTTCGTCTACCACCACGCATTGCCGCGTGGGGAGGCATCTGATGAGCACGTCAATGATCATAGGAATCATCGTCGCGGCAGCGGTCGTCGTGATCGGCGTCGCGTGGTACGCCATCGAGAGACGCCACCGGACGAGCGCGCTTCGCACGCAGTATGGAAGCGAGTACGACCGCACCGTTCACCATGCGAGCAGTCGGCGCGTCGCCGAAGCCGAGCTCGCCAAACGCAAAGACCGTGTCGAGAATCTCGACGTTCGCCCGCTCCTCGCCGAGCAACGCGAGCTCTACGACCAGCAGTGGCACGACGTTCAGGAAATGTTCGTTGACGACCCCGGCGGAGCGGTGAACCACGCCGATTCGCTGGTGATGGACGTCATGCGAACGCGCGGCTACCCCGTGGCGAACTTCGAGCAGCGCGCCGCGGATCTGTCCGTGCACCACGCGCGCTTCGTACGCAACTATCGCGCGGCGCGTGACGTCGCCGAACGCCATCGTCGCGGCGCCGCCACGACGGAGGAGCTCCGGCGCGCGATGGTCTACTATCACGAGATGTTCGAGGACCTGCTCGGCCCCGAGCCGGCCACAACCGACCGGCCGGTCGAGATGACGGTTGCGCGTGAAGTCGCGCCGCCGCCGCCGGCGCGCGAGCAGCCCGTACGTCCGGACCGTCCGACCAGAGACGCGCTTCCGGTCGACGACGAAGTTCGATTCGACAGGTAGGCTTGGTCAGGGCTGCGTGAGCGGTGTTCGCCGGGACCAAACCCCGGCTCACCGCTCCCAGCTCCTACCTGCAGACGCTATCCGACGCGCTATTCGAACCTCAGAGCCTCCACCGGATCCACCTTCGCGGCTCGTCTCGCCGGAACGTAGCTCGCCACGAGAGCGATCGTCGTCAGCAACAGCGCGACGCCGACGAAGCTCACCGGATCGAACGGGGACACGCCGTAGAGCAGCGTTCGCAGGAACCGCGTGACGCCGAGGCCGCCCGCCAGGCCGATCAGTACACCGAGGCCGCCGAGCATCGCGCCGTGTCCGACGATCAGCCGTAGCACGTCGCCTCGCTGCGCGCCCAGCGCCACGCGTACGCCGATCTCCTGTGTTCGTTGCGACACCGCGTACGAGATCACACCGTACACGCCGATCGCCGCGAGCACCGCGGCGATCACGGCGAACACGCCGAACAGCTTTCCGTACAAGGCCTGTTGCCAGTACGAACGCGTGATGCTCGCGTCCATGCTCATCACGCGGTACGCCGGCAGCAGCGGATCCGCCTGTTTGATCGCGCCGAGCACCGTGTTCGTGATCTTCGACGGGTCTCCCTGCGCGCGCACGACGATGGACGACGTATACCACCCGCTCTGTCGGTACGGCATGTAGCCCTGCAAATCCGGCGTCGACGTCAGCTGCCTGTGCTTGATGTCCGCGGCGACGCCGATGATCGTGATCCAGCGATTCAGCGTGTCGGTCACGTTGCCGAACTTGAAACGTTTGCCGACCGCGTCACCCTTCGGCCAGAACTTGTTGGCCATGTACTCGTTGACCACCGCCACGCGCCCGGTCACGCTCGAGTCGGCCCACTCCTGCTGCGTGAACATCCGCCCGCGCCGCAGCGGGATGCGCATCGTCTCCAGATAGCGCGGCGAGACCCAGCGGATCTCGAGCAGCGGCTCCTGGCCGAGCGGCGTGGGCTGGTCCTCGATGGTGAAGAAGCTGTTGTTGTTGTTGCCGCTCAGGGGAATGTTGTTCGTGATCGCCGCCGAGACGACGCCCGGGCGCTGGTTCACGTCGGCCAGGAAGCGATCCCAGAACGCGAAGCGTTTGTACGTCGAGTCGTACTGTGGACCGCTCAGCGTCAGGCGCATGGTGAGCAAGCCGTCGGCGTCGAAACCGGGCTTGATGCTCTGCAACCCGAGAAAGCTTCGAATCAGCAGCGCAGCGCCGACGAGCAGAACGAGCGACAGCGCGACCTCGGCGACCACGAGGCTGCTGCGCAGCCGTTGGCGCGCACGACCGGCGCTCGCGCCGCGCGCGCCCGAATCGCGCAGCGTCTCGTTGAGGTTCGGGTTCGACGACTGGAGCGCCGGCACGATGCCGAACAGCAAGCCCGTCGTCACCGCGACGGCCGCCGTGAAGAGAAGCACCTGCCCGTCGATCGTGAAGCGCATCCAGAATGGAATGCCGCCGAGGATGCTGGCCTTGATCCACTGCAATAGACCGTAAGCGAAGGCCACACCGAGCGCCGCGCCGCCGAGCGCGACCAGCACACTCTCCGTGAGAAGTTGCCGCACGACGCGCCAACCCTCGGCGCCGAGCGCGACGCGGACGGCCATCTCCTTCGAGCGCGCCGTCGCCCGCGCGAGCAGCAGGTTGGCGACGTTGGCGCATGCGATGAGGAGCACGAATCCCACGGCCGCCATCATGATCAACAGCACCGGGCGAATGTTGCCGACCTGGAAGTCGCGGAGCGTTTGGACGTCGGCCCCCCAGCCCAAGTTGCTGCTCGGGTACTGCGTCTCGAGCGTAGACGCGATGCGACGGAGATCGCCTTGCGCCTGGTCGAGCGTGACGCCGGGCTTGAGGCGGCCGATCACCTGCCACGAGTGGTTCCCGCGATTCTTCATGGGGTCCATCTGCATCGTCGTCCACGCGCGCGCCGAGCTCGGGAACTCGAAGTCGGGCGGCATCACGCCGATCACGGTGTTCTTCACGCCGTCGACGAGCACCTCTTGCCCGATGACGTCGCGCCGCCCGCCGAACCGGTCGTGCCAGAGGCGGTCGCTCAGGATGATCACGTTCGGCGCGCCGACGCGATCTTCCTCTTCCTTGAAGTCGCGTCCCAGCGCGGGCGCCACGCCGAGCGTTCGGAACATCGTCCACGAGACGTTGCCGCCGGGGACGAATTCCGCGCCGCCGGTGCTGGCGAGGTTGTACGACGTTCCGGTGTAGACGCCGACGTTGGACAGCGAGCGATTGTCCGCTTGCCAGCTGCGGAAGTTCGGGTACGAGACGGAGTTCATGTGCCACCCGCGTCTCGCGTTCGCCTCGCCGATCGCGACGAGCGCGTCGGGGTTCTTGTACGGGAAGGGACGCAGCAGCATCGCGCGGACGCAGCTGAAGATCGTCGCGTTGACGCCGATGCCCAGCGCGAGGCAGAGGACGGCGGTGATGGTGAACGCGGGCGCCTTGGCCAGCGTTCGAATCGCGAACCGAATGTCCTGGAGCATGAGCGAGCGGTGAGAGGGGGGCCGCTCGCTCAGACAGTCGGCTCCAGCGCTTGGTTTGCGCCGTCTGGGGGGCTGGTCTACGACGGACGGGTTTCCAGGATCGACAGGTAGTTCCCCGCCGGGTCCTTGAACCACGCGATCTTCGGCCCGCCCGTGCGATGGACTCCTTTGGCGTCGGTGGCGATCTCGCCGTCCTTGAAGACCTCGAACTTCACCCCGCGATCGGCCAGTTGGTCCACGGCGCGATCCACGTCGTCAACGGGGAAATTCAGGATGGTGAAGGTCGCCGGCTCATGGTTCGGCTTCTCGTAGACGAAGACGCGGGTATCGTCATCCAGCCGAAGCTCGAGCTGGTCCATCGGGGCGTCCGACACGTCGAGCTCGAGCGTGTCGTGGTAGAACTTCCTCGCCTCTTCGAGGTCGTTCACGGAAAAACCGGAAAACGGTTTGGCGTGCTTGAACATGGGCGCCTCCCTGTGACTGAGCGTGGGGACTGGTGCATCGAGGATCCGTGGGTGGCGTCGCCCGCAAGTTCCATACACGCCGCCGGGCGCATCCTCCGCAACCCTTTTGCTCTTCCTCGTGTCTACCCCTAGACACTAGGAGGACGCAAGATGCCGCTGCTCAAAGGGACGCTCGATCCGCTCGTGCTCAAGACGTTGTCCTGGACGCCGATGCACGCGTTCGAGATCACCACGTGGATCGAGGAGCGTTCGGCCGGACGCGTCGCGGTCGACGACGCCGCGCTGCTCCAGGCGCTGCACCGCATGGAAGAGCGGCGGCTGATCGTCGCCGAATGGGGCGTGACGAAGAACGGGCGACGCGCCCGCTACTACCGCATCACGCCCGCCGGACGCACGCACCTTCGCGCCGAGTCCGCACGGCTCGTCGATCACCTCGACGCGGTCGTCTCCATCCTCGGCGCCAAGTCCGCGAAGTAGCTCCGCCGATGCGTTTCGATTTGAGACCGGGCGTGCGCCGGCTCCTCCGCCTGTCACCGAGGACGCGCGTTGCCGCGTGGCGCGACGTCGACGACGAGCTCGACGCGCTCATCGCCAACCGCGTCGAGCACCTCGTCGCGCGCGGCATGCCGCCCGACGAAGCCCGCCTCGAGGCGATCCGCCGGCTCGGCGCGCCGCTCGACGACGCGCGACACCAACTCCACACCTCCGCCGAATACCGGGAGCGCCGCATGCGATTCACCGAGTTTCTCGAGAGCGTGATGCAGGACGTGCACTACGCGGCGCGCGGCCTGGTTCGTCGGCCGGCGTTCACGACGGTCGCGGTGCTGACGCTCGCCATCGGCGTCGGCGCGACGACGGCGATCTTCAGCGCGGTGAACGTGCTCATGCTCCGCCCCCTGCCCTACCCCAACCCCGACGAGTTGATGAAGGTCTCGCTCGTCTTGCCGGCGCGAGGCGACGAACCGCGGCGCGACGACATGGTGTGGTCGTATCCGAAGTTCACGGTCTTTCGCGACGCCCAGCGGATCTTTCGCGACGTCGCGCTGTACTCGTCGTGGCAGATCACGGCAACGGGAGGCGAGGCCGAACGGCTGTCGATAGAATACGTCGGCGCCACGTACCTGAGGACGATCGGCGTCGCTCCGATGCGCGGGCGCGACTTCGACCCGTCGATCGACGCGCATGCCGGCGCGCCCACTGAAGCGATCATCGGCGCCGCGCTGTGGAACGCGCGCTTCAACGCCGATCCGTCCGTCGTCGGCAAGACGATCGACCTCGACAACAAGCCCTACACCATCATCGGGATAACGCCGCGGGATTTCCGCGGGCTCAGCGGCGAGGCCCAGCTCTTTCTTCCGATCACGACACTGCCCGCCGACCAGCTGTCGCAGGCGCAGTCGCACTCTTTCTGGCTGGTCGCGCGGCGGGCGGCGGGCGTCACTCCGGCGCAGGCCGTAGCGGCGACGACGACTCTCGGCGTTCGGGTGAACGACGCATATCCGAACAAGTTCGACAAGACGGCGTGGGGCGCGAAAGCAGCGCCGCTCGACGACTCGCGGCTCGCGCCGACCGTCAAACAGTCGCTGCTCGTTCTCTTTGGTGCCGTAGCGCTCGTGCTGCTCATCGCGTGCGTCAACGTCGCCAACCTGCTGCTCGGACGCGCCAGCGCGCGGCGGCGAGAAATCGCGCTGCGGACCGCCATCGGCGCGGGCCGCGGGCGGCTCGTCCGTCTTCTGTTGACGGAGAGCGTGTTGTTGGCTCTCGTCGGGGCGGCGGCGAGCGTGGTCGTGGCCTGGATCGGCGTTCATGAGTTGGGTCGAATCGACCCCGCGACGACGCTGCGCCTCACGCGCGACAGTGGCCTCGGCGCGGTGGCGTTCTCGTCGATCTCGCTCGATTGGTCGGCACTCGGGTTCGCGCTCGCCGTATCGGTCGTCGTCGGGCTGCTGTTCGGGCTCGTTCCGGCACTCGGCTCGACACGGGCTTCGCTGAGCGACGCGCTCAAGGGCGATCAGCGGGCCGGCGCCGGCGGATCCGCGTCGGCGAGCCGACGCACGTTGGTGATCGCGGAGGTCGCGCTCGCGTTGATCCTTCTCGTCGGATCCGGACTGATGCTCCGCAGCCTCGCGAATCTGCTGTCGACTGACGTCGGCTTCGATCCGGAGCACGTGATCACGCTCAGGCTCACCGTGCCGTCCAGCGGATACGTGCGCGATTCGATGCCCGGGTTCTACGATCAACTGCTCGCGCGAGTGCGCGCCGTGCCGGGTGTGACCGACGCGGCCCTTGGCAACTGCGCACCGTTGAGCGGCGGCTGCAACATGACCGGCATGCGACGGCTCGACGTGCCCGGATCCGACATCATGACCTCGCCGCTGATCGGCGTGCACTGGGCGACGCCCGCGTGGTTCGCGACGCTTCGCGTTCCGATCAAGCGGGGCCGCGTTTTCACGAGCGCCGATCGCCTTGGCTCACCCAAGATCGTCGTGATCAACGAGACGGCCGCCAGGATCTTTTGGCCGAACGACGATCCGATCGGCAAGCACATCGAGGTCGGTCAGGGCGGCATGGACAACGCGGAAGTGATCGGGATCGTCGGCGGCGTACGGCAACGGGCGGACTCGGCGCCCCGCCCCGAGGTGTACGTCGCGTTCGCGCAGACGCCGCGCAGCGGGATGATGGTCTTCGTCCGCTCGCAGCGGGATCCCGCGTCGCTCGGTCCCGGACTGCGCCGAGCGATACACGACGTCGCGCCGTCGCTTCCTATCTATGACATGCGAACGATGTCGGACCGGGCGGCGGCCGCCACGGCACAGGCTCGATTCCGTGCCGTTCTGCTCACACTCTTCGCGATCACGGCGCTCGCGCTCGCCGCCGTCGGCATCTACGGCGTGATGTCCCTCGCCGTCACCGCGCGCACGCGCGAGATGGGCATCCGCATCGCCCTCGGCGCGGAGCGCACGCGCGTTCAGCGGTTGGTGATCGGCGAGGGAATCGGATTGGTGAGCGTGGGCGCCGTCGTCGGGCTCGCCGGTGCACTCGCCGCGACGCGTGTGCTCCGAACGTTTCTGTTCGATCTGACCTCGAGCGATCCGGTCACGTATGTCGCGATCGTCGTCGTGCTCGGCGGGGCGGCGATCGCGGCGAGCTGGATTCCCGCGCGACGCGCGGCGCGCGTGGATCCAGTCGTGGCGTTACGAGCGGAGTAGTGGTGATTCGAGGATCCGCTAGCGCTTGAGCATCGCCGACAACGCCTGGAGCGAACCGGCAAGGCGCAGCAACGCCGGATCGAGGCGCTCGGCGATGCTCGGGTCGACTACGCCGCAGCCTCGCATCTGGGACGCAAGGCTGTCCTCGATCCGAATGGCGTCGGTCGTGAGCGACGCGCCAATCATTCGGCGGAGCGACACCGCCCTCGGCTGCAGGCGTAACGCCTCCGCCAAACGCGGGATCTGTCGTTGTATGCGCGGAATCTCCGCCTTGGCGGCGCCCGGAAAAATTCAGCGCGATGTCGGCGAGCGGATCATCGTCGTCTTTCACGATTCGCAAGATGTTCGCCTCGGCTGTCGTCCGCGAGCTGACGGAGAATGCCCGACGCGGCGCACGGGATCGCCCTACTCTATGACGCCGGCCGACAGGCGAGCTTTGCGTTGGTCCCACTCGAGAGCTCAATGCGCCGCCGGAACTGGGCAGAACCCTGGAAGATCAAGGTCGTCGAACCGCTCGTCATCCGCAGCCGCGCCGAGCGCGAGCGGGCATTGGTGGACGCCGGCTTCAACACCTTCCTCCTCCGCTCGGAGGACGTTTACATCGATTTGCTGACCGACTCGGGCACCAACGCGATGTCCGACCGCCAATGGGCCGGCATGATGCTCGGCGATGAAGCATACGCCGGCTCCCGCAACTTCTACCATCTCGAGCAGGCGGTCGCTCGCTACTACGGCTTCCCCGAACTGATTCCAACGCATCAGGGGCGCGGCGCCGAGCACATCCTCTCGAAGCTGCTCATCACGCCGGGCGATCACGTCCCGGGCAACATGTACTTCACGACGACGCGCGCGCATCAGGAACTGGCCGGCGCCACGTTCCACGACGTCATCATCGACGCCGCGCACGACCCTCGAAGCGAGTACCCGTTCAAGGGGAACGTCGATCTCGCGAAGCTCGACGAGCTCGTTCGCGACGTCGGCACCGATCGGATTCCGTACGTTTCGCTGGCCGCCACGGTGAACCTCGCCGGCGGCCAGCCGATCAGCCTCGCGAACCTTCGCGCCGTGCGCGCGTACGCCGAGGCACGGGGAATCAAGGTCATCCTCGACGCGACCCGGGCCGTCGAGAACGCGTGGTTCATCCAACAGCGCGAGGAGGGCAATCGCGACAAGACCATCGCGCAGATTCTGCTCGAGATGTGCGCCTGCGCCGACGGCGCCACCATGTCGGGCAAGAAGGACAGCCTCGTCAACATCGGCGGTTGGCTCGGGCTGCGCGACGAGTCGCTCGCGGAGCGTGCTCGCAATCTGGCAGTGCTGTATGAAGGACTCCACACGTACGGCGGCCTCGCCGGGCGCGACATGGAAGCCATGGCGATCGGCATCGCCGAATCGGTCGAGGAGGATCACATCCGAAGCCGCATCGGACAGGTTCACTATCTCGGTCAGAAGCTCATCGACCTGGGCATCCCGATCGTGCGGCCGATCGGCGGACACGCGGTCTTTCTCGACGCGGCCGAGCTCCTGGCCCACGTCCCTCGCGCGGCGTTTCCGGCGCAGGCCCTGGCTGCCGCGCTCTACGCCGACTCCGGGATACGCGCGATGGAGCGCGGCGCCGTGTCGGCCGGGCGCGATCGCGACACGGGCGAGAATCGCTTTCCGTCGCTCGAGCTGGTGCGTCTGACGATTCCGCGTCGCGTGTACACGCAGGCGCACATGGACGTCACGGCGGACAGCGTCGCCGCGGTGTACGAGCGACGAGAGCGCGTCGTCGGGTTGAAGTTCACGTACGAGCCCGAGCATCTGCGCTTTTTCCAAGCGCGGTTCGCGCCGGTGGTGGGGTCGAGCATCTTCGCGTCGGCTCCACGGCGGGCCGATCAGGGACGGTTCGGGATGAGCGGCATCTAGCGCGCGCGCCGCCCGCGCGAGGCGCGCCGGATGGGGGCATACGACAGCGCGCCGCCGACCAGATGGGCTGGTGGCGATAGTAGGTGACGCTCGGCGGATTCGGCGTCGCGCAGGTGCTCAACGGATATCCCGATCGACGTCAGCACGTCCGCGATGATGCGGCGGTGGCACCGCCACCAGAGAATCTCGGCGCACATGATCGCCGTGCGAAGGCCGCCGGCAATCATCAGGAGGTCGAAGAGGCCGCTCGCGAACTCTTCGGTCGCGACGTGGTCCGCATAGGCCCGAAATGCCGGATGGCGCCAGCCGGTGTTGGTCGAGTGGGCGGAGGGTCGGCGCCGCCCGCCCAAGGCGGGGATCCAGTGGTAGTCGATGTCGTGCGCCAGGAGATCGCGCGCGAGATCGGGCGAATTGAACTGCGGCGCGCGTCGCGACGCGGGAAAGCGCCGCACGTCCGCCACCGCCTCGATCTCGTGGGCCTCGAGGATCGCGATGAATTGCTCGAGCGTGCGCGTCGAATGCCCGATCGTCCAAATCGTCATGCCAGAGGACTGAGCCCGTCCCCCTTCTCCACTTGTCCGGGCGGACGGCTCGTCTCAGCGACGAGCCGATTGTGTTTGGCGGTCACCGAGAAGAAGTCCACGACCTCCCACACCCGTGGGGGGACATCGCGCGCATGACGCGGCTCCTGAGAGAGAGCTATGTCGGACGTGACGCGCCAAAACTGGCGGAAACCACCCGTGGATGCCAGGACGGCCGGCGCTCGCGCAACCCGGGCTTGGCCGCGCAGACTTTCGCCCGAAGTTCGCAAGGAACGCGGTCGCCGTCGAAGTTCGTCGTACTAGCGTCCTTTGATGCGAATGCCGAAGGGTTCCGCGTGCTCGTCTGGCGCTGATTCGACCCCCGTCCTAGGTTTGCGTCCACCAGATCCGGACTGACCTCAGCGCCGACCCTACCCGGCTTCGCATGAGTCGACCGTGAACGACAGCTGGCGCGCCTCCCTCCAGTCCGACATCTCGGGACGCTACCACATCCGCCAGGAACTGGGCGGCGGCGGCATGTCCGCGACGTTCATCGCCGAAGAGATCGCGCTCCGGCGGCTCGGCAAATAGAGAATGGCTTCCTCCGCCGAACGCCTCGCCACGTTCCATCAATCGGCGCGATCTCTCAGAGCACTGAGATGGATCATCGGGCCACTCGTCGCCGTGCACGTCGTCCTCGCCACGATCTCCGGCTACCGCGCGATCGTGCAGATCTACCGCGTGGATCTCCGCGTCAGCGGCTCGGTGCTCCGGCCCGGGACGTCGGTCAACTTCTCCTACGTCAGCTCGGCGCGTGTGCCGACTGACGCCGAGGTGGAGCTGATCCAGGGAGGCACGAAGCGTTCGCTCGCCACGGCCGAACTGCCCGCGAACGTCAACCCGTCTTACGATCCGCGTTCGCGGAAGGCGGCGAAGACGTTCGTGATTACCGGCGACGCGCTCGCGGGCTTCTCGCCCGGCGCGGCCGTCGTGCGAGTCACGGCGTACGGGAACATGCAGTGGCTGCGCACGCCGCCGCCCGTCGTCAAAGAAGTACCGGTGACGATCGCGCCGAATTGATCCGCCTGAAACCCGCGGACTGGACATCGACCGGGCTCATCTAAGACGTCGCGTCCGGCAACACCTTGTCCGGGACGTTGGCGCGCCGACTACGTAATGGTGCCGAAGGGCCTACGTCATCCGCCCGATGGGACCGGTCGGTCCCCAAAAACATCTTCGTCCGCACCTCCCCTCTCCAACGAAGGGTCTCGTGCGGATTTCTCTTCCAGCCGTTCGACATGCGCGTCGCTCATGGACGATCGCCAGCTCCAGCCCGGACTCGTCTCCGCCTGACGAGCTGACGCCGGCCGAGCGTCGCGAGTACGACGAACAGTCGCACGACGATCGCCGGCGCGATTGGCTCGCGGGGCGGCAGGCCGCCAAGGAAGCTGTCGCGGCGCACTGCGGCGTTCCGCCGACGCGCGTGCGCCTCGTCCGTCGGGAAGGCGCCGCGCCAAGCGCCCTGCTGCGCAGCGAAGACGCGACCCCGCGCGCCATGCCGATCTCGATTTCGATCTCGCATTGCGACGGCCTCGGGCTCGCGGCCGTCGCCGACCATCCCGCGCGAGTCGGCGTGGATCTCGAACGCGCCGGACAAATCGAGCACGAGCATCTGCGGTACTTCCTGTCGCCCGGCGAGCGGACCGTGGCCGAGCGCGCGGGAGCCACGTTCGTCTGGACGCTCAAGGAAGCGGCGTGGAAAGCGCTCCAGCTCGACGACACGACGCCGTTCTCGGCGCTCCGTCTGGCGATCGACCGCACCTCCACGCTCCGAGGCGTCTGGCTGCGCGGCGATTGGATTCCCGCGGCGGCGCGCAGCTGGCGCGTGTCGCGCGACCTCATCGCCGCCGCCGTGTACGTCGAATCGAGTGCGCAATGAGTACGGCGCGGACAGGAATCGCCGGAGTCGCGTACGCGTTTCCCGAGCATCGGCGCTCGCTCTCGGAGCTCGCCCGACGCGGGCAGCTGCAAAGCGCGCCCGAGCAGCTCGAGGCGTTCGGCTTCTCGAGCGTGTACGTCGCCGAGTGCGAGACGCCGTACTCGCTGGCGCTCGAGGCGGCGGCCGCCGTCATGAGGGAACAGAGCGTCGATCCGGCCGATGTCGACGTCCTGCTCTACTGCGGCACGCCGTCGGTCGCGTTCGAGCTCGGCGGGGCCGCGCGCGACGCGAGCGCGCAGATCGCGACCACCGGGCGATTCCAGTATCCGGCCACACGCCTCCAATACGACCTCGGCCTCGAGAGCGCGTCGACGATCGCCATCGACCAACTCGCCTGTACGTCGTTGTTCGCCGCCGTTCGCCTCGCGCGCACTCTCTGCGCGGCGGGTGAAGCCCGTCGCGTGCTCTGCGTCTCATCCGAGTTCTTTCCGGAAAACGCCGGACGCGAAGCGATCTTCAACTGCACGTCGGACGCGGCGTGCGCGCTGCTCGTGGACGCCGACAGCGAGCGGAATCGCATCGTCTCCTCGGCGCAGATCACCAAGGGCTACTACTGGGACTGCGACGCGATGCGGAACGAGATCGTCGCGTCGTATTTCCCCACCGCCCGGCACGTGATCGACGAAGCGCTGCGTCGCGCCGGCTGGAGAGCCGAAGACGTGTCGCTGGTGCTTCCTCACAACGTCAGCGCGCGCAGCTGGGACATCCTGCTCGGCCTGATCGGCATTCCGCGCGAGCGACTCTGGGACCGCAACATCGCGCGCGTCGGACACACGCTCGCCGGCGACAACTTCATCAATCTGCGCGACGCGCTCGACGACGGCGGCGTGCGCCCCGGCGACCGGCTCCTGCTCTTCTCCTATGGATACGGCGCCCACTGGACGGCGCTCACGCTGGAGGCATGACAGTGCCAAACCCATGGTCAATTCTGCTCACTGGCGCGACCGGCCTACTCGGCCGCGACGTCCTGGCCCGGCTCCTCGCGGCCGACGCCCGCTCGCGCGTGCTCGTGCTCGTGCGCGACGCCGAGCGCTGGACCGCGAGTAGCCGCGCCATTCCCGGGATCGAGCGCGTCACTCCCGTCGTCGGCGATCTCCGCTCCGATGGTCTCGGACTCAACGACTGGGCGCGACACCAGGTGCGCCGGCACGTGACGGCGGTCATCCACCTCGCGGCCGACACGAAGTTCTCGCGGCCGCTCGATGACGCTCGCGCGGTGAACACCGCGGGCACGATGCGCGTGCTCGAGCTGGCGGCCGAATGCGCGGCGCCGGTGCGGTTCGCGCATGCGAGCACCGCGTTCGTCGCCGGCAAGCGCATCGGCCTCATCGGCGAAGACGAATCGACGCACGGCGCCGGCTGGGCGAACGCATACGAGCAGTCGAAGTACGAGGCGGAGGCACTCGTCAGGGCTCACGCCGACGACTGGACGATTCTTCGATCGAGCACCGTCGTGTGCGACGACGTGCGCGGCGGCGTGACGCAGTTCAACGCGGTGCATCGCGCCCTGCAACTGTATCGCAACGGTCTCGCGGCCATGATGCCGGGCGTCGCCGGTTCGACGGTGGACGCCGTCACGACGGAATACGTCGGCGACGCGATCTCCCGCCTCTCGCTCGACGCCGATCTGCGTCGCCGCACCGTGCATCTGTGCGCAGGGCCCGGCGCGCTGCCGCTGCAAGAGCTGCTCGAGATCACGTGGGAACGCTGGGCCGCGCTCGACCCGGCGTGGCGTCGACGCGGCATTCCGCGGCCGGCGCTCGCCGACCTGCGGACCTATGCGCTGTTCGGGCAGTCCGTCGAGGAGATCGGCGATCCGTCGCTCAAACGCGTCCTGCGCGCGCTCTCGCACTTCGCGCCGCAGCTCGCGATGCCCAAGCGTTTCGAGACGGCGACGGCCGACGCGCTCCTCGGCGCTCCGGCACCGGCCGTCCGCGATTTCTGGATTCCGATGATCGACAACCTGGCCGCGACCAATTGGGGCGGCGCCGCCATGAGGGCCGCATGAATTCACACGTCGAGGCCGAGGCCTTCGTGCTGCGCACGGTGGACTGGATCAACCGCACCCTCGTGCCGGAGGGCGTCGCCGTAGATGCCGACACGCCGCTCTTCACGAACGGGCTGATCAACTCCATTCGCATTCTCGAGCTCATCGCCTGGACCGAACACCTCACCGGTCAGCGCATTCCCGACAGGGCGATTCGCATGGACAACTTTCGCACGGTACGACGCATCGCCGACGTCTTCTGCGCGACCGAGACCGCGGGAGGCTCCGATGTGGCGGCATAGCGAGATCCTTCGTGTGCTGCGAGCGCGCGGCGACATCTGGGACGTCGCTCCCGGAGTTACCGGCCTGCGCGGCGACACCGCCCGTCTCTTCGCCGCGCTCGAGCGACGCATCGCCGAGGCGTGCCTCGGTGAGACGAGCGACGAGTGGCGCGTTCCGCCGGCGATCGACTTCGCGACGTTGGCGCGCGCCGACTATTTCGCGTCGCTGCCCCAGTGGCTGACGCTCGCGTCTCATCTGAGCGGTCGAGAGGACGTCCTGCTACGCGTCGCCGAGCACGCGGAGCCGGCGGTGGCAGTGCGCGACGCGGCGACTCCGCCGATCGTCGCGCTGAATCCGGCTGTCTGCTATCACGTTTACGCGGGGCTCGCCGGCCAGACCGTGCACGCTCCGCGACTCGTGACCGCGCAGGCCGGCTGTTGGCGACATGAAGGCGCGCGACACGGCTCTCTCGAGCGCGGCTGGGCGTTCACGATGCGCGAGGTCGTGTTCGTCGGAAACGAATCGGACGCGCGAGCATTCTTGGGGCGAGCGACGGAGCGGGCCACCCAGTTGGCCGGCTGCCTCGGACTCGAATCCACGATCGCGCCGGCGACCGACCCGTTCTTCGCTCCGACCGCGCGCGCAAAGCAACTCGTGCAACGGCTCAAGGAGCTCAAGCACGAGCTGCTCCTTCCAATCGGCGACGGCCCCTCCCGCACGACCGCCGCGGCGTCGTTCAACCTGCACGATACGTTCTTCGGTGAAGCCTTCCGCATCCGGCTCCCCGACGGCCGCCCGGCGACGACGGCGTGTATGGCATTCGGCCTCGAGCGGTGGACGCTCGCGTTCCTCGCCGCGCACGGCGCCGACTCGGCGCATTGGCCGGCGCTTCACGCGCTCGGCGAGCTCACGGAGTTGAGCCATGTCTGACACGACCGTGACGACCGGCGCACTCTACGTGCGCCACGCGCGCGCTGCCGACCGTGGCGCGTGGTCAGTGGAGCGTGACATCGATTGGAAGGCGATCGACGCGCGCACCGCGCTCGCGCAACCCGACATTCTCGCCAAACTCCGCGACGCGGCGCTCATCGAGTCCTTTCATCCGGTGAATCTCTCGCGCCTGATTCGCTTCACCTGGGAAGACATCGACGCGGGCGGGGTGTTCTCGCTCGAGATGTTCGAGGGGTTCAAGCACTTTCACGCGCTGCGGCTCTATCTCGACGCCGTCGGCTACGAGCCCGCGATCGCCGACGAGGACCTCCGCGCGATCCGCGCGCGCGCCGACCGCGGCGATCTCGACCCGGCCGACCCGATGACGCCGCTCGTCGAGTTCATGCTCAGCGAGCACCTCGCCGCGTATTTCTTCCGCCGCCTGAGCGAGCAGGCCCGCGAGCCGCAGCTCGCCGCGATGCTCGAGCTGATCGCCGCGGACGAGGTGCGTCATGCCCAATCCGCGTCCGACCTGATCGCAAAACGGATCGCGGCCGACCCGGAGCTCAAGTCGGACGTGCTCCGCGCGGCGACGGGCTTCAAGCACTACGGCACCGAGGCGGTGCGAGAGGTGCCCGTCGCCATGGAAGGCGACGACGTCGCGATCCGGACGTTCGCCGCGCGCATCGAACGGCTGTGCGGCACGCGCATCGTCGATCATCTGAAAACCGAGATGGAGCTCTGACCATGGAAATCAGCGAACGCGAGCTCACGCTGCTCAACTTCTACCGCGCCTCCGAGCTCCATGGCGGCTTGATCCTCGGACGGCTCGTCGAGCGCGTGCGCGACCCCGATCTCATCCTCCGTCTCACCGAGCACAGCGCGGAAGAAGTCATGCACGCGCAACTCTGGACGGAGACGATCGTCGCCGTCGGCGGGCGTCCTCGTCCGACGTCGGACACCTACCAGGCGCGGTACGCGGCGGCGATCGGCGCGCCGACGTCGCTCCTCGAAGTCCTCGCGCTCACCCAGGTGTTCGAGCGCGGAGTGTATCGGCACTTCCTGCGTCACCTTCGGCGCCCGGGCACACATCCATGCGTCCAGGCGACGCTGCGTCGGATGCTCGACGATGAGCGCGGCCACCTCTCCTGGGTACAAGAATGGCTCGCGCGACAGACGGGATCGCGACGCTCGACGATCCCCGCCCTCATGCGCCGCTACACGGATGTCGACGCGCGGATTCACGCGCAGTTGCTGCGCGACTACGAATGGGATGACCTCGCATGCGCGTCCTGACGGAACCATCCCCGCGCGAGCGCGCCGCGGGAATCCATCGGTCGCGTCTCGCTCCCTGGCGCGATGGACGATCGGCTCTATTTCGCGCAGGTCCGCGAAGATCCGCTTCTGGAGATCGAGGCCCTCGCTCCCGGCGCCGACGACTCGCTCGTCGTCGTTGGATCCGGGGGATGCACTGCTCTCTCGTTGCTCGCCGCGGGAGCGGGCCGAGTCGCGGCGGTGGATCTCAACCGCTCGCAGAATCACCTCATCGAGCTCAAGCTCGCGGCGGTGAGATCGCTTCCGCGCGAGACGTTGCTCGGCGCGCTCGGTGGCTCGAAGTGGCGGCGCGCCGACCGCGTCGACGCGTACGCCGCGCTGCGAGGGCTACTCTCGCCGGCCGCGCGCGGTTACTGGGACGCGCGTCGCTCCACGATCGAGCGCGGCGTGCTCGACGCGGGCGTGACCGAGCGATTCATTCGCGGCGTCGTCGCCGCGCTGCAGCTGCTCGTCCACCCGCGCTCTCGCCTTGAGCGGCTGCTCGCCTGCGCCTCCATCGACGAGCAGCGAGCGCTCTTCGAGCGCGAATGGGACACGCGTCGCTGGCGCGCGTTCTTCCAGGTTTTGCTCAACCGGATCGTGTTTCGCCGCGCGTATGACCCGGCGTTCTTCGCCCACCTCGAGCAGCCCAGCTTCGCCGCGCACTTTCGGTCGCGCGCCGAGTACACGCTGACGCGGCTGAGCGTGCGCGACAACTACTTCCTGCATCAGATGCTGACCGGCGCGTATCCTGCCCAAGCCGCTGATGGCGTGCCGCCATACCTCAGCGAGGCCGGGAGCCGGGCGGTCTCCGCCGCGAGCGACGCGTTGACGCTCGTCGACGGCTCGGTCACCGACTACTTGAAGACGTTGCCCGACGCCAGCGTGACCGGCTACGCGCTGTCGAACATCTGCGAGTGGCTCACGCCCGCCGCGATCGACGCATTGTTCGCCCAGGTCGTGCGCACCGCGCGCCCGGAAGCGCGCCTCTGTTTCCGCAACTTCGTCGGTTGGACCGAGGTGCCCGAGCGATGGCGCGCGTTCGTCGCCGAGGACCGCGCGCTCGGCGAGCGGCTGATCGCCCGCGACAGATCCGTGGTGCAACGGCGCATCGCCGTCTGCCGCGTGAACCACGGAGGGTGCCGATGACCGCCACCATGGCTCGGCCGGCGATTCACGTCCGCGACGCGCGCACGGACGACAACGCCCCGCTGATCGCGCTCGCGACTGCGTGCCCGATGGAGGGCGACATCGCGCTCGCCATCTCGCGCGAGCCCGACTTCTTCGCGCTCAATCGCCTCGAGGGACCGCAATGGCGCCTCGGTGTCGTCGAGTGGCGCTCCCTCGCCGACGGAATCGCCGGATGCGTCATGGGCGCGGCGCGGACGGCGTACGTTCGAGGCCACGTCCGCGACACGCTGTACGCCGGCGATCTCAAGGTGCACCCGGCGGTGCGCGGCCTCGGCGTCGCGGACGCGCTCACCGAGTGGGTCGTCGACGTGGTCGCCGATCTGGGCGGCGACGATGCTCCGATGCTCGTCACCGTTCTGGCGGGCAATCGCGCGATGGAGCGGCGAACGCATGGGCGCGGCGGCGCGGCGGCGTTCACGCGCTTCGCGACGATCCGCGCCTTCTCGATTCCGCTCCTCTGGCCTCGAGTACATAGGACCGATTCTCCCCGAGGTGACGTCCGCGTATCGGCCGCGACGCTTGCCGACATCGGCGAGATGGCCGAGCTGTGGCAGCGAGTCGCGCCCGGGCGCCAATTCGCGCCGGTCTTCGAGGCCGATTCGTTGAGCGCCTGGATCGCCGACGCGCCCGGCCTCGACATCGGCGACTATCGCGTCGCGAGAGGCCGCGACGGTCGCATTCTTGGATTCGTCGCGTGGTGGGATCAGACGGTCTTCAAGCGTTCGCGCGTGCTGCGCTACTCGCCTCGGCTCGCCGCCGCGCGCGCGGCGCTCAACGGGTTGGCGAGGCTCACGGGCGGCGTTCGTTTGTCGAGCGTGGGCGAGCCGCTGCGCTACAGAACCGCGCTGCACGTTTGCGTTCCATCGGGACGACCCGACATCCTGCGCGCGCTCGTGCGCGCGAGTCGTGCCGAGCTGCGGGCGGCGCGTTACGCGTTCGCGACGATCGGCCTCGACGCGCACGATCCGCTGTGCGCGGCGATGGCGGGGCTTGGCGCCCAGCCGACCGACGTCAACGCGTACGTGCTCACGCCCCGCGGACCATACACCGGCCCGCCGCTCGACGATCGTCCCCTTCACTACGAGATCGCGCTCGTATGAAAACGCGCCGCAAGAAGCTCGGCCGCGTCGGCTACTGGTCGAGGCTCTACGGCACGCTGCGTCGAGCCAACCGATCTTACTCGCTCGATGACGACATGACCCGTTCGCCGTTCCCGCGAGTGATCCAGTTGCAGACGATCAACGCGTGCCAGGCCGCGTGCAAGATGTGCCCCTACCCCGCGTTCAAGGATGTCTTCGCGCGCGGGCGCATGGACGACGCGCTGTTCGACAAGATCACCGGCGAGATCGCGCGGCACCCGGAGGTCGAGACGTTCGTACCGATGCTCCAGAACGAGCCGTTCCTCGACAAGCACATCTTCGAGAAGATCGCGCGATTCAAGGCGCGCACGGCCGGCCGCGTGAGCGTCGAGCTGGTGACGAACGGCGCGCTCCTCACCGACGAACACATCGCGCGTCTGCGCGACGCCCAGCTCGATGTCCTCGACATCAGCCTCGATGCGTTGAGCCGGGAGGTCTATGAGAAGATTCGCATCGGCCTCGACTTCGACACGGTATTGGCCGGCGTCGAGCGCGTGATCGCGGCGGATCTGCCGGGAACGAGCGTGTTCGTGCGCCTCGTGCGGCAGCGCGACAACGCGCACGAGGTGCGCGCGTTCGCCGGCCGTTGGCGCAAACGAGGTGTTCCTGTCTTCATCTACGACGTGACAAACCGGACCGGCGCCCTGCCGGCGTTCGACGAGTCGATCCGCGCGCCCGCACACGTCAGCAATTGGGTCGGTCGTCGAGAATGTCAAGCGCCGCGCGTCACGCGCGTGGCTCGGCCACTGCCCGATCCCGTTCGCGTCGGCGAGCATCCTGCACAATGGCGACGTCTTGATGTGTACGCACGACTGGGCGCGCGAGGAGGTCATCGGCAACGTGCGCGACCATACTCTCGGCGAACTGTGGAACGGCGATCGGATGCGCGAGATCCGCGCGCTGATCAGCGAGCGGCGCTACGAGGCGATTCCGGCGTGCCGCGACTGCTCGCTCTGGCGCGATGGCTGGTTCTGAGGCGTCGCTGGCGCGAACCATCGTCCGACGCCGAAGGGTGATCCTCGCGGCGTGGATCGTCGTCTGCCTCGCGCTCGTCCCGGCCGCGCGAAGTATCGAGTCGGTTCTGAGTGTCGCGGCGAGGATCGACGGAAGCGAGTCGGCGATGGTGGACAGCCAGTTGGCCCAGCGCTTTCGCTCTCCCTTCGCCCACTCGGTGGTGCTCGTCGCCAGCGGTCTGCCGTCTCCGGCTACGCCGGCCGGCGAAAAGGCGCTCGGCGCGCTCGTCGACGCGCTCAAAGTCGCGCCCGGAGTGCCGGGCGTGCTCTCGTACCTCGACGGGCGAGAGCCTCTCATGGCCGCCGACTCCGGCATCGACGCGACTTTCGTTATCGTCGGCCTGGAAGGCCCGCGCCCCGACGCGCGGCTCGAGCCGCTGCGCGAAGCAACGCGCCGCCTCGAGCGCGCGATGCGAAGCGACTATCCGCGCATCGCGCTCCGTTGGACCGGCGAGACGGCCCTCAACGCCGACCTGCGTCGCGCCAGCGCCGTCGACGCCCAGAGCGCCGAGTTGCACGCACTGCCTGTGACGTTGATCCTGCTTCTCGTGGCGTTCGGCGCACTGGCCGCGGCCCTCTTGCCGATCGCCGGCGGGATGCTCGCGATCGGCATCTCGCTCGGGTTGGCGAGCGTCGTCGCGCACGTCTGGTCGCTGTCGATCTTGCTGCAGAACGTCGTGACGATGATCGGCCTCGGACTCGGCATCGACTACTCGCTGCTCATGGTCGGGCGTTTCCGCGACGAGCTGCGCGGCGGCCGAGCGCGCGAGCTGGCTGCGATCGAAGCATTGCGCCACGCCGGGCCGACGATCGCCCTCTCGGGGCTCGCCGTGGCGATCGGCTTCGGCGCGCTCGCCACGACGCCGGTGAACGAGCTTCGATCCGTCGCGATCGGCGGTCTCCTGGTGACCGGCGTCTCGATTCTGATATCGACGACCCTCTTGCCGGGCCTCCTCGCGGAAATTGGAGAGCGCATCGAGCTCGGACGAGTCGGCGTGGTTCGCAAGCCACGCACGCGTCCGCGGTGGGACCGCTGGGCCGCCGCGGTCACGCGTCATCCCGTTCGCGTTCTCGCGATCTGCGGATTGCCAATCTGCGCATTGGCCTGGCAGTCGCGCCGTCTCAGCATCGACCTCCCACGCGGCGATTGGCTTCCAAAGAACATGGAGTCGGCCGTCGCGATGCGCTCGTTGCAGGCGATGGGTCGCGGTTCGGTCGTCAACACGATTCGGCTCACGCTCGAGTTTCCGCGCGGCGTGTCGGCTGTGGACGACCGCGGCTGGAAGGCGACGACGCGCGTCGCGCGGTGGCTCGTCGCCGACTCGGCGGTCCAGCGCGTTCGTTCGCTGCCGGGGCTCGTCGCGCCGATGGGCACGTTCATCCCGCGCGACACGCTCGTGTCGATGTTGCCCGCGGCGGTGCGTCGCTCGTTCACGAGCGAGGACGGCCGCATCGCGCTGCTCGAGGTGATTCCGCGCGAGACGTCCAGCCCACGAGAGCTTTCCGCTCTGGTTGCCCGATTGCGCTCGGCGGACACCGTGCTCACGTCGCCCGCCGGGCGTGCGACGCTGTTAGTCGGCGGACTGCCGGCGTTCAACTACGATTACGAGCGAGCGGTCGCCGGTCGTTTGACGCACGTCGTCGCGCTCGTCGTCGGCGCGACGTTCATCGTCCTCGCGCTCGGCTTTCGATCGGTGCTCGTCCCGATCAAAGCCATCGCCCTGAACTTGCTCGCCGTGGCGGCGGCGTTCGGCGCGGTGAAGTTCGTGTTCCAGGACGGTATCGGCGCGTCGGCGCTCGGACTCTCCGGGCCACTCGACGCGATTTTCCCGGCCGTGCCCGTCCTCGTCTTCTGCATCGTGTTCGGCCTCAGCATGGACTATGAAGTTTTTCTCGTGGCGCGTATCCGAGAGGCGCGCTCGGCCGGCCTGGACGAGCGCCACGCCATTGCGCACGGACTGTCGCGGACCGGCGGATTGATCACGAGCGCCGCGGCGATCATGATCGTGGTGTTCGGTGCGTTCGTGCTCGGCGATTTTCTGTTGATCAAGATGCTCGGCTTCGCGCTGGCCGTCGCCGTGTTGTTGGACGCGACCGTCATGCGCCTCGCTGTGAGTCCGGCGCTGCTCGCATTGGCCGGCCGGTGGAACTGGTGGCCGGGAGACAATCGGCTGACGTCGCGGCGCGGACAGGTGAGAACGTTCCTCTCGAGTCCGCGCCGCCGTCGTTCCGCTCAGCCTTAACGCCAGCGGCCCTCGACGTAAAACCAACCGCCGCGGTCGTGCTCCCAGCGGCCAGGCACCCACTCGCGGTACCCGCGCTCCGGAATCACCCAGCGCCCCGGGATCCATTCGTAGTCGTTGCGCCGCCAACCCCAATGACCCTTCACCCACACGTATTCGACGCCCGGCGAGGCCGGGACTATTTCGACTCGTTCAGAGGGCGGCTGACGCATGACGTACGCAACGCCGACTCGCGGCCGAGGATTCGCGTAGCACGCACCGAGCGCGCTCGAGGCAACGATGCCGGCGGCCAATCGCGCAACCAAGGTTCTTTTCATACTTCGCTCCCTAAGGTTCTTGCCTGTTCGACGAGTTCGACGGGACGAGCGTTAGGGGCTGAAAACGACTCTTAGCGGCACGTTACGTGGCAGTGTGCGCCGCGTCACACTGGCGCGCCGGGGCCGTTCGGTCGTACTTCCATTTGAAAGCTTCCAAATCAATTCGGGGGACTTCATGCTTCGCCGCGCGCTACCGAAATCGATCGTCCTGCTTGCCGCGTTCACCGCGGCGTGTGCGACGAACAAGCCGTCGTCGCCCGCGCCAGTTCAAGCTGGATCGCACGACATGTCGGCCATGTCCGGGCACGACATGTCGGCAATGGGCTCGCACTCGGCCACGGAGATGGCGTTCCTCTTTCCCGACGGCGACGACAAGGGCTGGTCGAAGATCGAGAACGGCTCGCAGCACAACATCGCGCCGGAGATTCCGCTCGCGAAATTGCCGGCGGCGACGCGGGTGGAATTGCTGCGGCAGCTCGCGCTTACCATGGATGTCATCAAGAAGTACCCGACGGTAAAGGACGCCGAAGCCGCGGGTTATCGCCGCGCGGGTCCGTTCATCCCCGGACTCGGCACGCACTACGTCGGCGGACGCATGGGTCGTGCATCCACGATGACCGACGACGACATCCTGCATCCGTCGACGATCATCTACGACGGCAACAAACCGACCTCGCCGATCGCCGGGTTCATGTACATCTCGAGCGTCATGGCCGGCGCGCCCGAGCCCGAAGGCTTCGCGGGGCCGAACGATCACTGGCACTACCACACGGGCATCTGTCTCGTCCGCGGCGCGAACGGCGCGCAAGAGGCGCTCGGCTTCGACGGCAGCATCACGCAGGACGGATGCAAGGCGAAGAAGGGGAACTGGGTGGCGACGACGCAGTACCTGCTCCACGTGTGGACCGTCCCGGGCTACTCCAATCCGCTGGGCGTGTTCGCCCACGCGAACCCCGCGCTCACGTGCGGCGACGCGACGTACTACACCGACGACCACGACATCACGAATCAGTGCAAGCAGCCCTAGGCCAGGATGTTCACCGCCCGCGCCGCGACCAGCGCGAGCGTGCCGAGCGAGATTGTCGACTCGAGCATCATCAACAGCTTCATCCGGGCCGTCAGCGGCATCGCGTCGGTCGGTGAGAACGCCGTCGACGTGTTGAACGAGAGAAAGAGGTAGTCGACGTACTCGGGCTTTGCATCGGCACCGACCGTCCCCGCCGGGAGCGTCATGCGCGGAAAGATGAACTCGGATGGCCCCCGGTGATCACGCCAGTCGAGCCAGGGGCCCCCGCGGTCGAGCACCCAGTACCAGACGGAGAAGACGATGACGTTGGTCGCCCAGATGTTCAGCGCATCCAGCAGCAGCGTCCGTCCATTTTGAGTCTGTCCGGCGAGCAACGCGCCTATCAACAGCAGGAGCGATCGCGCGTTGGCGAGGCTGATGACGACGACCAGGGCCAGTCCAAATACGAGCGTATCCAAAGTCGTTGATCAGGGAGAACTGCAGTGCGACGACCACGGCAATGGCCCCGCGCACGAGCCAGCGGTCGAGCATCTCGGGGCGGGCGGACTCGCGGTCGTCGGACATGACGCCGAATCGACGCGCGAGTGGCGCATGCCCGGCTATGGAACCATGGGCCAATTTGCCCCACGTTCGGTCTATGTGCCGAAGTCCGGAAGCGTGAGGTCGTCGCGCAGGTCACGGTTGAGGAAGATCTCCGCCACGGCCCACTGATCGCCATTCTCACGGCGGAACAAAGAAAGGCTTAGCCCCGGCGTCTGCTCGTTGCGACCCGGGCCGGTCGATCGTAATATGGGGTATACCCCATATGTCAACTCGCGCCCGCCGATGGGGCGCCCGGCTCGTCACGGTCCTGAACGGAGGCCATCATGCGGTCGCAGATCAGAACACTGTCGTGTGTCGCATCCCTCGCCCTCGTCGGAGTCTCGGCCTGTCACCATGCGCCACCGCCGGCCGCCGTGACGCCGGCATTCACGAACACCGGAGCCAATGCGAATGACCGCGCCGCGCGTGAGCGGGCCGCCGCCGATGCGGCGCGGCGCGATTCGATCGCACGCGCCGACAGCCTGCGTCGCGCGGCCGCCGCGGCGCGGACCGCCGACGACGCGCGCCGCGCGCTCCTCCAGCCGGTGCACTTCGACTTCGATCGCGACGAAATTCTCCCGAGCGAGACGGCGTTGCTGGAGCGCAAGGCCGAGATCCTCCGCGACAACCCGAGCCTCCAAGTCCGCATCGAAGGAAACGCCGACGACCGCGGGTCGGACGAGTACAACCTCGCGCTGGGAATGCGCCGCGCCGCCGCCGTCGAGCGTTTCATCCGGGAGCACGGCATCCCGGCTGCCCGCATGACGACGGCGTCGAACGGTGTGGAGCGCCCCGTGTGCCGGGACAACGATGAGTCGTGCTGGAAGCTCAACCGCCGCGACGAGGTCGTGATCACGGCGGCCGGCGACCATCTCATGCCTTAAGAGGCTTTCGCCCGTCCCGCGGCTCCTCGTTACTCGGACAAATCAGTGACGAAGTCACGGGTGAGCCGCCAGCCGAAATCGGAGGTCGGCGACGCCGTCGATGCCTTTCGACGCATCTTGCGCGAGTTGCGCGTCGTCGCCCGCCGCACGGAGCTCGCGACAGGGTTGAGCGCCGCCCAGATGTTCGTGCTGTCCGCGGTCGATGCGGCACCTGGCTGCTCGATCAACGACATCGCCAAGACGACGATGACGGATCGCAGCTCGGTCGCGACGATCGTGGATCGGCTCGTCGAAACGGGGCACATGACGCGCGAGGCGTCGGGCGACGATCGACGCCGCGCGTCGATCGGACTCACCGCGCGCGGGCGCCGAACCGTGAGTACGGCCGAGTCGCCGGCGCCGACGGCATTGCTCATCCAGGGGCTGGAGAAGTTGTCGCCGACGCGGCTTCGAGAATTGGCGCGTGGACTCGTGGCGCTGACGACGGGAATGGGCGTCGCCGATCGACCGGCAGCGATGCTATTCGAGGATTCGCGGCGCGACCGGCGGTAGACAGACGACTCAGGCCTGTCCGGATCTGGGGCCGAAATCCCACGATCGGACAACGCGCCTGCGCCGCTGACCGATCCGCGGCCTCCCAACGCGTTGCGGCGCTCGAGCTTGACCAGGGCGACGACCGGCACCCTTCTTACCATTTCGCGTCCGACTCTAACCGGTCGGACAACCCCGAGAACTCCCATGGTCGACGACCTTCGACTCGCCGCACGCGGGGTGCTCCGCGCGCGAGGACTCACCGCCGCCGCGGTGCTCTGCCTCGCGCTCGGCATCGGTGGCACGACGATCGTGTACAGCGTCACCTCGGCACTCGTGCTGCATCCGGTGCCGGCGACCGACCCCACGGGGCTCGTCATGGTCGGCGAAGTGCCGCCGGCGCGCCCGGGTCCGGACGACGCCGACATGGCGCCGGCGAACTACGTCGACCTCGGGACCCGAAATCGCAGCTTCAGCGAGCTCGCCGCGTTCACCAACCTCGACGCGAACCTCACCGGCATCGATGAGCCCGAGCGCGTCGCCGGCTTTCGAGTCACGCCGAGCTATTTCCATCTGCTCGGAGTGCGTCCCACGATGGGCCGGCCGTTCAATGACGACGACGCCCGCTACACCGAATCGCCCAACGTCATCATAATCAGCGACGGCCTGTGGCACCGGCGGTTCGGTGCCGACACCGGAGTCCTCGGGCGTATCGTGCGAATCAACGACGTCCCGCGCACGATCGTCGGCGTGATGCCCGCCGGCTTCGTCTTCCCGCCCGGCGCCGAATTGTGGTCCCCGCTGTCTCTCGCCGGCGACTACGGCCGGGAGCGCGATGGGCGGTTCCTGCGCGGCGTGCTGGCCCGGCTCGAGCCCGGGGTTTCACTGGCGCGTGCGCGTGCCGACGTCCACGGCATCATGCTACAACTGCAACGCGAGTACCCTCAGGACGACGGCAAGTGGGACATGCGCGTCGAAGACGCGAACGCGTTCTACGGACAGCACCCGCGGCCGTTCATGCTCGCCCAGCTCGCCGCGGTGGTGCTCGTCCTGCTCATCGCGTGCGCGAACGTCGCCAACCTGCTCCTCGCTCGCGCCACGACGCGCACGCGCGAAATCGCCGTCCGCGTCGCGCTCGGCGCATCGCGTGGACGGGTCGTGCGTCTCCAGCTCGCCGAATCGCTGCTGCTCGCGGTCGCGGGCGGGCTGCTCGGCATCCTCTTCGCCGTCTGGGGCATCGAGGGGGTGCGCGCCATGCTCCCCGCCGAACAGGCGAGGCTGAATCCAGGATGGACGCGCATGGAGCTGAGCGCGGGCGTACTCGCCGTCACCGCCGCCGTCTCACTCGTCACGGCGATGCTCGTCGGGCTGGCGCCCGCGTTCGTCGCGAGCGGCGCCGATCCTAGGGCCGCGCTCAACGAAGGTGGACGCGGCTCTTCGGAGGGCCGCCCGCGCCATCGGCTGCGCGGACTGCTCGTTGCCGGCGAGATGGCTCTTGCGCTCACCATGCTCGCCGGCACGATCGTGACCGTCCGCGGATTCGAGGCGCTCGCCCACGAAGCGCCGGGCTACCGCGCGGACCACGCGCTCACGATGCAACTCACCGCGCCCATCGCGCGCTACCGCACGACCGCCGACGCCGAGGCCATGTACAATCGCGTGCTCGCCGCGGTGCGGGCCGAGCCGGGCGTGGTGGATGCCGCGTTGTCGACGATGCTGCCGCCCGATTGGGCCAAGCATGACTCGCGGATCTTCCTCGAGGGTGAAGCCCGCCCGACGCGGAGCGATCCGGCGCGCACGCCGCGTTGGCAGATGGCGACGCCCGGCTATTTCGCGACGATGGGCATTCCGCTCGTCCGCGGCCGCACGTTCACGGAGCACGACGATTCGACCTCGGCGAGCGCGATCGTCGTGAGCGAGTCGATGGCGCGCGCCTACTGGCCGAACCAGAGTCCCCTCGGAAAACGCATTGGCTGCGCGTGCGACGACACGACGATGATGACCGTCGTCGGCGTGGTCGGCGACGTTCGCTTCAACCCGAACGCCGGCCCCGCCGTTGCGCCGACGTATTACGTTGCCGTCGCGCAGGCGCATCCCTGGCGCACGATGTCGTTGGTCGTCCGCACGAAAGGCGATCCGGCGGCAATGACGCGGCGCATCGAGCGCGCGATCGCCAGCGTCGCGCCGACCGTGGCGCCCGGCAGTGTGCTGACGCTCGACCACGTCCAGCGCAGTTCCCTGTCTCCGCAGCGGATCACGAGCGAGATGATGGCGGCGTTCGCGATCGTCGCGCTGCTCTTGGCGGCCATCGGCATCCACGGCGTGATGTCGTACACGGTCGCGCAGCGCACGCACGACATCGGCGTCCGCACGGCGCTCGGCGCTCAACCAGCCGACGTCGTGCGAGGCGTTCTTGGTCCGGCGTTGCGATTCATCGTGTTCGGCATCGCGGTCGGTGTGGCCGGCGCCGCGGTGATGACGCGCGCGTTGGCGCACCTGCTGACGCAGCTCTCGCCGAACGATCCGGCGGCGTTCGGCGCGGCGATCGCGGTGCTCGCGGCGGCGGCGCTCGCCGGCGCGTATCTCCCGGCGCGGCGGGCGACGCGGATCGATCCGGCGATCGCGCTGCGGCGCGACATGTAGCGTCCGCGACGACAACGTCGCTGCCGTGTAACGGCGGCCTTGTCGCTATACAAGAACTCTCGTCGCGACGGCTCGCCGCGCCGCCTTGGCGAGGGACCGCGAATTGCCCTCCGTACGATTTCGGTAGCCGCATGGCCGCCCGCCGCACTCGGCCCGTCGCCGCGAGCGGCGTCAGCGTTCGGCAGGGAGATCATGATGTTCCGCCCGTCTCATGTCGTCGTCGGCACGCTCGTGCTGATGGCCGCCGCCTGTAGCGATTCCGACAACGTCGTACACACCCTCAACGCCGCCACCGTTCGCCTCGTCAACGACACGGACACTCCGCTTTCGCTCGTGAACGCGGGCATCATCGACCCGGTGAACTCGGCGCTCGTGTTCGGTCAGGCATCGGCCTGCGTGCTCGTTGATCTGACCAACACCCCGACGATCACCATCACGAACGTTGCGGGCGCGACAATCGCCTTCACGCCGATCCTCTCCGCGGGCGACAACGTGACAGTCGTCGCGTTCGCCGCGACGGTCGGCAACGTCGCTGCGGTCGGCAACGTACAGTTTGCGACCCTGAACAATCGTTTCGTGCCCGCGGCGAACGATGCGGGATTGCGCTTCTTCAACGGCGTGTCGAGCACCGGCCCGCTCGTCATGCGGCGCAACGGCCTCGTTCTCACGCCATTCGTCGGGTTCGGCGCGGCGAGCCGCTTCGTGAGCGTGCCGATCGATTCGGCGTCGATCACGTTCTCCAACCAAAACTCCTTCGTTCTCGACGCGGGCCGAATGGCGTTCCCGCTCGGTCAGAACTCGACCGTGGTGCTGGGCCCGCCCGCACCCGAGACCGTTCCTCTTCGTTTCTTCACCGTGCAGGGCTGTTGAATGCTGCCGCGACGCGCAGCGCCGGCGTCGGCGTTCGACAGGGAGCTCATGATGTTCCGTCCGTCTCATTCCGTCGTCGCCGCGCTGGCGCTGATTGCCACCGCCTGTAGCGACAACAACTTCGCACCCTTCAATTCCGCCGCTGTTCGTCTCGTCAACAACACGGACACGCCGATCGTGCTCACCAACGCCTCGATCCTCGACCCGACGACCGTGAGGCTCGGCTTCGGTCAGTCATCGGCCTGCCTGTCCGTCGATCTATCCAACACGCGCGGACTCGCCGTCACGAACGCCGCGACCGGAAAATCGATCCCCTTCTTGCCAACGCTCACCCCCGGGGGCAGCGTGATAGTCGTCGCCGTTGTTGACAGGGTGGGCAACATACAGTTCGCGACGCTGAACGATCGTTTCCTGCCCGCCACGAACGACGCCGGGTTGAGCTTCTTCAATGGCGTGTCGACCACCGGTCCGCTCCTCATGCTGCGCAACGGTATCTCTCTCACGGCACCCGTCGACTTCGGCACGTCGAGTAGCTTCGGGAGCGTTCCGATCGACTCGGCGTCAATCACGTTCGCCGACCACTCTTCGATCGTCCTCGACGCCGGCCGGATCGCGTTCCCGCTCGGCCAGAACTCGACCGTGGTGGTGGGTCCGCCTGCTCCGCCCGCGACCGTTCCTCTCCGCTTCTTCACCGTGCAGGGATGCTGAACGCGCGGATCGCCGTCACTCGCGATCGAGATGTCGCAGGACCTTCGCGTAAATGATGTCGACGTGCCCTCTTGGCCGGCCCTCTAGAACAAACTGGCGCATATAGCCCATGCGCTCGTAAAAACCGGGCGCTTGGAAGTCGTGAGTCGCGAGAACAACCTGAAGGCAACCCCGGGCGAGAGCCTCCGACTCCGCCGCGCGAGCAAGAGCGAGCCGAGCCCTCGGCCACGCTGCCGCTCGTCTACCCAAAGATGCGACAGCTCGCAGTAGCCGCCCCACGTATGGCCGTTGTACCCGGCGATGATCTCGCCGGTGGCGCTTCTCGCGCATGCGGCGATGAGTGTGGCATCCGCGTGGCCGGTCGCCTTCACATTGAACTCGTAGATTCGGTCCGCCAGGAAAGCGCCGAGCGCTTCGCAGTCGGACTCAGTCGAGAGGCGAACGATCTCGTGACTCGAAGATGCCGGCGCCTCGCTCACGGGGTCCGCCTCATGTGCAAGATGGGAAACGGCCGCCCGCCGGAATCGGCCGCCGATCGACCGACGACAACGAACCCCCGCGCTTCGTAGAACCGTCTCGCCGATTCGTTTTGCTCATTCACATCTACCAAAAGTGGTCCGCCGGCCAGTCGCTGCGCGTGTTCGACTAGCGCTGTGCCTCCGCCGCGGCCGTGGTAGTCTGGATCGATAAAGAGCGACTCGAGCGTATTGCCGGCGAACCCGAGAAATCCGACGACCTCCCCCGCCCCTTCCAGCACCCACCAGCCAATCGCGTCGCTTTCCAATTCTTCCTTTGCGAGCGGTTTGAGGCCGGTAACGTCGGCTTCCGATAGAAAATCGTGGGTCGCGCGCACGGATCGCTCCCATACCTCGAGCATGCGGACACGGTCTCGCGCTCGCGCGGGCAGAACGGAATAGTGAGAACGATGTTCGACGTCGGCCATCGGTCGCTCGAGAGGTTGAGTGTCGGGAAGGAACAGGCGGCACCAAAAGTTCCACTGGGTTTTCGGAACTATTCAGACCGGTCCGCCCTTCCGCGGCGACCATGAATCTCCAGGAAAGCCTCGCGAAACCGCCCGCCGCTGTCGTCCGCCGGTTGTGGACGCTGCTCCCACTCCGACTGGCCACCGGCCTAGGGTTTCTCATGCACGGAGTCGCGAAGTACCAACGGGGCCCCGAGAAGTTCGCGAGACTCCTCCAGTTCGTCGGTACACCGCTGCCGCTCCCAACCGCGTGGCTCGTGACGCTGCTCGAGATCGGCGGCGGGCTGGCGCTGATCGCCGGCGCGTTCGTCGCGATCGTCTCGGTCCCGCTCATCGTCACGATGCTCGTGGCGACGTTCACGATCAACGGTCGATACGGCTTCAACGCCGTGAACACAATCGGATTGACGTCGAGCGGACCCGTGTTTGGGCCGCCCGGCTACGAGATCAATGCGCTTTACATCGCCGCGTTGATCGCGCTCGCGCTCGCCGACCCGACCGTGGCGTCGGTCGACGAATGGCGAAGCCGACGCCGATGAGAAACGTGTGGGCGCTGCGGATCGCCCGCCCGACGAACCGACTCGACGAGTTGGCAGAGATGTATCGGGCCGGCCTGGGGTTCACCACACTCGACGCCTTCGTCGACCATGACGGGTTCGACGGCGTCGTTCTCGGACACTCCGGCCATCCGTACCACCTCGAGTTCACGACGAAGCGAGGTCACGTCGTCGAGTCGGCACCGTCGCCGGATAGCCTGCTCGTGTTCTACGTGCCGAGCGCCGGCGAGTGGGAAGCGCGGTGCGCGGGGATGATCGCCGCCGGATTTCGGCAAGTGCCTTCGTTCAATCCGTACTGGGATGTCGCCGGCCGCACGTTCGCCGACCTCGACGGCTATCGCGTCGTGCTCCAGCTAGGGACGTGGGGCACCTAGGCCCCAACCACTTCTTACAGCACGCTCTGCAGGGATCACTCATGTCATCCAACTATCGCTCCCTCGCCTCGAGCGTGAAGCCCGCTGCCGGCGTCGCACGCCGGCTCCGCTCGGTCGGCGGTTTTGTGCTCCGGTACTCGCTCGTGTTCTTCCTTCTGTTCTTCGGCGCGCTCAAGTGGACCGCGGCGGAAGCGAGGGGCATCGAACCGATGGTGAGCCACAGCCCCTTCCTGTTCTGGCTCTACCCGGCGTTCGGCGTGCAGCGAGGTTCCGAGGCCATCGGCATCGTGGAGCTCGTCATCGCGCTGCTGATCGTCTTGCGACGCTGGCTGCCTCGCGCTTCCGCGATCGGGAGCACGGCGGCGATCGGAATGTTCCTCGTCACGCTCAGCTTCCTCGTGACGACGCCCCACGTCGGCGAGAGCGCCGGCTTTCTGCTCAAGGATCTGACGTTGCTCGGCGCGGCGCTGTGGACGGCCGGCGAAGCCTTCGACGCCGACAGAGCGCGCGCCTGATCGTCTTTTGTGGCGGAAACCGGAGAAACGGAACGCCGCTCCGCGGGCCGAAGTTCCACAGAGGAATCCACATCGTGAGCGCGCGGTGTGGAACTCTTTCCGGGGTCGTTCGTTCGGACAACACCCGGGAACAACAAAACACGACGCGCGCGACGTTGCGCGTACTTCTCTTTACACATTGGAGATTTCTTAGTATGCGCAGCTCACTCCTGACCTTCGTTGCCGCGCTCAGCCTGGCCGCGTGCGGCGAGTCGTCACTGACCACCAGTCCGCGCTCTCGGGCGCCCGGCACGCCGGCCTTTGACGCCAGCAGCGGGGGCGGTTCATCCGGTGCGGTGTTCACTCAGACCAACGCGGTCGCCGGAAATGCGGTTGTCGCCTTCGCTCGGGCCGGTGACGGCTCGCTCACCCTTGCCGGAACCTTCGGCACCGGCGGAAACGGGATCGGCGGCACCACCGATCCGCTCGCGTCGCAGTACTCGCTGATCCTCGACGGCGAGAATGCCAAGCTGCTGTTCGTCGTCAACGCCGGCAGCAACAGCGTTTCCCGGTTCAGCGTCGATGGCGCAAACCTCACGCTCCTCGGCACAACCGGTTCGCATGGGACGCTGCCCGTCAGCCTCGCAGTAGCCCGACACACGCTCTACGTGTTGAATGCGGGTTCGAACAATGTCGCGGGCTTCGACATCGGCGAGGATGGCTCGCTCGCGTGGAACTCGGGTGCCTCGGCCAATCTCAGTGCCGGGGCCGCCGGCGGTGCCGCGGTTCGGGCGAGCGGCGACGGTCAGTTCCTCGCGGTGACGGAGAAAGGCAGCCAAACGATCGACGTCTACCAAATCGGTGCGCACGGTAGGCTGAGACAGCCGGTCAGCAGCCCGTCGAGCGGGATCTCGCCGTTCGGATTTGACTTCGTGAACGGCGACCGGATCGCGGTCTCCGAGGCCGGCAGCGCAGCCGCGTCCCTCTATGATGTCGGCGCGAACGGCACGTTGAATGTCGAGAGCGCATCGGTTTCGACGAACGGGCAGGCCGCACCGTGCTGGCTGATCGCGACGACGAACGGCCGGTTCGCCTTCACCGCGAATGCGGGAAGCGGCACGATCTCCGGCTACGGCATTGCCAACGGTTCGATGCAGCTCCTCGCGCCAAGTGGCGTAAGCGGCAGCACTGGTGCGGGCTCGACGCCGCTCGACCTGGACCTGAGCCGCGGCGACCACTTCTTGTACGTGCTCGAAAGTGGCGCCGGCCGGATCGGAGCGTTCGCGGTCTCGGGCGACGGAAGCCTCACGGCGCTTGCCGGCATCGGCGGCCTCGCGCCGTCGCACGGGTATCAGGGCCTCGCGGCGTACTGAAGTCGCGCTGAAGAGCCAAGCTTGAGAGATGGCAGCCCCGTGCGACTCGCACGGGGCTGTTTTCGCCTCGACCCTTGCCCTGCGGCGTGATCGCATCGAATCGCGCAAACGCCCACCCAACCAAACAACCGTTGGCGGAAGCCCGGTGCGCTTCGGCGGAATCTTCGTTGGGCTTTCCGATGCTACGCCCTACTCTGGCGGCGGACACGAATCCTGGCCAACGCCTCGGAGGGCACGACCATGTCAGACGTCGTCAACGATGCAACACCGTCAACATTCGAATCGCTGCTGTATCCACTCTTGGACTCGGCTTACGGCGTGGCGATCGGCCTCACCGGCGAGCGCGCCGACGCCGAGGACCTCGTTCAGGAGGCGGTGTTGCACGCACTGCGCGGGTTCGGCCGATTCACACCGGGGACCAATTTCAAGGCGTGGTTCTTTCGCATTCTCCATAACGCGTTTCTGACCCGGCTCCGCACGGCGCCGGGCGACAAACGGCATGTACATCTCGATAGCGCGCCGGAGCTGACGCTGGTGGAGAGCACCGATGGCGGTCGCCAATCGTTCGGCCGGGATCCTTCGTTACTCGCCGAATTCGATCTGGACGAGGTGGCGGCGGCGCTCCAGCGGTTGCCCGACGAGCACCGGGTCGTGGCCACCATGTGCTTCGTCGACGAGCTGTCGTATCAAGAAATGGCGGATGCCCTCGGAATCCCCGTCGGCACCGTGCGGTCACGGCTTCATCGCGCTCGAAAGATGCTGCAATCGCAGTTGCTTCGACTGGCGCAGGACCATGGCCTCGTCGCGGCGTAAGCCATCATTCCGAAGGGCGGTCGAGCGCGAGCACCCGGTCGCGAAACGAGCGGCTCACGGTGAGGCGCTCGCCGCCTTGCAGAATCACGACCAGCGCGCCGGCGTACCAAGGCTGGATTTCCTTGATCCAATCGACGTTCACGATCGCCGAACGGTGGACGCGTACGAAGTGCGCGGGATCGAGCCGCTCCTCCAGGGCGCGCATGCTCTCGTGCAACAAGTAGCCGGACCCCGTGCCGACATGCAGCCGCACGTAGTTGTCGGCCGCCTCGATCCATCGAAGGTCGGCGGTCTTCACGATGATGATGCGGCCGTCGGTGTTCACCAGCAGACGGTCGGTATAGCGTCGCTGGCTCCGCAGGGCGTCGAGCATTTTCAGCGCTTCGGGCCCGAGTCCCTGCTCGGCGGGCTGCGTGAGGCGCTTCTTCGCATGTTGGAGCGTGCGCGCAAACCGGTCGCGATCGAACGGCTTGAGCAAATAGCCTACCGCGTGCACCTCGAACGCCGCGAGCGCGTACTGGTCGTACGCCGTCACGAAGATCGTCGCCGGCATGGCGTCGACGCCGACTTCATTGATCACGCCGAAGCCGTCGAGCTCCGGCATCTGGACGTCGAGAAATACGAGCGACGGACGTAACTCCCGGATTGCCGTCACGGCGCGCCGGCCGTTCGGCGCCTCGCCCACGATCGTGATGTCCTCGTCGTCGCGCAGCAGCGTGCGGAGACCTTTGCGGGCGAACGACTCATCGTCCACGATGAGGGCGCGTATTGCCATGGACATACCCTAGCCTGCGGCAGAATCTTCATCAACGATGACCTCCCCGACTCGAGAGGCGGCCGCGCCGACGCCGTCACCCAAAACGCCTCTGGCGATTCTGACGCGGTGGGCGTGGTATGCCGCGCTCTGGACCACGATCGCCGCCCTGTTCACGGGCCTCTCGGCGCTGGTGTACGCGCTGATGAGCGGGTATGGCCACGGCCGCCCCGGTGGCCCGCCGCCGATCGCGGAATGGGCAGCGAACTTCGCGACGATGTTGGCCGACTGGTATCTCTGGGCGCTGTTCGCTCCGTTGGTCTTCTGGCTGGGCGCCCGTATCTCGTTCACGGGGCGTGGCTGGCTCCGCGTGGTCGTCCCGCATCTGGTGCTGGGTGTGGCGATCGCGTTCGCCAAGGTCAGCGTTCGCTATTGGATTGGACGCGCCATTCCAATGCTGGCGGTGCAGTGGCCGGGTATTCTCGATACTCTGCCAAACAATGCGTTGGTCTACTGGTCGATTCTCGGCGTCGGGTACGCGCTCGACTACTATCGTCGCTTCCGAGACAGAGAGCTCAAAGCGGCGCAACTCGAGTCGCGCCTGGCCCGGGCCCAGCTCGACGTGCTGCGCATGCAGCTTCATCCTCATTTTCTGTTCAATACACTGCACACCGTCTCGGTTCTCGTGCGCGAGGGTGACAACGACACGGCCGATCGGGTCATCGCGCGCTTGAGCGAACTGCTGCGCCTCTCGATCGATCTGGAAGCGACGAACGAGGTCCCCCTGTCGCGGGAGCTCGAGATCCTCTCGTCTTACCTCGACATTCAGCAGACGCGATTCCAGGAACGATTGCGCGTCTCGATCGACGTCGATGCCGACGCACGCGACGGGCTGGTGCCGACGTTGATCCTGCAGCCGTTGGTCGAGAACTCGATTCGTCATGGCATCGGGCACCGAGAGACGGGCGGTCGCGTCGACATCGTCGGCCGGCGGGTCGGCGACCGCCTCGACATGACGATTCGCGACGACGGCCCAGGTATGACGACGAGCGCGTCCAATGGCTCGGGCGGCGTTGGGCTGGCGAATACGCGTGCGCGTCTCGAGCAGCTCTATGGAGCCGACCATCGGTTCGAATGCCGCAACGAAGCAGCCGGGGGATTCACCGTCCTCGTCAGCGTGCCGTGGCGGCCCGCCTGAGGCGCGGTCGAGACCGGATCGGGAAGGCAATCAAGGCGGATGGCGCCATCCCATCGTCCAGGCGAGCCTGTCGGAAATCGCCCGTTTTGCGAAATGCCGGGTGATTGCCAACAAAAAGGCCGCCTTACGCGGCCACGTCTGGCTAGATCATAATTTCCTTTGCTCACAGCGACTTAGAGAGTTGCCCCTCCTGGGATCGAACCAGGACTCTCCTGATCCAGAGTCAGGCGTGTTGCCAGTTACACCAAGGGGCAAAAAATCGCCGTCCCCCTGACAGCGGAGCGGCGAACGTCTTGAGTATACTTCACATAGCGCACCCGTTCAACCCTGATGGCGGCTCAACCCACCCACCAGCAGAGTCTGGATCGGCGCCCGTCGCTCGATCCGTAAACTCAACTTCGGCCGCCGTTTGTCCCTTCGCAACCCGACCACCGGCATCGCCGCGGCAGCCGCCCTGACCTGCCTCGTGCTCGGCGGTTGCGCCGACACCTTTCGTGGACTCGGCCCCGCCCCAGCGGTAGCCGAATCCCACGCCAACGAGCTGTTCGAATCGATCGCGGCCCGGTTCGATCGGGTCGAGCTCGAACCTAAGTACGAGCAGGCTCGCCTCCGACTCGCACAAGCCGCGCTCGTCCCCTCGCGCGTCTTCGGCGACAGCTCCGTCTGGTCGCTCATGCCCTCCGCGACCACGCGCACGCTGCTCGTCCACGGTGCGCTGAACGAGAAGACCGGCCGCTACCGCCTCGAGACCGGCACGTCGCTCACGCCGCTCACACGCGGCGGAGACACGCGTCACACGCTGCAGCTTCGGTCGATGGAGCCCGACGTCTATCGCTGGGACACCAACGTCGACATGGGCGTCGGCCCCATCTCGGCGGCCGAAGTGAGCAACCTCTGCGTCGCCCTCTTTCGCGCGGCGGAAGGACGGACCGAAGCGCAGGTGCGTGACGACTATCGCACCGCGTTTCCGCGTACGTCGGCAGTGTTCGGCCGCGGCTTCGCCATCGATTCGCTTCACGTCGCCCCCGCCCCTGGCGGCGGCACGAGTGTCTCCATCACCGCCGGCTTCCACGCCGAGACGATGAGCGAGTCGTATCCGGCGCTGGCGAAGTACCTCGAGAAGTATCTCGGTCCGGCGAAGTACCACTTCTCGCTCGCCGAGAAGGACGGAACGCCGCTGCTCGACGTGGCAGGACGCGACCGGTTCGTCACGTTCCGCTATCGCGTCGTCGAGGGTCGGCTCGCGCCGCTCAACGGCCCGCTCAGGCCGTGGTCGGACACGCTGCGGCTCACGTCCGACGTCAAGATGAAGGTGAAGCTGTTCAACGTCGGGTTCCACCAACTCGTGACCGACTTCGTGATCTCCAACGTGGGGCACGAGCGCGCGATCTCCATCATCGCGCAGCGCGAGCCGGAGTGGGATCTACCGCTCGTCACCGAGCGGCTGATTCGGACACCGCTGCACCGGCCGTTCCTCGGCCAGGGATCGCTGTTCCAACTGTCGGTGCGCGACACGGCGGGCGGCCAGACCGTCTTCGCGCGGCGCACGCGGTTCGACGTCCAGGAGAGCACGATCGCCCGCTTTCTTGGCTCGTTGGCCGGCCGCATGATGAGCGACCTCGATGCGACCGTCGAAGCCGAGGAAGACCGATTGCTACGCGACGGCTTTGTAGCAATGCAGGCCGATCTGAAGACGGCGGCGCGCGCATGGCATCCCCGCGAGGACGGCGGGGCGGAACGGCCGGATCGCTGACGCCCGCGCTGGCGAGCTCGGCTTCTATTAGAAATTCATCATTATCCTTCGTTGCGCAGGAACGTCTTCTCGCTGGCGCGGGCGCAACCCGCTCAGGTCTAGCGAACGAGATCCCACCCGCGGCGCGGACCCCTGCCATTCTGGACTGCGTCGCCGAGGCGGGTACGGCTTTGCGCTCGAAATCAGTGTCGGACATCTGACGTCTGATATCAGACCCGGCGTGACGGGGAGGGGCTCCAACCTTCATCGGCCTCCTCCGCACAACGCAGGGTCTGGTGTCCGATGTCAGAAATCAGACCTCAGACTTCGAGCGCAAGCCGATACATCCACCAGGCGCCGCGAAGCCGGATTGGCCCATCACCCGATTGGCCCATCAAAAAAGGAAACGCCACCAAGCCGTGAGCTGGGTGGCGCCGCGCCTACTTGGGGTGGGCCCTCCGGATTGCCTCGCGCGCCGTCATTGGAACTCTGCGTCCTACCGATCAGCGGCGGGCATATTTCCGGAGGCCGATTCTAGCCAGAACCGTGCCCTCATTGTTCTAATCCTACGTCCGACCCGCGGCGGAAGTGTCACACGCCGCGTCTTCCATGGAGCTGACCGGGATCGAACCGGTGACCTCTGCAGTGCGATTGCAGCGCTCTCCCAGCTGAGCTACAGCCCCCTTCCGACTTCGCCCCATGGAAAAGGCCCCGCAGGTCGCGGGGCCGCCTCCCACAAGGCCTAAAACTAGAAGGCGACTGCGCTTGCGTCAAGTTGACTTGCGAGCGCGCGAGAGGTAACAAACGGGGGAGTAGTTCTCCGCACCCCGACTCCGCGCCCCGCACCCGCACCCGCCCGTGTTCCGAGATCTACGAGCCGCCGACATCATCGCGGCTGCCGACCGCATCCGACCGCTCATCCGACGCACGCCCCTCGTGCGCAGCGAGGCGCTGAGCGCGATCGCCGGCGGCGACGTCTACCTCAAGCTCGAGAACCGCCAGATCACGGGCTCGTTCAAGCTGCGCGGCGCGCTCAACGTGCTGGCGACACTTCCCCTCGACGCACGCGCCCGAGGCGTCGTTGCGTCGTCGGCGGGAAACCACGGACTCGGCGTCGCCCACGCGGCCAAGCACTTCGGCACGCACGCGACGATCTTCGTCCCGAGCAACGCGCCGCAAGTCAAACGAGACGGCATTGCGGCCCTCGGCGCCGCGATCGACACCTCGCAGCCTCACTACGACGCGGCGATGGACGCGGCGAAGGGCTTCGCGGCGCATCACGGGGCGACGTTCATCAACCCGTGCCTCGGCGACATGCTGCTCGCCGGGCAGGGAACGGTCGCGCTCGAGATTCTCGGCGATCTCCCCGACTTGCAGACGCTCGTCGTGAACGTGGGTGGGGGCGGTCTACTCGGCGGATGCGGGACGCTGCTGCGCGCGGTGGCGCCGCAGGTTCGTATCGCCGCGGCGCAGAGCGTGAACACGGCCGCGATGTCGCGGTCGTTGGCGGCGGGCCGGCTGGTCGAGATCGAGAATCTGCCCACGCTCGCCGAAGGCCTCGCCGGTCAGATCGACGAGGACGCGCTCGACATCGGCCGCCACGCGATCGACGACATGACGACGCTCGAAGAGGAGGAGATCGGGAAGGCGATCGCCTGGCTCTGGTCGACGCACGGCGAGCGCGTCGAGGGCGCCGGCGCGTGTGCCGCCGGTGCGGTGCTGTTCCGCAAGCTTCAATCGATCAAGACGCCCGCCGCGATCGTCGTCAGCGGCGGGAACATCGACGATGCCAAGCTCGAAGCGGCCCGACGGCACGCCTAGGCGCGCCGTCCCGGCTTTGGCTTCGGAACCGACTATCGGAACTCGCGCGTGATCGCGCTCGACGCGCGCCGCTCGTTGCCGAGCGAGTTGCCACGCGAGCCGTGTGCGTCGGCCGTGTTGTTTTCCGCGTGGCCGCCGATCGCGACTTCACGATCGCTCTCCAAACCACCCGGATGCTGCTGGAAGCGCGACTCGATCGACGCGCCGTGCGATGACGTCGCCGACGAGCTTCGGTTGCGCGACTGCCCGCGGGCCTCGCCGCCACGGCGTCCGATGGCCGCCATGTGCTCGCGATTCCGGCTGACGGCGACGCCGCCCTTGCGGCCAGCTTCGCGCGCCTCGCCCGAGTCGAACTCGTGGGCCGTGCCCTTGGCATGAGCGGCCTTCCCGCCCTTGCTCGCGATCTCACGTTGTTTGCTGCGGTCCATCGACGCGAACCCGCGGTTGCTCCGCGTGCGAGCGGTTCCTGACGTTCCGGTTCCGCCGGTCGCCGTCGTGCGATCCTCGTTGGTCTTGTTCGGCATTCCAACTCCTCCTGAATGAGTGGCTTTGGCTATTGCAGCCCTTCAGTTACCGGCCACCGTCGACCGATTCAGTGCAAATGGCTTGCCGCTAGCGGCCCCGACCTGAGGGAAACCGCGTAGAACAGCGGTTGGCAGCAAAAAGAGTTCCACATCACGGCTATATTCACCGACCATGTCGCTGACAGTGCACCTCCTCGGAACATCCGCGTCGCGTCCGACCGTCGAGCGCAACGTCGCCTCGCTCGCGCTCCACCGCGAAGGCGAGACGCTGATGTTCGATTGCGGCGAAGGCACTCAGCGTCAGATGATGCGATACGGGATCTCGTTCTCTCTCCAAGACATCTTCTTTACACACATGCACGCCGATCACCTGCTCGGCGTGATCGGTTTGATCCGAACCATGGCCCTTCAGGGCCGCACCGAGTCCCTCCGTCTCTGGGGACCCAAGGGGACCGCCAGAGTCCTCAAACGCGTGGAGAGCCTCGGCTTCGAGCGCGCCACCTTTCCCGTCGAGATCCTCGAGCTGGACGACGGTCAGAACATCCAACGCACGGGCTACGCCATCCGCGCGTTTGCCGTCGACCATCGCGGTGCGATGTCCATCGGCTTCGCGATCGTCGAAGAAGAACGCAAAGGCCGATTCAATCCGGACAAAGCACGCGCACTCGGAATTCCCGAAGGACCACAGTGGGGAAGATTGCATCGCGGATTATCCGTAACATTGGACGATGGTCGTACGGTCGAGTCGTCGGAGCTCGTGGGAGCGAAACGATCGGGGCGCACGGTGGTCATCACCGGCGACACGCGCCCGTGCGCCGCGACCATCGAAGCGTCGCGCGGCGCCGACCTCCTGATTCACGAAGCGACGTTCGGTGACGAGGAGGCCGAGCGGGCGATCGAGACCGGCCATTCCACCGCGCGCGAAGCCGCGCAGATCGCGTGCGAGGCCGGCGTTCGGCGCCTCGTGCTCACGCACTTCTCCGCGAGATACTCGCGCGACGCGTCCGATCTCGAGGAGCAGGCGAGGGCCGTGTTTCCCAATACGGTGATTGGGAAGGACGGCATGGAGTTGGAAGTAGCCTTCCAGGACTAGCGCGAGATCGTCAGCGGTGCGTTCGGGTCGACTTTCGCCGAGCGGGCATCTCGGAGGCGGAAGTGAGCCCTGCCTCGAGCATGAGCCTGAGCAGGAGCCATGAGCAAAGGTCTGACGGCGCGGGGCAGTTAGGCTCAAGGCTCTTGCTCAAGCTCCCGCTCACAGCAGGGCTCGCGCCAACCGCGGCGATGTTCGAGAGGCGCGTGACACCACCCGAAGGCAGTTGCGCCGTTATTCGAAGGCGGTTGCGCCGCTATCCGAGCAGTGTGCTCTCGCCGATGATGGCATCCGGCCGCGAGATCTTCATCGACCGGCGGAACAGCTTCGTAAGATCGTCATCGGTCAGAGACTCGAGCACCTTCCCCTTCACGAGCCGCGACGTCACGCTCCGCGCTTCGGGCCCGTTGCTGATGTACCACGCGTACCGGTCCATCTTCCCGCTCTTTCCGCCGGGATGATAGAACAACACCATCGCGTTGCTCGAGCCCGGGAGATCCACGTCGACGATCCAGAGGATGCCGTCGGGAGAACGCCACGTTCTTGGACGCATTTCGTTATTCGTGTTTTTGGATTCAGCCCGGCGTCATCGCCCGGGCGAAGGTTCAAACGGCGACGGCGGGTGCGAGCGGTTGACGTCCGGCGTAGCCGGCGTCGAGCTCGTGCCAGAATTGAACCTGGGGCTCGCCGAGGTGCCAGCACAAGAGCACCACGCGTCCCTCGAAATCGCTCGGGAAATCCACCAGGCCGAGTCGTGGATCCTTGAGCTGGATCCCGAGCTCCTCGAGCTCGCGCTGATAGCCATCGAGCTCGCGCGCGTAGGCCTGCGCCTGGCGCTCGAGCTGGTCGGCGCGGTTGCGCGAGTCCTCGGCGCGGTTGGTCGACGCGACGAGGTCCAGCTCGAGGATCGTCTCACGCCATTTGCGATGCTGCCGCACGACGTCTTCGACGATCTTGCGAACTAGTGGGAGGGTTCGATTGGCCTGGTCGACCGTGAACAGTTGCATGTCTGTCGTCGTGCTATCCGTTCGGTAATGCGTGTTCGGTGGTGCGCGCTTCCGCCTCTCTTTCCTCGAGCCGTCGCCGCCGGCGTTCCTTGGCGGCCGCCCAGCGCCGCTTCTCGTCCGGGGTTTCCGGCACGAGCCCGGGCACTTCGATGGGACGACCGTTTCGGTCCACGGCAACGAACGTGAGGTAGCACGAGTTGGTGTGCCGCCGCCGGCCGGTCAGCAGGTCCTCGGCTTCAACCCGGACGCCGACCTCCATCGAGGTGCGCCCCACCCAGTTGACGCTGGCTTTCATGACCAAGAGGTCGCCGAGATGGATTGGCTCGCGAAAATCGACGCGGTCGATCGAGGCCGTGACCACCGGCGCCCGGCTGTGCCTGAACGCGGCGATCGCCGCCGTCTTGTCCATCATCGAAAGAACCACGCCACCGTACACGTGGCCCATGTTGTTGGCGTGTTGGGGCAGCATGAGCTCGGAGGATTCGTGCAGGCTCTCGCGGACGGCCTTGGACTGTGTCATGGCGGGCAAGCTGGAGGTTCGAACGGCCGAGCATGGCGACGTGCGGCGGCTCGCCATACATCGACGCGGCGTTGAACGCACGCACGAGCGCCTGTCGGTCGCCGGCGCTGATCGGAGGACGATCGAGCCAGTCCACCCGATGCACCGGCGCGCCGACCGACACCAACGGCCACTCCCGCAACGCGCTGTCGGCGATCGAAAGGTGCGCGGCGTCGCCGGTCGTATCATACCGCGCGATAACGCGATAGCGCGGCGCGTCCCAATGCTCGCTCCCCGTCGAATCCGTCCGCGCTCGGGCCGACGCGGAATCCGGCGACCAGACCACCGAGTCCACCGGCAACGGCTCGAGCTCGAGACCGTTCCCCTCCGGCCCCTCCCCGCGCCCGGGCACGTGAAACGCGACGGCGGCGCGGCCGGCGAGGGTCGTGATCGAGAAGCTGTGGTCGTCGAATTTCTGTTGCGCGAGGGCAGCCGCCGCGCGCCGCTCGTCGGGCCCGAGCGAGAAGGCGACGCGCGACACCGAGTCGCGCATGATCTCGAATTGGTGACGGCCGGCGGCGATCACACGGTCGCCGTTCGCGGCGCCGAACAGGTCGCGGACGCCGCTCGGCTTACCGGAGCGAAGATCCAGCACGCCTCGCCGCGTCGCGCGCCACGAGTTCCCGCCGCGCGTGTCGACGTCGAGGCGGTACTCATACGACAAAAACGGACCGAACACGTCCAGAATATCGAGCTCGGCGGTCGCTTGCTGGCTTGGATCCGCCTCGCCGTCTTCGTCGGGCGATAGGGGCTTCTCGTCCGGGTGCGCGCGCGCATACGCCGCGGCCATTCGAGGCACGACCGTGTCCGCGAAGACGAGCGAACTGTCGCCGGTGAGGAGATCGCGGCGATAGAGGAATTGGCCGACGAGCAACGCGTCGTCGTAGGACTTGTCGTCGTCGGCGCTGTAGACCTCGTACCATCGGCCGCCGTAGCGCGCCAGGACGAGCGGCTCGCCGCGCACTTCCGGACGCCCCTCCATCGTCGAGATCCAGAACGTCGAGTCGCTGCCGACGACGAGGAACTCGGCCCGCGGCGGCGGATTGCGCAGCGCGCTCTCCTTACTGCGTGAGGGTCCGCAGGCGACGATCGACAGAAGCGCCGCGCACAGGGAGTGGCGAACCGGTCGGCGGGGGAGTCTGAACATCCTGAGAGAATATACTGGCCGGCCGGCTACGATCGCCGGTCCGAGCAATGAGAACGCGGATGACGCGGATTTGAACAGCAATGACGCGGAGCAAAAGCGAACTTGGCTTGGGAAAACACAAAAGGTCTTTATCCGCGGCAATGGCTTTTTTATCCGTGTGCATCCGCGTTCCCTTTATCCGGACGCCGCGAGTGGCCGACGCGGCGCGCCTCCGCCCGCTGGTCCGCGCATTGGCACTAGATTTTGACTGGCCGCCACCGACAAATCAGCGATCCCCATGATCGTGCTTCGTTCCATTACCGCGCATCTCGCGCTCGCGTGCTGCGCGTTGATGGCTCGCGTTACCACGCCCGCGCGCGCGCAGCAAGCGACCGGCCCCACGGTCGTGCGCGCGCTGTACGTGAATCGCTGGGCGGCGCAGAGCAGACGGAAGATGGCGAAGCTGGTCGCCATCGCCGACACGACCGAGATCAACGCGCTCGTCGTCGACATGAAGGACGAGTTCGGGCTCAATTACGCGACGAAGAACCCGGAGTTCGCCAAGAACGCGGGCACGTCGAGTAAGGCGAACGTCGTCGCCCTGCTCGACACGCTCAGAGCACACAGGATTTTCCCGATCGCGCGCATCGTCGTCTTCAAGGATTCCGTCACGGCGCGCGTCCATCCCGAGTGGACCATTCGCAAGACGGACGGCTCGGTCTGGCGCGACAAGAAAGGGCTCGCGTGGGTGAACCCGTACCACCACGAGCTGTGGGACTACAACATCGGCGTGGCCGAAGAACTGGTGAAGCTCGGGTTCGGAGAGATTCAGTTCGACTACATCCGGTTTCCCGAGCCCTATCCTAGCCTGCCCAAGCAGATCTTTCCCGACTCGAAGGACCTGACCAAGCCGAACGCGCTCGCCGCGTATCTCAAGGAAGCAAAGACGCGGCTCAACAAGCTCGGCGTACGCTCGACCGCGGACATCTTCGGTCTCGTCACGACCGTGAACGGAGCGCTCGAAGTCGGCCAGGAATGGGAGAAGCTCGCGCCCAACACCGACGTGCTGCTGCCGATGGTCTACCCGTCGCACTACCCGCGCGGGTCGTTCGGCATCCACTCGCCGAACGCCGAGCCGTACCAGGTGATCACCACCGCGATCAAGCGCGCGCGGGAGCGCGACGAGAAGCTGGGCATCAAGGAAGCGGAGCACATACGTCCCTGGTTGCAGGCGTTCACGCTCGGCAAGCCGCCGTACGGCGCCGAGCAGCTCCGCGCCGAGAAGAAGGCGGTCTACGATTCCGGCTACGACGGCTGGGTCATGTGGAACCCGGGGTCGAGCTACGACATCTACGTGCCCGCCCTCGAGAAGACGCTGACGATTCGAAAGAAGTAGCCCGCCCCCGTCAGGGAGCGCCGGCATGGAGCCGGATCGTCAGGACCATCACGTCCCCGGCCCAGTGCGTGATGGCGGCGTCGCCGTGCTCGTCTCGCAGCGATGCGTGAAACGTCATCGGCTGATCGCGCGACGCGCCGCACACCATGAAACCGCCGGTGTATCCGACTTGTCCGGAGCGGCGCACCGGCCGCACGAGCGTGTCGCCGACGACGACGGTCTGCATCGTCTCCATGTCGACTCGCGCCCGTATCGCCGGCACGCCCGCCGTGTCGATCACGCGAAGAATCGCCACTCCCTGCCCGACGACATACTTGTTGTCGGGGCACGCCGCGCGCAACGCATCGGCCCGCGGGTACATCTTGAGCACGTCGACGTCGATGTCGCGCGTCTGGCTCCGATCATCGGATACCGAGAAGGTGCGAGGCGGCGTTTGGTTGATTCCCCCGGCCGCGAGCGTGCTGTCGGCGGCGACGATGCTGAACCATCCGCCGATCATTGGACGCGGCAACCGAAACACGCCCGCGGTATCCGTCGCGACGGTGTCGCCCATGCCGTTCATCCAGACGCGCGCGCCGGGCACGACGCGCCCGTGCAGATCCACGATCAGTCCCGTGACCGCGGCGAGGCGCGGTTGCCAACTCGAACCGTCGGGCCATGTGACCTGGCGAGCTTCCGCGCCAAGCACCTGGTAGCCGAGCACGCGAAAGCGGTGTCGGTCCGGTCGCGGCGGGAGACTGCGCCGAATCCCGTTCGACATCTCCGATTCGTCGGTCGCGATGATCGGTGAGTGGATCGTCCACCGAACGATCATCGGCACGCCGCTCGGCATCGACTGGAAGATGATGCTGCCGCCGCTGCCGTCCTTCACGGGCTCGAGGTTCGTGTAGTCGAAGTCGAGCGTACGGAGGTCGAGCGTCTTCGCGTCGAGCCACACGATGCCGCGAATCTCGACGACGTTGTCGCGCTCCGGCGTGACCGGCTCGAATCCGATGCCGACGTCGCCCGCGTGGGCGGGGTCGGCCGCGATGACGCGCAGACAGTGCGAAGCGGCGAATGCCTCGTCGAGGAGCACGCCTTCGTCGGGCGCGTAATAGTCGCGGTCTCCGCCCGGCCGTTCGTGCATGTAGCCCTCGCCCGCGAACGCCGTCGCCGAGCGGGCAGCGACGAACGGCTGGTCGCCGAGGATCGTCTTGACCCAGACGGTGTCATCCACGACGCGTTTCAGCATCGGATCGCGCTCGACCCTGAAATGGCGCAATCGAATATTCGGCGGGCGTCCGTCGCGCGCCACGACGGCGGCAAGGAATCCGCTGCGCGCCTGCCCCCAGAGCAGAAACGCCTGGCTGTTGGCGTCGTCGCCCGGGCACACTCGTCGTCCCGACGTCGTGACGGTGGCCAGCTGCGACGCGATGGCGCGCATCCGAAGGTCGAGCAGCTCGTCCGCGGCCGGTACCGCGGCGTCGATCGGCCGATATCCGATGCGCACGACGCGGATCTGCTTCGATGCGGGGAATCGCGGGACGTCGAAGCGGCCGTCGGCGCCGGCGATGCCGCGGGCGAGAAAGCGCCCAGCCGAATCCGAGATCGTGACGACCGCGCCGGTAATCGGCTCGCGCGTCGAGCTGTCGGTGAGCGTGCCGCGCACGCGCTGAGCGAGCGCGGGCGCGGCGGCCAGCGCGGTGAGGACGGCACCGACGACGAGGCTACGCACGGCCCGCGGCGATCTGGTGCACGCCGTCGATCAATCGATCGATCTCGTCCTCCGTCGTGTAGCAGCTGCAGCCGGCGCGCACGAAGCCGCCGGCGCCGACGCCGTAGCGGTCGGCGATCGTCGCCGCGTAGAAGTCGCCGTTCGACACGAACACGCCGCGGCGCGCCAGTTTGTCGGCGACATAGTCCGTCGAACGACCGCGGAGCGTGAACGACAACGTCGGCATGCGCAGGTGACTCGGTTGGGGACCGTACAAGCGAACGCCGTCTATTTCCTCGAGGGAGTACCAGAGTTTCTCGAACAGCTTGGTGTTGCGCGCCTCGAGCCCGCGCAGCGCGTGCACCACGCCGTCGCGCCGATTTTCCGCCTGCCGAGCCAGCGAGGCGATGAAGTCCACCGCCGCCGCCGCGCCGACGATGGCTTCGTGATTCTGGGTGCCCGTCTCGAGCCGCTCGGGGGATTCCTGCGGCGCCGGGTCGAGCCGCGGCGCGTCGAGGGCTTCGATCGCCGCCCGCTTGCCCCAGAGCACGCCGATGTGCGGACCGTAGAACTTGTACGCCGACATCGCGACGAAGTCGCAGTCGAAGAGCTTCACGTCCACGGCGCGATGCGGCGCGTAATGGACCGCGTCGACGAACACGCGCACGTTCGGTGACGCGGCTCGCGCGAACTTGGACGCCTGATTGATGCCGTTCATGGTGCCGAGCGCGTTCGATGCCGCAAAGACGGCGACAACCTTCGTCCGTGGGTTGAGCAGGCTGCGGTAGTGATCCCAGTCGAGCGTACCGTCCTCGAGATTCATCCGCGCCATGTGAATCGTGACGCCCCGCTCCTTCTCCAGCGCGCGCCACGGCGCGACGTTGCCGTGATGATCCAGCTCGGTGAGGACGATCTCGTCGCCCCTGCCGAGCTCGCGGCCGATCGCCCGCGCGACGTGGAAGGTGAGCGTCGTCATGTTCTGGCCGAACACGATTTCGTCGGGACGGCCGAGCACGAAATCGGCCAGCGCCTCGCGCGAGCGCGCGATCAGTTCGTCGGTCTCTTCGCTCGACGGGTAGCGCCAGTGCGTGTTGGCGTTGTGATGGAAGAGGTAGTCGTCCATCGCGGCGACGACCGAGCGCGGGACCTGCGTGCCGCCCGGGCCGTCGAAGTACGCGACGGGGTTTCCGGCGTGCGTCCGTTCCAACGCCGGAAAATGCGAGCGAATCTCGTCGACGTCGACGGCCCAGTTCGGGTCCAATCCCGCGACGCTCGTCATGTGATCTCCACGCCGGCCCACTGCTCTACCATCTTCACGGCCTCCACATGGTCGGCGACCTCGCCGAATTCGCCGCGCGCGATTCGAAAGAGGTCAGCTGTCAGTTGAAGAATCGGCGCCGGCGTGCGCGTGTCGCGCGCGACCTCGGCGGCGATCCCGACGTCCTTTTCGAGCAGCGCCAGCCGGAAGGTCCGCGGGAACTTGCGCGTGATCACGCGCTCGGGAATCAGGTTCATCGACGCGTTGGACCGTCCGCTCGACGCGTTGATGACGTCCAGCGCGACCTTGGGGTCGACCCCCATCTTCACGAGCGCCGCGAGTCCCTCGGCGGCCGCCAGAATGTGCGTCGCGAGGAACGCGTTGTTCACCGCCTTCACGGCGTCGCCCGCACCGACGTCGCCGCAGTGGACGATCTTCTGGCCGAAGGTCTCGAGCACGGGGCGCGCCCGCTCGAGAACGGCGGCGTCGCCGCCGACCATGATCGTCAGGGTTCCCTTCTCCGCGCCGGTCGTGCCGCCGCTGACCGGCGCGTCGATGTAGCCGACGTTCTTTTCGGCGAGCGCGTCGCGAATCCTGCGCGACGTCGACGGGTCGCCGGAGGTGCAGTCGATGAGAGTCGCTCCGTCCCCGAGGCCGGCAAGGAGACCGTCCGGACCGTCGAGCAAGCTCGCGACGTCCTGCGAGGTCGGCATGCAGGTCACGACGACATCCGCGTCTCTCGCCGCATCGGCCGGCGTGGCCGCGTGCCGAGCGCCGAACTCCTTCGCGAAGTCGGCGGCGCGCGACGACGTGCGATTCCACACGGTGAGGGGCAGGCCCGCGCCGGCCACCCGCGCGGCCATCGGCCGGCCGATCGCGCCGAGCCCCAGAAAGGCGATGTTCATGCGCCAGAACTTATCATCGGCCTATGTTTCTCGCATGATCACGACCGTGGCCGTCGAAGGGATGACCTGCCAGCACTGCGTGCGGGCCGTGTTTACGGCCCTCGCGGCGGTCTCCGGAATCGACCGGGCCGAGGTGGCGATCGGATCGGCTCGCGTGGAGCACGATGGGAGCGTCACCGTCGAACAGATTCGAGAGGCGATCGCTGTCGCGGGATACACCGTCAGAGACGGGACGACGAACCGTCGAGTTCTACCGCTCGTCTGAGGTGGGGTCGCACTAATCGCGATCGCTGTCAGGGCGAGACTCTAGTCGTCAGCGGCAGCGCCAGGCGGCAGGATATTGCCTCGGTTGCTGCCGCAGTTGACTGTCGCTGCCGCTGACGCCTGACGCCTACGCCACTTCGTTACGCGCATCGATCTCGTTTAGTGCGGCCAACTCACCCAAAAGGGTTGTCCGAGCGAGGGGGCATTGTCTATGTTGCCCCCGCCGAACGCGACGAGCACCCAAAGCGGAGAGTGGCCATGACGCCACCGCAGAGAAACCCAGAGGACCGGCCGGTCGCGGCGCTCCTGGCGCCGGACATCGTCGCGCTGCTCGCGGACTCGCCGGCGGACATCGCGGTGGAGACGGAAGAGATCCACCCCGCCGACCTCGCCGACGTCGCCGACGCGCTCGATCGCGAGCAGCTCCAGAAATTCCTCGCCGCACTCGGGCCGTCGCGCGCCGCGGACGTGCTCGAGTACATGGACGAGGAGGTGAGGACCGAGTTCCTCGAGGGTATCACTCCGCGTCAGGCCGCCGAGCTCGTCACGCAGATGACGCCGGACGACCGCGCCGACACGCTCGAGGAGATCAGCGAGGAGCACGCCGAGGAAATCCTCTCCGAGATCCCGACGGAGAAGCGGCAGGAGACGGAGCGGCTCCTCTCGTACGAGCCGGACACCGCCGGCGGCTTGATGACCACCGATTTCGTCTCGGTGTCGGCCGACATGACGGTGGAAACGGCGCTCGATCTCGTGCGCGCCGTCGCGCGATCGGGGCGCAAGGAGGCGATGTATGCGATCTACACGACCGACGAGAAGAGCCGCGTCGTCGGCGTGATCTCGCTGCGCGAGCTGCTCGCGGCGGCGACGGGCGCCAAGATCGGCGACATCGCCTGGAGCGAGGTCCAGAGCGTTCGCTCGAGCGCTGACCGCGAGGAGGTCGCGACGGTGATCGCCAACTACGACCTCGTCGCCGTCCCCGTGGTCAGCGAGTCCGGGCACATGCTCGGCGTGATCACCGTCGACGACGTGATCGACGCGATCCAGGAAGAGCAGACGGAGGACGTGCAGAAGTTCGGCGGTATGGAGGCCCTCGACGAGCCATACATGCAGATCGGCCTCGTGGCGATGATCAAGAAGCGCGCGGGGTGGCTCAGCGTCCTCCTCATCAGCGAGATGCTGACGACGACCGCGATGCAGCACTTCGACGTCGAGCTTCAGAAAGTCGAAATGCTGGCGCTGTTCGTGCCCCTCGTCATGAGCTCCGGGGGCAACTCGGGCTCGCAGGCGACCTCGCTGGTCACCCGCGCGATGGCGCTGCGCGAGATCGAGCTCCGGGATTGGTGGCGCGTCGCGGCGCGCGAGCTGCCGTCGGGCTTGAGCCTCGGCGCGATCCTCGGCGTGATCGGCGTCATTCGAATCACGGTCTGGCAGTACTTGAAGACGAACTATCCGGCGTCGCCCATCGGGTACAACTACGGTCCGCACTGGGGGCTCATCGCCGCGACGGTCGGGCTCTCGCTCGTCGGCATCGTGACGTTCGGGTCCCTCGCCGGCTCGATGCTTCCGTTCGTCCTGCGACGGCTGGGCTTCGACCCCGCCAGCGCGTCGGCGCCGTTCGTCGCGACACTCGTCGACGTCACGGGCCTCAGCATCTACTTCCTGGTCGCGCTGATCGTCCTTCACGGGACGCTCTTATAGGTAGACAGGTGCACCTGTCCACCTTTTTCCATCTGGACACATCCGTCGTACTACCATATGGTGAAGTGCGGCGCCCCCAACCACCGAAATCGGGTGCCCGGTGTTCCGGACAGAGATCTCGATTCAGATGGTCACCCATGCCCTCATGGAGGTCCAGATGGTCAAGCGTGTCGCGATGATCTTCGGTGTCGTCTTCATTCTCGTCGGACTGCTCGGCTTCACCGTGTCAGGCGGAATGGCGATGGGCGACCCCACCCATCCGTCGATGCTGCTCGGTTGGTTCCCGGTGAACCTGCTTCACAACGTGGTTCACATCCTGTTCGGCATCTGGGGCATCATGGCGGCGCGCGCCTACGCGTCAGCTCAGACGTTCTGCAAGTTGGGCGGATTCATCTACCTCTGTCTCGCCCTTCTCGGCCTCGTCGTCCCGACGACCTTCGGCCTGATCCCGATCGGCGGCAACGACGTGTTCCTCCATACCGTACTGGGCGTGCTGCTCGTGTGGGTCGGCTACGTCTCGAAGGACGAGACCGCGACCGCGACAGCGTAACCAGGGTGGACCGGTGGACCGGTGGACCGGTGGACCGGGAAATCCAAATAAAGCGAAAAGGGAATTCAGGTGGACAGGCAAAGGGCTTGTCCACCTGTTTCTTTTCTCGATGTCTGCTGTCCCGGTCCACCGGTCAACCGGTCCACCTGTCGCCCCTCCCACCATGCAGCCTCTCACCCTGACCATCGAAGGCATGTCGTGCGCGCACTGTCTGCACGCCGTTCGCGGACGACTGGAGAAGACCCCGGGCGTGCACGTGAAGTCCGTGCAAATCGGCTCGGCGGTGCTCGAGTACGATCCGAGCAAGACGAGCGTCGACGACATCGAAGAGGCGATTGCCGACGAGGGCTACACCGCCTTCGTCGCCGGTTGAATCAGGCGGGTCGCCTCAACCGCACCTGAAGGAAATCCGCGACGACGCGGGCCCTCGCGAGGCGCGGCCGGGCGCGAATGGCGTCGTCGCTGGCGTAGGGCTCACAGAGCCGTTCGATCGCGAATCCGGTGTCGAGCGCGATGTTGAGCCAGCCGGACAGCGTGCGCGTGAACCTCGGTGTCTTGAACGGCTCGAGTCCGGCCTTCACCTCGGGCGGCGCCGAACTGAAGATCCACTGCTCGACGCGCCCGTCCACTTTCCCCCAATAGTCGCCGACCTCCACGCCGATCTTCACGCCGTTCTCGTCGCGCACGGTGCGGCGAAAGGGCGTGTCGAAGCACGGGTGCGTGATCGAGAACTGAAAGAATCCGCCGGGCCGAATCACGCGAGATGCTTCGGCGAATACGAGCTCGGTTTCCGGAATGTCCATCAGCGACATGAACGCCGTCGCCGCATCGAAGGTCGCGTCGGCGAAAGGCAATTCGACAGCGCTGGCAATCCGGTACTCGATCCCGCGCGGTTCCTCGCGCTCGGCCGCGATCGCGTGCGCGATGAATCGTTCGGCGATATCTATACCGACCACGCGAGCGCCGCGGTCGGCGAGGAGGCGCGTGTTGTACCCCTCGCCGCAGCCGATGTCGAGCACACGCAGACCGGCGACGTCCGGCAACATCTCGAAGAAGGCCGGTGTGTTGACGAAGTCGCGGTAGATGTCGTACCCGGCGCGCGCGAGGCGAGTCCAGCTGTCGGCGTTGTCGTTCCAATAGCGGCCTACTTCACGATGATCCATTGCGGGAGTCTCGGTACGGCGGGCAACAGCACAATCGCGGATACGCGCGGATGAACGCGGGGGGGATGAAGCATTGGGGTTCGACGGGCAACGAATGGGTGACACGGAGTTCCGGGTGACGTCCGATCTTGCTGGAATGGGCAAGCGGCTCACGCATCAAGAACTCACCGGCTCAATCATCGGGGCGTTCTACGACGTCTACAGCGGTGACGCGCCTGGAGATCGGTGATCGTGCTGTTTGCTGTTCCGTCGTTCCGCTAGCGCTTCAACGCCCTCTCGATCGCCGGCGCCGTCAGTCTGGCCATTAGCGCGTACCCCACCGCGTTCGGGTGCACTCCGTCTCCGCTCAGCTCCGGTCTCATGCCTCCGTGCCCGTCGTCCATCGCCGAGTGCAGGTCCAAATACACCGCACCCGCTGAAGCCGCGTACCGCTTCAACCACGTATTCAACGCGATGATCTTGGGCGCCGGCTCGACGCCTCGCTTCCACGGATAGTCCGCGGCTGGGAGCACTGAGACGAGCACTACGCGAATTCCGTTCGCCTTGGCCAGTTCCGTCATCGACGCCAGGTTGTCCTCGATCATCTCGAGCGTCGACGGCCCCGTGTTGCCCGCGATGTCGTTCGTTCCGCCGAGAATCACGACGGCCTTGGGATCGAGCGCGATCACGTCCTGGCGAAATCGAACGAGCATCTGGGGCGTCGTCTGCCCGCTGATCCCGCGTCCGACGTACGGCTTCCCGGGAAACAACGAGTCGAACAGCGGCGCCCACCCTTGGGTGATCGAGTTGCCCATGAACACCACTCGTTGTTCGCCGGCCTTGGGCGGACCGAGCTGGGCGTTCGCGCTCTGATACCGCCCCAAAGCGGCCCAATCGGTCTGGGATGGCTGCGCCAGGCCCGACGAAAGCGCTGCGAGCAGAAGCGCGAGGGGCACAGTGGCCCCTGACCAGCGCGGAAGACGTATCATGTGCATGACGATGTGAGTGTCGACCGAGCCCAAGGTGTTCGCCTTCGAACGTCGGCGCAAATCGGCCTCGGCCGTCAACCGCTGTTCAGGTCGCCCAGCCTTGGCACCCTCGACAGATTTTTCCCTCTCCCTCAGAACCAGGTTCGTCCGATGACACGCTTCGCGAACATTCTCGAGACCGTTGGCAACACCCCCGTCGTCAAGATCCGGCGGCTCGCTCCAGACGGAATCGATCTTTACGTGAAGATCGAAGCCTTCAATCCACTTGGTTCGGTCAAGGACCGACTCGCACTCGGCGTGATCGAAGACGCCGAGAAGCGTGGCGCTCTCAAGCCGGGCCAGACGGTGGTGGAGGCGACGAGCGGCAACACGGGAATCGGGCTCGCCATGGTCTGCGCCGCGAAGGGATATCCGCTCGTCGTAACGATGGCTGAGTCCTTCAGCGTCGAGCGCCGCAAGCTGATGCGCTTCCTCGGTGCGAAGGTCGTCCTTACTCCGGCGCCGGCCGGTGGAACCGGCATGGTGCAAAAGGCGAACGAGCTGGCCGAGGCGAACGGCTGGTTCCTCACGCGCCAGTTCGAGAACGAGGCGAACGCCGATTTCCATTCGCGCACGACGGCCAAGGAAATCGTCGCCGATTTCGCGGGTCAGCGCCTCGATTACTGGGTGACGGGCTTCGGGACGGGCGGCACGCTCAAGGGCGTGGCGCGCGTGCTGGCGAAGGAGCGGCCCGAGACGAAGATCGTTCTCGCCGAGCCGGCGGACGCGCCGATGGTCTCGAGCGGCGCAAAGCAGGCGCGCAACGACGACGGCTCACCGGCATCGCGTCACCCGTCGTGGAAGCCGCACCCGATCCAAGGCTGGAGCCCGGATTTCATCCCGAAGCTGACCGGCGACGCGCTCGATGCGGGCAACGTCGACCGGGTCATCACGATCACCGGCGCCGAGGCGATGAAGACGAGCCAGGAATTGGCGAAGAAAGAGGGAATCTTCGTCGGCACGTCGTCGGGCGCGACGTTCGCGGCCGCGCTGCAGGTGTGTCGCGACGCCGAGAAGGGCTCGACGGTGCTGTGCATGCTGCCGGACACCGGAGAACGCTACCTCAGCACACCGTTGTTCGCGGACGTTCCGGCGGACATGACCGACGAAGAGAAGGCGATCCTGCAGTCGACGCCGACGTTTGCGCAGCCGCCGGCGCCGACGCCGGTTGGCGTGTAGATCCGTCGCCGCTGGCGGGCTACGATCGCCCGGGTCAGTGCGCGATGGTCGGCTTCCCGGCGATGAGCTTCTCGAACCGCGGATTTCCCTTGAGCGGCGCGAAGCTGGGGTCGATGCGGAGGTAGGCGGCGGTGACGTCGCTCGCGGGCATGGTGATGAGCCGCTCGATCAGGTCGAGTGCGCGTTCGTTCTCGCCCGACTGGATGAACACGCGCGCGGCCTGAAAGAGTACGTACGGCTTTAGCGTGGCGTCGTTCGTCGTCTCGCGCAGCTTGAGCGCGCTGTCGGCCTGGATCGCCGCTTCCTGTTTACGGCCGGCCAGCGCCAACGCGCGAGCGAGGAGTTCGCGTAGCTGGGCGCGATCCGGGAAATCGTGCAATTGCTTCGCGAACGCCACGACCGCGGTGTCGCCGAACATGCGCGCGTGCATCGTGTCGCCCATGATGCGATATGTGTGTCCGAGCTTGAGCCCCCAGTGCCCGCGGTCGTTGTCGAAGTCCTTGGGCGTGAGCTTGACGATCTTGGGCCACAGCTCCGACGGCAACGTCCACATCGTCTCCTGATACAACGAGAAGCGAACGAGCAGCGCCGTCGTGTCGACGCCCGCCTTCAACTTTTGAGCGACCAGCGCGTGTACGCTGTCGAGCTCACCGAGCGACAGATACGCGAAAGCCTTTCCCTGGATCAGCCCGAGGTTATCGGGCGCGAGGGCGAGCGCACGATCCCATGCCGCCAGCTCCTCGGGATATCGGCGGAGATAATGCAGCAGCGCCGGGACTCGACGCATCGTCGCGATCGACCGCGGGTCGAGCTTTGCCGCCTGCTGTGCGCGGGCGAATGCGTCGTCGAACCGGCCGAGGATGGCGTCCACGCCCGCCTCGCCGATGATCAAGTCCGTGTTGTTCGGATCGACCTTCAGCCCCGCGTCGTAGTGCGTTCGCGCCCCTTCGTAGTCGAGCTTCACGTCGCGGAGGTACTGCGCCATCGCCAGATGAGCCCTCAGCGCGATTCGGGCCGAGCATCATCGCCCGCTCGGCGGCCACGCGGTTTCGTTCGACGGTCTCGACGGTCGGCCCCGCGTTGTTGATGTACGCGAGCGCGCGAGCCAACTGCGACCAGGCCTCGAGGAAGTTCGAGTCGAGCGGCGACGGCCCGCTCGTAGTGCGGAATGCCGGCGTTGAGCACCCTCGAATCGCCGGTGCCGACGTTCGCCGTGATCTGCTCACCCTTCAGGAACTCGTCGTACGCCTCGAGGTTCTGTGTCGGCCGCGACGCGAGCCGCTGCTGCGTCGGCGGCGCGAGCGCGCCGGTCAGATTCTGGGCGACGTGCGATGCGATTGCGGCCTGCACCGCGAAGACGTCCGACATCACCGTATCGAACGCCACCGACCACTTGGACTGGTTGTTCGAGACCTGCACGAGCTCCGGCGTGACGCGAACCCGATCCGGCCCGTTGCCCTTGCTCCAGCGAACCGTGCCGGTGAGCAGATAGTCGACGGACAACTCGCGCCCGATGTCGTGCGGGTCCTTGGTCGTTTTCTTGTACTGCCGCGTACTCGTGCGGGCGGTCACCTGAAGTCCCGGCACGGACGAGAGCCTGCTACGCACCTCGTCCGTCATGCCATCGGCGAAATAGTCGTCGGCCGCCGTGCCCTCGTTCTCGAACGGCAGCACGGCGATGCGGATAGCCGCCGCTCGGCGCACGCCACGCATCCGCCGCCACGCGAACGCGCTCCGACCGGCGGCGGCAATGACGAGCGCGGCGGCGACGCCGATCCACGATGCGCGTCGCGATCGCGGCGGGCGATCTGCGCGGCAGACGACGGAACCTGTCGCCCCGCTGGCCGTGATCTCCTCGAGCGTCGTCGCCACGGCCTTCGCCGACGTCGGGGCGATCGGCCGCCGATCGCGCGACCATGGTGTCGACGAGTTGCGAGAGCGCCGGCGGGCACGGTGTTGCGGACGGGCGTCAACGCGCGCGGTGTCTCCGTCATCTTGCGCGCGATGATCGCCTGCGCGTTCGGGCCGGTGATCGGCTGCTCACCGGCGATCATCTCGTACAGCACGCAACCGAGCGCGTAGATGTCGGTGCGCGCGTCGATCGTCCGCTCGCCCGTGGCCTGCTCGGGACTCATGTAGCCCGGCGTGCCGATGGCCATTCCGGTCTGCGTGAGCGCCGTGCTCGTCGGCGACCGCGCGCGCGATGCCGAAGTCGGCGACGATCGCCTGCCCGTCGCTCAGCAGAATGTTCTCGGGCTTGATGTCGCGGTGGACGACGCCGTTGCGGTGCGCGTAGTCGAGCGCCAGCGCCGCTTCGCGCGCGATGCGCATCGCCTCGCGAATCGGCAGCTGCCCCTCGCGCGACATCCGGTCGCGGAGCGACTCGCCCTGGACGAACGGCATCGTGTACCAGAGCAGCCCGCCGGCGTCGCCCGAGTCGTAGACGCTCAGGATGTGCGGATGCTGGAGCTTGGCCGCGAGTTTGACCTCGCGCTGGAACCGCTCCGACCCGAGCGTCGCGGCGAGGTCCGGGTGCAGAACCTTGAGCGCGACGGACCGGTCGTGCTGGTCGTCGACCGCGAGATACACCGTGGCCATGCCGCCGCGACCGAGCTCTCGCTCGATGCGGTATTTGCCGGCGAGACTCTCTCTCAGGCGTTCGAGCGAGTCGGGCATTCGCGCCCTTGGTCTGGAGGGACGGGCGAAGGAGGGACTGACTCCGCGAACTTAGGGGCTGCGCGGCCGGATTCAAGGCCGGGCGCGCCAGGCCTGGATTCAGCGAGGCGATTGCGGCATTCGGACCACGCAACCGCCAGGGATCATGCATGCCGGCATCGTCTGCCCGCGATTCTGTGTCTCCATCGAACTTGCTACAAATTTTTCCCATAACAGAGCGCTGGGCGATGGCGCGGACGCTTCCCCGAGAGGCGGGCTCGCGATGTCGACGTTTCCGTACGGCCCAGGTCGATTCCTGGCGGCGCGGCGCTCCCGGCGGCACCTGCTTTGCCCTTACCAACCGGTAAGGGGGAACGCGTGAAAATTGGCCGTGCCGTCGTCGCCTTGCTCGCCGCTTTCGCGGGTCACGCTGGGTCGCAGATGCTGCCGACCGGACCTGCCACGATTGTCGTGATCCGTCACGCCGAGGAGCCGAAAGACCGTGACAACCCGCATCTGTCCAAGGATGGCGCGGCCCGGGCCGACCGGTTCGTGGAGTTCATGACGCACGATCCGGCGATGATCCGCCTCGGCACGCCGGCGGCGATCTTCGCGACCGAGACGACGAACGATGGGAACGGACAGCGCACGCAGGAAACCGTCGCGCCGTTGGCGAGGGTACTTCGCCTGCAGGTGCAGACCCCGTATCACGGGAAGGACTACGACAAGCTCGCCCGGCGCGTGATGTCCGACCCGACGCTCGCCGGGAAGACAGTCGTGATCTGCTGGAACCACGAGTGGCTCCCGCAGCTCGCGGCCGCGCTCGGTGTGACGCCGCAGCCGCCTAAGTGGAAGAGCAAGGTCTACGACCAGGTCTACGTCATCAGCTATCGCGACCGGCGCGCCCGGCTCACGACCACGCGATACGGAGATTGAGCCCGCGACGATTCGATGCGCTGCGCCGCGGTCGCCGGTACAGATTGAGGCCATGTCGTCCGACGAATCGATCCACGCGTTGCGCCGCCAGCCGACGCGCGAAATCGTGCGGGCGTTGGGGCCAAATAGTCAGTACGTCGTCGCTCCGGCCTACGGCATTCCCCAGCCCCGGATGTCGGAGCTCGCGAAGGGCAAGGTCGATCGGTGCACGGTCGAGTGGTTGATTCGGCGGATCCACCGCATGGGCGGCCGGGTGAGGATCGTGGTGGCGCTTGACGACACCGCACGCGCCTGGCGCCTCGCTCATTCCAAATCTGGCATACAACGGCGTCGACCCTCGACGGGATCATCGGGGCGCTGACCAGTTGCCGTCGCGGGCAGCCTGTCGGGCCTCGCGGCCGGCCCTCTCTCGCCGCCTGTCGTCTCCTCGCTACGTCGCGGGCTATATCAAATTTGGAATGAGCGCCGGTTGATAGACCTGACGTTTTCGCCGTGCCACTGCGGCTCCCGCCCCCCCCCCGAGACACGGCCGCCGACACCCCGACCCATTCCGTCCCAGCGTCTCGGACCGCATCTTCAGCCGCATGCCAATCCTTCCCTGCTTCCTCCTCCTCGCCGCGACCATGCAGCAACCGGTCGACCTCCCCAAGCTCGAGGACGAGGCCGTCCGCCATGCGCGCGAATACCTGCACATCAACACCACTAATCCGCCGGGCAACGAAGTCGAGACGATGCGTTGGTTCGCGCGCATCTTCCAACGGGAAGGCATTCCCTTCGACACCGCCGTTTCCGCGCCCGGCCGAGGCAACATCTGGGCGCGGCTCAAGGGCGGGAATCAGCCCGCGCTCGTCCTGCTACATCACATGGACGTGGTCCCTGCCGACCCCAAGTACTGGAGCGTCGATCCTTTCGCCACGACGACGAAGGACAGCGTCATCTTCGCGCGCGGCGCCCTCGACACGAAGACGCTCGGGATCGTCGAGCTCGAGGCCTTCCTCGCCCTACACCGCTCGAAGACGCCGCTCGACCGAGACGTGATCTTCATGGCCACCGCCGATGAGGAAGCCGGCGGCAACTTCGGCGCCGGCTGGGTCGTGAAAAACCATCCGGAGGCCTTCAAAGGCGCCGGGATCCTCCTCAACGAAGGAGGAGAGGGAGGGCTCGGCGCCAACGGGCAGATCTCATTCGGCATCGAGGTCACGCAGAAGACGCCGTTCTGGATCAAGCTCACGTCGGTCGGCAAGCCGGGGCACGGCTCGACGCCGCCACCCGCATCCGCGGTCAATCGGTTGATTCGCGCGCTCGACCGCCTGCAGACCTACGAGTTCGCGCCGCGCGTCGTCCCGGCCGTGAAGAGCTACTTCGCGGCTGTCGCGCCGTCCGCGCCGGACAAGTGGAAGCCCTACATGAACGACCCCGCCCGCATCATCGCCGACCGCAGCACGCTCATGGAGTTCCAGATCGAGCAGCAGGAGATCGCCGGGTTGCTGCGCAATACCTGCTCGATCACGATGCTCAGCGCGAGTAACAAGGTGAACGTGATCCCGCCCGAGGCGTCCGCGCAGATCGACTGCCGTTTGCTCCCCGACGAGGACCGCGACGCGTTTCTGCGCGAGTTCACGGCGGCGATCAACGATCCCTCGATCACCGTCGAACCGATCATCGCTTTCTCGGCGGCCGTCTCATCAACCGACAACCCGCTCTATCGCGCGATCGTCGACGTCGTGCACCGCCACTATCCGTCGGCGAGCATCGCGCCGGCCGTCTCGACCGGCTTCACCGACAGCCACTGGTTCCGCGACCTCGGCATCGCGAGCTACGGCTTCGCGCCCTTCGTGATACCCGAAGCCGAGGCCGGCGGGGTGCACGGTAACGACGAGCGAATCTCCATCGAGAACCTCCGCAAAGGCACGGCGATGATGGTGGAGCTGGTGAACTCGGTCACCGCCGTGAAAGCCGTCCCCTAGTTGCCGTGTATGCGGATGCTCCCGCCTCCGACCGCCATCGTCGGGTCCGCCGTGTCCGGTGCGTTCGGCTGATTGTCGTACATGACCGATCCCGTCGCCTTGTTCCAGATCTTGATGCGGAACATGTCGGGGCCGCTCTTCGACCTGCGAGAGCCGTCGACAATCGTGACCATGAACGCGTAGTCGCCGCTGCCGTTGATCGTACCCGAGCCCTTGTACTGCGCTTTCGCCCCGGCGATCACGAGCCAATCGCATGACGTCGACTTGAAGTGCATGCCCGCGGCCTGGAACTCGGTGTTGCCGTCCGGCGTCGATTGACCCTTGTTGTACCTCGAGACGAGGCCGAGCGCTGCCTTCCCCGACGGCGAGTTGATCCAGCCGCCGCCCGTCACAAAGCCCGCGTTGGGGTCGATGACGACGACCTGATAGGTGGCCTCCGAGCCAAGGCCGCCGGAGTCCTGGATGTACGCTTCGACTACGTAAACGCCTGCCGTCGCGTACGCGTGTGAGCCGTTGAAGTTGCGCGTGGTGCCCGACGCCGACGCGATAGTCGCGGGCGTCGTGGTACCATCGCCCCAATCGATCGTGCCGGTGTAAGAATCGGGCGGCGTGTCGCCGAGGTCTACGTCCGTGAACGTTCCCGTCACCGAAACCGATCCGCCCACACCGAGGAGCTGAGTCGGACCGGAGAAAGCCGTGATGACCGGCGCGTCGTTCACCGGCGTCACCGTGATGGTGAACGTCTTCGTCGTTTGGTCGACGCCGCCGTTCGCCGTCCCGCCGTCGTCCTGCAGTTTGACCGTCACGGTCGCGCCGCCGTTGGCGTTCGGCGCACGATGTGTATTTCAGTGTTCCGGTACTGAGATCGATGGACGGCTGCACGCTGAACAGCGCGTGGTTGTCGTTCGTGACGCCGAGCGTCAGCGCCTGGCCGGTTTCGAACGGACCAGGGCTTGCGTTCGTCAGCGCGCCGCCGATCGTCTGCGGGCCGGCGTCCTCCGCGGCGGTGTTGCTCGCGATGAGGTTGAACGTCGGCGCATCGTTCACCGGAGTGACCGTGATCGTGAACGTCTGCGCCGGGCTCGTGTCGACACCGCCGTTGGCCGTCCCGCCGTTGTCCGTCAGCTTGAGTGTGATCGTCGCCGACCCGTTTGCGTTCGGTGCCGGTGTAAATGTCAGAGCGCCGCTCGCGCTGACCGCCGGTCCGGCGGCGAAGAGCGCCGGATTCGAGTTGCCGGTCAGGACGAACGCGAGCGTCTGCCCGGCCTCATCGGCCGGGCCCGCGCTGATGCCGGTCGCCCAGTTGGCGACGGATTGCGCGCCAGCATCCTCGAGCACCGTTTGGTCAGGACCTTTGGTGAAGCTCGGGGCGTGGTTGACCGGGTTGACGGTGATGCCGACGGTCGCCGCAGCGCTCGAATTGTCGATCCCGTCGTTGGCCTTGTAGGTGAAGCTGTCCGACCCGTTGTAATTGGCGTTCGGCGTGTAAGTGAACGAGCCGTTCGCGTTAAGCGCGACGCTACCGTGAGACGGACCACTCACCAGAATCGCGGTCAGCGGGTTGCTCTCGGCGTCTGTGTCGTTCCCAAGGATTCCCGGTCCCGCGACGGTGAGCGCGACATCCTCATTCGTACTATAGGAGTCGTTGTTCGCAACCGGCGGCGTGTTGGAGACGACGTGGACCGGGATCAGGGCGAGAACAACGCCCGACGGCGTGAGCACACGGAACGACCAATCGGCTGCCGTGGTACTCGGGGAGTCCGGCCTACACTTGGAAGCGTAGACGTTGCCGGCAACAACGGACGGCACCCCGGTTTCGCAAGCCAAGAACCCGTTGGGGCGCACCCAACGCAGCGTGAGGGCCGTTGCGCCGCTCCCGGAGATGCTTACAATCGTCGTTTGCCCGCAGTACTCCGTGCCGACGAGGAACGATTGTGGTGTAGTGGTGCCGCAGACTCCGGAAGCCGTGGAGCTGTTGAGAACCTTCGTATCGGCGACGCTGGCGATCGTGCCATCCGTGAACGTGACCTGCGCGACGAGCCCCGACGGATTGGCGACTGCCGTCGCGGTGAACGTCACGCCGAAGTCGCGCTGCTGCACGACGAAGTCGTGACTTCTCAGATTTCCGTTCGCGTCCGTGACGGCGCTGACCGTTCTGTCCGGATTCGACCACTGCGGATCCTCGTGGACCGTGATGGTCACCGTGTCGCTGGGCGCCCAACCGGCACCCGTGAACAACACGGTATCGCCCGGCAGGTAGTCCGGTTTGTCCGTCGTCAGCGTCGGCCCTGATCCGCCGCCGTTCGCCGAGACGTCGAGCGACGCGCGTCCAGCTCTTGATCCGTTCGAGCCGCCATCGGCATTCGAATACAAAACGAGCACGCTCTGGCCGCTCGATTCTGCGACACCGGCCACGCCGAGCGCGCCGACTTCCGTCCGCGCCGCGGCGTGATTGCCGATGCGGAGGCCGTACGACGCCATGTTCGAGAAGCGACGTGAGGCGCCGCCCAGCAGTGCTTCCCCATTCCGGCTTGACACCGCCGTCACGTCGCCAAAGCTCCGCAGCTCCGCGTCCGCCGAAACGTCGGCGAGCGACACGGAGCGAATCCACGTGTACCGATCTGCTGAATTTGAAGAGAGGTCGAGCAGCGCCACCATGCCGACGAGGCTCGTCGCGCGTGTGTGCCCGGCGGCGGCCCAAGTCGCGAGATTCTGTATCATCGCGTCCTTGTCGGCGCGATTCGCGTTGCCCTGGTCCGGCGCGCCGGAGTAGACGGCCACCCGTCCGTTGATCGCCAGGTGGAGTCGCGCCGCCGCGGCGCGCAGGACCGCGTAGGGCCGTTTGTCGCCATCGTCCGCCAGCGACGGTACGACGAACACGGAATAGTGGTTCAGGTCGATGGTGCGGAGATCCAGCGTTCCATTCGACCCGTCGTATCCGCGATCGACGCCGCCGGCGAACGTCGGCTGAAGCGCCGACACGATCCGGTCGCACCCGGTGGCGTCGACGCCGACCGGGCAATAGACGAGGGCTTTCTGGGCATGGGCGGCCGGCGCGGACATGGACAGCGCCAGCCCCGCCGCGAACGCGGCGGTCGCGAGATGGTTGCGCATTGCTCTCTCGGGTGAGGTTGAGAGAACGCTCTAGTTACAGACGTCATCGATCACCGCGCCGAGCGCGATGATCGTCCGCGACGTCGCGGCCGTCTGCGGCTTCGCAGACAGCTGGTCGCGCTGACGAACGTTGGCTACACAGATGGTGGACGCATCCTGGGGAAGCGTCCGCATCGTCAGCGCCGGTTGCGGCGATTGCGGCGGAGCGGTAACGGTGAGTGAGCTCTGCCGATTTTCGTCTCGGCAGCCGGCAGCGAGACACAACAGCGCCGCCGTACCAGCGATTGCGAAGCGCATATGCACTCCGGATGGTAGTACGGCAAAAACGTTAGTCGATCGAAGGGGCGGGTACCGAGCGACATTTTGCATCAAAAAACGCTCAGACCGTTGATCCGCGCTGTTAAGTTGGATCGGAGGCGATGCGTTTGGCGCGCAGATCAGAGATTTGCCATTTTCGCGCGCCTCGTCGTGGCGATTGTCCCTCGAGTCCGCGGCATCGGTGTCAAAAATCTTCGCCAAAGCGTGTGATCTGAGGTGCACGCCGCGCGTGAAGCCGCGCACGCGCACCGCGCGCCGCACGGCACGCGGACTCACCCTGGAGTCGAATCACCGGTCGGGGCCCCGAGGTAGACGCCGAGTCCCGGGCGGCCCACCTTCCGGGCAAACAAACACCTGCCCAAATGTCCCTGCCTATCCGTCGAGCCCTCGCCGCCCTCGCCCTCGCGATACCCGCCGGCGCGCAGACGCCGAGCCAAAAACCCGCGGCATCGTTTTCCGTCGTCGAAGGCAGCATCGCCGACATGCGGGCCGCCCTCGAGCAGCACCGCACGACGTCGCACGACATCGTCGTGCAGTATCTCACGCGGATTGCGAAATACGAAGACAAGCTGCACGCGGTGATCACGGTGAATCCTCGCGCGATCGCCATCGCCGACTCGCTGGACCGTCTCCGCGCGCAGGGGCGTATCCTGGGCCCCATGCACGGGATCCCGGTCGCGCTCAAGGACAACATCCATACGACCGACATGCCCACGACCGGCGGGGCCCTGGCTTTCGCTGATCTCACGCCCCCATACCCCGCGACGCTCACCAAGAATCTCGAGGCCGCCGGGGCGATCATTCTCGCCAAGACGCAGCTCACCGAGCTCGCGAACTGGGTCGCCGCGGCGATGCCGGGGAACTACAACGGGCTCAACGGCTACGGCATGAATCCCTGGGACCCGCGCCGAGACCCGCGCGACGCATTCTTCGACGGACGGCCCGTGCTCACGACCGGCGGATCGTCCAGCGGCGCCGGGACCAACGTGAGCTTCTGGATGGCGAACGTCGGCACGGAGACGTCGGGTTCGATCCTCAGCCCGTCGAACCAGAACATGCTCGTCGGCATCAAGCCGACGGTCGGACGGGTGAGCCGTTACGGGGTCATCCCGATCACGGCGGACCAGGACACGCCTGGGCCGATGGCCCGCACCGTGTCGGACGCGGCGATCTTCCTGGGCGCACTGGAAGGGGCGTCGCCGGACCCGAACGATCCCGCGACGCGCAAGTGTCCGCCGCCGGCGGGACGCGACTATACGAGATTCTTAAACCCCGGCGGTCTCAAGGGCGCGCGCATCGGCATCCCGCGCGCCTTTTTCTACGACAGCACGGCGGCCGGCGCAACGCGGCCGCGCGGCGGGTTGAACCCCGCGCAACGCAAGGTGATGGACGACGCGATCGCCGTGCTCAAGGCGCAGGGCGCGATCGTCGTCGACCCGGCCGACATCCCGAGCGTCATCGATCCGAACCCGGCGAACAACATCCTCAACTGGAATCCGTGCAGCGGCGACCAGTCCAAGGGCCGCGACGCCGAGTGCACGATCGCGTTCAAGTACGGCATGAAGCGCGATTTCAATAAATGGCTGCAATCATTAGGTGTCAGGGCTCCGGTGAAGTCTCTGACGGAGCTGCGCGAGTGGAACATCACGCACCAGCGCGCCGGGTCGATCAAGTACGCGCAGGCGCAGCTCGACATCTCCGACGAGATGGACGTGAACGCCGACCGCGCCCGCTACGAGCAGGACCGCCGCAAGGACACTCTGCTCTCCGCGACCAACGGCATCGACGCCGCGCTGAAAGCACATCGACTCGATGCCCTCCTCTTCCCCGGCGTGAGCAGCGCCAACATCGCCGCGCGGCCGGGCTATCCGACCGTCACGGTGCCGTTCGCGTTCGTTCCGGTGCCGCAGGGTCAGGGCGCGACGGCGTTCCCGCCGGGATTCGAGCCTAGACCCGCGCCCTTCAACGTGAGCTTCACGGGCACCGCGTGCAGCGAGCCGAAGTTGATCGAGCTCGCGTACGCATTCGAACAGGCCACGAAGAAGCGGATTCCGCCGCCGCTCTTCCCGTGAGCTAGGCGACCTCTAGCCTCGCTACCGGAAGTGGCCCGGCGAGGACCTCGGCCGGAATCCAATTGTACTCGCTACCGGTGACCACCATCACGTCGACCAGTTCGCGCACACGATTCGGTGTGCCCAGCGGGGCGATGCCGATCGTGGTCCGAAAGATTCCCATGTCATCGATCATCGCACGCTCCTCTCGACGGCGCGTGACCGTCCCGTTGCGAAGAGGTCCGGAATGCCGCATTCGGTTCGCCGAGCGTACGCTCGGCGTCAGAGCCGAGTCAAGGGGCCGGTCTAGGGCTTCACCTTCAGCTCGGACTTGTGGGCGGCGATGAACGCGCGAAGCTCGTCCGACATGTCGAGCAGCTTGAGCCATTGCTCCTGGTAGAGCGTGATCGGGAATCGCCCGAGTCCGTAGACCGAAACTCCTCCCTTTTCGCTCACCTTGATGGACACGGCCCGCGTCGCCCCCTTCTTCAGAGCTTCATTTTCCTGACGTAGGCGCTCCAGCTCCGCCTTGAGATCTTCGTCCGCCATGAGTCGCTCCGGTCAACGGGTTTGTTGCCGCAAAGAAGAAATGCAACGCGCGAAGAATTCCTCGCGCTGAAAGATGGCTCGCTGGCGCCGGAAATGACGGATTCGCGACATTTGTTTCGCAATGCCGAACACAAGGGGCGCGTGCCGTGCGCGCCATGATGCACCAGGCGACGAGGAGAATTGGCGATGCGACGAACAGCATGGCTCTCAGCGGTGGCCCTGTTTGCCACCCTCGCGTGCGGCGGCGGCTCATCGACGGGCCCCGGCAATGGAAACAACAACCCCCTCGCGTCGGAACCGCTCAGCGCCGTGATCAACGGCGTTCAATGGGGCAGCCCGGCTCCGTCGGTGAGTTACAAGAACAACATTCTGGCGGTGGCCGGAATCGACCTCGCCATCACGGCGAGCATCAGCTTCGGCGCGCTCGCCCCGGTGGCCGGCGTCTACGCGCTCTCATACCAAAATCCGGTCGGCGGGTCGGCGATCGTCACCGAAGGCGGAAAGGGATGGGGAACAGGATTTCCCGGCGGAACGGGGACGTTGACCATCACCGCGCTAACGGCGCACAGGGTCGCCGGATCATTCTCGTTCACCGCGGAACCGGCGAGCGGCGGCGCGACGGGCACCGTCTCGGTTACAAACGGCAAGTTCGACATCAACTACTGACCGGGTGCACCAGTTCCTCATTACTCGACCCGCACGGGCACTCTCGCCAGCAGAGTCCCCTTCTGCCCTGCCGCTCGCACCTCGATCCGGAGCTGCCCCGGCCGCGTTGGCGTAAGTAGTCATACGTCTCACCCATGCCGACGATCTGACGCGCCACACGCGGCGCGCGTGCGCCCGCCGGCAGGTCCGCGCCGTCCTTCGCGACCGGCTCCCAACGGACGAGCATCGTGTCGGGGAGCCCCGCCAACGAGTCCGGTCTCGCGGTGAGTGTGACCGTCGCGTTTGGACTGGCGAGCGCGAGACTCATGATGCGAAGGCGCGCCGGACGACCCGCGCGAAGCACGATCGTGTCGGGGTTGGAGACGCCATTGATCTCGAGCACAGCCTGACGTTTGACGAATGCCTCGCGCCCGCCCTTGAGGAAAATGGTATAGTCGTCGGGGCGGGCGGACGACGGCCCGTCCTGCACAATGAGCGCGCCGACGAGTCCCGCCGTCTGCTGAACAACGTCGTCGGAGTGCGAGTGGTACATGAACGTTCCCGCCCGCGGAGGCGCGAATCGCGCCTGAAATGAGTCACCCGGTGCGATCATCGGCGCGAGGTGATCGCCTATCCCGCTCCACCCAGCGACCCCGTCGTAATAGCTCGGCAGCTCGATGCCGTGCCAGTGCACGCTCGTTGGCTCCGTGAGTCGGTTGACGACCGTGATCGCGACGGGCTGGCCGCGCGTGAGGTACAACGGAGGGCTGATCGACTTCCGTTCGCTTACGCGGCGGCCGTTCTCCTCGATGATGAATCGCATTTGCGGCGCCGAATCGGGTAGTGCCGAGTCGCGCACCGCCACGAGACGAATGCGCCGCTCCGGCGGCGCTTCGGCGATAACCTTATCGCCTTGTCGCGGCGAAACGACGACGCCGAGCACCAAGCCCGTCATGTCGGAGAGCGCGTGGGACGATCGTCGAAGACGACTCGGCGATGGGCGAGCGAGAGGCGCTCGCGATCAACGTCAGTGCCAGCGTCGGCACCAGCGAATGGCGCAAATCGAACTCCGGAGGGGCGAGGAGAATGAATGCTGGAGCGGAACGGCTGCTTCCGGAAGGCTTCAGCTGCGTCCTTTCCTGCGCTCGCTTGACTCGGTCCGCAAGCAAATGGTACTACTCGGCGGGTCATCCGGAGTTATGTATGTCGGACATGGGCACCTTTCGCATCGAGGTCGAGATCGAAAACCCGGCGTCGCCGGGACCGCGCGTCGCGGTGGGCGACGTGCTCGTCGACACGGGCGCCGAGCTGTCGTGGTTCCCGGCGACAATCCTCGATTCGCTGGGCGTCCAGCGAAGAAAGGTTCTGCACTTTCGACAGACAGACGGCACGATCGTCACGCGCTGGACTGGACCCGCGTTCATCTACGCCGCCGACACGACGGCAACGGACGATGTCGTCTTCGGGGAACCGCGGGATCTCGTGCTCCTCGGCGCGAGGTCGCTCGAGGGACTCAATTTGCGGATCGATCCGATTCGAAAGATTCTCGTCGATGCCGGGCCCGTCCCGTCGGCGCTTGTAGTTCGTTAGAGCGATCCGTCCGACGGAACCGCGTTCAACCCACGACGCGAGACACCAACGCCGCGACCGCGAGCAACTCCTCCGTTCTGTCTCGACGCCCCACCAACTGCAGCCCGACGGGCAAGCCCGACGTTGGAATCGGCAGTGAGATCGCCGGATGCCCCGTGATGTTGAACAACTGCGTGAGCCGCAGCATCGCGGCGCGGACGGGGAGCGTCTGCCCATTGTCCATCGTGACTTCGTTGGCGCCGAGCTTGGGGGCGACGATCGGCAGCGTCGGAAGGACCAAAGCGTCGCAGCGTTCGAGCGCGGCATCGACCGCGCGACGCAGCACGTCGCGCCCGTCCCGCGCCGCGAGGTAGTCCACGGCCGAGATCGTGCGACCCTTGAGGAGACGCTCGCGCACCGCGGGCTGATAATCGCTCGCGCGTGCGTCGAGCGTCGGCGCGTGGTACTGGGCCGCCTCCGGCAGCGAGATGTTGACATAGGTGTCCACGATCCGCTCGCTCCCCTGCACGGCGCGCGACTCGATCGCAATTCCAGACGCGCGCAAGCGGGCGAGCGTCGAATCGAACGCCCTGCGCACGTCGCCGTCCAACAGCGCCGTGAAGTAGCCGCCGAGCGCGCCGAGCATGATCGGCGACCGCGCCAGCGCGCCGAGCCGAGGGAGCGGCCGTGCGGCGAGGACCGACCAGAGGGCGGCCGCGTCCTCCACGGAGCGCGTGATCGGGCCGACGTGATCGAACGTCGGACACAGCGGGACCACGCCATCCGTCGGTACCTCGCCGAGCGACGGTTTGAGTCCCACGACGCCGCACGCCGCCGCGGGAATTCGGATCGAGCCGCCCGTGTCCGTCCCGATCGACGCTTGCCCCATCCCCGTCGCGACCGCCGCCGCCGACCCTCCGCTCGATCCGCCCGCCGATCGCGTGGGGTCGTGCGGGTTGTGCACCGGACCGAACGCCGACTCCTCGCTCGTCGTGCCGAGCGCGAACTCGTGCAGGTTCGTCTTGCCGAGGATGACGGCCCCCGCCTCGCGAAGGCGTTGGATGACGGTGGCGTCGCGAACGGCCAGATGCCCCTTCCGCACGTTCGAAGCGGCGGTCGTCAGTTGGCCGGCGATGTCGATGAGGTCCTTGACCGAGATCGGCATCCCATGGAGGGGTCCGCGATCGACGCCGCGACGACGCTCCTCATCCACGGCACGCGCCGCGGCTCGCGCGGCGACCGGCTCGGCGTAGATGAAGGCGTTGGTGCGGGAGCGGTTTTCGGCGAGGGAAGAAAGGCTGGCTTCGAGGCGGTCGGCTGCTGAGAGAGGCAAGGTCGAAGGAGCGAGGGTGGAGCCTGCGAATCTTGGAGCGAAGCTGACCAGGCAAGGGCAGTAGGACAAGGGCGGGCGATGGCGCACGCGCCGGCGATGCTTCTCCGCCGCCGGGTCGACGCTGTCTTGAGTGTCCTTGGCATATCTTCGATTGACGCACGCGCCGCCAGGGAGTAAGACGCGTTCAGTCTCTATTGAATGAGTTCGATCGACGCGCGAATTCCCGAGGCGTTCGCCAAGCGTTTGTCGCACGTGACGAGCGGCGCGCGAAGCCCCTCGGCGAGCGCGACATAGGCGGCATCGTACGCGGTCAGGTTGTCGCGAAGCTCCCAGATGCGCGCAAGGAGGGGCTCGTGCCCATATCGCTCCATCGGAAAGCCGCCCAACAAACCGATCGCCGTGCGCGCCCAACCCGGCGTGAGATCGCCGCGCAGGACATATCGGCGGAGCACCTGCGCCACCTCGACGTCGACGAGGGCCGGAGCGTGGATCGTTTCACCGCGGCGCAGGAGCCGCCGCTCGGCAACGAGGCCGGCTTCGCTGCGAAACAGGACCTCTACTAACGTCGACGCGTCGGCGACGATCACCGCGAGTCGCGCTCGGCGCGAACGGCCGCGCTGGGCCGTTCGCGGACCCTCGCCGGCTCGAGCGACGCGAGCCGCTCGCGCAGCTCGCCGGGCGTGAGCCGTTCGGCGGCGGCCTCGAGCTCGAGCCTCAGGTAGTCCGACAGCGACATCCCGGCGAGCGCGGCGCGAGCACGGAGCCGCCGGTGCAGCGCGTCGGGGACGTGGCGGATCTGGATCATTTTTGGCATGTGCGAAACATGCGATACATGGCGAACACATGCAACCCCTGGTAGGTTGTGCCGCCGCGCTCGCCCCTCATCCTCGTTCAGGTCTCCGCACTCCGTTTCCGCACTCCTCTCACGATCGAGAATGCGGTGGCGCGGTGCGGTTGGCTACGGTGGCGTTCCACCATCCCCATTCCGGGGCTAGAATCTCCGGATGCCGCGAACCCCGGTCCAGGAGCTGTTCAGCAAGGCGCTCGACCATCTGGTCGCGCAGATTCAACGGGACCGCACCGTTCTCGCCGCGATCCTGTGCGGCAGCCTGTCGCACGACACCGTGTGGGACAAATCCGACATCGACCTCGCTCTCGTAACCGTGGACGATCGCAAAGGCGAGGGACGCGGCATCAGCCTCTACGCGGACGGGCTCAATACGCACGCGTTCGTGATGTCGCGGACCGAGTTTCGAAAGACCGTCGAGGGCTCGGTCGCGAACTCGTTCACGCATTCTCTGCTCGCCAAGGGACGGCTGCTCTACACGCACGACGAAAGCATTTCGCCGCTCTGGGAGCGGCTGCAGCTGATGGGCCAGAGAGATCGGCAGATCCAACTGCTCAGAGCGGGCGCCGGTGTGCTGCCTCTCCTGTACAAGGCGCGCAAGTGGTTCGTCACGCGACAGGATCTCGACTACTCCGCGCTCTGGATCCTCCACTCGGCCACCGCGCTGGCGAGGGTCGAGGTGATCGGAGCCGGGCTGCTCGCCGACCGCGAAGTGCTTCCACAGGCGATGAAGCTCAATCCGTCGTTCTTCACGACGGTCTATCACGACCTCCTGAATCAGCGAAAGACCTCGCGGTCCGTCTCCGCGGCGCTCGACGCGATCGATGGGTATCTCGCCGAGCGCACGGAAGCTCTTTTTGGACTCGTCCTCGAACACTTGCGCGAGGTTGGCGAAGCCCGGTCGGCGACGGAGATCGACGATCATTTCGCGCGCAACTTTGGCGTGGGTGAAGTGACCGGCGTCTGCGAATACCTGGCGGATCGGGGCATGCTCACCAAGGCGTCGGTGCCGGTCAAGCTGACGCGGCGCAGCAATGTCGAGGTGCAGGAGATGGCGTTCTTTCACGCGGTGATCGAGTAGTGCCGCGAAAGACGGCGAAACGGCACGCCGCGCCCAAGCCCGCCGCGCGGACGACGATCGCCGTGCAAGGCGCGCGCGTGCACAACCTCAAAGACATCACGGTCGAGATTCCGCGCGACAAGCTCGTCGTCGTCACCGGACTCTCCGGATCCGGAAAGTCGAGCCTCGCGTTCGACACCATCTACGGCGAAGGGCAGCGCCGCTACATGGAGTCGCTGTCGAGCTACGCCAAGCGCTTCGTGGCCCAGGTGGCGAAACCGGACGTCGATTTCGTCTTCGGGCTGTCGCCGGTGATCTCGATCGAGCAGAAGACGATCGCGAGCAACCCGCGAAGCACCGTCGGCACGATGACGGACATCGCGAGCTACTTGAACCTGCTCTACGCGACGATCGCCGAGGCGCACTGCCCGCGCTGCGGCGAAGTCGCGCCGACGAAGAGCTCGACGCAGATCGTCGAAGCGATTCTCGCACTGCCCGACGGGGCCGAGGTCGAGCTGCGCGCGCCGGTATTCAAGGTCTACGGCGAGGAGCTCGATTTCGTCTTCACCGAGCTGCGCAAACAGGGCGTGCGGCGCCTCGTCGTGGACGGCAAACCGGTGGACCTTTCAGACGACCTCGAGCTGGACAGTTCGAAGGTGAAGGAGCTGGACGCGATCGTCGACCGATTCGTCGTACGGCGGCGCAACGAGAAGGCGATCAAGGCCGGCGTGCTCGCCACGCTCCTCGTCGGCGACGGGTTGATGCGCATCGAGATCGTGAAGGGCGCGTCGAAGGCCGAGTCGGAGCGATTTCACAAGGCGACGACGAGCGCGAAGCACCACGTGTTGTTCGGCGACGTCGGTCCGGCGTACTTCGTCTTCAACCTTCCCGAGAGCGCCTGCCGCACGTGCGGCGGACTCGGCGTGCACAAGCTCACGCATCCCGAGCTCCTCATCCCCGACCCAAAGCGCAGCATCGTCGGCGGCTGTTTCGTGCGCGAAGCATTCCGTTACAACCCGGACAATTGGGACGGGCGGCTCATCTACAGTCTGTCGCGCGCGATGGGTTTCTCGATCGAGACGCCGTGGGAGAACCTGGCGGAGCCGGCGCGCAACGCGATGCTCTATGGCCGAGAGGAGAAGTTCCCTCTCCTGTTTCCTCCCGGCGCCAAAGACAAGCGTCCCGAGTGGGAAGGCAAGGACGTCGGCTTCCAGGGCATCGCTCGGCGCATCGAGCGACACTACCGCCGATATCGCCAGCGCGGCGAGGCGAGCTCCGGAATGGAAGCGTGGCTCGACCGCGTGATGGTCGAGCACGTGTGCCCCGACTGTCAGGGTTCCCGGCTCCGCGTGTCGCGGATGTCGTTCACCGTCGGCGGCAAGACGCTGTTCGACGTCGGCCAGCTTCACTTTGACGAGCTGCGGGATTTTCTGCGAGCCCTGAAGCCGGCCGGTCGCGGCGCCGACGCCGGGCGGCAGATCATTCGAGAGATCGTCGCGCGACTCGAGCTGCTGCTCGGCATCGGCCTCGACTACCTCAACTTCAACCGGCGGTCGTCGACGCTCTCCGGCGGCGAATCGCAGCGCATCCGATTGTCCACCCAGATCGGCTCCGGCTTGATGGGCATGCTCTACGTGCTCGACGAGCCGAGCATCGGACTGCACCCCAAGGACAACGTGAAGATGATCGCGACGCTCGAGCGGCTGCGCGACATCGGCAACACGGTGATCGTCGTCGAGCACGACGAGGACACGATTCGCGCGGCGGACCATCTGGTCGAGATGGGGCCCGGGCCTGGCGTGCACGGCGGCGAAGTCGTCGTGCAGGGCACGCTCGACGACCTGTTGAAGTGCAAGGCGTCGCCGACGGGCCAGTTTCTCTCCGGCAAACGCGCGATCGCCACTCCGGAGAAGCGCCGCCGTGGGGATGCCAAGCAACTCGTCGTGCGCGGCGCGAAGGAGAACAACCTCAAGTCGATCGACGTCGCCATTCCACTCGGCGTGCTCGTCGCGGTCACCGGCGCGTCGGGGTCGGGCAAGAGCACGTTGATCAACGAGGTGCTCTATAAGGCGCTCTGGAAACAGCTCGTCGACTCGCGCACGCTCCCCGGCGCGCACGATACGATCGAGGGAACGGAGCACGTTCACAAGGTCGTGAACATCGACCAGACGCCCATCGACCGGAATAGTCGTTCCAACCCGGCGACGTACGTCGGCTTCTACGACGCGATTCGCGACCTGTTCACGCGCGCGCCGCTGTCGGTCGAGCGCGGGTACAAGGCCGGGCGATTCAGCTTCAACGTCAAGGGGGGACGCTGCGAGGAGTGCCAGGGCGAAGGCACGATCACGACCCAGATGTACTTCATGCCCGACGTCGAAGTGACGTGCGGTGCGTGCAAAGGCGCGCGCTTCAACGCGGAGACGTTGGAAGTGACGCTGCGCGGCAAGACGATCGACGACATCCTGAACATGTCCGTCGAGGAAGGCGTCGGGTTCTTCGCGAGCGAGCCGGCGATTGGCAAAAAGATCGAAGTGCTGCGCGATCTCGGGCTCGGCTATCTCACGCTCGGCCAGTCGGCGACGACGCTTTCAGGCGGCGAAGCGCAGCGCATCAAGATCGCGACGGAGCTGAGCCGTCTGCAGCGGGCGAAGCACACCGTCTACATCCTCGACGAGCCGACGACCGGGCTGCACCTGGCGGATGTGGTCAAGCTGTTGGAGTCGCTTGGCCGGCTGGTGAACGCCGGGCACACGGTGATCGTCATCGAGCACCATCTCGACGTGATCAAGACGGCGGACTACGTGGTGGACCTGGGTCCGCTGGGCGGCCATGCCGGCGGAGAGGTCGTCGTCACGGGGACGCCCGAAGACGTGGTTCGATGCCGGGAGTCGTGGACCGGACGGTTCCTCAAGGAGAGAATGGCGAAGCCCTCCCTCGTGGTTCGTTAGTCTCGCCCTTCGTTAGCTTTGCCCCTCGGCACTTTCGCCCCTCAGTCTTGCCCCGGGCGCTTCCTTCCTCGATCATTCGGGCATCCTCCCGGAGCCTCCTCGAGTGTCAGCTACCGCCCCTCCTTCGAAGCCTTCCCGTCCCCCCACGGACGTCAGCAATCCTCAGTACTACCATAAGGTTGTCGATTGCCAATACGCCTGTCCGGCGCACACCAACGTGCCGGAATACATCAGGCTGATTGCCCAAGGCAAATACACCGAGTCCTACCTCCTCAACCGCGAATCCAACGTCTTTCCCGGCATCCTTGGCCGGACCTGCGACCGTCCCTGCGAGCCGGCGTGCCGGCGCGGACGAGTCGACGGGAAACCGGTCGCCATCTGTCGGTTGAAGCGGGTGGCGGCGGACAATCGCGACGACATCAGCGAGTTCCTGCCGAAGGCCCCGGCGCAGAAGAACGGCAAGCGCGTCGCGCTCATCGGCGCCGGCCCGGCGTCGCTCACGGTCGCCAACGACCTCATGCCGCTCGGCTACGACGTCGTGATCTTCGAAAGGATCGCCGAGCCGGGCGGCCTCATGAGGATCAACATTCCGTCGTTCCGCCTGCCGGCGAGCGTTCTCGACGAGGAAGTCGGCTACATCCTCGACATGGGCGTCGACATCCGGTACAACTCGCCCGTCACGAGCATGCGCGACCTGCTCGCGCAGGGATTCGATGCGGTGTTCGTCGGGAGCGGCGCGCCGCACGGGAAGAATCTGGATCTTCCCGGACGCGGCGAAGCCGCGGCGAACATACATATAGGTATCGAGTGGCTCGCGTCGGCCCACTTCGGCCACATCGAGAAGATCGGCAAGCGCGTGCTCATCATCGGCGTCGGCAACACGGCCATGGACTGCTGCCGCACCTCGCGCCGTCTCGGCGGTACCGACGTGAGAGTCATCGCGCGCCGGGGACGGAAGTACTTCAAGGCGTCGCCGTGGGAGCTCGAGGACGCGGAGGAAGAAGGCGTCCACATCGTGGAGAACCACGCGCCCAAGCGCTTCGTCGTCGAGAACGGCAAGCTCGTGGGGATGGAGATGGAGGTTCTGCGCTGGACCGAAGAGGGCGGGAAGCAGAAGAGTGAAGTCGTCGATACGGTCGTGCTGCCGTGCGACGACGTGATCCTCGCCATCGGCCAGGAGAACGCGTTCCCCTGGATCGAGCGCGACGTCGGCCTCGATTTCGACAAGCACGGGATGCCGGTCGTCGATCGCACGACGATGATGTCGACCAAGCCGGGCGTCTTTTTCGGCGGCGACGCCGCGTGGGGACCGGAAAACATCATCTGGGCCGTGGAGCACGGACACCAGGCCGCGATCTCGATCAACAATCACTGCCAGGGCGCGTCGCTCACCGAGCGGCCGGCCTACGGCATGAACCTCGTCAGCTCGAAGGTCGGCATGCACTCGTGGAGCTACAGCAACGACTACAGCTCCGCACAACGCATGAAGATGAAGCACGAGGATCTGACGAAGCGCTTCAAGAGCCTCGGCGTCGAGGTCGAGCTCGGATTCAACGCCGAGCAGACGGCGGCCGAGGTGCAGCGGTGCCTCAACTGCGACGTGCAGACGGACTTCACGGCGAGCCTGTGCATCGAGTGCGACGCGTGCATCGACGTCTGCCCCGAGAACTGCCTGACGATCATTCCCGAGGCCGAGGCGGGCATCGACATCCGCCAGCACCTCTCGGCGCCGGCGACGAACCTGACGCAGGACATCTACTCGTCCGCGCCGCTCCCGCAGACGAAGCGGATCATGGTGAAGGACGAGGACGTTTGCCTCCACTGCGGCCTGTGCGCCGAGCGCTGCCCGACGGCCGCGTGGGACATGAGCCAGTTCGAACTGCTGATTCCATATGCCCATTAACGATTTCGCGTTCAAGATCGGCACGGTCAACGGGACGGGGTCGGCCAGCGCGAACGGCCTGCTCATGCAGGCGATTTTTCGCATGGGCATCCCGGTCACCGGCAAGAACGTGTTCCCGTCGAACATCCAGGGTCTGCCGACGTGGTACGAGATCCGCGTCAGCGAGGACGGCTACACGGCCCGCCCCGAGCACGTCGACCTCGTCGTCGCGCTCAACCCCGAGACGTACGCCAAGGACGTCGCCGCGGTGCGCCCGGGCGGCTATCTGCTCTACGACTCGTCCTGGCCGCTCGACGACAAGCTGATTCGCGAGGGCATCACGATCCTCGGCATCCCGTTCGGCAAGCTGTGCGTCGAGAACTTCGAGGGCGACCGCAATCGCACGCTGCTGCGCAACATCGTGTACGTCGGCGCACTGGCCGCGCTGCTCGAGTTCGACATGGACGTCGTCGGCGAGATGCTGCGCGAAAAGTTCTCCAAGAAGCGCGCGCTGCTCGACGCCAACTTCCGTGCGATCCGGCTCGGCTTCGACTACGCGAAGGCGAACTACGACTGTCCGCTCCCCTTCCATTTGAAGCGTCTCGGCGTCGACAAGACGAAAGACAGCATTCTGATCGACGGAAACGCGGCCGGCGCGCTCGGCGCGGTGTTCGCCGGTGCGACGGTCGGCGCGTGGTACCCGATCACGCCTTCCACGTCGCTGATGGAGGCGTTCAAGGACTACTGCGAGCGGTTCCGTGTCGATCGAACGACGGGCGAGCGCAAGTACGCGCTGATCCAGGCCGAGGACGAGCTGGCGGCGGCGGGCATGGTGATCGGCGCTGGATGGGCCGGCGCTCGTTCGTTCACGTCGACGGCGGGTCCGGGCATCTCGCTGATGAGCGAATTCATCGGACTGGCGTACTACACGGAGATTCCGGGCGTCTTCTTCGACATTCAGCGCACGGGTCCGTCGACGGGAATGCCGACGCGGACGCAGCAGGGCGATCTGTTGTCGATCGCGTATCTGTCGCACGGCGACACCAAGCACATCGCGCTCTTCCCGGCGAATCCGGGAGAGTGCTTCACGCTCGCCGTCGAAGCGTTCGATCTCGCGGAGCGATTCCAGACGCCGGTGTTCGTCGTCTCCGATCTCGACATCGGGATGAACGACTGGATGTGCCCGCGCTTCAGCTGGAACGACAGCTATCGCCCCGATCGCGGCAAGGTGCTGGGACCGGCGGAGCTCGAGCAGGTCGAGAAGTTTTCGCGCTACCTGGACGTCGACGGCGACGGCATCGCGGCGAGAACGATCCCCGGCGCGTCGCCGCGCGGCGGTTATTTCACGCGCGGCTCGGGCCACACCAAGTTCGGCACCTATACCGAGGACGCCGCCGAGTATCAGGAGGTCGTCGACCGGCTGGTGAAGAAGATGGAAACGGCCGCGAAGGCGGTGCCGGCACCCGAAATCCGCGCCGCCGCCAAGAAGACGGAGGTCGGCATCGTCTCGATCGGCGGCTGCCATGCGGCGGTCATGGAAGCGGTGGATCGGCTTGCGACTGGACAGCTTGACGGCTCGACCGCTGCGCCGCTGCACGTCGACTACATGCGGATCCGCGCGTTTCCGTTTGGGCCGGGCGTGCGAGAGTTCATCGAGGCGCACCCCAGGTGCTACGTCGTCGAGCAGAACCGCGACGGCCAACTGCGCTCGCTGCTCGCGCTGGAGACCGGCATCGCCCGCGACAGAATGATCTCCGTGCTCGACTACGGCGGCCTGCCGCTCACCGCCGATCGCGTCATCGCCGGCGTGGTCGGCACTCGCGGGAGATCAGGCGTCGCTGAAGCATCGCCGCAGCACCGCGAACCCGCTCGCGTCTAGTCGTTCGTTACCTTCGCTCTCTGTCACCTTCGCTGTTTGCCGAAATGACCTCCATTCCGAAGCCGGCCGTCCGGCACCCTTCTCTCCCGAAAAACTCACTCGGGCTGACGAAGCGCGACTACGAGGGCGCGATGTCGACGCTCTGCGCGGGGTGCGGACACGATTCCATCACCGCGGCGCTCGTCCAGGCGCTCTGGGAGCTCGAGGTCCCGCCGCACCGGGCGGCGAAGATGAGCGGCATCGGGTGCTCGTCGAAGACGACCGCGTACTTCCTCCGGCAATCGCATGGATTCAACGGCGTGCACGGGCGCATGCCCGCGTTGGCGACCGGCGCGAACGCCGCGAATCGCGATCTCGCCTACATCGGCATCTCCGGCGACGGCGACTCGTTGTCGATCGGACTCGGGCAGCTGTGTCATGCCATCCGCCGCAACGTGAACATGATGTACGTGCTCGAGAACAATGGCGTCTATGGGCTCACCAAGGGGCAGTTCTCGGCGTCGTCGGACGTCGGGTCGAAATCCAAGAAGGGCGAGGCGAACCTTCAGTCGCCGATCGATCCCGTGCTGCTCGCGCTCACGCTGGGCGCGACCTTCGTCGCGCGCAGCTTCTCCGGCGACAAGGCGCAGCTGACGCCGATCCTCAAGGCGGCGATGAAGCACAACGGGTTCGCGCTGGTCGACATCATCTCGCCGTGCGTGAGCTTCAACGACCACGACTCGTCGACGAAGAGCTACCGGTACACGCGCGAGCACTATGCCGAGCTCGCGCCGGTGGATTTCGTCCCGCTGCGCCGTGAGATCACCGCCGACACGAGCTCGCCGACGAACGGGGGGAGCGGCGGGGCGGTGAGCGTGACGATGCACGACGGAAGCGTCGTTCGTTTTCACCGGGTCGCGTCGGATTACGACCCGCGGAACCGCGATGCCGCCTACGCGCACGTGCGCGAGCACATGGCGCGCGGCGAGGTCGTGACCGGGCTTCTCTACATCGACGAAGCCGGGTCGGACATGCACGCCCTCGCCAAGACGTCGGCCACGCCGCTCGTCGATCTGCCGTTCGACGACCTGTGCCCGGGGAGCGCGAAGCTCGCGGAGCTGATGGAGGAGTACCGGTAGCGGCAGTTGCGACACCCGCCCGGCCGTGCAATGATAGGAAGCCCCCACCCGCACGGCCGATGTCGACAACCACCGCCGCACCCGCAGTCGGCGTCTACGCTCCGCCGACGACGACGGACCTCGAGCCCGTCGCGCCAAATGAGCGAATTCAGGCCCTCGACCTACTCCGCGGCTGGGCAATGTTCGGAGTGCTCTGGTCGAACCTGAACGACTGGTACGGTGTCGCCGACGAGACGACGTGGCTCGATCGCGCGATCGGATTTGTTCAGGAGTATTTCGTCGAAGGCCGGTTCTTCACTCTGCTGTGCTTCCTGTTCGGCATCGGCTTCGGCATCCAACTGACACGCGCGGCACAGCGCGGCGTGGGAATTCAGCGCACGTATGCGCGGCGATCGGCGGCCTTGCTGGCGATCGGACTCGTGCACGCGCTCCTCATCTGGCACGGCGACATCCTCACGTCGTACGCGCTCGTCTCGTTCGCGCTCCTGCTCTTTCGCGACGTCGCGCCGAAGCGCCAGCTCGCGTGGGCGTTCGCGTTGTACCTGTTCGCGGGCGACTTCATCACGCGCGTGCGGTGGGTCGCCGGCCAGCGCTTCATGGTCCCTCGCGTCCCCCGAGTCACGGCGAACTGGATCTACGGCCACGGTTCTCTCGCGCAGATCCATCACCAGCGTCTTCTGGACGTCGCCGACTGGTTCGGACGGTGGGGCCTCACGACGTACTTCTACATCCTTTCGATATTCCTCGCGGGCGTTTGGGCGCTGCGTTCAGGCTTCTTCCAACGCGTGGTCAGCGACCGGCGCGCGACTCGCCGCTTCCTTTACTGGTGTCTCGGCGCCGCGCTCGTCTTTTTCGCAGCCGGAGCCGCGGCCGACGCTTTCTTGCCGACCCCGTCAGGGCCGCCCGACACGACTCGCGCCGTCATGCTCGCGTGGCGCCGTTTCGTATTCACCGCTCTCGACGCGACGATTCCAATGGGGCTCGCCTACGGCGCGCTCCTCTTGCTGGCCTTTCAGACCAAGCGCGGCGCCGCGTCTCCTCGCTCCGCTCGCCGCCGCCGGCCGCATGGCGCTCACGACGTACCTCACGCAGTCCGTCGTTTCCACGTTTCTTTTTTACAGCTTCGGTCTGCGCTGGTTCGGCCGCATGGGATACACGGCCATGTTCGCGATCACCATCGTGTTGTTTTCGATTCAGATCGCCGCGAGCACGTGGTGGCTCAAACGCTATCGATTCGGGCCGGTCGAGTGGCTGTGGAGGACGCTGACTTACGGTCGGGCGCCCGCGATGCGCGTAGTGAGCGACGGCGCAGTGCTCACTAGTTGAGATCGGAACGGCTGCCGATGGAGGATCGCCGGTAGCGCCCCTTGCGGCCCCCGCCGCGCCGAGCCTATGCTCGGCGACGATGCTCGAGTACGAACTCCCCCCGAGGTGACCGACGTGCGGCACGTGCGAGAGCACGTGTTGTGGCTGCGTTTTTCCGACGGCACCGAGGGCGAGGTCGACCTTAGCGATGGACTGCGCGGGCCGATCTTCGAGCCGCTGCACGATCCGGCGCGATTTGCTCGAAGTGGCGATCGAAAACGGGACGATCGTCTGGTCGAACGGAGCCGACTGGGCGCCCGAAACGCTGTATGACAGAGTCCGCGCGGCGAACGGGTTGGGGCCGCGTTCTTTCGGTGACGCTCGGCCCGATGACTCGGCGTACATCGCCGGGATGCCGGAAGTCAGCAGATTTTACGGCATCGTCATTCGCATGCTGGCCAACGAGCACGCACCGCCGCATTTCCACGCAACCTACGGCGAGTACCAGGCCAGCGTGACGATCCACGATGGCGTCGTGACGGGTCGGTTTCCTGCCCGAGCCCTGCGACTCGTCGTCGAATGGAGCGAACTCCATCGCGACGAGCTGATGGAAAACTGGTCGCGACTCCGCAACGGAGAAGCGCCGGAACCCATTCCGCCGCTCTCCTGACGGCAAGCGATCACGCAGCGGGTGGCGACGTCCTCACGCGGCCGACGACGATCGTGACGTTGTCCGACCCGCCCCGCTCGAGCGCGAGCTCCAATAGCGCGCGGCAGAGTTGTTCCGACGACTCGAGGCCGAGTATATGCTGCTCGATCTCGCGATCGGTGATGTGCTTGGTGAGGCCGTCGCTGCACAGCAGTACCACCGGACGGTCGCCGCGAACGTCGATGCGCGTCACCACCGGTAGGGCAGCGGATCCGCCGATCGCGCTGGAGAGCACGTGCGTGTACGGCGAGTTCGCGGCTCGCTCGGGTGTCAGCACGCCCTGGTCGACGAGATCCTGGGCGACCGTCTGGTCGCGCGTGATCTGGCGCATCACGCCGTTGCAGCAGAAGTACGCGCGGCTGTCGCCGACCTGCAGTACGTAGAGCCAAGGCCACACGGCGATTCCGAACGTCAGCGTCGTCGCCATGTGGGTGTCGCCGCGGATCGCCGATTCCACCGACACCGTTTCGTGCGCATTCATCGCCGCCGCGCGCAAGCCATCGAGAAACAGCTTGTCGTCCGTCGCGCCGGCCGCATGGTAGCACCGCAAGCTCGACGAGACGTACGCCGTGACCGCCTCGGCCGCCAACCGGCTCGCCTCCGCCCCTCCGAACTGACCGCCGACACCGTCGGCGACGAGAAACACCGTTGCCAGACGCTGGCCGCGAAGCGGCAGCCGCTCCGCGTTCGTCAGACTCGTGCCGTGGACGTGGACTTCCGGGTGAATGGTGCCGACGAAGAAGTGATCCTGGTTTTCGTGGCGAACCTTTCCCGTGTGCGTGATCCCGAAAAGGTCCAGCGCGCTGTCCGTCGGTCTCACTCCGTGCTCGTCGGTCGCCGCCACAGTTTCGACGGTTTGAACTGCGAGAGTGGATCGCGGCGTCCGGTGGGACGCGAAGAGCTGGGAAAGCTTCATGAGACCCTCCTCTCACATCACGGCTGTTCGGTGCGCGAGCCCCGAGAAACGATCGCTCGACCTCCGTCAAAGGGCAAATGCGGACAATGACGACCCCCTGTCGACTGCCGCTGGCGCCTGCCGATTACAGAGGCCATCCTGGCGACCAACCCGTTTAAGCCACAGCCTTAGGGCTGACTCCGCCTTCTGTCTCGCCATGCTTCGACTCGCCATCTCGTTAGTTGCCCTTCTCGCCCTCGGCCGCGCCGGCGCCCAGCAGCCGGACCCCGGCCTCCTCTCGACGATTCGCGCCGTCAGGGCCATCGACAACCATTCGCATCCGCCCGCGCTCACCGCCGCCGGCCAGAAGGACGACGACTTCGACGCGCTCCCTTGCGACCCGCTCGAGCCGACCGAGCCGGCGCTGACGACCCGGCCGGACAATCCGCGCTACCTCGCGGCGTGGAAGGCGCTCTACGGCTACCGGTACAACGACGCCGACTCGGCGCACGTGCGGGAACTCGTCGCCGCCAAACAGCGAGTGAAGACGTCGCAAGGCGATCGCTATCCCGCCTGGGTGCTCGACAAGCTCGGCATCGAGACCGAGCTGGCCAACCGCGTCGCGATCGGACGCGGGCTCGTCGCGCCAGGCTTCCGCTGGGTGCCGTTCGTCGATGCACTTCTTTTTCCGCTCGACAACAGCGGCGTCGCGAAGTACTCGCCGGACCGCAGATTCTTTTTTGCACGGGAAGACGCGCTGCTCAGGCGCTACATGACGGCCGTCAACGTGAGCCACCGCCCGGCCACGCTCGACGCCTACTTCTCGCAAGTCGTGACGCCGACGCTCGAGCGCCTCAAGCGCGAGGGAGCAGTCGCCATCAAGTACGAAGCAGCCTACCTGCGCCCGCTCAATTTCACGCGGGGCGACAAGGCGGCGGCCGATCGAGCCTACGCCCGATACACGAACGCCGGCGTCGCCACAGACGCCGAGTACAGCGCGATCCAGGACGTCGTGTTTCATCGCATCGCCGTCGAGGCGGGGCGACTCGGCCTTCCCGTGCACATTCACACAGGATATGGATGTGGCGGCTATTTCGAGATTGCGGGATCGAATCCGCTGTTGCTCGAGCCGGTCCTCGACGACGCGTCGTTGCGCAAGACCAAGTTCGTCCTGCTGCACGGCGGCGCCGGGCCCTTCTCGAAGGAGATCGCGCCGCTCCTCATGAAGCCGAACGTGTACACGGACTTCTCCGAGCAGACGTGGCTGCTGCCGACGCGGGAGCTCGCGCGCACGATCCGCTATTGGCTCGAGTGGTACCCCGAGAAAGTGCTGTTCGGAACCGACCTGTCGCCGGGCGGCTCTGCCGCGATCGACTGGGAGGAGATCGGCTATCAGACCACGACCTCGGCCCGCGACGCGCTGGCGATCGCTCTCACCGAAATGATGAACGAGGGCGAGATCACCCGGCCGCGGGCGACCGAGATCGCGAAGATGGTGATGCGGGGAAATGCGCTCCGGCTGTACGGGTGGCCCGACCGCTGAGCGTCTGGTGCGGCAAGCGGGCCACCACACCCCCAATCAATCCATCTGCGGCAATCGCTTTTCAGATCCGCGTCATCTGCGTTTCCATCTCCCGCCCTGCCAAGGAGCCGGGGTACCCCGCCCTGTTCCCCGGTGATACGTTAGCCCAGTTCTCGGGAAGCCGATCGTCGTCCGAAACGCCGCCCCCCACCCCACTCGATCATGATCCGCACACGCCGAGTCGTGGCCGCCGCGACGCTCGTCGCATCGGCCGCGGCCGCCCAAGCGCCAGTATCCAAGCCGTTCGAGCTCGACTCCCTCACCATCGCCGGATTTCGTTGGCGGAACGTCGGCCCCGCGAACACGATGGGCCGCATGTCCGACGTGACGGGGATCCCGTCGCCGTCGAAGACGTTCTTCGCCGCGGCCGCGGCGGGCGGCATCTGGAAGTCCACCAACAACGGCGTCACGTGGCGCCCGGTATTCGACAATCAGCGCGTCATCTCGATGGGCATGCTCGCCATCGCCCCGAGCGACACGATGCAGGTGTGGGCCGGCACGGGGGAGCCGAATTCGCGTAACACGATCTCCCCCGGCGGCGGCGTTTACAAGTCCACCGACGGCGGCATCACGTGGAAGCTGATGGGACTCGAGAAGACGCAGGCGATCGGTCGCATCGTCGTCCATCCGACGAACCCGAACATCGTCTACGTCGCCGCGCTCGGCGCTCCGTGGAACGCCAATCCGGAGCGTGGTCTCTACAAGACCGAGGACGGCGGGCAAACGTGGCAGCTCATCAAGTTCATCTCCGACAAGGCGGGATTCGTCGACGTGGCGCTCGATCCGTCGAACCCCAACACCGTCTGGGCGTCGAGCTGGCAGCGCGTGCGCGGCCCGTATTTCCTCAATTCGGGCGGCCAGGGCTCGGCCCTGTGGAAGTCGACCGACGCGGGCAAGACGTGGACCGAGATCAAAGGCGGCGGATTCCCCGAGACGACGAAGGGACGCATCGGCATTTCGATCTCGCTCTCGAATCCGCAAGTGATGTACACGCTGGTCGAAGCGGACACGGTGCCGAATCCAAAGCCCGAGAAAGGCAAGCCCGCGGCGAAATCGCGGTCGGGGCTCTTCCGCTCCAACGACGGCGGCGCGACCTGGACGCGCACGAGCGATCAGGACACGAGGCCGTTCTATTACTCGCAGGTCCGCGTACATCCGAAGAATCCGGAGCGCGTGTACTGGTCGTCGACGCCCGTGCTCGTGTCGAACGACGGCGGCAAGACGGTCATCAACGCGACGAACGGCATTCACGTCGACCACCACGCGATGTGGATCGATCCGGTGGACCCGGACCGCATGATTGTCGGCGACGACGGCGGCGTGGCGATCACGTTCGATCAGGGCGGCACGTACATGTTCGCGAACATGTTCGCCGTCGGGCAGCTCTACAACATCAGCTACGATTTCCAGGTCCCGTACCGAGTGTGCGGCGGCTTGCAGGACAACGGATCGTGGTGCGGGCCGAGCCGGCGGCGCCAGGGACCAATCACGAACGCGATGTGGTTCACGGTCGGCGGCGGCGACGGATTCGTGACGCAGCAGGACCCGACCGATCCGAACACGATCTACGCCGAATCTCAGGGCGGCGCGATCGTCCGGCTCAACTACGCGACGGGACAGAGCAGCTTCCTGGTCAAGCCGCAGTACCGCCCTCGCTACGACATGTACGAAGACTCCGTGCTCATCGAGCGCGGCGACACGGCGGCTCCGCAGACGGCCGCGCAAAAGAAAGCGATCGCCGACATGCGCGCGCGCCAGAAGACGGACTCGGCGGCGCTCGACCTGCGCTTCAATTGGAATACGCCGTATCTCATCTCGCCGCACAACCCGTCGACGCTCTACGTGGGCGGGAACCGCGTACTCAAGTCCACCAAGCGCGGCGACGATCTGTTCCCGATCTCGCCCGACCTGAGCACCGCCGACACGATGAAGATCCGCGTGTCGACGCGCACGACGGGCGGCATCACCAACGACGCCACCGGCGCCGAGACGTACTGCACCGTCGTCTCGCTGAACGAATCGCCGATTCGCGCGGGGATTCTCTACGCCGGAACCGACGACGGCCGCCTCTGGGTCACGAGGAACGACGGCGGCACGTGGGAGGAGTTGACGACGCACGTGACCGGCGTGCCCGCCGGGACGTACATCACGCGCATCGAGCCGTCGCCGCACGATTCGATGACGTTCTTCGTGACGTACGACAACCACCGCAACGGCGACTACAAGCCGTACGTCTTCGTGACGCACGATTTCGGCAAGACGTTTTCGTCGATCGCGGCGAACCTGCCCGTCGGCGGGCCGGATTACGTGCACGTGATCCGGCAGGACCTCGTCAACAAGAACCTGCTTTTTCTCGGCACCGACGTCGGCGCGTACGTGTCGGTGAACGGCGGGCAGTCGTGGCAGCGGTTCATGACGGGCTTGCCGACCGTGCCGGTGCACGACCTGCGCATCCACCCGCGCGACCACGAGATCATCGCGGCCACGCACGGACGCGGCATCTGGATCGCGGACATCTCGGCGCTGCAACAGATCGACGAGAAGGTGATGGCGGAGGACGCGCACCTCTTCTCGTCGCCGACGGGGTTCCAGTTCGGCGACTCGCCGGTCGAAGGACAATCGCAGGGTCATCAGGTGTTCCAGGGGGCGAGCCCGCCGTACGGCGCGGTCATCACCTATCGACTCGCGGCGCGTCAGGCACCGACGAAGATCGCCATCCTCGACGCGGCCGGTGACACGATGCAGGTGCTCAACGCTCCGGGCGCGGCGGGCATCAACCGGGTCGCGTGGGCGTTCGCCGGCAAGCCGCCGGCGCGTCGGGCGCTCGGCGCGGTGCAGAAGCGCGACTCCGCCGCGCAGATGAATCGAATCGTGTTCGTGCTCGATTCGCTCGACAAGGCTGGGGCGAATCCGATGGCGACCGGCATGATGCGACAGCTCGTACGTACCGGCGATTTCTCGCCGCTCACGGCGATGTTCCAGGGACGCGGCGCGGGAAGCGGATTCGGTCCGCCGCCGCCATGGAACCCGCGTCCGGGCGAACAGGCAACCGCGGCGGCCACAGCCGGCGGGGGACGTGGTGGCGCGAGCCAGTCGGGTGCGCCCATGCCGGCCGGTCCGGGTGGCGCAGCCGTTGCCGCGCCGGCCGCCGCTCCCGCGATGCCCGATCCGTCGGTGATGCAGCAGTGGGCGCCGTTGTTCAACGTGCCCGGCAAACCGCCGGCCGGCGGATTCGGACTCGGCTTCATGCAGACGCTTGGCTTCGGCGATCCGACCGCGGCCTTTTTCGGCGGCGCGGCCGGAGGCATTGCGGCGGGCGACTACGTGGCGGTGATGTCCGTTGGCGGCAAGACCTTCAGGCAGAAAATCCGCGTCGAGAAGGCCAACCCGTAGCGACGCATCGAAAGCCGGTGGTGTGGAATCCTAGTCCGCACCGCGGGTCCATCGATTTCCTAATTCAGCGGCCGGACCGGAGCGGGCTCACCGTGCAATAGGGCGGTGAGCCACGCGTTCGAGCGGGTCGTCCACGCCATCTGCTGCTCCGCGGTCGCCTGGTGATTGTGGGCCGCGTCGATCAGCGGAACGGCTTCCTTCGGTCCCGCGATCTGATTGAACGCCGTCCAGATGCCGATCGACGGCGCGACCTTGTCGAGGAAGCCCATCGCCACCATCGTCGGCACGCGTATGCGCGGCGCGAAGTTCACGACGTCGAAGTAGGGCGCTGTTTCCATGACGCGCGGGTTCTTCGAGTCCCAGAATGGGTATCCCGCATCGCGTGCATGGAGCGCGGCCGTCGCGTCGGCTCCGGCCGGTACGTGCACGACGACCGCCGAAACCTTCGGGCTGAGCGCCGCCGTGACGAGACTCTGCTGGCCGCCCATGCTGATTCCCGTGGCGACGAGCGTCCTTCCATCCCACTCGGGGCGCGACGTGAGGAACTCCACGGCTCGGTAGTCGCCGAGGTACATCTGGAGGAAGTAGTCGTGATCGCGGTCGGTGTCGTTGATCCGCTGATACTCCTTGAGCATCTGCGGAAGCGCGTCGTAAAACGACTGCGGCATGTCGCTCGGCACGTCGTGCGGCTCGACGTTGACGGCGAACCAGCCCTCCGCCGCGCGGTCGGTGACCCACGACTTCGGGAGAGCATACGGTGGATTCGCCCACTGGAAGATGATCAGGGCGGGGAACTTCCCGTCGCGCTTGGGCGACGCCATCTGTCCGTAGACGTGCGCCCCGCCGGCGTTCTCGAGTCGGAAGGTCGCGTAGTCCACGCCGTCGACGCCGCTCTCTTTCCGCGTGATCACGGCATTCACCGGTACGCTCGCGAGCAGATCGAGCTTCGACTTCCAGAAGGCGTCGAAATCCGCCGGGCGCGCGACGACGGGCTGGATCTTCGTCGGATCGACGGCGGCCGCCAGGGCGACGAGGCCCGGACCACCGGTGTGCACATCGCCGAAGTCAGTCGTTCCGGCCGGAGCCTTGATCTCGACGCGCACCATGCCGGGTTCGCCCAACGATGTCGCGATCCTGGCTGAGCCGCGCGAGAGATCAAAGGTCCCCGCCTTGATCGCTCGCTGACCGTTCTCGGTGATCGTATAAGAGTACGGGCCGCTGGGCGCCTTCTGGCCCGCGGCAATGCCGATCGTCCAGCCGAGCGTTTCGTTCACTCGATAAATGTCGGACTTCGCGAAGGGTGTCGCGACGATCTGCTGCGCGTGAAGGGGCGCAGCGGCGATCGCGAGCGCGACAACGCAGAGCCGGTTCGAGAAAAGAGTCATTTCGGCGGAGAGAGAGGACGCGCGCCCGCTACGCCGCGCCGACGGTTTCCCCCGCCCGTGCGGGCCGCGCGGCCGGAGGCGCGGCCTCCTCCTCGACCAGACTCACGATCCCCGTCTCGAGCCAGGAATGTTCCCCGCGCATCACCTGCTGCGCGACCTTGTACATCTGGGCGTCGTAGTCGCCGTAGAACGACGCGAACAACTGCTTCACTCGAACGCCGGCGGCTCGACAGAAGAGATCCGCCAGCTCGGCGGCCTCGCGGTTTCCCTGCTTCGCGAGCATCTGCGCGCGCACGCACGACGCGGCGATGGCGAACAGCTCCGCACCGATGTCGACGGCGCGGAAAAGCACGAGTTGGCGTCGCTCGAGCTTGGGGCCGAGCCGCACCATCGCGTGAAAGATCGCCCGTCCGAGCTTGCGGGTGTGTCGCTCGGCGAAGCGCATGTGCTTCGCGAGGGGCCCGAACTCGCCGAACGATCCCGGCACCTGCCCCGCGCCGAGCCAGCGCGCCGGATACCATGTCGGATAGAACTTCATCACGCGGCCGAACGCGGCCGCCTTTTCCTTACGCGACGCGTTCTTGTCGACCAACGCGAACGCCGTCTTGAAGTGGTGGTCAACCGCCTCGCGCGCGATGAACAGGCGCATGATCTCCGACGAGCCCTCGAAGATCAGATTGATGCGGTTGTCGCGCATCGCCCGCTCGATCGGGATCGGCCGCTCGCCGCGCGCACGGAGCGAGTCCGCGGTCTCGTAGCCCCGCCCGCCGCGGATCTGCAGCGCGTCGTCGACGATGCGCCAGCCGTGCTCCGTGTTGTACATCTTGGCGATCGCCGCTTCCAGCCTGATGTCGTAGTTCCCGCGCTCGGCGAGGCCCACGGTCAATCCGGCGACCGCCTCCATCGCGAACGTGTTCGCCGCCATCATGCCGAGCTTCTCCGCCACCGCTTCGTGCTTGCCGATGGATACGCCCCACTGGACGCGCTCCACGGCCCACGTGCGCGACGCTTCGAGCAGCGCCTTGCATCCGCCGGCGGTGCTCGCGGGAAGCGTGAGGCGGCCGGTGTTCAGCGTGACGAGCGCGATCTTGAGGCCGCGCCCCTCTTCCCAGAGGACGTTCTCGCGCGGAACGCGCACGCGGTTGAATCGAATGACGCCGTTCTCGATCGCCTTGAGCCCCATGAAGCGGCAGCGATGAACGACCTCGACGCCCGGCCACGACGCCTCGACGATGAACGCGGTGATCTGCTTGCGCGTCTTGCCGTTCACGACGGCATCCGGGGTTCGCGCCATCACGACGAACAGCTCGGCGCGCGTTCCGTTCGTGCACCACAGCTTTTCGCCGTCGAGAATGAAATACTTGCCGTCGGGCGTCAGCTCGGCGCGCGTGTGCATGTTCGCCGGGTCCGAGCCCGCGTCCACCTCCGTGAGGGCGAACGCGCTGATCGCGCCCTTCGCGAGCCGTGGAAAATACGTCGCCTTCTGCGCGTCGTTGCCGAACAGTTTGAGCGGCTGCGGCAACCCGATCGATTGATGCGCGGACAGCAGCGCCGTGAGCGACCCGTCCTTCGACGTCACCAGCGCCATCGCCTTCACATAACTCGAATAGGAGAGCCCGAGCCCGCCGTACTCCTTGGGGATCTTGATCCCGAAGGCGCCCATCTCCCGCAGCTCCTGGACGTATTCCTCGGGAATCTCGCCCGTGCGGTCGATCATGTCCGAATCGACGCGCTCGAGGAACTCGCGCAACGTATCGAGAAACGGCCGGGCACGTTCCTCTTCCTCGGGGTCGTCGGGCGGATGCGGATGAATCAGGTCGAGCCGGAAACGGCCGAGAAACATCTCGCGCACGAAGCTCGGACCCGACCACTCGCTTTCGCGCGCCGCCTCGGCGACGTCTCGTGCCTCGCGCTCCGAAGCGTGCGTGTTCGCTTGCTCTGACATGGGCTCTCCCGATCTACCTCAAATATGCAACCCACGCGCCCAAAGGAGCTCGGCCGTCGTGTCGGACTCGGCGCTCGGCGCTCAGCGCTTCGCGCCGCCCGCGGCGTCTTCGGGGAGCGGAATCGGCTCGACTCCCGTCTCGTGTCGCTGCCAGATCACCACGACCGCGCCGACCAGCGCGATCGCCGCGAACGCGAACCATTGGATGGCGTAGTTGAGATGCGGCCCCTCGTCGAGCGGCGGCGGCGTTAGGCGCGCGAGACGATCCGGCGCGACGACCGAGTCGCCGAGCATCACCACGTACACGGGTGAGACGGGGTATGGCAGCGCCCCCCGTACGGCGGCGTACCCGAGACGCGTGATCACTCCCGGATGAGCCGCCGACATCGCGCCGGCGACGGACGGGAACTCCTCGACGTACCCGCTGAACACGGAATCGCGATCGTGCCACTTGGCGAGATCGACGGTCTCTCCATCGGGCGCGTACACCCAACCGCGATCGACGATCACCGCCGTGTCGCGGCCGGCGACGCGGATCGGAGTCAGAATGTTGACGCCCGGCGATCCCTTGTACGACCGTGACGCGTAGACCAGCTCATGCCCGTAGTCCGGCGTGCCGGTCACGTGCGCGTGCCGAAAGCGCATGGACGCCGAGTCGCCGGCGAGCGCCGTGACGTCCGCGTCGGGTGCCTGCAGCCGCGACGTGACGAGCGCGTTTCGCGCCCTGCGCTCGCCGAGCCGATGGAGCTGCCAGAAGCCCAGCCGAACGAAGATCGCCGCCGAGAGAAGCGCGAAGGCGACGAAGGCGGGAACGCGAAGCTTGCTCAACGCACGGTGACGTCGAAAACGCCGGTGAGGACTTCCTGCGCGGGCTTCACCTGCACCCAGAGGCGATACCGGCCCGGCTTCGGGAATTCGTAAGGCAGCGTGAATTCACCGGACATCGGCATGTCCGACATCGCGCGCGGATCGAGCGTGCCCGGTTTGAGTCGGCCACGCGCCGTCGTGTCGCCGGCGTCGCGCAGGCGAAAGACCCGCTGCGCGGTGGTGGACACCGTGCCCATCGGGTGGAGATGGACGAAGACCGACGCGTCGTCGCGGAGGACGACTGCGTGCGCGGCCATCCCAAGGTAGGGTCGCAGCGACACCACGTTGCCGGTCTGGTCGCGCACGGTGAACGCGAGGTCGGCCGGCAAACGCGCCGCGATCGTCTCGGATGAATTCGACATCGAGAGCGTGTAGCCGCCGCCGAGCGGCGCGCTCGCGCCCGTCGCGCCGAGTGCGACCGCGGACGTGCTCGCCCACGAGTCGTCGCTGTCCGACGGAGCGACGGCGCCGACCATCGCCGGAAGGTTGACGGTCTCGGTGGCGGTGAGCGTCAGACCGTTGTCGAGCATGATGTCGGCGAAGAGACGGTACGGTCCGGCGGGAAGCCACGGCACCTCGCCGGTGAAGACGAGTGAGTCGCGCTCGACCGGGTGCAGGTGCGCGAACACGTCCATGTTCCGCCCGCCCACGAGGAAGAGGTGCATCATCTTGCCGTGGTCGGGCGCGACGGGCACGAAGATGGATCGAAATGCGGCGGTGTCGCTGAGCACGAGCTTCATCGTGCGATGGATCGAATCTCCGGTGATGACCGTTGTAGCGACAGGCGGGTGGAACATCGTGCGCTGATAGTCGGCGTCGACGGAGTTCCACCAGCGCGCGCCTCCGAAGAGCGCGATCGCGAGAATCGGCACCGCGACCGTCGTGATGATGTTGGCGCGTTTGCGCTGGGCCGGCGTGAGCTCCTCGCCCGGCGGGACGAGGCTTTCGCCCGACGACGCCCGCACGATCGTGATGAGGCCGGCCGCCAGCAACCCGGCGAGTACGACCAACAGCGCGCCGAGCGGCAGCGAAAGTCCGAGTCGGCCCGTGGCGAACGAGTCGACCGGGACGATCGCGGTTCCCGTTCCCTTGCGCCCGTCCACGCGCACGTAGACGCTGTACGATCCGTGCGCCATGAGCCACACGTGGCCGGTGTACACGCGCGGTTGTCCCGCCACGCGCGACATCTTGTCCGGCGACGGGGAGCCGGCGACTCCCGTTCGCCAGAACACCGGCTGGATGCTCACGCTGTCGACGTCGTCGCCCGCGGCGCGCACGATCACCTCGGCGAGACCGGGCACGACGCTCGGCGGGCGCACGATCGCGCGAATCGTGTACGGGCCGGCCGCGCCGTCGAACGTGACGTCGGGGCTGCCGACGTGCGCCGTCGCGACGAGCCACGCCGCTCCAGCGAAGACCACGCCCGTCCATCGCTTCATCGACGAACCTTGGTCATCCAGCGGCCGCGCGCCAGACCGATGGCGCTCGTCGCGGTCGCGATCCCGATGGCGATCAGGAGCTGCACCGGGAACGGCCACGCTCCGGGCGCCGGGGGATCGAATCGCCGCGTCATCGCCTCGTACTGGGGCGCCATGAAGTAGACGAAGTTGTCCGCGTTGAACAGCGGACCGCGGGCGACCGGATTCGCGACCAGGAAGGTCGCGAACGGCCACTGCACGGCCAGAAACGCCAGCACGAAAACGGCGCCGACGATCGGCGCGAGTTGCCATGTGGTGAGCCGCTTGTCGAAGCGATGCAAGACGAGGTCGATGCAGAACGCGGGAACGATGAGCAGCAGCGGGAACGACAGCGCGACCATGTGCGTCACGTGCTGGTAGATGGGCCCCAGCTTCGGCGTGGCCGGGAACTGTTCGATGATCCACATCAGGACGAGCATGATCGCGGTGTAGAACGACGCCGCCGCGGTGGCGGGCCAGCGGAGATTGATCGCGCGCGCCGTGGCGCAGATCGCGATCGGAAACATGAGCGCCGTCACCTGATAGAAGAACGCGCTGTGCATCATGCGCCGTTCGCTGAATTCCGTCAGGAACAGCGCGACATTCATGATGACCAGGCCGCCGGTCGCCGCGAGCAGCCAGGCCAGCCGCCCGCGCGCCTCGGCCGTTGCGCGATTCTGCTGCGCGAGCGTCAGCAACAGCGCGCCGAGGCAAATCGAGAAGATGCCCAGCGCGAGAACGGCGTGCGGCGGGCTCACGATCCTGACGTCGAGTCCGTAGGCGTTGTGCCACCAGTTGTCGAACGGCGCGGACGTGAGCATCGCGCCGCAGCCCCAGATGCACAGCCACGCGCCGAGCGGAGCGCGGAATCCCCAGAAGTTGACCGACGCGGCGCGGTCCGCCTCGCTGCCGCCGAAGGTCGTCCGCAGCACGACCCAACCGGAGCTGAGCCCCGCGAGCAGGCCGCCCGCCTGGATCAACAGGTGCGCGGGCGTCCAGAACGTGTCACGCCCGATCGACATGTGCCACGAGATGTCCCAATACACCCCCGCCATCACGCAGAAGGCGGCGAAGACCACCGTGTACGCGTGTTTCATTTAGAAAAGACTCATCTGTTCGCCGAGCTGTTCCGGTTCGACGGCGGCCTGGCCGAGCAGGCGCTGGAGCTCGCGCGCCGACTCGGGCGAGTGTCCGGCGAAGTGATTGTTCACGTATCCGTACACCTCGCGCCCCTGTTCCGCGTAGGGCCACAGAACCTGCGTCCACGCCTCCAGCTCGCGGCGCCGGTCCACCTGGATGCGGGAATAGTCTACGATTCCCTGGTCGGGACCCATCCATCGGACGTAGAGAAAGTCGGCGGTGGGGCGCGTGGCGAGCTGCATCATCTGCTTGCGCGGGAACCAGCGTCCGTCGCTCAAGGCGAGCGCGACGTGATGCTCGGCGAGCAGGGCGAGCACGCCATCGTGAATCCAGCCGCGCTGCCGGAACTCGATCGCAAACCGGAGGTCGCGCGGCAGCTTCGGGAGGAACTGCGCGACGGCGGGCAGCTCGTTCGGCGCGAAGTCGGGGCCAAGCTGAATCAGGATCGGTCCGAGCTTGCGGCCGAGCTCGCGCGCGCGATCGACGAACTCATCCATGAGGTCGGAGGCGTTACGCAGCCGACGCTCGTGGGTGATCTCCTGAGGAACCTTGAGGGCGAAAATGAAGTCGTCCGGTGTTCGTTCCGCCCACCCGCGGACCGTCTTGGCGACGGGCGTGGCATAGAAGGTCGAATCGACCTCGACTGTGTCGAACCCGCGCGCGTAGACGGCTAGATAATCGGCCGGTCGCGTGCCCGCGGGGTAGAACGGTCCGACCCAGGCGTCATAGTTCCAACCCTGTGTCCCAATTCGAATTCGGCCAGGCATGCGAGGAATCGGCACGGGGAGATTGCGTGCGTCAAGGCGCTGATTTGGTTGAGCGCCGGATTTGCACTGGTGCTATTCTGAGAGAGGTGGACGGGTGGACAGGTGGACTGGTTGAGAGGTAAGGGGTTCATGAGGAGGAAAGGCAGGACCATGCCAGGCGAGCAACACGGAAGCAACGGGAGCGCGGGCGCGACCAACGGAACCGGCCCCTCCCTCGACCGGATTGGAGGACTCTCCGGAGCGCTCGTCGGTGCGGGAATCGGATCGGCGGCAGGACCCGTGGGATCGATCATCGGCGGGGTTGCCGGCGCGATCGGCGGGTGGTGGGCCGGGCACGCGGTCATCGAAGCCGCGCACTCGGTGAATCCGGAGGACGACGCGCACTTCCGCGAGCACTACGATTCGCTCGCCGAACGTCCGGCAGACGTCGCATACGACGACGTGCGCGGGGCGTACTACCTCGGCCAGATCGCGAGCCACAACCCGGACTTCGCCTCCCGGGAGTTCACCGACATCGAGTCCGATCTCGCCAAAGGGTGGACGTCGCAACTTTCGACGACCGGGCCATGGGAGAGCGTGCGCGACCTTGCCGCGACGGGCTTCACGCGCGGCCGCAGGAAACTCGACAACGTCGCGCGCCAGTCGCGCGCAGAGTGGGATCGACGGCAAACCGACCGTCGTCAGAGTACGAGCTGACGCGTCAGCGAGGCTCGGCGCGCGAGACGAAGATCTGTCTCGCCAGCGCCGGGCCGATCGAGCGGCTGGCTTTCCCTCCCCCCACGCGAAGCTTGATCGGCCCGTCGTAGGGCGCCCGCGATTCGACTTCGACGCGCGTACCCGGAATGATCCCGAGCTCGGCGAGATACCGGAGTTGACCCGGATCCCGGTCGCCGACGCGCTCGACGCGTACACGCCGCCCCTCTTCGATTTCGTTCAGGCTCGTCAGCGTGCGCTCGCGTAGCGTCCCTTCGCGCGTCGGGATCGGCGCGCCGTGCGGGTCGGTCGTGGGTTCGCCGATCGCCGCCGCCATGCGGTCGATCAACTCGTCCGATGCGGCGTGCTCGAGTCGCTCGGCTTCGTCGTGCACGAGATCCCACGGGTAGTGAAGCGCCTGCGTGAGATACGCTTCGATCACGCGGTGGCGGCGGATCGTGCGTAGCGCGGCCCGTCGCCCGTCGCGCGTGAGGCGCACGCCGCGATATCGCTCGTGCGTGATGAGGTGCTGGCCGACGAGGCGCCGCACCATTCCACTCACCGACGCGGGCGCCACGCCCAACTCGGCGGCGATCTCGTTGGTCCCCGCGGGCTCGCCGGCGCTCTCGAGCTCGAAGATCACCTTGAGGTAGTCTTCGACCGGCGCGGTGAGCGGCTGCGTCGCGCGCACGGCCGTCATGCCGGCGGCGGCGGCGGCGACGCGACGGGATTGTCGCGCGGCGTGCGGCGCTCGCCGCGGACCAGCAGCACGGGAACCCGCGATCGGTGCCGTACCTCGTTCGCCACGCTGCCGTAGATGATGTCCTTGATGAAGCGGTGTCCGTGCGTGGACATCGCGATCAGGTCGCAGGATTCGCGCGCCGCCGCGGCGGCGATCTCCTTGGACGGATCGCCGGCGGCGAGGACGCAGTCGGCGCGCAGCCCGCTCGCGCTGAGCGCGGCGCACTGCGCCTCGATGTACTCGCGGTCGAGCCGCATCTCCTCGGATTCGCGGAGGTTGAGCTGCTTCAGGTTGCGCGCGGCCCAGCCGTCGGCGACGTGGATGAGCACGAGCGACGCTCCGCAGAAATGCGCCAACGCCGACACGTGTTCGAGAATCGCGGCGTCGTAGTCGGAATGCTCGAGGGGAACGAGGATGCGCTTGTACACTATGCGCCTCCCCCGAACCAGCCGCGGACGGTCTGCGCGAGCAGCCACGCGTTGAGGCCGGCGATCACCAGCGCCGTCGTCCAGGCGGCCGCCTTGAGCCAGGTCGCGTTGACGAACGCGCCCATCTTGGCCCGATCGGACGTGAACGCGACGAGTGGAAAGACCGCGAACGAGAGCTGCAAGCTCAGAATCACCTGGCTGAGGATCAGCAACTGTGCGGTGCCGCGTTCGCCGTAGAAGATGGCGACGATGGCGGCCGGGACAATGGCGATCACCCGGGTGATGAGGCGTCTCAGCCAGGGGCGCAGCCGGATGTTGAGGAAGCCCTCCATCACGATCTGACCGGCGAGGGTGCCGGTGACGGTCGAATTCTGCCCTGAGGCGAGGAGCGCGAGCGCGAACGCGGTGCTGGCGCCGGCGCCGAGCAACGGAGTGAGCAGCTTGTGCGCATCCTGGATCTCGGCGACCTCGGCGTGCCCCGACGTGTGGAACGTGCTGGCGGCCACGACGAGAATCGCCGCGTTGACGAAGAAGGCGAAGCTCAGCGCGATCGTCGAGTCGAGAAATGCGAACCGCACCGCCTCACGCCGCCCCTCGCTCGTCTCGGCGTAGCGGCGCGTCTGCACGATCGACGAGTGGAGGTAGAGGTTGTGCGGCATCACCGTCGCGCCGAGGATGCCGATCGCGATGTAGAGCATCTCGCGGTTGCGGACGATGTCCGTGGTCGGCATGAATCCTTTGGCCAGGTCGCCGATGTTCGGATGGGAGAGAACGATCTCGAACATGAAGCAGAGGCCGACCGACGCGATCAGCGTGATGACCAGCGCCTCGAGGACGCGCACCCCGCGATTCTGGAGAGCGAGCAGCAACAGGACGTCGAAGCCCGTGACGAGCACGCCGGCCGCGATCGGGAGATGGAACAGAAGGTTCAGCGCGATCGCCGACCCGATGACCTCCGCCAGGTCGCATGCCGCGATCGCGATCTCGCAGAGGACCCAGAGGGCGATGGCGGTCGGCTTCGAGTAGTGATCGCGACACGCCTGCGCGAGATCGCGGCCGGTGACGATGCCGAGCTTGGAGGCGAGGCCCTGGAGCAGCACCGCCATGATGTTCGAGAGCAGCACGACGCTGAGTAGCGTGTAGCCGAAGCGCGAGCCGCCGGCGAGGTCGGTCGCCCAGTTGCCGGGATCCATGTAGCCGACGGCGACCAGGTACCCGGGGCCGGCAAACGCGAGGAGCTTGCCGAAGAACGACCGCCCGTCGATCGGGACGCTGCGGTAGACCTCCTGCAGGCTCGGCGCGATGCGCGACCGTCGCCAGCCGTGGTCGGGGTGCGGCGGCTGGTCGTCGTCGGGCGGCGGCGGATCCGGGCGGAGGAGGCGGGGGAGGACCAGTGGATTAGGGTGAAGACAAACAGAAGTTAGTGCGGACTAACTTTTTGAGCAAGTGCCGGAGTGATGCGTCGTATCCATTCGTCGATGCCGTCCGTCACTCGACGATCGGTTTCGCCGGGATATCCGAACGCGTCGGGTCCAGTGACCTCGGGCGGCACGACCTTGAACATGTGCGTCACGTCGGGCACGAAGAGGTACGACGTCTTCGACTCGCCGCCGGCGCGCGATCGAAGCGCGTCGCGCAGCGCCTCGCCGTGGCGCGCCGGGACCGATCCGTCGTTGCCGCCCTGCACCACGAGCGTGCGCTGCGTCATGCGTCGCGCGAGCTCGAGCGGGTCCGCGGCGTCCACGTCGCTCATGTAGCGGCGGCCTTCGTCGGGCATCGAGATCAGCGCGCCGATTCCCATGCCGGGCCCGTTCCCCAACTCGGCGGGAATGGGTTCTCCGCGGCGGATGTGCTCGATCACCCTGTCCAGACGCGCGCGCACCTCGTCGATCTGCCCGGGCTCCAGCCCGAAGCCGATCTGCTCGCGCATGATGCCGAGGATTCCAATGGAAGGACCGGCGAGCAGCACGACGCCGTCGAGTGATTCGCCATGCGAAGAAACCGCGAGGCGGCTGGCGACGACCGAGCCCTCGCTGTGCCCCGCCGCGATCACGCGCGGCGGCCGGATACCTTGCTGGTCGAGCGCGCGCCGCATCTCGTCGAGCATCGCCGACGCGATGATCAAACGTCCTTCCCACGTTCGGATCGTCGCGGCGAGCTCTGCGTCGACCGAAACGCTCCCTGTTCCGGGGCCGAGCTTCGCGAAACGGAACACGGCGTGGCCGAGCGCTGAGAGTTTGTGCGCGAGATGGGCGTAGACGTGGGGAAAGGAATTCCACGCCGGGTAGTCGCCGTTGACGTCGCTGAAGAGCGATCCGGGAATCAAGAGGATGGCGCTCTCGATGTCGTGTTCGAGAGGAGTCGGCAGCGTGAGAGCGGTCGGGATCTCCCAGCCGCTGACGCGAAGAGACGAGAGGTTCTCGGAATAGGGAGGCATGCTCGCAGCGTAAAGGGTCACGCGGCGTGAGGTGCAAGAGGCAAAGCCCCGGACGGCGTTAGCCCGCGCGAACCACCTTCTCCAGAATCGGAACGGCTTTCGCCAGCGCCGCCCGTTCTTTTGCCGGAAGCTCGCGAAGCGAAGCTGCTAGAGAGGCGACGCGGCGGCGGCGGCCGTCGTGAAGGAGCTTCACGCCCTTCGGCGTCGCCTCGACTCGCGAGATGCGGCGGTCGACGGGGTCGGGGACGCGGTCGACCAAACCGGCGGCCTCGAGCTTGTCGACCAGACGCGTGATCGTGGGCGGACGCACCTGCTCGGCGTGGGCCAGGTCGCCGAGCGTGACGGGACCGGCGAAGACGATCACCGAGAGCGCGGAGAGCTGCGGCGCGGGCAGGCCCGAGGCGTCGTCTTCGCGGCGAAGCCGGCGAAGCAGATGGATCGCCGACGAGTGGAGGCGGTCGGCGAGGTCGTGCGTCGCGGCGGGGGAGGAGCCCGGCGGCCGGGGGCGCGGGCCGGACGAGTGGCTGGACGAAGACACCTTGTATTTAGCTCGGCTAAGTATTATGCTGGGTCGTTAGCTGAACTAACTAATCGCCCGAGCCGGCGGCCGGCAAGTCCGCGCGGCGCTCAACCGGAGGGTTTCGCCCATGCCCAACCTCGCCACAGTCCCGCATCGGCCAGATCGCCGTCGTCTGCAAGAACGTCGCGCGGGCATCGGCCTTCTACCGCGACGTGCTCGGACTCCGCCACCTGTTCGACGCCGGGCCGAACCTGTCGTTCTTCGATTGCGGCGGAACGCGGCTCATGCTGACGCCAGCGGAGCGGCCGCAAGACGACCACCTCAGCTCGATTCTCTACTACTTCGTCGAGAACATCGAGGGCGTGCAAAGTGAGCTGGCGAGCAAGGGCGTGCACTTCACCAACGCGCCGCACCTCATCGCGAAGATGCCGGACCACGAGCTGTGGCTCTGTGAGTTCAACGACTCCGAAGGCAACGCCCTCGCGCTCATGGAAGAAAAGCGATAGGCGGGCCGCTCACTTTCCGGCCAAACAGATGCCCACTCTGAACGGCGGCAAACCGGCATCCTCGCGCCGCATGTCCGCGTGGGCCGAGTCTTCCATCGGCGACAGTTCGACTTTTCCGCCGGCGCCGACTCGGAATTGCGTGCCGTAGATCTGCTTTCGCCCCCAGACGAGGCGCATGTGGTCCTCGAAAGTCGCGACGTCGGCGGCGGGGGACTCGGCCGGGCCGGCCTCCATCATTCGGTGCAGCACGTTGCGCGCGAGGCCGGTGTCGCTTTGCGAGAGCAGATACACGGCGTGCACGCCGGCGGCGCCGACGACGCTGCGCGTCGGCCACTTCGAGCCGCGCTGAGCGGCCAGCGCCTTGAGACGCGCCGTGATCGCCGCGGCGCCTGAGCCGAGAACCGGTTCCCTGCCCTCGACCTGAACGCCGAATTGCACCGGCGCGGTCAACGACGCGCCGAGCCCCGCGGCCTGCAGCAGCGCCGTGCGCAGCGTGTCGTCGCTCCAGTCGTGCTTCGAGTCGTCGAAGAACTCGGCCTGCCGCTTGACCCACGCGTCGGATGGTTTCCAATCGCACTTGGCCGGCTTGGATTGCGCGTCCGCGAGGAGCGGAGCGACGGCGAGCGCGACGAATGGCAGCAAGCGATTCATTTGGCCGCCGGCGTGACGGCGAAGTCGTCGAACTCGATCATGCTGTCCGTCTTCGACCACACGCCGATCTTCCCGGACACGGGCGCCGACAGCGTGTAGTCGTGCATCGGCTTGTCGTCGAGCCACGATTTGAGCGACGTACCGTGCACGCTGATCTTGAGCGTGTGCCAGGTCCCGAGCTCGAGCGGCGCGAGCGTCGGCGCGCGGTTCACGAACTTCCGAACGCCGTTGTTGAACGTCCAGAGCACGACGTTGTCCTCGGTGCCGTTGTAGCGAACGGCGAGGTAGTCGCCGTTCGGCTTGACGTCGAAGAGAATGCCGGCGCAGCGGTCGAGGGTGCCGCCGATCATCTGGAAACGGACCGAGATCTCGCCGTTCTCGAAGTTGTCGAGTCCCTTGTAGACGGCGATCGGATAGTACGCGAACGCCTTGATGCTCTCGATGAATTCCTCGTTGCGCGCGCCGTAGAGCTCACGGGCCTTGTCGGCCAACCCGCCCGCCGGCTGCCCGCGTTTCCAGACGCGGCCGTCGATGAAGAGCACCTTGTGGCCGGCGTCCTGCGACATCACCCAGCTGCCGACCATCGGCGCGAACGACGCGGGCTCCTTCCCCACCGTCTCGTTCGCGAAGCTCACACGCTTCGTCGCCGACGCATCCGCCGGCGCCTGCGCCGGCAACACGCCCGCGACCAATAGCAATCCGCCGATCGAAAATCCCTTTCGCATTACCGCCCCCGAGAACCCGTCGCGTCATCAGTCATTCGAGACCCAAAACTAAAAACCCTCAACCACCGGCGGCCGTCGCGAGCCCGCGCTGTTCGCGCCCTTTCGAGACCGTCGCCCGCCACCACGCCAGCGCCACCAGCAGCGGCCACGCGACGAAGAATATCCATGGCGCCGCCGTCACCGTCTTGGCAAGTGGGTATCCGCGATACGCGCGTTCCTCCGTCGCCGTTGGCGGCGCGACTCCCGCGAGCCGGTACACCGTTTCGAGCACGATCGGTTCCGTGCTCGATCGGTTCATCTCCTTTTTTCCTCCGAGCTCGTACCACACCTCGCCGTAGTGGCTGTTCGAACCCTCGAACAAGCCGCTCCGGCTTTGCGCCGCGTACTCGACGGTCACCGACTTCATGGTTCGCCTGAGCTTCGCCAGCACTCCGCGATCGAGATCGGTGAGGCGCGGATCCTCGGCGGCGAGATAAACGGTGACCTCGAGCGGCGCGTCGATCCGCCGCAGCGCCGCCTCGTCGGCACGCGAGAACGAGTTGCGGCGGTCCTCGCTCACGTCGCGGTCAGCCCGGAGCTGCGCGAAGACGACGCAGGCGAGCGTCGCGCCGATCAGCGCGGCCGCGACGCCCGCCGCGCGGCGCGGCAGATGACGTCCCTCGCGCAGCCACGCCGCCGCGACGCCGAGCCCCGCGAGACCGATCGTCATGAGGATGAGAACCGTGGAGACGCGCAGATCGCCGTGCTCGAACGACGCCAGCGCGGAGGTCGGCGTGTACTGCGCGATCGCGGCGATCGTTCCGCCACGCGCCGCCGCGACGTAGTCCAATGCCCACGTCCCGATCGTCACCGTGAGCGCGATGATCGCCGCGCTCGCCGCGCTGGCCGCGAGCGCGCCGGCCGCCGCGCCGACCCCGATCGCGAGAACGCCGCGCAGCACGTAGCCCAAAACGACCGTCCACGTCTCCGGCGCGTACAGATGCCCGCCGATCGCCAGCCATGCCGCGAGCGCCACGCCGCCGGCGAGCAATGAGACGCCCCACGCCACGAGCAGCACCACGCCCTTCGCGAGGATCGACGCGCCGAATCGAGTCGGCGCCTGAAGCATCAACGCCAGCGCGCCGCTCTGCTTTTCCACCGCCACGAGCCGGATCACCACGAACGGAAACAGGAGCGTCGCCGCGAGGTCGTAGGCGCCGAGCGTGGGAACGACGATTCCCTCGAGAGGGCTCAACCCTTGCGAAAGCGCCGACGGTCCGCCGCCGATGCCGCTCGCCTCGGCGTAGAGCTCGGAGGCGGACATGATTCCGTGACCGACCAGCGCGCCGGTCACGATGAGAAGCAGCCAGAACGCGCGCGACGCCGCCAGCTCGCGAAACTCCTTCTCGAGCAGCCAGCGCCACTCGCTACGTGAGGGCAAGGAACACCTCCTCGAGCCCCGCACGCTCCGCCGGCGCGAGGCCGGCGCGCGCGCGCAGCTCGTCGAGCGTCCCTTCTCCGGCGACGCGCCCCGCGCTCAACAACACGAAACGGTCGCACACGCGCTCCGCGTCGCCCAACTGGTGGATCGACAGAAAAAGCGTGCGGTGCTTCGCGTGCGCGCGCAGGACGGCCATCACGTCGCGGGTTTGCCTGAGATCGAGGCCGTCGAAAGGCTCGTCGAGCATGAGCAGCGGATGGGGCGTCAGCAAGCCGATCGCCAGCACGACGCGGCGATGTTCGCCTTTGGACAGCTCGCGGAGTCGCGCGCCGGCGAGCGGCGCGAGTCCGAGCGACGACGACACGGCGTCGACCGAGTCGCGCGACGCGCCGTGCACGCCGGCGATGAAACGCAGCGTCCATGCGACCGACTGATCCGCCCACGGGCGCACGCCGTCGGGGACGAAGAAGAGAAGACGCTTGCGATCGTCGGGTGGGACGCGCGTCGCGTCCCGCTCCACGCTGCCAAGCGTGGCGGGCACGATGCCGGCGAGGCACTGAAAGAGCGTCGTCTTGCCGGAGCCGTTCGGTCCGATCAGCCCCAGGATCTCTCCGCGGCGAATCGAGAAGCTGGCGCCGCGCAGCGCCCAAAAATCGCCGAAGCGCTTCGAGAGGTTGTCGACCGCGATGACGTCGAAGGCGCTCGCTCCCGCTCGCGGTTCGGCGATTTGGACCGGGGCGGGCGCGGATGACATGGCCGCGAATTCTCGCCCGCGACGCGGCGGCGTGCAATGGCGTCCCGCGAAAATGCATGTTGATCGGCGCCGGACTGGCCACGCCGCGTGTCCGGAGCGTAGCTTCGCTGTCATGCGGATTCTCCTGGCCGAGGACGACCGGCAACTCCGGCTCTCGATCGCGCGCGGCCTTCGCGAGGCCTCGTACGCCGTCGACCAGGCCGGCACCGGAATCCAGGCGCTCTCGCTCGCGTCGGCGAATCAGTACGACGCGCTGGTCCTGGATGTGCTGCTGCCGGGAAAGAGCGGCGTCGACGTCTGCTCGGAGCTTCGCCAGGGCGGGAACGCGGTCCCGATTCTCATCCTCACGGCGCTCGACGGCGTGGACAGCCGCATCGAGGGACTCGACGCGGGCGCCGACGACTACCTCACCAAACCGTTCGACTTCGGCGAGCTGCTCGCCCGCTTGCGCGCCCTGACTCGCCGGCGCGGCCCCGTCGCCTCGGCCACGGTCGAAGTGGGCGATCTCGTGATCGACACGCTCCGGCGGAGCGTTCGCCGAAATCAGCGCGAGATCGCCCTCACGGGAAAGGAGTTCGCCTTCTTGCTCCACCTGGCGCGCAACGCGGGCCGCGTGATCGACCGCGCCGAGTTGATGGAGCACGTCTGGGACGACGCGCAGAACACGTACTCGAACATCATCGACGTCTACGCGAGCCGCCTGCGCCGAAAGATCGACGACGGCGAGAAGGTCGCGCTGTTCAAGACGATCCGCGGAACGGGATTCATGCTGGATGCGCCGTCGCCCCCGCGACGACCGGCGCCGATCGCGCCGGGCCGCGCCAGATCGTCGCGCGAACACGGCTAGGGAACGAGCGAGCACGTGGCCTTCTCTCCCTGGCCCTCGACACTTCGCGCGCGTCTCACGCTTTGGTACACGGCCCTCCTGGGCGTGCCGCTCATCGCGCTGGCGTTGGGGTTTTACCTGCTGTTCGCCCGGATGCTGCACAACAGGACGGACCAATTCATCGGCGACGCGCTCACCGCCTTCTCGCGGGAGCTGGTCGCCGAGCGACGCGCGGCGCTGTCGCCGCTCGCCGCGATTCGAACGACGGTGAGCGAGGTTCGATTCCACGACCTGCGAATCGCGGTGCTCGACAGCACCGGCGCGGTCGTCGCCGCCTCGCCGGAAACCGAGATCGACTTGGGCGCGGACCCCGACCGCGGCGCCGACGGCGTGCGGCGCGACGCTCTCAGCGAGCGCGTGGCCGGCGCGATGCGCGCCCGCGCGGGGAACGACCCTGTGTCAGCGACCGTGACGACGGCGCGCGGCGATTATCTCGTGAGCGGCCGCCCGCTCACCATCGACGGCGACCGTTTCGCGCTCACCGGCGCCTACTCGTTGCGCGATACCGAGGCGGTGCTCGATCGCGTGCGCGAGATACTCGTCCTCGCGGTGCCGCTGCTCCTCGTCGGCGCGGTCACCGGCGGCTATTTCCTCGCGACAAGAAATCTCGTGCCGCTGTCGGCGATGGCGGCGCGCGCGGCGGAGATCAGCGCGGCGAACCTGCAGGATCGTTTGCCCGTCGCCGGCGGCGAAGAGCTCGCCGGGCTGGCGCGCGTCGTGAACGGCCTCCTCGATCGCCTCGAGGCGTCGTTCGTCCAGCAGCAGCGATTCATGGCCGACGCATCGCACGAACTGCGCACCCCCGCGGCGATCGTGCGCACCGAGGCCGACGTCACGCTGGCTCAGCCGCGTCGCTCCGAGGCGGACTACCGGGCATCGCTCGGCGTGGTGCAGGGTGCCGCGCGCCGAATGACGCGCATCGTCGAGGATCTCCTCCTGCTCGCGCGCGCCGACACGGGCGTCGCGATCGAGCACCGCGAGCACGTCTACCTCGAGGAGATCGTCCACGACGTCGCGCGCGGTGTACGACTGCTCGCCGAGAGCCGCCGCGTGCGGGTGGAGGTGGGCGCCGTCGTCGACGCGCCCATTTACGCCGACGCCGATCTGGTGGGGCGTCTCCTGCTCAACCTGTTGGACAACGCGATCAAACACTCGAGCGCGGGGAGCGCGGTCCGCGTCGAGATGGCGCGGACCGACGGCGTGTGCAGCGTGCGCATCGTGGATGCGGGAAGCGGCATACCCGCCGGCGCGCAGTCACGGGTGTTCGAGCGGTTCTTTCGCGCCGACGATTCGCGGTCCGCCGGTGACCAGCGGGCCTCCACGGACTCCGACTCTCCGGCGACGAGCGGCGCGGGACTGGGACTGGCGATCGCCCGTCGCATCGCCGAGCTCCACGCGGGCCGACTGGAGTTGGTGGAATCGCGCCCCGGGCATACGGAATTTCGCCTCACGCTGCCGCTCGATTCGGCGGCCGTCGAGGGCTGAGGCCGCCCTTGCCGGGCCCTTTCCCCGGGCGTAGAATGGCGTTCATGAATTATTCATGATTCACCCTTCCGTCCCAGGTACGAGAAACCGCATGCTCAGCAGATTTGCGAAGACGGTCTGGTCCCGCACGGCATTCATCTCGGCCGCGATGGTCGCCCTCGGAGGATCGAGTCTCGCCGCCCAAGGCACGATTCGCGGAACCGTCACCCGCGCCGATACGCACTCGCCGATCTCCGGCGCCAGTGTGAGCATCGCCAACCCTCAGCGCGTCGCGACGACCGACCCCAAAGGCGTGTACGTCCTGCGCGACCTGCCCGCCGGCACCTACATCGTCACCACGACGGCCATCGGGCGCGCGCCGGATAGCGGTTCGGTGGTCGTCCCGTCGAGCGGCACGGTCTCGCACGAGGTGTCGCTCAAGGAAGGCTCGCTCCTGCTCTCGAGCGTGATCGTTTCGGCCACGAAAACGGCGGTCGAGGCGAGCAAGGTCACGACGACGGTGAACGTGCTCACGCCGGAACAGGTGCGTCAGTCGCCGGCGCGCGAGAGCCAGGACATGTTGCGAGAGATCCCGGCGGTCGAGCTTCCGCGCACGAGCAGTCTCGTGGGCGGCACCGCGCAGATCGTCTCGATCCGCGGCGTCGATGAGGGACGGACGGCTGTTCTCTTCGATGGAATTCCGGTGAACGATGCGTGGGGTGAGTGGATCGACTGGGGTCGCGTGCCGAAAGGGATGCTCGATCACGTCGAGGTGCTCGAGGGCGGGACGTCGAACCTGTACGGCAACGGCGCGATGGGCGGCGTGATCTCGTTCTTCGGCCGACCGATGTCGCCGGGTTCGATGGATCTGCAGGTCGACGGCGGCAGCCGCTCCGGCCGGCACGCGTTCGCGGCGGCCGGCGTGCCGCTCGCGTCGGGTTTCAGCGTCGACGCCAACGGCGACTATCAGGAAGGCGGCGGCTACAAGCTCATCGGCCTCAACGGCGCCGTGGGGCCGGTCGACATCGCCTCGACGTCGATCACCCGCAACGCGTACGCGCGGCTGAACTACTCGCCGTCGTCGACGTGGAGCGCGTTTGCCACCGGTCATTTCTTCGGCGATTCGCGGGGACTGGGCACGCCGTTGAGCGCGGGCAATCGCGACCAGCGCGACGTCGATTTCGGTCTCAACGGACAGGGAGTCGGCGGCGGCACGTTGGCGATTCGCGGTTGGGACGGCCGGCAGATCGAGAACCAGCGTGCGACGGCGATCCGCTCGGCGGCGCTGCGCAACGCCGAAGATTCGAGCGCGAACGCGCAGATCCCGAGCCATGATTGGGGCGCGTCGGCGCTGTGGACGCGCACGGGAGTGATCGCCCTCGAGTCGTTCAGCGCGGGCGCGGACTATCGCCACTACCAGGGCGACTACAACGAGACCGACTACAACACGACGGGGTGCCCCGCTGGGACGTGCGGCACGATCGCGCGCCAAATCTCGTCCGGCGGCAACCAAAGTTTGAGCGGCGCGTTCCTTCAGGCGATCGCGGCGCCGTTCTCACCGCTCCGCATCGAGTTGAGCGGACGCGTCGACCAGTGGAACAACGACGAGGGACATTCGTTCCTCACGGGCGTCACGCAGACGACGTATCAGGACCGGTCGAAGACGGCGTTCTCGCCGCGGCTCGGCGCACGATATCAGGTCGTGTCGTCGTTCTCGTTGCACGCGGCGGTCTACAAAGCGTTCCGCGCGCCGAACCTCGCCGAGCTCTATCGCAAGCAGGTGTCGGCGACGTCGATCACCGTGCCGAATCCGGACCTCAGCGCCGAGACGGCGCTCGGCCGCGAAGTCGGCTTCGACTGGCAGCCGGTCGACTGGATTCAGGCGAAGGGCACGTACTACGTCGCCGAATACAACGACTTCAACGTCCCGGTGACGCTGACGGCCAACAAGCCGGCGGAGTGCGGCACGATCGCCACCTGCCGAATTCGGCAGAACGTAAACGCCGAGCGCAGCCAGGGCGGCGAGGCCTACATCGCGCTGCGTCCGATCCACGAATTGTTCATCAGCGGTGGCGTCAGCTACGACGACGACCGGCAGCAGAGCGGACTTCCCGCCACCGCGACCGACGCGACGAAGCCGCACATCAACCGTGTGCCCTCGCCGCGACAGACCATCCGTGCGACGTACAGCTCGAGCCAAGCGGGCGACTGGACGTTGATGTGGCGCCACGAAGGACGCACGACGACACTCGGCGGCATCGGACTCGCACCGTTCACCGTGGTGGACGCCAACGTCCAGCGCGAGCTGGTCCCCGGCCTGCGCGGCTTCGTCTCCGTGGAGAACGTCGGCGACGTGAAGTACCAGGTGAACATCGCGGGTGCCGGGACGGCCGCGAATCCGTTCGTGTATTCGATCGGGTTGCCGAGGACCGTCAGGGCCGGCATCGAGGCGTTCCGCTGGTAATGAACGCGGATGCGCGCGGATTGTGAACGAGACAAACCCACAATCCGCGGCGATCCGCGTTCGGGCTGTTCTCACTCCCTGGCCAGCTCCAGAAACTGCGTCAGCGCCCGGTGCGTCAGCCCCCACACGACGAACTCACCGTACCGAAACACCTCCACCTCTCTCGACCCAACACCGCGAATCGGCACTGACGCTCGGCCCCACGACGGGGCGTGGAGGAACGCCGTGAGCGGAACCCAGAACGCTTCGGCGACTTCGTCGCTCGGTGTGGTGACGGCGTCGCGGCCGACGACCGCGACGAAAGGGCGGATCACGAACGGAGGAAGCGCCGGCGTGCGCGGCGCGACGTCGTCGAGCGCGCCGAGGATGCGGCCGTCGCGCGCGAGGTCGACGCCGGTCTCCTCGAGGGTCTCGCGCATCGCGGTATGCGCGAGATCGATGTCGCCGGGATCCATCCGGCCGCCGGGGCACGCGATGTGGCCGCTCCACGGATCACGCTCGAATTCGGCGCGGCGGATCATGAGCAACTCCGGTTCGCCGTCCGCGGATGGACGGAGCGTCAGCGCGATGGCCGCGTAGCGCTCGTTGCCTGTCGCTTGCACCGCACGCGGCGTGCGCTCGGCGACCCGCCGAGCGATGCGCGCGACGTCAGGACGTTCGAGAAACTCGTCCAGCGACGACACCGATCATTCCACCTCGCCGCCGGCGTCGGCCCAGGCGCGAATCCCTCCCGACATCGAGGCGACCGTCGGATAGCCCATCGTTTGAAGCGTGTCGGCCGCGAGCACCGAACGGCTGCCCGAGGAGCAGTAGAGGACCAAGTTGGCATCGCGCGGGACCTGCGCTTCGACGCGGCTCTCGAGATGGCTGCGCGGGACGTGAACGGAGCCGGGAATCTTGGCGGCGTTCACCTCCTGAATCTCTCGAATGTCCACGAGCACGACGCTCTCGCCGCGGCTCTGCATGTCGAGCACCTGACGCGGCGTGACCTCGCGGATGCGCGCCTTCGCTTCGGACATGAGCTGCGGATAGGTCTTCATCGTCGTCGTGCCTTATCGTTCGATGACTATTGTTCGTTGGTCCGCGTCGAGCACGGCGGTCGCGCCAAGCGGAAGCGTGAATTGATCGTCGACGTGGCCGAACGGCGCATTGGCGATGCACGGCACGCGGCAGCGGTCGGCGACCTCCTGCAATATGCGTTCGAGCGGTAACGACTGTTCGGCGCCGGCTGTGTCCGGCGGGATTTCCGTGAACCGTCCGAAGACGATTCCGGCGCACTTCGCCAGCGCGCCGGTCAACGCGAGTTGCGTGAGCATGCGATCGATGCGATACACCGCCTCGTTCACGTCCTCGAGCACGAGGATCGCGCCGTCGAGATTCACCGCGTAGGGCGTCCCGGCGAGCGACGCGACGAGCGCGAGATTTCCGCCGGCCAGCCGGCCTCGCGCGCAGCCGGCGCGGACGGTGACCGCGTCGCCGTGCCGCACGACATATGGCGTCTCGCCCGACGACACCGCCGCGCGCAGCGAGTCGCGCGTCAGGCTCGTGAGCTCGGCCCGCGCGGTCGGACCATGATACGTGACGAGATCCGCCCGAGCCCCGATCGCCGAGTGCAGCGCGGTGATGTCCGAGTAGCCGATCAGCGTCTTGGGCTTCCATCGCCACACGTCGTAGTCGATCGCGTCGAGCAGTCGCATCGCGCCATAGCCGCCGCGAATGCACCACACGCCGTCGATCGAGTCGTCCGCCGCCGCGGCGGCGAAGTCGGCCAAACGATTCGCGTCGCTGCCGGCGAAATACCCGTCGCGATCGAGGACATGCGCGCCGGGTACGGGTTCCCACCCGAAGGCGCGAGTGTTTTCGATGGCGCGCTCGAGATCGGCGGCGCCGCGCAGCGGACCCGAGGGTGCAACGAGCGCGACGCGCGCGCCGGCGGCGAGAAGTGGCGGAAAACGCATCGCACGGACGTACGCATGCACGGACGAACTCGTCAACTCGCGGCCGGCCTCGTCATTCGATGTCTTTGGTCGTATGTGGCACCGATGGTGCGTGACTGAGGTCACCCGCCGGGCGCATCCGTGCCCGGCATGGACTTCAAGATCGGAGGAAGGACTATGGCGGACCGCGAAAACGACCGCAGTAATCTTGGCGACAAGGATCCGACCAATCCGAGCAACCCGAGTAAGTCAGGAAGCCCAGGGAGTTCGGGCGGCACGAGCAACCCGAATCCATCGGGCGGCTCGAAGCCTGGCGGCGGAATGAGTGGAACGCCGGGCAGCGGAAGCAGCGGCGGTGGAATGGGTGGTTCAGGCTCCGGCGGTTCGCAGCCGGCCAAGAATCCGCAGCAGGGAACCGGCGGCGGGACGGGCGGCTCGACGCAGAAGCCGGGCACCGGAAACCCCGGCACCGGGAACCCGAGCAACAGGTAGGTTGGCGTACTGATTGGATCCTCTGTCCGGTCCTTGCGGGCCGCGAGCGGTCGCCACCGCTCGCGGCCCTCTTTCTTGTCCGCCTTCCAACCGGTTCGTCGTGCGAAGTGCGCGGCGGTATGTTCTGCGCGTGTCTCTCTCTACGCGTGTCCTCGTGGCGCTCGGCGCCGGAATCGCGGCCGGCATCGCGCTCACTCTCGTCGACGCCGGCGTGTCGCGCGCGATCGTCGCCGTGGTCGAGCCGTTCGGAACGCTGTTCGTGAACGCGATTCGCATGACAGTCGTGCCGCTCGTCGTGTCGAGCCTCATCGTGGGCGTCGCGTCGACCGAGGACCGCGCGATGCTCGCGCGCGTCGGCGGTCGCGGGATTCTCGTCTTCGTGCTGCTGCTCACGCTTTCGGGCGTGCTCGCCGCGCTCGTGACGCCGCCGCTGATGGCGAACCTTCAGCTCGATCCAGCCGCGGTGGCGCAGGTGCGCGCGGCGTCGCCGTCGGCGAGCAGCATCGCGGCGGGCGCGGCGTCGATTCAGGGGCCGGCCGCGTGGCTCGTGTCGCTGGTGCCGTCGAACGCGATCGCCGCCGCCGCGGACGGCGCGATGCTGCCGCTGATCGTCTTTGCACTCGCGCTCGGTCTCGCGCTCGGCGCCGTGGAGTCAACCGCGCGCAACGAGGTCGTCCTGTTCTTTCGCGCGATCACCGAATCGATGCTGACGCTCGTGCGATGGCTGCTCGTCGTCGCGCCGCTTGGCGTCTTCGCGCTCGCGTTGCCGCTCGTCGCGCGGCTGGGCCTCGGCGCGGTCGGCGCGTTGGCGGTGTACGTGATCCTCGTATCGGTAGCGGCGATCGGGCTGATCGTGTTCGTGCTCGTGCCGGCGGCCACACTGGCCGGCCGCGTCCCGGCGCGAGAGTTCATCCGCGCCGCGTTGCCCGCGCAGGCGGTCGCGTTCTCGTCGCGGTCGTCGCTCGCCGCGCTCCCCGCGATGATCGATTCGGCGCGGACGCGGCTCGGGTTGTCCGACGAAATCACCGGCTTCTTCCTGCCGTTCGCGACGGCGATGTTCCGCATCGCCGCGCCATTCAGCATGACGGCGGGCGCGGTGTTCGTCGCGCGCCTCTACGGCATCACGATGTCGCCCGCGCAGCTCGGCACCGTTCTGGTGACGGCGGTGCTGACGAGCTTTAGCGCGCCGGGAATTCCGGGCGGCTCGATCATCGTCATGGTTCCCGTGTTGACCAGCATCGGCCTCCCCATCGAGGGACTCGGCATCCTGCTCGGCGTCGACACCATACCCGACATCTTCCGCACGACGGCCAACGTGACCGGCCAGCTCACCGCGGCGACGATCGTCGCGCGGCGCGCCGAGCCCGCGCGCGAGGCCGCACTGGCGTCTTGAGCGCGTTGACGACCGGTCTGCTCTGGTCGCTGCCGTGGATCGTCCCCCCGATCGCGGTGATCGTCCGCTCGCTCAAGTCGTGCTCACTCGACGACGCGCAGCCGAACGTCGGCCCCGACGGGCCGCTCGTCTCGGTGATCATCCCCGCGCGCAACGAAGCGCGCAACATCGAACGGTGCGTCCGCTCCGTGCTCTCGACCACCTATCCAAACCTCGAAGTCATCATCGTCGACGACCACTCGAGCGACGGCACCGGCGACATCGCTCGGCGGATCGCAGAAAGCGACGCGCGCCTCGCGGTGATTCCCGCGCCCGACCTGCCGCCGGGCTGGTTCGGCAAGCAGTGGGCATGCGCGACCGGTGCGCGTGCGGCGAGCGGATCGTTGCTCTGTTTCACCGACGCCGACACGACGCACGCGCCGGATCTGCTCCCGCGCGCCGTCAACGAGATGCGGGCTCGCCACGTCGACCTGCTCAGCGTCGCGGGCGCGCAGGAGATGCGCGGATTCTGGGAGAGAATCATCCAGCCGCAGCTCTTCGCGCTTCTGTCGATTCGCTATGGCGGAACCGAGCACGTGAGCCAAGCCAAGCGTCCGACCGACGCTATCGCGAACGGCCAGTTCATTCTGGTGCGTCGCGGCAGGTACATGGCGATGGGAGGCCACGAGCTCGTTCGCGACCTGGTCGCTGAAGACATGGCGATGGCGCAAGAGTGGGTGCGCGGCGGGCGGCGCATCGCGCTGGTCATGGGCCGCCGCCAGCTCTCCACGCACATGTATTCCGGCTATCGGGAAGCCGTATCCGGCTGGCGCAAGAACATCTACGCCAGCGGTCGTCACGCGGCGCTCGGCGGCCGGCTCGGGCGTGCGCTGTATCCGGTCGTTCTGCCGCTGATGCCGATTTCGGCGCTCGTTCCACCGATCGTTCTCCTGCTCTGCGCCCTCGGCATCCTTTCCGGTACGTGGCTCGTCTGGTCGGCGATCGTGTACGTGGCAAGCGTGGGGTATTGGGCCCTGCTGTACCTATGGTTCGGCCAGCCGCTGTGGTACGCGCTGCTCTATCCGCTCGGCTCTCTCGTACTGCTGATCATCGCGGGAGGCGCGCTGCGTCGCGGGCGCAGAGTGGAGTGGAAAGCGCGGGAGTACGTCGCGCGCTGACGACGCAATCGAATTGAGGGGGTCCGCAATGGCGTGATCGCGGAGCCACGCGCGTCGACTGCTACTGTCGCCGCGTGCCCGTCGCATCGCTTCACGCCGCCGCCGAGCTTCTCGCCTCGGCCGACTCCGCGACAGGCCTCGCGGCGATCGCGCGTTCGATTGGTTGCGACGGCGATCCCGCGCCACTCGATCTGGAAACGCGGCGTGCGCTCGGACTCGACGACGCCGTTGTCGACGCAAGCGTAGCCACGGGCCGCGGGGCGTTGCGCGCGCTCTTGCTCACGGTGCGCGACGACGCTTCGATCCGCGAAGCGCTTCCCCGCTACGCCGGCCGCCTCGCCACTCGCGCGGCGCACGTGTTGTGGGTAATCGTCGCGGTTCAACGCTCGCGCGGCGAAATGGCCATCGCGGCGTGGTCGGCCGATCGGCGGCCGCCGCGCGTCGCCGCCGTCGTCGTCGACCGCCGTCACCCGGTGGACAGCGACGCGGAGACGCTCCGCGCGCTGTCGGTCGCCGGCGGCGAACGTGACGTGCTCACGCACACGCGTTGGGTCGAGATCCTGGGGCGCGATTCGCTCACGGCGCGGTTCTATCGCGCGCTCGAGCGCGCGGTCTCGGCGCTCGCGAGCTCGTCGCCCGTGGGGACGCCGGCACAGCGGCACGAAGCGGCGCTGCTCGATGCATCGCGGCTCGTTTTCCTCGCGTTCCTCGAGGCAAAGGGTTGGCTGGACGGCGATCGCGGCTTCCTAGTCCGCCACTTCGATCGATGCGCGACGAACGGCGGACGCTTTCGCGATCGCGTGCTCCGTCCGCTCTTCTTTGGAACGCTCAACACGCCGTTTACGCGCCGCGCCAGAATCGCGCGCGCGTTCGGCCGCGTGCCGTTTCTCAACGGCGGTCTCTTTGCGAGAACTACGGTCGAGCGTGCGCTCCGCGGCCTCTCCTTCTCGGATGATGCGTACGGCGCTCTGCTCTTCGACGTCTTCGGCCAATACCGCTTCACCGCGCGCGAGGAAACGACCACCTGGACGGAGGCGGCCGTCGATCCCGAAATGCTCGGCCGAGCATTCGAGTCGCTCATGACTCCGGCGGACCGTCGGCGCACCGGCGCCTTCTTCACTCCCTTCTCGCTCGTGGAACGCGTCTCGACGTCGGCCCTCGCGTCCGCGTTGGGAGACGACGGCGCCCGCGCTCTCGCCGGAGAGCCGCTGCCGCCGGCCCGCGCCCGCTCGCTCCTCGAGTCGGTCGACCGGCTCACCGTGCTCGACCCGGCGTGCGGATCGGGGGCCTTCCTCGTGCACGCGCTCGAGCGGCTCGCGTCGCTGCGGGCGACGCTTGGCGACGGCCGCGACCTCAGCACGATCCGACGGGATGTCCTGACGCGCTCGATTTTCGGCGTCGACGTCAACCCGACCGCGGTCTGGCTGTGCGAGCTGCGGCTCTGGCTGTCGGTGGTGATCGAGAGCGAGATGGACGATCCGCTCGCCGTGACGCCGCTTCCCAATCTCGACCGAAACGTTCGCGCGGGCGACGCACTCTCCGGCCGGGCGTTCGGGTCGCCGGAGATCGTTCATCGCGACGGCGCACAATTGCGGAGGCTTCGCGAGCGGTACGCCCGCGCCACCGGACGTCGCAAGGCGAGCTGCCTGCGCCAGCTCGAGCGCGCCGAGCGAGCGTACGCCGTCGCGGCGATCGGCGACGAACTGCGCGCCGTCGCGGCCAAACGCCGCGACGTACTCCTCGCACGCCGTGGGCGCGACTTGTTCGGCGATCGCTACCAGCCGTCGCGCGATGAGCGACACGCGGCAGGCGAGTTGCGGTCCGTCGCGCGCGCGCTTCGCACACTGCGTCGCCGGATCCTCGACGGCGGCGCGCTTCCGTTCGGCTTCGCCACGCGTTTTCCGGACGTCGCGGGCCGCGGCGGATTTGAAATCGTCGTCGGCAACCCGCCGTGGGTGCGCGCTCACCGGATTCCGGAGTCGCAGCGAAAAGCGTATCGACGCGAGTACGCGGTGGCGCGGGCGGCGGCCTGGGAGCCGGGCGCGCGCGCCGCTGGCGCTGGACGCGGATTCGCGGCGCAGGTCGACGTCGCAGCGCTGTTCGTCGAGCGTTCGCTCGAGCTTCTCGCTCCCGGCGGAACGATGGCGCTGCTGCTCCCCGTGAAGTTGTGGCGGTCGCTCGCCGGCGGAGGCGTGCGACGGTTGCTCACGGATCGGTCGCAGCTCATCTGCGTCGAGGACCACGGGCGCGCGTCCGGCCTTTTCGACGCCGCCGTTTATCCATCGTTGATCGTCGCACGACGCCTCGCCAATGAGCCGCGCGCGTCAAGCATACAAGGGGCGCTCGTAGACACGTCAGTTCACGAGACCGCCTCGTGCGGAGTCGCGTGGCGAGTCTCCGCCGGTCAACTCCCGCTCGACGCGAGCCGCGGCGCCCCGTGGATCTTGCTCCCGCCCGACGCGCGGCGCGGCTTCGACCGGCTGCGAGACCTTGGCAGACCGCTCGCCGAATCGGAGGTCGGGCGTCCTCGGCTCGGCGTGAAGTGCGGCTGCAACGCGGCATTCGTCGTCGAGATCCTCGGCTCGGACGGCGACGTCGTGGAAGTGCTGACGATGGATCGGCGGCGCGTCGCGATCGAACGAGGCATGTTGCGCCCGCTCCTGAAGGGCGAAGCGTTGAGGCGATGGATCGTGCCGTCATCCGCCGACGCGCTCATCTGGACCCACGACGCCGCCGGCCCGCTCCGCGCGCTGCCGACGCGCACGGCGCGATGGATGTCCGGCTGGCGCCGTCGGCTCGCGGCGCGCGCCGACGCCCGTCACGAGACGCGGTGGTGGTCGCTCTTTCGAACGGAGGCCGCGGCGAGCGACCGCGCTCGAGTCGTCTGGGGCGACGTAGGGCGCGAGCCGCGCGCGTCGGTGCTGCTCGCCGGCGACCCGCGCGTACCGCTCAACACATGCTACGTCGCGCGCTGCCGCGACGCGCGCGACGCTTTCGCGCTGGCCGCGTTGCTCAACGGACCGCTCGCTCGCGCGTGGCTCGACTCGCTGGCGGAGCCCGCGCGCGGCGGTTATCGACGCTACCTGGGCTGGACGATGTCGCTGCTTCCAGTGCCGAGCGACTGGAATCGCGCGCGCGACATTCTCGCCCCGCTCGGCGAAGCCGGCGCGCGCGGCGAGGCGCCGAGCGATCAGGAATTGCTGGACGCGTCGCTCGCCGCGTACGACGCCGACCGGCGGGAGTACGCGGCGATGGTCGCGTGGGCTGTCACGTGACCAGGTTTCGACGCGCGTCCGCCGACGACGTTCGACGGCTCATCGCGACGACGATTCTCGGCGAAGGCGCGACGATCGCGTCGGACACGTTGGTCGGAATCAAACTGCGACCGCACCAGATAGAGGCGGCCGAGCGGCTCGTCGCGATGATCGAACGCAACGGCGGGGCGATGCTTGCCGAACCGGTGGGCGTCGGCAAGACGTACACGGCGCTCGCCCTAGCCGTGCGTCTGGGCGCAACGCGCGTCGTCGTCGCGTCGCCGGCGTCGCTCCGTGAGATGTGGACCGCCGCAGTCCGCGAGTGCGAGCTCGAGGCGGTTCTCCTGACGCACGAAGCGCTGAGCCGGGGATCCGCGCCGGACGTCCATCCGGACTTGGTGATCGTCGACGAATCGCACCGCGTTCGGAATCCGGCGACTCGACGTTACGCTTCGTTGGCCGCGCTCTGCGCCCGTTCGCGCGTTCTGCTCGTGACCGCGACGCCGGTTCAGAACGCCCGTGCCGACCTCGCGGCGCAGCTCGCGCTGTACCTGGGCCGCGCGGCGTGGTCGCTCGCCGATACGGAGATCGCAACCCACGTCGTGCGCGGTGCTCAGGACGGCGAGCGGAACGGCTCGCTCGACATGCCCCGCCTCTCCGGTCCGCATGTCTTGTCGTTGACCACCGACGACGACTGCGTCGACGAGTTGCTCGCATTGCCGTCGCCGATTCCGGCGAGAGGTGAATCGACGGCAGCCGCGCTGCTCCTCTACGGCCTCGTCCACCAGTGGACGTCGAGCCGGCGGGCGTTGCTCGCGGCGCTCGAGCGGCGCTTGGCTCGCGGCGTGGCGCTCGTCAGCGCCCTCGAGACGGGCCGACATCCGAGTCGCGCCGAGCTCGCCGCGTGGACGTGGTCGGGCGAGGCCGTGCAGCTCGCGTTTCCCGAAATCGTCGCGGGCGTCGCTGGTTCCGAGAACGACGACCTCGGCGACCTTCTCCCCGCGGTACGAGGTCACCAGCGCGCGGTCGAGTCGCTGCTCGAGCGCCTTCGTCGGGCGGCGAATCCCGACGACGATCGTGCGGCCGCGATCCGCGAGCTGCGGCGCCGACACCCGGGCGAGCGGATCATCGCCTTCTGTCACTACGCCGAAACTGTTCGCGCGCTCTGGTCGACGCTTGGCCGCGATGCCGGCGTGGCGGCGCTCACCGCGCAAGGAGCGCGTGTGGCCGGGGGACGCGTGAGCCGTGCATCGGTGCTCGAGCAGTTCGCGCCGCGCGGCGCCACGGGCCGCGAGACGCCGCGCGCCGAACGGATCGACTTGCTCATCACCACCGACGTGCTGAGTGAAGGGCTCAATCTCCAGGAAGCGTCGGTGGTCGTGCACCTCGACTACCCGTGGAACCCGGCACGACTCGACCAGCGCGTCGGACGCGTGCGCCGACTCGGCTCGCGCCACCATGTCGTCACCGTGTACGCGCTCGCTCCGCCGGCGTCCGCCGAACGTTTGCTGCGCATCGACGAGCGGCTGCGCGACAAACTTCGCATCGCGCAGCGGACGATCGGCGTGGCCGGGCACATTCTTCCGTCGCTCGTTCCTCTCGCCATTGAGCGTCGCGGCGCCGCCGAAGCCGCGAGCGACGTCCGTGGGCGGCTTCGTTCATGGATCGAGCACGGCGCGACGCCGGCGTCCGGTGGTGACGTCTCCTCCATACCGACGGTCGCCGCGCTCGCGAGTGACGTCGATGGCACGATCGCGCTCGTCGTCCAACCGGGTGGTCCGCGGCTGATCGCCGACATGGGCGCTGGTGTCGACGCGTCACCCGCCACCGTCGACGCGGCGCTCAGAGCCGCTCGCGGGTCGAGTCTCGCCGTCGACGACACGGCGTTCGACGCGGCGATTGTACGAATCGACCGCTGGCTCGACGCGCGATTCGGCGCGGCCGCCGTCGCGCTGCCGGTCATCACCGCGTCGCGTGCCCGCCGGGTCGCGCTCGTTCGCGTCGCGCGAGCGTTGTCCCGCGCCCCGCGGCACCGGCGCGCGCTCTTGGCGCCATTGGCCCACGCCGCGCGATCGGCCGCGGTCGCGCCGCTCGCCGAGGGCGCGGAGCGCGTTCTCGATTCGCTCGTGGCGTCCGACCTGCCCGACGAAGCGTGGCTCCGCTCCATCGCGGCGTTCGGTGAGCTTCATGCTCGACCCCAGGCCTCGCGGCTCCGCGACACAGACCGCGGCCACGTGCTCGCGCTCATCCTCCTCGTCGGGTCACCGGGCTGACAGGTTGCGGCGGCTTCACGCTTTACGCCGCCAGGCGTGAAGGTTGCGTCTGGGCGAGCTACCTTTGCGCCGCGGTTCCGCTCTCTCACCTCGACGCCCCGAATGCAATACACGACGCTCGGCAACACAGGCCTCACCGTCTCCCGGCTGTGCCTCGGCTGCATGACCTACGGCGATCCGCGTTGGCGCACGTGGGTGCTCGACGAAGGCGAGGCGCAGCCGTTCATCAGACTCGCGCTCGACAAAGGCTTCAACTTCTTCGACACGGCCGACATGTACTCGCTCGGCATGAGCGAGGAAGTCACGGGGCGCGCGTTGCGAGCGATGGCGAATCTCGACGAGATCGTCATCGCGACGAAGGTGTTCTGGCCGATGAGCGACGCGCCCAACAGGCAAGGCCTGTCGCGCAAGCACATCGTCCAGTCGTGTGAGGGCAGCCTGCAGCGGCTCGGCGTCGAGACCATCGACCTCTATCAGATCCATCGCTTCGACCACGCGGTGCCGATCGAGGAGACGCTCGGCGCGCTCGAGCAACTCGTCCGTCAGGGCAAGGTGCGCTACATCGGCGCCAGCTCCGGGTACGCGTGGGAGCTTATGCGCTCGCTCAGCATCTCGGAACGCAACGGGTGGGCGCGATTCATCTCGATGCAGCCGCAGTACAACCTGCTGTATCGCGAAGAAGAGCGAGAGATGATTCCGCTTTGCCACGCCGAGGGGCTCGGACTCATTCCCTGGTCGCCGCTCGCTCGCGGCGTGTTGACGCGCCCCCGCGCGAAGACCAAAGGCTCGACGGTTCGCTCGGACACCGACGTGCACGCCGACCGGCTCTACGCGAAGGCCGATTGGGAGATCGTCGACGTGGTCGAGAGAATCGCGAAGGACCGCGGCATCTCCATGGCGCAGGTGGCGCTCGCCTGGGTGCTTTCCAAGCCCGACGTCACCGCGCCGATCATCGGCGCCACGCGTCTCGAGCATCTCGAGGAGGCGCTCGCGGCGCTCGACGTGAAGCTGACCGCCGAAGAGGTCGTCGACCTCGAAGCCCCCTACACGCCGAAGTCGGTCACCTTCTAGCGCGCCGAGATCGGGTCAGTCCTCGAGGGCGGGCTCGTACTCCGAGTGCCCGCGCGGCCGCTCGTGTTGCTCGAGCATCCGGGCGCACGTGTTCCAGCGCAGAATCGCCTCGTCGTTGCCGGCGGGGCGCATCTTCTCGGCTTTCTCGTACCACGTCATCGCTTCGCGAAACCATTCCGCCGCCACCTGCGATGCCCCGAGCGCCCCGCGGTGCAGCTGCGCCCGCGCGCGGCGTTCGCAGATGATCCCCGCGTAGTACAGGCGCTCGTACTCGTCGTCGAGACGCGGCACCACCTCGCGCGCGCGGCGCACGCCGCCGGCCATATCCTCGGCGAACTGGTCGGTGATCGAGAGCAGCAGCGAGATCAGCGCTTCCTGGTTCGTCGGGTCGATGGCCAGGACGTCCAGGCAAATGCTCTCGGCGGCCGACGACTCGTTGAGCAGCCGATACCGTTCCGCCTTTTCCAGGGCGGCGGGAATGCCTTCGCGGGTGATCGGCTTGAGTTGCACGAGTCAGAGTCAGCGAGTCGGGTAGCGCACGGCCGCGCATTGAGCCATCTCTAAGGTATGACCGCGCCTCGCGTCGAGCCATCGCTCGCGGACCTCTGGCGGCGCTCAGCGCGCCGAGCGACGGACACACAGCTCGCCGTTTGCGCGGCGTTGTTGCCCGTTACCGTCATCGCGAGCATCGTTGTCGCGCTCGCTCGTCCGGGTTGGACGCTCCGCTGGTGGCCGGTCACCGCGATCCCGCTGCTCGTCGCCGCTTTCGGCATCTGGGGGATCGGCGATCGCGAGCTCGCGGCTCCTGAGACAGTCGGATCACCAGCGAGGTGGGGCTGGCGATCCGTGGAAGCCGCCGCCGTGATCGTCGCCATCTTGTCCGCGGTCGTGATTGCCCTCTGGTTCCTCGTGCGCGTCGTCGGAAACTGGATCAGCTAGGCAAGTCGAAGTCGGCGTTCATTCCGCCCGGAGCGCGACGACGGGGTCCACGCTCGCACTGAGCCGCGCGGGGAGGAGGGCGGCGAGTCCGGCTACTCCCAGGACGAAAACAGCCACCACCGCGAGCGTCGTGGTGTCCGTGGAGCTCACGCCGAACAACAGTGACGCGACCCAATGATTCGTCAGCAGGACGATGGCGAGACCCGACGCCACCCCGACAGAGCCGATGACGAGCGCGCGACGAAGGACCATAGCCGCCACGCCCCCGGGCGACGCGCCGAGGGCGAGCCGGACACCGATTTCGCGCGTCCGCTGACGCACCGATGTCGCGAGCACTCCGAACAATCCGACGGCCGACAAGAGCACCGCGGCGGCGGCGAACACGAACAGCAGCGTCGCATCGAGGCGAGGCTGCGCCAAGGGCCCTGACAGGTACGCGTCGAACGGCGCGGCGCGAACGAGAGACATTCCCGGCGCCACCTCGCTGAGCACGCGTCGGAGCGATGGAACGATCGACGCGGGGTCGCCGGCCGTGCTGATGGCGAGCGACGTCGGCGCGAACGGAAACGCCGATTGCGCGAGCGGGAAGTAGATGGTCGGGCGAGCGGTGCGCAGATCGCGGTAGCGCGTGTCGGGTACGACGCCGACGACTGTCGACATGGAGTCCACCTTGGAGCCCATCGCCACCAGCCGGCGGCCGATCGGATTCTGGCCCGGCCAATAGGTCCGCGCCGCGGATTCACTGAGCATCACGACGGGCGTGGACCCGCGCCGGTCGTCGGTCGAGAAAGCTCGCCCTTGCAATACGGGAATCCGGAATGTGGCGAAGTAGGACGGCGCCACCAGCTCCATGTTGAGCACCGGATTGTTCTTCGCCTCGAGCGCGGATTGCCCTTCGGGACGCGGAACTCCGTCCCAGGCGATGACGGAAAACGGCGGCGCGACGACGGGAGATACGGAGCGAACACCCGGACTCGCCGCGATCGCCGGCAGCAGCCGCTCGATCGCCGCGAGCTGTTTCGGGGCCGTGTCGTAGTAGCGGTAGCGAACCGACAATTCAGCGATCAACACGCGCGACGATTCGAGCGACAGATTCGCCCGCTCGAGGTTGATCAGGCTGCGCGCGACCAGCGCCGCCGCCGACAACACGACGACGGACAGCGCAACCTGGCCGGTCACGAGCACGTCGGAAATCCGGCGGAAGCGCCGGTTGTCGCCGTGGCGGTGGCCGGAGTGCAAAACCTCGACGACGTCGACGCCGGAGATGAGGAACGCCGGAGCCATCGCGAACAAGAGCATCGCCCCGATCGTCACCAGCGCGCTGGACGCCAGCGCCGCCCCATCGACGTGGAGCTCGTCGAGGCGTGGAAATCCGGGCGGGGCGAGCGCGACGAACACGCGAAGAGCGCCCCCCGCCACCAGCGCGCCGAGCGCGCCGCCGCCGATCGCCAACAGCGACGATTCGCCGAGGAGATGGACCACCAGCCGCGCGCGGTTTGCGCCGAGCGCCGAGCGCACCGCCATTTCCTTGGCGCGACCGACCCCACGGACCAGCAGCAGGTTGGCGACGTTGATACAGGTGATCAACAGGAGCAACCCGACTGCCGCCACGAACGCGACGATCGCCGCGCGAACGTCGCCGACGACGATCTGCGGCAACGCGCGCGCTGCGCCGTGCAACATGCGTTTGGACCCGGCCGACTGAGCGAAGAACGCGGTCAGCTCGTCGGCGGCGGCACCAACAGTCGCAGTCGGTGCCAACCGACCCACCATGTCGATCTCCACGTTCGTCATGTCCCCACCGGGAACGGTGGCGCGCTCGGCGCTCCACGCGTCGACGCCCCGAGGAAAATCGAGACCCTGCGGCATCACGCCGACGATCTTGAAATTCTCGTCGTTCACCTGGGCCACGACCGAGCGGCCGAGGACGTCCGGCGCCCCGCCGAAGCGGTCCTGCCACGCGCGATAGCTCAGCACGATGGCGGGCGAGGCACCGACAACGTCGTCCTCGCGACGCAGCGCCCGGCCGAGCACCGGCGTCGCCCCCAGGACGTCGAAGAAGTCGCCCGAAACGAGCGCAAAACCGTACCGTTCCGTCGACCCGCCCACGTCGACCGGGACGTGTATCGTGCCCGGAAAGACGAAAAGCCCGGCGCGGGCGAGCGATCGGCTGTGCGCGGCGAACTCGCGCGCGTCGGCGTACGACAAGGGCCAGTTCTGCACCTTTCGATCGCGCGATTCTCCGGAGAGCATCACCACGCGATCCTGGTCCGCGACGGGCAGGCGCCTGACGAGAAGCGTATTCGCCGCCGTGAACACCGCCGTGGCGAGGCCGATGCCGAGCGCGAGCGCCGACACAGCCGTGATCGCGAATCCGGGAGAGCGGCGCAGGCCGCGTGCGGCTCCAACCATGCGAGTCACCTCCGAGCAAACGACACGCTCGTGCGACCCCGCCCCGTCGCCGACCGCTAAGCCTCTGCGCGCCGACGCCTACTATAGATCTTCACCAGCTTGCCGATCGGGTCGAAGAACTCGTCGACCACGCGCTCCTTGAGCGGAATGATCGCGTTGTCGGTGATCGTGATGTGCTCGGGGCAGACCTTGGTGCAACACTTGGTGATGTTGCAGTAGCCGATGCCGTGCTCTTTGCGCAGCGCGGGCACGCGGTCGGCGACGTCGAGCGGGTGCATCTCGAGCGCCGCGGCGTACACCAGGAAGCGCGGGCCGATGAATTCGTCGTGCTTCTGGTGGTCGCGGAGGACGTGGCACACGTCCTGGCACAAAAAGCACTCGATGCACTTCCGGAATTCCTGCACGCGGTCGACGTCCTTCTGATCCATTCGCCACGTGCCGTCGACGGCATCCGGCGGGCGCGGCGTGAACCGCTGGATCTTCTTCTTCACCTCGTAATTCCACGACACGTCCGTCACCAAGTCGCGTACGTGCGGAAAAGCGCGCATCGGCTCGATCGTCACCGGCTTCGCCGCGTCGAGATCCGACAACCGCGTCATGCACATCAGCTTCGGCATGCCGTTGATCTCGGCCGAGCACGACCCGCACTTGCCGGCCTTGCAGTTCCAGCGGCAGGCGAGGTCGTTGGCCTGCGACGCCTGGATCTCGTGCACGGCGTCGAGCACCACCATTCCCTCGACGACGTCCTGCTTGTATTCGACGAAGTCGCCCCGCCCTTTCTCGCCGCGCCAGATCTTGAACGTGCGGACGTCGTGCTTCGCCGCCGCGTCCTGCGCCGCCTGAGCGGCGGTAAACGCGTCTTTGGGTTTCGTTTCACTGACGGTCGACGCCATCTATTTCATCTCCTCGATCACGGCCTTGAGGTTGTCGGGCATCGGTGGGATTGGTTCGCGCGACAGTTCCATCTGGCCGTCGCGACTCTTGCGCACGATCAAGTTGAACGTCCCGTACGCCGGATCCTTGTCTGGATAGTCGTCGCGGAAATGGCCGCCGCGGCTCTCCTTCCGCTCGATCGCGCAACGCGTGATCGCTTCGGACACGGTGAGCAGGTGGTTGAGGTCGAGCGCGGTGTGCCAACCGGGGTTGTACTCGCGGTTCCCCGGCACGCGCACGGCGTCGGCGCGCCGCTTGAGATCGCCGAGCATCTTGAGCGCGAATTCCATCTGTTCCTGCGCCCGCACGATGTTCACGTTGTCCTGCATGATCTCCTGCAGCGCTTCCTGCACCTGATACGGCCCTTCTCCTCCGCCGCCGCGCTCGAACGGAGCGAGAGCCGCGTGCTCGGCGGCGGCAACCTGGTTCGCATCGATCGACACGGCGCCGTTCGACTTCGCGAACTTGGCCGCGTACTCGCCGGCTCGCTTGCCGAAGACGATGAGGTCCGACAGCGAATTTCCGCCGAGCCGGTTCGCGCCGTGCAATCCGGCGCCGCATTCGCCGGCCGCGAACAGCCCTGCCACGGTGGACATCTGCGTGTCGCCGTCCACGCGGATGCCGCCCATGATGTAGTGCGTCGTCGGGCCGATCTCCATCGGCTCCTTCGTGATGTCGATCCCCGCGAGCTGCATGAACTGGTGGTACATGCTCGGCAGCTTGCGTTTGATGTGCTCCTCTGAATTGGGCAACTTCTCTTTGATCCATGAAATGTCGAGGAACACCCCCCCGTGCGGCGACCCGCGGCCCTCGCGAACTTCGCGCACGATCATCCGCGCCACGTGGTCGCGCGTCAGCAGCTCCGGCGGACGCCGCGAATTCTTGTCGCCCTGCGTGTACTTCCAGCCTTCCTCAGGAGTGTCGGCCGTCTGGGCCTTGTAGTTGTCGGGAATGTTCTCGAACATGAACCGCTTGCCGTCGCGATTCTTGAGCACGCCGCCTTCGCCGCGCACGCCTTCCGTCACGAGAATCCCGCGCACGCTCGGCGGCCAGATCATCCCGGTGGGATGGAACTGCACGAACTCCATGTCCTGGAGCGCGGCGCCGGCGTGATAGGCGAGCGAGTGTCCGTCGCCCGTGTACTCCCAGCTGTTCGACGTGATCTTGAACGCGCGGCCCACGCCGCCGGTCGCCAGCACGACGGCCTTCGACTTGAAGACCTTGAACCGCCCACGCTCGCGATCGTACGCGAACGCGCCGACGACTCGCTCGCCGTCCTTGAGCAGCGTGACGACCGTGCACTCCATGTGCACGTCCACGCCCTGGTGTACGCCGTGATCCTGCAGCGTGCGAATCAGCTCGAGCCCCGTTCGGTCGCCGACGTGCGCGAGCCGCGGATAGCGGTGCCCGCCGAAGTTGCGCTGGAGGATTCGTCCGTCCGGCGTGCGGTCGAACAGCGCGCCCCATGCCTCGAGCTCCTTCACACGCTCCGGCGCTTCCTGCGCGTGCAGCTCGGCCATCCGCCAGTTGTTCACGTACTGCCCGCCGCGCATGGTGTCGGCGAAGTGGACGCGCCAGTTGTCGCGGTCGTCTACGTTCCCCATCGCCGCCGCCATGCCGCCCTCGGCCATCACCGTGTGCGCCTTGCCGAGCAGCGACTTGCAGACGAGACCGACGCGCGCGCCGTTCGCCGACGCTTCGATGGCCGCGCGGAGACCGGCGCCGCCGGCGCCGATCACCAACACGTCGTGTTCGATTGTCTGGATTTCGCTCATCGCGGCGCGCCTCGCTCGATCGAGGCGCGCATCACAAAATTCTCCAGTCGTGCCATATGCCCATCGAGCACATGCGCACGTAGAGATCCGAGAACGCCACGCCGATGAGGCTCATCCACGCCCACTTCATGTGCCACCGGTTGAGACAGCTCGAGCAGTCGTAGGCCGCCTTGCGCACCGGATGACGCGACAGCTGGTCGAGGAATCCGCCGACGATGTGCCGCATCGAGTGGCAGCCGAGCGTGTAGCAGGTGAGAAGCGACACGTTGAGCGCGAGCACCAGCGTCCCGACGCCGATGCCGAACTTCACGCCTCCCGCTCCGTCGCTGAACCAGAGCGCCTCCCACACGTCGCGGGCAAGGAAGAACAGGAACAACACCGCGATATATAGGAAGTAGCGATGGACGTTCTGGATGATGAGCGGGAAGGATCGCTCTCCCAGATAGCTCTTCCGCGGCTCGCCCACCGCGCAGTTCGGCGGATCGGCCCAGAACGCCTTGTAGTACGCGCCGCGATAGTAGTAGCAGGTCACCCGGAAGAGGCCCGGGAACGGCAGGATGATCAGCGCCGGAGAAAACGGCGCGAACGCCGGCCACCATCCCGGCTTGGCCCCGAACCACGCGTGCGGCGAATCGCCGAAGATCTCGGGCGAATAGAACGGCGAGAGATACGGGCCGTACGTGTAGTGAGCGTTTTGGAATGCGGCCCACGTCGCGTACACGACGAAGCCGCCCAGAAGTGTGAAAACGACGAGGGGCTGAAGCCACCATGCGTCGCGCCGCTGCGTTTCACCGAAGCCGCGGTGAAGGAGCGGGAGCGGTGCATGCGCCATGGAGTTCCGATGGGTTGAAAGGAGAAGGAAACCACCGAGCCTGAATGTATCGCGAGAAGCGTCCGAATCGCGCGGGAAATGGACTGCCGACGCTCCGCAGCGTCAATGCCTTCGAGGCGGTTCACGGAGCGCGCGGCGGAGGTCGCTCCGTGTCGTCGAAGATGAACGGAAACTCGATGACCTGGGCCACGGGACAACCGCCGATCGTCGCCGGTCGGAATTTTTGGCTCGCCAGCGCGCGGAGTGCCGCCCGGACGAACGACACGTCCGCCGAGCGCACCAGCTCCACCGTCTCGAACGCGGGCGCGCCGTCGCGGTCCACGACGAATCGCAGCACGACCTCGCCGTGATCGAGGCTGTCGGCTCGCGCGTCCTCGGGAAACGCCGGCCGCTCCTTCGACGCCGGCGCCGCGTCGCGAACGCGCATCCGGGGGAACGTTCCTTGGGCCAAACGCCGCGCACCGTCGACGGAGTCGCCGCTGATCCGAATTTCGAGACGCCAGCGATCCCCCGAAACGGGCCGGAATGCCGTCCCGATCTTCGCCGCCGCGCGAATCGCCCTCACCATGGCCGAATCGAGTCCGCGCATGAGCGACGAGCGCAGCACCGCCGCCTCGCTCACCGCGCCGCTTTCGGTCACTTCGATTCGATAAGTCCCCGAGATACTCGCGCCTCGCGGGATGCCGATGGTGTCGGCGCCGGGCGAAATCCGCAGAGCCCTGGCCAGCGCCGGTCCCTCGAACACCGATAGCCCGAACGGCGACGGCGGCACGAAGGCTCGCGCGACGCGCGACTCGATCAGGTCGCGCTGCTCGTACGTCATCCGGTCGCCGCCAATCTCCACCGCGGACACGAAAACCACGGCCGCAACCGAGTCGACCACCCCGGCCGTGCTGGCCACGATCGAATCGCAGCGCACGCTGTCCGTCGGCGCCTGCGCGCCGGTGAGTCTCGCTCCGGAAAGCACGATGGCCGCGATCGCCAAGCCGCCGCGCTTCATTCGCCCGACCTCGCGATCGCCGATTCGCGTCGCCGGCGCTCGGCGAAGAACAGCGCCGCGCCGACGATGTTCAAGCCGATCACCACAGCCGAGATCTTGAGCGCGAAGCTCAGCCAACTCGCGACGTCGATGATCGGAAAGATGGACAGCACCACGTACAACAGCGTGACCGCGAAGCCGGACACCGACACCACGCGCAGCCACAGCGGCAAGCGCGCGTCGGTTCCCCGAAATGCGACGACGGGAATCGCGAACAGCACGAGGTACGTCAACCCGTAGAAGATGCCCGCGGCGTTGTCGAGCAGTTGAAACGCTTCCTGCTCGCCGACGCCGGCGATCCCGGCCGCACCGAACACCAGAGCCACGAGTCCGACGAAGAGAATCGAATTCACGGGCGTCCGGTACTTGGGATGGAGCGTGGTAAACCACGCCGGAAGGAGGCTGTTCCACCCGGCGACCATCGGCATTCGCGACGTCGCCGTGAACACGATGCTGAAGTTCGCCACCGAGCGGCCGGTGAGAAGGAGAATCGCGACTCCCGCCATGAGCGATCCGATCGCGCTCGCGCCGAAGCCGATGCTGAACACCTGCGGAATCGGCCCGATGAGGTTGATCCGGTCGACCGGGACGAACGCCAATACGGCGCTCGTTCCGAGAATGAACATCGCCGCGATCACCGGCGCGGCGATCAGCGTCGCGCGGCCGATCGAACGAGCGGCGTCCTTCGTCTCCCCGGCGAGCACGGCGACGTACTCGAACCCGCTCAGCGCACCGACGGCCATCTTGCCGAACACGTTGAGGCTGAAGAGCGATAGCGCCGGCAGTGCGACCGCGAACGGGTGATAGTCGGGCAGCGTGCCGCGCGCCATGTGCACGAACGGCAGCGCGATCAACACGACGAAAGAGAGCATCAGCATCACACTGCCCGTGTTGTGCAGCCACTTGCTCACGGCCAGGCCGCGCGCGGCGAGCGTCATCAAGCCCGCGATCATGCCGGCGTTCAGCAGCATGATGAAGGTCTTGTTCGTGGCCAGCCACGCGCCCTTGGGGCCGACGACGTACGACAGATTCGTTCCCAACAGCAAGCCGACCGTGGCGAGGAAGACCACCGCATACAGCCAGAGATTCCACACCACCATGAACGCGGCCAACTCGCCGAGTCCGAGACGCGCCCATTGATAGAGCCCGCCCTCGAGCGGCATCCGCTTCGACAGCGCGATGACCACCGCCGCCTGCGGGAGATAGAAGAACGCCATCGCGGCGAGCCAGAACACGAGCTGCGAATGTCCGAGCTTCGCCGCCGTTCCCACCCAGATCGTGCCGACGACGTACACGATCTGCTGCAGCACGAGGTCGCGAAGCCCGAGCTCTTTCTTGAGCGACGCGCTCTTCGCTTCGACGCTCGATTCTTCGGCGGCGAGCGATGCCGGCGCTTCGGGCTCGACGGCGGTCATCGGGCGGCGGCGTTGGGCGCGCGCCACTCACGCGTCACGCGCGCCGATTTGACGTAGTCGAGCTTGGGAAATCCCCGAGTCAGATACGCGTTTCCCTGCCGGCTGATCGAGTCCTGCGAGGGACCCTGGCCGCGCCCACCCGGCCGCGCCGCTTCGCCGTACCCGGAGTACAGCGAATCGACGACGTTCATTCCCGCGATCACTTCGGCGACCGGCGGAAACCCGAAGCCGTTCAGCGTGTCCAGCCGAGCGTTGTCCTTGAGATTGATGTAGAGCTGCGTCGTGCGCGTGCCCGGCCCGCCGCGCGCGTACGAGATCGTGCCGCGCGAGTTGGTATGGTGCACGGGCTCGTCGGCGATCGCGCGTACTCGCCACGCCGCCGTTCGCCGCGGATCCGCCGCGAGCCCGAACTGCGCGACGAAATCCTTCACGACGCGAAAGAACCGCGCGCCGTCGTAGTACCGGTCTCGCACCAGCGTGTAGAGCCGATCGGCGCCGTTCGGCGCCCAGGCCTTGCGCGCCATGACGTCGAACGCGCCGCGACTGGTCTCGAACCGGACGACGAAACTATCGGGGACCGCGACGTCGAGATCGGTATTCGCATGGCGACCGAAGCCGTGCGAGCAGGCGCCGGCGGCGATCACCAACGCGGCGACGGCGGCTGCCGCCAACGATCGGCGTGCTTCCGCGCGACGACGCGACGCGGTCACCGTGTCGCCGGTTGCGGTGGACCCGCGGTGAGCGCGTCGGACACCCGCTCGCGCTGGTGCGAGTTCAGGCTCGTCAGCAGACCAACGAGGTTGCCGTTCTCGATCAGCGTTCGCTCGCGCTTGATCGTCTGCTCCTGCGTCGCCCCGACGAATTGCTGGCGATCGAGATGCGACTCGTCGGCGATGCGCGCCGCGGAATCCGGATAGAGGAACACCTCGAGACGCGCCAACCTGCCGATCTTCACCACGAAGCTCGTCGCGGCGCCGCCCCCTCCCCCCGATCGATTTCTCTTCGGCCTTTCCGGTCGAGTCGAGGTGCGGCGCCAATCCGGCGCGCTCGAGCCGGTACAGCACCGCGCACTGTGCCCACAGCCCGGTCGCCGGACACGGGGAATTCCCCAGCGTCGCGGCGACAGCCTTGGGGGCGGTCGAATCCCGGCCCTGTCCCGTCGCCGCCGCATCCGATTTCGCGTTCTCGGAGCCGGAGCAGGAAGCGACGACAGCCGCGGCGGCCAGCACGACGAGCTCACGCATCGTCAGATGATGCCGCGTCGGCCGGCGTCTCCGCAACTTCATGTTCCTCCGCCCCTGGCCGGCGGCCGGCGACGATCACCGCGGCCGCGAGATCGCTCGTCACGTTCGCCGCCGTCGCGAAGAGATCGGGAATCGTGTCCGCGCCGATCAGCAGCGCGGCGCCCGCCGCCGGCACGCCGAACGACGAGATCACCGTCGCCAGCATGAGCATTCCCCCCTGCGGCACCCCTGGAATCGTCAGGCTGAGCAACACCGAACTGAGCGCGATCGTCACGATCGCGCCGGTGCCGAGCGCGATCCCATCGAGCTTGGCGAGAAAGAGCGTGCCGATGAGCCAGACGATCGGCGTCGTCGCCTTGAACACCGAGACCGAGAGTGGGAGCACGAATCCGGTGATCGGCGGGGGCATCTCGAGCGATTGCGCTCCCTCGATCAGCGCCGGCAGCGACGCGAGCGACGAGCTCGAGCTCAGCGCGACCGTCTGCGCGGGAAGCACGGCGCGGGTGAAGCGCGGGAGCGGAATTCGCCCCGCAAAGGCGGCGATCGGGTAGACCAGCAACGCGAACAGCGCCACGGCCGCGGAGTACGCGAGGACATAGTACACCATCGCGCCGATCAGCGACGTTCCCACGCGACTCGCCGTCGCCAGGACCAGCGCGAACACGCCGATCGGCGCGGCGGCGATCACCCAGTCCACGATCGCGCGCGTCGCGCCGGCGATGGCGCTGAAGACGTCGACCAGCGACTGTCGGAGCGGCGCGTCGATTCGCCGCGCGGCCAGAGCGAAGAGCAGCGTGAACACGATGAGCGGCAGCATCGCGCCGTCGGCGGCGGACTTCATCGCGTTGGTTGGAACGAGCGACGTCAGCCACGCAGTGAATCCTGGCAGCTGGCTCACCTTCGTTGCCGTCTGCTCGGCCGCGGCGCCGGCGGAAATCCGAAGGCTGTCCGCGGCCGGCGGCGACAGATGCATGTCCCTGATCAGCGGCGGCGCGATCAGGAGCGCGAACGCGGCCGCCAAAACGAGCAGCCCGAAATACGCGGCCAACGTCGCGATCGCTATGCGACCCATTCCGTCTTCGTGCTTCGCGCTCGCCACGCCGACGAACAACATCGAGACGACGAGCGGCAACACCGTCATCCGGATCGCGTTGAGCCACAGCTGGCCGATCGGCTCGATGAACCCAACAACGCGAAGCGCGACCGGGCTCGCCGACGAGCCGATCGCGCTTCCGACGATCAATCCTGCGATGAGACCGATGACGACGCGGTGAACGCGCATCGGTCCAGCTGGCTAGCGCTTCTTCGTTGCTTTGCCTCGCGCGGCAGGCTTTGTCGTCCTGGCGCCCGCCGTCTTCGCGCCCCCCTTGGCTTTCGTCTTGGCGTGCGCGGCCGGTCGCGCGGTTTTCGCGCTCGCGGCTTTTCGAGCCGGGCCCTTTTTTGCCGGGGCGTGTTTCGGCGCGGCGGCTCGCGGCGGGGCTTTGGGCTTCGCCACCTTTTCCGCAGTCGGCTTCTTTGCCGGCGCGGCGACCGCGGGGGCCGCCGCCTTCACGACGGCTCCAGGGGGCAGCGGATTCGTCCGCGGGCGCCCTCCCTTTCGAGCCAACTGTGCGTCAGCCAACATCTTGGCAAACGCGTCCTTCGCCTCCTGCATCAACTGGGAGTGCGAAATCCGGCGCTCTGCCAGGGCGCGCTCCTTCTCCTGCCGATATATCGACAGGGCAGTTGAGCTGTCCATCTTTTCCGGGTTATCGGGGGTCATTTGATTCCCGCAATCTAGCGAATTCGGCGTCTATCAGGGAGTTCAACCGCTATTTGGGCGCCCCGGATGCGCGCCAAGTCCCCTCAGGACTCGCCTTTGGGCCTCGCCGCCCGGCGGATCTGGTTGATCCCGTTGATCATCATCGCCAGCTCGGCCTGCTTATCGGGATTCTCGCGGATGATCTCATCCAGGAGTGCCGACGCGGCCTCGTCGTCCACCTGTGTCGGTTCGGCCGAGAACCGCCGGTTGTTCATGTGCCGCATCGGGTCGATGTGTACCGGGTTCTCCAGCACCAGGTCGTGCCCGGCATATTGCACGCGAACGGCGAAGAACTTCTTGCCGCTCTTTTCCATGTAGCTCACGCGGATGCCGTCGATCTTCGGCGGCCATTGAGGCAGCGGGCGCTCGTCGCCCTCGGTCGTGCGATAGGTCGTCGCACCAGGCCGAAGATGCGAGTAGTTCGACTCGAACGACCCGTTGTACATGTAGGCGTGACGCATGAAGCCTCAGTTGCGGGTGAGTGGCGCGATTTGGACTTCCACCGAACGCGCGTCTGCGCGCTCGGCAAAAAGATGGCCCACCAGGGCAGGACCTGCCACCCTGCTTACCTCAGTCACCGAGCCTCCCCTCGCGATCGGCGTCGAGCCACTCCCGGGGATTCCAGGTCACGGGCATCGCGCCCACTCGCTCGAACCGAATGCGCGCGTCGTTCGACTGCACGAGCGCCAGCAGCCGGCGTCCCGTCAGCAGAAACCGCCGCGACGTGGACTCGATGCTGTCGAGAATCGTCTGTGCGAGATGCGGCTGCGACCGGGCGAAGGCGTCGTAGCCGCGAAACACGATCACGAGGCCGCCTTCATCCGGCACGGGCAGCTCGCCGAGGCAGTCGACCCACGCCATGAGATTCGGCGCGTAGTGTTGCGGAAAGCCGAGCACGCGCTTCGCGTCGTCGTGAAACGCCTGTGGGGTGCGCCACCCTGCGGCCTCGAGCTCGCGGATGACGTAGCGCTCCTGCCGGAACCAGCCGATGTCCGCCGACAGAATCGACGTCTTGTGGTAGAGCGCCACCGCTCCGCGCTCCATCAGCTTCCAGTCGAGCCGCGCCGACTCGGCCGGCGCCTTCTCTTTTCGTTTGAAGAATGCCATCAAGATCTAGATGCGCGCATCGCCGACCGAACGTTGACGATCCCGCGCAGGATGAAGACCGCGGCGAACGTCACGTCGAGGAATCGCGACGGCGTCACGGTCGAGCGCGGAGCCCAGAGCGGCCGCACGGCGACGAACGACCCGAGCCCGACGAGCACGAGACCCAGGATGAGCTTGAAGACCGAACCAGGCTTCACAGTTGTCGAATGAAGTGGAGCAGGAAGTACTGCGAGGAGACCACCGGGACCGCCAGCGGCACCAGCTCGAGGATCCACCGCGTCGGCCATCGGCCGCGCATCGCCGTTCCGGCGAGGATCTGCAGCGTGCCGAATGCCCAGCCCGTGTACAAATAGTAGGCGCGGAGGCGCGACACGTGTCCCGCCTCCGCGTGCCAGTACATCGCGAGGATAAGCCCGCCGAAGGTCAGGAGCAGTCCCACGGCGAAGTTGGCGGCGCCGACGAAGCGCTCGATCTGGCGCTTTGCTCGCTCGAGGTCCTGTTCAGCCTGGATCACGCCGACGACGTCATTGAAGCTTCCACTCCCCGGTTGTCGATTTCAGCCACTGTCGTTCGACGTAAGGGTAAGAAGGCGACACGAGGGCCCCCCCGTCGACCTTTGCCATGTTCAACCGATTGGAGAATCCGAGATGCGCTACATGATGATTGTGACTGGACCCGAGAACTTGGCGGCGTCCGGCCCGCCGCCGGCTTCGCTCGGCGAAGCCATCGACAGGCTGATTGAGCAAGACACGAAGAGCGGCAAGTTGGTGTCGTTCGGCGGTCTCAAGCCAACGTCCGACGGCGCGCGAATTCGCAGCAGCAAGGGGAAGCTGGTGACGACCGACGGGCCATTCACCGAAGCGAAGGAAGTGATCGGCGGCTTCACGATCCTCAACCTCGCCTCGAAGCAGGAAGCGCTCGAGGAAGCCCGCAAGTTCATGGAGCTGCACCGGATTCACTGGCCGAGTTGGGAGGGCGAAGTCGAGATTCGGCTGATGTACGAGCAGGAGGACGACGTGCGTGCGACGCAGATCGAAGGGAGTCGTCTCCTCGAGCACGCAGGCGGGACCCGCGGTCACGAAGCCGGTTGACTCAGACCGCTTACCCGACTCCGTCCCGTCGCTCGACTCGCAGGGGGACCCTCGCCACGGCGCGATCGTTGACGCGCACGTCGAACGTCCACGTGCCGGCGCGCGGGAAGCCGACGGTCAGCGGAACCACGAGATCGTAGGCGAGCGGCAACCCGGCGACCGACGGCGAATCGAAGGTCACCGGCGTCGCCGTGAGATTCACCATCTCGTTGCCGTCCTCGTCTACGATGTGCACGGAGATGCGCTGCCGCGCGCCGTAGTCGAGTGGCTCGATGTCGAACCGCACGGCGAGCGTCACGTCGAGCTTTCCGGGCAGCTCCGCCGCGTAGCGACAATTGTAGACGCCGACTACGTCCAACTTGCCGTCGGGCCGCACCTGCGCGCGCTCCGCGAACACGGCGATCGTCGGGATCATCGTCGGTGGGACGACGGACGGGGACGCGGCGCCGCGCCCAGATACGCTATTCGACCCATCCCTTGGCACGCCACTGGTCGTATCCCTTGCGCGTGATGTCGGCCAGCTCGTCGAACAGCGCGGAATCAACCGTCGTGAAGTTGAAGCACGCTTTGCCCTGCATCCGTTTTTTCAACGCCGGCGACATAGCCGCGCCCATGCCGCCGTACACCGGCATGAGATAGTAGCTGACGTAGCTCTTACCGATCCGCGCCGCCGCGAACATGATCGGCTTCCGGTTCGCACCGAGGGTGTGCGTGTCGAGGTAGTAGTAGTCGGCCTTGTCGTGGACCGTCTTGAGGCTCGGCGCGTACGGCTTGAGCAGGGTCTTCAGCGCCTTGAAGACCGGAACGAATTCGGCGCGCGGGGGCATGGCTCGGTGGCTCGGGGAGGGTCAAAGTATCCGCTGGGCGCACCGGTTGACAGGTGGCCCCGTGGACCGCCGAATCGCAATGACCGGTTCGCTTCACCCGGCAATTGTTCCCGCCGCGACCACAAAGAACTATTTGCCCCTTTTCCCATGCGGTATTACTTTCGGGCGCAGCGACTCGGCAGTTTTTTGGGCGAACACGTTCCGGAACGCATTGGGGCCTTCGCACTTCGCGACGGCCCTTTTTCGTTCGAGTCGCCGACGGTCCATTTGGCCGCTAGAACGTACCCTTCGTGAGGGAGTTCACGAACCTGTGGGTCGGTTTGTACGGCATGCCCGCTACTCCGACGACACAACAACACCTTCTTTTGGAGTTAGCAATGGCACGTACGACCGGCACCGTGAAGTGGTTCAACGACGCGAAGGGCTATGGCTTCATCACGCCCGAGGGCGGGCAGAAGGACTGCTTCGTCCATCATTCCGCGATTCAGGGCGGTGGCTTCCGCACGCTGGCCGAAGGCGAGCGCGTGGAGTTCGACATCGTCCAGGGTGCCAAAGGCCCCGCGGCCGAAAACGTGACGAAGGTCGGCCACTAAGGTCTCCTCGAAACGCGACAGCGCCGGACCGACTCGCTCGGTCCGGCGCTGTTGTTTTTGGCTCAGAGCGGCCGCGAAACCCTCAAGACTGCCGGACTCTCGCCCGCCGGAGCTTTCTCATGATGCTCGTGACCACGAGCAGCGTCAGCACCACCCACACCGCGACGAAGGTCTGCTGCATCTTCGCCGGACGCTCCGCGATGTGCATTCCGTAGTAGACGCCGAGTACCGCCGCATCGAGCGCCACAACGGCGACGACCAGCAGGATGAGATACTTCCGGACTTCCTGGACGTTGACGCTGGGCATTCCCGGTTCCTGTCCTCGAAGTAACATACGTCCGTGCCCCGCCCCGCCATCCTCTTCGACCTCGACGGAACGCTGCTCGACTCGATCGAGCTGATTCTCTCCTCTGCTCGATACGCCTTCGGCAAGCTTGGGCGAGAGTGTCCGTCCGATCGGGAATGGCTGCAAGGGGTGGGGATTCCGCTGTTCACCATGTTCGGCCGCTACGCCCGAGACGACGCCGATCGCGTCGCCCTCATCGCGGCCTACCGCGAGCACCAGTTTGCCCACCACGACCGCCTCGTGAGACCGTACGAGGGCGTCCACGAATTGCTCGCCACCCTCCAATCCCGCGGGCACGAGTTGGCCGTCGTCACGAGCAAGTCCGAGTACCTCGCGATGCGAGGGCTGGCCCACGTGAAGCTCGCCCGATTCTTCGACACGGTCGTCGGCTGCGACTCGACGGCCCGACACAAGCCGGATCCGGAACCCGTACGGTTGGCACTGCACCGGCTCCGCTGCGATCCCCGCGACGCGGTGTTCGTGGGCGACTCGGTGCACGACGTGATCGCGGGCAACGCGGCCGGCGTCGCCACCATCGCGGCACTATGGGGCGCGTTCGAACGGCACGACCTCGAGCCTGGCAGCCCAACCGCTTGGGCCGAAAGAGTTTCTGAAGTCATCGGATTACTCGACAGCAGTCCGCGCGGCGGCGTCCTCCAGCGGTGACAAAACCGCCGGCCGCGTTCAAACCTTCCTCGGCGTGGCACCGTCCAAGTGACTGCACGGATGGAGCGTCCACGCAAATGGCTGCAGTGGCCATCATCGAAGCACAGTCGGGCCCAATCGGCGGCAACGATACGGACGTCGCGCGAGCGGCGGCTGGAGACCGGCGTGCGTTCGAGCAGGTCTACCGCATCCACGTCAACCGGGTCTTTTCGTTGTGCGCCCGGATGACGGGTGACCGGACGCGCGCTGAGGAACTGACTCAGGACGTCTTCGTCCGCGCGTGGGAAAAGCTGAACCTGTTTCGCGGCGAAAGCTCCTTCTCCACGTGGCTGCACCGGCTGACGGTGAACGTCGTGCTCAACGCGCGAAAGACCGACAGCCGCCAGCGGTCACGGGTCGAGGAGACGGATGACGACGACGGAGGGATCGACGCATTGCCGGGCGTGGTGGGGTCCCCGCTCGCTCCCGGCGATCTCCTCGACCTCGAGGAAGCGATCACCAAACTGCCGCCGGGCGCGCGCCGCGTGTTCGTGTTGCACGACGTCGAAGGTTACAAGCACGAAGAGATCGCCGAGATGCTCGGCGTGACATCGGGAGCCACCAAAGCGCAGTTGCACCGCGCGCGGCGCCTGTTGCGGGAGGCACTGAATCGATGACGCATCCGACAATCACCTGTGAGCGGTTCAACGAGCATCTCGCCGATTTCCTCGAGCGAGCCGTGTCGGAGCCGACGCGCGCCGCGATGGAGTCGCACGCCGTGGCCTGCGAGGATTGTGGGCCGCTGCTTGGCGACCTGCGTCGCCTGCGTATCGACGCCGCGAATCTGACGGAGCTCGTGCCGAGCCGCGATCTGTGGTCGGGTATCGCCAGCCGCATCGAGGCGCCGGTGCTCTCGCTTCCGGGCTCGGGGGCCGTTCGCGCGCGCCGCTGGACGAATCCGCTCGTCCTCGGCCTCGCCGCCGCGGGACTGGTCGCGATCACGGCGACGGCGACGCACTGGATGGAAGGTAGACAGGTGGACCGGTCGACCGGTGGACCACAGACGAGCGGCGTCCAACGGCCCACGTCCGTCCCGTCGCCGCTCGCCGTCGTGCCTGCCGTTGATTCCGGTCCACCGGTCCACCGGTCCACCGGTCAACCTGCGTCTCCGGTCCACCGGTCCACCGGTCAACCGGTCAGCCTGGTCTCCAACAAACCTTCCGCCGAGCAGACCTACGATCGCGAGATCGCGCGGTTGCTCGTCGTCTACGACCAGCGACGACCCGACCTCGACTCGACCACCGTCGCCGTCGTGAGGAAGAACCTCAAGATCATCGACGACGCGATCGCGCAGACGAAGATCGCTCTGCGGCGCGATCCGGCGAGCCGGTACCTGATGGAATCCCTGAACGACGCCTTCGACACCAAAGTCCAGCTGCTCCGCAAGGCGGCGATGCTGCCGTCGGGAACGTGAGCATTCTCAGATGACCGTGCACGACCTCCTGCGGCGATGCCGCCGCACCGCGCCCCCGCCGATCCTCGCCGCGTTTTGCGCGCTCGCTTTGTCAGCCGGCCAGGCCGACGCCCAGCGGCGCACCCAGCTCAGGTCCGATCGCGAGCGCATCGACACGACCTTCGCGTTCGATAAAGCCGGCTCCGTGACGCTCACCGCGACGAGCGGCGATATCATCGTCACCGGCAGCTCCGACGCGCGAATCCACGTCGTCGCCACGAGCGACAACGGGAACCTCAGCCTCGACGCGGCTCCGAACCGCGTCATCCTCCAGAATCGCTCGGGCGAGTCGCATTTCGAGGTCGCGGTGCCCTATGGCGTTCAGGTCATCGCGCGCAGCCAATCGGGCGACATGAGGATCCGTGACACGCGCGGCACGATCGAAGCTCACGCGAGCTCCGGCGACCTCGAGGTCGAGGGCGTCAATGGCCACCTCGACGTCAACACCCTCTCCGGCAGCATCACGGCGCGCGACGTCACCGGCGACGCGGACATCGTGACCACCAGCGGCGACGTCAAGATCTTCAACCTGCTCGGCAACGCCGACGTCAGTACCGTGAGCGGCGACGTCGAGTTACGCGGCGTGACCGGCAAGACGGTGCGCGCCAAGACCACCTCCGGCGACGTGCGGTTCGACGGGCTCATCGACGCGGCGGGGCGCTACGACTTCAGTGCGCACTCGGGCGACGTCGAGATGCACGTCCAGCGCGACGCCAGCGCGCAACTCACCGTCTCCACCTGGAACGGCGGCATCAACAGCGATTTTCCCATCACCCTCAGGCCCGGTGATCACGCCATCGGGTCGGGAATGGGCAAGCAATACAACTTCCAGATCGGCGGCGGCGGCGCGCGCATCATAGCCGAGACGTTCAGCGGCGACGTCACGATCGCCGCCAATGGCCACGGCGCGACTCCCCGGCGGTGATGAATCGCTGGACAGCTTGTCGGCTGGACAGCAGGACGGCTGTAGATCGAGATCGAGCACATCGAATCAAGGTTGCAAACCTGTCCGACTGTCTGGCTGTCTAGCTGTCAGGCTGTCTAGCGCCGTCCACTCCTCCACCTGCCCCCGCCCATGCGCCGACTCTTCCCCGCCCTCTTGATCGCCGCGGCGCCTGTCGCGTCGCTCGCCGCACAGACGCCCGATTTCCACTGGGACAAGACGCTTGCCGCGGGCAACGACGTCCACGTCAACAACATCAACGGCAACGTCAAGATCACGCCCTCGACGAACGGCCATGTCGTGGTGAACGGGTTCAAGCACGGCGGCAGCGACGCCGATCGCATCAAGGCCGTCGTTCAGGAGTCGTCGCGCGGCATCGCCGTCTGCGTCGTCTATGACGATCCCGACGCCAGTTGCGACGGCGAGGGCGGCTTCCACTCGCGCGATCGAGACCACAACTGGAACCACGCCAGCGTCGACCTCGAGGTCTCCGTGCCCGCCAACGTCACCGTCTTCGCCGGCTCGGTGAGCGGCGATGTCTCGATCGACGGGGCCCACGGTGACATCACTGCGTCGGCCGTGAGCGGCGACGTGCATCTCGAGCACCTCCACGCCACGTCCGTTCGTGCCAATACGGTGAGCGGCGAGATCGACGTGCGCGTCGACGAGCTCGCGGGCCGCGGCGATTTCACGTTCCACAGCGTGAGCGGCGACATCCGGCTCGAAGTGCCCAAGGGATTCGGCGCCGATCTCTCGTTGACCACGGTCAGCGGGGACATCGACAGCGACTTCCCGATCACGCTCGGCGGCTCGAACCGCTGGAGCCGCCGCCGCGTCGATGCTCGCATCGGCGACGGGGGCCGCCGCCTCGACGTGAGCACCGTGAGCGGCGACCTTAGACTGCGAATGGCGAAGTCGTAGTTGGCCGTTCTCACTCACCTCTTCACCCGTCCACCTGTCCACCCGGTTTCCATGCGCATTGCACTCGGATCCCTCGCATTGGTCGCGAGCCTGGCGCTGCCCGCCGCGGGGCAGCAGCAGACCGACAACAGCTTCAAGTGGAGCGGACCGATCGCGGCCGGAAACTGGGTCAACGTCCACGACCTCAACGGCAGCGTCACGGTCGGCGCGGCCAGTGGATCCGAAGTGCAGGTCACGGCGACCAAGCGGTGGCGCCGCGGCGATCCGGCGACCGTGCGAATCGAAGCGAAGAAGGTCGGCGAGAACGTCGTGATCTGCGCGCTCTGGGGCGAGCGCGCCACCTGCGACGAACACGGCTACCACGACAATGGGAATCGCGGCAACCGCAACGACCGGAACGACGTGAGCGTCGAGATCAACGTCCTCGTTCCCAAGGGCGTGAAGATCGGCGCCAACTCGGTGAACGGCTCCGTGACCGTGGACGGCGCCACGTCGCAGGTGGACGCCGGAACGGTGAACGGCGAGGTCGACGTGTCGACGACCGGCGGCCCGGTGAACGCCGAAACGACGAACGGAAGCGTCCGCGCGCGAATGGGCCACGTCGAGACCGACGACCGCATGGCCTTCACCACGGTGAACGGCAACGTGGTCGTCGAGTTCACGGGAGATTTTGGCGGCGACGTCGATCTCTCGACTGTCAACGGCTCGCTCAACACGAACTTCGAGATGACCGTCAGCGGCCGTCTGGACCCAAAGCACCTTCGCGCGCACTTCGGCAAGCCCGGCGGCCCGCGGATGAAGCTCGAGACCGTCAACGGAAGCGTCGAGCTCCGTAAGCGTTAGGCGCCCGAGCCCGGCGGCGTAACTTTCCCGCCGCCGCAGCCGTATCTTCTCCAGTCGCGCGAGCACCATTTCGACAGGAGAGCGGGCTCATGAGTCGAACCGGATTGTCGATCCTGGCCCTGGCGGCGTTCGCCGCCGGATGTTCACACGCCGGTTCGAACGAGCACGCGTGGGAGTGGACGAGCCAGATCCCTCCGGGGTCCACGGTTCACATTCGCGACGGCGTTGGTGACATCACGGTTCGACAGGCTCCGGCCGGTCGCCTCGCGACGGTGACCGCCAGCCGGACGTGGAAGCGGAGCCGCGAGCGCGACGTCGACTTCGTCGTGACCCAACAGGGCAACGACGTCTACGTCTGCGCGATGTGGAAGGGGAGCGGTCGTTGCGGCGAGAGCGGCTATCGTGGCCGACGCACGGGCGGCATTCTCGAAGCGTTCGCGCTCTTCCGTCGCTCGAGCGACGCCACGGCGAATTTCGTCGCGCAGCTCCCCGCCGACGTCATCGTCGACGCTCGTACGACCAGCGGATCGGTGGACGTTGAGGGTGTCTCATCCGGCGTGACCGCCAAGAGCACGAACGGCACGGTCACCGCCGCCCACGTGTCGGGACCGATGACGCTGTCCACCGTGAACGGGAACGTTCGCTTGTCCGTGGACAACGTGTCCGCGAGCGACTCGATCCACCTCAACACGACGAACGGCATGATCACCGCCGAGCTGCCGCCGAACATCGACGGCATGTTCGATCTCGCTGTGACCAACGGCGTCGTGCGCACGGACCTGCCGATCAACGGCGACAAGGCGCAGCGCGCCGGGCGTCGCCTGCGCGGCCAGATTGGCACGTCGAACCGGGTCGTTCGGATGCGCACGACGAACGGCACTCTGTCCGTGACGACAAGGCCCGTTTCGACGTCGCATTAAGGCCCCGATTCGCCCCGACGGCGACCGCCTGGCTCCCGTGGAGCTCGGCTGGCACCGTCCGTCGAGGCAGGGGTATTATTCGAACGTAGTTCCTGCCAGATCTCCAACGGAGTTTTCGAGACCTATGGGTTTCTCATACGCCCCCGCCCCCGCGACCACTCAGGTCCGGACCGGCGTCGAGCGCGCGACGCTGGCGCGCCGTACCTACGGCTTGGTGTTCCTCAGCGTGCTCGTCACGATGGGCGGTGTCGCGTTCGCGGGAACGCAGCCAGCCCTCCTTCAGGCGGTCATCTATCATCCGTTCCTGAGCTTCATCGCCGTGATCGCCCCGCTGTGGCTGGCGCGCGCCAACGCGCGCAGCTTCCCGCGCAACATCGCGTTCACGCTTCTCTTCACGTTCGTCGAAGGCGTTTGGCTCGCGCCGTTCCTGTACCTGATGGAGCGGAACGCGCCGGGTGCCGTCGGTCAAGCTGGAATTCTCACCTTCAGCGCGTTTGGCGCGCTGTCGCTGTACGCGCTCGTCAGCCGGCGTGATTTCAGCGCCTGGGGGAGTTTCCTCTCGACGGGCGTGATCGTGCTGCTCGTCTGCCTCGTGATCAACATGTTCGTGCAGAGCGCCGCTGCTGACCTGTGGATGTCCGGCATCGGTGTCATGATCTTCAGCGGTCTGCTCGTGTTCGACACGTGGCGCTTCATGCGGAGCGGCGAGTTCGGCCCCGACGACTACGTCGTCGCCGCGGTCCGGATCTATCTCGATCTGCTCAACATGTTCGTCTTCATCCTGAGCCTGCTGGGCGGCCGACGCCGATAGTTGTCCCAGAAGCCGAGTATCGGGTGCATCTTCGCGCACCCTGACGACGAGACGTTCTGCGTCGGCGGCATCGTCGCGAAGTACGCGGCGGCCGGACACGAAGTTCACCTGTGGTGCGCGACCGACGGGGACGCCGGCAAGAGTGCCGGCGTCCCCGTTTCGTCTCGCGAGGAGCTGGCAGCGCTGCGCCGTCGTGAGCTGGCCGACGCCGCTAACATCCTCGGCATCTCGTCCGTCGAGCTTGGCAATTATCGAGACGGAGAGCTCGCCCGCGCCGACGCCGCCACTCTCGTCGCCGACGTCGTCGGATTCATCCGCCGCCGGCGCCCGACCGTGATTCTCACATTCGGCCCCGAAGGAGCGCCGACCGGACACGCCGATCACGCCGCGACGTCGCGCGCCGCCACCGCGGCGTTTTTTCTTTCGGGGTTGGCCACGTCACACCCGGACCAGAATCTCCCGCCGCACCGGGCCGCGAGGCTCTACTTCACGCCTGGGATTTTCCGCTCGCCGAAAAGCGGTTGAAGCTCGAGAGCGTCCCCGGAACCGCCCGCATCGAAGTACGGGCGTTTAAGGACCGGAAGTCCGCCGCCTTTGCCGCGCACGCCACTCAACAGGGCTCGGCCGGCGTTTTCTTTTCGAGCGCGTTTCCGGACATCGAGGTCCTCGCCTTCGCCGCGGGCGTGCCCCAGCCGGCGCCGATCGTCGACGACGTGTTCGCGGGGCTATCAGAGGCTGGACAGCTCAACGGCTAGACAGCTGGACGGCCCGTGCTGTGTGCCGATTAGCTGTCTAGCTGTCTAGCTGTCTAGCTGTCTAGCCGTCTAGCCGTCTAGCCGTCATGCGGTCGTCCCATTGACCATCTCGATCTTCTCGGCCAGGCGCAGATCCGCCTCCGTGATCCCTCCCGCATCGTGCGTCGACAACATGATCGTGATCTTGGTGTATCGAACGTCGATGTCGGGATGGTGATTCATCTCGTCGGCGACACGCGCCAAACGATCGACGAAACGGATGCCGTCGGTGAATCGGTCGAAGGAGAACGTCTTCGTGAGCGCGCCGCCCCTGCGCGCCCAACCGGGGAGCCCGCCGAGCGCACGCTGAACCTCGAGATCGGAGAGTTTTTGTCGCATATCGCCTCGCGATTACAGGTCGACCGACGTTGGAGAGTCTACACCGGCCCGGCGCTGCGAGCCATGACGCTGTCTACGGCGCTGCTCGCGATCGGCGCCCCCTGCCGAGCGCAGGACTCGACCGTCATGAAGACGACGACTCGCGCCGGGTACTGGACACGGTTCGCCGCCGGGGCGGTCTCGAGCATTCTTTTGCACGAGGCGGCGCACGTCGCGACCTCGTACGCCGTGGGCGGCCACCCGTCGTTCGGCTTCGACGAGTACCGGCCGACGATCTTCTCCGGAATCGACTCGCACATCGAGCCGCACCGGCAGTTTCTCTTCTCGGCGGCCGGGCTCACCGTCCAGTCGTTGCTCGACGAAGCGATTCTCGACGTCCCGCACTCTCGCGGCGGCGTGTTCGAGCGCGGCCTGCTCGGCGGCGGGATCGGAACGACCGTCTTTTATCTGACGATCGGCCGCCGGGGTTCGGTGAGCGACGTGGACTTCATGGCGCGCACCCACGCGCTGACGAAGACCCAAATCACGCTCATCTTCGGCGGCATCGCGCTCGAGCAGTCGATTCGAATCTCGCGCGACCCGAGTTACGCGAATTTCTTCGCGCGCCCGTCGGCGGACGGGAGAGTTCGGCTGGGAGTGGAGATGAAGCGGTAGCACTGGTCTCTGGTCACCGGTCTCTGGTCACTGGTCGCTGAGAACTGCCAGAGACCAGTGACCGGAGACCTGAGACCGGCATTTGCTATTTCGGTGTCTGTTCGGTAGCCTGAAGTCGGAGGTCAGACGTCCGATTTCTACACGACGCAGCACGCCCGGCCGACGCACCGCCGTCGTTCAATCCGCGCTCTTCGATAAAGAGACGCTGGGACGCTCTCTGCCAATCGTCGGCGAGCAAAAGGACATCCGCTACATCGGCCTGGTGTCCAAGTCGGTACTCAACGATCCGGACACGACGGGCATGGGCTTCTGGTCGCTCAATCCGTACGTCGGCTGTGCGTTCGGCTGCGCCTACTGCTACGCGCGCTACACACACCGCTGGGTGCTCGACCGGCACGCCAACGCGAACCCGGATCACGATGAGCTGCGCACGGCGCATCGGACGATGGCGCCTTGGCTCGCGTTCGAGCGCCGCATCTTCGTCAAGCAGAACGCGGCCGACGTGCTGCGGCGCACGCTGCGCCACGGATCCGAAAAGCATCTCGCCCTCATCGCCGGCGAGACGATCGTCATCGGTACCGCGACCGATCCGTTTCAGCCCGCTGAGCGGCGCTACCGCGTCACGCGGTCGATGCTCGAGGTGTTGGCGGAGCACCCGGGGCTCTCCATCTGTATCATCACCAAGAGTCCGCTGATCACGCGCGACATCGACCTGCTGACGCGCATCGCGCGCATCTCGACGCTGTCGGTGCACCTGTCGCTGATTTCGCTCGACCGCGATCTCGCGCGCCGTCTCGAGCCGCGCGCTCCCACGCCCGACGCGCGCCTTCGCGCGCTCGCTCGCCTTCGCGCGGCGGACATCGAGACAGGCATCAACGTCATGCCGGTGCTGCCGGCGATCACCGACGCTCCCGAGGCGCTCGAAAAACTCGTGCAGGCCGTGGCGGAGCGCGGCGCATCGTACGTCAACGCCTGTCCGCTGCGGTTGCGTTCGTCGGCGCGGATGCGATATCTGCCGTTCATCGAGAAGGAGTTTCCGCATCTCGCCGGCCGATATCGCGCGACGTACACGAACGATCACAAGGTGAGCGAGGAGTACACCGAAGCGCTGCGGTCGCGGATGCGCGAGTTGTGTGAGAGGCACGGCGTCGCGTATGGCCACTACGGCCGAGCGCCGTACCGAGCGGTGGAGGCGAAGTTCGCGGGAGACGATCAGCTGGAAATGCCCGAGCTGCTCGGCTGAGACTCAGCTATGACAGGTAGACGTCGACGGGCACGAGCCGAAGCCCGGCAACGCGGCCGAAGTCCCGCTGGTTCAGCGTGACGACGCCGTATCCTCGCGCGAGCGCCGTCGCGCTGATCAGCAGGTCGTGCGGGCCGATCATCGCGCCACTCCGAAGCAATTCCGCCCATAACTCGGCGTGCCGACGAGCGTCGGCGAGACCAAACGAGAGCACAGGGACGGCGTCGAGGATCGCTTCGACGAACGCCGATCGCCGCGCGCGCGTGCCGGGATCGGCGGCGCGGTGACACCCGTGGAGCAGTTCCGACGCCGTGATCACGCTGATCGCGATGGGCTCGTCGCCCAGCGAGTCGAGGAGCGCCTCGAGGCGAAACGTGCGGCGCTCGGCGGCAATGAGAACGGAAGTGTCGAGGATTACTCCCAATGGGACCGGATTGACGGGAGCACGTCGCGACTGGCTTCGACGTCGCGCGCGAAGGATTCGGCTTCATCGGGCGAGAGTCGGGGCATCGCGCTCCACCGACGAGCCAGCTCCTTCGCGGACAGTTGCCGTTCAGGTCGACCCTCTCCGGCGATCGGCGCCAGATATCGCGCGACCGCTTCGCGGGCCATTTGGGATTTCGGAACGCCCAGCGCCCGCGCCTTTCGCGCAAGCGCGCGGGCCAACTCGGCGGGGAGACGAAGGGTGAGATGGGAATCCTTCATGTGTTACAATGTGGTACGACAGTAACACGATTGCAAGGAGCGCAGCCGAGACCGCCTGTGGATCACATTTCTGATCGAAGCCGAAGGAGCCTGTGGACTCCTTCTTGCTTTCGGTTTCTGTTCGGTATAGTTTCTTCCCCCCGATCAGAACCGAATGTCCGCCTCCGTCGCCGCCCTCCGAGCCCTCATCCAGCAGCGTTTCCCAGACGCTGCCCCGCTCACGGGCGGAGCGCAGACCAGCGACGGCGTCGCGACCGGCATCACCGCGCTCGACCGGCTCCTTCCCAACCAAGGTCTGCCTCGCGGCCGTCTCGCCGTCTGGACACCGCTCGGCGCCGCCAACGCGATTCTCCGTTCGGCCTGCCATACCGTCGTCGCGGCCGGTGAACGAGCGGCCTGGATCGACACCGACAACACCGTCGCCGGCACGTTTTGGTCTCGCAGTTCGAGCAGCCTCTACCTCGTCCGTCCCAAGTCGCGCCTCGACGCGTTTCGCGCCGCCGACGAGCTCCTTCGGTCCGGCGGGTTTTCACTTCTCGTATTAGCCGGCGCTGAACCTCAGGGCACCGAGACCGTTCGGTTGACGCGGGCCGCGCGCGAAGGGGGCGCCGCCCTCGTCGCCATCGGCACGTCGGCGACGATGGCCAGCCTTCGCCTTTCGTCGCGTCTGCTCCACTACCACTGGCGTCTCACGCCGTTCGGCGACCCCGCGGCCGCCGAACGCGCCGACGTCCGCATCGACGCGCGCTCCGCCGGGTGGAACGCGCACACGACCCTTTCTCTCGCAGTGACGAACCATGAGTTACGTCTGTCTCTGGAGTCCGAGCTGGCCGACCGGCGCGGACTTCCCCGCTGATCTCGTCGCCGGACTGCTGTCCGTGTCTCCCCGCATCGCCGTCGGCGAGCGTGGCCTCGCCTGGGGCGACGCGCGCGGTCTCGTCGGCAGCCTGCTCGCCGACCAGATGCTTCGCGCCGCCGCCGACTACGGATTCGACGACGCGCACGCCGGCGTCGCCGTTTCCCCCGTCGCCGCCGAGGTCGCGGCGACCGAAAGCACCACGCCGGTCGTCGTCGTGCGGCCGGGGCAGGAGCGCGCGTTCATCGCGCCGTATCCGCTTCGAGTGCTTTCGCCCGACGAACGTCTCGAGCCATTGCTCAAAGGCCTCGGCATCGAGACGTGCGGCGCCTTCGCCGCGCTCGACGCCGAAGCGATCGAGGTCCGGCTTGGCGCCGAGGGAATGAAACTCTGGCATCGCGCCCGCGCCGACGACGAACGGTGGCTCTTTCGAGTTCCCTTACGGGCGTTTCCCAACGCGTCGCTGGAGTGGGTCGAGTACGGGCTCAAGGATCCCGAGCGTCTGCTCTTCGTCATCAACTCGCTCGCCGGCACCGTCTGCACCGAGCTCGTCGCGCGCGGCGAGCGCGCCCGAGAGATGTCGCTCGTCTTCGCGCTCGGAAATCGCACGCATCGCACGCATCTGATTCGTTCGTCGAGGCCGAGCGCGGAGCAAAAGCGGTGGATGCGTCTCGTGCGCGAGGCGCTCGACACCATCACCCTGCCGGATGCCGTGATGGGCGTGACGCTGCGCGTCGAGTCGGTCACCGGCAACAACGGCGCTCAGGGAGATTTGTTCGACCGCGGATTCGCCAGCGCGCCCGCCGTCGAGGGCGCGATCATCCAGCTCACCGACGACCAGGGCGACGTCGTCGTGACGCCGGACAACTCGGAGCATCCGTTGCTCGAGCTGCGCACGACGTGGCGCACGCGAACCGGTGAACCGGTGGACCAGTGGACCGGTGGACCGGTGGCCCCGGAGACCGATCCACCGAGCCTCACGCTTCAACTTCTCCCGACGCCGAAGACGGTCACCGTCGACACGACGGCGCGGCGCGATCACGTCGTTCCCGTCCGCTACCTCGACGACAACGAATGGCACGACATCGTCGAAGTCGCCGGCCCGGATCGCGTGTCCGGCGGTCAATGGAGCGACGCGTATTCGAGAGAGTATTTCCGCTGCGTGCGCGAGGACGGAATGATGGTCTGGCTGTTTCGCGGAGCGCAGCAGCAGTCGGCCGACTGGTTTCTGCAGGGATGGTGGGATTGAACTGCCTCGGCTTGCGGCCAAACGATTTCGATGAACGCTACGGATGGGGGGCAAATGGAACGGTTGATTGGTTCGTTCAAGGTCATGAATTGGGAGGAGCGTCCGTACGACGACGCCACGGGCATACCGATGCTCGCGCACGCGACGGTGACGCACGAGTTGACCGGCGATATCGACGGAGAAGCGTCGATCACGTATCTGCTGGCGTACGATTCCAACCCCGGTAGCGGCGCCTCGTACGTCGGCCTCGCCCGCATCACGGGGCGGATCGGCGATCGCCACGGGACATTCGTCGCCCGCGACATCGGCAGGTTCGCCGATGGAATCGCAGAGAGCTGCTGGACGATTCTCCCCGGCCTCGCCACCGGCTCCCTTTGCGGCCTCCGCGGCGAAGGCCACTTCGCCGCCACCGACTCCGGCGCCTCGTACTCCTTCGACTACGAGCTCGACGAGTAGAAGTTGGCGCCTTGTTTGTAGAACTCAGAGCCCATACCTGCTTCTCGTTCTCCGACGGCGCGATCTCGGCCGAGGCGCTCGCCCGCCACGCTCGCGCCCTCGGCTACTCGCATCTCGGCATCACCGACACCGCCGACCTCGGCGGCCTCGCCCGCTTCGCCACCGAGGCGATGTCGCCCCTCAAGGATCCGACGTGCCCCAACGCGGATGAGCATGACGACACGCCTTGCCGCATCTGCCAGTATCCCGTTCGACCGATCGTCGGCGCGGAGCTGAACGTCGACGGTCATCCCGCCGCGTTCCTCGCCCGCGATCAAACCGGCTACTGCAACCTCTCCGCTCTCGTCACGCTCGCCCGCGTCGGCCAGTGGTCGTCGTGGGAAAAGCCGGCGCAGGCAAAACGTCGCGGCCGCCCCAAGATCACCTGGCAGCAGCTCGCCGAGCACTCACATGGGTTGCACGCCCTCACCGGCCCCGCCACCGGCGAGATCGCGTCTCTCGTCCGCGCGGGAAAGAGCCACGTGGCCGAACGGGCGCTCGATCGTTGGCGCGACGTGTTCGACAAGCGGCTATCTATAGAAGTCCAGCTCCACCACACGGGCGGCCACGAAGCGGCTCTCGCGACTGAGCTCATCGGGCTCGCCGAACGGACCGGCCTCCCGTGGTTCGCCACGCAGGATCCGCGCTACGTGGACGAGTCGGGTCGTCTCGTCCACGACATGCTCACCGCGCTGCGCTTGGGACTAACGATCGACGACGCGGCCGCGCGCGGACTGCTCCATCCGAACGGCGAGTGGCGTCTCCTTTCGCCGGAGCAAATGGCCGAGCGATGGCGGGGACGCGACGAAGGTCTTCGCGAGACCGTCCGCATCGCCGAGGAGTGCACCGGGTTCACGCTCGACTGGATGCGTCCTCCCCTTCCCGATTTTCGCAAAGCCAAGCTCGCCGCTCGCCTCTCCGACGTCGACGACAACGTGGCGCTGCGACGCTGGACCGAAGAAGGGATGCGCGAGCGCTGGACCGACCCGACGCCTCGGCAACGAGAACAGATCGACCACGAGCTGCAGCTCATCGCGAGCCTCGGCTTCGGGGGATTCTTTCTCGTGATGGCCGACGCCGTCCGCTTCGCCCGGCACAAAGGGATTCTCTGCCAGGGGCGCGGCAGCGCCGCCAACTCCGCGGTGGCGTTCTGCCTCGGCATCACCGCCGTCGATCCGGTGCAGCACGGCCTCCTCTTCGAGCGCTTTCTCTCCGAAGCCCGCGTCGACGGCAAAGCCGAGCCGCCCGACATCGACGTCGACTTCGAGCACAACCGCCGCGAGGAAGTGCTCGACTACATGTACGACAACTACGATCGCGCGCACGCCGCGATCACGGCCGTCACGCAATGCTTCCACGCGCCGACCGCCGTGCAGGACGCGATGCGCGCGCTCGGCTATCCGGCCGCCACGGCATTCGAGATCTCGAAGCGCGTCCACGGCGACGAGCCGGCGACGTGCATCGACGCCGTGCGCGAAGTGGCCGCGCGCCGAGAGGTCGACTTGGAGAACCAGCGCGGCCGCGCGTTGCTCGCGGCGCTCGAAGCCTTTGATGGGTTGGCGAGACTTCGATCGACCCACGTGGGCGGCTTCGTCCTGTCGGCCGCGCCGCTCGGGAACTATCTGCCCGTCGAGCAGACGACGATGGGGCGCACGATCGTCCAGTACGACAAGGACGACCTCGACATGATCGGCGTGCCCAAGTTCGACTTCCTCGGGCTCGGCGCGCTCTCGATGGTGCGCATCGCGTTCGACACGATCGAGCAGCACACCGGCGTGCGCCCGCAGATGTACGAGATCCCGATGGAAGACGCGAAGACGTACGCGCTCATCCAGACCGGCGAGACGATCGGCACGTTTCAGATCGAGAGCCGGGCGCAGATCAACTCGATCCTGCACACCGCGCCGGATCATCTGTACGACATCGTCGTCCAGGTCGCGCTCATTCGCCCGGGACCGATTCAGGCCAACTTCGTCCATCCCTACACGGCGCGACGACTCGGCAAAGAGCCGGTGACGTTCCTCCATCCCGACCTCGAGGAGATTCTCGCCCGCACGCAGGGGATTCCGATCTTCCAGGAACAGGCGATGGCGATCGCCATGAAGCTCGGCGGTTACACGGGCGCGCAGGCCGACGCGCTGCGGCGCACGATGGGCAACATCCGTAAGAAGGGCCGGCTCGAGGCCGCGCTGGTCGACATGCGAACGGCGATGCTCGCCCGCGCGGCGTCGGGCACGATCGCTCCATTGAGCGAGGAGACGGCGACGCGCATCTGCGACGACCTGGTGAGCTTCGCCAACTATGGGTTTCCAGAATCTCATGCGTGGAGTTTCGCGCTCATCGCGTACGTGACGTCGTATCTCAAGGCGCACTATCCGACCGAGTTCTTCATCGGCGCGCTCAACGCGCAGCCGATGGGGTTCTATCCCGTCTCGACGCTCGTGCACGACGCGAAACGGTTCGGCGTCGAGGTGCGCCCACCCTGTCTTCTCCGTGGCAGTAGACAATGCACCCACGAGAATGGCGCGATGCGCATTGGGTGGCGATTCGTGCGCGGCATCGGCGACACGGTGCTCGACGCATTGGAGGCGGCGCGCAAGGAAGGCCCCTTCACCTCGATCCGCGACGTCGTACGCCGGGCGAAGCTGGATCGGGACGAGGTGCTGGCGTTCGCGCAGGCGGACGCGTTCGCGGCGTGGGCCCGCGATCGGCGGCACGCGGCGTGGGACGGATTGCACGCCAGCGGCGACGTTCTGCCGCTCGCCCCGGCCGCCGCGACGCAACACGACCCCGTTCCGATCACGCACGACGAGCTGGTGTTTCTCGACTATCACGCCGTGGGAATGAGCATCGCCGGCCACCCGATGGCGTCGGTGCGCGACAAGCTCGTGCGCGGCGGCGCGATCGACTCGCGCGATCTCATGAAGATGCCGAACGGCCGCAAGGTGACGATCGGCGGGCTGGTGACCGTCCGCCAGCGCCCGGCCACTGCGGGCGGGACGATCTTTCTTCTGCTGGAAGACGAGTGGGGCTACGCGAACATCGTCGTACCCAAACCGCTCGTCGCGCCCAATGAAGAGGTCGTGAAGCGGGAGCCGTTCGTGCTCGTGCAGGGGCGCGTCGAGAACGACGGGTCGGCGATTTCGATCGTGGGGCAGAAGTTCAAGACGCTCGACGTCAGAGGGGGAGCGCTCACGCATCGGGCGCACGAGTTTCGGTGAGCCCGGCCCTCCAGGCTGCATCGCTGCTGCATCGCTTCGTTGCAATCCGGAATCCACGACAAGCCGGCAGCGCCGATCGCAATAGGCATTTCAATTCACGAGGCGCAAATATTCCTCTTGTGCCTTCGTGGACCTTTCCCAGATTGGTGACGAGTCTCACAGCGGCGGATCGAACAGGTTCCCGCGTTTTTTTGCCCCCCCCCCGAAAACACGCGTTTCAAGTAATGACCGGTCGGCGGCTGGTGATCTTCAACGCGGATGACTTCGGACTGACCGACGGCGTGTGCCGCGGCATCAATGAAGCCGTGGGCGGCGGCGTGGTTCGGGCAACCACGGCGATGGTTTGCACGCCAGGCTCCAGAGAGAACATCGCGCGCTGGGCATCGCCACTCGGCGGACTCATCGGTGTGCACCTGCAGTTGACCGAAGGGCACGCGTGCCTCGACCCCGCCCATATTCCCTCGATCGTGGACGACAACGGCGACTTTCCGAGCTCCCCGGCCGGTGTTGTGAACGTGAACCTTTCTCACGTTCGCGCCGAATGGTCCGCTCAGATCGAGCGGCTGAGGGCGTGGGGCGTCGAGCCGTCACACATGGACAGCCATCACCACATCGGCCTCAAACCGCACATCGTCGATGCGTATCTCGCCGTGGCGTCCGCGGCGGGCCTTCCCGCCCGTACGACGTCGCCCGAGCTGTCGCGCAGGCTGCGAGAGAGCGGCGTCCGCTCCGTGGATCTATCGATGACGTCCTGGTACGACGACTCGAGCGCGACCGCGCTCCTGCGCCGCATCGAGGCTGCGTTCAACAGGATTCACGGGTACGGAACTCTCGAGGTCATGTGTCATCCGGGGTTCGCCGACGCGGAACTGGCGGCGAAATCCAAATATGTGGGTCAGCGTGAAGCGGAACTGCGGGTGCTGACGTCGAACAAGCTGATGAAAGGACTCGACCGCCTCGATGTGGAAGTGTCGTCGATGTCCGGCATGTTACAGTTGGCCGCCTGAGGGATCGTGACGACTCCCCGGCCGACGGTTCTGCTCGCGACGCGCAACCGAGCCTCGACGCTCGAGGCAGTGCTCAACACATATTGCTGCCTCGTTTCGCCGCCGGGCGGTTGGGACATCGTCGTCGTGGACAACGGAAGCAGCGACCGTACCACGGAGGTCGTCCGGTCGTTCCGTGACCGGCTTCCGATCACCTACGCCTTCGAGGGCAAGCCCGGGAAGAACGCAGCGCTGAACACCGGACTCGCTCACGTAACCGGCGACGTGATCGTCTTCACTGATGACGACATCTTTCCGCAAGCGGATTGGCTCGTGCGACTGTGCGAGGCTGCCGCGGCGAACGAATCGTACTCGATCTTCGCGGGCGTCATCAACCCGCGATGGGAAACGGCCCCGTCGGAAGTGATTCGAAAGGCGATCCCATTGGGAATCGCGTATGCGTTCCACCCGCCGGGAGTCCGTGAAGGGCCGGGCCGGCCGAACCATGCGCTCGGGGGCAACGTCGGGATTCGCGCCGAAGTCTTCCGCCAAGGCTATCGATTCAACACGTCGATCGGGCCGCGTCCCTCGGCGTACACGATGGGGAGTGAGGCGGAACTCATCCGCCGTCTCGTTCGCGATGGGCTGACCATCTGGTGTTGCGAGCGCGCGATCGTCGAACACTTGATTCCACGCTCGCACCTTGACGCTGCCTGGCTCCTCGAGCGCGCCGAGCGATGGGGTCGTTGCCGGCGGTTCTTCGACGCCCTCGACTCGAACCCGGCGGAACCCTCTTGGTTCGGGGTTCCTCGTTGGATCTTCCGCGCCGCCACGATCCAGAGCGCGGCGGCCGCGCGCGCGACCCTGACCGGCAACTCCGTGAAGCTCTTGCAGGCGCGCTGGCGGCTGCACTTTCTTCGCGGTGTCGCCTTCGAAGCGCGACACTCGAGGAGGGGCCGAGCGAACCGCGCCCGACGGCCCGTCACGCCGGCCGAACCGAGTCCCGAATCGAGGGAGCCTGCCGGCAGCAAGGTTTTGTAGGGAGCCGCGGGCGACCCCACGACCTTTCAGGGGTCGCGAGTGTCTAGCATCGGACGCGTCCACACGATCACCGGCCGCGTCACCACCGATAGCGGCACGGCGATCCCCGCCGCCGACGTCATCGTCATGATCGCGCCGACGACCGAATCCATCGGCGGGCATTTGCGGCGGCTGCCTCCGCCGATCTTCTCCATGGTGACGTCGGAGCACCCGCAGGGTAGGTTCTTCTTCGGTTTCTAGCGGCGGAGCGGTGTGAGACTTGTCGGCGGCGTTGCGGGCGTGTTGCTCGCGCTGATCGGATGTGTGTGGTTCCTTCAAGGAATCAACGTGTTGCCCGGGAGCTTCATGACCGGGCAAACGAAGTGGGCGGTTTACGGCGTCATCACGCTGGTCATCGGTTTAGCGGTGCTCTGGTTGAGTCGGCGGTGACGGTCGTCGTCGCGATGTGGCACGCCCTCGGGCTGGCCTTCGCGATGTTCTGGGTGATTCTGTGGCCGCTCATCCTCGGCTTCGCGCTTTCGGGCGCGATTCAGGCGGTCGTCTCCAAGCAACAGATGGCTCGCGTGCTCGGCGACGATCGGCCGGCGACGCTTCTCAAGGCATGCGGGCTCGGCGCGGCATCGAGCTCGTGCTCGTACGCCGCGGTCGCCATCGCGCGCTCGATCTTTCGCAAAGGCGCCGACTTCACGGCGGCGATGGCGTTCGAGCTCGCGTCGACGAACCTGGTGCTCGAGCTGACGATCATCATCGTCGTATTTCTCGGTTGGCAGTTCGCGGCGGCGGAGTTCCTCGGCGCGCCGCTGATGATCGCGAGTCTCGCGCTGCTCTTCCGACGATTCTTGTCACGCCGGCTGCTCGAAACCGCACGGATACAGGCGGACCGCGGCATCGCCGGGAAGATGGAAGGCCACGCCGGCATGCACATGGAGCTCACGGAGGGAACGCTCTGGCAACGCGCGTTCTCCGACCGGGGCCGCACGGCGATCAGCCACTATTTCGTGATGGATTGGATCTCGGTGTGGAAGGACGTCATCGGGGGCCTGTTGATCGCCGGCGCGCTGGCGGCGTGGGTGCCGATGGACTGGTGGCCGAGGGTGTTCCTGACGTCGCATCCAACGTGGGCGACGCTGTGGGGTCCGGTCGTTGGGCCGCTCATCGCCATGCTCTCTTTCGTGTGCTCGGTCGGCAACATTCCGCTCGCCGCGGTGCTCTGGAACGGCGGCATCAGCTTCGGCGGCGTGGTCGCGTTCATTTTCGCCGATCTGATCGTACTGCCGATTCTCGACATCTATAGGAAGTACTACGGCGCGCGGATGGCTTGGTTCATCTTCGCGACATTCTACGTCTCGATGGTGGGCGCGGCGCTCGTCGTCGAGTTGGCCTTTCAGGCCCTCGGACTGGTGCCGGCCCGCGGCGGCGCGCGCGCCGTCGAGGCGGCGATCACCTTCAATTACACGACGGTCTTGAACGTCATCTTCCTCATCGTCGCGTCAGCGATGGTCTGGAGGTTCATGCGTACCGGCGGGCCGGCGATGCTTCGCGCAATGAGTGCTCCTCCGTCGGGTCCCGCGTCGACCGCCCATGAGGGCCACCGCCACCATTAGACCGGCGGCTTCGGCATTTCGATCAGACGACGGACGAACGTGTCGAACTCGTCGTGCATGATCTTCATCGACGGATTCTCCATCATGCGCCGAAACGACTTCTCCTGCGCGATCTGCCACATCCGGCTGTTCCACGACGCGAAATAGTCGGGCGGAAGCTGGCCGTGCTTGTGCGCGTACCAGGCGATCTCGAACAACGAGAGCTGCATGAGGTTCAGGAAGTAGTCCTGGACGTCCCGGTCAGTCTCGAGATGGTCGACGTCGCGTTCGTGCACGGAGGCGAGCGCCGGATTCTGCACGCGGATGTACCGCAGTTGATACTGGAGCTCGACCAGCTTCGAGAAGTTGGCGACGAGCTGCGCCTTCCGCGCCTGGCGGAACTGGATCGCCGTGAAGATCAAGCCGCCGGCGATGGCGAACGACGACAACGCCTGGAGAGTGATCTGGATGACCTGGAGCTTGAACGGCATTATCGGCGGCTCCGATGCCGGTCGACCCACCACGGCCAGGCCGTCAACGGCCATCCGATGAGCGCCGTCCACGCCAACGCCTTTACACTCGGCGGGGGCGGGCCGAAGCTCGCGGCGTAGAGCGCGAGCAGGAAGACGACGAGCGACCACAGTCCGAATCGGCCGACGCGATCCCTCGCCCGCGTCGTTCGCGCGTACGCCCACACGCCGGCGAAATAGACGATCAGCTCGACGATCACGGTCGCGACCGGGTTGCGCCACAACCCGAGGCCGAAGCGCGCCGCGCCGCCGGGATAGAGCGGCAGATCCGGTACATGAACGACGAGGTCGAGCAACCAGTGGCTCGGCACGAGCAGGCCGACGACGACCGCTCCGGCTCCATAGCGCGTGAGCGCGAAGTACAACGCGCCGAACGCCGCGCCGGCCGCCAACTCCGTGGCCAGGCCGTGCGACCACGGATAGCTCACGAAATCGAGCGTGAGAAACGGATTCTGGCTCGCCGGCGCGATGCGAACCTGCTCCGCGCCGGCGAGCAGAAAGATCGGCCAAAACAAGTCGGCCAGCTGCGCGGCGACGAACGTCGTGCCGAGCGACGTCCGGGGAGCGGCGCGTTTCGCCGCGAACGCGAGACCAAAATGGCCGATGAACATTCTATGACGAGCGCGACGAGGGGGGGAGCCGTCGAATCGATGAGGCGGCGGCTGGGATGAGGCGACCGCTCCGGATGACGCCGTAATAATAATCGGGCCGACTGGTGCGCTCGGTCGAGCCGGCGAGGGGCCGCGGGCACGAGCCCTGAATGTTCGATGAGAATGTTCGTGCGAACAAGTTGACACAAAACGAACGAGATCGTCACAACCGCCGCGCCACCGAACGCGTAGTGTGAGCCATCGAATGTTCGGCGGTCGCGAGGGCGCGAGCGCTGACCGCTTTCGGCGCTCGAACACGTTTGCCAAGCAGCGCCGGAGCGCCCGGCTCTCCAATCACACCGTCCCGTTTCGGGCCTGCCGCCATGAGTCTGTCCATCGCACTCGTTCGCCGCGCCGCCGTCGCCCTCTCGCTCGTGTCGATCTGTGCACGCGCCGGAACCGCGCAGAACTCCCAGGTCTCACTCGCCGACGCGAGCCCCAAGTTCATGTCGCCCGGAATGCAGGGCTTCGAGGCTCGCCGTAGAGCGGGAATCGGCCAGTTCATCACCGACAGCGCGCTTCGCGCGGCGTCGGGAAGCCGCCTCTCCCAATTGTTGGTTCAGCACATGCCGGGAATCGTCATCGGTAACGGCGGTTCGTACGGAGACTTTCCGATTTCGTCCCGCGTGTGCAGCGGCATGTCGTGCAGCACACCCCGGTGCTACGTGCGCATGTACATCGACGGCATGCTCGTGTTCGACGGAACGCCTCAGCAACGCAATTCGCAGGGGGTCGAACTGTCGACGTTCAAGCCCGAGGATTTGAGCGGGATCGAGTATTACGCGGGGCCGTCCGGACTACCGGCCCGGTTCGCCGGATTCAACTCGGACTGCGGGACGCTGCTGTTCTGGTCGCGGGAGTCCTGACCGCGCAGGCAACCGGCCCCGGGCCTCGTCGCGGGGCCGGGCGATGCCGCGTAGAATTGGAGTCCGGCGGAGGCGGCCATGGCGAAGTCAGTCGATCTGTACGACAACGTCTATAGTGATTTCGAAAGCAGCGCCGAAACGGCCGTGCGGCAATCGGCGTTCGGTGAGGACATCGGTCAGAGCAGCTGGCTGACCGCCGAGGATTGGCTGCGTTTCGCCGATCTCGCGGGCGTGCGCGAGAATTCGCGTGTACTCGAGGTCGGGAGCGGATCCGGCGGACCCGCGATCTACCTCGCCGCGGAGCGAGCGCTGCCACGTCACCGGGGTCGACATCAACGAGCGTGGCGTCGAAAACGGCCGGCGGCTCGCCGAGGACCGCGACCTCGCCGAGCGCGTCAGCTTTGAGAGCGTCGACGCGAGCAAGCCACTTCCCTTCTCCGCCGCGACATTCGACGCCGTTCTCTCGAACGACGCCATGTGCCACATCGCGAATCGACTCGACGTGCTCGGCGATTGGCATCGCGTAGTACGCCCGGGCGGCCGCATCCTGTTCACCGACGCGCTGGTCGTCACGGGACCGATCAGCGCCGACGAGATCGCGACGCGCAGCTCGATCGGCCTGTACATCTTCGTGCCGCCCGGCGAAAACGAGCGGCTGATCGCCAAGGCCGGGTTCGAGCTGTTGTCCGCCGACGATGTCACAGCCGAGGCGGAAACGATCGCCGGACGATGGCACGATGCTCGGGAGGCGCATCGCGGCGAGCTGAGCGCGCGCGAGGGTGAAGCGAACTTCGCCGGTCTCCAGCGATTCCTGGCGTGCGTGCGAACCGTCTCGGCGGAGCGCCGCCTCTCTCGGTTCTGCTACGTGGCGGAAAAGCCGTAGCCGCTCAACCGACGCGCGCGAGGCAGCGTTCCGAATCGCGCTGCCGGCCGACGGCCGCGTAACGCGCCGCCGCTCCTCGGAACAGCGCCGCGGCCTGTTCTTCGTTCCTCTGCGCACGGCGGTGTACGCCGCCGGCCCCTCGGCTGGCCGCGTCCTTTGTATGGGGATAGGTTAGGCGACCCCCATTCCGCGATGCCGCGGCGTCTCCCCTGAAAACCGATCTCGGACAACAGCTTCAGTCGTCGCTAGGCAACGCCTACACCCTCGAGCGCGAACTCGGCGGCGGCGGGATGTCGCGCACGTACGTCGCCAACGAGGCGGCGTTCGGGCGAAAAGTCGTCGTGAAGATGCTCTCGCCGGAGCTGGCCGCCGGCGTCAGCGTCGAGCGCTTCAAGCGCGAGATTCAACTCGCGGCCACGCTGCAGCACCCGCACGTCGTTCCGGTGCTGGCGACCGGCGACGCCAATGGCTTGCCCTGGTTCACGATGCCGTACGTCGAGGGCGAGTCGTTGCGCGCGCGACTCGGCAAGGGGCCGCTGCGCATCGTGGAAGCGACGGCGATTCTCAAAGACGTCGCGCGCGCGCTCGAATTCGCGCACTCTCATGGCGTCGTGCACCGCGACATCAAGCCTGACAACGTGCTTCTCGCGGGAAGCAGCGCCACGGTCACGGACTTCGGCATCGCCAAGGCGCTCAGCGCCGCTCGCAGCGGGTCGTCGGGGGGCGCGCTGACGATGACCGGCACGTCGATCGGCACACCGATGTACATGGCGCCCGAGCAGGCGGCGGGCGATCCGACGGTCGACCAGCGGTCGGACATCTACTCGTTCGGCATCGTCGCCTACGAGGTGCTCGCGGGCCGTCCGCCGTTCGACGGCTCGTCGCCGGTGAAGCTGATGCAGGCGCACTTCAACGAGCGGCCGCGCGACATCCGCGAGGTCCGGCCCGACACGCCGCCCGCGCTCGCCGAGTTGGTGACGCGCTGCCTGGAAAAGAATCCGGACGACCGGCCGCAGTCGGCGGGCGACGTCGTGCGCGTGCTCGAGACGGTCACGTCGAGCGGCGCGGCCGAAGCGGCGCCGATGCTGCTCCAAGGTCAGATGAAGTTGGGACGCGCGCTGATCGGCTGGGCCGTGGCGAGTTTCGTCGTCGGCCTCACAGCCTGGGCGGCGACGAACGTGATTGGCCTCCCCGACTGGGTGCTCCCGGGCTCGCTCGGCGTGATGATCGCCGGGCTGCCCGCGATCCTCGTGACGTGGTACGTGCAACGCACGGCGCGACGCGCCTACACGGCCACCCCGGTCTTTACGACAGGCGGTTCGTCGTCGCGCCAGGGGACCATCGCGACGATCGCGCTCAAGGCGAGCCCGCACGTCTCTTGGCGCCGCACGTGGATGGGCGGCGCCATCGCGGTCGGGGCCTTCGCGGTGCTGGTGATCGGCTTCATGGTGATGCGCGCATTCGGCGTCGGGCCTGCCGCGTCCCTGATCGGCGCCGGCAAGCTCGCGAAGCAGGAGCGGCTGATCATCACGGATTTCAAGAGTCCCGCGACCGACTCGTTGCTCGGCGCGACGATCACCGAGGCGTTGCGCGCGGATCTGGCGCAGTCGTCGGCACTGCGAGTCGTGCCGCGCTTGTCGATGAATCAGACATTGCAGTTGATGCAACGGCCGGCCAACACGAACATCGACTTCGGCGTCGCCCGCGAGATCGCGACGCGGGACGGCGTCAAGGCGGTGCTCGACGGCGACATCGTGTCGCTCGGCGGCCGGTACGTCGTATCGGCGCGCCTCCTCTCGGCGCAGTCGGGCGAGCAGCTCGCCGCGTTCACCGAGCAGGCGGCGAGCCAGAACGATCTCATTCCCGCGGTCGGACGCCTCTCCAAACAACTGCGCGCCAAGGTCGGTGAGTCGCTCAAGACGATTCGCGAAGCAACCGCGCTCGAGCGGGTGACCACGAGCTCGATGGACGCGCTCTCGAAATACACGGCGGCGCTCAACACGCTGGAACAGACCGGCGATCTCACGCGGGTCGTGCCGTTGCTCGAGCAGGCCGTGTCGATCGATTCGACCTTTGCCATGGCGTGGCGGCGACTCGGTTCGCACCTCTGGTCGATGGGCGAATACGAGCGCTCCGCGCGCGCGGTCACACAGGCCTACCGATATCGCGACCGCTTGAGCGACGTCGAGCGACACCTCACCGAGGCCGCGTACTTCGCGAACGGACCGGAGATCGACGAAGAGCGCGCGCTCGAGGCCTACGAGGCGGCGATCGCGATCGACTCCGTCAACCTCATCGCGCTCAACAACGCCGCGATCCTCCTGTCACACCGGCGAGACTACGATCGGGCCTCGGCGTACGCCATCAAGGCCGCCGCACAGGATCAGCAGGTTCCGAATCCGATCACGTGGTCGAACGCGATAGGGTACTCGGCGTGGGCGGGCCATCGCCCGACGTACGACAGCTTGATGCGCGTCTGGACGGAGCGGGCGCCGACCCAACCGAGCCAATTGCTGTGGCAGGCGCGTGTCGTCATGTTCGGACACCGCGACTTCGACGCCGCGGAGAGGTTGTACAACGCGATCCGCCCGAAGCTCGCGTCGAGTCGCACCTTGACCAACAACGCGACGAGCGATCTCAGCCGGTTGATGCTGCTTCGCGGACGGCTCCACGAGGGATTCCAACTCGCCGCCGAGAGAACGGCCCGCCGAGTGGAGCAAGGGAGAAGAATCACGATTCTCGAGGCAGGGTTGGACTCGGCCCAAGTGGTAGGACTCGTGGAAGAGAACCCGGCCCTCGCGCGCCAGGTGCTCCAACGCACGCTACAACGGATGCCACCTGACTCGCTGCCGGTGATCGAAGGCCCGCAGGACAGGCTGCTCGAGGTCGCGGCGTACCTGCACGACACGTCGCTGGTGCGGAAGGCGCGAGCCGACTATCAACGTCAACTCGTGGCTGGCGGCAAGATGATCGAACGTCCGGCGTGGGAGTCCTACGGCGACGCGCTGGTCGAGTTCGCGAATGGACACCTCGAAGCGGCGGTCACCAAGCTCGACGAAGCCGAGCATCGGTTGTTGAGCTGCCGCGAGTGCATTGACGCGACCAAGTTCCTCGCTCTGGACCGGCTCGGAAGGGCGGATTCAGCGATTGCCGCCGGTGAAGCCTACGTCGCGAATCGGGTTCCGGACGACATCTTTCACGACGCGATATTCCGACCCGGCATTCTGCAGCGGCTCGGCGAGCTGTACGAGGCGAAGGGAATGCCGGAGAAGGCGCTGCCCCACTACCAGGAATTCGTCGAGCAGTGGAAGAACGCTGATCCGGAGCTACAGCCGCGCGTCAAGGACGTGCGCGCGCGAATCGATCGGATCCGCGCGCAGATGGCGAAGAAGGGCTAGCTACGGCTTACGCCCCGGGATGCTGTACAGGAATCCCGTGTACTGCATCTCGTCCCACGTCTGATCGCCCCAGTGCACGTCCTTCGTGGCGTCGGGATTGTGCTTGTTCGTCGCCGAGTTGTCGTACCACGCGGTGGACATGATCTTGGCGCCGGCGGGCAGATCGAGCGGCTTGTCGAAGAGGTAATAGGTCTGCCAGTTGAAGTCGTAGTGCGGCATGTCGAGGATCACTTCCGACGTGCTGTCCGGCTTCACCAGCGTGTAGCGCCAGCGCGTGCCGCGAAGATGCGTGTGCGGGAAGATTCCCCAGATGCGCACCGGCTGCCCCGCCGTGATCTCGGCCGGGACGGCGACGTCCTTCTGGCCCGCCGGAATCGTGAACGTGCCGTTCACGAACTGCGACGCAAAGATCTCTTCCTGCGGCTTCTCGGCAGCGAACCGGAAGCCGACGCGCGAGCGATCCTTCATCTCGTGGCCGTGCGCGGTGTAGTGCATCTGGAACGTGAGCATCGTGCCCGCGCGCAGCCGCAGCGCCGTCCCGGGCGTGAATTCGATGACGTTCGTTCCCGGCGCCGTCGTGCCGATCAGCGCACCGAGCCGCCGCGGTGGAGCGTGCAGCGTGTCGAGACGCGGCGGGTCGCGGATGACGGCCTGCTGCCGGTTGGGGATGAATACGGGCGTCGGCGCCGGCGTGCCGGCCGGCCGCGATGCTGGAGCGACAGGCGCGGCGCCCGGCGTCGGCGGAACGAGCGCGTAGACCAGCACGTGGTGCACGACCTCGCGCGCGCCCGGCTGAATCTCGATCGCCTGGACCCACTTGTCGTCGGTGAGGTTCGTCGGCACGGTGAAGTACTGATATTCGATCGTGCCAGTCGCGGGGACGTCGAAGTCCTCGGGCATACTCACGACGAAGTCGGGCGTGCCGATCGACCACGTCGACGGAAAGTCGGGCTTGGGCGGCAGGTCCTTCGTGTCGCCCCGCGGCGCGCCGCCGGCGATCCAATCGAGGATGATTTGCTTGTCCGCGTCCGAGAGGCGCCGGTCGTTGCGAAAGACGCCGTGCGGGCCTTCGGCGTGCCACGGCGGCATGTAGCCCGTCGAGACGGCGTCTTCGATCTTGTCCGTCTGTGCCTTCGCGCTGTCGTAGTCGACGAGCGAGAACGGCCCGAGTCCGCCCGGGTGATGGCAGCTCGCGCAGTTCTTATAGATGACCGGCGCGACGTCCTTGCTGAACGTCGGTGAGTTTCTTCGAGGCCCGCTCGAGAGACGCGCGAAGCCAACTGTGGCGAGCGTCGCGACCGCCAACCCAGCCACACGTACCGTGTGCCAATATCTGCGTCGCGCGGACGCCCGCCCCAGTAGAGAGCTCATGGCTTGTGCCGTCTCCAGTTTGTGGTCATGAGATCCCGGGTTCAACCATGCAGCAACCGATGTCGCAGCGAACCCAGATCTCCTCGTCGTTGAGCGTCCACTTCCAGCGGGCGGTAGCCGGCAACGTGGCGGTGACGTTCTTGTGATCCATCCGTTTCACCCGTAAAAAAGAACGATCCCAGATCGTTCCTGATCATCGCCGTTCCGCTGATGACCATTCCCGTCAGCGGGTCAGGCTGATCCAACTTGATGAAGATATAGTTGCTCGTCGCGCTGGAAAAATGGTAGGCGGACGAGTAGGTCGGTAAGACCTTTCCCTTGATCTCGACGCTGCCGACAGGCTTGGAAGCCGCCTTGCAGCGCCTTCAGGTCGAGATTGCCGAGGTTGGCATCGGGAATCACCGCCGCCAACATATTCGGCTTCGGATTGGTGGCCATGTCCGACAACGCCTGTTCGTCGTGCCAGAGAGCCGCCGTCGGTCTGAACGTCGTTAGCGCGGTCCGCCATGGTCTGCCGGATCTTGATCAGGCCTCTAGGCTCCGGTTCCGACGACGCACGTTCAGTTCCCGCATCGGACGCCCAGGAACATTGCTTTGTTTTTGCCTTCGACGAACCGAACGGAGGAGTGGCGTCTGGTTGTAATCATCCCAGTGGCTTCGCGTGAACTCGTCCCCTTCGGCCACCGCGCGACGTCGTATCCGGCGTCGGAAGGCACGGTCGCGTTGCAGTCGGCCGGCCCCGCTACAGGCGACACGTTGGCGCTCCAACCGGTGTAGTCGGTGGATCCCGCGTGAACCGAGGTAGACACAATAGAAGCCGGCCGCACCGAGCTTCAATGGTTTGTAGCCAGGCTCGGCGGACGATCCGACCGCTGTCGCGACTTGCAGGAGAGCGACGTTGTGGGCGGTCGAGAAATCGTTCACCGAGTGGTACTCCGGCCAAGTTGTCCATCGGGAACGCCAAGACATCTGCCTTGTAACCGCCAGCGTTCGCCTCGAACGCCTGCTCATCGTCCACCAATGGACTGGCCAAGCCCAACTTGACTGTGCCAGCGCTGGCCAAGGCGAACGCGGTGGCGGAATCAATACCGCGGTCACGCGCGGTTCGTGATGAGCGCGACGCGCAGCGAGTCGCCCGTCAAGGGAGCCCGCCGAAGCCGCTGAGCCGCGGCCTCTCGGTCTCGTTCTACTTGGTTTGATTCGCTTTGACAGCCGAGCGCACCGAGCAGGACCAGACCGCACACTGCGAGGGACGCGTTACGGCGGCGTTGCCGCACCATTGTCGCGCTCCGAAGGGAGGGGATACTAGAGTTTGCTCTTTCCGGCTCTTTTACGCCAGAGGTCGCTTACCGCCCCGGCCCACATTGCCGGATCCGACGCCGCCGTGCGGGGGAGGCGGCCGCGCATCTCCATTGAACGGACAAGAGTCCCAACCCAGACGACCTCTCGCCACGCGTCCTCGCCGGTTCCAAGAGGGCCATAGCTACGCGCGGAGCCGAGGACGTCGTCGAGAACGCGCGTCGCGGTAGCGGTATCGCCCATCGACAGGTACATGACAGCTTCGGGGAGGACGGCGTCGGGCGCGATGCTACCGGCAAGGGCCGAGCGACGCGCTTGATCAATCCCCTTCAAGATCGCTCGAACGGAGTCCGGCCTGTGGGCGGCCAGCTGGCGTCGCGCGGAGAGCACGTAGTCGCGATCCGTCGCCAGTCGGTCAAGCCAAGCCAGGTTCGTCTCGGGGCTCAGCGCGACGATGAGCGGCAAGAGTTGCCCCTCCGCAATCTTGGTTGCGTCGGCGGGGCCCAACGCGGCCAGGCTCGCCCCGATCTGCTCGATCGTCGGGACGCCGGGTTGCTCCGGACAACCCATCGCGACGATCGCCATGCGCGCGTGGATGTCACCGGCGAGCGAGACGGGAACCTCGACGGCACCCAGGATCGGACGCGCCGACCGCCGCACCAGATCGACAGCCAGATCGCAACGCCCGATCAGCGCGGCCAGCGGCGCCAACGCCGCGGCGTCGTCCGCATCGACCGAGCCTATCGGGGTGAGGAGCGAGTCCGCTGTCCGGTAGGCATCGTCGAGCGCCTTGTGATCCGATGGGAGCGCGAATTTCGCCTCGACCAATACCCTTTCGGCAATCAGTCGACGGCGAGACGAAGAGTTGCCGGCGAGGCGCTCGGCGGCCCGCAGTGAATCGACGGCGGCCGGATCGCCCTGCAACTCCAACGCGACCGCCACGGCCTGTTTCGCCTCGGCGCTGCGCGGAAATGCCGTGCCCCATGTCGTCGCGATTCGCCGGAAGAGACCGCGCAGGTATACGATGGCTCGAGCGTTGTCCTGGAGGTCGACTGGAGACTTGCCCTCCCGAAATTCACTCTGTGGCGCGGGAACGACCACGATCGTATCGCCAACCAGCGCGACGCGGGCCCAGAGCGTCTGGATCGGTTGTGTCGACGTGCGGCCGAGACGAAACGACGTGGAGGTGAAGAGCGCTCGGAGTCGTGCGTATGCGTTGCCCTGAAAGCCCCGAAACGTGGCGGGCAGCAAGTCGAACGCGCGAACATATGCCTGAAGGCCGCGATGATAGCTGGAGCGGAATCGCCAGTTCGTTCGACTTCGCGAATCCGGGACGACGACTTTGTCCTTCGTAGTACACTCACCCAATCCGTACCATCCGGCAAAGCTCGCACTGTCGCGCGCGATGAGCGCCTCATACGACGAGCAGGCGCGCGGATACTCTTGCGTTCCGAGTCCGACGAGCGCGACGCCCATGAGACGCTCGGAAGGTGACAACGAGAGTGTGTCCCGCAATGCCTCTCTCGCCAGCGGGAGCCACTCCGTCGAGGGCCGCAACGCCCATTCTCGAACCTGGGCTCGCCAGAGAAGCGGCCGACGCGCCGCGGAATCGAACTGCGAGGCGCGACTAAACTCTGAATCCGCCCTGACGAGGTCCCAGTCGCTGAGAGCCCGCGAACCTCGGGCCATCTGTTGAATCGCGGGCAAGTTCAAGCGCCCGCTCGCATCGCCGGCGTCAATGCCTCGTAGCAGCAGGGAGTCGGCGAGCGCATTGTAGACGCGCACGGCATCGGCAGCGTCGAAGTCGAGCGCGGTCGCTTCGGCGAGGCGTCCGGCATTCACGTCGTAGAGCGCCGCAAAGACCGAGGTCTTCGACGGGGCGTCGGAGGCGGAGTTGATGCGTCCGCGTATGTAGCGACCGATCGAAAGCCGGCGAGCGATGCGCCGAGCGCCTTCATCGTCGATGGGTTGCGCGTCGCGGGTCACCTCGCCCAGCTGTAATGCGTCGGCCGGGCGCACTCCGTGCCAACGCCCGATTGCTCGCGAGAGCTGTTGCTGCGCCTCGGTACCAGCTGCGGCCGGGGCGGCGTCGAGGCGGAACACTACGACTTGTGTCGTGTCCAGCGATGCGCCGGCGGGAGATCGATCGATCGTTCTCAGCGCCCACGGCACGGCCATCGCGAGACCGACGACGGCAACAGCCAGGACGACACCGCGCCGCCGGAGCCATCGCCTTTCGTAGGGCTGGTCTCGAGAGTCGGAACGAGCCCGCTCCAACGCGTCGGCGAATTCAGACGCGGCTCCATAGCGATCGGCGGGGGCCAACGACAATGCCTTCGCGAGCACACGTTCGATGCTCTTGCCAGCGGCGGGGCGATATACCGTGATGGGTCGCGGGGCATGCGCGAGGCGCTGCGCAGCGACCGACTGCGAGTTCGCGCCGACGTACGCCGGTACGCCGGCCAAGGCTTCGTACAGAACGCAGGCGAGGCTGAAAATGTCGCTACGACCGTCGTATCCACGCTCGCCGCTCGCCTGCTCGGGGCTCATGTACGCGGGCGTTCCGCGAACGATCCCCGTGCTCGTCGTCCCATCGCTCGAGCTCTCGAGCGCGCGAGCAATTCCGAAGTCGGCCAGCAGGGCCTGGCCGTCGTGAAAGAGGATGTTCTCGGGCTTTACGTCTCGATGAATGAGCTTTCGTAGATGTGCGAAGTCGAGCGCGCGAGCAATCTGGACGCCGATCTCGAGGACGGTGTCTACGGGAAGCTGCTTCTCTCGATTCAGACGCTCCCGGAGTGTTCCGCCCGCCATCCAGCGGAACACGCAATACAGGAAGCCGTCGAACGATCCGGACCCGAGAACCGGAACGATGTTGGGATGGGTCAGCCCCTGCGTCAGTCGAACTTCCCTCAGGAATCGTTCCGCGCTGAGTGACTCGACGAGTTCCGTTCGGAGGACCTTTAGGGCGACGATCTCGCCGGAATCGCGGTCCTTGGCCCGATAGACGATCGACGTCGCGCCGCTCCCCAATTCGCCTTCGACTGCGTAACGGTCGATGAGCGCACCAGGCTGCACGCGAAAGGAACTGGTCACGACTCGAGGAGGAAGGAGTTACTGGTCAAAGCATAGCTGACCGATCAGCCGGCCCGCCAGAAGCGCGTCGGCCGCTGGCCACAAAACTCCTGTCTGGCCCGCCCACGTCCGCCCCCATACGTTAGGGTGCCGTCCGACCCTTCCCGATGGAGCCCCCATGTTCCCGCTCTCGGCACCGTTGACTCGCGCGGCGCGCATCATTGCCGCGCTCGCGCTTGTCTCCGCCGTCCTCACGCCGGCGAACGCGCAGCAGCTCAAGCCCATCCACTTCGCCCGCAACGCCGGCATCGCCAACGACGGGCGCGTCGCGTTCACCTATCAGGACGACATCTGGCTCGTGGACGCGGACGGCTCGAATCCGCGCCGCCTCACGGTGAACGTGGCGCGCGACTTCTCGCCGCGCTTCTCGCCCGACGGCAAATGGATCGCGTTCACGAGCAACCGCACAGGCAACAACGACGTGTTCGTGATGCCCTCCGCGGGCGGCGAGCCGAGGCAAGTCACGTGGTTCTCCGGTGCCGACGAAGCGCTGTACTGGACGCCGGACGGCAAGGGCGTCGTCATCTCGAGCGCGCGCGGATCGAACGCCTGGGGGTCCCCCCTGTATGTACAACCAATAGACGGCGGAATCGCAAAGCCGCTCGGCATGGGGATCGCGCGCGCGGGGATGATCAGCCAGGACGGCGCGATGATCGCGTTCAACCGCAACCTGCCGTCGACGTGGCGGAAGGAATATCGCGGCAACGCGGCGGCGAATATCGCCGTGATGAACGTGAGCAACGGCTCGATTCAGGAGATCACCAACACGGATCTCCAGCAATTCAAGACGTTCGCGAACAACGTCTTCCCGATGTGGGGCGCCGATGGGATGCTCTATTTCGCGTCGGAGCGCGACGGCACGTTCAACCTCTGGCGCATGTCGACGAAGGGGGGCAACGCGCAACAGGTGACGAACTTCAAGAGTCCGGGCGGCGTCTTCTTCCCGTCCATCTCGCCCGACGGAAAGCACGTCGTCTTCCAGAACGAGTTCGACCTCTACACGATCGACCTCCCGAACGGCAAGGCGAAAAAGCTCGCGCTGGCGATGTCGTTCGATCCGAAGGAGCCCGACGTTCAGGTGCTCACGGCCGCGAATCGCGCCGAAGGGTTCGGCATCTCGCCGGCCGGCGACTACATGGCCGTCGACTATCACGGCGAGATCGTGATCGTCCCGACGGAAGCCGGCGTCGGCGAGAAGACGCAGATGACCAACTCGCCGTGGCGCGAGCGAAACGAGGTCTATTCGCCGGACGGCCGCAAGATCGCCTATGTCTCCGACGAGGGCGGCGAGCAGCAAGTCTGGGTCTACGACGTCGCATCGGCCACGAGCAAGAAGCTCACGGCGCAACCGGCCGAGAAGGACAACCTCGTGTGGGCGCCGAACTCGCAAAAGCTCGCGTACGGCGCGGACAACAAGGTGTTCGAGGTCGACGTCGCCGGCGGCGCTCCTCGCGAGCTCGCGCACAACGTTGCGGGCGGCGTCAACGTCGCGCAGTACTCGGCGGACGGCAACTGGCTCGTCTACAGCCGTCGCGACGACGAACAGAACGCCGACGTCTATCTCTACGACATCAAGACCAAGACCGAATACAACATCTCGCGGAGCCCGTGGAACGAGACCAACGCACAGCTGACGCCCGACGGCAAGACGGTCGTCTTCACGTCGAATCGCGACGGCGGCGTGAACCAGCTGTTCGCCGTCTCGCTGTCGCGCATCATGGAAGATCCGAACGACCCGCTGGTGCGTGAGCGCATCCGACGCGCGGCGGCGGGCGCGGGTCGCGGCGGACGGGGGGGCGGCAACGCGGACACGGCCGCATTCGATGCGGCCGTTCATATCGATGCAAAGGGAATCGATCGCCGCGCCATTCAGATCACGCGCGGCGGCACGGGCGTCGGCGCGTTCTTCCTGTCGCGCGACGGACGCACGGTCTTCTTCTCGGTCGGTGGGTTCGGCGGGCGTGGTGGCGGCGGCCGCGGACGCGGCGGCGCGGCCGCAGCCGGCGAGTCCGATGCGGGACTCTACTCTGTCGGGATCGATGGTCGTGACCGGAGGCGAATCGCCGCGGGCACTTTCGCGGGCATGCAGCCGACGGCCGATCGTCGCGTGATCTACTTCCGCGGCGCCGTGCGCGCGCCGGCGGGCGATAACGCGCCTCCTCCGGGACGCGGTGGCGCCGGCGCCGAGGTCGGCTTTCCGATCGAGCGACTCACGATCGGTGCAGGTGCCGGCGGAACGGGTGCGGCGGGCGGTGGCGGTGTGCGGGGACCCACCGCTGCCGGCACGGCGGGAGGCGCGGGGGGAGAACAGATCAACTTCACCTTCAACGTGCGCGTCGATCGGCGCGACGAGTGGAAGCAGCTCCTCGACGAGTCGTACCGCGTCATGAAGTACCGCTACTACGACGCGACGATGCACGGCAAGGACTGGACGGCGATCTACTCACGCTATGCGACGCTCCTCGCCGACGCCGGCACCAACGAGGACGTCTACGACATCGCCAACGCGATGATCGGCGAGTTGAGCACCTCGCACACGGGCGTCACCGGCCCGCCGAGCGTGACCATGCCGCCCGTCTATACGACGCGATATCTCGGATTCGAGATGGAACCGGCGGGCACTCGCTATCGCGTGAGCCACGTCTACCGCGACGGCCCGGCCGACAAGGAGTGGATCGACATCAACGTCGGCGACTACGTCCTGTCAATCGACGGGAAGGAGGTCAAAGCGGGCGACGACTACTGGAAAGTCTTGAGCCAGACCGAGAACGAGTACGTCCCGGTGAAGGTGTCGAAGTCCGCCGACGGCGCCGCCGCGAAGACGTATCGCATCGCGACGGCGACCAACATGACGAACATCAAGTACGAAGAATGGGTCGCTAACAACCGCGACTCGGTGGACAAGGCGACGAACGGCCAGATCGCCTACGTCCACATTCGCGCCATGGACCAGCCGTCGCTCGAGCGTTTCCAGAACGAGATCGACCGCTTCTGGCAAAAGAAGGGGATCATCGTCGACATCCGGAACAACGGCGGCGGCAACATCGACCAGGAGTTGCTCGACATTCTCGAGCGGCAGCCGTACGAGTTCTGGAACAACCGCAACGGGTCGCGCACGTGGGGGCGCCGCCCACGCCAGGCGATCGTCGGGCCGAAGGTGATGATGATCAACTACCGCTCCGTCTCCGACGCCGAGGTGACCCCGCAGGGGTTCCGCACACTCGGACTCGGGAAGCTGGTCGGCAACCCGACCTCGGCGCAGGTGATCGCGACGGGGAGCTATCCCCTCATCAACGGCGGCTCGATTCGCACGCCCGGATCCCTCGTCGTTTCGTGGGACCCCTCGAAGCCGAACAACTACGGCTTCGACCTCGAGAACCACGGCATTCCGCCCGACGTGTGGGTCAAGAACTCGCCGGACGACGACGCCAAGGGGATCGACCACGAGCTCAAGGTGGCGATCGACGAAGCCATGAAGATGCTCAAGGCGGGTCCGAAGGTTCAGGCGACGCAGCAGCGATGACCGTCGCCGGGCCGAAAAGACTGACAAAACGGTAAACATGCGTCAGGACTTTTCAGGTACCCCGAAGGCACGCGATGATCGCGGCGAGCGGGGCGCAGGCGTAGCTTGGCGCCCCGGCTCGCGGTATGTTGTTCGCGCCTCCAGCGACCCCTTCCGCCAATAGAAAAATGACTGAGCCATCCGTCGGGCGACGCCGCTCCCGGGCCTGCGGTCGTTTCCGACCGAACGCGTTGTACGCGAGCGCGCGCGCATGAACACACTCGAGATGCGCACCCGATTCCACGCCGCGCTCGGCGACCGCTACCACATCGAGCGAACGCTCGGCGAGGGCGGTCTGGCGACGGTCTATCTCGCCCGCGACCTGAAGCACGGACGCGACGTCGCCATCAAAGTTCTCAAATCAGAGATCGGCGCCGCGATCGGAGCCGAGCGATTCCGCCGAGAGATGGAGCGGGCGTCGACGCTCAGCCATCCGAACATTCTGCCGATCTTCGACTGGGGCGATTCGGAGGGCATGCTGTTCTACATGATGCCCAACGTTCGCGGCCAGACTCTGCGCGACGCGATCGACGCCGTCGGCCGGTTGTCGGTCGAGGACGCGGTACGCATCGCCGGCGAGATCGCCGCCGCTCTCGACTACGCGCACCGCCACGGGGTCCTGCACCGCGACGTGAAACCGCAGAACCTGGTCTTGGAGGACGGACGGCTGCTCGTCGCCGATTTCGGCACGGGCAACGCCCTCGCGACGATCGAAGGCGGCGCCATCGCGAAGGCCGCCATCGGCATCGGCACGCCGGCATACATGAGCCCCGAGCAGGTGGCGGGCGAGGCGGTAGACGGGCGCAGCGACGTGTATTCGCTCGCCAGCGTCCTCTATGAGATGCTCGTCGGCGAGCCGCCCTTCCCCGGACCGGCGACGCAGGTCGTGATCTCGAAGCGGTTCATGCAGACGCCGCCCAGCGTGACCGTGATGCGCGACGGAATTCCTCGCGCCGTCGCGGCGGCGCTTCAGTCGGCGCTCGCGCGTTCGCCGGCCGATCGACCGGGCACCGCCGGCGCATTCGTTGCCTCCCTGATGGATGCCGAGAGCGAGTCGAGCTCGGCGAAGGCAGAGGTCACGTTCGCCAGGACGTGAGCGAGTAGCGCCGCTGGTCAGCGTCCCGCGCGCAGGCCGCGTCCTGGGAACGTTTTGTCGCGCACAGCGCCGTCCGTCACGACGGGCACGCCGTTCACGAGCACGTACTTGAACCCGACGGACGTCAGCGCCGGCTGCTGATATGTCGACCGGTCGGCCACGGTGGCCGGATCGAACACCGCGATGTCGGCATCCGCTCCGACCTTGATCCGCCCTTTGTTCTTGAACACCGGCGCGAGCTTCTCCAGCCGCTGCGCCGGCATGAGCGACATCTTGCGAATGGCGTCCATCAGGGTGAGCTGCTTGGTTTCGCGCACGTAGTGGGCGAGCACGCGGGCTTCGGTGCCCGCGGTGCGCGGATGACCCTTTCCGTGCTCGATGAGCCCATCGCTCGCGATCGCCGTGAGCGGGCTCGTGATCGCCATCGCTTCCATCTCCGGCGTGTTCAGGAAGAGGATCACGCTGCCGCCCTTTTTCCGTTCGGCGTCGAATGTCGCCTTGGTGAGGCGCGCGCCGGTGCTCACGAGCATGATCCGCTGCATCATGCTGTCGGGCGAACCGACGTACTGGTCGAGCAACGCCGATCCGATCTCCGTCATCCCGGCGATGTAGGGATATGCTTCCGTCGTGACGTCGATGCCGCGGTCGCGCGCCTCCTGGACCATCGCGAGCGTCTTGGGCGTCGACTCGAGGCTCATGCTGTTGAGGTGGACGATGTGCAGCGGCGCGCCGGTGATCGCGCCGGCGCCGATGACCTCGAGAAACGACTCGACCGAGCTTCCCGGCTCTCGGGTGCCGAAAGACCGCACATGGACGAACACCGGGGCGTGATGTTGCAGCGGCGGCGCGAAACATCTCGAGCACCTCGTACCGCGTCGCGGCAGGCGTGTACTGCAACCCCATCCCGACGCCGAGCGCCCCGGCGGCCAGGCCGGCTTCGACGCGCCGTTTCACCTCGGCGATCTGCGCCTCGGTCGCGACCTGGTGGCCGCCCGGTCCGATCGGGAGAAGGCCGGTCGAGGGATCCTTCATCACGACCATTCGCGCGCGGATATGACTGGAGGATGCGCCGAAGTTGATGAGCGCCTTCCCCTCTCGAGTTCTATAGAAGGCCGGAACGTCCTCCGTGCCCACTTCCAACTCGAGCGCCGTCGTCACGCCGTCGAGCGCGAAGATGCGATAGTTCTCGTCGTCCTGGCCGTGCGCGTGCAGGTCGATGAAGCCCGGCGCGACGACGAGCCCCTTTGCATCGAAGGTGGTCTTGCCGGTGATCGGCGTCGCCGAGACCGCGGCGATTTTGCCGTTCCGAATTCCGACGAACCGCGTCGCGTCGAGACGTGACTCGGGATCGACGACGCGCCCGTTGGCGATCACGACGTCGTATTGCGCCTGCTGGGCGTGGGCGACTGCCCGCGGCGCCAAGAGCACGGCCAGCATCATCGCGAGTCGGCGCATCATATCTCCATCTTCCTTGTGGGTGAACAAACCGGCGGCCTATCATAGCCGCGGTGCTCCGGCGTAACCAGGCTGCTGGCGCCTTGCCGGGCGCCGACGGAACGCGTCATACTCTCGCGGCCCTTGGAGTCCCCCCCAAAACCCACCGATCCAAGCGCGGGAGCCCCTGATGGACTCGAAGATCGAGAACACGCCGCCGTCAGAAACCGCGAGCGTCAATCGCCGCGACTTCCTTCACGGAACGGTCGCCGCCGCCGCCGCGTTGGCCATCGGTCCGCGGTTCCCGATGCTCGCCTCGTCTCCAAAAGACGACGTCATCGCCAAGATCGCGGCCCAGCACGATCAGACCGTGAAGATGCTCCAGGATTGGATCGCCTTCCCGTCGATCGCCGCCGAGAACCGGGGATACCCGCAGGGCGCCGAGTACATGGCGAAGCTGCTGCGCGACGCCGGATTCCAACGCGCCGACGTCGTTCAGACGAAGGGAAAGCCGGGCGTCTTCGCGACGTACGACGCCGGCGCGGCGAACTCGCTCGCCCTCTACTTCATGTACGATGTCAAGCAGTTCGATCCCGCCGAGTGGAGCTCGCCGCCGCTCGAGGCGCGCCTCGTCGACAAGCCCGGAGTCGGCAAGGTGATCGTCGGCCGCGGCGCCACGAACGAGAAAGGCCCGCAGGTCGCCTGCCTCGCCGCGCTGCACGCCTTCAAGGCGGCGAACCAGAAGCTCCCGGTCAACCTCGTTCTCGTCTGCGAAGGCGAGGAGGAGATCGGCTCGCCGAACTTTTCTCAGGTCGTCCTCAAGCCCGAGGTCGAGGCGGCCCTGAAGAAATGCCTCGGCGTCGTCATTCCGTTCGGCAACCAGAGCCTCGACGGCTCGGTCGAGATCAACCTCGGGGCGAAGGGCGTCGTGGAGTTGGAGCTCGTCTCGAGCGGCGAGAAATGGGGACGCGGTCCGAAGCACGACGTGCACTCCAGCTTCGAGGCGCAGCTCGACAGTCCTTCATGGCACCTCGTGCAGGCGCTGAACACGCTCGTGCAGGCTGACGGGCACACGCCGGCGATCGCCGGATTCTTCGACAAGGTACGGCCGCTCTCGGCGAGGCAGAAACAGATCCTCGAATCGGCTATCCCTAAGCGCAACGAAGCGATCGCCAAGAAAGGGCTCGGCGTCGACCACTGGTTCAAGAACGAATCGTTCCACGATGCGGAGGTGCGACTCGTGACACAGCCGACGATCAACATCGAGGGACTCGTCGGCGGTTACACCGGACCCGGTGGCAAGACGATCTTGCCGCACCGCGCCGTCGCGAAGATCGACATGCGCCTCGTGCCCGACATGACCGCGCTCGGCACGCTCGAGTTGCTCAAGCAGCATCTCGCGAAGCACGGTTTTGGCGACATCGAGGTGAACATGAGCGGCGGCTACGATCCGACCGAGACCGACCCCGATTCGAAGCTGGTGAAAGCACAAGTCGCGGCGTACAAGCAGCAGGGCGTCGAACCGTTGCTCTGGCCGCGTCTCGCCGGCTCGTGGCCTGGCGTGACGTTCACCGGCGCGCCGCTCAAGCTTCCCGCCGGTCAATTCGGGATGGGGCACGGCGACGGGGCCCACGCGCCGGACGAGTACTGGATCATCGACTCGGCGAATCCGAAGGTCGCGGGGATGGACGGCGCAGTACGGTCGTTCGTCGAGATGTTCTACGCGTGCGCGTCGGCGTAAGACCTAGAGAGCTGCTTCAATAGAGATTGGTGGCTGACGCGCGCGCGCCGCGCTATGTTCCGCTCGCCTTCAATCCCCCCAAGCCACTCGTCTGTGAGCGGTTCGTTGTTGACGCAGCTCCAAAAGACGCTGGGCGACGCCTACCACCTCGAGCGAGAGCTCGGCGGTGGCGGGATGAGCCGCGTCTTCGTCGCCGACGAAAAGCGGCTCGACCGCAAGGTCGTCGTGAAAGTGCTCTCACCCGATCTCGCTCAAGGGCTCAGCGCCGAGCGATTCGAGAGAGAGATTCGGACGGTCGCGGGACTCCAGCAGGCGAACATCGTTCCGGTACTCACCGCGGGCGACACCGACGGCCTCCCCTTCTATACGATGCCGTTCGTGGAGGGCGAGTCGCTGCGTGCGCGGCTCGCCCGCGGGCCCCTCGCCGTCGCCGAGGTCGTGAGCGTACTCAAGGATGTATCGAAGGCGCTCGCCTACGCGCACCAGCGCGGCGTCGTGCACCGCGACATCAAGCCGGACAACGTGCTGATCTCCGGAGGCACGGCGGTCGTCACCGACTTCGGCATCGCGAAAGCAATCAGCGCTGCGCGGACCAGCGACGGCGGCGCGACGCTAACGCAGGTCGGCACGTCGATCGGCACGCCCGCGTACATGGCGCCCGAGCAGGCGGCCGGCGACGCGGGGATCGACCATCGCGCCGACATCTACGCCCTGGGCGCGATGGCGTACGAGCTGCTGACCGGACAGTTGGTCTTCCCCGATCGCACCGCGCCGCGCATGCTCGCCGCGCACATGAGCGAAGAGCCGCGCCCGCTTGGCGCGCTACGCGGCGACATCCCGGCGCCGCTCGCCGAATTGGTGATGCGGTGCCTGGCGAAGGATCCGGTGAACCGGCCGCAGAGTGCCGGCGACGTCGTGCGACTTCTCGAAACGATCGCCAGCGGCAGCGGAGCGGCGATGCCGCCGGTGCTGCTCGGCGGCCCGGCCATGTTCCGAAAGGCGCTCGCGATCTACGCCGCCGCGTTCGTCGCCGTCGCGATCGTCGCCAAGGCCGCGATCGTCGGCATCGGGCTTCCCGAATGGGTCTTCCCCGGCTCGCTCATCGTGATGGGGCTCGGTCTGCCAGTGGTGTTGTGGACCGGCTACGTGCAGCGCGTCACGCGTCGCGCGATCACGGCCACGCCGACCTTCACACCGGGCGGTACGCCGTCCGCGATGCACGGCACGATCGCGACGATCGCGCTCAAGGCCGCGCCGCGCATGAGCTGGCACCGAACCGCCCGAGGCGGGATCCTCGCGTTCGGCCTCTTCGTCGCGGCGATCGTCGTGTTCATGGGATTGCGGTCGTTCGGCATCGGGCCGTTCGGATCGCTGCTCGCCTCCGGACGTCTGAAGAGGACGCGATCCGATTCTCCTCACCGACTTCCGCACGACAAACGTGGACTCGACGCTTGGGCCGCGTCGTGAGCGATGCCGTTCGAGCCGGCCTCTCAGGATCGTCCGCGTTCACGCTCGTGCAGCCCGCGCAGATCGTGTCAGCGCTCCAGCTCATGCAAGCGTCCGCCGGACGACTCGCGTCGACTCGGCGGTCGCGCGCGAGATCGCCGAGCGCAGAGGGATCAAGGCGATCGTCGACGGCAGACGTCACCGGCGTGCCCGGCGGCTACATCGTGTCGATCCGGCTCGTCCGCGCCGACTCGGGCGGAGAGTTGGCGTCGTTCCGCGAAACCGGCGACGGTCCGCGCGGCCTGATCGACGCGGCCGACAAGCTCGCGCGTGAGCTGCGCAGCAAGGCCGGCGAATCGCTGCGCGCGGTCAACGCGACGCCTTCGCTGGCGCAGGCGACGACGAGCTCGCTCGACGCCCTGCGCAAGTTCAGCGAGGCTGTGAGGCTCAACGCGCTCGGCGACAACCGCGCGCTCAGCAATCGCGCGCGAGGCCGTCGCGATCGACTCGACGTTCGCGACTCGGCGTGGAGCGCTCCTCGCCGCCACGCTCGTCCAACTATGGCGGGAATCGCACTCAGCGATCGACTCGGCCATGACGCAAGCGTATCGTTTTCGGCGATCGCTTGCCGGCGCTCGGAGCGCGACATGGTGACGGCTCGCTACTACGGGCTCGGCGCGGGTCGCGACCGCGCGAAGGCCATCGCCGCATACGAGGCGATTCTCCAGCGCGGCGACACGCTTCCAACCGTGTTGATCAATCTTGGCGAGCAGCTGCGCAGCCGGCGCGAGTTTGCGCGCGCGGAGTCGCTCAACATCGCGGCGGCCCGACATCGATCCCAGCGACGGCGATCCCACTCGGCAACGCGGTCGAGCTGCAGATCGATCAGGGAAAGTTCAAGGAGGCGGCGGCAGACGAACGCGCGGCTCGTGGACGTGGCCGCCCGCTCCGCGACCCGCCACCGACTGGTCATCTGCGTTCGCCGAACGCGACGACAAGACGATACGCTCGATGGCCGACAGCTTGGCTCGGGCCGGCGGGGACGCGTCGCCGGCTTGTCGGACTGCCTGCCGACGGAGGCCATCGCGCTCCAGGATGGACGGTACCGCGACTTCCTTACCATCATCAAGGAACGGTTCGCCAACGACCTGACTCGGCCCCGACTTCGCAATTCGGCAGATTTTTTTCGAGCTCGTGGTCAAGGGGCCGTCGCCCGCAATCGCGGCGCGGCTCGACACGGCTATCGCAGACGTGCAGTTCCGCGACATGCCGATGGCGGACCGCCCGTATCTCGATCTGGCGTGGCTGCTCGCACGGATGGGCGGCCCCGAAAAGGCTCGCGCGATGATCGCGCGCTACCGCACCGAGATGACCGACACGTCGCTCCGTCGAGTGCAGGAGTCCGCGCTGCATAACGCGCAGGGGGAGATCGCGCTCGCCGAAGGCAAGCCGCTCGACGCAATCGCCGAGTACCGTCGTGGCGACGTCGCGTCCGACGGCGCGCCGGCAAGCGAATGCGCGGCATGCCTCGCGTTCGACGTGGCCCGCGCCTATGACGCCGCTCGGAGGCCGGACTCGGCGACCGTGTACTTCGAGCGGTACCTCGCGACGCCGTTCTGGGAACGGTCCTCCTTTGAGCTCGATCCGGTTCGCGTCCCGGCGATTCGCGAACGACTGGGGCAGCTTTACGAATCGATGGGCAACACCGACAAAGCGATCGAGAACTATCGCGCGTTCGTCGAGTCTCTGGAAGAATGCCGACGCGGACCTCCAGCCCCGCGTGGCCGACGCTCGCAAGCGGCTCGCTCGACTGACGTCGGTCGAAAAACCTCGCCCCTGACCTCGCAGTCAACGCCTCACGAAGCAGATGTCCGGCTTGCGACACGCTTTTCGTTTTGCTGAGCGGGCACGAGCCCCGGGTTTGTCTCTTCCCACCCACTACCGGGAGCCGCCGTGAAGAAAGAGTACTGGGACGTAACCGACGCGCAGGTTGTCGAGAAAACTGGCCATCCGCTCGGCCACTGGATGCGCGTGCTGGCCGCCTTCGATGCGGCCGCAAAACCGTCGAACGCCGTCGTCGAGCACCTACAGTCACAGCACGGAGTGCCCCGGTATTGGGCGCGCACGCTTACGACGAGGTACCTCAAGGTCGGGCAGTAGATCAAACGTCTGGGTTGGCGATTGGTGGCTGAGCACCGAACGCCGGGGTATCTTCTGCCCGGCGATCGGCTCTCCCTGCCGCGTTCCCTCCGAACCCAGACGACGATGCCTGGTGGTGCCGACCTCCGCGCGCAATTGCAAGCCGCCCTCGGCGGGGCGTACGCGATCGAGCGGGAGCTGGGCGGCGGCGGGATGTCCCGCGTGTTTCTCGCGACCGAAACCGGACTCACGCGCTCGGTCGTCGTGAAGATTCTCACGCCGGAGCTGGCGGCCGAGGTGAGCGCCGAGCGTTTCGCGCGCGAGGTGAAGCTCGCCGCGCGGCTCCAGCAGGCGAACATCGTCCCGCTGTTGAACGCGGGCAACGCGAACGGGCTGCCGTGGTACTCCATGCCCTTCGTGCGCGGCGAATCATTGCGCGCGAAGTTGGCGTCGGGCATACGCGTGCCGGTCACCGATGCAGTGCACATCCTGCGCGACGTCGCGCGCGCGCTCGCCTTCGCGCATGGCGAGGGCGTCGCGCATCGAGACATCAAGCCCGAGAACATTCTGCTTTCGGGCGGCGCGGCCGTCGTCACCGACTTCGGCATCGCGAAGGCGCTGACGACGGCGCGTACCCAGGATGGCACCGTGGCCTCGCCGACGATCACGCAGATGGGCGCCTCGATCGGCACGCCGGCCTACATGGCGCCCGAGCAAGTCGCCGGCGATCCGAACGTCGACCATCGCGCCGACATCTATGCATGGGGCGTCGTGGCGTGGGAGCTGCTCGGCGGCAAGCATCCGTACGCGGCTAAGACGAGCCCGCAGGGGATGCTCGCCGCGCATTTGAGCGAAACGCCCGCCGCACTCACGTCGATCCGCGCCGACATTCCTCCGGCGCTCTCGGCGTTGGTCTCACGCTGTCTCGAGAAAGATCCCGCGCGCCGGCCGCAGTCGGCGAACGAGCTGCTCACGGCGCTCGACCAGATCGGATCGACAAGCGGTTCCGCGCCGGCCATCGCGTCGCCCAATCGATTGTCGGGACGCGCACTCGCGATCGCGGCCGCGATCGCGGCCGCGCTCGTCGTCATCGTCGCAAGCGGCGCGTGGTTGACGACACGCAAATCGGCCGGACCCGGGAGTTCGGCAGGCTACAAGTCGCTCGCAGTGCTTCCGTTTGCGTCACTCGGCGGCGACACGGCGAACGCGTATTTCGCCGAAGGCATGGCCGACGAGCTCACGACCGAGCTCGCGAAGGTGGCCGGCCTCCGGCTCGCCGCCACCAGCTCCGCGGCGGCGTACCGCAACAAGACGGCCGACGTGCGCGAGGTCGGCAAATCGCTCAGTGTCGCCGCGGTGCTGCAAGGCGCGGTGCGACGAGAGGGCGGCCGCATTCGCGTCTCGGCTCAGCTGTCCGACGCCGCCGATGGACTGGTGGTCTGGACCAACAGCTACGAACGCGAAGTGAAAGACGTGTTCGCCGTGCAGGACGAGTTGACGCGTGACATCGTAGGCGCGTTGCGCGTGAGGCTCGCCGGCAACGTCGTATCGGGCGGGGCCGCGCCGACGCGCGACACCACCGACTTTGAGACCTACGACATCTACCTGCGCGGCCTGCATTTCTTGAGACTGCGTGGGAAGAGCGTCCTAGGCTCGATCGGCTATTTTCGCCAGGCGCTCGCGCGCGATTCCACTTATGCGCGCGCATGGTCGGAGCTTGGAGAAGCGTATTGCGTTCTGCCGTTGTACGCGCAAGTGCCGGTCGACTCGGCGCTCCCCTTCGGTCGTGCCGCCATCGCGAGGGCGCACACGCTCGATCCGTTGGATGCCAACGCGTACGCGGCCGAGGGGTTCTGCGATATGCTCGCGATCCAGCCGCGGCAGGCAGAGGCGGCATTCGAGCGCGCGCTGAGCCTCGATTCGGGCAACGTGCTGGCGAATCGCGCGCACTGGTCGGCTCTCGAGTCAGCCGGGCGCACCGACGCGGCCGTCGATGCGGCGCGGCGGACGGCGCGTTTCGATCCGTTGGATGCCACGTCGGCGTGGGTCGGCGGGCAAGTGATGCTTGTCGCGAAGAGATATGATGAAGGCATCGCAATGGCCAAGCGCTCGGTCGAGCTCGACTCGAGCGTTGGCAATCCTGGTCGATTGGTCCACGCTCTGATCGTGCATGCGACGGGCAACGACAGCGGTACGCGTGCACTTCTGAGCGCGTCGTCCTTCAGCTCCCCGCAAATAATGCCGTGGGTGGGATATCTGATCGCGGTCACCGGCGACAGAACCGGCGCGGCCACTCTCGTTCGCCAACGCGATCGGGCCGTGGACGAAATTCATTACCTCACGGAGGCGTGGGCATATCTCGGGGAAGGCGATACGACACGCGCACTCGACGCGCTGGAGCACGCCGCGCGGGCCCACGAGCCGCTCCCCTTCTCGTTACAGTTCAACATGCCGGCGTACGACGCCCTGCGGCACAGCGCCCGGTTTGCCGCCGTGATCAAAGCCTATGGCCTGGACCCGGCGACGTTCGGTGTTGGAGACGGGCCGCGGTAGGAGACGGTGGACGGTGGACCGGTGAACCGGTGGACCGTGAACCGTGCGACAGGAGATCGAACGGTGGACGAGAAAGCACTCTTTACCGATTTCTGGACCAAGGAATCGAAGACAACCAGCAAGGTCATGGCACGTATTCCGGAAGGGTCCGACTACAAACCCGACCCTCGGTCGCGTACGGCGCAGCAGATCGCCTGGCAGATCGTGTGCGAGGAGAAGATGATCATCGAAGCGCTGGAGACGGGAACCGCCGCCTGGGCCCCGCCTCCGATGCCGTCGACCGTCAAGGAGATCGTCGCCGCCTACGATCGCCTGAACGACGACATGCCCGCCCGCTGGAAGGCGATTCCCGACGAACGGTGGACGGGAACCGTTCACTTCTTCGGCCGAGACCGCTCGGCGTCGGCGATGGCGTGGAGCTTCTTGTTCGACATCGTCCACCACCGCGGCCAGATCAGCACCTATTTGCGTCCGATGGGGTCAACGGTCCCTCAGATCTATGGACCTAGCGGGGACGAACCCTGAGGATGCTCGGCTTCCGGCTGTCGGCCGGGGGCGGAGAAGCAATTTCGCAGGCGAGTAACCTTGCCGAGCCGTTGGATGAAATAGTCCCACGGCCGAGTCAACTGCTCGCGGGACAAAGCGAGTTCGCCGAGCGGTACGCTGCGATCGGCGGAACGATGCATCCGGTGGAACGAGAGAAAAATCAAATTCGTGTCACTTCGGCGTTTCGCTTACCGCGCGGGCGAGTGAGCTGGCCGATCGATCCGGCCGTCTTGGCGCTGCGGCCGATGAGCCGTGCGATGCGACCGATGACCCGAGCATTGCGTCTAGTCGGCTGGCGGACGGACGAGTCAACTGACCCAGGCTCACGCTGAAGTGATGAGCGCCTCCTGTTCGCCGTCTGTTACGACCGATTCGCAGGCCGGCCGGTAAAGCCAGCGGTCCGTCCGCACAAACTCGCGCTGACGCGATCGGCAAGATTGAACTGGCCGGTCAGATCGGTCGCGTCGCCGGCGGGAAAGGCTCTCGAACGCGCGACTCGGCGGCGTGTGCACGGTGGAAAAGTGCGGTGGCGGGATGGAAATGTCAGGTGACCGAAAACGCACTGAAAAAAACTCGAGACGCGAGTCACTGGTTGGGGTCGTAGGGGTCCGGGCGCCGGCGGAGGAATCATCAGCCTCTCTACTTGGGTAATAGCGCCGACCCCCGAAATGGCCTCAATCGCACCCTTCGGAAAACACCCGAAAATGTCAAGCGAGCGTCACGAATCGCGCTTGTTGGATTGCCAACCCCCTGGATTCGCTCTTTAGATAACCGTCAATTCTCCCACGTGTTCGGCCGCGAATACGAGACTGCGCTCTCCGTGTCTCCGCCCCGGCGAGGGCAGACCAGATGGTGCGCCCAACCGACGACGTTCTGCTAAACATCGAATCCGCCACGTTTCTCCAAGTCCAAAGAAGCCGAATGACGCTGCCTTGACATTTTCGGGCGCGTTTCGGTCGACGGGATTGAGGCCATTTCGGGGGTCGGCGCTATTACCCAAGTAGAGGGACACGTCATTAGGAATTTTCGGTCTTGGGGGGAGGGGGGCAGAACTGTGGCTGACAGATGAGAACCAACAGTTGGGGCACCCAGGGCGCGCCCGCGGGGTAGTTTCCGTTTATGCGCATCCCCGCCCTTGCCTCAATAGCCGTGCTGGTCGCAGTTGCCGCCTGCAGCAGCGATACGACCCTTCCCACCTGTTGCACGACCGGCGCTCCGTCGCTCCGTGTCGTCAACGCCATCACGAGCCCGGTCGACGTGTTGATCGACGGCAACGTCGCCATCGCGTCGCTCGCTCCGGGCACCATCGGAACCGCTGCCGCGGCGTCGGGCAATCACGCGCTCGTGCTGCGTCCGACGCAACTCGCGTCGTCCGCCTCGCGCACGATCACGACGACCGACGGCTCTCTTGCTACGGTCGCGGTCGTGCTCTCGGCGACCGGTAGCGTTCAGGGCGCGTTGCTCGACGACACGAACAGCGTCGTCCCGGCCGGCGCCACCAAAGTCCGCGTCCTTCACCTCGCGCCCAGCGCCGGCACGATCCAGGTCTTCCGCACGCAGCCCGACTACCAAACACCGATCGACTGGCAGTTCCCGTTCAATTACCAGTCCGACCCGTCACCCATCAGTGCGCCGTTCGTTCAGAGCACCGTCGGCACGTGGGAGATTCGCGTCTGGCAAACGCCGGCGGATTCTTCGGGCTGGGCGAACGCGCCGATCAAGATCCAAATCCCCCTCGCCAGCGGCGAGAAGAAGACCGTGATGATCCTCGACAAGCCCGGCGGAGGGATTCGGTACGAACTAATGTGATGCCCGCTTCTCGGCCTTCTGCCGCTCTCGAACTTCCACGGGCACGACGACTCGGTGCCCCCCGCCGTCGATCCACACCTCGAGTTGCATCGCGCCGGCTTTCGTCGGCACGTACGTAAAATCCGCCGTCTCACCGGGCCCCAGCCTGGCCAGCCCAGGCTTCGAGACTCTTAGCGCAACGGGGACGTCGGCCCCGTCCTGCGCCAACGGTCTCCACCGCGCGGCCTGCTCCGGCGTCCCGAATCTGAAGTTCAGCGCCTCGTCGGCATGGATGCTCACGATGCGAAGCCGATTCGTATCTCCAACCGTCATCACGATCGGCCGCGGATTCATCCTGCCGTTCACGAGCAACGTCGACGGCCCCTGCTTGTAGAACTCCATCAGTCCGCCGCCGCCGGCGACGATCAGGTGATCCTTCGTCGTGTCGCGCGGCGAGTCGCTCACGATGATCGCGCCGTACATCCCCGAGCTGATCTGACGCATCTCATGCAGATGCGAGTGGTACGGGAACGTCCCGCTCCTCGGCGGCGTGAACTCGGCGGCGAACGTTCCGCCGGGAGGGATGGGAGGGAAGATTTTGCCGCCCATCCCGCTCCAGTCGGCCACGCCGTCGGGGTAGCTCTCGATCTCCAGCCCGTGCCAGTGGACACCGCTCTGCTCGTTCAGGTTGTTGTGTACCAGAATCCTCACCGGCTCGCCGCGCTTGAGCTCGAGGACCGGCCCCGGAATGCTGATCGAGTCCTTCGCCGGAACCTCCGCACCCGTCTGCAGCAAGAACCCGTAGCCGGGTTGACCGCCCGGTAGCGCATTCTCGTGCTTCTGGATGAGAAGATTGATGATCCGGCGATCGGCCACCGCCGTCTCCTTGAAGTTCGGCGACGGCATCACGTGGATCCCGATCACCAACCCGCGCATCGTGTGGCCGCCCGGCTTGTCGTGCCCCGGCATCGCGTGATCGCCGCTCGACGCGAGCACGATGTTCGCCTCGGGCGAGTCGTGCAGGCTCACGATCTCGCCGATGTGACTCGCGAAGTGGCAGTGAAAGACCCAGTTGCCGGGGGTCGTCGGCAGAAACGCCAGCGAATACGATCCACCGATCGGGATCATGCGCATGTTCTGGAGCGGCTGCATCGACGGCGCGACGACCGTATCCGCCCGTGCGCCGCCGTGGCGCGTCACGCGGTAGTAGAACCCGTGCAGGTGCAGCGGATGCTCGATCGCCGCGGCGTTCACGATGCGAAAATGGACGGAATCGCCCTGCGTGAACGTGAGTTGCTCGTTGTACGGCCACTCCTTGCCGTTGAACGTGAGCGCCGACTCGAACGTCTGTGTCTTCTCGACGGGATAGAACCACTCGGTGATCACCCAGACGCGCTCATTGGTCGCCGGCGGAGCACCCGCCGCGTCGACGATGAGCCCACCGGTGAGCTGCGAGTCGAGCCAGTTGCGGTCGTCGAAGTTCGACAACCCCTTGAGCGCCGCCCAATAGAAGAAGTTGCCGGCCTTGTCGAGCTTGAACGTGACGTCGCGCGTCGCGCCGGCCGCGAGCTGCACCGTGTCGCGATCCGCTGGCATCGAGCGGCGCAACCCGCCGAGTGTGACAGCGGAATCGGAGCGGTTGTGGACGGTTAGATGCACGGTTGTGCCGACAGGCGCGCGCAGCAGCGGCGCCGGCACCGACGGCGCCTTTCCCGTTTCGGCGAACGCGAGAATCCGCACGACCGGATCGAGCTCGCCCTCCGGTTGGTATCCTGCTTCGACGATGTCGAGCGACAGCGTGAGCGTGCCGGCCGAGAGCGTCCCGGCGGGGTGCCGATTGTCGTTCACTCTTGCGATCGACGCGCTCGCGGCGGGGCGCGGAAGCGGAACGCGCGGCGGCGGCGGAAAGACCGATTCCTGCGGCGGCGGGAGGACAGCGGACATCAAGAACGCGGCAACCACGGTAAAAGCCATCGTCGGCTCCGGGTGCTATGGGGGGGCGGGGGTAGGGTTAAACAAAGCTGGCGGTTCGCGACGCCATGTCAATCAATCGGCGAATCTCTTTCGGTTACGGCAACGCGTAAGTGACGAGTCCGGGGAGCGTGGCGATCGCGACGTACTGCTTGCCGCCCACACTGAACGTCACCGGCGTGGATCGCACCCATTGAACGCCGCCCGAAGTCTTCGAGCGCCAGAGTCCCTCCCCGGTGGTCGCGTCGACCGCGTTGAGGTATCCTTGCGTGTCGCCGTAGAAGACGAGGTCGCCCGCGGTCGCGAGGGCTCCGCCGCAGAGCGGCGACGCGAGCATCGGTTCCTCGGTCTTGATCTGCCACTTGATCTTGCCGGTAGCCGCGTCGATCGCCGTCGTCGTGGCGAATGCCTCGCCCCGCGCCGGCGACGCGATCCCGCCGTCGTAGCGTTCACCGACGGTGTGCTCACGCACCATTCTATGGTATACGCTCGGCGTGTGCTGCCCGCGCACATAGAGGAGACCGGTGCGCGGCGAGTACGCCATCGGCTGCCAATTCGCGCCCCCCGCAATCCCCGGCGCGACTCGCGTGCCGAGCTCCGTCGGCTCGGCCCACATGTTCTCGTGCGGCACAAACGCCTCGGATCGCACGATGCTCTTGCCCGTTCGCCGGTCGAGCACGTAGACCCAACCCGTTTTCCCCGCGTGCGCGATCGCGGGCACCCGAGCGCCGTTGATGTCGACGTCGACGAGAACCGTGGGGCTCGCCGCGTCGTAGTCCCAGAGGTCGTGCGGGACCATCTGGTAGTGCCACCGGTGCTTCCCCGTCTTGATGTCGAGGGCGACGATCGAGTTGTTGTAAAGATTGTCGCCGGGCCGCTCATGGTCGTCGTAGTCGGCGCCGGGGTTCCCGGTTCCGAAATACACGAGCCCTAACGCCGGATCGTAGCTCGGCGTGGTCCACACCGGCGCGCCACCTCTTTGCCACGTGTTCGGGTAGCGGGCGCTGTCGGCGCGCTCGCGCTCGATGTTGCGCGGCAGCCGTTCGCCGTCCGGGGTGGTTCTGGCCCACGTTCCCCACCAGCCGCCCTCTTCGGGCGACGGTATCGTCCAGAATCGCCAGAGGCGTTTCCCTGTTTTCACATCGTAGGCGTCGACGAAGCCGCGGATCTCGAATTCCCCGCCCGCCGCGCCAACAATGACTTTGCCGTCGGCGACGAGCGGCGCCATCGTGAACGAGTAGCCGAAGGCGCCGTCCGCCGCGCGCGTCTGCCACGCGATCTTGCCGGTCTTGGCGTTGAGTGCGATGACGCGTGCGTCGAGCGTGGCGACGAAGACCAGCCCGTCGGCGACGGCGACGCCGCGGTTGTTCGGCCCGCAGCAGACGCGAATCGTCCCGTTGTCCGTCGCCGCCCAGCGCCAGAGCTCCTTCCCCGTGGCTGCGTCGAGCGCGAAAACCTGCGGGCCGGGATACGTGTAGTACAGCACGCCGCCGACGACGACCGGACTACTCTCTTGCTTGAAGATTCCTTCGACTTCCTGGATCGGTTCGGGGCGGGTCGAGTGGACCCAGGCAAGGCGGAGCTGGGAAACGTTCTTGGTGTTGATCTGGGTGAGCGGCGAGAAGCGCTGGTTCGTGAAGTCGTGCCCATAAGAGGGCCATTCGTCGTCGCTGGGCGACGCCGCGAGCGCAGCACGGAGGCCGAAGTCGGGGCTATTCGACACGCCACTGACCGTGACGTCGGCCGGCAGGGCCGCGGCGGCGAGCGCGACCGCAGAAACGACTGGGAACAAGGCACCACGAAGAGGGCTCATTTCAGGAAGTTGCCGAGTTCGGCCGCGGCTGACAACATCGGCGGCTCAGGAACCGCGTACGCTAGCGCCAGCCGAAACGAGCGCGCTGCCAAGGGGGACCAATTTGCACTTGCTAACGGCAGGGCCCTTATTCAAGGGATTGTGGCCCGGCCTTCGAATGGCTTAGACGACCCACCCAATCATTCGAGGTGATTCATGAGACATCTATCGATCGGCTTTGCCCTGACGCTCGCCATCGGCCTTACCGCCCCGGCGGCCCCGCGTGCCCAGGAACCGACAGCGCCGCCCATCGCGACCTGCGCAGACGCCACGCCTGGCTCCTATGACAGCTGCGCGTTGTTCCTGGATGGGCGTCGGCTGAAACAGGGAGTGCAGGGCGCCGTCGTCGCCACGCCCGGCTTCTGGAGACCGCTTCCACTCACCGCCGCAGTCGGCGGAGATTCAGCCGTCTTCTACGCGCGGCGCTTCGAGCGCAAGGCCTTCCGTGGCGACGCGACCCGCGCCGCGACCGGGCTGCTCATGGCCGGCGGTCTGTTAGTAACTCGGCCCTGTCGGTTCAACTCGACGTGCGGCTCCCGCTTTGTAATCGGCGGCAGCATGATCCTTTCCGGCTCCCTGCTCGGAATCGTGTCGACATCGCTGCAACACCATGCGGAGAGCGACGCGGCGCGGGCGATCTGGTTCAACAACTCCCGCTACGGCCGTCCCTGACACCGCTGTCCCGCCTGAGGTCGACGAACGATGAGCTCGATGAACGATTCGGAACTAGAACAACCGCACCGCTTTCGCGGCATGCTTCGCATGAGCCTCACGGCCGGAGCCGTGCTCTCGGCTCTGGCGACCGGAGCGCTGGCGCTCGGCCTCGCGACGGGGCTCGTTCCCTCGTCGATCTTCGGAGCGCGCGAGCTGATCGCCGTTGCCATCCGCGGCTTCGGCTGCCGGCGCCGTAGCCGGTGGTCTGTTCAGTTGGCTCGTCGCGCGCGGTGGGCGTGGTAAGACACTGTCGACGTTGTCCACCAAACGCGTTGCGCTCTGGGGCGGGCTCGCAACGGGGAGCGTGTCCATGCTCGCGGCAGGCGTGGCCGCGGCGAGTGGTCTCGTCCTTCCGATCGGCGTCCTGGCGGCGAGCACCATTCTCGCCGGGATCGGCGGAAGCGTCGTGAGCGCGGGGATGCTCCGAGTCGCGCGACGCGCGCCGCAGCAGCTGCGCGAGCGTGGACGCGAGCCCCGAGGGTCTTCTTCCATAACCGGCGATCCTCGCGAACTCCGATCGTCGCCTCTAATGGCTCATGGCTCCTGCTCCGGCTCTTGCTCGAGGCAGGGCTCGGCTGACGATCCGAGAAGCCCGCCGATCGCCCGGACCCCAAACGTCTCCGCCGTTACTGCCGCGCCACCCATGCGCGCTGACAGGCGCTCGCCCCGCCGGCGACCCGCTGCACCGCGTGCGCGTGGTTTCGCCTCATCCCCGGCCCCACGCGAAGATGATGACTCACCGTATCCGGAACGACGAGCCACAACATCGTCCCGATGAGCGCGTGCGCGAACGCCAGGAAAAACAGATTGCGATGCCGCTGGTACGCGAACGCCGCCACTGTCCCCCCGACGAGCGTCACGCCCATCAACAGCGGGTTCGGCACGTGCGCCGCGGCGAACATCATTCCCGCCATCGGCGCCACGAGAAACTGGTATCTCCCATCGAACGACGCCTGGAGCCGGTTCGCGAAGTAGCCATTCAATAGATACTGCTGAAAGAGCGCCCAGAAGCAGTAGCCGATGAGCACGCCGGCCACTCTCCACGCCGCCACGTCGCGCACGGTGTCGAACGCGAAGCCGGCGATCACTCCGGCCGCCGCGACGACCAGCACCGGAATCGCGAAGCGGCGCGCGCACTCGATGAATCCGCGCTCGTCTGAGGCCGAGTTCAGCCGGCGACTCGCCGCGCACGGCGTGCGACAACAGCACGATGGCCAGCAAAATCATCCACGACCAGTGGACGCGCGCCTGGAGGTACCAGATGTACGCGAGCAGGAGGAAGAAGATCGTTCCCGCTTCCAACGCGTGGACCATCGGACCGATCGGCTGAACCGCCGATCGTATGGCCAAGGACGGCGACCGCACCTGCATGGCTGCTGCTCCAAACAATGGATCCGTCCTCGCACGGGAGTCGAGGCCGGATCACGAGACGTCATCGACGCAACAAGATCACCCAGACCGCGTCCACGAGCGCGTGCGTGATCGCGGACGCGGTCACCTTTCCCGTGCGAAGGTACACCCACCCGTAGGCGACACCGGCGATCGTCGCCAACACCGCGTAGCGCGGGTCGGGGAGGTGCGACAACCCGAAGATCACCGAGCCGATCGCGAGCCCGAGCGGAACGCCGAGCCGGCGCGATAAGAGATTCTGTATCAAGCCGCGGAAGAGGAACTCTTCGGGCACGGCCGTGACGAGATAGATGATGATGGGCTGAAGCAGCAGGCCCGGCGCGGCAGCGCGCGGATTCCATGTGATGAAATGCGTCGTGAACCCGATCGGCAGCGCGATCGCGGCATAGCCGAGGAACACGACCACCGCCGTCGTCGGCATCACGCCGCGTGATCGACCACCGATAGCCGACGCCCTCGAGCGGGCGCGCGACGAGAAAGAAGTACAGGCCGGCGACGAGCCCGACGAGACGCGATGCGTCGTACCCGCTTGGCGCGGGCACCGGCAGCGTCGGCAGCAAATGATACTTGACCCCCAAGCCGAGGCTCGCCGCGGCGGCCAGCTCGCGCCACGGGAGTTGGCCCGGTTTGGCTTGGCCGGTGGCGAAGATGAGCGACGGAATCGCCAGGTAGACCGCGAACGCAAGAGCGCGGTCTCCGACGGACAATCCGGCGGCGGCAGCGTAGAGCACGCACGCCGTCCACAACACCACAGGTCCGGCGACGATGCGAACAGATGCGCGTGGAAGCGCGTCGCCCAGTCGGCGCGCGACGTCGGGAACGCCGAGCGCGATGTAGCCGCCCGCGAGCAGCGCGAAGAGCGCGAGCGGCAGAGGCCGGGCCAGCCGAGCACCGTGCGCGTTCGCCGTGAAGTAGGCGACGAGCGCCAACCCGAACAACACCGCGGCAACCACGGCTTCCCGGCTCCAGCTCCCCCCGCCCTTGGAGGGAGCCGGCGAACCCAGAACAACGACGCCTTCAGTCACTCGAGCTCCATCGCGCTTGACGCCTCTACACGACATACAATCCTGGAGACATCGGCGCCGAGCGCCATGGTACTACGGTACTATGGTCGTGACACCGTTCTTCTTCAGCAGCGCGCTGAACGCCGGTGCCTCCACGTCAACGATCTTCTTGTACTCGGCAGCGATCGCCGCGAGCTCCTGCTTGAACCCGGCATTCACGGCGAGCTGCTGCGCCGTTGGCCCGAGGTCGCCGCCGCTGCTGCCGCTGCCGGGTGTGCCCACCATCGGGCCGATCATCCAACTGATGCGTTCGTAGAGCTGCACGGGTTTCCGGAACGCGTCCTCACTTCGGCCCGTGTTCCGAAGGTCGATCAGCCTGCTCTCGACGGCGCTGAGCTTCGCGTCGAACGCCTTTGCGGCCTCGGCGACGGCGGCTTTCGCGGCATCGGGTACCGCGGCCTTCGTTGCGTCGTTCGCGATCGACGCCTCGGCGTCTTGTGCCTCCTTCCGCAACGCCTCCATTCGATTTCCCATCTTGGCCGCCGAGTCGATCTCGGCGAGGACTTCGCGCACGAACGCGACTTGCGCGCGAATCGTTTGCGGCGTCCCCGGAGAATGCGGGTCGGGCAGAACCGTGAGCTCCGTCGTCTTTTCGGCGGTGCCGGCCTTCACGCGCACTATGTATAGCCCGGGCGGCACGATCGGCCCGGCGGGCGGAATGCGCGTGCCGTACGCCGCGTAGTTGCGTCGCGCCGGCGCCCACGGTTCGTCGAGCGGCGGCACCTGCATCACGATCGTCGAGCCGGACTCGTAGCGCAGATCCCACCACACGCGGTTGAGTCCCGGGTGGCCGGCGACCGTGAGCGTGCGGATCGCCGCGTTGCCCGGTCCCGTGATCGATACCTTCACGTCAGGCGTCTCGGTCTTGAGCGAGAAGTTGATGTCCGCGCCGTACTGCGCGTTCTCGCCGACGACGTGCGGGTCGACGTCGCCTTCGCGGGCGTCGTTCGTCTGCCGGAACCGGTACGCCGGGCGTGCGGCAAAGAGGTGGAAATCCTCCGACCGCGCGGCGTCCCACGTGCGCAGCGGCGTCACGTCGTCGAGCACGTAGACGCCACGGCCGTGCGTGCCAATTACGAGATCGTTGAACGTCGTCTGCACCTGCATCCAATAGATCGGCGCGGGCGGGAGGTCGTTGCGGATGCGCGCCCAATGCTCGCCGTCGTCCCAGGTGACGTACAGCGCGTTGTCGGTGCCGAGGTACAGCATTCCTCGGCGGACGGGGTCCTCGACGATTATGTGCGCGTTCGAGTTGACGCCCTTCGGCACTCCGCCCGAGATGAGCTTCCACGTCGTGCCGTAGTCGGTCGTCTTGTAGACACGCGCGTCGTAGTCGGCTTGATGCTGCAAGTTCACGACGACGTACGCCGTCGCCGCATCGTAGCGCGACGGCGCGACACTCCACACCGTGCCCCACGGCGGCAGGTTCGGGATGTTCTTCGTGACGTTCGCCCAATGGAGCCCGCCGTCCTTCGTGACGTTCACCTGCCCGTCGTCGCTCCCGGTCCAGATCACGCCGGCCCCCGCATTCGCCGGCGACTCGGCGATGGCGTACAGCGTGCCGCCGTCGAACGTCGTGAGGTTGTCGGCCGAGATGCCGCCGGAATTCTGCTGGTGCGATTTCGTGTTCGTGGTGAGGTCGGGGCTGATCGGCTTCCAACTCTGGCCGCCGTCGGTCGTCATGAACACCACCTGCGAGCCGGCGTAGACCCGGTTGTGGTCGTGCGGCGAGATGGCGAGCGGCGTGATCCAGTCCCACCGGTACTTCATGTCCGCCGGCGCCCATCCGTAGCTGGTGATCGGCCAGGGACTCACGTCGCGCGCCATGCCGGTTTTGTAATCCATGCGCACGATGCGTCCGTTGTCGCACCCCGACCAGACGACGTCGGGGTTGGCCGGATCGGGCACGGCGAACGCATCCTCGCAGCCGCCGGTGTTCTGCCAGTTGCTGAGGGGAATGCCGCCGCGCCCACCGCCGGTACGCGACGGTCCGCGGAACGACGACTTGTCCTGGATGTTGCCCATCACGTTGTACGGAATCGCGTCGTCGGCGATCACGTGATAGACCTGCGAGATGGGCAGCAGGAAATGCTTGTAGCTCGCCGCACGGTTGTCGCTGATGGCGACTCCCGCATCGTTGGCGACGAGCACGCGGTTGGCGTTGCCTGGGTCGATCCACACGTCGTGATTGTCGCCGCCGGGCGCTGAGATGACCGGTCCCGCGGGCGCTCCGCCGCCGGCGCCGCGTCCGCGCCCGCCACCGCCACCGGCCTGAAACACCGTCGTGCCGCCGTCGCGCGACATCGTGAACGCCACGGACGGGAAGTACAGCAAATTGTCATCGTCCGGCGACACCGCCAGCCGCGTGTAGTACGGCGAGCGTTCGCCCGGCAGATGCGATTGATTCACCAGCTGCCACGTCTCGCCGCGATCGTTCGAGCGATAGAGTCCCGGCGCCGGCGCGTCCTGCACGAGCGCGTAGACGCGATTCGGATTGCTCGGCGCTATCGCCACGGCGATCTTGCCCAGCGCGTGGTCCGCCGGAGGAAGCCCGTGTCCGGCGATGCGCGTCCAGTTGGCGCCGCCGTCGTGCGTGACGTAGACACCGCTCCCCACGCCGCCGCTGTGCAGATCCCAACGGTGGACGTCGAGCTGCCACATGCCGGCGAACATCGTCTTCGAGTCGTTCGGGTCCATCGCGAGATCGGAGCAGCCGGTGCTGTCGTTGACCGCGAGCACCTGCGTCCACGTCGAACCGCCATCGGTCGTATGAAAGACGCCGCGCTCCTTTTGCGGACGAAAGGCCTGGCCAATCGCGCACACGAAGACGGAGTTGGCGTCGCGCGGATCGATCACGACGCGCGCGATGTGGCCCGTCTCGTCCAATCCCATGTGCTGCCACGTGCGGCCGGCGTCGGCCGATTTGTAGACGCCGTCGCCGAGCGTGTAGTACGGACGGATGAGCCAAGGTTCTCCCGTTCCGGCCCAAATCACGTCGTGCGCCGACGGAGCCACGGCCAGCGCGCCGATCGCCGAGACGTCTTTGTCATCGAAGACCGGTGCCCAGTTGATGCCGGCGTCCGAGGTCTTCCAGATCCCACCGTCGGCGGCGCCGATGTAGACCGTCATTCGATCGCCGGGCACGCCGGCGATCGAGGCGACGCGATTGCCCTCGGGGCCGAGGGCTCGGAAGTGGAGCGCGCCAAGCCCGTCCGGGCCGCCGTTGCTCCGGCCGGGGGCTTGGCCGCGACCTCGCTGCGCGTTCGCGGTCGGGCCGAAGGCGAAAAGAATCGTGAGGAGAGCTATTGACGATGATGTGAGGCGAGGCATCGGCGGCTCCGATTCGGTTGGATCGATGTCACGAGTGTGCGCCGGTGCACGCGACGGGCGCAAGTAGACTGAACATTTCTACGCGGCGAGATCGCGACCTTGCGTCTCGCCCGCCATTCCCAGAGCCGCGAGTCCCGGCGCGGCCATCGCCGCCGCGTACAACGACACCGGAATCGTCGACCCGTAGCGATTGAGCAGCGCGACACCGATGAGCGGAGCCAGCGCGCCCGTGAAGACCGTCGCGAACTGATAGCCGATCGAGAAGCCGGTGTACCGCGTCTTCGTCGGGAAGAGCTCGACGAAGAACGCCGACATCCCGCCGACGATGATGCCGTGGAACACGCCGCCGGCCGCCGCGGCGGCCATGATCGCGGCCGTGCTGCCGCTCGCCATCGCCGGAAAGAGGATGAACGACCACGCGGCCGCGCCGATCAATCCGAACGCCGTGACCGGCAGCCGCCCGACACGATCCGATAGCGCGCCCGCCGCGAAGATCGCGACGACGTCGACGATCGACCCAACCGCTGCCGCCTCCAACGCGAGCGTCCGCGGCTGATGCAAGACGCGCGTGACATACACGATGAAAAACGTCGTGAACACGTAGAAGAGCGCGTTCTCCGCCGCCTTGACCAGCAGTACCGTCAGGACGGATCGCCACTGCGCGAGAAGCGTCCGGCCGAGCGCGTCGCCCTTCGTCTCCGCCCGGCGCTCCGCGTACGCGCGATACAGCGGCGACTCGGCCACTCGCGTCCGCATCCAGATCCCGACGCCGATCAGCAAGCCCGACGCGAGGAACGCGACTCGCCATCCCCAGTCGGCAAACGCCGCTTCACCCAACGACACGCCGAGCAGCGCGAGCACCGCCGCCGAGAGCACGTTGCCCGCCGGCCCGCCGATCATCGGCCACGCTGTCCAGTATCCTCGACGTGGCGCGGGCAGACTCTCGGCCACGAGGAGTAGGGCGCCGCCGACTTCGCCGCCGACCGCGAACCCCTGAATCAGTCGCAGCACGACGAGCAACACGGGCGCCAACACTCCCAGCGATGTGTAGCCCGGGAGCAGCCCGACACCCATCGTCGCGACGCCCATGAGCATGAGACTCCAGACGAGGATTCGCTTTCGCCCGTAGCGGTCGCCGAGTACGCCGAACACCACGCCGCCCAACGGGCGCGTGACGAAACCGATGGCGTACGTCATCAGCGAGAGCAGCACGCCGTTCAGTGGGTCCGCCGTGGGGAAAAACACGCGGTCGAACACGAGCGCCGCCGCCGACGCGAAAACGAAGAAGTCGTACCACTCGATGAGCGAACCGATCGAGCTGGAGACCAGCAGCGTGCGTACGCTGGTCATCGCAGCTCGTTCAGGAACCTCATCACCTCCGGCCAGACGACGTCGGGCCGCTCGGCGTAGAGCATGTGCGCGGCGTGAGGAACGCGGACCAGTCGGCTGCCGGGAATCGTCGTCCACTCGGCGACCATGTCCATCGGGATCGCATCCTCCTCGCCGTGCACGATCAATGTCGGGATGTGGAGCGTCGCGAGCGCCGGCCGCAGATCCCAGTCGCCGTACGACGCCATGATGACGCCGTTGGTCGTCCTCAGCCCATAACGAATTCCCGCGGGGTCCGACGCGCAAAGGTCGGAGTGAATGCGCGACACCGACGCGGGATCGGCCACACGCGGGCGGAGTCCGGCGGCCCAGTAGTCGCGGCACGCCTGGCGAATGTTGTCACCCGCCGCGAGCCGTCGATTCGCGTCAGCCGCTTTCGCGCTCCACGCGCTGTCCATCCGGGCCCGCATCGTCTTTCCGAAACGCTGCCAGAAGTCGCCGCGGTGCGGCGGGACCGCGCCGAGGAGCACCATCGCGCGCACGTGCTCCGGGTGCGCGATCGCGTACGACGCGGCGAGGAGCGGGCCGTAGGAATGCGCGACGAGAATGACTCGATCGAGCTTGAAGTGGCGTCGGATGGCGTCGAGGTCGGTGACCTGCGCGGCGGCGGTGAGAACCGTCGTGTCGCGCGGCAGCGTCGAGCGGCCGGCGCCGCGCTGGTCGTAGAAGATCACGACGTGCTTTTCGGCGAGCGGCGTGAAGTCGCCATAGATACTCTCGAGATCGACACCCGGGCCGCCGTGCACGGCGATGATCGTGTCGCGTCCGCGGCCGACGACGCGATAGAAGAGGCGGACCGAGTCGCTCGATGCGACGTAGCCTTCGTTCGGTTTCTGAGCGCCGGCGCGGCAGACGGGAAGGATCGTGGCGAGCGCGGTGGCGAGGGCGAGCGGTAAGCGCATGGCCCATAAACTGCTCGCAAAGTCATCGCGCGGTAGGGCTCCTCCCGACCTAGCTGCAGAAATCCGCCTGACAGACATTTGCCGTGGGCCTCCCGATTTTGCGAAAGACGCGCTGAGAAAGCGCGCATTTCGCGAGGGATGTAACGATGACCACTGTCGACTTTGTGGAAAGCCACGCCAGCGTCGCTCCCCCCCGTCCCATCGCCGGCACGCGACGAGAAGTTCTGCTCGTGCTCGGCCTCGTCTCGTCGTTCCTCTACGTCACGATGAACATCGTGTCGACGCTCGTGTGGCGCGAATACAGCTCGACGTCGCAGACCGTGAGCGAGCTTTCCGCGATCGGCGCACCCACTCGGGCGATCTGGCTGCCGATGGCGTTCCTCTACACCGCCCTCGTGACGGCATTCGGGTGGGGAGTTCGGCAAGCGGCCGGAGAATCTCGGGCGCTGCGGACCGTGGGCGGCCTATTGATGGTCTACGGTTTGCTCGGCTTGATCTGGCCCTTCGCCCCGATGCATCTCCGCCCAGCGTTGGCCGCAGGCGGCGGCACGCTGAGCGACACGATCCACATAACGCTCGGCGTCGTGACCGTGCTTCTCATGTTGGCCGCGATAGGCTTCGGCGCCGGGGCGTTCGGACGACGGTTCCGCGTCTATTCAATTGCGACGCTCATTCGTGTTGTTCGTCTGCGGCGCTCTCACGGCACTCGAGGCGCCGGCGATCAGCTCCAATCAGCCCACGCCCCTGATCGGCGTCTGGGAGCGAATCAACATCGGCGTGTTCCTGCTCTGGGTCATGGTGCTGTCCTGCATGCTTCTCATCGGGCCGACGCCATCTGCTTCTCGCCAGGTCTGATATGTCACCTGGAGAGGGAAGGTGCGGGGATTTTACTGATCCATGATCGCTCGGCCCTAGGTCGAAGGCGACCGCGCCCGCGTTCGCTAAGTTTGAACGCAGAATGAAGCGCGAGCCGAGGGAAACAAGCGTCCAGGACGGCGAAGATGCGGGAAGTGACGCCCGTCCGACCCTTCACCTCGTCGTCGGTCTTCCAGGAGCGGGAAAGACGACGCTGGCCCGCCGGCTCGGGCGAGATTTTCGAGCCCTCCGCCTGACGCCCGACGACTGGATCACGACGCTGTACGGCGCGTCGCCGAGTCAGCCAGTGCTCGACGCCGCGCGCGATCCGGTGGAACGACTCCAGTGGGAGGTCGCGGCGAGAACGCTCGAGCTAGGGGTGAGTGTGGTGCTCGACTTCGGCTTCTGGTCGCGTGAGGAGCGCGAGCTCTTTCGAAGCCGGGCAGCCGCCCTCGGCGCGCGAACACGAGTGCACGCGTTGATTGTACCGCTCGATGAGCTCTGGGCGCGCGTGGAACGGCGCAACCTCGCGCTGCCGCCCGGCGCGTTTCACGTCACGCGCGGGCAGCTCGAAAAATGGTGGTCCCTGTTCGAGGCGCCCTCGGACGACGAGCTTGAGACCCGGGCGTAGAGTCGCCTGCGGAAGCCCGCACGGTCATCACTACGTACACGCTGAAATAGCAGAACACTTCGAGATGACCGACAACGCTCGCATTCTCGCCGAATTCATGGAAGCGGTTTGGAACCGGGGAGACGTGGCAGCCGTCGATGAATTCCTCGCCGACCGCTAGGTCATCTACAGTGATCCAGGGGACCCGTGGGACGGGAGGACGCTGTCGCGCGACGGCACGATAGCGCTATCGCCGGCCAATCGGATCCGCGACGACGCCTTCTTTCGTGATTCTGACCGGCAGAATCATTCCGCGGTCATCGAAACGGAGCTCGTCGATGCTCACGACGCGATGATTCCGATCCGTCTCACCCAGCGGCCGACGATGATAGATGATGTACCAGTTTCCCGACGGTGACTGTAGCACCGAGTGGTGGCCGGCGCCGGTCGCTACCGTGGAATCCTGCTGCAGGATTTTCCCCACTCGCTCGAACGGCCCGAACGGCGACGAGCCGACCGCGTACGCCACCGCGTAGTTCGGTCCCGTCCATCCGCCCTCGGACCACATGAAATAGTACTTGCCGTCCTTGATCAACATGAACGCGCCTTCGACATATCCGGCGGGCGTGATCTCCTTGAACGTGCTGCCGTCGGGGAGCGGCACGAAGCCGGTGAAGTCGGCGTTCAGCTTGGCGATGTTGCAGTGCCGCCAGCCGCCGTAGACGATGTAGTACGAGCCATCGCGATCCTTGAACACCATTTGATCGATGGGCTGCGCGCCGTTGTGGAACCGGTCGATGAGCGGCTTGCCGAGATAGTCCTTGAATGGTCCCTCGGGACTGCGCGATCGAGCGACTCCGATGCCGCCCACCTGCTGGTCGTTCTGGATGTCGTTCGCGCCGAAGAAGAGGTAGTACCAGCCGTCCTTCTCGACGATCGACGGAGCCCAGACGGCGCGCTTGGCCCACGACACGTCGGCGACGTCGAGCACGTGCGGGTGTTTCACCCACGTGATCAGGTCGCGCGAGGAGAAGGCGTCGAGGAACGTCTGCTGGTCGTACGGCGCGGAGTACGTCGGGAAGATCCAGTACTGGCCGTCGAAGACGTGGGCTTCCGGGTCGGCGTACCAGCCGGGGAGGATCGGGTTGCCCGACTTCGGCGCTTGTGCAAACGTCGGCGCAGCCAGGGCCACGAGCGCGGCGAGGATGCGGACAGACACGCGAACGGGCGTCAAGCATCTCATGTTGTGAACTTGCTGGCGCCGGAACACGCTGACAACCCGCCTTCGGCTGGGCGTCAACCGGGTCCGATCAGCACGACCACACTTCGAGGGTGGAGCCGGTCGACGGTACGTCCGGATTCTTCAGACCGCGGAGAATCGGCCCCGTCACGTCGATGACACCCAGCTTTCCCTGCGAATCGCGCACGAGCACGCGCCCGACGGCAGGTCCGTCGGGTACCGGCGTGCCGTCCAGGTTGACCATCACGAGATCGTTCGACCAGAGGTAGTCCCGGATGTAATTCACGTAATCCGAAGACCCATTCGCAAATCCGAGTTGGCCCTTGCACAGACCTGTCGTGAGCGTCGGCACGGAGAAGTACACGGCGACGACCTCCGCGTGGCTCGTGCCGGTGGGTTCGCGAAGTCGCATCACGGGCCAATAGACCAAGTAGGGGCAGGCGAACGAGCACGCGACGTGAGCCTCGACTACGTAGAAGGAATCCACCGCGAGGGCCTGGGTCGGCGGCGGCAGTGGATTGACTGTGAGAACGAGACTGTCCGCGAGGTTTCCCAAGCGCGCACGGAACGTCGTCGTGCCGACGTCCGACAGGTTGAAGTCCACCCCAAGGAAGAAGGTTGTGTCCCCGGGCGACCGAATCCAGCTGTACCGGTAGCTCTGCGCGAACGGCGCAACGGCGCCGTTCGACGACGTGATTTCCGCGGCGTCCGAATTCATGGGTTTTCCGCTGGAGTCGGTTGCGTCGACGTGGAGTCGGACACGTCGGCCGACATAGGACCAGCTGGTATCGCCCGCGAGGGCGATCTTCGCGAGGACGCGCGATGGAGCTGGGGCGGCCGGAGCCGGCGGCGCGGGTTGGTTCGGCGCGGGCGTCGACTGGACAGGCGCGCTCGGATCGGCCGCGGAGCCGCATCCGACGGCGACTGCCGCGATCGGCCAGATGACGCTCCACCGTAATACCTGCGCTATCGACATGGGCGTGGCTCCAAGTCAGTCAGCATCAGCGAGACGTGACAAACACCGGTTGACCCCAAATAGGATCACGAAGGCGGCTCGCGGAACCCGACATCCAGCACGACCATAATGGCGTGGTGACGCAGCGATAGGGAAAACGCTCCTGTCGGCCACCGTGCCACTCGACTGACAAGTTTCTTTACAGGTCCGCCCCCTTCCATATGAGATTTCTCGCTGTGCGATCTCGCACAGGCGAACCAGCGTGGCGCGACGCATTCTGAAGCGTCTTTGATTGACAAATGCGATTGGCAAGAGCCGCACACCAATCTGGAGAAGCTTCGATGAGCATATTCGCCCGCCGCCGCCGCGCTCCCGTGGCGCCCGCCGTGTCAGACGGCTATTCCGTGATCGACGCCCATCTCTCGATCCAAGGCGACATCGCCACCGACGGTACGGTCCGTGTGGACGGCCGCATCGACGGAACGCTGCACCGCGCCGACACGCTGATCATCGGCGCCGGCGGCGCGGTGATCGGCAACATCGAAGCGCGAGAGGTCGTGGTCGGCGGCGAGCTCACCGGCGATCTCTCCGTGCGCGGCCGCGTCGAGATTCAGAAGACGGCGACGGTGCGCGGCGACATTCGCGCCGCCGCGGTCGGCCTCGAAGAAGGCGGCACCGTGCACGGCCACGTCATCGTGCACTCGCTCGATGCCGAGATGCCGGTGATCGGCGAACGCCGGCTCATGCTCACTCCCAGCCGCTCGGTGGCGGCGCAAGGCTAGCGCGCGGCGGCTGACCGATGCACACCAACGCGACGCCGGCGTGGACGCTGATCATCGTCCCGCCGACGCCGAGGGCCGCGCCGCGGCGCGTCGGCGTGAAGATGCGCACGGTGCGCATGTTCGCGATGCTGATGGCCGGACTCGCCGCCGTGACGCTGAGCTGGATGCTCGCGACGTCGGACACGGCCGTCGGCCTCGCCGACCGTCTGGCCGAGGAGCAGCGGCTCACGGCGGCCCTCGATGACACAGTGCAGTCGATGCGAATGACGGCGCTCGCCGCCGAGGCCGCGAAGCTGCCGCCGGTCGGGATGATGATGCCGCTCAACGGCGAGATCACGAGCCGTTTCTCCCGTTCACGCTTTCACCCGATTCTGGGAATATTCCGCGCGCACCGGGGCGTCGACCTCGCCGCGCCCGAGGGCACTCCGATCAGCGCGCCTGCCGCCGGCCGCGTCGCGTCCGTCGGGCGCCGCCTTGGCTACGGGCTTGTCGTCGAGATGGTTCACTCCGGCGGTGTCGTGACACGCTTCGCGCACCTGCGCTCGTCGCTCGTCCATGCGGGCGACACGGTGACGATGGGCCAGGAGATCGCCAAGGTCGGCGAAAGTGGTCTCGCGACCGCGCCACATCTTCACTTCGAGGTGTGGGTGAAGGGGACCGCCGTCGACCCGGTGAGGTTCGTCGCGGCGACGCGTCTGGCCACTCCGCTGGCGACGGTGCACTAGATAGAGGTGGACAGGTGGACAGCTAGACAGCTAAACAGGGGCGTTACTACCGTGCTCCAATGGGCAAGTTCCCCATCGCGTTGATCGCCGCCGCTTCCCTCGGCGCGTGCGAACACAATCGCGATCGAGTGCAACCGCAGGGCGACGCGGGGCCTGACTCCGCCGCGAGCATCGTCGCCGACACTGCCGTCATCCGCGGCCCCGGAGTGCCGACCGATGCGGACGATACGCTCGGGACGCGGTACGGGAAGCACGAAGCCCCGAGAGCGGTACAGGCACCGGAGTGCCTTCCGCATGGCACCGCGCAGTGCATCACCGATACGGCTGCGACGGTCCGGTCCGTCGAGTGCTGTATGAACGACCAGCGTGAAACGAGGTGGCTGGTTTTCGCCGCGGCGGGAGACTCGATGCAGCTGTTCCTGTTTCCGGACGGGAGCTATCTCGACATGGAACCGCCGAGCGCGGAGAAATTCATCGCCGAGCACTCACACGGTGCCGACGCCACGTGGATCCGGCCGCGGTTTGGCCACTCGGGGGCATACGTCTTCACAGTCGGGATCGAGTCGGACGACCCGGTCGAGTACGACCTTCGCGTCGTGCCGGTGATCGCCAAAGGCGCATCGAGGCCGATCGGCAAGTCGGCGACTCTGACCATCACCGGCAAGCCTTCGTCGAAAGTCGTGATCGCGCCGGTCTCGATGGCGGCATCGCTCGACAGCGCGGCACTTCGCGCTTTCGCAGTGCCGGCGGGGACCTACCGCGTCCTGCTCGTGCGCGAGACGGCGTATTTTGGGTGTAAGCTTCCGTGCTCCGCGCCGCGGCGTTTCTCGATACAGCCGGGGACTGCAGTCACCTTCACACCATAGCAACTCCGCTCGTGCCGTCGGCTGCTTCCACGTCGCTCGTATGGCGGATTCTCTACTGGGCGCTTTTCACCGCGTTCATGCTCGCGGCCGCGCTCAACATGCTGCACGTGCACGCCGGGTTTCTCACGAACCACCTCGCCGACGTGGTCGTGCCGGCGTGGCTCTACGTGAGCGCACGTGGACTGAACCCCGGTTCACCAGGCTCGAGCCTTCTCAGGAAGACGGTTGGACGCACGCCCGAGAGCGCGGCGTTCATCTTGTTCGTCGCGAGTGCTCTCACCGAGATCAGCCAGATCTATTGGCCGCACGGGCTGTTCGCCGGGCGGTTCGATCCGTACGACATCCTCGCCTATGCGATGGGCGTCGGCGCGTGCTACTCGGCCGAGAAATGGCTCGGCCGCGCACCCAAGCCCGTGTCGCTTCCGGTTGAGCCCTAGCTGCTCGCTCCGGAGCGGCGCAGCTTGAGTGAATGAACGGGATGCATCGGTCGCCTTTGGTTGTCTTCGCAAGCGTCGCAGTCGTTCTCGGATGCGGCCCCACCAAGGTCGCCTCCGTCGCGGGCAACCCGGCGTCCAACGTGCCGGCCGGCGATTGGCCGAGCTACAATCGCACGCTCGCCGGCGATCGCTTCTCGCCCCTCGCGGAGATCGACCGGTCGAACGTGGCCGCGATGAAGGAGATCTGCACCTACGCGCTGCCCGAGGTCGCCGCACTGCAGGCCGGTCCCGTCGTCGTCGCCGGCGCGATGTATTTCTCGACCGACACGATGACCTACGCGATCGACGCCGCGACGTGCGCCGAGAGGTGGAAGCGATCGCGGCATGTGGCGACGCCAGGAGGCGGACCGGCGGTGAATCGCGGCGTAGCGTACATGGACGGACGCGTCTTCCGCGGGACGTCGGACACGCACGTCCTCGCGCTCGATGGGGTCGACGGCCACACGGTTTGGGACGTGCAGCTCGACGTCGCCGGTCCGGGTGTACAGCTGCCGATGGCGCCGGTCACTTGGAAAGGACTCGTGTTCATCGGGAACGCCGGCGGCGACCGCTCGGGCGTAATCGGCCACGTCTATGCCCTCGACGCGGCGACCGGTCACGTGAAGTGGAAGTTCGACGTGGTACCGCCGAGCGGGCCGGCACGCGAGACATGGGGGCGCGGCGCGGCGGCCGCATACCCGATCTCCGGCGGCGCCTTCTGGACGTCATTCACGCTCGACGAGACGGCCGGCGTGCTCTACGTGTCCTCCGGCAACCCCGCGCCGGACTTCGACAGCGCGATGCGGGACGGCGAGAACCTCTATGCCAACTCTCTCATCGCGCTCGACGCGACCTCGGGGCGGATGCTCGCGTTCAACCAGCTCGTCAAGCACGACTTTCACGACTGGGACGTCGACAGTCCGTCGCCGGCGGTGACGATTCGATCGGGGCGCGCCGTCGTCGCCTCCGCCAACAAAGACGGCTTGTTGTCCGTCGTGGACCGCAGCCGAGTCGCGTCGCGCTCGGCGGTCAGCGCGCTCGCCGGCGGCGGCACACCCACCGAGCTCCCGGTGCTTTACCGGGTGGCGACGACGACCCGCGAAAACGTCGACGTGCCGCTCTCCCGCGATCGCGCGACGAGATTCTGCCCCGGCATCCTCGGCGGCGCCGAGTGGAACGGCGCGGCGTACGACCCGACGCGAAACACGTTCTTCGTCGGCGCGAACGACTGGTGCAGCACGGTGCAGCTTCAGCGTGAGAATTCCCCGGTGCCGAGGATCGGCGCGCCGTGGTTCGGCAACGCGCAGGGAGGCCAGCGCATGGATTCGGCGACGGCCGCCAAGGGCTGGCTCACCGCGTTCGACGCGGAGAACGGCAACGTTCGATGGAAATTTCAGGCGCCGAAACCGGTGCTCGCGGGCGTCACGCCGACCGCCGGTGGTCTCGTGTTCACCGCGGATCTCGGCGGCAACGTGTACGCGTTCGACGCGGACAATGGGCGCGTCCGTTGGCAGATTTCCGCCGGACAATCGATCGGCGGCGGTGTGGTGAGCTACGTCGCGGGCGGACATCAACGCATCGGCGTGGCCTCGGGGATGCGATCGCCGATCTGGCCGGGTGGATCGCAGTCGAGCCACATCGTCGTCTACGGCGTGAGTCGCTGATCCGGGCGGAAAACGTGCCGCGTCCGCGACCGCTATCGCCCACGGCCTGAGGCGGTAGAATTGGGCGGCATGAAACCCAAAGAGCTCACGATCCGCGGCCTGATCCTCGGCGCGCTGATCACGACCGTCTTCACCGCCGCGAACGTCTATCTCGGACTCAAGGTCGGGCTCACGTTCGCGTCGTCGATCCCCGCCGCGGTGATCTCGATGGCCGTGCTGAGCGCGGTCAAGGACTCGACGATTCTCGAGAACAACATCGTGCAGACCGTCGCGTCGGCGGCGGGCACGCTCTCGGCGATCATCTTCGTGCTGCCCGGGCTCGTGATCGTCGGGTGGTGGACGGGATTTCCATTCTGGCAGTCGTTTCTGATCTGCGTGTCCGGCGGCGTGCTCGGTGTGCTGTTCACGATTCCGCTACGACGCGCGCTGGTCACCACCTCCGACCTTCCCTACCCTGAAGGCGTCGCGGCGGCGGAGGTCCTGCGAGTCGGTTCGGGCACGCGCGGCGAGACGAAGGACGACACCGGCGAAGCGCGCCAGGGGCTGACCGCGGTGATCCTCGGGTCGGTCGCCTCGGCGGGGCTCGCGATCATCACCGCGACGCGCGTCGCCGCCGCGGAAGTGACCGGGTTCTTCCGCCTCGGCACGATGGCGTCGAGCGGCTACAACGTCGCGTGGTCGCTCGCGCTGCTCGGCGCGGGGCACCTGGTCGGGCTGTCGGTGGGTATGGCGATGCTCACTGGACTCATCATCTCGTGGGCGATCGCGGTGCCGATTCTCACGTCGATGACGCCCGCCGCCGCGGGCGTGACGCTGGCCGCGCACACGACGACGATCTGGCGTACGGAAGTCCGATTCATCGGCGCCGGCGCCATCGCGGTCGCCGCCATCTATACGTTGGCGAAACTCGCGAAGCCCGTCGTCGGCGGTCTCGTGAGCACGCTCGCGGCGTCCAAGGCGAAAAACATCGACAACGATCTCGACCGGGATCTGTCGCCGCAGTGGATCTATCTCCTCACGGCGGCCTGCCTCGTCATCGCCGCGTATCTCGCGTACACATTCGCCAAGTCGACGGTGCTCGCGCCCAACGCGACGACGCTCACCATCATCGCCGTGCCGTTCGTGCTGCTCGGCGGCTTTCTCATCGCCGGCATCTGCGGATATATGGCTGGGCTGATCGGCGCGTCGAACAGCCCGATCTCCGGCGTCGGCATTCTTTCGATCGTGCTGTGCGCGTCGGCGCTCGTCGTCGCCGTGCACCCCACGCCAGAGACGCGACCGGCGCTCGTGGCGTTCGCGCTGTTCATCACGGCGATCGTGTTCGCCTGCGCGACGATCTCGAACGACAACCTGCAGGACTTGAAGACGGGGCAGCTCGTCGGCGCGTCGCCGATGCGACAGCAGGTCGCGCTGATCGTCGGCGTGGGCGCGGGCGCGGCGGTGATTCCATTCGTGCTCAACCTGCTCGCCAAGGCGTACGGCTTCGCCGGCGCGCCGAACCTCAACGTCGTCTCGCCGAATCCTCTTCCCGCGCCGCAAGCGACGCTCATCTCGGCGCTCGCTCAGGGCGTGATCGGCGGCAGCCTCAATTGGAAGATGCTCGGCATCGGCGCGCTGGTCGGCGTGGGACTCATTCTGCTCGACGAGGCGCTGGGCGCGGCGCACAAGCTTCGTATTCCGCCGCTCGCCGTCGGCATCGGGATCTACCTCCCGATGTCGGCGACGTTCGCGGTAGTCGTCGGCTCGATCGTCGGCCACTGGTACGACAAACGCGCGCGCACGATGCCGAATCCCGAGCGCGCCGAGCGACTGGGCACGCTGGTAGCGTCGGGGCTGATCGTGGGCGAGAGCATCTGGGGCGTGATCAACGCCGGTCTCATCGTCGCATTGTCGAAGGACGCGCCGATCGGGCTCGTGCCCGAAGACTTCGCGCCGGCGCCGTGGCTCGGGTTGCTGCTTTTCGTGGCGGCGATCGTGTGGCTGTACGGCTGGATGCTGCGAAAGTCGAGGTCTGTAGTTCCGTAAGGCGGTCCCGAATCAGGCCGACCTCTAGCAACGACAAACCCAACTACAACACCAACGACAACTACTTAACACAGAGGACGCAGAGACGCAGAGGACGCAGAGGACGCAGAGGGGTTCGGCTATGTGTCCGGGGATCCGCTGGCAACGAGCCGGAGTTTTCTTGGTGACCGCCGCTCGGTCAGCCACGAGAAGCGGTCCGAGCGGCGTTCCCAAAGACTCCGGTCGTTGCGGTAGTGACCTCCGCGTCCTCTGCGTCCTCCGCGTCTCTGCGTTGAGTGGTTACAGTTTCCGTTGCAGTTTTCGTCGCAGTTGCCGTTGAAGTTGCCGCCGCAGTTTAGTGTTGCTTTTCCTGCCTCGGTTTCTGACTAGAACGTCGTGCCCACCGTCAGAAACATCAGCCTCCTCGCCCCGGCTTGCAGCGTCTGCAAATCGCCGTTGAGCGAGTAGCCGCCCGTTCCCATCGGCCCGATGTACGACGCGTCGAAGAGGTTGGTCACGTTGAACTGCACCGTGAGCTCCTTCGCGCGTCCGATCGCGGGTAGCCGGTAGCCGATGCCCGCGTCGGCGACAGTGTACGCCGGCACCGAGAGGTTGTTGAGGATCGTGAAGTACCGCTTGTCCACGCGGCGCACGCCGAAGTCGCCGGTCCACGCACCCTCGGCGTAGCGAAGGCCGGAGCTGGCGATGAGGCGCGGCGCGTCGACGGCTTCCTTTCCCTTGGCCGGAACGACCGTCGTCCCGCTGGACGACTGCGTCGAGTAGTTGTCCTGGATAATCGAGCTGTTGTACGATGCCGAGGCGTTCCAGCTCAACGACGGCGCGAGCTGCCAGACGAAGAGTCCCTCGAGGCCCTTGGTCACGATCGTGCCGACGTTCTCGTACACCGACGCGCAGAACGCGGTGAGCTGGCAGTTGGCGACGCTGACCAGGCGATTGCGATAGTCGATGAAGTACGACGAGAGCGACGCCTCGACGCCATTGCGCTTCGTGCGAATGCCGAAGTCGACCGAAGACGCCCGCTCGGGCTTCACGTGCGACTTGAAGAACTCGAACGTGCTCGGGTCGAGGTTGTAGATCCCTTCCTGCGGGCTCAGCGGATACTGGTTCATGTTCTCCGAATAGTTCGTGAAGAGCTGCTCGTGTTCATTGAGCGCGAACACCGCGCCGGCTTGCGGAAGGAAGCTGCCGCGCGCCGTCACCTGAAAGTCGGGGCGGTTCGGGTCGCCGAAGGCGGGCGCGTTGAGCGTATTTCCATTGCTGTGGAAGTTCGCGTCCACATTGAGGTACTTGGCGCCGTAGGTCAGCTTGAGCCGGTCGTCGGCGAGCGTGTTCGTGTTCTGCACGTACAGCATGTCCGTCGTGATGTTCGCCCGGCGATCGAAGTTGAGACGGATGACGTCGTTGAAATCGACCTCGGGACCGGTCTGCCAGTTCACGAGACGCCACGCCGGACGCTTCATGTGTGTCTCGTTGTTTTCGTACCACAGTCCGGCTTCGAGCTGGTTGCCGGCGAACGTCGTCGCCAGCTTGGCGTTCGTTCCTGACCGGAAGTTGTCGTACTGAGTCTCGCGGAAGTACAGCGGGTCGGGGCTCCACGTCGCCCCGTAGCTGGGCGCGGTCCAATCGCCTCGGCCCTTGTCCGAGTGCACGTACGGCTGCACGGTGAGCGTCGTGTGCTCACCGAGCGCGATATCGTCACGCACGTAGGCGAGGTGGTCGCGCCGGGCACCGAGGGACGACTTCCAGTATGCCTCGTCCTGCTGATCGGTCGACGTCGCGTAGGACTTCGCGTCGTTCCAGTTGGTGAACTCGTCCCACATGCGGCCGCTCTTCTCCCAGCGCGACAGGGAGAAGTCGACGTAGTCCGATTCCTGCCGGTTGTCGAACGAGTAGAAGCCGGTGAGCGTGTTGGCGCCAATGAAGGCGACGGATTTCGCGTTGACCTGCTCCTGCCAGACCGCGCCGGTGCGAAACAGACCGTGCGAGCCGAGGATGCCGGAGAACGACGGAGACGCCGGATCGCCGGCGCCCTTCCACTTGTCGTTGTCCTGGCGCGTGAAGCTGAGATAGCTGCTGATTCCGTTGTTGCCGAACATGCGCAGGCCGCTGTCCCAGCGGCCGGTCGTGCGATAAGTGTTCGCCGCGCCGACGGTCTGGCGGAGCGTGAACGTTTCCGCGACGCGCGGACCGTCGGACGCGTACTGCACGACGCCGCCCAGGTTGTTCGCGCTCGAGGTGCCGATGGCGCCGCTCCCCTGCGCGACCGAGGCGCCGGCGAGATTTTCCGGATCCACGGCGCGCCCGACTCCGAGACCGTTGAAGTTGCCGTAGCTCATGTCGCCGAGCGGCAGCCCGTCGAATGTTTGGCCGATCTGTCGCGTGCCGAACCCTCGAATGGTGATGCTGTTCGCCCATTCGTAGCTGCCCCACGGATCGGAGCTCTGCGTGTTCACGCCCGGAAGTTTCTCAACGGCCTTGAACGCGCTCGTACCGGCAGCCCGCCCTTTGAGATCGGTCTTGCCGATCGCGTTCGCGCCGCGCGTCTGGTCGCGACCGGACGGCGTGGCGACGATCGAGACGGGGGCGAGCTTTCTCACTGTGTCCTTCTGCGATCCCTGCTGGTTCACCGCCTGCGCCGCCAACGACGGCGCGACGACGAACGGCAGAATCCACGGAGCGACTGCGATGACACGACGCATGACGTTCACCTTGATCTATTGAGTCGGGTGGGTGTCGAGGAGCATCCCTCGATGAGCGTCGCGCAAGGTGAGGGCGCTCCGTCACGACGCGGCCACCGAACGCCGGCGGCGGTGTAAGCAACAAGCGACCGTCTCGCTCGAAGACGAGATCGCTTGTGCGCCGAGCGCGGGACGGACACCAAGCATGGTGAAGACGCTCGGCGTCACGAGCACGGCGTGGACCGGTCGGCATCGGCGCCGCGTCCACTGGACACGGTGGTTTTCCAGAACGCGCCCACGGACCCGAAGGCCGCCACGTGGTCGCGCAGCGCGGTGTAGGTGCCGTAGCCCGTCTCCGAAAACGGTTCCCCGGTGCTGCCCGGTCCCGGCACGGAGAAATAGACGCGGCGAATGCGCGAGGCGTCGAGTACGTGCGCCGGCGTGCGAAGGAGAAGGGTGTCGATCGCGCCGAACGTCGTCGTGTTGGCGCCGATGCCGATGGCGAGCGACGCGACGGCGATCGCGGTGAACGCCGGATTGCGGCGCATCGACCGCAGGCCGTGACGAACGTCCTGCGCGACCCATTCAAGACGGGCCGCGGGATGGGCGTCGTCAACTGCTCCGTCTCCATCGCGATGTGCGACTCCACTTCGGCGGCAAATCCGTATCGGAACGGCGACGCATCCATCGACCCCACCAGCTCCCTCGCATCGGTCTATCCTCCGCTGAGCTCCGGTCCGAGCACCAGGTGCACGGCGTCGGCGAGGCGCCGCCACTCGCCCACTTCCTTCGCCAACTGCTTGCGTCCCGCCGCCGTCAGGTCATAGAAGCGAGCGCGACGATTGTTGTCGGAGACGCCCCATTCGCCGCGCACCCAGCCGGCGGCCTCGAGGCGCTGGAGCGCGGGATAGAGCGATCCGTGGTCCACGAGGAGCGCGCCCTGCGACGAATGTTGGATGGCGAGCGCGATGCCGTGGCCGTGGTGCGCGCCGAGGGAGAGCGTACGCAGGATGAGGAGAGTCTTTCTCCGCGAAATCGGCTGCCTCCGCGAAATCGGGCAGTTCAAATCGTACAGCTCCCCAGTCGAGGCGGTCCCCGGTCCTGCAGAGTACGCCAGAAGAACCGACGGCAGATTCGTCCGTTGGCACGGCATCCGCATTAGGGAGGGCTACATAATGAACCGGGGGGGACAATTGGCTGACATCATTCAGACACCGGGGCCGACGAACACGGGTGGCGGCGGCGGATCATCCGCCGGATGGGCCGTGGCCGTCATCATCCTGCTCGCGGTCGTCGCGTGGTTCGTCTTCGGCAGCGGAATGCTGAATCGGAACACGACGTATCGCGCCGACGTGAAGATCACGCCGCCTGCATCTCAGACGCCGCCCTCGGGCGGCAGCGCGAGCGGTTCGGTGGCAACTCCGCCGACTCCGCCGAATCCTCGGCCGTAGCGGAGCCGTTGTAGAGCGTATCGGGAGCGTTACGCGCGGCGTCGCTTGGCGGCGCCGCGCGTTCGCGTCGCACGCTCGAATGTCCACCCGGTCTCGAGCAACTCGCGCAGCGCCGTGTCGGAAATTTTGCTCAGGCGCGCGAGCACGCACGGGTAGTTGACGTAGTGCGGCTTCAGATAGTAGACGTCGGGCTCCATCTGCACACGCAAGTCCCGCTCGACGAAGCTCATTCGAACGGCGAGCGTGTTCGGCTCGGCCGATTTGTCGACGGCGATGCACGCGAACATCTTGCCGCTCACTTTGAGCGCGGGTGCGCCGTAGCTGGTTCCTTCTTCGACGCCCTCGAGCTCGCGGCCCAGTCGTCGAACACGATCGAACGGCGTGCGCGGGCTCATGCCCCAGGCTACGCGGTTTCATGCGCGCGCGTCAAGCTCGGCGGCGCTCGCGGAACGGAGGATCGGGCATACGCCCCAACACCCGGACGCATACCCGACCCTGCTCCGCTCATACAACCATCTTCGCCCTTCCGTCTCCCCAATCCACTACCCCTCCCACGGAAAAACGAAGAGCCCCGAACTTCAGGGCTCTTTGAAAACGAATCCGGCGCGCGCGAGCGGACATCTCACGCGAACATTTTCGTCAATGCGATCGCGCGCTTCCGGGTCCACGGTGCGCGGCCAGCGCTTTGCGCGCTTCGCGCACGAAGGGTTGCAGCTCCGGATCGGCGGTGCGCCACGCCGCGGCGACCACGGCGTAGTTCGCCACGGCTTCGTCGGTGTGACCCAACTGCGTGGCGACGCGCGCGCGGGCGAGCGTCCACTGCACGTCGTCGAACCCGTTGCCGCAGCCGCTCGTCCCCGGCCAACGCCGCTCCAGCCGCGCGGACGCGTCCCTGAAACGATGCTTCGCGATCAACAGCTGGACGAACGTGAGGCGGTTGTCGTACCAGCACTCGTGCAGCGTGTCGCTGGCGTACATGAACTGCCGCAGCGCGGACATCGTATCGCGTCTGGCGAGCGCGAGATACGCGTTCCCCGCCGCGATGTCGGCGCGCACCTCGGCCGCTGCGGACGGCGTGGCCGGCCGCGTCAACCGGTCCTCGAAGTGACCGATGTACCGTTTGATCGACGCGGTGTCGCCGTCGCTCGCCCACCAGCCGTAGAGCTTCGTGAATTGCGTACGCGGCAAGAGCTCGAGAATCCGCTTGAATTCGGCCCGCGCGCTGTCGGCGGGCAGCATGCCGGCGCGCGCCATGTTGTAACGAACGGTGGATCGCAGCCAATGCGCGTGCGTCGTCGTCATCGCTTCGGCTTCCCGCAGATGGCCGCGGAACTGAAGCCCCTGTACGGCCTGCTCGAGCGCGCACGACGGATGCTGGCCCTCGGCCAGCGTCTCGGGCGGCCGCTTGGACAGCTCGCGCGCGATCCGCACGATCGTCTCCGCGGAATCGGTCACGTGGCCGAGCAGCCGCGAGGCGACGCACAGCTGATTCGCCGAGAGCGTGTCCACCAGACGCGCGACGTCGAGCGTCGCGGCACGATCCGGGTCGAGCAGCACATCGGCGAGGCGAATGAAGTCGGACCGCGGACCGGACGGCGCGAGCGAGAGATAGGCGCGCGCGTAGCGTCGTCCGACGCCCGCGCCGTCGAGATACGTCGCCAGGCGGATCGGCGTGAGGTACGCCGGCGCGAATGAGGAGTCGAGCTCGATCGCGTGCTCGTAGTGCTCGAGGATCGACCGCTCGTCGACCTCGCCGAGCACGACGTTGCCCTCGTAGCGCATCATTGCTTCCGCGTACAGGAAGCAGACCTCGGCATCGTTCGGATATCGCGTAAAGGCGTCGCCCAACAACGCCAGGAGGCGATGCGCGATCGCCTCTTCCTCGCCGTACTTGCCGGTCTGGAGCGCGCTCCGCCACGCGAAGTAGCCCGCGCCGAAGAGTGAGTCGGCGGTCGCGAGCAGGCGCTCACGCGGACCGAGACCGCGCTGAAAACGGCTCGCCTGGAGGAGCAACTGGAAAGTCGTCGAGTCAGGAATCCGTCTCTGGTCGCGCCAGTAGCGAACGGTCGCCAGACGATGGTACGCGAGCGCGAACGTCGAGTCGGTCGCGAGCGCGCTCACGAAGTGCGTCTCGGCGGAATCCCATTCCGCCGCTCGATAGAACTGTTCGCCGCGCAAGTACTCCTTGAGCGCGGCGAGCGAGGTCGTCGGCGACGAGGTCGCGTGCGCGAGATCGATGTTGCGGGATCGGCCGATCTCGCGAAGGACGGCCACGGTCAGTGAATCGGAGAGGCGGTCCATTCGGTCGGCGGCGTCGACATACTGGATGTCGGCGACGGTTCGTCCGCTCGCCACGTCGAGCATGCTGAGCGTCGCGCGAACGGAGTCGCCCGCGACGAGCAGCCCGCCGAAGACCACCAGCCGGGCATGCGTCGCACGCCCGAGGTCTCTCGCGGACTGCGGGTCCGCGCGCCCGTGCCACCGGTGAATCACTTGCGACGCCGGGACGGCGCGAACGGGGCCCGCGCCGTCGAGACCGCGCGACAGCACGTCGACGAGCCCTTCCTTCCAGATCGACAGCGACGGCGACGCGACGTCGAGCGGCGCAACAGCGACGAGGTCCGGGTCGAGCGGGGACGCGCGCCCCGCCCTGCTCGCCGCCACGGCCACGATGCCCGCCGCGACAGCGGCGGCGGCGAATCCGACGACGATGGGCGTCTTGTTCAACCGTCCGGCATCGCGCAGCGCGGCCGCGAGCTCGCCGGCGGTGGCGAATCGCTCCTCGCGCAACGGCGACATCGCACGCATCACGACGGCGGCCAGCCGGCGCGACACGTAGCGATGCAACGGCGCCGGATCCGCGCCGACCCGGCCGGCGTCGGCCTTGCCGCCGGCCGCGCGCATCGCGGGCCGTTGGCCCGTGAGCATCTCATATAGAACGCAGCCGAGCGAATAGACGTCGCTGCGACCGTCGATGTCGTGGAGTCCGACGACCTGCTCGGGGCTCATGTACGACGGCGTCCCGGCGAGCGGCCCGCCGCCGGTGGGTTCGTCGTCGCCGTTCGAGATCGCGCGCGCGATGCCGAAGTCGGCGACGAGCGCATGGCCTTCTTGTAGCAGGATGTTGGCCGGCTTGATGTCGAGGTGGACGACGCCGTGGCGGTGCGCGTAGTCGAGCGCCAGCGCGACCTCGCGGCCGAGCCGCACCGCTTCGTCGCGCGACAGCCGGCGGTCGCGCTTCAGCCGCTCGCGCAGCGATTCGCCGGTCGCGAGCGGGGAGACGAAGTAGACGAACGCGGGATCCTTCTCACCCGGCAAGCACACTTCCCCGGAGTCGTGCAGCGGAAGGATGTGCGGGTGCGAGAGCCCCGCGGCGATCTCGATCTCGCGCTCGAAACGTGCGCGGTCGATGGCTCGCGCGATGCTGGAGTGGACGGCCTTGACCGCGACCTGGCGGCCGTGGCGCAAATCGTCGGCGAGGTAGACGGTCCCCATCCCGCCGCGGCCGATCTCGCGGACGATGCGGTAGCGGCCCCCCAACTCCTCGGGAAGCTCGGGATCGGCCAGCAGCGGCGCGTAGGCGACGGCCGCCGGCGCAGAGAGGAAGTCGTCGGTCAGCTCGCACGCCGTGAGGAGCGTCATCAGCTCGGCGGCGAGGTCGGCGTCGCCGCCGCACGCGCGTTCGACCCACTCCTCTCGCTCGTCGGGACAGATCTCCAGCGCCGCATCGAGCAACGGGTCGAGTTGGCTCCATTGCTCGCGGGACAGCGGTGCGCGGCTCATCGTCCGGCGGTCGCGAAGCTCCGGTGCTGTCCGGTGTGCGACGGCGGATCGTTGAGCGCGCGATAGAGGATCGCGCGCGCCTTCGTCCAGTCGCGGCGCACGGTTCGCGCGGTGATGCCGAGGCTCTCGGCGGTCTCCTCCTCGGTCATGCCGCCGAAGAAGCGGCACTCGACGACGCGCGCCAGCCGCTCGTCGATCTTCGCGAGGTCGTTGAGCGCTTCGTCGAGCTCGAGCAGCGATTCGGGATGGGTCGCGCCGTCGACCAGTCCGTCGTCGAGCGTGATCGCGCGCTGCGTGCCGCCGCGCTTCTCGGCGGTTCGGCGGCGCGCGCGGTCGACGAGGATGTGGCGCATGGCGATCGCCGCGACGCTCAAAAAGTGCGCGCGGTTCTGCCACGGCGATCCTTCGGACCGCGAGAACTTGAGGTAGACCTCGTGGACCAGTCCCGTCGCCGAGAGCGTGTCGCTCGGACGAACGGCGAGCTCGCGACGCGCGGTGCGGCGGAGCTCATCATACACGAGCGGGAGAATCTCGTCGAGCGCCTCGGTGCGCCCGGCACGCAGCTCATCCCGAAGCTGGGGGAGTGTCGCCGGAGGCGACCACGGGAGCGGGGACTGCTTCGGCCTGATCACAGTATGGCTATCAGAAAGTTGACAATACTTGCTTGCCCGCCGGCCTCGGCGGTTCGTTGTCTGACGGTTGCGTAACCTGGATCCGGGGAGACCGCGCCGGCCTACTTCGCCGGCGTCTGTCGCGCGACGCTCGATTACGTCGGAGCTGTCGTGAGTCGCGACGAGGTGAAGGTCGAACCGAGCACTGAAACGGCGTCCGTCATGAATGAATAGTTGCTGCGTCGACAATCAGTGTAGATGGGTCGGGCGCGAAAAGCTACTCCGCTTTTTGTGTCGACCCAGAGACTTACAGAAACCGAACGCCCACCGTGACTTACATCACGCGTGTCCGCAAAACGTGTGAAATTGCGTAGGCGCCGTCCGGCTGGACTCGACGCTCGGCGCGCCGCAAGATTCCCGATGCGCTCTTCGGAAATAGGCCCTCTGCGCGAACGATCTCGATCGTTGAGTCCGTAGTGACCTCGCTCGGCCTCAAGCTCGGCCGAGCGTTGCGACTCCGGTGCCCGCGTTGCGGCGCGCCGGGAATGTGGTCGTCGTGGTTGAAGATGTCTCCGCGCTGCGCGTCGTGCGGCCTCGCGTTCGACCGCGGCGAGGCCGACCACTGGCTCGGCGCGTTCGCGATCAACTGGGTCGCCGGCGAAGGGGTCGCGGCGGTCGTGGCCATCGTCGTGCTGGCCATCTGGTGGCCGAACGCGATTCCCGGCATGGCGGTCGGCATCGCGCTCGCGTTGCTCATGCCACTTCTATTCTTTCCGTTTTCGAGAACGATCTGGCTGGCGTTCGATCTCCACTTTCGGCGGGTCGAACCGGGCGACGGCGCGCGCGACGGACGAGCGACATGACGCTCACGGAGCTCTTCGACGAATCGCTGCGCGGCCGCGCGGATCGCGTCGGCATCGAGTACACGGATGCGGACGGCGCGCTTCGCGCGCTGACGTTCGGCGACGTCGACGCACGCGCGAATCGCATGGCGCACGAGCTCGCGGCGCGTGGTTTCGCGCGCGGCGACCGGCTGTGCGTTCACCTATCGAATCGCGTCGAGTTCATCGACCTGTTTCTCGCCTGCGCGCGGCTCGGCGTCGTCATGGTGCCGATCAACGTTCTCTACCGCGAGCGCGAGCTTCGGCACATCGTGACGGACGCCGAGCCGAAGGCGGTCGTCGTCGAGCCGAAGCGCGACGCGACCTATCCCGACACCGCGCCGCTCTGGGACGTGCTCGCGTTGAGCGCCGCCGCGGCGTCTCGCGAGGCCGGCCGCCCCGCCGTTCCCGTGACCGGCCGCGATCCCGCGCTCATCGTCTACACGTCCGGCACCACCGGGGCCGCGAAAGGCGCGGTGCTCTCGCACGACAACCTCGCGGCCAATGGCGCGACGATCACGGCGGCGTGGCGCATCACCGAGGCCGACCGCTACCTCGCGATGCTACCGCTGTTCCACGTCCACGCGCTCGCCAACGGAATTCACAGTTGGCTCATCAGCGGCTGCCGCATGCGGCTGCTCGAGCGGTTCGACCATCGCACGACGCCGGGCGTGATGGCCGAGTTCAAGCCGACGCTCGTGTTCGGGGTGCCGACGGTGTACGTGCGAATGCTCGATCCCGCGGTGCTGAGCGACGATCAGGCACGCGCGATCGGCGCGGCGGCACGGTTGTTCGTGTCGGGATCGGCTCCGCTGCCGGCGCACGTGCACGACGCGTTTCATGCGCGCTTCGGCCATACGATCCTCGAGCGCTACGGGATGAGCGAATCGCTCATGATCACGGGCAATCCATATCACGGGGAGCGGAGACCTGGTTCGGTCGGACCTCCGTTTCCGGGCGTCTCGGCACGCATCGTCGGCGAGGACGGCACGGTGCTGGGCGACGACCAAGTCGGCGAAGTCGAGGTCAGGTCCCCTCACCTCTTCGCCGAGTATTGGCGGCGCCCCGACGCGACCGCCGAGGCGTTCCACGACGGCTGGTTTCGCACGGGAGACGTCGGCGTGCGATCGGCCGATGGGTACTACACGCTGCGCGGCCGACGCGGAGACCTGATCATCAGCGGCGGGTTCAACATCTACCCGCGCGAGATCGAGGACGTGCTGCTCGAGAATCCGCGCGTGCGAGAGGCGGCGGTCCTGGGTGTTCCGGACCGCGTGCGTGGCGAGGTGCCGATCGCCTACATCGTCAGCGACGCCGATCTCGACGTCACTTCCCTCGACGCGACGTGTCGCGCCCAGCTGGCGTCGTTCAAGGTGCCGCGCGCGTTCGTGCGGATCGACGCTCTCCCGCGCACGGCGCTCGGGAAAGTACAGAAACACCTGCTCCCGGCATGGAGCGACCATAGCTGATCCTCGGGACGGGATCTATGTTCTGACCGCCGACAACCCCTCCCGTCATATGCGACGTCTCGGATGGACGCTCGTTCTTGCGCTGTCGATCACCGTGCCGTCGCCGGCACGATCGCAAGGCTCTGTGGGCCCGACGTTCACCTTCGAAGAAGTGATGATCCCCGTACGCGACGGCGCGCGGCTGCAGACCGTGATCATGCGTCCGGCGGGCCGCTCCGAGCCACTGCCGATCCTGCTCAGGCGAACACCATACGGAGTGCCGAACGGGCCGCCTCCCGCCGTGGCACTGAGCCAAAGCGAGTTCTGGACCGATGGGTACGTCATGGTGATTCAGAACCTCCGCGGCCGGTTCAAGTCGGAGGGCACTTTTCTGCTGTCATCGGCGGTCAACCTGGCGGACGAGTCGCCGAAGAACGTCAACGAGGCGACCGATGCGTACGACACCATCGATTGGCTCGTGAAGAATGTGCCGAACAACAACGGCAACGTCGGGATGTATGGCGTGTCGTACGACGGGCTGACCGCCGCGATGACGTTGCTCATGCCGCATCCGGCGCTGAAGGCGATCAGCGAGCAGGCCTCGCCCGCCGACGAGTGGATGAACGACGACAACCACCACTACGGAGCGCTGCGCGAGAGCTACACGTTCGAGTACGCCGTCCTGGAGCAAGCGAGCAAGACGGCCAATACACATTTCGACTTCGGCACGTACGATAGCTATGAGTGGTATCTGAAGCTCGGGCCACTCTCGAACATCAACGCGAAGTATCTTCACAACGCCATCCCGGCCTGGAACGAAACCGTCGCGCATCCCAACTACGACGCATTCAACAAGCGCGAGGCGTGGTACACGCAGATCAAGGGCTCGACGGTTCCCAACCTGAACGTCGCCGGCTTCTGGGATCAGGAGGACCCATGGGGTCCGTGGGCGATCTTCCACCAGGCCGAGAAGCACGACCCCGATCACACGAACTTCATCGTCGCGGGGCCCTGGTACCATGGCTCGTGGCACTCCCCCAAGAACGACAGCATCGGGATCATTCCGCTCGGCGGCCACGCGACAGCGCAGGAATTCCGCAAGAACATCGAGGCGCCATTCTTCCGGTACTACCTGCACGGTCAGGGAAAGAAGCCGACGTGGCGCGCGACGACGTTCCAAACGGGATCGAATAGCTGGCGCACGTACGACACATGGCCCGTGGCGACGGCGAAGGCGACCAATCTCTACCTGCGCACGGATGGAACGCTCTCGTTCGAGAAGCCGTCCGCGACGCAGGGGGGCGCCGCGTACCGCGAATATGTCTCGGACCCCGCCAACCCGGTGCCGTACCGCCAGCGGCCGATCTCACCGACCTACCCGGGCGGAGACTGGCGCCTCTGGGAGGTCGCCGACCAACGCTTCGTCGACCGACGACCGGACGTCCTCACGTACGCGAGCCCGCCCCTCGACCACGATGTCACCGTCACGGGCGCGCTGTCCGCGACGCTGTTCGCGTCCACCTCGGGCACCGACGCCGACTTCGTCGTCAAGCTGATCGACGTTTACCCGGACAGCGCGCAGAAGAACGCGTGGGATCCTGATTTCGGTCCGGCACCGAACGCGTATGCGCGTTCGCTCAATGGCTACGAGCTGCCGATCGCGATGGAGGTTCGACGCGGCCGCTTCTTGCAAAGCTTCGAGACACCGCATCCGCTCGTCCCGAACAAGCCGATCGAGTGGACGATCCCGCTGCGAGAACACGACCATGTGTTCCTCAAGGGCCATCGCATCATGGTGCAGGTGCAGTCGACTTGGTTCCCGATCATCGACCGCAATCCGCAGAAGTTCGTGCCGAGCATCTTCGACGCGAAAGCGAGCGATTTCGTGAAGGCAACGCAACGCGTCTACGGGACGCCGAGCATGGCCTCGCACGTCACATTGCCCGTCGCGCCCTGACAGCGATGAGCGCGCAGAGCGTCGCGATCGACGCGCCGGCCGCCAAGACGAAGCTCAACCGCCAACAGATCGTCGGCTTCTGGGCGGCATGGACCGGTTGGCTGCTCGACGGCATGGATTCCGTGATCTACGCGCTCGTGCTGGCCCCGGCGCTCACGGAGCTTCTTCCGCGCTCGGGAATCGAAGCCTCTCCGGCGAAGGTCGGATTCGTGGGCTCGATTCTCTTCGCGATGTTTCTCGTCGGGTGGGGATTTTCGTTCCTCTGGGGGCCGATCGCCGACCGCTTCGGAAGAACCCGATCGCTCGCAGCGACCATCCTCGTCTATGCGCTCTTCACCGGCGCCGCCGCGTTCGCGCAGAACGTCTGGCAGCTCGGCGCGTTTCGTCTGCTCGCCGGCATCGGCGTGGGCGGCGAGTGGGCGATGGCCGGGACCTATGTAGCGGAGGCCTGGCCCGAGGATCGAAGAAAGATGGGCGCGGGATACCTACAGACCGGGTACTACTTCGGCTTCTTTTTCGCCGCGGCGCTCAACTTTACGGTCGGCGCGCGTTTCGGCTGGCGCGCCATGTTCCTCTGCGGATTCGTGCCGGTGATCGTCTCCGTGCTCACGCTGCGCCGCGTCAGAGAGCCCGAGCGCTGGAAGCGGCACGAGTCAGAGGCGAAACGCGCGCACCCGCTCGCCGAGATCTTCAGTCCGACGTACCGCAAGCGCACCATCGTCAACGCGACGCTGCTCACCGTCGCGATCATTGGACTCTGGGCGGGCGCCGTCTACGAGCCCGCGGCCATCACGACGCTCGCCAAGAAGGCGGGCATCGTCGGTCCGGCCGCCGCCAGGCTCGTGTCGCTGGGCACCGGCGTCCTCTCGATCGGCACGATCCTCGGCTGCCTGTGTCTGCCGGTGTTCGCCGAGCGTTGGGGACGCAAGGCGACCGTCGCGCTGTATTTCGCCGGGATGATGGTGACGATCCCGCTCGCGTTCGGTTGGGCATTTTATCTCGATAACGGCCTTGCACCGTTCATCGTCATTCTGTTTTTCATGGGATTCGCCGGCGGGAGCTTCGCCGCGTTCAGCCTGTGGCTGCCGGAACAGTACGACACGCGCGTGCGCGCCACGGCGTTCGCGTTCTCGACCAGCGTCGGGCGGTTCGTCGGCGCCGGGGTGAATTTCGCCATCGCGTCGATGGTGCTGCGTATGGGAACGCTTGGCACGCCCGTCGCGCTCACGGCGATCGCGTTCGGTCTGGGAATCCTGATCATTCCGCTGGCGATCGAGACGACGGGGCAGACGCTGCCGGAGTGACGCGTCGCCGGGCGCGGCGGCACAGGGCTTGACCTGTAATTGCAGCCATGTCCGCCCGCCCCTCCCCAAGCGCGCCGCGCACCGTCAAGCCGTGGTCGCGACGACGCCGGCCGACGACGGGCGATTGGGCGCGCGTTGCGTTTCCGGTCGTCATCCTCGCGGCACTCGTCGCCGCCGCGTGGCAGCTCGGCTACTTCGATCTGAAAAAGCCGGATGCGCTTCACGAAGCGGCGCAACGCGCGAGCGGCATTCCGTGGCTCGCGCCGACCTTCGTCGTGGTGTACGCCGCGATGGCCGCGCTGGCGGCCCCCGTCTCACCGCTCGCCTACGGCGCCGGCGCCGTGTTCGGCTTCGTCGAAGGATCCGTCCTCGTTTGGATCGCGTCGATGCTCGGCAGCGCGGCGGGCTACACGCTCGCCCGGACCGTGTGGTCGGAATCCGCGCTCCGCTTGCTCGGCCGCCACGAAAAGAAGCTTCAAAGGCTGCGCGACGGAAACACGTTTCTCACCGTGCTTCGATTACAACTGGTGCCGATGATCCCGTTCGGCATGCTGAACTACGCGGCCGGAACCGCGCGGCTCCGATTCCTTCCCTATTGGCTGGCGAGCGGATTGGGAATCATTCCGTTGACGTTGGCAGCGGTCTACGTGGGAGATCGGTTGCGCGCCGGCGTGCGCGGAAGCGGCGCGCGGGCTTTCATCATCGGCGGCGCGGTCATGGTCGCGATGCTGCTGCTCTCGTTGTTGGCCACGCTGATCGCGAAGCGGAACGAGCATCAGCGCGAAGCTATTCCCGAAGTGCCTCCATCGGATCGACGCGAATCGCTCGGCGCGCCGGCACGAAGCACGCAGCAGCCGCAACCATGAGCAGCAGCGTGGCCGCCGCGCCGAGCATGAGCGGATCCATGGGTCCGACGCCAAACAGCAGGGCGCGCAAGTAGCGCGTCGTCGCGAGCGCGCCGATCAGCCCGAATACCACTCCGACCGCCGCCAGGCCGAGCCCGCGCGCGAGCACCATGCGCAAGAGATCGCCTGGCGTCGCCCCGAGCGCGCTGCGCAACCCGATCTCGCGCGTTCGCTCCGCGACGCTGCCGGCCAGCACGCCATAGATGCCCGCCGCCGAAAGCAGCAGCGCGAGCGTCGCGAAGGCAGCGAACAAGGTGAGCGCGAGCGATCGTTGCGCCGCCGACGAGGCCACGACGGCGTCCATCGTGCGAACGTCGCTGACCGGCTGAGACGGATCGGCGCCGGAGACCGCGGCACGGACCTGCCGCGCGAGAGCCGCCGACGTCGAGCGCGCGCGCACGACGAGCATGCCGCTCCCGTTCGCCCAACCCCACGCCGACTCCGGCACGTAGAACGAACGCCGATCGTCGGCGTCGAGCGACTCGTGGTGAACGTCGGCCGCGACGCCGACGACGGTCGACCAGTGGTGCGCAGCGTTCGGGATGTAGATCCGTTTTCCGATCGCGCCGGCCCCGTCGCCGCCTTCGCCCCATAGCGTCGACGCGAGCGACCGGCTGATGATGGCGACGGACGACGACGTATCGCGCGCATCCTGCTCGGTGAAATCACGGCCGGCGAGCAGGTGAATCCGCATCACCTTCAAGTAGTCGCCGACGACGCGATAACCCGTGGCGTACGGCGCCAGCTCGGGATTGGCGAGCGGCCTATCCTGAGCGATGATGCCGTACTGATCGCGGTTTCCGCCGAGAGGGACCGACGTCGTCACCGCCGCACCGGTCACGCCCGGCACCGCGCGCACCGCGTCGATGGTGCGCCGGCGGAGGTCGAGCACCGCGTCGTTGGCGGCGTATCGCGGCCCCGACGCCTCCACCGGCATGGTGACGAGGTTGTTCGGATCGAACCCGGGGTCGACCGCCAGCAATCGAACCAGGCTGCGGGCCAAGAGTCCCGCGCTCGCGAGCAACAGCAGCGCGAGTGCCGTCTCGGCGATCACGAGCGTCGAGCGCGTGCGATGATGGTCCGCGCCGCGGACTCGGCTCGCTCCGCGCAACGCGCCGGAATACAACACTCGCTTCCGCGCGCCGCGCGCCGGCACGACGCCGAGCACGATCGCCAACGGGACGACGATCGCGCCGACGACCGCCAACGCGGCGAGATCAAAGTGGATCGCGTCGATTCGGGGGAACGAGCGTGGAAGCCTGGCGACGAGGAGCGGCAGCGTCGCCCACCCGAGCGCGATGCCCAACGCGCCGCCGGCCGCGGCGATGACGAGTCCTTCAGCCGCGAGCTGCTGGGCCAGCCGAGCCGCTCCCGCGCCGAGCGCCAAACGCACGCCGAACTCGGCGTCGCGTCGAACCGCCCGCGCCAGCTGCAGGTTGACGACGTTCGCGACGGCGATGAGCAGCACCAACACCACCGCGCCGGCGATCGCGTAGAGCGCCGGACGAACGGCGCGCGTGACCTCCTCCTGCATCGGCTGCACGAACATTCCGGCGGATGAATACTCCTTCGGATACGCGGCGACGATCTGCGCAGAGATCTGATCGAGCTCCGTCTTCGCTCGCTGGCGCGACACGCCGGCGCGGATACGGGCGATGGCCGTGAGATGCCGGCACGAGCGGCAGGCCCACGGTTGGCCCACGGCGTAACCGAGCGGCGAATAGATCTGCGCGTCCGATTGCTGGACGTCCTCGTACGACTTGGGGAGGATTCCGAGCACCGTCCAAGGCGTGCCGCCGAGCTGAATCGGGCGTCCGACGATCGAGGAATCCGCCGCGAAGCGCCGCGTCCACAATCCGTAGGAGAGGAGGACGACCTTCGCCCCGCCGAAGCTCGTGGGTTGAAGCGGCTTGTCCTCGTCGGCGACGAAGTCGCGGCCGAGCATGGGGTGCACGCCGAGCGTGCGGAAGTAGTTCCACGTGACGCGCGAACCGTTGAGCCGTTCGGGCGCGCTCGGATCGGACAGCGTCGGGAGCCACGACGAGACCGCCGCCACCGACTCGAGCGTCGTGGCGCTCGCGCGGATGTCCTGCACGGTGGCGAAGCCCGTCGTGATCTGGTGCCCGTTCTGGTCGCGCTCCCAGAGGTACACGAGCCGGTCGGGGTGGTCATACGGCAGTGACCTGATGAGCAGCGGATCGACGACACTGAAGATCGCAGTCGTTGGCCCGATCGCGAGCGCGAGCGTCACGGCGCAGAGCGCGGCGAACCCGGGCGCCCGCCGGAGCAGCCGTACGGCGTGGCGAAGGTCGGCAAGGAATGATGACATGAGATTTTCCTGGTGCGGTTCGCGCCGGAAGCCGGAGAGAGAGCCGAAGTGACGAATGGCGACGAGCGCTTCCCGCCAGAAGCGCACGCGAGCCGCCGCCGGACCGCGCTCGATCGCGTCTCGACGATGCCGTTCGACCAGATCGCCGACGATCGCGTCGCGCGCGTCAGGGCGGATGACGCGATCGAGAAGCCGAAGGCCGATCGTCGGCGGCGGTGGGTCGCGATCGTCGGTCGTCACGGCGCGTCGAGCCCCACGTCGAGTCCGGCGGCCATGCGGCGCAACGCGAAGAGGTTGTCGCGAAGCGCTCGTTTCCCCGCCGCGGTCACCGTGTAGTAGCGCTTCGCCCGCCCGCCTCGCTCGGAGGTCGGCTCACCGACGCGCGACGCGACGAGTCCCTTTGCCTCGAGGCGCGAGAGCGCCTTGTAGATCGTGCCAAGCGTCAGATCGCGCCGCGCGCGTTGCCGAACTTCCTGCTGCACCGGGACGCCATACGCCTGGTCGCCGGATTGGAGGACGGCAAGGAGAACGATCTGCTCGAGGTCGCCGAGGGGTTCCATGTCGGTTTGTTAGACAATGCCGGGGAAATAAAGGTTGGATTGGAATCCGGCAAGGGGCGGTCGGATCCCGGTGCCGCGGCCTGCTGAACTGGTCGGATTCCCGGTACTGCGACCTTGGTGAACTACTTTGACGCAGCGGACGCAGAGGACGCGGAGACGCACTGGCCAAGTCACGACGCCCGTACGTAAACTCCGCGAATGATGCGCCGGATCCTCCTCGCTGCGATTCTCGTCGCTATCGGTGGCCTCCTTTCGTTCGAGGCGTACCGGTCGCGCGGGGTCGTGGTGGCCGAGGTGAGCGACAGCGACGTGCATCGGTTCGTCGATGCGATGCGTCGGCTGTCGGCGGCTGATTCGTCGTGCGCGCCGCTCGAGGACTACTTTCGCGACGCATCGCGGGGGTTGCGGGCCTACGACAGCAAGCTCGGGATGAACCGGCGGCAACTCTGCTTGGCGATCCGGCGGGCTCCGGCGCGTTACTCGGGAATCGGGGCCAAGTTGGACGGGCTCGACTCCGCGGTGGCGCGGGTCGACTCGATCTTCGCGCGCTTTCGCGCGATCTATCCGCAGGGACGACAGCCGGGCGTGTACTTCGTCGTCGGCGCGGGCATGGCGGCCGGCACCACGACGCATACCGGCGATCCGGTCGTTCTCATAGGCGTCGAGCGCGCCGGCGACCCGTCGCGGCTCGCGTCCACGGTCGCGCACGAGTTCGTGCACACGCAGCAGGACTATCCGTGGATCGGGATCTTCACCGGCGGCCCCTCTTTTCTGCGCGGCACCCTGCTCCGCCAATCGATCATGGAGGGCTCGGCGAATCTCATCGCCGAGCTGGTGACGGGAGTGCCGAGCCGCAACGCATACGCCGAGGCACACGAGGCCGAGCTGTGGGCCGACTTTTCACGCGAGATGCACGGCAAGGACTACAGCCGGTGGCTCTGGAACGGCGGCAATCCCAAGCGCGGCGACCGGCCGGCGGATCTCGGATACTGGATCGGATACAGGATATCGAAGTCGTACTACGACCGAGCCGCCGACAAGGCGCGCGCGATCCACGATATTCTGACCATCAGGGATTTCGATCGTTTTCTTACGGCAAGTGGATACTCCCCCCCGCCCCCCGCTCCGGGAGCACGATAGGTGAAGAAGCTGTTCTATGTGGGACTGGTGGCGCTGGTCCTGTTCGAGCTGGCGAACGTGTACTTCATCATGCCGTTGCCGTACAGCCAGCGCGTTCGCAGCATCGACGTCGCGTACTTTCTGCACGAGTGGCGCTGGTGGTTCCGCGGCGTGTTGGGTCTCGCCATTCTCGCCGGCGCCGTGAGCGTGTTCACGACGCCGGGCTGGCGGCGCTGGCTCGCCATCCCGGCGCTCGCGGCGGCCGGCTTTGTCGCGTACGCGGCGAACTTCGTGATGGCCGCCGATCGCATCTTCCTGCCGCCGAACCACGTCGTCCTCGCGCGCGTCGACCAGAACACCGTCGAACCCGGGCGGCTCGTGGTGGGCGTGGACCTGGGCGGCGAAGCCCGCGCGTATCCGGTGCGTTTCGTCGGCTATCACCATCAGGTGCGCGACACGGTGGACGGCATTCCGATTCTCGTGAGCTTCTGCACCGTCTGCCGAACCGGGCGCGTGTTCAGCCCGACCATAGATGGCAAGAGCGAGTCGTTCCGCCTGGTCGGGATGGATCACTTCAACGCGATGTTCGAGGACAAGACGACGGGTAGCTGGTGGAGGCAGGCGACCGGCGAAGCGATCGCCGGCCCGCGGAAGGGACGCGCGCTGCGGCAGATCCCGAGCATGCAGGTCACGCTGTCGCGGTGGCTGTCGATGCATCCGCGGTCGCTCATCATGCAGCCCGACTCCGCGTTCATCGAACGGTACGCGAAGAGCTTCGACTACGAGACGGGGTTGAGCCGCTCGCCGCTCACCGGCACGGACACGGCGTCGTGGCACGACAAGTCGTGGGTGGTCGGCATCACGATGAAGGGCGAGAGCAAGGCGTACGACTGGAATCGTCTTCGCAAGGAACGCGTCGTGAACGACGTCCTTGGAGGAGCGCCCATCGTGCTCGCGCTCTCGCGTGACAGCACGAACTATTTCGCGTTCCAGCGCCCCGACTCGAACCGGTTCAAGGTGCGCGGCGACTCACTCGTTTCGCGCGGCGGGATCTACTCCCTCGCCGGCACGGGATCGATCGGCCTGGTGCCGATCTTCGCGTCGCAGGAATTCTGGCACAGCTGGCGCACGTTTCACCCGGCGACGAAGACCTACTGACGCGTCAGGGCGACTTCGGCACCGGTCGTTCGCGCACGAGGTCGTGGTATTCGGGGTGCCGCGCGATGTACTCGGTGACGAACGGGCATCGCACGATCACCTTCACGCCGCGGTCGCGCGCCAGATTCAGCGCCGTGCGGGCTAGCCGCGACGCCAATCCACGCCCGCCGAGCTCGGCGGGCACCTCCGTGTGGATCAGCATCAGAGTGCCGTCCCGTGTCGCGCGATAGGTGAGGTACGCGAGTCCTTCGAGCGACGACACCTCGAACCGCGATTCCTTTTCGTTGTTGACGACCTCGACGGCGTCGGACGAGCCCGGTGGATCGACCGCTCCGTGCGCGCCCGTCACGGCCGTCCAGCTCGGCGCGTCACTTGCCGGGAATGATTCCTCGGATGTCTCGTCGACGTCATCGGGACGGACGGGGTCGGCATCACTCATCTTGATTCTCCGCGTTCTCGAGCGTCCCGAAGCATCGGTTTGACAGAATCGTTACCTGACGCGACCTGCGCCGGCGTTCTTCGCCGAGCATCGATAAAGATGCGCCGACGCCACTGTCGAGGGGGAGCATGGTGGAAATTGTCGTCGTTTCGACTCAGTGTCCGTACTGCGGTGGCACCGAGCCGCTGATGCGATCGGAAACACCGCTGTCGGCCGCCGCGATTACCAAGCAATTTCGCGGCGCGACGGTCCGCTGCATCCATACTGGATGCGAAAAATCCTACGCGATCCGCAAGGGCGACCTCAAGATCCGCCACGAGTAGGCGATCTCGACGGCCGGCTTCCGGAACGACGAAGCGGCGCCAGTCCGAAGACTAGCGCCGCTCGCGTTTTGTTCGGTTCGGTCTTCAGCGCAACCCGATCAATTGGCCTTCGCCAGGTCGCTGATCGACGTCGACAGCCACTGCACGCGCTGCGGGTCGGTCGATCCGTTCATGTATCCTCGGACCTGCGTCGCGAGCGCCGTCAGCGCGTCGCGGCGCGCGGCGCCGTTCGCCGCCTCGGCACCGGACAGCGCGGTGCGCACCGCGGAAACCTTGTCCGCGCTGAGCCCCTTCCAGCGCTCGAGCTGGTCGGTGTAGGCACGCGACAGCGCGAACGACGCCGGCCAGACGAACTTCGGCTGGTCCTGCACGTTCAGGAAATCCTGATGAATCGTCTTCGCGGCGTCGATCTCGTTCTGGGAGATCGCGGCGCTCGGCGTCAGGTCGAACACATCGAGGCCTCGCTCCATTTCCGATCCGTAGATGTGGCCGTTGTACCAGTACACCGACCAGAAGCCGCCGCCGGCCAAGCGCGTCGAATCGTTCGGGCCACGGTCGAAGAACGCCAGCTCGTGCGGATGCTTGGGATCCGTCCACTCGAAGATCGACAGCCCACCCTGATACCAAGCCTGGACCATGATCGTGCGGCCGGGGATCGGAATGAGTGAGCCGTTGTGCGCGACGCAGTTCTCGTACTGCGTCTGCGGCGCGGACAGCTTGTAGTAGCTCTGGAAGACCATCTTGCCGTCGATGATGCGGAAGATCGCGTCGGCACCCCAGTTCTTCGGATCGCCGGCGCGGCAGTACGCGGCGCCGCCCCCGCCCCACTCGTCGCTGAACAGCACCATCGACCCGTCGTTGCTGAACGTGGCCGAGTGCCAGAACGAGAAGTTGGAGTCGGCGACCGCGGTCAGGCGCGTCGGATGCGGCGTGTCCTTGATGTCGAGCAAGAGACCCATTCCGGCACACGCGCCGCCGGCGAGACCGACCGACGGATACACCGTGATGTCGTGGCACTGCGTCAGCGTGCGCGGCGCGAACGGCGAGGCAACACCGTACTTCTTCGCCAGCGCGTCCACCTGCGAACGGTACGACGTCGAATCGGACTTGCTCGACTGCGGCGTCAGCGCGCCAAGCGACTTGACGGAATTCTCGAAATTGACGCGAGCCGAGTCTTCCTTCGTCACCGGCGGACCGTTGTTCCCGCGCCCACGACCGCCGAACGCGTTGCCGCCAGCGGTCCGGCCGCACTGCGGGCCGGCGTTGCCGCGTCCGCGACCGCCGCCGCCACGGCCACCCGTCGCGCTGACCCCGTAGACGTTGGCCAACGAGTCGATCGACGCCTGGCAGCGCGCCGTGTCAGCCGCCGACGACGTCGCCGAGAGCGCCTGGAGACGGACGCGCGCCGAGTCGAACTCCGCGCGCTTGCGGTTCATCGCCGTGTCGAGCGGCGACGCGCCGTGACCCTGCTGATAGACCAGACCATTCATGGTGCCCGTCGTCGGATCGGCGAAGATCGCCGGCGAGCTCACCACGGCGGCCTGCTCCGGGTGCGCGAGCGGAATCTTGATGACTTCGATGCGGAAGTTCGAGTTGTTCGGGTCCCAGGGGTTGTCGTTGCAGCGCGCCAACTCCTCCGAGGGGCGAATGGCCGACGTGCCCGAGATGTAGACGTAGACGTTGTCCTTGTCCCGCGGGTCGTCGACGACCGTGTGCGTGTGCGAGCCGCGGCACGTCTGCACGTTCGCCAGATACTTGGGATTGTCGATGTCGGTGATGTCGAAGATGCGGAGCCCGCGGATGCGGTCGCGGCTCACGACCTCACGCGGCGCTTGCGTACCGCAGTCGAGGCGCGCCGTTCCGGATTCCGCCGAGACGAAGAGCAGATTCTTGTAGACGGAGACGTCGCTCTGTGACGCCGGACAGAGTTTCTTGTCGCGCAGCCGCGGAGCGGCCGGGTTCGAGACGTCCCAGATCTGGAAGCCGTTGTAGTTGCCCTGGATCACGTTCGTGCCGTGGAACGCGAGATCCGAGTTGGTGACCCCGGCGAAACCTTCGGGCGACGGCGTGTGCGACACCTTCCGCACGTTCCAGATCGCTTCGCCCGCGTCCTGGAGTCCGCCTTTGAGGCCGACGCGCGGATCGGGCGACGGCGCGGCGATGAGCGGAGCCGACATGTCGGGGCTGCCCTGCTGCATCGGCGACGCCGACGTCGAGCCGGATTGGGTCGATCCGCACCCCGCGGCAACGATCGACGCGATCAGCGAGCAGAGAGCGGCGTAGTGTGTCTTGCGAACTGCGACCATGGGGAAGGTCCGGTGAGTGTTGTTTGAAAACCGACGGGCGAGAACCAAGCGACTATTCGTGACGCGAGCCAGGCGTCGCAAGCGCGGCGAGCATCTGCTCCATGCGGGCGATCTCAGTGCTCTGATCGGCCTGCACGTCATTCGCGAACTTGAACACGATCTCGTCCTGGCCGGCGCCGGGCGTGTTGAACAGCGAATCCACCATCGTGATCGCACCCTTGTGGTGCTGGATCATGAAAGTGAGAAAGAGCCGGTCGAACTCGGCGCCGCGCGCCGCGTCGAGCTGCTTCATCTGCTCTTCGGTGAGCATGCCGGGCATCATCATGAACATGTCCTGCCCGTTCATTTTCATCTTCATGCCGCGCGGATCCGGGTCGGGCACCGGCTGGTTCCGATCCTTCAGCCACGCGCTCATCAGGCCGATCTCCGCCGTCTGCGCCATCGCGACGCGTCCGCAGTAGATCTGCAGCGATTTGCTCGCGCCGTGCGACTCGGCCCACCCGGCCATCTTCACGGCCTGCGCGTGGTGGCCGATCATGCCCGACATGAACTCGATGTCGGCGGCGGTGTAGGGACGACGAATGCTGTCGGCGCGCGCCTGTTCAACGCCCGTCATGGGATGAGCTTGTGCGTACGCGCGGCCAGTCCCCGCGGCGCCGATCAGCGCGGCCGTGGCGGCGGAAAGAAGTAGGATTCGATTCATACCGGGTTCCGAGAGCGAGTCGAGCTTGGCGATAATATGAATCGGGACCGCGCCGAGGGTAGTGCTCGGCGGCCACGGACTCAGCCGGGGCATGTCGGTTGCAAGAAGCTTTGCCACCCAGCCTCGCCCATCCAGATAATCAGGCATCGTGAAGCCTCCTCGTAAGTCACCAACCGCCGTGGACGACCAGGGACGCGCGCCAGACTCCCTGGGGGGCCCCGCGCCGGACCAAAGGGACCTGTCTCGCCTGCTTGTCGAGAGCGTCCGGGACTACGCCATCTTCGCGCTGGACGCCGACGGGTACATCCTGAGCTGGAACGCCGGCGCCCAGCGCATCAAGGGCTATAGCGCCGCCGAGGTCATCGGGCAGCACTTCTCGATCTTCTACCCGCGCGAGCTGGTCGCGGGCGGATTCCCCGAGTTCGAGTTGCGCACTGCCGCCAACACGGGGCGCTTCGAGGACGAGGGCTGGCGGATCCGCAAGGACGGATCGCGATTCTGGGCCAACGTGGTGATCACTGCGCTCCGCAACGAACGAGGCGAGCTGACCGGGTTCGCCAAGGTGACGCGAGATCTCACAGAGCGACGCGAGGCCGAAGAGGCGCTGCGCGAGAGCGAGGAGCGGTTCCGGCTCATCATCGAAGGGGTCCGCGACTACGCCATCTTCATGCTCGACCTGAACGGCAACGTCGCGACCTGGAACACTGGCGCCGAGCGGCTAGAGGGGTACCGCGCGAAAGAGATCGTCGGGGGTCATTTCTCCAAGTTCTATCCGGCGGCCGACGTCGCGGCGGGCACCCCGGAGCGGGACATCGCGGTGGCGGCGAAGGTCGGAAGGTTCGAGGCGGACGGTTGGCGAGTTCGAAAAGACGGCGCGAGCTTCTGGGCGAACATGTTGATCACGGCGCTGAACGATCGCACAGGCAAGCTGATCGGCTATGTCGTGGTCACGCGAGATCTGACCGAGCGCCGCGCGGCCGAGCGCCGCGCGAGCGATGCCGCCGCAAAAGCAATGGCTGAGGAAGCGGCGCGGCGGGCTGCCGACGAAGCACGAAGCCGCGCCGACGAAGCCAACTCCGCAAAGAGCCAGTTCCTGGCCGCGATGTCACACGAGCTTCGCACGCCGCTGAACGCCATCGGCGGCTACACGGACCTGATCTCGATGGGCCTGGCCGGACCCGTGACGCCGCAACAACTCGAGCACCTCGTGCGCATCAAGCGCAGCCAGGAGCATCTGCTCGGCATCATCAATGACATCTTGAACTTCAGCCGCGTCGAAGCGGGTCAGTTGAGCTACGACCTCGGGCCTCTGGCTGTACGCGAAATCGTGCACACCGTCATGCTCATGATCGCGCCGCAGGCACGCGCCAAGGGGCTGAGTCTTTCGGACGCGCCCTGCGAACAAGAGCTCACGGCGTGGGCAGACCCCACCAAAGTCGACCAGATCCTGCTGAACCTCTTGTCGAACGCGGTGAAGTTCACTCCCTCCGGCGGTGAGATCGTCGTGTCGTGCGCGGCGTTCGGATCGGCGCGCGTCGCGATCCGCGTGCGTGACAGCGGTCGCGGGATCCCCGCCCCGCAGCTCGACTCGATCTTCGAGCCTTTCGTTCAGGTCGGACGATCGCTCATAGACACGCGAGAAGGCACCGGGCTGGGACTCGCGATCAGCCGCGACCTCGCCCGGGCGATGCACGGCGACATCATCGTGACGAGCACGGTGGACGTGGGATCCGAGTTTACGTTGCTGCTCCCGACGCGGCCGGACGTGTGACGCGCCGTCGGAATCCGAGCTGATTCCCAAAGATTTGCTCCCGCCGGCACTTCGCGAGCCTCGTCGGCGTCGCGATCGGCTCGTCGGATTCTCAGCGGCGCTAGGACTCGCTCGAAATCGTCGCGAGCCGGCGCGCGACGGATGCGACACCGCGGCTGAGGGTCTCGATCGCGGTGTCGTCGCTCAGCCAGCGCTGCTCGATGCGGGCGAACGTCTCTGCGCGATCGGACGCGAGCCTTCTCGCGACCGCCTCGAGGCCGACGGCCTCGACGCCCGGCTCGTTCAGGATGGCGTCCTGCACCCGGCGCCCGAGAACGTGCGCGTCGTGGAGCTCGCCGAGATCGTCTTGCAGGCTCTTCAGTTGTTTGACCAGCGACTTGCCTCCTCTGACGTCTTCGGCAGGCTCCAGTAGATAGCGGAGGCGCTTCGCCGCGATTCTCGCCGCGTGCGCTTCTCTGTCGTCGTCGGCCGTTCGGACGAGATCCAGCGCCTGGCGTAGGGCCTCGAGATGACCCGGAAGCCGAGCGCCGATGGCACCGGCGAGCGTGGGCGGCGGTGAGGAAGGCGGACGCACGGGCTCGCTGACCCTCGAGAGGCGCTTCACCAAGCGCGCGCGTTCCTTGTCGAGCTTCTCGAGCGAATTTCCGTTCAGCGGAGCACCGGCCACGCCGCGCTCGGCCCTGATCAGCTCGATCAGGTGCTTAGCACCGCGTCGCAGCGTCTCGTCGCCCTCCTTCGACGCCTCGCGGAGCCATTCGACCTGAACGTCGGCGTCGCGGCCCCGGTTGGTCGTGTCGACGAGGTCTCGAAGCCGATGACGGTCCTTTCGAGCGACGCTGTCCTCGAGATCGGGTCGAAAGGCACGAAGCCAGCTCCGCACGCGACGGAGCGCGACGCGCAGATCGTGCAGCGCGTCGAGCGAGTGGGGATTGTTCGACAGGCGATCGGCTTCGTCACCCGCCCGATCGAGGCGGTCGAGGGCGATGAGCCGCGCACCGCGTGCGGCTGAGAGCGTCAGTGGATCCAGTTCGTCTGTCATCGCCGAGGAGCCGTTCGCGATCGAAAACGCCGTGCACGCCGCGCGCCAACTCCGAAATGGTCGAGGTTGGCCTAACCCTTTGGCCCGATTGTCGCTTTTCGGTGGCCCAGGTATTCACGCCACGCCCATTTACGTGACAGGAGATCGATATGATCCGCAAGCTCAAGGACGGACGGTTCCGTCTGTACTCGCGGAAGGCCGACCCCAAGACCGGTCGTCGTCGCAACCTCGGCACTTTCCGCTCGAAGGGCGCGGCCGAAAAGCATGAACGAGCCGTCCAATTCTTCAAGCGGCGCGGTTGAGACGGAATCCGGACATGGATTTCCGTCAAAAATCGACTGATCGGCAGGCGCCTTGCGGCATCGAGCGGAGGCGCACGAGCCGAGACCTCTCGGCCGCGTCGGCGTTCCAGAAAAGCGAGCGAATATTGGCGATGCACTCGACAAGTGAGACCCAGGCCAACGGCGCGTTCCTCGACTTCGGAACGTTCTTGGAACTCCGTGAAGCCGCGGCCAAGGAGTACGAGGCGGGTGACATCGAACCGCTTCGGCAAATGGCGACTCGCCACCCGCCGGCGACGCTCTTCGCGTCGGATGGAGCCATCAGACTGGGGCCGGACCGCGTGTCGGAGGCGTACGAGCACGGGGTAAGGGCTGACGGCGAGACGCATTTCGAGTTGTTACAGAGCGCCGCGAGCGACGGACTGGCCTACTGGGTTGGGCTCCAGCACTCGACGGTACGATGTGCCGACAGCGATACGCCGCGGCAGATCGTCATGCGCGTGACCGAGCTCTTCCGCCGAGAGAAGGGCGAGTGGAAGCTGATCCACCGTCATGCGGACGAGTTGGAGGTCGCTCGCTGAGTCGTTCGCTCTACGCGGATCGGCGATCGCGGAGGTTCGTGGACTCTCGAGACGCGTTCGACCTCGGCCGGTTCGTGTCGGCGCAGGAAGACGTCTACGACTCCGCGCTGGCCGAGATCCGGGCCGGGCGCAAGCGCACGCATTGGATGTGGTTCATCTTCCCGCAGATCGCGGGGCTCGGATCGAGCGCCACGTCGACGCGTTTTGCGATCAAGAGCGCGGCGGAAGCGAGGGCATATCTCTCACATCCCATCCTCGGCCCGCGATTACTCGAGTGCTGCACGGCGCTGCTCGAGCTCGAATCGAAATCGGCGACGGAGATTTTCGGATCTCCGGACGACATGAAGCTGCGATCGTGCGCGACGCTGTTCGCGTCCGTGACGGAGCCTGGGTCGGTGTTCGAGCGCGTGCTCGAGCGGTTCTACGGCGGCTCGTCGGACGAGAGGACCGAGGCGTGCACCTGACGTTTGACGCGCCCACGTCCGGGAGCTAGTCTGGTCGTGGGCGCGCAGGGCGCCTCCCGTCCGCGGACAGGACTGAGTCCACCTGAGCGCAGCACAGCGTCGACGATCGGTTCTCACGAACCTCCGACACGCCCGACGAGCGGACGCGGGCATCTCCACGGAGGCTCGTCATGCCCGCTCGTCGCCTGCCCGTCCGCCCCGACCTCGATCACCTGAGGCACCAGGCGAAGGATCTGCTTCGCGCGATTCACCGCGGTGAACGCGAAGCGCTCCAGGATCTACAAGAGTTCCACCCACAGCCGCCGGACCCGGCGAACGCCAAGCTCGCCGACGCGCAGCTCACGCTGGCACGCAGCTATGACGCCGCGAGCTGGCCCCGCCTCGTCGTCTGCTGCAACCTGATCGACGCGATCTGGGACGACGACGTGGAGACGGTGCGGTCGCTCGTGTTGAAGTACCCGAATCTGCTGACCGAAAACGCCGGGATCCGGAACGACAATTGGGGCCCGCCTCTCAGCTACGCGTCGAATCTGGGGCGCGCGCGCTGGCTCGTCGAGCGCGGCATGGACGTCGATGCCCGCGCCGAAGTCGACGAGAACGGATTCGGCGGACACAGCGCGCTGTTCAACGCCGTGGTCGGCTATCCGAATTTCTGGATGAACTTCACCGGCGGATGGGCGGGCTCGCGCAAGCCGCAGGAAACGCCGTTCGGCGACTTTCTGCTGGAGCACGGCGCCAACCCGAACGCATGCGCATCGTTTCGCGTGCCAGTTACGATCGACGGTCAGAGCAAGTTCTATGAATTTCGGGACGTGACGCCGCTCGGGTGGGGGAAGGCGTTTCCCGCGAAGATCATCGTCAGCGAACCCGCGATGCGCGCGATCGCGGCGCGTGGAGGCCACGAGTGATGAGAGAAGTGGAAGTCTTCGGCCGCCGTTTGCTCGTCGAGCACACCAACTCGGGGTGGCGAACGTACATTCCGGGCGACGACGGCAAGCGGCGGCCGGGCGTCGATATTCCACCGTTCGTCGTCTCCGACGACGACCTTCTCCAGTTTCTCGCCGATCTGTGGCACGAAAGCGCCCGACCGGATCGCAACGTCGTGAGGTGGGTGGAGTGAGGCGCCCGGCGGGCCGTTGACACCGCACCGCCCCCGTCGCCGTACGGATTGCGCGTCCCTACTCGAACCTGGTGACTCCGAATGTTCAGCTCTTTGTTCGCCGATCCGATGCGCGCGCTCATCTTCGCCGCGGCTCACCTCTTCGGCGGCAGTCTCGGCGGCGGCATTTTCGCCGTATCGCTCGCGGCGCGATTCGTCTTCATGCCGCTCACGCTGCGTCTCGCCCGCCGAGCCCGTGAGCGCCAGAGAATTCTCGATCGGTTGCAGCCGGAGCTCGCCCGGCTCAAGAAGCGCCACGCTCGGCAACCCGACAAGCTCGTCGAGGCGATTCACGCCGCTCACCAGCGCGAGGGAATCGATCCGGTCGACACACAAGCATTGCTCGGCGGCCTGGCCAGACTTCCGGTGCTCGGCGGGATCTACGGCGCGCTGCGTTCGATCCCCCGACTCGGCTCGTTCGCGTGGGTCGCGGATCTCGCCAAGCCGAACCTCCCTCTCGCGCTGCTGGTGACCGCGGGCTCGGCGATGACGACGTACATCGGGAACCACGGCGGGGCGACGCGCACGTTGGCATTGTCCGCCATCGTCGGATCGGCGCTCAGCTTGGCGTTTCTGCTGCACATGTCGTCGGCGATCGCCCTTTCGTGGGGCGCGAGCGTGGTCGGCGACGTCGTGCAGAACGTCGTGTTGCTGCGCGAACGGCGTCGAGCCGAGCCCGCGTTGCGCTAGCCGGACTTCTCGGCCGCCTGAGCGAGACCGTCGAGCACGGGGACGAAGTGTTGGGCCATCCCCTTGCCCATCGGCGCGAATAGGAACGCGAGCGGTCCGGAGATCGTGATGCTCTGCGAGATCCGGCTGCCCGTTCCATCCGGCTCGACGTCGCAGGTGAACGTGAACGTCGTGAGCGGCGGACCGCCCATGCTGAGCTGGAACCCGCGTCCGTCATCGACGTTGGCGAAGGTCACGCGATGCTTGGTGCCGCGGTTCGTCACCATCCACGCGGTGGCGCCGTTGGCGAGTGGACCGTCCATCGCGCAATCGCGGATGCCGGTATTCCACTTGTTCCAGTTGTTCGGATCGCGCCAGATGCTCCAGACGCGTGACGGCGAAGCGGTGGTCGATCGCGATTTGCCGTAGGTCCTCATCGGGCACCTCCTGGTGTCGGCTCCAAGAGACCAATCAACGAAGGGCTCCGCTAGTGCCCCGCCTGGCGCCTCGTCGCCAGAGCTCGTCTCGTCAACATTGTCAGAAGTACGTCAGAGCCGCGTCGCTGGCAGAGCGCGCCGTCGACACGGGAATAGTATCCCCATATGAGCGCTTCTGCGATTCAGACACTCGCGGTCGCCACCACCCCCGCTCGGCGCCCGGACGCGCCGGCTCGCCGGCGCATCGACTCGGTGGACGTCGTCCGCGGCCTCGTCATGATCCTCATGGCGCTCGACCACGTGCGCGACTTCTTCGGTTCTCGCGCCGACCCGACCAACGTCGCGACCACGACGGCCGCACTCTTCTTCACGCGTTGGATCACGCACGTCTGCGCGCCGACGTTCTTTCTCCTCACCGGCACCGGCGCCGCGCTCTCACTCGGGCGAAAGACCACCGCCGAGCTTTCGCGCTTCCTCGTCACGCGTGGTGCGTGGTTGATCTTCCTCGAGTTGGTGGTTGTGCGGTGCCTCGGACTGCAATTCAACTTCGACTATCGCACCACGATCCTGGAAGTCATCTGGGCGCTCGGATGGGCCATGATCGCGCTGGCCGGTTTCGTCTGGATGCCGCGCAAGGCGATCGCCACCATCAGCCTCGCGATGATCGTCGGGCACAATCTGCTCGACGGCGTGCGCTCGGCGAATCCGTGGTGGGTGTTCCTGCACCGCCCGGGATTCCTCATCCGACCGCCGGGACACGCGGTGTTCGCGGCCTACCCGATCGTCCCGTGGATCGGCGTCACGGCGATCGGTTTCGTGCTCGGCGGGATCTACACCTGGGACCCGGCGCGGCGGCGAGCATTGCTGCTGCGGCTTGCCGTCGCGCTGCCGTGCGCGTTCGTGGTGCTGCGGTTCGTCAACGTGTACGGCGATCCGTTCCGCTGGTCGGTGCAGCCGGCGGCTACGCACACGTTGATCGCGTTTCTCGACGCGACCAAGTATCCGCCGTCGCTCCTCTTCCTGCTGATGACGCTCGGCTTCACGATGCTCGGCCTCTACGCATTCGACGCCGGCGCCCCCAAGTGGCTGACGCCGGCCCTCACGCTCGGCCGCGTTCCGCTCTTCTACTTCATCGTCCACCTGACCCTCATCCATCTGCTCGTCGTGACGATCGGCTACGCGCGCTACGGCTCGGTCCACTGGTTCTTCAATTCGCCATCGCTCGACAAGTATCCATTCGAGATGCCGCCGGGCTGGGGCTACTCGCTGCCATTCGTCTACGCGACGTGGGCTGCCGTGGTGGTTCTGCTGTATCCGTTGTGCGCCTGGTTCGCGCGCGTCAAGGCTCGCAATCGATCGGCCTGGCTCAGCTATTTCTAGCGATCTGCGTCTGTCGCGCCCGACAGGCCGTTACGACTAGGGAACTGCTACAGATTTCGCGGAGGCCTCGGATTTACGCGGAGCAAGTCTGGAAAGCTTTTAACAAAAGCCTTGTGTTGTTTTTTCCGCGAGAGTCCCCTCGGTCCGCGAAATCCGTAGCAGTATCGGAGTCGTACAGGCCGGCCTGGCGCCTGAGGGCAAGTCCGGCGGGACACCAAACTAGGTGAGATGCGGCAGAGGCTCGAGGATCCGAATGACCTCTTGCATGTTGAAATGCCTCGCCCACCCGAGAGCGTCGCTCTCGAAACGGCTGTCGAGGATCGTCGTGCTGGCGCCCGCGTCGAGGAGGACTCGCACGGTCTCGATATGACCGCCGCCGGCCGCGAGGTGCAGCGCGGTCACCTGCGAGCCCCACTGCTCCCAGATCCCGTTGACGTCCGCGCCGTGGTCGAGAAGCCAACGGACTGCGTGTGCATCGTTCCGCATGGAGAGCATGTGCAGCGCCCCGGAACCGGCACCGTGCGCCGCGACGAGCCCGGGATTCGATTTCACGAGCTTGTCCGCCATCTCCAAATCGGAGAGCGATAGGGCGGCGACGAGATCCATCATCGTCACGTTGGCGGCTCGGTGTCCGCGCTCGGCGCTGTCGAGCTCCGCCAGGGTCATCGCGCGAATCTTCTGAACGATCGGACGATCGATCCCCTCGTGATGCGCATATGCGGACGGCGGGTTCCCTGATCCGTCGACTGCGAGCGGGTCGGCGCCGAGCTCGATGAGGAGCTCGACCATCGTGGGCTTGTTCATGCGGATGGCGAAGTGCAGCGGCGACTGATGATTCTCGTTCCGGCTCAGCCGCTGATTGAGCGCGCCGGGATTCGCCGCGACGATGCGACGAACCTCATCGCCGAGCCCCATCGCGATCGCCGAGAAGATGTGATGCTTCGCGCCGCGGCTGACGAGAAAGTCGGCCACCGCGCGGTGCGCGTCATCATCGCAACCCTCCCAACAGGTAGCCCATCCGATGACCTCCAGCTCGTGGTCGTCACCCCGGCCGACGACGTCGCCGCCGGCGTCGGCCAGACGGCGCACGACGGGGAGGTCGCCCGCCGCCGCGGCCCAGTGCATGGCGTACGTCCTGTCGCCGCGCTCACGCGCGTTCGGATCGAGCCCGCGATCCAACAGTAGATTCACCGCGCCGAGGGCGTCCTTCGGTGTTTTGGAGTTCTGATCTCGCGACGCGGCCGCGTGGAGCAGCGTCCACTCGTACGGCTTGTCGCGAATGAAGCGCTTGTCGGGGTGCTCGTCGAGCAACGTGCGGAGACTCGCGACGTCTCCTTTGCGCGCCGCGTCGAAGAGCTGGCCGTCGACGCTCAGTGAATCGACGTGCGTCTTGAGCGCGCGCCAGCTCGAGAAGCCGTACTGTTTCGCGATCTCGAATTGCGCCTCGGCGAGCCGCGTGTCGGGCTTGGTCTCGCGGAGCTCGGCGAGCCGGCGCTTGGCTTCCTTGCGAAGCCATTCGAGGTTGGGCGCGTCGGGCAGCGCCGACGGCGCGGCCCCCCCAAAAGACGCATGGGTCTCATCGGACATCGTATACCTCCATTCCCGTGAAAGGAGCGAGTCCTTTCGTGCCGCCCGGCGTCCGCGTTAGGGGCGAGGAATAGAAGGTTTGTTCTCGAGAGAACGGGGGGTGGGTTGAACCCTTTACGCGGACCGTCGGCCGCCCTCGCGGCCGTGCGGGAACGCTATCCCCGATTGCCGAATCGAACAAGAGACGGTTTCCTTCGCACGATGTTTCGCTCGCTCGTCGTCCGCGCCGGTCTGTTCATCGCGCTCGTACCGGGCTCGATCGCCGGATGGCTGCCCTGGTACATCAGCGGCTGGCGACGGCCGCGCCTCGACGGCGCGCTCGGCATCGTCGGTGCCTTCTTCGCGGTGCTCGGCTGGATCGTGCTTCTTTGGTGCGCGCGGGATTTCGCGGTGCGCGGCCGCGGCACACCGAATCCCGCCGACCCGCCTCGCGCACTCGTGGTCGACGGACTCTACCATTTCGTTCGCAACCCGATGTACGTGGCGATCGTGACGTCCGTCCTGGGCCAAGCGGCGATGTATCGATCGAGCGCGGTCGCGTGGTATGCCCTGATCGTCGCGGCGGCCTTTCATCTGAGAGTTGTTCTCTACGAGGAGCCAAAGCTCACCGAGTTGTTCGGCGACTCGTACGCCGACTATCGACGTCGCATACCGCGTTGGGTCCCCCGCGTTGCCCTTCGGGGCCAGCGGCGGTAATTCTGAGGCGTCGCCCGACCAGCGGCCCCACCCCGCGACGGGCTCACCCTCGGTGAGGACATCGCGATGCGAAACGCCCTGATCACGCTCGCCCTCTGTGGCGCCGCGGCGCCGGTTGGCGCGCAGTTCACGACCACGTACACCGGCGTCCAGCACGTGAACGACAAGGACTATCCGGCGACGGCCGTCTTCGCGATCGAGAACGGCCGCATCGCGATGCTGCTCACCGGCGCCAAGCACGTTCGCATGCTGTTCGACGACAAGGCTCAGGTACTTCGCCTCGTCGACGAGGACAACAAGCAGTACGTCGACCTCACGAAAGACTCGAGGGCGGCCATGGACCCGAGCGGCCAGCTCGCGCAAATGCAGAAGCAGCTCGACGCCTTGCCGAAGGAGCAGCGGGCGATGGCCGAGGGGATGATGAAGCAGGCGCTGGCCGGCATGGCGCAGTCGCAGGAGCAGCTCGTCTACAACTGGACGACCGACAAGCTCAAGATCTCCGGCTACGACTGCACGCGCGTCGAGGGGATCCGCGGAAACGAGAAGGTCACCGAGTACTGCGGCTCGACGTCGGACGACTTCAAGTTGAAGGACAGCGAGCGGCAGACGGTGCTGGACATGCAGGGTTATCTCCGGAACTTTCTGATCACGGTACGGAGCGACGATCAGTCGGTCCGCGCATTCGCGTGGGATACGAAAACCGACGGATATCCCGTGCTCTCGCGGTGCTTCGCGAACGGCAAGATGACGCTCGAGCTCACGCTCGCGACGGTCTCGCGGAAAGGCCCGACGGACGATCAATTCAAGATCGACGGCTTCAAGAGGATGGAAATGCCGAAAGGTCCGGGAGGGAGGTAGCGCGAGATGGCCGAGGTCACTGAACGAACGCGCGTCTGGTTTATTCAGCGGCCGTCGCTTGGAGCCATCATCGCTTGTGTCCTCGCGTTCGGAGCGTCGTCGGGGCTGCCCTTCAGGACGCTGAGTCATTCCCTGAGCACCGCTCTCGGCGCCGCGATGGTCTTGTTTGCGCTCGCCCCGGCACTGCGCGAGATCTCGGACTCGGTTCAGAGATGGACGATGGTTGCTGGTTCGCTGGTAATGGGAGCGGGTTTCGGGCTCCTCATTCGACTCGTCACACGGTGATCACACATGGGTGCAACCGCCGCGGCAATCATCATCAAACGCGAAAAAGATCTCGTGGAGCACTTTCGCCGCGCGCGCGCGACGAGTCCGCAGACGGCGCAGTCTCCTGACGCACTCGGTGTCGAAGAGAACAACTTCATTTGGCGGGCCCTCCAGAAGAGCGCCGTGATTCGAGAGGGAGCCAGCGGGGCGTACTACCTGGACGAGCCGTCGTGGGCGGCGATGGGATACAGGCGGCGTCGAATCGCGGTCATCATGCTGGTCGTCGCCGTGTTCTTCGCCGTCTCGGTCTATCTCGCCGGCATGTCGCGCCGCTGAGGCATGACGTGGATTCCCGGCCGTCGTCGAGGCGGCACAAGTCCGGGTTCGTGACGTACACCGCTCGCCTCGACCAGTAGGCGGCGTGCGCGTCGCGGCGCTCTACGACATCCACGGCAACGCGCCCGCGCTCGACGCGGTGCTCGACGACGTTCGCCGAACGCGCGTCGACCGCATCGTCGTGGGCGGTGACGTGCTTCCGGGACCGCTGCCGCGCGAAGCGCTCGACGCGCTCGCTCGCGTCGGTGTTCCAATCGACTACATCATGGGCAACGGCGACCGCGAGGTGCTCGCGCACGTCCGCGGCACGGGAGGCTTGCTGCCCGACTCCTTTCGCCACCTCATCGCCTGGACCGCGAAACAGCTTCGCCCGGCCGACGTCGAGCGCATCGCGTCATGGCCGGCCACGCTGCGACTCACGATCGACGGGCTCGGCGACGTCCTCTTCTGCCATGCGACGCCGCGCAACGACGTCGAGATCTTCACCCGTCTCACGGCCGACGAAATCGTGATGCCGATGCTCGCCGACGCGGGCGCGGCGGTCGTCGTCTGCGGCCACACGCACATGCAGTTCGACCGCCGCTTCGGTTCGACGCGTGTGGTGAACGCCGGGAGCGTCGGCATGCCGTTCGGCGAGCCCGGCGCATACTGGCTGTGCCTCGGCCCTCCCCCCGACGTCGAGTTGCGCCGCACGATCTACGACTTCGACGCCGCCGCTCGAACGATCGAGGCGTCGGACTATCCACAGGCGAAAGAGTTCGCCGCGATGAACGTGCTGTCGCCGACGCCCGAAGCCGAGATGTTGGAGCGCATGACCGCCGTCGCCTCGGCCGCCGCGCCGCGATCCTGATACCTTTGGGTCCGATGACGCCGTCCCTTCTCCAACATCTGTTCGACAACAACCGCGCCTGGTCGGCGGAGGTGACGCGCCGCGACCCGGATTTCTTTGAGCGCCTGTCGACGCAGCAGGCGCCCGCGTACCTGTGGATCGGGTGCTCCGACAGCCGCGTGCCCGCGAACGAGATCGTCGGGCTCGCGCCGGGTGAGCTGTTCGTCCATCGGAACGTGGCGAACGTGGTCGTCCACGCCGATTTGAACTGTCTGTCCGTAGTCCAATTCGCGGTGGACGTGCTTCACGTGAAGCACATCATCGTGTGCGGCCACCACGGCTGCGGCGGCGTCCGCGCCGCGATGCGCAACGACCGCGTCGGCCTCGCCGACAACTGGCTGCGCCACGTCCAGGACGTTCGCATGAAGCACCAAGCCGAGCTCGACGCGATCGCCGACGAGAAAGCGCGCGAGGACCGATTGTGCGAGTTGAACATCGCCGAGCAGGTCAACAACGTCTGCCAGACGACGGTGGTCCGCGACGCCTGGGCGCGCGGCCAGCGGCTGGCCGTGCACGGATGGGTGTACGACTTGCGCGACGGGCTGCTACAGGATTTGGGCATCACCGTCGACAACTGATTCGGCTCGCGGCGTCTCGACCGCGCCCGCCTTTCTGAGCCGGGTCGTCCCACACCGCTTGCCGCCCTTTGTCCCCGAACTCATCTTCCCATTACTTGGTACGGGGAGATGAACAACCGTGGCAACGCGACCGCTCGACCTGCTTCAAGGCACGCTCGACGTGCTCGTCCTCCGCACGCTCACGTGGGGGTCGATGCACGGGTACGCCGTCTCGCGCTCGATTCGCCAGCGCACTGACGGCGTGATCGACATCGAGGACGCGCCGTTGTACAAGGCGCTGCACCGCCTCGAGCACGCGGGCTTCATCGCCGCCGAGTGGGGACTCTCCGAGAACAACCGCAAGGCGCGCTACTACGAGTTGACCACGGCGGGTCGGCGGCACCTGCGCGCCGAGGAAGCCGTGTGGCGACAATACGCGGCCGCGGTGTTCAAGGTCCTGGAGCCGACGTGAGTCCGCGCCGCCGGTTTTTCCGTCTTCCCTGGCGCACGACGCGACAGATCCGCGCCGACCTCGAGACCGAGCTCGCGTTCCATCTCGACATGCGGGTCGACGCCCTCGTCGCGCTCGGCCTTTCGCCCGACGCCGCCCGCGCGCAAGCGATGCGCGAGTTCGGCGACATCGACGACGCACGGCGCTACATCGGCGCCGTGGACAGCGACACCGAAGCCGCCCAGCGGCGGAGCGAGTACATGCGCGACCTCTGGCAGGACATCATCTACGCCGCGCGAAAGCTGCGCGCCGCCCCCGCCTTCACCGCCGCCGCGATCGTCACGCTGGCCCTCGGCATCGGCGCGAACACGGCGATCTTCTCCGTCGTCGACCACGTCCTGCTTCAGGCGCCGCCATTCCCGCAAGCGAACCGGCTGGTTCGCGTTCGATTCACGCAGCAGGGACACGGCGACGCGGCCACGCCGATGGACATCGTCGACTATCCGACGCAGGCCAAGGATTTCGTCGGCTTTTCGATCGTCGACAGCTGGACCGCGAACGTCGTGCTCGAGAGCGGCGACGCCGAGCGGGTTCAGGGCGTGCAGGTGGGAGCGAATCTGTTCGACCTCTTGCGCATCAAGCCCCTCCACGGGCGTTTCTTCCGCGAGGGGGAAGACAAGACGGGCGCGGCACCTGTCGTGGTGCTGAGCGAGCAACTCTGGCGGCGCGACTTCGGCGGCGACGAGCGGGTGATCGGCAAGACCGTGCGGATCAATGCGCGGCCGTTCACGGTCGTCGGCGTCGTTCCCGCGGAACAGCGCTATCCGTTCACCGCCGAGGTCTGGACGCCACGCGTGTTCACCACGCAGGAGCTGAGCGACGATTCGCGCGGAGCGCGTTGGATGAGCGTTCTCGGGCGCGTGAAGGACGATGTTTCCGTCGACGCCGCGAACAGCGAGGTGCGGCTGATCTCGCAATCGATGGAGCATCGGTTCCCCGAGATGTATCGCGAGCGGCGCGCCCAGATCCTGAACGTTCAGGAGTATACGGTCGGCGATCTGAAAAAGCCCCTCTACGTCATTCTCGCCGCCGTGGTGCTCGTGCTGCTGATCGCCTGCGCCAACGTCGCCAACCTGCTGCTCGTGCGTGCGTCGGCACGAGAGACCGAGATGGCGATCCGCAGCGCGCTCGGTGCGGGCCGCGGGCGACTCATTCGCCAACTGATGACGGAGAGCGTGATGCTCTCGGTCGTCGGCGCGGCGATCGGCATCGGGTTGGCGAAGCTCGGAATGACCGTTTTGCTCGCCCACGTGCCCCCCGGACTGCTGCTGGTGCAGAAGGCGTCGATCGACGGCCGCACGCTCGCCGCGACGACGCTCGCCGCGCTCGTCGCCGGTCTGGTTTTTGGTTCGTTGCCGGCGATGCAGGTCGCGGGACGAGGAGTCGCGGATGCGCTGCGCAGCGGCGGGCGCGGCTCGCAGGGCAAGGCGAATCACCAGCCGCGCCAAGCGCGCCATCGTCGTCGGCGAGCTGGCCCTCGCCGTGACGCTGCTGAGCGGCGCCGGACTCCTGCTCCGCAGCTTCAACCGCCTGCTGTCGGTCGATCCGGGGTTCCGCACCGAGAGCGTGCTGTCGATGAAGATGACGTTGCCGCAATCCAAGTACGACTCGACCGGCGACCGCATCTTCGTCCGACAACTGCTCGAGCGCGCGGCCGCGGTGCCCGGCGCGGGCAGCGTCGCGATGACGAACTACGTCCCGCTCGACGGCGGGGGGTACGGGTTCACCTTCAACGTGCGGGGACGCACGTACGCGCGCCCCAGCGACGAGCCGGACGCCGAGGTCCGCCAGGTGACGCCGGCGTTCTTCAACACGCTCGGCATTCCGATCGTGCGCGGGCGCGGGGTTCAGGATGGCGACGCGCCGGGCGCTCCGACCGTGTACCTGGTCAACCAGGCGTTCGTGCGGCGTTTCTTCCCGAACGAGAATCCGCTCGGCCAGTTCATAAGACTCGGGTGGGGCGGCGACCCCAACGAACCGTACTGCGAGATCGTCGGCGTGGTGGGTGACGTGCACGGCGAAGGGCTCGAGGACGCACCCCTGCCGACCGTGTACGCATCGCTCGCGCAGCACCCGTTCTCGTCGCTCACGCTGCTCGTTCGCACCAGCGCGTCCCCGGCGTCGCTCGCCACGCCGCTTCGCTCGATCGTGCGCGACCTCGATCGCGAAGTGCCGGTGTTCTCGGTGCAAACGATGGCCGAGCGCGTCGCTTCGTCGGTCGGGCGGCAGCGCTTCTACACGACGCTCGTCGCGCTGTTCGCGGCCGTCGCACTGGTGCTCGCCGCGGTCGGACTCTACGGCGTGATCGCGTACGCCGTCAGCCAACGCACGCACGAGCTGGGCATTCGCGTCGCGTTGGGGGCGACGACGCAGCGCATCTCGGCGATGGTGATCCGCGAGGGACTCGCGCTCACGGCGCTCGGGGCGGGGCTGGGCATCGTCGCGGCGCTCGCCGCGGGGAGCGTCGTTGCGTCGCTCTTGTTCGGCGTGACGCCGCGTGACCCGTTGACGCTCGCCGGAGTCGTAGTGGTGCTGGCGGCGGTCGCGATGCTCGCGAGTTGGCTGCCGGCTCGCCGTGCCGCGCGCGTCGACCCGCTGGTGGCGATGCGCGGAGAGTGATTCGGCGACACTTCGCTGGCATCGGGCGGAGACAATGATTACCAAAGTCTTACTGGTGTCCGTCGTGGCGGGCGGGTTGGCGAACGCCCAGGCCCCGGCGGCGATGTTCCGCGGCGACGCCGCCCACTCGGGCCGGTACGCCGGCGGCGGCGAGCGGATCGTCGGTCTGCAGTGGCGCGTGCCGACCGACGGCGACGTCGTCGCCACGCCCGTCGTCGCCAACGGCGTCGTCTACGTCGGCAGCGGGAGCGGCGTGATGTACGCGCTGGACGAACGCACCGGCGACGCTCGCTGGACCGTGAGTCTCGGCAGCCCGATTTCGTCGTCCGCCGCCGTGGCGAACGCGCTCGTCTACGTCGGTACGCGCGACGGACGACTCCACGCCCTCGACGCCGCGAACGGCCGCCAGAAGTGGTGGGTGCCGACCGGCGCGACGATACCCTTCCCCTGGGGACACGAAAGCGGCGACATGTGGACGTCGTCGCCGACGGTCGCCGACGGCCTCGTGCTGTTCGGCGGCGGCGACGGCCTGCTCTATGGCGTCAGCGCGCGAGCGGGATCGGTGCTCTGGCGCGCCCATACCGGCGGACGCATTCGCACTGCGCCAGCAGTCGTCGGCAAGCGGGCATACGTCGGATCATTTGACGGATCCGTGTATGCCGTCGACATCGCGACCGGCAAGCAGGCTTGGCGCTACGACACCGAAGGCGCAAAGCTGAAATCCGGCGACTATGGCTTCGACCGTCGCAGCATTCAGTCGTCGCCGAGCGTGAGCGGCGGCGTCGTGTACGTGGGCGCGCGCGACGGATTTCTCTACGCCATCGACGCGGCGACCGGCGCATTGCGCTGGCGCGTGGATCACCACGTCTCCTGGATCAACTCTTCGCCGGCGGTGGATCAGGGCGTCGTGTTCGCCGGCAGTTCCGATGCGCACTTCCTGCAGGCCGTCGACGCGACGAGCGGCAAGGAGCTCTGGAAAGCGCAGTCGGAAGGCATCGTCTGGTCGTCGCCGGCGGTGGCGGGGCGATTCGTGTATTGGGGCGACGGCCCGGGGCGCGTCCACGTGACCGACCGCGCGACCGGCGCCGAGGTCTCCAACTTTCGAACCGGGTCGCAGATCTTCAGCTCGCCGGTGATCGACGGCGACCTGCTTTTCATCGGAAGCGGCGACGGTGGGGTCTACGCGCTCCGACTCGGCGCCGCGCCCGAGGTGCCCAAGCGGGCTGTCTTCTTCGACAGCACGTATCTCCGCGCGTCACAGATCGGCAACTCGGCGGACGTCGCGAGGTATCTGCGTAACGGCGGATACGAGACGCTCGATGCGAAGTCGGTCGCGAAGTTTCTCGAAGATCGCGTCGCCGACCGCGCGCCGAGCGTCGTCGTGTTCGCGATCGATCTCCCGCCCGCGGACGTCGTGAAGGCGCCGCTCGCGACGTCGTTGCTGCGGCGATATCTCGATGCCGGCGGGAAGGTCGTATGGCTCGGGCTTCCGCCGAACATTTGGCCCGTCGAACCGCTCGAGGGGCAGCGCAAGAGCCTCAACGAAGTCCAGTGGTCCGCGCCGGAGGAGCTGCTCGGCGTTTCGCACGCCGACGCGTTGTTCGACCAACGCGGTGCGCGGGCCACGCTCGCCGGCCAACACTGGGGGCTCACGTCGCGCTTCCGCGTGACGTGGTCCGTCGCGCCGTCCGGCGTGACGAACGTGCTCGCGCTCGACGACTGGGGGCTCGCGGGTGCGTGGTCGAAGGAATACGGCGGCGCGCGCGGTACGGGCTTCGTCCGCGTGCCGCCGGAGAATGTGCTCAGCGTGTACCTGGCGGCGGAGTATCGCCCGCGCTGATTGCGTATCGCGGCTGGAAGACCCTAATTACCACGGACGCCTTGGGAGAAATCTGACGTCTGATTTCTGACGTCAGACATCAGATTTCTCGCGTTCGCCGTTTCGTTTGTAAATGGGTCACCGGGAGGACCGATGAAGATTCTTCAGGTCGTGCCGCGGGCTGACAGCGAGGAAAGTCTCAAGTCGCTCCTCAAGGCAAAGCTCCGCGCGCTGCGCGCGCGCCCGACGGCGTTTCGCCGCAAAGCCGAGGGAAAGCTCGCCCACGTGAAGTACCCTGGCTGGATTCGTTGGGACGAGACGATGGGCGGGATTCTCGTCGCCGAGATCCACACGAAGGACGAAACGTCGGAGTGGCTCCTTCTGCGCGCCTTCGTCGGCTACCTCGAGCGGCATTTGCGCGACAACATCGAGAACATCACGATCACGTACAGATAGGTCTCAGGTCTCAGGTCACTGGTCACTGGTCACTGGTCCTGGTCTCTGGTCTCTGGTCACAGGAGGACGGTGACGCTTTCCATCCGCCGCCAAACACCCATGACAAAGCGAACACTCTTTCTTGCTTCGATCGTCGGCGCCGCGTTCGCGGCCGGATTGGCCGTCGACCATCTCGCTTTCGCCGCGCAGCAGCAGCCGTCGATCAAGCGCACCGTTCTCCAGCGACAGGACGATCCTGGCTCGCCGAAGTACGAGGCGATCATGGGGATTTCCGAGATTCCGCCGGGCGGTACGTCGGGCAAGCATCGTCACCCGGGAATCGAGCTCTCTTATGTCCTCGAGGGATCGGTCGAGCTCACGCACGAAGGCAAGCCGCCGATCACCGTGAAGGCCGGGGAAGCGACGATGAACACGCTCGGCGGCATTCACACCGCCGTCAATCGCGGCACGACGCCGGTGAAGCTCCTCACCGTCTTCGTCGTCGAGAAAGGCAAGCCGCTCGCCGAAGCGGTGCCGTAACGCGCGACGATCAGGCCAGCGACGTGTCTTCCTCGATCTGGGCGGCGTGGCGCGCGGCGTGCGCGCCGGCGAACGCGATCCATCCGTAGCCGGTGAGCGGGCCGAGCGCGGGGTGCGGCGCGGAGACCTCGTTCAGCGCGAGTCCATCGGCCGCGCGAATCACGTCCTTCAGCTCGCGGCGCGCCGCCTCGAAGTCGCTCCAGACGCGCGATGCGTCGGTGTCGCGCGGCTCGCCGAGCTCCGACGTCTTGAAACGAGTCGATCGGACTGCGATGCGATCCGTATCCACGATCGTGAAAACCGACGACGCGTCTCTCTCGGGCGGCAGCGCGCGCGCCTGCTCGGCGAGCGATTGCAGCCGTTTGGTCAAACGTTGCTCGACGATCGCCACGTGGTGCACGACTTCCGCGGCTGACCAGCGGTCCGGCGCCGGGCGCGCGGTGCGCCGCTCGGCCGGAATCGTCCTGTAGGCGGATTCCAGCGTCACGGCCTGACGATCGATGTAGTCGATCAGCTCGGAGATGCGCGGGTGCATGTTCGAAAGAAAGCGGCTGGCGCAAGCGGTCGAGCCCCGCTATTGTCGCCGCACTTGTTTGCGCTTTGTCAACCAGGTCTCGACGCCGAGCTGATACGTGCCCGCTTCGACTCAGCAGAAACCGCCCGACGTTCGCGAGTTCTCGCCGCGCTCGATCATCGTCGGATTGATCGTCGCGCTCGTCATCGGCGCGTCGTATCCGTACGTCGTCCTCAAGTTCGGCTTCGGGCCGAACATCTCGGTCGTCTCGGCGTTCTTCGGCTTCCTCGCGCTCGGGTTGTTCACCCGCAACTACAACCGCTGGGAGAACAACGTCGTCCAGACGGCGGGGACGACGGCGGGGCAGATCGCGTTTCTGTGCTGGCTCCTCGCCGCGTTCGACATCATGCGCGCCGACCCGACGAGCGGCTTCGACGTGCGTCTGACGCGCATGCAGACGTTCATCTGGCTGTCGGCGTCGGGACTGCTCGGCGTGTTCCTCGCCGTTCCACTCCGCAAGCACTTCATCGAAGACGAGAACCTTCCGTTTCCGGACGGCGTGGCCGCCGGCGAAACGCTCATCATGCTCGACTCGCACGGCCCGCAGGCGCGCAAGTCCGCGTTCGCGATGGTGGGCGCGCTGGTCGTGTCGGGGTTCACGTTTCTCGCGACGCAGCTTCAGTGGATCGTGGACACGATTCCCGTGTCCGTCAACGCGTTCTCGGCGCGCGTCGGCATCGGCTTTGGCATCTCGTTCCTGAACGTCGGCTCCGGCATCATCATCGGGCTCAGAATCAGCACGAGCATGTTCATCGGCGGTGTGATCGGCTGGATTCTCGCCCCGCCGTGGCTTCTGTCGCACGGACTGATCGCGGCCGACGCGAAGCGCGTGGACATCTTGCTCACGGTGATGTGGTTCGCGGTCGGAATGCTGATCGCCGGCGGCATCACAGGACTCGCGCTTCGCTGGCGCGTTCTCGCCAAGTCCTTCAAGGGGCTCACCGCGGGGGGAATGAGCGGCGACCTCCCCTTGCGGTGGGTGTGGATCGGCGCCGGGGCGTGTACGGTGTTCTTGATCACGGTGCAGAGCGCGTTTTTTCATACGCCGGTGTGGCAATCCGTCGTCGCCATCGCGCTCTCGGTGCCGCTCGGTCTCGTCGCGCTGCGCGTGCTCGGCGAGACGAATTGGGGGCCGATCAGCACGATGGTGAATCTCGTGCAGGCGATCTTCGGGGGCCTCGCGCCGGGCGACCTCAGCGCGAGCATGGTATCGAGCGGCATCACCGGGCGCCGTCGCGGCCGAGTCCGAGGGGCTGATGCAGGATTTTCGTGCCGGCCAGATGATCGGCTCGACGCCGCGAATTCTCACCTACATGCAGCTGCTCGCCGTGCCGTTCGGCGCGATCGCGCTGGCGTTCATGTATCCGTTGCTGCGCGACACGTACGGGATCATCGGCGAGCACGCGCAGCTCTTGAGCCCCACTTCGCAGCGTTGGGTCGGATTCGCGAAGATCGTGACGCACGATTTCTCGGGCGCAACACTCACGGCGGACGCGGCGATGCGGTTGACGTGGATGAAGGAATCCTTCGGCGCCGGCGTGCTGGTCGGCATCGTCTTGACGGTGCTCGAGCAGCGAAAGGACTGGCACTGGTTCCTGCCGTCGCCGACCGGGATGGGCATCGCGATGCTGATTCCGTTCAGCGCGGTGACGATGATCTTCGTGGGCGCGGTCGCGGATCGGATTTGGAAGATCCTCAACGCCGATACCCACGAGCGTTACTCCATTCCGATCGCGTCGGGGTTGATCGCGGGAGAGGCACTCGTCGCGGTCGTCATTCCGCTGCTCGTCACGCTGCACCTCATGAAGTTGCCGTCGTAGATGATCGTCCATCTCATCGACGGCACGTACGAGCTGTTCCGCCACTTTTACGGCCTGCGGAGATTCGCGGAAGGGAAAGATCCGAAGTACGGCGCCGCGGTCGGCGTGTTGAACACCGTGCTACAGATGATCGAAGGCGGCGCGACGCACGTCGGCGTCGCCACCGATCGCGTGATCGAGTCCTTCCGCAACGACCTCTGGCCCGGCTACAAGACGGGCGCCGGGATCGACCGCGCGCTCTGGGCGCAGTTTCGTCCGTTGGAAGACGCGCTCGAGGCGATGGGTGTCGCGACGTGGCCGATGGTCGAGCTCGAGGCCGACGACGCGCTCGCGTCGGCCGCGCACATCGCGGCGCAGGACTCGACCGTCGAGAAGGTGTCGATCTGGACGCCCGACAAGGATCTCGCGCAGTGCGTGCGCGGCAACCGCGTCGTACAAGTCGACCGGAAGTCGCAGAAGATTCGCGACGAAGCCGGCGTGCGCGAAAAGTTCGGTGTCGAGCCGCGCTTCATCCCCGACTATCTCGCGCTCGTCGGCGACAGCGCGGACGGCTATCCCGGGCTGCCCGGCATCGGCGCCGTGACGGCGGCGCGACTGATCAATCGCCACGGGCCGCTCGAGGAGTTCCCCGCCGACGTGCTCGCGGGCGACAAACGCGAACTGGCCCTGCTGTTCAAGACGCTCGCGACGCTGCGAACTGACGCGCCGCTGTTCAGCGAGGTGTCGGCACTCCAGTGGCGCGGTCCGACGCCGCAGTTCGAGGAGTTCGGCGCCCGATTGGAAGACCGCCGCGTCGTCGCCCGCGCGGCCGCGGCCGCCGCGCGGTAGGCATTTCGAACAGCGGCTTTGCCTACTTGACCACGAACGTCACCGTCGCCGGTTCGCTCGTCGTGCCCCCGGCCGCCACGGTGTAGGTAAACGAGTCCGTGCCGGTGAACGACGCCGCGGGCGTGTAGGTGAAGCTGCCGTCCGGATTCGCCGAGAGCTTGCCGTGCGCGGGCTTCGTGACGATCGTCGCGGTCAGCGTCGGCGCGTTCGCTCCGCCGCGACCATTGACTTCGACGAGACCGGGTGCCCGCACACTCAGTGACTTGCCCTTGCCCAGCGCGTAGACGTGCGGCAGCGCGACCGGACCGTTGGTCACCGCACCCCGCCCACCCCCACGTCCCTGAGGAACGGCTGGCATCTCGCTCGGCGCGAACCGCGGCAGCATCTCATCGCGGTTGGCGAGACCCCACATCACCGACGCGGTCACGACGGCGTTGTGCATCACGTCCTCGGGCACGATGCGCTCGTACGTGTCGAGGTTCGTGTGCCAGGTCGTGCTGTTGTACTCGATCGGGTCCTGCTGCGCGCCGATGCCGGGGAGCCCGGCCACGGCGAACGCGCCGTTGTCGCTGCCGCCTTCGACCCGCGCCGTCGACGCCGACGCGCCATAGACGCCCCAGTCGTCGAACGGCTTGAGGTACTGCGCGAGAATCGCCGCGGCCTGCGGCGGACCGAAGATCGACGCGCCGCGCACGCGCCCCGTGCCGTCGTCGATGTTCCAGTACGCGTCGATCTTGCCGAAATCCTTCCCCGGCGACTCGGCGCTTCCAAAATGATCTTTTACATATGCGAATGAGCCGAGCAGGCCTTCCTCTTCGCCGCTCCAGAGGGCGACGCGGATGGTCCGGCGCGGCTTGGCGCCGACCGCTTCGAGGATGCGCGCCGCCTCCATCATGATCGCGCAGCCGATCGCGTTGTCCGTCGCTCCTGTCGCGCTCGTCCACGAATCGAGATGTCCGCCCATCATCACGACTTCGTCCGCTTTGTCCGTTCCCGGGATCTCGCCGACGGTCACGTACGACGTCTTCCCCTGCGGAAAATACTGGTTCGAGATGTTGAACTCGACCGTCACCGGTGTGCCGTCGGCGATGATGCGGAAGATCCGGCCGTAGTCGTCGGTGCGGAGGATGACGGCGGGCGGCTGCGGCGTGGTGTCGTCGTAGATCTGGCCCGCGCCATTCTGCGCCACGATGACGCCGGGAATGCGTCCGCCGCCCTGGGGCGTGAGTCGCAACGCGGGCGGGTTGTCGCGCAGAAACTGCGTGATGCGCTGATTGACCTGCTGGGCAGAAAGGTGGCCTTCAGGCGGAGGCGTCTGTGCGCCGCGGCCACCGCGACCGCCGCCGCCGCGCCCGCCGCGACCCTGCTGCGTCGGATCCTGCGGCGCGTATCGCTCGCGCACCTGTTCATCCGGCGTACGCTTCGGACGCTCGTTGAAGTTCACCGGCACGACCGGCGGCGGTCCGACCATCACGATGCCGCCTTTGACCTTGTGGGCGAACGGCGCGAGGTAGTCGGCGAGCTCCTGTTCGGTCGGCGTTTCCGGCGGCACGAGACTCACGACTTCGCCCTTCACCGTTCCCTTCGTCGACGGGGACCACGGCACCGCCTCGAACTTCAGGTTCGCGTGCACCGGGGACGTGATGAACCCCTCGGCGCGGCCGGGCAGCCAACCGACGCCGCGCCAGGTGAACGGCTCGAGGTGCGCGTTCTGCATTCCCCAGCCCGTCATGGTCTTGACCGCCCAATTCGCCGCGGCGACGTGGTTCGGCGACCCGATCGGGCGCGGACCATAGACGTCGGTCAGGAAATGCTCGATCCACATGATCTTCGAGCGATCCATCCCCTCGGCCCGGATCTTCGCGTTCATCGCGGAATCGATGTGCTCCGCCTGCTGCGCGGCGGCCGGGACGGACAACACCGAAAAGAGAAGAAACGCCAAACGCAGCGATCGGATCGACATTGGTACCTCTGGGGAGTGCTACGGGAGGGCGACTGTAGGAAACTACGTTCTTGTGGGGCAGCATGTTGAGCTGCGCCAAACGAGTCGCCGCGCCAATGCAGAAGTCTGCAGTCTCCGTTTGTTTCCCGGCGATCCGTTCGTTTCCGTGTCCCAATTGTTGATGCCCGCTCGGCGCGCGGGGACCCGCCACACGAGCCATAACGGTCGAGACACGGAAACAAACGGGATTTGACGGAAACAAACGGAACAAGTGATTCTTGATGGCATGGGGCCCGGCAAAGCCGCGACGAAAACCACAGTGTTTCTGACGGCCGAGTGGCTGCACCTCGTGCTGCTCAACTACGCGGTGCCCGCCGGCCTTCTCGAGCCGCTCGTGCCGGGGGGCACGGAGCTTGATCTCTTGCGCGGCGAGGCGTACGTGAGCGTCGTGGGCTTCATGTTCGCCAACACGCGCGTGCGCGGCATCGCGATTCCGTTTCACCGCACGTTCGAGGAGGTCAACCTTCGCTTCTACGTGAAGCGACTCGTGGACGGCGAGGAGCGGCGCGCGGTGACGTTCATCCGCGAGCTCGTCCCGCGCTTCGCGATCGCAACCGCGGCGCGCTTTGTTTACAACGAGCCGTACCTGCATCTCCCGATGTCGCATCGGCTCGAGTTGAACGCATCGGAGCGACGCGCCGAGTACCGATGGACGCTGTGGGGTGCGACGAGCGCTGTGGTTGGCGACGGCCTGGGCCGCACGGAGATTCCGGACGGCGACTCCGACGAGGCGTTCATGACCCAGCGACATTGGGGGTACACGACACAGCGAGACGGATCGACCGTGGAATACCACGTGGCGCATCCGGCCTGGCGCGTCGGTCGAATGGACCGCGGCACGCTCGAGGGGAACACGGCACATGCGTTCGGCGCGAAGTTCGCGGCCATCCTCGCCGGACCGGCGACATCAGCATTTTTCGCCGACGGGTCGGCGGTGACGGTGCACGACCCGGTTCGGCTGCCGTAGATCACTCGGCTCTTGCAAGGAGGAACGGTGGCATCAGCGGACACATGGCGACGCATCGTCGCGTCGTCGCTCGACTGGGAGCAGGCGCACGCGTCGCTCGACCACGCGATCGACGGACTCTCCGCGGAGCTTCGCGGCAAGCGTCCGGCGAACTTCCCGCACTCGGCCTGGGAGTTGCTCGACCACATTCGCGCCACGCAGCACGACTTGCTGGAGTTTTGCACGAACGAGAACTACCACGAGCCGAAGTGGCCCGACGACTACTGGCCCGCCTCGCCCGCGCCGAAGGACGACGCGGCATGGAACGACTGCGTGGCCGCGATTCATCGCGAGACGAAGGCGCTCGCCGATTTTACGATCAACGACCCGCGCGACCTCACGACGAAGATTCCGCACGGCACCGGTCAGACGTACTTGCGCACAGTCATCGTAGCCGTGGACCACACGTCGTATCACGTCGGCCAGATCATCGCCGTTCGACGCTTGTTGGACGCGTGGCCGCACTGAACTTCACGCGCCACGCCGCCGTCGGTCTTCCGCTCTCGGCCTTACACGCGCCGAGCCGCCCGAGGTCTTCCGCGCGACCAGTGCAATACTGACGATACTGCCGGTCAGTATTGCCTCGGCTCGCGCTCCAGACCCCGGGCCGTCTCGGCGCTGCCTCCGTGCGGGTGCGGGGTCCGCGTGAGCTCGACCGCGGACGCGCAGCGGTCGGCGACCAGTCTGAGCGCGACGCTCGGCGGCCCGCGCCCGCAGTCTATCGTTCGCCGATTTGAGTGAGCGAGCGAGTGGGACTGTCCGGAGCGGAGCCGTTGCAGTATTGCCGGCAGGTTCGGCAATACTGCGAGCGGTCCGCGGAGGACAGTCCCACCCCGAGCCCCTGACCCCGACCGGCGCGCGCTGTTACCGCGAACGGTTCGGCAGCGGACACGTCGCGATCATGAGCGGGGATGCACCGCCCTCGCTCGTGAAGATGAACCGGCCGCGATCGTCGACCCAGCTGATCCCTTCGCCCTGGGCTTCGCCGAGCGAGACGATGTTGCAGATCGCGGGCGCGATCGAGTGGTCGACGCGGCCGGTGAGGGGGTCGGTCGCGTAGACGAATACCTGTTCGTACGTGCGCACGGCCAGGTGTCGTCCATCGGGCGATAGCGACGCATCGGTGACGACGCGGAGCGGTGCCGAGCCGGGGACGATCGAGAGGCTGTCGATGAGCTGGGCGATGGCCTGAGTCGCGCTCCATGCGGTCGCGGACAGGCGATACACGAGCGCGGGGCGCAGGCGGCCGTCGCGGGCGCGCACGGGCGACTTCGCGATGAAGATCATGTCGCCATTCAGCGCGACGTACATCGCCTCGACGTTGTGAGGTCCGTCGGCATAAACGTAGGTGAGCTTGTCGGCGGCGAACGCTCCGTTGAAACCCGGCGATTGCGCGGCCGGCGGCTCGGCGGCGCGGTAGATCGCTCGGGTCGGATAGACCGATTCGTTGTCGCCGGTGTCGCCGATATAGAGGCACGTCGTCGCACGCTGCGCGTCGCCGCACGGGCCGAGCGAAGCGGATTCCCAATCGATGTTCGTCGCGTTCGCCACGCGCCACAGGCCGCGATCGCTCCCCGTCGTGTCGAGCGCGAAGACGAGCGGCTCGTTGTCGGAGTCGTTCATCGAGTAGAACACGCCCGGCTGGCTCCGGCTCATCACGGCGACCGAGTTCTCGAGCAGCTCGGGGCGGGCGTGCAGCGGCACCGTCGAGACGGCGGCCGGCTGGACGCCCATCGAGTCCGTGTCGACGTAGGCCCCGCGCCCCGTGTCGCCGTTCGCCGAGCGGTCGCACGCCGCCAGCGCGACGCTCAGAATGAGAGCGCCGACTCGCGTACCGCGCACACCCGGCTTCGATAAATTGCGTGTCATGCGCCTCTTCACTGTGCGTCTCGCCCTGCTGTGCTCTACCTCGCTCGTCGCGTCGCCGTTGGCCGGCGGCTCGGCGAACGGACAATCGTCGCTGTCGGCGACGGAACGCGCGATCGCGCGGGCCGTCGATTCGCATCGCGACGAATCGCTCGCCCTTCTCGAGCGACTCGTGAACATAAACAGCGGCACGATGAACTTCGCCGGCGTGCGGCAGGTCGGTGACGTGCTGCGAGCGCAGTTCGATGCGCTTGGATTCAAGACGCGGTGGGTCGACGGAGCCGCATTCAATCGCGCCGGGCACCTGGTGGCCGAGCATCCGGGGCCGGGACCCAAGATCCTTCTCATCGGACATCTCGACACCGTCTTCGAGCCCTCGAGTCCATTTCAGAAGTTCGAGCGAGTGAACGACTCGACCGCACACGGGCCGGGCGTGATCGACATGAAGGGCGGCGACGTGATTCTTCTTTACGCCCTGCGCGCCCTCGCCGACGCTGGTCGACTCGACAAGATGAACGTGACCGTCGTGTTCGACGGCGACGAGGAGGAATCGGGGCGGCCGGTCGATGCGGCGCGGCGCGCGCTCGTCGACGCGGCAACAGGCGCGCGCTACGCGCTCGGCTTCGAGGACGGCGCGGGAGATCCCACGACGGCTGTCATCTCCCGCCGGAGCGCCGGCTCGTGGAATCTCAGAACCACCGGCAACCCCGCGCACTCGTCGCAGATCTTCAAGCCGGAGGTCGGCGCCGGCGCCGTGTACGAGGCGTCGAGGATTCTCTTCGTGTTCTACACGCGCCTGTCGAAAGAAGCCTACCTCACGTTCAACCCGGGACTCGCCGCCGGCGGATCGCTCGTGAAGGTGGATACCACCGGCACCGAGGGGAGCGTCGCCGGCAAGCGCAATGTCGTGGCCGAGCACATGGAGGTGACCGGCGACCTTCGCACGCTCTCACCGGAACAACAGGCGAAGGCCCAACGCACGATGCGCGAAATCGTCGCCAAGCATCTGCCGAAGACGTCGGCGACGATCGAATTCGACGACGGCTACCCGCCGATGGCGCCGACCGCGGGCAACCGACGCCTACTCGCGCTGTACGACCAGGCGAGCCGCGACCTGGGTTTCGGTGCGGTCGTCGCGGTCGATCCATCGCGCGCCGGCGCGGCGGACGTCTCGTTCGTCGCCGCCAAGGTACCGATGATCATCGATGGCATCGGGCTTTCCGGCCACGACGACCACACGGAGAAGGAGACGGCCGATCTTCGCATGCTCGGCCCGCTCACCAAACGCGCCGCGGTCCTGATGCTGCGCCTCACCGACGGTTCGACGCACCCGTAACAGCGGTGGACCGGTGGACCGGTGGACCGGTGGACCGGTGGACCGGAACTGCCGGCTTCGCGATCGCCAAGAAACTGGCGGCCGGCGGTTTCCGGCCTCAGAATCATTGGGTTAGATGCAACGACGCCGTCAATCAGAACGTTTGCCTTCATGAGCCGCCGTACCCCGCACGCGTCCCAGGTCGCCGCACCCCGCACTCCGCACCCCGCCCCCGAGGCCTGTATGTCGCTGACCATCCGTAGGAAGTCGGTCGTCGCCTTCGCCGCGCTCGCCCTCGCGACACCGCTCGGCGCGCAGAACCCCATCCCGCCGATGAAGGGAATCGGTTCCAAGCTCGGCAAGGGCTTTGGTACCGCGGCGACGGAGCTCGACTCGCCTGGTTCCGGGGCCGCGAAGAAGGCGCCCGCGAAGGCGGCGACGCCGGCTGCGGCTACTCTCGCGAAGGCGACGGGGTATACGATCGACCAGTTCCTGTCGCCGGCCTCGCCGCTCGAGCTGGGCGCGGCGAAGAAGGCCGACCGGATCGCCTACGTCGTGTACGAGCGCGGAATGCGCAACATCTACACGGCCGCCGCGCCGGACTTCAAGGGCGTGCGCATCACCAAGTTCATGGACGACGACGGCGTCGACGTGAGCTCGGTGCGTCTCTCGGACGACGGAACGATGGCGATCTTCGTGCGCGGCTCGGGACAGAACCGCGTGGGTTGGGTCGCGAATCCGACACACGATCCCAACGGACCGGACCGTTCGGTCTGGGCCGCTAAGACGGATGGCACGGGTGCGTGGCGTCTCGCGTCGATCGAGAACACTGAGATCGCGACGGGCGGCCGAGGCGGCGGGCGCGGCGGATCGCCGACGCTCTCGCCGGACGGCAAGTACGTCGTGTTCGCGCGCGACGGTCAGCTCTATCGCGCCAAGACCTCGCGGCCGGTCACGTCGGCAATGGACACCGCCGGCGTGCCGTTCATCAAGGAGTGGGGACGCCAGAGCGATCCATTGTGGTCGCCCGACGGCGCCAAGCTCGCATTCGTGAGCGCGCGAGAGAATCACGCGTTCATCGCCGTCTACGATGTGAAGACTCGTAAAGTGGATTTCCTCGCGCCGAGCACGGACATCGACGGCGCGCCGGTCTGGTCGCCGGACAGCAAGAGGATTGCGTTCATCCGTCGCCCGGGTACTCCGTTTGGCCAACAGGTTGCGGCGAATGGACCCAACGGACAGGCGGCGGCTCCGGCGCCCGGCGGTGGCGGCCGGCGCGGTGGTCGCGGCGGCGGTGGTGGCGCAGCAGGTGGCGGCGAGATGCCTGCTGGCCCGAGCGGATGTCCCGCCCCGGGCGCTGGTGGGGGCGGACGCGGCGGTGCGGCGGCTGGATTCGCCGGCGGCGGTCGCGGCGCTGAAGCCGACACGGGTCATGTGGACGGTCTGTGTCGCGCGGCGTTCCCCGGCGGCTACACGATCTCGTTCATGATCGCGGACGTCGCTACCGGAAAGGCGAAAGAGTTCTGGCACAACCAGCCGAACGACCGGACGTTCAACGGGATCAACTCGTTCCAGTGGGCCGACGATCGCGTCGTGTTCACGGCCCAGCGCCCCAACGACGAGTGGGATCGCTACTTCTCGGTGAGCATCGACACCCCGCAGCCCGAGCCGACGCTCCTCACGACGACCGACGGCCTGATCAACGACAGCGTCGCGGATCGCACGTTCGTGACGACGGCGTTTTCGAAAGACGGCAAGACCTTCTACTACTGCACGAACGCCAAGGACATCGAGAAGCGGCACATCTGGGCGGTGCCGACGGCGGGCGGTACGCCCGTTCAGATCTCGACCGACGACGGCGTGGAGGTGTCGCCGACGCCGCTCTCGTCGGGCAAGCAGCTCGCGGTCCTCTACTTCAACGCCGCGCAGCCCGCGTCGATCGGCATCGTGCCCTCGGCGGGCGGCAGCACGAAGGTCGTGTTCCCCACGCTGATGAAGGATTTCCCGCAGGCCGCGCACGTGACGCCGCAGATCGTGCTCACGAAGGCCGCGGACGGCCTCGAGATCCACAACCAGCTCTTCCTCCCGAAGGACCTCAAGCCGGGCGAGAAGCGGCCCGCCATCGTGTTCGTGCACGGCGGTCCGTCGCGCGAGATGCTGCCGGCATACCACTACATGCAGTTCTACCACTGGGCGTACGCGTACAACCAGTGGCTTGCGTCGCAGGGCTACGTGGTGATGTCGATCAACTATCGCAGCGGCATCGGCTACGGCCGATCGTTCCAGCGCGCGGCGAACACCGAGGGTCGCGGCAACTCCGAGTACCAGGACGTCGTCGCCGGCGCGAAGTATTTGCAGAGCCGCCCCGACGTCGATCCGAACCGCGTAGGCATCTGGGGTCTCTCGTACGGCGGGCTGCTCACGGCCGAAGCGCTGGCGCGCAACTCGGACATTTTCGTCGCCGGCGTCGACCTCGCCGGCGTGCACATCTACGGCAACGCGCAGGACACGACGAGCCTCGCGTTCCGGTCGTCGGCGGTCGGTGCGATCAATGGCTGGAAGTCGCCCGTGTTCCTCGAGCAAGGCGACGACGACCGCAACGTCGACTTCGCGCAGATGGTTGGACTCGTCGACTTGCTGCGCGCGCGCGGCGTGTACTACGAGCTCACCGTCATTCCCGACGACGTCCACGAGTCGCTGATCCACAGCCGCTGGATCGACATCTTCAGCCGAAGCAGCGACTTCCTGCACCGGTTCGTGTGGGACAAGCAGGCGCCGCCGGTCATGACGACGAACGGCAAGTGACCGACGACCGCCGGCGCGACTGGACGGGGGGATTCCTCCCGTTCGTCGTGCTGGCGGTAGACACCTTCGTTCTCGCGCTCCAGAAGACGAAACATCACGCCCTGCTGCCGGCGACCCAGACCAAGACGCTCTGGCTCGCCGAGGCGGCGACGGTCGTGTGCTTGCTGATTCTGCGATCGGGGTGGGGGCGCGATTCCGGCTGGCGTCAGGCGCAAGAACGCCTCGGCACCCTGGCGAACAACTTTTACGAGCCGCGCCGCGCTTCGCTCATTCATGGCTGGGCCATCGGCGCGGCCGTGTTTTGCGGGCTCTGGTGGGGCGCGGCGACGTGGAGCGTCGTATTGTTCGGAATGCGACGCGGCGTGTTGACCAACGGGCTACTGGACTTCGAGGTCGCGACTACGGTCGGAGCGCTCACCGGCGGCATCGTCGGGGCGGTGATCGGTCTCGCGATTGGCCACCGGTGGGAGACGAGTCACCGCCGCGCGCGCGCCCGCGCCGACCGAATGTCCGCCAATGCCTGAGCTGTCGATTCGCATCAAGAAGAAAACGGACGGGGCCGCCGCGCTCAGCTGTACCCGCCCCGACGGGTCCACCACGTGGCAGCGTCAGGACGGCGAGCTCGGCCGCTTCTTTCCGATGCACGACCTGACGCACTACGCGGTAGAGACGGTGCTCGGGTTGAAACACGGCTTCTTCGGCTTGCTCGCCGAGGGATGGGACATAACGCGCTTCACCGACCCCGGCATGAGCAAGCAGTTGCCCGAGGACGCCGGACTAGCCGAAGTTCTGGTTGGGTTCTTCGACGTCGAGCGCGCGACGGGAACGCGAGCGACCGCCGAGGACTTCAATTGGAAGATCCGGACGTACTACGATGAACATGGGACGCCGACGCCGACGTTTCGCATGACCGACGACCTACTGGACCGAATCCGCGCGCTGCGCGCCGACCTGTTCGCGCGCTGGCAAGCCGTGCAGCCGGGCGACGCACTCGAGCTTTCTTTCGACCGGTGACCCCCAAACCGGCGGTGAGCTCGGGTCTCCTGCTCTTTCGGCGCACGCCCAGAGGGCTCGAGGTGTTTCTCGCACATCCGGGCGGTCCCTTCTGGGCCGGCCGCGACGGCGGCGCATGGACGATTCCCAAGGGCGCGGTCGAATCGGGCGAGGACGTCCTCGACGCGGCCAAACGCGAGTTCATCGAGGAGACGGGCATCACGCCGGCGCCGCCGTTCATCCCGCTCGGCTTCGTCAAACAGAAGGCGGGCAAAACGGTGAACGCGTGGGCGTGGGAGGGCGACGCCGACCCACGCACCATCACGAGCAACACCACGAAGACCGAATGGCCCCGCGGGTCGGGCGAGTGGGTGACCTACCCCGAGATCGACCGGTGCGCCTGGTTCGACGCGGCGACGGCTCGACAGAAGATCAATTCAGCGCAGGCGGAGTTGATCGATCGGTTGGAGGTTGCATTGGCGGAAATGAAGTCTGGTGTCTAGGTAACTGGGTAACTGGTCTCTGGTCTCTGGTCACTGAAAAGACCCAGAGACCAGAGATCAGAGACCAGTTACCTGCCTCCCAACACCAGACCAAGCCCGAACTCGGTCTGCCCGCCGTCCACGAACACGTGCTGAAAGGCGAGGTTGAGAGCGACGGAGCTCGTCGGGTTGAAGATCCCGAGGCCGCCGCCGAGCATGAACTTGCTCCCGCTCCCGCTATCGCCGCCGTCCGGGTCGAAGTCGCCGAAACCGAATGCCGGCGTGAGAAACGGCACGATGTGCATCTCGTTGCGCGCGCCGCGTGAGATGAGCGACAGCGGGAGTCCCACCGACCCGGCGAGCAATGTTGCACCCGACGGTTTGGCGTAGCCGAATTCGCCGTTCAGGCCGACGCGGAGCAGCATCCCGTTTCGCGAGTCGCTCATCGGAAGGTCGCTGAGGCGCGTGTCGCCGCCGATTCCGAGCAAGAGCGCGCTCGAACCGCGCGACGGCGTCGAAGCGCCCGCGGTGAGCGAGACGCTCGACGCGCCGCCGCCGGAGAGCACTGCCGTCGCCGTGAAGTTGTTGAGCGATCGAGTGAGCTCGCCGCCCGACACGTTCCCATAGCGAGCCGAGAATGCGGCGCCGTTCTGGCGTTCACCGAGAATCGTGCTCGTCGCGATGGGCGGTAGTCCGGCGACCGCGGTGCGCATCAGGGCGGCGTACGCGGCCCCGTCGGAAAATGTCTGCGCCGGCGCCTTCGACGCGACGACCAAGATCGCGGCGGCAACCAGCGGGCTGAGCTTGGCCATGGCAACCCTCAGGCAAGAGTCGCCGGGTCTGGTTGCAATCGTCGCGCCGCGCTCGCTATGTGAGGCGCGTCACGCGCTGGACAATCGATGCCGCCAGTAGGTGTCGTCGCCGATCAGCACATCGAGCTGGATCGCCCGTTCGCCCTCTTCCACCGTGTAGTCGGCGATGTGAATCGTGCTCGTCGGAATGCGCTTGCCGGTCGGATCCTCGAGGAGAAGGTCAAGCCTGTCGCGCGCGTCGTGATATTGCTCGAGCAGCGCGTCGTCGCGCGGCGACCCGTCGTGGGGAACGGCGCGGGCGAACAAGCGAAAGACCGGCTGCACGAGGTCGTAGCCAAGTCCGGGCCTGAACGGCCCCCACGCGCGGCCCGTGCCCGGCTCGATGTGCTCGAGCTCCGAATGCCCGACGATGACGCCTTTGAGACGTACGGTGTGCTTCACGGTTTGCGCGGGGCCGGCTTCGTGGGAGCCGCGGCGACCGGCTCGGTGATCTTGAACGTGAACTGCTGCTGGACCAGCTGCCGCACCTTCGCGGGTCCGATGCGCGCCGGCTCGAATCGCATGTACGGTAATACGTCGCGCACCGCGGTGGTGAATTCCGTGTTCGTCGACTGTAGCACGACGAACGACGTCGTGTCGGCGAAGCCCGTGGTGTCGACGATGTACTGCGCGTTCACGAATCCGGTGACGTGTTTTTCGAGGAGCTTGAGCGGGTACGCCGGCGCAGCGCTGCTGGCCGAGCGCACGACGGCGATATCGACGTCGAGCACGGAGTAGACGGAATCCTGGCCTTTGCTCGGCGGCGCGGGGGGGGCGGCGACGGAATCCTTTCCGGATTTCGCCGCGGTGTCCTTGACGACCGGCGTCGGCTTGGCGTTGCCGAACGTGTGCGCGCCGCCGCCGAATCCTTCGCCGACCGGCGCGAGTTTGACGAAGCGGATCGACTCTCGCGACCCCGACTGCGTCGGCAGGCGATCCGGCGGCGGACGATAGACCGGAATTACGTGATTCTCGAACGACTTCGTCACGAGGCCATCAGGCGGCAGTGTGGCGATCACCCACGCAGCAATGACGACGACGTGAAACACCGTGCTGAACGAGGCGCTGGAGTATCGCAGCGCCGGAGTCGAATCCGAGTACAGCCACGAGCGCTTCATAAGTGTTCCCTCCCCCGCTCCCTCCGAGACTACGACAGCGAGTACCGCTCCTTGAGCAGCCCGACGTGATGGCGTTCGTGCCCCGCGATGATGTACAGCAGGGCGCGCACGCTGACTTCCGCGCCGTTCGCGATGCCCCGCCGCGTGACGGCTTCGGGGTCGAGCCCGCGCGCGAACGCGAGCGTCGCTCCACGCACCGCCTGGAACTCGTCGGTGAGATCCGCCAGCGAACGGTCGGCGAAGTGGCCGCTCGGCACCCAGGCATTCTCGTCGAACCCGGGCAGCGGCTGCACGTCGCGGCGGGCGAACCAGAGCGCGCGGAAGCCCATCACGCGCTCCACGTCCGTCATGTGGCCGATGACCTGTTTCACCGTCCACTTGCCGGGCGCGTACGCGAAGTCGGCGCGGTTCAGCGGCGTTCGCCGGAGCAGCGCGACCGTGGTCTCGATCTCGGATTCGAGAAAGGTCACCAAGTCGCCGTCGGGGACGAGCGTGATGTACCTGCCATAGTAGGCAATGTGCTCGTCGGGATTGGGTCGGGGAATACTTGTCGCGAGCGGCATTTTCGGTTCGTCACTCCGGAGAGGCGGTTGAACACACGAAAACCGAACGGCGATGAGAACAAACTCCGAGACTAACGAGAAGCGACACGAACGAAACGCGAAGCTGACAAGCGGCGAGAAACGGCGTTACGAGCGATTCCTCATGTCGTGGCGGGGACGGCGACCGGCGGCGAGTCGGATGGTGTAACGCCTTGCGCCAGTTCGGCCTGGCGCCAGCCCAGCCAGAGGCCGAGTCCGAGAAAGACCACCGAGAGCGGGATGGCCACGTACGAAATGCCGACGAGGGTCAATCCCAGCGCCGCCAAACCTCGGTACGCCCAGCCGCCGATCTGGTCACCGCTTCGATACACGACGGTCTCGATCACGTTCTTCGCCTTGTACTTGTCTTCACGTTTTACAACCGTAAACAACACCTCCATCGCGGGATTCGTCACGGCAAAGTTCCCGCCGCGGCGCAGCACGGTGAACACCGCGACCATCGCGAACACCGGGAACGCGCCGAGCGCCGCGAAACCGACGATGCTCAGCACCGGGAGAACGGCCAGCGCCGCCGCGAGGCCGAGCCACCGGATGATTCGTCCGGTGAGGAAGATCTGCGTCAGCACGGTGAGCGTCTGCACCGCCAGCTCCAACTGCGCCAGTACGGCGGTACGCGTCGCACGGTCGGCGTACGCGCGTCCCACCAGATCGCTCTGCGCGAAATACAAGAAGGTCGCGCCAATCGTGAACAGCAGCATGAAGCCGCACGTCGCCAGCAGATAGGGCGATTTCAAGACGTGCGTGAACCCCGCCCACACGCTGCCCCCGATCACGTCGGCTCCGCCGTCGCGGTCGGGGCGCTTCCGTCCGCTCATCGGCGTCGCGCCGCCGTCGCGCATCGGGAAGCGCATCACGGTGAACACGGCCAGCTCCAACAGCGCCGCCGACACGAGCAGCAGCGTGATCGCGCCGATGCGCGTCGCCAGCGCGGCGGTCGCCGACCCCGTGATCGAGCCGAGCGTGCCGCCCACGCCGATGAACCCGAACATCCGCTTGGCCTGCTCGCTGTTGAACGTGTCGGCCATCAAACACCAGAAGATCGACGTGTTGAACAGCGCGAACACCGTCGTCCACACGAAGAACGCGCGCGCCGTCCACACGTCCACCGCCGATCCTTCCTTCGCCGACAAGAAGCGCAGCACGAGGTAGAACACCAGCATGCTGGCGACGAAGAACTGGTACGAGATCGGAATGAATCGCCGCACGGGGAATCGCACGACGAGCGCCGAGAACATCGGGTTGAGGATCACCGTCACGGTGAGCGTCGCCGTGAACAGCCACGGCAGCTTGGTGATGCCCGTCGCGGCGGCGACTTCGTCGCGCATGGGGCGCAGGACGAAGTAGCTGCACAGCAAAAAGAAGAAGAACAGCGCCGACGTGAGCATCGCGCGCACTTCTCCGTCGCGCACGTCGACCACGCGCCGCAGGAGCGCGATGCCGCCGCCAGTCTGGCCGCTCCTCGCGACGCCGTCGCTCACTTCGCGCCCCCCCCCTGTTTCGCCTTCCACGCGGCGATCACTTCCGCTTCACGCCGAGCCGAGATGCCCGCCAGCTTGCCCTGCGACAACGCTTCCAGCTCCGCGGCGGGGCGCGTCTTGTTCCAGTCGAGCGTCTCCTTCGCCGTGACCGCGAGCGGCCGGAACGTGAGGCCGGCGGCGAGTGCCTTTTTGATCGTGCGGCGCGAGAAGGCGACGTTGTTCGGACGGTCCGGCACCCACACCGGCATGCTCTGGCCGTCCGGACCGCTCACCCACGCCCGCACCTTCTGCTCGCTCAGGAACGCGGCCGGCACCCAGACGAACTGCGCCCCCGCGGTGGTCACCGCTTTGATGCCGTAGAGCATCTCGGACATCGTCATCGGCGCCACGGGTCCGGTCGCGTTGAACACGCCGAGTGTGTGGTTCTCCGCGACGCGAATCGTCCACTCGGCCAGGTCGCGCGAGTCGATGATCTGCACGGGATCGTTGCCGTCCCCCGGGGAGAGCACGTCGCCGCCCTTGTCGATCCGGTACGGCCAGTAGGTGAATCGGTCGGAGCGGTCCAACGGACCGACGATCAGTCCGGGACGGATGATCGTGTTGATCCCCGGATACTGCTTCTCGACCTCTCGCTCGGAGTAGGCCTTGAGCGGTCCGTAATACCTGCCGAATGCCGTCCGATCCAGCGTGTATGGATCGAGCCCGTCGGGCAGGGGATGCGTCGGATCCGTTTCGTCGGCCCACGCGTTCTTGTCGCTGGCGTAGGCGGAAATGGTGGAGATGAAGATGTAGTGCTTCGTGTTTCCCTTGAGGTACTGCGCCGCGTTGCGCACCCATGCCGGCGCCGTAGTGGGGTTGTCGATCACGACGTCGAACTTGAGCCCCTTGAGCGCGGTGACGTCGTCGTTGAGATCGCCGATCAGCTGCTCGACGCGTCCCTTGAAGAAGTCCGGCCGCGTCTTGTTTCGATTGAGCAGGGTGACTTTGTGCCCCCGCGCGATCGCGTATTCGACCTGTTCGGGACCGGTGAAGCCGGTCCCGCCAAGAATCAGGATGCTGAGCGACGCCCTCGCGCGCTCGACGCGACGGCCGGCGGGAATCGGCTCCGCGGACACCGTTGATGCGAGGCCAGGCAGCGACTCGAGCCCGAGCGCGCCCGCGGCGACAGCCGAGGCTTTGAGGAAGTTGCGGCGGTTCGTTGACACGGCGGGCTCCAGGGTGGCGGGTCAGCCGAACTGGCTGGCATCCCAAGTTGGCCAACGGGCGGGTCTTTGGACAGTCCGGGCCAGCCCGGCCCGTGTATGGATTCTGTGACGCGACGCCTGGGCTGGCACGCGGGCGCGCGGTACTTTGCAAACGAACCCGACGCGCCGGTGCCACCCCGAGGTCGCCATGCTCCGAGTCAGTCGCCAATCGCCCCGACCGATCCGTTTGTTCGTCCTCGCCATCGCGATGCTTTTCGCTTCGAGCGCGGGGCGGGCGCAGCAGGCGGAGACGCCGCCCGTCACCTCGCGCGACGGAATGGTGATAACGACCTCGGCCCCGGCGTCGGACGTCGGCGCGGCGATCCTGAAAAAAGGGGGCAACGCCGTGGATGCGGCGGTGGCCACCGCGTTCGCGCTCGCCGTCACGCATCCGAGCGCCGGAAACATCGGCGGCGGCGGATTCATGGTGATCCGTCTGGCCGACGGTTCATCGACGACGATCGACTATCGCGAGCGCGCACCGATGCGCTCGACGCAGACGATGTACCTCGACTCGACGGGCAAGATCGCGCGCCGGCTGACGGCGACGGGCTATCTGGCGCCCGGCGTGCCGGGCACCGTGCGCGGCTTGGCCCTGGCGCACTCGAAGTATGGCAAGCTCGCGTGGAAGGACGACGTGATGCCGGCGGTGGAGTTGGCCGAGAAGGGTTTCGTGCTGTCGCCCGCGCTGGCCCGTTCACTCAATCGCGAGATCGACTCCTCGATGGCGAAGTACCCGGCCTCGGTTGCGGCATACGGTAAGCCCGGCCGCGCCGCGTGGGTCGCCGGCGATACGATCGTGCTGCGAGACCTCGGCAGGACGCTGCGCGCCATCGCGACGAAGGGCCCGAACGTGTTCTACACCGGCTGGATCGCCGACAGCATCGCCGCCTCGATGTCGCGCAACGGCGGCCTGATCTCCAAGCACGACCTCGCCGCGTACCAGGCGAAGATGCGCACGCCGCTCCACGGCACGTATCGCGGCTACGACCTGATCACGATGCCGCCTCCGACCAGCGGCGGCGTCACGATGCTCGAGATGCTCAACATTCTCGAGCGGTTCGATCTCGCGAAGCTGGGGGAACTGTCCCCCGCCGCGCTGCACGTCGAGATCGAAGCGATGCGCCGCGGCTATCTCGACCGCGCGCGCTACCTCGGCGATCCGGATTTCGTGAGGATGCCGATCGCGCGGCTCACGTCCAAGACCTACGCGAAGTCGCTCGCGGCGTCGATCGATCCGTCGCACGCGTCGAGCAGCGTGGAGCTCGGGCACGACATCGTCACGCCGGTCGCGTCCACGGAGGATGACGAGACGACGCAGTTTTCGATCGTCGACCGCGCGGGCAACGCCGTGTCGAACACGTTCACGCTCGAGGGCGGGTTCGGGTCGCACGTCGTCGTCGACGGCGCGGGATTCATCCTCAACAACGAGATGGGCGACTTCAACAAGAAGCCGGGCGAGACGAATCTCACGGGCGACATCGGCACGCCGGCGAACATCATCGCGCCGGGCAAGCGCATGCTCAGCTCGATGAGCCCCACGATCGTGACGAAGAACGGCAAGCTGTTCATGGTGACGGGCTCGCCCGGCGGGCGCACGATCATCAATACGGTGATGGAGGTCGTCCTTGGCGTCATCGACTTCGGGCTGGACGCGCGGCAGGCGGTGGACGCGCCGCGGTTCCACCATCAGTGGCTGCCGGACACGGTGACCTTCGAGCGGAACGCGATTCCCGACTCGGTGGCGGCCCAGCTCAGGGCCATGGGGCACGCCGTGAAATTCGGCGGCGCCCCGGGGAAAGTCCGTACCCCCGCGGTCCAGGGGGACGCGCATACCATAGTGGTGCGCGACGGGGTGGCGGCCGGGGCCAACGACCATCGGAGTCCCGACTCGAAGGTCAGCGTTCCCTGATGTATTTTTTCCCTCAACCGTAGGCCAGATCGGAGCGACATGGCGCGACAGCCGCGAAAGGGGGGTGGGGGAGGGGGGGGACGAGCGCCGAGGAAGACTCGCAAGGTCAGAACCTCGGACTATTTCACGCAGCCCGGTAAGCGCGGCGCTGTAGTCGTGCTCCGCAAGCCAATTGGAAATCGAGCCACCGCAAAGGTTTGCGGCGTGATGCCGAGCCGCATCCACGCCAAGATGCTGATCAACCAGCTCGAGCGCGCGGAGTCCGTCGTGAAGGACCTGTTCATGGAAGCGACCGACGACGGAATCGAGGCCCTCGAAGCCGTTTTGGCGGCCTGCTGTCGCGAGGTGATGGAGAAGGGACCGAAGGTTCAGTTCTCTCCCGACGGCTCGCCGCCGGCCGGGGCGGTACAGGCCGAGGACGTGGAAGCAGAAGCGGACTGAACCGCCCTAGAGCTCGCGCGCTACTTCTTGCGCGGCGCGTAGCCCGCGAAGTGCCCCGTGTGATGCCAGGTCGACGTCTGTGAATAGTCTTCGTCGGGCGCCGGCTCCGTGTCGCTCAATCTGCGGACGTCGATGCTGACGATGCCCCGCTCGTCGACGTCGTTGTAGATGTTGACGAACTTCTCACCGACGACGATTTCGTCCGGCTTGTACGACGAGCGGGCGTGCACGGTCTGGGAGAACGTTTCGTCGATGCCCGCCAGCAGGATGAGAAACTCCGCGTCCTTGGAGACGAAGTCGGCGTGGGTGTAGCCGCGCATCGGACTCTTCTCGTCGATCGGATGCACGACGGTCCAACTCAGCGGGAAGAACGTGACGCGCGACCGCTCGAGTTTGAGCTCGTCGTACTTGCGCACGGAGCCCTCGATGCGGCTGAAGAGCACCTTCGCCTCGATCTCCACGATCTGGTTGGTGCGGCCGTTGGTGACGCGGAACATGAAAGCGGTGATGCCGCGGTATGGGGCGACGACGCTGCGCGAGCTGAATACGATCGCGGCGGTCGGCCGCGAGAATCGCGCGAACAGGAGTCCCGTGCCGAGCGCGAAGACGAGCAGGCCGATGAGCGCTTCGATCGTCATGACGACGTGCGGCGCCACGCCGTTCGGCACGATGTTGCCGTAGCCGATCGTCGACAGCGTCTCTACGCTGAAGAAGAACGCGCGCCCGAACGGGCCGCCGGTCTGGCTGCTGGGAATTCCGTCGAGGGCGCCGGCTCCGCAGGCCAGGTAGAGCAACGCGAAGAAGACGTTGGCCACGAAGTAGCCCACGCTGATGATGGCGAGAAACTTCGGCCAACTGATCGTGAGCAGGAAATGGTACGGCGCGAGGGACGTGAGGAACGGCAGGCCGCGACGGCGCGGGTTGAACGAGCCGTCGCGGTTGAGCAGGCGCTTCTCGTTCGCGCCGCCGATGACCGAGCCGAGCCCGAGGTCTTTGGGCTCTTCGATGTCGGGGCGCGGGGGCGCGGCCGTCACGGAACGATCGACCCCCCCGCCGCCTGCTGCGCCTTTAGAGATCGCCAATACTCGTCCATCTTGATGCGCGGAATTCCCTTGGTCATCCAGTCGGGAGCGGGCGCGCCTTTGAGATAGTGATCGAACCAGTCCTTCTGCCGCATCGCGTAGTCCTTCTGGTTGATCGGACGCGCCAGGCCGTGGTTCTCACCCACGTACTCGAGCAGAATCACGTCCTTCTTCAGCTGCGCGAGCGTGTTGTAGTAGGTGATTCCCTGGTTGAAGTCCACCGCGCCGTCCTTGTCGTCGGCCAGGATGATGAGCGGCGTCTTCACTTTCTCGGCGTGGAAGACCGGCGAGTTGCGGATGTACGCCTCGGTGTTCTCGGCGACGTTCCCCTTGAAGCGACCCTGGCTGTCCTCGAAGATCGACGCGTCGGAGTTGCCGGTGTTCCAGTAAACCGACGCGTACATGCTCACCATGTTGGTGAGCGGCGCGCCGGCGATCGCCGCCTTGAAGATGTTCGTCTGCGTCACGAGAAACGCCGTCTGGTACCCGCCCCACGAGTGGCCCCAGAGCCCGACGTTCGACGAATCGATCATGCCGGTGGCGATCGCCGCTTTCACGGCCGGGATCACGCACCACACCGCCGACATGCCCGGATCGTTGATTCGATAGACGATGTCCGGATCGAGCACCGCGTAGCCGCGGCTGGTGTAGAAACTGCGGTTCGGCGTGCTCGTTTCGCTCACCGACACGTACGTGTTCGCCAGGTTCGAGCGCTTCTCGTAGATGGTGACGAGGAGCGGATATTTCTTGCCGGGCTCGTAGTTGGCCGGCAAGTAGAGCGCGCCCTGCAGCTTGTCGCCCTTGGCGCTCGTGTAGTTGATGAGACGCACGCCGCTCGTCCAGGCGAAATCTTTCTGCTGTGGGTCGGCATCCGTAATCTGGCGGCCGCCCTTGAAGTCGGCGTTGGCAACAAAGTAGTTCGGGAAGTCGCGCGCCGTCTGACGCGTGTAGACATAGACGTCGGCCTCGCGCGCCTTCTGGAAGTCGAAGCTTGCGTCGTCCCAGACGAGCGACTTCGCGCCTGGCATGCCCGGATCGACGCGCGAGAGACCCGCCTTCTTCGTCCACTCGCCGTACGTGCCGACGTACAGCGGCTGCGAAAGGTCGATGCCCGGGCTCGCGCCACCGCCACCCCGACCGCCGCGTCCTCCCCCACCGCCGCCACGACCGCCGCCGGTCGTCACGCCGCGCTCGAACGCGTAGACGCGGTTGTACCGGATCTGATCGCGCTTGCCGTTGACCGTGAGGTTCACGGCCGATCCGGTGCCCGTCGTCGGCACCTTCCATACGTCCCAGCCGTCGGAAAGGAGCACCGACGCGCCGTCTCTCGTCCAACCGAAAGGCGCGCGCGGCGGCGGAACCAGATAGTTGTGGTCGTCCTCGGTGTTCGAGAAGTTCACGCCCGTCGCCTTCGTAATGTTCCGTTTGGCACCCGTCGCGAGATCGACCACCCAATAGTTGCCGTCGTCGCCCCAGTACAGCTCTTCCTTGCCATTGGGCGACGCGACCCGAACCGCCGGGCGATGCTTCTTGAGCACGAGGTCGCGCTTGCCGGTGCGAAGGTCGACGGTGTAATCGTCTTCGTACGAGCGGCCCGTGTACGACGCATTGTTGTCGTACTCGCGCGTGTCGGTGCCGATCGCGAAATGGTCGTGCGGCGCGACGGCGACGTTTCTCAGCGACTCGTCCGCCAGCTGCACGAACTTGTTGTCGGCGAGACGATACTCCGACAAATAGTTGAACGCGCGATCCTGCGCTTCCTGCACGATCTGCTGCGACTGTAGCCGCGGATCCTTCACGTTCCAGAGAATCAGCGACGGATTCTCCTCGGTCGCTTCGTTGACGCGCGGCTGATTGATCGTGCCGCCCATCCCCGGCGCGCCCGCCTGGATCACCGAGCTCCCGCGGCCGGCGAGCAACCGGTCAGCCGGCTTCTTGGCCTGGTGAATGCCGAAGAACACCGCCGACAGATCTTCCGAGAAGCGCGGCGCGCGGTCCACCGCGATCGCCATGTCTTTCGGGAACTCGGCGTGCTCCGACGCGTCGAACACGGTCTTCTTCACCGCGGGCGCCGAGATGTTGGTAAAGCCGACGACCGAATAGACGGTGTCGCGCGCGGTCGTATCGATGCGGCCGCGAAGCACGGCGAGCGCGTCGAGGCTGTCCGACCAGACGAGATGCCGATACAACGCCCGATCCGAATCGATGGGACGCACGACGTCGGTCTTCATGTTGCGCAGCTGAACGCCGTTGCCGATCGCGTCGCGCGCGTCGATCGTGTACGCCAGCCACTCCCCGCTGTCGTCGAAGCCGAACTCCGCGACGTTGCCGACGTTCACTGCTTCGCCGTTGGCAAGATTGTAGAGCAGGAGATCGGTGCCCTCGGCGCGGCCGGCCGACGCGGTCCCGCCCGCGGCTCCAGCTCCGCCTCGCGCGGCGTTGTTGGTTGCATTGCCCGCCCCCCCCGGAGCGGCCGGAGCTTCAGCCGGCGCTTGAATCGCGAGCCAGGTCGGCTTGTCGCCGTTGAACGCGTAACGCCGCACGCGGTCGAATTCTTTCTTCTCACCCGTCGCGAGATTGACCAGCGCGAGCTTGTTCTGCGGCGCCGGCGTCTGCGCGGTGCCATCGGCCGCCTGACCCCCGCCGCCACCGCGGCCGCGACCAGTGCCGCCGCGCCCTCCGCGACCGCTCGCCGCCGGCGGATACACCGTGAACGCCGCCCAGCGCGAGTCCGCGCTGATCGAGAGCGGGCCGCCGCCGGCATCCGGTGCCGCCCCACCTCGTCCGCCTCCACCGCCGCGACCAGCGGCGTCGGAGGTGCCGATCGGGAACGTGAACTCCTTCTTGTCCGCTCCCGTCGAGCGAATGATCACGTTCGCGTCGCCCTCGTTGGGCGCGAGAACGTAGGCGAACCACTTGCCGTCGTTCGACAGCACCGACGAACGAATGGTCTTCCACGCCTTGAGATCAGCCGGCTGTAGCTGCTTGGTCGGCCCGCTGGCTGGCGCGGGCTGCTGGGCGGCGACTACCGCCGCGGAACCGAGCAAGAGAACGACGACGGGACGAAGAATGGCGACGCGCATGGGCAGCCTCCGCGATCAGCGGGGAGACGGTTGAGAGAGAAAGAAGGTACGGAGCGGGTCGGCGGGCGGACAGGGAGGCCTCCGAGTGCGGGGTGCGGGGACGGAGTGCGGAGAACTGGAACGGGAACGGAGTGCGGCGCGCGGTGAACAGGAGCGGGGGACGGGAGCGGAGTCGACAGCGCCGCACGCCGCCCCCCACACTCGTCCCAGTTCTCCGCACCCCGCCTCCGCACTCGTCCCACGTCTCCGCACCCCGCCCCCGCACTCGTCCCCCTTGCGCAACTACATCCGCAACGGATATAGTGCCCAACCATGAGCACACGAGAGAACGCCGCGCAAACCCCGCTCACACCCGCCGTGCTCCACATCCTCCTGGCGCTCGCTGAGGGAGAGCGGCACGGCTATGCGATCGCGCAGGAGATCGAGACAGCGACCGAAGGCGACATCCACATGGGGCCCGGCACGCTGTACGGATCCATCCGTCGGATGCTCAGCGCCGGACTCATCGATGAATCGCCTCGTCGGCGGCGACCGGACGACGACGAGCGACGTCGCTACTACCGAATGACTCCGGTCGGCCGGCGGCTGCTCGAAGCCGAGCTGTCGAGGCTGACGCGCGTGGTGCGGGTCGCGCGCGGCAAGCGAGTTCTTCGCGACCCGGGCGTCGCGTGAATCGCCCGTCTCGCGCCGAGCGATCCTATCGTGCTGCGCTTCGGCTGCTCCCGCGCGACTTCCTCGAACATTTCGGCGAGGAGATGGCGGAGTTGGCCGAGGGCCGGCTTCGCGGGGCCCGCCGGCGCGGATCGCTCGCCTACACGCGCGAAGCGGTCCGACTGCTCACCGATCTCACGACGACGATTCCGCGCGAATGGCTGGCGTCGCGCGCCCTTCCGAATGAACGACCCGAGGAAAAAATGGACATTCTGCTCCAGGATCTCCGATTCGCCGCGCGTGGCCTGATGCGGCGCCCGGCCTTCGCGGTCGTCGCGGCGGCGACGATCGCGCTCGGCATCGGCGCCAACACGGCCATCTTCTCGGTGGTGAACGCGGTCTTGATCCGCCCGCTTCCGTACGACCACCCGGATCGTCTCACGATCGTCTGGGGAACGCAGGGCACGCAGACGAACCAGGGCGTCGTTTACGCGGACTACCTCGACTGGCGGCGGTTGAATCGCACGTTCGCCGACCTCGGCGCGTTCCGGGGGCAGAGCGTGAATCTCACCGGCGGCGACGCGCCGGACCGGCTCGTCGGCGCCTTCGTGGACGCAAGCTTCCTTCGGGCCATCAACGCAAAGCTCGAGCGCGGCCGGTTGTTCTCGGAGGCGGAGACCGAAGTCGCGACCAAGGCGCCGGTCGCAATTGTGTCGCACGAGGCGTGGGTCGCGCGATTCGGGTCGGATCCGTCGTTGGTCGGAAAACAGCTCACGATCAACGGCACGTCCTTCACCGTCGTCGGCATCACGACGGCGAACATGCCCGTGCCACTCTTCGCGCCCGGCCCCGACGTGATGGTCCCGATCGGCTATTACCCGAACGCGCACGGCCTGGACCGAGGCACGCGCGGCATCGCCGTCGTGGGGCGGCTCAAGCCGGCGATCACGGTGGCGACAGCGGATCGCGACCTCAAGGCGATCGAACGGCAACTGGCGAACGACTACCCCACGACCAACGCGAACACGAGCGCCGACGTCGTCGCCCTCAAGGAATTCGGCGTCGCGCAAGCGAGACCGAGGCTCTTGCTGATGCTCGCGGCGGCGCTGGTCGTATTGCTGATCGCGTGCGCGAACGTCGCCAACCTGCAGCTCGCGCGCGGCGCGTCGCGCACGCGCGAGATGTCCGTGCGCGCCGCGCTCGGCGCGGGACGCTTGCGCATGGCGCGGCAACTGCTCACCGAAAGCATCGTTCTGTCGGTGATCGGCGGCGTGATCGGGCTGGCGGTGGCGTTCGGCCTGACGAAGGTGCTCGTCTCCCTCATCGGTTCGCAGCTGCCGATCGACCAGCGAACGATCACCGTCGACGGCTGGGTCGTGGCGTTCGCGCTGGCAATTTCGTTCGCGTGCGGAATCCTCTTCGGCGTCGTGCCCGCGTGGAAGGCGTCACGCACCGATCTCACGGGCATGCTGCGCTCGCGCATCGGCGCTGGGCTCGGCCACGTGTCGACGCGCAACGCGCTGGTCGTGGTTCAACTGGCGCTCTCCCTCTCGCTGCTCGCTTCGGCCGGCCTCCTCGCGCGTTCGTTGATGGCCCTGCAGCACGTCGATCCGGGCTTCGACGGAGATCGCGTGCTGACGGCACAGTTCAGGCTTCCCCCAGCGAAGTACGACACGCCGGAGAAGATCTGGACGATGTTCGACCGTACCGTGCACGAGCTCCGCTCGCTGCCGGGCGTCGAGTCGGCGGCACTGGTGCGCGCGTCGCCGCTGAGCGGAAACGGTGAGACGTATCCGGCCACGATCGAGGGACGCGGCGAGGTGGCGGCGAGCGAAGCGCCTCAGGTGCAGGTCAACAGCATCACGACCGATTATTTCCGCACGATGCGAATCCCCGTGCTCACCGGGCGTGATATCGCCGACGGGGATCGCGCGGGCGCGTTGCCGGTCGTCGTCGTCAACAAGACGTTCGCGGACAAGACGTGGCCGGGCCAATCGCCGATCGGCAAGCGGATCAAGATCGGCACGGACGACTGGTGGACGATCGTGGGCATCGTCGGCGACGCGAGGCAGTTCACGCTCGACGAGACGCCGTTGCTTCAGGCGTACATACCGCACGCGCAACGCCCGCAGATCTTCACGAGCATCGTGCTGCGCACGAAGGGTGACGATCCGCACTCGGTCGTGACCGCGGTCCGCCAGGCGGTGTGGCGCGTGGACAAGGATCAACCGATTTGGCGGTTCCGGTCGATGCGGGAGGATCTCGACGCTGTTGTCACGTCGCCTCGCGTCATGATGTGGCTGGTGGGGATTTTCTCGATCGTCGCGGTGCTCGTCGCGGTCGTGGGGATCTACGGGGTGCTCAGTTACACGATGAGCCAGCGAATTCAGGAGATCGGCATCCGCATCGCGCTCGGCGCCGACGCGCGGCGCGTGACGCGAATGGTCGTGGCGGAGGGGGCGAGGTTGGTCGGCGTCGCCGTGGCGATCGGGCTGGTTGGCGCGTTGGCGGCCACGCGGCTGTTGAGCAGCCAGCTATTCGGCGTCCAACCGCACGACGCCATCACGTTCGTCGGCGTGACCGCGCTGCTGGCGTCGGTGGCGATTCTCGCGTGCTACATCCCGGCGCGAAGGGCGAGCAAAGTCGATCCGATGGAAGCGCTGCGAACTGACTAGGGCATTCAAGAAAAGCATAAACGCGGATCTCCGCGGATTTGGCGGATCGACGCTGATAACCCTGTATCCGCGTCAATCCGCACGATCCGCGAGAGTCCGCGTTCATGCTTTTCTTGCTGAACTCGGAATGGTAGGGCTGGCTCCGCGCAGCAGGATGCTTGGCTAGCGTTTGGCGAGTTGTGGGCGGACGGTAAGGATCAGGGCGCGTTGGCCGTTTTCGCTGGCCGATGTTCCCAGTAGAACGGTCTGGCCGATAGGAACCGTTACGCCTGTCGTGAGCAGGTTCACCGCGGCGCGGCCGGCGACCGACGCGGTCCCGTTGGACTGCGCGGGAATAGCCGGCCGCACGAGCGATACGTAGAGCATCACGCTCGCATCGTTCCCTTCGACACGGACGTCGCGAAGCCCGACGGATAGAGACAGCGTCTCGCTGTCCCCCGAAATGGTCTGCGTGACCTCGTGATTTTCGCCAGTCGTCGCCACCGCTGTGCCGAGCAGCCGGTAGCCGGAGAACTTGAGAACGTTCCGCAGCAGCGAGTCGATTCCGGCGACGGCTGGATCGCGCGTGTTCGTCGGCTCGGCGGCGACGAGCTGAAAGTTGAGGACCACCGACGCCGGTTCGCGGTCGTACTTCTCGAGCACGTTCATCATGTCGCTGTAGATCCGCGGCACTTCACGAATCGTGACCGCCCGGACGTTGGGCACCTCGAACACTCCGCCGCCGGGAGAGACGGAATAGGGCGAGAGGAGCTTCATCGCCTCGCCCGACGACAAGTGGTGAAGCGTGACCGTCTTGACGATGAAATCGCCCTGATGGACGGCGGACCCGGGAGCCTTGCGAGACGTGTCCACCTGCTGGCGTGGAGGAGTGGACGACTGCTGCTGCGCCGTCGCGCGCGTGCTCGCCAGAGTCAGAAGGGTCGCGATTGAGAGTCGAGCGAAGCGCATCAGTTGCTCCCGGATGAAATCCAGACCAGCGTGGTTTTTGGATCGGCCGTCTTCATCACCGTCGCCTGCTGTCCGACGCCGACTTCGATCGACACGACGCTCGCCGGGCGGTCCGTGCGCGGCTGCACGGCGACCGTGGGTTGCTCGGCGCGCTTGGTCATGACCGTGATCGTCGCGACGAGCACGGCGGCAATCGGAAGGGCGGCGAGCATCAGCGTTCGACGTCTCGATCGGGCTCGAATCCGCGACGACAGTCGCTCGAGATCGCCCGCCAATGAGCGCGCCAGCGACCGGCAGGCCCCGCACTCGCCGACGTGCGCGGCAAGCTCGGATTCGCCCTCACCCTCGCCGCGAAACTCGGCCGGCTCGGCGACGAGCATCGCCTCACGTGCTTCGGTGCAGTTCATTCGGTGTACTCCTCGAGCAATCGCTCGTGATGCTCCAGCAGCTTGGCGCGAATGGCGCGTCTGGCCTTGAACAGGTGCCCGCGCACCGTGACCGCCTCCATGCCGAGCTTTGTCGCGATCTCGGTCGGCGTGAGCCCGCGCAGGTCGGCGAGCTCGAAGATCTGTCGCTGCCGCCGTGGAAGCGCGTCGAAGTATTTGACGACGAGCGCGGCGAGGCGCGCGGCGTCCGGATCAATAGCCCGGCTCGATTCTTCGAGCGCGAGCGAATGGTGCTCGTTGGCTAGCGCGGTACGTCGTTCGGACTTGCGTCGCTCCGACAGAGCCGCGTTCCGCGTCACGGCGAAGAGCCAGGTCGTGAAGCGGCTCGCGCCGTCGAAGCGCTTGACCCGCCGGTCGAGGCCGATCAGCACTTGCTGCGCGACGTCGTCCGCGGTGTCCTCGTCGCCGGTGAAACGGACGGCCCACGTGTGCACGCGAGACTGGACGCGCGCGATGAGCCGCTCGAGGGCGGCGGGTTTCCCCGACCGGACCTCGTCGACGAGCGACGGCAGGTCGCCGTCGTCGCCCCCGATCACCGATGATTGCGTGAACACGTCCATATGACGTCACGCCTGGGGCGAGCGTTTACCCGTCCGGCCCGCGAGGCTACTCCCGCGGGTTATTCCCCACGGGGTTATTCCATGGATACCGGCGCCACTTCCCCGAACGCGATGCCGCGTTTTTCCTTCCCCGCCCACGCCGCCACGGCGCCGAGGATGAACACGGTGGCCGCGGTGAACGCCATGGCCGTCGCGTACGTCATGTGGTCGGCGAAGATCGCCTCGATGTACGCGACCGTTCCGGCCACCGCCACGCCGCACTGATACGCGAAGCCGGGCAGGAAGCCGCGCACCGAATCGGGCGCGAGCTCGTTGATGTGCGCCGGGATCACCCCCCACGCCCCCTGCACCATGAACTGCATCGTGAATCCGCCGACGACGAGCAGGGGAACGGTCTTCGAGAACGCCCAGAGCGGAATGACGACGACGGCGAGCACGAGCGCGCTGACGATCGCCCGCCGCCGGCCGACGCGGTCGGAGTAATGGCCGAAGATGATCCCGCCCGTGATCGCGCCGACGTTGGCGATCGCCGTGATCATGGCGATCCGCTGCGGCGAGAAGTTCCAATCGCGCTTGAGGAACGTCGGATACATGTCCTGCGTGCCGTGCGAGACGAAGTTCATCATCATCATCAGCACGAAGATGTAGAAGAACAAGGGCAGGTGCGACGCCAACCCGCGGCCGTACGCGCCCCAGTCGCGATGTCGCGTCCGCTCCCAGACCTCGGATTCCTTGACGAACGAGCGCACGTAGAGCGCGAGGAGCGCGGGGATTCCGCCGATGAAGAACATCGGACGCCATCCCCACCGCGGGAACACGAAGAAGAAGCACAGGGCGGCGAGCAGATTGCCGACCGCGTAGCCCTCCTGCAGGAATCCGGAGAGCACGCCTCGCCGGTGAGCCGGCGCCTTTTCCATCGCCAGCGACGCGCCCACGCCCCATTCGCCGCCCATGCCGATCCCGAACAGCGCGCGCAGCACGAGGAACGCGGCATACGAGTGCACGAGCCCCGTCGCCACCTCGACGATCGAATAGAACACGAGGTCGATCATCAGTGGGATCTTGCGGCCGTACCGGTCGGCCATGAGCCCGAAGATGAATGCGCCGATCGGCCGGAAGGCGAGCGTGATCGTCAGCGACAGCGCGATCGCCTTGTCGGGGCGGCCGAATTCCTTGGCGATCGCCGTCAGCGCATAGGTGACGAGAAAAAAGTCGAACGCATCGAGCGTCCAGCCGAGGAAACTCGCGATCACCGCGGCGCGATGGCCGGTGACCGGCGGCGTATAGGTGGACTGGGTCGCGGACGTGCTCGTGGCGGGCATGTAGATGGAAGGCGGTTGCTGCGGACGAGCGGCGTCGACAAAACGCCGCGAGGGCGATGCCCAAGATGTCGCCTCGGGCACCGCCCTCGCTAGCGCTTGCGCGCCGGGAAACCGTTACTTCGCGCCCGGCTTCACCGTGAAGCTGGCCACGTGCACGCTGAGGTTGTGATTCACCCGCAGCCCGACGTCGCCGCTCTCGTCGGCGCTCATCCCACTTCGCGGGACGGCGTTCACCTGCGTGTTGTTGACGAAGAAGCGCACCGAATCCGCGCCGACCTTGATCGCGAGGTCGTTGGTGTTCGGCGTGTCGTCGATCTTGTGGATCGTCGGGCTGGCGGTCCAATCGACGAGCTTGTGCACGTTCGCGCCGGAGCGGTGGGCGATGTAGTACATCCCGTCCTGCCGCACCTCGAAGTAGAGATACGTCTGCTTCGCGGCGTCGCTGAGCTCGCGGCCGCCGGTGAACAAGCCGTATGCCTCGGGGTGCATTCCCTTCTCCGCTTGCCGGAAGTTCGCCGAGACGGTGAAGGGGCCCTTCTGCGCATCGGCCGCGCGCCAGTAAATCGCGGCGCCGCCGGATGTCACGTGGAAGCCCGACCCCATCGCCTCGAACTTCGCGGCCATGTTCGCATGGTCCGGAAGTGTGGCCCAGCCGGCCGGCAACGCGCCTGGGGTAACGGTTTTCGTCGGATCCTTGTCCTTCCCCTGCTGCTGCTGCGCCGCGAGCGGTGCGACGGCGGCCAGCGCCAGCATTCCTGTCACTGCCATCCTGATTCTCATCTTGCCCCCTCGAATGATTTGTCTTGGTGACCCGCGAATATGACGGACCCCACCGCGCACCGCCATGTCACGCGTCACGCGCTTCGCATACCGAATCCTGACCTCTCGAGTCCGCTCAATAGCCGGCGGCGTGCCCATCCTTTCGCGGATCCGACGCCGCCGCGTAGCCGTGGGCCAGCTTGATGATCGCCTGACTGCCGCCGAACTGCGACGGCCGCGCGATGCTCACCTCGTGGCCCAGCGCCTTGAGCTGCGCGATCACGCTGTCCGGGATCGCCGGCTCCACGATGACGCGCGCCGCGTCCATGTGCCGGAATCGCCCTTGGTCCATCGCCTCCTGCAAGTCCATCCCGAACACCAGCAGGTTGATCAGGAACTGCGCGTGCCCCTGCGCCTGCATCGCGCCGCCCATCAACCCGAAGCTCATGTACGGCTCGTCGCCCGTGCCGTCGGGCGATGAATTCGGGCCCGGCTTCGTTACGAATCCTGGAATGAGCGTGTGGAACGGCCGCTTGCCGGGCGCCACGGTGTTCGGCAGGTTCGGCTCCATCGTGAACCCGGCGCCGCGATCCTGGAGCGCGAACCCGGTCCCCGGCACGACGATCCCCGACCCGAACTCGTCGAACAGACTGTTGATGAACGACACCATGTTGCCGTCTTTGTCGGCGACGGTGAGATAGATCGTCTCGCTCGACGTGCGCCCCGGCCCCGGATCGACGTGCGTCTGCGCCTTGTGCTCGTCGATGTGGCTCCGGCGCTCGGCGATGAACGGGTCCGAGAGAATTTGGCTCGGCGGAATGGTGAGGTGGTCCGCGTCGCCGTCGTACCGCGCGAGATCGGCGTAGGCGAGCTTCTTCGCTTCGATCAAGTGGTGCAGATACGGCGCGGTGTTCGCGCCCATCGACTTCAAGTCGTAGGTGTCGAGAATTCGCAGCATCTCGAGCACCGCGATCCCCTGGTTGTTCGGCGGCAGCTCCCAGACCCTGTAGCCCTTGAACGTCGTCGAGATCGGCGTCACCCACGTGGGCTGGTTCTTCTTGAGATCCTCGAGCGTGACGAAGCCGCCAAGCTCCTTGATGCGCGCGACGATCTTCTGTCCGAGCTCGCCGCCGTAGATGGCGGCCGGGCCTTCCTTGCCTATGAGACGCAGGGAATTGGCCATGTCAGGGTTGCGGAACCAGTCGCCCGCCTTCGGCGTGTGGCCGCCGGGCATGAACGTCGCCGTCGCGCCCGGATCGCTCTGCAACCGTCGTGTGGCGCCGGCCCAATCGCCGGCGATCACCGGTGTCACGACGTAGCCGTTCTCGGCGTAGCCGATCGCCGGCTGCACGGCCTTCGACAGTGTGATCGTTCCGTACTTCTTGAGCAGCGCGTCCCAGCCGGCGACGGCACCGGGCACCGTGACGGTTTCGACGCCGCTCGACGGCATGCGCGTGCGTCCGCGTTTCACCAGCTCCTCGCGCGTCATCAGCGATCCGGCCCGGCCGCTCGCGTTGAGCGCGACGAGCTTCTTGTCCTTCGCGCTCCAGATGAGCGCGAACATGTCGCCGCCCGGCCCGGTCATCATCGGCTCGACGACGGCGAGCACCGCGGCCGCCGTCACCGCGGCATCGATCGCGTTGCCGCCGTGTTCCATGACTTCGATCGCGGCGCTGGTGGCGAGCGGCTGGCTGGTCGCGGCGACGCCGTTCGGGGCGTAGACGGTTGAGCGTCCGGCCATGGTCAGAGGGCGCTGAGATTGTGCGTTCGCCGGGAGAACCAGAACCGCGGAGGCGCAGAGAGCGCAGAGAAGTGAACGCGAAGACGAGAAGGACATCGTTTTTGGTCTCCGGCTGTCTGACTGAAGAGTCGGGAAGCTGGCACGGCGCACAACGATATCGCGCTACGCGGCGAGGAGCGAGGGCTTTCCCTGTCCCCCGCCCGCGGGATCGAGGCTCACGCGCCGAGCGCTGCGAGATCGTCGGGCGTGTCTACGTCGGGCGGCGCGTCGGCGTCGACGTCCACGAAGGCGACGCGCGACGCGTCGCGCTCCATCAGCGATCGCGCGCCCACATCGCCGGCGATCGCGCCCACCTCGCCGAACACACTGCACCCGAGCAGAACCGGGTGGCCGCGATTTCCCCGGTAGCGCGTCGCGACGATCGGCCGACCCGTCTCGCGCCAACGCGCGATCACCTTCCGGATGACGGCGGGATCGATGCCAGGTTGATCGCCGACTGCCACGATCACGGCCTTCGTTTCTTTCGGGGCCGCGCCGACGCCGATCTGGAGCGACGTCGACAATCCGTCGGCCCAGCGCGGATTCTCGACGAGCGTCGCGCCGATGCCGGTGAGCGCGTCGCTCACAGCCGGCGCATCCGATCCCACGACGACGATCAGCCGATCGACGAGCGGCGCCAGCGTGCGCGCCGCGGTCGCGACGATCGGAACCCCGTTCACGCGGGCGAGGAGCTTCTGCGACCCGAATCGCGTTCCGCCGCCGGCAGCCAGCAACAGACCGGTGATCATTGCGCGGCCGAACGCAAACTCGAAACGGCGCGGTGGAGCGTGTCGAGCGGCAGCGTCGCGCACTTGCGTCGCGCCGCCGGCGGCTCCCCCTCGAGCGACGCGAACAGCCATCGCTCGTCCACACCCGGCACCGCATCGAGCCGCATCCCGCGCACCCGCTCGGTGAGGAGCGACGCCGAGGCCACGCAGAGCGCGCACGCGTCGGCGGTGAATCGCGCGTCGGCGATCGTCCCTCCCCCATGCTCCACCCGCAGTTCGATCCGCACGCGGTCGCCGCAGAGAGGGTTCGCGCCTTCCGCCGACGCCTCGGCGCCCGCCAGCGGTCCGCGATTGCGCGGACGTCGAAAATGCTCGAGGACGACGGCGCGCAGCGCGCTCACGTCAGCTTTCCGTTTCGCACCGCGACGACTTCGGCGAGGATCGACAGCGCGACTTCCTCCGGCCGTTTGCCTCCCAGATCGACCCCGATCGGCGTGTGCACGCGCGCCAGCTCGTTCGCGGTGAAGCCTTCGGCGGAAAGCAAGTCTCGCACAGCCGCACCGCGCTTTCTGCTGCCGAGAAGCCCGATGTAGCCGACCGGCGAGCGGAGCACCTGCCGCAAGACGGGAAGCTCGTACTTATAGTCGTGCGCCACGAGCACGACGGCGACGTTTCTATTTGACGGGATGCCGGCGACGATCTCCGACGGCATCCCGACGCGGATCTCATCGGCGTCGGGGAATCGGTCGGGCGTCGCGTATCGCTCCCGTCCGTCGACGACGACCGTCCGCATGTCGAGCTCGCGCGCGAGCCGGGTGAGCGTCATGGCGATCTGCCCCGCGCCGACGATGACGAGAGTGAGCGGAGGCGCGACGCGGTCGAGAAACACGTTCGCCTCGGGACCCCCTGCCGCGAGCTCCGACGCCGCTACCGTTCGGAGTTCGATCGAGGAGTCGAGCGGCGTGACGATGACCGCCGCCTCGCCGGCGTCGAGCAACTCCAACGCGCGCCGGTGCGCCGCGACGGTGGGATCGGACTCGGCCGACGGAACCACGCGCGTCAGCAGCACGTCGAGCGTCCCGCCGCAGGTGAGCCCGATCTCCCACGCTTCGTCGTCGTCGAGTGAGATGGAGAGGAGACGGTGCCCCGGGCCGCCGTCGGCGACCAACGCGTCCGCCGCCTCGACGACCTGCGCGTCCACGCATCCGCCGATCGTCACACCGCCGATGATTCGCCCGCTGCGCCCGACGATCATCTTGGCGCCGATCTTCTTCGACGACCCGCCCCCGGTCGCGCCGACGAGCGTCGCCAGCGCGACCGCCGGCTCGTCGCGCAACGCCGGATCATTCGGGTCGATCAATCCAAAAGCATTGGGCATCGTGTCATAGTCTGCGCCTCGACCCGCGTAGAAACAACCTCACAGCCTTTCACGGCGGTCCGGCGCAATTCCCCCGAACCGTCAATACCCATAAAGGCTTTCTCCGTTTGTGTCCGTTTGTTCTCAGTTTGTTTCCGTGTTTCCAATTGTTGATGCCCCTCTTGGCGCTCGAGTCCTGAGCGCCTGTTCGGGCCATAACGATTGGGAAACGGACACAAACGGAGAACAAACCGAAACAAACGGAGGAACTGCTTTAGTTGGAAACGGCGCGGCGCTACTCGATCGCGCCAGCCCGCCGAAGCACGTCGAGCCATACGTTTCTAACCTGGCTTGCCCCCTTCGCGTTCGGCTCGATCAGCGAGCGGCGCCAATACCATTGATCCGACTCGGCCGCGCTCACGCCGTGGCCGAGGAAATGGGCGTAGACGTCGGCGAGGAGCGTGCGCGGCGTTCCGGTGCCGAGCGTGCGGACGTGCGCGTTGAATCGGTCGAGAATGTCGAGCGGCAACGGGCCGACGGCGTCATACACGCCCGGGATCAGTCCGGTGCGATCGGACGGGTCGTATACGGTGGCGATCAGGAACGTCCCGGCGGGCAGTCTCGTGCGCAGCGTGTCGAGCAGAAAGTCGTACGCGTCCGCGATGTCGTTCTCGATCTTATCGAGCAGCGAGCGACGCGCGCGGCTGCCGTAGGCGCTGAGCAAATCGTTCCCGCCGACCGTGAGCGTGACCAGCGTTGGTTCGTCGGTGTCGTCGAGCTGCGACATCTGCTCGCCGAAGACGTCGCCGATCGTCGCCCCGTCGGCGGCGAGGTTTCGGAATTCGATACCCGGTAGCCGCGAAAGGAGGTCGTCGCCGGCGAACTCGGGCCAGCGGTCGTGCGCGTTGTGATGGAGCAGCGACGCCGCGCCGAGCGGCGCGACGCGGCCGACGGAAGGATCGCGCTCGAGCGCGACGGCGACGTCTATCTCGCCCGCGTCGAGCGCCGGATACAGATCGATCGACACCGAGTCGCCGAGGGCGATGTACCGCGCGAACTCGATCACGTGCGATTTCTGTTTAAACGGAGACGCGGAGCCCGCGTGTGGCGAGCACGCGCGCGACGACGTCGCCGATCTTGTTGTTCGGCGTGCTGGCGCCGGCCGTGATTCCCACCCGCACCGGGCCGGCCGGGAGCCAATCGCGCGCGTCGGCCTCGTCGTGCTTCACCTGCGCGACGCGATAGTGGATCGTCCGCGCCTCCGGATCGATCCCCGCCGACGACTCGATGTGATACGACGGAACCCGCTCCGCGCAGAGCGCGGCGAGCGAGATCGTGTTGCTCGAGTTGAAGCCGCCGATCACGACCATCGCGTCGACGCCGGTGTCGAGCAACTCGCGCACGGCGTCCTGCCGCTCCTGCGTCGCGCTGCAGATCGTGTCGAAGCTGCGGAAGTCGCTCGCCCGCGCCGGCTCGCCCCGCGCCCGCGCGATCGCGTCGCCGACTTCGGCGGCGATCGCCAGCGACTCGCTGGCGAGCATCGTCGTCTGGTTCGCGACGCCGATCCGGCGCAGATGGCGCTCCGGATCGAACTCCGGCGACACCGCGCGCGCGAACGACTCCATCAGCGCCTCGGCCGACACGCGCCCCTCGATGAAGCCGCACACGATCCGCGCCTCGTCCATGTTGCGGACGATCAGGTAGTGGCCGTCGGGGTACTTGCGGACTTGCGACGCCGTGGCCCGCGTCTCTTCGTGGTAGAACTTGCCGTGGATGAGCGCGGTGAATCCGTCTTTGGCGTAGCTCTCGACGCGTTTCCAGACGTTGAGCACCGAGCCGCAGGTCGTGTCGACGAGGATGCAGGCGGCGGCGCGCAGCGCGGCGAAATCGTCGATCGTCACGCCGAACGCCGGCAGGATCACGACGTCCTCCGGCTTGATCGACGAGAAATCGAAGCCCGTCTTCCCGGGCAACAAGATCTCGATCCCCATCTCCCGCAGCCGGTCGTTGACGTGCGGGTTGTGGATGATCTCGCCGACGAGCACGATGCGCCGGTCGGGGAACTTGCGGCGCGTCTGATAGGCGTACTCCACCGCGCGCTCGACGCCATAGCAGAAACCGAACTCGCGCGCGAGACGGATCGTGACGTCGCCGACGACGAGCGTGTAGTCGCTCGACTTCAGCAAGTCGACGACGCGGCCGTCGTAGTCGGCCGAGAGATCGTCGCGGACTTCGGCGGCCAGCCCGAATCCTCGCCGGTAGTACGTCGACGGATCGGGCGATGGAGACATGCTCACAAATGTAGCGCGTGGAACGAATCGATCGCAGTTGAATTCGCCGTCGTAGCCCCGAATACAAATCGCGGCGCGTTCCGCAAGTGGCGCCGATCAGTAACCGCCAAGCCGTGTACGCTTGCTTCGTTCTTGCTGCGCGAAACTCGAAGCGATATGCTTGCAGTCCCTCGCCGAGAATGATGCTCACGTTCACTTCCACCTCCGACGCCGGAACCCTGGCCTACGTGCCGCGCCCCATGGGCGAACGGTCCCCGTTCGTCTTTGTCGGTGAGCGGCTCTGGCTGGACTTCGTGAACTCCGAGTTCGGCATTCGCCGTTTCGACGCACTGCGCGACTTCGATTCGATGGTGCGCTGGCTCGAGGCGGCCGCGGTGCTCGACGCGGAACGCGCCAGCGGCATTCGCCGCCGCGCCCAACAGCAGCCGGCGGGCGCCGCCGCCTCGCTCATCGACGCGCGGCGCGTACGTGCCGCGCTGCGCTCGCTCGCCGAGCGCGGCCCGCTCAGCGATCGCGTGCGCTTCGACGGACTCGGTGAGATCAATCGGGTGCTCGGCCGCAGCGCCGGCACACGCCGCGTCGAGCAACGAGCCGACGGGACGTTCATTCGCTCGTTCGTGCCCGTGGGCGACGCGTTCGCCGGCCTCGTCATCCCGATCGTCGAATCCGCCGCCGACGCGCTCATCCTCGGCGAGCTGACGCGCGTGCGCCGTTGCGCCGACCCGCGCTGCCAGCGTGTGTTCTTCGACAACACGAAGAACGGACGCCGGCGCTGGTGCGACATGTCCACCTGCGGCAACCGCGCCAAGGCGGCGCGGCACCGGGAGAAGCTCAAGTCCCATTGAGCCGCGAAGTCGAGGTCGTCCGCACCTATCTCGAGCTGCGATCGCCCGAACAGCTGCGCCCCTCATTAGACGCCACCGATTCGTCGGTGGCGTTCGTGCATCGGCCGTCGATCGCTGTCGACGCGTACCGCACGTTGTATCGCGCGGTCGGCTACCGCTGGTACTGGCGGGACCGCAATGCCTGGAGCGACGAACGCCTGGCGGCGCACCTCGCGCGGCCGGAGATCTCCGTCTGGGAGTGCCTCGTCGACGGCGAGAGCGCGGGCTACTTCGAGCTCGAGCGGCGCGACGACGGCTCCGTCGAGATCGCGTACTTCGGGTTGATCGAGACGTTCGTCGGAAGAGGCGTCGGGAAAGCGATGCTCACGCGCGCGGCGAGGGAAGCGTGGGCGCTGGGGCCGCATCGGGTGTGGCTGCACACGTGCACGCTCGACTCGCCGCGCGCGCTGCCGAACTACAAGGCCCGCGGGTTCGAGGCCTTCCGCACCGAGACCTACACCGCGCAAGTGGACGGCTGACGGCAGCGTCAGCCTCTAACGGCGGCGGCGGCCCCGTTTGTGGTCGCGGTGCTTCTTGAAATCGCCGGGCGTCTGCTTCGCGTGTTTCTCGCGGCGCCGCTCATGGCGCTCGCGCCGGCGCTCATCGTCCGCGCGCTCGATCTCCGCTAGCTCCTGCTGCGTGAACGGACGCTCGAGCTCCTCTTGCAGTTCTTCCAGCGTCGAGGCGCGGGCGGCGCCGCGGGCGCCGCGCGTGACGATGAACCGCAGCGGACGGTCGAGCGCCGGCAATTCGGACTCGGTGAGGTTGCGCGCGACCTTCTCGGGGATTCGCAGTCGCGCCACACCGAACGACTTTCCGTCGGCGGACTCCTCGACGTCGTAATGAATCTCGACGTCGCGGTCCCGCAACGACACCGTCGACGGCAGCGCGGCGTAGCGCTCGCGCACCGACGCCGGCACGATCGCGTCGGCGTCGATCGACACGCGGGCGCGCCGGAAGTCGCTGAGCGAGCTCACGTCCGCAAGCTGCCGTTCGTACATCGCGGCAAGATCGGCGAAGCTCAGCCGCGGCGTGCCGCCGCCCGAGCGCCGATACGTCTCACGCACCGACTCGATCGCCGCCTGACTTTCCCGCGCGCCGGGATGCTTCGCCTCGCCTTTCGCCAGCGCTTCGGCGAGCACGCGCCGAGCCCGGTCCGCCAGCGCCGGCGGAAATGCATCGATCGGCTCGATGTCCCGCTCGAGCTCGAAGCCGTGGTACTCGACGCGCCGCCGCACCGTGAGCGGCGACCGGCGATGCTCCGCGTCGTACACGACGTCGGGATCGGCCGTCGTCGCGAACTCCCGCACGATGTCGCTCGGCAACTGCGTCCCTTCGATCGACGCGCGCGGGTTGCCGAACCTGTCGGCGAAATAGCGCAAGTCTCCGGCGATGGCGCCCCAGCTCCCGCAAACGCTGGTCTTCGAGACGCGCGCCTCTTCGCCCCACACCGTCTGCTCGTCGATCACGAGCGAGAAGGGCATGATGTCGGCGACGAGGCGGCGAAACGCGCGCACCGTGTCGTCGCCCGCCCTCGCCATGCGCGACGGCAGCGCGACACCGATCGCGCGATAGACGCTCGCCATGCCGAGCGCGGCGTCCTCGATCGCTTTCACCAGCGCGCCGCGCCGTTCCGCCCAGCGCTCGATGCGATCCTCGTCGAACACGTGGCGAGGGAGATCGTAAACCGTGCCGAGGCTTCCGGCATTTTGATAAGCGTCGGCGTACAGGTTGTACGCAGTCAGGTGATCGCTGCCGGGTACCACGAGGCCGTCGAGATTCCGCTCGTCGCGCGTCATTCGGTGCAGCGACTCCACGGACGCCATCACGGCGAGAGTCGGCAGGAGCTCGTCGCCGCCGTGCACGAGCAGCTCGGCCCACTGCCGTTCCACCGGCATCGCTTCGACCGAGCGCCCGTACGTCGTGAGCCGCCCGTTCTCGGCGATTCCGCGCTCCTCGAGGAGAGCGAGCGCGCGGCGATAGGCAGTCTTGTCCAACGGCACCGGCAGCTCCAGATCGTCCGCGCGAACGCCGAGCGCGGCGCAGGTGATCGCCACGCGCTCCGAGTCGCCGGCGAGCTGAAACTCCGGCTCGGTCGGTTCGAGCGACTCGAACTGGATGTCGCGGTCCGAGAGGATGAACACGCGTCCACCCTCGACGCGCCCGTGCACCCGTCCGGCCATCTGCAAGATCTCGTTCGCGCCGAGGTGCTCCTGCGTCAGGACGTTGCGGCCCTTGTCGATCGCGTTGAAGAACTTCACGTCGTCGATGATCACCGTGTCGAGGCCGCGCACGTTGAGCGCGCTCTGTCCGGCCGCCGTCATCGCGAGGAAAAACGGTTTGCGCTCCCCTCCCTCCAAGAACGGTCGAATTATTCGGATCGGTTCGCCGCCGTGATAAAATGCTGTATTGATGCGCGGCGCCGCGTGACGCACGTGGTCGGCCGCTTGCTCCACGCCCCGCCGCGTGGGGACGAACAGCGCCACGCCCCGGCGATCCTTGCCGAGCTGCCGCAGGAAGCGATCGTCCAGGAACTCCAGCGCCCGCTTTCGAATGACACGCACCTGTGCCGCGCGCGCCGGATCGAACTCGTAGACCTGGAGGACGTCGGCCGAGTTCAAGTACCTCGCATAGAAATCCGGATTCACCGTCGCCGAGAGCCACACGAATCGGCAGCCGACGCGTTTGCCGAGCGCGAGGCAGAGCTCCAGCTCGGCGGACGTCTGGTGGATCTCGTCGACGATGATCGTGTCGTGCGGCAGGATGTCGCCTTCCTCGAACCAGCGACGGGCGATTCCGGTCGTGACGATGATGACGTTCCACGTCGGCGTGTCGGGCGTCGCTTCTCGTTCGCGGTTTACCACGCCGACTCTCAGATCCCTGGTACGCAGGATCTCTTCGGCGATAGGTCGGATGGCGAGCGTCTTACCGGTGCCGGTGCCCGCGACGATGCCGAAGCCTTTGCCGCCGCGAGCCAACTCGCGCACGCGCGCGCCGTGTTCCCGCTCCAGAAAAGTCTGGATGTCGAGGTGCACCGCGAGCTCGATCGTCTCGCAGGCGGCGCGCGTCGGCGCGATGACGATGACGCGTCCCGTCGGCGGCTCGGCCGCGACGAACGCGTCGTGTTCGGGGATGTACTTGTCGCGGACCGCTCGGATCGCGCGAGACGGCGACGGCGTGGAGACCGATTACTCCGGTGGACGTCCGGGAAGAATCGCCGGAGGCTTCACGCCCGTGAAGCCCTTGGCTCCGGGCGGCAGCTTGATCTTGTCCCCCTGCTTGCTCTTGGTCGAGTCGGCGTAGTCGTCGCCGAACAAGACTTTGCCGTTCGACGGCCGATTCTTGATGGCCGAGGGACAGTCGGTCACGGCGGGTTGCTGCGCCGCGGGCACGCCGTCGAGCCAGATGCGGCACATGCCCTTTGGCGGACGCGACTCCGCCGGCACCGCGGATTCGTTCCTCTTCGCGCTGTCCTTTTGCGGCGTCCGCTGCGCCATGAGCGGCGCGGCGTTCGCTGCGAATCCGACGATGAGTATTGCGAGCACCTGCTTCATCAAGCCTCCTCCCCCCGTCCGCTACCCGAAAAGCCGGGTGGCGATAACCGTACTGGGGCACGCCCGATGCCAGCCCCCACCGACGGTTTCGCAAGCGGAACACTAACGATTGCAACGACTTGGGGGAAACACTGTATACAGTGGAACTCCCCCGGTGTCACCCGCGCGGGAATGCGGTGTCCGTATGGAGTGACGAGCGAAACGTCTCGAAAGACAGCGTTCAGTCTCCGAAGCTGATACCCGTCGCGCGCGCCGTCAGCACCAAATCGTGCGCGGGATCGACGCGCTTGGGCCCGCGCAACGCTTCCTTGATCGGAATCGTCACGATGTGCGGCGACTGGAGCGCCACCATGTGCGCCCACTTCTCGTCCGCGACGGCCCGCACGGCGGCGGCGCCAAAGCGCGTCGCGAGCAGACGGTCGTAGCCGGTCGGCATGCCGCCGCGCTGGAGATGCCCGAGCACCAGCGAACGGGTCTCCTTCCCGGTGCGCGCCTGGATCTCCCGCGCGATGGGTTCGCACAGCCCGCCGATGCGCCGGGCTTCCCCCGGCAGCGACTCGCCGAGCGTCGACGTCGTACCCCCTTTCGGAAACGCGCCTTCGGCGACGACGACGATCGAGAAATGCCGGCCCGCACGATCGCGCGCGTCGATCTTCTCGCAGACCTTCTCGATGTCGTACGGAATCTCGGGGATGAGAATGACGTCGGCCGTGCCCGCGACGCCCGAGTGCAGCGCGATGAACCCGGCGTCGCGGCCCATCACTTCCATCACCATCACGCGGTCGTGTGACTCGGCGGTCGTGTGCAGCTTGTCGATCGCTTCCATCGCCGTGTTGACGGCGGTGTCGAACCCGAACGAGGTGATCGTGCCGCTCACGTCGTTGTCGATCGTCTTCGGGACGCCGACGATCTTCATTCCCTTGTCGCACAGCTTCTGCGCGATGGAGAGCGACCCGTCGCCGCCGATCGAGATGATGGCGTCGATTCCGAGCCGCGCCGCGTTTTCGATCAGCTCGTCGGAGCGATCCTCGCTCACGATCGAGCCGTCGGGCTGCAGGCGTGGGTAATGAAACGGGTTGCCGCGGTTCGTCGTCCGCAGGATCGTGCCGCCCAGGTGGGCGATGCCGCGCACCGTTTCGCGGGTCATCGGAATCACTTCGTCCTCGCCCATCAGTCCGGCGAAGCCGCGCTTGATGCCGAGGACATCCCACCCGCGATCGGCCGCGGATAACACGGCGGCGCGAATCACGGCGTTGAGACCAGGCGCATCGCCGCCGCCGGTGGAGATCGCGATTCTCATGCGTACGCTAGCCGTTCGCGCCGCGGCGGGCCTCCAGCAGCCGAACGATTTCGCCGGGCGCGGCGTGCCGCTTCAGTTTCGACTTCTCGAAAATCGGCTGATCCTCGTAGAAAACCTCGAACCGCCCGCCGCTGGACGGGCTCATTTCGACGTCGGCATCGGGAAAGCGCTTGCGAACCTCGGCGGCCAGACCGGTCGCCCGCGGTTCGTAGTTTCACATCGTGCAGTATTCGATCCTCACGCGCACGTCGCGACTCCTTGTTGCTCCGGGTTCGGTCAAACTTGAAGCATAGCGAGACTACCGAACGCCGAGACTGCCCAAGGCCGAGACCGACGAAGAGCGAGAACAGAGAGCCTTCGGTCGTTTCGGAATTCGGCCGTTTCGCCTATCGCGGTACATGCGTCACTTCGACGAGCCGCGAGATCACGGTATCCTGCTTCGCGACCACCTGCCTGAGCGAATCGACGTCGTTCTGCAGCTGAGCGACATCGCCCCTCACCGCGCTGATCTCGGAGGCGGCGTCGTTCAGTTCCTGCACGATCGCTGCCTGAGCCTTGGGGTTGGCGCAGCTCGTCGCGGCCAACAGCACTGCGGCGGCGGTGGCACGCCGGACGAAGCTCGCAAGCGGTGAGGACGAATGACGGGTTGGTCGCGGGCGCATGGGGTCGATCTGGTGGCGTGGAAGGAAGCGGTACGGTGCGGAGCAAATTGGTGATGCACGCGTCGACGGGCGAGGCTGAATTTCATGGATGCCACGCCCAGCCAACGACCGCCTCGCTTCCCGGCCGGCGTTTTCGCTTCTGGAAGCCACGATCGTTCTGACCATCATGGCGGTCCTCCTGGCCGTCGTCGCGCCCCGGTTCGCCGCTTTGCGTGACGCATCCGCCGTCCGTGGGGCCATGGCCGAGCTGGGAGGGCAGTTCGCGTTTGCGCGTCAGACCGCCGTCGCCCGGAGAGTCGCCGCGGCGGTCGTGATCGATACGGCCGGCGGGGTCGTCGAGGTGCGGACGGGGGGCGTCAGAGTCGCTCGGCGACAGCTGCGAGCCGTGTACGGGATCGTTTTGGGCTCGAATCGGGATTCAGCTGTGTACGACGCGCGCGGTTTGGGATTCGGCGTGACGAACCTCACAGTCACGGTGCGTCGAGGAGCATTTGTTGACACGTTGACTATGTCGCGGCTCGGACGAACCAAGTGGTGACGGCCCTTAGGTTTCTGGCTGGGCAGTTTGCAATGTGACGTTCGCTGGAGGGGGGTGGGTTATAGGCAAGGACATGAGCGACGATGCCGCCGACGTTCAACGCGTGCTGGCAGGCGACGTTGACGCTTACGCCGCGTTGGTCGACCGATACTACGACCGGTGCGCGCGTTTTGCAGTCCGAATGCTGGGAAACCGCGACGATGCGGAAGATGCGCTGCAGGCGACGTTCATCCGAGCCTACCGCGCGTTGAATCGGTATCAGGAACGTGACCGCTTCAGCGCCTGGCTGTATCGGATTCTGGTAAATCAATGTCGTAGTGTTGCTGCACGCCGGACCCATAGGGAGCGGGTGTTCGTTCGGGAGGAAGCTCTTCTCGCCAACGCACCCGATCGGTCGCAAGGATGGACCGGTGAGGACGAGGAATTCGTCCAGCGGGTGTTGAACGAGCTGGACCCGCTGCTCCGAGAGGCGTTTCTCCTGAAGTACATCGAAGAGATGAGCTACGAGGAGATGTCTGCGCTGACTGGCGTTGGGGTCTCCGCGTTGAAGATGCGAGCGAAGCGCGCATGCGACCGCCTGCGCGAGCGGTGGGAGAAAATCAAGAATGACTGATTCGGAACACAGCTCGTACGTGGAATGGATCGCCCGCGAGGCGCGTCGCCCGGTCGTCATGGACGCCGGCGCTCGTGATCGCGTGATGGCGGCCGTCCGCGCCGAGCCGGTTCCGCATCGCACTCTCGTCACCCGCTTGGGCAATGCGTTCCATCGTTTCGCCGAACCGCGCTCGCTCACGCTGTCGCCGGTGCGGAGTACGCTCCTCGCCGCGGGCCTCGTCGGCATCGGTGTCTTTGCCGGCGCGGTGATGACTAACCGGGACGGCCGCCCGACGGCCGGGCAACCTCCGGTTGCTGCTGTCTCGCAGCTCCCGGTTTCAGACACGTTCGTGAAGTTCACCTTCGTCGCCCCGTCGGCCAAGCACGTCACGTTGGTCGGCGACTTCAATGACTGGGACGTGTCGAGCACGCCAATGGCGCGTTCGGGCAGCGTTTGGACCGTCGTCGTCCCGATGACCGCCGGGCGTCATCAGTACTCGTACGTGGTGGACGGAAAGTCGTGGAGCAGCGATCCCAACGCGCCTTCCGCGCCCGATGACGGGTTCGGTCACACGAATTCCGTAAAGATCGTAGGGGGAGGATCGACTTCGTGACCTTCGCTCGCGGTCTGGCTTCTCGAGTTGGTTTTCGCACGACGAACGTCGCGGCGGCGCTCGCGCTCGCCGCGGCCCCGGCCCTGTTGCGTGCGCAGGCCGCGGAGCCCGACCGGATTGCCCGACTCGACGTCGGAAGCAGCTACGCCATCACGCTGCTTATCGACTCCGCGAACACCGAGGGCTTGCCCGGCCGAATGCTTCGGCTCAAGGCGTACGAGGGGATCGCCAAGAAGGCCGACGGGCGCCAGATCGTCGCGGCGGTCCGCCGAGAGCTGATCGCGCTTCGCGTGGCTCGCGCTCAGCTCGGCGACGTCGATGACGACGAGCTGGCGGCGGGCGCGGCCGTCGTCGAGGCCGGCGCGAAGCCCTCGCAGCTGACCGTGTTCCGGCCGCGCATCAAGAACCGAAGCGACCTCCAGGCGTTCACGACCTGGGCAAGCCTGATGGCGCGCGGAGTTCCCACCGAAGACGCATCCTCGGCCATATCCAAGCTGTGGCAGGACGGGGCCGACGACGCGACGTTCGTGAGCTTGTGGAACAACGTTCAGTCGGACATCCTTAGAGGGCTCAATCCGGGGACGGCCTTACAGAACCGGATTCGAGAAGCTCCCTCTTCCGGTCGCGCACCACCGAACAAGGGCCAGCCGCCTGAGGGGCAGGAGCGCGAAGGATCGGAGTGAACCGTCCGGAGTGATATGCGCGAACCGAAGGTCGCCATCGTCACGTTGACCACTGCGCTGCTCGTTGCGATCCCTACGGGACCGCGACTGGCGGCGCAGATCGTCTCCAAGCTGGAGGCGGCGCAGTATAGCGTCAGCGACGGCGCCCTTCCCTTGAGTGCGATCCGGTTCGCTCCGACGTTCGAGTGGATGCGGCCGTACGCGAAGTTGAGCGCCCGAGGTTCCGCGCTTCTATCCGACCAGCAGCTCCAGATCGCCGACGGCATCGTTTCGGGTACGTTCACCTCGCCGACCGTCTACGGCGTTCGCGCCGAAATGCTCGGCAACGCCAGCCGAGCGGTCGACGACCGCTCGCTTGGCACCGACCAGGTCGACGTCCAGACACGGGTCCACGTGCTCTTCCACGACTACGGCGGAATGTGGTTCGGCGGAGGAGTGGCTCGTCCATGGCGCGTCGCGGTCGTTTCGAGCGCAGACGTGGCGGACGCGGGGCTCTGGACCAAGGTCGGAGACGTCACGAACAAGTTCGGCATCGCGACGTTCACCACGACCTTCACCAACTTCTCGTTCAGCAAGATCGCCGCGCTCCACGACACGGTGAGCGCGGCGCTCTCATGCTCGGCCGAGACCCCGGTGGCCAACGTCGTGGGAGTGGTCGCGGCGATGCAGGCGCTGAGCGTGGCGTCTTCGGCCAACGACGCCTGCGACCGGCAGTCGCGATTCAGCGATCTCGAGGCGGCGGTTCGCTGGGACGTCGGTCCGATCGAGTTCACCGGGCAGATGGGGCACCGCTTTGGCGACTCCTACGACGTGACCCCGGACTCGCGCCGTTGGAGCTCGGCGAGCGCCACGATGTGGCTCAGCGACCGCGTGGCCGTGATCGCCGGCGGCGGGCGGCAGCCGGCGCTGCCGCTGCGCGGCCTCCCGGCGCGGTCGTTCGGCATGGCGGGGCTCGAGCTCGCGTACTCCCCGATCTCGAAGTCGGCTGTCCCGGTCTCGCTCCCGCACACGGTGCTCGTGCGCAGCTTCGAGACGCGCCCCGCCGCAAATGGAATGGAAAAGATCGTCATTCGCGTCGGCGGCGTCGAAGGCGTCGAGGTCATGGGCGACTTCAGCGACTGGAGCCCGCTCACGCTCACTCGCCGCGGCCGCGACCTCTGGGAGCTCGCGCTTCCCCTCGCTCCCGGCATGCACAGCGTCAACGTGCGCGTCGACGGCGGCCCCTGGGCCCCTCCGCCCGGCGTCCCGACCATCCGCGACGGCTTCAACGGCGAAGTCGGCCTGGTCGTCATCACGCGCGAAAAGGGCGGCCACTAGGGTAGCCTCGCGATCGCGGTTCCCAAGAAGCTTTCTCCGTTTGTTCCGTTTTTGATCCGTTTGTTTCCGTATCCCAATTGTTATGGCCCGCTCGGCGATGCGGCCTTGATCGCCACTCGGACATCAACGATTTGAACACGGAAACAAACGGGATGAAAACGGAAACAAACGGATGAAAAACGTGAGGAACTGCCTCGGGTGACTTCCCGATCGCAGTTCCTCAAGATTTTTCAGTTCGTTTTCAGTTCAATCCGTTCGTGTCGCGATATCCCGCCACACTCGATCCCCAGTACGAGCCCGGCGTCGAACTTAGTCCGCCGCCTCGGTTCCGAAATCGAATCCGGGAACTGAAATCCGCGGAATCGGCTGACCGATCACGCGCTCGATGAGTCGCACCATCGCGATTTCGTCGGGAGACATGAAGGTGAATGCGTCGCCTTCCTTCGCCGCGCGCCCCGTTCGCCCGATGCGGTGGACGTAATCCTCGGCCTGTTGCGGCACGTCGTAGTTGATCACGTGCGAGATGCCCGAAATGTCGAGACCGCGCTGGGCGATGTCCGTCGCGACGAGCACCCGTACGCGTCCGCTCCTGAAGTCCTCGAGCGCCCGCGCGCGCTGCGGCTGCGTCTTGTCGGCGTGAAGCGCCGCGGATTCGATGCCGTCGCGCTCGAGATGGCGCACCACACGATCGGCGCCGTGCTTCGTGCGCGTGAAGACCAGTACGGAATCGAGGCGATCCTCGCGAAGCAGACGCGCGAGCAGCGCGCTCTTCCGCTCCTTCGGCACCGGAAACACGGCATGTGTTACCGTGTTGGCGGCCTGCGACCGGCGCCCGACCTGCACGACGACCGGCTTGCGCAGATACTTTCGCGCCAGCGCCTCGACTTCCGGCGGCATCGTGGCGCTGAACAACAGCGTCTGCCGGTAGCTCGGAATCTGCTCGACGATCCGGTTGATCTGCGGCGCGAATCCCATGTCGAGCATGCGATCCGCTTCGTCGAGCACCAGCACCTCGAGATCGTCGAACACGACGTTCTGCCGCTCGAGATGGTCGATCAACCGCCCCGGAGTCGCGACGACGATGTCGACGCCGGCGCGCAATCGCTTCTGCTGCGGCTCGATCGGCACGCCGCCGTACACCGTTGCGGCGCCGAGCTCCGCGTGTCGGGCGTACTTTCGCACGCTTTCTTCGACCTGGACGCAGAGCTCACGCGTCGGCGTGAGCACCAGAGCCCGCGTCCTGCGGGGGCCCTCTAACAGCCGGTCGACGATGGGCAGTGTGAACGCGGCGGTCTTGCCGGTTCCGGTCTGGGCGAGTCCCATCACGTCGCGCCCTTTGAGAATCAGCGGGATCGCCTGCGCCTGAATCGGCGTCGGATTCAGATATCCCGCGTCGCGGACCGCGCTCAGCGCTTCCGCCGACAGCCCGAGCTCGTCGAATGTCCGAGTTTCGGAAGCTGCCGCCTGCTCTACTTCAGTTGTGTGTGTTGCCATGGGTTCCATTGTCGCGCACCAGGGCCGCGCACCCGGGGCCTTCCCGGGACTGGTGCTTCTACTCGTGCCGGTACTCTTACCGGCGCCATATTGTGCCGGCACTTTGCCGGCGCCATATCGCGGAGCTGCCAGCTCCACGAAGCGAGGGGCGTTGCGGCCCGCGCACCTAAGTGCGCGTCGCTCCTCACCGCCGCGACCTTCCTGGCGGCCTCCGAAGAGGCCCCTGCCGCAGCACTTCGACCCTCAATTTAACTCCTTATCAGACTTAGCGCTAGCCAGCGCGACGCACTGCGTTCAAGAACGATGCGACGAGCTGATGTGTCTCGGCGGGCCGCTCCTCGTGCGGGACGTGGCCGGCGTCCAGCTCATGCACGACCGCGCCCGGAATGCGTGTTGCGGCCGGACCAGCATCTCGTATCAGACGATCCTTCAGGCCGATTATCACCAGGCTCGGGGCCGCGAGCCCTTCGAGCCGCACCTGGCTCAGTGGCCGCCAGTCGAACTCTTCGGCCGACGCGCGCGCCGCGAGCGCGAACCCCGGCAGCTGTGTCGGCGCCCAGTACTCGTCCACGTCTCGCTCCGTGGCGCGAGACGCATCGGCGAACGCCAGGTTCCGAAGAATCCACCTGGCGCCCCACCGAGGCACGAGATGCCCGCCGCCCCGCGCCGCGAGGGCGCGCGGCATCAAGCGCGGGATCGTCGCAAATGCGACGGGCGCGATTCCGGTCGGAGAAAACAGCACGAGCGCGCGCACGCGATCGGGACGCGACAGCGCGTACGCGAGGGCGATCCCGCCCCCCATCGAGTGTCCCATCAGCACCACGCGCGGCGACGCGACCTCGTCGAGCAGCGCGTCGAGATCGGCGACGTATGCATCCAGCGTATAGGAATCCCGAGCCGCGGGCTTGTCCGAGAGCCCGAAGCCGCGGAGGTCGACGGCGAAGCAATGCCCGCCGAGCGCGGGCAGCGACTCGAGCTGGTGGCGGAAGGAGTACGCCGACGCCACCCAACCGTGGAGCATGACCACGTCGACATCGCCCGAGAATCCGCTTTCGAGTATTCGAACGCGCGTTTGTGTGACGAGCGTCACAAATCGGACGGCGATGTTCTCGTGGCCGGCCGGGAACATCTCGGCCGGGGACAGCGGGCGCGTCACACGAGCTCGATCGTTCTTCCCGCGAGCCGGCCGATCAGGCCGAGTCGGAAGGTCACGTCGGTCCATCGCTCGTCGCCGGCGAGATGATCCTCGAGCGGATAGAGCGGCCATAGGTACGGATTCGAGCTGCGCACGGCCGACATGCCTTTGTGCGGATGCCACACGCCATGCTCGTCGCGATCGTCGAGGAACCGCTCGTAGAGCTTGCTCCAGTTGTCGTTCCGTCGGAGATAGCCGAGGCGCGCCATGAGCTCGAGCCACGTGATGGCGAGCGCGACGTCGTCGTCGGCGGCGTTGCGATTCGGGAGCACGTCGCCGAGCACGAGCTGCGGCTGCGCCGTCGGCTTCTTGCCGACGAGCTGCAGGCCTTCCTGTCGAGGGAGCGGCTGCGACAGGTGCTGATAGATGGCCTCCATCGCATCGTGATGCTCGGTGCGAAAAAGGGGCATGTACGCCAGCATGAACAGCAAGTGGATCGACGGCGGAGCGGCTTCGGCGGCGAGCACGTGCTGATTGCCGACGCGAACGAACGGCTTCTGCGCGAGCGGTGAGCGAAGGTAGGCGACGACGCGCTCGAGGATGCGCCGTGCGGCGCCGCGCAGTCGAGGATCTCCCTCGTAACCGGCTTGCGCCAAGGCGGCCGCAGCCGCTTCGCGGAGTATCGCGCGCGAGCGTCGCGCGAGATCTTCGTCGATGGTTCCTTTGCTACCGAACTCGAACAGGTATTCGGGATCGTCGTCTTCGGCGAGAAGCCGGAACAGAATCCGGCGCGCGTGCGTCAGCGGCGGCGTGTCCTTGTCCCATCCGTACTCGAGCAACCGTCGCACGGCGGTGATGGTACCGATGCCGTCGAAGTGCTCTCCGCGAGAAGATGGGATCGAGAGCATTGCGTGATTCCACGTCCCATCCGCCTGCTGCATCACAGCCAACGTCAATGCCGGCTCGTACGTAAACGGGAGTGATGCGATCTGCTCCGTGATCGCGCCGAACGGTTTTGCGACTTCCGTCACAGATCGGAATTTGATCGGTGCCGATGCGTGCTCGAACAGCCACGTAATCGGGAACGAAACCGGAGGTGACGGGGGCGCCGCAGCCGGAGTCAGTGGCGTTGCGGATGAAGGCAGCGGCGCGGGCGTGGTACTCGACGAAGGCGAGCTGGGGAGGGGCGGCAGAGTCACGAAGGTCGCTCAGTCCGAGCCTGCAGTACCCGGCCAGCGTCGGCGCTGGGAACGAGGATCATCCTGCGTTTGGGGCCGTAAGGATAGCAGGTTTGAGCTTTTGCGCTAGAGGGCGCCAACTAACGCGTTGCGCTCACAATGGTTGTCGATGCGCGGGACCATGGCGCACCCGACGCTGATGTCGCCATCCTGTCGCATGGTAGGTGTACACGCGGGATCGCGGTCTGATGCACGCACGGCGAAGTATCTCCACAACTCTTTGGGGGCAGAAACATGAAGACGATGACCCGGATGGCGATGATGGTGGCCGTGATGGTCCTTGCCGTGACCAGCGTTGGTCAGGCGCAGGGCGGCGGCGGTGGCGGCCGCGGTGGAAACCGCGTCATGGCCGTCCTCAAGGATTCGATGAAGGTCTCCGAGGCGATCCTCGCCAAGGCCGATTCGATCCAGAAGGCGGGCGCCGCGGCGATGGCACCGTTGATGGAAGCGGCCCGCGGCGGTGACGCCGATGCGCGCACGAAGATGAACGAAATGCGCATGAAGCAGACGGCCGACATCAAGGCCCTGCTCTCCACCGAGCAGCAGGCGCAGTTCGACAAGATCATGGCCGCGTTCCCGCAGGGACGTCGCGGCGGTGGACCGGCGCCTCGCTAGTCGTCGCGCGTTTCACCGATCGAGAAAGCGCGGGCCGTCCATCGACGGCCCGCGTTCTTTTTTGCCCGCCCGCTCCGACCTTAACTAGCATTCTCGAACAGGCCCGAGCATCTTCCCCGCCCCCCCATGCCGGACGGGCTGACGCGTGCGCGGTGAGTTCATCGATCTGTCGGGCGCGCGGCTCTACTATTACGCCGCCGGCACGCGCGGCTCGGGCAATCCGGTCGTGTTCATTCACGGATTCCCAACGTCCGGCCACGTCTGGAGCGAAGTCGTTTCGCTCATGCCGCCGGGGCACCGTCTCGTCGTGCTCGATCTGCTCGGTTACGGGCGCAGCGATCGTCCGTTGTCGCGCGCCGTCGACGCGGGCGCGCACGCCGATCGTGTCGTCGCCCTCCTCGACGAATTGCGCATCGAGCGCGCGTGCATCGTCGGGCATGGGTTCGGCGGAGGCGTCGCGCAGTGCATCGCCGTGCGCCACGCCGCGCGCGTGTCGCACCTCGGCCTGATCGACAGCATCGCCTTCGACCGCTGGCCAATTGCCCGCCTGCGCGTCTCGCGCGCGCTGGTGGCGTTGGCGCCGCTCGTACCCGCCGCCTTTCTTCTCTCTCGTCTTCGACGCGAGGTGGAACGCGGCTTTGGCGATCGCGTCCGCGCGGCGCGCTCGATCGACATCTACATGCGGCCGTTCACCGGTCCGGAGGGCGCGCTGGCGCTCGCGGCACACGTCAAGGGACTCTCGACGAACGATCGCGACGTGCACGCCGGCCTGTCGTCGCTCGACATCCCGGCGGCCGTCGTGTCGGGACGCCGCGATCGGGTGCTGCCGTTCGACACCGCGAAGTCGCTGGCCGGCCGGATTCCCGACGCGACGCTCGACGTGATCGCCGACGGCCACCACTTCACGCCGGAAGAAACGCCCCGCCAAGTCGCCGACGCGATCGCGGCGCTCCTGCGCCGCTAGAGCTTGCGCAGCTCGTCGGCCGCCTCGACGGCGTGGCCGATGTCGCGCGACAGAGCGCGCGCTTCCTGCGTCGCGCTGGTGCTGTCTTCCATCTGCGAGCCGAGTCCGGACGATCGGAATTTGAGCAGATCGAGCTTCAAGTTCTGTAACATGAGCCCGGCGCTCTCGAGTTGGCCGGACAGCGCCCCGCGCCGCTCGAGCAGGTCGGCGAGCGAGTTCCGCTGGCGCTGGAGCAGCGCCTCGCGCCGCTCGCGCTCCGGCGTGTCCGGTTCGGATTGGAGCGACGCGAGCCGTTGGTCCAACGCGCCGAGCGACGCGCCGGAGACGTCGGCATCGAGACGATGCAGCGTCGACGCCACGGCGGCGACGCGCCCCGCCAAGGCGTCCACCGTCGGTCCGATGTCCGGGATCAGCTCCTTCTCGATCGCGCCGAACTTGCTCGTGATGTCGCGCATGAGCGCGCGGTCGGCGGCCGCGCGCTTGATCGCGTCGCCATACGGGCCGGCGAGCACGTCGGCCGGCGCGAGCTGGGCCGCGAGCTGCTCGATCGTCGGCGGCGCGGGCGGCGGCGGTGGCGGCGCGGCGATTCCTTTCTGCACCTCGGCGGCGCCGCGCTCCGCGCGCAGCTTCGCGCGGATTCCCTTCTTGAACGCGTCGATCGGGCCGACCCCGTCGGACCAGATCGACGTGCCGTGCCGCAAGACGTTCAGGAACATCAACCCGCTCGGAATCAGGAACCACGGCGGTCCCTGAGTGATCGCCGCGTTGATGAAGATCAACACCCCGCTCCACCCCATCCAGCTCATCACGCTGCGGCGGAACGCGTCGACCCGTTCATCGAGCGGACGCTCGTCGAATCGCTTGTAGTTCTCGAGGCTGATCCCGATGACGCGGATCTCGCGGTCGAACGCGGCGCGCTCTTCGGCGCGCAGAAGGTTCCGCTGCGCCTTGTACCAGCGGCGCAGTTCCTTCCGGCTGATTCCCGGAGGGGGGAGCGGAAAATGACGCGGCTGCGCCGGAGTCTGCGCCGGAACCGCCAATGACGACGCCGCCGGAGGGCCGGTTCGCGATTCCCCTCCGGGGTACGAAGGAATCTGGGACGACGGGGGTGTCCACGCCTGCCGGCGCCGGTGCGACGCCTGCGCGCCGGCGAGTGCGTCGCGAAATTCGGCCGCGTCCGACCAGCGATCTTCCGGCTTCTTCGCGAGAGCCCGGTCGATCGCCACCGCGAGATAGGCCGGCACGTCGGGCCGCCGCTCGCGAATCGGGCGCGGCCGTTCCGACACGTGCTTCACGAGCATCGCCGGCGTGTTCACCGCCTTGAATGGCGTGTCGCCGCTGAGCATGTGATAGGCGACCACGGCGAGCGAATAGAGGTCGCTGCGTCCGTCGACCTCGCGCTCGCCGAGCGCCTGCTCCGGCGACATGTATGCGGGCGTGCCGACCGCGACGCCGGTCGCCGTGATGCGCGTCTCGCCGGCCTTGGCGCGCGCGATCCCGAAGTCCGTGACCATCGGCCGGCCGCTCGCACGGTCGATCAGAATGTTGTCCGGTTTGATGTCACGGTGCACGACGCCGCGCGCGTGCGCGTACGCCAGCGCGTCGGCGACCTCGCGCAGGACCCGCACGGTCTGATCCACGGGCCATGCGCCCTCGCGCGCCAGGTGCTGACCGAGGCTCTCCCCGTCGATGTACGCCATCACGAAGAAAGCCAGACTGCCCGCCGCGGAGCTTTCGCTCCCGACCTCGTCCACGCTGTAGATCGGAACGATGTTCGGGTGGCTCAACTGCGCCGCGGTCTGCGCCTCGCGGATGAACCGCGTTCGGACGGCCTCGTTGAACGCGATGTCGGGCGGGAGAACCTTGATGGCGACGGTGCGGTGCAGCCGCGAATCGGTCGCACGATACACGACGGCCATGCCGCCGCGCCCGATCTCATTTTCGATCTGGTATTGAGTGCCGACCGCGACGGTGAGTCGGTCGCGCAGATAGTCGTTCACATCGACCGCGCCGTGTTAGCGAGCCGCCGAGGGACGAGCCTGTTTCGATCCCGTGGTGCGCATTTCGTCCGCTACGTAGAGCGCGGTGTCGACGCTGTCGGCCAGGTTCAGCGCGTCCATCGCCAACGACGTGATGTGCTGCGGCGTCTGCGAGCCCGCGTTGAGACGGATCAGGTCGAGTTTGATGTTCTGCAGCGCGACCAGACACGTCTCCAGCTTCGCGGCGATCGACCCGCGCTTCGCCGAGACTTCGGCGATCGCGCGACGCTGTCGCTTGAGGAACGCGAGGCGGCGCACGCGCTCGTCGCTCCCGCTCTGATCGAGCGGGTTCGCGGCGTTCTCGAGGCGCGAAATCTCCGCCTCGAGCGCTTCGGATCCGCCCGCCGCGGCGCTCCGGTCGATGTCGGCGAGCGCGAGCGCGAGGTTGCGCACGCGTTCGGCGAGCGCGGTCGCCGAGCGGCCCACGTCCGGAATCCGCTGGCGCTCGGACGACGGCATGCGCTCCAGCAGCGCGAGAATCTCGTTGCGATCGCGCTCGGCGCGATGGATCCGATCGCCGAACGTTCCCGCGGCGCGCGCCACGTCGTCCATCGCGAGCGGCGGAAGTTGGGGCGCGCCTGCGTTTCCCTGCGCGTAATTCGCCTTGCCGGTGATCCGATTGCGGCGTTCCTCGCGCAGCGCGCGGCGCTTGTCGCGATTGAACATCGATCGCGTGTACGTGATCGCGTCTTCCGCCACGTCGATCAGGTCGCGGTCGCGCGGCTGGCGAAAAACGTCGCGCCAGTCGTACCCGTCGGACCAGAGACGCGAATAGCGAAACGCCATGAAAATGGTCCAGATCACCGGGATCCAGAGCACATCGACGCCGGCGGTGACGTCGAGCACGACGAGCACGCCATTGATGAACAAATACGGCGCGACCTTCTTACGGAACCTGACGACCTCCGGTGCTTCCCAGCGGCGGTACTCCTCGGCCGTCGGCGCTTGGTGCGCGAACCCGGACTGCTGTGCGCCGACCGGATATCCCGGCTGCGGTGCGGCGATCGGCGCGCTCGACGCGGGTGCCGCGTTCGTGACCGCCATGTTTCCGCTGCTCGCGAACGCCGGCATGCGGCCGGTGTCGAGAGCGACGACGACGGAGCCGGCGGACGGGAACCGGTTGGCCGGATCCTTCTCGAGCAGCTGCATGATCACGCGCGCCAGATCGGGCGGCACGTCGGAGCGTCGCTGCTCGATGGGGACGGGCCGCTCGGAGACGTGCTTGACGAGGATCGCGGGCGTGCTGTTGGCGACGAACGGCGGCTCGCCACTCAGCATCTGGTACCCGAGGATGCCGAGCGAGTAGAGGTCGCTTCGGCCGTCGATGGCGCGCTCGCCCGCCGCCTGTTCCGGGCTCATGTAAGTCGGCGTGCCGATGGCGATCCCGGTGGCCGTCAGCCGCGTCTCGCCCTCGCTGACGGCGCGCGCGATGCCGAAGTCGGTGACCATCGGTCGGCCGCTGTCGGCGTCGATCAGGATGTTGTCGGGCTTGATGTCGCGATGGATGACGCCGCGTTCATGGGCGTAAGCAAGCGCATCCGCTACATCGCGGAGGATTCGCCGCGTCTGGTCGATCGGGAGAGCGCCATGGTCGTGCAGCAGCTTCGCGACATTGTCGCCAGTGATGTACGCCATCACGAAGAAAACGATGCCGCCCTGCTCGTCGACGGCGTAGATGTCGACGATGTTCGGGTGGTTGAGCTGCGCGGCCATCTCGGCCTCGCGCAAAAACCTGGTCTTGATTTCGCTGCGGAACGCCAATTCAGGCGGCAATACTTTGATGGCGACCGTGCGCTTCAAACGCCGATCTTTGGCGCGATAGACGACGCCCATGCCGCCGCGCCCAATCTCGTTGTCCAGCTCATAGTGGGCATTGAGCGCACGCTCGACGAGCGAGCGCAGCTCTGTATCCGATTGCGGTGAAACGGGCTCGGACAAGCGATTAGCTCGCTTTAGCGGGGCGAAGTGGATGGGGGGCAGTGAAGCATTTTAGCATACGGCGAAACTTCCGGAAAGATTAGGAGGGTTAATACGCCGGACCGGCAGTCGTAGTACCGATTCTTGTCTCCAGTGCGCCAGAACCGGCGGCTGACGCTGCCACCCTGACGGAAATCCAAAGCGCGCCGCATGCATAGTGGAATGCCGTGTGCGACGCCGGGCCTAGCCGCTCCGCGTCGCTCGTTGCACGTTCCCACATCCGACCAAACAATGGCAACTCGCCAGACCCTTCCAGTGCTACCCCTCCGGGGAACTGTCATCTTCCCGGGGCTGACGGCGCCCATCGCCGCCGGGCGGCCGGGTACGCTTCGCGCGATCGAGTCGGCCCTCAAGGGTGAGCGGCTGGTCTTTGCCGTGGCTCAGCGCGACAACACGGACGAACCCGCGCCGGACATCCTGTACTCCATGGGGGTCATCGCCCGCATCGGCCAGATCCAGCGCGGCCTGGGCGGCGTTCAGCTGCTCCTCCAGGGTGAGCAGCGGGCCACCTCGCTCCAGTTCAACACCACCGAGGGCTTCCTCAGCGCCGTCGTGATGCCGGTGGAGGAGATGAAGCCGGTCAATGAGAACGATCCGGCCTTCGTCGCGCTCCACAAGGAGCTCCGCGAGCGCGCCGCCGAGCTCGGTGAACGCCGCGGACTGCCCGAGGAGGTCGTACACCAGGTCCTCGACGCTGTCACCGACCCCGGCCGGTTCGCCGACCTCGTCGCCGGCTACATCGAGGTCCAGCCACCGGAGAAACAGGGGCTCCTCGAGACGTTGAGCGTCGAGGAACGTCTGCGTCGCGTGCTCGTCCAGGTCCAGAAGCAGATCGGGATGCTCGAGGCGCAGGAGGAGATCAAGTCGCAGGTCCAGGAGGAGCTCGGGCGAGCGCCAGCGCGAGATGTACCTGCGCGAGCAGATGAAGGCGATCCAGAAAGAGCTCGGCGACGACGACGAATCGAAGGAAATCAGCGATCTCCGCGAAAAGCTCGACAAGCTCGAGCTGCCCAAAGAGGCGCGGCAAGAAGTCGAGCGCGAGCTCGGACGTCTCGAGCGATCGGGCCGCGAGTCGATGGAGGCGCAGGTCATTCGCACCTATCTCGAGTGGGTCGCCGAGCTGCCGTGGAACGAGCGGTCCGACGACAACCTCGACCTCGTGCGCGCGCAAACCGTGCTCGACGAGGACCACTACGGCCTGCCGGACGTGAAGGATCGCGTGCTCGAGTTCCTCGCCGTCCGCCAGCTGCGCGCGGCAGCAATTGGAAGATGAGCTCAAGCAGACCGGCGAGATGTCGATCGCCAAGCTCAAGGCGACGAAAGAAGACGCGACTCCTCAACTCGCCGGCATGCACGCCGGCGAGCGGCAGATCACCGACGCCAAGGAAGCGAAGGCTCGGGCGATGGCGAAGGGTCCGATTCTTCTCTTCGTGGGCCCGCCGGGCGTGGGCAAGACGTCGATCGCCAAGTCGATCGCCCGCTCGCTCGGCAAGCAGTACGTACGCGTCTCCCTCGGCGGCGCGCGCGACGAAGCCGACATCCGCGGCCATCGGCGCACGTATGTCGGCGCCATGCCCGGCCGAATCATTCAGGGAATGAAGCAGGCCGGGACGAAGAATCCTGTCTTCCTGCTCGACGAAGTCGACAAGCTCGGCGTGTCGTTTCAGGGCGATCCGGCGAGCGCGTTGCTCGAGGTTCTCGACCCGGCGCAGAACGACAACTTCACCGATCACTACCTCGGCGTACCGTTCGATTTGAGCGAGGTGCTCTTCATCGCGACGGCGAACTTCATCCAGAACATTCCGGGTCCGCTGCTCGACCGCATGGAGGTCGTGGAGTTCGCCGGCTATACGGAACGGGAGAAGGCGGAGATCGCCAAGAAGTACCTCATCCCTCGTCAGATCGAGGAGTCCGGGCTGGCCGGCAAGAACGTCGCGCTGTCCGACGACGCGGTCTCGGCGATCATCAGCAAGTACACGCGCGAAGCGGGCGTCCGCCAGCTCGAGCGGCAGGTGGGCGCCGTCGCACGGAAAGTCGCGCGGAAGATCGCCGCCGGCGAGACCACGATGCTCGCCGACGGTAAGATCGACGCCGAGGAAGTACGCGCACTGCTCGGCCGTCCGCGGGTACACCCGGAGCGTGCCGCCGAGGAGAACGAGGTCGGCGTCGCCACGGGCATGTACTACACGCCCGCGGGCGGCGACATCATGTTCGTCGAGGCATCGATCCGCCGCATGTTCGGCGCGGGCCAGCGCTCGACCGACGAGGAGCGCACGCAAGTGAGCGGATGGGGGAACGTGTCGCTCATCCTCACCGGCCAGCTCGGCGACGTGATGAAGGAGTCGGCGCGTGCCGCCATGACGTACGCGGCGACGCATGCATCGAAGCTGCAGATTCCCGAGGATCGCCTCGGATCGATCGAGGTGCACATCCACGTTCCGGCGGGCGCCATTCCGAAGGACGGGCCCTCGGCCGGCGTCACGATGGCGACGGCGCTTGGTGAGCGCGATGTCGGGACGCGCGGTCCGCAAGGACGTGGCGATGACGGGCGAGATCACGCTGCGGGGACGCGTGCTGCCCATCGGCGGCGTGAAGGAGAAGGTGCTCGGCGCCCATCGGGCGGGGATCTCCACGATCATCCTCCCGAAGGACAACGAGGCGGACATGGAGGACATCCCGGAGGACGTGCGCAACCAGCTCAAGTTCCACTGCGTTGCCACGCTCGAAGAAGTGTTCGCTGTCGCGCTCGTGCCGCTGGCCGCGCAGCCGGCGGCCTCGCCGGCGCTAATGGAGGAGGACGCGGCGAAAGTCGCGTAAGAATTCGCACAACGATCTGAGCCGGTGATCGGGCTGAAGTCGCCCGGTCACCGGCTCTCTGTTTCTTTCGTCAAGTGAGACCGTGCCGGCAGCCGGTCTCAGCGACGGAGGGCGCGTGCGCCCCGCGCTCGCGTGGCACCGGCCCGTCGTGCAAATTGTTGGGCGGCCAATTCAATGCCCCGGAGCCGCCCCAACCTCTCGGAGTCTGCCAGCATGAGAAGCACACGTCTCTCGCCACGCCGCGCGCGCGTCGCGCTCGGCGTTCTCTTCGCGATCCTCGCTATCCCGGCATCATCAGCGATCGCTCAACGCGGTGGCGGCGGTCGCGGCGGTGGCGGTGGCGGCGGTCAGAACGGAGCGATTCAGGCTGGCGGTCCGGCGGCCGGCGATACGGCCGCCGGCGGTGCAGCGCGACGACCGGGATTCGGAACCACGACCTCCGCGACACGCGACATCGTGGCGATGACCGAAATGGCGCCGACGGCGACCCATCACTCCGTCAACGTTCGCGGCCAGACGATCGCCTACACGGCGACCGCGGGCATGCTCCCGATTCGCAACGAGCAGACGGATGCGGTCGAAGGCGGGATGTACTACGTCGCCTACACCAAGGACGGCGCGAACCCGACGACGCGCCCGATCACGTTCGCGTTCAACGGCGGTCCCGGATCGGCCACGGTTTGGCTGCACCTCGGCGCGTTCGGCCCGAAGAAGGTGAAGCTCAACGCCGACGGAACGGCCCCGCCGCCGCCCTACAGCTTCGAGGACAATCCGAATACCCTCCTCGACCAGACGGACCTCGTGTTCATCGACGCCGTCGGCACCGGCTATAGCCGAGCCGCGACGCAGGCCCTGGGCGCGCGCTTCTGGGGGCTCGATGAAGACCTGAATTCGTTCCGCGAGTTCATTCGTTTGTACCTCACGCGCTTCGACCGCATGGGTTCGCCGAAGTTCCTGGCGGGTGAGAGCTACGGCACGACCCGCGCGTCGGGTCTCTCCGGACTTCTCGCCGATGACGGCATCGCGCTCAACGGCGTCGTGCTCCTCTCGTCGGTTCTGAACTTCGGGTATTCGTCGCAAGTGCGCGGCAACGACATCGGCTTCATCAACTTCATCCCCACCTACACGGCCACGGCCTGGTTCCATAAAAAGCTTCCGGCGGATCTCCAGAAGCAGTCGATCGAAGAAGTCACGGCGGCGGCGGAGAAATGGTCGGTGAACGAGTACGCCGCGGCGCTCATGAAGGGGAACAAGCTCACGGGCGCGGAACGCCAGGCGACGATCGATCAGATGGCGCGGTTCACCGGCCTGTCGAAAGAGATCATCGACCAGAACGACCTGCGCGTCGCGCTCGGGACGTTCGACTCCGAGCTGATGCGCGACCAGCACGAGACGGTCGGGCGTCTCGACGGCCGCTTCACCGGCTTCGCGCCGTTGAGCGGCGGACGCGGCGGCGGCGCCGGCGTCGGCGACCCGAGCGACATCAGCATCCGCAACACCTTCACACCGGTGCTCACCGATTACACGCGCCGGGAGCTGAACTATCGCAACGAGGACACGTACTACATCCTCGGCGGCGGCATCGGGCGCTGGAACTATCCGCAGAACTCGTACGCGACGGTCGTGCCGAATCTCGAGCGCGCGTTTGCCAAAAACGCCTATATGAAATTGTATGTAGCCGAGGGCTACTACGACGCGGCGACGCCGTATTGGGCGGTCGAGTATACGCTGTCGCACATGTCAGTCGACCCGAAGGTGGCGAAGAACAACATCACCGTCGGGAAGTTCAACGCGGGGCACATGATGTACATCGACGAACCGTCGATGAAGAAGCTCCGCGGCGATCTGGAGAAGTTCTACAACAACGCGGTCAAGGAGCAGATCGTCCCGTAAGGACCGGGGCGATCACGCGCGTCGGCGGCGTGAAGAGCGGGCCCCACTGCGGAACTTTCCACGGATTGTTCCGCAGTTCTTCGGGCTCGGTGCCCGGTATGAAGTACTCGGTGTACCGCATGTCGAACGGCGTCGCCGCCGTCGCGAGCTTGCCCGTGGTGCGATCCACCTCGGCGTAGACGAGGCCGTCCGGCGGCGGACCCCAACCGCTCGTCGAGCGGCCTTGGTAGTATTTGCCGATCATTTCGCCCCAGATCGGCGCCGCGAGCCCTCCGCCGACCGCGCCCTTCGCAATCGTCTTCGGCTGGTCGAAGCCGAGCCACACGCCGGCGACGACGTCGGGCGTCATCCCGACGAACCACACGTCGCGGTTGTCGTTCGTCGTGCCCGTCTTGCCGGCGACCGGAACGTTGTCGGGAACCGCCTTGCGCGCGGCCGTGCCGCTTCCCCTCTCCGCGACGTCGCGCATCATGTCGCGCACGATGAACGCCACGCGGGGGTCGAGCACCTGTTGCGCCGTCGACGCGGGACGCGCGTATACGGCGCGATTGGACGCGTCGTTGATCCGCGTGATGAAGCGCGGCTGAACGACCGCGCCGTTGTCGGCGAACGCCGTGTAAGCGGTCACCATGTCGATCGGGTGCACCGACGACGCGCCGATCGCGCTCGCCGGCACCGGATCGATCTTCGTCGTGATGCCGAGTCGCTGCGCGAGCGCCGAGACCGAGTCCATGCCGACGCGCATGCCCAACTGGATCGCGACCATGTTGCGTGAGTGAACGAGCCCTTCGCGCATCGTCATCGCGATCGGCGTCGGTTCACCGCCCTTCCACGTGTTCAAGCCCCAGAATTTCCCATCGATCTCCGATGGCTCGTACGGATGATCCGGGTCGCTGACGAGGGGAATCTTCAGCGCGGTGTCGGGAACGATCGTGTTGGCCGAGATGCTGTCTTCGACCGCCTTCGCGTAGACGATCGGTTTGATCGACGAGCCGGGCTGGCGAAGTGCGGTGATCGCGCGGTCGAAGGGCGCGCGTTGATAGTTGCGGCCACCCACGAGCGCGCGCACGTCGCCGGTGCGGGGATCCATCGCGACGGCCATCGCTTCGAGGTAGTCGGTCTGATTGCCCTTCGCGAGCGCTTGCGTGAGATGCTTGTAGCCCTTCTGCGCCTCGATCTTGTTCGTGCCGTCGACGACGGCATCGACCGCCGCCCGCTGGAGTGCCGGATCGAGCGTCGTGTAGATCTTGTAGCCGCCGGTGGCCACCGGGATTCCCGCGCGCTCGGCCTGGTGGCGCACTTCGTCCACGAAGTAGCCCGCCGCGGCCGACATGCCGCCGTTCGGCGCCGTCACCAGAGGCTCGAGTTTCGTCTTGTCGGCCAACGCCTGCGTGATGTACTGCTGGTCCGCCATCATCTGGAGGATCAGGTTGCGCCGGTCTTTCGCGCGCTGGGGATGCCCGATCGGGTCGTAGTACGGCTGCGATTTGGGCAATCCGGCGAGCGTCGCGGCTTCCGCGAGCGTGAGTCGCGACGCGGGATGTCCGAAATAATGGCGCGATCCCGCCTCGATGCCGAACCAGCCGCGTCCGAGGTTGATCTGGTTGAGGTACGCCTGGAGGATCGTGTCCTTCGGGTAGTGGCGCTCCATCTCACGCGCGGCCGATTGCTCGCGCAGCTTGCGAGAGATGCCCGCCGTGCCGCTGACCTCGCGCCGGTCGATGAGGTCGGGGTGCATGTATCCGACGAGCTGCTGCGTGATGGTGCTCCCGCCGCCGCGATTCTCGTTGAGGATCTTCCCTTTGATCACGCCCAGCACCGCACGGACGTCGACCCCGTCATGCTCGTAGAAGCGTTGGTCTTCGACCGAGATAAAGGCCTTCGGGACGTACCAGGGGATCGACTTGATCGGAATGGTCGTCCGCATCTCGCGCCCGATCTCGCCGATGAGCGACGAGTCGTGCGCGTAAACGAGCGTGGACTGGGCGAGCGGAATGATCTGCCACGCCTCGCCGGTCTTGGGCGTCGTGTCCTGAGCGCGCGCCGGCGTCGCCAGCGCCGCGCCGATGAGCGCATATGTGAGCGTACGGACGCGCGAGGCGGCCGCCGGGGAAGGACGAGTCAACATCATGTGGCCATTGTGTCTGTGCAGTTTCCTGTTACCCCGTAGAGACGGAATCTCGCCCACCTCGTTCTTGGCGCGCTACCTTTCGTTATCATGCCCCCGCTCGTCCACCTCGCCGTGGCGCAAATCAAGCCGCGGAAAGGCGATTACCGCGGCAATCTCGAGCGGCTGAAAGCGGTCTTCGCCCAAGTCGACCAGCTCAGACCTCGACCGAACGTGCTCTGTTTGGCCGAGAGCGCGCTCACCGGGTACTTCCTCGAGGGCGGCGTTCGCGACAGCGCCGTCACCGCGGGAACGCTCGCCGCGGATCTCGACGCCGTCTACCGAAGCGCCGTCACATCGCCGGCTCCTATCGACGTGACGCTCGGATTCTACGAAGTATGGAACAACAAGCTCTACAACAGTGCGATCTACGTCACACTCGGCGCGGGCGAGCCGAAGATCGCGCACGTTCATCGGAAGGTCTTCCTTCCGACGTATGGGCTGTTCGACGAGGAGCGCTTCGTCGAAAGGGGTCGCGAGGTCCGAGCGTTCGATACGCCGTGGGGGCGAGCAGCCTTGCTCGTCTGCGAGGACGCGTGGCACAGCCTCACCGCGACGATCGCCGCGCTCGACGGGGCGCAGATCATCTTCGTATGCGCCGCGGCCCCGGCTCGTGGAACTCAGCCCAAGGGAGACTCGGTTCCGGGTCCGGCGAGTGTGAGCCGCTGGGACCGGTTGATTCGCGACATCGCCGACGAGCACGGCGTGTTCGTCTCACTGTCGTGCCTGGTGGGAAGTGAGGGCGGCAAAGTCTTCCCGGGCGGATCGCTGGTCTCCGGACCATCAGGCGACATCCGGGCGCGCGCCCCCCTGTGGGACGAGTCGGTTCTCTCGGTGAGCCTGGATCTGTCCGACTGCACGCGCGCGCGCACCGACATGCCGCTCATCGCCGACCTCGAGACGATGGTGCCGCATCTCAAGCGGAACCTCGACGACATTCTAGCCGGCGCGCCGGCCACGCTCGAGTTCGATCCCGCGGCGAGGCGGCCGGACGATTCGGCGCGCCACGATTCGCCCGCGGCTGAGGCGCGGGAGCCGAGCGGGGCCCGCGAGCTTCCAGTCATCCAAGTGGGCGCCACCAGTCACGAGCCGCCGGCGCCGCTCGTGATCGACGCGGCGCTCGCGGAGCAGTGGCTCGTGCACTTCATCCGTGATGAGATGGAGCGCCGCCAGTTCAAGCACGCTGTCGTGGGCGTGTCCGGCGGCGTCGACTCGGCCGTGACCGCGTATCTCGCCGCGCGCGCGCTCGGGCCCAAGAACGTGATCGGCGTGCGGATGCCGTATCGATCGTCGAGTCGCGAGAGCCTCGATCACGCGCAGCTCGTCATCGACGCGCTCGGCATCGACTCGCGCACGATCGACATCACGCCGGCGGTCGACGGCTACCTCTGTCACGAACCCGACGCGGATGGCGGACGCCGAGGGAACGTGATGGCCCGGATGCGCATGATCACACTGTTCGATCTCGCGGCGAAGCACCATGCGATTCCGCTCGGCACGGGCAACAAGACGGAGCGGCTCTTCGGCTACTTCACGTGGCACGCCGACGATTCGCCGCCGATCAATCCGCTCGGCGATTTGTTCAAGACGCAGGTGTGGGCCCTCGCTCGACACCTCGGCGTGCCCGACGTGATCGTCGACAAGCCGCCGACGGCTGACCTCGTCGTCGGTCAGACCGACGAGGGGGACTTCGGCATCAGCTACAAGAAGGCGGACGAAATCCTGAATTGGCTGATCGCGGGATTTCAGCCGGACGAACTCGTCGCGCGCGGGCTCGACGCAAAGGAAGTGGAGATCGTTCGCCGACGCGTGGCGAGCACGCACTGGAAGCGGCGGTTGCCGACGGTGGCGATGCTCAGCCCGACGGCGATCGGCGAATCGTACTTGCGCCCCGTGGACTACTAGGCGACCTGCTGCTCGGCGCGGGCGAACGCGAGGCTCACGGCGCGCTTCGCACAGCGTTTCAGCGCGCGGTGTACGGCGCGCGCGTGCGCGATGAAGTTGAGTCCCGCCCATGGATGGCGCGCGAAGAATTCAGTCGGCAACAGATCACCTTTCAGGCGATTGCACCGCGCGCACGCGAGGACGACGTTGCCGGGAGCGTGCGCGCCGCCGTGGGCGAGCGGATGGACATGGTCGAGGGTCGCCGCGTCGAACTCGAGGAGTGAACCGCAGTAAACGCAGCGACGGTCGCAGTCTCGCATCGCCGCGCGCTTGATGGCTCTCTTCTGGCGGCCGGCGGACACGTTCTTTCTCGGACGCGATCCGCGTGGGAGCCGCGGCAGAGAGACGTGATCCGCCTGGCCACGACTGTGCCGTGCGACTTTACTCGTCGCTGGCTGGTTCTTTCGACTCTGAGGACGACTCAGGGACGACCTCTCCGTGCGCGCCTTCACGCGGCTGCCACCCGTCGGCCTGTGACGTTGGCCCACGAACGTGGCTCCTGTCGGCGCGCTCTGAACTTGACCTCGTAGGGCCTGACTCCTCGAACACCGGAATCGCAACGTTGCGGTCCATCGCGGCCGCGGTGACCGGATCTCGCAAGGCGGCGATGATGCGGGCGGCGTAGGCGTCGAGGATCGTCCGGTCGGGCATGGCCGAACCGCCGAACGGCAGCGGGATGTCGAATCCGTCGCCTTCGCGGCGCGGAATGATGTGGACGTGGTAGTGTGGCTCGTCCTGGCCGGCCGCCGTCCCGCTGTTGACGACGATGTTCAGCGCCTCCGTGCCCGAAACCCGCCGAATAGCGGCACCCAGATCGATCGTGAGCTTGAACAGGTGGAGCGCCAGGTCCCGTGGTATGTCCGCGACCGACTCGTAGTGGTCGCGCGGCACGACGAGAACGTGCCCGTTGTTCACGGGCTGGACGTCCATGAACGCGATCGCCCGCGAATCCTCATGGCAGATCGACACTTCAGCGGCGCCATGGATCATGTCACAAAACGTGCAATGGGCGGGGCTGCGCTTGATCATCACTGTCTCGAGATGTGCCTGCTCCTCTTAGCGCAGATCGGGTGCCAGCGCCGAGCACGATCGGGCGCGCTCGCGCCGCGGCTCTCCTAAAGCCACGCTGGAGCTTATTTTCCGTGCATGGCCACAACGACCAAAGCCGAGCGCAAGACCGCCGGATTGACGCGCGATCAGCTCGTGGACGCGTACCGCACGATGTACTTGTCGCGGCGACTCGACGATCGCGAGCTACAGCTCAAACGCCAGAACAAGATCTTCTTCCAGATCTCGAGCGCGGGCCACGAAGCCGTGATGACCGCCGCCGGACTCGTGCTCAAACCGGCGTACGACTGGTTCTACCTCTACTATCGCGACCGCGCTCTTTGCCTCCAGCTCGGCATGACGCCGGAGGAGATGCTGCTCTCGGCGGTCGGGGCCGCGAGCGATCCGAACTCCGGCGGCCGCCAAATGCCGAGCCACTGGGGGCACAAGAAGCTCAACATCGTGTCGACCTCGTCGCCCACCGGGACGCAGTTCCTCCAAGCGATCGGTTCCGCCGAAGCCGTGCTGCGCGCGAGCCAACTCGGCATGAAGGACGGGTTTGAGGCCGATGAAGTGGTGCTGTGCACCGCCGGCGACGGCACGACCAGCGAGGGCGAGTTCTGGGAATCGCTGAACGGCGCCTGCAATCTCAAGCTGCCGATCGTGTACCTCGTCGAAGACAACGGCTACGCGATCTCCGTCCCGGTGGAAGTCAACACGGCCGGCGGGAGCATCTCGAAGCTCGTGGCGTCGTTCCCGGGGTTGTACGTCGAAGAGGTCGACGGTTGCGATTTCGTCGCGAGCCACGCGGCGATGCAGCGCGCGGTCGACTACGCGCGCCAGCGCAAAGGCCCCGCGTTCGTCCACGCCCACGTCATTCGTCCGTACTCGCACTCGCAGTCGGACGACGAAGTCATGTACCGCCCGCCCGAGGAGCGCGACGCGGACGCGGCGCGCGATCCGCTCACGACCTTCCCCGCCTGGCTCGTCGCGCAGGGACACGCCACCGAGGCGCAGCTCGAGAGGATCCGCGAGGAGACCGACGCGGCGGTGCTCGCCGCGACCGACGTGGCCCTCGCCGCCGAGCAACCGGGACCGGAGACCGTCGAGCGCTTCGTCTATTCTCCCGACGTCGACCCGACGAGCGAGCAGTTCGACACGGAAGATGACCCGCAGTTCTCGGGCAACGAGACGACGATGGTCGATCTTCTCAATGCCTGCATGCGGGACGAGATGCGGCGCGATGAGAAGATACTCATCTTCGGCGAAGACGTCGCCGACGTGTCGCGCGAGCAGTACGTGGGCAAGGTCAAGGGCAAGGGAGGCGTGTTCAAGGTGACGTGGGGCCTCCAGAAGGAGTTCGGCGGCCGCGCGCGTCTACAATTCGCCGCTGGCCGAAGCGACGATCGTCGGACGCGCCATCGGGTTGGCGCTCCGCGGATTCAAGCCGGTCGTCGAAGTGCAGTTCTTCGACTACATCTGGCCGGCGTTCATGCAGATCCGCGACGAGATGGCGACGATGCGCTGGCGCTCGAACGGCGACTTCTCGGCGCCGGTCGTCGTGCGCACGACGTACGGCGGCTACATCCGCGGCGCGGTCTACCACTCGCAGACGGGCGCGTCGCTGTTCACCCACACGCCCGGGCTCCGCGTCGTGTGCCCGGCGACCGCGCTCGACGCCAACGGACTGCTCCGGACGGCCATTCGCTGCGACGACCCGGTGCTCTTCCTCGAGCACAAGCATCTCTACCGGCAGACGTACAACAAGGCCGCCTATCCGGGCGCCGAACTTCATGATCCCCTTCGGCAAGGCGAAGGTCGTGCGCGAAGGGACCGACGTCACCGTCGTGACGTACGGCGCGACGGTGCAGCGCTCGCTTCGCGGCGGCCAACCAGCTCGCCGAGGCAGGGCTGTCCGTCGAGGTCATCGACCTGCGGTCGCTCTCGCCGTGGGACCAGGACGCGGTCTACGAGTCCGTCAAGAAGACGAACCGCGCGATCGTGGTCTACGAGGATTCGCTGTCCTGGGGCTACGGCGCCGAGATCGCCGCTCGCATCGCCGACGACTGCTTTCCGTGGCTCGACGCGCCGGTCAAGCGGGTCGCGTCCACCGACACGTTCGTCGGGTACGCGCCGCGCCTCGAGGACGCGATCCTCCCGCAGGTCGACGACGTCAAGCGCGCCTGCGAGGAGATCGCCCGCTTCTAGCGTTCTCTAATTGCCTGACGGGAAGGGCGACGCGCCGCGCGCGTAGTCGGACGGCACGACGAAGATGCCGCCGGCCACCGTCGCCCGCTTGACGTTCGACATCTCCGATGTCATGTCGAGCCCCACGTTGCCGGCGCCGGCGGCATCCGAGCTGGTCGTCGCTCTGACGCGCAGCGCCGAGCCGGTCATGCGCCGCGAGACCGAGTCGATTTTCGCGGCCAGCTCCTTGAATTGCGGCAGCGCGCTCATGCTCTGATTGCCGCCGCCGAGCTGGCCGGCTTGCTGCAGCGGGCTCAGGCCGAGACCGGGGACCGTCGCCATCCAGTACTCGTTCGTCGCCTGGCTTTTCATCTGCTGGCTCACGCCCATGCCGTCCATCGTGATCGTGTAGCCGACCGTCTGCTTGTAGTGGCGTGTCGGAAAGCCGGCGATCGTGTCGATGCCGGGAAGCGTGTCGAACTTGAACGCCAGGTCGGCGAGCGTGATCGTCATCCCCATCGCTTGCATCTGCTCGAGCATTTTGTTGGGGAAGTCCAGCGGAATGGGCACGAACTCCTTCTTGCCGGGACGCACCACCGTGATTCCGGTCGAGTCGAAGAGGAGGTAGTCGCCTTTGTCGGCCAGCGGCGGCAGGGCGCCGTCGACGATGTCGATCCGCAATCGTCTGCCGAGCGCGAAGCCGTGCCCCGAATAGCCCGGCGTCATCCCGGCGAGCACCCCGCTCATCCCGCCGCTCGCCGACATCACGGTCTTCACGTCGAACTCGACGCCGGACTGCTGCGCCGCGATGGAGACGGGAGCGATCGGCATCGCGATGGCCAGCAACGTCGCGGACATGCGGGCCCGCGCGCGAACGACTCGACGAATCATTGAGACTCTCCAATTACAATCAAATTGAGGATCGCACGACGCGACCGCCTACGACGGTCATCACCACGACCGCGTCACGAATCGTTTCAGGCGCGATGCGCGTGAGATCGCGGTCCAACATCACGAAATCCGCGAGCATGCCGCTCGCCAGCTTCCCGGTGTCGAGCTCGGCGAACGCGGCGTACGCGGCGTCGCTCGTGTACGCACGCAGCGCCTCCTCCACCGTGATACGCTGTTCCGGGTGCCATCCGGCCGGATGCGCGCCGTCGAGCGTGCGGCGCGTCACCGCGGCGTAGATCCCCTCGAGCGGGGTGGGAGGCGCGACGAACCAGTCGCTCCCGAATGCCAGCCGCGCCCGCGCATCGAGCAGCGACCGGAACGCGTACGTCCACTTCGCCCGCTCGGCGCCGATGACACGCTCCGCCCACCGTCCATCGTCGATCGCGTGATACGGCTGCATGCTCGCGATGACGCCCCCCGCGACCGCGGCGAACCGCGGGATGTCGGACAGTGAGAGATGCTGCGCGTGCTCGATGCGGAACCGGCGGTCCCTCGGACCGTTCTCGCGCGCGACCCGCTCGAAGATGTCGAGCTGCGTCCGGATCGCGCGGTCGCCGATCGCGTGAACGATCATGTGCAGTCCGGCGCGGTCGGCCCCCGACGTCCACCGATAGAGATCGTCGGGCGTGTTCACGAAGAGACCGCAGTCGCTCGGCGCGTCGTCGAAGGGCTCCAACATCGCCGCCGTGTGCGAGCCGAGCGACCCGTCGACGAATCCCTTGAGCGCGCCGATCCTGAGCCATGCGTCGCCGGACCCGCGCGCGGCGACGGTGTCGCGCAGGCGCTCCCACGTCGCAATCGGCACGGCCGCGTAGATGCGCGTGCCGAGCCGCGCCGCGTGGTGTGCCCGCTCGAATACCGCGAGGTCGGCCCACGTCCCCATGTGATGCACGGACGTGACGCCGCGCTCGCCGACGTATCGCATCGCGGCGTCGAGCGCGCGATCCTCCTGGTCTTCAGATGGAGCGGGTACCGCGCGTGAGACGAGCGACTCGGCGTTGTCCTTGAAGATGCCCGTCGGCTCGTCGTGCTCGTCGCGCACGATCGTCCCGCCGGCGACATCGCTCGTCTCTTTCGTGACTCCGGCCGCCGCGAGCGCGACGCCGTTCGCCAGCGACATGTGCCCGTCCAGCCGTCGGACCCAGACGGGGTGCGACGGCGTCACGGCGTCGATCCATTCGCGACGAGGCAGTTCTCCGCCCCATCGCTCGTGGTCCCAGTCGCCGTGCGTGATCCACGTGCCGGGTGGAACCGTCGCCGCGTAGGCGGCGATGCGGTCGACGAGCTCGCGAGGCGTCCTGGCGTCGCGCAACTGGACGGATGACAGCCCGAAGCCGCCCTCGAGGAAATGGACGTGCGAGTCGATGAAGCCCGGCACGATCATCATGCCGTGCGCGTCGACGACGCGCGTTTCGGCCGAGGCGCGCTTCCGCATCTCCGCGCTCGACCCGACTCCGACGACGCGATCGACGGCGATGGCGAGACCGTCCGCCCACGGACGCCGCGGGTCCCCCGTCCAGATTCGGGCGTTGACGACGACGAGCGTCGTGGGGAGCGCGGGCGCCGGGCGCATCGCCTGTTCTTACCGAGACGCGCTCGATTGCGCAACGCGAGCGACGGCCGCGTTCGGTTCGCCCCGCCGACGTGGCGCTGCCGTCGCGCGGAGCGCGGCTCGTCACGCGAGGCTCGCCACCCGCCAGGCCTGTCGCCAGCATCAACTCGTGATGCCGCGTTCGTTGACCCGCCATCTGCGCCGGGTACCGCCGATCTCGACGTGCGTCTTCGTCGCGTGCCTGTCCGCCGGCACGACCGAGCCGCAGTTGTCCGGCGCGGGCACACCGATCCTGTTCGTCGGCAACAGCCTCACGTACGTGAACGACGTTCCGGGCATCGTCCAAGCGTTAGCGGCGTCGCGCGGCGACTCGCTGGCCGTCGAGACGGTCGCGTTCCCCGACTTCGCCCTCATCGATCATTGGAACGAGGGGACGGGACGCGGCACGGCGCGCGGCGAGATCGCGAGTGGAAAATGGAAGTTCGTCGTCTTGCAGCAGGGCCCATCGTCGGTTTCCGTCAACCGCGACACGCTCCGCCTGTCGACCAAGCTGTTCGCTTCCGGAATCGCCCAATCCGGCGGCGTGCCGGCGCTCTTCTCGGTGTGGCCGACGAGCGATCGTCTTCAGGATTTTCCCGCGTCCATTCAGTCGTACACGCTCGCCGCGTCGGACGTCGGCGGCGTGTTGTTACCGGCGGCGTCGGCGTGGCAGGCCGCCTGGCAACGCAGTCCCACGCTCGCGCTCTATTCCGACGGTCTCCACGCGTCGACCGCCGGATCGTACTTGTCCGCGCTCGCGATCTACGCCGTTCTGGTGCACAAGACGCCAATCGGCTTGCCCTCCTCGTTGACGCTGCGCTCCGGATCCAGGATCGCCGTGGACTCCGCGACGGCCGCAATCCTGCAAGCCGCAGCAGCCTCGGTGACCGGATGGTAGTTTGGCGGGAACTAGGACCTCTCAGCCGCCGTCAACTCCCGCCTCCCCTGATGCGCCGCCTTCGTTCCGCGATTCTCCTTTTCTCCGCCTGGCTCGCCTTTTATCAGATCCAGGCCGCGATGGGTATCGCTCTCGCGCCGAAGAACGGCTTCAGCCGGAGCGGTTGGATCGAGATCGACGCCAGCATCGCGCTGCTCTGGACGGTCCTCAGCGCGATCATCGCGGCGTGGCATCTGCGTGCGCGGCGGCTGTCGGCGAACCTGTGGACGCTGATCGCGCTCCATCTGCCGCTCTTGTTGGCCGCCGCGTGGGTCGATGCGGCGCTCGCGCGCTGGCTGCTCCCGATTCTGAATCCAGCGGCGCGAATGAGTCCGATGTGGAGCTTGATCTCCGCGTACGCGGACTTCGACCTGGTGAGCTACGCCGCGGTCGTCGCCGTCGTCGAGGCGCTCATCGTCCGCCGAGCGCTCGCCGACCGGCAGCGGCAGACGATGCGGCTCGAGCATTCACTCACTCGCGCGCGGCTCGACTATCTCGAGGCGCAACTCCAGCCGCATTTCCTCTTCAATTCGTTGGGCGCCGTGTCCGAGCTCGCCTACGACGCGCCGCCGACCGCTTCGCTCGTGTTGAACCAATTGTCGGCCGTCTTTCGAACCGCCCTCGCGCAGCGCGCCGACGAGGTCACGCTCGGCGAAGAGCTGATCGCGCTCGAGCCGTATCTCGACATTCAGCGCGTGCGATTCGCCGACTGGCTCACGATCGAGTACGACATCGGCGACCCGGCGGTGGACTGCCTCGTCCCGCGGTTCGTCTTGCAGCCGCTGGTGGAAAACGCCATCCGTCACGGGCTCGCCGGGCGCAGTGCCGCCGGGACGATCCGCATCCGGGCCGCCGTGGAGAACGACGAGCTCGTGCTGCGCGTGTCCGACGACGGAGTGGGGCTGGCCCGCGCGGCGCGCCCCGGCCACGGCATCGGTCTCGCCAACGTGCGCGAGCGACTTTCCATCCTCTACGGCGACGATCGGCTGCGTCTTCTCGACGGATCGAGCGGAGGGGGAGTCACGGCGGAGGTTCGCGTGCCCCGCGCGCGTCGGACGCCGGCGCGGGCCGATGGGGCGGCGCCGGATACTCGCCAGCACTCGGAGCCGGGTGCGTCGACGCCGCCGCGAATTCCCAGGATTCTCATGCATCCCGCCGCCAGACTCGCGCTCGTCTGGAGCGTGTGCGCGGGGATCTGGATTCAGCAGAGCTACATCTATCTGCTCGTGCGTCACCGGCTGGACCAGACGACGTGGCGGTCGCTCGTCGGTTTCGACCTGACGAATGCCTTCCTGTGGGCGCTGCTTACGCCGCTGGTACTGCGCGGCGTGCGGCGATTTCCGGTGCGGCGGCCGCGCGCGTTGCTGCGTGTCCTGGCGCTCACCGCGGCGGGGTTCGTCGTCACCGTCGTGCACATCGAGCTTCTTCGGCTGTTGACCAGACAGTCCGCGCCGGTCTGGTCGTCGACTTTCCTGTCGAATCTGGTCGTCGACCTCGGCATCTTCGCCGTGCTCGTCGTGATCGCGCATCGCGCGGTTCTCGCCGAGTGGCTGCGAGAGCGCGAGGCCGACACATCGGCGCTCGAGCACGAGCTCGCGCTCGCCAACGACCGATCCGCCGAATTGCGGCGCATTCCCCCGATTCTCCTGCAGTCGCTCGACGGCATCGCCGCGACGGTGCGGCACGACCCGGCCACCACGGAGCGGCAGCTGGCGCGACTTGCCGACTACCTGCGTGTCGCGCTCGAATGCGCCGATCCGCAGGGCGTCACGCACGATCGCCGGCGGCGCCTCGACGCGGCGGCGGCCGCGCTGCGCGAGAGCGGCGCTTACGCACCTGAACTCACACGGACGGCCTGAGATGCTCACCGCCATCGTAGCCGACGACGAAGCCGTTGCCCGGCGGCGGGTCGTGCGCCTGGCAGAGGAGACGGGCGAGGTCGAAGTCGTCGCCGCGTGCGCCGGCGGACGCGAGACCGTCGAGCAGGTGACGGCGCTCCAGCCGCAGCTGCTCTTTCTCGACGTTCAGATGCCGGACCTCGACGCGTTCGGCGTCCTCGAGGCGATCGCCGGGCAGGCGTCGCCTGCGATCGTATTCGTCACCGCGTTCGACCGCTACGCGCTTCGCGCGTTCGAGGTGCAGGCGGTCGACTATCTGCTCAAGCCCTTCGATACGGATCGCTTTCGCGAGGCGTTCACGCGCGCCAAGTCGCGCGTTGCGGCGGGGCAGCCCAAGCGCGACGAAGAGCGCATCCGCGCGCTGATCGCCGAATACGTCTCGGCGCTCCAGACCAACGGCCCCAGCTACCTCGATCGGGTGGCGATCAAGGTCGATGGCACGCTGCGCGTCGTGCGCACCGCGGATGTCGACTACTGGGAAACCGACGGCAATTACGTCCGGCTCCACGTCGGACCCGCCGACCATCTGCTTCGATCGACCTCGACGGCGATGGAGGCGCAGCTCGATCCCGGACTGTTCATCCGAATCCACCGGCGCTACATCGTGAACGTCGACCGGATCGTCGAGGTGCAGCCGTGGTTCGCCGGCGACGCGATCGCGGTCCTGCGCACGGGCGCCAAGCTGCGCGTGTCACGCACGTATCGGGAGCGTCTGCACATGCGTCTCGGCGCGCGCCCCGAGCCCAACGGCGAGAACGCGGCATCCTGATTCGCCGCGAACCGGACCGGGCTCCCGTGGTAGCTTTCGCGCGACATGGTCCCGGTGAACATCTGGTTCTGGGTTGGCTTCATCGCGTTCGTGCTCGTCATGCTCGCCCTCGACCTCGGCGTGTTTCATCGGCACGCGCACGAGGTGCGGGCGAAAGAGGCGGGCATCTGGACCGCCGTGTGGGTCGGTCTCGCCCTCGCGTTCGCGGCCGGGCTGCACTTCGTCGTCGGCCGATCATTCCGCCCTCACGTTCCTCACGGGCTACGTCATCGAGGAAGCGCTCAGCGCGGACAACATCTTCGTGATGGTGCTGATCTTCGAGTACTTCCGGGTGCCGAAGAGCTCTCAGCACCGCGTCCTCTTCTACGGAATCCTCGGCGCGCTCGTCATGCGCGGCGCGTTCATCGCCGCGGGCTCGGCGCTGATCACGCGCTTTCACTGGGTGCTGTACGTCTTCGGCGGGCTGCTCGTCGTCACCGGCATCCGCATGGCCGTGCGTCGCGACGAGGCGTTCGACGGCGAGAAGAGCCGCCTCGTGCGCGGACTGCGGAGAGTGCTCCCGCTTTCGCCGCGGTACCACGAGGCGAGCTTCACCATCGTCGAGAACGGCCGCCGCTTCGCGACGCCTCTTCTGCTCGTCCTGATTCTCGTCGAGGCCACCGACCTCGTGTTCGCGATCGACTCGATTCCGGCCATCTTCGGCGTGACGACCGATCCCTTCATCGTCTACACGTCGAACATCTTTGCCGTGATGGGGCTCCGTTCGCTCTACTTCCTGCTCGCGGCCGTCGTCAACCGATTCCACCTGCTGAAGTACGGGCTGGCGCTGATCCTCACGTTCGTCGGATTCAAGATGCTGACCGAGCGCTGGATCGAGATCGACATCGCGCTCTCGCTCGCGATCATCATCTCGGTGCTGGGAATTTCCATCATCGCGTCGCTCGTGTGGGCCAAGGATCGCGAGCGGGAACCGCGGTGAGCCTCAGCCGCCCGGCCGCCGCTCGAGCGCGTCGCGCACGTCGAGCAGGATCTCGAAGTAGAGCTGCTCGCGCCGATAGCTGAAATCGAGAGCCGCCATCTGCGAATCGTCACCGGTGACTTTGGCGCGGTCGAACGCTTCTTTGTACATCTCGTCGAGGTTTTCCAGAATGCGTTCGCGGGAGCGTGACATACCGATCTTCTCGAGGGCTTGAAGAGTCAAACGTGGAGGCGAGTCGTCAGGACGCTGCCGCGGTTCCGTCTCGATCTGGTCGAGCAGGTAGCGGCGCGCTCGATCCATGAGCATGCGCCGCGTGCTGGGAAGGTTGTCCATTGAGGCGGGAGCGGAATCCGGAGACGCGAGCGAGGCAAGCTAGTGTCGCCGTCACGGCGCTGCAACGCCGCGTCAGTCGCCGAGTCGATGGAACACCGCCTCCTCGACGACGCGGCCATCCCGCAGATGTTCGACGACGATTCGCTCGAGCAGCTCCGGCGTGACGCCCGCATACCAGACGCCCTCCGGGTAGACGACGACGATCGGGCCGCCCGCGCAGACCCCGAGGCACGGCGTCTCTCCTCGCTTCACGCGGCCGGGGCCGAACAGCAGGCCTTCGCGCTGGAGAAGCGCCGGCAACTGCTCGTACAAGGCCCGTCCGCGCGAATCCGGAGTGCAAAACGCGCCCACGCAGATCAGCACGTGGCGCGAATACGGGTCCATGCGCGGCAAGGGAACGTTTTTGGGCATGTCCCTGAAGGTACAGCGCAGTAACTTACCGGCCCGATGCCCGACTCCGCCCGCATCGCCGACCTGTCGGTTCTGTATTCGCGACCACCGCACGCGCATCGGCGGGCCGTGTTGTTCATCCACGGTTATTTCGCCAACGCCTCGGTTTTCGCGGAATGGGTGCCGTTCTTCGCCGCGCGCGGCATGCCGGCGTACGCCGTCAACCTGCGGGGGCGCGAAGGGAGCGGCACCGGCGTCGATCTCGGCCGCACCTCGATCACCGACTTCGTCGCCGACGCCGCGGCCGTGGCCCGACATCTGGACAAGCCGATCGTCATCGGCCACTCGATGGGCGGACTCATCGCGCAGTGCCTCGCCGAACGCGGGCTCGCCCAGGGCATCGGTATGCTCGCGCCGATCCCGCCGAAGGGAATTCGGTTCATGACGTTCAAGATGGTCATGCGGCAGCTCAAGTACCTTCCGGCGATCTATGGGTCGGGTGTCGTCGCCCCGACACTGGAAGACTTGAAGGAAGTGGTTCTCAACCACATCCCCGAGTCCCAGCAGGCCGAGGTCATCGCCACGTTCATCCCCGACAGCGGCCGCGCGGCGAAGGAGATGTCGATCAGCGGCGTACCGGTGGACCACCGGCGCGTGCGGGCCCCGGCGCTCGTGGTCGCGGCGGACGACGACCGGTTCGTGCCGCTCGAGACTTGCCGGCAGATCGCGGTGCTCTACCACGCATCCATGCAGACGGTGCTCGGCCACGGCCACATGATGCCGCTCGAGCCCGGATGGCAGGCGATCGCCGACACCGTCGCGCGATGGGCCGTTTCACTCTGAACGCGCGAACGCGCGGGTCGGTGGGGGATATGTTTCGCGTATCACCGCGTCCCGCCTCTCGACAATTGGGACGCACCGCGCAGGAGGAAACACGATGAGCACCACGACCGCGGCCGTCGGCGACGTCTCGATCGCCGACAAGGGTTACGTACATCCCGACGCGCTGGTCAGCACGCAATGGCTCGCCGAGCATTTGAGCGACCCGGACATCCGCATCGTCGAAAGCGACGAAGACGTGTTGCTCTACGACACGGGGCACATCCCCGGGGCCGTCAAGATCGACTGGCACGCCGATCTCAACGACCCGCTCGTCCGAGACTACATCGGCGCGCGCCAGTTCGAGGAGCTTCTCCGCGCCCACGGCATCGACCAGTCGACGACCGTGATCTTCTACGGCGACAAGAACAACTGGTGGGCCGCGTACGCGCTCTGGGTGTTCCATCTTTTCGGCTTCACCAACACGAAGATCCTCGACGGAGGACGGGTGAAGTGGGAGAAGGAGAACCGCCCCATGACGACCGACGCGCCGCCGGCGCGGACGCGTTCGTCCTATTCGGCCGATAGGCGCGATGACGCGCCGATTCGCGCGTTCAGGAGCGACGTCGAAGTACACCTCGCTTCGTCGGGGCGGCTCGTCGACGTGCGATCGCCGGACGAGTACACCGGCAAGAAGCTGCACATGGCGGAGTACCCCCAGGAGGGAGCGTTGCGCGGCGGTCACATCCCCGGCGCGAAGAGCGTCCCGTGGGCCCGCGCGGCGAACGCCGACGGGACATTCAAGTCGGCCGCCGAGCTGCGCGCCATCTACCAGGACGAGCAAGGACTGTCGCCGTCCGACGACGTGATCGCATACTGCCGCATCGGCGAGCGGTCCAGCCATACCTGGTTCGTGCTCCGCTATCTGCTCGGCTACGAGAAGGTTCGAAACTACGACGGCAGCTGGACGGAGTGGGGCAACGCCGTCCGCGCGCCGATCGAACGATAAGGATTCTCGAAACCCATGTCCCCGGCCTCTCCGGAACCAGCTGGCACGAGCTCGTCGATCGGCGACATGCCCACGACCACCGGGTCGACCGCGCCGGTCATCACGCGCAGCGAGGCGACGTGGCGCGGCGACCGGTCGTTCGATGCCGGACCGGCGGGACGGACGCACCTCATCGACGGCGGAGCCAAGCGCGCGCCGGGTCCGGTCGAGACGCTGCTCAACGCGATCGCCACCTGCTCGAGCCTCGACGTCATCGACATCATCGCCAAGCGCAGAACGCCGGTCGAGCAGCTCTCGGTCAAGATCACCGCGCACCGGCGGCCCGACTATCCGCGCCGGATCATGCGCCTCGAAATGGAATTCGTGATCGATGGCGCCGAGATCGAGGCCGAGCACGCGGAGCGGGCGATCCACCTGTCGTTCGAGCGCTACTGCTCGGTCGCCGGTTCGCTCGGGCCCGACATCGTCGCCGAGACGCGACTCACACTCAATGGTGTGAGCCACGATCCGGTTCAACAGCACGTCTGGAAACCCGTCGCCACGGCCTAGCGCCGCGGACGCAACGACTCAGGCGATTCGGCGCTGATCGATCGGCGTCGTGGACGACGCGAAGCCCGCGTCGTGCGCGTACGTCATGAGCTGCTCCTGCATCAGCCGGCGCCCGCGGAACAAACGCGAGCGAACCGTCCCGATCGGGACACGAAGCATCTCCGCGGCGGCCTCGTAGGATTGATCCTCGACGTCGACGATGACGAGCGTCGAGCGGAATGGCTCGGGGACGGTCGCGAGCGCGGCGGCGATCGCCGGCGCGAGATCCAGCCTCGAGAAGATGCTTTCGACGCTGTCGCGCGAGCCTTCATTGTGGAGCGAGCCGATCAAGGCGAGATCGAGCTCGCCGGACTCCAGCTCCACCATGGGCCGCGCCCGCTCGCGCGAGCGGAGAAACACGTTTCGGCAGATGGTGAACAGCCAGCGCCGACAGTCGCTCCCCGGCAGGTAGGTGTGCCACGACCTGAACGCGCGGAGAAAGGTGTCCTGAACGACGTCGTCGGCATCCGACTCGTCGCGCGTCAGGGAGAGCGCGAAACGGTAGACGTCGTCGATCCACGGAATCGCTTCCCGTTCGAACGTTACGGTCTGTTCCAAAGGCACTCGCTGAGTGTATTGCACGCTAGTCATCAGTTGACGTGTAAAGTATATGGGCAAGACACCGGCGGCGCGAGATCCCCCTACGGCGGGGTTCGATGCTCCTACTAACCCGTCGGGACGGGTTGTGGTCATATTTGGTCGCCTGAGAACGCTGCCCAGACGACTTAACACGGAAATCCACCGGTTAACGTGAACGAGCTCGAGAAATCCAATGGCGAGGCGACGTCTCGCCTCCAATGGGCGATGGCTCGCGCCGGACTCGGCATCTGCGCCGTGTCGAGGCACGGGCAAGTCCTCTCATCGAGCGACGCGATAGCCCGAATGCTCGGCTACGGGGACGCCGACACCACGGTCGGACTCGATCTGGCCGGCAAGGTCTTCATCGAGGCGGACGAGTTCGCGGCGTTGCGATCGGCCGCCGGCGCCGCGAATCCCGAGTGGATGGAAACGCGATGGAAGCGGCGCGACGGGAGCCTCATCGTGGTGCGTCTCGCTGCGCGCGTCGTGTCGGACGACCGCGGAGAGGACCGTCTCGAGATCCTCGCCGACGACGTGACCGAGCGGCGGCGACAGGATGACTTGGTGCGTCGCAGCGAACGCATGGCGTCGCTCGGCGCGGTGCTGGCCGGAGCGGCGCACGAGCTGAACAACCCGCTCGCCGCAATAATGGGGTTCTCGCAACTGCTGCTTCGCAGGCGTTGGCCGCTCGAGGACCGGACCGCCCTCGAGGCGATCCATCACGAAGCGCTGCGTTCGGCGACGATCGTGAAGGACCTGCTGGCGTTGGCTCGGCGACGCGGGATCGAGCGGCGCGCTCCGGCCGACGTCAACGAGTTGGTCGCGTACATCGTTCGGACGCGTCGCTACGCGCTCGAGACCGCGGGAATCGTCTGCGAGCTCGAGCTCGGGCCGATGCCGCCGGTGCGCGGCGACCGCACGCAGCTCGAGCAGGTGATTATGAATTTGCTGAGCAACGCGGAGCAGGCGCTCCGCCCGCGCGTCGACGGACACCGCTCGGCGTCCCAGGGAGGGGGCCGCATCCTGATCCGCACGCGGCACGAGGAACCCGACGTCGTCGTCGAGGTGGAGGACAATGGGCCTGGCGTGCCGGACGACGTTCGATCCGACATCTGGGATCCGTTCTGGACGTCGAAGGAGGAGGGTGAAGGGACGGGCCTCGGGCTGACCGTCGTTCACACCATCGTGGTCGACCACGGGGGATCCGTGTCGCTGGAGCGAGGCGCGCTCGGCGGCGCGCGATTCGTCATCCGCTTGCCGACGGTGGCCGCGACGGAGCAACCGGCGGCGCCGTCGCGGGCGTCGCGGCCGCTCGACGTACTCGTGGTCGATCCGCGCGCGGCGGACCTTCCGTTCGTCGAGCGTTTCCTCGCGTCGCGCGGGCACGCCGTGATCAACGCGGCGACCGGCGAGGCGGCGTTGCGCCTTGCATCGCAGAGCCGGTTCGACGCCGTCGTGTGCGACGCCGACCTCGCCGTCGCCGGCGGCGTGCCGATCGTGAACGAGCTGCGCGCGTCGTCCGGATGCGCTCACGCGCGCTTCGTGCTATCGGCTGAGCGTTCGCCTTCGGCGATGGACGACGGTGTCGCGTACGTCCTGCGTCCCTACGACGTCGATGAACTGCGGCGTCTCATCGAAGGTTGATTGACCGGCCGTCGCCTTTTTCCGATGCCCGTCTCCTCAGCTGACGGGGACGGCGGAGCCCGTGCGCGCGTCATCGGCGCGTTCGCCGCCGTCTACGTCGTCTGGGGATCGACATACCTGGCGATTCGTTACGCAGTCGCGAGCATGCCGCCGTTCCTCATGGCGGGAAGCCGCTTCGCGATTTCGGGGGCGATTCTGTACGTGTGGGCGCGCCTCCGCGGAGCGCCGAAACCCACGGGAGCGGAGTGGCGAACAGCGGCGATCACCGGGTTTCTGCTGATCTGCATCGGGAACGGATCGGTGGCGTGGGCCGAGCGCCGCGTGCCGTCGGGGCTCGCCGCGTTGCTCGTCGCCGTCGTCCCGCTGTGGATGGTTCTGCTCGACTGGATTCGTCCGGGCGGCGCGCGACCGCGCGCCGCCGTCGTCGCCGGTGTGATCGTCGGTCTCCTCGGCTTGGCAGTGCTCGTCGGCCGCGACTCGCTCACGGGCCACGGCGGCGTCGATGCGCTCGGCGCGGGCGTGCTCGTGGCGGCGTCGATGAGCTGGGCAATCGGTTCGGTGTACAACCGGCACGGCGCCCGGCCCGACTCCGCCGCGATGTCCACGGCGCTGCAGATGCTCGGCGGGAGCGTATCGCTGCTGGCGCTCGGATTCGCGTTCGGCGAGACGAGCGGCGTCCACATGGCGTCGATCACGCTCGCCTCGTGGCTCGGTTGGGTCTACCTCGTGACGTTCGGCGCGTTGCTCGGCTTCACCGCGTACATCTACCTGTTGCGTCACGTGAGCCCGGCGAAAGCGTCGACCTATGCATACGTCAACCCGATCGTCGCCGTGATTCTCGGGTGGGCGGTGGCCGGTGAACCCGTCACGCCAAGGACCGTGTTCGCGGCGGCGATCATTCTCGGCGGCGTGGCGATGATCACCATCGCGCGCGCCCGGCGCGCTACGGTTCCCGCCGAATAGCGGATTGCTGCCGGGGATCCGTTTGGCGCTTGATGACACGCACGGCCATCAGGCCGCGGTCGGCGCGGTCGATGATCTGCATCAGGGATTCCCCAGACTCTCGCGTCGCCCAGCCGAGCGAGAACGGCACCGGCGCGCGCTCGAGCGCCTCGATGCGCAGCCGGTCGGCGACGAGCTTGGTGGATTCGGCGTCGCGCCCGTGCAGCAGGATGACGAATTCGTCGCCTCCGATGCGGACCACCGCCTCCTCGGCGCGAACGTAGCGCATGAGAAACCGCGCCATGCGGCGGAGCACTTCGTCGCCTTCCCGATGTCCCCACTGGTCGTTGTACTGCTTGAAGTGGTCGACGTCGACGAACACGCAGCCGCACTTGGCCGAGGGATCGCGCGTCAGCTCGGCGTCGATTCCCGCGAGACAACGACGGTTGAGGGCGCCGGTGAGCGCGTCGTGCGTGCTCATCTCGAGCAGCGACGCCTCGAGCGCCTTCCGTGCCGAGATGTCGATGAGAATTCCGTGAATGAAAGCCTCGCCCGTATCAGGGTCGCGGACGAGGTTGCAGCTGTCGAGAACCGTTCTGGTCTGTCCGTCGGGGCGCCGAATGGCGATCTCGAACTCGCGCACGGACCCGTCGGCCTCGAGCAGGCGGACCTGCTCCTTGCGTCGCTCCGGGTCGGCGTACAGGGCGATCGCTCCACCATGTCCCAACTCCGAGACCGACGCGACGCCGGCGATCTCGAGGAACGCTTGATTGGCGTCCAGCACCTCGCCGTCGCGCGTCGTGATGTAGATGCCTTCCCGAATGTTCCTGGCGAACTCGCGCAGGCTCTCGGGATCGCTCAGGCTGCGAAAGCGCGTGGACCCCAGCAGCGGGGCCGATCCTGATTGATTCATTTCGACCGTTCCAACCGCCGGGGCGGAGACCCGTTCAGCGGCTGCAGGGAGGGGACAACCATTCCAACACGGACGATCGCGCACAGCAGGCCCAATCAAGCCCTACGGTCGTCCGGCTGAGGCCGATTCAATCTATCAGCCGGGCCGGCAGAATGCCCCGGTCGCCGAACTTGGCCCGGACCCGGTCGACGGTCCGCGCCAGGACGCGGTCGCGGTTCGTCTCCGCGAGGCGCTCGTCGGCGAGCTCGAAGAGCGTCATCTGGTCCGCGGTCGAATCAGTGGTCAGCGAGGAGAGCGCCACGCCGAGCAGACGGGCTGGAACGCGCCGCTTCTCGCGCAGTTTGGCCAACAGTTGGCGGCCGACCTCGAGAATCACCCGGTCGGAGATCACCGGGGCGTCCAGGGTTCGGCACGCCGACCGCGTCTTGAAATCGAAGTCGCGAAGGCGGACGGTGACCGTGCGCGCCGTGAGGCCGTCGGCCCGGAGATCGGACGCGGCCCGCGTGGTCAACGCGAGCAATTCCCGTCCGAGCTCGTCGTCGCTCGCGATGTCGGCGGCGAAGGTTTCGTCGCGGCTGATGCTCTTGGCGTCGCCGTGCGATTCCACTTCGCGCGCGTCGATGCCGCGCACGCGCGCGTACAGCCACTCGGCCTCTCGTTGGCTGAGCCACTGGGCGAGCGTCGGGATCTCATATGGCAACACGTCGGTCACCCGCCGCATCCCCAGCTTCGCGAGCCGCTCCTGAAAACGCGGACCGACGAGTGGAATGTCCGCCAGATCGAACGTATCGAGGAAGTCTTGTTCGTCTCCGGGCTCGACGACGTGAACTCCGGTCGCCGTGGTTCCCGGTTTGGGCTTCGCGCGTTCGACGGCGAGCTTGGCGACGAGCTTGGACGTTCCGCCGCCGATCGATACGGACAACGCGGTGTCGGCGGTGACCGCCTCCCGAATCCGGCGCGCGGTCGCCGCGAGCGGCTCGTGCCCGTACACGCCTTCGGTGCCGCCCAGGTCGAGGTACCACTCGTCGATGCTCGCCCCCTCGACCACGGGCGAGAACTTCTCGAGCACGGCGCGAATCTCCCGGCTCTTCTCCGAACAAGCACGCCGGGGAATCGGCACGCACGTCGCCTGGGGACACAATCGTAGCGCGCGCGCGATCGGCATGGCCGACCGCACGCCGAACTTTCTCGCCTCGTACGACGCCGAACAGACGACGCCGCGACTCTCGCGCGTTCCGCCGACGATGAGGAACCTGGCTTTCCCCGCGCCGTCGGGGTCGACCATTCTCGCCACTGCGCAGTAGAACGCGTCCGCGTCGGCGAGCAGAATGCGGCGGGGCGACGCGGACGCGGTCGTCATCGGACGTGCAGATCCTGGACGAAGCGAGAGTCCTCGTCGTACCGCGTGACGCCGAGCGTGCGCGCCATGATCTCGCCGACGACGCCGGCGACGTGGTCGCGATATTCGTCGTCGGCCATACCGTCGCTGGGCTCCGTGTTTTCGACGATGAAGTCGATCACCTCGCCGGGCGTCTGGAGCATCTCACCGTCCGAGTCGCCCGCCGTTAGGCCGAACTCCTCTTCGACAGCCGCGAAGAATTCTTTGAGGGCCCAACTCATGTGGTCGGCGACCGGTAGATGAGCATCATGCTCAGTGAATGTCGTCGCCGCCGGAAAGACGAGCAACGGCATCCTCACATTCGGTTCCTTACCCCTCCCGCGGGCGTCTGTATATTGCTGTCCACATGACTTCGACGCGGAAGCCACCGGCGCGCGGTCTATTGGATGTCGACGCGACGGCGCTCCCTCCCGGGAGCGCGGCCGACGCGCCGCACGGATCGCGGCCCGAGCAGGTGTACGTGCGCCTGCGCGATCTCATCGTACAGGGGCTGCTCGCGCCCGGAAGCCGCATCGTCGAGACGGAGATCGCTACGCGTCTCGGGGTGAGCCGGACGCCCGTCCGCGAGGCGCTCCAGCGGTTGCAGCAGGAAGGGTACGTCATGGGTTCGCCGGGCGCGCAGCAGTCGCGCCTCACGGTGGCTCCGCTCACGCGGGACGACGTTTATGAATTGCTAAATATCGTCGGCGCGCTCGAGGGAATCGGCGCGCGAGGCGTGGCGTCGCTGCCGATCGCCGATCGGCGCGCGCTGGTTCGCGACCTCCGTGGCCTCAACGCCGAATTCCAGCGCGCGGGCAAAGCGACGCCGATCGATCATGGCAGTCTGTACGACGCTGACCAGCGGCTGCACCGGCGGATCGTCGAGGCCTGCGCCGGACCGAGGCTGCTCGCCTTGCACGACGCCGTCAAGCCGCAGGCCGAGCGCTACATCCGCATGTACATCAGCATGCTCACGGGCGACATCCGCACGTCGGTGTACGAGCACGACATCATCATCGCGGCGATCGACGAAGGCCGCGCCGACGACGCCGAACTCGCCGTTCAGGTGAACTGGCGCCACGCCGCCGACCGGCTGAGCAAGGTGATCGCCGTCGCGGGTGAACGCGGGTCCTGGTAGCGCGCGGCGCGCTCAGCCAGCCTCGAGCTCCTCCAGCAATCGCAGGTAGCTGTCGTAGCGGGCGTCGGACACGGTGCCCGCGACCACGGCCGCGCGCACCGCGCACTCGGGCTCGGCGACGTGACGGCAGTCGGCGTAGCGGCACTCCGTGCTCAGCGCGCGGATTTCCGGAAAGCACCGGTCGAGGTGCTCGGGCGGAAGCGCCCACAGGCCGACCTCGCGAAGTCCGGGCGTGTCGATGACGAAGCCGACTCCGCCGGGAAGGGGCAGCATCAGCGCGCCGACGGTAGTGTGGCGGCCCTTGTTCACCGATTCGCTGATCGCGCCCACGCGAAGGCCGGAGCCCGGAAAGAGCGCGTTGAGAAGCGACGACTTCCCCACTCCGGAGGGCCCGGTGATCACCGACCGGCGGTCGGTGAACGACGCGTGCAAGTCGGCCAGGCCCGCGCCGCTCTTCACGCTCGTGTAGTGCACCGGATAGCCCGCATTCTCGTAGGCGCGGAATCGCTCGCGCGCTTCGGCGGCATCGGCGAGATCGACTTTGTTGACGATGATGCGCGCCGGCAGATCGTTTCCTTCCGCGATGACGAGGAACCGGTCCAACATTCGGACGTGCGGCTCGGGCTTCACCAGGGCGAACATGATCACGACCTGGTCGACGTTGGCGGCGACGATGCGCTCGCCCTGTCCCCCGCCCGGCGCGCGGCGCGCCAGCGCCGAACGGCGAGGAAGAATCTCGGCGATCGCCCAATCGCTGCCGTGGTCCGGCGCCTCGAGAAGCACGTCGTCGCCGACGGCGAGCTTCAGAGACTCGGCGGCCGAGGCGACAGTGTCGCGGCGGAGCGAACCGTCTCGACGGCGGCCGGCGTTGGACTTCTTCAGGCGCCCGCGCAGCGACGCCTCGACCGTTTCCCCGGCGTCGGTTCGCACGCGCCACACGCCACCCGTTCCTTCGAGCACGACGCCGTGTGCCGGTGGCCGATCGGTCACGCGCTTTCGTCTCCGCCTTCGTCGCGCATCGCGTCCCACCATCGGCGCGTCGTCTCCGCGCCGCGCCGTTCGGCGATCAATCGATCGAGCAGCGCTTTCACTTCGTCGAGCGGCGTACGTCCCAGAGACTCGCGCGCGTCTTGCTCGGTCGGGCCGAACGAGAGGTAGTCGCTTTCGACGTGTCCTTCCGGCGTCTGCGCGCCGATGCGCGCCCACTTGACGAAGAGAAAGAAGGCGCGCCACTCCGAGCCGCTAGGCTCGGCCATGATCTCGACGCTGTATGAAAATCCGTCGCTCCCCTCGAACGCGGCCGGGCGGTCGTGGACGGCGGCGTATCCACCGATGGTGGATTCGTCGCCCTTGCCGTGATCGGGGGGCCGATACCGCGCGTGCGACATCATCACCTCCGTCCCCCCTTACCGAATGCCTCGCGGATCACGTTGCCCGTGATGAATGCCACGTTTGCCGGCCGCTCAGCCAGCCGACGCATGAGATATGGATACCACTGCGTGCCGAAGGGCACATAGACGCGCATTCGATATCCGTCGCGCACGAGCTGCTCCTGCAGATCGCGGCGGATGCCGTATAGCATCTGAAACTCGAATCGCGAGCGGTCGATCTGCTGCTCGTCGACATGCCGCTTGGCATCGTCGATGATCCGGGGGTCGTGCGTCGCGATGCCTGGATAGTTCCCCTTGTCCAGCAGCATGCGCATGCACAGGACATAGTTCCGGTCAACCTCTTCCTTTTCGGGAAACGCCACGGATGCCGGCTCCTTGTACGCCCCCTTGCACAGGCGCACGCGGCAACCGAGCTGCACGGCGCGTTCCACGTCCGACCGCGTGCGGTACAGGTAGCTCTGGAGCACGATCCCGACGTGATCCTTGTAGGCCGGGTAGAGGCGGTCCGCAAACAGATTGAGCGTGCGCTCCGTGTAGGCGCTCCCTTCCATGTCGAGGCGCACGAACGTGGAGAGCTCGCGCGCGCGGTCGAGGACGTCTTGTATCACCGAGACGCACAGCTCCTCCGAGATGTCGAGACCCATCGCCGTGAGCTTCAGCGATACGTTCGCGTCCAACTTCTTCTGGTGGATGCGGTCGAGGACAGCGAGGTACTGCGCTCCGGCCGCGCGCGCCTCGCGCTCGTTCGTCACGCTTTCGCCGAGCAGGTCGAGCGAGGCCGTGATTCCCTTGGCGTTGAGCGCGGCAACTGCGGCGACGGCCTCGTCCAGCGTCTCTCCCGCCACGAACCGTTTGGCGAATCGTTTCGCCAACCGGTTGTCGCGAACGAAGCGGAAGATCCGCGGCCGGTTGGACAGGTACAGCAGGGTGGAACGGAGCATCAGTCGCGCGGCGCGCGAGACTTGAGCGTCACCGGCTTCGTGATGCGAACGATCGGAAAGTCGGCGTGCGCGGCGAGGATTCCGTCGAGGAACGACCACTGCGCCAGGCCATCCTCCGATTCCGGCTCGAGGAGATAGAAGGCGGCGAGTCCCCGCGGCTGGCCGGCCCGCACGACGTAGCTCTGCGCGGGCAACGTGCGCGACGCGGGAGCGCCCCATCGCCCCGTCACCTCCTTCATCATTCGCGACGTCTCGGAACGGCCGCGGTCGATCACACTGTCCACGGCGAACGCCTGCGCCGTGGCCGACGCGGGCGCGCTCAACTGCTCGACGGCGATTCCGTGGATCCGGAGTATCGGCAACAACGCGGCGGCCGTCGCGGAGTCGAACGCGTAGCCGAACGGCAGCGTCGAGGCGAGCGTCGGTGTGAAGGTCGCCATCACGGGCATCGGTACGAGCTTCACGACGCCAAGCCGCTGCCGGTTGCCGAGGCCGGCCTCTCGCTTGGTGGAATCGGTGAGCGGCACGACTTCTTCGACGCGCACGTCTTCCACGCGCGTCGTGTCCATTCGCGACTTGAGCGAGAGTAGCGGCGAGGTGCCGGGATGCGCACCCCACGACGCCACCTTTGCGTCTCCGGCGGGTCCCAACGCCACGATCTCGCGGGCGTGCTCGGCCGTGTACGACAGAATCTCGCTCACGAAGTCGTAGGTGGAAGCGACTCGTCGCGCGAACGGATCGTGCGAGAACGCCTCGCTCAGAATCGCGATGCGATTTCGCAAGCCGTAGTAGTTGGTTCCATAGCGGGCGAACGACTCGTAGGTCGAGAACGCCCAACCCTTCGATGGGATCGAGTCGACGATCATCTGCTCGAGGCCGGGGCCTCGGCCGCCGCCCCCGGCGCCACGGCCAGTCCCGCGCCCGGCGCTGTCCGGCGGCGCGCCGCGGCGACCTCCCGCCCCACCACGCTGACCGCGCACCACGTCGGTTCGGCTGAAGTCGCCGTAGTCCTGCATCGTAGAAGCCTTCACGGTCGAGCATCCGTTTGCGGATGTCGGCCAGCATACGAGCCGAGTACCCGAGCACGTTGACCGCGGTCGGGGTGAGCGGCGGCGCGTAGGTCAGCGCGTAGCCGTGGATGCTGCCGTCGGTCGTGTGGAGATCCATGAACAGATCGGGATTCCACGCGTTGAGCATCGCGAACGCGCCTTTGGTCTCCGGCGCGTCGGCGCCGATGTAGTCGCGATTGAGGTTCCAACCGGACGCGTTCTGTCTGGTGCCGACCTGCTCGGGGCCGTTCTGGGCGCCCCGGTTGCGCGCCTGCGGCCCCCATTTCTCGTTGCCGTCGGCGTTGTAGATCGGCTGCACGATGAGCACGATCGAGTCGAGCACGTTCTTGTTCTTGTCGAACAGGAGGTCGCGCAGCAGCGATTGCATCGCCTCTTTGCCTTCGACCTCGCCGGCGTGGATGTTCGCCTGGATGTAGGCGATCGGACGGCCGAGCCGCCGCGCGTCGGCGGGTGTCGTGACGAGTGGACGAGACGCGATCACGTACGGAAGCTCGCGTCCTTCGATCGTCTTGCCGATGGAACCGGTCGCGATCTTGGCGCCGAGCGTTTTCAGCGAATCGATGAACGCGACGACGTCGTCGTAGTGCGACGTCTCGGTGAAGTTCGTGCGTTCGGCGCGCGTGAGCGGCCGTTTTCCGGCGAAGCTCTCGAGCGTGTACTTGCTCTTGGTCGGAATGCTGTAGTTGTCGACCTTCTGAGCGGCGCAGGGCCAGGCGGAGAGAACGAGTGTGGCCCCGATCGACGCGGCACGACGCATGAATGAAACCCCGGCGCTTTGGACGGGGAATTGTACCCGATCGAGTCGCCGCGACGCTACTCTGACTACTCCGACGGCTTGCCCGTGGTCGCGCCGCGCTGGAGGAGTCCGCGCGCGCGCGTTTGCGCGGCAACCGTCGGGTCGGCGCCGCGGTCGATGTCCGCACGCACGTTGCGCTGAAACATCGCGAACTCCGTGTCCTTCACGCCCGACTTCTCGAGCTGGATGACGAGATTCGTCGCCGCGGCGACCTCGATTTGCCGTCCGATCAGATCGGTGAGCACGGCGAGCGCCATCGTGACGGGGCGTTTGCCCCCGGCCGCCTTCACGCGCGCGAGGTCACGCTCGGAGACGCCGGCCTCGAACGCCGTGGATGCCGCTCTGATCTCGTCGGACGTGGCGTTCGATCCCAACACGGCTCGCGCCGACGTCATGCGAACGCGGAGCTGCTGCACCGCGGTCACGATCTTGGTTCCGTCGGAGCCCTTGGCCGCGCCCTCGAGCGCTTTGTCGACGAGGGGCGCGGTGGGAAGCTTGGCGACGCGCGCCGAGTCGACGATCGCGTTGACCGCGACGTAGGTGGGCTTGTCGAGCCGCGCCACCAGTCGCGGGTCCGGCCCCGCGCTCTGCGCCGTGAGGGCTCGCGCGACGAGCGAGAGCGCCGTCACGGTGCGCAGGGACTTCGTCATTCTTGCGGGACGACGATCGCCGAGTTCGGGACCCCGTAGTCGTTGTCCACGACGCGCGGCGCGGTCGGATCGGCGACCCACACGCTGTCATCGACGACGAACGAGTAGCGATGGTGGCCCACAGGAACCGGGGCCGTAACCGACCACACGCCGCCGCCGCGATGCTGCGCCTGGTAGCCGGCGTGCTGCGAGTCCCACCCGTTGAAGTCGCCGACGACCGCGACCTTCTTCGCGTCCGGGGCGACGAGCACGAATTGCACGCGTTGGGGCGCCGGCTTCATCTGCGCCGGGAAGAGCGCGCTGGCGATCGGCTTGGCCGCGCGATCGACGTCGACGACGAAATGCAACGCGCCGAGTACGGCGAACAGCGCGATGGATGCGGCGGCCAATCCCCACGTCAGCGGCATCAGCGTCACCGTACGCGGCGTCGTGAGCCGCGACCACAGCTTGAGCCGCTGGTGACCGGGCAGCCGGCGGACCTCGGCCATCACCCGAGCGTCGAACGACGCGCCCAGGCGCACGGGCGCGCGCAAGGCCCGCGCGATCTGACTCATCCTCACATCGTCATCAGACACTGTGCACCTCACTCAGCAGCTCGCGCAGGCGTTCGCACGCGCGCATTACCCGCATCTTGAGCGCCGAAACTCCGACGCCGGTCAGCTGCGACATCTCGTCGTAGCCCAGTTCTTCCACGTACTTCAACACGAAGGCCTCGCGTTGATCGGGACGCAACTGCTGCAACGCGCGATCGATCTCTTCCCGCCAGGCAGTCCGCTCCGCCGGGTGGTCTTCGGCAGCGCCGAGCAGCGCTGTCTCGTCCGCCACGAACGTCCGTGCCCGTCGTCCCCGCCGCGCCCCGACCGTCCGGCACCGATTGACCAGAATACGGAACAACCAGGCCCCGAATCGCTCGGGATCCTCGCATTGCGGCAATGATCGGTACGCCCGCGTGAACGCGTCCTGCAGCGCTTCCTCCGCGTCCTCGCGGTTGCCGAGCATGTGGAACGCGTATCGGGCATACCGGTCGCGATACCGCTCGACCAGCGTACCGAAGGCTTCCACATCGCCGCGCAACACGTGGGTTACGACGACTTCGTCCGAACTAGCTTCCACGTCGAATGACCTGCGGTGGTCGGAGAGGGTCACAATTGATGTACGTCAGTGTGAATCAACCACTTGCGTTCGGCGTCGGACTAGGAAATCGCAGCGCCGCCTCAATTCTACCTCGAGCCGGTGTAAAAGCTCCGTCCCGCCGCCGCCATGTCGATCAGAAGCCTCGCGGGTTCGAATCGCTTGGGGAAGCGGATGTTGAGATCCTCTAACCGTTCTACGATCCGGTTGACGCCAGCGCTGTCCATGTAACGGAACGGTCCGCCTCGAAACGGCGGGAACCCGACACCGAACACCGCCCCGATGTCCCCGTCTCGCGGCGATCGAAGAATTCCTTCCTCGAGGCAACGGGCGGCCTCATTCAACATCGCCAGCACGCAGCGATCGGCGATCTCTGCCTTGTCGATCGGCCGGCGTTCGCCGCCGATGACGGCGTACACGCTCTGATCCACCGGTCCCTTTTCGCCGGTCGCCGCGTACCGATAGAAACCGCTCGATCCCTTTCGACCGGTGCGTCCCGCCACGACCACGCGCCGCATCGATTCCGGCGGCGTCATTCGGACGCCGAACGCCTCGGACAACACCGACGCGACTCGTCCTCCGACGTCGATCCCCACTTCGTCGAGCAGCGTGATCGGCCCCACCGGAAATCCGAAATCGACCAGCGCTTCGTCGATCGCTTCGACGGCCGCACCCTCGTCGAGCAGCCGTCCGGCCTCGCTCATGTAAGCCGACAGCGTTCGGGTCGTATAAAAACCCGGCCCGTCGTTCACGACGATGACCGTCTTGCCGAGTCGCTTGCCGTAGGCGACCGCGGTGACCGTGGCCTGCCGCGACGTCGCGGGCGTCACGACGATTTCGAGCAGCGGCATCCGATGCACCGGCGAGAAGAAGTGCATTCCGAGGACGCGCTCGGGATGCCGCGCCGCTTCGGCGATGCGCGAGATCGGAATCGTGCTGGTGTTCGACGCGTAGACGGCGGATGGGTCGAGCAGCGGCTCGACCTCGGCGAGAACCTCGCGCTTGAGACCGAGATCCTCGAACACCGCCTCGATCACGAGGTCCACCGCCTCGAAGCCGGAGTAGTTGGTCGTCGCCCCGACGAGGCTCATCGCGTCGTCGAGCTGTTGCGGCGTGATCTGGCGGCGGGCGACGCGCTCCTGCACCACGCCGCGGATCGCCGCCAGTCCGTGCCCTATGCGCGCCGTGTCGGTGTCCTTGAGCCGAACCAGGGTTCCGTGCTGCACCGCGACCGACGTGATGCCCGCGCCCATGAAGCCGGCGCCCAGCACGGCAAGCCGGTCGATCTCGCGCGGCTGCGGCGCCGGCTCCGGAACACCGGGATCGTTCTTCAATGCGTTGCTGGCGAAGAACAGGAACACGAGCTGCCGCGAGACCTCGGTCGCCGCCATCTCGCCGAAGTGTCGGGCTTCCTCGGTGAATCCGTCGCCGTTGCCGGCGCCCGAGTAGCCGGCGATCACCGCGTCGAGCGCGGCGAGCGGCGCGGGATAGTGGCCGTGCGTTTTCTCGATCACACTGTGGCGGGCCTTCTTGAACACCACGCCGCGGCCGATCGAATTGCCCTCGAGCAGAAGACTCGCCGGACCGGCGGCACGGCGCCGCGGGGGTCTGAGCGTTCCGCCGGCGATCGCGCGGGCACGTCCGACCGCGACGTCGCCCAGAATCGACGGATGCACGATCTCGTCGACGAGGCCCATCTGCAGCGCGCGCCTGGCCCGGATCGTCCTCCCGGTGAGAATCATGTCGAGCGCCGCCTGGAGTCCCACACGGCGCGGCAGCCGCTGCGTGCCGCCCATGCCGGGGATGAGCCCGAGCTGGACTTCGGGCGCCGCGAACGTCGTCTGCGGATGGTCGGTGCAGACGCGGTAGCGGCAGGCCAGCGCGACCTCGAGACCGCCCCCGAGGCAGGCGCCGTGGATCGCGGCGACGACGGGAACGCGCAACGTCTCCAGCCGGTTCAGGAGGTCCTGCCCGGTGCGGCTGAGGCGTTCGGCGTCGGCCGCCGACCGGAGCTCGACGAACTGCTCGATGTCGGCGCCCGCGATGAAGCCGTCGGGTTTGCCGGAGATCAATACGATCGCTTGAATTAGCGTGTCTTCATCGACGCGGCGGAATGCGTTCTCGAACTCGTCGACGAGCTCGACGCCGAGGGTGTTCACCGGATGGTCCGGGCGATCGATCGTGACGATCAGGACGTCGTCGATCAGTTCGGTCGTCAGGGCGGGCGGCGACGTCATGCGCGCTCCACGACCATCGCGTGACCGAGGCCGCCCGCGGCGCATACCGTCATGAGCCCGAACTGGCCGCCGCGCCGCGTGAGCTCGTTGACCAGCGTCGTGAGAATGCGCCCGCCGGTCGCGCCGAACGGATGCCCGATGGCGACGGAGCCGCCCATCACGTTCAGCTTCGCGCGATCCACCTCGCCGACCGGATCCGCGAACCCGGCGCGGTCGGCCCACTCGTACGACATGAAACCGGCGAGGTTGCACAGCACCTGGGCCGCGAACGCCTCGTGCATCTCCACGAGATCCATGTCGGCGAGGGTCAGACCGGCGCGCTGCAACGCGAGCGGCGCGGCGAGCACCGGCGCCATGAGAAGTTGGTCGGCGGGATCGACCGCCGCGTACGCGTACGACCGGATGAAAGCGAGCGGCCGATAGCCGAGCGTCCGCGAGCGCTCCTCGCTCATCAACAGCACGGCGCTCGCGCCGTCGGACAGCGGGGACGAGTTCCCCGCCGTCACCGAGCCGTAGCGCCGGTCGAACACCGGCTTGAGCGCGCCGAGCGCGTCGATCGACGTGTCGGTTCGAATTCCGTTATCCGAGGCGAGCGAGTCGGTGTACCGCGGCGGCACGTACACCGGAACAATCTCCGCCGTGAGACGTCCGTCCTCGGTCGCCGCGGCGGCGAGGCGGTGCGACCGGAGCGCGAATTGGTCCTGCGCCTCGCGAGAGACGTGGTTGATCTTGGCCATCTTCTCCGCCGACTGGCCCATCGTCTCCCCCGTGGACGGTTCGGCGATCGCCGGGGTGATCGGCACGAGGTCGCGCGGCCGGATCGACCCGACGATCCCAAGCTTGGCGGCGGGGTTCTTGGCGCGCGCAAGCGCCATGAGCTTCTCCGACATCGAGCGCGAATGCAGAATCGGGACGTTGGAGAGCGACTCGGCGCCGCCGGCGATCACGACGTCGTGATATCCGAGAAGAATCTGATCGGCCGCGTCGGTGATCGCCTGGTTCGCCGACGCGCAGGCACGGCTGACCGTGAATGCCTCGCAGTTCCGAGGCAGCATCGGCATCAGCGAGATCTCGCGGGCGATGTTCGGCGCAATGACCGACGGCACGACGGTCCCGTAGACGATGCCCTCGACGAGTCGTCCTTCCAGGCTCGTGCGCTGAATGAGCTCGGCGACGGCCACTTTGCCAAGCTCGATCGCGGTGAGCCCTTTGAGCACCGTGCCCGCGCGAGCGAACGGCGTGCGGACACCGGCGATGATTGCTACGCGGCGGCCAGACGCACCGAGTGCTGGCATGCTGGAAACTCGCTTACCTTTGATCCAATGCAAGGTCAGCTCCCGACTCGCGCGGAGCGATTCGCGGCGCTCGGCGCCCCGGGCCGAGAGTTCGACCTGCTCGTGATCGGCGGCGGAATCACGGGATGCGGGATCGCGCGCGAGGCGGCCGCGCGCGGACTGACGGTCGCCCTCGTCGAGAAGAGCGATTTCGCGAGCGGCACGTCGAGCCGCTCGTCGCGCCTCATCCACGGCGGCGTGCGCTATCTCGAGCACGGACAGATCCGGCTCGTGTTCGAGTCGAGCGCCGAGCGGCGGCGGCTCCTCCACCTCGCCCCGCATCTCGTGCGGCCGCTCGCGTTCACGTGGCCGGTGTACGCCGGCGCGCGGATTCCCCGCTGGAAGCTCGGCCTCGGACTGACCGCCTACGACGCGCTGGCGTTGTTCCGCAACGTACGGCGCCACCGGCGGCTGAGCGCGCGCGGAGTGCTCTCGCGCGAGCCCGGCCTCGCGCCGGCCGGACTGCGCGGCGGCGCCCTCTACTACGACGCCGCCACCGACGACGCGCGCCTCACGCTCGCCAACGCGATCGGCGCGGCGGAAATGGGAGCGGTCGTCCTCAACCACGCGACGGTGCGTTCGCTCGCCGCGCCCGACGCTCGTGTCTCGGGCGCGCGCGTCCACGACGAGCTGACCGGAAACACCGTCGACGTGCGCGCCGCCGTCGTCGTCAACGCGACTGGCCCGTGGAGCGACGCCGTCCGTGCGCTCGACTCGTCCGCGCGATCCGCCGCGTCACGCAAGGCGGTGCGCGGGAGCAAAGGCACCCACATCTCCATTCGGCGCGAGCGCGTGGGCAATCACGACGCGCTCACGTTGCTCTCGCCGATGGATGGACGCGTGATGTTCGTGCTTCCCGCCGGAGCGTTCGCGATCGTCGGCACCACGGACACGTTCACCACCGCGTCGCCGGACGACGTTCGCGCGACGGCCGACGACGTGGCGTACCTGTTGGCGACCGCCAACCGGTTTTTCCCCGGCGCGAACCTCACGGCGGACGACGTCGTCGCCGCCTGGGCCGGCATTCGACCGCTGCTCCCGTCCGCGGGCGAAACGCCGGGCGCGGCGTCCCGCGAGCACGCGGTCGCCGTCAGCGGCGCGGGGCTCGTCTCCATCAGCGGCGGGAAACTGACGACGTATCGAGTCATGGCAGGCGATGTCCTGCGGGTCGTCTGCCGAGCGCTCGGTCGTCCGCTCGCCGAAGCCGATCGCGCGGGCGCCCCGCTGCCGGGCGGCGACATCGCGTCGTACGACGCGCTCGTCGCCGAGATCTTCCGCCAGACGAATGACGCCCCGTTGGCCGCGCATCTCGCGCAGTCCTACGGCGGCCGCTGGCGGCAGGTCTGGAGCGAGATCTCGTCGGACGGCGGCGACGCGTTCCTGACCGACGGCCTGCCCTATACCGCGGGCGAGCTTCGCTACTGCGCGCGGACCGAGATGGCGTGCACGCTCGGCGATCTGCTCATCCGCCGAACCAAGCTCGCGTTCGAGACTCGCGACCACGGCACGTCGATCGCCGATCGCGCCGCGGCGTCGGTGGCCGGGGTGTTGGGCTGGGACGAGCGCGCGAGGGGCGCTTCGGCGGCCGAGTATGCCAGCGAAGTGCAACGAATCTTTTCAATCGACGCCTGAAGACGGCGGGTTTGGCGCGCTGACGGGCCGTGCCACGATTGCGAGATGAAGCCGCCCGGCGGACAAGTTTCTTGTCTCTAGACAGAATTCTTGGATAAAGATTCTTGGCACCGAGCGAGGTCGCGGCTCGGCGCATTTTCGTCAATGCGTTGCGCCAGAACGCTTTGACGAGGCGGCATGGACGCTGCTTTAGAGGTCGGCGGCCGCCCACCCGGCTTGTCAGTCAAACCGCCACCTCGGGACCGAATTCAATGCGTCGCCGCATCCTCCTGCTCACCAGCGTATTCGTCGCCGCCGTCGCGGCGGCCTGCGTATCGACCGACACCACGACGGCGCCCGGCGGGCCCCCGGGAGTCTCCGCTCCCGCCGGCCCGACCGCCGCGAGCGCCGACCTTTCCAGCCTCCTCCGCCTTGGCAGCCCGACCGAGATCACGCCGCTCCTTCGCAAGGCGCCTCTGGCTCAGTCGCTTTCGGCTTCCGCGACGGTGGGACCGCTGGGCGGAACTCTGAGCTTGCCGGGCGCGGGGCTTCTCGTCGTCGTCCCGCCGCTCGCGCTGTCGTCGCGGCAGACGATCACCGTGACGGCCGTGGCGGGGTCGAACGTCGAGTACGAGTTCGCGCCGCACGGTCTCAAGTTCAACCTGCCGCTCGTCGTGACGCAGAATCTCGGCGCGACGCAAGCGGGTAAGAACGGTTTGGTGAATCCGCTCTCGCTGTTCGCGGGCTACTACCCCGACTCGACCAAGCCGACGTCGATCACCGAATCACTGAACGTCAACGTGAACCTGCTGAACCAGGTCGCGACGTTCACCGTCTGGCACTTCTCGGGGTACATCCTGGCGAGCGGACGGGAGTAGTCGACGTCGATGCTCTCGGCGAACAATGAATCTGGAGCCGATCCGAAGTCATTCGGGGCAAGCCGCCGAGGAGGCGAGACGCCTTACTGAACTGGCCCGCGCCGCCGGACTGGGGGATTGCCCCGACGACGCGGTCCGGCACAACCAGGACGCGCTCTCCCTCCTCGGCGCGCGCGAGCCGACACCGCTCGTCGCCGACGTCCTGCGGTGGCAGGGAACGGTGCATCGCGACCGCGGGAACGCCGCCGACGCCAGACCGCTCTATCAGCGAAGTCTCACGCTGGCCCGCGAGCTGAATTACTCGGCCGGCGTCGCCCACGCGCTCAACTGTCTCGGCATTCTGGCGCTCAACGCGGGCGACCTCCCGGCCGCCGGCGACCTTTTTGCGCAGGCTCTGACCGCGACCGAATCGTGCGGCGAGCCGCGCCTGGTCGGCATGATCCAGCAGAACCTCGGCGTGATGGCCGACATTCGCGGCAACGCCGCGGCGGCGATGGCGCACTATCGGGCGGCGCTCCGCACGTTCGAGGCGCAGAACGACCAGCAGCAGGTGTGCTGGGTGTTGAACAATCTCGGCATCATCCACGCGAAGGCCGGCCACCACGCCGAGGCGCGCAAAGCGTACGACCGTGCTCTCGACATCGCGAAGGAGCGCGGCGAGATGCTCTTCGAGGGAATCATCGAGGGGAATCTGGCCGAGCTGGAGCTGATCAACGGCAACGTCGCCGCCGCCCGCCCCGCGATCGATCGAGCGCTCGAGATCGCCGAGCGCCGGAGCGACGGGTCGCGATGCGCCATCGCCCTCAAGCTTCTCGGAGCCGCGCACCGCATGAGCGGTAAGTTGGCCGAGGCCGAAGAGGCGCTCGGCAAGGCCGCCCGCCTGGCAGCGGTGTCCGGCGACGCCCTGACCAGCGCCGAAATCCGTTTTCAGCTCGCCTGCGCGCTGGCAGCAGGCGGCCGCCGAACAAGTGCCGAAGAGACCTGGACCCGGTCTTTGCTCGCCTTTGAGCGGATCGGTGCCCGCCCGTGGGCAGCCAGGGTGCGGGCTCGATTAACCGGTGGGGAGAACGGACGATACTTCTAGGGCCAAGCCTCGTCCGCTAACCCCTACTCCCGCCAGAGGTTCCGGTTGCTCCACGGTGAAGATCGCGCGACCGAGTCGTCGGAGCGCGCGCGCGCCTTCGGGTTTCAGAACATCGTGGGCGCCAGCCCACTGCTTCGCGAAGCGATCAGCCTCGCGACGCAGGTCGCCGGTACGCGTCGCACTACGGTTCTGCTGATCGGCGAAACCGGAACGGGCAAGGAACTGTTTGCTCGCGGCATCCACTACGCCAGCGCCGCGGCCGACGAGCCGTTCGTCGCGATCAATTGCGCGGCGATTCCCGAAGCGCTTCTCGAGTCGGAGCTGTTCGGCCACGAGCGCGGCGCGTTCACCGGAGCGCACGCGCGCAAACAAGGCCTCCTCGAGCTCGCCGGGTCGGGGACGTTGTTCCTCGACGAAGTCCACCACCTGCCGCGCATGCTCCAGCCCAAGCTCCTCCGCGCGCTGGAGTCGCGGCAAGTGCGCCGCCTCGGCGGCTTCGAGGAGATCGCCATCGAGTGCCGGATCGTCGCGGCGGCGAGCCCGCTCCTCGAACAAGTCGTCGCCAGCGGCGAGTTTCGCGAGGACCTGTACTACCGCCTCAACGTCTTTTCGATCACGCTCCCCGCGCTCCGCGACCGGCTCGAGGACATCGAGGTCATCGCGCGTCATTTTCTCGCGCACGAAACGCGGGAGCACGGACAGTCCAAGGCGTTCTCGGCGGACGCGTGTACCGCGCTTCGCGTGCATCGGTGGCCCGGGAACGTGCGCGAGCTCAAGAACGTCGTCGAGCGCGCCGCGATCCTGAGCGGCGACTCGTCGATCGTACGCGCCGAGCACTTGATGATTCAGCGGCGCGCGGCGAAGCAGAGTGCGCCTGACGCGATCGGCGAGATCAAGATTCCGACCGCGGGCAAGCTGCTCGACGAAATCGTCGCCGAGGCGGTGGCGCTCACCCTCAAGATCACGAACGGGAATCAGGCGGCGGCGGCGCGTTTGCTCGGGATCTCGCGGCCGACGCTGGCGAAGAAGATGATCCGTCCACCGGCGCCGTCGCGCGCCTCCGTGGCGTGAGCGGACCGAACGGCGCGTTTCCCCTGCCCCTCAGCGGCGCGGCGGCGCATCTCGTCGCCGAGGCCGAGGCGGCCGAGCGCGCCGGCAATCGCCACCTCGCGCGGCTGCAGTACGACCGCGCCCTGCGTCTGCTTCGCGAAAGCAGAGCGGCGTCGACGATCCTTCGGCGCATCGCCCGCTCGTACTGCGACGACGGCGAACTCGACATCGCGTTGGATTGTCTCGACGCCGCGCTGGGCTCGGCCGAGGCGCACGGCGCGTTGTCGGACATCGCGCACACGAAGAACCTCGCCGGCAACATCCTGCTGACCCGCGGCGATTACGCCGCGGCCGAGCCGATGTACGCGCGAGCGCTCTCGCTCGCGGTCGAGACAGGGGAGCGCCAGCTCGAGGCGATGGTGGCGCAGAACCTCGGTGTGATCGCCAGCATGCGCGGTGACCTGCCGGCCGCGCTCGAGCGCTACGCGTCGAGCCTCGTCATCTACCGGATGCTCGGCATGCAGCGCCAGGTCGGCCACGCGCTCAACAACATGGCCCTCGTCTACACCCATTTGGGCCGGCTCGACGAAGCACAGGCGGCGTACGACGAAGCGATCGTCCTCTGCCGAGCGACGGGGGACGTGCCGCACCGGCTGCTCGCGTTGACGAACGCCGCGCGCCTACACCTGGTCCGCGGCGACGTCGACGCGGCGGAGGCGCTCTGCCAATCGGTCCTCGCCGAGGCCACCGACGCGGGCGACGAACGCGCGCTCGGTGAAACGTTCAAACATCTTGGGGTCATCGCCCGCGAGCGCCGCGACTACGACAGCGCCGAGCGTCATCTCACCGCGGCGTACGACAACGCGATGAGCCGCGAGGACCTGCTGCTCGCCGGAGAAACGGCGCGCGAGCAAGCCGAGTTGTTCGAGCTGATGAACAAGAATCGTGAGACGCTGCAGGCGCTCACGCAGTCGCACCGTCTGTTCACCAAGCTCGAGTCGCAGCGCAACCTGGCCGAGCTACAGGAGCGAGTCGGGCGCCTCGAGGAGCGGTTCTACCTGGTCGTCGCCCGGTGGGCCGGATCGATCGAATCGAAGGACGCCTACACGCGCGGACATTGCGAACGCGTCGCGGACTACGCGTGCGCGCTGGCTCGCGACATCGGCTTCGACGAGATGACGATGTTCTGGTTCCGGATCGGCGCGCTGCTGCACGACGTCGGCAAGATCGTCGTGCCGACGGAGATCCTGAACAAGCCCGGCCGGCTGACCCCCGACGAGCGACTGATCATGGAGCGGCACCCCGCGGCCGGCGCGGAGCTTTTGGCGGACATCGCATTTCCGTGGGACATCCTGCCGATGGTCCGCAACCACCATGAGCGGTGGGACGGCGACGGATACCCGGATCGTCTCGCGGGAGAAGGCATCGCGCTCGCGGCACGTGTCGTGTGCGTCGCCGACGTGTTCGACGCTCTGACGACGGACCGTCCCTATCGCCGCGGATTCTCGCGCGCCGACGCGCTGGGGATGATGAACAAAGACCGCGGAAAGATCTTCGATCCGTACCTGCTCGCGAGGTTCAACCACCTCGTCACCGAGACGACGGTGCTCAACCAGCGTCGTCGTCGCGGTCGTGAATCGTTCGGAGCTCGACGACGAGGAGCTGGCGCACCATCGTCGGCAGCCTGAGATAGGCGACTTCACCGACCGTCTTGCCGAGCAGCGCGCGTCCGATCGGCGAGGACATCGTGACGTGCCCTTCCTCGAACTCGATCGCGTCGCCGAACACGAGATAGTACGTCTCGCGGCCGCCGGCCTTCTGATCTTCGAGCACGACCCTGGATCCGAGACCGACGCGGTCGGCGGGAATCTGCGACGGATCGATCGAGGAGAGCTTGCTCAAGCGCTCGCGGAGCTGGCCGAGTCGCGCCTGCACGAACTGCTGCCGCTCGAGCGCGGCCTTGTACTCGCTGTTCTCGCGCAGGTCGCCGAGCTCGACGGCTTTGCGAATTTCCTGAGGCAGCGTGACGTTGAGCTCGTACTGCAGCCGTTCCGCTTCCGCGGCGAGTTTTTGCTTCAGCGCTTCGATCATATCGCCGGGTCGCGAGCGTTTTGGTCGGGGAAAACTTGCGCGCCCGGCCGACAGGCCGGGCGCGCGGTCACCTTCCCAAGCTATCCCGCGTGCGCGCCGCTGGCAAACGACGCGTCGGAGGAACGGGCGAACTCGGCGCGCAAACGCTCCATCATGGCGTCGCGGCGATCGTAGAGCCGCTTGAGCGCACGCGGCGCGTGGCGCGCCTTGGCGTACGAGGTGAGCAGCGGCAGCGCCACCGTCGAATCCAGGTAGCACACGACCGCGTCGGGCAGGCGGTCCGGGTCGATCTTTCCCCAGCTCACGGCCTCGGCCGGCGTGGCGCCGGAGAGGCCGCCCGTGTCGGGGCGCGCGTCGGTGATCTGCAGGAAATAGTCGTGTCCCTTTTCGTCGATGCCGAGCACTTCCTGAATCTGCGGCTCGGTCTGCAGCATGAAGTTCTTCGGGCTGCCGCCGCCGCAGATGAGGACGGCGGACTTGCCGCCCCCCGGACCGCTTCGCCTCGAGCACGATCGACGCCGTTTCGTTGACGTCGAGATTCGGGTCGATGGTGCACTTGTTCCCCTCGAGCGCGAGCGCGGCGACGTTCATGCCGATCGACGAATCGCCGGGCGACGACGTGTAGATCGGCACGCCCGCGTCGTACGCCGCCGACAGCAGCGACTTCTGTCCGATGCCGAGCGCGCGCTCGCGCTCGCGCACGTACTTGCCGCAGAGATTGTGGAACTCGGCGCTCGACATGGCGCGTTGAAACTCCGGACCCTGAACGACCGCCCGAAAAAAGGCGTCCGTCGAGAGCAGCACGTCGTAGTCGAAAAAGATGTCGTAGATCCGGACGACGCCTTCGTCACGCAGCACGACGTCGGACTCCTGCGGATTCCCGCGGTGCATCGCGAGGCCGAGGCCGAAGTGCGTGTCGTGATAGAGATTCGCGCCCGTGGAGATGATCCAGTCGACGTACCCGCCCTCGATGAGCGGAATGAGCGCCGCCATTCCAAGCCCGGCCGGCGTGAGCGCGCCGGTGAGCGTCATGCCGACGGTCACGTCCGGCTCGAGCATTTTTCGGGTGAAGAGCTGACACGCTTCGCGCAGCCGCGCCGCGTTGTAGGCGAGGAACGCGTTGTCGATCAGATCCGCGGCCGTCTCCGTCCCGCTGATCGCCGTCGGTTCGATGCGCGGACCGCGAAGGTACTTGCTCTTCTCGTGCGCCTCGTGCTTCGCGCCCGCGCGCTCGCGCTCTTCGGCGGCCGCTTTCTGCGCGCCCTTGGGGCCGGCGGCGGATGGTTTGCGATCGGAATGCTTCGCCATGTCGTCAGCGTCCGTTTTGGGCTTCCCACGCCTGAATCACGGCGTGGGCGGCTTCTCGAGGGTCGTCCGTGAGCAAAATCAAATCCAGGTCTCCCGGCGAGATCTTCGCCTCGCCGAGCACGCGTGATTGAATCCAGCGGATCAGTCCGGCCCAGTAGTGCCGGCCGAACATCACGACGGGGAACTGGTAGATCTTGCCCGTCTGGATCAGCGTGAGCGCCTCGAACGCTTCGTCGAGCGTGCCGTAGCCGCCCGGAAAAATGATGAACGCGTTCGAGTATTTGATGAACATCGTTTTCCGCACGAAGAAGTAGCGGAAATTGATGAGCGTATCGAGATACGGGTTGGCGCCCTGCTCGAAGGGCAGCTCGATGTTGCACCCGATCGACGTGCCGCCGCCCATCTTGGCGCCCTTGTTCGCCGCTTCCATGATCCCCGGGCCCGCGCCGGTGATGATGGCGAATCCGGCCTCGGCGAGAAGACGCGCCACTTCCTGCGCCGCCTGATACTGCGGATCGTCCGGATGCGTGCGGGCCGAGCCGAAGATCGCCACGCCCCGCTGGACGTGCGCGAGGTTGTCGAACCCCTCGATGAACTCCCCCATGATCCGCATCACGCGCCAGGGATCGGTGCGTGTGAAATCCTCTCGGCTGCTGCCCGATTGCAACAGCTTTTCGTCTTCCGTGACGGGCGGCATGTAGCTGCGAATCGCGTCGTCGACGATCCGCGGCGGCGTGGTCGGCCCGCCCGGCGTCCGCTCCGACGGCGGCGTGCGCCCCGCGGCACGGTGTCCCGCTTCCGTTCGCTCGCGATATCCCTCTTGCGCCCCTCTGGAGGCTTCGGCGAGGAGCTCGGGGCTGGCTTTGTTGCCGCCGGCCGTCCGCATCGCCTTCGGCTTTTCGGGACGCGGAGCCTTCGCCTTGACGGCGCGTGGTTTTCGGTCTGGCATGGCGTTGATCTTATGGGGTTGAGGGAGGAGTTCACAGAGGCGAGCTTCTCTCACGGAGGCCTTCCCCCTTCTCCGCCGCGAAATGTCAGTCGTCATACTCCTCGCCGATGGCGCGCGTCCGGATACGCTCGCGGCCGCGCTCGATTCGGGCGCGCTGCCCGCGCTCGCCCGGCTCCGCGCCGAAGGCGGCCTCCACACGGTCACGTCGTGCTTCCCGTCGGTCACCGGTCCGGCCTACGCTCCGTTTCTCATGGGCCGCTTCCCTGGGCCAGTCGGTTTGCCGGGACTGCGTTGGTTCGACCGGGACCGCACCGCCTGCACGTTCCCCGACTACTCGCGCAGCTACGTCGGCTATCAAATGAGTGCGGTGAACCGGGACGTCGACGCGTCCGCCCCGACGATCTTCGAGCTCACGGGCACGAGCCTCGGGGCGCTCAGCGTGATCACACGCGGTCTGCCGCCTCGGCAGCGCATCGGATCGATCACGCCGCGTTCGGCGCTGCGCGCGGCGCGCACCCATTTCTCGGGCGACCTGGAGGGATGGCTCGAGATCGACCGCATCGCCGCCGATCAGTTCGTGCGTCGCGTCCGAGTCGAGCAACCCGACTTCGCGTTCGGCGCGCTGACGGGAGTCGACAAGGTCTCCCACGCCCGTGGGCAAGGCTCGCCTCTGACGATGGATGCCCTCCGCATCGTCGACGAGACGGCTGCTCGACTTCGCGACGACGCCGAACGGAGTGGCCGCTGGGACGACATGCACCTGTGGATCGTGAGCGATCACGGGCACTCGCGGGTGACCTCCCACGAGGATCTGACCGGCGTCATCGAGGACGTCGGCCATCGCACGATGTCGCACCCCTGGGTCGTGACGCTCGGCGCCGAGGTGGCGGTGATGGTGAGCGGGAACGCCATGGCGCACCTGTATTGCGACGTCCGGTCGCGGACGCGTCCATCGGTACGGGAACCGCGGTGGCGCGCATTGAGTGACGCTCTACTCGCGCGTCCGTCGGTGGATCTCCTGGCCGCGCGCCGCGACGACCGGGTGGTCGTTCGGTCCGCCGATCGCGGCGACGCGTCGGTGTGGCGTACGGCGAGCGGGTTCCACTATGCGCGCGAGTCCGGCGATCCGCTCGGCGTCGGCCGCGACGTGTGCGGAGCGTCGGACGACGATGCCCATGACTTCACGATCGATACCGACTATCCGGATTCGATCGTGCAGCTCGTGCATCTCGTGTCGTCGACACGATGCGGCGACATCGTGCTCTCGGCGTCGCGCGACTGGGATTTTCGGGCGCGCTACGAGCCGATTCGGCACGTCAGTTCTCACGGCGCGCTGCACCGCGACCACATGCTGGTCCCGCTGCTCACGAACCGGCCGTTGGCCGAAACACCGCGGCGCACGGTGGACGTGATGCCGAGCGCGCTCGCCGCGCTCGGGGCGCCGATGCCGGCGATCCTGGACGGACGCTCGTTCATGAACGGCCGCGCGGTGTTGGCGCGGTGAACGACGACGGCGCGGACAAGCGTTCGTGGCCGTCGGTCGCGGCGCGCCTCGCGTGGCGCGGACTCCGCCATCCGCGCACCGGCGTGGCACTCGTTCGCGTCGGCTGGCGGTTTCGCGCTCGCGGCTGGTACCGGCGATTTCCCTTTCTGCCTCTGCCGGACCGCACGTACGTCCGCTGGCGCATGTACACCGCGTACGGAGACGAGTCCGCGGTGCCGAGCGCCGACGCTGTCGAGCGATACGCGACATGGGCCGTACGAAAGCCATGATCGAGTCGCTGATCAAAGCGCAGGCGTACGGGCTCGGCTTCGACCTCGTCGGCATCGCCAAACTCGCGCCGGCCGAGACGGCGCGCGCGTTCGACGAATGGCTCGAGCGCGGCTACGCGGGCGAGATGGACTACATGGCGCGCACCGCGGACAAGCGTCGCGACCCGCGCTTGCCGTTTCCCGCGGCCCAGAGCGCGGTCGTCGTCGGCTTGGACTACGGCGGACGCGAGCCGTCGGGTCCCGTCGCGCGCTATGCGCGCGGCGATGACTACCACGACGTGCTGCTCGAGCGCCTGCGCCTGTTGCACGCCCGGGTCGATGAAATCGTCGGGGTGCGTGTGCCAGGCAAGGCGTACGTCGACACCGGTCCGATCCTCGAGCGCGACCTGGCTCGTCGCGCGGGGCTCGGCTGGTTCGGAAAGAACACGATGCTCATCAATCCGAAGCGTGGGTCGTTCTTCTTTCTCGGCGAGCTGTTGCTCGATCTCGAGCTCGAACCCGACGCGCCGTTCGCCAGCGATCACTGCGGCAGCTGCCGCCGCTGCATCGACGCCTGTCCGACGGGCGCGATCGTCGACGAGCGCGTAATCGATTCGAACCGCTGCATCTCATATCTCACGATCGAGCTCAGAGGAGAGATCCCCGCCGAGTGGCACGCATCGATCGGCGAGATGATGTACGGCTGCGACGTGTGCCAGGACGCGTGCCCGTGGAACGAGAAGTTTTCGCTGCCGCTGCGCGAGGACGGGTTTCGCCCGCGCGGCGCCGTCGCGGACAAGGACGCGCTGACGTTGGCGCGCGAGATCTTGGCGATGGACGATGAGGTTTTTCGAAACGCCTTCAGCGGCTCACCGATGAAGCGGGCGAAGCTCCGTGGCCTCAAGCGCAACGCGGCTGTCGTGCTGGGGAACGCCGGCGGCGATTCGCAGAGGCACCGTCGCGCCGCTACGTCCGCTTCGCCGTGAACGTGCCGCTCGCCATCCCGCCGAGATCGACGGAGCCTTTGAGCGCGTCCTTGCTTTCGATGGTGCCGGTGTAGGTCACGGTTACCGCGGTGCCTTGCACGTTTCCCTGTAGCGTAAACGAGAACTTTCCGTCCTTCACCGTGCCTTTGAGATCCGCTTCGCCGAGCAGCTGCGACGAGTAGTGGCCGGTGAGCGAATCGCCCTTCTGCGTCAACGTCACGGTCGGCGTGCCGCTCCCGCCGTCGGTGTTGACGGCGAAGAGCCATTTGCCGGTGAGGTCGACGCCGGCACTCGACTGCGCCGCGCCCGCCGACGGGATCGACGCTGTCGCCAGCACGACGATGGGTACGAGCAATCTCCAAATCGATCGCATTCAACGCTCCAAAACGGAAGGGGGCAGTCGTGCTAACGTACGTCGCCCAACAGCACCCGCCAGTCCCCCGGCGGGGGCGAGGGGTACGCGCGTCGAGGGTTGCAGGCTGACGCAAGTTTTCTCGACGCGCGATTTCAGCGCGCGCGGCACCGATCGCCCCTTCAGCATTCGCGAACGTGAATCCCTCGATCGAGCTCGGCCTCGACACTTTCGGCGACGTCACGCGCGGCGCGGACGGCAAACTGCTCTCGCACGCGCGGACCATTCGCGACGTCATCGACGAAGCCGTGCTCGCCGACGAAGCCGGCGCCGATTTCATCGGCGTCGGCGAACACCATCGCGACGACTTCTCGATCTCGGCGCCCGAAGTCGTCCTTGCCGCCATCGCCGGACGCACGCGCCGCATCAAGCTCGGGTCGGCGGTGACCGTGCTCAGCTCCGACGACCCGGTGCGCGTCTTCGAGCGCTTCGCGACGCTCGACGCCGCGTCGAACGGCCGCGCCGAGGTGATCCTCGGCCGCGGGTCATTCACCGAGTCATTTCCACTCTTCGGCTATCCGCTCTCGCAGTACGAGGTGCTGTTCGAGGAGAAGCTCGAGCTGTTCGCCGCGCTGTTGCGCTACGACCGAACGGGGGAACCGGTGACGTGGCAGGGATCGACGCGTGCCTCGCTCGACAACGCGCGCGTGTTTCCGACGACCGAGAACGGGCTCAAAGTGTGGATCGGCGTCGGAGGCAGCCCGGAGTCGGTGGTGCGGGCGGCGCGCTACCAGCTTCCGTTGACGTTGGCGATCATCGGCGGCGATCCGCGGCGCTTCAAGCCGTTCATCGCTCTCTACAAGCAGGCCCTCACGCGGATGAACCAGCTGATGCTGCCCGTGGGCGTGCATTCGCCAGGACACATCGCGGACACGGACGAACAAGCCCGCGAAGCGATGTGGCCCCCGTTCAAGGCGATGCACGACCGCATCGGCGCCGAGCGGGGCTGGGGGCCGATCAATCGCGCCCAGTTCGACCTCGAGGTCGAGCGCGGGTCGCTGTACGTCGGATCGCCCGAGACCGTCGCGCGCAAGATCGCCGACACGGCGCGTGACCTCGGAATCGAGCGCTTCGACATGAAGTACAGCGCCGGCACGCTGGCCCACGACAAGATGATGCGGAGCATCGAGTTGTACGGACGGTCGGTGATCCCGCGCGTGCGCGAGCTGTTGCGCAACACGACGATGCCGTCGGCAATCGAATGATGATGCTGGCTCGCGCCCACCATCGCATGCTTCGCCACCAGCAACGGAGACGCTGTGCAGTACACGGTGCGAAGCAAAGGGCGAGCAATCGGCGTCACGGACTTGGGTTTCATCTGCGTCGACGTCCACCATCGCATGGGATGGTTCCACCCGAATGAGCTCGGGGAGCGACTCATGCCGCACGTTTCGGCGCTGCACGCCGCGCTGCGGGCGTCGAACGGCGAGTACGACGAATCCATTTTCGCGCTCGATCCGCAGATCCTCGAGGCCGAGAAGCCGTACGAGGAGGCGTTGCGCCGCGTCGAGGCGCTCGAGCTGACGCTCCATCGCGACGATGGCACCCGAATCGAAACGGAGAGCGTCTCGATTTCGGATACGGAGCTCCTGATCGCCCTCGCGGAACACGACGAGGAGATATTCGACGAGGAGAAATTCGACGAGGACGATTGGCGTTCGTGGGAGGAGCTCGGCGACGACGACGATCCGTTCGACCTGAGCAGCGAAGTGCGGGCGATGTTCTCGCCCCCGACGTTCGCCCCTATCGAGCCATGGCAACCCGAAGACGACGCAGCCGACGACGAGAACGTCGAGCTTCCCCGGTTTCAGATCTACGTCCACGCCGTGGCGCCGCTGGACGACGCACCGGTCATCGACGACGGATGGGGGCGACGAGACCGGGATTGGTGATCCACGGAAGCCGCCCGATCAGCCCGACGACTTGCGACGTTCTGGCGATGGCCGACGTCGGCTTTCGGCGTAGGTTCAAGGGTCGCCGACGAAGCGCGCGAAGCGGCGCGGCTGGACGCGACGCGACCGACGTTCTGTTCAACGTCGCTTCCCGACCTCCGCCACACCTCGATGCCGGATGCTCGAAGCTCGACGCTCAATCTGACGATCGAGGCGGCCAGCGTCCAACGAGACGAGCTCCCGCGCCGACTCGGTGTGGCGAGCACGGCGATGCTGCTCGTCGGCATCACTATCGGCAGCGGGATCTTTCGCGTGCCGAGCACGGCGGCGAGCCAGATTGGTTCGGTCGGCGGTGTCGCGTTGGTGTGGCTGGCCGGAGCCGCGATCTCGCTCGCCGGAGCGCTTCCACTCGTCGCGCTCGTCTCGGCGCTCCCCAAGACCGGCGGCGCGTACGTGTACATCCGCGAAGGCTTCGGCCCTCTCGCGGCGTTCCTATATGGATGGATCAAGCTGATCGTGACGGGGCCGGCCGCGCTCGCCGCGATCGCGTTGATCTTCGCCGAATACATGCGCGCGTTCACGCCGCTCACCGACGTCCAGGTTCGACTCGTCGCCGGGGCGCTGCTGATCGTGCTCACGGTGGCGAACGTCCGGTCGGTGAACTGGAGCGCCTGGCTTCAGAACACGTCGACCGTCGCGAAGGTGCTCGCTCTCGCGGCGCTGTCGCTGGTGATCTTCGGCCGCGGAGACGCCGCGCACGGATCGTTCGTCCAGCCGATCACGTGGAACGGCGTGGCGACGAGCGGCTTCTGGACGGCGTTGATCGCCGTGCTGTGGACCTACACCGGCTGGGTGGACGTCACCTACGTCGCGGGCGAAGTCCGCGATCCGAGTCGAACGTTTCCCCGCGCGATGCTCGGCGGCATGGCGATCGTTCTCGTGCTATACCTGCTCGTGAACGCCGCCTACTTGTACGTATTGCCGATGCCGGCGATGGCGACGTCGACTCTCGTCGCCGCGACCGCGGCCGAGCGTACGATCGGATCGACGGGCGCGGCGCTCGTCGCGCTGCTGGTGATGATTTCGACGTTCGGTTCACTCAACGGCTCGATTCTGACCAGTCCTCGCGTGTTTTTCGCGCTCGCCGACGACGGTCTGTTTTTTCGTTCCGTCGCGGCCGTGCATCCCCGCTACAAGACGCCCTACGTGGCGCTGGTGTTGTACATGGTTCTGGGCCTCGCGGGGGTTGCGACGCGCACCTTCGAGCAGTTGGCCGAGCTGTTCGTCATCGGCGTTTGGCCGTTCTATGCTCTCTCGGTTGCGGCGGTGTTCGTCGTGCCGCGGCGAAGACCGGAGCTCGCGGAGCGCTGTCGCGGCTGGGGGCATCCCATCGTGCCGATCTTCTTCCTCCTCGTGTCCGCGGCGATGCTCGCCAACGGGGTCGTCGCGCGGCCGTTCGAGACGCTGCTCAGCGCCGGAATCATCGCGCTCGGCGTTCCCGTGTACTTCGCGTGGCGGGGCCTGCGCGGTCGAACCGTCGCCGCGACCGCCGCCGTGGCCGATTCGGTGGATCGATGATCCACTTCGTCGTCGGGGCCGAGGGGAGCTTCTCCATTCGGTACTACCTCGACGAAGAGGGGATCGCGCTGCGCGACACCATGCGCGTCGTGCTCTACGACGACCTGGCGCGCCTCGATCGCTTGCCGCTTGGAACCTGGGTGTTCACGGAGATCGATCGGCTGAGCGAGGCGGAGCGCGACATGGTGACCGTCGCGTGCGAGCGGCTGGCGGCGGCGAAGACTGCCGCCCGCGTGATGAACCAACCGCGACGCATGCTCCTGCGACACGATCTACTGCGTGCGGCGCACGACGCCGGCATGAATCGTTTCCGCTCGTGGCGCGCGACCGAGGTCGTCTTTGGACGCGGCGACCGACCGGCTGGAAAGGACGGCAGCGTCGCCGCCGCATGGCTGCGCTATCCGGTGTTCGTCCGCTTCGCGAACCGGCACACCGGCAACCTGACGCCATTGCTCGACTCGCCGCGCCAGCTCGAGACGGCGATCGCATCGCTCATGTCGGCGCGCCACCGGCTCGACGAGCTCCTCGTCGTCGAGTTCTGCGACACGAAGGACGAGCACGGCGTTTACCGAAAGTATTCCGCGTACAAGATCGGCGACCGCGTCGTGCCGCGATACCTGGAGTGCAGCCGCGATTGGATGGTGAAGTGGGATTGGCGGATCTTCGACCGCGTCCGGGCCGACGAGGAAACGCGCTATCTGGAGACCAACCCGCACGAATCATGGATTCGCCAGATCTTCGAGGTGTCGGGGATCGACTACGGACGCGTCGACTATGGCGTTCTCGACGGCGCTCCGCAGGTGTGGGAGATCAACACGAACCCGACGATCGGCCGCGGCCCGGGTCCGAGGGTCCCGTACCGGCCGGACGTCGCCGCGTACAAGGAAATGCTCGCCCCCGCTTTCGGCGCGTTCTATGAGAAGTTTGAAGACGCGTGGCGCGCCGTTGACACCGCCGACTCCGCGGGCAGCGTCGAGTTCGACGTTCCGAGCGCGCTTCGCCGCTCGATCGAGACCGCCGCGCGTCGCCGCCGCCGGGCCGAACGAGTCGGCGCTCTCGTGGGCGTGATCGCACGCCAGGCATGGGCCCGCCCCATGACGCGCCTCTTGAAGCGAGGCCTCGCGTCTGTCGCCTCGACGCGGCTCCGCCTCGGTCGCTGACGAAACCACGTCCTCCTCGGCCGGCATTGGATCAAGGTCCGCCAGCACCATCGTGGAATCGGCGGCGAATGCGCGCCTTCCTCTTGCTTAGGCGTAGCGGCATACGGCCTGGGACGGCGATGACTCGCAACCGCGAGGCGACCTCGAGGCGCTCGCGGGGTGGATTTTAGTGGGACGGGTACCGAGATGACGACCTCGTTGATCGACAGCGTAATGAACTTGGCCACCCCGGATCTGACCTCGAGAATCGCGTCGAGCCTGGGGGAGGCCACGGATGGGGTCTCGAGCGCCTTGGCGGGCGGCCTGAACGCGATGCTCCTCGGGGTCCTGGGAAAGACCGCGGATCCGTCGGCGATGCGCTCGGTCTTCAACCTCGTGACCGACCCCGCCAACGACGGCCGCGTGCTAGACAACCCCGCGGCTCTGGTCGGCGCTCCCGAGGGGGCGATGTCATCGCTCGGTGGACAATTCCTGTCGAACGTCTTTGGCGCGCGCGGGACGGCCGTGAATGACGTGCTGGCGCGGACGAGTGGGTTGCGCGTCGAGTCGATCTCGTCGCTGATGCGGCTGGCCGCGCCGCTGCTGCTCGGCGTCCTCGGCAAGCGCGCGCGCGACGGCGGCCTGAACGCCGCTTCGTTCACGCGGCTGTTCGAAGACGAACGTGATAGCATCGAGAACGCGGCGCCGCCGGGCGTCGCCGGCGCGCTCGGGTTGGCCGAACCGGTCGCGGCCGAGTCATACGCAGGCGAGCCGATTTACGAGGAGGAGGGCCGCGTCGAGCAGCCCTCACGCGTGTACGCGCCGGAAGAGCAAACGACGGGACTTCGCTGGATGTGGCCGGCGCTCGTCGCCCTCGCCGCCATCGCGCTCTTCCTCGGGACACGCGCGAAGCATCGTGCGCCGGCTCCGGTCGCCGACACGACCACGGCGCGCTCGCGCGCGGCGGCCGGCGAGGTCGCGGAGTTGTCGTCCGGGATCGTGCAGCTTCGACTTCCGAATGACAACGTCCTCTCCGTTCCCGCCTCGAGCGCGGAAGCGAAGCTCGTCGCGTTCCTCAACGATTCGACACGATCGGCCGACGACACGTCCTGGATCGTGCTCGATCGAGTCCACTTCGAGACCAATTCGGCCAAGATCGACCCTGACGCCGAAGCCCAGGCGAAGAACATCAGCGACATCCTGAAGGCGTACCCGCACGCGGTCGCGAAGATCGGCGGCTACACGGACAGCACCGGCAGCGACGCCGCGAATCTGCGTCTGTCGCGCTCGCGCGCGGAGAGCGCCCAGGCGTCGGTCGAACACAACGGCCTCGCCGCGACGCGCGTGACGGCCGAGGGATTCGGCTCGAAGGATCCGGTAGCGCCGAACTCCACCGACGACGGCAAAGCGCAGAATCGTCGCGTGGCGCTTTTGGTGATTTCGAAGTAGCAACCGCTGGTCTCAGGTCACTGGTCTCTGGTCTCTGGGAACTGCCGGAGACGAGTGACCAGCGACGTGACCCCGCCGCCTCGAGGGCGGCCCGGCGTCATTGCGGGCGATGGAAGAGGCCGACGTAGACGGCCTTGCCGAGTACGTGGCCGTGCATCGCCTTCATGACGTTGGCGCGTGTCTCGAGAGCGGCGTTCACAGCGGGCGTCGCTGACGACGGAGTGACGTCGAGCTTCGTGTCGAGTGCGTAGACCTCGAACGTGTAGTGATGCAGCGGCCCGGTCGCAGGGGCTCCGGGTCCGCGATAGCCGGGACCCGACGCGCTGATCTGGCGCGCGCCGTCAGGCAGCTCGGCTCCAGGCTTCATCGCTTCCGGCAGTCCCGCCGCCCCGGCCGGGATGTTCCAGACGATCCAATGCGGCTGGGTTTCGGTGCCGCGCGAAATCGCGACGTCGGGATCGAGCATGTTCACGACGAAGCTCTGCGTGCCCGCGGGCACGTTGCTCCATTTGAGCTCGGGTGAGACCTGCTCGCCGGCCTGGGTGAACTTCGCCGGTATCTGAGCGCCGTCGGGCCACGCGGGAATCGTGAGCACCATCGGTGCGGGGCGCGACGTCGGGGCCGGGGTGGCCTGCGCGGTCGCCAGCGTCGCGGCGACGATCGAGGGAACGGCGGCGAGAAGTGCGCGAAAGGCGATGGGTCGCATGCGATCGGTCTCGTGTTGAAGTCGCGACGACAAAGCTGCGCCGTCAGGCTCGTTCGCAACAGGCTCGTTGCATACCTTAGATGCGTGACTTCCCGCCGTCAGTTCCTCGAAACGTCGGCGCTGTTCGCGGCGACGGCCGCCCTCGAGCGAGTTCCGTTCCGCGCCGAGTCACGGGCGGCGCGCGGGTTCATCGACATTCGCCGGGCACCGGACAGCGTCCTGGTGCAGACCGCCGACGGCGACCGTCGCCTCGTACGCGACGCCGGCGACCGCTGGACGGATCGCGACGTCGTCGTCGTCACCACGCCCGGACGCCTGCTGCTTCATGTCGGCCTCACGTCGCCGACCGATCCCGTGAAGCGGGTGCACCTTCGTTGGCGCGGCGACCTCAGTGCGACGCGATTCATTCTCGGCGACGCCTGGGAACGCGGTTACGGCGATCTGGAGTGGCGGGGCTGGGTGCCCGATCGCGTGATGCCGTGGTATTGCGCGACGTTCGACGGATCGCTCACACACACGTATGGCGTGCGGACGGGCGCGAGCTCGTTCTGTTTCTGGCAGTTGGATCCCGAAGGCGTCAGTCTGTGGGCCGACGTGCGGAGCGGCGGTGTCGGCGTCCGGCTCGACGACCGCACGCTGGATGTGTGCGACGTCGTGTGCCGCATCGGGCGAGACGACGAGTCGGCGTTCGCCGCGCTCCACGCGTTCTGCCGGCAGATGTGCCCCCCGCCGCTCCCGCCCGCCCCGGCGCCGCGGCTTCCGCGCTTCCCTCTATATGGCAGCAACGATTGGTACTGGGCATACGGAAAGAACACCGCCGACACAGTGCGCGCGGACGCCGCACACATCGTCGAATTGTCTCCGACCGGCGAGAATCGTCCCTTCGTCGTGATCGACGACGGCTGGCAGCCCGGTCGCGGCGCGGACAAGTCGGGGACGGGCACATGGGACCACGGCAACGAAAAGTTCGGCGACATGTCGGCGCTCGCGGGCGACGTTCGGCGTGCCGGCGCTCGACCGGGCGTCTGGATTCGCCCGTTGCAAGCGCCGGCGAGCGCGCCCGATTCGTGGCGACTGGCGCGCGACCGCGCGATGCTCGACCCCACGGTTCCCGATGTGCGACAGAAGGTCGTCGACGATCTCGCGCGAATCAGAAAGTGGGGCTTCGAGCTCGTCAAGCACGACTACACCACGTACGACATTTTCGGCCGCTGGGGATTTCAGATGGGAGCGGCGATGACGCGCGACGGCTGGTCGTTCTCTTCCGGCCCGACGCGCACGACGGCCGAGGTGATCAACGATCTCTACGCGGCGATTCGAAGCGGAGCCGGCGACGCGCTCGTCATCGGGTGCAACACGGTGAGCCATCTCTCGGCCGGTGTCTTCGAGATCTGTCGCATCGGCGACGACACGAGCGGCGCCGAGTGGGCGCGCACACGGAAGATGGGCGTGAACACGCTCGCCTTTCGCGGGGCGCAGCACGGCGCGTTCTACGTGGCGGACGCGGACTGCGTCGGCGTCACGAATGCCGTACCGTGGGCGATGAACCGCCAATGGCTCGACCTCCTCTCGCGCAGCGGGACGATGCTCTTCGTCTCCCTCGCCCCCGACGCGCTCGGCGCGGAGCAGCGACGCGATCTCACAGCGGCCCTCGCGCGCGCCGCCACGCCGCGGCCGCTCGGTGAACCGTTGGATTGGCAGCGGAGCGTATATCCGTCCCGCTGGCGGCTGGAGGGGCGCGAGGTCGCGTACGACTGGGTCGGGGTTGACGGCCCGGGCTCGCCATAGATTGAGAGCAGTCGCGTCCAGGATCTATTGAAGTGAAACGCGCATCACTGATGGCGGTCGCTGTTTCGATCTCGGTCGCAGCGACGGTGAACGCTCAGACGTGGTCGCCCGATTCGTTGCGGTTGATCGTGGCCACCGGAACGACGTGTCACACGCTTCCCGATCCCGGCTCTCCAATCGCCGAGCGCTACCACCTCGGCGACGTCATCGGCGCATCCAAGTCCGCGAAGCTTGGGGTCCGTCTCTATTACTACGACTCGTGGCGGATAAAAGGCATCTCGCCGACGCGCTGGGTGACGGCATACGTCACGGTCCCGCTGAGCCGCGAACATCCCGAATCCGGATTCGCGGCAGTCGCGGAGCACGTCCTCGCCCGCGGCGATAGCGTATCGTTCGAGACGCTCGTCGAAGCCGAGAATTTTCTCATCGAGCCGAACCACTATTCCGGCGCGGTGGAGTCGCCGCTCGCGACATCGGGCCTCTTGCAGTTTCGCCGACTGCAACTCATCGAACGAGCGGCGAGGCGAGTCGACGCGCACGAGCTCGAGGACGCCCGCTGAAGCACGCGTGGATCCTCGCTCATCGCGACGTCCTCGGGTTCGCCGAGTCTGACGCGATGTGGTTCGTTCCAAACGAGCTCTATTGGAAGCTCTATGACGCCAACGGTTGACCGCGTCCGGATTCGATTGGAGGACCGCGTTTCATCCCGGAGCGTGCCGTCGAACGCGCGCACGCCTAAATTCGGTCCGCCGGTACACTCTTGCTCCACCCCGGAGATGCCATGATCTCGTCGGTCCGCCGCTTCGCTGTCCTTTCCGCGATCCTCCCGTCGGTCGCGCTCGTGGGTTCGGCACCACTCGTCGCGCAGACGGCGCCCAAACGCGCCGTTCGTGTCGGCGACATGTACCGTCTGCGCACCGTCGGCGCGCCCGAGATCTCGCCCGACGGGCAATGGGTCGCTTACACGTTGACGACCCTCGACTCGGCGAAGGACAAGTCGAACACCGACGTCTGGATGGCGAGTTGGGACGGCTCGCAGGCAATTCAATTGACCTCGTCGCCGGACGCCGAGACGTCGCCGCGATGGAGTCCGGACGGGAAGTACCTGTCCTTCCTCTCGTCGCGCGAAGGAGGCAAAGGGTCGCAGCTCTGGCTGCTCGACCGCCGCGGCGGAGAAGCGCAGCGCGTGACCGAGCTGAAGGACGGCATCGACGAGTACAGATGGGCGCCGGACAGCAAACGCATCGCGCTCATCATGCGCGCGTCGCTCGACACGACCGACTCGGCGAGCGCCAAGCCCAAACCGATCGTCATCGACCGGTACCACTTCAAGGACGACGACAACGGCTATCTCGATTCGACGCGCGCTCACCTCTACGTGTTGGAGATCGCCGACAAGAAAGCGACGCTGATCACGCCGGGTATGTTCGAAGAATCGCGTCCGGCCTGGTCGCCCGACGGAAAGTCCCTCGCCTTCGTCAGCACGCGTCCGCAGGGAGTCGATCCCGACCGGACGAACAACTCCGACGTCTTCGTCGTCGAGGCGCGCGCCGGCGCCACGCCCAGGCGTCTCACCACGTTCGAAGGGCCCGACGACGGACCGCTCTCGTGGAGTCCGGACGGCCGTTCGCTCGCCTATCTGCAAGGCAGCGAGCCCAAGTTCTACGCGTACGATGAAGCGCGACTCGCCGTCGTGAGCGTGGATGGCGGAGTGCCGCGCATTCTCACCGGCGCGCTCGACCGGCCGATCTCTTCGGCCCAGTTCGGCGCGGACGGCACGTCGATCGTGTTCCTGTACACTGACGATCGCGCGCAGTACGTCGGACGCGTCGCGACGACCGGCGGCGCGACCCAGCCCCAGCTGACCGGACGGCGCGTCGCGAGCGGGCTCTCGCTCGGCAAGGACGGCCGCATCGCGGTGCTGGCGGGGACCGAGACGCAACCTGGCGAGATCTTCGCGCTGGAGAACGGATCGCTGCGCCAACTGTCGCACCACAACGACGCGTGGCTGGCCGAAGTGAATCTCGCGACGACCGAAGACATCTCGTTCAAGACGAAGGACGGCAACGATGCGCACGGCTTGCTCATCAAGCCCGCCGGATACGTACAAGGAACGAGGTATCCGCTGCTGCTGCGCATTCACGGCGGTCCCGCCGGCCAGGATCAGCATTCGTTCAGCTTCGAGCGCGAGCTGCTCGCGGCGAACGGCTACCTCGTGCTCAACGTCAACTATCGCGGCAGCAACGGCCGAGGCGAGGCATACCAGCGCGCGATCTACGCGGACTGGGGGAACAAGGAGGTCGTGGATCTGCTCGCCGGCGTCGACTACGTCGTCGCGTCGGGCATCGCCGACCCGGATCGCCTCGGCATCGGTGGCTGGAGCTACGGCGGAATTCTCACGGACTACACCACCGCGACGACGACGCGCTTCAAGGCGGCGATCTCCGGCGCGGGGAGCGCGCTCCAGACGTCGATGTACGGCGTCGACGAGTACGTCTTCCAGTACGACAACGAGATCGGACCGCCGTGGAAATCTCAGGATCTGTGGATCAAGTTGTCCTATCCGTTCTTCCACGCCGACCGCATCACCACGCCGACGCTCTACATGGGCGGCGACAAGGACTTCAACGTGCCGGTCGTTGGCGGCGAACAGATGTACCAGGCGCTGCGCTCGCTCAACGTGCCGACGCAGCTCGTCATCTACCCCGACCAGCACCACGGCCTCACTCGCCCGAGCTTCAACTACGACCGGCTGTCACGATATGTGGCATGGTATGATAGATTCCTAAAACCCGCTCCGGTTCAGGCGGGCAGTGTGCGCCCGTGACCGCGACGCACTCCGGCTCGTCGTAGAAGGCGCATGCCTGGAGATCGAGAGTCGTCGGCCAGCGAACAGCTCGACGCCCGCCTCGTTCGTGTCGAGCGGGCGCTGGACGCGATCACCAGGGAAGTGACGGCGATTCGCGCCGCGCTCGAGGCGGCGCCCGTATCGCCCCACGAGCCCATGACACGGGCCGCGTTCCTGGCCGGCCTTTCTTCGCCTGCCGAGGCGCCGAGGGCTGCGGCGCCGGCCGAGCCTCCGTCCCCGCCGCCGAGAGCGCAGTCGGCGCGCACACGCAGACCGGCCGAGAATCTCGATCTCGAGAGCCTGGTCGGTCGCTACGGAATGCTTGGCATCGCCGTTTTCGCCGCCGTCGCCGCGGTGGGGACGTTCCTGAGCTGGGCAATCCGAAGCGGATATCTGTCTCTGCCCCCCGGCGCGCGCGTGATCGTCGGGCTGGTGTTCGCCGCCGGCCTCGGCGCGTGGGGCATGCACATCCGCAAGCGCGAGCGGCCATTCGGATCGAGCATGGTCGGTCTCGCGCTGGTGATCGTGCTCGTGTGCGGATACGCCGCCGGATCCTGGCTGCGGCTCGTGCCGCCGTGGGTCGCCTTCGCCGGGTGCATCGGGGTGTCGTGGGGGCTCGCGCTGTTCGCCCACGCGGAACAGGACGAGCCGCTCTGGTGCGTCGCGTTCGGCGGCGCGGCGCTCGCACCGTTCGTAACGAGCAGCGACGAGGGCAACTTCTACGCGCTGGTCGCCTACGGCGCGTTCCTGCTCTTCGCGGCGTCGTTCGCGATCAGTCACCGCGTGTGGTCCGTCGCATGGCGCATCTTCTATCTCGTCGCCGCGCTCTACGCGATCACTGCCGCGGCGATGTCGCACCAAGAGGGGCTCCCGGGCTTCTACGCGGCTTTCGCGTTTCCAATGGTGATCGCGTTGGTCGGCGTGCTTCCGTTCGCGCCGCTCTCTCGCAAGCGCGCCGCGATGCGGTGGTTCGCCGTCCTCACCGTCGTCGTCGGATTCGCCGCGCCGCATGGGATCAGTGCGCGGACCGACGCCGGACGGATCACCGCCGCATTGTTCGGAGCGGCGATGCTCTGGCTCATCGTCGCCGATCGGCTCGACGCGACGAAGCAATCCAGCCTACTCGCCAGGACCGGCGACAACACGACGGTGCTCGACTGGATCGACGCGGGCATGGTCCCCCTGATCCTCTTCTTCCAGTCAACGAGCGCCATCGAGCCGCTCGCGTCTCCCGCTCTCGTCGAGGGTCTCGGCGCGGCCGTGCTCCTGTTGTTCGCGCTGCGCCGCGAGCTTCGCCCCGCTCGCGACGCGGCGGCGGCCGCGTGCGCAATTCTCGCGGTGGCCGCCGTATTTCAGTTGAAACTGGAAGAGCCGACCGGCCGCCTTCTCGCGCTGCTCGGCATCGCGGTTGCCGCGCTCGTCGTGAACAAGCCGCGGCCCAGTCGGTCGTGGATCGCGACGAGCGTCGTGACCGCGGTGATGGCCGCCTCGTTCAGCCTGTTCGCGCTCGTACTGCGACCGTCGTACACGTACACGCCGTTCACGGGCGAGCCGTCGCTCACCGCGGCGTTGGTGACGCTCTTTCTGATCTTGGTCGCGCGCTTTCGCGGATGGATTGGCGACTCGGCGCGGCCGATCGTCGAGAAACGACCGGATCCAGTCGGCGCGGAGAACCTCTCGTTCGCCGGCGGGCTCGCGCGCCTCGCGCCTTGGGGGTGGGCGTTCACCTGGGTCCTGATCGAGCTGGGGAAGGCATTCAGCCGCAGCACGTCGACGCTGCTTCTCGTGATCTACTTCGCGTCGATAGCGGTCGCCGCGGTCGCCGTCGGGCACATGCGCCGCTCACCCGAGCTTCGCCAGCTCGGTCTCGCGCTCGCCCTCCTCGCCGCGGCGACGGCGGTGTACGGCGCGACGACCTACTTCGACGTCGGAGCGCGCGTCCTCGCCTACCTCGTCACGAGCGCCTTCCTGCTCGGCATCGCGTACTGGTATCGGCGGCGACCCGTCGAGTCCGCTGCCTGATCCCGCGCGCCCGCGCGTTGCTAAGCGCGCCGGCCTTCGCGCCGGCCTTCGCGTCAGCCGTGCGACGCGCGCCAGTCCGCCAGCGCCGTCTTCTCGATCTCCGGCGTGATGGTGAATCGCGGCTTGAGGCGCCGCGCCTCGGACACTGTGGGCCACCACGCTAGCGTGTCGCGCACCGTCGTCTCGAGCGGGCGAAACGTCAGTCCCGCCTTGATCGCTTTTCCGTTGGCTATGCTCATCATCCCGTCGTCGTTGCCCCGGAGCATCGCCCACGGAATCGCTTCGTCGATCTTGTGGGCGGCGAGGAAGTCGTAGTCGTCGACGAACGTGAACTTCACGTCGGCGCCGAGCGCCGCCCGCGCCGATTCATAGAACGCGCGCGCCGTCATCGGGCGCTCGGGCCCGACCGCGTTGAACACGCCCGACTGCTTGTCTTCGACCAGACGCACCATGAACTCGGCGAGGTCTCGTACGTCGATGAACTGCGCCGGATCGTCGCGTCGCCCCGGCGCGAGCACCTCGCCGCCTCGCGACAACCGCACCGGCCAATAAGGAAATCGATCGCTTGGATCGTTCGGCCCGACGATGTACGTCGGCCGCACGACGAGCCCGCGACCACCGAACGTGTCCAGCACGATGCGCTCGCCTTGCGCCTTCGCCACGCCGAACGACTCCGAGCCGTCCTTCGGATCGTGCAGGTCGTAGTGAACGGGCACGGTTTCGTCGACGCCGCGCGGGTGATACGGGTAGTACACGCCGGTCGACGAGGTGAAGAGATAGCGTCCGACGGCATCTTTGAGCAGCGCGGCCGACTGCCGCACCCAGTCCGCGACGTTCGCCGAGTCATCGACGCAGACGTCCCACCTCTTCCCTCCGAGCGCCTCGAGCTTGCCGTTGCGGTCACCCTCGAGGTGGATCACGGAATCCGGAAGATCGGCCTGGTGTCGGCCGCGCGTGAAGATCGTGACGCGATGTCCGCGCGCGACGGCATGGCGTACGAAGTACGGACCGATGAAGCCCGTACCGCCCAAGACGAGAATGTCGAGCTTGTCCGGTGCCGGCGCGGGCCACGCGTCGCCGGACGCAATGGCTCGGCGGAGCGTGGCGAGCGCTCCGCCGGCAAGCGCCGCCGTGATCAGGAAATCGCGTCTGGATGGCATGAACGCCCCGCCGCTCGAGTCGTTCAGAACCTTGTGGCGACGCGGCGGCGGCGAAACCGCCCACACGAAAGACTTACACGCGCCGAACTTCGTCCTGCGTTTCTCGTCAGATCGTGCGCTCCAAGGCCCTCAGCGTCGTCAGCAGCGGCCTCAACTCGACGTTCGCAAGCTCCGGGTGCCCGAGCTCGTCGCGTTCGACGCGGTGCAGGAAGCGCGCGATCTGTGTGTCCGACGCGCCGCGCGCGAGCAGGCTGTAGACCTCGTGCGCGAATCGGTCGTACTCGTGCTGCGGCTCCGCCGTAACGCCCAGGCCGAGTGGGTTCCACTGATCGACCATTGCACGTGCAATGCTGCGCTCGACATCCTCGCGTGGCGTCGGCATGAGCGGCTCCCTCGGGACGGGTTGTGCGGCTCAACATACGACATGCCGGCGTCGTTGGTCAGCAGGAGGGGCTCACGATTCTCTGAGGGCGACGCTGGGCGCGACCCGCGTGGCGCGAAGCGCGGGCACGAGCGCGGCGACGATCGCGCTGGCGACCAGCACGACGACGGCCAACGCGATCGAGCCCGGGTCCGCGGTGCCGACGCCGTGAAGCTGCGATTTGAGCAGCCGCGTCATCCCCATGGCGAGCGGCAACCCCACGACGAGTCCCGAAAACACGAGCGCCAGCGCGTTCGTCAACACGAGGCGCATCACGTCCCCGCGTTGCGCGCCGAGCGCCGCGCGCAGGCCCATCTCGCGCGAGCGGCGCGCGACCGAATAGCTCATCACGCCGTAGAGGCCGATCGCGGCCAAGGCGAGCGCCAGCACGCCGAACGCCGTGGCCAACTGGGTGAGCAGGATCTCCTGCCGAATCTGGCTCGTGATCAGGCTCGGAAGCGGATCGATCCCGTCGATGGGAAGCGACGGATCGACCGCGACGATCACCTTGCGAATCTGATCGACGACGGCCGATGGATCACCGGCCGTGCGTACCTCGAGGCGCAGCGCGCCCGGATTGCCGAGTTGCGAGGAGCTCGTGTCGGTGTGCACGTAGGGGAAATACAACCGGCGATCGACCGCTCCGGTCAGGCGATGGTCGCGCGCATCGGCGATCACCCCGACGATCTGCACGTCGATGGAGTCGCTGAAGCGGATGAACTTGCCGATCCCGTCCTGATGAGGAAAGTAGAAATCGACGAGTCCGCGCGTCGCCAGCGCCGTGCGGGCTGGCTTGTTTTCGTCGCTCGACTGCAGATCGCGTCCCGCCACGATGCGCGCGCCGATCGCGCGCGCGTAGCCGGCGCCGACGTTGTCGTAGGCGATCATCGAATCGTCCGCGGTCCGCGCCGTGAACCCCGGCACCTCGATCGACGTGTGTGAGTCGCTCCCCGAGAAGATCCCGTTCTCTGAAAACGTCGCGTCACGGACGCCCGGGATCGCCGCGACGCGGTCGCGCAGCGAGTGCACGAGATTGGCGAGCGGCGTGCCGACGTAGCCTCGAGCGTTGATGTCGAGATCGGCGATGACGAGATGATCCCGATCGAAGCCGACGTCCACCGACTGCAAGTTGCTCAGGCTCCGAGTGAGGATCGCTGCGCCGACCAGCAACACGACGGAGAGCGATACCTGGCCAACGATGAGCAGACTGCCGAGCGGCCGCCGGCCGCGGAGACCGGGAACCGAGCCCGTGACGGCTTGCGCTCCGGCGCGCATCGACGTCGCCAGATCGATTCGCGTCGCGTGCAGCGCGGGCGCCAGTCCGAACACGGCGACCGCGACGACCGAGACGGCAAGCGTAAAGGCCAGTACGGTGGGGCTCAGCCCTCCGCCTACGACGCTCGTCGCCGCACCTCCGGCCGCGAGCGTGATCAACCACCGGCTCGCTCCGCGCGCGACCAACAGACCGGCGGCGGCGCTCACGATCGAGAGCACCGCGGCTTCGGTCAACAGTTGACGGACGAGGCGAGTTCGGTTCGCGCCGAGGGCCAGCCGCACCGACATCTCCCGGCCGCGAGCGATCGCGCGCGCGAGAAGGAGATTCGCCACGTTGGCGCAGATGATCCCGAGCAGGAGCGCCACGCCGATCATCAGCGTCATGAGCGGCGCTTCGAACGTCTCGCGGACTCGGGAAAAACCCTTGGCGCCCGAGGACACGTACGTCTTGGGATGCGCCGCGTGGAACTCCGAGGAGACTTTCGTGTTGACGTTCGCGAGAATGCTCCTCACGACGAGCGGCCCCAATTCGGCCCGCGCCTGTGCGGTCGTGATGCCCGGCTTGAGGCGGCCAAGTAGCAACAGCCAGCTCGTGAACGGATCGCGCAGCACCGGCGAGTGCGGTCGCATCACGTCGTGCATTCCCAGCGGAATCCAGAGATCGGCCCGTTGCTCGACGATGTCGCCGGTGAACGACCGAGGCGCAACGCCGACGATGGTGAAGCGCGCGTCGTCGACCGTGATGTTCTGGCCGATGACGCCGCGATCGCCACGGAAGCGCCGCTGCCAATATCCGTAGCTGATCGTGAGCGGCGCGGCGCCGCTGGTGATCGAATCCGCGCCGGCGTCGAACACTCTTCCGATCGAGGCCGAGATGCCGAGCACGGAGAAATAGTTCCCGGAGACGAACCTTCCCCGCGGATGCTCCAGCCCTCCGCCGCCGACGCGGACGTCGAGGCGATCCGTCTTACCGGATGCCAAGACGCCGGTGAAGACGGTGTTGTTGTCGCGCACCGCCCGGTACACCGGCGCGGACAGCAGATCCGTGCGCGGTGATCCGGTCGAATAGGAATTGACGCGCGTCGGATCGCCAACGGCGACGAGCGCTTCCGGATGCGGTACCGGCAGACCACGCACGAACACCGCGTCGATCATTGCGAAGATCGCGGTGTTCGCGCCGATGCCGATCGCCAGCGCGCCCACCACGAGGACCGTGAAACCGATGTTTCGGCTGAGCGTTCGCACGGTGAACGTCAGATCCTGGGTCAGGTCGCTCACGAAGTTCGCGCGTCGCATTGATTGCTCCCGTTGTTCGTCCATCGTGACGCACGACTTCCGAACCGATTCGAGGTCGCCGAATTGCCGTTCGGCCTCGCGGCGTGCGGCGTCTGGCGACAATCCGCGCGCGACGAGTTGTTGGACGCGCGTCTCGAGATGAAAGGCGAGCTCCTCATCGACCTCATGTGCGAGACGCGCGCGATTGGCGGGAAGTCGGAACACTCGGCGCATGACGTCAGACCGTTTCCGGCGACACGGCGGCAACGGCTCGTCCAACGGCGCGCGCATATCGCTCCCACGAGCTCACTTGAGCGCGGAGCTGCGCTCGGCCGGTGCGGGTGAGCTGGTAGTACTTTGCCCGGCGATTGTTGTCCGAGTAGCCCCACTCGCCGGACAGCCAGCCGTTCTTCTCGAGGCGGTGCAGCGCGGTGTACAACGGGCCCTCCTCGACCAGCAGATCCCCCTCGGTCACCGCCTTCACCCACTCGGCGACGGCGTAGCCGTGTCGCGGCCCCCACATCAGTGCTTTCAGGACGAGGAGGTCGAGCGTTCCCCGGACCAGCCCGCCGTCAGAGTCGAGCATTCTCTTGGTATCCCTCTGTGTTAGAGGGGAACCTATGATTGGGTCGCGAAACGAGCAAGAGTTGAGACACCGAGACGGCCCGCCCCGTTGACCAGGATGGCTCGGCGCGGGACGGAGGGGACGGTCGGCTAGGTGCTGCGCAGCGCGTCCATGGCAGAAACGGACAGCGCCCGCTTCGCGCCCAGGTAGGTCGTCGCCACGACGACGAGCACCACGAGCGTCGCGACGACGCCCAGCACTTCCAGGTCGAGCGCGGGCACTCCGTAGAGAAATGCCGCGAACACACGCCCGACGCCGACCGCGGCGGCCAGGCCGACGACCAAGCCGAGCAGCGCCGGTCGAAGTCCGTGGGATCCGACCGCCGCGAGCACTGTTCCCGGGCCTGCACCGAGCACGATCCGCACGCCGATCTCGTGCACGCGATCGGCGATCACCTGGCTGATGACGGCGAAGATGCCGCCGGCGGCCAACAGCAGCGCCGCCGCGGCGAACGCCGCGAGGATCGTGGCCTGATACGTCACACGCGTCCACGAATCGCCGGCGTGGTCTTCCATCGTGCGCGCGTCGAAGATCGCCAACTCCGGGCTCGCGCGTTGTACCGCTCGTCGCAACTCACCGATCGAACCGCGCGGATCGACGCGCGTCCTCACGAGCACGGTCCGGTTCGCGTACGTGAACTGGGTGTACGGCGTGTAGAAGTCGGCCTGCACCGGATTGTTGTCGAGCGGCTGGTACGCCACATCGCCGACGATCCCCACGATCGTCGCCGCCGAATCCGGGCGATCGAAGTTGCTGCCGCCGTTGAACCACACCCTCTTACCGATCGGATCCTGATTCGGCCAGAATCGGTTCGCGGCCGTCTCGTTGATGATCGCGACGCGCCGCCCGCCCGCGCGGTCGGCGTCAGTGAAAGCGCGACCTCGAAGAATCGGCGTGCCGAGAACGCGAAAGTGTTCGGGGCCAACGTAGTGGCGCAGGACGAAAGGGGCGGCGGCGCGACTCGCCCACGGGCGGCCGTCGATGAGGAGAGCGGCGTTCGCGCAGCCGGTGCTGAGCGGCGCGCATCCATCCACCGACGCGGCTTCCACGCCGGGCAGCCGGCGAACCTCGTCGAGAACACTCGTGATCAGTGCCGGCGCCTTCGACGGCGGATACTTCACGTCCGATGGACGAATCGTGAACGCGATCAGATTGTGTCGATCGAACCCGACTTCGGTGTTCGCCAGCGCGCGCAGGCTCGCCGCGAAGAGACCGCCGGCGACGAGCAACACGAGCGCGAGGGCCGTTTCCGCTCCGACGAGGACGTGCCTCGAGAGCATGCTCCGCGGTCCGACGACCCCTCGCCCCGAGTCGTTCAGCGCGCTCTTGAGATCGACGCGCGAGGATTGGATCGCCGGCAACAGGCCGAACAACAGCACGGTCAACGCGCACAACGCGATCGAGAACGCGAGCACGCGCACATCGACACGAGGCGCCGCGAACTCGCCGACCGCGCCGTAGAAATTCCGGCCGCGAAAGGCGGCCGCGGGCACGCCGGCGTGCGCCGTCAGCGGCCACGCGATCGCGATTCCGATGGCCGCGCCGCCTAGCGCGAGCAACAATGACTCGGCCAACAGCTGTCGGACGATGCGCCAGCGCGGCGCGCCGAGCGCGGCTTGCAGGGCGACATCGCGTCGTCGCATGGCGGCCTGGCCGAGGAGCAGCCCGGCGACGTTGGCGCACGCCAGGATCAGCAGACACGCCGCGCCCGCGAGGAGCAGCAGCAGCGGACGTCGCGTCGACGGGTCGATCCGCGCGTCGTTCATCGTCGTCGCCGTCGCCCCGACGACGTCATCGGGCCGCTGATCGCGTAGCGGCAGCGAACGACTGATCTGCGATCCGAGCACCGCAACCTCGGCGGCCGCGCGCGAGATCGATTCACCCCGGCGCAGCCGCCCGACGACGCTGATGAAACTCTGATTCGTGACCAGGTAGTCGGAGTAAGTCACGCGAGGGGCCATCGGCGCGGGCATCCAGAGCGACGCACGGCCGGAGAGTCCCTTGAAGCCCGCCGGAAGAACGCCGATCACCGTGAGCTCCACGCCGTTCAGCGACACCCGACGTCCGATCGCGCTGTCGCCGCCGAATCGGCTCTTCCAGAGGTCGTGGGAGAGCAGCACGACGGGTTCCACTGTGGCCGCTTCGTCGAGAGACGCATCGAATGAGCGGCCGATGATGGGGCGGACGCCGAGCAGCGGGAAGTAATCCGACGAGACGAACTCGCCTTCGACCGGTTCGACGCTGCCTGTCGTGAACGCCGCGGTGGCCGCGCTGAAGCTCGCAACACGTTCGAACGAGCGCTGTGCGGCGGCCAGCGCGCGAAAGCGCGGCCACGACCATCGCTCTTTGGCGGGCGATTCCGCCGTCCGCGCCCGCGTCATGAAGAGAACGGCTAGATCGTTAGCCCGCTCGAACGGCGGCGGGCGAAAGAGCGCCGCGTCGACGATGCTGAACACGGTGGTCGCAGCGGCCGCGCCGAGTCCGATGGACACGATCGCCGCCGTCGTGACGATGGGCGAGCGCCGCAGCGAACGGACGGCGCGCCTCACATCGAGTGGAAGGTCGCGAAGGATCTTCATTTCGGGAGCAGACGGATGGCGCCCTTGAACGTGCGGACGGTCATGTGCGCTTCGCCGGCGCCAAGACGAACGGTGAGCGTTTGCCCGCCGGCCGACGCGGGACGGAACTGCCTCAGCGAGTTCGGGTCATCGCGGCGTAACGGTCCTCCGCCCTGGATGAAGCCCGTCACCGTCGAGAGATCCAGCCTGCTCGAGGCCGAGCGCGGCAGAATGAGGTCGACGGTGCCGGCATGATCAGAGAAGTCGAATATGCTGCCGGGCGCCGGATTCGCCGCATACCTCACGTTGCCCGTCACCGAGCTGAATCGGCCCCGCCGGATCGCCGGCGACTCCACATCGAGCGGACCGCTGATCGTCGAAGCGTCGACGTCCTCGGGCGACCCGCGCACGGTCATGTGGCCGCGGCCCGTGCGCGCCTTCACGACCATCGACGTGACGTCGAGGTCGACGTCGCCGCTGATCGATTCCGCCTCGACCTGCTCGGCGTCGCCGGAGAGCCGAATCGCACCCGACACCGTGTAGAACCACCCGCCGACGCCCTCGCCCGTGAGCGACGCGTCGACCGTCTTGATGGAAATGCCGGCGCGGCGAGGAACGTAGATCACGAGATCGGACGGACCCATGTCGCCGCCAACCCTCCGCGGCTCCACACCCAGCTTGTACGCGGATTTCTCTTGCCCGCGCGCGAAGAAAAAGTAGCTGTTGGAGGCGACACGTCCACGCACCACGATCGAGTCGCGGTCCCAGGCGATCAGACGAGCGGAGCCCGTTGGTACCCAGATCTTGACGCTGACGTCCGGCGTGGCGGCGCGCGCGCCGAGGACCCTCAGCGCGGGCTGGGCCGGTGCCTTGCTCACGGAAACAGTGGCGAGGCATCCGCAGACGACTATGAACCGGAGTGACCGAATCATTTTCAGCTCGCGTTGTTGATTTTTTTCAGCACGTCGACCTTCTGCCGGTACGACGACGCAAGCATCGCGCGGAGGGTGGGGTTCCGCGGATCGCGCGCGACGGCCTCCTGGAGCTCGGCGATCGCCAGGTCGACCGTCTTCAGGTCGTCGTCGATCGCGGCCCGCGTCCCCGGCGCGAGGCGCGCCCGTTGGAGTTGAAGATCGTCGAGCAGCCGGTCCGCCTCCTCGCGATACCTGGTGATCGAGTCGTCGGCGAAGCGAAACGCGCTGTCCGCCGCCACCGCGCTCACGCCGCTGTTTGTCACGGAGCGTACGATCGGCGGAACGACCTGGATCACCGTGAGCGCGGTGATCGCCGCGACCGACGCGGCGACGCCGACCACCCAGGGATCGACGCGCAGTCGCCACGACCTCGCCGCCGGCTCGACGGAATCGAGCGCGACTACTTTGGCCCCTTCGATCTCTTGGCGGATTTCCCGCCACATGCCATCCAGCTCGGCCGTCAGCATCGCCGGAGCGCGGTTCGATTCGTCGATCTGCTTCATGAGCATGGTCAGACGCGCCACGTCGTTCGCGCAGTCGGGGCACGCGCCGAGGTGAGCGTCGACGCGCGCGCGATCGGCGGCGTCCAACGTGCCGTCGGCCGCGCGTTGGCGCTCCTCCTCCGACAGGTGAACGGTGGAGAGATTCGTCATGGGGCAAGAACCGAAAGCAGCGCGCGCCTCGCGCGCCAGAGTTGAGCGCGGGCCGTGCCCGCGGCGATGCCGGTCATCTCGGCGATCTCGTCATGCGAGTAGCCGCACAGGTCATGGAGGACGAACACCGTGCGAGCCCCATTGGGGAGCCGGCCGACCGCGGCATCGAGGTCGATCCGATCGTCCGCGTCGAGTGCGGAGCCGACGGTTCGCGGCGCGGGAATTTCCTCGGACAACGGGGCGAACTCTCGGCCGGCGCTCCGTAGCGGAACCGATTGAGCACGACATTCACCGCCAAGCGATGCAGCCAAGTTCCGATCGCGCTCTCGCCGCGAAACGACGGAAGACGCTCCCACGCCCGCACGAAGGCGTCCTGCGTCAGCTCGCGCGCTTCGCGCTCGTCGCGCGTCATGCGGTGGCACAGGAGGTAGATCGCCGGCGCGTGGGCGCGGTACAGCGACTCGAACGCCGCGACATCGCCCGATTGCGCGCGGCGGACGACGTCGTCGAAGCCGACGGCGTCGTTCGCCCGCGAAGCGAGTCCCGGAGATTCGGTCATCAATCGGCGGGGGACGGTCGCGCCCATGTGAGCGTCAGCGTTTGGAGATCTCGGCGAGCGTGGAATCGACTTCGCGCTGCGCGACTTCGCGCGGCACGACGCCGCCGGGCGTTCGCTCCGTCGGAATTCGGGCGGAGGCCACGTTGCCCTCGCGGTCGAGTGTGAGGAGCGCCGTCGTCGTGAGCAGCGAGACGCGCAGCACCCAGGAGCCTTCGGCCGGCCAGGACCGTCGTACCGAAAACACACCCGGACGACCGGTCGCGGCGAACTGGAGCGGTATCGTCCGACGCGCCCCACTCACGAGGCCGTACGCCGTGCCCGTCACGTCCGAGACGCTCGGCACGCCCTCGCGAAGCATCGCGTGGACGTAGAACGCCACGTCGCGCGAGGCGGGGTCCCACGGATTCACCGGCGACTCGATCGAGAGCCACGGCGGCCATTTGATGACGCGAGTCGACGACGGCGCCGCCGCTCCCACCGAGAGCAGGGCGCCGACAAACACGGGAATGAGCGCACGACGAAGCATGAGACCTCCATTCGGTTGTGGCCAGACGACTTCAACCGATTGGATGCTTGGACGTGCGGATTTGCTTACGGCGGCATCGAACCCCGCCTGCCCTATTCCGGCGGGGGCTCCTCGAAGGCCGTCGACTCGCTGTAGCCGCCCAAACGCTCGAGCTCGTCCGGCATGCCGAAGGCGTCGAGCAATTCAAAGCAGTCGTCGTCGTCGAGGTCGTCCAGGTCGTCGAGCTGTCGCTCGTAGTCGGCATCGACGCTGTCGGTCGTCGTGGGAGCGGGCCGTCGGGTGTCGTCCATGTGTCCATCCGGTTGAGGGGACGGAACGATCGATCGCCAGGGGCGTGCTCGCGGCACCCGAACGTTCCGGGTGCCCCCTTTCCGTTGCGTTAAGTCTTCGCTCGCGGGCGCTTACCAACCGGGAGACGCGCCGCATAGCTTGGAACCGAGCACGACGCGGAACACGTCTTTCGCACCCGCGTGATTTCACGGTTGCCCACACACGAGATCCATGGACATGAGAACGCGATTCTCTCACGAACTGATCGGCGCGGCGGGACGAGCCGCATTTGTCTTCTCGTTGTGCGCCCTTCCGGCGCTGAGTCAGACGGATCCGCGCGTCGGCCTACGCGCCGGCTGGTGGGACGCGCAACAGGCGGCGCGCGGCATGGAGCTGCTCGGCAGCGGGAAAAAGGCCGAAGGCTTTTACAACCCGTCGGACCCCGGCGATTTCGGATTCCTGAACGGCGACCTCGCCTTCAAGGGAAACATCATCGTCCAGGGCGGATTCCATGGATTTCAGGTCTGGGACATCTCGGACTCGCGCAACCCGCGGCTGCGCAGCACGTTCGTCTGCCCGGGCGGCCAGGGCGACCCCACACTCTATAGAAATCTTCTCTTCTTCTCCGTCGAGGAGACGCGCGGCCGCGTCGACTGCGGCGGCGGCGGCGTGCAGGACACGGTGAGCAAGGAGCGGTTTCGCGGCGTCCGCATCTTCGACGTCACGGATTTCGATCATCCGAAACAAGTCGCCGCCGTGCAGACGTGCCGCGGGTCGCACACCCACACGCTGGTCGTCGATCCGAAAGACACGAAGAACGTCTACATCTACGTTTCCGGCACGGCCGGTGTGCGGTCGCCGAACGAACTGGCGGGCTGCTCGCCTCTTCCCCCCGAAGAGGACAAGAACACCTCGCTGTTCCGAATCGATGTGATTCAGGTGCCGCTCGACCATCCGCAAGACGCGAAGGTCGTGAGCAACCCGCGCATCTTCGCCGACGCGGCCGGGAACGTCGCCGGTCTATGGAAGGGGGGCGCGCACGGCGAGGGCACGCAGAACACGAACGTCACCAACCAGTGCCACGACATCACGACCTACTCGGCGATCGGCATGGCCGCGGGCGCTTGCTCGGGGAACGGCCTCCTGCTCGACATTCGCGACGTCGTGCACCCCAAGCGGCTCGATGCGGTCGCCGATCCGAACTTCGCGTACTGGCATTCGGCGACGTTCAGCAACGACGGCAAGAAGGTGCTGTTCAGCGACGAATGGGGCGGCGGCACGCAGCCCAAGTGCCGCGCGACGGACAACCCGAAATGGGGCGCCGACGCGATCTTCACGATCGAGAACGGCAAGATGACGCAGCGCGGGTACTTCAAGCTCCCCGCGCCGCAGACCGACCAGGAGAACTGCGTCGCGCACAACGGGTCGCTCATCCCGGTCCCGGGGCGCGACATCCTCGTGCAGGGATGGTATCAGGGCGGCCTGTCGGTGTTCGACTTCACCGATCCGTCGAACCCGAAGGAGATCGCCTTCTTCGACCGCGGCCCGATGGATTCGACCAAGCTCTACCTGAGCGGTTTCTGGGCCGGCTACTGGTACAACGGTTTGATCTACGGTGACGAGATCGGCCGCGGGCTCGACGTCCTCGAGCTCAAGCCGAGCGAATTCCTCTCGCAGAACGAGATCGATGCGGCGAAGCTGATTCACGTCGACTTGCTGAACGTCCAGAACCAGCAGCGCTACACCTTCCCGCCGAGCTTCGCCGTTCCGCGCGCATATCTGGATCAACTGGCGCGGAACAACGGTCTCGCCGCCGATCGGGTCACCGCCGCGCGGGACGCGCTCGCCAAGGCCGAAGCGGCGAAGGGCGCCGCCCAGCACACGGCGCTCACGCGGCTCGCAACGACACTGGGCGCCGACGCCAAGTCGGCGTCCGACGCGGCCAAGGTTCGGACGCTGGCGGCGTCGGTGCGCGAGCTGGCAAACGCGAAGCGCTAGGGAAGCTGGGCCGCCCAGAACCAGGGCAATGCTGTTGGTTTCTCCGTTTGTTTCCGTCTAGATCCGTTTGTGTCCGTATCAAATCGTTGATGCCCGACTGGCCGTATGGTCTCGATCGCCACTCGGGCATCAACAATTTGGAACACGGACATAAACGGAGAGAGCCCTGAAACAAACGGAAACGGCAACTGCTTTTCTCTGGTTAGAATCGGTTCGAATTCCGGTCCGCAAGGCCCAGAACTCCCAACGCCGATACTAGCCCGCGGACGCCGCCTGTCGAACCGCCGGGGCAACGACGGTGCCGAGGAGCTCGATCGAGCGCATGACTTTTTCGTGCGGCACCGGGCCGACGGTCATCTGCGCGAGAAAACGGTCGTGGTGAAAGAGCTCGCGCTCGTAGAGGATCTTGTCGATCACTTCCTGCGCGCTGCCGACGAGGAGCGCGCCGTGCGGTGCGCGGGACGCGTCGAACTGTTGGCGGGTCGTCGGCGGCCAGCCGCGCTCGCGACCGATGCGCGACATGGCTTCGGCGTACGGAGGAAAGAACGTGTCCGCCGCCTCGCGGGCGTCGGTCGCGATGAACGTGTGTGAGTTGATGCCGACGCGCGCGGTCGATTCCTTGCCCGCCCGCTTGGCGGCTTCGCGATAGAGCGCGATGAGCGGCGCGAACTGGGCCGGCGCGCCGCCGATGATGGCGAGCGCCAACGGAAGGCCGAGCGTTCCGGCGCGGATCACCGACTCGGGCGTCCCGCCCACGGCGATCCACACCGGAAGCGGCTCTTGAATCGGGCGCGGGTAGACGCCGAGGTCCTTGATCGCCGGCCGGAGTTCGCCGGACCAGGTGACACGCTCGCGCTCGCGCAGCTTCAGTAGCAGCTCGAGCTTTTCGGCGAAGAGCGTGTCGTAGTCGGCCAGGTCGTAGCCGAAGAGCGGGAACGACTCGATGAACGATCCCCGCCCCGCCATGATCTCGGCGCGGCCGCCGGAGATGAGGTCGACAGTCGAGAACTCTTCGAACACGCGCACCGGATCGTCCGAGCTGAGTACCGTGACGGCGCTCGTGAGACGAATCCGCTTGGTGCGCGCCGCCGCCGCGGCGAGTACGACCGCCGGCGCCGAAGCGATGAACTCGGGCCGATGATGCTCGCCGACGCCGAATACGTCGAGTCCTACCTGGTCCGCCAGCTCGATCTCCTCCAGCAGGTCGCGCATTCGTTGCGCGCCGAGCGCGGCGAGGCCGGCTGCCGCGTCGCGTGGGATCTCCACGAAGCTGTATAGGCCGATTTCCATGAAGCTTGGCTGTCTCTCGCTGGCTCCCGCCGTCTACCGGTCCACCGGTCCACCGGTCCACCGGTCCACCGCCATACTTTACCGATGCCTGCAATGGAGATCCCACCCATGAGCGAGCCCATTCGCTGGGGCATTCTCGGCGCTGCCAACATCGCGGTGACCAAGGTGATTCCGGCGATCCAGTCCACCGCCCGTTCGCGCGTCGTCGCCATCGCATCGCGAGACCTCGGCAAAGCGCGCTCGGCCGCGGCGTCGCTCGGCATTCCGCGCGCGTACGGGTCGTACGAGGAGTTGATCGCCGACGCCGAGGTCGACGCGATCTACAATCCGCTTCCGAATCACTTGCACGTGCCCTGGTCCGTCCGCGCCGCCGACGCGGGGAAGCACGTGCTCTGCGAGAAGCCGATCGCCATGTCCGCCGACGAAGCCCGGGCATTGCGCGCCGCACGCGATCGCAACGGCGTGGTGATCGCCGAGGCGTTCATGGTGCGCGGTCACCCGCAGTGGCTGGAGGTGAAGCGGCTGGTGGACTCGGGAGCGGTCGGCGAGCTGCGACTGGTCAGCGGGCACTTCAGCTACTTTCGCCGCGATCCGGACGACGTTCGGAGCCGGCCGGAGTACGGCGGCGGCGCGCTGATGGACATCGGTTGCTATCCGATCACGATGTCGCGCTGGCTGTTCGGTGCCGAGCCGGTCGAGGTGGTGGGGCAGATCGAGCACGACCCGGACATGAAGGTCGACCGTCTCGCGTCGGCGCTGCTTCGCTTTCCGAACGGCCAGGCGACGTTCGCCTGCGCGGGCCAGCTCGTGCCGTATCAGAAAATGCTCGTCTATGGAACGACGGGCAGGCTCGAAGTGGAAATTCCGTTCAACGCTCCCGCCGACCGGCGGTGCCGCGTTTTTCTCGACGACGGGAGCCAGCTCGGCGGGCTCGCCGCGCGGCCGATCGAATTCGACGCCGTCGACCAGTACGCGATGCAGACGGACCGCTTCGTCGGCGCGATTCGGGGCGGCGACGACGTCGCGGTTTCGATCGACGACGCGATCGCGAACATGGCCGTCATCGACGCGCTGTTCCGGTCGGCACAGACACGAACGTGGGAGTCGCCGGCCGCGAAACTCTGACATCGCGCGCGCTCGCACCCTGGCTCACCGACCGCTAGAATCCCGACGACGGTTTCATCGGCCGGAGGCCGCGCCACATGTCCGAGTTTTCTCGCAGGCAATTCGTGGCGCTGGCGGGTTCCGCCGCGGCCGGAGTCTGGCTCACCGCGACGCGGAGCGAGATTCTCGCGGCGGGCCTCCACGCGGCGCAGGCGACGAAGTTCGAGACGCTGACGCCCGACGACGCGATCGAGATCGAGGCCGCCACCGCGCAGATCATTCCGACCGACGCGACGCCCGGCGCTCGGGAAGCGCGAGTCGTCTACTTCATCGACAAAGCCCTCTCGACGTGGGCCAAGGACGAAAAGGCAAAGTTTCACTCGGTAGCGAACGAACTTCGGTCGCGTGCCGCGAAGGCACAGCGCGGCGCCAAGTCGTTCGCGTCGTTGTCGACCGACAAGCAGATCGCCGTTCTCACCGCGATGGAAAAGGAGAAGCCGCCACTGTTCAACGTGCTGCGCTACGGCGCGATCGCGGGGATGCTCGCCAACCCGGAATGGGGCGGCAACTATCAGAAGACCGGATGGCGCTGGATCGGATTCGACGATCGGTTCTCGTGGGGACCGCCCTTCGGCTGGTACGACCAGAATGCCTGATCACACGCATCCGCGTCTCGCGCCGTTGCAGCAGACGACGGTGAAGTACCGGCCGGACGACGAAGTCGATTTCGTCGTCGTCGGGTCGGGCGCCGCGGGCGGCGTCGTGGCGAAGGAGCTGTCGACGGCCGGGTTCCGCGTCGTCGTGCTCGAGCAGGGTCCGTGGCGAACGGAGCGAGACTTCGTTCACGACGAGATCAAGATCTTCCAGCAAAGCGCGCTGTCGACCGATTGGAACGTCTCGCCGAACACGTTCCGCAAGACGGAGAAGGACAAGGCACAGAAGCAGCCGGCCCTCGTTTACGCCCGCGGCGTCGGCGGCACGAGCGTTCACTTCTCGGCGAATTTCTGGCGCTTTCGCGAGATCGACTTCAAAGAAGCGAGCGTGAAGGGAACGCTGGCCGGCACCGGTTTCGCCGACTGGCCGATTACGTATCACGACCTCGAGCCGTACTACACGAAGGTGGACTGGGAGATCGGCATCGCCGGCGCGCCCGGACCGTTCGACCCGCCCCGCTCGCGGCCGTATCCGATGCCGCCGCACCCGCCGAAATCGACGGGCGTGCTGCTCGAGCGCGGCGCGCGAAAGCTGGGCTACAAGCCCTTCCCCGCTCCGATGGCGATCGCGTCGAAGGCATACGACGGCCGGTCGCAGTGCGTGCAGTGCGGCTTCTGCGAAAGCTTCGGCTGCGAGGTGCGAGCGAAATCGAGCTCGCTCGTCACGGTCATTCCGAAAGCGGTGGCGACCGGACGCTGCGAGATCCGGCCCAACTCGTACGCGCGAAAGATCGAAACCGACGCCAAGGGGCGCGCCACCGGCGTGAAGTACTTCGACGCCGACAAGAAGGAGGTCTTCCAGCGCGCGAAGGCCGTGGTCGTGTGCGCGAACGGCGCCGAAACGCCGCGGCTGTTGCTCAACTCGAGCTCGAGCCTATTCCCTCACGGGCTGGCCAATTCGAGCGGCGTGGTCGGCAAGTACCTCATGCCCAACGGCGCCGGGCTCGCGGCCGGCGTGTTCGATCACGAGGTGAACGGCTACAAGGGGATCGTCGCGACGCGTGTCGTCTGGGATCTGTACGAGCTGGATCCGAAGCTCGGGTTGGTCGGCGGCGGCGGATTCGACTACCGATTCGACGTCACGCCGATCCAATTCGCCACCGACGGGCTTCCGCCGAAGGCGCCGAAGTGGGGAAAGGAATACAAGCGATGGATCGCACAGACGTACACGCGAACGGTGCTGTGCTTCGGCCACACGACGTCATTGCCGGTCGCGTCGAACAGCATCTCGCTCGACCCCATCCTGAAGGACGCGTGGGGAGTGCCGGCGATCCGCATGACCTACGCGGATCATCCGCAGGACCTCAAGCTCTACAAGTATTTCGCCGAGCGCAGCGAAGAGCTGCTGCACGCGTCGGGCGCGGCGCAGACGTGGCAGCTCCCCGTCGAAAGCCAGCAGTTCGCCGTGCACCTGCTGGGCACGTGCCGCATGGGGAACGACCCCAAGACGTCGGTGGTCGACAAGTACAACCGCGCCCACGACGTGAAGAATCTGTTCATCGTCGACGGGTCGAGTCTCGTGACGAGCGGACGCGGCCAGCCGACGATGACGATTCAGGCGCTGGCGTTCCGCGCTGGCGACAACATCGCGCAGTTCGCGAAGCGCCGAGAGATATAGCGGGCGCGGAGCGGGGAGCGGGGGGCGGCGGGCGGGGACCTACGCGCGGAGCGCGGCGGGATCGGCGCGTCGCGCATTGCCGCCTGATACGCGAAGGTGGCGAACACCGTCGCGGCCTGCGCGACTTCCTCGGGCTTCATGCGCTCCATCGTGTCCATGTTCGTGTGATGGATGCGCACGTCGTACGTCGAGAACTCCTGCACCGGATTGAAACCCGGCACGCCCTCGGCGATGAAGCTCAGGTGATCCGTGTTGCCGATGCCGGCGCGGAGATTTCGTTTCGCGCCGGCGTCCTTGAACGGCTCGAGCCACTGGTCGAAGATCGCTTTCGCCGCGTCGTTGCCCTGCGTGTAGAACCCATACACGCGGCCGTAGCCGGGATCGATGTTGAAGTAGACGTCGAACTTGTCGCGCGCCGCCTTGTTCGCGTCGCCCGCGAGATGCCGCGCGACCCACGCGCGCGAGCCGTACAGGCCTTCCTCCTCGCCGCCCCAGAGCGCGACGCGAATCGTGCGGCGCGGCTTGGCGCCGACCGCCTCGAGGATGCGCATGGCCTCGAGCACGGTCGCCGCGCCGTCGGCGTTGTCGGTCGCGCCGGTGGCTGAGGCCCACGAGTCGAGGTGCGCGCCGATCATGACGACCTCGTCCTTGAGAGCCGGATCGGAACCGGGCAGCTCCGCGACGATGTTGTAGCCGCTCGTGTCGGCGGTGAAATACTTCGCGTCTATCAGAAGGCGTACCCTGACCGGTACGCCATCGTGCAGCAGGCGAATGAGGTTGTTGTAGTGCTCTCCCGCGACGACGACCGACGGCACCTCGTTCGCGCCGACGTCCCGCGTCTGCACGAAGATCGTGCCATGCTCGCCGCGGCTCGGCTTGAGCACCGCGCCGACGCCGGCGTCGTGCAGTATCGCCTGGATCTTCTGCGCCTCGGTCGGCCCGCCGCCGCGTCCGCCGCCGCGTCCGCCGCCGCGTCCGCCGCCGACCGGAGGCGCCGGCGTGTAGACGTCTCCGGTGGGACCGAACGGATCGGCGCGATCCTCTCGGATGAACGTCGTCATCATGGGCTGCGCGAGGACGATCGCGCCCTTGAGCGCGCCGCGCATCTTCTCGAGCGAATCGGACGACAGTCCCGCGATGAGAATCGGCGTGCCGACGATTTCACCTTTGGTCGGGGCGGACCACGCGTCGGGGTAGCCGATCATCGGCGCGAAGCGAGGCGACGTCATCTCGAGCGTGTACTTCTCCAGCTCCCACCCTCGGCCGAACGGCCACGATTCCATGTGGACGTCGGCGAGCCCCCACGACGAGAGATGATCGCGGGCCCACGTCGCCGCCCGCATGAACGCCGGAGACGCCGTGAGGCGGGGACCGATCACGGTCGCGAGCGTGTCGACCATCGACCAGGCGCGCGAGTGGTTCAGGCCCTCGTCGCGGATCTTCGCGAGGACGGGGTCGGGTTGCTGTAGGGAGAGCGCTAGAACGAGTGAGAGCATGGGCGAAAAGGCCGAAGAGCGAAGGGGCCGGACGGCGAAAGGGCCGGACGGCGAAAAGGGCCGAACAGCGAGAATAACAAACGCCGAAAACCACCCGGGGGCGAGGGGGGAGTGGGCAGACCCGAAAAGTTTTGAGTCGATGCGCGGCTATCCCGGCTCCTCGACTTGCCACGTCGTGTTACAGCTTTCGCGCCGCGCTAAAGATCCGCGAGAACTCGCTTGCACGCTCCTGAAACGAACGTTAGGATAGCCCACCCCTCGGTGGCGTTTCCTCTTCCGCACTCGTCCTCCGGATACGCGCCCGAGTCGTTCATTTCCCCTGACCGACACCTTCCTTCATCGCCCGATGATGGGCGGCGGAACCTCTCAGGTATGCGGCGCGCAGCCTTTCCGCTCCTCTCGCTTGCTCTCGTGTTCTGCCTCAGTCACGCGTACGACACGACCGACTCGAGCTTCGGGGAAGTTCGTGCGCGTCATCGCGACAGTGCCTCCGGAACGGTCGGCGACCGTTCAGGGGCGACGCGCCGAACGTCGACTCGCGCGACGTCGTTCCTGTCGGACGGAGGCCTCGCCGACGTGCGCCGCCGGGTGCGCAGCGAACAAGCCGGCACCTACATCGCGGACATTCTCCTCGAGCGCGATTCCGCGCTCGCCCGTTGGCCCGACCGAAAGGGCGTTCCGCTCACCGTCTGGATCCAGCCCGCGTCCAGCGTCCACGATTTCTCGGCGTCTTTCGTGGCGCGCGTCCGCGCCGCGTTCGAAGAGTGGGACGCGCTCCAGCTGCCCGTCCACTTCACGTTCGTCGACGACTCGTCCGACGCCGACGTTCACGTCGCCTGGATCGACCGCTTCCGCGATCCGATCAGCGGCCGGACACGCTGGGCACGCGACGACTCCTGGACGATCACCGACGCGAACATCACGCTCGCCGTCCACCACAACCAGGGCGAGCTGCTCGAGGACGACGCGATGCAGGCGATGGCGCTGCACGAGATCGGACACCTGCTCGGCCTCGACCACACAGCCGACACGACGAGCATCATGGCGCCGCGCGTCCGCGTGCGTTCGCTGTCCGGAGCTGACCGCGCGACGGTCCGGCTCCTCTACGCGCTGCCGGCGGGCCCCATCCGGTAGGTTTTGTGCGGCGCGCTGACGCGGTGTTGTACGCCGTCGTCGGCGCGTTTGCGGCGTTCGTGGTCGCGCAGATCGTCGACCGCCAGGCGAGCATGGCTCCCGAGCGCGTGGAAGAGGTCGCTGACGTCGGCGACGCCTCGGGCTACTCTACGCTTGCCAAGCATCGACGGCCCGAGGCCGTCGTCAATCCCAGCGACGACCAGCGTGCCGACGTTTCATCCTCCGTCGTCGCCGCGACCTCCGCGCCGATGGCGCGCAACGACGCGGACATACGCGCGCGCATCGACGCCGCGAGCGACACGTACATGGCGGATATGCTCGCCGACCTCGGCGGCACGCTCGTGCGATGGCCGGATCACCGCGATCGGGCGCTGCGCGTCTGGGTGCAGTCCGGTACCGACATTCGCGACTGGGATCTCCGCTATGCCGCGACGGCGCGCGACGCCTTCGCCGAGTGGGCGACGGACGACCTGCCGATGCGCTTCGACTTCGTCATCGACTCGGCGACGTCGGACGTGCACGTCTCGTGGATCGACCGGTTTCCGCCGACCGACGGAATGCGCGTCGGATTCACCAGGCGGACGACCGACTCGAACGGTTGGATCGTGAACGCCGACATCGTCGTCGCCGTCCACGACAGCGCGGGGGTCATGATCCGTCCGTGGGAAATCGCTTCGATCGTCCGGCACGAGGCCGGACACGCGCTCGGACTCGGCCACTCGCGCGACTCGCACACGAAGATGTTTCCGACCGAGATCGCGCACGAGATCATGCCGCCCGACCGCGCGACGCTCCGGCTGCTCTATCAACTGCCGCCGGGCGCCGTGAAATAGCTCAGGGCGATTCGGGCCAGGAGACCGTCAGCTTCTTGACCTTCTGCTTGCGGACGACCTGCAACTCCGCGGCGTGGTCGGCCAGGTGACGCATGACCGCGTCGCGCAACTCGCCCACGGTCGTGACGGAGTCATCGTTCGCGGTAATGATCACGTCGCCGGTGCGCAGCCCCGAGCGAAACGCGGGCGTGTCTTCCGGTACCTCGTTCACCAGCACGCCCTTTTTGAGCTTGAGGACTCTTGCAAGCTCGTCGCTCATGTTCGACAAGTTCGCGCCGAAGAGGCCGTTCGGTGAGAGAAAGAACAGTTTCTGCCCCGACAACGCTCTCAGCGTAACGGCGAAACCGCCCGGCCCTCCCATGCGGGCTCCCTCGCCGCCAGCCGGGCGAACCAGGCCAGGCGGGCGGTCGCCCCGACCCCCATCGCCAAAGCGCTCGCCATCCGGACCCACGAAGAACGCCCCGGAGGCAGGCACCCTCTCCATCTCGATGCGCCGACGCGACACGTCTTGCGGCGGGCTGGCGACCGTCAGCGAGTAGTTCTTGATCTCGCCGTCACGGCGGACGCTGATATCGACCCGCTTCTTTGGAACGAGCATCTCGCTGAAGTTGAACTCGTGGTTCATCAGGTCGATGCCGTTGTACGCGACGAGCACATCCCCCGGCTCGATGCCGGCACGCTCGGCCGGCGAACCGGGATCGACGGAGATGATCGGCTGGTAGGCGAAGAACCGATACCGTGTCCCCGAGCTGTCACTGATGATCAGGGACGGCCCCTGCGCGTAGAAGCCCAGCCAGCCCTTTGACACCCGCGTCGCCCGCGGGCCCATCGCCAGCGGTGCCACGATGCCGCCCCGCATGACGAACGTCTTGCCGATGCTGTTGGCGAGCAGCGAATCGAGCTCGTTCGCAAGCGCAACCCACGCGGTGCCGCCCGGTCGTTCGTGGACGATTCGACCGGCGAGAACGGAGATCGAATCCGTGCGACCCAACAGAATGACCTGCCGGCTCACCGTCGAATCGCGCCGCGCGGGGCCGGCGGATTGGGCCTGTGACAGACCGACGACCGAAATCAGGACGGCCGCGGCGCCGCCGAGTGGCTTTGAGAAGCTTGCAAGGTTCTTCGACATCGGCATTCCATTCACCAGAGACATCAGTAGCTCATGAGGCGCATGCTCGCCGGCGCCGCGGTGTTGATCATCCGGAGCGTGGCGTCGCGTTGTCCGACCATCGACAGGTAGTAGCCGTTGATGACCGGATCGTACGGGGCTTCGTTGAGCGCCTCGTTCAACACCTGCCGCGTGCGGTCGAGCGCGGCGAGGCGCGTGCGCATGGCCGCCGGGCTTTCGATTACGTGACCCGTCGTGTCGTGTTGAGCGAGATACGCGGTGGCGTTTTGGTAGAGAACCTGCGATTGCGTCTGAGCCGAGCGCGCTTCGTCGAGCGTCCGGAAGCGCGGCGCGGAATCGATCTGGGCCAGACCGACGCCGGAACCGGAGACGCCCGGCCCTCCTCCCGACAGACGAACGGACATTCGACCACCGACCGCACCGCCCGCGACGAGCACCGCCGCCGCGGCGGCCTGGAACCAGCCGAAGCGGCGCGGCCGAGCGCGCGTGGAAAAACCGCGTCCGGAATCGATGACGCCGTCGGCGACGAGCGCCGGTCTCAGGGACTCCCACGTCGTGAGCGGCGTTCCAATGCTGCGCGCGCCGGCGGCGGCGAGCTGGTGGAGCGAGCGATGGGCGGCGCGCTCCCGCGTACAATCGGCGCAGCCCGCAAGATGGGCGAGCTCCGCCGGCGTGGCCGTCTCGTCGGCCAGCGCCGCCAGGCGTTCAGGAGACAGGTGTAGCATGATCGGCTTCCTTGCTCAATAATCTGACATCTCTAATGGCATCCGAATCGACCAGGTGCGCGAGCAGTTTGCGCAGCTTGGTACGGGCCTTGAATAGTTGTGACTTCGAACCGCCGGTCGTGATTCCCAATTCGGCGGCGATCTCTTCGTGCGTATACCCCTCGACATCGTGCATCAGGAACACCGTTCGTGCCCCGGGCGACAGCTTGGCCGCGGCCTCGTCGATCGACTCCGCCACGAACGAGCGGTCGGTGTCCGGCTCGGTCACCGCGCTGTCCTCCTCGACCTCGGTCTCGATCGACGCCAGACGGCGCGTCTTGCGAAGCGCGTTCAGCGTTCGGTTCACCGCGATGCGGTGCGCCCACGTACCGAACTGGGCGTCGCCCCGGTAGCTCGGCAGCGCGCGGAAGATCTGAATCCAGACCTCCTGGGCGATGTCGGCGGCCAGATCGAGATCGGGCCCGACCAGCCGGCGAACCACGAGGTCGATGTGCGGCGCGTGCCGGGTCCAGAGGGCCCGGAGCGCGGCCTCATCGCCGTTGATCGCGCGCCGAATGGTAAGGATTTCGTGGTCCATGTACGAAGGGTAGGTCACCCGCGAGGGGTCGAAGGTTTACGATTCTCCCTTCGCTTGCCAGCCTCGTCTTTGACCGCCTCGAACGCGGGTCAACTCGAAGTGGCGTCGTTACATCCCGAAATAACCTGTCGTCCTGCGACGAAGCGATACAATACGTCAAATTGCACCCTTGCGCTGCCGGAACATTCAGGCAATTGTGACGTACCCCACCTGTATCGGCCGAACCTGAGGTACCTGCCGATGGCCGATACTAGGAGAAAAGACAATCCGTAGCTGATCTTTTGCGACCTCGGCCGGTGACGGCCCGATGTCGCGTGAAGCTTTTTCGGTCGTCAACCTGTAGGTGCCCTCGGTGCTTCTCCTACTCGTAACCACCCTTCTCGCCCACGATGGCGGTGGCCTTCCCGTAAAGGCCCCCAAGGCCGTTGGCATGTCCAGCCAACGACTTGCCGTGGTCGACCGCGTCGTCCAGCGGGGGATTTCCGCCGGTGGATACCCAGGGGCCGCGGTCGTTGTCGGCCGCCGGGGCGCCGCCGTGTGGGAGAAAGGCTTCGGAAAGCTGAGCTGGGAGCGCGGAAGCGCCCCGGTGAGCGCCGACCGGACCATCTATGACCTCGCCTCACTGACCAAGGTCGTCGGAACGACCTCCGCGCTCATGGTCCTCTTCGACGAGGGCAAGGTCGCGCTCGACGATCCGGTCTCGAAATACGTCCCCGAATTTGCGGGCGGCGACAAGGACCGGGTCACGGTCCGCATGCTTCTCGAGCATCGCTCCGGCCTTCCGGCCGGCCGCGACCTCTGGCGCCTCGCCAGTAACCCGGCCGAAGCGCGAGAAGCGGTAATCCAAACCCCGCTCGCCTGCGACCCGGGCCGCTGTTACGAGTATTCCGACCTCGGCGCCGACATGCTCGGCTTCGTCGTTGAAGCCGCCGCCGGCGAATCGCTCGACAAGTTTCTCCAGGAGCGCGTCTTCGGACCGCTCGGCATGACCGATACTGGCTTCCGCCCGGCCGACTCGCTCAAGTCGCGCGTCGCGCCCACGGAAGTCGCGCCGCCCCGCGGCTACCCGCTGCAGGGCGAGGTGCACGACGAGAACGCGTTCGCCCTCGGCGGCGTCGCCGGCCACGCCGGACTCTTCAGCACCGCCAACGACCTCGCCGTGTTCGCGCAGATGATGCTCAACGGCGGCGAATACAACGGCACACGCCTGTTCGCCGACTCGACCGTCGCCCTGTTCACCAAGCGCGCTGCCGGTTCACGGGCGCTCGGGTGGGACACGTGCGACGGGTCGGGCAGCTGCGGCGACCACCTCGGCGAGGATGCCTACGGCCACACAGGCTTCACGGGCACGTCGATGTGGATCGATCCCGACCGCGACATGTTCGTCGTCCTGCTGACGAATCGCGTGCACGAGGCGCGCGCCAAGCGCCCAGCCAAAGTCATCGCCGACGTTCGCGCCGATCTCTCCGACGCCGCCGCCCTCGCCGTTACCGACTACGGAACGCCGCCCGCCATGCCGGCGAGCTTCCGCGCCGACAAGGCCGTCGGCTGGAACCGCCCGATCCACACGACTCGCCACCACTCGAAGAAGAAGGTGACGAAGAAGAAGCCGAGCACGACGACCGCGAAGAAGAGTTCGGTGAAGCGGTAGGCCGGTAGGCCGGTAGGCCGGTGGACCGGTGGACCGGTGGACCGGAAGTTCAAAACGGCGGCGCATTCGCGTCGCCGTTCTTCTTTCCCGGCTGTCTGGCCGTCCAGCCGTCCAGCCGTCAAAACAAATACCCCAGCCCGATGTAGATCGCCGCTGTCGACTGTGACGAGTGGCCTACGTCGGTCGAGATCACGAAGCTCGGCCCGAACCCCAGTCTGACCCCGCCACCGTATCCGCTGTGCAGTTCGCGCAGCGCCGACGAGAGGTCGACTCCGTCGCTCCAAACCCGACCCGCGTCGACGAACCCGCTCAACACGAGCGACGACTGGCGCCCGATCAAACCGAAATCCGCGGCTCGCCATCGCAACTCGTTGTTCGACACGAGCATTCCCTTCCCGACGTACCGGTCTTTGGGGATTCCTCGAATGCTGCTCGTGCCGCCGAGTCCGTCCTGCGACTTCTGCGTCGTCGGCAATTCGGCGAGTGAGTAGAATGGAGCGTCGCCGATCGTATTTTGCAGGACGAGCCGATTCGCCAGGGTGACGCGCCCGCCGAGTGGTTGATAGTGGCGAGCGGCGGCGGTCCATCGGGTGTAGTTCCACGACGCTCCGAGCTTGGAGTCGACGCGCTGAACGAGGAGGTCGGCCCACGTCCCCGACGTCGTTCCGATTTCGCGGTCGCGCGTGTCCCAGGTAAGTCCCGCGCGCACGTAGTTCGTCCGGGTCGCGGCGGGTTGGCGGCCGTTCATGTCGCTCTCGATGAGCGTCGAGCCGCTGTCGAAGGGAGTGAGATCCACCTTCTCCGACGCTGCGCCGGCGCCGATGAGATAGCGCAACGAGGGTCGTCCGAGCGTGTGTTGCACGTCGGCCGAAGCGCGGAAGCGATCCAGTCCGTAGCGGTAGTAGTAGCGCGTTGGTCCGGTCTCGAGCGCGGCGTCGTACGCGGTCTCGTTGCCGATTCCGTAATAAGGCGCGGCGAGCTGCTGCTCGCGTCCGGCGTACGCGGTGACGCGCCAGGGTCGCGTGTCGGTGGACGGCGAGTCGAAGAACAGGGTGTAATCGCGCCGCCCGCGCGTCGTCATGAAGAGCGTCGGTTGTACGGTCCAGCGATAGGTCGTCGACCCAGTCTCGTACTTGTAGAGCGCGAGGATGGCGCCGTAACCGAGGCCTTCGTCGGCGTCGAAGTTCAGCGCTGGAATGCCCGAGACCTCGACACCGGCCGGGCGCTGGGCGGCGAGCGATGAGGCCGCCGTGGTCGCGAGCATCAGGAGGGCGGGGAGCCTGTACATGAGTGGACGGGTGGTCAGGTAGAGGGGTGGACAGCGGGCGAGGCTATGATGCGCCCCGGCGGCCGTCGATACCATGCGCCAAATGACGTAGTAGTGCGCTTATCGGCGCGTAGGCTCCGACGTTACTCTGCCAAACCCGAGGGCGTCCATCCGCTACACTGTGGTGCGCTGGTTTCGCACTGTTGTTTAGTAAACACTCGCAACGGGTAGGCGCATGGGAACGGTTGTTTCGCTGGCCCTTGCGATTGTCGGTGCCTTCGCGTTCGAGGCAACAGCGACCGGGGTTTTCGCGCATTGAGGAGCTCTGAGCCGGCATTGGACTTTCTCGTGCCGGCATATTCTTGATCGCCGGCCTGGGCCGCCTCAGGACCGAGGCGTCGATGACCGGATGACCTGCGACCGGTCTCGGAAAAATCCGCTTTCCAGACTTGCTGGGGTCGAAAAGCACCTCGATGTTTCGCTTCATGACCGGGACAGACGACGACACCAGCCCTCAGCAGCCACCTTCAGCCGCGCCAGAAGGCGACTCGGCGGCTTCCGCGTCCGACGTAAAGGCCGCTGATGCCGCTCCTGAAGCGGCTCCGAGCCCGGATCAGGTCAAGCTCGCGCTCCGCAAGGTCAAGGACCCGGAGCTCAACCTGAACATCGTCGACCTGGGCTTGGTCTACGACGTCCGCGTGGACGACGCGGTCGTGCAAATCGACATGACGCTCACGTCGCCGGGGTGCCCCGCGGGACCGCAGATCATGACCGACATCGAGCGCGCCGTGCGCGCCATGGCGGGAGTCGACGACGTCGTGCTCAACCTGATCTGGACGCCGTTCTGGACGCCCGACCGGATCGAGCCGCGCGTGCGCGCCTACATGGGCTTGTGAGCCGGGCGAGGCAGCGCCTTTAGAAAATCCTCACCGAGCACGCCGCGCTGCCATGCGCGGAGTTCGCGCACGTCCGCCAGCTCTTCGGGCGACGACGGGTTCTTGCGCGCCACGGCCTCGAGACGCTCGCGCGCGCACAGCACGCCGGGGTCCAGGTCCAGGCGTGTAGCCGTGGCGTCGCGCACCGTCTTGAGCGCCGCGACGCGCACGTCGAACTCGGGGTCGCGGTCCCAGCGCGGCGCCTTGGGAAATTTGGGAAGCGCGTTCTCCGGAACCGCCACCCCTCGAGCCACCGCGGCGATGATCTCTCCGCCCCGGCTCTCGATCATCCCGCGCGGAACGCCCTTGATGCCCGACAGCAGGTCCTGTGACGCGGGCTGACGCCTGGCGATCTCGAGCAATTGCTCGTTGCCCACGATACGGAAGGTCGCGCGGTCGAGCTGTGCGGCGACTCCGTCGCGCCACTGCACCAGCTCCCGGAGCACGGCGAGCTCGCGGCGCGACAGGTCGCGCGCGCCTTTCATGCGCAGGAACGCCTCGTCGGCGCCGCCCTCGGCCCACGCCGTTCCCTCGAGCAACGAGAACTCCTCGCGCGCCCAGTCGAGCCGTCCGGCTCGCTCGAGCTCGCGCTCCAACTTGTCGCGCAGCTCGAGCAGGTGGATCGTGTCCTGCGCGGCGTAGTCGAGCATCCCCTGCGTCAGTGGCCGCATCGACCAGTCCGCGCGCTGGTGCTTCTTGTCGAGCTTCACGCCGAAGTACCGCTCGAGCAGCGCGGCGAGGCCGAAGGCGCGGAGGCCCAGAAGCTGCGCTGCGATGCGGGTGTCGAAGATGTTCCGCACGCGCCACTGGTAGTCCTGCTGGAGCAGACGCAGATCGTAGTCGGCGTCGTGAAAAACGATCTCGATCCCCGGATCCTCGAGGATGCGGCCGAGCGCAGGAGGTTTCCCGATAGGTATGGGATCGATGATGGCCGTGCGTTCGCGGGTCGAGAGTTGCAGCAGGTAGATTCGATCGACGAATCGATGGAAGCTGGCGCCCTCGGTGTCCAACGCGATGCTTCGCGATTCGACCGAACCGGCGGAGGGGTTTATCGAGGAGAGAAAGGAGTCGACGGTTTCCGGCGTGTCGAGATAGACGGGCGTATGCACGCTGGCAATTTAACCGGAACGGTATTGCCGCTGATTCGGCGATACCCCTCCCTGGTGGCCGTCCCTCGCGTGGTGCTCTCGAGCGGGCCCACGCCGGTCGAACACGCGCCGTCGGTCCACGCCAACCTGTGGATCAAGCGCGACGACGTGTTCGCCGATCCGATGGGCGGCAACAAGGCGCGGGCGCTGGAGTTTCTCCTCGGCAACGTGCTCCACGGCGACCTGCTCGTCACCGTCGGGTCGGAGGGCTCGACACACGTGCTCGCCGTCGCGACCTACGGCCGGCGACTCGGCGCTCGCGTCGCCGTCGGGCGGTGGAGGCAGGTGATGAATCCGACGGCGGCTCGTATCTCGGAGCTCACGGCGCGCGTCGCCGACGAAACACCGATGTTCCGGTCGATCGCCGGCGCGTATGCGTGGGCGTGGCGGCGGCGCCGGGCGAAGGGCGCGCGCTGGCTCGCCGCGGGAGGCGCCACACCGCTCGGCGTATTGGGCCACCTGAACGCCGGTTTGGAGCTCGTCGATCAGATACAGGCCGGCGCGCTGCCGGCGCCGGCGAGGGTCGTCGTTCCATTCGGCACGGGCGCGACGTCGGCCGGGCTCGCGCTCGCGTTCGCGATCGCCGGCCTGAAGACCACCGTCGTCGGCGTGCGGGTGGTATCGCTCGTCGTCGGCCGCAGCGCGCGCGCACGACGCCTCGCGTCCGACACCGCGCGCCTCATCGAAGGTCTCGCGCAGCGCCGTGTAGCGCGCCCGGGGCGCGACTCGATGTACGTCGCGCACGGCGCGTTCGGCGGCGCGTATGGACGGGAGACCGAGCGCGCCAGCGTCGCCGCCGCGCAACTGCGCGACGCGACCGGCATCGAGCTCGACGCGACGTACTCGGCCAAAGCATTTCAGGTCGCCCTGGATCTCGCGAAGCACGGACCGACCCTGTTCTGGTTAACGTTCGACTCCCGCGCACTGAACGCCGCCGCCCCCCCTCACGATGACCGAAAGCGACCTACCTGAGCTCACGTTCCACATCTACCCGACCGATTGCGACATGCTCGGGCATCTGAACCACGCGTCGATGCTCAACTTTCTCGAGCGCGCGCGGTGGGCCCTGCTCGAGCCGCAGGTCGACATCCGAAATTGGGCCAAGCAGGACGTGTATTCGGTGGTGCGGCACGTCGACATCGGGTACCTCGCGCAGTCGCTCCCCGGCGAGGACCTCGTGATCCGGTCCGGGCTGCTCGCCATCAAGCGCACGAGCTTCATCATCAAGCAGGAAGTGCGTAAGGCCGGGGCCAACGTGCTCGTCGCCGACGCGTCGATCGTGTTCGTGGCGATCAATCAGCGCGGCGAGCCGGTGCCGGTGCCGGACCAATGGCGTCAGTGGCTACCAGCGTGGCCGGAGCAGGAGTGATCGCGCTGGTCGACAACGCGAGCATCGCGTTCGACGACGTCGGGTCGGGGTTTCCGGTTGTCTTTCTGCACGCGTTCCCGCTCAACCGGACGATGTGGGACCCTCAGGTGAGCGCGCTCGTCGCCGAGTGCCGATGCATCGCGATCGACATGCGCGGCGCGGGAGATTCGCCGCCGACCCCGCCCTATTCGATGGACCGCTTCGCCGACGACGTGGTGGGCGTGCTCGACACGCTGCGGATCGAGCGCGCGGTGATCGTCGGTCTGTCGATCGGCGGCTACATCGCCTTCGCGCTCTGGCGGCGGCACCGGCACCGCATTCGCGGGCTGGTGCTGGCGGACACGAGGTCGGGTCCGGACACCGTCGCTCAAGTCGAGCGGCGCCGTACGCTGATCGAGATGGCCGAGTCGCAAGGCAGCAACGCGATCGCCAACGCGCAGATCGCGTCGCTCATCGGCAAGACGACGCGCGACAAGCAACCCGACCTCTACGACGCCGTGCACCGCATGATCGCGCAGTCGCCGGTGGACGGAATCGTCGGCGGACTCGAGGCGATGATCGGCCGGCCTGACTCCGCGGCGACGTGCGCGTCGATCGACGTCCCGACGCTGATCGTGGTCGGAGACGAGGATATCGCGACGCCGCCGGACGAATCGCGCGCGCTGCACGCGTCGATCGCCAACAGCCGTCTCGAGGTGCTCGAGCAATCCGGCCATCTCTCCAACCTCGAGCGGCCCGCCGCATTCAACACCGTGGTGAGCGAATTTCTCGCCGGGCTCCTGTACAACTGACCGATGTCTACCTCCGATACACCGAAGACGGCCGCCCCCCCACCGTCTGCCGCGGAGCAACGCACGAGCGCGCGCGTCGGCGCCGTGCTGTTTCGCACGCGCAGCTGGCTGCCGGTTCCTTTTCTTTTGTTGGCGCTGCTGGTGCCGGCGCATCCCACGTCGTCGAACTGGATCCTCGGATTCGCGCTCATCCTTCCGGGCGAGTTGATCCGATTGGCCGGCGTCGCCGCCGCCGGCACGGTGACACGCCGTCGCTCGCGCGACGTGCAGCGTCTCGTGACGTACGGGATCTTTCGCTGGGTGCGGAACCCGCTCTACGTCGGAAACTTCCTGATCTGGATGGGCTTCGTGATCATCTCCGGCGTGCCGTGGCTCGTCCCGCTGGCGATCGTCGTCTTCGCGCTCGAGTACTACTTCATCGTCGCGTACGAAGAGGGGGTGCTGGAGTCGATCTTCGGGCGCGAGTACCTGGAGTACAAGCGCACGACGCCGCGATGGGTCCCCTCTTCACCCCGCAAGCGGGAGTCGGGACCGCACGATTGGGGGGAGGCGCTGAAGAGCGAGATCAGCACGTTCTTGCAGTACCTGGCGCTCGTGATCGTGTTCGGGGCCAAGCAGTGGTTCCTGAACAAGCCAGCGCCCTGACCGCGGCGCCCCGACGGCCGAGCCCGCGCCCGGCTACTTCTGCGGTTTGCCTGGCGGCGTAGGGCCCTTGAAGATGTCCCGGTTGATCTGGACGTACTGCTTCTGATTCGCGGGCACATCCTCTTCCGGAAAAATCGCGGTCACGGGGCACTCGGGCTCGCACGCGCCGCAGTCGATGCATTCGTCCGGGTGGATGAACAGCTGCTGCTCGCCTTCATAGATGCAGTCGACGGGACACACGTCGACACACGCGCGGTCCTTGACGTTGATGCAGGCTTCGGTGATGATGTAGGGCATTCGCCGCCTCGAGTGGTGCTGCGGTTGGGGCCTTCTAAAGCCTAAGTTAGCCCCATGCGTTTGATCGTCAACGGAGCGGAACACGAGGTCGCGGCGCCCGGCCACGAGACGCTGCTCACGACCCTGCGCGATCGCCTCGACCTCACCGGAACGAAGCTCGCATGCGGCCGCGGCGAGTGCGGGGCGTGCACCGTGCTGATCGACCGCGTCTCGGCGTATTCGTGCCTCACCCTCACCGCGGCGTGCGCCGACCGTTCGATCACGACGGTCGAGGGACTCGCGAACGGCGACACGCTCAACCGCGTGCAAGCGGCGTTCATGGAGCACGACGCACTGCAATGCGGCTTCTGCACGCCGGGGCAGATCATGGCGGCCGTCGCGTTGCTCGGCGAGAATCCAAATCCCTCCGAGGCCGACGTGCGCCGCGGCATGAGCGGGAATCTCTGCCGGTGCGGGACATACCCGAAGATCATCCGCGCGGTGCTCGCCGCGGCGGAGCCGGCGAATGGCTAGGCGCTTCGTCACGACGAAGGTCGAGATCGAAGGACGCGAAGAGACGAAGATCGTCGAGCTCCCGTCGCGCAATCCGGAACCGTGGGGGGAGGACGCGAACCTCACCGTCGTCGGCCGGCGCGCCACGCGCGCCGACGCGCTGGAGAAGGTGACGGGAGTCGCCCGTTACACCGCCGACGTCGACCTCCCGGGGATGCTCTACGCCGCGATTCTTCGTTCTCCGGTCGCGAGCGGACGCGTCGTGTCGCTCGATCTCGCGGCGGCGAGCGAGATCTCCGGCGTGCGCGGCGCGGTCGACCACGACGACTTGCCGAACACGAAGCTCGACGGGATCCGCCTCTTCGATCGCGAGGTCCACTACGCCGGGCAGCCGCTCGCCGCGGTGTGCGCCGACTCGCTCGAGATCGCGCGCCGCGCCGTCGACGCGATTCGTCTCGACATCGTCGAGGCGGGCCACGCGGTCGACACGACGGCGGCGCTCGCACCGAACGCGCCGCTCGTCCGCAAGTTCGGCAACCTGACGCGCCACTCACCCGAGATCACGTCGCGCGGCGACGCCGACGCCGGGCTCCGCGACGCCGAGGTCACCGTGACGCGCGAGTATCGCACGCCGGTCGCGCTGCACACGGCGCTCGAGCCGCACGGCGCGGTGGCCGACTGGTCGGCGGGACGCGTGACCGTCTACGAATCGACGCAGGGCATCTTCAACACGCGCCGGGATCTCGCCGATGCGTTCGGCCTGCCGCTCACCAACGTTCGCGTCATCAAGAACTACATGGGCGGCGGATTCGGCGCGAAGAACGGCGCGTCGATGGCCGCGTACATCGCCGTCGCACTGTCGAAGCTGACCGGCCGCCCGGTGCGGTGCATCTACGACCGTGAGGGCGAACAGACCGACGCCGGCAACCGGCCGTCCACCACTCAACGCGTCACGCTCGGCGCCAAGCGCGACGGAACGCTCACCGCGATCGTGCTCGACGCGACGATCGGGATGGGTGCGGGCGGATATCCGGAGGGACCGGGCCGCATCTACCACGAGATGTACCGCTGCGCGAACGTGCGCACGACTGAAACCTTCGTGTACACGAACACCGGTCCGCGCGCGTCGTTCCGCGCGCCCGGCCACGTCGAGGGCGCGTTCGGCCTCGAGTGCGCGATGGACTCCCTGGCGCGCGAGTTGACCATCGATCCGCTCGAGCTGCGGCGGCGCAACTACGCCAAGGACGACCAAGCAAAGCAGCGCCCATATTCGGCCAAACACCTCGACGAGTGCTACGCGCTCGGCGCCGAGCGATTTGGCTGGGAGCGGGCGCGATCGCGCAAGCCGGCGAAGGACGACCGCATCCGCCGCGGCGTCGGGATGGCGTCGCTCACGTGGAACGCCGGCGGCGGACCCCCGGCGTACGCGACGGTCCGCATCAACCGCGACGGCACGATCGAGGTGCTCACCGGCGCGCAGGATCTCGGCACCGGCGCACGCACGGTGTTCTCACAGATCGCCGCCGAAGTCCTCGGTGCGCGGCTCGAGGACGTGCGCACCATCCTCGGCGACACGGAGCGCTTGCCGTTCGCGTCGAACTCGTGGGGCTCGATCACGACCGCGTCGGTCGGCCCTGCCGTGCGCGTCGCCGCGCTCGAAGCGCGCGATTCACTCTTCGAGGCGGCCGCCGAGCTGCTCGGGTGCAGCGTCGAGGATCTCGAAGCGCGCGACAGCGAGTTGCGCGACAAGACGACCGACCGATGCATGCTGTTCAAGGACGTGTGCGGGCGACTCGGCGACGTGATGATCATGGGCCAAGGAAGCCGCGGGCCGAACCCCGAGAAGACGGCGATGTCGGCGTTCGGCGCGCACTTCGCCGAAGTGGAAGTCGACACGGAAACCGGGCGAGTGCGCGTGTTGCGCATCGTCGCTGCCCACGACTCGGGCCGGATCATCAACCCGACGCTCGCCGAGGGACAGCTCGAGGGCGGGATCATTCAAGGATTGGGATACGCGTTGTTCGAGGAGCGCGTGATGGATGCCGCGCTTGGCGTTTCACTCAATCCGACGATGCATGACTATAAGATTCCGACGATCGGCGACGTCCCGACGATCGACGCGTTCTTCATCGACCGAGCGGACGTCATCGCGAATCACACCGGCGCGAAGGGTGTGGCGGAGCCGCCGATCATTCCGGTAGCGCCGGCGATCGCGAATGCGGTGGCGGATGCGCTCGGCGTCGAGGTGAACGACCTGCCGTTAGCGCCATGGAGGGTCATATCCGTGCGTTCTCGGGCGGGGACGGACTATTCCGGGGGCGGGCCATCTTCGCGCCAGGCGTGAACCTACGGCGCGATTTGCTTGCCGCCTCGGTCGTTTGTATCGGCACCCTAGCCGCCCTGTCCCCATTCGCTTGTCACTGCGATGGACCAGAAAGGAGACTCTCTAGCGGCGTCTGATCGCTGGCAGACACACCGCCATCGACGAGCGCCGGAACGTTGACGCCCATTTGGGCTAAGTCGCCAATTCGTGCTGGGCGGCCCAGTCGTTTGCTCAGGCGTTCAGCTGTGGCGTGCCGAGCGCGACGAATCGCCTCCCGGATCGACTCGTCGAGCCATAGCACTTGCCACAAACTGCCGAGGATTGCTGTTGACGGGAGTCGTAATTCGACCGTCGTTCCTCCAAGCGCCGATGGTTGATCAACTGGGCGGCCGGAGTACGGCAGATGTGGGCATCCGTCTCTCAGATGGAGGATTTGCCAGTCGCCAGGCAAGAACGCCGACCACCGAACGCCTGGCGCCGCGTTCCGCACGACCCCCTCGCCGTGTCGAGAGGAGGCGCAAACAATGACGTGCGAAACTGCCCGGCCGACGCCTGCAAGAGCTCTCATCAGAGTGCGTAGCGTTCGACCGCTTGAGACGGCATCGTCCAGAACGCCGACTTCTCGCGCGTTAGAGGTGCCTTCTAGAGGCGTCTGGCGGATAAGCACGGGGCGAGTCGGATCCGCGTGGCGCGTCACGCGAATGAAGGATGCGCGTTCCTCAAGGCCGTCTCGTTCGAAGAGCGGATCGAGAACCACCCAATGACGGCCGTTTGACGCGAGCTTCAGTCGCGCCCACTCGGCGTAGGATTGATACGGAAGCACTATCCAGTGTCGGCGTTCAGCAAACCGGAGAACCGTTGCCCGAATTTCTTCAACCGCGGGTGCGGCGACGTCTCTGCCAAGCCCCGTCATCCGCCCCAACGCGGCGTGAGCGTCGTCAATGATCAACGTGCCGCCGTGCAGCATCGATGTAGAACTGGCTTCTCCCTTCAAGATGCTTTGGAGCAGTCTGTCGCCCCCGCGGGTGCGGGGGTCGGCAGGGTCAATTGCAGATGTCGCGTCGAATCGGCGAGGAGGGTGAGGGAAAAGCGCACCGTCTGATATCCGCGACAACGGACGGACACGGTGATTTTTCCCGGCGGCAGCGGGGCAATTTCAAATGTGCCGAGACTATTCGTGTTGGCGACCCGACTAGGCTCCTCCAACTGCACGATGGCGTTGACCAAGGGTCGCCCATCGAGATCTGTGACTGCTCCCGAGATTCGGGCTGGCCTCAAACCCGCGCGCTTCGTTGCGGCGTCGGCGATCATCTTTTGGGCCGCCTCATCGCGGTAGAGCTCGACGCCGCCCCTTCGTACGCTGGAAATCATCCCGCTCGTCGTAACGAGGCGCGGCCATGGAATCCACGTTTCGACGCAATCCCTCCCTGCGGAGCACTTCTCCCAATTGCCCGGTCCAACTAAGCGCGATCTAATCCCGCTCGAGCGCCATTTCTCCGCATCCGGCGGTGTTCGTATTATCCAATGCCCTACGAGCCACTCCCCAGTGGCCATGCGAAGAAAATCGAGAGAGCCGCCGAGCCCGAGGCGCAAAGGGTCGCCATAGGTGTCACACACCGGCCCGTCGTGAAGATGTGCCAGCGGATCGGGCTCTGAGTCACACACGGTGAATTTCCCAGGAGGTAGATTGGTGTATTCAAAGTCCAATCTTCGTAGCTCTGCGCTCGTTCGATTGAGCCACAAGACTCCCCGAGCATCAACGACGCCCTTCCGGGTCGACCGTGGCGCGAAGGCGATGCCGATCCATTCTGGATGATCGGGCGTCGTCCCCACGAGATTGAAGCAGTGCTGCGCCGCGAACTCATCCGAGAGAAGGGTTTCAGCGTTTGGTGTGTCAAACACGAAACTGCTGTCTCGGCGACGGCGCACATAACCCTCCGTCATCAACGTTTCGGGCGCCGTACTCGCAAAAACCCGGTCGACAATTGCCTCCTTCACGTGAAGGGTGTCTCCGTCGGGATTAGGCGCGCGAAGATAGCGGCCGAGCTGGGGATCGCCATGAAAGCCCACCGCGTCGACATGCCCCGCGAGTGTCACAGCCCGGACATCTAGCAGTCCTGCTTGCTCGGAGAGACGAGTTGCTGTGAGCGCGATGCGGGCCTGCCCCCACACTTGGACAAACTTGACGCCCTCCGATCCCGATAACGCACAACCGCGCCGTTCCTCCACGACCATTCCAGAGATGGTCACCGGCAATCCGCCTAGAACCACGTTCTGGCGCTGATCGCCTGCCGGGGGAACAGCCACGCCATCGATCACTGTCGGCTGAAAGCCAATCTGAAGGACGCGCAACTGATATCGGCCTGGCGCGAGTAGTCGGAATGAGTACTCGCCAGATGGGGCGCTCAGTGCGCTAGCCGCGACCTTTCCGTCTCCTCCGACTGCAGTGACAACCACGCCCATAGCGGGCGAGACGCTGTCGGGTTGGAAGATGCGGCCCCGAAGCGATTGGGCGACAAGAGGCAACGTAAATGACCAGCAGGCGCCAACTCCCAGGAGGCAGGTTCGGAACCGCTCACGGCTCGAAAATCCACAGCGTCGCATCGCTCGATTGCTAGTGTCGCGATTGCTTAGTCGGCACACCGGCTTGAGGAAATCCTTTGTATGGGCGCCGCCCGTCCATGAGGTCGCCCACGGCACGCACTAGTTCGGTGTCACTCGGCGTCGTGCCGTACCGCCAACCATTGAGCAGGACCGTTGGCGTGGCATTCACGCCGGCCCGCTCACCGAGGGCCCGACCGGCTCGGACAGATCGGACCGCACCGGAATCCTGCATGCACCTCGCAAACCGAACGGTGTCGGCTACTCCCGCTCCCGCGGCGAACCAAGTCCACGGCTTCTTGCCAAGCGAGTCCTGTTGAGCAAACACGAAGTCAACAGCGTCCGCAAGTCTACCAGCGGTTGCCGCGCACTCGATGACGCGAGCCGCCGGCTCCGCCTGTTGGTGTATGGGTAGCGGGAATTGAACCAATGCCGTGGCAATGGTGCCCGGGTACTTTGCGCGAAGGCTCGCAAGTGTCGCGTTGAAGCGCCGGCAATAGGGGCACTGGAAGTCGGTGAACTCTATCACCGTGATCGGCGAATTCGGATTGCCGAGAATCCTAGACTTTGGCAGCATCGCTCGCCAATCCGACACATACTCCGAGCGTCGGCGCTCGCCCCCATCGGGATGACGGGAAAATTCGCGATGAACTTCTGCGGCACCGATGCTCAGGGCTGCAACCGCAAGCACGGCAGACAGCGAATTCTCGATTAGCTTGGTCATGAATTCAGTCTCTCGAGACGGCGGAAATTACAGCTTGCGTGGGGGATCACGGCGCCCTCAGCTCCGTGACCGCCCATCGCAAAGGGCGCCCGCGTGTGGAGCTAGCCGAGGGCCCGGCGGCTATTCGGCGGTGAGCACTCTTGCTGATCGATCGATGCTGAAGCATTTCCAAAAACCTAAACACAAGTATTGCTAACTCGCCGCCCCGCAATACCCGAACGCCCACCCGTCGCAGTGCACGAAATCCTGCGGATTACACACGGGGAAAGAGTCGCCGCTGCAGCTACCACAGTCGAGGTCCAGCCAGAGGGCGTCACAGTCAGTGGCACAGATGAGGTTGCCACACTCCATTGCGGCCCTGCCGTTGAAGGAAGCCGCCTCGACTCGAGGAGCCCTGACTGCGGAGACGATACCCAAGCCCAACAAGAGCGCGGATTGATACAACAGTCGCTTTGAACCCATGATGATCCTCCTATGGTGGTTCCGCGCGGAGGCCTTCGCCAGGTACGTCGCGCGCCACCTCGGCTCCCGACCTGCGCAGGTCCTCGAACAGGGTGGATTCGTAAGGGGCACTTACAGGCCCTCACCACGAGGGTTCACCCTGGCGCCGCGGTCGGGGTCTTAGCGCCATCATGGCGCTGTCTAGGGTGCACGAGTCCTGGTGACGTAGGAAAAGGGTCCGTGACGGATGTGGCGCTCCTCGGGCGATTGTCGCATGATTGCGACTCGATCACGGTGTCGCTACATCGAGATCTCTAACCGCGGAAGGGAACCGCATTTCAGCCGCTACCTGCTTCATAGAGCGATCACGCCGCTCCATCGAACCGATGCCGTGAGCGGAGACAGTGAGGCCGAGGATCTCCTCCGGGGCCGCCAACGCCGCGCGGCGCAGTCGTTTGCGAATACCTGAAAGAGAGCGCCCGCATGCAATTCCGAGTGCCTCGACGCGGCGCCGCTGCTTGGACAGCAGTATGGCGCCCGTGACGATCATTGTTGCCCCGGATGGCAAGCTGCTAGGAAGCCGAGCGATCATCACAAGGTCGATATTGCTCGCGGGCGCGCGTTCCAGGAGGTCTTTAGCCAGCAAAGACAGCGGATCGAAGTCCCGTAACCAAATCGATACCGACCCTCCACCGTTTCGGGCCAGCTCGGAGATCACGCGAAACGTCTGCGCGGAGCAGGTGGCGCGCAACGCCTGGGGCACTGCCGAATTAAGGGCCCGCACTTCCCGGACCGCCGTCAACGTCTCTCGGGCCGACGTCGCATCAATGCCCCAACAAACCGCATTGACCTGCTTGGCTCGAACGGCCGCAACTACTTCCGTTGGTGCGGCGAATACATGCGGCGCATCCCCCGACAACAGGCCGAGGAGCGCCTTCTCATCCTCGCTGTCGCCCAGGCAGATCGCGACTCGCTTTCGCATCATCGAATAGGCCGGATTCGGCGGTAGCCGTCTTCACCCGTAGCCGGCATCGGCGTCGAACGATGGCTGGTCGCGCGTGCCGCGCTCCCGCGGCGCGGCCAGCCAATCCTGTCCGCGGAGCCCTGATCGTATGTGTCCTCGCAACATCCTGCAAGGTTCGCGTGTTTGGCTGCGATTGAGAAGGCGCTCCTCCGATGACGGCTTCCCGCGTGCGGTTGGCGCCAGCCGTTGGAGCGACCAACTGAACGGAAACGGTTGGCCAACCGGCGGGTCGGGGAACCAGTAGACCAATCTTGACGGGGAAAGCGGTCGGAGTTAGCGAGCAGCGGTGGGTCACGCAGTTCCAACAGCCACGGGCGGTGCCTGCGTTGACCCGGCGGCATAGCGTGACCAGCGTACTTCGGCGTTGCGCAACGCCCGCGCAATTTCACAATTTGGAAGGCCGCGTTGCGCCGTCGCGCGCGACCTCGGGCAAGGTCCGTCGTCCGACTCAGTGAGAGGAGAAGCCAGTGCGTCGCACTTTTATTGTGCTCGTGTTGATGACGTTAGCGGACTTGGCTTCTGCTCGCGTCGTCCGCTGCCAGAACGTGCGTGGAACGGTAAGAGAGAGCGCAACCCGACAGCCAATACCCGGCACCGTTATCATCGTGCTCGATCCTGATGGCCGCACCCTCAATCGGAACATCGCCGATGAGCGCGGACAGTATGTCGTGGTCGCCTCCGATGCAGCGGCACAACTTCGATTCATCCGCATCGGATTTCGCCCGTTGACCGTGACGCTCAGACGACCCGCGCCGGCCGCCGACACCGTCGACGTCTCATTGACGGCGCTCGCAACCATACTCGATGCTGTGACAGTGACCGCACCCGCCTGCGCTAATCGCGGCGATACGGGGCCAGCGCTCGGATTGCTCGAACAGGCCCGTGCGGGTTTACTGAACAGCGTTGTCGCGCGCGACGTGAATCTCGGCCGAGTCGTTCGCCTTAGGTTTCAACGAACGATGGACAACGGTACACGTGACAGAATTGTGCGGCAATCCGTCAAGCTCGACTCAAGTGCGCGACTAGAATCGCCGTTCACCGCAGCGCGATCCGCGGCAGAGTTCGTGAGAGAAGGTTTCGTCAGGGACGAGCCCTCCGGCCGAGTATTCTACGCCCCCGACGCAGTCGTCCTCCTCGACGACGCTTTTCTTAGCGGTTACTGCTTTCGTCTCGTTCGCCCCAACCGCGACCATCCGGCCGAGGTTGGGCTGGGGTTCGCGGCCGTAAAGCGGGCAACCGGGCGGGTCGACATTGACGGCGTGCTGTGGGTCGACACGACACGGCGCCAGCTCCGAACCCTGGAGTTCCGTTATGTGGGGCTCGATCCGTCAATCGCGCCAGCCAATCCGGCCGGTCGCATATCGTTTCGCGAAATGGCGAACGGTGTAATCATAATTGATCGTTGGTCGTTGCGGCTTCCGGCCGTTCGTGTGGACTCTGTTTACGACAGCCATGGTCGCGCCGTCTTGCGGCAAACCCGGCTGGAGGTGCAAGAAACTGGCGGCGAGGTTGCCCACATCGAATGGCCATCTGGTCTCGCATGGGACGCGCCACTCGGAACGCTGCGCGTCGCGGCGTTGACTTATGCGCACCAACCGGCGGCGGGAACCCACGTGTGGCTCGAACACACCGACTATACCGGTCGGACCGACGCGAATGGCGAAGTCACGCTTGCGCACTTGCTGCCGGGCCCATACCAGCTGGTCATCGTCGACAGTCTCCTCGAGCCGCTCGGCATCACCCTGCGAACACCGGTCGAATTCGACGCGGCACGTGACTCCACGATTCACGCGCGACTCGATGTCCCGACCGCCGAAGACTATGTGGCGGCACGATGCAAACGAGACGGGATTTGGAACGACTTCGTGCCGCGACACCTACCCGACGCCGCCTGGATGATCGGCCGCGTCGTCGGGTCAGACGACAAGCCTGTTAACGGTGTATGGGCGGTTGTCCACGACGGTTCCAGCCTGCGGCAGCAGGAACGAGTTGGCGTGGCTTCGCAAGCCACTGGTTCGCAAACGAGTAGTCGTGCTGGAACCGACGGCATCTTCGAGTTGTGCCAAGGCATCTTCCGGATCGGCGACACGGTCACGGTCGCGATTTACCACAACGATCTCGTTACTAACTCGTTCCGCTTCGCACTCAAGGACTCGGTGACCATCATGCCGTTGATCCGTGAACCGAAGGCGCCGTGATCGTCGGCCCAACCGCTAGCCGCCTTTATAGTCCGTGAGCCCGTCACGGTGCCACGGCTTTCGGTCCGCGGTCTTTGGCAATCAGGGTTCTCGCGGAAGAGCGTGGCCGTCCCGCGGATCATCTGCACGACGCCGGCGCCGAGTTTTGGCGGGCAGATCGTTCGCGGCGCTTTGACGTCGGCGTCGGCGTTTTTCGTGAAATGAATCTTCACGAGTTCGTGCGTGGACAGATCGTCGTGTGCCCGAGATCGACGCGTTCTTCATCGAACCGGGCGGATCGGCGGCGAATCTCACCAGCGCGGAAGGTGTCGCCGAGCCGCCGATCATTCCGGTAGCGCCGGCGATCGCGAACGCGGTGGTGGATGCGCTCGGCATCGACGTGAACGAATTGCCGATCACGCCATGGCGGGTCATTAAGGAGGCTGGATCGCAGGCCAGCTAGGCAGCAGAACAGAGGTTTGCTGTCATGCAGTCAGGCTATCAAACCGCATCTATCTGCGGTCACGCCGCCCCGCTGCCCCCGCGACTCTGGGCAATCGCTGTGAACTCGGGCCGCGATGGCAGATCAAGTGGCTGGTTGAAGCTCGACCGTAAGAACAACGGGGACAATCTTGCAGTCTTTCCTTGCCACTACTACTCCGCTTCGGGTCCATGAGGAATAGCCTTGGGCGCTGACGGTGACGCTGTAGCTGCCCTCACGATCGTGCGCCAACCACAAGACCCTTTGATCAGCTACACTAGCGATGGCAGCTATCGCCACGGAATCACGGAACGAACCGTCGATCGCAACGGCCATGACGTCCTGAAACGGATATGCCGCCCCGGTCTTGCCGTCTTGGATCGCGATGCCAATTCCTTGACTCGTTCCAGGCTCAGCACAATTGAGTTCCTGCGGCCCGGTCCCCGCACATCCAAGTGTGGCGACCAGCAACGAACGGAAGAGGTTTGTCCAGCGAAACGAATGGAAGGGCCGCGAAGGCATGGGTTCTTAGCAGAAGGAAGGGGGGTCAGGTATTTATTTGCCCGCGATCCAACCGCTTACGGATACTGGACGGGGACAAGATTCGGGTGTCCGGGTAGTAAGTCGAAGAATTCTCCCAGCAGCTCGTCCATTGGGCTGAACCAGGAATACTGGAAGACCCCGTTGTTGAAATGATTGCCCCAATGCAGCCCGGCGGCCCAAGCAGTACTATCGCTAAACAGGGAAATCACGGGTGCGCCACTGTCCCCGTCCTGCGATGTGTAGGTCGCTCGGTCTTGGCACAACAGGTCTCCATTTGTCCAACCTGAAATGTTTGTAGCGTCGGCGCACACGAGTGTCACGGTCCCGAACGTGCGACCACTGGCTGCTCCAACCATGTTCACCGTGTACCCCATCGCTGGCCCTTGCACCGCCGTCACGGTTGCAAATCCGCTAAAGCTTAGCGAGCCAAGACCCGTATACGCGACTTTTCCTAGGTTCGCGAGACTCGGATCGACATAAGTGAACAAGCTCGCGTCGGCCCACCGACAGAGCTTGCCGGTTGGACAAGCTGAAGTGTAGGAGTTTGTGAATGCGCTGGGATCTCCGGATTCCGCGCCTATGTAGCCTCCGTGCTGATAGAACTGCGAGTAGTCCAGGGAATTTCTGGCGGAGCTGCAGTGAGACGCCGTGACGAAGTACCTGTCTGTCGCGACAGTGTCGTCGAGAGACCCAAGGTACTTGACCAGGTTGTAACCCATCGTACAACGAATCGAGTCCGTCCCGGTGAGTCTGAATATGTAGGCGCCGCCCGGAATCGGCCTTAGGGAGTCGGTCAACAGGCTATTGATTCGAACTGGTGGCTCGATGGTCACTCTGACTAGCCCGCTCGGAGAGCCCGCCGCGCGGACGCGGGACTGTACCGTCTCGATTGCCTCGGGAGAGCTGACCCCGATGACGATGTCATTCCGCGAATCTTCAATGTCGGTTATCGTCACCGTCGGAAGATCGGCGATGCTGGGCAAGATCGAGTTCCGATACAAAGTCAATAACTCCCGGAAATTGTACTTCCCGCGCAGAATTCGCATGTTGCTCAGACGGGCGGCGACAAGTTCCGGATGCCTGCCCCCTTGTTCGCGGGTCAGGAACGCCGCCAGCTGCGGGCGCGATCGATCCCCTGCGGTGGTGTCCTTCAGGTATACGTTCAGCCGCTCAGCTTGGTCGTAGAACAGACCGCCGAAATCGGGAATCTCGTCGGCCAGCGCCGCGTATCGCTCATCGATTGTCTGAAACGAGCGCGCTTGGAACCCTGAAGTCGCGGAAAGGCGCTGAGGGGCGCGGGGCTCAGCCGGGTTCACGGTCGCATCTCGCTGACATCCGACGGTCAGCAGGACGGGAAAGCTGAAACTCGTTAGGAGCCGGAGTTGTGCATGGGCTTTCACGGAGTCCCCCAGTTGGCGTTGGTCGAGAGAGCATGGGAATTGCGCCGCCCAACTAAATCCGGGAGGCCGTTTCACGACGTCGGTCTGATCGCAGGCAACGAGTACCAGGCTCTGCTGGGCGCTGGTCTGACGAAGACTCTAGGCGCTCGTTCACGCCCCATCGTCTCTTTGACCCCCGGCGTCCAGGTCACGCTCGGGGCGCCGCCATCGACGGCCCTCTGGTCGGCGCGTGCCCATACGGGCGTCGCGGCAAGCCAATGACGCAAGCATAGGCCTTGGCGGCGTTACGGTCAAGAGCTCTATGTCACTTTTTCCAATACTTCCAATACTGTATCAACTCTTACTATATCAACTCTCCAAGCCTTTGAAAGATTCGCGGTGGAGGCATAACGATCTGTTGGCGAGACAGAGTAACAGCCGTCACCACTCGCCGACTCCGCGTGTCCATTGGGCCTCGTGCAGAGCGAGCTGATCCACGCGCGAGCCTCCATGAATAGCGCGGCGCGTTCCTTCGATGGCAGGGCCATGCGCGACACCTTGCCACTTCGCCGACCGCCTCGCCAAATCGGCGATCACCTTCTTGTTGCCGCCGTCGAGCCTGCGCGGGATCTCTGCGCACAGCCTGGCGGGAGTTCCGGAGCTGGCGCTCACGGGATGGAGAGTGGTCAGGCGGCTAGACAGCCTGGACAGCTAGAGGTCAAGACAGTAGACAGGTTTGCCGTCATGCGTCCAGCTATTTCGCGGCCAGCATCGAGTGACGCCGGTTCGGTTCCTTTTGCAGCACGGCGCGATACTCGGCCCTCGCATCGTCCCGTCGCCCGACGGCCATCAATAGATCGCCGAGCAGCTCTCCCGCCGGCGCCAGTGGACCGGGTGTGACAGCGTTTTTTTCGGTCGCGTCCTCGCGCACCGCCGCCTCGCGCATGTGGGCGAGGGCGTCGGCTTCCCGATGCTCGGCGAACTCCAACCAGGCTCGCGCACCCAGCTCCTGGATCGCCACCTGCTCCGCCCAGTACGTATCACCCGACGCAGCCAGTCGCTTGGCGATCGCGCCGAGTGAATCCACTGCGGAGTGTGCGCGCGGCAGATCGTCAGTGTGCGCGGCGCCGAGCGCGCGGGCGAAGTAGGTCATCGCTTCGCAGTACGGGTAGCTGGTCGGCCTGGGCGTGAGCGACGCCGCCTCCCTCCACGCACTCCGCTCCAGCGTCCAACGCGCTGGAATCGCGGCGATCGCGAAGTAGGCGGCCAGCGGCGGAGCGGCGCCAGTCACGACGTTCGGATCGAAGCGAGCGGCGAGTGTGGGCAGCCCTTCGAGAATCGCTTTGGCATCCGCTTCCCTGCCGAGCTGCAGGTTCGCGTACATCGCGTAGTCCGACGCGTGGAGCGCTTCGGCGATCGCGCCGGTCTCGAGCGCCGTCGCCTTCGACCGTTCGTTGGCGCGGATCGACTCCTCCCACATGCCGACGCGCGTGAACGTGTGCGACGGCATGTGGAGCGCGTGCGCCGCCGACGGCGCAATCGACGCGTAGCGTTCGGCGGCGGCGCGGGCGCGGCCGGCGAGCGGCGGATAGTCGTACGTGTGAATGATGTAGTGCGCGAGCCCTGGGTGATTCGGCTCTTTGGCCCACAGCGGCTCGAGGATTTCGCCGGCCTTCAGTTGGCTCGCGTACGTCTTGTCTGTCGGAGACGCGGCCGCGACGAGCGCGATGGCGTAGAAGATCTTCGCCTCGGTATCCGCCGGCTGGCGTGTCACGAGATCGCGCATCGCTTGCTCGTACGCGGTCACGCGCTCGGCCTGGTTCTTGTGCTCGATGTCGTCGTAGAGCTGACTCACCGCGCGGACGTAGTCGCGCTCGCGATCCGTGGCGCGCGGGGCGACGCGCATGGCAACATCGACGGCCTGTCGTCCGGGTTTCAATTGTTCCGGCGTTCGAAGGCCGGCCGCCATCGGGTTTCCCCAGCGGCTTAGCGCGATCCCCCACTGCGCCATCGCGCAATTCGAGTCCACGGCGAACACCGCGTTGAAGGTTCGGATTGATTCACCGAACTCGAACGAGTGCAGGAGCGCGACGGCACGGTCGAACTGCGGCGCGACGATGGCCCGGCATGAAGTGCCGAAGTGGACCGAGCCTAGCCTCTCCGCGACCGGGGCCTGGGCGGTCGCGAGCGCAAACGGAATCGTCAACGCCGCGGCCGCGATGCGCGCGCTGCTCATGAGTTCCTCCTTTATCGCTGCCAGGGCTGTCGCCCTTCCTTCCTCACCAGTTCGGGATTCGGGCGAAACAGCGTGGCCGTCCGTCCGATCACCTGCACGACATCCGCGCTGAGTGTGGCAGCCAAGTCGTTCGCGGCGGCCTTCACATCGGCGTCGGCGTTCTTCGTGAACTGAATCTTCACGAGCTCGTGCGTGCGCAGATCGTCGTCGACGGTCTGACGCACTGTGTCGGTGAGCCCGTGCTGTCCGATGTGGACGCTCGCGCTGAGCCGATGCGCCTCGCCGCGAAGCGCAGCCCGTTCCTTGGATGAAAGCGCCATGCGGAGAAGATATGCCGTCGAGCCGTCCAGCCGTCCAGCCGTCCAGCTATCTACCAGTCCACCGGTCCACCCGTATGATGGGCTCGATCGTGCCGCACGCCGCCCAGGGCATCGAACGGATCGATCGCCTCGCCGTCCCAGTACTTGTTGTCCGCCGGCCAGCGCATGACCTGAAAGTGGAGGTGGGGCGTGTCCTTCGGCGCGTTCCCCGTCGTCCCGACGAAGCCGAGCGTGTCGCCCCTCACGATCTCTCGGCCGGGCGACATGGCGTCGTTGTAACGATCCATATGAGCGTAGTAGTACACGAGTCTGGCGTCGGGGTCGACCGTGTACATGGAAATGCCGCCAAGCTCGCTCGTCGACATGCGCAGGATCTTCCCGTCGTCGGCCGAGAGGATGGGCGTACCGCGCGGGGCGAGGATGTCGATGGCGCGATGAACTCGGCCGCCGTCGCGCGGTTCATAGAACGAGTCTTCCACTTTCGAGATGTCCGCACCCGCAACGGGGACGAGGATCCGGCGGCTCAGCAGATACGCCGCGTCGCTCGCGCTCGACCCCGACCCTCCAACGACCGCGACGGTCGCGTCGGGAACTCAGGCGTCGCCGCTCCTCCCGAGCGACCCGGTCGTGACGTCGCGACGGGCTTCGCGGCCGGCGTCTCGCGGGAGGGACGGGGGCCGGATCGGGATAGTACAGCACAGGGCGCGTACACGCCGTCGAGGCGAGCGCGGTGCCGAGGGCGGCTGAGAGGAAGTTCGGGCGCATCATCGAGTTGACGATTCGGGCGCGCGCACGTTGCGCGCCGTGTGCTCGCCGACGGTCGAGAACGCGATCGAGCGATCCCGGTGCGGAAGGTTCCGCACCAGCCGGTGGCACCGGAACGCGTCTCGCGTTGGGCGGCGAAGTCGGCGCGTCGTCCCGCAGTGCGCGCCGCAGGAAACGGACGCCGCATCCAGGAGACGGAGAACATGCTTCCACGCTCGATCAAGGTTGGCCGAACCCTCACCATGGCAACGCTCGCCGTTGCCTTCGCGGCGTGCAGCGACAACGACCGCAACGTCGTCGCCATCGTCACGCCGCTCAACCAATTCACTCTGGCTTCGCTCGTCGCCGACCAGGGCGTGGCGACGACGATCGATCCGAATCTCGTGAATCCCTGGGGCATCGCCTTTGGGCCGACGGGCCTGCTCTGGGTAGCCAACAACGGAACCGGCACCTCTACCGTGTACAACGGAAACGGCTCGAAGGTGCCAACGACGGTCACCATCCCCGGCGCGGACGGCGCGCAGGGCGTTCCGACGGGCGTGGTCCTCAACACCACCGGCGACTTCGTCATCGTCGGAATCGGGCCGACCCAACTCCCGGCGATCGGCGCCGCCGCGTTCATCTTCGCGGGTGAGGACGGAACGATCTCGGCCTGGAACCCGTCGGCGCCGAACAACAGCGCCGTCATCGTCGCCGACCGCTCGGCCACCGGCGCGGTGTACAAGGGCATCGCCATGGCGCAGAACGGCGGCGCGAACTTCCTCTACGCGACGAACTTCCACGCCAACGCCGTGGACGTCTACGACAAGAACTTCGTGCTCGTGAATTCGTTCACCGACGCGAGCATGCCATCCGGCTTCGCTCCGTTCGGCATCGCGAACATCAACGGCAAGCTGTACGTGAGCTATGCCAAGCAGAAGGCGCCGGACAACAAGGACGACGACGCGGGCCTCGGCAACGGGTTCATCGACGTCTTCAACCCGGACGGCAGCCTGTCGAAGCGGCTCGTCTCGGGCGGCGCGTTGAACTCGCCATGGGCCATGGTCATTGCCCCGACGGGCTTCAGCCGGTTCGCCGGCGACCTGATCGTCGGGAATTTCGGCGACGGCCTGATCGCGGCGTACGATCCGAACACTGGCGCGTTCGTCGACAACCTGCGCGGCGGCGACGGCAACGCGATTCAACTCAGCGGCCTGTGGGGCTTGGCGTTCGGTCCGTTCCCCGGCTCGACCATCATGTACTTCTCGTCGGGCCCGAACGACGAGACGCACGGCCTCGTCGGCACGTTGACGCCGGTAGTGCAGTAGGACCGGTGGACCGGTGGACCGGTGGACCGGTGGACCGGTGAACCGGTGGACGGTTGACCGCTTGACGGCTTGACGGCTTGATGACTGGACGGTCCGGCGCGGTGAATTCAGATTCGCTGCGCCGGACCTACTTCATCGCTCACCGCCCCATGCCGAAGAAAGAGTCCGTCGAGGTTCTCTCGATCGACGGGCGTGACGTTCGGATCACGAATCCGGACAAACCGTACTTTTCGCGCGACGTCCAGCTCACTAAGCTCGACGTCGCGCGCTATTACCTCGCCGTTGCCGAGGGCGCGCTGCGCGGCATTCGCGACCGGCCGATCATGCTCAAGCGGTTCGTCGACGGCGCCGAGCACGAGCCGTTCTATCAGAAGCGCGCGCCGGAGAAGCGGCCGGAGTGGTTGCGCACCGTCACGCTCTCGTTTCCTTCGGGGCGCACCGCGACCGAGGTCGTCGTCGACGACACCGCCGGTCTCGCGTGGATCGTCAACCTCGGCTGCATCGAGCTGCACCCGCATCCGGTGCGCGCCGGCGACCTGCACCATCCCGACGAGCTGCGCGTCGACCTCGACCCCACGCCGGGCGTCGCTTGGGGCGACGTGCGCCGCGTCGCGATGGAGTCAAAGGCTCTGCTCGAGGAGATGGGATTGGTCGGTTGGCCGAAGACGAGCGGATCGCGCGGCATGCACATCTGGGCGCGCATCGAGCCGAGGTGGTCGTTCACGGACGTGCGGCGCGCCGCGCTGGCTTTCTCGCGCGCGATCGAGCGCCGCGCGGCGGCGATCGCGACGTCCAAGTGGTGGAAGGAGGAGCGTCACGGTGTGTTTCTGGACTACAACCAGAACGCCAAGGACCGCACGATGTGCTCGGCGTACTCGTTGCGGCCGCTGCCTGACGCGCGCGCCTCGGCGCCGCTCCTGTGGGACGAGGTGCCCGACTGCGATCCCGCCGACTTCACCGCGCTCACCCTGCCCGACCGGTTCGCCAAGCTCGGCGATCCACATGAGGGGATCGACGGCGCGGTGGGTTCGCTGGACGCGCTGCTCGAGTTGGCGGCGCGCGACCAGGCGGAGGGTCTAGGCGACGCGCCCTGGCCGCCGCATTTTCGGAAGATGGAGGGGGAAGCACCACGCGTCGCGCCGTCGCGCGCCAAACGCCCACCGAAATCGTGAATCCGCGACCGAGAATGCGATTGCGCCACACGTTCGTCATGCTCGCGATGGCGTCCGCGCTCGCGGCGGAGGCCGTTCGGCCCGCGACCGCGCAGGAAGTTCGCGGCACGGTACGAGAGCGCGCGAGCCGGCAGCCGATTCGCGGCGCGGTCGTCACGCTGCTCGACACGGGCGGGCGCGCGTTGGGGCGCAACATCACCGACGAGCAGGGACGGTATCGCGTCATCGTCTCGCCGAACACGACGCAGCTGCGATTTCTGCGCATCGGGTTCCGGCCGGCGACTGTGCCGCTCGTGCGAAAAGGCGGCGCGGTCGACACGGTCGACGTCTTGATGACGACGCTCCCGACGATGCTGGAGCCGATGACGGTGAGCGCGAACGGCTGCCCGCGCCGCGACGACGCCGGCCAAGCGCTCGGATTGCTCGAGCAGGCGCGTGCGAGCTTGCTCAACAGCGTGGTCGCGCGCGACGCCAATCCGGGAACAATCGTACGGCTTCGTTTCCAACGGATGATGGACGGTACGAGCGACCGGATCGTGCGTCAGTCGGTGAAGCTCGACTCGAGCGCCAGATCCGCGGCGTCGTTCGTTTCGGCTCGAACCGGAGCCGAGTTCGTGCGCGACGGATTCGTGAAGGACGACATGACCGGGCAGGTGATGCTCGCCCCCGACGCGGACGCTCTGCTCGACGACGCGTTCATGGCCGGGTATTGCGTGCACCTGGTGCGCGGCGATCGCGACCATCCGACCGAGGTGGGGCTCGGATTCGCCACGCCAAAGCGCGCCCGCAACCGGGTGGACATCGACGGCGTACTCTGGGTGGACACGACCCAGCGCCAATTGCGCCGACTCGAGTTTCACTACGTAGGGCTCGATCGCTCGCTCGAGCCCGCGAACCCCGGCGGATGGCTCAACTTCCGCGAGATGGCGAACGGTGTCGTGATCATCGACCGATGGTCGCTGCGCCTGCCAACCGCTCGCGACGATTCGCTCTACGACAATCGCACGAAGAGGTACATCAGCCGCGGCGTGGGTGCGCAGGAATCGGGCGGCGAAGTGGCGCGCATCGCGTGGCCGTCGGGACTCGCCTGGGACGCACCCCTCGGCACGCTCGTTCTCACCGCGCTCACGCGCTCACACGCGCCCGCCGCCGGCGTGCTCGTGAGACTCGAAGACACCGACTACTCGGGACGCGTCGACGCGAGGGGTGAAGTCACGCTGAACCGCCTGCTCCCTGGGCCCTACAACCTCACCGTCATCGACACGCTGCTCGAACCGCTCGGCATCGTGATTCGAAATCCGTTGACGTTCGAGGTGGTGCGCGATTCGACGCGGCGTGAGACGGTCGAGATCTCGACGGCGCAGGACTACGTGGCGGACCGCTGCCGGCACGACGGCATCACTCCGACCAAGCGGCCGGGTGGCGTATGGATGATCGGCCGAGTGATGGGTCCGATGGGCACGGGCATGGATCAGGTTCAGGCAAGCGTCGGCGAGGGCTCGAAGGCAAAACGCGCGCGCGACGAATCGTCGCCCTTTGCGTTGATCGACTCGGACAAGGAGATCACGAGCGTGCGCACCGGCACCGACGGGATCTACGAGCTTTGCCAGCCCAGGTTCTTGGTCGGCGACTCGGTCATCGTCACCCTCCGCGACCGCGAAGGCGTGATCACGACGTTCCCGTTCGTGCTCGAGGACTCGCTGACCGTGCTGCCAACGAAGCGAGCTCCCAAACATCCCTGACGGTCGGCGAAACCTCTAGCGTCCGAAGATCTGCGCCAACTCGTACGGCGGCACGACCTCCAACTGCTCGAACGTGCAGTCGCGTGGGCTCTTGTCCGTGCGCCAGCGTCGGAACTGCGCCGTGTGGCGGAAGCGCCCGCTTTGCATGTGATCGTACGCGACTTGGACGACGAGCTCGGGCCGCACCGGTTCCCACGACAGGTCTTTCCCCTGACTCCAGCGGCTTCCGGCGCCGGGACGCCGGTACGCCGCCGCTTCAGCGTTGTCCGGATCCATCCAATCGCGCCACGGATGGTTCTCGAGTGCTCGCTCGCGATAGGGCGCGAGGAACGTCACCAACTCGCGGCGCTTGGCGGCGGTGAAGCTGGCGCACACGCCTACATGGTGCAGCTTTCCAGAATCGTCATAGAGGCCGAGCAGCAATGATCCGACGGCGGTCCGTTCGCTCCCTTTGTGCCAGCGGAACCCGGCGACGACGCAATCGCAGTCGCGCTCGTGCTTGACCTTGAGCATGACGCGCTTGTTCGGCTCGTACTTCCCTTCCTCGCGCTTCGCCATCACGCCGTCGAGCCCCGCGCCCTCGAAGCGCTTGAACCAATCGGCGGCCAGCGCGCGGTCGGTGGTCGCGGGGGTCACGTGCACCGGCGGCGTCGCGCCGGCGAGCATCGACTCGAGCATCGCCCGGCGCACGGCGAACGGATGCTCGCGCAGATCCGTGTTGGCGTCGGCCAGTACGTCGAAGAACACGATCGACGCGGGAATCTCGGCGGCCAGCTTTCTCACGCGCGACTCGGCCGGATGAAGGCGCAGTTGCAGCGCCTCGAACTCGAGGCCGCGGTCGCCGGCGATGACGATCTCGCCGTCGAGAACGCAGCGCTCGGGGATCCGCGCCTTCAGCGACTCGACGAGCTCGGGGAAGTAGCGGTCGAGCGGCCGCTCGTCGCGGCTCTGGACGAACATTTCGTCGCCGTCGCGGAAGACGAGCGTGCGAAAGCCGTCCCACTTGGGTTCGAAGATCCAGCCCTCACCCGTCGGCAGCTCGTCGACGCGAGTGGCGAGCATGGGGAGAACGCGGCGGGTTGATGGGAAGATTCACGTTAGGCGAGTTAGGCGGAGAAATCTGAAGTCAGAAGTCTGACGTCTGACGTCAGATTTCTCATCGCGCAGTTCAACTCACGGGAACGACCATCACGGTGATGCCGGTTGCATCCACGTGGAGTGCATGCGGAGTCCGGACGAGCCGGAGCATCACCGTATCACATCGCCCACATCGCAGCACCACACCCATGCTCTGCCCATACTCGGCTAGCGCGCCGAGTGGCGCGGTGGTGTGGCAGCCGGCGCACGTCGCCAGCGCGGTGGTCACGTCGCGCGCGAACAACTCGCTCAGCTGTCCGGCGGCCGCGTTTCCGTCGAGTCGCATCTGGTCCGGCATTGTCGTCTCCCTCGCGCGAATTCAACTCGTGGGCCCGAAGCGCTCCGTGCGAATTCTGGATGCGTCGTGGCCGAGCTCGATCAACAGATTCGCCGCGGCCTCCACGAACGGCGTGGGGCCGCAGATATATGAAAGGGCAGCCTCGCCGGCCGGCCATGTTTCGGCCTCGAGCATCGCCCGGTCGATGCGGCGCCTCTCGCCCTTCCATCCACTCGTCGCCGGTTCGCGCGTCAGTGTGAACGTCACCCGCGTGTCGCCGCCTTTGTCATGCTCGGCCAACTCGGCGAGCTCGCGCTCATACATGAGATCCGACCTGGTCCGCGCGGAGTAGAGGAGGCGCATCGGGGTCTTCGCGCGTCGGTCGGCGGGGGCGAGCGCGCGATGGCGCAGCATCGCCATGAGCGGCACGATGCCCGATCCGCCTGCTATGAGAAATACAGGTCCGTCCACGTTCGAGGTCCACACGAAGTAGCCGCCGATCGGGCCGCGCAATTCCAGACCGTCGCCGGCGTGGAGCACGTCGCACAGGTACGGTGAGACCTCGCCGTCGTCGAGCCGTTCGATGGTGAGCTCGACCTGCGGATTCTCCGGCGCGGATGCGATCGAGTACGAGCGCTGCGCTTGGTACCCGTCGTCGGCGACGAGCCGCACGTCCACGTGTTGGCCGGCGCGATGTCCGCGCCATCCGGGGACGTCGAGCACGAGCGTGTGTGCGCGCGGCGTCTCGGTCCGAATCTCGACGACGTTGGCGACCTGCCACGCCAGTCGCGGCGCGGCGATCGCTCCGCTTGGCTCGCTCACGTCAGGGATCGCCCTGGTAGCGCTGTTCCTTCCATGGATCGCCGCGGTCGTGATAGCCGAGCTGCTCCCAGAACCCCGGCTCGTCGCGGTCGATGAGCGTGAGTCCGCGCACCCACTTTGCGCTCTTCCAGAAATACAGGTGCGGCACGAGCAGCCGCGCCGGCCCGCCGTGTTCGGGGTCCAGCGGCGCGCCGCCGAAGCCGAACACGACCCACGCCTTGCCGCCGGTGACGTCGGCGAGGGGAAGGTTCGTCGTGTACCCGCCGTCGCTGCGCGCCATCACGAAGGCCGCCCTCCGTACGCCGTTCTCCTCCGCCGCACTCAGCAAAGTGTCGACCGAGATGCCTTCCCACGTGGTGTCGAACTTCGACCACTTCGTCACGCAGTGGATGTCGACGGTCGGCGTTTCATGGGGCAGCGCGAGGAGCTCCTTCCACGACCATCGCATCGCACCGTCACCGCTCGTGATGGTGAAGTCCCATTTGTCGAGCGGCGTGCGCGGGGTGGGGCCGGCGGACAGCACCGGAAAGTCACGCGTCTCGTACTGACCGGGCGGCAATCGTCCGGGCGGCGCGGCGGGCCGCTTGCTGTGAAATCCCCGCGCGATGAATGGGATCTCGACCATGGCTCGCACCAGTCTTAGAGAACATGGGCGCTGCCGAGCGCCGTGCCTCTAAGGGAACGCGCCCTTGGTCCAAACCGCAATCAGCCCGCACCCGTAGTGCGGGATTCGCGCGCCGAGATCCGCCGGCGTGCTGATCGGGCTGCGATAGAACTCGACCGCGGCGATCTGATCGGGGGTCGGGTCCTGCAGCTGGTCCGGTGGAACGACGAGTCCGTCTATCATCACCGACGGCGTACAACCGGATCCGCGGCCGTTTGGCCGAAGGAGCGTCACCACGTCGACCCGGTTTCCGCGCGTGCGTACCTGCAAGGAAGGAAGCTCCTGGAGCACCGACGCGAAGGTGGCGTGCTTTCCGACGTAGTCCGAATCGAGGTACGTCCCCAACAATTCTTTCCTTCGGTACTCGTAGTCGCGCGCGAACCCCCGGCGCACCTCGGACGCGAACACCTTCACGGGCGCGAGCGCGACGACCTTCTGAAGGTCGTATGCAACCAACGCCGTGTCGCGCGCCGAAACGTCTACGGTGACGATCGCCGGCTTCATGCCGATCGACGTCAGCTCAACCTGCCGAGTGCCGAGCGGCACGTCGCGAATCGTGAACCGACCGTCGGCGGCCGAACGCGCATCCAATCCTTCGATCACGATTCTCACGCCCTCGGCCGGGGTGCCGGCGGCGGTGATTACACCGGTCACGACGCCGCGGCTCGCGTTGGCGAGGCTGACGCGGATATCGCGCCGGTGCAGCGGCAGGTCGGTCGGCAACAGGTCGAGCACGGCGCTCGAATCGGGACCTGCTGCCGCGCGGATTTGAAGATTCGTCGCGGCCGGAACGCCACACAGCGCGTACCATCCGGCGCTGTCGGCGCGCACACGCGCGATTCTCGCATGCTGCTCGATCGCCTTCGACGGTCCGACGGCGAAGTCGGCCCATATGATCTCGATCGCCGCCGCTCGCAGCCCGTTTCGGCCGTCGGCATCCGTCACACGCCCGAACACGACCGCCGTGTCGCGCGGCGCATCGCCGCCGCAGAATCGGGCCCACAGCGTGTTGAACGACGGGATCGCAATGCGAAGCGTGTCGGAGCCACCCGTTCGAACGTTACGTGAAAGCCCTTCGAGGCCGATGGAGTCGAGCAGTTCGTGCTGGAGCGCGAGCGTGTGGGTGCCGACGGGGACCACCGTGAAGTGGAACAGCCCCGAGTCGTCGCTCGTGACTCCGCCGCTCACACCGGTCAACGTGACGAACGCGTTCGCGAGCGGCCTGCCGTGGAGGCTGTCGAACGCCACGCCGACCACGTCGGTGGTCTGCGCGGCAGCCCCCGACCATGACACGAGCATCGCCGCGACGAATGCCGGCCCGCCGAGGCGGAACGATGTCAGTTTCTCAATGGCGGCCCGCATATTCACCTCGCCTCATCCCCACGGGATCGACGGAACCTTAGCGTGTCCGCCTCCCCGGTCAATCCGGAGGGCGCGATCTGGCGAAAACGCCGAGCTGAAGGACCTCGTCACGAAGGTGGCGCCGGCGTTCGTCGCGCACCGTGACGCGGCGAAGAACCTGCTCGACAAGCGAGGCATGTAGTGGGGATCTCGATCCCGTGCCGCTTGATTCGGCGGTACATCGTCGCTCGATGAATCCCGAGTTCCGATGCGGCACGGCTCGTGTCCCAAGCAGCTCCCTCGAGAACGGCGACCAACTCGCTCCGCTCGGCCAACGACCGAGCGGGCAAGTTCGTGTGTGGCGTGCGCGCGCCGCGATTGGCGACCGCGGCGTCGATCGCCGCCGCGTCGATCGCGCCGTTGGCGAACACGCTCGCCGCCTCGAGGACTTGCCGAAGCTCGCGGACGTTGCCCGGCCAGGCACGCGACATGAGCGCGGCCATCGCCTCGTCGGTCACGCGCGCCGCCGCGCCGAGGAAGTGGCGCGCGAGCAACGGAACGTCGTCGATGCGATCGACGAGGGCGGGGACCCGAAGCACGACGCCGCTCATCCGGTGCCAGAGATCGGCGCGAAAGCGACCCTCGCGCACCAACTCGGAGAGATCGTCGTTCGTCGCCGCGATCGGACGGAAATCGCTGCGCGCGTCGCGCGCGGCGCCGATCGGGCGAAAGACGCCAGTCTCGATCGCGCGGAGCAGCTTGGCCTGTAACGGAAGCGGGAGCCCGCTGATCTCGTCGAAGAACGCACTTCCCCCGTTTGCTTCACGGAGGTATCCCATAGCCTCGCCGATCGCTCCTGTGTACGCGCCGCGCACGTGGCCGAAGAGCGCGTCCTCGAACATCGACTCGCCGATTGCGCATACGTTGAAAGCGACGAGGCTCCCGGTTCGCCCGCTCGCGCAATGCAGTTGTGCGGCGACGAGCTCCTTTCCGCTGCCGGTCGGTCCTTCGATCAACACGGGCAATCGCGTCGGCGCGACGCGGGCGATGAGCGCGCGCAGCTCGCGCATCGGCGCCGATTCTCCGACGAGCGCGATGTCGCCGGCGCGCCCGCTCACGGCTTGATCTTCTCCGCGCGATCCCGCAGCGGCGACGTGAGACGCTCGGCGTCCTCGTCGCTCCGGATGACGCGCGGCGTGAGGAAGATGAACAGTTCGGTTTCCGTCGTGCTACGCGAATGCCGACCGAAGAATCCACCGATGAACGGAATGCTCGAGAAGAACGGCACCCCCTCGGACTGGACGTCGTGCTCGCGATCCGTGAGCCCGCCCAACACGATCGTCTGCCCGTCGCGGACGATGAGATCGGTGCGCACCGACCGGGTCGAGATCACGGGCGCGTTGAACTGCGTTTCCGTCGTCGCGTTGCTCACTTCCTGCGAGACGTCGAGCTGCACGGTGCCGTCGATGCTGATCGTGGGGCGCACGCGAAGTCTCGTGCCGACGTCCTTGTACTGCACCACTTCGTCGCGAATGCCCGCGTCCGCGCCGGGCAGCGTGCGCGCGACCTGCACGAACGGCCGCTGGCTCCCGACGACGACTTCAGCCTGCTCGTCGTTCGCGGTGAGCACGACCGGCCGGCTGATGATGCGCACGTCGCCCCGCCCCGCCGCCGCGCCGATCGTCGCGTCGAGGTTGACGCCGCCAAGTCCCATGACCTTGAGCGTGAAGTCGCCCAGTCCACCGGACCCCGGGGCGAGCGCCGCGCTGCCGAGCATCGCGCCGCCGCGGTGCGCGAGGCTGACGTCGTCGGCGGCGGCGGAGATGCCGAGGCTGAAGCTGCGGTCGCGCTGCGCCTCGACGATCAGCACCTCGATGAGCGCCTGCGGCGGCCGCACGTCGATTTGATCGACGATCGCCTTGATGAGATCGAAGTCGGCGCGGTTGGCGCGAATGAGCAGGCTGTTGGCCCGCGGGTCGGGCACGATGGTGATGTCGCCCGTGAGAGTGGCCGGGCGGCCGGCCGGGACGCCGGGAGTTGGCGTCGCGAGCGCGCCGGCGTCGAGCGGGGGCACCTGGTTGGCGCGCAGTTCCTCGGCGAGCGTCGTCCGCGATTGAGAGCTGTTCTGGACTTGGCCGAACGTCCCGCGGCCGAACAGCGTGTTGACGTTCGACGCAACGTCGGCGGCGCGGGCGTGCTTGAGGGCGATCACGAAGAGCTCCGTCGTCGCCTGCGGGCGTGTCGCGGGCGCGAAACCGGAGACCGGTAGCGCCGGCCCGGTCGTCGCGCGCGGAACGGGTGGCGCCTCTTTGAGCCGGGCGCGATACGTCCCGGACGCGGTGTCGTTCACCAGCTCGTAGCCCTGGGCGTCGAGCAAGCCGCGCAGGTAGCGCACGACGTCGGCGCGCGGCACGGGGCGCGGCGTCTCCAGCGTCACCGGCGGACCGGGCGACGCGCCGACGAAAATCACGGGGCGATCGAGGTATTGCTGCATGATCTGCACGGCCGATCGCAGCTCGGTCCCGACGATCCGGATCGTCACGCTGTCCGCCGCGCGCGGCGCTTGCGCGACTCCGCACCGCGCCGACGAGACGGCCAACGACAGGGCCATGAGAATCCTCACATGCGGCTCCTGAAGCCGAGCGACCACGTGGTGTCGGGACCTTGCACGACGACCGTGTCGCGCGTGACGCTGCGAATGACGAGTTTGTCGAACCGCGCTCCCGGCCCGGCGATCGTCCCGGGCGGCTGTCCGGGGATTCCATCGATCACCGCCTGCCACGGCGGCCCGCCGATGATCGCCTTGAGCACGAGCGTCGGCCGGGCGACGGGCACGACGGGGCTCGCGGATTCACCCTCGACGGCGGGATCGAAGCGCACGGAGGCCGGCACGTTCGCAAGTCGAAAAGGATCGTTCGACACGGTCGCGTCTTCGGCATCGGCCAGCACGCTGTCGCTCGGCCGCGGACGAGTCGCGGCGTGCGCGAGCGCGATCCGCCGACGAGGAAGTTGAGGTGGCGACGCCGCGCGCCAACGAAGGGCGGCGACCGCGAACGCCGCCAAGGCTCCGGCGACGAGAAGCGAGGCGGCGCGCGGCCGACTCATGGCCGCCGCCCCCCGGTGCGAGCGAGTCCGGCGACGAGGACGTCGAAGCGCAACGCCTCGGCCCTGCTCGCCGGCGCGGTCGGCTCGGCCGCGGCAACCGATAACTCCCGGACGACCAGCGGGATCTCCGAGGCGGCGATCGCGTGAAGCAACGACGCGAGGCCGGCGACGTCGGCGATGCCGTTGAGGCGCGCCGAAACCTCGGTGATTCCGTTCGACGCCGCGCTGTCCGGCCGAAGTTGGATCGCTGAGACACGCACCGAGCAGGAATCGGCGAGGTCCCCGAGTGTAGACGCGAGACGAGCGACCGCTTCGGATGCGGTCGCTGCCACCGGCAGCATGGAGTCGATCGCGGCGAGCCGGCCGCGCCGCGCGGCGAGCGAATCGCGCGCCGCACGGAGCTCGCGCGGATCCACCGACGCCGACGCGAGGAGCTGGTTCGCGCGCGCCGACGCGGCCGCGCGCTCTCGCTGCCACGCGCCGAGAGCGGGAACGCCTTTCGCGAACGTGAACAGAGACCCGATCGCGCCGGCGCCGAGGATCAGCGTTCGTCGGTCCCGGTTCGTCATCGAGGTGGCCGGCGGAAACGGATCGTCGCCCGCTCGAGCGGCGTTCGCGCCCCCGCGTCGCGAACGACCGCGCCGACGATCCTCGGTGAGACGACGCGTTTCGCGGTCGCCAACTCGACGATTACCTGGGCGGCGTGCGGCGTGAGAACGGAGAGGCTCGCCTCAGCCGAGTCGGTGCGAAAGCTGAGCAACGCCGTCGAATCGGGAAGCGCCCGCGCCAGCTCCGCCAGCAGCAGCGGAACGTCGTCGCGCCTGGATACGAATCGATCCACGCGATCGAGCGCGGCGGTGACGTTGCGCAGCTCGCCCTCGATTCGCTCCGCCTCCACTCGCACCGCCTCGCCGCGTTCGGCGAGGCGACCCGCCCTGCTGACGTCGACCGACGCGCGAAGGCCCGGGGCGACGACGGCCGCGGTCGCGCACACGACCAGCGCCGCGGCGGCGACGCCGAGTCGCCATCGCGCCAGCGATCGTACTCGTCGCGGATCCGCCGGCGGCCGCCACGTGAGCGGATGATTCGCCGGACAGGTCGCCGCGGCGAACGCCGCCAGATAGTACCGCGCCTCTTCGCCGAGCGAACGAAGGGGCGCCGAAGACTCACGCAATGACTCGGCCGTCCACTCGCGATTCGCGTCCCCTCCCCCGCCATCGTCGATTCCGCGCCGCACACGACGGACGCGTTCGAGAGCGCCGCGGTTCGTGATCGTGAGCTCGGCGACCACGTCGCCATCGACGATATGGTGCGTGCCAGGCGCGAGCACCATACTCGCGGCGACAGGCTCCGGAACGAACAGCGGCGGTCGGAAACCGGCGGCGCGAAGAACGTCGACGACTTCCTCGACGAGCACGGCGTCGAGGGCGGCGCTCCACGGCGCTCCATCGCGGCCGCGCTGCACGCCGGTGGTGATGAGGCGCGGCGACGACCGTAGGAAGAACGACGCCGCGTTCTCCCGGACCAGTCGTGACGCGAGCTCGGCGCGCATCGTGGACGGCACACCACTGATTCGTTTGATCTGCGCGTACGACGCCCCCATTGCCACGGTCACGCGAATGGGCGCGCGACGCTTCGGCGCGGTAGCCAGAAGCTCGGCGAGCGCGGGACCGGCGCCCTGGGTCGCGTCACGCGCTATGCGCCGGCGCCAGCGTACCCCCCCGCGCCGTACGAGAACGCACGCGCACTCGCCGCGGGTGATCGATATGCCGAGAGCACTCATGGGTCGCTCCGCGCGAACACGAGGCGCGCCGCGTCTCCGTCTCGCACGAGCCGCATCGTCAGCGTGGCGGTGTTCGGCGGAAAGCCGCTCGACGCGCGCACGGTCAGGATCCAACCGTCCGGCGTCGCCGTCGAAACGTGCGCGGCGTCGGCGTAGCGCGTGGCGAGCGAATCGGCGGATGACGACGAGACCAGTCCGATGACAGCGAGCAGATCGCCGACGGGTTCGCCTTGCTCGCGAAGCTGCGCGATCGTTTCGGCCGTCTCGCGCGTGACTCCGGGAATCGACATGAGCACCGACACCGGTGCGGTCGCCAACGAGACGCGTCCACCCTCGGCGCTGAGCACCGTGTCGAAGTCGGAGATCCGCTCGAAGCCGCGCACGCGGGCGAGCTCTCGCACGTCGGCGATCGGGCCGTTTCGGGGCTGCTCGCGATGCTCGGCCACGTACCAGCTCCGCTCGGCTCCGGCGCCGCGCGCGACGTCGTCGGAATCCTTCCAATCGGCGAGTGCCTCGACCATCTCGCGCAATCTCGTCTCGGAGACGCCGAGCGCGGACAGGAGGCGGGCGACCATCTCGTCGGAGGCGGTGTTCACGTCGAGACGTGTGCCGATCGCCTCGAGCTGGACGTCGCACGCGCGATCGACCGACATCGCATTCGTCACGCGACGACCGAGCATTCGCCAGACGCTCGCCACATCTCCGCGCGTTCCGTCGCGCAGCAGCGCGTCGATGACGGCTCGCGCGCGCGAGGCGCAGCCGGCCGCCGCCCAGTAGGCGCGCTCGAGCTCGGCCCGATTCCGCGACGCGTGCACCGCGAGTCTTCCGGCCAGCGCTCCGGCGGCCGTGACGACCGCCGCGACCGCGATCACCCAGAGCATGGTGATCATCGTGAACCCTCGCCGCTCATTCACGACGCACCTGCACGGGGAAGACGATCGTATCGCTCGGCGACACGAGCGCGAGAGCCGCGGGGAGCGTGGTGCCGGACGACCAGTGAGTCGCCCACGCCGTGTCCTTCGGCGTCGCATCGAGGTATCTCCACGCGTGGCGCGCCGCGGCGCGGCGCAACACCAGTGAGCCTCCGATCGACAAGTCAGCCACGATGGCGCTACTGTCGCCGCGATCGTCGATCGTGAGCGTCGCGTCGCACGGCTCGGACCACCCGCCGGGCACGTCGCACAACGCGTGGAAGGACACCGAGCGATCGTCCCCGACGAACTTGTGCATGGTGTCGGCGCTCGCGTGTGCCTGGAAGACGATGCGACGAAGGAGGCGCGCTCCGTTCGCTTCGCGATCGGTGTCCGCGCGCCGCGCGACGATGCGCGCGGCGCCGTCGTCGACCTGATCGAGCAACAGAACGGCCCCCAGCATCGCCGCTCCGGTCAATGCGAGGGCAAGCATGAGCTCGAGCAACGTGAATGCGCTTCGGCTACGGCTCGGCGCCACGGATCGGGTCTGGGCGATAGAAGATCGTTCGCAGCAGCACGGCGGAGGTGTCCGACGCGGCGACGGCGACCTCGAACAGGCCCGGCGAGTCTTCCGAGACATTCGCTCGAAACGCGCCGGCGGCGTGCCGCCCGAGTGACGCGAGTAGCGCGCCGCGTTCCATCGCTGCGAAACGGTCGAGGATCTGCGAAGCCGCCCTGGTCTCCAGCTCCGTGTCGCGGGTCGAGCGCATCGAACGACCGGTCTGCCCGAGCAGCGTGACCATCGCCACGCCCGAGACGGCGAGCAGTACGAGAGCGACGAGCACCTCGATGAGCGCCGACCCGCGCCGCGTCCTATCGTGCATGAACGGTCCGACCGGTGAGACGATCCGCGTCGAGCGCGGAATCGGCGACGATACTACCGTCGGGGCGAAGCGTCGCGGAGAGCGGCCGTCCGTCGGGAGCGACGCGGACGACGATCGTGCGCGGAGTATCGACCGCGGCGCGAAGACTCTCCGCCAGGATCGCCGCCGGGTCGTCCGGCGACGGACCGTCGAACCGGCGAATCGCCAGCACCGTCACACTCGCGATGACGCCGAGGATGCAGAGCACCACGAGCAGCTCGACGAGAGTCGTGCCTCGATGCCGACGAGCGTTCTGCTTCATGTGGGCCGCACGCTGTAGATAGCCTGCAGCAGCGCCGCGGCGATGACGGCGACCATTCCCGCGAAGAGCAGCAAGATGGACGGCTCGAGCATTCGTACCGCGGCACGAATCGTCTGATCGACGCGCTGTTGCTCGATTCGCGCGGCGTGGGCGAGCATGGCGGGGAGGCGCCCCGACTCTTCCCCCGCGCGAACCAGACGGACGGCCGTCAGCGTGGCCGCGCGACTGCCCTCGAGCGAAGCCGACAGAGACTGCCCGGCCGAGATGGCGCCGCGCGCGCGCCGAAGACGAGCTTCGAGCTCGGCGTCCGACGTGGCGCGAGCGGCGAGGTCGATCGCCGGCGCGATCGGTACGCCGCTCTCCAGTAGGGCGGAGAGTGAATGCGCCATTCGCGCGGTGGCCGCCCCGATGCGGATCGAGCCGACGCCCGGCATCGAGAGGAGCAGGCGATGCCACCGCAGGCGCCCGTCTTCCGTGCGCACCCACGCGCGCCACGCGGCTAGTGCCGCGACGCCAACCAAGAGCGCGGGCATCGCGCCCGCGCGTCCCATTTCCGCCGCGCGAAGCACGATTCGCGTGGACGTGGGGAGCGTCTGCCCGATGTCGCCGAGGATTCGCGCAAAACGGGGAAGAACGACCGTGACGAGAATGGTGATCGCCAGGACACCCGCGACGGCCACGACGAGGGGATACGCGAGCGCGCCGCGTACGGCGGCGCGCATGTCGGCGTTGGCCTCCGTCAGATCCGCGGCGCGGCGAATCGCCGGTCCGAGGCCGGTGCCGGCTTCGCCCGCCTGCGCGATGCCGATGACGAGCCCCGGGATCTCGATCGGTGCGTTGGCGAGCGCCGCGGCCAACGTTCGACCTTCGCGAACCGATTGCCGAATCTGCGGCAGCGCTTCCCGCCACCCGCGCGGCGCGAGCTCTTCGAACGCGTGCAGCGCGCGCCCGGCCGAGAGCCCCGAATCCAACAGATCGCCCAGCATGCGCAGGCCCAGAGCGAGGTCGCGTGGCGCGAGTGGGGCGCGCTGTTGCCCGCGAGGTCCCCGCGATTCCAGCGACAGCACGAGCAGGCCGCGCGATGCGATCGCGTCTCGCGCCTCGCGCAACGACTCGGCGGCGACCGTTCCACGGTCGAGCGATCCGTCGCGGGCGACGGCGTCGAATGCGAAGAGCTGCTGCATCGTTCCGGATGAAGGCGCGACTACTGGTGAACCGGTCCGTTCCACGACGTGATGTCGGCGTCTTCGCCTTCGCCGCCGGGTTTTCCGTCTTTGCCGAGCGTGTAGAGGTCGTACGAATTCGGATTCGCGATGCCGGGAGCGGAGTAGACGTAGGGTCGTCCCCACGGATCCATCGGCACGAGTTGGCGGAGGTACGGTCCCTTCCAGTTCGCCGGTGGAATGCCGGAGACCGGCAGCGTGCGGAGCGCTTCGAGCCCCTGGTCGGTCGCGGGGAACGCGTCGTTGTCCAGACGGTATGCGTCGAGCGCGAGCGAGAGGATCTGGATCTGGCTGCGGGCGCTGTTGCGGCGGGCCTCGCCGACGTTTCCGAAGAGCGCGGGCGCCACGATGGCGGCGAGCGTGGCGATGATCGCGATCGTCACCAAGAGCTCGATCAGCGTGAACCCAGCGGGCGGGCCGGCGCGCCGCCTGGGAAGCCGACTACGCCTGGATGACACGGATGACCTCTTCGACGGTGGTAACGCCGGCGACGACCTTCTGCCACGCGTCTGCTCGGAGCGGCGTGAGTCCCGCGCGGGACGCGAGCGCGTGCAGCGACGAACGCGGCTCGCGAGCCGCGATCGCGTCGCGGAGCGCCGTGTCGACGCGTACCAGCTCGAACACTCCCACGCGTCCGCGAAATCCGGTGCCACGGCAGGACCGGCACCCGGCTCCGTGGGTGAGCGTTGGCGGCGTGGCCGCGCCCTCGCTCACAAACGCGACGTGTTCAGCGGCGGGGTGGTAGAACTCGCGGCAATCCGGACATATGCGCCTCACCAGGCGCTGGGCGAGCACGCCCTCGAGCGTCGCCGCGATGAGGTACTCGGGAATTCCCAGGTCGACGAGACGCGGAACTGCGCTGATCGCGTCGTTCGTATGGAGGGTGCTGAAGACGAGGTGCCCGGTCATGGCCGCCTGGACGGCGATCTCCGCCGTTTCCCGGTCCCGCATCTCTCCGATCATCACGACGTCGGGGTCCTGACGCAGGATCGCGCGCAGCGCCGCGGCAAAACTGACGCCCGCCTGACGGTGCACAGGCATCTGTGTAACCCCCGGAACCTGATACTCGATGGGGTCTTCGACTGTGATGATTTTTTCGATCGAGGCGTTTCGCCGCGCGAGTGCCGCGTACAGCGTCGTGGTCTTGCCGCTCCCGGTTGGACCGGTGACGAGCACCAAGCCGTGCGCGGCGCCCGAGAGCTCGCTCATGGCGGCCCAGACGTCGGCCGGCATGCCGAGCGAGTCGAGCGTGACGGGGCGGCCGCCGTGGTCGAGCAGACGGAGCACGACACTCTCACCGTACATCGTCGGTACGGTCGAGACGCGGAGGTCGAGCTCGCGCGACTCGAGGCGAACTCGAATCCGACCGTCCTGGGGGCGACGCCGCTCGGCGATGTCCAGCTCGGCGAGGAGCTTGATGCGCGAGACGACGGCGTGATGGAGATGACTCGGTGGCTCCGGGGCCGGAGCCAGGACTCCGTCGAGACGAAACCGCGCGGAGAGACCGGTGCGCGCGGCCTCGAGATGGATGTCGCTCGCGGCGGCGTCGTACGCGTCGCGAACGAGCAGATTCACGTACCGGATCACCGGTGGCTGATTCGCCAGGTCGCGCACGTCGGCGGCGAGCGCGTCGCCGACCGAGTCGTCGGAGCCGGCGTCGACCCGGGCCAGCTCGACGCTTCGATCGGAGCGGGTGGCCAGACGCTCGATCAGCGCCTCCAGTTCCGAGCGCGAAACGGGCTCGATCGTAAATGGAAGGCGGTACGCGAAGGCGATGTCTTCCGCGCCGTCGACGAGAGAGCCCTCCGTGGACGCGACGACGAGCGATCCGTCGTCGGCGACCGCCATGGGGCAGAGGCCGTGGTGCGCGAGAAACTCGCGCGAGAGCTCGGGCGGAAGCGACTCGACGAACGGGCGCTCCGGGAGGGCCAGGTTGCTCATGGGGCCGTTCTCCCGTCTGTAGGCGGAGGCCCGGGGTGTAACGTTTTGTTAGAGCGGCTTGCCAGGCTGGGTCGCGGAATGCGGCGGTCGAGCGGAGCGCCAACATGGCCAACTTCTTTGCGCACCATCATTCGAGAAGTGGTATGAGATTGGCCCTACGATGGGGCCAACTCGGCGCCCGAGCGTCATCCGAGTGTTGCTTACGGTGCGGTAAAGCCGCCGTGTGGAAAACGTCACGTTTTGGCGGTGTCCATGACACAAAGGGACGATTGATCGAAGTCCATGCCCGGCCGATATATGGCTAGTGAGACGGATTTTCATCTCGGAATGCACGAGGAAAGGGACATGAATTCGCTTGCTACGCTCCGGCATCTCGCGTTCTTCGACGAGTTGTCGCGGTTGAGTGAAGAGGACGACGCCTGGAAAGAGATCTCCGCGGGCCTCGTCGTGCTGCGTCTGATCGACCGGTGGCTCGAAGAGGGCGCCAGCGTGGTCGCGGCCGATGCGTGGGGGTACACGTCGGTCGTCGACGCGGTCGACGCCATCCCTGTCGGCCGCCCGGTGCGCGGCATGCTCCGCAGCGTCGTGGACGCGATGGCGGCCACGACCACGCCGAACTTCCGCACGGTGGCGCCCCGCCTGATGGCGTACGCGCGGGCGCTCGATTTCGACGCGAGATGGCCGCTGGCCGTGGACGTGTATCACACCGTCATCGCCTTCAGCGAGCCGTTGGAGAATGCTGATACGGTCATCGCGGCGCACCTCCGGTTGGGCTACTGCCTGCGACAGATCGGCGAGATCGACCAATCGGCGGCGGCGTACGCCATGGCGGGCCGGATCGCCGAACAGGCAGGGGACATGGTCGGCGTGCTGCGGGCGCGCATCGGTGACGCGAAGATCGCCATGCTCCGGGGGAATCTTCCCCGCGCCGAGCTGATTCTCGACGGCACCATCGAAGACGCCGGCAAGCACGGCTTGGCGGGCGTCGAATCGATGGCGCTTCAGGACCGCGCCAGCGTCGCAGGCACGCGGGGTGACTACGAGCTGGCGGTGCGAATGGCGTACCGTGCGCTTCCGGGGACCGAGAGCGAGCGAAACCGCGATCGTCTGCTGCACGACATCGCGGTGGCGTTCGGCCGCCTCGGCGTGCGAAGCGCGGCGCGCGACGCATTCCTGGTCCTGGTGGCCACGAGCGCGGATCAATTCGTCCGGTGGTCGGCGTCGATCCAGCTGATGGCGATCGCCGCCGCGGATGGCGTCGGCCCGATGTTCGAGAGATATCGCCAGGAACTCGCGGGGCAAACCCTGCCGACCGTTCTAGGCGCGGAGTTCGAGCTGGAGACGGGCCGCGGCTACCTCGCACTGGGGCACTTCGAGGAGGCCACGACTTGGCTCACGGCCGCCGTGTCGACGGCAAACGCCAACGGGTTGTACCAACTGGTGTTCGAAGCGGAGAGCGAGCTCGTTCAGGCAAAGCAGGCGCGCGCGATCGAAGAACGGAGCGCGCCGTTTCGAGAAATTGCGCCGGACGTCACAGAAGTCGCGGAGGCAATACGGACGCTCCGAGAGACGACGCGAGCGGGCGCGCGTTCGGATTGACGAAAAAATGAAAAGGCGAGGCCCGAGCGGGGGCTCGGGCCTCGCAAAATGCAACGCGAACTCGAATCAGTCCGCGCAGCGACCGTCGGCACCTATGAAACCACTACGACATCCATCGTTCTGACTTGTCGGCGCCGTGACACTGGTGCAGGCACCAAGAACGAAGGAGGCAATGGCGAGGACAAGGAGAGCAATCGGGCGGCGGGGCATTGGGCTTTCTCCGTCGAAGGCCAGCGAGGGGACTTTCTTGGCAGGGAGGACCTTCTGGCTGGCATCATAGGGTCGCGGCGGGGCGCGTAAACGCGCATTTTGTGTCACGAAGTTGCGGTTTCATGACACCGCGCCAGCTTCCTTCTCGTGGACGTCGCTGCGTTCCTTCCACGCCCGCTGCTTCCCCAGCTGAAGATCGCTCTCGGCTCGGAGCACGCGCTCATCTCGGTCTCGAGTTGGGGCGAGCTCCAATCGACGGTGCAGCGGCGCTTGATCGACATCGTAGTCGCCGATCCGTGCGCCGCGGGAACCGCCGAAGTCGAGTCCCTCGAGCTGATTCGCCGACAATTCCCTTCGCTCCCCGTCGTCCTCTACACGTCGCTCAATCCGAGCGTGTTCGGCGCGACGGTGCGGCTGGCGAGATCGGGCATCGAGCACGTGGTGCTCAGCCGGTTCGACGACGAGCCGCGAAGATTTCTGGAGTTGCTCGAAAGCATCCCGGCCCACGAGCTGGGAGAGCGGATGTTGCGGGAGCTGGCAGACCCGCTGGCGTGTCTGCCGGTCGTGGTGGTTCGGGGGATCGATCAGCTATTCCGGTCGCCGGCGCGTTTTACCAGCGCCGGGGATCTCGCGGCGGCGGCGGGGATGAACCTCCGCACGCTGTATCGAAATCTCGAGCCGGCGGGGTTCTACTCGGCCAGAGCGCTGGTGGTGTCGGCAAGGCTGGTGCGGGCGTACGCGTATTTGCGGGACCCGGGAAGGTCGATCAAGGACGTGGCGGCGAAGACGGGATACACCTCGCCCTGGCAGCTCTCGCAACACATGCGCGAGATGACGGGACGAACGGCCGAGCAAGTACGACGCGAAATGACACCGGATGAACTGATCGCGTGCATGGTGGAACAAGTGCAGCAACGGAGGCAGTCGGAATGACGTGGCCCGTGATCGCGGGCTCGGCGCCCCCCGTCGGAATGGGGACGGGGCGAAACCCGAGCTTGCCGAAAGACACCAAACGGGGAGACGCCGCGCGCGGTCGATCCGTGCGGGTGCTCATCGTCGACGACGAGCCCTCCATCTGCAAGGCGCTCGGCATGGCCCTCGGCCACGCCGGCTACGAGGTCCTTACGGCGCGCAGCGGCGAGGCGGCGTTCGCCGTGATCGACACGCAGCGCGTGGACATCCTGCTCATGGACCTGCGCATCCCGGACATGCGGGGCGACGCGATCTTCGAGTATGCCGCCGGCGTGCAGACGCATCTGCGCGACCACACGCTGTTCATCACAGGCGACATCAGCGACCAGGCGGTCGAACTGATCGGCCTTTGTCGCTGCAACTACGTCCGCAAGCCGTTTGACCTGAGCGTAATGCTCGACGCCGTCGCCGCCCTCTCGCCGTTGGAACAGGCGCGGAAGTCGTCGGCGTAGAGGGCTGGACGTCGAGCCGTCAAGCTAGAGCTTCCAGCTTCGTAAAGTCTTTAGCGTTTCTTCCAACGCCAGTCGCTGCGCCGTGTGCGTCGATTCGGCGAGCAGTCCCTCGTAGGTATCGATCGCGAGTCGGAGCGCGACGGGGTCCTCTTCGTCGTTGGCGAGACTCGTGGCGTTGTCCGCCAGCGCGGCGCGCGCGAGTTGGTCTGCGGGAAAGCGGCGGCTCACCTCGAGCCAGCGGTCCACGCGTTTGCGGAGCGACGCTTCGGCGATGGCCCAAAGGTGCCACGCGCCGCGGTTGGAGGGGTCGATCTCTTTGGCGCGCACGGCCAGCTTCGACACGACGTCTGGGCCGCGGCCGGCGAGCCAGTACGAATTGGCAAGAACGACCAACGCCTGGGCGTCGTTCGGAGAAACGGCAGTAACGTGCTCGTAGAGCGGGATCACGACTTCGGGCATGTCGCGAAAAGGCTCGGCGGCGGCTTTGGCGTCGGCGGCGGAGAGGCGGCTCGCGAAGGACTTGAGGTCGTCGAGCAGCTGGCCGATGTCGCCGGAACGGCGATAGGCGTCGATGTGAAGTGCTACGTCTTGTTGGACGGACATTCGCGAAAAACTACGGCGGTGTGGGGGCGATACGAACGGCCATCGGTCCACCGGTCCACCGAGCCCAGAGCCCAGAGCCCAGAGCCCAGAGCCCAGAGCCCAGAGACCAGAAACCAGAAACCAGAAACCAGAGACCAGCACTGCACCTTGGCGCAATTGATGCCCATTGAGGCCTGCGGGAACCACTAGATTTGTAAGAGCCGGACCCGTCTGCACCTTTTTGAGGGTTGCGCCGGGCCGGGGAAGTGGCGATACTCTTGGCGTCCGCCGGCACGACCGCGACGAACCCCGGAGTGACAGGTCGAGGGGTTGGGGTCAGGTTGCAGGGCCCGGGCCGCGCCGTTGCGCCAGCATCGCCGGGATCGCGTGAGGTTCCCCGCGCCCCGTCGGTACCGATAGTTCAGCCGCGTCGCGGCAAGTGTTTTCCCGTCACGCAATACGCGTTTTTTCCGCTTGCCCGTAGCTCGGCGAGCAGCTTCGGCGAACGCCGAATCGGCATCACCTTTTTTTATCGAACCATCAGCATGAGCGAAAGTCGACGCCCACCTCGTCGTGGCCGTGGCCGCCGTCCGTCCAGCGCGGCCAACACCGAATCAGAAAATCCATACCGCGACGAAGTCGAAGCAGGCAGCGCGACGCTGTCGGTGCCCGACATTGAACCACCGCCGCGCGAGCCGGCTCCCCCCGACGCGCCGCGGCCGAAGCGCCACGAGCGGCCGGCGGTAGAGTCGGAAGCGGCGTCGGAGCCGCCCGCTCCGCAACCGCCGCCGGCGGTTCCTTCGACTCCGGCGCCAGACGTCGAACGAGAGCGACCCATCGCCGAAAACCCTCAGACCTACTCGAGCGGCGAGTCTTCACCGCCGTTCTCCCCTCCCACGCCGAACATCGGCGGCTATCAGCAAGGCGGAGGTAGCGGCGGCTGGTCTGGAAACCAGGGCAACTCGCCGCGTGGAGATCGAGGGGGAGGAGGCCAGTACGAGCACCGCGACCGCGGCCAGGATCAAGGCGGCGGCGGAGGAGGCGGCAGCGGCGGCGGATTCCACGACCGCCGCAACGGGGGGGAGGACGACGTCACCGCCGCGGGCGGGGTCGCGGTCAACGCGGTGGGACCGGCGGCCGAGAGCAGCAGCAACAACAACAACAGCAGCATTCGTCGCAGCCGATTCAGGTCGTCGCGACGGGTGAGATGCGGGGCTGGTTCGACCCCGCGCGCGACGCGGGATTCATCCGGCGCGCGGGCAACAGCTACCTCGCCGAACCCGGCGACGCGTACGTCCCGCCCCAAGTCGTCCGTCAGTTCATGCTTCGCAAGGCGGACCTCGTCGACGCGACGACCGGCCTCGATCAGCGCGGGCGTCCGACGGTGGTCGAAGTCCGAACGATCAACGACATCGATCCGGCGCTGGCGTCCAAGCGTCCCGAGTTCAACTCGCTCACCGCGTCGTACCCGGAGCGCAAGCTGTTCATGGAGACCGGGCGGCCGGCGAAGACGGGCGCGGAGCTCATTCGCCGCTCGATCGATCTGATCGCGCCGATCGGCTACGGGCAGCGCGCGCTGATCGTCGCGCCGGCGCGAGCCGGCAAGACGACGCTGCTGCACGGCATCACCGAAGGCGTCGCGGTCAATCACCCCAACGCGGCGCTGCTCATCCTCCTCGTCGACGAGCGTCCCGAGGAAGTGAGCGAAGCCATCTCGTGGGGCGTGGGTGAAGTCATTTCGTCGAGCTTCGACCAGCCCGCGCAGCGGCACGTCGAAGTCACCGAGATGGTGCTCAATCGCGCGCACCGTCTCGTGGAGAGCGGCAAAGACGTCGTAATCGTGCTCGACTCGCTCACACGCATGGCGCGCGCGCACAACACCGCGGAGCGCGGGACCGGGCGCACGCTCTCCGGCGGTCTCGATGCCACCGCGATGGCCAAGCCCAAGGCGTTCTTCGGATCGGCCCGTTCGATTCCGGACACCTCGGGCGGCGGGTCGCTCACGATCATCGCCACGGCGCTCGTCGAGACGGGCTCGCGGATGGACGACGTGATTTTCGAAGAGTTCAAGGGCACGGGCAACTGCGAGATCAAGCTCGACCGGGGGCTGGCCGAGAAGCGGATCTATCCCGCGATCGACATCGGGACGAGCGGGACGCGGCGCGAGGAGAAGCTCTTCCGCCCCGACCAGATCGACAGCGTCTACACGCTCCGGCGGGGGTTGAGCCAGATGCCGCCGCAGTCGGCGATGGAGTGGCTGATCAAGCGGATCGCCGGGACGCCGAGCAACGACGCGCTGCTGGCGGGGCTGTAGACGGGCGGCTGTAAGACGGCTGGACAGCTAGACGGCCGGACAGCTAGACGGGAACAGCCAAACCGCGTCGGCCGTCCAGCTGTCTAGCCGTCCAGCTGCATAGCCGACTCTGCCGTAAGCCGCGTCCGTCCGTCCGGTCTGGGCTTTGCTTCTAAAACCACCGTCATGCGCCGCCCAACGCTGCTGTACGGGCTGGCGCGTACGGCGGTGGCGATGGCGCTCGCGCTGGAACCACACACCGTCCGCGCCCAGGCCACTCCCAACAAGCGCACATCACCGCACGAGCCTCCGCCGGAGGTCCGGCGGCTGACGATCGCCGGGGCGACGCACGCCGACGTCGTCGACCTCGAACAGAACATCGCGACGCGGGCCACGACATGCGCGAGCGTGCTGCTCGTGCCGTTCTGCGCGTTCAGCCGCTCGCCGACGATCCAGTACCGGTATTACCTGGACGAGACCGAGTTCCAGCGCGACGTGCTGCGCATCCGGCTGTACTACTGGCTGCGCGGCTACCGCGACGCCACCGTGGACACGAGCGTCGTGAAGACGGGGCCGCGGCAGGTGAACGTGACGTTCACCATCCACGAGAACGAGCCGACCGTCATTCGGTCGCTCGCGATCACGGCGGACTCGAACATCGTTTCCGGCCGCGCGCGCGGCCGGATCTTCGGCATGCTGCACGAGAAGGATCCGCTCGACCTCGTACGGATCGACTCGATGCGCACCTCGTTGCAACGGATCGCGTGGAACGCCGGACACGGCGACGCCGTCGTCGACACGTCGATCGTCGTCGACGATTCGGCGCGGATCGCCGACGTCGCGATCACGCTCGTGCCGAACCACGTGACGACGATCGGCACGATCTCGGTGACGGGCACGCGGCTGGTGCGCCAGGACGTGGTGCTCCACGCGCTCGCGTTCAGGCCGGGCGACCTCTATCGCCAGACGACGCTGCTCGAGAGCCAGCGAAATCTCTACGAATCCAGCCTGTTCAAGTTCGCGCAGATTCAGGTGCCAAAGCAGCTCGACAGCGTGAAGAGCGTGAACATCGACGTGAGCGAGGCGCCGCTTCACGAAGTGCGGGCCGGTCCGGGGATCGACAACGTGCACTTCGCGCAGGTGACGGCGCAGTACACGGCCTACAACCTCCTCGGCGGCGCGCGGCGCCTCGACGTGAGCGCAACGGTGGGCAACCTTCTCGCGTCGTCGCTCTCGGGGCGCGGGATCTTCCGGGACGTCGCGGCCTACGTGCCGGACAGCCAGAGCGTCTCGCAGTTCCTCCAGCCGACGTTCAACGCGAGCATCGACCTCAAACAGCCGTCGTTCCTCCGGCGGGCGAGCAACACGGCGTCGATCGGCGTGTTCACGCACCGCTCGATCAATCCCGGCGTGTTCATCGACAAGGGCTACGGCGGACAGGTGACGTTCACGAACGAAGTCGCCATCCGCGCGCCGGTGAGCATCAATTACCGCTACGAGATCAATCGCGTCGAAGCGAGCGACGTCTACTTCTGCGTGAACTACGGCGTCTGCGACCCGAGCACGATCAACACGCTGCGGACGCACCAGGCGCTGTCGCCGCTCGTGCTCACCGGCTACGTGGACCGCTCGAACATTCCGCTCGGACCGACGCGAGGCTACACGGCGCGACTCGATTTCGAGACCGCGTCGCAGTTCACGGGATCCGACTACCGGTACAACCGGGCCTTCCTCGACGCCGCCGTGTACTCCGGCCGCCGCCGGACGCGGCACGTGTTCTCGGCGCACGTCAGAACCGGTTGGGTGGCCGCGCTGCAGGGGGGCGACGTCTCCGGCGTGATCCACCCGCGCAAGCGGTTCTACGCCGGCGGCGCGAACTCGGTGCGCGGCTACGGCGAGAACCAGCTCGGGCCGCGCATTCTGACGATCGACGCGTCGACGCTCGTCGCCAACGCGACGAGCATCGGCGGCGGAACGTGCGGCCGCACGCTCGCGACCATCGTGTTCTGCGACCCGAACTCGGCGAAGCTCTCTCGCGTCGACTTCATTCCGCAGCCGTTGGGCGGCACGACGCTGTTCGAGGGGAGCGTCGAGTATCGCTTTCCCTTCCCCGGAAACGGCCACTGGGCCGACCAGTTCACCGGCGCCGTCTTTCTCGACGGAGCCACGGTCGGACACGCTGACATCGGCGACGTCCCGCTGATCAGCAGCCGAGTGAACGGGACCGCCGCGGTGACTCCGGGATTCGGCGTCCGCTATTCGTCGCCGATCGGCCCGGTGCGCCTGGATCTCGGCCTCAACCCGAACCGCGCGGAAGACCTCGCGGTCGTGACGGCCGTGCCGGACGGCGCCGGACAGACGCGCATCGTACCGCTCCCGAGAGCGCACAACTTCACGCAGGCGTCGAATTTCTGGGGACGGTTCGTCTTTCACATCTCGATCGGCGAGGCCTACTAGTGGGACGCCTCGCGAAGTGGGCCGTGGTTCTCCTCGCGTTCGTTCTCGCGGTGGTCGTCGTGGACGTGGCCGCGCTCTGGGTCCTCACGCACACGGAGTGGGGACACGAGCGGGTCAAGAACGTCGCGGTGAGCGGAATGGAGAAGGTCGTGCACGGCAAGACGACGATCGCTCGCGTGTCCGGCGGGATGCTGAGCAACGTGACGTTCGAAAAGGTCGTCATCACCGACAGCGCGGGCGCGCCGTTCATCTCCGTCGACTCGCTCACGACGGATTACTCGATCTCGGACTTGTTCCGTAAACGCATTGAGCTCGACCACGCGGTGTTCGTGCGGCCGAACGTCGTCCTCGACAAGGACGCGAACGGCGTCTGGAACTGGGCGCGGATTCTACCGGGTCTGATCGACACGACGAAGAGACCGCCCAACGCGCCGCCGCAGCCGGAAGGCTGGGGCGACTGGATTCGCGCGACGGACGTGAAAATCGTGAACGGGCGCTTTCTGATCGTCTCGCCCTGGGCGCCGGCGAAGAACTTGAAGGGCGCCGCCGCGGACAGCGCCGTTCGCGACGCGTTGAGCGGCCGGTCGCGGACCTACGTCGAACGCGGCCCCGAAGGCCTGCGCCGGCGGATCGAGATCGATTCGGTCAACGGGCGTCTCCCGCTGCTTCGCATCGCGCAGCCGGGCCAGCCGTCGAGCGTGGCGGAAGTCGCGACGCTGGCGATGAACGCGTACTTCGTGCGTCCGCCGGGCGGACGGTTCCGCAACCTGCACGGCACGTTCGCGTTCAACACCGACTCGATCTGGTGGGCGAGCGCGGCCACGACCTTCCCCAAGGGCTCGACCGCCGCCGGCAGCGGCAGCTTCGTGTTCGGCTCGGGCGACATGACGCTCGCGTTGCGCAGCGACCAGTTGATCTTCGACGACGTGCGCTGGGCGTATCTGCCGCTCCCGCCGGACGCGCACGGCAAGATGAACTTCGCGCTCAAGTGGCGCGGCCTGTTGCAGGACTACACGATCTCCAACGCCGACGTCACGCTGCGGCGGGCGAACGCCAAAGGCTCGTTCGGGATCACGCTCGACGACTCCGTCACGATCCACGACACCGATCTGCGGTTCACGGGAATCGACACGAAGGTGCTGTCGGATCTCATCCCCGGGGTCAAGGTTCCGCGCACCGGCGTGTTCGCCGGACGCGCGACGGTGCGCGGCGGGCGGCGCGCGCTGAACGTGAAAGGCGACCTGACGTTCGACGACCGGAGCGCGGGCCGAAGCCGCTTCATCCTCGAAGGGCAGATCGGCGTTCTCGACGGGAGCGTGCTGCGAGCGCGCGCGCTCCGCGTGCAGATGCTTCCGCTGCAGGTCGCGCTCCTCAGGTCGTGGCGTCCTAGCCTGCCGATCGCCGGCGTGGTAACGGGGAAGACGACGCTGAACGGCACGACGGCGACGCAGTTCGCGATGAACTTCGAGATCACGCACGACGACCACGGCGAGACGTCGAAGCTTTCCGGATCGGCCGTGCTGCACGCCGGCGGCCCGACGCGCATCGACGCCGACGTCGTCGCGTATCCCATCTCGCTCACGGAGGCTGGTCGCTTCTTTCCTTCAGCCGGACTCCAGGGCGAAGCGACAGGACCGATTCACCTGCACGGGCTCTTGTCCGATCTTCTGGTCGACACAGACCTTCATACGCCGGACGGCGGCAGCATCTCGTCAAACGGCACTCTCGACGTCGCATCCCAGGCGTTGGGCTACGACCTCGACGCCACGCTGAGCGCGTTCAATCTGAGCGTCGTCGACAGCAAGGCGCCGGTCACGTCGCTCACGGGCGATCTGTCGGCCGTTGGACGCGGAACCGATCTGCCCACGCTCACATCGAAGGTCGCGGCCGATCTTTCGAGCTCGCATGTGATCCACGGCGCGGACTCGATCGCGGTGGACACGCTCTCCGTGCGCGCCAGCGCGGCGAACGGCGACGCGCACGTCGAGCAGCTCTTCGCCGCGGGCGCGCAGACGAGAGCGACGGCGTCGGGCGGTTTCGGTCTCGTCTCGAACCGGATCGATTCGCTCAACTACGCGGTCGTCGTGGACTCGCTCGGCGCGCTGAACCGCTGGTTCCCGAAGTCGACCGATTCCACGTCGGTGCCGCCGCGGCCGGCGGTCGTCGCGCGGATCCTCGCCGAAGCGCGCGCCGATTCCGCGGCGGCGGCGAAGCGGACGGAGATGGAGCGGATGATCCACGGCCGGCCGCCCCCGCGTCTCGTCGTGAACCGGCCGCGCCCCGTGCCGCGCGACACGATGGTGGGCCGACTGTATTTCGCCGGAACACTGCGCGGGAACCTCGACGGCTTCGAGCTGCGCGGCCGGGCCGAGGGCGACACGATCATCGCTCGCGGCAACGCCGTGCAGCACGTCACGAGCACATATGCGTGGAAGGGCGGACGAAAAGCCCCTTCCACGCTTTCGGTATCCGCCAACGCCGTGCAACTCAGCGTTATGGGGTTCGGCTTCGACACGGCGACCGCGCGCCTCACCTATGCGACGGCGGGGCCGGAGGACGAAGCGGTCGGAGGACGCGGGCACGTCGAGTTGTCGGTGGTGCAGGTGCAGCACGACAGCGCCGGCAACCATCACTACGCGGCCAAGGGAGACTACGCGCTGTTCACCGACCGACGAGAGCTCCGGATCGCCGAGCTGTCGCTCCGGCTGGACACGGCGCGGTGGGCCACACCGCACCCCGACACCGTGCAGTGGGGCAAGGCCGGAATACGCGTGGGCGACTTCGAGCTGCGCAACGGCGCGGGTGGCCGCGTTCGCGTGAACGGACTCGTGCCGACGACGGGAGTCGCTGACCTCACGGTCGACGTGGACAGCTTCCCCATGGGCAACGTCGTTGAGCTGCTCCAGTCGGACGTCGCGGCGAAAGGAACGTTCGCGCTGCACGGCAACGTGCGCGGAACGTCGAGCCAGCCGACGTTCGCCGGGCGTTTCAATTTGAGCGGAGCCGAGTACAACAACGCGCCGTTCCCCGATCTGCTGGGGCGTGTGTCGTACGCCGACGAGAGACTCGTCACGCATATCGACGCGCAGCACGGCGCGAGCGCACCGATGATGACGGTCGACGCGCGGCTTCCGATCAACCTCGCGTTCACCGGCGTGAAGGGCGACCGCGTGTTGGACGAGCCGGTGTCGATCGACGTCGTCGGCGACAGCTTGCCGATGGATCTCATCCCGGACGTCACCGATCTGGTAATGGACGTCCACGGCCGCGCTGCTGGGCGGGTCGCGGTGCGCGGCACGCTCAAGAATCCCGAGCTGTCAGGGCTGGTGACGGTAGACCACGGCACCGCGACAATCGCGTACACCGGGGCGACGATCGACAACATCGGCGGTCGGATTCGCATGGCCGGCGACAGCGTCTACCTCGATTCGCTCGCCGGCAGCGCGGTCGGCGCGGTGCGGCTCACCGGCGCGCTGAGCTTCGCCAACTGGCGGGAGCCGGCGTTCAACCTTCAGCTGGTGTCCGACGATGCGCGGCTCGTCAACAACGACAACGCGGATCTCACCGTCGACACACGCCTCACGCTCAAGGGCCCGTTCCGGCACGCGGCGGTCGGCGGCGACATCACGGTGACGCGCGGCATCATCTACGTCCCCGAGTCGAGCAACCGCACGCTCGTCGGCGCCGGCGACCCCGGGCTATTCAACGTCGTGGACACGACGAGCGAGCTCGCGCACCGCCTCTTCCCCGCCACGTCGCCGCTGTTGGCGAACCTCGCCGTGAACGTGGCGGTGAGCATCAACCAGAACACGTGGGTGCGCAATCGCCAAGCGAACATCGAGATCTACACGTCGGATCCGCTGGCCATCACCGACTCGAACCAGACGCTGAGAGTCCACGGCGTGATCACGACCGACCGCGGCGAGTACACCCTGCTCACCAAGCGATTCCAGATTCGCCGCGGCACGGCGACGTTCGTCGGCGGACCGGACTTGAATCCCACGCTGCAGGTCACGGGTGAATACCAGGTGAACGTCGCGACACGCGCCGCGGTGAACATTCGCGTACTCATCGGCGGGACGCTCGAGCGGCCCAACGTCTCGCTGGAGAGCGACGCGCAGCCACCCAGGTCGCAGGCCGAGCTGCTGACGCTGATCGCGTTCGGCCAGTCGACGTCGTCGCTCATCGCGTCGAGCAACTCGAGCGTGGTGTCGACGGGCACGACGACGGACCTGGCCGGCGCCGGCGCGCAGTTCGCCGCCCGCCGCCTCGCCAGCGTCGCCGTCGGCGTGGTGGCCGAGCAGGCGGAATTCCAGGCGGGACGCGCACTCAGGGCGGACGTTTTCACGATCACGCCGGCGGACTCGCCGCTCGAGATCGGGTCGGGCGGCCTCTATGGGTTCGTGACGCAGACGAAGATCGAAGCGGGCAAGTACATCACTCCGGAGACCTTCGTGAGCCTCCAGGAGCAGGCGCGCAACCTGGGTGTGGCGATCGAGCGCCGCACGCAGGACGGCTGGCGGATCACCGCGATGGTCGAGCCGCAAGTCGTCCTGCTCGAGCCGCAGTTGAACTCGCAGCCGTACCGGCCGCTCACGTCGGTCGGGCTGTTCGTGTTACGGACGTGGCGGTTCTAAATCGGGTGGACTGGTGGACCGGTTGACCGGAGAAACGGCGCTACTTCGCTAGTTCCTCCCACAGCGCCGCCATCGCGCGCATTCCCTTGTAGAAATTCTCCTCGCTGAGCCATTCGTTCGGTGCGTGGGCGTTCTCTCCGGGGAGCCCGAAGCCGACGAGCAATACCGGCGCGTTGAGAATCCTCTGAAAATCGCCCACGACGGGGATCGAGCCGCCTTCGCCGGTGATCACGGGCTCGCGGTCGAACGCGGTGGCGAGGGCGCGGCGGGCGGCGTCGAAGAGTGGGCCGGCGAGGTCGGCGCGCCACGGGTTTCCGCCGTGCAGCGGTCGGACGGTCGCCTCGACTCCCGGCGGACAGACGCGCTGGACGTGCGCACGCATCAACTGCTCGATCTTCTCCGGACGTTGGTCGGGCACGAGGCGGCAGCTCACCTTCGCCATCGCGACCGCGGGCAGCACGGTCTTGGCGCCTTCGCCGGTGTAGCCGCTGAGCAGCCCGTTCACCTCGCACGTCGGACGCATCCATAGCCGCTCGAGCGTCGTGTAGCCCTTCTCGCCGAAGAGCTCCGGCGACCCCGTTTCTTCACGAAACGCCTTCTCGTCGAACGGCAGCTGCTTCATCTGGCGCCGAGCCACGTCGCCCCAGTCGCGCACGTCGTCGTAGAAGCCATCGATCGCGATGTGCCCCGATCCGTCGGCGTCGTGCAGCGTGGCCAGAATCCGGGCGAGCGCCATCGCGGGGTTCATCACGGCGCCGCCATAGCTGCCGGAGTGCAGATCGGTCGCCGGACCCCGGACGTCGATCTGGAAGTAGGCGAGCCCGCGCAGCGACGAGAGTATCGACGGCAATCCCGGCGCGAACATCGCCGAGTCGGAGATCACGACGGCGTCGCAAGCCAACTCTTTGGCGTGCGCCTCGATGAATTCCGCGAGGTGGTCGCTGCCGACTTCCTCCTCGCCCTCGGCGAGGACGATGATGTTGACGGGAAGCTTGCCGCGAGTCGCGAGATGTGCCTCGAGCGCTTTCACGTGCAAGAAGAGCTGGCCTTTGTCGTCGACCGACCCGCGCGCGAAGATCTTGCGGTCGCGCACCGTCGGCTCGAACGGCGGGCTGTCCCACAGCTCGAGCGGCTCGGCCGGCTGCACGTCGTAGTGGCCGTAGACGAGGACGGTCTGCGCCCCCGCCGCGCCGCGCCATTCGCCGACGACGATCGGGTGTCCCTTCGTCGCATGCACCTTGGCGGTCAGGCCGACGCCGCGGAGCGACTCCGCGACCCACTCGGCGGCTCGCGCCGTGTCGGCATTGTGCTCCGAGCGCGCGCTGACGCTCGGGATGCGCAGCAGGTCGAACAGCTGGTCGCGGGCGCGCGCCTGGTTCTTGTCGAAGAACGTCGTGAGGTCGTTGGCGAGTGGCATTTCCGAGGTCCGGTAGCCCGGTGGGATTCAGTCGCGAATGTGAGCGCCGCGGGACACTACGACCCAAACGGATGGAACCGACACGGACGGAGAAGAGAACAAAAACGCTTCGTTTGTCTCCGTTTGTTTCAGTTCAATCTCCGTTTGTTTCCGTTTCACAATTGTTATGGCCCATGTGGCGGGACGGCCTCGCCCGCCACACGAGCATCAACAATATGGACACGGAAACAAACGGATGTCACGGAAACAAACGGAGAACGGCACAACGGGAGGCTACACGCCACCGATCTTCGTCGCCTTTCCGGGCGTCAGCCAGCACAGCCTGCGATGTACGTCTCGACGATTTCAAGGTGGGTCATGCGGCGAAATCTGCGAGGCAGCCGGGAGGCCCGGGGCGATGCGATCGCCTGTCCGGTTGGCGCGTGGGAACGCGTATCTACTTAACGAATTCCCTCGATCCCACAGGTTCAAATGGCCGCTTCATCAGTAGTCTCGTCCAGTCCGTTCAACGACCTCGCCGACCAGCTCGACGGCGAGGTGATCCTTCCCGGCGCTCCCGACTACGACGCGCGGCGCGCCGTATGGAACGGCATGATCGACCGCCGTCCCGCGTGCATCGCGATCTGCAAGAGCGCGCGCGACGTCCAGCGCGCGGTGAAGTTCGCGCGCGCCAACAATCTCACGCTCGCGGTGCGCGGAGGCGGTCACAACGCGGCCGGCCTCGCGAGCGTGGATGGCGGCCTGGTGATCGACCTGCGCGGCATGCGCGACGTCGTCGTCGATCCCATGCGCAGGATCGCGCTGGCCGGCGGCGGCGCGACGTGGGGCGAGTTCGACAACGCGACCGCGGCGCACGGTCTCGCGGCAACCGGCGGCGCGGTGTCCACCACGGGCATCGCCGGTCTCACGCTCGGCGGCGGCCTCGGATGGTTGATGCGGAGCTACGGCCTCGCGTGCGACAACATCGTCGGCGCGGACGTGGTTCTCGCCGACGGTCAGCTCGTACGCGCCAGCGCGCGGGAAAATCCGGAGCTCTTCTGGGCGCTGCGCGGCGGCGGCGGGAACTTCGGCGTCGTGACGACGTTCGAATTTCAGCTGCACGAGGTGTCGACCATCCTCGGCGGCATGTTGATCTATCCGATCGCCCGCGCGCGCGACGTGCTGCGTCTCTATCGCGACGTGACGCGCAGCGCGCCCGACGCGCTCACCATTTTCGCGGCGATGATGCACACGCCGGACGGCGTGCCGGTCGTGGCGCTGGCGATCTGTTACAACGGCCCGGTCAAGGACGGCGAGAAAGCGATCGCCGCGATCCGGTCGTTCGGGTCACCAATGGCGGGCGAGGTGGGACCGATTCCCTACACCGCTCTCCAATCGATGCTCGACGCGGGATTCCCATCGGGACTCCAGGTGCATTGGCGATCGGAGTTCGCCGCGTCGCTGCCGGACGAGCTGCTCGACTCGCTCGTCGCGTCCTTCAAGAACGTGAAGTCGCCGCTCAGCGCGCTTCTGATCGAGCAGTTCGGCGGCGCCGTGAAGCGGGTTCCGGCCGACGCGACGGCGTTCGACCAGCGGGACGCGACGTACAACCTCGTGATCGTGTCACGGTGGGTGACGCCGCTCGACGCCGAGCCGAACGTGCAGTGGGCGCGTTCGACGTCGGACGCGGTGAAGCCGTTCGGCACGGGAACCGTCTACGTGAACTACATCGGCGCCGGCGAGAGCCCGGACCGCGTGCGGGCGTCGTTCAGGCCGGAGAAGTTCGATCGGCTCGCCGCGATCAAGCGGCAGTACGATCCGACGAACCTGTTCCGCACGAATCAGAACATCCCGCCCGGTTAACGGTGGACCGGTGGACCGGTGGACCGGTGGACCGGTGGACCGGTGGACCGGTGGACCGGTGGACCGGTGGACCGGTGGACCGGTGGACCGGTGGACCGGTGGACCGGTGGACCGGTAGACCGGCAGACCCGTAGACGGTAGACAGCTACCGGCGGCTAGATGGCCAGTCCGCGCAGCTCGCGTGAGCGCGTACGGCTGGCGAGGATCTTCGAGCCGTCGCGCATCACGATTTCATAGCGCATGCCTTCCGCCGGCGAGAGCGACGCGACGTGGTCGAGGTTCACGATGTGCGAGCGGTGGATCCGCCGGAATCGATCCGGGTCGAGCCGCGCCTCGAACTCGTTCATCCCGAGGTACACGAGGTAGCGCCGCCCGCGGCTGTGCACGGCGACGTAGTCGTCGTCAGCCTCGAGGCGTTCGATGTCCGCCGCGGCGATCGGCACGAGCCGGCCGCGGTCGCGCACGAAGATGCGAGTGAGCCAACGGTCGCGCTGCTCGATCGCCTCATGCGCGCGGTGCGAGACCGGTATGTCACCGTCGCCGCGCACGGCGCGCTTGACGCGATCCAGCGCCGCGTAGAGGCGATCTCGGCCGAACGGCTTCAATAGATAGTCGATCGCCTCCAGCTCGAAGGCGGCGACGGCGAACTTGTCGTACGCCGTCGTGAATACCACCGCCGGGTCGCACGTGATGCGGCGCAGCACGCCGAGTCCGTCGAGCTCCGGCATCTCGATGTCGAGGAAGACGAGATCTGGGCGAGTCGATTCGATGACCGAGACGGCGGTCAGCCCGTCGGCCGCTTCGCCGACGCAATGAATCCAGTCGACGCCGCTCACCAAGTCGCGCAGTTGGGCGCGGGCGATCGGCTCGTCCTCGACGATGACGGTGCGCGTCTTCATGCGGGAATCGTCGTCCCCTCGCGCCGCTGCGCCGCGCTCGGTGCCGGCGGCAGCGCCGTGCCTACATGGGCCGGAATCGACGCGCGGACGATGAACCCTTCGCGCGGCGCGGTCGTGACGGAGAACTCGGCACCCGCGCCGTAGCGCGTCTCGAGGCGTTGCCGCACGGCGCGGAGCCCCATGCCCGCGGCCGCGTCGACGTCGTGCTTGATCGCGCCCGGACCGTCGTCGCGCACTTCGAGTACGAGTGAGTCGCCCTCGAGCGCCGCCGCAAGCTCGATCGAACCGCCCTGCGCGCGCGGCGCGACGGCGTGCTTGATGGCGTTCTCGACGAGCGGCTGCAGCGTGAGCGACGGAATCACGCAGTCGAGCGCTTCGGGGTCGATCCGTTCGACTACGCGCAACCGCTCACCGAGGCGCAGCTGCTCGAGCGAGAGATAGTCGCGGACGAATCTCAGCTCTTCGGCCAGCGTGACGTCCTCTCGCGCGGCGCGCTTGACGTCGAGCACGTAGCGAAGCATGTCGCCGAACCGCTCGAGCGCGTGCTCCGCCGTCTGCGGCTCGCGCGAAACGAGCGCGGTCAACGTGTGTAGCGTGTTGAAGAGGAAATGCGGGTTGAGCTGACCGCGCAGCGCGGCGAGCTCGGCGCGCATCCGCAGCGCGTCGGCGTGGGCGGCGCGCGCCTGCTCTTCGCGCAGACGCTTCGCGATGCGGATCGCGTGCGATCCGACCGCGAGAACGGCGTAGACGAAAAAGCCGTCGAGGACCTGAAACCCCGCGAATGCTTGCGCCGCGGCCCAGGCGCCCGAGAAGCCGATCTGCGAGGCGATTTGCGCGATCTCGATGCCGAGCCAGGCGAACGCGGTCGCCGCACCAACGACGAGGTGAACGGCAACGGTCACCGTGCCGCTCGCTCTCCGCCGCTCGAGCAGGCCGGAGAGCCACCAGACGCCGACGCCGAAGAGCGCGATCGGCACCACATACGCAAGGCCGGCCACCAGCGCTCGCGACGCGGGCAACGTCTTCGTCGTCGTCAGCGCCAGCGCGTAGAAGCCCGCGAACGGAAGCCACGCCGCGGCGTAGATCCACCACCCGGACGCGCCGAGTGAACGTCGATCCGACTTGCTCATGAGATCAATCCAGGTTCGTGTCTACTTGAGGGCCGCCGCGAGCAATTGCGCGTATCGGTAGTTCGGGCTCGCGTCGATCGCCTTCCTGTACATCTCGGCGGCTTTCGCCTTGCCCCCTTTCTTCTCGTACACTTGGCCGAGCCACGCGAGCGCTTCGGCCTTGCCCCACGCCGGCTCGCCCGGCTTCGGTGCATCCGACGCAAACAACTCGACCGATCGCTTGAGATACTCTTCGGCGACGTCCAATCCGCCGCCGTACTCGGAGGGAGTGAAAATCGCCCCCTGTCCACGGATCAGCCAGACGCGCGGGTTCGCCGGGCCGCTCCGGATCGCCGCGTTGGTCGAGCCCTGCGACTGCATCCCCAATTCCATCGCCCGCGCCGGGTTTCGCCCGATCAGCTGACCGTCGATCGCCGCCATCAGAATGTGCGTCTCCGGCAGGATACGACCGTTCAGCGACTTGGCGAGAACGTCACGCGCTCGCTCGAGGATCGGCGTCGCGTCCTGCGTCTGCTGCACGAACAGCGCCTGTCGATAGAGTGCGTAGCCCTGATAGTGGAGAATCAGCCCGTCGTTGGGATACGCGATCGCCACGCGCGACGCCAGCGCGACCACGGCGGCAAGACGCGTGGAGTCGTTCGCGAACTGCGCTTTCTCGATTTCCGCGGCGATGGTGTCCGCCCACTTTGGCGGCGCGACGTTGCCCTGCGCCATGAGCGGAAGGGCGGCGAACACAATGAAGCTGGTCGAAAGAATCAGCCGGCGAATCATGGGGGTCAGCGTTGGAGGTGGGTGAGTGAGGCACCGAAGTAGAGCGAGCGGTTGAACAGGCTCCGCACGGGAATGCGACGGGAATAGTCGGACGTATAGGTGTACTCGTAGAGATTCGTCCGGTCGAACAGGTTGTCGAGCGAGAAGAAGTAGACGAGCTGATTGTTGCCGGAGATCCGCGTCACGCGTGAGATCGCGACGTCGAACTTCCTTTCTGGCGGAAGCCGGTCGCTCTGCGGCGCGGCGTACTGCGGGATCCACACGTGCGTCGTTGGATCGAATGTGGCGCCACTCACCGGAGTGAACGGCTTCCCGGTCGCGTACCGCCACGCGACGCTGACGCTCCATCCCTTGGGCAGCGCCTGATCGGCGACGATCGTCAGCGAGTTGGTGATGTCGAACGGCGCCGGCGCCTGCACTCCCGTGCCGGGATCCGTGCGCCACGAGTGGACGTAGCTGTACGTCGTACGCGCCGAGAAAAAGGGCCAGATCTGGTGCTTCACGAAGACATCCGCGCCGCGCGCGACGCCTGTGCCGCCGCCGGCGACCGTGCGGTTGTCGCGCGTGAGCCCGATGAGGTCGCGGTACTGTTTGTCGTACAGCTCGACGCGCGCGATCTCATTGCCGTTGCCGACCTGCATGCCCAGCACCGACTGCATAGCTCGCTCCGGCGGGGCGGCGGGCAGACCAACGGTCGCTGATAGGTACAGTGGATCGGCGACCTGGTGGTAGACGCCAAGCGCCGCGGTGATCGTTGCCGGTCCGAGCTCGTAGGCGGCGGAGAGGCGTGGATCGACCGTGCGGACCTTCGTAAGCGACGAGTAGTCGGTGCGCGTACCGGCGATGAGACGCAGGCTCTCCAGGGCGCGCCAGTCGGCTTCGGCGAACGCTCCGGTTCGCGCACCGTTGACGGGCGAATCGAAGAGCCTGCGGCGAGCGACGGGCGCGACGTCGGTGAAGGAGAGAGGAATCGATCCCTCGAAGCGCGAGTCGCGCCAGTCGGCGTCGCCGCCGATGCGGACGCCGATTTCGTCGCGCGGGCTCCACACCGTCTGCGTGAAGACCTGGGTCCAGCGTTCGTCGGCGCCGAGGTCGAAGACGCCGAATTGTTCGTTGCGCCGTGCGGTGGAGTACGACACGCTGACCGACGGCGCGAATGAGCCGAAAACGTCGCTCCATCCGCCGGTGAACATCCGGCTCTTCACGTCGGCGAGATACCCGCCCGCGTACGACGGATCGGAGACCTCGATGCCGACCGCGTTGGAGCGGTCGATGGCGAAGGTCTTGATCTGGCCCGTCGGCGAGTAGTCGTAGATGACGCTGCCGCTGAAATCGTTGCCGTTGGGTACGGGCGAATAGCCGCGCGTCGATCCATTGACGTCGAACAGGTATCGGAGGTCGCTGTGTCCGGCCGTCGCGTGCACCGTGAGGCCGTGAGACAGGGCGAGGTCGGCGCCGGACGACACGCTCGCCAAGCCGGCGACGACGGTCTCACTGCTCTGCACCGGGCGCCCAGCCGTGCGCAAGTCCGCCACGCCGGACAGAATGTTCCCGTAGCGCGCGCCGAATCCGCCCGACGAGAAAAAGATTCCGTCGAGCAAGAACGGATTCACCGTCACCGTGTAGTTGCCCGTCGGTGTTTGATAGTTGTACGGCGAGAGCATGACGGTGTTGTTGAGCAGCACTTTCGTTTCGCTCACGTCGCCGCCGCGCACGAAGAGTCCCGTGCCCTCGTCCACGTTCTGCACGCCGGGAAGCGTCTGGATGGCGCGGGCGATGTCGGCCGTCGCGCCGGGCGTTGTCACGACCTCGAGGGCCGTGAGCGTCGCGCCGCGCTCGTTCCCCGCCTTGTAAGCGCCGGCCTGCACGGTGATCGGCGTGAGGACGGCCGTCTCAGGGAAGACCGCGAGCGTCACCGCGTCGGCGGTGTCGACCGGGACCACGAGATGCGCCGGCGCGAACCCGATGCGACGCACGACGATCGTGACCGAGCCGGCCGCCCTGGTGCGTATTGAAAAGTGTCCGGCAGTGTCGGTCGTCGCGCCGTCGAGCGACTCGAGCAGAAAGACGTCGGCGCCTCGAACGGGGGCGCCGGCGGCGGTCACCGTGCCGCGAAGCGCGTGCGACGCCGAGGGTGGTTGTTGGGCGATTGCGAAGGCCGGCGATAGGGCGGCGACCGCCAGAATCAGGGGTAGAGTGGTGCAGGGTCTCATGCCGATTAGCCTACGGCCGCGGCCCTCGCTCGTCGCCAACTTTTCGGCGAACCGTGCAAACGGCTCGGTGAGCGGTCGAAACGAGTGTGTGCGGTGCTCGGAGTGCGGAGACCTGCGGCTTGGACCTCGCGCCTCCCCCGACAACGCTCTATCATCCGCTACGGCGCAACTGACGAGGGGAGAGCCGGACGTGGCAGCGAGCGATCAAGACGGAAAGGGCGTGGCGACAGACTCAGACGAAAGCGCGCACGGCCTTCAGGCGGAGATCGCCCAACGTCGGCCCTTCCATTCGATCAAGGCGGAAGTCACCGTCGGTATCCTACGCACCGCTGCCCTGATCGAGCGGCATTTCGCGCAGGTGGTCGCAAGCACCGGCGTGACCGTGCAGCAGTACAACGTGCTGCGCATCCTGCGTGGAGCCGGTCCCGAGGGACTCCCGACGCTCGTCATCCGCGACCGCATGATCCACGCGGCGCCCGGCATCACGCGTCTCCTCGACAAGCTCGAAAAGGCCGGGCTCGCTCGGCGCGAGCGCGCGTCACCGGACCGGCGCCAGGTCTTCTGCTACATCACGCCGAAAGGCCTCGAGATCCTCGCGCAGCTCGACGAGGAGATGCGGCGCGCCGACGACATGGCCGTCGGGACGCTCGACGACGCGCAGCAACGCCAGTTGATCAAGCTCCTCGAGGGAGTGCGCGCCGTGCACCGCGCCGGCAACGCGCCCATCGATAGTGCCCTAGTTGGCCGAGGCGATGGAGGGCCATCCTCCGCGCCAACCGACTAGCGTCCACACCCGCCGCCGCCCGATCTCGCCTGCCCGTCGGCGCAGCACGACGAGCGGGCCTCGTTCTATAGTTGCGAAGTACGGAGTGAGGCGGGCGATCGCCTCGTGTGGCTCCGTCGATTCGTCTACGACCAGGACTAGCGCGTCTCCCGGACGCGCGAGATCCGGGAAGCGCGGCCACAAGTCGTACTGATTGGCGCGCCCCGACAGGTTGGTCGCGAACGTCGTCGGGTGCGTCGGTAACTGAAGCGCGAGCTCGGCGGCCTCCTGATACCGATCCGCGGCGAGCCATGCCGTCGAGCCCGTCGTCGCGTGAACCGAATTGCCCGTGCTGTACGCGAAGCGCGCGAGATCCGACCAGCCGAACGCGCGCGCCACGGGATCGCGCGGCGGCGCGACGGGGAGCACCGGCGCAAGCCCCTGCACATAAATCGCGAGCGACATCAACCCGGCGACACCGACGCCCGCGCGGATCCACGCCTCGCGCCGCCGCGTGCGAAGGCGACGCGCGAGCAGCGCGATCGCCGGGACGTACGCCGGCGCCGGCCAGTTCGGCTCGACGCGCTGGCGGAATGCGCTGACGACGAAGAACGCGAAGCACACCAGCGCGACGACGCCCAGCACTCGCTCCGGGTCCGTCGCCGTCTGATCGAGCGATCGCCAGACGACGATTCCCATCAGCACGAAAAGAATCGGCGAGGCGAGCGCGGCCTGTCCGCCGAACAGATCGCCCTCGTGCTTCCACGCGGCAACGAGCGCCGAGCCCTGCGGCGTCGAGAGTCCATGCTTCAGTTGAAACGCGAACGACACCCAGTCGTGCCGAGCGTTCCACAGGACGACCGGCAAAAAGATCAGCGCCGCAACCGCGCAGGCGAGATAGGGTCCGTAGTCCTTGAGCCGCCAGCGCAGCGAGGGTCGCGTCGCGAACGCGGCCAACACGCCGACAGGCACGAGGACGGCGGTGTACTTCGAGAGAAATGCCACGCCCAACGAGACACCAGCGGCGACCCACCACCGTGTCGATGTCCCCGAATCGTGGCCCGCCTCGACGGCGTGGAGGACGCAGTAGAGCGTCGCCGCCGTACCGGCGAGCAGCGGCGCATCGGGCGTCGCGAGCACGAGTCCCGCGGCGGCGAGCGGCAAAACGCTCATGATGATCGCCGCGCGGATCGCTATCGACGAGTCGCCGCTACCAAGCCGCCGCGCGATCATGATCGTGAAAAGCGACGCGATCCATCCCGCTATGATCGACCCGAGGCGAATGCCGAGCGGCGTCGATCCCAGAATCGTCGTGCCGAACCGAATGAGCAGCGCGACCGCGGGCGGATGGTCGAAGTAGCCGGCCGCCAGACGGCGCGACCATTCCCAGTAATACGCCTCGTCCGGAAAGACGGGCAGCACGGCGGCGAAGACGAGTCGAATCACCGCGGCCGCGCTCACGATCGACACGGCGGTTGTCCAGCGCGTGTCGCGCCGCGCGTCCGACGGGGTCGTCACACCGCCGCTGCTGCGGGGGCGTGCGGCCGCATTCGCCTGCGCCGGCGAACGATCGCGGCGATCAACACGATCGCCCACGTCCACACGATCCACATCACGCGCTCGTCCGCGGAGAGTGTCGTGAGCATGCGCCACGCGACCGCGGGGCCGGCCAGCGCGACCGACGTCGGCGTCGTCGACTCGGCGACGCGTCGCTCGGCGACTCGCGTGGCGTCCTTGCGACCGTTGCGCAGCACTTCTTCGATGCGGCGGGAGAGCGAGTCGCCTGTCATGCCGCGCCAGCCGGGAATTCGCATGAGCGTCCACGCGGGCGCGGCACGGCCGTATCCATGGTTGTCGGACCCGGACACCGGCGCGAGGTTGAGCTTCCCGATGAGCGTGTCGATGCGCGCCCGATCGCGATGGCTCTGCGTGAGTCCGCGCGGCGAGCCGTCGACGACCTCGATCGCCTGCACGCCGCCGCCCGAACCCAGTTCCGGACCGGCGGCGGGAATCTTGTCCAGGTTTCCGGGAATCGTCTCGATCAAGACGGGCGTCGTCGGCGGGAGAATGCTCGCCATCTGCAACGCCTGCTCATCCACGTCGCCGAGGTCGGCGGTGAGGATGCCTTTGTAGCGCCGGCCCGCGTTGAGAATATTCACGTGCTCGCCGCGGAACACCGCTTCGATGCCTTGCAGGATCATCGTTCCCAGTCCCGCCACCGGCGGGTTCGAGGCGATGCCCCTCTCCGCGCCGCTGAACGACCGATGATCCGTGATGTAAGCGACGTCGAACCCCGCGTCATGGTGCCAGTCGCGCACGTCGTCGTCCGTCCAGCCTTTGCGTCCGTCGTGCGACGCTTCGGTGTGCGCGTGGAAATCGGCCGACAGCACCGTTTCGTCCGACACAGTCAGCGCCGCCATCGGCCTCGGCAGGAACGCGGCGGCGGCATAGGTCACGACGATCGCGCCGAGGAGAGCGGCGGCACCGATGACCTCGCGCCGCGCGTCGGGCTTGGTGCTCGACGCCAGCAACCGCCACACGGCGTACACGCCGATGATCCAGAAGACGACCGCGATGTGCTGCGGAACGGTGAGCAGGGTGACCGTGTCGAGAATGGCCGAGAGCGGCGCGAGGGCGATGTAACCCGGCGACAACTCGAGGTGCGCTTCGCCGACGGACTCGAACGTGACGGCGTCGCGGACCGGATCGGCGGCGAACGCGGCCGTCACGATCACGGCGAGCGTGACGACGACGGCCCACCAAGGAATGCGGCGGTGCCAGGGAAGCTTGGGCTCCTGGGGCGAGGGCGGAGGATGTGGCGCGAGCGCGGGGGCGCGCATCGTCTTGCGATTCCCTTTGGCCATCGCGGATTACCTTCTCAGGAACGCGTCGCGCATCGTGTCGCAAAACTGACGAGCCTAGCCGCATCTCACAATGCCCAATCGTCTGGCGACGGAAACCAGTCCGTACCTGCGGCAGCACGCCGGGAATCCGGTGGACTGGTACCCGTGGTCGCCCGAGGCGCTCGAGCGCGCGAAGGCCGAAAACAAGCCGATCCTGTTGAGCATCGGCTACGCGGCGTGCCACTGGTGCCACGTGATGGCGCACGAGTCGTTCGAGGACGACGCGACCGCCGCGTTGATGAACGAGCGTTTCGTGAGCATCAAGGTGGATCGCGAGGAGCGGCCGGACCTCGACTCGATCTACATGCAGGCCGTGCAGGCGATGACGGGGCACGGCGGCTGGCCGATGACGGTGTTCCTGACGCCCGACGGCGCGCCGTTCTACGGCGGCACGTACTATCCCCGCGAAGACCGGCACGGCATCCCGTCGTTCAAGAGAATCCTCGCGGCGGTGTCGGAGGCATATCGCGCGAAGCCCGCCGAAGTCGCGGCGACGGTGGAGGCGTTGCGAGATCTGTACGTCGCGACCCAGCCGGTCGCCGGCGAGCCGATCTCGGCGACGCTGCTCGACGACGCGTATCGCTTCATGAGCCGAGCCTACGATGAGGAGTACGGTGGATTCGGCGGCGCACCGAAGTTCCCGCAGACGATGTCGCTCGAGTTTCTGCTGACCCACTGGGCGCGCCGCGGCATCGAGAACGCGTTGGCGATCGTCGAACAGTCGTTTCTGCGGATGGCCCGCGGCGGGATCTACGATCAGATCGGCGGAGGATTCGCCCGCTACGCCGTCGATCGCGTGTGGCTCGTGCCGCATTTCGAGAAGATGCTCTACGACAACGCGCTGCTCATCCGGCTCGGCGCGCACCTCTGGCAGGCGACGAAGAACGCCGAGGTGAAGCGCGTCGTCGGCGAGACCATCCGGTGGGTCGAGCGCGAGATGCGGTCGCCGGAGGGCGGGTTCTACTCGAGCCTCGACGCGGACAGCGAGGGACACGAGGGAAAGTTCTACGTCTGGGACGTGGCCGAGCTGGACGCGATCCTCGGCCCCGAAGCACCCCTGCTGCGGGCTTACTGGGGTGTGACGCCGGCGGGGAATTTCGAGGGGAGGAACATTCTCTCGGTCGCCGACGTCGATCATCGCACGCTCGCCCGCCAGTTTTCGATCGAAGTCGAGCAGCTGGAGCTGATCGTCGAGCGCGCAAAGGCGAAGCTCTACGAGGTGCGATCGACGCGCGTCTGGCCGGGGCGCGACGACAAGATCCTCGCGTCGTGGAACGGCCTCATGGTCCGCGCGCTGGCCGAGGCGGCGCGCGCATTCGGCGATGACGAGTACGGCGCGCTGGCGATTGAGGGCGCGACCTTCCTGTTCGACCGACTGGTGCGGGACGGGCGCGTGCTTCGATCGTATTCCGGTGGGCGCGCGCGCATCGCCGGGTATCTCGAGGACCATGCCGCGCGTCGGTCTGGCGGCGCTCGCCGTGTACGAGCTGACCTTCGACGACCGCTGGCTCGCGCGCGCCCGCGACCTCGGTGCATCGATGACGCGCTGGTTCTGGGACGATTCCGGGGGCGTGTTCTTCGACACGGCGTCGGATCACGAAACGCTCATCACGCGCCCGCGCGACGTGTACGACAACGCGACGCCGTCGGGCACGTCGCTGGCCGTCGAGCTGCTCTTGCGTCTGGCCGACCTGTTCGACGATCGCGAAGCGCGCGACCGCGCGACGAAGATCGCCAACTCGCTCGCTCCAGCCGTGGCGCGGTATCCGTTGGCGTTCGGGCACATGCTCGGCTGCGTGGACATGCTCGTGAACGGAGCCGTCGAGCTGGCGATCGTCGGCGACCCGGCGAGCGAAGCGTTTCACGAGCTGGAGCGCACTGCCGCGGACCGGTACGTACCGTCGTTGGTGGTCGCCGGCGGCGCATCGAACGCCGGCGGCGAGGTCACCCTGCTGCGCGATCGTGACTCGATCGACGGACGCGCGACCGCGTATGTGTGTCGGAACTACGCGTGCGAGCTTCCGGCGACCGACGCATCAACGCTCGGCCGCCAGCTCGATGGCGCGGCCCGAGTCTGAGCGCGACGAAACTTCGCGGCGGATGACTACGTCGGGCTGATCCACAGGCTCGTCGCCGCATCTCACATGGGTTCACTCTTCGCTTACCTGATTCCCGGGCTCTGGCTCGTGTGGCTCGCGGGCTGGTGGCTCGCGGCCGGCTCCGTGAAGAAGACACTCAGGAGCGAATCGCTCGGTTCGCGCCTGAGGTACACCGTGCCGTTGTGGGTCGCGGTGTGGCTGTTCATCAGCCGCCGCATCCCGTGGGCGGCGCTCAACGCGCGCTTCGTGCCGCTCGCCGCGTGGCCGGGTGCCGTCGGCCTCGGGCTCGTCGTGCTCGGGCTCGGATTCGCGACGTGGGCACGCGTGTACCTCGGCCGCAATTGGTCCGCGGCCGTCACGCTCAAGCGCGATCACGAGTTGGTTCGATCAGGGCCGTACCGCTCGGTGAGGAATCCGATCTACACCGGAATCCTCATCGCCCTAGCGGGCAGCGCGCTCGCGCGCGGACAATGGTCCGGCGTGCTCGCCGTGGTGATCGCGTTCGGCTCGTTCTGGTACAAGGCGCGGCTCGAGGAGCGCGTGATGCACGACGCGTTCGGGGCGGAGTACGACGCGTACCGGCGTGAGGTGAAGTCGCTAATTCCATTCGTGCTCTGAGCGTGTGGTCGTGATCTGACGTTTCAGATCGGTGTGGCACGCTGGATCGCGGCGAGCGACTCGAGCCCTGCCGCGAGCATGAGCCTGAGCATGAGCTCTGAGCCAGCCATGAGCGGTTTCTCAAGGCTCCTGCTCAAGCTCCTGCTCAAGGCAGGGCTCGTTCCCGTGTCCGAGATGCGCGCGTCGACGATAGAAGCCAGGCCCTGCTGCGCCGTTTACGGCAGCGCGGGCGCCACGGCTGTGCTCTTGTATACGTACCCGTTCTTCATCACGAATACTGGGCGCTCCATGACGTGAATGTCCTGGAGCGGATCGCCCGGCACGGCGACGACGTCGGCCCACTTCCCCGCGGCGAGTGATCCGATCTGCTTGTCCCAGCCGAGCAGCTTGGCGCCACTCATCGTGCCGGCGACGATCGATTGCATGGGCGTCATTCCGCCCCATTCGACCATCAACGTGAACTCGTGACCGTTTGTGCCGTGCGCGCCGACGCCGGCGTCGGTGCCGAGCGCGATCGGCACGCCGTCCTTCACGGCGATCTTGACGCCGTTCTTCATCGCGGCGGCGGCCGCACGCGCTTTCTGCGCTCGCAAACCCTTGAGAATTCCCGCGTCGGCGGCGCGGACGGCGGCCTCGCCGGCGCTCAGCGTCGGCACGAGGTACGTGCCATGCTGCACCATGAGCCGCGCGCCCTCCTCGTCGAGGAACGAGCCGTGCTCGATCGACGAGACGCCGGCGCGAACCGCGGTCTTGATGCCTTCCGCACCGTGCGCGTGCGCCGCGACTTTGCGCTCGAGTTTCGTGGCTTCGTCGACGAGCGCCTTCATCTCCTCGTAGGTGTACTGCTGTACGCCGACCGCGTCGCCCTCGGACAGCACACCGCCCGTCGCACACATCTTGATGACGTCCGCGCCGTACTTGGCCTGGTAGCGCACGGCGGCGCGAATCTGATCGGGGCCGTCGGCGACGCCGAGCATCGGGTTGCCGTCCATCAAGCCGGGGCGAAATCCATTCTCGTCACAATGACCGCCCGTGATGCCGATGGCGTGCCCCGCGTTCTGCATGCGCGGGCCGATCACGTTGCCCTCGTTCACCGCCTTCCGCAGCGCCATGTCGTCGAAGTCCGGCGCGCCGACGTTGCGGATCGTCGTGAATCCGACGAGCAACGTTTTCTGCGCGTTCGCGACGCCGATGATCGCGCCGGTGGCCTGATAGTCGCGGACGGCGGCGTCATTGGCCTGCGGATCCGCCAGTTCGCGGCCGATGATGTGCGTGTGCGCATCGACGAAGCCCGGCAACAGCGTGACGTCGCCGAGATCCACCAGCTTCGCACCGGCCGGAATGGTCACCGCGCCCTGTTTCCCGACGGCGACGATCTTGTCGTCGGTTACGACGACGACACCATTCGTGACCGCGGCGGCACCAGTGCCATCGATGAGCCGAGCCGCGCGAAGCGCGACGGTGCCGGAGCCCTTGAGCTCCTGCGCATTGAGAGACGTGGCCGCGGCGAGGAGGAGAGCCGCGGCTGGGATGATCGTGGGGCGCATTGAATTCCGAGGAGGGAGACTGCGCAAAACCTTTCCGGCGGAACGGAACCGCACAAGGCTTGACGTCAGCGTCGTGGTTCCAGTTGCGAGACGACGCGTGGAGTCGCTCACGGCTCCTGCTCAAGCTCATGCTCGAGGCAAGGCTCGCTACCGAATCCGAGATGCCCGCTCCCCCATGGCGAACCAGGAACGGACCTGAGACCTGAGACCTCCACGCTCGCGGGCAGCTAGCCCTGGCCCGTTCGGGCCATCGACGATGCGCGCGCGACAAATGGCCCGTGCGGGCGATGCGCCGGTCTCGCAGTCGCCCCTACGGCCGGGGTTTTGAGGCGGGCGGTTTGCCTTCTCAGGCGGCTGGAGGCTCTTTCCGAAGCCGCACGGCACAGGCGACGATTGTCACGATGCCAACGACTGCGATCACGATCGCCGGAACGATCGACTTCGAGTGTGCGGTGTGCCCCGGAGGCCAGAGCATCATCCCGAGTATCGCGAGGTACCATGCACCAACGACAATGCCGGCTACCGAGACCCAGCGCGGTGCTCCTGGTCCCCAGATGTCCAGCGACCAACCGACCAGATAGGGCAGGATCAGCAGCGCCCACCAGGCGGAGTGACCCGAGCTTCCACCTACTCCCCCAATCGCGCTGAGTCCAAACAAGACGCCCACGCCGAGGGCGACGAGAATGAAGCTCCAAGTGCGATACGCGAGGATTCGGCGATCCTCGCGTCCGAGATAACTCCCGAGCGCGAGCAACGCGCTTCCGGGGAGGATCAGCGCCGATCCCTCCAGAGGATCAAGCGATCCGACTACGAGCCCCACGCCTCCGCAGACCCGTAGCACGTTCGACCAGCGTTCGAGAGCGCGCATTTTGCACCTCGCGGCTGTCGGGCAGACCCTCCGAAGATGGGGGCCGCGTGGCGCCGCGGCAGTCGGTGCTTCCCCGACGGCACGTGGTGCTTCCCCGACGGGATCGCTGATCGCTGCGGAAGGCGAATGCTAAGTCGATAGACTCGTCAGGGCGTCGGGGCGCGCGACGGAATCTGAGCGCGCGGCCTGAGATCCTCACGCTTCCAGCCGGTACCCCGCCTTCCACACGGTGAGAATGTGCCGCGGCTGCGACGGATCGTCCTCGATCTTTCTCCGCAGCTCCGCGATGTGGATGTCGACCGTCCGCGTCATCACCTCGACCCGGTGCCCCCACACTTCGCGCAGCAGCTCGACTCGCGACGCCACCGCCCCGCGACGCCGCACGAGCGCCAGCAGAAGATCGAACTCCTTCGGGCTCAGACCCACGGGCATGCCGCTCTTCGTCACCGTGCGCGACGACGGGTTGATCTCCACCGTGCCGAACTTCTCGACCGCGTCTGTCGCGTGCGAGCGTTGGTCGGCGAGTCTCGACCGGCGCAGCAGCGCACCGACGCGCGCGAGCAGCTCGAGCACGCCGCACGGCTTCGTCACGTAGTCGTCGGCGCCGAGCCGGAAGCCGAGCACTTTGTCGGCCTCTTCACCGCGCGCGGTGAGGATCAACACCGGAACGTCCGAGCCCGCCTCGCGCAGTGTCTTGAGGACTCGGTAGCCGTCCATCCCCGGCAACATCAGGTCGAGCATGACGAGGTCCGGTCCCCAGGCGCGCGCGCGCTCGAGACCCGTCTCGCCGTTCTCGGCGACCTGCACGTCGTAGCCCTCGATCTCCAGGCCCGTGCGAAGGCCGTAGGCGAGGTTGACGTTGTCCTCGACGATGAGAATTCGAGCCATTGGCGTGGGGAGCGGGGCCGCGTAGCTGTCCGTCGCCGACGGCCGTTTCTCTGCCATGGTAGCGTACGTCATGGGACCACCTGAAGTTGCGAGTTGGGGGTGGGGGGCTGCGGTTGATCCGGCGGAGACGATGGCGGCGACGACTCCGACGATTCCTGTTGCGTGAGGGGCAGCTCGACGACGACGCGCGCGCCGCCGCCCGGCGACGACTCGACGCGCGTGCGGCCGCCGTGAAGCAGCACGAGCTCGCGGACGACCGACAGCCCGATGCCGCTGCCGCCGGTGGACGATTCCGCGTCGCGATTGAGACGGACGTACGGCTCCCAGACGCGCACGCGATCGTCGCGCGGGATCCCGGGCCCTTCGTCTTCGACCCAGATCCGCGCGCGGTCGCCGACGATCTGCGACCCGACCGTGATCGTCTGCCCCGCCGGGCCGTACTTCGCGGCGTTGTCGAGCAAGTTGAGCAGGATCTGGCGCAGGGCGTTGCGATCCACTCGCATCATTGCGTTGATCCCGAGCGACGCGCGAATCGTCATGCCGCGCGCGCGCGCGAGCGGCGCGAACAGATCGAGCGACTCCTGAATCTCGTGATCGATCTCGGCCGGCTCCGGCGACACGCGGTTCGTTCCCTTCTCCGCGCGCGAGAAGTTGAGCACGTTCTCGACGAGATACGTGAGCCGCCGCGCTTCCTGGTCGATGATCCCCGCCGACCGTTCGCGCTCGTCGTCCGTGCGAAGCCTGCCGAGGTGCAGGAGCTCGGCGAACCAGCGGATCTGCGCGAGCGGCGTGCGGAGTTCGTGCGACACGCCGGACACGAACTCCGTGCGGAGACGCGCGAGCTGCTGCTGGCGCCGCAGTTGGATGACGGCGACGGTCAGCAATCCGGCAGCGAGCACGAACAGCGCGACGAGAATCGGCAATCGCGAGTCGGGCAAGCCGCCCACGACGAGCATCGGCGCGAATGCCTTGTTCAGGCTCACTCTCATCTTGAGCCGGCCGAAGGGCGGCTCGACGGTCGACGCGGCGCTGTACGTCTGGGCTACCCAGCCGGGCGAGCGGTAGACCTCCTTGCCGTTCGCCGTCGTCACGGAGATCGACAGAATCGAGTCGATCGGGAAGTCGTGGATGAGCGCTTCGGGGAGGAGCGAGCTGGCGGTGCCGTGCTTGCCTCGAATCTCGGCGAAGACGGGCGCGAGGAATGGCGTCGCGGCGGTGACGTAGCCGTAGAGCTCGACCGGGAGGCGGTGCCGAATATCACGCGCGACGACGAAGACGACGAGCTGAAGCGGTTTGGTGCGCTCGTCGAACAGCATCACGTACGAATCGTTCGTGAGAATCACGGCGGACTGGCGCATCGCACTGCCGCCGGGAGTCACGAAGTGAACGACGCCGCGATCGGCCGGCGGCGGTGCCATGTCGTTCACGTACGCGACCATCGTGTCGCGGACGCGGGCGAGAGCGGCGTCGGACACGTCGGTGTCCGTCGTGCGGAACGTCGAGTCCCGCCAATCGTATCGGAAAAAGTACTGGACGCCTTCGAGACAGTTGCACCATCCCATCATGTCGCGCGCGATCTCGCCGACTTCGACGGGCGAATAGCGCGTACGCTGCAAGGAGTCGGGTTGCAGCCGCGACGCCTGTTGAATGAGCGACGTGACCACCTGGCCGAGCAGCGCATTCTTCGCCTGCTGCGTCAACTGCCAGTCGGCGATCTTGGCGTAGTCCTGCAGAGTCCGCTCGGCCATCGCGCGCTGCGAGCGCGCCGCGTCCCACGCCTGATACGTGAGCGCGGCGCACACCACGAGCGCGAGCACCAGAAGAGCGACCGTGCCGACCAGGCGGGGGGAGCGACGCATACGTCTATACATACGATATGATAGGGCCGGGGCCAGTGGCGGATTTGGGCTTTACGGATTCCTTTCAGCGGGTCGGGCCAATCGGCCGCCACTGCTACCTTCTTTTGCTCCCATGCCGACCATTTACGACGTCTCGCTGCCGATCGTGAACGGGGGGCTCGTGTACCCGGGCAACCCCGAGATCGCGATCTCACCCCAGCAGGAGATCTCAAAAGGAGCCAGCTCGAACGTCTCGCTGCTCTCCTTCGGATCGCACACGGGAACACACGTCGACGCGCAGAAGCACATCCTCGAGGGTGGACTCGCCGTCGACGCGCTCCACCTGGACGTCCTGATGGGGCCAGCGGTTCTGATCGCCGTGCCCGACGACGCGCCCGCGGTGACCGAGAGCCTCCTTCGCGCCCATGATCTTACCGGCCAGCAGCGGGTTTTGATCCGCACGCGGAACTCGGGCTTCATTCGCCAGCACGACTTCGTCCGCGACTACACGTACCTCGCCCCCGATGGCGCCGAGTATCTCGTGTCGCTCGGCGTGAAGCTCGTCGGCATCGACTACTTGTCGATCGAGCAATTCCACTCCGGCCACCACATGACGCACCGGACGCTGCTCGGACACGGCGTCATCATCGTGGAGGGACTCGACCTGTCCGTGCCGCCGCCGGGCAGATACGACCTGCGCGTCCTCCCGCTCAAGCTCGCCGGCCTGGATGGCGCACCGGCCCGCGCCGTGCTCATCGCATGAGCGACGCGATCGACCTGGTTCTGTTCGACGTCGGTGGAGTGCTGGGAACCAACGCGTGGGACGGCGAACAGCGCGCCGAGGCGATCGCGAGGTTCGGCCTCGACCACGACGACTTCCAATACCGCCACGAAGAAATGGTCGGTGCGTTCGAGTCCGGCGAAGTCTCGCTCGACGAGTATCTCGCCATCACGGTGTTCTGCGAGCCGCGAGGGTTTTCGGCGGACGACTTCAAGAAGTTCATGTTCGCGCAGAGCGTCGCGTGGCCGGATTCGATCGCCGTGGCGCGAGACCTGGCTCGGCCAGGAAAGGTCCGCCTGGCAACGCTCAACAACGAGAGCGAAGAGCTCAATCGGTATCGCATCGACTCGTTCGGTCTGCGAGAAATCTTCCCGACGTTTTTCACGTCGTGCTGGCTCGGGGTGCGCAAGCCGACGCGGCATTTTTACGAGCGTGTGTTGGGGATGACGCAGGCCGACCCGGCGCGGACGGTCTTCATCGATGACAGACTCCAGAATCTCGCGCCGGCGGCTTCACTCGGTGTGCAGACGCTGCACTTCACGACTGCGGAGAAGCTTCGAGCTGATTTGGGCGCTCGAGGACTGCTATAGCGGCCGGGCACTTCTCCGCACCGCGCCCCCCGCACTCGTCTCGGTCTCTGCACACGGCGAGGGCGCGGGCAATCTTCCCACGCAAAGGGGGAAAGGCACCCCGCATGAGGGTGGTGAGAGGGAGGCATGAGGGCGCGCGCTGATACTTGGGGCCACTCCAAGCCAAGGTATCATCAGCATGCGAACATCGAATGCTCTTCCCCGTCGCGGCCATCTGCATCGCCGCCGCCTGTTCGGTTGACGAACCGACAGCCACAGTTCGCTCCATCAGGCCCGATCAGCCGGTGTCCTCCGACGCCGTCAAATTCTGGGAGGCCGGAGCCACGGTTGCGTGGAACGCGACGGCGACGTCGCTGGCCGTAATACGAACGATCGACGCGACAAGGCTGTACGCCTATCTATCGTTGGCACAGCTCCGCGCCGCCGAGGCGGCGAACGCCGAGCCCGGGCCGCATCCCCCGGTTTCGGCGGCGATCGGGGGCGCGTCGGTCGGGGTCCTTAGTTCATTCTTCCCGCTCGACGTCGCCGCGATTGAAGCGGCCCTCGACGCCCAGAGAGCGGCCGACCCGTGGCCGGGAGCCAAGCACGCCGATTTCGGCGCCGGCGAGGCGATCGGCCGAGCTGTCGCAGCCCAGGTTCTCATCTATGCGCAGGGCGACCTGTTCGGCCTCACCGATCCGCTCCTGCCGCCGACCGGCCCACACCCGGTGGGCCCCGGCTTCTGGATCTACAACGGAGGCCCAATCGCGCGCGGTGGCCTTGGCGCGCGTCCGTTCTTTCTGGCGTCACGCGATGAGTTTCGCCCGCCGCCCCCGCCGGCCTTCGGCGGCCCCGCATACAACGCCGCGCTTGCCGAAGTTCGTCATATCTCGGATACGCGGACGGCCGAGCAGATCGCCATCGCGAACTACTGGAACCTGAACCAGTCTCCGCGATCAGCCGCCGCCATGATGGGGATCGCGCGCGACTTGATCGTGTCGCATCGCCGTGGCGACGCCGAGGCCGCGCGCATCATGTTCCTCGCCAGCGCCGCGTCGTTCGACGCCAGCATCGGGTGCTTCGATGCGAAGTATCACTACTGGTTCATTCGGCCCCCGCAGGCCGATCCCGGAATCGTCACGGTTTTTCCGACACCGCCGCATCCCTCGTATCCTTCGGCGCACTCGTGCATCTCCGGCGCGATGACCGGGGTTCTCGCGGGCATTTTCCCCGAGGCTCGGGACGAGTTGGAAGCCGTCGCGGTCGAGGCGAGCCTGTCGCGACTCTACGCCGGAATTCACTACCGCTTCGATATGGAAGCTGGATTGGCGCTCGGTCGCGGCGTCGCGGCGCTGGCCCTGGCGAAAGATCTGAGCACGGTTGCCCCGCTGCCATAGCGTGGTTTCAGGGACACGAACGGTCTCGGGACGCGGCGGCGTCCCGAGATCGTTACCGCGCGATTTTCCGATCGATTGGCTCTCGTTGTCGCAACAGCGCGGCCAGCTCGCGCCTTACTCGCTCGACTTCGGGCCGGACCGACGGCTCGGGATCGTAGCGAAAGACGAGATAGTTCCCATAGGCGCGGATCGCGCCGGCCGTGTCACCGGTGAGCGCCGCAAGACGCCCCTCTTCACGGAGAAAGGTGGTTTGGAAATTGGGCCTCCTCATCATTCCTCCCGACCGTCGGCGCGCGGCACGAAGAGCGCGCGACAAATCGCCATGGCGCTCCCAGAGCCTCGCCAGAAGAACGTTCGCGTCCGCTACGTCCTCATGGTACGAGGCTTCGTGAGCATCCATGTCGCGCGCGAGCGAGTCGGCGAAAACCAGGCGCTCGCCCGCCTCGGGTAGCCGGAGTGCGGTTGCGCGTTCCGCGTCCAGCAACGCAGCGCAGAGCGTTGTGACGCGGACGAAGCGACCGGACTCGTACGGGGCGAGCCCGCTCACTTTGGCGGCGCGCAGTCGTCTGCTCGCCGCGTATGCGGCGGCGTAATCGCCGTGGGCCACGCGCCATCGCGCGACGCTACAGAGGTCGTAGTACTGCGGCTCGGCCGAGGGACCGGGGACAGTTGGCGCGTCGGCGAACGGGCGTAGCTGAAGTTCGGCCTTGCTGGCGGTCGCCGTGTCTCCCCCCCATGAGAGAGCCTCGTGAATGCGACTCCGGAGCCCTCCACGCGGGGTCTCCGATGGAAAGGACGGTCCCTCGCTCGCTTGGAGAGGCCGACCCCCATTCAAGGCGACGGCCAAGGCTCGGTAGCCGACGTTGCCCGGATCGACCGTCCTTCGCCTGCGCTCGCCCTCCGCCAGCAGCACGGGCATGTCCTCGCCGGAATTTCCCGTGAAGGCGATAAACATGTTGACATAGGTCAGGGCGTATTGACTGACCCCTCGAAGGTGAGCCAGAAAATCGCGTCGCGCGGCGACGCCGTTGGCGGCGGCAAGATGCCACCGCATGAGCCCAGCGAGGTCGCTTGATGAGTCGGACCCGAGCGTACCAGCAGCGAGCCGCCGAACCTCCGCGGTATCCCCGCGAATGTGCGCCAACTCCACGATGCTGAGCGTCGGTTGCGCGACATTGGGCACGGCCAACGGGACCGCCGCGTTCGCGGCGGCTGCAGAGTCGAGCTCGCGGCCTCGCCGAAGCGCGTCGCGCGCGCGCTCGAACACGCTGTCGAGCCCCGCCGCGGCCCCGTTGCGATAGAAGGCCTCGCCAAGTGCATACCATAGGTCCGGTACAGTCGGGTAATCGACGACGGCGGCATTCGACTCTCGGAACATCTCAGCAGAGCTTTCCCAGTGCACCCTCGTAACGCCAAGCAAGGCACGATCGGCGCCGCTAAGCTGCGTCTGATTCGCGAGGGCTACGCCGCGCGCGTGCTCCGCATCGCGCACCGCTCCGCCAACAATCAGCATCGCTTGGGTGTAGCCGAGCGCCGCGAGGGCGAAGGTCGAGTCCTGCACGAGCGCGTCGCGAAAATGTTCTCGAGATGCCTCGGCTCTGCCTCTCCGCCATTCCTGGAGTCCGCGTAAATATGTCCGGATCGCCGGCAGCGACGCGTTCGACATCGACGCCAAGCGAAATTCCTCGACGCCCTCACCGATGGCGAGAAGTTGGCCGGCGAGTCGATCGACGAGGAGTGCCAGACTGTCGAGCGGTCCTTCGGCTCTCGCCTGTAGAGAGATACGACCTTCTGCCTTCGATTGAATCCAGGCAGTGAGGACGAGGTGTCGCGACGTGCCGGTGACGCTTCCATCGATGATCCCATCCGCGTTCAGCGCTGCAGCCACGCGCATCGGCGCGGCATCGATGTCCCGGCCGCCGGCGGGCCTCTCGCGATTCCACGCTCGCAGCACCGTCGCCGCGTCGACAAGGCGCGTCGCGCTGTCGCCCGCGAGGCGCGGGGTCAACAACTGGACCATTCCGTCGCGAAGCTGAGCAAGCGACGAATCCGATGTCATGACTCGAAATGGCATGACCGCGACAACTCGAGACGAAGACACCGGCGAATGCACCGGCTTGCTCTCGGTCGACACCCAAGCGGCAATGGCGACAACGAGCGAACCGCCGAGGATGCCGGCGACGACGAAGCCGCGCTGGTTCTTCCGGGGACGTGGCGCCTCCGGGGTCGCCGGAGTCGAGTCGAGCCGCACGCGCTCGGACGTGGCGTCGGCCGCCGGGGTGATGAGCACCGCCGGAATCGCCTGGCGATCGGGGGCATCGTGCACGGGCGCCTGGAGCTGCGCGGCGAGGGCCGTCACCTGCCGATCACCCTCACCACCCAGCTCCGTGTGAACGAGCGTGTTGTACAGTCGCGCGTGCCGCACCGCACCGGGTGTGTCGCCGGCGGCATCCAGTGACCGCATGAGTCCGAGCGCTGCACGCCCCTCCAGCGGATCGAGACGCGAGAGCTGGCGCCACCACTCGATCGCCGCGACGTGGTTTCCGGCCTCCCGCGCCTTCGTGGCGAGCTCGAAGAGCGCACCGCGATGCTTTGCTCCGAGGCGCGCTCGCTCGTTCGCCATCCACTCCTCAAATTCGACCGAATCCAGATGAAAGCCGTCGAGAAACGGCCCGCGAGTTAGCGTGACCGCCGTCGCCGAATCGCCGCTCTCGATCGCCGCCTCGAAGTCATCGCGGTCCGACGTGATCACGGCGGGATTCAACCGGAGCGGGTCGGTGCCGAGAAACGCATCTTCGCGCGTTTGCTGACGGACGTAGTAGAGCAACTGATGCAGCGAGTGGCGCGCCGAATCGGTGGGGCTCTCGGGGCTCAGGCACGCCATCAAGCTGTCGCGCGAGATTCCGAGCTCGCCCGCGCAGGACACCCGGCACAACAGCGCCAGACGACGACGCTGCCGGCTCACCACTGTCCCCGCCGAATCGACCAAGGAGAGGCCACCCAACGTCAGGAGCCTGAACGGGCTCAGCGGTCGGTTCTCTCGCGAAGTTGGCATAACCTCGACCTATGCTACGTCGGGGGGCCGACGACAGCAACGCCGACGACGTTGGATCGATGCCTTTCCTAGTTTTGAATGAGCGGTCGATGACATGTCGATGCCGGGCCCCGTCTTCGCCTCATGAGCCGTGCGCCACCAAGTACTCCTTCCCAATCCGCTTCACGGACACAGTCCCCATCTGCCTCATCGTCATCTCGAACTCTTTTCTGAGAATCGCCAGCACCGTCTCGACACCCTCCTGCCCGAACGAGGCGAGTCCCCAGATGTAGGGCCGCCCGATCCCCGTCGCCGTCGCGCCGAGTGCGAGTCCTTTGAAGATGTCCGTGCCGCGACGAATGCCGCCGTCGAGTATCACCGGCGCGCGGCCGCGCACGCCGGCCACGACCTCCGGTAGCGTCAACACCGTCGCTCGCGTGCTGTTCTCGGCGCGGCCGCCGTGGTTCGAGACGAAGATCCCGTTGATGCCCTGCTTCATCGCCAGCTCGGCGTCCTCGCGCGTGACGATGCCCTTGATGAACACTTTCATCGACGTCGAGTCCTGAAGCCGTTTCACCCAATCCCACGTCGGCGTTCCCACCTCGGGGCTCGGCGTGTCGGGTTTGAGATCGGCGATGGCGGGTTTCCGCCGGTTGTCGCGCAGCTCGTTCACGCGACCGGTCGCGCCGGGCATCGGCGCGCCGCCCAGGTGGCAGTTGGTGCACGTGCGTGTGTCGGTCGCCCGCGAGCGGACCATCGTTTCGCGGTTGCTGCCGCCGATGAGATCGACGGTGAACACGACGACCGGCGCGCCCGCATGCTCGGCGCGCTTCACCATCTGTTTCGTCTGATTCCAGTCTTCCTGGTGATAGAGTTGGAACCACACCGACGCGCCGCGCGCCGCGATGCAATCCTCGATGCTCGTCGTCGCCACGGTCGACAGCACCTGAAGGTGATTCTTGGCTTTCGCCGCGCGCGCGACAGCCAGCTCGCCTTCGGGATGAAACGCGCGCTGGCTGCCGACAGGATTGATCACGATCGGGGTCGGCCATTTGACGCCCAGGATCTCAACCGACGGGTCGACCTTGCTGACGTCGACGAGACGCCGAGCCCGCAAATCCCAGCGCGCGTAGCCCTCGCGATTGGCGCGAATCGTCGCGTCGTCGTCGGTGCCCGTCGCCAAGTAGCCCCAGTGCGCCGGTGGAAGCTTCTTTTTCGCGACAGGCTCGAAATCGAAGACGTCGATTGCGTCGGCGGCTGACGCGATCAGCTCGGGCTCCTGCGTGGCCTGTTGAAGGAGCGCCAGCCCCTTCGCCCGATCACGCGGCCCGCCGGCGAACAACGTGGCGAGCGCGCCGAGGTCGATGCCGGCGGCAGCGAGAAGCGGGCTTCCGGCGGCGAACCTCAGGAAGCGGCGTCGCGAGAGGTGATCGTCCGAGTGAGGCATGATCCGTCCGGGAAAGGGGTGCGGAGGCGGAGTGCGGAGACCTGGAACGAGTGCGGAGGCGGGGGGCGGCGAACTGGAACGAGTACGGAGGCGGGGGGCGGACAGTGGGGGCGGTCCGCGAAGAAGCAGTCTGGAGCGTTGAGACCGTGTCGGCAAGCAGCGCTCGCTCGCACGAAACGTGAATGGGTGACGCACTCGACATGGAGAGCCGGGCCGGGGAGCTTTCGGCGTGCCGGCGCGTAACCACGGGCAATCTCACGAAAGAACTGAAATGCAACTCGCAATGATCGGGCTGGGCCGCATGGGCGGCAACATGGTCGAGCGCCTCATGCGTCACGGCCACAAGCTGGTCGTCTTCGATCGCAGCGCCGAAACGGTCGCCAAGTACGAGGCGATGGGCGCGACGCCGGCGGGAGATCTCGCGGCGGTCGTCGCCGCGCTCCCAAAGCCGCGCGTCATCTGGGTCATGGTTCCCGCCGGCGATCCGGTGGATCAGACGATCGCCACGCTCGAGCCGCTGCTCTCGGCCGGCGACATCATCATCGACGGCGGCAACTCGAACTTTCACGACTCGATGCGACGCGGGGCCGAGCTGGCGAAGTCGAAGATCGAGCTCATCGACTCGGGGACGAGCGGCGGCATCTGGGGACTCGAGAACGGCTACTGTCTGATGGTCGGCGGAAGCGACGCGGCCGTGAAGACGTGCGAGCCGATCTTCACCGCGCTCGCGCCGGCCGACGGGTTCGCGCACGTCGGACCCACGGGCGCCGGTCATTACGTGAAGATGGTGCACAACGGCGTCGAGTACGGGCTGCTCCAGGCCTACGCCGAGGGATACGAGATTCTTCACGCGTCCAAGACCTTCCCGAAGCTCGATCTCGAGCAGATCGCGAACGTCTGGCAACACGGGAGCGTCGTACGCTCGTGGCTCAACGAGCTCGCGGCGACGGCGTTCTCGCGCGACGCGTCGCTCTCGACACTCAAGGGGTTTGTCGCCGACTCCGGCGAGGGACGCTGGACGGTGCAGGAAGCGATCGACATCGACGTGCCCGCGCCGGTGATCACGCTCTCGCTGCTCACGCGCCTGCGCTCGCGCCAGGAGGATTCGTTCGGCGCCAAGGTCATCGCGGCGCTGCGCAACGAGTTCGGCGGGCACGCGGTGGAGCGCGCATGACGACGACGGCGCCTTCTCCCCACCACACGGCGGTCGTCCCCGCGCATCCGGCGGCGCAGGTTCAGCCGCACGGTCGGCCGCGTGGGCACGCCGACCCTTGCACGATGGTTATCCTCGGTGCGCTGGGTGATCTGAGCCGTCGCAAGCTGCTGCCGGCGATCTACCAACTGCTCAACGAGCATCTCGTTGACGACGAGTTCCAGGTGCTCGGCGTCGGCCGCGACGCGTCGCAGACCGACGACACGTTTCGCGCCCAGATGGGCAAGGCGCTCGCCGAATCGGACGAGGTCGGGAAGTTCGACGACGCCATCTGGCAGGAGGTCTGCAAGCGTCTCCACTTCGTTTCGGCCGACTTCACGGACGCCGCGGACTATCAGGCGATCGGCAAACGGCTGACCGAGCTCGAGAAGGGGCGCGCGCCCGGCGAGTGCAACCGGCTGTTCTATCTGGCGGTGCCGCCGAGCGTGTTCGAGCCGATCGTGCGCAATCTCTCGACGAGCGGACTCGCGCCGCGGACGCGCACGCCCGAAGATCGGCCGTGGACGCGCATCGTCGTCGAAAAACCGTTCGGCCGGAGCCTCGACAGCGCGCTGACGCTGAACGATCTCGTCCTCGGGCTCTTCGCCGAGCATCAGACGTATCGCATCGATCACTACCTGGGCAAAGAGACGGTGCAGAACGTGTTGGTTCTGCGCTTCGCCAACTCGATCTTCGAGCCGATCTGGAACCGCCAGTGGATCGACCACGTGCAGATCACAGCCGCGGAGACAGTCGGCGTGGAGGAACGCGGCTCGTACTACGAGGAAGCGGGCGTCGTGCGCGACATGTTCCAGAACCATCTGCTGCAGCTGCTCTCGCTCACGGCGATGGAGCCGCCGGCGCGGATGACGGCGAACTCGGTGCGCGACGAGAAGGTGAAGGTGCTCAGGTCGATGCGCATGTTCGACCCCGAGACGATCTCGCACAACGCGGTGCGCGCGCAGTACACCGCTGGGACGATCGGCGAGAAGGCGGTGCCCGGCTACCGGCAGGAGCCGCACGTCTCACCGACGTCCCTCGTGCCGACGTACGCGGCCGTACGGTTCTACGTCGACAACTGGCGGTGGAACGGCGTGCCTTTTTATCTGCGATCGGGCAAACGAATGGCGCGCCGCGTGTCGGAGATTGCCGTCCAGTTCCGCACGCCGCCGCATCTCATGTTCGGCGAGGCGAGTCAGCTGATGCGGCCGAACACGCTCGTCATGCGCGTGCAGCCGAACGAAGGCGTGTCGCTCGACTTCGAGGTGAAGGTCCCCGGCGCGGCCGTGGCGCTGACGTCGGCCATCGAGATCGCGCCGGTCGACATGACGTTCAACTACGCGGAGGCATTCGGCGAAGTGACCGCGCCGGCCTACGAAACGCTGCTGCTCGACGTGATGATCGGCGAGGCGACGCTGTTCACGCGCAGCGACGAAGTCGAGGCGGCGTGGCGCGTAGTGGATCCACTCATTCAGTACTGGGAGGCGCACTCACCGAAGCGGATGCCGACGTACGCCGCCGGCAGTTGGGGCCCTCGAGAGGCGGATGAGCTGATCGAGGAGGATGGTGCCGCGTGGAGAGAGCCGACGGGCACTTGACGGCGGAGACGTTTGAGATCGCTGTGGCTTGCGAGCATCTCGGATCTTTGCCCGAGCTCTGCCGTGAGCTTGAGCCTGAGCATGAGCCGTGAGCCAGCCGTGCCAAGGTACGGGTGAGCATTTTCTCATAGCTCTTGCTCAAGCTCATGCTCAAGGCAGGGCTCGCTTCCGCCTCCGAGATACTCGCGTAGCGATTGAGCGGCGAACAACTCTGAGACCTGAGACCTGAGACCTCAGCGCTCAGCGCTCAGCTCTTCCCCTCGAAGTCGATGAACCCCCTGTACGGATCGGCTCCGACGAGCTTGACCTTCACCTTGTCCCCCACGTCGAATTTCTCCGCGTTTCGAACCACCATCCCCTCGGCCGGCGGGTGCAGCGTGCGCACGAATGTGCCCTTGGGGTTCGCCCCGGTCACGATCGCGTCGAAGGTCTGGCCGATCTTGTCGTGTAGCAGCAGCGCCGCGACGGTCTTGCGGACGGTGCGTTCAACCTTGTTCTCGGCGTCTTCGCGCTCGGTGCAGCGGGAGGCGACGTCGGTGAGCTCGTCGTTGGTGTAGGGCGCGGCTGCGCCGGCGATCGCCGCTTTCACGAGCCGCTGCGTGACGACGTCGGCGTAGCGGCGGTTGGGCGCGGTCGCGTGCGTGTAATCGTGCGTCGCCAGACCGAAATGCCCGCCGGGATCCTTGCCCGGCAGGTCGAGAAGGTAGATCCCCGGTCCCATCAGCTTCACGATCGTCAGCGACAGATCCGGAAAGCGCTCCGGGTCGGCCTTCTGTCGGTCAGCGAGGAAGTTCGCGAGAGCGAGCGAGTCGGGGTTGTTGGGAAGCGTCGTGCCGTACTGCTTCGCCAGCTCGACGATGCGCGCCCAGCGCTCCGGCTCGCGAACCACGCGGCGGATTCCCGAGCGTCCGCGCGCCTCGAGGAATTTCGCGATCGCGACGTTGCTAGCGATCATGAAATCCTCGATCAGATTCCGCGCCTCGTTCTTCGCGATGACCCTGAGGTCGATGACGCGGCCGTCCTGCGTGATCGGCGTCGCTTCGATCGTCTCGAGCTCGAGGGCGCCGCAGCGCAGGCGCTCGGCCTTGAGGCGCTTCGCCGCCTCGTTCTGAAGCCGGAGCTGGTCGATCAGCGTCTTGTCGTTGGCGATCTTGTCCGGCGCCGGCCCACCCGTGAGCCATGCACCGACCGGCTCGTAGGCGAGCTGCGCCTGGTTGCGCACCATCGCGCGGTAGACATCGTACGAGACGACGTCGCCGTCGGCGTTCACGACGGTCTCGATGGCGATCGCGAGACGATCCTCGTTTTCGTTCAGCGACGTGAGGCCCGTGGACAGCTTGACGGGGAGCATCGGGAAGACGTCGACGCCGGTGTAGACCGACGTGCAGTTGGCGTACGCGTGTTCGTCGAGCGGCGTGCCCTTGGGCACGAGCGCGTCCACGTCTGCCACGCCGACGACGAGGCGAATGCAGCCGTTGTCCATCTGTTCGGCGATCTCGATCTGGTCGAGATCCTTCGACTCCTTGTTGTCGATCGACGACCAGGGGCGGTCGCGCATGTCGCGGACGCCGGCCGGCGGCGACGCGGGGTTGGTCAGCGCGTCGAGCTGCTGCTTGGCCGGGGCGTCGTAGTCCGGCTCGAAGCCGTTCGCGACGAGGATGCGTCGCGCGGCCGCGTGAAGATCGAACCCTCCGTTGTGGCCATGCTTGCCGCGGCCGCCCGGCGTGGGGTCTTCTTGTATTTGACCGCTCGTCATGAAATGCGCGGGTTGGAGTGCGGCCCGAAATCTGGCGCGGCGGCCCCGGCGGCGTGAGGCGGCGGAGGAAACCCTTGTACCGGGCGCGGCGTATAAGGTTGATTGGAAGCATGAGCCAATCTCCTGAATCATCCGCTTCGGCCACGCCGCCACGCGTCGGCGAGTTGTCGCCGGCGAGCGACCGGGGCGCGCACGACCCGGCGACGGCCGCGTCGTGCGACTACTGCGGCTCGGTCCGGGTCGAGTGGCGCAAGTGCAAGCTTGTTTGCTCCGACTGCAAGCAGATCAACAAGAGCTGCGCGGATCTCTGAGAACTCGATGACCCTGTGCTGAGAGACTTTTTCGGACGGCGACCGATGAACGGATACAACTTCACCGAGCACGTGCGCGCGGCACTCGGGCGCGCGCGCGAAGAATCGGCACGACTCCGGCACGAGTACGTCGGGACGGAGCACATTCTGCTTGGCATGTTGCGCGAAGACAATGTCGCGGTCACCGTGATCGAGTCGTTTGGCGTGAACCCCCAGTCGCTCGCCGACGCGGCAGACAGCGTCGTCAAGAAGGGCGCGAGCGGCACCCCAACAGGGCCTGACCTGCCGTACACGTCGCGCGCGAAGAAGGTACTCGAGTTGGCGATGAACGAAGCGCGAGACCTCAATCACAGCTACGTCGGCACTGAACACCTTCTTCTCGGCCTGTTGCGCGAGGAGAGAGGCATCGCCGCGCAACTTCTCGTCGATGCGGGCATCACGCTCGACGCTGCGCGCGAGCGCGTGCTCGAGATTCTGGGGCAGCCTCCGCAGGCACGCCCGCGCGTCGCGCGCGCCGCGTCGATCGCCGCCATGAAGCTATGGGCCGACAACCCAGGTGCCCTGACGCCAGCTACGACCAGTGCGTCGGCCCATATGGCGGCGTCGATCATCGAGCTCCTGGCGCAGGATTCGGACGTCGGTGCGGTGTTCGCCGCGCAAGGAATCGACGTCGCGAAGCTGGCCGAGGCGCTTCGAGCTCTCGCCAAGTCACCGCCGACCGACGATCGCTCGAAATCACGGCCGCCCGAGCCGCCGGCAGACTCGCCGCCGGCGCCGTGAACACGAACGCCCATCCGAGAGGGAGGCCTTCGTGAACGGCTACAACTTCACCGAGCGTGTACGCAAGGTCCTCGCGATGGCTCGCGAGGAAGCCGCCCGTCTGCACCATGAGTACGTGGGCACCGAGCACATTCTGCTCGGATTGGTTCGCGAGGAGCACGGTGCCGCGGCCCAGGTGATCACCAGCTTCGGCATCACCATCGACGCGGCGCGCGCGGGCGTCCTCGAGATTCTCGGATCCGAAAGCCAAGCCTATCAGGAATTCAAGCGGCGACGAACCTTCGGCGTCGGAAGAGAAATGGCAAGAGAAATGGCAAGAACGCCGACCCCGAGCTGGATGATGGCGCGCCAGGGTCCTCCGATGGCGGGCTCGAGGTCGATGGCCGCGGCGGTCCTCGAAGCGCTGATGCAAGACGCCGGCGTCGCCGACGTGTTCGCCGCACAACGAATCGATGCCAGGACGTTGATCGCCGCGCTTCGCGCCGCGTCGTTCCGGCCGCCGCCGGGAGAGGCGTCCGGCGAGTCCGCCGGCGACTCGCCCTCCGAGCCGCTCGCCTAGCTACTCGAAGTCCAGCGCGAGATTCATCGACGGCGCCGAGTGCGTAATCCCGCCGATGGAAATCCAGTTGACGCCGGTCTCAGCGATGCGCCGGACGGTCGACAACGTCACGCCGCCGGAGGCCTCGAGGATCGCGGCGCCGTTTACCACCCGAACGCACTCGGCCATGACCTCGACCGGCATGTTGTCGAGGAGCACGATGTCGGCGCCCGCGGCAATGGCGCGCTCGACCTGATCCAGCCGGTCGCACTCGACTTCGATCTTCACGCCCGGCGGCGATAGCTCTCGCGCGCGCTTCACGGCCTTCGTGACGTCATTGTCGAGTGCGGCGAGGTGGTTGTCCTTGATCAGCACGCCCGTCGACAGGTCCATTCGGTGATTGGCGCCGCCCCCCGCGCGCACGGCGTACTTCTCGAGCGTGCGCCAGCCGGGGAGCGTCTTGCGCGTATCGAGAATCTTGGCGCCGGTGCCCTTCACCTCGTCGACGTAGCGCGCGGTGATCGACGCGATGCCGGACAGGTGCTGCATGAAATTCAGCGCGACGCGCTCGGCCGACAGCAACGCGCGGGCGTGGCCAGTCACGAAAAGGATGGGATCGCCGTTCCGTACTGACATCCCGTCCTCGTGCTCCACGCGGATCGAGACCTTTCCGTCGAGCAGGCGAAACGCCTCGAGGCCGAGCGGAATTCCACAGACGACTCCGTTTTGGCGCGCCACGAGGCGCGCGCGGGAGCGCCGGTGCGACACGACGGTCGCGATCGTCGTGATGTCGTTGAACGCACCGTCCTCGACGAGTGCCGCACGGACGAGCGCATCCAGCGCCTCGCGCGTCAGCGGAAAGCGAAGCGTCGCCCCGCTATCCACGGCCGGCACGGACAGGGGCGTGATGGTACGTGGGACCGCCCTGCGTTCGCGCTGGGGAAGCTCGGGAGTTTCCATCGGCACACCTCCGCCCTTGTCGCTTACTCGCCTGGATCTACTCCGTTTGCCACTGGAGACAAGGGCTGCGTCGCGCCGCCTCCGATAGATACCATGCGCTCGATCGCCAGTCGCGCCCGGGCGGCCACGTCCGAGTCGACCGTTATTCGGTGCTGCAAGAATGCTAGTGAATCGCGGACCTTGGGAAGGGTCGTGACTTTCATGTAAGCGCAGGAGGCCCGCTCGTTCGCGGCAAAGAAGCGCTTGCTTGGGTTCTCGCGACGCAATCTGTGCAAGATCCCGACCTCGGTCGCGACGATGAACTCGTCAGCGTCGGACTTTGCCGGGCGCTTGATCATCCCCTCGGTCGAGAGAATCTGGACGCCGTGCGGGTCGATGTCTCCCGCCGACATCGCCTCGAGCACGCTCGTCGAGCAGCCGCATTCCGGGTGGATCAGGAACTCGGCCTGGGGGTGCAGACGGCGCTGGAGGCGGATGTTCTCCGGGTCGATGCCGGCGTGGACATGACACTCCCCCATCCAGACGTGCATGTTCTCGCGCCCCGTCATCCGGCGGACGTGGGCGCCCAGGAACATGTCGGGCAGAAAGAGGATCTCGCGGTCGGCGGGAATCGAGTTCACGACCTCGACCGCGTTGCCGGAGGTGCAGCAGTAGTCGCTCTCGGCTTTGACCTCGGCCGAGGTGTTCACGTAGGCGACCACGACGGCGCCCGGATGCTCGGCCTTCCACGCCTCGAGGGCGGCGGCGTCGATCGTCGAGGCTAGCGAGCAGCCGGCGGCGAGATCCGGGAGGAGGACGCTCTTTCGCGGCGAGAGAATCGCCGCGGTCTCGGCCATGAAGTGGACGCCGCAGAAGACGATGACGTCGGCGTCGGTCTTGGCCGCTTCGCGCGAGAGGCCCAGGGAGTCGCCGACGAAATCGGCGATGTCCTGCACCTCCGCTCGCTCGTAGTTATGGGCGAGGATGACGGCGTTGCGGTCGCGGGCGAGGCGCTTGATTTCGGACGTCAGGTCAACGTCGGACATGGGGCTAAAAGTACAGGCCCCGGGGTGGGACTGCGGTGGAGTGGACTAATGGCGATCCCTGTCGAGTGGAAGACTCTGGTCGGCAGGCGGCAGGCGTCAGCGTCAGTCCCAGGAAACGGCGACCGCATTGTGTTGGCGTCACCGGAGAGGAAGTGAGCCGCCGACCTACCTCTCGCGAGTCCAGAGAAGGAGCACACCGCAGTCGTTGTTCGCCGGGCTGATCCAAACCGGATACGTCTCGGCGCCCGCGTAGAACTCGACCGCCGCGTAGTCTTCGACCGGCATTCTGCTGAAGTCGATGGGAGTCAGCGACGCACGCCGGACGCCGTTCTCGTAGACGGCGACCGTGCCGTTCGCGCCGAGGCGTTTCGGCTGAAATACCGGCCCGGACGACGCCTTTCTCGTCGAAACGAATCGCCCCCCGTTGAGCGTCGCGCCGTGGAAGCGTTGAAGGACGTTCGACATGGCATCGCCGTCCATCTTTCGAAGACCGGCCTCGTCCACGAATTGACCTCCAAGCCCGGCGCGCATTCGCTCCTCGAACCCGCGCAGGCCGGGCGAGATGTAGCGGGGCGCCGAGTGGCGCGTGACTACCGTCGGGAGGTCGAGCGGGCTTCGTCTCAGCAGAATGGTGAACGGAGCCGTGTCCTTTGGCGATATCGCGACGGTCAGTGTGAGCGGCGCGTAGCCGACTTTGCGAAGGCGGACCAGCGACCCTCCGTCGGGCAGGAACGCGAGCGACACGGTGCCAGTCTGCGTCGTGAGCGCCGTGGTCCCGGACATCACGTCCATCACCTCGACGCCCGCGATCGGGTCGCCGCTCTGCTCGTCGTACGCGCCGAGCAATCGGTTGCGGTAGCGCGCGAGCGGTTTCGGTCGAGACCTCGCGCGCAGCGCCTCCTGCGCACTGACGGTCGTCACGGCCAGAATCGCGAAGACGGCGATTCGGCTCACCAACCAAGCGGCACCAGCGTGGTCCATCTGTTTCGCACGCGCGGTCGCTCGCGTGCCCTCCTAATGCCAGAACTCTACAACTCGATGTGGCGCCCGCGCCAGCTCGTCTTTGCGCGCGGATAGTCCACACGGTAGTGTCCGCCGCGTGACTCTCGTCTGCGCACCGCCGCTTCGGCCACCAGGTGCGCCGTCTGGAGCATGTTCGCTTCCTCCGTCGCGCCGGCGGGCAGCCGCGCGCCGATCTCGTCGAGCCGCTCGATCGCTTCGCGCAGACCGCGTGCCGTGCGCACGATGCCGGCGAAGTACCACATCACCATCCGTATGGAATCGGCGCCCACCTGCGCGGCGCCGCGGTCGGTCAGGCGCGGAACGTTCCAGGTCTTCTTCGGTGGAAGCGCGGTGAGACGCGGGTTCTCCGACAAATCGCGCGCCACGCGCTCGGCGAACACGAGGCCCTCGAGCAGCGAGTTCGATGCGAGGCGATTCGCGCCGTGCACGCCCGTGCGAGCCACCTCGCCGACCGCGTATAGTCGCTTCGCGCTCGACTGGCCGCGAAGATCGGTGACGATGCCGCCCATCATATAATGGGCGGCCGGCGTGACGGGGATGAGATCCTTGCGCGGGTCGATGCCGCGCGCCGAGCAGAGCGCGAAGATGCCGGGAAATCGCTTCGTGAACCGCGCGCCGAGCCGCCGAGCGTCGAGCGACACGGGGCCCAACCGTTGCTCGCGGAAGATCGCGCGGGCGACGACGTCGCGCGGCGCGAGCTCGGCCAGCGCATGCACACTGCGCATGAAGCGCACGCCCCGCGCGTTGACCAGCACCGCCCCCTCTCCTCGCACCGCTTCCGAGATCAGTGCGAGCGGATTCTCCGGCGTTGCCAGCGCCGTCGGATGGAACTGCACGAACTCCATGTCGGCGAGCGTGACTCCGGCCCGATGCGCGATGGCGTAGCCGTCGCCGGTCGCCACGACCGGATTCGTCGTGTACCGATACACCTGGCCACAACCGCCGGTCGCCAGCACGGTCGCGTCGGCGATGATGTCGGTGGCGCGCCCCTTCACGCTCGCGCGCACGCCGACGCACGCGCCGCGCCACATGATCAGCTCGAGGACGCGTGTCTTCTCGAGCACGCGGATCTGCTTCGTGCCGCGCACGCGCGCGATGAGCGTCCGCGCGACCTCGGCGCCGGTCTGGTCGCCGTGCGCGTGGACGATGCGGTTCTTCGAGTGCGCCGCTTCTCGACCGAGCGATAGGCGACCGCGCGGGTCGAGGTCGAAGTGCGCGCCGGCGGTCTGCAACTCGCGCACGCGCGCCGGCCCTTCCTCGACCAACACCTCGACCGCCGCCGCGTCGCACAACGCCGCGCCGGCGGCGAGCGTGTCCTGCCGGTGCAACGCCGGCGAATCGCCAGCGCCGAGGGCCGCGGCGATGCCGCCCTGCGCATAGGCGGTCGCGCTGTCGAAGAGCGATTGCTTCGTCACCAGCACGACGTCCCCGCGCTCGGATGCGCGCCACGCCGTGTGCAGCCCGGCGACGCCGCTGCCGATGACCAGAAAGCGGGTGCGGATTCGATCGGTCATGAGGCGTGAAAGCTATCAGCGATCGGCCTTGCCGCGCCCGCTCCCCGCGCGACAGCTTTGCGCATGCGAAAGCTGATGATCCTCGTGGGCGCACTGCTCGCCGCCCACGTGGTGCTGCTATTTGTCCGTCCGGCGTCCGTCGGCCATGCCGCATCCAACGATGCCGTCAAAGTCGGCATCGTGCTCGACGTCGGCGGGTTGGGCGACAAGTCGTTCAACGACGGCGCCTACCGCGGCGCGCAGCTCGCCGAACAAAAGCTCGGCGCGACGATCCGCCTCATCGAGCCGGGCGAGGGCACCGACCGCGAAGCCGGCCTGCGCGTGCTCGCCGCCGAGCACATGGACCTCGTGATCGGCGTCGGATTCATCTTCACCGACGACATCACCCAGCTCGCCAAGGAATACCCGAACGTCAACTTCGCCGACGTCGACTACGCGATCTCCTTCGACAACCGGGGACGTGTCATCCCGCCGCCCCCGAACGTGGCGGCGCTCAAGTTCAAGGAAGAGGAAGGCTCCTTCCTCGTCGGCGCGATCGCGGCGATGGTCGGCAACTCGAAGAAAGTCGGATTCGTCGGTGGCATGGACGTGCCGCTCATCCAGAAGTTCGAGGCCGGCTACAAGGCGGGCGTGAAGAGCGTCTGCGCGGACTGCGAAGTCGTCGTGCAGTACGCGGGCGTCACGCCCGAAGCCTTCCGCAACCCCGGCAAGGGCAAGGAGCTCGCGCTCAACCAGTACCAGCAGGGCGTGAACGTGATCTACCACGCGTCCGGTTCCACGGGGCTCGGCGTGTTCGAGGCCGCGCGCCAGACCGGCAAGTACGCGATCGGCGTGGACGCGGATCAGTACAGCGAAGCGCCGGGTCGGATCGTTACCTCCATGGTCAAAGGCATCGACGTGGCGGTCTTCGACATGATCAATCGCGTGAAACACGGGACGTTCAAGGGCGGCGTCTATACCTACGGTCTCCCCGAGAACGGCGTGGGCTACGTGTACGACGAGCACAATCGCGCGCTCATCCCCGACAGCGTGCGCGCGCGGGTCGAACGTCTCAAAGACGACATCATCGCCGGGCGCATCGTCGTGCCGAGCGCGAGATGAGCATGGCGGAGCCGACGACGCAGTCACCCGCCCCCCCCGCCATCAAGCTCACAGACATCCACAAATCGTTCGGACCCGTGCTCGCGAACCGCGGCGCGGCGCTCGAGGTTGCGCGCGGCGAGATTCACGCGCTCGTCGGCGAGAACGGCGCCGGCAAGTCGACGCTCATGCGTGTGCTCAGCGGGATGTACTCGCCCGAGGCCGGCCGCATGGAGGTGAACGGCCGCGACGTCACCGGCTGGTCCACCGCCGACGCGATCGCCGCGGGCCTCGGCATGGTGCACCAGCACTTCATGCTCGTCCCCACGCTCACCGTGGCCGAGAACATGATGCTCGGCCGCGAGCGCACGCGCGGGGTGACGCTCGACATCGAGCGCGCGCAGCGCGAGACCATGGAATTGAGTTCGAAGACGGGCCTGATGGTGCGGCCGCAGGCGATCGTCGCCGACCTGTCGGTGGGCGAAGCGCAGCGGGTGGAGATCCTCAAGACGCTCTACCGCGGCGCGACGACGCTCGTGCTCGACGAGCCCACCGCCGTGCTGTCCCCGCCGGAGATCGAAGAACTGTGGACCGTGCTGCGCGGGATGCGCGCGCGCGGCGAGACGATCGTCCTCATCACGCACAAGCTCGATGAAGTCATGGCGATCTCGGACTCGATCACCGTGATGCGGCAGGGGCGCACCGTCGATCGTCTCCGCACGGAACGGACGAACCCCGCCGAGATCGCGAAGGCGATGGTCGGCCGCGACGTACGACTCGCGATGGAGTTCGTCGTCGAAGAACAGGGCGGCGGTCCGATCGACGTCGTCGAACGGAAGTCGCGCCTGCCGGCGACGCCGCTGCTCGACGTCCGCGATCTCACGGTCGGAGACGCGCGGCGCCTCACGGCGGTGCACGGCATCAGCTTTTCGGTCGAGCCGGGAGAGATTCTCGGCATCGCCGGCGTGGAGGGGAACGGGCAGACGGAGCTGATCGAGGCGATCGCCGGGTTGCGTGCCGTCCGTACCGGTGGAGTGTTCGTGGCTGGGCGAGATGTCACGCACGCGACGGTGAAGGCGCGCGGCGACGCCGGTCTCTCGCACATTCCCGAGGACCGCCACGCGCGCGGACTCGTCCTCGACTACAGCGTCGCCGAGAACCTGATCCTCGGGCAGCAACACCGTTTCACCCGCGGCGTGCGGCTCGATCAGGACGAGATTCGCGCCAACGCGGCGCGTCAGATCGAGGCGTTCGACATTCGTCCCGCCGACCCGTCGCGCGCGGTCCGCGCGCTCTCGGGCGGGAACCAGCAGAAGGTGGTCATCGCGCGCGAGATGCACCGCGCGTTTCAGGTGCTGCTCGCCGCGCAGCCGACCCGCGGCGTCGACGTCGGCGCGATCGAGCTGATTCACGAACGGCTGCGCGACGCCCGCGGCGCGGGCAAAGCGATTCTCCTCGTGTCGGCCGACCTCGCCGAGATTCTCGCGCTCTCCGATCGCATCGCGGTGATTTATGGGGGGCGACTTGTCGTCGTTCTCCCGAGGGCCGAAGCGAGCGTCGAGGTGCTCGGACGACACATGACCGGCGCCGCGGTGGAAGGCGCGCACGCCGCGTGACGTTACCCAAGGGTCGGGGGGCGTGGCGGTCGAACGTCGAGGAAGCGGTCTTGCCCGCCGTCGTCGCGCTGCTCGTCGCGGCGGTCGTCGGTGACCTGCTGATCCTCACGTTCGGTCAAAATCCGGGCGCCGTCTACCAACTGCTCTTTCAGGGGACGTGGGGCAACGCATACGGCATCGGGCAGGTGCTGTACAAGACGACGACGCTCACGTTCACGGGACTCGCGGTCGCGGTGGGTCTGCGCGCCGGGTTGTTCAACATCGGCGCCGAGAGCCAGATCGCCGCGGGCGGATTCGTCGCGGCGCTGGTCGGGCTGATCCTGCCCGCCGGTTTGCCGGCGCTGGCGACGCTCCCGGTCTATATCGTCGCGGCGGCGCTCGGCGGCGGCGCGGTCGGCGCTCTCCCGGGAGCCCTCAAGGCCAGGTTCGGCGCGCATGAAGTGATCACGACGATCATGCTCAACTTCATCGTGCTCGCGCTGCTGAACTATTTGACCGTGTCGTACTTCAAGGTCGAGGGCACGCTGCACACCGCGGAGATCCACGCCGGCGCACTGCCGCGGCTCTCGGACTTCGTCGCGGCGTTCCACGGTTCGGCGGCGAACGTCGTGTTGTTTCTGGCGATCCTGGCCGCGCTCGTCGCGTGGTGGTTTCTCTTTCGAACGCGCGTCGGGTTCGAGTTGCGCGCGACCGGCCTCCAGCCGCAAGCGGCGGAGTACGGCGCGGTGAGGGTGACGAGCGTCTGGTGGCGCGCGATGGCGATCTCCGGCGCGCTCGCGGGAATCGGCGGACTCAATTTCGTGCTCGGTTACAAGCACTACTATGAGGAATCGTTTGCGTCGGGCGCGGGATTCCTCGGCATCGCGGTCGCCATCGTCGGCCGAAGCAATCCGATCGGCGTCGTCCTGGCCGCGTTCGTTTTCGCGACGATCTCGCAGGGCGGGCTGGCGGTGAACGCCCTCGTCCCGAAACAGATCGTCGACGTGTTGCAGGCGGTCGTCATCATCGCCGTCGCCGCGTCCGTGCCGGGGGTGCGCACCGCGCTGCGCAAGGCCCGCGCGTCGGCCGCTCCCGCGCCGGCCGCGAACACGACGCGGCCGACCGAAGGAGCGACGGCGTGATCGTGCTCGCGTTCCTCGTTCAGACGCTGCGCATCGCGATTCCGTATCTCTTCGCGGCCAGCGGCGGCGTGATGTCGGAGCGGGCCGGCCTCATCGGACTCGGCCTCGAGGGATACATGCTCGGCGGCGCGTTCTGCGGCGCGCTCGCGAGCTACTACAGCGGAAATGCATGGGTCGGATTGATCGGCGCAGTGGCAGGGGGCGCGGCGCTCGCGCTCCTCTACGCGCTGACGGCGATCAAATACCGCGCGGACCAGGTCGTGGTCGGAATCGCCGTGAACTTGCTCGTCATCGGCGCCACGCGATTTTTTCTGCGACTGGCGTTTCACAGCTCGGCCAACTCACCCCGCGTGCCGGGCTTCGGCGCCGAGCAGTCGGGAACCGGGGTTGTTTCGCTCGTCGAAAATCCGCTCGTCTGGCTCGGCGTGCTGGCTGTCGCCGGGTCGGCGTTTCTTCTCTATCGCACGCCGTTCGGTCTGCGCGTGCGAGCCGTGGGTGAACATCCGGCGGCTGCCGTGAGCGTCGGAGTGCCGGTGAACCGCGTGCGATACACCGCCGCCGCGTTGTCCGGCATGCTCGCCGCGCTCGGGGGCGCGTACCTGGCGCTCGACCAGCATCAGTTCAGCGCCGAGATGACCGCGGGGCGCGGGTTCATCGCGCTCGCGGCGACGATCTTCGGCCGTTGGGATCCGCTGCGAGCCGCGCTCGCTTGCCTGCTGTTCGCGGCGGCGGAGACGCTCCAGATCCAACTTCAGGGTTCGCAAGCGATCCCTTCGCAGCTCGTCGAAATGATACCGTACGCGCTCACGATCATCGCCCTGGCGGGCGTGGTGGGGCGAGCCGTTCCACCCGCGGCGCTTGGACGCGTCGCAGAGTAGGTCGAGCGTTCGGATTTGATCAGGACCGTTGCTAGGCGGGCGATCGTCGACGCCTATTTAGGCTCTGGCCGCCAACCTTCGGCGACCGCGTTTAGTCAGGTGGGGCCGTGGTTTGGTCCCGCGGCGAGATTACAGGGCGCGACATCGTGTGCGCGCCGTCCCACCGACCCCTCGTAGGCGACCCACCTCCCTTTCGTGGCGACTCGCAATAACGACATCGGCAAGCTCGTAGTTCTGATGATCACCGCGTTCATCGACATGGTCGGAACGCTGATGATCATCCCGCTCCTTCCGTTCTACGCGAAGAATTTCGGCGCGAACGGGCTGGTGGTCGGCTTGCTCGTTTCGTCGTTCGCCATCGCCCAGCTCGTGAGCGCGCCGATGTGGGGGCGGTTCTCCGACCGTTACGGCCGGCGCCCAGCGCTGGTCGTCGGGATGATGGCGTCGGCGATCGCGTACGTCGTCTTCGCGTACTCGAATACCCTCTGGCTGCTCTTTCTGTCACGCCTCATCCAGGGGTCGGGGGGCGGGACGGTCAGCGTGATCCAGGCGTACGTCGCGGACGCGGTCGAGCCGGAACAGCGGGCGAAGGCCTTGGGCTGGTTGTCCGCGGCGACCAATGCGGGCGTCGCCCTCGGACCGGTCATCGGGTCGCGCTTCGTCGAGATTGGCCCGCACGCGCCCGGGCTCGCAGCGGCGGCGCTATGCGTTCTCAACAGTATTTTCGCATTGCGCTACCTGGTCGAGTCGCGCGACATGGTGGAGGCCCGCTCGAGTGTCCATAAGCGTGGAAGATCGCGGGACGCGGTGTGGCGGGTCATTACGCGCACGAGCGAGCCGCCTTCGCGCCTGGTGTGGATCTACGCGATCGGCATCGGAGCGTTTCAGGGGCTCAACGCCATTCTCGCGCTCTTCCTGGCGGCGCGCTTCGCCGTGACGTCGCACACAATCGGATATTTCTACACGTACATCGGTGTGATCTCGGTGGTGACGCGGGCGTTCATCCTCGGTTGGGCGGTGGATCGTTTTGGCGAGGCAAGGCTGTCGCGGGTGGGACAGATTTTGCTGGCGACCGGACTGGCGACGATGCCGTTCATTCATCGGATGCAGGATCCGGCGGCATTCGCGGCGAGGTTGGGCGGGATTCTTCCGGTCTCGGCGGTGGCGTTGCTGCCGTTCCTGCCGCTCGCCCTGGCGGTCGCGCTGCTGCCTCTCGGGACGGCGTTCACTTTTCCGTGCGTCACGGCGCTTCTCTCGCGAGTGATCCCGAGCAGCGAGCGCGGTTTGTACATGGGAGTGCAGCAGACGTTCGGCGGGACGGCGCGGGTGGTCTTTCCGATTCTGGCCGGATTCGCGTTCGACCGGTTCCAGGAAGCGCCATTTCTGATTTCGGCCGCCCTCGTGGCCGGCACGATTTTTCTTGGGTTGGGTATGGAGGAATACACCCGCCCAAAGCACGAACCTGAGCCCGCGGCGGCGGCTTAGTCGTCATCGAGTGGGCACAACGTCGTGAACTCTTTGGGGGGAAGCTCCATGTTCGTAGGCCGATCTCGCGCAGTTTCTTTGTTCACAGTCGGCGTGGTGGCACTGGCGGCGGCGTGCGGCGGGTCGGATTCGACCGGCACTGGCTCGAATTCGCCGTCGACCATGACCATCGTCAGCGGCAATGGACAGGTGGGGCTCGTTGGAAGCGCGCTGGCGTTGCCGCTGGTGGTCAAGGTGACGAGCTCCTCGGGCACGGCGTTGGCCGGCATCGGCGTGCAGTTCACGGTTCAATCCGGAGCGGCGACGGTCGCGCCGGGGACGGCCACCACCGACGCGACAGGCCAGGCCAAGGCGACGGTGACGCTCGGATCGTCCGCCGGAAACGTCACGATCTTGGCGACGGTGGCTGGGTCCAGCATCTCACAGCAGTTCGTCGTCACCGCGGGCACGACGACGCAAACCCTCGCCTGCGCGAGCGGCGCGCCGCAGACGCCCGCCGCGGGCGCCGTCCTACCCGGTGTGAGCGGCACGGGCATTTGCCTCGGCGCGGCTACCGGCGGCTCGGACTACGCCGTCGTGGCCTTCTTTGGCAATCCGAACCAAGCCGCTCTCGGCCAGGTGAACGTCACGTCGCACGGCGCGACGGCGCTCACGACGCCGGACCTCACGCCGCTCGGCGACGTCTTCGCGAACCCGCAGCGCGGAATCACTCTTGGCGGCGGGGGGAACGACGCGCAGGAACAGTTCGACCTGCGGCTTCGCCGAATCGCGCAGACGCAGCTCGCGCCTCTCGTTCCCGGGGCGCGCGCGGCCATGCGAAGCGGCGCGCGCTTCAACGTGATTCCGAACTCGCTGACGCTGGGGCAGGTGATCTCGCTCAACGCGGAAGGCGGTGGCCACTGCACCAATCCCATCCCCGTCGGCGCGCGCGTCGCGGCGATTTCGAACACCGCGTACATACTGGCCGATACGGCCAATCCAACAGGCGGCTTTTCCGACGCCGATTACGCCTCCTTCGGCACGACGTTCGACACGCTCATCAATCCGCTCGACGTGCAGAACTTCGGCTCGCCGACGGACATCGATCATAACGGCAAGGTCGTGATCCTGTTCACTAAGGAAGTGAATAAGCTCACGTCGCGCGGCGCCAACGGCGTGGTCGGCGGATTCTTCGCCGACCGCGATCTGTTCCCGACGACGTCCAATGCCCAGTTCGAGGGGTGCGCCAGCAGCAACGTCGGTGAAATGTTCTACCTGCTGGTGCCCGACCCGAACGCGGTGTTCAGCGACAAGCGCAGCACGTCGGACGTGCTCAGCCTCACGCCCGGTACGCTCGCCCACGAGTACCAGCACCTGATCAACGCGGGACGCCGCCTCTACGTCAACACGACGTCCGACTACCCGGAGGTCGTGTGGCTCAACGAAGGGCTCAGCCACATCGCCGAGGAGTTGTTGTTCTATAAGGCGACCAGTCTTGCTCCTCGCCAGAACATCGACCTGAACGCGGCGCGCGGCGTGGCGACGCAGTTCGCGAACTACCAGGGGAGCAACTTCGGCCGGTTCGACGAGTTCATCTCCAAGCCGACGCAGACCTCGCCGTACGCCGACAACGACGACCTGAACACCCGCGGCGCGACGTGGAACCTGCTGCGCTATCTCGCCGATCACAAAGGCTCGAGCGACGGCTCGACCTGGTCATCGCTCGTCAACACCGTGGACACGGGTCAGACGAATCTGTCGCACGTGTTTGGCCCCGACTACCTGACGCAGATTCGTGACTGGGCGACGTCGGTGTTCAGCGACGACGTTCCCGGGTTGTCCGACGCGCGCTTCCTCGAACAGAGCTGGAACATGCGCAGCATCTTCCCCGGCCTGTCAAACGGCAACGGTGGCGCGCTCAACAAGTTTCCGCTGTCGGTCATCCCGCTCTCCGACGTGGCGCCGGCGAACCTTCTCGTGAACGCGGGCGGCGTAGCCTACCTGCGCTTCACCGTTCCGGCGGGCGGGCAAGCGTCGATCGACTGGACGGCGTCGGGATTGCCGGTGAGTCCGTTCTTCCAGTTCACGGTCGTGCGAACGCGGTAAGGCGAACCGCCGCAGCCCTCAGGGCTCACAGTCGTGAGGCTGGAGGGCTGCGTTTTGAGCTGTCGTTCCGGGATCTACTCGCCAGCCAGCATCGCCGCGGCGGAATCGAGCCGCGAAGCACTGAGATCGACGTTCGCCGCAACAACCTCAAACGTCGCCAGTTCTCTGATCCAGAAAAAGCAAAGGGCGCCTCACGGCGCCCTTTTCTTCCTCTAGAATCCTGACGCCTCACGCCTTTTCTCTGGCCGCCTCCGCCAAACTCGGCTCACTCGCCAGCACGGCACGCGCGATTTCGACCATTGGTACCGACCGGTCCTGACTGGTGCGTTGCAGGATGCGGTAGGCCTCCTGTTCCGACGAGCCGGTGCGGCGCATGAGAATTCCTTTCGCGCGCTCGATCGTCTTGCGGTTCTCGAGCGCTTGACGCGCCGACTCGGCGTCGTGGCGCGCGGACGCGAGCTCCTTGGCGCGCGTCGCCGCGAGGCGGATCGTCGAGTCCAGCACCTTGGGCGGCGCGGGTTTCGGCAGAAACGCGATCGCCGCCGTCGACGTCACTTCGCGATCGCTCAGCGTCAGCGTGTGATCGCCGCTGAACAGGACGACCGCCACGCCGGGAATCGCTTGCGTGATCGCTTCGGCCGCTTCGATGCCGGATCCGTCCGGCATGTGCACGTCGAGCAGCACGACGTCGGGCGCGACGTCCTTCGAACGTTCAAACGCCTCGCGCCCCGTCGACACCTCGGCGACGATCGTGTGGCCGAGCGTCGTGAGCAGGTCGGTGAGAAGCGAACGCGCGTTGTCGTCGTCTTCGGCGACGAGAAGTCGGATCTTGGGTGCGGCGTCTGTCATCGTGAGCAATCTGGGCACGCGCCAATGGTGGCGCCAGCGGCGAGCGGGTCTGTCAGCTCTCCGCGGCGACCTGCGCAAGCAATTCGGATGTTCTAACGGGCTTGCGAAGAATGAAGTCACCATCGGCGCCGGCGCCGGCGCCGCCTGGTTCCCAACCTGTGACCACTCCGATACGCATCGACGGCCACCGCTGTCGAACCGCGGCGATGAGCTCCCATCCGCTGCCGTCTGACAATCCGATGTCGGTCACGAGCACTTCGTAGCTCGCGGCCGGATGTTCGAGTCGAGACAGCGCTTCTGTGATGCTCGCCGCAGCGTCGACGTGATGTCCGTCGGATTCGAGCAGCGCTTGCATGAATTCCCTACTATCGTGGTGATCCTCGACCAGGAGCACGCGTCGCGGTAATCGCCGGCGCGGCTCAACGGCCGAGCCCGCCGTCGATGCCGCCGTCTGCGACGACCCGGCGGGGAAGATCAGACTGATCGTCGTTCCCTGCCCCAACTCCGACACGATCTCCGCTCGCCCACGGTGCCGCTTCACGATGCCATAGACCTCGGCGAGGCCGAGTCCGGTTCCGGCGCGGCCTTTCGTCGTGAAGAACGGCTCGAACGCGCGCTCGCGAGTCTCCGATGACATTCCCATTCCGGTGTCGCTCACCTCGAGACGCGCCTCGCCGCCGTCGGACGACGTGCGCAAGCCGAGCGTGCCGCCGTGCGGCATGGCGTCGAGCGAGTTCTGCACGAGGTTGAGCAGCGCCTCGCGAATCTCGCCGCCGAGGCCGCGGATGACCGCGCCCCGGCCCAAGTCGCGCTGCAATTTGACCGTGCCGCCGCGCGCCCGCTCCGCCCAGAGCGGACGCGTCATCGCAACGACTTCGTCGCACACGAGCGAGAGATCCACGATCTCCTCGCGCTCCGACTGCATCGGCTCCTGGCGGATGAATCGGCCGACCCGCGCCGCGGTCGCGGCCCCGGTCTCCGCCGCCTTCGCGATGCGCACCGCGTAATCGCGGACGGCGGTCGGATTGTTGGCGTTCGTCTCCAGGAGATACGCCGCCGCCATGATCGGATTGAGCGCGTTGTTCACGTCGTGCATCACGCCGGCGGCAAGCTGGCCGACGGCGGCAAGGCGCCGCTCGCGCGCGCGCGCTTCCTGGAGCGCGAGAAGCTCGGCGGTTCGCTCCTGGACCATGCGCTCCAGCCGCTCGGCTTCGGTCGAGACGCGCTCGAACAGCTCGGCGGTGCGGCGCGCCTCTTCCTCGAGCGCTTTGGCGAGGTGCGTCTTCGCCGTGACGTCGCGCTCGACGGTGACGGCGCCGCGGATCTTTCCCTGCTCGTCGTACAGCGGGTTCGAGTTGACCTCGATGATCAGCGACGCGCCTTCGACGCCGCGCCTGACGGAGAGGGTTTCGCCGCGCACGCGCTCGCCGCGCAGCGCGCGGGCCGTGGGATGCTCGTGCATGAACAGGCTCGTGCCTTCCATCGTGCGCGGGCGGTCGAGCTGCCAGAGCTCGCGAAGGGTCGACGGCTGGCTGGCGGCGCCGGCGTGATCCTGGAGCGCCTGCGTGTTCGAGCGAACCGTTCGCCCGTCGACGTCCACGACGCGCACGGAATCGGGGATGACGTCGAAGATCGACTCGAGCTGCGCGACACTCCGTCCCAGCGTTTCGCGAAGCGCCTCGCGTTCGCTGACGTCGGACCCGGCGAAGAGGATCGAGCGGCCGCCTGCCTCCTCACCGATGGCGGTGAAGGTCGTCTCGATCAGGCGCGGGCCGGTACGGAAGTGGAAGGGCACGCGCTGGGCGGCCCGTCCGGTGACGCCGCGCACGGCCGCGTCGATCTGTTCGGTGAGATCGGCCAGCGCGTTGGGGAAGGCGTCGTAGATCGATAGACGGGTCGATGCGGGTGCATCGACCCCCGTGAGCTCGCGATAGCGCGAGTTCGCGCTCGTCAGCCGGAGGTCGGCGTCGAAGATCGCGATCGACAACGGAATCGTCTCGAACAACGATTCGAAGCGTACCCCGCCCAACCCAATGCTCACGAATTCCACGCCGGCCGTCTGCTCCGTCATGCCATCGTCCGATCAATCATGCGTGATGAGACGCGCGCCCCGTTGGTACGTGAAGAATGAATACGCCCATTCTACCAAAACGACCGCCCGGTTGCGAAAACCGGCCAGATACATGATGTGCACGAAAAGCCAAGTCCACCACGCCAGCCAGCCGCGGAGGTGTTTGCCCGCCACGACGCCGACGGCGCGATACCGCCCGATCGTGGCGAGATCGCCCTTGTTGAGGTAGTGAAATCTCTCCCGCCCCTCGCGCCGGATGGTGTGAAGGACGTTCCGCGCCGCCGCCTTCCCGCTCTGAATCGCCGCTGGAGCGATGGCCGGCACCGCCTTCCCTCGGCTGCGCAGCACCGCCAGGTCCCCCACGACGAACACGTTGGGGAGACCGGGAACGCTCAGGTCGTCGTTCACCACGACGCGCCCTGTGCGATCCGTCTCGACGCCCAGCGACTTGCCGAGCGGCGAGGCGGAATTCCCCGCTGCCCAGAAAATCGTTCGCGCCTCGATCCGTTCCCCTTCGGCTTCGACCCACGTGTCGCCGACGTTCGTGACCCGCACGTTGGTCCGGACGTCGACGCCGAGCTCGGTCAGGTCGCGGCGCGCGCGGGCCGAAAGGTCCTCCGGCATCGCGGGCAGGATCCGTGGCCCGGCCTCGAGCAACAGTATGCGCGCGCTCGCGGTGTCGATGTGACGAAAGTCGCTGGGGAGCGCGAACCGGGAGATCGTCGGCAGCATGCCGGCCAGCTCGACCCCCGTCGGCCCGCCGCCGACGATGACGAACGTGAGTTCGGCGCGCCGCTCGGCTTCGTCCCTCGTCCGGTCGGCGCGCTCGAACGCTAGCAGCCAACGACGCCGCAGCTCGATCGCGTCGGCCGCGCTCTTGAGACCCGGCGCGTAGGACTCCCACTCGGGGTGCCCGAAGTACGAGAACCGCGCGCCCGAGGCGAGGATGAGATAGTCGTACTCGAAATCCTGTCCCTGGTCGCAGTGTACAACGTGGTTCGCCGGGTCGATCGACTCGACCTCCGCGAGGACGACGTCGGTGTTGCGCTGCTTGTGGAGAAGCCAGCGGATCGGGGCGCAGATCTCGGTCGGCGCCAGCGTCGCCGTCGCGACCTGGTAGAGCAGCGGCTGAAAGACGTGGTGATTCGTCCGGTCGATGACGACGACGTCGACGTCCGTGTCCTTGAACGTGCGCGCGGCGTAGAGCCCGCCGAATCCCGCGCCGACGATGACGACGCGTGGACGGGTCATCGTTTCAGCGTTGCGCGGCGGCCCGCGCGGGTTGGGGCGGCGGGTTGGGGCTCAACGCGCTCAACGCGAGCCCCACGGCCATCACCACCACGACGGCGACCAGGTTGTGCCAGAGAAACGACACGTGCGGCGCGCGGAAATTCACCACGCTCACCGCGGCCAGTCCGGTGATCATGCCGACGAAAGCGCCCAACGACGTGGCCCGCGGAATCATCGCCAGCAGGAAGACGCCGAGGATCGATCCGTAGAAGAAGGAGCCGAAGCGGTTCACCACCTCGATCAGTGAGCCGAGATTCACGGCGTAGTGCGCCACGATGCAGGCGAACACGCCCCAGAACGCGATCGACGCCCGCGACACCCGGAGGTAGTGCGCGTCCGTCGCCTCGGGCTTGATCCACCGGCGGTACAGGTCGATCACCGTGGCGCTGGAGAGCGAGGTGAGCTCGCCGGAGATCGCGTTCATCGCCGCCGCGATCACCGCCGCAATGAAGATCCCCGCCAGCCCGAGCGGCAGGTGGTCGACGACGAAGCGCGGAATGATGTAGTTCGCGTCGTTGGCCGGGCCGTGGGTCACGCCGCGCGCGTAGTCCAGCGCTTGGCTGCGCAACGCGTCGCGCAGGATCGGCGAGCTGGCGGTGTCGTACCGCTGCTGGAGGTCGGCGAGAAATTGCGGAAACGCCGCGCGCACGGCGCGTTCGTGCGCGGGGTTGAAGAGGATCGGACCTCGGTGATACTGGTAGTAGACGAACACGAGCACGCCGACGAGGAGCACGAGCGCCTGGAGCGGGATCTTCCAGTACGCGCTCATCAGCAGCGACGTCCGCGCTTCGTCGGTCGATTTCGCGGCGAGGTACCGTTGCACCTGGCTCTGGTCCGTTCCGAAATACGACATCATGAGGAACGTCCCGCCGATGAGCCCCGACCAGAATGTGTACGTGTTGGTGAGGCTGAACGAGAAATCGAACACGCGCAGGTGGCCCGTCGTCCCCGCCACGCGGAGCGCCGTCGCCGGCGACACCGGGAATCTGGATCAGCAGCGTGATGACCACCGCGACCAACGCGCCGACGATCAGGAACATCTGCTTCACGTCCACCCACGTCACCGCCTGCACGCCGCCGACCATCGCGTAGAGCACGGCCGGCACGCCGATGATCGCCACGCACCACCAGAGATTCCATCCGAAGATCGTCGAGAAGACGACCGCCGGTGCCGCGATGATCGTGCCGCACGACATCCCGCGCGACAACAGGAAGAGAAACGCGGTGAGCGAGCGCGTCCGCGCGTCGAACCGCCGCTCGAGGTACTCGTAGGCCGTGTACACGCCGGCGTTCTTGAGCAGCGGGACGAGCGTGACGCCGAGGATCACCATCGCCAGCGGCAGCCCGAAGTAGAACTGGATGAACCGCATGCCGTCGGTCGCGCCCTGGCCCGTCGTGCCGATCATCGTCACGGCGGAGAGCTGGGTCGCCATCACGGACAGACCCACCGCCCACCAGGGCAGACTTCGGTGTGCGAGGAAATACCCGTCCATCTCGGTGGTGCCTTTCGAGCGGCGAAGGCCGGTGACCACGACATAGGCCAGCCACACCACCACGATCACCCAGTTGAGCGGATTCATTCAGTGCGAGAAGGTCGACTGGAGAAGCCAGAGCAGCACGAGTGTGATCACTTGTACGCCAAGCACGCTCGCGAGCGTCTTCACGAATCGAGCGCGCGCGCCCGCCTGCGAATCCTTCGGCGAGGCGCCGCGGCGAGGGGCTTTGGATCGCTTGCTCATCGGCGATCCCATGCCAGACGAACGCCGAGCGCGATGAGCAGTCCGCCGGTCGCGCGCTCGAGCCACGCCTTCACGTTCGGCCGGGCGAGCACGGTGCCCAACCGCTCGATGAACCACGCGTAGGCGCTGAGCCATGCCACGCCCATCGCGATGTGGATCCCGGCGAGGAACAAACTTCGCCGGAGAACCGGCTCGCCCGGGGCGATGAACTGCGGGAGGAACGTCAGATAGAAAATCGCGACCTTCGGGTTCAGCACGTTCGTCAGGAATCCCTGAGCGAACGGCGCCGTCGCACGCGATCCGCGCGAGCGGTCGCTCGGACCAACGGCATCCCGCGTTCGAAACGATTGCACGCCGATCCAGACGAGATACGCGGCGCCCGCCGTTTTCATGACCGTGAACGCCGTCGCCGACGTCGCCAGAACGGCGGACATGCCGAGCGCGGACGCGGTCGCGTGAATCACGCAGCCGCACGCGATGCCCGCGATCGTCAGCATCGTCTTCGGACGGCCGAGCGCGAGCACGTTGCGCATCACGAGCGCCATGTCCGCGCCGGGTAGAATCGTCAGCACCGCAGCGACGCCGACGAAGGCGACCAGCCGCGGATCGAGGCTCACGGGCGCACCGAGTCCGAGGGCGGATGCGGCGGACGATTCGCCGCGGCCGGCGTCGCCGACAGCAGGTTCACGAACAATCGCGCCGCGCCGGGGTTGCCCGCCGGCAGTTCGCGGAAGAAGGCGAACGTCGTATAGACGTACACCCCCTTGCCAAGCGGCGCGATCAGCACCGCGCCGTCCTGCGGCGGATCGCCCTTGTCGTTCATCGAGAACACCGTGCGATACGCGGGGTCGAACGTGCGCGGCATGTACAGCGCGCGCTCCTGGACCCAGTTCGCGAAATCCTCCTGCCCGATCTTGTTCGGCTTGGCGAGGAGCGGCGAACCCGGATCCAACACGCGGACCGACGCGTTCTCGTCGGTCACGCGATCGGTCGAGCGAGGCGCCGTGATCGGGAGCGGAAAAATTCCGGGCCGGCCGTACGACCCCTGCCCGTACTGCGCGACGATCGTTCCGCCATTGCGCGCGTACGTCATCAGCGTGCCGTTGTTGGCGACGAGCGCCGGGTTCGACTCGTACGCACGCGGCCCGATGACGATGGCCGTGTAGCCGCCGAGGTTCTGTTGCGGCAGCGTGAGCGGGTCGAGCTCTCCCACCGGAATGCCGAGCTCCTCGAGCATCGGCATCACGTTGTCACCCACGCCCCTGATGTACCCGACCTTGAGGTTGGCGTAGGTGATGTTGACCGCTTGGAGCGTGACGGTGGAGCTGCGGTAGAAGCGAAGGGGCCGGATGTGCGAGTACTCGACCGGCACGAAGCCCAGGCTCGAAGGACGCACCGCGGCATTCTCGCGCAGGCTCGCGGTCGCCTTGATCTCGTGCCGACCCGCCGCGAGCACACCGCGCACGCGAAAATACAGGTGGGCGTCGCCGAACGGCTCGAGCGACGCGTGTCGCGTCGCGGTGTCGGCATGGAGCCCGTCCGGCAACTGAAGCGAAACGTCGACCTGACGCGGCACTCCGTCGGCCGAATGAACGTAGACGAGCATCGTGCGGTCGAACGGTGCACCCGCTCGCGCGTATTCGACCTCGTGCTGGAGCAGAACGGAGATCTCCGGCACCGTCGCGATAGGGCGGCGAACCTCTCCCCGCGCGGGGTCGGCGAATCGATGGACGATCGGCCCTTCGCGAACGAGCACCGGCACGCCGTCGACGCGCAGCCCGACCTCCGCGCCGGACTCGAGCCGCCGGTCCTCGCCCTCGATCATGTCGGTGCGCGGCTGCACGAACATGTCGCCCTTCGGCTCGCTCCGCAGCCACCAGGGGAGCGACAATCGCATCGGCGCGCGATACGTGATCTGCTGCGTCGCGGTGCTGTCCGGCAAGATCTCCCGCCGCTGCCGCGACGCCATGCCGAGCGCGTTGATCAGCGACACGCGGTCGAGGGTGAGCGTCGACTTGCCGCCGTTGTACACGCGTACCGTGACCGGCACCGTGTCGTTCTGCGCGATGAGGTCGCGCGGCGCCGTGATGTCGATCGATACTCCGGCGGCGCCGAGCAACGCGGCGGTCGCCCGCTCGTTCGTGATCGACAGCGACGACCAGAGGTCGCGCTCCGCCGCGGAACAACCGTGGTCGTCCGCGCCTTCGGCGCCGGAGAAGCCGCACGCCTTGCCGCTTCCGGCACGCGTCACGAGGCGCTCGTAGGTCGACAGCGGCGATACCATCGCCGACGGGTTCACGAGATTCTCCGACGCGACGACGGCCGCCCGCGCGGCCGGCAGCGAGTCGAGCGCGGTCGCGCGACGAATCCGGAAGACGCACCGACTTGAACCTCGCCCACGTCGTGTCCATCCCGTCGAAGAGCCCCGTTTCGGACGCGTTGGCGTCGGACACGCGCGATACCTCGAGCTTCACGGCCGTGTACACCGGTCCGATGCGCGGGAGCCCGCCCTGTCCCTGCGACCGGTGCTGCGAGCGGCTCTGCGTCGCGATCTCCGAGTACGACTCGCCGAGCAACGGCGCGTATTCGCCGACGTCGAACGCGAGCGACGCGCCCGACCCGTTGCGCCGCAGACGGTAGAACTTGGACGGCGTCCACGCGTCGAGACCCGACAGCCGGCTCGGCGGGAAACGCACGGTGTCGCCCGCGGCGTCGAACGCTTCGCGCGCGACGACGCCCGAGAACTGGTGGTGCCCGTGTCCGTCGGCCGGCGTTCCCGACCACACCGAGATGATGACGTGCGGGCGGAAGGCGCGGATCACCGCCACCACGTCCGAAAGAATCGAATCCTTCGGCCAGTGGTCGAGCGTCTCCTCGAGCGTCTTCGAGAATCCGAAATCGTACGCGCGCGTGAAGTACTGATGCCCGCCGTCGATGCGGCGCGCGGCGAGCAGCTCCTCGGTGCGGATCATGCCGAGCGCCGGACCGAGCTCGTTGCCGATGAGATTCTGTCCGCCGTCGCCGCGGGTGAGCGACAGATACGCCGTCTCGACGTGACGCGCCTTGGCCAGCCACGTGATGAGCTGCGTGTCCTCGTCGTCCGGATGCGCGCCGATCATCAGCACGCGCGCGGTCGTTCCGAGACCGGCGATTTCCTCGCCCAACTTCCCCGCGTCGACGCGCTGCCCGCGCGCGCTCGATGCGAGCGCGAGCAACCCGGCGCAGACCAGCGAGACCAATCGCTTCATCGAAGAGTTCTGAACCAATCGTTATAGGTGAGCCCGCCCCGGCCTACCGCGCGGCGGGAGTCTTCCGCCGGCCAGCCGGCGAATATGTCAGGACGTCCTTCACGATGCGAGCTTGCTCCTCGTCATGCGCCTCCTTGTGCCCCTCGGCCGGGCTGGAGCGCTCGGGCCGGCCGATGTAGCGGAGCGTCGTCACGGTGCCGATCGAAGCCCGAAGACGCGGCTGAACGTAGGTCCACGCGCCCATGTTCTTCGGCTCCTCTTGCGCCCACACGACTTCTTCCACGTTCGGGTACTGGTCCACTACGTCGCCGACCTCGCGCGGCCAGGGCGCGATCTCGTCGACGCGAATCAACGCGACGTTCGACGGATGGTCGCCCCCCCCGGCGGCGGTCAAGTCGTAGTACAGCTTCGCGGTACAGAAGACCAGCCGTTGTACCGCGTCGCGCTGCCGCGACGCGGACGGGTCGTCGATCACGCGATGGAATGAGCCGCCGGCCAGATCCTCGAGCTTGGAGAGCGCGGCGGTGAGACGCAGCAGCGACTTGGGCTGCATGAGCACGAGCGGCCGCCGAGGCCGGCGCAGCGCCTGGCGTCGCAGAATATGGAAGTATTGCGCGGGCGTCGACGGATACGCCACGACCATGTTGTCTTCGGCGCAGAGTTGAAGGAATCGCTCGAGACGCGCGCTCGAATGCTCGGGCCCCTGTCCTTCGTACCCGTGCGGCAGCAGGAGCACGAGCCCCGACTCGTGACGCCACTTCGCGCGTCCGGCCGAGAGCAGCTGGTCGAAGATGGGCTGGCCGACGTTCGCGAAGTCGCCGTACTGCGCTTCCCACAGGACCAGCTCGTTCGGCGTCGCGATGCTGAAGCCGTACTCGAAGCCGATCACCGCCGTCTCGGACAGCGGGCTGTTGTAGATCTCGAACTCGCCGCCTGCCTGCGGCAGATGCGCGAGCGGCGTGAACGACTCGCCGGTCTCCGCGTCGTGCAGCACCGCCTGGCGGTGCGAGAACGTGCCTCGTTCGGCGTCCTGCCCGGTGAGACGGATGCTCACCCCTTCGGTGAGAAGCGACGCGAACGCCAGCGCTTCGGCGTGGCCCCAGTCGATGCCGCCGCTGTTGATCGCGCCGCGCCGCCGCGGAACCGTCCGTTGCAGCGTCGGGTGAAGCTTGAACGTGGACGGCCAGGCCAACAGTTGTTCGTTCAGCGCGACCAGCCGCTCCGACCGCACGGCGGTCTCGGACTCGCGTCCCGCCCCGGCCTGACGAGGAGCCTCCGGCTTCGAGAGCGCCGGCGGCGTCTCGTGCTTCATGTCCGAATAGGTCTTCTGAAGCCGCGCTCCGACGGCGGCGTCGGCGGCCTTCACGTCGTCGTCCGTCACGACGCTCTCTCGGATGAGCCGCCCGGCGTAGACCTCGCGCGCCGTGGGGTGCGTCGCGACGACTTTGTACATCAGAGGCTGCGTGAACGCCGGCTGATCCGCCTCGTTGTGGCCGTGCCGCCGGTAGCCCACGAGGTCGATCAGAAAATCCTTGTTGAAACGACGACGGTACGCGATCGCCAGACGGACCGCCTGCACGCACCCTTCGGCGTCGTCGGCGTTGACGTGAACGATCGGGATCTCGAAGCCCTTCGCCAGGTCGCTCGCATAGTGCGTCGAGCGGCCGTCGATCGCGTCCGTCGTGAACCCGACCTGATTGTTGGTGATGACGTGGACGGTGCCGCCCACGCGGTATCCGGCCAGCAACGACATGTTGAGCGTTTCGGCGACCACGCCTTCGCCCGCGAACGACGCGTCGCCGTGCACGACGATCGGCAGCACCGACGCCTCGTCGCGCGTGTTGGGCGCCGAGCCTGTGATGCGTTGCCGCGCGCGCGCGACGCCCTGAGCGACCGGATTCACCAACTCGAGATGGCTCGGGTTCGACATGAGCTCGACGTTCACCACGCCGCCGCCCGCGACGTCGATCTTCGCGGCGAACCCCATGTGGTACTTCACGTCGCCCGTGTCGGAATCGCTCGTCATCGCGACGGGCCACCCCTCGAACTCCTCGAACAACGCGCGATAGGATTTGCCCATCACGTGCGTCATCACGTTCAATCGGCCGCGATGCGCCATCCCGAGCACCACTTGGCGCGCGCCGGCCTCGGCGCCGCGCGCGATCGCTTCGTCGAGCATCGGCACGAGCGCGTCGACGCCCTCGATCGAGAAGCGCTTCACGCTGACGTACGCCCGCCCGAGGAACCGCTCGAGCGCGTCCACGGCCGTGAGGCGCGCGAGCAGCGCCTTCTTCTCGTCGGCGGTCAGCGGCTCCGCTGCCTCGCCCGATGCGATCGTCGCGCGAAGCCATTGCCGCTCGATCTCGTCGCTGACGTGCTCGAACTCGTAGCCGAGGCTGGCGCAGTAGAGCTCGCGCAGATGGCGCACGAGGTCCGCGGCGGTCCCGCGCTCGGATCTCCCTCCGCCGAGCGCGGCCGCCGGCACGTCATCGAGATCCGATTCCGAGATCCCGTGGAACTCGGGCTCGAGCTCGGCGGCGCCGGGCGGCGCCGACCCTAACGGATCGATCGGCACGGCGAGGTGGCCGAAGCGCTCGATCGCGGCGACCAGTCCGGCGGCGCCGGCTGTCTTGCGCAGGATGCTCGCGTCGAACGTGCCACCGCCCGGCGCGGCTTCGGCGCGCCCTAGACTTTCGGCGAAACGAAAAAACTGGCGCCAAGATTCGTCGACGGACGCGGGGTCGCGACGATAGGCGTCATAGAGCTCGGCGATGTAGCCGTCGTTGAACGCACTTGTAGTGGGAAGACCAGACATGCGTGAAAGTTAGCCGAGCCTCTCCCCCGAGACCGGGGGACGCGCTATGGGTCGTCGGTCGGCAGGACGAGGCGGAACACCGACCCCTCGCCCTGATTCGACTCGAACTCGATGCGCCCGCCCAGGAGGTCGGCGAGCTCCCGCGAGATGTAGAGGCCGAGTCCCGTGCCGCCGTGGCGTCGCGTGAGGCCGGCGTCGAGTTGGGCGAACGGACGAAACAGCCGCTCGACGTCGCGCTTGGCGATGCCAATTCCCGTATCCCGCACCGTGAACCGGATTTCGCCGCTGCGGCGTTCCAGCTCGATGCGCACCTCGCCGAAGTCGGTGAACTTGACGGCGTTCCCCGCGAGGTTGACGAGGATCTGGCGCACCTTGTCGACGTCGCTCGTCATGCGAATCGGCTCTTCCGGCACACTGACGGCGAAGGCCAGATGCTTCTGTCGCGCCATCGGCTCGATGACGGCCGCCGTGGCCCGCACGAGGTCCGCGGCCAGGAAGTCCGTGGGCCGGACGACCTCGCGTCCCTCGTCGAGGCTGGAAAACGCGAGCAGCTCCTCGATGACGGACGCCAAGTGCTGCGTCACCGACCGCATGCGCTCGAGCACGTCGAGCTGGCTGTCGGACAGCGGGCCGATGACCTGGTCGGCGAGCAACTCCTCGTAACCGGCGAGCGCCGTGAGCGGCGTGCGCAGCTCGTGCGACACCGTCGCGAGAAAACGGCTCTTCGCGCGGTCGGCGACCTTCGCCTGCTCGAGCAGATCGGCGTTCCACAGCGCGAGCGCCGCATAGTCGGCGATGACCCGCAGTCTGTGCGCCTCGCGCTTGGAGAACACAGGCGCGCCCATGTCGCGCGTCACCGCGATGACGCCCAGGATCACCTCGTGCGCCATCAACGGCGCGAGGAGCATGGGCCCGACGCGTACGTCCGGAACGACGCGCAACAGCGGACGCGCCGACCCGCTGAAGTTCTCGACGACGACGACGTCGCGCGTCCGCAGCACCTCGCGCGCCAACGAGCCCGGAAGCGCGAAGCGCCGGCCTCGCGCGATGCCGAGCGAGCCGATCGCCGCCACGAGTTCGCCTTCGTTGGCCACCGCCTTGAGAACGGCGGCGCCGCTTCCCCCGCATTGCTCGGCACCCGCGTCGCAGAGAATCTGGAGCAGCGTGGTCGTGTCGTTCTCGCCCGCCATCTGCCGCGCGAGACGTCGCAGCGCTTCGCTCTCGCTCGCGCGCTCGACGTCGGGCAGCTCGATCGCCACACCGTCGCCGTCGCGACACACCGCGAGCTCGATGCCGCGCTCGCGCAGGTCGCCGAGGACGACGCGTCGCGTGACGCCGTCGCTTCGCGTTGCGATCAGCGCGTCGAGTAGTGGCTTGGCCGGGACGATCGCGGGTGCGTCGTCGGGCTTACCCGTCAGCGCGGGTGTGCGCTGAGGGTCGGTCCCGGCCACGGTAGCACGTTTTGCTGATTGACCCGGCCGCGCCGTAGCCGCACGGCCGACAGGAGACGCTGAGCGTCTTCGCGCTCCAGCGTGGGCAAATACAGGAAACCAGCCACACCGTTCGTGTCGAGCAGATGCGCGTCGCCGGGGTGACGCGTGAGACTCACGGCGATCAGCGGGATGCCCGAGCGCAACGGATCACTCTCCCAACTCGCCAACGGCGTCGCGGCCAGCAGATCGTAATCGCAGATGACCGCGTCCAGGTCGCTCGTCGTCACCAACGTCATCGCTTGATCCATGCCGACGCACGGAACCGTTTCGGCGCCGAGGTCGTCGAAGTAGCGGCACAGGTGTTCGGTCAAAAACGGGTGTCGAGCGACGCACATCACGCGCATGCGTCGAATATACCGAACACGGCTCGCGGTCATCAGAGGCACGAAGGCACAACACGCGCGTGACTTCTGTCACGCATCGCGCTCGCCAATCTGCCGGGAGCCCCATAGTCTTCGTCCGACATGACCCTTTCGTCCAACGAACGCGCCCGGTGAGCAACGACTCGTTCGATCTCACGGGAAAGGCGGCGCTCGTCACAGGCGGATACGGTGTACTGGGCGGCACCATCGCGACAGGCCTTGCGGCGGCCGGCGCGCGAGTCGCCGTGCTCGGCCGCCGGCACGATCTCGCCGCGGCGAAAGCCGACGAGATCCGAAACGCCGGCGGCGACGCGATGCCGCTCGTCGCCGACGTGCTCGAGCGCGACGCGGTTCGTCTGGCGAGCGACGAGGTCCACCGCGCCTGGGGGCGGATCGACGTCCTCGTCAACGCGGCGGGCGGCAACGTGGCGCGTTCGCGCAACGACAATCGCAGCATCTTCGAAGTGCCGCCCGACGCGTTCGACGAAGTGCTGCGGTTGAATCTTCACGGAACCGTGATTCCATCCCTCGTCGTCGGCGAGGCGATGGCGCGGGTCGGTCGCGGGTCGATCATCAACATTTCGTCGATGGCCGCGGCGTCGGCCATCAGCGGCACGCTCGGTTACTCGGTCGCGAAATCGGGGATCGATTCCTTTACGCGTTGGCTGGCCATGGAGCTGGCGCGGAAGCACGGCGACGGCATCCGCGTCAACGCCATCGCCCCCGGATTCTTTGTCTCGGCGCAGAACCGTGCCGTCCTCGTGGACGATTCCGGCCAGCCGACCGCCCGGGCCCGCACGATCATTCAACGGACGCCGATGGGGCGTTTCGGACGCCCCGACGAGTTGGTCGGAGCGGTCCAGTGGCTGGCCGGCGACGCGGCGTCTTTCGTGACCGGCGTGGTGATCCCGGTGGACGGTGGATTCAGCGCGTTCAGTGGGGTCTAGCTGCGTCAACACGTGACGAATGCTTGACAGAAGGCACTTATTGCGGCCAACATAGCAGAGATAAGGTCAATTGATCTTTCGCTCAACCTTCAGGCGAGAGAGTCCTCCCCACTCGCCAGCGGCCGCATGAAGATCATCGACGTCCGGACCACCCCAGTCAGTGTGCCCATCGAAGCGCCCCTTCGCCACGCGAACGGGTGCCACTGGGGGCGCTTCGTCCGCACGATCGTCGAGGTGGAAACGGACGACGGCCTCATCGGGCTCGGCGAGATGGGCGGCGGCGGCGAGAGCGCGGCCGCGGCGTTCGCGGCGCTCAAGCCCTACGTGCTCGGCACCGATCCGGCGAAGCTCGAGGAGCTGCGCTTCAAGGTCTCCAACCCGACCGCGTCCCTTTACAACCACCGGACGCAGATGGTCGCGGCGCTCGAGTTCGCGTGCCTCGACATCCTTGGGCAAGCGTGGGGCGTACCTGTTTCCGAGATCCTCGGCGGCCGGCTGCGCGACCACGTGCCCTTCGCGTCGTACTTGTTCTTTCGCTATGCCAACGCGGCCGACGGCACCGGCGAGGTGCGCACGTGCGACCAACTCGTCGCGCAGGCCAAGGCGCTCAAGGCGAAACACGGCTTCACGACGCACAAGCTCAAGGGCGGCGTGTTCCGCCCGGAGTACGAGCTCGAGTGCTATCGCGCGCTCGCCGCGGAATTGCCCGGCGATCGCTTCCGGTTCGACCCGAATGGCGTCTGGTCCACCGAGCAGGCGATCTGGTTCGGGCGGCATATCGAGGATCTGAATAACGATTATCTCGAGGATCCCGTCTTCGGACTCCACGGCATGCGCCGGGCGCGAGAGAAGCTGCGCACGCCGCTCGCCACGAACACCGTCGTGGTGAACTTCGAGCAGCTCTCGGCGAACGTGCTGCAGACCGCCGTCGACGTGATCCTTCTCGACACGACGTTCTGGGGTGGGATTCGCCAGTGCGTGAAGGCCGCGGCCGTGTGCGACACGTTCCAGCTCGGCGTGGCGGTCCATTCATCCGGCGAGCTCGGGATCCAGCTCGCGACGATGCTCCACCTCGGCGCGGTGATTCCCAACATCACGTTCGCCGCGGACGCGCACTACCATCATCTCGTCGACGACGTGATCCAGGGCGGCAAGGTGTCGTATTGCCGCGGGAGCATTCCGGTGCCGACGGCGCCGGGACTCGGCGTGAAGCTCGATCGGGACAGGCTCGGCACATATCACGAGGCGTTCTGTCGGCTCGGCGGATATCCATATGATCAGGACCCGCTTCGACCGGGCTGGGCCCCGCTGGTGCCGAACACGGATTGGGCCGATCCTCTCGACGCGCGGGTCCCGCGGATCCCCGTCTGAGCTGAACGCGCTCGTGCGCCGACCCGTCTTGTCCAGTGGCGCCGCGCAGTCTCATTGTCGGCGATCTCTCGCGGCGCTTCTTCTCTTCACGGCGCCGGCGCTTGGGCAGCGAGGCGCGCCGCCATCGGAGGACGGCTACGATCTCTGGCTCCGCTACCGGCTCGTCGCCGACGTGTCGCGCCTCGCCGAGTATCGCGCGGCGATCACGGGCATCGTCATCGAAGGCGATTCGCCGACGCTGCGCGCGGCACGCGATGAGCTGAGCGCGGGTCTCACCGGCCTGTTGGGCCGCCGAATTCGGATCGATGGAACGGAGGGCGCCGGCGGTCTCGTCATCGCCGGCACGCCGGCCGGCTCAGCGGTCGTGAGGTCGCTGTCGCTCGACACCACGCTCGCGCGGCTCGGCGACGAGGGCTACCTGATCCGCGCGATGACCGTGCGCGGGAAGCGGGCCGTCGTGATCGCGGCGAAGAGCGACGTCGGCGTGCTGTACGGCGCGTTCGCGCTCCTGTCGCGGCTCCAACAATCGATGCCGATCGCGCGCGTCGACCTCGCGAGCGCGCCACGCATTCAGCTTCGCATGATCGATCACTGGGACAACCTGGATCGGAGCATCGAGCACGGGTACGCCGGGGTGTCGCTCTGGGAGTGGCCGGCGCTGCCGGATTCCGTTTCACCGCGCTACCGCGACTATGCGCGCGCCGAGGCGTCGATCGGCGTCAACGGCGTCGCGCTGACGAACGTCAACGCCAACGCGAAGGCGCTCACACCCGAGTACGTGACGAAGGTCGCGGCGCTCGCAGGCGTGTTCCGTCCCTACGGAATTCGCGTGTATCTCACGGCGCGGTTCAGCGCGCCGATCGAGATTGGCGGGCTCGAGACCGCCGATCCGCTCGACCCGGCCGTTCGCGCCTGGTGGAAGACGAAGGCCGACGAGATCTACGCGGCGATTCCCGACTTCGGCGGTTTTCTGGTCAAGGCGAACTCCGAGGGACAGCCCGGTCCGCAGGACTACAAGCGCTCGCACGCCGACGGTGCCAACATGCTCGCCGACGCCGTCGGTCCGCACGGCGGCATCGTCATCTGGCGCGCGTTCGTCTACAGCAACGACGTGCCGACCGATCGTGTGAAACAGGCCTACGACGAGTTCACGCCGCTCGACGGACGGTTTCACGACAACGTACTGATCCAAGTGAAGAACGGCCCGCTCGACTTTCAGCCGCGCGAACCGTTCTCGCCGCTCTTCGGCGCGATGCCGAAGACGCCGTTGATCATTGAATTCCAGATCACCAAGGAATACCTCGGCGAGGACACGCACCTCGTCTTCCTCGGATCGCTCATGTCCGAGGTCCTCTCGGCGGACACGTGGGTGCACGGGAAGGGGTCGACCGTCGCCAGTGTGATCGACGGGTCGCTGCACGGCTATCGACGCACCGGCATCGCGGGCGTCGCCAACACCGGCACGGATCGCAACTGGACCGGATCGCATTTCAACCAAGCGAACTGGTATGCGTTCGGCCGGCTCGCCTGGGATCCAGGTCTCAAACCGGCGGCGATCGCCGAAGAGTGGGCGCGACGCACGTTCTCGAATGATCCCAAGGTGGTCGTGCCGATCGTCCACATGATGCTCGTGTCGCGCGAGGCCGTCGTGAACTACATGGAGCCGCTCGGCCTCGCGCACATGATGGGCACGGACCACCACTACGGACCGGCGCCGTGGGCACGTCTCGCTCGCGCGGACTGGATGCCCTCCTACTACCATCGTGCAGACACCATCGGCCTCGGGTTCGAACGCTCCCCGAAGGGAAGCGATGCCGTTTCACAGTACGCGCAGCCGCTGCGCGACCTTTTTGGCGACCGCGCGCAAACACCGGACTCGCTGCTGCTCTGGTTCCACCATGTCGGCTGGACGGAGCGCACGAAATCGGGACGCACGCTGTGGGAGGATCTCTTCTACCACTACCGCGAGGGGATCGACACCGTCCGCGCGATGCGTCGCACGTGGCAGTCGGTCCGGGGAAAAATCGACAGCGCTCGTTTTCGCGACGTGGACGATTTCCTCGCGATCCAGGAGCACGAGGCCGTGTGGTGGCGCGACGCCGTGCTTTCGTATTTCCAAACGTTCTCGAACCTGCCAGTGCCGAATGGCTACGCGCCGTTTGCGCATCCGCTCTCGTTCTACCGCGCGCTTCGCTGCCCGGCCGGTCCCCCCGGAGATCTTCGCCCTTTTACGGCGCTTGACTCGCGCAAGCCGCGCTGCCCGGCGGTTTACTGACCTCTCGATTTTCCGGTCCACCGGTCCACCGGTCCACCGGTCCACCGGTCCACCGGTCCACCGGTCCACCATCTCCTCATGACATCCGATCCATACACTCCACTCCCCAAGCATCATTTCACCTTCGGCCTGTGGACGGTCGGCAACGTCGGCCGCGATCCGTTTGGGGACGCCGTCCGTGCCCCGGTGCCACCGACGCGCATCGTGCGCGAGCTGGCGAAGCTCGGCGCCTACGGCGTCAACCTGCACGACAACGATCTCGTGCCGCGAGACGCGAGCGCCACCGACCGCGATCGCATCGTCCGCGAGTTCAAGGCGGCGCTCGACGAAACGGGAATGAAAGTCCCGATGGCGACGACGAACCTGTTCGGCGATCCGGTCTTTCGCGACGGCGCGTTCACGAGCAACGACGCCCGCGTGCGCGACTACGCGTTGCAGAAGACCATGCGCGCGATCGACCTCGGCGTGGAGCTCGGGGCCGAGACGTACGTCTTCTGGGGCGGGCGCGAGGGCGTCGAGACGAACGCGGCCAAAGATCCGCAGGAAGCCGTCAAATGGTTTCGCGACGCCATCGATTATCTGTGCGAGTACGTGCGGTCGCAGAAGTACGCGCTGCGGTTCGCGCTCGAGCCCAAGCCCAACGAACCGCGCGGCGACATCTTCTTCCCGACCATCGGCCACATGCTGGCGTTCATCTATACGCTCGCACACCCGGAGATGGTCGGGCTCAATCCGGAGATCGCGCACGACACGATGGCCGGTCTCGATTTCTCGCACGGCGTCGCGCAGGCGCTGGAAGCCGGCAAGCTCTTTCACATCGACCTGAACGCCCAGAAACCGGGGCGTTTCGACCAGGACCTCCGCTTCGGCAGTGAGGACGTGAAGGGCGCGTTCTTCCTCGTGAAGCTGCTCGAGGACGCGAAGTGGCCCGGCATGCGGCATTTCGACAGCCACGCCTATCGCACCGAGGACGACGCCGGCGTGTGGGACTTCGCCCGCGGCAGCATGCGCACCTATCTCATTCTCAAAGAAAAAGTGGCGCGGTTCAATGCCGACGCCGAGGTTCAGGGAATGCTGAACGAGCTCAGGGCGCGCGGCGGGTCGACGGTCCGGCGGCGGTTCTCGCCCGACGACGCGCGCGAGCTCAAGGTGCGCGACTTCGATCTCGGCGTCATTCGCGACGCCGGCTACGCGTACGAGCGTCTCGATCAGTTGACGATGGAGATCCTGCTCGGAGTGCGCTGAGTGGCGCGCGCCACCTTTCTCGGCGTCGACGTCGGGACGAGCGGGGTCAAGGCGATTCTCGTCGACCCGTCGGGCGATGTGCTCGCATCGGCGATTACGCCGCTGCAACTCGCGACGCCGCGGCCCGGTTGGGCCGAGCAGGATCCCGACGCATGGTGGGCGGCGGCATCGGCGTCGATTCGCACGGTGCTCGTGGCGCGCCCGGGCGACAGTCCGGACGCTGTCGGCGTCTCCGGGCAGATGCACTCGTCGGTCTTTCTCGATGCACAGGGCGAGGTGATTCGGCCCGCGCTGCTCTGGTGCGACGGCCGCACGACCACCGAGTGCCGCGAGATCACCGAACGCGTCGGAGGCGAGCAGCGCCTGCGCGACCTCGCATCCAATCCGGCGCTCGAGGGGTTCACGCTGCCGAAGGTCCTCTGGCTGCGCCGCCACGAGCCCGAGGCATTCGCGCGCCTCGCGACCGTGATGCTGCCGAAAGACTTCATTCGCTTCAAGCTCACCGGCGTCATCGCGACCGAGCCATCGGACGCATCGGCGACGCTCATGTACGACACGGCGCGCATGCGCTGGAGCACCGAGATACTCGACGCGGTGGACCTGCCGCGCTCGGTCGTGCCCGACGTCGGTGGGTCGTCGGAGATCCTGGGCCGAGTGTCGGTGGAAGGCGCGGGCGCGACGGGACTGCGGCCGGGAACGCCGGTGGTCGGGGGCGGCGCGGACAACGCGTGCGGCGCGGCCGGCGTCGGCGCGATCGCGCCGGGCGAAGCGGTATCGAGCTGGGGAACGTCGGGCACCGTGCTCGCTCCGATGTCCGAGCCGCGCGTCGATCCCACGCTCCGCGCGCACACCTTCTGCCACGTCGTGCCAGGCGTTTGGTACCTGATGGGCGTCGTTCTCTCGGCGGGCGGCGCGTTCGCCTGGTATCGCGACCAACTCGCGCGCGACCTCACGAGCACGGGCCAGGCGAACGAACGGCTCAACGCGGAGGCGATGGGCATTCCTCCCGGCGCGGAAGGCGTGACGTTTCTGCCGTATCTCCAAGGCGAGCGAACGCCGCATCGCGACGCGACGGCCCGTGGCGCGATCCTCGGCCTGAGCCTCGCCCATTCGCGCGCGCACGTCACGCGCGCCGTGATCGAGGGCGTGTGCTTCGCGCTCCGCGATTCGGTGACGATTCTTCAGGAGCTGGGCGTCGTGCCCAACCATATGCTCCTCACCGGCGGCGGCGCGCGCGTTGGTTTCCTGCGGCGGATGCAGTGCGACGTGTTCGGCCTTCCGGTGTGCACGGTCAATCGCGAGGAGGGGCCGGCCTACGGCGCGGCGCTCCTCGCGGCGGTCGGAGCCGGCGCATTCCCGAACCTCGCGGCGGCCGCCGCGGCGACGTTGCAGCGGGCGCCCGCCGAGCAGCCGGCGCCGGGGGCCCACGCGGCGTACGACGAGCCATACCGGCGTTTCCGCGAGGCCTTCCACGCCGCGCATCCGGGCGCAGATTCAAGGCGCTGATCCGCCGCCTCTCGCCCCGACACATGCGACGAGTCCTTCGACATCTGCTCGGCCTGCAGGAGGCCGGACTCGTTCTCGTCCTCGTCGCGCTCGCGATCGCGCTGACCGTGCTCGCCGGATCGCACGTCGATCCGTTGTCGGGTCACACGGTCAACAATTTCTGGAACTCGTACACCCTCATTCAGACCGCCACCGACGCGACGTTCTTCGCCATCATGGCGATCGGCGCGACGGTCGTCATCATCTCCGGCGGCATCGACCTCTCGGTCGGCTCGGTGTACGCGCTCTCCGGCGTGTCGATGGCGCTGCTCCTGCGCGCGTTGGGGCCGATGAGCCCCGCGACGACGACGATCGTCGGGCTGATCGCCTGCGTGGGCGTCGGCCTCGTGAGCGGATTGTTGAACGGCGCGCTGGTCGTCGGGCTGCGCGTGCATCCGTTCATCGTCACACTCGGTACGATGTGGATCCTGCGCGGCATCGCGTTCGTCGCGACCCGCGCGCTGAGCATCCTCGTTCCGCCGACGCTCACGCACGTGGCCAAGGCGTCGCTCGGCCTGCGCGGCGGGCTCTACCCGGTGCCGATGCTGGCGATGCTCGCCTGCTGCGTGATCGGCACGATCTATCTCGCGCGCACCGTCATGGGCCGCCACATCTTCGCCTTCGGCGGCAACATCGAAGCGAGCCGGTTCGCCGGACTCTCGCTTCGACGGATTCAGGTCGGCGTGTTCGTCGTCGCCGGGCTCACGGCGGGATTCGCCGCGTTCCTCGGCGCGAGCTTCTACGGATCGGCGTCGTCGGGCGACGCGCAGGGCTACGAGCTGTACGTCATCGCGTCGGCCGTCGTGGGCGGCGCGAGCCTCGTCGGCGGGCGTGGCAGCGCGCTCGGCGCGACGCTCGGCGCGCTCCTCATCGTGCTCATTCGCCAATCCATCCGCACGCTGCACTTCGACCAGAACTACGAGTGGATCGTCATCGGCTGCGCGATCATTCTTGCCGTCGTCGTCGACCAGTCGAGCACTCGACTGACGGCGAAACGGCTCGCCGGACGCGCCGCCATCACCGGTGAATCGCCGTGAGCGTCGGCGCGGGCGGGGCGGTCCGCTTCGAGGGAATCACGAAGCGATTCCCGGGCGTTCAAGCGCTCACCGACGTCACGCTCAGCGTTGCCGCCGGCTCGTGCCATGCGCTCTGCGGAGAGAACGGCGCGGGCAAGAGCACGCTCGGAAAAATTCTCGCCGGGATCTACCCGCCCGAAGAAGGACGGCTCTTCGTGAACGATCGCGAGATGCGCTTCGCGGGACCGCGCGACGCGTTCGCCGCGGGCGTGGGTATGGTGCACCAGGAACTCGCCTTCTGCGAGAACCTTTCGGTGGCCGAAAATCTCTGCCTCGGGGCGCTGCCCGTTTCGCGCGGCCTCGTGGACCGGCGCGCCGTCGCGCGACGCGCCCGCGAGATGCTCGCGGCGATCGGGGGGGGCGCCGACCTGGACGTCACGCGCCGCCTCGGCGAATTGCCGATCGCGCAGCAACAGGTCGTTCAGATCGCGGTGGCGGTCGGCGGCGGCGCGCGCATCATCGTCTTCGACGAGCCGACGAGCAGCCTGAGCCAGGTCGAAGCCGAACGGCTGTACGAGTTGATCGCGCAGCTCAAATCGCGTGGCGTCACGTGCATCTACGTGTCACACCGAATGGCGGAGGTCTATCGCCTTTGCGACACGATTTCCGTGCTGCGCGACGGCCGCCACGTGGCGACGAGACCCGCGGCCGACCTGCGCGAACCCGACCTCGTGCAACTCATGATCGGCCGGCCCGTCGCCGCGTATTTCGGACGACCGGCGAAGGATGCGAATGCCGCGGAGCCCGAACGCGAGGAGTTGCTGCGCGTCGAGCACTTGTCATCCGACGGACGCTTCGAGGATGTCTCCTTCTCCGTCCATGCGGGCGAAGTGGTTGGTCTCGCGGGACTCGTCGGCGCGGGGCGCTCGGATGTGGCCGAGACGATTTTCGGCGCGCGGGCGCGAACGGGCGGTCGCGTGCGCATCTCCGGCCGTGACGCGCGCATCTCGAATCCGGCCGACGCGATCCAGCTCGGCATCGCGCTCGTGCCCGAAGATCGCAAGCGACAGGGGCTCGTGCTCTCGGAGAGCGGGCGGCGGAACACCTCGCTTCCACTGCTCGACCGCCTCTCGCGTTTTACCTGGCTCAGGCAGTCGGAGGAGCGCGCGCTCGTCGAGCGGCACTTTCATATGTTGCGAGTCCGCGCACCCGACATCGATGCGCCGGTCGCCGGACTCTCCGGCGGCAACCAGCAGAAGATCGTGCTCGCGCGCTGGCTCGCGGCGAACGCCAAGATCCTCATCCTCGACGAGCCCACGCGCGGCGTAGATGTCGGCGCGAAGGCGGAGATCCATGCGCTGATCGGCGAGCTCGCGGCGAAAGGCTCGGGTGTGCTGCTGATCTCGAGCGAGCTTCCCGAGCTCCTCAGCCTGTCGACGCGGATTCTCGTGCTGCGAAGCGGCCGACTCGTCGGCGAGATGGCCGCGCGCGGCGCGACGCAGGACGGCCTGTTGCGGCTCATGGCCGGCATCCACTGAGGAGAGAGCGATGGATCTATCACGTCTCACTCGACATCGGTGGAGCGGCTCACCCACGCGGCGTGCGACGGTGGCCCTTACGATCGCCGCGAGCATTGGCGCCTCTTGCGGGCGATTTCACAGAGGGAGTGACTCAGGGCCTGAATGGACCGGCGCGTGGGAGGCGGCCCCGCAGCTCACCGAACCCGCCAACATGCCGCCCGCACCGGGGCTCTCGGGAAACACGCTGCGGCAGCGCATCCATCCGTCGCTCGGCGGCACGCGGTGGCGATTTCGACTGTCGAACGAATTCGGCGACGGACCGTTGGAGATCGAGGCGGCCCACGTCGCGCGCGCCGCCTCACGCGACGCGATCGACCCATCGACCGACGTCGCGCTGCGTTTCGGCGGACGCGAGTCGCTGACGCTCTCGCGCGGCGAGGCGGCGACGTCGGACCCGATTTCGTTTTCGGCCGACGCCTTCTCCGACATTGCGATCACGCTCTATCTGACGCGCGCGCCGAGTGGGCTGACAGGGCACCCGGGCTCGCGGACGACGTCGTTCATCGTGCCGGGAAACCAGGTTTCGGCCGCGAACCTCACCGGTGCCGCCTCGACGCTGCACTGGTACGTGATCAGCGGCGCGGAAGTGCGATCGAGCGCCGCCGGCGCCGTGGCAATCATTGGGAATTCGATCGCCGATGGACGGGGCTCGACGAACGACATGAACGACCGTTGGCCTGACGATCTCGCGCGTCGTCTCGCCGGGGCCGCGGGCGGACGCCCGAATGTCGCCGTGCTCAACGCGGGAATCGGCGGCAATGCGGTCGTCCGAGGCGGGCTCGGTCCGACGGCGTTGGCTCGGTTCGACCGCGACGTTCTCTCTCAGTCGCGCGTGCGCTGGGTGATCGTGTGCGACGGCGTGAATGACATCGGCGGCTCGCGTCCGGATTCGTCGGCGTCGGTCGCGCGGCATCTGATCGATGCTTACGGCGACATGATTCGGCGTGCGCACGCACGCGGAATCAAAGTTTACGGCGCCACGGTGATGCCGTTCGGCGGATCGCAGTACTCGTCTCGCGAACACGAGGCCGCCCGCTCGACCGTGAACGATTGGATTCGGACGAGCGGCGCGTACGACGCCGTCGTCGATTTCGACGCCGCGACGCGAGACCCAGCCGACCCGAGCCGGTTGCGCGCGGATGTCGACGGAGGGGATCATCTCCACCCGAGCGCCGCGGGTTACCGGCTGATGGCCGCCGCAATCGACCTGTCGCTTTTCGGCATTCCGCGCGGCTAGAGGGCCGCTGTTTCGGGCCCAACTGTGTGTCACCAATCGCTTTCCAGCGCCTTGGCGACACTGGGATCGCGAGGGAATGGGCCCGTCGGCCAGCTTTGGTGAGGTGTCCCGAGCGGTCTTGACAGGCACGACAGCGGCCGTAAAATCGTGTGGCCATTGTGTGATATGATGACTTTGCAGTCGGATCACCACTGGGCACGAAGTCGGCTCGGACCTCGAGGACGCGCAACTCCACCCCACGGTAGCTCACCGCAGCGCGCGAACTCCCACACGCGGCGCTCGGGCCGGGGACCTTGTCGCCCCGAGCGCAGTTGCTGTCCGCTCTCCCCTGTCGCACGAATTCTCACTCTCGGAGGAACGACTGATGGGACGCCGGATTCTCCTTGCGGTCCTCGCGCTCTTCGCGACCGCAGCCGTTGCCACGGCACAAACTGGCGGACGGATTGTCGGTAAGGTGACCTCGACCGACGGGCGCCCGCTGCCGAGCATCAACGTCTCGGTTTCCGGTATGAACCGGGGCGCGGTGTCGGACACCGCGGGGCGCTTCACAATCGCCAACGTTCCTACCGGCGCCCACAACGTGCAGGCGCGCGGCATCGGCTTCGGCTCGTCGACGACGACGGTTCAAGTGGTCGCCGGACAATCGGCGAGCGTCAACTTCTCGCTGACGCCGGCCGCCACCGAGCTCACACCGATGGTCGTGACGGGGTACGGCGAGCAGGAGCGGCGCATCGTCACCGGCTCGTTCAGCACCGTGAGCGCGGCGCAGCTCCACGACATTCCGACCAGCGACCCGATGAAGGCGCTGCAGGGCCACGTGGCCGGCGTCGAGATCGTCGCGTCGAGCAACGAGCCCGGCGCCGCCATGAACGTTCGAATCCGCGGCGTCAGGTCGCTGACGGCGAGCAACGAGCCGTTGTACGTCGTCGACGGCGTGCCGCTCGGCGGCGGGATTCAGGACTTCAACCCCGCCATGATCGAGTCGATCGACATCCTCAAGGACGCGGCGGCGACGGCGATCTACGGCAGCCGCGGCGCGAACGGCGTCATCCTCGTCACGACGAAGAAGGGCGGTCTGGACGGCATTCACACGCAGTTCACCGCCGACATGTATTACGGGAACCAGGCGCCCGTCCGGCTCATCCCGATGATGAACCTGCAGCAGTACGTGCAGTACATGAAGGACGGGGCGGCGCAGAATGGACAGGACACGAGCATCGCCAGGATCTTCACGGCGAAGCAGCAGCTCGCGATCAAGAACAACATCTCGACGGATTGGCAGAAGGCGGTGCTGCGCACCGGGCTACAACGCAGCCTGCAGGGCGGCGCGAACGGCGGCTCCGGCGACACACGATACGCCCTCAACGGCAACTATTTCGGACAGCAGGGGCTGATCCCCGGGCAGGGATACACGCGCGGATCGGCGTTCGCCACACTCGACCACACGTCGGATCGCCTGCGCGTCGGTCTCACGGCGAGCACGTCGCGCATCGTCACGGATCAAGGCGAAGGCGGCGGGGCGTATGGCTACGCGCTGGCGATGACGCCGATCGGAAAGCCGACGAATTACACCAACCCGGATTCGGCCGGCCTGCTGGATCCGCGACCCGACGACGACATCCTGAATATCAACCCGGTGCTCGAGTCGCAGTCGGTCACTCGGCAGCAGGTCGTCAATCGTGTCTTCGGTTCGGCGTACGCGGAGCTGAACATCGCGAACGGGCTCACGTACCGAATGAACTTCGGGCCCGACTATACCGCGCTCAACGACGGTTGTTACAACGGCCCGTGGACCCACGGCACCTGCGCCAATCTCGGCGCCAACAGCACGAACCAGGGGCAACCGCCGCAGGCCGGCGATTTCAATCAGGAAGACTTCACCTACACGCTCGACAACATCCTGCGGCTGAACAAGACGCTCGGCGGGATCCATCAGTTCGACATCACGGGCCTCTACAGCGTCCAGAAGGACCATTTCACGAAAGACTCACTCTACGCGTCGAATCTTCCGTACCCGACGCAGCTCTGGTACGACCTCGGGTCGGGCACGGCCGGCAACGAAGTGAGCCGGATCTCGCAGTGGGCGCTCCAGTCGTACATGGCTCGCGTGAACTACACGTTGTTCGACCGCTACTCACTCTCGGGAACCATTCGCTCCGACGGTTCGAGCCGTCTCGCGCCGGGCCACAAGTGGGCGACGTTCCCGTCGGTGGGTGTCGCGTGGCAGGTGGGCGACGAGCCGTTCTTCCGGAAATTCAGGTCGCTGAGCGCGCTCAAGCTTCGCGGCAGCTACGGATCGACGGGCAATACGGCGATCTCGCCATATCAGACCGAAGGCACGCTGCAGGCGCGCATCTACACGTTCGGCGGTACACGCGTTCAGGGTTACAAGCCGGGGTCGATTCCGAATCCGGATCTCTCCTGGGAGCGCACCGATCAGAAGGACGTCGGCCTGGATTACGCGCTGTTCGACAGCCGCATCTCCGGCACGTTCGACTGGTACAACATGAAGACGCACGACCTGCTGTTGACGGAGCTGTTGCCGGTGACGTCGGGCTTCAACTCGACGCTCCAGAACGTGGGGTCGACGAAGAACACCGGGTATGAGGTTTCGTTCACGACGGTGAACCTGCAGAACTGGCGCGGCCTCACCTGGACGAGCGACTTCAACTGGTCCACGAACAAGAACCAGATCGTCGCTCTCGCCAGCGGCGCGACGTCCGACGCCGGCAACGGCTGGTTCGTCGGATCGCCGATCAACATCAACTCGGATCCGAACCGGCGCCTGTTCTACGACTACAAGTACGTCGGCGTCTGGCAGTACGCGGACTCCGTCGCCATGAAGGGCTTCAACGCCACCGGCAGCACGTTCAAGCCGGGCGATCCGCGAGTGGCCGACGTCAACAAAGACGGGAAGATCGACGCCAACGACCGTACGATCATCGGCGACAGCTATCCCGGTTGGACCGGCAGCATGTCCAACAGGATCACCTACCACAACTTCGATCTGTCCGCTCTCGTGACGGCGAAGTGGAACTACATGTTCATCGACGGCACGCCGCGCAGCTATTTCGGCCGCTTCGGCAACATCGCCGACATGGACTACTGGACCCCGACGAATCCGACCAACAAGAACCAGGCTCCGACCACCGGCGGCGTGGATCGCCAGTACGCGGCGACGCGCCTGTACACCGATGGATCGCACTGGCGCATCCGCAACATCACGGCGGGCTACACGCTGAACGCGCGCGACGCGCAGCGCTTCGGTCTTCACAGCCTGCGTTTCTACTTCACGGCGCAGGACCCGTACATCCACACGGACTACGTCGGCATCGATCCCGAGCTGGGCGGCGCCGTTCCGACGCTGCGAACGCTCCTCCTCGGCACGAACATCGTCTGGTAAACGACTCCCTATCACACACGAGACTATTCAGATGAAGCGCATACTGATGTCGACCGTGACGCTGGGGCTCGTTGCCGGAGCCTTTGGATGCGTCAATCTCGACGAAAAACTGATCACCGGCGTGAGCAGCGCGTATTACTCCACACCCGACGGTCTCAACTCCGCGGTCATCGCCAGCTACGCCCAACTGCGCGGCTTCTACGGCCGCGAGCAGTTGCTGTCGCTCACCCAGGTCGGCACCGACACGTGGATGGCCGCCGACCAGTCCGGGTCCAATAACAAGGACTTCGACAGCTATGGCGGCGGGTTGAACAGCGGCGTCGCGCCGCTCGCCAACACGTGGAACCCCGCGTATCAGGCGATCAACACGCTCAACGCGGCGCTCGATCGCGGGCCCGACGCGCAAGGCATCTCCGCCGCGCTCAAGAATTCGCTCCTCGGCGAAGCGCACTTCCTGCGCGCGCTCAACTACTTCACGCTCGTGCAGCAGTTCGGCGACGTCACGCTCTCGTTGCACGAGAACAAGGGCGTGCAGCAGAGCGCAGTACGTGATCCAGCGGCCGACGTGTACAAGGCGATCATCGCCGATCTCGATTCGGCCTTCACCATGCTCCCGGTAACGCAGGCCGACTTCGGGCGGGCGACCAAGGGCGCCGCGCAGGCGCTGCGGTCCAAGGTCTATCTCACCCGCGCCTACAAGGACTACTCGCCGAGCAAACAGGCCGACTTCCAGGCGGCGCTCACCGACGCGAAGGCGGTCATCAGCTCCGGCACATACTCGCTCGAGCCGGTCTTCGCGGATCTATTTTGCGTCGCGCGGCCGGCCGACCCGGGGCGCACGGGGTACTGCGAAAACACCGGCTATCAGGGAAACCGGAAGGAATTCATCTTCACCGTGCAGTTCGGACCGAACGGCGTCTACGCCGCCACGAACGTGGATGCCGACAACGAGTACAACTACCTGCACCTGATTTTCCTCGGACGGTACGACAACAACGGCGTCTGGCAGGGAACGCCGCGCGACGTGAACAACGGCCGCCCGTTCCGCCGACTCATGCCGACACCGTACGAGCTGAGTCTCTGGAACAAGTACTTCAGCACACCAACGACCGCACCGGGCCCGAACGACATTCTCGACACGCGCTTCGACGCGACCTTCCAGACCACTTGGATCGCCACGGTGGGCGGCGTCAAGAACGCGGCCGGTTCGTGTGTGGCCGGAGGAGCGACGGAGAACTGCACGAGCAACGGCACGGTCAACATCGGTGATACGGCCGCGGTGTACTACCCCTTCGGCGTGCCGCAGACGCTCCGTCAGAGCAAGCCGTTCATGATCCTCACGCCCTGCCCGACCGACCAGGTCGCGCAGCCGACCGCGGCCACCTACTGCGGCGATCGCAACAACGCAAACGACGGTCACTTCAACTGGCAGATGTACCCGTCGCTCAAGAAATATCAGGACAACCTGCGCGCCAACCTCACGGCGCAGGAGGGCGGCAAGGTGGAGGCGATCATCCGCCTCGGCGAGATCTACCTCGTCGCCGCGGAGGCCGACGTGCAGCTCGGCAACACGGCCGAAGCGGCGCAGATGATCAACGTGTTGCACGTCCGCGCGGCAAGCGCGGCGCACAAGAACGACTACAACGTGACCGCCGCCCAGATGAACATCGACTACATCATGGAAGAGCGGGAACGCGAGTTGGCGGGCGAGTTCACCCGCTGGTACGACCTCGCTCGCGTCGGCCCGCAATACTTCGTGGATCGCGTCAAGAAGTTCAACCCGCACGCCGTGAACGTGGCGCTCAAGCACGCGCTGCGGCCGATTCCGCAGTCGCAGATCGACGGCGTACTCATCGGACCGAAGTACCCGCAGAACCCGGGGTACTGACGCGCATGGAAGGGATGAGCTCCACCGTCAGCGGCGCGCCGTACCAGGACGCCTCGCTGACGGTGGAGCAGCGGGTCGCCGACCTGCTCTCGCGCATGACGCTCGAGGAGAAGGCGGCCCAGATGATGTGCGTCTGGCAGCAGAAGGCCACGACGCTGGTCGACTCGCACGGCGAGTTCGATCCCGACAAGGCGCGCGCCTCGTTCGGACACGGCAACGGCATCGGACAGGTCGGCCGGCCGAGCGACGCGGGCGGCGGCAGAACGGCGCGGCAACAGGCCGACCTCACCAACGCCATTCAGAAGTTCTTCCTCGAGGAAAGCCGCCTCGGCGTCCCGGTGATCTTCCACGAGGAGTGCTTGCACGGGCACGCCGCCCCGGGCGCGACGAGCTTTCCGCAGCCCATCGGTCTCGCCGCGACGTTCAATCCGGCGCTCGCCGAATCGTTGTACGCGATGACGGCGCTCGAGGCGCGCGTCCGGGGCACGCATCAGGCGCTCACACCGGTCGTCGACGTCGCGCGCGACCCGCGCTGGGGGCGCGTCGAGGAAACGTTCGGCGAAGATCCCTACCTCGTGTCGCGAATGGGAATCGCCGCCGTGCGTGGCTTTCAGGGCGACGCGTCCTTCAAGGACAAGACGCGCGTCATCGCCACGCTCAAGCACTTCGTCGCCCACGGCGAACCCGAGTCCGGGATGAACTGCGCCCCGGCCAACGTCTCGCTGCGCGTCCTCCGCGAAACGTTTCTCTCGACGTTCGAGGCGGCGATCCGCGACGCGGGGCGGGGCGCGCTCAGCGTGATGGCGTCGTACAACGAAGTGGACGGCGTCCCGTCGCACGCGAATCGCTGGCTGCTGCGCGACGTCCTGCGCGACGAGTGGGGCTTCGGCGGCTTCGTCGTCTCCGACTACTACGCGATCTGGGAGCTCTCCGATCGGCCCGAGACGCACGGCCACCACGTGGCGCACGACAAGCGCGAGGCTTGCCTGCTGGCCGTCCGCGCCGGCGTGAACATCGAACTGCCCGAACCCGACTGCTATCTCCATCTCACCGACCTCGTTCGCGATGGCACGCTCGCCGAACGCGAGCTGGACGACCTCGTCGCCCCGATGCTGGGCGCGAAGTTCGCGCTCGGCCTGTTCGACGATCCGTACGTCGATCCGGACGAAGCGGACCGCGTCGTCGGCAGCGACGAACATCGCCAACTGGCGCTGCAAGCCGCGCGCGAAACGATCACGCTGCTCGAGAACGACGGCGACCTGCTTCCGCTCGACCTTCGGTCGGTGAGCACGATCGCGGTCATCGGCCCCAACGCGAATCGCAGCCTGCTCGGCGGCTACAGCGGCGTCCCGAAGTACGACGTCACCGTGCTGCAGGGCATCCGCGATCTCGTCGGCGATCACGCGCAGGTCCTCTACAGCGAGGGCTGCAAGATCACGCTCGGCGGCTCCTGGAACGCGGACGAAGTCATCGCCAGCGATCCCGCCGAGGATCGCAAGCAGATCACGCAAGCGGTGAAGGTCGCCAAGAAGGCCGACGTGATCGTGCTGGCCATCGGCGGTAACGAGCAGACGTCGCGCGAAGCGTGGAATCTGCGCCACATGGGCGACCGGGCGAGCCTCGAGCTGCTCGGCCGGCAGAACGAGCTCGTCGACGCGATGGTCGGCACGGGAAAGCCGGTCGTCGCGGTGGTCTTCAACGGCCGGCCGCTTTCATTCGTGCATCTCACCAAGAAAGTTCCGGCGATTCTCGAGTGCTGGTATCTCGGACAGGAAAACGGACGCGCCGTCGCCGAGACGCTGTTCGGCGAGAACAATCCGGGCGGCAAGCTGCCGATCACCGTGGCGCGATCCGCCGGGCACGTGCCCGCGTTCTACAATCACAAGCCGTCGGCGCGGCGAGGCTATCTGTTCGACGACGTCTCGCCGCTCTACGCGTTCGGCTTTGGGCTGAGCTACACGAGCTTCGCGCTGGCGAACGTTCGCCTCGACCACGCCGTGATCCCACGCGATGGATCGACCACCGTTCGCGTCGACGTGACGAACACCGGCGGGCGTGCCGGCACCGAAGTGGTTCAGATGTACATCCGTGACGTCGTCAGCTCCGTGACCCGGCCGGTGAAGGAGCTCAAGGGGTTCGCCAAGGTGCGGCTCGCGCCCGGCGAATCGACCACGGTCGCGATTCCTATCGACTCGAGCGCGCTGGCGTTCTACGACGTCGCCATGCGGCGAGTCGTCGAGCCCGGCGAATTTCGCGTCATGGTCGGCACCTCGTCGCGCGACGAAGATCTCACGACCGTCGTGCTCCGCGTCGACGGCGCCCACACGCCGCATTCCTGAGAGGTCGCGACATGGCCGCGTCACGTTCCACGGAGCGACTCCCCTTCATCGAGAAGGCTGGATACAGCCTCGGCGACGCCGCGGCCAACTTCGTCTTCATGACGATGATTCTGTTCCAGCTGAACTTCTACACCGACACGATGGGCGTCGCCGCCGGCCTCGCCGGCACGATGCTGCTCGTCGGCCGGTTGTGGGACGCGTTCTTCGATCCGATGATGGGCGTGCTCGCCGACCGCACGAACACGCGCTGGGGGAAATTCCGCCCGTGGGTGCTCTGGACCGCGGTGCCGTGGGCCGTCGTCATGGTGCTCGCGTACACCGTGCCGGGCTTCGGCCACGCCGGGACGATCGCCTGGGTCGCGTTCACGAACATCGCGCTCATGACGCTCTACTCGGCGAACAACACGCCGTACTCGGCGCTGAGCGGCGTCATGACCGGCGACTCGAACGAGCGGACGTCGCTCTCGTCATACCGCTTCGTCGCCGCCATGCTGGCCCAGTTGATCGTCGGTGGATTCACGCTGCCGCTCGTCGCCAAGTTCGGGCACGGGAACAACGCCGTCGGCTGGCGTATGACGATGACGCTCTGGGCGGCCGTATGTGTCGTGTGCTTCGTCATCACCTTCGCGACGACGCGCGAACGCATTCAGCCGCCGCCGCAGCAGCGGTCGGACGCGCGGAGGGACCTCAAGAATCTGCTCGCCAACGGGCCATGGATCGCGATGTTCGTGCTCACGCTCGCGCACTTCGTCTTCGTGGCGATGCGCGGCGGCACGATGTTCTACTACTTCAGCTACTACGTCGACCAGGCGCGGCTCGCGGAGTTCATCCAGCGCGTCGGCTTGCCGCAGGCGACGGCCGCGCAGCCCGATGGCGGCCACTACGTGATGAACGTGCTCGGGCTGATCCTCAACGCCGATCACACGAACATCGCGTCGGTCGGGTTCAGCCTGTTCAACATCGCCAGCCAGGCGGTCACCGTCGTCGGCGTCATCTTGTCCACATACCTCGCGAAGCGGTTTGGCAAACGGGCCGTTGCGCTCGCGGGGTTCTCGCTCACGACGATCTTCCTCGCCGGCTTCGTTTTGCTCCCCGCCGGCGCGATCGGCGCGACGTTCGGGCTCGAGCTCGTCCGCGCGCTGTCGTACGCGCCGACGATTCCGCTCATCTGGGCGATGTTCGCCGACGTCGCCGACTACGCGGAATGGAAGACCGGGCGTCGCACGACGGGGGTCGTCTTCGCGACGATCCTCTTCGGGCTGAAAACGGGCCTGAGCCTCGGCGGCGCGATCGAGGGTTGGCTGCTGTCGGGCTACGGCTATCGCGCGAACGCGACGCAGACCGAGCACGCGCTGATGGGCATCCGGCTCACGGCGAGCGTGTATCCGGCCCTCTGCCTCTGCGTCGTCGTCGGCTGTCTCGTGTTCTATCGAATCACGCGCTCGGTCAACGAGCAGATGGCGACCGAGCTGGAACAGCGTCGCCGATCGTATGGCGGTGTGGCGGCGCCGGGAACAGTCATTGGCGCGGAGGGATCCCTTGCGGTCGTCAAATGAGCTCCGTCGCGTGAGGCTCGCTCCGGCGGTCTTGGTCATTGCCATTGGCGCGTGCACGCACCGCGGGATGACGTCGAGCGGCGGCGCGCCGTCGTCGCTCAAGGACGCTTTCGCGAGCTCCTTTCGGATCGGCGCGGCGGTGAACGAGCGTCAATTCACCAATCGCGACTCGCTCGGCGCGGCGCTCATCGCGCATCAATTCAACACGATCACGCCCGAGAACGCGCTGAAGTGGGAGAACGTGCACCCGCGGCTCGGCGTGTACGACTTCTCGGCAGCCGACCGGTACGTCGAGTTCGGGACTCGAAACGGGATGTTCGTCGTCGGCCACACGCTGGTGTGGCACAGCCAGGTGCCTCGCTGGGTGTTCCAGGACGCGGCCGGAGTTCCCGTGGGCCGGGACACGCTCCTCGCCCGGATGCGCGACCACATCTTCACCGTGGTCGGTCGCTACAAGGGGCGCATCAAGGGCTGGGACGTGGTGAACGAAGCGCTCAACGATGACGGGTCGCTTCGTCGTTCGCCGTGGTATACGGTGATAGGCGAGGACTATCTCGTGAAGGCGTTCCAGTTCGCGCACGAGGCCGACCCGGATGCGCAGCTCTACTACAACGACTACTCGCTCGACAACGCGCCGAAGCGCAACGGCGCGGTCGCGCTGGTGAAGCGCTTGCAGGCGGCGGGCATTCCGATTTACGCCGTGGGCTCGCAGAGCCACGACAAGATGGACTGGCCGAGCGTGGCGCAGGTCGACTCGACCATCCGCGCGCTGAGCGGCACGGGCGTGAAGGTCAACATCACGGAGCTCGACGTCGACGTCCTTCCGCCGGCGACGCGGAGTCAGAGCGCCGACGTCGCCACGCGAGGTCAGGCGTCGGCAGCGGCGAACCCGTACGCCGCCGGGCTACCCGACTCGGTGCAGCACGCGCTCGCCGCGCGGTACGCCGACCTGTTTCGTGTTTTTGTATCCCATCGGAACGTCATCGACCGCGTTACCTTCTGGGGCGTCGGCGATGGCGACTCGTGGCTCAACAATTGGCCCGTCCCCGGGCGGACCAGCTATCCGTTGTTGTTCGACCGCGCCGATCGCCCGAAACCGGCGTTCGACGCGGTGATGTCGGTCGCCGCCCGCGCCGTAGCGCGGTAGGCACCGCCCACTGGAGGCCAAATGAGAGACGCATTCGCGCCGGTCCTGAAGCAGAGCCTGTCCGACAAGCTCGCGCAGCGGATCCGCGGCATGATACAAAAGGGCGACTACGGACAAGGCGACCGCCTGCCGCCGATCATGGAGATGGCCAAGCGGTTCAGCGTCGGCCACCCGACGATCCGCGAAGCGCTCAAGAAGTTGGAGACGATGGGCATCGTCGAAATTCGCCACGGGTCCGGCGTCTACGTGAGCCGCAGCGAGGAAGTTCTCGTCCTGGCGAGCCCGGATTACCCCGGCACGGTCACCAAGAAGCTTCTGCTGGACCTCATCGACACGCGCATGCCGCTCGAGATGAAGTCCGTCGCCGAGGCCGTGAAGAACGCCACGCTCGACGACCTGGTCGAGATGCGGCGGCTGCTCAAGCAGGCCGGCGACAACTTCGACAACGACGTCGTGCTGAACGAGACGAACATGGGGTTCCACCGCCAGATTGCCATCGCGTCCGGCAACACGGTGCTGCTCCAGCTGCTGGACGTCCTGCGCGACCTCTTCACCGAAGAACAGCGTCTCATCCTCGGCATTTTCGGCTCGCGCGATCGCGACCACCGCGAACATCTTGCCATCCTCGAGTCACTGGAGAACCGCGACGAAGCGGTCGGTGTCGAGCGCATGCGGAAGCATCTGCAGGGCGTCGCCGACTCCATCCATCGGTGGGATCCGGACAACCATCCGGTGTCGTGAGGCGCGCGGTTTTCGGATTGGCGGCCGCGCTCGCGGCCCTGATCCTTGTCGCCTGTGGGAGCGGCGGTAGCGACTCCGGCACGACGACGCCGGGCGAGAAGACGTGCCAGCAGGATCCCACGCAGGCGAAGTGCATCGTGGCGACGACGACGCTGCGCGGCCTGGCTTCGGCGAAAGGCCGTTCGTTCGGCGTCTCGGTCGACGCGACGTTCTTCGGCGCGAATCCGGCGGCGTACGACGCCGTCGTCGCGCGCGAGTTCAACCTGATCGTCGCCGGCAACGTCATGAAGTGGAGCTCGATCCACCGCGACTCGCGCTACTCGTACCGGTGGGCGAACCCCGACGCGATGGTCGCCTTCGCCCAATCGAACGGCATGAAGGTGCGCGGCCATACGCTCGTCTGGTATCAACAGAATCCCGCGTGGCTGACGAACACCACCTGGGACGCCGAGACGCTCAAGGTCGTGCTCAAGGAGCACATCGACAGCGTCGTCGGCCACTACAAGGGAAAGATCCTCGCCTGGGACGTCGTCAACGAGGCGTTCAACGACGGCACCGGTTCGCTGCGCGTGACCGGATCGCCGTGGGCGGCGACACTCGGCGCGGGCTACATCGATCTTGCGTTTCAGGAAGCGCGCGCCGCCGACCCGGCGGCGCTGCTCTTCTACAACGACTACAACCTCGAAACGCCTGGCTTGAAGCAGGACTCGGTGTTCGCGCGCATCAGCGGCATGAAGGCGCGCGGCATTCCGATCGACGGCATCGGGTTCCAGGCGCACTTTCAGGTGAACGCCGATGCGACCGGTGTTCCGTCCAAGGAAACGCTCATCGCGACGTTCAATCGCTTCGCCGCGCTCGGGCTCAAGATCCACATCACGGAGCTCGACATCCGCGTCCGCACGCCGGGCGCGACATCCGCGGAGCTGGCCGCGCAGAATCAGGGGTTCACGAATATCACCGCGGCGTGCCTCGCCGTGTCGGCGTGCGAAGCAATGGTCGTGTGGGGGTTGAACGACGGCGAGTCGTGGGTGAACACCACCTTCCCGGGGTATGGGCAGGCGCTGTTGTTCGACGACTCGTATTCTCGAAAGGCGACATACAACGCGGTGAGTACGCCGATGCAGGCGCCGTAAGATTGTTGCTTCGTTCGCTACGCCTTCGACGCTACGAACGAACGTCGCGCCATCAAATCCCTGATCCGGATGACGACGTCCTGGGTTCGGACTAGGCGGAGTGCCGCCGATTACTTCGGGAACGGCGCCGTGTCGAAGTAGATCCCGAGCGAGTTGATCTTGCCGCCCTCGACGCCGAACGCTTCGGCGACGTCGCTCGTGAAATCCCCGGCCGGTCCACGCAATCGGTACCGCGTGAGGGCCACCGCGCGGTCGCCCTCGACCGTGAGCTGCCGCACTTCCATAGACTGGATCGAACCGTAGAAGCGCTTCGTGGACTCGAGGTACGCGGCCTTGCCGCGCACTTCCCTGGGCGGGCTGGCGAAGCTGTTGAAGACCATGTCGTCGGCGAGAAACGTTTCCCAGCCGCTCTTCGCCTTCAGGTGCTCGAAGTACTGCTCGATGATTGTCCGCGTGTTCATGGCCTACCCGTGGTGATCGAGGCCGCTACGGTGAGGCCGACCGCGACGAGCGACCCGAAGACGACGGGGGCGGCGAAGAAGTTGGTGCCCATCAGCACGGCATTGGGCGTAAGGTCCGAGTCGAGCGATTCAGTTCACGCGCACCGACTTCTCCAACCGGATATCCGCGGACGAAGCCCCCACCCTCAGGCGAATCGGTTCGCCTTCAACCACCCACCGATGTTCGCCCGCGTTCCAGTACGCTAGTGATTTCGCGCTGACTGGCATCGTGACCGTCTTCGTCTCACCGGGGGCGAGCGACACTCTCATGTAGCCGCGCAGATCCTGCTTCGGCCGCTCGACCGATGATCCTTCGTGCCGCACGTACAGCTGCACCACTTCGTCGCCCGCGCGCGTGCCGGTGTTCGTCACGTCCACGCTCACCGTCACCGATCCGTCCTTCGCCATCGACTCGGCCGACGTACGAATGTTCTTGTACGCGAACGTCGTGTAGCTCAGCCCGAACCCGAAGGGATAGAGCGGCGCGCCGTTGAAGAACCGGTACGTGCGGCCCGCCATCTTGTAGTCGTCGAACGGCGGCAGGTCGTTCACACTTTTGTAGAACGTCACCGGCAATCGGCCCGCCGGGTTGTAGTCGCCGAACAGCACGTCGGCGATCGCCGTGCCCGACGCCTGGCCCGGATACCACGCCTCGACGATCGCCGGCACGTGGTCCTGCGCCCAGTTCACCGCCACGGCGCTCCCGCTCATCAGGACGAGCACCGTCGGCTTTCCGAGCGCGACGACCTTCTCCATCAATCGTTCCTGAGGCGCCGGAAGGTCGAGGCTCGTGCGATCCCCGCCGCGAAATCCGTCGATCTGCACGGGCATCTCCTCGCCCTCGAGCCGGGCGGTGAGCCCGAGCACCAGCACGACGGCGTCGGCCTGGCGCGCCGCGTCGAGCGCCTCGGCTTCGAGCGCGTCGTGCGGCGCCGACCAGACGAACTGGAGATCGGCGAGGCCGTACGTCTCCTGCGCTTCGACGCGGACGCGGTACGACTGGCCGGCTTGCAACGTGAGCGGCGCGGCCTGCGACAGACGAGCATCAGGAAACTCGCCGTCGTGCGATGGATACACGGACTGCGTGATCAAGCTGTCGTCGAGGTAGAGGCGGAACTTCACCGTGCCGACCAGGCCAAGCCTGTACGTGCCCGTCGCCGGCGCGCGGAGCGTGCCGGACCACCGGATGGCGAAGTCGTCGGGATTCATGTCGGCGCGCGGCGCGCCGTCCTTCCAATTCGCGTCGACCGACGGGTCCACCCGGGTGAACAGCGGCGCCCCGTCGAGCTGCTGCGACTTGAAGTACTCGGCGGTCAGCCCGGGCTTGCCGTCGCGCGACGACAGCGCTTTCGTCGGAACGACGTCCAGCACCGGAAACCCGTCGGCCAGATCCGAGCCGACGGCGTACAGCACGCGCGCCTCCGGCAAGGCTTCGCGAATGCCGCGCAGCGGCGTGATCGGATCCGACGGCATTCCGTTGTAATTGCCGAGCAGCATTCTCCATTGATCGGCATTGGGGCCGATCACCGCAACGGTCTTCACACTCTTCGACAACGGCAGCGTGTTGCGCTCGTTCTTGAGCAGCACGATCGACTCGCGCGCGGCGTGCAACGCGAGCGTGTGATGCATCGGCGAATCCAGATCGCTGATCGGGATGCTCGCCCACCGCACCTTCGACTGGTCGTCGAACATCCCGAGCTTGAACCGCGCCAGGAACAGTCGATACACCGACGAGTCGATCTGCGCCTCGCCGATCAGCCCCTGGTGAACCGCGTCCGGCAGACTCGGCGTGTACGTCCGCGAGGAGTTGGCCGAGGTGATGGAGCACTCGAGATCCGTGCCGGTCTTCACGCCGTCGGCCGCCGCTTGGGCCGGCGTAGCAGCGTACTTGTGACGCCGGTGAATGTCGTCGATCGCGCCGCAGTCGCTCACGATGTAGCCCGGGAACTTCCACTCGTCGCGCAGAATGTCGCGCAGCAGCATGTCGCTCGCGCACGCGGGTTTGCCGTCGATGCTGTTGTAGGCGCACATGAGCGAGTACGCGCCGCCGTCCTTGATCCCCATCTCGAAGTGCGGCAGGTAGCTCTCGCGCAGGTCGCGTTCGCTCACCACCGCGTCGAACGTGTGGCGCTCGGGCTCCGGTCCGCTGTGCACCGCGAAGTGCTTCACGGTCGACACGGTCTTCAGATACTTTGGGTCGTTCCCCTGCAAGCCGCGGATGAACTGCACGCCCATCGTGCCGGTGAGATACGGATCCTCACCGTACGTCTCCTGGCCGCGGCCCCAACGCGGGTCGCGAAAGAGGTTGATGTTGGGCGACCAGAACGTGAGCCCCTGGTAGCGTTGATGGCTGTCGTGGGCGATGTAGTCGTGGTATTTGGCCCGCGCCTCGTCGGAGATGACGGTCGCGATGCGCAGCATGAGGCTGTCGTTCCACGTCGCGGCGAGCCCGATGGCTTGCGGAAATACCGTGGCGAGACCCGAGCGGGCGACGCCGTGCAAGGCTTCGTTCCACCAGTTGTATTCGGGCACGCCGAGGCGGGGGATCGCCGGCGCGACGTCGTTCATCTGCGCCACCTTTTCCTCGAGCGTCATGTGCGACACCAGATCCTTGGCGCGTACCTCGAACGAGAGTGACTGGTCGAGGTACGGCGGCGTGGCGCGCTGGGCTTGAACCGTGAGCGGCCACGCAAACAGTACGGTCATTCCGAACGCGCGGAGCGTCGAGCCGGGTCGTCTCATGTCGTGGAGAATCGGTAGACGGTCGTAGAGAGGAATTCCTCGCCGGGCCGGAGCACGGTCGACGGAAACTGCGGCTGGTTCGGCGAATCGGGAAAGTGCTGCGTCTCGAGCGCGACCGCCGCGTGCCGCGGATACTGGTAGCCGCCTTTGCCCGGTCGGCCGCGATCGAGCACGTTGCCGGAGCACACCTGGAGCCCCGGCTCCGTCGTGGAGATCTCCAGCGTGCGACCGCTCGTGGGATCCCGCAGGCGAGCCGCGAACGCCGGCGCGCCGCGGCGGGCGGGATCGAGCGGGTGGTTGAGCACGAAATTGTGGTCGTAGCCGCCGGCGATCCGGAGCTGCTCGTCGTCGTCGATGCGGTCGCCCCCTCCGATGCGGCGCGCGGACAGGAAATCGAACGCCGATCCACGGACGCCTCGAAACGCGCCGGTGGGAATCATTCGCTCGTCGACCGGTGTCACGTACGTTGCGTCGACCTCCAGCTCGTGCCCGAGGATGTCGCCCGCGTCGTGGCCCGAGAGATTGAAGTACGAATGCTGCGTGAGGTTCACCACCGTAGGCGCGTCGGTGACGGCGCTGTACGACACGGTGAACGCGTTGTCGTCGCCGAGGGCGTATAGGACGCGCGTGAGAAGCCGCCCGGGGAAGCCCTGATCCCCCGCGTCGCTCTCCAGCGCCAGCACCGCGCCGGTCACGCCTTGGTGTTGAAAGGGCGCGACCCGCCAGGTTCTGGCGAAGAAGCCGCACGGCCCGCCGTGCATGTGATTCTCACCGTCATTCAGCGGGAGCGAGTACTCGACGCCGTCGAGGGAGAACCGGCCGTTGGCGATGCGGTTCGCGAAGCGGCCGATCAATCCGCCCATGTAGCGCGTGTCGCCCGCGTACTCCTCGGCCGTGTCGAAGCCCGGAACGACGTCCGCGACTCGCCCATCCCGATCGGGCACTCGAATCGACATGATCGTCCCGCCGCGCGCGACGAAGTCGATCTCGACGCCGTCGCGATTCGCCAGCGTGAAACGTTCCCCGGCGGCCCCGCTCACGGAGAGGCGTACGCGTACATGCCCAACATGGTGCCGACGAAACCACCCGCGTGCTTCGTGCTGAGGATCGTCCCGTCGGCGTCGAGCAGCAACGGGATCCATTCGCCCGGGCGACGGGCGAAATAGAAATCGTATCGTCCCCCCCGCGCGTCGATCTTGAGAAAGACGGTGCCGCCCGGCGGCAGGCCGCGCGACGCGCTCGCGAGCACGCTGTCCTTCACGCGCGCGCCGTCGGACATCTCGACCCGCACGACCGTGGAATCTCCGGACCGCACGACGCCGACGAAGTAGTGGTGCGACTCGTTCTGGAACGCGACGAGACCGGCCTTGTCGCCCGGCCGCTCGGGATCGAATCGCATCGCCGTCGACGCGGTCGCCACGATATGCTGCTGCCGCCGCCCGACGAACGACGGCTGCCCCGGTCCGCTGATGTCCTCGCTGCGCGCTTGAATCGTCAGCCAGCCCTGCATCGACGTCAGGTCGTACCACGGCTGGCGCACGGTCCGCATGAAGGTCCAGTATTTCGCCAGCGACTTCTCGGAGAAGTCGTCGCGAACGCTGAAGTTGCCGCCGCCCATCGGAACCGGTGCCGTGCTCGCGGGCAGGTTCGGTCGCGTCAGCGCGTACGGAACCGTTTCGTTGCCCGAGAGGATCACCGGCCAACCGTCGACCCAGCGTACCGGCAGCAAGAACGTCTCGCGCCCGATGTTGTACGTGTCGTTGGCGTACGGACGCGTGCCGAGGAAGACGGCCCACCACTCGCCGTTCTGCGTCTCGACGAAATCGGCGTGGCCGGTCGACGTCACCGGGAACGCGCGCGACGGATCGAGATGGCGCTGCGTGAGAATGGGATTGCCGCCGTACGGGGTATACGGGCCGAGCGGCGACGACGCGCGAAACACGACCTCGGAGTGTTGATCCGCCGTGCCTCCCTCCGCGCAGATCAGGTAGTACTGCCCTTTCACCTTGAGAATGTGCGGCGCCTCGATCCAGATGGGCTTCTTGGCGATGTCCACGCCGCCGTTCACGATCACCGACCTCGGCCCGATCATCTTCTTGCCGGCAACGTCGTACTCCTGCACCCAGATCGCGCGGTGCCCTTCGTACAACGGCGCCTCGACCGGCGGACCGTTGTTCGTGATGTACGCTCGGCCGTCGTCGTCGAAGAAGAGCGAGGGATCGATGCCGTCGACTTCGCGCAACCAGATCGGATCGGACCACGGGCCGGCCGGATTCTTCGCCGTGACGATGAAGTTGCCGCCGCGATCGATGAGGGTGGTGATCATGTAGAACGTGCCGTCGTGGTAGCGGATCACCGGCGCGAAGATGCCGCGCGAGATTCCCGCGCTGTCCACGTGCAGCAGCGACGGCCGGTCGAGCACGCTCCCGATCTGCGTCCAGTGCACGAGATCGGTGCTGCGGAAGATCGGAACGCCCGGGTAGTACACGAAGCTCGACGTGACGAGGTAGTACGCGTCGCCGGCGCGCGTGATGCTGGGGTCGGGATAGAAGCCGGCGAGAATCGGATTGAGAAATTGATCGGGGCGCGGCGTGAGCGTCTTGTAAACGCTGTCGTGACCTTCGTACTCGAACCAGTCGAAGCGGGCGAGCGGCGGCGTGCGTCGGGCGTCGGCCGGCGCGACGTCGCCGTCCGCGCTTCCTTCGCGACTATCGTCGCCCCCGACGGTCGACTGCTTGGTCGGCGTCCAGCGATTGTAGCTCTCGGGCGGGCCGAGGTACGACGCCGGGAGCGGTCGCGGCGAAACGACGAGTCGTTGCAGCACGACGCCCGGATCCACCATCCAGAACTTCAGCACGTGTCGGCCCGGCCGCGCGAGCGTGTGAGACGATACCGGCTTCAGAATGTTGTCGGCGACGGCGCGCTCCCACGTCCGTTGCGCGGTGTCGGGCCAAGCGTTCACGATCTGCGGCGGCTCGCCGTCGATCGAGATCGCGTACCGCAGTCCCGTGGCCGAACCCGTGAAGTTGAGCGTCGGCGAGAGGTAGGCGTGCACCTGCACCGTGCCGCTGTCGAACATGAACAGGTCGTACTCGAGCCGCGGCGAGTTGCCGCCGGGCGTCACGCTCGGCGACGTGACCGGGATCGGTGTGATCGCGGCGCCGGTGCGCCCGAGGTTCGGTACGCGCAGCCAGTTGAACGGGGTCGGCGCTACCTCACGCGAGAAATGCTCGGCGTCGATCGCGATGAGCCCATTCGTTTCGATGAACCCTGATACGGAGTCGCGCGCCGGCGAAGAGGGATTGTCGACCGGCGCCTGCACGACGGTTTTCGCGCCCTTCGGTCCGGTGATGGTGATGGGCACGCGATGCGCGCCGACGGGCGCCTTTTTCCAATCGACGCTGACCGAAAGCCGTTTCTCCTTCGTGACGGTGCCTTTGGCCGGCGACACGTGGACCCACGGTTCTGCCGCCGCCGCCGTGAACGGGAACGCGGTCTTGCCTCGATCGTAGACGTCGATGTGGTAGGTCGGCCGCGTATACGGGTCGAACTCCGGCAACGAGAGCTCGCGTGACGCGACCAGCCCGCGCGGCGGCGGCGCGCGGTTCTCCTCGACGACCGCGACTCCCATCTCGGCCGCAATCGGCAGCGGGATGGTGTCGACGCGCGGCATCGTGTTCTTTCGCGGCTCCTGCCAGTACGTGTAGCCGATGTGCGTCTGATCCATCATGTGATCCCACTTCCCGCCCGCCAACTTCGTGTTGTAGTAGCTGGTGATCGCGGCGTCCTTGTCGAATAGCCGGCGCGCGCTGTCGGCGAGATCGTTCGTCGCCGCGCGCCACTGCGCCGCGTACATGCGGTTTCGCGCGACCGTGACGTACAGCTTGTTCAGAGTCGCCGCGGCCTCGATCGGGTGCAGCACCAGCTCGTAGTACGCGTCGTGCGCGCTCGGCGGCAACTTGGCTTCGGTTTTCGTCGCCACCGAAAGCAGCGAGTCGTACGACGCGACGACGCGCTCCGCCTCCCGGTAGTTCGTGAGGCTGTAGGTGAGCGTGTCGAGCAGCTCCGGCTTGCGCCGGCCCGCGAAATCCAATGTCTTCGAGATGATCTCACCGATCTCCGTCGATCGCTCAAAGCCGAACTGCTGCGCGGCCCAGCGGCGCGTATACGCCGGAAGGCTCGCGGCCGGAATGCGGTTCGGGTGCCACGCGTAGTCGAGGAAGAACGAGATCGGGAATTCCATCGGCTTCAGGTCGCCGACGTTCACGATCCAGATGCGGCGCGCGCCGTACTCGTACGCCAGGTGCATCTGCTCCCAGACGCGCCCGATCGGATTCGTGTTGATCCACTTGTAGTTGCGCGGCCCGCCGACGTAGTCGAAATGGTAGTAGATCCCGAAGCCGCCGGCGCGAGCCGTGTCGGCGCGCGAGGGGAGGCGCCGGATGTTTCCCCAGTTGTCGTCGGAAAAGAGCAGCGTGACGTCGTCGGGCACGCGCATGCCCTTGTCGTAGTAGTCCTGCACTTCCTTGTAGAGCGCCCAGTCCTGGGGCGTCTCCGACGCGGGCTTCTTCGTGACCGACTCGATGATCGCGCGCTGATCGCGCACGATGCGCTCGAGCAGCTGGATGTTGCTGCCGGTGGTCATCGGCATGTCGCCGTCGCCGCGCATCCCGATGGTGACGATGCTCTCGTGCGACCCCATGTTGCGGATGCCGTCGGCCCAGAACGCGCGCAGCGTCGAGTCGTTGTGCTCGTAGTTCCAATCGCCCTTGCCGTAGCGCTTCCATTCCTGTTGCGCGCGGAGCATCGGCTCGTGATGCGACGTCCCCATCACGATCCCGTAGTCGTCGGCGAGCTGCGGGTCGACCTTGTCGTCGTCGTTGAACGCGTTGCCCCACATCGCCGGCCACAGGTAGTTGCCTTTGAGCCGCAGGATCAGCTCGAAGACCTTCTCGTAGAACTTGTGGTTGATTCCCCCGAACCTCTCCTTCGCCCATCCGGTGAGGGCCGGCGCCTCGTCGTTGAGGAAGATCCCGCGGTACTTCACCGCGGGCTCGCCTTCGCTGTGGGCGCCGGGAAGGACATAGAGATCCGACCGACGGCGTATGGGCACGTCGGCCCACCACGTCCACGGCGACACGCCGATCGACGCCGAGACGTCGTACAGCCCGAAGATCGTCCCGCGCTTGTCGCTGCCCGCGATGATCAACGCGTGATCGACGTCGGCCGTCGGCCGTTCGACGATTTGAATGAGGAATGTCTCCCAGTGCCCCTCGACGCGCGAGACGTCGAGCTTGCGGTCGCGGACGAGCTGGTCGATGAACGCGTTGTGCCCCAGCGTGCCGGCGACGATCACCGTGCGAGCGCGCGCCGGAATCACCGAGTCCACGGTGACCACGGGGGCGCCGCCGCTCACGTGTCCGAGGTCGCTCGCCAGGTCGCGCGCGGCGCGCTGGACGCCGGCGAAGTCCGCGGGGCTCACGACGAGGCGCGTCGCGTGGTTGGCGGCGATGAGCGGGAATCGCCCGGCCCCTTCGACCGGAGTTACATATGGAAGTGGCGCCGTCTGGGCCCGCGCCGCCGCCGGTCCGACTGCGCCGGCGATGCTGGCGATAGATACGGTCACCAGATGTCTTCTGGCGCGCCAAAATACGCCGCAACCCTTTGTCATTGAACCAGATCTAGCCCCTGTGATGGGGGCGCGGGGTCGGTGCCGGCCGGGTGAGTCGAGACATAGATGACCCCCGCCGCATGCCCGATTCCCCACCGCCCGGTTGCCGCCACGCCGTCGTAGAAGCGCATGTAAACGATGGTGTTCGCCGCGATTTCCCGCAATCTGTCGGTCCCGCCGAGCCGCGTGTTGTCCAGGTAGACCAGCACCTCGCTCGGGGTCTGGAAACTGTCCGTCCCGCGCGCCTGCAGCCAATTCGAGCGGAGCGCCTCCACGGCGTCATACGCGGTCGTGAAATGACTTTCCGCGATCTGCTCCTTCGTCAGCGTACCGTGGTCGCGAACCTCGCCCGTCTTGAGACGGGAGGCGCAACCGCTGACGAGAACGGCCGCGGCCAGCACCATGAATCGTGCGACTTGTCGCATCAAATGCCTCCGGCCGGGTGGACGCTGGCGATGGGCCGCGGCCTGGTGACCGCTCGATTCAAGCTGTCCTGTACCGCCTTGATCTGCAAGAATCCGGCGACTCCCCACCGCCCGGCATCGCTTCAGCTCGAAGTGCTTTCGCCGACGGCACCCACCATCATGCGAACGGGGATGCCGCCGTTCCGTGTCGCGAAGCACTCGCGCAGCTCCAACCCGATCTGACTCTCGAGCCGCCGGTCGGCAAGAAGAAACCCGACCGTCCATCCCGCGAGTTTCGCGCGCGCGACGTTGCCGAGCTGGGCATAGAGATTCCGGAGACGATCGCGCTCGCCCACGCGCACGCCATAGGGTGGGTTCGAGATGAGCCAACCCTCGCCCCGCGGCGGCTCGAGCGCGGAAATCGGCGCGACGGTGAACGAGACGTCGCTCCCCACTCCGGCGCGCGTCGCGTTCGCGCGCGCCGCGGCGATCGCGCCCGCGTCGCGGTCCGACGCCGCGATAGGGGCGGCCGCCCGCGGCAACTCACCTGAACGCGCCTCGTCGACGAGCCTTGCCCACACACTCGCGTCGAACTCGGGCCAGGCTCGAAAGCCGAATTCACGATCGCGTCCGGGCGCGATTCGTCGCGCCATCCGCGCCGCTTCGATCGCGATCGTTCCCGAGCCGCACATCGGATCGACGAGCGGCGCGTCACCCGGCCAGCCTGCGCCGAGTAGCATGGCGGCGGCGATCGTCTCGCGAAGCGGCGCCTTGGCGAGCTGTTGGCGATACCCCCGCCGGTGCAGCAGCGCGCCGGACGTGTCCGCGCTCACCGTGCACACGTCGTGAAAGAGACGGACGACGAACAACTGCTCCCGCTCCGCATCGCCTCCTCCCTCGTCCCCGCCTTCGTCCGCCGACTTGCTCGTGACGACCTTCACCCCCGGCACGCACCGCGTGACCGCGTCGGCGAGTCGCTGCGCGACCGCGTCGCTGTGGTAGAGCTTCGACTTCTTGCACGTGACGCGAAATCGAACCGTGGATCCGGGCGTCAGGAAACGAGCCCACGCCAGCCGCCGAGCGGCGAGCTCCAGCTCGAAGAACTCGCTCGCTTTGAACTCGGCGACTCGCACGAGTACGCGGCTCGCCGCCCGCAGCCACAGGTTCGCGCGGGCCACCGATTCCATCGATCCGCGCCACGCGACGCCGCCTTCTCCGACCGTTGGGCGCACACCCAAAGCCACCGCCTCACCGGCGCAGATCGCCTCGAGACCGGGAGCGGTGACCGCGAATGCATCGACGTGGTTACGCTGGTGTATGACAGTCACGGCCCCAACATACCGCATGAGAACTTCCTTCGTCGTACTCGCTGCCGCGCTCGCGATCGCAGCGTGTGCCCATAGCTCCTCCGCCCCGGCGACGCCGTCCCGCCCGGTCGATGCCTTCGGAACGTTGAACGGCGCGCACATCGAGCTCACCGCGGAGGGCGGAATCGCGGCGCTCTCGACGACGTGGCGCGCCGCCCACGACGACCGATCCTTCGCCTATTCGCGCCGGCATCTGTGCGGTCCGACCTGTCCCGCCCCGATGGATTCGGCCTCCGGAGTCATGTCCGCGGCCGCCGCGGACTCGCTGTTCAGCGTCGTCTGGAGCCTGACGCCGGCGCAGTTGCACGACGACTATGGCACGACCCACGGCGCCGCGGACATGTTCGAGTACACGCTGCGCGTCACGTTCGAGGGCGTCACCAAGACGGTTCGCGCCGACGACGGCACGATGCCCGCCGAGATGCGGCAGATCGTCGCCATCCTCGGCGGCACGATCGACTCCGCGCGGGCGCACAGCAAGCCCTGACCGACGGCAGCGCGCGCCCTCCGGTTTGAATTATCATTGGTCGTCTCTCCGGCGACCGAATGCGCGCGCTCCAGTACCTGTCCGACCTCTATAACTACAACACTCTGCGCGAGTGGATGACGGCGGCGATCGTTGCCGGCGTCGTGTTCGTGGTCGGAATCGCGCTGCGCGGATTGCTCGTGAAGCGCATCGGCGCGATCGCCGCGCGCACCACGAACCATGTCGACGACATGGCCGTGGAGCTGATCGCCAAGACGCGCGCGTGGGTGATCGCCGTTTTCGCGTTGATGTCGGGCGTGGCGCAGCTCACGCTGCCGCCGCGCATCGAGTTGGTGCTCGGCCCGTTCGGCAAGCTGGTCTTCCTCTGGCAGACGGCGCTGTGGGGCGCGGCGGCCATCGCGTTCTGGGTCAAGCACTACGCGATGAACCGCACGGCGAGCAACGACCGCGCGAGCGTCACGATGATCAGCGCGATCGGCGTCGCCGCGAAAGTCCTGCTCTGGACGCTCATCGTGCTCGGCGCGCTGGAGTGGTCGTTCGGCCTGCACGTCACGACGCTGATCACGGGGCTCGGCATCGGCGGCATCGCGATCGCGCTCGCCGTGCAGAACATCTTGGGCGACGTTCTCGCCTCGCTGTCGATCGTGTTCGACAAGCCGTTCGACGTGGGCGACTCGATCGGGATTGGCGACGTGACGGGGGTCGTCGAGCACATCGGTCTCAAGACGACGCGCGTGCGCAGCATCACCGGCGAACAGGTGATCATCGGCAACGCCGATCTGCTCAAGAGCCGGCTGCACAACTTCAAGCGGATGTACCAGCGCCGCGTGGTCTTCCGTCTCGAGATGGCGTTCGACACGCCGCCCGATGCGCTACAACGCCTGCCGTCGATCCTCGAGCAGATCATCACGGCGCAGTCGCCCGTCAAGTTCGACCGGTGTCACGTGGCGGGCTTCGGCGACGCGTCGATCCGGATCGAAGCCGTGTACTTCGTCCTCGATCCGGACTACAAGCGCTACATGGACGTCCAGCAGGCGATCAACCTCGAGGTCATCCGCCGCTTCGCATCGGAGAACGTGCAGTTCGCGCTCCCGACGCGCACCGTGATCCACCAAGGTCCGATGGCGACGAAGCTCGCCGTGACGAGCGCGGAACCGGGAGAGGCGAACAGGTAGTCCGAGGGCTGGACGGCTAATCGGCTGGACAGCGAGACGGCTACAGCCGTCAAGCCGTCAAGCCGTCCGGCTGTCCCGCATCAGTCACTTCGGGGTAGCTACGCTCGACTCGCGTGATCTCGTCGGCCTGCCCCGGCGACAACACCTCGTCGGGATCCAGACACCAGACTCCGTCGAGCAATCCCTGGCGGCGCAGCGCCTCGTGGATTCCCGGAATGCAGCCGGCGAACCCGTTGGCGGCGTCGAACACCGCGGAGTTGGCGTCGGTCAGCGCGGCGCCGTGTGAGAGCAGCGTGGGACCGTATTCGCCGGACGCCCGCGCATCCTTGATCGCCGCGAGCAACGCGACGGCCCCGCGGGTCCACACCGCCCACTGGCCGAGCAGCCCGCCGTCGATCCATCGCAGCACGGTCGTGCCGCCGACGCTGATCGGGAACGGCGTGAGCAGATCGGCGACGATGTTGTCGTCGTTGCCCGTGTACAGCGCGACGTCGTCCCTACCCGCCTCGACGACAGCCCGCACCACATCGATCGTCTGATAGCGGTTGAACGGCGCGATTTTTATCGCCCAGACATTCGGGATCTCGGCGAACTCACGCCAGAACCGATACGAGAGCACGCGCCCGCCGACGGCCGGCTGCAGATAGAAGCCGAACAACGGAATGATCTCGGCGATCGTGCGGCAATGCGCGAGGAGCTCGTCGTCGCTCGCGTTTCCCAGGCCGCCGAGGCTGAGAAGCCCGGCGTCGTAGCCGAGTGCCGCCGCCAGTTCGGCCTCGCCGGATGCCTGACCGGTCGGCCCGCACACGCCGGCGATCATCGCGAAGGTTCTGTCGGTTGCGGCGTTGGCGCGCGCCTCGTCGATCGCCAACTCGAGCACGGGACGGAGGAGACCGACTCCCGAGTCTCGGATGGCGAACTGCGTCGTGTGCACGCCAACGGCCACGCCGCCGGCGCCGGCGTCGATGTAGTAGCGCGTGAGACCTCGCTGGCGCGCTTCGTCGAGTGAGCGCGACTCGGTGAGCGCGAGGGGATGCGCCGGAATCACCTGGCCGGCGCGAAGATGCTCGCGCACGCTGTGCGCCGGAGCCGCGGCCGCCGAGGGCCTGGCGCTCTTAGAAGTTGCCATCGCGCGTCTCGAACTTGGTCGGTTTTCCGAGAAGGGGTCCGCCGCGCTCGATCCACTCGGCAACCCGTGTGCGCAGCTCGTCCACGCCGACCGACGCGGGCGCGAACGACGATTGAAGCCGGCTCGTATTGCTCAGCAGCGCGTCCGCTCGCTCCGAGCCGGTGAAGCGCGGCGCCTTTCGGAAACGCTCGCCGAACCACGCGGCCAGCTCTCTGACGGAGAGCGTCTCGCTTCCCGTCAAATTGAGGACGAACGGCGGCGCGCTGGCGAGCGGCAGCGACTCCAGCGCGATCCGATTGGCGTCGCCCTGCCAGATGACGTTCACGTACCCCATCTCCACCGAAACCGGCTCCGAGCGAAATACCTTGAGCGCGATGTCGACGAGCACGCCGTACCGCAGATCGATCGCGTAGTTGAGGCGAAGGATCGACACGCGCGTCCCGTTCGCGCGCGACGCCATCTCGAACATTCGCTCGCGCGCGAGGCACGACGCCGCGTACTCGCCGACTGGCGCGAGCTGGTCGGTCTCGCGCGATCCGCCGGACGCGATCGGCGTGAGCGCGTACACGTTCCCCGTGGAGAAAGCGACGATGCGCGAGTTACGGTACCGATCGGCGCAGTACGCCGGTACGAGGGCGTTCATGCCCCACGTGAGCTCGGGCGAATCCGTCGTTCCGAACTTCTGCCCCGCCATGAAGATCACGTTCGGTGCGTCGGGCAGCTTCGTGACCGCGTCATGATCGAGGAGGTCCGCGGACACGGTTGCGACGCCCGCGTCCTCGAGGCGCCGCCGCGCGTCGGCCGACGACCATCGCGACACCGCCATCACGCGCCGGGAGTCACGCGCGGCGCGGCGTGCCATGCGCGCGAGCGTCGGCCCCATCTTGCCGCCGGCGCCGAGGACGATGACGTCGCCCGGACAGGCGGCGAGCGCCGCCTCGGTCTCCCGCCGCGGCGACGAGAGCGCGTCGTCGAGCTCGGCTTCGGTCATCGTCATGCTGCCCCTTTCTCGACCGCCGCCCGCTCCGCGTGGCGCTTGATCCGCGCGACCATCGCGTTGAGTCCTACCTCGCGCCCCGACAATCCGATTCCCTCCATCACGTGATGCACGAAGTCGCCCGGAATCGCCAGGGTCGTGCCCGGTGGCTGGTCGTTGATCGCGGAAAACAGAATGGCAAGAAACGCGGCCACGGTCGGCGACTGCTTGACGTCGAGCTCGGCGTAGAAGTGCAGGTTGCCGTCGCGGAATTCCGGGTACAGCTCCACCGGCGTTTGGCACTCCGGCACGGCGAATTGCGCCCGATCGAGCTCGCGAAACCTTTCCGGGACTGGCTCGAGCTTCTTGGAGTAGTAGACCAGGGTCTGCATCTTTTCCTCGCGACTCATCGCGCGAAATCGCGACAGCACGCGCTCGATGGTGGGCGGCAGCCGTTTCGCGGACGCGGGAGGAGACTCGGGAGGAACGTCGTTCATCGTCCCGGATTCAATGGCGGGCCTTGAACGGCGTCAAGCCGCGTCGACGGTGCTGTCGCCGCGATTCACCAATGGCACGACACGACAGGGGAACTGAGATGCCGACACGCGGTGCGAAGGCACGATGGGAAGGTGGACTCAAGGGCGGCACGGGAACGTTCAGTACCGCGACCGGCTTGAGCGCAGAATACTCGTTCAGCTCGCGGTTCGAGTCCGGTGAGGGGTCGAATCCGGAGGAAATGCTCGCCGCCGCGGAAGCGGCGTGCTACAGCATGGCGTTCAGCGGCGCCCTCGAGCGAAACGGAACCCCGCCGACGAGCGTCGACACGTCCGCCAAGTGTACGGTCGAGCGCGTGAACGACGCGTTCACGATCACGCGCATCGAGCTCGAGGTGAACGCGGTCGTGCCGTCGATCGACGACGCGACCTTCCAGAAGATCGCCGCGCAGGCACGAGACACCTGCCCCGTGTCGCGCGCCCTCAAGGGCAACGTCGACATCCAGCTCAACGCGAAGCTCGCGTCGTGACGGGGGTCTATCGCTTGCGACGGGCCGCGTTCGGCGGCAGCGTTACCCGAGTCATACCCACACCTCTACGGCTGATCCCATGACAACCACCGCCGCACGCACCGTCACCTATTACAAGTGGGACGAGATCCCGCGCGAGACCGTGTCGCCGTTGCTCGACCGGAAGCTCATCACCGGCGACCGGATGATGCTCGCGCACGTCTACCTGAAGAAGGGCTGCATCGTCCCCAAGCACACGCACGAAAACGAGCAGCTCACGTACATCCTCGAGGGCGCCCTCCGCTTCTGGATCGGCGAGGACGAGTCGCAGACGCTCGTCGTTCGCGCGGGTGAAGTGCTGCACATCCCGTCGATGGTGCCGCACAAGGCTGAAGCGCTCGAGGACACGCTCGACGTGGACATCTTCGATCCGCCGCGGCAGGACTGGCTCAACAAGACGGACGCGTACCTGCGGAAATAGGCCGCGGCCTCTCACATGGACCTCGGGCTCAAGGACAAGACCGCGCTCGTCGTCGCGGCGAGCAAGGGTTTGGGTCGCGCCGTCGCCGAGGAGCTCGCGGCGGAAGGCGCCAACCTCATGATCTGCGCGCGAAATCGCGACGTGCTCGAGGCCGCGCGCGACGAGATCGCGAAACAGACCGGCGCGGACGTACGCGCGACGGCGGCCGACGTATCGCAATCGGAGGGCATCACCGCCGTCTCGAGCGCGGCCCTCAGCGCATTCGGCCGCGTGGACATCGTCGTCACCAACGCCGGCGGCCCGCCGGCCGGTGTCTTCGAGATGCACGACTGGGCCGCGTGGCAACGCGCCGTCGATCTGACGCTGCGGAGCGCCGTCGAGCTGACGCGGGTCGTGCTACCGGGTATGCGACAGCGACGATGGGGGCGCGTCATCCACATCACGTCGATCGCCGCCAAGCAGCCGGTCGACAATCTGATTCTCTCGAACAGCATCCGCGCCGCGGTCACCGGCTTCTCGCGGACGCTCGCCAACGAGGTGGCCGCCGACGGCGTGACGGTCAACACGCTCGTTCCCGGCTACACGCGCACCGAGCGCGTCGAAGAGCTGGCCGCCGCGAACGCGACGAAGGAGAGCACCACGCCGGCGGCGATCCTGGCGCGCTTCGAGCGGGAGATTCCGATGCATCGCCTCGCCGAGCCGCGCGAGTTCGCCGCTCTCGCCGCGTTCATCGCGTCGGAACGCGCGAGCTACATCACCGGCCAGTCGATCGTCGTCGACGGAGGCTGGATCCGATCGTTGATGTAGGCCGGGCGGGGGGGAGCCGTTCGCCCGAGTCAGCCGAAGTAGCGCGCCGTCCAGGCCGACCCGGCGGGCTGCTCGAAGTGCGTCCGCCACGCCGATGCCGCGCTCACGCCCGTGTCGAACACCGGCGTGGTCTTCGCGACCTCGCCGCGCTTTACCTGCTCGACGAATTGGTCGCGCGACGCGGTCTCGATCCCGTTGGCCGTGCGATAGAACACGCGACCGCCGCCGACGAGGCGCGAGCCGATGCTCCGCTCGAGCTGCTGGAGCGCGCGGAACAATCCGTCGATGGAGCAGCCCGACGCGTTCTCGGCGTTCACGTCCACGCCGATCGCGAGAAACCGCTTGTCGCGCCAGTCGCGCGCGCAGACGAGCGGAACGCCGTGCGCCTTCCACGCGGCGAGAAAGTCGTCGACCGTCCCGAGCACCGCCGCTTCGGCGTCGCCGGACAGCTCGCGGTCGCTGGCGAAAACCCAGAGGCGAGCGTCATCCGGGAGCCGTTCAAAGGGAACGATTGGCATCGTCCTGGAAAGATAGACGAGGCTCCGAGCAACGGCGGGTCTTACCGTCGTCAGCCGAGAGTCGCGGCGGTGCCCGTAGGCGGCGTCACGATGCGGCGCCGCACGACGACGATGGTGATGTTGTCGCTTCCTCCACGATCGAGCGCCAGGTCGAGCAGCGACTTGCAGACGTCTTCCGAGCGCGGATTGTCGGCGATCTTCCTCGCGATCTCCTCGTCGGACACGTGCTTGGTCAGGCCGTCGCTGCAGAACAAGAGGACGGAACCGAAGCGATCGATTCGTACGCGCGTCACTTCGGGGATCGCCTCCTCCGCTTCCCCGCCGACGGCACGCGACAGCACGTGTCTGTACGGCGACGACGCGAGTCTGTCGCGCGGCAACACTCCCTGGTCCACCAGCTCCTGCGCCACAGTTTGATCGCGCGTCACCTGCGTCAGCTTGCCGTCCCAGTAGTAGTACGCGCGGCTGTCCCCGAGCTGCACGACGTAGAGCCACGGCCACACGACGATGCCGAGCGTGAGCGTCGTGGCCATGGGCTTCGGCCCGCCTCGCTGCTTCGCCTCGGCCCGCACCGCGTGATGCGCTTCCATCACGGCGCCGCGCAGCGACTCGAGAAAAACGTCCTCCTCCATCGACCCGGCGTCATGATACGACTGGAGGCTCGACGAGACGTAGCGCATGATCGTCTCGGTCGTGATCCGCGACGCCTGTCCGCCGTCGGCGTTGCCCCCGACTCCGTCCGCGACCAGCGCGATCGTCGCCCGCCATTCTCCGCGCAGCGGGAGCCGGTCGACGTTGGGGAGGCTCGTCGCGTGGACGATCACCTCGGGGTGCACCGTGCAGGCGAGGAAGTGGTCCTCGTTCTCGGTGCGCTTCTTTCCGGGGTGTGTCAGCCCGAAAAGGTCGATCTCGTCGTTCCGGACGCGCTGACTCTGATGCGCGTTGGTGGTGAACATCTCGGCGACCTTCATCGAGCCTCCCACGTGCGCCTGGCCTGCGCAGAGTACGAGCAAGAGTTGGTCCGCCTAGCATGTCCCGCGAGGAGGCGGTGGGCAAGGTCCGCGCGACAGCGTCACGCCAACGAAATCCCTTGCCGGAGCGTTCGCCCAGAGCTAGGGATTAGTCTCTCCTGCCGCACGACAACTTTCGCCACGCTCTCATGCCCACGACAACGTACGATCGGCGCGCGTTCATGGCGTATTTCGGCTCGATCGGGCTCGGAAGCACGCTCCTTCCCGGCGTCCTCTGGGCGCAAGCTGCCCAGCAGCAAGGAAACGCGATCACGGCCGGGCAGATCGCGGCCGCCGAGGAGGTGGCCGGGCTCAAGTTCTCGGACGAGGAACGCGCGGCGATGGCCGACGGGCTCAGTCGGGCGCGCAACGCGATCGGCACGCTGCACAAAGAACCGCTCGACATGAGCATGTTCCCGACGATCGTCTTCGACCCGCTTCCCGTGGGCAAGGAACTGGCGAAGAAGACGAAGGAACCCGCCGTGCGCGCCAAGATGCCCGTCATGGCGCGGCCGGGCAGCCTCGACGAGCTGGCGTACGAGCCGGTGGCACAGCTCTCGGAGCTGGTGCGTACGCGCAAGGTGAAGCCGTCGGAACTCACCGACATGTATCTGTCGCGGCTCAAACGGTACGACCCTCAGCTCCACTTCGTGATCAACCTGACCGAGGAGCGCGCCCGCAAACAGGCGTCCGTGCTCGATTCAGAGATTGCTCATGGCCACTATCGCGGTCCGCTGCACGGTATCCCGTGGGGCGCAAAGGATCTGCTCGCCGTGCGCGACTATCCAACGACGTGGGGCGCGGGGTTGTATCAGGATCAAAAGTTCGACTACGACGCGACCGTCGTGAAGCGCCTCGACGACGCCGGCGCCGTGCTGGTCGCCAAGCTCACGCTCGGGTCGCTCGCGCAGGGAGATCGGTGGTGGAAGGAGCGCACGCGCAATCCTTGGAACCCGGAAACGGGATCCAGCGGCTCGTCGGCCGGACCGGCGTCGGCCACAGCGGCGGGATGCGTTGGTTTCAGCATCGGCTCGGAGACGAACGGGTCCATCACGTCCCCGTCGCGCACGTGCGGCGTCGCCGGTTTCCGCCCCTCGTTCGGCCGCGTGCCGCGCTCCGGCGCGATGGCGCTCTCGTGGACGACCGACAAGCTCGGCCCGATCTGCCGCTCAGCGGAAGACTGCGCGCTGGTATTCGAGGCGATCCAGGGCCCCGACGGCATCGACCGCTCGATCAAGGCTTATCCGTTCAACTGGAACGCGAACCAGAAGCTCTCGAAGCTCAAGATCGCCTACATCAAGTCGGATTTCGAGCGCACCGTGAACGGCACGACCACGCCGATCGCCGAGGCGACGCACTTCCTCGAGGTGCTCCGGTCGCTCGGCGCCAGCCCGGAACCAATCGACGCGCCGACGCCGAACTACGGGTACCTCGACACGATCATCCTGAACGCCGAGTGCGGCGCCGCGTTCCAGGTCGACACGCTGAATGGCCGTATAAAGGAGCTGGAGCCGTACAGCAGTTGGCCCAACACGTTCCGCACCGCGCACTTCATGCCGGCGGTGGACTACGTGAACGCCAATCGCATCCGTATGCGCGCCATGGAGCAGATGTGGGACCTGTTTTCGAAGTATGACGTCCTCGTTACTCCGCGAGAGAACACTTCGGTCACGAACATCACGGGGACTCCGTCGATCGTCGTCCCGACCGGCTTTGCCATTCCCCAGTTCGGTCGTGGGGGTGGTGGGGGCGGTGGGGCCGGGGGTGGCGGTCGAGGCGGACGCGGGGGCGGCGGCGGCGCGCCTGGCGGGGGGCGCGGGGATTCCGCGGCCGCGCCGGCGGCACCCCCTCCGCCGACCATTCCGCTTCCTACGGCCATGTACATCATGGGCCCCATCTTTCAAGACGAGAAGAACCTGCTCGTCGCGCACGCCTTTCAGCAGGCCACCGACTTCCACAAGAAGCGTCCGCCGCAGTTCGCCTGAGAGTTTTACAAGAACGCTACAGGCTGGGAAAACACTTTCGCGCGACGTGGTGTCTAATTGGTCGGCGGCGGGGATGAAACCGCCGCCGACCGTTTTCTGTAGTAGTGGTTCTCGCCGTCGCGCTCCCTGACCACCCGCCGATGACAGCCTCGTCCGTCCGCACGGCCACGAAGCGCAACCCGTTCGCGACGCGTGCCCCCGCGATCCCGCAGGATTCCATCGCGCAGACGGGCGAATACACGATTTTTGGTCTCGCACGCTCGGTGGACGAGTCGGTGATGCGCGGGCGGCGGATCAGCTTCACGCTGATTCTCTTCGGCGTCGCGACGCTGATCGCCATTCTGTATTCGGCGGAGCGCTACGCCTACAGCCGATTCGTGGGCGAGGCCCTCTCGCTGCGCGACCTTCTTCCCGCGGAGCTGATTTTCACGTACGCGTGGGCGCTCCTCACGCCGCCGGTGATGGTCGTCGCGAAACGCTTCCCGGTGTGGGGACATTCGCCGCGTCTCCGCAATTGGGGCGTCCAGGTCGCCGCGCTCGCGGCCTTCGTCGTCACGCACGCCGCGCTCTGCTCCATCGTCATGGCGGCGATCGCCCCCGGAACCACGCTGCGACGATTCCCCGCGTTGTTCGGCAACACGGTGCTCTCTTGGACCGTCGTGGATGCGATCGTGTTCTGCGCGCTGGTCACCGTGCACCACGCCGTCGTGTACTACCGCGTCTCGAAGGATCGCGCGCTCCGCGCGTCCCAGCTCGAGGCGCGTCTCGCGCAGACGCAGCTCCACATGCTGCGCATGCAGCTCCAGCCTCACTTCCTCTTCAACACGCTGCACTCGATCTCGGCGCTCATGCACAAGGACGTCCGCCGCGCCGACTCGATGATCGCGGCGCTGAGCGATTTGCTCCGCATGTCGCTCCAGAACATCGGCGCGCAGGAAGTGCCGCTCCAGTCCGAGCTCGACTTCCTGCAGCGCTATGTCGAGATCATGAGCCTCCGCTTCGGCGACCGGCTGCGCGTGTCCATCGACATCGAACCCGAGACGCGCGATGCGCGCGTGCCCAACCTCTTCCTCCAGCCGCTGGTCGAGAACTCGTTCCGCCACGGCTTCGGCGACCTCGGGCAGGGCGCGATCGCCATTTCGGTGCGCCGCGAGGGCGACATGCTCTGCTGCGACGTCCAGGACGACGGCCGCGGACTGCGCGCCGGCCACAAGGAAGGACTCGGCTTGGCGAGCACGCGCCAGCGGCTCGCGCACTTGTACGGCGACCGGCACACCTTTTCGCTGCGCGGCGCGCCAGGACAGGGTGTCCACGTCACGATGGCGATTCCGTTTCAACCCTCAGAACCTGACCTCACGGCGGCCGACTGATGACTCCCCCTCCCTCCATCACAGACACCACGAAGATCCGAGCCCTCATCGTCGACGACGAGGAGCTGGCGCGCGACCGCGTCGCCTCCCTGCTCGCCGAGCAGCCCGACGTCGAAGTCGTCGGCACCTGCGCCGACGGCGCCAGCGCCGTCGAGACCATCGAGCGCGAGCGGCCCGACCTCGTCTTCCTCGACGTCCAGATGCCGGGCATGGACGGCTTCGACGTCGTCGAGAACCTCGACCGCGACCACGTGCCGGCCATCGTCTTCGTGACCGCGCACGACGCGCACGCGATCCGTGCGTTCGAGATCCACGCGCTCGACTTCCTGCTCAAGCCGTTCGACCAGGCGCGCTTCGAGAAGGCGCTCGAACGCGCGCGCACGCAGTTGCACGACAGGGCGTCGACGATCGACTCGCGCCTGGTCTCGCTCCTCGAGGAGCTGCGCGACGAACGCAAGTACCCGGAGCGCCTCATCGTGAAGTCCAGCGGCCGCGTGTTCTTCGTGCGTTCCGAGGACATCGACTGGGTCGAGGCGGCCGGCAACTACGTGAAGATCCACACGAAGAACGAAGGGCACCTGCTTCGCGAGAGCATGAAGAACATGGAAGCGAAGCTCGACCCCAAAACCTTCGTTCGCATCCACCGCTCGGCGATCGTGAACATCGACCGCATCAAGGAGCTCGAGCCGTGGTTCCACGGCGAGTACGTCGTGATTCTGCGCGACGGAACGCGGCTCACGGCGAGCCGGGTGTTCAGCGACCGGTTGAGCGCCGCGATCGCCTGATCGATCAGGCCGCGGCCGGGCGGGGGCGCACGACCGACTCGAGCGCCTCCCGCAGGTCCGGCAGCACGAAGTCGAAACCGTTGGCGAGTAGTTGACGAGGGAGCGCGCGCTGGCTGGCCAGCGCCGCTCCCTTTGCCATTGGTCCGTAGAGCAACTCGAGCGCGAGTTGCGGCACCGGAAAGATCGCCGGACGATGCAGCACCGACGCGAGCACCCGCGTGAACTCGGCGTTGTCGACCGGATTGGGCGCGGTGAGGTCGAACGGACCTGCTGCCCCCCCCGTCGTGCTCGACCAGGAAGCGGAGCGCGCGCACCATGTCGGCGATCGCGATCCAGCTCATCCAATGGCGGCCGTTCCCCAGATGGCCGCCCACGCCGAGCCGGAAGGGTGTGAGCATCTTGGCGAGCGCGCCGCCGCGCCGATCGAGCACGATGCCGGTGCGGCTGATGGCGACGCGAATGCCGGCGTCGCGAGCCGGCGCAGTCGCTGCCTCCCAGTCCTTGCACACGGAAGCCAGGAAATCGTTTCCCGCGCTGCTCGTCTCGTCGAGCACTTCGTCGCCGCGCTCGCCGTAGTAGCCGACGGCCGAACCGCTCACGAGCACGCGCGGTCGCGGCGAGAGCGTTGCCATCGTCGCGGCGATGAGCGAGGTCGCCTGCACGCGGCTCTCGCGAATCCGGCGCTTCGACTCGCGCGTCCAGCGCTGCGCGATGTTTTCGCCGGCGAGGTTGACGACCGCGTCGATACCGGCGAGGCCTTTCGCGTCGATCACGTTTCGCTCGGGGTTCCACGCCACTTCGTCGCTCGCGCGCGGCGCGCGGCGAACGAGCCGTCGGACGGTATGCCCCGCCCCGTTCGCGCCGAGCGAGCGGACGAGCGCCGATCCGATCATGCCGCTCGAGCCGGTGATGGCGATGAGCAAAGTGATTCTCAGGTCACGGGTCGCTGGTCACAGGATAACAGCAACCGACTCTGAGGTGTGCTCCCCGCGGGCTCGACGGCAGGGGAGCGTTGCCGCGGGCGCGACCGGTCTAGTCTGCCGCGTTCAGCTGCTGACTGTCGACCGGTGCGTCGCCCGCGGCGATCGAGACCGCCTCGGCTGCAGCGTCCTCGTTGTCGTCGGACATGCGCATTTCCTGAATCGCGCGATCGACGAGTCGCAGCGCCGCGTCCGATTCGTAGAGGAGCTCGTCGCGGCGGTCGGCCGAGCTCATGTCAGGCCGCCGCGCCCACACCCGCCAGGACGCGCTCGATCTTCTCCTTGAGCGCGGGGGGCGTGAAAGGCTTGTGGATGTAGCTCGTCACGCCGGCGTCCACCGCGGCGACGATCTCTTCGCGCGCTCCGCGCGTCGTCACCATCAGAATCGGCACCGACTTTCCGAGGGGGTGCGAGCGCACGGCCCGCGTGAAGTCGGGGCCGCTCATCTCGGGCATGTTCCAGTCCGTGATGATGAGACCGATGCCGGCGGACAGATGGTTCAGCGCGGCCAATCCGTCGGGCGCCTCGATCGTATCGGCGTAGCCGATGCGTCTCAGCGCGTTGACGACGATGCGTCGCATCGTCGAGGAATCGTCGACAACCAGAACCTTCATACCCGCTGACCTCTGTCCTCGCGTGAAGCGAGGATCAAAGATCCCCGCTGGCGAGCAGCCGACGCGCTATCACTTCGGCTACTTCGCGTGTGTTGTACGCCCCGCTCCGCAAACGATCTTTCACGGCGTCCAAGTCGGTCCCCTCGATGACGGCCGACGAACCGGCGTCGGCGACCCGTTCCGTCACGTCGACGTCGGCGAGGTCGGCGATTCCATGCTGCCGCGGCCGCGCCGGTGCCGACTTCCGCCCTTTCTTGTTTCGCCGACCCGCGACTGACGGGGCAGGCGCGTGAAGGTCCTCGGACAACGTGCCGTCTGGCGCCTGGGGGGTGGAGTTCGGATCGATCTGCACAGCTTTGAGCCTCCGACCTGAGTATCGACGAGAGAAGTGCGCGGTTGAGGGGACGGCCACATTCAGACGGGCCGCCGTTGGGACGCAACGTTCCAGACTTACGCTTTGAGCACCGGATCGGGCCGATTGCGCGCCTGGCTGTTCACGTTCAGCAGCTCGCCGGCCACGTAGCCGTACAAGCTGGCCAGCCGCGGCGCGACCTCTCCGCCCCGCTTGAAGTCGAGATCCCGAATCAGCTCGAGAACCATGTTTGACGCGTCCACCAGACAGCTGTACGGCTCAGGTGCGTCGTCGTGTGTGGCAAGGTGCGAGTCGCTCATGCCTCTTGTATCGGGCGGTCTTTCTGTCGCCTTAGCGAGCCCCTTGTGCTGTAAACAGTTGAGCCGCTCCCCCTCCTAGCTCGTTGCATCTCGCGCTTTGCGAGGACGTTTTGGCTCGTGGATCCGGAACTCGGTGGATCGGTGGATCGGTGGACCGGTGGACCGGTGGACCGGTGGACCGGTGGACCGGTGGACCGGTGGACCGGGCTGCAGACAGGACTTTTTCGGGTTACAGCGCAAGACGCAAAGCGTCTTGGAGGAGTATCGGCGTATCAGCGCCGATTCTTGAGCGCGGCCATCAAATCGCATCATGGCGACGATTCTTTGCCTCGACGACGAACCGGCAATTGGGTTGATCCTCCAGGACTCACTGGAGCGGGCCGGGCACCACGCCGTAGCGGCTCACAACGTCCCGCAGGCGCTCCAGGCACTGTCGGGCGGCGCCGTCGATCTGATCATTTCCGACTACCGCATGCCGGGCCTCACGGGCCTCGAGTTTCTCGCGCTGCTGCGTCAGGAGGGGCACGACACACCGCTCATCATGCTCACCGGCTACGGCAGCATCGAGCACGCGGTGTCCGCGATCAAGGCCGGCGCGATCGACTACATCACGAAGCCCGTTCGCCCGGAGCAGCTCGAGCTCGCGGTCAATCAAGCGCTCGAGGTCGTGCGGCTGCGGCGGGAGAACGAGCGGCTGCGCCGCGAGGTCACCGAGTTCCGCAACGAACGCCAGATCATCGGCAACAGTCCGGCCATCCGACGCGTCCTTCAGACGGTGTCGACCGCCGCCCCGACGCGAGCGACCATGCTGCTCGAGGGCGAATCGGGCACCGGCAAGGAGCTCTTCGCGCGAACGATCCACGCGCAGAGCGACCGTCGCGACGGGCCATTCATCCAGCTCAACTGCGCCGCCCTCCCCGAAGGACTGGTCGAGAGCGCGCTCTTCGGCCACGAAAAGGGCGCGTTCACCGGCGCGATCCGCCGAGTGGAAGGGGCGTTCGAGCGCGCGCATGGCGGAACGCTGCTGCTCGACGAGATCTCCGAGATGCGGCTCGACCTTCAGGCCAAGCTGCTTCGCGTATTACAGGAACAGGAGTTCGAGCGCGTCGGCGGATCGACGGCGATCAAGGTCGACGTCCGCATCGTGGCGACGACCAATCGCGATCTCGCGGCCTTCGCTGCGTCGGGCAACTTTCGCCAGGATCTCTACTATAGGTTGGGCGTCATTCCCGTCCGGCTGCCGCCGCTGCGCGAGCGCAAGGAAGACATCCCGCTTCTGTCGTACCGCTTCGCGGCTCACTATGGGCAGGAGATCGGCAAGGAAATCACCGGGATCTCGCCCGAAGCCGCCGACCTGTTGCAGCAATACGACTGGCCGGGTAATGTCCGCGAGTTGCAGCACGCGGTGGAGCGGGCAGTGATTCTCACCACCGAGTCGATGATCTCGCTGCACGCGTTCGACGGTCAGCGATTCGGTTTGAGCGGCGCGTGGAGCGGTCCGACGCCGGCGCGAATTTTCAACGGCTTGGTCCACTCGAACGGCAACGGGGCGACCCACGCGGCGCCGGCGGTTCCCGACGGCGCGGTCGTGATCACGTCGCTCAACGTGAACGACGCGGAGGCAAAGCTCATCGAGCGCGCGCTCGAGGTCGCGAACGGCAACCGAACTCGCGCCGCGGATCTGCTGGGAATCAGCGTGAGGACGCTTCGCAACAAGTTGAACGGAACGAAGGCGGACAGTGACGGAGGGAGTTAGAGCAATGATGAATCGCGCGAGTCTCGCAACAGTCGTCTCGATCGGGGTGCTGGCAGCGGGCTGCCACACCCCGTCCTCAGTTTCGGCGACACCGGCCGCCACGTCGCCGCCGTCGTCGACGACGGCGTGGCCCGCGCCGCCGCCCGGCCGAACGCATACGATCATGCCCACGCCGAAAACCGTCGCGTGGGGATGGTACGACGCCGCGGGCGCGCCGGTGCTGCGCGTCGCGTCCGGCGACGAGATCGTGGTTCGCGCGCTCTCCACGTGCAGCCCGATGTCTCTCGTGCGCGCGGGGCTCGACTCGACCCGCGTCGAGCAGCTCGCGAAGGACATCTACGCCGCGCGGTCGACGATGAAGACCGGTCCGGGAGGCCACATCCTCACCGGTCCCATCTACGTCGAAGGCGCGGACTCGGGCGACGTGCTCGAGGTGCGATTCAAGTCCATCCGGCCGGCGATCAACTACGCCTGCAACTCGTTCGGTCCGCGGAGCGGATTCCTTCCCGAGGATTTCCCCGGCGAGTCGCATTCCAAGATCATCGAGCTCGACACCGTGAACATGCTCGGCCACTTCGGGCCCGGGATCACGATTCCACTGCACCCGTTTTTCGGCAGCGTCGGCGTCGCGCCGCCGGCGTCGATGGGCCGAGTGAACAGCGCGCCGCCGGGCATTCATGCCGGGAACCTCGACAACAAGGAGCTCGTCGCCGGCACGACGCTCTACATCCCGGTTTGGACCAAAGGCGCGCTGCTCGAGGTCGGCGACGGACACGCCGGACAGGGGAACGGTGAGGTGGACATCACCGCGATGGAGACGTCGCTCATCTCGCGAATGCAGCTCGTCGTGCGCAAGGACATGCACATCTCCTGGCCGCGCGCCGAGACGCCAACCCACTACATCGCGATGGGAACCGACTCCGCCCTCGTGAAGGCGACCAAGACCGCCGTGCGCCAGGCGATCGAGCTGCTGGTCGACGTGAAGCACCTCTCCCGCGAGGACGCCTACCAGCTGGTCAGCGTGTCCAGCGACGTCGACATCACGCAGCTCGTGGACGGCACTGTCGGCGTGCACGTCATGATCCCGAAGGCGATCTTCACCAACCCGCGCTGACTTCCAGCGCCGAAATTTTCCCGGCGCGCATTTCAGTTTTCGGGAGACCGTACACCAATCGAGCGGGGCGACAACGGTCGCTCCGCTCGATTTGCTTAACCCCACCTTTGGCGCGTTGACGTCCGCCCGACGGACCTTTTCCGCCGCCCCCCCCGGCAAAACCTGCCGTCCGAACGTTTTTTGCCGGGTCGGCCAAATCACTCAAGTCCGGAGAGGCGTGCGACGACTGATGTGGTAAATCTTTTGGCGCAAGCAATTTAGCTCCCGCGCGCCAGGGTGCGGATTTCCAAAAAATTTGGGCAGCGAACTGGTCCACGGCGTGCCAATGATGAGACGCGCATCACGTTTTGCCGCACGCCGTTCCCGCCTGTTTGGACCGCCTCCGCCCCCCTGGAAAGTCCCCCCGATCGCAACCCCGCCGGGAGTCGAACAACATGGAATCGCGTCTCACGTGGAAGGCCTTCGCCGCCGGCGATCTGGCCGCCCGCGATGCTCTCTTGATTGAGAACCTCAGCCTGGTCCATCACGTCGCGCGTCAACTCGAGCGCAAGCTGAGCAACGAGCTCGATCACGACGAGTTGGTGAGCGCCGGAACGCTCGGTCTCATGGCCGCCATGAGCGCATTCGACCCGGAGCGCGGACTCGCGTTCAGCACGTTCGCCGTGCCGCGGATCCGCGGCGCGATCCTCGACGAGTTGCGCCGGCAGGACCACGTGCCGAGGTCTGTGCGCCGCAAGACACGCGACATTCAGGCCGCCAGCTCCGCCGTCGCCGCGCGCGTCGGCCGCGCGCCGGAAGATTTCGAGGTCGCGCAAGCGCTCGGCGTGGACGTTCAAACATTGTGGAAGTGGGAATCCGACGTCGAAGGCGCGATCCGCGTCCCGATCGACCGACCCGCCAACGAGCGCGGTGAGACGCAGTCTTCGCTGCTCGACCTGCTCCACACGGATCCGAACGACGCCGTCGACGAGCAGCTGGGAAAGGAACAGGAAGTCGCGATCCTGCGCGAAGCGATCATGCGCCTCAAGGAGCAGGAGCGGACGGTGTTGGCGCTCTACTACTTCGAGGAGCTCAAGCTCCACGAGATCGCGGAGATCCTCGGGCTTACGGAGTCGAGAGTGTCTCAAGTGAGATCGAAGGCGCTGGCGAGACTCCGCGAACAAGTGGGGATGTCGTTGGCGTCCTGAGGTCTACACCACGTTGTACTCCCCCACCACGCCACCCGTCGAGAACCGCGCGATTCGAAGCGGATCGATGTCGATCGTCGTCGCGCGGCCGTCGAGAATCTCTTCCGCCATCAGCATTCCGGCCGCGGGGCCGTGCATGAGACCGTGGCCGCTGAATCCGGCGCACACGAACAGCCCTTCGATCTCCGGCAGCGCACCGAGAATCGGCTGATCGTCCGGCGTAACCTCGTAGAGGCCGGCCCACTCCGCGGCGATCTCCGCGTCGGCGAGCAGCGGCATCCGTTCGATGGCGCGCTGGACGTGCTCGAGCCGCCATTCCTCGTCCACACGAGTGTCGAAGCCGGGCGTCTCGTCGCGATTCGACATGCCCGTGAGAATGCCGTCTCCTTCGCGATGGAAATACAGCGCGCGCGAGAAGTCGATGACGAACGGGAAACCAGAGCGCAGATCGGGAATGGCGCTCGTGACGGCGATCTGTCTCCGCACAGGCTGAATCGGAAGATCCACGCCGGCCAACGCGCCGACATCGGCCGACCACGGGCCGGCGGCGATCACGACGCGCGGCGTGTCGATCGTCCCCTGCGGCGTCTCGACGCGTCGCGCTCCAGCACCCGAAACGCCGATCGCCGTGGCGGGCGCGTTCGTCTCGAGCTTCGCGCCGAGTCGGCGCGCTTGCGTGACATACCCCTGCAATAGCCCGTGCGGATCCACCAGTCCGTCCGCCGCGCACCAGGAACCGCCGACGATCCCGGCGAGATCGATCTCCGGCGCCAGAGCGGCGATTTCACCGCGATCGACCAGCCGGCTCGGCACGCCGAGCCGGTTCTGGAGCTCGACGTTCGCGCGGAACTGCGCCAGGTCGGCCTCGTTGTCGAGCAAGAAGAGATATCCGCAGCGACGCAGCCCGACCGCCTGGTCCATCTCCTCCGGAAAGCGCTCCATGGTCGAGATGCTCGCCTTCGACAGCTCGATGTTCACCGCGGTCGCGAACTGGTGGCGGACGCCGCCCGCGTTGAGGCCGGTCGAGCCGAGCCCAAACATCTCGGCGCGCTCGAGGACGACGACGTTCGTGCAGCCGCGACGGGCCAGGTGATAGGCGATGCTCGCGCCCATGATGCCACCGCCGACGATCACGGCGTCGGCCGTGCGTTTAGATGAGGCCATGGAACGAAAAGTTACTTGGGGCTCGTCGAGACCGCGCCCGGCAACTTCCTCCAGGTCGGCAAGGAATTCCGTCCGCGAATTTCGTGGTCCCGGCGCGCGGCGACTGGTAACGCGTTGATTAGAAAGGTCATATCGAGCCGCTCATCTCCGGCGCAGGGCGGCACCGGGTTTGCCTTTGAGCGGACCGCCTTTCCCTCCTGCACCGATCATGTCGACGGCCGTCGCCTACTCCTCTCCCTTCCCGATCGACTCTCTCGCCGAAGCGCTCCATGTCGAGCGCCGGCTGCTCGACGAGCTGAGTGACGTCGTTCGCCGCCAGCGCGCCGCCGTCGCCACCGACGACATGGACGCGGTCAGCGACTGCGTGTTCGCCACGCACCGCATGCTCGTCACCCTCCGCGAGGCTCGCTGGCACCGGAGCTCCATCGGCGCGCTGATCGGACTGCCGGGAGGCGCGGACTCGGGCGGCGGCACCGACTCGCTAGAGCGGGCGCTCGGGTCTCGGATGACGCCCGCGATTCGCACGGCCCGCGACGAGTTGCATGCCGCGGCGCGCGCGCTGGCGCGTGAGCTGGCCGCGTCGCGAAGTCTCGCCGCGTCAAGCTGAACGCTGATCCGCGTTCCGACGCGTCTTGAGCGTCGGCACGCGGAGCTCGACGAGCCCTTCCCGCCGAGCGACGCTTCCACCCAGCAATGCCGACAGGCGCTCGGCGTACGGTGCGCGCGACGGCGTCGGGATTTCGCCGACAGCCTGGGGCCCGACGCGAAATTCGATCCGCACCCATCTGTCGTCGGATTCGATCGTGGCGTGCACCGACGCGCGGATCGTCTTCGCGAGGCGCTTCGCGTCGGCCAGGATCAGCACGAGAGTTCGGACGAGCGCCCATCGCTCGGCGCGCACCGGCTCCACGAAGCGCGTTGGCGCGATCGTGAACGGGGTGTCGCGCAGGTCGTGCAGGAACGTGTGGACCGCGAGGACATCGGCGAGCACGTCGTCCACGATGAGCGGCTCTTCGCCGACGCCGGCGCGAGGTAGCAGGCGGATCGCCCGGGAGCAGTCCTCCAGGCGTGTCAGTTCTGTGGCCAGGCTGCCGAAGGCCGGGTCGTTTGGTGGGAGGTCACCGAGACGCGTCAGCTCGAGAAGAGCCGATAATGACCCGATTCGGTTGTTCAATGCGTGATGAATACCGTGGCACACTTGATCCACCAGCAACAGCCATTCGTCGGCGCCGTCCCCCTGCCCGTCCAGCACGGTTGGCGGAGGGGCGATCATCGAATCCGGGTCCTGAGCGCTCGCTTGCGTCATTTTGGGCTCATCGAATCGGGAAGCGGGAGCGCGAGCGGGTGAGCGGTGGAGGCGCGCGGAAAACTAATACGGAGATTGAGGTTTGGGCGCGAATCGTGGTCGCGGGAACGTGCGAACGGCGAAGTCGGTTGATTGGATCGATGGGGCCGGCGATACTCCTTCCCGACCCCTGCCTACTCTGGTCCGGGAAGACTTTTGATAGTGCTCGAAGCGATCCTGATTGCCGGCGCGTTCGGCTCGGCAGCGGCTCCTCGCGTACCGATTGCGATCGATTCGGCGATCGCGGTGCTCGCGCCCGCGGAACCTGCGCCGGCGGACACGGGTCTCTTGCGTTTCATACGAATCGCGATCGACACGCCTCCTCCGAGGACCAGACCTCGCGCCATTCAGATCAGCGACTGGTACTCGCGGCGGCTCACGATCCATCGTTATACGGCATACGGCACCATCCCCGTATTCGCCGCGCAGTGGATCGCGGGCAACCAGTTGCTTCAGGGCAGCCGAGAAGCGCCCGAGTGGGCGAAATTCACGCACCGCGCCGGCGCGACGACACTCGCCGGGATGTTCACCGTGAACACGGTCACCGGCCTGTGGAATTGGTGGGATTCGAGGGCGCTTTCCCAACACCGCGTTCTTCGCACGGTCCACGCGTTTACAATGATTGCCTGCGATGCCGCGTTCTCATATACGGGAGCGAAGCTCTCCAACGACGCCGAGACGAGCAACTCGGCGCGTCACCTTCATCGCCAGGTGGCGCTAATTTCGATGGGCGTTACGGTGGTGAGCGGAACGGCAATGAAGATTTGGAACAAATAACCACTCCGAAATGATCGTCCCCGATTTCATCGTCCAGCTGCTGAAGCCCTGGAACCATTTCTACAGTCACTCGAAGATGGCGGAGACGGTCGTCCAATCGCTGCACATCGGCGGCGTGCTCATGGCGGGGGGCCTGGCTATCGCCGCCGATCGTGGCACGTTGCGCGCGCTTCGAGCACCTGCGCCCGATCGTGCGTTTCCCATGCGTGAGCTCGCGGCGGTCCACCGATGGGTGCTCACAGGCCTCACGATCGTGGTGATCAGCGGGCTCGGCATGCTCGCCGCGGACATCGAGACCTTCTTCGGATCGTGGATTTATTGGACGAAGATGGCCCTGTTCGTCGTATTACTTGTCAATGGATTGGTGATCGTGCGCACGGAGGCGGAGCTTCGTGCCGACCCGCACGAGCAGTCGCCGCATTGGGCTCGTTTGCGTCTCCGCGCGCTCACCAGCATCGGATTGTGGTTCACGATCACGGTGCTCGGTGTATCACTGGTCAACCTGAGTTGAGTCGGTAACTGATGTCTCCACGTACGAATGATCCCTCTGTCAACGGCGACGACGACGCCGGCGACCCGTGCGCCGGTTGCTCGGCCATTCCGCGGCGCGAGTTCTTGCGCGACGCGGGGCTCTTCGCGGCCACCGTCCTGGTCGCGCTCGGCGCGGCGCCGTCGCGCGCGTTCGCCACGCCCATCGATTTCATCTCGGCGACGCGCGGCGGGCGTGAGGACAAGACCTATCCGATTCCCGCGCAGGACGGCGTGCAGATCGACAAGGACGCCGAGGTCATGCTGACGCGCTGGCAGGGAAAAGTCTACGCGTTCGCGCTCGCCTGCCCTCACCAGAACACGGCGCTCCATTGGCAGGACAAGGATCAGCAGTTCGAGTGCCCCAAGCATCACTCACGCTTCGACATGCAGGGCATCTACATCAAGGACAGCGGGCGCGCGACGCGTGGGCTCGACCGCCTCGCCATCCGCAAGGACGCGAACAACGTCGTCGTCAACCTCGACAAAGCTTTTCAAGAGGACGACGACGAAGCCGAGTGGAAGACGGCGTTCGTGTCTCTGACTTGAGCGCGTGAAGCTGAACGGGACCTGACCGATGTCCTGTATCGACTGCTTCAACAGACGCCAATTCCTCAGCCGCGCCGCGGCGGCCGCGGCCGCGCTCGTCGCCGTGGACTGCGGCGATGGTCAAATCGGCCCGCCATCGCACGGCGGAGCGGGCGGTGATCCGAACGCTCCCGTCGGCGGCCCGATCACGATCACGATCTCGCAGTTCCCCGGCTTGGCCACCGTCGGCAAGATCGTCGACATCGGCCACGAGCGCGCGGTGGTCCGAACGGGCGACACGACGTTTCTCGGCTTGTCGCGGATCTGCACGCACGAACAGTGCGACGCGGACGTGGTGAACAACTTGCTGGACTGCCCGTGCCATGGCTCGCTTTTCTCCGCGACCGGCGCCGTCGTTCGCGGCCCGGCGACCGAGCCGTTGCTCGAGTTGAACACCGCCTTCGATCCAGTCGCGGGCACGCTGACCGTCGCGTAGCGTCGTAACGTTTTCGACGTTTGAACCCGCCGGCATTTTGCAGTAAGTTGGCGAATGCTTCTCGGCGTCGCCGGCATGGTCGGCACGGGCAAGACAACGCTCTCTCGCGCGCTCGCCGCGCGCTTCGGTCTGCAGATGGCCCTCGAGAGCGTCGACGTGGAAAATCCGTGGCTCGAGAGTTTCTACGCGGGCGAGGAGGAGATGCACACGTACGCGATGCATCTCCAGCTTCATTTCCTCGCGACGCGCTTCGCCTCGATGCGCCGCATGCGCGGGCTCGGCGGCAGTTGGGTCCTCGACCGCACATGGTACGAGGACGCGGAGATCTTCGCGCGCGGTCTCTTCGAGCAAGGGTACATGACGTCCGACGAGTGGACGCTCTATCGGCGACTCTACGCCGAGTTGCTCCACTCGCCCGCGGCGCGCCCGCCGCGGCTGCTGATCTATCTCCAAGGGCCGCTCGACGTCATCACCGAGCGCATCGCCGTACGCGGACGACCGAGCGAAAAGGAAGTGGCGGCGGAGTATTGGCGTTCGCTGCACGAGCGATACGAGCGCTGGATCGTGCACTTTCGTCACTGTCCGGTGTTGTTCATCGACGTGCGCGAATACGATCTCGTCGCCGACGCCTCGGCGGTCGACGAGATCTCGGCACGCGTGCGACAGCAGTTGGAGGGCGAGCTGCCGCAGACGGAACTGTGGCCGGCGGTGTCGCGCCGCGTCGCGTTCGCGTGAACGCTCGAGCGCCCGATGGGACTTCTGTCGAAGATTCTCCTCTTTCCCGTAGCCGGCCCCGTCGCCGGCATTCGCTGGACGCTCGGTAAAGTCCAGACCGTCGTCGAGGAGGAGCTCACCGACGATACGCCGGTGAAGCAGGAACTGATGGAGCTTCAACTGCGCCTCGAACTGGGCGACATCGACGATGCCGAGTACGTGCGGCGCGAGGCCGAGTTGATGGCGCGCTTGCGCGAGGTCCGCGCGTGGCGCGAGCGCTTCGGCAAGGGAACCAGCGGTGGTCCCGTCCGCGTGCCGCGCGAAGACCGAGACGACCAAACGGAGTGAGCGCGCTCGACTCGCTGCTCGACAACCTCCCTGGAATCGTGCTCGTCGCCGGGAAAGGCGGCGTCGGCAAGACGACATTGGCGGTCGGACTCGGCGCCGCGTTCGCGCGCCGCGGCGAGAAGACGCTCGTCGTCTCGACCGATCCGGCGGCCGCCCTGGGCGACGTCATCGGCGCGCCGGTCGGCCACGCGGCGCGCCCGGTGCGCGGCGCACCGCGCCTTCAGGCTCGCCAACTCGACGCTGCGGAACTGCGCAGGGACTTCCTGTCGCGATGGCGCGCCGTGATCGCGGAGATCGTCGACCGCGGCACCTACCTCGCCCGCACCGAGATCGATGGATTGGTCGACGCGGCGCTCCCCGGCGCCGACGAGATTTTCGCGCTGCTCGCGCTCGCCGACGTGATCGCGGCGCCCCCCGCCGACCGGCCGGCGCGAATCGTCGTCGACACCGCGCCGACGGGACACACCCTTCGCCTGCTCGCGCTGCCGGACACCTTTCGCGCGCTGCTCGACGTCCTCGAGTCGATGCAGGACAAGCACCGGTTCGTCGTGAGCGCTCTGACTCGGCGATACAAGCGCGACGCGGCGGACGCGTTCCTCGACGAGATGCGATCGCGCGTCGGCGGGTTGAAACGCGTGCTCTCGGACCATGCGGCCTTGGCGGCCGTCGTCGTCGCGCGGGCCGAGCCGGTCGTCGCGCTCGAGACGGAGCGCTACGTCGACGCCCTTCGCGCGCTCGGCGTCGGCATCGCCGCTCTGGTGGTGAATGCCGCGCCGAAACAGGACGACGACCCGCGCGCGACATTCCGCTCGATCGACCCGTCGATTCCGCGGTGGATCGTCCCGCGTCGCCCGGCGCCGCCGCGGGGGATCGTCGAGGTCTCGGCGACGATCGCCGCGTCGACCACCATGCCGGCCCGACAACCGCCACGTCTCCGTAAGGCGGCCGCGCGAGCGCCGCGGCCGACGCGCGGCGTGGAGCTCGAGGGGCTGGTGCGGCCGCTGACGATCGTCGGCGGAAAGGGCGGTGTGGGGAAGACGACCGTGTCGTGCGCGCTGGCGATCGCCGCGGCCGACGCCGGCGGCGAGCCGGTGCTTCTTGTGTCGACTGATCCGGCGGCGTCGGTCGCCGACGCGCTTGGCGATTCCGACCAAGCGGCGTGGAGTGTCGAGCGGCGCGTGAGCGGCGTCCCGCGGCTCACCGCGCTCCAACTCGACGCGGCGGCGGCGTTCGCCGCGGCGCGAGACCGGTATCAGACGCAGATCGATTCGATGTTCGGCGCGGTCCTCGCGCGCGGCGCGGACGTCGCGCGCGATCGCGCGGTGATGCGCGACCTCCTCGCGCTCGCGCCCCCCGGGGTCGACGAGCTGTTCGCGCTCTCCGTCCTCGGCGACGAACTGGCCGCCGGGCGATTCGCGCGCATCGTCGTCGACCCCGCGCCGACGGGACACCTGCTCCGCTTGCTCGAGATGCCCGCGATCGCGCTCGACTGGAGCCATCGTTTGATGCGCCTGATGCTCGAATATCGCGACGTCGTCGGGCTGGGCGACGCCGCGGCCGAGCTCCTCGAATTTGCGAAGCGAACGCGTGCGCTCGACGGGTTGCTGCGCGATCGCGAGCGCGCGGGCGTGATGCTCGTCACGCTCGACGAGCCGGTCGTGCGTGCGCAGACGCGCCGGCTCGCCCGCGCGGTGCGCCAACGCGATTGTGACGTGATCGCGCTCGTTTGGAATCGAAGCAAGCGCGCGATCGACCCTCTTCCTCAGTTCGTGGCCGCGCGCCAAGTTTGCGCCACGGAGACGCGCCCGCCGCCGGTCGGCGTCGCGGCGCTGCGAAGATGGTCGCGCTCCTGGCGCGAGGTGCGCTCTACGGCTTGAGTGTTTTCGAATGGCCTCCACGACACCCGTTTGCTACGTCTACGGCATCGTCCCCTCGGCGATCGACCTCGCGTCGGCGCCCCCCCGCCGGGCGTGGACGACGCGCGCGTCGCGCTCGAGCCGTGCGAAGACGTGGCGGCATTGATGTCGGCGGTGGACGGCGAGGTGTACGCCCCGGCGTCGTTGGAGCGGAGCACGGCCGACGTCGAGTGGATGAGCCCGCGCGCTGTCGCCCACGACCGCGTTCTGACGTGGGCGAGCGACCGCGGCGGCGGCGCCGTCGTCCCGCTGCCGATGTTCTCGCTGTTCACGGGGCCGGACGCCGTCCAGCGAATGTTGCGCGAGCGATCGCCGCAGCTGGCCGAGACACTCCAGCGAGTCGCGCGGGGACGCGAGTACGCGTTGCGAGTCTACCGCGTCGACGCCGAATTGATGGAATCGATGACCGCGTTCAGTCCTCACCTCGCCGAGCTCGCGAGCAAGGCAGCCGCGGCGGCGCCGGGACAGCGCTATCTCCTCGAGCGCAAACTCGAGGACGCGAAGCGCGCCGAAATGCGCGGCGTGACGATGGAGATCGCCGACGCGATCGTCGGCGCTCTCGCCGTCCATACGATCGGCGCCGTCAAATCGCCGATCCCACGCGTGACCGACGCGGCGGGACGAGGGCCGATGGTGCTCAACGCCGCCTTCCTCGTCGCGTCCGACCGTTTGACCGCGTTTCAACAGACACTGACGTCGCTCGTCGAGCAGCATGGGGCGCGCGGCTTTCGCTTCGACTTCACCGGCCCGTGGCCGCCGTATCATTTCGCCGGTGGCGACGCGGGCGGAGGGGGGGTTCGAGCCGGTGCCAACGCATGACGAGCGAAGATGATGAAATCGACAACGGCCAGCTGGTACTCGGTGATTTGCTCAACCACGTGCTCGACAAGGGCCTCGTGATCGGCGGCACCGTGACGATCTCGGTGGCGGACATCGACCTGCTGTTGGTCGATCTCCGCGTCTTGCTCACGTCCGTCGAAACGGTCACACGCCGCGGCATCGAACAAGGCGGGCCCGCGTTGACGCCGGTCGCGAACCAGCGATGAAGACGCACCTCTACTGTGTCCTTCCGCAGGACGAGCGGCTGGAGCTGCCGGACGGCCTGAGCGGGGTTGCCGGCGCTCGCGTGCGAGCCATTCCGGTGGATGGCGTCGTCGCGTGGGTCAGCGATGTGGAACGCGACGTCACCGTGTCGGTCGAGGGCGTTCGCGCTCACGACGCCGTCGTCGAGGCGGCGCTCGAGATGGGATCGACGCCGGTGCCCGCGCGGTTCGGGCAGCGCTTTGCCGACGACGCCGCGTGCCGCGATGCGCTGTCGAGTCGGGCGGCTTCGGTCGAGCGGCTGGTGACGACCGTTCAAGGCTTCGTCGAGATGACGCTCGTGCTCACGCCGTCAACGCGGCGCATGCTCCGCGATCTCCAGCCGGTGCTTCCCGAGATGTTCGACCTCGACTCGTCGGGCACGGGACGGCGCTACCTCGAGGCGCTTCGCGCGCGGGAAGACGCCACGGGCGCGGTCCGGTCAGCTCTTGACGAGCTCGCCGCGCAACTCGATGCGGCAACGCGGGATTGGGTCGTACGCTCCGCCGCCCACGATCAGGTCACCAAGCTGCCGCTTCGTACCATCTCCCACTTGATCGCGCGCGCGTCGATTCGCCAGTACCGGCGCGCCCTCCGAGCGGTGAAGGCCGACGGTGAATTCCGCTTCCTGCTCATCGGGCCGCGGGCGCCATACAGCTTCTGTTCCCTCGCGGGGGAACCTGTAGGGACGCACGGCATGAAACTGGCGGACTGAACATGACCAAATCGGGGTCGGCGCCCGTTTCTCCGAGCGGAGGAGCGGCGGTGGCCGGTGAGCGGCTCGCGGCGGAACTGACCGCCGTCGCTCGAGCGCTTCCGGAGCGGATAAACGCCGACCCCGAGCGAGTTGAGCAAGGACTTGCGCGACTTGTCTTGACCGTGATAGAACTGCTGCGCGAGGTGCTCGAGCATCAGGCCGTTCGACGCATGGACGGCGGGACGCTGAGCGAGGAGCAAGTGGAGCAGCTCGGAATGGCGCTGCTCAAACTGAACCACCGGATGGACGAGCTGAAAGGCATTTTCGGACTGACGGACGAGGACCTGAACATCGATCTCGGGCCGTTGGGCCGGCTGCGGTAACCGCGGTGCGAACTCCCAATTCACGGCGACTGCATGCCAGAGCTCGTTAGTCCCTCGAGATCGCACGGTCTGGTCGACATCCTCGATCGGGTGCTCGACAAGGGACTCGTCATCGCGGGCGACATCAAGATCAATCTGGCGAACGTCGAATTGCTGACGATTCAGGTCCGCCTGCTCGTCTGCTCGATCGACAAAGCGGAACAGATTGGCTTGAACTGGTGGCGCCGCGACCCGCACCTGACGATTCAGTCGAGCCCCGCGCCGGAGATCGAGGCTCGCCTTACACGGATCGAGGAACAGTTGACGCGCCTCGCCCAGTCGTCGGGCGCTCAACGCGTACAGTCGAAGTCGCCGAAGCGATCATAACGGACCGCGGAACTTCAGGCAGGTCGGCACTCTACCATCGAGGTAAGGACCACAATGGCCGTCGAACGCACCCCGAGCGGCAGTTCTCTCATCGATGTGCTGGATCGCGTACTGGACAAGGGCATCGTCATCGACGCCTGGGTGCGAGTTTCGCTAGTTGGAATCGATCTTGTTACGGTCGAGGCGCGCATAGTAGTGGCTTCGATCGACACGTACCTGAAGTACTCGGAAGCAGTTGGAATCACGACGCCGGTGTCGCGACCCCGAGAGATCATCGCCGGCGACGAGTTGGAACGGGTTCAGCGCGAAAACGTCGAGCTCCGCCGCCAACTCGCAGAAAGGACCAAATAACTCGTCGGAGAAGGTCTTAAGATGGCTGTTCTCGGAGACCGCGACCTCGCCGGTCTCCTCTCATCGATCGCCGAGGCGCCTGATTTTCACGCGGCGACCTCGCACCTCCTTGCGCAGCTCGCGGAAGTCACGGCGGCGCGACGGGCGGTCATGCTCAAGATCGATGCGGCACAGCACAGCCTGGTTGTCGTCGCCGCGAACGGCTTCGAGTCCGCCGCACCGGCATTCAGCATCTCGCTCGGCGACCTCTCCAGTCCGCTCGTCATCTGCGCGTTGAGCCTGCTTCCGATTCGGGGCGAGTCCGACCTCGGGCCGCGAGCCCTCGAGGAGATGGTGCCGTGGGTCGCGGTGCCGATGTCTCAGCCGCTGCAGCGCGGATCGCTCGGGGTGATGAAGCAGGAGCGCGCGGCGGAGCTGATCTCGTCGCGCTCGGCGACCGTGCTCTCTCCGTTCGACCGTCGCGTCGCGACTTCTCCCGCTGGCGTCGTCATTCTCTCGGGGGATCTCGAAGTCGCGGCCGTCGACTCGGCGATCCAGTTGATCGCGCTGGCAAGTCCGATCGTGGCGCGCCTGGCCGCGCTCCACGAGTCGAATGAACTGGCCGGCCGGCTCACGCAACACCGGGAGCGGCTCACGCTCGTCGTCGATTCGCTGCCGGATCCTGTCGTCATCACCAACGCGTCGAACGACATCATCGTTCAGAACCACCGCGCCGAGCGCCTGCTCCAGGCGCGCGACAACGATTCGGTCGGCCGGCGCCGCGCGGTCGAGCTCAACAACCTCCTGCTCACGGCGTTCCTCTCCAAGGCGGCGATGAGCGGCGGAGTCCAGCACGGCCCGCGAGAGTTGAACCTCGTCGATCCTGACGAGGGGAACGACCTCCTGTTCGAGGTCCTCGCGCATCCGCTCGGCGAACGCGCCGGCTCGGAGGACTCCGTGCTCTCCGTACTGCGCGACGTCACCGACCTGCGCCGCGCGGCGAATGAGCTCGAACGCCAGGTGCAGCGCGTCCGCCAGGCCGAGATCAGCGTTCGCGGCGAACGCGATCGGCTGAATCTCGTCCTCGAGAACGTCGCCGATCCGATCCTCGTCACCGACGAACGGTCGAACATCATTCTGATGAACGACCAGGCCGAGGTGCTGTTTCAGGTGAGCGAGGCCGAGCCTCGAACTCGCCGTGAGCTGGGGAACGTCCGCGGCAACGACACGAAGTTCACGTCGTTCATCTCCGAGTTCGCGATGCTCGACGAGGATTCCCGCCGCGAGCGGATGACCCTCGTCTACCCTCGCTCGGGGACGAACCTCCCGGTCGAGGTCGTGTCCGGCAAGGTCAAGAACGAACGCGGCGAGCCGATCGCCGTCGTGTCGGTGTTGCACGACCTCACCAAGCAAGTCGAGAACGAGCGGCTCTACGACGCGCTGAAGAAGCTCAACAGCGAGTTGGAGCGGCGCATCCGCGAAGCGATCGCCGACCTCGCCGAGCAGAACTCGCGCTTGCAGTGGCAGTCGCAGGAGGTCGAGCGCGCCAACAAGCTCAAGTCGGAATTCCTGGCCAGCATGTCGCACGAGTTGCGCACGCCGATCAACGCGCTGATCGGGTACACGGCGCTCCTGCTCGACGGGGTGCTGGGCGAAGTGAATTCGCGTCAGCGCGACGCGCTGCTGCGCGGCCGTTCAGCCGCGGAGCATTTGCTGGCGCTGATCAACGACATCCTCGATCTCGCCAAGATCGAGGCGGGCAAGATGCCGCTCCGCCTCGAAGACGTGTCGCTGCGCGAAGTCACGCTCGAGGTGACGCAGCAGGTCGAGCCGATCGTACGGAAGAAGCAGCTTCAGTTCACGATCGACATCGCGCCGGACTGCCCGCCGATCAACTCGGACCGGACGAAGGTAAAACAAATTCTTCTGAATCTCCTGTCGAACGCCGTCAAGTTCACGAACCGGGGCGGCGTCACGGTCGAGGCACATCGAGCCGTCGACGGCGTGCGCATCGATGTGATCGACACGGGCATCGGCATCCGCGCGTCGGACCTCCAGGCCATTTGGGAGGACTTCCGCCAGGTCGACCAGTCGCGCACCCGTGAATTCGGCGGCACGGGACTCGGCCTCAGCATCACCCGGAAGCTCCTCGACCGCCTTGGTGGCTCGGTGGACGTCCGCAGCACTTACGGCGAAGGAAGCACTTTCTCCGTCTACCTACCGCTCCGAATACCGGCCGCGACTGCCTCAGAGTACTCGGTGGTTGAAGTGTCGGGATAGCAGGAGAAGGACGAGTACGGGGGCGGGGTGCGGAGACCTGGGACGGGTGCGGCGGCGGGTCCGGCGACCTGGGACGGGTGCGGAGTGCGAATCGGATCTCCGCTCGTGATCGCTCGCCCCTCGCTCCGCCCCCAGCCTCGTTCCTATCCCCGCACTCCGCCGCCTCACTCCGCCCAGGTCCCCGCACTCCGCCACCGCACCCCGCCCCCCGGCCGACGAACCCGACCCCGCGCGAACCGGCTAGTAACACTGGGGTACTCAATACCGTCCATAGTGTGAACCTGCTCTGGAGATAGTGCCCATGTTCGGCTCGACAACCGCGGCGCGGTGGGTGAATCCCGCCATGCGCTGGACCGTCATCGGCGTTGCGCTGGCCGCCTGTGCGGCATGTTCCGATAGAGAATCGACGTCGCGTGCCGCGGCGGATTCTTCGCTTTCGCGCGACCTGGCGCTCGCGAACGCCCAGACCTCCGCTGCGCCACAATTGCAGGATACGGCGACGGCACCCGCACCGGCTCCGGCGAGCCGCGCTCAGCGCGAGGATCGGCCGGCTCCCGTTCGTACCCACACGGCGCGACGCCCCCAGGTCGAACAGCCGCCGCAGCAATCGCACGCGGCTCCGCCGCCAGCGATGCAGCCACCGCCGGTGATGCCCGCGCCGACGCCCGCAACGATTCCGGCGGCGACACCCGCGCCGTCGCGGGGTGAGATCGGCTCGGGCTCGACGTTCGCGCTCACCAACGGAACGAAGGTGTGCACCTCGAACGTTCCAGGCGACAAGATCGTCGCCACGCTCAACGAGTCGGTGACCGGCTCGAACGGCGCGGTGATTCCGTCAGGCTCGACGGTCGTGCTCGAAGTGGCGTCGGTGACCCCCGGCGAGAACGGCAGCGACCCGAAGATCGCGCTACGTGTGAGGAGCGTGGTCGTCAGCGACAAGACCTACTCGGTGGCAGGCGACGTCACGCCACTGGCGCCGCTCGACAAGACGAAGATCGCTGACGGTGGAACGGACAAGACGAAGGTCGTCGGCGGCGCCATCGCCGGCGCGATCCTCGGCCAGATGATCGGCCACAACACGAAGGGCACGCTGATCGGCGCCGCCGCCGGCGCAGCCACCGGTGCCGCGGTCGGACACAACGGCGAACAGTGGGCAGCATGTCTGCCGGCCGGAGCCCCGCTCCGGCTGACGCTGTCGTCGCCGATCGTCATGTAGACTTGCATTGAACGCCTCGGCGCTCCGCCAACGGCTCGGCTGACGTGGTCAGCCGAGCCGTCTAGCTGTCGATGCTCTGCGGGCGACTTAGCTTCGTCGCGGTTTCGGCCCGGCGAGAGCTGGTCTGACGTCAGATGTCCGGACTCTGTCCTCCGACTTCGAGCCCGAGATCGGGGCTCGGACGGCGGAACAGACCGCAGACTGGCCGTGATCCATCGTAGCTTTCCGCGGTTCAGCCGTGAGCCGAGGCAGTCTTGCCCTCACCGACACCCTTCCCAGTCGAACTCCATCCCCTCGTTCGCGTTTGGTTCGAGGAAACACTCGGCGCGCCGAGCGCGCCGCAGCGCGACGGCTGGCCGGCGATCGCGAGCGGCGCCCACACGCTCATCCTGGCTCCCACCGGCACCGGGAAGACGCTCACCGCGTTTCTCTGGGAGCTGAACCAGCTCATCGTCGACGGCGCGACGAACCCGCTCCCCAACGCGGTCCAGATCCTCTACGTCTCGCCGCTGAAGGCGCTGAACAACGACATCCAGCGAAACCTCGAGCGTCCGCTCGCCGAGTTGCGCGAGCGGTTCGAGGCGGCGGGCGAGCCGTTTCCGGAGATTCGCGTCGCCGTGCGCACCGGCGACACCCCCCAGTCGGCGCGGGCGCGGATGATACGGAAGTCGCCGCACATCCTCATCACGACTCCCGAGTCGCTCCACATCATGCTGACGACCGTTCGCGGGCGCGGGATGTTCAGCGGCGTACGCGCGGTGATCGTGGACGAGATCCACGCCATCGCGGGGAGCAAGCGCGGGGCACACCTCGCGCTGACGCTCGAGCGGTTGGATCGCCTCTGCGACGACGCGCCGCAGCGAATCGGCTTGTCGGCTACGCAGCGCCCGCTCGATGAGATCGCGCGCTTTCTGGTCGGCCAGGAGACGAGCGGCAGCGCCGATCCGGCGCCGCGCCCGTGCACCATCGTCGACTGCGGGCTCGTCAAGCGAATCGAGTTGAGCGTCGAATCGCCCGTCGACGATCTCGCGCACGTCGGCGGGACGGTCTGGACGTCGGTCACGCCGCTCGTGCTCCGCCACATGGCCGACGCGCGCACGACGCTCATCTTCGTCAACAACCGCGCCCAAGCCGAGAAGATGGCGGCGCGGATCAACGCGCTGGCCGGTGAGGAAGTCGCGCTTCCATATCATGGATCGCTGTCCCGCGAGCGCCGCCTCATTCTCGAGCAGTCCTTGAAGGCCGGCCGGCTTCGCGCGCTCGTCAGCACGAGCGCTCTGGAGCTGGGGATCGACATCGGCTCGGTGGATCTCGTGCTCCAACTCCAGTCGCCCAAGCGCGTGGCCAATGGACTCCAGCGCGTGGGGCGCGCCGGACATACGCTCGACGCCGTCAGCCGCGGTGTGTTCGTTCCGACTTTCCGCGACGACGCGCTCGAGATGCTGGCGATCGTGCGCGCGATGCGCGGCGGCGACGTCGAGCCGACGCGCGTCGTCCAGAACGCGCTCGACGTCCTCGCGCAGGTCATCGTCGCCGCGGTTTCCATCGACGACGATTGGACCAGCGCGGCGCTGTTCGATCTCGTCCGGCGGTCGTACCCGTACCACGCGCTGACCCGCTCGGCGTTCGACGAGGTGCTCTCGATGCTCGCCGGGAAGTATCCGGCCGACGTCGCGTCGGAGCTCGACGCGCGCCTCTCGTGGGACCGCGTCAACGACTCGCTCACCGCGTCGAGAAGCGCCCGCATGGTGGCCGTCATCTCCGGCGGCACGATTCCGGATCGCGGACTCTACACCGTCAACCTCCCCGACCGTACGCGACTCGGCGAGTTGGATGAAGAGTTCGTGCACGAGACACGCGTCGGCGACGTTTTCCAACTCGGCTCGTCCACGTGGCGCGTGAACACGATCGAGCACGATCGCGTGATCGTGACTCCCGCGCCGGGCGCGCCGGCGCGAATGCCCTTCTGGCACGGTGAATACTCCGCCCGCTCGTCGCACCTCGCGTCGGCGATCGGCGCGCTGCGCCGCGAATTGGACGCCGCGCGAGCTCCGCAAGCCGTCGATGAGATCACGACGCGTTACGGTTGCGACAAGGCGACGGCCCAGTCGCTCGTGGAGTACGTGCACGAGCAGCGCGCCGCGACCGGCGCCGTGCCCGACGAACGCTCGCTGATCGTCGAGCAGTTCCGCGACGAGACGAACTCCGTTCGCGTCGTGATCCACGCGCCGTTCGGCGGCCGGGTGAACGCTCCGTGGGGAATGGCTCTCGCCCATCGGGCTCGCGAGGTCCTCGGGCGCGGCGCCGTCGTTCAGGTTCAGACGACCGACGACGGCGTGATGCTCCGCTTCCCCGACCTGCGCGAATGGGTGCCGCTCTCGCTCGTATCCGGAATGACCGCCGGCGAGGCCGAGCGGCGCATGCTCGACGAGGTCGGCTCGTCGTCGCTGTTCGGCGCGCGATTCCGCGTCAACGCGGCGCGCGCGCTGCTCCTCCCGCGCGGCACCGCGCGCCGCCGGATGCCGCTCTGGCTTCAGCGGCTCAAAGCGCGCGACCTGCTCGATGCGGTGCAAGAGTACCCCTCGTTCCCGATTCTCGTCGAGACCTACCGCGACGTGTTGCAGGACGCGTTCGACATGCCCGCGCTCGCCCGCATGCTCGACGACGTCGCCGGCGGCGCGATCGGCCTGCGCGGCGTAAACACCGAGATGCCGTCGCCGTTCGCGTCGTCGCTCCAGTTCGGATTCGTCATGGACTGGATGTATGCCGACGATACGCCCCACGCCGAGCAGCGCGCCGCGCTGCTCTCGCTCGATCGCGCGCTGCTCGACGAGCTGATGGGCACGGAAGGCGCCGACGCGGAGACGCTCGTCGTGCTCGCGGAGATGCTGGCGCGACGCCGCGGAGTCGCGCCGGGATCGCGCGCCCGCACGGCCGACGAGCTCGCGATCCTCCTCGACCGTGCCGGCGATCTCTCGCTCGCCGAGTTGCGCGAACGAACCGCCCAGGAGGCTGAGGGTCGACTCGGCGAGCCGTTTGACGAGTTGCTCGAGCGGGGGCGCATAGTCGATGTCGCCGTCCCCGTCGGATCGGGATCGTCCGAGAGCCGGTACGTGCTCGCCGAAACCTCGGCCCGTTACACGGCGGCGTTCGGCGCCGCTTCACCGATGCGCGCCGCGGCACGGCGCGAGATCCTCGTCCGATTCATTTCACTTTCGGGCGTCTTCTCGGTCGCCGACGTCCTCGCTCGATACGCATTCGATCCGGACTGGGTGCGCGAACGATTCGACGAATGGACACGCACCGGCCGGCTCGTGCGTGGAACGTTTGGCGGCAACGCGGCGGACCGCTGGTGCTCGCGGCGTCTGTTGGAGCGCGCGCGACGGCGCGAGCTGTCGCAGGCGCGCAAACAGATCCAGGCCGTCGACCTCGAGCGCTTTTCACGATTCATGTTCCGCTGGCAGCACGTCGCCCCGTCGACGCGCCTGGAGGGTGACGACGCCACGGTGCAGGCCACCCGGCAACTGTACGGCCTGTCTCGCCCCGCCGAGTTGTGGGAGCGTGAGTTGGTTCCCGCGCGGGTGGAGTCGTACGACGCGAGCGCGATCGCTCGGCTGATCGCCGCCGGGGAGATGGTGTGGGTCGGCGGCGGTGCGCCGACCAGCCAGGACGCGACGCCGGTCCTCGCGAACATCCGAATGTTGCGGCGCGGGACCGGTCGTGCTTGGCTCCCGGAGTCGCACCCACCGATCGGCGAGGCCGCGGCGGCGACGCTCGAGGCGATGACGCGACTGGGCGCGGTGTTCTTCGACGAGCTGCTGGCCGAGACCTCGTTCTCTTCGCGAAAGCTGAGAGACGCGTTGCGAGAGCTGGTCGGCGCCGGTCTGGCGACGAACGATACCATCGACGCGATGCGCGCCGTCGTCAGGTGGCGTCCGCTCGTTTCGCCGCGCGAGCGCTCGCGGCCGGACCCGACGCGTTGGCTGCCGGCGGACTACTCGCCGTCGGCGAATCGACACGTCGTGCAGCGACGACCCAATCTGCGCCGGCTCCCACGCTGGCAGAGGCCCGACGTTCCGGGCGGCAGCGACATGGACGCTTGGCCGGGACGGTGGTCGCTCGTCGCGTCGCCGCGTGTACTCGGCGCACCGAACGACGAATCCGCGCTCGGAGAAGCCGTTGCTCGACAGTGGCTGGACCGCTACGGTGTGGTCGCGCGAGAGATCTGGCGTCGCGAGCGGCCCATGATTCCGTGGCGCGCGGTCTATCGCGAGCTGAAACGGCTCGAGTTCCGCGGCGACGTCCGTCGGGGATACTTCGTTCGGGGACTTTCCGGGGCGCAGTTCGCGCTTCCCGAGGCGGTCGAGGCTCTGCGTGCCGACGATCCGGGCGACGACGAGGCCGTAGTCGTCGCCGCGGCTGATCCGGCGAACGTCTTCTCGCTGCCGCTTCCGGGCGACCCGGCGCGCGATCCGTTCGTGCGCCCGCGCAGCTCGAGCGCGCTGCTCGTGGCGGTCGGTGGTCGCGTCGTTCTGATCGCCGAGCGGCGGGGCTCGCGGGTGGCGGTACGTCCCGACACGGACGAGGCGATCGTTGCACGCGCGGCCGAGGCGCTCGTCAGACACCTCTCGAGCCGTCTGCGGCGCGATCTCGTCCTCGAGACGATCGACGGGCAGCCGTCGGCGGCAAGTCCCCACGCGACCGCGTTCGAGAAGGCGGGGTTCAGACGAGGGCGGACTGATTTGCGGTACCTTCGGCCGGCCCGCTGAACAGTCCCGCCAGGCCGCGGCGTTCCCGTACCTGAATTGGAATCAGTATCCTGTCGAGATCGTCTTGATATGCGGCCCGCCGAAACGCCGCGATGCATTCCTGCGTAGTAATCGGGTTCAACACCCAACTCCCCATGCCTCTCCGTCGGTTGGTCCGCGGTACCCTCCTCCTTTCCGCCGCGCTCTCGCTACTCGGCCGGAACGCCCTGGCTCAGCGCCCCGACGTAATCCGCGGCCGTGTGGTCGCCGCCGACAGCTCGGCGCTCCAAAACGCCGTGGTCACGGCGATCGACACCGCCGCCAAAGTGCTTCACCCGACCCGAACCGACTCGACGGGCCGGTACTCGATCACCATCGAGAATGGCGGCGGGACTTACATCGTCGCAGTCACGATGCTCGGCCAAGCCCCTCAGCGCCGCACGGTTTCTCGCGGGCCGGACGGCACCATGCCGGAGGTCAATTTCAAGATGTCGCCGGTCGCGGCGCAGCTCGACGCGGTTCGATCCGTGGGCGAGCGGCCAAAGGCGGCCCGCTCGGACGCGAGCGGGGATTTCAGCGTCGGCGGTACGACGTCTTATCAGAGCGCGTCGAGCGGTCTCAGCGGCGACGTGACCGGTGATCTCTCGGCCCTCATGGCGACGCTGCCTGGAATTTCGGTGACCCCGAATATCGACGGGTCCCTCAGCATCTCGGCATTCGGCATCGGCGGGGACCAGAACGGCCTCGTGCTGAACGGGATGAACTTCGGCGCTCAGGTGCCGCGCGACGGATTCCGCGTCGCAGTCGTATCAGCCTCGTACGACCCCGGTCGCGGTGGATTTGCCGGCGTGCAGCAGTCGCTGCGAATGCAGCCGGGCAACAACACGATCACGCGATCGACCCACGTCACGTTCGACGCGCCGGGATTGCAGTGGACGTCGCCGGTCGCGTCGAACCTCGGCACGACCTACGGCCAGCAGATCGCCAGCGGCTCGATCGCCGGACCGATCACCCCCGACAAGTTCTTCTATTCGAGCGCGTACCAGTTCTCGCGGCGCGCGAGCAACTTGACGAGTCTCGAGTCCGCGAATGACGCCTCGCTCCTCGCCCTCCACATCAACCGCGACTCGGTCCAGCGGCTGATGGGCCTCATCGGCGCCACGGGAATCCCGGAGCGCACGTCGCGCGTGCCCAACGGCCGCGAGAACTCCGAAGGCCGACTCTCGTTCCGGTTCGACTTCGAGCCGAACGTTCCGCCGTCGCAGCCCGGTCAGTTCTTCCAGAACGACGCCACGTTCGACGACTACTATCTCGAGCTGGGCGGCACCGCGCGCAACAACGGCGGCGCGATGATCGGCCCCACCTCGATCCCGTCGTCGGGCGGCGAGATCTCGCATCGCGACGGCTGGGCGCAGTTCACCTCGGCGAAGTATCTGCCGCGCAACACGCTCAACGAAACGACAATCAGCGTCGGCGGCGCGGAGGATCGAACGAACCCGTACCTCGACCTTCCCGCGGCCAACATTCTCCTCGCGTCGGGGCTCGCCGACGGCGGCGTCGGCATCTCGAACGTGCGCGCCGGCGGGAGCGCCAGCCCGCACAGCGACAGCAAGACCTGGTCGACCGAGCTCCGCAACGCGACGACGTACAACACGTGGGACCGGCACCACTCGGTGGCGCTCACGCTCGACGCCACGCTGGACGGATACTCGATCCAGCAGGACGCCGGCTTCGGCACCTTCGCGTTCAATTCGCTCGAGGATTTCGCGAACGGCACTCCGACCAGCTTCTCGCGAACCCTCACGTCGCTCCACACCAGCGGTACCGGCATGACGGGCGCGATCGGGCTCGGCGACGTCTTCAACACGAACACGGCGGCGCCCGGATTCATCGCGATCGGAACGCCGCCTCCGGGCCGGCCGACGTTCCAGTACGGCTTGCGCGTCGAGGGCAACCATTTCGGCTTCGAGCCAGCGTACAATGCCAAGGTCGATTCGATCTTCGGCGTGCGCACCGATCACGTCCCGGATGGCGTTCGCGTGATGCCGATGATCGGGTTTACCTGGCCGCTCTTCCCCGTCTTCAAGGTCAACGGCATTCCGTTCGGTCGTCGTGGAAACATCAGCGGCGGTGTGCGCGAGTATCGCGGCACGCTGTCGACGCGCTCGATCGACTCGTATACGCGACAGACCGGTCTGCCGAGCGCCATCCAGCAGTTGTACTGCATCGGTGCGGCGGCCCCGCCGCCCGATTGGGAGGGCTACCAGCACGGCGAGTCGATTCCGACCGACTGCGCCAACGGCGCCGCATCCACACCGCTCGCCCAGACCGCGCCGCCCGTCGCCCTCTTCGCGCCGAACTACTCGCTCTACGACAGTTGGCGTCCGGCGTTCAACGTGAACTACACGCTCAACAACCTGTTCCGTGTTTCCGCGAACGCCACGTGGGCGATCAACCGCAACGTTCCCGGCAACTACGATCTCAACTTCAATCCGGCGACGCGCTTCAGCCTCGCCAGCGAGGGCGATCGGCCCATTTACGTCTCGCCGACGAGCATCGTGCCGGCGACGGGCGCCGAGACGTTCGCCGACTCGCGCGTGTCGTCCGGGTTCGCGCACGTGACCGAGGCGCGGTCGGATCTGCGCAGCCAGGTGCGGTCGGTCGGCGTCACGCTCAACTACGCACCGATCCGGATCTTCTTCACGGGTCCGAACAGCGCGTTCTGGTTCTCGTCCGTGTCGTACACCTACAACGACGCGCGCGAGCAGTATCGCGGCTTTCAGAGCACCGCCGGCGATCCGCGCGAGATCTCGTGGTCCCGCGGCAGCATCGCGAAACACGTCGTCACCATCTCCTACAATCGCACGCAGGGGAATCTCGGATCGATCGCGCTACAGGCGAGGATGCAATCGGGCACGCCGTTCACGCCGGTCGTCGCGGGCGACGTCAACGGCGACGGCTACTCCAACGACCGCGCGTTCGTCTTCGCCCCGTCCACGGCGGACACCACGGCCGCGAGCATGTCGCAGCTCCTGCGCAACGCGCCGTCGTGGGCGCGAAGCTGTCTCCAGAAGCAGATAGGCTCCATCGCGGGCCGGAACAGCTGCGTCGGCCCGTGGGCGTTCCCGCTGCTCAACATGACCCTGTCCCCGGACCCGTACCGCTTCGGCTTTCGCAATCGCGGCTCGGTCACACTGCTCTTCACGAACCTGTTGAGCGGGCTCGATCAGGCACTCCACGGATCGAGTAAGCTGCACGGTTGGGGGCAGTCGGCGTTTGCCGATCCGACGCTCCTCACGGTACGCGGCTTCGATCCGACGACGAATCGCTTCAACTACACGGTGAATCCGCTCTTCGGCAGCACGACGCAGTTCCGCAATACGTTCCGTTCCCCCTTCGTCATCACGCTCGACGTGAAGCTCGAGGTCGGCCCCGACCGCGAGACGCAGTACCTCGAGTCGTTGCTGCGTCCGCGCGGGTCCGAAGGCGCGGCGCTCACCGTCGATCAGATCAAGAGCCGCATCGCGCGCGGATTCAATCCGATCGACCAGCTCATGCAGCAGAAGGACAGCATTCCCCTGACGAAAGAGCAGGTCGACAATGTCACCAAGATCTCGCGGCGGTACGCGGTCCGCCGCGATTCCATTGCCACGGTGATGGCGCAGTACCTCGTCGCGCGCCACGGCAACTACGGCGGCGAAGAAGTGCGCGATACGTGGCACGCGGCCGGAGTGGCCAGCTACAGGGGCTACCTCGAGGACATTCGCGCCGTCGTGGCCCTTCTGACCCCCGAGCAGCGCGCCACCGCCGAAGGGAAGCCTTCGTTGTTCGGGTTCGTGAATCTCGCGCAGATCAAGGAAGCCGATATCCCCGCGATATTCCGAGCGGCGATGGTATCGCTGCCGTGAGATTCGAACAGGCTCTGCGCGGGTCGCATTGGACCCGCGCAGAGCCTGTTCCGACATCAGTCGTTCACTCCAGCCGACGACCCAAGACCAACAACGGCTGTCGCGAGAGCGTTCCGCGTGTTACCGGTGCCCGTCCCCATTCCTGAACGGTGCCGGCGGCGCGTACAGGATCACCTCGTGCGGCCGCTCCTCCGAATCCGCCTCGACGATCACCGTCGTCCGCACGCGCCCGTTCCACGCACGGGTTAGAACGTTCTCGAGCTCGGTCTCGCGACACTTGAAGTGACGCGGACCGTCCTCCGTCTCGAGCACGAAGCCCTCGAAGTCACCGAAGCGATCGTACACGATCCCGTCGACCTTGCCGGTAAATCGCAGCCGGACCTCGCTGCCGTGTTGCGGAGTCGGCTTCGGCCCCGTGTGCGGCTCCGGGTGCACGCCGCTTCCGTCCGGCGACGGACGAATCCGCGTCGGATCGCCGCCGAGCGCTTTCACGCGATCGCCGATCACGCCGACGTACTTCTCGAAAACCGGGTACCACCGGTTCTCGTGCGGAATCGTCTGCTCGATGTACTTCAGAACGGAGTACGTCCGCTCCTCGGGCTCGAGCAACGTCTGCTTCGTGCGAACGGGTATCTGGATCTGGAACGCGCCGAGCGTATGACGCGACTCCGGACGCGACGTTGGTTTCGTCGGGACCGGTGCCGGACGCGCCCCCTTCGTGCGCGCACGCGGCTGCGGCGCGGGCGGCTCGACGTGCTTCGCCGCGCTCGACGTGATCTGACGGATCACCACCGTGAACGATTGACCGCGACGAACCGTCGCCGGCAAATCGATCGTGAGCAGCCCGGCGTAACCCGGACCGGCTCCCGGCGGCACGGGCATCCACGTCGCGCCCTCCGCTCGGCAGACGAGCGTGTGGTCGTCGATGCGCCGCAGCGTCGTCATGCCGTACATCTTCGCCGCGAGATCGAGGATCTCACCGGTGTGCGCGCCGGGTAGATAGATCGTCGCCTCGCCGCCGGCGGGCGTATTGCCCCAATCGATCATGATCTCGTCGGGCGTCCAGCCCGGCGGCAGAATCTCGTGGGTCGGCTTGATCTCGAACGTGTTCGGAATCCGATGCGATGCCGCGGTGCCCGGATTGTCCGACGACACGATCGAGAGATTGCGCTGCGACAGCTTGTCCGACGTCGCCGGATTCTGGCCGTTGGTGATCGGATCGGGATCGAACGCCAGCTCGACGACCATGCACTGGTGAATGCCGCGTACCAGCTGTTGGATGCTCTGCCGGCCGGACGTGAACGGTCCATCCGACGTCACGTTCACCGGGAAACGGACCTGGTTCGGCTGATTGATGTCCACCCAGACGCCGAAGTACGCGTCGCGCTCGTTCCCGCTCGCGTCGTGCTGAATCGTCTGGACGTTCGCGGGATCCTGCTGGATGTCCATGCTCTGGCTGCCCGTGTCGACGCGCGCGGCCGCGAAGAAGGGAATGGTCGTCACTTCACCGGCGACCGTGCCGAGCAGCGGAATCTTCGTCGTGCCGTTCACCGCGCTGCGGTACGTCGTTGACGCGTCGAACGTCGTCGACGTCGTCGACGCCGGGAACGCGCGGAAGAACGCGCGTACCTGCGTCGCGTCGACCGACAGCGCCCGGTAGCGAACCCGCGCCACGGCGAAGTTGAACACCGGCGTGCCGTTCACCTTCTCCGACAGCTCGAGCTTCGACGTGTCTTCGTCGGTCGAGATGAGGTCGAACGGGTGTCCAAACGGCGAGTGCGTGTTGAACGCGCCGATGACGTTGGTGACGAACGAATTCGCCGCGTTGGCGCCGGTTCCCATGACCACGCCGGGCAAACCGGCCAGCGTTTGGCCCGCCTGCATCTGGAACACGCGAACGTCCGTGCTCAGCCACGAGACCGGACCGTCCACCATGTAGGGATTCGGGTGCGTGATGAGGTCGATCACCGCGGTGCCCGACGTCGAGTGCGTCGTCGCCGTCAGCGCGACAGGAATGTCCTCGGCCGTGAACGCGTTGGTGTTGGTGAACACCACCTGGTACACGAACGTGAACCGCTGCGGCTGCGCGGGCAGCGACGGCAGCTCGGCCACCAGCGCGCTCGGACGAATCGTGAACCCGGCCGGCGTCGGCGACTCGGTGAACGCCGGCGCCCACGACTGCAACTGCGTCGGCGTCGGATTGGTCGTCGTGATGCCGAGCTCCGCGGGCGTGAATCCATCCACGGTCACATAAAACGCCGCGTCGATCACCGCGGGATTGGAGACCTGGAGCATCGCGTCGATCTCGTCCTTCCCGAACGTGCTGCGATCGGTGATGATCGTGACTTCCTTCGTGAAGCGCGCCGTCAGCGCCGCGAGCAGGCCTTGGCCATCGACGACGCCGAGTCCGGTCGCCGCGTCCCAACCCGGGCCCGCGATGTAGCCGGGCGCGCCGCCCGTCGCATTACTCGCATTGTCCGCAATGTCGCGAATCACACCGGTGTTGTTGAGCGCATACAGCAGCGGATTCAGGAAGCCGACGCTGCGTCCGAGGCGTGCGTTGCACAAAGCGACCAGAGCCGCGTACAGCGGAGCGGTCGCGCTCGTCCCGCCGACGCCCGGGAAACTCGAGCCGTCGACGACAAGGTTGTAGCCGCTCGCCGGGTCGGCGTTCCCCGCGATGTCGGGGATGCCGCGACCCTGATGGCCGTCGTTCGCCGAGAGCGGAACGCCGGCGCCGATCTGATAGGTCGGCAGCGAGAAGAAGTCGCTGATGCCGCCGCCCGTCGTGCCGAAGGACTGCGCCCACGTCGTCTCGGTGAACGACGCGCCGGAGACGTCGCTGATGCGCGTTCCGCCGCACGAGCTCACGAACGGGTCGGACGCCGGATACAGCACGTGCGCCGCGCCGTCGCCCTGCCCGCAGTCCGAGCCGCTGTCACCTGACGCCGCGAAAACGGTCACGCCGAGCGCGGCAGCATCCTGGAACGTCTGATTCACGGCGTTGATCGCCTGCTGCGTCCACGTGAATCCCTCGATCCCCTCGAACTCGGGCCACCCCCAGCTGATCGAGAGCACCGACGGGTTGTTCGTCGCGTCGTGCACGGCGCTCGTGATGACGTCGACCCATCCCTGCTCGGTCCACGGAGCGAAGTAGACCGCGACGTCGGCGTTGGACGCGACCGACGACGCGACGCAGATGTCGAGCGTCACTTCGCCGTCTTCATTGATGTCGACGCCGGGATTGTTCGTGACGCCGTCCATCCCGACGACGGTAGGCGTCGGCGCGGTGAGTCCGCCGCCGAGACCGGTGAAGAACTGATTCAGGTCGCCCTGCGCGAACCCGCCGCCGAACTCGATCAAGCCGATCGTCTGCCCGGCGGCGCCGGGCGTGACCGGATAATCGTAGAGCGACGCGACCTGCGGCGGCGTGAGCGCCGTGACGTTGAGCGCGGGCCCGAATTCGGTGGGCACGGCCACGGTGCTGACGCGACCGCTGGCCGGTCCGAACGCCTTGGGCGGCCGTGGAGCGACGCGCGTTCCGGCGCGCCGCGCCATCCGCCGGTTGTCGAGTCCGAATACGCCCTCGACGACGTTCGAGACATCCTGCGGCATGGTGATGGCACCTTCGCGTCCGCGATACTCCTCCGTCGGCGATTCGTAGCGGCCGAGGTCGACGCCGAACGCGTTGTTCATCTGGTCGACGGTGCCGAAGACCTTCACGATGCGGCGTGCCGCGCTCGTCTCTTCGATCTCGAGACCTTTGGCGCGCGCGAACGCGACGACGAGGTCGAGGTCGGCCTTCGATGCGCCGAAACGTTCGGCGAACTCTTCGCGCGACAAGTGACCGGTCGGCGTGTCGGCGTTGTGGTGCACGGGCAAAGCTGGCGCGTCGGTACGGCGACGCACGCGAATGGTGACGGAGAGTTTGGCCGACGGATTTTCCGCGGCCACACGGCGCGCACCAGGTGCGGGCCGTCTCTCGCTGCCTTCGATCGGGCGGACTGCAGTGGGACTCGGCATGCGACCTCCTCCTACCGGAGAGAGTGGGGAGCTTCATTGCCGCGTCAGGCCTTCGCGACGCGTGACGCTCGTTGTGAGTTGTTCGCGAAGGGTGCGGCGCCCAACCGATGACCGACATCGGTCATCACGGAAGGCGCGCCGGCTCGGCGCGACGACGACGCCCCGCGATTCCGCCGCGCCGCCGTCGTAGGCGGTGGGCACAGCCGTGTTCGTCGGGCGCCGCCGACGGCGAGATGACGCCGGCCCGATACGCCCCAATCGAACGCATCGGACCCACATCCATCGTCGTCCACGCCGTCCGTGCGAGGTGGCCGACGTCACTGCGCAGGGCCACCGCGGGACGCCGTCAATATAGGCCGCGGCTCGCGCTGGTCAATACGAAACTCGTAACGCGATTAAGATTGTCTGATTAGCAAACGTAACAGTTCGCTTCGTGTCCGCCTTTCGCGACAAACTCGAGCGTGGCCCCGTCGCGATTCGTGCGCGACACCGACGCTCGCGCCCGCATCAGCGGCGGCGCGGCCGGATCGGCTCGGCACTCTGCGTCTTGAGCCGCGCATCGCGCGGCGTGCCGAGCGTCACACCGGCCGAGTCAGATACCTCGGAACGCCCGCCCCGGAGCGCCTCCTCGACCCCAGCGACCACGTCGCCGAGCCGCGTCGCGCGCGCCACGTCCCGCGTCGTCGCCAATATCGAGTCCGCGCCGCGCGCATCGCCGCCCGCGCGCAACGCCTCGGCCAGCTCGACACCGCCGAACAGATACAGCGCCGGCATGCTCACCGACGGACGGTCCACCCAACGGCCTTCGGAAACGATCGCGCGCGGGCCGCCGAACGCGTCGTTCCATAGAGCGCGGGTTCGCGCCACGTCGAGCCATCCGTCCCCCTCGACGAGCACGGTGTCTCGCGTCGGCGACGCCGGCGGCACGAACAACTTCGACGCCAACCCCTGAGTCAGCACGTTGTCGCCGAGCCCGAGCGATCGCGGATAACCGCCCGCGGAGCGCGCGAAATAGATCGGGCGCGCGGGCCACGAATCCTGAATCATTCGCAAGACGAGCGCGTCGGCACGCATGAGAACGCCGTTCTCCAGTCGACGAGGATCGATCGTCGCGTGGATGGCGCCGCTGTTGAACACCATCGGCCCGGGCAGCTGAATGTATTCCGGATACGAATCCGCGTCGGCGAACGACATGTGAAGCGGCGGACTGGTCGGCTTGCGCCAGATCCCGTTTCGATAAATCGCGGGACCACGCGCGGCGTCGTAGTCGTAGATCGGTCGACGAATGATCTGACGCGCGTACCACTCGGTGTTGAGCAGCGACGTGTTCGCCACGACCACGTCGCGCCGAATGCCCTCGACCTCCTGCGCGTACCACAGCGGGAACGTGTCGTTGTCGCCCACCGTCACGAGCACGCCGTACGGCTCGACCGAGTTCAGCATGTCGGCCGCGACGTTTCGCGTCGCGCGATGGTGCGCGCGCGGCGCGGCGCTCCAGTTCGTCGCCAGCGGCACGAGCGCCAGCGCCATCGCCGGCGACGTCAGCACCCAACCTCGCCCGGTCGGCTCGCTCTCCGGCGCTTTGCTCCTCTTTTGTCGCGGCCCCCCTCCGCCGACGAGCACGGCGAGCGACTCCCACACGTACACGAGCCCGAGCGCCGCCCACACACCCCACGCCGAGTAGCTCCAGATGAAGAAGTAGTCCCGGTCGCGGACCTCGTGATCTTGCGGCGACCCCGGATTCTGCGAGCTGCCGAGCTTGAAGTTGAGATAGTAGACCAGCAGCAGCGTCGTCGTGAACATGAGCGCGCTGAAGTACCAGAAGCTCGGTCGGTCTCTCGCCGCGTGCGCCCGCGCGCCGGCGAGCCCGAGGACGAGGAAGGTCGCGGCGAGCAGCGACTGCGCGAACGCCCATGATCCGTCGGCGTCGCGCATCCACTGCCACTTGAAGTACAGCCACCACATCCCGAGCTGGTCGCCGAATCCCGCCTGCCGGTCCTCGAGCGACGGCTTGGCGTACTGGCCCCGGTTGAAGTTGTAAAGGAAGGAGTCGAGCGTCGCCTTCGAGAGCGTGCACGACATCTCGAGCTTGGTGCGACAGCCGGTCGGCTCGCCCTCGTTGACGGCTGGGAAATACGCCGCGCGAATCGGCTGCGTGGCGAATGGGCTCAATCCGGCGAGCGCCGCCGCGACGCAAGCGAACACGAGCCGCGCGCGCAGCAGCGTGCGCGGCCGAATGGCCAGGATCGCGAGCCCCAGCGCTCCGATCGGCAGCATTCCCGCCATATGGTTGGCGTAGCCGAGGCCGCAGAGATATGCCGCGAGAACGAGCCGCCGGTCGGCGAACGGGCCCGCGGGGTCGCGCGTCCAACGCACCGCGAGCCACGACACCATCGCGATCCCCGCGAGCGAAATCGTGTAGACCTTCTCGTTCACGACCGACTGGTTCCACACCGTGAACGCGAGCGCGCCGATGGTCGCGCCCGCGGTGGCGCCGACGATCCGCAGCACGCGCGAGCGAAGCCAACCGCGCAGGACGTGTTCGGTGACCAGGAACCAGCAGCCCGCGGCAGCCGCGCTCGCGACGGCGGCGAGCACGTTTATCCGCGACGCGACCGACGGCGCGATCGGCAACACGGAGAATGCACGACCGACGATGACGAACAGCGGGTTTCCCGGCGGGTGCGGCAGCCCGAACGTGTACGCCGCCGCGATGTATTCGCTCGTGTCCCACATCGCGGTGGAAGGGGCGAGCGTCAAGAGATAGAGCCCGAGCACGCATGCCGAGACGGTTCCGGCGGCGAGGTAGGAGGGTCGTTCATCGTTCGCCTCCTCGAGCTCGGGGTCGCGGCCGGCCCAGTGCCAGATCACGAGCGGCACGAGAGCGCAGTACCCCACCGCGAGCAGAATCGCCGACGCGGTGATGCCGCCCCGGACGAGATCCGCGAACCCGACGCCGAACACGACGAGGGTGGCGATTGGTAGATAAATTTTTGTCTCTCCTGGCCGATTCACAAGGCGCACCTTGGCGCTCCCGTCTGAAGGTCGTTTAGCGGACTACGGTCGCGCCGGAATTGGCCGCCGCTTCGGGACGGAGGCCGAGCGCGTAGCGCGCCCACGCCCGCACGCGCGGGTTGGGATCCAGCTCCGCCGCGCTGCGCGCGAAGGCGACCGTGTCCGCGCGATGCGCCAGGCCGATCACCGCGTAGGCGCGCGACTCCCAGCGCGAATCGCGCATCAAGCTGGCGAGCACGTCTCGCGTGGGCACGATCTCCACTCCGCAGAGCGGCACCGCCGACACCGCGCACGCCGCGGTCGCGGCGAGCGTCCAGCGTCGCGCCAGCGGACGCACCTCGCGGCCCGCATCGAGGATCGCGGCGAGCCGTGCGCGCAGCGGTCCGGGTCCGGAGAGTGCGAGCGCCGTTTCGATGCGCGGCGCACCCCGGATCGACGCCGCGATGAGCAGTTCGGCGTAGTCGCTGCGGGCGACTCCCGACGAGATCACGCGATCGTCGGCGGCCTGCTCGGCGTCGCGACGCAAGGCGCGGGCGATCCACCACACGCCGGGATGGAACCAGTAGAGAGCGCAGGCGAAACGCGCCGCGAGTCCGAAGGCCCAGTCGGCGCCGCGGACGTGCGCGAGCTCGTGGCGGAGCACCATCCGCCGCTCATCCTCGGTCCAAGCATCCGCCGCCGCGGGCAGAAGAATGACGGCGCGCCGTAGTCCCCACGTCATCGGGACGCGGACTTCGCGGCTTTGAAACAGCAAAACGCCGCGGCCTACGTCGAGGCGCGACAGCGAATCCTCGAGATCGGTCATCCACCAGCGATCGTCGTCGAGCGCGCAAGCTCGGCTCAGCATTCGCCGGGCACGAATCGACGCGATGGCGGTGGGCAACAGCGCGACGACCACGCCGGCGACGTACACGGCGAACGCAATCTGAATCCAGCGCGATCCGGCCGGGACGTCATTGTGCGCGCCGGCGACACGCGGCGCGAGATCGGCGACGCGGATGCGCCCGAGCGCGACGAGCGGCGCGGCGACGATCGAAGGGACCGACCATCCGGCGAGCCGCAGAGGAAGCAAACGACCCGCGAGCGCGACGAGGAGCATCACGACGGCCGCACGCCAGACGAGCACGCGTCCTTCGGCAGCCGCGCGACGCATCGCAAACGCTCCAATCGCCGCCGCCACGATCGGAGCGGTTGCCAGCAGCGACGCGGTGTAAACCGACGCGGCCGCACGCGCACTGTCTGCGGCGGAGGCGGGCAGACCGGCGAGCGTCGTCAGCATTCGGCCTATTTCCCTTCGGCCCGCAGACGCTTGATCACGCCGGCCAGCTCGGTTCGTTCGGCGCCGGTGAGCGGCCGCTCCGCGTCATCGAGCAACGCGACGACGGCCGCCGTTCGCGAGCCGCCGAAGAACGTTCCGATCAGGTGGCGCACGGCGCTCTTCTGCGCGACGTTGCGCGGCGTCGTGGGGTAGTAGACGTGCCGCGGACCGTCCTTCTCGTGGCGGAGATGTCCCTTGCTCTCGAGAATCCGAAGCATCGTCCGCACCGCCGCGGGAACCGGCGGATCGGGAAGCCGCGAGTGTATCGTCGCCGCCGTCGCGCCGCCCGCGGAATACACCACGTCCATGATTTGCCGCTCGCGGCGGCTCAGGTTCGTCGAAGGAGAAGCGGTCCTGGCCATTTAGATAAAATATTGTCTCTAAGAGAGAATATTTTCGCTGGACCCCGTTCTGTCAAGCACACCCGGGTAGGCGGCGGCGGACGGCTCAGCCGGCGCCGGCCACCGCGCCGGTTTGGCGCTCCATCTCCAGCTCGCCGCGCAGGCTGTCCTCGTCCCGGAAGAGGGTAGCCAGCGCCAGCACCTGGCCGCCGCGCATGAACCGCACGGCGACGTCGCGCTTTGCCGCCTCGCCGGAGACCTCGACCCGATCCCACTTCTCCGCGTGCCCGACGTAGTTGATGCTGACGTCGTAGTGCGCGCTCCAGAAGAACGGAACGGCGTCGAAAGGCTCGCGCGCGCCGAGAATGTTGCGAGCCGCCGCCTGGCCCTGCCGCTGCGCGACGACCCAGTGCTCGACGCGAATGCGCTCGCCGCTGTGCGGATCGGGCCACCGTGCGATGTCGCCCGCGGCATAGACGCCGGCGGCGCTCGTCTGGAGGAACTCGTCCACCACCACGCCGCGATCCATCGTCAGCCCGGCGCCCTCGGCGAGCGAGAGCCGCGGCGTCACGCCGACGCCGAACACCACGAGGTCGGCGGGTAGTCGCGTGCCATCGTCGAGAAGCACGGCGTCCGCATCGACTCGCTGCGCCGTGTGTCCGAGATGAAAGACGACGCCGTGCTCCTCGTGCAGGCTCTTGATGAAGGCGCCGAGGTGGTCGCCGAGCACGCGGGCGAGCGGAAGCGTCTCCGGCGCGACGACGTCCACGCTCAGGCCGCGCGAGCGCAGCGATGCGGCGACCTCGAGGCCGATGAAGCTCGACCCGACGACGACGGCGTGTTTGGCCGTCTTGGCGGCGGCGATGATCGCCCGGCTGTCGTCGAGCGTGCGCAGATAGCGCACATGCGGCAGATCGGCACCCGGCGTGTTCAGCCGAACGGGCTCCGCGCCGGTGGCGAGCAACAGCGCGTCGTAGGATAGAGGCCCGCCGTTCTCGGTCTCGACTTGCTTGCGCGCGGTGTCGATGCGGGTGACGCGTCCGCGCGCCCGTTCGATGCCGTGTTCGCGGTAGAAGTCTTCCGGGCGAAGCGGAATCCATTCTTCCGGCGCGTTCCCGGCGAGGTAGTCCTTCGAGAGATTGGGGCGATCGTACGGCGCGGCGTCGTCGGAGTCGACGATCGTGATGCCGCCATCGTGTCCGCAGCGACGAAGCATCTCCGCCGCGGCGCTGCCGGCCGCGCCCGCGCCGACGATCACCACGTTCTTGATCGACGGATCGCGCGTGAACGAGGCGGATCCCGACGGGACGAGCGGGTCCCGCTCGAACTTGCCGGTGACGACGACTTTCGTGTCGCGACGCTCCGTCGCGTAGCGCGCGACGGGCGACAGCGCGGGCGCGTGCAGTGCTTCGCCGGTGCGGACGTTGAAACAGGCGTGGTGCCAGGGGCAGCGAACGGTGTCTCCGTCGAACAGGCCTTCGGCGAGCGGTCCGCCGTAGTGCGTGCACGTCGCGGCGATCGCGCAGTAGTCGGCGCCCAGCCGAACGAGCAGGACGGGATCGCCGTCCGAGTGACCGAGCAGCGCGCCGCCCGGCTCGAGGCTGTCCGCTTCGATTCCCTCGCTGAGATCGGGACCCGTGAGCTCGTTCGACCCGCCCATGTTTCCGCCCTCGAAATGAAGTGCGCGCCCGACACCAGTACATTCCGGTGAATCGGCGTTCCCTCGCCGCCCCCCCCACAATTTCACCGCGACACGACGATTCTCATGGAAGATCTGCGATATCCCGTCGGGCGCCACCAGCGGCCTCAGTCGCTCACCTCGGAACAGCGACGCACCGCGATCGATGCCATTGCCGCCGCGCCGACGCTTCTGCGCACCGCCGTCTCCGGTCTCGATGATCGCCAACTCGACACGCCCTACCGACCCGACGGGTGGACCGTCCGGCAAGTCGTGCACCACGTGCCCGACAGCCACCTGAATGCGTACACGCGTTTCAAGCTCGGGCTCACGGAAGACACGCCGACGATCAAGCCGTACGACGAGGCGAAATGGGCGCAACTCGAGGATTCGCGCTCCACGCCGATCGCGACGTCCCTCGCCCTGCTCGACGCCGTTCACGATCGTTGGCTACGCGTGCTGCGGGCGATGTCGCCGTCCGATTTCGCGCGGACGCTGAGGCATCCCGAGAACGGCATTATGAACCTCGACCAGATGCTCGCGTTGTACGAGTGGCACGGGAGGCATCACGTCGCGCATGTAACGAACCTTCGCGGCCGCAACGGGTGGTGATTCTCGGGTCGCCAGGTTCGGCGTTTGTGCGGCCGGCGTAACACCCTCCGAAGAAATAGGTTCCGGCTTTTTTTGAGGTCGTGCGGCGCGCCTGTAACGCGCCGGCCTTAACGATCCGCGATCAGCTCTCGTCCTCCTGAGTGAATGCGGGGCACCACCCGGTGCATGACGAAACACTCAAGAACGTTCACAGGAGCTGCACATGATCAGGAGCGTAAAGACGGCCGTGCTCGGCGCGGTGATGGCGGTCGCGGTCGCCGGAATCGCCGGCGCGCAGACGACCAACCCCCCGGTGACCAAGCGGGAAGTCCGAGACCTGAGGCGGGACCATCGCGACCTCGTGCGCGACCGGCACGACGTGCGTGCGGACCAGCGCGACATCCGCGCCGACAAGCGCGACGTTCGCCAGGACGTCAAGTCGGGCGAGGTCAAGGACGCGCGGCAGGATCTGCGCGACGTCAGACACGACCGCCGGGACATCGTCGGCGACAAGCACGACATTCGCGCCGACAAGCGCGACATCCGTCAGGATCGCCGGCGCATCGCCAATCCGTAACGCGCCGACTGCCAGAAAGCGCCGGGCGGACCTATGGTCCCCCGGGAGCGCCACCGGAGTCCCAGGTTGCCCCAGCGACCTGGGGCTCCGGCACGTATTGGCCCAATTCACCCCGAGCGCGAAAGCGCTCCAGCGCCTAGATTTGGGGCGAGTTTCGGGACTTGGCCTGAATCCTCCTCGGCTCGCTGCCAAACGAGCCCTCGCGGCAGGATTGTCCTTTGGTGAGCGCTCCCTTGCAGCAATCACCGCGCGATGGCCATAGTCTTACGCGGGTAAATCCGAGAACATGGCCGACCACCAGGACGACGACGAGCAGCCCTCCGTGACGGGACCCGCCGGCCAGCGCGCCGGGGGGACGGGCACGTCCGATACCGGCCCGCACCCGCAGCATCCGCTCCTCGACAGTCATCTCGGATCGGGGCTGATCGCGCAGCAGCCGACCCCGGCGCCCAACGAGACCGTCGCGGTCACCAAGGTGTGCCCGCAATGCGGCGGCGAATACGAAACCTCGGATCGCTTCTGTCCAAAAGACGGCTCGCCGCTCCGCCCGAAGTCGGGGGGCGATCCGCTCGTCGGCCGGGTCATCGCCGACCGTTATCTCATACTGGCGCGACTTGGCGAAGGCGGAATGGGCCGCGTGTATCTGGCGGAGCACGTCAAGATGAACCGCCAGTGCGCGATCAAGGTGATGAACCCGTCGCTCGTGAGCGACTCGGAGTCGTCACAGCGATTCGCGCGCGAGGCGTCGAACGCCGCGCGCATTCTGCATCCGAACGTCGCCGCGGTTTTCGACTACGGCGAGGCGGACAAGGTCGTCTACCTCGTGATGGAGTACGTCGACGGCGAGTCGCTGTCGGCCATTCTCCAGAAAGACGGCGCCCTCGACCCGCGCCGCGCGATCGACCTCGCGCGCCAGGTCGCCGACGGACTGCACGCAGCGCACGAGCTCGGCATCGTCCACCGCGATCTCAAGCCTGACAACGTCATCGTCACGCGCAATCGCGCGGGCAAAGAGATCGCCAAGGTCGTCGACTTCGGCATCGCCAAGGCGATGAACGATTCGAAGGAAGACGCGCTGACGAAGAGCGGCCTCGTGATCGGCACGCCCGAGTACATGAGCCCCGAGCAGCTCCTCGGCGATCCGGTCGATGCGCGCACCGACGTGTACGCGCTCGGCTGCATCCTCTTCCAGTCGTTGACGGGGAACGCCGCGTTCGCCGCCGACACGCGAGAGCAGATGATTCGGCGGCGGCTGCACGAGCCGGCGCCGCACATTCGAGATCTCATACCGGCGCTGCCGGCACGGCTGGACACGCTGCTCGTGCATATGCTGGCTCGGTCGCCGGCGGATCGCGTGGCGACGGCGGCCGAAGCGCGCGATCAGTTGGATCCGGCGCTCACCCTGAGCGGATGGGATCCGCGCACGATGACGCAGGGTGTCGGCGACAGCAGCGACGCGACGAGCATCATGCCGGCCGCGGTGATCACCGCGCCCACGGATACGCAGGTCGGCGGCGCGGCGAAGCCCGCGAAAAAGGGCGGACGCGGAATGCTGGCCGGCGCGCTGGTCGGCGTCGTCGCCGTGGCGGCCGCGGTCGTATTCCTCGTCAACCGCCCCCACAACACTCCGCCAGCGCTGACGACCACCCCGGTGCAGACCGATACCGCGCACGCCGCGCCGCCGGTCGCCGCGACGAATCCCGACACGGCAGGTTCGCCTGCAGGTCGGGGCGTGCTCACGCAGCCCAAGCCTGTCGACAGCACGCCGGCCAAGCCGTCGAAGCCGTCGCTCGACAGCGCAGCCATCTCGGCCTTGGTCGTCGCGATCAAGAGCGGCGACATCGAGAAGGTCAGCGCCAAGTTCCCGGGGATGACGCCGGAGCAACGCGGCTACTTCACGGGCGTGATCTTCGGGCAAGGCCACACCGTCGGGAAAACGCAGGCGGTCTGGCACCAAGCGACGATCACGGGCGATACCGCGAAGATGCCGCTCGACATTCGCGTCAGCGTGACGACGACCGCCACGGGGTCGACTACACAATTCCCGCTGAAGTACGGAGCCGTGTTCGCGCTCAAGGGCAGCAAGTACGCCCTGGTAGCACTGCTGCCGCGATAAGCGCCGCTACGGCGTCTTTTTCCCGACCTTCGCCTTCACGTCGTTCGAAACATCCTCGAGCAGCGCGTTGTCGACGCCGACATCCCACTCGTCGTCGCGCTGCCAGTTCGCCTCGGCCCTCACGAGAACCTGTTTCCAGTCCTCCCCGACGAAGCGAATGATCACGCGCGTGCGGTAGCGAAGGTCGGGCATGCCGGCGCGTGAGAAGCTCGCCTGCCACGGCGTCATTAGGAAGCCCGCCCGCTGATCGCTCACGTCGACCGAGTATTTCGACGACAGCACTTCGTTCGCCGCGCGCCAGAACAGCGTCGCCTTGCTCATCCCTTCGCGCACGTCGATGAGGCGCGAGACCTTGAGGTCGGCCGTCGTCCGTGAGAACGTCGGCGGCGGCCCGCCCGTGGTGAGCGGCGCCGGCACGGGTGCCGGCGCGGTCGTCGGACGCCCGCCTCCTCCAGTCGCGCCGCCACGCACGCGCTCACGACGAGCGCGATGCACGCCGCGGCCACAGGCATGAAGCGCCGCGCCGACACCGTGTACACGGAACGATTGGCGCAGCTGCAGCTGCGCTCTGGTGCCACCGCTGATTCCAGTGCTCGCGCTCATGATCGCTGCTGGTTGCTCTTGAGGGTGAGGTGTGCGTCGGACGGGAATTTCGACCACCATTCCCTGCGGCGCTAGCTCCCGCGCCGACCGAGAAGCTCTTGTGCCCCGCCCATTGGCGAGGCTCGCCCTACGTTCGTATGAGAGACCCCCGCGAATACGCGCGCCGTCACCCTTTCACGAAACTGTCAGGCGAGCGGTCAGAATTACTGTACACACTGGCCCATCGGGTTCGGCTTGGGGTGATCGACCACGGGCCGGTGGTCGAGGTCCGCCACCCGTAGCGCGATGTGGTACACGAGCGTCGCGACGCGGGACAGATGGTCGTAGTCGATGTACTGCGGCTCGTCCGTCACCTCATGATAGTCGCGGTGGCCGCCGGTCGAGAAGAACGCGATCGGAATTCCGTACCGCGCGTACTCGTAGTGGTCGCTCCGGCAGTAGTACTGCTGCGGATGCCCGTTCGCGTCGAACTGATAGTCGATCTTGAAGGGCCGCGGCTCCGTCTTGTTCACGGCCTCGACGAGGTCCCCCAGCTCGGTGGAGAGGCGTCGCGACCCGATCAGCTGCAGGTAGGTCGGCCCGCCGCCCTTGATGTCGTACGACGCGCCTCGCCCGATCATGTCCATGTTCAGCTGCGCGACGATCGAATCGCGCGGAACGGTCGGATGGTCGGTGAAGTACTGCGACCCCCACAGCCCCTTCTCCTCCCCGGCGTGCCACACGAAAAGGATCGACCGTTTCGGTTTCGTCGTGCCGCGCGCGAAGGCTTCGGCGATTTCCAGCGTGGCGACCGTGCCCGAGCCGTCATCGTCGGCGCCGTTGTAGATCGAATCCAGACGCGGCGGATTCTTCTTGCGGAGGCTGTCGAGAATCTGCCGAATTCTCGTCTGCTCCTCGGCCGTCGCCGGCCGGTCGCGATCGTCCTCGCCCTGCGGACGGACCACCGCGTCGAACGCGCGGAGCGAGTCGTGGTCCACGGGTGTGTGGTTGAAGCCGATGTGGTCGTTGTGCGCCCCGATCGCCACGTACTCGCCGGCGAGTTTGGGATCGCTTCCCTTGAGCATGGCGACCACGTTTCGCGCCGGCGCTCGCGTCGAATCGAAGATGATCGCACCGCGGATCGTTCCCCCGGGTGTCCCTCGTTTGAGGCTGTCGAGCGAGCCGCCGGCGAGCGCGGCGCCCATCGCGCGCGTGACGTACAAGAAGGCCGGCAGCATGTCCGGTGCGCCGCCGCCGGGCGGCGTGTCGTCGAGTCCCTCCGAAGGCTCCAATAGCGCTTTGCGTTGGTCCGGTTCGAAGCCCTCGAGCGCGACGACGGCGACCGCCGCCGACTTGAGGTAGTAGCCGGTGAGCGGCTGCCTGTAACCCGCGATCAGCGGTTTGCCATCCGGCCCGTTGCCGACCGCCATCACGACGAATTTGCCCTCGGCCGCCGCGGGCGCCACGAGTTTCGTCGTATCCACGGGCAGCGTGAGCGTGCCGCCGAATATGACCTGCGTGTTGTCGATGGAGCGCACGGTCCCACCGAACAGCGAGTTGTCGCGCGGAACGAAGTCGGTGCCCACGGCGAAGGATTTCCCGCCGACCGCGATCGAAGTCTTTGGCGACAGGGAGTGATCGAAGACCGGAAGATTCTGGAAGTACGTCCCGCTGTCGCCGGCCGGCAGCAGGCCGATCCTCCGCGCCTCCGCCTCGATGTACGCGGTCGCCTTGAGGTGGTACTGCGTGCCGACCTCGCGCCCCATCATCGAATCGTCGGCGAAGATGTAGAGTCGAGTCATGAGGTCCGCCGGCGTGATCGCGGCGGTCGTCGGCTCGGGCGCGTGCTTGAGCGGCAGCGGCTTGGAGGCGGTCGGCGCGGGCGCAGCGCCCGGCTTCTGCGCCGCTAGTCGCGCGGGAGTGAGCGCGGCGAGTGACAAAGCGGCGAACGCGGACGCGGCGAATCTCGCGCGACCCGCGGATCGAAACCGAAAACGAGACGTGGCCACGGCGGGCTCCCCGAAGGTGACGACATGGGAATATCAAACCTCATGCGACGGTGACGCGAGGCTCGACATGTAAGGGTAGCGCAAGTCGTGACGCCCCAATGCCTCCGGGGCTCCGGTTTGCACCTTCGGCCGGCGCGCATAGCTTCAAGCTCAACAGCGTTTCCCCGGCGGCGCGCGTTAGCACGCGAGACGCCCGCGCGCCGACACCCGCAACTTCATGAAAATCAGCGTTCCATCCGAATCCGCTCCTCGCGAGCAGAGGGTCGCACTCGCACCTGACAGCGTGGCGCGGCTCGTCAAACAACTGAAGCTCGAGATCGTCGTCCAACGAGGCGCTGGGCTCCGGGCCGGTTTTCGCGACGACGCCTACCAGGCGGTCGGCGCGACGATCGTCCCCGACGCGGCCGCTGCCTTCGCGGCGGCACCCCTGATCGCCAAGGTCCAGCCGCCGGAGGCCCAGGAAATCGGCCGACTCGCCGAGGGCTCCACGCTTATCTCGCTGATGAGACCCGGACAGAGTGCCGAGATCGTTCAGGCGCTCGCCGCCCGACGCGTCTCGGCGCTCGCGCTCGAGCTCGTCCCGCGCATCACGCGCGCCCAGTCCATGGACGTGCTCTCGTCGCAGAGCACGGTCTCCGGCTACAAGGGCGTGCTGATCGGCGCGTCGGCGCTCGGAAAGTTCCTGCCGATGCTCACGACGGCCGCCGGCAACATCTCGCCGGCGAAGGTGTTCGTGATCGGCGCGGGCGTCGCCGGACTTCAGGCCATCGCGACCGGCCGGCGACTCGGCGGCGTGGTCTCCGCATTCGACGTTCGACCGGCGGCGCGCGAGCAGGTGCTCAGCCTCGGCGCGACGTTCGTCGCGAACGAGCTGGTCGCCGAGGACGCCCAAGCGGCCGGCGGGTACGCGCGTGCGCAGACCGCCGACGAGCAGACTCGCACGCTGAACGCGATCGCGAACCATATCAAAGATCAGGACCTCGTCGTGACCACGGCGGCGATCCCCGGACGTCCGGCGCCGAAGCTGATCACCGGCGAGATGGTCGCTTCGATGCGCGCCGGCTCCGTGATCGTGGACTTGGCGGCGGAGACGGGCGGCAACTGCGTGCTCTCGAAGCCCGGCGAGACGGTGGAATCTCACGACGTCACGATCATCGCGCCGCTCAACGTGCCGAGCACCGTGGCGTTTCACGCGAGTCAGATGTTCGGCCGCAACATCTTCGAGCTGCTCAAGCATCTGGTGAAGGACGGCGCTCTCCAGCTCGACCCGACGGACGAGATCACCGGCGCGATGTTGATGACCCACGACGGACGGGTGCTCAAATAATGAATCTTCTCGAACTGTACGTCTTCGTGCTGGCGGCGTTCGTCGGCTACATGGTGATCTCGCGCGTGCCGCCGCTGTTGCACACGCCGCTCATGGCCGCGACGAACGCCATCTCCGGCATTTCGCTCGTCGGGTCGCTGATCGCGGCCGGCTCGGCGCGAGACCAGGTCGCGACGATACTCGGCTTCATCGCCGTCATCGCGGCGACGAGCAACATCGTCGGCGGATTCCTCATCACCGATCGCATGTTGCGCATGTTCAAGTCGGGCAACGACAAGAAGGCGGGACCGCGCTGATGCGCGATACGCTCATCCAGGCGAGTTACCTCCTCGCGTCTGTCCTGTTCATCCTCGGGCTGCGCAGCCTCACGCGCCCGGACAAAGCGCGGCGCGGCATGCAGCAAGCGGCGGTCGGCATGTTGTTCGCCATCGCCGGTACGCTGCTGAACCACACGATCGTCGACTACCGCTGGATCGCCGGCGGCCTCCTTCTCGGCATCGTCATCGGCTATCCGATGGGCCAGTGGGTGCCGATGACGGCGATGCCGCAGCGAATCGCGCTCTCGCTCACGTTCAGCGCCCTCGCCGCGACGCTTGTCGGCATCGCGGAGTATCACACGGAGATCGCCGCGGGCATCGTGCCGGAGCATGCAAAGATGCTCGCCCTCGGCTTCGAGATCTTGCTCGGATCGATCACCGTGGGCGGAACGATCGTCGCCGCCGGAAAACTGCAGGAATGGATCACGTCGAAGCCCGTGACCTACCCGGGTCAGAACTTGGTGAACGGCGTGATCTTCCTCGGGGTCATTGGGCTCTTCGGGTACGCCGTCGTCGAGCCGTCGGCGCAGTGGGCTTTTTACTCGATGATCGGCGCGTCGCTGATCTTCGGCATCATGCTGGTGATGCCGATCGGCGGCGCGGACATGCCCGTCGTCGTCGCCCTGCTCAACTCGTACTCCGGCCTCGCGTCGTGCGCGACGGGGTTCGCGATCGGCAACGTCATCCTGATCATCAGCGGCTCGCTCGATGGCGCGTCGGGATTCATCCTGTCGATCCTGATGAGCAAGGCGATGAACCGCTCGTTCACGAACGTCCTGTTCGGCGCGTTCGGCAGCGAGACGAAAGCGGTCGGCGCGAAATCGTCGGCTGGCCTTGCGGTGCGCTCGATCAGCGTCGAGGACGCGGCGATCCAGCTCGCCTACGCGCAGTTGGTGATCGTGATTCCGGGGTACGGCATGGCCGTCGCGCAGGCGCAGCACGCCGTACGCGAGCTTGCGGAGTTGATCGAGAAGCGGGGCGGCGAAGTGAAATTCGCGGTGCACCCCGTGGCGGGACGCATGCCGGGCCACATGAACGTGCTGCTCGCCGAAGCGAACGTCCCGTACGACAAGCTGTACGACATGGACGAGATCAACAGCGAGTTCGACCGCGCCGACGTGGCGCTGGTCATCGGCGCGAATGACGTCGTGAACCCCGCCGCACGCAACGACAAGTCGTCGCCGATCTACGGCATGCCGATTCTGAACGCGGACCATGCCAAGAGCGTCATCGTCCTCAAACGCGGTATGGCGGCCGGATTTGCGGGAATCGAGAACGATCTGTTTTACGACAAACGGACGAGCATGCTGTTCGGCGACGCGAAGTCATCGCTCACCGGACTCGTTACGGAAATCAAGAACGTCTGATTTCGGCTAACCGGCTGCGCTGAACGGCCGATCGCTACGGCTGACGGCCCTCGGCCAATGGCTAGGCTATCAGCGAGTTTGAGAGTCATTCTCGGATAGCTGCGCGACGATGCACACGCGTAGCTTGCGGTCGTCACTCGCAGAGAGCAGATCATGGCGACCATGGCAGCCGAGCAACACACCCCGCCCTCGCCGTCCGAGGCATGGCGCATCGTCCAGGAGCGCGATGCGTCACTCGACGGCCGATTCGTCTACGCGGTCAGAACGACGGGGGTGTACTGCCGGCCGTCGTGCGCCTCGCGGCGTCCGCTGCGCAAGAACGTCGCGTTCTTCGCGTCGCCGGACGACGCCGAGCAGGCTGGCTTCCGCGCCTGCCGCCGATGCGCCCCGCGCGCGGCCCGTCCCCACACCACTACGGAGCTCGCCGTCGAGCTAGCGCGATCGTACCTCGACCGGCACGCCGACCGCACGGTCCCCATGGCCGAGCTCGCGGAGCGGATCGGCCTCAGCGCGTCGCACCTCCAACGGTCTTTCAAGCGCCTCGTTGGAGTTACACCGCGGCGATACCAGACCGCTCGTCGGATGGAGACCTTCAAATCGCGTCTCCGCGCCGGCGACACCGTGAGCCGAGCCACCTACGAGGCCGGTTTCGGCTCGAGCAGCCGCGTGTACGAGCGCGCCGCAACGTCGCTCGGCATGACACCGGCCGCCTATCGACGCGGTGGAACGGGCGTGCGGATCCGATACACCATCGCCGAAGCGCCGCTGGGACGCGTGCTCATCGCGACGACGGAGCGAGGCGTGTGCGCCGTCGAGTTGGGCGCCGACGACGCCGACGTCGAGCGCGTATTGCGGGCCGACTTCCCCAACGCGACCATCGAACGCGACGACGAGGCGCGGGAGACGTGGGTCCGCGCGGTCCTCGATCGCGTCCGCGATCCGGGCCATGGATCGACGCATCGAATCCCGCTCGACCTCGCCGGTACGGAGTTCCAGCGCCGAGTCTGGGATGCGCTGCGCGCCATCCCCGCGGGTGAAACGCGTTCGTACAGCGAGGTGGCACGGGCCATCGGGGATCCCAAGGCGAGTCGCGCCGTCGCCCAAGCGTGCGCCAGCAACCGCGTCGCGGTCGTCGTTCCGTGCCATCGCGTGGTGCGCGGCGACGGTGAGATTGCAGGCTACAAGTGGGGCGCGGAGCGGAAGCGGAAGCTCCTGGCCGCGGAGGCGAAATAAAGGCGAGGCCCGAGCGCGAAGGCGGGACGGAACCTCGATCTTCACGACGAACCCTCCCGCTCTATTCCTGTGTCGAACGTGAACCACCCCACGCGGAGCCCGGGATGACCAGTGCACCACGATCCAGCGTCAAGGAACGCCTCGGCGAATTGCGAGCCGACGCCCGGTTCGCGTTGCGCACGCTCGCCAAGAATCCGGCCTTTTCGCTCGTCGCGATTCTGACGTTGGCGCTGGGAATCGGCGCGAACAGCGCGATCTTCAGCGTCGTCAACGGCGTCCTGCTCAAACCGCTCGCTTTCCCGAATCCCGAGCAGCTGGTCCGCGTGTGGCAGGTCGAGGTCGTGAAAGGCGTGTCCAATCCCAGTTCGGTCTCCGCGGTGAACCTCGATGACTGGCGCGCGCGGCGCCGAATGCTCGCCGACATCGGCGGCTACTGGTTCAGCGACGGAATGAGCGGCACCGACATGACGGGCATCGGCGAGCCGCAGCGCATCTCCACCACTTTCGTCTCGCCGGGGTTCTGGAACACGCTCGGCGTCGCGCCCGAGGTCGGGCGCGTTCCGCGCGACGAAGAGATGGTGCGCGGCGCGAACGACAAGCTCGTCGTGCTCAGTCACGATTTCTGGCAACGCCAGTTCGGCGGGGCGACGTCGGTCATCGGGCGGCGTGTCACGCTCGGCGGACAATCGTACGAGATCGTCGGCGTGATGCCGCCCAGCTTCCGCTTTCCGGCGCCCGCGGTTCAGATGTACATCCCGTTTTCGACGATCCCGGATCAGTCGATTCCGCGCATTCGCCCGGTGCGAATCATGAGCGTCGTCGCCCGGATGAAGCCCGGCGTCACCATCGGGCAGGCGAACGCGGAGATGAATGCGATCACGCGCGGGCTCGCCGCCGAGTACGACGACGATCGAACTCTGGGAGCGGCATCGGTCGCTCCGCTGCGCGACTCGATCGTCGGAAAGGTGCGAGCGACTTTGTTCGTGCTCCTCGGCGCGGTGGGGTTCGTGCTCATGATCGCCGCCGTGAACCTCGCGAGTCTGCTGCTCGCACGCGCGACCTCTCGGGAGCGCGAACTGGCGATTCGTGTCGCCCTCGGTGCGGGCCGTGCACGTCTCGTCAGACAACTGTGCACCGAGAGCATGGTCCTCGCGCTCGCCGGCGGCCTTCTCGGAGTCGGCGTCGCCGTTGCGGGGAAGAGCGCGCTTCTTCGTCTGGCGGCCGGCCAGTTGCCGCGCGCGGAAGAGGTCGGGCTGGACTATCGAGTGGTGCTGTTCACGGCGGCGCTCACCATCGTGACCGGCGTGGCGTTTGGCCTGATTCCGGCCATTCGCGCGTCGTCGCCGGAGCTGCAGCAATCATTGCGAGAGGGGTCGCGCGGCGCGACGAGCACCACGGGCGGACTACGGAATGCGCTGGTCGTCGCTGAAGTCGCGCTGGCGGTCGTCCTCGTGGTCGGCGCGGGGCTCATGACGCGAAGCTTCGTCAAGCTGCTCCAGGTGGATCTCGGCTTCAGTCGCGACCACCGCGTCGCCCTGAACTACAGCATCTCGACTGCTCGGCACGCGACGTCGGCGGAGATGCGCGACACGTATCGCGACATGCTGAACCGTGTCCGCTCGGTGCCGGGGGTGATCTCGGCCGGGGCGATCCGTGATTTGCCTTTCCGCGGCGACGGCGAGTTGATCGGATTCGCGCCTCCGGGCGTGACGCCGAGCGCGGATGGTGGGCTACCCCGCGCGACGTTGATGTTCACGAGCGACGGCTTCTTCTCGGCGATGGGCATCCCGCTCGTCGCGGGACGTGACCTGTCGCAGCAGGACCGGACGGGCGCGCCGATCGCGCTCGTCGTCAATGAAGCGCTGGCCAGGAAGTATTTCCCCGACCGGAGCCCGATCGGGCAGACGATCACGTTCGGCGACACGAATCATTTCGCGATCGTCGGCGTGGTCGGCGACGTGCATCAGGGAGCGGTGGACGAAACGCCGGTGCCGCGCATCTATGCGAGCGCGTATCAGATCTTCAGGGTGAAGGTGAACCTCGTCGCGCGGACGCAGGGCGATCCTCAGCTGATGATCAAACGGATCGAGGACGCCGTGCGCGCCGTCGATCCGCAGCAGACGTTCACTGGCGCGTTCACGCTCGACGACGTCGTCGGCGAGGCTGTTGCCCGCCCGCGACTGCTCGCTGTCCTCCTCGGACTCTTCGGCGCGATGGGTCTCGTCCTCGGTGCCCTGGGGATCTACGGCGTGCTGGCGTACCTCGTCACGCAGCGGACGCGCGAGATCGGCGTCCGCGTCGCGCTCGGCGCGCGCCCGTCGTCGGTGCTCGGGATGATCGTCGGGCGGGGGCTTCGGCTCGCCGGGCTCGGTGTGGTCATCGGCATCGCCGCCGCGCTGGCGCTGACGAGGGTGATGCAGGGAGTGCTTTACGGCGTGACCGCGACGGATCCGCTCACGTTCGTGGGAGTGGCTGCGGGACTACTGGCTGTCGCGGCAGTTGCGAGTTGGATTCCGGCGTGGAGGGCGACCAAGGTGGATCCGTTGGTCGCGCTGAGAGCAGAGTAACGGCGCCTTTCACGCTCTCATCGCCGAGACCGGATCGATCGCCGCGGCCCTCCTCGCCGGCGCCACGCTCGCCAGCGCCGCGATGATCAACAGCACGACTGTTGCCCCCGCGAGAACGAGGACATCGGTCGGGCTCACTCCGAACAGCAGCGACTGCAACAGCCGCGTCCCCGCGGTCGCCGCCACGAGCCCGATCACGACGCCGATGATCGCGAGTCGCATCGCCTGCCCGAGCACGAGCATCGCGACCTGCCAGACTCGCGCGCCCAGCGCCACCCGGATTCCGATCTCCGGTCTTCGCTGCGCGACGAGGTACGAGATGACGCCGTAGATCCCGACGGCGCTCAGCAGCAGCGCCATCGATCCGGCGATCCCGAGCAGCGTCATGATGAACGACGCGCGCGCGACCGAGCGGTCGACGATCTCCTGCATCGTGCGAACGTTCGTGACGGGGATGCGCGGATTCATCTTCGCGATCATCGCGCGGACGGTCGGAACCAGCGAGATCGGATTCGCCAACGAAGTTCGGACGACGTACGACTCGTCGCTGGTCGCGGCCGGCCAGTAGACCATTTCACTCGCCGGCTGGTCGAGTCCGTGCGCCCGGAGCTCCGGGATGACGCCCGCGACACGGTAGAAGCCGCGAGCGGCGTCGCCGATGCCGATTCCCTTGCCGATCGGATCCTCGCCGGGCCAGAGACGGTCGGCGAGCTTGCGCGTGACGACGGCGACCGTGGGAGTCTTTCGCATTGGATCGACGTCGTCCCACGTGAACGTTCGCCCCCTCACCTGGATGCCGAGCGTCTCGAAGAATCCCGGCGTGGCCACCGGCGTGTCGACGCATGGAGGCTTTTCGTCGTTCGCGAATGGTCTTCCCTCGCGCGACACCCCGGTGCACCCCGCGCCGAAATCCTGCAGCGGAAGTCCCTGTGTTCCGCCGACCGACGTCACACCGGGGATCGCGGCGATCTTCTGCGCGAGCTCCTGTTGAAACGCGGTCGATGCGCCGGGAGCTTTGAAGTCGACGTACGGCAGGCTCACGTTGAAGGTCAGGACGCCGCTCGGTTCGAAGCCGGGCCTCACGCGCCGGAGATTCGCAAAGCTCCGCAACATCAGACCGGCCGCCGCGAGCAGGATCAGCGCGAGCGCGACCTGGCCCACGACGAGCGTATCGCGCGCGATCCGCTGACCGGGCGACGACGTCAGCCCTCGCGAGTTCTCGCGGAGCGTGGCGACGTCCACCTCGCCGCGCAGCGACGGAATCAGACCGAGCACGATGCCGGCCACGATCGACAGCACCATCGCGAACAGAGCGGCGCTCCAACCGATGCCCGTCCCCGCGAGTCGTGGAACGTTCGACGGAGCGACGCCGAGCAGCGCGCCAAGCGACGCGCGCGCTATCACGATGCCGGCGACGCCGGCGGTCGTCGTGAGGAGAAGACTTTCCGAGAGATAGTGCGCGGCGAGTTGGGCTCGCGATCCACCGAGCGCGCCGCGGATCGCGGCCTCGCGACGGCGCGACTCGAGCCGGACCAGGAACAGGTTCGCGACATTCGCGCAGGCGATGATCAGCACGACCGCCACCGCGCCGAAGAGAATCCACAGCGCCTTGCCGACCACGGGTCCAAGCACTTCGTCGCGCATCGGGATGATGCCGACGCGGAAGTTGTACTTCTTGAGGAACTCCGTGGAGTAAGCGGTTGGGAAAAGCTCGGGGAATCGAGTCATGAGGCGCGCGAGGTCCGCCTGCGCCTGCTGCGGCGTGACCCCCGGCTTGAGACGTCCGATCCCGGAGTACTGATGCGAGTTGATCGGACGCCCGTTGGGATTGAGCTTCTCCGGAAACCAGACGTCGACGCCGAAGCCGGCGAGATCGGCGGTGGACGCGAACGGGCCAGGTTTGGGGAGCGTGAGCCCCGGCTCGGCGACGCCGATGATCTGATAGTCGCCGTCGCTCGTCTGGAGCATTTTGCCGACGGCCGCGCGGTCGCCACCGAATGCGCGCTCCCAATACTCGTAGCTCAGTACGACGACTTTGGCGGCGCCAGGCTGATCGTCGTCGGCCGAGATCAACCGACCCGACTCGGCGCGCGCGCCGAGCGTCGTGAAGATCGAGTAGGTGACGATGCCGGCACGCACGTTCTCGGCGCTTCCCGTCCCCGTCACGGTGACGGTGCCCGTCTGGTACCCGCCGAGATCCTCCAGCGTGTGATTCTCTTTCTTGAAGTAGAAATATCCGGCGGAGGACAGCCCCCATTTCGACTCGCCGTTGCCGGGCACGGTGGCCGGGTGCAGTACCGACACGAGGCGGTCGGCGTTGCGATAAGGAAGCGGCCGCAGCACGACGGCGTCGAGCACGGTGTAGATCGCCGTCGTCGCGCCGATGCCGGCGGCGAGCGTGATCAGGTTGATGGCAGAGAAGGCGCGCGAGCGCCACAGCGTTCGCGCCGAGTGGCGCAGCTCTCGGGTGATCGTGTCGAAGAGCTCCATGCGATTCCTCCGTCGCAGCATGTCGTCGTCTATTTCTCGCGCTTGCCGGCGGTAGGCCTCGTAGTCGCCGAATCGCCGGCGTGCCTCTCGTTCGGCCTCGTCGCGCGCGAGCCCTTCGCTTTGCATCAGCTCTTCGACGCGCCCCTCGAGGTGAAAGCGCAGCTCGTCGTCGAGGGCGCGATCGGCGGGCCGGCCGCCTCCGGGAATCCGAAAGACGCGTTTCATCACGTGCCTCCTGCGCCGGCGGCCAAGCCCCGCGCCTCGAGCACGAGTCCGACGACCCCCGTGTAGCGCGTCCACCGCACGTGCTCGGCGGCTAGGTGTTTCCGCCCGGTCGCGGAGAGGCGGTAGAACTTCGCCTTCCGATTCCGGTCGGTGTATCCCCACTCGGCGTCGAGCCAGCCTTTGCTTTCCATGCGGTGAAGCGCAGGGTAGAGTGCGCCCTCCTCGATCTGGAGCTGGTCGCGCGTCGCGTTCTGGATCCAGCGCACGACCGCCAGTCCATGCATCGGCCCCCAGGACAGCGTCTTGAGGACGAGGAGATCGAGCGTACCGCGAACGAGGTCGAGCTCGGGCTGGTTCATAGGCCGGCGGAGAAGGACGCTCTTACCTAAGGTTCTTAGGCTCAGACAGCAAGAGCGCGAAAACGGTTGCCGGCCAGTCTGTGACCTCACAGCCCTCCCCTCAGTTTTGCTATCGATGGCTCATCGTCTTCTATTCCTGCTCGCGATCCCTGTGCTTGCCTGCTCGTCATCCCCCACGGTCGGTCCGGTGGACGGCGAGCTTCCGCTCGGTACCTGGGGCGGTGACAGCGCGGGGATGATCGTGAGCGACACATCGTTCCACCTCCACGTCGGCTGCACGTTTGGCGACGTCTCCGGGCGCGTACACGTGAACGCGGATGGGAGTTTCGAGGCCGTCGGCAACTACACGCTGCACGCCTATCCCATCCTCGTCGGACCCACGGATCCCGCCAGGTTCACCGGCAAGGTCGCCGGCGCGACCGCCACGGTCACCGCGATCATTGACGACACGGCCCAACATCAAACGGTCGTCCACGGCCCGGTCGTCGTCTCGCTCGGCGTCACGCCACGTCTGGGACCCTGTCCGATCTGCGCGCGACCGGTGATCACGAGGTCGCTCGCGGCACGCTTCGAGGAACGAATGTCGCGCGTCGTTGCGCGCGCCCGCCGAGCGATCGGCGACTGATCGCGGTGGAATAGTCTTCGCCAGCCGGCCTGAGGTAAGATCCATCAGGCCATGAGCGACACTCGGCACGACCCGGGGACCGGCCGCGCGAAAGCGCGCGCCGACGCCCACTCCTTTTCGCGACGCTTCACCATCGGCTCGGCCGACGTTCGCGTCGGCACCGCCGGGTGGACGGACCGCACGCTCACCGCGCATGGGGTGTTCTATCCCGACGGCGCGAAAACGCCCGAGGACCGCCTCCGCTACTACGCGTCGCGATTCGCGTTGGTCGAGGCCGACATGGGCTTCTACGCTATCCCCGATCGCGCCCTCACCGAGCGCTGGGTCGAGCGGACGCCGGACGATTTCGTCTTCGACGTGAAGGCCCATGCCCTCATGACTGGGCACGCGACGGACGTCGCCAGATTGCCGCGTCTGATCCGTGACGAGCTCCCCGCCGACCTCGGAGCGAGGGTCTACGCCAAGGACCTTCCCGCGGAGATTCAGAATGAAGTATGGCGCCTCTTTCGCGACGCCATGGCGCCACTACATGAGTCTGGTAGGCTTGGAGCCATACTTCTGCAATTCGCCCCGTGGGTACTTCCGAATAAGGGGACACCAGCCATGCTGGCTCGCATTCGCGAGCAGTTGGAGGATCTGCCGGTGTCCACGGAATTCCGGAACCCCAGTTGGCTGGCGCCGCGGCTTCGCGAGCGGCTCTGGGCGCAGCTGCGCGAACAGGGCATGACCTACGTCGTCGCGGACACCCCGCCAGGCACCAAGACCAGCCTGCCGGTCGTCCCGGCCGTCACCACGCCCGATCTGGCGATCGTGCGCCTGCATGGCCGCCGTAGCGAGCTTTGGGGGGCCCGAGAGGCAACGGTGCTCGAGAAGTACCGCTACCTCTACGATGCGGATGAGCTCGCAGAGTGGCTGCCCACCATTCTCGAGCTCGCCGAGGAGGCCGAGCGCGTCCATGTCGTGTTCAACAACTGCTACGCGAACTACGGAACGACAAACGCGGCCGAGTTGGCCGCGTTGATCGACGACGCTGTGACGTGAGGCGAGGCTACGCCGCGAGCTTTCCCGTCGGCATCCAGATCGGCGTGCCTTTTTCAGGCTCGCCGATGCACTGATAGACCGCCGGCGGAAATCCGTAGACGCCGATCTCCAGAATGTCACCGGCCTTCACCGTGACATGATGACCGAGGGCGTCCACCGCGGCGAGAAACGACTCGCTCTCGATGACCCCATCTTGTCGTGAAGCCAGGCCTCGTACAGAAAAACGGAATTGGGACATTTGGTTGCCTCGCGGTTCGTTCCAGGTTTTAGTACCCCAGCGGTTCCTGGCGGTTGCAGGCCGGTAGAGTCACGCCATTCCGGGGTATCACGTCATCGCTGTCCCCACGCACTTCGACTTCGACACCTCTGATGCGACGCACCCCTTTCATTTCTTCTTGCCTCGCGGTCGCCGCCGCGGCTTCCGCCGCCCTTGCGACCGCCGCCGCGCAACAACCGCGAACGATCACGTTCGATGACTTCGAGGCGGTTCGCGGCGTCGGCGACCCGCAGCCTTCGCCGGACGGAAAGCTCATCCTCTACGCCGTCCGCACGACTGACGTATCGGCCAACACCCGCTCGTCGCATACCTACGTCGTTTCCGCCGCTGGCGGTTCACCGCGCGCTTTCCCCGGTCCCGACGTCTCGGCCACAGAGGCTCGGTGGTCACCAGACGGAAAACGCATCGCGTACATCGCGGGCGGACAACTGTGGGTCGCGGACGCGACTGGGGGGGCGCGAAAGCAAGTCACCGATCTGAACGGCGGAGCCACCGGCCCGATCTGGTCACCGAACGGAGATCAGATCGCGTTCACCTCGGCCGTGTATCCGGACTGCACCTCTGACGCGTGCAACACGGCGAAATCCAAAGCTGCCGCGGACAGCAAGGTGAAGGCGCACATCGCCGATGAGTTGATGTATCGGCACTGGAACGCCTGGGATGAGGGCACGCGCTCACATCTTTTCATCGTGTCGGCGGACGGCGGCTCGCCCCACGATCTCGTCCCCGGAGCGAAGTACGACATTCCGCCGGGGCCGTTCGGCGGCAGTGAGGGGTACGCCTGGTCACCGGACCAGCGTGAGCTGGCGTACACCGCGAAGGATCAGGGGCGGAACGACGCGACGACGACAGATTTGAACCTCTACCTCGTCGCGGCTGGGGGCGGGGCGCCAACTGTGATCACCGCGTCGAACAAAGCCGCCGACGCCAACCCCGTGTACTCGCCCGACGGGCGCTTCATCGCATACGCGTCACAGGCACGCGCGGGCTTCGAGTCCGACCGCCAGCGGCTCATGCTCTACGATCGCGCTCGGCACGCGAGCCGCGAGCTGCTCCCGAAGTGGGACCGGAACGCCGACGCGTATTTCTGGTCGCCGGATTCGAAGATCGTCTACGTGCAGACGACCGACGCCGGACGCGACAAGCTTTATCGCGCCGATGTCTCCGGCACCGGACAGGCCGGCGCGCCGCAGCTCGTCATCGGTGAGCACAACAACACGGCGTTCGCGCTGTCGCGCGACGGCCACACGATCGCGTGGGTGCGCAACGCGACGCAGTTCCCCGCCGAGGTGTACGTCGCCGACGTCGCGTCGAACGGACCGCTCTCGGCTCGCGCGCTGACGCACGAGAACGACGCGCTGGTGGCGCAACTCGCCGTCAATCCCGCGGAGGATTTTTGGTTCACCGGCGCGGCCGGCGCCAAGGTGCAAGGATTCGTCGTCAAGCCGCCGAACTGGAAGCCGGGGAAGAAGTATCCCGCCATCCTTCTCATTCATGGCGGGCCGCAGGGCGCATGGCTCGACGAATGGCACGGACGGTGGAACTACCAGATGTTCGCGGCCACCGGCGCCGCTCTGATCATCATCAATCCGCGCGGCTCGACGGGCTACGGACAGAAATTCGTCGACGACGTGTCGAAAGGGTGGGGCGGGAAGGTTTACACCGACTTGATGAAGGGGCTCGACGCGGCACTCGCCAAGAATCCGTGGATCGATTCGACGGCGCTCGGCGCCGCGGGCGGCTCGTTCGGCGGCTACATGGTGGACTGGATCGCGGGACACTCGACGCGGTTCAAGGCGCTGGTGTCGCACGCCGGTCCGTTCAATCTCGAGAACATGGCGACGGCGACCGAAGAGCTGTGGTTCCCCGATTGGGAGTATGCCGGGCCGTTCTGGGACTCGAAGGCGATGGCGACCCAGTATCGCGTCTACTCGCCGCATCTGTTCGTGAAGAACTTCAAGACGCCGACGTTGGTGACGGGCGGTGAGCTCGACTATCGCGTGCCCTACACGGAAGACCTGTCGATGTTCACGTCGCTCCAGCGAATGAACGTGCCGAGCAGGCTCGTGATCTTTCCGGACGAAGGCCACTGGGTGCTCAAGCCGCAGAACCAGAAGCTCTGGTGGGGCGAAGTCCAGGGCTGGCTCGAGAAGTATCTGAGCTCGAATCCGAAAGCCTGACGTTGAAACGGCGGCCGCGTGTTTCGCGGCCGCCGTTCTTCGCTGTCGCCGAGCCGCGGCGCTAGTTGCCGGAGCGAACCTGTAGTCGATAGCGGCCGTGCGGCGTGGTGAACGGGAAGTTGGCCGAGCTCCCGCCGACCGTGGCGTAGTAGATCCCGGGGGTGAGCTGCACCCGCACGCGCGAGCAGAACGGATTCGGCAGCGTGTTGACGTTGTCGCTCGACCCGACGGCTGTTCCCGCGGCGGAGCTCACGGTCAGGAACGTGTCCAGCTCGATGCCGAGTCCGCACGATCCGACGAGCCCCGAGGTTTCGAACGTGTACGTTCCCGCGGTGGGGATCGTCACGCGATAGATGTCGTGCACATCGGGCGTCGTGATCGTTCCGACGACGTAGCTTCCGACCGCGAGCAGATTGGCGTGCTGTGCGTCGTCGTTCGGCTCGGACTCGAACGGCAGGCCGAGCGCGAGGGCGACCGATTGGGCGCCGTCGCCGACGTTGAACACCGTCGCGTTCCCGAGACCGCCCGCGACCGTGAAGCGCCGTCCGGGCACGCCAATCAGTCCGTCGCCCGCCTCGTCCTCGCCCGCCTGCAGGTAGTAGCTCGATCCGCCGGTGAGCTTGGCGAACGCGAAGCTGCCGTCGGCGTTCACCGTCGTGGTGCGCGCGACCGCTCCCGTCGTCGCGTCGATCAGGCGAGCGCTCGCCTGACGCGCGGGCCCGCTCGTTTGCGTGAGCGAGTTGTAGGCGTTCGCGATTCCCCACCCGAACGAGTCGCTGCGCGACGAACCCGCCGGTCGCGTCGCGAACTGCTCGATGCGTGACCGCAGCTGCGCCTCCGTGAGGCCAGGGCTCTGTGACAGCAGCAGCGCGGCGATGCCCGAGACGAACGGCGCCGACGCGGACGTTCCGTACCCGATGATGAACTGCGGTTCGCCGAATTCGAAATCCCAGCCCGGACCGATGACGCCGCCGCCGCCGTTGTCGTCGAGACGGAAGTCACCGCCGGGAGCGGCGACGGAAATGTTCGTCCCCGCGTTGGTGTACGTGGCGAGCGCGCCGTCCATCCCGACGGCGGCTACGGCCATCACGCCCGGATAGGCGGCTGGATACGTCGGGTTCTGCTCGTCCGATCCGTTGTTGCCCGCCGAAGCGACGATCAGCGTTCCGGCGTTCGAGGCCGCCGTGACCGCGTCTCGCATCACGGGATCGTCGAACCCGCCGCCCAAGCTGATGTTGACGATCGGGGCCCTCGTCGTCTGCACCATCGCGCCGTTGGCGCCCAGCGCGGGCAACCCGGCCGCGTACAATAGTCCCTGCGCGATGTCGAAGAACGATCCGGTGCCGGTGATGTCGAGGACGCGCACGGGTCTGATCTTCACGTTCCAGTTCACGCCGGCGACGCCGATGTTCTGATTGCCGATGGCGCCGATGATTCCCGACGTCCACAGCCCGTGATCGCCCGCCGACACGTGGAACCAGCACTCGGCGAACTGGTCGAAGGCGATGTCGTCGATGTCGGTGGGGTCGGCATCCGGCCCATCGCCGTCGCCCGCGGTCGTGTTGAACGAGAACGGCTTTCCGTCGTCGCAATTCACGTTCGTCGAATCGAACGCGAATCCGTTCACGAAGTCGTATCCGTCGGTGGTGAGATTCGGCGCGATGCTGGGGTGCTCGAAGCGAACGCCCATGTCGAGCACGGCGACGGTGACGTTCGAGCTGCCGGTCGTGACGGCCCACGCTCTGGGCAAGTCGACCATGTTCGCCGCCCACATCTCGTACGGATAGAAGTGGTCGTTGGGGATCAGCGTGGCCGCGCCGCTCTTCAACGGGGGCGACGACGCGGTCTCCCAAGTTCGCGCGTTCGCGAACGCCTTTGCATCGGCGATACGCGCAGGCGGCGCGTCCCGGATGGTGAGTGTCGCCTCGCGCTCGACGTACGCCACGTCCGCTTCACCGCGCAGCGCCTCCATGACCGACCCTATCCGCGCCGGATCGTCTACCGTGAGGCGCGCCGCGAGGATCGCCGGCGACACCTCGGTGCGCCGGAACCCGTGCCGCGCGGCGAGCGCGCCGACTCTGTCGTTGAGTCGCGCGCCGGCCGACCGCGCCGTCGCCATCGTCCGATACGACGCCGCGCCCGCGGGCGCCAGCCCGAGCGCGGCGCTCTTGAAGCCGATCACGATCCGGTTCGATCGCGCCTGGTTCGCCGTGACGCCTCTCGTGTTCGCCGCCAATCCCACGTGCATCGGCGACCGGGAGAAAGTGGCACCGAACGGATTCACGGCGACGGATGTCACCGTGCCCATGATCGTCGGCCCGTTCCCGGCGACGAACGCCGCGGACGCCCCGCCGATCTGCGCACTCGTGACCGTCACGACCTGCGGGCCGACGGCCTGCGACAATGTCCAGTGGATCGACGACAACCCGCTGTTGTCCGTCGTCGATGTCGTGGCGCTCAGCGAGCCGCCGCCGACCACCGTCCACTTGAGCGACACACCGCTCACCGCCTTCCCCGCGCCGTCGAGCACCCGCACGACGAGCGCCGAATCGAGCGCCGTCGCCACGTTCGCCGACTGGTTGTTCCCCGACACGACGACGATCGACGTCGGCGTGTGCGGAATAGTGGGCGAGTCGTGGCAGGCGAGGAGTGCGGCGGCTGTCAACGCAACCGCGGTCGTCGCGCGAAAACTCATGGATTTAACTCGATACGCCGCTGTGCGGCGCTAGCCTGCTGGAGGGTTGGCGAGAGCGTTCCGAATCAGCTTCTAATCAATGTTCGGGCGTCACTCGCCGTAAGGCACCCAGACGTTCTTGACCTGCGTGGCCGCCCGAAGGAACTCCTTACCCTCGCCTTCGGTTCGATCGAGCCAGTCGCGGCCGTGCCAGGTGGCCCATGTGCGTTTCATGTTCGACGCGGATGCAAGCTCGACGGCCTTGACGCCCTCTCGACGGCCGAAATACCAGACAGCCTCGACGTCGTCGTGCTCGGCCAGCACCTTCGCCAGCGCGTCCTTGTCGCCGGTCACGATGTTGATCACGCCGCCTGGAACGTCCGACGTCTCGAGCACCGAATAGAAGTCTGTCGCGGCGAGCGGATGATTCTCGGACGGGATCACGATGGTCGTGTTCCCCGTGGCCATCGCGGGGCCGACGACGGAGATGAGCCCGAGGAGCGGGAACTCGTCGGGACAGGCGACGCCCATCACGCCGACGGGCTCGTTCATCGCGATCGACACGCCGCGGATCGGCACGCTGTGCACGGCGCCGTCGTACTTGTCGGCCCACGCCGCGTACGTGAACAGCCGTTCGATCGACGCGTCCACCTCTCGTTTGGCCCGTCTGCCGCCGCATTCGGTCATCTCATCGATGCGGCCGCCGAATTCCTTCGCGCGCGCCGAGAGGTTCTCGGCGATGTAGTACAGGATCTGCCCGCGGTTGTGTCCGGTAGCTCGCGCCCAGCCGTTCGCGGCCGCGTGCGCCGCCTCCACCGCGTTGCGAATGTCTTTCCGATTTCCTTCCGGCGATTCGCCGACCAACGCGCCGCTCGGCGAGAGAATGCGGCGTGTGTATCCCTGATCGGGCCGTGCTTGCTTGCCCGCGATGAAGAGCTTGGGGGTGCGATCAACTGCTGGTACCAGGTCTCCGGTCTCCGGTCTCCGGGAAACGGCGAGCGAGTCCGCTGAATGTTTCGCCGTTTCACCAGAGACCTGAGACCTGCGACCAGAGACCTGAGGGACCAGATATTCCCACATCCCCTCGCGGCCGCCCTCTCGTCCAAATCCACTCTCTCGATATCCACCGAATCCGGCCGCAGCGTCGAACAGATTCGTCGAGTTCACCCACACCACGCCGGCCTTGATCTTCGGCGCGATGTCGAGCGCGAGGTTGATGCTCTCCGTCCAGACGCTCGCCGCGAGTCCGTACGGCGTGTTGTTCGCCAACGCGACCGACTCGTCCGGCGTGCGGAAGGTCATCGTCACCAACACCGGGCCGAAGATCTCGACCTGCGCGATCGTCGACGACGGCTGCACGTCGGTGAACAACGTCGGCGGATAGAAGTAGCCTTCAGTGGGACACGCCCACGACGGTTGCCACATCGTCGCACCTTCGTCCACGCCCTGTTTCACCAATCCGCGAATGCGCTCGAGCTGCACCGGCGCGACGATCGCGCCCATGTCCACCGCTTTGTCGAGCGGTGCGCCGACCCGGAGCTTCTCCATCCGCGCGCGCAGCTTGCTCACCAAGCGCTCGGCGACGCCTTCCTGCACGAGCAATCGCGAGCCAGCGCAGCACACTTGTCCCTGGTTGAACCAGATGGCGTCGACGACGCCCTCGACGACGCTGTCGAGATCCGCGTCGTCGTAGACGATGAACGGGCTCTTTCCGCCGAGCTCGAGGCTCAGCTTCTTGCCCGAGCCAGCGGTCGCGCGGCGGATGATGCGGCCGACTTCCGTCGACCCGGTGAACGCGATCTTGTTGACTTCTGGATGCTCGACGATCGCCGCGCCCGTCGACCCGTCGCCTGTGATGATGTTCACGACACCGGGCGGCAGCCCGGCCTGTTCGACGATTTCCGCGAATGCCAGCGCGGTCATCGGCGTAAACTCGGCCGGCTTGAGAATGAGCGTATTACCGGCCGCCAACGCCGGCGCGATCTTCCACGCGAGCATGAGCAGCGGGAAGTTCCACGGGATGATCTGCCCGACGACGCCGACCGCCTCGTAGCCGGGGAATTCGCTGTCGAGGAGCTGCGCCCAGCCGGCGTGATGGTAGAAGTGGCGGGACACGAGCGGGATGTCGATGTCGCGCGTCTCGCGGATCGACTTGCCATTGTCCATGCTCTCGAGCACCGCGAGCAGACGCGAGTGCTTCTGAACGCCGCGCGCGAGCGCGTACAGGTAACGCGCGCGGGCATGCGGCGTGAGGGCCTTCCATTTCGGGAGCGCGGCGCGCGCCGCCCGAACCGCGGCGTCGACTTCAGCCGCCGTCCCGTTGGTGACGCGCGCGATCGTCTTCGCCGTCGAGGGGTTGATCACCTCGAACATCGAACCCGGTTCGGTCCACGCACCGTCGATGTAATGCCCGAACACGCGCTCGTGCTTGCCGAGCCAGGTGAGCGCTTCCTTGTCGCTCTCCGGCGCCGGCCCGTACTCCATCGTTTGGAAGATTTCGGCGACCGTGGACATGGGCGAGTGCGGAGGCGGAGTGCGGAGAACTGGAACGAGTGCGGCGGCGGAGTGCGGAGAACTGGAACGGGTGCGGGGGCGGAATACGGAGAACTGAACCGGCGGCGGTGCGGCAGTAGCGGTCCGTCCCCGCACACCGCACACCGCCCCTCCGCACTTGGCGGCCCTACTGCATTGGTTGGCGGTACGCGGCGGCGTAACGGCCGTTCACGAAATGCTCGAGCTGCCGTTCGATGTCGGTGAGCAGCGAGCTGGCGCCGAAACGGAACAGGTCCGCGCGGAGCCAGCGATCGCCCAGTTCTTCCTTCATCAGATACAGATACTCGAGTGCGTTCTTCGCCGATCGGATCCCGCCCGCGGGCTTGAACCCGACCGCATAGCCGGTGCGCTCGAAGTACTCGCGGATCATACGGCACATGACCACGCCGAACGGGAGCGTCGCGTTCACGCCCTCCTTTCCCGTGGACGTCTTGATGAAGTCCGCTCCCGCCTGCATCGCCACCATGCTCGCGCGCGCGACGTTGCCGAGCGTCGCCAGCTCCCCGGTGGCGAGGATCGCCTTCATGTGCGCGTCGCCGCAGGCATCGCGGAAGCGCCGCACCTCGTCGTAGAGCGCTTCGTAGTTGCCGGTGAGGACGTGAGCGCGCGTGATGACGATGTCGATCTCGCGCGCGCCCGCCTTCACGCTCGCCCCAATCTCCTCGACCCTCTGCTCGATCGGGCTCAGGCCCGCCGGAAATCCCGTCGACACGGCGGCAACTGGAATGTCCGATCCGGCCAGCGCGTCGACGGCGGTGCCCACCAGCGCGTGGTAGACGCAGACCGCACCGACGTGAACGCCGAGGTGCTCGACGCCGAGCGAGCGCGCGAGGTCGTCGCGCAGGGGATTTCGCGCCTTGGCGCACAGACGGCGGACGCTACCGGGCGTGTCGTCGCCGGCGAGCGTCGTGAGGTCGATGAGCGTGATGGCACGGAGCAGCCACGCCGCCTGCCACTCCTTCTTCACCGTGCGACGCGTGGGAATCGTCGCGGCGCGCCGTTCGACCGCGCTTCGATTCACCCGAATGGCCCGGACGACGTCGAGGTCGAGCGGCATCCCCGGATTGCGCTCGACATGATCCGCGGGCAGGGGCCGGGACGTCGTGACGAGTGTGAGGGTGGGGGGCTTCGCGGGCGCGGTCATCGTCGCTTGCTAATGTACTTCCGGGGTTCGAGAACGGTAGAATGCTGTCGCACCTATGGCGCTGACCCTCGGGGGGTGCTGACCAGCGTGACCGGCGCCAACTTGGCGGCGCGAAGGGTCGGTTCAAGAACGCGCGCATCTCCGGTGACAACGATCACCAGATGGTCGAGATCCACATGGCGCGCAGCTGCCGCGGTAAGATCGGCCAAGGTGACGGACGACATCTGAGCGGCATAGCGCTCGAGGTAGTCGAGCGGCAGGTCCTCACGTACCATCTCTGCCAGTCGGGTCACGATCGAGTCGGGCCCATCAATTCGCGCGGGCAACGCGCCGACTCGACTCCGACGCACCGTTTCCAATTCTCCTTGGGTTGGCGGACGAGTCGTGCGTAGCTCGCGAAGGATCCGCAACCACTCGGTGAGCGCGCTGTCGACCTTCTGGGCGCTGACCGTCGTGCTGCCGACGAACGTCCCGTCGCCGTGGGCGCGTCGCCAGGTGATGCCTGTGGTGCCGGAGTACATGAAGGAGCGCTTTTCGCGCAGCGCTTCCTGGAGCCGAGCCGACGCGACCGCGGCGAAGGCCTCCGTGGCGACGGCGTCCGGAGCGATTCGCGACGGTCCGAGCTCGCCAACGTACAAGTACGCTTGTTCGCCTGCTCCCGGCACGTCGCGCAGGTAGATACGCGTGCGAAGCGGTTCGTCGCGGGCGGTGATCAGGTCGAAGACAGACGGCTCGCGTGGCGGACGCCACGCCCCGAACGCGCGCGTCGCGGCATCGAGCGCGGCCGAGTCGGTCACGTCGCCCGCGATGGCCAACGTCGTCGTGCGCGGGCTGACGTACGCGTCGTAAAAATGGACGATGTCCGCTCGCGTGATCGACCGGATCGATGCTTCGGCCGGCACGAGCGAGCGGACGAACGGATCCGTGTCGCCGTAGACCGACTCATAGAAGAGATGCCGCGGAATCGTGACCGGCGCCTGAGCGACTCGGCGCGCCGCGGCGGCTTGCGTCGATTTTCGTCGCTCGATTGCCGAGGAATCGAAAGTCGGTTTCGTGAGCATCTCGGCCATCAGACCGAGCGCCGGCTCGAACGCCGATGAGACGGTCGTGAATCCGGTTGGGGCCACGGTCGTCCCGATCCTCGCCGCGGCACCCGCGAGACCGTCGCCACTCCGCGTCGTCGATCCTTCGCGCAGCGCACCGAGGGTCACCGCGTACAATCCTTCTTTCCCGGCGGGATCCCATGTCGAATCCGCGCCGACGATCGCGCGCACGGCGACGACCGGCACGGAGTGGTCTTCGACGACGAGCAGCCGCACTCCATTGGCCAACGTGTGGGTGCGAATAGCAGGAAACGTGAATGACGGCGCAGGTGGCGCGGTCGGCCGCGTCGCGCGGTCGATCTGCTGCGCATGGGCGTGAGTGGCCATCGTGACCGCCAACGCCAGCGCCGCTCGACCGGTCCACCGGTCCACCGGTCCACCCGCCCACCCGTTCACGGCCGCACCCCGGGCGGAGCTGACCCGTTCGGTGGAGTCACGTTGGTGTACGGAACATTCGGCTTGCTGATCAGATCGAGCTTGCCGGCCGGTACGAGGCTCATCACGACGCGCCCGGCGGTCAGGTATCGTCGAGCCGCGGCCTGCACATCGGCGGAAGTGAGCGTGAGCGCCGCGTTGGCCTGTGCCGCATATGAGGACGGGTCGCCGGCAAATACGTCGTCGTGCGCGAGCGTGTCCGCGCGCGCGAAATGGAGTTGGAGCGACGTGGCGGCATTTACGCGGTTGAACGCGTTGAATCGCGCGAGCTCCTCCGGCGTCACCGGCGTCGTCGCGAACGAGGCGAGCGTGCTGTCCGTCAAACGTTCGATCTGCGTCAGCGACGCTCCGGGACTCGGCACGACGATGATCTCGAACACCCCTGATTTCTCGAAGTCGTGGTTGTCGGCGGTCACGCTCGAAGCGAGCTGCCGATCGTTCACGAGGAGCTTCGACAAGCGCCCGAACCTGGGCAGCGACAGCACGGACGCAACCGCCAAGGCGGCCATGCGGTCCGGACTTTCGTACGAGGCGCCGACCCACGCGATGTGAAGCTGCGGCTGGTTGGCCCGCGCGTCCTCGAGCACGAGCCGTCGTTCGACGGCGAGCGGTTCGGTGCTCGGCGCCGGCCGCGTGACAGGCGATCCGCTCGGAATTCCGCCGAAGTACTTCTCGATCAGCGACCGCGCCGCAGCCGTAACGAAGTCACCGCTGATCGCGAGCACCGCGTTGTTCGGGACGTAGTAAGGAAGGCACGTCGCTCGCAGGTCGGCCGGACCCACCGACGACGGCGCGGCATTCGGCGCGAGATGATAGGGATGCCCCGACGGAAAGAGTGCGAACCGGGTCAGCTCGTGGTACGCGCCGAAGGGCATGTTGTCGACGTCTTGCCGTCGCTCCTGCTCCACCACGCGACGCGCGGCCGTGATCCGTTGTGAATCCACAAGCGCCAACGGCGAGGCCATGCGATCCGACTCGGCCCACAGCACCGTCTCGAGCTCATTGCTTGGGACTGTGATGTAGTATTTGGTCACGTCTTCCCAGGTCTCGGCGAAGTGCGTGGAGGTGCCGCCGAGCGAGCGATAGAAGTCCCGCTGCGGCTGACTCAGATGCGGCGAGCCCTGCGACGTGAGATGCTCGCAGAGATGGACGATGCCCGGCCGGTCGGGCTTGTCGTCCCTCGATCCGACGTGGTACCAGACCTGGACGCTCACGATCGGGGTCGCATGATCCTCGTTGAGGATCGCGGCGAGTCCGTTCGGCAGCGTGAAACGCGTGTAAGCGAGGGGCCGAAGCGGGGGGTCGGTCGCCTGTCCCTGAGCAGAGCGGCTCACCAACGAACCGAGCAATACGGCGGCGCCCGCGCGGCGAAGCCGTCGAATTCTGGACCGGGAACCTGGGAACAATCGTCCTCCGCCGTTCATACATTCAAGATACCGAAAACCCGCCGTCTCCCACCCCCCATCTCTCTCATGCTCTCGCGACCCACACTTCTGGTTTGCGCGTTGTCGGGCGCTTTTGCCGTCGCGCCGGCCGCCGCCCAGCAGACCGCGTCCGTTCCCGCCCAGACCGCCGTTCCCAAGGCCCTCGACCGCGCCAACCTCGACACGACCTGCGCGGCGTGCTCCGACTTCTACACGTTCGCGAACGGCGGTTGGCTCAAGCACACGACGATTCCCGCGAAGTACGGCGAGTGGGGTGCGTTCGACCAGCTGCAGGACCAGAACGAGACGATCGTGCGTGAGATCGTCGAAGCCGGGGCCGCCGACGTCAAAGCCGGCAAGGCCAAGGCTCCGTCGAATCGATTCAAGATTGGGGCGTTCTACGCCGCGTGCGTGGACACCGCGGCGATCGAGGCGCTCGGCACGAAGCCGATCGATGCCGCGATGGCGCGCATCGCCGCCATCAAGTCGTCGGCGGATCTGCCGGCTGCGCTCACGATCCTCGAGAAATCGGACGGTCTGGCTCCGTTCGGCGTCGGGGCCGGCCCGGATCTCAAGAACTCCGATCGCATCATCGCGAGCGCGGGCCAGGGCGGCCTGAGCTTGCCCGAGAAGAACTACTACATCTCGCAGGACACGAGCATGCAAGGCATCCGCGGCAAGTTCGAGAGGCACGTCGCGGCGATGTTCAAGCTCGACGGCGAGAGCGACGCCGACGCGGCGGCGCACGCGAAGACGGTGTTGGCGATCGAGACGAAGTTCGCCGCCGCATCCATGGATCGCGTGACGATGCGAAATCCGGACGCGACGTATCACGTGATGACCGTCGCGCAGTTCGATTCGATCGCGCCGCGCATGAAGTGGGAGACGTTCCTGACGACGATGGGCGCGCCGTCGGGTCTCAACACGATCAACGTGTCGCAGCCGGAATTTTTCAAGGCGATGGACGGTTTCATCACCTCCATTCCCGTCGCGGACTGGAAGACGCTGCTGCGCTGGCGCCTGCTCAACACCTCGGCGACTCGTCTGCCGAAGCGCTTCGGCGACGAAGATTTTGCGTTCCGCAAGATCTTCACGGGGCAGAAGGAGCGCTTGCCGCGATGGCAGACGTGCGAGCGAAACACGAATGCCGTCCTCGGTGAAGCGGTGGGCGAAGAATACGTCGCGCGCACGTTTACGCCCGCGGCCAAGGCGCGCGCCAAAGCGATCGTCGACAACATGGTCTCCGTGCTGCACGACCAGATTGGCCAGCTCGATTGGATGAGCGATTCGACCAAACGGCAGGCCGTCGGCAAGCTCGACGCGTTCACGCGCAAGATCGGCTATCCGGACAAATGGCGCGACTACTCGAAGCTCGACGTGCGCGTCGGCGAATACGACGCGAACTTCAAGCGGTGGAGCGAATGGTCCGCGGCCCGCAACTGGGCCAAGGTCGGCAAGCCGGTCGATCGCAGCGAGTGGGGCATGACGCCGCCCGCGGTGAACGCGTACTACAACCCGACCTGGAACGAGATCGTCTTTCCCGCCGGCATTCTCCAGCCGCCATTCTACGATCCGAACGCCGACGACGGCGTGAACTACGGCGCGATGGGCGCCGTCATCGGCCACGAGATGTCGCACGGATTCGACGACCAGGGCCGGCGCTTCGACGCCAAGGGCAACCTGCGCGATTGGTGGACGAAAGCCGACGCCGACAAGTACAACGCGCAGGCGCAGCGCGTCGTCGACCAGTTCAACGCCTACACGATCGTCGACTCCACGACGCACGTGAACGGCAAGCTCACGCTCGGCGAAAACATCGGCGATCTCGGCGGCCTGAAGATCGCGTATCTAGCGCTCGAGAAGTCACTCAAGGAGCACGGACGCCCGGCGAACATCGACGGGTTCACGCCGGAGCAGCGGTTCTTCCTCGGTTGGGCGCAGGTGTGGCGTACGCTGCAGAGCGACGCGGGCGCCAAGGCTCAGGTGAACACCGACCCGCACGCCCCGGCCAAGTGGCGCGTCAACGGCCCGCTCAGCAACATGCCGGAGTTCAAGGCCGCGTGGGGGTGCAAAGACGGCGATCCGATGGTCCGGCCGGATTCGCTCCGCGCCCGAATCTGGTAACGCCAACTACTTAACGCAGAGGCGCGGAGACGCAGAGGACAGCCGCGTAGACCAGTTCCATCGCGCAGCGAGCGGGGAATTCTTGTTGAAAGCCGCTCGGGACGCCTCGTTGTGGCGACGTAAGCCTCCACGGTGCGAGTAGCTCCCCGAGCGGCGGTCACAAGAGAATCCCGGCTCGTTGCGCGACGGACCTTGAACGCCGGGGCTGTCCCCTGCGTCTCCGCGTCTCTGCGTTGAGTAGTTCAGGAAGCTCCCCGACAGAGTGGCCAGCCGGCCACCAAAACCTATGCTTCCCAGCTGAGCGACGGCTTCCCGAAGTGCCCGTAGTTGGTCGTCTGTCGGTAGATCGGACGACGCAAAGCGAGCCGTTCGATCATTGCCGCGGGACGATAGTCGAACTGTCGCACGAACTCGGCGGCGGCGGCGACGTCGCCGGTTCCGAACGTATCGACCCGCACCGACACCGGCTGCGCCCGGCCGATCGCGTATGCGACCTGCACCTCGGCGCGCGACGCGAGCTTGTTGCGGACCACTTGGCGCGCGACGAAGCGTCCGAAGTACGCGCCGCTGCGGTCCACCTTCGACGGGTCCTTCCCGCTGAAAGCGCCGCCCCCGTGGCGCCCCATTCCGCCGTACGAATCGACGATGATCTTGCGGCCGGTGACGCCGCAGTCGGCCGACGGTCCGCCTTCGATGAACTGTCCCGTGGGATTGACGAGGATCTCGACGTGGGGACCGAACCACGGCCCGAGCACTTCGGGGAGGAGGCAGCTGGCGACGTAGTCGCGGATCTCCTCGTGCGCGGCGTCCTTCGTATGCTGCGTCGAGACGAGCACCGTCTCGACGCGCACGGGCCGGTTGTCCTCGTAGCGGACGCTGACCTGCGTCTTCGAATCGGGTCGTAGCCACGCGCGTTCGCCCTGCTTGCGCGCGGCGGCGAGTCGTTGGGAGAGCCGGTGCGCGAGCTGCACCGGCAATGGCATGAGCTCGGGCGTTTCGTCCGTCGCGTACCCGAACATGATGCCCTGGTCGCCCGCGCCGCCCGTGTCGACGCCCATCGCGATGTCACCCGATTGCTTGGAGATGAACTGGGTGACGCGAACGCCGTCCGCGTTGAACGCTTCGCTCGGATCGACGTAGCCGATCTCGCGAATCGCGCCGCGCGCGATCTTCTCGTAGTCGACCGTCTCGTGCGACGTGATCTCGCCGGCGAGGATGACCTCCCCGCTCTTGCACAGGACTTCGCACGCCACGCGGCTGTTCGGATCGCCGGAGAGATGCGCGTCGAGGATCGAGTCGGCGATGAAGTCGCAGACCTTGTCCGGATGCCCTTCGCTGACAGACTCCGATGTGAACGTGTACGAGCTCATATGGCCGACCTCGATGCTCTCTTGGAGCGAACAAAAAGGGCCCCGACGATTTCGTCGTGGGCCCCGTGGCATCCGACGACTTAGACGGGTTTCTCCGGACTGTCGTTCCGGCGCGCGGCCCGTCAAATCGGGGAAATCGCCGCGCAAATGCAAGCTACCACGGGCGTCGCGTGCGTCAAGCCATCGAGACGTTGCAGCGCGAATCAACACGCCATCATGGCACGGTGATCAGACCGACCGTTCCACCAAGGTCGTCGTCACGAAGCTTTGGGACATTCGAAGGCGCGATCCACGCTCCGCCGTCGATGCGAATCGCCAGTCGATGGAGACCGGGAGTCACCACGCGGTCCGCGAACCAACCGTCGCTCGCGCGCGCGAGCGCGATCGGTTCCCAACCTGTGAAATCCGCCATCAGCTCGACCCGCTCCGCCTTCGGCGCCCCCCCCGAGACGTCGATGCGCGCCGATCCCCCGGCCCCGCTGGACCGCGTGATGACCACGTGCACGCCGGCGTTCGCCCCGCGCCGGAACCGCAGCGCCACGTGCGGTTGCCACGCCACGCGCAGACTCGCCGACGCGTACCGCGTGCTCGGCGTGCCCCGCACTACGTCGGGAAGCGCGTTTCCCGCCGCGACGACGATGGCAAGTCTCGACGACAACCACAGCTCCGCGTCAGCTGCCTGCCAGCCGCCGTTTCCAGCGCCCGAGCGAAGCGCCGCCATCGCGCCGATCGACGCGCCTCCTGCCTCATGGCGCCAGCCTGCCGCGAGGTCGGTGTACGAAGTGCTGCCGATGTGCGTGAGCATCGCGCTGGCGAGCAGGCGTTCTTGCCCGGATGACCACCACGCGTCGAGCGAGCCTCGACCGACGGCGACGTTGTAGAAGCTGTTCGCGCTCGCTCCGGTGCCTCCGCCGAGCGCGACGCCGCCCGACGGTCCGCCGAGTCGAAGCCGCGCGTCGACTTCACCGCTTCTGGTGGTGGTGGCTCCCGTCTGCGTGAATCCGCTGAAGACGCCGCCCAGCTCCCAGCGCACGGGTTCGACGATCTGCCCGGTGATGCCGCCGAGCGCGAGCGCCTGCCCAGTCCACGCGGAATTCGCCTGCATCGAAGTGAGTCCCACCGCGTGCAGCCAGCCGCGATTGCCCACCCCGTCAATCGTCGCCGCCAACGTCTGCGCGACTGATACCGGAATCCCCGTTTGCCGAAGGTGTGACAGGCCGGCGTCCGCCGTCACCTGCCACTGTGCGCGTGCCAAGCCCGGCAAACCCAATCCCACGATTGTCGCGAAACCCGCCGCCGATCCCAGAACGCGCCGCATCCCCCAAAATAGTATCCGGGCGCGTCCCGGGTTCCCGCTTGGCGCCTTCGCGCTTCAGGGTTTGCGGGGTCCCGACGACGCCGGCGAACTGGCGCTGAGGTCCCCGGTAGCTCCGCCTCCCGGGGCCAACAGCGGGTTCAATCCTCGGAGCCTGATGTCCGCGGACTCCGCTCCCCTCGCGCCTCGTTGAACGTCCGAATTCACGTCGTTGCCGAGATCCGCGAACTGCTTCGGACTGGCGCCTCGCCGCATCAATTCGACGACGATCTTGCCGGCGTGCTCGGCGGGCACGGCGTTGGCGACGAGCTGGGTGAGCAGACCGATCGGAACAGCGATCGGCCGGTTCGGCGCGGCCGCGTGGATGCGCGTGAGGATGTCTTTCGGAATCTTGAACGACAGCGCGTCCTCGCCCGCCGCGATGTCGGCCGACAGGGTGTCGCTCGCGATGGCGCGGCGGGCCGCGTCGAGGCGATCGGCGACAGCTTGCGCCGTCTCGAGAATTCGCGCCGGCGGCGCGTGCACGACGAGAGCGAACTGCACCTTCGAGACGATGTGGTCGCTCGGAAGACCTCGCGCGCTCGCCTCCGAAACGATTTTCGCGAGCGCCGCGCGCGTCTCGCGGTCGGCGCCCTTGAAGAGGAGCGAATCCTGAGCCCGCGCAGGGCGCGACGCGAAAGCGAGCGCGATGGCAACGAGCGCGGCGCGGGGTGATCTCACGGCCGCCCCACGATGACCACGGATCCTTCGACTCCGAGGTCGGGATCGCGTGCCCGCGCCACACGCGCGTCCTGATCGAGGGTGAAAGTCGAGTCGTCGACCATGAATCCGTACGTGTGCCGTCCCGGCGCGATCGGAATCGTCACCGACCACAGATCGCCGGCCGCTTCGCGCGTCATCGGCGCGCGCACCGCGCTCCATTCATTGAAGTCGCCCACGACCGACACACGCCGCGCCGTCGCGCTTCGGAACACGAACTGCTGCGGGATCGGCCGGACGTCCGGCTCGCCGTTTACCGCAGCAACCAGCTGCGTCGGGCCGGAAGCATTGGACACGACCGCGACACTAGCCGCCGATCGCGTGAATTGCCCGCGCACGAAGAAACCAACGACCGCGGCCGCCGCGACGAGGCCCGCAAACCCGGCGAGTCTCCATGGTCGCCGGCGCGACGGCACGACGGCGGACACGTCGACCGGATCGTCGGCCGCCGGCATGACGCGCTCCGCCGCCGCGGCTTCGACGACGCGACGAATCGCGTCGGCGTCCGTGGCCGGCATCTGTTGGAGCGTCTGCACCGCGCGACGGAGCACGTGATCGCGTTCGATCTCGCTCATCGTTCCTCCGGCGCGAGGCGCGCGCGCAGCGCATCCGACGCGCGCTTGACCCGCATCTTGAGCGCCGACTGTCCGACGCCCGTCATCGCCTCGATCTCCTCGTACGAAAGCCCTTCGACGTAGTGCAACAGGAAGATCTCCCGATTGTGTTCCGGCAGCTCCGCGAGCGCGCGTCTCACCGAGTCGTCCCACTCGCGATCCACCCGCGCGCTCGCGCTCTCCTCCGCCGGAACCCGCGCCAACAGCTCGTCGTCCGACAACGTTCGCGCGACGCGACGCTGCGACGCGGTGTTCGCCGTGCGGCAGCAGTTGCCGAGGATCTGGAAGAGCCACGATTCGAACCGCTGGCGTTCCTCATAGCGCGGCATCGCGCGATAGAGGCGAACGAACGTCTCCTGCACGACGTCTTCCGCCTCGTCCGCGTCGTGCAGCATCGCCCGCGCGAACCGGAGGCTGCGCGGATAGTACGTCTCCACGATGAGCGTGAAGGCGTCGATGTCACCGAGCTTCGCGCGGCGAATCGTGCGCGAATCCAGTGCGGCCGATGGAGCGGGGTGCGGCAGTGGGTGGCTCGTCAGGGTTCCCTCGACAAACTCGCATACCGCCTAACCGCCGTCGAGGTGGCGGGGTCACTGCCGTTCATTTTATCCAATGTTGCGCTCGACGGGCGTGCCGCTCCCGATGGGTGCGCACGTCTCGTCGGTCGAATCGGCCTGGTGCTCGACGATCCGAAGGACTTCGCATCGGCATGGTGATCGTTCGTCCCCGATACGCCTGATTTTATCCATCACGTGTAATGCATTTGTCATACGGCCCGCGGCCTTGCTTGGCGTTGTTCGCACCGATAAGGTAGGCCGTTCGACATACTCCCCTTGTTCGTCCCCATCCCCACTCGGAAGGGCCGTCATGGCTGCAATGCCCCATCCCCACGCCTTGGGTCGTGTGCGTATTCCACGAACTGGGCGATCCCTCCTCACTCGTAGTCTCATGTCACTCGCGATCGCCGCGATCGCGACAGTCGGCTCGACACGTTCCGCATTCGCGCAAGGCGCGATCTCCGGTCAGGTCATCGCCGCCGGATCCGGCGAAGCGATTTCCAACGCGCAAATCACCGCGGCTGGCGGCACGCTTCGCGCCACCTCGGACAACCAGGGACGCTTCCGCATCACGGGCGTCATCGGCACGAACACGACGCTGAGCGTGCGCCGCATCGGGTATCGCAATGCGGAAGTCGCGGCCCGCGTCGGCCAGACCGATCTGACGATCACGCTCGTCAGCAATCCGGCGAGCCTCGAAGCCGTCGTCGTCACCGGCACCGTCGGTGCGTCGCAGAAGCGTGAGATCGGCAACTCCGTCGCTACGATCGACGCGGCCGACATCGTCGCCAACTCGCCGATCCTTTCCGTCCAGGGGCTGATCAACGGGCGCGCGCCGAGCGTCGTCGTGATGCCCACGTCGGGCATGGTCGGCTCGGGGCAGCAGCTCCGCATACGTGGCACGGCGAGCTTCTCGCTCGGCAACAACCCGCTGATCTACATCGACGGCGTTCGCGTCAACAACGAAGTCGCGACCGGCCCGGTGAACCAGGCGTTCGGCTCGAGCTCGATCTCGCGCCTCAACGACCTGAACCCGGAGGACATCGAGTCGATCGAAGTACTGAAGGGTCCGAGCGCGGCGACGCTCTATGGAACCGAGGCGTCGAACGGCGTCGTCAACATCATCACGAAGAAGGGATCCGGCGGCAACGCGCGCTGGAACATGATGTTGCGACAGGGACAGAACTACGTGCAGGACTGGAAGAGCCGCTTCGCGCAGAACTGGGGCATCATTCCCGGCACGACGACGCCGGTTCCGCTCGACATGGACTCGCTCGAAGTCGGCGCGTGCGGCGACTCGACCGCGGCGAGGCTCGGGCGACGGTGCGACATCTATCGCGACGGGCGGCACCAGGAGTCCGAGCTCGCGGTCAGCGGCGGCACGGGAAACCTGAACTACTACCTGAGCGGCAATCTCCTCGACTCGCAGGGCGCCGACCCGAACAACGACTTGCGCCGCTATAGCACGCGCATGAACCTCGGCCTCGCCGCGACGCAGAACCTCCGCATCTCGGCGAACCTCGGCCTCAACACCGGCCCCACGCAGCTCGGCTGCGAGGGCGGGTGCGGCGGGCACACGTGGACCACGCTGCTCGCCACGCCGGCCAACTACAACAACCCGCGGCGCCACGGCTTCCACAGCCTCCTGCCGTACCAGTACGACGACATCTATCACTATTGGCAGAATCTCGATCGTTTCTCCGGCAGCCTGCGCATCGACCACACGCCGTTCACGTGGTTCCAGCAGCACCTGTCGGTCGGACTCGACCGCACGCGCGAGGAGAACGATACCTACGCGCCGCGCATCGATTCGCTCGTGTATACGGTCGGCTCCGACGCACTCGGCTACCGCAGCGTGCAGGACCGAACGACCACCTACAACACGATCGACTATTCGGCGAGCGCGACGTACGATTTCAAGCCGACGACGCGCTTCATCACGTCGGGTGGCGCGCAGTTTTACCACAACGCCGCGGACTACGTCTCGGCCAGCGGTTCCGTCTTCCCCACGCCGGGACTGAGCACGGTCCAGGCGACGACGCAGTCGAAAACGAACGATCAGGATTTTTCGGAAGACAAGACGCTCGGCGTCTACGTGCAGGAGCAGTTCGGCTGGCGCGACCGCCTCTTCCTCACGGCGGCGCTGCGCTCGGACGACGCGAGCGCGTTCGGCTCCGGCTTCAACCGGGTGACGTACCCGAAGTACTCGGTGAGCTACGTGATCTCGGACGAACCGTGGTTCAAGGTTCCGGTCATCGGCAATCGGCTCTCGTCGCTGCGCCTGCGCGCGGCGTACGGCGAGGCGGGCAAGGCGCCGTCGACGTATTCGGCTCTCCGCACGTACGGCTCGGCTTCGGGCCCGGGCGACACGCCCGCGGTCACGCCGCTGTTCATCGGCAACCCGAACCTCGGGCCCGAACGCGGCAAGGAGATCGAGCTGGGCTTCGACGCCAGCATGCTGGACGACCGGCTGGGCATCGAATACACCTACTACAACAAGAAAACCGTCGACGCGATCCTCAACCGGCAGATCGCGCCGTCGACGGGCATTCCGAGCACGCAGCCGTTCAACGCCGGCGCGATCCGCAACTGGGGCAACGAGCTCCAGGTGCGCGCGAATCCCCTCCGTACGCGGAACGCCAACCTCGACCTGACCTTCAACTTCGCGAACAACGACAACCGCGTGCTCGCGCTGTTCGACACGGTGTCGTTCGTGAACTCGGGAAGCTTCACGCGACAGGCGATCGGCTACGACGCGTTCGGGTTCTGGGAGCGCCACGTGACCGGCGCGAAGCTCGACGCGAACGGCAAGCTGATCCTGAGCACGCTCATGTGCGCGGACGGCAAGGGCGGCCAGGTGCAGTGCGCGGGCGCGGACAACGCGTTCGGCACCGCCGACGACGCCCCGCTCGTCTACCTCGGCCGCTCGGTACCGCCGCACGAAGGCTCCATCGCGGCGAACCTCGGCCTCTGGAGCCGGTTCCACGTCAGCACGTTCGTCGACTTCAAGCAGGGCCACAAGAAGATCGACGGAAACACCCGCGTGCGCTGCACGCCGGTCATCGGCAACCGGTGCCGCGAGAACTTCTTCCCGCTCGACTACGACCCGATCAGGATCGCGCAGATGCAGACCTCGAACGTCGTGGATCTCCTCATCACCGACGCGGGCTTCACGAAGTGGCGCGAATTCACCGTGGCGTACGACGTCCCGGAACGCTTCAGCCACCACGGCAACGTGTCGCGGGCGACGGTCTCGCTCTCGGGGCGCAACCTGCACACGTGGACCAAGTTCCAGGGCTTCGAGCCGGAGGCGATGTGGCTCGGCGGCACCCGCGGCGGAAACGTCGCGTGGGAGCAGACGCTGACCCCGCAGCTCACGACCTGGATCCTCTCCCTCAACCTCGGCTTCTAGAGATTATTAATATGCTTGCATATAATCTGAGTGCGCGGAGCCGGTGGGCCGCCGCGTTGGTCGCGGCGGCGGCGATGGGGCTCGTCCTCGCCGGCTGCGACGTGAACAAGGCGTTGTCGGTGGACTCGCCCAGCCGCATCCCGGCCGCGACCCTCGAGACGCCGGCCAACGCGGCGCTGCTCGTCAACGGCGCCGTCTCCGACTTCGAGTGCGCGTACGGCGCGTACGTCGTGGTCGGCGGCCTCGTCGGTGAAGAGCTCGACGACTACACGCAGACCGCGTCGCGATGGCCCTACGACCGGCGTGACGTGCAGTCGAACCAAAGCATGTACTCCGTCAACGGGTGCGAAGGCCTCGGCGTCTACACGCCGCTGCAGACCGCCCGCGTGACGGCCAACCACGTCCGCACGCTGCTCGAGGGTTGGACCGACGCGGAGATACCCACCGGTACCAACCGGCAGGTGCTCGTCGCCACGGCCGCGGCCTACGAGGCGTGGAGCATCCTCCTGCTCGGCGAAGGGTTCTGCTCGACGGTGCTCACGACGATCGACGGAGCCAATTTCGCTTACGCGGGCGAGACCACGAGGAACGACGCCTTCAAGGCCGCCGAAGATCGATTCAACGAGGCGATCACGGTGGCGCAGGCGCAGGGATCGGCGGCGACGAGCATTCTCAACATGGCGCTCGTCGGCCGTGCGCGCGCCCGGCAGGACCAGGGCAACCTGGCAGGCGCGCGAACCGACGCCGCGCTCGTTCCGGCGAGCTTCGTCTTCAACGCCACGGCGTCGTCGGTCAGCGGCCGCCGCAACAACCGCGTGTTCGTCGAGAGCAACGCGTTGGGCGTGGCGTCGTCGGTTGGAGCGCGGTATCGCACGCTGAACGACCCGCGCGTGCCGGTCCAGAACCTGAACCGGCCGAACGCCCTCGGCGTTCCGGCGTGGGCGCAGCTCAAGTACACGTCGGTCTCGTCCAACATCCCGATGGCGACGGGCGACGAAGCGCAGCTGATCATCGCCGAGGCGGACGCGTCGTCGAATTCATCGAACACGATCGCGATCATCAACGCGTTCCGCGCCAAGGGCAACGAGGGCAACTATACCGGCGCGACGGACGCCGCGTCGCTCCTCAACGAAGTCATCGACCAGCGCCGTCGCGCTCTTTTCCTCACCGGCACGAACTTCGGCGACATCGTGCGCTACAAGCTCACGCTCACGCCGGCGACGGGCACCAATTTCCCCGCCGGTCAGACCTATGGATCGCAGGCGTGCGTCGGCGACACGCGCATCGGACTGCCGCTGCCGGAAGTCGAGCGGCAGAGCAACCCGAGGCTCGGCGGTTCGGGCGACTGAGTTGACATGAAATGATGCAAGGCGCCCGCGCGGGTTGGCGGGCGTCGCGCCGAAGGACGTTCCGCTCGCCTCAGCGCCCCGACCTCGCGGCTTTGCCGTGACGGTCGGGGCGCTGAACGTTTGAGCCATGCGCCAACGTCCCGCCCCCCCGCCCGGTGCCACCGACGACGAGCTAAGTAGTTACATGGCCTACGGTTAGTTCAAACGTTTGACGGAATCCGCCAGATGTTATACGTTTCATCCGGATACACGGATATATGCCGCCCGGACTCAACGTTCTCGACCAGCTCTCGATCCTCGCCGACCCGACGCGGAGCCGGGTGCTTTTGCTGCTCGAGCGACACGAGCTCACGGTGGGGGAGCTGTGCACCATCCTCCAGCTCCCCCAGTCGACGGTGAGCAGGCACCTCAAGCTCCTCGCCGACGACGGGTGGCTCGTGTCCCGCGGCGAGGGCACGAGTCGCTTTTATCGAATGCTCGGCGATCGCCTCGACGAATCGACGAAGTCGTTGTGGTCGGTTGTGCGCGGACAGATCTCGGCGAGCGCCGGAGCGCGACAGGACGAGCGGCGGGCCGACGGCGTTCTCGCCAAGCGGCGCGACAAGGCCATTGTGTTTTTCCGCGACTCGTCGAAGCTGTGGGACGTGATGCGTGCGGAGATGATCGGCGAGCGCGCCGACCTGCTCGCGCTGCTTCATCTGCTCGACGACAACTGGGTCGTCGGCGACCTCGGCTGCGGGACGGGCCACGTCGCCGAGGCGTTGGCGCCCTGCGTCGCGAACGTCGTAGCGGTCGACGAGTCGGGGCCGATGCTCGAGTCGGCGCGCAAGCGTCTCGAGTCGCACGGCAACGTCGAGCTTCGCGTCGGCACCATCGAGTCGCTCCCGATCGACGATGGCGCGCTCGATGCGGCGGTTCTGTTTCTCGTCGCGCACTTCGTCACGGATCCGGCGCGCGCGATGTCCGAAGTAAGGCGCGTGCTCCGTCCCGGTGGACGACTGCTCGTCGTGGACCTGATGTCCCACGACCGCGTCGACTACGTCGTTCAGCTGGGACACGTATGGCAGGGGTTCGACGGCCCGCAGATGACCGCGTGGCTCGAAGGAGCGGGGTTCACGTCGTGCCGGTATCAACCGCTTCCGGTCGCGCCGGAGGCGAAAGGCCCCACGCTGTTCGTGGCCACCGGTCGAAAGCAATGACACATCACTCTCGAGGAATCTGAAATGGGCGTCGCCGAGTTGACCGAACAGCAGCGTGGCCGGGCGGGTGCCGTGGATCGCCCGCCGTTCAAGGTGGCGGATCTCTCGCTCGCCGAGTTCGGCCGGAAGGAGATCCGTCTCGCCGAGCAGGAAATGCCGGGCCTGATGTCGATCCGCGAGGAGTACAAGGGCAAGCAGCCGCTCGCCGGCGCGCGCATCATGGGTTCGCTGCACATGACGGTGCAGACGGCGGTGCTGATCGAGACGCTCGTCGACCTCGGCGCCGACGTGCGCTGGGTGTCGTGCAACATCTTCTCGACGCAGGACCACGCCGCGGCCGCCGCCGCCGTGGGACGCACGGGCACGGTGGCGAAGCCCGCCGGCACGCCGGTCTTCGCGTGGAAGGGCGAGACGCTCGAGGAATACTGGTGGTGTACGGAACAGGCGCTCACGTGGCCCGACGGCGGCGGCCCGAACATGCTGCTCGACGACGGCGGCGACGCGACGCTCCTCGTGCACAAAGGCGTCGAGTACGAGAAGGCGGGCCGCGTTCCGGAGTTCGATCCGGGCAAGGATCCCGAGGAGTGGGGCGTGATCCTCGACCTCCTCCGCGCCGAGCAGAAAAAGAATCCCGGCCGCTGGACGAAGGTCGCCGCCGCCATCAAGGGCGTGACCGAAGAAACGACGACCGGCGTTCACCGGCTGTACGAGATGATGAAGGCGGGCACGCTGCTCTTCCCGGCGATCAACGTCAACGACTCGGTGACGAAATCGAAGTTCGACAACATCTATGGGTGCCGGCACTCCGTGATCGACGGGCTGAATCGCGCGACCGACGTGATGATCGCCGGCAAGCTCGTTGTCGTCTGCGGATACGGCGAGGTCGGGAAGGGTTGCGCCGAGGCGCTACGCGGCCAGGGCGGGCGCGTCGTGATCACCGAGATCGATCCGATCTGCGCGCTGCAGGCGTGCATGGCCGGCTATCAAGTCGTGACGCTCGACGATGTCGTATCGACCGCTGACATCTTCATCACGGCGACCGGCAACTTCAACATCATCACCGCCGCGCACATGGGCCGGATGAAAGACAAGGCGATCGTCGGAAACATCGGCCACTTCGACAACGAGATCGACATGGCCGGCCTGAAGAAGGTGTCCGGCATCAAGCGCGTGAACATCAAGCCGCAATACGACGAGTGGGCGTTCCCGGACGGCCACTCGGTGATGATCCTCGCCGAAGGAAGACTGATGAATCTCGGTTGCGCCACGGGTCACCCGAGCTTCGTGATGTCGTCGAGCTTCACCAATCAGGTGATGGCGCAGATCGAGCTGTTCGGAAATACCGCGAAGTACACGAAGGAAGTGTACGTGCTGCCGAAGTGGTTGGACGAGAAGGTGGCGCGGCTGCACCTCGGAAAGTTGGGAGCGCGGCTGACCGAGTTGAGCAAGGATCAGGCGGAATACATCGGGGTGAAGGTCGAGGGGCCGTACAAGCCGGATCACTACCGTTACTAGGGGCTGGCTCTCTATCGGGCGAGCGGTTCGAACTGCTTCAACGCAGAGGACGCAGAGGCAGAGGACGGCCTCGAAGCTGAAGGCCGTCGCGCAACGAGCCTGTTTTTTGGGGACTGCCGCTCCGGAAGCCTCGTGCACTGTGGAAGCCGACGCTGCCACATCGAGGTCACACGAGCGGCTTTCAAGAAAAAATCCGGCTCGTTGCGCGACAGACCTGGTGAGCTGCGGTTGTCCTCTGCGATCCTCTGCGCCTCTGCGTCCCCTGCGTTGAGGTAGTTGCGGTTGCCGTTGCAGTTGCCGTTGCAGTTACCCGCGCGGACTCAATTCGATCGTGACGACCTCGAGCGGAGCGAGAGCCAATCCCTGCTCGGCTCCGGTCCGAAAAACAATCCCAGGGCGCCTGCCGAATGGATCCTTGCCGGTGAATGCGCGCGCCGCCCCCGACGGCAATTCAAGATCTCGCCCGACCTCGATCCCGATCGTTCGAGCGCGCTCGCTCGGATTCCTCACTGTGATGATCCCCTTCTTGTCCGACCAGGCCGCCCAGCCGTAGGGCTCCAACCGCAGCGGATCGCCTCCGATCCAGTGTGTGTCGAACAGAGTACCCGCGTTGGCGCGCGACCATTTCGCGTGTGCGGCGATCGCGTCCCAATTCTCGTTCGAGAGCAATGCCGGCGTGATGTACATCTCCTGCAATTGCGTTCCGTTCCCGAAGTACGCGTGGACCTCCGACGCGAAGTCGTTGCCCGGATCCATGTTCAGGTTGTGCGCCGACTTCGCGTAGATCAGGCCGTGCAGCATCAGTGAGCTGAGCGGGAACAGCGCGCCGGCGCGCACGACGTGGTCGTACGTGTCGGCGTCGCGATAGGTGATCCATCGCTGCCGGCTCGAGCCCACGCCGGCGAACGAGTGATCCTCGCCGCCGCGCCAGATCGAATCGGCCCAGCGCAGCCAGAACGGCGACGGGTACGTCCCGGTCGTGAGATTCACGTAGAGATCCGGCTTCTCGGCGCGCAGCTCGCCGATCAAGTGAATGGCGGCGTCGAAGTCGCTGTCGAAGGCGCTTCCGGGTGCCGTGCTCGCGGCGTTGCCCGTGCCGTCGAACTTGAACTGATTGACGCCGAAGCGGCGGATCATGTCGAGACACGTATCGCGAAAACGCTCATAGTACACGGGACCCGAGAGCGCGAACCCACGGTCGTTCGTCTCGAACCCCTGCTGCTTGCCGTAGGCGACGCGGTCGTCGTGCGGCTTGCCGTAGCCGCCCCAGGGCGACATCCAGACGCCGGGCGCCGAGCCGTATTTGCGAGTCGCGTCGCGCACGGCGGCGAAGCCGTTCGGAAAACCGGCATTGAATCGCCAGAGCGTCGTGGGGTCGTCCCAGCCGTCGTCGAAGAGGAACGAGTCGAGCGTGACGCCGCGCTTTTCGTGAAGCTCTGCCCCGAACGCGTTCACGGCGCCGAGAGCGTCGGCCTCGCTGAACTTCGAGAAGTAGCCGATGTCGTACCACGAGTTGTAGTGCAGGAACGTGCGGTATGGATGCGCGCGCTCCCGTTCGACGTACGTTAGAAAATCGCGTCGCAGCTGCCCGGTTCGCGTCACGCCGACCACCGAGCTGGCCTCGAGCGTCGTCCCCGCTCGTAGCGGAAGCGTCCTCGCCATGCGGCATCGGACGCGATCGCCGTCCACGGCGTTGTTCGCGAGCGGGTGCTCGAACGCGTAGTACGCATCGCCGACGACGATCGGCGTGCCGCGCACCGACCCGCTCACCCACGTTAGTGGCGCGGTGAAGTCGAACAGCGAGATCTCGCGCAGCGGAACGTCGCCGGCGAGCGCTCGCACCATGAGCTCCTGTCGCACGTACGCGGATCCGTCCCGCAGCATGCCGCGCCATTGAACTTCGATTCTTCCCTCGGCGTCGCGAAGCGTCACCGCGATGCTCCGCCCCTGGATACGCTCCGCCAGTCGCGACGCCGACGGGTTCGCGGCGAGCGGCTCCATGCGCGGCTCGCCGACGACACGCAGTGCGCTCGCCGGAACGACGGTCGCGTTCGCCCCCGTGTTCAACGTCAGCGTGAACAACTCGGTGGAGAGCGGCAGATCGACGCTGTGAAGGCGGTCGGTCAACTTCGACGGGCGCAACGAATTGTCGGCCAGGTTCCACGTGGCGACGATCGCCTCGTTGCCGAGCGTCAACGTGCGACCCTGCAGCGCGGCGCTCGCCTCGAGGCCACCGGACGTCCAGGCGGCGCCTGACCCATTTAGCCGCGCGCCGGCGCGGAGAACTCCGAGACTCAACGCGAGACGGCCACTTCGATCGAGAAACTCACGGCGTGATGTCATGCCGATAAAGTGCATCGCGCCGCGTATCGTGGAAATGGTGCCGTGCCGCCGGCACGAGCGCCGAGCGCCCCCTAGAGGCGCGTCGCCGCCGGACCGGCGCGTGTGACGAAGAACTCGGCGCCACGAGCGGCGGATGGAAATCGCGCCGCGTATCCGTCGGCCCACTTGGCGCGGAACGTCTCCGCGTCGGACGCGCGCACGAGCGCCCAAACCGCGCCGCCGAAGCCCGCGCCGAACGCCGACGCGGCGACCGCACCCGACGAGCGCGCGTCCCGCACCAGCCGGATCGTTTCGTCGATCTGGTTGCGCAACCATTGCTCAGCGCCCGCCTGTGAGCGATCCACCAGCGCACCCAGCTCGGCCAGATCGCCGCGCAGCAGCGCATCCCCGGCGAGCGGGATCAACTCCGTGCTCTCGACGACGAACTGGGCCAGTCGGTCGTGCACTTCGCCCTTCCGGTCGCGTACCATCGACAGAATCCGGTCGGCTGCGTCGGGCGCCGACGCCACGACGTCGCCGAGCGTCGCGTCGTCGCGGCCTGTCGCGGCGCGCCAGTCGGCGGCCAACTCCTGCGTCGCCTGCGACAGTCTGTTGTAGTGTTCGCGAACCGCTCCGATCTTCTCCGCGGTCACGCCGCTGTACGCGATCACCAGCTCGTGGTCCGCCGGCAGCGGCACCGCGCGCTCGAACCGCACCGGGCAAAACGAGTACTGAACCAATTGGCCGGGACGGGCGCAGAGAATTGCCGCGTGGTCCTCGCTCCCGCCGAACGTGCCGACGCCCGCGTCGCCGGCGAAACCCTCGTACGCATAGCCGTTCTCGACGGCGCCGAGGTATTCGGCGAGCCGGCCGAGCGATGAGAACAGACGCCTGTACTCCGCGCGCTCACGCACTTCGTTCACCTCGGCGAGCGCGAGGAACGTGGCGACGACGAGTGCGCTCGAGCTGCTCATCCCTGACGCTCGAGGCAGATCGCTCGCGAAAGCCACATCCGCTCCGACGAGCGGCTCGCCGAAATCGCGGGCCATACGTCGCGCGACCGTGATTGGATAGGTCGACCAGTGGCCGGCCCGGGCCCCGGCGGTCGGATCCATCTCCGCGTCGATCGTTTCGCCGGTGCGGGCATCGGTGATCCGCAGCCGCCGATCCTTTCGCGCGACCGCGACGATGCAGATCCCGCGCTCGACGGCGCAGAGCAGACTTCGTCCGCCCGCGTAGTCCGTGTGTTTCCCGAGAAACTCGACGCGACCCGGCACCCAGAACGCGACGTCGTCGGCCGGCAGCGGCTCGCGGGCTCGCGACGCCGCGAGCGCGGCGCGTGCGTCGTCGAGCAGACGTGCCTTGGCCTCGGCGGCGTCCTCGCTCAACCCGATCGCGCGGAACGTCGCGGCGCCTCGCGTCAGAGACGCACCGCCACGTTCTGAAGTCGCGCGGCGACCTTCGCCACGTCGGCGCGGCGCGAGAGGTCGAGCACGGGCGCGTCGGCCGCGATCATCTCGAACCGCTCGCCGAGCACGTCGACGGCGTACTGGATGGCGTTGGGAAGCTCGAGCTCGTCGCGCGACGACGGCTGCACGTCCCGGCACGCGCGAAAGATCGTCGAACCGAGCCGCCAGCAGTTCATGCTCACCGGCGCGTCGACGCTCGCCGACATCGTGGCGGCGTCCGGCTTCTCGACGATGCGCCGCAGCACCCGGTCCCGGATGTCGAGCACGGCGTACGCGGCGAGTCGGTCCGCGGCGACGTCGCCGCTTCGCAGCAACCCCGCGCGCGAGAACGCGACGCCGGCGGGACCGTCGGGGAGAGTCGTACGGAGACGGGACAGCACGTCGGTCGGATAGTAGTTGTCGGCGTTCACCACGACGAACGGCTCGCCGGCGACGAATTCCTCGGCGGCGAGCACGGCGTCGGCGGTGCCGACCGGCTTGAGTTGCACGGCGAATTGAACGCGAAGGCGCGTCGGGATCGCCGCGCGCGTGTAGCGATCGCGCATCTCGGCGTGTTGCGGCGCGACGACGATGCAGACGTCCGTGAAGCCGGCATCGGCGAGCCCGCTCAGCACGTAGTCGAGGAACGGCCGGCCGACGGGGAGGGGGAGCATCGCCTTCGCCCCATCGTTGGCAGCCCTGGCCTGAGCGGCAGACAGCGTGGCCGTCTCGTCGGGCTCGCGCATGCGACTCCCGACGCCTCGCGCGAGAATCACGGCCTTCGTGCACGGCCGGCGTGCCGCGCGCGACGACGTTTCGCTGCCGGCGAGCTCCGGTTGGCTCGCCCACGTCTGTTTGACGACCTGCCACAGGACGACGCCGCTCACCACGAACACCACGAACCAGACGAACGTGTGGATCGTCCGTCCGTAGATCAGGCTGCCGGTGCCGAACAGACCCGCGTACACGAACGTCACTCCCGCCGTCCAGCCGAGCAGCATCTGCGGAAAGCTGTCGCCCGACGGCGGCAGGTTCGACTCGGCACGAATCGCGTTCCATCCCGGGCCCGCGGGTCGCGTCAACTCGTAGAATCGCACGAGCGACGCGCGGTCGGCCGGCTCGGTGACCATCGTGACGGCCACCCACACGACCGTCGTCACGGCGACGGTGATGAGCAGCGGCGCCGGGTCGGCGATCCCGTAACCGGCCTTCTTCGCCACGAAGAAGCCGAACGCGATGAGGAACGACGACGCCATCGCCGAGATCTCGCTCCACGCGTTGATGCGCCACCAGAACCAGCGCAGCAGGTAGATGAGCCCCGTCCCCGCGCCGACGGACAGCAACAGTTGGAACGCCTCGCTCGCCGTCGACAGCGCGAGGGTGAACGTACCGGCCGCGATCATGAGAAATGCGGTCAGCGCGCGCGACACCCACAGGTAGTGTCGCTCCGATTTACCGCGCCCAATGAAGCGTTGATAGAAATCGATGATGAGATACGACGAGCCCCAGTTGAGGTGCGTCTCCATCGTCGAGCGATACGCGGCGAAGAGCGACGCGACCAGGAGCCCTTTCATCCCGACCGGCAGCAGCGTGAGCATCGCCGGATATGCGAGGTCGTTGCCGATGAGCGCCGGGTTCACGTGCGGCAGCGCGCGCTGGATGTCGGCCAGCGACGGAAAAACGAGCATCGAGCAGAGCGCGACGATGATCCACGGCCACGGCCGCAGGGCGTAGTGCGCGACGTTGAACCAGAGCGTGGCGCCGAGCGCGTGCCGCTCGTTCTTCGATGCGAGGATCCGCTGCGCGATGTAGCTCCCGCCTCCGGGCTCGGCGCCCGGATACCACACCGACCACCACTGTACGGTGAGCGGTATGACGAGCACGGTGAGCGTGAGCGACGTGTCGTTGAAGTCGGGGAGCAGCGAGAGCGTGCGCGGGTCGATCTTGCTGAGCATCGACGACAGCCCGCCGACGGCCGGCTGCCGGAGCGCGACGACGGCCGCCCCGATCACGCCGACCATCGCGAGCGCGAACTGCACGAGGTCCGTCGCCAACACGCCCCACAGGCCGGACACCGACGCGAAGATCACGCACGCCGTGCCGGCGACGACGATCGTCTCGACGCGCCCCCAGCCGAGCATCACGTTGGCGATCTTGACGGCCGCCAGCGTGACCGTCGACATGATCATGATGTTGAAGAAGAGCCCGAGATACACGGCGCGAAATCCGCGCACGACGGCAGCCGGCTTCCCGGAGTATCGGAGCTCGTAGAACTCGAGATCGGTGAGCACCCGCGACCGTCGCCAGAGCTGCGCGTAGAAAAAAACGGTCGCCATGCCGGTGAGCAGAAACGCCCACCACACCCAGTTGTACGACACGCCGTGCGACCGCACGAAGTCCGTCACCAGGTTCGGCGTGTCCGTGCTGAACGTCGTCGCCACCATCGACGTGCCGACCAACCACCACGGCGCCGACTGGCCCGAGGTGAAGAACTCCGCGGTGCTCGATCCCGCCCGCTTGAGGTAGAACATCGCGGGGAGATAGCAGAGCACGAGACTGATGCCGACGACGTACCAGTCGAGTGTCGTGAGTTGGGTCAGATGCGGCTCGGGTGAAGGGCCGAGGTTCGGTGACTTCTGCCTGCACTACTTAACGGAGAGCGCCGGTCTGAACTACTTAACGCAGAGCCGCGGAGACGCAGGGAACAGCCTTGCCATCGAGCTGCGTCGCGCCACGAGACGGGTTTCTTGGTGAAACTCGCTCGGGATGCCCCCGATGCGCGGCGCGGCCAGCCATGGAGCGCGTGATCTCCCGAGCGGCGGTTGCCAAAGAATCCGGCACGAGGCGAGCCTGAATTTGGATAGTTCCTCTGCGTCTCTGCGTCTCTGCGTTGAGTAGTTCCAATCAGGCCAACTCGCCGAGCGAAGCGTCGAACGCCTCGATCAGCAAAGCCGCGTCGTCGATGTCGAACGGCATCGGCGGGCGGATCTTGATCACGTTGTGATACGGCCCGTCGGTCCCGAGCAGAATTCCCTTCTCGCGCATCCGGTTCGCTACGAACGACGCCTCCTCTCCCGCCGGCTCGCGCGTCTCGCGATCGCGCACCAACTCGACGCCGAGAAACAGCCCCGACCCACGAACGTCGCCGATGATTTCATGCCTTTCGGCGAGCGGGCGAAGTCGGCCAAGCAGATGCGCGCCGACGTGAAGCGCGTGCGCTTGCAGTCCTTCCTCTCGCACGACGTCCAACACCGCGAGCCCGACCGCGCACGATACCGTGTTCCCGCCGAACGTGCTGAAGTACTCCATCCCGTTGTCGAACGCGTCGGCGATGGCGCGGGTCGTCGCGACCGCGCCGATCGGATGTCCGTTGCCGAGCGGCTTTCCCATCACGACGACGTCGGGGACGACGTGCTGGTCCTCGAACGCCCAGAAGCTCGTGCCCATGCGCCCGAGTCCGGTCTGCACTTCGTCGGCGATGCACACGCCGCCGCCGGCGCGCACGTGCTCGTACACCTTCTCCAAGTATCGCGGCGGGAAGACGAGCTGGCCGCCGACGCTCGGGCACGTTTCGGCTATGAACGCCGCCACACCACGCCCCCGGTTGCTCAATGCGTCGACGATCGCGCCCACGTGCGACGCGTACTTCGCGCCTGCCTCGGGGTCGCCGCGTCGGTAGAGGCCGCGATAGTCGTCGGGCAGCGGCGCAACGTGGACCCAGTCCGGCGCGCCGCGACCGCCCGGGCCGGCGTGCTTGTACGGACTGATGTCGATGAGCGACGTCGTGTTGCCGTGGTACGCGGCCTCGAGGACGATCGTGTCGGTGCGCCCGGTCGCCGCGCGCGCCAGTCGCAGGGCGAGCTCGTTCGCCTCGGTCGCCGAGTTGACGAAGTAGCAGACCTCGAGCTCGCGCGGCATCGTCGCCAGCAACGCCTCCGCGTAGCGCCCGAGCAGCGCGTTCAGGTAACGCGTGTTCGTGTTCAGCACGCGCATCTGTCTCTCCGCCGCCTCGACGACGCGCGGATGGCAGTGGCCGACGTGCGGCACGTTGTTGTACGCGTCGATGTACCGCCGACCTTCGCGGTCGAACAGATACTGCATCCAGCCGCGCACGACTTCGACGGGCTCTCGATAAGACAGGCTGAGATTTCCGCCGGTCGCCTTCTCCCGCGCGGTCAGCGACTCTCGCCGCGATCGCTCGGCCCCGGGAAATCGCTCCGCCGGCACGCGAACGATGAGATTCGGATCCGGACAGAGCGACGCCCACGCCGCGCGTTGCGCCGGCGGCGCGACGCCGGGAAAGTCCGTGCCGAGCTCCAGCAGATCCGTAACGATCTGCAAGTGAAGGTGCGGCGTCCAGCCGCCGTTCTCGTTCGCCGCTCCAAGCGTCGCGATTCGATCGCCCGCTTTCACGCGCTTGCCGGCCGAGAGGCCAGCGAGTGACTCACGGCTCAGATGGCCATAGAGAGTGAAGAATTCCGTACCGTCGTCCGTGCGATGGCGCAGGATGATGACCGGACCGTAGTCCTGGTTCATCCCGTTGTCATTGAATGCCGCGATCTCGCCGTCGAGCGGCGCGAAGACGGGCGTGGCCGCGGCGGCGAAGAGGTCGAAACCGATGTGTATCGTGCGGTGTTCGTCGGTGAGGCGCGGGCCGAGCGCGAACGCCGGCGCGACATAGAGCAGGCGCGGCTCGTCGTATCGCCCGATCGACAGGCGCACGCCGGCGTCGCGCATGATCTCCTCGACGCGGAGCGTGAGCGACGGCTCGTCGTTCTGACGCGTGTCGCCGAAGAGGATCGGACTCGCGACGCTCAAGTCGAGCACGATCGACGGTTCCGTCCGCGCATCGACGGCGAGCACGGATGCGAAATCCGGGCGACCTCGAAGGAACGCGACCACTCGCTCGTGACGAGGAGCAGGCTCGAGGCCGGCCGCTTCCCGGATGTCCGCGGTCGCGAGCCCAAACGGAATCCGCGCGAGCCGCGGCAGCGTGCGCGCAATCGCCGCCTGGCTCACGCCGAGGTAATCATGGTCGGGCTTTTCGCCGAGTTGGGATGCGGCGATGCACGCACTCCCGCACAAACGCATCGTCGCGAGCCCGAACGCCGCGGCCAGCTCGTTTTCGCCGAGACGCACCGCTTCGCTGAAGCCGCGGACGAGCCGTGAGGCGACCGCGAGCGGATCGGGAGCGTCGAGCATGACGTACGCCATGGCGATCGCGAGGTCCGCGACGCGGTAGCTGTACACCATGTCGCCGAGGTCCACGATGCCCGTAATGGTTTGGCCACGCGACTCCACGTCCGCATCGCCGCCTACCAGAATGTTGTGATCGTTCGGGTCACCGTGGACGACAGCGCGCGGGAGCAGATCGAGAAGCGGCGCCGTGTGTCGGTCGAATCGGTCGGCGAGCGTGTCGATCGCCGCGCCGAGCTCGGCGGCGGTGAGCATCGACCGATGAGTCGAGACGTTCGCGCGCGCGTTGGCGACGTCCCAATAGAAGTCGCGATGAACGGCCGGATGGTCGAAGCTCGAAAACGCCGCGTCGATCGCGCCAAGCTGGCGGCCGAGCGATTCGAAGAGCCGGGGCGAGCGATGGCGCGCCTGCGCCAACGGTTTGCCGGGCAGATACCCCACAGCCCACGCGAGATGTGAACGCTCGTCATCGCCACGGATCTCGAAGAGCGAGGCGCCGTGCCGGGCGACGAAGACGCGCGGCGTGGTCGCCACCGAGCGCGCGAGATGCGCGAGCGCCGCCTGCTGCGCCTCGAGGATTCCCCGCTCTTCCGCCGCGCTCGCCACTTTGAGCACCGCGCTGGGCTCGCCGCCCGCCACGATGAGGAAGTTCTGGTCTCGCTCGCTTGGCAGCGCGGACGCACGCCCGTCGATCCCGAAGTGCTCGCGCGCCAAGGCCGCCGCCGTGTCGAGCGACAACGCGGGCGACTCGCGCAACAGGCTATCGCTTGTCGCCACGGACTTCCTTCGGGATTCGGCCCTCGCGCGCCGCGCGCCACGATTCTCCGGAACGGACGACCTGATACGCCCGCTCGAAGCGAAGCGGCGCGCTATAGCCCGACGACGCGTTGTCGTAGTTCTGGGCGAAGAGGTAGACCTCGACCGTGTCGGCAGCCATCGCGAACACGGGCGAAAACCGGATCACATATCCGGGCAGTACAGCCGCGCACCTCACCGTCTTGCGCGACGCCGAGATCGGAGGCTGGCAGACGCCCTTGATCGACCCCCGCCGCCGCATCTCGGCCTCGACCGCGTCCGGCACGGTGTCCGCCGGCGCGAGCCCGACCGTTCGCGGCAGACCGCGCCGGTCGAGCAGGAGTGACTGTGTCGGGTCGTTGAGATCGAACGCCGCGCGGGCAGCGGCGTCGTATACGTCGCCTTGTGCCTCGGGCGAGAGCGTCGCTAGCGAGAGCCCATGGCCCCGCAAAATGCTCGAATCGTCACCACCGCAGCCGCTCGCGACCTGCGCGGCGAAAGCGATGGTGACGATTCGAAGGACGTGCATTCCGGGAAATTAGCGCCCTCCCCCGTTGCCTCGCCGGACGTCCCGGTGATCGTTGCTGCCGTTCCGGTGGTCCTGACTTCCATTCCAGCGATGGTCGCGATCCTGGGTATTGCCCCGGTCGCGGTTCTCTCGCTCGCGAATCGCCTGTGCCCGGAGCCGCGCCTCTTCCGTTTCACGCGCGCGGATTTGGCGGTCGCGCAGGAGTTCGCGTTGGCGCGCCATCTGGAACTCACGCTCCCGCTCGATCTGTAGCTGGCGCTCGCGTGCGATCTCGAGCTCGCGCTGCCGGCGGATCTCGTCCTGGTAGATCCGATCGTTGTTGTAGTAGCCATTGTTGCCGCGGACGCCTTGACCATAGATCAGGTGAGCGTTTGCCGGCATACGCCTGGCCGCGGCCTCGCAGTTCATCGGCGCGGGCTGACGGCCCGGCGGAACACCGTCGATCCAGATCCTGCACATGCCCGCGGGCGGCATCTGGCCCGGCGGAACCCTGAAAATGCCCTGGGCCAATACCGGGGTCGCGAAGGCGAGCGCCGACGCGGCCGTTAGAACATGGAGTTTCCGCATTTGCTTCTCCTTTGGTGGGTTCGAGCTGACTTCGCTCGGCCCACCAAAAGGCACGGACAGTGCCGCTTCGGCCACCGACACAAGTTATGTCTGAGCAACGACTTACGTGCAAATGCGATGCTGTGATCCGTTTCACATCGTCCGATAGACGCGAAGATTCCGTCCTCCACTGAGGACGTATTCGCTCAGACTTCCCTATGCGGCCTGGCTCCCCGAACCCAGAACCAATAGACGGCGACACCAACCAATAGAATGACGACTCCGATCCCCGCGTTCTCGGGATACTGCACGATGGTCGACGCCGAAATCGCCCAGCAGGCGAGCACGAAGACCATCGTCGTCACCGGGTGACCAGGCACGCGCACGCCGTCTGGGGGAGGGGAGGGCGCCGCGATCTTCGCTCGAGCTGCGCGCGCGCGGAATACGAGCAGCGACGCGCCGGTCAGGCCGAAAAACAACACGTCGATCGATACGACGTAGTTGAGGATTTGATCGTACTTCCCCGTCAGTGCGATCACCGCGGCCCACACGCCTTGAAGCACGATGGCGACGACAGGGACGCGTGAGCGCGGATCCAGCTTGGCGACGGCCTTGAAGAACACTCCGTCGCGTGCCATCGCGAAATACGCCCGCGGCGCCGTGAGCACGCTCTGGCTGAGAAACCCTACCGTCGAGATCGCGATGCCGAGCGCGATGAGCTTGGCGCCTCGCTCGCCAAGAGCGGACCTCAGCACCATCGACGCCGGCGTCGACGTCGCCGCGAGCCCGTCCACGCCCAGCACGCGCAGGCAGACGAGCGTCACCGCCAAATACAACACGATCACGCCGACCACGCCGATCAACAGTCCGCGCGGCAGATCCCGGCGGGAGTCGCGCATCTCGCCGCTCACGAAGCTCGCCGTCTGCCATCCGCCGTAGGCGAACAACACCGGCACCATTGCCGCGCCGAATCCGGCGATGCCGCCCGTTCCGTTCGGAAGCGAGGCCGCCGCGATGCTCGTCGCGCGCGTCGCGAAGAACAGGCCGACGACGATGAGCATCCCGATCGCGGCGAGCTTCGTGATCATCAGCGCCGACTGCACGTTGCTTCCGGCGCGAACGCCGAAGCAATTGATGAGCGTGAGTACGCCGAGCGCGATCGCCGCGATCGCCTGCTCGGGCATTGCCCACCCGGTCAACTCGCGCGTGTATCGGCCGAAGATGATCGCCGAACCGGCCATGCCCCCGGTTTGAACCACGAGCAGCAGCGTCCATCCATAGAGGAAGGCGACGATCGGATGATAGGCGTCGCGCAGATACGCGTACTGTCCGCCCACGTCCGGCCGCAGCCGTGCCAACTCCGCGTACACGAACGCACCGATCAGCGCGATCACGCCGCCGGCCGCCCAGGCCCCGACGACGAGGAGCGGCGTGTGCACCGCGCGCGCGACGACGCTCGGGTTGACGAAGATCCCCGAGCCGATGATCCCGCCCATGACGATCATCGTCGCGTCGAACGGGCCGAGACGGCGGGCGAGCGTCGGCTCGGCGCGCGACTGACGGGGAGCCCCAACGTCGAGGGCGTCGGCGAGTGGGTGAGTCATGGCGCGCGACGTTACGGCGGAGACGAGGCGGGGTCAACTGGTCGTTCGATCGGCTCGAGGGTTGGATTATTCCGCCTGTAACGCCACGGCCGGATCGACCTTCGTCGCCCGTCTCGCGGGCACGATCGTCGCCGCAACGGCCGCCGCCCCGAGCACGACCGACACCAACGCCAACGTCGCCGGATCGCGCGCGCCAACGCCATAGAGCATCCCGGCGACGAATCGGCCGAGCAGCAGCGACGCGAGGATTCCAGTCGTCACGCCCGCGATCGCCATCCCCGCGCCGTGTCGGACGACCAGCAGCACCAGGCTGTTTGTCTGCGCGCCGAGTGCGACGCGAATGCCGAGCTCACGGGTGCGCTGCGCCACCGAGTAGCTCACTACGCCGTACACGCCGATCAGCGCGAGCACGAGCGTCGCCGCGGCGAAGGCGCCGATGAGCAGCAGCGGGAATCGCCGCATGAAGACCGACGCTGAATTCGTGATCAGCCGATCCATCGCCACCGGGTTGACCACAGCGGCACCCGGCGCGGTCTCGTCGACGATGCGATTGAGCTCGCGCGACAGCTCGCCGGCGTCGCGCTGCGAGCGAATCGCGATGCTCATGTACGTCTCGGGATCTTGGGCGAACGGTATGTAGAGCGTCGGCGGGATGTGCTCGTCGATGTTCCCGATCGGCACGTCGCCCACCTGGCCGACGATGCGAATCGTGTCGCGGCCGCCGATGCCCATGATGATCGACTGGCCGACCGCGTTGCCGCCTTTGAAGTACGCTTCGGCGAACGCTCGATTCACCATTCCGACGTGCGGCGCGCCGACGATCGCGTCGCCGGCGCCGAAATCGCGCCCGTGCGAAAGGGGAATCTTGAGCGCGGACAAATAACCGGCGCTCGACGAGCGATAGCTCGCCGTCGGCTCCTTGCCCGGTTCGCTCGGCGGCTGACCGAGAATGTCGAAGCCGACGCTGTTCCCCCAATCGAGCGGCAGCTTCGTGACGAGTCCCACACCCTCGACGCCCGGCAGCGCGCGCACCCGGTCGACGATTCTATCGAACGCCATGCGTGAGGACGCTTGCGTGTAGTTCGCGTCCGGCAGGAACACGCCCGCGGTCATGAGATGCTCGGACTGAAAGCCGAGTTGGATCGACATCAGCTTGACGAGGCTGCGCCCGAAGAGGGCGGCGCCCGACATCAGCACGATGGTCAGAGCGACTTCGCCGATGACCAGCGCATCGCGCAGCGCGCCGGCGCGCGCGCTGCCGCGCACGCCCTGCTTCAAGACTTCGGCCATCTGCGGCCGCGCTTCGCGCAGGGCCGGGACGAGACCGAACAAAACGCCGGCGACGATCGAGACGAGACAACTGTAGGCCACGACCGGGGCGTTGAGGCCGACGCCGGCCAAGGCGGGCGGACGCTGGCCGGCCGGAATGATTCCGATCAGCGCGTGGATGCCGTATCGCGCGACGACGAGGCCCGCCGCGCCGCCCAGGACGGCGAGCAGCAGGCTTTCCGTCATCATCTGGCGCACGAGCCGCCCGCGTCCGGCGCCGAGCGCGATGCGCACCGCGACCTCTCGGCGGCGATCGGCGCCCCGCATGAGCAACAGGTTCGCCACGTTCGCGCAGGCGACGAGGAGCATCACCGCGACCGCACCATATAGAAGGAGGACGAGCGGCCGCACGGACCCGATCAGTTGATCGCGTAGCGCGATGACCTGTCCATCGCGTCCGCTGTTCGTCGGCGGGTATTCGCGCGCCAGTTGCGCCATGATCGACGACATGTCCGTCGACGCGGTCCGCAGCGTCATGCCATCCTTCAGGCGTGCGACGACGTTGAGCCAATGCATGCCCCGCTGCTGCCTCGAGCGATCCAGCCGATCGATCGGCGCCCAGATGGCGACGTTTCCCAAGCGCGCGAATTGAAAATCCTCCGGCAGAACGCCGATCACGGTCGCCGTCGTGCCGTCGAGCATGATGATGCGCCCCGGCACCGAGCGATCACCGCCGAAGTTTTTCTGCCAGAACGCGTAGCTGAGCAGCACGCGGCGTGGTGCGCCCACGGCGTCCTCGCCCGCGACGAAGGCTCGTCCGATCTCCGGGTGGACGCCGAGTACGTCGAAGAAATTTGCTGTCGTCTTGGCGGCGCGCACGATCTGCGGATGGTCCGTGCCGAACACGAACCCGCTGCCATGGTAGCCGGCTAGGTCCGTGAACGATCGATTCCGCGCGCGCCAATCGAGGTAGTCGGGATACGACGCCTCCGAGCGGTTGTCGACGTTGGACTGGTAGGCCTCCCAGAGGTGCACGAGCCGCTCGGGCTGCGCGAACGGCAGCGGCTTGAGCAGAATCGCATCGACGACGCTGAAGATCGCCGCGTTGGCGCCGATCCCGAGCGCGAGCGTGAGGAGCACCGTCGCGGCAAACCCCGGCCGCTTGCGCAGCGAGCGCGCGGCGAATTTGACGTCCTGACCGACCGACGCGACCCATTCGGATGCGGCAAACTTTCTCACGCGCCGCCGGTCCATCGACGCCAGCTCGGCGCGCGCTGCCCGGACGTCGCCGAATTCCCTGAGCGCCAACTCGCGCGCCTCGTCCGTGTGCATCCCGCGCGCGACGAGGTCGTCGACGCGTTGGTCGAGATGGAACCGCATCTCCTCGTCGACGTCCCGCTGAACCGTTCGACGCGTGGCCTCGTGATGGAACAGCTTGCGCGGATTGTCGTCGCTCATATGAAAATCCTCATCGGCCGAGCTCGGCGTTCACGCCATCCTCAGGATTTTGAACACCGCGTCGGCGTACGCCGTCCAGTCCGCTGACTTCTGCTTCAGCTGCCCCCGTCCCGCCGCCGTCAGCTGGTAGTACTTGGCCTTCCGGTTGTTCTCGGAGAGTCCCCACTTCGACTCGACGAGGCGGCGCTCCTCCAGCCGGTGCAGCGCGACGTACAGGGCCCGATCTTCCACATTGATCGTCCCCTCGCTCGACTTCTTGATCCACTGCGCGACGGCGTACCCGTGCCGAGGGCCCCAGGAGAGGGTCTTGAGAACCAGGGTGTCGAGCGTACCCTGGAGCAGGTCGAGATCGGCCATTGATTCCCCGGAAAGGTTCCGGGGAGATTAGATGCTGGAATGGGAAAAAAGGTTGCCCGGTCCACCGGTCCACCGGTCCACCCGTCCACCCGTCCACCCGCGATCGAACCCTTTCCGAACACCTTGCATCTAATGCTGCAACACGTGACCAGACCGGCCGTTGCCTTACAGACCGACCACCGGGTGAGCGAACCCGAACTGATTGCTCGGGTCCTCGCCGGAGACCGGATCGCAGCGCGCGAGCTGTACGACGCGCACTCGCCTCGGGTGTTCCGGCTCGCCTTCCGGTTGACCGGGGACGCCGACCTGGCTCGCGAGTTCACGCAGGACACGTTCGTGCGCGCCTTCAGTCAGCTGGCCCGCTTCCGCGGGGACTCGGCGCTCTCCACCTGGCTGCACCGCGTCACCGTCACCGTCGTGGCGAACGCGATGCGAAAGGTGAAGCGGTTCAGGGAACGGGAGGCGCCACTCGAGGACGTCCATCCGTTCAACGGCTCCGACTCGGGTGTCGACCCCGTGCTTCGCGACCGACTGCACCGCGCGATCGACGCCCTGCCGGAGATTTACCGCACGACCGTCATCATGCACGACATAGAGGGCTACACCCACACCGAAATCGCTGAAGTCCTCGGCGTGGCCGAAGGAACCTGCAAGAGCCGGCTGTCGCAGGCCCGCGCGCAACTTCGCGCCGCGCTCAGCGACCTGGCACCCGGAGAGTTGGAATCATGAAGGAAGATCGATTCGAAGCACTGATGCGCGACGCCGCGCGTTCGTATCGCAAACCACCGCAGCCCGATCTCGACGGCATGTGGGCCGAGATCGAGCGTGAAACTTGGGGCGGAGGCGCGGTCGCGACGACAGAGCCGGCTCGCATCGAAGCCCGACGATTCGGATCGCGCGCATCGGGTTGGCTCGCCGCCGCCACGCTGGTCATTGGTATCGGATTGGGCCGCGCTTCCACGACGACGAAGCACGACGCGACACCCGCCGCGCCGGAGTCCGTCGCCAGCGTCGCGCCGGTGCGGTCGGAAACGTCCTTCGACGCGCCCTACAACGTCGAGACGTCGCAGTATCTCGGTCAGACCGCCGCGCTGTTGATCGCGCTGCCGGCCGAGACGCGGTCGGGACACCCCGACGACAAGTTCGTCGGCCGGGCCGCGGAGTTGCTGTCGCGAACGCGGCTGCTGCTCGATTCGCCGGCCGCGAACGATAACCAGATGCGTGCGCTGCTCGAGGATCTCGAGCTGGTGCTCGCGCAGGTCGTCCGGCTTCAGAACGGACAGAATGGACAGGATCGCACGGAGCTGGACCTCATCAACCGCGCGCTCGAACAGCGCGACGTCATTCCGCGGCTGCGCACGGCGGTCGCTGACATTTCTGCGAATTAGGAGAGGAGCGATGAAACGGATCACGCTCGCCTTTGTTGCGCTCACCGCGGGATCGGTCGTCGGCGCGGCTCAAGAGCCGCCGACCCCGCCCACGAGACCGGTGCCCGCCCCGGCGCCGACGCCACGACCTTCGGAGCCCGCGCCAGCCGCGCCGGCGCCGCGCGCTCGACCCGTAGCGCCGGTTCCATTCCGGGATTTCGACTACGACATCGATAGAGACCGGGTGCGCGAGGTCGAGCGCCAAGCCCAGGAGATGGCGCGAGAGGCGTCGCGCATCGACCAGGAACAGGTGCGCGAGATCACGCGACGCGCCGACGAAATGGCGCGTGAAGCGGTTCGCATCGACCAGCAGCAGATCCGCGAGATGGCCCGCGTCGACGCCGAGCGCTTCTCGCAACAGGCGCGCGACATCGCACGCGATTTCACGCGCGATTTCAGTTACATGCAGGCGCCGGTGGCCGTTCCCACGCCCCGCATCGCGCCGATACCTTCGATCGCGCCGATGCCTCCGATGGCGGCGCCGTTCATCACCTTCGGCGGCCGCGACTTCACGGATCGTCCGGTGCCAGCCCCGTGGATTCAAGGTGACCCGGCTGATTCTGTCTATCGCATCGCCCGCGACGCGCTCAACAACGGCGACTACGGCCGCGCGGCCCGACTCTTCAATGACGTCGTGCAGAAGTACGGCTCGAAGTCGCAGTTGACCGATGCCTCGCAGTACTTCGAGGCCCTGGCTCGCTACAAGATCGGCACGACCGACGAGCTCCATCAGGCGGCGAAGATTCTCAAGCCGATGGTCGCGAAGCTTCCGGTACGCGCGTCAGCGTCGTCGAACGGTGAAGGCGGGTTTACCGCGGTCCGAGCGGGGTCCGGCCAAGGGTGCAACGGATTCGGCTGCGCAACGATGGTCTACAAGGGTGGCTACAGCGACTCTGAGGTGGCCGCGCTCTACAATCGCGTGAACGGTACGCTCGCCCAGCGCGGTGACGCCGAGGCGAAGGCGGAAGTAGAGAAGGCCGTGACGCAGGCCGGAAACGCCGCGTGCGACCGCGAGGACATCGACGTTCGCAGCGAGGCGCTCAACGCGCTGAGCCAGATGGATGCCGCGACCGCCCTTCCAGCTCTCAAGCGCGTGCTCGAACGCAAGGACGATTGCTCGGCGCAGCTCCGCCGCAGCGCGGTGTTCATGCTCGGCCGGCGTTCCGACACCGAGTCGGCGACTCTCCTCATCGCGACGGCGAAGTCCGATCCGAATCGCGAAGTCCGCATGTCGGCGATCAACTACCTCGGAAAGCTCCCGGGTGACGCCGGCCTCGCCGCTCTGGAAGACCTGCTCAAGAACGACCCGGACGTCCAGATCCAGCGCGCCGCGGTTCGCGCGCTCAACTCGAGCGACAACCCTCGCGCCCGGACCAGCATGCGCGCCCTGATCGAACGCAAGGACGCGCAGATGGACCTGCGTCTCGAGGCGATCAGGAGCTTCAACTCCGATCGCGCCACCAACGACGACGCCGCCTATCTCCGCGCGCTGTACGCGAAGGCGGACAACGATCAGATGCGAGAGGAGATTTTGAACACGTTGTCGCGCATGGGAGGAACGGAGAACGAGACGTTCGTGCTGACCGTGGCGAAGAACACCAACGAATCGAGCCGCCTCCGGTCCGCCGCGCTGTCGCGCCTGTCCCGATCGCCCACCATCACGACCGCGGATTTGGGCAAGATCTATGACGCGGCGGACAGCTACGACGTCCGGGCTCGTATCGTCCAGATCCTCGGCGCCCGCAAGGACCCGGAGTCCGCGGACAAGCTCATCGACATCGTCAGGAACAGCACCGACACTCGCGTGAAGCGCGAGGCGCTGCTGGCGATCAACCGTCGCAACGACCCGCGTGCCCAGCAGATCATGATGGACATCCTCGACGGGAAGAAGCCATGAGATCACACATCTTCGCTCTCGCAGCGCTCGTCGCCGCGCCGGCTGTCGCCGGCGCACAGGGTCTCGCGTCGCGTGTCGACGCCGCGCCCGATGGACGAGTGCAGTTCAACTTCCCCGCCCGCGCCGGCGTGTGCGGCAACGGCCGCAGCTGGATCCAGACGGGGCCGAACAGCTACTCCGGCTCCTTCTACGGCGACAACTGGCGCGCGGAACCCTGCGTGCCCGGACCGGTGCGCGTCGTCGTCGACCGCGCCGACAAGCTCCCGCTCTCGGTGCAGACCTACGTCGGCCCGGCTGATTCAACTCTGCGCGGCGTGACCGACCTCGGCCACGTCAGCGGGCAGGTCGCCGCCGACTATCTCCTCTCACTCTCGGCGAAAGTCGACGGCCGAGCCGGCCGCGACGCACTCATGCCGGCGATGCTCGCCGACAGCGCCAACACGGCCGCGCAGCTCGTCGCGATCGCCAAGAACTCGGCGCTCCCGCGGGAGACGCGACGCAGCGCGCTGTCATACATGGGACGCTCGACGGACGGCATGCAGACAATTCCGACCGCCGTCACCGAGCCGATCCTCGCCATCGCCCGCGACGAGACCGACAACCAGTCGGTGCGTCAGCAGGGGCTCGCCGTCCTCGGCCGCCTCGACCACGGTGCCGGCATCGAGCCGCTGATTCAACTCTCGCAGCAGAACCAGAGCACGTGGCTGGCGAAGGAATCGATGTCCGCGCTCGCCCGCTCCGGCGATCCGCGCGCCCGCCAGTACCTGCGCACCGCGGTCAAGCGCACCGATCTTCCCGACGAAGTGCTCACCGTCGCTCTTCGCGCGCTCGGCCAGGACTACGCGACCGCGCAGGACGCCGCGCTCCTTCGGCAGGTCTACCCGACGCTCAGCAGCGACCGCTCGCGCGAAGCCGTGTTCAGCGCGCTGGCCGAGATGGGCGGGTCGGAGAACACGAAGTGGTTGCTCGCGCTGGCGCAGGACGGCAACACGCCGATTCAAACGCGTCGCCGAGCCGTCGACGCCGCCAGCCGCGCCGGCGCGCCGATCGCCGATCTGATTCACATCTACGACACGACCACCGATCCGAACATGAAGGAGTCGCTGATCAACGTGTACATGCGGAGCGGCGACAAGGCGGCAGTGGACAAGCTGCTCACGATCGTGAAGGGCGAGGAGAACATCACCGTTCGCCGCCGCGCGATCTCGCAGTTGTCGCGGTCCGAAGATCCGAGGATCAAAGCGGCCCTTCAGGAAATCGTGATGAAATAGGGGTGGACCGGTGGACCGGTGGACCGGTGGACCGGTAGGAGCAAGAGAAGTCGGGGGACAGAAGGCAGAAGGCTGACATCAGACGGTTGGGCATAGAGGGCGGTCTCCGCGGGGGGAACCGCCCTTTGTGTTGTTCCGACGTTTCGATTCGAGGCTCAGGCCCGGCTCACCGGCTCACTGGTCCACTCGTCCACTCGTCCACTCGTCCACTCGTCCACTCGTCCACTCAGTCCATCAGTCCATCGGTCCACCGGTCCACCCGGTCCACCCGGTCCACCGGTCCACCGGTCCACCGGTCCACCGGTCCACCGGTCCACCGGTCCACCGGTCCACCGGTCCACCGACCTCCACTTGACATTGTACCACTGTACTAGTACAATCGTATTACCGTGTTTTCGGTCAACCCGAACGATCCGACTCCCATTTATGCGCAACTCGATCGCAGCATCCGTGCGGCGATCGCGCAGGGTCGACTCGCCGTCGGCGATCGTCTGCCGACCGTGCGCCAGCTCGCCGTGGACCTCAAGGTGAACGCCAACACCGTCGCCAAGGTGTACGCCGAGTTGGAACGATCGGGCGTGCTCGCCACGCAAAGGGGCGTTGGGACGTTCGTGCTCGCGTCACCGCCAACACCCGCCCACCCCAAGGCTGCAACCGCGCGTCGCGAACGCGACCGGCTGTTGCGGCCACTCGTCGACCGTCTGCTGGCTGACGCGTCGGCGATCGGCATCTCGCTCCCCGAGATCGTGGAGTACCTCCAGGGGCTCGAGACGTCCCGCACCACCAAGGAGAAGACCTGACATGCCCAAGAAGACGAAAGCTCGCGCCGCACGGCCGAAGGAGCAGGGCCCGCAAGTGAACGCGCGATTCAACATCGTCGCCGCGATCGTCCTGCTTCTGTCGATCGGTGCAGGCTTCGCGGTGAGCTCGGCCCAACAGAGCCCGCACGGCATCATCATCGGGATCCTCGTCGGCCTGATCCTCATGCTGTCGCCGCGCATCGCGCGACAGTGGGAGCGCGCCGTCGTGCTGCGCCTCGGGAAGTACGACGGCCTTCGCGGGCCCGGACTCTTCTGGATCATTCCGCTCATCGACACGGTCTCGTCCTGGATCGACCAGCGCGTGATCACGACGAACTTCAACGCCGAGGAGACGCTCACCTCGGACACCGTGCCGGTGAACGTGGACGCGGTGCTCTTCTGGATGGTCTACGATCCCGAGAAGGCCGCGCTCGAGGTGCAGGATTACGCGCGCGCCGTGAGCTGGGCCGCGCAGACCGCGCTCCGCGACATCATCGGCCGCACGTCGCTGAGCGAGTTGTTGCGTGGACGCGAACAGATCGAGGCTGATCTGCAGAAGCTGATCGACGAGCGCTGCACGCCCTGGGGCGTGACGGTGCAGTCGGTCGAGATGCGCGACGTCATCATTCCGGCGTCGCTGCAAGACGCCATGTCGCGCGAGGCGCAAGCGTCGCGCGAGAAGGCCGCCCGCATCATTCTCGGCGAAGCGGAGGTGGAAATCGCCCATCTGTTCCAGCAGGCGGCGGTCTCCTATCACGACAACCCGACCGCGCTGCACCTGCGCGCGATGAACATCCTGTACGAAGGTCTGAAGGAGAAAGGCGCGCTGATGCTGGTACCCAGCACGGCCGTCGAGTCCATGGGGCTCGGGGGCTTGCTAGGAGCCGCCGCCGCGCAGCAGACTAAGTTGAGCCAGGGACAGGGCGGCGCCTGACCGCTGCCGTCCCCGCACGCCATCCGACGGTCTCCGCACACCGCTCCCGCACTCGCTCTCAGGTCTCCGCACACCGCCTCCGCACCCCGCACTCTCTTCCGAGACCACAGCCATGACCGAACCGTCCTCCGTCGCTGCTCCGGCTTCGACCGCCCCCGCGGCGCCTCCGAAGGCTTCGTTCTGGGAAGACCTGATCGACATCTTCTTCTCGCCGGCGGCCGTCTTTCGACGAAACGAGAACAAGAGCGTCTGGCCGCCGCTGCTCTTCGTGTCGATCGCGATCGGCGTCATCTTCTTCGCGACGTTCAACCAGCTCGAGCCGATCTTCGACGCCGAGTTCACGCGCGGCATGGCCAAGGCCGCGGCGCAGAATCCGCAGCTGAATGCCGAGACCATGGCGAAGATGAAAAGCGCCAGCGAGGCGGTCACACGCTACGGCCTCACGGTCATCATCTTCATCTCCATCCTCGTCGTCGGCGCGGTCTCCTGGCTCGTCGGCAAACTCGTCGGCTCGGCGCAAAGCTTCCACGCGGCGCTGGTCGTCGCCGCGTGGGCCTACATGCCCCGCGTCATCGGGAGCGTCCTCGGCGGCGTTCAGGGATTGCTCATGGACCCGGCCAAGCTCACGGGTCAAATGGCGATCTCGCTCAGCCCCGCCCGTTTCTTCGCGCCGGACCAACCAAGTCCAATCGCGTACCAGTTCATGGGTCGACTGGACTTGATCACGATCTGGGTGACGGTCCTACTGGCGGTCGGGCTCTACGTGACCGGCAAAGTGAGCAAGGGCCGCGCGACGATCTTCGGCGTTCTCATGTGGCTCATCGGCGCACTGCCCGCGCTGCGCCAGGCCTACATGGCCATGTAACAGCCTCGGCCGGCGGCTGATGGCCAAGCGGCGGTCAGCCGCCAGCCGGATCGGTTTCAATGTTTCTCGGATTTACAGGCATCTTGCCCTTTCTCGGTGCGATCCCGGCGTGGATCGCCGAGCGAAAGGGGCGCAGCGGATTCGCGTGGTGGCTCTACGGAACGACGTTGTTCGTCGTGGCGTTGCCGCACGCCCTGATGCTCCAGGACGTCGACGACGCCCGCGAATCCGCCGACGCATTCCGCCCCTGCCCCGTCTGCGCCGAGCCGATTCGCACGGACGCGACGCATTGTCGCTTCTGCAAGCACGACATCCCGCGCGGCGAACGCCTCGACGAGTCGGCGTCGACGCCCTTCTTGATCGAGAACCTGCGCGCTCCCGACGACCGCGCGCGCGAAAAAGCGATCATTCTGTTGGGCGACCGCGGGCCTTCTGAGAAGGAGGCGATTCCGCTGCTGCGGGCGATGGTCGAGGACCCGAACCGGCGAATCCGCATTCGAGCGGAATGGGCGCTGGAGCGGATTGACGAACGACCCGGCCAGGGTTCGCCGGCTCGCCAGACGTTAGCCGAAAGCCGACGCCCTCCGGCTGTACGGCGGCGTCGCATTCGACCTCATCCCCGGCGCCCACAGCACGACTCGATCTCGCCCCAGCCGCTTCGCGACGTAGAGCGCCTCATCCGCTCGCGCTCTCAGCGCTCCCGCGATGTGCGGCTCGGTCACACGCTCCGACGCGATCCCGACGCTGATCGTCACCCGGCGCGTGCCCTGCGGAATACGGAACGCGTGCGATCGAATCGAATCCATCAGCCGCTCGGCGATCACGCCCGCGGTCTCGCTATCCGCGCCGGGCAGGAGAATCACGAATTCCTCTCCTCCGACGCGTCCGACGACGTCTCCGGCGCGTGAAGCGTCGAGCAGGAGCATCGCTACCTCGCGCAGCACCATGTCGCCCACGAGATGCCCCGCCGAGTCGTTGATGCCCTTGAAGTGATCGATGTCGACGGCGAGGATCGCGATCTCCTCCTCTTCGCGCGCGGCACCGTCGATCATCTGCTCGAGCGCGTACTCGAAGCCGTTGCGATTGAGGCAGCTGGTCAGGTTGTCGGTGAACGCGATCTCGGCCAGCTCGGAGCGCATGTGGTTGTAGGCGCGCCCGAGCACGGTGATGGCGTCGGGCTCGCGATTGCGCGATTCGATGAAGGTGCGGGTGAAGTCGCCCCGCTGCGCGGCGGCAAAGAGGTCCACCAGCGCGGCCAGCCGCTGGTTGGCGCTCGCCTGGAGGATCATCCCGTGGAACGAGACGACGAGAAAGACCGACAGCATCCACGCCTGTTCGCGCCAGTCGATGAAGATGCCGCGGTGGTCCGCGGCGACGAGAAGGCCGACGTACGCGGCCGACGACGCGACGACGATGGTGAGCGCCGGGGAGCGGAGGAAGAACATCTGCATCAACTGAAACGCCAGAAGGCTCAGGAGCAGCGCGCGGCCGTAGTACGCGGGACTCGTGACGAGGAGCGCCGTCGCGTAGATCGCGGTGACGTCGGCCAGCGCGAGCACGATGAGCGCCACGCGGGTGACTCTTTCGCGTCTTTCAATGACGACCGTCAGAAGCGCGACGAAGATGACGTAGGCCGGCGCGATGGCGAGGATCGGCCACACGGGCCCCCGCGCCCACCCGGTGAGCCGCAGCGCGATGCCGCCCGCCGCGACGGCCCCGGCCAGCCAGAAGCGCCGCGTGGACTGCCAGACCACCATCTCGGCGTTGTTGAAGACGCCGGCGCGTTCGGCATAGCGCGACCGCCCCAGGACGCGCTCGATGGATGACATCGACTCGGCGGCGAATCGACGATACGAGGGCGACGTGGGGGGAGCCGAGCGTCGTCGCTCGATCGGATTCTGCGCAGGAGTTTTTGTCGACATCTGATGCGGGGCTGAGGCGCCGGCGATGTAATACCGGCTTTTCGCCGAGCGCCTATCAGTGATACCCGCCACGGCGAGCGTCCGGGTGAGCCAAAACGTTCCAATGAACGAACCAGCCGATGCGAGACGCGCCCGCCAGCCCGGCGGGGAGGATTACACGCCCGCCGCGAGCGCCATGAGCTTGATTTGACCGGCGTGGTACGTGTCGTGTAGCGCCATTCCGACGAGTTGTCGCGCGACGGGCGTGTCCGAGCGATCCGGCACGCGGGCGAGCTGCTCCGGAGTCGCGGCGCGGATGGCGGCGAGCAGGCGTTCCTGATAGTCGTCCAACAAATCGCGATCGACGAGCCACGCGGTCTCGCTCAGATCGGCCGGCGACGCGGGCCACCAGGGTTCTTTAATAGCGCGCGGGAAAGGCTGAATGCTCTCGTTCGTCAGGCGCTCGATCAGGAGGTGCCGCCCGTGCGCCAGATGGAGCACGAGCTCCCAGATCGAATGCCTGTGCGGGGAGATCCGCTTCGTCGCCGCCTCGGCGTCCACGCCGGCCAGCGCTTCGACGACACACGGCCCGTGCCAAGCCGGGCCCGCGTAGGATTCGTGGATCAGGTCCGCGATGTACTCCGGATGGGCGGTGGTCGGGTCCTGCGTACGCGTGATGCTCACTACCGTCCTCCTCGATCGATCGTCTTGCCGGTGAAATTCTCCGTCGAAACCGTGTGCCCCTTCGACAGCGTTTCTACGTACGCGACGAGCCGCCAGATCTGGTCGTCGGCAATTCTTCCGCCCCACGACGGCATTCCGTCCGGCCGCCCTTCGTAGATGGATTGAAAGATGTCACCGGAGGTGCTGCCGAAGTGCATCCGTCCATCCTGGAGGCTCGGCCCCATCGCGCCGGCGCCGTCGGCGCCGTGGCAGTCCATGCAGTTGTACGACACGAACAGCTTGGCGCCCTCAGCGATACGCGCCGGGTTGCCCGAGTAGGGATTCTTGAGCGACGCGAGTGGACTCTGGAGGTTCAGGCCGGGCTGAATGTTGTCGGGGTGCTCGACGAAATACGTCGGCTGCGTCCCGGCTTTCGTCACGCTGATCTGCTGGTTGGGTCGTGTCGTCCCTTGTGCCTGGTAAACGCCTACGCCGGCTAGTGCCGCGAGCGCGGCTGCTATTTGGAATGTCGACGAGAAATGCATTAGCTCCTCGTGGCGCTCAGGATCGTGTCGGCGAGTATAGGCCGACCGGAGGCAGGAGGCTACACAAAAGGACAGAGGTCACAAAGAGAAAACGAACAACATCCCACCCCACGAAGTGTAGCGCGCCAGATCGGGGAGGGTCGTGCCGCGCTCTCGAACGTCGTACGGCATGTTTGCCGCCACGTCGCCCGCGATCAACAAACCCATATCACCGCCGATCCCCGAATAGACCGCGACGTACTGCTTGCCGTCCGGCCCGGTATACGTCATCGGAGCACCGACGACGCCGGAACCGACTTTGAACTTCCATAGAACTGTGCCGTTCGTGGCGTCGACCGCCTTGAACCAGCCATCGAGCGTCCCATAGAAGACGACGTTCCCCGCGGTGGCGAGCGCGCCGCTCCACACGGGAAACGGTTCCTTGATGCCCCACAGCTTCTTCCCCTGCACCGCGTCCCATGCGATGAATTCGCCCTTGTAACCGCCCGGACCGCCGACCTCCGGCGCGTCGCCGCCGATGTAGGGCGTGCCGGCGATGTAGGTGACCTCTCGACCCGTGAAGTCCATGCAGAGATTGTTCGTCGGCACGTAGAAGAGTCCCGTCTTCGGTGAAAACGCCGCGGGCTGCTGATTCTTGCCGCCCTCGAGCGACGGACAGATGTCCTTCACGTGCTTACCCTGCGCGGTCGCTTTGTCGACGTTCACGTTCGGCCGACCGGTCGCGAGGTCCACGCCCGACGACCAGTTCATCGGCACGAACGGCTGCGCCACCAACACCTGGCCCGTCGCGCGGTCGATCGTGTACGCGAAGCCGTTGCGGTCGAAGTGCACGAGCACTTTGCGCGTCCCCCCGTTCATCGGCATGTCGACGAGGATGTTCTCGTTCACCGCGTCGTAGTCCCAGATGTCGTGAGGCGTCGGCTGGAAGGCCCAGACCATGTCGCCCGTGTCGGCGTCTCGCGCGATAATCGCGGCGCTCCACTTGTTGTCGCCCGGACGCTGATTCCCGTTCCACGGCCCAGGGTTCGACGTGCCGTGGTAGATGAGATTGAGCTCCGGATCGTACGACACCCAGCCCCACACCGTCGCGCCGCCGACCTTCCACGATTCGCCGGGCCACGACGCGGTCCCGGAGTTCGCGATTTGATCTTGCTTATAGTAGGGCTTGAATCGCGGCCCCAGCCTTGATGTCCGCGTCCGGCCCGATGTTGTACGCGCGCCAGATTTGCTTGCCCGTCTCGAGGTCGAGCGCCGCGATCCACCCCCGCACCCCCATCTCGCCGCCGCTCGACCCGACGATCACTTTGTTCTTCACGACGATCGGCGCCATCGTGATCGTCTCGCCGCGATTCAGGTCGCCCATCTTCACGCGCCACAGCTCCGTCCCCGTCGCCGCGTCGACGGCGACGGTGTGACCGTCGAGCAAGTTGTAGACGATCTTCCCGTTCGCGTACGACGCCCCGCGATTCACGACGTCGCAACACGCCTCGCCGACCGCCGCCTGCGCGTTCTCCGGCCGGTACTTCCATTTGGCTGGAAAGCCCGGCTGCGTGAGGTCCAGCGCGTACGCCACGTTCGGGTACGGCGTGACGATGTACATCGTGTTGTCGACGACGAGCGGCTGGCCCTCGTGGCCGCGAAGCACACCCGTGGAGAACGTCCACGCGACACGAAGATCCTTCGCGTTCGCCGGCGTGATCTGCGCGAGGTTGCTGTACCGGCTGTTGGCGTAATCGCGGCCCGGGAGCAGCCACTCGCCGTCCTTGTTGTTCGGAGGTGCGACGGCGATCGTGATGCCCGACGGGCCGACGGCCTTCGCCGGCGGTGGCGACGCATTCTGACAGCCCGCTGCGAGGGCTCCGAAGATAAGCAGTGCAACGCCGCGCATTGACGCTCCGGGAGGCGCAAACAGCGAATATCCAGCGGGCGGAAGAGCAAGGGCAAGGGGCGCAGCTGCCGAAGGGCGCGACGGGCAAGGGGCGCCGCTGCTGAAAGACGCGACTGAAGACGGCGCGGCTGACAGGACGCAAATGCCTAACGGCGCGAAGAGCGCGACTACCAAACGCCGTTTGGCCGGTGCGCCGTTCGCGCTTGTTGGGCAAGTGCGCCCCAGTCAGTCGCGCCGTTACTTAGTCGCGTCTTTCGGCAGCGGCGCAGTCAAGCAGTTCACGTCCCTAGGACTCTTCCGCCGCCGCGATCCGGTCGTAGTACTGCCTCTTGAACTCCTCGAGGACTCCATCCGCGAAGAGCTCGTCCGCGATCGCCGCGATTTCTTCGGCGTCCTGCCACGCCGCGTGGAGCGCATCGAGCTCGCCCTTCATCGCCTTCCGCTCGATGTCCTCGTTCGCCGCCATCTCCAGCGCGAGCCGATCGACGGCGGGCAATCTATATAGTGGTGTCTTCTCGTCGCTCCCCGTCCCGCCTCGTCCCCAGAACGATCGATTCGCCAGCTGCAACGCGAGACGCTCGGAGAACGATCCCTTCGGTGGAGTCTCTTCGATCTTCGGCGCATCGGGGTATCGGCCCCAGGACGTGCGCATGGCGAGCGACGCCACTCGCGTGAAGTAGCCCTCCGGATCGCCCGCGTCATCCAACTTCGCGATCGCGTGCGATACCTCGGCGCCGCTCGCGACGCCGAGGTTGAGTGTGGCGAGCATCTTTCCCGCGACGCGCAGCGCGGGCGATTCAGCGAGAGTGGCGACGCCGTTGTCGTGGTGGAGGCGCAGTTGCCACGGGGAATCCAGCTCGGGGCGCACGAGCTCGGCCGCGCCCAGATGTGAGTAGCGCACGGTGATCGTGTGGCCCCGCTCGTCGCCGGTGCGAAGGAGAATTCCGTTCCCGCGACGGAACGTGCGCATGCGCAGCACGGCATCGTCGCTCAACCCGACCGCGTGCGCGTAGTGCACGAGCGCTCCGGCCATCCCGCGGACGATGAGCCGAGCGCCGCGCGTGATCAGCCCGCGCTGCTGCTCGTGATCGGGCTCGATGCGGGCGAGGCGAGCGCCGTAGCGCCAGCTCGCGATCTCCGGGAGGAGCGCGGGTCCGATCCGTACGAGCTCGAACCCGCCGCGAAAGCGCGCGAGGCCGACGTTGTCCGTCGACATCCGCAAACGCGTGCCGCGGAAGAGCCGCTCACACTCGTCGATCGCCTCCCAGCGTTCCTCGAGCGGCGTGAGATTCCACCGCCCGCACCGGGTGCAAATCACCCATAGTCTACCCTTCTTCGCGTCGTACGCGAGCCGGCGGCCGACGGGAAACGTCGGCAGAAAGTGGTTCGCGCCGAGGTCGGAGTGGCAGAAGAGACAGGTGGTGTACACGCTTTCACGCTACGTGTCGTCGAGCTGACGGGATAGGGGTGGGTTGTTTGCGGGGTGTAAAGGCGAAAGACCCCGGGCTGGCCACTGGTGGCGGACCGCGGCGTCAGTAGCGAGACCAGCATCGAGCGTCGAGCATCGAGAGACGAGTTGTTGGAACCGCTTTGAACTCCGTGCGCCTTGACTCGCCACGGTGGCCACCCAGGCGTGAGACTGCCGAACCCTTAGCTGTCTAGCAGATCAGACAACTCAGACCTCAGGCAGTCCTGACTCCTGGGTCGGGCCGTACTCGCCATTCAAGGCACGTGGAGTCCAAAAGCAGTTCTAAATTCTCGCAATCTCGACGCTGAATGCTCGATGCTGGTCTCACGCCTCAGATCCACGTCGCATCCCGCGAACACTCGCCGTTTGCCCAGAGACCTGAGACCAGTGGCCTGAGACCTAATTCGGAACTATCACCGCCTTGATCGCCGTCCTCTTCTCCACCGCCGTCCAACGCCTCCCCCGCCCTCTCCAACGAAAACCGCCCCGACACCATCTCCCTCCACGGCTTCATCGCGCCAAACCGCGCCGTCAACGCAACCGCTCTATGGAAGTGGTCGTACCGCGACCCCCAGCACCCCTTGAGCTCGACGTGCTTCCGGTTGAGCTGCCAATGCGGGTGCATCTCGATCGCGCCGTTGTCGGTGTAGTGCCCGCACACGATCACGCGTCCGCCGTCGCGCACCATGTCGAGCGCCTGACTCACCGCGTCCGCCGATCCGCTCGCTTCGATCACGACGTCGACTCCTCGTCCGCCGGTGAGCCTGCGAATCGCCGTCGAGCCGAGCTTCGGGGCGAAGGTCGAGGTCGAGCGTATGCGTCGCGCCCATCCGCTTCGCGAACGCGAGACGATCCTTCGGCGCGCCGACGGCGATGATCTCGCCGGCGCCGGAGAGCGACGAGAATCCGACGCACGATTGTCCGACTGGGCCGACGCCGAGTACGGCGACCGATTCGTCGAGACGGATCTGCGCCATGTCGACGGCGTGCAGCGCGGTGACGAGTCCGCAGCCTCCGCCGATGAAGGTGTCGGGATCGAGATCCTTCGGGATCTTGATCATCTTCACGCCCGGTTTCATCCAGATCGCTTCCGCCCATCCGCCGAGCAAGCCTTCGTTCGCGCTGTACGAGATGCCGTAGACCTTTCGGTTGGGACACTTGGTCGGCTGACGCGCGACGAGACAGTACCAGCAGTTGTTGCACGTCTCGTGGACGTCGAGGAAGGTGACGGTGTCGCCCTCCTTGATCGGCTGGCCGTCGATGTCCTTGAGATCTCCGCGCGCTTTGTCGACGACGCCGACGGAGACGTGGCCGGGGATGATCGGGAACGGGACTTGGAGCTTGCCGTGATGGAGATGGACGTCGGTGCCGCAGACTTCGGAGTAGAGAGTCTTCAGTAACGCGGCGCCAGGTTCGAGCTGCGGCTCCTTGATCTCGGTGACGGCGAGAGGAGCGTGAGGGGCGGACATCACGACGGCTTTCGGCATTTTCTCGGAAGGCGGAGGGCGGAACTGCTCTTACAGCGCTGAGGCCGAGGAGCGCGGCGGCCGAGCTGCGCAAAGGCCGAAACGCGCGACGGCCGAACCGCGGTGGGTTACGGCGCCGACGGCGTAACTAATGAAAGGCGCGGGCGCGCGAAAACGCGAGAGGGTCGACACCTAGAACCGAGCCGTCGACCGCAACCGTTCGCCGAGCCGTAGCCGATTGACCGTTGACCGTCAGTCAGTTTCGGCTTCTGGCAGTTTCGGTTTTCGGTAGCTTCGGCTTTCGGTAGTCTCGGCTTTTGGCAGTTTCGCCTTCCGGTGGTCTCACCAGTGAATACTGGCCCCGAGTCCGAACCCCCTCAGATCCGCGTCGAGCAGGTAGTTGCTGTCCTCATAGTTCACGAACAGGTATCGATACCCCGCCCCGAGCGCGACCCTCGACCACGCATCGTAGCCCACCACTCCATAGGCCTGCCATGTCCCGTGCGACCCGCCGCCGCCGCCGTCGCCGCCGGCGAGGACGCGCAGTTTCTGATAGGGCAGCCAGTGGAAACGGAACCCGGCCGTCGCGTCAGGCCATCCGCGCGCGATCGAGTGTGGGTTGCTCGGCCGTCTCGTGACGTCCACATCGATCGTGGTTCTCAGATCCCACGCGCGGAATCCGCCCAGGAAATCGACGGACCACTTCTGATTGCCGATCGTGTAGCCGCCGACCGGTTGGATGATCGACATCTTTTGCGTGAGCTCGAGGCTGCCGGTGTCGCCGCGGAACGCGATAACGTTTTCCTTGCCGAGCGACGCGTAGAGCACGTCGATGTCGCCGAACCATCGGCCCTTCCGCACCTCGGCGTTGGCCATGAACGCGAACCTGAGTGCTTTCAGAAGGTCGTGGAAGCTGATGTCGGCGTTGGTGGCGACCGGACCGACACCGACGCGGCCGTGTAGTGAGAGCGCCCAGAGATCCGGCGTGACGGTGAATCGCCACTTTCCGCTCGTATCGATCTGCGCACCTGCGCGTGAACTGCCGCCCATGGCGACGAGGGCGAGCGCGACACCAGCCAACCTCGAATGCGCTTTCATGAGAGCACCACCTTTCCGGTGGCCAGGTCGTAGACTCCGGCGATCACTTTCACGGTCCCCTTGCTGGCGGCTTCGCGTATCACGGTCGACGACTTCCGCAGCACGTCGGCCTGGACTCGTGCGTTCGCATCGATCGCCACGTTGATGTTTCCCGCGCCCTGCTCCACCGCCGGGCGGAGGTACGCATACAGCGAGCTGATTTGTCCCGGTGCGTTCTCCGACTTGACCGCCGCCTTGACCGCGCCACAGTCCCGGTGGCCGAGCACGACGATCGCGCTGATTCCGACAACGGCGACGCCGTATTCGAGGCTCGCGATCATCTCGGGTGACGCGACATTTCCCGCGACCCGTGTCACGAACAGGCGGCCGATCGATTGATCGAACACGAGTTCGACGGGCACCCGCGAATCGGCGCACGCCAACACCGCGGCGAACGGCTCCTGCTTCTCGACAGTGTGTTCTCTCAGCGCCGCCAGATCGTGGCCGCACGAGCTCAAGTGATTGGCGGCGAACCGCTGATTGCCGGCCACCAGTTCCTTGATCGCCTCGTCGGGCGGCAGCTTCGTCGTCGCGGCGGCGCGAGACGGAGAGAGCAAGGCCGACCATGGCCGAGCAGCACCGATCGTTGCCCCGGCGATCATGCTGTGAAAAAATCGACGCCGCGAGTAATCGTGGCGCTCGTCTGAATCGTTTGACATTGCTCACGTCGACGCGTTGCGGTCTACAAGGCTAGGCGGCGAACGGGCCGCGACCATTGGTCGAAGGTCCAAGCGCTCCGTCGGTCGAAGCCGGGAGCTGGCCCTGGGAGCCTGTGGAGCTGACGGTTTGATACCTGCCCCTCAGACGTTGCGACACGCGCCGCGCCGTCGACGCGCCTTTGTGAGGTATCGCTCATGGCAACCGTTCAGACTCGAGCGGCCGTTCTCGCCTTGCTCAGCTCCTTCGTCGCCTTCAACGCGTGCAAGAAGGTCGACGCGCAAAAAGGCGCGACGTCGCAACCGCGAGCGACAGCACAAACAAACGCGATGTGGACAAGAGACTCGACCTTGGCGAAGGACTCGGCCGCGGCGCATGACGTCGAACAGCTCGCGATCGACGCGTACGTCTACGGCTACCCGCTCGTCATGATGGACCAGATGCGACGAGTGATGACCAACGTCGCGGCCGCCGGCGAAACGCGTGCGCCGATGGGGCAATTCGCCAACATGACGAACTATCCGGACCCGTCGTTCCGAGCCGTGGCGACGCCGAGCGCGAGCATGCTGTACTCCCTCGCGTGGCTCGACCTCGCGAGCCAACCGTACGAGCTCTCAGTTCCAGACGAACACGGCCGCTACTACGTGATGTCGATGCTCAGCGGTTGGATGAATGTTTTCGAGTCGCCGGGCTCGCGAACAGCCCACCCCGGTCCACAGCGCTACGTGATCGCCGGTCCGACGTGGAAGGGCTCAGCCGACACGCTACATGCGACGCTCATCCGGTCGCCGACGAACCTCGTATGGATCGTCGGGCGCACGGCCGCCGAGCAGGCGCCGCAAGACATGCAGGCAGTTCACGAGCTTCAGCGCCAGTACACGCTCGTCCCGCTCAGCCCGAATGGCAAGCCGCGCGCGCGGTCGCCGGGTCGCGTCGATCCGTCGACCGATATGAAAACGCCGGTGCTCGATCAGGTGAACACGCTCGACGCGGCGACGTTTTTCAACCGGCTCGCGATGCTCATGAAGGACAATCCACCCGCGCCCTCCGACTCCGTGATCGTCGCGGAGATGGCCACCATCGGCATCGTCGGCGGGCACCCGTTCGATTCGACGAAGCTTGGCGCCCACGCAGCCGACATCCTGAGAGACGTGCCTCGACTCGGCGTCGAGCGCATCGCCGCCGCCGAGAAAAAGGCGCCGATCGTGAACGGTTGGATCTCATCGACGAACCTCGGCCCCTACGACGGTCAAATCGACTTCCGCGCTTACTTCGCGATCGTCGGACTCGACATGAATCTGCCCAAGGACGTTGTCCACGAGATGACGCGCACGGACGTCACCGAGCACCCGCTAGACGGTTCGCGTCGTTACGTCGTGCACTTTGGAAAAGGAGACGAGCCGCCAGTCAAGGCGTTCTGGTCGGTGACGGTGTACGACTCGAACCACTTCTTGCCGCCGAACGTGAATCACCGATATGAGATCAGCCCAAGACGAGCGTCTGTGACGCACAATCCCGACGGATCACTCGACATCTACATCCAGCACGATCCCATCACCGGGCCGAAGGAAAGCAATTGGCTGCCGGCGCCGACGGGGCACTTCTATCTAGTGCTGCGGATGCATTCGCCGAGCGACACGGTGATCGGAGGAGGGTGGAAGCCGCCCGGAGTGGTGGAGGTCGGAACGCCGGTGTGGGAGAAGTAGGCACCCGACGCCGTTGTTCATCGACCTTAGCCGTTGCGCTTTTCGGCACCAAGGTCCCATCCCACCGACTCTCGAGCGTCGTTAGACAACACTCCTCGATTTCGCGCGGCCTGTTCGGGGGGGAGGGGGCGCACAATGGTAAACGAACTCGGCGTGCCGACGTCAAAGCCCTCAGCCGCGACGGCATTCGCGCTCGCCGCAGCCCTCCTAGTTGCAACGACGCCCTCCGCGCGTGCGCAGGATGGAGCCGACTCAGCGAGAGCCGATTCGGCGAGAGCGGCTGCTCACAAGTCGACCGAGGCCGACCTCGCGAAACAGTCGCAGAATCCCGTCGCCAACCTGATTTCGCTTCCGCTCCAGTACAACTACTACACCGCGGGCGGACTCGGCGAGAACGCGGAGATGGTGCTCAACGTGCAGCCGGTACTGCCATTGCCGATCGGTGAGCGCTGGCTCCTCGTGTCGCGCACGATCGTGCCCTTCGTGAGCATCCCCTTCGGGAACGGCTTCCGAAGCGGAGGCACCGCGGACACACAAGAGGAAGCGTTCTTCACCAAACGGGCACCCGAGAAGCTCACCTGGGCCGTCGGACCGATCTTCTCGTTCCCGACGGCGACCAACCGCTTCGCGCGAACGGGACAGTGGGGGATGGGGCCGGCGGCGGTCGCGCTCGTGACGCCGGGTCCGTGGGTCATCGGGTTGCTAGCGAACAACGTGTGGCGAATCGGCGGCGACGCGCACGGCCACCCGCTCAACAACTTCGCGATCCAGCCGTTCATCAATTTCAATCTTCCCTTCGCCTGGGCGATCTCGACCTCGCCGCTCATCACCGCGGACTGGAGCTCGCCGGAAGGAGAGAAGTGGACGGTGCCCATCGGCGCGGGCGTCTCGAAGATTACCCACGTCGGAGATCAGCCGGTGAGCTTTGAGCTTCAGTATTATCACAATCTGAACAACCCGACGTCGGCCGGTGCCGAGCAGCTGAGGATGGAAGCGACGATGTTGTGGCCGGTGGCGGGGGCGAAGAAGGGAAAGGCCAAATAGAGGAGCAGCAGACGTGAAGACGAAGCAACTCATCCTCGTATAGGCTGCGCTCTCGGCAGCCATCACCACACCGCGCGCCCGAGGGTGCTCCGAATGTCTTGCTGATCATGACCGACGATCAGGGCTACGGCATCTCGAGCACCTTCGGCGGCGTCAATAACCAGAGGACCGCTGTTCGAACCTAGGCTCGAGGGTTGGGCTCGATCGGCGAACCCCAGATTTCGTACGCGCGCACACGGAGGCAGCGCCGAGACGGCCCGGGGTCTGGAGCGCGAGCCGAGGCAATACTGGCCGGCTGTATCGCCAGTATTGCACTGGTCGCGCGGAAGACCTCGGGCGGCTCGGCGCGTGTGCGCCGAGCGATTTGGCCGGCTCAAGGGCGCCAGATGAACGACGAAGGCGGAGGCTCGCTCTCGTAGAATTGACGCAAGAGCGACCCGCCTGGTGAACTCGAGGCCGCGGTTTCACATTTCCGCGTCTCTCACCGGACATCTGCGTCAATGCGCTGCCTTCCGTCCGTATTCGCCGGCGCGCTTCTCATTCTGCTCATCCCACCGGCGGCACGTTCACAGGCACCCGGTCGATACGACGCCGTCCTCGCCGACTCGAACCTGATGATTCCGGTGCGAGACGGAATCCGCCTCTCCACGCGGCTCTATCGCCCCGCACGAAATGCGATCTCGGTCGACGGACGTTTCCCCATCCTTCTGCAACGAACGCCGTACGACCTCGCCGCGTCGGCGAAAGACGCGGAATTCTTCGCGCGTCACGGGTATGTCGTCGCGCTCCAGAATATCCGCGGCAGGTACGCGTCCGAAGGCAAGTTTCTCAAGGTGCAACCCGCCGATGCCACGGACGGCTACGACGTGATCGAGTGGCTGGCGAAGCAGCCGTACTCGAGCGGTGCGGTCGGCATGTGGGGCACGTCCTTCGCCGCACATACCCAAGCCGGGGCAGCCATTCTACATCCGCCCGCGCTCAAGACGGCCGTGATCAACATGGGCGGCATGGCGAACGCGTGGGACCACGGCGTCCGGTATCGCGGGACGTACGAGATGGGCCGACAGCTCACCTGGGCTTGGGAGCAGCTCGCCGCCGACACGCGCGATCCCGCCGTCAAGGCGTTGCTCAAGCGCGAGAAGGTCGAGGACTGGTACATGGCGCAGCCGATGAAGCGCGGGCTCAATCCGCTCTCGGTGAACCCGGAATACGAAGCGTGGTATCTCGACTTCTACGAACACGCGGACTACGACGCGTTCTGGAAGGACCCGATGGTGAACTGGTCCGAGCACTACACGGAGACGGCGGACATCCCAATGATGCAGATCGGCGGGTGGTATGACATCTTCCTCGCCGGCACGTTCCAGAATTACGTCGCGCTCTCGAAGCTCAAGCATTCGCCGCAGCGCCTCGTCGTTGGCCCATGGACGCATCACGGGAACACGCGACCCTATGCCGGCGATGTCTCGTTCGGGCCCGGGTCGGCGATCGCGGACTTCGACACTACCTTCCACCTGCGGTGGTTCGATCATTTTCTCAAGAACGAAGCCACCGGCATCGAGTCCGCCGCGCCGATCCGCCTCTTCATCATGGGGACCGGTGACGGCCACAGAGATGCCGACGGACGACTCTTTCACGGTGGGTACTGGCGCGACGAAACCGCCTGGCCGATCCCCGGCACGCGCATGGTTCCGTACTACTTCCACGCCGACGGCTCGCTCTCACCCACTCGGCCAACGGAATCGAAATCGTCCACGACCTACACGTACGATCCCGCCCACCCGGTGCCGACGATCGGCGGCGGCTCGTCAGCGCGGCTCAAGGACGGCGCGTACGATCAGCGCGAGGATCCGCGCTTCCCGCCGTCACGCCCGCCGTACTTGCCGCTCCGCAGCCGACCCGACGTGGTGGTGTTCGAGACGGCACCGTTGACCGAGGACCTCGAGGTCACCGGCCCAATTTCAGTTGTCGTATTCGCGTCGTCCAATCGCACGGACACGGACTTCTCGGCGAAGTTGATCGATGTGTATCCGCCGAGCGTGGATTGGCCCGGCGGGTTCGACCTCAACCTGACGGACGCGATCATACGCGGGCGTTACCGGGCGACGCGGGAGCACGCCGAGTTGCTGACGCCGGGCGCGGTCTACCAGTTCACGATCGACCCCTTCCCGACCGCCAACGTGTTCAAGAAAGGGCATCGCATTCGCGTGGACATCTCGAGCAGCAACTTTCCGCGCTTTGACGCGAACCCGAACACGGGCGAGCCGCTCGGCAAGAACCGGCGGGCTGTGACGGCGGACAACACCGTGTATCACAACGCCACGTATCCGTCGCACATCATCCTTCCGATCGTGCCGGCGAGGTCGCGATGAGCTCGACCCTCTCGAGCGACGTGAGCTCGGACGCGCCGACGTCACTGCAAGAGGTTCCGCGTCGCGAGACGATCGGCGCCGTCGTCCGTGTGGCGAGCGGCAATTTCCTCGAGATGTACGACTTTATCGTGTACGGGTACTACGCGACGTACATCGGCAAGACGTTTTTCCCGACGGGGAGCGAGTTCGCGTCGCTGATGCTGTCGCTGATGACGTTCGGCGTCGGCTACCTGATGCGGCCGATCGGAGCGGTAGTGCTCGGCGCCTACATCGATCGCGTCGGCCGCCGGCGCGGACTCATCGTGACCCTCGGACTCATGGCGATCGGCACACTCACGATCGCGGCCACTCCGGGATACGCGTCGATCGGACTTCTCGCGCCGGTCATCATTGTCGTCGGGCGGCTCATCCAAGGGTTGTCGGCGGGCGTGGAGCTCGGCGGCGTGTCCGTGTATCTCGCCGAGATCGCTACGCCGGGACACCGTGGTTTCTACTGCTCGTGGCAGTCGGCGAGCCAGCAGCTCGCGGTGGTTTTTACCGCGCTGCTCGGCCTCGGGCTGACGATTAATCTGACCGGCGATCAGATGTCGGCGTTCGGGTGGCGGATTCCACTCATCGTCGGCTGTCTGATCATTCCGATCATTCTCTGGCTCCGCCGGTCACTCGAGGAAACTCGCGCATTCAAGGCGATGAGGCATCACCCGCGGCGGTTGGCCGACGTATCGCGGGTGCTGCTCGCCAACTGGGTGCTCGTGCTTACCGGAATGACGCTCGTCGCGTTCACGACGACGAGCTTCTACTTGATCACAACGTATACTCCGACCTTCGGACGCCAGTCGCTGCACTTGGAGCCGTCCGCGACGTTCATCGTAACGCTCTGTGTTGGACTCTCGAACTTCATTTGGCTGCCCGTGGCCGGCTCGGTGTCCGATAGAATCGGACGCCGGCCGTTGCTCGTGTTGATCCCGATGCTGACCATCGTGCTGGCCTATCCCGCGATGCGATGGCTGGTGACGGCGCCGAGCTTCGAGCGGCTGCTCGTGGTCGAACTGTTGTTCTCGTCCTTCTTCGGCATCTACAACGGAGCGATGGTTCCGTTCCTGACCGAGATCATGCCGACCGAGGTCCGAACGGCGGGTTTCTCGCTCGCTTACAGCCTGGCAACGGCGGTGTTCGGCGGATTCACGCCGGCAATAGCGACGTGGCTCATCGAGCGAACCGGGAACAAGGCGTCGCCGGCGATATGGTTGTCGGTCGCGGCGGGGGTGAGTCTCGCCGGAGTGCTTCTGTCGCTTCTGCGGCCGCCGGAACTGACGATCGAGGATCCGGCGTAGGCGCGCGGACCGGCTAGACGCAAGCCAGGTTTGTTGCTCATCGCCTCCCGTCACCGGGTGTCAAAGCGCGCAAGCGATCACCGTACTGCTTGGCGAGCGCGGTGTCCCCTTGTTCCCGGTGGTAGCTCGCCAACGCCGCTAGAACGTCGCGATTGTTCTCGTCGAGCGTGAGCAGATGCTCGAGCGCGGCGATCGACGCTTTCGCCTTGCCCGTCGAGTACAGCGCCACCGCGTACGCGTACCCGAAGCGCACATTCGTCGAATCGAGCTGCGCGGCGCGCTGAAGCTCCGAGCGAGCATCGTCGAGGCGATGGAGCCGAATGAGGACGAGGCCAAGTGCGTGGTGGAGCCCGGCGCTTGCTGGCGCCTTGGTGAGTCCCGATCGTAAGACTTGTTCCGCCTCGGGATCGCGCGCGGTCTGTTGGGCGCGAAAGACGTCGGCAAGGTTCACGTAGGCGGGCGGGAAGAACGGATCGAGCCGGATCGCGGCCTTCAACTCCGACTCGGCGCGCGACAGATCGCCCAACTCCGCGTAGAAGGTTCCAAGGTTGGTTCGCGCGTCCGCGCGATCGGCGTCGTACAGCTGCGACGACACGAACTCTCGCGACGCGCGCTGGAACGCCGCCTGTTGCTCCGACGAAGCGAAGGCGGTCCCGGCCTGCAATTGCGTCGCCGCGATTCGCACGGCGCGCATCGAGTCGGAGAGGAGGGGCGTCGTCAGCAGAGAGCGTTGCGAAGGCTCAGCGAGCGCGAGTCCTTGAAGAGCGCCGAGTCGCACGAGAGGGCTCGGGTCGTACAGCCCTCTGCTCAGTAGCGTTGATCGCGTCCCGATCCGAAGCGGTGAGTTCGGCGAGCGCGGTCGCGCGGGCGATCGCCGGTTGTGTCGTGTCGCCGGCGACTGTGCCCAGCAACTGCCTCGCGTCGGCCTTGCCCGCGTCGGCGGCAGCGAAGGCAGTGGCGAATCGCTGGAATCCAATCGCCGACGTGTCCCCCGACCTCCACGCAGTGATCTGACTCGCCGCCCACTGCGCGCCGCGATCGGCGTGACACGACGCGCAGGCGTTCGGCGTCCCAAGCGCGACCGACAGATCCGGACGCGGCACGCGGAAACTGTGGTCGCGCCGGGAGTCGACCTTCATATATGTGGCCGCCGGCATGTGGCACGAGAGGCAGGTGACGCCGGCTGCCGCCTGATGATGCTGGTGGGCGGGCGCGTCGTACTTGGCCGGTGAATGGCAGGTGGCGCAGACCGCGGCACCCGGCGCGCGCAGCTCGCCGCTGTGCGGCTCGTGACAGTCGCTGCACGTGACGCCGTGAGCATTCATGCGGCTCTGGAGGAACGACCCCCACTCGTATACTTCGCCGCGCTGCTGTCCGTCGGCGTAATACAACGGACTGGTCAACATCGCCGGCCGATAGTGGTCGTAGTACGGCCTCCCCGCAACGTACCCTTCGGCGATCTGACGCCGGCGCGAATGGCACTGGGCGCATACCTGCAGCTCGCGATCGCTCGTGCGCGGATGAGAGCGCACCGCGATGCCCGACGCGGCGTTCGCTACCCAGGTGACGCGGTGACGCTCATCGAGCTGCACGGTGAGACCCATCGTCGAATCTCGACTCGAGCGTTTAACCGCCCATTCCAGGTGTCGAGATCCGGGTCCGTGACACGCTTCGCACCCGACAGCGATCTCGGACCACGTGGTCGAAAAGCTGTCCGCCACGGCGTCGTAGTTCTTGCGCACGTTCGTCGAGTGGCAGTCGGCGCACATGTAGTTCCAGTTCTGCGCGGGTCGAGTCCAGTGCAGCTCGTCGTCGCTCGAGCGCGATTCCGGGTAGAGACTGAACCAATGCTGCCCTCCGGCCGCGACCGACCGACTGTCCCACGCCGTCGTCAGTGCTTGGAGTCGACCCTTGGAGAGCGCGACGAGGTACTGCTGCAGTGGAGCGACGCCGAACGTGTACGAGATGGCGAAGTCGCCTGGGCGACCGTCCGGCCCGTTCGTGTGGACGAAGAACTTGCCGTCCCTTCTATAGAAGGACTCAGCGACGCCGCCGGTAGCGACCTTCGTATTGTTGAAGTTCGCGAGGACACTCGAATCCGTCGCCACGGCCATCGCCGCGCTATGATGCGACCGAGACCAACGCTCGCTTTCGGCGCCATGACACGACCGGCATGCCTTGCTCCCCACGAACTCGGCAGTCGGCACGTCTCGATGAGACGGCTTGAGCATCGGGAGAGACGGACCGCGGACCAGCCAGACACCGAGTCCGGCAACGGCGATCGCGGCGGTGGATCCGAATAGCAGAGTCGATCGCGAAAGTCGCGATCGCTCCGCGCGCGGCGGGCGCTTCAGTGGTTTGCGCTTGGCGGGGGGCTGGCGCATGGACACACCAAACGATCCACACGGGCGGCGTCGTCACCATTGGACTTTGGGTCGATCGCAAACGCTAGAAGGCGCGACTGCCGAACGTCGTTTGGCAGTCGCGCCTTTCGCGCGGTTGGGCTTGTGCGCTCCTACTTAGTTCGCGCTCTTCGTTCCGCAGTTCGTCAGCTGCGCCTTTCTAGCCTTTGTACGGCGCCCGCGCACCCAAACCGCCGTCGAACTCTGGCCGCTTACTCGCCCGGATGGTGACTCTTCTTCTTCATCTCCGCTAGGATCCCGCTGAGGTTGTAACTCTCGGGGTCCTGAAGCGGCGGGAATTTCGCGTACGTTTCCAGCTCCTGCTCCCACAACTGCTGGCCGAGGGGCAGCATGTTCCAGTCGTACTGAAACGCGGTCATCGGCCCGCCAAGCGCTCCGCCGAGACTCATCGCCGACTTCTGATCGACGCCGACGTTCTGTTCGAACGGGTCGCGCTTGATGTTCTGCACCAACGTGAAATGGAACGGGATGAGCGGCATGATCCAACCGGCCGGCCCCGGCTGCGACATCGTGTAATACATCTTCCAGTTCTTATAACGCACCGCGGACGGCGTCGCGCCCGAGAAGTAGAAGAAGTAATCGCGCGCCGACTTCTCGGTCTTGCACTCGAGGTAGTCTCGCTGATCGACGCCGTCGAGCGTCGTCTTGACGATGCCGGGGTAGCTACCCGCCTCGATCTCTTTCTTCAGTCCGTCACCCTTCGGCCCGCCGGCGATGTCGACCAACGTCGGCAGCCAGTCGAGCGAGGCGAACATTTCGGTTGCGACCGTACCGGCCGGGATGTGCCCAGGCCAGCGAACGACCATCGGCGCACGGTAGCCGCCCTCCCACGCCTCGCCCTTCTGACCCTTGAACGGAGTGATGCCGCCATCGGGGAAGCTGATCTGCTCGGCCCCATTGTCGGTCGTGAAGACGACGATGGTGTTGTTGAGCTGGCCCATCTCGTCGAGCTTCTTGAGCACGACGCCGATGTTGTCGTCCATCTGCTTCATGCCGGCCTCGTTGACGCCCCAGTCCTTCCCGCCCCTGACGCCCAGCATGGCCTCATACTTCGGCGAGAGCGCGGTCACGACGTGCATGCGCGCCGGATTGTACCAGACGAAGAAGGGCTTGCCGGTTTTCTTCGGATCGTTGCGATCCATGAAGTCGACGACCTTCGCCGAGATCTCCTCGTCCACCGTCTTCGATCGGTCGAGGGTTAACGGCCCCTCGTCTTTGCACGTTTGGTTCTTCTCCGTCCCGTCCACCGATTTACACCAGATGACCGGGCGCGGCGGCATCAGACAGATCGTTGTCTTCTGGTCGACCGCTCCGGGCACCTCGGGCAGTCCGGGCACCGGCGTGTTCTTGCACGGCGGAGCAACGCCCTGGACGTTCGGAGCCGAGTTGATGTCGGGGAAGCTGACCTGCTGCATTGCATCGAGGTGGTAGAGATAGCCCCAGTATTCCTGAAATCCGTGCGCAGTCGGCAAGGCGGCGGTGTGATCGCCCAGGTGGTTCTTGCCGAATTCACCCGTTGTGTAGCCGAGGTCGCGTAGGAATACCGCGAGCGCCGGCGTGCCTGGCCGCAAGTACGACGGACTGCCCGGCAGCTGTGGCGGGATCATCCCCGTGCGGAGCGGATACATGCCGGTAAAGAACGCGTTCCGCCCGGAGGTACAGCTCTGCTCGGCCAAGTAGTCGACGAACATCGCGCCTTCATGACCGATGCGATCGATGTTGGGCGTTTCGCCGACCATGAGCCCGCGATGGTAGATGCTCGGCTGCATCCAGCCGATGTCGTCTCCCATGATGAAGAGAATGTTCGGCTTGGCGGCCATCTGCTGCGCCGACTGCGCGCCGGCTCCAGCTGAGCACAAAGCCACGAGACCGGCGGCCACCGTCCATCGCAGTGCTCGCCGGCCATGAGGAAATGGTGAACGATCGTGCCGCGTCATGTTTTGCCTCTGCATCCAATGTTCTGAGCGTTTCGCCAACACCGTCGCGCGGGTCAGCCAGTAGGCGTGGGCTCGCCGACCGCTCGATCCGCACGGAAATCCGATGGATGCACTATCAGAAGGTGCGCCGTTTCGTCCCGGGGCGGCGATGGCAAGGGGGGGGACGAAGGCATTACGGCCGCAGCTGACGGAGGGCGGGCCGAACGGCGCGGACTCAGTTGGGGCGCAGAAGCCAAACCCCGCGAAAGGCGCGACTGCCTAACGTCGTCTGGCAGTCGCGCCCTTCGCGCCCTTCGGTTGGTGCGCTGTCTTCAGTCGCGCTCTTACTTAGTCCGCGCCGTTCGTCAGCGGCGCAGTTTAGCTGTCCTTAGGCGACTGCCTCTTCTTTCTCACGCAGCAGATGCGTGAGCAGCGCGCGACGGACCCGACGGCGCCGCAGCATCTTGCTCGCGATCAGCGCACGCACGATCTCGCGGTCCTCCCCGCCACCCTCGCCCCCCGTCTCCTCATCGCCTTCGCTCTCGCTGTCGTCCGACCCCTCGAACTCGCCCGTCTCTGCCTTCGTCTTGAGCAGATGGATGAGTATGGCACGACGGACCTTACGGCGACGCAGGATCTTGCTGGCGATCAGCGCACGCACGAGCTCGCGCCCTTCGCCGCCGGTCTCTTCGCCCGTGTCTTCTTCCTCGTCCCCCTCGCTCTCTTCGCTCTTCGTGCGGAGCAGGTGCGCGAGCAGCGCGCGGCGCACGCGACGGCGACGGAGCATTTTGCTCCCGATCAGCAGACGCAGCATCTCGCGGTCTTCTCCGCCGCCCGCAGTCGTCTCCTCCTCCTCGTCGCCTTCCTCGCTCTCGTCGCCTTCGTACGACTCGCCGTTCTCATTGATGAGACGCGCGATGATCGCTCGTCGCACGCGACGATTCTTCAACGCACGCCCGCCAAGCGCTAGACGGGCAAGCTCTTCGGTGTCCATCGTGGCTGAACTCATTGAGTCTCCGTTTGTCGTTGGTTCAAATGTGAAGTTGAGCCGGCTGGTAACGGCTCGGGGCAGCCTAGCGGACATCAGCGGCGATCTCCGCTCCAGCAGTAGGGGTCGACATGAGCGAGTGCTCGAGCAGCGTGTCGAGCACGGTTCGGTCGACGACTTCTCGCGCCATCAATTTCTTCGCGGCGCTCTGCTCGATCAGCGGAACGAGCAGCCGGTGCGTGAGATCGACGTCGTCGGCCGACTCGCTCGAGTCGTCTTCCAGGCCGTCCCCGTCGAGCACACAGGCGATTCCGGCTTCGAATGCCCGCTCGACCACTTGTTCGAGCGTCCTGTCGCGCGGCCGCTTGATCAGCCGCGCCTTCTCGTCGTCCGTCAATTCGCGACGGGCGCCGTCGGCGCTGAGCCCTTCGAGCTTCACGATCCTTCCCGTGCGCGGGTCGATCGTGAACGTGAGCAGCTCACCCGAGTGATGGCCGTTGTCCGTTACATGCTTTGTCATGGGTGCTCCCTCCTCCGATGCGCGTGTGATCGCTCTCACGTCGTCTGCCGAGGGAAGGACTTCTTAGTGCCGCGTTAACGCGGTCCCTCGCGAGTTTCCCGACTCTTTCTCGTGCCGTTTCGTTGAGAGAAGGGGCAGCAAGATCGTCGAGTCGAAAAAGGAAAGAAGTGGACTAAGAGCCAACACAAAATCCGACGCGGACATGGCCATTCGGGAATCCTCTTTGCAACAAACGCACGACCCGATTTGCCCTAGCAACCTCACCAGGGAGACGGTTATGTCGACAAACGGCGCATTGAACATCGTGCTCGTCCACGGCGGATTCGTGGATGGCTCCGGTTGGGAGAGTGTTTACAAGATTCTCAAGCGTGACGGCCATCACGTCAGCGTGGTCCAGAACCCGACCTCGTCCCTCGCCGACGACGTCGCGGTCACGAAGCTGGCGCTCGCATCACCCAACGGTGGCGCGCTGCTGGTCGGGCATTCGTACGGCGGCGCCGTCATCACCGAAGCCGGAAACGATCCGAACGTCGTCGGGCTCGTCTACATCGCCGCGTTCGCGCCGAGCGACGGCGAGTCGGTCAATACGCTGATCGCGAATCCAGCCCCCGGCGCGCCGGTGCCGCCGATCCTCCCGCCCGTCGACGGCTACCTGTTCCTCGACAAGACCAAGTTCCAAGCGTCGTTCGCCGGCGACGTTGACCCGGCCAAGGCCGCGTTCATGGCCGACTCGCAGGTGCCGTGGGGCGTCAAGGCACTCGGCGGCACGATCAGCAAGGCCGCGTGGAAGACCAAGCCGAGCTGGTACTTGGTCACGACCGAGGACAAGATGATCCCGCCCGACGCGCAGCGGTTCATGGCCAAACGGGCGGGGGCAACCGTCGTCGAGGAACGCGCGAGCCACTCCATATATGTCTCTCGCCCTGAGGTCGTCGCCGCGTTGATTGCAAAGGCTGCCAGCGAGGTGACGGTGGCAGCAGTGTAAGCAAAGCCGACGTCTGGCCCACGTTCTGGTGCTCGGAGCGGGGGCTCGGGGTGGGACTATCCTCCGCGGACCAGTGCACTATTGCCGACACTGCCCGGCAATAGTGCCTCGGCTCCGCTCCGGAGAGTCCCACCCGCTCGCCTCACGCGACCAAAGGAACTGCGAAAGATCAAGCGCGATGCGGCCGCGCACCTCGCTGAGTTCCTGCGCTACGGAAACGGCGATGACCTCGCATCGCTGCTCGAAACTGACCGGTTTCGGATCGCCGATTTGCGCCGGGGCCGGCTGGCGCGCTTCTCACTCGAGACGCTGCTCCGCTTCCTCGTGCGGGCGGGCCTGCGTGTCGAGCTCCGCGTCGATCGGGCGGGTCGCGGTCGCGCCCTACTCTAGGTCGATCGCGCGCGCACGGAGGCAGCGCCGAGCCGCCCGGGGTCTGGAGCGCGAGCCGAGGCAATACTGACCGGCAGTATCGTCAGTATTGCACTGGTCGCGCGGAAGACCCCGGGCGGCTCGGCGCGTGTGAGCTCGGCGCGTGAGGCGCCCCGAGCGGGGCGGCCGGGCGCTCGGGCCAACACTCGCCCCCGCCGTGTCGTAACGCTATTGTCTGACATCACCCGGGAACCCACTGACCCGGGCCCCTCCCCCATACCCGCAGGAACTGTATGCAACGATCGCGTTTGCTCGCCGCCGTCGCCGCCGGTGTCGCGCTCGTCTCGACTTCCGGCCGGGCCTCGGCCCAGGGACTCGATACCACCGTCACCAACGCCTTCAAATGGCGGCAGATCGGCCCCTCCAACTTCATGGGTCGCGTCTCGGACGTTCAGGGCATTCCGAGTCCGTCCAAGACCCTCTTCGTCGCCGCCGCGGGCGGTGGAATCTGGAAGTCGCAGAACTTCGGTATCTCCTGGCGCCCCGTGTTCGACGACAAGGACGTCGTCGCCATGGGCATGCTCGCCATCGCGCCGAGTGACACGAACATCATTTACGCCGGCACGGGCGAGCCCAACTCGAGAAACACCATCGAGCCGGGGAACGGCGTCTACAAGTCGACTGACGGCGGGCTGCACTGGACTCACATGGGTCTCGCCGCGACGCAGCACATCGGGCGAATCCAGGTCGACCCGCGTAACGCCAATACCGTATATGTGGCGGCGCTCGGACCGGCGTGGAAAGCGGGCGGCGAGCGCGGGCTCTACAAGTCCACGGACGGCGGCACGACGTGGAAGCTGATCAAGGCGCCGGCGAACGATAAGACGGGCGCGATCGACGTTCAGATCGATCCGTCTAACCCCGACGTCCTCTACCTGTCGATGTGGGAGCGCTACCGCACCCCCTACTCGCTCCTCTCGGGCGGCGTGGGCTCGGGCCTCTTCAAGTCGACGGACGCCGGCGCGACGTGGACGGAGATCAAGGGCAACGGCTACCCCGAAGGTCCCAAGGGACGCATCGGTCTCGCGATCTCGAAATCGAATCCGCAGGTCGTCTACGCGCTGACTGAAGCCGCGTCGATCGAGCCCGGTCCTATGAAGTTCAATCCCGCCAATCGGGCCACCGCGAACGGCCTCTATCGCTCGGCCGACGGCGGCAAGACGTGGCAGCACATGAACAACATCGACGTGCGGCCGTTCTACTATTCTCAAGTCCGCGTCGATCCCAAGAACGAGAACCGCGTCTACTTCTCGTCGACGACCATGCAAGTGTCGAACGACGGGGGCAAGACGAACATGGACGCGACGGTGGGAGTGCACGTCGACGACCACGCCGTCTGGATCGATCCGAACGACGGTGAGCGCTGGGTGGTCGGCATGGACGGCGGAATCGCGATCACGTATGACCGTGGCGGCAACTTCTGGTATCCGCGCAACCTGCCGATCGGCCAGTTCTACGACGCGAGCTTCGACTACGCCATTCCATATAACGTCTGCTCGGGGGCGCAAGACAACGGCGCGTGGTGCGGGCCGAGCCGCCGACGCTCGACGCCGCTCAACAACACGTGGTGGTTCACCATCTCGGGCGGCGACGGATTCTATACCGCTCAGGATCCGACGGATCCGAACATGGTGTGGGGCGAGAGCCAGAACGCCGGCATCCAGCAGACGAATCTCAAGACCGGCGAGCGCGGCCGGGTGAACAAGCCGACGTGGAACGAGCGCTACCGCATGTGGGAGGACTCGATCGCCATCGTGCGCGGCAATCCGCTCGAGAAAGAGACGCCGGAGATGGCCAAGAAGATCGCGGCGTATCGCGTCGAGCAGAAGAAAGACTCGGCCGATTTCCAGATTCGCTACAACTGGGAGTCGCCGTACTTCCTCTCGCCGCACAATCCGCAGGTGTTCTACCTCGGCGGAAGCCGAGTGCTGAAGTCGCTCAAGCGCGGGGAGGATCTCTTCCCGATCTCGCCCGATCTTTCGGTCAAGAAAGATCCGGCACAGGAGAAAGCGCGTCTCGCCCGACTGGACACCGTGGAGCATTACACGGGCGGCATGACGCTGGACCTGACGGGCGCCGAGGCGTACGGGACCGTGGTCGCGTTGCAGGAGTCGCCGCTCAAGCCGGGCCTCCTCCTGGCCGGGACTGACGACGGCAACGTGTGGCTCACGCACAACGACGGCGGCGCGTGGGAGGATCTCACGCCCAAGTTCACCGCGCTCGGCGTGCCGTGGGACGCGTACGTCGTGCGCGTCGAGCCGAGCCACTTTGACACGTTGACCTTCTACGTGGCATTCGAGAATCATCGTTGGAACGATTTCAAGCCTTATCTCTACGTGACCAACGACGGCGGCAAGAGCTTCCGTTCGATCGTCAACAACCTTCCGCAGTCGAGCCCCGCGGATTATCTGCACGTGATCCGCGAGGATCCGCACAACCGCGACCTGCTGTTCGTCGGCAGCTCGCGCACGACATACGTGTCGATCGACCGCGGTCAGACGTGGTCGCGTTTCTCGAACAACCTGCCGACGGTGCCGGTGTTCGACCTGCAGATTCATCCGCGCGACCACGAGATGATCGCGGCGACGCACGGCCGCAGCCTCTGGGTCGTGGACGTCGCGGCGCTCGAGCAGATGACGCCCAAGGTGATCGCGCAGGGCACGTATCTGTTCAAGCCGAAGACGGCGTATCAGTGGGGCGAAGCGCCGCAGCTCAACCTGCCGGGCAACGGCTTCGCGCAGGCGGAGATGACGTACGCCAACCCGCCGTTCGGCGCGGACATCGTCTATCGTCTCGCGGCGGGCGCGCCGAGCACCGTGAAACTCGTGATCTCCGACGCGAGCGGCGACTCACTCGCGACGATCAACGGTGTGGGCGGCGCGGGAGTGCATCACGTCGACTGGAACTTCCAGGAGACGCGTCCGCGCGTCGTGGCGGAACTCTCGCCGTCGCAGCGTCGTGACAGCATCCTGCTCCACACGCGCGCGCCGCATGTGCTCGACTCGTTGCAGAAAGCCGGCTTCGACACCGCGGCGATTCGTCAGGTGCGCGCGCAGGTCGGCATTCTCGCCAACCCCGGCGGTCTCGCCGCAGGCGGCGGACGTGGTGGTCGCGGCGGCGGTGGTGGTGGCGGCCGCGGCGGCGCCGGCGGTCAGGCGTGCGAACATCCCACCACGATGTGGGAGACGTTCTGCGCTCGGCCGGCCGAGTCAGCGGGTGGTCGGCGTGGCGGCGGCGGTGGTGGGTTCGGCGGACTCGATTCGGCGACGGCGGCGGCGTTTGCGCCAGCGGCTACTGCTGGAGTCAACGTTCCCGCGGCCGGTGGTCGCGGCGCGCGTGGTGGACGCGGCGGTCGCGGTGGAACAGCGGACAACATGTCGCCCGTGCAGCAGATCTGGGGCATCATCGGCATGAATCCGCCTGCCGTTGGCGGCCGTGGTGGTGGTGGCGGCGGCGGTGGGTTCGGCGGTGCAGGCGCGTCGATGGCCAACACCGGCGACTATCTCGTCACGATGGTGGTCGGTGGGCAGACGTTCAAGCAGACGTTCCGTGTGGAGCGGGTGAGTGGCGGAGCGGATGCAGGGTTCGCGTTTGGGGAAGACGAGAGTCACGACGCGTCGGGTCGGTATACGCCGCAGCCGAAGCAGCGGCAGAAATAAGTTCTGGGTTTTGAGTTGTGAGAACGGCAGCGAGTGACCATGGCTCGCTGCCGTTTTTGCGTTCTTAACGGCGCAGCTGACTGACGGCGTGTCTAACGGCGCAACTGACTGGGCGCAAAATGCCGAGCGATTCGAGTGAGCGAGCGGGTGGGACCCCGAGCCCTTCGAAAACTCGAACTTGAGTCCGGCTACCCACTCTTTGGCCCCGGTCGCGATATTCTGACACGAGACAACAACGGCTCGGCTCATGTCATCGATGCACCGCACCATCACCGGCGACGTGCTGGTTCAGCACCTCCGCTCCGACGTCATGTCGATCGACCAAACGCTGCTAAAGGCCCATGGCCGCAGCGCGCGGACGCTCGTGAAGGATGGCCCGCTCCGGCTCACGATCATGGGACTCGCCGCCGGCGGAACCTTGCCCTCTCACCGCACCGAGCACCCGCTGTCGATTCAGGTCGTGCAGGGCGACGTGACGTTTTTCGCGGTCGACCGGGAGTACACGTTGACGGCCGGCGACGTGCTGATCTTCGCAGCCGGTGTGGAGCATTCGGCACGGTCCGCAGGAGGCGCGGCCTTTCTGCTCACGGTCGCGTACGTCCCGGGGTCGCCAGGGTCCTGAAATTCACGGACGAGGAGACGGGGTAGTCCTGACACACCAACACATGGCCATTCTGTAGACTGGCGTTGTGCCGCTCGGCGAGAACGTGCGGCATCCGTCTTCAGTGATCGAGAGACAGACATGGCCTCACACAATCCACGGCAACCCATCGTCGTGACTCACCAGGGGGGCGTGCGGTTCGCCGCCCAGGTGCGGTCGCATCGTGTGCTCGTCGACCAACCGGTACACAGCGGCGGCGACGACACCGCCCCTTCGCCGATCGAATTGCTCGGCGTCTCGCTCGGCACCTGCATCGCCCTGTACGTACAGCAATTCTGCCAGGTGAGGGGCCTGCCCTACGAGGGAATGCGCGTCGAGGTCGAGACCATCGGCGCCACCAACCCCAACCGCATCGGTCGCTTCATCGCTCGCGTCGTGCTCCCCACCGAGCTGCCGCCACAATACGCAGAGGTGATCGAGCGCGTAGCCCGGAGCTGTCCGGCCCACAACACACTGGGCCATGGCGCCGACGTGACGGTGAGCATCGAGACGGCGTTACTGCCTGATCCCTACGGCTTGGTCGAGACCGCTGAAGTTCCCTGAGCCCCCAGCGACCCAGAACGTTCGACGGCGGCCAGGACGCGTTCGAGCCGTACCCGTACCTCATGGGCGATCGGCTTGACCGCGTCGTTCCCGGTGAGCTCGAGCGCCGCGATTGGGTCGATCGCCGACACGACGCTCGTGTTCGGTGCGTCGCCGGCGTAGACGATCACGTTGCATGGGAGCAGCAACCCGATCTCTGGCTCCGCGGTGAGAGCTTGGAACGCGAATGGCGGGTTGCACGCGCCGAGAATGACGTAGGGCCGGAACTCGACGTCGAGCTTCTTCTTCATTGTCGCGCGTACGTCGATCTCCGTCAGCACACCAAAGCCCTCGTCGGCGAGCGCGCGGCGCACTCGCTCGACGGCGTCGGCGTAGCCGACCGGGATCGTCGTGCTGATTCCATATAGAGTGGTTTGCGGCAGAGTGGTTTGAGCAATCATGGCATCTCTCAGGTTTGATCAACGAAAGACCGGACCGCCGGTGCGATCGTCGCGCACGAAGCGGTCGCGGGCGGGCATGCGGATGCGCGGCAGCGAGTGCGCATCGACGACCGTCCCCTTGTCGATGATCTGGTTTTCGGCAAGCAGGTACGCGATCACACTGTAGATCTCGTTTGGCTGAAGCGAACCGGGCGCGGTGAGCGGCATCGCCCGGTGGATGTAGTCATAGAGCGTCGTCGAGTACGGCCAATAGTTGCCGATCGTCTTCGCAAGATGGGAATCCTCACCGAAGGGAAACCCCGTGCGCGGATCGCGTCCGATGAGCTTGGGATAGGCCGCGAGTCCTTCGCCGTGCGCGCCGTGACAGGCGGCACACCGTTGTGCGAACAGCGTGGCGCCGGCCGCGTACGTTCCCGACCCGGCCGGAAGGCCGGCGCCCGTTGGATTCACGTCGATGTTCCACGCTTGTTGCTCCGCCGGAAGCGCGCGCCGGCCAATACCGTCAACGCGATTCGGCCACGCTGGTGTAGGGCGAACGCCGGCGGCCGGCGGCGCGGCATCGCCACGTTGCACGACGGCCGCCTGCCGATCGCCACGACACGCCGACGACAGGACGATCGCAGCGAACACGCTCCGGGCCTTCGCGATGGCGTGCGGCCTCATCGTCATAGCACCGCCTCGTACTCGACGCGCCCATCCGCGCGCACCGCCCAACTCCGAATGTGATTGAAATGAAAGTCGGTCCCCTTCCCGCGTCGCGCTTCGAATTCCGCCAGCGTCGGCTGCACGTACCCGGTCTCGTCGACGGCTCGGCTCATCAGCGTGACGGGCTTGCCATTCCAATGCCAGGGCAGCCGAAATCGCGTATGCGCCATCGGTAGCACCGGCTCCTGAAGCGCGGCGGCGGCCCAGCTTCGACCGCCATCGGTGCTGACGTCCACGCGGCTGATCTTGCCGCGGCCGCTCCAGGCTAGCCCGGAAATCTCGACCCAGCCGCGCTCGACGCGATCCGGATGCGCGGGATGGGTGATGATCGACTTCGCGTCCATGACGAAGCTGAATTGTCGCGCGGTTCCATTCGGCAACGGGTCGGTGTACTTCGCCGTTTCGTCGCGCGACATGTTCGGCTGATCGATCAGCTTGATTCGACGCAGCCACTTTATGGAGGTGTTGGCCTCGTAGCCGGGCAGAAAGAGCCGCGCGGGATAGCCGTTCGCCGGCCGCAGCGGCTCTCCATTGAACGCGTAGGCGATCATCGCGTCGTCCCATGCCTTGGCGATCGGGATGCTGCGCGACAGCTTCGATGCGTCGCCGCCCTCGGCGAGGAACCACGTCGCCGACCGTTTCACTCCGACCTCGCGAAGAAGCGTCGCGAGCGCGACACCTGTCCACTCGCCGTTGCTGGTGAGACCGTCGATCATCTGCGGGGAGAGATCCGGCTTGGGATCTCGATACCCGTTGCGGCCATTCCCTGAACACTCGAGAAAGTTGACGCGCGACACGCTCGGCAAGCGTTTGAGATCATCGAGCGTGAAAACCATCGCTTCATCGACGAGACCGTGGATGAGCAGCTTGTACCGCTTGGGATCGATCATCGCCACGCCGGCATGATGGCGCTCGAACATCAGGTCACTCGGCGTGATCGTGCCCGTGAGCTGATGGATCGGAGAGTAAGCGGGTCCGGTGACGATGCCCGGGGGCGTACGGGCCGGCGTCTCGAAGGGCGATCGTGCGCTGACCGCCGTCGTCGGGCCGCCCGGCACCGCTGATGGATCCGCGGGCACGACCGGGCCTTCGGGTGACGGAACCGTCTGGGCACCCAGCGGCAAACGATCGAGAACGACGCCGCTCGCCGCGACCGCGGCGCCCGTCAAGAGCGCGCGGCGCGTGATGGGTTGTTTGGTTTGGTCGCTCACGGGGTGCGCTCCGCGGCGCTCCGCTTCACGGGTGCCGGAGACGGAACGATTGCTTCACGCGCGTTGGCCCGCGGCAAGAGCGGCGGCGGCTGGTGGGCCGAGTGACCGTGCGTGGCGTACGGGGCGTCGGCAGGTGTGCCGCCCGCGGGCCAGTCCGCCTCTTTGCCCGGTGAGTCCAGACGCGGCTGTGAGGTGATGTACGCGGCGACGTCGAACGCTTCCTGCTGCGTCAGACTCTTGCCCGCTCCATAGGGCATGTTGTGCCAGATGAACGATGCAGCTTTGCCCTGGCGAGCCATCGACGCGCCGACGCTGAACGACTTGGATCCCCATAGCGGCGGCACGCCGGGAGGAATGTTCGGATTTCCCTGGCCATCGGCGCCGTGACACGCGGCGCACTTCGCGGTGAAGACTGCCGAGCCGCGCGCGCGATCCCCGACGAGCGTTGCCGGCAGCGTGTGCAGCCCCTCGGCGCCGGGAAGCTTCTTCCCTTCACCGACCGGCACGCCGCTGGACAGCCACGCGAGATATGCGAGGATGTCCTGCATTTCCCGACTCTCGACGGGCAGCCGGTTTCCGGCCAGGCTGCGCGTGAAACAGTAGTTCACGCGATCGGCGAGCCCGATGACGGCCCCCGTGCGATCCATGTACTTCGGGAACCGGGCGTGTGAGCCGGCGAGCGGCGCGGCGTCCGTGTTGCGACCCGCGTTGATGTGGCAGTTCGTGCAATTGAGACGCCCGGGATCGTACGCGGGAAGGCTGTCAGTCGTGTGCATGACGAGCGCGAGTCCGCGGCGGATGGAGGCCCCGAGCGAATCGGCGGGAATCGCCGACTCGGGCGGTGGTTGCCACGCCGCCGCGTCGAAATGGGACGGTGCCGCCGCGTCCGCGTGCCCTGCGCCGGAGGTGTCGTGCCGCTGGGGCGCACCGCGGCAGGCGATCGCAGAACCGATCAGAGCAATGGCGATGATGGCCCGCGGCGGCATGCTTCGACTCCATAGGGCGAATTGGCTATTTCCCCCATTGGGGGCTTGCCATCAACTGTAATCGTATATAGTCATATAGTCTAGATCCCCAGTCTCGCAATCCGCCTTCGATTCCGGAGCACGCGTATGGCCGAACTTGCCGCTTCCCCGCCCGTCGCTATCCCCGCCCACCGCGCAGGGGTTCATCTGCCGAGGTGGGCGAGCCTCGGCGTGCTCTTCGGGCTCCTCAGCACCGCGGCCATCGCGCTCTACGGTCCGATCGGCGTGTCCGGCACCTATCCCCGGTTCGTCGGCGCGATCCTGCGACGCGTTTCGCCCGAGTATGCCGCGTCCAACCCCTATCTCGTGAAGATGGGGAGTCTCGTGACGACCGAGACGATGCTCGTCGTCGGGTTGCTCATCGGAGGATTCCTCGCCGCGTTGCTCAGCGGGACTCGCGCGCCCTCCGCCGAAATGGTCCACGCCGGAGAGACCACCGCGGGCCGGCGCTATCGCGATGCGTTCATCGGCGGCCTGCTGATCATCTTCGGCGCGCGGCTCGCCGGAGGCTGCACCAGCGGTCACATCATCTCGGGAATCACACAGCTGGCGGTGAGCGGCGTCCTGTTCGGCGCCGCGGTCTTCGGCGCCGGCATGCTCACCGCGCATCTCATGAAAGGAGGACGCTGACCATGACGCTTCTCTATGCACTGTTGGTTGGCGTCGCGATGGGCGCGCTCATTCAGCGCGTAGGCGCCTCGAGCCCGAGGATGATTCTCGCTTCGCTCCGCCTCGAGAATCTCGCGATCATCAAGTTCATGGCGACGACGATCGCGGTCGGCATGATCGGCGTCTACCTGCTCGGGAACGTCGTGCCCATGCACCTCGACATCAAACCGACCTATCTCGTCGGCGTGCTCGTCGGCGGACTGATCTTCGGCACCGGCTTCGCGGTTGGCGGATACTGTCCAGGCACCTGCGTGGTGGGAATCGGCGAACGGCGGACGGACGCCTGGTTTGCCCTGCTCGGCGGCGTGACCGGGGCATTGCTCTTCACCGTCGTCTACCGCTTGATCGAAGCTCCGCTGATCAAGCCGATGAACTACGGCAAGATCACCCTCGCCGACCTGCTCCACTGGCCGCCGCTGGCGGTGGCGGTGGCCTTCGCGGCGATCTTGGTGGCCTTCGTCGCGTGGTTCCCCACGGTGCGCGCGCGCCGGGAAGCGGCGCGGGAGCCGGCGGCCTCCGCGGGATAGCGCGGTTCTCGCCGCTCGCTCCTAGCGGGCGGCGAGAGTTTTCCGCCGGGCGGCGACCTCGTGCTCGAGGTGACCGCACATGATGTCGCACAGCCGAAAGACCGCGCGATCGGCGAGCGAATAGTGGGTGAACAGCCCCTCCTTCCGCCGCTCGACGAATCGCGCCGCGTGGAGCGACTGCAGGTGCTTGGACACGTTCGCCTGTCCGAGCCCGGTCGCGTCGACCAGCTCGTTCACGGTCATCTCGCCGCCGCGCAGCGCGTTCAGGATTTGCAGCCGCGCGGGCTCGGCGAGCGCCTTGAAGCGCGCGGCAATGAGCTCGATCAATTCCGGTGTCAGCGTCGAGTGGCCCACCAGGTCGTCTCCGGCTGAGAACTATATAGCAATATAGTTGTCTAACTCCCCTTGCGCCGCCTCGGCCTCGCGGTGGCGCGGTCGCCAACGAATAGGGGCGCAGCTGACTAACGGCGTGCCTAACAGCGCACCTGCCTGCGCGCAAATGCCGAACTGCGCGAAGGGCGCGACTGCCGAACGCCGTGTGGTAGGTGCGACTTTCGCGCCTTTTTCGGCACCCGCGCCCTCACTCAGTCGCGCCCCTGCTTAGTCCGCGCGGTTCGGCAGCGGCGCCTCTGGATCGAGGCGCTAACGCATGCCCCTCCCCGCTCGTATCCTTATCGTCGCCTCGGCGCCGATCCCATCGACGCCCCTCCTTCACGGCCACTGCCCAAGTCCGGGCCGACCTATGAGCATCCTCTTTTCACTCACGCAGCGCCGCGCCGGTACCGCAGCCGCCGCCATCACCGCGGCTGTTCTCCTGGCCCTCGGCGCCCCCCCCTCGTCGCTCCGTGCCCAGGCGTCCGTGAACGAGACGCGCGACCCGAATCAGCGCCAGGATCCGGATTTCGTCGCGTTCTACAAGTCGTGGACGCACCACGGCAGCCCACTCGTCGATCACCTCCCGCTCGTCTCCGGCGTCCCGACGCCGAAGCAGTTCTTCGGCTACTACATCGGCGCGCCGGCGAAGCTCACGTACTACGACAGGATCGTCGCCTACTATCGCGCGCTCGCGAAAGCGACGCCGCGCGTCAAGGTCGAGACGATCGGACGGTCGGACGAAGGGCGCGAGCTCGTCGTCGTGTGGGTGTCGTCGGACGACAACATCAAGCATCTCGCCCAGAACCGCGCGAACCTCGCCAAGCTCGCCGACCCTCGCGGACTCTCGGATTCACAGGTGCGCGAGCTGATCGGGACGACGAAGCCGAACTACCATTTCCTCGGCTGCCTGCACTCGGGCGAGACCGGACCGTGCGAGATGCTGATGGAGCTCGTCTATCGCCTTGCCACCGAAACGTCGCCGCTCATCACGCAGATCCGGAACAACGTGATCGTGTCGGTGTCACCGGCCGCCGAGCCGGATGGGCGCGATCGGAACGTGGATTGGTTCTACCACGGCCTGGACATGAAGGCGCAGTTCGGTGCGGCGGACTCGATCGCCGCCGCGGACAGCGTGCGCAATGCCGGCGCTCGAACGGACAGCGCGCGCAACGCCGGCGCCCGAACGGACAGCGCGCGCGGAGCGCCCGCGGGCGCGCCCGGCGCGGCGCCAGGTGGAGGACGCGGCGGCCGTGGTGGACGCGGCGGCGGAGGTCGAGGAGGAGCAGGAGCAGCCGCGGCGACTGACACCGCGGGCGCGGGTCGTGGAGGTCCACCCGCCGGCGGGCCGGGCGGCGGCGGTGGTCGCGGTGGAAGCCTCGAGGGCGGTATCCCCTACTGGGGCAAGTACGTCTTCCACGACAACAATCGCGACATCAACCTCTCGCAGCTGGAGATGCGCGCGATCACCGATTGGTACTTCACCGCGCATCCGCCGATCATCCACGATCTGCACGAAGCGCAGCCGCTCCTCTACACGTTCAGCGGCGGCCCGCCGCAGAACCCGAACCTCGATCCGATTCTCTTCACCGAACTGCCGTTCTTCGCCAACTACGAGCTCGAGCAGATGACGAAGTACGGGATGCCCGGCGTGTACACGTACGCGTTCATGGACGGCTGGTCGCCGGGCTACCTGGGCTCCGTCGCCTACAATCACAACGGCATGATGAAGATGTACGAGACGCAATCGGGTCGCGACATCCCGGCCGACTCGATGGCCGACAGCATCATGTATCAGACGCCGCGCGGCCGCGGCGGCCCGGGTGGATTCGGCGGCGGGCGGGCGACGATCCCGACCGGCAAAGGCGGGACGCAAGACCGTGAGTGGTATCGCGGACTCGCGCTGCCGCCGAACGGCGTCGGGACGTTCACGCGTCGCGACAACACCAACTACATGGAAACGGGCGTGCTGTCGGCGCTGCAACTCACGTCCATGTTTCCTCAGATGGTACTACAGAACTTCTATCTGAAAACGAAACACTCGATCGACGCCGGCTCGGCCAAAGCGCCGTACGCCTTCGTCCTCCCCGCGGCGCCGGACATGACCAAGCCGGCGGCGCTCGTCAACGTTCTTCGTGCGCAGGGGGTCGAAGTCGGCACCCTCACCAAGCTCACGGTAGCCGGCAAGGACACGTTTCCGTCCGGGTCGTACGTCATCAAGCTGAACCAACCTTACGGTCGGCTGGCGAAGAACCTCCTCGAGAAACAGGTCTTCCCTGACCCGGCGCTCACGACGTACGACGACAGCGGCTGGTCGATGGGCTGGGCCTTCGGCGTCGCGGTGAAGCAGGTCGACGACAAGTCGATCCTCGACGCGGCGGTGACGCCGGTGAAAGTCGCCGTCGTCAAGGGCACTGTGGCCGGCAGCGGTGGCGCAGGGCTCGCCGTCGCGCACCTCGGCTCGAACAACATGATCGCCTTCCGTTTCCTGCTGAAGAACGTTCCGATGAAGGTGGCCGAGGCGCCGTTCTCGGCGGAGGGTGTGAAGTTCCCGGCGGGCTCGTTCATCGTCACCGGCTCGCCGGCCGACATCGCCGCGGCCAAGCACGCGGTCGACTCGCTTGGTCTCACCGCCGCGGCACTGGCCACGCTGCCGACCGTGGCCGCGCACGACGCCAACGTGCCGCGCGTCGCGGTCTACTCGCAGTGGGGCGGCACGCAGGAGCTGGGCTGGTACCGCTTCACGTTCGACGAATTCCACGTCCCCTACGATCTGATCTTCAAGGAGCGCGTCGAGCAGGGGAATCTCAAGAAAGATTACGACGTCATCGTGATGGCGGCGCAGAACGTCAACCGCGCCGCGGTGTTCGCCAAGAAGGCGAAGCATGCGCAACCGTACGAGAAGAGCGACAAATACAAGTTCCTCGGCATGTACGGCTCGACGCCGGACATGAGCGGCGGCTTCGGGCAGGCGGGGGCCGACGCGATCAATGCGTTCCTCGACGCCGGCGGGACGCTCATCACCGCCGTGCAGTCGGTGCGCTACCCGATCGAGTTCGGACTCGCCCGGTCGATCGACACGGAGAATCCGACCGGTGTCGTGGCGCAGAAGCCGCTCGTGATGGCGAAGATCACGCGCACCGACAGCCCGATCTTCTACGGCTACGCCGGCGACACGATCCCGATCAAGTTCGGCCAGGGCTCGCAGTTGTTCCACGTGGGCGTCGCGGATTCGGCCAACGTGCTCGCCGAGTACGTCGGCGGCGAGGCGTCAGTGCTGAGCGGGTTGATGACCGGCGCAGACAACCTCCGCAACCGCGCGTTCGCCATCGACATCCCGAAGGCGTACGACGGTCACGGACGGGTGCTGATGTTCGCCAACAACCCGGTGTATCGGTGGCAGAATCATGGGGAGTTCAACATGATCTTCAACGCGATCGTGAACTGGGATGATCCCACGCCGGTGAAGAGCGACGCGACGGCGACGCAGGCGGGGGGGACGATACGGCCGTAGGAAACCGTGACGGCGCAGCCGACAAACCGCGGGACTGACGGCGCACCTGACTGGCGCTGTTCGGGAGTGCTTCGGCTCGCTGGACTCCTACCCCGCCCCGTCGAACATTCCCACCATGTTCGACCGCCTCCGCCACGACCTCCGCTACGCGGTTCGCGGTCTCCGCCGCTCCCCGCTCTTCTCCGCGGTGGCCATAACGTGCCTCGCCGTGGGCATCGCCGCGAACACGACCATGTTCTCCGTGTTCAACGCGATCGTGCTCCGTCCCCTTCCCTTCGCGCACGCCCGATCAACTCGTCTCGCTCGGCTTGCGCGACGAGGCCACGGGACGCCGAACGCCGCTCCGCTACAGTGAATTTCTCGAATGGCGCCGCACCGCCCGCTCGTTCAGCGCCATGGCCGCACACGCCGGACGACAGGTGGCGCTCACCGATGGCCACGAGCCGGAGCGCGTGTCGAGCCGGATGGTCACGAGTAGCCTCTTTCCTCTCCTCGGTGCTCGCGCGCAAATCGGCCGATTGTTGTCTGGCGCCGACGACGCGTTGGCCGGCCCGAGAGTCGCGGTAATCGGCGACGGCCTTTGGAGGCGACGGTACGGCGGCGACTCGTCCGTCATCGGACGCGTCATCGTGTTGGACGGCAATCCGTACACGATCATCGGGATCATGGAGCGCGGCTTCGCCTATCCGTCGTCGAGCGAGATTTGGATTCCCATCACGTCCGCCTCCTCGGCCGGCGCAACCGCCGACGAGAACATCTCCGTCGTCGCGCGGCTTCGTCCCGATGTCGACATTAGCCAGGCGACGCAGGAGGTCGGCGTCCTCGGACGTCGCATCGCGCGCGACCAGCGTTCGCGCATCGGCTCGACCGATATTGTATGGAACGGAGAGGTGCGCCCGCTGCGCGGCAACACCCTCGGCAGCGACGAAGGGGTGGTCGCGTCCGCGATGCTCGGCGCGACGACCTTTCTGCTCCTCATCGCCTGCGCGAACGTCGCCAACCTGCTGCTCGTTCGCGCGATGGCCCGCGAGCGGGAGCTCGCCGTCCGCGTCGCGCTCGGCGCCGGCCGGGGGCGCGTGGTCTCCCAACTCCTCACCGAAGCCGTGCTGCTGGCCCTCGCCGCGTGCGCCGTCGCTCTCCCGCTCGTGTGGCAAGCGCTTCGACTCATACGGAACGCGATCCCGCCGTCGGACTCTTTCCCGTACTACGTGCACTGGTCGCTGGACCTGCCGACATTCTTGTACGCGGGGTTGGCGTCGGTCGCGACGGGCGCCCTCTTCGGCATCGGCCCGGCGCTCCAGGCGACGCGCGGGTCTCTTCAGGAATCTCTCAAGGAAGGCACGCAGGCGAGCGGCACCGGCCGGACGCGACACCGTCTGCGCGACGCGCTCGTCGTCGCGGAGGTCGCGCTCGCGCTCGTGCTGCTCGTCGGCGCGTCGCTGTTCGTGCGGACCTTCCTCGGCCTGGACCGCATGGCGCTCGGCTACGATCCGTCCCGCGTCATGACGATGCGGTTCTACCTCCCCGGCGCTCGGTACGACAGCGCGAGCGCACGCACGCAACTGGTCGACGAGGTACTCCGGCGCGTCGAGGCGGTACCCGGCGTCCAACGCGCGACCGTTTCCGATCTCGTCCCACTCGACGACGAAGGCGGCTCGTCGGGCGCGGCAATAGCCGATGGCGGCGCGCAACAGCAACTCCCGGCAGTCAGCTATGCCGCCGTCGCCGGCGAGTGGTTCGAGACGTTCGGCGTCGGCGTGACCTCGGGTCGTTCCATTGCGCGCGCGCCCCGCACGAGCGATGCCCCGGTCGCCGTGATCAACCAGACGATGGCGGCGACGTTCTGGCCCGTGGCGAATCCCATCGGCCGCCGCTTTCGCTTCGTCAAGGATTCAGCGTCGACCTGGTACGAAGTGATCGGCGTCGCGGCCGACATGAGAACGGTCAAGCTCGACGAGGACCGCATCACTCCGCCGACTGCGTTCGTTCCCCTGCGTTTCGTTCCCACGCGCGACTACGCACTGATGGTGCGGGCGCAGCGGTCACCCGCGTCGTTGACGCACGACCTCCAACGGGCGATCCACGCCGCCGATCCACTGCTCCCGATTTTCAACGTCTGGAGCATGGACGAAGTGCGCTACCTCAGCTTCTGGATGTACGCGCTGTGGGCGACGATGTTCGCCGTGTTCGGCGGTGTGGCGCTGCTGCTCGCGTCGGTCGGTGTCTTCGGCGTCATCCACTACGGCGTGGCACAGCGCACGCGCGAGATCGGAGTACGTGTCGCGCTCGGCGCGCAGGGCTCCGATGTGCTGCGACTCGTCATCGGCCGCGCATTGACGTTGGCGGGGATCGGCGTCGTCGTGGGGTTGCTGGGGGCCGCGGCACTCACGAGGGTGGTCGGCAGCTTGCTCATCGGCGTGTCGGCGACCGACCCTGCCAGCTTCGCCGGGGTGGCATTGCTCCTCGGTGCGATCGCCGCGTTGGCCGGGTATCTGCCGGCGCGGCACGCGACGAGAGTGGACCCGCTGGTGGCGTTGCGGACGGAGTGAGGAGCGTCGGACGCATCCGCTGTCGATTCACGTCGTACGAGGCGACGCGAACAGCAGGGCTTGCCATGAGGGTGCGACGCGGTTTGCGGGCATCTCGGATCGTTGTCCGAGCCCTGCCGTGAGCAGGAGCTCGAGCATGAGCCGTGAGCCCCCGGTTCCGGGCGGCGCTGAGCATTTTCTCATAGCTCTTGCTCATGCTCATGCTCGAGGCAGGGCTCCCACCCCGTGTCCGAGATGGTCGCACGGCGATAGAGCGGCGAACGGATCAGTCTCGAGCCCTCAGGGGACGTTGCTTCCCCCAAGCGCGTTGTTCGTGAACACGTTACCCGCGGACGCAACTGGCGTCGGAGTGACGACCCCATTCGTCTCGACGAACAGGCCCCACCCCGCCCCGTCGTGAACGTTGGAGTTCGTGAGTCTGAGCGATGCGCCGCTCGTGACTTCGATTGCGGCCGCGCGGATGAATCCAGCGGCGCCGCCGTACGCGATCTCGGTGAACGTCAGTTCGTTCGCGGAGCTTGCCGTCGAAAAGACGAGACCTTGCCAGTATCCTGGCGTCGACTGCTGACCCAGGAAATGAATGCGAGATGTGGATGTCCCGATCGCGGTGAGAGTCCCCGACATGACTGTCCAGCCTCCGCCGGCCGCGACGAGAACCGTGGTTCCCGGCACGAGCGTGAGCCTCCCGGAGATGGTCGTTTGTCCGTTGGTGCGGATCGGGACACTCGTAACGCTCCACGTCTGCGTGGTCGATACGCCGAAGGCGGTGGCGTCGATGAATGCGGCGCCATTCCCGGTCGCATAGTCCGACGCGGCGTCGAGAGAACCGACGAGTTGGTCTGTCACGCGGACGCCGGCGTCCACGTTGTTGCGGAAGGTGTTCGCGGAGAAGAGCGGGAGAGTCGCCGCCACGGTGGCGTACAGCCCGACACCGCCGCTCTGCTCCAGAACCGAGTTGTCGAGTTGGAGCGAAGCGCCGTTGCCCACTGAAACGTCGGCGAGGTTGGCGCCTGTCCCGCCGCCGCCGTACGAGACGGTCGCGTAGCTCAATCGATTGTTCGTGTTGAGTGTCAACACACTCAAGCCGCGCCAGAATCCGCGTTGTTGTTTTTCGGCTGAGAATTGAATTCGGCTTGCCGCTGTTCCCACCGCGGACAGGCTTCCTCCCGCCGCCACCGTCATTCCCGCATCCGCGCCAAACTGGACGTTCACGCCGGGCGCGATACCCAGGTCTGTCGAGACATTGACTTGCCCCGTGAGGTGAATGGGCGTCGACGTCACAAACCACGACTGAGGCGTGGAGACGCCGAACGCGAACGCGTCGATGAATTGGATTCCGTTTCCAGCCGAGTAGCTCGAGGCGTTGTCGAGAGATCCGAGCAAACGATCGGGCAGGTGAATCCCGGCACCGGCGTTGTTCCGCATCGTGTCCGCGCTGAACGGTCCGAGGGCGGCGAGCGTGTCGAGATAGAGGCCGGCACCCGCGCTCTGCTCGAGCACCGAGTGCGCCAGGTTGAGTTGCGGGGTGCCGATGACGGCCACATCCGCCGCGCGCGCGGTTCCATCGCCGCCGCCGTATGAGACGGTGGTGTAACTCAGGTCGTTCGCGACGTTGTTCGCCAGGAAGGTGATTCCCTTCCAGTAGCCGCGCACGGGCTGGTCGCCCGTGAGACGAATGCCCGCCGTCGGCGACCCGAAAGCACCGATGCTTCCACCGTTGGCGACCGTCAGCCCGGCGCCTGCCGAGAACGAGACCACGGTTCCCGGCGAAATCGTCAGCCTGCCTCTCACGTTGAGCACGCCCGTGACGTGATAGTGCACGCACCCGGCATCGCCCGCGGTCCACGTCGTCGGATCGTTGATGTCTTGCGTGACAGCCAAAGCCGCCGGGCACGCCGTGGGCGTCGTCAAACTCGCGACGTTCGTATAGGCGCTCGTGCCGGCGCTGCCGACGGCACGTACTCTATAGTTGTAGAGTGTGTTCGGCGCGAGGGCGGTGTCGCCGTACGTCGTGGCAGCGGCCGCGGTCGTGGCGAGGAGGCTGAACGTCCCGCCTCCCCCGACACTCCGTTCGACCTGAAACCCGGTCTCGTTTGACGAATTGCGAGTCCAGGTGAGGGTGACCGAAGACGCGGATGCCGGCGTCGCCGTGAGTCCGGTCGGGGCGGCGGGGATCGTCGGTGCCGGTGGCGTCGTTGTGGTGTCGGGCGGGGTGGTTGTGTGAGACCCCCGTCGGAGCTACCGCCGCAGGCCGAGACGCAAAAGATCCACAAACCCAACGTGGCGGAGCTGGCGGAGCGTAACAGGACAGACGTTGAGCGGCGCATTGGTCTCCGGGGGCGGTTCGGTGGTGGCGGGTCGACGGGACTAGCAGTACGACGCGCGAAGGCCCGTAGCCGTCAACCGCTCCGTTAAGAAACGCCAACTTCGAACGACGCAGCTGACTGACGACGGGGCTAACGGCGCACCTGATCGGGCGCAAATGCCGAACTACGCGAACGGCGCAACTGCCAAACGCCGTTCGGCAGTCGCGCCCTTCGCGCCTCTTGGCTTCCGCGCCCTTACTTAGTCGCGCCCCTACTTAGTCCGCGCCGTTCGGCAGCGGCGCTGTCAGTCGCGCTCTTCTGCTTCCTAGTCGATGTCGTCGATCTTCCTCACCACGCCGAGCAGGACATTCGCGCCGTTGATGCAATCCCGATCCTTCGTCAGCTCGCGCGGCGAGTGGCTCAGACCATCCACACTCGGCACGAAGATCATGCCCGACGGGCAGACGGCCGTCATCTGCTGCGCGTCGTGTCCCGCGCCGCTCGGGAGGAGCATGGTACTGAGACCCAGGTCGCAAGCCGCCTGGGCAATGGCGTCGCGCACGCGCGGGTGCGTCGGCGCGGGAGTCACGTGCGTCGTCGGACGGAACTGCACGGTCGTGCCCGTGTCGCGCGCGATCTCGCCGGCACGCGACTCGATCGCGGCGTACAACGTTTCGACGGTCGATGCGACGAGGTCGCGCAGCTCGAGCGTGGCGACGACTCGACCAGCGATGACGTTCGCGGCGGCGGGATGGATCACCAAGCGTCCGACGGTTCCGACGTGCCGCCCCGGGACCGTCGTCACGATGCCGTGCACCGCGTCGACGAATCGCGCCGCCGCCAGCAAAGCGTCGTGCCGGTCGGCCATCGGCGTCGTCCCCGCGTGCGAGGCGACGCCGTCGAACGTCACGTCCCAGTACCAGATGCCGACGATCCCCTCGACGATGCCGATGTCCGTCGCGCCGCGCTCCAATACGCGACCCTGCTCGATGTGCAGCTCCACGTAGGCCGCGCGGCTGCCGGATGCGAGCACGCAGTCGGCCAGGCGATCGGGGTCGCCGCCCAACCGCCGAATGCCGTCGCCCAACGTGAATCCACTCACAGCCGTGCGCGTCAACTCGGCGGCGTCCAGCCGGCCGACCGCCGCCTTGCTCCCGACGATCCCCCCTTCCTCGTTCTGGAAGTCGACCACCTCGAGCGGATGGCGCAGCCGCTCGCCGCTCGCGCCGAGCGTGCGCGCCACCTCGAGCGCCGCGAGCACGCCCAACGCGCCGTCGTAGCGGCCGCCATCGGGAACGGTGTCGGTGTGCGAGCCGATGACGATGGGCGGGAGAGCGGGATCCCGCCCCTCGAGCCGCGCGAAGGTGTTGCCGGCCGTGTCGACGCGAACCGACAGCCCGGCCTCACGCATCCAGCCGCGCACGACCTCGCGCGCTTTCAGGTCGTCGTCGGTGTACGCGGGCCGGGTGACGCCCCCCCCACCCGCGGCCGTTGCGCCGATCGCCGCCAGATCACGAAGCCGGTCAAGCAAGTGGCTCCCGTCGACGAGCGATGCCATGGCTAACGCTCCGCGCCCGTCAACGGAACCTGGACGGTTGCGCCGGCCTGCTGCGACACACGTCGCCCGCGCGTCGCCAGCGTGACGATCGCGAACACCGCGACATTCACGATGAGCGCCACGATGCCGACGTTCAGATCCTTCACGCCCTGCGGCGCCCAGGGGAGCAGCGTGGCCACCGACGTTCCGGAGAGCGAGATGTACGCGACGGTCGCCTCGCCGGCGACGATTCCGGCAAACGCGCCCGCCGCTGTCGCCACGGGACGCTCTCCAAGCGAAAGCAGCACGGCCGGGAAGAGCTGGGTGACCAGGTTGTAGCCCATCAGCAGCAGGTTCACGATCGCGCTGCCGCCGCGCAGCGTGAGCACGACCGCGACGAGCGCGATGACTGGCACCATGCCCCGCGCCAGCACGGAGACGCGGTGATCGCTCACGCCCTTTGTGAGCGGACGGTACACGTTCTGCGCCAGGATCGTGGCGGCCGAGATGAGGATCATCGATCCCGGCACGAGCGCCGTGAGCAGCCCTGCCGCTCCGATGAGCCCGAGCATCGGCGCGCCGAACGTGTTGCGCGAGATCCGGAGCAGCGAGAGATCGGCGTCGGAGCCCGTGAGGCCCGGCACCGTGAGCACGGCCGCGAATCCGGCGAAGAAGACGAACAGCACGACGAGCTGATAGAGCGGCAGCACCATCGCGTTCTTGCGGAACACGTCTTCACTCTTCGCCGTGTACACGCTCGCGAAATACTGCGGCCACATGTAGAAGCCCAGCGCCGAGAGGAGCACTGTCGAAATGAACCAGGCGGCGCTGTAGCCGCGATCGGGAAGCGTGAGGAATCCGGGCTTCGCGGCTTCGATCCTCGCGAACATCGCCCCGTAGCTCCCGTAGTAGTGGAGCGGCAGGTAGATCCCGATGGCGACGGCGACGCCGAGAATCATCATGTCCTTGAGCGCCGCGGTCCACGCGGACCCGCGCACGCCGGAGATCACGACGTAGACCACGAGCGCGATGGCGCCCGCCCAGACCGCGACCGAGGGGCGCACGGATCCGTACGACGCCTCGGAGACGATGATGCCGAGTCCCTTGAGCTGCAACACGAGATAGGGCACGAGCGCGGCCACGCTCACCACGGCGACGAGGACGCCCAACGCACGGCTCTCGTACTTCTCGACGAAGTAGTCCGCCTGCGACACGAGGCGCCGCTCACGCCCGTAGCGCCAGATCGCGGGCAGTAGGAAGTAGGACATGCAATACGCGATGGCCGCGTAGCACAGGATGTAGAGCGCCGGTGCGCCGCGTCCGTACGCCCAACCGCTGCCGCCCAGGAAGGTGAACGTCGTGTAGATCTCCCCGGCCATGAGGAGGAACACGAAGATCGTGCCGAAGCCACGTCCGCCCAGGCTCCATTGCTCGAGGCTCATCTCGTGGCCTCGGCGCGACAGCAGCGCGAGCGCCACGGCCACGGCGAAGAAGAACGCGATGATGGCGAGCGCCGCGTTCATGCGCGTTGCCGTTCGTCGGGCGGGGGCGTCGGGCGGGGGCGGTGATCGAGCGTGTACAGCAGCGCCATGCAGGCGGCCGCGAGGACGACCCAAACCACGATCCAGAAGAGCAGAAAGGGGAGTCCCAGGACCAGGGTGTGGACGCGGTTCGCGAACGGCACGCCGCCTAGCATGCCGAGCGGCGGGACGACCGCAAGCCAGTGGTACGCGCGGAGTCGGAGCGGTGCGGTGAAGGTCGCCAAGAGGTGTCCGGACTGGGTATGGGGGTCGCGGCCCATCGCTGTGCTCTAATGATGTGGCAGGTTCGCCACTTGCGCGACAAGGGCCGAGCAACCTCGAACGGCGCAGCTGACTGACGACGGGGCTAACGGCGCACCTGATTGGGCGCAAATGCCGAACTGCGCGAAGGGCGCGCGTGCCGAACGGCGTTTGGCAGTCGCGCCGTTCGCGCCCCTTGGCTTCCGCGCCGTTGCTTAGTCGCGCCCCTACTTAGTTCGCGCCGTTCGGCAGCGGCGCCGTCAGTCGGTCACCGCGACGTCTCTGGTTCCGCCACTCGCCTCCCGATCTCATTTCTTCTCGCGATCCCTCGACGAGAACCAATTGAGCACCACGTACAACCCACGCGCGTCGCGCGACTCGACGGGTCGGACGAACACGAAACTCTTTCCGTCCGGCGCCACGTCGTAGTTCGCGTGGAATGGCTCCCGCGCGTAGTGCCCCGTCAGCACGAAACGACGCGGGCCCACGCGGAGAGCCGGGGTCGTCGTCATCGGTGCCGCGTAGAGCGTGTCACGACTCCAATAGTAGATCTCTTTCCCACTGGGAGCCCAGCGCGGCTCGGTGCCGCCGCTGGCTGAGACCGGCGCGCGCCCGGCGCCGCGGAGCGGCTGCACATAGACCTCGTCGCGGCCCGATTCGTCCGAGACGTACGCGAGAAGGCTGCCGTCGGGTGAGATCGCCGGCGAGCGCTCCTGAAACTGGCCGGCGGCCACGGACGCGAACGCGGACTTGCCGTCGATGGACGTGCTGACGATGTCCCGCCCGGTCGAGTCGGCGTTCTGTCTCAGGATGAGCATACCAGTCGCCGGCGCCGCGACCGCTTCGAAAATCGGCGCTCGTCCCTCGGCGACACGCGTCGGCTGAGCGCTGCGGTCGGCGGGAATCCGATCGATGCCGCGTTTGCCGTTGGCCACGGTCGAATACAGAATCGACGCGCCGTCCGGCGTCCATTCCGGAAAGACGCTCGAGTTCTCGAACGTGAGGCGCGTGAACGCCGACGACGCTTGGTCGTAGATCCACACGTCGCCGATCAGATCGCCCCCCGACTCGATGTCGAAGGCGATTCGCCGGCCGTCCGGGGAGAAACGCGGACCACGAAACGCGCTCGTGCCCACCGGAAGCACCGTCGTCGCCCCGCCGGGGGTCACGCGAACGATCTCGCCGTCGGGGAACAGACCGCCGGCGTAGACGATCGTCCCGCCCGACGCCACGGCCGTCATGCGCGAACGCGCATAGAATGCTTGTCGGACAACCGGCATCGCGACCGGCGTGCCCGTTCGTCGCAGCGACTTCGCGTCGAACGGCACGGCCATCACCGCGCCGTCCGGCGTGACGTACACGAGATCGCCCGTGTCGACGTATTGGAGAGCGAGGCCCGTTCCGAGATTTGCCAGTTGCTCGCCACGGTCAGTGGAGAGCACGACCATCTCGTAGTCCGCGGTGTTCTTCTCGATGCTGATGAGCACCCGTTTTCCACCCGGAAGCGCCACGGGGAGGTTGACGCCGGAAGCGATCGACGAGGCGATTCCCTCGGCGGCTCCGCCACCTGCGTTCACCCGATAGAGCCGGCCTCCTCGACTCGTGAAGACGATGATGCCGTCGTCAGTCCACGCGCCGCTGTCTACGAAATCGGATGTGCCAAGGTCGGTCACGAGGCTCGCGATCGCGCCACCCGGCCCCCCATCGACACGCGCGCGCATGAGACGCGAGCCGGCCGCCCAAGCGACCCACGCGCCGTCCGGAGAGAAGAACGGTGACAGTCCTCCTTCGCTTCCGACGATGGGGGTCGGCGCGCTCTGATCGAGCGGGTGGACCACGAGATGCGTTTGCAGCCCGCCGGGCAGAAACTCGATCGTCACGATCTTCGAGCCATCCGGCGTTATCGCCAAGACGCCGCCCGTCGACATCCGCGCCATCTCAACCGGGAATTGCAAACGCATCAGCGGCGCGGAGCGGGGCGTCGATCGCGACGAGCGTTGCGCGATACCCCAGCCGACCGCGAGTAGCGTCGTGACTCCCAAGGTGGCGGCAAGCACCGCGGTCCGATCAGCCCCGAGCCAACGCGCCTTGCGCCGCCGCCCGGGACGTGCGTCGCCTGGTCCGGTGAGGGCTGCTGCGAAAGCGGCGGCGCTCGTGAAGCGATCCGCCGGCAACTTCTCGAGCGCTGTCGCCACCGCGTCGTCGACCTGCGCCGGAACCGAACGCCGCACGTCGCGCATCGGGCGTGGCGCATCGGTGAGCACCTTGGCGACGATCGCCTGCGCCGTCGCCCCCGTGAATGGCGGCTCGCCCGTGATCATTTCGTAGACGACGCAGCCGAGCGCGTACACGTCGGCGCGCGCGTCGACGGTGCGCTCGCCCATCGCTTGCTCGGGGCTCATGTACTTGGGCGTGCCGAGGCTCATGCCCGTTTCGGTGAGCCGGCCGTCGCCGGTGTTCGCGACGGCGAGCGCGATGCCGAAGTCGGCGACGAACGCCTGAGCGTCGTGCAGGAGAATGTTCTCCGGCTTGATGTCGCGGTGAATGACACCGCGCCGGTGCGCGTAGTCGAGCGCGCCCGCGACTTCGGTGGCGATGCGGAGCGCGTCGTCGATCGGCAACTGCTTTTCTCGATCCAACCGGTCGCGCAGCGATTCGCCCTCGACGTACGGCATGACGTAGAAGACGGTGCCGTCCACCTCGCCCGAGTCGAACAGCGGCAGGATGTGCGGATGCTGGAGGTTGGCGGTCGTCCGGATCTCGGTGAGAAACCGCTGCGCGCCGACGACCGCCGCCAGCTCCGGGCGCAGAACCTTGATGGCGACTCGCCGGTCGTGCCGGGTGTCGTGGGCGAGATAGATGGTGGCCATCCCGCCGGCGCCGAGCTCGCGCTCGATGCGATAGCGGCCGGTCAGTTCAGCGGAGAGGCGGGAGAGGTGCTCTGGGGCCGGCGTTGTCGCCACGTCCGCCAATATGTCCCACGCGGGGGGAGGGTTCCAGTTCCTGTACCGGACTCGAGGCCATCGCCTCGCGAACGAAGTCCGCGATCGCGCTTAAGGGGCGTAGCTGACTGACGACGGGACGAACGGCGCACCCGATTGGGCGCAAATGCCGAACTGCGCGAAGGGCGCGCGTGCCGAACGGCGTTTGGCAGTCGCGCCGTTCGCGCCCCTTGGCTTCCGCGCCGTTGCTTAGTCGCGCCCCTACTTAGTTCGCGCCGTTCGTCAGCGGCGCTGTTCGGAAGTGGTCATCGGTTTGCGGCATCTCGGATCTTTGCCCGAGCTCGGCCGTGAGCAGGAGCTCGAGCATGAGCCGTGAGCCCGAGGTGCCGGGGCGGCGCTGAGCATTTTCTCATAGCTCTTGCTCATGCTCATGCTCAAGGCAGGGCTCACTCCCGCGTCCGAGACGATCGCACGGCGATAGAGCCGCCAACGGAACAAACTTGAGCGCTCCTGTCGTGACCCGATCACTTCGTTTTTACCTTGCCCTCGAGATCCTGAAAGAAATTCTCCACGAGGACGATCTCCTCCCGAAGCGCAGCGGCCGAGCCGACCGGCCGAATCATCAGAAAGCGGCCGTCCCGCGCGACGTCGAACCCATTGACGATCGAGTAGTTCGCGGACAGGTCGAACAGCTGCTTTGGCTCGCCCAGGACGAGCGTCTGACCCGACGCGACGGGAACAGCGACCATGTGCCGCGACTCGTCGACGAAGAACAGCTCGCGTCCATCGCGCGACCAACGCGGTGACGCGCCTCCGGCCACCGAGACCTGGCGCTTGGAGGCCTTCGTGTCGGGGAACGGACGCACGTACACCTCGGCGCGCCCGGATTCCTCCGACGAGTAGGCGAGCCAACGTCCGTCTGGTGACACCGTGGGCGACTGTTGGCGCGGCCCTTCGACGAGCAGCAGCTTGGTCGTGTCCGCGCCGAAACGCATCCCGCGGATGTTGTCGCCTTCGACGTACACGATCCACTTGCCGTCCGCCGAGATCTCGGCGAAGCTCGGCGCGGTATGCCCGGTAACGAGCGCGGTCGGCGGCGCACTGCCGTCCGACCGCGCCAGAAGGAGTCCGCCGGGTGCGCTCGCCAAGAGAAGCTTGCTGTCCGGCGACCAGGACTGCGGACCCGCACTGGCATCGATCTTTGTGGCGGGGCCGTGATCGAGTTGCTTCACCCACAGCGTTCGGGAGCCGACATTTTCCGCGGCCGACACCGCCGCCTGCCGCCCATCAGGCGAGAGTCGCACCCGGCCGATGAAGAAGTGCGCGAAGCTAGAGTCGACCGCGGTTGCCTTTCCGTCGCGCGCCACCCATGCCAGTTCGCCGTTCCCGCCGATCACTCGTCCCGCGGCGTACAGCAGCGTTCCACTCGCCGAGATCGCGACGTCGGCGCGTGAAAGCGCTCGGACGGCGACGTTTTCGGCGACGGGAACGGCTTCCCCGGTGACACGCAGTGCGCCGGCATCAAACGGAGCGGCCATCATCGTTCCGTCAGCCGTCAGGTACACGAGGTGTCCCGATGCGGCGTAGCGTCCAACCGCTCCGTGTACGAGGACGTGATGCTTTCGCGTTCTCGTATCCAGCACACCGACGTCGAACGTCGGAAGCCCGCCGCCGCGCGCGATGGTGAAGATCACGCCACGACCGTTGGGCAGCGCGGACGGATTTATATGAAAGCGTTCGGTGGCCGAATCGGGCGTCGAGGCCGGCTCGGGCTTGCCGCCGGTCTCGCGGACGCGTGCGAGCCCATCTCCGGCAAGACTCCCGTCGTAGTAGATGTACCCGTCGCTGCACCACGACAACCCGCCCCGATCCACCCCGCTATCGGTGAGCATGATGGCCGGTCCGCCGCCCACGGGAATGACGCGCACGGCGCGGGGAGTGCCGCTGACGAACGCGATGTGCTTGCCATCAGGCGAGAACGACGGATTCATCGCGCCATCGGTCCCGGCGAGCGGGCTGGCGCGCAGTTGGTCGAGCCGGCGGACCCAAAGTCTCGTGCTCGACGCGGATGTTCCGGGCCCGACATACGCAATCGCTCGCCCGTCGGGAGACAGGGCGAGTCGGAAAAAGCCGTCGCCCGTCACCTGCTGGCTGTCGGGAAACGCGAGACTGAGGCGGGTCAGCTCGCGAGCGCCGCCCCCCGCTGGTCGCCGCACGCTCCACACGAAGCCGGCCAAGGACATGAGGGCGACGCCAACCGTCGCCCAGAACAACCGACGCGGCACGCCCGACACTCGCGTCATCGGTACGACACCACCCGTCGTCGTGGCGAACGTCGGGTTCGCCAACGCGTCGCTGAACGCTTTGGCGTTCTCGAAGCGATCGGCCGGCAACTTCTCCAGCGCCTTGCTCAGCGCCGCCACGACGTTCGGCGGCACGTTCTTGCGCAGCTCATTCACCGGGCGCGGCGTGTCGGTGATGATCTTCATGATCACCTGCTGCGCCGCCCCGCCGATGTGCGGCGGCTGGCCGGCGAGCATTTCATAGAGCACGGACGCCAGCGAGTAGATGTCGCTCCGCGGCGTGATCTCCTTCTCCGCCGTCGCCTGCTCGGGCGACATGTAGTGCGGCGTCCCGAGACTGAGGCCCGTCTCCGTCATGCGGCCACCCGCGGCCGCGCTCACGGCGAGCGCGATCCCGAAGTCCATGACCATCGGCCGCCCGTCGTGCAGCAGGATGTTCTCGGGCTTGATGTCGCGGTGGATCACGCCGTGGCGGTGCGCGTAGTCGAGCGCGTCGGCGACTTCACGCGCGATCCGCACGGCTTCCTCGACCCCGAACTGCGTCTCGCGATTCAGTTTCTCACGGATCGTCTCGCCCTGGATGTAGGGCATGACGTAGTAGAGAAATCCGTCCGCCGTGCCGGAATCGAACAGGGGCAGTATATGCGGATGCTGCAACGCCGCCGTCGTCTTGATCTCCACCACGAACCGCTCGGCGCCGAGTACGGCCGCCAGCTCGGGTTTGAGAACTTTGATGGCGACGTGGCGGTCGTGCTTGAGATCCTGCGCGAGGTAGACCGTGGCCATCCCGCCGGCGCCGAGCTCGCGCTCGAGGCGGTAACGGTCGGCAAGGGCGGTTGTGAGACGGTCGATCACGGACGGATACGCAGCGGCATCGCGGCATTCCCGAGTGACGGAGAAGGAGGGAGCACGGAGAAGATGCTTGCGGAGAGGCGATCGGGCCAGCAAGAGCCGTTGGGTCGCCAGCCGTGGTTCTTAAAGGCGCAGCTGACTGACGACGGGACGAACGGCGCGCCTGACTGGGCGCAAATGCCGAACTGCGCGAAGGGCGCGACTGCCGAACGACGTTTGGCGGTTGCGCCTTTCGCGCCTTTTTGGGCTTCCGCGCCCTTACTCAGTCGCGCCCCTACTTAGTTCGCGCCGTTCGGCAGCGGCGCTTTTCGCAAGTTGGCTCTGGGTGGGGCCATCCTCCGCGGGGCTCGGGCGATAAGCACCAGCGCGCCGCGCGAAGTAGCGGGGCTGCGTACTGGCCGTAGATTCAGCGCCTCGCCCGATCGACGAGGTTCACGAGGTTCGATGACTGCCGGTACCGAGCGCATCCCCGAGAGCGCGTCCGCCGAACGCGTGCGGGAGGTCGAGGCGCGTACGCCGGAGCTCCGCAAGGAGCTCGGTCTGCCGACGCTCGTCCTCACGCAGATCATGTTCATCGTCGGCTCGGGCTGGGTCGGCACCGCCGCCAAGCTCGGCACCGGCCACGTCGTGTTCTGGCTCGCCGCGATGGCGCTCTACTACCTCCCGCAGGCGGCGGTGGTCATCTACCTGAATCGCCTCATGCCGCTCGAGGGCGGGCTCTATCAGTGGGCGACGGTCGGCTTCGGCGAGTTCGGCGGATTCGTGACGGCGTGGAATCTGTGGGCGTTCGCGATCCTGATCCTCGCCACGTTCGGCGTCATGATGGCGACGAACCTATCGTATCTCGTCGGGACGAGCGCCGTCCGGCTGACCGGGGCGGCCTGGTACACGCCGGTCGTGAGCGCCGCGCTGATCGTGTTCATCACGCTGCTCGCGATGTTCGGGATGCGCGTCGGCAAATGGATGCAGAGCATCGGTGGAACCGCGCAGATCCTCACGTACGCCGCGCTGCTCATTGTGCCGTTCGTCGCGCTCGCCCGCGGGCAGATCAAGGAGTTCCATCCGTTCGCGGCCTCGCTGCCGCCGCTCACCGCGCTCAACCTGAACCTCCTCGGCAAAATGGCGCTCGGCGCGCTGAGCGGGTTCGAGTACGTCGCGCTGCTCGCCGGCGAGTGCAAGAATCCCGCGCGCACGATCGGGCGATCGGTCGTGATCGCGTCGCCGATCATCGCGCTGATGTTCATCCTCGGCACGAGCACGGTGGTCGCGCTCGTGCCGAAGGATCAGATCGACCTGGTGAGTCCCATCCCGCAGACGCTCACGATCGTATTTCGCGGCATGGGCGTGGCGTCGATGATCGCTCCGCTGCTGATCGCGCTCTTGATGCTGCGCCAGATCGGCAACGTGTCGCTCATGTTCGCGGGAACGACGCGCCTGCCGATGGTCGCCGGCTGGGACGGGCTCCTGCCGAAGTGGTTCACCAGGCTGCATCCCCGCTATCTCACGCCGACGAACTCGATTCTGTTCGTCGGCGGCCTCACGCTCGCGTTCACGCTCGCGGGCCAGGTGGGCGTCGGATTGCAGGAGGCGTTTCAGGTGCTCGAGAACGCGGGCGGCATCTTCTACGCGTTCGCGTACATCGCGATGTTCTCGATCCCGCTGTTCGCGGCGCGCCGCCTCGCGGAACGGCCGCCGCTGTGGCTCAAGGGCGCGGCGCTCGCCGGCCTCGGCATGTCGGTGCTCTACTCGGTGCTGTCGATCTTTCCGATCATCGACGTGGCGGATTGGCGGCTGTTTTCCGCGAAGATCGTCGCGGTGCTCGTCGTTGCGAACCTCATCGGCGTTTTCATTTTCGCGCTCGGCCGCCGGCGGGCCGCGCGGGTGAGCGTGGCCGTCGCCGAGTAAGACGGGCGCCGAGACAAGCGCCGTTTGCGCTTGGGCCTCGCTGCCCACAATGTTGGGCACCTCCTCCAAGGCTTCGATGACGAAGGCCGACCTGGTGCTCGCGCCGGCGCTGATGCTGGCCGCGTTGACTTTCGACGGTGCCCCACCCCCCTCCCTTCGCGCACCGCTTCCGCCAATCGCGACGAACGACAACCGCAGCGCCGCCGGCGCCGCGAAGAACGGCACGCTCGAGGTGCGACTCGACGCCCGCGAGGGGGCTTGGCAGCCATACGGCCCGAGCGGTCCGACCGTCACGATTCAGGCGTTCGGCGAAGTGGGAAAACCGCTCCAGATGCCCGGGCCGATGATTCGCGTGAAGGCCGGCACGCGCGTGCATGCGAGCGTCACGAACTCGACGAGCGGCGTGCTCGTCGTGCACGGCCTCGCCGATCGTCATCGCGCGATGATGGACACGCTCGTCGTACCCGTGGGCGCGACGCGCGAAGCCACTTTCACGGCGGCCGACGCCGGCACGTTCTTCTACTGGGCCACGACGACCGGCGCCGCTTTCGGCGACCGGATGTATGACGATGCGCAGTTGAGCGGCGCACTCGTCGTCGACCCTGCCGGCGCGGCGCCGCGACCCGACCGCGTGTTCGTCGTGCAGTGGTACGTCCCGAAAAAGACCAAGGAGGGCTTCCCCGACTTCTTGCACGGGTTCTTCATGTTCAACGGCCGGCCCTGGCCCTACAGCGAACGCTTGGAGTACAACCAGGGCGACTCCGTGCACTGGAGGTTCATCAACACCACGGCCGACGTTCATCCGCTTCATCTGCACGGGTTCTACTTTCGCGTCACCGCGCGCGGCGACCTTCAGCGCGACACGCTCTACTGGAAAGCGCAGGAGCGCATGGGCGTGACGGAGCTCATGGACGAAAGCACGACGATGGACGTCTCGTGGTTCGCCGACCGGCCGGGCTCCTGGATCTTTCACTGCCACCTCAACTATCACGTCGTTCCAAATCCGACCCTGGGCGACGCCATGGAGTCCGACTCCGCGCGCGCGGCTGAGCTGTTTTCGGCGCCGGACGTGGGCGCGATGCAGCAGGGCCACGCGATGGACAACCACGCCGAGAAAGGCATGGGTGGCCTCGTGCTCGCGATACACATCAGACCGAAGGCGACGTGGACGCCGTACAACGGTCCTCGCGAGCGCTCGAGACTCTACATTCAGACCGACTCTCAGCCGGGCGATACGGCGCGGCGGTTCGGCTACGCACTGGCGCGCGGCAATGAAGTCCCGGCGGCGAACGCCGTGCAGTGGCCTGGACCGCCGATCATCCTGCACAAGGGCAAGCCGACGAGCATCTGGGTCATCAATCGCTCGACCGAACCGTCGCAGGTGCACTGGCACGGCCTCGAGATCGACAGCTACTACGACGGCGTGGCGGGGCTCAGCAGCAACGCGGGCATGTTGTCGCCGATGATCATGCCGCGCGATTCGTTCGAGGTGACGGTGACGCCGCCGCGCGCGGGCAGCTTCATGTACCACACGCACATCAATGACTTGAGGCAGCAGAGCCACGGGCTCTACGGACCGATCGTCGTGCTCGACAGCAACGAGACGTGGGACCCCGAGACCGATCTGATCTTCCAGTCGGGGACCGACCCCTCGGATTCACCGATTCTCAACGGAAGCACCTCGCCGCCGGCGCTGACGCTGCACGCCGGGAAGCCATACCGCGTTCGGTTGATGAACATCACGCTCGACAATCCCTTCGCCGAGCTGTGGCTCACGGGGAAGGACGGTGCGTCGCTGTTCTGGGTTCCGCTCGCCAAGGACGGTTTCGACTTGCCGCCGTGGCAGCGACAACCGCGCCTCTCGCGGCAGCGCGTGAGCATCGGTGAGACGTACGATTTTCGCGTGAGGTTCGCCCAGCCCGGCGACTACGCGGTCGAGGGTCGAGTGGGCAACGGTGCGCAGTACGCGAAGCAAGTGCTCCATGTGGTGAAGTGAGGGGAACCCGATGCCGGGTCTTCGTTGCCCGTCGCGCGGTATGTGGGGTGCCCGGAAACTCCTCATGGGCCCTCTAATTGGTCGCGCCCCAACTTGGTTCGCGCCGTTCGGCAGCGGCGCTCCTCGGAAGTTGCCATGAAGGTGCGACGTGGTTTGCGGGCATCTCGGATCTTTGCCCGAGCTCGGCCGTGAGCAGGAGCTTGAGCGTGAGCCGTGAGCCCCAGCGGCGCTGAGCATTTTCTCATAGCTCATGCTCATGCTCGTGCTCGAGGCCGGGCTTGCTCCCGTGTCCGAGACGGTCGCACGGCGATGGAGCCGCGAACGGATCACGTGCGACGGCGACTTCCACTGGCCAAGGGGCGCAGCTGACTGACGACGGGCCGAACGGCGCACCTGATCGGGCGCAAATGCCGAACTGCGCGACGGCGCGACTGCCAAACGCCGTTCGGCAGTCGCGCCCTTCGCGCCTCTTGGCTTCCGCGCCCTTACTTAGTCGCGCCTCTACTTGGTTCGCGCCGTTCGGCAACGGCGCCGTCCCTGCTGGCGCGCGACTGATATGTATAGGAAACAGCACTTTACTATACATGTCGAGCCGGACGTGCATAGATATCCCCGTTCTTCTATACAGTTCGGCCGGGGACGGAGCTGGCGTAATCCGTCCCTCTCTAGCATTCTAGCTCGATGTCCGTCGCCCTCGCCTGGGTCCTTGTCGACGGCACGCCGCGACACCTCTCCGACTTCGCGTCGCTCCCACCGCGACGTCGTCCGCCGGCCGTTTGTCCGCAATGCGGCCGACACGTCACGCTCAAGCTCGGCGCCGTTCGGCACCACCACGCGGCGCACGACCCTGGCGCCGTGTGCGCCTCGACCAATCCCGAAACGGCGCTCCATCTCGATTGCAAGCTTGCCCTCGCGTCGGCCCTCCGCCGCGCGAGCGCGGACGACGCTCGTCTTTCAATCATAGAACGCTGCGCGGGAGCGCCGGGAGCCGAGTGCGACGAGCGGCGTGAGAGTCTCTGGGTGAACGGATGGAACGAGGTCCTCGTCGAGTACCGAATCGGCAACGCGAGACGGCCTGATTTGATCCTTCTTCGGGACCGCGTCGCCCTCGCCGCGATCGAGGTCGTCGTGACGAACGCCGTTTCGGCCGACAAGGCGCGCGCGCTCATGGAATCGCGCGTGCCATGGATCGAAGTGCGGGCGACGGAAGAGTGGGCGTCACCCGGCGGCTGGTCGGCTGGGCAACCGTTGTTGGTCTCGCGAACGAGCGAGCGCGATGAATGGCGGTGCCCGGTGCACGCCGCCATTCACACGGCCGACGTCGCGGCGACCATCGCCCAACGAGCCGAGGCGCGCGAAGCGGAGCGTCACGCGTCGATCCTCCGCGCGGCCCGCGTGGTCGACCTCTACCACGTGCGCGGCGTGCACGAGCGCTTCATCTATCGTGTCGACGAATCTCTGGTCGACGGCCGAACCGAATCACTGAAGCTCCGTCGAGGCGGCGCCGACGTGTGCGTGCTCCCGGCCGACTCGACCGACGCGGCTCGCTCGGCGTGGCCGCGGTTGCGCATCGCGTTTGCCGCGGACGTCGAGCGATTCCTGCGCGGCGACGGATCGTTCTCCGACAGTCCGATGCGCTGGGCCCGCGGCGACGTCGCGGAGAACATCGTCGACGAGGCGCTCGGCGACCGTGTCGGTCGCAATCCAACGCCGCTCGCGACCCGTTATCCGAGGCGCTGGTTCTACTCGAAGAAGATCGAGCGATGGTTCCTTCCGAACGACATGCGTGACGTACGGTGGGATCGAGATTCGCCGGATCCGTTCGCCGCGCACCCGGCGTGGTCTCGCGCCCGATCGGCGGTGCGCGAGCGACCGGCGCCCGAGGGCAGTTGGTCGACGCCGGTGTTCTCGAGCCGGCCGACCGGCGTCATGTTCGCCCGGGCAGGTTTCGCCGTGACGACTGACAGTGAGGCGATTTCCGTCGTCGATGTCGCTCGATCCGGCGAAGCGCGGCGCGTGATCGTCGTCGTCGAGCGAGCCCCACAACCCGGGCACATCCAATCGCTCGCGGCGCGACTCCGTACGGAGTCGGCCGAGGCAATCTGGATTTCACATCCGTCGGATTGGTGCGACGAGATGGCGAGCGTTGCATGGGCGCCGGCCGGACGCGATTGGTACGGGCGGGGCGGCATCGTCGTGGACGGATTGGGCGTCTTTCGCGCCGACCAGTTTGCGCGCGCGTGGGCGAAGCGAGATCGGCGGCTGACGGTCGAGGCAATCCGCGCCCGAATGAAGGAGCGAGTCGCGCGAATCAGGGACAACGTGCAGCGCCATTAGGAACCCATAACGGCGCAGCTGACTGACGACGGGCCTAACGGCGCACCTGACCGGGCGCGAATGCCGAACTGCGCGAAGCGCGCGACGGCCGAACGCCGTCTGGCAGTCGCGCCTTTCGCGCAGTTTGGCTTCCGCGCCCTTACTTAGTCGCGCCCCTGCTTAGTTCGCGCCGTTCGGCAGCGGCGCCGTCAATCACGCTTTTCTGCTCTTCCGATGTCCGCCGGCAGTCGCCCAGCCTCCAACCCCCCAAGCAGGTCCAACAACCCCGTCGCTTCCCACGATCTGTTTCGCGCTGAGCTCGAAAGCGGAACGAGGACGCCGGCGTCGGCCAACTGCTGAATGGCTTGGTACACCGTTGGCTTGGTCTTCCCGAGCGCCGAGATGGCCGCCTGCGCGGTGATGACCGGGTGCGCCGGCAACAGGTCGATGAGCAACCAGGCGGCGGCATCGGCGCGCGGCGCCGAGTGACGTTGCAGCTTCGTGCGCCAGCGAGTCGTCAGCGACTGCACGGCCTCGAGGTAGGCCCGCGCGAGATGTGACGCCATCGCTGCCGCGCCGGCGAAATGATCGATCCAGGCGACTACGCCGTCGGTCCCTGACATCTTCCGGAACGCTGTCAACCCACCGATGTACCGGTCGCGTCCCTTTGGCGAACATCACGCTGATCGGCGGCACGTACGCCGGAGCGAGCCCACGACGGCGCAAGACCACGTGGATCAGCGCTCGCCCCGTTCGACCGTTGCCGTCATCGAATGGATGAATCGTCTCGAACTGCGCGTGCACCAGCGCCGCCTGCACGAGCGGCGGAAATACGTCGTCGTTCACGGCGGCGCACAGGTCGGCGAGAAGGCCGTCGATCTCGTCAGGAGGGGGCGGCACGAAGTCCGCGCCGCACGGGTTGTAGTCGTTGCCGCCGATCCAATTCTGTTGCGTTCGCAGCCGGCCGGCGACCTTCGCGTTCGGCGCATTCTGCATCAGGCGATGATGGATCGTGACGATCTGTTTGACGCCGAACCGCTTGACCGAGGCGGCCTCTCGAATCGCGAGCTCCATGGCGTCGATGTTCGCGAGGATGTCGATCGCCGTCTGACTCGCGCGACCTCCGCCTTCGACGCGCGCCTCGGCGCGCGCGAGCTCCCGCACTCCGACCTGCAAGCCCTCGACTTTCGACGACGCAATCGATTCGGTGCGCAGCAACAACCTGGCGAGGGGCGCGAATGCCGGATGACCGGACTCGTTGAGATCGCGAACCGCGTGTTCCGCCTCCGACACGGCGCCGAGCGTGTCCGCGGGCAAGCTGATGTCGAGGTCGGCGACCCGGTCGGGGACGTACGCCTGATACCGGCACGCGCGTCGATACTTCGCCGGCGCGTGAAGGAGCGGATCGTGCATCCAGGTACGAGACAGAAGGCGGCCGGGCACCTTGCACCCCTCGGTGGGCTTAGTCAAGGTTAGTACTTATCCTTGACTAAGGGAACCTCCCGGTAAAGGATGGAAGGGGCCGAAGTCTCGTATCCGTGGAGCTCGTACCCGTAGACAGAGTCTCACCCTTAAGGGGCGCAGCTGACTGACGACGGGCCTAACGACGCACCTGACTGGGCGCAAATGACGAACTGCGCGAAGGGCGCGACTGCCGGACGCCGTTTGTCAGTCGCGCCTTTCGCGCTTCTTGGCTTCCGCGCCCTTACTTAGTCGCGCCCCTACTTAGTTCGCGCCGTTCGTCAGCGGCGCCGTCAACGCGTTCTCCCGCGCGCCTCCCCCCACCGCGCGAGAAACTCCAACACGAACTCCCGTTCACGCGTCGAATCCACCGCGACCTTGCCGAGCGCGAGCGCGACCGCCAAGGCCACGTGGTATCCCTCGGCGCGCGACGCCGCCGCGCGCCGGTACGCGGGATGAGCGTCGTTCACCCAAATCGTCGTGTCGACGAGACGTCCCAGCTCCGGATCGTCTGCCCGCGACTCGAATTCGATGCGGAGTCCCAAGCGGGTCGGCTGCCGTCGCCCGTCGGTCCCCGGCATTCCGACCTCCGCGGGACGGCGCGTTGGGGGGGGCGTTTCCGCCGCGGGTGATTCCGTCGAAGCCGGTTCCTCGGTTGAGATTTCCGGTGGCGGCGGTTCAGCCGGCGCGGGCGGCACGGCGAACATGTCGATGGTCGACGGATCCGCTTCGGGCGCCCGCGCGCGTCCGACGCGGAGCTTGTGCGGCCCGCCCGCCGCTCGCTTCACGAGCATTGCGAGCAGCGGAAACTCGTCGGCAAGCCCGGCGAGCACCGACTCCATGTCACGCTCGATCGGACGCGCCACGCGACGTTGCCGCGGGAGATCCCCACGCTCGGCGTCACCCCACTGCGTGAGCTGCGCGCTCACGGCTTCCTGCATCGCCTTGCGATAGGCGAGGAAGCTCGCGCCGCGCGGTCCGCTGCGCAGGAAGTCGGCCTTGTTCAACGTGAGCGACGCCGCCAGATCCGGCGCTTCGATCAATCCGCTCACGCGGTCGGCGACCGCCGGCATCATGCCCAGCCAGTCCCAACCGCGCTTGATCACCTTTCCAAAAGTGCTGATGGCGACGCCGCGCCGGTCCTCGGCGACCGGCTCGTCGCTGCGCACCAGATAGCCGACGGCGGATGGCTTGCGCTTGCCCGCCAGTCGCACGGCGACCGGCGCGACCTCCCGCTCGTCGCGTTCGAGAACGCCGCCTAGCGCCAGCTCATTTCCATTGATCTCGAATCGTATGCCGTTCGGGTAGTGCTTCCGCAGCAGATCGTCGAAGAACGGATCGAGCAGCGGCTCGAAGTGGCGGCGAACGGCGGCCTCGAGGAATCCTGAATCGATGAGTGGCGAGAGCGCGTTGGTCAGGCGTAGTCGCACCGCGATGCCCCGCTCGGCGACCAGACCCGCCGGCGGCGTCCAGTGCCACGGCGCGCGCCGCCGCGTGGTGAGCATCCACGTCGTGCTGATGTGCTCCTTGCCTCGGCGCGACTCGGTGATCACCTCGTCGCTCACGAGCAGCCCGAGCTTGATCCCGACGCCGGCGAAGCCGATGCCCTGGCCACGCGTCTTGGTGCTCGCTCCGAGATCGTGGAAGCGGCGCAGATCCGCGCGTCGCATGCCCGTGCCATCGTCGATGACCGTGAGCGCCTGCGCGCTCAAATCGGTCACCAATCGGACACGCGTCGCGCCGGAATCGAGCGCGTTGGCGATGATTTCGGTGAGAATCGTCTCGTGCAGGTCGCCCGGATACGCGTCGGCGAGATCCTGGAGGAGGTGGAGCAGGTCGACGCGGGTCTCACCCATGAGTCACGAGCGCAACGGCTCCGTGCCTTCGCTCAGGATCGCGAGGTACTTCGCGTAGGTGAAGACACGCCCGCGGCGACGGCCGGTAATCTCGCGGACGATCCCGAGTTCGCCGAGCGCCGCCAGTGATGTGTTCACAGACGGCTGGGAGACGCCGCTCAGTTTCGCGATCGCCGCGGCAGGCGCGATGGGACGCTGCCGCAGGACGTCGAACACTCGCAGCGCGCTGCCGGCGATCCGCCGCAGCGCCTGCACCCGAGCGCGGTCGCTGTCCGCCTGATGCACGAGGCGCCGAACCGTGTCGACGGCGCCGGAAGCGCTCGACTCCACCCCGTCGGCAAAGAAGCCGAGCCACTCCTCCCAATCGCCATCCTTCCGAACAGTGTCGAGCAGCTCGTAGTACCGCGCCCGATGCTTCTTGAGGTAAAGGCTGACGTACAACAGCGGCTCGCTCAGCGCGCCATCGGAACACAAAAGGAGCGTCACGAGGAGACGACCCACGCGGCCGTTGCCGTCGAGAAAGGGATGGATCGTCTCGAACTGGACGTGCGCCAGCGCCGCCTTGACGATGGTCGGCGTGCGTTCGGGGTGACCATGGATCCACTTCTCGAGCGAGCTGAGGGCGTCCCCGACGTGCTCGGCGGGCGGCGGAACGAAGACGGCATTCCCAGGTCGCGATCCACCGATCCAGTTCTGTGAGCGCCGAATCTCGCCAGGTTGCTGGTCGGATCCGCGCCCTCGCTTCATGAGGACCTTGTGAATCTCGCGGATCAGGCGCGTGGAGATGGGAAAACCACCGCGGATGCGGGCCAGGCCGTGCTCCATCGCCGCGACGTAGTTCGAGACCTCGGTGACGTCGTCGAGCGGCACACCGGGAAGCTCGTCGGCCTCGAAGAGCAGGAGATCGGAGAGCGAGGACTGCGTCCCCTCGATCTGGGAGGACAGCACGGCTTCCTTCCGAACGTACATATATAAGAAGAGCTGCGTATCGGGCAGCAGCGTCGTGATGCTGTCCAACCGGCCGACGGCGAGCAGCGCGGCGTCGAGACGGTCGCGAAGCGCAGCGTCGATGGCGAGCGGCGGCTTGGGTGGTAGCGGGGCCGGCAGAAACGCGCGGACGCGCTCGCCTCCGACATTCGAGACGGTGAGATACTCGCCGGTCGGTCCTCGTCGCATTCGGGCGCCAAGGAAGGGGATTTAAATAAGGCAGACGGTTATTTAAAGATACGCCGTTCCCTTAAATAGGCCAGACTCGACTTCTGGTCCCGACTCCCTGTGCTGCAGCCTAAACGGCGCACCTCGGGACGCGCGCCGTCACCGCCGATACGGCCCTTCGGCTGGCACGCTACTTCGGCACCAGCGATCGCTTTTGGCTGAACCTCCAGGCGCGCTATGACTTGGAGGTCGAGCGCGATCACCTCGGCCCTCGCCTCGCGAAGGAGGTTCGCGTTTTCGACCGCGCGGGATAGCCCTTCCTCGCTCCTGCTCCTCGCCCGTTTCACCCGGTCGATCGCCGTTCCTCCCAGTTTAGGAGGAACTAGGAGGAAGCTAGGACCTCGACATACCCGGCGGCCGTCGTGGGACGAGGAGTCGGGAGGCCAGCCAGGCGGAGCTCCTCGAGGTGCCCCTCCACCGCTTCCCGCATGTTCGCCTCGACCTCGGCCGCCGTGCGTCCGGTCGACACGCAGCCGGGGAGATCCGGCAAGTACGCCGAGAAGCCGGAGTCTGTCGGTTCGATGAGAATCACGTATCGGCTCATGGCACCCAACTGTTCTTGGTTCTGATCTCATCATACATCGCGTCCGGCGCGAGATCGACGCCGTTCGGCCACGTCACGGCACCGTGAGCAACGCCGACGCGCGCAAACATGGCGGGGTCGCGGAGCTGTTCGAATACCCCGGCCTCGTCGCTCGCAACGAGGCGGGATAAATCCACTTCACCGCGCGTTCCGTCCGCGAACGTCACGAAGAGGCGATAGCCGCCGGCGGGCTGAACATCCACGACGTGCCACGGTACACGGGCGCTCAGTCCAGCGGCGGAATCCGCGTCAGTGCCTGGTTCTTTGCGCATCGGGTCAGCCTCCAGGGAAGCCCCGCAGCCAGCGCCCGATCTGGCGGATCAAGGCTTGGCCCTTCGAGCCTTGGCCTTCAGGCGATCACGAAGATCTCCGGCCGGCACGAACACGTGCGCCTTTCCAATCTTTCGCTGGTCCACGAGTCCCAGGTTGACCAGCTTGAGCAGATCGCTCCGGGCGGTCTCGTAGCTCACGCCGTGCGAGATTCGGTGTGACTCGACCGTGTATCGCGCGACTGGCTTGTTGAGCGCGTGATTGATGAGCGCCAGCTGTCGTTCATTCAGCGTCTCATGGTCGAGTGACGCTCGACGAACCAGTTCCGCGGCCTCGTGCATCTCCACCGCCTTCCGTGCCAGATACGAGTGCAGATCGTCGATCGCCCGCAAAAGCACCCGAAGCTGATATAGGATGAAGTACGTCAGGTCATTGTCGTCGGTCTCGGAATACAGGTATGACCGCGCGTACTGGCCACGCGCCTTCTTCAGGATTCGCGAGATTGACACGTACTCGCAGAGCCAGTAGCCGTTGCGCGCCATCGCCCAGTAGAACAACGCGCGCGCCGTTCGGCCGTTCCCGTCGACGAAAGGATGGTCGTAGGCGAGCCAAAAATGGAGGATGATGGCTCGAATCGCTGGAGGAATGAACTCCTCGGGAGTGTCGCCGTTGGCAAAGGCGCACATCCTTTCCATCCGTTCCTCGAGTTGTTTGGCCGGCGGCGGGGTGTGGAGCCGAACCCCAGTTTCATCCTCGATGACGATGTCCTCGTCCGCCAGTCGAAAGCGGCCCGCGGCGCTCGGATCGTCGAGCGTATCCACGGTGAGAATCTTCTGCAGCGACAGCACGACGTCCGGAGTCAGCGGCTTCTCGAAGAAGTCGCGGACATAGAGCATGCCTTGATAGTTGTTCACTATCATTTGCTCGCTGCGGTCGCGGGGGCGGCGGCCTTCTTGAATCAACGCCTTCGCCACCTTACGAGTCGTGGACGCCCCCTCCAGCTGGCTCGAGGTGATCGCTTCCTCGACGACCGATTTGAACAAGTACGTGTCGCGCGTCGCCGGATTGGTCACCTGCTCGCTTCCCTGAATGTTGCCGCCGGCGTCACGGTCGATCTGGTGCAACATTTCCAGCGCCGGTGTCGGAATCGCGAATTGGAAGGCGTGCCCGGAAGCATCCTTCAATGGCAGCGGTCGATAGAGAGCTTGGCGCGCGAGCTTGACGGCCAGCCACTGTTCTTCAGTGGGGTATCCGGTGAGCGGCGGACTGTGCCGAAAGGTGTCCCAATGGCGGTAACGCCCGCCCGGTGCGGGCCCGAGGCGTTTGACCAGGTTCGCGAACCTCTGCGGGTCATCGCCAGTGGCGAACAGGCTCGCCAAGGTGTCGACGAAGGCCGGAGGTCTAACTGGGATCTTCATTTAACCAACCTTGGCGGGCAAAGTCCTAGTTTGCTACTAGTTTCTACCAATCTAGTAGTTGGGCGGCCATCCGCCAAGGACCTCCTAGTTTAGGAGGAACTAGGAGAAAACTAGGACCTGGAAGGGTGCCAGAGCCGCGTTGGCTGAACCTCCAAGCGCGCTACGACCTCGAGGTCGAGCGCGATCATCTTGGCTCTCGCCTCGCGCTCAATCCGCTCGTCACGACGCCGGTCGTCGAGACGCAAGCCAACTGCTGAAGGACCGTTGGCTCTCACCGGATTGCGCACCGCTGAGGAGGTTCTCGACGCTGATATCCTCGTCGAGGTCGGGCCAATGAATCCCCTCTCCACGTCCGATGAGTCGCCAATTGTTGCGCTCCGCGTCGGTTGCGGCGGCAAGGCGAGGGTACCACGTGAGCGGCACCGCGATGCTGCGCCCGTCCGCGAGATCCACGGTCAGAGTTCTTGCCGACAGACGCACTGCCGTCGCGAAGGCGGGCCGCGGCTCAATCGGCGAAGTACTCATACCAGCTTCTCAGGAGGATCGACTCGTGTTCTCGGGCTAGTAGAAGGATACGAGCCAGTTCACGGCGCGAAAAGCCGCCGGGTTCACGCAACGCGGAGCCCAGCCGCCGTTTCCTTTGAGGGCGCAACGTGGTTTGCGGGCATCTCGGATCTTTGCCCGAGCCCTGCCGTGAGCAAGAGCTTGAGCATGAGCCGCGAGCCGGAGGTACCGGGCGGCGCTGAGCAGTTTCTCATAGCTCTTGCTCATGCTCATGCTCGAGGCAGGGCTCGTTCCCGTGTCCGAGACGATCGCACGGCGATAGAGCCGCGAACTACTCACGGTGGCGTACGATTCCGGGTCGTGGACCTCGCCAAAACGGCTCGAGAAAGCACGTGCGAGCGTGCCTGAGGTACGCCGGGAAAGCGATTGATGGTGGGTCTTCGCCGGCCATCTCGCACCATATGGAGTGCCCGGAACCCCGTCCAAGCCCCCCTCCATCCCCGTTGACCCGTGGTACCGGTTGTGGTACCATTCAGATAAGCGGCGCGACGCCGACCGGTTGCGCCGATGAGCCAGGCTCGACCTTCTAAACAGGGCGAGAGCCAATCCGGCCGGGCTGCGATTCTCGGAGGCATGCGCTCTCGCCGAGGCGTTCGGGTGGACCCTCGCCCGCTCGGCGAGCGGCTCGCACCGCATCTACAAACGGCCCGGAACGATGGCTCTTGTCGTCCTTCAAGAGCGAGGCGATGGCAAGGCGAAACCGTACCAAGTCCGCCAAATCATTCGGTTGATCGACCAACTCGGCGAGGGATGACGACGTGGCTAACCCGAAACGACGCCGTGCGCGGACTCGCAGCCTGGCCGACGTTCCGCATTACAGTGCGGTAGTCGCGTGGAGCAGCGAAGACGGCGAGTACGTGGCGACGTCGCCCGAATGGCCCGATCTCTCGTGGCTCGCATCATCGGAGGCCGAGGCCATTCGTGGATTGCGGCGCGTCATCCGTGAATCGATCGCCGCGCTCGAGCGGGAAGGGTCTCGCATTCCGGCGCCGCACCTGCAGCCGGTTTACAGCGGGCAACTGCGCCTCCGCATGCCGAGGTCACTACACCAGGCCATGGCGGCTCGAGCCGATCAGGAAGGCGTATCACTCAACACGCTCGCTTTGACCTACCTGTCTCGCGGCGTAGGCGGCTGACGCTCCCGGGTCATGCGACGCGGAGCGCAGCCGTTTGCCGTGAGGGCGCAAGCGTGGCTTGCGGGCATCTCGGATCTTTGCCCGAGCCCTGCCGTGAGCGGGAGCTTGAGCATGAGCCGTGAGCCGAAGTGCGGGGCGGCGCTGAGCAGTTTCTCATAGCTCCTGCTCATGCTCATGCTCGAGGCAGGGCTCGCTCCCGCGTCCGAGATGATCGCACGGCGATAGAGGCGCGAACGGATCAGTCTCGAGCGCTCCTGTCCACTTCCAACCGCAACGATTTGGTCCGGTCCGCGTTAATAACGCTTGCCGTTAATAACGCCGGCCGCTATTATTCACGGTGATCCAGAGCTTTGCCGATCGGGACACTGCCCGGCTGTTTGCCAGAGAGCGCGTCCGTCGGTTCCCGAGCGACCTGCTCCGGGTGATGCTTCGCAAGCTGGTCGCGCTCGACGCGGCAGAGACGCTCGACGACCTCCGTGTGCCGCCCGGCAACCGGCTGGAGAGGCTACGCGGCGATCGAGAGGGTCAGCACAGCATTCGTGTCAACGATCAATGGCGCGTCTGCTTTCATTGGAAGGACGGCAATGTCCATGACGTTGAGATCGTTGACTACCACTGATGCGTGATACCATGGCAACTCGTAAACTGGCCCCGATTCATCCAGGCGAAGTCCTCGCCGCCGATTTCCTCGAGCCGCTCGGCGTCTCGCAATACCGTGTGGCCCACGACATCAGCGTTCCGCCCCGCCGCATCAACGAGATCGTCCACGGGACGCGCGCCATCACCGCCGATACGGCCCTTCGGCTCGCACGTTACTTCGGCACCAGCGATCGCTTTTGGCTGAACCTCCAGGCGCGCTATGACTTGGAGGTCGAGCGCGATCATCTTGGCTCTCGCCTCGCGAAGGAGGTTCGCGTTTTCGACCGCGCCGGCTAGCCCTTCCTCGTTCCTGCTCCTCGCCCGTTTCACCCGGTCGATCGCCGTTCCTCCCAGTTTAGGAGGAACTAGGAGGAAGCTAGGACCTCGACATACCCGGCGGCCGTCGTGGGACGAGGAATCGGGAGGCCAGCCAGGCGGAGCTCCTCGATGTGCCCCTCTACCGCTTCCCGCATGCTCGCTTCCACCTCGGCGGCTGTGCGTCCCGTCGAGACACAGCCGGGGAGATCGGGTAGATACGCTGAGAAACCGGCGTCTGTCGGTTCGATGAGAATCACGTATCGCCACATGGTACCCACCGCCCCTTTGCTCTGATCTCATCATACATCGCGTCCGGCGCGAGATCGACGCCTTTCGGCCACGTCACGGCACCCTGAGCAACGCCGACGCGCGCAAGAATCGCGGGGTTGCGGAGCTGCTCGAACACACCTGCATCGTCACTCGTAACAAGGCGGGATAAATCGACCTCGCCGCTGGTTCCGTCCGCAAACGTAACGATGAGGCGATAGCCGCCGACGAGGCGAACGACGAACTGGGAGGACATGTACAACTTCGGCGACGGCAACATAGCGATCCGCTACAGCTTCGGTGGATCGCCGTGGACCGGCGGCCGAGAAAAGGCGTATCGCGACCAGAGTCCCATGACCTACGCTCGACGCGTCCGCGCGCCGACGCTGGTGGTCACCAACCAGGAGGATTTTCGGGTTCCGCCGACTCAGGCGTTCGAGTTCTATCACGCGCTTCAAGACAACGGCGTCGAGACGAAGCTCCTCGGGTTCGCCGGCCGAACGCATTTCTCGACTGATCCGGTGAACGGGCGCGAGGAGCTGCGCGTGTGGGTCGACTGGGTGGCCTCGCACTTTGGCGCGGTACCCTGATTCGCCGATCGCGGTTTATCAGGCTTCAAGACGACGAGCTCGCAACTGCGCGGATCCCGTTCAACGTTTCGTCACGCTGGGTCTTGAGGCGCCTTCCGCCGGATGCTCCGTACGGATTTGGCTCGGCGGTAGTACCGCCGCGTCCGCGATTAGAGTATGCGACGGGGCGGTCGGTGCGATGATCGTGTAGTTCTTGACCTGGTTGAGCGAGAGTAAGTCGCTCAGCGCCATCGTGTGGTCGGCAAACGTGAACCCGTTTGCGAGCGTGATCCCGAGCGTTCCGATATCCCGTCCGTTCGCACCATCATCGAGGCACGTGATCGTCAGCGTGTGCGGCCCGGGAACGATCTCGTTGACGCGGAAACCTCCGGTTCCCCCCTTGTCGGTTTGACCGAGCGTCACGCCGTCGACGGCCACGCGAAAAATATCATCCGGTGCAGGGCCGTTGTCGCCAACGACGATGCTCGCGGCTGTCGTGAACGGGAAGAAGTGGTGGAACAGGTCCGCGTGATTGAATTCGAAGGTCGCCGTGATCGGCGTCCACGAGGCCTGAAAGAGCTTGCTCAGAGCTTCTGGCGTGCTGACGCTCATTCCTACCGCGCCGCCGCCGGCGCTGGCGACGTCGGCGTCAATTCCTTCGATTCCATTTTCCACGGTGTGTGTGCCCGTGGCCGTGAACTCGATGTCATACTCCCCGTAGGGGCCCACGATATCGTAGAGGTTGTACGAGAGAGTAACCGAGACTGGCACCACCGTGATCCCGAAGGCGGCATCTACGCCGGACTCCGTCGCCGTAAAGGAGGTCGTGAACGGGGTCCCGGAAGACCAGCCGGGAACTGCGTCGTAGTTGACGAAAGGCGAAGCGGACGCATTGAACGTCTGCGTGTGGGCTATGCTTCCCGATGCGACGCCAGAGATCGAGGACTCCACCCTGAGATGTGGGACGAACACGAGGAAGCCGAACGGCTGTGGCGGGCCGATGTCGCCGTCGAACCACGCGTTCGAGTACGTGAGGTCTCCACCATAGGTGGACGTTACCGCGATGCTGCCGGTGAAGAACGCATTGAAACCGACGCGAAAATGGTCTATCTGCGGCGGGAATCCGTGGGACGTGAGCTGTAAGACCGGCGACGTCTGCAGGTTCGCTGAGCCGCCAACGGCGATTCCGTGACTGGTGGAAAGACTCAAGCCCGCAAAGGAGAGCTGGAGCGTGTTGAAGGAGACACCCGGATCGAGTGTCCGACTCGGTCTCACCGACTGCGTTGCGGCGGTGCCCGATACCCATTTGAAGGACAAGCCCGGGACACTGCTTTGAATGTCGCCGATCGTAGCCTGCGAGAAGGGCAGAGTGTCGACGACCTTCAGGCTATCGAATGCGTCCGTGAGTGACGCTTGCGTCGTGGTCAATACGGTGTTTCCGCCCGTCGTCGCCACAGAGACGACTCTTCGAAGGGCGCCGCGTCCGATCGTGCTAACGATCACAGCTCCCGCTCTGATGTCTGGTCGCACACCAGCCAAGGTCAGAGACGTCGCCGTCTGCGAAACTAGCGGATTCGCCGATCCCGTCTTCTCGATGACAATTGTGGAGGGCGATGGAAATTGCCCGTTCCTTGGGGGGGTCTTCGACAGCGCCGAATGATCCAGAGCCATGTCGAAGGGATTGTCGCATCCAGTCAGGCCAGCGAACGAGCAGACGACGAGCGCCGTGGTCATCGCCGAAAAGCGAAATCGCGCTGCGCAGTCGCACCTCATCGATCGGTTCATGTCAGCGTGGCCCCGTCTTCCGCGACGCTGCTGACTCTGGCGCGGACCAAGTCAGGCCGAGGCTGAGAACCCGTTGGGCACGATGCTTTGGAACTGAAGCTGGACGCCTGGTAGCGTCGACCACGTCTTTGAAAGATTGTGGTGAGTCGTCGGTCCAGCGCAGCGACTTCCACGTCGCACCGAATGAAATCCCCAATCCTGCTCGGATGGCTCGCGGAAAGGTGATCCCGCCGGCGGCGTCCGCGGAGCGCGCGAAGAGAACATCGTGACTTAGGGAATCGCGGAGATCAGTGATTCCGCCGAGGCTCGTCAAGCTCGATGCCGTCACCACCATCCGCGGTGAAGCAGCGGGGAAACGCAACGCCGCGGATAGGCCAAGGCCGATCGTGGCATCGACCAACGACGGACTTGCGGTGTTGCTGCCTTGGGCCTCCACACGGCGATACTCCAACGCCGTCCGGATCGGGATCGCGACTTTTAGCGGCAGGGACGCCAGATGATCGAAGAGACCTACGCTGCCTCCGGCCGAGCCAACGAGTTCTAACAGCGACGATTTCTCACCCACCTGGCTCGGGTCGACGGCGGTGCTCCTGAAACCGCCCGATATGAGAAAGTGATCCGAGGTCAGGCTGTAAACGGGAAAAGGCGCCGTAATCGCGACCTCCCCGCCAGTACGACTCACATACCGGAACGCGTTTGTGCTCTGCCCGACGTTCAGGGATACGACCCCCGCATTGGCCACCTGTCCCCACGCGTGACTCCAAAGGCCCGACAGCAGCAGGGGGACCAGACTTTCTTGTAGACGCATATGACGGATTTGAGCGGTTTCGAGGAGGAGGCTTTGCGGGAGCCGCTACCGGTCGTCCTCTATTGTTTGCTAAACGTGAAGGTCAGGTCCGCCTCTAAACCGTTCGGAAGGGAGACGAGCGAAACGGGCGGCGACACGTACGCGACGATCTCATTTAAGATCTGCACCCAGGTTAGGAACTGCAGGTCGTTCCCGGCTGGGACCGGAGTTGTAAACTGTGCGTCGCCACCGACGAGCGCATACTTCCCGCTCGCATCCCAAGTCACATTGGTCGACTTGCCCGCACTGACTACCGTCATGAGCACGTGTAGCGAGTAGGAGAAATCGCTCCCTATCGTGAAGCTCCCACCGGTAACTGTGAGCGTGTAACCCTGCTGCTGGTATGGGGAAAACGGGACACCAACGTCCGTACCTTGGGTTACTCCTGGGCCTGTGAGCTTGTACGTACCTACGATTCCATTGTCCGGAGTTTTTAGGCTCGCGACGTTGGAGTAGGCGCTCGCGCCGCCGGCACCGATGGCTCGCACCCTGTAACCGTACGTCGTCTTCGCCGTGACCCCCGCATCGACGAACGCGCTGACCGCAGGGGCGGTCGTGGCAACGAGGCTGAATGTGGCGCTCCCGCCGATACTCCGCTCGACCTGGAAGCCAGTCTCATTAGAGGAATTGCGCGTCCAGGCTAGCGCTATCGACAATGAAGATGCCGAAGTGGCCGTGAGACCAGTTGGCGCCGCTGGTGCCGTAGGGCCGGGAGCCGTGGTGGTGCTGGTGCTCGGACTGCTTTCGGATCCGCCGCTGCAGGCCGCGACAGCGGCAGCCACGCTCAAGGACAGAATTCGGGTGTTCATGACATGCGGCAGCTGAAGGCTGCCGCACCGGATACCGCGCGGCTCGACTTGATTTCCTTCGTCGCCTTGGGCGCGAGTGGTCCGGTTCGAATCGTATCAGCCGCGACGGTCGCCCCTCGCGCATCGATGAAGCTCAAGAATATCGTTAGCGAGTGCGACGCCGTCGATTTGTTGGTGACACTGCCGGCTACGTCTACATGGGTTGACGACGGTGAGAATGATGAGAACGACACCGCGACTGGTAACGCCGCTTTTCGCCTCTCGTACTTGGTCGCCGAGTCGGCGCTCCACTTGAGAGAGTCTCTCGCACTCACACCGGTTTGCTTGCGTGCTTCCAACCCTCGATTGAGCGAGCGGTAGGCGTCTCCAAGGATCTCGTAACTGTCCGGACTGCACGCGTCGATGGCGATCAACTGCTTGGCCGTCGCGATCGCCCGCCCGTGCGCGCCGTCGGCGACGTAGAGTCGCGAGAGATTCAATAGGACGTCGCGATGACGGGGGTTCTCACGATGCGCTGCCTCGAGAAGTCGCGTCGCATCTGCATTTCGACCCGCTCGGAGCGCGGCGAGACCCGAGTCCAGCGACGTTCTGTAATCGGAATGCACCGCCGCTTTCGGAGGGGGCACTGCGCGTGGCTCGGCCGTCGGCGATGCGGTTTGAGGTGCAGGCGTCGTCGGACTGGAACTGGTGGCGGGCTGTGTGGGGCCAGCCGGGCGTGCGACCGGAGAGCCGCGTTGTCCCTCGGCTACGACGCCGGGCATGCACCGATCTTGGTTGATGAGGGTTTGTGTCCCCCCCGGGACCGCCTGCGCAATCCGCGGAACGAATTGGCGCGGGACCCAAACGTAGGTCGGGACCAACGAACTTTTCAGACTGACTCGCTGTCTGTTGACGCGGAAGTACCACTCGAAATTGTCTCGCTTCGTGACGTTGCCGGCGTTGTCGATGGCCGTAACGACGTCGTAGAGGAACACTCCGAATGTCGCACCGTCGCGGAGCGATGCGAGCGTCGGCCCTGAAATGGTGACCTGTGCCTCGTTGTTCGGCGGGATGAGAACGTTGAGAAACTCGACGTAGCTCGACTGCTCGACCGCCAGGATGTGGCTGTCGACGTTGAACTGAACGACAGCTCCCGCGCCTCGGAATACGCGGCTCATTCCGTTCTTGATTGTGACGAGAAATGCCAGGCCCGGAGGGGTCGCGTCGATGTCGTGGTATTGCACCTCGACAAAACGCTGGTGCGTTTGGAACGTGGCTCCGTTCGGTGTGGTCGTAATCGAGAAGAGACTAGTCGGCGGAAACTGATATACACACGCCGTTCGGCCGACGGTGTCGAAGTGGGTCGGGGCAACTGTTATCGTCACCCCGCCCTGCCGTTGCATCTCGACGGTCTGCGAAACGGGCTGTATCAGCGGCAAGTCCGCAAATACGTCGACTTCACGCGTTGGCTCTGGCGCCGTTGCAACCGGCGTGCAGGCGGCGAACCCGCCGGCGATCAAGAATACAGAGAGCTCTCTTAGTGCGCCTGCAAAGGTGAGGGGGCGGAGCGCATGAATGGACATTCTCGATCGCCAGTTAGAGAGCCGACCCACACCCACAGCCCCCGCTTGCCGGCTTCAGACTTTCGGCATACCTTCGCGGCTCTCACGCTCACGTCGGTTGCCTAGGCCTTAACCGACTCGCGGTGACCGGGGCGTTTGGTTGAGTGATTACTCATACCGCCCAAGCGTCCATGCACCGTCCATCCGGGCCCCCGACGGCCCAACCCGATGCCGGGTCGACGTTTCGGCTCTCCTGTTTCGGAGCCGGCGCCGTTACGCGGTCTGTCACGGACGGGCAATCCGACGTGTTGTTCGGGCCCGGAAAGCCACTCGCCGTCGTCGCTTACCTGCTGCTGTCGCCCGGGCGCTCCGCATCCCGTGAGCGGCTCGTCGACCTGCTCTGGAGCGACTTCGAGCCCGAGACAGGTCGCAAACAGCTTCGGAGCGCCCTCTCGTCGCTCCGTTCCAAGATCGGCGGTTGGGCCATCGAGGCGGGCGATCGGTCGTGCGCCCTGTCGTCCCTCCTAGCCTCTGACGTCGTCGACTTCCGCTGCGCCATCGAGAAGGGCTGTCTCAACGAAGCTCTTAGTCTCTACCGTGATGATTTCTTGACGGGCTTCGCCTCCCCCGGCGCCACCGAGTTCGAACACTGGGCCGACGGCGAGCGGGCTCACTTCCGGGCCCTCGCCGCCAACGCGGCAGAGATGCGCTGCCGGGAAGCGCTGGATGCCGGGCATTCCCGAGACGCTCGCGTTTGGGCCGATCGCCTGCGAGGCATCGATCCCAACTCCGAGCTGGCCTGGCGAGTCAGCCTCGAGGTGACGACCCGCAGCCGCGACTCACTCGGCGCGATCGACGAAGCACAGCGCTTCGAGGATTGGCTTCGGTCGCTGGGCCGGGAGCCGGAGCCCGCGTCTCGCGCGGCGTTGCGCGCCGCTCGCGAGGTCGCGCCGACGACGATTCGCGACGGACGCGCTGATGCCCCTGGGTTGGTCGCCGACCTCGTCGGCCGCCAGCGCGAGTTCAACGCGATCATGGACGCCTGGGAGAACGCACGCGCCGGACGCCGGCGCACCGTCCTCGTGAACGGCGGCGCGGGACTCGGCAAGACGCGACTCATCGAGGAGATCAAGCGTCGGTTTCGCTTCCGGCGTCACCGCGTAGTCGTCGCCCGCGCGTACGCCGGTGAACGGAACGTTCCGTTTTCCTTCCTCGCTCCCCTCGTCTTCGAGCTCACCCGCCTCTCAGGCGCGAAAGTGTCACCCCGTCGGTGGCATCCACGCTGCTCGGCATCGACCCGCGCATCGGCGACATCTATATGATGTCGCCTGAATCGAGCGCCGGAGCCGGACCTCATCGCCCACCGCTCGTCCGCCCTCCAGGATCTGCTCGTCGCCCTCGCCGACGAATCTCCGCTCGCGCTGATCATCGACGACTTCCATTGGGTCGACGATGCGTCGCGCGACGTCGTCATCAGCGCTCTCACGCGCACCTCGGCGACGCACCTGCTCGCCGTCCTCGCGTCCCGCGCGCGCGTCGCAACGATCGAACCGGCTGAATCGGAAATCCGTCTCGACCTTGCCTCGCTCACGGAAGACGAAGTCGAAGAGCTGATCGCAAGCCTCGGGGCCCTGCCTTCTAACACGCGATGGGCGCGGACTCTCGTGGCGCGCATCACACGCGCATCATCGGGCAATCCGCTGCTCGTTCTGTCCGCGTTGCGGCAGCTGATCTCCGACGAGGTGATCGCCCTCGACGATGACGGATGGCACGAGGGCGCCGTCGAGATCACGACTGCGATCGAGACGCGTCTCGACCCGATCGGAGCTCGGCTTCGCGCGATTTCGGCGCCTCAGCGTCGCGCGCTATTGGCCTGCGCAATCGCCGGCGTTCCGCTCCCATCTCGTGTACTGACTCATTCGGCGGGTGACGCGAAGCTCGCGAGCGCCGACACCTTGACCGACCTCGAACGGTTGGGTTACCTCGCGACCGGCGAAGAGTTTGTCTCGGTCGCTCACGACGCGATCGGTGAAAAGGCCCTCGAGATCGCCGACGAACCGCTACGCGTCGACGTGCAACGCCAGCTGGCGGCTGCGTTGTGCGAAGAGCCCGACACCCGGTCGATCGAATTGGGCGTTCGGCTCGCCATTGGCGCCGGCGCATTCGACGCCGCGGCGCCGAGTCTCTCTCGCGTGGTCCAAGCGCGGGTTCGCGACACGGGCCAGTCCGTAGCCTCGATCGTCTCGGCGATACTCGGCGCTGCGCCGACCGAACCCGTCGTTCGTCGCGCGATTCGTTCGTTGCCGCTTCGAGTACGGATCAAGCCTCGGCGCATCGCCATCGCGGCCACCACAGCTGCCATTCTCGCCCTGCTGGCCGTGCGAACGATCGCGTTTCGGCCACCACCGCCGGATGCACTGCTCGAGTTGATCGTGAACGACGGTCCACTCCATGCCCGGCACGCCGAAGTGCTGCTCAGAACGGGGAATTGGAACGCGACTTCCGAGCTGGCGGTGAGTTGGAGCTCACCGAAGCAAGACACGATGCATCGCGCGCTCTACGGAGCGGCCGTCGCGCCGGACCGCGACGTGTGGATGAGCACTCGGGACGACACGAACGGCCTCGCCGTGACGCTGGCCGGAGTTGGCGGGGAGGTCGCACACCTCACGCGATCTCGCGCCGACGAGGCCACCGGCTCATGGTCGCCGGATGCGAGGCAGGTGACGATCGAGACGTCGCAGTTCGGCGATTCGGGTCATAAGGTGGTCGCGATTCTCGATTTGGCCTCCGGCCGGCTCCGGCCGCTGACCGGCAGTCGCCATTGGGAGAGTCTCTCGAGGTGGAGTCCCGACGGTACTCGGATCGCGTTCGTGCCGCTTTTCGGCGACGGAACCAACGCCCTCTGCATCTACGCGGTCGACGGCTCTCCGATTCGATGCGGTAACCCCGGCACTGGGACCATCAATTCCATCGGTTGGATCGACGACGAGCGAATTCTGGCGTCTGACGGAGGTACTCTCGTTGTCGTCAGAGCTGACGACGGCACGTACGTGCCGGCCGGGCTCACCTACGCCGGCGGGTGCGACGTCTCGTCGGACGGCCGGTGGATGTGGTGCAACCAGTCCCGGGACGGTACCGCCGACGGCCTACAGGTGGTTTCGACACGCGATTTTGTGCCGAAGCGGATCGTTTCTTCTGCCACGATCGATGGCCTCGTTCGACCGGCCTGGCATTGGGCCGGCAGCCGCGCGGAATATCTCGACTCCGTCGCTATCGTGGCGCCTTCGGACACCATCCCCTTCGGGGCGCCGATTCAACTCCGCGCCGCCGGCTATTCGAATCTCCGACGAGACATTCGGCTTCACGCGCTTCGTTGGATATCGCTCGACTCGGGCGTAGCACGCGTCGACTCGACGGGGACGATACATTCGCGCCGACAGGGCCGAGTTACGATCGAGGCGTCCGCCGGCGGATGGCGAACCGCTCGGCGTTCCTTTGTCATCGTTGAACGGCCGACGCCAACGTTGCTGACCGAAGACTGGCGTGAGCCACTCGCTCCCCGTTGGCGGCTTTACGGAATCCCGCTTCCGCTCATCGTCGACGATTCGATCATCGGCCGGGCCTTCTTCAACAACGGCGACGGCAACTATTTCAGCGGCGCCTATCGCGTCGACTCACCTTTCGACGGCCGCGAGGGCTTGGCCCTCGATGCGGTGGTGCGTCTCAGCATCACGCGCAACCAGTGGCAGTATCTCAATCTCGGGTTCACCCAACTACGCGACGTCGCCGATTTGCTAAGAACCTGGGATCACCGAACCGGTTATCTGCCGAATCAATACGAAGGCGCCTCATGTTGGTTTGCGTATCCGTCCAGTGAAGGGCCTCGATCGGCCCTGATCGTCCCCGGGGGAGACTGGCTCAAGGAGCTTCCGCGCCGGCCGGGGCGGCGGCTTCCCGACATCGGGTTGGGCGTTCCAACAAGAGTTCGAGTACAACTCTTCCCGGACGGGAGATGCGGATTGGCGATGAATGGCGCAGCCCTCGCTATCAACGCGGGCAGCGGATCTTTGGACTCGCTGTACCTAATGACGCAGGGCAACAGCGTTGGCACGCGGGTGCTCGTCGGGGGCCTGACAGTTCGCCGGGGCGTGCCGGCGGGCGTGGACTGGGATCACCCGCTGGCGGCGTTTCCGTCCAGAAAGTAGTTCGAGGCGGACAACAAGCCCGCGATCGACGTGGGAGCGACTCGGAGCCTGGTTCTTTGCGCATCGCTCGTCACGACGCCGGTCGTCGAGACCCAAGCCAACTGCTAAGCGAGCGTTGGCTCTCACCGGATTGCGCACCGCTGAGGAGGTTCTCGACGCTGATGTCCTCGTCGAGGTCGGGCCAATGAATTCCCTCTCCACGACCGATGAGTCGCCAATTGTTGCGCTCCGCCTCGGTTGCGGCGGCAAGGCGGGGGTACCACGCGAGCGGAACCGCGATGCTGCGCCCGTCCGCGAGATCAACGGTCAGACTTCTTGCCGACAGGCGCGCTGCCTTCGCGACGGCGGGCCGCGGCTCAAACGGCGAAGTACTCATACCATCTTCTCAGGAGGATCGGCTCGTGTTCGCGGACTAGTAGAAGGATACGAGCCAGTTCACCGCGCGAAAGCCGCCGCCTTCGTGCGATCGCCAAACGCCGTTTGGCAGTTGTGCCTTTCGCGCCTCTTGGCTTCCGCGCTCTTACTTAGGGGCGCCCCCACTTAGTCCGCGCCGTTCGGCAGCGGCGCTGTTAAGTCGTCCATACCGTCGTACCTATATATGTCCCCCACCCAGCTCCCTCGCCCTTTCCAGCAACCTCACCATCGCCCAAGTGTCTCGCTCGCCGTAGTCGAGTTCCGAAAGTCAGACACGCTGAACGCCATTTGGACCCCGCCGATCAGACGCCTAAAACAAGCATCGCTCCGACGCCGATCAGAATACCCAACAGAATCCACCGCCATACCGGCCTGCCGCGCGGCGTCGATTGCTCGGCTCTCGACCGGCCATCCGCTGGCGCCGATTCGCCCGTCAAGGCCGCGGGACTGGACTGTGCATGGCCAGCCGAATCGAGCCGGGTCCTGCTGCTGATCCCCGTGCCGGGTAAGCCAAGATTGGCATACGTGCCCCGACTGCCCACGTTGACGCTCGCGCCCCGAGGGCCAATCGTCGTGCTGATTCCCCGGCGCGAGAGATTGATGCGCACGCCGGGGAGAAGCCGGATGGAGCGATGAAACCGGAAGCCCAAGAGTCGCTCTCCTCAATAGACAACCACGAACGCCGCCGTCCACCCGGGCGGCACTTGCAACAGCGAGCCGCTCCAGTGTCCGGCTGAAAATACCAGCCCACACGTCCCGTTGCTGGTCGTCGTCTGATTCACGGAGAGCCACACCCCCGATGACGGCGTCTGGGCGACGAAACACGTCGTCGCCGGCGGGGACGTCGGATCGGTCCCGGCGGCGGTCGGGAACGACACCGTCACGGTTCCCGCGGAGCCGATGATCCCGGTAAAGACGTGCTCCACGCCAGCCGGTCCTTGCGGACCCTGTGGACCCTGCGCCCCTTGGGGTCCCGTCGCCCCATCCGCGCCCTTGCATCCCAACACCACAGCAGCCACCAACGCAACGATCACGCGCCGCATACGCCGTTCCTCGATCCGAAGAGAGTTGTTGAACCTGCGAACTTTCAACTCCCAACGTACGAGCACCCTCTGACAGCCTATCGATAACTCAGCGGCTGGCACTCCATGTACCGGTGAAGACGTACGTCGTACCGCTGATTGCGATCGGACAATTCAACGTTCCGTTCATTCGGTTTGGCGGACTCCCCGAAACGGTTCCAACGATCGTACACCCGCCAGCGCTGTTGAAAGACACGGAGGTGCCACTTATCTGACCGCCCGTCCATGACGTGCCGGCCAGGCTGGACGTGTTCGCGGTGCCAAGCACCGAACACGTTTGGCTTCCACTCGTCGCGACTCCGCCAAACGAAGCCCCGGTCTGCGTGAAGTTGATCACGACCCCCTGCGCGGAACACGATGCACTCAACTGGCTGTTGCTGATGTTGAGAGTGACCGTCCACTGACCGGAAATGTCTAGCGGGCCAGACGGAGCAGTGGAGTCGCTGCCGCACGCGATGCCCGCAACAAGGCAGAGAAGACCAAATCGTCGGAACATAGGATTTATTGAGTGTCAGTTGGTGGTGCCGCGGATCCGCTACTTGGCGCTTTTCGCCTCAGCAGCCTGTTTGATCTTCTGCTCTAGCGACGTTTCCCATGTCGCTCTGGTGGAACATTCTTCATTTACGATCGAGCGGTCGGCCAGCTCCCGCGACTTGCCCAGGCGCGTCCACCGGACGGTAATTCGCAACGTGGAATGAGTTGAATCGCCTCGCACCAACGCATTGTACGTCGCGTCGGTTGCGTATACCGTTCCGGCGACCGCATCCTTTCCGCAGTCCGCGGCCTCGGCGAGCGACGGGCCCACCTTGAGGGCGTCTGTCGCGATCAACCCGGACGAGCGATCGATCGTCTTGATGGGAATGTTGTTTCGCGCGAACTCGTCGATGACGGCGTCCCACGTCCGGCCAAACGACGCGCCAATGTCCATCCCGGTGTGGGGCGTCGGTGGAGCGGGTGCGGTCGGGACGCAGCTAGCGGTGCATATCAGAGCCGCGGTTAGGACTACACGTGACCTAGTCACGCATGCCTCGCACGGAAGAGAGTTGTTGAACCCGCGAACTTTCAACTCTCAACGTACGAGCACCCTCTGACAGCCCACTCAGGCCAGCATGGCCTCGAGTCGCTCCCGAATCGCCTTCCTCGCCTCCGGCGGCGACAGGATCTCGGCCTCCGGCCCGTACCGCAGCACGTGCCGCACACCCCAATCGCGGTCGGCGAGCGGGTACTCGACGACGAACGACCCATCCGCCTGTTTCTCGCCGTGTTCGCGCTCCTCGATCCACCGCGCGATCTTCGCCGAGAACCGAACACGAAGCCTGACCGGCGCATCGGACACGAACACCTCCCCGCGCTCGAGTTGCTCGTCGATCGCGCCCAAGTCGGGCGGCGGGCACTTCTCCGCCAACAACTTCGCTTCTTCCATGCGGTCCACGCGGAAGACACGAATTCCTTTGCTCTTCTCACAGTACGCGACCAGGTACCACACCGGCCCCGCCAGAATCAGCCGGTACGGACAGATCACTCGCGCGCTCGACTCGGCCGCGCTGCCGCGCCGATATGAGACGCGAATCTTCTGGCGCTTGCCGAGCGCTTCGCGCACCACCGCGAGGTGAGCGGAGCCGACGCTCTCGGTGGAGACCGCATAGGAACTGTCCGTCAACGGGTCCCGGGGCAGTTTCGCGACCGCCTTACGAATTCGCGCGCGCGCCCCATCGATCGCCCGCCACTCCGGCGGCCCTCGCTCGGCGCGCAGCATCGCTAGCCCCAGGTCCAACGCGTGCAGCTCCGCGATCGTCAATCGCATTGGGCGTAGGAAGTGGTCCGTTTTGACGGCGACGCTGGTTGGCTGGATGAAGACTTCCAGCCCTTCGACGAACCCGCCGGGTGTGTCGTATCGCTCACCGACGGACGTGAGGTCGCGCACGACCGTCTTGGCATCGACGTCGAGCATCGCCGCGATCTCTTCTATAGAGTGGTCCTCGCCGTCCGCGACGACCGGTACGAGCGCCAGCAGCCGCTTGAGTTGCGCCGACGCCTCGCCGGCCGCGGTCGCGGCGCCCTTCATCGCTGCGCCTCGTATAGCGCCAGCGTCTCGCGCGCCGTCTGTTGGAATGCGTCCGTGACGACCTGTGGCGACACCGGTTTTGCCGCCCCGGCGAACGACAGGATCCAGCGAACGAATCTGTCCACGGACTTCACTCGGAAGCTGCGTCGATTCCGATGACCCGGCACTTCGGTTCCCAACTGCAACCACGGAGATGCCGCCCCGGTCTGCGTCGTGAACTCGACGACCGCCTCCGCCGCATCGGTGTCTCCCAACTCCCACGCGAGACGCGATGTCGCGTGCGTCCGAAGATCGAACCCCGCGGGCATTGCGAAGTCGGCTGTCTGCGGACGCGCCTTGTTCACCGCGAGGTCGCGCATCCGGCTGACGCGAAAGTTCTTGATCGCAGACGCCGCCGGCTCGTGCGCGGCCAGATACCAATGCGAATTCAGGAAGAACATGCCGAGCGGCTCGACCGTCCGGCTCTTCGTGGAATCGCCGGACATCGAGCGATAGACGAAGGTCAGCCGCTTGCGCGACAGCAGCGACTCCTCGAGTGCCGGTAAGACGGCTGGATCGATGCGCTCGGCTCTCACCACGACGTCGTCTTGGTCGTGATCCGCGATTCCAGGCACGTCAAACGCCAACTTCCGTGCGGCCGACCGCGCATGCTCGGCAAGCAGCGAATCGCCGAGCTTCTGCACCCGCTCGGCCGCGGCGCCGACCGCCGCTATCTCATCCGGCTCGAACGCCAATTCCTGCACGGAGTGGTAGCCGTTCTTGTCGACCCGGCGCGGCGACACCTTACGGCCGCTCTGCACGACGGCGAGGTACGGGAGGTAGAAATCCGCCGGCCGTAGTCGGTACCGCTCGATCTCCCCGTCGTGCGCGATCGTCTCGATCGGGACGCCGAACGCGAGCAGCTCGGCCTTGTCGCGCTCGAACATCCGCTTGACCGTCGCCGTTTCCTTGTTCGTCGCGCGGTTGGCCAGGCGATAGGCCGGCACGTCTTCGGAGAGCTGCTTGAACGTCGCGCCGAATTGGTAGCGGAGGAGCGCGACGAGGACATCGGTCCAGCGCTGGAGCTTTGCCGACGTCACGCGAGTCCCACTTGGCGCCGCCAGTACTCGAGAATCAGCACCAAGCTCACGGTGCCGAACCGGGGGACTCAATTTTACCGCGCGCTCGACGGCGAGGCATCGCCTTACTCGCCGCCTCTTGAGAGGCGGAATGGCTCCGCGTTGCGAGGAACCTGTGGGTAGTGATAGATCCCGTGATCGCGATAGCTCGCCGTGAGGGGTACTCGCGGGAATGCCTGATAGAACTGCCGCTTCGTCATTACGAAGGTTCCGACGGGCGTGATCACGCCGAACGCGTCGTCCCAAGCGAGAGACTCGATGACGTCACGCTTGAACGCTAGACGTGACGCATGATATTCAGCGGCAACCGCCCCCTCCGAGGCCGCCGCATATATCGGTGCGTTGTCGCGTTGCCGTCGCGGCTCCTGGTCATATCGATAGGGCGTTCTTCCAGCCGTCTGGAGGCTCGGATGCTCGAGTCCTCACCGGCGAGCTCCGAAAACTCCTCCCACACGTTTGCATAGCGTTCGCGGTAGAGACCCGCGAAGAACGCTATGACACCCGGATCTCCGCCATGCGGCTGCCACTCGATGGATGGGAGGAGAAAGTAGTTGCATGGATGGATGTTGCGAACGAATCGCTGAACAACCGATCGACGCGTCCAGCTCTCGAAGTCCGTGTCGCCGTCTTTGACGTTCAGGATGTGGGCGATATGCCAGCCTGCAGCGCTCGCCGGCGACGCGGATGTTCGCGAGACCTCGAAGAGGTGGCACGGCATCGTGGCAATCACCTCCCCGAACGCGTCGTCCGCGATCTCTAGTTCTCTCACTAACGTGGCGTGGACCCACCAGGCAGGCGCGTTATCGGTCGCCTTGATCCGAGTTCCGTCGCGCGTTTCGTACTCGATTCCGCGCTCCATGGCGCGAACCTTCCGAATCAGGTGTGGCGGGCGCGCACTCGCCAGGTATCGCATCAACTGTCGATGGAAACGCTCGACCGCGTAAGAAGGCGGGAGGTTCTGGACGATGAAGTCTCTAGCCAGGTCCTCTACCGTTCCGTCAAACGACTTCGGACTCGGCGCAATCCTCCGTATCCCGCTCCCTAGGCGTTTGGCATCTGACGCCGTTCGAATCACCTCGGCGCTCCTGTCTCGGCAAAGCGGGCTTGAAACCTCACGGCGAGGGGAATGACGCGGCGAATCGCCTCGACGATCTGGCCCTGCCCTTTCCCCCTGCAGCCGCGCCATGGCACGGGACATTGTTGCCGCACGGTACGACCAAACATGGTTCGCATGAGTGAGAGCATCACGACTCCGTCGGCGTTCTTGACCCGTCGAGCAAACTCGTCTGCGTAACGCGCCCAATTCCCGCTCCATCCGCTGTGCAGGAATTCAACATCCACCTTCGGAAACGCCGCCGACACCGCGGCGCAAATCGATTCATGCATTCTTGCCTGTGTCTCGTTGCCTCCGACCACCAGGATTCGTAACGAGACCGATGATGGCGGCTCCTCGATCCCGTCTCCCTCTACGCTCTTGCGCTGGGCGTCAACATGCGAGGCTAGTCGCCGCGCGAACGCCGCGCAGTCCTGGCCGTACGACTCGATGTGCCCGACGAGCAGATCCGCATCATCGATCGCGTATTCCGTGCGTAACGCCAGTAGCTCATACCCAAGCCTCTCCAGTACATCCGCTGCTTCCGTAAACCGCCCTTCTGACTCCAACACGCGCAGTCTGGCGCCAGCCGCACGATCCGCGTCCCACGCGGGACTGTGATTGCTCGCGTCCGACAGGAATTCGGGTAGCTCCCGTCTCTGAGTGCCCCGAATAGCCGCCTCTTCGAGATACTCGAGCGCGTCAATGGCCTTCGACCGGGCGTCCAAAGACGCCTCTGAGAGCAGCAGTGGTATCGCACGGCGGTAGTCGGCTGCCCGATCAACAGGTCGGCGATGTGGTAGGGCCGCACGCGCGAAAAGCGCGGACGCCAGTGCTGGCGTCGACCGGCCCGCCGCTGATGCCAGCAACTCATCGAGCGCGGTATCGTCGGCGGCAAGGAGATCCCCCGCGACTGCGCCAATCAGATCGGATCGCCCGAGCGACAGCGTATCGATGGTCGAGCGCACCAACCAAATCGGGATGCGGGCACCCCCTGCGAGGCCGGAGCGAATCAACTCGCATGCACGCGGAAGCTGCCCCGACTCTTCCATCGAGTTGCACAGCGCCACGCCCAAGTAGAGCTCCGCCAACGCCAATGAGCCGTCAGACCGGTAGACCTCGGGTTGTGCCGAAAAGAACGCGAGCGCCGCGCCTAAGCGACGGGAGGCACCGGCGTACGCTCCACGCATGAGGTCAAGAGTTCCGAGTGCAAATTCGGCGTGGGCTGGCCGGAAGTCATCGCGCTCAGTGGCCTGCAGGAGGATATGACTCGCCCCGTTCCATTGACTCAATGAAAGTCGCTCGCTCGTCGTCGCTTTTTGGCAAGGTGAGGTCACCGATCCGCCGAACGCCGATCTGAATCAGTCCCAAGTCTGTCAGCGCCACCGCATGTGTCACGACATCGCCGGACTCTACCAGCTCATTCAGCAACGCGATCGCGTCGCGGTGATTGCCAAGCTGGCGAAAGCAAAGTGCCCGGCGCCGCTTTACTGAGAGCCAGAACGCTGCTTCGTCGTCGCTGGGCTCTTCGGGTCGTGCCGCCCAGAGGGCCTCGACGAACACGCGTGCGTCGGTTGCGCGTGAGGCGCGCAGGAGAGTTGTCGCGGTGGCCAACAACGCCTGTCTGAGCGGTGGGGACAGGGCAACGACGTCGATCTTTAGCAGGGCGCCGGCTTCGGCGAAGCGCGACGCCTCGCAGAGTGCTCTGAATACGATCCATGCAGCCGCCCCTGCCGCGCCGTCCGCCGCTGCGGCAATCTGGGGAACTGGGGTGAATTCGTTGTATAAACGCGCGATCGCTGGGTAGTCGTCCGTTCTCGCCAAGGCGGACACGTATCCGCTCGCATACCAGCGCCGGCGCGAGTCGTTGTCGGCCGGCAGCTGACGACGCGGTTGGGCATCGAAGAGCGCGTCCCGGAATCCGAGGTGGAAAAACGTCTGATGGCGCCGCCCGTTGAGCTGTTCGAGTTCGCCCAGCATGTCATCGATCTCATCACGCGTCGGCGCCCCAGTGACTTGAGCAACAGTGTCCACGATGATCTGTGTAAGCCGCCGATCGAGGGTAGTAAATCCGGAGGACTCGCTTGGTGCTGTAGCGGGGGTTGGCTGTTCCGCTTGAACGGGCAGACCGATCTGCTGGCGGCGCGCTCATCCGGGTCCGGCCGCAACTGAAGCCAAGCCGCCGCGTGCTCGAACACGGGCGGTTCTTCCTCATGAGCAATAGCGCCATCATGTAGACAATGACGTCAGCCGTTTCAAACTGCTCCGCTAAGGTGGTCTGCGGCGCGAATCACCCGGGCGGCGGGAATAACCTCAGTTCCCCTGAGCTCCTCGGAGTGATGATGCCGTCTTGATGCCGCACATCAACATCGTCCAGGAACTGACAAAGCATCGGACGATGATTGGCCATGTGATCTTCCACCAACGCGGACCAGATCCAAGCCGGGTCCTCCACCTCGATCCTGGCGATCCTTTCAGCCAGTTTCTCGGTGGGCCACAACGCCACGGTTTGAGTCCTGAAGCCGTGACGAGCGGCGATGACCTTGATCGCCGTCTTCCTGGCAGTAGGCCCATTCGTGGAGCGCAGAAACGCGAGGGCAGCCGCCTCTCGACGCTCGCCATCCAACGCCGCCCAGAGGCGACGCTTGGTAAGTCGTTCCGGATCGCGGGCCAGCCGAACGAGACGATTGGTCAGGTCAGTCATTGGCAAACCGGGAGTCAGAGTCTCGGCCGTGAATCTGCACACCGTTCGACGATCCGGCGAGTCGCCTGGCACGTATTGCAACGTCAGCGTTCTAATTCCCCTTCTGTTCAGCCGTTACGATGGCCTCGGCCGGTTCAACTCCGGCGAAAACCACGCTCATCAAGCCCGGGAAGTAGTGTTCGCAGGACCCCAGCGCCGTGTGAACCATTCGCCGGATCATCTCCGGGACAATCGCCCCACCGCTCGCGTCGATGGTCATCCGAAACCGCATCTCGCCGTCGCGTGGATCCAGCTCGAAGCTCCCAGCTCGCAGTCCCCAATTGGCCCGATTCAGGTAGTCCAGGGCCCGAGCGCGCTGCTCCTCGGGTGCGTTGACACCGAAATTCGCCACGCAAAGCAGCACGGGCCGGTCATCGTACGCCTGGAAGCACAGTTGATACGAAGCATGGCTCGCTCGGACCGGGCAGCATACCTGGCGAATACCAAGGAGATGCGACCGCCACTGGAATTCGCCGAGGACCTCGGAAGTCATCGCGATGAGCGGTGCGGAACCACCGCCTCCCGTCGTTCGACGACTCCGCTAAGCTCTTGCCCTGTCAGCGTGTCGAGCCAGATCTCTGTTCCATCGTCGTCCCGTGACAGACGAACGATTCGCTGCTGATCCTTCTCTGTCTCCAAGGTTGCCTCTCTGAGAAAGCGTGAAACCCGCTCTCTCAACGTACGGCACCCCTCTGACACTCAACTCGTGGCGAGTGCTCGCAACGAGCCGGCCATGCGGCAGGAGGAAGGCTTCATTTCGTGTGCAGGTCGGCATCGTTCTCGTCAGCGCCGTAGATCATCCCCTTACTCGCTCGATTCGACCGGATGCAGGCTCGCTCGTGAGCGCCGCAAGCATCTCGGCATACGCAGCGACCTGTTTCTCATAGATCGCGGCCCGACGCGCCCACTCATCTCCCTCCACGGCGTCCGTCTTCCAGTCGATCACAGTCCAACCGTTTTCGTCATGCCCGACCGCGTCGATCACGCCCTCCGTGACCACCTCGGTGCCGTCGGCATCGGTTGTTACGCTCATGATCGGAAGCTCGAATGCCGACAGTCGTGGCCAGTCAGGGAGCGCTCGTACATGCTCGAAGCGTCGCCAGCACCCGATCAGGCTCAGCGCCTTCACTCCGCGCGATCGCGGCGACACAATCGGTAAGGTCGGATCCTCTCAACCCACGACCCATCGCTTCTAGACGATAGGTGAACGGCTCGACCCCATGCGGCACCGAGGCCAGGCTCGCGTGGTACGTCGTACTCCAGCGCGGTCTCCTCGTCTGCCTTGGCCGAGCGAGTCACGGTGGTCGATCGTGTGGTGGGGCGAGATGCATCGCGAACGCGTGCCGTGGCTGCCTCGATCGCGCGCCTCACATCGTCGCGGGTCCGCTCCGGCGCGCTCCGCTCACGGGCGACGTCGGGCTCGAGACTCAGCTCTTTCGCGTGGACGTCCAGAGCAGCAGTCAACTTGCTCCATTGCGACTCGTCGAAACCTTTGCCTTTGACGGCGCGCGCGACAACTAGTTCGTGCTTGGCTCTGGTCGTCGCCACGTAGAGCAGCCGCAAGCGCTCTGCTTCGACGAACTCCAGTTCGGCCGTGGCCCACACCTCCCACCCCGGCGGCTGGGCCAGCACCTCCGGTGAGTATTTGGTCGTCGAGTTCAACACCTGCATCCAGCCGAGCGCTTCGTTGCGCTCCGTCCGGCTCACGTGAAGGTCAGGAGGGTACACCTTCGAGTTGGCCGGAGCGGCAAGGATCACGACGTCCGCCTCGAGTCCCTTGGCGCGGTGCACGTTCATGAGGCGCACTGCCGCGGTTCGGCCCGGACGGAGCGGCGTATCGTCCGATTCCTGCCGCAATAGAGCCTCGATGCGCGTGATGGCGCCCCTCATCGTGAGGGCGCTCGATCCTTCTGAGGCGCGCAGCTCATCCACGAGACAGAGCAGCGCACCGGCGCGCGACTCGCCGATAGGCTCGCCTGCTGCGTACGCCAGGAGTCCGGTCTCGTCGAGGATACGATCAACGACTACGTCCGCCGAATGACGGCGCGACATCGTCCACCAATCGTGAAGCACGGACAGAGCGCGGCCCGCGGCCGTCTCGATCTCATTCGGTCGAGACGTGACGGGTGAACGAGTGCCGGAGTTGGTGTGCGTCGAACAGGTCAGCGGCGGCTCAGACCAGAACAATCCCTCGAGCGCCGCGGCCACGGCGACGCCGTTGTCCGGATCGGCGAGAGCACGAAGGACCACGAGAAGTTCGTGCAGCTCGTACTCCTTGAGCAGCTCTGCGCCGCCGACATCGACAGCGATCTCGCGCTGGCCGAGGGCGCGCGCGTACGTTTCGAGCGGTGCGCGCGTCTGCGTGAGGATCAGGAAGTCGCTCGCCTTCCGTTCCCCACTCGCGATGCGCCGCGCGATCCAGGCAGCGAGGAGCGCGGCATCCTCCTTGAACAGCACATCGTTCTTGTTCTCGCTAGGCGTAACCGTATAGCGAAACACGCCATCATGCGCGACCGGGGCCTTTCTCGACGACCATCGGGCTGAAAGCGGCTTGGCTCGACGTCGCCTCACTCGGCAACACGACGGAGAAGTGCGCGTTGACGAACGTCTCGATCGGTTTGGTCGACCGGAAGTTGCTGTTAAGCGTGAGCACGTGGCCGAACCGCTCGAACCGTCGGCGGACAACGTTGTACGTCTCGATATCAGCGCGGCGGAAACGATAGATGCTCTGTTTGGGGTCGCCGACCACGAACAGCCCGCCGGACCGCGGGACGACCGCGCGCCAGTCGTTTCCCTGGCTCGACTCCGACGAGAGCAACAAACACACTTCGGCCTGGATCGGGTCGGTGTCCTGGAACTCGTCGATGAGGAGACGCGAGTAGCGGCGACCCAGACTCGTCACGCGCCGCTGGGTTCTCGCGCAACAGTCTTGCCGAGAGGATGCGGAGATCGGTGAAGCCAAGGCGCCCGGCGCTGTGCCGCTCGCGCTGAAACGCCTTTGCGGCACTCTCCAAGAACCGCATCACGATCGGATAGCGGTGTTCACGCCACTGTCGCAGTACCGGCTCGGCGTGCGCCGTGACCCAATCCTCGAACGCTCGCGATAGCTCCTTCGCGGCGGCCTTCGTGGGCTTGGCGTCCCCCCAACGCTGCTGCGTGACCTTGCACTTGCTCTTGGGAATCAGCGTGAGCGCGCGACAGAAATCAATGCGGCGGGACCAATCCGTCGCGCGCCTGTTGTCCCGAAGCTTCCACGCCGCTTCCATTAGGGAGTCCCAGCCATCCGCCGGCTCATGTTTTGGCATGAGCCGCCACGCGCGGTCGAGCAGCGCCTCCAACTCGCGACGACAATCGCCGATGTCCGGAGCCAGGGTCTCCATCGACTCAAACCGGACGTCGGCATACTCCGCATACTTCAGGAAGGCCCCGACGAGCGACCTCGGCTCGATACCGACCGCGTGCAGCCCGGCAAGGGTCTCGTCGTCGCCCACCGATATGTGCTCCAACCATCCGTTCCAGAACGATTCTTTGTATTCCTCCCACTCCGCCTCCGTCACCTCGAAGAATCGCGGATCGAGTCCGATCTCGATCGGTCGCTCGCGGAGTAGACGCGCGCAGAAGGCGTGGATCGTCCCCGTGAATGCGCGCGGGAGATCGCGAAGCGCCGCCTCGTACAGCGACACGTCTGTCTTCGCGTTGCTGGCTGTCCGGAACTCGGCTTCGAGTCGGTTCTGAAAGCGCTCGCGGAGTTCGTCGGCAGCACGGCGTGTGAACGTGACAGCGGCAATGTTCTCGACTGGCACTCCGGTGGCGATGAGCGCGAGCATGCGTTTCACGAGTGCGGTCGTCTTGCCAGAGCCAGCGCTGGCTTCCACGAGAAGGTTGGCGCCCAGGTCTTCTTCGATGCGCTTGCGCGCGACATTGTCGCTAAGTGTCACGGTGCGACCCTGTGCTTGCGCATGATCTGGTACACCTCGAGACTGGTCGCCGTGCTTCTCTGCCCACGCCGCGGGCGGCGACGCGTCGACCCATCCGTCGTCGTCAGTCGACACGCGGCAAATCGACCGCGCGTCACAGTACTTGCAGTCGCTCGAATCGTTCGTCGGGATGAACTGTCCCGCCCCGATCAGGCCGAGGTAGTCAGCAACAATCCCGGTGCCGGCGCGCAGGGCGTCGGCGGTATAGGATGTGATGTGACCAGAACCCTTAACCGTCGGAAAACGATACTCGAACGCTGAGACGCGCGCGCCGAAGAGCGACTGTACGACGCCAGCGTAGACGCTCGGCTGGAGTTGGCGTCCGCCGCGGAAAGGGCCGATCTTGCTGGACTTCTTGTACGCCCAAGTCGATCCGGTCTTGTAATCGATGACGCGCAACGAACCGTCGGCCAGCCGATCCACACGGTCGGCGCGACCGCGAACGCGGAGCGCCGACTCGGGGCCGAGCGTGAACGTGGCCGGCCGGTTGCGGCCGAATGCGAACTCGACCTCGAGCCACTCGGCGCTGTCGCCATCGAGGGCCTGCGCTCGCTCCATTCTGAGGAACGCCAGTCCGGCGGCGCGTAGTTCGTTCGCCTCCAGCGCGAACACGGTTTCGCCGGGCACCGGCACCGCCGCGCGATACTCCTGGATGGCCTCGTCCACTAGCCGCAGCATCTCGTCGTGCGCAGCGTCGCCAAGAATGTCGGCCTGCCGACCGCGATAAGTCGACACGAACCGCTCGAAGACATCGTGCAGTAGCGATCCACGCTCAAGGGCATCGAGCCAACTGTTCGGATCGTACTCCTCGTCGTTCGGTGGCCGAAGTCTCAGTCCGTAGGTGTAGAACCACGCCATCGGACAAGACGCCAGTTTCTCCAGCTCGGAAGGCGACATCTCACGTCCAGACGTCCCGAGCGGATCATAGAACGCGCCGGCGCTCGGCACGATCCCGTGATGAGCGTTAGCCGTTGGCGACTGCGCCGCCTCGAGCGCGGCGAGTCCAGTGCCCAGACCCTCGAAGCATGCGCGCACTAGCGGCTCTCCGTCGAGCAGCAAATCGCCCTTGGCGATCGTGTCGAGCCACACGTCGCGAGCGTCGACGCTCGACGCGCCGGAACCATCCGCCCGACTCGGCACCGCGGAGGCGGGCGGGTTCAAGCTCTTACGGAGATCGTCATATGAGAGCGACGGGTCGCCGCACACGAGGCGGAACGCCTGCAGAAGCGCAGGCGCGGGCGACGACCGTGGCCGATCGCCGCCGTCCCCGACCGCGTACGACAGCGTGACATGTCCGCGCAGCGCGGCGAGCGTGTTTGAAAGCGTCCACGCCCGCTCGGCGCGGCGCTCGTCGAGCGTCGGCAATTGGCCACCACCGATGCGTTGGCGCACGCCATCGGTGAGGAGCGGATCCTGGCGCCCCGCACTCGTCGCGCGTTGAGCGTCGAGCCCGACGATGAAGATCCTCGGCCGACCCGTGATGCCGGCGTGCCGAACGTCAGTGAGATGGATCATGCCGCCGCTCGCCGCCCATGGCTTGTGGCTGGACGTGAGCATGGGCCACGCGCGCAGGTCGGCCAGCGACTCGCGAAACGCGGCCAGCGCGCCGGGAAATGACGCGGCGCTCGCCGGGACCTTCGCTAGCTCTGCGAGCCGCGTGCGGAGCCGGTCGAGAACCTGTCGCTCGGCCTCGTCGTGCGCCGAGAGGAGATCGCTCCAGGCGAGCGTCGCCGACGCCAGCCCCGCGTCGTCGTCGCTGATTCGTGCTACACAATCGATCAGCGAGCGGATGAGTGACTCGAGCCCGCTGGCTATCGCGCGCCGGCTCTCGCGGCGCTTCGCAAAGTCTTCGTCCGATTCCTCTTCGCGCCTGGCAACGTCGGGTTCGTCCGCCTGCCTCTCGAGCGCCGGAATCGCCTGCTCGTACCGCGCGCGTCCCCAACCGATATGCTGTCGGCGCAGTTCGCGCGCTAGGACCGCCGGCGGTGCGCTCTTCGGAACGAGCAGGTCGCCAACCTCAAGCGCCTCTCGCACGAGGCTAGCCGGATAGTCGCGCTCGAGCCAATCGAGCCACCGATCGAGCGCGCGCCCGATGCGAGTGCGCGAGAGCGGGACGCCGAGGAGCATGGTGGCCCTGATGTCGAGCCGCTGACACAGCGCGTCGAGGGCGACGGCGTAGGCGTCCGGATCGGTGGTCGCGATCTCGACTTTGTCCCACCGGAGGCCCTCGGCGGCTGCCCGCCGCAGAGCTTCTCGCAGCTCGATCGTGGGGCTCGCGGCGCAGAAGAGATCAACCGTGCTGGCGGTTTGGTCTACCCTTGTGGCATCGGGCATTTCGGCGGCGGCGATGAACGACAGCAACGGCGTCTTTTTTTCCGAGGTTCTTGCCCCGTCGTTCGGCGCAATGAGGACGCCGCTGGGCGCCGGGGCGTCAACAACGCGGTCTAGCCGGAGGACGCACGCGCCGCGTGCGACGAGGCGGTCGATAAGCTGACCACGCAGTCCACGCCGCGAGCTACCAGGGATGAAGAACAGGGCGTGGTCGAGCGGCCGCTTATCGGGTGGAGTCCTGTCGAGTTCCTCGATCGCGGCAGCGAAGATGCCCGCAGAGTCGCAGAGGCCGGACTCGTTGAGTAAGTGCTCGTAGACCGCGAGTATATCCGCAAGCTCACAGGCGTAGTCGCCAATGGTGGCCACGGCCGAGAGCTCCGCTGGCGAGACGCCGGCGATGCGGAGCTCGAGCACGGCATCGATGACGGCGCGGCGGAATCCGAGGCCCTTCTGGAGGGCGCTGAACGAGTGGCGTCCCTTCGCGTCGGCAATGACGGCATCGAGGGCAGATTCGACAAGGGCGTGGATCTCGATGTCCGTGCCCGAGCGGCGTTCTTGGCGTAACAACCGCAGAAAGGCCAGCTCGGTCGCGAGGGTGCGAAGCGTGGCGGGTTCCCAGCCGATCCAGCCGCCGGTGCGGCGGGCGAGCGTAACGAGGGTTTCGCGACAGTAGTTGATGTCTGGGCCGACGAGGAGCTTGCGAACCGCTGGGGCGGAGCGCGTGGCCGCAATCAGGGAGTCGATGAGCTGGGAATTGTGGCTGGCGCCTCGCGATGCCAGTTGGGGGAACGGATCTGTGGCTGGAGTAGGAGTCGGCGGCACGTCTCAGAAGTTATACGAGGGGACTGACAGTGCCCCGAGACTCGTTACCAGACTCTATGGAAACAGTCGTCTCCCACGCCGCATGTCCGGCGGCCGGACGTCGGCTTGCGTGTGTGAAGCTCGCCCGATATGCGTCGGCCTCGCATTCCCAGGCTTCCTGCAATACACAGTCAGGGGCCGTGGGCAGTCACCGTCGACGTCCTGCTCCAAACCTTGACTCGGTATGCGTTGAGCAAGTGGTCAACCAGGAGCTCGATGTCTTTGGGAGTGTTCTGGACCTCGTTCCAACGGCGGCGCCGGCGGCGCCCGAAGACCCATTCACCGCTGGTCCACCGACAAATCAGTCGCAACGGCTTCAGATTCTCGACGAAATCACGCCGCGATGGCAAGCCGCGCCGCCGATACCGGTCGGCGATCGCATCCATGACAAACCCGATGGCCACCACGCCGGCGCCGTGCATCAGACGAGATTTCCTTGGTGGCAGCCCCCACGCCTCGGGGAAGACCTCGGCGACAGCCCCCCAAAAATCCTTCAGAAGCCGCAGCATGATTATGGCTTCGTTGGATTCGGCTTGCCGCGCACCGAGCGAGTAAAGGACACCATCGCTCAAGCTGTACTCAAGCATCTTGAGAATGGAGTTGTCCTTGATGCAGCCGCCGGGCGCCGTTGGCGTCTGAATTAGGCCCCGCAGCGGAGAGTCAACGTCGTGGTTCAGCCTGTTCAGCAGAAAAGCCGGGTAGCGGCGACGCTCGAGCGCCGACGGAAGTCTCGCCTCAGTGGCCGGCAGCAGCTCGTAGATCAGGCCCTTGGGAAGCGGCCTGGTGCTGTTTACGAGAATGAACTGTTCTCGCTGCTCCGTCGGGTCTGCCGCAATAAACGCCGTCACGCAGATTGGAAACCGCTTGACCATGGCATCTCGAATCGCAGCCACTCGCTGCTGACCGTCAACGATCCAGCCGGGCCGGTATTCATGCGGCGCTTCCGCATCAATCGGAATGATGAGCGTTCCGATACGCGAATACCCACCTTCGATAGGCTGGACATCAGACGGCTCGAATCGAACACGCGGATCGAACGCAACCACAATCGCGTTCGGGATCATTGGATCCTTCGATTCGAGGTAGTCTCGGATTTCAGCGATGTGTGAGAGAACCTCGGGGCGCTGGTAGCCTCCTAGCTCGGCGTCATCGTCGCGATGAAGGCGCGAGACAGTTGCAAACTGCGGCAGGATCTTTCCGTCGACCGCAAAGCTGTAGAGTACTCGATTGCGACCTTGATGAACCTCTAAGGCCGCGAACCGGAGTTCCTTGGCAACGGCCGTCGCGGCGGTGTACACCGGAGGCGTCTCCGCCACCGCACCTCCTCGCTGGCGACGGCCAAGCTTCCTTTCTTGACTTGCTTTCAAGCGGGTGCTCCGGCTAGCGGGCTCCGACCGGCACTGGTCGGCCCGACTTGTGGCGTGACGATCGACGATTCGGTTTGAGTTGCGCGAGCTCTTTGTGTAGGCGCCCGTAGAGGACGTAGAGATTGTGGAACCCGCGGCGCTTATTGCGCTCAGATCCTCGAAAGATGATTACGTCGACTCCGATTGAGCTGCATACCTCGCACGGGCACCGCGTCCACGGCCGCGCTTCAAGCGTCCTGGCATATGTCTGACGCTTGCTCCCCACCGGGCCACGGCCGGTGCCGACCAACTGGTCGTACTCAAGAAGCGTCTCGAGAACCTTTTCAGCATCGCCTTCGCGCCGGTCGAACCCGCGTAGTCGGTCCAGGCACGCGCGCTCCAAGGCGCGCGCTCGCTTTTGATCCACTTGTCCGGAGCGAATCAGCCCTTCAACCCGAGCGTTGCCCTGAACTTGAGGAATACGCAGGGCGGTAAATGATCCGTCTGCCGTGAAGTAGTTCTGTTTTGCGTCCTTGAACGACCGGAGGAATGGCGACGTGGTGTCAAAACTCGTGACTCCGAATCCGTCAAACGCCTCAACTTGGTCTGTTCTCGTCACTCCAAGTAAATGAAGTTCCGTAGCGGGCCGCCGCACTGCGTCCACTGCCTCAAGCACTGCGAGAATATCGTTCGTGCGAAGAGGGACCATGCCCCCCAAAGCGATGCGAGAATACCCGATGCGCTGCAGTTGACGCACGGCCTTGGCATAGGATCCCGGACTCCAACCTTGTGCGACACCCATCGGCACGAAACGGCTCCCTCGGGCCTTGTGGCTCTGCTTGAACTCGGCTGCTAGCTCAAGGGTGATCTCTTGTCTAGCAACGCAGTCACGCGCGACAACGTCCATTCCCGGGAAGGTGTTGTCGAACTCGGCGTCAAACGTGAGTATCACGTGATCGACGGAGACCCCTATGTCAAATCCACAGCCTTCATAGAAGTCGATAACCTCTTCGACCGAGAACGGCGGCTTGCTTTCCTTGACATAGGAGAAGGCCCCGCAATCCCCCATGGTCAGGAGTTTGGAGGATCCCACATAGTCATCGAGCCTGAAGAACTCCCGGACACCATTCCTCAATAGCCGGTGCCGCTGCGCCAGGCTGTACTTCGCTGATTTCCCGCTTGTGTCGACCCCGTCAACAATCGCCTTAGATACAAGTAGGCCGTCGAAAGGCACGCGCTTGAAGACCTCGTGCGCGTACCTATCATCGCGAGAGCGCAGTCTATCGCTGCTCCTTCGTTCGGAATGAAAATCGAACGTCGGATCCACAAAGTCCTGAGAGTCTGGGAAGAAGAATCTCACTGCGCTGAGACCTCGGGCCTTGGTGAATCGTTCGCCATCATTTGCTGGTAGATCCGGGCGAAACGAGCTTGCTCGCAAGCACGGCCAGAGTCGCGGAGGCCTCGCAATGCGCTCGATCTTGACGTGTACTTGGATGACTTGATGAAAGCCGTGACTTCGCTATCGCTCATTCGGGCCCGGTCGTAAACCGGCAACTCTTCGACCCCCTCGCTCCATCGTTGAACAAGGTCAGTCAGCTTGTTGAAGTCCGGAAACCATTCCGTGTGCTCTGCGACAATCTTCCGGGCGATCCGGGCGTTGATCCCCTGCATTGCCCCACCCACCACTCGCTTAAGGCGCGATTCGGCGGGCAGATGTACACCAGACAGCCTATCGGTTGGCGTAGCCTCCGCCCAGTGGCAACGAGCGCTATCCGGCCCGACGTCACTGACGCCGCTGCGATGTCATCCTCGAGTGCGGCGGCGTATGACTTCGACAGCGCCAACAGCACGAATGCGTTACGGTCCTGGGCGGCGAGGTCCGCGACTTGTCTCGGAAGTCCCCGCGCAGGCGACCATTGGGAAATTCGTCGCCACCAATCCCTACTGGTGAAGGCAGCATCCTGCGGCACAACAGACTCGCGATGCGACGGGATAAAGGTCGCAGAAGTACGGCTTCAACAGCGTACCGATTTCAATCAGTCCGTATCCTGCTGAAGCGACCCACAACTTGACTTGCAACTCCTTCGCACTCGCGGGCATCTCTAATACAACCTTCCAGTGATCGCCGGCATAGAGATCGCCGGCCGGCCGTTCGTCCAACTGCGCCTTCTCGAGCGCTGAAATCCATTCATTCGCCCGTTGTTCAAGATCAGCGGCGTGGATGAACGAGATCGAGGTTTCTGCCGGAACTGGCAGGGTCTTTCGACGCTTGCACGAGACGACTACGTGAAGGCAGGGGACGGCCGACTCGTGCTGAGCCATTTCTAGCGCGTCTCCGGCCCGCGGTAAATGCAGCCGGAAGTGCAGGTTTCCCGAACTACCACGCTGCTCAAGCTATCCAACGCCGGTGCAAGCCGATCCCAGATCCATAGCGCCAAGTTTTCACTCGTCGGATTCTCGAGGCCGGGCAAATCCCTCAGGTAGTTGTGGTCCAGTTGGCGTTCCAGAGGTTGGAACGCAGTCTTGATGTCGGCGAAGTCAATGACCCAACCGCTCTTGTCATGGATGCCTCCGCTTACGTGAACCTCGATTCGAAACCAGTGCCCGTGTAGGCGGCCGCATTTGTGACCGTCCGGAACATTTGGAAGGCGATTGGCCGCCTCCACGGTGAACTCCTTAAAGATCTCGGCGTGCACCAATGCGGTCCGATGATGAGTTTATGAGGTGAACTGCGGACGCGTCCACTCAATCATCGCGTACGCATTGTGGTTATGAATGTTCTCCTGGTTTACGGCTTTCACACGAACCAAGCAATGCGAGGATCCGCTTGGAGCCGAACCGCGACATTCCGCACCATGTCTTCGACGAAGACCGGGTTGTCGTAGGCCTGCATCGTCACATGTTGCTCGTCGATCCGCTTCAGCAGCGGGTACACGGGAGCTGAGGAAGATTCTCAGCTATTTGCACGAGCTCCTCGATCCACACGATGTCGTCGTGGGTCGTAGGCTGATTGGACGTGCATAGCTCTATGCCGATATGTCCCCGTTGATTGTGCGCCCCGTACTCACTGATCTCCTTACTGCACGGGCAAAGGCTGGTGACGGGGACCTCGACTCCCAGGACAAAGCTTGCGTGGCTTCGCTTCCCTCGCCAACAAACCAGCACTGATAGTCCATCAGGGCACTGGCTCCACTTACCGGGGCCGCTCGCCTCAGAAAGTAGGGAAAGCGCACCTCTACTCGGGCGCGCTCAGCGTCAAGTCGGCGCCTCAGTTCCGATAGCAACGCAGGCATCGTACGCATCGTGAGTTCGCCGCGGTGGCCATCGAGAATCTCGATGAGCGACTCATGTGCGTGCCTTTAAAGTGGTGAGGCAAACTCACCGCCAAGCTAATCGACGCTATGGTGTGTTGCTTCTCGCCGCCCGATCGAGTACCGTGATCGGACACCTTATGTCCGCACCCCAACCTGATCGAGCGGCATTCCGCGAGTGTCCGGGCGGCTTGGACGTCGATCATACCCGACGGAGTGGCAACACCACTGGCTAGTGCGCTCATCGGATGCCAAGAAGCTTGTGGGTTTGAATGCTGAGCTTCCATCGCGGATTGTCGAGACAGTACTGGAGCGCAAGCTCGGTGTTTCGTTGCCGATCCGGGCCATCCATCGGCTGGAGATAGAAATGCTCGAACTCGAGGCCCTCGAACTGATCAGGAATGGCGGTGTCCTGGGGGAACACGAGTTTTAGTTCATTGCCCCGCGTGAGGGCGAGTGGCGCCCAGCCTTGGGGCTCACGCAAATCCAGTCAATATCCGCAGGAGCTCTCTGCGTGCCGTTCGTCTCCACCGCGATTGTGAATCCCCGTTCGTGAAGCGCCGAAATAAGAGGCGCGTCGAGTCGAAGGAGCGGTTCACCGCCCGTGCAGACTACAAACCGTGGTCGGTGGTGAGTGGCGGTTGGCCAAGCCGCGAATATGGCGTCCGCGAGTTCCGCCGCGACCGATTTGCCACCGCCAGTTCCGTCGGTACCGATTAAGTCAGTATCGCAGAATTGACATACGGCATTGCTGCGATCCTGCTCACGACCATTCCATAGATTGCACCCGGAGAAGCGACAGAGACCGCCGGCCGCCCCGTGTTCGCTCCTTCGCCCTGAAGCGTGGAAGAAGATCTCCTTCATGGCGTAGCTCAAACCGCCACCCCGAGGGGCGCCTGATATTGAGCTGGATCGGCCCAGCCAGCATCCGCGAAGCCCTTCAGGCGCAAGACACAGGCATCGCACCGGCCACACGCGGCGCCGTCAAGGTCCGGATCATAGCACGAGCGGGTAATTGCGTAGTCAATTCCCAACTTGAGGCCGCGCCGAATGATGTCCGCCTTAGTGAGCTGAATTAGAGGCGAGTGGATCTGCAGCTTCTGACCTTGTGTCCCGGCTTCTGTCCCAAGGTTTGCCATCGCCTCATAGGCGCGAATGAATTCAGGTCTGCAGTCCGGGTAGCCCGAGTAGTCAACAGCATTTACCCCGATGAACACGTCGCTGGCCGCAAGAACCTCGGCCCAGGCGATGGCAAATGACAGAAAGATGGCGTTTCTCGCGGGGACATAAGTGACGGGAATTTCGGTGGGCATTTCGCTGGGCGAGCGATCCTTCGGGACCGGTATGTCGCTCGTCAGCGCCGATCCGCCACAGGCGCGGAGATCGATCTCAGCGACAACGTGGTTGCTCACGCCCATTCTCTGAGCGACGGAGCGGGCGGCTTCGATTTCGCTCTGATGCCGCTGTCCGTAGCGAAACGTTAGTGCGTGCGGCGCGAAGCCTTCGGCTTTGGCAATGGCGAGCGTTGTCGTCGAGTCGAGACCGCCGCTGAGTAGTACGACTGCCGGCCGCATTTGCCCCTCCTTAACGCCGCGGTTGAAAGAGTCCGAGCTGGTCGATTCGTTTGTCGCCGATCGGCTCTACGCGCGTTGCGTACTCCCGGATCGCGTCGACTTCAGCCTCTGAGAAAACGAGCTGCCGCCCGCGGAGGCGGTTGCCCTTCGGGATTCTGTTGTCGTGACGCCAGCGCCAGAGGGTCACCCTCGAAATGCCAACAACAGCTGTTATCTCGTTGGGGGAGTAGTACTTAACGCCATCAACACTAAAGGGCATGCACGCAGATCCGAGGAAACTGGCCTGCGCCGAAGTTTCACGGCGCTTCAGGATGTTTCATCATGTTGCAGGCTCCCACACAAGTCAAGCGGGCTATTCCATATTGGTCGGGCTCAGAACCCGAGTGAACAGACGGCGGCGACGCCGCGTTGCTTACACGGAAACGCAATCCGCCCGCCCCGCTCGCGACGTGGCGCGTGACGGATCATCGGTATTCAGGTATGATCAATAGATGCCGACGACACCAAGCCCGCAGCGAATCCGCATTCATGGCGAAGATCATTTTGTGACGGCCGACGCAATCGTGGCGGTCGCGCGGGCCGAGTTTCCTCGAAGAATCAACGCTTATTTCGTGGAAATTGACGGTAAACGCTTCCCACCGAAGCAACTACTTCGCGGGGCGGTGCCGACCACCCGCTCCTTCGACACCGGCGTCGCGGTGCGCGCTCTGCGAACGCTCGGCTTCCAGGTAGTAAAGCTGGCTGACAGTTAGACCAACCTCCGGCCGCCTTGATTGACCGGTTCCGGACCGCGCGGGATTCTTTCGCGGTCTTTTCCGCGGTGTGTTGCTAGTCCGGTCGTTTCAGGATCCAATCTCTGGCGATCGACACGGACACCAGGGCGATCGAGGTGCGCGATTATAGTCTTGCCCTGCCGCGCTCTTGCAGCCGCCACCCTAGCCACGACACATGTTTACGAACGCTGAAACGGCGACGTGGTTGCGACTGGGAACACGTCGAGTCGCAGCCTTGTATGTCGAGGCCCTTGCTAGAAGCCACGGTTGGAAGAAGCTGCACATCATTAGCCCCTGGATCTCGAGCTTCGGGCCTGAGGCCGGAATGGAATTCGGCCAATTCTTGAAGCGCATCAAGGACGATGACGCCACGGCTTACGTCGTAACGAGGACGCCTGTCGAGCCGTGGCACTCTGATGCCGTCGATCAACTGCGTGCGACCGGCAAGGCGAATATCGTCTTTCTCGATCACCTGCATACCAAGCTCCTTTGCGCTGATACGAGTCAGGGTTCATTCGCCCTACTGGGATCTGCCAATCTCACACACCAGTCCCTGACAAATAGAGAAATTGGTGTATTGTTGCGATGTTCTGGTCCTGGTAAACAGCTTGTCCACTCGCTTATTCACGAGGCAGCAGATATCTACCGCGATCATCATCGCACACTATTCTGTCAGCGCACCTTTTGATTCTTGGAGAACAAAGTGGAGACAATGGCTTCGTGGTTCGGCCTAAAGGACGGACATCGGGACTTCTTCATCGAAAACGATGCGCACGCTTCGCTCTTGTTCGCGCGTGCCGAATTGGATGAACAACTGCAGTCAATCCTTAGGAAGGCGTTTAGAACCGGCAATCCTCCCAAGTTTGTACTCTACGGAGACTGGGGTGTTGGAAAGACTCATACCATGCGGCACTTGGCACACGTGATCGAACACACCGCCGGTTACGACGCCAATGTCGTTTTTATTGAACTTCCCGACATAACAGCGAAATCCACGTTTCAGGTTGCTCACGCAGCGCTACTCGACGCGTTGGGCCACGGCCGCGTCAAAGGCTGGATGGTGCAATACCAAACGAAGCACCAGTCGGCCGCGCACGAAAATATTCAGCGTGCAACACAGTCGGAGGATATCGCACGAGCGTTTCTGACCCTGATCGGCTTTGGTGACGCCACCAGGATCTGCTGGGATTGGCTCCGCGGAATGCAACTTTCGCCTGCAGATGCTCGTAGCGCCGGGCTTCCGCCAGCACTTGAGCAATCCGGCCACCTTGCCAACGTCTTGCGCATGCTGGGACGGATCTCGCTCGATATCGACGGAAAGATGTTGGTCTTCATGTTAGATGAAGCCACCACGCTGGCGGCGGTGACCAATGGCGACGCCATCGCGCACTGGGTGAAGGCGTTCAAGATTCTGTCGGATCAGTTGACCAAAGAAGTCGGCCTAATCGTATCCGGCTCATTCCGCGACACAGACGAAATGCCAGAAGCCTTGTCTGACGCTCAGATCCAAAGTCGATTTGGGCTCAATCACTACATACAGCTATTGAACTTCGGGACCGAGCAGGCGGAGGATTTTACGATCTCCCTTCTTGACGCCTGGCTCGACGGAAGCAGAAAAAGCGAGTTGATGGCCAAGCACGCGGCCGAGACTGACGGTGAGCCCATCGATTCCGCCTCGTTTCCATTTACGGATGAGGCTCTCCACGTTTTCATCGAGTACGCTTGTCGCAACGGCAACGTGACAAATCCGAGAGACATCCAGAAGGCACTCGATGACAAGCTAAATCGTGCGATAGACGATTCGCGCCACCTGCTCAGCGCGGGATATCTGAATTCACTGATCGCAATGGGGTGACGGATGGCGGGACTATGGAAGGTCAAGCCTCCGATCGACGCCCCAAGCAACGGGATTTGGCTGGGGCCAAGTGCCGAGGCAGCCGGTGACGGCCTCTGGCTGGGCTTCCTCGCCGAAATGGTTGGCGGCAAGCAGCCGCAGGTCTGGCTCGGCACAAAAAAGGAGCAGGTTGTAGCGATAGTCGGCAAGCGCGGAAGCGGCAAGTCGTTCACCCTCGGTGTGCTTGCCGAGGGCCTTGCACTGGCCGGCGCAGCACCGCAGATCTCGCGGCAGACGCGGCCTCGCGCGACGCTCCTTTTCGATCCACTCGATGTGTATTGGACAACCCGCTTCCCAGTTGGGCCCAGCCAGAACAACGAGGCAGCACGGCACTACGAGCTCGCCAAGGCAATGAAGTTGACCGGCGCGGAGTTTAACGTCGAGGCGTGGGTTCCGGGCAGCCACAACCTTCGGCCGACAGACCCGCCGTGGTTTCAGGCGCTCAGGCTTCCGGTTCCGGCGTTGGGGTTGGACGAGTGGGGCCTGATGTTGGACCTCGACATGCTGGCGGAACCCATGGGTCAGGCGCTGGCGGACGTGATCCAACTCGTTGCGTTTAAGGGCTATCAAGCACGCGGCGTGCCCACTCCGCCAAAACCCGTATATGAACTATCCGACCTTCGCGACGCGCTCAGCGCCGATGACATTGTGGCCGTTTATCACGTGGAGACGCTCCGAGGATTGCGTCAACGCCTGGTTGCGTTCGAAAACAGTGGATTGTTTAGCGCCCAGGGGACTCCGATAACGACGCTCTTGGCGGCTGGCCGGCTAACCGTGGTTCTTCTCGGCCGGCTACCCCAGGCCCATCGGAGCGCCGTCGTCGCCGTCCTCACTCGACTACTAGTCGATGAACGGGCGCGCGTGGCATTCGTTGAGAAGCGCCTGCAGCTTGATCCGACATTACACGTGTCAGATCGCGAAGGACTAGAGGCGGCCGTTCAGTCTGGGATACCGCGGACAGTAGTTGCTCTCGACGAGGCCCAGACCTTCTTGGCCCCTGGCCAGGAAGGTATTGCGCGGGACGTGTTCGTTCGTTTGGTGAAGGAGGGACGGAACATTGGGTTGTCGGCGGCTCTCGCTACCCAGCAACCTTCGGCGCTGGATCCGAGGATATTGAGTCAAGTCGAGACGTTCATAGCCCATCAACTCGTAACCGAGCCTGACATCAATGCGGTGCGTGCCAACCTGAAGGCAACATTGCCAGACAGCATGGAATTCGGAACGCAGCAGGTTCGCCCCGTCGATCTCCTCCGCATGCTGTCGCCGGGCCAATGTCTCATATCGGCAGCCGACATGAATACGGCAGTTCGGCGATCGCTTGTAGTGAATATTCGCCCTCGCGCGACGATACATGGCGGCATTGAACTCTAGGTCGCCGGGCCCGTTCCTCACTTATTTAACGGTCTTCAAGGCTCGACTGGGCAGCACTGCTTTCGTGCTTCGTTTGACGAGCGATCTCTACACACCCGCTGCGACAGTAGTTCGAAAGCTCCAATCCATCTTGGCGGAACGCGTTCCGGTGAGCGTCGCCGACCGCCGCAGCGCGAGTGTTTTTGAGTACCTCATCGAGAAAGGCCTCATAGGAACAAAGAGCGCTCGCAACACGGGCCGTTACCCTCATTTGCTGCTCCGGCGCAGCCACAACGGCTGGGAGTGCATCGACGAATCGGGGAAACCGGTAACAGAACTGCCTGTCTACAGGACCGACGTTTGGCTTTCCGACGAACGCGTGCCGTCCACGGTCGGGGCACCCACGCCTGAGACAGCCGAAGAACTCTTGGAGTTGTGTCAACAGTTGGGCCTGCTCAACCGGGCAAAATGCGCATGGACCTCGGCCGGTCGGCTCCCTGGTTGCGTTTCGGTCGACTCGGCCGGGTGCCGCTCCGGAATGGAATCCGTTCCTGTTGGGCTACGAGGCCATCGTGCTGATGCGGCAGGTAGTCCGATTCGATGGACTGCTACTCCGCCATCTCGTTTCCGCGATCGCGTCGTCCGGAAAACGAATTCGCCGGGACGATATCGCCCCGAGCCTAGGAGAGATTGCGACCCATGCCTTAGCGGATGCCCGTCAGCTTAGAAGACCGCCTCCCGAACTGCTCGAAGGGAAGCGATTCATTGAACTGCTCCGCAAGACGGCCTCGAAGAGAGCCAATCAATCGAGCGGCCCCGGAGTCCTCGAGCATCGAACGTCACCGCGGTTGGAATGGCTTACGGATTTCGGGGTCCTGACGAAGGCAGGTTCGCCAAGAAACGGGTTTGAGTATGGCGTTACCGAGGACGCACAACTCCTCACCGACATCATGGGCGCGTCGATTAGCGCGGGGCGCGATCCGATGAATGCGGCCGATGAAATTGCCATCGCGTTTTGGCATGCCTCCGCGCGCTTTGCCGCTGATCGCGGGAGCCAGGGGTTGAGCCCATTTGAACACGCAGTCCTTCGCTCGTATCGAATGCAACAACGATCCGTGGGTCCGATTAGTATCAAAGACGTAAGCTTCGTCGCATGTTTGTTCTGCGAAGATATAACATTAACGCAAACTCAAATGATCGACTTGCTCGTGAACTGGGCCAACTCGACCTCTGGCGTCACGCTTTCTGGTGGACGCTATCATCGCGGCCCGGAACTCATCCACATTGATCCGATGAACCTCAACAGGCTGCTTGAGGCCTGGTGACACTCGAGAGTCGAGGACTAGGCTGCGGGTGCGCCGCCCCCCGCCCTGCCGGAAAGGCCTGATGCCATCCGACCGATCAATCAGGGTCAATGCTCTTCGGATCAGGCAGCGAGCGGAGATTCCGATCTATGTTTTCGGAATCGATGGCAAGGTAATTCAGACGATTGCGTCGATCTCCTACGCCCATCGATCAAAGACGGGCGTTCTGGCGGGATACCAGCGCGGGCCCGCCGAACGCCACATTCGGGACATTTTGGACTACTTGTCAACTCCGGACGCAATCTTGCCCAACGCGATTGTCATCGCGTTCTCAAAGCGCGTGTCATTCGAGCCAATCGCCGGCTATCCGACCACGGAATGGGGAACTTTCGGTAGGCTTACCATACCGGTGCCCGCGAACGCCTCCGAGGATCGAGTGGGATGGATTGTCGACGGCCAACAACGCGTGACGGCGCTATCGCGGCTGGACAAGACCAAACACTTCCCAGTCGCCGTAGTTGCGTTCGAATCGGACGATGACGAACTCCAGCGCGGGCAATTCGTTCTTGTAAACAAGACAAAGCCCCTGCCGAGAACGCTGCTCAATGAAATACTGCCGGACGTTTCCGCTCCACTGTCTCGGACGTTGCAGCGGCAGAAGATTGCGGCGAAGGTCGTGCTGGCACTCCGGTTCGATGAGGCTTCGCCTTTTCTCGACCGGGTGAGAGGGTTGGATGTGGATGGCGCAGGGGCGAACATCAGTCAAAATGCACTTATCGAGGTCGTGCAGAATAGCATGAAGAAGAAGGGTGCACTCTTCTTCCAATACGATCAGACAGAAAAGAAAGAGAGCTATACGCGAATGGCCAGAGTCATGGGCGTGTTCTACGAGGGAGTGAAGCGCACCTGGCCGGACGCTTGGGAAGGCGACCCCACTTCGAGTCGGTTAGTGCACGGTGTCGGTATTGTGGCGCTCGGGCACCTGATGGACCACGTGATGATGGAGGTGGACGCGTTCAGCCCGCGGGCTGCGTCAGTAGTCCACAGTCGATTGACGCCACTCACAGATCGCTGCGCGTGGACGCACGGGCGCTGGCCAACAATTGGCCGCGCGTGGAACGAACTGCAGAACACGAGTCAGGACAAGACGCTTCTAAGCGACTACCTCCTTCGGCTGTACGCGGAGAGCGGCTAGACTCGTTGCATGATTCCGGGACGTCAGGATGTCGGCCGCGAAACCGGCGGCGTTGCGTGCCTTGCGAATCCAGTTGGGCTCCGCCCCTGGCCACGGTCGGATATTGCCACACCGCAGTTTGAGGCGTGGCGCTCGTTCATCGACGGCGCCGACACGCAGGACTCTCGGTTGGCGTCGACTCTCGATTCCGTGTTTCCACTGCGTGTATCGCGGGCCCTCTCAATTGAACTCGTTAGTCACCACCTTGAATCAGCTTGTGAGCGCCGCGACACGCCCCACGGCCATCAAACGCAGGCCGCGGTACTTGCTCTCGAGGTTCGCCTCGCGGGAGTGCCCGGCCAACTCTCCAACCTAGTCCCTCCGACTCGAAAGATTCGACTGCGGATCCCGGCCGTGACACCTTCCGGCAGCTTCGTCATCGATGGGCAACCGTATCTATTCGTCAATGAACGTCGCCTAGCTCCTGGTGTCGTCGCTCTGCCATCGCTTGGGCGCGCGATGGTGCCGACGCAATCAGAGCCCGCCCGATCACGCGCTGGGCATACGCGCTCCGTAGTGCGAATCACTCCCAGCACCGGCCGACCCGTAAGCATTCGCACAACCTTGGACGGACTGGTCGAGGTTCGGTTCGGATTCGCATCGTGGATCAATGCCGCTACACTGCTCCGTGTCATGGGCGCCCACAGCCAACGTGATCTCCTGCACATGTTCTGCGGCGAGCGCACGCTTCTTGGTACGGTAGACGCGAACACGAGTGACGACATCCTTGCCAGACCAGTGGATCTTCCGGGAGTCAACGGCGGGGAGATATTTGCCGCTGGCAGCCTCATCTCGGCCAGGGAAATCAGACAACTCCGCCAGCTCGGCGTTCCGAACTGGGTCGTGTATCGGTGGCGCCGACGAACCGCGCTTCACGACGAGCCTGAGTACATCCCGGCGGTCGTCGCCGATCAAGTCATCGATCCACGCACGGGCGAGGTGCTCATATCGACGGGATCGACCTTAGACGGTCCCCGCCGCGTGGATCTGCTGGCGCGCGGTGCCTGGTTTGTCGATTTGGATCGCGGCAGTTCGCCGCGCCTCATCAGGTGGCTCCTGCGAACTTGGCGCCGCCAAAAGAGGAAGACGCTCGATGATGTGTTCGCTGAGGTCGGAAGTGCTCTGGAGGGTCCGGGTTCTTCCGCTTCCGCCATCAGGGATACAGTCGACATGGCCCTGTCGCCGCCCGGATTCTCATTGGAAGGCGGCGGTCGCGAACGCTTCGCCAGGACGATGTCGCGGCCAGTGTCGGGGTCGGCTGAACTTACCCGCGAAGATCTGTGTGCGGCGATTGCGGGTCTCCTCGAGATGGAGGTCGGACTTCGCGGCTGGGGCGACTCGGCGCACGTCAGCAACTTTGCCGTTCACTCAACCGCGAGTCTAATCTCTGAAGTGCTGGCGGATGCTTTTGCGCCGGCACATGGTGCGGCTATGCGGGGATTTCGCCGGGACGAGCCCCTTGAAGGATTCAATGGTTGGTGCAACGAATTCGCCTTTCACTTCAATGCTGTCGTTGCTGATCGAATCGCAAACCGATGCGCTTGGCGTCGGCGGGGCGCGCTAAGCTTTCCAATCGGCGCCCCTTGGGCGGTCGAGGCTGTAGATGACGAACTGTCGTCTGCCGCGCCAATTCAGAAATTGTTCCGCACGCCGCACCCATCGTGGTATTCCCGGCTCTGCGTAGTTGACGGCCCGACGACCGCGCAAACCGGCTTGGTGACGACGCTAGCAAAGTACGCTAGAATCGGTGCGGATGGCGCCCTTCTTAGTCCAGCACTGGAGCACGGTAGCGACGCCCCAGCCTGGCGGTCACCGGCGAGCCCTTCGCGGGACCAGACCAATGCTTCCGCTGTTGGCGTCAAAGTGATTGCACCCGAACAGGGCAATAAAGCGGAGGAAGCTATCCAGGCGCAGGATGCGTTCGAAGATCAATCACTATCCGCAAACGCTGCGTCCATTCCATTCGCCTTGCATTCTCACTGGCAATGGATCCAGCGCGGCGCGCAGGCATTGGACGATGCAGCCGAGTTGACTGACCCTGAATTGCCGACTGTGTTCACAGCAAACGACAGTCGAGACACGCCGCTGGTGACGGCTAACCTACTGACTGCATACACGTGGTGGAACGGACTGACCTCGCCAAATACAGTTGTTGTTTCGGACGCGCTAGTGGAAAAGGGCAGCCTTCGCGCGGCGGTCGGCGGTAGCTGGGAAATACCTCTTGCCCAATTGCGAGATCCGTACGCTCTATGCCTATACATCGTCTCCCTGCGCGCCCCGACCGTGGACCATCCCTCACGGGATGCGCTGGATGCAGCGGGTATCGTTCGCGTCGGCGCGCGGATCGCGCCAGGAGGCGTCCTCGTGTCGCGCGCTGCGCGACAGGCACGAACGCCAACCGCCCGCGAAAAATTGCTCGCCGAAATCCTCGCTCTCAATTGGACCGGAGATGACCGTTCAATTCTCGCTCCGCTTGGAATGGCCGGAGTAGTCACTGACCTTCGCGTCCAAGTCCGTTCCGAGGCCAACGCGCAGTCGTTTCTTGATTCAATCGGGGAGGCGGTGAGACGCTCGAGACTCCGTGAAACGACGGGGAATCTTGACGATCGCACGCCGCTTGATAGCCGACCGATGCGTCATAGCTGGGGTCGCGGGCTATGCATCCAGAAGCCCGTTGGGATTTGACTTTGCGCTGGCGCTTCCAGATGACGCACTAGACCTAGAGCGCCTCAAGACAACCAATGCGGGAACCAATGAAAAACTACGTCAACTGAACGAGCGCCTGGAAGCCATCAATATCGATGCGAGCCGTTGTACAGATTCTTGGGCCGCAGCTCTGTCGGTCCGCGGATCCGAGGCGGCGGAGGGATTGCGTGTCACGTGGGCGGGCAGTCGACCGATTTCAGTTGGAGACACCATCAGGACCCGTCACGGCGGCGGCGGCGTGGTGGCGCGAGTCATTCCGGCGGCTGATATGCCTGTTCTTCTCGACGGCACGCCGGTAGAAGTGTTGATGTCGCCTCCAGACGGGCGCCAGCCACGTTGGGGCGAGGTATTTGAAGGCAGCCTGGCGTTTGCCGCCGCAAAACTCAGGATGCGACTGGAGGTTCCTATTCGCCTCCAGAACCTCGAAGCGATCGAGGCATGCCTTTGGAACGCCGCAATTTACGCGTGGGCCTGTGACCTCCTCGGTATCACCGTTTCGAAGCCTGATCCGAAGGCGATAGAGGAGCAGATGCTCGAATCGCCTGTCCCCGACCCAACTGATCGTGCAGGGAAACAAACCGCACTAAGTGAATGGGTCCGCGCGAGAGAGAGGGAGTTGAGAGAGGCCGTCGGATCACTCGGGGCTTTCTCGAACCACACGGAGCCGCTCGCGACGGCGCTGCGTCGAATGCTCGGCGCCACGGGGAATTCCTGTTTTCATCTGAGAGATGGTAGAACCGGCGAGTTAATGGATCAACCTTGCATCGTCGGCTTTCCCAGTTTCGTTAGAGAGTGGTGTGACGACCAGTTGAGGGCGAGATCCACCGGCGACTACTGCACGGTCGCGCAGCAGCCCATCGGGACGACGACGCCTGGCGAAACGGTCGACGAGCAGACTATCGATGCGCTCATCGCCCACGGCGCCGCGTTTAATCTGCTTGAGCTGACAACTGTGAAATCCGACGATCGAGAGGGCCGAGCTGCGCTCTCCGACGCCATCGTGCGCGACGAAGAGGCTAGCCACGTGCCTTCACCTGCTGCCCTCGAGATATTGCGAGCCACTCTAAGGGGGCTCGCGATCAGTTTCGAGCGTGCCACAACAACCGCACCTACGGACTAGGCATTCCCGGCCTTCGGCACCCGGACTCAATCGCGTGCTGCGGCTTTGATCCAGGTGCGCCACGAACTTAGACCGCCGGTGATCCGCCAGAGTTGAACTCTCGCCTTGCGTCACGCCGCGTCCCAGATCGGGATGTTGGGCCCGTACGCCGTCGGGGCGAACTTACATGTCGAACAGACTGCCCTTGCCCATGCCGCTCGCATCGAGATGAACGTCGGTGCCCCCCTCGAAGAGCGCTTTACGGCGACGTCCGCCGGCATCAGCTTGTCGATCACCTAGTCGGCGAACCGAGTCGAGCCCCCTGACATGCTCGGGGGTGAAGTACGCGCGGCTGAGAACCGGAGCTCCCGATCTTGCCCGCGAACCCGTCGGCGTACAGCCATGGCAGGGCCCCTCGGCGCCCCGCGATCGCGGCGAAATCGATTTCGATCCAGGGATCTCGCCGTGCGACGATCTCGAACGTCCAGTTCTGCAGCGCCAGGGGTCCACGATTGGAAATGACCCCTCCCGAAGCCTGCCCCCCTTCCCCCCATCGCCGCGGATTTCGTCGACATCGTCCCCCCTACTTAGGTCTTAGCACCGACCCGTGTTTCGGGTACCTCGGCACCCTTCGGAAAACACCCGAAAACGTCAAGCGATCGTCATTCGTGACGCTCGCATGACGCGGCTGCTCGATAAACGTTCTCAATTGATAGTTTAGAAAAGCGTATCAAAACGCCACGGTACCCGAAATGGCACTCGGCGCTAAGACCCAAGTAGGAGGGCTCGAGTCGCCAATACTCCGTTGGTCGCGGGGGCCGAGGGCGAAGGGGGAGCGAGTTGAGAGACACGAGCCTCTCTACTTGGGTCTTATGGCCGGGGGGTGTTTTGGCGCCAAAAACGTTACAATTCTCTCACGAATGACGCTCGCGTGACATTTTCGGGCGCGTTTCGGCCGACCCGATTGATACCATTTCGGGGGTCGGCCATAAGACCCAAGTAGAGAGGTCGATGTCGCCGAAGCTGCCGCGGGTCCCGGTTGTCGGCCCCTCTACTTATTAATTGCCGCCGACCGCGATTTGCTACCAATTGTCCTCTTCGGGCGACGGATTTTCGGGGGCGATTGACGCTCGCCTGACGCGCTCGCCGTGAAAATGAGTGTTCTCACTTGCTGCGACGACTCGCCGGTGGGACATCGTCGTTGTGCGCCGTCACGCGCGAGCGAGCGGGTGGGGCTGTCCGGAGCGGAGCCGAGGCAGAATTGCCGGGCAGTGTCGGCAATTCTGCACTGGTCCGCGGAGGACAGTCCCACCCCGAGCCCCTCACGCCGATGAAGCTGCCGGAATAGACCGGTGCCGGCACGCAGCCGAGTGAATTTCCGTCTAAGGTTCAGACGGTGACGAACCCCAACCTCGGCGACAAGACAACCTGGAAGGTCGTCTCCCCGCCTCCACCGCTCTCCGTCGCAGCCGCCGACGCCCTCCTCGACCCTTGGCGCGACGGACGCTCGATCGTCGAGGTCGAGCCCCTCGCCGGCGGCATCATGAACTGGAACTACCGCATTCGACTGTCCGGATCCGCCGAGCGATTCGTGCTGCGGTTCTACGACCGAATGCCGGAGTCGTGCGCCAAGGAAGTGCGCATCCTCTCGATCGTGCGCGACGACGTGCCCGTTCCGCGGGTCCTCTTCGCCGAATCCGCCCCCGCCCGCCGCGGGTCCGGCGGCTTCCCACCCTTCTGCGTCCTCGAGTTCATCGACGGCATCTCGCTGCGCGAGCTGCGCCGGCGCGGTGAGGCGGCCGGTGTCGCCGAGGCGTCGTACGATGCGGGGCGATTGTTGCCGAGGCTGATGCGGCATCGGTTTCCGCGAACGGGCATCCTCTCCCCCGAGCTGGATGTCGAGGACGGGCCGTTCGCGGACGTTTCGCTCTTGGGCGTCATCGAGCACTTCGCCGCATCGCCGTTGTTCGCCGCCCGCGTCGATGCCTCGCTCCGCGCGCGCATCGAATCGTTCGTCCGCGCGCACGAAGGGTTGAGCGCGTGGCCCCCCCTCCGCCGCGGGAGCGGGCCGGGCGACGCTCGCCCACGGCGACTTCAACTCGCCGAACATCCTGGTGCGCCAGGAGGGCGGCCGCTGGACCGTCGCCGCGATCCTCGACTGGGAGTTCGCCTTCGCCGGCTCGATCCTCGTCGACGTCGGCAACATGCTGCGCTACGAGCGCCCGGGGCAGTCGCGCTACGAGCCGCACTTCTCCCGCGGTCTCGCCGACGCGGGCGTCGACTTGCCCGACGACTGGTTCCTCCGCGCCAGGCTCGCCGATCTGCCCGCGCTGTGCGAGCTGCTCACGCGAGAGGACGTGCCGGATGCGGTCGTTGCCGAGCTGAGTGATCTGATCGGCGAGACGGTTTCGTCGTTCTGAGGGCTCGGGGTGGGGCTGTCCTCCGCGGACCAGTGCAGTATCGCCGATACTGCCGGGCGATACTGCCTCGGCTCCGCTGCGGACAGCCCCACCCGCTCGCTCACGCGGTCTTTGTTGACACTCGTTCGTTGTTGACTGCGTGAACGGCCGGTGCAGGGCTTGGTTGCCGCGCCGTTCACGGAGGCAGCGACGAGACGGCCCGGGGTCTGGAGCGCGAGCCGAGGCAATACTGGCCGGCTGTATCGTCAGTATTGCACTGGTCGCGCGGAAGACCTCGGGCGGCTCGGCGCGTGTAAGCCCGCGCGGAAGACCTCGGGCGGCTCGGAGCGTGTCATCGGCGCATGAGACTCGGTCCGCGCTATGAGTAAGTTCTCGTCCGGATCGGTGGACCGAGGGACATCAAGCCGCGCAGGCGGCCGGAGCCGGGCCGGCATCGACCAATCGCTTCTCCCGCGGCTCCACCTTGAGGTTGAGCCCTTCCAAGGTCCGTGCGCCGAGGAGCACCATGTCGCCCGGCACACCGAACACGACGTCGTCAGTCGCGACCGTGCCCCCCGCGTACACGCGCGCCGAGCCGACCCATCGCTCGAGAATCGTGCCGTCGGCCTGGCGGAAGTGCCACGCCTTCAATCGCTCGATCCCGAGCGTCTCGAGAACGGGCGCCGGAACCCACGTGAGCTCCGCTCCGGTGTCGACGAGTGCGGACGGCACGATCCGGCGTTCGCCCGGTCGGGCCGGATTCTCGATCTCGATGTCCACGCGGAACGTCCCCATGTCGTCGGACATATTACCTCGTCGATTCGAGCTCGGGGTCATCGAAGCGTTCCAGATGATGACAATTTATCGCGCACTCGTTCCAGTTCACCGCACTCCGTCCCCGCACTCGTCGCAGCTCTCTAGTAGCTCGAGCATTGTCGAGACACGCGCCCCTCTACTTGGGTAATAGCGCCGGGGTGTGTTTTGGCCTCAGGTTTCGGCCACATTGTTACAATGTCTTAATGTGCGATCTGCGGATTGACGATGGATTGACATTTTCGGGCGCGTTTCGGTCAGGCCGATTGAGGCCATTTTGGGGGGTCGGCGCTATTACCCAAGTAGAGAGGTCGATGTCGCCGAAAACCGTCAGCGCGCCACTGACGTGTGCAGCTGGCGGCAGGTTCATGCTGCCCGCCCTGTGCAGGCGAGGCGCCGCGCGGATTGGCGTCAGGCGACCCGCTAGATTCTATTCCGCTGACAACGGCGGACTCGAGTCGATGACGAGCAAACGCGAAACTCCCGTGCGGATCGTTCCGCTTCATAGCGCCGAGGCCTCGGACGCGCACGTCGAGGGAACGATCGACGAGCGCTTGGCCCTCGTGACCGTGTTGAGCCGTCGAGCCTGGGCCGCGACGGGCCGCCCGTATCCTCAGTACGCTCGGGCGACAATTCCGGTCGTCATCGCTCGCCTCGCCGACCAATAGCAGATGCATCCGGCCGCCGAGCCGAACGCGGACTTTCACGATTTGTTACGGGCCTTCGTCGAACACGACGTGCGCTTTCTCGTCGTGGGGGCGCACGCCGTAGCGGCACACGGCGTTCCGCGCGCGACACAAGACCTCGACGTCTGGATCGACGCACGTCCGGAGAATGCGGGCCGGGCGTGGCGAGCATTGGTCAGCTTCGGCGCCCCGCTCGGTGACCTGGGCATCGGCGAGGCCGATCTCACCAGACCGGAAATCGTCGCCCAAGTCGGCGTTCCGCCGAACCGGATCGACGTGCTCACGAGCGTCACGGGGCTCCGGTTCGATGACGCCTGGGAGGGCCGCGTTAGCGGCGCCGTCGAAGGCGTGGCTGTTCCCGTTCTGGGTCGCGAGGCGCTGTTGCAAAACAAGCGCGCGACCGGACGCCACAAGGATCTCGGCGACGTCGAGGCGCTCGAGCGAAAACCCCTCGCGTGAGAGTCCTGACCATGCCTGACCACGTCGTCGATGTTTCCGTCGCCCCGGCGCTGACCGGTCGAAACCGCCTCACGGTTGCGTTTCGCCCCATTCTCGCGATCCCCCACGTCCTGCTCGTCGGCACACCCGCCGCGATTGGCTTCTCGCTCGGCTGGCGCTCCTCGGGCCAGCCCAACGCCCAGTGGGGCGCGACGACTGGAGTGCTCGGCGCCGTCGCGGGAGTTTGCGCGTTCATCGCGTGGTTTGCGATCGTGTTCGCCGGACAATATCCCGCGGGCCTTCGCAGCCTCGCGCTCTACTATCTGCGCTGGCGCGTCCGCGCCGCCGCGTACTTCGCGTTGCTCCGCGACGAGTATCCGCCATTCGGCGACGCCGAGTATCCGGCATCGCTCCAGTTCGAGGCTCCCGTCGGGGCGCGCGACCGGTTGTCGGTGGCGTTTCGAATCATCCTGCTCATACCGCAGTTCATCGCCGTGGCGCTGATCGGCGTCGCGTGGGCGATCACGACGATCATCGCGTGGGTCATGGTCATTCTGACGGGCGACTTCCCGCCATCGCTCTACAACTTCGGCGTCGGCGCGTTGCGCTGGAGCACGCGAGTGGAGGCGTACTTCCTGTTGCTGCACGACGAGTATCCGCCGTTCTCGTTGAGTTGACGGGCGCTGAGTTCTGAGGTCTGAGTACTCCAGTCGTCAGGTTCGTTCGTTGATCTCGGTTGCTCGCGAACATCGCGGATCCGGAAGTGAGCCCGGCCCTGAGCTTGAGCCTGAGCATGAGCCTCGAGCTAACGCCTTCTCGCCCAGCTCACGGCTCATGCTCGAGCTCATGCTCAAAGCAGGGCTCGGGAAGCCGAGTCGAGATACTCGTCGCGCGCAACCGGCCACCCCTCTCGGGGTCTACGCCGCGCACGCCGCCGGCACGGGACCGGCGGGTATGAGCTCTTTGCGCGCGAGGTCGATGCGGAGGTTGAGCCCTTCGAGTCCGTGCGCTCCGAGCAACACCATGTCGCCCTCTCGCGCAAACACGACGGCCGCGGCGGTCGTTCGGCCGCCGGCATAGAGGAGCGCGAATCCGACTTCGCGCTCGAGAATGCGCCCGTCGGCGGTCTCGAACCGATCGATGCGAACGGGCGCGACTCCGAGCTCGATCAGGACCTCGCTCGGAATCCAGTTGTATTCGCTGCCGGTGTCGACCATCACGTTGGTCAACTCGCGGCGATGATCCGGCGTTGCGAGCGCCGACACGCCGAGCGTCGTTCGGAAGATTCCCATAGCGTCGATCATAAAGCCCCCCGGAGCGCGGAACGGCATCGGCCGATTCTGGTTCGGACCAATTCGCCTCGGTGGCATCGTACGCTCGGCTGTCGCGCTGAGTCAACCACGCGCTGGTTGTGCGGCTAGCTCCGTTAGCCATGCGGGGCTCGGGGTGTCTCGCTCACCGTGTGTGCGCGCAAACCAACTGAGCTGACGACTGGCGCTGACGACTAGAGTCTCCGCCCCGCTCAGCGATCGCGTCTAAACCCCACCGCGCCGTTCCGCCGTGACGTCGCGCCCACGGAAGCAGCGCCGAGACGGCCCGGGGTGTGGAGCGCGAGCCGTTGCAGTATTGCCGGCGACATCGGCAATACTGCGAGCGGTCGCGCGGAAGACCTCGGGCGGCTCGGCGCGTGTACACCGGCTCGATTGCGAATAGCGTTACGTACCACGCAGGGGCTTCAGTCGAATAGTGCTGGCTGGAGCTCGACGCTTTGACTTAGCGATCGGACCGCGGTCGGCAGCGGCCTATTGAAGCCTCCCGCCGGCGTGACCTCCACGTTCATCGACTGGGGAACGAACGCCCGAAGCTTCACCGATGAAATCGCGCGCCAGTGCGCGTCCGTGAGCGATCCCGCGACGCGCACCGATAGAACCGCATCGCGCGGCGCCTTCGCGATGACGTCACGAATCGACGCCTCCAACGCCGGAGCGTCGATCGCATTCGCATCGAGCTCCCGCCGCACCATCGGCCTCGCCGGCAGAGGCCGAAACTCCCAGCGCACATCACGCTCGCCTTGCCCGAGCCGCACGATCATGAATCCCTTCGGCTCGCCCATCTCGGCGAACGACGTTCGCTCGATGGAGCCCGGATACAGAATCGGCACGTCGAGTGCGCGACGCGCGAGATCCGTCGTCAGCACCTGATGCCGGTGGATGTGTCCCGAGAGTACGACGGAGAAATCGGCCGGAATCTCGCGCGCACGAATCACGTCCGCGGCGTTGCTAAACGTGAAATCGGCGGGGCCGACAGTCGCCCCCTCGACGCAATGATGAATGCACAACAGACGCTGCGCGTCGCGTTCTCGACGCCATTCCGTTTCGTCGAGCAATGCGCCGAAGCGCGCCCGCACATTGTCCCTCTCGTAGGGAAACCCCGCTAGCGCGACGCGTCTCCCACGGATCTGAACGACGAACGTTCGCGGGCGATCGAACACGTGCACGCCGGGGTGCGACGCAAATCGAGCGTGCGGGAGACGCGACCGCTCGTGATTGCCGGGGACGAGGAAGACGGGCACGCCGAGATCGGCGACGCGCCGAAGGGGCTCGTACGCCTGATACGCCACCGTCGCTGCCACCGACGGCCGATCGAACACGTCGCCGGCGTGGACGACGAGATCGACTTCACCGGTCAACGCCGGCTGGAGCGCGGCTGCGTAATTCGCGAGGAAGTCATGACCCCGACGCCGCCGAGTGCTGCGCGGGCGCACCGGCAGATCGAAGCCCAGGTGGGAGTCGGCGAGGAGGAGGACCCGAACGTCGTCGGACATCCATACTATGGTATGGATGACGGTGTTTGTTCGGTAGGTGGAGGGGCGCATGGCACGCCGCATGACGCGAGAAATGCGCATCAAGGAGGCAGACATGACGACCGTCGACACGAGGCAGGATCGTTCACAAACCGTCGGACATCGAGCCATCGCAGATCAGACGACACGACGTTTGCTCGCGTGCGGGATCGTTGCCGGTCTTCTCTTCGCCGGCGTCTCGTTCCTTCAAGGCGTGACGCGACCAGGATTCGACCTCGCGCGACAGCCACTCAGCCTGCTGCTGCTTGGCGGCTTGGGATGGATCCAGTTCATCAACTTCGAGCTGGTCGGGCTGCTGTCGATCGCGTATGGAATCGGCGTGCGGCGACTGCTGCATCCCGGTCGCGCCGGGACGTGGGCACCGATTTTTCTCTACGCCTTCGGCGCGGGCCTGATCGTCGCCGGGATCTTCGGACCTGACCCGTCGATGGGCTATCCGCCTGGCGCGCCGGAAGGCACGCCCGCGACGATGAGCACGCACTCGGCGGTCCACGGCGTGGGCTTCTTCCTTTGTTTGATGTCGGTCGTCGCGGGCGCCATCGTCTTCGCGCGCCGATTCGCCGCCGAGGGCTCCCGAGGCTGGGCGGCCTACTGCATCGCCACGGCGATCGCGTCGCCCATCCTCGTTGCTTTGAGTGGCGTCATGATGCCGAGTGGCCGCGGTGGCGTACCGCTGTTCGGATTGGCGATCGTGTTCGGGGCGTGGTTGATCTCGGTCGCGATACACCTGCGCCGAACCGCCTGAGCCGATCTCCGTCGCGTCAGCCGCCCGACGCCGGCTCGAACAGCTCGATCGGGTTTCCGTCCGGAGCCTCCTGTTGCTGCACGACGAGTCTCCGCCATTCTCGTTGAGTTGACGGCGCGACCTACCGCAGATCTCGCCGTCCTCTTGCACATATATTACCCGGGTGATACTATGGTTTCGACGCAATTGCGCCGTAGGAAATCACGCCGCAGGACCTCGCGCAAAGGAAAAGCGCTTCCGATATGGACTCGTCCGCATCCTTCACCGTCTTCGCCGGTCACACCCAGCTCGCATCGGGTAACTGGGCGTCTGTGGTCACGGCTACGAAGCGGCATCTCGACGCCGGCGGGGATCCAGTGCTGATCTTCGACGACGATACCGGCCAGCAGACCGACGTCGATTTCAGCGGCTCGCTGGACGAGGTGTTGGTTCGCGCCGGCGCTGATCGATCAGGCGCAACGCCGCGCCCGGGGCGCCCGAAGCTCGGCGTCGTCAGCCGAGAGGTCTCGCTCCTGCCGCGGCATTGGGAGTGGTTGCAGGAGCAGCCGAACGGCGCATCGGCGGCGCTACGCCGTCTCGTCGACGAGGCCCGCAAGCGCACGCCTCGGGGACGGCAGCTGCGCGACTCTGCCTACCGTTTTATCTGGGCCGTCGCCGGCAATTTCGAGAATGCTGAAGAGGCCATTCGAGCGCTGTACGCGCGTGAGGATGCACGGCTCGAGCGGATGATGGAGAATTGGCCGAGCGATGTACGTGAACATGTATTGCTGCTCGTAGCGAGAGCGTGGCGCGAAGAGCAGCTTGCCGGGTGAGCCGCCTCCCACGCAAGATCGCGCGCCACGTTCACGTCTCCACAGACGGACTCGAACCCGGCGAACGACAGACTGCGGGCGCGTGCGTCTCTCGTGCCCTCTACTTATTAATTGCCACGAACCGCGATTTGCTACCAATTGTCCTCTGTGGGCGACGAATTTCGCGGGCGAATGACGCTCGCTTGACGCTCTTGCCGCGAAAATGAGTGTTGTCACCTGCTACATCGACTCGTTGCGGTAGCAAAGACTCGTCGGCGGCAACTTACTAGTAGAGGGGCGAAGTTCCGCGGTTTACGCCTATGTGGTGAGCATGCCCAGCGTCTCGCCCGACTCGCACGCGGGACATCGTCGTTATGCGTCGTCACTGGCGAGCGAGCGGGTGGGACTGTCCGGAGCGGAGCCGTTGCAGTATTGCCGGCAGTTTCGGCAATACTGCGAGCGGTCCGCGGAGGACAGTTCCACCCCGAGCCCCCACCGGCGGCCCGACGCATGCAGGTGTGCAGTCCTCTGCGTCCCTGCGTGTCCGCGGTGAGCGTTGCCGAACCAGCCGGATCTCATGACATCGATTCTTGTCGCCACCGAGAGCACGGTGCTCGTGGTCGACGCCAACCGCGGCACCATGTCGCCGAGCGCGGGCTTGGGCGATCGTCCAACCTGCATCACCGCGGACTCTGGGACGGGACGCGCGTGGTGTGGCACGCAGCGCGGCGGAGCGTATCGAAGCGACGACGGCGGCGGCTCGTGGCGTAGCATCGGGGGGGGGCTCGAGGGACGACGAATCATGTCGATTGCCGCGAGCCCTGCTCAGCCGGATCTCGTTTGGCTGGGTACGGAGCCGAGTGAGGTATGGCGTTCGGAGAACGGCGGCGAGACGTGGGAGCAAACGTCTCCCTTGGAAACACTGCCCTCTTCGCCCGAGTGGTCCTTTCCTCCCAAACCGGACACACATCACGTCAGATGGATTGCGTGTCACCCCTTCGACGCCGACCGGCTTTGGGTCGCGATCGAGGCTGGCGCGCTCGTGTCGACATTGGATGGCGGCCGCAGCTGGCACGACCGCGTGAAGGACGGACCGTGGGACACACACGAGCTGGCGATCCACCCTGACGCGCCGACTTCGCTTCGCATCGCCGCGGGCGACGGCTACTTCGAGAGCGACGATGGCGGCGCGACGTGGCGCTCACCGGAGGACGGTCTCGACGTCGGCTATCTGCGCAGCGTCGCGATCGATCCCGTTCACCGCGACGTCGTCATCGTTTCCGCTTCATCCGGCCCGCGCTCGGCGTACGCAGCCGGCGTGTCGGACGGCCGCTTGTATCGGCGCGACGGAAGTGGGCCTTGGGAGCGCGTGAGAGACGGATGGCCCGATCCGCCGAACACCATCGCGCCGCTGATCGCGGCCGGCAAATCGGCGTTGTGGGCAGCCGACGAACGCGGAGTGCATCGGTCGAGTGATGCCGGCGTGAGTTGGCGCGACGTGGCGCGATATGCTGCGACGCCGAACAACCTTCGCGGATTGGTCGTGATCGGTTGACGTAGCGCAATGAGACGGCGCCTCCCACGCGAGATCGCGCGCACTGGCGAGAAACGGCTGGCGCTCGACGACGGGAACTGACATCAGACAACTGACATCAGTTTAGGCGTTCTTGGGCGACCTTCCTCCCTGACGCTGCCGCCTGTCGCTGACGCCTAGAGTCTCCACCCTCGCGGCGATCCCAATGAGGGAGCGGAGAGATCGAAGCAGCTGCGACCCGAGCAGTTTGTGCCCCCTTCCCCCAAACCACCAAGATTTCGAGACACGCGTCCCTCTACTTGGGTCTTATCGCCGGGGGGCATTTTGGCGCCAAAAACGTTACAATCGTCTCATGAATGACGCTCGCGTGACATTTTCGGGCGCGTTTCGGTCGGGCCGATTGATACCATTTCGGGGGTCGGCCATAAGACCCAAGTAGAGAAGTTGGTCGCCGCTAGTCCCAGGTCCATCAACCAAGACCGGGGGCTCGAGACTTCAGTTGAGTTGCTCCGGTTGCCGGACATTTCCAAGCAGCCACCTCGCTTTTCCGTCTCGCTCGACGACCCGCATCGCGTAACCCGAGACCTTTCTCGCCGCGATTCCGCTCCGATCGCGCGCGAGCTCCGCCACTCCGCTCCGATCGCCGATCATTTCCGCGCGGAATGCGCTGTTTGATCGCTCGACCACGTGAGCAGGATCGCCGATCGTCGAATCGGTCGCGACGGCCGTCGCGCGGGAGCGAGCGGTCACCTAATCGCTTCAAAGCGTCATCGCACCGAATGGGCGCGCCAGGCGAGTGCTTGCCACGATCAGCGCATTGGAAATCACGGCCACTGAATCGGTCGAGCCGAGTCAACTGAACTTTCGCGGCCACCCTCCTGTCTTTTCCGGTGCAGTCAGGCGATTGGATTCCTCGATCACCGCGCGGTTCCAATCGAGCGTCGTCGCCGACACGCGCGCGACCCGAACGGTGGGCTCAGCGAGCGGATCCGCCGCATCGGCCATCTATCCGGCGTCGTCGCTCAGGCGAGCGCCGCCAACGGGTGCCATGGCGTGGCTTGCTCTTGACTCGGCGTGCTCGCCGAGCGTACGCTCGGCTTCCTTCGCCATAGGAGCGCCGACATGCGTCAGGTAGCTTGGGACATTCGCCGAAGCGGGCGCGCATGGGACGGCGCCGAGGCCGATGGAAGGTGGGAGCTAACGCCCGAGAAGTTCGAGATGTCGGAGGGGAAACTGTTCTGGGATGACGAACAGCGCCTGCTGCTCCTCGGCCTTCTGCTCGAGAACGTGGGCGTCGATGCGGCGATACGGCTTGGCGACGCCGAGGTTTGGCGGGCGGCAATCAAGGAACTATGAAAGCGGCGCGTGGTTCCCACCCGGGTTGCACGGAAACGATGACGCTCCAGGTCGCCATTCGATCGATGCTGTCGAATGGCCCTTCAGTTCTCGTGGGATCTCCTCAAAGCCGCTTCCAACCTGCGAAAGCACGGGGTAAGCTTTCGTGAGGCGATGACGGCATTCGAGGATGCGCTCTCGATCACCGTTGTCGATCCCGATCACTCTATGGATGAGATGCGTTTCATTCTCATTGGTATGTCCGTCTGGCAGCGGTTGCTCGTCGTCAGCCACGCTGACTACGGCGATGAGATTCGGATCATCGGCGCCCGCGTCGCCACACGTCGCGAGAGGAGGCAGTATGAAGAAGACGTCTAAGCGCGCGAGCGAACAGGCGAGAGCCCGACGGCGAGCTGTCGAGCCGTTGCGCGCACAGTACGACTTCAGTGGCGGCGTGCGCGGCAAGCATGCCAAACGAGTACCACCCGGAACCTATCTCGTCTTACTCGACCCGGATCTGGCGAAAGCGTTTCGGAGCGAGGGCGCCGTGAACCGCGCGCTCCGCCAATACCTGCGCGATCGATCGAAGTAGCGCAATCAGACGGCGCCTCCCACGCGAGATCGTGCGCACTGAGGAGAACGGCTGCCGCTCGACGACGGGAACTGACATCAGACAACTGACATCAGTTTAGGCGTTGTTCGGTGACCGCCTTTCCGCCTGACGCTGCCGCCTGTCGCTGACGCCTAGAGTCTCAACACCACGGCGATCCCAATGAAGCCACGATCGAAGTCAACGTCACCCGTGAGAATCAGTCCGCTTGCCGGGCTCCCCCCATCCCCGGAAACGCTGCTCGACGTCGCGAAGCTCGTCACGGCGTACTACGCGCTCGTGCCCGACCCCACCGTGCCAGCCGAGCGGATCGTGTTCGGCACGTCGGGCCACCGCGGGTCGGCGTTCGACCGGAGCTTCAACGAAGCCCACGTGATCGCGATCAGCCAAGCGATCGTCCAGTACCGCCGACAGGCGCTCATCGACGGTCCGCTCTTTCTCGGCGTCGACACGCACGCGCTGTCTCAGCCGGCGTGCGTCACCGCCGTGGAAGTGCTCGCGGCGAATGGCGTCGACATCATGCTCGCCCCCCACGACGAGTACACGCCGACGCCGGTCGTGTCGCACGCCATACTCGGTTACAACCGCGGACGTTACAACCACGGCCGCACGACCGGATTGGCCGACGGCATCGTCATCACGCCGTCCCACAATCCACCAGGCGACGGCGGCTTCAAGTACAACACCCCCAACGGCGGGCCGGCCGACACCAACGTCACGACGTGGATCGAGCGGCTGGCCAATCAGCTTCTCGAGGGCGGCCTCGACGGCGTGAAGCGCATACCATATGAAAGCGCGCTGCGCGCCGATACGACCCACCGCTACGACTATCTCGACGCGTACGTGCGCGATCTGGCCGCCGTCGTCGACATGGACGCGATTCGCGGCGCGGGCGTTCGAGTCGGGGTCGACCCACTCGGCGGCGCCAGCGTGCACTACTGGGCCCCGATCGCGGATCGCTATCGTCTCGACCTCACCGTCGTGAGCGACGTCGTGGATCAGACGTTCCGCTTCATGACGGTGGACTGGGACGGCAAGATCAGGATGGACCCGTCATCGCCGTACGCGATGCGACGACTGATCGGTCTGAAGGACAAGTTCGACGTCGCCTGCGCGTGCGACACCGATGCCGATCGACACGGCATCGTCGCCGCGAGCGCCGGACTCCTGCCGCCCAATCACTATTTGTCCGTGGCCGTTCTCCACCTCTTCAAGCACCGGCCGGCTTGGCCGGTCGACGCCGGCGTCGGCAAGACGGTGGTGACCACCAGCATGATCGATCGCGTCGCCGAGAAACTCGGCCGACGGTTGCACGAGGTGCCGGTCGGCTTCAAGTGGTTCGTCGATGGTCTTGGAAATGGAACGCTCGGCTTCGGCGGCGAGGAGAGCGCCGGTGCGTCACTCCTCCGTCGCGACGGAACGGTGTGGACGACGGACAAGGACGGCATCGCACTCGCCCTGCTCTCGGCCGAGATCACGGCTGTTGCCGGCCGCGATCCGGGAGAGCTCTACGGCGATCTGACGCGCGAGTTCGGCGAGCCGGCGTTCGATCGCGTCGAGGCGCTCGCAAGTCAGGAGCAAAGGAAGCGATTGGCGGCGCTGTCGCCCAAGGACGTGGACTGCACGGAGCTGGCCGGCGACAAGGTGACATCCATCATCAGCGAGGCACCCGGGAACCACGCGCCGATCGGCGGCGTGAAGGTCAGCACCGCGTCCGGCTGGTTCGCCGCTCGTCCGTCGGGAACCGAGAACCTCTACCGGATCTACGCCGAAAGTTTTCGCGGCCAAGACGCGCTGGCCAGGATCGTGGACGAGGCGCAGGCGATCGTCGACGCCGCCCTCGTGCGCTGAGCGCGGTCCGTGCTCGCCGTGTTGGGGTTGGGGCTCGGGCTGGGGCTGTCCTCCGCGGACCAGTGCACTATTGCCGACACTGCCCGGCAATAGTGCCTCGGCTCCGCTCCGGACAGCCCCACCCGCTCGCTCACTCGAATCGGCGAACGACAGACTGCGTGCGCGCGTCCGCGCGCGTCGCGCTCACGGCGCGCGCGCGCTCCACTAGGCCCGCGGCGCGCCCCGCGCCGAGTGTCACGCTGAGTCGCGCGCCGGCCCGGAGGCAGCGACCGAGACGGCCCGGGGTCTGGAGCGCGAGCCGTTGCAGTATTGCCGGCTCCATCGGCAATACTGCGAGCGGTCGCGCGGAACGACCCCGGGCGGCTCGGGCGCGTGTTAGCCGGCTCGACGCGTGTGTGACCGGACGGGAGGACCTCGGGCGGCGGGACCCGGATGTGGTCGCTTGGGCACGGATGCTGCCCTCTATGTGCGCGCTATGGATCCGCCGCGCATGCACGAACCGCCTCCCGACGCCGGACAAACCGCGAATGCTGCCGAGAGCCCGTCGGCGCTCGCGATCAGCGCGATCGTGCTCGCGGTCCTCGCCACGCTGTACACGTTGTATTTCGCGCGCGAGTTCTTCGTGCCGATCGTGTTCGCGGTCCTGTTGAATTTCCTGCTCAGTCCGGTCATTCGTGTATTGCACCGGATCAAGATTTCGCCGCCGACCGGAGCGGCGCTCGTCGTCTTGCTGTTGGTTGGCGGTGTAGCCGGCGGGGTGTACTCGCTCGCCGGTCCGGTACAAACCCTCGCCAACTCGGCGCCCGAGACCCTCGCCCGCGCGAACACGAAGCTGCGAGCGCTGTTTCTCGCGCGCGTCCAAAAGGCCACGAGCCAGGTCGAGCGGGCGGCGAGCACGCTTGGAGAGCCCGTGACGGGTGGCCCGCCGCGCCAGGTCGTCGTCAGCACGAAGCCCACGATCGGCTCACGGATTCTCGGGACGACCCAGATTCTCATCGCGGCGATCGTCGAGATCATAGTCTTGCTCTACTTCCTGCTCGCCGGCGGCGATCTCTTTCTTCAGAAATTCATCAAGATGTTGCCGACGCTGCGCGACAAGCGCAAAGCGGTCAACGTCGCGCGCGCCATCGAAGCCGCGGTCTCGGCGTATCTGTCGACCGCGTTGTTGGTCAACGTCAGCGAAGGGGTCGTCGTTGGGCTGTGTCTCTGGGCGCTGGGGATGCCAACGCCGGCTGTTTGGGGAGCGATGATCGTTCTGGTCGAATTCGTTCCCTATCTCGGCGCGCTGACGGGCGTCGTCGTTCTTGCACTCGCCGGACTGGCGACCTTCGACAACGTCGGCCACGCGTTGCTCATTCCCGGGAGCTACCTCGCGATCAACCTGATTCAGGCCAACCTGGTGACCCCGATGCTGCTGGGTCACCGGCTGACGCTCAATCCGGTCGCCATTTTCGTGGGGCTGACGTTCTTTTTTTGGATCTGGGGTGTGGCCGGGGCGTTTCTCGCGGTGCCGCTGTTGGCGACGCTCAAGATCGTTTGCGATCACATCGGTTCGCTCGCCGCGCTCGGCGAATTTCTCGGTGAGCGCGACCACCGCGAAACCCGCGTCGCGGCTCAGCCCAAGGCTGAGGCAGTTTAGAGCTCGCCCGGGGGTGGGATGCCGCCTCGATTGCGTCTCGGTCGCCAACGCACCGTCTCGCGCGGGTACCCGTGCACGGCGAGGGCACGTGCGCCGACGACGATCGGCCGTCCGCAGGGGCGAATTAGTCTCGAGTTTCGAGTCTCTCGAAATCCGGATGCTCAAAAATCGCCCCCTGCACCCGCTTGGTGTCGCCTCCCGCCTCGCCGAACGCATCCGAAAACGCGCCCGCGAATCGCGCGACAATGCGATTCATTTCGGCGACCCGGTGCAGCAGCTCGGCGGAGTCACGCGACTCGAAGTACCCCGTCTCGTCGCGCACGTCGCATTCGAACCCGATGCGCTTGGCCGCGTCGAGCAGAGCGATCACCGACGTGTGGCACTGGATCAGGTGGTCGTCGCCAATCGCCGACGCGTACTGCGTCTTGCAGCAGCACCACCACGACCACGGTGCCGGCCCATCTTCCCAAGCAAACCTCGCCAAGCCGAAAGCAGCCGGTTCGGAACCTCTGCCCGGTGCGACCGCGAAGCCAATCGCGGTACTTGGCAGATCGCTCGTGAGCTTGGGCCACGCGTTCTCGTCGAGCCCAAGCCGGTCGCGATAGAGGCCCTCCAGGGTGAGCTTGCCGTACACGTCGACGACGTCGGCCAATCGCTCGTACGCCAGCCCGCGCAACTTCGAAGGACCCGCAAGGTCCGCTGGGCCAAGTTGCACGAGTTCCGAAACCGCCCGGAACGGCAAGCATGACGCTTCGTCGCGGAGGCGTGTGAGGAGGGCACGCGCGTCCCGATCCGGCGTGTCGGCCGCCAGCGAGAGGTCGAAGCAGATGCTCAGTCCCATACCAAGGCGTCCTCGGCGGGTGCCGTCTTGCACACAAGCTGCTCGGCGGTTCGAGAAACGCAACTCGGCGCCGACGGAGCATAGGCGAGCTTGCCCCCGGTGTCATCATCATTTCACCGCGACCACCGCTCATTTCCGCGCCTGATCGGGACGATCCTTCTTCTGCGTCGACTTCGTCTTCCGATTGGTGTTTCGCTTCGGCGTCGGCATGTGCCCTCCCGTTGATCGGCAAGGCGACGCACCGAACGTGCCCATGGGGCGCCGGCGGCTCGGAGGTCGGGGCGAGCCGAGGCTTCCAGTGATCGGGCGTCGGACGTGGTGAATCAAACGGCGCCTCCCGCGCGAGATCACGCGCAGTGGGGAGTACGGCTGGCGCTCGACGACAGGAACTGACATCAGACAACTGACATCGGTTCAGGCGTTTTTCGGCGGCCGCGTTTCCCGCCTGACGCTGCCGACTGGCGCTGACGCCTGGAGTCTCCGTGCGCGCGGCGATCCCCGATGAAGCCACTGTCGTTTCGCCATCGAACATCGGCCGCCGCAGCGTGCCGTAGAAGCTCTCTCTCCCTTACCCCGCGCCGGCCTCTTCCGTACTTTTTGCGCACTCGATTCACCCCGCCGATGGACCTCCGCGACACCCTCCAGTCCACACTCGGCGCCGCCTACACGCTCGAACACGAGCTGACCGGCGGCGGCATGTCGCGCGTCTTCGTCGCCGAAGATGCGTCGCTGTCGCGCAAGGTGGTCGTGAAGGTTCTCGCCCCGGAGCTCGGCGGCAGCGTCAACTTCGACCGTTTTCGGCGCGAGATCTCCGTCGCCGCACGACTCCAGCATCCCCACATCGTCCCGCTGTTGACCGCCGGCGAGGTGGACGGCCTGCCGTACTTCACCATGCCGTTCGTCGAAGGCGAGTCGCTGCGGTCGAGGCTCGTGCGCGGCGAGCTGCCGGTGGCCGAGTCGGTGGCGATTCTGCGAGACGTCGCCAAGGCGCTGGACTATGCGCACTCGAAAGGAATCGTCCACCGCGACATCAAGCCCGACAACGTTCTCCTCACCGGCGACTCGGCGGCGGTGACCGACTTCGGGGTGGCGAAGGCGGTGGCGGAATCGACCCACGGTGGAGCGACGCTCACGGCGATCGGCGTCGCGCTGGGAACACCCGCGTACATGGCGCCCGAGCAGGCGAGCGCCGATCCGAACGTCGACCATCGCGCCGACATCTACGCGTTTGGCGCGACGGCGTACGAGATGCTGACTGGTCGGGCGCCGTTCGCCGGTCGGTCGGCGCAGCAAATGCTGGCCGCGCACGTGACGGAAGCGCCGGTCGCGCTTCAGCAAACGAGAACATGCCGTGCCGCCGGCGTTGTCCGCGCTGGTGATGCGATGTCTCGAGAAGCGGCCGGCCGATCGCCCACAGACGGCGCGCGAGCTGCTGCAGGCTCTCGATGCGGTGAGTGTTTCCGGGGCGACGACTGCCCCGGCCGCGGCTCGCCGGACGCCTATAGGCACCCGATTGTTGCTGAGCGTCGCTGCGCTTGCTCTTGTCGTCGGCGCGTGGTTCACCGTTCGCGGTGCTGGCGCGCCGCGCCTCAACACGCGGCGCGTGCTGGTAACGCCGTTCGCGAATCTCACGGGCGACACCGCGTTTTCGCTCGTCGGCCGGATGGCCGCCGACTGGATCATTCGAGGCGTTTCGCAGCTCGACTCCACTGACGCGGTCGCATCGAGCGACGTATTCGCGGCCATCCCGAGCGGCACCTCGTCGTTCGACGCGCCGCAGCTTGCCCGACGCTTCGGCGCCGGCACGATGATCACCGGTTCAGTCTACAAGACGGGCGACAGCCTTCGCTTTCAGGGGCAGGTTGTCGACGTGAGGACGAGCAAGATGCTCCGATCGGTCGAGGACGTCGTCGGTCCGGCGAGCGATCCCTTGGTAGGAATCCGGGCCGTTCGCGAGCGATTGATGGGCGGAGTCGCGGTGGCCGACATGCCGGTGAACATCGCCATCGGAACTGCGCCGCGCTACGACGCGTACGAGGAGTACCTTCGCGGCATGGATCCGTTCATACACGGGGACTACCGCGTCGCGATACCATTCTTGCGCCGCGCCGTGGCGCTGGATTCCACGTTCGCCGTCGCCTACCTGTCACTCGCGACGGCGTACAGCAACATGGGCGAGTGGGCGGTTGGCGATTCGATCGCGCAGGTCTTCGATCGCCTTCGCCCGGGCCTGAGCCCGTCGGATCGAGCGCTCCTCGACTGGCTAATCGGCAACATCAAGGGCGACGTCGAAGGGACGATGCAAATCTCGCGAGCCATGTTCAAGCGCGACTCCTCGTGGGTCATGCTTTGGTTCACGGCGTATCACGGCATTTTCGTGGGCCGCCCTCGGGAATCGATCGCGCTGCTGACGATCGCAACACCGCCGGCGGGGTGGGCGGCTCATTGGACGGCTTTCGCCGCAGCCTACCACGAGGTCGGGGACCACGCGAGCGAGCTGCGCGTCGCGCAACAGGGGCTCGCCGTGTATCCTGGCCGTCCGTCGATTCTTCACAGTGAAATCGGCGCGCTCGCCGCGCAGGGCGATGCACCGCGCGTTCGTGCCATCGTGGACAGCGTCGCGCGCGCGTCAACCGATACCGTCTGGCTCGCGGGCCAACTGATGCTGCGCGGTGCGCTCGAGCTCCGTGCGCACGGACACGAGACGGATGCCGCGGCACTGCTCGATCAAGCGCGGTCGTCGCTGGCGAGTCGCACGTCGGATGGAACCCAAACGCCGCGGTCCCTGCGCCGCATTGGTGCCGAGATTTTCTTCGCGAGCCGTCAATTCGATTCGGCGCAAACCCGCTACACGCGGCTCGCCGCCGAGGACACCGGCGTCATGCTCCGCGCGCGCGTCGCGTCGTCAGCCGCCGCGCGCGGCGACTCTGCGATGGCCAGGCGGATGAGCGACTCGCTGTCGCGCGTCGTGATTCCGTATTCGTTCGGGGAAATTCCCTACTGGCGTGCCACCATTGCGGCGTCACTCGGCGACAAAGAGACAGCGGTCCGACTGATCAACGAGGCGCTGGCGGCGGGAACGCGGCGAATGCCGGAGATTCATCGATTGGAGGAGTTCCAGTCGCTTCGCGGGTATGGGCCGTTCGAAGCGATTCTCAAGCCGAAGGGTTGAGCTCCGGAAGAGGCAGGATGCTCGGAGTGGGGTGTTCGGAGAGGGGTGCTCGGGGTGGAACTGTCCTCCGCGGAGCGCCCCACCCGCTCGCTCACTCGAATCGGCGAACGACGGACTGCGGGCGCATGTCGGTGCGCGTCACGCCCAGCGCGTGCGCACACACGACGGCCACACGGGGCCCGCCGTCGAACCTAACGCACCGTCGCGCGCCCGCACGGAGGCAGCGCCGGGACGGCCGCGTGTCGGCCGGCGCGAAAGACCTCACGCAGTTCGTGCGGCTAACAGCGAAGCTCCGTCGCGTCGGGCACGAACGCTCGATAGTTCGTCGCCTCGAGCGTGGTCCCGGCGGCGGCGAGGTATCGCACCCAGAAATCGCGAATCGTCGCCTCGCGCTGAGTCGTTGACGCCGCGCCGGCGACGAGGACGCAGACGCCGCGCATGTCCGGAAGTCGATTCGCGGTGCGACGGACCTCGATCCATTGCGACGACGGTACGCCGCTGCGCTCCATGCGCATTTCGTCGGTCGAGTTCTCCATGTCCGACAGCAGGATCAACGTCGACCGCCGATCGTGCGCGGCCTTGGCGTAATCAGCCGCTCGACTGATGGTCGCGAACACGTCGGTGTTGTCGATCCGGCGCGCGCGGTTCGGATCGAACATCGCGCCGACGACCTGATGCGCGACCGCCTTGAAGTCGTCGAGTCTTCGCTTGTCGGCCGTCGAAGTGACGCCCGGCGTACGCGCGCGCGGGACCGAATCGATCCACTGATGGTCGCCGGTATCCGAGCTGCCGTACATCTCGAGCAGGACCAGCTCGTCGCCGTTGTGCAGACGCGATTCGACGAGGTCGTCCAGGAGCCGCCGCGAATCTCTCAATGCCTCGACCGAGCGACTCGCCGAGAGATCGATCCCGACTATGAACTGGGCCGCCTGCGGCGCAGCCGGCCTTGCGCCGGCCGACTCGCCGCAACCGATCGCCGACGACACGAGACAGGACGATGCGAACGCGAGCGCAAGGCGCGTCCACTTCATAAAGAATTCGCGTCGTTGTGGTGGATGGGAATCCGCGCAACCGCGGCGCCGAAATCGCGACGAGACACCGCGAATTCCTCCTTCAGCCTCGCAAAGTCCGTCGGCTCCGGAAAGCCGCGCTCGGCCTCGACGATCGGCAACGACAACGACGGCTTTCCGGCAAAGGCAAGAATGCTCGCCGGGTCCATGCCGCGGAGTCGCGCGTTCTCGCCGCGGAACAGAGGAATCACACCCTCCAACCGATCGACCTTCGCGCCCCACTCGGCCAACGGGCTCGCCGTCATCAGATGCTCGACGCGTCCGATGCTCGCTCGCGCCTGCGTTTCCGCCGCGCGCCCTGATTTGACGGCCGAGTGTGCGTCCGTTTGTAGCGAACGCCGGTCGGCGCGGAGCTGGTCGACGGCCGGATGTTCCCCTTTTCCTTCACTCACGGTTTGACGGTACGTCAGGAATCCCAGGACCGCGGCGCCGAAGACGAGGCCGAGGTTGAGAAAGAACAGCGGCCTGTTGTTGTTCTGCACCGTGGTGGCGTAGGCGCGATCGTCGCGATGAATCTCGAGCGTGCGCGACTGATCGCGGATCGCGGCGGCGGATCTCGCCATGGCGCCCAGGTCGCCGGGCGGAAGTTGCGTCGCCTCGGCTTTGAGCCGTTGCATCTCCAGGCTGTCGGCCGAGACGCGCGACGCGGCGACGGACGCGATGCTGCCGCGCGACATATATAGGAAGGTGAGCACGGCCGAGATGCCGAGCACACATACGGTCAGCGCGGTGAGGTGTTGTCGCCGAATGCTGCGAACGGTCGTCGCGGCGAGCGGCTGATCCTTGGGTCTGAGCGCGACGAGCACTCGCCCGGATCCGCCCATCGTCTTGCCGAACAACACGAGAAAGAGCACCGCGATGAGCGCGACGAAGAGCGCGTCGGCGTGCAGCACGACCTCTTTCATCTGGAGAGCCAAGCCGGCCCACCAGTCACCGCTGATTGCATCCTGCGCCGCGTCTTCGGCGGCTTTCGCGAGCGCCGGCTTCATCGGAAGCAGAAGGCGAAACACGGGGAAGTTGGCGAAGAACTCGACGAGGGTCAGAGCGACGGCAAAGAACCAGAAGAACAGCCAGCCCGGAAAGATCGGATCGAATCCGACTCGCGCCGCGGCCTCCTTCGCTTCCAGTCGCAGCTCCTGGACTCGGCGATCGACGCCGGCGATTTCCCCTTCGAGCCGTTCGATGCGCGTCGTCGACGCGCGTAACTCGACCAGCTTGTCGCCAATCGACTCGGCTTCGCGCGCGATGCGGTCGCGCATCGTCACACGAACGCGATCGGTCCATTGACGAAACGTTTCCGCGCAGCGACCAGCGAGAAACTGTTCGACCTCGAGCGGTGCCGTTCGCGCGACGTCGTGTCGCGGCAGCCCTTTGCCGGCCCAGTCGGCGGCGAGTGAGCAGGCGTCGCGTTCCAGAACGACGACTTCCCTCTCGAACCAGAGATTCGTCGCCTTCGCCATTTCGTGGATGCCGCCGGCGAGATCGGTGGCGTCCTCCACGGGTGCGGCCGCCGGTTTGCTCCAGGGCCAAAGCTTCTTGAGCGCGTCACGCAGGCGCGAGCCGGTCTTGCGAACGCGGAAGTCGATTTGGGCTGGTTCAGCGAACGAGCCTAAAGGAACCTCGAGCTCGACTTTTCTCGTCGCACCTGTCGCGGTCGTTCGGCCAAGTGTCTCGTCCGCTGGACGCGGTCGAGTATGGTCGAACTCACGCTGGGAGCCGCCGTTCGTCGTCTCCATGGCCCGCTATGCTTTCGAGAAGCTGAATACACATGACGGCGCCGTCGCCGCGTTTGTTTCGATAACGCCGAGTCTGAGATGCGACACTTTCCGGGCCACGAGCCTCGTGGCGGGGCGACGGGTCTTGTAGCGCCTGTTCGACGGGGGACGCGACGTGGGGGCTCGGCGAACGACTGCCTGGGCTCCGCTCCGGACTGTCCCACCCGCTCGCTCACTCGAATCGGCGAACGACTGGCTGCGTGTGAGTGTCGATGCGCGTCGCGATCAGCCGACGCGCGCTGGCAGATTTCCACGCACGGCGGGGCGGAGCCCGTGTGGTCGCACTCCGGGAAAGAGCTGTTTTATCGCGTGGCTGGCGCCACGACCGTCCAGATGGTCATGGACGTCACACTTGGCAAGACGTTCGTTCCAGGTACGCGCCGCGTTCTCTTTCCACTGGCGCGGTACAGTCTGAACGTAGCCCATCCGCAGTATGCGGTGTCGGCGGATGACCATCGCTTCCTCATGATTCGTGCAACCGAATCCGATCAAGCAGACAAACTGATCGCCGTGGAGAATTTTTTCGAGGTGCTGAGAGCGCGCGTGCCTCGTCGATGAACGTCCTCGGCTGTTGATACGTTCCGCGTTCACGCCGCCGCCGCCGACCTCGTCGCGGATCCGGTAGCCATCCCCCAGAGCCGCGGCGAGTCGCGCGCGAAGATCGTCCTCAGTCTGTTTCGACGACGGCTGGGTGTCAGCCCTTCTTCGCCGTTGCCGCGCCCGTCATCGGCGCTTTGGCCGGCGCCTCCGTCCCGATGTCGCGCTGCAAACGCCAGACACCGTCGGGATCCTTGCGCCAGAGAACCATGTATCGACCAGACGACGAGACGGGCTTTGTCGTCTTTTTGCTCGTCGCCTGGTAGCTGTAGTGACCGACCTCGATCGCGTGATCGGCACCCGCGGGGATGACTTCCTCGGCGATGTCTTCGCGAGCGGTGACGGCGAGTGTATCGAGCTGCGCCTGCTCTCCCTTGGCGATCGCCGCGCGGCCAGACCACGAATCGCCGACCGGCTGAATCGACTGGGCGTCTTCAGTATAGAGATCGGCGATGGCCGTGCCGTTCCCGGCGAGGAACGCGGCGGACCACTCCTTTTCGCGCGCCTGAATCGCGTCCTTGAGCGCGGCTGGGTCGATCGGTGCTTCGGCGGTCTTGGCCGGGGCCGCACAGGCCGCGGCGGTGAGCAATATCGTGAGCGAGCGAAGCCATCGTCGGCCGGGCATGCGGTCTCCTCGAGCAGGGTAGCCTGAGTGGCTACCGAGTGCGGCAAAGCGAACGGTCCCAGAGGTCTACCGCAAGAGCGGCCGCGTGTTCGCACTTGCCAACGCTCATCGGGACCCTACCTTCGAGGTCTCCCCGCCCCGCCTTTTGGCGGCCAGTCTGATGACCTCGATTGCCGGCGACGCCGCCGCGTCACATCTCAATCCGGCGCGATGACCCATCTCGCCGGCGCGCTCGCCGATCGCTATCGCATCGAGCGTGAGCTCGGCGCGGGTGGGATGGCGACGGTGGACCTCGCAAGAAGGGAGGACGCATGAGGACGACGAGCATCATGCGCATTGGCGGAGTATTGGTTGGCGTTGTCGCGCTACTCTCCGCTGCCCTGCCCCGTCCGGCGGCACGGGTTCACGTCGGTGAGAACGACATCGCCGGCGTGGTGAGCGGGCCGCGCGGACCCGAGGCCGGCGTCTGGGTGATCGCCGAGACGAACGATCTGCCGACCAAGTTCGTGCGCATCGTCGTGACGGACGACCAGGGTCGTTACCTGATTCCCGATCTCCCCAAGGCGAGCTACAGCGTCTGGGTGCGCGGCTACGGCCTCGTCGACTCGCCAAAATCGAAATCGACCGGCGGCAAGACGCTCAACCTCAGGGCCGTCACCGCGCCGAACGCGCGCGCCGCCGCGGCGTACTATCCGGCCGGCTACTGGTTCTCGATGCTCAAAGTGCCGGAGAAGAGCGAGTTCCCAGGCACGGGTCTCACCGGCAACGGCATTTCACCCAATGTGAAGTCGCAGGGCGACTGGATTCGAACGATCAAGTCCGGCACGTGCATGGCGTGCCACCAACTCGGCAGCAGAGGCACCCGCGAGCTTCCACCGGCGTATAGCCAGATCAAGCCGAGCACCGCGGCGTGGGAGCGCCGCGTGCAGTCGGGACAGGCGGGAGCGCAGATGCTCTCGGCGATCGACAACCTCGGCAAGCCGCGCGCGCTCTCGCTGTTCGCCGACTGGACCGACCGCATCGCCGCGGGCGAGGTTCCGTCGTCCGCGCCGCGGCGCCCGCAGGGCGTCGAGCGGAACGTCGTGATCACCGAATGGGATTGGGCTGATCCCAAGTCGTATCTCCACGATGTCGTGTCGACCGATCGACGCAATCCGACGATCAACGCGAATGGGTTGCTCTACGGCTCGCTCGAGTTGAGCAGCGACTATCTTCCCGTGCTCGATCCGGTGCACAACACGATCAGCCGCGTGCCGCTCACGGTGCGGGATCCGGCGACGCCGGTAGCCGCGGGGCCGAACACTGGCGCGCCGTCGGCGTACTGGGGCGACGAACCCCCCTGGACGAGCAAGAACAACGTCCACAACGCGATGTTCGACGAGAAGGGGCGCGTGTGGATCACGTCGACCATTCGTCCGGCCGACAATCCGGCGTTCTGCAAAACGGGATCGACGCACCCGTCGGCGAAGCTCTTTCCCGTCAATCGCTCCGGGCGGCAGCTCGCGATGTACGATCCGAAGACGAAGAAGCTGACGCACATCAACACGTGCTTCGGTACGCACCATCTGATGTTCGCCGAGGACGCTAACCGCACGCTGTGGACGAGCGGCGGCGGACAGGTCGTCGGCTGGCTCGACACGAAGCTGTTCGACGAGACCGGTGACGAGGAGCGTTCGCAGGGCTGGACGGCGCTCATTCTCGACACGAACGGAGATGGTAAGCGCGGCGAATACACGGAGCCGAACCAGCCCGTCGATCCAACGAAGGACCATCGCATCAACGCGGGCTTCTACGCCGTCTCTCCGGCCCCGGACGGCTCGGTCTGGGCGTCGACACTCGGCTATCCGGGCGGTGTGGTGCGTCTGGTTCCGGGCGCGCATCCGCCCGAGACGGCGTTAGCGGAGTACTACGAGCCTCCGCTCAACAATCCGAATGTGCCCACGGTCGGCTTCTCGCCGCGCGGTATGGACATCGATCGCAACGGCGTCGCATGGGTCGCGATGGCCAGCGGCCACATGGCGAGCTTCGACCGTCGCAAATGCAAAGGTCCGTTGAATGGACCAACGGCGACCGGACAACACTGCCCCGAAGGATGGACGTTCTACACCGAGCCGCTCCCGCAGCTGAAAAACGTGAGCGATCCAGGGAGCGCAGAGGCAAGCTACTACACGTGGGTGGATCAGTTCGACGCGCTGGGACTGGGCAAGAACACGCCGATCAACACCGGCAACGCGTCGGAGGCTTTGCTCGCGCTCAAGGACGGCAAATGGGTGATCCTCCGCGTCCCGTACCCGATGGGTTTCTACACGAAGTGGATGGACGGTCGCATCGACGACGCGAGCGCGGGATGGAAGGGTCGCGGGCTCTGGGCGACGGTGAGCACGCGCGCGCCGTTTCATATGGAGACTGGAAAGGGCACGACGAGCAAGGTGATTCATTTCCAGCTGCGGCCGAATCCGCTGGCTCGGTGATCGCGTAAAGGCGGGGGCTGAAACGGCGAACTGCGTGCGCGTGCCGATGCGGTCGTGTTCCTCGTTCCTAATCTCCGCACCCCGCCTCCTCACTCGTTCCAGGTCTCCGCACTCCGCCTCCTCACTCGTTCCACCCGCCGCACCCTGCCACCGCACCCCTCACGGTGCCGCTCGCTTGCACGTGTCCCGCGGGGTACGTTAGGGCCAGCTTCTCCGGCCCCGCCCCCGGCCCGTCGACGATGACGAGTGCACCGACAATGGATGTGATCTCCAAGCTGAACGCCGCGCTCGGCGGGCACTACGAAGTCGAGCGCGAAATCGGACGCGGCGGCATGGCGACCGTCTATCGCGCCGACGACCTCCGTCACAACCGACCGGTCGCGATCAAAGTTCTGCACTCGCACCTGGCCGAGAGCCTCGGGCCCGAGCGGTTTCTACGCGAGATCCAGATCGCCGGACGGTTGCAGCATCCGCACATCGTGCCGATGTACGACTCCGGCCGCGCCGGCGATCTATTGTATTACGTGATGCCGTTCGTCGAAGGCGAGTCGCTGCGGCAACGCCTCCAGCGACAACACCGCCTTCCTATAGAAGACGCGGTGCAGATCGCACGGTCCATCGCCGCGGCGCTCGACTACGCACATCGCCAGCAGGTCATCCATCGCGACATCAAGCCCGAAAACGTGATGATGCACGACGGGGAAGCCGTCGTCACCGATTTCGGAATCGCCAAGGCCATTTCCGCGGCGGCCTCGAACAGCCTCACGCAAACGGGGATGGCGGTGGGGACGCCGTCGTACATGAGCCCCGAGCAAGCGTCCGGCGAGGTCGAGATCGACGGGCGCGCCGACGTCTATTCGCTCGGCGCGATGCTCTACGAGATGGTGACGGGGTCGGCGCCGTTCACCGGACCCAACATGCAGGCCATCATGGCCAAGCTGTTCATGGAACAGGTACCGCCGGTGCGCGACGCGCGGCCGGACGCACCGGAGTTTCTCGATCAGGCGATCACCAAATCGCTCGCCAAGACGCCTGCGGCGCGATTCGCCACGGCGAGTCAGTTCGCACAGGCGCTGACTTGGCCCAGCGGCACGTCGACACCGCCGGAAACGAGGGCGAACACGAAGTCGATCGCCGTGCTCGCGTTCTCCGATATGAGTCCGCAGCACGACCAGGATTTCTTCTGCGAGGGAATCGCCGAGGAGATCATCAACGCGCTGAGCAAGGTGCAGGCGCTGCGCGTCGCGTCGCGCACCTCCTCGTTCGCGTTCAAGGGAAAGAGCGAGGACATCAGCGAGATCGGACGTAAGCTCAAGGTCGCGACGGTCCTCGAGGGGAGCGTGCGCAAGGCGGGCGACCGGCTGCGCGTCACGGCGCAGCTGGTGAACGTGGCCGACGGGTATCACCTGTGGTCGGAACGCTTCGACCGTCAGCTCGAGGACGTGTTCGCGATCCAGGACGAGATCGCCGGGAACATCGTCAAGGCGCTGCGCCTCGTGCTGAGCGAGGACGAGAAGCGCGCGCTCGAGAAGTCGCCGACGGTGAACGTCCAAGCGTACGAGTTCTACCTTCGTGGCCGTCAGTACTTCCATCAGTGGAGCCGCACGAGCATCCAGTACGCGCGCCGGATGTTCGAGCGGGCGATCGAGATCGAGCCCGAGTACGCCCTCGCCTACACCGGGATCGCCGACTGTTGCGCGTTCCTCTACATGTACTGGGACGGTAGCAAATCGAACCTCGACGGCGCCGACGCGGCGAGCCGCCGCGCGTTGGAGCTCGACTCGAATCTCGCGGCGGCCCACGCCTCACGCGGTTTCGCGTTGTCGTTGAGCCGGCGCTACTCCGAAGCGCGCCCGGCATTCGAGCGCGCGCTGCAGCTCGATCCGAAACTGTTCGAGGCCTACTATCTGTTCGCCCGGGCATGTCTCCAAGAAGGAAAACTCGACGAGGCCGCGAAGAACTTCGCGAGGGCCGCCGAGGCGAGGCCGGAGGATTATCAGGCGATGCTGCTCGCCACCGGGCCGCTCAAGGGACTCGGGCGAGAGCAGGAGGCGACCGACAACATCCACCGCGCCATGCAGCGTCTGGATCGTCACCTCGAGCTCCATCCGGACGATCCGCGCGCGCTCTACCTCGGCGCCGGCGCGCTGATGCAGCTCGGCCAGCGCGATCGTGCGCTCGACTGGGTGCGCCGAGCGCACGACTCGAATCCGTCGGACTCGATGGTGCTCTACAACGTCGCGTGCGTATACGCGCTCGGCGGCATGAAAGACGACGCGCTGACGTGCCTGGAAAAGGCCGTGGAGTGCGGCTTCGGCCATCGTGAGTGGCTCGAACACGACAGCGATCTGACGCTGCTGCGCGGAGAACAGCGCTTCGTGGAGTTGCAGAAGCGGCTGTGAGCGCGGCGGGGCGAGGCGATCATTTCAACTGTGCGTGAAACGTCGCGGGATCGCCTGGCCCGACTCGCCGGCCCGACAAGGGCAACGATGCCGAGTCGATCTTGAGAGTTTTCGCGGTACCCCCCTCGACCACGATCGTCACCGCCGCCCGCGGCGCGGAGCGACGCGCGAACGTTCCATCGCGCTGTTTGAGCAGCCGCTCGGGCCCCTCGCCCAGCGTCTGCATCATCAGCCGGCCATTCTCGTCGAACACGCGCACCGTGCGCCGGTATTGCGCGTACGAGTCGTGGAGATCCGATGACACGCGATCGGGGGCAAGGACGAAGGTGCCGACGAATTGCCGCAGATCGGCCGGCGCCAGCGGAACGTCGTCGAGGGCGCGCGACGCAGACGATTGCGCGACAGCCGGCGCCGAGGGCGGCGGTGGCAGACCGAGGACCTGACGCGACAGCGCTCGGGTGATTGCGTAGGCGTTCTGCCCCTCGGTGTTGCTGAGCACCACGATCGTCAGGTGATCCTCGGGAAACTCGTACAGGCTTCCGCTGTACCCGAACAACGAACCGTGCTGGCCGAAGCGGCGGTGCGCGTCCTCGCTATTGATCGTCAGCGCGAGGCCGTACTGCGCCTGCGGATCGCTCGGACTCATGTGCGCCGCGGCGCCCCTCGCGGTCTGCATCATCGTGAAGGACTCGGCGCGGAGCAGCGTGTGGTTGGCGAGCGCGGACCACAGCTTGAAGAAATCGCCCACCGTGCTGCAGATACGCAGGTCCGCGTTGTACGCCATGTCGTTCTCGTTCGCCGGGACGAAGCCGTTCTCGAAGCGGCGATAGGCGTGCGAGAGTCCCTTCACGAGACTGTAGTCGTCGCAGTAGCTCGTGTGCTGGAGGCCGGCCGGTGCGAAGAGGTACTGTTGTACGTACTCGGCGAACGACTGCCCCGACACGCGCTCGATGATCGTGACGAGCAGCTGGAAGCCGGAGATCGACCAGTCCCATTTGGCGCCGGGCTCGTTGACCCACTGCTTGCCGGCGTAGAGGGCCATCACCTCGTCGAGCGCCTTGGGCTGCCGGCTCGTCGCTTCAATCGGGTCGCCGAGATAGTGGTAATCGACGATTCCCGACGTGTGATCGAGCAGTTGGCGCACGGTGACGCGCCGCCCCTGCATCGGGAACTCGGGAACGTACTTCGAGATGTCGTCGTCGAGCGCCAGCTTGCCACGCTCGACGAGCTGCATCACGGCGACACCGGTGAACGGCAGCATCGGGCCAACTATATGGTAGACCGTCTCGTCTTTCGTCGTGACGTCGAGGCCGAGGTCCGCGAGACCGTAGCCGTGGTGCAGGAGCACCCGACCGTCCTTCGCCACGAGCACCGACGCGCCGACGACGTGCTGTTCGGCCATGACGCGGGCGACGGTTGCGTCGAGATCGGCGGGCGCCGAGGACTGCTGCGCAGCGAGGAGCGCGGCGGTGAGCGGGAGCAGAATGGCCGAGCACGACAGGGGTCGGATGGACATTGGATCCTCGGTTCGATGTGCCGCTCGTCGTCGTGAGGGCGTCGTTTGAGGGATTAGATCAAAAAAACCTAAGAGCATGGGCGCGCATGGGGCGCGTAGCATGTACAAATGAGCGGGAGGGTCGTATGTCTCGGACTCGGCCGATATCCACCCATTTCATCAGGAGCACCATGCGACGCCGCATTGGTATGTCCGTTCCACTCATCCTGGCACTCGCACCCCCGGCGATGGCTCAATCACCCATGCCGGCCGGACCAACAACGCCGCCGCCGATCATACAACGTACTCGCGAGATCGTGAAGGTTGGCCGCGGGGACGCGCACGAGGCCAACGAGCACGCATGGGCGGCCGCCTACGCGAAGGCCAAGCTTCCATACTATGGTATTGCGTTGACCGCCATGACGGGGCCGAACGACGCCTGGTTCATGTTCGGATGGCCGTCGTACAAGGCGATGGACGACGCGAACGCCGCAAGCGCCAAGGACAAGGATCTCATGGCCGCGGTCAGCGGTTTCGCCCTCAAGGACGCCGAGGACATCAGCGATGCGGTATCGTCGTTCTGGATGCTGCGGCCGGACCTGAGCTATCGCGACACGGTCGAGTGGTCAAAGATGCACGCGTACGAGATGATCACCGTCCGCGCGCGGCCGGGGCACAACGACGACGTCAAGAAGATCGCCGAGAAGATTCGCGCGACGCACATGGCCGCGCACACCAGCGCGCACTGGGCGATGTACCAGGGCGGGATGGGCGTGCCCGACGGCACATTCCTCGTGATCGTTCCACACAAGACCGTCGCTGACCTCGACATCGGCATGAGAGAGGACGCGCAGTTCGGCAAAGCCCTCGGCGACGTCGGCGCGAAGGAGCTCGACAAGCTGTCGAACGACGGGGTGATCTCGGTTCAGACCGATCTGTTCGCGGTGAGCGCCAAGATGAGTTACGTAAGCGAGGATTGGCGGGCGTCGGACGCCGATTTCTGGAAGGGCGCGGCGGTCATTCAGGCGGGCGCGCCCGCCGCTGCCGCGAAGAAGGAATCAAAGAAGCCGTAAGGCGCGGCACCTGGAGGCAGAACAGCGGCGCGGGACTCTCCCGCGCCGCTGTGTCACAGGCCGAGTAGTTTTACGGCGAAATGCTCCAGCGCGTCGACCACCTCGTGTACGCCGCTTCCGATCTAGACGCCGCGTGCGCGGAGATCCAGCGCCGGCTCGGCGTCGCCCCGTCTCGCGGCGGGCAGCACGTCGGACGAGGCACGCGCAACGCGCTCGTCGCGATCGGGCCGAGATGCTACCTCGAAATCATCGCACCCGATCCGGAGCAGCCGCGTCCCAACGGGCCTCGGTGGTTCAATGTCGATTCCATGGAAAGCCCGCGGCTTGTCGCGTGGGCCGCCTCAGCGACGAACCTGCCGCAACTCGTCGCCGACGCCGCGCGCCGTGGGGTTCATCTGGGAAGCGTGACGTCGGGGAGTCGCAAACGCGCAGACGGCGTTCCGCTCTCGTGGAGCGTCACGGATCCGACGACCGTGCTCGCCGACGGTGTCGTTCCGTTCTTCATCGACTGGAAGACGAGCCCTCACCCGGCGGCGTCGGCGACCGTCGGCCCGGCGCTGGTCGAGCTGCGTGCCAGGCATCCGGATCCGCAGCGCGTGCGCCAGATTCTCGAGACCCTCGGGGTCGAGATTCCGATCGACCACGGCGATCGCGCCGAGCTCGTGGCCACGTTTCGCTCCGAGCACGGCGTCCCGATTCGCCTGTAGACGGGAGCGGCGGAACTGGCGGCTGCCTAGTGCTCGAGGCTCGGCACCGACCGGTTTCGGATCGCCGATCTGCGGCGCGGGCGCCTGGCCCGCTTCTCACTCGAGACGCTGCTTCGCTTCCTCGTGCGCGCGGGTCTGCGCGTCGAGGTCCGCGTCGAGCGCGCCGGACGCGGTCGCGTTCAGCTCTAGGTCAGTCGCGCCGCACGGAGGCAGCGCCCGAGACGGCCCGGGGTCTGGAGCGCGAGCCGAGGCAATACTGGCCGGCTGTATCGCCAGTATTGCACTGGTCGCGCGGAAGACCTCGGGCGGCTCGGGCGCGTGAACGCCGGCGCTCAATCGCGCGCCGAAGCCGACGCGATGGCCCCCGGGGCGCCGATGGTAGCGCGAGCAGGCGGCAGCTCACGACGATCCGAGATCTCGAGCAACTGGGCCGTCGCGCGATTCACCGCGGCGGCCTCGGCCGCGGTCGATGCCACACCAGACGCAAAGTCGAGCCAGCCGAGTGCATCGTCGAACGCGAATCGTCGCGCGCACGCTTCCACGGCCTGCATCGCGAACCGATAGGCCATCGCCCTCTCCCCGGCCTGATCCGCGTGACGCGCGACGTCGCCGGGATCCACGTACTCGGCTCGCTCCGAACCCACGAGCTCCATCGCCAGCGCGAGTCCGCGGTGCACTTCTCGTTTGCGAGATGTGCCGAGCTCGTCGACCATCACGCGAGCGATCGCTGGATGCGCACAGCGGTATGCCCCGTTGTCCTCGACGACGAGATGTCGCTCGACCAATGCGTCTCCGATCGCCGCCGCGCGTAGGCGTGAGACCCCGTGCACGTGAGAGAGGACGTCGGTGCGGCAACCGCGCGTCGACACCGCGATCGTGATCAGCACGCCTTTGAGCTCGTCCGAAAGACATTCGATCCGCTCGGCGATCGCTTCATGCACCGATGGAAGCGCGAGCGCCGGTTCGTCGCCGGAATCACTCGGCCGCACGATCCACTCGCCGCGCTCCGGATCGACGGTCAACCATCCTTGCGCGAAGAGGGTCTTGAGCAGCTCGACGACGTAGAACGGGTAACCAGCCGTCACTTCATGAATTCGCGAGGCCAACCGCTCGGCATCCGTCGATGCGCTCACCCGGCCGAGTCCGAGCACGAGCTGCCGCACTTCGTCTTTGCTCAGAGGCTGGAGCGCGATCACGTCGCAAACGGGCGAGCCGCGCAGCGCGCGCACCCACCGCGCGGCGGCGGCGTCGCGCTCGACGGCGCCGGGGGCGAATGTGACGAACCAGAGAATCGCCGCTCGCTCCAGTTTGCGAACGAGAAAGTGGAGCAGCGCGCAACTGTCGGCGTCGCACCACTGCACGTCGTCGATGAGCACCGTCAGCGGCGTCTCTTCCGAGATCGCGAGGAGCATCTGCGCGATTCCCTCGAAGAGACGCCAGCTGTCCGCCGTCGACGCGGGGCCGATCTCGGGCAGACCGGCGAAGCGTTGCTCGAGCTCGGGCACGACGCGCGCGACTTCGGCGAGCCATTGCGGGTCGGTCCCGCTCAAGCCGGGCGCATCGATCGCCGACCGGAGCGCCTCGATCATCGCGCCGAAGGGAACACCGACTCGCACGTCGAAGCCGCGTCCGCGAAGCACGGTCCCGCCCTCGGCCGTCACCCAGCGCGCGAAGTCGTCGGCAAGACGCGACTTGCCGACGCCCGACTCTCCTTCGACGAGCACGGCGCGCGACCGGCTCTGCGAAACGGCTTGCCACGTCGCGCGAAGGCGATCCCATTCCCCGTCTCGACCGATGAGACTTCCATGAAACGACGGCGACGCGGAATACCACTCCTCGGTCGCCTGCCGCCTGCTCTCGCCGCTCAGGCGCGCGTCCTCGATGCGCTGCGCGAGCTCCATGAGTCGGTGGTCGGGACGATCGTCGGCGTCCGTGAGTCGAGACCGATAGTCGGCGAACGCCTGCAACGCGTTCGTACGATTGCCCGCCAGGAACTGCGACTCCATCAACGCGAGCGTGGCGTCGGCCGAGAACCCTTCGACCGCCACCCAGCGCTCGGCGGCGCGTACGGCATCGCGAGAGCGGTTGCTCGCGATCGCTTCTCGGACGGCCGCGGCAAGCACGCCGGCGTAGCGCCGGCGCAACGCGTGCCGTTTGTCATCGGCCCAATCGTCGAAGCCGGACGAATGTCTGAGCTGAAGTCCGCTCAGGAAACGCGGGATGTCCACCTCGGCCGCGTCGCGCGGCGACGTGTCGGCGGCGGCAAGGAATCGGCGGATGTCGGTGTCCGGCGGCGCGACAAGTCCGACCGACGTCCGGTCGACGTGAAGAGCGTCGCCGATCGCATCTCGCAGATGGGTGAGCGCCTGACGCAACGAGACGCGGGCTTTTTCCTCGGGGTATTCCCCCCAGAGCAGTGCCGTGATTTCGTCCCGGCTGTGCGCGCCCGGCTCGAGCGCGAGGAAGGCCAGCAAAGCCAGGCTCTTGCTGCCGAGTACGGCTCCCGGGACCGGGGAACCGTCGACCGCCGCGGCAACGCGACCGCACAGGGTGAGTGACAGCGCGGGCAGGGGCTGCCTCCGGGCTCGGAGAGGCGAACGCGACCGTATTTCACGATCGCCCCAAGAAGATTCACGCTCCGTTCACGGACCGGAAGTACCATCTCGTCCGTTCCTGTGAGCAGTCCGCCCCCCGACCTCCATATGGAAGAGGCGATATGAGCAAGGAAAAGGACATCGTCCGGATCGACCTGACGGCCCCTCAGAAGCAGATCGTGAAGAAGGAAACCGGGAAGGACGCCGAGGCGATCGAGTTGACCGTCGCCGAGCTCGAGGATCGAATTACGCCCTTGAAGGTCTTGTAAGGCTGCGAAACGGGCTTTAAGTCGCTCGAAGCAGGGCCCGTCTCACTCGCTTACGCACGCGTAGTCATTCCAAGACTTCCATATGAAGGTGACGACATGAGCAAGGAAAAGGAGATCGTTCGGATCGACCTGACCAACGCGCAGAAACAGGTCGTGAAGAAGGAGACGGGGAAGGACGTCGAATCCATCGAGCTGACGGTGGGCGAGCTCGAAGACCGGATCGCCCCGGTGCGGATCACGTAAGGCTGCGGAACACGGTTTAAGCGGTCGTGCGGGCGGGGATATCCCCGCCCGCTTTGTTTTGGTAAAGGCGACGCACAGCGTTGCTTGCGGCTGAGCACGCGTAACGCCAGCTTTGGCCCTCCCTCCGGCCGTCAGGACCCGATGGTTTGCCCTTCCCTCCGGTGACGCTGACCGACCTGCCGCTGACGGCAACGCCGACGGGACAAGCAGCGCTTCCGGACGGGGCCGATCCGCTCTACGGAGCGCTGGTCGAGCTCGCGGCCTGCCTCGACGCGCACGAGATCGAGACAAAGACCCTGAGCTTCGCGCGCGCCATTCTGCGCGCGGATCGGGTATCGGCCTGGGTCGAGCGGGACGACGCGTTCACGTGCTGGATCGCGAGCGGTGACGGCGCCGAGCGGATGACGGGGGCGAGCGGACCCTTCGACGCTCTGGCTCAACCGATGGAAGACGAAGACGGGATGACCGTCATCGTCGCTCCACTTCGGCCGACGGCGTCACCGTCATCCGGCGCGTTGCGGGTCGTGCGTGATCTCGCGGCTCACGGCGCGTTCACCCCGAGCGAGCGCGTCGCACTCACTCGACTGGCCGACGTCGCCGGCGTCGCGCTTCGAAACGCCGAGCGCATGACGGCGAACGATCGCACGGGCGACCTCGAGTTGGTGATGGAGATGAGCCGAGCGATCGGCTCGACGCTCGATCTCGATCGCGTGATGCGCGCCGTGGTGAATCTCGCGATGCGCGCGATCACTTTCGATCGCGGAGCGATCGCCTTGTATGAGCGCGGCAAATGCGACATCCGCGCGCTCGCCGGCGTCGAGAAGTTCGATGCCGAGGATCCCGATCTTCAAGATCTCGCTGTGCGAGGCGCGTGGGCGGCCGGCGTCGGCGAAGCGTTCTATCTCTCCGACCGCACCGAAGCCGGGTCCGACGCCGAACGCCTCTTTTTGCAGATCTTTGAAGGCGACCTCGAGGCGGACGGCGTCGTGAGCGGATTGTACATCCCGCTCAAGGACGACGAGGGAGTGCTCGGCATTTTGCTTTTCGAAGCCGAGCGTCCCGAGTTCGCGACCGAACGGCAGCGCGAGCTGGCGACGATCCTCGCGAACCAGGCGACCGTCGCTCTTCGGAACGCGCAACTCTATCAGCAAGTCCCGCTCGCCGACACACTCGGCGCGATCCACGCCAAGAAAGAGGCGTTCCTCGCGCTGCCGGCGATGCGACGTCTCACATGGGCGGTGATCGCCGCGGTGGCGATCGCGTCGCTGACGCTCATTCAATGGCCGCTGCGTGTCGAGGCGAACCAGCCGGTGTTTCGGCCGAACGTCCGCACGGAGATCCGTCCGCTCGTGGACGGTGTGGTCGAACGCGTGTTCATTGGCGAAGGCGCTCGCGTCGCGCGCGGCGACCCGATCGTGCAATTGCGGGACGCCGAGCAGCGCACGTCGCGCGACGCGGCGCTCTCGGACGCGGCGAGCGCCGAGCGTGAGGCGGCGGCAGCGTCGGCGCGCGGCGACGCCGCGGAAGAGCGGTTGCAACGGATGCGTGCCGACGCGCTGCGGCGCGAAGCGAGTGTGCTGGACCAGCAAGTTCGCGCGGCGCTCGTGCGCAGTCCGGTCGCGGGAATCGTGCTGACGCCGAGGCCGCAGGAACGACTGGGCTCGTGGGTGGATGCGGGGAGTCAATTGATCGTCGTCGGACGCACGGACACGCTCGAGTTGGACTTCAACGTCGACGAGCGCGACATCGGGCGTGTGAAGCTCGGCGACGAGGTTCGATTGCGGGTGGACGCGTATCCGCAGAAGACGTTCGTGGGGCGGGTCAGCGCGATCGCGGTGTTGGGGGTGGACCGGTGGACCGGTGGACCGGTGGACCGGTCGAACGGCGACGGTGCGAACGGCGAGGCGATGAACGGCGTTGGCGGTTTTCCCGTGCGCGCGCTCATCCCGAACGATTCGGATTTCGTGCGGCCCGGAATGGTGGCGTATGCCCGTGTGCTGACGGATCCGGCGTCCGTGATGGGACGTGTGATTCGCGAACCTTGGCGAAGGTTGCGTCTTTTCTGGTGGAGGTTGTGGGCATGATGCGACGTTCGATCCGGTCCACCGGTTCACCGGTCCACCGGTCCACCCGCTTGTCCACCTGTCCACCGGTCCACCGGTCCACCCGCTTGTCCACCGGTTCACCGGTCCACCGGTCCACCCGCTATGCGATGCTCGCGATACTCGGAGCCTGCGGCCGGCAACCAAAGGCGACGGCTGCGGGAGCGACGGCGCAAGCGCCGGCAGGGATTCTTGTCGAGACAACTACGGTGCGCGCGCCGCTTCAGTTGCCGGCGCAGCTGTATGTGGAGCACGACGCTGTCGTCGTGGCGCGAGCGGCCGGGAACGTCGATTCGGTTTTGGCGGACCTGAACGATCACGTGAATGGCGGCGCGGCACTGGCGCTGCTCGAGAGCGCCGATCAGCAGATCGCGCTCGCGCAGGCGGAGGCGTCGTTCGACAATTTGAGCAAGTCCGTGGTCAGAGCGCGGCTGATGACGAAGGCCGGGGGCATCACGGTCGCTGATTCCGAGCAGGTCGAGTTACAGTATCGCCAAGCGGATCTCGCGCGACGGAAGGCGCGGCGGGACATCGAGCTGACCAAGGTCGCAGCTCCGTTCAGCGGCGTCGTGACCGCCCGATATGCGCGCGCCGGCCGCTTCGTGAGCGTGGGCGACACGCTCTTTCGAGTCACCGAGACGGCGCCGCTCATGGCGCGCGTGCGCGTGCCGGAAGCATCGGCGGCGAGCGTCCACGTCGGCGATCATGCCACCGTGTCGAATGACGACGGTGCGACGGCCGATGCCGTCGTCGCGAGCGCGGCTCCGGTGATCGACGCGGCGAGTGGGACGCGCGAGGTGGTGCTTCGCGTCGCGCAGACATCCCGGCTCATTCCCGGCGCGAGCGTTACCGTTCGACTCGGCGCTCAGCGGCGACACGTCATCGCCATCCCGCGCGACGCCATAGCGCCCGACGGATTCGTGCTCGTCGTCGAAGGGACGGGGGGCGGCACCGCGCTTCGTCCCATCACGCTCGGCGCCGACCTCGGCGACGGGCGCGTCGAGGTCGTGAACGGCCTCTCACTCGGCGAACGGATCGCCCGGCGCGACAAGTGACCGCCGCGGCGTTCCCCGTCGACAACGCGGGGTTTCTCCCCCGACTTCGGCCCGACCTCACGATCGTCGAGCAGTTGTTCAAGGGCGAGAAGAGCTTCGTCGTGAAGGACCCGACGACGCGGAAGTATTTCCGCTTTGGCGCGGTGGAGATCGCCGTGATGCGCTGCTTCGACGGGCGCCGCACCCCCGACGAGATCGCGCGAGCGCTGTCCGATCAGGGGATGCGCATTCCCTCGCGCACGGTCGAAGGGTTCGCACGCAAGCTCTCGTCGATCGGGGTGTTGGAGCGGACGCTCGTCGAGCGCACGACACTCGAGCTCGAACGCTTGCGGGCCGAACGACGGCGGCGGCGTCAGCCGAAGCTGTTTCGGGGAGAGTTGCTTCGCATGCGCTGGTCGATGGGCGATCCCGACGCGACGTTCGACCGCGTTCTGCCGGCGATTCGCTGGTGTTTCACGCCGGCATTTCTCGCGGTCTCGGTGCTCCTGTTCGTGGCGTACTTCGGCGTCCTCGCGGCGAGGTGGGACGAGTTCTCGCGCACGGTGGCGCAACTCTACTCGTTCGCCAACCTCACGTTCGGCGCGGTCGTCGTGCTCTGGTTCACCGCGATGGTCGTCATCCTCATCCATGAATTGGGTCACGCGTTCACGTGCAAGTACTTCGGCGGTGAAGTGCACGAGATGGGATTCATGCTCATGTATTTTCAGCCCGCGTTCTACTGCAACGTGAACGACGCGTGGAGCTTTCCCGAGGTGCGCTCCAGGCTCTGGGTCACCGCTGCCGGGGGGTGGATTCAGTTCGTGGTCGCGGGCCTGGCGGCGCTGGTCTGGGCGATCGCCAGACCTGGCACGCTGGCGGCGGAGATCGCGGTCGCGGCGATGCTCATCGGCGGCGCGACGACGATTCTCACCAACATGAATCCGCTCATCCCGCTCGACGGCTACTTCGTGCTGACCGATTGGCTCGAGATCCCGAATCTTCGCCAACGCGCGCAGGCGTACGTCGCATGGTGGGTGCGCCGCCATTTGCTGCGTCTCGACATGCCCGAGCCGTCGGTGAGCGAGCGAGAGAAGAGGGTGTTTCTCATCTACGGCACTCTAGCCGCCTGTTACGTCGCGCTGCTCTTCGGCGTGATCGGTATGTTGGTCGTGGGCTGGTCCCGCGCGGCACTCGGCGCACTGGGAGTCGTGCTCGCTCTGGCGATGATCGTCGCGCTGGCTCGCCATGGGATCGCCGAGTGGGGGCGCGCGATCGTGCTGGCGATGCGCACGCGGCGCGCCGAGCGAAAGCGACGGCGGAGTTGGAAGCGGATCGGTTTCGTTGCGACGGCTGTCGTTCTGATCGCCGGCATCGTGATGGCGTTGATCCCGTGGAACATCACGGCGTCCGGCCGATTCGTGCTGGCGCCCGTGCGAACGTTCGACCTCGTCGCGCCGGACAGCGGAATTCTCGCCGAGGTGTTCGTGCGCGAGGGGACGCGAGTTCCGGCGGGCGCCCCGGTGGCGCGTATCGTCGATCGGTCGTTGGAGCGCGAGCTCGTCGCCGCCGCGCGGTTGGTCGACTCGCTGAGCGTCGGCGCGTCGCGCGCCCGATCGGTGAACCAGTCGGCAATCGCCGCGCGGCTGGACGATCAGCGCGCCGCGGCATCGGCGCGCCTCTCCGGGTTGCAGGCGCGGATCGATGCGCTGACGCTTCGTGCACAATGGCGTGGCATCGTCACGACGCCGCGCGTCGAGGAAGAGGCGGGACGGCGGGTCGATTTCGGGACGAGAATTCTGACGATCGCGACGGTCGACTCGCTCGAGGCGCGGGTCGCGCTCGACGGTGCGGGAGCGACGCGAGTGAGGGCGGGACAGTCGGTGAAGCTGGTCACGTATGCCGAACCGGCGAGTTCGATCGTCGCGTCGATCGGCGCCGTATCACCGGCGGGACGCGGGCTCGTCGGGAACGACCGTGGAGCGATTGAGGCGCGAGTTCCGGTTCGGATGGATGGGGCGTGGCGTGCCGCCGCGACAGGCGACGCGAAGGTCGAGATTCAGCGGTCTTCGCTGCTACGGGCGATGTGGTGGGGCGTGCGCCAGCGAATACGCGGGGACCTTCTTCTCTAGCAGCCTCGGCTTGCCTGTTGACGGCGGAACTGCGAGCGGGCGGCGAAGGTCAATCCGGTGGAAGCACTGCGAGCGGATTGATCTTCACGAAGACCGTTCCATGCCTCGGCACCACACTCGAAAACTCTCCGTCGAATACACCGAGATCCGATTGCCGCCACAGATCTCGAACCTTCTGTTTGCCCGCGATCCCAAGCTCACCCCACGTCACCGACACCTTCATATCCATTTCGTCGCGATTGAACAGCCCGACCGCTAGCGAACCGTCGGCGAGCGGCCTCGCCCATACTTCGAGCTGATCTTTCTTCGAGACGCGATCGGCCGGCTTGCCGAGTGCATCCTGGTGTACCGCGAGTACCTCGTCATTCGTCACGAGGTTGAGCTCGAAGTCGTCCATCTGCGTGAGATCGTTGCCGAGCAAGAGCGGCGACGCGAGCAGAGTCCAGAGCGTTATGTGGACGTACTGTTCGTTGGGCGTGAGACGCGAGTCGCGCAGGCGCGGACCCCAGCCCACCTTGCCGATGACCAGCATGTCGGGGTCGTTCCAATGACCGGGCGACGCGAACTTCGAGTGACCGACTTGTTGGAAGCCGATCCCCGCCATGCTCTCCCAAGTATCCGTGATGTCCCCCGTCGTGCGCCACGAGTTGCCCGCGATCCCTTGCTCGGCGCCCCACTCCCACACGTTGCCCCACCCGTATTGGCAGAGTGAATAGACGATGTCGCGCGGCACTTGGTCGAGCGCGGCGCGTGCTACTTGATACGGGCGTTTGAGCACCGGCAACTGCTGGTTCGTTTCGCCCGGTGCGAGGACGCTCGAGTAGCTGCACCAATCGTACTTCAGGTAGTCGACGCCCCACGTCGCGAACGTGAGAAAGTCCTGACGCTCGTGCTGCCAGCTCGCCGTGAGGCGCTGGCAGGTCGTGGGGCCCGGGCCGGAGTAGATCCCGAACTTGAGCCCCCTACCATGGATGTAGTCGCCGAGGGCCTTCATGTCCGGGAACTTCTTGTTGGTGAGCATCGTGCCGTCGGGCGTACGGATGGGCCCCTCGAACAGCGGATCGGATTCGCGCTCGCTTCGCTCCCAGCCGTCGTCGAGGTTGATGTACGTCCAGCCGTGGTCGATGAGTCCCTTCGACACCATCGCGTCGGCAGCCGCCCGGGCGAGTGAATCGCTCACCGCACGGCCGTAGGCGTTCCAGCTGTTCCATCCCATCGCCGGCGTGAGCGCGAGCTGTCCTTCGGCGACGAACGTGAACGCCTTCGACGCCGACCCCGCCGCGTTCTTCGCGGTGAACGTCACCGGATAACGCCCGCGCGCGCCGATCGTGCCGCGAATGACTCCCGATGCCGGATCGATCGTGAGTCCCTTGGGCAGATTCGTCGCGCCATAGGTAATCGGCGCGGTGCCCGTTGCGGGAATCTTGTAGAGGACGTCGTGCCCGGGCGTGACGCCGGTGAGCGACGGCCCGTTGATGCGCGGCGCGGGTCCGGGCTTGGGCGTGAGGATCTCGCGCGGCTCGACCGGAATGTCGATCGCGACCGGCGCGGCGCCGGTAACGGTGAACCTCGCATCGGCCCAGTTCGCCGCCACCGGCCGGACGACATCAACCTGTCTCACCTGCAATACGAGAGTTCTAATACCACGCAAGTCGACGTCGAACGGCTCCGGCGCGTCGCCACGCGACACGGGCTTGCTGACGTGGAGCACGCGTCCGTCGCCAACGGCGCGGAAGACGATCGGCGTCGGAGGGGGTGGAGGAGGCGCGGAAGGTTGCCCGGTGACGCCGGGGGGCGCCTGTATCGGATTGTCGTCCGCTCCGACCAGCGCCGAGAACCGCTCGGCGCCGCCATTCAGTTGCACGAAGAGGACGCTGTTGGCGCGCGTGCCGACGCCCGCGGTGAACTCCTTGCCGCCGATGTGAATCGGATTGCCGTCGATGCCCTTGTTGGCTTGCGCAACCGTCTGCGCCGCGCCCCGCCCGCCGCCGGGCTGGACCTTCATCCTGGTGAGGTCGAGCGATGACAACGGAACGTCGGCCCGCCGCGGCGCAGTCGACGCGGCCGTGAAGAGCAGGACAATTCCGGCGAGGAGCGAGGCGGATCTCGCGGGGCGAGAGAGATCGGGCATGGCGTGCGCTCGGTTGGGGCGTGACTGGCAGATGGTATCGCGGGCGGAGCGCGAGCGCCATCACATTTCCTGGGAACAAGGGCTGTTTCGCTTTTCCGGATGCCGGCCCACCGCTCCGGCTGTACTTTACCCCGACTAGACCCGGCCGACGGAGGCCCGTGTCCGCCGACATCCGCGCAAAGCTCGAGGAAGCACTCGGCGCCGCCTATACGCTCGATCGTGAGCTCGGCGGTGGAGGCATGTCGCGGGTGTTCGTGGGCGTCGAGCGCGCGCTCAACCGCCACGTCGTCGTGAAGGTGCTTCCGGCCGAGATGGCGGGACATCTCTCGGTCGAACGGTTCAGGCGTGAGATCACGATCGCGGCGCGGCTCCAGCACGCGCACATCGTGCCGCTCCTGTCCTCCGGCGAGTTCCACGGCCTGCCCTACTTCACCATGCCGTTCGTCGACGGCGAATCGCTGCGCGCGCGTCTCGTCCGCGACGGACCGCCGCCGCTCAACGAGACAGTTCGTATCTTGCGCGAGGTGGCGAGCGCGCTCGCGTACGCGCACGGTCACGACATCGTCCACCGCGACATCAAGCCGGACAACGTTCTCATGTCGGGCGGCGCGGCGATGGTCACCGACTTCGGGGTCGCCAAGGCGCTCGACGCCGCCGGCAACAGCGGCGCGTTCGGGACGACGTCGGCCGGCGTGGCGATCGGGACGCCGACCTACATGGCGCCCGAGCAGGCCGTCGCCGACCCCAACGTCGACCATCGCGCGGATCTCTATGCGTGGGGCGTTCTCGCCTACGAGTTGATCGCCGGCGCGCCGCCGTTCACCGCACGCTCGGGTCAGGCGATGATCGCCGCGCATCTCGCCGAGACTCCGAAGCCCGTCGGAACGCTGCGCGCCGGCGTGAATCCGGCGCTGGCCGGCCTGGTAATGCGCTGCCTCGCGAAGTCGCCCGACGATCGCCCGCAGACGGCCGAGGAAATCGTCCGTACGCTCGACGCGGTCATCACGCCCGGAGCGGCCAACATCAACGCACCGGCGGCGACGACCACCAAGCGTGGAACGAGACGCGCGCTCGTCGCGGGGCTCGCGGTCGCCGTGCTGGTCGTGGCCAGCGTGGTCGTTCTCGTCATCAGGCGACCCGGCGGGGCCGCACCCGCCGACAATACGCTTGCCGTCTTGCCCATCGAGAACCTGGGCGGCGACTCGACCACGCAGTACCTCGCCGACGGAATGACGAGCGAGCTCGCGCACGAATTGCAGAAGGTGCCGGGCATGCAGGTCGCCGGAGATCTCTCGACCTTCCGGTTCAAGGGCACCCGCGTGTCGCCGGCCGAGATCGCGAGCCAGCTGCACGTCGGCCTGCTGCTGACCGGAAAGCTGCAGCCCGGCGTGGGGCGCGTTCGATTGCAGATGCAGCTCAATCGGCCCGACGGCAAGCTGCTCTGGTCGCAGACGTACGATCGCGAGAACAAGGACAACTTCGCGATGCAGGACGAGATCACGAGCGCGATCGCGTCCGAGATGCGCATGGTGCTCTCGCCGACCGTCGTCGCCGTCGCGCACGCGGGCCGCACCACGAGCCCGGAGGCGCACGACCTCTATCTCCGCGGCGTTTTCGAGAAGAACAAGGTCACGCCCGACGGCCTGCAGAAAGCGCTCGGCTACTTCCAGGACGCCCTCAAGCTCGACCCGAACTACGCGCAGGCACACGCCGGCGTCGCGTTCGTGTACGACATTCTCGCCGACGTCTACATGCCGTCGCACGAGTACCACTCGCTCTCGCTGGCCGCTGCCGAGCGCGCCGTGGCGGCCGACAGTTTGCTGGCGGAAGCGCGCGTGCTACACGGATACGAAATTGGCGCGGCGACTTGGGATTTCGCCGCCGGCCGCGCGGAGATGGAGCGCGGCTTGGCGCTGAACCCGAACTCGCCGGACGCGTTGTTCATGTACGGGTTGTTCTCGTACTTGTCCGGCGATTCCGCGAAGGCGTTCGCTCTGGCCGACCGATTGGTCCACGTCGATCCGCTGTCGGCACTCGCGCAACGCCTGTCCGCCGAAGCGTTCGCCTGGGGTGGACGCCCGGCAGCAGCGCTGCGAGTCGACTCGATCGCGAAATCGCTCGACTCGATGGTCGTGGTCTGGGAGGCGACCGATGGAATCGCGTATCTCGAGATGGGTCGCTACGACGAGGCGTTGAAGGCGTTCTCGGCGTTCGAGAAGACGTTCGGACAGCCGTCGACCGGTCTCGCGGTGACCTACGGTCGGATGGGCAATCGTGGCAAGGCACTCGAGCAGATCCGCCTGCTCGAGGCCCGCGAGCGGCGGCAGTGGGTCGATCCGGATTTCATCGCGATCGCGTACGCCGGCATGGGAGACGCCGATCACACGATGCAGTGGCTCGAGACGGCGTTTCGAAAGAAGACCTTCAGCTTGCGCGCTCTCCTCGACTGGGACGCGCCTTGGTTTCGCACGGTCAAGAACGACCCGCGCTTTCTCGATCTCAAGCGTCGAGTTCTCGGGACGACGTTCAAATCGTAGGCAGTCCGCGGCGAGTCGCTCGCGCTCTCCCGCCCGCCGCGCTACAATCTTGCGTCCCCAACATCCGTTGCCCGGAGCACAAATGCTTCGCTGTCCACGTCATCTCGCCCTGCCCGTCGCCGTCGCTCTCGTGCCTAGCCTCTGCTTCGCGCAATCGGCGTCTCCGATCGCGCAGCAGTTCGACAAACTGCACTTCCGCTCGATAGGCCCGGCCATCATGTCGGGGCGGATTTCCGACCTCGCCGTGTACGAGAAGAACACGTCGATCTGGTATGTCGGCACCGCGCACGGCGGCGTATGGAAGACGACGAGCAACGGGGCGACGTTCACGCCGTTGTTGCAAACCAAAGGGCTGCTCGCGATCGGCGACGTCGGCGTGTCGCAGCAGAACCCCGACGTCGTCTGGGTCGGCAGCGGCGAAGCGAACAACCGCCAGACGACGTCGTGGGGCGACGGCGTGTGGAAATCCACCGACGGCGGCAAGACGTTCGCCAACGTCGGGCTCAAGGACTCCAAGCACATCAACCGGATCCTGATCGACCCGAGTAACGACGACGTCGTGCTCGTCGCGGCGGTCGGATCGATCTTCGGTCCGGGCGGCGATCGCGGCGTCTACAAGACGACCGACGGCGGCAAGAGCTGGAAGCGCGTGCTCTTCGTCGACGACGAGACGGGCGCGAACGATCTCGTGATGTCCTATACCGACCCGAAAACGCTCTATGCGTCGACCTACCAGCGCCGCCGCTCGGCGTGCTGCGTGAACGGTGGTGGGCCCGGGAGCGGAATTTGGAAATCGATCGACGGCGGCGACACGTGGACACGGCTTTCTAGTGGATTGCCCGCGGGACCCTTAGGGCGAATCGGTCTCGACACGTATCGCAAGAACGGCAACACCGTGTACGCGTCTATAGAAGCGCAGGGACCGCCGGGCGGTCGCGGTGGGCGTGGCGCCGTCAATCCGGAAACCGGCGACACGACGGCGCAGGCTGGCCGCGGCGGTCGTGGCGGCGGGGGTGGTGGACGCGGCGGCGCCGGCGGCGGGGCCGCGGACGCCGGCGAGAGTGGCCTCTATCGCTCCGACGACGGCGGCGCAACGTGGCACAAGGTGAGCTCGACGAATCCGCGGCCGCTGTACTTCAGCCAGGTGCGCGTCGACCCGAGCAATCCGGACCGCGTCTTCCAGGGCGGCGTGAAGATGTCGCTCACGATCGACGGCGGAAAAACGACCGAAGGCCAGGCGTCGCTCGCCGCGCACGACGACGTACACGCGATCTGGCTCGATCCCGCCAACTCGGATCACATGATGATCGGCGACGACGGCGGGGTGAGCGTGTCGTACGACGGCGCCAAGACGTGGAACTTCTTCGCCAACCTCCCGGCCGGGTTGTTCTACCACGTCGGCTACGACATGGCGCGTCCGTTCAACGTTTGCGGCGGCATGCAAGACAACTACGACTGGTGCGGCCCGAGCGCGTCGCGGTTCGCCAACGGGATCATGAGCTCGGAGTGGTTCCAGATCCAGGGCGGCGACGGCTTCGTCGCGATTCCGGACAAGAGAGACTCGCACTGGATCTACAGCGAGACGCAAGACGGCAACATCACCCGGCGACATACGATCACCGGAGAGTCGAAGCAGATCCGGCCGAACGCGCTGAACGTGACGCCGGCGCCGAAGCCGGGTGAATCGTTCCGCTGGGAGTGGGACACGCCGATGATCATCTCGCCGAACGATCCGAGCGCGCTGATCGTGGCGGCGAATCGCGTTTTTATTTCGCACGATCGCGGCGACTCGTGGACGATGATCAGCCCCGACCTCACGACGAACGCGAACCGCGACACGATCGTCACGATGGGACTCAAGGGCTCCGAGATTCGCGTCTCGCGCGACGACGGCGTGTCGCAGTGGCCGGCGATCGTCACGCTCGCCGAGTCGCCGAAGCAGCCCGGCGTGTACTACACGGGCAGCGACGACGGACTGCTCTACGTGTCTCGTGACGCCGGCAAGAGTTGGCAGAATATCACGAAGAATCTGCCGGGCGCCCCGGCCGGCGGCTGGATCAGCAAGGTGGCGCCGTCGGCGTACGACGCGGGCACGGTCTACGTGACGATCGACAACCACCGGCTCAATGACTTCAAGCCGTACGTCTGGGTGAGCACGGACTTCGGCACGACGTTCCGCTCGCTTTCCAGCGGCTTGGAAAGCGACGTCGTGAAGACGTTCACCGAGGACCAGCGCAATCGGGACGTTCTCTACCTGGGAACGGAGACCGGCATCATGGTCTCGCTCGATCGCGGAAAGAGTTGGGCTCGCCTCCAGGCGAACCTCCCGACGGTGCGCGTCGACGAGATCACGCTCCACCCGCGCGACAACGCGATGCTCGTCGCGACCCATGGCCGAGCGCTGTGGGTGCTCGACCACCTCGAGCCGATTCAAGAGTACGCGGCCACGCAGAGCGTGGACGCGAAGCTCTTCACCGTGCCGACGGCGCTCGAGTGGAAGACCAAGGACGACCGCAACGACGAGTTCTGGGGCCATCAATACTTCCTCGGCGAAAATCCGCCGAACGAGGCCGTCGTTCAGTATTTCCTCAAGTCGCCGATGACCGATCTCTCGCTGCGCGTGAGCGACGCCACGGGCAAGACGGTGCGCACCGTGACGATTCCGAGCGCGAAGTCGCAGGCCGGGATCCAGACCGCGTGCTGGGACATGCGCGGTGAGCCGATCACGGCACCGGTAGACTCGGAGGCAGCTGGCGGCGGTCGTGGTGGACGCGGCGGCGGTGGGGGCGGCGGCGGCCGAGGTGGTCGCGGCGGACAGGTGGTGCCGGGCGTGCCGCAACCAGTTCCCAGCGCGGGCTACCTCCCGATGAATCCGTGCGCGACGCCGACTGACAGCTCAACCGCGGCAGGTCGCGGTAGCGGGGGCGGCGGCGGGGGCGGCTTCGGCGGCGGTGGTGGCCTCGGCGGGCCGGCGCCGTACGTATTGCCCGGCACGTACACTGTCGCGCTCATGTCGGGCACGAAGGTGCTCGACTCGAAACCGCTCAAGATCGTGTTCGACGCCGACGTCCACTTCGCTCCGGGTGAGCACGAGCACTACAACGCGATCGTGAACGATCTGCACGCGATTCAGCGGCGCGGCGTCGCGATGGCGACGGCGCTCAATTCGATCTATCCGCAAATGGAAGCGGCGGCGAAGGCGGTTGGTGAAAAGAGCGACATCCCCGCCAATGTGAAGACGCAGTTCGAATCCTTGAACAAAGAGTTCGACGCGATCCGGAAGAAGTTCGGCGTTCCGACCAATGCCGGAGGGGGCGGACGTGGCGGCGGTGGCCGCGGGGGCGCCGTGGATCCGGAAAACGTGCTCGCGCGTACGTCGACGCTGAAGACGCAGCTCGCGGGCGTGTGGGAGGTTCCGAGCGCGGCATCGGTGCGTCAGTACAACGATGTGAAGCTCGCGTTACCGAAGGCGGTCGCGGACGGGAATGTGTTCCTTGGAAAGGCGAACGCGGTCAGTCAGGCGTTGGCTAAATACGGGGTGACGATCAAGGTTCCGAGTAGTGTGAAGTAAGGGGTGGGACGGGTGCGGAGGCGGAGTGCGGAGACCTGGAACGAGTGAGGAGGCGGAGTGCGGGGAAATAAGAGGAGCGCGGGGGCTTCCCGCACTCCGCCGCCGCACTCGTCCCATTTCACCGTACACCTTCTCCGCACCCGTCCCAGTTCTCCGCACTCCGTCTCCGCACACGTTCCAGTTCTCCGCACTCCGCCGCCGCATTCGTCCCAGTTCTCCGCACCCACTCGCCGCACGCCTCACAGTTCTGGTGTGTCTGCTGCTTCTGAATGCCGTTGGAATCTCCGGTGCTCAAGCAGTCGTGCGCCTGGACTCAGCCCGTATGGTGAATGGCGCACGATCGGGCACGTGGAGCGCGGCCGACGGGAGGCTCACGCTCATGGGAACCTGGACCGCGGTCCCCGATACGACGCACGGAACCGTCACCGGAACGTGGACCCTCGCCGACGCTCAGGCCAAGACGGTCGCGTTCGGTGGATGGTCCGCGATAAAGTCGGCTGACCGATGGACCGGCGCGTGGCGGGCGAATGTCACCGGCCGCGCGGGAGAATACTCCGGTACGTGGACCTCGAGCGTCGATCTCAAGGCGAGCGCGCGCTTCGTCGACATGTTCGAGAAAGCCGCGCAGACGATCGTCAGCGGTGCGTGGACTACCGGCGGGCTTTCAGGGGGCTGGTCGATTCGAGCGGCCAAGTGAACTGATCAACGCCCGCGCGCCATTCGCTCCTGCACCACGGCCTTCCAGTTCGCCACGACGATCATACTCCCTTCGCTCGCCGCCTTGAGAAATACGAAGTGCGTGCCATCGGCCATCACGTCGTAATTCGCGTGCGGATTCGGCGCATACTGATAACTGTCCGCGAACAGCGTGTCCCTCGCCGCGATGGCAAATCCCTGACCCGTCGCGAGCCGTGCCGCCATCAAGCGTCCGCCCCCGCGATAGTACAAGCGCGTCCCGTCGCGCGACCACACGGGCTCACTGCCGCCGCCCGCCGACACCTGAACGCGTCCACCCGGCCCCGGGAACGGCTGCACGACGACCTCCTCGCTCCCTGACTCGTCCGTTGAGAAGGCGACCCACCGTCCGTCCGGAGAAATACGCGGCATCGTCTCGAGCGCCTTAGTGTTGGACACGGCATGCGGCGTCGTATCGCCCGTCAGACCGCGGTAGTAGATGTCCGCCCCGGACGTGTCGAGTTGATAGACGACGCTTCGCATGTCGGGCGACATGACACCTTCGAACACGTCGAAGCTGGGTCCGGAAATCAGCGGCACCGCGTTGCCGCTCAGATCGGCCGGACGTGACCAGATCGCCGTGCGGACCGCGCCCTCCGACCGGTACAAGACGCGCTTGCCGTCCGGGCTCCACTCGGGGCGGTCGTTCGACGCGCCCTCACTCGTCAACCTCGTCATCGTCTGCGAGCTCAGATCAAAGAGCCAGACGTCGCGTCGATCCGCGGATCCCACCGCGATCGCCAATGTCCGTCCATCGGGCGAGAGACGCGGAAAGGCATACTCGCGCGGCGCGGCAAGCAAGACGCGGGCAACGCCGTCCGCGCCCACCGTCATCACTTCGGACAACTGCGTCCCGCTCTGATAAAAGAGCGTTCCGTTCGCCGCGAGCGACGCCCGCGCGAGCCCGGACGTGTTGTTGATCGCGACGTCGCTCACGAGCTGCACCGGCGCACCCGTGAGCTGCTTCTTTCGCACGTCCAAGGGCACGCCCATGACGACGCCCGCGGACGTCACGTACGTGAGGACGCCACCCGCCATCCCGAGCGGCTGCGCGCCGGTGATGCCGAGCGCGACGCGCTCCCCCGTCTTCAGCGACGCCATCGCGATCTTGGACCCGGCGAGCGAGCTGCTTGGAGAGCTCGCGTAGAGCACCACGCCTTGGTCGTCCACCACCAGCGGCGTGATGAAGTAGAGCTCTCCGACGTTCCGGTTCGGCTTCACGAGCTCGCGAGGCTCCCCTCCCGTCTCCGGGATGGTGTAGAGCGCGAGGTTGCCGGACACGACGATGACGCCCGTCGATGACCAGCTCATTCCTCCGAAGATCCCCGGGGCGGTCGCAAGCAGCTGCGGCCGGCTGCCGTCGATTCCCACCTTGAAGATCTGGTTGCTCCGGACGAACGCGACCCATTTTCCGTCCGGCGAGAAGATCGGATTGTTGGCGTCGGCCGTCTCGGGGAGCGGCCGTGCCGTGATGTCATCGAGCGTGCGAAGCATCAACTGCTGCCGCTTGTCGTCGCCCAGGCCGACGTACACGAGAGCCCGCCCGTTCGGCGAGATGGCGAGTGTCGCGTACCCGAGCGAATTGGATCGCTCACTCGTCAGCGCCGGAATCGTGAATCGCACAACGTCCGCGGTCTCCGGCGGCGCGCTGCGACGCGTCCAGCCCGCGAGCGCCAGGCTCGCGACCGCGACGGCGGCGAGCGTGAGCACGAGGGGATCACGCAGTCGCGCGCGCCACGAGGTAGCACGCAAGCCGCTGCGATACCGCGATGTCGCGGCGCCGCCTTGCGGCGCCGCCGCCGATGATCCGCCGTGAAGCGCCGCCGCGAACTCCCGCGCCGAGCCCCAACGGTCGGCCGGAAGCTTTTCCAGCCCGCGCATCACGGCGTATTCCACGTGATCCGGGATCGACTTGCGCTGCACGACGATCGGGCGAGGCTGTTCGGTCATGACGCGCGCGAGGATCGTCTGCACGGTCGGCCCGGTGAACGGCGGCTCGCCGACGAGCATCTCGTACGTGACGGCGGCGAGCGCGTAGAGATCACTGCGCGCGTCGATCGTGCGTTCGCCCATCGCCTGCTCGGGACTCATGTACTGCGGCGTGCCGAGGCTCAGGCCCGTCTGCGTCATGCGATGCCCGCCCGCCTGCTGCACGGCGAGCGCGATGCCGAAGTCGGCCACCGTCGCGTGGCCGCCCCGTAAGAGAATGTTCTCTGGTTTGATGTCGCGGTGAATCACGCCCAGCTCGTGCGCGTAGGCGAGCGCGTCGGCGACCTCGCTCGCGATACGAATCGCGTCGTCGGCGGGCAGTTGCTTCTCGCGCTCGAGTCGCGCGCGCAACGTCTCCCCGGTGACGAGCGGCATCACGTAGTACAGCAGTCCATCCGTGCTGCCCGAGTCGAGCAGCGGAAGAATGTGCGGATGCTGGAGCCGCGCCGTCGTTCTGATCTCGCTCAGAAACCGCTCGCCGCCGAGCGCCGCGCCGAGGTCGGGGTGCAGGACCTTGATGGCGACGTCGCGACCATGCCGCAGGTCGTTGGCGAGGAAAACCGTCGCCATGCCGCCGGCGCCGAGCTCGCGATCGATGCGATAGCGATCGGCGAGCGATGAAGTCAATCGCGTGAGAACGTCGTCGTTCGACACGAGGAGGGCCGCCGGTATGAAGGCGGCAAATGTACCGTGCGCGGCTCAGGCGTGACAGCCTGCGGCGACGCTATGCGGCGAGTGGATGTCGATCGCCCGCCGGCGTAGAGAAGCGCGAATCCGACTTCGCGTTCGAAAATGCGGCGGTTCGCCGTCTCGAATCGATCCAATCGCACAGGAGCCACTCCGAGAGCGATGAGAACGTCGCTCGGGACCGATCGGCCGCCGGGCCATCGTACGCTCGGCCGAGCGCCGCGCGTCAACGTGCCATTGCATGAGCCTGTCTCTCTCCGGCGAAATGGTGTCGCCGCGAGCGGACGCTCTTCGGGGTTCGCGTACCGCCCCTTTTCCTTTAAGACGTTGCGCGGCAACCGATTGTCGGTCCGGGCCAGTTTGGCGCCAAAGCTGCCCTCGCTCCCGGCATGTTCCCGCCCGCGCGCAGTCGGTTTGGCGCGATCGCCGTCGCTTCGGTCCTTCCGCTCTCCGCCTGCACCCAGGCGACCCTCGGCATCTCGCCCGAATCCATTCTGGCGACGGTCATCGCGAGCATCCCGTCGTCCATCCCCACCACCACCGGCGGCAGTTCGTCCCGCGGGCGCCGGCGCATCCCGGAGTCGCCTCCGCCATCCGCCGAGGCGGCCAGCGTGCTCCGCACGGCGAACGCCTACGTCGGCACGAGATACGTGTGGGGCGGCAATACGCCGAGCGAGGGATTCGACTGCTCGGGGTTCACGAAATACATATTCGCGAAGTACCACGTCGCCCTGCCCCGCACGGCGCGCGAGCAGGCGCATGCCGGTCAATCCGTCGCGGTCGACTTCGGCGCGCTCCGTCCGGGCGACCTCATGATGTTCGCCGAGCCGGGCCAGGCGATCTCGCACGTCGCGATCTACGCCGGCGACGGCCGGATCATCCACTCCTCGAGCTCGGGCGGGGGCGTCGGTTATACCGATCTCAATACGGGCGGCGACTGGTTCGTGACGTACTTCGTCGCGGCGAGAAGAGTGCTCTAGACGGGCTGCGCGTACCGAGCGGCCTTCCAGTCGATTTGTCCCGTCGGCGCGGGCGCTGTATAACTGTGTAGTTACAAGCACACGAACAGCGCTCGTCTCGCGGAAATGGTCGCGCCCCTTGGCGGATGCGGCTGCCGGATTTTCAACCGGCGCGTCAACTTGGCTCTCGGAAGGGCAATGAACACGCGGCTATTCGGCTTCGTCGTGTTTGGGGCCGCCTGTGGCGGAGCGGCCGATGCGCCGGTCACACAATCGCCCTCCACACCCCAGGCGGTTGCCACGGTGAGCGTGAGCGCGTCCGCCTCCTCGCTCACGGCGGGCCACTCACTTCAACTCACGGCGACCGTTCGGGACGCGGCCGGCAATGCGCTGACGGGACGAGCGGTCACCTGGTCGACGAGTGACCCGGCGAAGCTCACTGTCTCGACGACGGGTCTCGCCGCCGCGATTCTGCCCGGCAATGCGTCGGTCGCCGCGACGAGCGAGGGAAAGACCGGATCCCTCGCACTCACCGTGAACCCCCCGACGATCAGCACCGAGGCAGCTGGCCTGACCGGATACCTGTACGGGTCACTCAGTCCGCAGCCGGCCGGCTTCACGTACGGATTCAGCTCCTACGCGTCGATCTACACGCTCAACCCGCAGCCCGCGCAGAACACACAGCTCGGGTGGGGCACGTGGATCATCCCGAACAACGTCGCGTTCAGCGCGCCGCTCTGTCCCGTGGGCACGTACGCGCGCGACAACTGGCCCGACCGGGGGCCGTCGTATCGTGACGTGTTCCAGACGATCGAGGGCGGGCCCGGCCAGTGGACGTCGACGCGATTCCCTTCGCCGTCGCCGAAGTTTCGCGTGAACAGCACGCCCGACTGCTACACGACCGAGGTCGCGTCCACGGGTTGGTCGTTCTTCCTCGGCGCGCTCTCGGCGAACAAGCTGGGGCTGGTCCAGCTCAGCAATCGGCTGCTCGCCGCGCCCGACGGATTCACGTTCACGGGAGGCGCCGACGTCTCTCTTCTCGGCTACGGTTGGCTCGCACTGCCGCTCATTCCGGCGTACACCTCGCCGCTGGGCCTGGCGACCGGCGATCAGAGTTGGACGCTCTTCCTGAATGCGTCGAACTTCAAAGGGCCCGTGGTGTTCTTCGCGCCCGAGATCTGGACCGAGGTCGCCGCCAACGACCACACGGGCGCCGGGCGGAGCATGGATGCGCAGCCGGCCATCACCGGCTCGCTCGCATTGGAGATCGGCAATACTCCGATGCTCACGGGCACCGATTCCGCCGGAAGGCGCTATCGCCGTATTCCGCGGCTCACCTTTCCGGTGGACGCATCCGGCAATACGTCGACGCTGCACCAGGACATGCGGTACTACGCCAAGACCGCGATCTGGAACGGCGTGGCGGCGTGGATCCAGAGCGGCGTCCCCGCCGCGCAACTCGATCCGGCCGGCGCCGTCGCGGCGTCCGTAAACGGCCCCGTCGTGTCGCTGACCCTCGGCGGTGCGGCGGCCGATGTCAGTCCGCAGGTGACCAGCGCGGTGTTGTCGACGTCGGGCGGTGGGCAAGCATGGGGATTTCGTTGGACGGGAACGGCCAACGCGGGCGTCTTGCCCGAATACTTCAAGGAACAGAACGGAGCGTGGACCGCCGTGTCGGCGGCAGCGGTACCACGCGAGACGTGGTTGGTGGACCAGACATTCCCCGGCGCGGCGCGCGGCGCGGCGAGCGACCTCGATCTGTCGAGTAACTCGCCCTGGGCGTCATCGCATTGGAGTGCCGGCCCGTTCACGGTCACGCTCGCCGACGGATCGATCGTGGACTACGTGTGGTACAAGTTCCTCGACCAGCCCGCGATCGTTCGGCTCGGGCTCAGCGCGTCGACGAGAGCGCAGCTTCAGACGTTGGTGGAGTCCATGCATGCGCAGTTCGGAGTCAACGGACTCACGATCGCGTCGCCGACGTCGGGCAAGCTGGTCACAGTCGATCCCGCGCAGCTCGTTGCGCCGCCGACGGGGATGGAGAAAGGATACGTACCGATCGTGATTCGACAGCGATGAGTGCCGGCTCGCTCGCGACAAACCGGCCGGCGATGCGATTCAGGGCCGATCGCGGGACCACAACCCGAGGTTGAATCGTCGATCCGCGAGCGCGAGCGCCGCCCACGCGATGAGCATGAGCGGCACGACGAACAAGAGCGACAAGAGCGCCTCGTCGGCGAGCTCGCTCAAGCGATCGATCCGCGCCAAGCGCGACCGCACGAGGAACCCGGCGGTCCATGCCACAACCAGAAAGGCGACGCCAGTCTCGTGGCGGTCGACGAGACGCGTGAGTCGAGCGCGCACGGAGCGGATCCGAGCGGCGAGCGAGCGATGACCGTTCATCGGAGCTGGCGGAGAGGGGACGAATCAGGAGGGGAAACCGACGATCGGTTCTCGGATGCTCGGCGCCGTGGGGGGAAAGCGTCGAACCGACTGTCACAAGTATATCATAGGTATCGGCATCAGGCATGTCACCATGCGAGCGGACACGCGATCAAAGTTTGCCGTCTGTGATTCCGTTGAACGCTCGCCGTTTCGGCGGCGCGTGTGCGGCAGCTTGACCGGGGCTCGCTCTCAACGTCTTCTTTGTACGCGTGCCGACGACTCCGCCGCCTGACGACCCGACCCATCGCGCCAGCGATGGATTCGCTCGTCAGTTGCAGTCCATGGTCATGGCGATCCAGCATGCCGCCGCGGGGGCACTAGGCGTCAACGAACTGGCGCGCACCGAGACGGTCGTGGCCATGCTCGACAACAATCGCCGGCGTGCGCCCGGCTACTGGATCCAACTCGCCCTTGCGATGGGGATCGCGACCGTCGGCCTCGTGCTCAACAGTACGGCCGTCGTGATCGGCGCGATGCTCGTTTCGCCCCTCATGGGGCCGATCGTCGAGTTGGGAATGGGATTCGCCGTCGGGTCGTCCTTCCTCACCCTCCGCGCGTTTCTGCGCGTTGTGCTCAGCGTGGTCGTGGTGATCGGCGGCGCGAGCCTGCTGACGCTCGCCCTTCCCTTCCACGACGTCACACCGGAGATCGCGGCGCGAACCGCGCCGACGGCGCTCGATCTGCTCGTCGCCGTGTTTTGCGCGCTCACTGCCGCGTACACCACGGTGCGCCCCGCGTCGGACACGACGTCCGCCGCCGCCGGGACGGCGATCGGGATCGCGCTCGTCCCGCCACTTTGCGTGACGGGCTTCGGGGTAGGCACGAGAGATCCGGCCGTGGCCGGCGGCGCCGCCCTTCTGTTCACGGCGAACCTCTCGGCCATCCTCGTTCTCGCGGTGCTGAGCTTCCTCGTGCTCGGGTACAACCAGGTTGACGCGAAGTCGATCGAGCAGAACTCCCTCGGGCCGGACAGCACGCGAACGGGCCGACTCGCCGCGCGCGCACAGGAGCGGCTCCGCGACGCCTTCGGGTCCAGATATGGCATGGCCATGCGGCTCATCATCCCCGGCGTGTTTCTCGCCGCCGTGTACGTCCCCCTGAGCCGCGCGCTCGACGAAGTCTCCTGGGAGGTCCGTGCGCGTGACGCCATCCGGCGCATCCTCGCCAGGGAAGCACCGCGCGCGGTCCAAACGTCCATCGCGGTCGAGCGTCATGCCGTCGATCTGCACCTCGTTCTCATCGCGTCGAGCGAACAGGCTGCGGCACTCGAGCGGCGGGTCGCGACCGACATCGCCGCCAGCACCGGCGTGGTTCCGACGATCGCGATCACGGCCGTGCCGGATGCGCGAACCCTCGCCGCCGTATCGGCGAGCCGCGCGAGCGGGACGGCAGGCGCCCTCGAGAACATCGACGTGGCGACGATCCGCCAGCGCATCGCGGCGGCGATCGACGTCGAGTGGATCGCGCTTGCCTCGGATACGCTGGCCGGGTGGGACCTGGTGATTCCGGCCCGCGCGACACCGACGATCGTCGTGCGTCACCTCGGCGCTCCGCTCGGCGCCGCGGCCGAGGCCTTGTTGGCCAGCCGGTGGTCGACACGCGTCGGTGCGCGCATCGCCGTGCGCGACGTCGCGATGGCGCCCATGGCGATCGCCGAGCGGTTGGGTCGCGAGCGAGAATGGCTCGCCGCGGCGCGGCCTGTTCTCGATTTCGTGGGGGACGCAGATCGCGCTGTCGCGTGCGTGAAGGCGCCGTCGGATTCGGTCAGAAGGAGCACCGACGGGCAGCGATCGACGCTGGCCGCGCTCCGCGCCTCGGCCGCGAATTCCGCCGGACGACTCTCCATATCGGATTCGTCCGGGTGGAGCATTCGACCGGCCGTCGGCCGCTGCTCACTCGCGTCGAGTGCCTCGTCAGCCGAAAAGCCGCGTCGCTGAGAACGCGGGCGTCGCATAGAGATCCTTATCGCCAATGTCGCGCGACGTCGGGATCCCGTATGCCGCCAGCACGGCGTCTTCGTCCGCCCGCGTTATCGCCCGTCGCATCACCCTCGGCGCGGTCGCCAATTGATGCGATGAAATCGTGCTGAGCACGACGACGCGGCGATCGCCCGGACGCGCAGCTACGCCGATGGGAATGAGCACACTGCCCATCCCGGCACCAGTGTCCTCGTCGGCGAGCGCGATCCCGAGATAGCGAACGACGTTGGAGCGCATGTCGACGTAGAGCGCGTTGACGTGTCCGACGAGCTGCGCGTCGCGAGAGTAGACACGCCATCCGCGCACGTCGACGCCGTTGTCGTCAATGACGAAATCCGGCATCTCGCGCGCGCGAAGCAGATGCGAGCTTGCTCGCGCGCGAGCGTCGGCCGACGCGCGCCATGCCGCCTCGCGAGCCCGCTCAGCGGCTTCCCTCCCGATCGCTCCCGGCGGATGGGCGGCGACGTCGTCGCACAAAGATTTCTTATTCGAGGTCATTATTATCCTCCTATTTGGTGAAGGGTCAGACCGGAGCTGTCGCGACTCCGCGCTGTCGCGAGGGCCACTCTTGCATCATATTGGCAACCATGTGATATTGCAACCAGATGCCGCACAACTACTTGCGCCTAGTGACGGCCTTAGCAATTCTCGCGGCAGCCGTGTTGATCGGTATCGCGGGGGCCCGGATCGTCCGGGGCCTGCTTGGCATGGCCGTTCGACGAACCGCGACCGAGTGGGACGACGTCGTGCTCGCTCGCCTGGCGGCGCCGATCTCAGCCGGCGGCGTGCTGCTCGCTGCGGCGTTGCTCATGCCGCTCGTCCCGATCGGCGCCGACGCGAGTGCCGAGGCTGCTCGCTCATTTCGGGTGGGATTCGGCATCGTGCTGTTCTGGGCGATCTGGCGGCTCGTCGACGTCGCCCGGCGCGCGTTGTCCCAGTCGCGCTGGGCGGGCGGCCTGCCGGCATCGCGAACCCTCGTGCCGCTCGGCGCGCGAGTCGCGAAGGTTCTGGTCGGGGCGTTGGGGCTCGTGCTCGTACTGTCGACGCTCGGCTATCCCGTCACCAGTCTGCTCGCCGGCCTCGGCATCGGCGGACTCGCGGTGGCGCTCGCGGCGCAGAAGACCGTCGAGAATCTCTTCGGTGCGTTTTCGATCGGGATCGATCAGCCGATTCGTGAGGGGGAGTTCGTGAAGGTGGACGACTTCGTGGGAACGGTCGAGGCGATTGGGTTGCGGTCGACCCGGTTTCGCACGTTGGACCGCACGATCGTCACGCTTCCGAACGGCAAACTGGCGGACATGCGGCTCGAATCGTTCGCGGCTCGCGACCGCCTCCGCCTCGCGACGGTGATCGGGTTGGTGTACGAAACGACGGCGGATCAGATGCGCGTGGTGTTGGCTGGATTCGAGTGCGTCCTGCGCGGGCATCCCCTCATCTGGCCGGACGCGGTGGTCGTTCGCTTCAGCGAATTCGCGGCCTCTTCGCTGAACATCGAAGTGATGGCGTGGTTCCGCACCTCTGATTGGAGCGAGTTTCAACGGATCCGCCAGGACGTCTTGCTGCAGTTCATGGGCGTCGTCGAACAGGCCGGCACGTCGTTCGCGTTTCCGACGACGACGGTGCACCTTGCCGAGGCGCGCGTCAGCCCGTGACCCGGCTCATCACGGTAGCCAACAGGTTGCCGGTGACGATCTCGGTGCACGAGGGCGAACCGGTCCTGAAGCCGAGCGTGGGCGGTCTCGCCACGGGACTCCGGCGCGTCGCGCAAGGCGACGACGCGATTTGGATCGGATGGCCTGGCGACGTGAGCGAGCTCGAGTCCGGGGCGCGCGCGGCCATCTGCGCGCAGCTCGAGGCGAACCGGACGTACCCGGTCGCACTCTCATCAGCCGAAGTCGAGATTTTCTATGAGCACATCTCGAACATGGTGTTATGGCCGATCTGTCATGACCGGATCGACCAGCTACCGCTCCGCATTTCAGGTTGGAAGACGTATGAAACGGTGAATGCGCGGTACGCGGACGCCGTGGCCCGGATCTGGCGCCCCGGCGACCGGATCTGGGTGCACGACTACCACCTGATGCTCGTGCCGCGTTTACTCCGCGAACGCCTGCCCGAGGCCCGCATCGGATTCTTCCTTCACGTGCCGTTTCCGAATCCCGAAATCTTCTTCACGCTCTCCGTACGCCGTTGGCTCGTCGAGGGGATGTTGGGAGCGGATGTCGTCGGGTTCCACACCCGGCGATACCGCGGACATTTCACCGCCGCGCTCCGTCGGCTCCTCCAGCTGGAGATGGATCAGGCGACCGAAACGGTGCGGTACGACAGCCGAGACGTCCGCCTCGGGATCTTTCCCATGGGGATCGACGCCCAGGATTTCGCGGCACGGGCGGCGGGCCGGGAGGTGAGCGCGAAGGCGCTGGAGCTCACTCAGCCGGGAATGCGACTGTTGGTGGGCATCGACCGCCTGGACTACACCAAGGGAATTCAACGCCGCCTGCTCGCGCTCGAGCGGCTCCTCCTGGAACATCCCGAATGGCGGGGGCACATTCGACTCGTCCAAGTCGCCGTCCCGTCTCGTGAGCGCGTCGGCGCATACCGGAAGGTTCGGGCGGACGTGGAGGCGCTCGTCGGCCGCATCAACGGCGAATTCGCGTCTCCATCGTGGACGCCCATTCACTACCTGCACCGGGCGGTGTCGACGACGACGCTGCTCTCGCTGTATCGGGCCGCGGACGTCATGCTGGTGACTCCGGTTCGCGACGGGATGAATCTCGTTGCCAAGGAGTTCGTTGCCTGCCGGGGCGACGAGGACGGAGTGCTGATCCTGAGCGAGTTCGCGGGTGCCGCCGACGAGTTGGTCGACGCCTGCATCGTCAATCCGTACGACGTCGACGGGGTCGCCGCGGCGATTCACGACGCGCTGTGCATGCCGGGGCCCGAGCGGCGCCTCCGCATGCGCCGGTTGCGCGCCAAGGTCTTCGAACGCGACATATACTCCTGGGCGGCAGCGTTCGTCGGTGCCGTGGCGGCGTCGGCGACCGCGTCATCCACGTTGGCCTGACGGTCGAGTGCGATCCTATTCCCGTGGAACACACCTTCATCATCCTCTTTGCGCTTTCTACCATCGTCGCGATCGCGGTGGCGAGGACGCGCGTTCCATATACGGTGGCGCTCGTCGTGGTCGGCCTCGTCGTGGGCTCGTTTCACGTCCTCGATCCGCCGCGCCTCACCAAGGAATTGCTGTTCTCGCTGTTTCTTCCGGGACTGATCTTCGAGGCGGCCTACAACCTTAACCCTCGCGAGCTGCGCCGCAGCTGGCGCACCGTCACCGCGCTGGCCGGCCCCGGTATCATCGCCTGCATTTTCGTGACGGGGTTGGCGACGGCGTGGGCGCTTCGGGTCACCGGGCTGGCGCCGGAATTCTCCTGGAAGGACGGACTGGTTTTCGGGGCGGTCGTGTCGGCGACGGATCCGATCGCCGTCGTGAGCCTCTTTCGCAAGCTGGGCATCGAGCCGCGACTCACGACGCTCGTCGAGGCGGAGAGTCTGTTCAACGACGGCACGTCGATCGTGGCGTTGACCTTGATCCTTGGGTTCGTGGATGGCGCGTCGTCGAGCATCGCGGCTCTCACCGCTCGGTTCGTCCTCGTCGCGTGCGGCGGCGCGGCGATCGGTGCCGCCATCGGGTACGCTATCCAGCGGCTGACCCGGCATGTCAACGAGCCGATGGTCGAGATCACGCTGACGACGATCGCCGCCTACGGCTCGTTCGTCGTCGCCGAAGATCTGCACGTCTCCGGCGTCATCGCGACGGTGGCGGCCGGACTGATGCTCGGTCCGCCGACCCGGCAGACGTCATTCTCGGAGCGGACACGTGTCGCCTCGGACGCGTTCTGGCAGTACGTCGCTTTCGCGCTCAACTCAATCGTCTTTCTCCTCATCGGGTTCGAGGTGCGCGCGGACGCGCTCATCGGATCGGCGGGCCCGATTGCCGTCGGATTCTTGTGTGTCGTGCTGGGGCGGGTTTTTGTCGTCTTCGGCGTGACGGGCCTGCTCCGCCGAACGACTGAACGGGTTTCGGCCGCGTGGAGCGCGCTGATCGCGTGGGGCGGACTGCGGGGTGCACTCGCCATGGTGCTTGCGCTCGCGCTCCCTGCCGACGTCACCCAGCGCGCGCTGCTGATCGACATGACGTTCGGCGTCGTGATCGCGTCGCTTCTGATCCAAGGGCTGACGATTCCATTCCTGACACAGCCTTTGCTGGGAACCACCCGGGCGCCGAACGTGGCCGCGCAGACGCAGGCTTCATGGCGGATCGGTGACGCGCCAAGCACCTTCGTCTCGCCGGCGACACCGACTCGGGCGTCGCTCAACCCAGAGCTGCTGGTACTCGAGCGATCGCCTTCCGAGGACCCGCCGTCGAGCGCACCTTCGCATCGCGGCGAAACTCGGGACAGCTGAAGAGAGCCGATCAGCCGTCGGGCGAGAGCGGGTGTTCCGCCCTTTCTGTACGTTTAGGGCATGCGCTCTCTCGCTCTCCTCGCGTTGGCCTCCACCGTCGCCGCGCAAACACCGACCGACTCGGTCAAGCTCTCCTCCGTCGTCTCCGGCCTCAAGCTGAGATCGATCGGCCCCGCTCTGACCAGCGGCCGCATCGCCGACATCGCGGTTCATCCGACCGACAAGTCCACCTGGTATGTCGGTACCGCCGCCGGCGGTGTCTGGAAGACGACCAACAACGGCATCTCGTTCAGCCCGATCTTCGACGGCGAGGGGTCGTTTTCGATCGGCGCCGTGACCATCGATCGCCAGAACCCGAACGTCATCTGGGTCGGCACGGGCGAGAACAACGTTCAGCGCGTCGTCGCCTACGGCGATGGCGTCTACAAATCGATCGACGGCGGCAAGAGTTGGACGAACACCGGGCTCAAAGAATCCGAGCACATCGGCCGCATCGTCATCGATCCGCGCAATTCCGACGTGGTCTACGTGGCCGCGCAGGGTCCGCTCTGGCGCAAGGGCGGCGACCGTGGGCTCTACAAGACGACCGACGGCGGCAAGACGTGGACGAAGATCCTGAACGTGGACGACTGGACCGGCGCCAACGACGTTCAACTCGACCCCCGCAACCCCGACGTCCTGATCGCGACGACGTGGCAGCGCAATCGGCGCACGTTCGGCTTCATCGCCGGCGGTCCGGGCTCCGGCGTGTATCGCTCGACCGACGCGGGCAAGACGTGGGCGAAATCGCAGTCCGGATTTCCCTCGGAGGACTTGGGCCGAATCGGGCTGGCGATGTCTCCGGCGAATCCGAGCGTCGTCTACGCGATGGCCGAGGCGGCAAACGACAAGGGCGGATTCTTCCGCTCCAAGGACGGCGGCGCGAGCTGGGAGCGTATGGGTCCGACGCAGATGGGCGGCAACTACTACAACCGCATCTTCGCCGATCCGAAGAACGTCGACCGCGTTTACGCCACCGACGTCAACCTCCAGGTCACCGACGACGGCGGCAAGACCTTCCACCGCGTGGGCGAACAATGGAAGCACGTCGACAATCACGTCGTCGTGATCGACCCGGACAACACCGACCACTTGATCGTCGGGTGCGACGGCGGCGTCTACGAGACTTTCGATCGCGGCGCGACCTGGCGTTTTTCGGCCAACCTCCCGGTCACCCAGTACTATCGCGTCGCGACCGACAACTCGCGCCCTTTCTATAGAGTGTACGGCGGCGCGCAGGACAACTTCTCCGTCGGCGGACCGAGCCGCACGCGCACCAACAACGGCATCAGCAACGCCGACTGGTTCATCACCTCCGGCGGCGACGGTTTCGGCAGCGTCGTCGATCCGGTGGACCCGAATACGGTCTACGCGGAGTCACAATTCGGTGGGTTGAGCCGATTCAACCTTCGAACGGGCGAATTCGTCGCCATTCAGCCCTTCGACTCACTCGGCGAAGCCCTCCGGTGGAACTGGGACTCGCCGCTCTTCGTGAGCCCGCACAACCACAACCGCATCTACTTCGCGGCGAACCGCCTTTTCCGAAGCGACGACCGCGGCGACAGCTGGCGCGCGGTGTCCCCGGATCTCTCGCGTCAGATCGACCGCAACAAGCTCAAGCTGATGGACCGGGTATGGGGGGTGGATGCCGTCGCCAAGAACGCCTCGACGACTCTCTTCGGCACGATCTTCACGATCGCCGAGTCGCCGATCAAAGAGGGTTTGTTGTTCGTCGGCACTGACGACGGCCGGGTGCAGATCAGCGAAGACGGCGGCGCGCATTGGCGGGCGATCGACCATTTCCCGGGCGTCCCCGACACGACCTTCGTCTCACGCGTCGTGCCGTCGAATCACGATGCCAACACGTTGTACGTGACGCTCAACAACCATTGGTCGGGCGACTTCAAGCCGTACGTCGTGAAGACCACTGACCTCGGCCGCACGTGGACGAACGTCTCGAGCGATCTCCCGGCGCGCGGCGATGTGTGGTGCCTCGCGGAAGATCACGTCGACCGCAATCTGTTGTTCGTCGGCACGGAATTCGGCGCGTACTTCACGAACGACGGCGGCAAGAAATGGACGCAGCTCAAGGGTGGGCTGCCGACGATTCAGGTGCGCGACATCGCGATTCAGCGACGCGAGAACGACCTCGTGCTCGCGACGTTCGGGCGCGGCTTCTACGTCCTCGACGACTATTCGCCGCTCCGCGTGCTCAACGAGCAGACGATCGTGCAAGCGGGCGGACCAGTCGGTGCGGGCGGTCGGCCCGCGGCGGGCGCCTCGTGCACCGCCGATCCGTGCGGTGGCCCCGAGGTTCTCTTCCCGGTGCGAGCCGCGCCGCTCTACGTCGAATCGAGTCCGCTCGGACTTCCGGGCAAGTCGTTCCAGGGCGCGAGCCACTACATGGCGAGCAACCCGCCCTACGGCGCGATCTTCACGTACTACCTCAAGGACGCGCTCGAATCACGAAAGAACAGGCGCCAAAAAGTCGAATCGGCAGCCGAGAAGAAGAACGCGGACGTGTTCTATCCTCCATGGGATTCGCTCAAAGCCGAAGATCGCGCCGAGGATCCCGCTGTGATCGTGACGGTGAGTGACGCGAGCGGGCAGGTCGTGCGTCGCTTCACCGCGCCGACGGGCGCGGGGATCAATCGAGTCGCGTGGGATCTGCGACTCCAACCGACGGATCCGGTGAACGGACCGCCGTACAAGCCTGATCCCGACTTTCCGTTCACGTCGCCGCCGCTCTCGCCCTTCGTGCCTCCGGGCACGTACCAGGTTGCACTCTCGAAGCGAGTCGACGGCGTGTTCTCGGCGCTTGGCGCTCCGCAGCGCTTTCAAGTCGTCGACGTCGACAGTGTGCCCGGTCGCGTGATGGCGACGATCGCCGAGCAGCGGAAGGTCGCCGAGCTCGAGCGATCGGTGCTGGGGACATCGGCGTTGGTGAGCGAGACGCTGCGCCGGGTGGGCTTCTTGAAACGGGCGATCGACGAGACGCCATCGGCGGACACTTCGCTCGCCCGCGGAGTGCGAGTGGTCGAGCAACGGCTCATCGATGCCCGCGAAGCGCTCACGGGAGATCCGACGCTCGCGCGGCGGCAGGAGGCGACGACACCATCGCTCGGCGGGCGACTTCAGACGGCGATCGGGAATTCGTGGGGAAGCTCGTTGTCGGCGCTGAATCCGTCGCAAACGGCGCAGATCGACTTGGTGCGACGCGAGTTTGGCGTGGTGTTGGCGCGGGTGACCCAGCTCGTCGACGTTGAGCTCAAAGGCGTGGAGGATGCCGCCGAGCGATCGGGCGTGCCATGGACGAGTGGGCGGATACCAAAGGCGCCATTCTGAACCGCGGCGGGCGTTTACAGATCGAACACGGCAATCTCAGGAACGGCGCCCAACCGAATCGGCACCACCGATGTTCCGATTCCCCGGGACACGTACATCGGCGCACGACCGGCGTCCCGGTACCAGCCGCTCACGTAACGTCCGCTCCCCTGCGGTCTGTACAACGCGCGGCCGAACGGCGCGACCTGGCCTCCGTGCGTGTGGCCAGACATCATCAGTCGAAATGCCGCCGCGGCCCCCGGCTCTCGCAAGGCCGGCGCGTCGCGAAACGCGGGACAGTGCTGGATGAGAATGCGCGTCTCGTCATCGCGTGAACGGCCGCGAGTTGCGGCGGCGAGGTCGGGCCTCCCGCCGACCAGATCGTCGAGTCCCGTGAAAGAGAGCGACCGTCCGCGGAGAGTGAAGCTCACCGATTCGTTTACGAGCAACCGGCAGTGATATCGATCGTAGAGCGAGCGAAGCTCCGACGTGTCGACGCGGGCCCAATGTTCCCAGTTGCCGAGAACGGCGACCTTGGGCGTTTCCGACGGTAGCAGCTCGAGAAATTCGGCGAGCAACGGGAGCGCGTCCTTTCTGTCGACCGAATCGCCGGTGAGCGCGATCAGGTCCGGGCGCAGCGCGTGCGTTTGAGCGGCGACCGCCCTCACGTGGCGCCCGACATCGTGGCGGAAGAGTCCGGTCCGTCACGACACGCCTGCCTCTCTCCGAATCATTCCACCAATGTAGACGACGAGCGGGACCGAACCGAGCCATCGGCGTGACACTATGTCATCGCCCTGACAGCTTCATCCGCCTAGCCTATCCACAGAACCTCCTTCGGAGCAGCCATGTTCAGCACGCGTGCATCGGCGATCGCGTTCGCTACGCTCATCGCGTCGACTCTTTCGGCCCAAGCGCCGAATTACCACGTCATCAAGCGGCTCGACCTTGGTAACATTCGCGCCGATTACCTCATCGTCGATCCGATCGGTCGACGACTGTACGGACTCGGCGACAAAGTGATCGACGTCGACCGTGACACGGTGATCGGAACGGTCGAAGGTGGCGGCGGCGGCTACGCGATCGCCGCGGACCAGAATCGAGGACTCGTTCGCAACGGAACGGTGTTCGACCTCCACACGCTCGGCGTTACCGGACACGTGGATGCGAAAGGCGACGGCAGCCGCTACGACCCGATCACGAAGCGCGCGTTCATCTGGGTGGACAAGGACGCGTGGGTCGTCGACATGACGACGGGGAAGCTGATCACCAAGAGCACGATCGGCGACGGACTCGAATCCGGCGTCGCCGACGGCAAAGGCAAACTGTTCGCCAACATCGAGGACAAAGGCGCGATCGAGCGCGTCGACACCAAGACGCTCAAGATCGAGGCGACGTACACGGTTCCCAAGTGCGGACGAGCGCAGGGACTTTCGATGGACCTGCCGAGCCGCCGCCTCTTCATGGCGTGCGATACCGAGATGGTCGTCGTGAACGCCGATGACGGCAGCGTCGTCTCCCGGATTCGGGTGCCGAGCCGAGCGGATCAGAACTGCTACGATCCGGGGACCAAGCTCGCGTTCAATCCCAACCGCGCCGACAGCTCGATGACGATCGTTCACGAGGATTCACCAAGCTCGTTCCCCGTCGTTCAGAAGGTTCCGACCGGCGGCGGGGCGCGCACGTGTGCCGTGGACGAGAAGACGCACAAGGTCTACGTGTTCTATTCGGGCGGCGGGAAGCTGACGCTGGCGGTGCTGGCGCCGTAAAGCAGACCGTTGGCGCGAAGGCCGGGGCCGCGACGACCTAAAGGAGCAGCAGCCCTCGCCGTACTCCGGTCGCCACGGCCTCGGCACGCGACGAGACACCGATCTTCTCGAACAACAGCTCGAGATGTGTCTTCACCGTGTTGGTCGAAATGCCGAGCCGCGCCGCGATCTGCTTGTTGCCCAGCCCGTCCGCGAGCAAAGCCAAGATCTCACGCTCCCGATTCGTGAGCGACGCTCCGCCCTGGCCCGCCACGCCGGCATCGTTGTGAGCACTCGGCGACGCGTCCTCCACGTCGCGCGCCACGACCACGATGTCGGCTGAGTGCGCGACGTCGCTCGACGCCGCGCCGACGGCGACGACTTCGAACGTCGGATCAGCCGCCAGCGCCGCCGCCAGCCGCGTGCGCAATTCCTCTGATGCGGCAACGATCGCGATGCGCGTCACGCCGGCACGAGGCTAGGCGGCGCGCTTGGCCAGGACGCGATCGACGAATTGCCGCGCCAGCTCGGCCGGCACCGCGACACCGAGTCCGTTGACCACCATGCTGTTGATGCCAACGAGCCGCCCGTCGGCGTCGACGAGCGGGCCGCCCGAATTCCCGGGTGCGAGCCTGATGTCGGCGACGATCCACCGCGGCGCTCCCGTGCGACGATCGCGCGCGACGTCATGCAGCACACCCATCGCCAGGGAGTCGCGCACGCCGAGCGGGTGTCCGAGCGCGAACAGTAGTTCGCCGGCGCGCAACGACTCCGCCTCGCGAACACCGGCCCACCCGTCCGCCCGTCCACCGGTCCACCTTGCCTCGAGCAGCGCGAGGTCATGCGGCGGATGGTATCCGACTACCCTCGCATCGCGCCAGCGGCCGGCGTTACTCACTTCGACCGCTGCTCCGCGCGGAACGCAGTGAGCGTTGGTGACGACGAGACCTGATCCGCCCCAGATCAGTCCGGCGCCTCCGCTCCCGGTGTGTTGGTTTCGCACCTGGACCACGGCGCTCGTGAGCGAGTCGGCGAGCGACGTCGCGGCCGATCGAAAGAGAGATGCCGCGTTGCGGCTTGTCGGCATGACGGTCATCGATCGTCTCCTTCGGTCGCCTCGCGCGCTCCGCGGTCTATGGGAGTCACCTTTGACTGGGCGATCGTGCTGCCGCGAATGTGCTCCAGGTCCAGCGACGCACCGTCGGCGACCGTCGAGAGTGCGTCGAGCAAATCAGTCGGACGACGCAGCGGCTGACCGCCGGCCGAGAGCAAGACGTCGCCGATCAGAATTCCCGCCGACTCGGCGGGCGACCCATCGGCGATCGAAACGACGACAAGCGCTCCATCGCGGGAGAGCTTGTGCCGCGCCACCGTAGCCGCGTTGAGCGCCACCTGCTGCACGGCGACGCCGATGAACGGCCGGCGGATGTGTCCGCGCTCGAGCAGCTCGTCGACGACTCGATCGACAGTCGATGCCGGCAGCGCGGTCGGCGTTCCGCGCGCGAGCCCCGAATTGTCGATGCCGATCACCGCTCCGTTGGAATCGACGAGCGGTCCGCCGGAAAAACCGTCGTAGATCGACAGATCGAGTCGCAGGACGCGATCGATGCGTCCGCCCGCCGCGCCCCGCCAGTCGTCGGCAATTGCGCTGACGATACCGAAGCTCGCGGTGACCTTACGTCCTGGCCGACCAACGGCGAGCACGAGCGACCCGATCCGACCGGCGTCCGCGTCGGCGCGCGGGGCGACCGTCGCACTCGCGCCGGTGGGTCGAAGCACGACGAGATCCGTTGCCGCGTCGCGGCCCACAACGGTCGCCCGCGCTGAGTCACCGTTTGGCAGCGAGAGCGCGACGTCGCCGTCGGTTCTGACCGTGTGACTCGCGCTGACGATGACCCCGTCCCGCCACACGACGCCGCTCGACGGAATGCGTCGCCGAGCGTGGATGGCGACGATTGATTTGCCGGCCGTCTCGACGGCATCGGCAAGGCTCGCCGAGAGCTCGGCGATTGGATTCTTCTGTTTGGTTGGTGACATGCGATTCCTGAAGGTGAATGCGACGATCGCATGTTACGGGCGGTGGCGTGCGTCGAACCATCGGATAAATGGGTGAGATCGGACCAGGCGTTGTGCGGCGGCGATCCCGCTTGACTTAGGTTTCCCGGCATGAGGCCGGTGGGCTGGGTCTTTTTGCCTGTGAGGCGCGACCGGTGAGACTGCTGAAATTCACGTTTGCCGCGTGGCTGTTGTCCGCGTCTGGTATTGCCGCGCAGGCCCCGCAGCCGGACGGCGCGGGACTCGATCGCGGTACGCTCCCGGAGAGTTGGGCCGAGTCGCCGGACGCCTGCGCGACCAGACAATCGGATTTCCGGCTTCACGAGTACAACGGAGATTTCTTCATCCTCCGACAATCGGGCTGCACGAACTACGAGAAGCCGTTTCTCTATCTGATCTTCGGCGACGGGCAGGCGTTGCTCGTCGATACTGGAGCGCGCGGTGCTCGTGTGGCCGACGCGGTCGCCGCGGCGCTGAAGCGCTGGGCCGACGCGCACGGCAAACCCGTTCCACGACTCATCGCGGCGCACTCGCACGCGCACGGCGACCACGTCGCCGGCGACTCGGCGCTCGCCGCGATGGCGGGAGTCACGGTCGTCGGCACGAGTCCCGAGGCGGTCCAGAAGTTCTTTGGACTGAAGGCATGGCCCGATTCGACCGCCGCGTACGACCTCGGCGGGCGTATGCTCGACATCGTTCCGATCCCCGGACACGAGCGCGCGTCGATCGCCATCTATGACCGTCGCACCGGGATCCTGCTGACCGGCGACACGATGTACCCGGGCCGACTCTACGTCGCCGACGCGACAGCGTTCGCGAAGAGCGCGCGTCGCCTCGTCGATTTCACGCGAGACGTTCGAGTGGCTCACGTCCTCGGCGCGCACATCGAGGAGGCACGCACGCCGTTCCTCGACTATCCGATCGGGACGAAGTTCCAGCCCGACGAGCACAAGCTCGAGCTGACACGCGGGCATCTGCTGGAGTTGAACGCCGCACTCGAGCAGATGGGCGGGACGATCGTGAGGCGCGCGATGGCCGATTTCACGATCTGGCCGAAATGAGCTCGGCGTAGATCGTCTCTCGTTTCGATGACGACTCCACGCAATCGCTTCGACGTCATCGTCGTCGGGCTCGGCGCGATGGGGAGCGCGACCGCCTACCACCTCGCGCTTCGCGGCCGCCGCGTGCTCGGCTTGGACCGTTGGTCGCCGGGACACACGTTCGGCTCGTCGCACGGCGACAGCCGGATCATTCGCGAAGCGTACTTCGAGCACCCGATGTACGTCCCGATCCTGCGCCGCGCGTACGATCTCTGGCGCGAGCTCGAGGTTCGGTCGGGTGAGGCCTTGCTGCACGAGATCGGCGGTCTGATGATCGGCCCGCGCGACGGGGAGCTGGTGACCGGCACGCTCCGCAGCGCCGCCGAGTTCGGGATCGGACACGACGTTCTCTCGCCGAACCAGGTTCGCGCGCGATACCCGGCGTTTCATCTCCGGCCCGGCGAAGTCGCGGTCCTCGACCGCCGCGCGGGCTACCTCGACCCCGACCGATGCAACGCGGCACATCTGCGCGTCGCGGCCGCGGCCGGCGCCACGCTGCGCTTCGACGAGCCGGTTCAGTCGTGGAGCGCGAGCGACGACGAGGTCCGCGTCGAGACAACCGGTGGATCGTACGCGGCCGACCATGTGGTGCTCTGCGCCGGCGCGCGGATGCCGCAGCTTGCCGCGGACGCGCGGCTGCCGCTCGTCGTCGAGCGGCAACTGCTCTTCTGGCTCGAGCCGGATGCTGAGGACGCGCGATTCGATCGCGCCGCGTTCCCGATCTACCTCTATCAATACGAGGCGGAGTCCGGCTTCTCGTGGTGTTACGGCTTTCCTCGTCTCCCGCGCGGGATCAAGGCGGCCGTGATGCATCAGGGCGAGGTCGTCGGCGATCCCGACACAGTTCGTCGGACCGTGGACGAGGCCGAGGTTGCGCCGCTGCGTCGCGCGCTGGTGACGCTGCTGCCCGACCTGGCGCGGGCGTCCGTGCGCGAGCGCGCGGTCTGTCTTTTCACGAACACGCCCGACCTACACTTCGTGATCGACGTTCACCCCGCGCATCGGGGGGGGCGCGTGATCGTGTCGAGCGCGTGTTCCGGCCACGGCTTCAAGTTCGCGAGCGCGATCGGTGAGATTCAGGCCGACCTGGTGACAGCCGGGCTGTCGCGATTCGATCTCAGGCCGTTCAGCGCGACGCGCTTCGTGTGATCACTGGTACTGGATGTACAGCGGCCGGGGCCTGAGCCCCAGCACTTCCATCGGCGTGAGCAACGGGTCGTGATGCTTGGCGTCGTTGTGGAAGAAGATCTTGAATCCCGTGTACTCGACGGGCTCGAGATCGATGTAGTCGCGATATGACTCGAACTTCATCCACGGCGGTCCCCAGCCGTCCATGTCCATCACGATCTGGACGCGCGGGTCGATCGTGATCTTGTCGGCGTTCAGGATCATCGGCTTGAGCCACCGGTGGACGACGAGGATCTTGGGCGGCAGCTGCTTCTCTTTCACGAGCTCGGCAAGCTTCTCCGAGACCCAGTTGATGTCGGCGGCGTCGAACTGGCCCACCTTCTTTCCCGGCGCCATCCCTTCCTTGCTGTGGTGCATCGAGAATTCCGCATCCATCGCGAGGTGCACGTCGGGCCTCGAGAGAAATGGCATGAGCCGAGGAAGCTCGCGCTGCATGGTGCTCTTGGCGACCTGAATGTCGAGGAAGAGCAGCGCGTTTCTCTGTTTCGCCCAGCCGTACACTTTCTCGATGAGCGCCGAGTCCATGCGGAGGCGATACATGCCGTCCCTGCCCGGCGAGGCTTGTGCGACGACGGCGATCAGTTGGAGGGCCGGCTTGACCGGTGTCGTCGGATCGGCGCGCTGCCACTCGCGCACCGCATCGTCGAGCTTCGTGAGCATCTGCTCGGTGGGGTACTCGCCCAACACGCCCATGCGCTTCGAGAGCGGATTGCCGTAGAACGCCACGATGCGATTGTCGGGGAGGATCGATCCCGGCAGCGCTGTTGGCGGCGTCGGCCAGTCCTTCATCTGGTGCCGGCCGAAGGCAACGGTCGACGCGAAGGCAACCGAGTCATGCTTTTTGCGGCCCGAAATGAGACGCGAGTGCGTGGTGTCGGTCTCGCGGGGGGGTGTCGCCGCCTGCGCGGGAGACTGCGGCGCCGCGGAGGCGGGAGCCAGAAAAGCGACGACGATGGCCAAACCGGCAAGGACTATACGATGCATCATGGGATTTGAAAAACGACGCAGACACGAAATTCGCAACCGCTCCCACGCGAGATCGCGTGCACTAGGGAGGACGGCTGGCGCTAGAAGTCGGGCACTGACCTCAGACCTCTGACAACAGTCTAGGCGTTCCTGCGGTGAAGTCCGCGTCCGACCCACCCTCCTGTCGCTGACGCTGCCGCCTGTCGCCTAGAGTCTCCAGACGCTCAGCGGTCTCGTCTAAGCCACGACCGCCCCTTTGTACCCCATTGGGCCGGCCAAGTTGGAACCCGCCGCAATGGGGCCCGTAGGGTACGAGGCCGGTTTCTCACCACTGGACTTCCATGCTCCACCAGGCCCAGGCACCAGCCGTCCCAACGCCGCCCCCCGCTCCCGTCCTGGCTCAGGACGCCGACATCGGATCGCTGCAGACGCAGCTCGGCGACCTCCGCGTTGAGCACGCCGGACTCAAGGCCCAGTGGGATGGCCTCAAGAGCCAGCTCGACAACATGTTGCGCAACAATCCGGCGCGCCCCGGAGTGCAGCAACAGTGGGCGGATGTTGGCGTTCAGCTCGCGAAGGTAGATGGAAAAATCGCGACGCTCGAGGCTCGCCTGGCGCTCAAGCAGGGGCGGACGCTCAGGGCGCCGGTCGCGAACCCGACGGTCCCATTCATTCCGCGTCTGTATTTCCTGCCGAATCTGGTCGTTCCGGCGGTTTCGGTCCTGACGCTGGTCCTCGCGCTCCCGATTTCGATTGCGGCGGCCAAGAGGATCCTGCGCCGCACGCCGCGTGCGACTCCGGTGCCCAGCGATGTGACGATGCGGTTGGAGCGAATCGAGCAAGCGGTCGATACGATCGCCATCGAAGTCGAGCGGATCTCCGAAGGGCAAAGGTTCGTGACTCGCATCATGGCGGAGAGGCCATCGACCGCGGCTTCGAATCAAGCGGCGCAGGGGGACAGCGCAGGGCTACAGCAGCCGCTCATGCTGGGTGCGGGTGCCATGGAGCCGATCGTCGTCGCCGAGCGAGAGCGAGTGCGGCAGAGGGCGATAACACCGCACTGAGCTCGAGGAGCCGCGAGTCCAGCATCCCCGTTCGGCCGCCGGCTAGTTTGCTGATCGACTCCGCCGAGGCCGTGCCCGAGACCGGCGGACCGACCGGGCGCCGACGCGTTTTATCGCGAGGGAACCGATGACTGGCGATCGACGGGATTTCTTGAGACAACTGACGTTGGCCACGGCTGCCGTCGGCAGCGGCGCGATCGTGTCGCCGCTCGGCGCGGAGGAATTGAACCGCGCCGCTGATCATTTCGGCGCGCCGAACGCCGCGTGGGACATGTCGTGGGTGGACCAACTCCAGCGCGCGCAGTACAGGGCCGTCTTCGATTCGCCCACGCTGTCCGACGGCGCCGCGCTCGACCTCGCCGCGGGGATTCAAGACAACTTCAAGGAAGTCTACGGTTCGGACGACGGGGTTCGCATGGTGATCGTCATGCGCCAACTCGGCCAGGTGATGGCGTTCAACGACGACCTTTGGAATCGCTACGGGATCGGCGAGGATCGCAAGGTGAACGACCCGCTCACCAAGCAGCCGGCGCGCCGCAACCCGTACCTGAAGGCGCTGCCCGGCGACCCCGATTGGGCCGTCTCGTCGAAGCTCGAGACGCTTCACGCCCGAGGGGCGATTTTCCTCGTCTGCAACCGCGCGTCGATGAATTGGGCGGCCGGCGCGGCCGAGCGGACGAAGAAGGACGTGGAGCAGGTTCGCAACGACGTCCGGACCGGACTCGTGCCGGGGGCGACGCTCATGCCGACCGGAGTGTTCGCCCTCGTGCGCGCGCAGAATGCCGGTTGCGCGTACATGAAGGGCTCCTAGGCGGAGAAACTTCCCCCATCAACAATTGCGGCCAGGCTGATTTGCTGGATATTCCGTCCGTCCTCCCTGAGTGAGCCGGATGGTTCCGTCGCCTGGTCCAAGCAAGATCGGCAAGTACGACGTCGAAGAGCGCGTCGGCGAGGGCGCGATGGGGGTCGTCTATCGCGCTGTCGATCCCGTGCTCAAGCGGCGCGTCGCGATCAAGGTGATGAGCGACGCGTTCGCGCAGAATGACGATCTGCGCGAGCGCTTTTTGCGCGAGGCCCAGGCGGCTGGTTCGCTGCAACATCCCAACGTCATCACGATCTACGACTTCGGCGACGTCGACGGGCATCCGTACATCGCCATGGAGTTCGTCGAGGGGCAGGACGTCGCCGAACTGATCGCGCACCAGGTTCCGCTGTCGGTCGTCGACAAGCTGGACCTCGCGATCGGCGTGTTGCAAGGGCTCGCGTACGCGCACAAGCGCGGGATCGTTCATCGCGACATCAAACCGGCCAACATTCGCATCGACGACGAAGGCAAGGCTCGCATCATGGACTTCGGCGTGGCGCACCTGGCGTCGTCGAACATGACGAAGAGCGGCGTGATGCTCGGCACGCCGAGCTACATGGCGCCGGAGCAAATCGTCGGCGGCAAGGTGGGCCCGCAGACCGACGTCTTTTCAGTCGGCGCCGTGCTCTATGAGCTGCTCACCGGGGCGCGTCCATTCGAGGGCGGCACACTGCAGGCCGTCATGTACCGCGTTCTGAGCGAAAACCCCGCGTCGCTGTCGACCGTGGTCCCCGGGCTGCCCGCGAGATTGAACGACATCGTCATGCGCGCACTCGCCAAGGACGCGGAGAACCGGTATTCCTCCGCGCTCGACATGGCCAACGATCTCATCGCGGTTCGCTCGGCGATCGACTCGAGCGCGGCTTCGCCGGGAACGTTGTCGCTGCGGGCGACGATTGAATCGGCGATCGAAGTCCGCAAGTCGCGCGAGATGCAACGGACCAGGAATCGGCGAGTCGTCATGTCGAGCGGAGGCGTGGCCCTTGCGGCCGTGCTGATGCTGGCCGGCTGGGCTCTTGCGCGGCGAGGAGCCGGACCCGCGGTCCCGCCGGTACCACAGAACAACACGCCGTCTTCTTCCGCGCCGGCGGGCGGAAGCTCTCCGACGGCAGTGACGACCGCACCGACGTCGCCCGCGCCGAAGACGACGACCGAGCAGCCGCCCCCGACTCGTTCAGCGTCGTCGTCGAGGTCGGCCGCGGGAAATCGAAGCCCGCAGACTCCGTCCGATCGCGCGCGGAAAGCTGTGCAAGACTCGCCGAGGCCAGAATCAAGCGCCGCCATCGTGCAGTCGGCGACACGGCCGCAGGAGCGAGTGGCCCCCGCGCAGACGCCGCCCGCGAACGCCGGACCGCCTGTCGCCTCGCCGGCGAATCAGCCGACACAGCCAGCCGCAACGACGACGGCAGGTTCGTCGCAGCCCGTGGTGAGCCCTCCACCCGCCCCCGCCCCCGCGTCCGCTCCGGTTGCTGAGGTCCGGCCGAGCGGCGGCGGCGCAGCGGCACCATCGCCCGCGAGCAACGCGAGCACGATCGCGACCGCGACCGCGGAGATCGACGCCGTGATCGACGCCTACGCCCGCGCGATCGAATCGCGAAGCATCGACCAGCTGCGTCGCGCGTACGCGGCGATCACCTCGGACCAAGCACGCGCGTTTTCCGATTTCTTCGCGTCGACGCGGACGTTACGCGCGACACTCGCCGTGAAGAGCCTGCACGTCGACGGCGCCAGTGCGACGGCGTCGGTCGCCGGCATCTACGAATTCACGACGACCAACGGCCGCAGCCAGCAGCAGTCCGTGAGCTTCCAGACCGAGTTGCGACGCGACGGGTCCGCCTGGAAGCTCACCGCGGTGCGCTGAACGGCGCGCGGGCCGAGCCGCGTCAGAAATTGAATTCGAGCGCCGTGCTGTACATGATGTCCGGCCGCATGCCGCCGCGATTGAGCGGAATGAGCGCGTTCGTCACGACCGTGAACCCGTCCGGGACCTGGAACTTGAATCCGAACGAGCCGTTCACGAGGTCATCGCGCATGCTGGGGATCGTCGTCGGCTGAATCACGCGGTGAAATGGGGCGTCGTAGGTGACAGGCCCCGGAAGGGTGAGGTTCGAGCGGCCGACCTGAAGCTCGCTCACGAGATCCATCGCCAGCGAGATACGCGGCGCAAGAAGCTGATCGAATCCGGCCGTCGCGAGCACCGCGTCGTTCACCTTGGGCGCGCCGCCGGCGCCGGCGTGGTGCGCATAGCCCACGTTGCCATGCGCCGAAAAGTTGTCGATCGATCCTGAAATCACGGCGAGTCCGCGCGCCGAAAACACGCCCGCGCCGAGCATGTCTTCGGCGTTCCCAGTGGCGAAGCGCGCCTCGCCGAGGAGCGCGATGCGGGCACGGTCGGACTCGTGGACCATGAACTTCGTGCGGACCGCGACGTCGCCAAGCCCGAATGACGAGCCGTCCACGTCGCGGCTCGCCGACAACACGGGATTCGCCGGCGTGCCCGCGAAGAAGTGCGCCGCCGTGGGGCCGCCGAACGGAATGATCTGCGCGTAGCTCGACCCGTGCAGCCTCGCCGACACGAGAGGCATCACGACGCCGACGTCGAGCCTGTCGGTCACGCCGTAGGTCGCATAGATGTTGGTGACGGCGATGTCGAGGTCGAGGTTGAGGCGGAACTGCATGATGTCGTTCTCGAGATTCGGAATTCCCATCTTGGAGCAGTCTCCGCCCTGGATCGAATCGCAGCCGGCGAAGTTCACGTTTTCGTGCGTGAAGATGAGCTCGATGTCGTTGAGCGGAACGCCTCGGAGCGACGTGAAGTGGAAGGTGTTGCGGCCGATGCCGACGACCGACCGACCGCGTCCAAGGGTTTGCGCGCGCTCGGCGAAGATCGGCCCCGGCGAGCTGGAAGTTTTGACCGGGACGCCGCCCTCGAACTTGAAGCTGACGCCTCCCGATGTCGCGCCGATCGGCAGATTGCCGACGCTCGTCGAGATCGCGCCGGTGATGAAGCCGATGAGGCTTCCATTTTCGGAGACCGCCGACGGCACGAAGTGATCGCCATGCGCCTGGATCGACGCCGGGTTACTCGGGTCGGCGGAGCCGGCGAGGAAGAGCGGGTCCTGACCTGCGCCGAAGATGAAGAGCTGCGAGATCTTGGTGCGCAGCGAGTTGTCGGTCTGCGCGCGAACCAGGTGGGGAACGAGGATCGTCGCGCCGGTGGCGAGCGCGATTCGGAGGGCGCGGAGGGCGGAACTGGATGGCATGCGGATTCGCCGAGGAGGGGTGCGACAAACTACGCCCGGCGGGCTCGACTAAACAAGCAATCGCCGTACGCGGCCGGTCACGCCCGGCGGCGGCGTGAGACGTGAGACCAGCATCGAGCGTCGGGCGGTCCTGACGCCTGGTGGGTGATAGAGCCATGCAAGGCCGCACGGAGTCCAAAGCGGTTCCCGCACCTCGCATCCTCGATGCTGAATGCTCGATGCTGGTCTGACCCCTCGTCACCACTAACCGCCCTCGAGGCGCCGATCCCGGTTCCTGCCGCCGTTCACTCCGCCCTTAGCGCCGTCAACGGATCCACTCTCGTCGCCCTTCTCGCCGGTACGTACGCCGCCGCGCACGCGACAACGAGCATCAAGCCCGCCACCGCCGCGAACGTCCCGGCGTCTATCGGCTTCACCCCAAACAGCATCGTCCCCATGAGCCGGGTGATCATCGCTGCGCCGGCCACTCCGATCACGACCCCGGCGACACCCAGCGCCAACCCCTGTCGCAACACCATGGCGAGGACGCGCTCCCCGCTGGCGCCGAGCGCCATGCGAATTCCGATCTCCCTGACACGCTCCGTGATCGAGTACGCCACGACCCCGTACGTTCCGACCGCCGACAAAACGAGCGCGACGAGAGCGAACACGGCGAGCAGTTGCGCGATGAAATGCGGCTCCGACACCGAGTCGCCAAACGCCTCGTCCATGCTCCGCAGTTGCGCGATCGGTAGCGACGCATCGAGCCCGCTCACGACTTTACGAATGCTCGGCGCGAGCGCCGCCTTGTCGAGGTCGGCCCGCACAACGACGTACATCGCCGCCGGCGCGAAGCCGTAGTCGCGGGGCAGCTGCTGGTAGTCGAGGTACAGCTCGGTCCCCGTCTTCGAGCTCACACCGCCCTGCTTCACGTCCTTGGCGACGCCGATGACAGTGAACCACACCGAGTCGCCGCCGGGCCGGATGCGTCTCCCCACGGGGGAGACGCTTCCATAGTAGCGCTTGGCCAACGCCTCGTTGATGAGCGCCACGGGCGGCGAGAGCGGACCGTCCTGCGGGCCGAACCCGCGGCCGGCGACGATCGGGATGCGCATCGCGGTGAAATAGTTTGGCGTCGCGTACTGGTAGTAGTCGATGTTGGGCTGCTTCTGCTCGCCCGGCCCCGGGACGTAGCCGTCGATGTCCGTGTCATTGGCGTTGATGGAGCGCTGTGGAGGAAGCCCCGACATCGCCGCCGTCGAACGCACGCCGGGCACCGCGGCGAGCTGACGCAGGACGTTGTCGTAGAAGGCGACGCGACGCACTGAGTCGCGATAGACGCGCGGCGGCAACGCGATGCGGAAGGTCGTGAGATGCGAGCGGTCGAAGCCTGCGTCGACCGACATCAGATTCGAGAAGCTCCTGATCAGCAACCCGGCGCCGATCACGAGCGTTACCGCGAGCGCCATTTCACCGATCACCAGCGCGCTCCGCATACGACTGCGCGCGCCGACCGCCGTCGTCCGACTCCCCGCTTCGCGCAGGGTAAGGCCAAGGTTGCCGAGACTCAGATGAAGCGCCGGCGCCAAACCGAACAGGACACCCGTGCCGATGGCGACGATCAACGTGAACGCCAATACTCTGCCGTCGATCCCGACCGCCGCGGCGCGGGGAATACTCGACGATCCCGCGGCGACGAAGACCTTGAGTCCGACCCTCGCCAGCGCGATACCCGCCATCGCGCCGACGATCGACAGCACGAGACTCTCGGCGATGAACTGGCGGATCAGCCGGCCGCGCCCGGCGCCGAGTGCGGCGCGCAACGCAAGCTCCTTGTGCCGGCCCTCGGCGCGGATCAGCAGCAGGTTGGCGAGATTCGCGCAGGCGATGAGCAGCACGAATCCCACCGCCGCCTGAAGCAGCCACAGCGTGCGGCCGATCCCGCCGACGATGTCGCCCTGCAGGTTGTCGTAGCGGAGCCGGTGCTCCACCGGATGCGGCGTGTGAACGAATCCGTTGCCGCAGCACTCGGACGGCGGCTTGCCGTTGCCGCCGTCGATGACGTTCCACTGCGCGAGCATCGTTTCCAGTTCGCTGCGCGCGCGCGCGAGGGACACGCCGTCCTTGAGACGGCCGACGAGCGTGAGATAGTGGCCGCCGCGAAATTGATTGCGATTCGCCGGATCGAGGATGAGCGGGGTCCACAGCTGCACGCCCTCGTCGTGCACGTCGAAACCGCTCGGCATTATGCCGATCACAGTTCGTGTAAGACCGTCGACTTGGATCTGCTGGCCGACGATCGAGCGTCCGCCGAACGCGGCCTGCCAGAGATCGCGCGAGATGACGGCGACCGTCTGTCCGTTGGGGAGCGTCTCGTCTTCGCGAAACGTGCGCCCGGCGAGCGGCGGAACCCCCATGGCGGTAAAGAGGCTCGCCGAGGCGATGGCGGACGTGACGCGGCGCGGGCTTTCGTCGGCGCCGACGTTCACTGCGCCGACGGCGTACGCGCCCACTTCCTTGAACGAATGATTGCGCTCGCGCAGCTCGATGAACTCGGCGCCGTCCAGCGGGTAGTGGTCGAGGTTCATTTTCGCGAACCGGCTCGTGATGTACACGAGCTGTTCCGGCTTGGTGAACGGCAGCGGCCGCAGCACGACACCGTTGATGACGCTGAAGATTGCCGTGTTCGCGCCAATGCCGAGTGCGAGCGTGAGCACGGCGGCGAGCGAGAAGACCGGAACGCGAGCGAGGCTCCGCGCCGCCTCCTTGAACTCCTGTGCGACCTGGTGCGGCCAATCGGCGCTCCACATGTCGCTCGTCGATTCGCGAACGGTGGTCTGGTCGCCGAACGTGCGCCGCGCGTTGCGCGCCGCCTCCTCGGGCGCTTCGCCGCGCGCGATGCGGTCGCGCGTCGCCATGTCCAGGTGGGTCTGCATTTCAGCGTTCAGGTCGCTCATGCGCGACGCTCGGCTCTTCCAGAACATGGTCAGACCTCCTCGGCGCCAGTCGGCGGAACGAACAACTCGGCGATCGCGGTCGACATCTGGTCCCACCGCGAGCGTTCGGCGGCGAGACGGGTGCGGCCGGCCGCGGTGAGGCGGTAGACGCGCACGCGTTGCCTGTTCTCGGACACCGTCCACTCGGCTTTGATGAGCTTCTGGCGTTCGAGGCGGTGCAGCGCCGGATAGATCGCGCCCGCGTCGACTTGGAGGACGCCGCGGGTCGTGGCGTCGATCATTTGCACGAGACCGTAGCCGTGACGCGGGCCCCAGCGAAGGGTTTGGAGAACGATGAGGTCGAGGGTGCCCTGAAGGAGCTCGATACGGGCGAGAGCGGGTTTCTCGTTGCGTTTGATCACGTCGGCGCCGCGGGCTGGCTGGGTATAAGCAGCTTATTGGCGTGGGTATAAGGCGTCAATACCCACGGGATGAGACGGCGGTGGATCGATGCAGGGCGGAGTGCCCAGGCGTCAGACCAGCATCGAGGATCCAGCTTCGAGGATGCCGGATCTGGGAACTGCTTTGGACGCCACGTGCCTTGAATGGCCAATACGGCCCGACCCAGGCCTCAGGACTCCTCCAGCGGTGAGGCGTCAGGAAAAGGCCGTGGTGGCGTGTGAATGGTTCGAGGGTTGCGGCGCCGCGACCAACAAGGAGTTCGCACGTTTTCTCGACATGTCGATCAAGTCGGACAACGAGCTCGAATATCATCTCCTCGAATCTCGCGATCTGGACTTACTCGCTCTCCCGATCTGGCAGGGCTTCAACGACGAGACCATCGAGATCCGCAAGATGATCTTCGTCTACAGAAAGAAGGTCCTCAAAAGCTCTCGAGACTCGCAATCTGAGGACTGAGTGTCGAGCAGTCCTGAGGCCTGGGTCGGGCCGTATTGGCCGTTCAAGGCACGTGGAGTTCAAAGCAGTTCCCACGCCTCGCATCCTCGATGCTGAAACCTCGATGCTGGTCTCACGCCTGTCAGTTCGAATTTGAATCACCGACCGTGACACCGGGCCCTTCCGCCTCTCATGCAACGTTTCTTTGCGATCCTTGTGTGACCCCCCGCATTCAGCCCGCGTGGCATTTCCGACATCGTTCGCCCGAGCCCCACGTCAGAGACGCCGCGCCATGAGAGTTTTCGTCCTCGCCATCGCCTGCGCTTTCGTCGCCGCCTGCGACACGTCCCTCAGCACGAACATCGCCGGCCTCGGTCCCGGCCAAGGGTCGGGCTCGGATAGCTGCGCCGTTCAGGCGGTGATCGTCACGCCCGATACGGCGACGCTCCGTGTGGGTCAAACGCTCCAGCCGACCGCGAGCGTCCAATCTTGCGTATCGTCGGCCAACGAGGGCGTGCGGTGGGCGTCGTCGGATTCGACGATCGTTTCGGTGGACCCGAACCTCGGCTTCATCCAGGCACGGCGCGTCGGCAACGCCAACGTCACCGCTAGCGCGGTCGCCGACGCCAGCGTGCGAGCGACGATCCGGATTTCGGTGACGCCTTAGCGTTGCGTGGCGACGCTCGGAGCGTCGCGAGCCGCTTCGCGCGACGTGCGCGACCGCTGTAGGACAATCGTGAACGTCGATCCGCTCCCCGGCTCGCTCTCGACGACGAGGTCTCCGTCCATGCCGCGCATGAGATCGCGGCTGATGGAGAGACCGAGCCCGATCCCCTGACTCGCCGACGGGTTGAGGTGGCGATCCACCTGCACGAACGGCTCGAAGATCGAGTCGAGCTTTTCGGTCGGGATGCCGCGCCCCGTGTCCTTGCAGAAAAGACGCACGTTCTGCGCGTCGGCCGCGCTCGTGAGCACGACGGATCCGCCGGGTGGCGTGAACTTCGCCGCGTTGCCGACGATGTTGAGGAGCACCTGACGCAGGCGATCCGGATCCGCCGACACGATCGCGCCGCCGTCGCCCGGCACGTACTCGAAGCCGACACCTTTCGCGTCGAACACCGAGCGCGCGAGCGTGTGGACCTCCGCCAGCGCGTCGCCGGCGATCACCTGCTGCATGTCGTACTCCAGCCGACCCGCCTCGAGCTTGGCGTAGTTCAGAATGTCCTCGATCAGCGTCGCGAGGTGACGCTCGTTCTGGCCGATCCGTGCCAGATCGGCCCGCTGATCAGCCGTGATCGGTCCGTGAATGCCGAGCGCCATGAGTTCCGCGAAGCCGGCGATCGCGTTGAGCGGTGTACGGAGCTCGTGGCTCATCGCCGCCAGGAAGTCGACTTTCGCCGCGTTCGCGACCTGTGCCTCGTGCCGCGCCGCGTCGGCTTCGCGGAAGAGACGCGCGTTGTCGATCGCCAGCGACGCGCGGTGCGCGATGCCCGTGAGCACGCGAACCGCCCCCTCGTCGAACGCTTCGCCCGTCGAATAGAACGCGGCGGTGCCGAGCGGCCGCGCGCGGGCGACGAGCGGCACCGTGACGGCGTGCTTGATCCCGATTGCCGCCAGCGCGGCTTTCGCATCGTCGTCCGGTCCGTCGGCAGGAAACTCTTTGAGCACGCGCTCCAGTCCAGCCTGGAGGCCCCGATGGGCGCGGATGATCGGCTCCGGAGGCACGCCCTGTTCCCGCGGCTGCACTACCACGCAAGCATCCGCCACGCGCGGAACCGAGGCAGCCGCCAACGCACGCGCGGCCTCGATCGGATCGAGTGAATCGGCGAAGGCTTCGCTCGCGTCGGCCAATAGTTGCTCGACGTCGTCGGCTCGGCGCGTCCGCAAGAGCGACCGCACCGTGGCGACGAGGAGCGCCGGATCGACGGGATGATTCAAGTACGCGTCGGCGTCGCTCTCCAATCCCGGCACGTGCGCACCCGGCTTGGCGAGGGTCCTGGAGATGAAGACAATCGGCGTGGACCGGTGCTCCGGCATGGCGCGCAACCGCCGCGCGAGTCCGAAGCCGGTGATGTCGGGAAGCCGGACATCCAGCACGACGAGATCGGGGGCAGGAGACCGATCGAGTTCGGAGAGCGCCTCGCCGCCGGTTCTCGCCTGGCTGACTCGAAACCCCGACTTGGCGAGCACGTTCCCGACGACGAAGCGATTCGCTTCGGTGTCGTCCACGACGAGGACCAGCGGTGCCGAGGTGCTACGCATGAGGTCCCCCAGAAACCAATCCCTTCGACCCGCATTTGCAACGAATGCTCCAAACGGGAGAATTCCTTGAGGATTCTTCCGATTTTTTCTCCTGCGGGATCCGGATCCCGTATCCACAGCGGCGAGCTCGACGCGAGCGTGCCTCAGTCCGGCGTTGCCGCGCGACACAACCGGCACGCGTCTCGCTGCGAATCACTGAACGGGTCTGGCCTCGCGCCGAGGCCGGCCGCCACGCGCACCCCGGAGAGACTCAGATGAAGGCCGCCGACATCATGACGAAGAATCCTTGTTTCTGCTCGCCGAACGATTCGATCGCGAGCGTCGCGAAGACGATGCGCGACAACGACTGTGGCGCGGTACCGATCGTGGACAACGGACGCATCGTCGGGATCGTGACCGACCGCGATCTCGTCGTGCGCGGTCTCGCCACGGGGACCAACGCCTCCGCGATGGTCGGCGAGATCGCGACGCGCAATCTGTGCAGCGTACGCACGGACTCCGACGTGAAGGACATCGAGCGTCTCATGTCCGACAATCAGGTGCGTCGTGTGCTGGTGATGGACGGCGACAAGTGCGTCGGCATCGTCGCGCAAGCCGACCTCGCGCGCGCCATCGAGCGGGGCGACGGCATCAGCGATCGCGAGGTGGGAATCGTGGTGGAGCGGATTTCGGAAAAGCGCGGGCGAGCGGCGAGCAGGGGAGATACGAGTCCCCAGGCGCGGCTCTGAGGTCGGGCCGTCCGTACACCTACTTCATCGGATTCTGATCCAGGTGCATCGCGCTGATCGGGTTCAGCTTGACGCCGATCGAGTAGCGGAACGCGTTCATCCAGTACGTGGTGCCGGTCGGCAGACCGCCGCTCAGGCGATACGCCGTCATCCGGCTTCGCACGCCCGACACCTCGGTCGTCAGTTGGAGCGACCGCGTGAGAGGAAACTCTAGACCGGCGCCGAGGGCGCCGCCGAATCCGCGCATGTAGCGGCCGACGTCCGAGTAATCGCTTCCCCCGAAGCCGCCGTTGATGGTCGGTGCGACGTCCGACTGGTACGAGTCGTACATGTGCATGAACGCCAGGCGCGCGTCGAAGAACGGACGGAGCTCGTGATCGAGCGTCAGCGGCGCGTAGCGAGCTCCGACCTCTCCCGTTTCGGTGATGGCCGGCGAGAAGAGGTACGAGGCCGTCATGTCGACGGTCGCGGACCAGTGGTCGGTGTAGCGATAGTCGGCTCGGAGTCCATTGCCGAAGCTCGTATAGCGCGAGAGTTCCGGCCCCGTCGGCACCTGTGCCGTGGTGATCACCGAATACACCTCGGCGGACCATCGCATCCGACGGTACTGAAGCTGGCGGGCAACCGCGGCAGGCTGGGGCGAGGGTGACGCTGGTCGCACCGGCGGCGGCGCGGGGCGCGGCGGCGCGTGCGCGGGAGGCGACTGCGCGATCAGAGCGACGGGGACGACGAGCAGGGCGAGGACAGCGACAGCTCGAGCACGCATGGCGGCCTCCGGACGGGCTCCGGTTACACCGTAGAGATTCGGAAGGTTCGGGGGAATTGGCAAGGCAGAGAGCCTGTCCAGGTCCATCAGTCACCGATCACCCACAACCGACGACTCCAAACCAACGAAGTCAGCTCGCGCTTTTGCGGCGTCTGCGCCTACTCCGCTCGAAGCACCCCCGCTGGATCGACTCTCCCCGCCCTTCTCGCCGGCAGAAACGCCGCCACGGCACCAACGAGTATGAGGAGGACCGGCGCCGCGATGAACGTGATCGGATCGGCCGCTCCCACTCCATATAGGAGCGTCCGCAGCACCTGCGCCGCTCCGAGACCCAACAACAGCCCAAGCACGGAGCCGATCGTCACGAGCACGATCCCTTCGCGCATGAGCAGTCGGACGATCGCGCTCGGCTGCGCGCCCACCGCGAGCCGAATGCCGGCTTCTCTCGAGCGGCGCGCTACCGCGTAGCTCACCACGCCGTACACGCCGAGCACGGCGAGCGCGAGCGCCAGCCCCGCGAAGAGCATGAATGCGATCGCGCCGAGTCGCGCCGGGAGCAGCATCGCGGCGAGGTGGCGCGACATCGTCTTCACCTGGATCGCCATCAGACTCGGGTCGATCTCGCGCAGCGTGGCGAGCATCTGCGTCGCGGTGCGGTCGGCGTCGCCGTTGGTACGGGCGACCAGCATCGCGCTCGACGCGAACTCCTGGGCGAAAGACGTGAAGATGAAAGGCCGCGGGTCTTCGCCGAGCGTGCGGACCTTGGTCGTGGGCGTGACGCCGACGATTTGATACGTGACGGAGTCGGTGCTGAAAGTCTGACCGACGGCGTCCTTGCCGCGCCAGAACTTGTTGGCCATCGCCTGATTGATCACCGCGATGCGCGGCGCGTTGGGCACGTCGGCCGCAGTGATGCCTCGGCCGCGAACGACGGTGAGTCCGATCGCGTCGAATAATCCCGAGTCGGCGGCGGCGAAATCGACGTCGAACGCCGTTTGGCCCTTCGGGGGAGTGACGCCGGGCACGTGAATGCGCTTGCCCTGGTTGCTCAGCGGATTCAGCAGAATGTTGTCGATCGCGCCCACCGTCACGACCCCTGGAATCCGCGCCATGCGACGCTCGATGTCGTCGAGCAACTGCTTACGCTTGGTGGAGTCGTAGCGGTCGGTGGGAATGGCGAGCCACAGCATTCCGGCCGGCGCGGCGCCGAAGCCGGGGTTCACCGTGGCGCGCGCTTGCAGGCTTCGCAGGAAGAGGAGCGCGGTGATGAGCAGCGTGAGCGAGACCGCAACCTGACCCACGACGAGCGCGTTGCGCATCGTGAAGCGGCGCATCGGACCGCCGTCGGCGTTCTCGTTCTTGATCGTCTCGACAACCGAGGCCCGCGTCGCCTGCAGCGCGGGAAGGAGGCCGAACAGCACGCCGGCGATCGCCGACGCGCCAACGGCGAACGCCAGCACGCGCCAATCGAGCGAGACGTCGAGCGTGATGGGGAGGGGCAGCGGCAGATCGGCGTGCAGCACGGCACGGAGCGCGACACCCGACACGATCACGCCCGCCACACCGCCCACGGCGGAAAGCAGCAGTGATTCGACGAGAAACTGTCGCACGAGGACGCTGCGCTTGGCGCCGATCGCGAGACGAATCGCCACCTCTTTGCGGCGATCGCGCGCCTGCGCGAGGAGAAAGCTCGCGAGATTCGCGCACGCGACGAGCAGCACGAGTCCGACGACGATCATCAACGCCGCCGCGGCGGGCACGACGACGGAATCGAGCAGCGGATTGACGGCGATCTTGCTCTCCGGCATCACGATGAGCGAAGTCCCCGTCGGCCAGTTCGCCGGGTACTTCTGCGCCATGTCCGCGGTGAACCGCTCGGCCACGGCCCTCGCCTGGACCATCGTCGCGCCCGGAGCGAGACGCGCTTTGAGGAATGCCGCGTGATTCCCACGCTGCTTGAGCTGGTCGCGCACGTCCGGCTGCAGCTGGTTGATCATTTGGATCGGCACGAACACCGCCGGCGCGATGCCGTTCACCATTCCGGTGTACGACGCGGGCGCCACTCCAACGATCGTGTAATCCCGCCCCGACAGGTGTATCGTGCGTCCGGCGATGGACGGATCGCCCGCGAAGGCGCGCTGCCAGTAGTCGTGCGAGAGGACGACGACGGGGTGCGCGCCAGGCGTCACGTCGTCCTGCGGCCCCAACAAACGGCCCGCGGCGGGGCGAAGACCGAGCAGCGGAAAATAGTCGCCGTTCACCATCTCGCCCATGAGCGACTCGACGTGATCGCCCAGGTCGTGCGCGGCGACGGTGAACAACGAAATCGATATCTGCGAGAACGTCCCCGCGGTCGCACGGCGGAAATCGACGTAATCCGGGTACGAGAACGGTGCGTACGGGAAGTCGGATTGTTTCTGATAGACCTCGGCGATCTGCTCCACGTGCGGAATCGGCGCCTTCCGGAGGAGAATCGCGTTGACGAGGCTGAACACCGCCGTGTTCGCCCCGATGCCGAGCGTCAACGAGAGCAGAGCGACGATGGTGAAGCCCGGCCGCTTTCGAGCGCGGCGAAAGGCGACGCGAAGATCCGTGGCTAGCTGGTGCACGCGCGGGCTCCGGAAAGGACGTAGTGGACGCTACGAGCCGGGAATGATCCCGGTTTCAGGCCTGTTCGTTGGGGGCCCGGGATGCCGCTCGGCACATTCACCGAACCAACCGTCCCGCTCGATCTACCGAATCCAAACCCGTGATCCGATCAATCGCGGCGCGAACCTCCGCCTCTGTCGCCGATCCGCCATAACGGGCGAGCCGTACCGCCTTCTCCGCCAGCTCCGCTCGCGACAGCGAGTTCCCAGGATCGCCCTTCGGCACATCCACTCGTCCGCGAAGCGTTCTCCCGTCGGTCGTCTCGACATCCACGCGACCGAGCCAGCGGCGTGGATACGCCGAGTCCACCTCGTCGTCGAGAACCATTCGCACTCTCTCGCGAAACGCCGCGACACGCGCGTCGTCCAGCGCGTGCTCGAAGTCGTCGAGACTGGCGCTGCCGTGCACGGCGATGAGTCCGAGGACCGTACCCATCGAGAACTTCGCCTGATGGACGTTCGTGGGCTCGGTCACCTGGCCGAGCACGTCGATCGCGCCCTGATGTACGCGCGCGGTGACGCGGGCGATCCGGTCGTGCGACAGGCGCTCGTGCTCCATCAGCGAAAGCAGCGCGTCGGCCGCGGGATGAGTGTGGCGGCAGGAAGCGTGCAACTTATAAGAAGTCTCAATCGTCGCCCAGCGCGTACCGAGCCCGTCGGTGAGCCGCGACGAATCGGCGTCGGTCGACATGCCGGCCGCGAGTCCCTGCGCGCCCTCGAGAATTCGGCGCGCGCCGGTGACGCCCGAGCGGGCTAGATAGGCGGAGAGAAGACCGTCGGCCGCCGCCTTCGCCGTGTGCAGCTGCTTCGAGTCGGCGGCGTCGCGCAGGAACTCCCACAGGCCGGCGGCCTGCGTTCCCGCGGAACCCAGCGCGTGCTGCGTGGCGTCGGCGTCGAGCCCCAGGAGACGGGAGACGCCCGCCGCCGAGGCGAGCGTGCCGGCGGTGCCGGTCGTATGAAAGATCTTGTAATGCGAGCGGCCGAGGAATTCCCCGACGCGAATGCCGACCTCGTAGCCGCCGACGGCGGCAACCAGCAGATCGCGCCCCGACGCGCCCTCGGCCTGCGCAACCGCCAGCACCGCCGGGAAGACGACGGTACCGGGATGGAAGACCGCGCCGTTATGTACGTCGTCCTGCTCGGCGACGTGCGACGCGGCGCCGTTGACGAGCGCGGCGAACAGAGGACTCGTCGTGCCACCACTGGGGATCATCTCGGACGGTCCGTCGCGCGGCCCCATCTCGGCCGCGAACTCCTCGAGCGCGACCACCGGCCGCGCGCCCTTCCCGGCGAGCGCGGATCCCAACCAGTCGACCATCAGATCCTTCGTGCCCTCGATGACCTGTGCGGGGATGTCGTCGTAGTGAAGGTCGGCCACGAACTCCGCGAGCGCTCTCGTTCCCGCCGAGGTCACTGTAGTTGTCGCCATGTCAGATCGCGCCTCCCGCTCGCAAGCTATCTATAGTTGCGCGATCGTAGCCGAGCTCGGCTAAGACCGCGTCGTTGTGCTGGCCGACCTTCGGCACGGCTGCCATGGTCGGTTCGACACCGTTCAGCGCCGCGGGCGGGAGTAGCGCGTCGACCTCCCCCGTCTCGGTTGCGATCGGACGCCAGCGCCGGCGCGCGCGAAGCTGCTCGTGAGCGGCGAAGTCGTGCACGTCGTTGAGCCGTCCGTTCGCGATCCCGGCCGAGTCGAGCCGACGCACGACGTCCTCGACCGTCATCGTCGCGAATGCTTGCTCGATCATTCGGGTCAACTCGGCGCGATTGGCGACGCGCCGAGGGTTGTCGGCGAATCGCTCGTCGCCCGCCAGCTCCGGCGCGCCAAGCACGTCGGCGCAGAAGCGCCTCCACTCTCGATCGTTCTGAATTCCGAAGAGCACCTCGCGGCCGTCGCCGGCGCGGTGCGGTCCGTACGGCGCGATCGTCGGATGCGAAGCTCCCGTGCGCGCCGGCGGCGCACCGGAATACTTCGCGAAGTACATCGGTTGGCTCATCCACTCGCCGAGCGCGTCGAGCATCGACACGCCGACACGCGTGCCGCGTCCGGTCTGCGCGCGCGCGAGGAGCGCCAAGAGGGTTCCTGAATAGGCGTACATGCCGGCGGCGATGTCGGCGATCGACACCCCGGCGCGCGACGGCGTGTCGGCGGAACCCGTCACCGACAACAACCCGCTCTCGGCTTGCACGAGCAAGTCGTACGCTTTGCGATCGGACATCGGGCCGTCTTCGCCGTAGCCCGAGATGTCGGCGACGATGAGGCGGGGAAATCGCTCCGACAGCGCCGGCCAATCCAGCCCGAGCCGCGCCGCGGCGCCGGGGCCGAGGTTCTGAACGAAGACGTCGGCGCGAGCGAGCAAACGGTCGACCACTTCGCGGCCGGCCGGCAGCGCGACGTCGAGCGTCACGCTCTCCTTCGATCGATTCAGCCAGACGAAGTACGATGAGAGGCCGTTCACGGCCCTGTCGTACTTGCGCGCGAAGTCTCCCTCGCCAGGACGCTCGATCTTGATGACGCGGGCGCCGTAGTCGGCGAGCTGCCGCGTGCAGAACGGCGCCGAGACGGCCTGTTCGATCGAGACGACCGTGATCCCGTGGAGTGGAAGCATCTCAGAACGAACGCGGGAGCCCGAGCACGTGCTCGGCGACGTACGACAGGATGAGGTTCGTCGAGATCGGCGCGACCTGGTAGAGACGCGTCTCGCGGAACTTACGCTCGACGTCGTACTCGGCCGCGAAGCCGAAGCCGCCGTGCGTCTGAAGACACACGTTCGCCGCTTCCCAGGACACCTTCGCCGCGAGGTACTTCGCCATGTTCGCCTCGGCCCCGCAGGGCTCGTGGTTGTCGAACAGCGTGCACGCTTTCCATCGCATCAAGTCGGCGGCTTCGGTCTCGATGTGGCACTCGGCGATCGGAAACTGGACGCCCTGGTTGCGGCCGATCGGCCGGTCGAAGACGACGCGGTCGTTGGCGTAGGCGGTCGCTTTCTCGACGAACCAGCGGGCGTCGCCGATGCATTCGGCGGCGATGAGCGTGCGCTCGGCGTTCAGGCCGTCGAGGATGTAGCGAAAGCCCTTCCCTTCCTCACCGATGAGGTTCGCGGCGGGGATTTCGAGATCCGTGAAGAACGCCTCGCTCGTCTCGTGGTTGACCATGTTGCGGATCGGCCGAAGCGCGAGGCCGTTGCCGAGCGCGGCCTTGATGTCGACCAGAAAGAGGGACATGCCGTCGGCGCGTGCGGAGGCGGTGTACGGAGACGTGCGCGCCAGGAGGACGAGGAGATCCGAATGATGGGCGCGAGAGAGCCAGACCTTCTGGCCGTTCACGACGTACCGGTCGCTCTGTTTGACGGCGACGGTCGCGGTCCTCGTCGTGTCCGTCCCCGTGGTGGGCTCGGTGACGGCCATCGATTGAAGACGGAGCTCGCCGCGTGCGATGCGAGGCAAGTAGGCGCGCTTCTGCTCCTCCGACCCGTGCCGCAGCAGTGTGCCCATGTTGTAGAGCTGTCCGTGACACGCGCCCGAATTGCCGCCGTTGCGGTTGATCTCCTCGAGAATGACCGACGCTTCAGCGAGTCCGAGGCCGGCGCCTTCGTACTCCTGAGGAATGAGCGCGGCCATCCAGCCGGCGGACGTGAGGGCCGAGACGAAGTCCTCGGGGTAGCGCTGCTCGGCGTCGAGCTTCTGCCAGTACGCGCTCGGAAAGTTCCGGCAGAGGGCTCGAATTGCCGCCCGGATTTCTTCGTAGGGTTCGTGCGCCAAGGGAGATCCTTGTGGCTGGCGGGCCGGTGCGACCAGGAACTACGAATATGGCACGGCGGGACGAGCGTCGGGATGCAGTGTGATCTTGCCGGTCGCGAGGTCTGCCGCGAGAATCCCAAGGTGGCTGCGAGGAGCACTGGTGGGAGTCGAGTTCGTGCGGGTCGACCACGACTGGAAGTCCTGGATTGGGCGGACGCAGACGGCGGCGGATTGGATCACGCCGAGCCGCGTCGCGGCTTGGCACGCGACGCTGGATCATTCGGCCGAGGCGAAGGAGGCCGATGCGGCGCCGCTCGGCTTTCATTGGACGCTGGCGCCGGGAGTCGCGCGCGAGTCGGAGCTTGGGCCGGACGGCCACGCGCGCCGCGGGGGGTTTTTGCCGCCCGTGACGCTGCCGCGCCGGTTGTGGGCGGGGAGCCGCGTGACGTTTCACCATCCGCTGCGTGTGGGCGAGCGCGTCGAGCGCGCGTCGGTGATCCAGTCCGTCGAGGAGAAGAAGGGGCGGGAGTCGGCGCTCGTGTTCGTGACGGTTCGGCATCGGTTCAGCACGGACGCCGGCGTCGCCATCGAAGAGGAGCAGGATCTGGTGTTTCGAGAACCGGCGCCGGCTATGCCGCGCGCCGGCGAGCGTCGCGAGGACGTTGCCGGGATGGATCCCACGTGGCGGCACACCGTGCGGCCCACCGAGACACTGCTCTTTCGCTTCTCGGCGCTCACCTTCAACACGCATCGCATTCACTACGACCGACGCTACGCGACGCACGTCGAGGGGTACGCGGGACTCGTCGTGCACGGCCCGCTGATCGCGACGCTCCTGCTCGATCTGTTGCAGACGCACGTGACGTCCGACCGGATCCGCCGGTTTCACTTCAAGGCGATGCGGCCCACATTCGACACGTCGGACTTTCTCGTGTTCGGCGCGCCCGGCGACGGCAACGATCACTTCAAGTTGTGGTCGACCGACAACGACGGAGCGCGAGCGGTGGAGGCGGAGGCGTGGGTTTCCGGATGATTCCTGACCCGGTACCTTGTTGGCCGCCGGGAGGCTATCGAATGAACGCGCTCCTCGTTCGCACCGCCGAATGAATCCATCCGCCAGCCGAGGCGACGGTCCCGCTCGGTCCTGGCTGTTCGTCCCCGCCACGCGGCCCGACCGTTTCGCGAAGGCCGCGGCGAGCGGCGCGGATCGGGTGATCGTCGACCTCGAGGACGCGGTCGCGCCGGACGAAAAGGCGGACGCGCGCCGCGGCCTCATGACCGCAACGATTCCGCGCGACGTGCCGGTCTACGTGCGCGTGAACAGCGCGCTCACGCCCTGGTTCGAGGAGGACCTCGGCGTCGCGCGCACGCTGGCGATTCGGGGCGTGTTGCTTCCAAAGGCCGACAGCCCGGCGCACGTCGAACGTGTCCTCGCCGCGATCGCGCCGCAACACGTCGTCGTCCCGATCATCGAGACCGCGGCCGGTCTATGGAACGTGCTCGACGTCGCGCGATGTCCGCGCGTCGAGCGGCTCGTCTTCGGCGCGCTCGACTTCACGCTCGACACGGGGATCCACGACGCCGACGGCGCGTTCGATGCCGTGCGATCCCGGATCGTCGTCGCGTCGAAGGTCGCCGGCATCGCGCCGCCGGTGGATCTGGTGACGCTCGCGATCGACGATCAGGAACAGCTGCGTCGTCACGCGGCGCGAAGCAGGAGCTTTGGATTCGGCGGGAAGCTCTGCATTCATCCAAAGCAGATTCCGATCACCAATGACGCATTCAGACCGAGCGACGAAGAGGTCGCGTGGGCGCGAGCGGTCCTCGACGAGCTGTCGTCTCGCCCCGAGGACGCGGTGTTCGTGCACCGGGGAGAATTGGTCGACCGGCCCGTGATCCAACGCGCCAAGCAAATTATCGAGCACGATTCAGCCGTACGGTGAGCCGAGGAGATTCTTCGACCGATGAGACGACTCATTGCTCCGATCTTCGCTCCGATCTTCGCAATGGGAACCGCGGCGAGCGCCCAGGTTCCACACGATACCGCGCGCTGCGACGCGGCGCTGAGCGCTCCATCGCCGGATTCGCAGACGACGCGAGTCTCACTGCTGATCGTCCCCTTCGACAAGAGCGACAAGCTGAGTGCGTCTCATGAGTCGCTCATCGCGACAGCGATTCGCCAGTTCCTCGTCGTGCCGCGGCCGTTGGTGTTGAACACGTACGAGACGAGCACGGCGGCGCCGCCGATCGAGGGAACGGGGGCCAGAGCGGTTCTGACGTTGCGAAGCGTGTATCGCGCAACGTTGCACCGGGACGGCCTGTTCTCGCGGATACGAACGGTCGGCGGGACACGCAATGCGGGGTTCGACGCCGCGTTCATCGAGGCGCTGCAACAGCTCAGCGAAAGCCGCGCACTGCCCGAGCCCGCGCCGTCCGCGGCTACGTTCAGTGGCGACAGCATGGATGTGCGCTTCGTCGTCGCGCCGGACGCGATTACTCTGAAACACGGGGGACCCTGGCCGCCCGCGGCCGGTGTCACTCCGTTGATTCAGATGCGGTTGCCCGTCCGACGCATCACGAGGTTGGTGGAGCCGAGGCGAGGCAATCCGGCGCCGCCATACCCGCGGCGCATGCGCGACGCAAACGTGACGGGGGAAACGCTACTCGAGTTCGTCGTCGACGCGGCTGGCCAGGTGGACGTGACATCCGTCCAAGTTCAGAGCGCGACGGCCGCCGAATTCGTCGAGTCCGTGTTCGAGACGCTGCCGAGGCTGCGGTTCGATCCGCTCCTCGTCGAAGGGTGCCCCGTGCGATCACTGGCGCGGATGCCGTTCCAGTTCAACCTGATCGACCATCCTCGGCGGTGAGCGGCTCGCTCTCAGCTCGCTTTTGCCAACGCGCCACCGAGGGACGCCACCGCCTCCGCCAACTGGCTCGCCGTGAACGGCTTTTCGAGCAGGCGAGCGCCCGTCGCCTTCAGCTCGTCGATCATGCTGGCGTCGTCCGTGTACGCGGTGATGTAGAGGACGGGCAGCTGCGGCCGTCGCTTGCGGAGCTGCTCGACCAGCGCGCGTCCGCCCATTTCCGGCATCACGACGTCGGTCACGACGATGTCGATCGACGATTCGTACTTCCGCATCAACTCGAGCGCTTCGACGCCGTGACGCGCCGAGCGTACGTCATATCCGGCTTGCGACAGCACCTCGGCGGCGAAGGCGCGGACGCCGGCGTTGTCCTCGACGAGGAGCACGCCGCGATGCGACGACCTCGGGACAGCGGGGCCGCTGGTCCATGGCGCCGCGCCCGGGTCGTCGACTTTCTCGCTCCGCGGCACGCGACGGCGCTCGGCGGCGGGAAGATGAATCGTGAAGGTGGATCCAACTCCCAGAGCGCTATCCGCCTGGATGTCGCCGAACGATTGTTTCACGATCCCGTACACCGACGCGAGACCGAGGCCGGTGCCGCGGCCGGGCGGTTTCGTCGTGAAAAAAGGCTCGAACGCGCGCGCGAGTGTGGCCGCATCCATTCCGGTGCCGGTGTCGCGCACAGTCAGGCGCACGTAGTCGCCGGCGGATAGTCCGCTCTCGTGGGCGGCCGAGATCGCGTCGCCGGCCCGCGGCTCCGAACGGTCAGCGAGGATGGCGTTCGCCGTCTCGATCGTGAGAGTTCCGCCGTTCGTCGGCTGCATCGCGTCGCGCGCGTTGAGCGCGAGATTCACCAGAACCTGACCCAGTTGCCCCGCGTCGGCATAGACCGCGCGCAAGTTCGGGTCGAGTCGCGCGATGATGTCGACGCGCTCGCCCACGGCCGGCCGCATCATGTGAAGGGTCTCCTCCACGACGGCGTTCACGTCGAGGAGGGTGGGCGACAGGAGCTGTTTGCGGCCGAACGCGAGGAGCTGCCGTGTCAGTGAGGCGGCGCGATCGGTCGCGCGCGTGATGCCCGCGAGGTGCTTGGCCGACCGTGGGTCGGGCTCGCCCGGGTTAGCGGCGTTGTCCGCCGACGCCTGCTCGAGCATGAATACGTGCCCGCCGATGACGGTGAGCAGGTTATTGAAGTCGTGCGCCACGCCGCCGGCGAGCTGGCCGACGGCCTCCATCTTTTGCGCTTGGCGGAGCCGCTCCTCGAGGAGATGCTCACTCGTCACGTCGCGGATGGACCCGATCACGCGCTCGGCCGAGCCATTTAGCGAGCGCTGCACGATCAGACTTCCCGAGACGTAGGCGTAGCGATCGTCCGCGCGCCGCACGCGGTACTGCACCGCCGCGACGGTCGTCGCGGGATCAGCCACGGCCGCGGCAACGGAACCCTGGAGCGCGTCACGGTCCGCGGGATGGACCCGCTCGAGCCACCACGCGCCGTCGCCGATCTGTTCCGGCGCGTAGCCGAATACGGCCTGCATCGATTCCGTCCACTCGATCGTCCCGCTCGGGACGTGCCAGTCGTAGACGACGTCGCGCGTCGCGCGCGCGACCAGCCGGTAGCGTTCGTCGCTGCGCGCCAACTCGTGCGCCATGGCGCTCTGCCGCTGCGTCGCGCTGACGAAGAGATGAAGACTCGCCGCGATGATCGTGAGGCCGAGCACCGAGATCAGCGAATTCGGTGAGAGGGGACCGTACTCGACGTGACCGTTCGAATACCAGAGCGCCGTCGATCCGACCCGCGCGATCGCGAACGACACGATCAGCAGCCCGAGCTCTCGGCGCGGCACGAATAGCGATCGGAACTGGAGTCCCGCGAAGAAGAGCGCAATCGCGTCGGATGGCATCGGCGACACCGCCGCGACCACCAGCACGAGCGTCGCGTCGACCGCCCATCCGGCGACCGGAAAACCGCCGCGCCGATAGCCGTAGATCCACCATGCGCCGAGGGTAGCCGCCGCCGCCGCCTCGACCCACCGCAACGCCGGCGGGAGGTTGGCGTCGAACGTGAATAGCGCGACGTTGAGAAACGCCAGACCGGCGGCGAACCAGACCGACATGAGCCGGAAGCGGGGCAGCGGCTCGTTCGGAAGTCTCGGAAGGCGAAATGTCGGTCGGCCCATACCGTATATGAGGACGAGCGGGTTGGCCGGGGGTGACGAGCCGATCGTCGCGAGTGATATTCGCGGGCAACCGGAGGAACTCGATGAGCGGCAGCGCAACCGAGAGCGTTCGTGGCGACTGGAACAGTCAGGCGAGAGCCTGGTTCGATCAGCGCGAATCGATGTTCGCGGCATCGCGTCCGATCCACGAATGGCTGGTGAGAAACCTCGATCCGCGGGACGGGCAGCGTGTGTTGGAGGTCGCCGCCGGGCCAGGCGACACGGGCTTCCTCGCGGCCAAGCATCTCGGAAACGGGCGGCTCGTCTCGACCGACCTGTCTCCGGAGATGGTGGACGTCGCGCGCAAGCGCGGGGCCGAGTTGGGAATCCAGAACGCCGACTATCGCGTGCTCGACGCGCAGGCGATGGACCTCGCCGACGCCTCGTTCGACGGCGTGCTCTGCCGCTGGGGATTCATGCTCATGCCCGACCCCGCGGCCGCGCTGCGCGAGTGCGGGCGCGTGCTCGTGCCGGGCGGACGTCTCGTGTTCGCCGTTTTCACCGGCCCCGAAGAGAACCCGTTCGCGTCCCTGCCGGCGCGGACGCTGATGGAGCAAGGGCATCTTCCCCGCCCGACAGGCGAATGGCAGCCGGGCATTCTCGCGCTTGGCGATCGCGGCCGACTGCAAGGGTTGCTCGACGGCATCGGCTTCTCGTCCACGCGCATCGAGCCGGTCGAGATGGCGTGGCACTTCACCGACGTGAACGCCTATTGGGATTTTCTCATCGAGTTGACGGCGCTTGGTCCGCTGATCCGGTCACTCTCCGATGCATCACGGGAGGCGTTTCGAACGACGATCGCCGAGCGGCTGGCCCCGTTCACGCGCCCGGACGGCGTCACATTGCCCTCGCGATGCTGGTGCGGCGTGGCGATTCGATGAGCGCGTCCTGCCTACGCTACGGACATCGTCTACCATAGTGTCTATGCCAATTCGCTTCTTTGTCAGCCGCGCCGCGCGGCTTTCGAGCTTGGCGCTGGCGCTCGCCGCGCCGCGCGTCGCCCTCGCGCAGGGCTATCCGTTCAGTCAGCGCGGCACGATCACGCAGAACGTCGCGCTCACGACCATCACGGTCTCGTACGGGCGCCCCGTCGCGCGCGGGCGACCGCTGTTTGGCCAGCTCGTGCCATGGGACAGCATCTGGCATCCCGGCGCCGACTCGGCGACGCGCGTCGTGTTCGACCACGACGTGAAGATCGAGGGGCACGACCTCAAGGCCGGAGAGTACTCGCTCTGGCTCGTGCCGCACGAACGTCGGCCGTGGACGGTCATCTTCAGCCGCGCGGCGCACGTATTTCACAAACCGTATCCCGGCGAAGCCGATGACGTGCTACGCGTCGACGTCGCACCGGAGCCGGCGTCGCACGTGGAGACGCTCGAGATCGAGTTCCCGCTCGTGCTTCGCGACGACGCGGTGATGCGAATTCACTGGGGAACCGTCGGCGTTCCGATCCGGATCAAGGCACCCTACAAACCGGATTGATAGCGCCGCCTCGAGCGACGGTCTTGTATCTAGCTCTTCGTTGAGTTTGCAAGCATTCTGATCGGGGCGCCAGCTCGATGCGGTCTAGGTGGAAGCCGGAAGGCGAACACCGTGCGTTAGCCGGAGCGGCGTCCCGAGCAGATCGTCGCTAAGAGCCCGAACAGTTGCGGGGGCCGAGTTCCTCGAGCCCGGATTCTGACAAGGACGGGCGACGCGACACACTCGAGGGAGGGCGCATGCTCGTCGGGATTGACGTCGCGAAGGCGGAGCTCGTCGTCGCCACCCGTCCGGCGGGTGAGCGGTGGACGGTAGAGAACGATGAGCGCGGGGTGCGGACGCGGGTGGAGCGCCTGCGCCGTGATGCGGTGGAACTCGTGGTGCTCGAAGCGACCGGCGGGTATGAGCTGCTATGTGTCGCGGCGCTCGCGGCCGCGAGTCTGCCGGTCGTCGTCGTGAACCCGCGCCAAGTGCGCGACTTTGCGAGAGCGACGGGGCAACTCGCGAAGACCGATGGCATTGACGCCGACATTCTCGCGCTCTTCGCCGAGCGCGTTCGGCCGGCGATGCGTGCGCTGCCGGATGCCGAGGCGCAGGAACTCGAGGCACTGCCTCGCGCGCCGACGGCAGCTGCTGGAGATGCTGCAGGCGGAGCGGAATCGGCTAGGGCAGGTCTTCGGGCGCGGCAAGCGGGCCTGGTCGGCGTCGCGCCGCTGAGCCGGGACTCGGGCACACTGCGCGGTCGTCGCTTCGTGCAGGGCGGCCGGGCGAGCGTGCGCGCGGTGCTGTACATGGCGGCGCTCGTCGCGACCAGACGGAACGCGGTGATCCGCGCCTTCTACGCGCGGCTGCTGGCGGCCGACAAGCCGAAGAAGCTCGCGCTCGTCGCATGCATGCGGAAACTGCTCACGATTCTCAACACGATGGCGCGTACCGGTCGAGGACCTCGCGCAAACATGGGAGTCGTCGGCCCGGCCCTATCGCGTGCGGCGCATGTCGCCCGACGACTACACGCGGCCGGATGCGCCGGCGCTCGACGCCGAAGGATGGACGCACGTGTCAACAGGGCGAACGCTGCTGCTGTTGCACGACACCTTCGACCGCTCGCACGGAGGATTCGCGGGCTTTCCCCGCTCGGCCATGGCCGACCTCGATCGGTTGTACCAGGGCCGCGTGTTGGCGTTCGATCACTTTACGCTGTCGCATGACCCGCGGCGCAATGCCAAGGTATTCGTCGACGCGATGCGGTTGTCGCCCGGAGCGAAGCTCGACGTCGACATCATCGCGCACGGGCGGGGCGGATTGGTCGCACGCTCGCTGGTCGAAGGTGGATCGGAATCGATCGACGGCGCGGACCGGCTCACGGTCCGCAAAGTGGTCTTCGTCGGGACTCCCAACGCCGGCACGCCGTTCGCCGACGTGCAGAACATCGAGCGGACGCTGAATCGCTACACGCAACTGGCCGGCGCGACGCTGACGCAATTCGGCGGGCCGATCGCCGGGGGCCTGTTCGCCGCGGCGAAATCGGCGGCATTCCGAATGGCCGCGCAGCTCAAGGGTGTGAGCGCCATGAAGCCTGGCGGCGTCTTTCTCGATTCGCTCAAGAGCATTCAGGCCGGTCCGCCGCCGGAACGCACACCGCGATATCTGGCCATCGCGTCGGATTTCGAGCCACAGGAGCCGGGATTGGCTCGCCGCCTGCGAAAGCTCATCGCCGACAAGGCGATCGTCGGCGCGCACGATCTGATCGTCTCGACCAAGAGCGCGGTTGACACGCCGGCGAGGTTCCCGATCGTCGCGTCGCGGGTGCTCGCCCAGGCCGAGGGAGTGGCACACGGCGGCTACTTCGCCAACGCGTCGGTCCACGCGCGCATTCTCGCGTGGTTGCGCGAAGAATAGTCCAGGACGGTCCGCGCCAGCCTTGACTTGGGTGGCTCCATCCGAGATGCTCCGGGATCGTCAACTCAAGGGTCCTTTCGATGCGGAATGGATACACCCGGTCACTCTCGACCGCCTGGCTCACCACCGCGGCCGCCGCGCTCGCGATGACCTCGCCGGCGGCGCTCAGCGCGCAAGCAAAGCAGCAGGGCGCAGTCATGAACGTCGCCGCGATCAACACCGTTCGAAAAGCGCTCGACAAGTACAAGGATCCCATCGTCGCGGTGCGCGACGGCTACTACTCGACCGTCGGTTGCGTCGACTTCCCCGGCGGTGGTACGGAGCACGGCTCGATGGAGTACAAGCCCGGCGCCATGGGCGTCCACTTCATCAACATGGCGCTGGTTGGGCCGAAGCTGGATTCGACCAAGCCGCAGGTGCTCCTCTACGAGCCCGTCGGCGACAAGCTCGTGCTCACGGGAGCCGAGTGGTTCGTGCCGACCGAGCTGGCCAAGACGCCGCCAACCGTCCTCGGTCACCAGCTCATGGGACCGATGGAAGGGCACGCGCCGATCATGCCGGCCGAACTCCATCACTGGGATCTGCACGTCTGGCTCTGGAAGGACAATCCGAACGGCATGTTCAGCCCGACGAATTCGGCGGTGAAGTGTCCGAAGACAGGCTACGGCTATACCTTCGAGGACGCGGCGCCGAAAATGGTAAAACCGTAAAACTGTCGTTTACGGGAGCCTTCAGCCTGAAAGCGGCGACGCGTCTTCAGGCTGAAGGCTCCTTCTCGTTCACGGTCGAACGTCGATGAGGAACCTTCCTCCGCCGCTCCGCCCCTGCAGCGCGGGATTGTACATCTCCTCGGCGTACGCAGGGGGGACGACAAAACTTCCCGCGGTCGTCGCGCGCGCCACGTAGCTCGCGGTGTAGCTCCCCGTCCACAGCATTCGTGCGAAGTAGGACACGCGATCGTCGTGCAGCTCTTTGTGCTCCCACGGCGACCAGTGGCCGTCGTCCCAGCCGCCGTACAACACGGCTTGCCACAACGGACCGTCTCGATCGCGATCGCCCGTCATTCGCGCGCGCTCGGTCTCCGGCGTGGTGAACGGCGAGAGGCTGCTCGTCGCGAGGCCGAGGTCGATCGGCTCGAGCCCCGCGGGAAGCGGATCCTCGACCGCCACAAACTCGCGGTCGGCCGGCGCGGTGATGCGCAACCGCACCCGCACGAGATCGCCCTCGTTGACGCGCGTGACTGGCGCGCCGTTGTCGAACCGCTCGTACCAGCGTTCGACGACGAGCCCCTGAATGTCCGGCTTCACCGGCCCGGCCAGCGGGACTTCGTCCACCTCGAGCGCGTAGTACACCGGCCGCTCGCCCGCCGACGCGTCGACATGGACGCGCAGCACGTGCTCGCCGTTCGCCGCCGTCTCGAGCATACCGGTGAGCGGCGCCGCGATCGTCGTGTCGACGCCGGACCGCGGCGGGTGCGCGACGAAACTGCTCCCGCCGGCTCGCGCGCTCACGATTCGATCGGGCGGATCGTCCTCGCGGAACTGCGAGAGCGCCATCACGACCGACGCATAGTCCTGCGTGCTCCACGCAAAGCGGCTTTCGGCCCGCCCATGCTGCAACACGGTCTCCACGAGCGCGCCGAGCATCGGGTGGGTCGGACGCAGCTCGAGCGACGCGCTCAGCAGCCGCGCCGCGGGCGCGATGCGCGACGGGAATTCGCGCGGACCGTTGGCCGTGTCGGGAAGGTCGGCGCGGTGTCCGGCCGGCGTGACCGCGCGCCAAGCGGCATCGACGATCGCTTCCGCGTCGGCGCGCATGTCCTTCCGTGCCGCGATCACCTCGGCGAGGCGAAGTCGGTCCTCCCAGGTCATCGCGACAGCGACTCGCAGCAACGCCCTCTCCGCCGCGGTGTCGGGCGCTCCGGCTCGCCGCAGATAGTCCACGACGGCGACGCGTTCGCCGAGTTCGAGGCGGCGCCAACGTTGCTCGTATCGGTTGATACCGCCCGTATCGACCGGCTCACGCGCGAACCACCTGAGATAATCCCCGATTCGCCGGATGACCGTCGGATCGACGGAGATGCCGTCGTCGCGCGCGTCGAGAAGGAAGATCCCGGCGTAACTCGAGAGCCAGGGAGACGACCAGTCCCAGCTGGGCCAATACTTGATCGACCCGTTGGCGCTCTGACGTTTGGAAATTTCGTCGACCAGCTCCTGAAGCTTGGCATGCGGGTCGCCGCCCAGCGCGTCCGACCGTTCGCTCTTCGTCGCCCGCCACACGGCGATCAGCGCCCGCCCGACGCTCGACAGCTGTTCGCTGCAGTCGTATGGATACGCCCTCAACCATCGGTACGCGGCGAGCATGGCCGAGGTTCGCGACGTGCCGACTCGCAGTCGCATGCGCGAGCGCGCGGGATCGATTTCCGGCGGCAGCGTGATCGCGAGCGTCTGCGTGTCGCGCACGGCGCCCAGCATCGCGTGCGTGCGCGGGTGGAAGTCCGGACGGACGGGTAGACGAGTCTCGGTCGCGTCGGCGGTGACGCCATCGCCGGCGCCGAGCCGCACGGTGATCGTGTCGCCGATCGCGTCTCGCGCGGGTGCCTGAATGACGAATCGCGCTTCGCTGCTCGCGGTGGCTGTCAGCGAGACGCTCAGGGTCGTCGGTCCTCGCAACGACGCGCCTACCGCCGCCGCATCAGTGGTCGCGGGCCGCGGACGGCCGTCCCGCGCCGTGACGACGACGCCGGCGACGAGCGAGTCGCCGGGGCGCACGAACCTCGGCAGCACGGCGCGCGCGACGAGCGGACGCGTGACGAGAAGCGTCGTGTCGCCGCCGCCGTACTGGTCGCCGGCGGAAGTAGCCACGGCCATGACGCGAAACGTGGTGAGATTGTCGGGGACGCTCGCGCGAGCCACCGCGCCCCCGTGATCGTCGGTCTCGACTCGCCCAAGGTAGAACGCCGTCGAGGCGAAGCGGCTGCGAACCGTCGGCTCGGTCGCGGTGGACACCGATGCCACGCTATTCCCGAGCATTACGACTTCGTTGAGTTGCAGCATGCTTGCTTGCAGAAACACGACGGCAAGCATCGGGTCGGTCGTGACCAGAGTCGGCACCGTCGACCACAGGATGCTCCCGACGCCTCGCGGCTCGTAGATCCGCGCTCGGAGATCGGGCGTCGAGAACCCTGTGAGCGAGAGAACTCCCTGGTCTACGGCCCAAACCGAGACCTCCGAGCGCACACCTCTCCCCGACGTATCGCGAACGCGGATTCGGATGGAGGCCGTATCACGCGGCGAGTACGACTTGCGATCCGTCGCGACCGCGACGTTCAGTTTGTGATTGTCAGCGCTGACGCTCAGCTCCACATAGCCGGCGCGCAGCCGATCCCTCGCCGAGTCCGGCCGCGCGAGCTCGTCGCGGGCAACGAGCACCACTGAGACGAACACGTTCGGCGCGAAAGCGTCGCGAATCGGCACGTCCAGGACGTTGTCGCCGCGCGACGCGCGCTGTCGCCTCTGTTCGATGATGCCTTCTCTCTCGATCGTGATCCACGCCTCGGCGTCGCGGAAAGGCGAATCGAAGCGCACGTGCGCCACGTCGCCGACCGCGAGTCTCGCCGAGTCCGCGATCAGCGTCAGGCGAAATCCGCCGGGCGGTGCGCGCACCACTACCTGGGGGCGGATCGCCGCCGCGCCGGTGACCGAACGTGAAATGGTCGTGATCGCGGGTCCGCCTCTCGAGTCGCGAGTGGTGAAGACCACCGCGTAGCTCCCGCTCGAGTCGGGCGTGAACGAGAACGAACCGTCGCCGCGGCCCAGCGTCAGCCGGCGATCGGCTATCGTGTCGACCAATCGGACGCTCGGCGCGTTGGAATCCGGGTCTCGCGAACTGCTTCGCAGCCGCAGCGCGACCGCGCGGACCGTGACGTCCGGAATGCGAACTCCGTTTTCGTTCACGGCGCGCACATCGATGCGCGCGGGCCTTCCGATTCGCCACGCCTCGGTCTTGCGAGGGAGGCGAGCGAGGATGTACGTACGGCTGGAGCTGATCGTGGCGTCCGCGATCGCCGTCACGACTTGCTGATCGACATCGGTCACGCCGACGGAGAAGTGCACGGTGCCCGATGACGGCTTCGTCAGCGATGCAACCGATAGCCGGATTCGCGCACGGCCGTTCGCGTCGAGGGTGGCAACGCCGCTGATCGGACGCGTTGCTTCCTGATTCGCCGCGTGGCGACCCCACCACCACGATTCTCCGACGGTCCAGTCGTGCTCGACGCCGCGCGGCATCGGCGGGCTGCCTTCGTACATCTGCGCCGCCCAGCGCACCTGGCCACCGCGCAACGGAGAGCCGAAGAGCAGCTGTCCGCGCACGTCGAAGTCGAGAGTGTCGTCGGGGTAGTGGATCGCGGTGTCCTGCGCCACGTCGACGAGGAAATCTGGCGCGCGATACTCCGCGAGACGGAACGTCGTGGAACCGACCGTCCGCCAGTGGCCGTCGACGATGACGCGCAGATCCGCGGCGTAGTCCTGGAGCGTGAGTCCAGGGCGCAAGCGCAACGAGTCGACGATCGTGCCGAACGGCGAGAGACGCTGTACGCTGTCCCGCAAGACGATAGCCGAGTCGTCGTACCACGAGCGTTCCCGCGGCCCAATGGAAATCCGCGCCGAATCGGCCGTCGACGGAAGGTGCAACGCGCCGAGCATGCCGCGGCGGACGACGCCTTTGAGGTACACGACCTCGCCCGGACGATAGATGCCGCGGTCGGCGAACACCGCGCCGGCCGCCAGCGGCGCGTCGCCGTTGCGGCCGCCCAATGCCTTGGGCTCGAACTGACTGCCCGGCTGATAGCCGACCGCTCGTCCGCCAAACGAGACCGTCACGCGATCGTCAGCCGACTCGGCCTGGAGGACGCTGAAGCGCGGTCCGCTCCACAGCGAAACGGGCGTTCGTGTCGGATTCGAATCCGAAGCAACACGCTCGAGCGCCGCGATGCCGCGGGCATCCGTGACTCCCCGGCCGATTACTCGGCGCCACATGTCGAACTGAGTGATGGTGACGCCGCGCCGCGCGCGGCCGTCCGCGAGACCGGTCACGAACGCCGAGCCGTCGGCGGTGCCGACGAGTCTCGCGGTGACGGCGAGGTCGGTTACCTGAAGCAGCGCATAGGGCGACGACCACAAGTTGTAGACGTACGGCCACGAGAGAACGACGGCGTGGCGATCCCTGCTCACGGAAGGCGGAATGGCATCGGGCAAGGGATCGGCGATCGCGATCTGGAAAAGCACGAGCGGATGATCGGAGGCAAGAGCCGCGGGCGGCAGCGGAACGTCCGCCGTCGTATCGGAGTTGAGGCGATCCGGGAGCGCGACGACGGTGGTCTCGGGCCTGCTCTTGCCCAGCCACGTCCGGGGATCGGACATGTTCATCGTGGTGCTCATCACCTGGATTCGCACGCTGTCGGGAACGCGATACGCGATCATGCGAATGGACCGAACGTTCACCGATTTGATCGGAAGCGTGAGCGGGCCGGAGCGCGGGACCGTGAGAATGCCGGCCGGGCGACTGATCTGCGGAGCATGGTCGTCGACCGACTCGGACAACGTTCCAGGCCCTTCGAGCGATCGGCCGTAGACGTCGCGTATCGCGGTATCCGCGGCGATCGTATATGTCGAGCGCGCCACGAGAAAGACGCTCGCCCACCATTGCTTCGCGACCGTGTTCTCTCTGTTGAGGACCACCGGCTCGCCGTTGACGCGGACGTGCGCCAGGACGTCGGCGCGACGAACCGGCGACGAGAATCGAATGAGGATGCCGTCGGACGCGCATGCTTCGGGCGGGCATCGCTGCGGAACGAACCGAAATACCGGCGCGGTCCTGACTCCGTACCGTTCCTCGCGGCCAAACGCCGAATCGTCCTGCGTCGTCGGGATGACCAGGTAGCCGCCGCAGTCCACGGGCAACGGCGCGGCCGGTTCGAGGTCGGCGACCGTTCGGAAACGACTCGCGATCGTATCGCCGTAGGCGCCGGCCCATTGAAACCATTGCGGATCGCGCGACGCAATGCGGTGCTGGCCGACCGGGCGATACATGACGCTCGCCGGTCCGCGGCAGCCGGTCAGCTCGATTCGCACGCCGCGCGCCAATCGATCGAGGTCGACGGGAGCGGTGTAGAGCAGGTGAATCCGGCCGTCAGGCGCGAGGGTATCGCGGCCGGCGTACGGGTCGAACGACCGAGCGAGGAGTCGCGGCCCGAGCACTCGAAAATCGAATCGGTAGGGCGACGCGAGGCGCGTGCCGTCGAGGGCGCGCAGCGACGTGTCGATGCCGATCGTGTATCGTGCGCCCGGCGCGAGCGGCTCGCTCGGAATGAAGCGGATCGTGATCGGATCGCGCCATACGACCGACCCCGCGACCCGCGGCGTGACATGAAAGACGCGCGCCGCGGAGACGGTGGAGTCCAGCGCGCCGGCGACGGGACGATCGAACATGACCGTCACCGTGCTCGCCGGCGACGCCGTGTCGCCCGGGACGTGCCGCAGCACGCGGAGCGTGTCCTGCGCGTCGAGCACAGCGGGGCCCGCCGCCGCGAGGAGGCTGACCATGAACCCAGCGAAGAGTCGCATCGCTCGCAGGGGATGCCGACGCGCCCGACACGCGTCGTGGTTGCATCACAGCTTGTTTATATCAATGCAACCATCAGAACGCCGTGGGCGTCACGTCGTCGACGCGAGAACGGGCAGAGGCCCGGCGTTCCGCATCGAATCGTTGCATTCCCGCCGGGCGCCGTCTTGCGCTCGACGCGGGGCACCCCGAATATCAGCGCATGATGCCAACCACGATTCGTCGCCGCCGCGCGGGGGTCGTCGCGCGTGGGCTGGCGCTTCCGCTGCTGCTCGCGTGCAACAGCTCGTCGACGGGGGCGACCCTGCCGAACAGCCTCATCCTCAACGGCACGTTCACCGCCGTCATCAACGGAACCACGTGGAGCCCGATCGGCCGCGTGGCCGTTCAGCGCGTGGCCGGCAACGGGATCGGCATGCTGGGCTCGTCGACGACGTACGCGATGTCGTTGGCGATCAACGGCGTCGCGGCGGCGGGCACGTATTCGGTCGGTGCGTCGGGCCTACAGGGTTCGCAGATCCTCGTCTCCACCGGATCCGGGTCGGGATGGGTGAGCAACAATCCCGGCGGCACCGGCAGCATCACGTTCTCGACGGTCACCTCGAATCACGTCGTTGGAGCGTTCGCGTTCGACGCCCCGCCCACGGCCGGAACGACGGGGACACTGCACGTGACGAACGGCGTATTCGATTTGACGTTCTAGACGGCGGCGAGGAGACGTTCCGGCTTCTCTCGCGGCTTGCGAAAATCCCGAACGCGGAAATGAGCTCGGCCCCGAGCCTGAGCATGAAACTGCTACTACGTCTTGGCCGAGACCAGCTACAGCAGTTTCGTCGTCACGGCCAGCCGAAGATCGAAGTCGTCGGCGCACCGGCCCTCACCGGCGCCAAATCGCTCGGATCGCGCCAGAACAAACGCGTCATGTCCGATGCGTAGACTCGCAATACCACCTTCTTGGGCGCGTTGCCAGTCACCGGCACGGCCAGGTCCGCGCGCAGCATGCGCCGCGAGGTAGGCGGCACGGCGGCGAGCAGGCTCACACCGATGCTCGCGCGCGCCACCGTGGTCTGACCGAACGGCACGTCGCCGGCCCATGTCTTTCCGATGTCGGTGAAGAACGCCGTGCCCCACTGCGAGTAGCGGCCCGTCGCGAAGCGATTCTGTCGTTCCTCGAGGCGCACCACCATTCGACGTCCCCCCGCGATCGCCGCGCCGTTGTAGCCGCGAACACCGGCCATCGGATCGCCAAGAGAGAGTTGCAGGGGCAAACGCTCGCGCCAACCGCCGGAGAATTCCGCGCTCGCCACGAACGTCGCGCCGGGGGACGGCTTGAAGTACCACGCCGACCGCCCGCTCAGTACCCCCGCGCTCCAGGAATCGCCGCCGCCCCCTCCCGCGGGCAACTCTTCGCCCCGCATCGCGAGGCCCACGAACGACGTCGGCGTGCCCACGCCGGAATAGAGATCCAGCGACACGAGCGATGACTGATCCGTCGCCTGCGCGAGACTGAACCCACGCTCGACCGTGCCTGCCAGTTGGAATCCGCGCGCGACGTCCTGCTCGCCCAGCAGCGCGTCGAACCCGCTCACGCGCATATAGTCGATCCAGCGAACTCCGGCCGCGAGGCCGCCGCGGAACGTTCGATAGGTCGTATACCGATTCTTGAACGTGGTCGAATCGCCGAGGAGCAATCCGCTGTCGGACGCGACAAATCCCTCGTTGCCGGGACGCGCGTGCTCGTAGGTGACGACCGGACCGACGAGAAACCCCGCGGACTTCCAAGAAAATCGCGCGACCACCCCGGTCGACCAGATGTCGCGCGCGACAGGCACGATGAAGTCCGCGGCCGCCGCGCGGACGAACGGACGATAGGCGTCTTCGTGCGTGCCGCCCATGTACCACGCGATGTGTTCGAGATCGCTGAGAAACGGCCGCGAGATGTCGGCCGAGAAGCTCCCGCCGAGCGGCTCGCGATGTGCGTCCATTTCGGCGACGACCGGCTGGCCGCCAAGACCGTACTGCCGCATCGCGAGCGACAGCCCGTCGCGGTAGGCCTTGCCGTCGCGCCACTGTCCCGCGGCGAGGAGGCCCGTTCCGCCGATGTTCGAGTTGCCGTACTTCACGTTCGAGAGCCCGCCCTTCGTGATGCCGCCGCCGATGATGACGGGAACTTCGTCCACGGTCTCGACTTTGAGCCGCACGCCGTCGGCCCCGTCGCTCACCGCCGTCACCTTCGCCGACGCGATGTACGGCTCGGCGCGCACGACGCGGGCGAGCTCCGGCAGCCACTCGTCGGAACAGCGCTGGTCGACGTGCGCGAGAAGAAACGCGCGGATGCGGCTCTCGTGCGTCGTCCCCGACTGGAAGAGCACGTGCTGCATGAACCGCCGGACCGCCGATGGATCGCGCCCGACGATCGCCGGCGGTTGCGATTCGATCTCGATGCCGGTGATGGTCTTGCCGTCACAATGGAACTGCGTCGAATCCGGAGACTGTGCTTGGGCCGACCCGCCGGAAACGACGACAGCGGCTGCTAGCGCGCGAATCATTCCGGAGTGAAACGCCCTCGGACACCTCTTCATGGCCGCCATATTTCGAGGGCAATCTGCCCGCGGTAAGGAGTCCCCAACTATCCGACGCCCACGCGGTGGACGTCAAGCGAGCCCGCGGCTTGCGCCGCCAGGGTCGCCGCTCACATTCAATCGTTCTCCCGCCCGAGCCCCTCCCCGGTCGACGACCTGGCGGGCCGTCGCACTTCCGTCCTCTATGGCCGCGCTGCTCATCGCCCTGGCGTCCCCTCGCGTTGCGTCTTCCGTCAACGATGGCCTGGAGCGGGTCCGGCGACAGATGGCCGCGGCGTCGGCGCAGGGTGCGGCCATCGTCTGCTTTCCCGAGGCATATCTCCCTGGACTGCGCGGGCAGGACTTCGACGTGCCCGCGTTCGACGCCGCCGACCAACAGCGCGCGCTCGACTCCGTATCGGACTGGGCGCGCACTTTTGGGTTGGCCGTCATCCTCGGCATGGAGCGAGTAGTGGAGGCTGGACGGCAGATCGCCGCCTTCGTCGTCGATGCGGATGGGCGGCTCCAAGGAATTCAAACGAAGAACCAGCTCGATCCGTCGGAAGACCGGTTCTACGTCCCCGGCAACACGCGCCGGATTTTCGAGGTGAACGGGGTGAAGTTCGGCATCGCGATCTGCCACGAGGGCTGGCGCTATCCGGAGACGGTTCGGTGGGCGGCGGCGCGCGGCGCGAAGATCGTCTTTCATCCACAGCTCACGGGGACCCACGCCGACGGCCCGCGGCTCATGGAGTTCGGCTCGCCCGACGCGCCCTACTATGAGAAGGCGATGGTGTGCCGGAGCATCGAGAACGGGATCTATTTCGCGAGCGTGAACTACGCGGTTCCGTTCCAGGAGTCGGCGACCGCGCTCATCGATCCCGCCGGCAGGTGCCAGGCGTATTTGCCGTATGGCGAGGAAGACGTGCTCGTGCAGTCGATCGACACGGAGCTCGCCACCGGACTGCTCGCGACGCGATACGCGCCGGATCGATTTCGCTCAGAGCACGAAGCGACCGGCGACTAGACGGATCGAGAAGTCGTTCACGCTCGAGATCCTCAAGGAGCTGTGAGACCCGAGTTAGGTGGCCGTCGAGGCGACTCGATCGCCCGACGAAGGGCTCCTTCGAGATAGACTTGCGTCAGTCCCGTCGCCCAGTAGGCGAGATCTTCTCGATTGGGTTGTTCTGTCTCGCGCGACGTGCGCACGTGCGCCGTTCCATCGGTCGACGCGAATTCGATCCATCCCTCCCAGAGGCCGTCGTCGGCGATTCCGCCGCAGACGCGCGGCGTCCAGCCCGTGCCGTCGGGCGCTACGAGCAACGAATCGAACTCGACCAGGACTTCCGACATCCGCGCCTCCGGTTGGGATTCGAGCGTACCCGCTGCAACGATGACGCCAGCCGAATCGCCGGACGCCGATTCCTCCTCGGCATGGTTTCGACTGACCCGTCGTTACGCGCGCGTTGCCGCGGCGTGACGCCCGCAACCCCGTCGATCGCGAGAGTGAGCGGACGTTCATTCGTCCGTTCCTCGCTCCCCGGCCCACATGGTTTTCGACACGAGACATCGCTTGGCGACGCTGGCCGCCGCGGCGCTTCCGCTCTTCGCCGGCGTGCTGGCGGCGCAGGCTCCCACGCTACCCGATTCGGTGGCCGCTCTGGTACCGCCGCGAACCCCGTTTCCCACCGAGGCGGCGACCGCGGGCACGACACGCTTCTCGTTCATCATGTACGGCGACACGCGCGGGCGGCACGACGGGAGCCAGGTGCAGGCCGAGCACCAGCTCGTGATCGAATCGATGTTGTCGACGATCAAGAAAGCCGCGCCGACGCCGGACCCGATCCGGTTCGTCGTGCAAAGCGGCGACGCGATCCAGAATGGGAGCGTGGCCGCGCAGCTCAACGTCAGCTACGCACCGCTCATCAACCGGCTGATGCGCGAGGGAGACGTGTCCTACTTCCTGGCGGTCGGGAACCACGACGTCGGGAATTCCGTGGATCTCACCGACGCTCGCCGGGTGAACGGGCTGCGGAACTATTTCGCCGCCAACGCGAAGCTGATACCCGGCGAGGGCTCGCCGCGCCGGCTGGCGGGCTATCCGACCTACGCGTTCGGATACGGCAACACCTATTTCATCGCCGCCGACTCGGACATTCCGGACGACACGACGCAACTCGCGTGGATGCGGTCCCAGTTGGCGGGGCTCGATCGGCGTCGCTACACGAACGTCGCCGTCTTCTTTCATCACCCGCCGTTTTCGTCCGGACCGCATGGCGGCGCGACGCTTGAACGGCAGGCGGCGTCGATTCGCGCGAAATGGATGCCCTTGTTCCACGAGTACCACGTACGCTTGCTGCTCACCGGGCACGAGCATCTGTACGAGCATTGGGTCGAGCGATACACGGACGCCAGCGGCGCGCACCGCATCGACGAGATCGTGTCCGGCGGGGGCGGAGCGCCACTCTATGCGTACCGCGGCGAGCCGGACGTCCGCGCCTACGTCACCGAGAACGCGGCGATGAGGGTGTCGCTCGAGCACCTGGCGCGCCCGTCGAGCGACCCCGGCGCGAACCCGTTTCACTACGTCGTGGTCCACGTGGACGGCGATCGCTTCAACATCGAAGTGGTCGGCGTCGATTGGGGCAAGGGCTTCGCGCCGTATCGATCCAGCACGGCGACGTTGAGCGATCCGCGACCGGACAATCCGTGACGCCGTGCGTCACGGAAATGGCGCGCTTCCCGGCAGGCTGACCTCAAGCTGTCGAGGCGCTGACAACCCGGTTCCAGTCGCGTATCGACCGGCGCCAAAAACGCGGCGGTGTCCGTGACCGCGCCCGTCCAGCACCGTGACCGGTTGATCGCCTGAGCATCGCGCTTCGCGCGGTTATTCGGAGGGCGGCGACGTAGCCGCAGGTGTCTTCTCCTGCCCCCGAGTTTTCCGATGCTCAATCAGACTTCGCTCATCGATCGCGGTCGGCCCTCGCGCCGGCTCGCCCGGCTGGTCGTCGCCTCACTCATCGCCCTCCCGGCAACGCTCCTCTCGCAATCGGCGCGGGGGGGCCTCGCCGGACGACTCACCGATACGCTCGGCGCGCCGATATCGGGCGCGGTGGTTCACGTCGTCGGGACCTCGTACGGCGGCGTCTCGGGCGGCGCGGGCCGCTATCGCGTCGAGCCGATCGCGCCGGGCGCGTACGTCGTCAGCGTCCGACGCCTCGGGTTCGCGTCGGACACATTCTCCGTGACCATCGGTTCGAGCGTCGTGACGATGCCGGATCGCGTGCTGCGCAGCGCGGCCGCGGTGCTGGCCGGCGTGGTGATCAAGGAATCGCCGCGCCTCAACGAGACACGGGAGTCGGCGCTCGCCAAGCGCAATCAGGCTGACAACTTGATCGTCGTCCAATCCGGCGACGAGATTCGTTCGCTCCCCAACGCGAACGCCGCCGAGGCGCTGGCGCGCATGCCCGGCATTTCGACGGAACGCGACGAGGGTGAAGGAAAGTTCGTTCAGATCCGTGGCACCGAGCCGCGCCTCTCCAACGTCACGATCAACGGCGCGCACGTCCCGGGCACGGAGGATACCGACCGGGTTCCCAAGCTCGACGACGTTCCATCCGACCTGCTCGGCGCGATCGAGGTGTCGAAGACGCTGCGCGCCGACATGGACGCCGACGCGATCGGCGGCTCGGTCAACCTGGTGACCAAGCTTCCTGAAGGCGCGCCGCGCGGATACATCGCGCTCCAGGGCGGCCAGCAGTCGCAGCTCAACGCGCGACAGGGCCAGTGGAGTGCCATGTACGGCGGCCGTTTCGGCGAGTCGCAGAAAGTCGGCGCGCTGCTCGGTTTCACCTTCGACCGCAACAATCGCTCGATCGAAGACGTGGAGCCGGCGTGGAGCGTCGACGGCGATCGATCGTTCCCCGTGGAGTGGGATCAGCGCGACTACCTCTACGGTCGAACACGCGGCGGCGGGCTGGGCGCGTTCGATTATCGCTTCGACAACGGCAGCACGCTCGGACTACGCGGCATGTACAGCGCGTTTCGCAACTACGGTACGCGCTACCGCTTCGACGCGGCGGGAGGCGGCGACGATTCGCTCGCGTCGGGAGCGACCGGAATCGCGACGGGAGCGACATTCGTCCGCGAAGTGTCGCACCGCAAGCCGGACGAGCGGATGTACGGCGTATCGCTCACAGGACAGTCGCCGATGGTTCCGGTCGCTCTGTCGTACGGGGTCGATTTCGCCGGAACGAGCCAGACCTCCAAGAACTATCGGACGAACGACTTCGAGTACGACGGGCCGGGCGGCGACGGCGTGCCGTTGCGCTACGACGCCTCGGACGTGAACCAACCTCGCTACCGATTCGCGAACCCCGCCGACTCGATCGCGGCGCTCAACCCCACGAACTACATGCTCACGAAGTACTCGCTCAGCGACGGCACCGCCCTGGGGCGCGACGTCGGCGCGCATCTCGATGCGACGTCGCGATACAGCCTCGGCACGACGCCGAGCACGGTCCAGTTCGGGGTCAAGCTGCGACACGAGACCAAGTCGTTCGTATCGAACGCTTCGTCGTTCGCCGCGACGTCGCCGCTGACGTTGGACAAGGTCCAGAGCAACTACAACGACCCGTCGTTCTACACGACGATCGCGTCGGGCTTTCTCATGGGCCCGCAACCCAGCTTCGGCGCGCTCGAGTCGTGGGAGAATTCGAATCCTGGCGCGTTCAAGAACACCACGAATCTCGTGAAGAACCAGCTCGCGAGCTACGACGGCGGGGAGACGATCACCGCGGGCTACGCAATGCAGTCGTCCGATTTTGGCGCGATGCACGTCAACGTCGGCCTGCGCGCCGAGGTCACGAACTCGAGCTACACGGGGCACGTGGCGACGAAGCCGCAAAGCGGCGCCACGACCGTGACCACGACGCCGGGGTCGCAGACGTACGTCGATCTGTTTCCGAGCGTCCAGGTCAAGTACTCGCTCGACGACCGGAGCGACATACGCGCTGCCGTGACTCGCGGTATCGCCCGTCCCAATTACGGCGACCTGGCGCCGCACCTGACCGGAACCGTCTGCTCGTCGTGCAAGAATTCGTTCGGCAACCTGTCGGCGGGCAACCCGGACCTGAAGCCGCAGCGGGCCTGGAATTTCGACCTGCTCGGCGAGCACTACCTCACCGCCGCCGGCCTGATCTCGGGCGGCGTGTTCTACAAGCGAATCAACGGTTTCATTTTCGATCGCGATTTCGTGTACGACGGCCCGGTCACCGAGTTCGACGGCTATCTGGGCCACCGACCCGAGAACGGCGGCAACGCCACGCTGCTCGGCACCGAGGCGAGTTACACGCAGCGGCTCTACATGCTTCCGGGGTACCTCGCGGGCCTCGGGTTCGACCTGAATTGGACGCATGCCGACAGCCGCGCCGAGTTGCTCTCCGACACGGCGTCGAGCGCCGCGACGCTCGGTCAGCCCACCACGCGGTTCGCTCCGTTGCCGCGCCAGTCGGAGAATCTCGCCAACATCGCTGGGACCTACGACCTCGGCCGCGTCTCCGCGCGCGTCGCGTGGCAGTATCAGGGTCAGAGCATTTACTCGTACGGCGACGGAACGGCCACGGCCAACGGCGATACGTACCTGTATTCCCACGCCCAGTTGGACGCGTCGATGGCGATCAACCTCAGTCGTGGTGCGCAGCTGCAGATCCAGGGGCTCGATCTCAACAACGCGATATTCGGATTCTTCAATGGGACGCCCGGCTCCGTGCACGACATTCAGCGCGAGGTCTACGGACGGAGCTTCATCGTCGGAGTGAAATTCGGCTTCTGACGACGCCAGCACTCCTCGTCGGCGGGCCGGCGCGCATCGCGCCGGCCCGCCGTGTTTTTGTCGCCCCGGTGACTTCGATCACATCGGTGGTCCCGGCGTGGCCCAATTCGCGCGTTGCCGAATGGCCGCAGAACCAATCCACTCGGTGTCGGGTACGGGTTTGAGCTGTCCCGTCTACCGGCGGGGCCGAGTTGTCTCACGCATCACGCAGGGGGCAGCATGCACGTGCGCGATTTTCTTTCCGGCGCGGCTCTTGTCATGGTTGTCGCGCCGATTGCCGCATCGCAGGTGACGATCACGCCGATGGCCGGCGGGTACATCGCGGCGAGTGACGTCCACCAAGTGTCGAGCGGAGCGCAGAACCTCGTTCGATCGCGCGACGGCACACTCTCGCTGGGTGCGAACATCGACTTCGGCATGCTTCGGGGCACCCTGGCTTACGCGTCCGGAACGACGATCAAGAGCGCGAGCAGCCAGGAGCTCGGCAAGGGATCGATGTACGCGACGACGGCCGACCTGGTCCTGCGGCCCTTGCCGAGGGTCCTCGTCCAGCCGTACCTGATCGCCGGCGCGGGCGAGAAGTTCTATCGGTACGACGAAAGCGCCAGCGTCTTCACCGGCGGCAACACCAAAGCGTTCGGGCTGCACGGTGGACTGGGGGCCGACGTCATGATGGGATCGGTCGGCGTCGCGGGAGAGCTCACCGATTTCGTCAGCAAGGGCGGCGACGACAAGTGGAACGTGCACGACGCGTTCTTGATGGTCGGGCTGAAGCTCCGCCTCGGCGGCAAATAGCGGCGGCCGGGCCTCAGTGGTGGGACGGCGCGCCCGTATCCGCGGGCGCGTTGTTCGCCGGCGCTTGTGTCGCGCCTAGATTGACTCGACGCCATGGAGATCCGCGACCCGAAGGTCTTTCTCGATTATCACGCGCGAATGCACGAACGGACAGTGCGTGTGATCGATTGCATTCCTCCCGGTGACCTCGATTGGGCTCCGGCTCCCGGCCGTTTTTCGTTTGGCGACATGATTCGCCATCTCGCGGGCATCGAGCGGTACATGTACGCCGAGGCGGCGGCCGGGAGAGCGAACCGCTATCCGGGGCACGGCCCTGACCTCGCCGACGGGCACGATGCCGTGCGAGCCTACTACGATCGCCTTCACGGCGAATCGCGCGATATCTTCGCGTCGATCAACGCCGACGCGTACCAGCAGCGGGTCTCGACGCCGGCAGGAACGACGATCACGCTCTGGAAATGGCTGCGTGCGATGCTCGAGCACGAGGCGCACCATCGCGGCCAGCTGTACATGATGCTCGGGTTGCGCGGCGTGCCGACGCCCCCGATCTACGGTTTGACCTCCGAGGAAGTTCGAGATCGTGCCGCGAAGTGACGCCCCGCACCGATTGAGGTGCCGGCCGGGGATTCTGGCGATTCCGCCGTCCGCCGCGTAGCCTTTCCTCACGCACGGAAGCACCGCCGAGCGGGCGAGGCGACGTGGACCGCGCCCGCACCCATACCATAGAGACAGTCAGGACCCGCCATGAAGACCGCACTCATTCTGATCGCCGCGATTCCGGCCTTCGTCGTTTCCGCCGCGGCGCAACAAGCCACGGCCACGGAGCTCGCCGCGTGGAAACGCCAGGCGCAGAACGTCACGATCACGCGCGACGACTGGGGCATCGCCCACATCCACGGCAAGACGGACGCGGACGCGATCTTCGGGCTCGAGTACGCGCAGGCCGAGGACGACTTCAATCGCGTCGAGACGAACTACGTCAACGCGATGGGCCGGCTCGCCGAGGCTGAGGGCGAATCGCAGATCTATCGCGACCTCCGCATGAAGCTCTTCATCAATCCGGACACGCTCAAGGCGCTCTACGCCAAGAGTCCCGATTGGCTCAAGAAGCTGATGAACGCCTACGCCGACGGGCTCAACTATTATATCGCGACCCATCCCGGCGTCACGCCGCGCGTCATCAGACACTTCGAGCCCTGGATGGCGCTCTCGTTCACCGAGGGCAGCATCGGCGGCGACATCGAGAAGGTGAACCTCAACCAGCTCGAAGCGTTCTACGGAGGGCGCGCGCCCGCGAGCACGTCCGGTGACGACGAAGAGGAGTTGTACAAGGAGCCGAGCGGCTCGAACGGCGTCGCCATCGCTCCCGCGAACACCGTCAACCACCACGCGCTGCTGCTCATCAATCCGCACACGTCGTTCTTCTTCCGCTCCGAAGTGCAAGTGACGAGCGACGAAGGGCTCAACGCGTACGGCGCCGTCACGTGGGGCCAGATCTTCATCTATCAGGGCTTCAACCCGCACGTCGGCTGGATGCACACGTCGAGCGGCGTCGACGCGGAAGACGAATTCCTCGAGACCGTCACCAAGAAAGGGGACGGCTACGTCTACAAGCACGGCGACAAGGAGCTGCCGGTCGTCTCGAGGAAGATCAGCGTGCCGTACAAGACCGCGTCGGGTATGGCGACCAAGGATTTCACGGTCTACTACACTCAGCACGGCCCGGTCGTCCGCGAATTGAACGGCAAGTGGGTCGCCGTCGCTCTGATGAACGAACCGGTGCAGGCGCTCACGCAGTCGTACACGCGCACCAAGGCGACCGACTACAAGTCGTACCGGCAATCGTTCGACCTGCACACCAACTCGTCGAACAACACGATCTTCGCCGATGCGCAGGGCGACATCGCCTACTTCCACGGCAACTACATCCCGAAGCGCGACCCGAAGTTCGACTGGACGCGCCCCGTCGACGGCAGCGACCCCGCCACCGACTACAAGGGCCTGCTCTCGGTGGACGAAACGCCGCACCTGCTCAACCCGGCGAGCGGCTGGATCTACAACAGCAACAACTGGCCGTGGTCGGCGGCGGGGCCCTCGAGCCCGAAGCAATCCGACTTCCCCGCGTACGTCGAGACGGGTCGAGCCGAGCAGCCGCGCGGGTACCACGCGCTCAAGGTCCTGCCGGGCCGCAAGGACTTCACGATGGACAACCTGCTCACGACGGTGGCGTTCGACAGCTATATGCCGTCGTTCGAGAAGATGATCCCGCCGCTCATCAAGGCCTACGACGCGACGCCGGCGTCCGATCCAGTCAAAGCCAAGGTCGCCGACCAGATCGCCGTGCTGCGGCCGTGGGACTATCGGTGGGGCGCCAACTCGGTGGCGACGTCGCTCGCCGTCTTCTGGGGAGAGGACGTGACGCGTCACGTCAGCACGGGCCGACGCGGTGGAGGCGGTGGTGGCGGCTCCGCCGAGGATCTCGTCGCGGCGGCGCCGGCCGCGACGCTGTTGCAATCGCTCGCCGCGGCGAGCGACAAACTCACGGCCGATTTCGGCACGTGGAAGACGCCGTGGGGCGACATCAATCGGTTCCAGCGGATCAACGACGACATCAACTCGAAATTCGACGACGCCGGACCGAGCATCCCGGTTCCGTTCGCGTCGGCCCGTTGGGGAACGCTCGCGTCGTTCGGCGCGCGCGCGTACCCGAACACCAAGAAGTGGTACGGCACGAGCGGCAACAGCTTCGTCGCGGTCGTCGAGTTCGGCGACAGCGTGCGCGCGCGCGCCGTGACGGCGGGCGGCGAGAGCGGCAATCCGTCGTCGAAGCACTTCAACGACGAGGCGACTCGTTACGCGAGTGGCAACCTGCGCGAGGTGTACTTCTACCCGTCGCAACTCAAGGCGCACACGGAGCGCGTGTACCACCCGGGAGAGTGACGGTGCCACGCGCCGCCGGAACGTTCGACGTCAAGATGACGCCCCAAACGACAGGCGTCGCCGGGGATGCCGTGGGCCGCTTTGCCATCGACAAGCGGATCGACGGCGATCTCACGGGCATCAGCAAGGGCGAGATGCTGAGCGCCGGATCTCCCGCGAAGGGATCGGCGGGTTACGTCGCGATGGAGTGCGTGACCGGAACCCTCGCCGGACGCGAGGGCACGTTCGTCCTGCAGCACACGGCCACGATGCACCGCGGGAGCAATCAGCTGTCGATTCACGTCGTGCCCCAGTCGGGCACGGGCGGGTTGGCCGGCCTGAGCGGCACGTTTGCCATCGTCATCGCCGATGGCAAACACTCATATGAGTTCGACTACGAGATGGCCGACGGCTGAGCCGCCTCGACGTGGAGCGCTGAAATCAGCGGACGCACGCCGTCCGCTCGACTGGCGCGCGCGCCCGGCGCAGCTCGCGGCAACTCGAGGGTGAAGGTCGACCCTTCTCCGGGTACACTTTCGGCCGTCAGTTCGCCGCCCATGCCGCGCGCGAGGTCGCGACTGATCGCGAGACTCAGTCCCGTGCCGTCGAGGTGCCGCACCGTTCCCTGTGGCTCCTGACCGAACGGCTCGAACACACGACGAAGCCGCACGGCCGCAATGCCCAGTCCGGTGTCGCGAACCGTCACCGACAGCATGTCGCGCTTCGCCGACGATTCCGCGACGCTGAGTGTCAGCTTGCCGCCGGCTCGCGTGAATTTGACCGCGTTCGTGAGCAGGTTGAGCAGGATCTGCCGCACCTTCTCGCCATCGACCGCGGCGAGGAGCGGCGGCGAGTCCGCCGAAGGAAGTTTCAACTCGCACGTCAGATCGCCGCGCCGCAGCAACGGCTCGAATCCATCCGCGACTTCCTTCACGACGGCGAACAGGTCGAGCTCCTCGGCCACGAAATCCATCTGCCCGGCTTCGAGACGCGCCAGGTTGAGCACATCGTTCACGAGCATGAGCAAGTGATGCTGGCTGCGGGCGATGCGTGCCAACGCGTCGCGCTGCGCCGCCGTGACGGGCCCGTGCAGCTCCAACTCGATCAGCTGGACGTGCCCGCCAATGGCATTGAGCGGCGTGCGCAACTCGTGGCTCATCACCGAGAGGAATTCGGCCTTCGCGCGATTCGCGGCCTCGGCTTCAGCACGTGCCTCCCGCTCCCGTTGCAGGAGACGCTCGCGCTCGATGCTCGCCCGTTGAAGCTCCTCCTCGATCACCTTTCGAGCGACGAGCGCTTCGCGTAGCCGAGCCTCGAGCGCCTTCCGCTCCTCCAATTCGCGCTCGAGCTTCGCCGTGCGCTCGACAAGCGCCCGATCCGGTCCATCGTCCGACTCGGCGACGGGTTCGACAGCGTCATCGTCGGCGGAGCGGATCCGCTCGAGAAACTGCGCGGCGCGCTCCGCCGATCCGGTGACCGTCAGGAACTCGCCGCCGACGTCGCTCGAAAGAAGGAGTACCGGTTGTGCGCCGGTCAGCTCGCCCCACAGCTCCTCGAGGCGGACTGCCGCTCGGGTGTTGCCGTCCTGCCAGAGCAGGCTGACCATCTCGCCAAACGCGCGAACAGGGCTGCCATGGTTCGCGGCGCATAGACGCTCGACGGCCGCGCCGACCGAGTGGCTGAATTTGTGGGCGTCGGGCAGGTCCCCGATCATGAACGTCGCGAGCGTCGCGCGGGCGTCGAGCAGCGTGAGCCGCGACTCCCGTTCGAGATAGTCGACGTCCAGCCCGCGCTCACGCAGGCACTCGCACATCGCCTCGCGCCGCGCCGGCGTAGCGAACACCACCGCCGGTTCGCCGGACGCAATTCCGTCCGCCAGGAAACCGGCGGCGGAGATCGTCAGCGCTCCGTCGTCCTGGCAATAGCGCAGAACGTGCGTGGGCCGCGAAAAAAGGTCGCCGTCCCCCTCCCCCGCCGGCCGCGATGCCACGCCGGAAATAGCCGCTCGCGTTGTGCCCCCGCCCGATTTCATGTCGAGTCCTCGCCGACTCTCAGCTCCACGACACTCACGTCGACGCGCGGTCGATCCGAGCGAGTACCCGGCTCGACGCGGCGCGAGGAACGTGATAGTAATCAATCTCTTCGAGCCTCGCGCGTCAGGCGAGGTCGGCTGTGAGCGTGTCGGCGTCGTGAACCCAGAGGCGTCTCATCGCGAAACACATTGCGCTGCTCCGCGCCATCAACGTCGGCGGTCGCACCGTCAAGATGGATCACCTGCGCGAGCTCTTTGCCGAACTCGGCTTTCGCAACGTCGCCACGCTCATCGCCAGCGGTAACGTCACGTTCGATGCCAGCACGGCCGAACCCGCCAAGCTGGAATCCAAGATCGAGCGGCATCTTCACACACGACTCGGGTTTCTGAGCGAGACCTATCTTCGCTCTCGCGCCGAGTTGGAGGCGGTGCTCGCGCACACCGCGTTTCCCGCGGCGACGGTGAAATCCGCTCACGCGCTCTGGATCGCTTTTCTGAAGACGGAGCCGACCGCCGCCGCGACCAAAGCGCTCGCTGCCTTGCGATGTCCGACCGACGAATTCCACGTGCACGGCCGCGAGATCCATTGGCTGCGCCACGCCACGAGCTCCGAGTCGAAGTTCACCGGCTCGCTGGACAAGATCCTCGGGATGCCCGTGACCGCGCGCAACATCACGACGGTTCGCAAGCTCGCCGGCGTGTAGCGCAGCGCGCGGCCGTCGCGGCCGGGCCTTTACCTCGTGATCTGAAACTCGAAGGGCATCTCGGCCAGCGCGCGTACGCGATGTCCGCCCAGCTCGGCCGGTTTGAACCGAAACGCGGGTAACGCGTCGCGCACCGCCCGCGTGAAAAGATCGTGCGTGCTCGCGAGCACCGTCACGCTGTTCATCTCGATACGGCCGGTCGTGTCCACCGTGAAGCGAACGAGGACGCGCCCGTCGATCGCGGCCTGACGCAGCGACTCCGGATATCGCGGCCTGCCCGATGCGAGGATTCGAGTCTGCAGATCGGACCCGACCCATTCGGTCGGCTCGTTCCGCCCGGCGCCCTCGCCGATGGCGTTCGCCAGTCCAGGACTCGAGCTGCCGCCGCCGATCACGATGCTGTCGATCCCGCGGCCGAACGACGAGTCGATCGGTGGCAGATGGTCGAGGATCGTCGTCGGCGGGTCGATGCGGCGAATCTGAATCGGGCCGGCGATGACCGGTCCAGGTACGAGATCGCGAATCACATGGTCGATCGGCTTCGGCGGCGGCGGCGGCGGCGGGTTCTTGAAACGCAGTAGAACGGGCTCCGTCCTTTCCTTCGACGCGGCCGTCCCGTGAACCGTACCGGCCGTGACGGCGCCGATGATGACCATGTGTACCGCGACGCTGACCGCCGCACCGCCCGGCCGGCGTCGTCGCCGCGCCCTGGACTCGAGGAGCGTTCCAAACATGCTGGTAGCCTCCACAATCGGGTGACCGCCGAGCGGCGAATTGTCGCTCGGCGCCACGTTACCACTGCCCGATTGCGCCCCGATTGGCGGGTGATGAGGCCGCCGTGAGTCCTCGATGACGATCGCATCGCCGCGCGATGAGCGTCGCCTGATCCTTGAATTGCGGCACGATTACGGTGGGAATGCGGGCGACGCCAAGACGTTTTGACTCCACGAGATAGCCTCCGAGACGGCGCCTGCCTCCCTTCCGTTGAATCGCGCGCGTCGCCATCGTCAATCGCCCACGCGGGACCTCACAAATACCGGCCGCTCGTCGCGCATGCCTTCGCCGTCGCCCTCGTCCCTCAGTTCGAAGCTGGGATTTCGCATAGCGGCATCGCCGCCTCGGCTCCCCGACGCGCTCGTCGAGCGCTTCCGCGGAATCGCCGCAGCGAACGTCGCCGACGCCATGGGGCGATTCAACTTCATGGATCCAGGAATTCTGTCGCGAACGGGCTTGTCGGTCTGCGGCCGCGCGGTCACGGTGCGCTGCCGGCCCGCCGACAATCTCATGGTTCACAAGGCGCTGCAGATCGCCGACCCTGGAGACGTGATCGTCGTCGCGACGTGCGGCAACACGACGAGCGCCGTGTTCGGCGAGCTGATGTGCCACACCGCGGCGGCAAAAAAGATCGGTGGCATCGTCGTCGACGGAGCGATTCGCGACGTCGACGGCATTCGCCGACTTGGCCTGCCGGCGTTCAGCCGATCCGTCAGTCCCGGTGCCTGCGACAAGGACGGCCCCGGAGAGATCAATCTCCCCATCGCGTGCGGCGACACCGTCGTGATGCCGGGCGACCTCGTGATCGGCGACAAGGATGGCGTCGCGGTCGTGCCGCGCGATGATGCGGAAGCCGTTCTCACGCTCGTCGGCGAACTCATGGCACGCGAGACAGCGCGCATCGCCGAGATCGGCCGTGGCGTGCTGTACCGCGCGGAGATCGACGAGTCGCTCAGAAAAAAGGGCGTGATCGAGTGACGGCGTATTCGGAAGGAGCCGGCGACGAGCCGTTGCTCCTCATGACGCCCGGTCCCACGCGGGTTCCGGAGCGTGTATTGCGGGCCGGCGCCCGGCCGATGATTCACCATCGCACTCCCGAATTCTCGCGCGCGCTCGCGGTAGCGCTCGATCTGCTCCGGCCGGTTTTCGGCACCGCCCAGACCCCGCTGCCAATCCACACGACCGGCCGCGGCGCCCTCGAGGCGGCGATTTGCAATCTCTTCTCGCCCGGCGACGAAATCGCCGTCTGCTGCAACGGAAAGTTCGGCGAGATGTGGGCGCGTCTCGCCGAGTCGTACGGCGTCGTGGTGCACCGTATCGCGACGCGTTGGGAACTCGGCGTCGATGCGAGCGAGCTCGAGTCCGCGCTCGACAACCATCAGCGCATCCGCGCTATCGCGCTCGCATTCGGTGATTCGTCCACCGGAGTCGCGAACGACGTCGACGCGATCGCGCGCATCGCGCGATCACGGGACAAGCTCGTGCTCGTGGACGGCGTTTCGTCGATCGGCGGCATGCCGTTCTCCTTCGACGAGTGGGGCGTTGACGTGGCGGTGACCGCGTCGCAGAAATGTTTGATGTCCGCGCCCGGGCTCTCCTGGGCAGTGCTCAGCGACCGCGCGTGGTCCGCGTGCGCATCGTCGAAGTTGCCGAGGAGCTACTGGGACTTCGCGGCGGTGAAGCGCGCCGTCGGCAAGGCTCGGCCCGAGACCCCCGGCACGCCGCCCGTGGCGATTGTGCTGCAAGTCGCCGAGGCGCTGCGCATGATTCACGAGGAGAGGCTCGACGCGGTGTACGCGAGGCACGCGGCGCTCGCTCGCCGGGTGCGTGAAGGCATCCGCGCGCTCGGGCTCTCGCTGCAATGTCCCGATCTCCCACGTCTTTCGGCGACGATGACCGCGATCGGGCTCCCCGTGGGTATCGATCCGCGAGCGTTGCGAGAGCGAATCAAAGCCCGCGGCATTCTGACCGCCGGCGGCCTCGGTCCATTCGAGTCTACCGGATTCCGAATCGGACACATGGGCGACATCCGAATGGCGGACGTCGAGCGCACCCTGGATGCGTTGCGGCACTCACTCGATGAGCTGCGCGCGAACGCCGACGGCGCGCCGGCGCACGAGTCACGGTCCCAGCGGGCCGTCGCGTCGTGAGACTCGAACGGAAGATCCTGCTCGGATTCGGCGCGGGCACGTTCGTTGGCCTCCTCGCGCGCGCGCCGGGGATGGCTTCGTTCGCTGGCGCGGTGTCGTACCTCGAGCCGGTGGGCACGGTGTTCATTCGGCTGATCACGATGGTCGTCGTGCCACTCGTCGTCGCCAGCGTCTTCGTCGGCGTGGCGTCGCTCGGCGACATTCGATCGCTCGGGCGGGTCGGCGCGAAGACGCTGATCTTCTTTTTCGGTACGACGCTCGTCGCCGCGCTCATCGGACTCCTCGTCGCCACGACGGCGAACGTCGGGGCGGGCGCGGGCTTCGCGATTCCGAGTCAGGACGCCGCGACGGCACAGGCTGCCGCCGCGACCACTCCCGCGGTGCCCGGCGTCGTGCAGACCCTGATCAACCTCGTGCCTCAGAATCCGTTCGCCGCCGCGGCGCAGGGCGGCGCCGATCTGCTTCCGCTGATCGTCGCCGTGTGCTTCTTCGGCGCGGCGGCGACAGTCGTCAGCGCCGAGCGTCGGCAGCCGGTCGTGCGGTTCTTCGAGGGCGTGAACGAGATGGCGATGGTCGTCGTGGGCTGGCTGATGCGGCTCGCGCCGTACGGCGTGTTCGCGCTCATCGCCGCCGCCATCGCGCGATCGGGGCTTGGATTGCTCGACCAACTTCTCGCGTTCGGCGCGGTCGTCGTGGTCGCTCTGCTCGCGCATGCCGTCGTCGTGCTCGTGCCGGTGCTGCGCCTCGGAGCGGGCCGCCCCCTCGGTGAGTTCTTCCGCGCGACGTCGGACGCGCTCTTCCTCGCCTTTTCTACGGCATCGTCCAACGCGACGCTTCCCGTGAGCATGGCCGCGGCGACGGATCGACTCGGCGTCCCGAGCGACATCACGAGTTTTGTGTTGCCGGCTGGCGCTTCGCTCAACAAGAACGGATCGGCCGCGTACAAGGCGGTCACCGCGGTCTTCATCGCGCACTTGTACGGACTTCCGCTCACGGCAGGCGCGATGATCACGATCGTCATGATGGCGACGGTCGCGGCATTCGCCGGCGCCGGCGTTCCGGGCAGCTCGCTCGTCACCACGCTCATCGTGCTGAACGCCATCGGGCTTGGCCCGCGCGCCGCCGCCGGCATGGCGCTCGTCGCCGCCATCGATCGCCCGCTCGACATGTGTCGCTCGGCGGTGAACACGATGAGCAACCTCGTCGGCGCGGCGTGGGTCGCGCGCACGGAGCGCGTCACCGTGACGGCGGCGGACACGGAGACTCGCCCCGCCATCGAACCCTCCGCGGCGCCTGTAGGCGAATGACGGCCGCCGGCGGCAAGACCATCAGCGAGAAGATTCTCTCGACCAAGTCGGGCAGCGACGCGCGCGCCGGCGACGTCGTCGTTTGCGACGTCGATCTCGTCATCGGCACCGACGCCTCCGGGCCGATGACGATCGGCTACTTCGAGAAGATGGGCGGCGAGCGCTTGTTCGACGCGAGCCGTGTCGTGTTCTCGCTCGACCACTACTCGCCGCCGTCCACGCCGAAGACCGCGGCCTTTCACGACCAGATTCGCGCGTTCGCGCGACGACACGGCGCGACGGTGTTCGAGGTCGGCGAAGGCATCAGCCATCAGGTGGCGCCGGAACGTGGACGTGTGCTGCCGGGCGATCTGGTGATCGGGGCCGACAGCCACACGGTGACCGTCGGCGCGCTCAACGCATTCGCCACCGGGCTCGGCTCATCCGACGTCGCGGCGGCGCTCATCACCGGGCGCACCTGGCTTCGAGTGCCGGAGACGATTCGCGTCGAGCTCACGGGCGATCGCCCGCCCGCGGTCGCCGCGAAAGACGTCGGCTTGGCGATGATCGCCGCACTGGGCTCGGAGGGCGCGAACTATCAGTCGCTCGAGTTTCATGGGTCGAGCGTCGGCACGTTCACGCTCGACGAGCGCATGGTGTTGTCGAACCTTTCCGTCGAGGCAGGCGCGAAAGCCGCCGTCTGGGACGTCGATGCCGCGACGACGGCGTATCTCTCGGAGCGGGTGGACGGGTGGACGGGTGGTCAGATGGACGGCGTAACGACCGGTTCTCCCGTCCGTTCCGACGCCGAAGCCTCGTACTCACGCGACCTTCGACTCGACCTTTCGACGCTGTCGCCGCGTGTCGCCGTTCCGAACGACCCGACCGACGTCGTGAGCGTGACCGACGCCGCGGGCACGCCGGTTCACATGGTGTTCCTCGGCACCTGCACCGGCGGACGCGTGTCCGACTTTCACGAGGCGCTTCACGTGCTCGAGCGGGCGGGCGGGCGCGTCGCCCCCGGCGTGCAACTCGTCGTGACGCCGGCGTCGCGCGAGGTACTGCTCACGCTGGTCGACGACGGCACGCTCGCCAGGCTCACGGCGATGGGCGCGATCGTCACCACGCCGGGCTGCGGCGCGTGCTGCGGAACGAGCGGCGCGATCCCCGGGGACGGGATGAACGTGCTCTCCACGGCGAATCGGAACTTCAAGGCGCGAATGGGCAACGCGAGCGCGTCGATCTACCTCGCGTCTCCCGCCACCTGCGCGGCGTCGGCGGCGACGGGACGTATCACCGATCCGCGCGAGATCGGATGACGATGCGAACCTTTGACGGACGCGCCCGCGTCTTCGGCGACGACGTCAACACCGACTACATCATCGCCTCCACGCGCAAGCGCGACACGCTCGATGAAAGCGTGTTGAAGCGCTATCTGCTCGAGGCCGTCGACCCGGCGTTCGCGGCGTCGGTACAACCGGGCGATCTGATCGTCGCCGGCGCGAATTTCGGATGCGGATCGGCGATGGAGATCGCGGCGACCGTCATCCTCGCCGCGGGGATCAGGGCGGTGCTGGCGAAGAGCTTTTCGCGGACCTTTTATCGCAACGCGGTGAACAACGGGCTGCTTCCGATCGAATGCGATACGAGCTCGATTCGCGAGGGGGACCGGTTGCGAGTTTCATTCGACGACGGGCGCGCGAACGTACGTATCGTCGATCGCAATGAGACGCTGGCGACGACGCCGATCGCGCCGCTCATGGCCGCCGTGCTCTCGGCCGGCGGCCTAGTGCCGTATGTGCGCGGCGGCGGCTACGGTGCGAACCGCCGGGCCGATGTAGAGCAACGGTGAGCGCGCCGTGGCGAGCCCGCCGCCCGCGGCGCTCGCCACTCGTTCATCGACGACCGACGGCGTCGCTTGTTGGAGCAGCTCCATCATGACTTCGTCCGGCGACGCTTGCGCGTCGCGCTCGAAGATCAGACTCGCCGCGCCGCTCACGTAGCCCGCCGCCATCGACGTGCCATTCCACGGCGTCGTCGTCGGCCCTTCGCGATCGAAACCCGGGAGCAGAACCGAGTCGCCCGGGGCGTAGAGGTCGACGCACGGCCCCCACGCGGTGTTCTTCGCGCGGACGTCCTGCCACTCGCGCTGTGAGGAATTGGAGTGAATCAACGCGCTCGCACCGACGACCAGCGCGCGCGGAGCGTTCGCCGGCGACACGTGGCACGCATCGATGTCGAAGTTCCCGGCCGCGACGACGACGAGGAGCCCGGCGTCGCGCAGCATCGCGAGGGCGCTGTCCACCTCGGGAACGTTGCGGGTCGTGTCCACCGCGAACGACCAGTTCGCGATCGCCGGTTGTCCCGAATGACGCCGGTGATCCTGCACGGTCCACCGCGCCGCGTCGACGATGGCGCCGACCGATCCGCGCATGTGGTCGCAGTTGATGATCTTGACGTCGACGATCTCCGCGTCCGGCGCGACGCCCAGCGTCGCCCCCGCGGCGGCGCCGGCGACCGCCGTGCCGTGCGCGTTGCAGATGCGCGGCGTGCTCGGAAATGCGTCGAACCCGATTCGAACGCGGCCCGCCAGCTCGGCGTTCCGGTCACTGACACCGCCGTCGAAGACGTAGATGGCTACGCCGCGGCCGCTGCCCGTGCGGCGCATCGTGCTGTCGAGCCGCGGCTCTCGCTTCGTGATTCGGTCGAGCGCGCTGGATCGCGTGTGCAGCGACGCGCCATCGACGTCTGGCAGCGAGACCCCGGACAGGACGAAGGTCTCCGCGGGATGAAATCCCGTGGAACCGCGCGAAAGCGCGCAGGCCGTCGAGGCGATGACAACAGTCGCCGTGAAGCTTCGTCCGATATGCGGCAGGACGCCCTCCCATGTTGCGGCGTCGAGCTCCTCGGGCACCGCGACGGTCGCGGGCCCTTTCATTGCATATCGGCACTTTCGGGCGTTTCTAAAGTCGGAGGCGGGTGCAGCAAGACGGCTGGACAGCAAGACGGCTGGACAGCGCCATCAGCCGTCCAACCGTCGAGCGGTCAGGCCGTCAGGCCTTCAGGCCTTCAGGCAGTTCAGTCCCCGGCTGCGGGCACCGCGTGCTCGGCGGTCATCTGCTTCGGCTTGGAGCCAATGGCCCGCATGAACGCCGAGCGCCACTCGTCGAGAATCTCGTAGCCCGTCGGGATCACGAGTAGCGTGAGGAACGTCGACGTGATCACGCCGCCGATGACCGCGACGCCCATCGGGGCGCGGAACTGCGCGCCCTCGCCGCTGCCGAGTGCCACCGGGATCATGCCGGCGATGAGGGCAAACGTCGTCATGAGAATCGGACGCAACCGAATAGCGCCCGCTTGAATCAACGCCTCGCGCAGCGGAACACCCCGCTCCTCGCGCGCCCACTTCGCGAAGTCGATCAGCAGAATGGCGTTCTTCGCCACGATGCCCATGAGCAGGATCACGCCGATCAAGCTCATGATGTTGATCGTCATTCCCGTGATGGCGAGCGACATCAGGACGCCGATCAGCGACAACGGCAGCGACATGAGGATCGCGACCGGATCGACGAACGATCCGAACTGAACGACGAGGATGAGGTACATCAACAACACCGCGAGCCCGAGCGCCGAAAAAATCTGGCCGAAGACTTCCTGCTGGGACTCGGCGTCGCCGCCGATCGTGTAGTGCACGCCGGCGGGAAGCCGCGCCCTGTTGAGGAACGCCTGGATGTCCGCCGTGACGTCGCCGGCCGCGCGTCCCGACGTGTTCAGCTCGACGGTCACGACCGGTTCACGATTGAGATGGTCGATGATCGCCGGTCCGATGCCCGACTTGATCGATGCGACCTGACCCAGCGGCATCGTCGCCGGAATGCCGTTCGGCCCCACGACGATCATGGGCAGACGCTCGAGGTCCGACGCGCGCTGGCGCGACTCGGGCGTCAGGCGCACGGTGACTTTGCGCGACTTGCCGGTCGGGTCGATCCAGTAGCCCGCGTCGACCCCGGCGAATGCAGGGCGGAGCGATTGCGCGACCTGCCCCACGGTAAGGCCCAGCGAGCCGGCCACGCCGCGATTCAAGTCGATCTCGAGCTCCGGCTTCTGTCCCTTCGTCGACAACCCGATATCGACGGCGCCCGGAATCTTCTCGACGGCGGCCTTCACCATGTCGGCCGCCTGCGCCAGCGCGGCGACGTTCTGGCCGCGGAGCTGGAGCTGGATCGTCTTGAAGCCTCCGTTGAAGTCGTTCGTGAACACCGAGATGGTCGCGCCCGACATCTGCTTCGTCTCGTGGCGCAGCACCTCGGCGAACTGCTCCGCGGAAATGGTCCGTTTGTCCTTGGGCACGAGGCGAACGTAGATGTTCCCCTCGTCCACGCCTCCCGTCGCCTGGTTGCCGAGCGTCGTGTACGTGTACAGCACCAGCTCGGAGTGCGCGCGCGCGATCCGCGCTGCTTCCTCGGCCTTGAGCCGCGTGTACTCGAGGTTCGAGCCGGGCGGCGTTTCGAGCGCCATGATGAACTCGGCGCGGTCGTCCTCCGGGAAGAACCCGGTGCCCACGGTGCGAACCGGCGTCACCTTCTGGGGAAGCACGAAGAACACGCCCAGTCCGACCACCGTCACGACGGTCCGCACGAGCCAGTGCATGCGCTTGCGCGTGAAGCCGAAGACGACGATCGCGATGCCGACCATCGCCGCGGCCAACCCGCTCAATCCGCGTGACGGGAGGAAGAACGACGCGACGAACGTGAGCGCCGCCATCATCATCATCGCCACGCGGTGGTCGAGCGCCCACGCGATGACCTTCTTGTAGTCCTCCGCGCGCGCGTTGAACCAGTGATTGAACTTGTCGAGCTGGCGCGTGATCCACCCGCGCTCGTGCGGCGCCTTGTGCGGATCCGCCCAGTACGCCGAGAGCATCGGGTCGAGCGAGAACGACACGAACAGCGACACCGCCACCGAGCACGCGATCGTCAGCGCGAACGGCTTGAACCACTGCCCGCCGATGCCCGGCATGAAGCCAATCGGCACGAACACGGCGAGAATCGAGAACGTCGTGGCCGCGACGGCGAGGCCGATCTCGTCGGTGCCGTCGTGCGCCGCGCGGAAATGGTCTTTCCCCATCTCGACGTGCCGCACGATGTTCTCGCGCACCACGATCGCGTCATCTATGAGAATGCCTATCGCGAGCGACAGGCCGAGCAGCGACATCGTCTCGAGCTTGAACCCGAGCGCCCACACCGCGATGAAGCTCGCCAGTACGGAGATGGGCAGCGCGACGCCGGTGATCACCGTGGACCGCCACGAATTCAGGAAGAGGAACACGACCAGCACGGTGAGACCGGCGCCGAGCAACAATGCCTCTTCGACGTTGCTCACCGCGTGGTCCACGCGCTCGCCCGAATCCTTCACCAGGTCGAACTTCGTGCCCTTGGGTAGCGTGGGCTCGATCTCCGCGAGCCGCGCGCGGACCCGATTGGCGACGTCGGTCGTGCTGTAGCCCTTCGCCTTCTTGACGTCGATGCCGATCGCTTCCTTGCCGTTGTAGAGCGCGAGCGTGCGCGGCTCTTCGGTCGCGTCCTTGATCGTCGCGACCTGCCCGAGTCGCACGAGCGTGCCGTTGCGATCGGCGACGACGAGGTTCTCGAACTCCGCCGGATTCTCGAGACGTCCGCGCAGACGAATCGCCCGTTCGTCGAGGTCGCCGTTCACCCGGCCCACCGGCGCGGCGAGGTTCTGCAACTGAAGCGCCTGCACCACCTCGGCCACGCTGATGTTCGCCGCCTGGAGCTTGTGCGGATCGACTTCGACCGTCAGCTCACGCTCGACCTTGCCGAAGATCTGCACGTCGGCGACGCCCGGAAGCGCGCGCAGCTCCCGCGTGATCGCGGGATCGGCCAGCCGCGTCAGCTCCGGCGGTGAAAGGACGGTCGACGAGATGGCGAGCGATATGATCGGCCGATCCGTGTCGTTGAACTTCTGGACGATCGGCTCCTTCATCTCCGTCGGCAGATCCGAGCGGATCGTCGAGATCGCGTCGCGCACCTCCTGCGACGCCACGTTCAGGTCCTTGTCGAAGAAGAACTCGATCATGACCATCGAGTAGCCGTCGTACGCCTTGCCCATGATGCGCTTGACGCCGGAGATCGAGCCGATCTGCTCTTCGACCGGCTTGAGCACCTCGCTCTCGACGACGTCGGGCGACGCGCCCGGGTAGACGATACCCACCGTCAGGAACGGCGGATTCACGTCGGGAAACTCGTCCGTCTTCAGCTTGAACAGCGCGAACAGGCCGAAGATCACCATGGCGACCATCGCCACCACGGTGATGAGCGGCCGCTTGATTGCGAAATCTGAAATGATCATGGCTTGCGCTCCGTGTCAGCCGCGACCGCGCTGACCTTTACCGGCGTCTTCTCCGAGATGCCCCGCGCCGCACCGAGCAGGATCGTATCGCCCGGCTGCACGCCGCTCTTGATCTCGACCGTTTCCGTCGCCGCGTCGCGAATGCCCAGCTCCACTTCCGTCTTGGTCACCAGCCCATTCTTGATCTGCATCACGAACGGCTTCAACCCGCTCTCGTCCACTGCGGCGGTGGGAACGACCGGCGCCCGGCGCACGTCGCTCGCCACGTGCCCGTCGGCGAAGAGACCGCCGACCAGCACGCCGTTCTCATTCGGCAGCGAGACGATGATCCGCACCTGGCGCGTCGCCGGATCGGCCACCGGATTGATGCTCGTGATGTGACCGGTGAACGCGCGATTCGGGTAGCCGTTGACCGTGAAGTCCACCGGAGCGCCGAGATGCACTGCCGCCAGCTGGTCCGCCGGCACCGACGCCTCGAGGCGCATCGTCGCCGGATTCACGATCACGTACAGCGCGCCGCCGGACTGCACGACGTCGCCCGCGCTCACCTGCCGTGCGCTCACGATGCCGGTGAACGGCGCGACCACCGTCGCCTTGCTCAACTGCTTGTTGGCATTGGCGAGCATCGACTTCGCGTTCGCCAGCTGCGCCTGTGCGGCCGACAGCTGGTTCTGCGACATCTCCAGATCGCGCTCGGCGATCGCACCGGCTTTGAGCAGCGCCGCGTTGCGATCGACCTGCCGCTTGTCGAGATCGACGGTGTTCTGCGCAGTCGTTGCAGCGGCCTGCGCCGACAGCACGGCTTCCTGGAGCGTCGCGTCGTCGATGCGCGCCAAGGTCTGGCCGCGCGAGACGCGCTGACCCGCCTCGGCGAGCGTCTTCAGGATCGTGCCGCCGACCTCGGCGCGAACGTTGGCCTGCTCCTCGGGCTGCAGCGTGCCGGAGATCGCCGGACCGGAACGCAATTGCTCGCCCTTTACTACCGCGATGTTCTCAGGACCGACGAGCATCGCCGGCGGCGTGGTCGCCGCCTTGCTCGCCGGGGCGCCCTTGCACCCCACCACCGTCACGAGCGCCAACGACAACACCGCGAGGGTGGGGGTGGTCAATCCGCGGCGTGTTGCGCTCTTCTTTCCGTTCATGGTTGAATGCTCCCTGTCGTTCCACCGGCGCTTGGTGTGCGCGCGGCCTGATTTGACGAGTTCGTTTGTTGTTGGGATTGCTGCTGCTGTTGCGCTTGCTGCTGGCCCGTCGCGTTCTGGGCCGAGACCGCGCCTGTTCCGGTTTGTTGGATCGGCAGGTCGTGCAACAGCGCGAGTCGAACGCGCGCCACGGCGAGGTTGCGCGCCGCCATCGCCCGGTTCGCACGCGACTGCTCGAGCAGGAGCCGCGACTGCGTGAGATCCGTCTGCGTGGAAATGCCTTCGCGGAACCTCACTTCGTCGATCGCGTAGGTCTTCTGCGCCTGCTCGGCGGTACCCTTGCTCGCTTCCCACGTGGACTGTGCTTCCGCGAGCTGATTCAACGCGACGCGTGTGTCGAGCGCCGCGAACTGGCGCGTCTGCTCGCGCTGCGCGCGCGCCTGCTTCACGCCGGCCTCCGCAATCAGCTGGTCGCCTTTGATCCGCCCGCCGTCGAGAATCGGGAAGCTCGTCTGGAGACCGACCGTCCAGTTGTTCACGCCGAAATTCGAGCTCGGAAAGAGCTGTTGCGGGAAGTAGAGCCGTTGAAACGCGGACACGATCGCGAGCGTCGGGATCCGCTCCGCGCGCGCGACCCTGATTTGCGCCTCGGACGCGCGCACGGCCTCGTCGAGCTCGCGCACCGGCGCGCGCCCCGAGACCGACGTGTCGACGGTCGTCGACGCGATCGACGGCAGGTTCGGGCCCCCGCCTTGGGGCGTCTCGATCTGCGTCGTGAGCTGCACGACGTTGTCGAGCGGCATGTTGAGCAGCTGCTTGAGTCGCAGGTACGCGACCTCCCGGTTCGACCGCGCCTGGATGGCGGCCGGCAGCTGGTTGTCGTGGGTTACCTGCGCGCGCAGCAGGTCGTACTCGGCGGCGTTGCCGACCTGGCGCGCGACTCTCGTCTGCGCGAGCACGACTTCCGTCTGCGCCACGGACGAATCGGCGATCGCCACGAGCTGCTCGGCGAGCGCCGCGTCATAGTACGCCGACGTCACGTCGAGCGCCGCCTGCGCGCGCTGCGCCGAGACCTCGATGGTCGCCGACGAGAGCTGCGCGTTCGCGGCGTCCGCCTGCGCCGAGATTCGGCCGCCGGTATAGACGTTCTGCGAGAAGTTGAGCCCGAGCGTCCACTGGTTCTTGGCACCGAAGCTCGTCTTGCTCAAGTCGAATCCGACACCGGAAGTGGACGATTGGCACGAGGACGATTGCGCCAGCGCGGCGAGCCGCTGATCGGGCGTCGCGTTGGCCGGGATATTCGGCGTGCAGAGGGCTTCCAGTTTCGGCGTGGTGTCGACCGGCGTCGCAGTCCCGGAGAAGCTCGAAAACTGCGACTCGAGCGTCTTGTTGTACCCGGCCGTCGCGTTGAGCTGCGGGAAGAACTGGCTGCGCACCTGGTAGCGCTGCCCCGTGGCGCGCACGACGCTCGACCGCGCGACTTCGATGTTGGGGCTCTGCGCCTCCGCCAACCGCAGCGCGTCGTCGAGTGAGAGCCGAACGGTGGCTCCGACGGCCGCGCCTGCGGCTGGGGGGGGCGGTTGTTGTGCGGCGAGCGGACCGGCGTAGACGAGCGCCGTGGCGAGCGCCGTGGCGAGCGCCGTGGCGAGCGCGAACCCGGCTCGCGCGAAGTGGGAATGTCCTTCGGTCTTCATGGGACTCGGTGGGTAAGAAGTCATGCGAGCGCGTCAGTCTCCGGCGGCCGATCGCGCGACCTGCAATGGGCGCGCACGGTCGATGCCGAGCGCGCGGACGACGATGCCTACGTATTTCGCCGCCGCTTCTGATTCAGGTTCGGGGAACACGTGGTCCATCATGTCCCGGCAAATCGCGTCGCCGAACATCGCGCTCAGGAGCATCGCGCGAACGGTTTCGACGTCGACGTCGCGATCGGCCAAGCCTTGGGCTTGGAGCCGGCGCATGTAGTCCGACAGAATCCGCCCCGCGCACGTCGGGCCCTCGCACATCGTCACCGCGGCGCCGGGCCGTTCTTCGGCCTCGCCGACCGAGGTGCGAATGAGCGCCCGGTTTTCCCGCATGTGGGTGAGCACCCGCCGAACCCAGTCCGTCAGTTCCTTCACGGGATCTGCCGGGTCGTCAGGGAGGCGCGGGATGGGGGATTGCGCGTTGTGCGCAGCCATCAACGATTCGAACAGCGCGGCCTTGGAGCCGAACGTTCGAAAGAGGGTGACTTCGTTGACGTCTGCTTCGATCGCGATGAGGCGCGTCGTCGCGCCCCGGAAGCCGTGCTGGGCGTATACTCGCTTCGCGGCTTCGAGGATTCGGTCACGGATGTCCATGGCGGGCATCCTAAGGCCGACCTGGCGTGGATGCAAGTACCTACTTACTTCTAGGGAGGCAAACGGCCGGACGGCGAAGGGGCGCCTAAGGTCCGAAGGGGCCAAACTCCGAAGAGGCCGCACTCCGAAGGCTCCAAACAGCGAGAGGGGCGTCAAGCGCGAGGTCGGGAACTACCCGATTCGCTCTTGACGCCCCTATCGCCGTTCGACGATTTCGCCCCCTCAGGCGCCTTCGCTCTTACTCTCTCGCCTCTCTTCGCTCTTCGCCGTGGGGCCTTTTGCGCCTTACGGCTTTTTCGCTGAATCCGTCGTCGCCGCGCCCGCCAGCTTCGACTGGATCGACTGCGCCTTCTCCAGGTGCGCCTGAATCGTCGGCTGCGCCTTCGCGATCAGCGCCTTGAGCGACGTGTCCTGTGCGGCGGTGCTCGCGGTCTGCAGCAGATTCAGCACCGACTGGTGAACCGCGACCTCGTTGTCGATGTAGGCCTTGTCCCAGTCTTTCCCCTTTGCCATCGACGTCAGGTTGTCCTGCATCTTGGTCGCTGCCGTCGCCAGCGTGTCGTTCGAGGGCGCCTGGGGCGCGAGGTTTTCCTTCTTCGCCACCGCCTGTCCCGCCTCGCGCAGCTTGTGATGGTCGCGCGCCATGTCCCGCCCGAATTCCTTCACCGCCGCGCTCGTGCCCTTGGTCGACGCAAGCTTGCCCAGCGCGCTGTCGCCCGCGTTCGCTTCGTCGAGAAGCGCGACGATGTTGACGTCGGTCAGCACGGCCGTCGGCGCCGCGGTCGTGTCAGGTATCGGCGTTGCCGCCGCGGACTTCGCCGTCGTGTCCATCGCGGCCAGCGTATCCGAGTCCTTCGCACTCTTCGAGCACGCCGCCCACATCACCGTCAGGGCGCACGCGCTCACGATTGCCATGCTTCGAGCAGGGCGGTTCGACATGGATTCCTCCGCACGGTTGAGACGCCCCGGGCTCTCCAGGGCCGCCTCCACCATTGGCAAGATCCGTACGCACCGCTCCGGTGGCGCCGGCCGAGCCGGGTCGCCATGCGTGCTCGTCCGTATTCGACTTCGCTAAACCGGGCTAGTCGCCGGGCTCAGGCACCGCCTCCGGCACTGACGCGGGCAGACGCGCGCGCGCCTTCCGGCCGAATCGCGCCAACACGCGCTCGCGCCACTCGTCGAGAATCTCGTACACCGTCGGAATCACGACGAGCGTCAGCACCGTCGACGTGATCACGCCGCCGATCACCGCGCGCCCGAGCGGCGCGCGGAAGTCCGCGCCTTCACCGAGTCCCATCGCCACCGGCAGCATGCCGGCGATCAGTGCGAGCGTCGTCATCAGAATCGGTCGCAATCTGATTCGCCCCGCCTCGATCAGCGCGCTTCGCCGGTCCAGCCCCCGTCCATGGTGTGACCACTTCGCGAAGTCGATCAGAAGAATCGCATTCTTCGCCACGATCCCCATCAGCAGAATCACGCCGATCAGGCTCATGAGATTGAGCGTGTCGCGCGTCACCAGCAGCGCGAGCACGACCCCAATCAACGAGAGCGGCAGCGACACGAGAATCGCCAGCGGATCCAGGAACGATCCGAACTGCACGACGAGGATCAGGTACATGAGCATCACGGCGATGCCGAGCGCGATGAAGATGTTGCCGAAGACTTCGTTCTGGCTCTCCGTCTCGCCGCCGAGTGAGATATGGTATCCCGGTGGCAGCGGCACCTTGTTCACCGCCTGGAGCACCGTCCGCGACACGTTGCCGAGCGACGCGCCTTCCACGTTCGCGCCGATCGTCACGACGCGTTCGCGCTGATAGTGGTCGATCTGCGACGGCCCGGTGCTCGGCGTGATGTCCGCGATCTGGCGGAGCGGCACGAACTGCGGCATCCCGCCACCGGTGACGGCCGCCCCGGCCGCGCCAGCTTGCGCCGGCGTCACGAGGACGGGGAGTTGGCCGAGGTCGGCGGCGTTCTCGCGCGCCGACGGCACGAGCCGTACGTGCACGTAGCGCGAAATTCCCGCCGGGTCGACCCACGTGCCCGCGTCGACGCCGGCGAACGCGAACCGCAGCGAGGCTGCGAGTTGGCTCACGCTCACGCCGAGCGTGCCGGCCAACCCTCGGTTGACGCGGACGTTGAATTCGGGCTTTTGTCCCTTCGTCGACAGCCCGACGTCGACCGCGCCCGGGACGGCCGCGACGATTTTTGCGATCCGGTCGGCGTAGCCGTTGAGCACAGCCTGGTCGGGACCTTGGAGTTGAAGCTGTAACTGCTTCTGCGCACCGCCGAATCCGGACGCGAACGTGAATGCGGTCGCGCCGCCGACCTGTCGCATGTCGGTGCGGAGGATCTGGCCGAGGTCGTCCTGGCTTATCGAACGCTGGTTCTTCGGCTTGAGCCGGACGTAGACCGTGGCGTTGTCCGCCTCCGACGAGCCGCTCGTACTGCCCACCGTGGAGTACGTGTACGCGACTTCCGGGCGCGCACGGATCATTCGCGCGATCTCTTCGGCCTTGAGTGACGTGTAGTCGAGGTTCGACCCCGGTGGCGTCTCGATGGCGATGTTCAATTCGCTCTGATCGGTCACCGGCACGAAGGCGAACCCGCCGAACGCTACCTGGAGGACGATCGCGAACACGAACGACGCCGCCGCGAGGGCGATCATCGTCCAGCGGTGGTCGAGCGCCCAGGCGATGAGCGATTTGTATCGGTCGGCCTGGCGGTCGAACCACACGTTGAACCGCTCGAGCGTGCGCGCGATCGGATTCCGACGTTCGTGAGCCTCGAGCTGCGGATCGGCCCAGTACGCCGAGAGCATCGGGTCGAGCGAGAACGACACGAAGAGCGACACGAGTACGGCCGCCGCGATCGTCAGCGCGAAGGGTTTGAACCATTGCCCGGCCACCCCTGGCATGAAGCCCACCGGCACGAACACGGCGACGATGGAGAACGTCGTCGCCGCCACGGCGAGACCGATCTCGTCGGTCCCCTCGTGCGCGGCGGCCATGTGGTCGGCGCCCATCTCGACGTGCCGCACGATGTTCTCGCGCACGACGATCGCGTCGTCGATGAGAATGCCTATCGCGAGCGACAGGCCGAGCAGCGACATCGTGTTGAGCGTGAAGCCGAGCATCAACAACGGGACGAACGCCGACAGCACGGACACCGGGAGCGCGAGGCCGGTGATCACGGTCGATCGCCACGAATTCAGGAATAGAAACACCACGAGCACCGTGAGCAGCGCGCCTTCGACGAGCGCCTCTTTCACGTTGCGGACCGAGTTGCGAACGCGCACGCCGGCGTCGCGCACGATCTCGATCCGCGTGCCGGGCGGCATGAGGCGCTGCAGGCCGTCGACGCGCGCCCGCACGCGATCGGCCACGGCCGTCGTGCTGTACTCGCGCGACTTCACGATGTCGAGACCGATCGCCTGGCGTCCGCTGTAGAACGCGGCCGACAGCGGCTCCGCGGCCCCCGCCTCGACGCCGGCCACCTGGCCGAGCGTGACGAGCTGCCCGTTCCGCGCGGAGATGACGAGCGCGGAAAAGTCCTCCGGGCGGTCGAGCCGCCCTTCCAGGCGGATCGACCGCTGCTCGAGCGCGCTGTTCACGTTGCCGACCGGCGCCGCGAGGTTCTGCGCGCGAAGCGCGGCTACGACCTGATCGATGCCGACGCCGAGCGCCGCGAGGTCGTTCGGGCGGACGTTGACGTTGAGCTGCGCGCTGTCGCCGCCGACCACGTTCACCTGCGCGACGCCCGCGATCGCGCGCAGCTCGCCGGCGATCGTCTGGTCGGCGATCTGCGTGAGCTGCGGCGGCGAGAGTACGCTCGAGGTGAGCGCCAGCGACACGATCGGCAGCTGGTTCGGATCGAAGCGCTGGATGATCGGCTCGAGGATTTCAGCCGGAAGTTGAGCGCGCACCGCGGAGATGGCGTCACGGATGTCCTGCGTCGCCTGGTCGACCGGCTTCGAAAACACGAACTGGACGATGATTTGCGCGAAGCCGTCGGTCGCCGTCGAGTTGATCTTGTCGACGCCGCTGATGCCGGAAATCTTGTCTTCGATGCGCGTGAGGACTTCGCGCTCGACGACGTCCGGCGCCGCGCCGGGGTAGGCGATGGCCACGAAAACGATCGGCGCGTCGATGGCCGGAAACTCGTCGGTGTCGAGCTTCGCCAGCGCGGCGGCCCCGAACACGACGAGCGCGATCATCGTCACAACCGTGACGATCGGCCTCCTGATCGCGAAGTCGGAAACGAACATGTCAGCGTCCTGAGTGGCAACATGAGTGCCCGCCCAGCGCGCCTCGGATCACTGATGCGCGGGCGTCGGCGTCTTCACGAACACGATCGCGTCGAAATTCGTCGGCAACTCGATCGTCGTTTCGAACGCACCTGGCAGTACGGGTGAGTACAGCTCGGTGATGAGGCGCATTTGCCGGGGCCCGCGCAGCCAACCGCCGGCTTTGTCGCTCGGAAGACTCCGCGCGTCCAGCCAGAACGCGTCACCGGAGGCCGCCCGGACGCGATTCAGCACGTCTTCGTACGAGTCCTGCGTCGGACGCGCGACGCGCGTGTCGGAGAAGCCCGGCTCTCCGCTGCCACGCCCGCCGCCGGAGCGGTTCGACACGGATGGCACGCGAGCCCGGATCGTACCGCCGCCGACCGCGAACGCCGCCGCCCGATAGCCGGTCGAGAGGCGCTTCTCGAGCGGGACGCCGGTCTGGATCGTCGTTCGCTCGAGCGTGAGGCGTCCCATCTCGACGTCGCCGCCCCAGAGGACGATGCGTCCCTGCGGCCCGAAGAGGTTCGCCAGGTACATCACGTGTTCGGCGTTGCCTTCCTGGCGCGGCAGATGTCGCAGGCCGACCGATACGTGATGCTGGATGAGACGCGCCATCTGTTCGGCATACGCCAACTCGCTCGTGGCGGATGGAGTCTTCGCGCGCGCGCGCGCGGCCACGACGCTGTCGACCGCGGCGCGCGTCGCGGGCGCGCAGGCGTTCCAGAACGAACTGTCGGCGGCGCGCCCCTCGAGGCCGAAGTGCGCCGATTCGTTTTCCGACACGCATCCATAGTTGCGCGTCAGCCAACCGCGCGTGGCCGGGTCGATCACCGAATCCGGAAGAGTCACGATGGTACGAACGGCGAGCTCGGCGGTCGGGATCTCGAAACCGTAGAAGTCGATCTGTTTGTCGGGATGCGCGTGGTTCCATTCGCGCAGCGCGCCCACGAACGCAATCATCTCGCGCGTCTCGAACCGCCAGGATCCGAGCGCCCGGAGGAGCCGTCGAATGTCGCCGGTGCCACCGCGCACGTAGCGATCGATCTCCATCGCCTCGGGCATGGGCGCCTGGACCGCGATCGCCTTGAACCCGGAGTCGGCGAGCGTCACCAGCGTGCGACGCACGATCTCCGGGAACTCGGCCGTTCCCTCGGTGAGCTCGCTGAGCCCGAGGATTCGCGCGCCGGCCGCCAGCGCGAAAATGCCGCGTCGCTCCTCGGCGGTCGGCGTCGAATCGTGAAGCGCGATCGGCGAGGCGTGCGACTCAACCCAGGCGAGTGCCGCTGCGCCCGAATCGCTGAGTGCTGGCGGTGGCGTGGGCGGCGGCGGTGGTGGGTGATGGCAGGCCGCCGCGGCGGCGCCCGCGGCGAGAGCGATCCGGGTCACGCGATTCGAGAAACGAAAACGACTGCGAGGGCGGCGCGAGGTCGAGCGTGTCATCGTCGAATTTCCGGGGTGCGCAATAGGCGCGCGCGTTCTGTTGACGTCCCTCGAACTTATAGCCTCTGGGCGTCTCCGCCTTCGGCGCGGCGCTCCTGATCGAGGGACACGAAATCGGAGACGCCGGTCGCGTCTGATGCAACGTCGCCGTTCGACGCATCGTCCAGCAGCAACTCCAGTTCTCGGCTAGCAGGACTGATACCCCCGACGCGCCGCCGCAGCCTGAGCCGCCAGAGCGTCCGGCGAATCACGAGTCCGTCGACAGGGACAATCGCGATTCGTCCCAGCGCGAGCAGGTCCGTCGCGGCCGCCCTCGAAACGATGGCGAGTCCGAGGCCTGCGGCGACGCCCTGTTTGATCGCTTCGGTTCCGCCGATGCGCATCGTCCGGCGGAGCCGGACCCCCCGGTCGAAGAGTGCCCGTTCGGCGGCCCGTCTGATCGGGCACCGAGGCTTGTTCACGAGGAACGGAAAGTCGGCCAGGTCGCCGGGAGCGTTGAGGCTGCGGGCCACGAGCTCGTGCTGAGGCGCAGCGACGACCACCAGCTCATCGTCGCGCCAGGAGATCGCTTCTACAAGGTCGTGCGCCGGCGGATCGTCTGCTAATGCGACATCTACGCGCGACTCAAGCAGCAGTTGAAGAACAGTTGTGTCATTGGCCTGGATCGATCGAACTTGGACCGTCGGACGACGGCGGTGGAATCTCGCCAGGACCGGCGGAAGGAAATAGGTCGCGATCGTGGGGCTGGCAGCCACCCTGAGGCGACCGCGTTTCAGACCTCGGACTTCCCTGAGCTCTCGCTCTGCAAGTCGCTCCACGCCAAAGATTTCACGTGCGCGGGCATGAAGGATCTTACCCGCGTGCGTCAGCTGAGCCGAGCGACCGCTACGGTCGATGAGACGAACGTTGAGGCTGCGCTCCAGTTCGGCGAGGGACTTGGAGATCGCCGGCTGACTGAGGCCAAGCTGCGCAGCCGCCTTTGTGAAGCCGCCGTGGTCTACGACAGCGGCAAACAGGCGGAGGTGGCGGAGATTGATGGCCATAACCTGTTCTCATGAATTTCCGAGAACAATGTATCAGCGTTATGCCCTCCCCACCACCTCGATGCCAGGAACTACGCGCGCACGGCGCCCTCGGTCATCCGTGTCCGCCGTGGTCGTGATCGTCGCGGCCGTCGTGGTCCTCGTCCTCGAACGCGTGGAACGACGCGCCGATCCGCCCCACGAACTGGCTCATCAACGACGGGGTCGAGTTGAGCTTCGACGGATCCAGCAGCGAGCCGTCGGCGTTGGTGAACCACGTCGCGACCGGCACCGTGACCGTGATCGACGTCGCCGTTCCCGCCGTCACCACCAGCGGAGTCGCAAACTGAATGTCGCCGCGCACCGGCGTCGAAAGCGTCACGTCGAACGCCTTGCCGTCGAACGTTCCCTGCAAGCGAATGAACGCGAGGCGCAGCTCGAGCGCCTGGAACGTGCCCGCGGGAATCGCGTCGGCTGGAACCGCCACCACGCTGCCGTCGAGCGGCAGGTCGATCGTCGTCGGACCGATCTTCATCTCACCGCAGTCGTCGTTGCCGCCGCCGTTGTGGCCGTCGTCGGCGCTCGCGTTGCCGCTTGGGCTTCGATCGTCGTCGGCGCCTTCATTGTCGTCGGCACAGACCGCCGCCGCGGCCGGCTTGAGCTCGGCGCGCGAGACCGTGATCGTCACCGCGCTCAGATCCAGCGTGTGGCCGCCGATCGTGATCGGGGCCGCGTCGGCCTGCGCGCCGAGCGCGGGGCCTGTCGTGAACGCCAGCTGACTGGCCGACCTGTTTGCGCTCGTCGAGTCGCTGCACGCCGCGGCGAGAGCCGCGAGCGCCGCCAGCGATGCGATTCCGTACGTCGTCCGTGTGTGCTGCATACGTCGTGTCCCTCGCGAAGCGTGTGGGAGATCCAGCGGAGTCGCGGCGGCCGCACGAGCACGAGCATGGATCGGGCCGTCGTTGCCCCGTGAATCTTCCGTGCACGTTTTTGGTTCCTCGGCGCGCGCTCGTGTGAGAATTCACATGAGTGCCGAGTGATGGCGCGCACACTTCGGTGGAGCCTGGCAAAATTCTTGGCTCGAGCTTCGTTGGGCGCGGCAACACGATGTCGGCGAATCCCCGACGGGGAACCCGCGCCGTCGCGTGTCTCTCAGTCCGCGCGCAGCGCTTTCGCGGGGTCGATCTGCGTCGCGCGCCGCGCGGGGGCGTAGGCCGCGATCACGACGACGACGAGCAGCACGCCGCACGCCGCGGCGAGCGCGACCGGGTCGGCGGGGGTCACCTCGAACAGCATCGCCGACAGCATTCGCGACGTGCCGAACGCCGCGACGAGGCCCACGACGGCGCCGATGCCGGACACCTTCAGCGCGTGAAGCAGTACGTCGCGCCGAAGCCGCTCGGGCTCCGCGCCCAACGCCATGCGAATACCCAGCTCGCGCGTGCGTTCGCGCACGATCGAGGCCATCAAACCGTAGAGCCCGATCGCCGCGAGCAGCAGCGCGGCCACGGCGAAGACCGACATGAGAAGCGCGCTCATTCGCGGCTGGGCGAGCGGCGCGTCGAGGAGCTCGTCCATCGGGTGTACGTACCAGAGCTTCAGCTGCGGGTCGACCGCCGCAAGTGCTTGTCGCATCGCGGGCAGCACGCCCGAGATGTCACCGCGTGTGCGCATCGCGAACGAGAACTGCCAGAAATCCATCTGGCGCCATGGCACATAGATGAGCGGTGCGGCCGTTCGTAGTGCTCGAATGCGCGCGTCGCCGACGACGCCGATCACGGTGCGCCACGCCGTGCTGTCTCGCGACAAATAGTGAATGCGCTTGCCGATCGGATTCTCGCCCGGCCACAGACGCTTCGCCGCCATTTCGCTCACGATCGCGACGAGCGGAGCATTTTCTCGGTCGGCATCGGTGAACGCGCGGCCGCGAACGATCGGCGCCCCGAGCGTCCGAAAGTAATCCTTGTCGCCGCTCAGCTCGGGGAAAAACGGATTCGACGCGTACTCGCTCGGCGACTGGCCCTCCTTGTCGACCCGCGCGATGAAGACGTTCTCGCCGACGAGCGGCGGAATCAACTCCGGGGTGAGCGCGACGACGCCGGGAATCGCGCGCCATCGCCGAAGAATGTCTTCGCCGACTGGATAGTACTTGTAGACCGAGTCGTATTTCTTCGACGGCCATGACGTCGCGAGGTGCGTGAGGTGATCGGTCGTGTAGCCGAGGTCGACCGACTCGAGGCGCGCGAGGCTGCGCGCCAGCAACGCGCCGCCGGCGAGCATCACCAGAGCGAGCGTCGTCTGCGCCGCGACGAGCACGTGGCGGAATTGCCGCCGTGCCGCCGAGTCCCGTCCCGACCGCGCGTCGAGCCGCAGCGTCGTCGCGACGTCGGTGCGCGCGGCGAGCAATGACGGCACGACGCCGAATAGCAGCACCGCGAGAATCGTCACGCCGGTCGCGGCGAGCACCGGCGCGCCCGACATCCCAATTACGTCGAGCCTCGGCAGCCGCGACGGCGCGAGGACGATCAGCAGCCGAATCAGGCTCACCGCGAGCAACAGGCCGAGCACACCCCCGCCGGCCGCGAGCAGGGCGCTCTCCAGGAGCAGCTGCCTCGTGACGTCCCCGTACGTCGCGCCCAAGGCTCGCCGGATCGCCAGCTCGCGCGCGCGAGTGCCGGCCCGCAGCAGCAACAACCCGCCGACGTTCACGCAGGCGATGACGAGCAGGAGCACCACGGCGGCCGTGAGCGCGATCAACGCGGGGCGCGCGTCTCCCAACATCGCTTGCGTGAATGGAACGACCTTGGCGCCGGTGATCCCGTACTGGGCGCTGCGCCACGGCAGCGACGTTCTCTTGATGATCGACGCGAATTCGCTCGCCGCCGCGGACGGCGTCGCGCCCGGCGCCAGGCGCGCGATCGCGATCGTGCTGAAGCCGGTGTTGCCGGTGTCAGGCGACGGCCACGGCAGCCAGTAGCCGGCCCCAGTCGGGAAATCGAGGCCGGCCGGCGCGACACCGACGATCGTGTACGTGAGCTGCGAGTACGGTTCGTACAAGTGGTGGCCGACGACCTTCGGATCCCCGCCGAACCATTGTTGCCAGTTCTGATAACTGATCACGAGCGCGGGCGCCGCCCCCATCACGTCGTCCTCGGGCTTCAACAATCGTCCGGCCGCGGGGCGCGCGCCGAGCACGTCGAAGAAACCGCCGCTGACGACCACGCGGCCGAGCGTCAACGTACGGTCGCCGTCGACGAGCGGGCCTTGCGACGTTCCCCAATGCGCGTAGCCGCCGACGCTCCGTAGCGTGCGGCTTTGCTGCATCACGACTTTCAAGTCGCTCTTGACCAGCCCGAATTCGACCGCCGGGTCCCTGTAGGTCGAGATCTGAACGACGCGGTCCGGATCGGTCACGGGGATTTGCTGGTACAGCACGGCGCGAAACACCGTGAACACGGCGACGGCCGCGCCGATCCCCAGGCCGAGGATCGCGAGCGCGGCCGCGGTGAACGCGCGCGTTCGGCCGAGTCCGCGAAGCGCGATGCGAATCGAGCGGACGATGTCGGTCATCTATCCTCGAGGACTCAAGACACGACGCGTGGAATCCGTTCCGAGGTCAGGACACGCTGCGAGGTCGAGACCCTGAGTACGACGACCGCCGCGGCGGCGCGTACGCGGGCCGAGACGCCGCCGACGTCGCCGATCAGGTCCGGACGAGTTTCTTGTACGCGACGCGATGGGGCTGGTCGGCGTCGGCGCCCTTTCGCTTGTGGAGGTCTTCGACGTACGACTGATAGTTGCCCTCGTGCCAGATCACTTCACTGTTCCCCTCGAACGCGAGGATGTGCGTCGCGATGCGGTCGAGGAACCACCGGTCGTGGGAGATCACGACGGCGCATCCGGCGAAATCGACGAGCGCGTCCTCGAGCGCGCGCAGCGTGTCCACGTCGAGGTCGTTCGTCGGTTCGTCGAGGAGGAGCAGGTTGCCGCCGCTCATGAGCGTTTTCGCGAGGTGCAGACGATTCCGCTCGCCGCCGGACAGCAGACCGACTTTCTTTTGCTGATCCGTGCCCTTGAAATTGAAGCTCGACAGATACGCGCGGCTGTTGAGCTCCTTCTTCCCGACCGTGATCACCTCCTGGCCGCCGGAGATTTCCTGCCACGCGGTTTTGTCGCCGTCGAGCGTTCGATTCTGATCGCTATAGGCGATCTGCACCGTCTCGCCCACCTTGAGCGATCCCGAATCCGGCTCCTCCTGATCGACGATCATCTTGAACAGCGTCGTCTTTCCGGCGCCGTTCGGACCGATGATGCCAACGATCCCGCCGCGCGGCAGCGCGAACGTGAGTCCGTCGATCAGCAGTTTGTCGCCGAATCCTTTCCGAAGGTCCTTGGTGGTGACGACGTCGTTGCCGAGCCGCGGCGGCGGCGGAATGACGATCTCGTGCTGCAGGATCTTTTCGGCCGTCTCCTCGGCGACCATTTCTTCGTACTTCTGGACGCGCGCCTTGTTTTTTGCTTGCCGGGCGCGCGGCGCAAGCCGCACCCAATCCAACTCGCGCTGCAGGGTTCGCTGGCGCGCCGACTCGGTCTTTTCTTCGGTGGCCAGGCGCGTCTTCTTCTGCTCGAGCCACGACGTGTAGTTGCCCTCGTACGGAATCCCGTAGCCGCGATCCAGCTCGAGAATCCATCCCGCGACGTTGTCGAGGAAGTAACGGTCGTGCGTGACGGCGACCACCGTGCCGGGAAAGTCGTGCAGGTAGCGCTCGAGCCACGCGACGCTCTCGGCGTCGAGGTGGTTCGTGGGCTCGTCGAGGAGGAGCATGTCCGGTTCCTCGAGCAACACGCGGCACAGCGCCACGCGCCGGCGCTCGCCGCCCGAGAGCTTCGTCACGTCGGCGTCGGCGGGCGGCAAACGCAGCGCGTCCATCGCCACCTCGATCTTGTTGTCGAGGTTCCACAGGTCGTGCGCGTCGATCTGTTCCTGCACGCGCGCCTGACGGGCGAGCAGCTTGTCCATTGCCGAGTCCTCCATCGGCTCGGCGAACATCATCGAGATGTCCTCGAATTCCTTGAGCAGCGCGCGCTGCGCTTTGACCGCGAGCTCGACGTTGCCTTTGACGTCGAGGGACGGATCGAGCTGTGGTTCTTGCGGCAGGAAGCCGACGCGCGTGCCCTCGCGCGCCCATGCTTCGCCCTGAAAGTCGTGGTCGACCCCGGCCATGATGCGGAGCAAAGAGGACTTTCCCGCTCCGTTCGCGCCGAGGACGCCGATCTTGGCGCCGTCGTAAAAGGAGAGCCAGATGCCACGCAAGATCTCCCGCGACGGCGGGACGACCTTGCGCAGGTCTTTCATGACATAGATGAACGTCGGAGGAGGCACGTGAGACGGGTGGACGGGTGGATGGGTGGACCGGTGGACCGGTGGACCGGTGGACCGGTGGACCGGTGGACCGGTGGACCGGTGGACCGGTGGACCGGGACAGCATCAGCGGTCGGAATTTAGCGGATCGCCGAACACCTCACTGTTCCAGTTCTCCGCACTCCGCCTCGGCACTCGTTCCAGTTCCCCGCACGCCGCCTCCGCTCGTGCCAGTTCCTCCGCACGCCGCCCCCGCACTCGTTCCCGTTCTCCGCACACCGCCTCCGCACCCCCGGTCAATCTAGAGTTTGAGCTCCCAGATCTCAGCCACGGCCGGCGTGCCAAACGACCGATGAGATTCCTCGCGGACGCAACGAAAACCAGCGGCGTGATAGATCCGCCTGGCTGCGGTCAGCTCGCTTTGCGTCCAGAGGACGACCTTTCGGTAGCCGGCCCCGCGCGCAAACTGCACGACCTCGTCGACGAGCCGTTTTCCGATGCCGAGCCCGCGCGCCGACGGTTCGACCAGCAGGAGCCGAAGCTTCGCGACCTGCGTCGACTTCGCGACGACGAACACCGAGCCCACGGTCTCCCCGTTTCGCTCGGCGATCCAGCAGCGTTCGCGGGCGGGGTCGAGGTGCTCGATGAAATCGGCGACGACCCGCGCCACGAGGGCCTCGAACCGCTCGTCGTAACCGTACTCGGCCTGGTACAGGGCGCCGTGCCGGTGCACGATCCAGCCCATGTCGCCTGGACGATGTGAGCGAAGTGTGTAGGGCTGCTCGATCTGACGCGCCGCCGGCCTCGAGCGCGGTTCGAGCGATCCGCGAATGGTCGTCATCGCGCTCACCATGCGGCGCTGCCGTGAGTCGCTCAGCGGCTCCAGCATTCGGACGACCTCGTCGCGCGCCTTTCGGTCGAGCGGCGCGAAGGCGTTGCGTCCGGCCGTGGTGAGCGCGAGGTGAGTGTGGCGTCGATCGTCGGCGTCGCGGCGCGTGGTGATCAAACCGCGTCGCTTGAACGCGCGCAACACGCGGCTCAGGTAGCCGCGGTCGATCTCCAGCGCGGAGGCGATGCCGCTCGCGGTCGTTCGATCGCCGTGCGCGAGCTCGTACAGAACCCGGACCTCGGTGAGCGAGAACTCACTGCCGAGGTGCGCGGCGCCGAGCGCCCCGATGCGGTGTGTGTAGAACCGGTTGAAACGGCGAACGACGTCGGCGCGCTGATCGATCGGCCGCATGGCTTCGTCTCCAGTGGCGACGAAATCACGATCGGCCGATTGGTTGACTTTGTCAACTATGTGCTTTTGGTCGAGCTCACCGGTGCTCGTGCGGTTCGCTATGGTGGTCGTCGCCCCAGATCGACGCGAGGTCGTGTCCCTCGACGACATTGGCGTGGATCATCCAGCCGAACAAGTTTGGATGGAAATCGCCGTTGACCACGTCGCATTCGGCCTTGGTCGCGATCGGGCTCTCCGGGCCGAAGACGGGCTGTCCATTCCTGCGCTCGAGGGAGCGCGATTCGCTGCCTCTCTTCGGCAGACACCAATTCACGTGTTTGTGCCATCGCGCGACGCCGAGCGGGACCCGGTCGTTCAGCCGGTCGAGGCTCGCGTTCTTCGGCATCGTGTACATCGCGCCGACGAGCCTGAGCTTCCCGTCGGCGCCTCGCGAATAGAGGATCGACGTCGGCTTGGCCGGGTCGAAGCGGAACGCCTCCATGAAGGCGCGGCCGTAGTTCGTGAAGTGGTAGACCTTCTGCTGCTTCACGTTCGGCAGGAACATCTTGTAGCCATCGGCGACGGCCGCGGCGGTATCGGAGTATTTCGCGATGGCCTGCTTCAGTTCACCGGCCAGACGCATGGCGCGCACGGTGTCGCCGTGAGTCGCCGCGCGAACCGGCGTGAGCTCCATGTGCTTCATCATGTTTTCGTCCATGGGCCCGCTCATCGCGTGGTCGGCCATCCCGGCCATGCGCGCGCTATCCATGGCCCCCGGCGATTGCTGCGCGACGGCCCCCACGCCCTGCGCGGCCGCGTGTTTCGCCTGCCGCGCCGCGATGAGGATCGCTGCCGCGGCGAGCGTGATTGTTATCGCGGTTGTTTTGGTCATACCTTACCTCGGTGGACCGGTGGACCGGTGGACCGGTGGACCGGTGAACCGGTGAACCGGTAACGACGGGTCGATTTGTTTACCCGTCGCCCTGTCCACCCGTCAACCTGTCCGCCGTTTGATAGATCGACGCCCGCTTCCTTCACTCCGTTAAGCCCGCGTGGTCCTGCAGACCTTTCTTCCCGATCTATCCGGCAACCCGCTGAGGGCGATCCCCTTCGTCTTCGCGGGCGGCGTGCTGACGAGCCTGACGCCGTGCATCTACCCGATGATCCCGATTACCGCGGCGATCGTCGGCGGGACGTCGGTCGCGGCGCCCGCGGGTGGTACAAAGCCCTCGAGGTCGCGGCCGATCGCCCTCACCCTCACCTACGTGTTGGGGCTCGCCCTGGTTTACTCGGCGCTGGGGCTGTTCGCGGGGATGACCGGAACGCTTTTTGGCACCGTGAGTACGAATCCGTGGCTCTACCTCGCGATGGCGAACCTGTTGCTGATCGCGGCGTTGGCCATGCTGGACGTCATCCACGTCAGGCTTCCGTCGGCGATCGTCGAACGGGCAAGCAACGTCGGGAGCACGGGACGGCTTTCGGGCGCCTTTGCCATGGGCGCGATGTCGGGTCTCGTGGCGGCGCCTTGCTCGGCACCGGTGATGGCGGCGGTGCTGACGTGGGTGGCGTCGACGAAGAGCGCCTTGCTCGGCTTCGTCTACCTGTTGGTGTTCTCGCTGGGAATGTGCACCTTGCTGGTGTTCGTCGGCGTCTCATCCGGCACGATCGCGCGGTTGCCGCGCGCCGGCGTCTGGATGGTCTGGATCAAGCGCTTCTTCGCGCTCGTGATGGTGATCGCCGCCGAGTACTACTTGGTGAAGATGGGCCAACTGCTCTTCTGATTCGAACACATCCGAGAATTGATCCGATGAGAGTCGCTCGAATTGCCGCGTTCGTCGCTTCCACCCTGGCGATGACGTTTGCCGCGCCGCGCGAGGTTTCCGCGCAGGATCTCGGAATCGAAAGGGGCAGCATGGCGCCCGGCGCCAAGGTCGCGACGCTCGATGGGAAGGAAGCCGACCTCTCGGCGTACATCGGGAAGATGCCGGTGGTGATGGAGTTCTGGGCGGTGTGGTGCCCGAACTGCAAGGAGCTCGAGCCGACGCTGCTCTCGGTGTCGAAAAAGTACGCCGGCCGCGTCAAGTTCATCGGCGTCGCGGTGTCGGTGAACGAGACACCCGATCGCGTGAAGGCGTTCGTCGAGAAGCACGGCCTGCCGGGCGATCAGTTCTTCGACACCAAGGGAAACGCGACGAATGCGTACGACGTCCCGGCGACTTCCTTCGTCGTGGTCATCGACAAGACCGGCAAGGTCGTCTACACGGGGCTCGGCGGAACGCAGGACCTCGAGGGGGCGATCAAGAAGGCGATGTAAGCCGGTGGACCGGTGGACCCGTGGACCGGTGGACCGCTAGAGACCCGCGCCGATTGCGGCGAGACCGTCGATGATCGCCCTCACGTCCGACGAGGTCGTGCGCGGGTTCATCATCGTCACGCGAAGCACGCGGCGGCCGTCGAGCATTGTCGCGGTGATCCACCCTTCGCCCGACGCGTTGAACCGCTCGCGAATCCGGCGGTTGAGGTCATCGAGCTCCTCGTCGCTTCGCGACCCGTCGCTCACGTAGCGGAAACAGAGGATGTTGCCTTCGGGTTCGTGCAGCGCCTCGAAATCGTCGCGCGCCGAGATCTCGTCGTAGACGCAGCGGGCGAGCGCGCAGAAGTAGTCGTAGAGCTGCTCCATCCCGGCCGCGCCGTAGCGCTGGAGCCCGACCCAAACCTTGAGCACGTCGGCGCGTCGCGTGCACATGAAGCTCCGCGTCCCCTGATCCCAGACCCGCTCGCCGCGCGCGTCGTGAAACAGATATGGAGCGCGCTGCGAGAACGCGGCCTCCAGGTCTCGCTCGTCGCGCACCAGAAGCATTCCGGCCTGGCTCGGCATCAGCATCATCTTGTGCGTGTCCCAGGCAACCGAGCGGGCGCGCTCGATACCGCGCAGCCGATGCTTGTGCCGCGCGGACCAGAGCGCCGAGCCCCCGTGCGCGGCGTCCACGTGCAGCCAGACGCCGTGGCGCTCGCAAGACGTTGCGATCTCGTCGAGGTCGTCGAATGACCCGGTGGCCGTCGAGCCGGCCGTCGCGACGACCGCCATCACGCGACGGCCGTCGCGCGCGAGATCACCGAGTGCCCGTTCGAGCGCCGACGGATCCATCGCGTAACCGCGCGACGCGATCACGCGAACGTTGCGCATGCCGAGCCCCAACTGCGCCGCGGCGCGAGTGACGGCGTAGTGCGCGTGCTCGCCGCAGAGCAGCGTCGGCGGATCCGCGCCGACGCCGTCGGTCCACGCATTCGGCATCGCGGCGCTTCGCGCGGCGAGCAGCGCGGTGAACGTCGCCTCCGTGCCGCCGCTCGTGAACGTCCCGCCCGCGCCGGCGGGAAAGCCGACGAGCGCACACAGCCATGCGATGACCCGGTGTTCGAGAATCGTCCCGACCGGCGACATCTCGAACACGGCGATCGACTGATTGAGCGCCGCGGTCACGGACTCGGTCCAGATGGCGGCGGGGAGGGGACCCGAATTCTGGTGTCCGACGTAGCGCGGGTGCCACAGGTGATTCGACTCGGCGACGACCTCGCCGCGAATGCGTTCGACGATCGAGTCGATCGAGTGTCCGTCGCGCGGAAGCGGCTCGTCGAATCGCGCGGCGATCGCTTCGGGTGTGTGGCGAGTCGTGACGCGCGTCTCGCGATTGCGCGTCTCGGCCAGATAGCCCGCGATCACCTCGGCGAAAGCGCGGCCCACGCCGGGATCGGCGTCCGATTCGATGGCGTCGAGAATCGCCGGACGCTCGAGGCCCGCGGAGCGCGTGGCCGATTCGGTCATGTGGCTGTGCCCAGCGGCAGGTCGACGACGCAGATCGATCGCGTGAGGTCGACCGCACGATACGCCTGAATCCGGTCGATCGTGATCGGTTCCTTCACGCGAAAACGCGTCAGCTCGCGCAGCGCGTCGCGCGACAACTCGGGGTAGAAGCTCAACGTGACGTGGGGTGTGAAAGTGAAGCGGGGCCGCGCGTGCGACAACCCGCTCGACTTGATCCGCTCGTGCAGCGCGCGGATCGGACCGTTGGGATCGATCGGCATCACGACCACCGTGCTTTGCATGAACTGCATCGGCGGTTGGAGTTGTACCGCGAATGGCGCGGTCGCCGCGGCGACGGACGTCAGCGCGGCAATCAGTTCGTCTTCGGCTGTGTCGGGAGAGATCGGGCCCACGCCCGATGAGCCGGTGATCGTGACGTGCGGCGGCAGTTCCGCGGCCATCCGTGGATCGAACCGGCGCTGGACGTCGAGCACGCGCGCCGCGACGTCGCCGTGCAATTCAGACATCACGATGATCCCGGGCTTCACGCCCGAAAGCTACAACGTGATCTCGCGAGATCCCTCGAGGTCGGCGAGGAACATGCGTTCCGCCTCCTCGCCGAGCGAGGCGTCCTCGATCACCGCATCGAGCTCGTAGTTGACGGTCACGCCGAGCGGGTTGAAGTCGGTCGACCCGACGCGCACCCAGCGTCCGTCGACGACGCTCGTCTTGGCGTGCATCATCTCGCCGCACCATTCCCAGATGCGAACGCCGTTGGTGAGCAGCCGGCGATAGTAGCGCTTGGCGAGGAGCGACACCCAGGGGTGATCGTTGCGGCCCGGCAGGAGGATGCGCACGTCGACGCCATCGCTCGCCGCGCCGTTCAATGCCTCGACCTCGGACGGCGACGGCGTGAAGTACGCCGTGGCGATCCAGATCGATCGTCGCGCGGAGATGGCTTGAATCTGGAGCGCGCGCGACACGCGCTGCCGGAGCGGCTCGCCCTCGATGATTCCGACGAGAGCTCGTTCGTCGGTGTCGGGGTCGAGGTGCGCGCCGCGCGCCGGCCGATGGAGGAATCGATGCGAGCCGCGCCGTTCGTGGCCCACCGCGCGGCGCCACATTCGATCGAACGCTTCCTGCATGTCGTTCGCGGCGGGGCCGTCGATGCGCACCGCGGTGTCGCGCCATCGCGAGCGGCGAATCTTGTCCACGCCGGTCGTCCACTCGCGGCCGATGCCGACGCCGCCCGTGATGCCGACCGCGCCGTCCACGACGAGAAGCTTGCGGTGGTCGCGCGGTACGAACCCGAGCCACCGGTGGAATCCCGGGCGATTGAACAGCACGACTTCGATGCCCGCGGCCCGCAGCTCGCGGAGGAACCGGCGCCGCGTGCCGCGAACACCGATCCAGTCGAGCAGAATGCGCACCGCGACGCCCCGCTCGGCCGCGGCGGCGAGCGGCGCGGCGAATCGGTCGCCGACGTCGTCGGCGCGGAAGATGAAGCTTTCGAGCGAGACCGAGGACCGCGCGCTCTCGATGAGCGCCAGCATCGCATCGAACGTCGCGGGCCCATCGCGCAGCAGGGACACGCGATTGCCGCTCGACACGTTCGCCGCCGCGATTCGCCAGAGGCCGCGCGCGAACGACGGCCCGCCCTCGAGGAGGCGGGGCGTTTCGGCCGACGATCGCCGGGCAATGGTTTGCCGAGCCGGAGCGGGGCTGGTCACGCTGACCCCTGATTACAGATTGCGTGCCCGGCCGCAGACCGCCCGTGGCCGGACGGACTATTATATCGCATGCTCGAGATCGATCTCACAGGGCGACGGGCTCTCGTGGCCGGGATTGCGGACGACGCCGGCTTCGGGTTCGCGATCGCCAAGGCGCTGGCCGAGGCCGGAGCCAGCGTCTGCGTCGGAACGTGGCCGCCCGCGCTCAACATTTTTCTGAACCTGCTCGAGCGCGGCAAGATGGACGAGTCGCGCAAGCTGTCCTCGGGAGCTTTGCTCACGTTCGAGAAGGTCTATCCCCTCGACGCCGTCTACGACACGTACGAAGCGATCCCTGAAGACGTCCGCACCAGCAAACGCTACAAGGACATCGGCGACTGCTCGATCGGCGGCGTGGCGGCGCGGCTCGTTCCGGACTTTGGCGACAAGCCGCTCGACATCGTGGTGCATTCGCTGGCGAACGGGCCCGAGGTGAAGAAGGCGCTGATTGACGTGAGCCGCGAGGGATACCTCGCGGCAATCAGCGCGAGCGCGTATTCGCTCATCTCCATGGTAAGCCGCTTCGGTCCGATCATGCGGCCCGGCGGCTCGTTCGTTTCGCTGACCTATCTGGCGAGCGAACGCGTGATTCCGGGGTACGGCGGCGGAATGTCGTCGGCGAAGGCGGCGCTCGAGAGCGACACGCGAACGTTGGCGTTCGAGGCCGGCCGGCGTTTTGGTTGCCGGGTGAACACGATCTCGGCCGGCCCGCTCGCGTCGCGCGCGGCGAGCGCGATCGGGATCATCGAGCAAATGGTCGAGTACGTGGCGGAGAACGCGCCGCTCACCGACAAGCTTACCGCGGCCGAGGTCGGACGCGTCGCCGCGTTTCTCTCGTCACCGCTGGCAAGCGGCATCACGGGGAACACGGTCTACGTCGACAAGGGGTACCACGCGATGGGCATGGCGGTACCCCCGGGATCGAGTTCTCCCGCGTAAGCGGCACTAACTACGCGATCGGCCCCTTCGACTCGATCTCCTTGAGCCCGGCCGCCTTCAACATCGTGTTGATGCGCGGAAGATTCGCGTTGATCGCCGCTCGCAGCTTCGTGAGATCCTTGTTGAGCTCCACGGTGAGCACCTTGTCGACGTCGTAACTCTGCTGCGTCGGCCGGCCGTCCGCGCTCTGAACCACACCGAGCAGCGCGCCGATGCGGTTGTTGAGGCGGATCGGGTAGTTGAGCGGATCCTGACCGCTGCGGTTCTTCGTCTGATAGAGTGAATCCTCGACCTCGGAGAGTGAGGTCGCGAACGGCACCGAAAGCGTCGTGAACTGTGAGAGCTGCGCGGACGGGAACTTCTTTTCGCGATCGGCGAGCTCGGACTTGATGCGGCGGATCTCCTTGACCCCGTCGTTCGCCTCGGAGAAGCGATCCCGCACCGCGAGCGCGAGGCGCGACTGCTCCTGCCAGTCGGCGAGGGTCGCCTTGATGCGCGGGTCAGGCAGCACCTTGAACGTCTCGGTTCCGACCGGCTTTCCATTCACGGCGAGCCGCACTTTGTAGGTGCCCGGCGGCACGAGCGGTCCCGTCACGCCTGCCGCCCAGAGAATCATTCCCGGGAAGCTCGACGCATCGGGGTAGCGCATGTTCCACGCGAAGGTGTTCACGCCCTTCTTGTTGGCGACGCGGGGCGCGGGCGGCGGGCCGAAGAATCCGTCCTCGGGCGGTTGCGCGGGTCGCGCGGCGGAATCCGCTTTGCTCGAGTATCCGCGAATCACCTTGCCTGCTGCGTCGAGAAAATCGAGCGCGACCGTGTCGTTCGCCGCGCCGAGCCAGTACTGGACGACCACGCCCGCCGGCGGATTCTGTCCCGTCGGATGGACCGGAGCGTTCTCGGGCGTGATCTGCGCCGGCGCTCCGCCGCCGCGGCCGCCGCCACCGCCGAATCCGCCGCCGGTCGCCAAGCGATATTGATCGCGCGGCTTGAACAGGTGCGCGGTCTCGCCCTCGATCGCGGTCGTCATCTGCTCGAGCGTGGTGATGTCGTCCATGATGTAGAAGCCGCGGCCGTGCGTGGCGAGCACGATGTCGCCTTCCTTGAAGACGAGGTCGTGCACTGGGACGATCGGCAGGTTGAGCCGCAGGCTGCGCCAGTTCGCGCCGTCGTCGACCGAATACCAGACGCCGCGCTCGGTGCCCGCCACGAGCAAACCGCGCTTGCTGGGATCTTCGCGCACGACTCGCGTGAATTCGGTTGCATTGATTCCCGCGTCGATACGCGTCCAGTGCGCGCCGCAGTCCGACGTCTTCCATAGATACGGCTTGTCGTCGTCCAGCTGAAAGCGGTTCGCCGCGACGTACGCGATGCACTCCCCGAACTTCGACGCGTCGATGCTCGACACGCGCGTGTACTTCGCCATGTCCTTCGGCGTGACGTCGGTCCACTTCACGCCGCCGTTCCGCGTGAGGTAGACCTTGCCGTCGTCGGAGCCGGTCCAGAGCGTCTGCGCCGTCACCGGCGACTCCTCGATCACGAACACCGTTCCGTAATACTCGATCGACGTCTGGTCCTTCGTCAGCGGACCGCCCGAGTTGCCGAGCGTCGCTGGATCGTGATAGGTGAGGTCCGGCGAGATCGCGGTCCAACTCTTTCCGCCGTTCGTCGACTTGTGCACGACGTTCGATCCGGCGTACACCACGTTCGGGTTGTGCGTCGACACGATGATCGGGAACGTCCACTGGAAGCGGTACTTCAGGTCCATCGCAGGATGGCCCATCGGATTGTCCGGCCATGGATTCACGTTCACCGAGATTCCCGTCCGCAGATCCTTTCGCGTGAGCAGGTTGCCGTAGCTGCCGGCGTACACGACGTCCGGATCGTCGCCGCGCGAGGCGATCCACCCCGATTCGCCGCCGCCCGCCTCGAGCCACTCGGATATGTCGAGGTTGCCCCTGCTCGGACCGCAGAGCGTCGAGTTGTCCTGCTGCGCGCCGCAGATGTGATACGGGAAGTGATTCGTGGCGATGACGTGGTAGAACTGCGCGGTCGCGAAGTCCTCGTCCGACCATGTCTTCCCGCCGTCGACGCTCACCTCCGCACCGCCGTCGTCGGACTCGATCATCCGCTGATTGTTCTTGGGATCGACCCAAAAGTCGTGCGAATCGCCGTGGGACATGCCGCGCACCGGGCGGAACGTCTTCCCGCCGTCGGTCGACTTCATGAACGACACGTTGTTCACGTACACGACGTTCGTGTCCTTCGAGTCGGCGTGAATCTTGGTGTAGTACCACGCGCGCTGGCGCAGATTGCGATCGTTGTTGGTGCGCTGCCACGTCGCGCCGCCGTCGTCGGAGCGGAACACGCCGCCCGAGTCGGCCTCGATGTTCGCCCAGATGCGATTCGAGTTTCCGCCCGACACGGTGATGCCGATGTTCCCCCAGATCCCCTCAGGCAGGCCGGGGTTGCGCGTGATCTCGGTCCAGTGGTCGCCGCCGTCCGTCGTCTTGAACATTCCGCTGCCCTTGCCGCCCGACGACAACAGCCACGGCGTGCGCCCCGTCTGCCAGAGTCCCGCGTACAGCACGTTCGGATTGTGCGGGATCCATCACCAGGTCGATGACGCCGGTGGAGTCGTTTCGAAAAAGAATCTTCTCCCACGTTTTGCCGCCGTCCTTCGAGCGGAACACACCACGCTCCGGATTCGGCGCCCAGACGTGGCCGAGCGCGCCGACATACACGAGATCAGGATTCGTCGGATTCACGACGATGTCGGCGATCTGGCGCGTCTCGCCGAGTCCCATGAACGACCACGTCTTGCCGCCGTCGGTCGTCTTCCACACGCCGTCGCCGTGCGACACGTTGCCGCGGATCGGGTACTCGCCGCCGCCGACGTAGACGACGTCCGGCGATGACGCCGAGACAGCGATCGCGCCGATCGTACCGCCGAAATACTTGTCCGTCACCGGCGCCCACGACTGACCGTCGTTGATCGACTTGAAGACTCCACCGCCTGTCGTGCCCATCCAGAACTCGTTCGGCCGCGAGGGATTTCCAGTGGCCGCGACAGAGCGGCCGCCCCGATATGGGCCGACCTCTCGCCAATGAACACCGGCGAGCGCGAGTGAATCCTGCTGCTGCGCGAACAAGGACGCCGCAGTGAACTGAACGACGACGGCGGACACGGCGAAACAACCGGCAAGGCGAACAGGGCGCATGATTGGGTTTGGTACGGTCGGGGGGTCTGGTGGGAGAAAACGGGTTCGAGTGTAGCCTATCCGTTTTCGCACGATCTGGCCATGCGCGCCGCCCGTTGAGCACAGGCGGCACCCGCCCTGCACCTCTGGAAGGCATGCGGGCGCAACCATCCGATACCAATCGCTGCGTCGTTTGCGGCGGAGCCGACAACGCGGTCGTCGCCGACCATCGAAGTGTCCGCGACGAGATCGAGGCGCTGTGGGCGTATCACGCCCGTCGCCTTCGCGTCGACACGCCGACGACCCGGCTCGTCGACCGGGTCACGTTCTCGGAGAATCCTCCGCTTCGCGTCGTGAAGTGCCGCGACTGCGGGCTCGTGTACCGTAGTCCGGCCGAGCCGGCGCGCGAGCTCGTCGACACGTATAGACGCTCGGCGCCCTCACCGGACGCTCTTCGCGCGCTGCACACCGCGCAGTACGGCGCCGCCCGATCGCAGGTACGCCGGTTGCGGCGCGTGCTGGGGCGCCGATGCAGCGGCCTCGAGGTCGGGAGCTACGCGGGAGCGTTTCTCGCCGCCGCTCGCGACGACGGGATGCGGTTCGAGGGCCTCGACGTGAGTCCGTCGGTGAATGCGTTCACACGGTCGCTCGGGTTCAGCGTCGAAGACGGCGACTTCGGGACGTACCGGGTACGCCGGCTCTTCGACGTCGTTGCCATCTGGAACACGTTCGACCAACTCGGCGATCCGCGCGCCGCGGCAGAGGCCGCGTGGCGCATGTTGCGCCCGGACGGCACGCTGGCGCTTCGCGTCCCGAATGGGGGCCTGTACGCGCGGCTTCGCAACGATCTCACGAGTCGCAGCCGCCTGCGGCGGGGACTCGCCCGATCGACCCTCGCGCAGAACAACCTCCTCTCGTTCCCGTACCGGTTTGGCTTCACCCCCGGCGCGCTTGCCCGAATGCTGCGCGACGTGGGCTTCCGCGTGACGTCCGTGGAGGGCGACGTGCTTCCGCGCCTCGCCGACGAATGGACGCGGCCCTGGGCGCGCGTCGAAGAGCTGATCTTCAAGCATTTGCTCCGATCCGGCGCGCGGTACGACCCGGCCGTGGCCCCCTGGTTCGAGCTCTACGCCCGCCGCGTCGGCTAGCCCGTCCTTCCCGTCCGCCGGTCCGCCGGTCCACCGGTCCACCGGTCCACCGGTTCCAACCAATTGAATCCTTGCGGCGTCCAACGCCGTACGAGATCTTGCAACAACCTCGTTAGTGGAGCCATATGCCCCGCGACGCCAGCGATTTGCTGCACGGGACGCTCGACGTGCTCGTGCTCAAGGCCCTCTCCCTCGGTCCGCTGCACGGCTACGCCGTCAGCGAATGGATCGAGCGATACGGCGACGGCGATCTCGTGATCGTCGACGCGGCGCTCTACAAGGCGCTGCACCGCCTCGAGGACGGCGGCGCGATCGAGGCCGAGTGGGGCGTCTCCGAAAACAACCGCAAAGCGAAGTACTACTCGCTCACGCCGCGGGGGCGGGCACAGCTCCGCGCCGAGACCGCGACGTGGCGGCGATACGCGAGCGCGGTCGGCAGGATTCTCGAGGCCACCTGACCGTGCGTCCCCCGAGCGGCGTCCGCCGCGTGTTTCGGCTTCCGTCCACGGAGGACCGGCTGGCGCGAGATCTCGACGATGAAGTTGCGTTTCACGTCGAGCGGCGTGTCGCGCGGCTCATCGCGGACGGCGTGCCGTACGACGAAGCGCGCGCCGAGGCGCTGCGACGATTCGGGGACATCGACGATTTACGAACCTACTGTCACGACATCGAGAGGGCGCATATGCAGCGGATGCACACGGCCGAACGAGTGGAGAGCATGCTGCAGGACGCTCGCGTCGCGGTTCGGCAGATCAAGAAGTCGCCGGGTTTCTCGTTCGCGGCGGCGTTGACGCTCGCCCTCGGCATCGGTGCGACGACGGCGCTGTTCAGCGTGGTGAACGGCGTGCTCCTCAAAGCACTGCCGTTCCCGTCGCCCGACCGCATCGTGCAGGTCACGGGGCTGAACGCGAAGGGTGACGTCCTGCGCAACTTCGCCGACCCCACGTTCGAGGCGATCGCGGAGCGGAACCGCTCCCTCTCGGCGATCGCCGAGATGAATTCGTACTACGTGACAGTGTCGAACGACGGCGAGGCGATGCGGCTGTCGGCGTCGTGGGTCAGCAGTCGGTTCTTCGACGTCCTTGGCGTGAAGCCCGCGGCGGGCCGGTTCTTCGTGCCCGAAGAGCAGCAGCGCGGCGCGCCGAAGGCCGCCGTCATCAGCTATGGGCTCTGGCAGCGGCTTTTCGCCGGGACGAACAAGGCGATCGGCGCGAAGCTCCCGAGCGGATCGTCGTCGATCACGGTGGTCGGCGTATTGCCAAAGGGGCTCGAGTATCCCCCGCAGACCGACGTGTTCCTCGCGCGCGAGACCGAGGTACGGTACCCGAGCTATACCGCGGGCAACTGGAGGCTCCTCGCGCGCGTGAAGGCGAACGTCACGATCGACCAGGCGCGGCAAGACGTCTCACTCGTTCTCCGCCAGCTGAAGGCGCAGGTCGGTGACTATACGTACACGGTCGACGGAAGCGTCGTACCGCTCCGGGATCAGATCGTCGGGCAGATTCGGCCGATCCTGCTCCTGCTGTTCGGCGCGTCCGGGGTGCTTCTGCTCATCGCGTGTACGAACGTCGTGAATCTGCTGGTGGCGCGAATGGCGGCGCGCGAGGGGGAGCTCGCGGTACGCGTCGCGCTCGGGGCGGGGCGCGGACGGCTCATCCAGCAGCTGCTCATCGAGGCGGCGTTCCTCTCCCTATTGGGATGCGCCGGGGGACTCGCACTCGCGTTCGGCGGCGCGAAGCTGCTGCTCGTGCTGCGTCCGACGTCCATCCCTCGGCTGTCGGAGTTGAGCGTTGATTGGCGCGTCATGGTGTTCGCGATCGCGGTTTCTTTGATTGTCGCGGTCGCGCTGGGGCTGGTGGCGGCGTGGCGCGGCGCGCGCGGCGATCTTCGCGCGGCGCTCTCCCAGTCGCAGCGATCGCAGAGCGGCGGAGTGGCGAGTTACGGAATGCGCAGCGCGTTGGTCGTCGTGCAGCTCTCGATGACGGTCGTTCTGATGGTCGCGGCCGGCGTGCTCGGGCGCAGCTTCGTCCGACTGCTCACGTCGGACGCGGGCTTCCGAACGCAGGGCGTGGCGGTGATCACGCTCGTGACGGAGACGGGGGACTTTTTCTCGCCGGCCGACGAGCGAATCGCGCGGAGAAGCCAGCTGCTCGACGACGTCATCGCGTTGGCTCGGCGCACGCCCGGCGTCAGCGCGGTGGGCGCGGTCAGCAACACGCCGCTCAGCGGCGGCGGCGCCGACGGCGGCTTCCTCGTGCTGGAGAGCGCGTCCGAAAAGCTCCAGCCGTCCGACTTCGAGCGGATGTTCAAGGACAAGTCTCGAACGGGCGACGCGTACTACCGTCTAGCGAACGCCGACTACTTCAAGACAATCGGAATTCCTCTCGTGGCCGGCCGGCTCTTCGACGACCGCGATCGCCGAGACGCGCCGCACGTCGCCGTAATCAACGCGTCGCTCGCCAAATCCCGGTGGCCGAACGAGAGCGCGATCGGCAAAGTAGTGGAGTTCGGAAACATGGACGGCGATGTGACGCCGATGACGATCGTCGGGGTCGTCGGCGACGTGCGCGACGGCGGGCCGTCGACGGACGTGACGCCGATGATCTACGGCTACTACCGCCAACGTCCAGGAAACGGAGGGCAGTTCAGCGTGGTGATGGTCACGCCGACGCCCGGTGCGACGCTCACGACGATGCGCCGGGAGCTGCGGCGAGCTCGGCCGGACATTCCGGCGCGCTACTCGACGATGGATGAGGCCGTGGCGGCGTCGGTGACGACGCAGCGCTTCATGTTGACGCTCGTCGGCGTCTTCGGCACGTTGGCGCTCCTTCTGGCGGCGCTCGGCGTGTACAGCGTGATCTCGTATCTGGTCGCGCAACGCGGGCGGGAGATCAGCATCCGGGTGGCGCTCGGGGCGCGGTCCGGCGACATCCTGGGTCTCGTGATCCGGCACGGGCTGATGCTGGCGACCGTCGGGGCCCTCGTCGGGGTCGTCGGGGCCTTCGCGACGACGCGCCTGCTCACCCACATGCTCTATTCGATCAGCGCGTCCGATCCCGTCGCGTTCGCCGGCGTCGTCGCCCTGCTCGGCGTGGTGGCCGTAGTAGCGAGCTACGTCCCCGCCCGCCGGGCCGCGCGAATCGAGCCGATGGACGTTCTCCGCGGCGGATAGCGGCCCCGGCCGCGGCGATCGTGGGAGTATCGGTGGCCCCTGAATCAATCTGATGCAGGGGCCGCGTCGTTCCCGTGAGCGCAGCGATTTGACCAACGAGCCCGTTCGTGGTATGAGCAGTGAGTAAACGAGGACGCATCGTCCCCTCTCCTCCACAATCAGGGCTGTATCCATGCGAACGAGCTCCCTCTTCGTCTTGGGGTCCGCCACCGCGGCCATAGTCGCGATCGGCTGCACCACCAAGACCCCCGCCCCGGCGCCCGCGCCGGCCCCGACGCGACCCACCGCGCAACAGGCTCCGACGGACAGCGGCGAAACGCCCGCTGGCGGCGGCGCTGGATTCGGCCGCGGCGGACGAGGCGGCGGCAACGCCGCCGCGCAAGGCGGCAACGCGAATCCGCAGCCGTACAATCGCGTCGTCACCGCTCAGGCGCAGACCAAGACCGGATTCTTCAAGACGATTCGCATCGGCGACCGGCTGTTGTTCGAGATCCCGCGCAGCCAGATGAACAAGGACATCCTCCTCGTTCAGGAGATCGCGCAGACGGCGCTCGGCGCCGGATACGACGGACAGGCGGCGGGCAACCGCGTGCTGCAATTCGAGCGGCGCGAGAACCGCGTGCTGCTGCGCGGCATCTCGAACGAGATCATGGCGAGCGACACGCTGTCGCCGGTCGCGGGCGCGGTGAATGCGTCGAACGTTCACCCGATCCTCGCGATCTTCAACGTCGAGGCGTATGGACCGGACAGCTCCGCGGTCATCGACGTGTCGCGCCTCTTCACGCAGCCGCCGACCGAGCTCTCGCCCGCGCAGCGCATCGGCGCCGGGTACACCATCGACGCGACGCGTTCGTGGGTCGAGCGGTCGGCCGCGTTCCCGGACAACGTGAACGTCTATTCGACGCTCACGCTGCAGCAGGGGAACGCCGGTCGCGGCGCGGCTCCGGCCGGGGGACGCGGCGCGGGACGCGGCGGCGCCGGCTTCAGCGCGCCGACGGCGACGATCGTCATGTCGTACAGCTTCCATCGCCTCCCCGACGTGCCGATGGAGCCGCGGATCTGCGACAACCGCGTGGGCTACTTCTCGCTCACGGTGACGGACTACGCGGCCGACGAGCAGCGCATGGCGAGCAATACCCGCTGCTTCATCACGCGCTATCGTCTCGAGAAGAAGGACCCGAACGCGGCGATTTCCGACCCGGTCAAGCCGATCGTGTACTATCTCGACGCGAACACGCCGATGAAGTGGCGCCCTTGGCTCAAGAAGGCGATCGAAGATTGGCAGCCGGCGTTCGAGGCGGCGGGCTTCAGCCACGCGATCATCGCCAAGGACGCGCCGACGAACGATCCCGACTGGTCGCCGGAAGACGCGCGCTACTCCGTCGTGCGCTGGCTCCCGTCGACGACCGAGAACGCGAGCGGCCCGAACGTCCACGACCCGCGCTCCGGTGAGATCCTCGAAGCGCACATCCAGTTCTATCACAACGTTCAGAACCTGGCGCGCACGTGGTACTTCACGCAGGCCGCGGCGAACGATCCACGCGCGCGGACCTTCCCGTACCCCGATTCACTCATGGGGCGGCTGCTCGAGTACGTGCTCGCGCACGAAGTCGGGCATACGATCGGCTTCCAGCACAACATGAAGTCGAGCTCGGAGTATGCGCTCGACAGCATTCGCAATCCCGACTTCCTGCGTCGCATGGGCCACGTCGCGACGCTGATGGACTACTCGCGGTTCAACTACGTGGTGCAGCCCGAAGACCACGTGCCGCCCGAGCTGCTCATCCCGCGCATCGGTCCGTACGACATCTGGGCGACGCACTGGGGCTACGCGCCGATCGCCGCGCCGATGTCGGTCGCGCAGCAGGGCACCAACAGCCACACCGGCGCCGAGCTGATTCGTTCCGCCGAAGCGAAGCGCGCGGTGTTGGACCAGTGGGCGCGCGAGCAGGATTCCAAGCCGTGGCTCCGCTTCTCGACGAGCGGCGCGTTCGGTTCCGATCCGGGCGATGAGACGGAAGCGGTCGGCGACGCCGATCCGGTCCGCGCCACCGAGCTCGGTTTCAAGAACCTGCGGCGCAACATGCAGTGGATCGAGTCGGCGACGGTCAAGCCGACCGACGACTTCGACGTGCTCGCCGAGTTGTACAACCGCGAGATCGGCCAGTACCGCACCGAGCTCGGACACGTCGCGAACCTAGTCGGCGGCATGAATTCGCAGGAGAAGTACGGCGATCAGTCGGGGGTGCGCTTCGTGCCGGTACCCAAAGCGAAGCAACAGGCCGCGATGAAGTTCCTCGCCGAGAATTCCTTCCAGACGCCGACGTGGCTCATCGATACCGACATCCTTCGCAAGATCGAGCCGGATGGTGAGGTCACGCGCATAACGGCGGCGCAGTCGTCGGCGATCAACGCGCTGCTCAACGACGGCAAGCTGACGCGGCTGATCGAGAACGAAGCGCTCACGAAGAATCCGTCGGAGGTGTACACGCTGACGGAAATGTTGGGCGATCTGCGTCACGGCGTGTGGACGGAGCTCTATGGCACGGCGCCGGTGAAGATCGACGTCTATCGCCGCGGCGTGCAGCGCGCGTATCTCACGGACGTCGGCAACAAGATCAATCCGCCGCCGGCCGGGGCGGCGGCGGGCGGACGCGGTGGTGGCGGCGGCGGTGGTCGCGGCGGCGCGGCTCCGGCGGCGAACACCGGAGAGATCAAGGCGATGCTGCGCGGCGAGCTGAAGACGCTCGATGCCGAGTTGGCCGCGGCGGCGAAGCGCGCGACCGACGTGCCGACTAAGCGGCACATCGACGACGCGCGTCAGCAGATCAGCCACATCCTCAAGCCGGCGGCGGCGGCGAGCACCGGTGCGGCGGACGAAGAAGGAATCAACCCACCGGGCCTGAAATGGTAAGACGATCCTAAGAGCGACTGCCTAGCGCAGAGCGGCAGAGACGCAGAGAGGTATTTGGAATGGAACGCCCCGCGGACGTTGCGGGGCGTTTCTATTGCCGCTCGCGTTCATCGACGGCCTCCCATCGCTCCTCGATCGGCGTGAGATTCCAGCGCGCCGTAGTGTTGGCACACCACCCACAAGCGACCCTTCGCGCTGTCGAACGCCAGCCGCCGACCGATGGGGAAGTGTTCCACGGCGTCGTTTCGGCCGAGGGGCTTGTGGCAATGCAGGCACGTGGAATACATGGAGTGTTAACCATGCGCGCATTTCGAACCTCGTGACAGTGCTCCCTCCCCGCGAGCCAGCGTGAACTGGAAGCGCTGGGCGTTCACCATCGCGTCGTTCGCGGCGGTGATCGGCGTCTCCACCTTTTTCATCGTCCGTTGGTGGCGCGCCGGAAGCACGATTCGCCTGCCGCTCGACGCGCATCTTCTGGCGATCGCGGCCGTCCTGTTCGAGATCCTCACACGGTCATGGAAGATCCAGTGGAGTGGCAAGGCGGCCCACATCGAACTCGGGTTCATGACCGCGGTGCGCACGACGCTGGCCGGCGATTTCGGCGCGTCGATCACCCCGGCGCGGTCTGGGGCCGAGCCGGCGCGATTCCTCGTCCTCGCTGAATCGGGCATCGAGACATCGAGCGCGCTCGTCGTGCTGTTCGCCGAGCTGTTTCTCGAGTCCCTGTCGCTGGCGACGGTGGTCCTCGTCGTGGCGATCGTCTTCCGGCACGCCGGCTTCGTGTTGAAGGCGCTAGTCGGCGTCGTCGGCCTGTACGCTGGCTTCGTGATCGGCGTCGGCGTGCTCGCCGTCGTCCTCGCGCGCCGGCACGTGGACGACACACCGCCACACTGGGCGATCCGTCTTCGGCTCGGCGGCAAGCGATGGACGAAGATCCACCGTTGGTTTACCCAAGTGCGTGCGACGGTGGATCGTTTGAAGCACATCGAGTTTCGTTGGGCGGTGGGCGCGTATTTCATGTCGGTGATGCACGTCACGATGCGACTGTGCGTGCTCCCGGCGCTCGTCCTCGGCGCCGGCGCGAGCGCGCCCCTCGCGCCGCTCGCGCTTTGGCCGCTTGGACTCCTCTACGGCGCGGCGATCGTACCCGCACCCGGCGGCGGCGGAGCCGTGGAGCTCGCGTTCCGGGCCGCGCTGGCGAACGTCATCGGCCCACGCTTTTTCGCGGCCGCCCTGCTCTGGTGGCGCTTTTATACTTTCTACATCTACATCGTTCTCGGCGCGATCGTCGCCGGCAACACGGCCCTCCGCGCGGTACGCAAGGCTCAGGAAATGAGCCAATTCGAAGCCGCGTGACCTCTCATCGGAGAGCCGTGGCCCGATTGATGAAGAAGCGAGTCTCCGGCAACGGACGGAAAGCGTAGTCACCGATTCGCGGGCAGGATGCGGAGGCTAGGATGCGTTGGACTCCCGGTGGTGAGAGCGGGAACATCGAGGACCGCCGAGGTTCGGGGGGCATCGGCCCCCTGCACGTTGGCCTCGGAGGCACGGTCATCCTGATAGTGCTGAGCTTGATCTTCGGACGGGATTTCGTGTCCGACAACGTGAATCCCAACCCATACTCGGCCGGCGCCAGCGCGGCTGGATCGCTCGGACCCGGCGGACCCGCCGGAGCCGGCGCGCCGGTCAACGAATCTCCGGAAGAAGCGAAAGAAGTTCAGTTCGTTTCCTTCGTGCTCGACACGGCCGAAGCGACATGGGCCAAGATCCTTCCTGCCGCCACGGGCACCCCCTGGCGAGACGCGAAGCTCGTTCTCTTTCGCGATGCCACGCAAACCGGCTGCGGCGTCGGCCAGACCGCGATGGGTCCGTTCTATTGTCCCGTCGACCAGAAGCTGTACATCGACCTCGCCTTCTTCGACGAGCTGCGTTCACGCTTCGGCGCGCCCGGAGAGTTCGCGCAGGCGTACGTCCTCACGCACGAGCTGGGGCACCATGTGCAGCACCTCCTCGGGATCGACGCCGCGATCCGCCGCGCGCAGCAGCGCGACCCGTCGGCCGCGAACGATCTTTCAGTGCGCCTCGAGCTGCAGGCGGATTGTTTCGCCGGCGTGTGGGGCCACGCCACACAGGGCGAGGGCATCCTCGAAGCCGGTGATCTGGAGTCGGGCTTGAACGCGGCCGCGGCGGTGGGAGACGACCGCATCGAGCGCCAGACGACGGGCCACGTGAACACCGACACGTTTACGCACGGATCGTCGGCGCAGCGCGTGCAGTGGTTCCGGCGCGGTTTCGACTCGGGTCAACCGAAGGACTGCGACCCGTTCAACGGCGCGATCTAGCCGGTTGTCCGCGCTCGACCGGGGGTCACTGGTCAAGTGCGCGAATGGCGCGATTCGCGTAGGCGAAGAGGGCCGGATCGAGACCCGCTCGCTTCATTCGATCCGGATCGTTCACGTAGCCCGCGCGGACTTTGCGCGCGATCTCAGGATTCCCGCCTGTGAATTCGCGCGCGAGCTCGCGCCAGCGGCTCGCGAGCGGCGCGACGTCGGCATTCGCGGGATCGTCGCCGCGCAACATCGCCGCGCGCATCCGCGCGATGAGCGTCGGCCATTCGCGCTCGACGGCGCGCACGTGGTCGCGCCCGAGCCGTTCGCCACGGTCCTTGATTTCGGTCCACTCTTCCGTCGTGAACTCACGCTCGAGCGAGGTCATGCTCTCGATCGCTTGAATCAGCTCGTCGGGGGACGCGATCGTTCCGGCCTCGAAGCTCGCGTCGATCGTCTCGAGAAGCCCGACGAGGCGTTCCTGCTCGCCGATCTGCTCTCGCAGACGCTGGATGTGCAACTCGATCACTCGATGGGCCGAAAACTCGGGCGCGTCGAGACAGGCGCGAATCTCGTCGAGGCTGAATCCGAGCTGCCGAAGTGACTTGATCCGCTGAAGGCGCGCCAGCTCCTCGGCGCCGTAGACCCGGTGCCCCGACGCCGTGACGTCGCGCGGCTGCAACAGACCGATCTCGTCGTAGTAGTGCAACGTCCGAACGGAAAGTCCGGTCCGTTTGGCGAGGTCGCCAACTTTCATTTCCTTGTCCGCGTCCACGGCCGTCGGCATCGTCTGGACCAGTCGCTTCTCGGTGAACGTGATCATGCATTCAGACTACGCCCTCACGTTACGTCAGGTTCAACCGCCGAGGAACCGGTGAGCGAGTCGGCGAGCGGTGTCGTCGTCCGCCTGGCCGCCTCGAACGAAGCCGACGCGCGGCTCCTCGCCGCCCTCGGCGCCAGATTGTTCGAGGACGCGTTCGGCGCGATGAACGATCCCGGCGATCTGCGCCTCCACCTGGCCAGGACGTACGCTCCCGACCTCCAGCTCGCCGAGTTGCGCGACGTGAATCGCGCGACGTGGATCGCCGAAGCGAACGGCGAAGCCGTCGGCTACGCGATGGCTCGACGTGAATCCAGCTCGCCTCACGTCGTGGCGCGGTATCCGGCCGAGGTGCAGCGAATCTACGCCGACCGCGCCTGGCACGGCCGCGGTGTCGGCGGCGCGCTTTTGGAGGCGTGCGTGGAGCAGTCGCGCGCGTGGGGTTGCGATGTCCTCTGGCTCGGCGTGTGGGAGCAGAATCCCCGCGGCATCGCCTTCTACGAGAAGTGGGGCTTTCGCCGAGTAGGCGAGCAGCGCTTTCTTGTCGGCACCGATTCGCAGCGCGATCATGTGATGGCACTTCGCCTCACGTGAGAACGCGCGCAACCCAACGCGCACATAATGAGCACAGAGCGGCCACGGTTCGTCTACTACGTCCTCCCGGCGGCCGCGGTCTTTGCGGTGGCCTTCGGTGCGGTCTGGGGATGGATAGGCATTCAGGCTCTGATCGGAGGCGCCGGCCAGTTCGGTGTCCTGCTCGTCGTCTTCGGCATCGCCGGCGTGGCACTCGGACTGGCGTTGTGGAGAGCGTGGCGGCTCGTCGTCAATCGGGCTAAAGGCGGATAGACCGCGTCCCGCCGAGACCAGGCACGAGGACCGGAGAGACAACTTCAAACAACCGGTGGCATGTCCGGCGCGCTTCACGGCAACTGACGTTGCATCTCCTTCGCCTGCTCCGACGACACGATCTGGAACCAGAGGAAGTTGTGTGGGCCGAGTGTCAACACATACGGCACTTCGCGGATCGGCGGGAAACAGGCCTTGCTCCACATCTCGACCAGAACGGAGTTCTCGAAGTCGCGCAACTCGAGCTCCACGTACTGCGCGAAGCGCGACAGGTTGTTGACGCAGAGGATCGTCTCGTCTTCGTACCGCCGCAGAAAGACGAGGACGCGGCGGTTGGGGCAGTTGATCGCCTCCCACGTGCCGCGGCCGAACGCCTTGTACTCCTGTCGCACGGAGACGAGGCGGCGCATCCAGCGGAGCAACGACGTCGGCGTCCGTTCCTGCGCCGAGACGTTCACCGTGTGGAAACCGTATGGCGGATCGACGATGAGGGGCGAGTACAACGCGGCGGTCTCCGCCTCGCTGAACCCCGCGTTGCGGTCGGCGCTCCACTGCATCGGCGTGCGCACGCCGTTGCGGTCGCCGAGGTAGATGTTGTCGCCCATGCCGATCTCGTCGCCGTAGTAGACGATCGGCGTGCCGGGCATCGACATCAGCAACGCGTTCATCAACTCGATCTGCCGGCGGCCGCTTTCCATGAGCGGCGCGAGACGGCGGCGAATGCCGGCGTTGATTCGCATGCGCGGATCGCGGGCGTACTCGCGGTACATGTAGTCGCGCTCTTCGTCGGTCACCGTCTCGAGCGTGAGCTCGTCGTGGTTGCGCAAGAACACCGCCCACTGGCAGTCGAACGGTATCTCCGGCGTCTGCCGCATGATCTCGACGATCGGCGTGCGGTCCTCCTTTCGCACCGCCATGTACATGCGCGGCATGATCGGAAAATTGAACGCCATGTGGCACTCGTCGCTGTTCCCGAAGTACGCGCGCACGTCGCTCGGCCAGAGGTTCGCCTCGGCGAGGAAGACGCGATTCGGAAATTCTGCGTCCACCGTGGCGCGCAGCGCCTTGAGGATGCCGTGCGTCTCGGGAAGATTCTCGCAGCTCGTTCCTTCGCGTTCGACGAGATACGGGATCGCGTCGAGTCGCAGACCGTCCACGCCCATGCGCAGCCAGAAGCGCATCACGTTGAGGAGCGCGTTCAGGACGTCGGGGTTGTCGAAGTTGAGGTCCGGCTGGTGGCTGAAGAAGCGGTGCCAGTAGAACTGCTGCGCTTCCGGATCCCACGCCCAGTTCGAGCGCTCGGCGTCGCTGAAGATGATGCGCGTGCCGGCGTACTTGTTCGGGTCGTCGCTCCACACGTACCAGTCGCGCTCGCGCGATCCCTTCGGAGCCTGACGCGCCCGCTGGAACCACGGGTGTTGGTCGGACGTGTGGTTGATCACCAACTCGGTGATGACCCGGATGCCCCGTTCGTGGGCCGCGGCGAGGAACGACCGAAAATCCTCGATCGTACCGTACGCCGGGTTGATCTCCTCATACGCGGAGATGTCGTAGCCGTCGTCCTTGAGGGGCGACGGGTAAAACGGCAGCAGCCAGATCGTGTTCGCGCCGAGTTGGCGTACGTAATCCAGCTTGTCGACCAGCCCGCGGAAGTCCCCGTAGCCGTCGGCGTTCGAGTCGCGGAAGCTCTTGACGTGGAGCTGGTAGACGATCGCGTCTTTGTACCAGAGGGCGGGGTCGTTCGTGTTCACGCGGGCGTGGCGGACGCAACAACCGCGCCTGGGCGACCGGCGGTTTGCGGCTGGAAACGACCGCGAGTACATCTATTTGGCTGAGGGCGCGGCGGATCGCGCGTCGTGTCCGCTCTCGTTCGAGTTTTCCCGAGAAGAAAGGGGGCCTTTATGTGGCTTCGACCAACGCAGCTCCGTCGATCACCCCTGATGCTCCTGCTCGCCGCGATCTTGCTCGCGGGCGTGGCGATCTTCGTCCTCGCGGTAACGCCGGTCGCGGGCGTGAGCGAGCTGGCGACGGTCAGGCCGTCGCCGTTCAGCGTCCGCGAGTACGTGCTGCCGCATAAGAATCCGGACGCCTTCGCGCACGATCCCGCCGTGGCGCGAGATGGGAGCGTCTATTTCGCCGACCAGCAAGGCAGCTACATCGGCCGCCTCGACCCCGAGACGGGCGAGGTGAAGGAGTACCCGACCCCGACTCCGAACTCGGGCCCGCACGGGATCATCGTGGCGCCGGACGGCAACGTGTGGTACACCGAGAACAGTGCCGGGCGGATCGGGCACCTCGACGTCGCGACGGGAAAGATCACCGAGTACAAGACGGATTCGGCGCGCGATCCCCACACGCCGCTTTGGTTGAACGGCACGCTCTGGTTCACGTCGCAGAACTCCAACAAGTATGGCAAGCTCGACCCGGCCACCGGCGCCGTCACGCTCTACACGGTCGCGACGCCGCGCGCCAAGCCCTACGGACTCCAACGCGCGCCCGACGGTTCACTCTGGATCGCGCTGTTCGGAACGAACAAGCTCGGGCATCTCGATCCGGCGACCGCGAAGCTGACCGAGATCGACTTGCCGAATCCAGCCACGCACCCGCGCCGCCTCTGCATCACATCGGACGGCCGTATCTGGTATTCGGACAACGCGCGCAGCCACATCGGGATGTACGACCCGAAGACGAAGACCGCGAAGGAGTGGAGGACGCCGAGCGGCAAGCCTGATACCACATCGAATCCGTACGGCATCGGCGTCGCGCCCGACGGCGCGATCTGGGTGAACGAGTCGCGCCAGGGCACGATGGTGCGTTTCGATCCGGCGACCGAGCACATGGAAGTCGTCCCGATCCCGACCAAGGGTACGATTGTGCGCAACATCAGCTTCGACTCCACGCGCCACCGACTCTGGATCGCCGAGAGCGGCCGAAGCCGCATGGGGCGGATCGACCTCAAGTAGCTCTAGGGCATGCACGGCGCTCTGGCGACGCGCACGCTGTCGGTGCGGTCGCTCGACATCACTTGCGCCGTCGAGTTGCCGGCGCTGAACAGAACGGTCGTTGCTTTGCCGGCGTTGGCGGTCGCGAAGCGGACGCCGACCGTGTCTCCGCGAACGGCGAACCAGAATCCGATGACGCCCGAATCGACGCGACCGTTCGCGGCCAGCGCGTGCACCGGATTGCGTTTCGCCGGAGAGGAGAATTGAAGGAGTGTGTTCGCCGGCTGCGCCGCCGGTTTCGGAGCTGCTCCCGGTCCCGCACCTCCTCCAGCGCCCGCACCAGCAACCTGACCCGCTGCGCGAAGACCGGAACTCGAGAGGTCGAGCGCGAAGCCGGATGGCAGGACGCCGCGCCAATCCGTCGAGTCGACGGCCAATCGGTAACACTCCCGTAATACGACAACGCTCGTCGGCTCCGCGTCGCGGTTGTTGGCGGCGATTCCTCTGAGCTGACCGGCGCTGCCAGCGGCGAATGCCGAGCGACGCCGTTCAACCGCTTGCGCTGTCGACAGCGAATCCACGGCGACCTTCGCCATCTCGTCCTTCGCGCGGAGCGAGTCCAGACGGGCGGCGGGCGGCGGCGACGCGGCTGGCGCGGACGCGGCGGCCGCGACCTGTCTTTGCGGATTGGTCGCAGCGGCCGGCTTGTCAGCCCGCGTGGGTTTCTGCTCGAGTCCGGGCATGTCCGTCACACGCGATGGAGGCAATGCCACCGGCACGGGGCTCACAACGCTGGCCTCGCCGGAAACGACCCGCGACGACGCTCTCGCCGGCGCCTTGGCCTTTTCGGCCACGGGGCCGACGTTCGACGTGGAAATGGGCTCGCTCCGGGTACTTCCGGTCGCCGCCACTGTTGCGGGCGCCGGCGCGGCGGTGAACGGCCTATTCGCCACCGCCGCACGCGTAGAGCTGTTGTCCGCGACGCGCCGAGCGGTGATCGTCACCCCCACAGCGACGATGATCGTCGCCGCGATCGACATCCGCATCGGCGTCAGCGCGAATCGACGCCACGTCCGCCGAGTCGAACTCGGCCCGCGCTGCGCCGGTGGGATCACACCCGCAGGTCCCGCGTCGAGCGCCGACACGATCCGCGACGCACCCGCCATGAGCCCGCGCGCTTCCGCGACGAGCGCTCGGCATTCCGCGCACGACGCGACGTGTCGCGCGGCGCTCTCGGCGTCGTCCGGCGCCAGCTCGCCGTCGAGCCAGGCCTGGGTCGTTCCTTCGTCAAGATGCAGCATGTGTCCCTTCTCCTCTCGGAGCGGTCGCGCGAGCGCCGCCGCCCGGCCAACCGTCACGTTGCAGCGCTTCGTACGCTTCGACCAATCGTTTTCTGGCGCGGGCCAGCGTCGTTCCCACCGACGCGACCGACAGATCGAGCGCGCTGGCGATCTCGGTGTAGTTGAGCCCTTCTTCGCGCATCAGCAACGCCTCGCGATCGCGCTCGCCTAGCGCGTCGATCGCTCTCCTGGCCAGGGCCGCTTCTTGCGCCCTCTCGAGTGTCGTCGGTTCCGGCTCGACCGCTTCTTCGGCACGCGCGTGTTCTCGAAGAAGCTCGAGATGCCGCCGGCGCCGCGCGTCCTTCCGCGCTTCGTCGCGCACCAGGTTCGTCGCCACAGCGAAGAGCCACGACCGCTCACTGGTGATCGACTCCTGCCGTGCCGCTCGGAGAAAAGTCTCCTGCGCGACTTCTTCCGCCCAGTCGCGATCGCCCAGCCGCCGTGCGAGGTATCGCACGAGCGGCTGATGGTATTCGCGGAAGAGTCGGTCGAGGTCGAGCATCTGAGGAATTGGTCTCAGGTCTCTGGTGTCAGGTCTCTGGAAACCGAAAGCTGTCAGCTCCCAGAGACCAGTGACCTGAGACCAGAGCCCTGGAGTTCACCATCCACGTACCAGTGCCATTAGTGCGTTGGGTGCCACGTCTGCGACTCCACTGTCATCCACCCGTATCGCCGAAGTCTTTCCAACCACCACCACCCGATCGCCGAGCGCAAACACTGGCTTCAGCTCCGGCAACTGTTGCAACAGATCGAAGTACGCCTTCGAATACGGTTTGATCGTCGTCACCTGCATACCGGCATGATAGCGCGCGTCGGTCCATGCGCCATCGCGCAGCACCAACGTTCGTCCGTCGACGCGCCGGGTGGCGCGCGCTTCGTCCTTGTCCCGCATCGGACGCCCGGTGGCCAATGACAGTGAGTCGATCGCCGCCACGTTGGACACGCTTCGCTGCGCCGACGCCACTTTCGCAGACTCGAACGCCAGGCTCGCCGCGTCCTTGCGGGCATTCAGCGCCGCGGGCGCCATAGCGGCTACCTGTCCTCCTCCAGCGCCCATCATCGCCGTGCGCACGGGAAGGTCCTGACGCTCCGTCACGAGATACGAAGTAAACTCGGTAGGAATCCCGTAGCGCTCGCCGAGCGAACGAATTTCGTCGTCGATTTCCGACGAACCGCCATTGTTTCGCTTCTCCGCGCTCAGATAGCCGACGCGCTGCGTCGCCCAGAGACGCGCGACGAATGAGTTCTCCCGGTCGCGATCCGGAAAGTCCACCGTCGACGTCCAGGTCACGGGCGTCGTTCCTCGGCGTCCCTCGACGACGACCCGTGCGCGCCCGTGGCCCGAGTACCGCGCCACGAGCGAGAGATCACGGTCGGCGAAGATGTCGGTCGTTTCGCCGGGGAGCATTCGCGAGATACGCACGTCGCCGTCGACGTGCACGCGAACGTCCGTCAGCATGGGGCCGACGAGACGGTCGGCGACGATTCCGACCATTCGCTCGACCGATTCATCCGGGCGCACGAACTGCGACGTTCCGCGCCCCTGCAAGGCGAGCTGTTCCAATAAGCCCACGTTCACATCGGACCCCAACCCGAACGTGAAGATCCGCCGAGGCTCTTCGGCGTGGGCGTTCGCATCGGCGGCCATCGCGGCGAGATGGTCCGGGCGCGTGTCGCCGACCGTCGGCTCGCCGTCGGTCACGAACAGGATCACAGGCAAGCGGCCACGAACCACCGCCGGACGGAGCGCTTCGCGCAGCGCGCCTTCGATGTTGGTACTTCCCGACGCGTCCAGCGCGGCGAGATAGCGCGTCGCTTCGCGGACGTTGTCGGGCGTCGCGGCGACGAAGTCGTCGCGGAAGGTGTGCACGTCGCTCGAGAAGTCGATCAACCGGAACCGGTCGGCGTCGTGAAGCGTAGAGAGCAACTGGCGCCCCGCCGCGCGCGCCTGCTCGATCTTGCGTCCGTTCATCGAGCCCGAAACGTCGAGCACCAGCGTGACGTCGCGCGGGATGACGTCGGTTCGGCGGCCGGCCGGCGGCGTGACGCTGAGCAGGGTGAAGCCGTCCTCGTTGCCCGGCGCGTAGTTGAGCGCGGTGATCGCGGCGTCGTTGCGCGCGCGCACGGGGACGAGCAGGGTCACGTCACGCGCGTCGCCGCGCACGGTGACCACTCTACGACCATCGCGGTCGGCGACGTCGAGCTGGTGCGTCGGCGAGAACGGCGCGCCGAGCTCCGGCGCCTGCCGATAGCTGAGCGTGAATGACGCGTCGCCGCCGTCGCGAACGTTGGTCGTTCCCGGCGCGCCGCCGCGGAAGTAGTCGATGCGCAGCGCGTCGCCCTCGCGCGGCGCCACGCTTTGAAATCGAACGACGACGGTTCGCTCTCGGCCAGGCTCGAGCGGGAAGATGCGCGCGTGAAGCAAGCCATGCCCCATCCATTCGACGAGCGCCGGGTCGCGGCGCGCGCGGACAATCGATTCGTAGATGTTGCGCGCCTGACCCGCGTTCATCGTCTCACCCGCGACCAGCTCGCCGTCGATCGAGAGCGCAAGATTTTGAAAGGCGGCGTTCGTCGGCAGCGGAAACAGGTAGTCGGCTTCGCCGAGCGTCGCGCCGCGGTTGACGAACCGCTCTTCGACCTCGTAGCGAAGCACGTGGTCGACGAGCTCCACCCGCACGTCGCTGCGGGTTCGCACGATGCCGACCGAACAGTCGCGCACGATCGGCGGAGTGCGTCCCTCGATGGGTTGAATGCCCAGACCGCACGGGCGTGGGACGATCCATCCCTGTGCGCCGAGCGCCGGCGCGGTGAGCGCAGAGGCGGAGGCGACGACGATTGTGGCGCGAACGACGTGACTGCGGACTTGACCAACGACCCGACCAACGACGCGACTCATGATTGACCCCTGAACGGTACGCCAGGGAGACGTCGGTCGCCGGCCAGGTTGCACACCTTTGCACCGATTGGGCCAACGGGCATGCGTCAAATTCTTTCGATGGAACGCCTTGTGGCATGCGCTTTCCCTAGTCGCAGGGCATGCGAAGCACCTTGGTATTGGCCGGCTTCATCGCCGGCACGGCCGCGGTCGGTGGCGCGCTGATCGAGAGTTGCGCGCGACCGCCGCGTCCCGATCCGACCGCCGTCGCGGAGCCCGCGAACTCCGCATCGCTCAACGGCTTGGCGTCGAGCGAAGCCCGGCCGACGACGATTCTCGAATCGCCCACCGTGTCGCTGGCGCTCGACCGCATCGACCAGCACGCGTTGCCGCTCGACCGAACCTTCGCGCATTCCGCGACCGGCAAAGGGGTCACGGTCTACGTGTTCGACGGTGGAATCTCCCCGAACCACCCCGAGCTCGCCGGGCGCGTCCGCATCGGCTATACCGGATTCTCCGACGATCCGAAGATCTGCAACGCACACGGCACCGCCGTCGCGGGCGCCATCGGCGGCGCCACGCTCGGCGTCGCTCCTGACGCTCAGATCGTCGATGTGAAAATGGTGCAATGCGAGAAGCTGCGCGGCACCATCAAGGCGATCGTCGACGGAGCCCATTGGGTGATCGAGGACCACAAGTCACACCCGGGTCCGGCCATCGCGAATTGGTCGTTCATCGCCGACACGTCGTCGCGAATACCGTCACTCGATTCCGCAGTAGCCGAACTTCGAGCCGCGGGCATTCCCGTCGTCGTGTCGGCGGGCAACCTGGACATCGACGCGTGCCGCGTGTCGCCGGCGAATTCGCTTGGCGCCATCGTCGTCGGAGCCTCGGCCCTCGCGTCTGAAGAGCTCGGCGACGGCACGACGCACACGATCGATCGGCGTGCACCGAACACAGCCTTTGGACCGTGCATCGACATCTACGCGCCGGGCGATTCGGTTCTGCTGCCGAGTCTCGACCGCAACAACGCGCCCGTGACGCAGCTGTGGAACGGCACGTCGATGGCCGCCGGATACGTGAGCGGCGCGCTCGCGCTGTACATGGAGACGCACCCGAAGGCCACACCCGACGAAACCGCCGCGGCGGTCGAGCAAGCGGCGACGTTGAACGTCGTTCGTGACGCCAAGGCGCCCGTTTCCAGAATGCTTTACGTAGGCGCCGTCGAAATGCGCTTTGCCAGTCGCGTCGCGACGCGAAGTTCGTCGCGACACTGACGGCGTGCGGCGCCGCTCAGCCGCCGACCATCGAGTAGGCTCGTTTGGCGAAACGGACCGCGCGCTCCAGCGCCCCCAACTGATCGTCCGGGGCCGGAGCGCGCATCTCGATTGAAACCCATCCCGAGTATCCCGCCTGCGACAGCGCCGACGCGGCGCGCTCGTGCGCGCCGATCGTCGACAGTTGACCGAGGTGTGGCTCGCTGGCGTGAACGTGCGCGACGTATGGCGCTGCCTGCGCGAGCGCGCTCGCCGGATCCTCGCCCGCGAGGATCATCCCGCCGAGGTCCGCGTTGACGCGAATCGATGGATCGTCCGCGAGTTGGCAGAGCTCGACGGCTTCCGGCGTTTGCGTAATGAAGTCGCAGCCGTACGCGGGAGGATTTGCCTCGATGCAAAACACAACGCCGCGGTCGCGCGCGTCGGGCGCGACGGCCCGAAAGGCGTCGCGCGCGATGTGCATCGCCTCCTCTACCGATCGCGCGCCGCGCACCCGGTTCTTGGGCGAGCCGAACACCAGCGCCGTCGCGCCGGCCGCGGCCGCGAAGTCGGCGGCTTTGCGCAGATGATCGAGAAACGCCTGTCGCTCGCGATCGCCCGCGAGGAGTTGAAGCTCCGGCCGGCCGAACAGCAGCGATTGCAGCGAGACGATCGGTAGCCCGCGATCCTCCCACCGAGCGCGCAGGTCGGCGACGTCCGCCGCGGAAGCATCGAACGGCGCAGGACGCCATTTGGTTGGAGCGAGCTCGACGCCGCGCACGCCCTCACGAACGAGGAGCGCCGCCGCGGCGTCGTCGACGTTCGAGTCCCACGCGATGTTCGAGACGGCGAGCTTCACGAGGCCTTCGCTCTTTCGCGCGCGACGAACGCGGCGATTCCGTCGAGCACCCGTGCCGAGTCTTCGATATACGGGCCCTCGCCGCCGAAAAGAGCGGAGTGCAGCGTTCGCATGTCGTATCGTGCGGGCGTCGGCGCGACCCTGTTGTCGAACTCGATTCCGAAAGCGGCCCGCACGACCTCGGCGACGCTTACCGGCTCGGTCGGCAGGTGCACCAGCGGAAGTCCGTTCCCGACGGCAATCTCCAGGTCGTTCCAGAGACGAGTCGTATCGTAGAACTGGAACACGCCGCGCGAATCGATCTTTCGAACGTCGTTGTCGTGCAGGAAGTCGTAGATGACGTTCTTCTTGAGGCCGGGCCCGTAGAGACCGGGCAACCGCACAATCGTCGTCTCGAAACTCGACGCGATTCGTTCCTCGAGCAGACGTCGGTTGCGGCCATAGGCGTGAAGCCCTCCCGTCGAGACCGGCGACTGCTCGTCCACGTCGATGGGCGACCCGAAAACGTCCACGGTGGACAGCAACACGAATCGCCGCGCCGAGGCCCGGGTGACGGCGGCGGCAAGGCGCTCGATGTTCGCGAGATCGCGCTCCGGGTCGGCGTTCGCCTTCCATTTCTCCGCAGGTGCTCCGGCGCAGACGATCAGGTCGAACGCGCGACCGGCGATGTCGTCGATGTTGGACGAGTTGTATAGCGCGTCGAACGGCCGTTGCGCCGACAGGTTGCCGCCGACGAACCCCGTGTAGCCGATGAGCGCCGCTTCTCCCCCGCCGGTGGTCATGGGTCGAATCGTCCGAGCACGGCGGCCGCCAGCGTTCGGAGCACGCGGAGGTTGCCTTTCACCGGGCTGATCTTGGTCGGCGTCTTTCCGCTTGCCGGATACCGGCGCGTCACCGGCGTCTCGATCACGCGAAAGCCGAGTCGGGCGGCGCGAATCGCGAGGTAGTAGTGGAGTTCGTAGCCCATGAACACGTCGCGCAGCGGCGCGACGCGAGGATCGGCAAGCAGACGCCGGCTGTACGCCCGGAATCCGTTGGTCGTGTCGGTGTATCGAGTGCCCGCCGCGAAGCTGATCATCGGCGCGTGAACGAGCCTCACCGCCCATGTCCGGCTCGGCGGCGTGTTGATGCCGCGTCCGCCCGGTATGTAGCGCGACCCCTGGACGTGATCGTACCCCGCGTCGAGCAGCTCGATCATCCGCGGCAGGGCGTCGAGATCGTCCTTGCCGTTGCCGTCGATCACCACCATTCCGTCGTAGCCTTCCTCGAGCGCGAAGCCGATCGCCATGCGCATCTGCGCGCTCAGGCGCCCCGGGCCGCGTTTCACGAGGAGCGCGCGCAGGCGAAAATCGGCGAGCGAATCCGGCGCGAGCGATCCATCCGTGCTGCCGCCGTCGGCGACGACGATGTCTATAGTGTCGGCGAACCGCGCCAGCGCGGCGAGTTGGGTTCGCACGCGCTCGCCCTCGTTGATCACGAAGACGGCGACGCAATACCGATGACGCCTTTCGGTGAAGACGATGCGTTCGTGCTCGGGAATACCCCCCGCCGCTGCGGTGGCGCGCATGGCGGGAAAGTAACGCCGGTTTTCGCCAGCCAACCACCGTGAGCTAACTTTTGCACGGCCATTCATCCAAAACCGCCCCGACCCGCGATGCCCGCGACCGCTCTCGACCTCCTCTGCATCAACACCGTCCGCACGCTGTCGATGGACGCCGTGCAGCAAGCCGACTCCGGCCACCCAGGTACGCCCATGGCGCTGGCGCCGCTCGGCTACGTGCTGTTCACGCGCACGATGCGCTTCGACCCGGCCGATCCCGCGTGGCCCAACCGTGATCGGTTCATTCTCTCCTGCGGCCACGCGTCGATGCTGCTGTACTCGTGCCTCTACCTGACCGGGTACGACCTCACCCTCGAGGACCTCAAGCAGTTTCGCCAGTGGGGAAGCAAGACGCCCGGGCACCCCGAGCATGGGCACACGCCTGGCGTCGAGACGACCACTGGCCCGCTCGGCCAGGGAACGGGCAACGCCGTCGGCATGGCCGTCGCCGAGGCCCATCTCGCCGCCGCGTTCAACAAGCCGGGACACGAGATCGTCGACCATTACACGTTCTTCATCTGTAGCGACGGCGATCTCATGGAGGGGATCTCGCACGAGGCGGCGTCTTTCGCCGGACACTTCAAGCTCGGAAAGCTGATCGGGTTCTACGACGACAATCACATCACGATCGACGGAAAGACCGAGCTCACGTTCACCGATGACACGGCGAAACGGTTCGAGGCATACGGCTGGCAGGTGCTGCACATTGCCGACGTCAACGACCTCGATGCCATCGAGGGGGCGATCGCCGAGGCGAAGGACGACGCCGAACGGCCGACGCTGATCATCACGCGCTCGCACATCGGCTACGGGAGTCCGCGCCAGGACTCGGAGAAGGCGCACGGCGAGGCGCTCGGCAGGGAAAACGTCGTGATCACCAAGCAGAATTACGGGTGGCCGACGCTCGACACGTTCTATGTGCCCGCCGACGCGCTCGTCGAATGGCGCAAGGCGAAGGATCGCGGTGCCGCCTGTCACGCCGAATGGAACACGCGTTGGAAGGCGTACGCCGACGCGAATCCGGCGGACGCGGCGGAGCTCGAGCGTCGACTCGCCGGGCGCCGGCCGGAGAACTGGGAAACCAAGCTTCCGACGTTCACCGCGGAGAATGGCGTCATTGCCACACGCGCCGCGTTCGGCGCGGCGCTGAACGCGACCGCCGACCTGCTCCCCGAACTGGTCGGCGGCTCGGCCGATCTCACGCCGTCGAACAACACGTCGGTGAAGGCGTGGCAGAACTTCACGCCGGAGTCGCGCGGCTCGCGCTACGTCCATTTCGGAATCCGCGAGCACGGCATGGCGTCGATCATGACCGGCATGGCGCTGCACGGCGGAGTGCTCCCCTACGGCGGGACGTTCCTCATCTTCTCCGACTACATGCGCCCGTCGGTGCGTCTGGCGGCGCTCATGGGCGCGCGCGTCATCTACGTCTACACGCACGACTCGATCGGGCTGGGCGAAGACGGACCGACGCACCAACCGATCGAACAGCTCTCGTCGCTCCGCGCGATCCCCGGTCTCACCGTCGTGCGCCCCGCCGATGCGAACGAGACCGCCGTCGCGTGGAAGCTGGCGGTGGATCTGCCGGCGGGTCCCGTCGCACTGATTCTCACGCGCCAAAAGCTCCCGTTCATCGACCGCTCGAAGTACGGCGCCGCGGAAGGACTCATGCAGGGGGCGTACGTCCTCGCCGACGCGCCGGGCAACGTCAAGCCGCGCGTCGTCCTCATGGCGTCCGGTTCAGAGGTGCAGCTCGTGATCGCGGCCCAGACACAGCTGGCCGCCCGAGGCGTCGCGGCGCGCGTTGTGTCCATGCCGTCGATGGAAGTGTTCGAGCGGCAGCCGGCGGCGTACCAGGATGCGGTGCTTCCGCCGGGTGTTCCCCGCGTAGCCATCGAAGCCGCACAGCCGATGTCGTGGTATCGGTGGGTCGGGCTGTCCGGGGCGGCGATCGGGCTGCACCGGTTCGGCGCGAGTTCGCCGTACGAGCGCATCTACAAGGAGCTGGGAATCACCGCCGACGCCGTCGTCGACGCCGCGCTTCGCGTGACGACGGCGTGACTTGCGTTTGACCGCGCGCCTCAGCGCGCGTGTCGGTACATCATCTCCACCAGCTCGTCGTACATCGACTCGGCCTTGGACGCGCCGGCGCGGATGGCCGAGGTCGCGCAGTGGCGCAGGTGATTTCGCATCAGCTCGCGACCGACGCTGCGCAGGGCTTCGTGCACCGACGATAGCTGCGTCATCACGTCGGCGCAGTAGCGGTCCTCCTCGACCATTTTCTGCAGGCCGCGCACCTGTCCTTCGATTCTGCGCAGTCGTTTGAGATTCTGCGCCTTGATGCCGGGGTCCACGGCGACGGCTTTCCGCCCTGAGGTGTGGACGTCGCACGCGCACTCGGCGACGGGGTGATCGTGTTTCACGGCGTCCACCTCCGCAGACGGAGACTGTTGCCGACGACGCTCACCGAGCTGAGCGCCATCGCCGCGCTGGCCACGACGGGATTGAGCAGAACGCCGAAGCGTGGAAAGAGCACGCCCGCCGCGATCGGAATCCCGATGACGTTGTAGACCATCGCCCAAAAGAGATTCTCACGGATGGTGCGCATCGTCCGGCGCGAGAGCGCGATCGCGTCGGCGACGCCGCCGATGTCGGCGCGCATCAACGTTACTTCGCTGGCGTCCATGGCGACGTCGGTGCCCGTGCCGATCGCTATGCCGACGTCCGCGCGCGCGAGCGCGGGCGCGTCGTTGATCCCGTCGCCGACCATCGCGACGACACGTCCCGCTTTCTGATAGCGCTCGACCTCGGAGGTTTTCTGCGCGGGCAGCAGGTTCGCCGAGACGCTCGGAATGCCCGCCTCGGCCGCGATGGTGCTCGCAGTGCGCTCGTTGTCGCCCGTGAGCATGACAACGTCGAGACCGAGATCGCCCAACCGCTGGATCGCCGGCGCCGACGTCGCCCTGAGTTGATCGGCGACCGCGATCACTCCTAGCGCACGCCCGCCGATCGCGACGAACGCGAGCGTCTTTCCCGCGTCGGCAAGTCGGGTGGCCGCGTCGGCGAGAGCGGGCGGAATGGGGCTTGATTCGGCGACGAACGCCGCGGTCCCCACGAGCACTTCGCTTCCGCCGACATGCGCGCGCGCGCCGTGTCCCGGCGCGGCGGTGAACCCGGCCGCGTCGGAACGCGGAAGACCCAATCCGTCGGCGCGCTCGACGATCGCCCGCGCGATCGGATGCTCGGAGAGTCGCTCGACGCTGGCTGCCGCGGCGAGAAGCGTCGACTCGCCCACTCCGATTGCCGGCACGACGTCGGTCACGACCGGGCGTCCCGTCGTCACGGTTCCGGTTTTGTCGAGCAGCACGAGATCGACGCTTCCGGCTCGCTCGAGCGCCCGACCACCCTTGATCAGAACGCCGCGTTCCGCCCCTTTCCCGGTCGCGACCATCACCGCGGTGGGCACGGCGAGGCCCATCGCGCAGGGACAGGCGATGATGAGCACGGACACGCTCGCGGCGATCGCTTGCGCCGCGTGGGCCCGACCGCCGACCACGAGCCACGCCACCAGCGTCAACGCGGCGACGACGAGCACCACCGGTACGAATACTCCACTCACACGGTCGGCGAGGCCTTGAATCGGTGCGCGCGTCGCCTGGGCATCGCGCATCAGCCGCACGATTCTGGCGAGCGCGCTGTCCTCGCCAACCGACGTCGCGCGGACGACCACGGCGCCGTAGCCGTTCACGGTGCCACCGAACGCGTGAGCGCCGATCGTCTTGGTCACCGGCATCGACTCGCCGGTCAGCATCGATTCGTCGATCGCGCTGTTTCCCTCGACGACATCTCCGTCCACGGGAACGCGCTCGCCCGGCCGCACGACGACCAGATCTCCCAAGCCCACGAGCTCGACCGGCACGTCGTGCTCGACGCCGTCGCGCATCACCCGCGCGCGTGGCGGTTGGAGGTCGACGAGCCGGCGCAACGCCGACGTCGTTTGCCCCTTTGCGCGCGCTTCCATGGCGCGTCCCGCCAGCACGAAGGCCAGGATGAAGACGACCGCCTCGTAGTAGACCTGCGGCTGCACGCCGTTCAGCGCGAGCACCCGCGGACTCACCGTCGCGACGACCGAGAAAAGGAACGCGGCGCTCGTGCCGACGGTGATCAACGTGTTCATGTCGGTCGAGCGGTGCCGCAGTGCGCTCCACGCGCGCGCGTAGAAGTCCCGTCCCGCCCACGCCATGACCGCGAACGTCGCGACGAGCATGACCCACCACGCGACGGGGGCCGCGGCCGCGCCGGGCTCGTTCATCGCCGACATCGATGACTTCGACATCGACGCCGCCATCTCCGCGACGCCGACGGCCAGCGCGAAACCGGCCTTGGCGCGCAGACTCCGGAACTCGTCCTGTCGCGTCTCGTCCTGCTCCAGTTGCGATTGACGCGCGCTCGACGTCGCCGCCGGCAGCTCGGCCCCGTAGCCGGTCGAGCGAATCGTGTCGACGAGCTGCGCCGGCGACGCGCGCGACGGGTCGTACGTCACCGCCGCGTTGTTCATCATGAGGTTCACCGAGGCGTCATCGACGCCCGGCGTCCTCGCAAGCGCCCGCTGCACACGCGCCTGGCACGCGGCGCACGTCATGCCGGTCACCGGAATCGTGATCGATGCTCGCTCGCCCATGGGGGAAGTATACCCCCCCGCCCTATACCCTGCCCCCTGACCCGCCCCGTGTCTCCTGCCGCCTGCCGCCTGCCGCCTGCCGCCTTCTTGAAACACAACGGCCCGCCAGGAGGCGGGCCGTCGGTATGTCAGCAGGCGGCGCGTATCAGGTCAGCGTCCACCGTATCGCGGTTCTCAGCGCCGTTCCGAGCAACGCAAGCTCGGCGGCAAGACGACTCCGAAAAAGCGTCGCGGCGCGAGCGCCGGCGACGTGGAACCACCGGCGCGACGCGCTCGGTGCAGCCAGCGCGTCAGCCAGCGCCCGGCCGTCCTTCCAGCGGAGATCGCGTTCCTTGGCCAGCGCGCGCTCGATCGTCTCCGCGAGCGACGCGGGTGCGTTCGGAACGAGCGACCGCAGCGGCGCATGCGTTTCGCCGATGTGCTTCGCCGCCAACGCCTCGAACGTCGGCGCGTCGAACGGCAATCTCCCGCTCAGCATGTAGTACCCGAGCACTCCCAGCGAGTAGAGATCGCTCCGGCCGTCGAGCACCAGCTCGCCCACGGCCTGCTCGGGCGACATGTAGTGCGGCGTGCCGAAGACGCACGACGCCTCGCTGCGGAGCGGATCGAGCGAACGCACGAGCGCGACGCCGAAGTCGGTGAGCATCGCTCGGCCCGTACCGCGCTCGATCAGAATATTCTCGGGCTTGAGATCGCGATGGATCACGCCGTCTCGATGCGCGGAGTCGAGCGCCAGCGCGAGGTCACGCAGCAAGCGCCGCACTTCGTCCGGCGCAAGACGTCCCTCACGCCGCGTTCGCTCGGCGAGCGACTCGCCATGTACGTACTTCATGACGATGTACACCAGATCGCCGACTTCACCGAATCCGTACACCGGGACGATCCCCGGATGGCTGAGTCGCGCCGTCAACCGCGCCTCGCGCCGAAAACGCTCGCGGTGCTCCTCCGACGAGGTGAACTCGTACCGCAACGCCTTGATCGCGACCAGGCGGTGCAGGGCGATGTCGCGGGCGAGAAACACGACGCCCATGCCGCCGCGACCGAGCTCGCGAACCACCTGAAAGTGCCCGCCGAGCAGCTCGGCGATCCGATCGCGCTCCCACGCACGCGAGACCGCGAGTGACGCCGACGTGGGCATCTCGAGCGTATCTGCGTAGGGATCGACGAGTAACGACAGGGAGCTCATTGCTGACCAGAACCGAACCGAGACGTCGAGCGCACCGTGCGCTCTTAGCGATCAGACACTCGAACCGTTTGACACCCGAGCGCCGGAAAGCGTTTCCCTCACGACGCGCCAGCTTCGAGCGGCGCCGTGCAAAATCCTACGGAGGGTGTCGACGAAAAGTTCCGCCTGTCTCTGCCACCCAGTCGTGTGTACAGCTGTCCAGCTGTCCACCGGTCCACCGGTCCACCGGTCCACCCGTCCACCGATCCACCGGTCCACCGCCTACCGGACCAGCATCCCCGTAAACACGTACTGCTGCAGCAGAACCAGGATGCCCACGAGCGACGCCAGCGCCAGACTATGGAAGAAGACGAAGCGAAGAATCCGCCACTCGTGGCCGGTCCACCCCGTGGCCGTGCTCGCCACGACGATGCTCTGGGCGTCGATCATCTTCCCCATCACGCCGCCGGAGCTGTTCGCCGCCGCCATGAGCACGGGGTCGAGCGACAGCCTGGTCGCCGTGATCTTCTGCAAGCTCCCGAACAGAACGTTCGACGACGTGTCGCTCCCGGTGAGCGCGACGCCAAGCCAGCCGAGCATGGCCGCGAAGAAGGGATACGCCGCGCCTGTGTGCGCGAAGGCAAGCCCGAGGATCGCGTCCTCGCCGGAGTACCGCGTCGTGTAACCGAGAGCGAGCATCGCCGCGATCGTGAGCAGCGAGCGCCATACCACGCGGAACGTCGTCACGTAGCGGCGAACGAGGTCCGTCACCGAGTAGCGGAGTGCGAACCCTGCGACGATCGCCGCGAGGAGGATCGCCGTCCCGGTCGCCGACAGCCAGTTGAGCGCGAAGACCGCCGGCTCGTTCGTGGCCTTCGGCACGACCGGTGGGACGCGCGCGACCATTTTGTCCAGGCCGGCGATCGGAATGTTCGGTGAGGAGATGTGGTTGAGAAAACTCTTGACCTGCGGCGTACCCCACGCGAACACGACGACAACGAGAACGATCCAAGGAATGAGCGCCACGCGGAGCGGCGGCGCGGCCCGCTCGCCCTCGGTAGCGAGAGGAGCCGCGGCCCCACCCTCGCGCTCGAATCGCCCGCGCCGCCAGTAGCGCAGGAAAATCGCGAGCGCCAGCATCGAGCACGCGGAGGCGACGATGTCGACGAGCCAGGGCCCGTGGTAGTTCGACACCAGGAATTGCGGGATGGCGAACGACAGCCCCGCGACGAGCAGCGCCGGCCACACCTCGAGCATCCCGCGAAAACCAGCATACGCCGCGATCAACCAGAACGGCACGATGACGGAGAAGAACGGCAGCTGACGCCCAACCATCGCGCTCAGTGAGCCGAGGTCGAGTCCCGTCACGCCTTGCAACGCGATGATGGGCGTGCCAAGCGCGCCGAAGGCGACCGGTGCCGTGTTCGCGATCAGCGACAGCGCCGACGCCTCGAGCGGCGGAAACCCCAGCCCGATGAGCATCGCGCCCGTCACGGCGACCGGAGTTCCGAACCCCGCCGCCCCCTCGAAGAACGCGCCGAACGCGAAAGCGATGAGCAACAGTTGGAGGCGACGATCGGCCGTGATGCCGGCGATGGCGCGCTGAAGCGCGACGAATACGCCGCGCTCCTCGGAGATTCGGTAGAGGAAGATCACGTTCAGCACGATCCAGCCGATGGGCAGCATGCCGTACGCGGCCCCGAGCATCGCCGCCCGGGCTCCCAGCGCGGGCGGCATACCGATCACGGCGACCGCGACCATGAGCGCGGTGGCCAGTCCGGACAGCGCGGCGACGTGCGCCGGGACGAGCCGCGACGCCAGGAGACCCAAGAGGACGACCAACGGGAGCGCCGCTGCGAGGGTCGACAGCGGACCGTGCAGGGGATCGTAGTTCTGGAGCCAGGGCATGGATCGCGGGGGCGAGGGGGTTCACGGCGAGCTGCGGTGAGCTGCGGCGAGCTGCGGCGAACTGCGCTGGCAAACGAGCGGCTGAGCTTACTCGTCTTTCGTCTACATTCCAATACCCACTCGCCTCTCGGCGCGCTCCTCGCCCCGCCCTGTGCATATGAGATCCCGTCGATTCGCTCAACCCCACCGCGCTTGGTCAGCCGCTGCTGCCCAGGTCGTCGCGGCGTTGCTCGCCTGGCTTCTTTGCACATCGACAGCCTCGGGCCAACGCCCAGCGTCTGATTCCGCGCGTGCGCGGTCTCGGCAGCCTGCGAAGAAAGCAACTTCAAAAACGACGTCAAAGAAGAGCTCGCAAACAGCGGCGAAGCCGAAGACAGTCGATCCCCCCACATGGCCCGTCGACGCGCCGGATCCGTTGCCCGGATCGATTCTGCCGGCCAAGCGGATCGTCGCCTTCTATGGAAACCCGCTCTCGAAGCGCATGGGAGTTCTTGGCGAGCTGGCGACGCCGGACATGCTGGCCAAGCTCGATCGCGAGGTGGCCGCGTGGAACGCCGCTGATCCCGCTCATCCAGTGCAGCCGGCGCTTCATCTGATCGCCGTCGTGGCTCAGAGCACGCCCGGAGTCGCGGGCAAATACCGCATGCGCATGGACAGCGCGCTGATTGAGAAGGTCTACGGTTGGGCGAAGTCGAAGAACGCGATCCTTTTCCTCGACGTTCAGGTGGGACAGGGCACGCTGCAGGAGGAGCTGCCGCGGTTGACGCCCTTCTTGTCGCGCCCCGACGTCCACCTGGCGATCGACCCCGAGTTCTCGATGAAGCACAACAACGTCCCGGGCACGCGGATCGGCACCTTTAACGCCGAGGACGTCAACTACGCGTCGGGACTCCTGCGGGACCTCGTGACCCAGCTCCATCTCCCGCCCAAGATCCTCATCGTCCACCGTTTCACGCGCGACATGCTCACGGGGTACAAACGCATCGCGCTCGATCCGCGTGTCCAGATCGTGATCAACATGGACGGTTGGGGCCCCCCGGCGCTCAAGCGCGAATCCTATCGCGCGTACGTGTACTCGTATCCGGTCGAGTACACGGGCTTCAAGCTTTTCTACCACAACGACACGAAGAAGAAGGGGAGCACCCTCATGACGCCGGCGGACGTCTTGGCGCTCAACCCGAAGCCCCTCTACATCCAGTATCAGTAGCTCCAAAAGGACGGTTCGGACATCCCGACGAGGCGCGACGTGGTTCTCGGCACACGCATCGGCACGTTCAATGCTGACGACGTGAGCCACGCATTTCGGTAGTCGTTGTCCAACCTAGTCCTGGAGGAGCGATCCATGTCGCACGCGCGATCGCGGTGTTTGCTTGCCATCACGATTCTCGGTGCCATCGTGTTCGGCGCGTGTGGTGGCAGTGATGACAACGGTGGCACGACGACCCTCACGCCGGCGATCTCGATCGCGCTCTCGGCGTCGACGCTCTCCGTCGCTCAGGGAGCGGCGGGCAACGTCACGGTCAACCTCACACGCACAGGCGGGTTCTCGGGCGACGTGTCGATCGCCGCGACGGGTCTGCCCACCGGCGTCACGGTGTCGTCGGCGACGATCGCGTCGGGCGCGACGTCGGCGACGCTCACCTTCGCCGTCGCCCCTACCGTCGCGACCGGAGCCTCGACGATCACGATCAATGCGTCGGGAAGCGGCGTCACGACGGCATCCGCGACGCTCGCGTTGACGGTCACCGCGACAGCGGTCACCGGGAACTATACGCTCACGGCGAGCCCAGCGGCCCCCTCGATTGCGCAGGGTGGTGCCGCGACGGTCGTCATCACGGTCAACCGGACCGGCGGTTTTGCGGGAGCGGTTGCGCTCTCGGTCACCGGCGCGGCGAACGGGTTGACGGCAACGCTGTCTACGCCGAGTACCACCGGCACGACCGACACGCTGACGCTCACCGCGTCCGCGACGGCGACCGTCGGCGCGCAAACGCTGACCATCAAGGGAACTTCCACCGGTCTCGCCGATCAAACGGTAACGGTGCAAGCCAGCGTGACGGCTCAGACGACGTCCGGCAACGTCACCTGGCAGTTCTGCGGCAGGCTCGGCATTCCCGTCTTCGTGGCCTTCCAGGACGGCACGAGCGGCGCGTGGACACACGTCACGGGCACGAACGACTCGTACAGCTTCAACATCAACCAGGCGGTCGGCGGCGTCGCATACGTGCTGCCATTCGGCACGGGCGGTTTCGACCTCGAAGTCTTTTATGGATCGAAAGCCGACTTGCAGGGCCGCGCCAACGAGGTGTGCAACGGTGCGGCCGGTGCGGGCAAGACGGTCACGGCCCCGGTGGCCGGAACGAGCACCGGTGACATCGTGTCGGGGAGCCTCGGGACGTCGGCGGGCGTGTTCAGCGGGTCGACGCTGACGTTCTCCAACGTTCCGAGCGGCAACGTCGACCTCGTCACCGGGAGATCGACGCTCACGATCAACGGCACGTCGTTCTCGCTCGACCTCACGAAGATGATCATTCGCCGAAACCTGAACCCCGCCGCGGGCAGCGCGCTCCCGGCGCTCGATTTCGGCGCGTCGGAGGCGTTCGCGCCCGTGACGAAGAACCTCACGATCTCGAACCTCGGCACCGACGTTTCGGCGCTGCTCGGCATCTACTTCACGACGAACAACACGTTCGCGAACTACTTCAGCGACTTCACCGGCGGCGGGGCCACCCGCACCTATCCTGGCGTGCCAGCCGCGAATCAGGCGACCGGCGACTTGCACGTGCTCGCGATCGTCGCGCTGCCCAGCCTCACCGGCACGACCCCGCAGCGCGAAGCGCTGTTCGCGTTCCACACAGCGGTGGATCAGACGTTCGCGCTCGGCCCGGCGCTCACCACGCCGACGGTGTCGACGCTGACGGCGACCGGCTACGCTCGCCTTCGCGCGGCGATCAACGTGCAATCGCAGTACAACAAGCTGTTCACATTCACCGCGACTCAGGCGGGAGCCGCGCCTCGCAATGCGACGATCCAGCAGACCGTCGGCTATTCGAGCGCGTCGGCGCTCAACCTCGACATTCCGGATCTCTCGGGCGTGTCCGGCTTCGACGTGAACTGGGGTCTCAAGGCGGGGGCGCTCACCAACTGGACCGTGATGGGAACTGGGTGGCCGGGCACGGTGGGCGTCGGTCAGCCGCCGTTCACCGACGGAGCGAGCTACGTGTTCGCGAGCTTCCCGGGCACGATCACGCCTTGATGATCGCCGATACGTCTGACGCCAATGAAAACGGCCGCCCGACGGGCGGCCGTTTTTCCATTCGGGTCGCGCTATGGCTAGGGACGGAATCGAACCGCCGACACGCGGATTTTCAGTCCGCTGCTCTACCAACTGAGCTACCTAGCCCCAAGCCATTCAATTTATTCGAGTTATTTCGGTTTAGTCAACGCGCGCCCTCCGGTCCGCGAAACGCTGGCGCCCGCCTGCTTGCATCCGCCCACGAACGCACCGCGCGACGAGCTCGCGCCAAAACGCGCGAACGTGAAGACCGAGTGGATACATTCGCCAACTTCCTCGTCCGGCAGAACGTTAGCACTCCAATACGCTGAGCCGAACGAGTGCCGCGTGTGACCCCGGCGTAAACGTCGAAGTTATCTCCGCGGCGCCACCCGGTAGTCCGGGATTCCCATCTCGCCAACCCCTCACCCCGGGCATACATTGCCACCGCTCATCCGCCCTGGGTTTCTGCGTTTCTCGCACGGCCACCTGCCCCGGTGACGCGATCGTTACCAACCGGTGCGAGCAAACCAGCCGCAATTCGAGTAAGTCAGCACGGCCCACTCACTCCACCCGTGAGCCACGTGGGGCAAGGGCGATGTCGACCACTGTCATTCATTCCACCAGGACCCTCCTACCGTTATGAAGATTTCACATTGGACGCTGCGAAGTGCCCTGAGTCTCGTGGCGCTTCTTGGAGCGGCGAACGGCCTCCACGCACAGGTGTCGACGGGCGGATTCACCGGCTTCGTCACCGATGAAACGGGCAAGGCCATGGCGGGCGCGCAGGTGCAGATCGTCAATCGTGCGACCGGCTCGCGAGCCGGCGCGCTCACCAGCGACGCCGGCCGGTACTACGTCTCCGCGCTCGAGACCGGCGGCCCGTACACGATCACTGTCCGCCGCATCGGCTTCGCGCAGCGCGACACGAACGATCTCTACGTCTCCCTCGGCCAGACGGTTCGCGTCGACATCTCGCTCAAGACGGCGGTCACGCGACTCGCGAACGTCGAAGTCATCGCGTCGACCACCGGCGCCATCATGTCACAGTCGCACACGGGCGTCGAGACGACGATCACCGATTCAGCGATCGCGCGACTCCCAACGCTGAACCGCAACTTCACCGACTTCGTCGCCCTCACGCCGCAGGTGTCGACGAAGGGTCCGGGCCTTTCCGGCGGCGGCCAGAACAATCGCTACAACGCGATTCAGATCGACGGCGCCATCGCGAACGACCTCTTCGGTCTGAGCTCGACGCTCCAGCCGGGCGGAACCGCCGGCGCGAAGCAGATCTCGCTCGAAGCCGTCAAGGAGTATCAGGTCCTCCTGTCGCCGTACGACATTCGCAACGGCAATTTCACGGGCTTCCTCGTGAACGCCGTGACCAAGTCGGGTTCGAACGAATTCCACAGCACGGGCACGTACAGCACGCGCAGCGAAAAGATGGAGCGCAATGTGTCCTATTTGCGCGCGTCTCCGTTCAGCCAGTCGCAGGAGGGTTTCTGGTTCGGCGGCCCGATCATCAAAGACAAGCTTCTCTTCTCGTTCGCGCCGGAATTCCAGCAGCAGAATGCACCGAACACCGGCCCCTACCTCGGCCAGCCGTCGAACGTGACGACGAAGCCGCCGGTTTCGCAGGCCGCGGTCGACAGCTTCGTCAACATCCTCAAGACGAAGTACGGTTTCTCCGATCCTGGCAATGCGGGACTCTGGAACACGACGAATCCGGCCAAGAACGTCTTCGCCCGCCTCGATCTCATCAACCTTCCGGCGAACAGCCGTCTCGTCGCGCGGTACAACTACGCCGGCGCGAACCAGGTCGTCGCCGGCACCCGGAGCGCCACGCGTCTGGCGCTCTCGAACAACGGCTACACGATCAACGACGCGACGAACAGCGGCACGGCGCAGCTCTTCTCGACCTTCGGCAACGGCGCGACGAACGAACTGACCGTCGGGTATAGCGACATCAACGACGTCCGCGCCGTTCCGATTCAGGCGCCGTTCGTCGTCATCTCACGCGTCTCGCCCTTCGCCGGCACCGGAACGGGCTCGATCTCGGCCGGCACGGAGAACTCGTCGCAGGGCAACGAGCTTGACCAGAAGATCGCCGAGTTCACCGACAACTACACCTATCCAACGGGAGCCCACCGCTTCACCATCGGCACGCAGAACAAGTACTACAAGGTGCGCAACCTGTTCTCGCAGAACTCGCTCGGCAATTTCACGTTCGGAACACTCGACTCGCTGATGAACGACCTGCCGAACTCCGCGACGCTTGGCCTCAAGCTCGACAACAGCGACGGCTCGGCGCACTTCACGGCACGCTCGCTCGCGTTCTATGCGGAAGACGAGTGGCTGGCGACGAACCGCCTCAACATCGTGGGCGGGCTCCGTCTCGATCTCCTCGGCCTCTCGTCGAAACCGGGCACGAACCCGGCGATTCAGGGGAGTTCGCTCGGCATCAACACCGCGAACGTGCCGATGAACATTCCGCAGTGGTCGCCGCGCATCGGCTTCAACTGGGATATCGCGGGCGATCAGTCGAATCAGCTGCGCGGCGGCACGGGCGTCTTCGTCGGCAACCCCGCCTACGTGTGGCTCAGCAACCTGTTCGGAAACTCGGGCGTAAACGGATTCGCCAACCTGGCATGCACGAACGTCACCACCGCGCCCGCCATGCCGAACGCCGGACAACCGGTGCCGACTAACTGCAAGGGCAGCACGGGCGCCCCGGCGGTCACGGTCAACACGACCGACCCGAACCTCAAGTTCCCGTCGACGTGGCGCAGCTCGATCGGTTACGATCGCCGCTTGCCGTGGAACATGATCGGCACCGTCGAAGCGCTGTATACCCGCCAGGTGCAGAACTTCTACTATTCGAATATCGGCCTGGTGAAGGATCCGATCGGCCACGACCTGAATGGCCGCGCGATCTACGGCGACATCGCGAGCGCAGGGGCGAACCCGGTCCCGGTGCGTCCGAGCGGGGTCACCGGCGACGTCATCAACATCGGCAATCAGTCGACGCACGATTACGCCTACAGCCTCACGGAGAAGCTCGTGAAGCGCTTCTCGAACAACTTCGAAGGTTCGGCGGCCTACACGTACGGCCGTTCGTACGACGTGTGGGACATGACCTCCTCCGTCGCCTTCTCGAACTGGCAGTTCGGCCGATCGCTCTCGGGCCGCGAAGATGCCCAGGAGCTGGCGCCGTCGAAATGGGATGCGCCGCATCGCTTCGCCGTCAGCGGCGAATACACGCTTCCCACCAAGACGGGCGTCTCGCTCACCTGGATCGGCGAATCCGGCGTTCCGTTCGAGTACGTCTACGGCAGCGACATGAACGGCGACAACTCGGCGTCGAACGATCTGCTCTACGTGCCGAAGAACGCCCACGATACGACGCAGATTCGCTTTACCACTAACGGCACGGGCGCGAACGCGCTCACGCCGGCCCAGCAGCAGGATCGACTCGAGGCGTTCATCAGCAGCCACCCCTGCCTCGATTCGCAGCGCGGCACGATCATGAAGCGCAACAGCTGCCGCACGCCGTGGGACAAGGTCGTGAACCTCTCGGCTCGCCAGACGCTACCGACGGTTCAGGGCAAGAACTTCATCCTCCAGCTCGACATCTTCAACTTCCTCAACCTGCTCAACAAGAACTGGGGCTCGCGCGACTTCGGCAGCTCGAACAGCCAGGCCCTTCTTACCCGCCGGTCGTACGTTGCCGCCGCGCCGGGTCAGCCGGTCAAGATCGCCAGCGGCGCGCAGCCGGTGTTCATCTACAACACGATAAGCCAGTTCTCGACGCAGAACGTGTCATCGAACTACGCCCTGCAGCTCCAGCTCAAGTACCAGTTCTGACGAGTTTCGCAGTCTTACACAAAAAGCGGGGCGCCAATCGGCGCCCCGCTTTTTTTGTTGTTTGCCGTCTTGCCGTCTTGCCGTCTTGCCGTCTTGCCGTCTTGCGGTAATGCGGTCAAGCCGTCATGCCACTACCGCTCCAACTTGAACCCCGGAATCACATCCGGCCGTTGTGCCGCATTCGCGACGATCCACCCCGTCGCGTACATCCATCGCGTCATCCGAGCCAACTTCGGGATGTCGATCCGAGACGGCTCGTCGCGCGGCGTGTGATAGTCCGGATGCAGCAGCGTGCTGAATTCGATCGCCGGGATTCCGGCGCGCGCGTACGGCAGGTGATCGCTGCGGAAATACCAACCTTCCGGGTGCGACGGACGATCCCACACCGTGTCGAGCTTGAAGTGTGTGAGCTCCGAATTCGCGCGCAGCGCGTCGTCCACCAGAGCGACCGAGTTCCGATGCGGCGGCTGCGCGCCGAGCAGCGCCGCGCTGTCCGGATCGTTGCGGCCGATCATGTCGCCGTTGAGCACCGCGACGATCTCCGAGTGCGGCACGGTGGAATGGTTCACGTACCAGCGTGAGCCGAGCAGCCCGCGCTCTTCCGCGCCGTGCCAGACGAACAGAATGGGCCGCGGCGCCGGATGCGCGACGAAAGCGCGCGCGATCGCCAGCATCGCCACGCTGACACTCGCGTTGTCGTCGGCGCCGTTCCAGATCGAGTCCCCGTTCACGACGTAGCGCGTTCCGTCGTGGTCCTGATGCCCGCTGTACAACACGTACTCGTGCGCCAGCCGAGGATCCGTGCCTTTGACGACGCCGATCACGTTCCCCGACGGGTAGTAGAACGTTTCGCTGACGATGTTCGCGACGAGCTTGGCGCTCGGCGATCTCACCGCTTCGAGCGCGCCGTTGCGAACCCAGAACGCCGGAATCGTCGTCGCATTCCCACGCCCGCGGCCCCCTCCCGCACCGCCTCGGCCCGCCCCCGCCCCCGCCGCGTTTGGGTTCTGCGTCGGCGGACGCGCAAACGTACCCGCGGCGCCGCCCGCCGAGTCGATCGCGTACGTTCCGCGCGAAGACACCGTGGCGGTCGCGACGAATGCTTCGTCGAGCGCGCTCGATCCGTCCGAGATAAGGATCGCCGCAGCGCCGCCCGCCTGCGCGATACGCGCCGCGTGCTGCCGCAGCATTGCGGCCGTGGTCGCCTGGAAATTTCCCCGGATCGTGAACTGCTCCGCCGGCTGAGTCGGGATCGGAGTGACCTCCATCGCCACGGCCTTCCCCTTCACGTCGGTTCGCTCGAGCGCAGCCGAATCGGGCACGTACACGATCGGGAGATCAACGGCCACTGGCTGATTCGAAAGAGCGACAGCGTCGCGCCAGAGTCGCAGCGGCTTGCCGCCAAGTGAGATCTCGCTGCTCGCGCTCAGTCGCGTGCGGCGCATCGGCCACCACTGGAAGAACGTCCCGTCGTCACCCGCCGGCTGCAGCCCGGCCTCGCGCGCCTGTTCGGCGACCCAGCCCGTGGCCCGCATCTCGTCGAGCGTGCCAGCCTCGCGGCCGCGCATCGCGTCGCCCCCCATCGCGAACATGTCGCGACGCAGGTCGGTCTCGCGGATGGCGTCGAGCGCCGGGGCCATTCCCGACGACGCGCCGCGAACCGACGATGCCGCAGCCGACGGCGACGGCGCCGAGCCCGTCGAGGCGCAGGCGGTTGCGACGACGACAATAGCGACCGCTATCGCCGCGCCTCCCCTACTCCTTCGATATCGCGCCGACGCGAGCCGTGATGACCGACTTGATCCCGCCGCGAACGTTGAAGTCACCCACCACCTCCATCCACTGTGGTTTCGCTGCTTGTGCGAGGTCATCCAGAATCCGATTGACGGCTCGCTCGTAGAAGATCCCATCGTTCCTGAAGCTCCAGAGATAGAGCTTGAGACTCTTGAGCTCGAGGCACGCGTCCCGCGGCACGTACTTGATTCGGATCGTCCCGAAATCCGGCGCACCGCCTTGCAGCGCCTCGAGCTCTGCCGCATCCGCCTCGACACCGCCGAGCGGACAGAGCGACGTGAACTCGGCGCATTCCATGGCGATCTCGTAGCGCCGGTCGGGGTACGGATTGGGGAACGTTTCCAGCAATTCGGGGCGTGGCATGCGCGAAAGAATGCACGCAGTCCGTACTCCGGTGCAAATCATGCATGACTTGAGAAACGCGACCGACGTGGAAACAATCGTGGCTGGCGCCGTGTAGTAACGCGGCGCATATTGGCAACGGGCCGGCGCTATGCGCTGGTCATCGCCGCCGCGAGAACGGCGTGGCGGCATCGCCCCCCGGGACATCCCGGGGGGCTCTTTCTTTGCCGGTATTGCGGGAGCGGCGCGATCGAGAGGATCGCGCGGTTACGACTCGCGGCCGCGCAAGCGCTTCGACATTTCCTCGAGCACGTTGCGCTCGTCGGACGTCAGGCTGTCGATGCCTTGCTGCGAGATCTTGTCGAGCACGCGATCTAGCTCGTCGGCGCGCGACTCGACGCGGCGCGGCGACGGTGATGCCGCGACGACTCGCTTGGCGATCGTTGCTTTGCTCTTGGCGACCACGTCGTCGACTTCGTCACCGCGCTCACGGCGAGGCGGATTTCTCGGAATGGCGCGGGGTGGTTCGTCCGCATCCGGCACATTCGCCACGCGCTGCCGGACCTGGTCCATATTCGGCGACGTCGACGCCATGCGCATGTACACGTACGCCGCGAACACGCCGCCGAGATGCGCGAAGTACGCGAGATTGGTCCCCGCCCCCGCCCCCGCCGCCCCTGCTCCCGCTGCGGCTGCGGCGCCTCCGTCCCCGGCGACGCCCATCACGACGTTGAACACGACCAATCCGACGACGAGAGATCGCGCGCGGACCGGGAAGACGAACAGGAACATCACTTCATCGTCCGGCCATTGTATCGCATACGCGGTCATGACGCCGAACACCGCGGCCGACGCGCCGACGAGCGTACCTGTCCGGAAGAACAGCAGTTGACACGCGACGCCGCCGAGGCCACACAGGAGATAAAAACCGGCGAACCGCCGTGACGTCCCACTCCCCGCCCCGCCCCACGACGTCGGCCGTGGAGCCTCGGTCGCCGACTGGATGAGGCTACCGGTCGCTCCCGCCCCCCATTGCCGCTCGACGCGCGGCCCGAACAGGTATAGGGCGTAGGCGTTCACGAGCAGCGGCGTCAGGCCGGCGTGCAGGAACATGTACGTGACGGGGCTCCACCAATGCCCGGGGAGCCCAGCCGTGTCGAACCCGAGCCACGCGCGCATGTCCGGATAACCGACGGCCGTTTGCGCCAACATCACGACAAGGTTGAGCGCGATGATCGCCTGTACGGCAGGCGTCAGCCTGAACTGCTCGGATTCCGGGGTTGCGGCGGACGACGACATGTTCGCTTCGAAGTACGTGGGTTGGCTCTCTATTCTACTAACACGACTAAGGATGGGCTGTTCCGGTCACCCCTGACGACCTCAACGCATGCCGGTCGGCGGTGGGAGTCGCAGGAGGAGGCGAACGTTACTGTGGAGCGCAACCGCGCGCTCGAACAACGTCGTCCACCGGCGGTCCTTGTCGACCGGTGTCGCCGCGCTCGGGTGGATGACCACCGCCGCGGCTCCGCTCGTCGCGTGCGCACGCTCCACGACCCGTAACATGTGGGCGTCGGTCGTGTGCCCGTCGACGTTGAGCACTAGCGCATGTTGCATGTCCGAGGCCGCGGCCGCGGCCAGCGATTCGAACGCGCGGTCGTGCGTCGCCTCGACCCCGGGCCCGTCGAGCGTGATCTGCGCCATGCGCACGATCTTCTTCAACTCCGGAATCTGCTCGGGGCGTTGTCCGTCGCAATCGAGCATGACGGGCAACGGCGTTTCCACTCGGGCGAACGCGTCGCGAAGATACTCGACGTTCGCCAGCGGATCACGTCCCGTGATTGAAATCGAATGAAACGACGATCGCGACATCGCGCGTCTGATCTCCGACGCCAGCGCGTCGGCAGTGTACATCGTCGCCGTCTCGGCCTCTGCGGCGAATCGCACAAAAAGTTGGCGATGGCCGATCCACACGCCTTGCGCCTGAAGGCCGGCGGGCACGCCAGCCAGCGCCGCGGTGGGAACCGACGGTCTGTTCACGACGCTCTCCGCGCGCGCGCCGAATCAGCGTGCGCGTCGAGCGCGAGACGCACGATACGCTCGCACAGCGCCGGGAAGGTGATCCCCGCCGCGGCTGCCGCCTGTGGTATGAGACTCGTGTTCGTCATGCCCGGGAGCGTGTTCGCCTCGAGACAATAGAACGTGCTGTCGCTCGACATTCGGAAATCGATGCGTGCACACCCGCGGAGCTTGAGCGCGGCGAACGCCTTTCGTGCCTGTTCCTGAATCCGCGCCGTCTCTTCCGCTGTGAGCTCCGCCGGGAATCGCTCCTCGGCCATGCCCGCGGTGTACTTGCACTCGTAGTCGTAAATCTCGTGCCTCGGGATGATTTCTCCAACCGGAAGCGCCTCGCCGCCCAGAATGCCCACCGTGAGCTCGCGCCCGGGAATGAATCGCTCGATCATCACCTCGTCGTCGAAATCCGACGCTTCGTCGACGGCCGCCGCCAGGGCGCCGGGCTCCTTCACGACCGACAGCCCGACGGTCGACCCCTGCTTGGACGGCTTCACGATGGCCGGATAACCGATCCGAGACCCTACCTCGGAAACCGTCGCCGGGGCCATGAGCCAGTCGGCGGTGGTCACCCCCGCCTGGAGGAACAAGGCCTTGGACAGATCCTTGTCCATCGCCAGCGCGCTGCCCAGGGTGTGGCTGCCGGTGTACGGTACGCCGGTCAGCTCCAGCATGGACTGGATCGTCCCGTCCTCACCGATCCCGCCGTGAAGCCCGAGGACGACGACGTCCGCGTCGCCGCGACGAGGCAGGTTCGACGCTAGCCGGGGAAGCGCCTCGCGGGCCATCTGCCGCAGCGATTCCTGCGACGGTGGCGCCACACGCACGACCCCACCCGCGGCCAGCGCGCGCTGCTCGTCGGCGCTGATTTCCCCGCGCGCCGGATCGAGCGCGATCACCGTGTGCCCCAGAGACCTCAGTGCTTCCGCGATTCGAATTCCGCTGGCAAGCGACACGTCTCGCTCCGACGACGTGCCCCCCATCAACACCACGATCTTCAGGCGATCCGGCGTGCTCACGCGGTTCCTTCCGCGCGACGTTGCTGTCCACGTCGTTCCGGTCCACCGGTCCACCGGTCCACCGGTCCACCCCTCATCGCGCCATCAGGTAGCTGAGCATGTCCGAACGAGTCACGATCCCTTGGACGGTGCCGTTCGAGCGCACGAGAACGGCGGGGTTCGATTTCGACAGCAGCTTGGCCACGTTGTCCACGGGCTGCGCCAGGTCCACGGTCGGGAACGGCGCGTCCATCACCTCGCTCACCGTGGCCTCGAGCAACTTCGTGTTGTCCAGGCTCTTGGCCGACAGCGACCAGTCGCTCACCGAACCCACGCAGTTCGCGCCGTCCATGACGGGCAGTTGCGAAACGTCGTGGAGTGACATGAGACCCAGCGCCTGGCGCACCGTCGCACCCGGCGCCACGCTGACCACGATCGGCGTATCGCCGCTGCTTCGCGCCTTCGCCTCGAGCACGAACGCGAGCGTCGTCCGATCGGCGTCGAGAAGCTGGTTCTCTCGCATCCATTCGTCGTTGTAGAGCTTGGAGAGATAGCGCTCTCCCGTGTCGGGCAACGGCACGACGATCAGCGCGTTCGGATCGTCGACGCGCCGGGCGACGTGCAGCGCGACGTGAACCACGAGCCCGCTCGATCCGCCGACGAACAGTCCTTCTTCGCGAGTGAGGCGCCGGGCCATCGCGAAGGACTCCTTGTCGGTCACGGTCATGAAGTCGTCGACGACGTTCATGTCCAGCGTGCCGGGGACCTTGTCCTGGCCGATGCCTTCGACTTTGTAGGGAACGCCTTCCGGCTTGTTCTCGCCCTTGGACCGCCACATGTCGCAGAGGATAGACCCCACGGGATCGCCCGCGATGATCTGAATCTTCGGATTCTTCTCTTTGAGGTACCGGCCCACTCCCGTGATCGTCCCCCCGGTTCCCGCCGCATACACGAAGTGAGTGACCTTCCCGCGCGTCTGCTCCCAGATCTCCGGACCCGTCGTGTCGTAATGCGCTTGCGGGTTCGCGTCGTTGTAGAACTGGTTCGCGAGGATGGCGTTCGGCGTCTCGCTCGCGATCCGCTTCGCCATCATGACGTAGTTGTCCGGATGATCCGGCGGCACCGCCGTCGGTGTGACAATGACCTCGGCGCCGAACGCTTTGAGAAGCCGGACCTTCTCCTGCGACATCTTGTCCGGCATCGTGAACACGCACTTGTAGCCCTTGAGCGCCGCGGCGATGGCCAAACCGATCCCCGTGTTTCCGCTGGTCCCTTCGACGATCGTCCCGCCGGGCTTGAGCCGCCCTTCACGCTCGGCCTGCTCGATGATCGGGATTCCGATCCGGTCCTTGAGCGACCCGCCGGGGTTGAAGAATTCAGCTTTCGCGAAAACCGGCGTGCGAATGCCGCGCGTGACCCGGCTCAGGCGAATCAGCGGCGTCCAGCCGATCAGCCCGAGCACATCATCGTACGGAAGTAGGTGGCGCGGGGCGGCGGAAGCGGAGGGAATCGGCATCGGCGTGTGGGCGAGGTCCAATCTAGGACCGCCTCGTCACTCGCGCGACGCGGCCGTGTGCGAGACGGGCGTCAGCGCCGCTGCCTCGCGTCGTCCGCCAACTTCGCCAACAGCGACAACGCCTCGAGCGGCGTGAGCTTGTTCGCGTCGACGAGGGCGAGCTGTTCCACCACGGGATGCGCCGGGGAGGCGAAAAGCCCGAGCTGATCCGCCGCGGGAGCGTTCTGCTTGCCGCTGGGCGCGCCCAGGCCGCGGACCAACTGCTCGCCCTCGAGTAGCGCGAGCACTCGCCGCGCGCGCTGGATCACTTCGGTCGGGAGGCCCGCGAGGCGGCCCACCTCGATGCCATACGACCGATCGGCGCCGCCCGGCTCGAGCCGATGGAGGAACAGGATCTGATCGCCCGCCTCGCGCACCGCGACGTTGAAGTTGCGCAACGCCGTGAGCTCGTCGGCGAGCTGCGTCAGCTCGTGGTAGTGCGTCGCAAAAACCGTCTTGCACCCGATCGCGTCGTGCAGATGCTCGGTCACCGCCCAGGCGATCGACACGCCGTCGTATGTCGCCGTACCGCGGCCGATCTCGTCCAGCAGCACGAGGCTGCGCGCCGTCGCCGTGTGCAGGATGGCGCTCGTCTCGCTCATCTCGACCATGAAGGTCGACTGCCCGCGCACCAGGTTGTCGCTCGCGCCGACGCGAGTGAAAATCCGGTCTACCACTCCGATGCGCGCCGCCGACGCCGGAACGAAGCTTCCCGCCTGCGCCATCAGTGCGATAAGCCCGATCTGGCGGAGCACCGTCGACTTGCCCGCCATATTCGGGCCGGTCAGGATGATGACGCGCGCATCCTCGACGAGACGCAGATCGTTCGGAATGAACTTGTCGCGCGGCATCATGCGCTCGACGACCGGATGGCGTCCCGCCGAAATCTCGAGCTCGAAAGAGTCGGAGATCGTCGGCCTCACGTACCCTTCGCGCGCCGCGACGTCGGCGAGCGTCGCCAGCACGTCGAGCTCGGCCACCGTGCGCGCGATCCGCTGTAGCCGAGCGATCTCCGCACCCGCCTCGGCGCGAAGCGCGTCGAACAGTTCGCGTTCGCGCGACTCGATGCGCTCTGCTGCCGTGAGAACGCGCTCCTCGTGTTCCTTGAGCGCCGGCGTCACGAATCGCTCGCCCGACGTGATCGTCTGGCGGCGCTGGTAGTCCGTGGGCACGAGGTGCAGGTTGGACCTCGTGACTTCGATGTAGTAGCCGAAGACTTTGTTGAAGCCGACCTTGAGCGACGGGATGCCCGTTCGCGCGCGTTCGTCGGCCTGAATCTTGGCGATCGCGTCGCGGCCGCCGTCGCGAAGCTCGCCGCAAGCCGTCGAGCTCGGCGTCGACTCCCACCGCGATCACCGCGTCCTCACCGATCGCCAGCGGTGGCCGCTCGACGAGCGCGGAACAAAGGCGCGCCGCGAGTTCGGGCGAGTCGTCCCAGCCCGACGACATCTCGTCCAATCGTCCCGAAGCGGCGAGACGACGAAGCGCTGACGCAACCGCCGGCAACGCGGCGAGCGAATCGCCGAGTGCGCGGAGCTCGCGCGGCGTACTTCGGCGCGCCGCCGCCTTCGCCGCGAGCCGCTCTACGTCCCGTACGTCGTCGATGGCCTCGCGCATGGCTTCGCGCGCAATGGGATCGGCGACGAATTTCGCGACGCCGTCCAGTCGTGCTTCGATCGCCGCGCGGTTGGTGAGCGGGGCGAGGATCCATTGCCGAAGGAGACGCGCGCCCATCGGCGTCCCCGTCCGATCGAGCACGGAAAGCAGCGTGCCTTCGGTGCCCCCGCCGCGCAGCGACTCGACCAGCTCGAGATTGCGTCGGGTCATCTCGTCGAGGGGCATCGCTCCGCCAGGGCGTTCGACGGTCGGCCGCGCGAGCTGCGGCAAACCCGCGGGCTGTAGCTCGCGCAGGTAGCGAAGAAGCGCTCCGGCCGCCCCGACGATGACCGCGTCGGAGGAGCCTAGCCCAAAGCCCTCCAGCGACAACACGCCGTATTGTCTCGCGAGGTCTTCGCCGGCGAGCGGGGCGTCGAACTCCCAGAGCTCGCGCTCGGTGACGAGCGCGTCGCTGCGCGACGCCGGCAGCCGCGCGCGCGAGCCGGATGGCACGAGGATCTCGCGCGGCGCCAGGCGCGCCATCAACGGGTCGAGGTCGGCGAGAGTCGTCTCGATCAATCGCACCTCGCCGGTCGAGACGTCCGCCGCCGCCACGCCGACTCGCGCGTCCGACGTGGGCGCCTCGCGTTCGGCGGCCGCCAGAATCGCGCAGATGAAGTTGTTTCGCGTGCCGTCGAGCAAGTCGTCGGCGAGCGCCACACCCGGGCTCACCGTCTCGATGACCTCTCGCCGCACCACTCCCTTCGCGAACTTCGGATCTTCCGTCTGCTCGCAGATGGCGACGCGAAACCCCTGCTGCACGAGCCGGCGCACGTAGTCGCCGGCGGCTTTCACCGGAACGCCGGCCAGCGGAACGTCGGCGGCTCCGCCGTTGTTGCGCGACGTGAGTGTCAGCCCGAGGACGCGCGACGCCGTCTCGGCGTCGTCGTAGAACATCTCGTAGAACTCGCCCATGCGAAAAAACAGGATCGCGTTCTGATGCCGGCCCTTGATCTCGCGATACTGCTGCATGAGCGGCGTCTGCGCGGACGTCGACATCGTCGTCACTTGTCGTCCGAGCCGATTTCCGTGACCAGCGCCGAGAGTTTCTTCGCCTTGAGCTGCGCCTGCGCGGCGATCGCGGCGGCGCGAGTCTCGTAGCGTCCAACGCGTACGCGGTAGGGCTTCGTCGCCCCGACCACACGCGCCTTCACGCCGCGCGACGCGAGCCTGCTGACGAGACGTGTCGCTTCCGCTTTCGTCTGGTAGGCCGCTATCTGCAACGTGAAGCGGCCGCTCGTCGTTCCCGCCGTGGAATCGCGGCGCGATGCAGCCGTATCCTTCATGGCGCCGGTGGCCGGCGGAGACCCCGGCGGGTAGACGACGGGAACGCGCGAGGCAGCGCTGACGTCGTTGGCCGTGCACCGCGCGGAGTAGTAGCCGAGCTGATTCCGCAGCTCGACCGCGCTGTCCGGCGCCGCGCTCATCGCTTGCCGCCACGCCGAACAGCCGCGCGGAAGGTCGTTCTGGTCGAACAGCAACCTCACGAGCCTCAGCCCCGCACGGGGGCGGTCCAAATGCGAAGGCGCTTCGAGCATGAACCGTTCAAGGTGTTCAGTCGCCGCGGCTCGGTCGCCGCGAGCGGCCTCCACCTGCGCGAGCTGCAACAGCGCGTCGCCGAGATGCGGCGCGTACCAGTAGTCCACGACGAGCCGCCGGTAGTCGCGTTCCGCGTCCGACGGAGACGCTGCCAGCGCGGCTCGCCAGTACAGCGCCTCGGCGTACGTCGGCGAGTCCGGGGTCGCCGCCGAGATCATCGAGTCCACCAGCACCCGTCCGGCGGCGCCATTCCCGTTCGTCACCAGCCGCCGAGCACGCGCGAAGACAGAGTCGGCCGCTGGGGTGACCGCGCTTCCCTGCGCGGCTACGTTCTGCGCGCGAAGCGACGTGCCGAGAGCGAGCAGTAGCGCGGCTCCGAGCAGCCGAACGGGCGTTCGCATTCCGCGTGGAATCATTCGACGATCAGGCCGCGCGCCGGCTGGAGCGCGTACCGCAGAGAAGAAGGACGAGCGTCGCGAGCACCTGCTCGTCGGATGACACGCGGCTGTCCTTCAATGTCTTGTCGGCTTCGAGGAGCGCGCCGAGCGCGTCGTCGATCGCGGCCGGCGACCACCGCTCGGATTCACGAACGCACGTCGCGACGAACTCGCCCCAAGAGCGTCCCGTAAAAACCGAACCGGACACCTTGAGCAGCGAAAAGAGATCCTGCGTGAGCTTTCCCGCGTGCGCACCTCGTTCGCGCGCCGACTGCGCCCAAGCGATCGCCAGCGTCTGGGCCGCGAGTGCCATGACGGTCGTGACCGCGCTCGCCTTCGGCTGTTGCATCACCGTGTCCAGCATCCCGAGCGCCGCGGCGGCGTCTCGTCGCGCGACCGCATCGAGAAAGTCGCCGAGCGTCTGACCCGGCCGAATGCCGACGACCGCCGTTACGGCCGCTTCGTCGATGACGCCGCCGCCGGCGAATGCGGCAAGCTTGTCCAGCTCGACGCGTAGTTGCGCCAGCTCGGTGCCGACGGCCTCCTGCAGCAACGTCACCGCGCCCCCCGTGATCGACGCTCCCCCTCCGACATCGTGCTCGACGTAATACGAGATCCACCGCGGAATCCGCGCGCCGCTCAACGGCGCGAACTCGATCGCGGTCGTCGATGACAACAGCGCCTTGTCGGGCTTCACGCCGGCGCTCGATACCAGCAGGATCAGTGCGTCGGGAGCGGGGCGCTCCAGATACGCGTCGAGGACGGCGCGCGCATCCTTCTTGAGCGCGTTCACCTCCCGCACGACCACCGCCCGCCGTTCCGCCATCATCGGTGGCGTTCCCGCGATCGATCCCAGGGTGGTCGCGTCGACCTCGGCGCCGCGCAAAAACTCCAGATTGAAGTCTCGCGTCGCCGGATCGATCGCGGCGTCGATCAGACGCCGCAACTCCTCGTTCTTGAGGTAGTCGTCGTCGCCGTAGAAATAGTAGGCCGGCGCGAAGACACGCTCCTTGGCCGCGGTTCGCAGCACCTTTGCGTCGGCGACGGGCGACATGTCGAGAATATATGCCGCCGCGCGGCGCTCCGACAAAGAAGAAAGGCCGGCTCCTCGCCGACCGCTCCCGCGCGTGTTGCAACCAATTGTGTCAGCGTCCGTCGGGCTGCTGGAGCTCCATGCTCGCAAATCGGACGGGCGTTTCTCCGGCCATCAGCACTGCGGGCCAGATCGGAATTCCGGTGGGCACGGCGGCGACGTATGCCGCGTTGGCCAGCGGCGTGATCTCGGGCGCCGAGATGTTCGCAAACGTCAGGTCCGGAAGCGAGTCGAATGGGGCGGCGATCGGTGCGCTCGCTATCTGCGTCGGAGCGGCGTAGTGCGTCACACGCATCGACAACACCGCGACGACGCCGATGCCCGCCGCAACGGCGGCGAACGTCCCCATCGCCGGCATCGTAAAGAAGAGCGAGCTTCGCGGCGCGTATCGCGGCGCAGGCCCGATCTCCGTCAACCTCGCGTTCAGTCTCGCCATGAACTCCGCCGACGGCTCGATGGACGGCAGATTGTGCACGAGCATCAGGCTTCGCCGTATTGCGGTGTCCTGACGCGCACAGGACGGGCAGCGGCCGAGGTGCGCTCGCATTCCGTCCATGTCGACGGCCGCCAGCAGGTCGTCGACGTACGCCACGTGTTTGCTTCGAAACTCGCGACAGTCCATCAAGAGGCTCGTACCGCGGAGGTGGTGTTCGCCAGTCGGTACCCTGCGAACCGGGGGCGGTTCCAGAATACGGCGGTCTCAGGAGAGACGCGAGACCCGCCGAATGCGAAACGGGCGAGGCCAGATCGGCCCCGCCCGCTTTCCCCCGCATCTATTCCTGCAGCCGACCTCGAACCACGGGCGCTAATCGATCTTCGGCTCGATGATCGACGCGAACGCGTTGCGCGCCCGGTTCAGCCTCGACTTCACCGTCCCCAGGTTGCAGTCCGTTATCTCGGCGATCTCCTCGTACGACTTCCCCTCCAGCTCGCGGAGCACGAACACCTGGCGGTGATGCTCCGGCAGACGAGCCACTGTCTCTTCCACGAGCGCCCGGAGGTGCCGGCGACGGAACATGTCGTCGGGCCGAGCGGTCGTGTCCTCGAACTGCAGCGGCCGCTCCTCGTCGTCCCAGTTGGCCTTGATCGTCTGGAACAAGACCAGCGGATTGCGCGAGCGATTGCGCAGCTCGTTCTTCGCGAGGTTCGACGCGATCGTGTAGACCCACGTCGAGAACTTCTTCGAGCGGTCGAACCGATGCAGGTGGCGGTACACCCGGATGAAGACCTCTTGGACGAGATCCTCAGCCCGCTCACGGTCTCCGATCGTTCGGTAGATGAAATTGAGAAGGCGCGTCTGGTACCGCTCGACGAGTTCGGTGAAGGCGCGCTCCTCTCCGCCGAGGAACGCCCCGACGATGGACGCGTCGTCCAACGTCTGCAGTCTTTGACGTGTCGCGCCAGCCAGCGGCGCCCGTTTGATTGCGACCTCAGCCATGGTAGCCCGTGCCCCCTTGGCACCTCATTGAAGGGTACGACCGGACGAACAGAAGAGATTCGATCGCGGCCCTCGAAACCGTCACTTCTCGCTTGTCCAAAAGGGCAGGTGGCATGCCGGGCAATCCACGAAATTTGGCACGCTTTAAGCCATTGAAAATCAATGGCTTGGGTTCACCATAGCCCCTCGACCCCCGATCTCGCCGTGTCCACAATACGTGACGAAACCGGTCGATGCGGTGGGTTTCTTTGTCCTTCTTTTGACACAGGCCGAGCGGCGCGAGTTGCTCAGCGACCGGCGCGAAATCCCGCGGCGTAGAGAATCGACAGGGCCGTTTTCGCGTCGTTGATCCGCCCCTGCTGGATCAACTCGAGGGCCCGAGAGAGGGTCATCGTCTCGACCGTCATGAATTCGTCCGCCTCGTGCGCGGTCGAGCCTCGCTCGAGACCGGCGGCCAAAAAGACGTGGATGCGCTCGTCCGTAAAACCAGGCGTCGTGAACATCGTGAACAGGAAATCCAATCGCGAGGCGGTGCATCCGGTCTCTTCACGGAGCTCGCGAACCGCGCAGTCGCGAGGATCCTCACCCGCCTCGAGACGGCCGGCCGGAACCTCGTACAGGAAATCGCCGGCCGCGTACCTGTACTGGCGCAGCAAGAGGATCTGAGGGTCCTCGCCGTCGACATCGCTGACGAAGGGAACGATCGCGCTCGCGCCCGGATGCCGAATGATGTCCAGGTCGCCGACCGACCCGTCGGGAAAGCGAACGGTGTCTCGATCGACGGCGATGATCTTCCCCGTGTACTTGCGCTCGGTCCGAACTTGGCCCGCGCTTTCGAGGGGCGTCATTCGGTCCGCTGACCCGCGGCGTCGTACAGCGCAACGGGTCCGAACTCGAGCGAGGTGAGCCGCTCGCGGACCGCGCCGGGATCCCCGACGGCCACGAGCTGCAACGCCTCCGGATGCAGGTGCCGCCGTGCCGCCTCCAGGATCTGTTCGCGAGTCACCGCCCGCACCTGCTCCCGATAGCGGTCGTAGTAGTCCTCCGGCAGACCATGAACGACGAGCACCGACAACGCCGCGGCGATCGCGGCCGTCGTCTCGAAGCGAATGGGAAAGACGCCATCGAGATAGCTGGTCGCCAACGACAGCTCGTCCTCACCCACGCGGTCCGCTCGAATCCGGTCGATCTCGCTGATCACTTCGCGCGCTGCCGCATCCGTGATGTCCGATCTCACGGCGGTCTGGACGAGAAACGGACCCGCCTGGCGCCGCCAGTCGAACACGGAAAAGGCGCCGTACGTGTAGCCGTGCGCTTCGCGCAGATTCAGGTTGATGCGCGAGTTGAACAGACCGCCGAGAATGGCGTTCATCACGTTCACGGCGAAATAGTCCGGATGATTGCGCGGTATGCCCACGTGCCCGATGCGCAGCTCCGATTGCGGGGCGTCCGTTTTCGCGACGATGTGCACTGCGCGGCCGGGACGCGACGGAGACGCGTCCGCCCCGACTCTGGACGGCGTACTTCCCGACCACGCGCCGAGTGTCGAGCGCGCCAACTCTTCAGCGCGATCCGCTGTGACGTCGCCGACGACGATGACGGTCGTCGCCCCAGGCACGTAGCGCGATTCGTAGAACGCCCGAATGTGCGAGCGTTCTATTCCCGCGACGCTCGTCTCATCGCCGCCGTCCGGTCGCGCGTAGCGCGACGACGGCGTGTACAGAAAACGAGTGAACAGCTCGTCCGCCAAACCACGAGGCTCCGCTCGCAACTGGAGCAGCTCCGCTTGTCGCTCGGCCTTCAGCCGGTCGACCTCCCTTTGTGGAAAGGCCGGCGTGCGCAAAACCTCGCCGAGCAGATCGAACGCGGCGGGGAGTCGGTCCGACATCACCGTCATCGTCAACGCGGCCTCGTCCCAATCCGCCTCGGCGTCGATCGACGCTCCCAATCTTTCGAATCGCTCGGTGAGCTCGGCGCCGTCGTATTTCTCGGTGCCCTCGAGCATGAGCTTCGCCGCGAGGCGGGCGACGCCTTCGCGTCCCGCCGAATCACACACCGCGCCCGCGTCCACTAGGACGGCGACGCTCACGAGTGGCAACTTCGTCACCGACGCGACAATCAACTCGAGGCCGTTGTCCAGTCGGCGACGAACGAATCGGGGAAAGTGATAGTCGCGGCGCGGGCCCGGCGATGGGCGGGGCGACTTCCGGGACGGCTGCGCGGCTGGTGCGCTCATTCGATCGCCGCCGCGGCTCCGGATCCGACGAGCTCCTCGGAGGACGCGTCGCGCGGCACGTACATGAGACTCGCGCGGTTGTTCTCGCCGAGTCGTTCGCGGACGAACGCGTTCACCGCCTTCGCGGACACGTCGCGATAGCGGTCGACCTCGTCGTTCACCTTCGTCGGATCACCCAGATACGTGGCGAATAGGGAGATTCGATCTGCCCGTTCCGAAGCCTGCTGCATCGCGGATACGAACATTGTCTGGATGAGCGCGACCGCACGCGCGACCTCTTCATCGGACACTCCCTCTCGCACGACGGCGTCGATCTCATTTGCGACTTGCTGCTCGAGCTGATCGCCCGAAACGCCGGGCCGCGCCGTCGCATCCACCACGAGCAGATCCGCTCCCTTCGACAGATCGTACGTGAACGCCGTCACCTCGGCCGCAACCTGGCGCTCGCGGACCAGGCGCCGGTGCAGCAGGCTCGCGTTTCGGAGACCGAGCACGGCGCCGCACGTGCTCGCCGCGTAATACTCCCTCGTCCCGAACGCCGGCGAGCGGAACGCGAGAAACAAGCGCGGCAACATGATGTCGTCCGGGACGACTTCTCGACGCCAATGGCCGAACACGGGCGGTAGCGTCATGTCCGGAAGCGGCGGTTTGCGGCCGCCGCGCGGAATCTCGCCGAAATGCTTCTCGACCAGACGTCGCGCGTCGGCGGGCTCGAAATCGCCGGCGATCGAGAGGACAGCGTTGTCTGGGGTGTAGTAAGTCGCGAAGAACTGCTCGATATCGCCCAGGCTCGCGGCGGTCAGGTCCTCCATCGAACCCATCAGCGAGTGATGGAACGGGTGCTCGGGCGGAAAACAAAGCGCCGGAAGCCTTTCCATCCACGAACCGTACGGCTGGTTGTCCATCGTCCAGCGGCGTTCATTCATGACGACGTCGCGCTGCGTATCCAGCTTCTGCTGTGTCATCGCCGGCAACAGCTTGCCCATGCGGTTCGCTTCCAACCACAGGGCGAGCTCCAGCTGGTTCGACGGAAGTGTCTCGAAATAGTTGGTGCGCTCGAGCCAGGTCGACCCGTTGAGGGTCCCGCCGGCGCGCTGCACGAGCTCGAAGTGTTCGTTCGCCTCCACGTCGGCTGACCCCTGGAACAACATGTGCTCGAACAGGTGCGCGAACCCCGTGCGGCCGGGCGGCTCGTTGGCTGAGCCGACGTGGTACCAAAGGTTCACCGCGACGATCGGCGCCGTATGATCTTCGGACAAGCTCACAAATAGTCCGTTCGGCAACCGAAAGGTTTCGATCGGAATGCGCATCGGTCTAAATTGCACTCCTCGAGTGGGCACTGGAACCCTGACGAGAGTTTACTCGTCGAGCCGAAGCGGTCGCGCGTGTTACGTCTGATCTCTCTAGTCACTGCCGGAGTGGCGCTCGGCTACGTCGGGCTCCTGCTCATGCTCTGGCGATACCAGGAACGGGTGCTCTTCCAGCCGCCCCGCGCGGTGCGCGACGGGCCGGTCCCCGCCGAACGCGTCTCGTACGCCGCCGCCGACGGTGTCGACCTCTTCGGTTTCCTCGTCGGGAACTGCCGGTCGCCGCGAACCGCGATAATCGCTTTTCACGGAAACGCGGACGTGTCTCGCTGGTTCATCCCTTGGGCCACCAGACTCGCGCGAGAGACCGACGGCTGCGTCCTCCTCCCCGAATATCGCGGCTACGACGGAATTCCCGGTGTGCCGACCTATGCCAGCTCCGCGCTCGACGCGGGGGCGGCGCTGGACTTCTTGACAGGCCGTCTTGGCATCTCGCACACGGACATCGTCCTCTACGGTCACTCGCTTGGTAGCGCCGTAGCCGCGGAGCTCGCCGCGCGCGATACACCACGCGCCCTCGTTCTCCAGTCGCCGCTCAGTACGGCCAGGGCGATGGCTGCTCGCTTCGGAGTGCCGGGCGTCGCGCGGCTGTGGCGGCTCATTTCGCGCATCCACTTCGACACGCCGACGAGAGTTCGCTCGCTGGGGGCCCCAGTATGGGTATCGCACGGCGATCGGGACGTGGTCGTGCCGGTGCGGATGGGCCGCGAAGTGTTCGCCGCCGCCGGAAACAAGGGCGAGCTATTGGTCGTTCGCGGCGCGGGTCACAACGACGTCCCAGAAGTCGGCGGCAAGGCGTACTGGTCGTGGCTCGTGCGGGCCGTCGACAGCGGAGACGCGCCGTCAGCCGCCGCTACTCTCGGCGCTGCAGCAGAAAGGCGATCGGCACCTTGATGGATTCGCCGAGCGCATACTTCCACGACTCACGCCAGCTCGTCGAGATCGGACTCGTCCGGGTTGGCGAGGCGTAAGCGGTGAGGCCGTAGCGACGGGCCAGTATCGTCAGTCGCAGCATGTGAAAGGGATCGCTCACGAGAACCACGGTGCGCGACGCCTCTGCATCCATGAGCGCCGCGACGTGCTGGAGCGATTCCGCCGTCGAGCGGCCGGCGTTCTCGATCATGATCGCGCGCGGAGTGACCCCGTGGTCGATCGCGTAGCGCTCAGCGACTGCGGCCTCGCTCGTCGTGTCGCGGTCGCCAGGGCCGCCGGTGAAGATCAACAGTGGAGCCAAGCCGCGACGCCAGAGATCGATCCCGTGGTCGATGCGGGCTCGGAACACTGGTGACGGACGCCCCGCATATTGGGCCGCTCCCATGACGACGATCGCGGCGACGGGACGCGCCGTGTCGCGATGCCCCCAGACATATACGCCGACGAGCGACAACATCCAGCCGCCGATCATCAAGAGGCTCACCAGCCAACCGAGCCGCCACCAGTTTGCTCGTCTCGGCGGGAGCATTCGGCGACGGGAACTAGAACGCGCTCGACGGCCGGGACGGCCGCCAACGAGTTACAGCTTTCAACGGCCGCGACCGGTATTCTGCCATGGGCGCGAAATTAGTAGTTTGCGCGCCATGGACACCACCCCCGGCTTCCCGACGCTCCGCGTCGTGTCGCACCCGCTGGTGCAGCACAAGCTGAGCATCCTTCGGGACCGCGAAACACCGACGAAGATTTTCAAGGAGCTCGTCGACGAGATCGCCATGCTGCTCGCGTACGAAGCGACGAACGATCTGGTGCTCGCCGACGCGACGGTCGAGACTCCCCTCGAGCGAACCGTCGGCAAGCGCATGAGCGGAAAGAAGCTCACGCTCGTTCCCATCTTGCGAGCCGGTCTGGGGATGGTCGAAGGCATTTACCGTTTGGTCCCCGGGGCGCGGATCGGACACATCGGCCTCTATCGCGACCACGATACGCTCGAACCGGTGGATTACTACTTCAAAGTGCCCGGCGATGCGCCGGAGCGCGACTTCTTTCTGCTCGATCCGATGCTCGCGACCGGCGGAAGCGCCGTCGCGGCAGTGTCGTCGCTCAAGCGCGCCGGAGCGACGCGCATTCGGTTCATGTGTCTGGTCGCCGCCCCGGAAGGTGTAAGACGGCTGGCTCGGGAGCATCCCGACGTGGTCGTCTACTGCGCGTCCCTCGACCGCGGCCTCAACGAGCAAGGCTACATCCTTCCGGGACTTGGCGACGCCGGAGACCGGCTCTTCGGAACGCGCTGAGGAAGGCGAAACGAGAAGCGCGCCCCGGTGAGGGCGCGCTCGTTAAGCCTGTCGTGTGGCTGTCGTCAGCTGAACCATTCGCGCGGGCAGTCGCGTTGCTGATCTGCCGCCTCGATGATCCACTGCTGCGCTTCCCCGTCCACGACCTCGCTGCGGACCCGGTCGAACCAGGCTTCCGCGAGCGCGGCGTCGCCAATCCGGCGCCACAACTCTCCGACCAAGTAGTTGATCACCGCTCGCTCGTCGCGAGGAACGCCGTCGAACGCGCTCAGCGACTCCTCGAACTTCCAGGCCGCTTTTCGCCGGAAGAAGCGCTCGGCTTCCGTATCGCCCTCGTCCACGCAGCACCAAGCAGCGCGAAGCAGAAGGTCGGCAACGTGGCGCGGCTCGGCGCCCTGCCATTCGGCGACCTTCGCGGCGGCCTCGTACTTCTCGGAGCCTGTTCGCGTGCCGCTGCTGATGGCCGGCGCGAGCTCGGACCACACGCGCTCCTTCAGGATCGGCGATACGTCGGCGCCATCGGTAAAGTCACGATCGGCACCCGCGTAACCGCAGCGACTGCACGTGTGGATGAGGTACGGTAGCGGCTGCGTTCCTGCCGCGCGTTCGTGAAAGTCTGTGCGCTTCCCGCCGAAAGAATTCGTCGATACTACCGTCTGCGAGCGGAATTTTGTCTCGCAGATGGGGCACTGAAGCTCTATCTGCTGCAGCGTGGTCATCGGTTCCATCCCCGCCGTCTCGTCGGTCTTTCCAAAAGTGAAAATGGGAAGAACTGTGCCACGCCTCACCGCCTTCTCGACTCTTGTACGCTTTTCATATCGCCACTATCATTCCGCGTCCGTCGGAAACGTCGCGCCGCCTTCCCGCGCCCGGTCGAATGCTGATCAACCTGCTACCCGACTTCTTCGCTGTTCTCGATAGCACCGACCGACAAGCCGCCTACCAGCGCTACTTCAACAGTCACCGCAAGATCCTCGAGCCGTACTGGCACAATTATGTGATCGATCCCGACGGTCCGCACTACGTGGACATCGTGCGATCGACCGTGGCCGCGGCCCGTCCGGATTTGAGGGCGATGCTCGAGCGCACCGATGTGGTGTCGCTCGCACGCAACACCGAGCAGCAGTGCCGAGAGCTCCTTGCAATGGATTGTGACGTCGACGTCGTCCTGATGATCGGCGTCGGCGCCGCCAATGCGGGAGAGCTGGTCGTCGATGGACGCGGCGTCGCTTTCGTGTGCCTCGAGCACTTCACCGGGCAGACGAACGCGCAGACACAGGGCCTCGGACTCGATCCCGAGCTGATCCCGCTCTGGTTGGCGCACGAGATCGCGCACGTCGTCCGCTACACGTCGCCGACGAGCCGCAGCGAACTGCGCGACGTGATCAACGACGCCAGTGGTTACTACTCGTACTGGGACTCGGGCCGGCGGACTCCGCTCCGCGAGTTGCTCATCAACGAGGGGCTCGCGATTCACGCATCGCGCCAGGTGAGTCCCGGACACGCCGCGTGGGAGTACTTTGGGTACGGACGACGCCAGTACACCGAGGTGCGCCAACTGGAGTCGGTGCTCACTCGCGCGGTCACCGGTGATCTGGATCGCTCCGGGCTTGGCCTGCGACTCCGCTACCTCTCCGGCGGCATGAGCGACGAAGCGCGAACCGTCGATCGCTACGTCATTCCCGAGCGAGCCGGTTACTACCTCGGCGCGCGGTTGTGCGAACCGGCCATCGCGGCCAACGGATTGGCGTGGGCGATGCGCGCCAGTTCCGTCGAGATCTCCGCGCTCGGGCACGCCGCCGTGATGACGGCGTAGCCTCCGCCCGCGGGCGGTGCGGGCTCGCGCGTCATTTCCCGACGCAGAAGCGCCGGAACACCTCGTCGAGCACGTCCTCGACGTCCACTGCCCCGATGAGATCCTCCAGCGTCGTCACCGCTTCCCGCAGATGAACCGCGGCGACCGTCGCCGGCAATTGGTCTTCCCGCCACGCCGCTCGAAACGCTCGAACTTCGTCGAGGGCCCGGCCGACGGCATACCGGTGTCGCTCGCGGGTCAGGATCGGCGCGTCGGCGCGGATTTCGGCCGCGTCGCCCGTAGCCAATCGCGCCGCCTCCGACAATAGCACGTCGAGTCCCAATCCGGTTTCGGCGCTCACCGGAACCGCCGCCGTTGCTCCAGTCGTCTCGCGCGCGGCCTCCAGCTCCTCCGCGGAGGGCGGCGCGAGGTCACTCTTCGTCCGCACCGCGACCACCGGCGCCCGGGTCTTTCCCGAAAGGGTCGCGCCGATCAGGCGCATCGATGCCGCGTCGTCGCCACACACCAGCACGACCGCCGCACGCGCGACGTACGAAGCGCTCACCTGAACGCCGAGGCGCTCGACTGGATCCACGGCATCGCGAAGTCCCGCCGTGTCCACGAGACGCAACGGCAGTGTCGGAGTGTCGACGACCGCCTCGATGGCGTCGCGTGTCGTGCCGGGAATGTCCGTGACGATCGCGCGACTCTCGCCGAGCAACGCGTTGAACAGCGAGGATTTTCCGACGTTCGGCGCGCCGGCGATGACCACGAGCGCCCCCTCGCGAACCAGCTCGCCGGTCCGCGCCGTCGCGAGCAGTTTCTCGAGTGCGCCCACGACGGCGTCCGTCTGCTGAACTATCCTCGCCGGCGCGATCGGACCATCGTCCTCCTCCGGAAAATCGATGTCGTACGCGATCAGCGCCTCGAGCCCGATCAACTCGGCTCTCAGCGACGCCACGCGACGCGTCAGCCCGCCGTCGAGTTGGCGGAGCGCGACCGCCTGAGCCGCGCGGGAGCCCGCGTCGACGAGATCGCCGGTCGCTTCTGCCTGCAGGATATCGAGCTTGCCATTGAGAACCGCGCGCCTTGTGAACTCACCCGGACGCGCCAGCCGGGCGCCCCGCGCCACCATCGCGGCGACAACTGTGGCGGCGACGACGGCGCCGCCGTGGGTGATCAGTTCGACGCAGTTTTCTCCGGTGAACGACGCCGGGGCGTCGTAGCGTATCGCCACCACCTGGTCGAGCACCGCACCGGCGAGATCGCGAACCCTCGATAGCGTCGCTGTGCGCGCGGTTGCCGGCCACGGGTGAAGCGCGGCGCTTCCGATCTCGTGCGCCGCTTCGCCGGACAAGCGAACGACTGAGAGCGCGCCTCGCCCCGGCGCGGTCGCCGGAGCGACGATTGTCTCCGCCGAGTCGATCGGTGAGCTTGTTGGCGACAGTCTCTGCGCGGGCGGCGTCACGCCGCCGCGTCTCCGTGGACCTCGAGCGACTCGCCTGGTTCGATGATGCGCACGCCGGAGCGCAGCGGGTGATGCTCGACGGCGGCGCGCAGCCGCCGGATTGCGTCGTGCGCCGTGGCGGTCACGTGTCGGAACGTTCCCCAGTGATATGGGACGAAGATCCGCGCGCGAAGCCGCTCGAACAACTCGAGCGCGTCGTCGTGGGTGAGATGCCCCCGACGAAAGCCGGGCTTCCACCACGGCGCGTACCCGATCGGCAGCATCGCGAGATCCAATTCCTGTCCCCGCTCCCAGAGCACGCGTTCGACGAGCCCGTGCGTGTCGGTGTCGAGGGCCGTGTCGCCCGCGAAGAACGCCGTCCTCTCACCGCCATCGATCAGGTACATGTTGGCCGCGCTCCGCCAGCGGTCGAATCCGTAACGGTTGCCGCGGTGCGTGGCCGTCGCCGCGTGCACCTCGACCGTCGCGATGTCGAATCGTTCGCCGGGGCCGACGGAAACGGTGTCACCGTACCCCAGGCGTCGCAACCACGTCGCCACGGCCGGGGGCGCGACGATCGGAACGTGGCGCGGCAGCCGGTCGAGCGAGTCGAACGACAGATGGTCGGCGTGCGCGTGCGTGAGCAGGATCGCGTCGAGTCTCGGGAGCTCCTCGAGCGCGATGCCGGGCGGGGCGACACGCGGCAGGATGCGACCGAGGCGCGCGTCGAAGTTGGGGTCGGTGAGAAGCCGCGTCTCGCCGATCTCGATGAGCAGGGTCGCGTGGCCGATGTAGGTGACATGCATGGGGCTTCCCAAACGTGCAACGGCCGTGCACGTCGCGCATCGATCGCCCGTCTACGTCTTTCGCGCGGCCCCCGTCGCCCCTGCCGCGCCCGCCGCCCCGAGTGCCGGCCTTGTCGGCGCGACCCCGGCCCGTTTGCGCTCACGGGAGAGGAACCACTGCTGGGGCAGCGACGCGATGTTCTGCACGGCGTAGTACAGGTTCAGGCCGGACGCGAAGTTCAGGAACAGGAACGTGAACATCACGGGCATCATGTAGCTCATCATCTTCGCCTGCGGGTTCGGCGGACTCGAACGCATGCCGATCCACGACAGCAGGAACATCGACCCGCCCATGACGAGCGGAATGATGTAGAGCGGGTCCTTGAGCGCGAGGTCTGGCAGCCAGAGGAACGGCACCCCGCGGAACTCGATCGTGTTCTGGAACACGAAGTACAGCGCGAACAGAACCGGCATCGGCAGCAGCATCGGCAGGCAGCCGAGCATCGGACTGAATGGGCTCATCCCGTGGTCTTGGTAGACCTTCATCATCGCGTCGCGCTGCTTTTCGGGATCGCTCTTGTATTTCGTCTGAATGGCGGTCAGCTCCGGCTGGAGCCGCTGCATCTGGATGCTCGACCGCATGGCCTTGTTGTTCAGCGGCCAGAGAAGGAACCGAATCGCGATGCCGAAGATGATGAGTACCCAGCCATAGTTCACGCGTAGCGTCGCCTTCATCCAGAGCAGCACGCGCATCACGATGGTCGCGAACGGCTGCACGACGGGGTGGAGCCAGCCGGCGTACGGATTCACGTTCTCGAGATCGTTGCCCAGTGCGTGGAGCTCGGACCACGATTGCGGTCCGACGTACAGATCGAACGCGAATGTGCCGTTCTTGAGCGGCACGGTCGTCCTCGCGTACGCGGCGTCGACGACCTTTCCCGTGCGAGGCGCGCCTCGCAACTGAATGTCGCGGAAGACGCCGGCCGGCGGCGTGGAGCCCACCGGCTGCATCAGCGCCACCAGCCAGTACTTCGTCCGCGCGGCGACCCACTGGAACGAGCCCGTGTCGACGCGCGCCGACCCCGGCTCGAGCTTCGAGAAGGCGACGCTGCTTGCATCACGCCGCGGAATCTTGTAGGCGAAGGCGAAGTGTCGCGTGTCGTCGAGCGTATCCGCTTCGATGGATCGAAAGCCCGACGGCAGGTCGACCACTAGCGTTTCGCCCGGCGGTGCGTTGACCGCCTGCCCGCTCACCGAAAGCCGATAACCATCCGAGGTCGTTCGATACGTGAGCGAAATCGGCGCCGACGAGAACGTGACTTCACTCGGCGTCTGCGTCACCGTGAAGGCCAACGTGTCGAGCGCGATCGTGTCCCGTCCGTTGGCCAATCGGTAGACGAACTGCAGTTGTCCCGCCGGAGCGATCACGGCGTTCGACGCCTTCGGGGCACCGGGCCTGAGATCGCGGAAGGAGGGAAGCGTCACGTTGCCGGGAGCGGCTCCCGGATTCATGAGCGCGAAACTCGCCCGCGGTGTCGTGAGGGTGGCGGCCTGTGTGATCGGGCGTGCCGCGTGCTGCGTCGAGGTGTCTGCTCGCGCCTGCGCCACCGGTGGCGTTTGCGTCACCGCGGTCGCGCTGTTCGCGGGCGCGGGTGCTGTCACCGCGGTGCTGTCGGCGCGCGGCGGTGGGGCGCTTCTCGACGAGAAGATCCGTGGCGTCAGGACGATGACGAGCGCCATCAAGGCGGCCGCGAGGAGCGTGCGCTTATCCATGCAGTATTCCGGACAGTCGATTTGCTATGGGACCGGGTCGTAACCGCCCGGACGGAACGGATGACAGCGGGCGATTCGCCTCGCCGCCATCCATGCGCCGCGCATCGCGCCGTAGCGTTCGATTGCTTCGATCGCGTACGCCGAGCAGCTTGGATAATAGCGGCACGACGCGGGCAGTATCGGTGAGATCGCCACCTGGTAGCCGCGCACGAACAAGACCAGAACGCGCCGCATTCGACTTATGGGCTCGGAGTCTCGTGGTTCGCGGCATCAGCTCCCGCGGGCGAAACTCGGCGAGCGATCGCGGTGATATCGGCGGCGAGGGCTTCCATCGGCGCGCCGTAGGCGTCGCGCTTGGCTCGAATGGAGAGATCTTGTGCGGCACCGGCGCGCAACGTCGGCAGCAGACGAGTCCGTGCGAGTTCGCGAAGCCGCCGCTTGAGACGGTTGCGTTCGACGGCGGTCTGTTGGTGACGTGGCACGATGATCCCGATCCGCGAATGCGAGAGAGGGGACGCGAGCACGCGGACCTCGAGGTTCGCCGTGCGTATTCGCCTCCCCTCTTGAACCACTTTCTGGATATCGAGGCGTCGGGTGAGACGGGCCTCGCGCGGAAATCCGAAGCCGCTCCCCCCCTCAGGCGCCGGCGTATTTGGTCGGCAGCTTGACGGTGAGGCGCTTGCGTCCCTTCTTGCGCCGCCGGCTGAGTACTTCGCGTCCCCATTTCGTTTCCATACGCGTGCGAAACCCGTGGGTTTTGATGCGTCGCTTGTTTCGGGGACGGTACGTCGGCTTACCCATTGGAGCACTCCAAAACGGTCGAAGCAGATTTGCGATATAGACCTTTAAGGTTAGCCCGGGCCGAGAGATAGTTCAAGACGCTTTGCGCCGGTTCGCATGCGTTCGGTTTGCTTTTTCCACACGGTGAGTCTAGCTTCGCTCCCCCGCCGCAATCTCTCGTTCGCCCGACATGTCGCTGACCGCCCACGAAGCTTGGAGCCGTCTGCTCGATCGCGCTCGCCAAGAGTTGCCCGAGCAGACCTACAGAACCTGGCTCGAGCCGACCGAGGCGCTCTCCCTGAACGAGACGACGATTTTCATCGGCTGCCCGGACCAGTTCGCGGCCGATTGGAACGAGTCCAAGCACGCCGACATGCTCGGCGGCCTTGCCCCGATCGCGCTAGGCCACCCGCTCAGCGTGGTGTTCAAGGTGACCGAGGAGCGGCGTGCGCGGTCGCAGATGGATCTGTTCATCGCGCAGCCTCCTCAGCGACCGATTACACGACAGGGTGGCGGCATCAACTCGCCACCATTAAGCGATCGATACACGTTCGAATACTTCGTCATCGGAAAATCCAACGAGCTAGCGGCCGCTGCGGCTCACGCCGTCGGCCAAGCGCCTGGTAAGGTCTACAACCCGCTCTTCATCTACGGCGACACCGGCCTCGGCAAGACCCACCTCATGCAGGCCATCGCGCACGAGATCGTCCTCCGAAGACCCGAAACACGCATCACGTTCATCGGCACCGAGCAGTTCACGAACGAACTCGTCGCCGCCATTCAAAACCGCACCACTCCCGACTTCCGTCGAAGATTCCGCGAAACCGACCTCCTCCTCGTCGACGACGTCCACTTTCTGAAGGGAAAGGAGGCCATGCAGGAGGAGTTCTTTCACACGTTCAATGCTCTCTACGAAGGCGGCCGACAGATCGTGCTCACCAGCGATCGCCCTCCGTCCGAAATCCCCGGCCTCGAGGCACGACTCGTCTCGCGCTTTCAGTGGGGCATGGTCGCCGACATCGAGATGCCGGACCTCGAGCATCGCATCGCGATTCTTCGGCAGAAAGCGCAGCTCGATCACCTCGAGCTCACGATTCCCGAGGAAGTCGTCCGGTTCATCGCCGAGAACGTGCGATCGAGCGTCCGCGAACTCGAAGGCTCGATCATCAAGCTGCTCGCCTACGCGTCGCTCAAACACCGCGAGATCACGGTCGAGGTGGCGCGCGAGGCCCTGCGCGACAAACTCAAACCGCTCCCGGGCGAAACGCCCGGCGGTCCGGCGCTCAACGGCTTCGCGATCCAGCAGGCGGTGGCGAAGGAGTGGACCGTGACCACCGAGGGACTCCGCTCGAAGACGCGCACCAAAAATCTGACGGTGCCCAGACAGGTCGCGATGTACCTGATGCGCGAACTGCTCGGAATGCAGTTGGTCGAGATTGGAGCGGCTTTCGGCGGACGCGATCATTCCACCGTCATCCACTCCCTCGAGCGCACCGTCGCGATGATGAACGAGGATCCATCGTTTGCTCAGCGCGTCGGCAAGATCCGGGTCGCGTTGGAAAGTCTCAGGAATTGAACACCACGACCCACTCTTTCCACAGCTTACGCGTCGATCGCGGCGGCGGCGCCTCCGTGAATCTGGAGTACCGGTATTCCCCACATGACGTCCACATGAGCCCCCATAGTCGAACTGCTTGATCCGATGTAACTTCCAGCGATTTTCCACCGGTCAACAGGCACTACTACAGCTACTAGGTCTTTCTTCTTTTAAAGAGAACTAGTAAGGCTGAGTTGTTTTGCACAAAGGAGCCGCGATGCGGTTTACGATCTCCCGAGAAAAGTTGCAGGAAGGTCTTGCCGCGGTCACCGCGAGCATACCGGCGAAGACGACGCTGCCGGTTCTCGCAAACATTCTCGTCGAGGCAACCGACAAGGGAATTCGATTGTCTGGCACTGACCTCGACATCGCGGTCACGACCGAAGTGGCGGCGGACGTCGAGACCACCGGCGCCACCACCGTGCCGGCCAAGAAGCTCAGCGAAATCGCGCGCGAGCTGCCGCCGGCGCCCGTTCGCATCGCTGCGGCCGGCGAGCAACGCGTGACACTCGATTGCGGACGGTCGCACTTCAAGATCCTCGGCCTGCCGCGTGACGAGTTCCCAGCTTTTCCGAACGTCAGTTTCAAAGACAGCTGGCGTATTCGTTCCGGCGATCTCCAAAAACTGATCTCGCACACGTCGTTCGCCGTGTCGACCGAGGAAAGCCGTCCCATTCTCAACGGCGTGCTCTGGGAACTGCGGCCGGAGATGATGCGCATGGTGGCTACGAACGGCCACCGGCTCGCGAAGATGGAAACGCCGATCAAATCCGGCGGCGCACCCTCCAGTGACCTCATCGTGCCCGCCAAGGCCCTCGAGCAGATTCGTCGCTTGTTTCCCGAGGACGAAGAGCTCGAGATCGCGAAGGGCGACAACCACCTCGGCTTCAGATCTCCGTTCACCGCGGTCTTCACGCGACTCATCGAGGGGCCGTACCCTCCGTACGACCAGGTTCTTCCCAAGGACAACAATCGCGTCGCGATCGCCGACCGCACTGCCCTCACGAGCGCGTTGCGCCGAATGTCGATCATCGCGTCCGACCAGACGCACCGCATTCGGCTGTCGTTCAACGCCGGCATGCTCAAGTTCAGCGTACAGACGCCCGACCTTGGCGAGGCGGCTGACGAATTGGCGGTTCGCTATACCGGCGATGCGCTCGACATCGGGTTCAACGCCAATTACTTGCTCGAGATACTCCGGTTCATTCCAACTGACGAAGTCCGTCTGACCTTCAAGGCCCCGGAGCGTGCGGCGACGATCGAGCCCGAGGGCTGGGCGGATCCGGCTTCGTACCTCTGTCTGGTCATGCCCCTGCGGCTGCTCGACTGATCCGCGCTTTCCCACTCCCGCCCCGCTGATGAAACGGGGAGGAGGCCGTGCGACGTGTTCAGTCTCATTACGCTCGTCCAGAGTCTCGGGCTGGCTTACGCCGCGGGGCTGAATCTCTACGCCACCGTCGCGATCACCGGACTGGCCGTCCGCTATGGCTGGGTCCACAACGTCCCGACCACGATCGACGGATTCGGCAACCTCGCCGTCATCCTCGTCGCCGTCGCGCTCTACAGCATCGAGTTTCTCGCCACACTGATTCCCGGTGTCGCGTCGGCGTGGGAGACGTTGCACAGTTTGATTCGGCCGCCCGCCGCGGCGATGTTGGCGGCGGCGGCCGCATGGCACGCCGACCCCGTGATCGTTCTCATAGCCGCGTTGCTCGGTGGCGGACTCGCGATCACCACGCACACCACAAAGCTCGGCCTCCGCTATGCCATTGATGCGTCGCCCGAGCCGATCACGAACAGCGTGGCCAACGGCGCGGAGTTCGCGCTCGTGGCGGTTGTCGCCGTCGCGATCTGGCACCATCCGCTCATCACGCTCCTCCTGGCGCTGGTGGTGCTGGTCGCTCTGATCGTGACCGTGCGTTTCATCTGGAAGGCGCTGCGCCAGGTGTTCCGCGGGCGCTGGATGCCGGCCGCCGGCCTGATGCAGGCGCCCCGCATGCGCGAAGAGCGGATCAGCCGCGCCGTGACGCGGCCCGACGTCCTCGACGACGAATGAGTAAATACAAAACGGCGCGCCGTGAAAACGGCGCGCCGTCGGTCGCGAACCTGTAAGCCGGGTTCTGTGCGCCGGACCGAAGTCCGGGCGGCGGTCATTCCTCTCCGAGCGCGGTCGCCCGCGCCCTCTAGCAGCCTACCCGCAGCGTCTTTGTCGAGGTGGGCGCCTCTCGCTGCCTATTTGGCCTTGCTCCCGCTGGGGTTTACCCTGCCGCGATCGTTGCCGATCACGCGGTGAGCTCTTACCCCACCTTTTCACCCTTGCCCGTTCGTTCGAGTTTCCTCGAGCGCCGTCGGCGGTGTGTTTTCTGTGGCACTTTCCGTCGTCGGTCCGGCCGAAGGCCGGTGACGCCCAGGTGTTGCCTGGCAGCGCACCCAATGGAGCCCGGACTTTCCTCGAGCGGCGATGAAACGATGCCGCTCGCGACCACCCGGTTGGCGACCTGTTTCAAACATAATGATCCCGTTGCCTCCGCGCGCGCATCGTGGCCCGCGCGAATGACGATGACGTGACGCCATCGCGCTAACGTGCCGCCGCACTGAGCCGACGTGGGCCGCCGCCAATAACCCTCCGCCGAATCCCACCCATTCGCCGCGCGGGAAATCCGACCATGCATTCCGATCCACGCAGTACCGCGAAGCCGCTCGCGATTGCAACGATGTTGACCCCCACGGAGCGGCTGCGCGTCGACGCCGCCGGCGACGGATGGTACCAAACCATCCACCGCGACTCGGTCGCCGAGGTCGTTCAGGACCTCAAGACGCAGCGCGCGGGCGCCGTGGTTCTCTCGGTAGCCCGCTGCGACTCGTCGGAGAGAGCCGCCGTCGCGGCGCTCGTACGGGAATTCCCGCGCGTTCCCACCGTGGCCCTGCTCACGAGCGTGGATCGCTCCGCTCCCCAGACCATGCTCTCCCTGGGATCGACCGGCGTACGACAACTGGTCGACGTGCGCGACGCCGATGGGTGGCGCGAGCTCCGAAACTATCTGCTCACGACTCGCGCCGAAGACATCCAGCGAGAGGCGTTGGGCCAACTGGCCATCGACCTCGCGGGCGTGTCCCACGATTGCTGGCGCTTCTTCGAGGCGCTCTTCCTCGTGCCGGCTCACGTCTCCACGGTACGCGCGCTGGCTCGCCGTCTGGACGTGCTGCCGAGTACGCTGATGAGTCGCTTCTTTCGCGCGCACCTCCCCGCGCCCAAACGCTATCTGGCGATGGCCCGCCTCGTTCGCGCCGCGCGGCTCTTTGAGAATCCCGGCTTTTCAGTCGCGAACATCGCGAACCACATGGACTACTCGTCGCCGCAGAGCTTCGGCCGCCATGTGCGCATGGTGCTCGACATGACCGCGCTCCAGATGCGCGACTCCTACGACGGCCGCGGAATGTTCGAGCTTTTCCGGGCCTCGCTCGTGATACCGAATCTCGAGGGGCTTCGCCGGCTTCGGCCTCTCGCTCCGACGTGGGGGTCGCCCCTCGCGCGGAATGTGGTCCACTAGTCGCCGGTCGTTTCCGGTCCCGGGTCCGGCATTCTCGTCGTGATCTCGCTTGCGCGGGCGAGTGAGATCACGCGGTGTCCCTTCGCTTCGAGGGCTTCGCGACCGCCTTCCTCGCGGTCGACCAGCGCGAGCACGCCGGCGACGGAGCCGCCGCTTTCGCGCACGGCATCGATCGCGCGAAGCGCCGAACTGCCGGTCGTGATCGTGTCCTCGATGACGACCACCGAGTCCCCCGCCTTGAATGGGCCCTCGATGAGCCGTCCAGTGCCGTGGGTCTTGGGTTCCTTACGGACGGTGAACGCGCGGACCGGGGCGTCGGTCGCCGCGCTCGCGTAGGCGATCGCGTAGGCGATCGGATCGGCACCGAGCGTCAGTCCGCCCACCGAGTCCGCTTGCCATCCGGCCTCGCGGATCGCTTCCAGGCCCAATGGGCCGATCACGGCGAGTCCGTCGGGACTCATTGTGGTGATCCGCGCGTCGATGTATAAGGAAGACTGCCGACCGGACGCCAGCGTGAAGTTGCCTCGTTTCGCGGAACGGGTCGCGAGAAGCGTTATCAAGTCGTTTCGTGTCGACATGGCGGGTCGTAGGCTGTGTCGCGACAATTAAACACCGTCCGCCTCAATCGACACCATGGTGCGCGCAACACTCGCCAGACTCTCTCTGCGCGAGGTATCGCTCCTTCTCACGACCGCGCTGCTGTTCATGATCTGCGGTCTCGTTGCGAGCGACAGCGCCCTGTCGCGCGCCGCGCAGCGCCAGGCCGAAATCGACGCCCTGCAGTCCAGCTACGCCGTCAGCGGCGTGCTGCGGAATCCCGACGTCCTCGCGGCGCCCGCCACCGATCCGACGTTGCGGTCGATCGTGCAGCGGGCCCCGGGCGAGCGAATAGCGGCCGCGCTGATCGCCGGCCGAGAGACGGTCGTCGTCGTCGGTAAACGCGACGCGCTGCGCGGGCCGCTCGCCGCGTCCGTTCGCGTCGAGGTTCCCGATTCGCTCGTGTGGACGCTTGTCGTCGCCCACGAGATGACCTTCGAGCCACTGCGAGTCGCGCTCTGGGTCTTGAGCCTCCTCACCGTCGCGCTCCTCGGCTACGGCCTCATTCGCGAACGCCGGCAGACCGTTCGCGTCGCCGGTCGATCCGCGGAGCTCGAGCGCCTCTACAGCGAAGTCGCGCGCGCCAACACCGCGAAAAGCGAATTCCTCGCCAATATCTCGCACGAGCTGCGCACGCCGCTCAACGCGATCGTCGGCTTCGTGGAGCTGCTCAAGGACGGCGTCTACGGCGACCTGACGCCGCGCCAGGTGCCGCCCGTCGATCGCATCGCCGCCTCGGCTACCCACTTGCGGCACCTCGTCGATCAGGTACTCGACATCGCCAAGATCGCGGCGGGGCGCCTCGAGGTTCACGCGGAGACGATCGTTCTGCGTCCGTTCGTGCTCAACGTCGCCAGTGAGCTCGAGTCGCTCGTCAACGAGCGAGGACTGAGCTTTTCGATCGCGGTAGGCGCGTCGCTCCCCCGCCTCCGTACGGATCCGACGCACCTGCGCCAGATTCTCGTCAATCTCATCGGCAACGCGATCAAGTACACGCCGGCGGGCGGAGTCGCGGTGCGCGGGCGCCTGATCGGCGCCGCGGCGCGTGGGCCACGCCGTGCCACGCCCGAGGATCCGGTGCTCGCTGCGCAGTCGCCCGATCAGCGTCGGGTCTGGGTGGCGCTGCAAGTCGTGGACACCGGCGTCGGCATCGCGCCGGCCGATCAGGCGCGCATCTTCGAGGAGTTCGAACAGGTCAACGCGGGTCCGCGAAGCGAATCGATGCAGCGCGGCACGGGGCTGGGCCTGGCTATCTCGAAGCGGCTCGCACAGCTACTGGGAGGCGACATTCGCGTCGAGAGTCAGCTCGGCAAGGGATCCACGTTCACGCTGTGGCTGCCCGTGAACCCGGCGGATCTCGAAACGTCGAACGGCGAGTGGGTCGCGGCACCGGCCGCGGCCCCCACGATCACTCCTTCCGACGAAAGATCGACGCAAGCTTCGCAGTGAATCCCTGCTTTTCCGTCTGTCCCGGCGCGGCGGTGGCCTGACAGAACTCGCGCGCGAACTCGACCACGTCCGTGTAGCGCTTCGGCGGCTCCTTACTCAGACCGCGCATCACGACGGCTTCTACGGGCGCCGAGAACTTGAGTCCAGGCTTCGCCTGATTCAGCGGAATCGGCGGCTGAGACAGAAGCTGCGAGAACATTTCTCGAGGCGTCTTCGCGGGGAACGGCAGCGCGCCAGTCAACAGGAAATAGGCGATCGTCGCGAGACTGTACTGATCGGCGAGCGGACCCACGAGCTCGCCCGAGAGAGCCTCGGGAGCGACGTACATCAGCGTCCCGACGAAGAACCCCGCGCGCGTGAGCCGCTGCTCCGGCGACTGGTCCGTGTCGGTCGCGATTCCAAAATCGAGCAGCTTCACCTGCCGCGCCGTTGGATCGTACATCACGTTCTCGGGCTTCAGATCGCGATGCACGATGCCCACGGCGTGAGCGGCGTTCACGGCGTCCGCGATCTGACGGACGACGGCGCACACTTCGTCGACCGGCAGCGGGCCCTTTTGCTTCGCGTACTTCTCGAGGATTTCGCCGGCCGCCCATTCGATGGCGAGGAAATGCATCCCGGGTTCGGCTTCGCCGATCTCGATCGTTCGGACGACGTTTGGATGCTGTACGCGCTCGCCGTAGCGGGCCTCGCGCAGGAAGCGCGCGACCGCCGTTCGATCCTGGCGGAGCTTCTCGCGCAACACTTTCACGGCGACGGTTCCGTGCGACGCGTGGTGCGCGCGGAAAACCGCCGACGTCCCACCTTCTCCGACTTCGCTCTGGAGCGAATAGCCGGAAATCGTTTGTCCTACGAGGTTTTCGCGGGGCACGGCGCGAACCTAACGTCGAGTTCAGGGCGGGGCAAGAATGCCCCGCCACGTTGCTTGACAAATCCGACAGGGTGCTTCTATATAGGGCCGCGCAAGCCGTCCCGGCTTGCTCAGCACGCCCATGCGGGACCGATTCATCCGGTCGGAGGCTGCGCGAATGGCCAGAGGTAAGGTGAAGTGGTTCAATGACGCCAAGGGCTACGGCTTCATTGAGCAGGACGGCGGTGAGGACGTCTTCGTCCACTTCTCCGCCATCAGTATGGAAGGGTTCAAGACGCTCGCCGAGGGACAGGAAGTGGAGTTCGAGATCCGCACGGGCGAGAAAGGGCTCCACGCCGCGAACGTGGTCCGCGTCTGACTCGATCGAGGGCAGAAGGAAATCCTGCAGCCGCCCGCCAGCGATGGCGGGCGGTGCTGTTTTCGGGCTGCCGACGGCCGGCTCCGCGCCGATTGCGCCGCCCTCGTGGGATTGAACCCACCCCGCGACGCTCCGACCTTTCGACACGATGAGCGCCTCGCCGCCGCCGACTCCTGTTCGTCCGAGCATGCCTCCATCGCCGAGACTCTTCCTCGTCGACGGCTACGCGCTCATCTACCGCGCGTTCTTCGCACTCATCGCGCGCCCACTCACCACTAGCCGCGGCGAGAACACGTCGGCGGCATGGGGCGTCGTCAACTTCCTGCAACGTCTCGTCGAGACGCACAGGCCGGACTACCTCGGCTGGGTTCTCGACTCCGGCATGTCGTTTCGCCACGAGCGCTATCCCGCCTACAAGGCGACCCGGGAGAAGCTCACGGAAGAGCTCCAATCCGACTTCGACCGTGGAATGGAACGGATACGCACCGCCCTCGACGCGTATCGGATACCAATTCTCTCGTTGCAGGGCTATGAAGCCGACGACGTCATCGGCACGCTCGCACGGCAGAGCGTCGAGCGGGGGGTGAGCGCGGTCCTCGTCTCGGGCGACAAGGACTTTCAACAACTCGTCCGCCCAGGCGTCTGGGTCCTGAACCCCGGGCGGGGCGGTGCCGCGGCCGTCGAAGAACAATGGGTGAGCGTCGAAAACGGCAGCGAGCGCCTCGGCGTGCCCCCCGAGCGCGTCACCGACTTCCTCGCCCTCGTCGGAGACTCGTCGGACAACGTGCCGGGTGTGAAGGGAATCGGAGAGAAGACCGCGCAGGAGTTGGTGAGCGCCTACGGATCACTCGACGACATTCTCGCGCACGCCGCCGAGCTGACCAAGAAACGCCCGCGCGAGGCGTTGCTCGAGCACGGGGCGCTGGCGCTGCTGTCGAAGGAACTCGTCACGATCCGCGAGGACCTGCCGATCGCGCTCGATCTCGACGCCTTGCGCTTGGCCACGCCGGACTACTCGCGTCTCCGGTCACTCTACGTGGAGCTCGAATTCCACACACTCGCCCGAAACCTCCCGGTCGGTGAGGATGTAGCGGCCCCCGAGGCGGAGGCGCCCGCCGCCGCGGCGCCGCCCGCTACGTACATCACGATCGACTCGGTCGAGGAAGTCGGCCCGGTGATCGAACGCGCGCGGAGCGCGCCGTTCGTCTCAGTCGACGCTGAAGGAGTCGTGGACCCGCGAGCGCCGCAAACGAACGATCCGCTCAGGACGGAGCTCGTCGGCCTGTCGATCGCGATCGGGCCGGGCGAGGCGTTCTATTTCCCGCTGGCCCACCGCGCCCGTTCCCGAATCGAAGAAGGACAAGTGGCCCTCGGCTTCGACGAGCTGTTGGGTGATGCCGGCGACGGCGCCCCTGGCAAGCGCGCACGGGCGCGAAAGGTTGCCGAGCCGACGAGCGTCGCCGGGCGGGCCCTGGCGCAGGGGACTCCGCCGCCGTTGTCCCTACCCTCGCTCGACAGCGCCGATCTCGCCCCGCTGCGTGCGTTCCTCGAGGACCCCGCGGTCAACAAGACCGCGCACGACGCGAAGTACGCGATCCTGCTCCTGCGCCGATCCGGCGTCACGCTGCGAGGGCTCGACTTCGACACAACGGTCGCGAGCTACGTGCTCGACCCTGGTCGCCGGTCGCACGCGCTCGATCAGCTGGCGCTCGAGTTCCTCGACCGGAAAACGACTTCGTTCGAGGAGCTCTGCGGCAAGGCGAAGGAAGCGATCCCGTTCGATGAGGTGCCGGTGGCGTGCGCCCGCGACTATGCCTGCGAGCGCGCCGACGTCGTTTGGCGGTTGCGCGAGCGGTTCGAGCCCCAGCTCGACGAGCTGCAGCTGGCTCGCCTCTTCCACGACATCGAGATGCCGCTCGTCGAGGTGCTCGCCGAGATGGAGTGGCAGGGCATCACGATCGACGTCGAGTGGTTCGCATCGCTCAAGGAACGCTTCGAGCGTGAACGCCGGCGAGTCGAAAGCGAGATCTACGCGACCGCCGGCGAGGAGTTCAACATCAACTCCAATCCGAAGCTTCGCGAAATCCTGTTCGACAAGCTGCAGCTGCCGGTGCTCAAGAAGACCGCTACCGGCGCCTCGACGGACGCGAGCGTCCTGCAGCAGCTTGCCGAAGAGGGACACCGGCTTCCTGTGCTGCTGCTGGAGTACCGCGAAATCGCGAAGCTCGAGAGCACCTATATCGACGCGCTGCCGCTCTACGTGCATCCGACGACGCGGCGGGTGCACACGTCGTTCAGTCAAACGACCGCCGCGACCGGACGGCTGTCGTCGAGCGACCCGAACCTGCAGAACATCCCCATCCGCCGTGAGCTGGGGCGCGACATTCGCCGCGGATTCGTTCCGCGCCGCGGTTGGATGTTGATGTCCGCGGATTACTCGCAGATCGAGCTCCGCCTGCTCGCGCACCTGTCGGGCGACCCGGCGTTCGTGGAAGCGTTTCGTGCCGGCGGAGACATCCACCGCCAAACGGCGGCGCTCATCTTCGACGTGCCGCTCGACGCGGTCACCAAGGAGATGCGCGCGCGCGCCAAGACGATCAACTTCGCCACGATCTACGGCCAAGGCCCGCACGCGCTGTCGCGGCAGCTGGGCATCGCGCACGCGGAAGCGAAGACGTTCATCGAACGCTATTTCGAACGGTTTTCCCGCGTGCGCGAGTATCTCGATTCCATGGTCGATTTCGCGCGCCACCACGGGTACGTGCAAACGATCTTCAACCGGCGCCGCTACATCCCGGAGCTCCGCGATCGGAACTTCAACATCCGCGCGTTCGGCGAGCGCACCGCGGCGAACTCGCCGATTCAGGGATCGGCTGCGGATCTGATCAAGGCCGCGATGATTCGGATTCACCGCGCCCTGCCGGCCGGCGGCCTCGAGGCAAAGATGCTCCTCCAGGTGCACGATGAGCTCGTCTTCGAGACCCCGAAGCCCGAGCTCGAGCGTCTCACCGACGTGGTCAAACACGAAATGGAGCATGCCGCCGAGCTGGCCGTACCCCTGGTGGTGGACGTCGGCGTCGGCGAAAACTGGCTCGCCACGAAGATGGACTAGTGACGCCCGTCACATGCCTGCCCTCGCACCTTGCCAGACGAACCGCAAATCGAGTGGATGAGTCGGGCAAAAACGCCGCTTGGCGTGCCGTGTGACAAGGGCTAAGCCCTTATCATAAAATGCATTGGGCGAACATGGATTCCTGGGCACCCGGATTGCCCTTACACCGGGCACAACCTCAACGGCTTTGTGCCCATGAGCGACATGAAAACCCAGCCCGCCCTGCATCTGGCGGTGCGCGACTCCGCCCTCCAGCGGCTCGCCCGCATTCGCACCAGTCCGACGCGGACTCGTCGTCGCACGGGCTTTACGCTGATCGAGCTGCTGATCGTAGTCGTGATCATCGGCATTCTGGCGGCGATCGCGATTCCGAAGTTCCAGGCGACGAAGGGGAAAGCCTTCTACGCCGGCATGCGAGCCGACCTCCGCAACCTCGCGACGGCCGAAGAGGCGTATTTCTACGATCACGCGAACTACAGCAACGACCTCGACTCGATGAAGCTGACGACGTCGAACGGCAACGTCGTCACGATCACCGAGAACACGGCGACCGGCTGGTCCGCGACGTCGCAGAACCCGCAGTCGTGGCCGCACTTCTGCGCCCTGTTCCTCGGGACGGCGGCGGCGGTTGCTCCGGCGACTGCGCAGGGGGTCGTGGCCTGCAACTGACCGGAACGCGCGAGTGACGCGCGTTCCGCCGCAGTATCGCGAATTTGAAAAACGACGCGATGGGATGATCTTCGCCATGGATGGCGGCCTCTGGCTGCATCGCCATCTGTGGCGGGGCCGTCGCATGGCGCATCTGGTCTCGACGAATCGCGCGCTTCTTCTCGAGTACGGCGCGGCCGTCGGGATCGACGCCGCACGGCTCCAGTACAAACCCCTGAAGGATCCGCGCACCGGCGTCCGCAAAGAGGCGTGGCATTGGGACCTCGGCGGTCCGCTTCTTCCGGCGCCTCCTACGGCGCGCTGAAGGCGCCGACGGGTCCGTCGACCCCGCCCAGCTCCCGATCGAGCCCGCGGACATCCTCGCGTAGCGACGCAAGCTCACTCGCGAATCGGCCACGAAGCGCCGGGTCGCCGCGAAAGACGAGAAAAGCGCGCGCGCGTCGTCGCGCTCTGCCGAGCCGGTCGCGGAGCCAGAAGTTGATGTCCGCCGCGACCGGGAGACTCGCGAGATAGAGCAGCGCGACCCGCCATCCCCACAGCAAGTCGACCAGCAGGGACTGCGCTGCGTACGTGATCAGGACGAACAATGCGCCGCCGACAACGGCGCGCATGGCCGGGTCGGCGTTGTCGCCGCCTGGTCGCACGGCAATCGTGCGTGCCGCACGGAACGGCAGCCAGTGGTTCAAGGCCCCCCAGAACGCCACCGGTCCGCCAATGAGCAGGATCCAGCCTTCGCGTAACACGAAACGCGCACCGGCTCGCGCGTCCAGCCGAATGTTCACGTCTTCGATGCGCAATCCGCGATCCGTCACCTCGCGCTGCAACGAGTCGAGACGCGCGACGACTCGTTCCGCGCGGTCGCGTACGACGGCCGGCGCTCCAGGGAGTCGCGCGGAGAGAGCGTCCATACGTTTGGCGATCGCCGCCTCGACGCCGAGGCGTCTTTCTCCCGCGCCGATCGTCGGCTCTTCACCGAGGACGGCGGCGATCGACGAAGCGAGTCGCACGGCTCGCGCGGCCTCGTCGATCGTCGCGTAGTTCAGCGTCAATGCGCGAAGACGTCGGTCGATTTCGGCGGTGAGCGCTTCCGCGTCCGCAGCACCGGGCATCGATCGCCACTCGTCGACGAGCAGCGGTTCGCCGACTTGGGCAAAGACTCGAGTGCGGGGCGACTGCTTCTCTTCGAACGTGAGACCGATGGGGACGATCGCCAGTCCCGGCGCGTCGCCGGAGTCACGCGCCGAAAGTGCCATGCGAGCGGCGCCTGTCTTGAGAGGACCCAACGAGGGTGCATCCGTCGATCGTCCTTCGGGAAAGATGAGAACCGCTCCCCCGTGGTGCATCGCGATGTGAACAGCGCGAAACGTCGCGCGGTTCCGCGCCGCGTCCAGGCCACCGGACGGTCGCTCGTCGCTCGCGCGCCGCAAGGGAACTACGCCGACCCATCGCAGCAACGCGTTCACGAGCGGATTCGCGAAAATGGTCGCCTTCGCGGTGATCAACACGCGGCGAGGCACAATCCACCCGACGATGAGCGCGTCGACCAACGCATTAGGGTGGTTCACCACGAGCAGCAGCGGACCGTGCTTCGGGATTCGCTCGACGCCCGCGACGTCGATGCTGCGGTAGAACCATCGTAGAGCGATCCCCGCGACGGCCCGCACCAATGCGTAAATCATTCAGCGACCATCCCCACCCCCTCAGTCCGACCAGCGATGCTTCCGATTCGGCGCCGGGATGACGCGCCAACCCGACGGCGCGGTACATCAGCGTGGTTCTACGCTACCGGAGCGTCCATTCGCCCACGATACGTCGGCTGACGTAGACTTGCATTGGTGCCGTTGACGGGGGCTCCGCTCGGTCCAAATTACGTGGAATGAAGCGGTTCCGCCGCATCGTCACAGCCGTCATCGCCTGCACCGCTTTCGCGGCGCTCGCATGTCGGCGAGATAAGCCCGTCGCGGCCGCCGATTCGGCGGCCACACGGCCGGTCGCTGGATCAGACTCCAGCCCGCCCCGCGCGCCCTCGACCTGGGACCCCGGCGCGGGAGCTCTGCTCCTGATTGCCACCGACTCGCCCACAAAGGCGCTGATCGTGCTTCCGACCGAAAGCGACACCACACCGATCGCGACGATCCCGCATCCGGCAAGCGTGACGCTCTTCGGCCGAGGCGGAAGCGTGCAGACCGCCGATCTTCCGAGTATGCGCGACTCGCTTGGCTGCCTCGTAGCGCCGCTGACCGCCGCACCGCCGCCACATGCCTGGAGCGTTGGTTTCGTCGGCGGCGTGGTCACGCCGCTCGCCGTGGACTCGGCGGCGTCGATCGATCACGCGGATTCGGCCGTCTTCGTGGCATCGTTGAATCGCCTCGCGTCGAGTCTGCCCAACGACCCCGCCGGTCGTTTTACCGGTCTGCCATTCGTCGTCCAGAGCCTGTGGCGATTTTCAGTCGCCGACGGACCAACGGTCGTCGTCGGCTCGCTCGTGCGACAAATCAATCAGGAAGCAACGCCGCTTCAGGAGCGAACGCTGGTCGTCGGGGAACGGCGGGGAAGCGACACGTTGTTCACGATGGGCTACGCCGAGCGTTCCTACGGCCAGGAGGAAACGGTCGAGAGCCGCGAGCTCCTGGCGGCGTTCCTGGTCGGCGACTCGAGGACGCCGGCCGTCGTCCTGTCCCGCGACTTCGGCGATGACAACGCCTATAGCCTCGTCGAGCGCGGCGCCGACGGTCGCTGGCGCAATCGATGGACGAGTCGGCGTCGTCACTGCTGACGACGTCCGCGATCACGCGTCGTCGATTCTTCCGAGCGCGGCCGGGGCGCCAACACGTCCGGCGACTCCAGCGAGCCCCACGAGCGTAAGCACGTACGGCAGCGCGAGCGCGAGCTGATACGGAATTCCCAGACCGAGCGATTGCACGAGAAACTGCAGGGCGCTCGCGGCGCCGAACACGAGCGATGCGAGCGCGATCCCCAATGGGTGCCATCGCCCAAGCACGACGATGGCGATCGCCACGAATCCTCGCCCCGCCGACATCCCTTCGGCGAACGTCCCCGCCTGCGCGAGAACCAGCGTGGCGCCGGCGAGCCCGCCGGCCGCGCCGCCGAACAGAATCGCGAGTGAGCGAAACCGGCCGACCGCCACCCCGGCCGCTCGAGCCGCGGCGGGCGACTCGCCGATCGCGCGGAGCGACAGCCCGTCTCCGCGGCGGTACATCCACCACCAGAGAAGCGGAATGAGTATATACACAACATACGTGAAGGCGGATTGGTCGAAGAGGCCTGGGCCGACGACCGGGATGTTCGCGAGCACGGGAATCGGCACCGGCCCCGTCGTCGGGATGGACAACGCGGCGCCGTGCGCGCCGTAGAACGCCCGATAGAGCGTGCCGGTCGCGCCGAACGCGAGAAGCGTCACCGCGGTGCCGGTGATGATCTGATCGGCCCGCAGGCCGACCGCGAACGCGGCGAACACCGCGGCGGTCAGAACGCCGCAAGCCAGCCCCGCCGCAATGCCGCCGGCGACGCCGCCGTGCGTCGCGCCGGCCAGCGCGCCGAACGCGCCGAACAGCACGACTCCTTCCAGGCTGATGTTGATCAGCCCCGCGCGCTCGACTACCAATTCGCCGAGCGCCGCGAGCGCCAACGGCGTCGCCGTACGAATGGCCGAGGCGAGAAACGCGCCGCCGGTCGAGATCACCCGGCCCCCGCCCGCCTCGTTCCGCCGTTAATGCGCGCGCGATCCGCGGCCACCATGACGAGAATCACGCTCGCCTCCACGATCGACACCACCACGGAGGGCACGCCGGCATCGCGCTGCATGGCCGTCGCTCCGGCCTCGAGCGCGCCGAACAAGATTCCCGTGACCACCACGGCCAGCGCGTTCAATCGCGCCAAAAGAGCGACCGCGATCGCCGTGTAGCCGAACCCCGGCGAGATGTTCTCGTACAACGCGTACGTGACGCCCGATACTTCGATCGCCCCGGCGAGCCCCGCGAGCGCGCCGCTCAGGACGAACGCGCGCGTCGTGACACGTCGCACGTCGATTCCGCCCGCGGACCTCGCCGCGTCTGGATTCGCTCCGGCGACGCGAGCACGAAAACCGGCGGCAGTGTAGCGCAGGACCCACCAGCAAACGACACAGGCCATGACCGCGATCGCAAAGCCGGCGTGAAGCCGGGTGCTCGAGCCGAGCCGCGGAAGCCGGGCGGCCACCGCGAAGGTTTCGGTCTGAGGGTAGATGTGCGTGGGTTCCTGCAGCGGCCCGCGAACCAGGAATGAAACCAGATACGCGGCGACGAAATTCAGCAGGATCGTGCTGATGACCTCGAGGACGCGAAATTGCGCGCGCAACCCGGCGGCAATCCACGCCCACACCGCGCCGGCGAAAGCGCCTCCCAAAAGCAGGCCACCGATCAGCGCCCACCCCGGGAGGTGAGCCGCCCCAGCGGCCAGGGCGATCGCGCTCGCTGCCGCCGCTCCCGTCAAGAATTGGCCTTCGGCTCCGATGTTGAACACGCCCGCCCGAAAGGCGAGTGCCACGGCGAGGCCAGTGAGGATGAGCGGCGTGGCGCGAACGAGTGTTCCGGATCCAAACGAGTACCACGAGCCGAATGAACCGCTGACGAGCGCGCGCGCCGCGCGTGTTACGTCGAACCCGAGCGCCGAGAGGGTGACTGCGGTCCCGGCGACGATGACAATTACTAGCCCGGGTGCGACCCAGCGTGCTCGCCCGGCGGCGCCGGTCAACGAAGTCCACCGCGCCAAAGTGTCACGCGCTCTCGCGACCTCGCGCGCGCTCCAGACGGCGAATGGCCGCGATGCCGGCGACCGGGCCCAGCGCAAGCATCGGGAATGCCCAACGCCATCCCACTACGCCGACGACCGGCGGCACCAGCTGGATGGACACCATGGTCAGCAAAAACCCGAGCGACGTCTGCACCGTGAGCGCCGTGCCCACCGCGTGCGACGGCACCGCCTCGGTGACGAGCGTGCTGAATTGTGCCGAATCGGCGATCACGAAGAATCCCCACGTCAGCGCCAGCGGCGCCAGCAACCAGAGTGAATGCCCGAACGCGGCTGGCGTCAGAACGGCGCAGGTTCCGCTCAACGCCATGGCGACCATTACAAGGCGCTCACGTCCGCGCGCGTCCGCTTCGAGGCCGCCCCATACGCATCCAAGCCCGCCGATCGCGATGGTTCCGAACGCGATCAGCGACGCCAGCTCGGGCGATACAGCTCCCTTCTCCGCGACAAGACTTGCTCCGATGAAGGAGGGGATCCACGTCCAGAACGAGTACAGCTCGAACATGTGTCCGAGGTAGCCGCCTGTCGCGAGGCGCCACTCGCGCCGCGAGAGAACCGTCCCCACGAGGCTCCACGAAAACGGTCTCGGCGCGAACGGATACGGCCCTTCCGAATAGAGTGTGCCCACGAGCAGCGCCGCGACAATCGCGCACGCCGATGCCGTCAGCACGACCGCCGCAGGCCCAGCTCTCGGAATCGCGTGCACCAGGTATGGTGTCGCCTTTCCGACGGTGAGCGCGCCGACGACGGTGCCGATCGCAAGCCCCCGTCGTGACCGAAACCACGTTGCCGCCATCTTCATCGCTGGGGGATACACGCCGGCAAGCGCCATCCCCGTCGCGAAACGCAGCGCAAGCGCCGCTGAAAAGCTCCCGCTGAAGACGACGGCCGCGTTCACCGCGGCGCCGAGTAACGCGGCCGCGGCAAAGTAAACGCTGGACGGCAGCACGTCCGCGAGGTTCAGAAGCGCCGCGATCGCCGTGCCGCAGACGAAGCCGAGTTGCACGCTGGTCGTGAGCCACGCCGTCTCGCTGGACGACAGGTTCCAGCGCGCTGCCAACTGTGGCGCGACCGCGCTCGCGGCGAACCACAACGACATGCCAAGGAGCTCGGCACCGGCAAGGAGCGTGAGGGCCCGCCAACGTCGCGCGTCATCGTCGCGCGTCGTGCCGCGGGGCGCCGTCATGCGACGCCAAGCATGGCGCGTCCGACCGACTCGCGGTCGCCGGCGACGGCGTGCAGTACACCGGCGTGCATCACGACCACGCGATCCGACAATGCCAGCACTTCATCGAGGTCGCTCGAATGGAGCACGACCCCTGCCCCCGCGTCGGCGGCGTGTCGAAGGCGCAGATGTACGTCCCGCGTGGCTCGAATGTCGAGTCCGCGCGTCGGGTTCTCCGCGACGACGAGGTGCGGAGCGTCGGACAGCTCGCGTGCCAGAACCAGTTTTTGCTGATTGCCGCCCGAGAGCGTGCGGGCTTTCTCCGACGGCCCCCGAGCGCGCACGTCGAATTCACGAAGCGCCGTCTCGGCGGCGGTGCGTTCGATTCCCCAGCGCATTCGGCCGACCCGCCGCCCCACGCCCCGCAGCGCCAAGTTCTCGACGAGCGAAAGGTCCAGCGCCAATCCCTCGCGCTGGCGGTCTTCGGGCACGAAGCCGATCTTCGACGGCAGCTCCGCTTGACCGCGCGTCACCGCGATTCGAGCCGCGAGCACGCGAAGCAGAGCGTGCTGTCCGGAGCCTTCGACGGCGGCGATACCGAGGATCTCCCCGGCGCGAACCGCGAGAGTCACGTCCTGGACCACCGCGACTCCGCGCTCGTCCTGTACCCAGACATGCGTCAGGCGAGCGATCTCACGGTTTGGCGCGTCCGCCGCTTCACTGGAGAATCGCCTCTGTCCGGTGTCGCCCTGTCCTTCTTCGCCGAGCAGTGCCGTGGCGAGCGAACGTTCGTCGACGGAGCGGACTGGGTCGCTCAAGACCACTTCGCCGCGCCGCAGAACCGTGACGTCATCCGCGATGCCGAGGGCCTCGCGGAGACGGTGCGTGATGAGAACGACGCTTCCGCCGCGATTCGCGAATTCTCGAAGCCATGCGAGCAACTCCCCGGCTTCCGCAGGAGCGAGGACGGCCGTCGGCTCGTCGAGCAAAAGCGTAGTCGCGTCTCGCGCGAGCGCTTTGATGATCTCGAGGCGTTGCTGGGCGCCCACCGGCAGCGATCCGGCGAGGGCACCGGGGTCGAGCGCCAAGCCGGCCCGTTGCCCGATCTCGAGCACGGTCGCGGCGGCGTGCGCCGCGTGAAACGCGCCGCGAGTGCCGAGCGAAACGTTCTCGGCGACGGTCATCGCCGCCACGTTCGTGAAATGCTGATGAACCATGCCGACACCGGCGGCCATTGCCGCCGCGGGCGACAGAATTCGGCGAGGCGGATCGCCCGCGGTGACGGTTCCGGAATCGACGCTGAGGAGTCCGAACGCTGCACCGACCAGCGTCGATTTTCCCGCGCCGTTTTCGCCGAGGAGCGCGTGGACTGTTCCATGGCGAACGCGAAACGAAACGTCGCGCAACGCCACCGTGGCGCCGAAGCGCTTTGAAACGTCCGTGAGCGCCAGCGCGACGCCTTCCGGCCGCGCGCCGTCCGCTCCCGTCACAGACCGCTTGGTATGTCGATGAACACCGACGCGAGCTCGAAATGCCCGGCGACTTCGTCCCCGAGGGCGCGCACGCCGAGCGTTTCGGTGGCGTAGTGACCCGCGTACAGAACGACGATTCCAAGCTCGATGGCTTCGATCGCGGTGTGATGCGGCCCCTCGCCCACGATCAACGTGTCGAGGCCGCGGCCCGCGGCCTCGCGCAGGCTGGCGGAGTCGGCGCCCGACCCGGTGCAAACCCCCCAGTGTCGCGTGATTCGCTCCGGGTCGAACGGCGTCGCGACCAGCGTGCCCGCGAACTCGCCGGCCAACTCGCCGGCCCTCTCTGCCAACGTACGCGTGAGTATCTCATCGGACCCGCTCAAGCCCACGTCGATCGCTTGGTATCGCGCGAAGCCGGCGCTCGGTGTCAGGCCAAGCCGGCGGGCGAGCAGGGCATTGTTTCCCAGTCGCGGATGCACGTCGAGGGGAAGGTGCGCCGAGTACACGGCGACATCGTTCATCACCAACGCACGAAGGCGTTCGTATCGATGCCCCGTGATCGTCTGGGTGCCGCCCCAAAACATCCCATGGTGAACGATGAGGAGCTTGGCCCCGGCCGCGATCGTCTCACGGACCGTGGCCGACGAGAAATCGACAGCCGTCGCGATGCGCTCGATCGGGCCGGTGTTCGCGACCTGAACGCCGTTCAACGCGTTGGGGTAGTCGGGGATACGCGCGAGCTCGAGCAACGAGTCGAGAAAGTCGGCGATCGCCGCCAGTGACACCGCGCGCGCGGCGGTCATCGGGCGGCGGACCGATGCGCGGAGTCGCGCGAGATTGTGAGCTGCCCGGCGAGCATTCGGGCCTGCAGCGAGTCGATTCGCGCGAGCGTGACCGCCGGGACTTGCGTGCGCACCGCCGGGTTGACGACGAGGGTGACGACGTGGCTGGCTTCCCCCAACTCGACAATCCTCGGCTTGAAGGTCCCGGCCTTGACCTCGCGCGCCACGGTGAGAAACGCGAGCGGAAGATCGATCACCACGCTTCCCAGCGTGATCTCCGGCGCCACCGCGTTCTGGTCCGAGTTCGACCCGATGACGAAGACGGAGCGCCGCTCGCGCGCGGCCTGAAAGACGCCCAACCCGGCCGCGTCGGCGTTCTGAAAGATCACGTCAACGCCGCGTGAGTACTGCGCGATCGCCTGCTCCTTGCCGGCGCTGACGTCGTCCCAGTTGCCGATGTAGGACGACACGATCCGAATCTTGGGGTTGGCCTCGCGCGCACCGCGCGCGAACGCGCGAAAGCTTGCCGCGACGGGGGGAAGTTCGGTGCCGCCGATCACGCCGATCACGTTCGTTCGCGTCATCGACCCCGCCAGAACGCCGGCAAGGTACGAAGCGTCGTCGAATCCAAAGGTCAGTCCGGCCAGGTTCGGACCGGCGGTGCTGCCGGAGGTCGTTACGAAAATAGTATGAGGAAACTCTGGTGCGACGCGCCGCGCGGCGTCCTGGAACTCGAAGCCGTGGCCGAACACCAGGTCGTATCCTTGGCTCCCGTACTGTCGGAAGTTTTCGTCGAACTCCGCCGGCGTCTTCGTCTCGATGTTGCTGATCTGGGCGCCGAGCGAGTCGCGGATCTCCAGCAGTCCCCGGTAGGCCCCGGAATTCCACGATTGGTCGGATATTGGCCCAGGTGTAAGGAGCGCGACCCTGAACATGTGTCCGCCCTGCGGCGGGTGTTCTTGCCGCCCCCCGCAGGCCGCAGCTGAGGCAAGGACAGCGGCCGCGACCAGCGTGGAGAACACCCGGGTTAGACCGGCGTTTGAGAAGCCAATCTCTTTCATCTGAACGAGTTACACGATTTGTGGACCCGCTGTGGATTGACATCGTTCCTGCGGACTACTCGCCTGCACTCTGCACAACCCGGCTGTAGGTGCTAGCACGATGATGACATCATGATGTCTTAATAACAGCATCACCAATGGTGCTCGTCTCGCAGAATGAGGCTCATCAGTCGATCCAAGTCGTCGTTCGAGTAGAACGTCACTTCGATCGTGCCCTTCGATGTTCCGGCCAGTTTGAGCCGGACGTCGGTCTGCAGGTAGCGGCGCAGCTCGTCCTCGATTCCACGTACGGCGGCGTCAGCGGCTGGAGCGACGGTTGGCGTGCTCGACTTGCCCCTGCCGGCCTGCCTTTCCGGATTGGCGGTGCGGTCGCGCACGAGTTGTTCGAGCTCGCGCACACTCAGTCCTCGGGTGACAGCCGCGGCCGCGACTTCGGCCATGAGCCCCGAGTCGGACAGGCCGAGCAGGGCGCGCGCATGACCGGTCGTCAAGCCACCGTCCTCAACCATTTTCTGGACGCCATCCGGCAGGGCCAATATCCGCAACAGATTCGTGATCGTCGTGCGGTCCTTTCCAACAGCGTCCGCCACTTGTTGATGAGTCAGGTTGAATTCGTCGATCAGTCGCTTGTAGCCGCGGGCCTCCTCCAGCGGATTCAGGTTCGCACGCTGAAGGTTTTCCACGAGGGCCAGCACGAGCATGGTCCGATCGTCGAAGTCGCGGACCATCGCCGAGATTTCTGTCCACCCAAGGTTTGAGGCGGCCCGCACCCTTCGCTCGCCAGCGATCAGCTCGAACGCGTCTCCTAATCGGCGCACACTGATCGGCTGGAGTAAGCCGCTCGACCGCAGCGATGCCTCGAGCTCTCGCATCTCGTCCGGATCAAAATCCCGCCGCGGCTGAAACGGATTGGGACGAACCCGGGACAGCGGGATTCTCTGCAGCTCGCTGGCGGTGGAAGAAACGGTAGAGCTCGCTGAAATGAGTGCTTCGAGTCCGCGGCCGAGCCGGCGGTCAGAGCTCATCGAGTCCTCCTCATAAGTTCTTTTGCCACAGTCATATAGGCTTGAGCACCGATAGACGCGACATCATACAGCATGATCGGCTTCCCGAAGCTGGGCGCCTCGGCGAGGCGCACGTTGCGAGGAATAACCGTCTCCATCACCTCCGATCCGAAATACTCGCGCGCGTCAGCGGCGACCTGACGGGAGAGGTTGAGCCGAGCGTCGTACATCGTGAGCAGAACGCCGATGATGGCCAAGCTGGGGTTCACGCTGCGCTGGACGAGGTGCACGGTGTTGAGAAGCTGGGAAAGGCCCTCGAGCGCGTAATACTCGCACTGGAGCGGGATGAGCAGAGAATCGGCCGCCGCGAGCATGTTGAGCGTAATGAGCCCGAGTGAGGGCGGGCAGTCGATCAGGATGTATTCGTATCGGTGCCGAACGCGCGCGATCGCGTCGCGCATCATCCGATCTCGATTCGGCCGATCAACCAGCTCAACCTCTGCGCCCGCGAGATCCGGCGTAGCCGGCGCGACGTCCAGGTGCTCGAAGTGGACTCGCTCGACGATTGCGTCGTCGAGCGGCGTCGCGCCGATGACGACGTCATAGACGGTCGCGCGGAACTGTGTGCGCTCGACGCCAACACCGCTTGTGGCATTTCCCTGCGGGTCGCCGTCGATGAGAAGCGTCTTTGCTTCGGCTGCGGCGAGGCTTGCAGCAAGGTTTACGGCTGTGGTCGTCTTTCCGACGCCGCCTTTCTGGTTGGCTATCGCGATGACACGGGCCACTTTATTCCGGGATGGCGCGCCGCAGGCGTGAGGGCTGGCAAGACGATCGATGACTCGGTTCGCGGCCAATCTATCCGAGCCGGTCAGCCCGTACAACGTTCCACGTGAAACATCCTGGCCGTCGCGCCGACGGAAATCGTTTCACGTGGCACTCGATGGTGGTGGGTCCGACCGACTACCCACTCGATCGGGGCGCTGTCCCCGCGTCCCGCTCCCAAGTTAGCGACCCGGAACGAATGCCCATCTGGCACTCACCGTGGCGCTGATCGTCTGCTCTCCCGGCGTGATCGGGGTCTGGACCGCCGCCCGCGCCAAGAATGTTTGTACCATCGGCATTGGGCGCACCGGCATGGAGGTACTTAGCTCGAGAAGTTGTCCAAGGGATCCACCCGCCGCGCGGGCCATCGCCTCGGCCTGAATCTTCGCATCCGCGACTGCCGCCGCCAAAGCCACCGAACGAACGGAGTCCGCTGCTGACGAGGAGAACTGCAGGCTGGAGATCTCGTTCGCGCCCTTCGCCAGCGCGGCGTCAATCGCCCGAGCGACGTCGTCGATTCGCTTCAACTTCAAGAGGAGCGAATTGGTGACCGTGTAAGCCACTGTCCGTGGAGCCTGCGACTGTGCCGTTGGATACGCCATCTCGGGGCTGACGTTGTAGTTCGCTGTCTGCACCTGATCGCCGGCGATCCCCATCAGCCGCAGCGTGTCCATCACCGCTTTCACGCGACGAGCGTTCTCCGCCGATGCGGCGTTCGCGGTTGGCGCGCGCGTCTGCACGGCGATGTAGATCGTCGCGCGGTCTGGAACTGCGGACGCCTCGCCCACGCCGGTCGTCGCGATCTGCGGTGGGCTGGATACGACTGCGGTCTGGGCTTCAAGCGGGGGCGCCGCAATCACGATTCCGCTGAGAATGCCTGCAAGGCAACGATACATCGAACTCTCTCCCGGTTCGTTTTTGAGTTTCGCCCTGCCCGACGTCGGGCGGCAGAACCTGAATCTATGACCCACCCGCAGCGGATTCGTCCGCTTGACGGACTCAGCTCGCCGACGCGGAGGCTCGCCGCAGCTTCTCTAATTCGAGAACGAGATTCTGCAGGTCGGTTGGACTCACGCCTGGGATTCGCGACGCCTGGGCGAGCGTCGCCGGTCGTATCGCCGCCAGCTTTTGCCGCGCCTCGAGCGAAAGGGATCTCATGTCGCCGTACGGGGCATCGGAGTCGAGGGCAAACTCGCCCATGCGCCGCAGCTTCGACGCCTGGTCACGCTCACGGACGAAGTACCCGGCGTACTTGAGCTCGAGCTCGGCCGTCACGACGGCATCGGGCACGAGATGGCCTCCCACTCCCGTCGCGACAAAAAGATCGCTGAGCGACACGCCTTGCCGCTTCGCCAGTTCGGCGATCTTCACCGAGTGCGCGATCGGCGAACTGTTGGCCCGGTGGAGAATCGGCCCCGCGTCATCGGCGCTGATGCTCGTGGCCTCCGCCAACGCCGCCGCGCCCGTTTCGTCCTCGGCGCGTCGCGCGACCGTCGCACGCTCTTCCGGCGTGTAGAGGGCGAGCTCGAGTCCCACAGGCGAAAGGCGCCGCAGGGCGTTGTCTTGTCGAACGGTGAGCCGGAACTCCGACCGCGACGTGAACAGTCGATAGGGCTCGTCGACGCCGCGTGTTACTAGATCGTCAATGAGCACTCCTATATATGAACTCTCTCGACCGAGAACGATGCCGGGCAGCCGGCGCGAGAATCGGGCGGCGTTGAACCCCGCGATCGTCCCCTGCCCCGCCGCCTCCTCGTAGCCGGTCGTCCCGTTGATCTGCCCGGCGAAGAACAGCCCCGCCACCGCTTTCACTTGCAGCGTCGCGTCGAGCTGCGTGGGCGGATAGTAGTCGTACTCGATCGCGTACCCGGCCCGCGTCATCCGCACCCGCTCGAGCCCTGGCACCGTGCGCAATATCTCCACCTGCACCGGCGCCGGCAGCGACGTCGACAATCCGTTCACGTACAGCTCCGACGTGTCGTGTCCCTCCGGCTCGAGAAACAACTGATGGCGTTCCGCCGCCGGGAACTTGACGATCTTGTCCTCGACTGACGGGCAGTAGCGCGGTCCCCGCGAGTTGATCGCCCCTCCGTACATGGCCGAGCTGCCGATGTTTTCCTGGATGATTCGTTTCCCGGCCTCGCCTAGGAACGTGATCCAACAGGGCAATTGAACGGGGTGTCGCGTCGATTCGCCCCGCCGCCGCGGTTCGCGCCAGAAGTGCGACCAGGAATAGTCGAACTGCTCGATCTCGCTCTCCTGGCGCTCGAGCGGAGCAAAGTTCACCGAGCGGCCGTCGATCCGGGGCGGCGTGCCGGTCTTGAAACGCGCGACGGTGAGACCCAGTTCCTCCAGCTGCTCGGCGAGATGCGTCGCCGCCGAGTCGCCCGCGCGCCCGCCGCCGAACTTGGTCGTCGTTCCGATGTGGATCCGGCCGCGCAGGAACGTGCCGGTGGTGATGACCACCGCCTTTGCGCCGAAACATCTCCCCTCGAGCGTCTCGACGCCCGAGACCGCTGGCCCATCGGTGTCGAAGATGAGCCCGGCAACCGTTCCCTGGACCGTGTGAATCGCGGGTTGGTCCTCGAGCAAGGTTCGAACGGCGCGGCGATACAGCCCGCGATCGCATTGCGCGCGGGGAGCCCAAACCGCGGGGCCCTTGCTACGGTTGAGCATCCGAAACTGCAAGGCGGCGAGATCCGTCGCGCGAGCCATGATGCCGCCGAGCGCGTCCACCTCTCGCACGACCGTGCCCTTCGCGATGCCGCCGATGGCCGGATTGCACGACATCTGGCCGATCGTTTCCAAGGCACTCGTGACGATCGCCACCGTGGCGCCCGTGCGTGCGGCCGCGACCGCAGCCTCGGTCCCGGCGTGCCCGGCGCCCACGACGATCACATCGAACTCGGCCTCCGGATGCGAGGCCGCGCGATTCAGGTTCATCCGAAGAACTTACCGGCGACGCGACACGCCAGGGAGACGCGGACGCCCGTTCTCTGGATGAATGAACATCTATATTCTCGAATCTCGCGCGAGCGTCGAGCGGACCGCGCCCGCGGACAACCGTCTTCACCCATGGCACTTTCAATCCAGCACGGTGCGCCGTCGATTCTCATTGTCCGGCGTGCGTACGAGGCGAGCGGCATCGCTCGCGCCACGATCGACGAGCGGCTCGGCCTGACGGCGGAAGAGTTCCGGGTCGAAGGAGAGCTCGTCGTCCTGGGGCCGATCTATGGCAGCGGCAACGACGCGCTCGCCGACGTCATTGGCGAGCTCGAGCGAGCCGGACTTCGCTACTTCGACGATTTCTTCGAATTGAGCGGCAATTGGCCGCCCTGGCTTCGCCTGCTTGCCAGCGGCGTCTGACCTCAGCGGTGATGTCTAGTCAGCTCGCCCGTCGCGGTCGGTGCGCTGAGCGGACCTCGCCGCAGGAGGCCGTGCCAACCGCACTCGTAGCACCAGCTCGTCCTGAACCGCGGGAAAAGCACGTTCCACGCGCGCGACTGAATGCGGAGCGTCACGGCGTCGCAGTTCGGACAGCGGTCGCCTTGCGGGAGGAGATAGAAGAAGAACACTGTGGCGAGGACCGCGCGCAGGATGAAGAACCCGCCGATGATGAGGATGCACAGTACCGCGTTCCACATCGTATCCCCCGCCGCTACAGACGTTTTTCGACGTCCGACCAGGCCTCTACGTACGCGACGTCGGCCTCGACGCGCTCAATCACCACATCCGTGTCGGCGGCAATCGTGCCGCCCACCGAGCCCCGAGCCCGCAGCAATTTGCGATCGCCGCCGAACTCGAACGTCACCTCACCGTCAACATCCGGACCGATCGATTTCGTCACTCGAGCCAAGTGGCCCTGAAGCACATAACGCTCGTCATCGACGTCGTGTTCCGGAACCACCCGCCACCAGCCCTTAACCAGGCGTGCAGCAATGATTGATCCCGCGCCGCCGAGCAGGGCCGCCAGGGGTGCCGTGATCGATTGGCCGACGCCAGACCGGGTCATGAGGTACCCGCCGGCCCCGAAAATCATCGTAAAGGCGACGATGACGAGCGGCGAGAGACGAAACGAACGATCGCCCGTCGGATGATCCTCGCGGGGTCGCTCGACGCCGTGGGTCATGATACGCACGGCCAACAGCAAACCGCCAATGAAGCTCGCCAGGTAGAGAACGGTCATGCGTCCAGTGTCTTATTTGCCCAGGCCGTCGGCGGCCACGTGCGGATTGGGTGAATGTGACGGGGTGCGGGCGGTTTTCAAGCGGTCATCGCAACGATTGAGCAAGAAATTCGCATGCCCGCCGCTCGGCGTAGTAAGCGACCGACCACGGCCGGGGCCCCGCGACGAATCCGACGTGGCCGCCGTGCGCCGTGAATTCGAGAGTGAGCGCCCGGTTGTCGCGAGCAACGCGGAGCACGTCATCGAGCACGGCGGCGGGGAGGAAGGGATCGTCCACTGCGCTCAGGAGAAACGTCGGCCGCCGAATTCGTCGGAGCCAAGGCAACGAGCTCGACCGCGTGTAGTAGTCGCGTGCATCGGCGAACCCGTGAACGGGCGCTGTCACGGCGTCGTCGAACTCGTAGATCGACTGTGCGCGCTCGAGTCGGTCCGCGTCGAACAGGCCGGGGTACGCCGATAGCTTCGCGCGGGCCTTCGCGCGCAGCGTGCGCAGGAAGTGTCGATCGTAGATCTGCGAGAAACCGGTCGCGATCTTGCGCGCGCCTTTCTCCAGGTCGAACGGAACCGAGATCGCCGCCGCGCTTCGCACCCGCGGCGACAAACTGTCACCCTGCTCGCCTAGAAACTTGAGCAGCACGTTACCGCCGAGCGAAACGCCGGCGAGGACGATCAGAGACCGCGGATGCTCAACGAGGACCCGATCGAGCGCGAACGCGAGGTCGCCGGTGTCGCCCGAGTGATAGAACCGCGGCCGGCGATTCGGCTCGTCGCCACAGCCTCGGAATATCAGGAGGTCGGCTCCCCAGCCGCGTCGCTTGGCCTCGCCGAGAAAGCCGGTCACGTAGTGTGACCGGATCGTCCCTTCGAGGCCGTGTAGAATGAACAGTCGCGGCGCACCTTCGGATGCATCCAGGCGGTAGACGTCGACGAAATCACCGTCAGGGGTATCCCATCGCTCGGCGCGGGCGCCGAAAAGCTCTCGTCGACGGAAAAACTTTCCCCACAACGTCTGCGCGTGCGCGCCCGGTACCCACCACGCTGGGCGGTAGGTATACTCGCTTCGTCGGCTGAGCTCCTCGGACGACACTGACGACACTGACGACACTCTCGCGGGCATCGGTGACCGCGATCAATAACAGCCGAGCGCGAGCGATGGAAGTTCAAATCTTCGGGGTGAAGAAGAGCGCGGACACCAGAAAGGCGCTTCGGTTCTTCGCCGAGCGTCGGATCAAGACGCATTTCGTCGATCTCAACGAGCGCGCAGCGTCACCCGGCGAGCTCAAACGTTTCGTCGAACGTTTTGGCATCGGCCGACTCCTCGATCGCGAGTCTCGTCGCTTCGAAGAGCTTGGGCTACGCTCCGCCCGGCTCTCGGACGAGCGGTGGGTGGAACGGCTCGCCGAGGAGCCGTTGCTGTTGGTGTTGCCGCTCGTGCGGAGTGGGAACCTCCTCACGATCGGGTTGGCGGAGCAGGACTGGAAGATCTGGACGGCGAAATGACGCTGCTGTCGGTATCACGCGCCGGCGTCGATTTCGGCGCGAGCAAGATCTTCGACAACGTGTCCTTCACGGTCGCGGCCGGGCAGCGCTGGGGAGTCGTCGGACGAAATGGCACGGGGAAGACGACGCTTTTTCGCTTGCTGACCGGCGAGATCGAGCCAACCCGCGGAGAGATCGCAAAGCGGCCGGGCCTGCGTGTTTCGCTCCTCGAACAGCATCGGGAGTTCGGCGGGGCGTCGACCGTTTGGGAAGCGGCGGCCGGTCCTTTCGCCGACCTTCTGGCGCTCGAGCGCGATCTGATCACGCAAGCAGAACGGCTCGGCCAAGAAGACGAGGCCGGCCTTGCGAAATATGGCGCGAGTCTCGAGCGGTTCGAACGAGAAGGCGGCTACACGATCGCGCCGCGCGTCGACGCGGTGCTGCACGGTCTCGGCTTCGACCCCGTGCCGGCTCGAACGATGCCCATCGCGCAATTGAGCGGCGGCGAACGCGGTCGGCTCGGACTCGTGCGCCAGCTCGTCGCCCCCGCCGACGTGCTCTTGCTCGACGAGCCGACGAATCACCTCGACTTGGAGACAACCGCCTGGCTCGAGTCCTACCTTGTCTCGACGCCAACGACGGTCCTGTTGATCAGCCACGATCGAGCGTTTCTCTCGGCGGTTGCGGACCACGTGCTGCACTTCGAGGCTGACAGCGCGACAGCGTACGATGCTGGCTACGCATCGTTCGTCGAGCAGCGCGCCTTACGGCAGCTCACAGCGCAGCGGCAGTTCGAGCAACAACAGCGAAAGATCGCGAGCGAACAGGACTACATCGCTCGCAACATCGCGGGCCAGAACAGTCGGCAAGCGAAGGGACGGCGCACGCGTCTTGCCCGAACGGCCCGTCTGAGTCCGCCGCCATCCGACGAAGCGTCGATGGCGCTCCGCTTTGGCTCGGTCGCCCGAGGCGGCGACCGGGTCGCGATCGCGGATCGCGTCTCGGTTCGCGTCGAAGCGCGTGTCCTCGTGCAAGACGCGACCGTCACGCTGATGCGCAGCGACGTGCTCGGCTTGGTGGGGCCCAACGGGTCCGGAAAGACGACGTTCCTCCGCGCGCTGCTCGACGATCACCACGACGTGAGCGGCGAGTTACGGATCGGTGCGGGGATCACCGTGGGTTACTATCGCCAGGACCTGGCCCAGGTTCCGCTCGACAAGACGCTGTATGACGTGATCAACGACCTTCGCCCGACGTGGGACCGGCGCCTGGTGCAGGGACACCTCGGTCGCTTCGGATTCTCGGGTGACGAAGTCGGTCGCCGCACCGAGACGCTCTCCGGCGGCGAGCGCGCCCGCGTTGCTCTCGCGATGCTGGTATTGAGCGAAGCGAATCTGCTCGTGCTCGACGAGCCCACGAACCATCTCGACGTCGAGTCGATCGAGGCGCTCGAGGACGCGATCGGCGACTACGAGGGCAGCGTTCTGCTCGTGAGTCACGACCGCGAACTGCTTCGCGCGCTCACCACGAAGTTGTGGATTCTACATGAGCGGCGACTCACCGCGTTTGACGGCGGATTCGAAGAATGGGAAGTCGTGTCCGCCGAGCGCGCCCGCGCGGCGGCAATCGTCGCCGAAGAAGATGAGCGAGTGCGGCGGGTGGAGGAGCAGAAGAAGGTCAATCGGCGCGAGGACACGACGCGGCAGGCGCGGACCGCCGTCCGCACCGCACAGCGACGAGTGTCAGAGTTGGAGGCGGAGATCCAGGAGATCGAGCAACGGATCGCCGAGGTTACGGCGCAACTCGAAGACCCGGGCCTCTATGTCGCCGCCGATGGCGCGAGTCGCGCCGGCGGCCTCGGCCGCGAGATGGAGGGGTTCAAGCGTGTCCTCGACCAGTTGCTCGATGAATGGGGCAAGGCCACCGAGCACGCTGACACACTCGCCGGTCGTTCGACGTAAGCTCCGCCGTGCCAGCGACTGCACTCGCCATCGCGCTGCTTGCCCAGATCGGAGTGTCGAGCGCGGACTCGACGTACGCGTCGCCCGCGCTGCGCGCGATGGTGGCCGCCGCCGCCGATTCGAATCGTCATCCGCCGCGCGAGTTGCGCGGATACACGAGTCGAGTGGAGACGGAGGTCGGTCTGATAATCCGCGACTCGCTCGGCAGAGAGAATGCCGGCGAGATCGAACAGATGACGTCCCGCGCGACATGGACGCGCGACGGTCCGTACGACTTGCACGTGATCGGTTATCGATCGCAGACGGTGGGCGTTCCCTATTCGAGCCTGACGATCGTACGCGGCTGGACCGTTCCCACGCTGTACGGCGAACGTCTGTCGCTTGGCGCGTACATGACGCGAGCGAACCGACGCGACACGCTCACGGTGGTTCATCCATTCGCCGCGGATCGCGACCAATACTACCGATTCAGCGGCGGCGATACGGTCACCACCTTGCGCGTCGGAGGCCGAACGGTGCCGATCGCGCGCATTCGCGTGCACCCGGATTTCCGCCGGGAGACCCGGTTCGGCGCGTTCGACGGTGAGATCGACCTCGACGCGACCCGTTTCGAGATCGTGCGAATGCGGGGACAGATGGTCGTGCTCGGGGGCCGCGAATCGTTCGGGACGCGATTCGCCCGCGCGACAGGCATCGTCGCGGCCGCATACGTCGAGTTCGTCAACGCCGAATACGACGGTCGATACTGGCTGCCGTCGTTTCAACGCACCGAGTTTCAGGCGAGTTTTCCGCCGCTGGGGCAGTCGCGGCCTGTTTTCCGAATCGTATCGACGATCGGCGACCTCGTCCCCGACACGGGCGTGGTTGTGCCCGATACATCCCTCCATCCTCGCGTTGTCGTGACGTGGGCGACGACCGACAGCGTCGGCGCGTTCCGTGAATGGCGGAATCCATTGGGAATGGAAACCAGCGCCGTCCGCGCCGACGATTTCGCCGATCTCGCGCCCGCGAGCTGGCGGGCCGACGGACCACCGCAGCTCTTGTTGTTCTCCGGTTCGCTCGGCCGCGTATTCCGATTCAACCGAGTCGAAGGCCTGTACGTTGGCGTCGCGCCGACACTGGCACTGCGATCCGCCGCGCCGGGATTGTCGGTTGGCGCTTACGGCGGCTGGGCCTTTACCGAGCAGACGGCGCGCGGCGGTGCGTCCGCGTCGTGGAAGCACGGCGCGCAGACATTCGGGGTTCGCGCGGCGCGCACACTCGCGTCGACGAACGACTTCGGAATCCCGCTCGGAGACGACCCAGGATTCGGGGCTCTGCTCTCTTCCGTGGACGACGACGATTACGTCGACAGGCGTCGCGCGGGCGTCTCAGTGACGCGTGTCCTCGGAGCGATCGATGTCGCCCTCGTCACGGCGCAGGCGGGCTTCGGCCAGGATCGGCCCGAGCGGTCGCGGCTTTCGCAAGGCTTGTTCTCGACCAACGGCGGCTTTCGACTGAACCGCGGGGCGACGGCGGGCGACTATGCGTTCGGCTCAGTCGACGCCGAGTTCCACCCGAGCGTCACCGGTGATTTCGCGAGGCCGGGAGTGGGTGCGCGCCTCCACTATGAATACGCCAGCGGCGATCTCGATTGGCAGCGTGCCGAGCTCGGACTTTCGGCGCGGCAGTATGTCGGACCGCTTTCGCTCGGCGCCCACGCGGATTTCGGCGCCGTGCTCGGCGACAATCCCCCGCCGCAGCAACTGTTCGAGCTCGGCGGGAACATGCTCCTGGCCGGATATCGATACAAACAGTTCGCCGGCGATCATGCGGCGCTTTTTCGGACGTTCGTCGGCTATCGCTTCGGCGTCTGGCAGAAACCGATCGTCCTCTTCCGCGGCATCTACATCCCGGGCTTGAGTCCCGGTCTGGTCGCGAGCGCCCAGGGAGGATGGACCGAGATATCGTCGCCCGGCGCGGCGCAGTCCGTTCGCCAATTGGGCGTCGATGCGAACGGCGTTCCGCTGTCCACCGCGACGAACGGAGTTCGCACCACCGCGGGCGGCGGCGTGAGCTTCTTCTCGGACTTACTCCACGTGGGAATGGCGAGGCCGATCGATCACTCGGCGCATTGGCGCCTCGTCGTCGGCTTCGGAACGCTGTTTTGAGCCGCTAGAACTCGCCGATGAAGCCGATCTCCGGCTCGAGGTGGACGCCGCACTTTTCCTCGACGGCGCGCTGCGCGAAGGCGATGAGCTCGCGCACGTCCTTGGCGGTCGCCCCGCCCAGATTGACGAGAATGTTGGCGTGGATGTGCGAAATCTGGGCTCCGCCGTGCCGCATCCCTTTCAGGCCGCACTGATCGACGAGACGGCCCGCTCCCACGCCTTCGATTTTCTTGAAAATGGATCCGGCGCTCGGATGCCAGTCGAGCCAGGGGTGACGGCTGCCGCGCCAACTCAGATTTTCCTGGAGAACGCGGTGCATCGCCGCCTGATCGCCGCGCGAAAGGCGAAAGGTGGCCGTGAGCACCAGGTCGCGACGGTGATGAAAGACCGAATCGTCGTAACCGAAGCGCACGTACTCGGGCCCCACGGTCTTTCGCTCACCCTCCTCGGAGAGGATTTCGCATGCCTCGAACACCTCGGCGATGAACATCGTGCGCTCGCGCTCGGGCGCCGGCGAGAGAAAATGGAGATTCTGCCAGACCGCGCCGCCGACCGTGCTCGGTATGCCGACGTAATGCTCCAGCCCGGACCACCCTCGGGCGACCGACTCACGGATCAGGTCCTTGACGATGGCCCCGCTCTCGGACCAGAGCTTGCATTCGTCGCCCATCTCGCGGAACTCGTGAGCGCGGGCCGTGTTTCGAATCACCAGTCCGCGAAAGCCGGCGTCGCCGACGAGGATGTTGGCGCCGAGCCCCAACACGAAGTAGGGTACACCGGCCTCGCGGGCCGCGACGACGGCGTCAGCCAGTGCCTCCGACGACGTCGCATCGTAGAACAGGTCGGCGGGGCCGCCGATTTTGAACGTGGTGTACGGCGCGATCGGTTGGTGGCGCCGTAGAAATGCGCCGTTCAGTCGCGCGGCGAGACGTTCGAGCGAGGGGAGATCGGAACCGGTCATGGTCGCGTTGAAAGAAAGTCACGAGACGACAGGCGCGCCACGTCGCGCCGCAAACCCGGCACGCGCTTGGCGGGTCGTCGCCGCATTGCTGCTACTCCCGCCGGCGCTCTTGGCGCAGCGGTCGGCACTCGAGAAGCGCATTCAAAAGACGACGCTCCCCAACGGCTTGGACGTGATCGTCGTCCAGAACCCGGGCGTCCCGTTGGTGACCATCGAGGCCGACGTCAAGAACGGCTCGTTCACGCAAGGCGCCGAGTACGAGGGGCTGTCGCACCTGTACGAGCACATGTTCTTCAAGGCGAATCACGCGTACCCGCAGCCGGACCAGTTCGTGGCGCGCGCGTCCGAATTGGGCGCCGCGTTCAACGGCACGACGAGCGAAGAGCGAGTCAACTACTACCTCACCGTTCCGGTCGACAGCGTCGCGGGCGGCATGAAGTTTCTCGCCGACGCGCTGATGTACCCCGAATTCCGCACGGACGAACTGTCGCGTGAGCGACAAGTCGTAATCGGAGAGTACGATCGGAACGAGTCAAGCCCGATGTTCGGATTCTCTCAAGACATGGGCAAGGCGCTCTGGGGCTCGGCGTGGAGCCGAAAGAACCCCCTCGGCGAGCGGGCGGTCATCGAGAGCACGACGCCGGACAAGATGCGGACGATCGAGAAGCGATACTACGTCCCGAACAACACGGCTGTGATCATCGCGGGGGACATCGCGGCCGACCGCGCGTTCGCGCTCGCCCGCTCCGTGTTCGGAGGTTGGCAGAAAGGCGCCGATCCGTTCGCGACCGATCCGATTCCGCCCATCCCGCCGTTGACGCGCGACACCGGGGTGATCGCAGAACAGGAGATCGGGAGCGTCATCGTGATGTTCCAGTGGCAGGGTCCCGGCGCGACGGCCGATCCCGCAGCGACCTACGCCGCCGACGTCTTTTCGGACGTGTTGAATCAGCCCGGTTCCGGGTTTCAGCGGCGGTTGGTGGACAGCGGTCTGTTCGAGTCGATCGGCGTCAATTACTACACGTTGAATCACGTCGGACCGATAACCGTCGAAGGCGAAACGACGCCTCAGCGACTCCGCGAAGCGCTGGCCGCGCTCCGCGACGAGTTGGGCAAGGTGGGTGACTCGACTTATTTCCCGCCCGCTCAGCTCGAAACGGTGAAACAACACCGCGTCGTCGACACGGAGCTCCAACTCGAGCGAGCGTCGGGCTTCGCGCACCAGGTCGGATTCTGGTGGGCAGTCACGGGCCTAGACTACTTCTACGGGTACGTGGACAACATGGCGAAACAGCGTCCCGCCGATTTGGCGGCGTACGGCGCGAAGTACATCGTGGGGAAGCCGCACGTTACCGGCGTGCTGATTTCGCCGGGCGCGCGGCGCTCGTTGAATCTCACAACGTCTGATTTGGCCGAGCCGAGGACGCGCCCGTGATGCCGCGTCTGCTGTCTGTCGGCGCCCTCACTCTGCTCGCCTGGGCCGCGCCGCTCTCACAGGCGCCCGCTCAGTCCGACACCGGGACGACGTCGTTCGACGTGAACGGCGTCAAGGTGATTCTCCGCCGAAACGCCGCAAACGACGTCATCGCCGCCAACGTCTATCTGCTCGGCGGCACGCAGCAACTCTCGCCCGCCACGCAAGGCATCGAGGTCATGCTGTTGCGGGCGTCGGAGCGTGGCACGAAGCGATATCCGGGTGAGAGAGTTCGGCAGGCATTGGTGCGAACGGGCTGCAGCATCGGGATCGCGCCGTCGGAGGACTGGACCGTCTTCGGCACCACCTGCATTCGCTCCGCGTTCGACTCGACGTGGAACGTGCTCGCCAACCGCTTGATGGAGCCGACGCTCGATTCGTCGGAGGTCGAGCTCGTGCGCGAGCGGATGCTGACGTCGGTCCGCGAGGCATCGAGCGCGCCGGATCCGCTGCTCAACCGCCTCGCCGACAGCCTCGAGTACGTGAACCAACCATATGGATTCGACCCGAACGGGACGGAGTCGTCGCTGCAGTCGATCACGCTCGGCCAACTACGACGATATCAGGAAACTCAAATGGTCGGGTCGCGGATGCTGGTCGTCGTCGTCGGCAACGTGGATCGCGCCCGCGTCGAAGACCTCGTACGCCAGACACTCGGCCGGATGCCCCGCGGATCGTACGCGTGGACGGCGCCCGGAGCGACCAGGTCGAGCGGCCGCGCGTTGCTGACGCGCACGATGCCGCTGCCCACGAACTACCTCCTCGGGTACTATCCGGGACCGGCCGCCTCGAATCCTGATTACCAGGCGCTGCGGATCGCGTGTGCAGTGCTTTCGGGACGGTTTTTCACGGAAATTCGCTCGCGGCGCAACCTGTCGTACGAGGTTGACGCGCCGTTTCTCGAACGCGCCGTTGCGAGCGGCGGCGTGTATGTCACGACGGTCGATCCGCGGGCCACGCTCACGCTCATGCGCGCCGAAATCGACCGTTTGCAGCGAGAGCTTCTCGATCGCGACGGCCTGGAACGACTCGTCCAGCAGTTCATCACCGAGTACTTCCTGCGGAACGAAACGAACGGCGACCAGGCGACGTTTCTCGCGCGTGCGCAGATCTACCAGGGCGACTTCCGCCTGGCGAGTCATTTCGTCGACGATCTGCGGCGCGTGCAGCCCGACGACGTTCGGCGCGTGTCGAACATGTACATGCACGACTTCCGGTTCGTGTATCTCGGCAAGCTCGACGCGCTTCCGCGCGATCTGCTCGCGCAGTTCTAGTCAGCCAGCGAATTCGTTCGCGACCGCGCGAGGGTCGAGCACGGACGCCAATGCGGCGGCAGGGACGACGACCCCTCCGAGCCCACGATGCTCGAAGGCGCGCAGCGCGCTCATCGTCGGATGAACCTCTTCAATGAGGACCGGAAACGAGCAACGCTCCGCGACATCTTCCAGGAGCCCGAGCGTCGGCGCACTCCTCGCCGGCGCGGCGACGATCAATCCGGCGATCGGAAGCCCGTCGAGGTCGTCGGCCAGATCGCGAAGGTCGATCGGACGAGTGCGAACCCAGCCGCGGGTCATCTCGCGCAGTTCGCGGCCGTTGGTGTCGACGATCAAGGCGCTGGGAAACGTCTCAGCCGTTGACCGGAGCCAATCGCCCTCCGTCAATGCCCGCGGGCCAAGTATGACGCGAGTCGCGCCGGCGTCGATCCACGATTCGATCTGGTCCATCGAGTCGGCGTTAGCCGAGACGTCAATCTCGACTCCGCCGTCGCGGGCGAGGTCCTCGACCAAGCCCAAGTTCGACCTGCGCTCCTTGGAGTCTCGTTCTACGACCTGCAGGCGAGAATAGCCCTCGGCGGCCCACGCGCGCGCCGCCACGACAGCGTTGTCCGATCTCAGGATGTGGGCGGAGTCGCCGCGGGGCCTGGCGCCCCCGAGAAGCTCGAGCCTGGGGATGACGAGCATGTAACAAGGTAGAGCGTCCCGCTTCGGGGTACCGCGTTGCGCCGGCGGGACTTTGTGAATAAATTCACATTCTCCTGCGGTTTTCTGAAGTGCTCCATACCACGATCAGCTAGGCACTCCGGAGGTTCCCAGCAATGCGGTTCAGCGGATTGGCGCTCCTCGCGAGCGCGACCCTCGTCGGCGCCTGCGGCGGCGGCGAGAATAAGGCCAAGGACACGACAGCGAACGCTCCTGCCTCGGCGGCCGCCCCGGCCGCGACTCCAGCCCCTGCGGCCGGCGCACTGGCGAAGATTCCGGCCACGGGCAAGACGGTTGAAGTGAAGATGATTGGCGACGACAAGGGGTACCGATTCGAGCCGGCCGACGTGACCATCAAAACGGGTGATGCGGTGAAGTTCGTGATGGTCGCCGGCGGCCCTCACAGCATCTCGTTCGATCCGTCCACGACCCCGGCCGATTCCAAGGCCCAGCTCGACGCGAACATGGACAGCAAGGTCGCCGAACTCACGGGTCCGACGCTGATGAATCCGAATGAGGAGTACGTCGTCTCGTTCGGTGGCGTGAAGCCGGGCAAGTACGAGTATCACTGCACGCCGCATCTGGCGATGAACATGAAGGGCACGGTCACCGTTCAGTAACGTCCGGCGGTCGAGCACAGTCAGAGCGCGGGGCCATCCGGCCCCGCGCTCTTGTCGTCTAGCAGGCTCGGTAGCACCAGCCCCGATTGCAGGACAGACTTCGATACATGATGCAGTCGACCGCCGAGTTCTCGACATCCCAGCACCGCGCCGCCTCACGCCAAGCCTGGCTCACAGCGCGGGCTCGAAACGCGGTGAACCGGCCCGTGTTCATCGGCGCGGTCGCGATCGGCGCGTTCGTGGCGGTTCTGGTGTCGCTGGTCATCACCCCGTTTCAGGCGCGACGCTCGACAGCACCGTTCGCCGCGCGGGCGCCGCGCCCCGACACGGCACTGTACGCGTCGGCCGTGACGCACGCGCACGCGCGCCTCGTGTCCGTCGAGTCGGCGTTGGCTCAGGCTCGCTCCGCGGCCGTCGCGCAGCCGCGCGGAATGCCGACGCTCAATCCGACCAATCTCGTCGCCCGGGATTCGTTGTCCGCGGCGGCAGGAAACCTTGACGCCCTGCTGACTCGCATCGAGACGGCGCCCGTGGTCGCGGCGTATCGCGCCCTGGCGCAGTCTCCTCCGCTCGCGCGTCAACAACGCGTGCGGCTACTCCTCGACTCGCTAAACGAGATCGAGCGCGAGCGCGATGCATTCGGTCTGCCGGGCGGCGGCGACTCGGCGGCGGCGGCACTCGCGTCGCGTGCAACGACAGTTGGGCAGGCGATCCAGGCAATCGGTCGCGCGACCAGGGACTCGCTTCGACAACTGACAGCGGGGCTGGGTGTCGCCGGCGAAGACCAAACGACGGCCGGGGCCCCCACGACGGATACAATCGGCTGGGTCGCCGAACGCGACTCGGCGAGATCGATGGTGGTCGAGGCCGAGACGGCGCTGGTGAACTCGCGCCGCCGCGCCGAAGACTTCGATCGAGACGCCGCGCGCGACCGGGCCGCGGCGCAGGTCAGTGCGCCGCCGGTAGCGCTGCTCGGGGCCGCGCTGGTCATCGGTGTTGTGCTCGGATTCGGCGCCGCCTTTTTCGGCGAAATGCGAAACCCGCGAATCAGCGACGAGCACGAAGTCGAGCGCGCTACCGGCGTCAGAGTTCTCGCCACGGCACGACGGCGGCCGCGCGATCCCAATCGCGATCGCCGCCTCGCCGACCGCATGGCGCCGCCGTATTTCGATCCGCGCGCTCCGAGCTATCAGCTCACGTACCTTCACGTCGTGCGCGCAGGGGCGACCCGGCTGTCGTTGACCATCACTGGCGCCGACACGGCCATAGCCGCCGTGGTGGCGATGAACGTCGCCGCGATTGCGGCGGACGAGGCGCGCAGCACGATTCTCATCGACACCGACGCAGTGGTGCTGCCTGTCGCGGCCGCGTTGCGGTGTCACGCCGAGCCAGGCATCGCGGACGTCCTTCGCTCTCACATCGACTGGGCTGAAGTGACGACCCAGACGATGGCGGGCCGCGACCGCACGATCGACGTCATCCCCAGCGGCATATCGCCGACGCCGCTGGATCCCGCCGCGGTGACCGATCTGTTTCGCCAGGAGGCGCTGCGGTTGTCGCGCCACTACGAGGCGATCGTGGTCGTCGCAAGCCTCGAGCACGTCGCGGCGGGCCTCGGCGGAGCGCTTCCGGTACCGGATGTCGTCGTCTGCGCACGAGTGGGACACACGCGGCTCGCCGACCTTCGCGCGGCGCTCGACGGCATTCGCCAAGGCGGGGGCATTCCGATCGGAGTCGTCCTCTGGGATTCCGTTCCGCCGGCGACGCTGAGCGCCGAACGAGTCGAGTCGAGTCCCCGGCCGCTCCAGACGGCCGAGATGCAGACACTGACTCGCAAACAGTGAGGCGGGACCCAGCGACGCCTTCCTGCCCGCAAGCACGGCGGCTAGCATCCCAGCCGTGTGGGCAGACACCGTCTTGAGCGCCGAGCGGCAGTACGTCGCGCGAATACTCGCTTGGGCAGGCCTTTCCATCATCGCCGCGACCGGGATCGCCGTCGTGCTCGCCCGACGTCGCGTCAAATCGCCCGTGCTCGCGCACTTCGCCGTGCAGCTGGGTGGCTGGGGACTTGTCCTGGGTCTCATCGGAGTGATGGAGTGGCAGGGGCTGCACCTTCGCGACCTCGCGGGCGCGACGCGGCTCGAGCGCGCAACATGGGCGCGCGTAGGATTCGACGTCGGCGTCATCGGCATGGGGGCGGTGTTGGCCGCCGCGTCTCGCCGGTTCGGCCGAAGCCTCGCGGGAATGGGGGCGGGGGCAGGTCTCGCGGTGCAGGGCGCCGCCCTTCTGTTCATCGACCTCCAACTGGTCTCCGCCGTCTCGAGATGATCGTCGATGAGTGAAGGAATGATGGATCTGCGGTACGAGCCGCGTGAGCGCGCGTACGCTCTTCTGCATTCGCAAATGCTCGGCGTGCTCGCCGGCGTGGACGACGACATCACCGCGATGGCGACGCTTGCTTCCCTGCTCCACCACTCGTTCGGACACCTGTGGACGGGCTTTTATCGCGTCGTGGGTCCGCAGTTGCTGCGCGTCGGACCGTACCAGGGGACGCTCGGTTGTCTGGAGATCGCGTTCGGTCGCGGCGTGTGCGGAACGTCGGCCGCGGAACGTCGCACAGTGATCGTTCCGGACGTCTCGCGGTTCCCGGGACACCTCACGTGTGACGCGCGCTCCAAGTCGGAGATCGTCGTCCCGGTGTTCGACCGGGCCGGATCGCTGACCGCAGTGCTGGACATCGATTCCGAGCGTCGCGGAGCGTTCGACCAGTCCGACGCGGACGGCCTCGAGCGTATCCTTCGCTGGTTCACCGGCGAAGGTCGCGGTTGACGCCCCCCCAGACGACGTGTAGGCTGATCTGGGCAATGACCAGTCCGGGCTACTCCGATCGTGTGAATCATGCCTTGGCATTCGCGGCCAAGCACCACGATCAGCAAGTGCGCAGAGGGACGCGCGCGCCCTACGCGACGCATCCGGCGAACGTCGCGATCATCCTCACACGATATCAGCGCGACGATACGGCCGTCGTCGCCGGAATTCTTTTCCAGGTCGTGGAGGACTACGTCCTCCAGGGATACTCGGGCGAGACGCTGGACCAGCGCGTCGCCAGCAAATTCGGGCAGGCGGCGCTGGAACTCGCGCTCTCGGTGATCGAGCGACGTATCGACGATGACGGAATCGAGCTTTCGCCTGACGAACGTCGAGACGACGCGCTCGCCAGACTGGCGGACGCGAGCGACGACGCTCGTTGGGTCGGTGCCGCGCACGTGCTGCACGACGCCGGCACTCTGCTCGCCGACCTGCGCCGCACGATCGACCCCGGTACCGTGTGGACCCGATTCGCAGGCGGTCCGGTGGAGACGGTGCGCGGCTACCGGCGCGCCGTCGATCGGCTGCGGGGGTTGGGCTTCCGCGGCGAGATCATGACCGAGCTGGAGGACGTTGTCGGCGCGCTCGAGACGGCGTCACGCGATCAGCCGGTCGGCTCCTGAGCGGCGCGGGGTCAGACCGCGGCCGGCTCTCGATACCTCGTCGCGACGTAGTCGTCGAGGATCTTCAGAAAATCCTGAACGATCCCATCGCCCTTGAGCGTCGTGAAGAGTTGGCCGTCGACGTACACGGGCGCCTTCGGTTCCTCGAACGCTCCAGGGAGTGAGATGCCGATGTTCGCGTGCTTCGATTCGCCCGGCCCGTTCACGACGCAGCCCATCACGGCGACGCGCAACTCCTCGACGCCCGGGCGGCGTTCGCGCCAGACGGGCATCTGCTCGCGAAGATAGGTCTGGATGTCCTCGGCCATGTGCTGGAAGAAGGTCGAGGTGGTCCGGCCGCAACCGGGACACGCGGTCACCTGCGGCGCGAAGCTTCGAAGGCCGAGCGACTGAAGTATCTGCTGGGCAACGAACACTTCTTCGGAGCGATCGCCGTTCGGTCGCGGCGTCAACGAGACGCGGATCGTATCGCCGATTCCCTCGGCGAGAAGGATCGACAGCCCCGCCGTGCTCGCGACGACTCCCTTCGTACCCATCCCCGCCTCGGTGAGTCCGAGGTGCAGCGGATACTCGCAGCGCGTGGCGAGCCGCCGGTACACTTCCACGAGATCCTGTACGCCGGACACCTTGGCGGAGATGATGATGCGGTCGTGCCCCAACCCGACCTCTTCCGCCAACTCAGCCGAGCGTAGCGCGCTCGCGAGCATCGCCTCGATGTAGACGTCGTGCGCGTCGCGCGGCGAGCCAGCGCGCGCATTCTCGTCCATCATCGCCGTCAAGAGATCCTGGTCCAACGAGCCCCAGTTGACGCCGATGCGTACGGGTTTGGCGTTGTCGACCGCGATGCCGACAATCGTACGAAAATTCTCGTCGCGACGCTTCCCGCCGACGTTGCCCGGGTTGATCCGATATTTGGCGAGCACCGCCGCGCAGTCCGGATATTTGGCGAGCAGCAGATGCCCGTTGTAGTGAAAGTCGCCGACGATGGGCACCGTGACGCCGCTGTCCGTGACGCGGCGCGCGATCTCCGGGACGGCCGCGGCCGCCGGTTCGTTGTTGACCGTCACCCTGACGAGCTGTGACCCGGCGCGCGCGAGCGCGATCACCTGCTCCGCCGTCCTGGCGGCATCGGCGGTGTCGGTGTTGGTCATCGACTGCACGACCACGGGCGCGGCAGATCCGACCTGCACGCCATCGATCCAGGTGCTGACGGTCGGGCGCCGATTCGACTTGGCCAAGGTACCGGTCTCCGTTTACGGCAAACGCCGAAAGATATGCCCGAAACGGGGTGCGGGCGTCCGGTTCCGGGTCAGCCGCTTGACCACGCTTTCTGGGGCTACTACTTTGGCCGTCGCCTGAAACCGGGGCGTCCGCGGGTGTCGGATCACGGGATCGGGTTTTACCACCCGCGCAACACGGTGTTGTAGCGGCCGGACCTCAGGGAGTAGAGACATGCGCACGACGGGAAAGGTGAAGTGGTTCAACGACGCCAAGGGATTTGGGTTCATCACGCCGGACGGCGGAGACAAGGACTGCTTCGTCCACTACAGCTCCATCCAAGGGAACGGGTTCAAGACGCTCGCAGAGGGTGAACCCGTCGAGTTCGACCTCGTCCAAGGCCAGAAGGGTCCGGCCGCGGAGAACGTCAGCAAGATCGTGGCGCGTTAAAGAAATCGAAACACCAACGACGGGGCGCCTCTCGATCGAGTGGCGCCCCGTCGTCTTTTCTTTCGCTCACGGCTGGGGGGTCAGCGCTCGCGTCGCGGGCGGCCCCGGCGACGCGGAAGCGTGAGCTCGGCGGCTTCGGCGATCAGCGCGTCGACCGACGCGACGAAGGCCACCCGGTCGAAGCGAAGCTCCAGATCGCCGATGACGATTGGCTCGCCCGGTGGAGCCGCCAGGATCCTGACGGCCAATGTCGACGCGGGCTCCAGTGAGATACCCATGGCGCCGACGAGACGGGAGACGAGGGCGACGTGGTAAATGCCCACGTTGGAGATCCGTCGCGACGTGCCCTTGCCGGGCGATTCCACTCCTGGTAGAGCGAATCTGGTCAACAGATTCTCTACCCAACGCGATTCGGCGCCAGACGCATGTCTAGCTACATCAAGGTGATATACCCGCGGGATAATCTACTCCAGTGGGAGCAAGTATAGCTGACAGGTGAGAGAGTATTCCACTCTGGTACGAGTATATATAAATAGAGACATGACGGCAATCGAATCATCGGCCGTCATGTCTCTACTCGGTACGGTTCGTCGAACTAGAGCGAGCGTTGCGCGGCTTCGAGCTGAGCACGCACGGCGGCGGGTCCGGTTCCCCCGTCGACCTCTCGCCATTCCACCGATCGCGCTGGGGACAGCGCGTCGAATACGTCGGCCTCGAAGGAGGTGTGCACCTCGGTGAACGCGGCCAATGGCAGCGCGTCCAGTCCACACCGTTCGTCCTCGCACCGGCGAACCAGCCGACCGACGGCGCGGTGGGCGTCGCGGAACGTCGCGCCTTTGCGAACCAGATAGTCCGCGAGATCCGTCGCCATCATCGTCGTCGAAAGCGCGCCGCGCATTCGCTGCGTGTTGAACTCGCACTCCTCCAACGCGCCAGCGACGGCGGGCAGCACGAGCAGCAATGAATCGACCGCGTCGAACAGTACGCGCTTGTCGTCCTGCAGATCCTTGTTGTAGCTGCTGGGCAGTCCTTTGAGCGTCGCGACGAGCGTGGTGAGATCGCCGAGCATACGTGCTGCGGATCCACGGGCCAGTTCGAGCGCGTCCGGATTGCGCTTCTGCGGCATCATACTCGAGCCGGACGTAAACCGATCGCCGAATTGCACGAATCCGAACTCGCTCGAGCCGTAGATGATGAGATCCTCGGCGAGACGAGACAGGTGCGTCGCGATCATCGTCGCGGCGAACAACAGTTCGGCGACGAAGTCGCGATCGCTCACCGCGTCGATCGAGTTCTGGGAGATCGCGCTGAAGCCGAGGCTCTGCTTGAGCAACACGCGCGATACCGGGTACGCGGCGCCGGCCGCGGCACCGGATCCCAGCGGCAGCACCGCCGCGGCCCGCGACGCTGCTCGCACGCGGGCGCGATCGCGGTGCAACGGCCAAAAATGAGACAGCAGCCAATGCGCGGCGGACACCGGAATCGCACGTTGCATGTGCGTGTACGACGGCATCAGCGCCGTTTCCAGGCCGTGAGCCTGGTCGATCATCGTCTGCTGAAGGCGCTTGAGCGCGAGGTCGAGCGCCTTCGCGGCATCCATCGCCCAAAGGCGTGTCGCCGTCGCGACCTGATCGTTGCGGCTCCGGCCCGTGTGCAGCTTCGAGGCGGCCTCGCCGATCTCCTGGTGAAGCAGCCGATCGATCAACGTGTGCACGTCCTCGTCCGTCGGCGCGGGTGCTTCCCCGCCCTGCAATCGCGCGGCGACGCGATCCAGGCCCCGTTCGATCTCGTTGCTTTCGTCGAGCGAGAGGACGCCGGCGTGGTAAAGCGCGACGGCCCACGCCTTCGAAAGCCTTACATCGTGCGGCCAGAGACGATAGTCGACGGCAATCGACGAGTTGAGTGCGTCGAACTCCGCCGCGACGTCCGCGGCGAAGCGCCCACCCCAGAGCTTGTGCGCGCCGCCGGGCGCCGCGGGCGACGCGGCCGTCACGCGATCTGCAACGCCGGCTCGACCGGTGTCTCGGCGGGAGACGTCGCAGCGGTCAACGCCATCTCTTGGTCCTTGAGTGCGCGGACGCGAGCCGGCAGCGCGAACAGCCGAATGAATCCAGCCGCGTCGCTTTGCTGGTAGACATCGTCCTCGCCGAAGGTCACGAAACGCTCGTCGTACAACGCGTGCTCGCTTTCGCGTCCCACGACCGCCGTCGAGCCCTTGTACAAGCGCAGCGTCACCGAGCCGGTCACGCGCTCCTGCGTGACGGCGACGAAGGCGTCGTAGGCCTCGCGCTCCGTCGTCCACCACCGTCCCTCATAAACGAGATCGGCATAGCGAGGCGCGATGAGATCCTTCGCGGCGAGCGTGCGACGATCGAGGACCAGCTGCTCGAGCTCCGAGTGCGCCGCGTACAGCAGCGAACCGCCCGGCGTCTCGTAGACGCCGCGCGACTTCATGCCGACCAAACGATCCTCGACGAGGTCGACGACACCACATCCATGCTTGCCGCCGATCGCGTTCAACTCGGCGATGAGGTCCACGGGTCCGAGTGTCACGCCGTTGACCGAGACCGGAGTTCCGCCATCGAACCCGATCGTCACCGTCTCGGGCGCATCCGGCGCGTTGGTGACGTTTTGCGTGAGCATCAGCAGATCATCCGGCGGCGCGGCGTTCGGATCCTCGAGCACGCCGCCTTCGTGCGACAGGTGCCAGAGGTTCGCGTCTCGCGAATAGATCTTCTGTCTCGTTGCCACGACCGGAATGCCGTGCGCCTCGGCGTATGCAATGGCGTCCTCCCGGCTACGGATCGTCCACTCGCGCCAGGGCGCGATGACGGGAAGATCCGGGGCGAACGCGGCGTAGGTCAGCTCGAAACGAACCTGATCGTTTCCTTTTCCCGTGCATCCGTGCGCCAGCGCGTCGGCTCCGACGCGTCGCGCGACTTCGACCTGACGACGCGCGATGAGCGGGCGGGCCATCGAAGTGCCGAGCAAGTACTTCCGATTGTAGATGGCTCCTGCACGCAGCGTCGGGAAGATGAACGACTCGACGAATTCCTCGCGAAGGTCTTCGACGTAGCAGGCGTCCGCGCCGGAGGCGAGCGCTTTGGCGCGCACGCCGCTCAGCTCGCCGCTACCCTGCCCGATGTCGGCAGCCACGCAGATGACCTTGGCGCCCGCGTAGTGCTCCTTGAGCCAAGGGACAATGATGGAAGTATCGAGTCCGCCGGAGTACGCGAGGACGATTGTTCGGGGCATTTCACGCCGCTCCTGTCTGTGCAATGTTATGCATTCAGACAGCATATTAATTCATCACGTCCAGGCGCGTCAATGGCTGCGGCCTTCCAGCGCGCTATTTTCGTCCGGCGAGTGAGACCAGCCGCTTGGTGAGGGTTTCGCGGGCGGCAACCGAGCGACAAACGATGAGAATCGTGTTCTCCCCCGCGAGGGTGCCAATGATCTCGGGCCAGCCTTGGGCATCGACGGCCTCGGCGATTGGCTGGGCTCCGCTTGGAAGAGTGTGCAGAACGATCAGTTCGCCGACTCCATCGATCCTTGAGAATAGCTGCGGTAAGAGGCCGTCCAGAGAAGGCTTAGCCTCATCGACAACCATCTCGGGAAGCATGTATCTCGCCCCGTCGTCCCCCGGAGCTCGCATGACTCCGAGGTCGCGTAAGTCTCGCGATAGTGTCGCCTGTGTGACGTTCCAGCCTTCTGCGGCAAGCAGTCGGCGAAGATCCTCCTGGTTCGCAATCCGGTTGCTACCGATGAGGCGCAACACGGTCCCCTGCCGATCCCGCTTCTTAGTCATGCCAGGAGTTCCGATATAACGCAGCGCGGCGCCGAGCTTCGGCCCGAATCTGCATCGCTGAGTTGACTGGGCGCATGTGCATTATTATGCATTATGCGTGAACAAGATTCCAGTTGGTGTGCTCGGCGGCAGCGGTTACGCCGGCCGCGAGCTCTGTGCACTGATCGAGGGCCATCCCCGACTCGCGCTCGCGTTCGCGACGGCGAACGAGCAGCGAGGGGCGACGGTGCGCGTCCGCGGTCGGGAGTTGTCCTATGTGAGCAACGACGACGCTCCCCTTGGCGAGGTGGAGCTCGTCTTCAGCGCGCTGCCACACGGCGCCTCGAAAGCTTGGGTGGAGCGCGTCCGCGAGGCAGGCGCGCGTGCCGTTGATCTATCGGCTGACCTTCGTCCTGGCAACGGGTGCGACGGAATCGTCTACGGACTCACGGAGTTGAGTCGGTCGCTCATCGCCGGCGCCGAGATCGTCGCGAATCCCGGGTGCTATCCGACATCGATCCTCATCGCGCTCGCGCCGCTGTTCGCGCTCGGCCTCGTCGCCGAGGGCGCGACGCTCGTCGCGAACTCCGCGAGCGGAGTGACCGGCGCGGGGAATTCGCCGAAGCGCGAGTTGCTCTTTGCCGAAATCGCCGAGGACTATCGGGCGTACGGCGTCGGGAACGAGCACCGTCACACGAACGAGATGCGGGCCACGCTCGAGTCGTGGAAGACGGACGCCGAACTGGTTTTCACGCCGCATCTGCTTCCCATCGCCCGCGGCATCCTTTCCACCATCACGGTTCCGTTGTCGCGAACGCTCGACGACCCGCTCTCGCCGTGGCGCGAGGTTTACGCCGGCGAGCCGTTCGTGGAGATCACGCCGACCACGCCTTCGTTGCGCGACGTCATTCACCGCAACGTCGTGCGAATCTCGGCGGCGCCGCTGGCGAACATACGCGCGCCGATGCTGTTGGTGACGTCGGCGATCGACAATCTGGTGAAGGGCGCGGCGGGGCAGGCGGTCCAGAACGCGAATCTCATGCTCGGTCTGGACGAGACCGCGGGACTGCCCGCGTGACGCGCGTCGTGAAGGTTGGCGGGCGTCCGCAGTCGGACCCGCGCCTGGCGGGCATCGTCGCGTCGTGCTGGAGCCGCGACGCGGGGAGTGTCGTGCTGGTCCACGGCGGCGGCGACGAAGTGTCGGCGCTTCAGTCCGCCCTCGGCGGCGCATCGACGTTCGTCGAGGGCCGGCGCGTCACCACGGCCAAGGACATCGACCTCGTTCGAATGGCGCTGTCCGGGAGCGCGAACAAGCGGCTCGTCGCCACGTTGGTCGAGTGCGGAATCGATGCGGTGGGTCTCTCCGGAGAGGATGCGGGGCTGATCGCCGCCGCTCCCATGGATGCTCAGCGCCTCGGGCACGTCGGGGTGCCGCGAACCGTGAACGTCGCGTTTCTCAAGCATCTTCTGTCGGGCGGCTACATGCCCGTCATCTCACCGGTGAGCCGCGACGCGAGCGGCACGTTGGGCGCCGCGCTCAACGTGAACGGCGACGATGCCGCGGCGGCGATCGCCGCGGCGTTGGGCGCCGCCGAACTGTTGCTCGTCGCCGACGTGCCTGGCGTGATGCGCGACGGCGCCGTGATTCCGTCGCTCACGCCCGACGCCGCGCGAGCCTTGATCGCCGACGGCATTGCCGCCGGCGGCATGCAAGCCAAGCTGCAGGCCGCGCTCAACGCGCTGGCCGGCGGCGTCCCTCAAGTGCGGATTTCCGACCTCGTCGCGATCGACGATCCGGACCGCGGAACCGTGTTGCGCCGATTTGGAGAGCTCTCATGACGATTTCGATCGAACCGACCACCAGCGCGCTGCTCGGGACCTACAAGCGGGCACCGGCCCAATTCGTCGACGGTGAGGGCGTCCATCTCGTCGACGCCGACGGAAAGCGATATCTCGATTTCGTGAGCGGGATCGCCGTGAACGCGTTCGGCTACGGCGACGCCGCGCTGAAGCAGGCGATGCGCGACGCGGCCGACGGTCTCATTCACGTCTCGAATCTCTATTCGACATCGCCGGGGGAGCGCCTGGCCGCCGCGCTGGTGGAGAAGTCGTTCGCGTCGAAGGTGTTTCTGTGCAACTCGGGCGCTGAAGCGAACGAAGGCGCGTTCAAGTTCGCGCGCCGGTGGGCGCGGGGCAGGGGAGAGGCGAAACACGAGATCGTCGCGCTGCGCGGAAGTTTCCACGGACGCCTGTTCGGCACGCTCGCGGCGACCGATCGGCCCAGCTATCGCCACCCATTCCGTCCGCTCGCACCCGGCATCTCCATCGTCGAGCGGGACATCGAAGATCTCCGTGTCGCGATCGACTCGGAGACGACCGCGGCGTTGATTCTCGAGCCGATACAAGGCGAGGGCGGCGTGCGGGTTCTCGACGCGGGTTTCGTGCGCGAGGTGCGCGCGCTCACGCGCGAACGTGACGTGCTCTTGATCTTCGATGAAATCCAATGCGGCCTCGGCCGGACCGGGACGCTGTTCGCTTACGAGCAGTTCGGCGTCGAGCCCGACCTCCTCACGCTGGCGAAGCCGATCGCGGGCGGGTTGCCCATGGGAGCCGTGCTGATGACCGACGACGTCGCATCGACGATCAAGCCAGGGGATCACGGCACGACGTTCGGCGGCGGTCCGTTCGTCGCGAGCGTCGCGAATCACGTCGTGGAGCGCTTGTCCGACCCGTCGTTGCTACAGCACGTCTCGCAATCCGGAGCGTGGTTCGGCAAACAGCTCACCGATCTCGCGCAGCGCAGCGGACGCATTCGCGCCGTGCGGGGTCTCGGTTTCATGTGGGGTGTGGACGTGATGGGAACGGCGTCGCAGGTCGTGAACCAGGCCTTCGAGGCCGGGTTGCTCACTTGTAGCGCCGGCGAGTACACCGTGCGTCTGCTGCCGCCGCTGGTCGCGACCCGCGACGATCTGGCCGACGGCCTGCGAATTCTCGAAGAGATCCTGTGAAACAGACGGGAGTCGTCGTTCGCCGCGCGCGTCTCGAAGACGTCGAGCCGATCGTCCGCCTCGTCGGCGCCTTCGCCGACGAGGCGCTCATGCTTCGGCGGACGCCGGAGATGGTCGAGCTCGCGATCGACGACTACGTCGTCGGTGTCGATCCGTGGGGCCGCGTCGTGGCGTGCGGTGCTCTCAAGGAATACTCGCCATCGGTCGCCGAGGTCGCGGCGATCGCCGTCTCACGCGATGTACACGGGCAGGGGGTCGGCCGGGCGATCGTGGCCGCGGTCGAGGCCCTGGCGATCAAACGCGGAACGTTCGACGTGTTCGCCCTGACGCTTCAGCCGGCGTTCTTCGCCGCCATCGGATATCAGCGGGTCGACCGCGCGCGATACCCGGAGAAGATCCGGCGCGACTGTCTGGCGTGCGCGCGCCGCTTCGCGTGCGACGAGTTCTGCTTCGCCAAGAATCTTCAGGTCGACGCGTCGAGCGCCCTCCTTGAACGCGCGGCGGGCGATGGCCTCGCCCAATCGGGATCGGCTGTGGTCATCGGGCCCCGTCACGACGGACATCGCCAGGTCGCCTGACCGAGCGGCGCGACGGTCGGTACATTAGTCGGGCATGAAGCGCTCGCGCAGCCGCCCGCGCCTCGGCTTGTCCGAATTGCATCGTGCGTTCGATGAAGCGCGCTTCGGCGACCAGCGGACGCTCAATCTCCGCGAGTCGCTCCCGACGGTCGACGCCGCGACGACGAGAGTCGACGCCTGGCTCCGTCAACAACAGGTCGAGCGAGCCGACGAGGTCTTGATCATCACCGGGCGCGGGAATCAGAGCGAAGACGGAACGTCGCCGGTACGCGCCGCCGTGGAGCGCCTACTCTACGCGCTACGCCGCCGTGGTGTCATCGTCACGCACCGCGAGCACAGTCCGGGCTCGTTCGTCGTGGAGCTGGCGCCCGTCTCGTCGCTCTGGGAATCGCCGCGGCGAAATCGCGGACGCGGAGTCGCGGCGCCGCCTCCAGCGGCCCCGCCGTCACTGGACTCCCTCGACGCCGACACGAGGACGACGTTGCGTCACCTCGCCGAGCGCGCGCTCGAAGGGCTGGGTGTGCGGGACACGAGCGCCTTTGTTCAAGGAGAGATGCTCAAACAGTTCGGCGCGATCGCGGCGACGGTCGGCGACGCTCCCGGGCGCGACGAACGATTCAAGCGCGCGGTTCGCGCGGCGCTCGAACAGTACGAGTGACCGATGGCCGCCGCACACGATGGAAGGTCGACCCTCTCCAAACTCAAACCCTCGCCACTCGCTCACGTGAAAACGTTCATCGCGCTCCTCACCACGCTCCCCGCGCTTTCGCTCGGGGCACAGCAAACTCTGATCGGCTACACGCCCGCGGGTGCCGCGCGCGAGCGCGACCTCGAGGCCAGCGCCATTAAGCGGCCGTCGCCGACGACGGCCGCGGCCAACTCGAAGGCGCTGTCGCGTGAGACGCACGTCGCCGGCACGCCGGCGCAGGCCCGCACACGCGACTACGTGATCGCGCAAATGAAGTCGTGGGGTCTCGAGACGGAGGTTCGCGGTTACGACATCTGGATGCCGCAGCCGACATCGGTGAGCGTCTCCCGAGTGTCGCCGGATCCGAAGTCGCTCGCCCTCGCCGAGCCGCCGGTCAGGGGAGATCCGACGTCGGCGCTCGCGCAGTATCCGACGGTCAACGGCTACAGCGGTCAGGGGGACGCGACGGCCGAAGTCGTCTATGTGAACTACGGCCTCATCGAAGACTACGCGCAGCTCGATTCGATGGGAGTATCGGTGCGAGGGAAGATCGCGATCGCGCGCTACGGACGGTCGTTTCGCGGCATCAAGGCGCGCGAAGCCGAGAAGCACGGCGCGGTCGCGCTGCTGATCTACAGCGATCCGCAGGACGACGGCTTTGTCGTCGGCGACGTGTATCCCGACGGGCCGATGCGAAACAGCAACGGGGTACAGCGCGGCAGCATCCTCAACCCGGACGGCGATCCGTCGACGCCGGGATACGGGAGCACGGCCGGCGTTCCCCGCCTGGCGCCCGACAAGATGGAAATCTCGCACATTCCGGTGGTGCCGATCGGCTACGGCAACGCCGGCGAACTGCTCAAGTACGTCAAGGGCCCCGGAGTGCCGAGGGGTTGGCAGGGCGGACTCGCTTTCCATTATCACGTCGGGCCGGGCCCTGTTCGCGCGCGCGTCGCCGTCAGCGACGATCGCGCGAGCAAGCCGCTGAAGCCGATCTTCGATACGTTCGGGGTCGTTCGCGGCAGCGAGTTTCCGAACGAGCTGGTGATCATCGGCGGGCACCGCGACGGTTGGGGTCCGGGAACCGCCGATAACGTCAGTGGCACCGTCAGCGTGCTCGAGGCGGCGCGCGCCGTCGCCGAAGAAGTGAAAGCCGGTGCACGGCCGAAGCGAACGATCATCTTCGCGACGTGGGACGCCGAAGAGTGGGGGCTGATCGGCTCGACGGAATTCGTCGAAGACGATTCGCTGCGTCTCTCCCGCGAGGCCGTCGCGTACTTCAATCAGGACGTCGCGGCGCAGGGGCCACGATTCGGTGGCGGCGGATCGCCCGCGCTTCGCCCCATGTTGCGCGACGTCGCCCGCAGCGTGCCGGACCCGAACGGGAAGGGAAGCGTCTACGCGGAGTGGCGCCGAGCCGCGGCGATCCCCGATTCAGCCGAGCCCGCGATGGGCGATCCGGGCGGGGGATCGGATTTCGCCGGCTTCGCAAACCATCTGGGGATTCCGATCGCCGAGTGGGGATTCGGAGGGCAGGGGGGCGTCTATCACTCGCAGTATGACGACTATGCGTGGATGACGAAGTTCGGCGACCCCGGGTTCGTCTACCACGCCGCGGCGGGCCGGGTCGCTGCCGCGATGGTCCTACGCATCGCCAACGCGGATGTGCTTCCCTACGACTACGTCGAGTTCGCGCGGACGATGAAGCGGTATCTGCCGCCGATCGACAAATCCGTCGCCGATCATCACTGGAACGTTTCGACGGCTACGCTTCGCTCAGCGATCGATCACCTGGAGCGCGAAGCCACGTCGTTCGCGTCGGTACGCGACTCGGTGCTCGCTGGCGCGCCAAATCGAACCGCTGTCGAACACGCGAACCAGGCGCTCATGCGCGTCGAGCGCGCGCTGACCCGACCCGAGGGTCTGCGCACGCGGCCCTGGTTCCGCAGTCTCGTCTACGTCGCCGACGAAAACAACGGCTATGCGAACATGCCGCTGCCGTCGGTGAACGAAGCGATTCGCGCCAACGACGAGCGACTCACGAAAGGGGAGGTCGAAGACCTGACGGCGCGCTTCGAACGTGCCGCGCAGGCCGTGGCGGATGCGAGAGACGCGCTGCGGAGTCGCTGAGCGGAGCCCAACTCCTCACGGCAGCTGTCCGGTCGGCGTGCTGGGTGTTTGCGCCGACCGACCCGCGAAATACGCGACGCCGGCGACGACGAGCAGCGCGAGTGCCACGATGACCCCGTATATCACGATGCGCGATTGCCGGCGCGAGCGATGCACCACGCTCGACGCCGGAGTCGGTTGCTCGACCTGCGCGGCGGCGGCGCTCGGCGTGAAAACTGGAAGCCGCTCGGGGGTTCGCGGCGCGAGTCCATCGAGTTGAAGCTGATCGACGTCAATGACCGAGGCCGGCGTCGTCCCTGGCGTCGTCCCTTCGCCAGCCCGGGAGGAATCCCGAACACCGTCGACAGGCTCGTCGCGAAAGGTCGGCGCCGCCTCAATTGAAACGTCGTCGGCCGAGTGCGTGTCGGGGCGTTCGGTCGTTAGCGGCTCCGACTTTTTCTCCGGAGAAGTCTCAGCCGCCGTCGCGGCTGTTTCCACATCGCCCGACGCGACCAACGGTGTCGGTTCATTTGGCGGAAGCTCATCGGACGGCCCTGGCGGCGCCTCGCTCGACGTGTTCGTCGACGCAGGGGAGGATGCGTTCGGAGGAACAACGGGATTTCCCTTGGGCGCCGATTGACGTCGGCGCGCCACGTAGGCGCGGGGAAGCGCTTTTCCATCCGCGTGTCGCGCCGTCGGAACCGACCCGCTGATCGGCCGCGCGGCGGGAGGAGACGGCGGGCGCGGCGTGCGCGGCTCGGTCACTGTCGGCGTCGCGCGGTGTCCCCGTGGTGGGGTCGATGTCGGGAGGGCGAGCGGCGACGACGGCGTTCGCGTCGCGAGCGCCACGTCGACGGGCGTGCGCGGCACGGCGGGAATCGGAAGGTCGAGGTCGAGCGGAGTCTGCTCTTCGACGACCGGAGCGGTAGAGCGGGGCGGCTCGAGCGCGACGACGGAGGCTCGCGCTTCGCGCGCCGCCGTTCCCGACACCGCACCGCTGCACACGCAACCGAGACGCGGCGCGACATCCATGAGCACATGCTCACCGGCGAGAAGATGATCGGCGATCTCGCTGACGAAATCGTCCGACTCGACGTCGACGAACGCGCGCGAGCCGAGGTCGGTCCACAACCGTTCGGCCGAGGGCACTCCGCCCGGTTGCGAGAAATAGCGACGCCGGTCGGGCGGAATGATCGACTCGAAAACGCGCGGCTGCTCATCGAGAACGATCTCACGTTCAGCGAGCATTCCGATCAACGTCTCGGGCGACATGCGAATGTCGATCGACGCATCGACGGCGCCGGGGCAGCCACCCACGTACGTGATCCGCACGCGGGTCGGGTGCGACACGGCGCGGAGATATCGCGCGAGCGCGACCGGCGGCGAAAGGAGCGGCAACATCACGGGTCTCAGGTCGCCGCCCGTCGTGAGCAAGCGATGCGCGACGATCGGGCAACTGCATTGGATCGCCGGGCCGTGGCCGAAGCTCGGCAAGCGCCGCAGAACCGCCGCTGCGACGAGCTCATCACCCCAACTCGCTGGTACGACGCTCGCATACCCCGCCTGCAGGCAAGCATGCGCAAGTTGAACCGCCGTGTACGGTGCGGCCGCGAGCAACGCATCGGTGCCGAGAACGACAACAGGCACAGCGTGCGAAACGGTCGATTCGGTTTGCTCGGGAGCGGCCGCCGCCAAGTTCATGAAGTGCTTGATCTGTAGCCGGTTCAGCTGAGAGGTTGGACCGAGGCGCGCGCCCTCTTTTGTCCAAACTTCAGAACGAAGATCGAAAAGCGGAGCCTGTCAAGAGCGGCCCAGACATTGCACCTCGCACAAATCGTTGCAGGCCGAGAGGATGGTGGAGTTGGCGGATTTGGATTTCGGGCGTGCGCGCCTAGAGAAGGAAGATCGCGACGCCCTCGCTGAATACGCGGCGCACGCGGCATGGCCGGCGGGTTTCGGCATCTATCAGCGTGGTGCGCCAGCGGATGGGCTCTTCGTCGTCGCGCGAGGACGAGTCGTGCTGCGCAGTCGAGTACGTGCGTCGCGCGGATTCGTTCCATGGGTCGCCGGTCCCGGAGAGACGTTCGGCTCCGAGGGGCTGTCGTCGTCGCGACGCTACGCGACGGACGCTCGAGCCGACGAGGAAGCGGAGACCCTCTTTCTGAGCACGGCGCGGTTTCGCGCCCTCGTTCGCGAGCAGCCGCAGCACTCGCTCGCGCTCATCAGCCAGTTGTTGGCCGAACGAGCGTCGCTGCTCGATCGCCTGCGCGAGCTCACGACACTGAGCGTCGAACAGCGCGTCGTCGCCACGTTGGTTCGCATGGCTCGCGATGAGACGTTCGAACGCGAGGACGGGCGCATCGTCCTTTGTCCGGCGCGCTACAGGCTGCTGTGCGAGCTCGTCGGCGCAACCCGCGAATCCGTTTCGCTCGTGCTCGGTCGATTGATCCACGGCGGTCTGGTCGAGCGCCGCGGACAGATGCTTCTGGTTTCCCCAGCGGAGCAGCTCGCAGACCGTCTGGACAGCGGCATCGAAGCGGAGATCCCCATCTCCGCCGCAGCGGAAGAGCAAGAGCAGGCCCTGCGGTAGCCGCGCCGGTCGGAGCGAGCCCGGCGCACGTCGGATGTATATTCGACGCGCTCGCCGCCGCGCCGGGGAGCGACGTGATCGCACACCTCCACACTCGCGCATGGTCGTTTTTGCGGCGTCGATGGCCGTCGTGTTTGTCGCCGGGTTCGCGTTTCGCTCCTGGCATCTTCGAGCGATCGAACGACTGTCGACCGATCGGCGCCCTCTCGGGGGCGACGGCATCGTGGTCGGCGCCGAGGGGTTCACGCTCGCTCGTACACACGCCCCGGCCGTGCTGCTGCTGCACGGCGCCGGTGACACTCCCCAGACACTTCGCTATCTCGGCGAGGCGCTCTTCTCGCACGGCTTTCACGTCGAGGCGCCGTTGCTTCCGGGGCACGGACGGACGCTCGACGCATTCAGGCGTACGAGCGCCGCCGATTGGTTGAATGCGGCGCGCTCGAGCTACCGCGCGCTTCAGTCGGACCACGATTGGGTGTCGATCGCCGGATTGTCGATGGGGGGCGCGCTGGCGGTCCGGCTGGCGGCCGAAGTACCGCAGCTTCCGGCTCTCTGTTTGATGGCACCCTATTTGGCGCTCCGCCCAGGAGCGGACCGAGCGGCTCGAGTGTCTCGATGGTGGGGACCCATCGTGCCGGTGTTCGAGTCGAGCGAAGGGTTCTCGGTGCTCGATCCGGCGGAGCGAGCGAAGAGCCTGGCGTACGGGGTCTTCACGGCGGCCGCGCTCCGGGCTCTGCGCGAAACGGTGCGGCAGGCGAACGACGCGCTGCCGCGCGTGACCGCGCCGACGCTCGTGGTTCAATCGCGGGAGGACAACCGGATTGCCGTCGAAGACGCAAAGCGTGCGTTCGTGCGGCTAGGGTCGCGGGAGAAGGCCCTCGAATGGGTCTCCGGGGCGGCCCATATCATCACCGTGGACTACGGACGGGAGCGGGTGTTTCGCCTCGTGGCTGACTGGCTACTCGCGCACAAACCGGCGGCCCTTCCGGATACATAAGGGAACCAACACGCTCCGCCCAGTGTAGTAACGCTAGCCGCAGGTGGCACGTTATGCATGGGGGCGCAGCGAAACTCTCAGGGCCTTGGGGGTATTAAGGTGAGGCCGTCGCCGCAGGTGTGATCTACCCCCGCGCGACAGGTGTCCATTGGCTATAAATTGATCTGTCCTATAGCGTTACGAGAGTAGGCAGTTACTTAGTCTCGGCGAACCGGCGCCGCCGTCTTCCGGTGCTGTTAGCTGTTGAGGAGGGCGTAATGCGTAAGCCACGTCCAGCGACGTACAATCCCGCGCAAGCTCTGAATCTGATCGCGAACGACCGCACCGGTTCACCGCTCAGTTGCCCGTCGTGTTCCGGGCCGATCGAGCGAATTCCTGGTCAATTCCCGCCGCCACCCCGATCCCACGTCACGCTCAAGTGCCGGACGTGCGGGCGGGTTGCACGATACATCGCGGGCGCGGCCTGATCGCTCTGGTCGTCGAGCAATGCTCCGACCCACGATCCAGTTCGCCAGCCGTCCCGCTCCGCCCCGCTCGTAGTCGCGAATGGAATTGCTCTTGGCCGCGAGGCCGAGGGCCGCGCCGTGCATAGAACTTGCGCCCGTTTTCCAGAACCGGCCTGAGGTCCGCGAGCGGATCGGCTACCTGCCGGCTCGAACGACGCTGTTCGCGTCTCGGGACGCCCGGGGTCCACGACTACAGTTTTTGAAAGGGGAACGTGCAATGCCACGCCTGACAGGCACCGTGAAGTGGTTCAATGATGCAAAGGGTTACGGTTTCATCTCGCGAGAAGGAGGGCCGGACGTCTTCGTGCACTTCAGCGCCATCCAAGGAGCTGGGTTCAAGTCGCTCGCCGAGGGCGACCGCGTCGAGTTCGAAATCGTCCAGGGGCAGAAGGGGCCGCAAGCGGCTGACGTGACCAAGGCGTCCTAGCCGGCATCGACAGTACATCCGAACTCAGAACGAAAGAGCGCCCCGTCGATCGACGGGGCGCTTCGGTTTTCGTCCCTTCGCTCACCGCGGCATGCTCATGGGCGCACGATCATCGATCGATCCTCGCCGCTCCCGAAGTGCAAGAGCGGTGGAATGCCGATGGGCAGCCGTCCGCCGATCGGGGACACGCCCACGAGCGCGCGCGCCGCGGCCGCTTGTGAGACGGGGAACCCTCCCCAGCCGACCAGATACGTGGACGCCGCCGGCACTTGCTGCAGCAGATACGGATTCCCGAACGCCACGAGGATCGTTCGCGGGTGTCGCTGGACCAGCGCACGCATGAATTGCGCGATCGGCTCCGGCGCGTTCGGATTCGAGACGTTCGTGCCCGTCGTCAGATACGAGCTCACGATGGTCACGTCGGACGAATCCGCGGCGGCGAAAAGCCGATCGAAGTTCGTCGATGGATCGTCGGGACTCACCAACTCGGCACGGACGCTCGTCGATCGACGCAGCTCGGCGTTGAACGTGGCTCCGGCCGGCAGATCGGTCCGACTCGCGACGGTGATGGAGAGGACCCGCCCTCCCGTCTGTTGACCCGCGGAGCGAGCGAGCGGAACGAGCGAGAGCGAGTCCTTCGCGAGCGTGATCGACCGTTGCGCGGCAAGCGCCGCAATTGACAGGTGAGCTGTGTCGCCGACGATCGCTCGCACGCTGTCGAGGCTCACGAGGCGCTGGCGCTCGAGCCCGAGCTGCCGCTTGATCTCCAGAATTCGCCGCACCGACGAGTCGACGCGCGCCTGCGTGAATCGTCTCTGGTCGACGCCCTCGACGACGGCGTCGATCGCCGCGGGTACGTCGCTCGGCATGAGCAGAACGTCCGCGCCAGCCGCGAGCGCCAGCTTGCACGCCTCGCCGATGCTCAGCGCGTTGCGGATGGTGCCGTAGTTACCAGTCGCGGTCGGTCCATTGGGGCTGCCGGCAACGGTGACCCGCGCGAGGACCCCGCTCATGTCCATCGCATCGGTCACGAGCAGCCCCTTGAAGCCGAGCTGGTTGCGCAGCAGCCCGGTCATGATCGCCGGATTGAGCGTCGCGGGAACGGACGCGGTGTCGAGCGCCGGGATCACGCCGTGAAACGTCATGATCCCCTGTACGCCGGCGGCGATGGCGCGCTCGAACGGGACGAGCTCCACGGAGTCGATGCGCGCGCGACTCGCATGCACCGTCGTGATCGTCAAATGCGAATTCTCGTCCGTGTCTCCGTGACCCGGAAAGTGTTTGCCAGTCGCGACCATCCCGTGCTCTTGCAGACCGTGGATGAAGGACGCGCCCATCGCGGCGACGAGGTGCGGATCCTCGCCGAACGATCGCATCCCGATGACGGGGTTTGCGGGGTTGTTGTTGACGTCGAGCACGGGAGCGAACGCGATGTGCACGCCGAGCGCACGGCCCTCGAGCGCGGTGATGCGTCCCTCCTGATAGGCAAGCGACGTGTCGCGCGTCGCGCCGATTCCCATCTGGTACGGGAACATCGTCCCGCCGCCGAGATAGATATCGTTGGGCAGGAAGTATCCGCCGCGCTGACGGAACGCGACGCCGGTCTCGTAGTCGGCGCCAATGACGAGCGGAAGTCGGCTCAGTCGCTGCATGGCGTTGAGCTTGACCGCGGTCTCGATCGGCGAGCCGATGGACATGATGAAGCCGCCGACGTGCTCGCGCGCGATGAGCTGCTCGACGCGAGTCCAACCGGTGCTCGACGTCGGCGCGTAGTCGCCGAAGAGTTGCGGCCAGACGAGCTGCGCCGCCTTGTCACGCGGCGTCATCGTGGCGAGGACCGAGTCGGCCCAGTCGCCGCGCGAGGGCGACGGCCCCCGCGGTGGGTTCGCACCACCAGTGGTGCAGGCGCCAAGCACGGCGACCGCTGCGGCCAACGTGAACGCGCGAGAGCACCGCGAACTCACCACTGAATCGTACCCTTTTTCGACGTATCGACCTCCTCTTCCGCGCCCGACTTGAAGAGAAAGCCCTGCATGTTCTGCTTGAGGAAGTTGCGGGCCTGCGGGTCCATCACGTTCAGCCCGTAGTGGTTGATCAGCATCGTTTGTTGCCGCAGCCAGAGCGCCCAGCAGTCCTGACAAATCTGCTCGACGATGCGTTGACCGATGGCGCCAGGGAACGGCGGTCGCTCGAATGCGGGCTTTTGCAGCCCACATCGGACACACGTGATCTCGGACATAAAGCGGGGCTCCTGATTTTCGAAAATCTAGCTTGCGACGTCAGTCGGCCGCCCGAGAAAAAACTCGGGCGGCCCGTTGGGCCGCCCGCGTTCGACGATTGCTTCGAGGCGCCGACCTCGACCGAGCCGCATGAGCCGGCTCGACGGATGCTCGGCTACTCGCGAGCGTAGTCGACCTTGGCCAGCCGTATGAATTGGAGCAGACGGATGTACACCCAGCCGATGTCGAATTCGAACCATCGCGCCGCGAAACGCGCGGACTTGGGATCGGCATGGTGGTTGTTGTGCAGCTCCTCGCCGCCGAGCCAGATCGCTATCGGCGTAATGTTCCGGCTTTCGTCCTTCACCGGGAAGTTGCGATAGCCGAGCGCATGCCCGACTCCATTGACGATGCCGGCTGCCCAGAACGGGATCCACATCATCTGCACGGCCCAAACGAGCGGCCCAACGAAGAACCCGAAGAGATACGCGTCGAGCACGAGCATGATGACGATGCCGAGCCAATTCAGGCGGCTGAGCAGAGCGCGCTCGATCCAGTCGTTCGGCGTGCCTTTGCCGTACTTCTCGAGCATGCCGGGCTGGCGAATCGCCCGCCGGTAGTAAAAGGCGCCCTTGAAGACGATGTTGCGGAGACCCTCGAGGAGCGGGCTGTGCGGGTCGCCTTCGCGATCGGCGAACGCGTGGTGCTTACGATGGCAGGCGACCCACTCTTTTGTAACGATTGCCGTGGTGAGCCAGAGCCAGAGGCGCATGGGAAGCGCCGCGATGTAATGAAGCCGCACGCCGCGATGGGTCTGCGAGCGGTGCAGAAAGAGCGTGACACAAACGTTCGTGAGGTGTCCGGCGACGATGATGAATACGACAGGCATCCACCACCGCGCGGCCCACACGCCGAAACCGGGCATTGCGACTCCGAATTCTGGGAACGAGAACGGCTAGAACCTTAAATTTAAGCCGACTGCAGGCCCTCTGCCATCAGACGATCGCCCGACGCTCTCGACACTAACGGCGAACGGGCGCGGGCGGAATAGGGGGAACAATCCCGCCGCTCGTGGACGCGGGGCGAGCATCGGCGGGCGGCACATCGCCCCAGACGTCGTTCGACGCGTTGAAATCGGGAACGCTCTGGTCCGGCCAGAGGCGAACGCCGATCACAGGCCGCTGCACCGCGAGCGTCGCCATGTAACGATCGCCGTGCGACCAGATCTCGACGGGCAGGCGCACATCCTGGGTCGTGAGGTCGTTCAACTTGAGCCGCATCGTCACCGGAAACGGTATCGTGGTCACGCGCCTCAAGTGGACCTCGGCCACGTTCTCTCCCTTCGCCTGTCGCATGGTCACGCCGTCGACCGCGATATCGAGCACGTCGGTGCCATAGAAGAAGGCGTTCCAGAACCACGAGAGGTCCTGCCCCGACACGTTCTCGACGGTCCGGAAGAAATCGCCGGGCGTCGGGTGCCTGAACGCCCATCGCCGCACGTACTCGCGCATCGCGCGATCCATCGTCTCAGGCCCGATGACGTCGTTGCGGAGGGCGAGAAGAACTGCGCCCGGCTTGCGATAGCCGACCGCGTCGAGCCCCTCGGCGTCAACGCGATCTGGCGGTGTCATGAGCGGCGCCTGCCGTCCGTTGTTCACGGCCGAGCGCCAGCTCGCGAGATACGGAGGAAACGCGTCGGTGCCCGGCACGCGCCGCTCGCTGGAAAAAGCGTTCTGGTACGTGTCGAAGCCCTCATCCATCCACGCGTACCGGCGCTCATTCGAGCCGATGATCATCGGGAACCACTCGTGCCCCTGCTCGTGATCGATCGTAGCGAACGTCGATGCGGGGTCCGCGTTGCCGTATCCCGCCATCACGAACATCGGATACTCCATGCCGTGGACCGGACCGGCGACACTCGTCGCCTGCGGATATGGATACCGCATCCACAGCCCCGAGTACGTGCGTATAGACCATTGCGTCTGCTCGGCGGCCGACTCCCATGCGCGACCGGCTTTCGGAAACTCATACAACGCGTGCGTCAGGACGCCGTCCCAGCTGGCGGCATCCCACCGGAAGTCCGGCGCCGCCGCCCACGCCACGTCGCGCACCCGCTCGGCGCGGAACCACCAGGTCTTGGTTCCGGCCACGGGTTGACGACGCGCCGCGGCGGCCTCATCCGCCGTAATGATCTGCACGACCGATGGCGATCGCGCGGCCCGGTCGAGCCGATCGATCTGCGCGGGCGACAGCACCGTTCCGCGATTCTGGAGGACTCCGCTACCCGCGACCACGTAGCCGGCCGGAACAGTGACGGAATAGTCGATGTTGCCGTATTCGAGATAGAACTCACCCTGTCCGAGATAGGGATCCGTGTTCCAACCTCGCACGTCGTCGTACACGACCATTCGCGGATACCACTGCGCGATCTCGTAGAGCGCGCTGTCGCGACCCATGCGGTCCGATCCCAGCGCGGGCACCTCGAACGAGTACTGCATGCCGATCGTCGCGACGCCTCCGCGCGGCAGAAGCGGCGACTCCAACTCCACCTCCATCATCGTGTCGTCGATGCGCCCGACGGCGGTGCGTCCGTTCACCTCGATGCCGGTGACGTCGTAGCCCCCACGAAATCCGCCTGCCGCGACCCGCGAATCGCCGGGGAAGAGCGCGGCTCCCTTGCTCGCGGCGCGATAGAGATTCTGGTCGAGTTGCAGCCAGACGTATCGCAACGTGTCCGGGGAATTGTTGGTGTATCGGATGCTCACGGAGCCGCGAATGGTCTTGGCGCCGGTATCGAGGGTGGCGACGATCGTGTAGTCCGCGCGCTGCTGCCAGTACGACGGCCCGGGGGCGCCGTCGGGGCCGCGATACCCGTTCGGTCCCGGCCAATCCATCCGGCCCAGTCGATGGAACGGGTCGCCATCGACGGTGACGATCGGGCGCGTAGGGGTCGCGGCCGTCTCGGTCAGATGCCCAGCCAGCGAATCGACGCGAACCGGAACGAGCACGGGCGCGCCGCGCCCGACGCAGGAGACCGAAGCGACCAAGGCGAGGAAAACGATCAGGCGGTACACGCGGAATCCCTCCGTGCGTCGACAGTGGACGGCCATGCGCGCCCGTCCGCCAGCGAGCGAACTTGCGTCCGTTCGCAGGCGGGAGTAGCTCTGAGACACCAATGACCACCAGGCCCCCCCGCACGCGCGAGGCCGTCGCGTCCACGAGCGACGAGGCTCCGTCGCAGCGCGCGAACGGGGCCGGCACCGCGCGCTACCGAGATCGGTTCGCGCCAGGGTTCGCCTCGGATTACTTCCGGGCGGCGCCGCTCCACACGACAGTCTCGTCGATCGGGATCGGTACGTACCTTGGCGAGCCGACGGCGACGGACGACGAGGCGTACGTGGCTTCGGTCGAGCATGCCGTGCGCTCCGGAATCAACGTGATCGATACGGCGCTCAACTACCGCGGCCAAAGATCGGAGCGTGCGGTCGGCACCGCACTGCGGCGATTGACTGCGTCCGGCGACGTGTCGCGTGACGAGGTCGTTCTGTGCTCGAAGGGCGGATATATCCCGCTGGATGGGCAACCGCCAGCATCGCGAGACGAGTATCGCGCATACGTCAAACGCGAGTTCATCGACACCGAGATTCTCCTTTCGGCGGAGATCGTCGGCGGCGGGCACAGCCTCGCGCCGCGTTTCATCAGGTTCTGTCTCGCCAAGAGCCGCCAGAACCTCGGCGTGCGCTGCATCGACGTGTACTACCTGCACAACCCCGAACAGCAGGCATCCGCCGTAGGGCGCGACGAGTTGCGGGCTCGAATCCGCTCGGCGTTTTCGATTCTCGAGGACGCGGCGTTACGCGGAGAGATCGGCGTATACGGCTGCGCCACGTGGAACGGACTTCGCTCGCCGCCCGACGCTCCCGACCATCTCGAGCTCGAAGAGCTGGTCGGACTGGCGCGCGATGTGGGCGGAAAGGACCATCATTTTCGCGCCGTTCAGATGCCGATCAACCTCGCGATGCCCGAGGCGATTCGCGTTCCGACGCAGACGGTTCGGGGAAACGCTCTTCCGGCTGCCGAGGCCGCGGCGGCGCTCGATCTGATGGTCGCGGGAAGCGCGACGCTGATGCAGGGCAAACTGACCGGCGGACTGCCCGCCGCGCTGGTCGACGCGTTCCCGTCTCTCGAGACCGACGCTCAGCGCGCCATCGCCTTCGCCAGATCGATTCCCGGCGTCACGACGGCGCTCGTCGGGATGAAGCGCGCCGAGCACGTCGACGAGAACCTGCGGTCGGCGGGGGCGCGCTAAGGCTTCCAGTCGGCGATAAAGAGGTTCAACTCGCCTTCCTTGGTCGAGCGCCCCGACGCCCAGACGAGCTTCGTGCCGTCGGGGCTGAACATCGGAAAGCCGTCGAACTCGACGTGGTGGGTGACCTGCTCCAGCGCCGAGCCGTCGTCATTCACAAGATACAATTCGAAATCTCGGCTCTTGGGATTTTTATAGTTGGACGAGAAGATTATCTTGCGGCCGTCGGGGGTGAAGTACGGCGCGAAGTTGGCACCGCCCAGATTGGTGATCTGGTGCTGGTCGGATCCGTCGGCGTTCATGACCCAGATCTCCATCCGGTTGGGCCGGACGAGACGTTGCCGCAGCAATTCGCGGTACGACGTGAGCGCCGTGTCGGTCGGATGCCACGCGCGGTACACGATTCGCTTTCCGTCGGGCGAGAAGAACGGACCGCCGTCGTAGCCGGGTTGAGAGGTAAGCCGTTTCAGGTTCGTGCCATCGATCCGCATCGTGTAGATGTCGAGATCGCCGTCCTTGAGCGACGTGAAGACGATGGTCTGTCCGTCCGGAGAGAGGGTCCCTTCGGCGGTGTAGACGCCATAGCTCGTGAGACGCCGAAGCGACGATCCGTCCGGATTGGCGACGTAGATGTCGTACGGGTCCAGGCCCCACACGTACCCCTTCGAGGGATCGGGCTTTGTCGGACACGCGGTGTCGGCGGCGTGGGTCGAGGCAAAAAAGATCCGGCGGTCTCCGTCGAAGAAGTAGCCGCAGGTGGTCTTCCCGAAGCCGGTCGAGACGCGATGGACGTTGCTGCCGTCGATGTCCATCACGTACTGCTGGTCGCATGGACGGCCGTCGCGCGTCGATTGGAAAATCAACCGCCGGCCGTCGTGGCTGAAATACGCTTCGGCGTTCTCGCCGCCGAAGGTCAATTGTCGTATCCTGGCGAAATGCCGCTCGCCGGGTTCGGGCGCAGGGCCGGTGGAACCGCGCGTCGCCGCGCTCGTCGCCACGGTAGCCGCCGGGGCACGCGCCGCGCCGCGAGGATGGGCGCAAGAACAAACCGCCGCCGCGAAGATCGCGGCGGCGGTCGCTGTTTCGATTCGCATGCCTGAATTTACGGCTTTTTCGCCGGCGGGACAGAGCGCGTGGGCGACAGCGGCTCGCCCGCGATGGCGAACAGCTCGCGCTGCGAACCGCCCTTGTCGAGCAGGTCGATGGCTTTGCGCAGGGGCGCGTCGTACGGCAGATCGCGACGCTTGGCGGCCGAGTCGCCCATAGCGTAGTGGGCGACGCGCTGATCGAGCAGCCGGCTCACATATCGGGTCGCGCCATCATATGTCTTGCGATCCACGGTGACGCCTTTTGCCTGAAGCCGGTTGTAGAACTCGTTGAGCCACGCCGGTTGCACGGTGAACGTCGGCGAAACGGACTTCGCGAGCGTCATGCTGTAGTCGTCGAGCACCGTTCGCGCATCCTGGCTCTTCGGGGCGATCGCCTTCGTGAACTGCTGCTCGAGCGTCGTGAGCGTATCGTCCGGAACGATGACGTCGGGCGTGATGCCGCCGCCGCCGTAGACGGTTCGGCCGGCGTCGGACTTGAACGCCGGGCGGTTCTTCTTCGTCGCGTTCGTTTCGTTGGAGTCGGGTGTTTCCTCGACGAACTGTCCGTTCAGGAACTTGCGCGGGCGCTGAATCGAGCGGCCGCTCGGCGTGAACCATTTGCCGGTCGTCAGCTTGAGCGCGTAGCCGCCGTCGAGGTGATCATAGACGCCCTGAACGAGACCCTTGCCGAAGCTCGTCTGCCCAACGACGAGCGCGCGGTCGTGATCCTGAAGCGCGCCGGCCACGATCTCCGACGCTGATGCCGTCCGATCGTCGGTCATGACGACGAGCGGAACGGTCGGCGCGAGCGGAGCGGCCTTGGCCATCTCGATCTGGATCGGGCCTTCGCGTCCTTTCACGGAGGCGAGGAGTTGTCCCTGGGGCAGGAAGGTGTTGGCGACCTTCAAACTCTGCTCGAGGATGCCGCCCGGATCGCCGCGCATGTCGAGGATGATTCCACGCGCGCCCTGGTCCTCCAACCGCTTGACTGCGGCCTGCACGTTGTCGGCGGCGTTCTCGTTGAATTGCTGGAGCGGGATGTATCCGATCTTGTTGCCGAGCGTGATGGTGTAGGGAACCGCCGGCACGTTGATGATCGCGCGCGTGAAGGTTCCGGTGATCGGCGTCGCGACGCCGGCGCGGGCAAAGGAGACCTTCACTTTCGTGCCCGGCGTGCCGGTGAGCGAATCAGAAACCTGGTTGATGGTCCATCCGCGCGTGGAAAGCGAATCGACCCTGATGATCAGGTCGCCCTCGTGCACTCCGCCGCCTTCGGCGGGCGTGTTGGGGTACACCGTCACGACGCGGACCGTCTTGGTCTCGGGCTCGGGCTCGATGAGCATGCCGAGTCCGCCGTACCGGCCGCCGGTCCGGCTGCTGAACTGCTTGAGGTCCTTGGGAGTGAGGAGCTCGCTGTATGGATCGTTGAGCTCTTTGACGAGTCCGGCCGCCGCTTTTTCATAGACATCCGACGCGGGGAGGGTGTCGACGAAGCGGTCGTTGACCAACGTCATCACCTGATCGAGCAACTCCGCGCCCTCGCGTTGAGAGCGAGCTTGAAGCAGGAACCCGCCGGCCACCACGGGGACGAGCAATGCGCCGATGAAGGCGGCTTTTCGAATGCGAGGCATGCGTCGAGTCCAGCTTAGGGTCTAGAAGGTATACAGCGGCCGACAACCCGCCGTTGCACCAGCAAAGGCGCTTATTGCTGCTCGACGGCGGGCTCGTCCGGCTGCTCGGCGGAGTTTCCGCCGTGACGGGCCCAAACCGTCTTCCAGGATAATGCCACGCCGGACCGAAACCGCTTTTTTGTGAGGCGGAATCCGTCGGGAGAAATCGCTACGGTGTACGCCTCACCGTCGATTTCGATCTCGCGCCGGATGGTCTTGTCGAGCTTGGTGGCCATAAGTGGTGTTTCAAATGGTACACGACGAACCCCGGAATCGTTCGCATCGACCGGTGGCTTGGCGGTTAGCCCGGCTCTGCCCGCCTGCCCGCCAACATATAGTCGACGAACCAGTCCCTCTGTTGTTGACGAATGACGGCCTCCCGAATCACTCCGGCCTCTCGGAGCAGGTCGTGAGCTGGCTGGAGGACTCGCTGAAGGTGGGATGGATAGCGTTGTGTGAGTGGGAGTTGCTCGCGTAGGCGGTCCAGGGATACCCGCCATGTGAGGACGTCGCCGGCTCGCGCCAGCTCGATGAGCCGGTAGAGGCGCCGCGCCACCGGCGAGGCAAGCGCGAGATACCGGCCGACGGCAAGGGGGATCACATGTCGCGCTGACACGTTTTGTCGCACGATGCTGGAGATGACGACGCGAGCTTCGCCGGGCTCGGCGCTCGGCGCGCCGGGAAATAGAACGAGCTGATCCCTTTCGCGCGATCGGCGGCGCTCGATCGCGACCGACGTCAGTAACGTGAACGTCGCATTGGTCAGCCGGTCGCCTGCGGCATCGAAGTAACTCCCCTCGGACTGCAACGTCGTTCGCTCGAGACGAGTGAGCGCGCCGCGCAACTGTTCGTACGTTCGGCCGTCGGCCTGCCTTCCCATCGAGCGCAGGAATGCGTGCAACGTGAACGTGAGGACTCCGTCGGCGGGTTCGCCGGACTCCTGGTATCGATGCATCAGCTCGACGTAGACGTCCTGGTCGAACGTGCCGGGAAGGCGGTCACCGGGCGCGGCGAGCACGCGCCAACGTCCGCCGTCTTCCGTGAGATAGGAGAGCGCGGGCTCGTCGGGAGTGTCGCTCAGGCGGAAAACCGGAAACTCCTCGAGCGAACGGTCGAGGAGCACCGTTCGCGCCGGGGTTCGGCGCTTCGCCGGCAGCGTCATTGCGGCGAGGATCCGGGCGTCACGCGATGGGAACCACGAGCCCCGAGATCGCGCTCGCGCGCCGGGAGCAAAGAAAGAGGACGACGTCCGCGACCTGTTCGCGCTCGACGTACTTCGCCTTGTCTCCCATGTCGCGAACATTCGTCGCCGTGCGAATCGAAGACGGCGCGACGGCGTTGGCGCGAACTCCGTTGGGTCGTTCTTCCGCGGCGATGGCGCGCATCAGCGCGACGACGCCGCTCTTCGCGACCGCGTACGCGGACGTGCGCGCTCCGGTGGATCCGGGCAGCACGGCCTCGGATGCGAAGAACAGGATCGCTCCCTTTCCAGCGCGCACCATCGGAAGAACGGCGCGGGCGGTGTTGAACGCGGTCGTCAGGTTGATCGCGATCTGGCGATTCCAAATGTCATCCGTGCTCTCGGCGACCGGGCCGCTCGTCGCGAATCCGCCGGCCATGTGGACGCACGCGTGAATGGAATCGCCATGTTTTTCGCGGATCCGGCCGACGAGGGTCTTCACCGCGGCGCCGTCGGTGAGGTCACACGTATACCCGGCGGCCAGTAGACCGTCGCGTGTCAGTTCATTGACGCGCGCGTCGACGTGGTCCGGGGTGCGGTCGACGAGCACGAGCGAGGCGCCCCGTTCGGCAAAGGCCCGCGCAACAACTTGCCCGACCTGGCCGTCCGCCCCTACGCCCGTCAATAGGACCGTCGATCCGCTGAATTCCGCGCGAACTGGATCAGGCATGGAGGCGCGTCCTCGAGTGACGGGGGGGCGATCCCGGCTCGCTTTATCGAATGTCCTCGCGGCCGAGCGCCGCGCGAACGGCTTCCCGCATCGCGACGAGCGCTTCGTCGCGAGAGGCGGGCGAGTTGTCACGAACGTGGAGCTCGACGCCGTCGGCGACGGGCATTCTGCGCCAGCTGGCCGGGTTGTCCTCCTCGCCGACTGCGCCGCCTCTACGCGTCTCGACGGTCGCGCCGAGCGCGGCGGCCAGCGAGGTGGCGACTCGTCGCTCGAGCGCGTCGCCCGTAGCGTCTTCCATCTCTTTCTTGATAGCGTCGAGAGTCGCGCCTTCCCGCTGTCGGATTTTGATCGCGACCAGTTGAAGGAAATGACGGTAGTTGTACGTGGCGGAGGTCCCGGCACCCTCCGGCCGTGACAGCAGACCGTTCGCTATGTAGAACCGGATCGAGCGGGCGCTCGGCGCGGCTCGGGCGGACGCGTTGGTCGGCCGCACGCCAGCCGCGTCGACGAGCGCGGTCACGTGCGCCGCGAGGCCCCGGGCGTTCCATGGGGCGTGGCGAGCGTGAGCGCGCAGGAGGATGATCGGCGAATCGGCCATGAGCGCGGACGTGTACGAGATTCAGAGGTGGGGCGGGGTGGGGCGGTCGACCGACCTCGTACAATAACCCAGGTGGCGTCCCAGGTTGAGGGGACGCCGGCGCGAGGCGGACAAACGAAAGCGCGGCAGCGGGGCATGCATGCCGCTGCCCCGCCGCCGCGCGGTTCTCGTCGCCGGTCAGCGATTCTTTTTCTTGCCGCCCTTCTTGTTGCCGGCCTTTTTGGTCGCCTTTTTCGCGGCCTTCTTGGCTTGTTTTGCGCCTTTCTTCGCGGCCTTTTTCGCGCCTGTCTTGGTGGCGGCTTTTTTGGCCGCCTTCTTCACGGGCTTCGCGGCGCTCTTCGCCGGTTTTGAAGCGGCCTTCATCGCGGGCTTCGGGGGGGCGGCCTTCGCCGCCGGCTTCGGGGGGGCGGCCTTCGCCGCCGGCTTCGGGGGGGCGGCTTTCGCCACCGGTTTCGCGGCGGGCGCGGCAGCTTTTTTGGCGGCGCCTTTTTCCGCGGCGACAGCGGACGGCGCGCTCGCCGCTGACGGACGGGCGCGCGGCGGTTTCGCGGCGCCGAAGATTTCAGCCTCCTCGTCTTCCTCGACCGCCTCGACCGTCGTCTCCTCGTCGTCGTCGTCGACGTCGTCGGTGCTGTCCCACAGGTCGTCGCTTTCGTCCTTGTGGGTCATCCAACCGCCGTCTTCCTCGTCGTCGTCGTCATACGACGCGCTGCCGCCGCCGCCGCCACCACCGTATCCCAGATCGTCGACGTCGTCGTCGCGATCGGAGAACTGATGTTTCCCGCGCACCTCGTCATCCAACGGCATGCACGCCTCCTGAGAGGTTATTGTGATCAGAGAATTGGAATGACGGCCCGCTGCTACGATCAAGGCCGCGCGCGTCCGAGTCCTGCGAATCGGCTCGTCGCAACGCCTTAGTATACCTGACCGGGGGCCGCGTCAAGGAGACTCGCGGCGGCGGCGAGACGAGGGCGAAGCCTCGACGGGACTAGTCGACGAACTCGATCGCGACCGGTTTCGCGATGATCCCGGCCTCGACGCCGCGCTGCAGGAACTGACGGACGGCGCGGCGACCGGCTTCGCCGTAGTCGAGCGTCCAGTCGTTCACGTACATGCCAACGAAGGCATCCGCCTTCGAGCGATCGAGGCCCCGCGCGTACTGCATCGAGTGGTCGAGAGCCGCCGAGCGGTGCTCCAATCCATACGCGATGCTGTCGCGAAGGTGCCGTGAGATCTTGCGCGTCAGGTCGTCGCCCAGGTCCTTTCTGACGACGTTGCCGCCAAGGGGAAGCGGCAATCCAGTCTCGCCGAACCACCACTCGCCGAGGTCCTGGATCAAGTGCAGGCCGCGGTCCGCGAACGTGAGCTGTCCCTCGTGGATCAAGAGGCCGAGGTCCACCGAACCGTCCGCGACGGCGTTCTCGATTTCGTCGAACGGAGTAACGACGGGTTCGAACACCGGCTCGAACAGCCGCATCGCCAGGTACGCGCTGGTCATCAGCCCCGGAACCGCGATCCGTTTGCCGCGAATGTCGGCTCTGGAGACCGCTGATCGCGCGACGAGGCGAGGCCCATAGCGATCGCCCATCGAGGCGCCGTGTGGCAACAGCGCGTACGAGTCGGCGAGATACGCGTACGCATGGATCGAGACCGCGGTGACTTCGAGCTCGCCGCGCATCGCGCGCTGGTTGAGCGTCTCGATGTCCTGCAGTTGGTGCACGTAGGTGAGTCCTTCCGTGTCGATCTTCCCCGACGCCAATGCATAGAACATGAAGGCATCGTCGGAATCCGGGCTGTGGGCGACGTGGATGGTCGTGGTCATGGCCGCTTCGCGTCGAGCGCGATGGTGATGTCGTTTTCGTGCATCGTGTACTCGGCGAGCTGCTTGGCGCGCTCCGCGGGTGCCGCGGCGACGAGCTGGTCGTGGAAGCCGCGCTCCGCCGCGACGTCGTTCCGCATCCGCGCCGCGTTGCCCGCCAGGATGAGGCCCAGCAGATGGTTCGGATGCTGTGCGAGAATCGTATCCGCCTGCGCGCGGGCCGCCGCTGAATCGCCGGCGACGGCAGCGATCCGTCCGAGGTCGTAGCGCTGGTCGAGATTCAGCTTGCCGAGCATCTCGTAGGCTTGCATAGCCATGGGCGCGAACATCTGCACGCTGTCGGCGCGCCCGCGCTCGTGCAGGCTCATCACACGGTCGTAGAGGCGGGCCGCGGCATCCTCGGGCGTCATGCTCGACAGATCCGGCGGTTGGCCGACCGCGCCCGCGGGTGCGGCCGCCGCTTGCGTCTGTGGCGCATCGTCGCCCGCGCTTCGTCCGAACCGTTGCCCGGCGACGAGCGCGATCAACGCGACCAACGCGATCGCGGCGACCCCCCACGGCAACGCGGACGAGAAGCTTCGCTCGTCGCGAGCCGCCTGTCCCGCCGGCGTGCCGCACCGATGGCAGAACTTTGCGCCCGGCGTAAGCTGCGCTCCGCAAGATGCGCAGGGCATGCCGACGAGGGCGGCGCCGCAAGCGGAGCAGAACCTCCCGCTCGCCGCGGCGCCGCACGATGGACAGGTCTGCGCGGCCGACGGTGCCGGGGAAGGGGAAGTCTGATCCATTCGATAAAGCTACACGACTGTTCGGGTGCCTCGCGATTCCGACTTACAATCACCTTCGCGTTGGCTTAGCGTTGAGCCGACGTTTCAGCGCCCCCGCCCACCCACCGCCGAAGTCGCGAGGACGATCCGACGCCGCACTCCCGTTCACTCACACCAGATACCGCCGGCGCGTCGATCAACGACATCCTCGAGCTGACGGAAAAGCTGGGTGTGCGCTTCATGCGCCTCCAGTTCACGGACATCCTCGGCATCAACAAGAACGTCGAGATTCCGTCGTCGCAGTTCGAGAAAGCGCTGGCGGGCGACATCATGTTCGATGGCTCGTCGATCGAGGGGTTCGTCCGGATCGAGGAGTCGGACATGCTCCTCGCGCCGGATCTGGACACGTTCCTCGTGTACCCATGGGGCGAGAAGGACAAGCGGATCTGCCGGCTGATTTGCGACATCCACAGCCCGAGCGGCGAGCCGTTCGCGGGGGATCCGCGCGGGCGGCTCAAGGCCGTCGTGCGCAAGGCGAAAGCGATGGGCTTCGCGATGAACGCGGGAATGGAAGCCGAGTTTTTTCTCTTTCGGCCGGACGCCTCGGGGGAAGCCACGACGGCGACCCACGATGTCGGCGGCTACTTCGACCTGGCGCCGGCCGACCTCGGCGAAGACGCGCGCCGCGCGATGGTGGACACGCTGGAACAGATGGGCTTCGAGGTGGAGGCCGCGCACCACGAGGTGGCGCACGGTCAGCACGAGATCGACTTCCGCTACGCCGACGCCATCAGGACCGCGGACAACATCGCGACGTTCCGCTTCGTCGTGAAACACGTGGCGACGCAATTCGGATTGCTCGCGTCGTTCATGCCCAAGCCGATCTTCGGACAGAACGGCAGCGGGATGCACACGCATCAGTCGCTGTTTCGCGGTGGCACGAACGCGTTCTGGGACGAGGACGCCGAGTGGGAGTTGTCGAAGACCGCGTTGCATTACATCGGCGGGCTGCTGCGGCACGCCCGGGGGATGTGCGCGATCACCAATCCGCTCGTCAACTCGTACAAGCGCCTCGTGCCCGGGTACGAAGCGCCGGTGAACGTCGCGTGGTCGATGCGCAACCGTTCGCCGCTGATTCGCGTTCCGGATCGGCGCGAGGCGGGCACGCGGGTCGAGCTGCGGATGCCGGACCCGGCGGCCAACCCCTATCTCGCCCTCGCCGTCATGCTCGCGGCGGGGCTCGACGGGATCGAGACGGAGGCCGACCATCGCGAGCCGGTGAACGAGAACATCTGGGAGATGAGCTTTCGAGAGAAGCGCCGGCTGCGCATCGACGATCTGCCGCACGACCTCAATGAGGCGCTCGACGAGCTCGAGAAGGACGAGGTGATCGCGGACGCGCTGGGCAAGCACATCGCGTCGCATTTCGTCGCCGCGAAGCGTCAGGAGTGGCGTGAATACATCACTCAGGTGAGCGCATGGGAACTGGAGAGCTATCTCGCCAAGTACTGAGCGGCTCGGTGCGCGACGCGCGCGCCGAAGACGCCGAGGCGTTGTCGCGGCTCTGCGAGCAGCTCGGCTACCCGGCGCAGTCGGGCGCGATGCCGCAACGGCTCGTTCGCTTGCAGCGCGATCCGAATGCCCGCGCTCTCGTCGCCGACGCCGGAGAAGGCCCGATCGGTTTGGCCACGGTCCACCTTCGCCATACGATCAACCACGAAGCGCCGATCGCGCAGCTCACGCTGCTCGTCGTCGACGAGTCGCAGCGCTCACGCGGCGTCGGGCGCGCGCTGGTCGAGGAGGCGGAGCGATGGGCGTACGCGCGGGGATGCCATCGCATCGTCGTCACCACGGCACTCCAGCGGACGGGCGCGCACGCGTTCTACGAGCGTATCGGCTACCGCCACACAGGGCGGCGCTACGGCAAGGACTTCGATTAGGGAGAAACGAGTGATCTCTGCCTCGTCGCGCGGTTCGCTGCTCGCCGTCCTGTCTCTTGGAATCGCGACGGTGCCCACCAAAGCACCGCCGGCGTACGAGGTCTACGCGGTTCGCTACGCGACCCTGCCGCGCTTCCGCGTGTCGGGTTTGATCGCGGGCGCCGACACGAGCCGGCGCATGGACCTCGCGATGATGGTCTGGGTGATCAAGGGCGGCGGGCGCACGATCCTCGTCGACGCCGGATTCCATCGCGCCGACCTCGTGAGCCGTTGGCATCCGACGGATTTCACGCCACCGAGTGATGCGATCGCCAAGCTCGGCATCAAACCCGAAGACGTGACGGACGTCATCGTGAGCCACGTCCACTGGGATCATCTGGACGGAATCGACCTGTTCCCGCGCGCGAAGGTCTGGATTCAGCGCGAGGAATTCGAGCACCACCTCGATTCGTCTGGCGTCGTGAAGGACCGGGCGATCGACGCCGCCGACGCCAAGGTCCTCGCCGGCATCGCGCACGACGGGCGCGTGATGCTGGTCGACGGCGACGGGAAAGAAATCATTCCGGGGATCACCGTGTACACGGGCGGCAAGCACACGTTCGCGTCGCAGTTCGCGACGGTGACCACGGCCGCCGGCACCGTCGTGCTGGCTTCCGACAACGCCTACCTCTACGAGAACTTCGCGAAGCACGTCCCGATCGCTCAAACGCTCGACTCGGCGTCGAATCTTCGGACGCAGACGCGGATGCTGGGCCTCGCGTCGGACCCGCGCCTGATCGTGCCGGGGCACGATCCGGAAGTGTTCGTGCGTTTTCCTACGCCCGGGAATGGAGTCGCGCTAATCCGCTGAGTGGCCGCGGTCAGGCCGGAATGTGGTGGGTCGCATGGTTCGGCCGCTGCTCGGCCGGGCGTGGCGCGTGCTGATGTTCGGCGTGGCCGAGGTTGAACGCGGTGCTGAGCAGCGCGATGTGCGAGAAGGCCTGCGGAAAGTTGCTCACCTGCCGCTGGAGACGCGGGTCGTATTCCTCGGAGAGCAGGCCGAGGTCATTGCGCAGCGAGAGGAGCCGCTCGAAGAGCCGCAGCGCATCGTCGCGACGGCCGAGCAGGATGTAGTTGTCGGCGAGCCAGAAGCTGCAGGCGAGAAACGCGCCTTCGCCGGGAGGCAGGCCGTCGTCAGTGTGCTCGCTGTCGTAGCGCAGCACGAGGCCATCGACGAGGAGATGCTTTTCGACGAAGGCGACGGTGCCCGCGACCCGCGGGTCGTCGGCGGGGAGAAAACCGACGAGCGGGATGAGGAGCGTCGCCGCGTCGGCGATCCGCGATTGATACGATTGCACGAACGCGTCGATCGATTCGTCATAGGCGCGGCTGCAGACCTCCTCGTGGATGGCGTCGCGCAGCGTTCGCCACCGGTCGAGCGGTCCATCGAGGTTGAATTGCTCGGCGCTCTTGATGGCACGGTCGAACGCGACCCATGCCATGACCTTGGAATGCGTGAAGTCCTGCGGCGCGCCCCGCACTTCCCAGATTCCCTGGTCGGGGCGCTGCCACATCTTCTCGAGTTGGCCGAGCAGAGCCTTCTCGAACGCCCAGGCTTCGGGTGTCTCCGGGAGTCCTCCGCGCCGAGCTTGGTGGAGGGCGTCCATCACTTCGCCGTAGACGTCGAGCTGGAGCTGCTGGTGGGCGGCATTGCCGACGCGGACGGGTTTCGAGTTCTCGTATCCCGGCAGCCAGGGGACTTCCCACTCGTGGAGCATCCGTTCGCCGCTCAGCCCGTACATGATCTGCACACGGTCGGGACTTCCCGCCGCGGCGCGCAGCAGCCAGTCGCGCCACGCCGCCGCCTCGCGGAAATAGCCGGCGTCCATGAGCGCGAGGAGGGTCAGCGTCGCATCGCGCAGCCAGCAATAGCGATAGTCCCAGTTGCGAACGCCGCCGATCTGCTCGGGCAGCGACGTCGTAGGAGCGGCGACGATTCCGCCGGTGGGTCGGTAGGTGAGCGCCTTGAGCGTGAGGACGGATCGCATGACCGCGTCGCGCCATTGTCCGGTGTACCGGCACTCGGCGGCCCACGTCGTCCAAAAGCGCTCGGTGAACTCGAGCGCGTGGTCGGGATCGACGGGTTTTGGCGCCGCGAGATGCGACGGTCCCCAGGTCATCACGAACGACACCCGCTCGCCCTCGGAAACCGTGAAGTCGGCCACCGTGGTGAGGCCTTCGCCGCGCACCGGAACCTGCGACTTGATGATGATCATGTCCGGCCCGGCGATCGCGCGCAGCGTTCCGTCGTCCAGTCGACTCACCCACGGCACGATGGAGCCGTAGCCGAAGCGCATGATGATCTGCGTCTTCATGGCGACGGAGCCACGCAGGCCGATCACGGTGCGGACGACATTCGACTCGCCGTCGCGGAGCGGCATGAAGTCGATGACCATGACCGCGCCCTCGCTGGTCTCGAAGGTCGTTTCGAGAATCATCGTCGAGTCGCGGTATTGCCGCGTGGTCTTTGTGTTGGCGTCGGCGGGCGCGAGAAGCCAGCGTCCCTGCTCGGGGCCGCCGAGGAGCGCGGCGAAGCAGGCGTGCGAGTCGAACCGCGGCCAGCACAGCCAATCAATGGATCCGTCGCGCGAAACGAGCGCGGCGGTCTCGCAGTCACCGATGAGAGCGTAGTCCTCGATTCGCGCGGCCATTCTAGGGCGTTGCCATTGCATGCCGTCGAGACTGTAGATGAATTCGTGCCACGACCGCCACGTTCTTCAAGACGAGCACAGCGTTTCGGAGGGGCACGGTCGACGGCAGACGCCAGAGCGTCTGCCTACCGGGAATCGCTCAACGAGCTCTGGGGTTTGGTTGGATCGACGGTTTCGGGTGTCAAACCGCGGTCAGGGCGTCGTGCGTCCCTGCGGCTTCGGTCCCAGTTCGTACTCTTTCGGCGGTTCCGCGCCGAGCAGGTTCTTCACGAAGTAGTCCCAACGGCGACGGGTCATGTAGTTCGCCTCACTGGCGTACCCGTGCGCCTGGTTCGGCAGCATGAGGAGATCGAAATCCTTGTTGGCCTTGATCAACGCGTCGACGACGAGCAGCGTGTTGTTCGGCGGCACGTTGTTGTCGAGCGTGCCGTGCGCGAGCAGCAGCTTGCCCTTGAGGTTCTTGGCCAGATTCTGATTGGCCTGGTCGTCGTAGTTGTTGCCGCCGTTGGGGCCGGAGGTGAGCAGGCCCTGATAGCGCTCGCCCCAATCGTCCTCGTATTCGCGGTTGTCGTGGTTGCCGGATTCGGAGATGCCGACCTTGAAGAAATCCGGATAGCGGAACATCGCGTCGGCCGTCGCGAACCCGCCGCCCGAGTGGCCGTAGATCCCGGCGCGATCGAGGTCGATCCACTTGTAGCGGCTTGCGAGCTCCTTCATGCCGGCGATCTGATCGGGGAGCGTGTTGTCGCCCATGTTCGCGTAGTAGAAATCGTGGAACGTTTTCGAGCGCCAGGGCGTGCCCATTCCGTCGAGCTCCATGACGACGAAACCCAACTCGGCCAATGCCTGCGCGTCGCCGCGCGCGGGGTTGAAGGTTCGGCCGCCGACGGAGCCTGTCTGCGGTCCAGGATAGATGTGGTTGATGATGGGGTACTTCTTGCTCGAGTCGAGCGACGTCGGGACGAACATGAGACCGTAGAGGTCCGTCCTTCCGTCACGGGCTTTGACCGTGATGGGAACCGGAGGCTTCCACCCCGTGGCGAGCAAGCGAGAGATGTCGGCCTTCTCGACGGCGAGCAGCAGCTTCCCGCCGGCGTCGCGCAACACCGTCGTCTGCGGTTGCGCCGGCGTCGAGTACGTATCGGCGAAGTACTTGCCCGACGGAGAGAGAGAAACGTCGTGATCGGCATTTTCGGGCGTGAGCAGGGCGAGCCCCTTGCCGTCCATTCCGATCTTGTAGAAATGCCTGAAGTAGGGGTCACGCCCCGACTCCTTGCCGACTCCGGCGAAGTACAGCGTTCGCGCCTTCTCGTCGACGCGAAGCAACTGCGTGACGTTCCCGACCCCGCTCGTGATCTGTCGAACGAGCTTTCCAGTCGTGAGGTCGTACAGGTACAGCTGACCCCAGTCGTCGCGCTCGGAGAACCAGATCACTTCGTTCGACGCCGGGAGCACGTGCCAGTTGACGCGGCCGTTGCCGGACTCGAACTGCGTCTTGACCGTCTCCTCGAGGACGTCGCGGATCGCGCCGGTATTGGCGTCGGCGACGCGCAGCGCTTCGTGCTTGTGGTCGCGAGATGTGGAGACGAACGCGAGATGGGAACCGTCGGGGTACCACTCGACGTCTGACCACTCTCCGCCGCGGCAGGCGACGTTGTCGCAGAGCGTCGAGCGGTGCGGGTCGGGCGGCATCTGAAGCCGGACGATGCGGGGCGCCTCGGTGCTCACATCGATGATCACGCGCGAAATCGTCGGGATGACGCTGTCGCCGGGCAGCGGGTACTTCCACGCGCGAAGCTCGGGGTGCCCGACCTGCGTGCTGACGAGGTACATCTCGCCGACGCCGCGCTGATCCTGCTGGAACGTCGCGATCTTCTTGGAATCCGGAGACCACACGAGGATCGCCCGGTCGCTGGCGGCCCAACCCGCGTTGTCGGTCGCGTACCCGAAATCCTTGACGCCGTCGTGCGTGAGCTGCGTCTCGCGACCCGTCGCGACGTCGCGCACCCAGAGATTCCAGTCGCGAATGAACGCGCCGCGCTTGCCATCGGGAGACATCGTCTCGGGTGCGCGCGCCGAGGCACCGCGCCCGCGCCCGCCTGCGCCGCCCCCACCACGTCCGCCGCGGCCGGCTCCGCGACCGCCAGCGGCCGACTCAGTCGCCGGTTGGCAGGTCGCCGTCGCCACATCGCAGGTCACGGATCGACCGGCGATCGCGACGATGACGGACTTGCCGTCGGCGTTCAACGACGCCTGAGTCGTCGCCTGGCTCAGCGCCGCGGTCGATGCGCCGAGGGCCGTGGCGACGGCGCCGGCGAGCCGCGCATCCCCGAAGACCGATGTCCGGGTGGCCCGCGCCGGATCGACGACGACGAGGTCCGCGCCGGTTGCGGCGACGCTCCGATACCAAAAGCGATCGTCGGGGAGCCACGCCGGACGAACCGCCGTCCCGAAGACGAGCGGTGTCGTCTCGTACGACATGAATCGCTCGGCGCGCGCGTAGTCGGCGGCGGTGACGACGCGCTGCTGCGCCATCGACGGCAGGGACAACGTGGCGGCGAAAGTCGCCGACACGGCAAGAATTCGGGTTCGCATGGATCCTCGACGGAGTTTCAGCTCGCCGCTGAAATTGCCGTCGGGGCGACCGGCGGGCAACCGCGCCCGCCGGTAATCCACCGGGGTTAGTGCGGATCGATGTTCAACTGCGCGGCGATCTGGACGCCCGTCGTGAGCGAACCGGTGAGGGTGAGCGTCGTGGTGGACGCCGCGACTACGCCCGCGTCGATCAGAGCACGCCGGCTGAAATGGAGCGTCAGCGTGTTGCCCTGCAGATCGGCTTGGAAGCCGTTCCGATTCTGGATGACGCCCACCGTTCCCAGGCGAATCGACGAGACGTCGACCAAGGAAACGTCGACACCTGAGCCGTTCGTGAGCGTTAGCGTGACGTTGCCGTTTCCGTTGCCGTTGAGGTTGATCGACCCCACATCAATGCTCGTCGGAACCGGCCGCGGGGCGACGTTCACGGTGAGCGACTTCATTCCGGTGGCACCGTCCTTGTCGGTCACGGAGAGTGTCACCGTGTAGCTGCCGAGGGCAAGAAAGGTGGACGATCCGGTGATCGACGCGCCGGATGCGTTGAGAGTCGACGATGTCGTCGTGCCGTTGCCCCAGTCGATGAGCGAGTGCCACGCGGCGTCGTCGCCCGGGTCGGTGAAGCTTCCCGATACACCGACGGCGTCACCGGAGAGAATCGAGGTCGGGGTCGTCGCGCCGAAGGTGACGACGGGCGCGACGTTCGCGACGACCACGTTCTGCGCCGAGCTCTTCTCCCAGCCGAAGGCGTCGGCCACCGTGAGCGTCGCCGTAAACGAGCCGTTGTCGTGGAACGTGTGGTACGCGACCTTGCCGGACGTTTGCCCGCCGTCGCTGAAATGCCAGGTGTAGGTGAGCGCCTCGGTGCGTCCGAGATCGGCGCGTCCGAGGTCGGGGTCGGTGCTCGCCGACGCATCGAATTTGAGCGACGAGCCTTCGTTGGCGGTTCCGCTCGTCGAGAAGCTGGCCACCGGTGGCCGATCCCCGGCTTCGACCGCGTCTTGGTAGGCAGTCTGGAGCAGCGACAAGAAGTCGTAACCCGTGGCGGTTTCGATCTTGTCGATCGTGGTGAGGTACTTCTGCCAGGGGTCGTTTCGAACGCCGGCGACGTTGGGCATGTTGACGGCAAGCACGGAGAGGCCGGCGAGATCGTCCCACGTCTGGATGTCGCCGAGCTTGAAGGGCACGCCGGCGATGCGCGGGCCGATGATCGCGACTTTCCAGGTGCTGTCGGGGATGGCGACCTTCCCCTCGTTTTTGAGGAATGTGAGTCCGTGCGTCTGGCTGTAGAGCGGGCCGACGATGATGTAGACCGCGCGCCCCGCGTCGGCCGAGTCGCCCAGCGTGTTCTCGAATTGCGCCCACACGCCCTGATTGAGATCGGCTTGTTGCGGGACGACGTTCGTGAGATAGAAGGTGTTCGCGTTCTCGACGTTAGTGGTCGTGCGATCGGCCGAACGCGTCATGTGGCCGCGATCGAATCCTCCGTCGGTGTAGTCGGAGGTGAAGATCTGCTTGGCCGCGGCCAGGTTCGGGTCGGCCGTGAAGCAGTTGCACCGGTTCTCGGTTCCGAACTGCCGGCTATCGAGCTCGTACGAGACCCAGTTGGGCGTGCCGCGCGATTCGTTGTACGACACCACGTACTGCAGGCGTGAGATCAGCAGGTCGTCGGGGTTCGAGCCGTTCGCCGGCGTGGGGTCGCCGAATTCGTCGTTCTTGGCGTAGATCGACGGCGACGCACTGACCGGAGTCTCGACCGTGATGGAGGTCGACGACCCGGTGGTGAACACGTCGGGTGTGCCGCCTCCGACCGGCGTCGCGGTGATCTTGAGCCGCGGTTTGGTCCCGGGAACGGTTGGTGCGGCGACCGCATTGATGATGAAGGCGCCGTTCGAGGGCGTGAGAACGGTGGCAATCGTCGGGTCGAGTGCCTCGACCGTGAACGTCGCAGGCACAACGGTGCCGCCGTTCGAGACGCGGGCCGTGAGGAAGATCTGCGCCTGGAACCCGGGGACGATGCTCGTCGACGAATAGCCGACGTCGATGAAGTGAATCTCCGGCGTCGTGACGGTGACCTGCACGCTCGCCGCGACGATGATGGCGTTGTCGGTGGCCGTCGCGGTGATGGTCACCGGATTCGGATCGGCGGCGACGGCCGTGACTTTGCCGGACTGGGGATCGACGCTCGCCACGGCGCCGTTGCTCGATGACCAACTCACGGTCGCCGTGGGCACCGTCTGGTTGTTGGCGTCTTGCGGTGTCGCGACGAGGGTCGTGTTCGTTCCGACGGTGAGCGAAAGGCTCGCCGGGCCGCCGATGACGACGTGATCGAGCGGTCCAAGTGGCAGCGCGCCCGGGCACACATGGACCGGCGTCGCGCTGTTGCGCGGTGCGGGGGCGCCCTTGGTGAAATCGACGCTCGGACTCGCCGTGTACGCGCAGCCGCTGTCGTTTCGGCTGTCCGAGGCCGTGTTGCTGAGCTGAGGTGCGGCGTTGGTCGGCGAGGCGGGGCAGTTCCCGGTTCCGAAGCTGACCAGATCGAGCGCCGTCGGGCACGAGCCGGCGAGCGCCGTCGTGGACTGGACGAGCGCGACCTTGCCATCGCTCAACGACATCGCGATGGTGCCGATCGCGTCTGGCGTGGGGAGGGCGGCGACGTTGCCGCTGCCCGCCGCTTCCTGCACGAGGTAGTAGGCACCCGGCTGGATCGTTCCCGACAGGTTCGTCACCTGCCACGTCGTGCCGGCGGAGGATGCGTACTGCACACTCCATCCCGCAACCGAAACCGCGACGCCGCCCGGGTTGAACAGCTCGATGAAATCGTTTTTCAGCGGCGCGCCGGAGTTTCCGCCGCCGCCGTAGATCTGGCTGATGACGATCGACGGGCGGGTCGCCGATTCATCGAGTCGCGCCGTGCCCGGCCTGAGCCGCGAGGGCGCGACGGGGTTTTCCGAGCACGAAAGAAGGCTGATTCCAAAGAGTAAGGCGATTGTATGACTCGCGGCGCGACGTCGCATCTCGGTCCCGATCCTCATATGAATTCGAGGCAGAATTTGGCCGCGAATCTGCGTCGACTCGGCAACCGGCGCGGTGAACCTAAACGAATCGCCGAGTCCGACAAGTTCCGAGGGCAACGGGAACGCTTCGACCGGGTAACATTCGACCATGTCCAACACCCCCATCCGCTTCGCTACGGCCGCGCTCGTTTCTCTGGCCGCCATCGCGCCTTCGGGCGCGCAACAAACGCCGCCGCGGCCGACCGCTTCGGCCGCGCCGTCGGCGTCCTCGCCGCTGCCGACCGACCCGAAGGTCCGCGTCGGTACGCTGCCGAACGGCATCCGCTACTACATCCGCGTCAATCACAAGCCGGAGAAACGCGCGGAGCTGCGGCTCGTCGAAAACGCCGGCTCCGTGCTCGAGAACGAGAACCAGCTCGGGCTCGCGCACTTCGTCGAGCACATGGCGTTCAACGGGACGACGCATTTCAACCACAACGATCTCGTGAAGTACCTGCAGTCCATCGGTGTGCGGTTCGGGGCGGACCTCAACGCGTACACGAGCTTCGACGAGACGGTCTACATCCTCCCGATTCCGACCGACACGGCGCGCATCGTGGACCAGGCGTTCACGATCCTCGAGGACTGGGCGCGCGGGCAGCTGTTCGACTCATCAGAGGTCACCGACGAGCGCGGGGTAGTACGCGAGGAGTGGCGGCTCGGAAAGGGCGCGAGCGATCGCATGCTGCACCAGTGGCTGCCGATCGCGCTGCGCGGTTCGCTCTATGCGGACCGCCTGCCGATCGGCAACGAACAGAGCATCATGACGGCGACGCCGGCGCGCGTCCGCTCGTTCTACAAGACGTGGTATCGCCCGGACCTTCAAGCCGTGATCGCGGTGGGCGACTTCGATCCCGCGGCGATCGAAGCGGAGATCAAGAAGCACTTCGCCGGAATTCCCAAGGCGGTGAATCCGACCAAGCGCCCGACGATCACAGTGCCGCCCAACAAGGAACCGCTGATCGCGGTCGCGTCGGACAAGGAGGCCCAAGGCTCCGACGCGAGCCTCATGTTCAAGCTTCCGCTCGAGAAGACGAAGACGGTCGGGGACTACCGGCGCGACCTGATGGAGCGGCTCTATCTCTCGATGCTGAACGCGCGGCTCGAAGAGATCTCGCAGAAGCCGGACGCGCCGTTCCTCGGCGCCGACGCGTCGAAGGGATCGTTCATCGGGCGCGAGAGCGACGCGTTCACGCTTTCGGCGAACGTCAAGAACGGAACGATCGACAAGGGGCTCGAGGCGCTGCTGCTCGAGGCCAAGCGCGTCGACGAGTTCGGATTCCTGCAGAGCGAACTGGATCGCGCGAAGCAGAACATGCTGCGCGGCTACGAGCGGGCCTACGCCGAGCGTGACAAGACGCAGTCGGGGTCGTACGTGCAGGAGTACATCGACAACTATCTGACCGGCGAGCCGTTCCCCGGCGTGGAGTACGAGTACAAGCTCGTCCAGCAACTGGTGCCGACGATCACGCTCGCCGAAGTGAACAAGATGGCCAGCACATGGATCACGGACGAGAATCGGGTGATCATCGCGGAGTCGCCGGCGAAGGACAGCGTGAAGGTGCCGACGGCCGCCGAATTGAAGGCGGTGTTCGAGCGCGCGGGGAAGACGCCGGTCGTGGCGTACACGGAGAATCTGTCGGGAGCGGCGCTGGTGGCGAACGACCCCGCGCCCGGCAAGATCGTGGCGACGAAGACGATTCCGGCGGTGAGCGTCACGGACTGGACGCTATCCAACGGCGCGCACGTGCTGGTGAAGCCGACCGACTTCAAGGACGACGAGGTCTTGTTCAGCGCGTCGGCAATGGGGGGTTCGTCGCTCGCGTCCGATCCGGACTACATCTCGGCGGCATTCGCGTCGAGCGTGGTCGGGCTGAGCGGCATCGGCGACTTCAGTGCGGTCGATCTCGGGAAGAAGCTCGCGGGCAAGGCCGCCGGCGTCAGCCCGTCGATCAGTGAAACGGGCGAAGCCCTGAGCGGCCACGCGTCGCCCAAGGACCTCGAGACGCTCTTCCAGCTCGCGTACCTCGACTTTACGGCGCCGCGACTCGATACGTCGGCATTCGGCGCGTGGAAGAATCAGGCGGCGGCCTTCTTCGCCGACAAGGGGAACGATCCCGATCAAGTGTTCGGCGACACCGTGAGCTGGACGATGGCGCAGCACAATTTCCGGGCGCGTCCCCTCACGGCGCCGGTGTTCGCCGAGCTCGATCCGCACAAGTCGCTGACGTTCTACAAGGACCGGTTCGCGGACGCGGGCAACTTCACGTTCCTGTTCGTCGGCAACGTCGACACGATGACGCTCAAGCCGCTCGTCGAGAAGTACATCGCGTCGCTGCCGTCGACCCACAAGGACGAGACCTTCCGCGACAACGGCGGATCGCCGCCGAAAGGCATCGTGGAGAAGGTCGTGCGCAAAGGCGTCGAGCCGAAGGCGAACACGCTGATCGAGTTCACCGGCGCGTGCACGTACGCGCCCGAGACCCGCTTCGCGTTCCGCGCGCTCGTCGAATATTTCCGCATCAAGCTGGACGAGACGCTGCGCGAGAAGCTGGGTGGAACGTACAGCCCGAGCTTCGGCGGAGGGTGCGGCCGCATCCCGCGCCAGGAGTACGAGCTGACCGTTCAGTTCAACTCGTCGCCCGAGAACGTCGAGCTCCTGAGCAAGACCGTGTTCGCGATGATCGATTCGCTCAAGGCGAACGTGCCGTCGGCGGTCGACGTCGCCAAGGTGAAGGAGCAGCTCACGCGCGCTCGCGAGGTCGAGGTCAAGCAGAACGGCTACTGGGTGGCGAACATCCTGGCTCGACGACAGGCGGGCGAAGACATCGCCGGGTTGCTCAAGCCGTACGATCAAATGTTGGCCGGGCTCTCCGCCGCGCAGATTCAGGACGCGGCGAAGAAATACTTCGACACGAAGAACTACGCGCGGTTCGTGCTGCTTCCGGAGAACGCGAAGGTGAATCCGTAAACGGGTAGAGCGGTGGACCGGTGGACCGGGACAACCACAACTAGCAGGGAGGAACGACGGTGTTCCGACTGAAAACGGCGGCGCGCTGTTGCATGCTCCTCGCGATAGCGGCGATGCCGGTCGCGGCGCAGATCAGCCAGCGCGAGTTCGCGGCGCGGCGGGAGGCGTTGGCAAAGCGGATCGACAGCGGGTTCGTGATCGCGTTCGGCGGGCGGACGCCGATCACGGATTTCGGTCCGTTTCATCAGCTGCCGGCCTTTCACTATCTCACGAACTTCGACGAGCCCGACGCGGCGATGGTGATGGTCGTTCGCCGCGGGGCCGGCACGACGACGCTGTTTCTCACGCCCGCGGATCCTCGTGCCGCGTTCTACTACGGCTGGCGCCCCGATTCGACGTCGGTCGAGAAGACGCTGGGCGTGCAGGCGCGGTCGTTCGCGTCGATCGGAGCCGTCGCCGACTCGTTGGCCGCCGTGGGCCTTCCGCTCTACACGCTCGACGATTTCGAGGACGCCGATTTTTCGCGTGCGGATTCGCTCACCCGCGGACGCGTATTCACACGATCGCTGGTCGCCAAGCACCCGGGTCTCACGGCGAAGGACGCCGCGCCTTTCGTCGACCAGCTTCGCGCGAAGAAGAGCGTCGCGGAGATCGCGCTGCTGAGAAAGGCGGCGGAGATCAGCTCCGAAGGGCATCGCGCGGCGATGACGGCGCCCGTCCCGTCGCACGAGTACGAGCTACAGGCCGTGCTCGAATACACGTTCACTCGCCTCGGCGGGTCGCGTCCTGCATACGGGTCGATCGTCGGCTCCGGACTGAACGGGACGCAGCTTCACTACATGAAAGACCGCGGCGAGACGAAACCGGGCGACGTGGTCGTCATCGACGCGGCGGCCGAGTACGAGGGCTACGCGGCGGACATCACGCGGACGATTCCCGTGAGCGGCACGTACACGCCCGAGCAGCGCGCGATGTATCAGCTCGTTCGCGACGCGCAGGCAGCCGCGGAGAGAAACGCGCGTCCCGGGAAGCCGGCGGCGGCGGCGCAGGACTCATCCGTCGCGGTCCGCGCCCGCGGGCTCGCGAAGCTCGGGTTGATCGAGAGCGAGGACGCGACCTTCGATCCTCCATGGCAGGCGAACTGCGCGCGCGCGCCATCGACGTGCCAGCAGGGAATGCTGTGGATGATCCACGGCATCAGCCATGGACTGGGGCTCGCGGTGCACGATCCGGCGCAGTTCTCGTACGGCGACCGTGTGTACCAGCCCGGCGACGTGTTCACGATCGAACCGGGAATCTACGTCAGCGCGCGCATGCTCGACGCGCTCCCCGACACGCCGAAGAACCGCGCGTTCATCGCCAAGGTGAGGCCCGTGGTGGCGCGGTACGAGGGGACCGGCGTCCGGATCGAAGACGACTATCTGATCACGGACAACGGTCTCGAACGCCTGAGCAATGCGCCGCGCGAGATCGCGGAGATCGAAGCGCTGATGAAAAAGCGCGCGCGCCCGATCGTTCCTTAGCCGAAGGTCCGTCGCTCAGAAGAGAACCCCGAACGTGACCGGAAAGGACTGTATCGAGCTTCGCTTGATCAAACCGCTGCTTTGCGTAAAGACATTCTGAAGCCGCCCCTCGACGAACGCCGACAGACGCCCGAACCTGAGCTCGATACCACCACCGCCGTCGACGCCGAAGTTCGTGTTGGAAATCGTCGTTTGCGACCCGCTCGTCGCGTTGACCAAGTCCCGCACGTTGAACGCGCCGATGCCCGCCATCGCGTACGGACTGACCGGTCCAGGCACAAGATGAATTTTTATTCCGCCGGTACCGCCGAAGATTTGGCTGCTCCCGGGATTCGTGGTGCTCGTGGAACCGACGGCGCCGTTGGCCGCCGTCGGCTTGTAGTCGAATCGATCGTAGGTGAACGCGAATCGCAGCGCGGGCAAACCAGCGCCGAACAGATTCACCAGTACGAAACCGGCGCCGTTCACGCCGGTCTTGAGCGCGTTCCCGGCGTCGGACACGGGAACCGTCACGCCGCCGCCGAATCCAATTCGGACCATTGGCTCGGAGCTTCCACCGCCGAATTGCCCGAGGGCCGGAGCGGACCGCGCAAGCAAGGCGACCATCGCGAGCGCGGCGGTGCGAGCGAATGCGCGCCCGCCGAACATCGAATTCTGCATGACTGCTCCTCGAATCAGGTGGGCGTGGAGGGGCCGCCGCAGGCGCTCGGCTCGTGATCGCGACTGGTGGCCTTGCTCACCGAAGCGCCCGTCCAGTCTAAGCCGCCGGACCGAAGGCGCCAGAGATCGCTACGGCGCCGCCGGAATTTGTTTTTGTGCCGCGGCCTTCTCGACCAGGCGGCGGAGTTCCTTGATCGGTTCCGGATTGTCGTCGACCTGGAGTCGCAGGACGGTGTCGTTGTGCAACCAAACGCCGCCGTCTTTCTTCACGATCAGCAACGCAGCCGACTCTTGCCCGCGCTTGTCACCACCGGCGAGCTGTCCGCCTTCCAGCGCGGCGAGAAGCCGATACGCGAGATGTCCGGGCGTTCGCTCGAAGAAGGCCACCATGCTGTCCACGACCGCCGGACCCGCGAGGATGTTTCCCTGCGCGGTGCAGTGCGTGTTGGCGGCGGCGCACGCCTTGTTGCCGGCCCAGACGGTCGCTTTGGGGCCGGTGTAGGCGAACACGTTGCCCTTGGCGTCGACCACCGCGAATTGCCTTCCCTGTTTGGACCAGTTGTCGGGACGAGGATCGGGGTCACGTTCCCAAACCGTCTTCACGACCTGTTCGGCGGCCATGCCCTGACGGAGGAGCGCTAGCGCCTGGGGACCGTAGCTCACGTCGACGATCGCCTGCGTCGCCACGACTCCGACTCCTGCTTCGGCCGAGAGTACGCCGTTGCCGACGGAAAAGACGCGCGACTGCACGGCGCCACCGAGCTCACCAGTAGCCGGATCGTATGCGAGAATAGAGAAGGTGCCGGTCGGCCAGACCTCTGGTGCGGGGGAACGGGCACCCGAGCTCTGCGGCGCCGCGGGTAGCGGCAGTAGCGCGAGACTTGCCAGTGTCAGGAGGATTCCGCGGATGAGTTTCATGGCATCTCCAATCGAGGAATGGGGCCACTCATGCACCTGCTGATCATTCGCCATGCGATCGCCGAGGATCGCGACTCCTTCGCGGGGTCGGGCAAGACGGACGACCTCAGACCCCTGACCGACGAAGGGCGGGCCAAGATGGAGGTCGGCGCGGCGGGACTCCGCGCCCTGTTGCCGGACATCACGCTTCTCGCATCGAGTCCGCTCATGCGGGCGCAGCAGACGGCCGAAATCGTCGGCAAGGAGTACGGTCTCGAGGTCGGCGCGACAACGGACTCGCTTCGGCCGAGAGCCGCGTTCGCCGATTTCGCAAACTGGATCGCCGAACGGGGGCCCCAGGATGTCGTCGCCGTCGTGGGGCACGAGCCTCATCTCAGCGCGCTGGCGACGTGGCTGATCTGCGGGACAAAGCACTCGCGCATCGAGTTGAAGAAAGGCGGCGCGTGCCTTCTCTCGTTCGCGGGGGTGCCGAAAAAGGGCGGCGGCACACTCGAGTGGGCGCTTCAGCCGAGTCACCTGCGAGCGATCGCCAAACAAGGCTAGGGTTTGGCGATCGGCCGGTAGTTCACGTCGAGCGCCTGAAGTCGCGCGAATTCCGCGGGGAGTCGCGCCGAGAAGTCAGTGAAGTCGCGCCGCGTCTTGGGAGTCCAGAGCACTTCGGCCAGCGCGGCTTCACGCGGAAAGGCCATGTACTCGACGTTCTTGGGGCCCTCGATGTACTCGGTCCAGACTTGTCCTTGTGCGCCCAGAATGTGCGGCGCGAACTGCGGCTCGAGCTCCGCGGGCACCGGCTCGTACGCGTAGACGGAATCGAGCGGCAGGAAGCCGCCGATGGCCAGCGGTTCGGTCGCGATGCTTCGCGATTGATAGTGATCGAAGTAGGTGTAATCGCCCGGTGTCATGATCACGTCGTGCCCCGCGCGCGCCGCGGCGAGTCCGCCCGCCGTACCGCGCCAGGACATCACGACCGCGTTCGGCGCGAGTCCTCCCTCGAGGATCTCGTCCCAACCGACGAGCCGACGTCCGTGCGCGGTGAGAAAGTGATCCATCTGCGTCGTAAACCAACTCTGCAGCTCGTTCTCGGCGCGGAAATCACGCGGATTCGCGGGATCGTCAGGGGCGATGCCAAGCGCTTTGATCTTCGCTTGCGCCCGCGGGCTGGCCTTCCACTCCGGTTTGATCGCTTCGTCGCCGCCGATGTGGATGAACTCACCGGGGAAGAGCGCCATGACTTCGGTGAGAACGTCCTGCATGAACCCGATGGTGGTGTCGGACGGATTGAGGATGTGCGGCGTGACCCCCCAGCGGGTCCACACGGGAACCGTATCGCCGAAGTTGCCGAGGCTGGGATAGGCGGCGATCGCGGCCTGCGAGTGGCCGGGCATCTCGATCTCCGGCACGATGCGCACGAACCGCTCGCGCGCGTACTCGACGATCTCGCGCACGTCGTCCTGCGTGTAGAAGCCGCCGTGCGGCTTGTGGTCGTAGACGTCGAGCGTCGAATCGCGCTGCGCTTTGCCGACGAGGGTCTGCGACCGCCAGGCGCCTACCGACGTGAGCCGCGGGTACTTCTTGATCTCGATTCGCCAGCCTTGATCGTCGGTGAGATGCCAGTGGAAGGAATTCATTTTGTGCAGCGCCAGCAGGTCGATGTACTTCTTCACGAACTCCTTCGGCATGAAGTGGCGTGACACGTCGAGGTGCATTCCGCGCCAGGCGAATCTCGGGCGGTCGACGATCGTGACGGCGGGAATCGTCCACTTCCTTCCAGCGATCGGCGCGTCGCGGAAGATCTCAGACGGCAGGAGTTGCCGGAGGGACTGTGTGGCGTAGAACGCACCGGCGGGAGCGGCGGACGTGATCGTGATCACGCTGGGAGTAACGGAGAGGCGATAGCCCTCGGGCCCGAGACTCGTGTCGCGCGGTGCACGACGGAAGACGATCCGGTTGCCGCTCGTCGGGGCTCCGACGCGCACGCGCAGATCGAAGCCCGTGGCAGGCGCGACGTCCTGCGCGAAACGCCGCGCGATGGCGCTGTCCGCGCGGTCGGCCCAGAGCGCGGTTCGGGCCGTCATCTGGAAGGCGCCTCGTCCGACGGAGACCGATGCGGGCCGAGGGATGATCGCGACGTCCGGGGCGGTTTGCGCCGCGAGAGGAGCCGCGCCGGCGAGAAGCAGCGCGAGAGGGATTCGGGCTGTTCGCATGCGCGTCAAGATAGCTCGCCGCCGACGCGCGCGAAGCGGGTGACGCCATTGCCGCGCCCTGAGCGTCCGGCCATGTTTTGCGACACGACTCTGCTCCCGAAGAGGACATGGAGAATCGACGAAGCTTTCTCGCGGCGCTCGGCGTCGCGGCGCTCGGTGTGTCGGCTCGGCGCGCACTGGGAGAGGGGATCGGGCGGCTCGCTGAACTCTCCGATTCCCCCGCCGTGCCGAACAAACTCGCTCGCATCGGAATGGAGCTGTACACGGTTCGCGGCAAGGTCGCCGCCGACATGGCGGGCACGCTCGCCGCGCTGGCGAAGATCGGCTACAAGGAGGTCGAGTTCGCGGGCTACTACAACCACGCGGCGGCCGAGATCCGCGACATGTTGAAGGCGAACGGCCTCACCGCGCCGTCGGCACACGTCGGCATCGAGGCCATCGAAACCAGCGGGGCGCAGACGTTCGCGGACGCCAAGGTGATCGGCCACGAGTTCATCACCGTCGCGTCGTTGCCGCGCGGACCGAAGGCGACCGCGGACGATTGGAAGCAGGTGGCGGCACGCTTCAACAAGGCGGGGGCCGCGTGCAAGGCCGCGGGGTTCCGCTTCGCGTTTCACAACCACAACGACATCGTGCGCAAGACCGGTGACGTGCTGCCGATCGACATCCTGATGAAGGAGACGGATCCGGCGCTCGTGTCATATGAGATGGACATCTACTGGGCGGTGAACGGAGGGGCCGACCCGCTACAGCTCCTGGCCGCGTATCCGGGGCGCTTTTCGATGTTTCACGCCAAGGACTCTATGGGTCCGCCGGACCACAAGATGGCGGACGTCGGGGCCGGCGTCATCGACTTCAAGACGATCTTCGCGCATGGCAAGGGCGTGGAGCACTACTTCGTCGAGCACGACAATCCGCCGGATCCGATGGCCAGCGCCGAAGCCAGCTACAAATATCTCTCGAACCTGGAATTCTAGTGCTCGACCGCCGATTTCCGCGTTTGAGTCCGACGACTCGCCTTCTTGCGGCCGCGGAGATCGCGGCGTTGTTGATCGCGCCGCTGGGCGCGCTGCCGCTGATCGCCGCGCGAACTCCGCCGAGCGCTCATCACCTCGTCGCCGCGCCGGCGGATCTGCGACGAATCGCCGCGGCGTACTACGACTCCGTCAAGGTGAACTATCCCGTCGGGTCGAGCAGCCAAGGGCTGCACACGTGGGACGACCGTCTCACGGACTATCATCCCGACGCGATCGAGGCGAGGCGCGCGTACGTGCGTCGTCTGCTCGCCCAGATTCGCGCGATCGACACGACGACGTGGAGCCGCGACGACCAGGTCGACTGGGTGCTGTTCAGGTCTCAGCTCGAGGCGGCGGAATTCTTCAACCGCGTCCAGGACGCCGAGCACGCCGACCCGCAGACCTACGTCAACGAAATCTCGAACGGCATCTTCTCGCTCCTGACCAAGGACTACGCGCCGGCGCGCCAGCGGGCGCTCGCGGCCACGGCGCGCCTGCGCGCGACGCCGGCGATGCTTCGACAGGGTGAAGCGAATCTCACCAAACCGGTTTCGCTCTACGCCAAGCTCGCGGTCGACGCCGCCCGCGGCGGCGACGAGCTATACACGGTGAGCCTGATGACGCTCGCCAAGGATCTCTCGCCCGTCGAGCGCGCGGCGCTGGTCTCGGCCCGAGACTCGGCCGTGGCCGCGCTGCACTCGTACGCCGACTGGCTCGCCGCGCGCGAGAAATCGATGCCGCCGTGGCGCGCGATGGGAACAGCGAACTACGAGTACATGCTCCACCACATCTATCTGCTGCCGATGAGCGCCGATCAGCTCAACACGATCGGCCAGACGGAGCTCGCCAGATATCGTTCGCTGGAGGCGATGCTGCCTGATCCGCGGCTCGCGAACCCGGATCCCGCGCGCGCGCCGCGCATCCCGAAGGATCAGGCTGACTTTCTCAAGACGTACCAGGCGCGCGAGAAAGAGGTCATCGACTTCATAACGGCTACGAAGCTGGTGACGCTGCCGTCTTACTTAGGGCGGTTTTACATCCGGCAGCTTCCCGAGGCGTTCAAGCCGACGAGTCCCGGCGGCTTCATGAACCCGCCCGGATTATACGACAAGGATCCGTCGGGCTTCTACTTCATTCCCACGTACGATCCGAAGAGCAACAATTTTTACATCAGGGCCGGTATCGAGGACCCGCGGCCGCTCATCGTTCACGAGGGATTTCCGGGCCATTTCGTACAGCTCAGCATCGCCAATCACCTCTCGGACGAAATCCGGCGCCAGCAGGGCGACGGCGTGTTCACCGAAGGTTGGGCGCTGTATCTCGAAGAGGTGGTACTTCACGAGGGCTTGATCGCGCAGAACACGGGCGGTCATGGCCAGGTTTTGCGCCTTTCCCGGTACCGCGCGGCGCGCGTCGGTGTCGACGCGAACCTGCACACGGGGAAATGGACCTTCGACCAGGCGGTTCAGTATTTCATGAACGAAGGCGGCCTCGATCACGAGGCGGCCGAGGGTGAGGCGGCGGGCGCGGCGTCGCAGCCGACGCAGAAGATGACCTATATCGTCGGGAAACTCGGCTTCATGCGGCTCCTCGGCCGGTATCGCGACGCTCATCCGAACGACTTCCGGCTCGGCGCGTTCCACGACCAAGTCATCAGCTACGGCAGCCTGCCGCAGTCGGTGGTCGAGTGGCTGATGTTCAACGATCCCACGGCGGTCAAACAGGCAACGAGACAAGACACCCCATAGTATGCGACAACGACCCATATACGACGTCGCGATCATCGGCTCGGGCGCGGGGGGCGGCATGGCCGCCTACGTGCTCACAAAGGCCGGGGCACGCGTCGTCATGCTCGAGGCGGGCCCGCGATGGTTCGCGTCGAAAGACTCGAAGATGCTGGTGCCGAGCTACGCGACTCCGCATCGCGGCGCGTCGATCCACGGGCGGCCGTTCGGCGAGTTCGACGCGTGCGACGGCGGGTGGGAGATCGACGGCGAGCCGTACACGCGCGCGCCGGGCACGCAGTTCAGTTGGTGGCGCGCGCGCATGCTCGGCGGACGCACGAATCACTGGGGCCGGATCTCGCTGCGTTTCGGTCCGGACGATTTCCGGCGCAAGTCGCTCGACGGGCTCGGCGACGACTGGCCGATCAGCTACGAGGACGTGAAGCCGTACTACGACAACGTCGATCGCTTCATCGGATTGTACGGATCGAACGAAGGACTTCGTAACGCGCCGGACGGCATCTTCATGCCGCCGCCCAAGCCTCGATGTCACGAGCTATTGGTGAAGAAGGCGTCGGACAAGCTGAACATCACGTGCATTCCGGCGCGGCTGTCGGTCATCACCCAGCCGCTGAACGGGCGGATGGCCTGTCACTACTGCGGGCAGTGCAACCGCGGTTGTCAGGTGAAGGCGAACTTCTCGAGCGGCGACGTGCTCGTCGCGCCGGCCCTGGCGACCGGGAAGCTGACGCTGATCACCAACGCGATGGCGCGCGAAGTGACGGTCGGCGCGGACGGTCTGGCGAACGGGGTGTCGTACATCGACAAGAATACCAACACCGACGAGCACGTCCGCGCGAAGGTCGTCGTGCTCGCGGCGAGCGCGATGGAGAGCGCGCGGCTCCTGCTGAATTCCAAGTCGACCCAATTCCCGAACGGGCTCGCCAACGCGAGCGGCATGGTCGGCAAGTATCTCACCGATACGACCGGCGCGGGCGTCTCCGGACACATCCCCGCGCTGGAGGACCACGTTCCGCACAACCACGACGGCGTCGGCGGAATGCACGTGTACATGCCGTGGTGGCTCGACAACTCGAAGCTCGATTTCCCCCGCGGCTACCATATCGAAGTGTATGGCGGGGCGGGTCAGCCTTCGGCGGGGTCGGGCGGCGGGATTCAGCGGCTCAACGGCGGCGGCTACGGCAAGCAGCTCAAGGCCGACTATCGCAAGTACTACGGCGCGTCGATCGGGTTCGACGGGCGCGGCGAGATGATTCCCAACGAGAACTCGTACTGCGAGCTCGACCCCACGACGGTCGATCGCTTCGGCATTCCAGTGCTCCGCTTCCACTGGCAGTTCACGGACCACGAGATCAATCAGGCGAAGCACATGCAGGAGACCTTCCGCGCGCTCATCGTCGCGATGGGCGGCACACCGTCGTCGCCGATGCCGTCGCGAGAACGGAACTACGGTCTCGCCGCGGGCGGAACGATCATCCACGAACTGGGCGGCGCGCGCATGGGCGCGGATCCGACGACGTCCGTCGTGAACGCGAACTGCCAGGCGCACGAAGTGAAGAATCTCTTCGTCGCCGACGGCGCGCCGTTCGTGTCGCAGGCGGACAAGAATCCTACGTGGACCATCCTCGCGCTCTCGTGGCGCACGAGCGACTACATCGCGCAGCAGCGCGCGGCGGGGGCGATATGAGCACGATGAGCGACGACCGCGACCAAGAGGGCGCGGACACGACTTCCTCCGACGCGACGATCTCCCGCCGGCGCATGCTCCAGGTGCTCGGCGCCGTGCCGGTTGCCGCGGCGCTGAGCCCGGCGACCGCGCTCGGCCAAGTCGGTGCGCAGGCGACGTCTCCAGCCGCCGCGCAGGCCGCGCCGCGGTTCTTCACGCAGCACGAGTGGAAGACGGTGCGCGTTCTCGTGGACTACGTCATCCCGCGAGACGACGTCTCGGGGAGCGCCACGGACGCGAAGGTCCCCGAGTACATGGACTATCTGCTCGCCGAAAAGGACGCCAACCCGGCGACACAGGTCGCGATGCGCGGCGGGCTCGCGTGGATCGACGCCGAATCGCGAGAAGCGATTCGGTAAGATCTTCGTCAGCGCGACCGACGCCCAGCGCCGACAGATCCTCGACGACATCGCGTATCCGCAAAAGGCGCCGCCCGGCATGTCGCACGGCGTTGCGTTCTTCAATCGTCTTCGAGACATGACCGCGTCGGGCTTCTACTCGAGCGCGATCGGCTGGAAGGATCTTCAGTACATCGGCAACGTCTTCAACCCGGGCTACGACGGTTGTCCGCCGGCCGCGCTCGAGAAGCTCGGCGTGAGCTACGACGTCATGGCCACTCGCGTGAGCCCTCAAGAGCGATGAGCCCGAAGAAGACAGACGCGAAGCCGGGCAAGCGGCTCGGCGTCGCGTTCATCGGAAGTGGATTCAACGCGCGGTTCCATCTGCAGGCGTTTCGCGCGGTGCGCGACGCCGACGTCCTCGGCGTCTGGAGTCCCCAACAAGAAGAACGCCGCGTCGGCCGCGCAGTTCGCCCGCGACCTGGACGTCGGAAACGCGAAACCATATGCGACGATCGCCGACATGGTCGCCGATCCGGCGATCGACGCGATCTGGCTCACGGGGCCAAATCACGCGCGTGTCGAGAATGTCGAGGAGCTCGTCGACGCGATCGAGCGCGGCAAGGGCACGCTCGCCGGAATCGCGTGCGAAAAGCCGTTGGCCAGGAACGTCGCCGAAGCGATCGAGGTGCGCGACCTCGTGAAGCGCACCGGAATCCAGCACGGCTACCTCGAGAACCAGGTCTTCGCGCCGCAGGTCGAAACGGGGCGCGAGCTCCTCTGGGCGCGCGGCGCGGCGACGACGGGCCGGCCGTATCTCGCGCGCGCGGCGGAGGAGCACAGCGGCCCGCACATGCCGTGGTTCTGGCGGGGCGAGCTGCAGGGCGGCGGGGTGCTGAACGACATGATGTGTCACTCGGCGCTCGTCGTCCGGCATCTTCTGACGAAGCCCGGCGCGCCGCTGTCCACCGTCAAGCCCGTGCGCGTGACGGCGCACATCGCGAGTCTCAAGTGGACGCGCCCGGCGTACGTGAAATATCTCGCCAAGACGTTCGGTCGCGACGTGGACTATGCCTCCGCGCCCGCCGAGGATTTCGCGAGCACGACGATCGAGTTCGAGACGGACGACGGCTACACCGTGATCGGCGAGGCATCGACGTCGTGGAGCTTCGTCGGCGCCGGCTTGCGGCTGTCCGCCGAATTGCTCGGCCCCGAGTACTCGATGTCGTGGAACACGCTCGACAGCGGGCTCAAGCTCTTCTTCTCCCGCGCCGTACAGGGGAAGATGGGTGAAGATCTCGTCGAGAAGCAAAACGCGGAGATCGGCCAGATGCCGGTCGTCGCCGGCGAGGCGGCCGCGTACGGCTACGAGGCCGAGGATCGCCACTTCGTGCGCGTCTTCCTCGGCAAGGAGAAGCCGAAGCTCACGTTCGACGACGGGCTCGAGGTCGTGAAGATCCTGATGACGGCATATCAGAGCGCGGAGGAGCGGAGGACGCTCGCGTTTCCGCCGCTCGGGTTGGACACGTTCATCCCCGCGGTCGCCCAGGGCATTTGGCGACCCTAGCCCCTCGAGACGTTGCTTCCCATTCGCCTTGACGGCGTGCATTTATAGAGACGCGCACGCCTTGGACGCGCGACCGACCCACACATCGCGGGACTCAACATGTCAAAACCGGACGACCGAATCACACGTCGCGACTTCGTCGCCGACGCCGGCAAAGCGGTGCTCGGCGCCGCCATTACCTCTCACGCGCCGATGATCGTGCCGAGGCACGTCCTTGGAGGTCCGGGATACCGGGCGCCGAGCGACGTCGTGAACTTCGCCGTCGTCGGATTCGGCGGCATGGGCTCCGGCAACGCGCAGGAGCTCGCGAAGACCGAAAACCTGTGCGCCGTGTGCGACGTGGACTTGAACTTCTCGGCGACGAACGTCACCAGCAAGCTGCGGCCGAACCGCGAGGGCGTCGTCAATCCGGCGGGAACGAAGCTCAAGGAGCAATTCGACAAGGCGGCGAAGTACTACGATTTCCGTGAGATGCTCGACAAGGAAAAGGGCATCGACGGGATCATCGTCGCGACGCCCGACCACAACCACGCCGTCGTCGCGAAGGCGGCGATGGATCTCGGCAAGCACGTCTACGTGCAGAAGCCATTGACCTGGTCGGTGCACGAAGCGCGCGTCCTCCGCCAGACGGCGCTGGCGAATCCGAAGCTCGTGACCCAGATGGGCAACCAGGGCCACTCGAGCGAAGGCGCGCGGCTGATCAACGAATGGATTCAGGCCGGCGTCATCGGGCCCGTGCACGAGGTGCACGTCTGGACGAATCGACCGCTGGGCTATTGGCCGCAGCCGGTTCCGCGGCCGCAGGCGCCGAACCTGATCATGCAGGCTGGGTCGACTTCGTTCGGCACGTCGTGGAACCAGAGCCGAGTGAATCGCACGCTCGCGGAAGGAATGGGCGCGGGCTCGTATCCGATTCCTGAGGGCGTGCACTGGGACATCTACCTCGGTCCAGTCGCCGAGGACATTCCCTACCATCCGATCTATCATCCCTTCAATTGGCGAGGGTGGACGGACTTCGGTATGGGCGCGCTCGGCGACATGGGCGCGCACCTGATCGACCATCCGTTCTGGGCGCTCGGCCTCGAGTATCCGACGAGCATCGAGGCGACGTCGACGCCGTGGGGCACGATGACGATTCCCGGCGATCCGACGGCGCCAGCGGGATCGCCGGCGTCGCGCAGCCGGCAGCGGCCAGTTTCGTATCCGGCCGCGACGAACGTGCACTACCAGTTCGCGGCGCGCGGGTCGATGCCGCCGGTGAAGCTCTTCTGGAGCGACGGCGGTCTGTACCCGCCGCGTCCCGACGTGCTGCCCGACGACGTCACGCTCGTCTCGGAAGGCGGCGTGATCTTCGTCGGCGAGAAGGGAATTCTGATCAACGACACGTATGGGTCGAACCCGCGCTGCTACCCGGCCGGATTGATGGAAGCCGCGGCCAAGGTTCCGAAGACGATTCCGCGCATCACCTGGAGCCACGAGCTGAATTGGGCGAAGGCGATCCGCGGCGAGACCAAGGCCAGCTCTCCGATCGAATACGCGGCGATGTTGACCGAGACCATGCTCCTCGGCGTCGCCGCGCTGCATGCGGGGCAAGGGAAGAAGGTCAACTACGACGCGGCGAAGGTGGAGTTCACCAACGCGCCTGACGCGAACCAATATCTCACGCGCGAATATCGCGCGGGGTGGGCGATCTGACGATGCGAGCGAAGACGTTTCTGGGAAGCGCGAGCGCGCTGGCCCTGCTGGTTGCCGCCGGATGCATTCATCGGGTTCCGTCGACCCAGCAGCAGGTCGCCGCGGTGACCCAAGCCGCGGCCAGCGGATTTCGCGTCCTCGACCTGACGGCGTTCCGGGGGTACGAAAGCGAGGCCGTTCCGGCGGGGTGGACGATCTCCGGCAACGAGATCACGAAGTCGCGCGGCACGGGCGACATCATGACGAAGGACCAGTTCGCGAACTTCGAGCTCGAGCTCGAGTGGAAGATCGGCAAGGCGGGAAACGCCGGGATCTTCTACCGCGCCACGAAGGAGTACGACCACATCTACTGGAGTGGTCCCGAGTATCAGTTGCTCGACGACGCGAACGCCGACGACGGAAAGAAGGCGCTCACGTCGGCGGCGGCGGCGTACGGTCTGTACGCGCCGCCGCGCGGCATCGTGAAGCCGGCCGACGAATGGAATACGACGCGCATCGTCGTGAGGGGCGCGCACGTCGAGCACTGGCTCAACGGGCAGAAGGTGGTCGAGTACGAGCTGTGGAGTCCCGATTGGAAGGCCAAGGTCGCGGCGAGCAAGTTTAAGGACTGGCCGAACTACGGGCTGGCGAAGCGCGGCTACATCGGCATTCAGGGCGACCACAACGGAACGCTCTCCCTCCGCAACATTCGCATTCGGGAGCTGCCATGACCGAAACGAGCGGCGTCGCGTGGGGGCGCACCCGACTCTCCCTCATGATGTTGCTGCAGTACTTCGTGTGGGGCGTCTGGTTCGTGACGATGGGCACGTACCTCGGCCAGACGCGGCATTTCACGGATACGCAGATCGGCGCGGCGTACGGCGCGATGGCGATCGCGGCGATCGTATCCCCGTTCTTCATGGGCATCGTCGCGGACCGCTTCTTCTCGAGTGAGAAGCTGCTCGCGATCCTGCACATCGCGGGCGGCATCTTGATGTGGTTCGTCTCGTCACAGACGTCGTGGGCAACGTTCTATCCGTTGCTCCTGCTCTACGCGCTCTGCTTCATGCCCACGCTGTCGCTCACCAACTCGATCTCGTTCCACAACGTGACCGACCCGGCGCGCGACTTCCCGATCATTCGCGTGCTGGGAACGATCGGCTGGATCGTCGCGGGGATTCTCGTCGGCAAGGTGCTGCACGCCGACGCGCTCGCGACGCCGATGCGAATCGCCGCCGGAGCGTCCGTCGTGCTCGGGCTCTACTCGCTTGCCCTGCCGCACACGCCCCCCACGGGCGCGGGCGCACCGTTCAGCATCCGCGACGCGCTCGGGCTCGACGCGCTGAGTCTGCTGCGCAACCGCGACTTCTTCATGTTCGTGCTCGGCTCGTTCCTGCTCTGCATTCCGCTGCAGTTCTACTACACGTTTACGAATCTTTTTCTGAATGAGATCAAGGCCCCCGATCCGGCTTTTATTCAGACGTTTGGACAAATGTCGGAGATCGGGTTCATGCTCGTGCTGCCGTTCGCGCTGCGCCGATTCGGCATCAAGGTCATCATGCTCGTCGGCATGCTCGCGTGGGCGCTGCGCTACTTCGCGTTCGGCAACGGCAACATCGGCGGCGGCATGTGGCTGCTCTACGGCGGCATTCTGCTGCACGGCGTGTGCTACGACTTCTTCTTCGTCAGCGGCCAGATCTACACCGACCAGCGAGCGGGCGAGAAGGTGCGCGCGGCGGCGCAGGGTTTCATCAACTTCGTCACGAACGGCGTCGGCTACTTCGTCGGCGCGTCGGTGTCGGGGCGGGTCGTCGCGATGTACGCGACGCCGAGTCCGTCGTGCGCAGGTGCCGCGGCATGTACGCAGGTCGTGCACGACTGGCACGCGATCTGGATGGTGCCGGCGATCGGCGCGTTCGCGGTGTTCCTCTTGTTCGGTCTGTTGTTCAAGCCCGCGAAGCAGGCGGCGAGTCCTGACGTCGTGGAGCCGGCGACGGCGATGGCGTAAGTCCACGACGGGGGGCGGCGCGTCCGTCCCAAAAATCGGTGGAGTCGTCACACGACGACTGGCGCGATCGCGCGTCTGGAGCGACTCATCAGTCGCCCATGACGCGCGATTTCGTCACCGCCGCCCGCGCCTTGCGACGAGAGCCGGGGTTCGTCGCCATCGTCGTCCTGACGTTCGCGCTGGCGATCGCCGCGAACGCCGCGATGTTCGGGCTGGTCAACCGGCTCATGCTCTCACCGCCGCCAGGGATCGCCAACGCCGACCGCGTCGCGCGGGTGCGACTGTGGCTCAACGAAGAAGGCGGTGAGTCGTTCGCCATGAGCACGACGTCCTACCCCGTATTCCGGGAGCTGCGCGCGTCGAGTGGTGCGTTCTCGGGCGTCGCCGCGACGCGAACCGACACGATGCTCGTCGGCCGCAGCCCCGACGTCACGCGCGTCGCCGGACTCGGCGCCACCGGCGACTACTTCACGACGCTCGGCGCGACGCCGGCGCTCGGCCGATTCTTCGGGGCGTCCGACGACGTGCCGCCGTCCGGCAATCCGGTCGTCGTGCTCGGCGATGCCTACTGGCACCGCGCGTACGGTGGCGACCGGTCGGTGCTCGGCCAGCAGATCGTGATCGGCGAGCAGCCGTTCACGATCATCGGAGTGGCGCGACCCGGATTCAACGGCGAACAGTTGGCCGCCGTCGATGTCTTCGTTCCGCTGTCGGCGGTGATGCGTGCGAGCGGGAGCGAGTGGATGACGAACCACGGCATGAAGATCGTCTCGCTGGTGGTTCGCCTTCGCGACGGAGCCTCGCTCGCGGCGGCGCGCACGATCGCGACGGCGGCGATCCGCGGGGAGTCGTCGTCGGATCGCGCGACGACGTCCGTCGATTTCGACCCCGTGGTTCCAGGCGCCTCGTCCAGGCAGTCGGCTCAATCGCGGATCGCGCTCTGGCTCGCCGCGGTCTCGCTGATCGTGTTGCTCATCGCGACGGCGAACGTGGGCACGCTGTTGTCGCTTCGCGCGGCCCGGCGCCGGCGTGAGACCGCGGTGCGTGTCGCCATCGGCGCGGGCCGAGGCGACCTCGCGAAACAGCTCGTGAGCGAGAGCATCCTGCTGGCCGCGGGCGGCGCGGCATCCGGCATTCTCCTCTCGCATTGGTTCTCCGGCATCATCCGCTCCACCCTGCTTCCGAATCTCGCCCCGACCACGGAGTTCATCGACGCGCGCGTGCTCGCGGTATCGATCGTCGTCGCCGCCATGGCCGGAGTTCTCGCCGCGCTGGCGCCAATCGCCCAGGTGGGCGACGGGGGCAGCCTGGCCGCGCAGTTGCGGACGGGTGGGGCCGGCGCGTCCGCGCGGATGCGGTTCCAGAACGCGCTCGTGACGATCCAGGTCGCACTCTGCACCCTGCTCGTCGTCGGCGCGGCGCTCTTCGTGCGCAGCCTCGAGCGCGTCCAATCGCAGGACCTCGGCTTCTCGGCCGGGCACCTGCTTTACGTGACGCTCGACTTCCACGGATTCGTCCCGGGTCCCGAGCGCGACGCTGCGTATTTCGCCGCGGTCGACCGCGTGCGCGCTCTCGCCGGAGTGACCGGGGCGACCGTTGCCGCCGGTATTCCGTTTGGCCCGCACAACATTCCGCCGATGAGCATTCCGAATCTGCCGTGGCCGCCGGCCAACGTGCAGATCCCGATCATGTACGCGGCGACACCCGACTACCTCGACATCATGCGCGTGCGACTGGTGAGCGGGGGGGGGCGTCTCTTCTCCGCGCGCGACACCCGCGGCTCGCCCCAGGTTGTGCTCGTGAACGAGACACTCGCGCGCACCGCATGGCCGGGCCCCCCCGTCTCGGCGCTCGGGAAGTGCGTCCGCGTGGGCGGCATGCCGACAGGCGGGGGCGACGAGAACCCCGCAGCGTCGCAGCCGTGCCGACAGGTCGTCGGCGTGGTGCGTGACTCGCGCGCGCGGTCGTTGCTGCCCGAGCGCAACGAGGACCGTCTGATGCAGTACTACGTGCCGTTCGAGCAGATTCCCGACCCTCCCTTCCCGAACATTCCGCGCGTGATGGGCCTCGTCGTTCGCGTCGCCGGCGATCCGCTCCAGATGGTCGGGCAGGTGCAACGCGCGATCCAGTCGTCGAGTGCTCGACGGCTGTTCGCGCTCATCCGCCCATATCAGGACCTCATCGATCCGCAGCTTCGATCGTGGCAACTCGGCGCGACGCTCTTCTCCGCGTTCAGCGCGATCGCGCTCGGTATCGCGACGATCGGGTTGTTCGGCGTGATCTCGTACGTCGCGACACAACGCACGCGGGAGCTGGGTATCCGCCGCGCCCTCGGAGGGAGCGGATGGGCGGTTGCGCGGCTCGTCGTCGGCGACGCACTGAGCAGAACGGTCGTCGGCCTCGCGTTCGGCGTCGCGGCCGCGCTCCTCGCGGGGCCCGTCGTCGCATCGATGCTGTTTCAGACGTCTCCGCGCGATCCGGCGAGCGTCGCGACGGCCGGTGCGGTCCTCGTGGCGGCGACTCTCGTGGCCGCAGGCTGGCCCGCCCTTCGGGCGACGCGCGTCAACCCGATGGTCGCTTTGCGCGCGGAGTGAACGCAGCGTAGTGTCGGAGTCATGAGGACGAGCGCTCCGGCAATCCGCAATCTGTCGACGACTTCGGCTCCGCGCGCCGCGGACCGGCTATTGCGCGTCGCAGGGGTCGTCGCCGTCTCGCTTGCCGCACTCACGTATCTCGCGTCTCGATTCACCGCGCCGGTTCCCGGGCCGCCGCGCGGCGCGCGCCTTCTGCCGCGCGTACCCGGTCCGCCAGCCAGCGCCGGCGACGTGCTCCGCATGCTCGGCGTCGGCTCGCTCGTCTGGTATGCGTCCTTCCTCTCGGCGCCACTCTTCGTCTGGACGGCGCGACGACTTCCACTCGACCGCCGGCATTGGTTGGCGAGCGTGGCGGCCAACCTCTCGCTGATCGTGGGCCTGACGGTGCTGACGGCATGGGCGCAGTACGAGGTGACGTTCCACGGCGTGGCGCTCGCACCGCCGCTGGGCGGCTATCTCCGGTTCGGACTCATCACGGGAATGCTGCCGTTTCTCGCGGTGGACGCCGTCTCGCACGCGGCCGTGGCGGTATCGCGGGCCCACGACCGCGAAGTGGAAGCGGAGCGAGTTCGAACGCAACTGGCCGAATCGCGGCTGACGGCGCTGACGGCGCAGCTCCAGCCGCACTTTCTGTTCAACACGCTGCAAGGCATCTCGACGCTGATTCAGCGCGATCCGGCCGCCGCCGACGCGATGCTGACGAACCTGAGCGATTTGCTGCGCGAGGTGCTTCGGCGCGGACAGCAACGCGAGGTCGAGCTCCAGGAAGAGCTCGCGGTTCTCCAGCCGTATCTCGAGATCTCACGCCAGCGATTCGGCGAACGCTTGTCGGTGGGCGTTGCGTGCGAAGATGCTTCGCGCCGTGCGCTCGTTCCGTTTTTCATCCTTCAGCCGCTCGTCGAGAACGCGCTGCGCCACGGCATCGAGGCGCACGCGGGCGGCGGTTCGATCGCGGTCGACGCATGCCGAACCGACGGCAAGCTGATTCTCACGGTCACCGACGACGGGCCTGGCGCGGCATCGAACGAGAACGGCCGCGCCTGGGGGGCGGGGGTGGGGGTGGGCGTGGGGCTCACAAACACGATCGCGCGGCTTCACGAGCTCTACGGCGACGCCCAATCGCTCGACGTTTCGCGCCCCGATGCAGGCGGGTATCGAGTGCGCGTGACCATCCCTTACCACGAGCGCCAACCCGAGTGACCCTTCGCACGCTGGTCGTCGATGACGAGCGCCTCGCGCGAGAGCGCGTGACGACGCTCGTGCGCGATCGCCCGGAGTTGACGCTCGTCGGCGAAGCGCAGGACGGTCGCACGGCGCTCGATCTGATCGTCGAGCACCGACCGGATCTCGTCTTTCTCGATGTCCAGATGCCCGAGCTGGACGGTTTTCAGATCATCGGCGCGCTGGATGGCGACGGTGAGTCACTGCCAGCGGTCGTGTTCGTCACGGCGTACGACGCCTACGCGTTACGCGCTTTTGAGGTGGCGGCGATGGACTACCTGCTGAAGCCGGTGACGGCCGAGCGCTTTGCCGCTGCCGTGTCGCGGGTCCTCGCTCGGACCGCGCAGCGATCGTCGGGTGTTTCGCTACACGCGTTCGCCGAGCAGGCTGCGGCGGCGCGGGCCGAGCGGCCGACGCGATTCGTCGCTCGCCGGGGAGCCAAGCACTACTTCGTCCGTCTCGTCGACGTGGATTGGATCGAGGCCGACGGGAATTACGTCCGGGTCCGGACGGGCGACACCATGCATCTCATTCGCGACACGATGCACGGTGTCGAAGCGAAGCTGGATCCGGAGCAGTTCGTCCGGATCCATCGATCGGCGATCGTCGCGATCGACAGAATTCAGTCCCTCGAGGCGCGCGAGTCGGGCGAATACCTCGTGATCCTGCGCGGCGGCGCAAAGCTGGTTTCGAGCCGCGGCTACAGCGACCGCGTCCGCGCCTTGTTGCGTTAGCTAGATACAAGGCGGCGCGCGCCAAGATCCCACGCCTTGCGCGCCGCGAGGCTAACGCGTCGAATTTCATCGTCATTCAAGAGAGGCGTGGCTTTGCGTCAGACACGCGGCAAGAGAGCGAATTCCTTCGAGCGGTGGCGACGACGGATTCTGGCGACGGCGGTGATCGTCGTGTGGGCTGCGCCGGCTTCCGCGCAGACGGCGCCGTTCAACAAGCGCCACGTCACCTTCAAGAGCGGTGGGCTGACGCTGGCGGGCTATCTCTACCAGCCGCCAGGTTCGGGGCCGTTCCCCGCTGTTCTCTGGAACCACGGGAGCGAGGCTGATCCGGGCGGCGGTCCACAGTTCGATTCTGTCGCCGCCGTGTTCGTTCCCGCGGGGTTCGCGGTGTTCGCGCCGATGCGCCGCGGACACAGTGACTCGCAGGGCGAATACATCAGAGAATCGATTCAGCACGAGTCGTCGCTGCACGGGCAAGCGGCTGGACTCCGCCTCGGCGTTCAGCTTCTGGAGACGTCGCAGGTCGACGACCAGCTCGCGGGTCTCGCCTTTCTAAAAAGACAGCCGTTCGTGGACACGACGCGTCTCGTCGTGGCCGGCTGTTCGTTCGGCGGCATTCAAACGATCTTCGGCGCCACGCACCGCGTCGGATATCGGGCTGCCGTGCCGATTTCGCCGGCGGCGTTGAGTTGGGAAAACAGTCCTGACCTTCAGTCACGACTCAAAGACGCCGTATCGAAGATCGACATTCCAGTTTTTCTGATTCAGCCGGCGAAAGACGCGAGCCTCGAGCCGTCGAAAGTGCTGGGACCGATTCTCGCGCGCCGCAACGCGGCCAACCGAGTGAAGGTCTTTCCCGCCGTCGGTCCGGAGGCCCAGCAGGCGCATTGCTTCGGCGGCGCGTCGGGCATGCGCATCTGGGGGCCGGAGGCCGTCGCGTTCGTCGAGGCCGCGCTCAAGTAGCGTTTCAGAAAGCGCAAGGGGCGGAATCCGGCCTCGCCGAACAAAGAAGGCGCACGCCAGTTACCGAACCGCCGCCGAAGCGGTAGCATAACTCGCGCAACGAGAGCCAGTTCGCGTCGCCTGTAACTTCGCGAGCGGCTGCTCCGTTGTATCTCTGGTTGTCGGACCTCCACGAATTCCCGAACGATGGATCTCTACATCTCGAGTATGGTGCTGGGCGCGGTCGGCTTCACGGCCATGGCGCTCGGTGGCCTCGGGAGTCGGGGTGGAGGAGGCCACCACGCCGGCGGGCACGGACACGGCGGAACGGTCGGACACGTCCACGGGGGGACGGGCCACGTTCACGGCGTCGCCCATGGCCACTCGCACGCGGGCACCGTTCACAGCGGTCACGCACATACGAGCGGCATGGCGGGCCGCACGTTCTGGCTGATCACGTCGCCGCGCTTTCTGTTCAGCCTCATGCTCGGTTTCGGTGCGACCGGTGCGATGCTGCACCCGGTGCTTCCGGGACCCGCGTTGCTGGCCGCCGCGGCCGTCGGCGCGGTCGCGTTCGAGCGGCTTCTCGTCACACCGCTCTGGAACTTCGCGATGCGATTCGCATCGCGGCCGGCGTCGACGTTCGAGAGCGCGGTCGCCGATGAAGCCGTCGCCGTCAGCACCTTCGACGACAACGGTCAGGGCATCGTCTCGTTGGAGCTGGACGGGCAGGTGCTCCAGGTCCTGGCCACGCTGCAGCCGCAGGACCGGTTGCTCGGCGCCCGCGTGAAGGCCGGCCAAAGGCTTCGTATCGACGATGTGAACGCGGCCAAGCAGAGTTGTACGGTATCAATCCTTTAACAACATTCTCTCCTTCGGGGAGTCGCACATGTCAGGCCTACTCACTACCCCCATGCTCATCGGACTCATCGTCGTCGGGTTCGTGCTCATCGTCGTCCCGACGATCGTCGCCAGCTTGCTGCGCAACGTCGAAGCCGGCACGATCCGGCTAGTCAGCTGGCTGGCGGGCGGCACGGTCATCTACCGTGGGCCCGGCAAGTCGAAGGAGATCCCGCTGCTCACGACGGGCACGACGATCTCCAGCAAGGTCATCAACATCGATCTGGACATCACGGATCAGACGGCTGACGTCGACTCGAGCGGCACGCCGGCCCCGATCAAGGTGCGTGTGCTGGCGAGCGCCATCGTCTCGGTCGGCGACACCGACGCACTGATCAAGACTGCGGCGAACCGCTTCTTCTCGAAGAGCGACGCCGACCAACTCAGCACGCTCACGGACCTGCTCTCCAGCTCCGGACGGCGGGCGATGAACCTGCTCACGCACGATCAGCTCTTTTCCGCCAAGGCGGCGCCGTTGCACGCGCTACCGCCGGGAGAATCCACGGCGGTCGTGCCGGTGCGTGTGATCCCGACCGCGCTCATGGCCGGCGAGTCCGGCGCGATCGAGGACGAGGACGATCCGCTGGCCGTAATCATTCGCAAAGCGTGCTCGCGCGAGTTGACCGACCTTGGACTCATCTTCAATTCGCTGAACATCAAAGTCGTACAGTCGGAAGTGGCCGAGGCCCGACGCCGGCAGTCCGCGGCAGTGGCTCAGGCGAACGCGGACATCGTCGCCGCGACCCAGACGCGCCGGGCCAAGGAGGCGCAGCTCGAGGCCGAGCGCGCGATCTCGGACAAGACCCGGGAGCTCGAACAAACCAAAGCGAGCAACGCGGCGCTGGTCGCGCAGGCTGAAGCCAAGCGACAGGAAGCTTCCGGCCTTCAGCGCACGGCCGAACTCGATGCGACGCAGATCGCCCAAGCGAAGGCCGATGCCGCGCGGGTGCGGCTCGAAGCCGAGGCCGGGGCCGATGCCGAAGCGATTCGCATTCGCAAGATCTCCGAGGCGCAGGCCGAGGCAATCCAAAAGGTGAATCAAGCAATCGCCGTGGGCGGCGAATCGTACTTCCGCTATCGACAGATCGAAATGCTGCCACAGATCGCGCCGGTCATCGCCGCCGCGCTGTCCGACGCGAAGATGGTGACGATCTCCGGTGGCGGTGAGGCCGGCGGGGCGGCGACGGCAACGACCAACAACATCACGAGCGTGATTCAGACCGTGCTCGCGGCTCAGCTCGTGTCGCGGGGGCTGTTGGACAACCCGGCCCCCAACTCACCGGTTGCCGCGCCGCCGTCGCAAACAGACGGGAGACAGACGCTGCCGTCTTCCTTCCCATCGGCCCCGGCGAAGCGATAAAGACTCGCGGCCGAGTGTCATCCAGAAAGCGCGCGCGCCGGCACGATGCGGCGCGCGCTTGCTTTCATGGCCGACGAGATATCGAAATCAGTCCGAGCGGAGCGCGATCAGCGGATCGACCCGCGTGGCTCGGCGCGCCGGAACCAGCGTTGCCACCAGCGCGACCGCGACGAGCAGCGCTGTCACGCCGGCGAATGTCCACGGGTCGAACGGACTCACGCCATACAAGATGCCGCGCATCAGCCGCGTGAGCCCGAGCGCCGTCGCCAGTCCTACGGCGGCACCGATCGACGCCATGGAAACCCCCTCGCCGACGACCGCGCGCATCACGGATCCCGGTTCGGCACCCAGCGCGATCCGAATGCCTATCTCGTGGGTCCGTCTCGACACGGCGTATGCCATCACGCCGTAAATCCCGACCGCCGCGAGGACGACGGCGATGCCGGCGAACGCGGCAAGCAACAGCAAATAGAATCGCGACTCCGCGGTGGCGGTTCGAGCGAGCGCGCTGAACGTGGCCACCGCCGAAATCGGTGCGTTGCGCTCGACCGATCGAATGGCGTCGCGAATCGGTGCGACGTACGCACTCGCGTCGCACTCGGCCCGCTGGCATGCGACCCGCGCAACCAGTGTCATCGTTCGAGAGGCGCCGAGCCCCTTCACATACCGAGGCCGCTGCGCGAAGGCAAGGAACATCTCCTCCTCGTGCGGCGCGGACAGCGATTCGCGCACGTTGTCCTTGACGATGCCGACCACGGTGAGCCAGGTCGAGTCGTCGAGGGTGATCCGTCGGCCGATCGGGTCCAGACCGGGCCAATGCGTCTTCGCCATGAACTCGTTGATCACGACGACGCCGGGTGCGTCCAGTCGATCCGTCTCCGCCACATCGCGGCCGCGGAGGATCGGGATTCGCATCGTCGCGAAGTAGCGCGGGAACACGACGCGAAAGGTTGCGGTAGGCCAATCGCCGGGTCGCGGATGCGGCGCGCCCTCCAGACGAAACTCGAACCCCCACATGTCGCCGTCGAACGGTCGATGGTTGATGTAGCTCGCCGACTCGATACCCGGAAGCGCGCGAACGCGCGCGAGGGAGCTGACGTAGAACGACGCGTGTTGCCCCGAATCCGCGGCGGGCGTTCCGGCGGTCGAGACGATCATCGAAACGACGTTGCGCGGATCGAAGCCCGGGTCGATTCGCTGAAGCGCGATCAACGTGCGAATCATCAAGCCCGCGCCGACCAGCAGCACGAGAGCCAACGCGAATTCGGACGCGACCAGTGCGTTGCGAACCCGCGCGCGCCCGCGCCCGTCGCTCGACGCCCGATCGCCGTCGCGGAACGACTCGACGGGATCCACACGAGCCGCGCGAAGGGCAGGCAGAAGGCCGAACGCGATGACCGTGGCCACGGAGATGGTGACGGCGATCGCCAGAACGCCGCCGTCGAGGGTTACCGAAGCGACGCGAGGAATGATGGCCGGACTCGCCGCCACGAGCGCGTGAATCCCCAAAGCCGCCAAGGCGAACCCGGCGCCGCCGCCGAGCAGCGCCAACAAAACGCTTTCGACGAGCATCTGAGCGAACAGACGCGCCCGCGTGGCGCCGAGCGCCGTTCGCAATGACAACTCGCGCTGCCGCGCGGCGGCTCGCGCCAGCAGCATGTGCGCGACGTTGGCGCACGCCGTGAGCAGGACGAACGTCACCGCCACGAGCAGCGTGAGGAGCGGGGTGCGAATGTCGCCGACGACCTTCTCCTTGAGCGGTGTGAGGACGACGTTCCTGTTGCTCCCCGGATCTCTCGCTTCGAGCGTCGCCGTCACGGCGCCGAGGTCGGCACGCGCGCGCTCGAGCGTGACGCCCGGCGCAAGGCGCGCGAAAATGCGCAGGCTCTGTCCGTCGTTGATGCGATTCGCCAGGGCGAGCGGTGCCCACAGCTGGGCGTCGGTACTCCAAAAGGGCGCGAAAACAAACGATTTCGGCATGACGCCGATGACGGTGTAAATCGAGCCGTCGAGCGAAACCTTCGCGCCAAGGACGTCGCGGCGCCCGGCGAACATCCGTTGCCACAGCCCGTAGCCGAGCACGACCACGTGGTCGTTCCCGGGCTCTTCCTCCACTGCGGTAAAGATTCTTCCAAGCAATGGAGCCACGCCGAGCATCGGCAGCATCCGGCTCGTGATCCGCAGCGCCGGGACCTGTGTCGGATTGTCGCCGCTCGTCAGATCCGGCGACCAGTATTCCGCGGCCGCCATGTCGGAGAAGCTTCGCGTCTGCGCGCGCCAGTCATTGAAGTTTCTCGGCGACGCCGGGTTCCGCCCCTCGTGGAGGATGACCGCGAGGCGATCGGCGTCGGCGTACGACAACGGCTCGACGAGCACGGAGCGCACGACGCTGAGCATGGCCGTCGTCGCGCCGATCCCGAGGGCCAGCGCGATCACGGCGACGACCGTGAACATCGGAGTCTTGCGCAGCGTCCGCGCGGCGGAACGACAGTCGTGAAGAAGCCCGTCGAGTGTGCCCCGGAGAATCGGCGTCCGCGAAGGCGACATGCCCCTACAGACATCCGATGCCAGCAAAGGGTTGGCCTGCTAGGCGACGCTAACCCTTACGGTTCGGGGACCTTGGGAAGCCCGTAGACCTTCTTGAGGTCCTCGAGATATTCCGTGTGAAGCCCGCGAATCGTGTCGAACTCGCGCTTGACCATGGCCCGATAGTCGGCGCGTGTCGCGAAGTCGTAGAGCAACGCCGCCATCGCCTGCGCATCCGTCACGAACCCGCGATGCCCAACCGGCGACGTCGCGTCGGCGAGCATCTCGTACGTGTGGTTCGGCGCCGTCGACGTCATGGCGCTGAACTCTCCGCCGGGGATCGCGCTCGAGACGCTTCCCGTCTCCTCGTAGCCCTGCGGTTTGCCGGGCTCGGGCTGAACGTTCTGGCCGCCGTACTTCTTGAGATACCCGAACGCGACCTCGTTGATCGATCCGATGCTCACGCCGTCGCGATTCTGGCCATAGTGGTCGATCTTGACCTTCGTCCCCGTCGCGAGCGCCGCGGCGCGGGCGGCGTCGTCGACGATCTGCCGCTCCTGCGCGAGGTACACCTCGTCCGGATAGCGGACGTAGAAGTCGGCCGCCGTCTTGTCGGGCACGACGTTGGGCGCCGCGCCGCCTTCGGTGATCACCCCCTGGATGCGCGCCTCGGGACGCATGTTGCTGCGCATCGCGTCGATGTTGTCGAACAGGTGGATCACCGCCGTCAACGCGTTGCGGCCGTTCCACGCCGTGAGCTGGTGCGCCGGCGCGCCGCTGAACGTGTACTTCACGCCGTCGATGTTCATGCAACACGTCCCGAAGCCGGCCGCCGGACGACCAGTCGACGTCGTCGAATGGCTGCGCACGAGGATGTCCACGCCGTCGAAGACGTGCGAGGTGAACATCACGGTCTTCGCGTTGGGCGGCATCATCTCTTCGCCCGGCGTGCCGAATACCGTCACCGTCCCCGGCGTCTTGGTCTTCGTCAGATACTCGGCGATCGCGACCGCGGCGGCGATGCCGATCGGCCCTTGCGTGCTGTGCTGGTCTCCGTGAAATGCGCCCTTGGTGCCGCGCAGCGCGTCGTACTCGAGGATGACGCCCAAATTCGGCGAGCCGGTCGACTTCGTGTATCGCGCGACGAACGCGGTCGGCAGACCAGGCGTTCCCATCTGAACGGTGAAGTCGTGCTTCTTGAGATAGTCGGTGAGGATCTGCACCGACCGCTTCTCCTCGAAGCCGATCTCCGGATGTCTCGTGATGTCGTCGCCCATCGCGAGGAGCTCGGTGTCCATGAGCTCCTTCGCGCGCGCGGCGACCTGGTCGCGCGCCGAGTTCGGGCCGGTGAGCTTGGCGACGAGCGCGGGAAGGTTGAGCGACTTCTCGAGTGAATCGAGCTTTCGGACGACGTCGCGAGCGGCGTCGCGCTCGGTGGGCGTTTCCTGTGCGGCCGCCGTGGACAGGGCGGTTACGCAGAGAAACACCGCGCAGCATCGCGAGCGAATCATTCGAATGCCCTCGTGTGATGGGTGCGGATCAGGTGTAGCGGGCGATGGCCATCGCGATCACCGCGATGAGCAGCAGCGGCAGCACGATCTTGGCGGACCAGCCGACCTTGGCCCGAAGCGCCATGAGTTCGGCGGTCTGCTCGGCCGAGGGCGGGCCGCCCTGTGCGTCGATCGCCCGGAAGATCCTCGCCATGCCGGCGGCGCCGCGCCCCACGACCGCGCCACCAAAAATCAACGCGATGACGCCCGCTAGGCCGCCGACCCCGAGCGTCATGCCCATCGGCGACGAGTAGAACACCCCGTTCGATCGCGACGCGTCCCACCAATACATGAAGATCCCGGAGAGAACCGTGAGTCCGCCGAGCGCGGGGAAGTACGGACCGAACTTCGTCTTTACCAAGAGGAATTTCATCACGCCGCCGCCCGCTGGGCCGCTTCCCTCCACGGCGGGGATGATGAACCAGGAGAGCATGGCGACGCCGCCGACCCAAAGCACTCCCGAAAAAATGTGAAAAAGACGCAACACAATCATCATCGGTTGCATGCGTTCAGCTCCAGGCAGTTGGTTGAGTTTCTCAGATTCGATCGAACAGGACGATCCCCGAAAACCGCTTGAACTTCTCCCGCACTGCGGCCGAACGCAGGCGCCCGAGGAAGCGCCAGAGCCACATCATGGGCATCTCGCGATGCAGCCGCTGCGCCTCGTCCATCGACGAGCGGAATTCGACTTCGCGCCAACCGAATGGCTCGAAGAACTTGGTGTTCTCCTCGGGAGCGAATTGAAATGGCGCGTTGACGTTGCCGCTCGACTTGCCCCACATGCGCTGCATCATCGCAAGCAGCTCCGGCCGCGCCAGGTCGATCAACCAGGAATGGAAGCTCGGCGGGCCATGCAGGTCGGCGGCGAGAGCGCCCACCTGGTCCGGTGTGAGGTAGATGAGCAATCCTTCGGTCACGACGAGGGTACGGCGCGATTGCGCGCCCAGCCGGGCGAACAGTTCTTCTCGCACCGCCGCCTCCCGCAGATCCGCGCGGATCCCCTCGTACCGGCAGACCGGCGTCTCGCCGCGCATCGTCTCGAGCTTATAGTCGAGGATGCCCGGAAGGTCCACGTCGACCCAACGAAGGTCGGCCGGGAGCTTCATCCGCCAGGGACGGGCGTCGAGCCCAGCCGCAAGATTCACGATCTGGTCGGCCCCGGCGCGGATCTGCGCTGCGATGATCTCGTCGAAGACCGCGGTGCGGACGATCATCGCCCAGGCCATCTGGCGTCCGCGCTTCATCGAGTCGACGATCGCCTCGCCCTTTTCGCCGGCCAGACGGGCGGCGAACGGGTCCCGGAAGATCGCGTCCGCGCGAGCCGTCTCCATGGCCCGGTAGACGGCCACCCACCGGGCGGTGTCGGAGACGTTTTCGATGTGGGACATCCGGGGGAGATTGGCCCGCTCGACCCGCAGCGTCAACCGGCTCGTCGGCGCTTTGGGCTGGACGGCCGAGGGTACGGAAGCGATGCTTACCCCGTCCCTTTCCCCTGACCTATGCGTCGCTTCTCCATGGTGTTCGCGGCCGCGATCGCGGCCTTCGCCGCGCTCAGCGCCGGCGCCCAAACGCGCATGCTGCGCACTCCCACCGTGAGCAAGACCCAGATCGCGTTCGCCTACGCGAACAACATCTGGGTCGTCGACAAAAGCGGTGGCATGGCGCGCCGCATCACGAGCTTCCAGGGCACTACCGAGAACCCCGAGTTCTCGCCCGACGGCAAGCTGATCGCGTTCAGCGCGCAGTACGGCGGGAACGTCGACGTCTACGTCGTTCCCGCGGACGGCGGTGAACCGAGGCGACTGACCTGGCACCCGGGCGCCGACGTCGTCCAAGGCTGGACGCCCGACGGCAAGTCGATCGTCTTCAACTCGTCGCGCGCCACCGCGGCGCCGAGTGCCGCGCCGCGCTTCTGGACGGTGCCGGTCGAAGGCGGAGTGGAAACGCCCATGGCGCTCCCGCGCGCGTATCAGGGCAAGATTTCGCCTGACGGACGCCGCGTCGCGTACCGCATGAACAACTCGTGGGACGAGGAGCGTCGCAACTACCGCGGCGGACAGAATCGTCCGATCTGGATCGTCGACCTCAAGACGTTCGCGCTCGACACGACGCCGAACGTCACATCCGATCTGGTCGTCGCGCAGGCGGGTGCGCCGCGCGGCTCGTCGCACTTCTCGGCGCCGTCGGCTCCCGAGTCGAAGAACATGGACCCAGTCTGGGTCAACGACGACGTCATCGATTTCGTCTCGGATCGCGACGGCGTCGCCAACGTATGGACGTACGACACGAAGTCGAAGAAGCTGACGCAGGCGACGCACTTCACGAATTTCGACGTGAAGGCGGTCGACGCAGCGTCCGACGGCAGCGCGGTCGTGTTCGAGCAGGCGGGCGACATCCATCTTCTGGATCCGAAGACCGGCAGCGAGCACGTGGTGAACATCACGGCCGCGGGCGACTTCGCGTGGATGATGCCGCAGTGGAAGGACGTGACCGCGAACATGAGCAACCTGGCGCTGTCCCCGACCGGCAAGCGCATCGCCGTCGAAGCGCGCGGGGAAATCTTCACGATTCCGGCCGAGCGCGGCGACGTCCGCAATCTCACGAACTCGAGCGCGTCAGCGGAGCGCGAGCCGGCGTGGTCGCCCGACGGCAAGCAGTTGTCGTATTTCAGCGACAAGTCGGGCGAGAATGAGCTCTACATCGAGTCACAGGATGGGCTCACCCCGCCGCGCGAGATCAAGATTCCGACGACGGGGCACTTCTATACGGCGGCGTGGTCGCCCGACGGCAAGCGAATCATGTTCCACGACACGAACCTGCACCTGTGGGTCGTGGACGTCGCGACGGGCCAGGCGAAGACGGTCGGCAACGACCCGTGGATGGTGCCGACGCGCACGATGAACCCGACGTGGTCGCCGGACGGCAAGTGGATCGCGTACTCGAAGCACCTGAACTCTCTCTACCACGCGATCGAAGTCGTGAACGTCGAAACGGGCGTCGCGAAGCAGGTGACCGACGGCCTCGCCGACGCCGTGTCGCCGGCATGGGATGCGAGCGGCAAGTACCTGTGGTTCCTCGCGTCGACGGACTATGGTCTCCGCTCGCAGTGGCTGGACATGACGAACTACGATCACACGGAGACGTTCGGCCTCTATGCGGCGATGCTGCGCAAGAGCGACGCGTCGCCGTTCCTGCCGGAGAGCGATGAAGAAGGTGCGCCGGCCGCCGCGCCTGGCGGCTTCGGGGGAGGGGGCGGCGGTCGAGGTGGTCGCGGCGGCGCCGGTGGGTTCGCCGGCGCGGGTGCCGACAGCGCAGCGGGCGGCGAGCAAGCGGCCCGTCCCGCGCCGCGCGCGCCGATGCCGACCGTCACGATCGACTTCGACGGCCTCGAGCACCGCATTCTCGCCGTGCCGGGAATTCCGGAGCGTCAATACTCGAACCTGAAATCCGGCGTTTCAGGAATGGTCTATTTCCTGGAAGCGGGTGGAGCGGGGGGTGGCGGCGGTGGTCGCGGCGGCGCGGGCGGCGGCGCGACGTTGCACCGCTACTCGCTGCGCGACCATCGTGACTTGCCGTTCGTCACGGGCGCCGCGGACTTCGACGTGAGCCTCGACGGGCACAAGCTCGTGTATCGCGGCGGTGGCGGAGGCGGGGGTCGCGGCGGCCGCGGTGGCGCGCCGGGCGCCGGCGGTGGGCCGCAGCTTTTCCTCGTCGACGCCGACCGCAATCCGCCGCAGGCCGGTCAGGGCAGAGTGAGCGCCGACCTGCGCGCGTACATCGATCCGAAGCAGGAGTACAAGCAGATCTTCGACGAAGCGTGGCGCAACCAGCGCGACTATCTCTACGTGACCAACGAGCACGGCGCGGACTGGCCGAAGGTGAAGGAGATGTACAGCCAGTTCCTGCCGTACGTGAACCATCGCGCGGATCTCAACTACCTCATCGACATGATGGGCGCCGAGATCTCGATCGGACATTCGTACGTGCGCGGCGGCGACATGCCCGATGTGCCCGCCGCCGTGCCGGGCGGCCTGCTCGGCGCCGACTTCGCGATCGAGAACGGGCGCTATCGTATCACGAAGATCTACGACGACGAGGAGTGGAACACCGATCTCCACGCGCCGCTCGCGGCTCCAGGCGTGGACGTGCGAGTCGGCGACTACATCCTGTCGATCAACGGGCAGGATCTCAAAGCGCCCGACAACATCTATCGTCTGCTCGATGGCACGGCGAATCGGCAGACGGCGCTCGTCGTCAGCGCGACGCCGACGGCCGACGGGGGGGGCGCGCGGCACGTCACGGTCGTCCCCGTGGCGAACGAGCAGGGGCTGCGCACGCGCGCGTGGATCGAAGGGAATCGGCGCACCGTCGATTCGCTGTCGCACGGTCAGCTCGCGTACGTGTATCTGCCCAACACCGGGCAGCCGGGATACACGAGCTTCAACCGCTACTACTTCGCGCAGCAGGACAAGAAGGGCGCGATCATCGACGAGCGGTACAACGGCGGCGGCCAGGCGGCGGACTACATCATCGACGTGCTGCAGCGCGACTACGACGGCTACTTCAACAACGTCGCCGGCGATCGCATGCCGTTCACCAGCCCTGCCGCGGGGATCTGGGGTCCGAAAGTGATGATCATCAATGAAATGGCGGGATCGGGCGGCGACTTGATGCCCTACATGTTCCGCTATCGCAAGATCGGCACGCTCGTCGGCAAGCGGACGTGGGGCGGCCTCGTTCACACCGCCGACACGCCAACGTTCGTGGACGGTGGATCGGCGATCGCGCCGCGCGGCGGATTCTTCGCCCGCGACGGCAAGTGGGCGGTGGAGAACGAGGGTGTCGCCCCCGACATCGACGTCGAGAACACGCCACGCGAAGTGATCGGCGGCCACGACCCGCAGTTGGAAGCAGCCGTCGCCGAAGGGATGAAGCAACTCGCGGCGCACCCGGTGGATCGCGCGACGAAGGAGCCGCCGCCGCCGACGTGGGGTAAGCGAGTCAAGCCGCCGGCCTGAGGACGACGACGGCTCGATGAGCCTTCGCGACGAGCTCCAGCGCTCGCTCGGTGATGCCTACACCATCGAGCGAGAGCTCGGCGGCGGCGGGATGTCGCACGTCTTCGCCGCCACCGAGACCGCGCTGGGCCGTCAAGTCGTCGTGAAGGTGTTGTCGCCCGAGCTCGCCCTCGGCCTCTCGGGAAGCCGCTTCGAGCGCGAGATCCGGCTCGCCGCCGCGCTCCAGCAGGCGAACATCGTTCCGCTCCTGTCGGCCGGAGAGTTCGACGGTCGCCCGTACTACACGATGCCGTTCGTCGACGGCCTGTCGCTGCGCCACCGGTTGTCGTCGGGCCCACTCCCGATCGGCGATGTGATCAGTGTGCTGCGGGACGTCGCGCGCGCGTTGGCCTACGCGCACGAGCGCGGTGTGGTGCATCGCGACATCAAGCCCGACAACGTGCTGCTCTCGGGCGATGCGGCCGTCGTGACGGATTTCGGGATTGCGAAGGCATTGATTCGAGCGAGCACGATGACGCCGGACGGCGAGGGCTCGGCCCGCGCCGACGCGTCGGTCGTCACGCAGATCGGCACGGCGATCGGGACGCCGGCGTACATGGCGCCCGAACAAGGCGTCGGCGACCCAGGCACCGATCACCGCGCAGATCTCTACGCGCTCGGCTGCCTCGGGTACGAACTGCTGTGCGGGGAGACGCCTTTTCACGCGCGCCCTGTTCATCAGACTTTTCTCGCGCATGTGAACGAGATGCCGGTTCCGATCGTCGATCGGCGAGCCGATTGCCCGCCGGGTCTCGCGGCGCTGGTGATGCTGTGCTTGGAAAAGGATCCGGCCAAGCGACCGCAGTCGGCTCGTGGAGTGCTTCAGGCGCTCGATACCGTCAGCGCGCCGGCGGCGACGCTACGAAAATCGGGTCGCCGACCGCGACGGCGGGTCGTTATCGGTGTCCTCGCAACCGCCGTGGTTGCGGCGTCCATGCTCTTCTTCGCGCGTCGACCGCGCGCGGCGGCGGTGCCCGCGAGCGGAGTCAAGACACTCGCCGTTCTCCCGTTTGCCAACCTGGGCGGCGACTCGGCGCGTGACTACCTGGTGGACGGCATAACCGACGAGCTGGCGACCGCGTTCGGCAAGCTGCCTGGCGTACGCGTCGCGGCGCGCACATCGACCTATCGATACAAGAACCGGGTCTCGAGCGGAGCGGGCATCGATCCGCGCGAGGTCGGAAACACGCTATCGGTCGGCTTCGTCGTCGTCGGCTCGATCCGTTCGGTCGGCCCGCAGCTCGTCGCCTCCGCGCAACTCGCCGACGCGAGCACCGGCCAAGAGATCTGGGCCGATCACTTCGACAGCGACGCGAAGGATCTGTTCACGTTGGAGAGCGGCCTCGCGCGCAAGATCATCGCCGCGCTGGCGCCGCGGCTCTCGAGCGGGGCAGTCGCCGCCGCGAGGACCGCCCCCGCCAACGTCGCGCAAAGCACGGTGAATGAGGACGCGCACGACCTTTATCTGCGAGGTCGCTTTCTGCTATTCGCGCGGCGAATGCTGCCGCGAGCGGTGGACCTCTTTCAGCAGGCGATCGACAAGGATTCGTCGTACGCTCTCGCGTACGCGGCGCTCGGCGAGACGCTGGAGTATTTGCCGTATTTCAACGGCGTCCCCGCGGACAGCGTGCGCGCCCGCGCCATGCATGCGGCCCAGCGCGCGCTGGCGATCGACAGCTCGCTTGCGCAGGCGCACGTCGCCCTCGGTCTCGCGCACATGCACGCGTTCGAGTGGGCCGACGCCGGCAACGAATTTCGGCTGGCGATCGCGGCCGACTCGAACGACGTGTCCGCGTTGACGCAGTATGCGCGCTACCTGCTCTACACGGGTCGTCCGGCGGATGCCCTCGCGATCGTCACGCGCGCGGCGACGCTCGAGCCGTTTTCGCCGGTGGTCGCCGCGTGGAAAGTCAGTTCTCTGTCGTTGCTCGGGCGGCATGACGAGGCGATCGCCGAATCGCGCCGTGTCATCGAAGTCGACTCGATGTCACCGCCGCTGATTCAGCTCTCGACGCTGGCCTATCTCGCCGCGAACCGAGGCGCCGACGCCCGGCTCGTCGCGATGCGAGGCCCGTTGAAGGGGCCGCCTTTCGGCGGCAATCTGGCGCTGGCGATCGGCCGATCGGGAGACCGCACGACGGCGCTTCGCATGGCGCATGAGTTCGAGGCGCAGATACCGGGGTGGTTCTCGGCCTCGACGGCGGCGCTCGCCTATCTCGGCGTCGGCGACACGGCCCGCGCGCTCGATGATTTCGAAACGGCGACGGCGGCGGGGGAAATCTGGCCGTCGTTTGCGCCCCTCTGCGACTACGCGTTCGACCCGATCCGCGGGAGCAAGCGATTCGCGGTGCTGATTCGCCGAGTCGGCCTCGACGATGAGCTCTTGACACGGCCCGGAGCTTGCCGAGTCGACGTTAGGCGCTGATCGCACCCGCCACGTGGCCGTGATGCGCGGCGCGCACCACGACAATCCGCTGAGGTGGGCCGTGCAAATAGGGATCTTGTTGATGAACCTCGTTTACGCGGCGTGCGGCGTCATGCTCATGTACGTCAGCTTTCGCGTGATCGACAGGCTCTTGCACGAGGTCGAGCTGCCGAAAGAACTCCAGCGTGGAAATGTCGCGGCGGCCATCTTCGTTGGGTCGCTGTTCGTCTCCATCGCGTTGATCATCGGACACGCGATCTCATAGGTCGCGTCCGCCGTCAGGCGCGGACGAACGCCGCGGAGACATGCGTCATGCGAGGTGTGCGACGTGCCATTGTCATCGCCGCTGTCTTCGTCGTCGCTGCGAGGATCGACTGCGGGCGCGGGCCGCAAGCGACCGCCGCCGCGCAGACCCCGCCCAAGCAGGGACTGCTGACGAGTATCGAGAACGCGGCGGCCGCGATCGTCGCGCGGAAGATCAACACGCAATACGACGGGACGTTTGCCAAATACACAAAGCAGTATTTCGGCCCGGGGTTCGACTGGCGATGGTTCAAGGCCCAGGGTTTCGCCGAGAGTCGGCTCGATCCGAAAGCAAGAAGCTGGGTCGGTGCGCGCGGGCTGATGCAGCTCATGCCGACGACGTATCACGAGATCGTTTCACAGAATCCTGATTTCGGTCCGATCGATCGGCCGGAATGGAACATCGCCGCCGGGATCTATTACGACCGACGCCTCTGGGACTTCTGGCACCTCGTGCCGTACGACGAGCGCTACCACTTCATGTTCGCGAGCTACAACGCCGGCCGAGGGCCGATCATCAAAGCGTACAAGCTGGCAACGGCGCAGTGGCCGGCGGATACGACGTGGGCCAACGTCGCGCGCGTCGCCCCGAGCGTGCATCCGTGGCGATACACGGAGACGCTGGGGTACGTACGCCACATCGACGCGACGTACGGGGTGCTGACCAATCCGAAGGTGGCGATGGCGGTCGCCGATACGCTGTAACCGCTCCCCGCGAGCTGCCATCTCCAGGCCCGGAGTTGAAACTCTCCGCGCGCGATCGTCGTCTTGTGATGAGGCCGGTTGGACACGGCCACCCTTCCACGAGGTGATCCGTCGTGCAGTTGGCGATCCTTGCGCTGAACCTCGTCTACGCCGCCCTGGGCGTGGTGCTCATGTACGTGAGCTATCGAGTCATCGACCGGCTCATGCCCGATGTCGACTTTCCCCAGGAGCTGAAGCGCGGGAACATCGCCGCCGCGATCTTCATCGGCGCGCTGTGGGTCTCGATCGCGCTCATCGTCGGGCGCGCCATCGGGTAGACGTCGATGCACGGGCTCCGCCGGCTGATCCGGCTTGGGCTGGCCGTCTTCCCGGCCGCGGCGAGCGGGCAGGGCGGAGCGTCCGCGTCGCCGCCCACCAATGTTCTCGAGCGAGTCGCCGAGGCGCGCGCGGCGAAGAAAATCAGCCAGCGCTTCGATCCGACGTTCAAGAAATACTCGAAACGGTACTTCGGCTCCGCCTTCGACTGGCGCTACTTCAAGGCGCAGGGATTCGCCGAGAGTGAGCTCAAGCCCAACGCGACGAGCTGGGTCGGCGCGCGGGGCGTGATGCAGCTCATGCCGTCGACGTACCAGCAGATCGCCTCGCACCGGCCCGAGTTCGGCGCGATCGACCAGCCCGACTGGAACATCGCCGCCGGCATCCTGCACGACCGCGACCTGTGGCAGCTCTGGGGAAGCGTTCCGGAAGCGGAGCGCTACCACTTCATGTTCGCGAGCTACAACGCCGGCGAAGGGACGATCGGGCGCGCGCTGGCGATGGCGAAGCAAACGTCGCCCGAGCCGGCGTGGTCCAGCATCGAGCTGATCGCCCCGCGCGTGCAGCGGTGGCGGTACAACGAGACGCTCGGCTACGTGCGACGGATCGACTCGACGTATTTCAGGCTGACGAATCCATTCGTGCCGTAGCGGCCCGGCCCGCGCTACACCGGCCGCTCGATCGACGGACTCCTCGGCGTGAACATCTGCGGACCGTTTTCAGTGATGTGCAGGCAGTCCTCGAGGCGAATGCCGAACTCGCTGTAGATGGCGATCGTCGGCTCGTCGCTGAAGCACATGCCCGGCTGAATCTTGGTCGTGTTGCCCTTCACGAAGTTGGTCCACTCGTGGCCGTCGAGGCCGATGCCGTGGCCGGTGCGGTGCGGAAGCCCAGGCACCTTGTAGCCCGGGCCGAACCCGGCCTCAGTGATCACCTTTCTGGCGGCGGCGTCGACTGACTCGCACGCGGCGCCCACCTGCGCTGCCTGAAACGCGGCGTCCTGCGCGCGCTTCTCGATCTCCCACACATCGCGCTGGCGCTGCGTCGGTTTGCCGAACACCGTCGTCCGCGTGATGTCGGACGTGTAGCCGTCGACCGTGCATCCGGCGTCGACGAGCACGACGTCGCCCTCGCGCAGGGTCTGCGGCTGGCTGCTGCCGTGCGGGAACGCGGTGTACTTGCCGAAGATGACGAGCGCCCCCCCGTCGCTCGTGCCGCCGAGGCGCTGCGTCACCGACGCCACGTTCGACGACACGTCGTGCTGGGACATGCCCGGCTTGAGCGCCTTCAGCGTCGCCCCGATGGCCTGGAGCGTTATCTCGTTCGCGTGCTGCATCAGCGCGATCTCGGCAGGCGACTTGATCATGCGGCAGCCCGCCGTCACCGGCGTCGCGATCACGTACTGCGCGCTCGGCAGACGCTGCCGCACGCCGTCCGCGATGAAGAAGCGGACGCGCTCCTCCATCCCGACCTTCCCGTTCGTCACGCCGCGGTCTTTGAGGATTCCCGCGATCACCTGGAACGGACTCTCGTCCTCCTGCCAGACGCGGACGTCGTTCGAAAACTTGATCAACTCGCGCGCTCGCGCTTCCTCGAACGCCGGCGTCACCCACGCGAGCTCGCCTTTGGCGGGTATGACGACGCCGAACGTGCGCTCGCTGTTCCCCCAGTGCACGCCGGCGAAGTACACCATACTCGACCCGCCCTCGAGGAACATCGCGTCGATCCCGTTCTCCGCCATCAGGCGGCGCGCCTTCTCGATCCGCGCTCGCCGCTCGTCGTCGGTGATCGGGGCGGGCTTCGCCTGAAGAGTGATCCCCTCGAGCGATGTGGTGGGTACGTCGTACGCTCCGGTTCGCGCCGCGGCGATGGCGCCGAGCGTGGTGGCCGAGCGAGAAACGAAAGACCGTCTATCCATTGGTGGATTCGTGAGTGAGAGTCGTGGCTATCGGCCGGCGCGTCCGGCCTGGATCATCTGTGTGGCGTTCCGTTCCGGTGGCTCGACGCCGAGCAGATGGTGCACGAAGAAGTCGTTGCGCTTGCGGATGCCGTACGGGCCGCCGTTCGTGTGATCCGCGCCCGGGATCACCAGCAGATCGAACGTCTTGTTGGCTTTGATCAACGCGTTGACGACCTGCATCGTCGACGACGGGTCCACGTTGGTGTCGAGCTCCCCGACGATGAGCATCAGGTCGCCCTGCAGCTTCGACGCATTGTCGACGTTCGACGACGCGGCGTAGTGCGGACCGAGCGGCCAACCCATCCACTGCTCGTTCCACCAGATCTTGTCCATGCGGTTGTCATGACATCCCGCCGCCGACACGGCGGCCTTGTAGAACTCCGGATGGAAGAGCATTCCGCCGAGCGAGTTCTGCCCGCCGGCCGACGTGCCGTAGATGCCGACGCGCGTGATGTCATACCACGAATACTTCGCTGCCACTGCCCTGTGCCAGAGAATACGGTCGGGGAATCCGGCGTCGCCGAGATTCTGAAATGCGACGTCGTGGAACGCCTTCGACCGATTCGCCGTGCCCATGCCGTCCATCTGCACGACGATGAACCCTAGCTCGGCGAGGTTGCGCATGTCGTTCGTGATGCCGAACGACTTCGGCACGAACGAACCCTGCGGGCCGGCGTAGATGTTCTCGATCACCGGGTACTTCTTCTTGGGATCGAAGTTGGTCGGCTTGAAGATCACGCCCCAGATGTCGGTGGCGCCGTCGCGCCCCTTCGCGACGAACACTTCGGGCGGCTTCCATCCGGCGGCGGAGAGCGCCGAGACGTCGCCGTGCTCCACGCCCATCGCGACGTGTTGGTCGGCTGCGACGTGGATGTCGAGCGTCGGCGCGGCGTCGACGCGTGACCAGAGGTCCGCGTAGTAGCTGCTATCGCCGGACCAGGAGACGGTGTGCATCCCGTTCTCCGGCGTCATCGGCGTGAGGCCGGTGCCGTCGAAGTTGACTCGGTAGTAGTGGAGGAAGTACGGATCCTCCTTCGGGTCCATGCCGTTCGCCGTGAACCAGATCTGGCGCTTCGCTTCGTCCACGTGTTGCACGTTGTGGACGACCCAGTTGCCCTTCGTGATCTGATTCTCCACGCGCCCGGTCGCCCCGTCGATCAGATACAGCTGACTCCAGCCGTCGCGCTCCGACATCCAGATCATCTCCTTGCCGTCGGCGACGTCGTACCGGAAGCGGCGGCCGGAATCGGTGATCCCGTCGGTGGCCGTGCGATAGTCGACGAACGCCTTGGACTCCTCGGAGACGATCGGCCGTGCGGCCCCGGTGCTCGCGTCCACCTCGATGACGCGATAGACCTGATGACCGCGCTGATTGTACTCGAACGTGAACGCTCGGCTGTCCTTGCGCCACGTGAGCTGGAGAAGCTGGTACGGATTCGGGAAGAGCGCGTGGTCGACGTGAACGACGTGTTTCGAGGCGACGTCGATGAGCACCGGATCGCGCTCGTCGAGCACGTCGCCGGGTTTGGCGTAAACGCGCTCCATGTACTTCGGCTGGAGCTGGTCCGCGGGCGACGACTCGACGTAGCGCACGATCCGGCGGTAGCCCGGCGTCACGCGATAGACGGCGAGCTTGGCCGAGTTGGGCGACCAGGTGAGCGACTGCAGCGTGTACGCTCCGCCTTCAGAACCGTCGTACGTGAGCGGTGTGCCCGTGCGCGCGCCGGCCGCGCGCACGTACACGTTGAAGTTCTCGATGTACGCTTCGTGCTGTCCGTCCGGCGAACGGCGAACCGCGCTGTCGGCGGGTGGACGCGGCGGTCCCTGCTGGCGCGCGAGCCGCTGCGCGATCACCTCGTCGCCGAGCGCCTCGATGTCATCCCACGGCCCCTCGAACGGCACCATGTCGCTCTGTTCGTCGTCGGCGATCGGTCCGGCTCCTCCTCGACCGCCGCGGCCGCCACGGCCACCGTTGGTCACAGGGCTGACGCGCTGGCAGGCGTAGTCGGTGATCGTGCACTTCCAGTTGTAGCCCGTCGCGACAAACTCGATCGCGCGCTCGTCCGCGGCGAAGGTGAAGTCGGTGAAGGGAAGGTTGGTTGGCGAGACGTGGGTCGGAGCACCCGGTGCGGCGCCGCCCCGGCCGGCGGCCGGAATCTCCGTCAGCCCCGCGCGAATGATCGCGTCGGCGAGCCTGGCGTGGTCGAACGCCGGCTGTTTGGTCTTCGCGGCGACGTCGACGACCATGAACTCGAAGCCGCCGCCTTTCGCCGTGCGCCGATACCAGAGGCGCGAAGTGCGGCCGATCCAGGTCGGGCGGTCGGGGATGCCGACGGCGAGCCCCTCGTAGCGCGCATTGAGCTGGTCGGCGCGGGAGTAATCGACGGGGGTGCCCTGAGCGGCGAGGAACTGGGCGGCGAGTACCACCGGGAGGAGGCCCGCGCCAAGGCGGGCGATGGTCGTCGTGCGCATACCGATCTCCGTCGAGAAGGTCACGAGCTCTGAAGTTCCGCCGTGCGCCGCGAGTTCGCCAGTTCCGTCGGCACGCCGACCCTTCCGCGCCGGCCGCCGACCGCTGAAGGTTAGTTCACCACGCTTGGCGGGACGGGAACGTCTTCGAACGAGGAACGCACGTGCGAGCAACAACGGGTTGGGGACTCCTTCTTACCGTTCTTGCGACGGCCGTGGCGCGCCATGGTGCCGCATCGACCGCGACCACCGCCGCGCGCCCGGCGCACGGGCTTGCCCCGACGCCGCCCATGGGCTGGAACAGCTGGAACAAGTTCGGTTGCCGCATCGACGAGAATCTCATTCGCGAGACGGCCGACGCGATGGTGTCGTCGGGCATGCGCGAAGCGGGCTACAAGTACGTCAACATCGACGACTGTTGGGAAGCGACGCGGCGAGACGCGCTGGGCAACCTGACCACCGACTCCACGCGTTTTCCTCATGGCATGAAGTGGTTGGCCGACTACGTCCACTCCAAGGGCCTCAAGATCGGCATCTACTCGTCGGCCGGCACGATGACCTGCCAGAAGCGGCCCGCCAGTATCGACCACGAGGTGGCGGACGCGACTACGTTCGCCGCGTGGGGCATCGACTATCTCAAATACGACAACTGCAACAACCAAATGCGCCCGGCCATAGAACGCTACCAGGCGATGGGCGAGGCGCTCGCCGCGACGGGGCGGCCGATCGTGTTCAGCCTGTGCGAGTGGGGTCAGAACAAGCCCTGGGAGTGGGGACGCTTCGTGGGCGGGGAGCTCTGGCGGACGACGGGCGACATCCGCGACAACTGGAAGTCGATGCTCTCGATCCTCGACAAGCAGGTCGGCCTCGAGAAATACTCGGGCCCGAACGCGTGGAACGATCCGGACATGCTCGAGGTGGGCAACGGACGAATGACGAACGCCGAGTACGTGGCCCATTTCAGTCTGTGGGCGCTGCTCAACGCGCCGCTCATCGCGGGAAACGATCTCCGGTCGATGAACGACTCGACTCGGAGCATCCTCACGAATCCCGAGGTGGTCGCGATCGACCAGGATTGGGGCGGCTCGCAGGGCTACAAGCTGAAAGGCGACAGCGTGACGCAAGTGTGGATCAAGCCGATGGCGAACGGCGATCGCGCGGTCGTGCTCCTCAATCGCGGCGCGACGACGGCGACCATCTCGGCGACGATGCCGGAGATCGGCTTGCCGGCGGGCCGGCATCTCGAGCGCGACGTGTGGGCGCACGCGGACCGTACCGCCGACGGCGTCGTGTCGGCGAGTGTCGCCGCGCATTCGGTCGCGATGTACGTCGTGCGGAAGTAGCCGCGAAGAGAGGCCCCCCCGGGATCGACCCGCTGCTCGCGTGCTCGCTACTTCATCGACAGGAACTTCGGGTCCACGTCGGTGAAGCCCCACGCCTTCAGCTGGCGCGCCCAGTCGCCCAGGTTGTCCTTCGACACGCGCACGAGATCCATCTGCACGTGCGCCGGCACGTCCTTGTGCAGGTACACGTGGTCGAAGATGGTCTTCACGGAGACGTAGCCCCAGAGGTACGTCGGCTGAGCGAACAACACGGGCGCGAGCCCTTTGTCGACGTAGGGTAACTCGACCGGTATCGCGTCGACCGACACGATCTTGACCTTGTTCGGGTCGAGATCCGTGAGCAACGCCGGCGTGAACAGCGCCCACCCGCCGATCATCGCCCAGCCTTGGATGTCCGGATACGCGTTCTGCGCGTCGACGACCTCTTTCGCCGCGTCCTGCGGCGTCTCGGCGTGATAGAACGTGTTGAGGATCGTGATGCCCGGATGTTTCTTGGCCTCCTCCTTCACACCCTCGACCCGTTTCTGGAGATTCGGCGCGTTCTGATTGCCGGCGAGAATGGCGATCTTGCCCTTTTCGCCCATCTGCTTCGCCAGCTCCTGCATCACCTGCCTGCCCATCAACGCGTCATCGCCGCCGTAGAACGAGAACCGCTTGGAGCCGGCGACGTCGCTGTCGAACGTCATCACCGGCACGCCTCGCGCGACGGCTTCGTCCACCGCGCCGACGAGCTTCCCGGCGTCGCTCGCCGAGAGAAGAATCGCGTTCGCGCCCGCGTTCACCGCTTCGCCAATGCGCTGCGCCTGAAGCGTCGGGTCCTCGTCCGGCGGCGTGAGCCAGTCGATCTTCACGTTCACGCCGTTCGCCTTCGACAGCTCCGCCGCCGCCGCCTCGGCGCCCTGCCGCCCCGACAAGAAGACGGGATTCGTCGAGCTCTTGGCGATCATGGCGATCGTGAAGGTCTTGCTTCCGCCGGCCGCCGTCGCGCCACCCGCCGGGGAGGCGTCCGACTTGTCGGTCTTTGCACCGCCACATGCGGCAAGAAGGGCGGCGAGAAGTGGAACGCCGATTTGGCTCAGGCGGCGAACAGGCGTGCGAATCATTCAGCTCTCTGCGATGAAGGGTCGGGGGCGAAACAATGACCCCGCTGGCGCGACGTGTCAACGCGACGGCCTTCCGGCCACCGCGCACGCCCGATATGCTCTACCGGCTCGCTCACGTTTTCTCGAAAACCGTCCTCCCATGCGTATTCAAATCGAATCCAACGTCGGCGGAAAGCTGACGGCGAAGCACGCGGCCCAGGCGGAAAAGCGCGCCTCACGCCGGCCGCCGGTCGAACGCATCACGCTGGCCCTGCTCGTCGGCAACCGCGGCTTCTTCCCCGGGCACCTGGCTCGCACGGGCCGCGACGAAATGCTGCGTGCGTTCGCCGAGCAAGGCATCGACGCCATCGCCCTCGAGCTGGGCGACTCGGTGCACGGCGCGGTCGAAAGCCGCGACGAGTCCAAGGCCTGCGCGGCGCTCTTCCGAAAGCACGCCGACAAAATCGCCGGCGTTGTGGTCACGCTGCCAAACTTCGGCGACGAACGCGCGATCGCCGAGACGCTTCGCCTTTCCGGCCTGAACGTACCCGTCTTGATTCACGCGACCGCCGACGACCCGGCAAAGATGGGCATCGACTTCCGACGCGACGCGTTCTGCGGGAAGATGTCCGTCTGTAACGTTCTGACGCAGTACGGCATACCATATAGTCTGACGTCGCTCCATACCCAGCGCCCGGAGTCAGACAGCTTCCGGGCGGACCTTCGCCGCTTCGTCGCCACCTGCCGCGTGGCTCGGGGTCTCAAGACGGCGCGCATCGGCGCCATCGGCGCCCGGCCCGCCGCCTTCAAGACAGTCCGCTACAGCGAGAAAATCTTAGAGGCATCTGGGATCGCAGTAGAACCAATAGACTTGTCCGAAGTGCTCGGCAGGGTGAATCACCTGGCGAACGACGACGCCGACGTCCTCTACAAGCTCGGCGAGATGCAGGAGTACGTGGCGACCGACGGCATTCCAAGCGACGCGCTGATCAAGATGGCCAAGCTGGGACTCGTCATCGACCGCTGGATGCGCGAGACCGACGTGAACGTGAGCGCCGTGCAGTGCTGGACGTCGCTCGAGGAGTTCTTCGGCGTCGTGCCGTGCACGATCATGAGCATGATGAGCGACGTGAACATGCCCAGCGCCTGCGAGGTGGATGTCTGCGGCACGATCAGCATGTACGCGCTGACGCTCGCCTCGCAAACGCCGAGCGCGCTGCTCGACTGGAACAACAACTACGGCGACGACCCGAACAAGGCGGTCTGCTTCCACTGCAGCAACCTGCCGAAGTCGTTCTTCGAAGACGTGAAGATGGACTACCAGGCGATCATCGCCGGTACGGTCGGCCGCGACAACACCTACGGCACCGTCGTCGGCAAGGTTCGATCGAGCCCGATGTCCTACGCCCGGTTCTCGACGGACGATCGCACCGGCAAGATCCGCGGCTACGTCGGCGAAGGGCGATTCACCGACGATCCGCTCACGACGTTCGGCGGCGCCGGCGTCGCCGAGATTCCCCGCCTCCAGGAATTGCTGCGCTTCATCTGCACGAACGGCTTCGAGCACCATGTCGCGGCGACGATGGCGACGGTCGCCGATGCGGTGCACGAGGCGACGACCCGCTATTTGGGCTGGGACGTGCTGCGGCACGCCTGAGTCGGAGACGAACGTGGCAGTCGTCGCGGGAGTGGACTTCGGCACCCAGAGCGTGCGCGTCGCGGTCGTCGATAGTGAGCGCGGGCCGATCGGCGCGGGAACCGCCGAGTATCCGGTCAACCGCGACCGCCGCGATCCGGATTTCGCGACGCAGTCGCACGCATCGCACATGGACGCGCTCGTGCTGGCGACTCAGCGTGCATTGGCCGACGCGAAGGTCGACGGGCAGAAGGTCGAAGCGATTGCGCTCGACACGACCGGGTCGACCGTCGTTCCGGTCGACGAGCGTCTCACGCCGCTCGACGACTATTACCTCTGGGCTGACCATCGCGCGAAGGACGAAGCGGCGCTCATCACCGAGGTGGCGCGGCGTGAGAAGCTGCCGGCGATCGAGATGTGCGGCGGCGTCTACTCGTCGGAGTGGGGATTCGCCAAGCTACTCCATTGGTTGCGCCACAATCCGGACAAGCGCGCGCGGTTCGCGACGGCGCTCGAGCACTGCGACATGGTCGCGGCGGTGCTCTCGGGCGAAACGAGCGCGGAGAACGTGCCGCGGTCGGTGTGCGCGATGGGCCACAAGTGGCTGTGGAGCGAATCGAACGGCGGATTGCCGCCCGAGGATTTTCTCACCTCAGTGGATCCGCTGTTCGCCGGCGTTCGCGAGAAGCTCGGCGGGCGCTATCGCACCTCCGACCACATCGCCGGCCGGCTGAGCGACGAGTGGTCGTCGCGCCTCGGCCTGCGCGCCGGGATTCCGATTCCGGTCGGCGCGTTCGACGCACATTGGGACGCCGTCGGCGCGGGGATTCAGGAGGGCGACGTCGTCAACGTCGTGGGGACGAGCACCTGCATCATCGCCATCGCGAAACAGGCCGATTGTGTGCCGGGCGTTTGTGGCGTCGTCCCGGGTTCAGTGCATCCGGACTATGTGGGCGTCGAGGCAGGCCTCTCCGCCGTCGGGGACATCTTCGAGGCGATCGCGCGGCGCGCCGGCACGACAGTCCGCGTGCTCTCGAACGGCCTCGAGGAGTACCGGGCCGGCCAAACGGGACTTCTCCGCCTCACTTGGGACAACGGCGACCGGACGGTGCTGGTGAACCCGAGCCTCGGCGGCGTCACACTCGGTTGGAATCTCAATCACGACGCGCGCGACGAACTGTTCGCGGCGATCGAGGGCACCGCCCTGCATACGCGTGTCGTGTTCGAGCGCATGGCCGAACACGGCGTGCCGATTCGGCGTGTGATCAACGCGGGCGGGATTCCGCAGAAGAACGACGTCTTGAATCGCGTGTACGCGAATGTGTTCGGCGTGCCTGTTCTCGTGCCGCAGCGGCCGATAACCGGCCTCGGCTCGGCGATCTTCGCCTTCCGCGCGGCCGGAACGTTCACGACGATCGAGGACGCCCAAAAGGCATTGTGTCCGCCGTATCGCGTGATCGAGCCCGATCCGGACCAACGCCGGGTGTACGACCGGCTGTATCGGATGTACAGAGATCTTTATTTTGGGTTCGGGAGCCCCGGCGCCGGGGCGACGCAGGTGGGCCGGGTCCTGCCGGAGCTCAGGCAGATTGCCGCCGAGGCGCGTGCGTGACCGTGCGAATGCGAGGTCGAACGTGACTGGTTGGCGGATGGCTCGGCGGTCGATTGCGGCAAGAGCGACCTTGATTGCGGCGAGCATGTTCGCCACCCGCGCCGCGGCTCAAGCGGTGCCAGAGACGCCCACGCCTGTCATTCCGCCACTCGTCGTCAGCGTACACGTCATCGACTCGACGGGAGTCGCGATCGAAGGCGCGGACGCGGCGGTGCTCGTGGGACTCTCCGACTCGAAGGCCGCAGGCACCACCGACCCGAGCGGACGTGCGTCGCTTACCGTGATGGAACCGCGCGGTGACTACCAACTCGTCGTGCGCAAGATCGGGTACAACCGATCCGACCAGTTCTTTCGCGGAGCGCCCGGACGATTGTCCTTTGACGTGGTCATGCACCGCAACACGCAGGCGTTGGCGCCGGTTCGCGTCACGGCCCGAGAAGACCTCAAACGAAAGAGCTATTTCATCGATGCCGAGGAGATCGCGAAGCACGCGGATGAGCTGATCGACGCGTCGGACATCCTGAAAGAGCTGAAGCCCGACATGGTCTGCGGCCGGTCGTGCAGTCCGTGGGGGGGCGGCGTGCCGGCGAGGGTTCGCACCGCCGCCCGGTCCTGTCCGATCTCAACGATGAATCCGTCGGGTTGCCGTCAGGGGGTGGGGTCCGGACCGACACCAGGAATGTCGCGCACGAACGCATGGGTGAATGGTCAGCGCATTCTGACGATCGCCACGGATCCGGTGTGCCAGACGGGGAAGCGGGGCGCGTTGAGCGGCCTCCCGGCCGGGACGATGCAGGTACTCTGCGAGATCCTGCCCGAGCACATCGAGCAAATCCAGTACGTCGACGAGTTCGACAACTCGATCGGCAAGGTCGGCAGCAACAGCGCGTTGTTCATCGTGCTCAAGGAAGGCATCGTGTACGAACCGGGGAGGATATCGTACGTTCGCGACCCGTCGGCTCGCATCCCAGGCCTCAGGGCGGCGCTCCCTGGAGTCCAGACCACCACGTCGCCGCCTCCCTCGCTCGTCGGATTGCCCGGCCGCGACTCGTCGATGGCAAACCCGGACTCCGCGTCCGCGTTGCCGAGATATCGCTATCGGGTGCTCGGCCTCTTCGACCAGGACACCGGCGACGTGATCGAGGGCGCGCGCGTCGTCGACGTCAAGACGGGCACCTACGCCAACACCAGCCCGACTGGGACGGTCAGCCTCATCTTCCTGCCAGAGGGCGGGTCGCTCCTCCGGATCACCAAAGCTGGATATGAAGATCTGAATCTCTCGGTCGACATCGGCCCGGCCGCGGCGACCCCTCTCACGTTACTGATGAAGAAGAAACCCGAGGATCACCGGAGCGACGCCGCCGTAGACGGCACGGCACGCCCATGACATCTTCATGACAAGTCTTGGCTTGGAGGCGTTGTCGTGAGGCGGTCGTCTGCTCGGTTGGGTTTGTCCGGTCTCGTATTGATCGCCGCCGCGGTGACGAGCGCGGGCTCGCAGGAGCCGGTTCGTGCTCCGCTTACGATTACCGTTCGCGTTGTGGATAGCGGCGCTGTCGCGGTGGGCGGCGCCGAAGTCGCGGTCGTGCAGGGACTCAACGACACGCGCGCCAACGGAACGACCGACGCGCGGGGCCTCGCGTCCCTCACGATTGTGAATCCGGACGGGAGCTATCAGATCATCGTCCGCAAGATCGGCTTTCTCCGCGCCGCCGAATTCTTTCGCGCGCGACCGGGCCCGCTGACCTTCCAGATCGTGATGCGCCGGGCGGTGCAATCGCTCGCGCCGGTCGAGGTCAACGCGAAAGAGGACGTGACGAGAAAGAGCTATTTCATCGACGCCGACGAGATCGCGAAGCACGCCGACGAGTTGATCGACGCCACGGACATCCTCAAGAAGCTTCGACCGGACATGATCTGCGGCCGGTCCTGCTTCCCGCTGCAGGCCGTCGCCGCGCAAACGCGGACGCCGGCTCGGAAGTGCCCGACGCTGGCGTTCCAGCCGCGCCGCACCTGTCCGGTCGTCGACAATCCCAATCCGTCGCTGGCGACGAACGTCTGGGTCAACGGCGTGTGGATCCGCAGCATCGCCACCGACACCCTCTGCCAGACCGGCCGCCGCGGAATGCTCGCGGGGATGTTGCCGGGGTCCATGCAGGTGCTTTGCGAGATACAGCCCGAGCACATCGAGCAGATCACGTACGCGGACGAGTTCAACACCTCGGTCGGGAAGCCTCACAGCGACAGCGCGATCTACATCGTGCTGAAGCCGGGGGTGGCGTATGAGCCCGGAGCAAAATCATACGTGGTCGACGAGCCTGCAGAGCCTGGCAACAAGACCGCCGCGACTCATCAGGTGGGCGCGCCGCGCGACTCGATGTCTCCGGCCCGCGACTCCACGGCGACGCTTCCGGGTTACCGATACCGGCTACTGGGAGTATTCGATCAAGACACGGGCGACCCGATTTCCGGCGCGCACGTGACGGAGGCGAAGTCGGGCGACTTCGCGACCACGACGGCGACGGGGACGGTCAGTCTGATCTTCCTGCCCGAAGGCAGTTCGCTGTTGAAGATCACCAGGCAAGGATACCAGGAGCTGGACCTGTCCGTCGACATCGGTCCGAGCGCGTCGACGGCGTTGACGCTGCTCATGAAGAAGGCACCCGAACAGCGATGAGCGCCTGGCGGCGCGCGGGTTTCATTCTTCTCGGGCTCGCCTTTCCGCATGCCGCCACACCAACCCGACTCCCGCGACCGCGGAGCCGAGTGTGTTTCTGTTCTCGTACTTCACGCGAAACGGCGAAGACGGCGTCCACCTCGCCTACAGTCGCGACGGCGTGAATTGGTCTCCGCTGAACGGCGGGAAATCGGTCATCACGCCGGCCATCACCGGCTCCGGTCGCGGGTGGCAAGAGTGGAACACGACCGCGGCGCTGATGCGCGACCCGAGCATCCTGCGCGGACCGGACGGAACGTTCCATCTCGTCTGGACCGTCGCGTGGAGCGACCACGCGATCGGCGTCGCGCACTCGCGCGATCTGATCCATTGGTCGGAGCAGACGCGCGTTCCCGTCATGGAGCACGAGCCAGCCGCGCTCAACACCTGGGCGCCCGATCTCTTCTACGACGCCGCCGCCAAAGAATTCGTGATCGTCTGGGCGTCGTCGATTCCGGGACGATTTCCGGCGACGGATTCGATCGCGCAGAAGACGTCGCGCGGCCGCGCGGATCACCGGTTGTACTTCACCACGACGAAGGACTTCGAGACGTACACGCCGGCCAAGCTGCTCTACGACGGCGGCTTCTGCGCCATCGACGGAACGATCGCCAAGCGCGGCGACACGTACTACCTCGTCATGAAGGACGAGACGTTCTACCCGCTGCATCGCGACATCCGGATCGCGTCGAGCAAACACGCGACGGGACCGTACGGGCCCGCATCGCCGGCGATCACCGATCGGGACACCGAAGGGCCATCGGTCCTGCACTCCGGCGACTGGTGGTACGTCTACTATGACGAGTACACGCGCGGACACTACGGCGCCGTGCGGTCGCACGACTTCGAGCACTGGGAGCCATTTCGCGACTCGCTGAAGACTCCTCGCGGCATTCGCCACGGCTCGGCGTTTCTCGCACCGCAGTCCGTCCTGCGCGGCCTGCTCGCGCTCGACTCGACGACCCGCTGAGCTAGGACGCGATCTCGACCGGTGGACTGAACCGGTTCACCAGCGTCGCCGCCACGAGATCGCCCGTCACGTTCAGAACCGTCGCGAACGTGTCCGGGAGCGCGTCCACCGCGATGAGAATGCCGATCCCTTCCACGGGCAACCCGATCGCCAGAAAGAGCGGCGCGAGCATGATGAACGCGCCGCGCGGAATCCCCGGCGCGGCGAACGCGAGAAACATGGCCGCGAAGGCGACAGTCGCCAACTGCTGCGCGTGCAAAGGAATTCCGTAGAACCATCCGACGAACAACGCGCCAACCGTCCACGACACCGGCGCGGCGATCTTGAAGAGCGATACGGCGAGCGGCAGCGAGAATCCGGCGATCCGATTCGGAATATCGAGACCCTGTTCGGCGCTCTCCACCAATGCCGGCAACGAGGCGATCGACGAGCTCGAGCTGAACGCGATCAACTGAGCCGGAAGCGCGGCTCGCGCGAAACGCCGGAGCGAGACCCGCCCGACGATCACGGCCACGGGATACAACAAGAACGTCACCGCCACGCACGCCACCGAGTACGCCGCGATGTACAAGCCGATCGCGCCCGCGACGCTTGCCCCGAGATGCGCCGCGAGCGGCAGCACGAGCGCGAAGACGCCGATCGGCGCCAGCGCCACGACCCAACGCACGAGCACGAGCATCGCCGCGCAGAGCGACTTGAAGAACGCCGCAAGCGGCTCGCGCGACGCCGGCGGAATGCGCAGGATCGCCAGCGCCAGAAGAATCGAAAACACGATCAGTGGAACCATGTCGCCGGTCGCCGCGGCGGCAATCGGATTCGGTGGAATGAGCGACGCGAGCCAACGACCGAACGTCTGCCCCTGCGCTCCCGCGAGCTGGCTCGCCGCTTCAGCCGCGCCCGCCGGCAACGCGGGATGTGCCGCGGCCCCTGATGGAAACGGCAGGAGCGCGAACAAGCTCGGCGCCAGCGGCACGACGACCGCGGCGACGCACGCGAGCAAGAGTAGGAACACGAGAAGCGTCCGACCGCCGAGGCGTCCGATCGACGCGACGTCGGCCGTCGACGCGATGCCCGTCACGAGTAGAGAGATGATGAGCGGGATCACCGTCATACGAATCGCGTTCACCCACAACGTGCCGATCGGCGCGATGGCGTCGGCGGCGTTGAGCGCCGTCGCGCTCCCCGACGCGGAGATGGCCACACCACCGATGACCGCCGCGCCGAGCGCGACGACGATTCGCGTGCCTTCTTTCATGTGGAGAGGAGTAGTCGTGTGTGGGCCGGCAGCCTACATCATCAAGTCGCCGCCGGAGATGTCGATCGACGTGCCGGTCATGTAGCCGGCGTCTTCGGAGGCGAGAAAGCAGATCAAATCCGCGACCTCGATCGCGGTGCCGAGTCGCGGAATCGGAAAGCTCGCCGCGAGGCGCTCCAACAAATCGGATGACGCCGTTTCCTGCGTCAGCTCCGTATCGATCATCCCCGGACAGATCGCGTTGACGGTGATGCCGAACTTCCCGATCTCTTTCGCGGCCGCGCGCGTCAGTCCGAGCAAACCCGCCTTCGACGCCGTGTAATGAGCTCCGCCGAGCGTGCTCACCGTGCGACCCGCGGTGGACGAGACGTTCACGATCCGCCCGTAATGCTGCGCCTTCATCACCGGCAGCACCGCTTGAATGAACAGAAACGGCGCCGTCATGTTCACTTCCATCGCTTGGCGCCACTCGGCCGCGGTGAGATCGGGAAACCGGGTCGGGCGGGCGTGCGCCGCGTTGTTGACCAGAATATCCACCCGCCCGAAATGGGTCATCGTCTGTTGAACGATGTCTTCGGGGACGCCGTCGACCGTCACGTCTCCCGGCACCGCGAGCAAATGCTCGCTTCCGCCGAGCGAAGCGACGGTCGCCTCGGCGCGTGCCCGGTCGCGGACGTTGACGGCGACGCTCGCCCCGCGCTCGAGAAGTCGAGCGACCGCGGCGCGTCCCAGTCCGCGCGCGGCGCCCGTGACGATGGCGACGCGGCCGGTAAAATCTTTGTGCCGTGGGGTCTGATCCAATGGGTGTTTGCTATGGCGCGCCGAATATGGCCAAGCCGGGTGATACGGGATAGAGTTGTCGCATGAAACGACGCGCGTTCGTCCAGGCCATCGGGTCGGCGGCAGCCGGCGCGTTCATCGTGCCGCTTCGCGCCCCTCTTGCCGGGCCGAGGCGAACGGCGAAGCTCGTGCGGATCGGCCTCGAGCTCTACGCCGTACGTAACGCCATGCGCGCCGATCCCGAACGCACGCTGGCCGCCGTGCGCGCAATGGGGTACGACGACGTCGAGCTTCTCTGGTCGTTCGACAACTTCGGCCGCACACCGCAACAGGTACGTGCGACGCTCGATCACGAAGGCCTCGAGGCGCCGTCGGCGCACATGGCGCCTGAGGTCATCCTGAAAGACTGGGAGAAGAGTCTCGAGAACGCGCACGTCCTCGGCCACCAGTATCTGGTCGTCCCGAGCCTCCCCGACGAGACCCAGCACTCGCTCGATGCTTGGCGGCAATGGGCTGATCGGTTCAACGCGGCGGGCGCGGTGGCGCGGCGCGCCGGAATCTGGCTCGCGTTCCACAACGAACCGGATCACATGAAGCCGATCGACGGCGCGGTGCCGTACGACGTGTTCATCGAGCGCCTCGATCCAACCGCCGTGCGCCTCCAGCTCGACGTCGGCAACATGCTCATGGGACACGGCGATCCGATGCACTATCTCGCGGCGCATCGCGATCGCTACTGGAGCTTTCACCTCAAGGACGTCGTGGCCGATGGCTCACGCGACGTGGAGCTCGGCTCGGGCACGTTCGACTTCGCTCGCTTCCTCGCCGCGGTGCCGGATCTTGCGCACAAGCCGTGCTACGTGGAGCAGGAGAATCCGTCCGACGAACTGGCGAGCGCGCGCGCGAACTGCGTCTACCTGCGCCGGCTCACCTTTGGATGAGCCGCACGGTAGGAGAACAAGAGGGAACGCGGATTGCCGCGGATTGGAACAGCGATGGACGCGGATGAACCGCGTCAAAGAATCTTGTTTTCATCTGCGCCCATCGCTTTGCAAATCCGCGTTCATGAGCGTTGACGTCTTCTGTAACCAACTATTGGCCAACTCGCTAAGACGATGCCGGACTCCGTCTCCCGTCGTGAAGCTCTAAAGCAACTCGGCGTCGTCGGCGCCGGCCTCGCGATCGGCCGGCGCCAATTCCTCCGCGGCGAAGCGAAGGAAATCGTGATTGCGGGCCTGCCGGTCGAGATCTCGGTCGCCTCGCTGAGTCCGGCCACCGCGCGAATCACGGTTCAGCCGACTCACAACGGCGCCGCCGATCCGCTGACGGTCACGGGGGAGCTGGTCGCCGAGAAACTCGGACGGGCGATCACGCGGGCGCGAGCATCGTCGTCGCTGTCCCGCGTTCGCGCGGGAGACCTCGTCATCAAGTTCACCGACGCGCCGCCGTCGCTCACCGTCGAAACGCGCACCGGCGCCGTCGTCCAGCGGCTCGTCTTCGACGCCGCCTCGCCGGGCATGTCCTTCCTCCTCGGCGACGCCCCGCTCCTCGGACTTGGCGAGGGCGGGCCGCAGTTCGACCGCAAGGGCTCGGCCGATCGGATGATCATCGGGCAGGGTGGATATCACCTCTCAACCCATGGCACCCGTGCGCCGATTCCGTGGCTCGTCGGCACGAATGGCTGGGCGATGTTCGTTCACCAGCCCACCGGAGAGTTCGACTTCACAGGCGAGCTCGGGAAGTTCACGCCCAAAGAGGCGCCGCTTCCGCTCGACCTGTTCGTCGTCGCGTCGAAGGATCCGGCCGTCATCATGCGCGAGTACGCGCGCATCACGGGCCTTCCCGAGATGCCGCCGCGTTGGGCGTTCGGATATCTCCAGTCGCATCGTACGCTCGACGGTCCGGAACAGATCGCAGAAATCGCCCGCACGATGCGCGAGAAGAAACTGCCCTGCGACGCGCTCATCTACCTTGGCACCGAGTTCGCGCCATCCGGGTGGAACACGCGCAACGGTGAGTTCACCTGGCATCCCGGTAATTTCCCCGAGCCCCGCAAACAACTCGCGGCGCTGCACGATCAACACTTCAAGGTCGTCGTGCACGTCGTCATCGAGGGGAAACATCTCACCGGCTCCGTCGCCGACGCCTGTACCGCGGCGCCGCTGCCGAGCGGCCGCACACCGGACAACAAGTGGCCGCCCGATCGCCAGGTGTCGTGCTACTGGCCGTTTCACAAATCCGTGATGGACGACGGCATCGACGGCTGGTGGCCCGACCAGGGCGACGGTCTCGACGGACCGTCGGAGCTCAACCGCCACCGGATGTACTGGGAGGGCACGCAGCTCTATCACCCGAACGAGCGCCCGTTCGCGCTGCATCGCAACGCGTCGGCCGGGGTGCAGCGCTTCGGTGGGTTGATCTGGTCGGGCGACGTGCAGTCGCGATGGGAGACGCTCAAGACGCACGTACCCGTCGCGATCAACACGGGTCTCACGGGCCTTCCGTATTGGGGAACCGACATCGGCGGGTTCATTCCAACCGCGGAATACACCGGAGAGCTTTTCGTACGATGGTTCCAGTTCGCCGCGTTCTGTCCCGTGTTCCGCTCGCACGGCCGCAACTGGCATCTACACCTGCCGTGGGGTTGGGATGGTGGCGACGGCGGTCCGCCGGAGACGCAGAACTTCAAAGCCGATTCGGCCGAGCTCCACAACGCGCAAGTCGAGCCCATCTGCCGGAAGTATCTCGAGCTGCGCTATCGCCTGATGCCGTATCTGTACACGGCGGTGCGCGACACGCACGACACCGGCATGCCCATCATGCGCGCGCTTTGGTTGCATCACGCCGACGATCCGGCCGCCGACGCGCGCGGCGACGAATACCTCTGGGGACGCGACATTCTCGTCGCGCCGGTCGTGGAGAAGGGTGCCACGACCCGACGCCTCTATCTGCCTCGCGGCAAGTGGTTCGACTTCTGGACGGAAGAGGTCGTCGACGGCCGCAGGGAAATCGATCGCGCGGTCGATCTTGCGACGATACCGCTCTACGTGCACGCCGGTGCCGTCGTACCGATGGATCCGGTCAGGCAGTACACCGACGAGCCGGTGATCGAGCCGACGACACTCGTCGTCTACCCCGGCGCCGACGGCGAATCCACCTGGTACGAGGACGACGGGAAGTCATTCGACTACCGCCGCGGCGACGCCATGCGGATGGTCATGACTTGGCGCGACGCCTCTCGCCGCCTCTCACTTCGTCTCGCGCCCGGCTACAAATTGCGCCCGCCGTCTCCGCGTCGGATCAACATTCGACTCGCCGGCTCATCGACCGCGAAGACCGTCGAATTCACCGGCCGCCCCCTCGACACGCTGCTCTGAGCGAGCGAAAGGCACTCCTGGCTCCCGACTCCGATCCGCGCCTAGTCGTCGGAGTGGCGCCGTTCCTGCCCGTAGTAGGCGTCCGGGCCGTGCTTCCGCAGAAAGTGCTTGTCGAGCAGCGGCGCCGGGATGGGATCGGCCGCCGCGTTCAGCGTGACCGTGTCGTACGCCATGCGCGCGACGTCCTCGAGCAGATTCGCGACCTCCACCGCTCGCGCTACCGACGCTCCCCAGCAGAAACTCGCGTGGCCGGCGACGAGGCACGCCGGCATGCGCAGCGGATCCAGCCCCAGACGCTCGAATCGGCGCACGATCGCGCGTCCGGTGTTCGCCTCGTAGTCCCGCGTGATCTCGAGACTCTCGAGATGCGCTGTGACGGGCACGGGCCCGTGGAAGTAGTCCGCGTGCGTCGTACCGAAGCACGGAATCTCGCGCTGTGCCTGCGCCCATACCGTCGCGTAGTGCGAGTGCGTGTGCACGACGCCGCCGATCGCGGCGAATGAGCGATACAGCTCGAGGTGCGTCGCCAGATCGGATGACGGTCGCAAGTCACCATCGACGATCTTCCCCCCCAACGCGACGACGACCATCGACTCGGGCGTGAGATCGTCGTACGGCACGCCGCTCGGCTTGATCGCCACGACGCCAAGCTCGCGGTCGATCGCGCTGGCGTTGCCGAACGTGAATCGCGCCAGCCCGCGCCGCGCCAACTCGACGTTGGCGCGGCAAGCGGCCGCGCGGAGCACGGTGAACTCGCTGGGGTCAGCTCTCACGGTCAATCCGCGCTCCGGAGGTCTCACGCGATGCCCGAGCGTTCCTTCGCCTTCTGGATGATCGCCGCCATGACGTCGCGATGCTTCGCGAACGTGTCGTCGACGACTTGCAGCGTCGGGATCGCGTTCGGCGACAGCGAGAGCGTCTCGTTGTTGAATCGCCCGAACCCGGACTCGTGCACGCCGCTCGACCCTCGACCCGCCGCCGGGCTGCTCAGGTGCTGGAAGAACTTGCTGTACTTCTGCCAACGCGGGCCGCCGCCGGCGTGGTACATGGGGATGAATCCGTGCAGCGCGTCGTACGGCATTTCGCCGACGCACAGCACGTGCGGATACTTCGTCCGAAGATCGGTCACGAGGCGCTTCGTGCCCTCGTGCATGTCGCCGTTGGTGCTGTTGACGTGTCCGCCCGCGATGTCGAGGAAGTACGCGTCGACGCCGTACCGATCGATCATCTCGGCGATGCGCCCCTCGAGGTGGTTCCGCCACGAGTCCGCGCCCAGGTTCATGTAGCCGAGCCACCCGTCCTGATGGCGGTCGTTGTTCCAGTCCACCCAGTCCAGGTTGTAAGCGTTTCCGTCGATTTTCTGCGTGATCGAATCGGAGATCTTGGACCAGCTGGGGAGTTTCTTGTTCGCCGAGTTCATGCCGTACATCGGCATGATCTTGAAGCCGAGCTTGTGTCCCTCCTCGATGAGCTTTCGGAAGCCGGCCTCGCCGCCCATCCGATCCGACACGCGATACGTCGGGTAGTCCCAGTAGTACCGGCCGTCCCACGCCGAGATGAAGGCCAGTACGCGATCGCCGGGAATCTGCGTCGACATCCAGCGCAGAGTCTCGAGCATCTTCGCGTAATCGTTGAACATGTAGCCGGTGTAGTGCATGCCGTGCAGCGTCGTCACCATCGCGATGTTGCGCGTCCACGCCGGCACATCGGGGCGCGTCTCCCACGCGGGGATGGCATACGCGCGCTCGAGATGCGCCATGTGCAGATTCACCGCCTCGTCGGCCGACGACACGCGGCCGAGTCGCCACGTCGGGACCTCGACGCGATTGTCGTTTCGCCAAGCGTCGTGTTCATGAATCGCTTCGACGCGGTAGCTCGTGTCGCCCGGCGCGAGATAAAAGCGCTTCGGCCGCACGCGGCCGTCGAGCGACGACACGTAGAAGACGTCGGACGGCGTTTGAATCATGAGGAGCGGTGTCCCCATGCTCCCCGACGCGTTGAGATCTCCGCCGCCGAACGGATAGCCGACCAGACTTTCGCTGTCGTTCTGTTGTTGAGGGAAACCGCCGCCGCCGAAGGACACCGCGCCGCGAGGCACACCGCGAACGATCGTCGTGACTGTCTTCACTGGTCGGCCCATCTCGACCGTCGTGTTCCACTCGATCGTCGAACCGGTTCGACGAAGAGTCGCTTCGAGCTTTCCGGGCGCATGCTCCTGTCCGCCGGCCCACACGAACCGATCGCACGTGATGCGCATCGAGTCCGCATTTCCCTCGGCGCGAAGCGCGGAACGGTCGAGCCCGTATGTGTTCTCGTCCGTGAAAACGAGAAAGCCGAACCGGTAGTCACCGAACACGACAGACGGCTCGGGAAAGTCATAGCTGAACTTCTGATAGGATCGGCCCCGCGCCGGGACAAAGATCTCGCTTGTCGAGACGAGCTCAACGATCTCCCCCGGCGGACCTGCCGCCGCGGGTGGGATCGCCGGCGTCACCGTACCGGGCGTTTCCGCCAGCACGGCGTCCGACGCCACGATGGCGCCTGCGCCGACGACGCCGACGGTCTTGATCCAATCGCGTCGCGAAATGGGGGGTTCGGTCATGGCGCTTCTCGAAGTGGGAAGCAAACTGTTCGGATTCCAAATAGAAACGCGCGGCGTTGCCCTCGCCAGACGGCGTCACCGCACCTCCGCCACCTCCCTCGTCCCAGTTCTCCGCTCCCCCCACCGCACGCCGCCCCCGCCCTCGTCCCAGGTCTCCGCACCCCGCCTCCGCACCCCGCACCATCTGTGGCGTGCATTCGATGCGCGCCACATACTAGAAGCCTGACTCTTCGGAGATCCACCCATGAAAAGCGGCCCGTCTTCCGTCTCCGTCCTCGCGCTCGCCGTCGTTCTCGCAGTACCAGCGTCTGCGCAACGTCCGATGACCTTCCTCGACGCGCAGAACATGCGGCAAGTCGCCGGGCAGGACATCAGTCCCGACGGCAAGTCGATGCTCTACTCGCTGAGCACACCCGACTGGCAGGCGGCTCGCCGTCAGTCCGACGTCTATCTCGTGTCGTTCGACGGCGGGCTCCGGTCCACTCGCCAGCTCACGTTCACAAAAGACAAGAACGAGACGAGTCCCAAGTGGTCGCGCGACGGACGCTTGATTGCCTTCCTCTCCGATCGCGACGCGACGGCTGCCGCGACGGGCGGAGCAACCGGCGGTCGCGGGGCGGGTCGTGGCGGAGCCGGTGGCGAGGGAGGTGGCGCCCGCAATCAGATCTTCGTCATGCGCGTCGACGGCGGCGAGGCGTTGCGCATCACCGACGTGCGCGACGGCGTGACCAACTTTTCGTTCAGCAAAGACGGCAAGTCGGTCGTCTTCACCTCGGGGCGAGTCGGCGACGAGCAGATCTACGCCATCCCGATGACGACGATGGACATTCCGAAGCCCACGCAGCTCACGCGTCACGCGACGGGCATCGGCAACTGGCAGTGGTCGCCCGACGGAAAGCGCATCTACTTCGTGTCGCCGGACAGCATCGACCGCGATGATCGAGCGCGCACCGACAAACAATTCACCGTGAAGCCGAGAAATCCCGCCACATCCGTCGCCAGCCTCTGGGTCTACGACCTCGAAACGCGACAAGAGCGCCGGCTCACGAACGATCCGACCTACAGCGTCGGCGAGTTCACGATCTCGCCCGACGGCAAGTGGATCGGCTTCCACGGCATGTCGGCCAACCGCTACGAGCGCGGCATCCTCGAGCAGAACGACTACGCCGACCTGCGCCTGCTCGACGTCGCCACGGGAAACATCGAGCGTCTCACCAAGAACACGGACATCGGCGAAGGGCCGGTGCTCTTCTCGCCGGACAGCAAGCTCCTCGCGTTTTCGGCGCCCGATGATTTCAAGTACATGCACAACGAGCGCATGTACGTCCGGCACGTCGACCAGCCGAGCGAGCCGCTGCGCAAACTCGGCGGCAACGTCGACCTCGACGTCCGCGCCGGCGGTCGCGGCGGCGGCGGTGGGGGCGGGGAAGGGATCGAGAGCTCGTTCTGGTCGACGAACGGCGACACGATCTATTTCGGCACCGGCGTGCGCGCGACGACGCAACTCTTTTCCCTCGCCGTCGCGAGCGGTCAAGCGAAGCAGGTGACCGACGTCAAGGGCACGATCACAGTGGCGCGCGACGACGAGACCGGGCGCTTCCTGATCACGTACGCCGACCCGCACACGCCGCCGGCGAATTACAGCGTCGCCGCGCTTCGGGACATCAACGACCGCTCGAAGTGGACGCAGCTCACCGACCCGAACGCGTGGGTCAAGCGCGACGTCGCCTTGGGCGAAGAAGAGGAGATTACGTGGAAGTCGAACGACGGCACGAAGGTGTCCGGCGTTCTGATCAAGCCCGTCGGCTACCAGGCGGGCAAGCGCTATCCGCTGATCGTCGCGATCCACGGCGGTCCGGCCGCTGCGGACATGCTCAGCTTCAACGGCGGCTACAGCGCCCAGGTCTATGCCGGTGCGGGCTACGCGGTGCTGCTGCCGAACTATCGCCAGTCGACGCAGTACGGCGAGAAGTTCAAGATCGAGAGCCAGGGGGATTACTTCACGAAGGGATTCCAGGACATCATGACGGGCGTCGACTACCTGATCGCACAGGGACTCGTCGACAGCACGCAAATGGGCGCGCTCGGCTGGAGCGCCGGCGGCCACTACTCGAACTGGATCGAGACGCACACCACCCGTTTCAAGGCGATCAGCTCGGGCGCCGGCGTGGCGAACTGGGTTTCGATGTGGTCACAGAGCGACACGCAGCGGCTACGCCAGTGGTACCTCGGCGACAAGATGTACTGGGAGCCGGGACAGCTCGATGTCTGGATGAAGCAGTCGCCGATCACGTACATCAAGAACGCCAAGACGCCGATCTTCATCCACGTCGTCGAAGGCGATCCGCGCGTACCGCGCCCGCAGAGCGAGGAGATGCACATGGCGCTCTCCAAGCTCGGCGTGCCGAACGAATTCTGGGTGTACCCCGGGTCGACTCACGGCATTCCGGACGTGCGCAACCAGTACCTGAAGGCGGTTGCCGAGAAGGAGTGGATGGACTTCTACGTGCGTGGAAGCGGCAAGCTGTTCGCGTGGCGGGACGTGCTCAATTCGGTGGAAGCGGGCGGGCCGCAGCTCGCCGGCGAAGCGATGACACCGCAACCGTAAGAGGCGAGCTGCTTCGGATTCATGGGGATTGAATTGGCGTACGAGCACTCTAGGCGTCAGCGACTGGCGGCAGCGACAGGAAGAGAGCGAAGGGTCGGCGCGAGGCGCCGACCCTTTCGTTCGCCACGCGACGTCGGTGGACGGCTGCTCGCGTTGATCGTTGTCTCGGGACTGCTCGCGCCGCGGCTCGCCATCGCGCAGCAGCCAACGAGATTGCCGGCCGTCGTCGTCAACGCGGCGCCGGACCGGCCGGGGCCGCGCAAGGTCGCCGGTGTCGTTCGCGATACGGCGGCCGTCGCGCTGGACAGCGTCGAGGTGTCGATCACATCGCTCCAGCGAAGAGTCTTCAGCACGGCCGACGGCACTTTTCTCTTCACCGACGTCGCGCCGGGCACCTACGAGGTGCGCGCGCGGAAGCTCGGGTACGGGCCGCAGATTCGCGAAATGGTCGTCGACAGCGCTGGCGCCACGGGAATGTTCTCGCTCGTGCCGCTGCCGTACGTGCTTCGCCCGGTGGTGACGACGGTCGCCCGGGGCGGATTGAGCGGCGTCGTCGGGGACACGGCGTTCAACGCGCTCGGCGGCGCCGAGGTGCGTGTACTTGGCCATGACGCGCATACGACGACCGACTCGGCCGGCTCGTTCTACATCCCGATCAGGGCGGGGAGCTATCTCGTCGCCGTGAAGGACGCGGGCTTCGCCGATCGGTTAGTGAGCGTGATCGTGCCGCCGGACAGCGGCGAACGCATTCGTGTGACGCTCGCGCCTCCCACACGGCCGCCAACTGTGCGAGAGGTCCACAACTTCGACGACCTCGGCCAGCGTCTCGCGTGGCGCAACACGCAGCATTCGCGCGTGTACACGCACGCGGAGCTCGTCGCGATGAACATCGAATGGATCCACGAAGCGGTTCAAAGAGGCTTTCGTGAGATCCACAGCGGGCCGCCGGGCCTGCTCGACGCGGATTGCTTGGCCGCGGTCAACGGCGGGCCCGACGTCGTTCAGATCGGCAAGCTCACCACCGACGACATCGAGACCGTGGAGATCTACGACGGTGGCAACTCGCGGCCAACGAACCGCCGCCCGATCGCCAGGATGCCGATGTCGAACACCGAGCGCGCGTCCTTCGCAAACTTCGCCAAGCCGTGCGCTTCTCTAGTGTACGTCTGGCTTCGCTGACGGTTACCTGCCGCCTGTCGCTGTCGCCTCTCTTATTCGATGCGGGCCTCGCTGTTCGCCGGCAGGCACTCGTCCTCAGGCCCCGCCTTCCGGCAGCTCGATCGGCCGCTCACGATGCAGGATTACCCAGTCGCCGTGGTCGCTGAGCGCCTCTTTGCCCAGCTCGATGATCAGGGTCCGAGCGCGGTCGCCGACGTCGCCGTCGAGCGCCGTTTGCAACCGCTCGGCGCCGCGTTGAAAGATCGCCGCCAGATTTCCATAGCGCCGAGCGTGTTCGGCGAAGGCCCGTACCTGCGAATGTGCGTGCAGCAAGCCCCCCGCGAGCGCCGTCACACCCAGCGACAGGAACAACCAGTTCACGGGCTCGGGGGGAATCCACCGCGGGTGCTCGGGAAACCAGAGGGGAACGTTTACCAAGAGAGCCGTGGCACCGAGCGACGCGGCCAACCCCACGATCGTCGCGCCGATGTCTCTCAGGTGCATGACGCGCGCGGGCCCCTCGGGTTCCCGCCACAACTCAACGAGCACGAGGAAGACGTGGATGATGGCCAGCGCCGCGACCGGCAAAACAACCACAAGGGGCGGCGCCCATCCGGCCGACGCGCGCATGAGCAAGCCGAAGCCGATGGCTAGGCTGGCGATTAGCGCGCCGCTTCCCACGTATCGCCACCGCAGGTTGCGTTGCTCGCGAGCGTACGCGCGCGCGTAGTACGCCGCCTGCGGAGCGGCCCACAACGTTTGCACCGCGTCGAGCGGAGCTTCCGACATCGGCGGCGCGCCGGCTCCGCAGTCGCGCGCGACGCGGGGAATCCACGCGAGCTCGTCGCGGTGATGTCGAACGTAGTATTCCGACGCCGAGTGCTCGAGCCCCGCGAGACGCCAGTAGAATTGCACCCTGAGCCCCTCGGCGATCGCGCGACAATCCTGGTATTTGTCCTGCCATCGGCTCACCTTGACGAAGATGAATGTCGCGTCGGCGATCACGAACAGAACCGCGTACGTGATGATCGGAATCGGCGAAGCCTCGCCCCGCGTTGTGAACTCGTGCGTGAACAGCGCGAACCCGAGGCCGGCGACGAAGATCAAGATGAACATCCAGAGGAGCGCGTTGTTGAGCGCCCGCTGATGGTGAATCGCCAGGGCGTCGGCCAGCGCGAAACTGCGCCGCAGCGACGCGAGCCCCGGCGGCAATGGCGGCAGTGCGGCACCTCGCGGCGTGTCTGGAGATGGATAGAGGTCCTCCGCGCTCGCGTCCACCGCATCGGGGTTGGCTCGTGCGAACGCGCCGGCCTCGTCGTTCAGTTGGCGAATGCGCGCGTCGACATCGGCGACCGACTCGGCGTCCGCCTCGCGCGAACCCGCTTGCTGGGCGCCGCCGGTCGGCGCGGCGACGAACGGTGGAAGGATCGCGCGCGAGAACGCCGCGTCGAGTTCCGCGCCGCTGCGCCGCGGCGTGACGATGTGCTGCACGAACCCCACGCGCGGCGGCGCGAGGAGATCGTCGCGCACGCCGAACGGCTCGGCGACGTCGGTGAGACAGGCCGCCGTCGCCGCGTCGACCTCGAATACGCCGGCGCGGCGATAGTGTACGACGTGCGCGGTGCCGCCCACGCGGTCCGACGGCCGCCCGTCCCACAGCGCGATGAGCACGTCGGCGTGGTCGGCGATGTACGCGCCCGCGAGCGCATATTGCACGGCCCTCCGTGCCTCGTCGTCGAGGCGATCCGCCGTCCGGCCAACCGCCGGGACGACGACTCGCCTGACCACTTCCCGATTGTGGAGAAGCTCGATGAAGTCGGCATGCGCCGCGCCGGCGAAATCGCGCTCGTATTCCTCCGGGTCCATCGGCAGCACGACGACGAGCCGTGCCCCGGCGTTGAGCGCGACGCGCGTGACGAGCGTGTCGGCGCCCTCGGCCAAGGCCGTGAGGAGCGCGAGCGGGCGGCCCGGGTGGGCGGCTCTCAGCTCGACGAACAGTTCGCGGACCGCGGCTTCGAGCGGCTCGCGATCCACGCCTCGCAGGTCTCGATGACCGGTGACGCCGATGACCAGCGGAACCAAACCCGATGGTGGTTCCGGCGACGCGTCATCACGAACCCAGCCGACGCCCGCCTCGAGGCGGCCCTCGGTTAGCGCAGTCGCGTCCACGTCGTGACGCCGAAGGGCGGACCGTTGAGCGTCATGTTCGACTGGTCGGCGACAATGTACGTCCCGTTGGCCGTCACGCCGCCCAACGTTCGCGACCGCGTCGTCCACTGTCCGTTGCGCGCGTTGATCGAGCCGTCGTCGACGCTGGTCGACGTGAGATGATACTGCCACTGGCGGTCTTCGACCCGGAGTTCCACTTGCCAGGTGACGCCGTTCGTCACCGCCGTCGAGCGCCAGTCTCCGACGATGGGATAGCGGCTGCTCGTCGGGAATCCGACGCGCGTCCACGTCTGCGTGCCGAGTGGACCGGTGAGCACCATGCGCGACGCGTCGATCCCCGAATCGGTGAGGTCGATGTTGCCGCCATTCCGCGGCATCATGCGATACCCGTGAGCGCCGGTCACGAAAAACCGCCCGCTGTCGGCGATGACGTTGTCGATGTGGTACGCGCCGTCGGAGGCGATCACCATCTTCGTTTGCAGCAGTTGGCCGTTGACGTTCGTCGTCGTTTGCCACGTGCCCACGAGACCCCGGTCGACGGTGCCTGAACCGCCCTGTTGAGTCGGCGCGGCGCCGGGCGAACCTGGCAGCTTGTTGAGCAGCGAGTCCATGCTCGGGTCACCGCTTCCTCGCCGCGGCGGCGTGTCGCCGCCGTTCGTGAACCGGTCGCCGAACCGTCCCCAAGCCCAGGCGCCAATTCCGACCACAGCGAGGGCCGCGACGGCGTAGGCGGTCAGTCGCGCCTTGCGTTTCAGTTCAGTCCAGCGACGGCGGCTCTCGCGCCGCACGCGAATCTGGTCCGTCCCGCCGCTCGCGCCGCCACCGACGCGCCGGAGCAGCAGCTGCACCGTGTCGGCGAGGTAGTGGAGATGTTCCTCGAGCGGAGGTGTGAGCGCGTCGAGCCAGTGCGGCGAGCTGATGAAGTACTCGAGCGCCTTCGACAGCGGCACGTCCTCGATGCGGAACGGGATGATCGGAATCCCGCGATTGACCGCTCGCTCGACCTCGCGCTTGATCTGCGGCGATCCGTTCGCGTGCGCCGACAGAACGAGCACCATGACGGACGATCGCTCGATCGCGTCGACGATCGCCTCGCTCCAATCGAGGCCCGGCGTGATGTCGCGGGGCGCGATCCAGCATCGGATGCCGCGCGACTCGAGCACCGCGACGGCGGCGTCGGCCACGGTGCGGTCGAGATTCGAATAGCTGATGAAAGCGTCGTGCGCCACGCGCCCGCACCTCGTTCAAGTCGCGGAAAAAGCGACTCGAAAATGGCGACGGGTCTCCCCGCCCGACAGGTGCGCCGCCGCGCCGGGCTACTTTTCGGCCCCCGCCGAATTAGGCCGGACGCAAGAAAAGGAGCTGGGTCCTCCACGCGCCGAACTTCCGCCCGACTTCCTCCAGTCGCGCGACCTCGCGAAATCCCCCCCGGGCGAACAGGGCGATGCAGGGCGAATTCTCGGAATCGATGCTGGCGACGATGGCGTGCGTCTCTCGCTTCCGCGCCTCGTCGCACAACCGCGCGAGCAAGCGGACGCCGATGCCTCGACGCTGAGCCGACGGGTGAACGTACACACTCGCTTCGAGCGTGAAGCGATAGCCGCCGGACGGCCGGTACAGCGAGAGCGCTCCCCACCCGAGCACGACCCCAGGCGCGTCGAATCGGGTGGCGACCAACACTGGAAGCCCGGATGCTCTGTGCGACTTCCACCAGTCCCGCCGCTCGTCGAGCGTTATCGGGACGTCGGCGTAGACGAACGGCGATTCCGCGATTTCGCGATTGAGGATAGCGGCAACGGCCGCGAGATCGTCATCCGCGGCGTCACGGATGTTGATCTCACGGCCGTCGTTCACCCGCTCGTCCACGGGGCCACCGCGCCGGTCAGACCGGGAAGAGCATCTCTCGATACTTGGGCAGCGGCCACATCTCGTCGCTCACCGACAGCTCGAGCTCGTCGCAACAGCGCCGAACCTCCGCCATCGCGTCGGCGCCGTCGCTGGTGAGCAGCTGCGCCTGCTTCTCGATCGCGTCGTGCATGCCCTCGGCCTTGTCGATCACCTTGCCGAGCGCGGCGCGGTGCTTCTGCAGATCGGCGATCGACGCGCCGAGCTTGTTCGCCACCTCTACCTGCGGGATCGGTTTGATTCCGGCCGCTTTCGCGTTGGCCGCCGACGCGGCGACACTGCCCGAGTACTCGAGCGCCGCCGGAAGGACGATGGTGTCGACCATCTCGCGCAGCGTGTGAAGCTCGATGAGCATGTCTTTGATGTATCGCTCGAGCCGCACGTGGTAGCGCGAGTGTAGCTCTTCGTCGCTCAGAATGCCGAGCGACGTGAGCAGCTTCTGCGACTGTTTGGTCACGAGCTGCATCAGCGATTCCGGCGTGCGGCGGAGGTTCGGCAGACCGCGCTTGGCGGCGTCCTTCACCCACTCGTCGGAGTAGTTGTTGCCCTCGAAGCGAACCGGCGACGTCTCCTTGAAGATCGGCCGCACGACCTTGAGCACCGCGTCGTCCACCTTCTTGGTCTTCTTGAGCTCCGCTCGCAGCGCCGTCGGTGATCTCGCCGATCGCCTCGGCGACCGCCGCGTTGAGCAGGACGATCGGGAACGCGATCGACTGCGACGAGCCCACGGCACGGAACTCGAACTTCGCGCCCGTGAACGCGAACGGCGACGTGCGGTTGCGGTCGGTGTTGTCCTTCTCGATCTCCGGCAGCCGCGCGACGCCGAGCTTGATCATCTCGTGCTCGGCGCTGGTGGCGTTCCGCCCCGACGCTATCGCGTCGATCACCTTCGTGAGCATGCCGCCCATGAACACCGAGATGATCGCCGGCGGCGCCTCGTTGGCGCCGAGCCGGTGCTCGTTGCCGCTCGTGCCGATGCCCGCGCGAAGCAGGCCCGCGTGCTTGTGCACGGCGCGCAGCACCGCGGCGAGGAAGACGAGGAAGCGAATGTTCTGGTGCGGCGTCTGCCCCGGCTTCAGAAGGTTCTCGCCGTCGAGGTCGTGGTTGTCGGCCGCGATCGACATCGACCAGTTGCAGTGCTTGCCCGATCCGTTGATCCCGGCGAACGGCTTCTCGTGCAGCAGCGCCTGCAGTCCGTGGCGGAGCGCGACGCGCCGCAGCGTTGCCATCACGAGCTGGTTGTGATCGACGGCGACGTCGGTCTCCTCGAAGCGCGGCGCCATCTCGAATTGGCTTGGCGCAACCTCGTTGTGCCGCGTGATGATCGGCACGCCGAGCTTGTACAGCTCGTGCTCGACCTCGGCGATGCACGCCTGAATGCGTTCCGGAATTCCGCCGAAGTAGTGATCCTCGAGCTGCTGGCCGCGCGGCGGCGCCGCGCCGATCAGCGTGCGGCCCGCCATGACGAGATCCGGCCGCAGCGCGAAATGCGCGCGGTCGATCAGGAAGTACTCCTGCTCGGGTCCCATCGTCGTGTACACGCGGTAAACGCCGCGGTCGCCGAGCAGCTCGAGCAGCTCGATCGCCTTCGCCTGAGAGGGCGTCGGAGCTGCGGAGCAGCGGCGTCATCTCGTCGAGCGCCTCGCCGTGGTAGCCGACGAACACCGACGGAATGCACAGCGTCTTCACGCCGGCCCACTCCGCGATGAACACCGGGCTCGCCGGATTCCACGCCGTGTAGCCCCGCGCCTCCCACGTCGCGCGCAGCCCGCCCGACGGGAAGCTCGACGCGTCCGGCTCACTCTGGATGAGCTGCGACGCTCCGAACGACTCCATCGGCTGCCCGTCGTCGAAAGAAAGGAAAGCGTCGTGCTTTTCGGCGGTGAGTCCGGTCTGCGGCTGGAACCAGTGTGTGAAGTGCGTCGCCCCTCGGCTGATCGCCCACTCCTTCACGGCCTGCGCGACGCGCGGCGCGATGTCGACGTCGAGCTTTTTTCCGTGGCGAACGGCGTCGAGGAGTTTGTTGTAGGTCTCGCGCGGCAGCTTGTCCCGCATCTGTCGCACGCCAAAGGTGTTCATCCCGAAGTACTCGGAAGTGCGCGGCAGCGCGCCGTGATCGCCGAGGGCGTCGGTCCTGACTTCGCGTTCGGTGATCTCGCGGATGACGGTCTTTCGGGCGGACACAGTTTCCTCGGGCATTGCGAACGATCCCTCGCATGGGAGTGGCGGTCGGCTGCGAAGGCTGCAAATGTACCGCAAAATGTGCGGAAAATGCAATTATTGGTACGACACTTTTTACAAAAATCCGGCAACAGTAACCGTCATCGACCGCGCAAACACTGCTCAGAACGCCACACACGGCAAGTGGACATGTGCACCAATAGACACGTCCAGAAAACGCCAGCAGCCGTCCCGCCGAGAGTCGAAACCCTGCGGCCGGCGGCCGCTGACAGCGACCCCGACACGATCTTGGCCCTACGGCGTCGTGACCACGAAATCGACGTTCATGTTCGCGTATATCGTCGCGCTGCCCGACGTCGACGAGCACGCGGCGGTGTTGTGCGGCGCGGCCTGGGAGTAGATGTGCCACGAGTTCGCGCCCGTCTTCGTGACCCACACGCTGTCGCCGCCGAACGGTCCGCCGAATTGCAGCTTGTCGCACCGCGAGCCTCCCCGTTGCGCCAGGCCAAAGAAGCGGAGCGCCGTGCCGGTCACGCTGCCGAGGTCGTGGACGTTGAACGTTCCGGGAAGGCTCTCCGTCTCCGTTTCCGAAGTCCACAGTGACCCGTTCCGCGGTCGCGCCGACTTTCCGTACGGCGCGCACTTCTTGTCTCCCGCCTGCGCAGTTGTCGGTTTGCATTTCGCCATCCTGCGTCAGATTCGGCGCAAAATCGTCCCGGTCACGCCACAGACGTCGTTCGAGTACGCTGAAGCTCGATCCGCTCAGATACAGACCGTCACCGCGAACGCTGAGGGCGGAGTTGGGAGCTCGGCATCAGAAACGTCGCCGTCGCGATTGGTCGGTCCCTTTCCCGAGAGTCGGCGTCGCCCGGCGCGATGCGATCGAGACGACGGGTCCCTCGCCGCATGCGACGAGAAGCAGAGTGAACGCGGGAAGCGCGAAACGGTGCATGGCAAGTCCCCCTTAGAGAATGTTAAACACTGCGTGCAGCGCGTCAGGGCGCGATCGAAGAACACGCGGGGCGTGGGGTCCGGGTTGCCCGTGTCGGACCCGCGCTGCCCGAAGTCGTTTCCGCCCCAGCAGTAGGCGATTCCCGTGTCCTTGATCCCGCACTGCGTGGCGCGATTCATCGAATTCGAGGTGAAGCCGGGCGGGCCATCGACGGGCTCGGTCGTGCACGGGTAGAGTGAGCCGGAAGTTCCGCACGTCGTCGCGGTGGTCGGGCCGAATACGTACTCGTAGTCCATGCCCCAGCAGAGCATCGTCTTGGTCGTGGTGAGCCCGCACGTCGCGAACGTCGACGTGGACAGCGAGACGAACGACGCGCTCGTCTGAACCGGAGAAGGCGTCAGGCTGCACGGCTTCTGGCCGTAGCACACGTTCTGTGGCGGACCGCCGAGCTCACCGACGGTGTTGTTGCCGAAGCACAGCGCGCGGCCGTCGGTCGTGAGCACGCACGATCGCGGCCCTTTGGTCACGATCTGCTTTGACGCGGCCGCCCCGTCGACGGGAACGGGTATGAGGCTGTAATCGCCGAGGGCTCCACCGTGCGCCTGGCTCGAACCGAGCTGGCCGAGGTCATTGCGTCCCCAGCAGAACGCCTGCCCGCCGACGTCCAGCGCGCACGTCGCGTTCGCGCCTGCTTCGATCTGCTTGAACGTCCGCGCGCCCAATGGCACGCGCGCAGGCACGGGATGACCGATCGTGTCCCCCAGGCCGAGACGGCCCTCGGATCCATCACCCCAGCAATAGGGGTCGCCTTCAGTCGTGATCCCGCAGGCGTGTGTCCGCCCGACCGATATGCTCGCAAAACGTCGGTCGGTGGCGACCGGCGTCGGATTCGCGCGGAAGAGGGAATCGCCCGTCCCGAGCTGACCCATCGAGTTCTGGCCCCAACAGTAGGCGCTCTTGTCGAGCGCGAGCGCGCAGGCCTGGTTGTCCCCACCCCCTTCACTGCCGTCGATGCTTACCGCCGAGAACCGCAGTGTCGGGGCTACGGGGACCGCTGACTCTCCCATAGGGGAAACCGGCGCAATACAGCCGGCCGTCGCTCGTCAGGGCGCACGAGATGATCGGCCCCGCAACGATTGAAGCGAATGAGATCACCGTCGGCGTCGACGCACCGGATGCGCTGTCGATCGTCGCCGTGATCGTCGCGGTGCCCGCCGCGGCCGCGGTCAGCTTGCCCGTCGGTCCACTTGGCTCGACTTGAACGACACCGGGGTCGCTCGACTTCCACGACAACGTCCGGTTGGGAATCACCTTTCCGGCCGCGTCTCGAAGCGTGGGCTGGAGCTCGAGCGTCTGGCCCCGCGCGAGCGTCGGCGCCGTGTAGTTCAAGCTGATCGTCGCGACGGGTGTCCCCGGTGAAATGGAGATCGACGCTGTGCCGCTCACGCCGTCCACGGTCGCGGTCACGGTCGCATTTCCAGCGCCGAGCGCGGTCACGAGGCCCGAACTCGTGACGCTTGCCGAAGCCGCCGGAGCGGCTGACCAGGCGACCACCTTGCCGCTCACCGGAGTGCCGGACGCGTCGCGTGGCGTCGCGACAAGTCGGGTCGTATCCCCCAGCTGCAGGGACGCGCTCGGCGGAGTAACGACCACCGAAGCCACGACCTGGGTCGGGGGTGGGTTGGGGTTCCCCGAGGAGCCCGTCGGCCCCGCGTCGCCTCCACAACTCGCCGCGAGCGGCGTTGCCAGCCACAGGAGTCGCGAGACCGCGTCGAGCCTGGATCGCCGCCGCCTGTCGTGCGTGGACCAACCCGATCCAACGACTCCTCGCATCGCGCCGCCTCTATCCGGGGGTGAAACCGGCGGCTATTGTAGGCCTCCACCCTTAGTCATCGCTTATAAAGCCGTTATGAAGCCCGATGAACGCGAGACGACGCCGTCTCATCGCGTCGAGCAGGAGCCTACGTTCCGCATTCGCACGTTCGGGGGGCTCGGCGTGGAGCGCGGCGGCGCACCGGTCGAGTCGTTGGGGGGCCAGCGAAAGCGTCTCGCCCTGCTCGCCCTGCTCGCCGTCGGCGAGCGCGAACCCATGGCCAAGGACCGCATCCTCGCCCTCCTCTGGCCGGAAAGCGACGTCGACCAGGCACGAAACGCTCTGAATCAGCTGGCCTTCGGACTTCGCCGAGAATTGGGCGCCGAGGCCGTCGTCGGAGTGGGCGGAGAGCTCCGTCTGAATCCGGCGATCCTCGGAAGCGACTACGGCGATTTCCAGCGGGCCCTCGACGCGGACGATTTGGAGCGGGCCGCCGCGTGTCATCGCGGACGGTTCCTCGATGGCTTTTATCTGAAGGGGGGCGCGAAGGAATTCGAGGAGTGGGTCGAGACCGAAGCGCGCCGCCAGTCGGGCCGATATCAGTCGGTCCTCGAGCGCCTCGCCGAGCGAGCGACGCAATCCGGCGACCGCGCGCGCGTCGTCGAATGGCGGCGGAAACTCGCGGCCACGGATCCTCTCAGCGCTCGCTTCACCAAGGCATTGATCGAAGCGCTCGTCTCGAACGACGAGCGCGAAGCGGCCATTCGTCAAGCGACGGCGTACATCGCCCTGGTTCGCGCGGAGCTCGACGCCGAGCCGGACACCTCGATGCTGGAGCTGGTCAGCCGCCTTCGCGAGGGCCCAAGCGCGGAGCGAGTGGAACAATCCGCCGCGAACGGCGCCACCAACGGCGTGAACGTCGCGGCGCGGCCGAGCGATTCAGTCACCGCGGCGCCGGACGCTCGACCAGTGCATGCGAGAGCGGCGCGGGGGCGAAGGGCCCCCCGCGTCGCCGCGGCAAGCGCTGTGATCGCACTCTCGACCCTCGCGTTGCTGGCTTGGTATCGCCGGCTCGGCACCGACGAGAAGGCGCACCGCGCGCCACCCGCATCCGATGCGGGCGCGGCGAGTCGCGTTGGCCGCGGGGATAGCGCCCCTCCGCGCGCCGCATCATCGCCCGTGGCGACGCCGTCGCCCGACACGGCACCCGCACCCGGCCCCGCGGCGTCTCGAGTTGCCGAGGAACCACGCCGTGTCCTCATCGCGTCGCTCGACAACGAAACCGGCGACTCGTCGCTCGCCAACGTCGGCGTGCTCGCCTCGGAGTGGATCGCGCAAGGCGTTCAGCAAACCGGGATGGTGAACGTCGTGGATCCGCCCAGCACGCTCGCGGCGATGCGGCGGCGCACCGCGGACACGAGCGGCGCGCTCACCGGGTTTCCGCGGGCCGCGTTGATGGCACGCGACGCCGACGCCGACGTGGTCGTGTGGGGCGCGGTGAGCAGGCAGTCGGATTCACTGATCTTTCGCGCGCGGCTCAGCGACGTCCGCCGTGGCACGCTGCTCGCGACGATCGCTCCGATCGCGTCGCCACTCTCAAATCCGATGCGGGGGGCCGCGCGCCTGCGCGCCCGCATCGCCGGCGCGCTCGCGGCGCGCTCCGATCCGGCCTACGCGTCGGTCGTGCCGCCCTCGAGCCCGACGCCGACTTTCGAGGCGTACGCCGAATACATGGCTGGTCTCGGATTGTTTCGGCAGTTCAAGCCCGACGAAGCGCGGCGCCACTTCGCCGCGGCCTTCGCTCTCGACACGTCGTTCGCGACTCCGCTCGTGTGGAGCGCGCTTTCGTTCGACACGGAGGGGAACCCTCGCGGACGCGACTCTGTCGCGCAGATCCTGGCCGGACGACGAGACCGCGGACTGCTGGAGGACTACGCACTCGATTATTTCCAGGCCGAACAGCACAAAGATCGCGCGGCGATGCTGATCGCGGCGCGCGGCGCCGCGCGACTCACCCCGGGGTCGCACTGGAGCCACTATGCCGGTTCGCTCGCGCTCAGCCAGAACCGGCTCCGCGAGGCGTCGCACTGGTTCGCGCAGATCGATCCCGAACGCTGGGTCCAAGGCTGGTCTCCGTTCTGGGAATCGTACATGACGACGTCGCACCTGCTCGGCGAGTTCGACACGGAAGCCGCCTTGGCGCGTCGCGGCCTAGCACTCGGTGCCGATGACATGAGCACCCGGCTTCACGTTCTCTTTTCGCTGATCGGACGGGGCCGCGCCAACGAGGCGAACGCCGCGCTCGACGACATCGTGCGGGCGATGAGCGCGTTCAATCAGAACAACGTCGTCAGGCCCGCCGGGCCGGTGCTCCTGCAAGTCGCCCTCGAGTTCCGCGCTCACGGTTTCACCAAGGAGGCGGCGGCCACGCTCGAGCGCGCCGAACGCTGGTTTCGATCGCCGGAGGCGGAAGACCTCATCCGCACCAGCCGGGACAGCGCGCGCCTGCGGATAATCGTCCAGAGCTCGCTCGCGTCGACGCTCTACGAAGCGGGCCACTACGACGAATCGTCGGCAATCTTTGCCCCGCTGAGCTCGGCCGATCCCGAAACGAGTCTCGACTATCGCGGTCTGATCGCGGCGCGTCGCGGCGATCGCGCGGGCGCCGAAGCGTCGATGGCGTCGTTGGACTCGCTCAACGGCGACCCCTACGCGCGCGCGCTCGCCCAGGCTCGGATTCTCTGCGCGTTGGGGGAATCCGAGCGAGCGATGAGAAAGCTCGAATTCGCGGTGACGTGGCAACTGCGCGCCTTCCTCGCCGTTCACCGCTATCAGGAGTGGGACGCGGCGCGGACGAACCTCAAGACGTCGTACGATCCTGAGCGGTCGTTCGCCGCTCCGGCCGGATTCACACAACGGCGGTAGCGGGCGTCGGCGTCCGGTGCTACGCCGCAGCGGTCACTCCCGCTTCTGTCGGCGTGAGCTCATCGATTCGCCCGACCTGCGCAACCGCGGCACCCACAGCCCAATCGTCACTACGACGCCGAGCGACGCGAGACCACCCAACACTACCGACGGCACGGTCCCGAGCAGCCTCGCGGCAACGCCTGATTCGAACGCCCCGAGCTCGTTCGACGACCCCACGAAGATCGAGTTCACCGACGTCACGCGGCCGAACATCTCCGACGGCGTGAGGACCTGGAGCAGCGTCGACCGAATGAGCACGCTCACGTTGTCCGCCACGCCGCTGAGCGCGAGAAGCGCGAGGGACAGGCCGAAGCTGCGCGACACGCCGAATCCCACGATGCACACCGCGAACGTGCCGACGGCGTAGAGCAATGTGCGTCCCGCGCGTTTGAAGGGCGGCCGGTGGGCAAGAAAGACGGATGCGACGACCGCGCCGGCCGCCGGCGCCGCGCGCAAGAGTCCGAGCCCCTGCGGGCCGACGTGCAGAATCTGGTCGGCGAAAACGGGCAGCAGCGCCTCGGCGCCGCCGAGCAGCACCGAGAAAAGATCCAGCGTCAGCGCCGACAACAGAACCGACTCCTTGAACACGAACTTCAGCCCGGACCCCAGGCTTTCGCCGATCGACTCGGTGACGTTGCGAATGGGACGATGCGCGTAATCGATGCGCGAGAACGCGACGAGCGCGACGACCATCATGATCGCGTCCGCGATGTACGCGACGCGAGGCGAGGAGAAGCCGTAGATCAGACCACCGAGCGCCGGGCCCACCACGGCTGCCGTCTGCCACGTCGACGATCGCCAGGCGACGGCGTTCGCGTAGAGCTTTCGCTCGATGATCTCCGCGCCGAGCGCCTGACGGGCAGGTTGCAGGAAGCTGCGCGCCACGCCGCTCGCGAAGATCACGGCGTAGAAGGGCACGGCGCCGTACCGCGTGAGGAAACCTGGAATGAGGTTGAACACGAGGAGCGACACCGAGCACGCGACCAGCACGCCGAGCGCGGAGATCGAGATGCGGCGCCGGCTGAAGCGGTCCGCGACGTGTCCCGCGAAGAGCGCAATGCCGATGAACGGCAACGCTTCGGCCAATCCCATCAAGCCGAGCGACAGCGGGTCGTGCGTGATGTCGTAAATCTGCCACGCGACCACCACCGCCTGGATCTGCGACGACAGGGTCATCGTCAACGTCGAGACGATGAACCGCCGATAATTCTCTACGCGGAGCGCCGCATATGGGTCGTGAGCCACCTGACCGCAATTTAGCGCCCCCCCCGGCCGCAACTCCTGAGATGGCGAGGGGTTGGCTTCGCCGATACATTCGCGACGATGAATCCGGCCTCCAAGTCGGAGACGTATCCTTCCGCGATGGCGGGCGCATCCAGCTCAACCGATGCTGCCGCGCGCGACGCCACCGCGGCACGCGCCGCGGTGGACGCCGAGCTGGTGCGTCGCATGCGTTCGAAGGACGAGGGCGCGCTGGGCACGTTCTACGACCGGTGGTTCCCAGTCGTCCACGGCGTGGTCTCGCGAATGCTCGAGTCGCCGGATGACGTGGAGGACGTCGTGGAAGAAGCGTTCTGGCAATCGTGGCGACAGGCGGAGCGGTTCGAGGTCGAGCGCGGCTCGGTGCAAACCTGGCTGCTGACTATCGCGCGCAGCCGCGCGCTGGACCGCCTGCGCTCACGTCGCCGCCTGCGCGAAGATCCGCTCGTCGACACGACGGCGACCGAGGCCGACACTTCCGCCCCCACGCCGGCCGCGCCGAGCGATCCGTCGGCCGACGCTGAACACGCCGAACGAAGCCGGATCGTGCGCGCCGCGCTCGCCGATCTTCCCGTTGAACAGCGGGAGGCGCTCGAGTTGGGGTACTTCGGCGGTTTGAGCCAGTCGGAGATCGCCGAGCAAACCGGTCAGCCGCTCGGCACGATCAAGACGAGGATGCGTCTCGCGCTTCAAAAGCTGCGCGAACGCCTGAGTCCTTTGCGCGAGGCACTCACGTGAGCCGCGAGATGACGCACGACGAAGCCTTCGCCGCGCTCGACGCGCTCGCTCTCGACGCGCTCGATGGCGCCGAGCGCGACGCGATGATCGCCCACGTATCGACCTGCATTCCGTGCCGCGAGGAGTTGACGGCGCTTCGCAACACGACGGCGCAACTCGCCTACGCGGCGACGCCTTCGATCGGCACCGCCGGCGCGAGCCGGCAACGGATTCGTGCGCGCCTCCTGGCGCGCGCGGAGGTCGAAAAGGAGCACATCCGCGACCGGTCGGCCGTCATCAGCTCACTTGCCTGGCGGCGCGCCGAGTGGGTCGCTGCGGCGGCGAGCATCATGTTGGTGCTGAGCGCCGCAGTGCTCGCCTGGATCGTTCGCGATCGTCAGGGGCTGCGCGACACGCTGAGCAGCCAGGCTGCCCGCGTCGCCGCTGCCCAGCGAACGACCGACTCCTTGCAGCTCGCCGTGCTCGCACGCGACAGCATCCTGGCCTCGATCACCGGGCGTGACGTCGCCGTGATGACGCTGACGAAGAGCGGAGCCAACGCCCCGTTCGCGCGGATGTTCTGGGACAAGACCAAGAACACGTGGACCTTCGTCGCGCACGACATGCCGGCGTTGAAGGCCGGGCGCACGTACCAGCTGTGGCTCGTGACGGCGGCCGGCGCCAAGATCAGCGCCGGCACCTTCGATCCCGCGGGCGGCGACGCGGTGGTGCGGGCGACCTACGCCCTCGCGCGCGACTCGCTGAGCGCCGTGGCCGTGACCGAGGAGGCGACCGGTGGCGCGCCTCAGCCGACGAGCGCTCCGATCATCGCGGTGACCGCGGCGGGAGCCGGCACGAAATAGCCGGTCCGACCCGCCTTGCGGTCGCGTCGCGCCAGCCGCAGACTGATCGCATGGGTCCTCACAATCGTCGCGAATTCCTCCAGTCCTCCGCGGCCGCCGCGGCCGCGCTCACGCTCGGTCCTCTCACGCACGAATCGCGTGCCGAGACCATCGCGCTAAACGCATCCGGTGGTCCGGGCGCCAAGGAGATCGAAGAGAAACTTCTTCGAGCGCGGCCGGTGCCGCTGACCGACGTACGCGTCACCGGCGGACCAGCGAAGCTCGCGCAGGAGGCTGACGCGAAATACCTGCTGTCGCTCGACCCCGATCGGATGATGGCCTTCTATAGAGTGCGCGCCGGCCTGCCCCAAAAGGCCGAGCCGTACGCTGGTTGGGACGGCGGCGGACGAAACCTGACCGGGCACATCGCGGGCCACCACTTGTCCGCGGTAAGCCTCATGTACGCCGCGACCGGCGACGATCGATTCAAGCAGCGCGCGCAGTACCTCGTGCGCGAGTTGAAAGAGGTGCAGGACAAGAACGGCGACGGCTATCTCTCGGCCCTCGAGCATGGGCGCGAGTCGTTCGCGGAGGTCTCGAAGGGCGAGATTCGTCCGGGCGCGTTCGACCTCAACGGGCTCTGGTCGCCGTGGTACACGCTGCACAAGACGTACGCCGGTCTGCGCGACGCTTATCGCCACACCGGCGACAAGACGGCGCTCGCCGTCGAGACGAAATTCGCGGCGTGGGCGGAGGGCGTGCTCGCGCCGCTCTCCGATGCCCAGGTTCAGAAGATGCTCCTCACCGAGCACGGCGGCATGAACGAAGTGCTCGCCGACCTCTACGTCGACACGGGCGACAAGCGGTGGCTCGACCTGTCGTATCGGTTCGAGCACCGCGCATTCACCGACGCGCTCAAGCGCGGACAGGACAACCTCGCGGGCAAGCACGTCAACTGTCAGATCCCGAAAGTGATCGGCTCGGCGGCGCGCTACGGCTACACGGGCGACACGGGCGACATTCTGGCCGCGTCGACGTTCTTCGATCGCGCCGTCGAGCACCACACCTACGCGACGGGCGGGCAGGGCAACGCCGAGTACTTCGGCCCCGCGGACGTTCTCGGATCGCGCGTCGATGGACGAACGTGCGAATCGTGCAACTGTTACAACATGCTCAAGCTGTCGCGCCGCCTGTTCTCATTTAACCCCGACCCGTTCTACGCCGACTTCCAGGAGCGCGTGCTCTTCAATCACGTACTGGCGTCGATGGACCCGGCGAACGCGCGGATGTCGTACATGGTGCCGGTCGGCCGCGGCGTGCAGCAGGAATATCAGAACATGCAGCAGAGCTTCACCTGCTGCGTCGGCACGGGGATGGAGAACCACGCGCTGCACGGCTACGGCGTGTACTACGAGTCCGACGACACGCTGTGGGTGAGCCTGTTCATCCCGTCGACGGCGAAGTTCAAACTCGCCGGCGCTCGGATCGCGCAGGACACGACGTTCCCCGACGGCGACTCGGCGACCCTCAAGCTCACGCTTCCCAAAGCGGCGAAGTTCACGCTGGCCGTTCGTCGTCCGACGTGGGCGGGTGACGGATTCGCCGTGAAGGTGAACGGGACGCCGGTCGAGGTTCCTCCGCTGGCGAGTCTCCGCCCCGGCGCGGCGGGCGGACGCTTGATGGGCAATGAGGATTTTCTGCCGCAACCCAGCTCGTTCGTCGAGATCTCGCGCACGTGGAACACCGGCGACACCGTCGAGCTCACGCTGCCGAAGACAGTCCGCCTCGAGGCGACGCCGGATGACAAGCGCATCGGCGCGATCATGTGGGGGCCGCTGGTGCTCGCGGGAGACCTGGGTCCACGCCGCGAGTCACGCGGCGAGGGCGCGCCGGGCCAGTCTGTGCCGCTCCTTGTCGCCGCCGAGCGTCCGGTATCCGAGTGGGTTCTTCCGGGCGCGAGGCAGGGCGATTTCCAGATCAAGCAGGTCGCCCGCCCGATCACGCAGCCGGAGCAGGCGGAAGACGTTTCGCTCACGCCGTTCTACCGGACGCACGAGCGCACGTACAGCGTCTACTTCGACGTCGTCACGCCGGCCGAATTCGACGCGCGCGTCGCGGCGCTGGCAGCCGAGCGTGAGCGCATCCGTCGGCTGGAGGCGGCGACGGTCGCGTACGTCCGTCCTGGCGATCAGCAGGCGGAGCCGAACTTCGGCTACAAGAGCGACCCCGCCGATCGTCCGGTGGCGCGCACGAATGGCCGTCCGTCGCGCGCCGGCACGGGATGGTTCTCGTACGACCTCGCCGTGAATCCCGCGTCCCCGACCGCGATCGTCGTCACGTACTTCAACGAGATCGGTCTCCCGCCGGTGCTCGGCAACTTCGAGATCGACGTCGATGGAACGCAGGTGGGAAAGTTCGAGCCCAACCGGACCGCGACGGGATTCTTCGACGCGCGCTACGACTTGCCGGCGAGTCTCGTGCAGGGGAAATCGAAGGTCACCGTTCGATTCCAGGCGAACGGGAACGGACGTATCGCTCCGGTCTTCGGCGTGCGAGTGGTTCGCTCGAACGAGCTCTGATCAGCCGATCGAATTGATAGGACGCGGCGAGAAAATGGGAACGCAGATGCCGCAGATTTGAACGACAATTGCCGCAGATACAATCCTTTGGTTGTCATCTGCGGCAATCGCTTTTCACATCAGCGCCATCTGCGTTCCCATTTTCGCGACCGACGTATGGAAGAGGGAGCCACCAGGGCCGCCGATCTCCCGTCCGGCGTCTCGAATGCTTACTTTTGAAGGCCCGAACGGCGCGGTTTAGCCGTCACGGCGGCGCGGTAGCCAAGTGGTAAGGCAGCGGTCTGCAAAACCGCTATTCGCCGGTTCGATTCCGGCCCGCGCCTCTATTAGCCCTTTGGTGCGAGCAGCGCCTTGAACGGGCCAAAATCTCGCAACAGCTGGAACTCGGGAGCGCAATGCCATTCGTGACGGAACGGCGCGCCACCATCCAGCGCGAGTTGTAGAAACCGAACCGCATCGTCGTTCCGCCCGAGTGCCGCCGCGATCCGCGCTTCTTGAACGAATGGTTGTCCGAAGGCGTATGGGGCCTTGGCGAGCGAATCGACCATGCGCATCGTTTGGAGTGCTGCCACGCTGTCGCCTTGTCGCGCCGCGGTGATGGCGAGCAGAATCCGCGCACCAGTGTACGAGCTATCGTGCACCGCGAGCTTGGCCCAGATCGGGCGCGCCGCGTCGAACTTCCCGGCGAGCATGAGCAGTTCCGCCAGCGAAGTTTGAGATACGTCCGATTTTTCGTCGTCGCTGCCGGCGCGGCCGGCATGCCACGCCAGTCCCTTCCGGACGTAGTCCGTTGCTTCGCGACGCCAGCCGTGCGCTGACAGCTCGAGCGCCGCGACATTGTACAGCTGAGCAGGATCGGTAGCCGCTTGATACGCCCGGGCGTGGCGGCGCTTCGCCGGGTTCCAGGTCGTGACAAGACTGTCGACCTTTTGCCGCAGTCTGGACGTGTCACCCAGCGCGGCGAGCGCTCGTACTTGTCGCTCGAACAACCACGACTGGTCACTGTTGCCCAGCCGTGAACGTCCCACGGTCGCGACGGCGAGCTCGGCCTGGAAGCGTGAAAGCGCGTGATCGGCGATCGCCATCTTGTTCCAGTGGCCTTGCGGAAGTTTCGTTGGTCGATCGAGTGTCGCGTCGGCTCGCGCCTCCTGATTTTGCTGTAAGACGGTAAGCGCCTCCTGCGGCTGATTGGCGTTGAGCGCGCCCATCGCGACTCCGCCGGCGTTCACGTACGTCGAGTCACGCTGGAGCAGCTTGCGCGATGCAATGAGATCTCTCTTGCTGTCCGAGTGCGCGTACGCGTCGATCGATGCCAGCAGCTCTTGCTCGACCGGCGACAGCCGGTCACGACGCGCCGCGAGAACCTGAACGACTGAGTCCGCGGATTTCCACTGCCCGTTGTCGGCGTATGCCGTGGCCAGCCAATACAAAGCCAGGGTGAAGGTCGTATCGAGTCGGGCAACCTCGATCAAGCGCGGCAGGGCCTCCGGAGAATCGATCCCGAGTTGGTACGCGTGAATGAACGCCTGGTACGCGGGCAGGCTCGGGAGGTGGCCGATCGATCCGACCATAGTCTTGGCCGCCGACGCCTCCAGCGCAGTGACCACCCCGTCGCGAAGCGTTTTGATCGCTGCATTCGGCGCGGCAATCTCGGCGGTCACGGGGTCGAACGTCTGCTCGACGCGGCCATCTCGCGTGTCGATGATCCTCGCGAGAATGCGAAGCGAGTCTCCCTCGAGAGAGTACGATCCCCAGATCACACGCCCAGCTCGCGTCTCCTCGCCGATGGCGCGCGCGGCGCTCTCGCTCGTTGGTCGTCGCAGCTTACCGCTACCGTCGATTGTCGTCGCTTGCGACGACACGAGCGTCACGGAATCGAGTTGGTCCAGACCGACCGATACTGCCTCGGCGATCCAGAGGCCGAGAACATCGCGCGTGCTATCGCCTGTAAGATTCTCGAACGGAGCGATCGCGATACGTGCGGGGCTCAATGGATCTTCACTGTCTCGGCGCAGCGCGAACGCGGCGATTACACCGGCCACGACGAGGACCGCGACGGTGAAACCGGCAAGCCGCCTTTTTCTTGCTGGCGCGGCGTTCACCGCCGACACGCCCGAACCGCCTGAGCGCTCGGCCACCTCGAGCGCGGCGAGAACGTCGTCTGCCGATTGTGGCCGGTCGGTTGCGCGCTTCGCGAGGCACCGCATCACGAGGGCCGCGAGCGCAGGCGGAATCGCCCGACGGTCACCGTCGACGGGCCTCGGCGCTTCCGTAAGGTGAGCCGCGATCAACTCCTGAGGTGAGCGGCCGGCGAACGGCGGACTCCCCGTCAGCATTTCGTACGCGACGGCGCCGAGGGAGTAAAGATCGGTTCGATGGTCGGTGTCCGGGTCCGCGGCCAGCTGTTCCGGCGACATGTACGCCGGCGTGCCCAATACCGCTCCCTTCTGCGTGATCACCGCGGCGGTCCCCCCGGCATCGGCGCGCGCATCGCCGAGGGCCTTCGCGATGCCGAAGTCCGTGACGACTGCGGCGCCGCCCGACAGTAGGATGTTGCCGGGCTTGATATCGCGATGCACGATGCCGCGTTCATGCGCATACGAGAGCGCGCGTGCGACATCGCGTAGCACGTTCACAACGTCGCGAATCGGGAGTGCGCCCTCTCGCGCGAGCCGGTCGCGAAGCGAGCGCCCCTCGATGAACGGCATCGTGTAGTAAGGCGAGTTCCCCGGGCGACCAGCCGCGATCACCGTGACGATGTTCGCCTGCTGCAGCGACGCGGCCAGCGCGATCTCGCGCTCGAATCGTTCGCCGTCGAGTCCTGCCGCGAGCTCCGGCGCCAACGTTTTGACGACGATCCTGCGGCCGAGCGCGGGCTCGTAGGCGACAAACACCCGCGACATTCCGCCACCGTCCAATTCGCGCTCGAGCACGTAGCCCGTACCAAGCGACGACGCCAACTGCGCCATGACTCTCTCCGCAGCGTCCTCCTCGAACAACTGCGGAAACAGCGCGACGGCCGTGACGTCGCGCCCGGCATCGGTACGCTCGCACTCGGCGACGAACTCCTTCACCTCGTCGCCGAGTGTGCGGTTCTCCGACGCGAGTCGAGCCAAGTACGCGGGCCGCTCTTCAACGGGCAGGCCGAGCGCGGCGTCGATGAGTGACTCGAGCTCAGCCCATCGTTCGGGCGTCATCGGCGTCGATGGAGCGCGGCGATCCGTCACGAGGCCAATAGTCGCTTGAGGATCACTCTCGCCTTCACCCAATCGCGCTCGACCGTGCGCGGGTTGACGCCGAGCGCTTCCGCGATCTCCTCAGTCGTCAATCCGCCGAAGAATCGGCACTCGACGACCTGAAGCAGGCGTGCGTCGATCGCGCCGAGGCGGTCGAGCGCGTCGTTGTATTGCAGCAGCGCTTCCGGCTGGTCGTCGGAGGCGACCAACTGATCGTCGAGCGTTACGACGCGCTGCGCGCCTCCGCGCTTTACCGCGACGCGCGCTTTCGCTCGATCCGCGAGGATGTGCCGCATCGCGACCGCGGCCAGCGCCAGAAAGTGCGCACGGTCGTTCCAAGACGCGCGCGACTGATCGACGAGATTGAGATATGCCTCGTGAACGAGGCCCGTCGTGTCGAGCGTCCCGTCCTTGTCGCGCACCGACCGTTGTCGGCGCGCGATTTCGCGCAGCTCGTCGTACACGACGGCGAAGAGATGGTCGACTGCCTCACGGCGACCGCTTCGAAGCTCCTGGAGAACATCGATGGCGCGCCCGGCAGTGGTCATGGCTCTCCTCATCGGGCATCTCGATCCGTGATGTCGGATCGTGGCCGATTTCGTCGCTCTCTGTGGTGGAGATGGCGACGGACGCGGCTCCCACCCTGAACATGCGCCGCCGCAAACAACATGGCAACCAGAGAGGAGCACGCGATGCGACGCCCGGCCATCAAAGGATTCTCACGGCAATACCGAATACGGGGCCGTCTCGAGCAGATGGGAATGCTGCTTCTCATCAGCGCAGCGGGAAGCGGCTGCGCCGGCCTGCCACCGGTGTCGCCGCAACCCGACGCGTCGCAGTTGACCAGGCTCGGCTCGTCGACACGTCCTGACGGCCCCGTCCTTCCGCCTGAAATTCGCGCGGCGTCCGGGTTGAGCGCGTACGACGCGATCCTCAAACTTCGTCCCGGTTTCTTCACAGGGAATCGTTCGATTGGCTCGAGCACGGCGGCCGTACGTCCTTCGGTGGTTCTGGACCGAGGGATTCCGGAATCCCTGGACGTCTTGCGGCTGATATCCGCCGACGCCATTGCGGAAATCCGGTTCATCGAGCCGCAGGAGGCAACCCTCCACTACGGGCCAGCCTACACCGCCGGAGTGGTGGTCGTTCGCTTTGTCTCGAGGCCCACCCCTTAGAAACAGGAATGCGACGGCTCCCCGTATGAGAACGCTCTCGTCCCCGTCTCGGTCAGTGCACCCCGCCCATCAGCCCGCGAACGGGCTTGATGATCAGGAAGGCGATTACCGACGCCGCCAGGCACACGCCGCCGATCACGCCGAAGAGCTGCGACATCGGCGCCGAGGAGATGAAGCCCGCCGCCAATCCGGCGACCTTGTTCCCCACCGAGTCGGCGAGGAACCACACGCCGAGCATCAAGCCGACGATCTTCGGCGGCGAGAGTTTGGTGAAAACCGAAAGCCCGACCGGCGAGATCGACAGCTCACCGAGCTCTTGAATGAAGTAGCAGCCGACGAGCCAGAACGGGCTGACGCGAATACCTGGTGATGCCTGAAGCCGGAACGCGGGCACGAGCAGCAACACGAACGAGAGCCCGACGAAGAAAAGTCCGATCGCGAACTTGGCCGGCGTCGACGGCTCGTTCTTGCCGAGCGTCGTCCACAGCCACGCGAAGGCCGGCGCCAAGAGGATGACCAGAACCGCCTGGACGCTCACGAACCAGCTCGAGGGAAAGTTGAAGCCGAGAATCGTCGTGCGCGTGTAGCGGTCGCCGAACAGGTTGAGCGTCGAGCCGGCCTGCTCGTACGCGCCCCAGAAGATCGCCGCGAACACGAAGAACACGGCCATCGCGGCGAGGCGCTTCCACTCGAGCGCGGTGAAGCCCGCGCGTGTGGTACCCGCGGGTGTCGCGGCCGCGGTGCTCGCAGCGGGTGACGCCTCTTCCTCGCGTTCCGTGCGTCGCTGGCGCGCGAGCCGGTCGATGGCCGGCTGCAAATGCCGGCGCCCGAGAATGTACTGAATGAGACCGAGCGTCATCCCGACGCCGGCGCACGCGAATCCGACGTGCCAATCCACCCGCTGCGCGAGATACCCGGCGACCAACGGCCCGAGCGCGGCGCCGAGGTTGATGCCCATGTAGAAGATCGAGAAGCCGGCGTCGCGGCGCGGGTCGTTCGTATCGTAAAGCGAGCCAACGATGCCGCTCACGTTGGGTTTGAGCAGGCCGGTGCCGACGGCGATGAACGCCAACCCCGCGTAGAAGGACGGCAACGCGTGAAAGACGAGCGTGAAATGGCCGATCGCGATGATGATGCCGCCGATCAACACGCTCTTGTACTGACCCAGCCATCTGTCGGCGATGATGCCTCCGAAAATCGCCAGGGCCCAGGCGCTCGCCGTGTAGGTGCCGTAAACGGAACCCGCGTGCTTGTCGTCGAAGTTGAGCGCGTGGACCATGTACAGGATGAGAAACGCGCGCATCCCGTAGTAGCTGAAGCGCTCCCACATCTCCGTGAAGAACAGCGTGGCCAGCCCGCGCGGATGACCGAAGAAGCCACGAGCTTCCGCGGTGCGCGGCGAGTAGTCGGTGGCAGGTCCGTCGGTTGGCCCCGCGGAAGTTCCGTTGGTCGGCATCGTCGCTCCGTTGACGCCTGATGCTCGTCGTCGGGCGCGCGGCCGTCAACCGGGCCGCGTGTCAGAGAGTTGCGGTCGGGTCGCGGGCTTGGCTGGTTGGGGAGCCGGGAGTAGTGTCAAACTCGAAGGCGCGTCGCGCGCGTATCCTTTCAGCATCTCATGACCACATCCCTCGAACTCGCCGCCGCCAAGACCGCCCTCGTCGTCATCGACCTTCAAGCGGGAATCCTCGCGCGAGCCGTGGCGCCGCACACGAGCGCCGACGTTCTCGAACGTTCGGCCAGGATGTGCGAGAGCTTTCGCGCGGCCGGGGCGCAGGTCGTGTTGGTGCGCGTGTCTTTCGCCGCCGACGGGTCGGACGCCCTCTCCCAGCCCTGCGACGAGCCGACGCCGCGCGCGCGGCCGGAAGGCTGGGACGTGCTGTCGCCGGCACTGGGATCCGGTCCGCGCGACATCCACATCACCAAGCACCAGTGGGGCGCGTTCTATGGAACGGAGTTGGATCTCCAACTTAGACGCCGCGGTATCAGCACTCTCGTGATGTGCGGCATCTCGACCAACATCGGCGTGGAATCCACGGCGCGCGACGCGTGGGAACGCGGATACGCGATCGTGTTCGCGGAAGACGCCATGGCGAGCTTCGACGCCGCCGCACATGCCTTCGCCGTGAGGAACATCTTCGTCCGCATCGGGCGTGTGCGATCGACGAACGAGGTGCTGGGGGCGCTCTCGGCAACGCGGGAGAACGGATGATCACCGGCGAGCTGCTCACGCAAATTCCGCTCTTCGCCGGCCTGCCGCAGAGCGAGCGCGAATCCCTCGCGTCGCGCGCGGCCGACGTGCGACTCCGCGCCGGCGAATGGCTGTTGATCGAAGGCCAGGCGCCGGCATTCTTCGCGCTTCTCGAAGGGGAGCTCGCCGTCTTCAAGTCGGTGACCGGACGGGACACGCGCATCCACACCCACAAGCCGGGCGCGTATTTCGGCGAGGTGCCTCTGCTGCTCGGCGCGCCGTCGATCGCAAGCGTCCAGGCGACATCGCCCTCGCGCGTCGTGCGGTTCGACGCCGCCGACTTTCACGATCTGATCAGCCACTGCCGAGCGCTCAACGGCCAGATCATGAAGACGATGGCCGAGCGGGTCGAGTACCTGCAGCGGATCGCGGTCGACGACGCTCCCGTGTCGGCTACGCTGATCGGCGACCGCGCCGATCCGGCGTCACACGACTTGCGCGATTTCCTGGCGCGAAACCGAATCGCGTGCTCCTGGCTCTCGGCCGACGATCCCGACCTCGAGGCGCGCATTCACGCCATCGCGCCGGGCGGTGAAGGAGCACAGCGGAACGGCCTGGATCTGTCCAAGCTCCCCGTCGTCTTGCTCGCCGACGGGAGGGTTCTCGTCGCGCCGACCAATCGGCAGGTCGCGGGCTGCGTCGGCCTTCAGGTCGAGCCGGCCCACGACGCGTACGACGTCATCGTGATCGGCGGAGGTCCGGCGGGTCTCGCGAGCGCCGTCTACGGTGCGTCGGAGGGTCTTCGCACGTTGCTCGTCGAACGCGAGGCGTGCGGCGGGCAGGCCGGCACTTCGTCGCGCATCGAGAACTATCTCGGCTTCCCCGCCGGGCTCTCCGGCGACGAGTTGAGCGGCCGCGCACGGCAGCAGGCAACGCGCTTCGGGGCGGAGCTTCTCGTCACCCGCTGGACGGACTCGCTCGACCTGGCGTGCGAATCGGGCGAATCCTCACACGTGGTCACGCTCGACGGCGGCAACCTCGTCTCGGCCCGCGCCCTCGTGCTGGCGACCGGAGTCCAGTGGCGCCGTCTCGACATCCCGGGCATCGATCGGTTCGTCGGGCACGGCGTGTTCTACGGGGCCGCCCTGACCGAGGCGCAAAGCCTGCGCGGCGGGCGGGTGTGTCTCGTCGGTGGGGGCAATTCAGCCGGCCAGGCGGCTCTCCTCTTCTCGGCCTACGCCGAATCGGTCACGATGCTGGTCCGTGGGCGGTCGCTCGCCGCCAGCATGTCGCAATACCTCATCGAACAGTTGTCGACCAAGGACAACGTCACGATCGAGACCCAAGCCGAGATCACGAGGGTCCATGGGGGCGACCGGCTCGAGGCGATAGACGTAAAACGTGCCGGGTCGGAAAAAACTGATCGGCGACCGACGGACGCATTGTTCGTCTTCATTGGAGCGCACGCCGACACGGAATGGCTTCCGCGCTCGATCATTCGAGACAAATGGAGTTATGTCTGCACCGGTCGTGACGTCATGGATCTCGTTCAGGAGCAAGGAGCGGACAAATGGCCGCTCGAGCGAGACCCCTTTCTGCTGGAGACGAGCGCGCCTGGGGTCTTTGCGGCCGGCGACGTTCGCCACGGATCGATCAAGCGAGTGGCGTCCGCGGTCGGAGAAGGAAGCATGGCGATCGCTTTCATTCATCAGTACCTCGCCGAGCCCACGGGGGCGCGGCGGTGAGCGGGTAGGCGTCGATGCGTAGACCGAGCGCGGTGCTGACACGCGCGTCCCTCGCAGCGGGATTTGCGATCATCGCCGTGACCGCGGCCTCCTGTGGCCGCGACGGAACCCCGAAGGCGCCGTCGAAATACGTCCCGCAGCAGGTCGCCGAAGTGGCGGGTGTTTCCGCCGAGATGGTTCAGGCCGCGATCACCGCGCGGATCGACAGCGCCGGCCCGCCGACCTGGGTGACGCCGGAGCGCTGGAAGAAGGTGCAGGCGCTCTACGCGCATTACTCGAACGCGCCGCTCTGGATCCAATCGGGAGGCATCAAGGAGCGCGCGACCGCGCTGCTCGCCGCGCTCGACTCGGCGTCGACGCACGCGCTCAAGACCGATCGCTATCCGATCGATTCGATCCACAGGGTCGTCGACGCGCAGAAAATCGACAGCGGCGCCACGGCGCGCGACCTCGCCAACGCCGACGTCCTGCTCACGGCGGCGTACGTCGGATACGCGTCGGACATGCTCGTGGGTCAGGTGGATCCGCGCACCGTCTCGCAGTCGTGGTACATCCCCGCGCGCCCCGCCGCCGTGGACTCGGCGCTCGTCCACACGCTCGAGGATTCGTCGATGAGCCTGGGGCTCGAGCAGATGGCGCCGCAGGATTCCGAGTACGCGGTTCTTCGACGCGACTACACGCGGTATCGCGGCTACGCGGCGCAGGGCGGCTGGCCGCAGATCTACACCGGCGTGAGCATGACGGAGCTGCAGTCGCGCCTCGAGGCGGAAGGCTACGTCGTCAACGGGGATTCAGTCGTGGCCGCGCTCAAGAAATGGCAGGAGCACCACGACCTCGTTCCCGACGGCAAGATCGGCAAGGCCACGTTCGCCGCGCTCAACGTGTCGGCCGAGGAGCGGGCCGACCAGATCGCGACGAACATGGAGCGGCACCGCTGGCTGCCGCGTGCGCTGGGACAGCGCTACGTGTACGTGAACGTTCCGTCGTTCCGGCTCGACGCGTACGACTCGGGGCAGCGCGCGCTCTCGATGCGCGTCATCGTCGGCGCCGACTACAAGGAGAAGTCGACGCCCGTGTTCAGCGACGTGATGCGATCAGTCGTCTTTCGCCCGTACTGGCGCCCGACGACGGACATCATGAAGAAGGAGATCCTGCCGAAGCTGAAGACCGACACGACCTATCTGCGCCGGAACGACATGGAATGGGCGAAGGAGAACGGCTCGCGCGTGCTTCGGCAGCGCCCCGGTCCGCGCAACTCGCTCGGCCTGGTGAAGTTTCTCTTTCCGAACGACTACAACATCTATCTCCACGACACGAATGAGAAATCGCTGTTCGGCAAGAGCGTGCGTGCCGAGAGTCACGGGTGCATTCGTGTCCAACACCCGGATTCGCTCGCCGAGTTCGTGCTCGGCTGGTCCGCCGACAGCGTGACCGCGGCGATGCAAGCGGGGAAAGACAATCGCGCGGTCACGCTGCCGCAAAGGCTGCCCGTCTACATCGTGTATTTCACGGCGTACGCGCGCGACGGCGATCTTCACTTCGCCACGGACGTCTACAAGCGCGACTCGGTGTTCAAAGCTCCTCTGCCGACCGCGCCCTAAAGGGGCTTCCGCGGGTCGTCGGAGCGGGGGAAATTGGGTGGCCAACATCCCACCGCTCCCCCGAGGTCCCCATGCGATTCGTCCGTTCCGCCGCGCTCCTGGCCGCCGCCGTGTTGCCGGCGTCGCTGTTCGCGCAGAAGCAGTCCGTCACCGCGCCGGGCATGAACGCCACCGCCACGCTCACGCCGGGCATTCGCGAAGGGAACATCCTGTACGTGTCGGGACAACTCGGCACCTCCCGCGACGCGCCCGACTCCACGATTCAGGGACAGACCAAGCGCGCGCTCGAGAACGTGCAGAAGATCGTCGAGGCCGCGGGGAGCACGATGGCCAACGTGCTCAAGTGCACGGTATTCCTCGCCGACGTGAAGGATTTCGCCGGAATGAACAGCGCGTACACGCAGGCTTTTCCGAAGGAACCGCCCGCTCGATCGACCGTCGCCGTCGCCGCGCTCGTGAGTCCTGCCGCGAAGGTGGAGATCGAATGCATCGCGGCGGTGCCGGGGAAGTAGGTCTCTGGTCACTGGTCTCAGGTCTCTGGAAACTGCCGGTTCCCCAGAGACCGGAGACCTGAGACCAGTGACCTAGAGAGTCCGCCTACGTCAGCGCGTCATTGCTGCGGTCCGGCAGCCCGAAAACAACGACTGCCGCCGCCAAGTAAAACATCGACGTCAGACTCAGCGCGGATACTATCCCGACGTGCGGGACCGCCGCGAGCACGCCGATGACGTAAGGTGCCAGAGCGCCGAGCAGTCTCCCCGAGTTGTATCCGAGCCCCTGTCCGCTGGCGCGGACCGCGGTCGGGAACAACTCGGACATGAGGGGCGCGGCGACGCTCCAATAGGCGTGGCCGGCGCATCCCAAGACAGGGCTGAGGAGCAGCAGGAGCGTCGGGTGGTGCACGAGGCGCCCATACACCGGCACCAGAATCGCCGAGGCGCACACGAACGCCACGAACACACGGCGACGCCCGAACCGGTCGGCGAGCGGACCGAACGAGAGGTATCCGATGAAGGCGCCGGCCTGAATCGGGATCAGCCAGCCCGTCGACTTCACAACGCTCATCCCCGCGCCGCCCTTGTCGATCGGCGAAGCGAGGAGATTGGGGAGCCAGAAGAACAACCCCCAGTACGCGAACTGCAGCAGCGAAGCAAGCAGACACGCGAGCAGAGTGCGCTTGCGAAGCTCGGCGCCGAACAGCGTGCGATATGGATTCGTCTTCGCATGGGGCGACGCACGCGACGCGCGCCAGATCGCCGGCTCCTCGACGCGCCGCTGGGCCCACAGCGTGAAGAACGCGGGGAGACCGCCGAGCGCGAACAGCACGCGCCACGCCTGGTCGCCGAGGGGAAGCACGTCGAGCACGAGGCCGGCGAGAATCGCGGCGAGGATCGCCCCGAGCGCCCACGTCGACTGCATCGCGCTCGTCGCCTTGTTGCGCAGCTCCGGCCGCAACGATTCGGCCACGAGCACCGCGCCCGACGCCCACTCGCCCCCCATGCCGAGGCCGAGTAGCGCGCGCCAGATCGCGAGCTGCACGACGCTCTGCGAGGTCGCGGCGCCGAGCGAGCAGATCGAGTATATGAGAATGGTGATGTTGAGAGCCCGCACGCGCCCGATGCGGTCGGCGATCACGCCGAACGACAGGCCGCCGACGGCGGCGCTCACGAGCGTCAGCGTGCCGAGCAGCCCGGCGGTCGCGTCGCCAAAACCGAAGTACGATTTGAGCCGACCGATGGCCAGCACGTAGATGAGGAAGTCCATCGAGTCGAACATCCACCCGAGGCCGGCCGCGATCAGAACGCGCCGCTCCGCGAGGGTGAGCGCGCGAAGCCAGGAGCCGCTCGCGGCGCCTATGCCGGGGACGGCCGCCGGTGCGGCCGGTGCGGGGGCGCCGGCTGTCGATTCAGTCACGGGCGGAGCGGTTGGCGTTCGTGGCGGACATGAGCCACATGGAGTTCTCCACCCAACGAGATTTGGTGAATCGCGCGACCCCCGCGGAAGGCACCGGGGCGGCGCAAGAGAGCGGCGCGATGATTGTAGCATCGGGAGGGTCGGTCAGCGACCCGGCGCGCCAGCGCGGACCTCACACCGGTTGGATGAGATGGCGACATCGGCTGTTGGCAAGAACGATCGCACGATAGGAACGCGCGGCGACACTCAGGAACACGAGCAGGGCGATCAGTACCGGTGGATCATCCTGCTCGGGCTGATCACCGCCGCGATCATGGAAGTGCTCGACACTACGATCATCAACGTCGCGCTGCCGCAGATGGCGGGTAACCTCGGCGCGACGATCCAGGAGATCGCGTGGGTCAGCACGGGCTACATCCTGTCGAACGTCGTCGTGCTGCCGATGACCGCGTTCTTCACGGCCACGTTCGGCCGCAAGAACTACCTCACCGGGTCGATCATCCTGTTCGTGACCGCGTCGTTTCTCTGCGGAACGTCGCACAGTCTGGGCGAGCTGGTGTTGTGGCGCGTGGTGCAGGGCGCGGGAGGCGCGGCGCTCCTCTCGACCGCGCAGGCGACGCTGCGTCAGATCTTCCCGCGCGAAGAGCAGGGAATGGTCCAGGCCATCTTCATCCTCGGCATCATCGTCGCGCCGACACTCGGACCGACCCTGGGCGGATGGATCACCGACAACTACAACTGGGGTTGGTGCTTCTTCATCAACGTGCCGATCGGAATCGTGGCGACGTTTCTGGTGACGGGGTTTCTCCACGATCCGCCGGGCATGCGCAGGAAACCGCAGTCGATCGATTGGGCAGGCATTTCGCTGCTGACGATCGGGCTCGCGGCGCTCCAGTACGTGCTCGAGGAAGGGCGGGAGAAGGACTGGTTCAACGACACGTTGATCATCCGGCTGAGCATCGTGGCGGGGGTGTCGCTGGCGGGAATGCTGTGGTGGGAATTGTCACCGCGGAACAAACATCCCGTGATCGATTTCCACGTCCTCAAGAATCGGGACCTCGCCGGGTCGATCTTTCTTTTCATCGCGCTCGGCTTCGGACTGTACGGCGGCGTGTTCCTTTTCCCGCTGTTCACGCAGAACCTGCTGCACTTCACGCCGACGGAGACGGGTCTCACGCTCATGCCGGGCGGCATCGCCACGGCCGTGGCGGCGATCGTGTGCGGACGAGCGCTCAACGGCGCCAAGCCGCTGGTCGACGCCCGAATCCTGATCTACATCGGCATTTCACTGTTCGTCGTCGCGATGTGGCGGCTGGGACATCTGACCGTGGACGCCGGAGAGCCCGAAGCGCGATATGCGCTGATCGTTCGCGGCCTCGGCTTGGGCTTCCTGTTCACGCCGATCAACAACGTGGCCTACGCGAATCTCAAGCCGAGCCAGGCTCAGCAGGCGTCCGGGTTGATCAACCTGGCGCGCCAATTGGGCGGCTCGTTCGGGATCGCGATCATCACGACGTTTCTGGATCACCAGGTCGCGATGCACCGGGCGATGCTGACCGCCAACACGTATATCGAGAATCCGCAGCTCGTCGCGCGGCAGAACGCGGCGGTCGCCGGCCTCGTGGCGAAGGGTTACAGCGTTCTTCAGGCGAAGCAGGGCGCGCTGGCGATCCTCGACGCGTCGGTGATGCGGCAGGCGACGATGCTCAGCTACAATGATGCCTGGATGTTGATTCTGGCGACCTTCGTTCTGGTGGCCCCGGCGGTCCTGATTCTGAGGAAGCCCAAGAGCCACGCGCCGGCGCCGGCGGGGCACTAGTCCCCGGTGGACCGGTGGACCGGTGGACCGGTGGACCGGGGGCGGAAGGGCGAACCACGAGAAATCTGAGGTCTGAAGTCGGACGTCTGACGTCAGATTTCTCCGCTGGAGTCCCCCTAATCCGTCCCCCGTTCACCCGTCAACACCTCCCCCTCCCCACGCGTACCACCAATAGATGAACGCGGCGGCGCCTCCGTTCGGGGGCGCCGTTTTGTTCCAATCCGCTCCCCGGCGCGTAAGTTTTCCCGATGCCCCGGAGTGCCTCCCCACCGAAACCCATGCCAGTTCGACGTATACCGTTCCTCGCCGTCGCGTCCGCCGTCGTGGCGATCGCCGCCTGCGAGAACAAGAAAGCGGAGCAAGCGCCGCTGCCAACCACCGCGGTCACGCGCGGCAACATCGCGGTCCGGGTTCAAGCCACCGGGACCGTCGAGCCGATCAATCCGGTCGACATCAAGTCCAAGGCGCAGGGGCAGATCATCGCGCTTCCGGTCGAAGTCGGATCGGTGGTGAAGAGGGGGCAGGAGATCGCGAAGATCGATCCACGCGACGTCAAGAATCAGTTCGACCAAGCCGTCGCCGATGACGTGGTGTCGTTCACCAGCCTTCAGAAGACGCAGCGCGATCAGGCGCGCCAGGACTCGCTATTCGCCGTCCACGTGATCACGGCGTCCGAGCACGACAGCAGCAGAGCGACGCTGGCGGCAGCGCAGGCGGATCTGGTGAGCAGCCGCGCCGCTCTCGACTTGCGCCGGCAGGCGCTCGAGGACGCGACGGTCGAATCGCCGCTCGGGGGCACGGTCGTGAGCCGTCCGACGACGCAGGGCACGATCATCACGTCGGCGACGTCGGCCAACGGCGGCACCACCTTGATGACGATCGCCGACCTCGGCCGCGTGCGCATGCGCGTGACGATCGACGAGGTGGAAATGGCGAACGTCCGCGTCGGTGAGTCGGCGACCGTCTCCGTCGACGCGTTCCCCGATCACGTCTTCGACGGCGTCGTCGAGAAAGTCGAACCGCAGGCGGTCGTGACCCAGGGCGTCACGTTCTTCCAGGCGTTGGTGAGCATCAGCAACAAAGACGGCCTGCTGATGCCAGGAATGAACGGTGAGGTCACGATCCGGGCCGCGGACCTCTCGCAAGTGATTCAGCTGCCGATCGACGCGATTCGTCCGACCAACGAGCTCGCGCCCGTCGCGCGGATGTTCGGCCTGTCGGTGGACACCATCACGAACCAGATGCGGAAGGACCTCCTCGGCACGGAAGGAACGACCGGCGTCCCGGGGCGATACGTCGTCGTCGCGCTCGCCGACGGCAGCTATGAGATGCGACTGGTCAAGACCGGCCCGACCGACCTGCGTGTTCAGCAGGTCACGGACGGCGTGAAGGAGGGAGAAAAGGTCGTGATGCTGGGCGCGATCATCATGGGGAAACCGGCGGTTCCGCCGACGCTCCGGCTCGCGGCCAATATCCGCCGTGCGCCGGCGCCACCGGCATCGCCCGAGACGCAGGTGGGAGCGACCGGAACGCAGGCAGGTCGACCCGCGGCGGCGAGCCAGCCGAAGCCGGCGGCGCCCAAGCCCGGCACGGAACCGACGCAAGCCGCGCAAGCGGGATCGACTAAGAAACCGTGAAGGCCAGCACCGGCTCGCTATTCGCATTCTCTTATCTCCTGGCGACCGGCACGGCGTGCGTTCATCCCACGCCATCGATCGACGGCTCGGCCGCGTCACCGACCAGCGCGGCCGCGGTCTGGAGCCCTTCGTCGAGCGTCGTCAGCGCGGCGGCGCGTGACGCGAGGACTCCGTTCCACCCCGTCGTGGGCGGTCCAAGCGCCGAGGCGCTGCAAAAGCTCACCGTAGCCGACGTCGTCGACATCGCGCTTCGCAACAGCCCCGCGACGCGCAACACGTGGCTCCAGGCGCGCGCCAGCGTCGACCTCTATGGCTCGAGCGAGAGCCATCTCTATCCGAACATCACGGCCGGCGCGACGGTGAACAACTCGCGCGTGCTCGGCACGGCGGGCCGCCCGGCCGCGACGCGGTCGCAGGCCGGCCCGACGCTCACGTTGACCTACACGGTGCTCGACTTCGGCGCCCGCTCCGGGACGATCGACGTCGCGCGTCAAACCGCCGTCGCCGCCAACCTCGCCCACAATTCGACGGTCGAGAACACGATTCTGCAGGTCGAGGGGGCGGCGTTCAGTTTCCTCTCGGCGCGAGCGCAGCGCGACGCCGAGAAATCCTCGGTCGATCTGGCTACGGCCGCGCTGGACGCGGCGAGCGAGCGGCACCGCGTCGGCCTGGCGACGATCGCCGACGTGTTGCAGGCGCAGACGGCCCGGTCGCAAGCCGAGCTCGACCTCGAGACTCTCGAGGGCTCCGTGCAAGTCGCGCGCGGCGCGCTCGCCGTCGCCATGGGACTGCCCGCGAACACGGCGTTCGAGATCCCCGACGTCCCGGCGACGGATTCAGTTTTCTTTGTGGCGCAGTCGGTCGATTCGCTGATCGAGCTGGCGATTCGGAACCGTCCGGAGCTGGCGCAGGCGCGTGCCGAAGCGGCCGCCGCGTCGTCGCAGATCAAGGTGGCGCGATCGGGGTATTTGCCCGCGCTGGCCTTTTCCGCGATCGGCGGCAACAACGCGTCAAACGTTTCCGGCTTCGCGGGTAATTCTTATTCAGTCACACTCGGCGTGCAGATGCCTGTGTTCACCGGATTCTCGAACGGCTACGACGTGGCCGCGGCCAACGAGCAGTACCAGGCCGCGATCGCGCGCACGGAAGTCACCCGCCAACAGGTGATTCAGCAGGTGTTCACGTCGTACTACACGCTTCGCACGGCCACCGACCGGGTGCGGACCGCGCACGACCTTCTCACGAGCGCGACTCAGTCCGAATCGGTCGCCCGCGGGCGGTACAAGGAGGGCGTTGGCAGCATCGTCGATCTGCTGGTCGCGCAATCGGCGCTGGCGAGCGCGCGCGCGCAGGACGTGGACACGCGGTGGCAGTGGCGCACGTCGCTCGCGCAGCTCGCGCGCGACGTCGGCGTGCTGAATGCGCGCGGCGACATGACCTTCGCGCCGTTCACCCCGCTTCCCAACGTGAGGCCCCGGTGACGAAGGCACGATGGGGGGGTGCCTCGCTGCGCGGCGCGTGCATCGTGCTGGTGGTTGCCGCGGCCTGCTCCAAGCCGCCGGCACAGGCGGCGCCGCCGGTGCCCGTTCAGGTCGCGTCGGTGAGCAGGATCTCCGCGCCGCTGACGCTCGACGCGAACGGCGTCGTCGAGCCGATGCAGACGGTATCGGTTCTATCGCAAATCGGCGGCACGCTCGACACCGTGTTGTTCAACGAGGGGGACGAGGTCCGGGCGGGGCAGGTTCTCTTCAAGCTCGATTCGCGTCCGATCTCGGCTACGCTGCGCCAGTCGGAAGCGGCGCTGGCGCGCGACCAGGCCCAGGCGCAGTCGCTTCAGCGCGACGCGGAGCGATACAAGGCACTCGTCGAAAAGGACTACGTGACGAAGTCGCAGGCCGATCAGGCGCAGTCGGCGGCGGAAGCGATGCAGGCGACGGTGCAGTCGGACAAGGCGGCGGTGGACAACGCGCGCCTCAATCTCGAGTACGCCACGATTCGTTCGCCGATCGCCGGCCGTACGGGGCGGCTGCTCGTTCGACGCGGAAACGTGGTGCGCGCGAACAGCGACGCCCTCGTGGTGATCAATCAGCTACGTCCGATCCTCGTGCGCTTCCCGATCGTGCAGCACGATTTCCCGGCGTTGCAGCGCCGCGCGGCTCGCGGTGGAAGCGTGCCGGTCCGCGTGGTCGCGGCCGACAGCGGCGGCATCGACGAGACCGGCACCCTGGCTTTTCTCGACAACGCGGTGGATTCTCTCAGCGGAAGCGTGAGCGCCAAGGCGCGATTCCAGAACCAGCGCGACGTTCTATGGCCGGGCGAGGCCGTTCGCGTCAGCGTGGAGCTCGAGGTGCAGGCCGGCGTCGTCGCCGTGCCGACGCGCGCCGTGCTCGCTGGACAGCAGGGCAGCTACGTGTTCGTCGTCGGGAACGACCGGATCGCGAAGGTGCGGCCCGTCTCGGTTGGGAGATCCGTAGGCACGGGTGACATGACGACGATCGACAAGGGGCTGGAACCCGGCGAGCAGGTCGTCATCGACGGCCAGTCGCGTTTGACGCCGAACGCGCGGGTCGACGTCAAGGCGGCGCCGAGCACCTCGGCGTCGGCGGAGGCGGTCCAGGCCGCGAGCGGCGCCACGCCATGAATCTCTCGGAACTGTTCATTCGGCGGCCCGTCACGACGGTGCTCGTGATGCTGGGGATTCTCTTCTTCGGCATCACGGCGTACAAGCGGCTGCCGGTGAGCGACCTTCCGACAGTCGACTATCCGACGCTGACCGTGAGCGCGAGTCTTCCGGGCGCGAGCCCGGAAACCATGGCGTCGGCGGTGGCGACGCCGCTCGAGAAGCAATTCTCGACCATCGCCGGCATCGACAACATGACGTCGACGTCGGCCCTCGGCTCCTGCAACATCACCATCCAATTCTCGCTCGACCGGAACATCGACGCCGCGGCGCAGGACGTTCAGGCGATGATCGCCAAGACGCTCAAGAACCTGCCGCCGGGAATCATTCCGCCGTCGTACCAGAAGGTGAATCCCGCCGACCAGCCGATCGTGTTCTACGGCTTCACGTCGACGCTGATGCCGATCTCGGAGCTCGACAAGTACGCCGAGACGTTCATGGCGCAGCGCATCTCGATGATTCCGGGCGTGGCGCAGGTCAACGTGTACGGATCGGCGAAGTACGCGGTGCGCATCCAGCTCGATCCGAACGCGCTGGCGAGCCGGCAGATCGGCATCGACGAAGTCGCCGACGCGGTCAACGACCAGAACGTCAATCTGCCGACGGGCGTGCTGAACGGCCCGACCAAGACGTACACGGTGCAGGCGAACGGCCAGCTCAACAACGCGGCGTCGTTCCGCCGGCTGGTGGTCACGTATCGCAACGGCGCGCCGATCCACCTGGGCGACATCGGCCAGGTGCTCGACGACATCCAGAACAACAAGTCGATCGCCTGGTTCTCCGAAAGAGGCGAGAGCACGCGCGGCGTCATCCTCGCGATCCAGCGCCAGCCGGGCACGAACACGGTCGCCGTCGCCGATGCCGTCAAAGCGGAGATGACGAAGCTGCAAAAGCAGATCCCGGCCAGCGTCGGCATGACGCTGATGTACGATCGCGCCGCGACGATCCGCGAGTCGGTGCGAGACGTGAAGCTCACGCTCGTGCTGACGCTGTTCCTCGTCATCGCGGTCATTTTCTTGTTTCTGCGCAACGTGTCGGCGACGCTGATCCCGAGCCTCGCCCTGCCGATCTCGGTGATCGGCACGTTCGCGGTGATGTTCCTGCTCGACTACAGCCTGGACAACTTGTCGCTGATGGCGCTCACGCTCGCCGTCGGCTTCGTGGTCGACGACGCGATCGTGATGCTCGAGAACATCGTCCGCCACATGGAGATGGGAAAGCCGCCGATGCGAGCCGCGATGGACGGCGCGGCCGAAGTCGGATTTACCATTTTGTCCATGACGATCTCGCTCACGGCCGTTTTTATCCCAATTCTGTTTTTGGGCGGGATCGTGGGTCGCCTGTTCCACGAGTTCGCCGTCGTGATCGCGGTGTCGATCCTGGTATCGGGCTTCGTGTCGCTCACGCTCACGCCGATGCTGTCGAGCCGCTTCCTGCGGCCGCACGAGCACGACGAGACCCACGGCCGCGCGTACCAGATCACCGAAGCGGGCTACGATTGGCTGCTCGCGCAAGTACAAGGGCAGTCTCGAGTGGGTGATGGTTCACCGGCCGCTGGCGATGGCGTTCTCGTTCGCGATTCTGGTCGGCACGGTCGTCCTCTTCATCCTGGTCCCGAAAGGGTTCATTCCGAGCCAGGACAACGGGCAGCTCTTCGTCACGACCGAAACGGCGCAGGGCACGTCGTTCGACGACATGGCCGCGCACCAGATGCAGGTCAACGAAATCCTGCGGGCCGACACCAACATCGCCGGCTTTTATTCGGCGATCGGTGGGAGCTCGACCGTCTCCGGGACGAACCAGGGCCGTCTCTTGATCGGCCTCCGGCCGCGCGCCGAGCGCGCAAACGTCGACGAGATGATCAAGGAGCTTCGGCCGAAGCTCGCGAAGATTCCGGGCATCGTCGTCTACATGCAGAACCCGCCGCCGATTCAGATCGGCGGCCGCGTGTCGAAGAGCCTGTACCAGTTCACGATGCAGAGCTCCGACATCACGACGCTGTACCCGGCCGCCGACGCGCTCGTCACGCAGGCGCGCAAGTCGCCGCTGCTGCAAGACGTCACGACCGACCTGCAGCTCGGTAATCCACAGGCGAGCGTCGAGATCGATCGCGAGCGCGCCGCGCAGCTCGGCGTCTCGGCGGGGCAGATCGAGACCGCGCTGTACGACGCGTACGGCTCGCGCCAGGTGTCCACGATCTACACGCCGAACGACGAATTCTGGGTCGTGATGGAGCTCCTGCCGCAGTACCAGCTCGACCTGTCGGCGATGAGCATGCTGTACATCCGCTCCAACTCGGGCGCGCTCGTACCGCTCAGCGGCGTCGCGCGCATCACGCAGACCGCGGGCGCGCTCAGCGTGAACCACTCGGGACAACTTCCGTCCGTCACGCTGTCGTTCAACCTCCGGCCGGGCGTCGCGCTCGGCCAGGCGACGGACGAGGTCCAGCAGATCGCGAACAGGACGCTGCCGTCGTCGATCAGCACGGGCTTCTCGGGCACGGCGCAGGCGTTCCAATCGACGCAGGCCGGCATGCTCGCGCTGCTCGGCATCGCGATCTTCGTGATCTACGTCGTGCTGGGCGTGTTGTACGAGAGCTTCATCCACCCGATCACGATTCTCTCCGGGTTGCCGTTCGCGGCGTTCGGCGCTTTGCTGACTCTGCTCGTGTTCAAGATCGACCTCAGCGTGTACGCCTTCGTCGGCATCATCCTGCTCGTCGGCCTCGTGAAGAAGAACGCGATCATGATGATCGACTTCGCCCTCGAGGCCGAGCGCTCGGAAGGGCGCGCGCCGGCCGACGCGATCGTGCACGCCTGTCTGATTCGCTTCCGCCCGATCATGATGACGACGATGGCCGCGCTGATGGGCACGCTGCCGATCGCGCTCTCCACGGGAGCGGGCTCGGAGTCCCGTCGTCCACTGGGCGTCGCGGTGGTCGGCGGCCTCGCGTTCTCGCAGCTGATCACGCTGTTCGTGACACCGGTGTTCTACACGTACATGGACACGCTCAGCGAACGCGGCGCGCGCTTCTTCGCGCGCTTCGGGAAGAAGACGCGCGTGGACGATGGGCGCGCGCCGGTGCCGGTGCCCGTGCCGGCAACGGCGAACTTGATCGCGGTCGATGGCCAGCTGGCCAAGTCCAGCGGGGACGCGGCTGACTGAGTTGCGCCCCGCGTCTGCGGTGAGTAGTTCGCGAGGCGCCCCAATGAGGAGCTGAGCGCGGCTATAGAGACTGGCCCTGATAGCGGGCCGGCACGGCGCGCTTGCGTTCGCAGTCAGTCTCCGTATCGTCACAGCATGCGATCAATCGTCGGATTCCTGGCTCTCGCCCTGGCGACGCCAATCGTCGCCCAGACGGCGCCGAACACGTTGACGTCTGCCGAGCAAGCCGCGGGATGGCGTCTGCTCTTTGACGGTACGACGCTCGCAGGGTGGCGCGGGTTGGGGTACGACTCGGTGCCGACGGCGCACTGGCGCGTCGTGAATGGAGCGATCGAGAAAATTCCGAGCGGTACGGTGGCGAAGATCGCGGATGGTCAGCCGGCGAACGGCGGCGACCTGATGACCATCGATACGTTCGGGGACTTCGAGCTCTCCTTCCAATGGAAGGTCGCGCCAGGCGCCAACAGCGGCGTGAAATACAACGTCTCCGAGGAGTTCTCGCTGGCGCACGCGTCGAACCACGCGGCCCTCGGCTTCGAGTACCAAGTGCTCGACGATTCGCTGAGCGACGACAACAAGATTCCGTCGCACCTGGCGGGCTCCCTGTACGATCTCATCCCCCCGAACGGCGCGAAGCGTCTCGCGCCCGTGGGCCAGTGGAATACGTCGCGCATCGTCTTCCAGGGGAAACACGGCGAGCACTGGCTCAATGGCGCGAAGATCGTCGAGTTCGACCTCGGCACGCCGCGGATGGATTCGCTGCTCGCGAAGAGCAAGTACCACACGATCCCCGGATTTGCCGACCGGCGGGCGGGGCACATCATTCTGCAGGACCACAACGACGAGACGTACTTCCGCGACATCAAGATTCGGGAGCTGAGGCCATGACACCCGACGACAACGACGTCGATCGCCGAGAATTCCTCAAGACCGCGTCCGCCACCGGACTGGGACTGGTCATGACCTCACACGCGCCCGGGTTGCTGCGATCCCGCTCGCCCAACGATCACGTGTCGGTCGCGGTGTTCGGCCTGAATGGCCGCGGCATGGTGCACGCGCAGAACTTCTCGCGGCTCAAGAACTCGTCGGTGGCGTACATCGCGGACGTCGACTCGAACGTGCTGGCGAAGGCGAGCGGCGAAATGAAATCGGCGACGCGACAGCCGAAGGCGATCGGCGACTTCCGCCGCGCGCTCGAGGATCCGACCGTCGACGCCGTGTCGATCGCGACACCGGATCACTGGCACGCCCCGATGGCCATTCTCGCCATGAAGGCCGGGAAGCACGTCTACGTCGAAAAGCCGTGCGGCCACAACGCGCGCGAGGGCGAGCTGCTCGTCGCGGCGCAGCGCGAGACGCACCGCGTCGTCCAGATGGGCACGCAGCAGCGCTCGTCGGCGCGGACCATCGAAGCGCTCCAGCGGATCAAGGACGGCGCGATCGGCCCGCCGTATCTCGCGCGCGCATGGTACGCGAACACGCGCGTCGGCATCGGAAAGGGGAAAGCGGCACCGGTTCCCAAGAATCTCGACTACGACCTCTGGCAGGGGCCCGCGCCGCGAACGCCGTATCGCGACAACGTGATTCACTACAACTGGCATTGGTTCACGCACTGGGGCACCGGGGAGATCTGCAACAACGGCACACACGAGATCGACATCGCGCGTCTCGCGCTCGGCGTCGAGCATCCGACGCGGGTGCTGGCGACCGGCGGCCGGCGGCATTACGAGGACGATTGGCAGTTCCCCGACTCGCAGGAGGCGACGTTCGAGTTCGCCGGCGGGAAGACGATCATCTGGCAGAGCGAGAGCTGCAACGGCTGCAAGACGTTCGACCGCTCGCGCGGCACCGCGGTGTACGGAACGAGCGGCACGCTCGTCGTCGACCGCGACGGCTACGTCATCTTCGATCTCAAGGGAAAGGAGACGACGCGGAACATCGAGCCGAAGGCGGGCGATGGTCTGGAGCTGACCGGCGACGACGCGGCGACGTCGGTCCACATGGACAACTTTCTCGACGGCATCCGCACCGGCGCAAAGCTCCGCGCGCCGATCGAGGACGGGGCGACGACGGTCCTCCTCTGCCACCTCGGCAACATCGCGCAGTCGACCGGACGCGCATTGCGCACGGATCCCGCGAACGGTCACATCCTTGGCGACGCGGAAGCGGCGAAACAGTGGTCGCGGACGTACGAGCCGGGGTGGGGAATTTGAGGAGTGCGAACAGGTCTCGGGTCACAGGTCACCGGTCACTGGGAACTGCTGAGACCTGACCCGAGACCCGAGACCAGAGACCTGAGACCAGAAATGCCCTGCCTCCTTGTAGTCTGTCGCGCTCTTCACGCCGCGGCTCGTCATCGTGCTGCTGTGGCTGTTCACGGCCTGGTTCCGCGGCCTGTTCAACACCGCTCTTTGGCCGGTTCTCGGCTTCATCTTTCTGCCGACGACGTTCCTCTGGTACACGGCCGTCGTTCACTGGTATAACGGCGTCTGGTCGGCTGTTCCGATCATCGGGATCGTGATCGCCCTCATGATCGACCTGTCGCCCGCCAGCCACCGCGGCTTCCGGCGGCGGCGGATAGTGGGGCCCGGGGAATAAATCGGAGGATCGTGGAGTCTGGTCACTGGTCACTGGTCCCTGGGAACTCCTGAGACCCGAGACCTGAGATCAGAGACCTTCCAAAATGGCCTCCCCTTCTTCCTCCAACGACGTCCAGCGCTTCGAGCGAATCGTGTTGCCGCATCTGGACGATGCGTACACGCTCGCTCGCTATCTGCTCCGCGATCAGCACGACGCTCAGGACGCAGTGCAGGACGCGGTGTTGCGCGCGCTTCGTTACTTCGAGACCTACCGCGAGGGCGACGCGCGAGCCTGGCTGTTGGCCATCGTTCGCAACTGCTGCCTGACCCGACATCGGAAGGCGCGGGTCGAGCGGGCGAACATCGCGTTCGTCGAAGACGTCGACGTCGTGCACGAAGCCGCGGGACGCGCCACGGACGCACGGGCGGTGGAGCAATCAGAGCGTGCGGCGCTCCAGCGAGCGCTCGACGGACTGCCGGCGGAGTTCCGCGAGGTGATCGTGCTGAGAGAAGTACAAGGATTGAGCTACCGCGAAATCAGCGACGTCGTCGGCGTCCCGATCGGGACCGTGATGTCCCGCCTGGCCAGAGCCCGCCGCCGGTTGGCGTCAGCGTTGGGATACGACGCGCAGGAGGCAGGCTGACATGACGTGCGCCCAATGTCGCGAGCTGCTGGACGCGTACGTCGACGGCGAGCTCCCTGGCGAGGACACGGCGGCCGTGCGCGAGCACATCGCGTCGTGCCCGGAGTGCGCGCGCGAAAACGAATTGCTCGCCGCGACGTCGCGGCGAATCGGAGAGACGCTCGTGAAATACCAGGCACCCGACGTGCTCAAAGCGCGGATTCGAGTCGCGCTCGCGCAACCCAGCCAGTTGGCGCCGGACGCACCCTCGGCGAAGGCCATCCCGGCGCGGCGCCTCGCGCTCGGCGGAATCGGCGTCGCGATCGCGAGCAGCATTCTGACGTTCGCGGTGGTTCGCGGCGTGGCCCCCCGGGATCGCTCGCTCACCGACGAGTTGGTGTCGAGCCATATCCGCGCGTTGATGCCCGGACACCTCACCGACGTCGCGTCGACGAACCAGCACAACGTGAAGCCGTGGTTCAACGGTCGCGTGGATCTCTCCCCGTCGGTGCCGAACCTGGACTCGATCGGATTTCCCATCATCGGCGGGCGCCTCGACTACGTGCAACAGCGCGCGGTACCGGTCGTCGTCTATGGCCGCCGCCAGCATCTGATCGACGTCTACGCGTGGCCCGACGCGCGCGAACACGGTGGCGGCGAGCTGTCGGAGTCGGCGCGCAACGGGTACAACGTGATCGGGTGGCACACCAACGGGCTGTCGCTCGAGGCGGTGTCGGACCTCAACCGCCCCGAGCTCGAGCAGTTCGTCAAGGCGTTCAACGCCGCACGATGATCTTCCCCTGCATCTTGGGATGCAGTGAACAGAAGTAGTCGTACGTGCCCGGAGTGGTGAACGTCGTCGAGTAACGCTGATCGGTGTCGAGCACCGGCGACTGCTTCCACGCGCGTTGCACGCTCACGATCAGGTGTGGCACGTCGTCGTTGTTGATCCAGGTGACCCTGGTGCCCGGCTTCACGGTCAGCACCGGCGGCGTGAAGTTGAAGTTGTCGATACCGATCTCGTTGTCGGCGAGCGTGATGCTGCGCCGTTTCGTCTGGCGTTCCATCATCGCCTCATGCGAGGCCTCGTCGAACGCCGGCGGTTGTCCCGACAGCGTCGCGTCGACGATCGCGAGCGCGCCGCGCCCCGGAATGAAGGTCACGTCGGCGATGCCGAGCACGCTCTTGAGCTTCTCGGGGTCGACCTTCATCGGCCCGGGCGCCGGCGCGGTGCCCGGCGCCGGCTGCGGAAACGCGGTCGACATCGCCGTGTGAAACGACACGTGTCCCTCGACCTTCTGCATGATCTGATGGATGTGGCCGTTGAGCACCGTCACCGAGCCAAAACGCTTGAGCAGCGCGAGTGCCTGCTCGGAATCGTCGGTCCCCCAGCCCCATTCGGGGTACACGGTCCAAAGCGGTACGTGGGCGAAGAGCACGATCGGCGTGCTGGCGGCGAGATGTGACACGTCCCTCTTCAGCCAATCGAGTTGCTCGGCGCCGAGCGTTCCGAGTCCGCCGGCTTTGAGATTCAGCACGTTGACGAGGCCGACGAAATGCACGCCGCTGTGGTCGAAGCTGTACCACCCGCCGCCTTTCGTTCCTTTGCCGTAGCGTTGGAGATACGACGCGCCGTTGTCGGTGGCGACATCGTGCTCGCCGGGCACGTAGAAGATTCGCTCGCTCTTCACGCCGGTGAGCACCTGCCGCGCGGTATCGAACTCCTCGGGCTTGGCGAGCTGGGTGATGTCGCCGGTGTGGAGCACGAACGCGGGCGCTTGCGGCAGCGCGTTCAGCTTGGCGACGGCGTCCTGCAGCGTCGCGGTCACGTCCTTGTTCGCTTCCTTGGTGAAGCCGATGTGGCTGTCGCTGATCTGAGCGAAGAATATGCTCTTCTTCTGCGGCTCGGTGAGCGAGCCGATCCGGCTCAACGGAATCGAAAGCGGAAGTCCGCCGTCGAGTGCCCAAACGACGCCCGTGCCGGCCCACGCCATACAGCGCAGGAAGCCGCGCCGGTCGATGCCATCGTCGCTCCGATCGTTCGTGATGTAGTTGGTGCCCGTCGGTCTGGTGTTGCCGTGCGCGTCGAATTCCGCCGCATCGCGATCGCGATGTGAGCTCATGATGAAAGCCTCCATGGTTTCACACGGAGACCTTCGTTCGCGCCGGATTATTCCCGGCGGGTCAGTCGACCCGCAAAGTCGTCATCGGGTCGGCGCGCGCGGCGCGGCTGGCGGGGCCGATGCTGGCGACCAGTGTTCCGGCCGCGAGAAGGCCCGCGGCGACAACGTAGATGGCGGGATTGCCGGTACCGACGCCGTACAGTGTGTGCGACAACCACCGAGCCGCGAGGGACGCGCCGCCGAGCCCGACCAGCGCGCCGGCGATCGCCATCCTCGCGCTCGACCGGAGCACCAGAGCGAGCAGCCGCGCGGGATCGGCGCCAAGTGCAACGCGCAGTCCCAACTCCTGCGTCCGCTGCGAGACGAAGAACGACGTGACCGCGTACACGCCCATCGTCGCCAGCAGAAGCGCGATGAACCCGAACGCGATCATCAGCGACTCGAACGTTCTGCGTCCGGCGAACTGCTGGTCCACCATGTCGCGGGCCGTCGTGATGTTGTAGATCGGCAGCGTCGGATCGATGTCATGGACGATGCGGCGCAGATCGCTCGTGAATCGCGTCGGATCGCCGGTGGGTGCGCGCACGACGAACGTGAGCGTCGTGATGGGCTTCTGGGTCAGCGGGCGATAGAACTGCGGTCCGGGCGATTCGGTCAACGTGATCTTCACGTCGCGCACGATGCCGACGATCGTCGCGTGGTCGCCGCCGTCCTGAACGAGCCGGCCGAGCGCGTCGCCGTCGGGCCAGAAACGCTGCGCGAACGATTCGTTGACGACCAAGACCGGCGGAGCGTCGGCGGCATCCGCCGGTGTGAACGCTCGGCCGCGAACGAGCGGGATCCCCATCGCATCGAAGTACCCGGGCGTCACCGAATTGCCGGGGACCATGAGCTTCTGGTCCGCAGGTCTGGGTTGGCCGTCGATCGCGAGCGCCCACTGTGAGCAACAACGGAAGGGCGGAAGTGACGTGGCGCCGGCGGTGCTCACACCGGGCAAAGCGACGGCGCGTCCGATGACAGCGTCGGCGAACCGCGCGCGCTCGCCGGCCACGTCGTACCTCGGCGTCTGCAACATGGCGGTGAACATCAACGCGCCGCGCTCGTCGAAGCCGAGGGGCAGCTGCTCGAGGCGACGCACGCTCTCGATCGACAATCCCGCGGCGACGACGAGCACGATCGACAGCGCGAGTTGGACGACGACGAACATCTGCTGTAGGCGGCCGCGACTCGGTCCGAGCGCGCTTCGTCCGCCGCGCAGGGCGTCGGCTGGATCGACCCGCGTGAGACGCATCGCCGGCGCGACGCCGAACACGATGCCGGTGAGCATGGAGATCGCAACGGCGAATGCCAAAACCCGCAGGTCGAGCGAGGGCATCAGCCATCGCGGCGACTGCCCCAGGACTGAGATCTCCGCGAACTCGGCAAAGCGATAGGCGAGCGCCGTTCCGAGCACTCCGCCGGCCAGCGCCAGCATCACGCTCTCGGTGAGCAATTGGCGGAACACGCGGCCGCGACCGGCGCCAATCGCCGAGCGGACCGCGATCTCGCGGACACGCGACGTCGCTCGCGCGAGCTGGATGCCCGCGACGTTGGCGCACGAAACGAGCAGCACGAGAATCGTCGCCGCGATCATGGCGAGCAGGGTGGAATGCGCCGAGCCGACGTAGACATCGCGGATCGGCGTGATCTTGGTCGTCAGACCGGCGTCGTTCTCGGGATACTCGCGCACAAGCTCCGCTTCCAACGATTCGAATTCCGCGCGCGCCTGGCCAACCGTTGCGTTGGGCGCGAGCGAGCCAATCACCTGGAGACCGCGGTTCGAGCGCGTGAGGCTCGATCGACCCGGCAAGAGCGAGCGATCCATATCACGAGGAAGCGGCGTCCACAGCTCGCCGCCGACCGGAATGGCGCGTCCGTCGGGGATTACGCCGACGACCGTACGCGGAATTCCGCGAATTGACACCGTCGATCCCACGGCGCGATCGACTCCGCCCATCTCGCGTTCTGCGAACCCGTGCGACACGATGGCAATCGCCGGCCCTTCCATCTGGTCTTCGCCGTCGGCGAACAGCCGTCCCCGCTCGGGAACCACACCAAGCGCCCGGAAGAAGTTCGCGGTGACGACGGCGCCGCTCGCGCGCACCGGGCGGGCGAGCACGACCGAGAAGCTCGTCTGCCCGAACGCCGCCAGCTCGCTGAACGAGTGTTGACGCGCGCGCCAGTCGAGGTAGTCGGGATATGAGGAGACGTCCGCGTCGCGCCCCGGGTCGCGTGTCGTTGCCACGAGGAAGAGACGGTCTCCGGTCGCGAAGGGCAGCGGACGAATCAGCAACGCATCGGCGACGCTGAACATCGCCGTCGTTGCGCCGATACCGAGCGCCAAGCAAAGCACGGCAAGTGACGCGGTGGCCGCTTGTCGCCGCAGTAGGCGCGCGGCGAATTGGACGTCCTGGCTCAGTGACGCGATCGACGCGCCGCGGCTCATCGTCCGCGCCGCGTTCTCATCGATCGAGACGCACTCGGCGCGGGCTTTCTGCTCGTCGCCAAAGCGGCGTTCGGCCAGGCGGCGGGCCTCGTCGGGTGTCATTCCGCGCGCTGTGTATTCGGCAACGCGCATCTCGAGATGGAACCGGAGCTCTTCGTCGATATCGCTCTGGACGTTCGAGCCCCAGAACCGGAGGTACCGTCGCCACGCGGGTGTGCTCATCCGTGGTTCCTCACGCGGGCTCGGGCGGGGCTTCGAGCGCGGCGAACACGGCGTGGGCGAAGCGCGTCCAAGTGGCGGCTTCTACGCGGAGCTGTGATCTGCCTTTGGCGGTGAGCGTGTAGAACTTTGCGCGCCGGTTGTTTTCCGACGCGCCCCACTCCGCCGAAATCCAACCGCGCGCTTCCAGCCGATGGAGCGCGGGGTAGAGCGAGCCTTCCTCGATCTGAAGCACGTCCGCCGTCGCCTGTTCGATCCATCGGGCGACCGCGTAGCCGTGGGTCGGCCGCCAGCTCACGGCCTTGAGGATGAGGAGGTCGAGCGTGCCACGCAAAACCTCGACGTTGGCTTCGGTCATCGCTGCCCCATAGAAATACTAGGTGACGCGAATGTGCGGGCCTTCCCCTAGGAAGTCAATGGGGCGCGCTCTAGGCGTCTATTGGGTTCCCTTATCGACTGGAACTCGTAACGTCTCCGATCGTCAATGGACAGACGGCTGCACGGCTCGTAAATCCAAGCACAAACTGCGCATAACACCCGCGTGTTAGAGAAGACGGGGGCGAAACACCGGGAGGCGCGCGCTTAACGACGGCTTCAGCGCTGTCGTCATCCGTCCATGTGGTGCTAAGTCGCGCGATGAAAACCGTTTCGCCTGGTTTCGTGTCCAACTGTCCACCTCGTCCCGCGCCCCTTTCCCGAGCGGCTACGACGAGCTCACCGAGTCAGCCGACCCACGTCCGATGAACCTCTCGCCTCGCCAGGCGCAGCACGCGCCACGCCGATCCAGACTCCGCGCTGGATTCACCCTGATCGAGATCCTCGTGGTGATCGTCGTGATCGCGATCCTCGCCACGTTGGTCGCACCCAACATCTTCCAGCACGTGGGAGCGGCCAAGAGCGCCACGGCCAAGTCGCAGATCGAGATGCTCGGGGCCGCGCTCGACGCATACCGCCTCGACAACGGTTCATACCCGACGACCGAGCAAGGGCTCGCCGCGCTCTGGGAAAAGCCGACGGTCGATCCGCCGAACAACTGGCGCTCGCCGTACCTGCGGAAGCCGGTTCCGCCCGACCCGTGGGGGCGCGCCTACGTGTACTTGTCTCCAGGACAGGTGAATCCGCAGGGGTACGACCTCCAGACCTACGGCGCCGACGGCAAACCCGGCGGCGAAGGCGAGGACGCGGACCTCACGAGCTGGAAGTAGACACCGACCGAGCACGATGCCGACCTTCGCGTATCAAGCCGTCGATGGATCCGGGAAACGCCTGCGCGGCCACGCGCAGGCGGTGAGCTCCGGAGCGTTGACGCGCACGCTCGAAGCGCGCGGGCTCTTCGTGCTCGACGTCGCCGAGTCGGCGGACGGCGAGGGTGGCCGCCGCCGCGGATTCCGTCTGGGCCGTCGGCGCGAAGTGCTGGAAATGACGCGCGCGCTCGCAGCGCTCCTCCCCGTCGGGATGCCGCTCGCGCAGGCGCTGAAGGCGGCGTCGGGGGTGGCGAGCGGTGACGTGAAGGACGCGCTCCACGAGGTGAAGGGGCGCGTCGAGCGCGGTGAAACGCTCTCGGCGGCGCTGGCGCAACACCGCGCGCTCTTCTCGCCGCTTTACGTCGGACTGGTGCGCGCCGGCGAAAAGAGCGGCGATCTGGACGCCGCGTTCGCTCGCCTCGCCGACCAGCTCGACCGCGACGAGAAGCTCCGAGGACGCATCCTCTCGGCGTCGATCTATCCGATCATGCTGGCGACGGCGGGATCCATCGCCGTGACCGTGCTGCTGTTCTTCGTGCTGCCGCGATTCGTGACGCTGCTCGAGGGGAGCGGCGCGACGTTACCGCGCTCCACCGCGACGCTGCTCGCGTTCTCGTCGGCGATGCACCGCGCCTGGCCCGTGCTGCTGCTCATTCCGTTCGCCATCGCCGCGTTCGCCGCGTGGGCGACGAACACCGAGGCCGGCCGGCGCGCGTGGTCGGCGACGATGCTGGGTCTGCCCGGCGTGCGGACGCTGCGCCGCTACGCCTTGTCCGGACGCTTCGCCCGTCTCGTTGGCGTGCTGCTCGGCGGCGGCGCGCCGCTGCTCACCGCGCTCGACGACACGATCGAATCCATCGGCGATCCGCTCGCGCGAGACGACGTCGCGCGCATCCGAACGCGGGTGCGCGAAGGCAGCTCGCTCCGCGCCGCGCTGGCCGACAGCACGCTCTTTCCCGAGTTGCTCTCGCAGTTGGTCGGCGTCGGGGAGGAGGCGGGACAGCTGCGCGTGTTCCTGATGAAGGCCGCCGACATCTTCGAAGAGCGCACCGAGCGTGCGACTCACCGGCTGGCCACGCTCGCCGAGCCGGCGATGATCGTGACGTTCGGGGTGATCGTCGCGTTCATCGCGCTGTCGTTGCTCCAGGCGATCTACGGCATCAACGCCAACTCGTTCAAGTGATGTCGACGCCGATGAACGCGCGATGGGCGCGGTTGCCGCGGCGCACCGGCTTCACGTTGTGGGAGCTGACGATGGTGCTGCTCATCATGGCCATCGCGGCGACGCTGGCGGCGCCGGCGCTCGCCCGATTCGGCACGGAACAGCCGCCTGGCGGCGCCGACGCGATGATCGGCCTGCTCCGCGACACCCGAAAAGCGGCGATCCAGTACAACGCCACGGCGACGCTCCGTCTCGATCCAAAGACGTTGAGCTACGAGGTGGACACGGCCGGCGCATTCGGCACGGCGCCCCTCGCGCAGGGCACGCTCGACCTCGGCATGGCGGCGTCGATCAGGACGGACCAACCGCGTCTGCAATTCGTGTTCGAGCCGACGGGCGCCGCGTTCGCGGACACCGCGGTGATCAACGGCGGGACGATCCCGCTGATCGTGCGCGTGGACCCCTGGAGCGGAGTGGCGCGTGCGGATTCTCGCTAAGGCGCGCCGGGGGATCACGCTCCTCGAGGCGGTCGCGGCGATCGCGATCGTGGGGATGACGTCGGTCGCGGCGCTCGAGGCCGCGGGCGGCGAGATGCGCGTGGCCGAACGCGCGCGTCGCGCGATCGAGGTCGAGGAGCTCGCGACCTCGCGCCTCGAATTCATGGACCTGCTCACCGACACGGAACTCCAGTCGCTGCCGGATTCGGTGGCGAAAGGAAAATTTCCGGCGCCGTTCGACGGGTACACGTGGACCACGACGTCCGCGCCGATCTCCGATCCGAACGGTCTGTACGACATCCACGTCACGGTGAGTTGGCAAAACGGATCGTATCTGGTTCGGACGTATCGCTACATCACCCCTCGACTGGCCACGCGCCAATGACGATGCGCGCGCGGCGAGGGATGACGCTCATGGAGCTCGTGATCGGCTTGGCGATCACGAGCATGATGACGGCCGCCGGCGCGGGCGCGTTCGAGTCGCTGATCAGCCATCGGAAGGTGATTCGCGACGCGGCCGTTTCAACGGAGCGCGCCGTCGCGTTGCGCGAGATGATCCGCGCCTGGCTGTCGACGGGCCAAGTGCAGATCCAGCAGGGCGGCGGTCCGCGCGGACTGTCGCGCGCCGCGGCGACGACCGCCGCTCCCGGTATGAGCAACAGCACGTCGTCAGTGAGCGCGGCGCAGGCGGCGGGCGACGAGATCTCGTTCACGACCAGCGCGGCGAACCCGGCGCTGCTCAGCATCGTCCGCATCCGGATGTTCATCGACGCGGACAACAACACGCCGGAGAGGGGCCTCACGATCGAGTATCAGCCGAACGCGCAGCAGCCGATCGTCCGCAAGATGCTCGACTCGACGATCGACACGCTGAATGTCGAGTTCCTCGACGACCGCACGCACCGGTGGTACCACTCGTCGGAGGCCGCGACGATCTCGCCGACCGTCGTGCGCATCACGATGCTGCCGGGCGAGCATCACACGGCGCCGCCGATTCTCTCGGTGCCGATGATCTACCCGATCGCGAACGCCCGCCGCGTGGTGGTGCGATGAGGCCGCGCCGCGGAGTGGCTCTTCTCGCCGCGCTCTGGCTCGTCGTCGCGATCGCGACGGTCGCGCTGCAGTTCAGCATGGAAGCGAAGGAGCGGCGCACGCTCGGCATCATGGCGTCCGAGCGCGGACAGCAGCGCGCGCTCGCCCTCGGCGCCCTCGCGTACGCGCAGGCCAAGCTCGAGTACGCGCTCCGCGTCGCGCCGTCGAGCAACAATCCGAACATCGCCCGGCTCGCCGCGAGCGATCCCTGGTCCAACGTCGACTCTCTCTACACGGGGACGGTGCAGGTCGACAGCCTGCCGGTCACCATCGTGGCGCGGGACCTCGGCGAAAAGTTGAACATCAACACCGCGACCGAGACGGAGCTCCAGCAATTCTTCAGCTTCCTCCTCAGCGACTACGCGCTGTCGACGCAACTCTCGCAGTCGATCATGGATTGGCGCGATGCCGACAGCGTCAAGCGCCCGAGCGGCGCCGAGCGCGACGACTACATCAAGTCCGGGATGCTCGCGCTTCCGGCGAACACGCTGTTCAACGACGTAAGCGACGTGAAAAACGTGATGGGGATGACGCCGGACATCTACGCCGAAGCCTCGCCGTACCTCACGACGCGGGGTGCCGGGCAGATCAACCTCAACGACGCGCCCGTTCCGGTTCTGCGCTCCCTGCCGGGTATGACGGACGCGACCCTCAACCAGATCCTGCAACTCAGGTCGCAGGGGCGACGCATCTCGGACGTGTCGCAGATCTTCGCTTCGCCGGCGCGCGGCGGCCGGCCGTTGCCCGGACAACTGGCCAGCACCGCGGCGGTGAACGCGCTCCGCGGGCGGACCGAAGTGAATACGACGCAAGTCGAGCTCACCATCACCTCGCGCGTCGGCCCGCAAGCGCAGCCGACGGTGCTGATCGCCGTCCTCTCCAACGCCGTGACGACGGCCGTCGTCACGACGAAGAAATGGTGACGCGCTCATGGTGAGCCAGCCTCGCGCCGACGGCGGCGCGCGCCGCGCGCAGCGCGTCACCATCGCGATCTCGGCGAACGAGCTCACGGTCGTTCATCCGGAGCTTCGGTCCGGCGACGGCGCGTGGCGCGTGCAACTCGAGCCGCCGAGCGAAACCAACGGATGGTCCTCGCTCGCCGTTGCCCTCGCCGAGTTGGCGCGCGCGCTCGGAGGCGCGGGCGCCGTCGGCGCGCAGAACGGCACGCTCCTCGTCTCGCTCATGCCGCCGCTCACCGAGGTTCGCCGGCTCGAGCTCCCGCCGCTGCGAGCGGACGAGCTCCAGCGAACGCTCACGCGGGACGCGTCGCGCTACTTCGTGCAGGCGCGCGGCCCGCAGGTGGTCGGCGTGTCGCTGCCCGCGCGACGTCCGCGCCGCGCGCCAGTGCCCGTCGTCGCCGTCGCCGCGCCGGCGCGGCTGATCGCCGCCATTCGCGGCGCGGCGCAACAAGCGGGATGGGCGCTCGACGCGATCGCGCCCGCCGAGACGGCGTGGACAGGCGCGGCGTTCGCGCTCTGGCCCGTGCTGGCGAAGCAAGGCGGGCATGCGCTGGTCGCGCAGGACGATCGGACGGACCTGCTGGAATTCGACGGGGGCCGCCTGTCGGGCGTGCGTCGTTTCCGCGCCGGGGCATCCAGCGCCGCGATGATCGTCGACAGCATCGGGGGGCCGAGCGCGCGCGTCGGCGTGCTCGGCGCGAGCGGTCCCGCACGAGATCTGGCTGCCGCACTCGCGTCGCTCGGTCTCTCGGCCGTGCGCGCAGGCGACACCGGCAACGCCTCGGATCGGCCGGACGTTCTCGCCGCGCGATTCGCCGGCAGCGACGCCGGCCCCCGGCTCCGCGGCGAGGACTCGGTTGCCCTGGAACAAGCCGGCGCGCGGAAGGCGGCGTGGATCGTCGCCGCGGCGGCGGTCGTGTTGTTTGTCGCCTCGGCCGGTATCGAGCTCTGGGGGGTACGCCGACAACTCGCCGAGGTGCGCGCCGAACGCGAAGCGCTGCGCCCGCAGCTCGCCGCGACGATGGTCGGCCGTACGACGGTCGACGCCACGTACAAGCACCTCGTGACGCTGAATCAGATCGAATCGGCGTCTCCTCGATGGTCGTCGGTCATCGCGACGCTGAGCCAGTCGGTGCCGGACGAAGCGTACCTGACGTCGATTCGCGCCCGTCAGGATTCGCTCATCGTCGACGGCCTCGCGGGTCACGCGGCACGCGTGTTCGACGCGCTCGAGCGGACGCGCGGTCTCATCGACGTGAAGTCCGCCGCCCCCGTGCGGCGCGAGAATCAGGAGGACGGACCGGCGCTCGAGCATTTCACGATCGCGGCGCGCGTGGAATCCGTACGTCCGTCGAAGACGGCGCCCGCGTCCAACGCGACGCGAACGCCCGCCCCCGCGACGCGCGGCGGGGAGGTGCGCCGATGAAATGGAGCGCCCTGAGCGCCCGCGAGCGGCGCACGGTGACGCTCGGCGCGGCGATCACCATGGTCTCGCTGTCGGCGCTCTACGTCGTGCGTCCGTATCGCGCCGCGCTGGGCGACGCGCAGGACCAGCTGGTCGCGGAACGCGCCACGCTCGCCCGCGAGCGCGCGGCGGTGGCCGAGTCGCGTCGCAATCCGGATCTCCGCCGCGCGGCCGATTCGGCAATGCGGAACACCAGGTCGCGACTCTTCGAGGGCAAGGACGACGTGATGGCGAGCGCCGAGCTGGCGTCGTATCTCGGAGACGTCGCGCGGAAGACGCGCGTCTTCCTGCAGGACGCCAGCACCCGCCCGGCCGCGCCGACGCCGACCGGCGTACGGACGTTGCGCGTCGAAATTCGCGCCGAGTCGGACCTGCTCGGGACGTTGCTCTTTTTGCAGGCGCTCGAGCGCGGCGAGAAGCTCGTCCGGGTCGACCGGCTCGACATCACGCGGTCGGCGAGAGCGGGCGACACCGACATGGAAGTGCTCTCGATCGCCGCGACGATCTCGGGATTTGCGGTGCCGGAGTCGGCGACCGCATCCACCGATAACGCGGCGCACACGGTCGCGGAGCTGCCGGTTTCGGGCGGAGGCTCGCCCCGATGACGAGCGACCTTCGAGCGTGGCTCAAGACGCCGGCGATGCGGGGCGCAATCGTGCTGCTCCTCGTTTCGATCGCCACCGTTGCTTGGACTCTCGTTCACGCCCTGCGGGCGGAGGCACTGCCGGAAACGCCGCGCTCGTCGAACGGCGCGGAGCCGATCAAGCGCGCCGTCCCACCGGGGCCGGCTGACGTGCAGGCTGCCGTCGAGAGCGACCTGTTCTCGTCGGACCGCAGCGCGCCAGCCGCACCGTATCGACTGCCGGGCGAGAAGTCGCCCGAAGTGAAGCAGGCGGCCGCGCCGCCGAAGCCCGTCGTGCTCGGAACTGCCGTCGCGAACGACGGAAAGAGCTTCGCGACACTGCAATTAGGTGAGGACCGACCGACCCTCGTGCACGTGGGCGACAAGATCGGCGAGTGGATCGTGAAGGCGATCGACCGCGGCAAGGTGACGATAATCAACTCATCGGGTGGACGAGCCGATCTCGTCGTGCCGAAGCCAGGATCCTGACCAAATGCAGACCATCGAACGAGTACTCATCGCGTGCGTCATCGCGGGGGCGGCAACCGCGCCGCCGCGCATCGCGCTCGCCCAGCGAGGCGGGGCCGGCGGCCAAAAACCGCCCACGCGGCAGCCGGCCAAGCCGGACACGGCGAAGAAACCGGCGTCCGTCTCGCTGGACTTCCAGGATCAGGATCTCAAGGTCGTGCTCGACGCACTCGCTGCGGCCGGCGAAATCAACGTGTCGCTCACCAACATCCCGGCGCAGAAGACCACGGTGCACATGGGCCGTCCGGTCACGCGCGAGGGTATGATCGAGCTGCTCAAGACGGTCGCCGAGTCGAACGGCCTGAAGGTGACGGAGAGCGCATCGCTGATTCAGATCTCGGGTCCCACTCCGGAACCCGTCCGGCAACAGCCCACGCCACAGCAGCTTCTGGCGCAACAGCTGGCACAGCAGAATCAGGCGCAGCAGATGCACCTCTTCACCTACCGCCTGCGACACGCGAGCGCGGTGCAGTTGGCGCCGGTACTCTCGAATCTGTTCTCGGGGTACAACGCGAGCTTCGGCGGCCGCGGCAACACCGTGACCATTCCGAACGCCAACGGCGGCTTCACGACCTTCTCGACTCCGCCGAACAACATCGCGACGCCGATCACGGTCGGCGGCGGCGCGGGGCGAGGAGGGCGGGGCGCCAACTTCGGTGCGGCGGGTGGCGGCGTCGGCGGAAACAACAACCCCGGCAACGCCGGTATCGCGAACAACGCGGTGGCCAACGCGCTGGCGACGGCGTTTCAGGCGGCGTCCGGCGCCCTGTCGTCGCAAGCGGGCGACATTCGCATCATCGCCGAGGAATCGAGCAACTCGCTGCTCATCCGCGCGACCGACTCGGATTGGGCGCTCGTGCAACAGGTCATCGGCGGCGTGGATCTGCGACCGCTGCAAGTGCTGATCGAGGTGACGATCGCCGAGGTGCAACGGACGCGGTCGATCGACTTCGGCGTTTCCGGAGTGGTGAAGAACAGGGATAGCCACGGCAACGTCGTTTCGGGGACGGCTCCGTCACAGTCGAGCGCGCTGGATCTGATCGCCGAGCTTACAGGTGGCCACGGCTCCACGACGTACGACCTCGCGATCGCGGCGCTCGAGCAGCGGGGCGACGTGCGCGTGCTGTCGCTCCCGGTGATCATCGCGCAGAACAATCGGCAGGCGGTGCTGAACGTCGGGTCGTCGCGGCCGTTCGTGCAGATCTCACAGACGGTGCCGAACGATCCGAGCGGACGCGTGCAGACGGTGCAGTACATCGACGTCGGGACCACGCTCACGATCACGCCGACGATCAACCCCGACGGCTATGTGAACCTGCAGGTGACGCAGACCGACAACAGCGCGACGAACCAGGTCCAGTTCGACGCGCCGGTGATCGACAAGCGCGAGGCGACGACGCAGATCTTCATTCGCGACGGGCAAACGACGGTGATCGGCGGGCTCGCCGACAACACGCGCTCGGGCAACCAGGGCGGCATTCCGCTCATCAGCCGCATTCCGTTCCTTGGCCCGCTCCTGTTCGGCAACTACTCCAAGAGCGACGAGACGAACGAGCTGTTCCTCTTCCTCACGCCGCACATCATCTCGAGCGACGACGACATCGACAAGCTGCGCGACGCCGTCAAGGACGGCAGCGACCTGCTCAAGCAAGTGAACGTCGGGCCGCACATTCAGCCCAAGACCGACACGCTCAACGTGCAGACGAAGCCGATCGTTCCGGGGGCCAAGCCGCCGGCCGATTCCGTCAAGCAGCAAGCCGACTCGCTCACCCGGCTTCGCCGTCGTCCGCCCGCTCCACCCGATTCCACGCCCACGCCGCCGCCCGTCGACACGCTGACGGCGCCCAAGCCGCCGAGCGGGCCGCGATGGCGATAGCCGATCGTCCCGAGACCGAACACTCGGCGACGGAGCTGCTCGAGGTCGAGCGGCTCACCACCGTGCTGTCGGCCGATTGGCTGGAGCAGTACGGCGTGCTGCCGGTTCGCCTCGGCGACGACGAGTTGACGGTCGGGACGTGGCTCGACCGCGTCGAGCCGCTGGCGCTCGACGATTTGCGATTGATCTTCGGCGCGCAGGTGTCGCTGGCGCGGTTCGGCGAGCACGATCTCCGAACCGCGATCAGACGCGTCTACGCGCCCGAGGCCGCGACCGCCGAGGGTCTCATCGCCGGCATGGCGGGCGAGGCCCAAGTCGTCAACGTCGACGAGATCCCGCTCGACGACCTGCTGCACCTGGCGAACGAAGCGCCCGTCGTCCGCCTCGTGAACCTGCTGCTCATCGAAGCGCTCGACGCGCGCGCGTCGGACGTGCATCTCGAGGCGTACCAGGACGGTCTGCGCGTGCGCTATCGCGTCGACGGCGTTTTGCAGAACGCGCCGTCGCCGCCGGTGCACCTCACCGCGGCGATCATCAGCCGGCTCAAGATCATGGCCGAGCTGGACATCGCCGAGCGCCGATTGCCACAGGATGGACGCATCCGCTTGCGGCTGCAGAACCGCCAGGTGGACGTACGCGTCTCGACGGTTCCGACGCTGCGCGGCGAGAGCGTCGTGCTGCGACTGCTCGACAAGGAGCGCGGCCGCATTTCGCTCGCCGAGCTCGGGATGGCGCCGGACACTCTCGAGCTGTTCACGGAAGTCGTGTCGCGCCCGCACGGCATCGTGCTCGTCACGGGACCGACGGGTTCTGGTAAGACCACGACGCTATACGGCGCGATCGAGATGATCCGCACCGGGCGTGAGAAGATTCTCACGGTCGAGGATCCGGTCGAGTACGAGTTGTCGGGCGTTCCGCAGGTGCCGGTGAACGAGAAGGTCGGCGTCACGTTCGCCGCCGCGCTCCGCTCGCTGCTCCGCCAGGACCCGGACATCATCCTCGTCGGCGAGATTCGCGACGCCGAGACGGCACAGATCGCCACGCAGGCGGCGCTCACGGGCCACCTCGTGCTGTCGACGCTGCACACGAACGACGCGCCGACGGCGCTCACGCGGCTTCTCGACCTCGACGTCGCCGCGTACCTCGTCGCCAGCACGGTCGACGCGGTGCTCGCGCAGCGTCTGGTGCGCGTGATCTGCGCGAACTGCAAGACCGAGACGCGCCCGGACAAGGCCGCCGCGCGACGGCTCGACGTCGAGGCGCTCGGGCTCACGCGCGTGTGGAAGGGAGCGGGATGCCCGGAGTGCCGCGGCACCGGCTACCGTGGCCGCACCGGCGTGTACGAGCTGCTGGTCATGGACAACGAGCTGCGGCTCGAGGTGCAGCGGCGCCGCGGATCGGAGGAGCTGCGCGCGATGGCCGTCGCCAAAGGCATGCGTACGCTGCTCGACGACGGCGTCCGCGCTGCGCGCGAAGGCGTGACGACGCTAGACGAAGTGCTGCGGGTCGCCCGCGCCTAGTCCGCCGTACCCGACCGCCCTCGCCTGGTCATTTGCTTCGTTGTTCGACGGAGAGCCGCCCCCGACGAAGTAGGGCTCCGTAGGCCAGGATGTTCACAACGATCACCAGCGTCCCGAGAGCGACCTGTACGCCGCGCGTGAGGCCGGCCGGGTATAACGCGCGCAACAGATAGTGCTGGATGAACCCGTCGCCGTACCCCGCTTCGCCCGCTCGCCCGCGCAGCGCGTTCTCGAGCGGCGTAAGGGGGCAAACCCAGTCGGCGAACTCGATCAACGCCCCCCAAATCGCCGCCGGCACATGGAACCACACGAGCCGCCGCCAGCGGATCGCCAGGATTCCACCGAACACGACGAGTGCCACGAACGCGGCATGGACGCATGCGACGATGTCGGCGAGAGTTTGGTAGAGCATGCGCAGGACACCGATGATGCCGCGTGGTGGCATGCGGCATGACGGAGAAAACACACCATGGCACTCAGTCTCAGCTCAGCGGCGTTCAACAGCAACGGCCCGATCCCGCCAGATCATACGTGCGATGGTGCGGGGACGCCGCCGCCGCTCGAATGGAGCGGCGCGCCGAAGGGCACGCAGAGTTTCGCGTTGATCGTGGACGATCCGGATGCGCCCGACCCGAAGGCTCCCGCGCAGACCTTCGTCCATTGGGTGGCCTACGACATCCCGGCCTCGGCGACCAGTGTCGGCGGTGGGCTTCGGGATGGCCTCAACGATCGCAAGCAACGCGGCTACACGGGCCCGTGTCCGCCGATCGGCCGTCACCGGTATTTCTTCAAGCTGTACGCGCTAGACACGACGCTCGGCGACCTCGGTCGGCCCACGAAGCCGGATCTCGAACGCGCAATGAAGGGACACGTGCTCGAGCAGACGGAACTGGTGGGCACCTACGAACACTAGGGGTTGAACGCGGCTCCTCCACGCAGCCCCGGTCCGATTCGGACGCCACGTGTCAGAAGCGTGTCAGAACTGGCACGGCGAATGGAGACATCCCGTTGCCGCGCTTGCGCGCGGACCGGCAGATTGTGAGTGATGGTCTCGCCGGATCTCGCCCCTCATCGACCGCGCGGGCAGCGGTCGCGAACGCTTCTTCTCGCGTCGTTGCTGGCGTGCACACTCGTGCTCGCCACGATGCTCGCCTACGAGGCACACGAGGCGGCGGTATCACACCGCGCCACGGCCGAGCGGGCCCTCCACGACTACGCCGCCGTCGCCGCATGGGAGCTGGTCGCCGGCGTCAACGACGAACTGCAAACGACGCTCGGCGCCGCGCTCGCGCCGATCACGCGCTCCCGCGCGACGACGCCGTACGAAGTGCTTCCCGGGCCCAGCGTCCTGACGTCGAGCGCGGACGGCGTCCTGCGGTGTCCGGCGGCCACCGACTCGTCGCGCTTCTACTTCCTGATCGACCTGCGGTACGGATCGCTGGCGACGGCGGGAGCGAACGTCTCCAACGCGATGCGGCAGTGGCTCGCCGACACGATCGCCAGCCACGTGCGCGCCGTCTACCAACCCGACTGGAACTACGCGGTCATACTCGCCACCCTCCCCAATGAAACGCCGATCGCGATCGCGTATTCGGTGAAATACGCGGAGCACCATGCACCGATCGCGGCCTACGGCATTCGCACGTGCGCCGGAGCCGTCGGCGCGTCGATGATCGGCGACGTCGTCGCCCGGCGGACGCTGCTCCCCGTTTCCGCCACCGGTGGCGCGCCGAACGATTCGATCCTCTCGATCAGCGTGCGCGATTCGCGCGGCCGTCCCGTGTTCCAGACGCGCGGCAGCGCCGCCGAGTCTCCGTATTCGGCCGACGTGGCATTCGAGCAGGTCGGCGGCCTCACCGTGCACGCGGCGATTCGCCCGCGCGCCGTCGAGCTGCTCGCACTCGGCGCGCTTCCCGAGTCGCGTGTGCCGATCCTCGTCGGACTCCTCATGCTGACGGCGGCGATGGTCGTGTTGACGGTGCTCCAGCTTCGCCGCGAGCACGAGCTGTCGCGGCTGCGCTCGGATTTCATCTCCAGCGTCTCGCACGAGCTGCGCACGCCGCTCTCCCAGATCATGCTCTTTGCCGAGACGCTCAACCTCGGCCGGGTGCGCACCGACGACGAGCGTCACGCCGCGACCGGCGTGATCGTGCAGGAAGGCCGCCGGTTGATGCACCTCGTCGAGAACATCCTGCACTTCTCCCGCGCGGAACGGCAGATGACGCGCCTGGGTCCCGAGCCGATCGACCTCAATCGGGCGGTGAAGGAGATCATCGACGATTGGATGCCGCTCGCCGCGTCGGCGGACGTTCGTCTGGCGACCGATTTCGCGCCCGACGTTTTCGCGATGGCCGACCGCGACGCGCTGAGGCAGATGGTGCTCAACTTGTTGGACAACGCGGTGAAATACGGCGGGCGTCCGCAGATCGTCACCGTCGGCACGATGACTCGCGGCGATCGCGTGCGACTCTGGGTCGACGACGAAGGGGAGGGAGTTCCCGAGCGCGACCGAGAGCGTGTGTGGAGGTCGTTCTACCGGCTCGATCGCCACGCGAATTCCGCCGTCGCAGGAAGCGGGATAGGACTGTATGTCGTTCGCGAGCTCGCGCGGCTGCACGGCGGCGATACGTGGATCGAGGATGCCCCCCGCAACGGTGCTCGTGTCGTGATCGAGCTGAACGCGGCGCCGCGAGCGGCTGGGTTCACGGACGAACACCGCGTGGACGGGTGGAACGGCGCGGCCGCGCCGCCATCCGCACAGCCATCCACACAGCCGCCGATCCACTCGTGACGCGCGTCCTCGTCATCGAAGACAATCGCAACCTGGCGACCGGATTGCGCAACAACCTCGAGATCGAGGGCTACGAGGTCTCCGTCGCGGCGGACGGACAAGCGGGCCTCTCGCTGGTGCGATCGTCGCCCCCCGACTTGATCATCCTCGATCTCATGCTGCCGGGAGTCGACGGCTACCGGGTGCTGGCGACTCTGCGCGAGGAAGGCATCGACACGCCGGTCCTCATCCTCAGCGCGCGCGGCGAAGAGGCCGACAAGGTGCTCGGCTTCCGCCTCGGCGCGGACGACTACGTCGCCAAACCGTTCGGTCTTCTCGAGCTGTTGGCGCGCGTGGATGCGCTGCTGCGGCGGGCGTCGGCGGCCGGATCGGGGGCAAAACTCGCCTCGCCGGTCATGTTCGGCGACGTGTACGTCGACCCGCGCTCGCACATCGTGCAACGCGCGGGCAGCGCCGTCGCGCTGCGGCCCAAGGAGTACGACCTCCTCATCGCGCTGTTGCAGCGGCGCGGGCAGGTAGCGTCCCGGACCGAACTGCTCGAGGAAGTGTGGGGCTACTCGGGCGAGGTCTATAGCCGCACTGTCGACACGCACGTCGCCGAGCTGCGGCGCAAGCTCGAGGAGAACGCGGCGGAGCCGCGCCACATCCTCACCGTTCGGAAGACAGGATACCGGATTCAAAACTGACTCGGCTCGCGGCCGACTGGTGCGTCCAGCCACTCGCGCATCGATGGGAAACGCGGCATCGTCTACGCGTGAGAATCACTCGCTTACACTCGGCTATCGCGGCGCTCGGGCTGCTCCTGCCGGCGCTGCTTGGCGCGCAGCAACGCGTCGACATCTTGATTCGCGGTGGAACGGTAGTCGACGGGAGCGGGGCGCCGAGGCGGCGCGTCGATGTCGGCGTCACCGGCGATCGAATCGCGTTCGTCGGCGACGCGGCGGCGAGTCGTGTCACGGCGGCGCGAACGATCGATGCGACGGGGCTCATCGTCGCCCCGGGATTCATCGATTCGCACACGCACACGCAGGCGGACCTTTCGTCGCCTGAGCGACACGCCAACCTCGCGTATCTCATGCAGGGCGTCACGACCGTCATCACGAACAACGACGGCGGCGGATCGATCGCGATAGGGCGCACGCTCGACGGATGGCGAAAGGGCGGCATCGGCACGAACGCGGCCGTGTACATCGGGCAAGGCTCGGTACGCGGCGCGGTGCTCGGGATGTCCGCGTCGGCCCCGACGACCGCGCAGATCGATTCGATGCGTGCGATCGTCGCGCGGGGAATGGATCAAGGCGCGATCGGCATGTCGACGGGACTCTACTACGCGCCGGGAAGCTACGCGTCGACCGAGGAGGTCATCGACCTCGCCAAGGTCGCGGCGGCGAAGGGCGGTCTCTACGACTCGCACCTGCGCGACGAGAGCTCGTACACGATCGGACTCGTCGGCGCCGTGAACGAAGCGATTCGCATCGGCCGCGAGGCGCACCTTCCGATCCACATCTCGCACATCAAGGCGCTCGGCACCGACGTCTGGGGCCAGAGCGACAGCGTGATCGGCATCATCAGGAAGGCGCGCGCGTCCGGCGTCGACGTCACGGCCGACCAGTATCCCTATACCGCGTCCGGCACGAGCCTCGGCGCGTCGCTTCTCCCGCGCTGGGCCGAGGCGGGAGGACGCGACTCGTTGCGCGCCCGCGCGAAGGATCCGGCGATTCGTGCGCGGCTCGTCGCTGAAATGGAGGCGAACCTCAAGCGGCGGAACGGCGCGCATTCATTGCTCATCTCCTCGACCCGCGACACCAGCTTGCTCGGCAAACGTCTCGATGAGATCGCCCGGCGCCGCAACACCACGCCCGTCGAGGCGGCCCTCGCGATCATCACCACCGCGGATCCCGGCGTCGCGTCGTTCAACATGAACGAGACCGACATCGAGAACTTCATGAAGCAGGACTTCGTCGTCACCGGGTCGGACGGCAGCGACGGCCACCCGCGCAAGTACGGCACTTTCCCGAAGCTCTTCCACGAGTACGTCGAGGCCAGGCACGTGCTCACGCTCGAGCGCGCGGTGCAGCGAAGCAGCGCGGAGACCGCGGACATCCTTGGCTTGAAGGACCGCGGCCGAATCGCGCCGGGCGCGTTCGCCGACGTCGTCGTGTTCGACGAGTCGACGTTCGCTGATCGATCCACGTACGAGCAGCCGACGCTGCTCGCGGTCGGAGTCCGCTATCTGCTCGTGAACGGCACGCCGGCAATCGACGAAGGCCGTTTCGCCAACGTGTTCGCCGGCCGCGTGCTCACGCGCCGATAGCGTCGGTTGCCGGTGCGAGAGCCGGTGTAACTTTGGTCATGGTCGAGCGCGAATTCGGGACGTTCTTCGTTCCGGGCCCAACGGAAATCCGCCCCGAGATCCTCGCGCAGCTCACGCGCCCGATGATGGTTCATCGCGGCCGCGAGTTCGAGGCGATGTTCGCCCGCATCGAGGCCGGGCTGCGCGACGTGCTGCTCACCGCGCGGCCGGTGTACGTCGGCGCGACCTCCGCCACCGGCTTCATGGAGATGGCGATCCGCAACGTCCGCGAGGGGGCGATCCTCTCGCTCGTGAACGGCGGATTCTCCGAGCGCTTCGCCGGCGTGGCCGAGTCGTGCGAGCGCGAGGTTGACCGCGTGGCGGTGCCTTGGGGCGAAACCTTCGACTTGAACGTCGTCGAGAGCGCGCTGCGCCGGCGCGCCTACGCGGCGCTGACCGTCGCGCACTCGGAGACGTCGACCGGCGTTCTCACGGACGTGCGCGCGGTGGCGGAGCTCGCGCATCGCCACAGCACGATGGCGCTCGTCGACAGCGTCTCCGGCGCCGGCGGCGCGGAATTGATGGTGGATGCGTGGGACCTGGATTTCGTGCTGACCGGATCGCAAAAGGCGCTCGCGCTTCCGGCCGGCCTGGCGTTCGCGGTCGCGTCGACCGACTACGTCGAGCGCGCCGCCACGGTGCGCGATCGAGGCTTCTACTTCGACGTGTTGCAGTACGAGAAGTTCGCGAACGCCAACCAGACGCCGAGCACTCCGGCGACGTCGCTGCTGTACGCGCTCGAGGCGCAGATGGGAGACATCGGCCGCGAGGGGATCGAGCAGCGCTGGGAGCGACACGTGGCGATGCGCGACGCGACGATCGACTGGGTCGAGGGCGTGGCGCGACGGCGCGGGTTCGATCTCGGGATCGTCGCGCCGGAAGGAGCGCGATCGCCGACAGTCTCCGTGATCTCCCTGCCGACCGGCATGCACGGCCCCGAGATGATCGACGCGGTCAAGGCGCGCGGATTCACGATCGGCAGCGGATACGGCCAGCTCCGCGAAACGACCGTTCGCATCGGACATATGGGCGACCACTCGGTCGCCGGTGTCGAGGCCTGCCTGCGCGAATTCGAGGACGCGATCGTGGAAATGGCCGAGCGGCGCCGGTTCGTGCGCGTCTAGACGGCAAGACCCAACGGCCGAGGCTCCAGAGCGGTATTGGAAGGTCCGGTTCGCCATGGCCTCATGCATCCCACCGAAAAACAGACCCTCAGGCAGCACCGCCTCCTCGTCGCGTTCACCGCGCTGGCCGCTTCGATCGCCGGTATCCGCAACGATTTCGCCTACGACGACATCCTGGTCATCCTCCACGACGATCGCATTCTCGACGTGGGGCGCTGGCTCGAGTTTCTGACGACCCCGTATTGGGCCGCCCCGCATTTGCCCGACCTGTATCGGCCGGTCGCGTCTCTCTCCCTCGCGTTCCAATACGTGATCGGAGCGGGCGGGCCTCTGGTCTTTCGATTGGTCAGCACCATGCTCTACGCGCTGACCGCGCTGCTCGTCTTCGCGCTCGCGTCGAGGGTCATGTCGCGCGGCGCGGCACTCGCCGCGGGCGTTCTCTTCGCGGCGCATCCGGTTCACGTCGAAGCGGTGGTGCAGGGAGTGAACCAGGGAGAGCTGCTGGTCGCGATCTTCTCTCTCGTCGCCGTCTGCCGCTACGTCGACAAGCGCCGCGCCGGATCGCTCGACGCGCGCGATTGGTTCGTATTCGCGGCGCTCTACGGGCTCGCCATTCTCACGAAAGAGAACGGGTTCATTCTCCCGGGGCTTCTCCTCGCCGCCGAGCTCTTTCTCGTCGTCGACAAACCGCTCGCCGAGCGCGTGAGCGCTCTCTGGCGCGGATACGCGATGCTCGGCGCGGTCGCCGTCGTGCTTGTGGGGGTTCGCGCTCTCGTTCTCGCCGGTCGCGTCGTCGGTGCGTTCACCGCCGAGGCGCTCGTCGGCGCGAGCCTCGGCGGCCGGATGCTGACGATGCTGCAGGTCGTGCCGAGATGGTTCCGGTTGCTCCTGTGGCCCGCCCATCTGCAAATCGATTACTCGCCGAACGAGATCGTGGCGTCGACGGGCATGGGCCCGCACGAGTTGTTCGGCCTCGCGCTCCTCGTCGCGACCGTGGTCACGATCGTCGCGGCCAGACGGCGCGCGCCCGGGGTGAGCTTCGGACTCCTCTGGTGTGCGGTGGCCCTCTTTCCAGTGAGCAACATCGTCCCGACGAGCATCGTGCTCGCCGAGCGGACGCTGTTCCTCCCGAGCGTCGGTATCGTGGTCGCGGTGTGCTGCGCCGCGACGCTGCTCGCGCAAGTTTCCGAGCGCCATCCGAAATTGACGTTGCGCGCCCTCGCCGCGGCGTGCGCGATGCTCGTCCTGCTTGGCGTCGGCCGCAGCGCCGCACGGCACCGGGATTGGCGAAACGCCGCGCACATCTGGATCGTGAGCGCGCACGACGCGCCACGCAGCCTACGCGTCCAGCGGGCCAGAGCCGCCGCGGCCGCCGACCTCACCAAGGAATTCGACCAGTTCCTTCCCGGTGCGCCGGAACCGTGGCGCGTCCACTACCAGCTCGGCGTGTTGCTTCGCACGATGGAGGAGGATTCGGCGGCGACGTCGCAACTTCGGCTCAGTCTCGAGCAGCAGGCGCATCAACCCGAGGCGGCGAGGGAGCTTGCCGAGACGCTCGTCGAGCAAGCGCACTACGTCGACGCGAAGGTCGTGGTGAGCGACCAGATCGCGGCGGGCGATTCGAGTGAATCGTTCGTGAGGATCGCGCATGCGGCGGACAGCGCGCAGGCGGCCGCCGCGCCGCCGGGCAGCGTCAGTCTACACCTTCACTGATCAGCTCTTCGCCCGGGACGTCCATCTGGCGCCGGACCATTTGATAATAGGCGCCGCGCGTTTCCATCAATTCGATGTGCGTGCCCCGCTCGATGACGCGGCCGTCTTCCATCAACAGGATCAGATTGGCGCGGCGCACGGTGGACAGCCGGTGCGCGATGACGAACGTCGTGCGTCCGGCGAGCAGCGTCCCCATCGACTCCTGGATGAGCTGCTCGCTTTCCGTGTCGAGGTTGCTCGTCGCTTCGTCGAGGACCAGGATCTGGGGTGACGCGAGGATCGCGCGCGCGATCGCCAGGCGCTGGCACTGGCCGCCCGAGAGCTTCACGCCGCGCTCGCCGATGAACGTGTCGTAGAGCTCCGGCAGCCGCTCGATGAACTCGTGCGCGTTGGCGCGCCGCGCGGCGTCCTCGATCTCGGCGTCGGTGGCGCTGTGGCGCCCGTAGGCGATGTTGTCGCGCACCGATCCGTCGAAGAGAAAGACGTCCTGCTGCACGATGGCCAGCAGGTCGCGGTAGGTGCGGAGCTTGAGGTCGCGGATGTCGATGCCGTTGACGACCAGGCGCCCGCGCGTCGGATCGTGGAACCGCGCGACGAGATCGGTGACCGTCGTCTTGCCCGCGCCGCTGCGCCCGACGAGCGCCACGACCGACCCGCCCGGCACCGTCACGTTGACGTCCCGCACGACCGGCGTTCCCGGACGATACTCGAAGTCGACGTCCTCGAATCGGATCTCCCGGACGATGCGCGGTGCGTCGCGCGCGTCCGGCCGGTCGGGTTTGTCGGCGTCCATCTGCAACACGTCGAACACGCGTTCGGTGGCGGCGAGCGATCGCTGAAGCTCCGAGAACGAGTTGACGATGTTCCAGACGGGATTGAGGAGCAGGAACGTGTACCACTGGAAGGCCATGATGTCGCCGATCGACGCGCGTCCGGCGATGTTCAGCCAACCGCCGTACCACACGATCACCACGTTCACGATGCTGAGGAGCAGCCCCCACGACGTCCAGAGCGCCAACTCGCGGCGCTGCGCGAACAGCTCCTTGCGCAGCACCGTGTGGCGTCCGCGCATGTACTCGAGCAGTTCGGCCGTTTCGCGGCGGAATGCACGCACGACGCGGATACCCGAAAACGTTTCGCCGACGCGGCCGTCGATCTGCTCGGCGTCCTTGCGCAGCGAGCGGTAGATCGGCCGCACGCGCCGTGCGAACGTGAAGCTCATCAGCACGACGCCCGGAATGAGCGCGAGCGCGGTGAGCGCGAGTCGCCAGTTCAACGTCAGCAGCACCGCGACGGCGATGACCAACCGAACGACCGAGATGAGCGGCGACAGCACCGCCATCTGCAGCAGCCCCGTCGTCGTATCGACGTCGCCGGTGATGCGCGACAGGATGCCGCCGGTCTTCATGTCCCACAGCTTCGACAGCGGCAAGTGCAGCAGCCGATGAAAGAGCGATCGGCGCAGCGACAGCGTGACCTGCACGTTGAGCCGCCGCTGTCGATAGTCCTTGAACACGTTGATCGCGCTCGACACGATGATCACGGCCAGGAACGTCAGACCCGCGAAGTGCAGGCGGACCAGCCGCGCCGCCGCGTCGAGCCCCCGATTCAACAGCACGTGGTCGATGATGTACCGCATGAACAGCGGCTCGATCATCTCCAGGCCGGCGCGCGCGAGGGCCAGTGTGAACACCAGCCCGATCGCGACCCGATGCGGCCGCAGCCAGCGCAGATACGCGCGTACGTACATCCGGCGGGCGGCTTTCTTCTTCTCTCGTTCGTCCTTCGGCGACTCCTGCTCGGGCTGCGCCGCGCCGGGCCTGGCGCCGTTCGCCTCCGTCGACTCGTCGAGTCGTCGAAGCCGATAGTCGTCGACGAAACCGAGATAGCGCTCGCGCGACGTTCGAGGGTGCTTCGCCATCCTCGCTACCGGATTTCCTCGATTCGAGCGATCACGTCGCCCTCGAGGATTCCGTCCACGACGTCCATCCCCTCGACCACTTCACCGAACACCGAGTAGTCTCGGCCCAGCCGCGGATTGTCGCGCAGGTTGATGAACCACTGGCCGTCGCCCGTGTCGTGGCCGCGCGTGCTCATCCCCAACGTGCCGCGGGCGTGCGGCACCGGCCCCAGCTCGTCGCGGAAGTAGCGCGAGTAGCCGACGTACTCGTTGTCCCCGCGACTTGGCCCCTGGATCACGAAGTCCGGCTCGACACGGTGCCACCCATACCCGTTGTAGTAACCGGACTGCACGAGCGCGAGGACACGCGCGACCATGATCGGCGCGACGTCGCCCCGCATTCGCACGACGAACGAGCCGCCGCCGCTTTCCCGCGCCATCGTGACGCGCACGCGCGCCTCCGCGCCCAGCGCCAGCGACACGGCGCGCGCCGGAAGATCCACGCGCGTCGTCGGCGGCCGATCGTCGCTCGCCGGCCGCCCCGCGGCGGCGAGAAGCGCGACGCGCGCGTCCCGCGCCGATGCGTTGTCGCGCGCGACCCAACGCGCGAACGCCGCGTTCTCCGCGGCGTGCGCACCGGGATCCGCCGAGCCGAGCAACGCGCGCGCCGCGGCGCGGACAGCCTGGGCGCCCGCGCTTGGCGAGTTGACCACCGCGAGAAAGATCTGGTCGTCGCCGTGTCCGGTGAGAGCGCTCAGCGCGTCGATCGCCCGTTCCTTCACGTTGTCGTTCGCGTCGCGCGCGAGCTTTCTCAGACGGGCCGTGTCCGAGAGGACACCGGCCGCCCGCGCGGCGTACATCCGCAGCTGCCATTGGCGGTGCTCCGCCAAGTCGGGAAGCCGACGCCGCGCGTCCGACGGATCGACGCGGGCCAGCGCCACGATCGCGTGCGCGGCCGCTTGCCAAGCCACGCCGCCGCGGGCCCGTTGCGACGCGTCGGCCGGCACGAGCGCGATCCATTGATCGAGGACCTTCCCGATTGAGGCATCGCTCGCGCACGACTGGCCAGCCAGATCCGCGGCGTGAAGGCGCACGGGCCACGCGCTGTCCGCGAGCGCGACGCGTATAGTGCCGCAGTCGGACTGAGGAGTCAGCGCGCGATACCGCAGCCGCCACGCCGGCTCCGGCCACGGCATCGGCGGTCGCAGAGGCGGCAGCGAGTCCCGAGCGGCAAACCGCGGATCACCGATACGCCCAGTGGCCCGTCGGGCGAGTACGCGGATGCGCTCATTCGCGCTCTCCCGCCCTTCCTTCAGCGCGACGTCGCCGGCGTCTCGGCGATCCTCGGCCGACAGGATGCGCCGCACCAGCGCGGAATCAGCCCTCGAAACACTCGCGCGCTGCGCGATCGAGGCCGATGGCAGGCAGAGGAAGGCTGCCCCGACGGCGACCAAGGCACGCATCGTCCGTCCCCAGACGAGTGACATCAGCGGAATGGACGGCCAAGGTCCGTGACTCGCAAGTCGAGCGAACGGCGCGTGGGGCCCCCGCTCAGCGCCGCGATGATGTAAGGGTTTTGTGAGACGTTCATAGCATCGATGCTTCAGACGCGTTCAGTCCGAACACGAGGTGTGCTAGACCGGCAAACTCCGTTTCGCCGATGATCGACATTCCAAGCCGCCGCGCGACGGCTTGCGACGGTTGGTTCACCGCACGGATGAGCGAGATCACTTGGTCGTAGCGCCGCGCGCGAAACGCGTAGTCACGCACGCCGACGCCGGCTTCGGTCGCGAACCCGCGATGCCAGAACGGTCTGTGCAGGAGATACCCGATTTCCGGATACCTGCTCCTCGGCAGTCCCTTCAGCTCGTGCGTGACGAGCCCGACCTGTCCAACGGGTTCGTCCGTCTCCCGATCGAGAGCGAGCCAGAGTCCGTGTCCGTCGCGTGCGTAGCGCATTTGCTGGCGTTCGATCCACGCCAGCGAGGCCGCGCGGTCGAGGCGCTGTGGGTAGTAACGCATGACGTCGGCGTCGTCGAGCATGGTGGCGACGAAATCGAGATCGCTCGCCGCGAGCTCGCGCAGCCGCAGGCGCGTCGTTTCGAGAATGACGTTGGACATGTGCCGAGTACCCGACCCAACTTACCTTCTAATCGATCACCCTTCTCGCTCCGTCACGTGCTCGCGTATCTCAACGGCCACTTCCTACCTCGCTCCGCCGCCGCCGTTCCGGTCGACGACCGCGGCTTCGTGTTCGGCGACGGCGTGTACGAAGTATGGCGCGCGGTCGGCGGTTCGTTGTTCGAGAGCGAGCGCCATGTGGCGCGCCTTCATCGCGGGCTGGACGAGCTGAGAATCCCGCGCCCCGACGTGGCTACGCCGGATCGGCTGCGCGAGATCGCTCGCCGGCTGTTCACGGACTCGGATCTCCTGGACGGAGATGCGACGTTCTACGTCGAGATCACGCGCGGGGTAGCGCCGCGCACGCACCATTTCCCGAAGGGCGGCGTTTCACCCACGGTGTACGCGACCGTGAACCGCCTCACCACGCCCGAGGACGCCCGCGACCGAGGCGCCGAGTGCATCACCGTGCCCGACGTCCGCTGGCTCCGATGCGACATCAAGTCGGTTCAGCTCCTGCCCAACGTGCTGGCGAAACAGGCGGCCGAGGAGCGCCACGCGATCGAAGCGATCATGGTCCGCGACGGCGTGGTGACCGAGGGATCGCACACCAACGTCGTAGGCGTGCTGGACGGGGTGCTGCGTACTCATCAGGCGAACCACCTCATTCTCCAAGGGATCACGCGCGACGTCGTCCTCGACATCGCGCGATGGCTCGGGATGTCCGTGCGCGAGGAGGCATTCGGCGAGCGCGACCTGCACCGGCTCGAGGAGCTGTTCCTACTGGGGACGACGACCGACGTCATGCCTGTCGTGCGAATCGACGGCGCCGCCGTCGGCGACGGCACGCCTGGGCCGATCGCGCGCCGCCTGCACGCCGAACTGCGCGCGCGGCTCGACGCGCTGCGTCCCGCGGATCCGCCCGCGGTCGCGTCGATCACGCCCTGAATCGCCCGTACTTCCTCCCCCCCCCCCGAAAACCGGCTCGAGGGCGACGACCATTTTCGCGTTTCTGCAGATCGCGACGCGGCATCCGCAGGCTATGGCCGCGCTCCACCAGCTGTGGGCGTACATCACGCTCGGCGTGAGCCCGATCGTGACGGAGGAAGCGACGCCGCTGATCGGCGGGCTGATGGCGCACGATCGCTATCTCCGGCTTTCCACCGTGATGTTCTCGATAGCGATCGGAACGTGGCTCGCCGACCTGGGGTTGTACTATGTTGGGCGCTGGCAGGGCCGGTGGGCTCGGCAACGGTGGCCGCGGCTCCGCGAGTGGATGGTCCGGACGTTCAAGATCGTCCGCCGGCATCCCTGGCGTGCATCCATAGCCGTACGGTGGGCGTATGGACTGAGGTTGACGCTCCCGATCGCCTGCGGAGCGGCCCACTTGCCGTTGCCGGTGTATTTGGTCGGAAGCGCGATCAGCTGCGCGAGCTGGGCGGTCGTCTTTACGGGGATCGGGTGGGCGTTCGGCGAGACGACGTTGATCGTTGTCGGACACGTCCGCCGCTACGAGAACTATTTGGTCGCCTTGTTCATTCTGCTATTGATCATCGGGTTCTGGATCGTTCGAGCCAGGCACGTTCCCGACGAAGTGGTCGAAGTGCTGGCGTCCGGCGACACGTCGGAGATGCGGAGGCCAGGAGGTCCGGAGGACGAAGAACACGATCAGGGTGAGCGGAAGGAAGGCCGTTGAACGACTCAAAGGAACGGAGGGTGGGATCATGATGCGTGGTTTGACTCGCGGAATCATCGCTGCCGGTTTCGTAGCGGCGGCCTCGGCCACAACGGCAATGGCGCGCCCCAGCGCCGCGCCGCCGAAAACCGAAGCGGTCGTGTTCGCCGGCGGCTGTTTCTGGGGCATTCAGTCCGTATTCCAGCACGTGAAGGGCGTCATCAGCGCCACGTCCGGCTACGCCGGTGGGACGAAGGATCATCCCGACTACGAGGAGGTCAGCTCGGGGGCGACGGGTCACGCCGAGTCGGTGCGCGTGGTGTTCGATCCATCGCAGGTGTCGTTCGCCGACCTGATGCGCGTCTTCTTCAGCGTCGCGCACGATCCGACGCAACTCAACCGACAGGGCCCGGACGTCGGCACGCAATATCGGTCGGCGATCTTTTACATGACGGACGAACAGAAGGACATGGCTGAGGCGTACATCGCGCAACTCAGGGCGTCACACCTGTACTCGAAGCCGATCGTCACTCAGGTCGCGAAGCTCAAGGGCTTTTACCGCGCCGAGGATTACCACCAGAACTACGCCGAGCTGCATCCCGACCAGCCGTACATCGTGATCAACGATGCGCCGAAGGTCGTGAATCTCAAGAAGAATTTCCCGCAGTTCTTCACGGACAAACTCGCGTCGCACGAGTAGACGCACCGAGTTCGAAAGAGCCAAAGGGCGAGAGGGCCATCAGCGAACCTTCGCTACTCGGCCGTCTCGCCCTTCGGCTCCTCCGCCCTTCGGCTCCTTCGAGCTTCCGCCTTCAGAAGCTCCCATGCCCTGCGAACATGCTCCTCGGTCGTTCTGATGTTGCCGATCGCGAACCTCAGCACCAATCGACCGTTCAGCTTCGTGTGAGACAGATACGCTTCTCCGCTCGCATTGACGGCCTGCATGATCGCCTCGTTGATCTCGTCCAACTCGTTCCCGCTGACGCCTTCTGGGGCAAAGCGAACGCAGACGAGTGAAAAGTCGACCGGCGCGACGACTTCCCATCCGGGCTCCTCTCCCACCCACTCCGCGAACTGCCGCGCGAGGGCGCAGTGCGCCCGCAGGCGGTCGACGAGCCCTTCCACGCCGAACGCGCGGATGACCATCCACAGCTTGAGCGCGCGAAACCGGCGCCCGAGCTGGACGCCGTAGTCCATGTAGTTGACGACCTCTTCCTGCTCGCGCGTGACCAGAAACTCCGGCACGAGCGAGAACGCGCGCTTGAGCACGTCCGCGCGCTTGAGATACAGCACCGAGCAATCGAAGGGCGTGAACAACCACTTGTGCGGATTCACGACGAGCGAATCCGCGCCGTCCACGCCCTCGAGCACTCGGCGGAATTCGGGCGCGATCGCCAGCACGCCGCCGTACGCGCCGTCGACGTGTAACCACACACCCTCGCGGCGGCAGATGTCCGCGATCGCCGGGACGGGATCGATGCTCGCCGTGCTCGTCGTTCCGACCGTCGCAACGCACGCCAAGGGGACGAATCCCTGCGCGCGATCGGACGCGATGGCCGAGGCGAGCAGGTCGGGTCGCATTCGAAATCCCGCGTCGCTCGGCACGTGGACGAGATTCTCGAGCCCGAGTCCCAACGCGATCGCCGCCTTGTCGATCGCCGAGTGCGCGTGCTCCGACGCGTAGACGCGGAGTCGTGGCAGATCCGCGCGCCCCGCCATGCCGCGCTCACGAATTGCCAGCCCCGGGTGCCCCTCGCGGGCAGCGGCGACAGCGAGCATCGTCGAGATCGACGCCGTGTCCGTCGTCATGCCGAACCAGCCATCGCTCAGTCCGAGCATCTGGCGCAGCCAATCCGTCACCACCTGCTCGAGCTCCGTCGCGGCCGGCGACGTCTTCCACAGCATCGCCTTCACGTCGAGCGTCGCCGTCAGCATCTCGGCCAGAATGCCCGGCACCGCGGCCGACGTCGCGAAGTAGGCGAAGAACGACGGGTGGTTCCAGTGCGTGATTCCGGGGACGATCGTCGTCTCGAAATCGCGCAGAATCTCGTCGAGCGGCTCCCCCACCGCCGGCGGCGACGCGGGGAGCTTGGCGCGAATCTCGCCCGGCCGCGCGCGCGACACGACGGGAAAGCGCTCCGGCGCACCGAGATAGTCCGCGATCCAGTCGAGTACCGCGCGTCCGTGCTCGAGAAGCTCCTCGCGCGGAAGGTCGCCGGTCCTCCCCTCCGTCATCGCCACCGGAAGATTCGCAGCGCGATCGCGAAGCAAACGATCATCCATGCGACGAGTATGAGGAGCTGCGGCCAGAGCGCTGGAAGCGGCACGCCGCGCAGCATGTTCGCGCGCAACGCGTCGTTGGTCGCGGTGAGCGGAAGGACCTTGATGAACGGCTGCACTACGCGCGGAAAGTTCTCCGACGAAAAGAACACGCCGGACAGCACCCACATCGGGAGCATCGTGAGATTCATCAATCCCGATACGCCCTCGATCGTCGTCGGCCGCGCGGCGATCAACAAACCCAGTCCGCCGAACGACATGGCGGCGAGGATCATGATCATGGCCACCGCGACTGGCCCGCCGCGCAGCGGCACGCCGAACAACAAGAGCGACGCGCCGAGGAGCACGATGCCTTCGATCGCCAGCAAAACCAATCGCGAAACCAGATACGACGCGAGATACTCGGCGCGCGACATCGGCGTCGCGACGAGTCGCTTGAGCAGGTTTCGCCGCCGTTGGTCGACGATCGGAAACCCGAGTCCCCAGATCCCGCCGCCCATGATCGTCATGCCGAGCAACCCCGGCACGACGAAGTCGATGTAGCGCGACCCCGCCTCCCGAACGTGGCGCTCGCTCGCCGACACCAGATCCGCGCGCCCCGCCCCGCGTTGGATGTCGTCGTCGACCATGAGGCGCGCGGTACGAGCATCCGGGCGCGTGTCGTCGTATTCGTAGGCGACCGTGTGATCGCCGCTGGGCTCGACGACGACCGCCACCTGCCCGCTGCGCAGCGCCGCACGAGCGCTGTCCAGCGGCATCTGTTCAACCGCCAACGCCGAATCACGACGCAGCGACGCGGTGATCGCCGCCGCCTGCGGCGAGCCATCGGCCACCGCCGCGTGGACGACGTCCGGCGGTTTCGCGCGAAACGCGATCCCCAAGCCGATCGCCAGTAGAATCGGAAAGCCGAACGACCAGAAGAGCGCTTCCGGCTCGCGCGTGTATTCCTTGAATCGAACCGTGATGAGCTGAACGAGAGGATTGTCGCGGTCGGCCATGCTCTCAATCCTCCCGGAGCTGACGGCCGGTCAGCGACACGAAAACGTCCTCGAGCGTGGCCGAATGCGTGGTGAGCTGCGCCAGCTCGAGCTTGCGCTGGGCGAGAAAACCGAGGAGCGCCGGGACCGTGCGGTGGAGCTCGCCGACGTTGAGCTCGTAACCCCCGGCGCGCGCCCGCGCGGCGCGCACGCCGGCGATCGAACGAAGCGCGGCCTCGTCGAGCTGCGTTCCGTCGGCATTCAGCGCGAAATCGACGACGTGCTCGGCGCCGAGCGAACGGATCAACTCTCGCGGAGTGCCGAGCGCGATCACCTTGCCATGGTCGACGATCGCGACGCGGTCGCAAAGAATCTCCGCTTCGTCCATGTAGTGCGTCGTGAGCAGGATCGTTCGCCCGTGCGCCTTGAAGTCGGTGATCAGATCCCAGAGCTGACGGCGCGACTGCGGGTCGAGGCCGGTGGTGGGTTCGTCGAGAAACAGCAGGTCGGGGTCTCCGACGATCGCGCACGCGAGCGCAAGCCGCTGCTTCTGGCCGCCCGACAACTTCCCCACGCGTCCGTCGCGCTTTTCCTCGAGCTGAACGAGGCGAATGACCTCGTCGACCGAGCGTCCCCTCTCGTAAAAGCTGCGAAAGAGACGGACGACTTCGGCGACCGTGAGCTTGTCGGCGAGCTGCGTTTCCTGGAGCTGAATCCCGAGCCTCTGCCGAAGCTGTTTCTCCTCGCGGTCCCAGCGCAGTCCGAGAATTTCGACGCGGCCGGAATCGGGGAAGAGCAAACCCTCGCAAATCTCGATCGTGGTCGTCTTGCCGGCGCCGTTCGGTCCGAGCAGCCCGAAGCACTCGCCGGCGCCGACGTCGAGGTCGAGCCCGTCCACCGCGCGCACGTCCCCGTAGTACTTGCGGAGATCCTGAACCAACAGCGCCGATGACGGATTTGCCGAAGCCGACATAGGGGCTGAAACCTACTGCCTCTTGCCGGGCATCGCGCGTGACCGTAGCGTGCGATCAGCCCTCGCCCGATCGAGTGATGTCGAGACGAGCGATTCCCACCCGCTTCGTCGTGTATTGCGCGTTGCTACTCGCGCCGACCCTCCTCGGCGCGCAGCGCGGTGCGTCGCGCGCGCGTCTCGAGGGCTTCGTGCGTGACTCGTCCGGCGCGCGAATCAGCGACGCGGCGGTCGCGATCGCCGGAGAATCCGCGCCCCGATCCGTAAGCGACGACTCCGGCGGCTTTCGCATCAGCGGGCTTTCGCCGGGCCGAACCGCCTTCATCGCCCGCCGCCTTGGCTTCCGTCCCGAGACGCTCATGGTCGACGTGCTCGACGGGCGTGTGGTGCGCGCGGATTTCACACTCCGCCGAGCGGTCGTCCAGCTGGAAAGTCAGCTCGTCTCGGCCGACTCCGTGCGGGATTTCAAGATGGGCGCGTTCAACAAACGCCGGGGACGGGGGGTCGGTGTGTTCCTGACCCGCGAGGACATCGAGAAACGGCACTCTGCGTCCGTCAGTGACCTGCTCCGATACGTCCCCGGCGTGACCATTTCACAGCGCATGGCGGGCGAGCCACAGCCGGTCCACATGCAGCGCTCTTCCAACCCGACCAACCAGGCGACCTGTACCGTGGCGCTTTATGTGGATGGGAACCCCTATCCCAACGGCAGCGTGGATGACTTCCCGCCGGGATCGCTCGAGGGGATCGAGGTGTACCGAAGCGCGTCGGAAATCCCGGCCGAGTTTCGCACGCGCGATTCGATGTGCGGGTTGATCGCGCTGTGGACCCGAGACCCCGAAGCGGCGCGCCGGCACCCATAGCCGGGGCCGCCCAGAACGAGGCGACGGTGGCGAAACCCGGGCCGGTTCGCTCTCGTATCGCTCTGAGCCTCTCGAGTCCCGAGGTCTTGTGATCGTCCTCGTTCTTGGCGCCGTCGCGGCGCTGGCATTCCAGGGGTCGCCGCCACCGACCCCACCGACGCAACCCACGCCGCCGGCTACGCCCGCGCAGCAGGGTGGGCGCGCTCCGGCCTGCACGCAAAGGTGTGAAGGAGGGCGATCGCGCACACCGGTCGTAAAAGACAGCACCGACGGCGACTCGACGGATGCTTCCAAATGTGTCGGCGTCGTCGTGACCAAATGCTCGGGCAACGTCCGCCCGCGGCGCCAAGGCATCCGACGTCCGGTCACGGCCGAACTTCAGGCGAGCGCGTTCAAGGACGCGACGGCGAAGATCACACTGCTCGCCGCGCGCGCGGCGAGGCTCAAACAAGACTCGGCGCTCGTCGCCTACGACGCGATGACGTACGAGCGCATCTCGGTCGGATTCGGATTCGGGAGCATCGGTCGCGACCGGCTTCTCTTTCGGCACGAGGCCGCGGCGCACGTCCGATGGCAACAAGGGAAGGGCGTGTGGGTCGACGTGAAGGGCGCCCGCAACGCGGCGCCGATGGTCGGCAAAGAAGCGCGAGTCGAGATCGACGATGGCATGAACGATCCCGACATGATGGGCGAGATCCCGTACTACCCGGGATACGAACCGCTCTGGGTGGGCGGCGGCGACGTCGCGCGCGCGCAGGTCGACGAGACCGAGATCGTCCATCCGATCGCCGACGGCGCCGAGGCGTACTACACATACGAGACCGGCGATTCGGTCAGCTTCAAGTTGCCCGACGGAAAGGTCATTCAATTGCGCGAGCTGCGAGTTCGGCCGCGACAACCGAAATGGAATCTCGGCGTCGGCTCGCTCTGGTTCGACACGCGCTCGGGTCAGCTCGTGCGAGCCGCGTACCGGCTCTCCGTGCCGATGGACATCTGGGCCGTCGCCACCGAGGACGATCCCAAGTCGATGGACGACGTCCCCGTGTGGGTGAAGCCTCTGATCACGCCGATGAAAGCCGAAGTGTCGGCGATCGCCGTCGAGTACAGCCTGCACGAGGGGCGCTTCTGGCTTCCGCGTCTCCGCTACGCTGAAGCCTACGCGCAGGTGAGCTTCATGCGCGTGCCGGTGAAGGTGGAGGAGAGCTTCAAGTACGCGAGTGTCAACGGAACCGACACGCTTCCGACGATCCCGCTTCCGCCGCCCCGCCCGCAACCGCCCGATTCGCTGAGCGAGGACGCGCGCATCGCGTGGCGCGACTCCGTGCGCACCGCGACCCGAGTGCACGCGCGCGCCGTGCGCGACTCGATTCGCCAAGGGCTCAAGAAAGCGGAGCCGCGCACCACGCAGTGCGACACCTCGAGCTTCCGGGTCTCCGCGAGCCGTCGCTACGAAATGGCGATTCCGGTGGCCATGCGGGTGCCGTGCGACACGGCGGCGCTCTCACACTCGCCGGAGCTCCCGCCGTCGATCTACGACGCCGGCGAAGAAGTTTTCGATTTGAAGGATTTGGAGGACCTCAAGGCGCAGGCGCTTTCGCTCGCCGCGCAGGCGCCCCTCCAGTTCAAGCTCTCGATGCTGCCGCCCCCGACCATTTCGTATGGGCCGTCGTTGATGCGGTACAATCGCGTCGAAGGCGTGTCCGTCGGCGCGTCGGTCGAGCAACAACTCGGCGGCGGCTACAGCGGTCTGGCGATCGGCCGGTTCGGATTCGCCGACTTCGAACCGAATCTCGAGTTGTCGATCGCGCGCTCGAACCTCACGAAGACGATCCGATTCACCGCGTACAATCGTCTCGTGTCGGCGAGCGACTGGGGGCATCCGCTCACGTTCGGCAGCTCGTTCTCGGCGCTCATGTTCGGACGTGACGAAGGGTTCTACTATCGCGCGTCCGGGGTCGACCTCACCCGTACGCTCGACGGCGCGTTCGGCGGAGGCGCACAGATGGGATGGCGGCTTTTCGCCGAGCAGGAGCGCACCGCCGGCGTGAAGACGAACTTCTCGATCGATGGCGACGATTTTCCGGCGAACCTCGTCGCGCAGCGCGGCGGATACGCGGGCTTCTCGGCGCACGTCGACGACCAGATGGGCCTCGATCCGGAGGCGCTGCGGGTCTTCTCGAGCCTGCGGTTGGAGAGCGCGATCGGACGGGGCGACTCCGCGTACGGTCGCGCCGCGTTCGACGTGACGGCGTCGCACGGGCTCGGCCGCGTCGCGGCGTCGCTCACGGTCTCGGCCGGCGGATCGGTTGGCCAACTGCCGCCGCAACGTCGCTGGTATCTCGGCGGGTCGGCGACCGTTCGGGGTCAGAGCCCGGACACGGCACAGAGCGGCAACGCGTTCTGGTTGACGCGCGCCGAGCTCGGCGCGAACGATGCCGGCTTCCGTCCGACGTTGTTCGCCGACCTCGGTTGGGTCGGCGATCGCACGAAGCTCGGTCGAGTCGGCCGGCCGATGAGTGGCGTCGGAACGGGCGTGTCGTTCCTCGACGGCCTGTTCCGATTCGACGTGGCGCGCGGCTTGTACCCGCGCAAACAGTTCCGCGTGGACCTTTATCTCGAATCGAAGTTCTGATTAGAGTGACTTCGTCAAGATTGTGTAGCGAGCCTTGACGGACTTGCGGCCCGTCTTACCTTCTTTTCGCATGAGCACCGCCCCGACCATACGCTGCTGCCACCAAACCATGTGCTGCTGCATGTGTATGTGTCCCATGTGTCAATCGACATGTGAGGCTCCGGGCGGTCGCATCTAGCACTTCTCTTTAGCAGCGACTCCGCGCTCCGGTCCTCATCCAGGGATCGGGGCGTTTTTGTCGTCAGAGAGTCGCCGCCGGTCCCGAGTGAACCAGCGAGTCGCATCACCCGCGACCCACACTCTGGACAGCCATGCAACCGATCGCCGTTTTTCACGAACACCCGGACTGGTTCAAGCCGCTCTTCCTCGAGCTCGAGCGGCGCGGACTGCCGTACGAGCGCGTCGACGCCGCGTCGCACGTCTTCGACCCATCCGAGGACGACGTCCCTTACTCGCTCGTGTTCAACCGCGCGAGCCCGTCGGCGTATCTGCGCAACCATCGACAGACGACATTCCATACGCTGCACTGGCTGCGGCATCTCGAGCGCATCGGCGTGCCCGTCGTCAACGGCGCGCACGTGTACGCTTACGAGTTGTCGAAGGCGTCACAGCTCGACCTGCTCGAGGAGCTCGGGCTCCCGTATCCGAGCGCGCGCGCGATCAACAGCCCCGCGCTGGCTCTGCGGGCCGCGAAAGACCTTCGCTACCCGGTGCTGGTGAAGGCGAACATCGGCGGCAGCGGCGCCGGCATCGTTCGCTACGAAACGGAGGCCGCGCTCGCCGGCGCGATCGACGGCGGCGAAGTCGAACTGGGAATCGACGGCGTGGCGCTCGTGCAGGAGTCGGCGCCGCTTCGCAACGGACACATCGTCCGCGTCGAGACGCTCGGCGGGAAATACCTGTACGGCATCAAGGTCTTCCCGGCGGTTGGGTCGTTCGATCTCTGTCCGGCCGACGCGTGCCAGACCGCAGACGGCGTCGAGCTCGTACGCGGCGCGTGCGCCGTCGACGCGCCGAAGACGGGGCTCAGAGTGGAACGCTACGACGCGCCGCCCGCGATCATCGCGCAGGTCGAGGCGATCTCTCGCCGCGCGGGGCTCGACGTGGGCGGCATCGAGTATCTCATCGACGACCGCGACGGCAAGCACTATTTCTACGACGTCAACGCCCTTTCGAACTTCGTCGCCGATCCGGTGAACGTGATCGGCTTCGATCCGTGGGCGAGGCTCGTCGACTATCTCGTGTCGCGGAGCGCGCCCGCGCGGCGGGCGACGGAGCGCAACAAGGAACGCACCACGTTCCAGGCGAGCCTGCCATGAGGTACGGCTACTGGCTACCCGTCTTCGGCGGCTGGCTCCGCAACGTCGACGACGAAGGAATGGCGGCGTCGTGGGACTACGTGCGGCGCCTCGCCCAGCGCAGCGAAGAAATCGGATACGACCTCACGTTGATCGCCGAGTTGCTGCTCAACGACATCAAGGGCATCAAGGCGCCGTCGCTCGACGCGTGGTCGACGGCGGCGGCACTCGCCGCCGTCACCGAGCGCCTCGAGCTGATGGTCGCCGTGCGGCCGTCGTTCCATCCGCCGGCGATCCTGGCCAAGCAGGCCGCGAACATCGATCGCATCTCGAACGGGCGCCTGGCTCTCAACGTCGTGTCCGCGTGGTGGAAGGACGAAGCGCGTCGTTTCGGCGCCGCGTTCGACGAGCACGACGACCGCTACGGACGCACGCGCGAGTGGCTCGACGTCGTGGACGGCGCGTGGCGCGAGCCCGCGTTCTCGTACCATGGAAAGTTCTACAACCACGACGACATCGTGCTCGAGCCGAAGCCGGCGGCCAAGCCGGGCCGCTCGCGGCCGACGATCTACGCCGGCGGAGAATCGGAAGCGGCCAAGACGTTGATCGCGCGCCAGTGCGACGCATACGTGATGCACGGCGACCCGCCCGAGCGGATCGCGCCGAAGATCGCCGACATGCGTGCCCGTCGCGAACGAGCCTCGGAAGCCCTCGGCATCGACCTCCCGGCGATGCAGTTCGGGGTCGCCGCGTACACGATCGTGCGCGATTCGGAGACCGAGGTCAGAGAAGAGATCGACCGCATCACCAACGTGGCGGCGGGATCGCCGGGCTACGAGAACTATCGAGATTGGATCGCGAACACGAAGCTCGAGCAGCAGGTCACTCTGCAGGATTACTCGGTTTCCAACCGCGGTCTCCGGGCCGGACTTGTCGGCACGCCGGAGCAGGTCGCCGAGCGGACGGCGCAGTTCGCCGAAGCGGGGGTGGATTTGCTGCTCCTCCAGTGCAGCCCGCAGCTCGAGGAAATGGAGCGTTTTGCCGACGAGGTGATCTCGGCGCGGGTTTGACCTGCCGATCCTTGAAGTCGGGGCGCCGGGCTCCCTTCTGGGTTGTCCCGGCGCCCTTGTTGTGTCCCAGGTCGCGGCCAAAATCCGGCGCGGCGCACAGAATGGGCGGTGGCCGCCCCGGCCCCCGGGAGCGGGCCGCCAAGGGTTGACAGCGGTCGCCAGCCGACAGACTTGCGGGCGTGCTTAAATCAATCCAGTGCAAAGAGTTGGACACGGTGCATCAGTTGTCGACCCATCGGCCGAAACTTATAGGTGGACAAGGTGTTTCCGGCGCGCGACACGCCGGATGATGCACGTTCTCCCGGTTCATTTCGAGTGAAACAGGACACACTAGATCCCGCACGCGCGAACGCGGATGTACTGCTGTGGCAGGCCCCCGCTCGCATCGCGATCGCGATGTTTCTCGGGCTGTTCGAGTTGCTCTTTCAACAACTCGACATCCTGGGCGGCAGCGACCTGTGGGTGGCGATCACGCTCGTCGGCTACGTCGTCGCGATCAGACTCCTCAGCCATCGCATGCGCGAAGCCGGGACGGCGGGCAATCTCATGGTCGCCGCCACCGTCTTCGCCGACCTCGCGTTCATCTTCGGGTCGACGATCGCGTCATCGCCGGTGGCGTACTACGAGAGAATCCTCGTTCTCTCGTTCTTCGTCCTGCATTCGGTGGAGTCGTATTTCGGCCGCACGCACGCCACGCTGACGCTGCTCGCGGTCGTCGTCGGCTACCTCGTCGCCGTGCGTCTCGGCTCGCTGATGCTCGGGACGCCGCAGGACCCGATCGAGGAGATCTGGTCCATCAGCCTGTTCACCACCGCCGCCCTCCTGCTCATCGTGCAGTTCGGGAACATCCAACGGCGCCTCGAGCACATCGTCGAATTGTTCGAGTGGGCCGAGGAAGGCGACTTCAGCCGCGCGTACGACGTCAACACGAACACGAACCCCGAGTCGATCACTCGCGTGGGCCGGGCGTACAACCGGGTGCGCCTGCAGCTCGCCAGCATGGTGTTGACCGATCCTCTCACCGGCTGTCTCAACCGTCGCGGGTTGGACCAGGTGTTGGCGCGCGAGATCGCGCGGTCGGGGCGCACCGGGCAGCAGATCTCGCTCATCGCCGTGGACCTCGATCACTTCAAGAAGGTGAACGACACCTACGGCCACATCACCGGCGACGTCGTGCTGCGTGAGCTCGGGATGCTGTTGGGCCAGGCGGCCCGATCGGGGGACATGGTGGCGCGGACAGGTGGCGAAGAATTCTCCATCCTTCTGCCGCAAACCGGCCCCGAGGGGGCTTACCGCATGGCGGTCCGCATTTGGGAAACCGTGCGAAATCACGCGTTCATGGTGAACGGAACGCGGCTCAAGCTGACCGTCAGCGTCGGCGTGGTGACCTCGCCCGGCGTCGGCGGCGACGCGGTGGCGGCCAGCCTCAAAGAGCGTGCGGACGTCACGCTCTACGCCGCGAAGCGCGGCGGGCGCGACCAGGTTCGGGAATGGGACGACGCGTTCGCGACGTCGCTCACGCCCACGCACGACGTCCCGCTCGTTTCCAACTCCCGCTCGTAACCTCTCGGTTCCGGGGCGGCCGTGGGTCGGCCGCGGTCCCTCGCGCATGGGCGCGAGGGACGTTCGCGCTTGTTAGCGACGGGTAACGGTGACCTTGCCCGACTTGCCTCGGGCCGGTCGAATCACGATATCGATGTCGCGGCCAAGGCGGGCGAGCATTCGAATGAGGCGCTCGGTGGAAAAACCGCGCAGTTTTCCCGTTACAACGAGGGAGATCTGCGACGGCGCGTCTCGCATGATGTAAGCGGCTTCGGTCTGCGTCAGCTGTTGATCGTCGAGAATGCTCGCGATTTCCTTGGCGAGGACATTCTTCGGGATCACGGATTCGGGGACCGCCCGGGGGCGGCGTAGCGCATGGGATCTAGCCACGGGTCGTTTGGGTCGAAGGAGGATGTCCTGCAACATTAGAGCGCTTTAATCTTAGCGAAACCTGTGCCGGGCGAAAAGGGTGAAAATCTGAATTTCCGTGAGCGGATTCGGGTGTTCTTTGTGTCCAATTCATGTTTGTATGCCACGGACCTTCGAATCAGGCCGTAGTACGAATCGGAATATCAAAACGCTGGCGATGAACACGCGAATCATTGCGTGTTCGACTTTCTGAGAACTAGATGACCGACTTCGCGGAACAACTGCAGACCGCGCTCGGCACCGGCTATCAGCTCGAGGCCGAGCTCACCGGCGGCGGCATGAGCCGGGTGTTCGTGGCGATCGACCGCGCGCTCGGCCGAAAGGTCGTCGTCAAGGTGCTCCCGCCCGACCTGGCGGCCGGTGTCAATCGCGAGCGCTTCCGTCGGGAGATCCAGGTCGCCGCCCAGCTCCAGCATCCGCACATCGTGCCGCTGCTGTCGGCCGGCGAGCAAGGCGACCTCCTTTGGTACACCATGCCGTTCATCGACGGCGAGTCGCTCCGCACGGCCCTCGAGCGAAAGAAGCCGTTCGGCGTCCGCGAAGTCACGCGCATCATGCACGACGTCGTCGACGCACTCGCCTTCGCCCACGCGCGCGGCGTCATCCACCGCGACATCAAGCCCGGCAACATTCTGCGCCAGGGCTCCCACGCGCTCGTCACCGACTTCGGCGTCGCGAAAGCGCTCAGCGCCGCGTTGCCGATCAGCGGCGTCACGTCGGCCGGCATCGCGATCGGCACGCCCGCTTACATGGCGCCCGAACAGCTCGCCGGCGACGCGGCCGCGGATCACCGCATCGACATCTACGCGGTTGGGCTTCTTGCTTACGAATTGCTGACAGGTTCCTCGCCCTTCACCGGGCCGTCGCCGCGCGAGACACTCGCGGCACAGCTCACGCGCGACCCGAAGCCGCTGCACGAAGTGTCGCCCGAGGTGCCGCGGACGCTTTCGGCGCTGGTCATGCGGTGCCTCGCCAAGGATCCGGCCGGAAGGCCGCAGCACGCCGAAGAGATCCTTCACGAGCTCGACGCGATGACGATGCCACTCGGGGTCACGCCTCAGAGCGGAGGCATCGAACCCAAGCCTCGCCGCCAGTCGGCCGCGATTCTTCTCGCGAGCGCGGCGGCCCTCGTGGTCGTCGCCGCGCTGTACGGGATTTCAAGACGCAGCTCGCCGACGAACCCGAAACCCGACTCGGCCGACGCGGCTCGAGCGGCGGCCAAGAACACCATAGCGCCCACCGCGCCGGTCAATCCCACACAGTCCGGTGGCGTGCCGACAGTGCCCGCTCCGGCGGCGCCCACTCTCGTGAAGCCCGCACCGATCAAGCCGGTCATCACGCACGAGGACTCCATCCGAATCGCCGAGGTCGTGCGAAAGAGATTCGCTGCGGCGAAGACGCGCGACTCGCTCACACAAGCGCGTCTCCAGGCGGAGGCCGAGCGCAAGATGATGGATTCGATCATCGCCGCGAACGGCGGCGCCGCGTCCTCGTCTATCGGTCCGCGACGACTCGTCATCACCGAGCCGCCGCCGGTGCGTCAGTGGCCCGAGGCCGCTCTCCTGGGACGCGCCGTCGCCGACAGCTTGCGGCGCATGCTGCGCGCCCGCCCGAAGCAATACACCATCGTCGACCCCGATTCTGTTCGCCTCGCCATGACGTCCTCGCGCGACCTCGGCGAACTGACGAAAAACTTGTCGAGCGATCTCGCGGTCTCCATTCGGATCACCGTCATGCCGCACGATTCGGCGTTCCTCTTCTTCCAGGTCAGCGACCTCGGCGCGATTCCGACCTATCGTACCCGCGCCGCGTCGTCTCGCGCCGTGCCGAAGAACGAAGTGCTCGCCAATCTCGACCAGATGCTGCTGAGCGTGCTGACGTTCCTCGACGAGATGAGCCGCGCGCCGCGGCGCGGGGGCTGAGCGGACGGCGCTCAGCGCTTGCTGGCGATCGGGATGACGCGCCGGTGGCCGTCGTTGTCGGAGATGTTGAGCAGTCCGATCTGCAGGCCATGGAGCTCGTGCGCGTAGTTGATCAATCCGATCGTCAGACCGTGCTGCGCGCCCTGGATGTTGTTCACCGAGCTGATCGAGCCGCCGTCGAAACGCCCCGACTCCTCGATCTTGAAATAAAGTCCGCTCACGACGAGCGCGTGCGCGTTCAGCGTCCCGGCGGCGATGGGGGTGAGCACTACGCCGCTGATGGCGGGCGCGCCGACGCCGACGCCGCCGATCGTCAGACCCTTGAGTCGTCCGCCGGCTCCGACGCCGAGCCCGCCGATCATGATTCCGGTCGCGTCGCCTCCGACGCCCATGCCGATGCCGCCGACTCCGATGCCCTTGAAGTCGCCGCCGCCGCCGATACCAATGCCGCCGATCGCGAGACCCGAGAGTCTTCCGCCCGAGCCGACGCCGATGCCTCCGATCGTGATCCCGCTCACATCTTGACCGCCGCCGACGCCGATGCCCCCGACTTGCAGCCCGCGCAGTCGGCCTCCCGTTCCGACGCCGATGCCGCCGATGGTGATTCCCTCCGCGCTACCACCGGTGCCGACGCCGACGCCGCCGAGCATGATCCCGCGAAGGTCGCCGCCGGACCCGAGACCGAGGCCGGCGATTCCCAGACCGGAGATCGAGTTGTCGACGCCGAGACCAAACACGCCGACCGCGGCGCCCTGGATCCGATTCGCGCCGGTGAGCGGAAGTCCGAGCGCCAATCCGTTCACCGAACCTCTCACGGGTTTCCGCGGGCTCCAGATGGTGATGTTCGCGCCGCTGATCCTCTCGAGGTGAGCGTCCCGAAAGTTGATCCGCAGTCCCGTCATCGTCGGCTTGTCGCCGATCGCGAGTCCGACGTCGTGAATCGTGAGGTCGATGACTTGGGCCGGCAGCGAGGGGGCAGCCAACAGGAACGCGGGGAGGATGACGCGAAGCGATTTCATGTCGGTTGGGAGGCGGGTCGCCTTGAAAGATCGGCGAGGGGCGCGAAGTGCGCTGCCGGGATTTACGCCCCATACGCGTGTAAGGTTTCGTCGCGCGGGCCCGCCGCCGGCTTGCCCGTGATCTCCGCACGACGCGATCTTGCGTTACTCTGACGCGACCCTCATGCAAATCGAACGACCGTTGACGCGACTGGCTGGCGTCGTCGCCGCAATCGCCGTCGGACTGTCGGCGGCGTGCGCGCATCCGGCTGGCGCGCCGACTCCGGCGAGCGCCAACCCCGGTACTTTCTCCGCGGCGACTCCCGTCGCCACATCGGCCGCCATCACGATGCGCGACCTCGAGTCGCGGCTCACCGCGTTCGCGCACGACACGATGATGGGGCGCGAGGCCGGCACGATCTGGAATGTGAAAGCCACCGACTACGTGGCCGCGCAGTTTCAGCAGCTCGGACTCCGTCCCGCCGGCGAAAACGGCGGCTACTTCCAGACGGTGCCGAACATTCGCCCCCGCGACCCAACGATGCCGCTCGGCCCGGCGCGCAACGTCATCGCGGTCATTCCGGGCAGCGATCCGGCGCTGCGCGGCGAATACGTGTCGATCAGCGGTCACAACGATCACGTCGGATTCAACCACCGGCCGGTCGACCACGATTCTATTCGAGCGTTCGATCAGATCATTCGCCCGCTCGGCGCCGACAGTCCGCCCCACGCGCCGTCGGCCGCGGAAGCGGCGCAGATCCGAACGATCCTCGACTCGCTGCGCCGAATGCACGCGCCGCGGCTCGACTCGATCTACAACGGCGCCGACGACGACGGGAGCGGAACGGTCGGTCTCTTGGAGATCGCCGAGGCGTTCGCGAAAAACGGTGTGCATCCGCGCCGATCGATTCTCCTGGTGTCGCACACCGCCGAGGAGAAAGGTCTGCTCGGCTCGGCGTGGTACACGGATCACGCGACGGTGCCGGTCGATTCGATCGTCGCCGAGTTCGACATCGACATGATCGGGCGCGGAGCGGCATCCGACATCGCGGCCGGCGGTCCGACGTATCTCGAGGTCGTCGGACTGCGCCGCCTGTCGAAGGAATTCGGCGACTGGGTCGAGTCGGTGAACGCGAAGGAGCCGCAGCCGTTCGTGTTCAACTACGAGTACGACGTGCCGGGCCATCCGCTGCAGTACTACTGCCGCGCCGATCACTACAGCTACGCGCGCTACGGTATTCCGAGCGTGTCGTTGTCGCGCGGCGAACATCGCGACTATCACCAGGTGACCGACGAGGCGCAGTACATCGACTACCCGGACTACGCGCGACTCGTGCAGATGGTGTTCGACGCGGCGCTGTTCGTGGCGAACGCGGATCACGCGCCGCGCCTCGACGGGCCGAAGCCGGCCGACCCGCACGTGCGCTGCCGTCAGTAGTGAAGCGGCGCGTCGCGCTCGTGACGTACGACGCCGCGCCCGACCTCGCGCCGGACGACCGACTCCTCGCCGCCGCGCTGGAGCGCGCCGGCATTCGCGCGGCGCCCGCGGTTTGGTCGGATCGATCCGTCGATTGGCGCTCGTTCGACGCGGTGGTGATTCGCTCCTGCTGGGACTACCACCGTCGTCACGGCGAATTCGTGGCCTGGCTCGACGCCCTGGACGTGTCGCGCCGGCCGGTGTGGAATCCGACACCGATGGTGCGCTGGAATTCCGACAAGCGGTATCTGATCGATCTCGCACGGCGCGGCGTGGCGACCGTGCCGACACGAATCGTCGAGCGAGGGTCGCGAGTTAGCGTACCCGACGTCGCGCACGCCGAGGGCTGGGCGCGATTCGTCGTCAAGCCGGCCGTGTCCGCGAGCGCGCACGAGACGCACGCGCTGGGCCTGCCGCTCGGCGCCGAGGATCGCGCGGCGATCGAACGCGTCGTGGCGCACGGCGACGCGCTCGTCCAGCCCTTTGTCGAAGAGGTCACGACCGATGGGGAGCTCTCGCTGATCTTCTTCGACGGCGAGTTCAGTCACGCCGCGATCAAGCGGTCGCGCCGCGGGGATTTTCGCGTGCAGACGGAGCACGGTGGGACGGTCGCGCCAATTGATGTGGTGCCGGCGATCATCGCGGCGGCGAGGCGCTCGCTCGACGCGCTCGACGAGTTGCCGCTCTACGCGCGCGTCGATGGGGTCGGAGATGAACGGTCGTTCCGCCTCATGGAGCTCGAGCTGATCGAACCCAACGTGTTTCTCGCCGTGGCGGACGGCTCGGCGGATCGGTTCGCGGCGACGATCGCGCGTCGGCTCGACTAGTCGCGGCGGTTCTTCTCGAGTGGTGGCGTCGGTCAAGCGAGCTCACGCATTTGCCGCGCGGTTCTCGCCGTCGCCGATCCGCCGGCATATGTTGGCGGCGTGCTGCCCCCCAACGACGTCGGCAAGAGCGAACGCTCATTCGATCGGAGTACTGAATTGTCGGCGCTCGCGGGACGAACGCCGATTCGCGGCAAGCGCATCGGCTTGAAGGTGCTCGTGCACAGCGGAGCGCTGCTGATCGCCGTCGCGTGCTTCGCCGCTTACGCTCATTTCAAGCTAGAGGGTCGATCGACCGCGGCGATGGTGAGTCTCGCGTCCGCGGCTGTCTTCGGATTCGCACCGCTGCGCGACGTGCTGCGCATCGTATTCCGGATCGAGGGGAAAGCGCTGCACCTCGTCCATGGTCTGGGCAGCCTCGCGCTCATCGGGCTCCCGGTGAGCGGCGCCGTCTCCGCCAGACCGGTGCTCACGCGCGCGTGGATGGCGCCGTTCGCAATGATGGGCGCCGCGCAAGCGGTCATGCACCAGAACAATCCACGCAACGCAAGACAGGCGGCGGCGCTGAAGCAGTTCGCCGTGAGCCTGCCCGAGGTCGCGCAGTTCGCGAGCTCCAAAGACCTCACGTCGCCGGCCAACGCGAAGCGTGCCGTCGCAGTGCTCTCCGACATTCTCGCTAAGGCGCAAGCCTTGGGTGAGACCGAGCTCGAATCAGATCCGGGATTTCAGAGCGCGCTCCGGGAGACGTCCACCCGATTCGGCGCGAGCCTTGGCCTCGACGCTGTCGACGTCGCGTTGCGGAATCTGTCGGGAAATCCGGCTGCACAGAGCGCCATCCCCGATCTCGAGAGGCGCCTCGCGTTGGCACGCAAGACGATCGCGGGGGCGACGGCCAAGTAGCCGCGAGGCCCGGGCGACTGGCGAACTCATGAACGGTCGGCTATTCGTACGCCTCCCATCACGCCGACGCGCACATGCAGAATCAATCGGAGTCGCCGACTCCGCGCCGCGAGTTTCTAGGTCAGATCGCCGTCTCAGCCCTCGCCCTCGCCGGTACCGCGTGTGCCCCGGCCCAGACGGCGGCGGCTCCGGCGGTGACACCTGCTCCCGCCGCTCGAGACACCAGCGGCCCGACGCATTGGGACGATTCCTGGTCCGCGCGTCTCACCGCGAAGCACAAGGCGGTCTTCGACATGCCCGAGGTCGACGACGGCCTGGCGATCGATCACGCGGTCGTCTGGCTCGAGGGCTGCCGCGACGCACTCGGCGTCGCTCCCGGCGACGCGCACGCCGTGATCGTCGTCCGCCACGCCGCGGTCGTGCTCGCGTTCAGCGACGCGATGTGGTCGAAATACGAACTTGGTAAAGAACGCAAGGTGAAGGACGACTCGACCGGCAAGTGGGCCGTTCGAAACCCCTACGCGTCACCGACGGCCAGAACTGCGGACGATGATCAGCCGCCGAGGCCGAGCGGCCCGAATCGTCCCGCGAGCAATCTCGGCTGGTTCGCGCAAAACGGGCACACGCTCCTCGCCTGCGACCTCGCCACGCGCGGCATTTCGTCCATCCTCGCCAGGAAGGGCAAGCGGGAGCAGCGCGCGGTCTACGAAGACCTCAAGGCCAACCTGATCCCCGGCGTCATCCTCCAACCGTCGGGCATCTATGCCGTGCACCGCGCCCAGGAAGCGGGGTGCACGTTCTCGGCGTGACACGCTGATCAACTCGGGCGCAGCGCGGAGCCGGTGTGCGCGGCGCCGCGCTGCCCGTCGCGCAGCGCGATGGCGCCGTTCACGATCACGACGTCGATCCCGGCGGGGTACTGAAAGGGATCCTCATACGTGGCCTTGTCGATGACGCTCGCCGGATCGAACACGACGACGTCCGCCGCCATGCGGGGCGCGAGCGTGCCGCGGTCGCGCAGGTGCACGCGCGACGCGGGGAGCGCGGTCATCTTGTTGACCGCCTGCTCGAGCGTGAGCGCCTTCCGGTCGCGCACATAGCGTCCGAGGACGCGCGGGAACGTCCCGAGCCCGCGCGGATGCGGATGCCCGCGACGCGACGGTCCGTCGACGGCGAATGCGCCGCCGTCGCTGCACACCATTCCCTGCGGATGCGCGAGGATGCGCGCGAGGTTGTCCTCGCTCATCGCGAATCCGACCATCCCGACATTCGCGCGGTTTCGTTGCAGCAGCGCGACGGCCGTGGCGTACGGGTCCGCGTGTTGTGTCGCCGCGTAGGCGTCGAGCCGCTGTCCTTCGGCCGGACGATCGGCGGCGTTCGACACGTTGGCGATCATCACGTTTCCCCACCCGCCGATCAACTCGACCTTGGCCAGCGTTTCCGTTCGAATTCGGTCGGCTGTCGCCGGATCACCCAGGCGGCCCAGGAATGCGTCGTTGCTTCCGTCACGGCTCCAAACGGGAAAGAGGTTGGTGAGGCCCGTCTGATACGCGATGTACGGATAGCGGTCGAACGCGGCGTCGCATCCCGCCGTGCGCGCGGCCGCCACGCGCGCGAACGCGTCGTCGAGCTTTCCCCAGTTGCGCGGTCCCTGTGTCTTGAGGTGCGAGATCTGGAGGGCGCAGTTCGCGCCGCGTGCGACGGCGATCGCCTCGTCGATCGCCTCGAGCACGTGGTCGTCTTCGTTGCGCATGTGGGTCGCGTACGGTAGGCCGGTCCCGGCGAGCGGTTTGCACAGCGCGATCAGCTCATCGCGCGGCGCGAAAGCACCGGGCGTGTACTCGAGCCCCGTCGAAACGCCGCACGCGCCGTCCGCCAGCGCGGCGCGAACGTATCGCTCCATTCGCGCCAGCTCGTCCGCGGTCGCCGGACGGTTGTCTCCGCCCACCACGACGTCGCGAATCGTTCCCAGTCCGACCATCGACGCGACGTTGACCGACGGTTGTACGCGTGACAACGCGCTCCACAGTTCGCGGAAGGAGTCGAATTGATTCCGCGAGTCGTCTCCCTGGCCGCCGCGTGCAGCGCGCGGCGCGCGAGACGAGCCGTCCTGTCCAACGACAATCGTAGTAATCCCCTGACGAACGAGCGACTCGGAGCGAGGGTCTTCCCACAAGGAGCCGTCGCCGTGCGAGTGGATGTCGATGAATCCCGGCGCCACCGCCCGGCCGCGCACGTCGATCTCGACGGTGCCTCGGTCCGTCGAGCGTCGTGTGACCGCCGAGATCTTTCCGGCGGTGATCACGACGTCGGCCTCTCGTCCCGCGGCGCCGGTTCCGTCGAACACCGTTCCGCCTCGCAGAACAATGTCGGCGTCGGCGCGCGAGCGCAGATGAAGCGCGGGACCGCCGGCCAAGACCGCGGCTGCGCCGGTCGCCGTTCTAAGGAAGTCGCGTCGTGTCGTCATGAAGGTCGCGGGTGAAGGCCGGACGTTGTCGTCCCGGCCGTCATCCCGCAACCGTCAAACGCGCGATCGGCTACGCGGCTACTCCTCTCGAAGCGCCACGACCGGGTCGACCCGCGTCGCGCGCATGGCCGGCACCAGCGTCGCCAGGAACGCGACGCCTACCAACAGGACGGAGACGAGCGTGAACGTCAGCGGATCCGTCGCCCCGACGGAGAAGAGCTGGTTGGAGAGGAACCGCGTGAGCGCGAACGCCGCCACCAGGCCGATCGCCACTCCGATGAACGCCAGCGTCATCCCCTGGCCGACGACCAGCGCCAGCACGCGTGACCGCGCGGCGCCGAGCGCCATGCGAATCCCCAGCTCACGCGACCGCTGCGTCACCGAGTAGCTCATCACGCCGTAAATACCGATCGACGCCAACACCACCGCGATCAGCGAGAAGAGCCCCAGCAGCATCATCGACAGCTTCCGCTGCCCGACCGACGACTCGACGAGCTTGTCCATCGTGTTCACGGCTGACAGCGGCAGGTTGCGGTCGATCGAGTGAACCGCTTCGCGCGCGGCGGAAAGGAGCGCCGTCGGATTGCCCGTCGTCCGCATCGCGACGGTCATGTTCCCGATGCCCGCCTGGCTCGTGGGGAAGTAGTACTGGATGCGCGGCTCGGCATCGAGCCCCTCGTGGGCCGCGTGTCCCACGACGCCCACGATCGTGATCCACGTCGAGTCCGTAGCACCGCGGCGGCTCGGGCCGAAGGTGATTCGCTTGCCGATCGGATCGACGTGCGGGAAATACTTCTTGACGAATTGCTCGTCGATGATCGTCACTTGCGGGCCCGTCTGGCGGTCGCTGTCGTCGAAGTAGCGGCCCTTCTTGAGCGGAATGCGCATCGCGTCGAAGAAGCGAGATGACACGATGCGCAGGTCGCCCCACGGCCCGTTCTGCCCCGGCGGCACGCTCAGCCCTTCGATGTTGAAGCTCGCCGTCGACCAGCCGCCGCCGAACGGAATCACCGACGTCGCGCCGGCCGCCTTCACGCCGGCGATCGCGTTCAGCCGCGGCATCAACTGCTGCTGGAAGAGAATCTGCGCCGTGTCCGTGTTGTACTTCACGCGCGGCAAATTCAAGTTGAACACGAGCACGTTCCGGGGATCGAAGCCGGGGTCGACGCCTTCGAGGCGCGCCACGCTCTTGATCAGCAGTCCCGCGCCGGCGAGCAGCGTGAGCGACAACGCGACCTCGGCGATCACCAGTCCGCGGCGCACGTTGCGCCCGGCAAAGTCAGCCGAGCCGCTTCGGCTCCCGTCCTTGAGCGTTTCCTGAAGGTTGGCTCGCGACGTCTGCAGCGCCGGCGCGAGCCCGAAGAGCAGCCCCGTCGCGATCGACAAGCCGAGCGTGAACACCATCACGTGCCAATCCACGCCGACTTCGCCGGCGCGCGGCAGGTTGGGGTTGAGCGCGACGAGCGACGCGACGCTCCACCGCGCCAGCGCGAGCCCCAGCACTCCGCCGCCGAGCGCCAGCATCACGCTCTCCGTGAGCAGCTGTCGCACGAGCGACGCGCGGTCGGCGCCAAGCGCGGCGCGAATCGCGATCTCCTTGATGCGAATCGCCGCGCGGGCGAGCAGCAGATTGGCAACGTTCGCGCACGCGATCAGCAGCACGAAGCCCACGGCGCCGAGGAGCACGAGAAGGGCGGGGCGAATGCGGCCCGTGGAGAGATCGTCGAGGCTGCGGACCTTGAGCGTCCACGTCGGCGAGAACTGGTTCGGGTTCGCCTTCTTCAGGTTCTCGGCGAACAGCTTCATTTCCGCCTGTGCGCGCTCGAGCGTGGTACCGGCCTTGAGTCGCGCGACCGAGTTCAGGTACTCGTTGGTGTAGCCGGAGTTGAACGCGGCCGGCGCGAGCGCCAGCGGCACGTACAGATCGGCCGTTCGCGAAAAGAACCCGCGGAACCCGGCCGGCATGACGCCGATGATCTGATACGATTCGCCGTTCAGCTCGATCGTCGACCCCACCGCCGACGGCTTCCGCGCGAAGAGGCGCGTCCAAAGACCGTCCGTGAGGACGACGACGTGCTCGTGTCCGGGTTGGTCGTCGTCGCGCTGGATCGATCGGCCCGTCTGCGGCGCCACGCCGAGGACATGGAACCAGTCTCCGGAAACGCGCTCACCCGGCACGCGCTCGGCGTCGCCGCCCGTGCCCGTCAGATTCGCGCCGAAATTCGACTCGACAGCAACCGACTCGAAGCTGCTCGTCTTGTCGCGATAGTCGCGGAAGCCCGCGGCCGAAACGGGCGCCTCCATGCCGTTGAGCGACGGATAGAAGTGCTCGATCGACACGAGCGCCCCGGGGTCGCGGAAGGGCAGCGACCGCAACAGCACCGTGTTGACGACGCTGAAGATGGCCGTGTTCGCGCCGATGCCGAGCGCCAGCGTCACGAGCACGATGGCGGTGAAGACCGGGCTCTTTCTGAGTCGGCGGAAACTGTAGCCGATGTCGCGAAGCAGGGCGTCCATCGATACCTCGGGGGGGAGGGCAGGGTGAAAAACACGGGCACGCCGGAGAAGCCCTACGCAGGCGGGGACCGTGTGGGTTCGACATCGGGCCGCGCTAGATGGTTCGAGTCGTCAAGCCGTCAAGCCGTCAAGCCGTCAAGCCGTCAAGCCGTCAAGCCGTCAAGCCGTCAAGCCGTCAAGCCGTCAAGCCGTCAATCGAAGTCGACGATCGCAACGTAACCGCCGGACGGCACCTCGGTTCGGCGCACGCGCGGCTCGGTGTGACCGCCGCCGCTCGCGTCGGCGACGCGAACCGTCAGGGCAAACCCCCGCGGCACTCCACACGCGAAATAGCCGCCTCGCGGATCGACAGGCGCGGTTCGCGTCTCGTGAACGGTGACGGCGGGACCTCCGCCCAATCGCGCGTACGGCATGTCCCAGGACACTTCGACGATCGCGCCCGCGGCATCCGGTACGCGCCCCCGCACCGCGCCCTCGTTCCACTCGAGTGAGGCGTTGCCGCAGCGTGCCGCGAATGCTTCCTGCGCATTCGGCACGCGAACGGCGATCGGCTCGAACGGACGATCGGGGATCGTGATCGCGGCCAGTGTGCGCGGAGCGTCGAGCGAATCGAGCGCCGGGACGTGCACCGCCAGACGCGCGGGACCGGGCAGAACGCGGTCGAACCGGACGACGCCGTCGTCCCCTGTCGCCGCGCTGCGGGTCGTGTCGATCAAGGAGACCATCGCGCGCACGGCGGCGCCCGCCGAGTCGGTCACCCGGATCGCCACGCTGACGCGTCCGCGCTCCCACCACATCGCACCGCCCCGCCGCAACTCGAGGATGTCGCCACGCGATTCGTGGACTCCGATCAAACGGTGACTCGTCCGCTGGCCCGGCGGCGCGCCGGGAACGGTCGACGGTTCGAGAAAGGCCCTCGTCTCGACGATCGGCGAGCGGATCCACCAGCGGCTGACGGTCCACGTTCCATCGGGGAGGCGCAGAAATTCCACGTGTCCCCCGGCGTGCGCGCGCTCGACGACCGACGCGACGTTCACGTACGTGTAGTCGAGCGATCGAAGCTCTGCGCTTTGCCGATCGATCCACAGGACGCCGCGAACGTCCACGTGGCCGCGTTTCGCTTCGGCGGGTTCGAACGCGACGCCGAGCACGCCCGTCAACGCGCCGGTGTCGGCCGGCGGGAGCTCCGGCCGAATACAATGCGTCGACGCGAACGATTCGGAGAGGAGCACGTTCGCGTCGGGTCCCCAGTACGTGGTGCCGCCATGGTCGTCGTTCGTTGTGTAGCCGCCTCGCGCGAGCGAGTCCGGTGTCAGCGTGACGATCGGCTTTCGCGACGATCCGTCCGCGGTGGATGCCGAATCGACGAGCACCTTGGCGCCGCTCGCGTCGAAGGTGCGTTCGTCGTGCGTCATACGAACGCCGAGCGGTTCCGATTCGGTGAGGACCGTGGCCAGCAGCGCGATGCGCGCCTCGTCCCAGAGACGAAACGCGATCGCGGTGGAGTCGGGATGGACTTGGCACTGGCCGCGGTCCGTCACCTGAACTGACGGCAGCACCCGGACGCGGCCCGACAAGGGTACGTCGTGGCGCATCGGCGTCGCGGCGTGCAACTCGACCGGCCCGGCGGTCGTCGGACGAAATCCGATTCGCAGCACGCGAATCGAGTAGCTGCCCTCGCGCGGCGCGCTCACGCTGAAGCTCCCGTCTTCCTTCGACACGGCCCGTCCCGCAATGGAGCCGTCGCCCGCGACGAGCATCACGATCGCGCCAGGCACGCGCGCGCCCTGGTCGGTGACGGTTCCGGTCAGGCGTTGCCCGTCGGCGCGCGCCGCGCCGAGGAGCGCGAGACTCGCCGCGACGGCGCAGTACCGAGCGAGACGATCAGGGCGCACGCGGCCCCTGATTGCGCGTCCAGACCATCACGACTCCACACGGCGCGTCGGGCTGCACCGTGGAGAATTCGATGGGAATCGTCGCCGCGCCGACGTACGCCTCGATGCCGCGGATCGAGCTCACGGGGATCTCGTCGACGGAAAAGGACGGATCCATGAGCTGCCCATCGAGTCCGACACGTAGCACGCATTTGCGTCCGTCTACCGAGGGACCTCTCGACGAGTCGTCAAACGTGAATTGCGACGGCGTACCACGCGCCGCGGGCGGCGCGCCCCTCACATTCGCCGTCCCTCGGCCGCCCGTGCCAGGTGTTGTTGCCGTTCCCGACAACGAAGCGCGAAGGCCGCGATTGGACACGAGCTGGAGCACGCCGCCGCTGTCGCGCACCGAAACGCCGAGAATGGTCTTGAAGAGGTCCGACGTGCGGACGGGCTGACGCTTCGCGATGTCCGCCTCGGTGATGAACACGCCGCCCGTGTGTCGCGCGACGCGACGATCGAAGTCGGTCGTGCCCTTCGACGCGACGACCTTCGTGGGGCTGAGCGAGGCGATGGTGTTGGCCGACGTCGACGTCATCGCGACGCGCAGCGGATGCGCGACGGTCGCCGCGTCCGCGGCAAGCGAGTCGGTTCGGTAGCCGGGGAGCGTGAAATGAAAGACCGGTCGCGTCGTCGCGCGCGCGCCCGCCGACACGGCGAACGTTCCACCTGTGTCCGTCTGTGCTCGTCCGATCGTATCGGCGCCGACGGTGATCGCTACGACGACCGAGGGAAGTGGGCGCGTCGTGCGCGCGTCGATCACGCGGCCGCGAAGTGTCGTCCGCGCCGAATCCGCCTGCGTGAGACCAACCGCCGGCACGAGGGCGAGGGCAAATGCCGCAACCAGTGGGTCGCGGCGCGTGGGGCACCGCATGGGACTACTGTAGCATCAAAACGGGGTCAATTGAAAGGACACGTTCAGCGAACCCAACCCTCTGAACCGAGAACATGGAGACCGAGGACCCCAAGCCGACACACCTGGTGTTCGTCGCTGCCGGAAATGAAGAAGGGCCCCTCTCGGAGCCCTTCGTTTTTCAATTCAGCGCATTAGAACCGACGCCCGCCGCCGAAAATTGGGCTGCGACCGATTGTGCCAGGCGGAAGCGCCCCGCTGCCGATCGGGCGGCCGGTGCGCGGCGGGTGCCGCGGATCGCAGTGGTCGTCATCGCCGACCACGCCGCCGCGAATCACCGCGCCGAAGATCCCGCCGAGAACTGCGCCGACGCCGCTTCCGCCGTTCTCGGGAATCGGAGCAGTCGACGGATAGCTCGGAGCGGGCAGCGGCGACGGCCGAGCCAGCGGCGGCGCATCCGGCGACGGCGTCGCGGACGGCGACGGTGACGTCGCCGTGGACGCCATCACTTGCGCCGGGGGCAGCTGCGTCTTGATCTCGGCGGCTTCGACCGGTGTCGCCGACGCCTTCCGCGTCGGGTGCTCGCTCCGGATCGTGCGCGGTCCGTCAGGCGCCTTCCTGGGCCTGACCGCCATCTCTTGATGGCTCCGCGGCGAGATTTCGTCCGGGCTGATCTGAATCGCCTGCGACTGCGTCGCCAACTGCAGGTCGCGCTTCAGGTCATCGTTGACGGCGGTCGCGTTCGACTTGGATTTGCCGCACGCGAGCGCCGCGATCGCAGTCGATCCGAGCACCAAGGACACGAGTTTCCGCATCATAGCCCCCCAGGGCGGGACGACTTCGCGCGTCGGGCGCGCGACAGCCGACTGGTGACAATGGCACACCACGCGCCACTTGTAAACTGTCAATACGAAAACTTGGTTCCCTGACGGCGTCTCATACGGCGGACGCGCGCGTCCGTTTGAGAGGACACGCGCTCCAGCGGCGACCCTCACGATCCGACCCCGGCAAGAAAGAAACCTGTTAGAATCCTCGCCACCGCCGCACGCGCCCGGGAGGCTTTCATGATCCGTCCACGTACCAGCCTGCTTGTCGCTCTTGCCATCGCAGGCGCGATCGTCACCGGAAACGCCCCGGTCGGCGCGCAGACGCCGCCGAGGCCTGGCGCCGACCCCGACCACGCTCGACTCTCGGCGATGAGCGGCACCTGGGACGTGGAAATGACGCTCTGGGTTCAGCCCGGCCGGCCCGGTCTTACCGCAAAAGGCACGTCCACCATTCGACCAATCCTCAACGGACTCTTCGTCGAAGAGAGAATCGAAGGCACGCTGAACGGCGCGCCGTTCACGACGTTGGCGTGGACCGGATTCAATACCGACTCGCACAAATACGAAGCCACGCGCATCTCGAGCACCAACTCGATCCGAATCGCCGAGACGGGCAACTACGACGAGAAGACGAAGCAGTTCGAGTTGAAGGCGGACTATCCGCTGGCCGGCGACACGTGGCACCAACGCACCGTCATCCAGCAGACGTCAGCCGACGCGATGACCGCGGCCAGCTATCTGAGCTTCGGCGCCGTGCCGGAGTGGAAGGCCGTCGAGATCAAGTACACGGGGAAGAAGTGACCGCGTGCTGGCGCGCGGCCGCGATCGGTCTCACGCTCACGGCCGCCGCGTGTGCTTCATCGTCGCTTTCGCCGGAGGATCGTCGCACCATCGCCGACTCGCTGGCGCGGCAGGTGAAGGCCGCCTACGACTTGTCGAAGCCCGACGTCGCGCAGCGCATGCTGAGCCTCTATCCGCCCGCCGGTCCCGTCGTCTCGGCCTCGGCCGGCCGCATGACGACGTCGCGCGACACGCTGGCGATGGGGATCAAGGCGTTCTGGGACAACGTCGGCGTCAACATGCGACAGCCCCAGTGGGTCTGGGACAAGATGGTGGTGGATGTCCTCGCTCCAAACGCCGCGGTCATGACCGCCACGTACCACATCCCTCATCTCACTCCGCAAAACCAGCCGCACGTGATCGCGGGCGCCTGGACCGCCGCGTTCGAGAAGCGCGGATCGCGCTGGTACGTGGTTCAGGAGCATCTGTCCGACGTTCCCACCGTTCCCGATTCGACAGGGCAGCCGGGCATGCAACCAGGCGCGACGATGCCGGGGATGACGATGCCACCCAAGACAGCGACGCCGGGCGCGCCGAAGAAAGGAACGAAGAACCCTCGCTAGCTCGCGTGCCGCGTCGTCGCGGTCGTCTCACGGAATCGCGCCGGCCGCGCCCGCGCGCCGCGGATCCGCGCCAGCGGTAACGCGTCCGCCCTCGATGCGCACCGCCGCGCCGTACCCCTCGCGCAGTTCGCCCGGCAGCGAAACGAGCTGGGTGCGATATCCGAGCTCGCCGAGCCGCTTCATCACCTGCGGTGAAAAGCCGTCTTCGAGTTGGATGGTCGCTCCGGTCGGCGCCGGAGCGGGCGCTCCGCCTCGGCCACCGCCGCGTCCGCCGCCGCCGCCGCCACCCACCAGGAAACGCGGCAGCTCGAGCGCGGCCTGCGGACCGAGATGTTCGTCCATCATGCCGATGAGCGTTTCATAAACGGCCGACGTGATCCACGCGTTGCCGGCGGCGCCGACGGCCATGACGGCGTGTCGCGACCGTCCGCTGCCCTCGAAGACGATGGTCGGAGCGATCGTGCTGCCGTGCCGCGCGAACGGCACACGCGAGCCGTAGCCGCCCGGTTCCGTCCCATACGACGACAGCTTGTCGTTGTAGATGAATCCCAATCCCGGCGACACGTAGAAATTCCCGCCCCACGTTCCGAGCGTCTGCGTCGTGGCCACGACGTTCCCCGCCGCGTCGGCGACGACGAACGCGGTCGTTCCAGCGGATCGGCACGACGCGGCCTGGTTGGCGTCGTAGCCGTGGGCGATGCACTCGGGCGGACGCGCCAGCTCGACGCTTGCCGTCTTCACGCTGTCGCCGCAGCGGAGCGTGTCGCCGCGCAGCGTCGCCAGGCTGATCGCCTTGTCGCGGTCGAAGCAGCGCCAACGAGCCCGCGCCGTGTCCTTGTTCGTGAACGGCTCCACGTTCGTGGACCAGAGCCCCGGGTCGGCGATGCGGTTGCGCGTCGACGGCACGAGCTGCCACGCCGCGATCATCGCGTGCAGCGAGGTGGCGTCGTCGGGATACGGTTGCAGCGAGCCGAACGCTTCCAGCGAGTTGAGCTTCGACGCGAGCTCGGCGCCGCCGGCGACCGGCGGCGCGCTGGAGAACAGCGTGTATCCGCGGTACGTGCTCGACACGGGATCGCGCTCCGCGGCGAAATATCGCGCGAGGTCGCTCGGCTTCATCACGTTCCCGTGCGCGCGAAGATCGGCGACCATCTTCGTCGCGATCTCGCCCTTGTAGAACGCGTCGGCTCCGCCGCGCGCGATCTGATCCAAGGTCCAGGCGAGGTCGGGATTCTTGAGCGTGTCGCCGGCGTGGAGCGGCTCGCCGTTGCGGAAGAAGAGCGCGCGGCTTCCGTCGTACTTGAGAAACTGGTCGCGCTCGGTGGCGAGCGTGGTCGCCAGCCCCTCACTCACGACGTAGCCGTCGCGCGCCGCGCGGATCGCCGGCTGCAGCAGATCGGCCCACGGAATCTTCTTGCTGCCGAATTTCTGCCACGCGAGGTACATCGCGGCCACCGTGCCGGGCACGTTCGCCACCGCGGGGCCGCCGTCGGGCAGGCGTCCGTTCGTGAGCAGCGACGTGTTGGTCAGACCGGCGTCTTCTGGTACACGCGTCATGAACTCGATGAGCTGCGGACGCTCGAGACCCTGCGTGTAGACGAGCATCTGGCCGTATCCGCCCGGGCCGCTCGCGTCGGGCTCCACGACGCCGAGCGCGAACGAGACGGCGACCGCCGCGTCGACCACGTTGCCGCCCTTCGCCAGCATCTCGAGTCCCGCGGCCGTGGCGACGGGATGCGCGCTCGACACGGCGGCGCGCCCGGTGGCCGGCTGCCTGTACGGCGGATGCTCGCGCAGCAGATCGTGCAACACCGATGCGAGCTCGTCGTCCGTCTTCGCGGCGACGGCCCGCGGACGGTACTTGGCCTTGAGCGATTCCCATTGCGCGCGCCGCGGGGCCGCGTCCGCCGCCGAGTAGTACAGCGCGGCCGTGCGATCCCACAGCTGATCGAACGTGTCCGCGTTGCGCATCGCGCGATCGACCCCGGGCGATCCGTGCTGCTCGACGAGCCCCAGATCGGGCGAGACCGGCGCGGCTATCGTCCACATGCGCCCGCCGACCGACGAGAGAAGATTCGCTTCGCGATCGCCCGTGCGATCCGGATCGCCATTGTAGCCGACCGGGGCGATCGGCTCCGCTGCCGGCAGATCGGCGAGCGTGATCGTTTTTCCGTCGGGATTCCACGCGGACTCGGCGTGCCGAGCGCTGGCGACGTTGACATAGCGGCCGTCGAGCGGCGAGACGTAGACCGCGCCCCGCGCGCCCGTCGCCGTCCACGCGAGTCGGTCGCCGGCCGGCGACCACGTCGGGCGCTCGACTCTCGCGTCGGTCAGCACGGTGCTGTCCTGGCCGTTGTCCACCGCGAGCACGTGAAGTTTTCTCGACGCGGCGGCGATCGAGACGTACGCGATGCGCCCGCCATCAGGCGAAGCCGCGGGCCATGCCTCGGCGGCGGAATCCTTCGTGAGGCGGGACTCCGAGCCGGTGGTCGAGCGAACCCAGAGACGAGCCGCCCCCAGGCGGCCTCGGACGAACACGATCCGCCCGTCGCGCAGCACGGTTGGCTCCGCGTCAGCCAGCGAAGACGACGTGAGTCGCTCGGGCGCCTGCTCGGCGCCCTGGTCCGCGCGCATGGCGACGCGCCAGAGATCGAACTTGCCCGATCGATCCGACGAGAAGACAATCGCCGCGCCGTCGGGCGTCCAAGCCGGCTCGCGGTCCCACGCCGGCCCCGACGTCACCCGCTGCCACGTGCCCGACTTCGAGACGACCCAGATGTCGCCCGTGACGCTCACGGCGAGACGCCCGTCGCGCGAGAAGGTGGGGTTGCGAACGCCGGTGGAATCCGGCGCCGGCGTCGAGGAACCTTGCAGCAGAGCCGTGGCGAGGATCAGGAACAACATCGACTGCGCTCCGTTTCACGTTGATGAGGCCCGATGAAGCTCCCTGCGGTGCCGCGCATCGTCAATGGCCGGCGATGATCGCCGCGTCGAGGCGCGGGCGGCACGACGCGTGCGAGTGCACGTCCCTCGATCACCGCTCGCCAAATTTCTGGACGGAATTTCAGGGGGACATGATGCCACGAGGCGACAAGAGCTCGTACACGAACAAGCAGAAGCGGCAGGCCGAGCACATCGAGAAGGGCTACGAAGGACGGGGCGCGACGGCGAAGGAATCCGCACGTCGCGCGTGGGCGACCGTGAACGCCGAAACGGGCGGCGGCAAGAAGTCGGGGTCCGGCCGGGGCAAGGCCGAAAACCACGAGCCGTCGCGCAAGGGCGGCCGCAGCGCCGCGTCGGCGAGCGACCGGAGCCGCAGCGCCAAGAAGGGCTTGGAAGCGCGCCGCTAGCAGCGGCTCGAGCGTCGAGAGCGGACGCCGACTAGTCCGCTCTCAACGCTTGGTTCGGATCCACGCGAGCCGCCCGGCGCGCCGGAACCCAGCTCGCGATCGTCGCGACCGCGACGAGTATCGCCACAACGCCGACGAGCACCGGCGGATCTTTCGGCGACACCTCGAACAGCAGCGGCGCGATCCACTTCCCCGCCAGCAGGGCGAGCACCGCTCCCAGCGCGACGCCCGGCAGCACGATGCGAAGGCCTTCGCTCACGATCAGACGAATCACGTCGCGCGCCTGCGCGCCGAGCGCGACGCGCACCCCCATCTCGTGCGTCCGCTGCGTGACGTTGTACGCGATCACGCTGTAGAGACCGATCGCGGCGAGCACCAACGCCAACGCGCCGAAGATCGAGAACATCAGCGCGCCAAGTTTCCACGAACGGATCTGGGTGGCGATGATCGTCGTCATCGGGGTCACGGTCACGTATGAGCCGCCGTCCATGAGAGGCTGGAGCGCTCGGCGCACTTCCTCGGCCTTGTTCGCCGCCGGTCCACGCGTTCGAACGAAGAGTCCGCCGATGTTCGGCTGGAACTGGTCGGCGGGCATGTAGTAGTGCATTTCCGTCTCGGCGATATTCTGCCGACGGACGTCCTCGGCGATGCCGATCACTGTGGTGCAGGGCGCCGTGTCCGCGTTGATGCGCACGCACTTGCCGATGCCGTCTTCGTTCGGCCAGAGCTTCTTCGCCATCGATTCGCTCGCCACCATGACACGCGGGGTGTGCTCGCCATCGGTCGCGTCGAACGGGCGGCCGCGAAGAATCCGCGTCCCCATGGTCGCGAAGAAATCCGGCGAGCCGGCTTGCAGCGTGAAGCTGCCCAGCCTGGTCACCGAGTCGATGCCGGCTACATACAAGGCAAAGTCCCAACTCGACCGGAAGGGAACGGTGAGCGCCAACGTCGCGTGCTCGACGCCGGCGAGCGACTGCGCCTTGGCGAGCAGCGCGTGCCGCAGCGCGATGTTCTGGAGCGAATCGCGCGTCACCCCGCGCGCGTTCGGGCCGACGTAGAGCAACCGGTCGGCGTCGTACCCCATTCGCACGTTCTCGACGTTGGACAAGCTGCGCAGGAAGAGGCCCGCGCCGATCAGCAGCACGACAGAGAGCGCCGCCTGCGCGATCAACAGTCCGGCGCGGAGACGCGACCGATGTACGACGCCCTCTCGCACGCCGGCCTTGAGCGCCGACGCGACGTCGCCCCTCCCGGTTTGAAACGCCGGAACGAGTCCCGTCAGCACGCCGGCGACGAGCGCGAGCGCGGCGGCGAAGAATAGGAGTCGCGAATCCACAAAGGCCGCCGGTCCGGAATCGTCCTGGCCGAGCAACAGCCGCCGCATCGCGAGCCCGCCCCATTGCGCGATAACCAGTCCCAGGGCTCCGCCGAGGACCGACAACAACAGACTCTCGATGAGCAGTTGCATCAGCAGTCGCGCGCGGCTCACGCCGAGCGCGATGCGGACGGCGATCTCGCGGCGGCGCTTCAGCGCGCGGGCGAGGAGAAGGTTGGCGACGTTGGCGCACGCGATGAGAAGCACCATCGCCGCGACGCCGATCAACCAGCTCGCGACCTTCGCGTCGCTTCCTTCATTAGGACCGCGGTCGCGAAGTACGGGCCCGACCATCGCGTGCGGCTTGGCGATCGCGAAAGGCGAGTTCTTCGGGTTCAGCGCGACCTGTTTCAGATAGCTCTGTCGATACGCGTTGGTGAGGTCGGTCGTGGCGGCGGCCTCGGTGACGCCCGGCTTGCGGCGCGCGAAGACCTCGAACCATGTCATGTTGTACGTGCCGTACCACGGGTTCTTGTCGCCTCCGCGCCCCGTCGCGCCATTCTCGGCCGAGATCGGAACGAACGCGACGACAGGGTCGAGGTCGAATCCGTTGAAACCTTCCGGCGCGACGCCGACGATCGTGTACTTCGCCGGGCCGATGTCAATCAGCGTGCCGAGCGCCTCTTTGCGGCCGCCGAATTCGGTTTGCCAATACGCGTAGGAGAGCACGGCGACGCGCGTTCCCGCCGGCGGCACGTCCTCTCCGGCCGTGAAGAAGCGGCCGATCACTGGTTTGATGTCGAACATCTTCCAGAGGTCGGTGGCGCTCACGGCGACGCGCATTTCCGTGGTCGATTCGCCCGTGCCGACGGCCGCCTTGTTCACGTAGTAGGGCGTCATCGCGTCGAACGACGTCGTGGTTTCGCGCAGATCGAGGTAGCGCCGGTAGCCGGTGTAGCTCTGCGCGCTCTCGGTGCCCCTGATCGACCGCACCAGATAGATCCGCGTCTCACGCGCCGGCGCGTTCAGGAACGTCGGCGGCCGGAAGAGCAAGCGGTCGACGATGCCGAACATCGCCGCGTTGGCGCCGATGCCGAGGCCGAGTGTGAGAATGACGGCGACCGCGAACCACGGCTTGAGCCTCAGGCCGCGCAGCGCGTACCGGAAGTCCTGCGCGAATGCGCTCCACCACTCGGCGCGGAGTTCCTTTCCGACTCGTGCGCGGTCGATCGTCGTGAGTCGTTCGCGCGTGCGCTGAACGTCGCCAAAGCGCCGCTCGGTCTCGCGACGCGCGTCGTCGGGTGTCATTCCGCCGGCCATGAGCTCCCTCACAGTCATGTCGAAGTGGAACCGCAGCTCGTCGTCGACCGCGCTGTCCACGGTCGCGGCTCCGCGTTCGATGCGCAGCAGCCGTCTCAATCCGGGAAATCGGCGAGTCATTGTCGTCAGTCCGTCCGCAGCACCTGGAAAACCGCGCTCGCGTACTCCGTCCACACGGCGGTCTTGGATCGCAGTTGCCGCCGGCCCTGCGACGTGAGTTGGTAGTACTTCGCCTTGCGGTTGTTGTCGGAAAGCCCCCATTCGGCCTCGATCCACGCGCGCTTTTCCATTCGATGGAGGGCGGTGTACAGGGCGCCGTCCTCGATCTGGAGTCGCTGTTGGGTGGTGTCGCGGATCCACGACGCGATCGCGTAGCCGTGGCGCGGGCCCCACGTCAGCGTTTTGAGGATCAGCAGGTCGAGCGTGCCCTGCAGGAGCTCGAGGTCGGTGTTCGCCACGCTATCCCCGCGGTGTCGGCGCCAAGTGTCGTGTCGCTCCCCTGAGGCGTTGAGGGAGCTTTGCCCATCAGACACCGGTCGCGGGAAAACGGTTGACACAGCGCTTGGCCTAGCCCGAGTCGCGGCCGGATAGGCTGCTGCACCCGGCGCGCGCGTCGCTTCACCGCTCGGGTGGGACGCGTCACCTTTGGCGTCGGACGTGTCAGCGTCCGCTAAAACGGTTGCACCGGTCGCGCGCGTCGCTTCACCGTTGGCGGCGGACGCGTCACCGTCCACAAAAACTGTTGCACCGGTCGCGCGCGTCGCTTCACCGCTCGCGCGCGTCGGTTCACCGCTCGCGCGCGTCGGTTCACCGCTCGCGCGCGTCGGTTCACCGCTCGCGCCGGCCGCGTAACCGTCCGCGAACACTGCTGCACCACTCGCCGCGAGCGAGAACTCTTCGCGTGCGACCCGTGACTCCGGCGGCGTGCAGTCCGGCACGGGACAGTTACGGCAGGTTCATGCTGCACCATTGTCGTGGACCGGACGCGTCACGCTGGTGCACGGTCGGCGTCCACCGCCGAACGGGCGCATCGTACCGGTGTACGGTCCGCGCTCACCACTGAACGGTACGCTTCGCAGTGATGTACAGTCCGCGCCGACCACCGAACGGCGGGCTTCGTAGTGGTGTACGGTCCGCGCCGACCACCGAACGGTAGGCTTCGTAGTGGTGTACGGTCCGCGCCGACCACCCCACCGGCGCTTCGTAGTGGTGTACGGTCTGTGCCCACCACCGACCGGTGGGCTCCGTAGTGGTGTGCGTCCGCGCGCACCCGCCGCCGAGACGCGTCAGCCAGGTGACGGAGCGCGCACTGCGCCAGCCGGGCGGCGCATGACAACTGTACGTTTCTCGACATGCCTGAGTTGCCTGACATCACGGTCTACGTCGAGGCGATCCGGGCGCGCGTCGTCGCGCAGCCGCTGCAGACGGTCCTCATCCAGACGCCCTTCCTGCTCCGCACCGTCCAACCGACGCTCGACGCCTTCGTCGGGAGGCCAGTACTGGGCGTCGATCGGCTGGGAAAGCGGATCGTCCTTGGCTTCGACGACGAGCTCTTCATAGTCCTTCATCTGATGATCGCCGGACGCCTCCACTGGATCCCGGCCGGCAAAAAGGGACCGAAAAAGAGCGATCTGGCCGCGTTCGGATTCCCCAACGGTTGGCTCACGCTCACCGAGGCCGGGTCGAAGCGGCGTGCGTCGCTCTCCCTCGTGCGCGGCGGCGACGCCCTGGCCGCGATCGATCGCGGCGGGCTCGAGGTTCTCGACGCGACCGTCGAGCAATTCGCCGCGCGCCTCCGCTCGGAGAACCACACCATCAAACGGTCGCTCACCGATCCGCGTCTCTTCAGCGGAATCGGCAACGCCTTCTCCGACGAAATCCTCCATCGGGCGCGCATGTCGCCGGTCAAGCTCACCGGCCGCCTGTCCGACGACGAGATCGCCGGTCTCTTTTCGGCGACCGTCGCGACGCTTCGAGAGTGGACGGACCGTCTGCGCGCCGACGCGGGCGGCGCGTTCCCCGAGAAGGTGACGGCCTTCCGCCCGGAGATGGCGGTGCACGGCAAGTATCGCCAGCCATGTCCCGTGTGCGGCTCACCCGTTCAGCGAATCCGCTACGCCGACAACGAGACCAACTATTGCGCCACCTGCCAAACCGAAGGCAAGCTGCTCGCCGACCGCGCGCTCTCGCGGCTACTCGGGCAGGACTGGCCGCGAAGCCTCGACGAAATGGAAGAGCGGCTTCAAACCTGAAGTCGCGTGCTACGCGGCGAGCGTCAGCACCTCGGCGCCGCCTTGGCGGATCACGATCGTGTGCTCGTGGTGTGCGGCGAGACAGCCGTTGGCGGTGCGGATCGTCCAACCGTCGTCGTCTTCGACGAGCGCGGTCGGCCGCTCGCTGATGATCGGCTCGAGCGCGATCACCATTCCTTCCTCGAGCCGGCCCGGGATGAGCGGGCTGTAGAAGTTCGGCACAGCGGGCTCCTCGTGGAGCGCACGGCCGACGCCGTGTCCCGTCATGTCGCGAACGACCGAGTGTCCCCAGCGGTTCACTTCGTCTTCGACCGTCCTTCCCAGCTCGGCGATCCGCAGCTGCGCGGTGGCGCGAGACAGGGCGCGGTCGAACGCCGAGCGCGCGCAGCGAACGAGCCTCAGTCCCCGCGGTGAGACCGGCGGCACGAGAACGCTGATCGCCGAATCCGCGAAGAGTCCATCGAGCTCGGCGGTGACGTCGATCTTCACGACGTCGCCCGCGGAGATCCGGCGTGGCCCGGGCACTCCGTGCACGATCTCGTCGTTCACGCTGATGCAGTTGAAGCCGGGAAAGTCGTAGGTCAGTTGCGGCGCGGACCGAGCGCCGTGCTTTCTCGAGAAACGCCGCGCCGACGTCGTCGAGCTGGGCGGTCGTCATCCCGGGGCGAAGCGCGTTCTTCATCTCCTGGAGCGCTCGGCCAACCAGCAAGCCCACGGCTCGCATGCCGGCCAGGTCGCCCTTCGACTCGATCGTCACAGCGTCATCTCCCCCTCACAGACCAACACCGTCCGTCCGCCGACGCGCGCGGCGGTCGTGCGCCCCGCCTTCTTGTCGGCCTCGACCTCGAGGATGCTCGGCCGACCCATCTCGAACCCCTGCTCGACGATCCACTTCAGCGTGCCGTCGGTTCTGGGATCCCGTGCCGCAAGATATCCGCCGAGTGCGACGCAGGCGCTCCCTGTGGCGGGGTCCTCCGTCACGCCGATTCCGGGAGCGAACATCCGCGCGCGAACGTGATGCCCCGGGTGCTCGGGGTCCATCGCAAACAGGAAGACCATGTCGGTCACATAGCCCGACAGCGCCGTCTCCCAGAGGTCGCCGCGGATGCGCGCCCGTCCGACCGCGCCCCGATCCCGCAGCGGAACGAAGAGAAACGGCGTACCGCATGAGACCGACTCGGGAGGCGTGGCTCCGCCGAGTACGTCGGCGTCGGCCAACGAGAGCATTGCCGCGAGTGTTTCTCTGGATGGGGGGGGAGGCCCGACTTCGGGCAGCTTGGCCGCCGACAGCTGTGCAAACTCCGGCTGGCCGTTCGTCGCCCGTATGGTGACGGGAACGGGTCCCACGCCTTCCTCGAAAACGATCCGAGTCTCGGATCCCTTCAAAGGAATGACGCCGGTCGCGGCGAGCACGTGCGCGGTGCCCACGGTGGGATGGCCGGCAAACTGCAACTCGCCGCCGGGGGTGAAGATGCGCACCTTGGCGGTATGGCTCGGGTCGTCGGGCGGGAGCACGAACGTCGTTTCGGAGTAGTTGAACTCCCGCGCGATGTTTTGCATGAGTCCCGGCTCGATGTTTCGAGCATCGGGAAAGACCGCGAGCTGGTTGCCGCCAAAGCGGTGGTCGGTGAAAACGTCCGCCGTGAGATATCGGGCGCGCATGTAGGGAAAATGTAGTTGCTCGGGTGAAGGAACTGGCGGTTGTCTGCGCGTGTCTCAACCTTCTTAGCAACCCTCATTTCGTCCATTGTTCGAAGCCGTCTTCCACTTCCTGTTCAAGTACCGGCCGAGCGAGTTCGCCAACGGCAATTTGGCGCTGGGCGTCCCGTTTTCGGTGCTGCTGCTGCTCCTCGCGGCGGCCGCCATCGGCGTGCCCGCCGTTCTGAGTTACGCAGGCGTGCGGGCCAAGAGTACGCGCCGCGATCGGTGGGTCCTGGGCGCGCTTCGGGTGTCTGCCCTCGTCGTGCTGCTGGCCTGCCTGATGCGGCCGATGCTGCTCCTCTCGGCGGCCGTTCCGCAGCGCAACTACGTCGGGGTCCTGATCGACGACTCGCGCAGCATGCGCATCGCCGACCGCAACGGGCAACCGCGCAGCGCATGGGCCGAGCACGCGTTCGGCGGCCCCGATAGCGCGCTGCTTGCGTCGCTGCGGAAGAAATTCCAGGTCAGGGTGTTCCGCTTTTCGTCCGGCGCTCAGCGAATCGACAGCGCGACCGCGCTCACGTTCGACGCCGGCGAGACGCACGTCGCCGACGCCGTCGAGCAGGCACGCCAGGAGTTGGACGCGGTTCCGTTGTCGGGTCTCGTCGTCGTGAGCGACGGCGCCGACAACTCCCGCGCCCCGATGGGCGACGAGCTGCTGGCGCTTCGCGCGAAGTCGGTTCCGATATTCACCATCGGGCTCGGCGCGGACCGGTTCGACAAGGACATCGAGATCCAGCGGGTCGAGACGTCGCCGTCGGTGCTTCGCGGAGGGACGCTGGTCGCCGACATCATGGTCCGGCAGCGCGGCTACTCGGGGCAGAAGGTCCCGCTGGTCGTCGAGGACGGCGGGCGCATCGTATCGCGCGATTCGATCACGCTGCCGCCCGACGGCGACGTTGCGCCCGTGAGAATAAGCGTCGCGGCGAACGACCCCGGCGCGCGGTCGCTCACCTTCCGAATTCCGGCGCAGCCGGGCGAGCAGGTCACGCAGAACAACGCGCAGCAGGCGCTCGTCGACGTGCGCGACGACCGCGAACGCGTGCTGTACTTCGAGGGCACGCCGCGCCCCGAGATGAAGTTCATCCGTGCCGCCGTCGAAGCCGACTCGAACCTGCAGATCGTCACGCTCCAGCGGACCGCGGAGAACAAGTTCTACCGCTTGAACGTAGACAGCGCCAACGATCTCGTGACGGGCTTCCCGAAGACGCGGGCCGAGCTGTTCCGCTATCGCTCGATCATCCTCGGCGATGTGGAAGCGAGCTTCTTCACGCACGACCAGCTTGCGATGCTCGCCGACTTCGTGAACGTGCGCGGCGGCGGTCTCCTGCTGCTCGGCGGCCGGCGCGCGTTCGCGGAGGGCGGATACGCCGGGACGCCGCTCGCCGACGTGATGCCGGTGGTGATCACGGGCGACGCCGTGCCGGACTCGCTCACGTTCTTCGCCAACTTGAAGGTCGCGCTGACGCCGGCCGGCGAGAGCCATGCGGTCGCGCAGATCGCCGCGACGCCGTCTCGCTCGGCGGAGCGCTGGAAATCGCTCCCGCCCGTCACCACGGTAAACCGCATCCGCGAAGTGAAGCCGGGCGCGGTCACGCTCGTCACGGGATCGATCGCGTCCGGCGGACGCGCGGGAATGCCGGGTGCTCCGGTGCGGAGTTACGACCAGCCGGTGCTCGTGTATCAGCGGTACGGCCGCGGGCTGTCGGTGGCGTTCCCGATCCAGGACTCGTGGGTCTGGCAGATGGATCCCAAGCACGCCGGTGGACGACGACACGTACTCGCGCTTCTGGCGCCAGATGCTGCGCTGGATCACGAGCGACTCGCCGGGGCGCGTCGTCGTGTCGCTGCCGACCGACAAGGCCAACCCCCGGTCGCCGATCGCAATCCGTACGACGGTGATGGACAGCATCTTCATCGCCCGCAACGACGCGAAGGTCGTCGCGCACATCACCAGCGACAGCGGGGTCTCGCGCGACCTCCCGCTCGACTGGGCGATCGACCGCGACGGCGAGTACCGCGGCACGTTCACTCCCGATCAGGGCGGGATCTACTCGATCCACGTCACCGCGACGCTCCCCAACGGTGTATCCGCGGGCGACACGACCTACCTGCGCGTCGCGGACCTCAACACCGAGTACTTCGACGCCGAGATGCGCGCGCCGCTGCTCAAGCGCATCGCGACGGAGACGGGCGGCCGCTTCTACACACCCGAGACGGCGTCCACGCTCGCGGAAGATGTCGCGATGAGCAAGCGCGGCGTCACGGTCGTGAATCAGATGGATCTGTGGGACATGCCGGCGACCTTCCTGTTGCTCGTGCTGCTCGTGAGCGCGGAGTGGGCGTATCGAAAGTCGCGGGGGCTCGCATGACCGGTGGACCGGTGGACCGGTGGACCGGTGGACCGCGGCTTCTGACGTCGCGCGCTGCGCATTGCGGTGGCCGCTGGCGCTGCCGCTTGGCATGCGCTGCGCGCGCAGACGCATCTCGTGATCGTGAGCGGGTTGGGCGGGGAGGCGAAGTACGTCGCCTCGTTCACGAACCTTTCGCAGACGCTGGCCGACGCGGCGAACAAGCGGTTCGGCATTCCGCCGGCCGAGGTTCAGTGGTTCGGCGAGGACAGCGTTTCGAAGAAGCCGTTTTTCCGCGGGCAATCGACCAAGACGAACGTCGAGCGCGCGATGTCGCAGCTCGCCTCCCGCGCGGGCGTCGGCGATCAGATCGTGCTCGTTCTGATCGGCCACGGAAGCGGTGATGGACCCGAGTCCAAGATCAGCATCCCGGGTCCCGATCTCAGCGCGTCGGACTTCGCGCAGATGCTGGCGAAGTTCAAGACGCAGAAAGTGGCGTTCATCGACATGACGAGCGCGAGCGGCGACATGCTGCCCGTCGTGTCCGCGCCGAATCGCGTCGTCATCACGGCGACGAAGAGCAGCTTCGAGCGAAACGAGTCGCACTTCGCGCAATTCTTCATCGACGCGCTCACCAAGGACGTCGCCGATGTCGACAAAGACGGGCGCGTCTCGCTGCTCGAGGCGTTCCGCTACGCGGCGGCCGAGACGAAGCGGCTGTACGAGACCGACACGAAGCTTCAGACGGAGCACGCGCAGCTCGACGACGTCGGCGCGAAGACGGGCGTGAGCGATCCCGACGGTCGCACGGCGCAGGGCCTGCTCGCGCGGCGGTTCTTCCTCGACGGCGGGATCAGCACGACGGCCGCGAACGATCCCCAGCTCTCGGCGCTCTACAAGGACAAGTTCACGGTCGAGGATCAGATCGACCAATTGCGCGGCAAGAAGTCGTCGATGACGGCCGACGCCTACGACGACGCGCTCGAGGTACTGCTCGTGCACCTCGCGCGGACGTCGAAGTCGATCCGCGAGCTGGAAGGGAGGAAGTCCGGATGATGCGGCTTGCGCTCCGCGGCGCCATGTCGGCCACGTTAGCGTTGGCGCTGATCGCGCCGCGTTCGATGGCCGCTCAGGACGACGGCCACGATTTGTTCCGCGGCGGCAAGTATCAGCAGGCCATCGCCGCGTTGAACAAGGTTCCGGCGAGCGACAGCGACTGGGCCGCGTCTCAGCGCGACCTCGTCCGCGCGTACGCGGCCATCGGCAAGTACGACGAAGCGGAAGCGGCGGGGCGCCGCGCGGTGCTGTCGCCAAAGGGGGGGGGCGGCATCGTCTGGAATCCGCTCGGCGAAGTATTGATCACGCGGGGCAAGCGCGCGGCCGCGGAGAGCGCGTTCGTCCGCGCGCGGTCGACGCCGGACAGCCTCATCGCTTCGCTCAATCTCGCCGTGCTGCACTACGACCGCGGCGACCGCGACCAGGCGATGAAGGAGTTTGACAAGTTCATCGACGTCTACAACCGGTCGCTCGGCAACGAGCTGACGAGCGACGACCTCATGGCCGTCGCCATCGCCTGCGAATACCTCGGCGAAAACGATCCCCAACTCTTCCACGACGCGCAAAAGGCGTACGACCGCGCCACGACGGTCGATCCGTCCAACGACGCGGCGAAGATTCGCTTGGGCGAGCTGTTCCTCCGCAAGTACAACTTCGAGGAAGCGCAGAAGGCGTTCGAGGAAGTGTTGCAGACAAATCCGAACGACCCGCGCGCGCTGCTCGGCGCGGCGCGCCGGCTGCAGGCCGATGGCCAAGCCGGCGGCGACTCGCTGCTTCGCGCCGCGCTGACCGTGAATCCGGAGTACCCGGATGCGCACGTCCTGCACGCCGAGGTGTTGCTCGGCCTCGAGGACTACGCCGCGGCGCAGGTCGACATCGACCGCGCGCTGAAGGTGGATCCGGTCAACGAACGCGCGCTGGCCGTGGCGGCGGCGATCAAATTCCTCACGCACGACCAAGCCGGGTTCGAGACGCTCAGGCAGCGCGCGCTCGCCGCCGATCCGCGCGACGCCGAGTTGTACGCGACGCTCGCCGAGCTGGCGGCGGACGTGCGGCTCTACAAGTCCGCGTCGGATTTCGCGCGGCAGGGCGTCGCGCTCGACGCCAAGGACTGGCACGCCTGGAGCGTGCTCGGCATGAATCAGCTTCGGCTCGGCCAGATCGACACCGGACGCGCGAGCCTCGAGAAGTCGTTCAAGGGCGACCCGTACAACGTGTGGGTCAAGAACACGCTCGACCTGCTCGACACGTACAAGAACTACGATCTCACGGCGAGCCCGCGTTTTCAGTTCATGATCGAGAAGGACGAGTCGCCGATCCTCTCGATCTACCTGCGCGACCTCGCGGAACAGGCGTACACGACGTTCGAGAAGAAGTACGCCTATACGCCGCCGCCGCCGGTCCGAATCGAAGTCTATAGAAGTCACGCCGACTTCTCGGTGCGCACGGTCGGTCTCGCCGGACTCGGCGCGCTGGGCGTGAGCTTCGGGACGACGCTCGCGTTCGACTCGCCGGCGGCGAAGGACGCCGGTCCGTTCAACTGGGGCTCGACCGTGTGGCACGAACTGGCGCACACGTTCACGCTCGGCAGCACGGACAACCGGATTCCGCGGTGGTTGAGCGAAGGGTTGTCGGTGTACGAAGAGCATCACGCGCGGCCCGGCTGGGGCTTCGGCGTGACGCCCGATTTCCTCGCGGCGTACAAGGCGGGAAAGCTGGTGCCGGTGAGCCGGATGAACGACGGGTTCATGCATCCCGCGTATCCGGAGCAGGTGCAGTTCTCGTACTACCAGGCGTCGCTCGTGTGCGAGCTGATCGCGCGCGACTTCGGCGAGCCGGCGATCCTGCGGATGCTCCAGGCGTACAAGGACGGCCAGACGACGGACCAGGTGTTCCAGAAAGTTCTGAACACCGATCTCAAGTCGTTCGACAAGCGGTTCGACACGTACTTGAACACGCGCTTCGGGGCGGTGCTCGCCTCGATCGACGAAGACGCCCCCGAAGATCGGGGCCAACACGCCGGTCGAGTCGGCGATCGCGATGGCCGCCACGTCGCCCAACGACTTCGGCGTGCAACTGTTCACGGGCGAGGTGCTGATCACGCACAACGACCTCGACCGGGCCATTCCATATGTAGAGCGCGCGCGGGAGATCTTTCCCGAGTACGGCGGCGACGACAGTCCGTACGCGCTTCTCGCGACGCTCTACCAGAAGAAAGGCGACCAGCGCAAGGAAGCCGATGCGCTCGTCAAGTGGACGTCGCTCACCGAGACCAACCTGAAAGCGCTGGAGCGGCTCGCGACGTTGCTCGAGCAGCTCGGCGACGCGAAGGGCGCCGCGGACGCGCTCGATCGCGCGATGTTCGTGAATCCGTTCGACGTCGGCATGCATCAGAAGCTGGCCGAGTTGTCACACGCGGCGGGGGACAAGCAGCGCACGGTGCGAGAGCGAGCGGCGATCGTCGCGCTCGGCCCGGTGGACAAGGCGGCCGCGTTGTACGAGCTGGCGCTCGCGCAGCACGAGGCCGGCGATGACGCGCATGCGCGCACGAGCGTGCTGCGCTCGCTGGAAGAAGCGCCGAATTTCGAGAAGGCGCAGACGTTGCTGCTGACATTGTACGACGCGCGGACCAAGCAGGCCGGAGAGAAGCGACCATGAATCGATGGCGAATCGTGGGAATCGCGTGCGCACTCAGCGCCCTCGCGCTCGGCGCGGGCTCCGCGCAAACTCGGCCGAAGCGCGGCGGCGGTTTCGGCGGATACTTCGGCAGTTCCGACGAGATGTACCAGCCGCCGGAGTTCGCCGGCAACGTTCCCTACGACGGCCGCTTCACGTTCGCGCGCATTCGCTACAAGGGCTACGAGCACTGGGCGGGCCGCGAAGGGCCGGGGTGGTCGCACGATTATCCGGACGCCGAAGAGAATCTTCTCGAAGATCCTTCGCGACATCACCAACGTGCATCCGTTCATCGAGCAGGGCCCGATGGTCGGGAGCGTGCTGGTCGCCCTGGACGACCCGCTGCTGTTCAAGTACCCGGTGAGCTACATGTCGGAACCGGGCGGCTGGCATCCGTCGGAGAAGGAGGTCGCCGCGTTCCGTTCGTATTTGTTGAAGGGCGGCTTCATGATCTTCGACGATTTCCGTGAGGGCTGGGGCGGCAACTACGACTGGACGAACCTGCGCCAGATCATGGCGGCGGCCATTCCGAACGCGAAGTGGGTCCAGCTGACCGGGAACGAACCGATCTTTCATTCCTTCTTCGACATCGACATGAAGTCGGCGGTCGTTTGGCCGTCGCGATCGGCGTACGGCACACAGCCACCGACGTATTGGACGGTGTATCAGGACAACGACCCGAAGAAGCGCATGATAGTGCTCGCCAACGTCGACAACGACATCGGCGAGTCGTGGCAATGGTCCGCATCGGGCTTTGTGCCCATTGCACAGGCGAACGAGATCTACAAGCTGGGTATCAATTACGTGATCTACGCGCTCACTCATTGACGACAAGGCAAAAGCCTTCACCGCAGAGGACGCAGAGGATTCACAGAGGCACGTTGTCTTAGGAATGCCCAGAATTGAAAGGGGTGTTCCAGAATTGACGTAGCAGACCTCAGCGTTCCTCTGCGTCTCTGCGGTGAAGCAGTTTGTTTTTTTGTGTTTGGCAGGGTAACCACTTCAACCGAGATTTCTCTTGGCCTCGACGATCTCGCCTCTTCCGAAGGCACCGGCACTCGAATCCCACGACGACATCGCGCTCGCCGACCGGCTAAAAACCGGACGTGACCAGATCACCGCCGAGCTGCACAAGCTGATCGTCGGCCAGGAGGAGGTGATCGAGCTCGTGCTGCTGTCGCTGTTCACCGGCGGCAACAGCCTGATCGTCGGCGTGCCCGGTTTGGCCAAGACACTATTGATCAACACCGTGTCGCAGGTGCTCGATCTCAAGTTCGCGCGCATCCAGTTCACGCCGGACTTGATGCCGAGCGACATCACGGGCACGGACATCATCCAGGACGATCCGGAAACCGGCGGCCGACGGCTCGTGTTCACGCCGGGGCCGATCTTCGCCAACATCGTCCTCGCCGACGAAATCAACCGCACGCCGCCCAAGACGCAGGCCGCGTTGCTCGAGGCGATGCAGGAACACCGCGTGACGGTGCAGGGGAAGACCTACACGCTCAAGGAGCCGTTCCACGTCTTCGCCACGCAGAACCCGATCGAGCTCGAGGGCACGTATCCGCTGCCCGAGGCGCAGCTCGACCGGTTCATGTTCCACATCATCATGGACTATCTGCCGGAAGACGACGAGGTCCGTGTCGCCACGACGACGACCGCCGTGCAGAATTATCGCTTCCAGCATGCGGTCACGGGCGCCGACATCGTCGCGTTCCAGCAACTCATTCGCCGGGTGCCGATCGCCGAGCCGGTCGCGCGCTACGCGGTGAGCCTCGCGCGCACGAGCCGGCCCGGCCCGAACGCGCCGGACTTCATCAAGCAGTGGGTGTCGTACGGCGCCAGCACGCGCGCGCCGCAGCATCTGATCCTCGGCGGCAAGGCGCGCGCGCTCATGGACGGGCGCTACAACGTGAGCTTCGACGACATTCGCGCGCTGGCCAAGCCGGTCATGCGCCACCGCGTGCTGACGAATTTCCACGCGCAGTCGGAGCACGTCACGTCGGATCAGATCATCGAAAAGCTGCTCCGCGCCGTACCACTGCCCAAGTCGGGCATGTAGTCGAGTCCGGATCAAACCATGGCAACCGCCGTCGCGACCCAGCCCACCAGCTTTCTCGATCCTTCGGTTCTCGCGAAGATCGGGAATCTGGAGCTGCTCGCGAAGGTCGTCGTCGAAGGGTTCATCAATGGGCTTCATCGTTCACCGCACTTGGGGTCGTCTACGGACTTCGCCGAGCATCGCGCGTACATGCCGGGCGACGACATCAGGCGCATCGATTGGCGGCTCTACGCGCGCACGGACCGGCACTACGTGAAGGAGTACGAGGCGGACACGAACACGAACTTCCTCGTCGTGCTCGACGTCTCGCCGTCGATGCGGTACGGCGGCGACACCGGCGCGGGAGAATCGGGTCGCGTGTCGAAGCTGACGTACGGCTGCTACCTCGCGGCGTGCCTCACGTACTTCTCGAGCTTGCAGCGCGACCGCGTCGGCTTCGTCGCGTTCGATCGCGACATCGTCGACTACGTGCCGCCGTCGGCCAAGCATCTTCAGCTCGTGCTGCATTCGCTCGAGCGGATCGAGAGCGGCTCGCGCGGCGAGAAGGCGGCGCCGGGGCAGACCTTGCTCCACCCGCCGTTGAAAAAACTGTCCGAGTCGCTGCGCCGCCGGAGCCTTGTCGTGCTTGATCTCCGATTTCTACGAGGACCCGGATGACGTTCTTCGAGCGCTGGCGAACCTTCGCGGGCGCGGGAACGACCTCATCGTGTTTCATCTGCTCGACCCGCGCGAGATCGACTTCTCATTCTCCGACGCGAGCAACTTCATCGACATGGAAACGGGGACCAAGATGCCGATCATCCCCGAGTATCTGCGCAAGCAGTATCGGGAGCTCGTGCAGCAGCACACCGGCGCGCTCTCCAAGCGCATCGGTGAATCGCGCGCCGACTACGAGTTGTTCGACACGTCGAAGCCGCTCGACCGGGCGCTGTTCGCGTACCTCGCGTCGCGTCAGAACTTCAACCGGGTGCGATAAGGACCTCAGGTGAATTTCCTCGCTCCCGCATTCCTCGCCGGCCTCGTGGCGATCGCTGTTCCGGTGATCATCCACCTGATCCACCGGGAGCGGCGCGTCGTCGTCGAGTTCCCGTCGCTGATGTTCCTCCAGCGGATCCCGTATCGATCCGTTCGGCGACAGAAGCTCCGCCATCTCCTCCTCCTCATGCTGCGGTGCGCGGCGCTCGCGCTCCTCGTCGCGGCGTTCGCGCGGCCGTTCTTCCAGCGGCATTCGGCGGCGGTCACGACGAGCGGCGCCAAGGAAGTGGTCGTCCTGCTCGACCGTTCGGCGAGCATGGCCTACGGCGACCGCTGGTCGCGCGCGCAGGCGGCCGCGCGCAAGACCGTGCGCGCGCTCTCCGGCGGGGACCGCGCGACGCTCGTGCTGTTCGACGACGACGCGATCATGGCGAGCGAACCGATGTCGACGGCCGACCGCGTGTCGGCCGCGATCGGCGCCGCGAGGCTCGGCGACGAAGGAACGAAGTACGCTCCCGCACTCAAGCTCGCGTCGCAGATCATCTCGGCGTCCACGCTTCCTCAGCGCGAAGTGGTCGTCGTCTCCGACTTCCAGAAAAACGCCTGGGCGAACCACAACGAGATCGTGTTTCCCCGCGGCACGACCATCGATCCCATAGACGTGGGCGGCACTGCCGCCGCGGACGTCGCCGTCACCCAGCCCGTGACCGACCGCGACAGCAACGGAGTCCGGGACCACGTGAGCGTGGCGACGCGGCTCATCAACACGGGAAAAGCGGCCCGACCGGTCTCCGCCACGCTGTCGGTCGGCGGACGGACGGTGCAGACCCAGCACGTCAACGTGCCGGCGAGCGGCGCGCTCCAGGTCGCGTTCACGTCGATCCCCGTGCCGAACGCGCCGACGAGGGCCTCGATAAGCATCACTCCGGATTCCTTGCCGCTCGACGACGTGAGCAACTTCACGATCGCGCCCGACGCGTCCGTGCCCGTATTGATCGTCGAGCCGAACTCGCCGCGGACGAACCAGAGCTTGTTCATGAGCCGAGCGCTGTCGATCGGAGACAGGCCGAGTTTCCGCGTGGACGTCAAATCGATCGGCGCGCTGACGCCGAGGGATGTCGACGGGCGCTCGCTCGTCGTGCTCGACGAGGTCGCGCCTCCATCGCCGACGGGCGCCGTCGGCCAACAACTGAAAGCGGTGCTGGACGAGGGCGGCGGGATCGTGTTCGTGCCGGGAGCCGAGCGGACCGAGACGTGGGCGCAGGCGTGGCGGGCCATGCTTCCCGCGACGATCGGCCCGGTCGTCGATCGGGCCTCGGATGCGGGCGGAAGCCTGTCGTCGATCGACTACGCGAGCCCCGTGTTCGAGCTGTTCAACGCGCCACGCAGCGGCGACTTCACGACGGCGCGCTTTTATAGGTATCGGGCACTGACGGCATCGCCGGGGGCGCTGATCTCGGCGCGCTTCGACGACGGATCGCCGGCGCTCGTCGAGCGGGCGGTCGGCAGCGGACGCGTCGTCGTATGGGCGTCGACGATCGACTCGTACTGGACGAACCTGCCGCTCCAACCGGTCTTCCTGCCGTTCGTGCACCAATTCGGCAAGCACGTCGGCCGCTACATCGATCCGCGCCCCTCGTTCGTGACCGGCGAGGTGCTCGACCTGTCGCGACACGGAGAGCTGACCGCGCCCTTCCTCGGGGGACGCGCCGCGGACAGCCTGACGGAGTTGACGCTGGAATCGCCGTCGGGTGTGAAGCAGCGGGTGACCGCCACGGGGCCCAACCATCTTGCCACGCTCCACGAGCGCGGGTTCTACGAGTTGCGCGGCCGTGACACGCCCGTCGGCAGCGGACGGCCGATCGCGGTGAACATCGATGCATCCGAGTCGGATCTGTCGCATCTTGATCCGCAGGACATGGTCGCGGCCGTGACGTCGGCGAGCGCCCAGCAGCAGGCAGGGAGTGACTTCAACGCCGCGACGCCGCAGGATCAGGAGCGTCGTCAGCGGCTGTGGTGGTATCTCTTGCTCGTCGCGGTGCTGGTGCTAGCCGGTGAGACGGCGGTCTCGAATCGCCTTTCGCGCGCGACGAGCTGACGAAGGAGAGCAGGAAGGGGGACTGGACCATGGAAAGCGTTCACGGGACGGGTGGCGAGCAGTCGCAGCTCCTCGGTGTAGTACGCGGTGTGCGCGCGCGGTATCGCGCCAAGCTCGCGCTGCGGGGCGCTGCCATCACCATCGCGGCCGGATGGGCTCTCGTCGCGCTCGGCGGCGTGTTGATGAACGCGTTCCACTACGCCGACGGCGTCGTCCTCGCCGTGCGGATCGTGGCGATCGCGACGATCCTCGGCATGACCGCGTGGTTCATCGTGCGGCCGCTCCTGCCCAAGCTGCACGACGAACAGGTGGCGCTCTATCTCGAGGAGCACGAGCGGTCGCTCAAGGCGACCGTGATAACGGCCGTCGAGATGCAGAACAGCGCGCGCGCCGAGAGCATCCCGGTGCGTTCGCCGGCGCTGATCGACCGGTCTGACGCGCACCGCGCTCGAGCGCGTGCGCCTCGCCGGCGACGGCAAGGCGATCGACGCCGGTGAGTTGAAGATGAACGGCGGAATTCTCGCCGCCGTGCTTGGCGCGGCGCTGCTGCTCACGATGTTCGGTCCGCCGGCGCTCAGGAACGGCCTCAAGCTGGTCGCGGTTCCGTGGCGCGGCGACGCCGCCTCGACGCTGTTCAGCATCTCCGTCGAGCCGGGGAACGCCACCGTCGCGAAGGGCGGCGACCAGATGATCTCGGCGAACCTGCGCGGCTTCCAATCGGACCGCGTCGAGCTGCTCGTGCGCCCGGCCGACTCGACGGCGTGGACGCATCTGCCGATGACGGCCGACTCGAACGGCGTGTTCGCGTTCCGTCTCTTCGACATCGGCTCGAAGACGCAGTACTCCGTCGAGGCGAACGGAATTCGCTCGAACACGTACACACTCGACGTGTCGAACCTGCCGTTCGTCAAGCAGATCGACCTTCAGTATCGGTATCCGGCGTACACGCAACTCCCGCCGAACGACGTCGACAGCACCGGCGACATCGCGGCGCTCAAGGGTACGCTCGTCCGCGTGCGGGTCGCGCCGACCGTTCCGACGACCGGCGGCCGCATCGTCGTCGAGGGTGGGGACACGCTCAAGCTCGTGCCCACGGCGGACGGCAAATTGACGGCGATGCTGCGCGTCAACCAGCCCGGCTTCTACAAGGTCGAGCTGCAGGGTCCGGACGGGCGCATGGTCACCGGGTCGCTCAACTACACGATCGACGTGCTCCCCGATCGCCCGCCGACGGTCCAGTTCGCGAAGCCCGGCCGCGACTCGAAGGTGCTCTCCGTCGACGAGGTGTACACCGAGGTCCGCGCGCAGGATGACTATGGCGTCGCGAAGGTCGACCTTCACTTCTCCGTGAACGGCGGGCCCGATCAGACGATGTCGCTGCACGACGGCACGAAGGCCATCAAGGACATCTCGGCCGGCTACACGTTCATGCTCGAGGGTCTCAAGCTCGAGCCCGGCGACGTGGTCTCGTACTACGCGCACGCCACCGACAACAACGCGGTGACGGGCGCGCAGGGCGCGTCCACCGACATCTACTTCCTGCAGGTTCGCCCCTACGAAAACGAATACCGCCAGCAACAGGGCGGCGGCGGTGGCGGCGGCGGAGGCGGCCAGCAGAACGACGCGAACCAGCTCTCGCAGACACAGCGCGAGATCATCGCCGCGACGTTCAAGACCGCGCGCGACAGCGCGCAGACCGACAAGAAATCGCTCGACGAAAACCTCGCCACGATCCGGTTGTCGCAGCAGCGGCTGCGCGAGCAGACCAGCCAGTTGGCGAGCCGGCTCGTCGAGCGCGGTATCGCGCAGGGCGACAGCGCGTGGAACAAGATCGCGCAGATTCTGCCGAAGGCGGCCGCCGAGATGGACACGGCCGAAAAGAATCTCTCGAAGGGGTCACCGACGTCGGCGCGTCAGCCTGAGGAGCGCGCGCTTGCGCAGTTGCAGCGCGCCGAGGCCGTGTTCAGGGAAATCCAGGTTTCCATGGGAGGCGGCGGCGGAGGCGGAGGCGGGGGCAATCGCACGGACGCGAAGGACCTCGCCGACATCTTCGAGCTGCAGAAGGACAAGCTCCGCAATCAGTACGAGACGGTGCAGCGCGGACAGCAGCAGCAACAGCAGCAGCAGGCCGACAACCAGGTCGACGAGACGGCGGAGAAGCTGCGCCAGCTCGCCGCGCGCGAGCAGCAGGAGAACGAACGCGCGCGCGCCAAAGCCGACAGTCTCTCGCGAATGGGTCAGTCGGGCGCGTCCGGCGGTCAAGGCCAGCGCGATCTCGCGCAGCAGACGGAAGACGAGGCGCACAAGCTCGAGCGTCTCGCGCGCGAGCAGCAGAATCAGTCTTTGGCCGACGCCGCGCGGCGTCTCCAGGACGCCGCGGACGCCATGCGACGCGCGGCTGCGAATGGAAGCCGAGGGTCGGGTGATGCGGCGCAGGCGGACAAGGCGCTGAGCGACGCGCGTCGCCTGCTCGACCAGGAGCGCAACGGCCGTGGGGCGCGCGATCTCAACGACGCGATGAAAACGGCGCAGCAACTCGCCGACCAGGAAAAAAAGGTGCAGTCCGACGAGCAGAAGCTCACGCAGGCACAGAGCGGAGCCTCCGCCGGCGCCGGCTCGCAGCAACAGATGAAGGACCTGCAGCAGTCGATCGCCGATCAGAAGGCGGCTATGGCGAACGAGGTAAAGGATCTCAAGTCGCAGCTCGACCGCATGTCGAACGACAGCCGGCGCGATCAGAAGGACTTGTCACGCGCGCTGGGCGGCGCGGCCGACACGCTGCGCGGCCGCAAGACGGAGGAAAAGCTTCGTTACTCGAGCGGCGCGGCCCGCACGGCGCCGGCCGAGTGGCTCAACTCGACCGAACCGCAGATCGCGTCGGACATCGCCGATCTCGGTCAGCGAATGCAACAGGCGCAGGCGGCCGCGCAGAACGGCAATGGACAGCGGCAGCAGGCGCAGGCCGCCGACAAGACGCGCGACTTGGTGCGCGGGCTCGAGTCGATGGACGAACGCATGCGGCAGCGCGCCGAGCAGGGTGGTGCCGCGGGGCAGGGTGCTGACCCGGGTCGTCGCCTACAGCAGGGACAATCTGGGCAGCAAGGGCAGGGTCAATCGCCGCAGGGTGAGCGCGGCCAGGGTCAAGCGCAGGGCCAGCAAGGTCAGAAGGGCCAGGGCCAGGCGCAGGGACAGCAAGGGCAGCAGGGTCAGGGGCAAGCCCAGGGTCAGCAAGGACAGCGCGGCCAAGGCCAGCAAGGGCAACAGGGGCAAGGGCAGGCACAGGGGCAACAAGGCCAGCAAGGACAAGGGCAGGGTCAGGGTCAGCAAGGACAACAGGGGCAGGGACAAGGTCAGCAGGGACAACAAGGCCAGGGCGGCCAAGGCCAGGGCCGCGGCCAGCAGCAGGCCAACGGCGCGGGGCAAGGCAATGGAAAGCCCGGCTCGCAGCAGAACGGCGGCATGGGTGGCCCGATGAATCCGAACGGTGTTCCGGGCGGCGGCGCGCCGAACGGACGCCTCTCGCCCGACGACGCGCAGCAATTCAGCCGCGAGGCACAGCAGCGCTTGGCCGACGCGCAGGCGCTCCGCACCGAGTTGCAGCGACAGGGTTTGGCGACGAAGGAGCTCGACCAGGCGATCGACAACCTTCGCCAGCTCACGAACGCGCACACGCTCGAGGATCAGCGTATCTCGACGGACCTGCGCGCCAAGACCATCGAGGGCTTCAAGGATTTCGAATTCGGCCTTCGCCGGAAGCTCGGCGAGTCCGATTCGACGCGCGTGCTGCTCGAGCGGTCGGGCGACGTTCCCGCGGCGTACAAGTCGAACGTCGAGGAGTACTACCGGTCGATCGGCAAGGGGGCGAAGAAGCCGTAGCGGTTGCCGGGCATCCGGCGTGGTCGTCTTTCGCGGGAGGTGGCGCCTCGTGGCGCGCCTCGCCGTCGGACGAACCCGCCACGCCGATGCCCTCCTCGCTCAACTGCCCCAACTGCGGCGCCGCCGCCGCGACTGACGCGACCCGCTGCGATTACTGCGGCTCCCGCCTCGCGGTCGTCGCGTGCCCGTCGTGCTTCGGGTCGATGTTCCTCGGCGCCCAATTCTGCCCGCACTGCGGCACCAAGATCCAGGCTCCCGAGGCGGCGGAAGGCAAAACGCTCGAGTGCCCGGGGTGCGCCGGCGACATGCATCCCGTGCGTCTCGGTGCGACGTCGATGCACCAATGCGATCAGTGCGGCAGCGCGTGGCTCGCGCCGAACGATTTCGCCTCGCTGTGCAGCAATCGCGAGGAGCGCGGAACGGTGATGACGTCGCTCGGCGCCGGCGGTGTGGCCGCGCGGACGCCGGACCAGGGCAAGGTCCGTTACGTCCACTGCGCGGTCTGCGGCAAGGTCATGAACCGCGTGAACTTCGGAAAGATGTCGGGAATCATCATCGACGTCTGCAAGAACCACGGCGTGTGGTTCGAGCGCGACGAGCTGCGCGGCGTGTTGCAGTTCGTGGCGAACGGAGGCCTCGATCGCATGCGCGCGACGGAAGCGGAGCGCAAGGCGTCGCAGCTCTCGGCGATCGGACTCGATCCGGGCATCTCGATCAAGACGTCGACCTTCTCGTCGAACTTCACGATTCCGCTCCCGTCGGGCGGCGGCTCCAACGTTCACTCCGACGACCTCGCGTCCGCGACGCTGAGCTTTGTCCTCAAGACCCTCTTCTCGTAACGGAATCCACCCATGACGCTGCGCGAATTCATCTCCGGCGAACTGGTCGACGTCATCGAATGGGTCGACGACACCGACGACACGATGGCGTGGCGCTTCTCGCGGCCGAACAACGAGATCAAGAACGGCGCGCAGCTCATCGTGCGGCAGTCGCAGGTCGCGATCCTCGTCGACCAAGGGCACATCGCCGACGTGTTCATGCCGGGGCGCCACGTCCTCTCGACCTCGAATCTCCCCGTGCTCTCACGGTTGCAGGGATGGAAATACGGATTCGAAAGCCCGTTCAAGGCCGACGTCATCTACCTCAACACGCGCCAGTTCATCGCGCAAAAGTGGGGGACGTCGAACCCGGTCATCGTGCGCGACGCCGAGCTCGGACCCGTGCGCTTGCGCGCCTTCGGCACGTACGCCGTCCGCGTCACCGAGCCGGAGCGCTTCGTCGAGGAGCTGGTGGGAACGAACGCGACGTTCCATGTCGATCAAACGACGGAGCAGCTCCGCGACCTCGTCGTCGCCAAGGTGAGCGTCGTGCTCGCCGGCGGCAGCGTGTCGATCTACGAACTCGCGTCCAAGTACGGCGAGATCGGCGCGCGCGTGCAGGAGCAGGTCGCGCCCCAGTTTCAGCAGTACGGCCTCCAGATCGCGCAGCTCGTCATCGAGAACGTGTCGCTGCCGCCGGAAGTCGAAGCGACGCTCGACCAGAAGACGCGCATGAACATGCTCGGCGATCTCGACCGCTATACGCGCCTCCAGAGCGCCGACGCGATTCGTGACGCGGCGCGGAATCCCAACGGCGCCGCGGGCGCGGGGATGGCGATCGGCGTGGGAGCCGTGGTCGGCCAACAGGTCGCCGCCGCGAGCGCGCGATCCGGGTCGGAACCGCCGCCCTTGCCGGCCGTCACTTGGTACTACGCGGTAGGTACCGAGCGTCGCGGTCCGGTCGACGAAGCCGGTCTCCGCGCGTCCGGCGCGCTCACCGGCGCGACGCTCGTCTGGAAGGCGGGAATGGCCAGCTGGGCGGCAGCGAGCACGATCCCCGAACTAGCGAGCCTTCTCCCGAAGGGCTAGCCGGTGGACCGGTGGTGGACCGGTGGACCGGTGGACCGGTGGACCGGCGGACCGGTGACCGGTCGACCGGTGGACCGGCGGACCGGTCGACCGGTGGACCGGCTCAGCCGCTCAGGATGTCGATGAGCGTTTTGGTATCGATGTTTCCGCCGGATACCACGCACACGATATTTCCGGTTCCTGCGCGACCGGCGAGGGCCGCGGCGACAGGCACAGCGCCCGCGCCCTCGGCGACGACGCGCGTGCGTTCCACCAAGAGGCTGATCGCGGCGCGCGTCTCGGCCAGCGTCGCGACGAGCGCGCCGTGGACCAGATCCGAGACGATCGGCCACATCTCTTCGAGCACGCCGCGGCCGCCGATGCCGTCCACGAAGCTCGGCGTTCGCTCGACGACCACGGGATGTCCCGCGGCGAGCGCCGCCGACAGTGGCGTGGACGTTTCGACTTCGCACCCGTAAACGCGCGCATTCGGTTGCAGCGCGCGCACCGCCGTGGCGATTCCCGATACGAGTCCGCCGCCACCGAACGGCACGAGCACGGTGTCCACGTTCGGCAGATCTTCGAGGATCTCGAGCGCGATCGTTCCGTTACCCGCCATTACGTCTCGGTCGGCGACGGGATGGATGAATCGGCCGGGCATTCCCTCGCGCCCGTGGTCGCGCAGCGTCTGCCACCACTCGTCGTAGGGAAGCGGGACGATGTTCGCGCCGAGTCGCTTGACCGCGTTCACCTTCGTCGCCGGCGCGTTGTCGGGCATCACGACGGTGCAGGGCACGCCCAGGTCGCGTGCGCCCCACGCGACGCCCTGCGCCATGTTGCCCGCGCTCGCCGTGTACACGCCGTCCGCGATGACGCCGAGCGGGAGCGAACGGATGGCGTTTGTCGCGCCGCGAAGCTTGAAGGATCCGATCGGTTGGAGGTTCTCGAGCTTGAGGTAAATCTGCACCGGACCGTCCGCGTCGAGTCGGACGAGCGGCGTGCGTCGCACGACCGACGCTATCCGCTTCTGCGCCGCGCGGACGTCGTCGATCGTGATCGGCTCAATGTGCCTCAAGCCGCGCCCCGCCGAGCTCGACTTCGACGCCGGCGCCGACGCGTCGCGCGGCGTCGTAGACGTATGCGGCTGCGGCGAGGTCTTCGATGGCCAGCCCGAGAGACTTGAAAAGCGTGATCTCGCGCTCGTCGCGTCGCCCCTCGCCGCGGCCGATGGCGAGCTCGCCGATTTCGGCCACGATGTGATCGGGCGTGATCGCGCCTTCCTCGAGCGGCACCAGCGTGTCGCCGGGCTCCTTGAGCGCCGACTCACGGCGGTCGACATAGAGTCGCGAGCGCACGACACACTGAGTGTCCAGCTCGCGCGCCGAACGCTGCGACGCGCCGATGGCGTTGATGTGGGTGCCCGGTGTGAGCCATTCGCCGAACAACACCGGCGCACGGGCCGACGTCGTGGTGCAAACGATGTCCGCATCCCGCACGGCGTCGGCGCACGACGGCGCGAACGACGCGTCGAGGTTGAACTTGGTGCGCGCGACGTCGATCAGGCGTTCGGCATTCGCCGCCGTTCGGCTCCAGACGCGTAAAGAGGTGATGGGACGCACCGCGCACATCGCCTCGAGGTGCGCGTGCGCCTGAACGCCCGCGCCGACGATCGCGAGCGACGAGGCGCTTTGCCGCGCGAGAAGCCAGGTCGCTACCGCGGACACGGCGGCGGTGCGGATGGTCGTCACGGAAGTCGCGTCGAGCAACGCGGCGAGGCTGCCGTTGTTGGGATCGAACAGCAAGACCGCGCCCTGATGCGAGTCGTACTGGGTGCCGTGATTGCCCGGGTACACCGTGATGATCTTCGCTCCCATCGTCTTCGGCGAAGCGATGTACGCGGGCATCACGGCGAACGCGTCGTTCGTATCGGGAATCAGCACGACGGTTCGGAGCGGGAGAATCGTCTCACCCCGCGCCAGCGCCGAGAGCGTCGACATCATGAGGTCGATGCACTCGCGGATCGGGAGCAGGTCGGTGACGGCCTGTTGGTCGAGTATCAACATGGGTCAGAAGAATACGGCCTCAGCGGCGTGCGGGGCACTTGGCTTGCCCTTGATACAGTCGAGGCAGCAGGGCAAACGGCCTCGACACCAGGAGGAGAGCCATGGACGAGAAACGCGACGAGAAACGCGACGACCTGAAGAAACAAGGCTTCAAGGATTCGCTCGAGGGCAAGACCGACAAGCTCAAGGGCCACATCAAGGACTCGGCCGGCGGTCTGACGGGCGACGACGAGCTTCAGATCCGCGGCAAGATCGACGAGCTCAAGGGCAAGGTGAAGGACACGATCGGCAAGGCGGAGCGCAAGGTCGATGAATCGAGCAACCGCTTCTCCGATAGCGACCCCGATCGCTCGCGCGACGACGACCTCTAGAATTCGATCGCTCTTCGGGGCAAAGAGCGCCGGCATCTGCCGGCGCTCTTTTTTCCGCGCGCTATTCCTCGCGCAGCGCAGTGAGTGGATCGACGGACGTCGCCCGCGCGGCTGGCCCGAGCGTCGCCGCCAAGGCGACGACGGCGATGACGACGGCCGATCCGAGAAAGACACGCGGGTCCGTCGGACTCACCGCGTACAACATGGAAGCCACGAATCTCGATACTACGAAGGCCGCCGCGAGACCGATCAGCGCACCGGCGCCGGCGAGCGCGACGCCGTGCCGCACAACCAGGCCGATGACGTCGGCCCGCTGCGCGCCCAGCGCGACCCGCACACCGATTTCCCGTCGACGCTGCTCCACCCCGTACGACAGCACCGCGAACACTCCGATCGCGGCCAGTAGGACGGCGAGCGAACCGAACAGCGCGAGCAAGATCGTGTTCGTTCGCCGCGGCGCAACGGTCGTGTCGATCACGTCGCTCATTGTCGCCATCGAGTAGAGCGGTTCCGTCGGGTCGGCGAAGTGCACGGCATCGCGCAGTTCAGCGAACATCGCCGACGGCTCGCCCGAGCCCCTCGCGACGACGGACGCGTAGGCCTGCGGCTGTTCCGACATCGGGAGGTACATCTGGCCGTCCGGCGCCTCGTCGAGCCGTCGCGTGCGAATGTCGGCCACGACCCCGATCACGGTGCGACGTTCTTGCCCGATGAGCAATTGACGCCCAACGGCTTCGCGGCCCGGCCACAGCGCGTGCGCCAGCGTCTGATTGATGACGGCCACACGATGCATGGTGTCCGCCAACGCCGGGAGATCCTCTCCGTGCAGCGGCACGCCCATCGTGGCGAAGTAGCCCGGGGTGGCCATCAGGTAGAGGCCGAGGCCCATTCGCGTGGTGTCGGTCGGCGCGTCGTCGGGCGCGACGCGAAGGCCGATCCCGCCGGCGCCTTCCATCGGCAGCGCGCTGACCGCGGCTGCCGCCGCAATGCCCGGCATCGCTCGAAGCCGCTCGAGCGTACGGTCGAAGAACACCCCCTTCGCCGCGGCGTTCGGGTAGCGCGTTTCCGAGAAAACGAGGCGGCCGGTCACCACTTGCTCCGGGCGAAGGCCGGAATCGGTACGCAGCAGCGCGTTCAGGCTCTCCATCATCAGCCCCGCGCCCACGAGCAGCATGACGGCAAGCGACACCTCGGCCACGACGAGCGCGCCGCGCGCACCGGCTCCTCGCCGTCGCGTACCTCCACCACCAGCGCCGGCCGACTTCATCGCTTCGCCCAAGTCCGTTCGCGACGCGCCGAGCGCGGGAGCGACGCCGAACACGAGGCTCGTCGCCAGGGCGACGATCATCGTGAACGCCAACACGCGCGCATCTACGCCGGGCGGCGATACGTCGGTGAGACCCTGGGGCAACGTCGCCGATAGCATGCGCATCGCAAACCGCGCGGCGACAATGGCGATCGCCGCACTCGCTCCGGCTAGGAGAAGGCTCTCCACCACGAGCTGCCGGGTGATGCGCAGCCGCGTGGCGCCGAGAACCACGCGGATGGCCAGCTCTCGGCGGCGGACGGCCGCGCGAGAGAGAAGCAGATTCATCACGTTCGCGCAGGCGATGAGCAGGAGCAGCGCGGCGCTCGCGCCGAGCACGATGAGGCTGGTCCGCCGGTCGCCGACGAGCGTGGTCTGGAGCGGCCGCACCAATCGCGCGAGCGGGTCGTCCGTGGGTTTGACGGCGCGAAATCGTTTCCTGATGACATCGGCGTGCTGCGCCGCTTGCGCGACCGTCGCGTTCGGGGCGAGACGGGCAATGAAGACCGACGGTACGAAATTGCGGAACGCAGGCATGATATCGAAGCCGAACGGCAGCGCGAGCGGGATCCACACGTCGGTGCGGCCAGGGAAACCGAACTCCGACGGCATGACGCCCGCGATGCGATAGCTGTTGCCGTTCAACTCCAGCGTGTGATTCACGACATTCCCGCCGCCGAACTCACGCTGCCAGACGCCGTGCGAAATCACGACCGCCGCCGGCCCGCCCTTGGCGTATTCCTCGGGCGCCGGCAGCCGTCCCGACGCCGCGTGTTGGCCCAGCGTCGCGAAGAACCGCGACGTCACGTACGTGATCTTCACCCGCTCGGGCGCCGCGCCGCCGGTGAGGTTGAGCCCACCGCTCGCGTACGCCGCGACCTCGGCGAAGACCGACGAATCCGCGGTGAAGTCTTCGATCGTGGCGAACGATTTCGCTTGTCGCGAGACATCGAAGGGAAGCGACGCGTCGGCGATCGATACGAGCCGGTCGGCGGATGGGAATGGCAGCGGCTTCAGAAACGCGGTGTCGATCGCGCTGAAGATGGCCGTGTTCGCGCCGATGCCGAGCGCCAGCACGAGCACCACGAATGCGGAAAAGCGCGGCTCGGCGCGCAGCCGGCGGACCGCGTATCGAAGGTCCTGCGCGAGATCCTGCAGCATGTGCTCTCTCCTGTATCGGCTGAGCTTGCGGCGGTCGTGCGCCTGGAGCCGGCGTCTCAGACCCCTGATGTCGCCAAACGCGTCCACCGCCGCTTGCCGCGCGTCGTCTGCCGACAGTCCGCGCGAAGCGAAGAATTGGGTCAGCCGCTCGAGGTGATACGACAGTTCGTCGTCGATGTCGCCGCTGATGTCCGGCCCCCAGAACCGCAGATAGCGGCGCCAACGTTCAGACAAGGGCCGGCTCCGCGCGCAGCACGAGGGTCACGGCGCGCGACAACTGCATCCACGCCGTCGCTTCCGTCGTGAGGTGGGTTCGGCCGGTCCGAGACAGCGCGTAGACCCGCACGCGGCGCCCCGTGTCGGAGAGCGTCCACTTCGAGGTGACGAGCCCGCGATCCTCGAGGCGTCGCAGCGCGGGATACAAAGAACCCTCTTCGATCGCGAGCGACTGTTTCGTGACGTCCTCGATCCACCGGGCGATGCTGTAGCCGTGCAGGTCCCGGCCGACGAGGGCCTTCAGGATCAACAGCGTCAGGGTGCCTTGCAACAAATCTCCCTTGTCGCGCGCCATCGCTCGCTCCACGAGAAGTCCGTCTCACACGATATGCGATGAGGCATAGACGTGCAATGGGTGTCAGCGCTCTCGGCCGATGATGCCTTGACCTTCGACAACAGGAGATGCACGTTGTTGTCGAAGATTGAGGCAACACCCCGAACCGACTCGTCATGACCGAACGCGCCGACCTGCTGCAAGGCACACTGGACCTGCTCATTCTCAAGAGCCTGCTCGCTGGTCCACTCCACGGCTGGGCCGTGTCCAAACGCATCCGCGACTGGTCCCGCGACGTTCTCCAGATCAACCAGGGCTCGCTCTATCCGGCCCTCTATCGCCTCGAGGAACGCGGACTGATCCGCGCCGAGTGGGGCACGTCGGGCGAGGGACGCCGCGCGAAGTTCTACACGCTCACCGCCGCGGGACGAAAGCAGTTCGCCGGTGAACGCGCCGACTGGCGCCGATTCTCGCTCGCCATCGAACAAGTCCTCGAGGCGACATGATGCTCTGGCGAAAGCTCCGGTCGATCGTCCAGCGCGGCGCGCGCGAGCGCGACATGGACGACGAGATGCGCTTCCACGTCGAGATGGAAGCCGCCGAGTTGATGCGCGGCGGCATGCCCGCCGACGAAGCCCGTCGTCTGGCGCGCGCGACGTTCGGCGGCATCGAGCGACACAAGGACGACGCGCGCGATTCGGTCGGCTTGCGCCTGCTCGACGATCTCGCGCAGGACCTCCGGTACGCTGTTCGCCAGCTACGCGCGAGTCCCGGGTTCACCGCGGCGACGATCGTCACGCTCGCCCTCGGCGTCGGCGCGACGACCACGATCTTCGCCATCGAGCGCACCGTGACGGCGACCGATCTCGCGTTCGCTCGACCCGACGAGTTGGTCCATCTCGCGCAGGGCACCGGCGGCGACTGCAACGCGTGCTGGCGATTGGCGAAAGGCAATTACATGACTGTCCGCGACGAATCCACGACGCTCGTCGGCGTCACACTCGTCGCGGATTGGAGCGCCATCCTGCGCGGCCCCGAGCACACGGAGATCGTCTCCGCCGCTCTGGTCACTCCGGCGATGTTCCAGATGCTCGGCATCCCCGCCATGCTCGGCCGGACGATCACGCCGGCGGACACTTCGGCGGACACGCGCAACGTGGTCGTGATCGCCGAGAACCTTTGGCGGAACCGCTTCGCCGCGGACCCAGGCGTCGTCGGCTCCACGATCGTGCTCGACGCCGTTCCACGGACGATCGTCGGCGTCATCGCCGACCGCTTCGCGTTTCCGCAGCGGGCTCTCGTGTGGGCGCCGCGCATTCTCGGGCCTTCGGACGCGAGCGATCGGTCGTGGACGAACGACAACGCGATCGCGCGTCTACGCCCGGGAGTGGCGCTCCCGCAAGCGCGCGCGGAGCTCGCGGGTATCGGCGCACGACTGGCGGCCGAGTATCCGAACGCCATGAAACATTGGACGATCGACGCGATGTCGTTTCGCGAATGGGTGTCGCCGACGCGCGGCGACCGCTCGGAAGCGCTTCTGTACGTCGCCGTCGGGCTGGTCCTGCTCATCGCATGCATCAATCTCGCGGGCCTGTTGATCGCGCGGCTCACGGTTCGGCAGAAGGAAATCGCCGTCCGCGCGGCGATGGGAGCGAGCGCGGGCCGCATCGCGCGTCAACTGCTCTCGGAGACGGTGCTGCTGACGATCGTGAGCGGCGCCGCCGGCGCCGCTGTAGCGGCGGCCGCTGTGCGGGCGGTTCGCGACTCGATGCCAGGGTTCGTTGTCGAGCAGCTTCCCAACTGGCCGGCGATGCGGATCGACATTCCTTCGCTGCTCGTCGCGCTCGGCACGGGCGCGCTCACGGGATTCGTCATCGGTCTGTGGCCCGCGTGGCGGTTCGGACGCCCGACGCTCGTCAACGTACTCAAGGATGGCGCGCGGAACGCGACGTCTGCCGGCGGCGCCTCACGGACACGGCGCGCGCTCGTGGTGGCCGAGGTCGCATTCGCCATCGTCTTGCTCGCGGCGGCCGGCCTGCTCGCGCGAACACTGCGCAACCTCCATTCGGTGCAGCCGGGTTTCCGAGCCGATCACTTGCTCACGTTTCGTGTGACCGGGCCACCGCATTTGCAGCAAGACTCGACGCCTGTCGACTCGCTCAAGTTCGAGCGACTGGCTCGCCTGCTCGGCCGCGCACCCGGTGTCGTACGAGCGGCGCCGGTGTATGGCGCTCCCTACACGCACTCGGCGAGCACGAATGGATTCGGCATTCGCGGCACGGAGTCGGAGAGGCCGGGCCATGGCCTCAGCGTACAGATGGTTCCGGCGGGTGTCGACTACTTCGCGACGCTCGAGATCCCGATCAAGCGCGGGCGGCCGTTCACCGAGGCGGATCGTCCCGACGCCGCGCGGGTCGCCGTCATCGACGAGACCGTCGCGCGCCAGTTCTTCAAAGACCTCGATCCGATCGGGCAATACATCAAGATCGATTCGCTCTATTGGCAGGTCGTGGGCATCGCCGGCGACACGAGATACGGCGCGAGGAATCGGAAACCCGCCACATATCCCGGCGAGATCTATCGGCCGATCGCGCAGTGGCCGTGGCGACAGGCACAATTCGTCGTGCGTACGCGCGGCAACCCGCTCGACGCGGCTCCCGCGGTTCAGCGTGTCGTCCGCGATTTCGATCGCGATCTTGCCGTCACGCGGATCCAGACGATGACGTCGGTGATCGAGGAAGACGTCGCTCCCGACCGCTTGATCTCGGGGATGATGCTCGGATTCGCTGGCGCCGCTGTGCTCATCGCCGCGATCGGCCTGTACGGGGTGATCAGCTATGGTGTCGCGCAGCGCGTCCGAGAGTTCGGGATCCGCCGCGCGCTCGGCGCCGAGTCGAGCGCATTGGTGTCGCTCGTGCTGGGCCAGGGTGTGCGGCTCGCGGGAACTGGAGCCCTCCTGGGCGTCATCGGCGCAATCGCGACGACGCGCCTCATGCGCTCCGTGCTCTACGGGGTGTCGCCTGGAGATCCACTCACGCTCGGCGGCGTGGTCGTCGCGATGTGCGTTATCGGCTTGGCCGCGTCGTACATCCCGGCGCGGCGCGCCAGCCTCGCCGACCCGATGGTTTCCCTGCGCGAAGAGTAAGCGCTCGGCGGGGCTCGGGGCGCGCGGCTCCGGGGTGCGCTGCTCGGGGTGCGGGTTCGGGGAGCGCGGCTCGGGGTGCGCGGCTCGGGGTGGGGGCTCGGGGTGGGACTGTCCTCCGCGGACCAGTGCACTATTGCCGACACCGCCCGGCAATAGTGCCTCGGCTCCGCTCCGGACAGTCCCACCCGCTCGCTCACTCGAATCAGCGAACGACAAACTGCGATGCCTATGTCGCCGTGGGTCGCGCCCAGCGCGTGCGCACGTGTCACTGCTGAGATACGCGGACGCAGTCGGACCTCACACAGAGGCGCACATGCGCGCGGAGGCAGCGACGAGACGGCCCGGGGTCTGGAGCGCGAGCCGAGGCAATACTGACCGGCAGTATCGTCAGTATTGCACTGGTCGCGCGGAAGACCTCGGGCGGCTCGGCGCGTGTGAGCCCGCGCGGGAGACCCGGGGCGGAAGATCCGGGCGGAGATCCGGGCGGCTCGGGCGCTACTTGTCAGCCATGAACGGATACGTGTAATCGAGCGGCGGCGAAAAAGTCTCTTTGATCGCCCGCGCGCTCACCCAGCGGACGAGGTTGAGCTTCGACCCCGCCTTGTCGTTCGTGCCCGACGCGCGCGCGCCGCCGAACGGCTGTTGTCCGACCACCGCGCCCGTCGGCTTGTCGTTCACGTAGAAGTTGCCCGCCGCGTTGCGCAGAGCCATCGACGCTTCACGCACTGCCGCGCGATCGTTGGCGAACACGGCGCCGGTCAGAGCGTATGGTGACGTGCGGTCGATGACCTCGAGCGTGTCGTCCCACTTGGCGTCGTCGTAGACGTACACCGTGACGACGGGGCCGAAGATCTCTTCGCACATCAGACGGTAGTCCGGCGACTTTGCCTGCACGAGCGTGGGCGAGACGAAATACCCCTCGGTGCCATCCGTCTTGCCGCCCGCGATGATCGTCGCGTTGGCGCGCGCGTCTTCGACGTAGTCGCTGATCTTCTTGAACGCTTTCTCGTCGATCACCGCGCCGACGAAGTTGCGGAAGTCGGTGATGTCGCCCATCCGCATGTCGTCCATCATCGCGACGACGCGGTCGCGCACGTCCTTCCACAGCGACCGCGGGATGTACACGCGGCTCGCCGCCGAGCACTTCTGCCCCTGGAACTCGAAGCCGCCGCGCGCGATGGCGACGGCGAGGGCCTGAGGATCGGCCGACGGGTGTGCGAGGATGAAGTCTTTTCCGCCCGTCTCGCCGACGATCCGCGGGTACGTCGCGTACTTGTCCATGTTCGCGCCGATCGTCCGCCACATGCTGTTGAAGACGCTCGTGCTCCCGGTGAAGTGCACGCCCGCGAGATCGCGGTGCGAGAGCAGCACGTTCGAGACCTCGGCCGCGTCGCCCGGCACGAAGTTGATCACGCCCGGCGGCAACCCCGCCGCCTCGAGGAGTCGCATCAGGTAGTACGCCGAGTGCATCGCGCTGGACGCGGGTTTCCAGATCACCGTGTTGCCCATGAGCGCGGGCGCCGTGGGCAGGTTGCCGCCGATCGACGTGAAGTTGAACGGCGTCACGGCGTACACGAATCCCTCGAGCGGCCGGTAGTCGAGCTGGTTCCACATCGCCGGCGTCGACAGCGGCTGCTCGGCGTAGAGCTCCTGCGCATAGGCCGGATTGAAGCGCCAGAAGTCGATCAGCTCGCACGCCGAGTCGATCTCCGCCTGGAAGACGGTCTTCGACTGACCGAGCATCGTCGACGCGTTGGCGGTGGATCGCCACGTCGTCGCGAGCAGCTCGGCCGCCCTGAGGAAGACCGCGGCGCGATCCTCCCACGCCCAGTTGGCCCACTCGCGGCGGGCGTGGCGTGCGGCATCGATGGCCGCGCGTACGTTGGACGCCGACGCCTTGTGGTAGTCGGCGAGCACGTGACGATGGTCGTGCGGCATCACCGACGTCGCCGTCTCGCCGGTGCGAAACTCCTTGCCGCCGATGATGATCGGGATCTCGATCCGTTCGCTCGCCATCTCCGTCAGGCGATTCTTGATCGCCGCACGCTCGGGTGTCCCGGGCGCATAGGTCTTCACCGGCTCGTTCACCGGGGCCGGAACGCGCCGCGTTCCGTTGTAGCCGGCGATCGCGGGAGCGTGCGGGTGAACCGCCTCGACGGCCTGCGAGGATTCGGCGGCGGCGCGGACGGCGGGAGTCGGAGCTGCGGTCGTTGACGACATTGTGGCGAGGGAAGGATTGCCGAAAAGTTAGCGCCCTTCTGCCCCCTTCGCGTCGGCGCTAACGTCACGTCACATGCGCGCACATCACGGTTTCCGACTCGTCTGCGCGGCCGCGCTCGCCGCGGCGGCCGTCGGCTGCGACCAAGCTCCCATCGAGTGGAAAGACCCCATCGAGCTGGCCGGCAACGACACGCTTGGCCGTCTCGCCGTCGATTCGGCTGGGCATTCGAGCGTCGTCGCCACGGCGCCTGCTCCAAGCGCCATTCCCCCGACCGACGCCACGTTGTGCCCGGGTTCGGTACGAACCGTGAAGGGAACGGCGCATATGTACGCCGCGTGGTGGGGAATGCGAAAGGACAGCGCCGCGACGCTGTTCGTGTCGAGCGCCGTGCCGCCGGCCGACTGGACAAAACCGCTTGCCGTGGACACGACGGACGTGAGTACGGCCGGATGCAACCGCCCGCCTCCTTCGGTGACCACGGTCGGCGACGACGTCTTCGTCGCGTACTCGTTGCATGCGCCCGAGGGACGCGGCGTGTTCTTCGCGCACACGATGGGCGGCATGGTGCACGAACCGGTGCCCGTCGTCTACGGCGAGCGCGTCGTCCCGACGGCGATCGCGGCGCAGGACCAGCGAGTCGTCGTCGCGTACGAAGAGCCGAATGGATCGCGCCGACGAATCGACGTAGCGATCTCCGAGACCCAGGGCCATACCTTCAGTTGGCACGTCGCGGCGTCGCGCGACGTGGACATCGGCCGCAAGCCGGACATCGCGCTGGCCGGCGACGAGCTCGCCGTGTCGTGGATGGCCGCCGCCGCGGGGGGCGCCGACTCGGCCGCGACGCGCGTAGTCCGCCAGGGGCGAATCAAATGACACATCTCTTCGGCGCGCATACGAGCAACAACGGCGGACTGCACATGGCGATTCGCCGCGCGGGCGCCGGCCACATGCGGGCGATGCAGCTGTTCACGACGCTGCCCATGTACTACGGCGACAAGGCGTCGATCAAACCTGATCGGGTCGAGCGCGCCAAGGCGGCGTTCACCGAGACGAAGATCGATCCCGCCAACGTGATCGCGCACGCGGCGTACGTGCTCAATACGGCGACGCACGAGGAGGAGAAGTACGCCCGCGCGAAGGCGGGTCTCGCCAAGGAGCTCGAGCGTTCGACCGCGCTAGGACTCGGCGTCGTCTGCTTCCACCCCGGAGCGGCGTTGGACGACGACCGCGAAGTCGCCGCCGAGCGAGTCGCCGGAGCGATCGTGCACGCGCTGGAGCACATGCCGAAGAGCACGACGCGTGTGCTCGTCGAGAACACGGCGGGCGCGGGGCGCACCTTTGCCAAGACGGCCGCCGAGGTGGCCGCCATTCTTCGCCACGTCCCCAAGGCGCTGCGCGCGCGCACGGGGTACGGTCTCGACACCTGCCACCTGCTCGCGTCGGGCTACGAGATCACGGCGAAGGACGGCATGACGCGCGCGCTCGACGAATTCGAGGAGGCCACCGGCGAACCGCCCGGTTTCGTTCACCTGAACGACAGCGCGAACCCGCTCGGGTCGAACAAGGACCGGCACGCGCTGATCGGCGAAGGACACATCGGTGTCGAGCCGTTCCGGGCGTTGCTCAAAGACAAGCGGTCGCGAGGGATCCCGCTGGTGTTGGAGACGCCGCAAGAGAACGAGGAGATCGACGGCGAAGATCCGTCGCCCGATCCGTACGACGTTCGCATGATGGCGCTGCTCGAGGAGTTGGCCGGGTAGAGGCTCCTCGCCAAGACGGCCCTCATCGAAGAACGAAAACACCTCGCGTAGAAACAGGAGACTGCCAAATGAGATTGCCCCTCCCCGGTCCGGCGATGATTCTGCTGTCCACGTTCGCGGCGGCGACGCACCCGCTTCGATCGCAGGAGCCGGCCCCGGAGCGCGCCTCCTTCTATCTGCTCCTGCGCGGCGACACGATCTTCGAGGAGCGGGAGAATCGAACGCCGACGGAGCTCTCGGGCGAGTTTCGCGATCGGCTGCGCAACGTGCGCGTCACATACGACGCGACGCTGAACGCCTCGGCGCTCGTCACGCACGTGGACCTGCGAACTTTTCGATCGCCGCAGAGCGCGGGAGACCCGGCAAGCTTCACGATCGACGGGGACAGCATCGTGGCGAAGATCGGCGACGCGGCGCCGGCCAAGATTCCCAGCATTTCCGGGGCGGTCGCCGTCGTGAATCCCGCGGTGGGCTTCATCGAGCAGATCGTGCTGCGTGCCCGCGCCATCGGTGGCGACCCCGCATCCGTCATGGTCTTCGTGATCGGTGGGCCGCAGCCGCTCGCCGGAACGGTGCGCCGTCTCGGCCCGGACTCCGTGCGGGTGCAGTACGCGAGCGCGTCGATGGATCTCGCCGTCTCACCGACGGGACGCGTGCTGGGTGGTGTGATCCCCGCGCAGGGAATTCGTATCGTGCGAGGGCCGGCCGTCGGCTCGCTCAGCGCGGCTCGGGCCACGGACTACTCCGCCCCTCCCAACGCGCCGTACGTCGCCGAGGATGTGGTGGTCACGACGCCGAGCGGCCTGCACCTGGCGGGGACGCTCACGATCCCGCGCGAGCGTGCGCGGGGGAAAGCTCCGGCGATCATCACGATCACCGGCTCGGGCCCTGAAGACCGCGACGAGCAGTCCGGCGCGATCCCCGGCTATCGGCCGTTCCGCGAGTTGGCGGACACGCTCGGTCGCAGGGGAATCGCCGTGCTTCGTCTCGACGACCGCGGCGTCGGGGCATCGGACACCGGGCCGACCTCCGTCACCAGCGCGGACTTCGCCAACGACATTCGAGCCGGGATCGCGTATCTCCGCAGCCGTCCGGAAATCGACGCGAGCCGCATCGGCATCGTCGGCCACAGCGAGGGCGGGATCATCGCGCCGATGGTCGCCGTCGGCGACCCCAATCTTCGAGCGCTCGTGCTCATGGCGGGGTCGGCGACGAAAGGGCGCGAAATCATCATGGAGCAGAACCGCTACGTCATCGACAGCGTTGCTCACCTCACGGGGGCGGCGCGCGATGCGGCGCTCGCCAAGGCGTCGCGCTCGGTGGATTCGCTGGGCGCGCTCGGCGGATGGCTGGGGTTCTTCCTCGCCTACGATCCCGCGACGGCGGCGCGCCGGGTGAAGACGCCCGTGCTGATCGTGCAGGGCGAGACCGACCGCCAAGTGCCGCCGGCGCAGGCGCAGCTGCTGGCGAACGCATTCCGGTCGGGAGGGAATCGCGACGTCACGGTGCGCATGTTTCCGGCGACGAACCACCTCTTTCTCGCCGACTCGAGCGGCGCGTTTGCCGACGCGACGGGAGCGCTGCGATACACCAAACTGCCCTCGCTGCACGTGCGGCCGGAGGTGCTCGGAACGATCGCCGACTGGCTGAGCGATCGCCTCAAGTGACGTCGTTCCCTCTGAAAAATGCCGATTCTCAGAGGGAAAACGACTCTTCTCAGAGGGAAAACGACGCATTTCCCTATTGCGTCCTGCGCCGGGGATAATACTTTTCGCACTCGAAGGCGGGCGATTTTCATAGGAGAATCGCCCGTCCTCGCGAGGACGATCCTCTCCATTCCATCTACCGGGAGTGAGAATGGCTGCAAAGAAGAAGGCGAAGAAGGCCGCCAAGAAGGCCGCAAAGAGACCGGCCAAGCGCGCGGCGAAGAAGCCGGCGGCGAAGAAGCGCAAACCGAACGCCGCGTTCATGAGGCCCGTGCAGCCGGATGCGACGCTCTCGACGGTCGTGGGCGGCACCGCGATCCCCCGCACCGAAGTCACCAAAAAGCTCTGGGGCTACATCCGCAAGAACGGCCTCCAGGACTCGAAGAACCGCCGCATGATCAATGCGGACGCCAACCTGAAGGCGGTGTTCGGCGGCAAGGGGCAGGTCTCGATGTTCGAGATGACCAAGCTGGTCAGCAAGCACCTGAAGTAGCCTTCGCAGGTTTTAGCCAGGGGGACGAACTCGCTCGCGAGCTCGTCCCCCTGCTGCTTTCCGTCGAGCGGTACGGCTGGAGGAAACGCCCGGGCGCGCACGGCGTACGGATCACTAGATTCGTGAAGCCGCCACCATTGCTCGTCGCCTCATGGCCAAACAGTCCTCGTCTTCCGCTCCCAACTCGTCCTCCCGCAAACCGGCGCCGCAGGCCGGCGGAGGCAAAAGGAACGTCGTCGCCCAGGCGCGCGGAGGCGGCGGCAAGCCGGCGCGCCCCGCGGGACAAGTTTTTTGGGAGAACTTCAAGTCGATCCTCGGCGCGGTCGTCATCTACCTGTTCATAAAAACGCTGTTCGTCGAGGCGTTCCGCATTCCGTCGGGGAGCATGATTCCGACGTTGCTCGTCGGCGATTGGCTGTTCGTCAACAAGCTCGCGTACGGTCCGACGATTCCGTTCACGAACTCGCATCTACCCGGGTACACGAGCCCCAAACACGGCGACGTCATGGTGTTCGTTTCGCCGTACCAGGCGGACAACGCCCCGGACTTCACGCCGACACTCGTGAAGCGCCTCATCGGAATGCCGGGCGACACGCTCCTCATGCGCGACGGGGTGTTGAGCCTGAACGGCGTTCCCCAGCGGCAATCGTTCGCGGCGTCGAACCCGACGGGCGACAACAACAGCGTGCCGCCGGATCACTTCGCGTGGCAGCACGGCATAGAGGTGAAAGGCTCGCGCTTCGGACCGCCCCCCGAACAACCCACGCTCGGCAACTGGGGCCCGCTCGTCATTCCCGCCGATCGCTATTTCATGATGGGCGACAACCGCTATTGCTCGAAGGACAGCCGCTACTGGGGCGTCGTGCCACGGGACAACATCCGCGGGCGACCACTCTTCGTGTACTACTCGTACGTCCCCGGCCCGGGCGATCAGAACGATCCCTGCTCCGGCCAGGTGAGCGATCGGCCGATTCCTTTCATCACCGACATTCGCTGGTCGCGCATCGGACACTGGGTGAAATGACCCTGTCCGAGGCGACGGTTCTCGGCGCAGATTTGCTCGCATGATGGGCATCTCGCGCCGGCGATTCCTCGCCTCGCTCGCGGCGGCTATTCCGCTGAGCGTCGTCGTGCGGCGAGCCCACGCCGCCGCCGTCCGCCATCTCGAATCCGATCCGGCGACGCTCGACGCGCTCGGCGAGGCAATTCTCCCCTCGGAGTTGGGCCGGGCCGGCATCACGCGCGCCGTCACCGTGTTCCGCGATTGGGGCAAGTATTACCGAGAGAACGCGGAGCTCGTGCACGGCTACGGTACGTCGCGTCTCCGCGCGACAGGCCCGACGCCCGTGACGCGCTGGACGTCTCAGCTCGACGCGCTCGACTCCGCGTCGCAGTCGAAGCACGGGCGTCGCTTCAAATCGGCGACGATCGCGCAGCGCGCGGACCTCGTTCGCGAGGCGCTGAAAGGCGAACGCCTCGACCGGATGCCGAACATCGCGGAGGCGAACCACGTCGCCGTCGCGCTGCTCGCGCACTTCTACGGGAGCTCGGCCGCCGCGGATCTATGCTACGAGGCGCGCATCGGCCGCGAGACCTGCCGTCCGCTCGCTCTGCAGGCTCGAAAGCCGCTGCCGCTCGCCGAGGGGCCCAGGCGATGACGCGCCGCGTCGTCGAGAGCGACGTGTGCATCATCGGGTCGGGGATCAGCGCCGCGATGGTCGCCGACCGCCTCGCGCGCACGACCTCGGCGCGCGTCGTCGTCGTCGAGGCCGGCGACAATACCGTTTCGCTGAGGTCGCGGGCCGCGGCGCGCGATCGATTCACGCGATATGGCGAGAATCCGTGGGGGCGCGATCACCTCGAGGGTTACGAAATCGAAGGACCGCTGCAGTCTCGCTCGATGCAGGTCGGCGGGCTGGCGATGCATTGGGGTGCGGTGACGCCGCGCTTCTCGCCTGAGGACTTCAAGCAGCGCACACTGTACGGCGTCGGCACGGATTGGCCGATCGACTACGACGAGCTCGATGCGTTCTATCAGGAGGCCGAAGAGGTCATGGGCGTCGCGGGCGAACAAGGCCCGCACGACCTCGACCCGCGTCAAAAGCCGTTCCCGCAGCCGCCGATTCCTCTCACGTACAACCTCGAGCTGCTGAAAGCGTGGGCGGCCAAGGCCGGCATCCCGATGTGGAGCCAGCCCTCGGCCAAGAACTCGATCGCCTACCGCGGACGGCCGCAGTGTTGTCGCAACGACACCTGCTCGCCGATCTGCCCCATCGGCGCCAAGTACTCTCCCGATTTCACCTGGAATACGCTGCTCGCCACGAAGCGGATCGAGCTGATGCCGCGAACGCTGGTGCGGAAGCTCGTGCTCGAGGACGGCGGCAAGACCATCTCGCACGCCGTCGCGTCGAGCTTCGATCAGCCCGACACGCCGGTCGAGTTTCACGCGAAGACGTTCGTCGTGGCGGCGGGCTACGTGTGGTCGTCGCACCTGCTGCTGCTCTCCGCGCAGAGCGGCGCGCCGGACGGCGTAGCGAACAAGTCAGGACTCGTCGGCAGGTATCTCTCGGGGCATCGAAACGTGGGCGGCTACGTCGACCTGCCGCTGCGACTCTATCCCGGCATGAACGAGCAGCACAGTCTGGTGACCAAGCAGTTCATGCGCACGCGGCCGGGCACGCGATTCATTCGGCACGACCTCCGGATCTGGGAATCGTCGGTCGGCAAGACGGCGAGGCTCGTCGACGACTCGGGGGCGCTGCTGCTCGGTGACGCCGTTCTCGACGACTGGCGCAAGCGAACGGCGACGGGCACGGCGCGCGTTCGTGCCTACTACGAGGTCATTCCCGACCGCTCGAGCGAGCTGACTCTCGACGCGAGCAAGAAGAATCGGTGGGGCGATCCACTGCCCAAGCTCTCGTTCCAGGACGCCCCGGAGTCGGTGGCCGAGCGCGGCGCGACCGAAGAGTCGATTCGCACGCTGTTCGACGAGATGGCGCGCGCGGGGAAGGGCAGAGTGCTTCGCACCAACGTCGACAATTTCCAGGATCACCCGGCGGGCGGTTGTCGCATGGGCGCGGATGGGTCGGCGAGCGTCGTCGATTCGTGGGGACGAACGCACGATCACGAGAACCTGTTCGTCGTCGGCGCGCCGACGGCCGTGAGCGGTGGCTGCGCCAACGCGACGCTTACATTCTGCGCCCTCGCGCTGCGCTCGGCCCACGAACTGGAGCGCGGTCTGCCCAAGCGCTGAATCCCGATGCAGAATTAGGCGGCCTCCTCCCACCACCCGCCTTACCATGCGACTTGCCGCGCGATTTGCCGCGCCGTTTTCCGCCCTGCTGGCATCGGCAGCCGCGCTCGCGGCGACCGACGTGCCGCTGAGCGTCGCGCGCGCGCAAATGGTCGAGTGGCCCGCGTTCGGCGGCGACCTCGCATCGACGAAGTTCTCGAAGCTCACGGACATCGACCGAAGCAACGTCGCGCGCCTGACGAAGGCGTGGGAATGGGCGACGGGTGAGACGCCGAAACCCGAGCTCCGCACGCGTCCCGGAAATTTCCAGGCGACGCCGCTCATGTTGGGCGACACGCTTTTTCTGAGCACGTCATACAACCGGGTCGTCGCGCTCGACGCGTCGACCGGCAAAGAATTCTGGGAGTACGATCCCAAGCCGTACGCGGCCGGCCAGCCGTCCAACGGGACAGGATTCGTGCACCGTGGCGTCGCGACGTGGACCGACGGCAAGCAGCGGCGGATCTTCATCAACAGCCGCTGGAATCTCGTTGCGATCGATGCCGCGACCGGACAACCGATTCGCACCTTCGGGGACACGGGCGTCGTCGATCTGACCGCGCGTCTCGAGCGCGATGGTAAGAAGGTGAACAAGCGGCACTATACCGAGACGTCGCCGCCCGTCGTATGGCGCGACCTCGTCATCGTCGGCAACGGCGTGGCCGACCGGCTCATCTATCCCAACGATCCGCCGGGAGACGTGCAGGCATTCGACGTCCGCTCGGGAAAGCGCGCGTGGAACTGGAGTCCGGTGCCGCGTGACAATCGCGACACCGCCAGCAGGACGTGGGAAAAAGAATCTTGGAAGACGACCGGCCACGCGAACGTGTGGGCGCCGTTCACCGTGGACGACGCGCGCGGGCTGGTCTATCTCCCCGTGAGCACACCGAGCAACGATTGGTACGGCGGATCGCGCCTGGGCAACAACCTCTACGCCGAATCAGTCGTTTGTCTCGAGGCCAAGTCGGGCAAGCTGAAGTGGGCGTTCCAGACCGTGCATCACGGGCTCTGGGATTACGACCTGCCCGCCGCTCCGGTGCTCGCGTCCGTCACGGTGAACGGAAAGTCTCGCGACATCGTCGCGGTGCCGGCGAAGACCGGATTTCTGTTCGTATTCGACCGCGTTTCGGGGGAGCCGATCTGGCCGATCGAAGAGCGGTCGGTGCCGGCCAGCGACGTGCCGGGCGAAAAGGCTGCGCAGTCACAGCCGTTTCCCACGAAGCCGAAGGCGTTTGCCAAGCAGGGCTTCGGGCTCGGCGACTTGATCGACTTCACCCCGGAGATCAGGGCGCGCGCGCTCGAGGAGACGAAGAGTCTTCGCTTCGGTCCGATCTTCACGCCGCCCTCGCTGGCGGGAACGATCGTGATGCCCGGCGCGATCGGCGGTGCGGGGTGGGGCGGCGGCGCGTTGGATCCGTCGTCGGGGACGATCTTCATCAAGGCGAGCAATTCTCCCGCGATGTACAAGATCGTGCAGCCCGCGCGCTCCGACACGGTCGACGCCGACTACTCCGCCGACTTGTCGGCGTCGAATTTGCGCGTCACCATGCCGCCGCGCGACAGCGGGCAACGTCTTCCGCCGCTGCCCATCAACCGGCCGCCGTACGGCACGCTGACCGCGATCGATCTCAACACCGGCGACACGAAGTGGTCGGTCCCACTCGGCGACTCGCCGGCCGTCCGCAATCATCCGTTGCTCAAAGATCTCAAATTGCCGCCGCTCGGCGTCGCGGGATCGCCCGGGCCGATGGTGACGGCGTCCGGGTTGATCTTCGCCACGGGCGGCGGTTCGACGCTGTATGCGATAGACTCCCGCGACGGGTCTACGCTCTGGTCCGCCGACCTCGAGCAAAACGGCTACGCCGTGCCGATGACCTACCGCACGAAGGCGGGCAAACAGTTCGTCGTGATCGCCACGGGCGCGGCCAACGGGGCCAAGCTCCAGGCGTTCGCGCTGCCGTAGTTCACGACGTAGAGAACGGCGCTCGACGGCTTCACGGCTCGACAGCTTGACGGTCGGAAGCCCGGCGGCGGCCAGCCGTCTTGCCGACCTGCTGTCGGGCCGCCCGGCGCTCGCCCGCAACCCCCTCAAATGCCCCTCGACGCCCCGCGCGGGCCGTGAGAGGTTGCCACCCTGAGAGCGGTTCGTTTGTCTAAAGGGCAGGCCCCCACCATGTCGCAATTCTTCCCCAGAAAGACCACCGAAATCCGGATCCGGGAGCCGCGCGCTTTCCGCCGGCTCTCGTACTCGTTGATCGAGATGGCGCTGGTCACCGGCGTCGTCGTGCGCACGTATCGCTTGGTGATCCTGACGCACGGCGCCAACAACTGGCTGTACCTGGGCGCGACCTTCGCCGTCGGCGCGATCTTCTTTCTTGGGATGGTCACCGCGCACCTCGCGAACTTCCCACTCCACCAATACATGTGGCGCGCCCCGGCGTTCGCCGGCATCGAGGTCGCCGCCGAGATGGTCACCAGCGCGCTGCTGATTGCGATCGGGCACGAGGCCAACGGCACCGTGCGCGCGCACTGGGACGACTGGATTGGCATGAGCCTCAACGCGCTGCTCATCCGCGGAATCGCGATCATCGTCTGGTCGGCGATTCTCGCCGGCTCGGTGCAACTCGTGCGACGCACCGTCGTGCACGAGGACGAAGACACCAAGCGCGCCACCGCGCCGTAAACGGCGCGGCGCGTTTCAAAGGCGCGTTACGGGCGCTTCGCCCAGTGCGGAGCCGTCGTCCACGTCGCGACGGCGAAAAGGCTCGCCGGCAGATCGACGTTCACCTTCCAGTCGCGGTATTCCTCCGTCTGCCGCGGCACGCCGCCCTGCATCATCGCGATCTTCGACGCCAGCCACGTGCCGTCGATCGGCACGTAGCCGTCGAGATGAATGTCGAGCGCCGGCGCATTCGCCGGGGGACGCAGGATGGCGCGGACGGCGACGTTACGCTCCGCGTCGATCCAGATCTGCGGCGACGCGGTGTCGGCTGTCGACGCCGCCCCGATGATCCACATCCGGCGATTCTGGTAGCTCCCCTCGATCACGCGCGACATGTCGGTCTTCGTCGACGAGAGCTCTCGAATCGTCTGCTCGACCGGGTTGAAGTAGACGCCCTCGATGAGCGGCAGGAACTCGTTCCCGTCGGCGCTCGCGCTGACGAGCTTCCCGTCTCGCACGCGCCACGACGAGTCGGCCGTGTACAGCACGCCGTTGCCCGCGGACGGATCGCCGAAGTCGATGCGCAACTGCGTGGCGCCGTCCACCTGTCGCAGGCTCTCGTACCAGGTACTGACCGAGTCAGTCCCGTCCCGGCGGCGTTGCGTGGTCTTCTGAACGAACGTGAGCGTGCGGTACCACTTCCCCGCGTACGCGTCGTGCATCCGCTGAAATACCTCGGCGCCCGTCTTCGGGACTGACTGAGCGCCCGCGGTGAAGCCGCCGATCGCGGTGAACGCGAAGACGCCGGCGATGAACGTGGATCGCATCACTGTTCGCCTCGTCAGGTCGTCGTCGGAAACCCGAGGTTCTTTCCCCTCAAACTCGGATCCGGCCACCGCGCGGTCACGACCTTCCCACGCGTATAGAACTTCACGCCTTCCATGCCGTGCACGTGCGCGTCGCCGAACAACGACGCCTTCCACCCGCCGAACGAGTAGTACGCCATCGGCACCGGAATTGGCACGTTGATCCCGACCATCCCGACCTGCACCTCGTTCTGGAAGCGCCGTGCGGCACCGCCGTCGTTGGTGAAGATCGCGACGCCGTTGGCGTACGGATTCGCGTTCACCAATTCGACCGCCTCGTCGTACGACGCGGCGCGAACGACCGACAGTACCGGTCCGAAAATCTCGTCGCGGTAGATCGACATTTCCGATCTCACGTGATCGAACAAGCACGGACCGAGAAAGAAGCCGCCCCCACGCTCATCCGGCGCGGTCTCGCGCCCGTCGGCGATCAGCGACGCGCCCTCGGCCACGCCTTCGTCCACGTACCGGCGCACTCGCTCCAGGTGCTGCTTCGTCACCAGCGGCCCCATGTCGTTCTTCGGATCCAGCCCGTCGCCGACCCGGATCGCGCGCATCCGTTGCGCGACGAGCGGCACGAGCCGGTCCGCGGCGTCGCCCACCGCGACGGTCACCGAGATCGCCATGCACCGCTCTCCCGCCGAGCCGAATGCCGCGTTCACGGCCGAATCCGCGGCGAGGTCCATGTCCGCGTCCGGCAGGACGATCATGTGATTCTTCGCGCCGCCGAGCGCCTGCACCCGCTTCCCCCACGCCGTGGCGGTCTGGTAGACGTGGTGCGCGATCGGTGTGGACCCGACGAAGCTCACCGCCGCGATGCCGGGATGCTCGAGGATTCGGTCGACGGTCGCCCGATCGCCGTTCACGACGCTGAACACACCCGCCGGCAGACCCGCCTCGCGCCACAGCTCGGCCATCATCATCGACGCCGAGGGATCCTTTTCCGACGGCTTGAGGATGAACGCGTTCCCGGCGGCGATGGCGACCGGGTACATCCACATCGGCACCATCACCGGGAAGTTGAACGGCGTGATGCCCGCGACGACGCCGAGCGGTTGGCGAATCGAATAGCTGTCGACGTTCGTCGACACGTTCTCCGAGAACTCGCCCTTGATCAGATGCGGGATGCCGCACGCGAACTCCACGACCTCGAGTCCGCGCTGCACCTCGCCGCGCGCGTCCGCCAGCACCTTGCCGTGCTCGCGCACGATGCAGCGCGTGAGCTCGTCGGCGTGCCGCTCGACGAGCTCACGGAACTTGAACAGCACTGTCGCGCGCTTGCCGATCCCCGCTCGGCTCCAGCCCGCAAACGCCCTCGTCGCGGAAGCGACCGCGCGGTCGACGTCCGTCGCCGCGGCGAATCGGACGCGCGCGCTCGGTGTGCCGAGCGCGGGGTTGTAGACCAGACCGAATCGGTCGGAGGTGCCGGGGCTCGCGGCGCCGTCGATCCAGTGGTCGATCGTCGGGAGCGCGGGTTCGTGCGCGGTGCCCGCGTCAGGCTTCGTCGCGGTGGCGGTCATCATGCCCTCGTGGGTGTCACGAGGCTAGAACTTAACGCGAACTCCGGTCATGATCGTCCGGCCCGGGATGATCGTGATGTTGTCCGGCTCGCCGTTCTGGTAGTTCAGGAGATTGTCGCCCGACAACTCGACGGAGAAGTCACGCCGAATGTCGTGCGAGACGTTCGCGCGCAGATGCAAGCCGCCCGTGTACTTCCGCCAGAAGTTGCGGAGCTCCGGCCCCACCATCTGGTGCACCGATTCGGTTCCGGAGAGCCAGGTCTGCGCGAGCGCCACTTCGTCGTAGTTGACCCAGTCGAATGCGCGCGTTCCACCCATCGACGCGGACCACGCGTCGCCGGTCCACGTCGCGCCGAAGCTCGCCGTGATCGCCGGGACTTGCAGCATCCGGTCGCCCGTCGCGAGGTCGCCGATGTATCCCGGCGCCAGTTTGCGGACTCGGCTGTCCACCGCCGCGAACGATGCGTTCATCGTCACGCGCGACAGCGTGCTCGTCGCCCCGAGCTCCCAACCCGCGTTGGAAATCTCGCCGACGTTCTGCGCGACGTACTGCATTCGCCGCCCGGTCAACGCGCTGTCCGACGCGAACGGCACCTGCTGGATGAGTCCGGAGGCGCGCTGGTCGAAGCGAGTCAGCTGTACCGTGAGCGTGTGCCGGAGCATCACGTCCAGGCCGATCTCGGTTCCCGACTGTACTTCCGGTCCGAGCGCCGCCTGCGCCGCGGTCTGCGGCTGCCAGAGCTGCCAGCGTTGCGTCGTGCTTGGCGGGCGGATTCCACGCCCGTACGCGCCGCGCAGCTTCATCGTGAACGGGCCGACGTCGTTCACTCCCGCCACGCCGAACATCGGAAGCGTGGCGAAACGATCGCCTGGAGCGAGCCGGCTGTCCTCTTCGAGTCGTACGCCGCTCGTGAAGAACAGCGTATTGTTGATCGCCGCGTTCGCCTGCGCCGTCACGCCGGTGCTGTTCTGCCAGGTGACGAGCGGCGTCAGCAAATCTTCCCGACTGTCTTGGCTGCCCGGGCCTCCCGAGCTGCCGGGGCCGCGGTTCCCGGATACGAACGCCGAGGACATCATCGTCGACGCGCGCAGCGTAGCGTGCTCCGCCGACAGCGTGATCGATCCGCGCGTCGGATCATCGGCGTTGAAATGGAAGACACGGCTGGCGCGAAGCGTCGCCCGATCGGCGCCGCCCTGGGCGGCGCGCAGCGCGGAATCGACGATGCTCGGCACCGGCGTGTAGTTCGTCTGCACATTCGCGAGACGGTATCCGTCGACGCCGACGACGAACGAGTCGACCCAGGCCGACCCGGGGGCGTGCAGCGCCGTGGCGCCGATGGTGTACTCGGTGACCGTCTGCGGTGAACCGTTCTGCGGCGACGACGGACTAGGCGGCCCCCCGGGCGACGACGACGGATTCTGGACGAGAGGGCTCGACGGAACGCCGGCCTGCTCGAAAAAGAGTCGCGCGGTGGTCGTCAAACTGCCGGTGTTCCCCACGATCCGCCCGCCGCCCGAAGCCATGATGTCGCGACTGTATCCGTTGGGCACGAACGCGCCCATCGTCGAGCCGCTCACGTTCAGATCCATCGACCGCGTGCTCGTGCCGGTGACCAAAGAGAACGCGTGATCCTGCGTGACCACGTTCTTCGTGTACGCGCTCTGAGACACGCCGGCGCTCGTGCGAATGTCAGCCTGCGGGCCGTCGCCGTTCGCGCCGTCGTGGCGCGTCACGATGTTCACCACGCCGCTGATCGCGTCCGCGCCGTAAAGCGCCGCGCCCTGCGGACCGCGAATCACCTCGATGTGATCGATCGCGCCGGGACTGAAACGACTCAGCAGGAGCGGGTTCGCGACCTCGATGCCGTCGATGTAGATCTTCGGGTAACTCAGCCCGAACGAGCTCGCGCCTCTGATGCTCGCGTACGAGCTGAGCATGTTCGACGGCGACTGCGCCCACGACCACACTCCGGGCACGTACGAGTCGAGCGCGTCGGAGATGGTGTTGGTGTTCTCTCTCGCGAGCGTCCGTCCGTTGAGCACGTCGAGGCCAACGGACAGCTCCTTCGCGGGCGCCCCGCCCGCCGTTCCCGTCACGACCACGCGATCGAGCACGCCGACCGTCGGTGCCATGCCGGGTCCGTCGCCATGCGTGGGGCGCGGACGCGGGGTGAGCACGACCTGGTCGGTTCCCACGACGACCGCCGCGACATTGGTTCCCGTCAGCAGCTCAGCGAGGACGCGCCCGGCCGGCGACGCGTCCGCGGAAACGCAGACGGCGCGGTCGAGCGGCACCTGCTCCGCGCTGTACGAAAGCCGAATTCGCGCGGCGGTCGCCACGCGATCGAGTGCGTCGCGCAAGGAAAGATTTGTGGCGCGCACCGTGATCGACCGGTCGAGCGGCGGCGACCACGCGGCCTCGCCACCCGAGCTGGAATCGACAGCCGACGTCGAACAGACGTGCGGCTGAGCCGGCAAGGCACGCGAAAGCGCGAGCACCATTACAGCGCTCGCGCCCACGTTGCACAACCGCCCGAGCATCGATCTCACCGGGTCGGTGGCGTGGCACTCCGCCCGGTCACGACGACCGCCGAGTCACCCTGACGCTCGATTTTCACTCCCAGCGAAAGCTCGATCACATGAAGCACCTGATCGACGGGTTGGTTCGTGTAAACGGTCGTCGTGACGTGTTGCGACAGCATCGACGGGTCGCTGACGTGCAGGTGAACGCCGTACCACCGATGAACCTCGGCCGCCACACGAGACAGCTGTGCGTCGCGGAAGACGAGCTTGCCCGTCGTCCAGGCCACGTCGTCATCGGGATACGACGCGCGCTCCGTGCTGGTACGCCCGGCGTCGTCGATTGATCCACGCTCGCCGGCAGCAAGAAGGACGCCTGTGCCGGACGGAGAATCGGCGGCGCGAAGCCGCACACTACCGGTTACGACCGTCACGACGGTCGCGTTGGCATCGTCGCTCTCGACCATGAACGTCGTGCCGACGTCCTGGATCAGGGCTGAGCCGACACGGACCGCGAACGGACTGGATGCGTCGTGGCGGACGTCGAAATACGCGTCACCATGGAGCTCCACCGCGCGGGATCCCGCCCCAAAGCCCGGCGGCACGGTCAGGCGGCTGTCCGGTCCAAGAACCACGCGCGACCCGTCCGACAGCGTGATCGAATCCCGCTTGCCGACGGTCGTCGAAAACGTTTGCGACGCCACCGTCGTCACCGACCCGGCAGGCGACCCTGCCTGGCGGCGTACCAGGAAGGCCACGACCGCGGCCGCGGCGAGAAGACTCGCGAACGCCAGAGGCTGCCAGCGGCGCTCGGCCCGCGCCGAGGCCGGCGGTAGGGCGGCGGGTGACCGCTCTCCCATTCGAGCATGCACTTTCGCCAGCGCGGCCTCGACGTCGATTCCGGCGACGGGCGCCGACGCGGTGACCTCGCTCAGCCGCTCGAGAAGCGCGCGCTCGGCCGGGTTGGCGTCCAGCCACTTGCCGACCTGTGACATTTCGTCCGCCGAGCCTTCACCGGCGACGAAACGACCGAGCGTGTCCCAATCCGGGACGAAATCGGGCGGGCCGGACGGGCGGGGAGCGTCGTCGGTCATGCCCTTTCGACACGTCGGAGAACGTATACCCTTATGCGAATCATGGCCTCGATCACGACCGTTCCACAGAGCCGGGAGTATACGAAACCCCCACGTCGCGGGACAACCGCCGGATCGGTAAGGTCGCCCCGGACGGGCGCGCGGACCCCGCATCGGCATGGATGATCGAGCGTTACTCGACCGCCTGAAGAACGGCGATCAGGCGGCCTTCGATGAGGTTTTTCGAGCGCACTATCCGGCCCTCGTCATCCTCGCGCAGAGCCTCCTCCACGACCGGAGCGCCAGCGAGGACGTGGTCCAGGAGGTGATGCTCGAGCTATGGCGCCGGCGCACGGCGGTGACCATCCAGGAGTCGTTGCGGGCCTATCTCGTTCGCTCCACGCGGAATCGCGCGCTGAATCAGATCCGGCACGCCAACGTCCAAAAGCGCGCCGAGCCTCATTTGGTGGGCGAGGAAAGCGTCGCGGCGGCCGGAGCGTCGGGTCTCGTCGCGGCGGAGCTTCGCGACGCGATCACCGGCGCCGTTGCCGAGCTGCCGCCAGCGTGCCGCGAAGTATTTCGCTTGAGCCGAGAGCAGGGACTGCGCTACGCGGAGATCGCGGAAACGCTCGGCATTTCGATAAAGACCGTCGAGTCGCAGATGGGAAAGGCGCTGAAGCATCTGCGCACGCGTCTCGCGGCGTGGTTGCCGGAGACGACAGCCATCTAACTCCGGTTTGCGGCGGTTCGGCCGGGCCCGAATTTGTTTTTTTTGTTAACGTCGCGCCGGTCCAGACGACAAACTCAGGGTGGCCGATGAGCCACGTGTCTGCCTTTGGACTCGAACAGGACCTGAGACATGAAAAGAATTGTCACACTCACCTGCGCCGCCGTTTGCGCGGTCGTTGCCGCGTCGTGTAGCGAATCCAGTGGACCGAGCGGAAGCTCCGTGCTGCTGGACGCGTCGTCGGCGTTCACGACGGTGCCTTCCGGCTTCTCCGACCTGAACAGCAGTTTCGCCGCGGCGGAAACGGATGGTCCGTTCCAACCGCTGTTCGACGGGCGTGGTCCCGGTGGTCCCGGCGGTCGTTGGTCGTTCGGCCGCGGCCCGGGCTTCGGGATTGGGTTCATGGGTGGACTCGGCGGTCCGTTCCTCGGCTTCGGACTCCTCGACTTCTTCCACGACGGATCGTGCGCGTTCTCCAGCAGCACGGGTCTCGTCACGTGCGGAAGGCAGACGCGCGGCGGGTTGACCATTACGCACACGTTCAAGTACACGGACGTCGGCGGGAACCCGCAATCGAAGATCGACACCACGACCAACACCATCGCAAGCACGGTCTCCGTCGTCGGAACGTTGACGCGGCGCGACAGCGTGAAGAGCGACATCAACGAGTCGAGCAGCCAGACGATCGGCGGTCTCGCCAAGGGAAGCACTCAGCGGAAGATCGACGGAGTGTCGGCCGGATCGGAGAATACGAGCGGAACGTCCTCGATGGGCGCGTTCACCGCCCAGCGCTCCGCCGGAGACACGATCACCGGAGTCGTGATTCCGGTTGGCACGGCCGCGACGAGCCATCCTCCGTATCCGACCGCGGGTACGATCATTCGATCGATGACGGTGACGGTGACGCTTTCCGGCCAGTCGCCGGCGACCTCGTCGCGCCGAGAGGTCATCACGTACGACGGGTCGGCGACGGCGAAGGTCGTCATCACCGAGGACGGTACCACGCAGAACTGTACCCTGCCGCTCCCGTTCGGCCGTCTCAGTTGTCAGTAATTCTTTGCGCGGGGTGACCCCAACGCGCGTGTCTCAACAGTTGTACTGATCATCGCTGGACAATCTGTAGTTCGCTTTCGTTGAGGTTGCGTTGACTCGGGTGGGGGTCGGCCTGATCTCCGAAAGCACAATCAGCGGGGTGGCGCCGGGCATTCGACGGCTTCCATCCCGCTGATCTTTTCCGGACCGGTGGACCGGTGGCGCGGTAAGAAGCGCTGCAGAAAAGCCACCTAGCAGGCGCGGCGCCCGTGAGCGATTGTTTGCGCGGTGAGCGAACCCGGCCGGCCCAGGCAGTCCCTCGTCCAGATGCTCGGCCTGACCTTCGGTCTGGCCGTCACGATCGGGAACACGATCGGCGCGGGCATTCTGCGCACCCCGGGCGACATCGCCGGGTTGCTGCCGAGCGCGGTGGGCTTCATCGGCATCTGGGTCGTCGGCGGCCTCTACGCGCTCCTCGGCGCGAACGCGCTCGCCGAGCTGGGGACGATGATGCCGCGAAGCGGCGCGCAATACGTCTTCGCGCACGACATCTTCGGCGACTATGTCGGCTTCGTCGTGGGTTGGATGGATTGGATCTCCACTTGCGCGTCGATCGCCGGCATCTCGATCGTGCTCGGCGAATCGGCCGTCGCTCTCGCGGGTCTATCGGCCGGAGCGGCATCCATCGCGATGGCGGTCGTCGGCGCGTTCACTCTATTGTTGCTGAGCAGCACCAAGCGGGGCGATCGCATCCAACGGGTGACGAGCTTCGTCAAAGCGATCGCGCTCCTCGCGCTGGTCGTGGCGTGCTTCGCTTTCGGCAACCACCACACGCTTTCCGAAGCCGTGCGCTCACCGACCGCGGGATCGGCCGCCGTAGCCGTAACCGGCTTCGCTGCATTTCTTCTCGCCGCCCAGTCGGTGATCTATGCGTACGACGGGTGGAACGGGCCGCTGTACTTCTCCGAAGAATTGAACGACCCGGGGCGACAGATCCCACGCGCCATGTTCTACGGCCTCGCCGGAGTGGCCGCTATCTACCTCCTTCTCAACCTCGCGTTTCTCTACGCCGTGCCGTTGCCCGCGCTCGCCGGATCGAAGCTGGCCGCCGGCACAGTGGCCAACGCGATCTTCGGCCCGAGCGGCGAACGCATCGTTCGACTGCTGGTCATCGTGTCTTTGCCGAGCGCCGTGAACGCCAATGTCCTGATGGGGTCGCGCGTGCTGTACTCGATGAGTCGCGACGGGTTGGGAATTCCGGTCGCGGCGCGCCTCAACCGGCGAGGCGCGCCATTCGTTTCGATCGTGGCGACCGGGCTAGTCGCCATCGCCTTCCTCGCCACCGGCACTTTCGAGACGATCATCGCGATCGCGGCCTTCTTCTTCGTGGCGAACTACACGACCTCCTTCGTTGGATTGATTCGCCTGCGGCTCCGGGAGCCGAATCGCGCGCGACCCTATCGCACGTTCGGCTACCCCTGGACGACGGTCCTCGTTCTGCTCGGGTCGCTGGCGTTCTTGGCGAGCGCCGTGGTCGCCGACCGGCGAAACAGCCTGTTTGCACTGGGGATTCTGGTCGTCAGTTATCCCGTTTTCCGGCTCACCCGTCCCCGACCCACCGCCCTTGTTCCCGCCGAGTAGCTTTCCGTGGATCGGCCAAAGTACCTGCGTCAGGAGCGACCCATGATCAAGCGAGACAAAGAGCTCATCGTCGTCGGCGACCGCGTTCTCGTGCGCGTCGAAGAAGGCGAGGAACGCACGACCGTCGGCTTGTACCTCCCGCCAACCGCGATCGACAATCAAGCGGTGCAGGGCGGCAAGATCGTCGCGACCGGCCCGGGTCTGCCGATGCCGAGTCCCGACTCGTTCGGCGACGAGCCGTGGCAAGCGGGCGAGCGCGCGACGCGGTTCGTGCCGATGCAGGCCCGTACCGGCGACTACGCGCTCTTTTTCCGCAAGGCGGCGGTCGAGATCACGTTCGAGGGCGAGCGATATCTCGTAGTCCCCCAGGCGGCGATCCTCGCGCTCGTCCGCGACGAGTGACCCCGCCGATCGCTCGGCGGTCCATTCCATGAATTCAACTCAGTGACTTCCATGCGGCTTCCCCAACAGATGTACGACGAGCGGCTCGTGACGCCGATGCGGCAAGAGCTCACCCGGCTCGGTGTGAAAGAACTGCGCACCGTCGACGAAGTGGATCGCGAGCTCAAGGACGCCGGCGGAACGACGCTGGTCGTCGTGAACTCGGTGTGCGGCTGCTCCGCCCGCATGGCGCGTCCCGCCGTGGCGATCGCGCTCGAGAATCCGATCAAGCCGGCCAAGCTGACGACGGTGTTCGCCGGCCAGGACTCCGACGCCACGCAACGCGCGCGCGAATACTTCACCGGCTACCCGCCGTCGTCGCCGCAGATCGCGTTGTTCAAGGACGGCGATCTCGTCTTCATGCTCGAGCGCTGGCAGATCGAAGGCCGCCCCGCCGAGGAGATCGCGCACGATCTGGTCAACGCGTTCAATCGCTACTGCGCGGCGTAGCGATCTAGCGGGCCTTCAACCGCAACTGCTCAGTTCAAAAAGCTACCCGACAGAGGGAAACCTCGGTCCGCCTATTTGCCAGCCGCCGGTTGGAGATTTCTAATCCAGACATTCCGGAACCGCACCGGATTGCCGTGGTCCTGAAGGCCTAGCGGCAGCGCGTCGGGATGCGCGTGGTACGGCGGCCGGTGCTGGTGGGCCGTCGGGCCGGTGAGGATCACGTTGTCCTGCGCCAGCAGGCCGTTGAAGAACACGGTGATCCGCGCGGCGCTGGCGAGCCGTCCCTGGGCGTCGAAATGGGGGCGGTGCCAGACGATGTCGTACGACTGCCATTCGCCCGGCGGCCTGCTCGCGTTGACGAGCGGCGGATATTGGCCGTACACCGCCGCGGCCTGCCCGTCGGCGTAGGTGATGTTGTTGTACGAGTCGAGCACCTGGACCTCGTACATCCCCATGAGAAAGACGCCGCTGTTTCCCCGTTCCTGACCCTCGCCCTTCGCGGGCGTCGGGGCGCGCCACTCGATGTGCAGCTGGCAGTCGCCGAACGCGTCGCGCGTCTCGATGCCGCCGGTCCCGGGCGCGATCTCCATGTAGCCGTCGGCGACCTTCCATTTCGCCGGACCGTGTGTGCTGTCCGACGACCGCCACTTGGCGAGCGACTTCCCGTCGAAGAGCACGATCGCGTCCGACGGCGGCGGCGCCGACTCGAAGGCCCCCGGCTTCACGACCGGGGGCCTCGGGCGATCCATCGAGTGTTGCGGCCACTGCTGCGACACTTGTGCGCCGACCGATGCGGACGCGAGGACGAGCAGAGCGAGGGCGGCCCGCGTCATCGAACTAGGACTTATGGCTCAGCGAGTAGACGTACGCGGCGACGGCTTTGACCTGATCGTCGGTGAGCGGCGTCTGACCACCGCCGCGCGGGCGCATCGGGAGACGATGCGAGGTGTCCTTGATCGAATCCGCCGGCACGCCGCTCATGATGATGTTCACGAAGTCGCTATAGCCTCCCGTGCCCCTGATATGCAGGAAGGTCGGGCCAAGGAGGCTCGGTCCATTAGGACGCCCCTTTGCATCCGCGCCGTGACAACGCACGCAGGTCGCGGCGTGGAAGATCGAGTCGCCCAACGTGATCATCGCCGGGGTCACCGCGGCGGACGACGAGGGGGCCGGAGTCGCGGCGGCCGTCGTTGCCGGACGTGAAGTCGGTGATGCGGCCGGCGCCGGAGCCGAAGTGGTCGTGGAGGAGCCGCCGCCTGAGCTACAAGCCGCAATCGCTGCCGCGGCCACGATGAACAGCGTCGGTCGGACGATAAGGCTGTGATTCATGGCTCTGTCGGGAAAAGGGAGTCATTGAATGCCACTACGGCATCAACGTACGACGGGCCCCGGGCGCTGTCCACGAACTCCGGCACCCGCGGGATCGTTTCCCTCTTCCGACCGTCGCGGCCTCAGTGCGGCGTGATCACTCGCTCGGGAATGCGCTTGCCGCCCGCTCCAGTCGATCGCTCGGCGAGCGTCAACGCCGTGAACCGCTGAGCCTCGGAGATGCGCTCGACCTCGATGGCGATGGCGTCCACCGCCTGGACCAGGTGCGTGACGTCGTCGCTCACGGCGTCCGGGCTGCGCTGGGTCATCTGCGAACGCAGCGCGCGTTCCCGAGCGCGGACCCACAGGACGGCGAACAGCACCGTCGTGGCGAGCAAGCCTGGCGCTACGACGAGGAGGAAATTGAGGAGATCTTCGTTCGTGAACATGGGACCGTCCGTGTGTGGTCGCGTGTTGAACGCTGCGCGTTCAAACACACTACGGAGCGCGCCCGCCGCGAGTTGCGGCGGGCACTCACAGACAGACCGGGTCGGCGGGAATCACACCCACACTCGGCGACGTTGCCCCTCACGGTCCCGGCTTTCGGCCCATGGGATGATCGTGCGGCGACGCCGTGCTCTTGTACTTCTCGAGCTCGACCCGGACGGCGCGCGGCAAACGCCCATACGCGCCGGTATCCATCCTCTTGACGTGTTAAACGAAGGCTCGGCCAGGCAGCGGACGCGTGCCGGATAGGGGAGTCGCGTGTCCAGCTACCCGAGCGTCATGCCTGGTCGGCCGTTCGTTGATTTGTTCCCATCAGGACGTGCCTCCTCGTGAAGATCCCCCCGCCCCCGCCCCCCCCACCCAGTCCAGCTCCCCAAAACGAAACCGCCCCGCCGTGCGCTCTGCGCAGGCGGGGCGGAGTTGCTTTGCCCGAGTCGAGTCGGAGTGCGCTAACGCGCGAAGACTCCGGCCCAACCGCCTGCATCAGTTGTGATTCGCTGCGAATCGACGGTCGAGATCACGCCTTCGACTCGCGGCAGCCGACCGACCTTCGCCGGCGCGAGCCAACGATCGGCGAGCGCGGCAAAGCCGGACGGGCGCGTGACGGCGAGGTCACGAATCGCGGGTTGGTTCATCGAAGACCGTGAGTTAGTTGAAGGCCAGGAAAACAAAAAGTCGCGCCGCCGATGTTCAGAGCGATGCATTCTGCATCGATCAGGCCGCTCGCCACGCCGAAGCATGTGAACGACGAACCACCATCGGGACGCGACTCCCAGGAAAACCATTCTAATACGTGAATGGCGGAGCTGTCAAGGACTCGATGACTCCCTCACGAACCCGGCTCGTCGCAGGCGATGCCTGTGACGGGGATCACGTCGAACAGCGCCGATCCGGCGTTTGCACGCCACGCCTGCCGTATCGACGTGAGGCGCGTGCTGGAATCGGCGACGGCGCTCTGGTTGGTGACGACGATGGCGACGACGCGCGGATCGAGCTTGCCGTCCACGCTGCACGACGACATCACCAGCCGCTCATCCGCCGCGAGCGGAGGCACCTTGAGCTCGGCGCGCACGATCCGCGTAGGACGCCCGCGTGGCGACACGGCGACGATCGAATCGAGCCAGACCATCTGGCCGCGTGGAGTGCGCACGAGATCCAGATCGAACCCCACCGAGTTGGCTCCCGGAGCGATCGGGATCAACGAGCCGGAAACGAACGTGAACTTCGGCGGCAGGGAGTCGTAGCGGATCCCGACGTACTTCGCCGCCGAACTGAATTCGGCCGCGCTCACCACGGTGCCGGCCGCGCTCGCGCCCGAATCGCCGGAGCGCTTCGCCGTCTCGCCGGAGCACGCCGCAAGCCCGACGACCAACAAAAGCGCGTACCTCATGATCAGCTTCTCGTCTTCGCGTAGAGGTGTTGGTCCATGATGCGGCCGTCCTTGATCGCGCTGCGCCGCATCGTCCCCTCGCGTTGATATCCCGCTTTCTCGAGCGCGCGGCAAGAGGCGACGTTCGTGGTGAACGGCACGGCGAACACTCGCTCGAGCCGGCGCCGCGTGAACGCGTAGTCCGTCACCAGGCGGATCGCCGACGTCGCCACGCCGCGCCCCCACAGCGATTCGCCGAGCCAATAGCCGATCTCGGCGCCGATGCGCTCGACGTCGGCGCCCGGGTGCAGGCTGATGCCACCCACCGCTTCGCCATCCACCTCGATGGCGAAGCTCGGCTCGTCGTTGCCGGCGAGCAGGTGGGCGATGTAGCCGGAGGCGTTCGCCTCCGTGTACGGGTGCGGGAAACGATCGCGCAAGTTCTCCCAGATGCGCCGGTTGTTGCCGTGGCGCGCCAGGCTCGGAGCATCCTCGGGGCGATAGGTGCGGACGACGCACTCGCGCGATCGCAGATCGATCATCGCGTCATCCGTGGCCGCCCGGAGGATCGGCCGTGCAGCACCCGAACGCGCAGCCGAACCACGCCGGGGGGCCGAGGTCGCCCTGCAGCATCGCATTCCGTCTGAACGACGCCGGCCGCAGGTTGTCGGCCTGCTCGCACGTCTTGAAGTCCGCGTGCGGCCCGCGCTGGAATGCGTGCTTCGGACACTCGCGGAGCGCGCCCGACGAGATCATCCGGTGCGAGCGCGAGCCGGCGGTCGTCGTGAGCTCCTCGAGGCGCCACGTTGCGCTGGCGCTGTTCGGAACCGGCACCACGATGAGATAATTCTCATACTGCGTTCCGGGCCGGGTGTTGTACATCGAGTCGGCGTACGATCCGACGTTGAGCGCGCGAAGGGCGAGCACGCCGTTCACGGGCAGTGTCGCGGCGCTCAACGAGTCGTCGCCGACGATGCCTTCCACCTCGATGCGCGTGGAATCCCTCGGGTTCGCGCCGCGGCAACCGGCTCGGCCGCGACAGCGCCGGCCGTGCGTTCCGCCGCCGCCGTACTGAAGCTGGTGCGTGAGCGCATAGAACTCGTCGCCGGAGTACTGGTCGATCGGCTTGGTGAGAGTGCCCGGCGGCGGTGCGGGTGCGGCGGCCGCGGGCGCCGCGGCGGTCGTCTCGCTCTTGGCCTTCTCGCTTCCTTTGCCACACGCGACTGCAAGTGCAGCGACACATCCTGCGGCCAACGATCGCGCGACGGTCCTGCCGAGTTGCAACGTCACTCTGGCTCCTTGCGTGGAAGTTCTACGGTCCGACGTCGCATGGAACGTCGGGCCCGCGGCGGACTGATAGTGTGCTCGATGAGCCGGACGCCGCCCGCCGCGTCCACTAATACGAATTATCGTATGGGGGGCGCGAGCGAGCGCAAGCGCTCGATCGTCGGGGCCAGCGACGGGTCGGCATGCCGCCAGATGACGAGGGCCTGGCGCGCGCGAAGTTGCTGTTCCGCCGTGTCGCGTCTCGCGCGCGCCAGCTCGGCGCGCAGCAGGAAGGCTCGTCCGATCGCCGCCGACTGTGCCTCCTCGCGCACGGCGAACTGCGACAGCGTCGGCAACGCACGCAGGACGCGGTCGAGCTGCCGCACCGCGCTCGCGGTGTCGCCGATCGACGCCCGGACCTGGGCCTCCTGCACGACATAGTCGAGCGCGATCTCGCCGGGCAAAGAGACTTGGCGCACCGCTTCCACCGAGTCGAGAATCGCCGCCGCGCGGCGCCGGTCGCCAGCCGCAACGGCGCGCTGCGCGACGTCGAGCGGCAGCGCCGCCGGCAATCCGTCGAATGCGTGCGCGCCAAAACACGGGTAGGCGAGCGACATCGGCCTCGTGATCAGCTCGCGCCGGAACTGCGCCCGACGGACCGGCTGACTGTAACTCTCCAGCAGCGTGTCGAGCTGGCGCCGCAGGATGAGCAGCGAGTCGTCGCATACGCCGGCCGCGGCGCGCGCGAACAACCGGCTCGACAGAGACGTCAGGGGCGGCGCGATTCCCAAGGCGGCGTTCTGAGACGTGAACGCAATGGCTCGAAGCTCGGCCTCTCGCGCGACGCGCCCCGTGAGGGCCGCGAGACCGACGAGGTGGCCCGCTTGCTCGCGCGACGGGTTTCCGGCGCTCGCGGCCAACAGCGAGTCCGCGAGATCGAGCGCGGGTTCGAGCTCGCCGCGTTTGACGCGAACGCGTACGTGAGCGGCGGCGAGACGCAACCGATCGTCCGGCGTCCGCGCCAGCGACCGTGCTCGCCGGAGCGCGCCGTCCGCTCCGTCCTCGTCGCTTCCCAACTCACCGCGCGCTTCGAGGCCGGCGGCCAGCGCCTCGAACGATTCGGGATTGTCCGGGAACGAAACGGTCCAGCGCCGTGCGGCGGCCACCAGCGCGTCTCGGTTACGGCGCAGCGCCTCGGGAAGTGATGGAGAGACCACCGCCGGTTTCCCCGCCACGATGTCGGCGAACGGATACGGAACGAACGCGACCGAATCGCCGTCGGCGGAGGGATGCGCGCCAAAGTACTGTCGCGTTCCGTCCGCGGCGCGCCCGATGCGAATTTGCGCCGGCGTGAGTGGAAGAAGAGTCGACAGCATGCGGTACTTGAGCGCGTGATTCGTCGCCGGCGCCAACGTCGCGGCGTGGACGTACGCATTCGCCGCCGAAGCCCAACTCGTGCGGAACCGCCAACCCGAAGCGCTTTTCGAGTCGCGCACGACCGAAGAATCCATCGCCTGACAGTCACCGAGTCCATACCACGCGAGCGCATCCAGCGAATCCGTGGTGCGAAGCCGCCCGAAGCTGGCGCACGCGTTCTGGTACTCGCCGCTCCCCAGCGCGATCAGCCCCTCGGCGTACAGCGAATCCGGTCCCCGCAGATTTGCGCGCACTTTTCCGAGGCGCGCGGCGGCGACCGCGAATTTCTCCGTACCGACCTGGCGGCCCAGCTCCAACTCTTGAACCGCCTTCACGTCGGCAAGAGCCTCCGCGCGCGCGTTCGCCGCGGCTCGATTCTTCGCGACCGCCGTTCGAATCGGCGGTGCGGCGAGCGCGGAAACGGCCAGCGCGAGCGCGATCGCGCCGGCCCAAATGAACGGCCGGCGCACCCCTCGCGTGGCGACTCGACGCCGCGCCGCGGCCCGGCCGGTCGAGATCTCGAGCCGCGCCTCTTCGATCGCCGACGCCAGCGCATGCGCACTCTGAAAACGGTCGTCCCGCTTTCTCGCGAGCGCGCGCGACAACAGCGTGTCCACCAACGCGGGGACGTCCGTCCGATGTTCCCGCACCGGGGCAGGCGCCTCGGCGAGCCGCTTTTGCAGCAGCTCTCGCGGCGTCTTCCCGGAGAACGCGTGACGGCCGGCGAGCATCTCGTAGAGCACACACGCCAGCGAGTAGACGTCGCTGCGTCCGTCGAACTCGCCGTCGCTCAACTGCTCGGGGCTCATGTACGCCGGCGTGCCGACGACCATGCCGTGCGCCGTGACGCGGACGTCGATCTCTTCCATCGCCCGCGCGAGACCGAAATCGGCCAGGCACGCATGGTCGTGATAGAAAAGGATGTTCTCGGGCTTGATGTCGCGATGCACGATGCCGCGGTCGTGCGCGAACGCGATGGCGACCGCGAGCTCGTGCGCGTAGCGCAGCGCCTCGTCGACCGGCAGACGCGGTTCCTTGTCGAGCCGTTGGCGCAGCGACCCGCCCTCGACGAACGGCATCACGAAGTACAAACGGCCGGCGGCGATTCCGGAGTCGTACGTCGGCAGGATGTGAGGATGCTGCATTCCCGCCGAGACTTCGATCTCGCGGAGGAAGCGTTCGCCCGCGACGGCGCTCACGTCGGGATTCAGCGCCTTGAGCGCGACGGAACGGTGATGCCTCAGGTCGCGCGCGAAGTAGACGACCGCCGACGCGCCTCGTCCGGCCTCGCGGAGGATCTCATACCGGTCCCGCAGCGCCTCGACGAGATCCGGCGACGCGTCAGGGCTCGATGAGGGGGGGACGTTCGAATCGGGGGACGACGCGGACACGAGCGAGGGTCTGGGTTGACCCAGAAGCTTGCGTCGGGCTCATCCTGTTGTCCAGCGAACGCGGCCGCTGAGAGCGCGGGCTTCAGCGTTCCCGGGTGGCCTCGCGGTCGACCGCCGCCTGCCGTTTCATTGCAATTCTCCAATCGATCGACGGCGCCACCTCTTCATCCGCGAGGTCGAGGCTCAGTCGCGCGCGCTCGACGACCGGGGCGCCGAGGTCCGACGCCAGAGAGAGTCCGAACTCCAGCTCGGCGCGCCGGCAGAGGCGCTCCTCGCGGGCGGGATCCTTCGATTCGGGCCGGACGCCCATGCCGTGGACGCGTGCATGGACGCCTTCGTGGAGAATCGACGCCGCGACCGGCGCCGGCGAGATGTCGCGTCGCGCCAGGAACGTCAGCTCCGTCATGCACTCGCGCGTGTGCGGAAAGAAGGCGCCGCGGCAGGGATACCGGATCACGAGAAAGCGTGACACGTCCCGCCGCATGTGCGCCAGCCGCCACGGCTGCGCCTGCTCGATCAGCGCGAGCGACTCCTCGAGTCGTTCGAGGACGGCCCGGGTCTCGATGTCCGGCCGCGTGTTGTCGACGAACACGGTGAAGCCGCGAATGCGATACGTCTCGCCGCCGCCGGCTGTGGCGCCGACAAGCGTCTGTCGCAATCGTCGAAGTAGGTTCATCGCGGAACTCGGGAAGCCGCGCGGCGTCGAGCCCCCGTAAGTGGGCTCAGGCGAATTTCACGAAGCGCAGCGCGACGGAGTCAATGCAATAACGGAGCCCCGTCGGTTTGGGCCCGTCGTCGAAGAGATCACCGAGGTGCGCGTCGCAGCGCCGGCACGTCACTTCGCTTTCCGTGTAGCCGTGGCTCGGCGCGCCGTGACGCACGTTCTCCTCGGCGATCGGCTGCCAGAAGCTCGGCCAGCCCGTGCCGGAATCGAACTTCACCGCCGACGCGAACAGCGCTGTTCCGCAGCACACGCACCTGAACATGCCGTGGTCGTGCAGGTTCCAGTACGGTCCGGTGAACGCGCGCTCGGTGCCGTGCTGCCGCGTGATCTGGTACGAGATCGGCGACAGCTGACTCCGCCACTCCGCATCCGACTTCACGACTTTCGGCACACGCACAGTTCCCTGTCGGACGCCGGCGTCGTTGAAGTCGACGATCACGACTTCCTCGAGCGACGGGGGGAGTCGGCGGACGGCGCCGAAGATCGGAATAGCGACGATCGCCGCGACGAAATCGCGGCGGGTGAGATTGGCTTCGGCCATCGTCATGGTCCCTTCCCCCTCCCGACCGAGGTCAGTCGTATCCGACTTGCTTGGCGGCGGAGTCGGCGGCGGCGAGCATCGCCGTGGCGTTCACGAAACGGTCCGACGGGTGGAGCGCGATCGAACGGCGCAACAAGCCCGTCACCTCGTCGGGGAGCTTCGGCGGCAGCGGCGCCATGTCGATGGGCAGCAGCGGCGCGTGCTTCTTCATCGCGTCGCGGAGGCCGTTCGGAAACGGCGGGCGGCCGGACAACATCTCGTAGAGCACGCACCCGAGGGAAAACAGATCGGAGCGCGCGTCTTCGATCACTCGTGCGGTGAGGCGCTCGGGACTGGTGTACTCCGGCGTCCCCATGATGTACTTCGGTTTCTCGTGCGCGGCGTCGGCCTGGTTGAAGCTCGGCGCGCGCGCGATACCGAAGTCGAGCAGCCACACGCCGGTCGGCGACAACATGAGGTTGTCCGGCTTCACGTCCCGATGGATGATGCCGTTCTCGTGCACGTGGGCGAGCGCGTCGGCGACGTCGCGCGTGAACAGCAGCGCGTCCCGAACCGAGATGTGATCCTTGCGCTTGAGCCGCGAACGAAGGGATTCGCCTTCGACGAACGGCATGGTGTAGTACAGCGATCCGCTCACGTCGCCGGCGGACAACACGGCCGGAATCCGCGGATGGTTCAGCTTCTGAAGAACCTGCATCTCGAGGAGGAACCGCTCCTCGAGCTCGAGACGCTCGGGGCCGGATGCGCCGCTGAGCCGGTCCACCATCACCTTGATCGCGATGCGCTCTCGCGTGTCGGGCCGCCGGGCGGAGTAGATCCGCGACATCCCGCCTTTGGCGACCTCGCCTTCAATGGCGTAGCCGTTCCCTAGGCGAAGCTCCAGGGACGCGACCAGACTGAGGATTGAGGCGGGAGAAGACATTTCGGGATGACGAATCTGTATGTAACGCGGACGATTTACTATAGCGCACTGCCACGCCTGACCCCAGGCGCGAACGCCGCGAACGCTGAGGGAACTGGTATGATTCGTCCTTACGACGGTGAGAGTGTTGTGGAACGGTCTTGCGGTTCTCGTCGCTGTTGTGTATACAATACCGCCGCACCCACCCGTGCTGGGGTTCTTCCCCTTGAAGACGTTCGTCGTGCTGGGCGCCGCCGCTTTGGCCGCCATCGCCGCATCGACTAGCGCAACCGCGCAGGCGGTTCCTCACCCGCCGGCGTCGATCCCCGCCCCCCGGATGATGGCCGTCCGGGGAGTGGCGTACGACAGCATTCGGCGACAGCCCCTCAGAGATGCCTTTGTAAGTATTCTCGGCAGCGGGGCCGGCGCGCGAAACACCACCACGGATTCTCACGGCCGCTTTCAGTTCGACAGCGTTCCCCCGGGCGACTACACGTTCGCCGTGCAGCACGCCGAGCTCGACTCCCTCGGCCTGTCGGGCGTGTCGCGCAAGGCGACCGTAGCGAGCGAAAGAGACGAGGTTCGTCTCGGCGTCCCGTCGTTCGGGACTCTCTGGCGGATCGAGTGCGCCGGTCTTCGCGTGCCAAAGGACAGCGGGTTTGTGTTCGGAACCGTTCGTGACGCCGCGACGATGCGACCGCTGGCGCACGCCCGGGTAGAGGTCACCTGGATAATGTTGGGCATCAAATCCGGGCACGTGACCGCGCGGCGGTGGAGGGCCGAGGGGCTCGCGGACGACCTGGGCAACTACAGCGTTTGCGACGTCCCCACCTGGGAGGTCGTGTCGATCCGGGCCGGTCGAGCGAAGGATTCGGTCTCCAGCGGCGAGATCGAGCTTGCGCCCCGGGGCGGGAGGATCGAGCGGCGCGATTTACTCGTCGGGCCGACGGATTCCGTGGCGTCCCATGTCGGGCTCGTGAGCGGCATCGTGACCAACGTGAACGGCGAGCCGTTTGGCGCCGCCCGCGTCTCGATGCCGGGAATGCGCGAGGTCCGCACGGACGCCGAGGGCCGCTTCGTGCTGCGTGACGTGCCGACCGGAACGCGCCAGATCGAGGTGCTGTCCGTCGGAGTCGCGCCCGTCTCGCAGACGGTCGACGTGCTCCCGCGCGACACGACGCGCGTCGCGCTGCAATTCGGCCGCCCGATCGTTCTGACCGGCATGCGGGTCACCGCGAAGCCGGGTGTGCAAGTGATGTCGCAGGAGTTCGACGCGCGCCGGAAGAACGGCACCGGGTACGCGCTCGACTCCACGGCGATCGCGCGCTATCCCGATTTCATCAACGTCTTCAACGACGTGCCGGGCATTCGAATGTCCCGGCGCCTGGGCAGCGTGTTCCTCACGACGATGGGCGACAAGGGCCGCGCCTGCTCCCCTACGATATTGATGGACGGGATCGAAACCTCGGCGAACGCCCTGTCCGATCTACAGTCGCACGAAGTCGCCGCGATCGAAGTGTACGCACACGCGCTGATGGTTCCGGCGGAACTGCTGCCGCCCGGCCGGCCCGTCGACTGCGGAATGGTCGTCGTCTGGACGAAGTACACCTTCCGCAATCGATAGTCGGGTACGGCGCCGCCCGAGGAGCGGGACGTCAGCCGAACGTACGCTCGTCCGCCGTCGGCCCGTAGATCGACGGAACCGGCACGTCGAGCAGCCGCAGGTAGACGGTGAGCTGTCCGCGGTGATGGACGAGGTGGTTGATGTGCGTTCTGACCACGACGCCGCGCGGCTCCGTCGAAAGAACGCGGTCACCCATCTTGAGGGACCACGGCTCGTCGAAGGACTCATCGCGCACCTTGCCCAGCTCGGCGCGCGCTTCGTCGACGTTCTTGTCGAATTGCGCGACGAGACTCTCGGTCGGTTGAAAGGAGTAGCCGCCGCCGCTCTTGAGATCCAGGCTGGGGTTGCGGATGGTCATCGTGATCCAGCCCGGCATTCCGGCGACGAGCTGCGCGAGGTGCGCGAGCGCGAACGACTTTTCGTGAGGCTTCCACGTGCCCTTGTCCGTCGGCACGCGCTCCAGCACGCGTCGCGTGGTCGCCATCTCGCGATCGAATTCGGCCAGCATTGATGTTCCGATGCTCATGAGAGTATGCTCCTGGACGCGGTTCCCGTCGACGTTCGAGCGCGAGGAAACAAGCCTATCGTGGCCGGAGGTTCCGTGAAAGCGGGGCGGCGTGCCCGGTGCCGGACCGTTCGATCTGGTGCCGGCTTCGAGCGAAAGGCTGTTGGCCCCGCCCAACGGCGGCCAGACCTCCGCGGGCGACACACCCTGTCCAAACCACGGGACACGTCGGGTCGGAGGGCGCCGGGCCAAAGCAACGCAACTCGCCGTGCTCCAACGGGTTGGCCAAGAGACGGACGTCTGGCCGCCTAAGTGCATTCTCGCCCGAGAGACCGATCCCCTTTTCCGGAGTCGCCCGTGCCTCGATCCATCGCATTCCGGCTGCCGCAGCTTCTCGCCGCCGGCATCGCCGCCCCGGTCGTCGCGGCGTCTGCGCAACAAACCAACCTCGCGGTCGCGCCCTTCGTGTCCTTCCTGCCGTCCACCGGCGGCAGTCCGCTGGCGGGGCTCGCGCTCACGCTCGGCGGAAACAGCGGCCTGGCCTTTCGCGCCAGCGGAAACTACGCGCTTCAGAACGCGAACAATTCCGCCTCGCTGTCGACCGATTCCCGACCTTGGGGGGCGGACGCCGACGCGATGTTCCTCGTCGGGCGAAACGACGGGTTCTCGCGGTCGATCACCCCATTCGTCTTCGCCGGCGTCGGCATCGAGGGGGTGCAGAACGTGGTGAACACGACGACGCGCAGCGATTGGAGCTACGGCCTCGGGGCGAACGTTCCCCTGGCCCATGCGATCGATCTGTTTGGCGAGGCGCGCTGGCGCATGACGGAGTTCGTGCTTCCGACGGCGTACGACGCTCCGGCGCGCACGAACGAGCTGCGGTTCGGGCTTTCGTTCCAGGTCGGCGGCAACAGCGACTCCAATCCGCCGCGCGGCCGCCGTCGTTAGCGGTACTTGCAGGTCGCAGCGAGGGTGTTCATGATCCGGCGTCCAATCCACCGAGATCATGAGCACCCTCGCTCGCATCCAGACTCACCGTGCCGCGACGGCATCCGTCGCGATTCTGTCCACCGCGCTCGCCCTCGCGGCCGCGCCGATTCACGCGCAGCAGCGCGGCGGCAACCAGACACCGCCTCCTGACACGCTGAACGATCCCGTTCGCCTCATGGTCGCCCGCCTCGACCTGGAGAAGTACAAGGCGACGGTCAAGGGTCTCACACAGTTCGGTGACCGGCGCCAAGGCACTGAACGCAATCGCAAAGCGGTGGATTGGATCGAGGAGCAGCTCAAGAGCTACGGCTGCACGCCGACCGAGCGGATCAAGTACACGTACAAAACGCCGCCGCCGCGCGACACCACAGGTGGGCGCGGCCGCGGTCGCGGCGGCGCGGCAGGAGACAGCGCCGCGGGCGGGCGCGGCGGACGGGGTCGCGGCAACACCGCGCAAGGTGGCGGACGATTCCGCGGCATCCGCACCCAGACCGGCGTCAACACGGATTCGCTCAAGCAGCCCGATCCTCGGATTCGCGCGCTCGACGCGGAGCCGGCGACCGACGGGCCGCGCGAAGAAGTGTTCTGCACGAAGGTCGGCTCGACACACCCGGGGGAGATGTACATCGTGGGCGGCCACATGGACGGCCACGGCTGGAACGAGGCCGCGAACGACGACGGCTCGGGAACCGCGCTGGTCATGGAGCTCGCCCGCGTCTTCAGCAGCCCGGACGTGAAGACCGATCGCACCATTCGTTTCGTCCTCTGGAACAACGAGGAGACGGGGACGAACGGCGCGCGCGCCTACATCGCGCAGCGCGATTCACTCCAGGGCAAGGAGAACCCGCCGGGCTCCGGCAAATACCCCGAGCCGAAGTGGCTCGGCATGATCCAGCACGACATGATGATGTTCGATCACGGCATGCCGCGGCCGGACGGCACGATGAGCCCCGAGCAACGCCCGGAGGCGGACGTCAACATCGAATTCCAGGCGACGTCGAAGCAGGCCGAGGGCGCGCAGAAACTCGCGTGGTTCTTCCAGACGGCGAACGAGAAGTACGCGACCGATTATCCGGCGCGCGTCGGGCAGCACATGACGAACACGGATTCGGGCCCGTTCCAGGATCTCGTGCCGTCGATCTCGCTGCGAGAGAACGAACGCGGCGAACAGATCGGCGCAGGGTGGGACCCGCAGTGGCATCAGCCGACAGATCTGTTCTCGACGTACAACGACAAGGATTTCCGGCTCGGACTGAACGCGGCGCAGACGACGCTGGCGGCGGTCGCGCTGCTCACAGGAGCGACGCTGGTCAAATAGAGCGCGGCGTCATTCTCAATCAGAGCGCGGCCATTCTGAGAACTGTCGTGATACGGATGGGTTGGTCTTGCGCTCGAAATCGGACGTCTGAAATCGGACCTCAGACCATCAGTCTAGGCGTTTCCGGGACAGGGCTCCGACGCCCATCGGGCGCTCTCCGCTCAACGCCGGGTCTGATGGTCCGATCTCCGAAGTCCGTCCGTCGTCGAGCGCGCAGCCGATACGTCCAACGGGCGTCCGAACCCAGAGTGGCCGGCCCATCAAATCTGATTCCTGTCAACTCGCGAATCATTCCGCGCGAAGCGACTCCGTTGGATCGATCCGCGTCGCTCGCATCGCCGGAATGAACGCCGTCGCCGGCGCGACGCCGAGCACCGCGACCGCCACCATGGCGAACAGCGGCGCGTTGTACACGTCGAGCATCGCGATCTCCGCCACCGTCATCACGCCGTACTTGGTCAGGAAGCAGGCCGACCGCGGCTCCAGCCAACGCGACGACGACCGACTCGCGCAACACTGCGTGCAGGATGTCGCGCGGCGTCGCGCCGAGCGCGACACGAACGCCCAGCTCGCGTCGCCGCTCGGCTACGCCGTGCGCGACGACGCCGTACACGCCGAACGCGGCCAGCGCGATCGCCAACGCCGCGAACGCCACGAACAATTCGGAGAGAAAGCGCGCGCCCTGGAGTCCCGTCGTGACGCCGAGATAGTCGGCCATCGTCGTCACCTGAGAGACGGTCGCGTCGGGGAACGAGGCGATTTGCTGACGGAGAACGGTCGGCAGTCGCTCGGGGTGGTCGGCCGCGCGCGCTCTGAACGTCAGCAAGAAGAGCGAGCGTTTCACCATGGCCGTGTCGTTCGGCCCCGGCAGGTAGAGCACGCGGCCGAGGCGCGCCCCCGTTTGCGACTCGTCGCCGGGCGTCTCGAAGCCCTTTTGTTCACCGATGACGCCGACGACCGGTATGTACGGCAGGTTCGACTTCTTGTCGCCGAGCTTGAGCAGCGCGCCGATCGGGTTGAGGTTGGGCCACAGCTTTCGCGCGGTCGGTTCGTCGATGATCAAGCCGGCGTGGTCGCGCTCGCCGTCGAGAAAATCGCGTCCCTGCACGATCGGCCAACCCATGGTGCGCACGTACGACGGCGACACGGCGGTGGGGGCCCAAATCGGCGCGGGGAACTCGCGAACGCCGCCCGCGTCGGCGACGGTCACCGCATTGCCTTCGGGAGCGCCCCATCCCGTGCTCGTCGCGGCCCCGGTCACGCCGGGAATCGCGGCGATGCGCGCCGACATCGATTGAAGCAGCTCCGCGTAGCGAACGACGGTTCCCGGCACGCGCGTCGCCATGAGGCTGCCCGTCGACAGCGGTCGGGGGTCGTACCCGACCGCGCTGCGTCCCGCGTAGAACATCCACGTATGCACGGACGCGGTCGCGATGCAACACAGCGCGAGCGACAACGCGATCTCGACGCCGACCAGCACCGCGTATCGACGGCGATTGCGCTTCGTCGCGCCGGTTCCCGCGCCCGACTTGAGCAGCTCGTTCGGGTCGGTTCGCGAGATGCTGATCGCCGGCGCGAGGCCGACGGCAAAAAGACAGAAGAGCAGCGCGCCGACCGCGAACACCAACACGCGCCAGCTCATCTGCGGCTCGACGATGTACTTCCCGACGCTCGGCGGTATCGACGCGTGGAGCGACCGGGCGCCCCAATACGTGAACACGAGCCCGAGCGCGAGGCCGGCCACGCCGAGGATGATGCTTTCGCCCATCAGATGCGTGACGATGCGGACGCGCGACGCTCCCAACGCCGACCGAAGCGCGAGCTCGCGCCGCCGCCCGATGCCGCGTGCGAGCTGAATGTTCGCCAGGTTGGCGCACGCGACGAGCAGGATCGCCGCGACCGCGGCGATGAGTCCGTCGTGCATCGGACGAAGCTGGAACTCCGGATTCGCGGCCTGGTGAAACCGCAGTACGTCATCCTTCGGCCTCTCACCGGCGGCGATGGCGATCCGCGCCGAGACGGTCGCGAGCTCGCGTTCGGCGTCGGCGCGCGTCGCGCCGGAACGAAGCCGGATGAGACGCTGGAACAACCCACCGCGCAGCTTGCGCGGCGCGACCTGCCACGCGACCGCTATTTCCCCGGGGAGGCGCGTGAAGTCGGACACCACGCCGACGACAATCCGCGGCTCGTGGTTGATCGTAACGGTGGCGCCCACCGGTGACCCGCCGTCGGGAAAGAGCTGCGAGGCGACGGTTTCGTCGATGACGATCGCCGAGCCGTCGGGCGTTTCATCGGAGGCGATGAACGTACGCCCCGCGAGCGGCCGCGCTCCGAGCACGTCGAAGTAGTTCCAGGCCACGGCTTGGACGACGCCCTCGGAGAAGTGTCCGTCGTGCTGGATCTGCTGGGCGAAAATCGCGAGCTCCACGCGCGTCACGGACTCGTACGTGTGGGTTCCGGACGACAACACCGCGTCGCGCGTCGGGGCGTCCACGCGCCACTTGTAGTCGCCGTAGAAACGGATCCAGTAGAGCTGCCCGGGATCGCGGACGTCGATGCGCGGACGGAGGAGCGCGTCGAGCATGCCGTACATCGTGGTGTTGAGCGCGATGCCCAGCGCGAGCGACAGGACGACGACGGTGACGAAGGCGGGCTGGCGGCGGAGGCCGCGGGCGGCGGTGCGGAGGGAGTCGAAGAGCATTTGGGCCGGGGGAGGGTCGACTCTCGAACGACGAACCCGGGGAGGGGGAGTCACTCCTTTTCGGAGAGGCGATTGGATCGCGGCCATTCTGCGGTCTGTCTTGGCGAGGCGGGTACGGCTCTGCGCTCGAAATCAGAGTCGGACATCTGACTTCTGACATCGGACCGGGCGTGACGAGTTGGAGCTTCGCCACCGATCGCGGACTCCTTCGCACAAACGCCGGGTCTGATGTCGGATATCAGGCGTCTGACCTCAGACGTCGAGCCCGAAGCCGATACGTCAAACGGGCGGCTCGAACTCAGAGTGGCCGGCCAACCAATCTGACTTCTGTGAACTGATACAAATGAAAAACGGCGCCGTCCAAGGACGACGCCGTTTCTTGTTGAGGTCGAACGCCTCTACCCGCCGAAGAATCCGCCTCTTCCTCCTCCCGCCCGTCCCGGTCTCACCTGCCGAATCGCCTGGTTGTCGAGGAACAGCGCGATGAACGGCGGCAGCTTCCGGACCTGCTCCGGCGTCAGCAGCTGCTTGGCCGCCGGACCGTAGATCGCCATCTGGTCGAGCGACTTGTTCTCGGCCGTGCGCACGCGATCGTACGCCGCGCCGAGGTCGTACTTCTCCTCGAGGCCTGCCAGGTACGCCGCCACCGGCGTCCAGATCGAGTCGATGATCTTTCCGTACGACTTGTTGAGAATCGCGATGCTGTCGGCGGTCTCGTTGCTGAGCCCGAGCGAATCCTGCTGGCGGAGCATCTGCTCGAACGGATTCGGATAGGTGCGCTCGTACTGAATCTTGATCTGATCGGCCGTCAGCTTGTTTCCGCGCCCGCCACGACCCGAACGAAGGCGGAGGAAGAGATCCTGGCGTTCGCGTTCGGGGCCGACGTCGAGCCGGACGTCGAGCGTGAGCTGCGTCGGCGCGAGCAAGGTCGCGGTCGCCTGTCGGTTCGCGCCGAAGCGCGGGTTGACCGTGTACTGGTACTGCTGCGTCGCCGGGTCGAAGCCGTGCACCAAGAGCAGCGTCGGGTCGGCGAACGACGGAGCGCCCCAGCCGTGCAGGTTGTTCGAGCCGTGGATGAGCGCGTCCAGGCCCGTGAGCGGGTTGGCGATGCCGAGCGAGATCGTCGCGCGATCCGGAACGACCCTCATCGCCTGCGATACGAGTGAAACGCGCAGGCTGAGCGTCGTGTACCACGGGCCCTGGCAGCTGTTGCGGCCCGCGATCGTGCCGAGCTGCTTTTGGAGGCACGACTTCACCGAGCTCGGGGCACCGGTCAGCAGACTGCGCATACCGGCGGCCAACGCCGAGTCGCCGGTGACCTTCGACGGATCGTAGATGAACGCGCGGTCGTTGTTGTAGCCGTCGCCGTTGACGTCGCCGGATACCATCGGCGTGAACGGGTTGCCCGACTGAATGCGGCCGAGCGCGACGACGCTCACCGCTTGATGGAACGTGTAGCCCACGTTGTACGTGATCTGGTGCCGCGCGTCCTGATTGCCGCGCGCCCACTGGATCAGGTACGGATCGCTGGCCGTGCTGCCGCCGGCGAAGCCGCGCTGCTCGTCGAGGATCTTCTGCCAGACGTAGGTGACGCTCCACTGGAACGCCGAGTTGAACGCGACCGGCGAAATGCCGACGCTCAACTGCGTCGTGTGCGAGCGGAGGTCGGAGAGGTAGTCGGTGACGTTCGCGAACTCCGACGACACCCGCGAGCCGTTCTCGATCGTCGTGCCCGTCGACGGGAAGATCAGCGTCGGATCGACGTACACCGGTCGGCCTTCGTTCGAGAGGGTGAAGACCGGCTTCTGGTTGAAGTTGAGATCGACCTGGCTCTGCTGATTCAGGTTGAGCGAGTACGTCGCGCCGCTCGTCAGCCGGAACATGTTGTCGAGGATCGGCGCGTTCCAGTTGAGGTTCGCGCGCCAGCTTCGCTGCGGGATGTAGTCCTTCGAGAACAGCGTGACGTTCGGCACGGTGCTCGTGAAGCTCGACACGTCGCCGGTGCACGTCGTCGGGATCATCCCGGTGTTCTGCAGATACTGCAACCAATCGGGCGAGGGGACGGCGCTGCCGATGCAGCTCAACTGCTGCGCCGCCGAGGGCAGGCCCGTCTGGTCCACGGCCGCGGCGATGAGCGGTGAGCTCGGCAGATTCTGGAACTGTCCGATGCCGCCGCTGATCTGGCCGCGCGATCCGCGCTGCGCGCCCTGAAAGCCGCCGATCTGCGGGTTCGTCCCGTACGTCCAGCTGAATCCGAGGCGCGGGCTCACGTAGATGCCGCGCGGCACCGCGTCGTTCCGCGCCTGGTACACGGAATCGATCACCGGATTGAACTGCGGGTTGCCCTGGAAGTGCGAGGCGTCGACGCGCAGGCCGTACGTCACCTGGAATCGCGGCGTCGCGCGCCATGCGTCACCCAGCCACGCCGAGCCGCCGATGTCGTCGCCGAACCGCTGATTGACTTGCAGGCGGCGGCTGAAGCTCGCCGGCACGCCGTCCTCGAAATCCTGAATCGAGTTGTACGTGTACGTCCCGAAGCGGTTCGTCGTGTTGTCCTGCGAGTAGCGATTGTAGCGGAAGTCCAGGCCGAACTTGTAGCGGTGCTTGTTGTCGAGGCTGATCCACGAGAGCTCGTTCTGCAACTCGGTGTTGAGCGTGTGCGAGTTGCGCGGCAAGCTCGTGTTGCCGCCGAACTGCAGGTTCGTGACGCCGGCGTTTCCGTCGGGGAAGATCGAGTTGACGCGGACCGTCGCCGACGGGAGCTCGATGTAGGGACTGCCCTGCGTCACGCTCTCCTGGATCGCGCCGCTCGTGTTGTCGAGGAAGTTGTCCTTGAAGTACGCGGAGTGGCGGCCCTGGAGCGTCCCGCCGTAGGTGCGCGTATCGCCGCCGTGGTCGGGCACGGCCGTGCTGGACAGGTTGGCGCCGTCTTGCCCCTGCCAGCGGCCGTTCACCGTGACGTTGTAAAAGTGTCCGCCGCTCGGCGCGAAGTCGAAGCTCGAGAGGAACGATCCGTTCTGCGTGAGCTTGGAGCTCGGAATCGCGTCGTTCGTGAGAGGGATCTGGGCCTGGTTGAGCAGCTGGATGAGATGCTGAACGGAATCCGGCGACACGCCGACGCGCTCGAGCGCCAGCGCGTCGCTGCTCAGGTTGAGCAAATCCTGAAGGTTGCTGGTCCGGCGGCCGAGCTGCCACGACAGCGCGTAGAACGCCCGGTCGAGCACGAAGGGGCCGGCGGCGTTGCCGCTGAGCTGGAGGTTGGTGAATTGCTGGCCGAGCGCGCGCCCGACGGGGTCCGTGTACTGCAGGCTGGGCGAATCGACCGTCTGGTGCAGCGACCGCGTGACGTAGTTGGTGCCGCTGTTCGTGCGGAGCGAGATCTGCGCGCCGGAGAATCCACCGCGCGACGGATCGAAGCTCGACGTCGTCACGCGCTGCTGCGTCGTGGCGTCGCGGGGCAGATCGGTGCCGGCGAAGTTCAAACCGTTGAGCGTGATGTTGTTCTGATCGGCGCCGAGCCCGAGCACCGAGAATCCGCTGGCGCCTCCGTCGGCGCCGGGAATGAGCGTGACGCCGGGCAGCGTCGCCGCCATGGCCGAGAGGTCGCCGAGGACGTCGATCGGCACGTTGTTCGTGTTGACGGCCTGGTCGCGGCCGCCGATGTCGAGCGAGTTGCCGTTGCGGTCCGGCCGCTCGCGGCCCGCGGTGACGCGCACCGCGTCGAGCGACACCGCCGTCTTGCTCATCGTGGCGTCGGCGATGAGAATGTCCTCATCGACCTCGCGCTTCACCTCGAATCGGGCCGGCGCGAACCCGATCGAGATGTACGCCATCATGTAATCGCCGCCGCCGCCGTTGAAGATGATCGAGAAGCGGCCGTCCTTGTTCGTTTTCGCGGTGCGCGACGTCTGGTTGACCAGCGACGTCGCGGTGACGGTGACGTTTTCGATGGGCTTCTTGTCCGGGCCGATGACGCGGCCGCGAATGATGTCCGCATCACCCTGTGCGTGCAGGCGCGACGGAACGAACGCGCCAAGGAGCAGGACGAGAAAAAGCGATATCGATCGGCGAGGTGACACGGGGCAGCCTCGAAGGTGTTCGCAAATTTGGATTGACACCATCTCTACGCGCGGCGGCTTCCATGGGTTGGGAAGCCGCGTGGTGTGAGGGAGCGCATAGATCCGCGTTTAGATGTCTTAACACGGACGCGGGCGATCGATGCCCCCGCCGATCTCCTTACCGCTCGCGTCCGATGTGGCGCAGACGCAGGCTGATCGAACCGATCTTGAGACTCGTCTTGAGCTGGAGAACGGTGCGCGCGGAATCGTCGGCGAGCCAGAGTTCGGCATGGCCGTCCTGCGAGAACATTCCCTTCGTCTTGATCTCGGGGCGCAGCATGATGGCGGGGAAACGCCCGGCGGGGACGTTCACCGTGTCGCGACGGACGACATGCACGACGACCGGGTTGCTCTCCGGTTTGAAGTAGCGGCTGAGCACGTAGCACTGTCCCGGTTCGAGCGGCAGCGTGCGGACGAGATAGACGAGCGACATGTCGTCGAGCGGGTCGGCCACCGACGGGTGGAGCTCGCCGTCCTTCGTTCGATACGTCTTGTCTTCCGGGAAGATGTGCGTGTCCCGGTTGGCGCGATAACCGGGATCGTTCACGTTCTGCACGAAGCGCAACGAGTTGAACGTCACCGAATCGAACCAGCTCACCGTCGTATCGTGGAAATGCGCGCCCGGAATGCCGCCGTCGATGATGAACATCGCCTTCCACACGGGCAGGCCGCGGACGGTGTCGCGACCCGCCAAACGCATCTCTCCGCTCCCCACGCGCAGCCTTCCATAGTAGGCCGAATACTGGAGCCGTTCGTTCGAGGCGTAGCCGGGACGCGGATCGGCGCCCGCGGCGATCTCGACGCGCCGCTCGCCCGGTCCGCAGCGCAGGCTGTCCTCGGACATCGCGCCGTTAGAACCGGCGTCGGTCCGGGAAAAAGCCACGAGCACGGCAGACAGAAGTGGCAACAACATTACGAGTGGGGAAAAGCGGGTGGGAGTTTCTCCGCCGGCAGGGCCCTCGCTCAACGGACGAACGAACGGCGCGGACGTCCCGTTGGCGCGAACTCCGACCAAGAAACGTAGCCGGGGGCGCCAGGGCGGACACTCCTATTGACAATCTAGAGGTCTGCCCTCATCGTGTTCCTATTGGCGATCTAGAGGAACCATGGCGGCGCGCAAGACCGACTTGCTGCAAGGGACGCTCGACCTGATCGTCCTTCGCCTGCTGCGGGCGGGGCCGGCGAACGGCTGGGATCTCACGCAGTCCATCCAGGTCGTGTCGAAGGGCGTGCTCGACGTGAACTACGGGTCGCTCTATCCCGCGCTGCGCCGCCTCGAGAGCAAAGGGCTGATCAAGGGGCGCTGGGGGACGTCGGAGAACAACCGCCGCGCGCGCTTCTACGAGCTCACGCCCAACGGACTGAAGCAGCTCGATGCCGAGCGTCGCGAATGGGAGCGCTTTCAGCAGGCGCTCGGCCTGATCCTCCGTACGGGATGATCGCCGTGCTCGCATCGCTCTTCGTTCGGCTTCGCGCGATGGCGAATCGACGCGCAGCCGACGCCGACCTCGACGACGAGTTGCGCTACCATCTCGCGCGCGAGATCGAGCGCAACGTCGCGAACGGGATGTCGCCCGCGGACGCGCGCGACGCGGCTCGGCGCGCGTTCGGCAACCCGACGGTGCACGCGGAGGCGGCGCGCGACGCGATGCGATGGCGTTGGCCCGACGAGCTGACGCAGGACGCGCGCTACGCGATCCGCGCCTTCCGCCGAGCGCCGACGTTCGTCGTCGGCGTCGTGGCCACGATCGGCCTTGGCTTGGGGCTGCTGACGACGGCGTTCACGTTGTTCGATGCGTACGTGCTGCGGCCGCTCGCCATACGCGATCCCGGCTCGCTCTACGAATCGAGCTGGTCGCTCACCTGGCCGCAGTATCAGTCGTTCATCCGCGACGGCGGCGGTGTGTTCTCGGACGTCATCGGAACGCGTCACCTCTACACGCGCGTTCGCGGCCAGCCGATGATGGGCGACGTCGTCACCGGCAATTACTTCGACGTTCTCGGCGTGACGCCGGCGATCGGGCGGGTCATCGTCCGCGACGACGCGTCGCCGCCGGCCGTGGGTACGGCCATAGTGCTCAACTACGACACGTGGCAGGCGGCCTTCGGTGGCGACACGGCGATCGTGGGCAAGACGGTTCTCGTGGACCGCAGGCTGATGACTGTCGTGGGTGTGGCGCGGCGGAACTTCGGTGGCCTCGGGCCGGTGCCGATGCAATTCTGGGTGCCGATCACGGCCCAACCGCTCAACGATTCGACGCCGATCAAGATCGCCGGCCATCTCCGTCCGTCGCTCGACCTCCGGCAGGCACTTTCGAGATTGCGCGCGTGGATCGTCGCCTCGACGCCTCCCTCGTCCATGCCGCGTCGCATCGACCCGTCGGGCAAGGTGCACCTCGAACCCATCGATCGTTTCCTGAAGCTGGTTCCCGAGGGCACGTCGGTGCCCCTCGACCGCGAGGCAATCGCGGTCTTCGCTCCCGTCGGAGTCGCGTTTCTTCTCGTCATGCTCACCGCGTGCGCGAACGTCGCCAACATGATGCTTGCGCGCGCCATGGCTCGGCAGCGGGAGATCGGAATCCGCCTCGCCCTCGGCGCCGGCCGCGGCCGAATCGTGAGACAACTGCTCACCGAGGCGCTCGTTCTGTCCGTTCCGTGCGCCGTGATCGCCTTCGCGGTCTCGAGAGTGACCGTGCGATCTGGGGTCTATGCGTTGCTCGCCACGATGCCCCAAGCGTTCCTCGAGCGCTTTCACATGCAACCGCTGGAGCCGGACGGCCGAGTCTTGAGCTTCATGCTCGTCGCCGCCGCGGCGTCGGCGATAGGGTTCGGCCTGATGCCGGCGCTGCAGGCGACCCGGGCGAGCGTGGTGCAGGCGTCGCGTGGCGACTTCGATGCGCCGTTTCGCCAATCAACGCTGCGCGGGGTGCTCCTGTTCGGCCAAATCGCGGTGAGCGTTCTGCTCCTGGTCTGCGCGGGCGTGTTGCTGCGCGCCGCGATGGTGCACGGCCGGATCGACGTCGGAGTGCGCACGAAGAACGTCGTCCAAATCTCGATGCGCGACAGCGTCTCGACGCGAGCGCTCGACCGCATTCGCGCGGAACATACCGTGCGCGGAATCGCGAGCGCGTCGAGTCCTCCCCTCGACGGCGGCCTGGATCAGCTGCTGGTGAAGACGGGCGATTCGACCACGCTCTGGTTCGACTTCAACGTCGTTTCGCCCGAATATTTCGCGCTGCTCGAGCTCCCCATCGTTCGCGGACGCAGCTTCTCGGCGGACGAAGGGCGAAGCAGCGCGTCGGTCGCCATCGTCACGCAGGCGGCGGCCGCGCGCTTGTGGCCGGGTCTCGATCCGATCGGCAAGGAAGTCGTGATGGCCCCAATCGACCGCCAACGAAAGCGACTCGAGCCGTACCACCGCGCGACGGTGGTCGGTGTGGCGAAGAACACGACCCCGGGATGGATCGGCCGCAGCTCGGAGTGGCCAGTCGTGTACTATCCGCAACCGGTCGAGGCGAAGAACTCGATCCTGCTCGTGCGAGTGACGAACGAAGCCATCGTCGCCCGCGCGACGCTCGATCGCGCCGTGTCGGCGGTCGACTCGAGCGCGATCGACGACGTGCACACGCTCGAGCAAGCCATGGATGTGCAGATCTATCCCTACCGTATGTCCTATGCGATCGCGTGGTTCGTGGGCGGCGTGGCCCTGCTGCTCACGATCGCCGGCGTGTACGGCGTTCTCTCGTACCTCGTGGCTCAGCGGACGCGCGAGATGGGGGTGCGCATGGCCCTTGGCGCGTCGGGTGGGTCGCTGATCGGGCTCATCCTCGGAAACGCCGCGCGCATTGCGCTCGTGGGGACGGCGGCGGGCACCTTCGCGGCGCTCGGCGTGTCGAAGCTGTTCGCCCACTCCATGATGTGGATCGACGTCTACGACCCGATCGGCTACGCCATCGGCGTCGTCGTCGTGTTGGTGGCGACGATCGCGGCGGCGTACGTGCCGGCCCGTCGCGCCGCGATGGTGAATCCCGTCGACGCGCTCCGAGCCGACTCGTAGTTACATCTTCCGCACGACGTCCTTCCCGGCGACGGTGAGGAAATCTTCGCCCGGGTTGATGTACTCGTCCTTCTCGGCGCCGTACTGCCGCTCGTAGAGCGAGCGATAGCGCCCGCCGAGCGCGAGGAGTTGGCGGTGCGAGCCGCGCTCGACGATCTCGCCGTTTTCGATGACGAGGATCTGGTCGGCGCTCTCGATCGTCGACAGACGGTGCGCGATGACGAAGGTCGTGCGGCCGCGGCGCAGTGAGCGGAGGCCGTCGCGGATCATCGCTTCGCTCTCGCTGTCGAGGCTCGACGTGGCTTCGTCGAGGATGAGAATTCGCGGATCGGCGAGGACGGCGCGCGCGATGGCGACGCGCTGCCGCTGTCCGCCCGAGAGCTTCACGCCGCGCTCGCCGACGATCGTGTCGTAGCCCTTCTCGAAGCGGTCCACGAACTCGTCGCAGTGGGCGACGTGTGCCGCGACGCGCACCTCTTCATCGGTCGCGCCGGGTTTGCTGAACGCGATGTTCTCGCGGACGGTGCCGTCGAAGAGGAAGTTGTCCTGCATCACGACGCCGACGTGCGAGCGGTAGTCGCGAAGCTTCACGTTCGCGATGTCCTTGCCGTCGACGAGGATGCGGCCGCTCCTCGGATGGTTGAACGCCATGACCAAGCCGATGAGCGTGCTCTTGCCCGAGCCGCTCGAGCCCACGAGCGCCGTCGTGGAACCGGCGTCGGCGGAGAACGACACGTGCTTGAGCACCGGCACGTCCGGCACGTACTCGAACGAAACATCCTGGAATTCGACGTTGCCGTCGATGTCGTTCACGGTCTCCTTATCCGCGTCGGCCTGGTCCTCGGTCGTCATCGCGCGGATCTCGGCGATGCGATCGAGGCCGGCGAACGCTTCGCTCACCTGCGTGCCGATGGACGCCATCTGCACGAGCGGCGCGGCGAGGAGGCCGATGAAGAAGACGTACATGAACATGTCGCCGAGCGTCATCGAGCCGTTCAGCACCGACGGGCCGCCGATGACGATCAGCAGGACGCCGATCAATCCGGTGAGAACGGCCGTCCCGGCACCCACGACCGACGTGCCGGTGATCGTCTTGGCGACGTTGCGAAACAGCTTGTGCACGCCGCGCGCGAAGACGAGCCGCTCGCGCGGCTCCGCGACGTAGATCTTCACGAGTCGTACGCCGCCGATCGTCTCGGTGAGCCGGCCCGTCACTTCGGCGTTGATCGCGCCGCGCTCGCGGAAGAGCGGGCGCAGTCGGTTGAACGCAACCGTCATCATGACGCCGAAAATGCCGAGCAGGACGAGCGTGGCGCTCGTCAGCTTCCAGTTCACGTAAAAGAGCACGCCGAGGGACAGGACGGCCGTCAACACGCTCCCGACGAGCTGGATGAGTCCGGTACCGACGAGATTGCGCACGCCCTCGGCGTCGGTCATCACGCGCGAGATGAGAACGCCGGTCTTGGTCGAATCGAAGTAGGAGACCGGCAGCCGCAGCACGTGCGCTTGCACGCGCTTGCGCATCTCGGTGATCGCCCGTTGTGCCGCGACGCTGACGACCTGGGACAGCGCGAACGACGTGCCGCCCTGAATGACCGTCATGACGACGGCGAAGGCGGCGAGCGGCATCAGCAGGTTGGTCTTGTGCTGAGTGATGACGTCGTCGACGAGGAACTTCGACGTGAACGGGAGCACTAATCCGGCGACGCGGTTTATGAGCATCAGCCCGAAGCCGATCGAGAGCGACGTCTTGTGCTCGGCGACCAGCTCCTTGGCCTCTTTCCATGCGCGGGTCTTGTCGTACTTAGCCATACCTATCAATATAGCCGCGTGACGTTTACGGCCTTCGTGGGGTCCAGGGTTGTTATGAAATCGTTGATGGCACTCGGATGCGCCGCGCTCGTCGCCGGCGCCGTCGCCCCGGCGGTTCGGGCGCAGAATCCTCCCGCCGACACGGCGGGAAAGAAACCGACCAACTACGCGTACCGGTACCGGTTCCTGGGGGTCTATGACGCGGCGACCGGCGATCCGGTCGAGGGCGCGGAAGTCATCGACGCGCTCAACGGCAACAAGGCGCTCACCACCAAGACGGGAACGGTGAGCCTGATGTTCCTGCCCGAAGGCGGGAGCCTCGTGCGGATCCGCAAGGTCGGCTTCGAGATGCAGACGCTCACGGTGGCGATCTCTCCGGCCGACACGACTCCGGTCACCGTGGTTCTGACTCATGCCAGCGCAACGACGCTCGACCCGATGATCGTGAGGGACTCGACGCCGCATTACCTCGGTTCCGGGCTGAACACCTTCCTGGAGCACCAGCGCCAAGGGTTCGGCCACTTCGTGACCGAAGACGCCTTCCGCAAGGACGACGGCAAGCCGCTCGGCAACATCCTCATCTCGAGGATGCCGGGCTTGATGTTGACGCACGGCCCCCATGGCGAGACCTACGTCGTGTCATCGAGGAAGCCGTGCGCGGGCAACGCGCTCGCCGGCTGCCGGCAACCCAACTGCTACGTCACCGTCATTCAAGACGGCGTAAGAATCTTCGATCTCTCGCTGACGAGGGGAGCCCAAGTCCCCGATTTTGGCAAGATGGACGGTGTGAACATCGCGGCCGCCGAGTTCTACGACGGCGGCGCGGCGGCGCCGCCGGAGTACAACTCGACGTCGCAGGGCTGCGGTGTGCTGGTGCTCTGGACGCGCGAACGCTGAGTTAGCTCCGTCGCACCGGCGAGCGCATAGCTTCAGGATGCGCTCGAAGATCATCTGCGCGGCCGCGGCGTTGTGTGGAACGCTGGGCGGCGCCGCCGCGGGACAGAGTCCGCCGCCTCCCCCGCCCGTCGCGCGCGAGTTCCGCGGCGCGTGGGTGGCGACCGTCGCGAACATGGACTGGCCCTCGAAGGCCGGTCTTTCAACATGGGACCAGCAGCGCGAGCTGCTGACGATTCTCGATCGCGCCACGGCTCTCGGGCTGAACGCGATCGTCTTTCACATCCGGCCGGGAGGCGACGCGCTCTACTCGTCGCCGTACGAGCCGTGGTCGCAGTACATCACGGGCCGCCAAGGGCGGGCGCCCGAGCCGCCGTGGGATCCGCTGGCGTTCGCGGTGGAGGCGGCGCACAAGCGCGGGCTCGAGCTGCACGCGTGGTTCAACCCGTATCGCGCGGCGTACGTTCGCGACACCGCGCTCGCCACCACGCACATCGCGCGCGCGCAGCCGAGCCTGGTGCGGCCGTACGGCCGCTTTCTCTGGATGGATCCCGGCAGCGCCGAGGTACGGCGGCGGACGATTCGCGCGATCGTCGACGTCGTGAAGCGTTACGACATCGACGGCGTGCACATCGACGACTACTTCTATCCGTATCCCGAGACCGATGCGTCGGGACACACCATCGACTTCCCCGACGGGGACACGTACGCGCGCTACAAGAAGGCCGGCGGCGCGCTGGCGAAAGACGACTGGCGGCGCGCCAACGTCGATTCGATGGTCGCGGCGCTCTATCGCGGCGTCCACGCGGTGAAGCCGTGGGTGAGGGTCGGCATCAGTCCATTCGGCATCTGGCGCCCCGGCAACCCGCCGCAGATTCGCGGGCTCGACGCGTACGCGACGATCTACGCCGACTCGAAGCTCTGGCTCGAGAAGGGGTGGGCCGACTATTTCGCGCCCCAGCTCTATTGGCAGATTCGGCCGCCTGAGCAGAGCTTCCCCGTGTTGCTCGACTGGTGGCTGTCTCAGAACTCTAAACACCGCCACATCTGGCCCGGGCTCGCCGACTACCGTATCGGCGAAGCGGGTGCAAACGGGTCGCGCTTCACGTCGCAGGAGATCGTGGACCAGATCGACACGATCCGCGCGCGCGACAGGGCCGGCGCCGGCCACATCCATTTCAACATGACGGCTCTCATGAAGGACCCGGACAGTCTCGTCGAGAAGGTGGCGTCCCAGTACCGAGCGCCGGCCCTCGTCCCGGCGTCGCCGTGGCTCGGCTCGAAGCCGCCGGCGCGGCCAACGGCGACTGTGGCGCGCGACCCGGAGACGGGCGATCTGCTGCTCAGAATGACGCCCGCGGGAGAGTCGCGCGTGTGGCTCTGGACCGTTCGTTCGCTCTCCAAGGGCGCTTGGACGAGCGAGGTGCTGCCCGGGTGGCTCAAAACGCATCGCCTTTCCGACGCGGCGACGACGCGCGTGATCCTCACGGCCGTCAGTCGCACGGGCGTGGAGAGCGCCGAGGTCGCTGTGGACGTTGGCACGAAATCAACCACCCCGGCGAAAAGAGGGCGGGGCGGCCGATCCGGGAGTTGAGGCGCGCGGTCCCACGCGTAGATTGGTCGACCGACGGCCGCTCGAGCGGTCGTCGGACACAGTCGTCAGGCGCCAATCCACAGCTTGGCCGAGGGTCGCATGAGACATCTCCCCGCGCTCGCCGCTTTTCTCGTCGTTTCCGCTACGCCGCTCGCCACGCGGCCACTGGTTGCCCAGGACACGTCGGCCGTTCGCCAACAGGGACGGGGCGGCAACCGACCGGCGCGCGATCCGCATCGCGCGGGGCCCGCGTCGATGTGGCGCGGCTCCGTGGATTCCGTGCGCGAACGGGATCTGTACGTGAGCAAGGATCCCAAGGACCTGCGCGGGTGCGCGCCGCAGATCTGCGACCGCGACATCGCCAACAAGCACCGCACCGACAGCGTCTACGCGGCGAAGGCGCCCGGCAACTACGAATTTCAGAAGATCAAATACAAGAGCCGCGCCGACGGACTCGAGATTCCGGCGTATCTCTTCTCGCCGATCAACCACGGAAACACCAAGCACGTCGCGCTGGTGTGGGTGCACGGCGGCGTCCACGGCGACTGGGACACGGCGCTCTATCCGTTCATCGTCGAGGCGGTGAAGCGCGGGTACGTGATCCTGACCCCGGACTATCGCGGCAGCACGGGATACGGCGACGAGTGGATGAAGAAGATCGACTACGGCGGGAAGGAAGTCGACGACGTGCTGTCGTCGGTCGACTATCTCTCGACGCTGCCGTACGTCGACGCGCAGCGCCTGGGAATCATGGGATGGAGCCACGGCGGATTCATCACGTCGCACATCCTCTTCCGCGACGACAATCCGTTCAAGGCCGGCGCGGCGATCGTGCCCGTCACCAATCTCGTGTTCCGGCTGATGGACCACGGCCCCGGATACGCGCGCGACTACGCGGCGGAGACGGGCATCCAGGGACTGCCCTGGGAGCAGAGCTGCGGTCCGAACCACGACCACGATTGCATCGACGAGTACCTCAAGCGCTCGCCGGTCTTCCACGCCGAGAATCTCAAGGTGCCGATGCTCGTGCACGTGGCGACGAACGACTGCGACGTCTTCTTCCGCGAAGACCAGCAGATGGTCTACACGCTGCGCGCACTCAAGCCGGATCTCGCCGAGACGAAGATCTACGTGAATCCGCCGGAGGGGCCGCACGGCTGCGGACACACGTTCAGCCGGCGCGTGAACGAGCAGACGCTCGAGCGCGACGACTCGCCCGAGCAGATCGACTCGTGGAACCGCACGTGGGCGTTCTTCGCGAAGAATTTCGGCGGCGGGAAGTAGATTCCTGGTTCCACGGCAGTTCAGAAGACGCTACCGGACGTTCTTGCCCCCCGTCGTGCCGGCGCGGTCGTCGAGGACGAAATGCGAGCGCGCGGGCATGCGCACGGCGGGAAGTGACTTCGCGTCGATCACCGCGGCGGGCTGGATGATGCCCTCGCGCTGGAGCAGGTACGCCGTGACGGCGTAGTACTGGTCGTCGGTCAGCGAACGCGGAGCGCCGAACGGCATGGCGCGCCGTACGTAATCGAAGAGGGTGGTCGCGTACGGCCAATAGTTCCCGATCGTTCGCGTCATCGTCGGGTCGTTGGCAAAATTGAATGAACCGCGCGGGCCGCCGATGAGCTGCGGATAGAGCGGCGGGTGCCCCTCACCGTCGTTTCCGTGGCAGGTCGCGCAGTTCATTCGATAGACCGCGGCGCCCTGCTCGGGCGTGCCGGAGCCGGCGGGAAGTCCGGCGCCGTCCGGCCCGACGTCCACGTCGATCGCCGCGATCTCGGCCGGAGTCGCCGGTCGTCCGAGGCCGAGGTCGGCGGGCAATCCGTCGGCGCCGGAAGCGTCGCGAGATCGCGGCGCACAGGCGACGACGACGCCCGCGCACAGCGCGGCGACCGCGAGACGGCGGTTCACGTGTTCGCCTCGAACGTCACCGCGCCGTCGCGAGCGACGCGCCAGCCGCGGATGCAATTGAAGTGGTATTCAGTCGCCGGGCCCCGCGCCGCCTGCAGCTCCGCCCTCGTCGGCTGCACGTATCCCGTTTCGTCCACGGCCCGGCTCATTAGAAAACTATCATGGCCGGTCCAGTGCCAAGGAAGCTCGAAACGCACCTGGGCTTTCGGCATGGCGGGAGTCCGCAGCGCCGCCGCCTGCCAGGTCGTGCCGCCGTCGGTGCTCACGTCGACGCGCATGATCCGCCCGCGTCCGCTCCATGCGAGTCCGCGAATCGGCCACCAGCCGGGCGCTGGAATGCGCTCGGGATAGGCCGGGCTCGTGATGATCGACTTGGCATCCATATCGAGACTGAACTGCCGCACTTTGTCGCCGAGGATCGGGTCCGTGTACTTGGAGGTCTCCCAGCGCGTCATGAACGGTTCCGTGCCGAGCTTGATGCGGCGCAGCCATTTGACGTTGGTGTTTCCCTCGAAGCCGGGGAGGAGCAGGCGGATCGGAAATCCCTGCTCGGGACGCAGCGGCTCGCCGTTCTGGGCCCACGCGACGAGCGCGTCGTCGTATGCCTTGGCGAGCGGAATGCTGCGCGCCAGCAGACACGAGTCGCCGCCTTCGGCGAGAAACCACTTCGCGTTCCCGTTGACGCCCGTTTCGCGCAGCAGAAGCGAGAGGGGAACGCCGGTCCACTCGCTCTGGCTCGTCATGCCGTCGACCTGCTGCGGCGTCATGTCCGGGCGAGGCATGCGGTAGGCCGTGCGGCCGTTCCCGGAGCACTCGATGAAGTGGATCTGCGTGACGGCGGGGAAGCGCTTGATGTCCCCGACGCTGAAACTCATCGGCCGATCGACCAGGCCATGGATGAGCAGCGTGTGCGTCGCCGGATCGATCGTCGGAATGCCCGAGTGAATGCGCGCGAAGTGCAGATCGGCCGGCGTGATCGTGCCGGCAAGATCCTGAAGCGGCGAGAGCGTCGTGCCCGCGACGTCGCCGACCGGCGCGCGCTTGGGCTGGACGAACGGCGAGCGTTCACCGACGGCGGTGGTCGGCGCGCCGGGCGCTTTGGTGGGATCGCCCACGACCGGCGGAGCCGCCGCGGCGGGGGCCGCCGTCGCTCGCTGCGCTTCGGCGGATGCGGGAATCTTGGCGAGCAGGGCACCGCCGGCCGCGGCAGCGGTGCCGGCGATCATGGAACGCCGGCTGATCGGTCGTTGGCGTGGGCTCATCACACTCCTGAAACGACTACTTGTGGATGACGGAGGCCGGGTTCCCGACGATGGCGTTCGCCGGGTTGGCGCGCGGGAGGACTTTGGGCGGGTGGAGAGCCTTGTGGCCTTTCGTGTCGTACGGGACGTCGGAGGGAACGCCCTCGCCGGTGGGCCAATCCATCTCCTTGCCCGGTTGGTCGGGGCGGGGCATGGACGTGATATAGGCGGCGATGTCGTACGATTGCTGATCGGTGAGCGAACCCGGCTTGTCGAACGGCATGTTGTGCCGAATGAACGACGCCGCCCGTTCGACGCGGGCCATCGACGCGGCGATGCTGAAGGACTTCGCGCCCCACAGCGCGGGAACGGGTCCGATTCCGGTGCCGTCGTTGCCGTGGCAACGCGCGCAGTTGTCGGTGAAGAGCTTGTGCCCGGTGCCGGCGTCGCCGAAGAGCTTGGGCATCGTGGCGAATCCCTCGCCGCGCACGTGCTCGCCGGTCGGAACGCCCTTCGATATGTAGGCGAGATAGGCGACGATGTCCTGCATCTCGCGGCTGTCCGACGGGAGCTTCGATCCGGACAGGCTTCGCGTGAAGCAGTAGTTGATGCGATCCTCGATCGGCACGACGGCGCCGGCGCGATCGAGGAATTTGGGAAACCGCGCCATCACGCCCATGAGCGGCGCGGCGTTCGGACGTCGGCCTTCGTCGAGGTGGCAGCTCGTGCAGACGAGATTTCCGCCGGCATAGGCGGGGAGGCTGTCGCGCGTGTGGGTGATGCAGCGCCAATCCGCGGTAGATCGACGCCTCGAGCGGATCGTCCGGCGTGCTGTCGACCACCGGCGGCTGCCAGGTCTCCGCGTTGTACCCGCGCGTCGCCGTGCGTTGCGCGGCCGTCGCCGTCGTATCGGTGCGGCCTGCTTCCTGGAGCGTGCAGCCGGCGATCGCCGCGCACGCGATCGCGCCGATCGTGAAGATCCGACGTCGGCCGATTCCGCGGACGGCGCCCATTCGCGATCCCACTCAGGCGACGGCGCGAAGCGCGTCGCGAACGGCGTCGACCATCTGCTCGATCTGCTCGGGCTCGACGATGAGCGGCGGCGACAGGGCGATCGTGTCGCCGGTCGATCGAACGAGGACACCGGCCTCGAAGCATTTGAGAAACGTCTCGAATCCGCGCGCGCCGGGTGCGCCGGGACGCGGCTCGAGCTCGATGCCGCCGACCACGCCGATGTTTCGCACGTCGATCACGTGCGGCGATCCGCGAAGCGAATGCACGGCGTCGGCGACGACCGGCTCGAGCGACGCGGCGCGATCGAAGAGCCCTTCCGTCTTATATAAGTCCAGCGTTGCCAGACCCGCCGCCGCGGCGAGCGGGTGACCCGAGTACGTGTAGCCGTGAAAGAGCTCGATGCCGGCCGCCGCGCCGTCGACGATCGCGTCGTAGATGCCGCGCCGCAGGCAAACGGCGCCCATCGGCACGGCGGCGTTGGTGATGCCCTTCGCCAGCGTCATCATGTCCGGCGTCACGCCGAACCTGGTCGCGCCAAACGCGGAGCCGGTTCTCCCGAAGCCGGTGATGACTTCGTCGAAGATGAGGAGAATGCCGTGGTTGTCGCAGATCTCGCGCAGCCGCTCGAGGTATCCGATGGGAGGAACGAGAACCCCGGTCGATCCGGCGACGGGTTCGACGATCACCGCGGCGATCGTGTGCGCGCCGCGCGTGCGCACGATCTCCTCGAGCGCGTCGGCGAGCTGCGCGCCGTGCCCAGGCTGGCCGCGCGTGAACGCGTTGGCGGCGACGTCGTGGGTGTGGGGCAGATGATCGACGGCCGGCGGAAGCTGCGCGGCGAACTGACGGCGGTTCGACTCTATGCCGCCGACCGCTACACCACCGAAGCCCACGCCGTGGTAGCCGCGCGCGCGTCCGACGAACCGCACGCGCTCCGGCTCACCCTTGGCCTGCCAGTAGGCGAGCGCGATCTTGAGCGCCGTATCGACGGCCTCGGAGCCCGAGTTGGTGAAGAAAACATGATCGAGATCGCCGGGAAGCATGGTGGCGAGTTGCTGCGCCAGCTCGAACGCCAACGGATGGCCCATCTGGAAGGGCGGCGCGTAATCCATGACGCCCGCTTGTTCGCGGATGGCCGAGGTGATCGATTCCCGGCAATGCCCGGCGTTCACGCACCAGAGGCCGGCGGTGCCATCGAGAATCTGGCGGCCGTCGGCGGCGGTGTAGTACATGCCGCTGGCGGCGACGAGGAGGCGAGGAGCGCGCTTGAAGGCGCGGTTCGCTGTGAACGGGAGCCAAAGCTCGTCGAGGCTGGGAGGGGCGGAGACTAGGGTCGACATGGGGGGAGGGACGAGGGGCGAAACGGCCAAACTCGGAAACTACCTAACGCCGAGACGGCCTAACTCCGAAACTACCTAACGCCGAAACGGCCTAACTCCGAAGCGCGGGATCCGTGAACCAATATGACGGTGTAAGAAGCGAACGGGGAGGATGACGAATGGCGAAGGATCCGGAAGAGATCGAGGCGATCGAGGAGCGGGTGCGGGAAATCCAGGAGGCGAAGCGGGGGCGGATTCGGTGGACGGCGTCCAGGCATACGGCCGAGCTCGCGCTGGTAGCGGTCGTCGGCGAATCGAAGTCGAAGCGGCCATCGCCGAAGGGCCGTAGGAGGAAACGAAAAAAACGGCTTCTCTGAGGGCGCCTCGGAGAAGCCGTCTTCGTCTTTCATCGAGCGCGCCGTTTCGGACTGTCAGATCCGTCGGCGCTTCCAGGTTCCTCGCTTGAACGCCCACGAACCGGCCAGGGCGTACGTCGAGAACGCGGCCGCCATGGCGAGGAAGACGCCGAACGCGCCGAGTCGCAGCGGGATGGCCAGCACGAACGCGAGCGGGATTTCCCAGCACCAGAACACCGCCAGGTTCAGCAGCGTCGGCGTGCGTGTGTCGCCCGCCCCGTTGAACGACTGGCCGTAGACCATCCCCCATCCATAAAGGGGATACCCGAACGCGACGACCCGCAACAGGTTTGCCGCGACGGAGCCGACGTTCGGATCGGAGGTGAACAGGCGCGCGATCAGCGGAGCGCCGAGGCCGAGCAACAGACCGACACCGGTCAGCACCAGCATGTTGTACTTGCCGGCGATCTTCACCGCCTGCTCGGCGCGTTCCGGCTTGCGCGCGCCCAGCGCCTGACCGACCATCGTCGCCGCCGCGTTCGCGACTCCCGACGCCGGGAGGATCGTGAACATGATGACGCGAATCCCGATCGTGTAGCCGGCGAGCGTGTCGCTGCCAAAGCTCGACAGTATGCGCACCAGCGCGATCCAGCTGCCCATGCCGATCAGGAACTGCAGCGCCGCCGACCACGCGAGCTGCAGCAGCCTCCCGATCAACGCGGGCTCGATCCTGAGATGACGCGCGTGGATGTCGACGCGCGATCCCGGCTTGAGCAGTCGTGACAGCGCGAACAGCACGCCGGTCCCCCGGCCGATGTTCGTGGCGATCGCCGCGCCGGTGACGCCGAGGCGCGGGAACGGACCGAGCCCGAAGATCAGGCACGGCCCCAGCACGATGTTGATCGCGTTGGCCAACCAGAGAACGCGCATCGCGATCGCCGCGTCTCCCGCGCCGCGGAAGATCGCGTTGATCAGGAACAGCATGACGATCGTGACGTTGCCGCCGAGCATGACGCGGGCGTAGCCCGTACCCTGCGCGACGACGTCGGGCGACGCGCCCATGACGCGCAGCGCGTGCGGGGCCAAGGTCGCGCCGGCGATGCCGAGCAGGCACGCGAGCGCGAGGCCGAGGAGAATGCCCTGCGTGGCCGCGCGCGCCGCGCCCTCGCGATCGCGTTCGCCGGTGCGGCGGGCGACCATCGCGGACGTCGCGATCGCCAACCCCATGGCGAGCGCGAACACGAGCGTGACCCACGACTCGGTGAGACCGACGGTCGCGACGGCGCTCGCGCCCAGCTTGGAGACGAAGAACACGTCGCAGACCGCGAACACGCTCTCCATGATCATCTCCAGCACCATGGGAATGGCGAGGATCAGGATCGCGTGCGAGACGGTGCCTTCGGTGAAGTCGCGGTGCGTGCCGCGCAGCGCTTCGCGAATCGCCGTGCCAAGTGAAATGGGCGCGAGCGCCTCGGCGTCGTGGGCGGCCGCTCCGCCCGCGTCGCCGGTGGAGGGCGCCACGATCGCGCTCTCAGCGGAATTGGACATCGATGTACTCAAGTGAACTCCTGTATCGTTTGGATCGGCGGCGTGGCGGCGAACGCCTGGGTGATTGAAATCGAAAGGGCGGCACCGATCGCGGCGCCGCCCTCGTGACTTCCCGAGCCGTTTATCGCGCGATCAGTGACTGTGAGCGGGGACGACGACGCCGAAGCCCGTCGGGACGCCCGGGAGGGCGGCCAGGCCGGCGGAGGTCATCGGGCTGATGGGATTGCTCATCGAATCACCAAGCGGGTGGAGTTCAACGCGGAGGGCGCAGTTTAAACGGGCTCGGAGCATAAAGCAACTCGTTCCACCGGTCCACCGGTCCACCGGTCTACCGATCTACCGGTCCACCGGATTTCCATTCACGTCCAGGTGTACGATTGGCGCGATGTTCGTGGCGGCGAGCGGCCCCTCGATCTTCGAGCGATCCCCGACGATCACGATCGCCAGATGCTCGGGGTCGATGTACTGCTTCGCCACGCGAACCACGTCGTCCTTGGTCACCGCGTTGACCGCGCGCGCGAACTGTTGGTAGTAGTCCTGCGGCAGCCCCTGCACATACAGCGAGCCGATGCTTCCGTTGATTCCGCCGACTGAAGCGAAATTCTCCGGCAGACTCTGCACCAGGCTCGCCTTCGCTTGCTTGAGCTCGTCGTCGTTCGGCGGACGCGGACCGCGGATGTCGCGCAGCTCTTTCATGAACTCGATCAGTGCGCTATCCGATTTCGCGGTGACGATGTCGCCGCCGGCGCGGAAAGCACCGGGCCCCTTGCCGAACGCGAAATTCGAGAAGACGCCATAACTGTAGCCCTTCACCTCGCGGATGTTGTGATTCAACCGCGACTGGAAGAGCACGCCGAGCATCTCGTTCATCACTCGCAGCGCGTAATAGTCGGGCGTGTCGCGCGCGGGCCCGGGGGCGCCGAGGGCGAACGTCGACTGCGCGGCGCCCGGCTTGTCCACGAGGTAGATCGTCGTCGCCTTGGGCGCGGCCACGGACGGATACGCGAAGCTCGGCATCGAGCCGCCCGTTTGCCATCCGGCCAGCTCACGATCGATCGCCTGCTTCGCCACGGCGGGCGTGATGTCGCCGACGACGGTGATGATCGCGCGCCCTGGTTGGAAATAAGACTTGTAGAACGACACGACGTCGTCACGCGTGATCGACGCGAGCGTCTCCGGCGTGAGCGACACACCGTACGGATGGTTCGTCGTGTACAGCACTTTTGGGAACACGACGCCGGCGATTCCCGTCGTGCGATCGCGATTCTGGAGCAGCTGCACGTTGAGCCGGCCCTTGAGGCGGTCGAGCGCCTCCTGCGGGAAGCTCGGATTCTCGAGGACGTCGGCCGTGACGGCGAGCGCCTTCTCGAACTTGTCCGCCGTCGACGTGAATCCGATGCGCCCCGATTCCGAGCTGATGCCCGCGCCGAGGCCCGTGCCGAGGAGCTGCAAGTCGTTCGAGATCTGGTCGCCGGTGCGGTGCGCCGTACCCTCGGTGAGCATCTGCGCCACGATCGAGCCGAGCCCCGTCTTTCCCGCCGGATCGTACTGCGCGGCGCCGCCGACGAAGTTGATCGTGAAGGAGACGAGCGGCAGGTCGTGCTTCTCCGAGACGATGAGCTCCGCGCCGTCGGTGAGCGTCACTTTCGTCCACGCCGGCACGCGCAGGTCGGCGGACTTGGCGGCTGCCGGGATCTTCGTGCGATCGAGCGCCGACTTCGACGCGGTTCCCGACTGGACGGCCTTCTGCTGCGCGGCGAGCGGGCCCGCGAGCGCTACGAAGGCAGCCACGGCGACGGTCGACGTCGCTCGACGGCGAATTTGGCGATGTACGAGGCGCGTCATGGCTTGATCCCCGCGGTGACTTCGGTGAGCGGATCGGCGACGACCGTGCTCTTGTCGGCGTGCGACGCGAGATCGGTCTTGCCCAGCGGCACGTTGCTCAACACGACGCGCTTGTCGCCGAGGTATTTCGCGGCGACGCGTTTGACGTCGGCCGCGGTCACCGCCTGGAGGCGCGGATACTCGACCCGGAACGTGTGGCTCGGGTCATCATAGAAAGTCTGATCTTCGGCGAGCTCGAACGCCTTGCCGAGGTTGGACTGGAGTCCGTTGAGGAATTGAAACTGCTGGCCGGCCTTCGCGCGCTCGAGCTCCTCGGCGGTGGGACCGTCGCTCTTGAGGCGCGCCAGGACCGAATCGATCTGCGTCTCGAGCTCGGTGAGCGTGTGTCCCGGCCTCGGCGTCGCGATGACGTTGAACTCTCCGGCGCCTTCGAACCCGGTCTGGAACGCGTTCACGTTCGCGGCCGACTGCGCGTCGTAGACGAGCGGCTTGGTGAGGCGCGCGGTGCGCGAGCCGGCGAGCACGCTGGCGAGCATCCGGAGGGCGGGCGCGTCGGCGCTGGCCTGGTCGGCGGACGGCCAGCGAATCGTGAGCCGTGGAATCTGCACGCGGTCCTCGAACGTCAACCGCTTTTCATTCGGCAGCACGGCCGATGAGAACTTGGGTCGCGCGATCGGCTGACCGCGCGGCAGGTCGGCGAAGTATTTCTCGATCCACGCCTTGGTCTGCGCCCTGTCGATGTCGCCGACGATGGCGAGCGTCGCGTTGTTCGGCGCGTAGTAGACGCGGAAGAATCGCTTGACGTCGTCGACCGACGCGCCGGAGAGGTCGTTCATCGCGCCGATGACGGGCCACGAATGCGGATGTCCGTTCGGGTACAGCGAGAGGCTGATCACCTCGCCGTCGCGCCCGTTCGGCTGGTTGTCGTAGCTCTGGCGGCGCTCGTTCTTCACGATGTCGCGCTGGGCCTTGAACTTCGTCTCGTCGAGCGAGTCGAGGAGGAAGCCCATGCGATCCGACTCGAGCCAGAGCGTGGTCTCGAGGTAATTGGACGGATCGGTCTCCCAGTAGCGCGTCCAATCGTAGTACGTCTGGCCGTTGTTGCTGCCGCCGACGCCTTCGGTGAAACGGTCGTGCGTTCCATACGGGACGTGCCCCGAGCCGGTGAACATCACGTGCTCGAACATGTGCGCGAAGCCCGTGTGCCCCGGTATCTCGTTCTTGGATCCGACGTGGTAGACCACCTCGACGGCGACGGTCGGCGTCGTGTGGTCCTCGGAGAGAACCACGGTGAGGCCGTTCTTGAGCGTGTACTTCTCGAACGGGATGTTGATCGCCGACTTGCTCGCGGTCTTGACCGAGCTTTGCGCGACGATCGCGGCCGCGGGCACGAGCGACGCGGCCAGGAGACCGAGACGAATGCGTAGCATGGACGCCAACCTATGGGTGGAGGAGGTCGAGCCTCGACGAGACCCCGCGCCGGGTGAGATCGAGGCGACCGTCGAAGTATGAAGTCGGGGACCGAGAACGCCAATGCGCGAGTGACGAGACGGCTCGGGCGAAGCTCATAGATTCCTTACATGCGGCTTCGACGGCTCGAGCTCTGGTGGCGTCGCCTCTGGATCAAAGGATTGGTGCGGCTGATGCGCCGCCCGCCGGAGGCGCCACGCTGGAATGCCCATCCCCACCGCGTGCTCTTCCTGCGACACGATCGCGCGGGGGACATGGTGCTCTCCACGGGCGTCCTGCGCGCCATCGCGCGCTCGCACCCGACGATCACGCTCGATGTGCTCGCTTCGCCGCTGAACGCGCCGATCATAGAAGGCGCCGACTATATCGGCGCCACCATCACGTTCGACAAGCGCGCGCTGGGATCCTATATCCCGACCGCGCTCCGCCTGCGCCGAGCTCGTTACGACGCGGTCGTCGACTGCATGGTGACGGCGCCATCGGTCACGACGCTGCTGCTCGTGTTGGCCAGCGGTGCGGAACATCGCATCGGCATCGCGGGGCGCGGAAACGACGCGGCGTTCACGCTCACCGTTCCGCCCGATCCGCATCCGGACGGTCACATGGTCGACCGGCTCTCAGCGCTCGCTCGCGCGTTCGACGTCGATCCCGAGGCGATGGACCGCCGGCCATCGCTCGACGTCCCCGAGATGGAAATCGCGCGGGCCGTCTCGATGTGGGGGGGCGCGGGCGCGCACGAGGGTGCGCGCGTGCTGGTCAACATCTCGGCGGGAACGTCGGAGCGAACCTGGCCCGATGAGCGGTACGTCGAAGTGATGCGGCACATTCGCGAGCGGCATCCCGAGGCAGTGCTGCGCGTGATCAGCGCGCCGTCGGAAACTGAGCGCGCCAGGCGCATCGCCAACGCCGGGGACGCGCGCGTCGTGTCCACGCCGACGATTCGCGCCGCCTTCGCTCTCGTTGCGACCGCCGATCTCGTGATCACGCCCGACACGAGCATCGCGCACGCCGCGTCGGCGCTCCGTGTACCGGCGGTCGCGATGTACTCGAACGAGAAGAGTGAACGGTGGGGACTTTACGAAAACGCGGGCCGAATGGTGATCCACCCGGCGGCGTCGCTCGAAGGGTTGTCGGCCGATCGCGTCATCGACGCCGTTGATACGGTGTGGGCTTCAGCGCTCAGCCGCCGCGGTTGACGAGCGACACGACGACGGATTCGACGGCGTCCGCGTTGGGAACGCTGCCCTGCGCGAGACGAGGCGATCCGCCTCCGCGCCCGCCGACACCGGCGAGCTTTTCCTTCAACAGCGGGCCGGCGTCGACGCCCGAATCCTCGGACGACGCGAGCAGCACCGACGCGGGCGCGAGCAGCGCACCGACGACCACCACGCGCGGCAGCGCGAACGCCGCCTGCGCGAACGCGCGCAGCTCGTCGATCGAGGTCGCGTCGCGGACGACGATCGTCCGCACGCCGTCCGCGCCCGGCGTCGTCGCGTCGTAGCGCTCGCGGACTCGATAGCCGCTCAGCTCGCGGTCGAGCTTCTTCCGCGCGTTGTCCGCTTCGCGAAGCCGTTCGCTCTGCGTCGCGACGACGGCCGGCGCGTCGTCGAGCGACGACGAGAGCGATGCGGCGATGGCCGACAATGCGTCGAGGTCGCGCCGCGCTCGGCGCAGCGCGCGGCGCCCGCACACGAACTCGACCCGCGTCGTCTTGCGGACCTTCTCCGACGACCGGACGAGCACCGCGCCGATTTCCGCCGTCGAGCGCACGTGCGTTCCGCCGCACGCGCTCCGGTCCACTCCCTCGATCGACACGACGCGCAGCGTGCCCGTTCGCTCCGACGCTTTGCGCAGCCCCCCCGCTTGCGCCGCCTGCGCGTCCTCGAACGTCACGACGACCTGCCTCGCTTCGCCGACCAACTCGTTCGTGCGCGCTTCGGCGGCGACGATCTGCTCGTGCGTGAGCGACTCGACGTCGAGATCGAGGGTGGAAGACTCGGGGCCGAAGTGCACGCTCACCGTCTTGGCGCCGAACATGTCCTCGAACACGGCGGACAGAAGGTGCTGGCCCGTGTGCTGTTGCATGTGGTCGTAGCGCCGGACCCAGTCGATGCGGCCGACGAGCCGCGGCTCCGACCCGCCGAGCGGCGCGGCGAGGACGTGGGCGATGCGCGCGTCCTCATCTACGACGTCCACCACGGCGACACCGCCGAGTGTGCCTACGTCGTGCGGCTGGCCGCCGGAGGTGGGGTAGAAGGCGGTCTCGTCGAGGTAGACTCGGGTGCCGTCGCCGCTGCGTTCCACGACGGCCGCCGAGAACTCGGCGCGATACGCGTCGGTGTAGTAGTGTCGAACGGTCATGGCCGGGTCGCCGCCTGTTCGGTGGGGGCGGGGCTGGCCGCTCCCCCGCGTCCGAACCTGGGCCAATGCTGCCTTGGCACGCCCCGGATACCGATCGCCAGAAAGACCCAGGCGACGAGCGCGACCGCGGAAAGCTCCAAGAGGAGATCGCGGCTGGCGACGATGGCGGCGCTCCGTTTGGCTTCGACTTCCAGAGCGACTTGGAGGATGTTGACGGCCTGTCGCTGGTCGAGCGGCTTTTCACCGCGGGCGACCTGGTCGACGAACTCTTTTCGGGCGGCGAGGGTATCGCTGGAGCGGGCGAGAACATGGAGCTCGGCGGCGGTGTACACCATGCCGGCGACCACGAAAGCCAGCACGACGGCCGGCGCGATCAGGAGAAGCTTCTTGTCGAGGCGCACTCATAATAAATAAACACGAGGCGCCTCTGTCGCGTACAGCTTTTGGGGCGGTGCGTTCCCTACGGATTTCCGAAGGGAGAAACGATGACGGTCGCGATCGCGAGATTGAGCGGATCGGCCACGAAGTGGACGGTGATCGTTGCGGTGCCGGGCAGGAAGGTCGTCACGAGACCGGTTTGCGATACCGTGGCGATCGACGGATTGCGCGACTCCCAGATGAGCGCCGAGGAGAAATTGCCGGCGTTGGTCGAAAGTTGCACGAGGCTTCCGACGTCGACTTGCACGAACGACGGCGAGATGAACAACGACCTGGTCGTTCCAAAGGTCGTATCGGTGACGACGACGGGTCCAACGAGCCCGATCTGGTTTCGCGGTGCTGTGTCGCAGGCCGCGCCGGCGAGGGCCGCGCTCGCCGCGATGCTGAATAGGAGGCGCCTTGTCATGCCAGGATCAAGAACAGTTTCCATGCCGACGACCGCCGCGCTGGCGGGCCGTGCCGACGCGGCGCACACAGCGCTAAGAAACGTCAACGGTCGTGCCGGCCAGCGGGCCGCGAGACAGTTTGTGCCCATGCCGACACAGACCGATCTTTCTCCCCCCAGAGCGTCGGTAACGCCGGACGCCGACCTCATTCTCGTCATCGACGACGAGCCGCAGATTCGCCGCGCGGTGCGCGACGCGTTGCGCGACGTCACGGCGAAGGTCGACGAAGCCGCAAACGGCGCCGACGGCGTGAACGCGGCGACGTCGGCGCGCCCCGATCTCGTCGTCCTCGACCTCGGGCTCCCCGACATGGCCGGCGTCGACGTCTGCCGTGAGATTCGCCGCCGCTCGGCGGTGCCGATCATCGTACTGTCGGCGCGCCACTCGGAGCACGAGAAGGTGGATCTGCTGAACGCCGGCGCCGACGACTACGTGACGAAGCCGTTCAGCGTGCTCGAGCTGGCGGCGCGCGCCAAGGCGCAGATCCGCCGCGCCAAGACGTTCGCGGCCGGGACGAGCACCGCGCCCGTCGTCATCGGATCGCTCGTCGTCGACACGATCAATCGGCGCGTTTCGCGCGACGATACGCCGATTCACCTGACGCCGATCGAATGGCAGATCCTCGCGACGCTGCTCAGCGCCGCGGGACGAACGCTGACGCACCAGCAGATCTTCGACGCGGTGTGGGACCGCGAATTCGGAAGTCCGCAGCAGTATCTCCGCGTCCACATCACCAACTTGCGACGAAAGATCGAAGTCGATCCGGCGACTCCGCAGATCATCATCACCGAGCCCGGCGTGGGCTACCGGGTCGAGCAGCCGCGCTGAACGTGTCCAATCCGCAGCGCCAGGCCCTTCGATGGGGTCTGGCGGTCGTCGTGACCGCGGCGGTGACCGCGACGATGGTTCACTATCGCGACAATTTCGATCAGGTACACGTCGTCCTCATGTACCTGTTGATCGTGCTGTTCGCCAGCGCCAGCTCCGGGCGCGCCCTCGGCATCACGCTCGCGTTTACCGCCGTCGTCCTCATCGACTACTACTTTCAGCCGCCGTACAGCCAAGTATCAGTCGGCAAGCCGCTCGATTGGTTGGCGCTTTTCGCGTTTCTCGTGACGGCGCTCGTGTCCACGAATCTGCTGGCGCGCGCGCGCGTCGAGGCGGAGGAGGCGCGGCGCCGCGCCGTGGAGGTGGAATCACTCGCGCGACTCGGATCGGAGACGCTGAGCGCCGGCCGCGCCGAAGAGGCGCCGACACGGATCGCCGAGATCATCAGGACGGCCATGGGCATGTCCGAATGCTCGATCACCGCCAAGCCGGGCGAAACGTCGCCGCTGTGGACCACGACGACCGACGGGTTCGTGAGAGAGGTCGTCATTCCGCTCAAGGTTCAGGACCGGGTCGTCGGCGCGCTGCGCCTCGCGAACGCGACGCCCGTCGCGCTCGACGGGGCGCAGAAGCGCTTCCTCGACGCCATCGCCTACTACGCGGCGCTGGCGCTCGATCGTGTACGCCTGGTGGCCGAAGCCGAACGCGCGGAAGCCTTGCGCGAGGCGGACCGGCTGAAAGACATCGTGCTGGCGTCGGTGTCGCACGACCTTCGCACGCCGTTGACGACGATCAAGGCCCTGGCGCAGAGCGAGGCGCTGCAAGGGAGCGAAAACGCGGCGGCGATCGAAGAACAGGCCGACCGTCTCACGCGGCTGGTGAGCGACCTGCTCGACCTGTCGCGTCTCAAGAGCGGCGGCTTCGCGGCGACTCCGGAGCTCAATACGGCGGAGGATCTGATCGGCGCGGCGGTCCGTCAGACACGCGGTCTGTTCAGCGGGCGGCCGGTGCGGGCCGTGATCGATCTCGACAGCCCGGCGCTGGTGGGGTTCTTCGATTTCGCGCAATCGCTTCGCGTGCTCGGCAACTTCCTCGAGAACGCGGCGCGATACTCGCCGCCGTCGGAATCGGTCGAGCTCTCGGCGCGGCGCGACGGCGATGAGTTGGTGTTCTCGGTGTCGGACCGCGGCCCCGGCGTGCCGGAGGCCGATCGCGCGCGGATCTTCGAGGCTTTTTATCGAACGGCGGGTTCGGCGCCGGACGCGGCGGCGCGGGCGGGGCTGGGGCTTTCGATCGCCCGAACGCTCGCGCACATCCAGGGCGGCTCCGTGGCCTATTCGCCGCGGCCGGGCGGGGGCGCGGTGTTCGAGCTACGACTGCCGGCGAGCGAGCTGCGCGCCGACGCGCTCGAGGCAATCGAGCAAACGGCTTGAACCCTCGTCGGCGCGAAATGCGGTGCCTTCTGGCCGTGCCCCGCGCTCTTTTCTAGGTTAAGGCGCCTTTGCGACCGTGGCGGTACGCCCGCGGTCGTTTCCTGACGGCGGCGGGGGCGGGGGCTGCGATGGAGCTTCGCGAAAAACTCCAGACCCAACTTGGCGGCGCGTACCAGATCGAAGCCGAGCTGGGCGGCGGCGGCATGTCGCGCGTCTTCTCGGCGACTGAGACCGCGTTCGGCCGCAAGGTCGTCATCAAGGTGCTGCCCGCGGAGTTGGGGGCAGGCGTCAACGTCGATCGGTTCAAGCGCGAGATCCAGGTCGCGGCGAACCTGCAACATCCGCACATCGTGCCAGTGCTCACGGCGGGCGAGATGGGGGACGTGCCCTTCTACACGATGCCGTTCATCGACGGCCAGTCGTTGCGCGCGCGTCTCGCCGCGGGTCCGATTCCGATCGACGAATGCGTCTCGCTGCTTCGAGACGTGGCTCGCGCGCTGGCGTACGCGCACGAGCACCACGTCGTCCACCGCGACATCAAGCCCGACAACGTGCTGATCTCCGGCACGTCGGCGACGGTGACGGATTTCGGCATCGCCAAGGCGATTTCGGCCGCGCGCGCCGCCGACACGCTGGACGGCGCCGGCGGGGGCGCCCTGACCCAACTCGGCATGTCGATCGGCACGCCGACGTACATGGCGCCCGAGCAAGCCGCGGCGGATCCGAGCACGGATCATCGCGCCGACATCTATTCGTTCGGGTGCATGGCGTACGAGATGCTCGCGGGCCGGCCGCCGTTCGCCGGCCTGTCGCCGCACAAGCTGCTGGCGGCGCACATGGGATCGAGGCCGCAGCCGGTGTGGGAGCTGCGTCCGGACACGCCGCCGGCACTCGCCGAGATAGTGATGGAGTGTTTGGAGAAGGATCCTGATGCTCGTCCGCAGCGCGCGGCCGACATCGCGCGGGTCCTCGACGCCGTCTCGAGCGGCGCAACAGGCCCCGTGGCGGCGGCGACCCGGCCGGGAAGCTTCCGCCGCGGCGCGATCATGTACGTCGTCGCGTTCGCCGCGGCCGTGATTCTGGCGAAGGCGGCGCAGGTGGCGTTCGCGGTTCCGGACTGGGTCATGTCGACGACGATCGCGATCATGGTCATCGGGATCCCGCTCTACCTCGCGACCGCCTACGTGCAACGCGTATCGCGCCGGGCCGCGGCGTCCACGCCGCGAACCGCCGCCGCGCCGACGACGCTGTCGACGATCGCGGTCCGCGCCAGCCCGTACCTCTCCTGGCAGCGAATGAGGGGACTCATGGCGAGCGCGCTCGGCAGCTTCGCGTTGCTTGTCGTCGCGCTCATGGCGCTGCGGCCGCTCGGACTCGGGCCGCTCAAATCGCTCATGGCGAGCGGGCAGTTGCACGATCGCGACAAGATTCTCATCGGCGATTTCACGTCGACCGGATCCGACACCACGCTGGGAAGCGTCATTGCCGAGGCAGTTCGGGCGGACCTCGGCCAGTCGCCCGTCATTTCCGTCATCACGCCGCAGGCGGTGGCCGCCGATCTGCAGCTCATGCAGCGCGCGGCGAACACGCGGATCGACACGGCGGTGGCGCGCGTGGTGGCGCGGCGCGAGGGCGCGAAGGCGATTGTCACGGGCGACGTGCACTCGCTGGCGAGCGGTGGGTTCGTCGTCACGATGCGACTCGTCGGCGCGGATTCCGGCCAGAATCTGGCCTCGCTGAGTGGCAGCGCGAATGGCGCGAAGGATCTCATTCCGACGATCGGTCATCTGACGCGGTCGCTGCGGCGTCAGATGGGCGAGTCGCTCAAGCACGTACAGGCGTCGGCCGGCTTGGCGCAGGTCACGACGGCGTCGATCGCTGCGCTCGAGAAGTACACCGCGGCACAGCGCGCGATGACGCAAGGCGACCCGGACAAGGCGATCCCGTTGTTCAAGGAAGCGGTCACGATCGACACGGGCTTCGCGTCGGCGTACCGGGGCCTCGCGGTGGCGCTGTCGAATCGCGGGTTGGATCGTGAAGGTCAAATCGCGGCGATGGAGCGCGCGTATGCGGACACCGCGCGCCTGCCGGAAACCGAGCGGTGGCTCGCCGTGGCGACGTACTGGACACAGGGGCCGCATCCGAACGACGCGAAGGCGGCCGAGGCGTACAAGTCGCTGCTCGCGATCCGACCCACGCAGTACGCGGCGCTCAACAACCTCGCGCTGCTCTACGCGAACAAGCGACAGTTCGACTCGGCCGCGGCTTTGTTGCGGCGGGCGGTCGCGGCGAATCCCGCGGGGGTCACGAGCTACAACAACCTGATCACGAACGAAGCGGAGCTCGGGAAGTGGTCGCAGGTCGATTCGACGGCAGCCGCGGTGTTGAAGGCCTCCGCCAACAATCCGCGCGTCGCGATGGGGCGGGCGACGTACTTGTTCGCGCGCGGCCAGTACGACAGCACGGTCGCGTTCATGGATTCCGTGTCCGCGGCGAATCCGACGGATGATTTCACCAAGGCCCAGCGCAATGGGGTCGTCGGCATCGTCGCGATGACTCGCGGCCAGGTCGCCGAAGGAATGCGATTGATGGCGCTGAACACCGCGTACCAAGTGGCCCAGGGCAATGCGCAAGTCGCGCTCGGGGCGCCGATCGACTCGGCCACTACGCTGGTGTGGTTCTTCCACGACACGGTCAAGGCGCTTTCGATCGTACAGAACGCGCTCAAGCGGGTGCCGCTGACGAACTTTCAGCCGCTCGATCGTCCGTACGGCGCACTGGCGCAAGCGTACGCGTTGATGGGCAAGCCGGAGCTCGCGAAGTCCATGCTCACGGAGTTCGACCGGATTTCGTCGGCCTACACGCAAGAAGCGGCGTCGCGTACGCGGCACACGATCCAGAGTTCGATCGCGATGGCGGAACACCGATATCTCGATTCGGCGCACGAGTCGGAGGCCGCGGACATCGGGACTTGCACGATCTGCAGGCTACCCGCGACCGGCTTCGCGTTCGACCTGGCGCAAATGCCCGATTCGGCGATCGCGGCGTTCACGCGATATGTGAACTCGACCTCGCTCCTCCAACGCTACGGGCTCGACCGATTCTTTCTCGCCGGTTCGTACAAGCGGCTCGGCGAACTGTGGGAAGCGAAAGGCGACCGCGCGAAGGCCGCGCACTATTACGCGAAATTCCTCGACCTCTGGAAAAATGCCGATCCTGCGCTGCAGCCGCAGGTGACGGACGTTCGCAAGCGGTTGGCTCGCCTGAGCGACGTCGAGGCCCGCTAAAAAACGTTGATACGTCGCGTGTTACGGCGACCGCGGGGCGTCTTTGTGGAATCTTAACCAACGGCGTCGCCGGCCAATTCGTAATTTCATTGCGCGCCGCAGATTGCCCCCCAAACGTCATTCGGCGGCGTGCGTAGAAGGCGACAGGAGTTCTGGTGCTCGCGTGCTGAACGGGTGGGTGGGAATTCACGCGCGACGCCAGGCTCCTGTTCGTCGTTTCCGGAGGTCTGTAGCGCGGTGGGGCGACCGAGAATTGGAACGCTGATGCCACAGATTTGAACGGCAATCCCGCGGATGACGACAAGAGCGCCTTGTTGAATCCGCGGGATCGTTTTTTCCCGCGGCATCTGCGTCGAGCTTGCTCAAACGTGTTCGTGGCCGTCCGCCCGCGCCGCGGGGGTGTTGCCGAGGATCACGATGAGAATCGCGAACGCGAGATAGGCGACCGCCCAGTGGTAGGGGAGGATTGAACCGGTCCGCCACGGCAGATAGATCCCGCCCGACGGCGTGATCGAGTGGATGAATCCGAAAAACGAAAGCACGGAGCAGGCGGCGAACGTCGTCGCCGCGGCGGCGATGCGCCGGTCGATGAGGAAGGCGAGCGCGCCGCCCCAGAGCATCGCGGTCAGAATGAACCCGTGGGCGAGCATCACCATGACGCCAACGGTTGAAATGAAATCCGGATTGGTGAGACCGGTGGCCTTCATCGTGCCCGCGGGATCGATCGCGGCCGACATCAACGCGCCGTTGTACGTCTGCGACAGGAAGATCTGCACGAGCTGCGCGACGCTCGGAAACACGGCGAGTGTGACCGCCGCGGCGTGCCGCTTTGGCGTCGCGATGTAGGCCTGCTCCGTGATGTCGAGCGCGACGAACACGAGAATCGGCGCGAGCGCCGGCTTGGGGAGCGCATCGGCCATGAACGCGATGTAGCCGAAGATCCCGCCCAGGCCGATGAACAGCCCCGTGGCCAGCGTGTACCCGGCGCGGCCGCCCATCGCCTTGTACGCCGGATGGCCGATGTACGGCGTGGACTGGCTCACGCCGCCGCACACGCCGGCGATGAGCGTGGCGACCGCCTCGGTGAGGAGAATGTCGCGCGTGTCGTAGTCGTCGCCGGCGATGCGCGCGCTCTCCGTGACGTTGATGCCGCCGATCACCGTGAGGATGGCGAACGGCAGCGCCAACGGCAGGTAGTCGTGGACGGCGACCGGCATCCCTTTCAAGAACCCTAACGTCGGCAGCGGCGCGCCCATCGGAAAATTCGCCGTCGCCCGTGCGACCGGATGGACGAGAAGCCCCGCCGCGCCGAGTCCGTAGTAGATCGCCGCGCCGACGACGACGCTGGCCAGCACCTGCGGCGCGCGCATCGGAAGTCTCAACTTCGCGACGAGCGCGTACAGGATGATGCCGAGCGCCATCATGCCGACGATCGGCTCGCTGTAGATCTCGCCGAGCTGCAACGTGCCGAGGAGCGCGATGCCCACGCCGCCGATGGAGCCGAGGAGTCCGGCCTCGGGGATCGCGCGCCGCACGCGGTCGCCGATGAACGACATGATGAGCTTGAACACGCCCATCAGCACCATCGTCGCCATGCCGACTTGCCACGCGGCGACCGCCGCGTCGTCGGGGGACAACTTCGTTTTCGCGACGAGAAATGCGGGACCGAGCACGGTGAGGGCCATGCCGATCGTGGACGGCGCGTCGAGGCCGAGCGGCATCGCGGTGACGTCGTCGCGCCCGGTGCGTCGCGCGAGACGTATCGCCATCACCGTGTACACGACGTCGCCGAACAACACGCCGAGCGCGGTGCCGGGAAACATGCGTGTGTAGACGAGCGTCGCCGGGAACCCGAAGCCCGCCACGAGAATGCCCGCGAGCACGGCGAGGTTGACGACGTTGTCGAGCATCAACCCGAAGAAGGCGTTGATGTCGCCCGTCGTCGCCCACTTGTAGCGAGGGCGCGTCGCGTCCATCGCGGCCGCGGTCATGGGCGACGAAGATAGGATGGCGCGACCTTCCGGGCCACCGTAGGTTCAACGCCCCGGACTGACCCCCACTCGGTTCGAACGAGGGAACGATGATTCGTCTTCGTGGAGCAGTTGGAGCAACGCTGTTCGCGATCGCCGCGAGCCCGCTCGGCGCGCAAGCGCGCCAGACGGAATCCGACGAGTACACACGCTACGAGCTGCTCGAGCCCGGGTCGGCGAAGTTCCGGATCGTCTACGAGGTGACCGCGACGACGGCCGGCGCGACCTACTTCTTCAATCCGATCCGCAAGGGCAGCGTCGCGAGCAACGAGAGCGTGAGCGATCGCGCGACGGGGAAGCCGCTCGAATTCGACGTCGTCGGCGCGGCGGTGGCGCGCACCGGCGGTGTGCGCAGCCAGGACACGACGCAGACCTACATCCGCGTCAAGCTCACGCACCCGGTGCCGGCCGACGGCGGCGAGGCGCGCGTTCTGATCGACAAGACGTACGAAGACGCATCGAGCTACTTCCTGCGCGGCGACACGATCGTCTTCAGCCGTCCGCTCGGCATCAAACGCAATGCCGTCGTGCTGCCGAAAGGGTACGAGCTGGTGTCGTGCAACTTTCCGTCGCAGGTGTTACAGGAGACCGACGGGCGCATCGGCATCACCTTCTGGAACAACACTCCCGCCGAGGCGCCGCTCATGATGCGCGCCGTGCGAGTCGGGTCGAAGGTCTCGGGCGCCACGACGTCGAGCGTCGCGGCAAAGTTGGGGGACCGCGCCCACCAAAATCGCGAGATCGTCTACTTCCTCCAGCAGCCCGAGACGCACGCGTTCGATTTGTACCACGACTACACGGAATCGCGGCCCGGAACTGGCACTTACATCAACGAGGTGAGGACCGGCAGCACCGTCGCGAATCCGCGCGCCATGAATCTCGACACCGGCGAACAGCTCAAATTCGAGATTCTCAAGGGCGAGGCAATCGCGCGCGCGAAGCTCGCCGTGAGCAACGTCACGCCGGATCTCGAGGTCGTGGTGTTTCATTTCCCGCCGGTGAAGGCGGGTGAATCGGTCCGGATTCGCATGTTCGAGACGTACACCGACACGGCCCGCTACCGGCTCGCGGGAGACGAGCTCGTCTGGGACCGGAGCTTCGGGCGGCCGTCGAACGCGGTCGTCCTGCCGGCGGGATGGGTGCTCACGAACAGCGGCATTCCCGCGACGGTGAGCACGCTGCCGGACGGCCGCGTCCGCCTCGATTTCATCAATCCGCGGCCCGACGACATCGCCACTCTGATCACGGCGCGGCGACGCTGAAATCTGGAACTTTGCGGCCGGCGTACCCCTTTTGGGGGTTTCTCGAGCCGGTAGAACGGAATTTGGGGGGGTTGTCCGGTATGACGATCACCGACGTCCGCGCCTTGGCGCCGCCGCTTCTCGACCGCGTGATCAAAGTGCGCGCGCAGACCGAGGCACTTTGTGCTCCGCTCGAGGTCGAAGACTACGTCGTGAGCACGATGGCCGACGTGAGTCCGACGAAGTGGCACCTCGCGCACACCAGCTGGTTCTTCGAGACGTTCGTGCTCGCGCCGTTCGACGCGTCCTACGTCACGCCGAACCCGAAATACGCGTTCCTTTTCAATTCGTACTACGTGCAGGCGGGCGAGCGTCATTGTCGCGCGCAGCGCGGTCTGGTCACGCGGCCCACGGTCGCCGAGGTGTACGCGTACCGGGCGCACGTCGACGGCGCGTTGCAGGCGCTGGTCGAGCGCATCGGAGACGACTCCAATCATCCGGCGCTGCCGGTGATCGAGCTCGGGCTGCACCACGAGCAGCAGCACCAGGAGCTGCTGCTCACCGACATCAAGCACGTCTTCTGGATGAATCCGTTGCGCCCCGCGTACTCCGCAAAACGCGCGGTCTCTCACGCGAGCGACGCGACCAACTGGGTTTCGGTCGCGGCGGGGATCCACCGCATCGGTCACGACGGTGAGAGCTTCTCGTTCGACAACGAGACGCCGGCGCACCGCGTGTACGTCGACGAGTTCAGTCTGGCGGACCGCCTCGTGACGAACGCCGATTGGCTCGCGTTCATGAACGACCGCGGCTACCATCGGCCCGAGCTCTGGCTGTCGAACGGTTGGGCGACAGTGCGCGCCGGAAATTGGGAAGCGCCGTTTTACTGGGAGCGCGCGACCGACGGTTGGACCGAGTTCACGCTCGCGGGCGTGAATGCAGTCGATCCCGGCGCGCCCGTGTGCCACGTGAGCTACTACGAGGCCGACGCGTTCGCGCGCTGGGCCGGCGCCCGTCTTCCCACCGAGGCCGAATGGGAAATCGCCGCGCGCGGCGAGCCCGTGTACGGCGCATTCGTGGACGCGCGCAATTTCCATCCGTCTCCGGCCGGTCCCCCGCGAGACGGCTCGCTGCGCCAGCTGTACGGCGACGTGTGGCAGTGGACGCAGAGCGCCTACACCGCCTACCCGGGCTACGCGCCCTCGGCGGGCGCGCTCGGCGAGTACAACGGCAAGTGGATGTGCGACCAGTGGGTGTTGCGCGGCGCATCGTGCGCGACGCCGCGCTCTCACGCGCGCGTCACGTACCGCAACTTTTTCCCGTCGGATGCGCGCTGGCAGTTCATGGGCGTCCGCCTGGCGAAGAACGCATGAGCGCCTCGATGCATCCGCAGCGCGCGTCGCACGGCGCGCGTCCGCTCGAGACGAGCGAGATCCTCGCCGACGTGCTGCACGGTCTCGGCGGCACGCGAAAAACGCTTCCGCCCAAACTGTTCTACGACGACGTCGGGGCGCGGCTCTTCGAGCGGATCTGCACGCTCGACGAGTACTATCTCACGCGCAGCGAGTTCTCGATTCTGCGCGAGCGCGCGGGCGAGATCGCGGACTTCATCGGGCCGAGGGTCGCGTTGGTGGAGTATGGGAGCGGCGCCGCGATCAAGGTGCGATTTCTGCTCGACGAGTTGCGCGATCCGGCGGCGTACGTGCCGATCGACATATCGCGCGAGCAGCTCGCGCGCGTCGCGGCCGAGCTCGAGGCGGACTATCCGTCGCTCGCCGTGCGGCCGATCTGCGGCGACTACACGCGCCTCCTCCCGCTGCCGAACCTGCCGCCGCATTCGCGCCGGGCGGCGTTTTTCCCCGGCTCGACGATCGGGAACTTCCATCCGGCCGAAGCGGCGGCGTTCCTCACGCGGATTCGCCGAACCGTCGGCACCGGCGGCGCGCTGGTGATCGGCGTCGACCGACGCAAGGACGCCGCCGTGCTGCACGCGGCATATGACGATCCCCAGGGCGTGACCGCGGCGTTCAACCGCAACGTGCTTCGCCGCATCAACCGCGAGCTCGGCGCGGACTTCGATCTCGCGAGCTTTCGCCACGTCGCGTTCTTCAACGACGACGCGAGCCGCATCGAGATGCATCTCGAGAGCACGCGCGACCAGTCGGTCACCGTGGCGGGCAACACGTTCGACTTCGTGCGCGGCGAAACGATCTGGACAGAGTCGTCCTACAAGTACGACGAGGACCAGTTGGCGACGGTCGCCAGCGCGGCGGGGTTCCGCGTCGACCGTCTTTGGACGGACGCGAACGATTTGTTCTGGGTCGGCGCACTGACGGCTGCTTCGTGAGCGACTCCTCGTCGGGCGAAACGAACGGCACCTGGGTCGACGTCGGAGAGACATCCGATCTGTCGAAGCGGCCGCTCACCGGCGTGACGGTCGGCAATCTCAAGGTCGCGATCACGCACGTCGGCGGCGCGTTCGGCGCGCTTTCCGGCGTGTGCAACCACGCCGGCGGCCCGCTTGCCGAAGGCCGGATCGACGGCGAGTACGTCACCTGCCCGTGGCACAACTGGAAATACCACTTCAAGACGGGCCTCGGCGAGCCGGGATTCGAGATCGACGCCGTGCCGTCGTACGACGTGAAGGTCGAGAGCGGGCGCGTGCTGGTGTCGTCCGCGCCGGTGACGAAGCGGACACGCGGATCGCATCCGCCGCATCCGGTGGCCCGGAAGATCGAGCGCGCGCCGGGACGAGTGCGCGTGCTCGGCATCTCGACGACGAACATGGACATCCAGAACCCGCGCTACTCGACGTCCGACGACCTCCTCGCCGAGGCGATCCATCACGCCGCGACGGGCCTCGACGTCGACACGCAGACGATCCATTTGGCGGGTCTGCGATTCCGTCCGTGCGAGGGCTACTACTCGAAGAGCGCGCACGCGTGCACGTGGCCCTGCTCGATCACGCAGATGGACCCGAAGGACCAGATGGAAGTCGTGTACGAAGCGATCGTCCACTGGGCGGACGTCGTGCTGGTGTCGACGCCGATCCGCTGGGGAAACGCGAGCTCGCTCTACTATCGCATGGTCGAGCGGATGAACTGCGTGCAGAATCAGGTGACGATCGCGAACCGCGTGCTGCTGCGAAACAAGGTCGCGTCGTTCATCATCACCGGCGGACAGGACAACGTGCAGGCGGTCGCCGGCCAGATGCTCGGCTTCTTCGCCGAAGTCGGTTGTCACTTTCCTCAGTTCCCGTACATCGCGCACTCACGCGGATGGTCGGCCGAGGACATGGAGAACAACACGCGTGCGGTGATGATGAGCCCCGAGTTGCGCGAGGGAGCGCGAAGTCTGGTCGCACGCGCGGTGGACATGGCGCAGTTGCTGCTCGACCACGAGGACGCGCCGCACACGACGGCGCGCGGAGGGCGGAAGGCGCACGCGATGGTGAAGGCCGAGCTCGGGGTGGACCAGGGAGAGCCGGCGGGCGTGGACCACTGAGTCGATCTGGATTCCATCGCGAACTGAAAAGCGGGAAAAAACCATTCCGCGGATTTGAACCGCGATTGCCGCAAATGAAGACCAATGACGGCATCCGCGTCATTGCTGTCAAAATCCGCGGGATTGTTGTTCCCTCTTGGTCGTTCAGCCGCGATGCTTAGCGCGGCGGAACTGTCCGCGCCGTCACGAACGCTGCATCGCTCTGGCCGCGATGATCGCGGAGTCCAGGAACGCGTGAACCTGTTCTTTGGGCTCCTCGCCGAGGCGTGAGCCCGGGAGCACGGCACCCACCCATTCGTTCGTGTGCCACGTTCCGCCGCCGGCGAGAGCGGCGGTAGCCGCCTCGGGCTTCGGCGACGGCGACGAATTCACATAGAAGTAAGGCTCCGCGTAGTATTGGTCGCCCGGCTCCATGCCGACGCCGATCGTTCTGCCGCCGCCGAGGTCGATGAGCGTCGCAATGTCGAAATGGTGCGGCCAGCAGCGAACCTCGCTCGCCTCGGTTGTCGAGGAACGGACGTACTCCATCGCGCGATTCGCCACGAAGTACCACGCGTCCAACTGCGCGAACGCCGCCGCGTTCTTCGTGTCGAAGGTGGCGCCGTCGTCCACGTCGTGATGGGGGATCTCGTAGTGGCGTTTGAGCGTGAGGCGCTCGCCGTCGGCGCCGCGTTCGGCGATGCGCGCGCGCAGCCAGTTCGCGGCGTCGTCGATGGTCAGGCCGTGGAGCAGCGTGGAAGCGACGATCTGGTTGTCTTCACCGGCGATCGAGAGCGACAGGTCGGCGGGTTGGATGACCGCGCGAAACGGCTGCGGCGCGGGGATCACGTGGCCGGCGAGCGCCCGCAGACTCTCGACCCATTCGAGATTCGTGTGGCTGTCGTCAGGTTCGGCGGGCAGATACGAAATGCCGGTCGCCGTGGCGAGCTGCGCGGCGTGGTGCAGCTGCAACCGCGCAGTCGGTGAGCGTCTGGGCCAAACCAGGATCGATTGCGACGGCCACGGCTAGCTCCGCAGTGAGTGAACGCCAAAAAGACCGAGATCCGCCGGGGTTCCACGGGCGTATTGTAACCGGATGCCGCCCGTCGCCGGTCGGCGTAACTTATCGAGGGTGGAACCAAACGCCGCGGGGCGCAGTTTTGAAGAGCAGGGCACGACTCGCGTTCCCACCGCGCTTTCTAAAGGACCTGACATGTTGGAACGAAATCAATTGTCGCGCATCGCCGGCATGATCGCGATTGCCGCCGCAAGCATGACGACCGCGGGCGGTCTTTCCGCCCAAACGACGAAACTGGCCCAATCGGGTAGCCACGCCATGAAAACCTTCAAGAAGCCGTCGGAAGACAGCCTGAAGAAAGAGCTCACGCCGCTTCAGTACGAAGTCACACAGCACGAGGCCACCGAGCGGCCGTTCCAGAACGCATATTGGGACAACCACGAGCCCGGCATTTACGTGGACATCGTTTCGGGCGAGCCGCTCTTCAGCTCCACCGACAAATTCGAATCCGGCACCGGCTGGCCGAGCTTCACGCGTCCGCTCGTGCCCGAGAACATCACGACGAAGACCGATCGCACGCTGGGCATGTCGCGCACGGAGGTTCGCTCGGCGCACGCCGATTCGCACCTCGGCCACCTGTTCGACGACGGTCCGCGTCCGACCGGCATGCGCTACTGCATGAACTCCGCGTCGATGCGCTTCATCCCCGCGTCGAAGCTGGTCGAGGAAGGGTACGGCGAGTACGCGCATCTGTTCACCAAGAAGTAGCCGCCGGTCTCCGCCCCCCGCCCCCGCCCCCGCCCCCCGCACTTCTCACCAGTGAATATCGGTATCGTCGGCGCGGGCGGAATCGGGAGCTACTACGCCGGAACTCTGAGCCGCGCGGGTCATCAGGTTCGCCTGGTGGCCCGCGGGCCGCATCTGGCCGCGATGCGCGAACGCGGCCTCGCGGTGCGAACGGGGGTGGCCGGCGAATCGTTCACGGTGCACCCGGAGGTCTCCGACGACGGCGCGCTCGTGGCGACGTGCGAGTTCGTCATCGTAGCGGTCAAGAGCTACTCGCTCAGCGAGGTAGGTCCGTCGCTCGTCGGCGCGGCAAAGAGCGGCGCGACGATCGTTCCCCTGCTCAACGGCGCCGACGTCACCGAACGTCTCGTCGCCCTCGGCGTGTCCGAGCCGGCGATACTCGGCGGAATCATCCACGCGAGCCTCGTGCGCACCGAGCCGGGCGTCGTTTACCGCAAGGGTCCGAGCGACCGTGTCACGATCGGCGAGTTCGGGCAGCCGTCGAGCGCGCGGGCGCAGAAGATCGTCGACGCGTTCGCGGGCGGCGGCTCCAACGCGCGACTGAGCGCGGACATCGCGCGCGACATCTGGCGCAAGTTCGCGTTCATCGTGCCGATGGGAATCGCGTGCGGACTGTCGCGGCAGCCCATGGGTCCGGTGCTCGCTTCGGAATCCGGACGCCGAATTCTGACGGACTCGCTGCACGAGGTGGTGATGGTCGCTCGCGCGTCCGCCGGAAGGCTCGACGATGGAGACGAGATCAAGGTGCGGGACGAGCTCTTCGGAATCGGTCCGGCCATCAAGCCGAGCTTCCTGCTCGATCTGGAGCGCGGCGGACCGAGTGAACTGGATCTGCTCGCCGGGACGGTGCGCCGTCTCGGGCGGGAGCACGGCGTACCGACGCCGGTCGCCAACCTTGCGACCGCTGCGTTCGAGGTCGCGCTGGGCGGCTGATGGGGGCGGGAACTCTCGCTCGCTCTCGATCGTTCTGTTAGAGATGGCCCAACCGAACGTGCACGCTTCGCAGCCGACGCCCGAGCGAAATCGCGATCGCGAGTTCGCGGAGCTTGCGCTGCCGCTCCTTCCAACGATCGCGCGGGTCGCGTCGGCACTCACCAACGACCCGTCGGACGCGGACGACCTGGTGCAAGAGACCTTCCTTCGCGCGTACCGCCACTGGAACACCTTCGTGCCCGGCACCGACTGCAAAGCGTGGCTGTCCACGATCTGTCGTCACGCGTTCGTCGAGCAGCGTCGGCGCGACGCGAAATCGCTCGTGGCTGACGACCAGGAGCTCGAGAATCTTGCCGCGGTGCGGGAGCACAATCGGGCGGTGGCGCACGACCTGGATGGAATGTTCAGCCGTCTCGACCTCGGCCCGGCCATCGCCCGTTCGATCGGCGCGCTCGAGCCGCACTATCGCGACGTGGTCACACTGGTGGACGTCGACGACTTCTCGTACGAGGAAGTCGCGACCGCGCTGGACATCCCCATCGGCACGGTACGGTCGCGGCTCTATCGCGCGCGGCGCCAGCTTCAGGAATCACTCATCGATTACGCCATAGACGCCGGTTTCAAGGCACCGACCGCCTCGGCGACGTCTTCGTCAACGCCTCTTCGCCCAATCCCCGAGCGTCGCCATGGTTAGCCGGTCAGTGTGCGAGCACGTCGTCATGCGGCTGTGGCCGTACCTCGACGGCGCCCTCTCCGAAGACGAGCGCGAAAGCATCGTGCGGCACCTCGAGGTCTGCCACGACTGCCACTCGCACTACGACTTTGCGAACGCGTTTCTCGACGCCGTCGCCGCTTCGCGGCCGCACATGCCGGTCGACGACCGCCTTCGGTCGCGGGTGCTGGGAGCGTTGAATGCCGAGGGATTCCGAGCGGCAGCGAACTGACGGTGGACCGGTGGACCGGTGGACCGGTGGACCGGTGGACCGGGTGGACCGGGTGGACCGGGTGGACCATCGACATCGAAGCGATGCCGAGCGAAGGGTGACCGTCTAGTTGCCGCGGCGGCGAAGGCTCGCGATGAGTCGAGAGAGCATCTTCTTGCAATCGGTGGCGCGCGCGTGCAGCGACTCGAGATCAGCATGGTCACCGAATCCGAGCTGCATCGCTAACTCGACCTGAAACTGAAGCTCCGCGGAAGAACCGAGCGCGTTGTGGAGGAACAGGACAAACGCGCGGTTACCCGCGCGGTGGCAACCCTCGACAATGTTGGAACCGATCGAGACCGCCGCTCGCCGCATCTGTGCGGTCAAACCAAATCGCTCGGCGCCAGGGAATCGCGCCGTCGAGAGGTAAGTCTCGATCGCCAACTCTCGAGCCTCGTCCAAAACTCGAAGATCCGCCGGATTGCGCATGGCGGAATGCTGGCACGATCAAGTGAAAATCCCACCATCATTTCATTTCGCGCCGTATCCTTTTGTCGCAACTTTGAACCGGTCCACCGGTCCACCGGTCCACCGGTCCACCGGTCCACCGGTCCACCGGTCCACCGGTCCACCGGTCCACCGGTCCACCGGTCCACCGGTCCACCGGTCCACCGGTCCACCGGTCCACCGGTCCACCGGTCCACCGGTCCACCGGTCCACCGGTCCACCGGTCACCCGATCTTTCCGCCCATCCAGGCCAAGCTCTCCCGCACGTGCGTGCTCCAGTATCGCCACGTGTGCGCCCCCGGCCACTCGGCGTAGTCGTGTCGCACGCGGAGTCGCGTGAGCTCGTCGTGTAGCGCGCGGTTCTGATCGAGTAGCGCGTCCTCGGTTCCGCAATCGATGAAAATGGACGGCATTCGTCCGCCATGGCGCTGGAGAAGCTCGGCCTCGCGGGCCGGATCGGCTGTGCGCCAGCGCTGGAGATCCGTGCCCCAGTATGTCTTGTAGCGTGACCAGTAGGGGGCGGCAGCCGGGCGCATGATCTCCGCTTCCGTGGCGTACTGCGGCGGCGCGACGAACGGGTGTGGTCCGACGTACATCGGCGACACCACGCCGGAGTGGCTGGCCGCCGCGCTGAACACGTCGGGGAAATGCAGGGCGACGCTCAGCGCGCCGTACCCGCCCATGCTCAAACCGGCGATGCCCCGATGTGCGCGATCCGCCTGCGTGCGGTAATGCGAGTCGACGAAACGCACGACGTCGCGCGCGACGTAGTCGTCGTAGCGCTGGTGCCGCACGCAATAGGACAGAGGTGCTTCGGCGTGGAGCGTGTCGGCGCACGCGCCGTAGTCGAGCTGGTTCGTCCACGTCGTGTACCAGCCGTCGTCGCCATCGGGCATGACGATGATCATCTCGGGCGTGCCGCGGTTGAACAGCGAGTCGGCGGCCGCGTCGATTCCGCCTTTCGCGACCCAATCCGACTCCGCCCCCGAAAGGCCATGCAGGTAGTACGCGACCGGGTACCGCTGCGACGTGTCGCGCGTGTACGACGGCGGCAGATACACGACGAGATGCTTCGCGCTGCCGAGCGCCGCGGACAGGAACAGATCCTCGCGGATCGTACCGTTGGGGATCGTCGTCCGCGGGGACGCCGAAGGAGGAACCCAGCTCCAGTGTCCGCACGCGCCGGTGAGAGTCAAAGCCGAGAGGGCGGCTGCAACCAACGTTCGTGGATAACGCACGGCTGATGGCTCCGTCGGTGACGACGACAAACTGGCGCGAATCCGGACACCGCGCCACGCGGGCCGCTGCGTCGGCTGGCTGCCGAGCGCGGCTATCTTCTTGTCATGCACGACTCGAGCGCGCGCGAACCCGGCGAGCGGGGGGGAGCTGGTATCCATGGTACGTGGTCGGCGTGTTGACGCTGTTCAGCGTCAGCGGGAACATCGACCAGCAGATTCTCAGCCTGCTCATTCGGCCGATCGAGCGCGATTTCCACGTCACTGACTCGCAGTTCGGCTACCTCGGCGGCATCGCGTTCGCGCTGTTTTTCGCCGTGCTCGGCCTGCCGATCGCCCGGCTCGCCGACCGCACGAGCCGGCGAAACGTGATGGTCGGCGGCGCGACCCTCTGGAGCGTGTTCACGTCGCTCTGTGCCGGAGCCAAGACGTTCTGGCAACTGTTCGTGCTACGCATGGGAGTTGGTGTCGGCGAAGCGACGTTGAACGCGCCGGCCGCGTCGCTCCTCGCGGACTATTTTCCGCGCGAGCAGTTCGCGGGGGCGATGAGCGTCCTCAGCTTGGGGATCTTCATCGGCTCGGGCGCCGGGTACGCCATCGGCGGTTACATCGTGGGCGCGACCGCCAACGGATCGGCGCGAGAAGTGCCCATCCTCGGCGTCATCCAACCGTGGCAGCTCGTGTTTCTCGCCGTCGGGCTTCCCGGGCTCCTCGTCGCGTTGCTGTTGCTCACCGTTCGCGAGCCTCTCCGTCAGCGCGCGGGCCAGGAGCCGGCGCCGTCATTCAGCGCGTTGATGACGCATGTCGCCAAGCACCGGCGAACGTTCGCGACACAGGGGCTCGGCTTCGCGATGTCGTCGAGCGTGAACTTCTCGCTGGTGGTCTGGATTCCGGCCGTCTTTCTTCGTCGATTCGCTTGGAACGAGGCGCAGGCTGGGCGGCTCCAGGGGCTGCTGACGATTTTCATCGGACCGGCGGGCGTCCTCATAGGCGGCTGGATCGCGAACCGTCTCGCGAGAGCGGGTAAGACCGACGCACCGCTTCGCGTCGGGATGATTGGCGCCGCGGGCATGCTCGTCGCGGCCACCGCGTTCCCGCTCGCGCCGACGGCGACCGCGGCGGGTTGGTGGCTCGCCGTCGTCAACTTGTTCGCGGCGATGCCGTGGGGCGCGGCGTCGGCGTCCGCGGCTGAGATCGTTCCTCGCCACCTGCGAACGCAGGGCGTCGCTCTGTACGTGCTATTCGTCGCGCTAATCGCCCGCTCGCTCGGACCGAGCTCGGTCGGCTGGCTGGACGATTACGTGTTCCACGACCCGATGGCGGTCGGCCGATCGCTCGCCATCGTCAACGTCGTCGGGATGACGAGTGCGATCGTGCTGTTCGCGGCGGGGCTCGGCGCGTTCCGCAGGACGCTCGCCGAGCTGGACGCCGCCGAATCGCACTGACGTTTTCGGGACGCGTCGACTCGTCAGCCGAATTCGGCGCGCGGCGTCGGTTGCTCGTGCGTGACCTGACCGACCGCGATGTCCGCGCGCGCGTAGTTCTCGCCCCGTACCGGCGACGCCGCGATGCGACGCAGCATGTTGATCTGCCCGACGTGCGTCAGCGAATCAGCGATGGCGCCCTGAAAGATCTTCAGCGCGCCGAAGTGCACCTCGGCGTCGGACGCGAGATACGCGTCGAGCGCGGCGAGCGAGCGGAAGAACCGGTCGACGTCGGCGTTCCACTCGCCGGGCGGCGTGTCGGTCCATTTCTGCTGACCCTTCGCCTGCGTCAGCGCCCAGTCCATCAAGTCGCCGAGGTGCGCCAGGATCTGACCGGGGGTTCGCGATCCGTCGGCGACGCTGAACGTCGAGAACGACGCCGGCGCGCCGCGCACGGCCTTCGACGCCCGATAGGCGAGCGTGGCCAGCGTGTGGCGAAGCAGTTGCCGGCCGTCCGGCATCGGGGGAACTGGATGCGACATGGGATTTCGAGGTGTCGAGTGGCTTGCCGCGCTTGGACCGCAGCTTAAGTCTTCGGCATGACGAAAGGGAGACTCGAGGCGTTCAGCGACGGCGTCATCGCGATTCTCATCACGATCATGGTGCTGGAGCTCCGGGCGCCGCAAGGCGCGTCGTTGTCCGCACTGCGAGAGGTCGTTCCCTCGCTCCTGAGCTACGTGCTGAGCTTCGTATTCCTCGGTATCTACTGGAACAACCACCACCACATGTTCCACCTGGTCGAGCGCGTGAGCGGCGGCGTGCTGTGGGCCAACCTTCATCTTCTCTTCTGGCTTTCGCTCGTCCCGTTCGTCACCGCGTGGATGGGAGCGAATCACTATTCGGCCGTGCCCACCGCCACGTACGGAGTCGTGATGGTCCTCGCCGCGGTCGCTTACACCATCCTCGAGTACACCATCATCGCCGCGCAGGGACCCGACTCCAAACTTGCCCTTGCGATCGGATCCGATCGCAAGGGCTTGATCTCGCTCGCCCTTTATGTAGCCTCGATTCCGCTCGCCTTTGTGCAGCCGCTGATCTCGGACGCGCTCTTTGTTATCGTCGCTCTCGTGTGGTTGGTTCCTGACCGCCGAATCGAGCGAGTAACGAGCCTCTAGCCGGTCCACCGGTCCACCGGTCCACCGGTCCACCGGTCCTACGCGTACCTGATCCACCTCGCCACTTCCGCGAGGCTCGGCTTCTTTCCGTACATCAGCATTCCCACGCGGTAGATCCGCGCCGACAGCCACACCGCGCCGACGCAACCAAAAATCGCGACGACGATCGAGCCGCCGATCGTGACCGGTGAGACCGTTGTGAGGCCCATGCGCAGTGGAACGATGATCGGCGACGACCACGGGAGCCACGACAGTGCGACCGCGAGCTTGCTGTTCGGGTTCAGCAGGATCGGATTGACCATCATCCACGTCGAGAGAAGCAGAACCAGCACCGGTATGGCCGCCTGCCGCGCTTCTGTTTCGCTGTTCACCATCGAGCCCGCTGCCGCGTACAGGCTCGCGTAGAACACGAACCCGATCACGAAGTACACCAGCACGAGCCCGATCGTCGCGAGGCTGAGCGTCGCGAAGCCGCCCCCGAACTGGTCCGCCGCCGCTGCCGCCGACTGGCCGCTCAGACCCTTCGTGAGAATCGGCGTCACGAAATTCAACAGGTACGCGGTGATGCCGAGCCACGCCGCCTGCTGCGTCAAGCCGACGCCGCCGACGCCCAGCACCTTGCCGGCGAGCAGCACCTCCGGCTTCACGCTCGAGATCACGACCTCGGCGACGCGCGTCGATTTCTCCTCGACCACGCCTCCCAGGACGTTCTGGCCATGGAACATGATCGACATGAACAGCAGCACGCCCACGATGATGCCGGCGAGCAGTCCGCCGGTTCCCGAGCCCGACCGGCCGCGCTCCGTGAGGCGCTCGGACTTGAGACGGAACGTCGTCGTCGCGATGTCCTTCACCACGTCGGCGCGAACGCCCTCCGCCTGGAGCCGCGCGATCATCACGTCCTGGCGGACGATCGTGCGCAGTTTGTCGATGTCGTTGATCGTCGACGCGTTTCGTCCCGCGTAGCGCGCCGAGTTCCGGGAGAGCGTGCTGTCGGTCAGCACGAGGTAGCCGACGAGGTTGTTCGGCTGCTTTACTTGCGCCTGAAGCTCGCGCTCGCGGGCCGGAAGATCGGCCGTCGTCGTGACGATGACGCGCGGAGCGATGCTGTCGGGGCCGCGGCCCCCCCCCAACGTCGAATCGGTCTTGAGCGTCGTGGCGATCTGTTCGCCGAGTCCCGTTCCGCTGGCGTCGAGGATGGCGATGTTGCGGAGCGCGCTCCCCGACGCGCTGCTCCGTGCAGCGACGTACACAGGGAGCAGCATCGCGCCGGAAAAGATCGCCGGCACGAGGAGCGTCATCACGATGAACCATCGCGAGCGAACGCGCTCCATGTACTCGCGCTTCGCCACGACGAACAGCTTGCCGAAATTACCCATGTCCGGACATCCCCGTCTCGACGCCGGTCGCGCCGACGCGCTGGAGGAAGATCTGGTGCAGCGAGGGCTGCATCAGCTCGAATCGTTCGATCGTCGCGCCGGCATCCACGAGACGCCGCAGCAATGCTTGCGCGTTTGCGTTGGGCGCCAGCTCGACCTCGATGTAATTGTTGGAGTCGTCGAACTTCTGCACGAGGCGCGGGTCGCGCAGCACGTCGGAGACGCCGTTTTGCGCGCCGCCGCCCCCGGAGAGTCCGATCGCCACGTTGCGCGTGCCGGCGGCGCGCTTGACCTCGGTCACGGAGCCGTCGAGCACCTTCTCGCCGCGCGCGATGATGCACACCGAGTCGCACATTTTCTCGGCGTTGTCCATCACGTGCGTGCTGAAAATGACGGTCTTGCCGCGCCGCTTGAGCTCGAGCACCGCGTCCTTGAGAGCCTGCGCATTGATCGGATCGAGCCCGCTGAACGGCTCGTCGAGGATCACCAGATCGGGATCGTGCAGCAGCGTCGCGATGAACTGCACCTTCTGCTGCATACCGCGCGACAGCTCATCGATCTTCGCGTCCCCCCAGTTCTTTTGCGGCGTGACGAGACCGAACCGCTCGAGCCACTCGTCGATCCGCGGGGTCACGTCCGCGGCGCGCATTCCCTTCAACTCGGCGAGAAATAGCAGCACGCGGCGGACCTGCATCTTCTTGTACAATCCGCGTTCCTCGGGGAGATAGCCGACCTTGTCGAGGACGCCGTAGTCGGTGTTCGGACGGCCGAAGAGCGAGATCGTCCCCGAATCGGGAAGCAGGACGTCGAGGATCATCCGAATCGTTGTCGTCTTGCCGGCGCCGTTGGGACCGAGCAGACCGTAAACCGATCCACGCGGTACCTGAAGCGACAGCTCGCGCACGGCGACGAAGTCGCCGAAGCGCTTGACGACCTTGCGGATGTCGATTGCCAGATCAGACATGAGGTGGTGTTTCGGGGAGGCAGTGAGTGCGGACCTAGACGTAGTAAAGATGGCGAAAGTTTCCCTCCGTGGCGCGCCCCCCTTTTCGGGGCTTTCTTTATGGCATGATTGGACTTCTGACGGCTGCCGACACGCTCGTGCTCTTCGTCGCGGCCAGCTTGACGAAACCGCTCCAACCCGTTCTCGACGCGTTTACCGCGCAGACCGGGATCGTGATCCAACGGGAGAGCGGCGCCTCGCTCGAGCACGTGCGCAAGATCACGGACTTGCACCGCGTGCCCGACGTCCTGCTCTTGGCCGACGCCGACGTCTTTCCGCGCTATCTCGTCCCGGCGCACGCCACCTGGTACGCCGACTTCGCGCGAAACCGGATGGTCGTTGCCTACACGCCCAAGTCCAAGCACGCCGGAGAAATCACGCCCGACAACTGGACGTCGATCCTCCAGCGGGGCGACGTCGAAATCGGTCGCACCGACCCGAGCATCGCGCCCGTTGGTTACCGCACGCTGCTGATGTTCCAGCTCGCCGAGCGCTTTTATAAGAAACCCAACCTGGCGGCGTCGCTACTCGAGCATTCGCCCGATCGCAACATTCGGCCGAACGCCGCCGAGCTGGCGGCGCTGCTCGCCGCGGGAGAGTTGGACTACATCTACGATTATCAGTCGGTCGCCGAGTCGAACGGGTTTCGCTACGTCGCGCTGCCGCCGGCGATCGACCTCGGCGACGCCCAACGCGAGAAGGAATACGAGAGCGTGTCCGTGCAGGTGCGCGGCGCCTCGCCCGGCACGACGACAACGGTGCGCGGCGAGCCGATTCTCTATGGAATGTCGATCCCGCGCGCCGCGCCGCACCCGGCGAGCGCCAATCGATTCGTGGCGTACCTGTTCTCGCCGGGCGCGCTGAAGCAACTGCGCGACGGGCACGTGGACATGGTGGCCAGTCCGGTCGTGCACGGCTCCGGCGCTCCCGCCAGCCTCCGCGGTGGCGACGGCCGTTGACACCGACCGGACGTCGTCGGCTGCCGCGCGTCGCCCGCTCGTGACCGGGCGGGGCTGGGGCGCGGGGCTGACGTCCGTAGTCGTCGCCGTGGTCTCGTCGGTTTTTTTGTTGTTCATCGTGGGACCGGTCGCGGGGCTCGTCGGCTCAGGCGGGGCGCGCGGCGTGGCGGCGCTCGCCGGCGATTCGGAGCTGCGCCAGTCGCTGGTCCTCACCGCGCTCACCGCGACGACGGCCACGTTGCTCGGCATCGTCGGCGGCACGCCCATCGCGTATCTGCTCGCCCGCCGACATTTCCGCGGCAAGTCGCTCCTCGCGGCGATCATGGATCTGCCGCTCGTCATTCCGCATCCGGTCGCGGGGATCGCCCTGCTTCTCGTCCTCGGCCGCGGTAGCGCGGTCGGTTCGGCGCTGTACGCCGCGGGGCTGCGCGTGGCCGGATCGCCGACGGGAATCATCTGCGCGATGCTGTTCGTGTCGGCGCCGCTCTACGTGAGCGCCGCGCGAGAGTCCTTCGCCCGAGTGGATGCGCGGTTCGAGGCGGTCGCGCGGACGCTCGGCGACGACGCGTGGCGCGCATTCGCCCGGGTGACGCTGCCGCTGTCGGCGCGCGGCCTCATGGCGGCGGCGATCGTCATGTGGGCGCGCGCGGTGAGCGAGTTCGGCGCGATCGTGATCCTCACGTACAATCCGAAGGTCGCGAGCGTGCTGAGCTACGATCGCTTCACGGCGTTCGGCCTGAACGAGGCGCTGCCGGTCGCCGCCGTGCTCGTGCTCCTCGCGCTCGTGCCGCTCGCCGCGCTGCGTGCGCTGAGAAAGGAATGACCGGTGGACCGGTGGACCGGTGGACCGGTGGACCGGAAGTGCGCGAATGATCTCGCTTCGGCTGGTCAATTCGCGCGTCGGCGATTTTCGTCTGACGGACGTGACGTTCGACGTCGCCGACGGCGGCTACGGCGTGGTGATCGGGCCGGCCGGAGCGGGGAAGACGACGCTGCTCGAGACGATTGCCGGCGTCACGCGCGCGACGTCGGGACAGATCATCCTGCGCGGCGAGGACGTGACGAAGCTCGCGCCCGAGCGCAGGCGGCTCGGTATCGTCTATCAACATGCATATCTGTTTCCTCATTTGACGGTTCGCGAGAACGTCGCGTACGGCGCCGCCAGTGCCGCCGACTCCGACGACGCGGCCGACCGGTTCGGCGTCGAATCGCTGTATCATCGGGCCGTCGAGTCGCTGAGCGGCGGCGAACGTCAACTCGTCGCGATGGCCCGCGCGATCGCGGCCCGGCCCGAGGTGCTGCTGCTCGACGAGCCGTACAGCGCGCTGGACCCGCGAACGAGAGGCGCCACGCGCCGCCAGCTGCGCGCGACGTACTTCGAGCGAGGGTTCACGGTTCTGCAAGTCACCCACGACTTCGCCGAAGCCGGTGTCCTCGGCGACGTCGCCATCGTGCTGGATCACGGACAAGTGGTCCAGAAGGGCGACCCGGCCGACGTGTTCCATCGCCCGGTCTCGCCGTACATCGCCGACTTTTTGGGGGTCGAGAATGTGTTCGCCGGGACCGCGCGCCCGATCCGCGCCGAGGCCCCGGACTTCCGGGACGCGGCGAAGAACCAATTCGCCGAGCTTCCCGTCGCGTTCACGACCGGTGGGCTCACCTTCTACGCCCTCGGCGACGTGGTGCCCGGGCCCGCGCACGCGGTGATCCGCGCCGAGGAGGTGTCGCTGTCCGTGGAGCCCTCGATGTCGTCCATGCAGAACCAATTTCGTGGGCGAATAGTGGAGATCGTTCCGGCGGGCGCGTTGAGCAAGGTGACCATCGAGGCGAGCGGCACGCCGATCGTGGCGGCGGTGACCGCGCGGTCGGTCCGGGAGTTGTCGCTCGAGGTGGGGCGGGAGATCGTCGCGGGATTCAAGGCGACGGCCGTCCACCTTTGCTGATTCCGGTCTCCGGGGCGTCGCTCCCATGAACCCGCAGATTCCGCGCTCCGGCACATTCGCGCAACGGTATACGATCGAACGCGAGCTCGGTCGTGGTGGGACGGCCACGGTGTACCTCGCGCGTGACGAGACCACGGCGACGTCGGTCGCGCTGAAGGTTCTGCGTCGTGAGTTGGTGGAGAGCGGCGCCGCCGACCGTTTCCTGCGCGAGTTCCGCGTGAACGCCGGGCTTCGGCATCCTCACATCGCGCCGATTCTCGACTCGGGACAGTTCGGCGCGGATCTGTTCCTGGTGATGCCGCACATGGAGAGCGGCTCACTGCGCCTTCGCTTGGACGACGAACGGCAACTCTCGATCGAATCGGTCGTCGAGATCGTGGGCACGATCGGTTCGGCGCTTCAGCACGCGCACGAACGCGGACTGATCCACCGCGACGTGAAGCCCGAGAACATTCTCTTCTCGGGCGACGAAGCATATCTGTCGGACTTCGGTATCGCGCGCGCCGTCGAGCGGTCGACCGTCGACTCGACGTCGTCCGCGGGCATGGTGCGCGGCACTCCGGCGTACATGAGCCCGGAACAGGCGAGTGGTGACCATCATCTCGACGGCCGCAGCGATCAATTCTCGTTCGCGTGCGTCGTATACGAGATGCTCGCCGGGATTCCGGCCTTTCAGGGTCCTACGCCGGAATCGACCGTCGCGCTTCGGTTTCGAGGCGCGGCAAGGAGCATCAGCCTGTACCGTCCCGACGTGCCGGCCGGCCTCGAGCGGGTGTTGGAAAAAGCGATGTCGCTCGTGCCGGCGGATCGCTTCGCCGACATGGGTGCGTTCGTCGCCGCCTTCGCGGCCGGAGAGATCCGGGCGGAGGCCCCCGATGTCGCCGCGGCGCGGCCGCGCGTGAAGTCGCGCCGAAGGTCGATCGGAATCGTTGTCGCGATCTTGGCGGTCGTCGGCCTCACGCTCTACGCCGCGGCACAATGGCCCTCCTAGCACCCGCCTAGCGGGAGACCGTTCTTCACCCGGCGCGCCCGGATCGATACGTTGGTGCCATGCCAACCGCCCGCCTTGCCCTGACAGCGCTCCTCTTCACGTCGACGACCGCCTTCGCCCAACTCCCGATCCCTTCGTCGAACCCAAGAGTCCGAGCCGCCCTCGACATCCTCAAGACCGACAATGCGTGGACGATCCAACAACAGGTCGAGCTGACCGCCATCCCGTCGCCGCCATTCAAAGAATCCAAACGCGGCGCTGAGTTCAAGAAACGTCTCGAGGCACTCGGCCTCGCGAACATCCGCGTCGACACCGCCGGCAACGTCATCGCCGAACGACGCGGCGTCGGCAGCGGGCCGACGGTCGTCATCGCCGGACACCTCGACACGGTGTTCCCCGAAGGCACCGACGTCACCGTGAAGCACGACGGCACGAAGCTGCGCGCCCCGGGCATCGGCGATGACGACCGCGGACTGGCCGTCGTACTCGCCGTCGTCCGCGCGTTCGAGAAGGCCGGCGTACAGACGAACGGCACCGTCTACTTCGTCGGCGACGTCGGCGAGGAAGGCCCGGGCAACCTGCGCGGCATGCGGAATCTGTTCGGCAAAGAGCTCAAAGGAAAAATCGACTACTTCATCTCCGTCGACGACGCGGGCCTGGGCATCGCGAGCCGAGCGGTGGGCAGCCATCGCTATCGCGTTTCTTACAAAGGGCCGGGCGGCCACAGCTACGGCGCGTTCGGCATCCCCAATCCGATCCACGCGCTCGGCCGGGCGATCGCGGGGATCGCCGACATTCAAGTTCCGGCGAATCCCAAGACGACCTTCAACGTCGGCGTGATCCAGGGCGGGACGTCGGTCAATTCGATCGCGGGCGCAGCATCCATGGAAGTCGACATGCGCTCCGAAGACGCCAAGTCGCTCGCCAGCGTCGACGCGCAAGTGCAACGCATCATCCACGACGCGCTCGCGGCCGAGAACGCGCGGTGGCCCGGGGCGCGCGCGGCGGCGGCGAAGATCTCGCTCGTCGTCGACACGATCGGCATTCGCCCCACGGGCGGGCAGGCCGACTCCGCGCCGATCGTGCAGACAGCGCTCGCCGCCGGCAAGGCGCTCGGCTTCACCTCGTCCACGACCGCGTCGAGCACGGACGCGAACATTCCGATCTCGCTCGGCATTCCCGCGATCCGCATCGGCGGCGGGGGCGGCGCCGAAGGCGCGCACTCGCTCGGCGAATGGTACGACGACGGGGCGAACGGCTATCTCGGTCCCCAATGGGCAGCGCTGCTCGTCGCGGCGCTCGCGGGAGTCCACCAATGATCACGCATTCATTGCGCGGCGTCGCGCTTGCGTCGCTGCTGATCGCGACGCCCGCGCTCGCGCAGGGGCCGTCGCGTTCCGACTACCACCAGCTCGGCCACGCGATCCTGCGCGAGCTGATCGAGACGAACACCACGGCGTCAGCCGGCAACACGACAGTCGCCGCCGAGCAACTTCAGGTGCGCTTCAAGGACGCCGGCTTCGCGCCGGAAGACGATCAGGTGGTCGGCCCGACGCCGAAGAATCGCAACCTGGTCGTGCGATACCGCGGCACGCGGAGCCCACAAACCCGTGCTGCTGATCGCGCATCTCGACGTCGTCGAGGCGAAGCGCGACGACTGGACGTACGATCCGTTCGTGCTGACCGAGAAGGACGGCTACTTCTATGGACGCGGCACGCAGGACCAAAAGGGCGGGGCGGCGATGCTTGTCACCGCTTTTCTGCGGATGAAGCAGGAGAAGTTCGTTCCCGACCGCGATCTGATTCTCGCGCTGACTGCCGGCGAAGAAGGCGGCATGCCGTACAACGGCGTTCAATGGCTGATGGCGAACAAAAAGCCGCTCATCGACGCGGAGTACGTCATCAACGTCGACGCTGGGGGCGGCGAGCTGGAAAATGGCAAGCACACCTTGTTCGACGTGCAGGCCGCCGAGAAGGTCTACCACTCGGTCTCGCTGACGGTGAAGAACGCCGGGGGCCACAGCTCGCTGCCGCGCAAGGACAACGCCATTTATGAGTTGGCCACAGCGCTGGGGCGAGTGGGCGCGTACGAGTTTCCCGCGAAGCCGAACGACGTCGTGAAGAAATACTTCGCTCAGGCGGCGTCGACGGTGGCGCCTCAAGTCGCCGCCGACATGCGAGCGGTGTCCGCGGGAACCGCGACGCCGGCCGCGATCGCCCGGCTCAGCGCGACGATGCCGCTCTACAACGCGTTGATGCGCACGACGTGCGTCGCGACGATGCTGAACGGCGGCCACGCGCCGAACGCGCTGCCCCAAACCGCCACGGCCACCGTGAACTGCCGCATGCTCCCCGGCGACGACCCCGCCGCCGTCGAGCAAGCGCTCGTGCGCGCGATCGGCGATCCGAACGTCAAACTCGCGCCGATCGATACCGCCGTACCGAGTCCCGCGTCGCCGCTCCGCCCCGACGTGTTCTCGGCCGTCGAGGCATCGGTGAAGGCGCTGTGGGGAAACGTGCCGGTCGTCCCCATCATGGAGACCGGAGCGACCGACGGACTCTTTCTCCGCAACGCGGGCGTTCCCGTCTACGGCTTCAGCGGCCTGTTCATCGCGACGAACGATGTACGCGCGCACGGCAAGGACGAGCGCATCCTCGTCAGCTCGTTCGACGATGGGCTTGACTTCACCTACGATTTCCTGAAGCGCATCGCCCGGTAGCACTGATCAAGCGGCCCACCGACTTCGGCTGCACCGCGACGAATGCCCGGCGCCTGTCCTATCGGCCTGCGGCGAGCACCTTGAGCCGTGCGCGCGCCGACACGAGATCCGGAAAATCCAGCGGCGCCTCGCGCCAACGTTCGACGACGGCGCGATACCGACCCAGGGCGGCCGCAGTGTCGCCGGCCGCGAGCAGCATGTCGCCCAACGACAGAGGCGCGCGGAGCCATTCGACCTCGCCTTCCGTGCCAAACCCGGGCAGGGAGACCAGCGACGTCAACGCGGCCACCGCGGAGTCCGACTGACGCGCGGCGACGAATGCGTCGGCGGCGAGTGCGAGACGAAGCATCGGCCACGGGAATGCCTGTGTGCGACGCATGTAGACAACGGCGCTGTCGGCCCGCCGCCGTCCCAACGCGATGGCCGCGTCGGCAAACGCCGCCGCCGCTTGGTCGGTCGCATTGTCGGCGCGCGCCCTCGCATGGACGAGCGCGGCCACCGTTGCCGCGTCGCGAGCGCGATCGAGCTGTTCGCATTGATACGCCAGCACAGCCAACAAAGTCGGCTCGAACGTCGGCGCCGTCGTGAGTCCCAGCGCCTGATCGATCTCACGATTCGCCTGCGCCGCGCGGTTCGTCGTGCGGTACACGGTGACGAGGAGCATGTGATTGCGCGCTTCGCTCAACTGCGCGTGCTGCTGGCGCGTCGCATCGGTCGCTTGCCGCAAGTAGACGGCGGCGTCGTTCACGTTGCCGCGCCACAATGCGAGGAAGGCCAGCGATCGGAGTCCCAGCGCACGATCGGCGATCGTGGGCGCGGCGGTCATCCGTTGAAATGCCGACTCGGCATCGGCAACTCGTCCCACTTGGACGAGGGCAAGGCCGTATTCGTTGTTGATCACGTTGTGGTATAGAGCCCCGGCGTCAACGGCCTCCGCACGACGATAATTCTCGATCGCGCGATCCCATCGCCCGAGGCGCGCGTGGGCGGTCGCCAGATTGATGAACGTCGTGGCGTGGAGCGAATCCAACGCGAGGGCCCGCTGCAACGCGGCGATCGCCTCCTCCTCGTGATTCGCTTTCATCAGCGTCGTGCCGAGAGTGTACCAAGTCGCCGCCGACGGATAACTCTGCGCCATGAGCCGGGCCAGCGCGATCGCCGAATCGGTGCCACCGTAGGCGGCACGATTCGCGCGCAGCACGAGAAGCTCGCGATCCGTCAACCGGTCCGCCCGCGCGAAGGCGTCGCGGAAGTAGCGTTCGCCGCCGTCGCGGTCGTGCATGTACAGGTGCCACATGCCGAGCGCGCCGAAAGCCATCGCAAACCCGGTATCGAGGTCGACGGCACGCTCCCATAGCTCGCGCGCGCGCCGAAAGTCGTCATGATCCCACGCAGCCGCGCCGTCGGCGTACGAGTGGAGCGCTTCGAGTGACCTGGTGGTGACGCGAGGCAGCGGCGACTGGTGCGCCGCGATGTTGCGCCGCGGCTCGCCGACGCGCGCGCGAACGCGCAGCAGAAGTTCGTCGAGCGCCGACAGGATGTCCGCGCGTTGAACCGGCGTGGTGGTGTCGATCGCAAGCGCCCGATGCTGGCCGGCGTCGGTGAGCCGGGCGCCGACGACGAACGCGTCGCCGCGGCGGGTGAGACTGAGGCCCAATGCCCAACGCACGCCCGCGCGTTCGGCCACCTCCTGCGCGAGCTCGAATGTGAGCGCCGTGTCCGGCCGCCCGATGCCCATCAGCCGATACATCGCCGGCAGACGCGACCTCGGATACAGCCGAACGAACGGCGTCTGCTGCAGCGCGACCGAGGCGGCCGCGAGCATCGACCGATCGAACAGCGTGTCGCCCGTCTCGTTCGCGACGTCGGCGAGGACGATCTGTGCCTCGCCACCGCTCGCCGTTTCCCCACGCGCGCAACCGGTGGCGAGCGATGCCATGGCCGCGATTCCCGCAACGACCCACCTGATGGTACGATGCACGAGGCTCCTAGTGCTTCGTCGGATGATCCGCGGCCGCTAACCAGCGAGCCGCGGCATCGCGCCTCGGCCAGAGGACCGGATCGGCGGACGACCAGGCGGCGGCGACGACGCGATAGTGAGCCGCCGCGCTGTCGCGCTGACCCGCGGCGTCGAACAGCTGACCCAGCAGCTCGTGCAACTCGGTGCGCGTCACGTAGAGGCCCGACCCCTCGATCCCGCCGTGCAACGCCGCCTGCACAAGCGGAATACCCTCGCCTGGGCGCCGCAGCCTCAGCAGCGTTTTTCCCAGCTCGTAGTTGATCCGCGTGAAGCCGAACGTCGGTGACGAAATGGCCGCGCGATATTCGCGAATCGCCGCGTCGTCGCGGCTGGCCCTGGCGTACAGTAACCCGCGCACGAAATGGTGTAGCAGCGGATCTCTCGGGAACGCACTTCGGCTGCCCGTCACTTCGATGCTGTCGACCAGGCGCCGCGCCGCGACGGTGTCGCCGCCGGCGACGAATGCGCTCGCGGCGAGCGTCAGGAACCACGGCATGCCCCGGGGATTGACCCGCCCGGTGCGACGGTCGGCGGTCCGCGCCTCTTCGGCGATGGTCATGAATTGATCGGCCGCCGTCGCCGGACGTCCCATCTCCCAGTCAAGAATCGCGCGATTGTACGTGTCGATCGACGCGTCGCGACGCACGATCCCGGACCGCGGGATGCGGCCGTCGCGAACCAGACCAAGCGCGTCGCGATAGCGGCCTTCCATGCGCAGACCCAACGTACAGTACCAACGATACTCGATGAACTGCGATGGATCGTGTGTCGCGAGCGCCTCGTCACAGGTCGAGTCCACCGCGCCGAAGTCGTCCATGCGCAGGCTCCGCACAAGGCGGTCGACACGCGTCTCGCCTGGCGATCCGCCGAGGGCCTTGAACCGTCCCATCGCCGACTCCGCGGCCGTGCGTCGCTTCAGTCCGACCAGCCAGTCCGACTCGAGGCCCCACGGCTGTGCGTCGTGAGGCCGGAGCGCCTGCCATCGGGTGAACGTGCGTTCGACGGCGGCGTCGGAGTCGGCCCATACGTATCGCGTGATCAACAGATTGAGGGCGTCGCAGAGGCGGCAGATCGCGCCATCGCCGGCGCCCGCCGCGGAATCCAGCGCGATGGATTGGTTGATCAGGCCAATCGATCGAGAGAGATCCGGCAGCGCCTCGCCGGCACGAATCAGTGCCTCGGGATCGGCCGGAAAACGCGCGGCCAGCGTCTCCGCCGAGGCTAGGGCTCGCACGTCGAAGAACGCCGCCCCCACGTGGGTGACGATCAGAAGGCGGTCGCGTGTCGGTGCGTTGGATGCGAGCGTCTGGGCTCGCAGGGCGAGTTGAAGTTGCGTCGAATCGTCGACCATCGCGGCGGCACGCCACGCGTAATAAACGGCCATCGCGAACGTCGAGTCCTCGCGCATCGCCGCGTGAAAAAGGCGGCTCGCCGCCGGCGCGTCGAACTGAAAGAACGCCCGCAACCCCTCCTCGTAGAGGCGAAACGCGACCGGCGAACGCGTGCTCACCTGCGTCAGGGGTGCGCGCGGCGCGCCGGCGCCGAGATCCGCCGCGATCAGCGACGTGACACTGTCGAGGAGCGCGATGCGGTCGACGCCCGATACGCGATACCCCGCGCGCACGAGCCGGTGCTTCACGTCGACTCGACGCGCATCCAGTTGCAGCACGTGGTTGGGCAGCGCGATGAACTCTCCCTCGACGATTTCCGTCGCGCCGGCTCGTCGCGCGGCTTCGACCAGCGCGCTCCGCGACGTGTCGGCACTTCGAGGCACGAGCTCGAAGAGGCGAGAGCTCGCGACGACGGCAACCTCATTCAAGCGCGCAAGACTGGTGGCCAGCATCGCGCTCGACACGCGGCTCGCCGCCATCGAATCCGATCCGGAAAAGTCATCGATCCACCCGACCGCCAGCACGGGCCGGGTCTGCGGCTCGACGGATCTCGATGGTTCGCGGAAAACGGCAGCGATTACGCCGAACGCAACGATCACGGACGCCGCGGCCAATGCGCGACCGCGACCGACTTGCTGCCATGGGGTGCGCGCCTTCGCCATCGATGCGTGCCCCGCGTCGCCGCCGCGAGGCGCTGCCGCCAGGTCCCTGGCCGCGGCCGGCGGTTCCGCGGATGTCGACTCGACCTCGCGGTGCGCACGCGGAGGCGGCGCGGCGATGCTGGCCAACGTCCCCGCCGGCGGCGATCCTCGAAGCCGTGCGATGAGCTTCTCGAGGTCCTTGTCCGGGTCGAGATCGAACTCGTGCTCGAGGAACCCCATGTGCGCGCGGCCGTGCGCGACGGCCCCGGCTCGATCGCCGTGTACGGCCAGTGCTTCCATATATCTCGCGGCGTAGCGGGAGTTGCCGGCATCGATCTGCGTCAGTCGCCGCAGCAGCTCGACGGCTCGACCCTGTTCGCCCGTGCCAGTGCTCGCCGCCGCCGCCTCCTCCATGGCGCGCATGGCATCGGCATCGAGCGACGCTCGCTCTGCCTCTACCCACCGCTCGAACTCCGGAGCGTCCGCGAGATAGAAGCCGTCGAGGAACGGGCCCGCGTACTGGATGGTCGCGTCCACCCAGCGCTTGGCTCCGACCGCCTCACGAAAATCCGCGACGTCGCTCGACACGAGCTTCGGGTCGACGCGCAGATCTGGAGACGAGAGCAGGGGCTCCGCTCCAAGCTCTCGTTTGACGTTGTAGAGCGTCTGCGAGAGCGCGTGACGGGCGCGTTCCGGGTGCGATTCCGGCCACAACACGCCGAGGATTCGCTCGCGGCTCACTCCCTTCGGTCCCGCGGCTGCGCAGACAGCCAGCAACGCGAGCGAACGCGGCCTCAGTTTGGCGCCAGAATCGGTCTCGGAGTTCTCGATCCACAGCCCACCGAACGTCTTTAGCCGCAGCACCTTGGACCTCGATGACGCCGAGATGAAGCGCGCGTGATAGCCGCGTGAGGCCACGCGGCCACATTCCTCGCCGATTCTAGTGCTGGGCGGGGGGGCGAGCAAGCGCCTGCGCCGCCGCTCGGTGCATCCTCATCTGACGACGCGCGAGGCCGATGTCGGCCCCCCGCCGGAGACCGATGAGAGCTTCACAACCGGTCCGATGCGACACACTCATACTCCCTTGATCCTCGGTGCCGTTCTCCTAGGCGCCTGCTCCGCGGACTCGACCATTCCGCCGGGAGCGACTCCTGGCAGAAGCCAAGCGGCTGGCCGGATCTCTCTCGCCGTTTCGATCGATAGCTCACGGACGCAGACGCTTTCCGGTGTGACATACACAAAGAAGGAGTTCGCCCAAGGCAACCTCGCGTTCGACCTCGCGACCGTGCAAGGAGCGCGCGGCCAGGAGTTCGCCTGGCACGACACCTACTACGGCGGCTTCGCCTCATGGTACGAGGAGTTCACGCAACCAGACACGTATCAGATTCCCGGGACCACGAACTACGCAAATTGCACGCGGGTGGATTCGACGTCGTACTCGTTCTCCAGCGCGGCATCCGGCCCCCAGCCCGGAAACGTCTATCTGAACATTTTTTCGGACGGGACCTACCGGATCTCGATCGACGCCTCGGCCAATGGCATCATCACGGAAAACTATGTGACCAGCAACGATTGCAGCGGGCACGTGATTCGAACCGCATCCCCCCCGAATCAATCACCCGGCGTTCTCTTCGCCGCGTATTTCAGCTCGAACACGCTCGGCGCAGGCGGCTACCGAGAATACGTGACGGGAACGATCCCGCCGGGATCGAATCGCGTGAACGGCGTGCTTCAGTGGATAGACGAGCAGAGCGTCGAGGTCTTCTCGAGCGGAACGACACGCATCACCGTTCCGGTCCACGTGACACTGACGTGGGACATCACGCTCCAGTAGACCTCTCCGACTCCGCGGTGAAGCTGTTCTCTTTTTTCAGCGCTGATGCACTGCCACGTGCGCCTCGCCCGTCGCCTCGCCGCGCACGATCAGCCCTTTCCTCGTGACGAACAACCCTTTGACCGCGACCGAATCCACCGTCGCGCCGAGCGTCATCGCGTCGCCGATCTTGCGATTGAGCCCCATCAGCAGCAGCTCCTTGCCCTTGTCGATCGCCTCGGACACGGAGAACCTCGCGCGCTCTCGGAACATGGCGCGCAGGTCGTCGGCCTTGAGCCACGCGTAGGTGTTGATCAGGTTGTCGTCCGTCGTCAGGTCGTAGTCGAGATCGGGGACGAGTGCCTCGCGCTTCTTCGCGTTGTAGACCGGTGTGCCGATGAAGCGCAGGCGACCGTGCGCGTCGCCGCTGAACGCAACGATGAACGCAAGCCGGCCGAGCGACGCTGGGGTCACGATCGTGGTGTCGATGCGGACGGTGCGGCCGCTCGTGGTGAACGTCCGTCCCTCGAGCGCGCCCGCGACGGCTTTGGTCGCCGCGTCGTAGCCGACGACGCCGTCCATCGAAATGTGAAAGCCGTTCGCCGTCGTGTCGCGTCCGAGCGCCGGGAGTGCGACGTGTTCGACCCTCGGCGTGTCGACCGAGGTCATGATGCGGGGTAACGCGGCCAGCGTGACCGGTACGCGAAGGGTATGACCGCTGCCGCGCACGCGTCCCATCGCCAGCCGGTTCGGCCCGAGTGAGAGCCACACGCCGTCCGTGAGGCGAATCGGTCTCTCCAGAAGCCCCCACCACTCGACGAATCGGTTTCGGAGATCGACCTCGGCGACCTTCTTGTCGATGTCGGGGAGGTGGTCGATGATGCCGAGGCGCGCCGCCTCGACGACGCGCGGCGTGATGTCCTTGTGCAGAAGGCTCACGTCGCAGTGATCTTGCGGGAGCGTCGATGCCGGTTCGACGCGGACGATCTGCGCGTGCGACGCGAGGTGCCAGTTGTCGGTGAGCGTGAGCGGCGTCGCCAGCTCGATGACGAGCCGCGGGCGATTGGCCGGATCCTTACCGCACCCCGCGCCGATCGTCGGTCCGATGATCGGCTTGAACCAGCCCCGCACCTGGTAGTCGAGCGTCGCCCGAAGATGCACGAGCCGGCCGTCCGCGAAGGCGGTGAACGGCCCACGGTCCGCCTGAAACGCGTAGTGGCGATGCGTGTCGTCGCCCGCCTGCCGCACGCTGTCTATCGAGCCAAAGGTCTTGGGCACCGCCCGCTCGACGACGCGTAGGATCGCGCTGAAGTCGTAGTCGAGTGGAACGCTGAACCGCGACGTGTCGGGAGCCGCCGGCGGGGGCAGCGTGAATTCCGAATCCGCCCGGCTCGTATCAGCGGCGCGCGGGCCGCGGTCGCACCCCGTCAGGGGTGCGACAACGAGGAGAAAGAGGGGAAGGGAGCGAAGCGGAGGGGCGAATCCGATCGGCCGCGTCGTCGTCCGGCGCATACGACCATACAATAGAAAGCCCGGCGTGCCCGCGCGCCACTTTCCGCCTTCCCGGTCACTTTGCCGGCGTCCCGAAGTTGAAGCCGAACGAGATGCCATAGGTCGGTTTCGATCCGCTCTCGGTAGGGATCGACACGGCCGGTTGGATCGTCAGCACCTTGTTGAAGACGAGGCCTGCTCCAAGCTGAATGATCGTCGTGTTGTGGTCGTCGGAACCCGAGACGCCGCCGATGGTCGATGAGAAATGATCCATCTCGTACGACGCGCCGCCGAACGGCACGAAGTCGAACGTCGGCGACATTGGGATGGTCGTGCCGATCGACCCGCCGAACGCGAATGCGCGCACCGAGCCGCTGACCGTGCCGAAGCCGGTGTCGAAGTCGGGGCCCGACTGATACGCGAAACCAACCAACGGACAGAACTGGACCGTGCGCTGTGTGTTCATGGCGATCGAATATCCACCTTGAAGGCTGAATCCCGTCGCGCTTGCATCGATGTCGTCGAATTGCGTGCGGATGATGTCCGCGCTGCCGAACAGGCTGTTGCTCGACCCGAAGGCGAGTCCGCCGCCGTACGCCTTCGCGCCGTCGGTGAACTGCATTCCGGCGCCGACTCTGGCGGATCCGGCGGAGAACGGTGCCGTTCCCTGGCAGACCTGAGCGGCCATCGTCTGGGCGATTCCCGCGAAGAGGCCGAGCGCCGCAATTCCGAGATACTGTGGTCGCATTGTGATCCTGCTGGAGGGTGGATGGAGTCTTCTGCCCCGAGATGGGGACACCATACTGGGTTGACGAATCCGTGACACAAGCGGTCACCCGCCCGTGAGGAGCAGGGCGTAACGGCGCAGATGCCGAACGGCGCATACTGACGAAACGGCGCGGACTAAGTAGAGGCGCGGAAGCCAAGAACCGCGAAAGGCGCGCCTGCCAAACGACGTTCGGCGGTCGCGCCTTTCGCACATTTCGGCTGTTGCGCCTTTCCTTAGTCGGCGCCGTCAGTCCCGTAGTTGGTCAGCTGCGCCGTCTAGACGTTCTCGTCCCGCTACTTTCGCACGAGCGTAATCGGACACGATCCGGCGTCGATCGACATCCAGTGTGCCCCAAGCGTATTCACATCCGTCAACACGCCAAGGAACGGCGGTCCCCAGCCGTTGCTGAATTGAGTCGATCCGGCGATCTGATCGCCCGTCCGATGCGCGGCAAACGTAACGGCCCCGGTTCCGGCCAGCGTCCCGCCCCCGCACCCGAGCGTGTTTGGTGCGGCAACGCTCCACGTCCCCGAGCCGAACACCGAATCGGCCGCCCAGTGCAGCGAGAGTGTCACCGTTACGCCACGCGACGAGCCGGTCCACTGCCCGTCGAGGTTCGTCCCCGGTGGTACGGCCACGGCGGTCGTCAGCGAAACCGTACCCGCAGCGTTCTCGATCGGGTTTACGCCGACGACGCGCGGCGTGACGGTGACATCGTACGTTCCCGCCGGAAGCGAGTCGTCGAGAATACGATCGACGCCCGCGACAAAATCCAGCTGTAGCGATTCTCCCGTCGCGAGCGTGCGGGTATGCGCGACGGTCGGGCAAGGGACCGCGGTCGGCAGTCGATCCGAGCTCCACGCCAGAACTGTCCCGCTCCCGGTGTGCCGATACGCCCGCACGGTGAGCGCGTCGCCGAACCCGCTGCAATCGTTCCCCCAGATCAGGTTCGCGGGCGCGCCGTCATTCTCGATCGTCAGTGTGGCCCGAAGCGCCCGGGTCGTCGTGAGATCGATGGCCGCCGTCGCCGACTCGTGGAGGGCGGACGTACCGAAGGTGTCGGTGCTTGTCGAGCACGCGGCCAACGCCAGCGCGGCCACACCGCGCGCGGCGCCAAAGATCGTCTTCAGTGAAGGCATGGTGAGGAATCGAAGGCTGTGTTGCGGAAGAACCGAAACTTCCGGCCTCCCGCTCAACCTCGATGTCGCAACGTTGGTCACGTCTCGGCCGCGCCCTTACTTAGTCGGCGCCGTGAGTCCCGCAGTCAGTCAACTGCGCTTTCTAGACGTTCGCACTCGCGCCGAACAACTCCCGCGCCCGTTCAACTCCCGCCACGAGCGCGTCTACATCCGCCACGTCGTTGTACACGTAGAACGACGCACGCGCGGTGGCCGGAACGTCCAGCCGCCGCATGAGCGGCTGCGCGCAGTGGTGCCCGGCGCGAATGCACACGCCGTCCTCGTCGAGGATCGTGGCGAGATCGTGCGGATGAATCCCGCCGACGGTGAAGCTCGCGACGCCGCCGCGAACGTCGGGCGGCGGACCGAAGATGCGCACGTCCGGAATCTCCGAGAGCCGCGCCGTCGCGAGCGCCGTCATGGCATGTTCGTGCTCGCGGACCTTGTCCATCCCGATTCGCGCGAGGTAGTCGCAAGCCGCGGCGAGCCCGACGGCGTCGCCGACGTTGGGCGTGCCCGCTTCGAACTTGTGCGGCAGCACGTTCCACGTCGTGCGCTCGTCGCCGACGTACTCGATCATGTCGCCGCCGGTCTGATACGGCGGCATCGCCTCGAGCAGACCTCGCCCTCCAACGAGGACCCCACACCCCATCGGACCGAGCATCTTGTGCCCGCTGAACGCGTAGAAGTCCACGTCGAGCGCGTCGATGGCGAGCGACAGGTGCGGCGCCGCCTGCGCGCCGTCGCACACGACGACCGCGCCCACCTTACGCGCGATCGCGCCGAGCGCCGCGACGTCGTTGATCGTGCCGATGGCGTTCGAGATGTGCGGGAAGGCGACCACCTTGGTCTTCGGGCCGACGAGCGACGCGAAATGATCGACGTCGATGCGACCATCGCTCGTGAGGCGCGCGATGGTCAGCTTCGCGCCTTTCTCCATGGCGAGTTGCTGCCAGGGGACGAAGTTGGCGTGGTGCTCCAGCGCCGTGACGACGATGTCGTCGCCGGCACGCACGTTGGCGCGTCCCCAGGCCGAGGCGACGAGGTTGAGCGATTCGGTCGTGCCGCGCGTGAAGATGAGCCGATCGGCGTCCTTCACGCCGACGAACCGCGCGACGCTTAAGCGCGCGTCGTGATAGCGCTCGGTCGCGCGCGCCGAGAGCGCGTACGCGCCGCGATGCGGGTTGGCGTTGTCGCGCTCGTAGTACTCGACCATCGCGTCGAGCACCGCGCGCGGCTTCTGGGACGTCGCTGCCGAGTCCAGGTAGTGGAGATCCGGATTCGCGGCGAGGAGCGGGAAATCGTTGCGGTCGACGATCACGCGCCCTCTCCCGGACCACCGCCCTCGGCGTCCGTCGAGACGACGGGCACCTCGTCGGCCTTGGACTCGAGCGCGGCATGGAGCGCGTGCCAGGCGAGGCTCGCGCACTTCACGCGGAGCGGAAACTTCGCGACGCCGCCGAGCGCGCGGAGCGATCCGAGCGACTCGCGCTCGTTCTCGGGGAGCGTGCCTGTGACCAGCCGATGAAAGCGGTCGAAGATCTGCTCGGCTTCCGCGCGGCTCTTGCCCTTCACGGCGCCCGTCATGAGCGACGCCGACGCCTTCGAGATGGCGCAGCCGGTCCCCATGAAGCTCACGTCGGTGATTCTATCGTCGTCGAGCTTGACCCAGAGCGTGAGCGAGTCGCCGCAGAGCGGATTGCGGCCTTCCACCGTGCGGTCGGCGCCCGGAATCTCGCGGAAGTTTCGCGGCTTCCGGTTGTGCTCGAGAATCAGCTCCTGGTACAGCGCCTCGGTGGACACCGTCGGTGCTCCGGCGTCAGACGAACCGCTCGAGCGTGGCGCGCTCGAGTCCTTCACGCACGGCGTCCACCTCGATCGTCTCCAGCACGTCGGCGGCGAACGCGTACGTGAGGAGGCGGCGCGCCAGCGAATTCGCCGATGCCCCTCGGCTCTTCAGATAAAAGAGCGCGGCCTGGTCGATCTGCCCCACCGTCGCCCCGTGCGTGCACTTCACGTCGTCGGCGAAGATCTCGAGCTGCGGCTTGGTGTCGACGTGCGCCGTCTCCGAGAGCAGCAGCGTGTTGTTCGTCTGCTTGCCGTCGGTCTTCTGCGCGATCGGCCGCACGTAGACCTTGCCGTTGAACACGCCGTGCGACCGCCCGTCGAGAATGCCTTTGTACAGCTCCCGGCTGAAGCATGTTGGGCTGCGCGTGGATGATCTGCGTCTGGTGGTCGCAGTGCTGTTCGCCGTCGAGCATGTAGAGGCCGTTCAGCGTCGCGCCGCTCCCTTCGCCGTCGAGCGTCGTGTACACGTTCGTACGCGAGAGCTCGGCCCCCGTGGCGAGGGAGAACGAGACGTAGTGGCTGTCGCGCCGCTGCTCGACCTCGATCGTTCCCACGTGGTACGCGCGCGGCGCCTCGCGCTGCATCTTGTAGTGGCGCAGCGACGCGCCGTCGCCGAGCGTGACCTCGGTGACGGCGTTCGTGAAGTAGATCGAGTCCGTCGCCGACGCGTAGCGTCTCGATCACCGTCGCCGTCGCGTTGCGCTCGACGATGATGAGGTTGCGCGGGTGCGTCATCGCGCGCGCCGCGGCCGCGTCGGTCACGAACAACAGATGGATCGGCCGCGCGACTTCGACGTTGCGCGCGATCCGGACGACCGCGCCGTCCTGCGCGAACGCGGCGTTGAGCGCGGTGAACGCGTGCGTCTGATGGCTCGCCACGGAACCCAATCGGTCGGCGACGTCGCCCGTTTCCCACGCGGTCGCGAGGTCGCTCACCTCGACGCCGTCGGGCAGCTTCTTGAGATCCGACAGCTCGGGCGCGAAACGGCCGTTCACGAAGGCGATCGTGTGCCAGTCGCGGGCGCCGAAGTCGAACGGCGCGAGGTCGTCGCGGCCGACGTCCCCCGTGCGCGACGCGAGCAGGGCGAATTCCTGGTCGGCGATCGGCGCGACGCTCGTGTAGTGCCAGTCCTCGTTCTTCGGCGTGGGGAAGCCGAGCGCCGCGAATCGATCGAACGCGGCACGCCGAAATGCGCGCACGACCGCGGGAACGGCCTGGTCGCCGGCCGCGTCGAATGCCGCCGCGTACGCGTCAGCCACCATGACGGGCGCGCTCACGACGCTGCCGCTCCCGCGAGCTCGTTGACCCAGTCGTAGCCCTTCTCCTCGAGCTCGAGCGCCAGTTCCTTGCCGCCGGACTTGGCGATGCGTCCGCTCACGAGCACGTGCACGAAATCGGGGACGATGTAGTTGAGCAGCCGCTGATAGTGCGTGACGACGATCGTGGCGTTGTCCGGCCGCTTGAGCTTGTTCACGCCGTCGGCCACGATGCGCAGCGCGTCGATGTCGAGCCCGGAGTCGGTCTCGTCGAGAATGCCGAGCTTGGGCTCGAGCACCGCCATTTGCAGGATCTCGTTGCGCTTCTTCTCGCCGCCGGAGAATCCCGTGTTCACGGACCGGTTCAGCATCGATGCATCCATGTCGACCAGCTCGAGCTTCTCCTCCATGATGTCGGCGAACTCGAGCGGATCGACCTCTTCCTCGCCGCGCGCCTTGCGGATCTCGTTGTAGGCCGCGCGCAAGAAGTACGCGTTCGACACGCCCGGGATCTCCACCGGATACTGGAACGCGAGGAAGATCCCCGCCTGCGCGCGTTCCTCCGGCGCCATGCGCGAGAAGATCCTTGCCGTCGTACGTGACGGAGCCCCCGGTGACCTCGTACGCCGGATTCCCCGCCAGTACCTGGGCGAGCGTGCTCTTGCCGGAGCCGTTCGGACCCATGATGGCGTGGATCGAGCCGGTTTCGACGGTGAGATCGACGCCCTTTAGAATCGGCTTGTCGCCGACGCTGGCCTCGAGCGCTTTAATAACGAGAAGTGACATTTCGAATTCTGTAGGCGACAGTCGTCAGCGACAGTCGCCAGGCGTAGTTAGGACTGTCGACTGACGCTGGCGCCTGTCGCCTAAAATGGTCGGTTGACAGTGATCTCTTCTAATGCGCACCCCGCCGTCACCCGACGGAGCCTTCCAGTGTGATTCCAAGCAGCGCCTGCGCTTCCAGCGCAAACTCCATCGGCAGCTCCTTGAACACTTCCTTGCAGAAGCCGCTGACGATCATCGACACCGCCTGCTCGGCCGACAGCCCGCGCGCCTTCAGGTAGAAGATCTGGTCTTCGCCGATCTTCGACGTCGACGCTTCGTGCTCGACGATCGCGCTGTTGTTGCCGACCTCGATGTACGGGAACGTGTGCGCGCCGCAGCGGTTGCCGACCAGCATCGAGTCGCACTGCGTGTAGTTCCGCGCGCCGACCGCCTTCGGCAGCACCTGCACTCGGCCGCGGTACGAGTTGTTTCCTTCGCCGGCCGAGATGCCCTTCGAGACGATCGTCGACTTCGTGTTGCGGCCGATGTGGATCATCTTCGTGCCCGTATCGGCCTGCTGCTTGTTGTTCACGACGGCGACGCTGTAAAACTCGCCGACCGAGTTGTCGCCCTGGAGAATCACGCTCGGATACTTCCACGTGATCGCCGAGCCGGTCTCGACCTGCGTCCACGAGATCTTGGCGTTCTTCTGCGCCTTGCCGCGCTTCGTCACGAAGTTGAAGATGCCGCCCCGGCCTTCCTTGTCGCCGGCATACCAGTTCTGGACCGTCGAGTACTTCGACCGTCGCTCCCTCGAGCGCGACGATCTCGACGACGGCGGCGTGCAGCTGGTTCGTGCTGCGCTTGGGCGCCGTGCACCCCTCGAGATAGCTCACGTACGAGCCCTCGTCGGCGACGATCAGCGTCCGCTCGAACTGGCCGGTGTCGGCCGAGTTGATGCGGAAGTACGTCGACAGCTCGATGGGGCAGCGCACTCCCTTGGGCACGTAGACGAACGAGCCGTCGGAGAAGACGGCGCTGTTCAACGCGGCGAAGAAATTGTCGCTGTAGGGCACGACGGAGCCGAGGTACTTCTCGACGAGCGCCGAATGCTCGCGGATCGCTTCGCCCAGAGAGCAGAAGATGATCCCGTGCTTCGCCAGTTCGGTGCGCATCGTCGTGCCGACCGACACCGAATCAAAGATCGCGTCCACCGCGACGCCCGACAGGAACTTCTGCTCCTGCAGCGGAATGCCGAGCCGCTGGTAGGTCTTGAGCAGCTCGGGATCGACCTCGTCGAGACTGCCGAGAGGCTTCTTCGTCTTCGGGGCCGAGTAGTAGCTGACGGCTTGGTAGTCGATCGGGTTGTAGTGCACGTTCGGCCAGTGCGGCTCTTTCATCGTGAGCCACCGCCGATACGCCTTGAGCCGCCAATCGAGCATGAAGGCCGGCTCGTTCTTCCGCGCCGAGATCGCGCGAACCACGTCTTCGTTCAAGCCGGGCGGGAACGTGTCCGACTCGATGTCGGTGACGAACCCCGCCTCGTATTCCCGACTGATCAGTGATTCGATCGAGCTACTCATCTATGCTCCACAAGAGCTTGGTGCCGACGGTTGCGACCACCCAACTCGCTACAGGCAAGCGGTTTAGAGGTCGGCGCGTGGGCTTGATCGCGGGATCGCCCGCCCAAGTAGAGGAGGCGATCCACCATGTCGACAAAATTAGTCGGATTTGAGGGTTTAGGCCAGTTTTCCGCGGGCCCGCGCACCTCGGCATCAACCGTCGCGGGAAATGACGTTTTTCGCCCCGTCGCCGCGCAAGTCATAGGGCGGCAGGTTTCCTCGTCGCGCAGTCAGACTCCCCCCCAGTTGCCGACGGCCAGGAGATCCCCCCATGAACGCCACGAGAATCATCGCGAACGTCATGCGCGCCGCCGGCCGCGCCATGGCCGTTGGCCCACTGGCCTTCCTGGCCGTTGCATGCGGCGGCTCGTCGAGCACCGGGCCTGGGGGTTCGAGCGGCAAGGCGAAATACTACTTGACCGCGAACATCGACGGGACGGCGTGGGCCGAGGACGACGCCAGCGCCGCCATTGTCGGCGCGCGATTGGCTGGGCCGGGCCTCTACACCATCAGCGGCTACTCCTCATCGGCGGCGATAACGATCCTGCTCACGCTGAACACGATTCGCGGACCCGGGACCTACCCACTCGGCGTGAACTTCGGCGTTCCCGGAGGCACGGCCCAGGTGAGCAACACGACGTCCGGCTGGACGACCCGCCTTTCCGGGGCGGCCGGCTCGGTGACGATCACGTCGCTCACGCAGACCGAGATCGTCGGAACGTTCACGTTCGTCGCCAACGGAATTCTCAACGCTCCGTCGACGAGCACCAAGAACGTGACGACCGGTACGTTCGACCTGCCGGTGGTTGCGGTTCAGGCAGTCGGCCCAATTCCGGACAACGCGGGAAGCACGATCACCGGGACGCTGGCGGGGCAGCCGTTCACCATGGCGACAATCGCGGTGACGACGAGTCCGACGCGCAACGCGATGGGGCAGGTAATCGGCACGACGCTGATTTTCGGCGGATCGAACGACACGCAGGGAATGGGCGCAGCGATCGCCGGCATCACTGGCGTCGGGACGTACGTGCTGACCAACAAATCACCGGCGTCGACGATGAACGCCAGCATCACGAACGGGTCGGTCATTCAGACTTGGAATTCCGGCACGGTCGAGGGAGCGGGCAGCGTGACGATCACTCTCTGGTCGGCGGCGCGGGCCAAAGGAACCTTCAGCGCGACGCTCCCCGGCGCTGGTGGTGGGGCGGCGATAGCGATCAGCGGCTCGTTTGATGTCGGACTGCCGTAGAGAGGGCGCGGTGACGGCGCGGGGATCGCGGCCACTCTGAGGTCTGTTTCGCCGGGCGCCGCACGGCTGTGGGCTCGACGACGGGAACAGATCTCAGATCACGGACCACACACCAGGCGTGACGTGATGGAATTCCCGTTGGCATTGAAGGCCGCCGCGCAACGCGGGGTCTGATGCCAGATATCTGATGTCCGACCTCCGATTTCGAGCGGAAGCCGATACATCCAACGGCCAATCGAACTCGGAGTGGCCGATCGCCCGCGCTGTTTACACGACTTCTGATATGACCCGCCGCAGCAGCGCCGCCGCGAGCTCGACCTTATAAGCATTCTTCGATAACGGCTTCGCGTCGAGCAACGCGCGGTCGGCAAGCGTCGCGATCGCGTCATCGTCCAGCCCTCCCGATGCGACGTCCTCCTCCACCGACGTATTCACGCGCCACGGTCTGGGCGCGACGCCGCCGAGGACGATCCGCACGCCGCCGTCCATTCGCTTGCAGCCCGCCGCGCTCACGAGCGCGAAATCCCAGGCGTCCCGCTGCATCAGCTTGTGGTAGCGCTGCGTGCCGCCGACCGACTCGGCCGGGATCGTGATCGCCGATATGAATTCGTGGCGCTCGAGCGTCGTCTCGCGATCGGCGCGCTCGGACGGCACGAGATAGAGATCGGCCATCGCGACTTTCCGGCTCCCGTTCGACGACGAGACGATGGCGATCGCTTCGAGCGCCGTCAGCGCCACCGCGGGGTCCGACGGATGCACGGCGTAACACGGTCCTGCGTCGACGATCGCGAGATACTGGTTCTCGCCATCCTTCGCGGGGCACGACGATCCGCCGCTCTTGAGACAAGAGATCCCTCGCCGGAAGTACCAGCACCGCGGCCGCTGGCAGAGATTCCCGCCGAGGGTGCCCATGTTGCGCAACGCGGGCGTGCCGACGACGTCGCACGCCTGCGCGAGTGCGGGAAATTGCGCCGCTATGCGGTGATCCTTTGCGAGATCGGCGATGCGCGCCGCCGCGCCGATCGTGACGGAACCATCCCGATGCATCACGATGTCGGCGCTTCCCGGGATCGTCCGAAGATCCACCAGCGTACTCGGCGCGGCGAGCCGCTCGTCAATCGCGACGAGCAGATCGGTTCCGCCTCCCAGCGGCATGGCGCCCGGCTCGGCGAGCTCCCGGACCGCATCCTCGAGCGACGTCGCCGCTCGGTACTCGAAGGGGTGAGTCACGGCCTAAAAAGAAAGCGGGACCCGTGGGCCCCGCGATAGTCGTGTGTCTCGCTTGCCTTCACCGGTCCACCGGTCCACCGGTCCACCGGTCCACCGGTCCACCGGTCCACCGGTCCACCGGCCCTACGGGCCCCCTTCAGGCGGCGCCAGATCCCCCGATCCCTTCCCGTGCCAGGTGGCGTCGGTCGGGTGGCGGTAGGACTCTTTATGGATGTACGTGACGGTCGCGATCAGAGCGAGCGCGAGCGCAATGATGAAGGCGGCGAAGCCCTTGCCGCCGTTGGTCACGGCCGGAACGTATCGATCGACGTGGGGTGCCATGGGGGCGGAATGTAACCGCCCAAATCGGACCGCGAAACCGCGACGCCGCGGCGACCCCCGAGGGGATTCCAGGTTCGAGTTCCGTAAGATCCCTCGGTTTCCGCAACCTTTGACGGCGCGACGGGTGTCTTACGTGTTGAGTGGGGCGTTAATTGGGACGCCTCGCGGGCCCGGCGACGCGACGTGACCGTTCTTCGAGACGAGCTCCAGCGCACTTTAGGCGGCACCCACACCCTCGAGCGGGAGCTCGGGGGCGGCGGCATGTCGACCGTTTTCGTCGCCCGCGACAACTCGCTCGGGCGCGCCGTCGTCGTGAAAGTTCTGCCGTACGAGCTGGCCGCGGCCGTCTCCGTCGACCGGTTCAAGCGCGAGATCATGCTCTCGGCGGCGCTCCAGCACCCGCACATCGTGCCGGTGCTCACGGCGGGCGAAATACCGGCCGACGCGTCCGTGTCGCCGCCGACGCCGCTGCCGTACTTCATCATGCCGTTCGTCGAGGGCGAGTCGCTGCGCTCCCGGCTCGAGCGCGGACCGCTCTCGATCCGCGAGACCGTGACCATCCTCAAGGACGTCGCGCGCGCGCTCGCCTACGCGCACGGGCGCGGCGTGATCCACCGCGACATCAAGCCCGACAACATTCTGCTCACGACGGGGTCGGCAACGGTCACCGACTTCGGCGTCGCCAAGGCGCTCACGGCGTCGCGCGAAACGCGCCGGCCGCTGCCGCAGGGAAATCGGAGCGGCACGATCACCATCGTCGGCACGTCGATCGGAACGCCGGCGTACATGGCGCCCGAACAGGCGGCCGGCGATCCGTCGATGGACCATCGAGCCGACCTCTACGCGCTGGGCATCGTCGGGTACGAGATGCTCGTCGGCGCGCCGCCGTTCCACGGGCGTCCGCCGCAGCAATTGCTCGCGGCGCACCTGACGGAGAAACCGTCGCCGATCGGCTCGCGCCGTTACGACGTGCCCGCCGCGCTCAACACGCTTCTCATGCAGTTGCTCGAGAAGGAGCCGGGCAAGCGTCCGAAGAGCGCGGCCGACGTCGTGCGATCGCTCGAGGATCCGGCCGTCGTGAGCGGGACGTTCACGCCGGCCGCGATGCCGAGCGCTCAGCGCCCGAGACGCGTGCTGTGGGCGCTCGCCGGCGCGGGAATTCTCGCGTCCGTCGCCGCCGGCGGCGCGTGGTTCACGAATCGCCGCGCCGCGAATACGCCGGGCGCGCCGAGTCCAGCGCTGACGACGCCGGCGCCCGCCGGGAAATCGATCGCCGTGATTCCGCTCGTGAACATCAGCCGGGACACGAGCGACGCCTATTTCGCCGCGGGAATGACGTCGGATCTGTCGAACGCCATCAGCCGGATTCCCGGCGTGCGCGTCGCCGGATCGCAGAGCGCCGCGCGCGACGCGTCGGCGAGCCCGATCGACCTCGGCAAGTCGCTCGGCGTGAACATGGTGCTCACGGGCACGGTGCAGCGCGACAAGACCCGTCTCCGCGTGACGGCGCGGCTCGTGAACACGGCGGACGGATTCACCGTCTGGTCCGACATGTTCGAGCGCGACTCGCGCGACGTGTTCAAGGTGCAGGACGAAATCTCGAACGCGATCGTCGCCGCCATCTCGCCCGAGCTGTCGGGCGCCGGACAGTCGGCGGCTCCCGCGCCCGCGCAGACGAGCGCGCCGACTCCGGTAGCGAGCGCGCCGCACGGCACGTCCGACCTCGTGGCGTACGACCTGTATCTCCGTGGCCGCTTCTTCTTCGACAAGCGCGGCGAGGCCGGTCTGCGCCGCGCGCTCGACTACTTCCAGCAGGCGACACGGCGCGACTCGAACTTCGCGCGCGCGTACGCCGGAATCGCCAACGCGTACGCGCTGCTCCCACTCTACGCGAACGTGCGCGTCGACTCGCTGATGCCGCTCGCCATGTCGGCGATCGACCGCGCGATCCAGCTCGACAGCTCGCTGGCCGAATCGTTCGCGTCGCGCGCGACGCTGCTGCAAGCCGCCTGGCGTTGGGCTGACGCCGAGCGGGACTACAAGCGCGCGCTCACGCTCGACCCGAACGCCGCGCAGCCGCACCAATGGTACGGCGAGCTGCTGTTGATTCTCGGGCGCACCCCCGAAGCGCAGACGCAGTTGGCGCGCGCTGCTCAGCTCGATCCGCTGGCGCCGGTGACGCTCGGTTCGTACGCGCTCGGCCTCGCCGTCGCGCGACAGCCGGACTCCGCGATCGCGGCAGCCAAGCGCGGCGTGGAGCTCGACTCCGCCCTCGTCGTCACGCGCTTCATGCTCGGCGCGGTGTACCTCCAGGCCAACCGCGTGCCCGAGGCGGTGCGCGAGCTGGAAACCGCGACGCGTCTCGATTCTGGGTCCACGCAGGCGTTCGGCTTGTTGGGATACGCGTATGCGAAATCCGGAAAGACCCGCCAGGCGAGCGACATCGCGAAGTCGTTGGAGAATCAGGTCGGGCGTTCAGCCGGTGCGGCGGCCGCGGCGGCGCGGGTGTACATCGGGCTCGGGGATCGGGCGCGGGCGTTGACGCTGCTCGAGCGGGCGGCGACGGATCGAGACTCGTTCTACTCGAGCGAGTCGCTGGCGGAGAGCTTCTTCGATCCGATCAGAGCGGACCCGAGGTTCTTGGCGCTCGTGGGGCGGGTTGGAGTGGGGGCGGGGATCGCCAAGTAGCGATTCTTACGGCGATTGGATCGCGGCCAGTCTGCGGTCTGCCTCGGCCCGGATGGTACGGCTGCGCGCTCGAAGTCGGGGACGGACCTCGGACAACTGACAACAGGCTAGGCGTGACGCGGTGGGCGCTTGCCGACGCCGGGCTCACGCCGTTAGACGCAGGGTCTGTTGGCTGTGGTCAGTCATCAGTTCCCGACTTCGAGCGCGCAGCCGATACATCCACTAGGCGATCGACCTCAGAGTGGCCGAGCACCCCATCGCTGTCAGCCGTAGCGCCGTCAGACCATCCGCCGCGTCACGATCTCGATCCGCTTCTCCTCTCCGCCCCGTCTCACGACGAACACCACGCGCTCTCCCTGCCTTCTCAGCCGCTCACGAAGTTCGCCGAGCAGCTTCTGACTTCCCGCCACTCCGTCGACCGACACGATTTCGTCGCCGGGCATGATCCCCGCCTCCGCGGCCGGCGATCCCGCCGCGACCGTTTCGACGAACATCGTCGTCAATGAGTCGTCGAGCCGAAGCAACATGCCGCTCATGTCTGCGTCGAACGCGTCGTGCAGCGCCGCGTTCGGCTCGAAGATCATGCGCTTGTTTTGATAATCCAGAAACACGGTGAATCGCCGCAGGATCGCGCCGCCGATGTTTCCTTCCCACGAGCTCGACACCGACAACGCTCCGGCCGAGTCGCCGAAGAGATTCACGAGCGGGTGCGCCAGCTCGATGCCGCCGATCGAGAGCGACGCGATGCGTCCCATGTCCGACGTCGTCGAGCCGCCGACTCCGCCCGCGCCCGTCCGCCGGACCGTCGGGCCCACGCGTTGACGCAAGCGATTCTTGTCGACGAACGCTTTCGTGAGTGACAGCGATCCGTTCGAGCCGACGTCGATCACCATGCGCCCGCGGATCGTCTCACCGTCGGCCAGCTTCACGTCGGCGTCGATGTGCGGGAAGCGGTTGATGAGCGTCACCGGGACGGAGACGCCGGGACCGTCGTAGTGGAACGAGGGCTGGTCGTAGATCCGCAACTCGTGCCGCGCGTAGTCGATCGCCACGACGTAGCGCGATATGAAGTCGTAGCCGAGGATGCCATCGATGCGATGCCCCTCGAGGCGGGGCAGCCGCGACAGATCGATCGCGCTCACCACCGGCTGCGTGATCGACGAGCCTTCGACCGACACCGACGCATCGTCCACTCGCGCGGCGGACACGCGAGACGGGCCGGCTCCGCCGACGCTGAACGTCGCGCCGAGCTTCACGCCGAGGCGTTTCGCGGTGTTGAGGTCGAGCGAAGTGTTTCCCGCGCCCGTGTCGAGTATGAAATCGAGCTCATGTCCGTCGACGCAGGTCTTCAAATAGATGTGATTTCCCCACAGATCGACCGGGATCGTCGCCGGGAGCGATGAGCTCTGAACCGGCGCGGTCGCACACGCGGCCTCCCGAGCCGCAAATGACGATACCGGACTCGGCCCCATTGAGGGCGCGAGGGTCAGCGCCACGGACGCTAGCAGGGTCAGCATGGAGATTCGTCACCTCGGTGTGCCGGCAGGTTCACCGCGAAAGATTGGCCGCGACCCCTACGGGCGCCTGCCGAGACCGTTTCACGGCGAATTGTAAAGGGAACGGCATGTCCGTTGCCCCTAAGGCCAATTGGCGCCGTTCCCCCCACCCATGGCGGCCGCTTCATACCTCAAACGGCCGCGGCCGGGAGAAACCAATGCGACGTTTTCATATCGTGCACTTCGTCAGCGCCACACTCGTGGCGGCGACCGCGTTCGCGGGAGTCGCGCAGGCGCAGAGGGGCAGCGACCAGGGACGTGGGCGAGGGCGCGGCCACGAGCAGTCCGATGATCGGGACAAGCGAATCAAGGACGAGCAGCGCCGGACCGACGACTACCGCCGGCACCTCGACGAGCAGACGCGCATCGCGCAGCAGCAGGCGGCGCAGCTGCAGCAGGCCCGGCGGGTGGCGCAGGCTCGGATCCAGCAGGAATACGCCGCGCAACTCGAGAGACAGCGCGAGCAGCTTCGCGCCGAGCGTCGGTTCGACAATGAGCCGTATGTGATCGCCGCGCCGACGTATCGCTACCGGTTCAACGGCGCGTACCACGAGACGAATCAGTACGGCGTGGACATGCTGAAGCAGGCCGTCAACTATGGATATCAGCGCGGCTACCAGGCCGGCGCGGCCGATCGCCAGGATCACTGGCGCTTCGACTACCAAGACTCGCCGGAATATCGCGAGGCGACGTTCGGCTACGGCGGCAGTTACGTCGATCTCGGCGACTACAGCTACTACTTCCGTCAGGGCTTCAGCCGCGGCTATCAGGACGGGTATTACAGCAGGCTTCGGTATGGAAGCGGATCGAACGGGACGTTCTCGATTCTGGCGAACGTGCTGACCGGGATTCTCCGTCTCAGCTCCCTTCGTTGAGCCTTGAGCTTGGAGCTATCAGCCATTTCACGGCCATTTTGGGGTCTGCCATCACCCCGCGTGGTACGGCTGCGCGCTCGAAATCAGGGACTGACAACTGACATCGGTAATCAGACCAGGCGTGACGCGGTGATCCTCGCCGACACCATGACCCCACCGCGTCGCGCAGGGTCTGATATCAGTATCATTGTCTGTTCCTGATTTCGAGCGCAAAGCCGACACATCGATCGGGAGGTTCGGACCCAGAGTGGCCGGCCAACCCGATTGACTCGGCCTGGAGGATTCACTCGTCGCGTCGCACCCACGTCTGGGAGCGGCCGAACATCGGCATCCCGATGTACCCCCGCACGATCAGCTTCTTGCCGTCCTCGGCCAGTTTCATCGTCGCGCGATAGGTCTTGCCGTTCTCGGGATCGAGAATCTCGCCGCCGCTCCACTCGTCGCCGCTCTGGCGCATGTGGCGGAGGATCTCCATGCCGAGGATCGGCTGGCCTTTCCGGTCATCGGTGCATTTCTCACACACGCTGTCGTCGGGACCGGCATCGACGAGAATCTCGCGGACGACGCCAACGAGCTCGTCGTTCACTTCGCGGATCTCTACGACTCCGGTGGGCTTTCCGTCGCGGTCGTTGATCGTGCTCCAAAAGCCGGCGGGGCTGTCCTGCGCGGGGGCGGCGCGATCGTAGACGAGGGCCAGACATGCTGTCACAAGGAACAGACTTCTGTTTGTCATACGATCACGCCGCCGTACGCGCCAAGGAACTAGAAGTGACTCCATAGCGGTTACTATCAAGGAGCTTGCCGGAGTGGCGGGCTCGGCGGACCTCAAATCTCACCGGCTCGGCTATGAGAGTTTTTGTGACCGGCGGCAACGGCTTCATCGGATCGGCCGTCGTGCGCGAGCTCGTCGCGCGCGGGCACACGCCCGTGTGTCTTCTGCGAAAAACCAGCGACACAAAACGCATCGACGCGCTGCCGTTCGAGCGCGCCGACGGCGACGTTCGCGATCTCGCGTCAGTGCGTGCCGGGATGGCCGGCTGTGACGGCACCGCGCATCTCGCGGCGCCCGGCGGTTGGCACGCCGACGACGCGGCGGGTCTCGAGGACGTCATCGTGAACGGCGCGCGCAACGTGCTGGAGGCCGCGTCGGGACTTCCGGGTCACCGCGTGCTGCTCGTCTCGAGTTCCGCGGCGATCAACGCGTCCGACGGCCCCACGGTCTTCGACGAGCGCGCCGAGTTCGCGGTGAAGAATCCGCAGCTCCACTACGCGCACGCCAAGCACAAGGCGGAGCTGGTGGCGCGCGACGCGTTCAGCCGCGGCGTGGCCGTGATCGTCGTGAATCCCGCCGAGGTGTACGGGCCCGGCGACAGCGCGACCGGCACGTCGTCGAACCTGATCGACTTCGCGAAGGCGATCCCGGTGCTCGTGTGCGACGGCGGTACGAGCGTCGTCCACGTCGACGACGTGGCTCGCGGCATCATCGCGGGCCTCGAGCGCGGACGTCCCGGCGAGCGGTACATCCTCGGCGGAGAAAACCTCACCGTACGCCGGCTCGCCGAGCTGACGCTCGAGTTGACGGGCCGGCATATGCTGATCGTTCCCGTGCCGAACGGGATCTCGAGATTCGTCGCCAGCGCGGCGATACGGCTGCATGTTCCCGTGCCGTTCAATCCGCACGTGGTGCCGTACGCGACGCTCTACTGGTTCGTGGACAGCGGCAAGGCGAAGCGCGAGCTCGGGGTTACGTTCCGCGATGGGCGCGAGACGATTTCGTCGACGATCGATTGGCTGCGCGCGCAGGGGATGTTGGGCTGACGGGCGGACCGGTGGACCGGTGGACCGGTGGACCGCCGGTGGCCGTCTACAGATCGCGCAGTGTGAGGCGCCGCACAGCCGCCGCAAAGACGACGACCGCGAACAGCGCGGCGTAGGCCAGCGCGACGCCGCTCGGGATCGAGACGTTCGCGAACGGAGAAAAGGAGAGCGAGCCCGCCAGCGGGGTTTGCATCTCGAACGCCGCGCGGCGCCAGATCGACTCGCTGGGCATGATCAGGCTCGTGATCTCGCCGATGAACACGATCCGATCGCTCTGTGAAAAGCCGCTCACCTGCTCGAGCCATCCGCCCATGAACGCGACGCCTTGCAACCCGAGCACGACGACGCCCGCGGTAAGCGTCGAGAACCGCGTGCCGGCGTAGAACGTGATCGCGAGCACCAGCAGACACTCGGCGATGATCAATAGAACGCCGCGCAGGGCGTGCTCGGGCAGGACGCCGGTGGCGGCGTAGGCGACGGCCACCGTTCCACTGAACGTCAAGATCACGAACGCGATCACCATCCCGGCGAAACCGAGATACTTGCCGGTGAGGATCTGCCAGCGGGCGATCGGCTTCGTCGCGATCGCGTGGATGGTGCCCGAGCTGATCTCACCGGCGATCGTGTCGATCGACGTCAGGATCGTCATCACGACAGCCAGTAGATCGCACGTGTAGAGCCCGATCATCAGCATCCCGCTCTCGACCTGGTAGCGGACGAACGGCGACATCGGCCGACCCTGAAACTCCACGACTTGAAAGTGCAGGGCTACGGCGAAGATCAGCAGGAGTAGCGTGGCGGCGCCCGCCGCGGTCCAGAGGATTCGCCGCCGAGCCGCCTCGCGCAGCGTAATCCCGGCCATGATCCACATGCCGTTCACCGGTCCACCGGTCCACCGATCCACCGGCTTCATAGTCCGCGGTCCTCGCCGACCAATCGCAGGAAGACGTCCTCCAGCGACGTGGATTCCGTCACCACCTGCGACACTTCCGCGCCGAGGCCGACGAGGTGGCGCACGATCGCGGGAATCGCATCATCCGAGGCGACATCGACCAGTAGGCCGGTCTCGCTCAACTCGGTCACCCGCGACCATTGCGTCAACTGGTTGACCACCGAAGGTATGACTTGTCGCGCGGTGATGCGCACGCGTCGTCCGGTCGTCGACTGGTCCTGACGCAGGTCCCGACTCTCGACGATCTCGCCGTCTCTGATGAACGCGACACGATCGCACGTGACCTCGATCTCGCTCAAGAGGTGCGAGTTCAGGAACACGGTCGCGCCCCGGTCTCGCTGGGCGCGAATCACGTCGCGCACCATGCGCCGGCCGATCGGATCCAGGCCGGACGTCGGCTCGTCGAGGAAGATCAGCTCCGGCTCGTGCATCAGCGCCTGAGCGAGCCCGAGTCGTTGCAGCATTCCCTTCGAGAATCCGCGCAGCCGGCGGCCGGCGTGCGCGCTCATGCCCACCGTCTCGAGCACCTCGGGGGCCCGCGAGCGCACGCGGTCGGGCGTCATCCCCGCGAGTCGCCCATGCAGCTCCAACAACTCGGTTGCCGTGAGCCAGTCGTAGAATCGGAAGTCCTCCGGGAGGAACCCGATGTGGCTTCGAACGCTCACGTCGCCGATCGGTGCGCCGAGTACGGTGGCCTGCCCAGCGGTCGGGCGGACGAGCCCGAGGAGCATCTTTATGGAAGTGCTCTTCCCGGCGCCGTTCGGGCCGAGAAATCCGAAGATCTCACCGCGACGCACGGAGAGCGTCAGGTCGCGCACCGCCGGCCGGCCGCCGAATTCCTTTCGCAGGCCGCGCGCGTCGATCGCGAAATCGGAAGACGACACGAGGTTCGTCAACTGGCCGACTTCGCCAGGGACACCGCGTCGGCCGAGCTGCCGTACCCAGTGAGAGTGTAGACGAGGCCGTCGGCCACCCACGCCAGCACGTACGTCGGTCCGCGACGGCCCCCGGTGATCATGAGCATTCCCTGATGGTCGCCGACGGGCACGACCTCGTAGGAACGCATGAAACGCGGCGGCGACATCGCCACGGCGGCCCGCCAGCCAAAGAGACGCTTGAAGTCGCGCGCCTGATTGGGGCTCATGCCCATCAGCTCGAGCGCGATTTCGAGAACCGCCGTCGTGTCCAGGGCCGCCGGCGCCGTCGATGTAGCGATCGGAACCTCGGTCAGGATCACGCAGCTCCCGTTGTCAGTAGACGGCGGTGGCGGACCCTGAATCTGATTCTGCAGCGTGTTCGCGATCGGCGCGGGACAATTTCCGTATTGGACTCGGACGCCGCGCGGCACGGCGAGCGTGACGCTCGCACCGTCGACCGATGGATCGACGCGCGCGTCCGCCGCCCGCCGCCCGGCCTCGGCGAGCAGCGTCGTGAGCTGTCCCCGATTCACGCGCGCGCCGACCGTCTGCGCGCCGAGCACGCTCACCGACGGAGCATCGGGCCGCGCTTGCAGCACCTTCACGTGGAATCCGGCGATCGGGCTGGCCAAATCGGCCGTCGGCGCCGTGCGGTCCCCTTCGGTCGTCGCCACCGCCGTCGTCTCGGCCATGATCCCGATGACGACCTCGTCCAGCCGGCGCGCTCCACCGGGTGCGGGGGCGTTGGCCGTCACGGTCTTGGGCCGAGCGATGCGAAGCGAGGCGAGGAATCGCGAGCCGACCGAGTCGCCCCGCGCGGGAATCGAGGCGACGATCGCGATCACGCCGACGATCACCGCGGGCCGGATCATGGCGCGCGCGTTCACTCGTAGCGGAGAGCCTCGATCGGATCGAGCCGCGCGGCGCGCCGCGCCGGCCACACGCCGAACACGACCCCGATGATCGCGGCAAACGCGAACGCAAGCACGATGGCGGGCGGTTCGACCTGGGTCGACCAGCCGCCGACCTGCCGCATCACGACGGACGCTCCCACGCCGAGGCCGATTCCGATGGCACCGCCAGTCAGGCACAGGGTGACCGCTTCCATCAGAAACTGGACGAGGATGTTGCGACGTGTCGCGCCCAACGCCTTCCGCACGCCGATTTCGCGCGTCCGCTCGGTGACGGAGACGAGCATGATGTTCATGATGCCGATTCCGCCGACGAGCAGCGACACGGCCGCGATTCCCGCGAGAAGAAAGGTGAACACCTGCGTCGTGTCGCTCAGCACCGTGAGGACGTCGGATTGGTTGCGAATGCGGAAATCGTCCTGCGCGCCCTGCGCGATGCGATGCGTGCGGCGGAGGGCGAGCGTGATTTCCTGCATCGCCAGCGGGATGTCCTCCTCGCTCGTCGCCATCGCGAAGATGTCGTCGATCTTGTCGGTGCCGAAGACGCGGAAGCGCCCGGTGTTGAACGGAATGAGAATCTGATCGTCGGGGCTGCCGAATCCGCCCGACGTCCCCTTCGCGACGAGCGTTCCGATCACGGTGAACTGCGTGCCGGCGATCCGGATATTGTCGCCGACGATTGCGTACGGATTGTCGACGCCAAGCTGCGTGAGAGCGCCGGCGCCAAGCACCGCCACGCGCTGCCGGCCCTCATCCTCGGCATTCGTGAACATGCGGCCGACGTCGAGGTCGTATTTCCGCACGACGAGATAGTTCGCCGTCGCGCCGATGATCGTGATGTTGGTGTTTCGGTTGTGCCAGACGACCTGGCGATTCTGGTCCTGCTGCGGCTCGACGGCGGCCAGATGCAGCCCGCGCGCTTCGATCGCGTTGACGTCGGGCATCGTGATCTTCTTCGCGACCTGGAGCTGCACGCCGCCTTGCGAGATGCGCGTCGCGTCGATCTGGAGCGTCGTCGTGCCCAGCTTGGCGAGCCGGTCCTTCACCGCCTGCTGGGCGCCGCTGCCGAGCGCCACAACGGCGATCACGGCGGCGACGCCGATGACGATGCCGAGCATCGTGAGGAGCGAACGCAGCTTGTTCGCCCTCAGCGCCGCCAGCGCGACGAGGAGAATTTCGAGAGTCACATCGGTGATCTGTTGGAGCGTGTCGCGGTGGACTGGTGGACCGGTGGACCGGTCGACCGGTGGACCGGTGGACCGGTAGACCGGCAAAACCGGTCCGCCAGTCCAGCTAGTGCTTGATGGCGAAGAGCCACGCGCCGAGCATCGGACCGCGCGGGCCTCGGCCGCGGCCCGTCGGCGGCGGTGAGCCGGGGGCGGGCGCCGGCGCGGGACCGTACTCCGGCGTGAACACGTACGCGGTGTGCGTCTTCGGGTCGACGGTGATCGTGCGCGCGCCCCTCATCGTCGTGACGGTGGCGACGGTCGTGTACTTGTCGGGCGAATCCTCGTGCACGACGGTCACGTTGCCGTCCGCGCCGCTCGGGATGTAGAGCAGCTTCTGCGACTGGTCCCACGCGATGCCGTCCACGCCGTCGCCGTTGGTGATCTGCGCGACGATCTTGCCGCTCGCTGCGTCGACGACGAGCGAGGTCTTGCCGCAGCCGACGAAGATCCGGTTGGCGGCGCGGTCCATGGCGATTCCCGTCGGGCCTTCGCACGGCGCGAGCGGCCACGTCGCGACGACCTTCCACGTCTTCGTGTCGATCACGTCCATCGCGTTCTTGTCTTCGAGATTGATGAAGACGCGCCCCTTGCCGTCGCTCACGCCGCCCTCGGGCGCGGATCCGGTCGTCGTCGACGTGGCGACGACGTCGCCGCTCTGCGGGTCGATGACGACGATCGTTCCGGGCGTCGGCGGATTCTCGGGGCTATGGTTGATCGTGACCACCTTCTTGGTCGCGTCCTCATACATGAAGCCGTCGAGGCCGGCCTTCCCGGCGTGGATCTGCTTGAGCACGCCGAGCGTCGTGACGTCGAACATCGTGGAGGTCGAATCCGCGCGATTCGTCGTGAATCCATGATTCGTCGAGTGCACGAGGAGCGCCCCATGCGTGCCCGGCGTGTTCGGGATCTCGCCGAGGTTCTTGCCGGTGGCGCCGTCGACGACCTGGATGCGGTTGCCGCGCGACACGAACACTCGGCCTGTGGCGCTGTCGGCGGTGAGGTAGTCGAAGTTTCCCGCGCCGCCGATGTCGAACTTGGTGGCGGTGAACTTCTGGGCGCTCGCGATGGCGGGGACGGCGAGCAGTCCGGCCGCGACGGCGAAAGTCGTGCGTGCGAGAAGGCGATGCATTTGTGGTCTCGACGGGGGAAGGTTGGTTCGGGTGGGCCGGAACCGGCGGGGATCCATTCGCCGGGACTTCTATAGTATCCAGCGGTAGCTGACGGTGGGATGACAGTGGGCGGATTGTCCTGGGTCAGTTTTCCGACCCAGTACCGCGCCGGCCGCTCGTTACGTGTTCAGGTGAGACGGAACGTACGAATGAATTGTTCTATCTCGAACGGCATCTCGCCCTCGCGGTCCGGGGCAATAGTGGCTAGCTCTTGAGCGATTCGACTCAGGTCCTCGTCGCTCGGACGATCGCTTCGATTCAGACTACGAACGATTTCGCGTATGTAGGCGAGGGTCGTGTGCCAAGTTGCCGTCTCGAACCCCATCCCTGTAGAGGGCGGCGGCGGTGCCAACGGGTCGCCGCGGATCCAGGCCTCACGCGCGAGACGAACTTCTTCGCTCCATCGTGCTTCCAATCGCGCCGAATGTTCGGGCCAGCACCGGGCGCAGAATCGGTGAATCTCGACGGGATATCCGTCGCTGTCGGTGCGCATGGCGCGGCCAACCGTTCCCACCACCGCACAGCCCGCGCACACCTCGTTCGGTTCTCGGAGCGGAAGTCCGCTCCCGCGCATCACGACAATCGAAGCAGGCATGCGCTGTCGCCTCCGCTGACGGCTGTCGTTCAGGAAAAACGCGTGCCCGGAGGCAAGGGAAGTCCCCCCGCCGGTTCCGGCGGACCGCACATGCCGAACATCGCCGCGGCCTGCTCGCGCGTGAAGAGGTCACGCATTCGATCCTCGAGCGATTTCATCTGCACGTGAGCGTCGGCGAGCGGCTTGCCGAAGATCGACGGGAGCTGGCCGATGGTCTCTTCCACGAACGCGCACTGCTGCGAGTTCAACCGCGTCTCGGCGCCGAGGAACGTCCGCAAATGGTCGCACCAGAATTGCGTGCGCAGCTCGGGCGACACGCGGTTCACGATCACGCGTCGGAAGGGAACCGGATACGCGGAGAGCTCGGTGAGCGTTCGCGGAAGTGAGTCGGCGTGGGCCTCGACCCACTCGAGAATCTCCTTGTGGGAGAGCGGAAACCAGCCGCACGATCCGCCCATGCGCAGTTCCTCCCCGAAAACGCCACGCCGCGGGATGCGCCGCGATGTGCTCGCGAATGGCCGCGACGACCTTGATACCGGGCACGATCGTTTGCAGTTCCGCCCCCATCGCGAAGGAGTTCGCCGAGATGAACCTCACTGACCACGCCGGAGTCCGGCTCACACACGGCAAGCCCAAGGTCAACGGCGTGGAGATCCACTACGCGATCGGCGGCGCCGGCGAGCCGGTGTTCTTGCTGCACGGCGTGCCGAAGACCATGTCGTACTGGCGACACGTCGTGCCGCTGCTGACCCCGCACTACACCGTCATCGCGGTCGACAACCGAGGCGCCGGCGGCTCGCAGCGCCCCCTGACCGGCTACGACACCGCCACGATGGCCGGTGACGTCGCCGAACTGGCCACCCACCTGGGCTTCGAGCAGTTTCGCGTCGCCGGCGAGGACTGGGGGGCGGCCATCGCGTACGCCGTCGCCGCCTTCCACCGGCCCCGCGTGCAGCAACTGGTGTTCCAGGAAACGCTGCTACCAGGATTGCCAGCCGGCCCAGGATTGCCGGGCGGGGAACACGATCCCTCGCTTGCCGCCGATGACATCCGCACCGGCTGGCACTTCAGCTTCTTCAGCCTGCCGAACCTGCCCGAGCTGCTGCTGGCCGGGCGCGAACGGCCGTTCTGGACATACTACACCAGACGCCAGATGTGGGACCCCAGCGCGCTCGCCGAGGAGGACATCGACGAAATCGTGCACTCGGCCGAGCAGCCGGGCGGCACCAGGGCCATCTTGGAGATGTACCGCGCCCGCCAGACCGACGCCGAGCAGAACCGCCCGCATTACGCCGACTCGATCAGCTGCCCGGTCCTGGCCGTGGGAGCGCAGGCGTATCTCGGGGACGCAGTCTCCAAACAACTCGCGCAAGTGGCCCGCGACGTCCGCGGCGCCGTCATCCCCGCGTCCGGTCACAACATCGCGCTGGAGAACCCGCCCGCTCTGGCCCGGGCCTACCTCGACTTCTTCGCAGGCGTCTAAGCCGGATGTCGCGCGATCCCTCTCAACCAGCAGCCGAGAATCCACACGACTCCGGCGGCGATCACGAGCGGCTGACGAAACCAAGCGCCGAGCCAGAGCGGCAACAATCCGGCGAGACGTCGCCAAAACGATGCGCCCATCGCAACGCTGCCGCGACGAACGCGGTGGACCAGTCCGTGAATAGTTTGAGCGGATGGATCCGGTGGTACAGCACGCGCCCGCCGAAAACCATACCTATCGGGCAGACGTCAACTTCGAGTGAGCCCCGGCCAGACGGGCCGCGCCAGGCCGCCGGCGTCTTCGTAGAAGCGAATCGCGCCGGGCGAGTGCATCTTGGCGACGAGCACGATCTGATACGTGTGGCCGGCGAAGTGTTCGACGACGTGATAGACCGCTTCCATGACGTTCACGTCGCGCCCTTGGATGGTGCGAGAGTCCGCTAGGTCCGATGCGGTGAGCTTGGCGAGCACCGCGTCCGCGTCGTCGAGCACCGCGTCGAGCGCCGAGAGGAGGGCGGCGGCGTCCGCGCCGTCTCGCGCTTGGAACTCGCCGGCCCGGTTGCGCAGGTCTTGTGCGCCGCCGACGCCGCTCACGATCCACTGTCGCACGTTGCCGGCGAGGTGCAGCAGCAGATTGCCGACGCTGTTCGATTCGGCGTTGGGTCGGCTCCACAGCGCACCGTCGGGGAGCGACTCGACGGCCGCGCGGATCTTGATGCGGTACTCCGTCGCGAGGTAGTAGCGGGAGCGTTCGAGAAAGGTCGATGCGAAATCCATCCGATGAATCTCAAGGCGGAGCGCGCGCGCGATGGCCTGATTCGAATCCAAAGTGGGTTCAGCCCATAGCGCAATGTCGGGCGGGCGAGCCAAACCCCGTGGCTCACGGAAGGGGCGCGTTGCGGCTCCGTCCGGGTTTCCATACATCTAGAATTCCCCTTCCGCGAGGCCGTCGTCGTGACCATTCCCGACCGCGTAGGCACAGCCAGCCGATTTCGCCCGCTCACTCCCGACAGCGACCGGCGCACCGACGGAACGGTGCTCGTGTCGTACATCACGCTCCGCCGAGTCGTCGGCTTTCTCGGCGTTGGCCTGCCTGTCATCGTCGCGATCGTGGGCTTCGTCGCGATGGGCTTCTGGCGGTTCGAACCGACGATCAGCGACTACTACCGGATCGAGTCGGCGCGCAACGCGTTCGAGGGGATCCTCTTCACGATCGCGTGGTTCCTGTTCACCTATCGCGGCTTCGACCGGGGTGACGAGCTCACGGGCGAGTTTGCGTGTTTGTTCGCGCTCCTGGTCGCGATCGTCCCGTGCACCGTCGACTCCCTGGCTCCGTACCACTACGCAGCCGCCGGCGGGTTCTTCGTCGCGTTGATCGTCTTCGCGTTTCGCTTCAGGAAATCGGCACCTGGTGGGGGCCAGACCCCCGAAAAAGAGAAGCGCAACGCCGTCTATTTGACCTGCGCGATCGTGATGATACTCTGCATCGCGACGATCGGGCTTTTCGGATCGTCGCTGCACGACGCACGACTGATCGGCGTACCGGCGGTCTATCTCCTCGAGACGCTCGCGCTGTGGGCGTTCGGCGTCTCGTGGTTCATCAAGGGTGAGCTCGTCCTCGGGGACAAGTCGCAAGCCGTGCCCTAGGGGCGGGATTCTCGGCCGGCTAGGAGTATTCGCGTTGCAGAACGCGAATCCTAATCGGTCGGCCTCACGCCGCCTGAGTGTGAGGTTGGTAGTTCAACTCTACCCAGAGCCCGCTCTTCGAACCTGGTTGCCTCGCTTTGCGGTGGAGCGGCCACCCCCACAGGAAATCCAACAGAAAAGTCATTTGCGCAGCAAAGCACTTTGGGCCTATGTTATGGTCGCAGCCTGCCCGCGGGGACCATGGCCGGACTTCTGAAGCGCAACAGCGTGCTCTCGCTCGCACTCGCCGTTCTTTTTAGCTGGGCGTTCATGTTTGCCAAACACGATCCGGCGCTCAGTGGCGTCATTCCGTTCGGCAAAGACCCGTATGACGCCGTTGGCTCGTTCGCCATCGTCGTCGCCTTGCTCGTTGCGGGCTTGGCGCTGGTACGCGCGTTTCGTCCGTACCAAGCTCCGCCCTCTGCGCTCCAACAGGTGCACCTCGTGAGAGCGCAGGCCACGGTAACACTCTGCGTGTTCATCACACTTGGCGCCGATGCGATCGCGATGGCGCGTCATCCGTCGACGTGGATCCAGTCCTCGTCCCGGAGCGAATTGATGACGCTCCTGGGCGGAGAGGGCCTCGCCGCAATCGTCGTGCATCTACTCATCCTGGGCCCAGCGCCCGTTGCGCCTCCGGAGCGCCACCCGCAGCACTGGGCGGGAGCCGCGACTGCCATCGTCGCCGCGGCCAGCGTCCTAGCCTTCTATCCGGAGCAGCTCGTCATAAGCGTCTGGACGCACCTGTTCACCGTCGTCGTCGGCGCGCTGATCCTGTTCGCGCCCATGCGGCGGCTTCTCATCGCACTCGTACCAGATCCCGTGGTCGTAGCCCAGCGAGAAACGACGATGCCCCCGCGCCGGTTCGGAAGCGCCGGCGCGTGGGGGTTCGTCACGCTGCTTGGTGGTGCGCTGGGGGTCTTCGCTCTCCTCGGCGAATTGAGCGAGGGAGGCGGTGGCCGGCCGAGCGTGCGATTGCTCTTTCTCGGCGCGGTTTTCCTTGGCCTCGCCATCGCCGGGTTGCTGATTGCCTTCGCCTTTCTTGGCGCGCCCCTCGGCCTCAGCTCGCGTGCGCGGCCCTGAGGTCGTGAGTCACTCCAGCGTCCGTCGAGCGACGCCTCTCTCGCGGAGCTTCCTCATCTCGGACATCACCTCGAGCACGGACGCCTCATCCGCCAGCTACGGACCGCCAGCAGTGTGTTGACGTCCTTCCAATCACCGGCCGCCGCAACATCGCGCAGCGACAGGTGCTTCCGCCGAGGACAACGCCTGTGTCGCAGCTTGTCTAGGCTGCGAAGCGAAGAGATTCTTCGATGATCTCGTTTCCTTCGCCGCAGCTCATGGCAATAACGCTGCCGCGCGGTCGATGCATTTCATATGATGTGCGTCTCGGTCCACACTTCAGCACACCAGTTCGCGGGCACGATCCGGAGAGAGGATGTATCGCACCTTCCTGATTGTTCATCGCTGGCTCGCCCTCGTTACCGCCGCGTTCATAGCCGTCGTCGCCGTAAGCGGGGGCCTGCTCGTACTCGAAGGCCCCATCGGCCGCGCGCGCCAGCCGCATGTGACGCCCGCTGGCTCGCCCTTATCCCTGGACACACTCGTGCAACGCGCCGGCACAAAGGCCGGCGGCGGGCGGGCGACGATGATGCTTCTGGGCGACTCGCCCGAACTCGCATGGAGCGTCGTTCTGGCGTCGCCTTCGCCTGGTAGAGGCGGAGGGGGCGGCGCGAGTGTTTTGCTCAACCAATACACCGGGGCGATCCTCCCCGAGCCGACAGGGCCCGCTCCGCTGGTTGCGTTCATGCGGAAGGTGCACCTGCTGCACACGCAACTCCTCGCCGGCCGAACCGGGAGCACGATCGTCGCCGTGGTCACCTTCGTGGCGCTTTTTCTGGTTCTCAGCGGGATCGTCGTGTGGTGGCGGGAAAAATTGTGGCGCGTGAACGCGAGCGCGTCGTGGAAGCGCATCAACTTCGACCTGCACCACTCGCTCGGCATCTTCTCGGCGGTCGTGCTACTCATGATCACGTCCACCGGACTCTGGGTTCACTTCGGAAACGTGGACGACTGGATGCGGAAGTTGAATCGGTCGCCGACTCCTCGCATCCCGACGCAGCCGCCGGCGGAGCCCGGTACGCCGATATTGTCGCTCGACTCGATCGCATCGGTTGCGCGAGCAGCGGTCCCCGGCGCCGCGATCATGAACATTCAACTGCCACCGGGCGGGAAGGCACCGGGAATGGTGCAGCTTAAGTATCCCGAGGATCATACCCCTGCGGGGCGCAGCCGAGTCTTCATCGACAAGTACCGCGGGACAGTGCTCCTGACGATGAGCACGCGGACAGCCGAGGCGGGGCAGCATATGATCGACATCAAGCGGGCGTTGCACACTGGCGACGTCTATGGATTGCCGACGCAGATCCTCTGGATGTTGGGCGCGTTTCTCCTCGCAACCCAGGCGGCCACGGGTGTGCTCATGTGGTGGAACGCGAAACGAAGACTGCTCTGATTACGCGCGCGCGCACCAGCTCCACTGTTCGGCGATCCGCTCGTCGGAGGGGGAGGCCCACCGACAACTCGCCCTGGTGTCCGTTCTGGTGTCCGTTGGTGCCGACAAAGGCCGCGCTTCACGTCTGTACAAACGCGCGTCGCACTGGTTATACGGGCGACGAGCTTGCTTGCGGGCTCTTCCGGACACTCGCATCGTATTGCTTCGCTTGATCGGATCGGGCTCGGGTGGGCCAATCGCGACGCTGGCTCGCAGTCCAAATTGTGGTCCTCGCAGTCAGCTACTACTTGGCTGTGCGAATGGGAATGGGATTTCGGTTTCCCAATTCTCAGATCGGCGTTATTTGGCCGGCGAATGCGGTCTTGCTGACGGGGTTGCTGCTGGCGCCAAAGTCGCGCTGGTGGCTCGTCCTGGTCGTGACGGCGGCCGCGCACGCAGCGTCGACGAGCGACTCGCTCCCGGCATGGCTCATCGCTTGGGCGATCGGCTTCAACTCGCTATTCACGATGGCGACGGCGGAGTTGCTGCGTCGCTATGCGGGCCTTCCCATTCACCTCGAAAGCCGGCGGCAAGTCCTCGCCTACACCGTCATCGCCTTCGCGACACCGGCGCTCTTCAGCCTGACGACTCGCGGCTTCGTTTGGTCCCTCCAACATCTTCCGCCGTTCTACAATCCTGGAAACGCGCTCCTCCGCATCACGCTCACTAACACGATGGGATTCTTGCTTGTCGCGCCGCCAGTGCTCTTGTGGGCCCGATATGGCGCACGCCGCGTGACGAAACTGCGCGCGCGGCGCGTGTGGGAGGCGACGGCCATGATGGCGTCGCTAGTTGCGGTGGGCGTGTTGATTTTCGGAACGGGGCCGGAGAACGCGCAGCCCTCGATGCTGTTGTGGACTCTCCCGCCATTGTTGTGGGCCGCGGTCCGCTTTGGACCCGTCGGCACTAGCACCGCACTCTTCGTTGTGGGCGTGCTGTCCATTTGGGGAACGGCGCATCAAGTCGGGCCATTCGTGCTGGCCACGCACGCTGATCAGGTGCTGTCGCTGCAGATGTTCTGGATCGTGCTCTGTTTGCCTCTCATGCTCTTCGCGGCGGTGATTCACGAACGGGAGCAGGCCGAGGAAGCGTTACAGGCGCAACGCAATCAACTCGCGCACGTGACGCGCGTCGCGACGGTTGGCGAACTGTCCGGCGCGATCGCGCACGAGTTGCGACAGCCCTTGATGGCTATCCTCGCGAATGCGGAAGCGGCCAGCCGGCTGCTGGCGTGCGACTCGGTGAATGTCACCGAGCTGCGCGAGATTCTTGGCGACATCGCGCGGCAAGATCAGCAGGCGGCAAGTGTCATCTCGCACTTGCAGCTCTTCCTGAAGGAGGGTGAGCCGCAATACGAGGCCGTCGGCGTGGAGTCGGTCGTTCGCGACGCGCTGGCGCTCGGGCGGAGCGCGATCGACATCGCCCGGGTCGAGGTACAGCCCCAGTTCTCCGCCGCGTTGCCCCGTGTCCGCGGCGACGCGGTGCAATTGCTGCAGGTCGTGCTGAATCTCGTCGTCAACGCGTGCGAATCGATGAACAATGCGCCGGCGTCGGACCGGCGGCTGCGCGTCCAGGTCATGCAGGACGACCGACGGCACGTCGAGTTGATGGTCGAGGACTCGGGGGTTGGAATGCCTGACGGGCGGGCGGAGCGAGTGTTCGAGCCCTTCTTCACGACCAAGCCCAATGGGCTGGGCCTCGGCCTCGCGGTCGCGCGGTCGATAGCGGTCGCGCACGGCGGCCGCTTGTGGGGAGAGAACAATCCGCGGGGCGGGGCCACCTTCCATCTCGAGCTTCCGATCGAGAACAATCATGGCGGGCACGGTGCCGCTTATCGCGATCGTTGACGACGAGGAGTCTGTCCGCGTGGCCCTACGCCGATTGTGTCGGGCCAGTGGGCTCGAAGCGCGCGCTTTTGCGTCGGCACAGCAGCTCTTCGAGTCGCTGGAGCATGCGCGGCCCGATTGCCTCGTCTTGGACGTGCACATGCCGGGGCGCAACGGATTGGAGACGCAGGTGTGGCTGCGCGAGCACGGCGTTCACATCCCAGCGATCATGATCACCGGTCGACAGGACGAAACGATGCGCTCGCGCTCGATCGCGATTGGCGCGTGTGCGTACCTCTTGAAGCCGGTCAACGCGGAGGTTCTCCTCGGTGCAATCGACAACGCGATTCGCGAATCGCCCGCGAACATCAGCCGTTCGGAGGGTTAGCCTCAGAGTCGGGTCGTTTCAAACGGGGTTGTCGGCGACCAGTGCTGTGCCCGTTCATGTGCCCGTTGCATGTCGAAAGTCCGGCATTTGAAGGAGACGAAAGTCGGCGGATCGGGCTTCTGTCTCTCTGAAAACCGGCATGGTGCCGGACTTCTGAAGTGCCTTCGTAGGCCTGATAAGCGTGAGGTCGGTAGTTCAACTCTACCCAGGCCCATTCTTAAACCGAATCCCCGCGGCGAATTGCACGCTCGCGGGGATTTCTAGTTGTGACGTCGAAGTTCTGTGCCCGTTCGCTCCGGCCGTTGGCGGCGAATCTGCCGTGAGCCCTATTTGAATAGCTCCACGCTCTCGGCCGGCTGCGTCGACCACGGGCGGTAGCGGTTGAGCGTGAACTTGATCTTCTCGCCTGGTCTTACACTCACCAACAGATAGTTGTACTCCTCTTTCGGCGCCGCACCCTGCCAGTACTGATCTGGCGGATAATTCGCGGGAACCTTGACGTGTGTTCGTCCCGGCAGGATGGGGTCTTGCTCGGCGCCGCCGCCGCCCAGCACGAGGTACTTCACTCCGTCCACGTCGTACGCCTCCGTCGTATGCACGTGCCCGGTGAAGACGACGATGTCGAGGTCCTTGGCGTACGAGGCGAGCAGTTTGTGCGGATTCTGCGCTTCAGGGATCGGGCCCATGCCGGACCGGCAGAACACCGGGGCGTGAAAGGAGATGAATACGTTCTTGATCCCAGCCGCCTTCGCCTCGTCCAGCCACGCCCGTAGCTCCTTCATCTGTTGAGCGTACGCGGGTTGAGTCGCAGTCCAAGCGCTGGGGTCATGAGGATCATACCCGCCCGTCCACAACTGGATGAACCTGGCGCCGCCGTAGTCGAACTTGTACGTGAACTGGTCGTCGGACACGCCGAGCTTCGTCACGTAGGGAAAGGCGGCCCGAAATCCTTCGGCAGTGGAATCCCCCAGACTTCGTGATTGCCGAGCGCACCGAAGACGCGTCCTTCCAACCCTGCTTGCTTCAATCGATTGTCAGGCGGCGGCAACTGCCGCTGCGCTGTCCCTGGCGCATCCGTTCAAGGCAGCTGCAAAAAGGCCGACGCGCGGCAGCCGCTATCCGTGGACCCTTGGCCCCCGCTGCACCCGGTGCTCCAGCCGACGCATCATCCCCACGAACGTGGCGGCGATCGCGGGCTCGAAATCGACGCCGGCGCGCTTCTCGACGAAATCCAGCACCCGGTCGGCCTCCCACGCGTCGCGGTAGGGACGGTTGGTGCGCAACGCGTCGTATACGTCGCACACGTGGACCAGCTTGCTCCCCTGGTGGCAGTCGCGGTGATAGTGGCAGCGCGGGTACCCAGAGCCGTCGAGCATGATGTGGTGCTCGTACGCCACCGCCGCGGCCAGATCCAACGCGTGGTCGCTCGTGATGATGATGCGCGCGCCGTCCACCGTGTGGCTCTGCATCACGCCGCGCTCCTCGTCGGTGAGCTTGCCCGGCTTGTTCAATATCTCCAATGGTACGCGCACCTTGCCGAGGTCGTGCAGCAATCCGGCCACGCCGAAGGCGCGCACCTCGCGCGCCGACAGCTCGAGTGACTCGGCGAGCGCCATCGTCAGCACCGCCACGTTGAGCGAGTGCGTCGTCGTGTACTCGTCGAACTGGCGCATCTCGAGCAGCGGCAGCAGCATCTCGCTCTCGGTGTGCATCGCCAGCGACAGCGACCGCACCACCGTCTCGGCCTCGGCGAGCGGCAGCTTCCCGCGATCACCGACTTCCTCGTGCATCCATTCGATCGCCGCCGCCTCCTCGTACAGGGTGACGATCGTCGCCAGCGGGTCGACGGCCACCGGTGCCCGCACCTCGCGCGCTTCACCCCGCACGCCGATCGGCCCGAACTTGATCGTCGTCCGCCGCGTGGTCCGCATCTCCGACGTGTCGATCGCCGTCAGCGCGAGCCGCGCCAGCACCTCCTCCAGGAACTCCTCGTACTCGTCGCGCGTGACCTCCGGCTCGAACTCGAGCCGCTGCACGCCCGCGTTGCCGAGGCGCGCCGCCCACTCCCAATCGTGCATCTCGCGCAGCGACACCTGCCCGTAGACCGTCTCCGCCCCGAGAAAGGTGAACTGCGGGCGCGAGTCCACGAGCTGCAGCTCGCGCAGCACGTCGAACGAACGGTCGACAGCGCGCTCACGCGCCGGATGCTTGTCCGCGTACAACGCCATCGTCGACAGCGATTGCACGAACGACGTGAGGAAGCGAACGGGATCGCTCATGCGGCGCCCGCCGCCGCGTTCGCCTGCCCGTGCGCCGCGGCGCGGTACTGCGCGTCGCGGCTCTTCGTCGCCAGCGCCACGACGCGCGCCGCCGCCGGATCGTTCCGCCATCCGGCGACGATCGCCGTCACCGCCTCCACTGTCTCGGGGGTCGCCGGCAGCAGCGACAGCCGTCCGAACAACCGCGACGACTTCACCACGCGCGACACGAGCCAGGCCAGCGTGTCCGCCGTGCGCACCGTCGCCGGCCGCGCGAGTGCCGAGGGCGCGGAGCGACGGGTCCAGATCGCCGCGGTCGAGGCGCGCGCGGATGCGCGCGCCGACCTGAGGCGGGCATCGCTCGCCCGCCGCCGTGAGCCCAAGGTAGGTGATGCGCGCGTCGCCGTCGTCGATCGACGCGGCCAGCGCTTCGTCGCGCGCCGACCCGCCGGCCCTGAGCAGCAGCTTGATCGCCTCGCGCCGCACCTGCGCGTCCGGCGCGGTGAGATACCGGCGGAGATCGACGCCCTGAGGAAGGACACCGCTCGGCACGAGTCGGCCGAGCAGTGCGATGAGATCGCGCTGTACCACGGCGTCGACGCCGGGACGATCCAGCTCGGACAGCCGCCTGGCCACGAGCGGCGGCGCCGCAGCACCAAGCGCCGCGACGAGATCGTAGACGTGTTCGCGCGAGCGCGCGTCGGCGACCGACGCCGCCGCCCGCAGAATCGCCGGGACCGCCTCCACGCCCGCGCGCTCGACGATCCGCTCCGCCGTCGCGAAGTCGATCTTGTCCGCGGTGAGCAGGCGGCGCAGCCCGTCGTGCGTGGCCATGTGGTGGACGACGGCGGCCGCGGCCTTCTGATCGGGCGCGTCGTCCACGAGATCGAGCACGAGGCCCGCACGCCCGTCGCGCTCGAGGCACTCCACCGCGCGCCAGAGCGTGGCGCCCACGGCGCCGATCTCCAGTGCCATTTGCACGATGCGCTCGGGCTCGCAATCCGGCGCGAGGCCGGGGACCGACTCGCCGATCGACGGCGCCGCGCTCCGCGACGCCTCCTCGAGCACGGCGCGGTAGTGTGCGGGATTCGGATCCGCGAGCGTCCACTCGTTCAGGATTCGCATGACCGTGTCGCGAAGACTGCGGTCCGCCGTCGCGCGCCGCGCCGTTCCTCCCGACTCGGCGTGCTTCGCCAGCTTCGTGAGGAGACGGACCATCGAGTGCGACACCGTCTGCTTCTCCGTCGTCGCGGCCGCCTGCACGAGGAACACGACGGCCTCGGCGCTCATCCCCTCGGTCGCCTCGAGCAGAAACGTGCGCCGCTGCACGACGTCGCCGCCCATGTGGAGCAGCCGCACGAGCGTTTCCGGCTTGAGCGCGCCGAGCATCGTGGACATGCGCGCCTGGAGCGCCGCCGACTCGAGCGACACCGCTCCGCCCGAGCCCTGCCCCGCGCCGAGTGCCGAGAGCTGCGCGGCGGTCAGCTCGTTGGCGATTTGCAGCATGTAGCCGACGATGACCTGGTCGTACGCTCGTTCGTGCTCGTGCTCGTCGATCGCTTTGGCGACGGCCGTCGGCTCGAGCGGTGTCCCGCCGTCCATCTCGCCGCCATGCACGGCCTCGGCCGCGAGCGCGGCGGTGGCGAGACCGACCCAGAGCTGCGCGGCGCGCCCGGCGGCGATCTGCCCTTCGACCGTGTCCGTCTTCTCGCTGTCGAGCAACTCGAGACGGTCGTAGGTGAGCGGAAAGGCGTGAATGCGCTTCCAGCGCGTCGGCAGCGAGTCCGGGTCGAGCCCGATCGCGGCGCCATTTCGCCCCGCGTCGACCGCGAGCGTCGCCAGAAAGTCGGCCAGCTCCGCGCGCTCCACGCCGCGCTCGAACTTGACGGCGCCGACGTGGTGGCGATGGAAGCGGAGCGCGAGCTCGTTGAGCAGCGGATGATTCGGGTCGGTGGCGACGCCCTCGATCACGAGTTGCCGGCGCGCGACGCCGATCGACAGCATCGCGTATTCGGCGAGCAGGCCGAGCAGGGTGCGCGCGACGGCGTCGACCGCCCCGTCGAGGAGCGGATGGCCGGCGGGATAGATCGCGTGCTTGTGCAGGGCGATCGCAAGCTCGACCAGAAAGTCGGCGAGCTCGCGCGAGAGGGCCGCCGGCGCTCCGTCGGGCGCGGTGATGCGATGCCCGCGCCCCGCCGTGAGCTGCGTGCCCGCGGCGGCGGCCGGATCGTCATCACCGGCGGCGGCAGCACCGGTGAGGTCTGCTCGGATGAGGGACATGCGCCCGCGTCGGGTCGGTACTCAATTCTGACGACCGAACCCCTTCATTAGCACGTCGCGAGCACGCCGCGCGTTAATGCCCCGAGCCGTGCCTACGGAATGATGTCTTGGCGACGGCCTGGCCGACATTCGCATTCTCGAACGCGAAATCGCGCGTCCCGATCGCGAATCGCGCGACGGAACTCGCCTCGCGAAATCGCGTAAATCGTTGCCGTTGTAGACTCTCGCGACGCCAGCGGGCTCGGCGCACGCGTTGCCTTTGCTCGACGGGTCACTCACCCGCTCGATCAAGGAGCTACGCGTGTCTCTCCGCTCGATCCTCCCGCGCCACGTGGCCCTCGTCGTCACGTCCGTGCTGCTGTTCTCGTCTCACGCTGCGGCGGCGCCGCCGCCCATCCATTCCGGGCGCCCCGTCCTCCAGACGATCACGGTCACACCGTCGAACGGAACCGTTCTGACGACGAGCATCATCAGCCCACTCCAGGTCGCGTGGTGCGATCCGACCGCGTCGATGGTGGGACACACGATCACCTGGCAGGGTCAGCTCCTCACCGGCGAAACGCAGAGCTGGACCAGTCGGCCGGGGTGCGGCAACCAGATGACGTCGTCGTTCGGACACGTCGCCGTCGATTTCACGAAGCCGCTCACGCTCGTCACGTCGGCGACCGATCGCTCAGGGCAGGTGACGACGACGACCACGACGTACACGATGTCGGCGAGCCTCGTCCATCTCGCGGTCACGCCGCCCACCAATCAGACGACCACCGTTCAGCGCGGCGTCGCTGGATCGATCGCGTTCACCGTGACGAACTCGGGGACCGTTCGCGCTCCCGCTCACGCTCGCGCCGTCGTGCGGATCGATGACGTCGTGCGCGGCGAGCGTGGGGACGACCACGCTCGCCGCCAACGCGTCGCAGACGATAACGGTCAGCTTCCTCGCGCCGGCCGGATACTCGATTCCGAACACGGTGTCGCTCGGCGGCGACGTCCACCGCCGGGCGGACAGAACATCACGCGCTCGGCGTCGACCCTGGTGCGAACGCCGGACGCAGAACCGTGGGTCAACCCCAAAGCGGCGGCGGGAACGACCGTCGTCGTCGGTGGCGGGCAATCCGCGGCGGTGAACTTCACCGCTGGAAGCAATCCGGCCAACTCTTCCGGGACCTACACGCTCTACATGGCGTGTCCCGCATCGTGGGGGTGCGCCGCAGATTCGTCGCAGGTCACCCTTCCATCGTACGCTACCGCCGTGACGACGAGCGTCACCGCGCCGCCGCTCATCGGTAGCTCGACCTCGCCGCCGGCGACGATCCAACTCGTCGCGTCGCTCTGGGATGGAACGCGCCTCGTAGCGGCCGACACGGGCGTGGTCCAGGGCTATCTCGCCTACCATGCGCCCAGGTTGTCGCCGCATTCCACGGCGGCGAGCGCGGCCAACGGCGCGCCGCACACCGACTCGTTCACTCTCACCAACAACGGCAACGCCGGCGCGACGTACACGCTGGCCGGCGTCTGCGGATCGCTCGGCGCGAACGGCTGCACGACGAATGTCCCGTCGATCACGCTGGGTCCCGGCGCATCGGGAGCCGTGTCTCTGTCGTACACTCCACCGTCATCAGGCCCCATCTCGGGCACGGTCAAGCTGATCGCCAAGTATCAGGCCGCGTCGCTCGTCGAAGCCGATACGGCATCCGTTCTCGTGACGTCCGGCGACGTGACTCCGCCGACGATGAGCGTCACGCCATCGGAGGGCGCGGTGCTGACGACGCGCGCTGTGAACGCGGTCGTGAGCGTCTGCGATAGCGACGGCATCGTCGGCGCGCCGACGCTCACGGCGAACGGGTCGGCGGTAAGCGGCAGCTTCGTTTCGGCGACGCAATCAGGATGCGCGACAGCGGGCAGCACCACGTTCGGCGTGAGCGCGCAGCCCGGCACCAACACGCTCGTCGCGTCGGTAAGCGACGGCGTACACACGACGACGTCGACGCGCACCTTCGTCTACGACGAGGCCGTCGAGCTCACGCCGACGGTCGTCGCGCTGACGCCGGCGCGCGTCCGCCCCGCGCAGGCCGCGGCCGCGGACACCTTCACCGTCCGCAACCCCGGCTCGCTCGGCGCGACGTACTCGCTCGCCGCCGGTTGCACCGCGGCGGTCTCTGGCTGTTCCGCGTCGCAGAGCTCGATCTCGCTCGGCGCTGGTCAGACGACCAGCGTGGTCGTGTCCTTCACCGCCGGCGCCGCGAGTGGGAATGCGACGGTCTCGCTGTCGGCCACGATCACGGGCGTCACGGGCCACGTGATCACGTCGAGTGCGTCGGCGTCGGTCATGGTGGACGCCACGCCGCCGACGATTGCGATCTCGCCGACGGGCGCGGTCACGTCGGCGTCTCCGCCAACGATCACGGTTCAGTGGTGCGACGCCGAGGGTGGGTTCCTCGCTCACGCCGTTACGCTCGACGGCGTGTCGCTCCCCGACGCCTTCGCGTCGGCATCGGCTCCGGGATGCGCCGGGGCGGGGACTTCGACGTACCCGAATCTCTCGATGGCCGCTGGTGCCCACACCGTCGGCGCGTCGGCCACCGACGCGGCGGGTCACGTCTCGACGACGAGCGCGAGCATCACGTATTCGTTGCCCGCGCTGAGCGACTTCCGCCCGGAAGTGACGCCGAAGAATCTCTCGATGGACGTGTTCACCGGCGTCTCCGCGCAGCGCACGTTCACCGTCCGCAACGCCGGCGTCGCGAACGCGTCGTACCAGCTCGCCGCCGTCTGTCCTGCGATAACGTGTCAGATCAGCAAGACCTCCACGGCGCTCGGCGTCGGCGCGACCGACTCCGCCGTCATCACGTTCACGCCCACCTCGGCGATGGGTCCGTCGGCGACGGTCGGGCTGCGCGCCTCGTACACCGACGCGGCGAGCCACGTGATCGCGGATACCGGAAGCGTCGTCGCGACGCTGGCGCAGATGGCGTCGCACGCCGTGCCGTCGCTCACGCCGCTCGCACCGACGATGACGGTCGAACCCGGCGTGATGACGAGCTACTACTTCGTGCTTCGCAACACGGGGACGCTCGCGGCGACGTATGACTTCAGCTCGGTCACGGCCGGCGGCTTTTCGTGGCCGCAAGGTTGGGCCGTGTTCGACCTCGACAACCCCGCGCTTGGGCCTCTGAGCGCGCTCGATCTCGCACCAGGACAGTCGGCGCAGGTCTACGTGATGCCGGCGAGTCCGACGGCGCCCAACGTCTCGGGTCAAATCACGCTCACCGCAACCTTCCATGCGTCAGATGGTTCGGTGTCGAGCGCCAGCGGATCGATCCAGGTCTTCACAAGATCACCGGACCGCGGCATCGGAATAACGCCGAGCGTCAGCGTTCCGCTCACCGTGTCAGTAGATCGGGCCGTCGCGTACCACGAGGTCACGTTCACGGTCATCAACACCGGCGTGATGAGCGGTTCGTATCAGTACTCTGCCGCGTGTCATGGTTTCGCGCAGAACTGCCGGCTGGCGAACGGTCCCGCGAGTCCCTTCGTCCTCGCCGCCGGCGCGACGGCCGGCATCACCATCGGTTACGACGCGACCGGCGCGGACAACGGGGCGGGATTCAACTTCATCGAGCTGTTCGGCACGCAGGTCGAGAGCGGGCGTCAGGCTGTCGGCACGGTCCTCCTTTCGTCGAGCGCCAGCCCGACCGTCGCGGCGAGCGTCACTGCCGGCGAACGATCAGGTTTCGCCGTCCGCGCATAGCGCGCAGTCGGTCACGTTCACGATCACCAACACGGGTGGCGTGGCGGCGTCGTTCTCGTTCGCCGTCGCCTGCGCGGGGGCGGTGACGTCGTGCGCGAGCTCGGCCGGACTCACGGGCTCGACGAGCAGTCTGGCTCCCGGGGCGCAGTCGCAGGTCGTCGTCACCTATCAGTCGGGGGACGCGGGATCCGTCGGCACCGTGTCGCTGAACGTCCGGAGCGCGGACGGCTCGGTGAACGTCACCGGTACGCGCACCGTGTCCGTACCCGCGTCGACGACGCTGGCCGTCCGTGCGCGCGCCGTGAACCCCGACGCCAACGTGTCGCGCGGACAGTGCCTCACCATTTCCGCCGGAACGGGCGCGGCGTACGAGTGCGGCGACTTGCGTCTCGTGCACTCGCTGCCGACGACGACGACGATGGGCAAGGCTCGCGCGCCGACGCTCTTCTTCAGCAGCGACCAGGCGCGTCCCGGCGGCGTGATCGCCGCCGAGGTGACTGTGCCCGCGTCGATCACCGCGAACGTCGTGAGGGCGACGCTCACCTTCCCGGCGAAGTCCGCCGTCACGGTGCAGCGCGACTTCGCGTGGAGCGGAGCGCTGTCCGACAGCCGCCCGCGCCGCATCGCCGTGCGATTCGAGGCGCCGGACTGGGAGACGGGTGCCTACACGTACGTCTTCCAGGTCCAGGCGATGAGCGGCTCGACCGTGCTCGCCGTCGCGCGCGACACAGGTATCGTCGCGGTCGTGAATCGCGTGAACAGCCCGTTCGGTCGAGGATGGTGGCTCGACGGGCTCGAGCAGATCAGCATCACGACGCCGGACTCGTCGCAGCGTCTCTGGGTCGGCGGCGACGGGAGCACGCGACTCTACTCGAAGGTGCCGAACAGCGGCGACGCCAAGTGGGTCGTCACGCCGTCGCTCGATCGGCCGGACACGCTCTATCACACCGTCGCCGGCTACAAGCGCCGTCTGCGCGACAGCGCCTATGTCACGTACGACGCGGCCGGCCAGCAGGACACGACCGTCAACGCGCGGCGCCACCGCACGTCGTTCACGTACGTCGGCGGCCGACTCGGCGCGGGCGGCAAGTTGACGACCATCACTATGCCGACGCCGCCGGGCGCCGCGGCGGTGACGTACCAACTCCAGTACGTCACGGCGGGAAGTCTCCCGGTTCTCTCCGTCGTCACGGCTCCCCAAGGACCAAACGGGCCGCGAACCGCGTACGTCGTGCACGACAACGTCGAACCCAACCGCGTCACGTCGATCACCGACCCCGATCGCAGCGTGGTGACGTTCGTCTACGACGCGAACGAGCAGGTCGTCGCGCGCGTCGATCCGATGAGCCACGCGGTGCACTTCGGCTACGATCCCGCGTCGCATCTTCTCGTCGCCGACACCGTCGACGTGACCGGTGAGCCGGCGCTGGCGGCGGCGTTCTGCCCGGCGCAGGCGACGACGCTCGCCGCGTGCGCGCCGAGCGTGGTGGATACGTCCGCCGTGCGCACCAAATACACGAGTCCGCGGCGAGACGCGCCGGATACGACCGCCTTCTATCTCACGCGCTACGGTGCGCCGCGGAAGATCGTCGATGCGCTCGGCCGCAAGACACTCGTCAGCCGGTCGCTCGCGACGCTGCCGCTGCTCGTGACGCGCGTCGCCAGACCAGGCGGCGGCGTCGACAGCACCGAGTACGACCTCGCGCGCGCGCTTCCGCTCCGGTCGATCACCCGGGTGGACGACACTCGATCCGCGGTGACCCGGACGTTCTGGAATCCGATCTGGGATCAACCGGACAGCACCGTCGCGCCGGAAGGCGAGTTGACGAGCTTCACCTACGACGCTCGCGGCAACCGCAAGACGCAGGGTAACGGGCGCGGCCTGTCGGCGCGGATGGCGACGTTCAACTACGACGCCTCGAATCGCGTGACCTCGGTCTTCGAGCGCGGCGCGTCCGATTCGAGCTACGTCTTCTATGACGCCCGTCTCGGCAACGTCTCGCGCGCGCGCAGCGCGCTCGGGATCACGACCTATTTCGATCGTGACGCGATCGGCCGCGACTCGGTGACGCGTTCGCCGCTCGATGCGGCGCAGCAGCACATGGCCGTGGTCGCAACGCAGTACGACATCATGGATCGGGACCTGGTCTCCGTCACCAGCGGTCCGCGGGTCGCGATGACGTCCGGCCTCTCCGGCAGCTACGACGAGAGCCTGCGCGATTCGCTCATCGTGTCGAAGTCCTACGACCTGGAAGGGAAGGTCTCGTCGCTGAGCCGTCGGGTGAGCCCGAACCCGAACGGCGTGAACACGCTCACGACCACCTGGGCCTACGACGACGCGCACCGGAGGCGCCGAGAGGTCGCGTCCGACCAGCAGCGTGACACGACGATCTACGGCGACGGCGTGAATGTGACGCGGACCGTGGATCGCCGCGGCTACGGCGTGACGTTCACGTATGACGCGCTCGATCGGCTCAAGACCCGGACGCTGGACCAGACTACCGTGACGTCGCTCTTGGGGACGACCGTGACCCCCGGCGGCGTCGAGACGTTCGAGTACGACTCGCTCGGCAACGTCCGGGAGGCCGCGAACGCGTACGCGATCGTGGATCGCGAGTACAACGTCGGCGGCACAATTCGGCGCGAGGTCCAACGGATCGCGACCGAAAACGGCCAGTTCGGTCAGCACGACTACGAGTTGCTCTACACCTACGACCTCGAGAATCGTCGTCTCACGCTGCGCCAGCCGTGGCAGCCGATGTATCACATGGTCGGCGACGGGAACCCTGGTCCGCTGAACTACCAGTACAACGCGTTCGGTGACCTCGCGCAGATCTCCACGAACGGTCTCAGTCCGTTCAACTATTTCTACGATCAGCGCGGTCGTCTCGACAGCCTGCTCTATCCCAACGGCGTCGCCGAGCTCCGGAAGTACGACGATGACGGTCGCATGACGTTCCTGTTGCATCGTGCTCCGAATGCCACGGTCGGATGGCACACCGACGGGTTCTTCGACACCGACACGATCCAATGGGCCAAGATCTCGTACGATGCCGGCGGCCGCGCCGATTCCGTCCACATGTACGGCGGGGCGGCGACGCACAACGGCTACACCGCGCACGGCGGGCTCGCCTGGTACGTGCGCACGGACTCCGTGAGCGCGTCGACGAAGGCGGAGACCTACGCGGTGGATCCGTTGGGAAACGTCAGAGAATCGTCGGTGACGTTCCCGAACCAGGTTTCGGACGGAATTCACTACTACAACAGTCAGACGGCGCGTCTCGACTCGATCATCAAGCGCAACACGGGCCCGGACGACTTCATCCAGGTGACTCGGTACGACCTGGCGGGCAATCAGATCCTGACAGCCCAGGCGAGGTTCGTGCCCGACAAGACCGGACACGTCCAGGTACCGATCGAGACGGATGCGCAGTTCGCGTACGACGCGAACGGCCGCATGCGCTTCTACACGGAACGTCCGCAGCCGCATCCGGGCGTCGAGGTGTTTCCCGAGGAGGAGTACAGCGACCAGGAGACGCGGTACGACGCGCTCGGCCGCCGCGTGTGGGTGAAGACGCGCCACATCCCGACGATTCCCGGGGCGACGTGCGGCGAATTCTGCAGCGTCGAGCGGTTCGTGTGGGACGGCGATCAGTTGCTCGCCGAGTTCCGCATGCCGGATTCGATTGCGGAGCTGGACACGGCGATCGTCTACAACTTGGTGCAGGAGTCGACCGACATCCTGAACCCGCCGCCGCCCGTGCGTCAGTACTCGTGGCTCTGGGGCCAGGTGTTGTACACGCACGGGCTGGGGATGGACCAGCCGCTGGCCGTCCATCGCGCGGGGGCGGGCGTGGACACGCTCGACCTCAGCTCGTTCGCGATGTATCCGCTGCACGACTGGCGCGGGAACGCGACCGCGATCGCGTTCGCCGGGGGCCGTCCGCTCTTCAACGGCAACGTCCAGTACACGCCGCCGCTGCCGACGGACGAGAACAAGCTGTTGACCGCCTATCGCGAACGCACTCGCGATTCCCGGCGCGTGACGAGCTGGATGGGGTCACTGCTCACGGGGCAGATGACGGCGATGGGATTGGAGTATCGGAGGAATCGGTACTACGACCCGAAGAGCGGGCGGTTCACGCAGGAGGATCCGATCGGGTTGGGGGGCGGGCTGAATCTGTACGGGTTTGGGGGTGGGGATCCGGTCAACTACTCGGATCCGTTGGGGCTGTGTACGATCGGAAAGGACTGCTGGGAGGGGTTCAAGACGTGGATGAAGAACTTCTGGAATGATCCCTCGACTCAGGAGTCGTTCCTTCTAACGACAATGGGCTTCGCAGACGCGATGGCGGACGCACAAGGTTCCGTTGTCGATCTGGAAATGCAAGATCTGACGATTTCGACCCGCCTCCCGGCTCTCCAGGCAGCCAACGAGGCTCACGCTGCACAGGAGGCCGCCGCCGCCGCCGGCCGAAGTTGGACGACTCAGCGCCGGACCTTCTGGCGTACTGAGGCGAAAACCGAAGGGGCGTCGGACCGCTGGGGTGGCGGAAACGTCGACAGAATGAAGAAGGGCTTGGCACCACAAATCGATGGTAAGTCGGTTGAGTTGCATCACACGCCAACCGCGAACCGAGATGGTGGAAGTCAGGTCGTACCCGTTACTCGCGAGCAACATGCACAAGTAGACCCCTTCCGCAAAATAGCGAAACCATGAAGCTTCCCCGGGCACAGGAGCAAAATGCCAACTCTAGCAGAGTTCTTCGCCGCGTCTGAAAGTGGCCGTATCCAATGGGACGGGCACGAACTGGTGCGCGACCTTGTGGTCGAAGTGGCTGATGGAGATGAGATCTTCATTCATTTTCTTCGATCATGCGTCACTCCGGTCCAAGGAGTGGGTATCAACACTCATCTCTGCCAGATCGAAGTTGCGGGGACGAGGGCGGCTCACATCGGCCTTTGGCGTGACACGGCACCCGCGGAGGTCGCTCTTCGCGTGGTCGCCGCTCGCCGTGGGGCGACCATCACCCTTTTCAATCAATGGCGAGACGAGAAACACGGCACGACCTTGTACCATCTGAACAACGCCGCAATGGAGATCGGTCAGGAGCCGCACGATTCTTTCCTAGTGCGATGTAGCGACGGCTGGGGCCCCGTCGATTTCGGAGACCTCGAGTTTCGGGTGGCGCTCAAGAGCAACACGTCAGACTGAGGGAGCTCTCGCATGTCAGCCAGCAACGCTCAAGTTGTCCGGCGGCACCTAACCGGACGGTCCTCGGTCACTTCAGCAGATGCTCAAGGATCGATTCACTGATCCCTGTTACGATCTTCAGGCTGCGCTCTAAGACCCCTCACCTCCGAAGGTGTCGACTTGGCAACGGGAATCACCCCCGCAGTGCCGCGATCCAAGAATTCTCCGCTCGCGTCACCACCAGCGCATCGCGAAGCCACTCGCGCTGTTCAGGCGTCATGAGCCCAACGGCCGCCGCGAAATCCGCGTCGTCCTTCGGCCCCGACCCCTTGGACTTGTATAGAAGCACGACCTCCGGTGCGAGCCGCGGCAACCCACGCCCCATAGAAAACACCCGGTCGACCGCGCGCCGAATGCGCGGATCGCGGCGAAACATCCACTCGTCGCTCGCGCTATCCCACTCGTTCAACAGGAACTCGAGGTGGTAGCCGTCGGGCCAGGTCACGTGCACCTCGTGGATCGGCGGCTCCAGTCGTTCGCCCGATCCGCCATGGCACGAGCTGCCCATCAACCACTTTTTCTACGCCGCTGTCGGGCAGGCGATCGCGCAAGCGAGACTGATCATCGCGTAGGATCGCGACGTCGATGTCCGCGTGCGGGCGCATCTGACGCCCGACGAAGAGGTCGATCGCCCAGCCGCCGGCGATCCCCCATCGACCGCGAAAGCCGTGCATGATCTTCGCGGCCCGAAACAAGTCGGCACCATCGGTCTCATTCGACACGGGAATACGAACCTGTTGGTCGACACTCCCCCGGCACAACCCCGGGGGCGTGCCTATGCCGAATCGCGCCCGAGTACCAGACCGCTCGCGCGAAAGTTGCCGTACCAGAGCATCGCCAACGCCCGCGCTATCTTGCGACGCGGCATCAGAGACACACGGGGGCCTCACATGCGCAGTGCCATCATCGCGATCCTCGCCGCGGCAGTCGGCGTAACATCATGCTCGGAGTCGGCTCCGGCCGCGGCCAATGGCGGCGACTCGACCCAGCCGCCGACCGGTCAGCCGTCGAGCGCCGGCAGCACGCACGACTGGACGCGCTTCGGGTGGGACGCCGCGCGCTCCAACGCGTCGAATGATCCCACCGGCATCGACTCGACGAACGTCAAGACGATGCAACGTCAACAAGTGCTGCTCGACGGAACCGTGGACGCCTCGCCGATCTACCTGCACGGCGTGCAGGTGAACGGCGCCGCGCACGATCTCTTCGTGGTCACGACGACCTATGGCAAGACGATCGCGGTCGACGCGAACGACGGCTCCATACTCTGGAAGTTCACGCCGAGCGGCTACAACGGGTTCGCCGGGTCGTATCAGGTCACGACCGCCACGCCCGTCGCCGATCCGGATCGTCAATCCGTCTACGCGGCGTCGCCCGACGGCAACATTCGCAAGTTGGCGCTCGCCGACGGCCGCGTCGTGTGGACCACGTCGATCACGAAATTGCCCAGTCGCGAGAAGATCGCGTCGTCGCTCAACTTCGATCGCGGACACGTCATCGCGACGACCGGCGGCTACATCGGCGACGCGCCCCCGTATCAGGGCCACGTCGCGATCATCGACGCGGCGACCGGCGAACTGCTCCATGTCTGGAACGCGCTCTGCAGCGATCGCGCGGGATTGATCGACCCCAGCTCGTGCGGGCAGAGCGACGCCGCCATCTGGGGGCGCGCGGGCGCCGTCGTCGATCCGTCCACGGGCGACCTCTTCGTCGCAACGGGAAACGCCCCGTGGGACGGGATCACGAATTGGGGCGACGCGGTGATCGAGCTCGACGCGAACGCCACTCGCGTCGTCGGCAACTTTACACCGGCCAATACCGAACAACTCAACTCCGGCGACGTCGACGTCGGATCGACGTCGCCCGTCCTGCTCGGCGGGGGGCTGGTGGCGCAGGGCGGCAAGGACGCGACGATTCGGCTGCTCGGTGTCGACGCGATTCGGCAAGCGGGCTCGCACCGCGGCGGCGAGGCGCAGGCCGTTCCGACTCCGTCGAGCAGCATGCTGTTCACCGCTCCGGCCGTGTGGCACGCGCCGAGCGGCACGACGTGGATGTTCGCCGCGGACGGCGGCGGGACCGCGGCGTGGACGGTGAGCGCCGGTCAGCTGCACCAAGCCTGGCGCAACGCGAACGTCGGCACGAGCCCGGTGTACGCCGGCGGCCTGCTGTACGTGTACGACCCGTTCGGCGGGCTGCGCGTCTATCTGCCGGAGAGCGGCGCCCTCGTCACCAAGCTCGATTGCGGCGGCGGACACTGGAACAGTCCGATCGTCGTGGACCGCATGATCGCCGTGACCGACGGAAACTCGAACAGCCACGCGACGGGCGGCACGCTGAACATCTTTCGCCTGCCGTGATGCGGTTCGGAGCGCCCGTCAACCGATCCTGGCCAGACGGCCGAGGTCCGTTCATGTTCTTGGGGCAATCACCGATCCGTCGTCGATGCGCGGGCGACGCCGCACGCCTCGACGAGACACCCGGGTGATTCAAGGAGGCCGTCAATGAGTTCGAAACAGTCGCGAAGCGCGATCGTCGCCATCGCCTGCGCTCTGGTCGCGTCCAGCGCGCACAACGCGGTCGCGAGGTCCGGGCCCATCGATCCCTGCACCTTACTCACCGCCGATCAGGTCAAGGCCGTTCTCGGGGTGGAAATCGCTGTCGGGCCGCCACCGGGCAAGAGCTCTTGCATGTGGAAGTCGACGGGCGGGAAGGTCCAGATGGTGACCGTGTCGCTCCAGCCGTCTACGACTTCGTGGGAGCACTTGAAGACCGTTTTGCCCAGCATTCCCGCTAACCCCGTGAGTGGTGTCGGCGACGATGCGTTCTACCAAAACTTCGGCACCTTCGCCCCGCTCGCTGTCAAGAAGGGGGGGACCATCTTCATCGTCAAGATTTACGGCGTCGCCGCGGTCGACAAGCAGGTGCAGTACGAGAAAGCGCTCGCGCTCGACGTGCTGAAACATTTGTAGCGAGAGCGCGGCCCATTGCGAATGTCATCACGATAGCGGCGCGGATGTTTCGGGCAACGCGGATGTGTCGCAGTTGATCATCCAGGGAATTCCGAAGCGGTCGACGACCATGCCGAACCGCTGGGCCCAGAACGTCTCTTCGATAGGTGCCAGCACTTTCCCGCCATCCGCAAGCGCGGCGAAGATGCGCTCGGCATCCTCCACCGAGTCGGGGTGCAGCGAAAGCGAGATCCCTTTCGGCGGCTCGTACTGATCCGGGGCGACGTCGGCGCCCATCAACACCTGATCGCCGACGGTAACGCTCCCGTGCATGATCTTTTCCGACCAGTCCGCCGGAACGCGGTCGAGAAATGGCGTGCCGGCATAGCGGAAGATCGGCCCGACGCGCGCGCCGAGTGAACTTTCATACAATTGGAATGCGGCTTCGCAGTCCCCGTTGAAGCTGAGATACACGCTTACTTGCACGGCGGCCTCCGTGGCGCGCTGCGCATCCGCCAATAACGAGCCGCGGATCGAAGCGCCCGAATGTCAGGAGAGTGTAAATCGTCGCCAACGATTCGAACAACGCTGCGGCGGGCGAGACCGTTGCGCAACTCGCCCTGCGTATTCACTATCACAGACCGTCCGCCCCACCCGCGCCACCTCCATGGGAGCACCTATGAAGATCGCACATACGACATTGCTCGCTTTCGCCTTGCCGCTGACCCTCGCGGCGCAGCAGCCGTCGGGTCCTCCGGCGAATCCGATCACCACCGCGTTCAAGGGTCGCATCACCGGACTGCATCGCAACATCGCGCAGGCGTTTGACTCGATTCCTGAATCGAAGTTCGGTTACAAGCCGACGCCGGCGCAGCTCACCATCGGCTACATCGCGCAGCACGTGGCGAGCGACGACTACCTCTTCTGCACCACGTTCGGTCCGCTGCAGCCCACGCAGTCCGCGGAGGAAAAGACGACCGCGGATAGCGTCAAGGCGCAATGGCCCAAAGACAAGCTCGTCTCGAAGCTCAAGGAGTCGCTCAAATACTGCGACGACGCGATCGCCCAGCTCGACGACGCGAAGCTGGCCGAACCAACCTCGATAACGTTCGGCGGCCAGTCGCGCCCGACGACGCGCGCGGCGATGGTGCTCGGCCACGCGCTGGACATGGCGGATCACTACAGCCAGCTGGCGAACTACATGCGCCTGAACGGCATCATGCCGCCGTCGGCGCTGCCTCGGCCGAGACCCACGCCGTAGTTGAACGGCGGGAACTGGTCCTTTGTTTCTGAGCGAGACCGGAGCGTCCCCTCGAGCTCCGGTCTCGCGTCAGTAGCGCGACGCCAGCCCGCTCGCGCGCGACGAGCCTCTCGCCTCGGCGAACGTCGCACGTCGTAGATCCACCCATCCGAGGATGTCGCGCGAGCGGAGCCGTCGCCACGATCCGCGAACCTCGCCGAGCTGAACGCGCGATTGGGGGCCGACCGACGCCACGATGTGCGCGTCCTGGCTCGCGCTCGTGCGCACGATGATCCAGTTCTTGGCGACCAGGTTCACCCACCGCGAGCTCACCCGCGACTTCTGTACTGACGCGTACGCGGGGGGCGGAGTGCGTGAAATGATTGGCGCCGCGGGATACGCGACAGGCGCGGGCGGATAAGCAGTGGGCGTAGCGACGCGTGTGCCGGTTGCGATCACACGAGTTCCGGACTGCACGACTCTTTGCTCCGGCGCAACCGCGGTCGGCACCTCGGCGGCCGGCGCCGGCGCGTCGATGTTCGTCCACGCGGCGATCGTATCGCGAGCGACGAGTGTGTCGGCCGACGCGATCGCACCGAACGTGTCGGCCGGCGCGCTCGCCACGACCTGGAGCACGCTGTCGTCAGCCGCGTTCTTCGGATGCGACCTCGCTCGAGATTGTGCCGAGCTGCGCGCGTGGGATTTTCCTTTGGGATCGCGCAGCAGCACGCCGCCGAGCCACGCCATCGCGATCAGTCCACCGACGCCGATGTGCGTCCACGGGAGCGGCTTTCGAACTGGCTCGGGCACGGTGCCGCACCACTTGCACGATCCCACGTGTGCCGGATAGTACGACTGGCAGCTCGAACAGAAGGACAGCGGGAGGAGCTCGCCGAATCCGTCGCGCACCTCGAAGAGGTGGCTGCACTTGGGACACTGAGACGCCGCCATGAGCGCCTTGGTGCCGCACGCATCGCATCGCACGGAACGCATTTTCGAAGACCACCTTGGTAGAGGTGCGATCCCGATGCGTCACGCCCAGCGTCGAGCGCAGCGCACTACGATTGGACACCGTCGTCGTGCGCGGGGGATGTTGATACCGTCGTACCAGGAGATTGTGCCGACTCGCGCCGAAGTTCGCCAGAGAACTACACCTTTGGTCCGATACTTCCGGCCCCGACGATTTGGCGAACTCGGCTTTCAAGAATTGGGGCGGGCGCGGACTTCCCTTGTCGAAAGCGACTCGCAGCCGCAGCGTTCGCTTCGTCATTTCGACCGAACTGACGACATTAACTCTCGAACGACGATGCGAACCCGCCCCCGCGGCCGCTAGCCTGCGCGGTTCTCCGACGCCGCGCGCGCTCTCGACGCACGTCGCAGATACCACGCGGCCCACAGCGTGAACACCGCCACGATTGCCGCGCCGGTCCGCAGACCACTCCCGGCGCTTGAATCGAGCTTGAGAATGGAGGTCAACGACAGCAGCAGGCCGACCGTGGTCGCGCCGTAGAGGAGACCGGCGATCGGCGCCCAGCGCGCCCTCGTCCAACTACCGACAGCCGCCGCGCTGCTCGTGATCGCGAGGCATAGATGGAAGGCGACGAGCGCGCGCGGCTCATTGCTGAAAAGATTGATGAACGTCTGGACCCACGCGCCCACCCCGAGCACGGCGAACACCAACGCGAGCACGACCCGTCCGGCGGTTCGCATCCTCCCAAACTGCGAACCCGGAGGGCGGTCCAGCAAGCGCGGGCGCTCAGCCGCCGTCCGCCTGGCGCCACCCCCCACTCGCGCCGCATCCTCGACGACGTCTAGAACGGACGTCGAGAAGGGCGGTTCGGCTCCGACTTGTAAATGAAGGCGCCGCCAACAGGCGCCCATGACATAGGAGAAAGACGATGCGCTACATGCTCATGATGCACGCCCCGCGCGGAACCGGAGATTGGGGCGTCATGCAATGGTCGCCCGACGACCTCAAGGCTCACATCACGTTCATGCAGGATTTCAGCGCCAAGCTGGGCAAGGCGGGCGAGCTCGTCGGCGCCGAAGGGCTCGCGCCGCCGGGTGACGCGCGAGTCGTTCGCGCCGGAAAGAACGGTGCGCCCGCCGTCACCGACGGACCGTTCGCCGAGGCGAAGGAATTCCTCGCCGGCTACTGGATCGTGGAAGTGGATCGCCCCGAGCGCGCGTACCAGATCGCGGCGGAAGCGTCGGCCGCGCCGGGGAAGGGAGGCGAGCCCCTCAACATGGCGATCGAGGTGCGCCAGGTGATGAGCGCGCCGCCAGTCGACGTTTGAGCGCGACAGCTCCCGACCCGACGATCGAGCACCTGCTTCGCGACCTCGCGCCGCAGGTGCTCGGCGTCGTCGCGCGGCGGCACGCGGATTTCTCAGCCGCGGAAGACGCCGTGCAGGAAGCGCTGATCGCCGCGGCGACGCAGTGGCCCGCGCAAGGAATTCCGAAGAACCCGCGGGGATGGCTATATCACGTCGCGCTGCGTCGTCTCACCGATCACGTGCGGAGCGAGATCGCCCGTCAGCGCCGCGAGGAGGCCGTCGCGAGCGAGGTGTGGGCGGAGTGGGCGTTCGTGCCGCCGCCGACCGCCGAGGTCGACGTGAACGAAGACGACACGCTCGCGCTGCTTTTCATGTGCTGCCACCCGTCGCTCACGACGCCGAGCGCGATCGCGCTCACGCTGCGCGCCGTGGGCGGCCTCACGACGGCGGAGATCGCGACCGCGTTCCTGATGCCCGAGGCGACGATGGCGCAGCGCATCAGCCGCGCGAAGTCGAGCATCAAGGCATCCAACGTTCCGTTCGAGCTGCCGGGCGAATCGGAGCGCGTCGAACGGCTCTCGGCGGTGCTGCACGTGCTCTACCTCATGTACAACGAGGGGTACGCGTCGTCGAGCGGCGCGTCGCTCCAGCGCGCCGATCTCTCGAACGAGGCGATTCGCCTCGCCCGCCTGCTGCGCGCCCTGCTTCCCGCCGACGGTGAGGTCGCCGGATTGCTCGCGCTGTTGTTGCTGACCGACGCGCGCCGCGCCGCGCGCACCGGCCCGCACGGCGAGATCATTCCGCTCGACGACCAGGATCGGTCTCTCTGGAATCGCGCGCACATCGACGAGGGTCTGCATCTGTTGGACGCGGCGTTGGCGCACGGTCCGGCCGGCGCCTACCAGCTTCAGGCCGCGATCGCGGCCGCCCACGATCGGGCCGCGAGTGCCGGCGATACGGATTGGCGCGAGATCGAGTCGCTCTATGACATGCTGATGCGGATCTCCGACAATCCGATGGTCGCGTTGAACCGCGCGATCGCAGTCGCGATGGTGCACGGTCCGGCGGCCGGGCTCGCGATCATCGACGCGCTCGACGCAGATTCGCGGATCGCGGGCCACTATCGGCTCGATGCGGTTCGCGGCCATCTCCACGAACGCTCGGGCGATCTCGCCCGTGCCGTCGAACATTTTCGTCGCGCCGCCGAGCGCACGGCGAGCGTTCCGGAGCGGGACTATCTAATGGCGAAAGCGCTCGGTGCCGCCCGCGCGCTCGAGACCAAATAGCCCCGTCGGGTATCTCACCGAGCTGCAAGGCCTTAAGGCGTTGTCGGACCGCCTGGAAAGTCGGTTTCTACGTCGCCCTGCGTATTGTCCCACGACGCTCGCGGACGCATCGTTCGGGCGACCATTATTCAGGAAATGGCGACCGACGATGTCTGAACCCACCCGAGTCATCCCCCGCCGAGCGGTCGTTAGCTGGATCACGTACGATCTGGCCAACGTGATCTTCTCGATGGGCGTGACGTCGCTGAATTTCGCGCTGTTCGTGCGCTTCATCGTGGGCTCGGAGCGCGCGGACAGTCTGGTCGGCCGAATCAGCGCCTTGTCGATGGGCATCATGTTCTGCATCTCGCCGTTGCTCGGCGCGATGACCGACCGCGCGCGACGACGGATGCCGTTCCTGATGTGGGCCACGGTCATCTGCTGCGCGATGACCGCGCTCATCGGCCGGGGACCGTTCGCGCTGAGCATGTTGGCGTTCGTCATCGCGAACGGCGCCTACCAGGCGGGCGTGCAGTTCTACGATTCGCTGCTGCCGGAAGTGACCACCGAGGAGAACCGCGGACGAATCAACGGCATCGCGATCGGGTTGGGATATCTCGGCTCGTACATCGCCGTCGGCGTCAGCTACCTGATGACGTCCAAGACCCATGAGTTCCCGTTCGCGAACTATTTCCTGTTCATCGGAGTGGCGTTTCTCGCGTTGGCCACGCCCTGTTTCCTCTTCGTGCGCGAACGCGGCAACCCGCACCCTCGCCCCATCTTCACGTTCGACGCGGTGGCCGAATCGACGCGTCAGACCGTGCAGACGCTCAAGTCGGGAAACCGCTTTCCCGGGCTTCTTCGCTTCCTCGTCGGCCGAGCGTTCTACACCGACGCGATCAACACAGTGATTCTGTTCATGTCGCTGTACACGGTGAACGTCGCCATCTCGACGGGCCTCACGAAGGAGGACGGCGAAGCGAAGGCCAAGCTCGTGCTCATGGTCGCCATCACCTTCGCGATCGTAGGCGGCATCACCTGGGGCTTCATCGTCGACCGGATCGGCCCCAAGCGCACCCTCAACATCGTGCTCTCCGGCTGGATGCTCACGTTCGTCGGCGCGGCGTGCGTCGGCTTCTTGCACCTCACGATCATCTGGCTATTCGTCGTCGCCTGCGCGGCGGGGATCTGCCTCGGCGGCACGTGGGCTTCCGACCGGCCGCTGATGCTGCGCCTCACGCCTCCCGACCGCGTCGGCGAGTTTTACGGTCTCTATGGAATGGTGGGCCGGTTCTCGGCGGTCGTCGGTCCGCTCATCTGGGGCGCGACGACGTGGATCATCGTCGAGAAGAGCGGCATGCCCGTGCTCACCGGCGAGGCGTTCGCGATTCTGTCGCTTCTCGTGATGGTGATCGTTGCGTTCGCGATTCTGCGCGGCGTTACCGATACGCCGCGCGACTGGAAAGCGCTCGGAAACCAGTCGGCCGCAGGCGCGACGCTTCAGCCGGCAGGGGCGACCGGCGGTCCATTGTTGGAGTAGCTTCGAGGCATGCCGTTCAGCGCCACCGTCCTCCGTCTGATGATCGCTTCCCCCGGCGACGTTCAGAAGGAACGCGCCGTGGTTCGCGAGGTCGTCAGCGAATGGAACTCCACGAACGGCGCGCATCGCAACGTGATGCTGCTGGCGATGGGGTGGGAGACCGACGTCGCGCCCGAAATGGGCGACGCGCCACAGAGCATCATCGACAAGCGAATCCTCAAGGACGCCGATCTCCTCGTCGGAATGTTCTGGACCCGGCTCGGCACGCCGACCGCGTCATACGCGAGCGGAGCGGTCGAAGAGATCGAAGAGCACCTCAAGGCCGGCAAGCCGGCGATGCTCTACTTCTCAGCGGCGCCAGCGCCGCTCGATTCGGTGGATCCGGCGCAGTATCAGGCGCTCAAGGCATTCAAGGATTCGTGCAAAACGCGCGGCCTCTTCGAGACCTACACCGACGTCGACGATTTCCGGCGCAAGGTTTCGAAGGATCTGCAACTCGTGATGAACTCCGACTCTCCGTTTGCTTCGGCGGGGGGCGCGACGCAATCGACCAGGACCTCGAGCGCCGCGCGAGCGCCGCTGTCGCCAGACGCGCTCGTGCTGCTCTCCGCGGTCAGCGCGGACGGGTCGGGCACGATTCTCTTCGAGCGATTCGGCGGCGGCGCCGAGATCAGCTCGAACGACAAGGTATTGAACGAAGACTCGAGTCCGCGGACGCTCGCACGTTGGGAGGGTGCGATCGAGGAGCTCGAGAAGGGCGGTTTGCTAAGAGCGACGAGCGCCGCCCGCGAGGTCTTCGAGCTGACGCGAGACGGGTTCGCCGCCGCCGATGCGGCGAAGGCTGGCGCGCCAAAGCAGGCTTGATTGGGCCGAGTCAGAGGCAGTCTTGTTAGCGTCCGGTCAATTTCGCTTCGCCAGGAAAGCGTCAACGAAGCTGATTGGGTCGTCAATGCGCTGCCAGTCAGCCGTCACATCGGGCTTGATGCCGATTCCTCGCATGCCGTGCAGCGGAAGCGAGGATGAGCGCGTGATGGTGGGATAGCCCAAGCCCCAGCGTCGTTCGAGCGCCGAAAAATAGACGATGTTGGCGCTCTGGTAGTCGAGTGCGCCTTCCGTAGGCTGTCCAATCACCGTAGTGCGCGTGCTCTCGAGCGCCGTGAGCACGAGTACTTCTGAGGCACTCACGGTACCGTGATCGATCATCACCGCGACTGTCCGCGGGCCAAAGACCGGCGCAGGACGGGGCGGATCCGGTTCATCGAGGGAATCCGAAAGTGGCACCAGTTTCCCCGGGTTCGCCTCCATGCGCGCGAGCAGTCGCTGGAGCGCCGGCGAAGAGTCGATGCCTTTTGGTCCCACAAATGAGGCTTTCGCGTAATTGATCTGATTCGGCGAAGACAGGATGACCGCATTGCCGCTCGGATACGGCGAAAGTCGCGTGGGGTTGGTAACGATGAACGGCTCCAATGCACGCGTTACTCCTGAAGAGCCGCCCTCGTTACCGCGAACGTCCACGATGAGCCGTTCAGCGTGTCGCAGAGCGCTGTCATTTTGCGCGAGCAGGCTATCCAACGTGGAGCGATACGTGGGGTCGTGCGACGGAATCGACAGCACGACGGTACGTCCGCGAAGTTGCAGCGTGGCTCGGTGCGGATCGACCGGGTTGAGCAGGCCGCCGTCGGCCGCCGCGACTGGGAACTCCTTCCCCCAAATTCCGGGCGACATGCGCAACATCACTCGTTTGTAGACCACGCCACGAAGTTCCTTCACCGATTTCGCGCGCGACCAAATCGTGACGTCGTACTCACCGTCTGGCCGACGAATGAACTGCGCTCGGACGTCTCCGGGCTTCCAACTCGCTGTGTCGCTTTGTAGCACCACTGCCTCGAAGTGACCGCTGGGCTGTCCCGGAGCCGGGACGATTGCCACACGCAGATTGAGATCGTACCAGAGGCCTTCAATCGGATCGAGCCGCGACCGGTTGTTGGTGAGATATGATCGCGCGGCGGCTTCGCTGAGAGCGCGCGTTCTGACGGCACCCTTTCGGCGCGCCGCGTCCGTGGTGTCGGTGACGTCGGCCTGATAGAGAAAGAGATGCGGATCGTGATACCAGGCGATGAGTGTATTGAGAACGGGAACACAATCGGCGGAAGCCGTTCGGTCAGCCACGTTCTCCAGCGCTGCCAGGGTATCCGCCAACGCCTGTCGCTTGGCGTCCTTCACCTCGAGCAGAAAGCCAGCGTAGTTGAGCTCAATGCGATGCTGTAGCGAATCGACATTCTGCCGGCACGATGCCGTGCGAACCGAGCCTTGCGCACTGAGATGAGCGGCGAACAAGCCGACCGCCAAGGTGCCGAGAATGACACGTGGTGAGAGCATCCGTTCCGTCCCGTAGATGTGGCACACTGTATAACGCGGTGGGACGGAGACAGCGGTCACCGGAAAAGAGTTGGTCGCCGGCGGTCTGTGGCTCAATCAGCCAGGTCGAACGGTGGCCGGGAGTGGGCGGGGCCTTCGTCGGCGTCGATAACCTGGCCCGCCGGGAATGCTATTTACAAGGGGCGCCCGGCATTGCTGATTCCTGCGTGCACTCATCTACGGATTGGTGACGTGACGCAGAACCTCGGTGACGCGGATCGGACGTTGCGCATGATGGCCGGCGCGATCCTGGGTGTGATCTTCTTCAACCTGCCGCACGGCACGGTCGGCGTCGTGGTGGGCATCGCCTGCATCATCGCTCTCGTGTCGTCCCTGACGGGATGGTCTCTCCTCTACTTCCTCTTGCGCGTGTCGTCGCGCAGCGACAAAGACGCGAAGCCCCTCGCAGGCGGTTGAACGGCGTCTAGGTCGGCGCGACCGCGCTCACGTCGCGACCGCAGAACCTGCACACTTTCGCCTTCACCAGAATTCGCTCGGCGCAGTAGGGACACTCGCGCTCCTGCCGGTCGGCGGGCATGTACCCCGCTGACGGCGCCGAGATCGCCGCGCGTGCTTCGTCGGCCGCGCTGATCGCGGCTTGCACCTGACGGCGAAACTCGAGCGGATCGGCGATGCGCGTGAACTCCTCTCTCGTGCCGCCGGTACCCGTGACCTCGATCGAGCCGTAGCCAAGCGCGCGCCCGGTAAGGCTCTGATCCACGCCGATCCCTTCCACCTTTGAGAGCATCGTCTCGAGAGTGCGCCGTCGAATCCAGCCGACCTTGATCACCACTCGCTTGTCGGTGACCGCGAACTCGGAGGTCCTGTACGTCACCCAGGCCCGGCTGAAGGTGAACGCGCCGATGATCCCCGTGGCGGCGACGAGCAGCCACCACCAATGACCCGCGGCGATCGCGCCGAATAGAGCGGCAAGGGTGAGGACGCCAAACACGGAGGCTGCCGTAAAGATCCCTCTGTGCAGCCGGGCGCGATATCGCACTGTCTCGTCCGGCAGCAACTGCGAATCCACGTATGACATGCGGGGTGTCGTTCCGATGAAGGTTGTCCTGTCGGCTCCATGTTGCGTTTTGCAACAGCCTCCGCCGACAAAGCGCCATTACGTGGCATGACGGTGGCCGGAATCTTTTGCTAATATCCTAGCCCCGCATGTTAGACCGACTTCCGCTCTCTGTCATCCTCGCCACGACCGAGCCCTGGCCGGACCTGGCCAATTGTCTGCAGGTGCTCGCGCCACAGGTCGCCGCCGTTGGCGGTGAGATCATCGTCGGTGATGGGCACGGCGCCGCGTTGGACGCGAGCAAAGCCGCGGATTCGAGCCGACTGTCCTGGGTTCGGCTTCCCGGCGCATCGGTGTTCGAGCTCCGCGCGCGCGCGGTTGAACGAGCTCGCGGGGAGATCGTCGCGCTCACCGAGGACCACTGTCTCGTGGGTCGCGACTGGTGCAGGCAGATTCTTCACGTTTTCTCGACCAATCCTGACGTGATGGGCGTCACCGGTCCCGTGCTGAATGGATCCACCGACCGGCTGATCGATCAAGCCAACTTTCTGCACAACTTCGCGAGTTGCGTTCCTCCGGTGAACAGAGCGCAGCGCGACCGCTGCCCACCTCCGGCAAACGTCGCCTTCCGCCGCTGTGCGATCGGGTCGGGACCGATTCCTGCAGGCCGCATCGAACTCGAAATCAGTCCGCGACTCTTTCGCGAGGGGCGCTTCCACGTGCACGACGGAATCACCGTAACACACGTGCAATCTCACGGCTTCCTGCTCACGCTTCGGGCTCATTTCGACAACGGTCGCTCCACAACGGGGTTGAATCGCGTTCCGTTGACGCGCCGTCAGCTGCCGTGGAACGTGCTCCGAGGCGCCCTGCGCTCGATGAGTGCCGAGGCCCGCCAGTCGCCGGTGGTGCGGAGCAGCATCCCTCTCATGTTTCTTCTGTCGTGCTGTCACGCGGCCGGCGAGGTGGCGGGCATCGTCGCCGGTCCCGGCTCGAGTCCCACGCGGCTTCGGTAAGGGCACCGTGCCGCACGCGTCGAATCCGGCACGTCCGCTCCGCATCGTGCACGTGTCGCCGGCCTACGCTCCACTCGTCGGTGGAGCGGAGCGTATGCTGCAGTCCGTTTCGGAGCGGCTCGTCGAACGCGGCCACGATGTGACCGTGCTCACGTCCGACGCCGAGACGATGCTCGACTTCACCTCGCGGCGCGGCGCCGGGCTTCCTCGGACCGAGTCGCTGAACGGCGTGAACGTGATTCGAGTCGGTCCGTCCGCCGCGCGCGTCCACGAATGGCATCGATGGTGGCTGCGGCGGCGCGGGGGCTACCGAACGTCGGCCTGGCTGCTCGGCGAAGATGTCTGGCCGCTCGGAGTGCCGAGCGGGCTGAGCATGATCCTGCCGCTCGCGCGGATCAAGGCCGACGTGATCGTGTCCGTGAATTGGCATTTCGGTATGTCGTTCTGGGTGTGTCGCTCACGCCGGCTGCGGAGCGTACCACGCGTCGCCGTTCCGGTGCTGCACATCGAACGCGAGTGGGCGAACAACCCGCGCTACCCGCGAATGTTTCGAGATTGCGACGGCGTCATCGTCCTCACCGACGCCGAGCGCGACTTCGTCGAGGCGCGCCGCGGACGCTCGGTCTCCGTCGCGGGAGTCGGCGTGGATCCAGGTCGATTCGCGCGTCGGGACGGGGCCGCGATTCGGGCTCGTTACGGCATCACCGATCGGCCGGTCGTCGGCTTCATCGGTAGACAGGACACGGCGAAGGGTGTGCCGACGCTCATCGAAGCGATGCGCGTGGTCTGGGAGCATTTCCCCGAGGCGGTACTTCTCCTCGCGGGCCAGCGCGCGCATCGGGAGCCGACGGTCACGAGAATGCTGACGCAGCCCACCGCGGCCGATCGCTGCCGAGTCGTCACCATCGACGACTTCGCGGCTGAGGACGGCCCGTCGATCATGGATGCGTGCGACCTCCTCGCCTTGCCGTCCGTGGAGGAGGCGTTCGGTCTGGTGATGATCGAAGCGTGGATGTGCGGCAAGCCCGTGATCGGCGCCGACATCGCGTCGACCCGCTGCATCATCGATTCCGGAGTCGACGGATGGACGGCCAAGCCGTTCGACGCGTCGAGCCTCGCCGGGCGGATCCTCGACTTGCTCGCCGATCCCGCCAAGCGCGCGGCGTTCGGCGAGCGTGGACGCGCCAAGGTGCTGTCGCGCTACAACTGGGACCGGGTGACGGACGTCTGGGAGTCGACGTTTCAGAGAGCGGCGGCGGCTCGACGATCGCCCGCGATCATCGACCGGACATCCGAGCCTGCGCCGTGGTCGGCTCGAACAGTTCGACCGGATTACCAGACGGATCGTCGACGATGATCTGTTTTCCGTCCTAGAGTCGCGTCGCGGCACCAACGTAGAGAATTCCCGAATACATCGACGGTCGCGTGGCCGTGATCGTCGCGTCGACGAGTCCGGCCGCGGCCGCCAGCCCCGGCCAACTCGCCGCCGGAATCGGATGCGGCACCCACCGGCTCGCCCGCCGCTGGTCGTACTCGACGACGATGACCCGCCCCCCGGTGCGCACTCGCTGCACGAGTTGGGACAGAACACCCCTCGCATCGCCAACAAAGTGCAGCGCGTTGGCCATCAGCAGTCCGTCGAGGGGCGTGCGGCTAAGGCCGGGCAGCTCGAGCTGGCGCGTGAAATCGCCTTTGACGGGAATGATCCGCGTATCGCCAACGGCCGGAAGGTCGCCGAGCGCGTGAACCGCGTTCGCATCGGCGTCGACGGCGTAGACGATGCTGCCGGCGCCGAGGAGCTCGGCCAACGCGAGCGTGAAGGTGCCGGTTCCGGCGCCGAGGTCGGCCCAGATGCCGGTGCTTTCTCCGATAGCGTCGCGGAGCAGCTCGACCGCTTCCTGTATCTCCATCCGACGCCAAGATAAGCGACGCTCGTCGCATCGCCGAGTATCGCCGGCGATGGTAATGATGATGCACGCGGGTTTCCGGTGACGCGCTTTGCGCCGGCGGCTGTACTGTCGGCCCATGACATACACCTTCTGGCACTGCGGCATCCTCATCGGCCAATCCAGAATGAAGAGAGAGCCGGGCCGCCCGCGACATCTCTCCGGGTCTTTCGAGCCTACGCCCTACGGACTCGAGCTCTTCCCCCGCCTCACAGGCATTCTCACCGCTGGACACGAGCTCAGGTCGTACCTCGATGCGAACGGCCTGTCGCCGGAAGCGATGAGCCGGGAGGAGATCGAGAGGATTTTCGAAACGGTACCGGCCGGCCAGAAGGTCATCGACATCGGCCGCGCCCTCAGCGAAGTCGAGATGCGCGATCCCGATGGCCGGCCACTCGAGTTCGTTTCGATCGGGTTCAGCGACCTAGTCGAATTCAAGACGCTGGGTAGCGAAATGGAGCGCGGCAAAAAAAGCGAGCCGAGCGAGCTTCCGCCGGGTGTATCGCGCTATGTCGTTTCGGCGACGCTGAGCAAGAAGGCGCGCGGCTCGATCGCGGACACGCAGGCCGGTCGTCTGGGCGGGCGCGGGATGGGGGGCGGTCACGGGCCACGCTGGTCGAGCGAAAACTGAAACTCGCCAAGAGCGGCGTGTCTTCCCGCCATTGGATTATATCGAGCGTGGGGAGCCTTGCGGCAAGGGCCGGTTGCCGGTTCAGACTTGGCGACCATGCGCTTCCTCCTATCCACGATCGGCTCGCGTGGCGACGTCCAGCCGCTGGTCGCCCTGGCGTCCGAGCTCGAGGCACTTGGCGAGGACGTCCACCTGTGCGTACCCCCCGACTTCCGCGAGTGGATCGAAGGTCTGGGAATGGCGGTCACGCCCATCGGCCCCGCGGTGCGTTCGACCGGCAAGCCAAGTCCAGGGGCGGCGCGAATCACGCCCGAGCAGCGTCGCCAGATGATCGAAGGAACGGTCGCCGCGCAGTTCGAGACGATCGCCTCGGCCGCTCGCGGCCGTGACGTCATCGTCGGGGCGACCGCGATCCAGATTGCCGCTCCGTCGGTCGCGGAGCGGATGGGCATTCCGTATGTGTTCGCCGTGTACTGTCCGATCGTCCTGCCGTCCCGTCACCATGCCCCGCCGGTTCTCGTCTCGCTGGGAGACACGTCTCCGGCGCCGGTGGCGGACTACAGCGAGCACTGGGTCAAGGACACCCAGCGTTCGAACGACGCGTGGCGAGCTCCGCTCAATGCGCACCGCGCATCGTTCGGTCTCGCTCCGATCGACGACGTGCGGAGCCACGTTTTCACCGTCCGCCCTTGGCTGGCCGCCGACCGGACGCTCGGCCCGTGGCCCGATCCGGCGGACGAGAGCGTGTTTCAGACCGGCGCCTGGATCCTCGCCGACGATCGTCCGCTCGCCTCCGAGATCGAGGCGTTCCTCGACGCGGGCGAACCGCCCGTCTATTTCGGATTCGGCAGCATCGGGGCGCCGGAGAATGCGAGTCGCGTAATGATCGAATCGGCGCGCGCGCTCGGCCGCCGCGCGATCGTGTTGCGTGGGTGGGCCGATTTGCCGCTGATCGACGACGCGCCCGACTGCCTCAGCATCGGCGAGGTGAATCAGCAGGCGCTGTTCAAGCGCGTCGCGGCGGTCGTCCATCACGGCGGCGCCGGCACGACGACCGCGGCCGCTCGCGCCGGCGCGCCGCAGGTCGTCATTCCGCAGCATTACGATCAGCCGTATTGGGCGCAGCGCGTGCAGGAGCTCGGCGTCGGAACGGCACACGCGACGGCGACGCCATCGGTCGAGTCTCTCACGGCCGCGCTGGACCAAACGCTTCAACCGGACGCTGCGGCGAGAGCCCGAGCGGTCGCCGCGGAAATGCGCGGCGACGGAGCGCGGATCGCCGCACACGCGCTGCTGACGAGCGTCAGGCCCGGATGACGCTCAACCGGAGCATCATCCGGGCCGGGGGCGTGTGTGCCTTGTACCGCGTCGTCACTCAACTCGATACGACGTACCACGCTTGGTGCGTCGACGAACGGTGACACTGCGGGCATTGTGTCCACGTGAACCGCGCATCGCAGTTGGGGCACCGCCCCTGCGTTGCGAAGGTGTCGAACGCGGCGCCGCAGCCGTCGGGGGCGCAGACCCATGTCGTTCCGACGCGCGGCGAAAAACCGCAACCGGGGCAGGCAATCCCCGCGCGTGGATGCCCGAACGGAGCTGCGTCCATCATGTCGCCGCGCTCACGTGTCCGCCCACGACGCGCCAACTTCCCGCCTCATCGCGAGCCCACACGCGGGTGTAATGATAGGTGCCGCGATCGAGCTCGCCGGCTACCTCGACCGCGAGCCGCGCTCGCAGGCTCGTCACTGCGACGCCCGCGCCGATGCGTCGCACGCGCAGTTCCTCGGGCAGGTGCTCGCGAAACCGAACGACCCCCGTCGCGTGCGCCTCGAGATCCTGACTCTTTGTCGCCAGCCGACCATCCGGGCCGACGAACAAAAGATCCTCAGCAATGAGTGCGTCGAGCGCCGCGACGTCCGCCGCGAGCTGCGCGGCCCGAAGCCGAGCCTCCAGCTCGACGATCTCCGGATCCGGTGCGCCCACGAGCGCGGCGTCGAGCGGCTGTACATCGAACGACATCACTGGAAACGTCCTGTCTGTAGGAAGCGAATGACGAGTGCGTGTACCGCGCTGCCGATAGCCGCTACGATGAAGCGCTACTTGAGGTAGTAGTCGATCGTCGCAACGACGCGCACGACCTTGGCGATCTGGCTCGACTCGCTGATCCCGGGCGCCTGGTCGCGCGGCAGAATCTCGAAAATTCCCTGATTCGCCTGACGAATTCCCCCGAGATCGCTGTGGGAATCGCGAGCGAATTGCGTGGCCGCCTCGCGCGCACGCGCGGTGGCGTCGGCGATCATCTCGGGCTTGAGCCTGTTCAAACCCGAGAAGACGAACGTCGGTCCGCCGCCGTTGGCTCCGCCTCCGTATTCGGTGCCCGATGAAATCACGACGCCGATTGCCGCGAGCTCACCGATCTGCTGGCTGGCCGCCAGCACTTGGTCTGGACGCGTCGAGCGAACGAGCACGGTTTGGTGCACGATGTAGCGATTCGCCGGCTTCCGATCCGACGCGTACTGATTTGCGTACGCGTCGGTGGCCGAGAAGTCGGTCATCTGGATCTGGCTCGTGTCGATTCCGTGGCGCAGCAGAAAAGCGCGCACGCCGGCGATGCTCGTGCCGAGCTTCGTGTTCGCCGTCGTGAGGTCGTTGTCGGCGCCGACGAGATGGAGCGGCCAGATCGCCAGATCGGCTCGCACCTCGCGCTCGGACACTCCCTTGACGGTGACGTAGCGGTCCCCAGCGCGAGCGCGCGCGAACCCGTTGCCGGCGAGCAGGCCGGCGAGCGCCACGCCAACGGCCATGATGACGGCGCGAACTGTTGCCCGGTCGATGTTCATGCCTCGGTCTCCCGTCAACGTCGATCGTAGGCGGACAACGTTCCCTCGTTTCCGCGCTACCTCGGCCGAATCTCCTCGAAGCCCCAATAGGTGAACGCGAATGTCCCCATCACCGTCGTGCCTCGCGGCGCTTGCAGCGGACGAAGCGAAACGGAACCCGCAACCGGAAGCCGGAGCGCCGTTCCGGCCACCGCGACGTCCCGATAGTCGACGGTGACGTTGCCGAGCGGCTTGTCGCCATTCAAGTACTCGAGTTCCAACCGTCGCATGAAGCGGGTCGCGCTGTCCACCCAGATCGTTCCACGAAGGCCGAAGCCGCCCCCCCGAACCTCGGCGGTCTGTCGACGAAGGCTCGGCGTATCTCGATCCCCTCGCGTACCTCGTCCCAGAGGGACGACAGGTACGGATCGCTCGCGGCACGTTCCCGGCCCAGACACGCGCCGTCGCCGTAGACGACGACGGTCGGGAGCGGGATCGCGATCATCGACCCGCGGAGCTCGTGCTCGATCGTTCCGCCGGCGCGCACGTCGATGGCCGGCGACAGCACGGGCCGCCGACCGGCGGCGCTCGGTGAGTCGGCTGGAAGGAGGCGCACGAGGGCGAAGGGGATCGGGACGCTGCCGTCCTCCGACTTCGCAACGCCTCGCACGGCACCGAGCACTCCCTGGCCGCCCACGGGGGTCGCTCCGCCGATCGATACACAAATGCTCATGAGCAGCCGAGCGAAGTTGACGGCGAAGACTCTCCTCGGGGGACTAGCGCGCGATGTCAGAAGGCCGGCCGCCGAACGAGATGATGTTGCCGTCCGGATCTTCGACGTAGAAGTCCTTCGTCCCCCACTCCGTCGCTTGAAGCGGCTTGTGGATCGTGACGCCGTTCGCGACGCAGTGCTCGTAGAACGCCTCGATACCGTTCACGCCGGCCGCCGCATCGAGGTGTTCCTGCTCGCGCTGGAACTGTCGATAGGCATCGTTCTTGGGCGCCTCCTTCAGGTGAAGCTCCAAGCCATCCAGCTCGCCGATCGCGTAGAACCCTTCCCATGGATTGCCGAACGCGAACCCGAGCTTCTCGTAGTAGCGGATCGAGCGCGCGAGATCGTCGACGAGAAGCTGCGGAGCGAGCGAGGTCAATCGCGGTTTGGCCTGCACGTCGGGCATTCTGTCCTCCTCCTATATGTAGCCGCTCCGCGGTCGTGATGGCGGCGTCGGCGTTCGTCACCCGGTCCGTTGATCGGCGACGGTCGTTTCGTCCTTCGTCAAGTATGAACGCTGCCTGCCATCGGCCGCGAGCTTGCGTTGCCGCTCCATGTAGCGCGCAAAGATGCTGATACGCGATTCCGGATCCGCCTCGGTGTGGACGACCTTCTCTACGTGGAGGAGATAGTCGGGATAGCTGGAGGCCGCGCGAATGTCCGACAGAAATGGGCGGAGCTTCGCATACAGGGCGAAGTGTTCGGTGTTGGCGGCATTGAACATCGTCGCCGGAATGGCGCCCTGGGTCACGAAGGCCGCGGCCATGTCCCAATAGCTCGTGACCATTCGATAGGGAGCGCTTTCATGGCCCGGGCCGAGCCAGGCGCGGAGCACGTCCTGAGGCGTGCTGGGGTGGAATTCGAAGGCAAACCACGCGCGCGCTTGGCGAAGCGCCGGCTCCGTGCGCAATTCGAACAGCTTGAGGAGAAGACCGGCCGCACCTGTTGCCTCGTTCATCCTGTCCTCCGAATCGCTGCGCTCGACAATCTCGAATTCCGCTGTGTTCGACCTTACGCCGTACAGTAGAAAGGCGGCCGACGTCGGGTCAACGGCCCGCATGCCGGGCACCCATTCGTCAAATCGACGAGCAGGGCCATTCGGCAACGCGCGGCCGCCCGTTCATCGCGCGGCGCTTGACAGGGGACCTGTCGGACTCCTACTTATCGACCAATAGAAGTCCTACCTATCACCCGCGGCCTCCCTCCATGCCCGGTCTGGATTCGCAGAAGAAGAACGAGCTCCTCAAGGGCACGCTCGACATGCTCGTCCTCCAGACTCTGAGCCTGCGGCCGCTGCACGGCTACGGCATCGCGCAACAGATCGAGGCGCTGTCCGAGGACGCGCTCCGCGTCGAGCAAGGTTCGCTCTATCCCGCCCTCGAGCGCCTCCAGAAGAAAGGTTGGATCACGTCGCGGTGGGGGGAATCGCCGACCGGCCGCCGCGCGCGTTACTACACGCTCACCGCGGCCGGCCGCCGTCAACTCGGCAACGAGATCAACAGCTTCGACGCGATGCTCGTGGCCATCAACCGCGTGCTGCGACGCGCCTGAGCCCCAACCGGGGAGACACGACATGTCGCTCGTCGATTCGATCCGGTACCGGCTGCGCGTCCTCACACGTTCGCGGCAGCACGAGCGGGAGCTGGCCGAAGAAATCGAATTCTTCGTCGGCGCCGAGGCGCGCGAGCGGGAGCATGCGGCACGCGGGGCGCTGTCGGCGCGGGCCGCGCGTGTCGAGGCACGCCGGCGTTTTGGCAACGCGACGCACTATCGCGAGGAAGTGCGCCGCATCTCCGGCCTCCACGTGATCGACACGCTCGCGCAGGACGCGTCCTTCGCCCTTCGCACGTTCGCGCGCGCTCCGTTGTTCACAGTCGTCGCCGTCTCGACGCTCGCCATCGGCATCGGCGCGAACACGGCCATCTTCAGCGCCGTCGATACGCTGCTTCTCACGCCGCTTCCGTTTCGCGCGCCCGATCGCCTCATGAGCCTCGCGCTCACGCTGCCGGCGACCAACGAGAGCCGCGCGCGGGACGACCTCGTCTGGTCGTATCCCAAGATCGAGGCGTTCCGCGAGAATCAGAACGTCTTCAGCGACCTCACCGCGTGGTTCGGCATCCAGTACACGGTGCGTGTCGGCGACGACGCGCTGCGAATCTACGGCGAGTTCGTCGACTCGCACTACTTCCCGACGTTGGGTGTCGTGCCGGCCCTCGGGCGCGCGCTGTCTCCGGGCGAGAACCGCATCGGTAGTCCACCCGTGGCGGTGATCTCCGACGAGTTTTGGCACTCTACGTTCAACGCCGATCCTTCCGTGGTCGGCAAGCCGCTGAGCGTCGACGGCACGATATTCACGATCATTGGCGTCGCGCCGCCGCGTTTTGCCGGCGTGAGCGGCCAGGCGCGGTTCTGGATCCCTTTCCTCAACGGACCCGCGGCCTGGAGCATCGCCGACTTTCACGACCCGGGTTACCACTCCTTTTACGTGATAGGACGTCTGGCGCCCGGAGTCACGCCCGAGCGCGCCGAGGCGATCTCGCGTGACCTGGGCCCGCGCCTCGACGCGCGCTTTCCCGAGCACGGGCCGCGCGCGCGACACTGGGGGATCGTCGCACACCAGCTCGACGCGACGCGGATCGACGACCGCGACCGCCGTACTCTCTTCGTGTTGTTCAGCGCCGTGGGATTGGTGCTGCTCGTCGCGTGCGCCAACGTCGCGAATCTGTTCCTCGTCCGCGCCGCGGGCCGGCGTCGCGAGATCGCCGTGCGGCTTGCGATCGGCGCATCGCGTGGCCGGATCGTGCGCCAACTGCTCGTGGAAAGTGTGTTGCTCGCGTTGGCGGGCGGCGTCGCCAGCCTCGTGGTGGCGCGCATCGGCGTCGACGTGATCTCGGCAGGGCGGCCCGCGCTGTGGAGCGACCAGAGCGCGAGCGGCATAGGTACCGTGTTCGTCGATCCGATCCACTTGAACCTCTCGGCGCTCGCATTCACCGGTGCCATCGCCATCGCGACGGGCCTTCTTTTCGGACTCGTTCCGGCGATTCAGTCGACGCGTCCTGATGTGACGCAATCCCTCAAGACAGAGACGGGAGCGGCGCTGCGGTCGTCCGGGCGTCGACTGATGTCGATGCGTGACGCGCTCACCGGGTTCGAGATCGCGCTCGCCGTCGTGCTGCTCGCCGGTTCGGGTGTACTCGTGCGGAGTCTGGTCAACCTCACGGGTGTCCATCCGGGCTTCGACGCGCGCGGCGTGCTCACCATGCGCGTCAATCGCGCGCCGGCGTGGTCGCGCGATTCCATCTCGCGCTTCTATGATGTCGCCGTCGATCGCCTCCGTTCCGTTCCCGGCGTGGAACGAGTCGCGATCGCGGATTGCGCGCCGCAAAGCGGGGGCTGCAGCGGCGAGGCCATGGTCATCCTCGATCGCGAGAGCGGACCGCAGAACGCGGGCGCGGGCTTGCACTGGATTACACCCGGCTGGAACGAGGTGCTGCGAGTCCCCGTCGTGCGCGGACGGTCGATCGAGCCGACCGACAGGAAGGGGGCGCCGCCCGTCGTGCTGGTGAGCCAGAGCGCGGCGCGCGAGTTCTGGGGAGGATCGAGCGCCGATGCCATCGGTAAGCGCCTGGTCATTCAAGGCCGTGACACGGCGCGTGTCGTCGGCGTCGTCGGCGACGTCCGCTACTACGATGTGGGGCTGCCGCCGAGGCCGGACATATACATCTCGTACTATCAGTTCCCGATGAGCTTCCGCATGATGCTGCACCTGCGAACGACCGGGGAGCCGGGGAGCGTCGCGGAAATGGCGCGTCGCGCGCTGCGGGAGGTGGCGCCGGGGTTTCCCGTCTACGACATCGCGACGCTCGAGGCGCGCAGCGGCCGCGCGCTGGGCGAGGCGCGATTCCTGGCGCAATTGCTGTCGTTGTTCGCCGTGCTCGCCCTCGTGCTGGCGACGATCGGCACGTACGGTACAATCTCCTATTCGGTCGCGCAGCGTACGCGCGAGATGGGCATTCGCATCGCGTTGGGTGCGACGCGGCGCGACCTGACACGTCTCGTCGTGGGACGGGGAATGGTGCTCGCGGCGGCCGGCGGCGTGTTTGGACTGGCTGGTGCGTCCGTCGCGATGCGCCTGATTCGCGCGCAACTCTATGGCGTCGAGCCCACGGATCCGGTCACGCTCGCGGGCATCGTCATCCTGTTGACGTTGGCGGTTGTGATGGCGAGCTGGCTTCCGGCGCGGCGCGCAGCCGGAATTCCGGCGATCGAGGCGCTTCGCGGAGGATGAAAGAGGATTCATGAGCGACGACGTCGCCTTCATCCCGGTACGGCGCCAGCGGCTTTCCGAAGAGTTGGCCGAGCGAATTCTCGCGTCGATCGCGGCCGGCCGGCTTCGTACCGGCGATCGACTGCCGCCGATCAACGAGATGGCACGCGCATTTCGCGTCGCGCCGGCGACGGTGCGGGAGGCGTTGATGCGCCTCGAAATGCAACACGTGATCGAGATCCGTCACGGCGCCGGCGTTTTCGTCGTCGCGACCGCGGCCTGACTCGGCACTCGATTCCGGCGCGCGTACCAGTCCAGCACTCGAAGCGCGCGGAGCGTGATCCAACGATTCGGTCCTCCAATGGGGCCGGCGATCTGTTCGTGCGGGGTGTCGCGGTGTCGGACGTCGAGGATCCAGCGCCCTCCGTCTTGGCGTCGCTCGAGCACGATCGCGACCGCCTCCTCGACACGCGCATCCGGCTCAACGCCCGCCGCGCGCAGGTAGTCCAACGCGCGGAGTACGTCGTAGTGCCAGAGCGGCGGAAACGCGAACGCCGTCCACGCCCGGTCGATGACGTCACCGGTCGACAGCCGACGGAGCAAGCGACGCTCGAGGAGATACTCCTCCCCACGGCGCCGTGCGCTCGTCACGCTCGACGCGGGGCCGAACGCCGTCTCGAACGCGAGCAGCCCCTCGAGCACGCAGATCGTCGTATGAAATGACGAGCGCACCGAACCGCGCTCCGCCTCGCAGTTCCACCCGCCGTCCGCAAGCTGTTCGCTCAACAGCCGGTCGACGAGCCGATCGCTGCGCTCGCCGAAGTACGCGCCGAGCGCGACGACTCGGCCGTTGATGCACGGCTCGACCTCCCCTTCGAAGAAGGGCGAGTTTCCGAACCCGGGCCCCCAGGTGACGTTGTCACGAACGCGCTCGATCGCGACGCGCGCGCGGTCGCTGGCCGGGTCGATCCCCAGATCGCGGAGGAACACCAGCGTGTACATGCTCGACCACCAGAACGGCGTGGCGACGCCGTCTCCCCACTGGCCGTCGGGTCGCTGCTGATCGAGCAGCACCGGACCCCAGCCCTCCGAGGCGACGCGCGCCCGCTCGGCCGCGACGATCTCCGCCGGTGTCTGGGTGAGTTCGCCCATGACCTGCCAGCGGATCGACGGATCGGAGTCGAGGAGCCAGTCGATGACGGGGTCGTTCGTCATGAACGCAGACGCGTGGAGTGGTTCGCGAAAAATAGCGCGTCCTTGCTTCCCGATCAGAAGGGCGCATCATTGACCGACATGAGACACGTGCATCGTCGTCTGCTCAACCGCCAAGGACTCCTGACTGTCGCGATCTCCATCGCCGCGCCTTCGACGGGCGCCGCGCAGGCGCCGGCAGTCGTCTGGGCCACCGACTCGACGGCGCCCTGCGTTGGGATCACCGTTTCGGTCAATACCGACGCGGCGAAAATGCAGGCGCTCGTCGGCCCGCGGTGGCGAGTCGTGACGGCGAAGGACGGGACGGCATCCGCGTCGTTGTTCATCACGAGGTGTCCGACGAGCACCGTCGGGAATCGGCGCATCGGCGCCGCGACGATCGCCGCCGTCATTCTCGCTGTCGAATCACGAGCCGACGCGCCGGGTGGCGCGCGCGCGCCGGTCGTGCCGCTCGTATTCGGCGACTCGGCGGCGCCGGTTCCCGAGCTGTTCCGCTCACACGCCTTCGCGGTGCGTCCCGCCGCGGTCATGCTCGCCGTCGATTCCGGCGCGTCACCGCATCGCGTGACCTTCGCGGTCGCGACGAAGGCGGGGCGCATCGACGGGTCCGCCACGCCGTCCGACAGCTCGACGCGACGATCGCTCGACAGCCGTCTTTCCGGCACCGACCCGACTCGCGCGTCGGAGTTCACCGGGCCGGAGTGGATGCATCGTTCTCAGGCCTCGGCGAATGTGCGGGCGACGGGAACCACGCTCTTCTCCGAACTCGGCGTCACGACGATGCCGACCACCGCGCTGTACGACGCCGGATTCGGTTGGCGGTTTGCGTTCCAGTTCAAATAGAAAGCCCGCTAACCGACGTAGGTGTAGGTAAAGCCTTTCTCCTGCGCGCGATTGGTGACGATCACGCCAGCCGCGACGACGCGCGCGGTCGGCGTCACGAGATTCGCTCGAAGGTCGGCCTCGACGTCGGCCGCGTTGAGGCCGGCCTCGCCGGCGACCGTACGCGCGATACGCCCCGTCGCCAAACCGCAGACCGTGACGATCACGCCGCGCTTGGCGAGATCGACCGCCGTGTTCGCGTGCGGATTCCTCACCGCGGGCACGCCGCCCTCGTTCACCTTCTGCGACTCGCCGAGCTTGTACTTGGCCCACACGGCGTCGTTGAAGCCAAACGCGGTCGCGAGATGGCGGACCGAGACGATGACGTTGACGTCCGCATCCTTGAGTTGATAGATCGGACCGGTGTTCGCGGTGAGAAAGTTGCGCGCGAACGTCCACCCCGTCGGCCCGTTCTCGACGGTGGTGCAGTCATAGATGTTCTTGTGCTGGCCGGTGAGATCGTCGAGCCACGCGTCAGCCGGATGCGTCGGCCCGGGTGCGGGAGGAGTGGCCGGTTGCGCAGCGGATGTCGACGGCAGCGCGGCAACGCCGGCGAGGGCGCTGCCCACCGCGGCAAGGCGGGCGAGGAACGAGCGCCGAACGACGGTGCCCTGCATTGGAGTGGTCATCGGATTTCGAGGTGAGAGGGACGTTTACGTAGGGGGCGCGGCACGATCGACGATAGCGCGGAGCAGTATGTTCTGGTCCTCGATTTCGTGGACGGCCGTGGTTACGTCGTCAGGCATCGGCGGGGTTCCGTCTAGCGGATAACGAGCTGTCACTTCGCTCGAGTGTAGGTGAGTTCCAGGTCGGGCTCCCACGCTGCGCCGCCTTTCGACATCTCTCCGGCGCCATGGATCGAGTTGCCGTCCGCGGACACGGTGAGCACGTAGCGCTGCGAGAAGTCGGGCGCGCTGCGCGACCACCGTAGACCGTTGTCCAGCATCGCGATCTCATAACGCCGAGAGACCGACCGTTCGTCGAAATAGAGCATGGTGAGCGCCTCGGTCTGGTCATCGCTGCCGATGATCGCGAGCCCGCTCGGAATGCCGGGCTCGTCGATTTCCGCGCGCATCATCAGGAACGCTCCGCCCTGGTGCCATTCGAACGACGCGCGGCCGTGAAGCGTGACGCCGGGCATCATCGGGTGAGCGCCCACGGTCGTCCACGCGCCGATGAATGGCGCCAATGCGGCGAGGCGTGGGTTCGGAATCATGGCTTCCGCGGCGAGCTCTGGCATGGTTTCGCGATCGAGACAAGGGTGGCCGGGGCTGCAAGCGAGCAAATAGGAAGCGCGACGGGAGGCCGCGCAACACCTGGTCCGCACATTCAACAAAAGGGTTGACAATCAAACTCCGGCCCATATATTCAACCACATGGTTGAACATACTCAACTGCGACTCGACCTCGTCTTCCGTGCGCTCGGCGACCACACCCGGCGCACCATGCTCGAGCGGCTGGCCAAGGGCGAGCAGACCGTTGGCGAGCTCGCCGCGCCGCATCGGATGTCGCTGGCCGCGGCGTCGAAGCACATCCAGACCCTCGAGCGGGCCGGCCTCGTGAAACGCACCGTGCGTGGGCGCATCCACTACTGCCGGATCGACCCGCGGCCGCTCGAGCGCGCCGACGATTGGCTCCGCGGCTACGAACGCCTCTGGGATACGCGCCTCGAGCGGCTCGCCGAGCTGCTGCGCCATCCCGACAACAACCCTTCAGACCCCGAGTGAGACCGCCATGCCGACCACTTCCACGTCCCCGACCTCCACCGATCGCATCGAGAAGCAGGTGACCTACGACGCGCCGCGCTCCCGCGTCTGGCGCGCGCTCACCGACGTCACGCAGTTCAACAAATGGTTCGGCGTGACGCTCACGTCGCCGTTCATCGCCGGCGCCGAAGTCAGCGGCAAGTTTGCGCACCCCAAGTACGAGCAGTTCACAATGACGATCTGGATCGAGACGCTGGAGCCGGAGCGGCTCTTTTCGTTCCGGTGGCATCCGTACGCGATCGAAGAGGGCGTCGACTACGCCGCCGAGCCGACGACGCTCGTGACGTTCACGCTCGCGGAGGTCGCCGGCGGGACGCGCCTCACGATCGTCGAGTCGGGCTTCGACGCGATTCCGGAATCGCGCCGCGCGAAGGCCTTCAGCATGAACAGCAACGGCTGGAATGGCCAGATCGAGAACATCCGGAAGTTCCTCGCCGCTTAATCGCGATCACCCGAAACATCGCCGCAATTCTCTCGAGGAGAAACGATGGACCTCTATAGCAATCGCCACCTGGCCGACAGCATGCGCGTGGTCCGCAAGAACACGATCCAGGTGGCCAACGACATTCCGGAATCGAAATACGACTATCGCCCGACGCCGGAGAGCCGATCGGCCGCCGAGACGCTGGTGCACATCGCGTGGCTCGCGAGCGCCGACCGCCTCGTGCACGAGGAACGGCGTCTCCAAACGTTCGAAGGTTTCGACCTCGGCGCCTTGCTGAAGAGCTCCGAGGTCGAAGAGAAGCGCCCGCGCTCGAAAGCCGAGATCATCGATCTGCTTCGCGTGGAAGGCGACCGATGGGCGCAGTGGGTCGAGCAGCTTCCCGAAACAGTGTTGGCGGAGCGGGTCGAGCTGCCCGGTGGCAGCTCACGAAGCCGGTTCGAGCTGCTCATGGGAACCAAGGAGCACGAGATGCAGCACCGAGCGCAGCTCACGGTCATCGAGCGCCTGCTCGGCGTCGTGCCTCACTTCACTCGGAATCTTCCGGCCGCGGGACGCTAGCGACCGATCATGCCGACGAACCGGCCGGTGGGGCGACGAACATGATCTCCAAGACGGGCGAGACGTGAATGATCTGGCGCACCAGCCGGCGCGAGGTCTTGCTGATCCAGAACGTCACCGGAAGGTCGGCGACGTCGGCTTCGATGCGCCATGTGTCGCCGTGACCTTCGACCACTTCCGAACCGGCGACCGTCGCGGTCAGCACCCGGGAGCCCTCTCGTCCGAAAGTTGGAACCGCGACATGATACCCTTCGGCCAGCGGACAGGCGCGCAGGATCAGGTCGAAGCTCTCGCTGCTGTACCATCCCTTGGGCAGTGGTGAGTCGATGGACCGCGCGGGACTGTCGGGCTCCTCGACGACGCCGACGACGCGACTCGTCTGCCAATCCAGGCGCTCCGCGCCGCGATCGGAATACGACCGCACGATCCGCGGTTGGAGCGTGGCGAGCGCGTGGACGATGGTGTCCACGCTGCCACCCAGCACGGCGTCCGTCGTCCGGTGGATTCGGCGCAGCATCGTCTCGCCGTCAACACGGACGGTGTCGAGCCGGTCGATGAGAAAGCCGGTTCGCTCTGGGTGGCCGAGTCGGACGACGTAGACTTCGAGCGAATCGGTCGTCAGACGAAGACGATGGCCGTCCGGCTGTGGCGCCGACGGGGTTTGCGCGAAGGCGCTCGTCGCGGTCATGACGAGAGCGATCGCGGAGGAAAAGCGCACGCGATACATCGATGCTCCGGTTGTTTTCGCACGTTGTAATCCGGACCGGGGTGCGTCAAGGCGCCCGCCGTTACCTCAAGCCGAGTCTCTTTCCGGCCGTCAGGAGTTCGATCGACTCGCGAATGCGCCGTTCCCGCGTCTCGGGTCGCTTGGCGGTGTGAATCCAGACTACGAAATCACGCCGATACGTCGGGGCAAGCGCCTGAAAGTGTTGCCAGGCTCTGAGGTTCGTCTTGAGAGCCTTGGCAACGTACGCCGGCAGCTTGGGGATCGGCGGATGCGGAGCGTAGCTGTTTCCCGTCGGCGCCGCGGCGAGGCCGGGTGCTTGGAGCAGGCCAGCCGCCTTGAGTTGCTTCCAGCGTCTTCGATTGATGTCCGACCATTTGCTCGCCGGCTTGCGCGGCGTGACTTTGATCGCGTAGTGCTTGTCGTCCACGCGCTTGATCAGACTGTCGACCCAGCCGAAGCAAAGCGCCTCGCGGACGAGGTCTTCATACGCCATCGACTCGACGCCGGTGTGCTGCTTGTGGCGGAGGAGCCAGATGCCGGGGCTCGAGGCGTGGTGCCTCGCGAGCCACCGCCGCCAGTCTTCCCGTTTTCGCACGTCGAGCGTAATGAGATCCGCTGCCATGGTAGGCACCGGGGACTATGGGTCGTTGTTGGCGAAGCTTGACCGCGTCGAGGAGAATTTTGGCGCGACGGTCCAGCTCGGGACCCATCGCGATTTCCACGCAGCAAGAATCTGGTCGACAACGCTCGCGTATCGCTGCTGGACTTGGCCGACGGCGGATCTTGCCGCCGCAAGCGCGATTACACTCGGGAGTACGACCGCCCGCAGGCAGGTGATCATCGACCGATGGGTGTCTGAATCAATTGTCGGACCGCGCATCCGTTGCGGACGGCGGGCGTGAAGCGCCACTGGGACAGGGATTGACGCGCCTCCTCGACGAGAACGGCGTCGCTCACTTTCAGCGGATGAAACGTGCGGGCTACGGGAACGCCCGAAGTGTCGACGACGAATTGGACCAAGTTCGCCGGGTTCCGGACCGTTGGCGTCGGATGAACAGCGAGCGCCGTGTCGACAATCCAGCGAGCGGGGTGTCCGGCGGGCTGTCCGGGAGGGCCGACGACCTGAAATTCAAAAAACGTGGTCGAGTCAGGGCAGGGGAGCATGGGCGCCGTCTCACCCGCGAGTGTCGACGGCGCGAAGAACCAGATGACGATGAAGAGATTCATGGAGCCTTCCGCTCAGAGGGGTCTGCTCGTCGAACGACCCCAACCATGGCGCTCGGCGGGGGAGACTGGTGCGAGTAGCGGCGGCGCAAACCGTGCGCGATTGCGAGTCGCTACTCGCCTCGAAGCACAACGGCGGGATGCGTGCGCGCCGCTCGGCGCGCGGGGAGAAGTGTCGCGAACAGCGTCACCACCAGCAACAACGTCGTCGCGCCCCCGAATTCCGCGACGCTGGTCGGTTGCACCTCATATAGAAGGGCGCGCAGAAATCGTGTCACACCGAGGGCTGCGACGAGGCCGGCGAACGTACCGATCGCGACGATCGTGAGTCCATCGCCGAGTACCAAGCCGCCGACGCGCGCCGGCGCCGCACCGAGCGCCAGGCGGACGCCGAACTCTCGCATCCGGCCGTTCGCCGCATAAGCAACCACGCTGTACACGCCGATCACGCCAAGCAGCAGCGCGGCCGCGCCGGCGGTCGCGATGAGCAGCATCGTGAGACGCACGCGCGCGGTCGCGTCATCCACCAGCGAGCCGAGGGTTCGGATGTTGGTCGCCGGAACTCGACGGTCGAGCTCCTTCACGATCTCCTGAATCGTCGACGCCGTCGGTAGCTGCGTCCCACGTATCACGTATTGAACGTCCATCGGCACGCCCGGTACTGGTCTCACGTCGGCCGGAAGGCCGTCGCCGTCCCGCTGGAGCGGAAAGTAGAGCATCGGCGCGAAGCCGTCCTCGATGCGTTCCATGTGGATGTCGCCGACCACGCCAACGATCGTGAATAGCAATGGCGGCCGGCCGACGAGAAACTCCTTGATCGTTCTGCCGACGACGTCCGTGTTCCCGAAAATGTTCTTCGCCAAACGTTCGCTGACGATCACGGCGGGAGTGCCGCGCAGGTCCCCGGACCGAAACGTCCTTCCGGCGCGGACCGGAATCCCCATCACGCGGAAGTAATCGGCACTCGCCATGTTGCCGATCGCGGCGACCCGCGGCGGCGTTTCCCCGTCGCCAGCCTGAAGGTCCAGATCGAGGCTCGATGCACCGCGACCCGCCAAGGGAACACGAAGCGCGACGGCGGCGGACGTGACACCCGGTAGAGCGGCCAGCCGATCGACCACCTTCGCGTGGAAAATGTTACTCCTGGAGTATGGCACGTACCCATCCTCACCATATGGCAGCGACACCTGAAAGATCATCGCGCTCCTCGGTTCGAACCCGATCGTCGCATTCCGCAGGTTCCAGAAGCTGCGGCCGAGCAGGCCCGTCGCAACGAGCAGGACGAGGGCGATCGCCACCTGGAAGGCGACGAGACCGTTCTGCGCACGCCGCCATGTGCGACTCGACGTCATCCGTGATGCGCGCAGACGGTCGAACAGCCCGGCCATTCCCGTGCGCGTCAACCCGATGAGCCCGACCGTGGCGCCGATCAGCGCCGCACACGCGAACACGAGCGCGGCGGTCTTCCACGTGAACGTCACCTCGTGAAGACGTGGGATCTCGCGCTCGGTAAAGCCGAATTTCGTGGACAACGCGAGCGCGGCGATGGGAACCGAGACAATCGCCGACGCGAAGCCGAGCACCACTCCTTCCATCACGAACCGCTGCGCAAGCGCGACGCGCGTTGCGCCGAGCGAGAGCGCGATGGCAATCTCTTGGCTGGAACGCTCGGTGCGGAGCAGGAAGAGATTGACCACGTTCGTCGTCGCAATGAGAAGCACGGCCGCGACCAGGATACCGAGCAAGACGAGTTGCGGGCGCACGGACGCCACGGTGGCCGCCTTGAGCGGCACGACAGATACGCGCGCTCGGCTGCGCTGGAGCATGTCGGGTGTGATCGCCGGGAAGCGCGCCGACAGGGTCGGAATCAGCGCGTTCAGCTCGGCCTCGGCCGCGGATGGGCTGATGCCCTCGCGCAGGCGACCGATCACGTTGAAACCACGCGCGGTGATCTGGGCCGTCTTGACGGGCACCGGCGCCGGATAGAAGACGTCCACCGACGCCTTCGGAAAATCGAAGGAGCGAGGGAGAACGCCGATGACGGCGCGTGCCCCCCATTTGTTGTCGATGCGGCGCCCGATGATCGACGGGTCTGCGCCGTAGCGCCGGCGCCAGAAGTTCTCCGAGATGAGGATCGGGAACATGCGCTCGCCATACCACGAGGTGTCGCCGGGCTCGAAGAGCCGGCCGAGAAGCGGGCGCGCGCCGAGCAGCGTGAACGCGTTCGGCGTCATCAGCGCGACGGTCACGCGCTCGGGTGCGTCGCCGTCGGTGACGTTGAAGTCGTCGCTGGTCCAATACGCGCCGAGCTCGGTGAAGGAGCGCGCGCTTTTCGCGAAATGAAAATAGGTCGCCGGCGAGTGCAGGTCGCCCGACATCCCGACGCCGTCCGTGATGAAGCCGACGCGCACGAGCTGGTCGGGTTTCTCGTACGGGAGGTCGCGGAGGAGAACGCCGTAGACGATCGTGCCGATGCCCACCGCCGCGCCGATCCCGATGCCGAGCGTGGCGATGACGCCGCCGGCGAATGCCGGCGCGCGCCTCACGCGGCGGACGGCGAAGCGCGCGTCACGCGCCAGATTGTCGAGCGCGACGACACCGCGCGCGTCGCTCGTCGCTTCTCGGTAGCGCTGCATGCCGCCGAACCGGAGCAGCGCGGCGCGACGCGCTTCGTCGTCGCTCATGCCGCGGCGGATGTTTTCCGCGGTTTCCATTTCTACATGGAAGGAAAACTCTTCGTTCTGCTCGGCGGTGAGCCGCGAGCGGCGGCGGAACAGCTCCCGGAGTCGAGTGAACGCGGCACGCAGGTGGTGCAGCATCGGTCAGCTCTTCGCGGCGAGAACGAGACCGACGGCGCCGACGAACCGGTTCCAGGACGCGAGCTCCTGGCCCAGCGCGCGCCGTCCGGCGGCGGTGAGCCGGTAGTACTTCGCGCGCCGGCTGTTCTCGGTGGTGCGCCACTCCGTGTCGATCCAGCCGCGCTGCTCCAGTCTGACGAGGGCAGGGTAGATGGAGCCTTGGCCGACCTGCAGCGCGTCCTGGGAGAGCTGCTCGATGCGGTGGGTGAGTCCCCATCCGTGCATCGGCGTGAGCGAGAGCGTCTTGAGGATGAGCAGGTCGAGCGTGCCCTGCAGGACCTGTTCATTGGCGGCGGGCTTAGCCAAGAGAGCTTCCTCCCGAATGACAGGAGGAAGGTTGCCGCACTCCTCCCGAATGTCAATAGGACGCCCCGTTGATCCCCCCACAGCACACATGCCAGGGTGACGCTCGCGCGGGGCGGGCGGTTATGCTCACATGAATCCAATTCGCCTTGCCGGTCTCGCATCGCTCGCCATCGCCATTTCGTGCGGCGACGCCACCGGCCCCGGACATCAGCCCAGCGATCTCGAAGCGGCGCGCCAACTGTGGCGGGCACAGAATCTCCACACGTACGCGTTCACGGTCCAGCGCAGTTGCTTCTGCGCGAACGTCCATCCGCTCTATGTCTTCGTGCTCAGCGACACGGTCGCCGGCGTGCTCGACCTCCAGACCGGTGAGGCGGTCGACCGGCAATTGGGTGAGACGGTCGAAGACTTGTTCACCTTCGTTCAGAACGCGATCGACGGTCACGCCCAAATGATTCGCGCGGAGTACGACGACGCGAAGGGCTTTCCGACCGAGATCGACTATGACGGAGAGGCGCAGATCGCTGACGACGAGGTCACCTTTCACGTCAGCGACGTTCACCCGGTCACGCCCCAAGTGGCCCGAGTCATGGCTTCGCCAGTGACGTTGCGGTGAGGACGGTCTAGCGCACGATCTCCACGTACCCGTCCGTTCCGTGCACGCGGATCCGCTGGCCATCCCGGATCAGCCGCGTGGCATACTCGACCCCCACGACGGCCGGCAAGCCGTATTCCCGTGCGATCACCGCGCCGTGGGTCATCAGGCCGCCCACCTCCGTCACCAAACCTTTGATCGCGACGAACAGGGGGGTCCAGCTCGGGTCCGTGTAAGCGGTGACCAGAATGTCGCCCGTTTCGAGATCGGCCTCCGCCATGTCCAGGATCACGCGAGCCCGCCCCTCGATAGTGCCGGCGGAAACCGGCAAACCGACCAGCGCCTCCGCCGGCAAATCGTTGCGACGATACGAGCCTGCGATGGTTTCGCCATCAGACGTGAGGACCCGGGGCGGCGTGAGCGCTTGGTACGCCTTGAATTCGTCCTTGCGCCGGTGAATGAGCTGGTCATCCAGGTGGTTCGTGCGCACGACCTCCTGCAGCTCCTCGAACCTGAGGTAGAAGATGTCGTGCTTCTCACGAAGCACGCCGGCCTGCACGAGGCGATCGGCTTCTTCCATCAACGCTTGCTTATAGACGAAGTCGCGACTGACCTTGCCGTACTTCGGGTACTCCCGATAGCCGGCGAACGTGCGAACCCGGTCGATCATCGCCTTGGTTTCCTCGGCCTTGCGCTCGCCGTCGGGCAAGGCCCGCAAGCGTTCCAGCACTTCCTGCTCCTTCTGCGACGACGCCTGCCGCCCTTGCTCGAAACGCCGCGCGCCGGCGCCCGGCTCGAAGTTCCTGACGTTGCCCAGGATCACGGGCACGAGCATGATCGGGCGTTCGCTCCAACGCGGACGCGTGATGTCGATCTCGCCGACGCCGCGCATGCCGTACTTGTCGAGCCAGGCTTGGATGGCGTCCCGCGCTTCCGGACCGCCGGTGAGCTTGGGCAGCTCGTTTAGAAACCCCTCATCCTCGACATGGCGCAGAAAGGCTACAACGTCGGGATGCGGGCGGATCACGTCCGCGACGTCGAGGAGCGCCAGCCCCATCTCCGACGTGACGTTGTTGGGGACCGACTGCGCCAACGTGTCGGCCGCGTTCTTCTCGCCCAGCCACGCGTCCAGTTTGTCGTTGAGCCACCAGTAAGCCTCCATTCCCGCCATGATCACCTGCATGCCAGTGGGATCGAAGAGGATCCGCTTCGACTCCTGAATGTCCGTTAGAATGAAGTCCAGCAACGCCGTTCCGGATTTTCCGCGGATGTCACGCTTCAGCGCGGCGAGGGCGGCTTCGCTGCGCCCGATCAGCTCGGCGACGATGGCCGGATCAGTCTCGATCGAGGCGGGCGGCCCGCCGCCGGCGAACGAAAAGGGTGGACTCCCGTCCGGAAGCGATGGAATGAAGTCGCCGCGGTCGAGGAGCGTCTTGAGCGCGTCTCCGATCAGCGGATCGCCTTTCCCCAGGACCCCGAGCAGGGGCGCGCGGCTGACCGGCGAAGCGAGCCCCTGCGTGACGTCCACGAACAATCGCCCACCGGCTTCGTTCATGGGTCGGGCGGTGGTCAGCTGCCACATCGAGAGCCCGAGGGGCTTCATCGGGTCGGTCATCATCTGCTGATGGCCGACGGAGACGTAGACATGGTTCTCCTGATCGCCGGCCGCGGGAATGGGGAACAGGGTCGTGATCGGGCGGCTCTGGACGATCTGAAAATCCTCATCGACCAGGCACCATTCGATGTCCTGGGGGCGGCCAAAGTGCGCTTCGATTCGCCGGCCCAGCGCCGCGAGGCGAACGACTTGGCGCTCTGTCAGCGCCGGTTTGGCGCCGACCGTCCTGGGTGACGACCTTGCCGTCGCGAACCTTGTACGCATCCGGGTTCACCATACCGGAGACCATCGCCTCGCCGAGGCCGAAGGTGGCCTCCACCGAGGCGACCTTTCGGTTGCCCGTGATGGGATCCGCGGTGAACAGGACGCCGGCGGCCTGCGGGAAGACCATCCGCTGCACGACGACGGCCATGCGCACCTTCCGGTGGTCCACGCCGTTTCGCAAACGGTAGGTCACGGCCCGCTCGGTGAAGAGCGAGGCCCAGCAGCGGCGGACGTGCTCGAGGATCGCCGGCGCCCCGATGACGTTGAGAAACGTGTCGTGCTGGCCCGCGAAGGAGGCCGTGGGCGAGTCCTCCGCCGTCGCGCTGGATCGGACGGCGTAGGCGGCTTGCTCGCCGAGCTGCGCGACCGACCGCGTGATCGCCGCCTCGAGATCGCCTGGGATCATGATCCTTTCGATGATGCGGCGCATCTCCGCGCTGAGCATGCGGATCGCCTCCCGGTCGTCCGGCTTCAGGAGCGACAGCCGATCGAGCCGGTCAGGGATCGATGGGATCGACGGCGCTTCCGCGACGATCCGCCGGAAGGCCTCGGTCGTCACGCAAAACCCCGGGGGCACACGAACGCCATCGATGCGTGAGAGCTCCCCCAAATGCGCGCCCTTGCCGCCGACGAGCTCGACCTGCGTCTGGTCGATCTCATGGAAATCCAACACGTAACGGAGCATCCTCTTCCTCTCTTACGTGTTCTGTAAAGCACGCCGACCAGAGGGTCCGACCGAGGCCGGGGAGTTTACACGAAGCTCCCGGGCTTGTCGCAAGCCCACCGGTTGGCTATATCCTTAACGTGGCGGAGGACAAATGTCCCGGTGGGGCGCGCTACTCGCGTCGCCGCCCGACCTCGATGGTGAGCCAGCCAGTGCTACTGAGGCGGCTCCACGGGCTCCACGTTCTGCCGCATGAGTTGCCGGAGGGCCTCGGCGTTTCGGCGCCGAGCGTCGCTGACCGACGCGGGGGCGACACGCTCCAGCAGCGCGCCGACCTTCCAGGCCAGCGACTCCGGTCCGCGGAACGCGTCCCGATACCCGAACGAATAGCCGGCGACGGCAGCGAGGAAGAGCCAGAAATAGCGACGCCGCGGAATCGACGCGATGTCGCGGAGGAGATCGACGGCCGCGGCGCGCAAGGCCGCGGCGCTCATGCTGGTTTTCATGGCAGCACAGTATAATCCGTGCGCGGGTGCAGGGAAGCTCGCCGCGTTCGGCCGACCCACGAGGAAGTCCCGTTGTGCCGGTCGGGGGGCCAGAGGCCAGCGGTGACGAGAGCGAGAGGAACCCCTGGAACTCCTGAAACCCTGGAACCTCGCTGACTCTACTTCCGTAGGGTGGCGTGAGGACCAATCGGAGGCGTTCGATGCGCGTATTGTGGACACTGCTCAAGGTCATCATCGGTCTCGCGATCGCGATCCCTGTCGCGTTTCTGGCGCTGGCCCTGACCGCCGGCCTCGTCGGCACTCTCATCGCCCTCGCCGTGATCGCTCTCAAGCTGGCCATCGTCGGCGCCATCGGGTACGGGCTGTTCCGGCTCGCGCGCGCGGTGCTCGCGCCGTCGCGCACGGTCCCGCCCGCACCCGTTCGTGAGTTGTCCACGCCGACCCCCGCCCGTGACCCGTACTACGAGGCGGCCGTGCGCGAGCTCGACGCGGAGCTCGGCGTCCGACCGCGCGGCTGAACCGGAAAGCGCCGTTGGCGCTCAAGCCTTCGCTCCCCGCCGCGGCCGCGCTCGCGTTCGTTGCCCTGGGGTGCGCGCCACCCCCGCAGTCGCACGGTGGAAGCGCGGGGCCGACGACCGCCGCCACGCCAATCCCGGATTCGGGCGCGTTCGTGATTTCGGGCGACCCCCGCCAACAGTCGGGCGCCCCGTGGTCCTTTCGCGGCTCCGTCGACGGCGTTCGATACGAGTTGACGGGAGTCGTTCTCGTTCCAAATGGCCCCGGTCCGTTTCCGGCCGTGGTCCTGAGCCACGGTTCCGGTGGGAACGCGCGGTTCATCGCGAATGAGGTTGGCCGGACGATGGTCGCGTGGGGTTTCGTGTGCATCGCGGTCGACTACACGCATGCAGTCGAGGTTCCGCGCGGCGCGCCGGGCAACCCATCCGAAACCGGAGCGTCGCGTGCGAACGTCCTGCGTGCGCACATGACGCGCGAGCTGCTTCGACGCCTTCCGTACGTCGACAACGATCACGTCGCCGCGCATGGACACAGCCTGGGCGCCTACCTGCAGGTCGCCTGGCTCGCCGAGTTTCCGCGCGACGTGCAGGTGGCGTCGCAGACCGGCGGCGGCGTTCGCCCGCCACAATCCCGCATCGTGCCGGCACCGACCGTCGACGAGGCTGCGCGGATCAAAGTGCCCTATCAGCTGCACCACGGCGCGGCCGACGAAACGGTTCCCCTCTCATGGGATAAACGTCTCGCGGGCGTGCTCAATGAACGCGGCGTCGAGACGGCACTGTACGTCTACGACGGCGGCCACTTGGCGCCCCGATCGAACCCGCTCATGTTCGAACGCGTTCGCGCCTGGTACTCGATGCATGGAGTACGATGACGGAAGCTGTCTTCCGCCTCACCAAACTTTGAACGGCACGAGCCGGTTGAACGACGTCGAGCTACTGCCCGCCACCCCGACCACGACGCCCGTCCCGTCCACCGGGGTCGCGCCAAAGAACGGCAAGACGCTGCCGCTCGCGGCCGTCACCTCCCAATCCACCGACGACCCGCTCTTGAGCCCCCACGTCGGGTCGTACCCGGCAGCCGTGAGATCCGGAATGTCGAGGACCCAGTTGGCCGGCGTACCGTTCGCGTAGTTCGCGGTCGCCGCCACCGACACCGTGTTCGCGCTCTGCCCAAACTCGGCCACGGCGGCCACGCCATAGCTGGCCTGCGACGCGAGCTGAGCGCGCAGCCGGAGGTAGGGACTCGTACCAAGGCTCGTGACGGACGGTTGGTTGAGCGTTGGGCCGAGCGTCACGGTGTCCAAGTCGAACGTCGCCGAGTGCCGCAACAGAATCGCTGCGCGGGCCGACGATCCGGTCGCCGGCGTTGCGGTCACCTCGATGACGTGCAGATCGCCTGGCTGTAGAACCGCATCGGGCAGTCCGGGGAACGGAATTCTTGTTGGCGCGGTGCCGATGACGGTCGAGTATGGCGCGGAGGAGCCGTTGGCCGTCACAAACGACACCTGCACGGACGTCTGATCCGTCCCTGTGTTGTTCGTTCCAATGCGGCCGTTGATGAAAGCGAAATCCTCGGTGCCGAAGAATTGCAATTGCGGGATCGCGCTCGCGTAGTTCACGTTGCGGCGCAGAATGATTCGCGTGATCGAAGTCAGGCTGTTTGCGTCCTTGTTGAAGGCCACGGCGAGGAGATCGCGCTGCCCCGCCGGCACGCCGTCCAAAGTGAACCCCGCCCCTTGAATGGCCGGGTGGAGTATGGACGCGCCGCCGATGCCAACGAACGCGTGCGTCGCCGGGCCGCCGCTGCCGACGGTTCCCGTGAGCCGCTTCGTTCCGCCCGAGGCATTGACTCCACGACACGGGCTGCCGAGCGCGAGCGCCGTGATGTCCGCCTGACTTCCATAGAAGACGCTCGTCGAGAAGTTCGGCCCATCCGGCCGCACCATCGCGAACCCTCCGGCGCTCCCGACCGAGAACGTGAACGTGCTGTTCGCCCCTGCTGTGACGCGCGTCCACGCCCCCGTTCCGCTCTGCGCGGCGAACCACACGGGCACTTCGCTCGGATCGCAGTTCGCGAAGCTGAATGCGACGTTGCCGCTGCCTCCCGGCGCCGGCGTGACCTGAACGTTGAACGTCGCCGTTTGCGTGCCACTGATGCCCGCCCCCGTCGCCGACAGCGTCACGGGATAGTTTCCGGCGGCGACGGCGCTCGTCGCCGAGATGTTCAGGGTTGCCGTGTTGTCCGTGGTGCTCGCCGGGACCGCGGTGATCGTGACGCCACTCGGCAGTCCCGCCGCCGTGATGCTGACCGCGCCGGCGTATCCGTTCACGCGCGTGATCGTCGCCGTCGCCGTCGCAGTGCCGCCCTGCGCCACGCTCGCCGTTGTCGGTGCCGAGAGCGAGAAGCTCTGTGCCGTGCTGTTGAACGTCGCGGTGACGGTCGGCGCAGTGGTGACGACGAGCGTACACGTCGTGCTCGTGCCGCTGCATGCCTGCCGGACCATCCAGCGAAGACGCTCGCGGCACCCGGCGCCGCCGTCAACGTGACGCTCGTTCCCGGAGCGAATGTGCCCGTGCACGCGCTGCCACAGTTGATCCCCGCGGGACTCGACGTGACGGTCCCCGTTCCCGTCCCCGCGAGCACAACCTTCACCTGTGGTTGCAGGACCGAGATCGGGACCCCAACCGCCGCGTGGGCCGCGTCGGCACCCGGCCCATCTGCGTGAACGGCCACGACGACCTGACCTGGCGTTGCCGTCGCCGTGGCGGTCACCGTTAGAGTGCTCGAAAGCGTGCTCCCACTGAGCACCGGCGGGTTGAACGACACCGTGACGCCGCTCGGCGTCAAGGAATCCGTCAGCGTCACCGCGGCGGTGTAGTTGTCACGCGTCACGTTCACGGTCGCCGTCGCCGTGGCGCCTTGGAACACGTTGAGCGTCGTGGGGGTGACCGACACGCTCACATTGCCGTTCCCGCCCGCGTCGGTACCGCCGCCGCTACACGCGGCGACTAGGCACGAGAAAAGAAAAGGGACGACCCGGCGGCGGAGTGGCCTTCTCTCGGTCATAGAACCCCGGGGTGGACGGGCTTCAATGATTGTGAATGGAGGTCAAGACAGTCGCTCGTCACAGCCGACGAGTCAAGGCCTCGCGTTACGCTTGCGCGGACAGAGCCCGACCTGCCGGAGAGGAGCGCAAGTCACGCGGCTTCGGTTCCGAGCACGATCGCCACCACATGCCTCCGACCGTCGTCGATCAGCGTGACCCAACCGTCGCGCGCCGGCGCTCCATCGAGAGTCACGGCTGACCGTCGTCGATCAGCCTGATCCAGCCGTCGTGCGACGGCGCTCCATCGAGAATCACGGCCGCCACGCCCCGTGACACGCCGTCGGGGTTGCGCACGTCGATCTGGTACGAGCTCGTACCGTAACGATAGTCGAGCGTGAAACCCGGCCACGCGGCCGGGATGCACGGATCCACACGAAAACGGTCGCCGAGCTTCTCGAACCCCAGTATCCCTTCCAACGCCACGCGGTAGGCCCAACTCGCGGCACCTGTGTACCAGGTCCAGCCGCCCCGCCCCTCGTGTCCCGCCGCGGCATACACGTCGCCGGCCACGACGTACGGCTCGACCATGTACGTCCCCGCGTCGGCGGGAGTCCGCGCCCGCGACAGAGGATTGATCATTCTCATAAGCTCGCCCGCGCGGGTCCCGTCGCCCAACTTCGCCATCGCGAGGACGGTCCAGAGCGCCGCATGAGTGTACTGCGCGCCGTTCTCGCGAACGCCTGGTAGATAGCCCTTGATGTAGCCGGGATCCCGCTCCGATCGGTCGAACGGGGGCGCGAGAAGCAGCATCAGACGCAGGTCATCGCGGACCAGTTGCTCGTTCACCGCGCGCATCGCGGCGCGCGCGCGCGAGGGCTCGGCCGCGCCCGAGAGGACGGCCCAACTCTGAGAGATCGCATCGATCCGGCACTCCTCGTCGCCGGAGGTGCCGAGCGGCGACGCCATCGTCGTAGTACGCGCGTAGATACCAGGCACCGTCCCACGCCGTTCGCTCCGCCGCGGCGGTGTAGCCGTCGGCGCGCGTGCGCCAGCACGTCGCGCGTTCCGTACGTCTCCGCGCGAGTCTGCGTGAGTTGCGAACCGGCGGAGCGTCGCCGTCAGGAACCAGGCAAGCCATACGCTCTCCCCTTTCCCCTGGGCGCCGACGCGGTTCATCCCGTCGTTCCAATCACCGGCTCCGATGAGGGGAAGCCCGTGCGCGCCGACGGTGCAGGCGCGCTCGATTGCGCGAACGCAGTGCTCGTACACCGAGCCGGTTTCGTCGCTCGTCGCCGGCAGATCGTAGGCCTCTTGTTCGTCGGCGCCGAGGGCGCGCATGGCGAGATACGGCGCGCGCTCTTCCCACACCGAGACGTCGCCCGTGACCCGAACGTAGTGATCGGCGACGAACGGCAACCACGCCAGATCGTCGGAGAAGCGCGTGCGCACTCCGCGCCCCGACGGCTCGTGCCACCAATGCTGCACGTCGCCCTCGACGAACTGGCGCCCGGCAGCCCGAATGAGATGCGCGCGCGCGACGGCCGGTTCGGCGTACACGAACGCCATGCTGTCCTGCAACTGGTCTCGAAAGCCGTACGCGCCGCCAGACTGGTACAGCGCGGACCGCGCCCACATTCGGCACGAGAGCGCCTGGTACAAGGACCATCTGTTGAAGAGGGTGTCGAGCTCCGGCTCCGGTGTGTGAACGCGGATCACCGACAGCCTGTCGTCCCACGCCCTCGTTGCTTCGTCGATGGCCTTGGTCGCGGAGGCCGGCGCGCCGTATCGGTCGATCAGCGCGCGTGCATCCGCATCGCTCGGCGCCGCGCCGAGCAAGATCGCGACGTCCTTCGTCTCGTTCGGCTCCAGCGCGATGTCGCACCGGAGGGCCGCGCACGGGTCGTATCCCGCGCCGGTCGCGCCCCAGAGCTCCTCGACCCGCATCGCCTCGGGCGCGGCGAGGTCGCCGTTCCGTCCAATGAAGTGATCGCGACGCGCGGTGTAGCCGGTGACAGGCTCACTGATCCATGAGAATGCCACGCGATCCGTGAAGTCGGGCGCAAACAGGTTCTGCGCGAACAGCGCGCCGGTGACCGTATCGTGCCGCGTGTGAAGCTGATACCGGGCCTGCTCCTGCTCGGCGCCGAGCACCAGGTCGACGTAGCTCGTCAGCGAGAGACGGCGAGTCGAGTCGCCGCGGTTCGTAATTCGGAGAATGGTGATCTTGACCGCATCGCTCACCGGAACGCCCATCGCGAGCTCGGTGACGATGTCACCGCGGGTGTGCGAGAACCGCGTCACGCCGGGGCAATGTTCGACTCGATATCGCGGCGAATGGTGTGCGTCGCCGACAGCCGCGACGGGCCCCGGTGTCGGCGTCCACACGACGCCGCTGTCAGCGTCCCGGAGATAGATCACCTCGCCGCACGGGTCGGCGACCGGATCGTTGAACCAGGGCGTGAGCCGAAAAAAATGACTGTTCTCCGCCCACGCGAATCCTCCACCGCGCTCCGTGACGCAGAATCCGATTGAAGGATTCGCGACGATGTTCGCCCACGGTGCCGGCGGCACCCGCTCGCCAGCGACATCGACCTCGAAGTTGTCCGCGTCCGTCAGCCCGCCGTATCCGTTCGACGGCTCCGGCGACGGGTCGGACCCGTCGAATGCCGCCGCTGCGACGTAGGCATGCGGCGGCGCGACCGTGACCGGCGACGACGGGACGATCGTTTCGTAGCTCACGATGTTCGTGGCGATGATTTCGCCCAGGCCGACGCCGTCGCAGAGCAGGTGAATGCGCGCCGTCGCTCGGAGAAGAGCGGTCTCCTCGGCGGACAACGAGTCGGCGCGTCGCACGAACACGCCGCCCGGCTTCTCGAGAACGCCTCCCTCGCCGGACATGGCGATCGTCATCAACTGGTCGTGAAGCTCCTGTGCGTACGAGTGCGGTTTCGCGTTCAGGATCACGAGATCCGATCGAATCCCCTTCGTCCTCCAGTACCTGTGCGCCGCGAGCAGTTGGCGGACGCTCGCCACACCGGCCACGGCGCGAATCGTCGCCAACACGATCGGCCAATCGCCGGAGATCCCTTGAGCCCACAGCGCCTCTTGCCCGAGCTTGACGGCGGCTCGTTCGCCGGCCGGGGCGCGAAGCGCTTCGTGCGGGAAGACGAGCGCGCCCGCCAACTCCTGGTAGAGGGCAAGGTCGGCCGGCTCGATGTCGAGGTCGCGCACCTCCACCTCGGCCTCGGTTCGCGCGAGGCTCGAGGCCCGCTCGGAAGCGGCAACGTCGCGATAGCGATCGGCGACGTGCAGCGCGGCCTCGCGCGTGGGCGCCACCGCCGTGGTGAACGCGACGGTCGCCGAACGGCCCGGCTCGACGCGGAGACGAACGCGCAGAGCGACGATCGGATCGAGCACCGCGCCGACGCTGCCGGACAGTTCTACGCCGTCGTCCAGGGCCTGCGGCGCGTGAACGGTTCGGCCGCGGCCGAGGAAACGCGCACGATCGGTCTCGCACGTGACGTCGCCGATTCGTTCTCCCCCACCACCCGACGCTACCACGTGCACGCACCATGGCCACGTCTCCCCCGCGGCGCGGGGGCGACGGCTCGCCAGAAGCGCCGCCGACGGGACCCACTCCGTTTCGACGAACAGCTTCTGAAACGCGGGATGGGCGCGGTCCGCGCCGGGGGGACACAGCGCGACCTCCCCGTAACTCGTCAGCTCGAGCTCGCGGACGACCGACGATCGGTTGGTGAGCGTGACGCGGCGCACCTCCGCTTGCTCGCTGGCGACGACGACGACTTCGGTTCGCGTCTCCACCGGTCCATCGCGCCGCGCGAAGATCACTCGATCGGCCGAGAATGTCGCGCGGTACCGGGACGGTTCGGCACGGACGGGTTGATACGCGGCGGACCACAGCGCGCCCGCCGTGAGATCTTTGATGTAGATCCACTGGCCAGTGTCGTCTTGCGTCGCGTCCGCCCGCCACCGCAGGACGTCGATTCCTTTCGCTCGGCTATGACCGCTGCCCGAATTCGTGAGCAAGACACCGTAGCCGGGCCCGCCGAGCAGAGCGACGTGCGGCTCTTTGGTGTGCGGCGTATCGACTTCGTGGATCGCGATGCGCACCGGCGCCGCCACCTCGAGAGCGGAGACGGGCACGTCGTCCTGCGGCGGTCGCGGCACGTAGAGGCGCGGCACGCGCTCGTCGAGCAGCAAGGCGGTGGCGCGCACCGACGCATCGGCCATGAATCGCCGTTGCCATATGCCTTCGGCTTCCGCATCGCCGACGCTCAGCGCGTTGTCGAGCGCGACGAGACTCATCCCGACGTGATGCGCCATGAACGTGCGAACGGTGGCCGCCCGCTCGTCGGGATCGACACGCGTGTAATCCAGCGCGTCATAAAAGCCGTACGCGCCGAGCGCGCCGCGCCGCTCGAGCTCGGCCAAGTTTCGCAACGCTTCGTGGGCCTCGACCGCCAGCGCCAGCGCGGTGGCGTACGGCGCGACGACGAGATCCGACGCCAGACCGCGCTTGAGCGCGAGATCCGGCACGCCGAAGGCGCGGTACTGATAGGTGTCGTGCCGGTCGCGAACGTTGTAGGCCGACTCGGAGATTCCCCACGGTACGCCGCGCGTTTGGGCGTACGCCATCTGCCGGGTCACCGCCGAATGGCACGTCTGATCGAGCAGCGAGAACGGCCTCGGCGGCATCACGAGCAATGGCATGAGGTACTCGAACATCGTGCCGCTCCATGAGACGAGCGCCGCCGCTCCATCGGCCACGGTGAGCGATCGGCCGAGACGGAACCAGTGCTCCACGTCGGCGTCGCCCTTCGAGATGGCGATGAAGCTGGCCAGCCTCGACTCGGACGCGAGGAGATCGTAGAGCGAGTCGTCGAGCGTCCCGGACCGCGCGTCGTAACCGATCGCGAAGAGCCGCCGCTGCGCATCGTACACGAGCCGGAAGTCCATCGCCGCCGCCATCTCTCTCGCGCGCCGCGCGAGCGCATCCAGTCGGGCGACCAGCACCGCGGCCGCCGGTGACGTCGCCGCCACCGTGCGGAGCGAGGCGGCCGTATCTCCTTCCGGATCGAGCTCGAATTGCGCGAGCTCGCCGGCCGCTGCCTCCAGGCGTTGCCGCGCCCAGAGCGTCGTCGCGGTCGCCGACGAGTCGGTCGCGCTCACCTGCGTGCGTCGGCGGAGCTCGAGCACCGCCGACTGGTACGCCAAGAGGCGCTCACCCACCCAGGCCCCTCCACTCTTACCGTGCGCCACTCCCTCCGCTTCGATCGCCGCCCAAATGCGTCCGTCATCCACCGGCGCGCCGGCGATGCCGGTGCATCCCTCGGCGAGGGCGACGAGATGGCCGGCAAGATTCCCGGAATCCACGGTCGACACGTACGGCGGATCGAGCACGCGCAGATTCTCGAGCGAGTACCAATTGAAGAAATGTCCCTGCACGCGCGGCATCCGGTCGAGCGAGTCGAACGCGCGCTCCAGGCGCTCGACCATCTCTCCTCGCGTGAGAAATCCCAGATCGCACGCCGACGCCGTCGCGAGCAGTTGCAAGCCGATGTTCGTCGGCGACGTGCGTGACGCGACGACCGGGATGGGCGACTCCTGGAAGTTGTCGGGCGCGAGCCAGTGTGTGTCCGCGGTGACGAAGCGCTCGAAGTAGCGCCAGTGGCGCGACGCATAGCGCAACGCCGCCGAGCGTTCGTCGACGTCGAGGACCAGGTCGCGCCGAGTCAGCGGGCCGCTGAGTGCGATGGCCACCTCCGGCGCGAGCAGCCAGGCCACCGCCAGTGCCGCCCATAGACCGGCAAACGTCCACCAAAGCGCTCCTCTCACCGGGTCGAGCGCACCGCGCCAGGCGACGAGCGCCAACGTCGCCGCGCCCAACAACACCGCGGGCCACATGCGGCGCCACACGGACGACCTGCTGTTCGCCGTCGTCTGCTCCGTGTGCGACGCCGTTTGCCATTCGAGCATGTGGCGCCCGCTGCCGAGCACGCGAGCGATCGTCCGCACGATGGCGTCCGCGGAGAGCAGGGCCTGATCCGGAAGCAGCACGACCGCGAGACCCATCTGCTGAAGCGCGCGCCGCGCGTCTTGCGCCAGCGCCCCGTAGTACGGGCGCCAGGCTTCCTCGCGCGGTGGACGAATGGCGGCGAAAACGAGCGGGACGATCCACGGCGCGGCGAACGCCGCGAACGCGGCGGCGACCCAGACAGCCGGCGATCCGGGAAGAAACAACAATCCGGCGACGAGCCAGGAGAACTGCGCGAGCGGTGTCGCGCTGCGGCGCATGTTGTCGGCGATCTTCCATCGCGAGAGCGACGAGAGCGGATCGCGGTTGGAACCGGGAGCGGCCGGTACGCGCGCCGTCAACCAGCGGAGCAGTTGCCAGTCGCCGCGGATCCACCGATGCATCCGGCGCGTCGACGTGAGGTACCGCGTCGGGTAGTCGTCGAAGACCTCGACGTCGGTGACGAGGCCCGCGCGCGCGAACGTTCCCTCGAGCAGATCGTGGCTCAACAGGGTGTTGTCGGGAAAGCGGCCCTCAGTGGCTCGACGAAACACGTCCACGTCGTAGATGCCCTTTCCCGTGAACGTCCCTTCACCGAACAGGTCCTGGTACACGTCCGAGACGGCAGTCGTGTACGGGTCCAGCCCCGGGTGTCCGGCGTAGATGGCGGCGAACCTCGACTCGCTGGCGCTGGCGAGCGACACGCTCACCCGCGGCTGCAGGATGCCGTAGCCTCGTACGACACGGCCGAGCACCGGGTCGTACTCGGCGCGGTTGAGCGGATGGGCGATGGTCCCGATCAGCGCCGCGGCACCCGATCGCGGCAGGACGGTGTCCGCGTCGAGCGTGATGACGTAGCGCACGCCGCGCAGCCACGGCAGGTCGCCTTCCGCGACCTCGAACGCATCCTCGGCCGACCCGCGGACGAACTCGTTGAACTCGACGAGCTTGCCGCGCTTTCGCTCCCACCCCATCCACACGTCGTCGGCCGCGTTCCATCGGCGCGGCCGATGCAGCAGGTAGAATGGCGAATCGTTTGGCGTGGTGCCGTTGCCGTGCCGGTTTCCGTACGCGGCGTTCAGCGCGCGAATCCCGGTGACAGCCGCCTCGACGATCGCCTCGTCGCCCGCCGCGTGCTGTGTTGGCGAATCGAGCAGATCGCTGAGCAACGCGAATCGAATCTGCGGATCGCGGTTGGCGAGGTACTGGACTTCGAGATGACTGATCGCGCCCGCCACCGCGTCGACGCTTCCAAGGAGGAGCGGGACGACGACGGCGGTCCGATCGGCCTCGGGTACCGCGCGCTCGTAGTCGAGCCGCGGAAGTCGCGACGCGGGAACGAAGAGATTCACGAGCTGGTGAACGATCGACACCGCGGCATCGGCCGCCGGGAGCAACACGAGCAGCACCGCCACGACGAGCCAGCCAAAACTGCGTTCGCCGGGCGCGGCGAAGCGCAACGGCGTGACCAACGCCGCAATCGCGAGTCCGACGGCGATCGCCACGCCGCCGAAGTACGAGCGAGCGGGATGTTGGAGAACTTTCTCGCGCACGCGCCTCGCGGCGCCGGCGCGGAATCCGCATGCGCGCTCGAAGGCGTGGCGGCCTTCGCCGACGAGGTGATATCCCACGTGCCGCGCACGCGGGTTCTCTTCGGTCGCCGCGGCGTCACTCGAGGCTTGCACGGCGGCTTGCGCGACCGACGGCTCGTCGAGGTCGGTGCCTTTGGCAATCCGTTCCACCGCGTGCCGGTATCGATCGCGCGTCGCGCGGGTCATGGCGGCGTACGTCCCGGCAGGATCTTCGCGCAGCGCGGCTTCGGTCACGCTCGCCGCCTCGACGAACCCCATCCAGTCGATACTGGTGACGAGGCGCAAACTGGCGATGGAGTTCGCCATCACCAACTGCGTGAGGGCCAGCTCCTGCACCGAGCGTTGCGCCGCGTCTTCCACCGACATCACGTCTTCGGCGACCCACTGCTCGAGCCAGAGCAGCGGAGTGAAGTCGGATCGCCGGCTGCGAATCTGCTGGAGGAAGCGTGTCAGGAACGCCGGCGTCAGGTCGGGTCCTCGGTGTACGAACGCCGACAGCCCGCCCGTGATGTCGCCCGATAGCGTGGCGGCGAGCAAACGCGACACCCACTCATCGGCCGAGGCACGGTCGGCCACGTCGCGCGCGGCGCGCAGCGCCATCCGGCGAACGCTCTCGAGATACCCCATGCGCAGCATGGCTGGAATCGCCCAGAGCTCGCCGAGCGTGAGCGGCGTGACGCGCTGATACTCGGTGATCATGCGCGAGACGCTTCCTTCGTCGAGACGGCCGTCCGTGTGGGCGATCAACTCGACGACGACGTCGTAGATGCGCGGGAATCCCGCGCGCGGCCCGTCGCCGGCCAGCTTCGGCAGCTCTCTATAGTATGCGGCCGGCAGCGTCGCCCGAATTTCGGGAATTTGCTCCAGGACGATGAAGAAGTTGTCGAGGAGCCAGGCGCCGGCCGGTCCCACGTCGGCGCCGGCGGCCGACGCCTCGGCGAGCGTGTCGCGTGCCGCGATGAGGACCTTGCCGGTCGCTTCGAGGCGGGAGAGCAACGGGCCCCGATCCCGCCGGTTGATCCAGCGCGGCGGCGAGGGCGGTACCGTGACGTGGCGGCGCGCCAACTTCCGGGCGTGCGACGCCAGCCGCGCCGCACCGAACAACGCTCCCTTCATCGGACGCCGATCGGCCGCATCGGCGGTCGTGGCGGTCATTCCGTGCGGATCGTGCGTCGTGCGAGGTTCGATACCCGTCTCCCTCGTAGTAATGAACTTACCCGGAAAATAAGCGCCACTGCGCGGGAGCGGTTAGTTTTAGAAAACTGTGAGCGGTGTCTCAACCGCTCCTCCCGCGTCTCTTGCGGCAACGCCGCGCACCGGACTCTCGAGACCGTTTCGGTCAGCGTCCTCCTTGTTTCTGGGAGAGCCCGATGAGTCTGTATGACGATGGATTCGCGGTGAGCCGCGGGACCGTGCTCGTGGCATCCGGCAACAATCTGTTCATGGACATCGTTCGCGGCATGGTCGCCGAGTGCGGGCTTGCCGTCGTTTCGGCCCTCACGTCGGAGCCGGCCTGGCTGTCGGTTATGCGGGCGCAGCCCGCGCTCGTGATTTGCGATTGGGACGCACCCCCGGCGAACCTCGCGGGAGTGATCGGCGAGGCGGCGGCGCGGCACGTTCCGCTGCTGATGGCGTGGTCGCGCGATCGACACGGCGACTATGCGCAGGGACTCGCCCTGCCGGAGCGCGTTGCCTGGCTCACGTTCCCCGTCGGTCGCGATGAGTTTCGTTCGACGGTCGACGGGCTCCTCGCTCCGGAGATCGATTCGGTGCACCATGTGAGTTTGGCCGTGCCCGGAGTGAGATTGAGCGCCGCGGTCCGAGTGCGAACGCTTTCGCTGCTCGCCTAGGCGCAGCCACTACTCGCACTCCGTCCCGTTTCTGGTTCCAAGAGGGTGCGGCTAAGCAGGGATGGCTGGTGGCGCGGAGCGGGCATCGCGACTCGGCTGCCCGAGCCCTGCCATGAGCATGAGCCTGAGCAGGAGCCGTGAGCAGGCTGAAAACGCCGTAGCTCAAGGCTCGCCGAGATCGCCGAGATCACACCGCCACCGCGCCCGCCGGTGTCGTTGCTACGTCTCTCGCGAGACGTGGACGGTGTAGTGCTCACACACGCCGCACATCAACACCAACGGCGCTTTGGCCGGGTCCCAAACGCGGTGAATGCGCTCATTCGGGGCGTCAGCCGGATAGGCGACGTTCTGCCCCGCTACAAGCAGCGTTCTGCGGCAATTCGGGTTGCCGCACTTGCTGTGGGCCGCTGGTCTCTGTCTGGGCAAAGGCGCCATGACGCAAGCTACCGACCCTGACGGCCCGCGGCACCCTGAGCCCGTTAGCGTCGGCGCGTGCTCGATCGTCCGGAACAAGGGTCCTATAGCCGAACGCGCAGCGACCGAAGCGCGGCACCGTCACGCGGCAGCGATTCCTCGAGATCATTCCATAGAGAAGCCCACGCCGCCGCGATGCGACTCGCGTCGCGCAACGTCGGATCCTTCCGCACTTCCGCCCGGGCTTCGGCGCGATGTCGCGCCACGATGCTCTGGATGAGCTTCAATTCCACGTCACTCGGCGCGAGCGACGTTTCGATCGTCTGCTCGTAGTAGCCCGCGTCGTCATTCGCGAACGACACACCGCGAATCGCGTCGGGGCTCAGTGTGCGGTGCGACGCGTCGATCCCAAGGCGAGCGAGCGGCAGCGTCCAATTGTCGGTGACGAACGACCCGGCCGGATTCGGCAGCCAGACCCACGCGTGCAAGATCGAGAGTCGAGGCGCGCCTGGACCGGCATCCGTCGCCATCCCGGCGGCGTGATGCAACGGCAAACTTTCCTCGGCGACGCTCCCGTTGTGCTCGTGCCAGTACGCTTGCGGTGCGGGGCTGTGCGGTGGTTGCTCACCCTCGGCCAGCAGCGCCGTGTAGGCGACGCCGGCCAGTCGTCGCCGGCCGCCGTCGGTGATGTAGGTGAGCACCGATGGTCTCGCCGGATCGAATCGATTCTCGAGCACCCGGGCGAGATTCACCCAGTGCTCACCCATCGCGGGGAACTCGACACCGACGCGCTTGAATCCGTCGGCGATCGCCGAGTCGATCGAGCGATAGCGTATGGTTCCTTCACGGGCGGCGGAGAGCATGCGTGCCGTTGCGTCCTCCCCGGCGCTTTGCGCGCCGGCGAGTCTCACCACGCCGACGGCGAGAAGCACCGCGACGCGTCTCATCGCGTGTGCGCCGTGTCGGGCGCGGAGCGGCCCATCCTGGACAGAATCGCTTTCATGGCGGTGTCCGGGATGCCGTACGGAAACCGACTTGCATAGCGGAGTTGGTCCAGGTTCGTCTGCGACGGCGCCCCGACAATGTGGACATCGATCGCCGAAAAGCCGCCGCTCTCGATCTGCGAATACGGGATGACGACGACGGCCTCTGACGTCCGGATCGTCAGATCGGCCCGCGTGACGGTGAGCAGCTCGCCCTCGTACACGTGCGTGGCCACCGAGACGACTCCGGCCACGCCCTCCGGCGAATTGGCGAGCGGCGATTTCGAGGGTGAGCCGCCCGTGTAGATGCAGCCGCTCACCGCGAGCGCCAGGATGCCGAGGGCGGGGAATCTCCTGGTTCTCACTGGACGGGCACCCGATCGCGGAAGAAGCGATGCTCCAGCGACTCGCGCGACGCGACCCACGCGCGAAGCACTTCCTGCGTGGTCGTCTTCGGCGAGAACGGAAGCGAATCCGTGGCCGCGCGAATCCAGTCCGGGCGTACCCATTCGACGTAGTACCCGTCGACGGCGACCAGGAATGTGCGCGGTGTCGCGACACGCCCCACGTCGAAATCCACGAAGAAACGATCGCCCGGACTCGTCACGACGCGTCGGTCGTCCGCGGCGCGAATGAAATCGCGCACGTCGTCGCGCCGCATGCCGCCGCTCTCGGTGACGCGCGCGGCGGCAATCTTCCGTGCCTCGACCGGGCGAACGTCCCACGTCGCCGCGACGCGGTCGATGCGGAATTCGTCGGTAACGAACGACAACCGCAGGCGAATGCTGTCGCCGCGCAGGCGGCGTGCGTGAGGGATCACCGCCGCGACGGTCCGCCAGGCGGTCGGTCCAAAGTCCATCATTCGCACGACCGGCGTCCAGTCGTCGCCGTCGCGCACGCTGACGCGCAGCCCGAAATGATCGGTGTACCATCGCGCGACCTGGGCGACCGTCGTGATCTTCGAGAGATCGTGTCCCACCCAGTCCAGGGACCGCGCGCCATGCCGGGCAAGCATCTCGTCGTAGAAGATCGTCGTCGACAGCAGGCTGCTTCGCGCGTCGAGAAGCAGCGCGAGGGAGTCGCGTCCAGCCTCGCGGGGCACGGCGATGTCGATGTGCTCTTCGCTCGGACCGGAACCGTCCGCCGCGGCGACGAGCGCGGCGTCGCCAGAGCTGAACACCCGTCCATCGGCCGTGCCGAGCTCTTCCCGCACATTCCGTCCGCGAGAATCGACGATCGACGCCGGGGTAGCGACGCGGCTGAGCGCCACGAAGCCGCCCCGCGCCACCGGCGCCACGATCTCATCGGCGCGGTGACGTGTCTCGAGCAGCTCGATCTGCTCGATGTAGTGCGTCTCCAGCGCCTCGTTGCGCACCTCGAGCCGGATTACCCCGTTCGCATCGGGTCTCACGTTCAGCAGATCGACGTCGCGCTTGGCGAGGAGCGGCGCGATGCTGTACGAGAACGATTCGGCCTGGAGCGACGGAACGCCCGCGCTATCCGCGTAGATCGTCGGGCACGAGCCGAAGATGGCGACGGCGAGCACCGCGACGGCGATGGTAGAGACGAAGCCGGATATCGGCGCGTAGATCAGCGTGCGTCCCGGATTCACGTCGCGCTCGAACGACTCGACGCCGATGATGCTGTCGAGCGCAATGCGCCCAACGGGCGAACTGTCGAGGGTGGCGCTGAAGCGAACGCCGTCGCCGACGATCTGCAGGTTGCCGACCGTCGCGCCCCGGCGAAAGAGTACCGTGGAACCGTCGCCGAGGTGCGCCTTGATCGGCGACTTCACAAAACGCTCGGCGCCGAAGATCTCCAACGGCTTGGGCCGGTTGGTCGACGAGATCACGCACGCGACGATGATGAGCGTCGTCAACGACAGAGCGGCGAAGAATCGGCGGCGCAGGTAGATTCGCATCCGTGCCTTCTCGAGGGCCAGGAGTAAACGTGGGCCGCCGCGCGAGCGAGGGCAAGGTCTCGTGAGAGTTCTATTACTCGACGAAGGATTCGTCAGCGGCGCGTCGACGGCCCTCGGTTTACAACGCGCTGGATGTACCGTCGACGTCATCGCCGCCACCGGCGGCGCGGGCGAGTGTCGCACCGCCGCCGGAACCTGGCGTCTCGCGCCTCGCGTCGGTCACCCGGAATTGCGCGACCTGGTGTCGCGGCAGCGCGGGTATGACATCGTGTACGCGGCGACCGAACCCCTCCAGCAACTCCTCTCCGGTGCGCGCAGCGACAAGAGACGAACGAGCGCGCAAATGCGTGCTGCCCGGATTTCCGTCCCGGACGAGCAATCCGCGGCGAGCGAGACCGATTTGCGCGACGCCATTCGCGAGCTGGGTACGCCGCTCGTCGTCAAAGGGTCGATCGGTCGAGGCGGCAAGACGACGTTCATCGTTCGCTCGTTGAGCGAGGCGCGCCGTGCGGCCAACCGCATTCGGGCCCTTGGTGCGGACCCGTTCGCGCAGGCGCACGTCAGGGGCGTGACATATCTCGCCGGGGGGCTGTTCGAGAACGGGCGCGCGTTGCGTCTCTACTGCGGTGCGAAACGCGTGCAGTTTCCCGCGCGGACCGGCCCCGCCGCCGAGCTCGTGTCGACCGACGACCGGACGTTCGTCAGCGTCGCATTGCGCGCCTTCGAGGCGTCGCGCGTCACCGGCCTGGCGAGCGCCGATTTCATTCGCGACGAACGCGGCGTCTATCACTTTCTCGAGTTGAACCCCAGGCCATGGGGATCGATCGCGGCGGCGCGCGACGCCGGCGTCGATCTCTTCACTCCGCTCGTCGCGCTCTGGAGCGGACAGGCAATCACCGCGGATCTGTCGTTTCGCCCTGGCGTGCGATCGACGGTATTTCCGTTGGCGTTCCTTTCCATGCGTTGCTGGGCATCGGGCTCCGCGTTTCGCTCCACCCCCGTTCCGCGCAACTTGAGACTTGCCGCGCATCTCGCGCACCGGCTCGTGCGTGTCGCGCACAACTGATAGACGTCGATAGAGCTCCGGCCACCGCGGTCGCCCCCCTTGCCATGCCGCACCGCGTGCGTTACATCCACTGAACCATATGGTTCAGTATGTGACGACCCGACTTGATACTTCGTTCGCCGCGCTCTCGGACGTCACGCGGCGCGGCGTTCTTGACCAGCTCGGACGAGCCGCCGCGCTCCATCACGGACCTTGCCGACGACGTCTCAACATGACGCTCACGGGCATGATGGAGCACGTCGAACGTCCTGGAGCAAGGCGGGGCTCGATCACCACGATGTAAGATCGGGCGCGATGCGGACGTGTCCGGCGGGGCCGTAACGCGTCCGATTGCCGACAGCGAAGCGGTGTTGCTCGAGAGATTAACCAGCAGGGCGGCGCTGGGATCGAATGTATCGACGAGTTGCACAAGTGGTCGCCGGAAACTCGACCCAGAAGGACCGAAACGCGATGAACGCAAGAATGGAAAGTAGGCCCGGTCACCGTGACGAACCGCACCTCGGGCAACGGAAGATCGGACAAAAGCGAGGTGGATTGTCATCCGCGGACCGGCAACGAAGCCAGTACCGCGCGTCGTGATACGAGGCATGCTCCAAGGCCGAGCTGCACATTCGTCGGTGGGTGCCCAAATCGATGGCGAGTGACCCTGCTCGCAACTGCAAGGTCGATGCTCAAAGAAATTCAGAGAGGTGGACTTCCCCCGGTTGAGTAGACACCTCCAGCGCCTCGATCGAGATTCGAGGCAGGAGGTGGGAGATGAAGCGACGAGGACGACAGGCGTTTGATGAGCAGTTCCGGCGTGAGGCGGTGCGACTCGCCGAGTCCGGGACGATGCCGATCGCCGAAGTGGCACGCCAGCTGGGCGTGCATTTGGAGACGCTCCGCAACTGGCGGCGCAAGGCACGCGCAGCGGGCGACGGCGAGGCCGCGACCACGGTGCCATCGCTCGAGGAGGAGAATCGGCGGCTGCGTCGCGAGAACGCGCGGCTGCTCGAGGAGCGAGAGATCTTAAAAAAAGCGACGGCCTTCTTCGCCAAGGATGCACAATGAGGTTTCTGTTCATCCGCGCGCACGAAGGGATCTTTCACGTCACGACGATGTGTCGGGTCCTTCAGGTGTCGAAGGCCGGGTTCTACAAGTGGCGTGCGCAGCCGCTCAGTGAGCGGGTGAAGGCCGATGCCGTCCTCGCGGCGCGGATTCGCGCGATCCATACGGGGCGGCGCCGGTCGTACGGAAGCCCGCGCGTCCATCGCGACCTGCGTGCGGCGGGCGTGCGCTGCGGCGAGAAGCGTGTCGCACGCGTCATGCGCCAGGCCGGCATCCGGGCGATGGCACCGAAGCGCTTTCGGGTGACGACGCAATCGGGCCATCGTGCAGCGGTCGCCCCGAATCATCTGGCGCGTCGATTCGGCGTGAGTGCGCAGTCCGGCCCCAACCGCGTGTGGGCGGCCGACATCACGTACATGCCGACTCGTGAAGGCTGGCTGTACCTCGCGGTCATTCTCGATCTCGCATCGCGCCGGGTCGTGGGCTGGGCTGTGCGGACGCGCCTCGATCAGGAGCTCGCTCTCGGTGCATTGCGCATGGCGCTGCGGCACCGCGGGGCTCGCGGCGGGCTCCATCACTCGGACCGTGGCGTGCAATACGCCAGCGCGGCGTACCAGGCGCTGCTCGCGGGAGCAGGGTTTACACCGAGCATGAGTGGCGTCGGGGATTGCTGGGACAATGCCGTCGTGGAAAGCTTCTTCGCAACGCTCACGAAGGAGTTGCTGGCGGAGGGGCTGTTCGAGTCGCGGGCGATTGCGAATCGCGAGCTCTTTGCGTTTATCGAGATCTGGTACAATCGGCAGCGGCGGCACTCATCGCTCGGCTACCGTTCACCCGTGCAGTTCGAAGCAGAAATGAGCAAAGTCAGCTAACCAAGGTGTCTACTAAACCGGGTGAGCTCCACCCTCGGCATGCCGCTGCACGTGGACGTGGATGGCGATCGTGCCTACGTGGTGATTCCCTCCACGTACGCATTCAAGCTCAAAGGGAAGGGCATCAAGGAGGCGGGGTCGCTCTTCACGTTCGCCATGTTGAAAGGGCCCAAAGGGTGGCGCATCGTGGGGTGGTCCTGGGCGAAGAACCGAGGGCCGGCCTAGCGTGAGGACGCGAATCGGCGTGGCTCAATAGCGGTCTAACGCTCAAGCTGACAGGCGCACGACTCTCGATAGGCCTTCCCGAGGCAACACACAGCGATCAGCGAGCCTGCGGAAAGCTGCTTCCGTGCGCTCGCAGCGAGAGTCGTATGTCGGGACGCAAGGTCACGCTTCCCACGCGGAGTACGCGCACGGCCTGAGCCGCTCCCCACTCCTTACCTGCGGGGAGCCTCGCGCCAACGAGGAGTCCGCTTGCCGCGCCGATCACGGTACCGCCGATAGTCATGAAGCCAACGGCAGTCCGAACGTCGCATGGGTCGTCGGCGCAGGCATCACCAGCGACGAGTCGCGCGATGATTCCGCCGATCGCGGCTCCACTCGCAAACCCGATGGCAACGTGCCTCCATCGGGAGCCGTGGTCGACAAACAGAACGCTGACCGCGCCGTTGTATGTCCCGAGCGGGCACGTGCCAAGGCGAGAGAGGAGGAGCGTGTCGCGGGCCGCCTGCACGTCCCTCGATTCGCAGCGGAGAGGATCCGCAGCGTTGGCGGTACGTGGGACGATGGCGCGGACTTGCGTTCCCGCGGCGAGCGTCGGCGCCTCTTGCGCTCGCACGATGGTCGAGCCCACGAGTGCGGCTGGCAGAGCGCGGACTGCCCAGTACCATAGGATCATTCTTCGTCCTTCTTTGGCTCGAATGTGTGCGGAAACGCGGCACCGACTTCACCGCGATGTGTGTGGGCAACCTAACGCGTCAGCCAGCCGCCATGGATACGATAGGGCTCGATCTGCACAAGCGCGAGCGGAGCGAGCCACTAGCTGATCGGCTGACTGCTGCAACGCACGTTACACCGTCGGCGCAAGGGTCTCAACCTCCGCCAGGCTCGTGATGCGCGCGCCGACGCGGCCACCGCACACACGCACGAACCGTCCGCCGCACTGTCGAGTTGCCTCGGGGCTGCTCTGTTACTGGTGTTTCCGCCCTCTGGGCGGCGTGCCCGGCCCCTCAGAATTAGAAGATGAGTCTTGCCGTGAGCGGCGTGACGAAGATTCCGAACGTTGGAACAGACGACGTCCAGTAGGCTCCCGCCTGAACGCGGGGCCCGATCCGGAAGTGACGCCAACCCCACATCGGCTCGATGTAGCCGCCAAGGAAAGCGCCGAATTCGACCTCCGATGCGACGTCGGCGCTGTGGCCATCAGCGGCGGCCCTGGCGCCGAAGTCGTACTGCCAACGCCCCGCTGTCGCGAGCCGTCTGAATACTTCAATGTGCGCAACTTCCGCAGACTTCTTCCCTCCCTTCTCACCATGGACCAGCCTGATGTTGAACTCGTATCCCAAGCCGGCGCCCACGCCCACGAGTTTCTCGGGACTGGTGCGGCGAGCGTAGCTAAGCCCCCCCGCAAACAGGCTGGCATCGACCGTGAACTGGTTCAGGCGAGCTGGCTCTTGCGCCGCAAGCTGACGCGAGAAGTCGGAACCTACAAGCAAGAGCCCAAGCACAATGACATCGAGTGCGCGCATCCACTCCTCGTAACGTTCTGATGGCGGTCGAAAACCCCAGGCAACATGCCGGCGGATCAAACGCAACGCGAGCGGAACCCGCTCTCTTGTGCGATCTCCACAGCGTACCTCTCGCGCATGTCGTTCGGCTGCGCGCAGGACGGCGTTGCAATGCTAACGCCTTGGTTAAGGTGCAAGGGAATCATATAAGAGTTTGCGCGTAGCCGCAAACTATCAAAAGCTCCAAAGCGCTGCGACCCGAGTCCGAAAGGACTCAGGCCGCATTGAGGATTGTTAAATGCTCCAACACTAGTGGATGTATGGCACAGCGACCCCCAAGGGGGCGGCGACGGTGCGCGATGCTCCGCCGGTCATTGTCCCGCGCCGCGAGTTCTCATGGTCGTTGCCGTAGGCGGGGCAGCGGTGCGCCCGAGATGCGCTGTCTGAAGGCTCCCGCAACGATCCCCCAGCCAGAGCCCGCGAACGCCGTCGCAGCAAATGAACCCGCTGCACCGACCTTGCGGTCCTCGAGAAGATTGTCATGGAGGGCCGAGCGGGTCGCGAAGCCCGGGCCGGGATGGCAGTACGTGTCGCCGACGCAGTACGCCACGACCCTGTCATTGGTCGACGTCGTGACGAACGATCCGCTAGTGACCGGACTGTCCGTAGGACCGGCGTTTTGCGCGCTCCCGTCGAGTGGTGAGACCGGATCCGCACCGCGATACTCGGCGATGTATACCTCGAGCGACGAAGTGGAATCGCCGAGTGTGACGGTCACGGTTTCCGGGCCGCCCTTGATGTTCTTCGCATAGTACATGCGCGTCGCGGCTCCGCCGGGGCTCGTGACCTCGGAGCCGACCTGCGTGAACACATTGCCTTGCGAGTCGGTGATCGACGTGAACGTCGTGGCGGTATAGTCGAACGCGACCACGACCAGGTTGCCCGCTGCCGTCGCCGCATTGAACGGGACCGAGAGCGTCTGAGCTGCCTGGCCCCGCGCTTTGGCCTGCACGAAGGTGACCGGAGGCGGAGGCAGGACGGTCACGGTCGCAGCCCCACTCTGTCCCTCAGCCGTGGCTGTGATCGTCGCGGTTCCGGCTGTTATTCCGGTCACGAGGCCGGTTGCGTCCACGGTGGCAATGTTCGCGTTGCTCGACGACCACGTCACGGTTCGTCCCGTCAGCACATTGCCGCGGGAATCGGCGAGTGTCGCGGTGAGTGACGTCGTGGCGCCGAACGCGATGGTCGAGGTGTCCGGTGCGACGACGACGGAGACGACCGCTGACACCGGCTTGAATGCCGCCGCCACCAGGGCGAAGCCGTCGCCATCCTGCTGTTTGTTATTAGCCGCCGTCACGGAGTAGGTGCCGGCCGTGCCGGCCGTCTTGTCCTCGAGAACATTCTGACTATTGAGGTGCAGATAGCCGATGAAGCCCTCGCCCGAGCCCTCAGTGCAACGGCGGTCGCCCTTGCAGTACGCCACGAGCATGTCACTATCGGCGGTCGTGGCGATTGGGATGTTGACGGAGGCTTGCGTCCCTGACGTCTGCGCGCTGGCATCGAGCGGCGATACCGGGTCGGCGCCGCTATACTCGGCGACGTTGACCTCCAGGATGTCCGCGCCCCTGTCTAGGGCGATGGTCACCTGCTCGGTGCCGCCTTTGATGTTGTTGGCGTAATACATCCGCGTCCTAGCGCCGCCCGGGCTCGTGACCTCTGAACCGGCCAGCGTGAACGTGTTGCCCTGCGAGTCGGTGATCGACGTGAACTCCGCTCCCTTGTAGTCGAACGCGACGACGACGAGGTTGCCTTCCGTGGTTTGTTGGCCGAGGACCACCGAGACCTGCTGTTGGCCCGCGGCAGAATTGTCCCTCGATTGCTGGCGGGTGATCGACGTGGCCGCAGTCGAGGTGAGCGTTCTCGAGCTGGTGTCTGGCGTGGCGCGTGGCGCGGTGGGGCCTCCCGACATAGACGACCGGAACCAGCGGCAACAGTGCGGCGATCGTGAGCGTGCGTACTGAGGATCGAGCTCTTTTCATGCTCCCCTCTACGGTGTGAGAACGCCTACGGATCATCCCGGGGCCGACGCGTCTCGACCTCCAGCCGGATGCGGGCAAGGCATCGCCCGCGCGCTCGGGCGCAGCATGATGCCGGCGCCGCCATTGGCGAGCCCGTATTTCCCGGATACGCAAAGCGCCCGCGAATCCGGACATCAAGCTGCCTGTTTGTGTGCGGCTCAGCCCTGCCGCTGGCCATGAGGGAGTGACTTACGTCCAGCGTTGCTCGTTGAGCATTGCTCGTTCAGCGTTGCTCGTTCGAGATGGCAGCGGCGATCGGTCACTGGGCCTGACGGCAGCGCCAGGGTAGACGAATAGCAGATTTGCAATTTGAGATGGCTCTCTGTCGTCACCGCCGCGATGGGCTGGTGGCGTCAACACTGATGCGACGCGTGCTGCCCCGTCGGGCGTGTGCGCACTATCGCTGCAGCCGCGCGACCTCCCGCGCGGGCCCCGGCGGCGGTGCTTTGCGAGCACGCCCATGAGTCGCCCGTCTCGCGCGTCCTTCCGCCACTTCGACAACATGAAGGAATGAATCGCCAGCGCGGCGGCGATGGTCTTCACTTGCAATCCCGGCTGTTATGACAAGCGAACCGCGGTCAGCTTGAACTCGTCGCTGTACTTCCGCACCGCGCGTGGACTCGACGTGGGCATCGCGGACACTCCTCCCTCGTTCGGTGGAAGTGTCTACAAAACTGACGCAAGAACCCTTGTCAGCTTCAGCGTTCGTTAGGCGCCGAGGTCGAGATATCAACGGGATTGCCACGAATTATCTGCACGCAGGACGTATGTGCGCTGTGCGGAAATGCGAATGCCAAACGCGCGAGCCCACGGTCCCCGCGAAGTTCCTCGGTGGAGCATCACTGTTGAGTCGTCGGTGGCCTTCACGGCACGTCGAGTTGAGAAGGTCATCGGCCGGAACGTTTACCGGCGGCTGTGGAGCGTAGTGGCTCAACGCGAGGAATCGCGTCGCACCGGATCACTCGGCGAGACTGGCGCGGGTATCTGGATGCAGAACTTTGACGACACACTCTCGGTGTGCAGCAAGGGAAAAAACCCGCGCCGGAGGCCGACGGCAATACTGATCAGCCCGCCGCGATTTCGGCTTGCCCTCGAAGGCTGTGCCGCAAATCGCGTAAACCGACATGTGGCGGGTCGACAACTCGTCCGTGTGTCGTCTTTGATGCGTGTTCCCATCTAACGGCTCCAGCTAAACTGCGAGCGACGCGCAGCGAGCTTTGGACACGTGGAACGCCGAGGCGCCTGAGATAGATCGCGAGCAACAACCCTGTGCGGCCAGCGCCGACGACGAGCACTGTGGGATTCGATTGGAACGACAGTCAGTCCGCCGTTAGATGCGGTCACTGGCGCTGGGCTGCGGGGGCGTGATCATGAGGTTCATCGGGTGCTCCAAATCGACACGCCGATCAACACCGGCGTCACGAACATCCCACCGTGGCGCGTGCTGACATTCACCAATCGCACCTCGCCGTACAGCATCACGGGAACGGCGACTTGAGGGGATACATCGGCAAGCCGCAGCGACACGCCGCCGCCAATCATCATGGCCCTGCGGAACTCGCCGTACCAACCGGTCAAATCGGAATCCGCACCCACGCACTCGCTGGAGTTGCAGAGGAAACCGGTCGTTGTAGTCAACCCCAGTCCGGCGAGCGCATACTTCGCGAGCACACCTTGCGAGGGCACGTCATACCGCACCAACCCTTCCACTATCCCCGTGTCGTAGTGCCCGGCCTGAACGTCATTCAGATAGGACGGGGCATCGGCCCTAAGGGTGTCCATCCCAGCCGACGTCGGACGCGCGCGCAGACGGATTGCTTCGATGCCGACCCACCACGGCCTGTCACCGATCCGTCGCTGGAGCGACAAGCCGAGCAACCACGGTAACCGCATGACGGTCGCGCCCTCGCCGCCGGCGTAGCCGAAACCAACGGTACCGCCAATGGACCAGGCGCTCGGCGGGGGTTGTTGTGCGTCCGCGGGTTGCGGGCACAGAATGAGCGCAGCGAGGCTGAGCGCGAGGCGGACGAGAGTATTGCGCAAAGGCATGCTGGGCTTCTCCGCTGCATGGCGGGGATGTCGTAAATTAGCAACGCCGTCGCCGTCGACCTGGGCTAGTCTGTGCGCCTAACGCCCGAGCTAACCTGCGAGCGAGTCCAATAACACGCGAGCGGAGCGAGCTACAATAAATCGCTCGTCAGGTTCAGCGTTCGTTAGAACGCTTTTCGCGACGCTCTAGCAACAGCGCGGCACCCAATGCGAGCCCCGCCGACGCAGGTAATAGCCTGGGGACCAACAGCACCTCCGCGAGCAGCACGACGAGCACGACGAGTGCCTGCCCTACTCCGGTGATGGCCTCGCGGACCATGACGTCGCGCCACAAGCGGGTCGCGTACTCAGCGATCGCGCGCCTCCGGACGACAACGAACACCACCATTGACGCGAGGACGGCGGGCTCAACCCAGCCACGGAATGGCAGGTTACCGGTCGCATGCGCGACCATGCCAGGTAACAGCGATCCGGTTCTATGCCGGGCGTACCCTATCCCGACCGATGCGATGAACAAGGAGGCTAGCATCCCCGCGCCGATCGGGCCGGGTATGAAATACTGCGTATGCGAGAAGGCGAAGAACAACGATGTCGTGAGGATCGCCGCCGACGCGCCGAAACCCTCGGCGAGGCGTGTCTGGACATAGCCGCGGAAGAAGAGTTCTTCCACGACCGGAACCAGACCGAAGCTTCCTACGAACAGGTACAACCAGACTCCCGGGATATTGAGATTCTGAATGAGCGCCCAGTGCTGAGGGCTGTTTCCCAAAGGCGCCTCACCCGCCAGCAACTTTATTATCAGTGAGGGCAGTTCGAAGGCCGCAAACAGCAGGGCCCCGATTATGACGTAGTCGCGGAGTGGGCGACCCGCGGTAGTCACGCCGTATTCACGCAGACGGCGTCGCCGGTGCCACCATCCGACCGCGAGCGCCAGCCCGAAGATGAATCCGTAGCGTATAATGAGGTTCGCGGCAGTGCTCCAACTGAGCGCAACAAAATCGGGCTGTTCACCAGGCCCCAATGCCCGAAGGTTCACGGGTCCCGGGTTCAACCGGCGACTCACCAACCGCGCTAGGAGCGTGCCGGTGACGAAGATGCCAACAACTTCAAGGAGCGCGGCGAGGCGACGCTGCCAGACTGTTGGCTGGGGGGAGGTCACAGTTCGCTACAACGTTGAATGATCTCGTGGCCTGACGCGGTCTAACGCGTTAGCTAGTTGGTATGAAGCGGCTGGACCTCCACGGCGACGTGGTGGCTAGGTTCGCCCCACAGGGTTATCAACGTGCTCATCGTCTTGCGACGAGGCACACACCGGGAGGCCAGCCGCCATGGATATGATAGGGCTCGATCTGCACAAACGCGAGAGTCACCTCTGCATCGGGCACGACGACGGGACGGTCGAGGAACGTCGCATCGTGACGAGTCGCGAACGGTTCACCGCGCTGCTCGGAGGGCGAGCGCGGGCGCGGATTCTGCTCGAGGCGAGCACGGAGAGCGAGTGGGTGGCGCGAGACCTGGAGCAGGTCGGGCACGAGGTGATCGTGGCCGACCCGAACTTTGCGGCGATGTATGCCGCGCGGTCCCGGCGGGTGAAGACGGATCGGCGCGATGCGAGAACCCTGATGGAGGCGTGCCGGCTCGGGGCCTATCGGCCGGCGTACCGGCTGTCGGACGCGCGACGGCACGTGCGCGCCGAGCTCGCAGTGCGGGAGGCGCTGGTCCGGACGCGCACGCGGTACATCGCGCTCGCGAAGGCGTTCGTGCGGCGCGATGGGCTCCGCGTGGCGAGCAGTGAGTCGCACCTCGTGGCGCAGCGGATAGCGGCGCTCGAGCTGTCGGCGATGCTCGCAGCGGAACTCGCGCCGCTCTTCGCGGTGCTCGCGCCGCTCAATGCGCAGATCGCGCGGCCGATCGATCGGATTGCCGCGTTCGAGAAGACGGATCCGATCGGTCGCGCTCCTCGCGACGGCGCCGAGCGATCGGGCCGCTCACGGCGAGCGGCGATCGTGGCGACGATCGACGACGTGACGCGCTTTCGCTCGGCGCATCAGTTCGAGGCCTTTCTCGGCGCTCGTGCCGAGCGAGCGGAGCTCGGGCGAGCAACGCCGCGTCGGGGCACATCACCAAGGCGGGCAACTCGCGCGCGCGGTACCTCCTGGTCGAGGCGGGCTGGCGCCTCCTCCGCTCGCACAGTCGCCGGAGACCGCCGCGCTGCGCGCGTGGGCCCTCAAGCATCGCCGCGCGCCGCGGCAAACGCATCGCCGTCGTCGCGCTGGCGCGTCGGCTCGCCGGGATCCTCTACGCGATGTGGCGGGACCAGCAGGCGTACGACGCGGCGCGAAGCTTCGCGTGCCGCGGCCGCGCGTCGCCGCGTGAGCTACGAACGAGCGGGACGGACCGTGACGGAATCGACATGACTGAATCGGGAGTGGCGAGCGCGTTGCAGCTTATGGCCGCAGTCGAGAGCCGAGAGCTAGTTGGCGCCGTCCGCTCCTTCGCACCACCCAAATGCGCCGAGACCACGCGTCTCACCACCGAGCGCGAACAGAAGGCTGAGCAGCAGCTCGAGTCGAGCACGCGGACAATTGACGATGGTGCGACGGCAAGTGCACATGGCTCTTGACGCGGGGCGCCGCTTCACAGAAAGCTGCAGGGCCAAGAAGGGGAGATACCAAACGATTCATTCGTGATCTCGACGGGCGCCACGACCGGTTGGAGGTTGGCACCTGTCAGCTTCAGCGTTCGTTAGGTAGCCGGTACGCGATGCATAGCCGCGAGCACGCCGAGAGTAAGGAACGCCATACCCACGGCGAGGAATGCGAGTGAGAGCGGTCGGACCCAGCGGTGCGGCCGGTCGCTCCCGAGTCGCGTGAATTGGCCGTCAGCGATCCAGAGCTGAATGCCGGCGAGCCCGACGATCAGGCCAGTCAGAGCTCCTGTCGATGGGAACGGCCGGTGGTAGGGGCCCACCGCGAGAGCCGCCACGGAGAGCGCAACCACGAGCAGGTTGAGCCAAACGCCACGCCAGGTGAGAGCGACAACGTGGGCGAACGCGGCACGAAGGTCGTCAGATGGGTTGCTCATGACCGCACAGAGGAATCCGTGGCTCCCTAACGCGTGAGCTAAGCTGCGAACGAATATATAAGAGCGCGCGGCGGAGCCGCGCGCAATCCGAGACTCGGTCGGCAGCTTCAGCGTTCGTTAGCGCGCGAGCGATTGGTGGCGTGATCGAAATCTGGCCAAGGGCGACAGTCCGACCCTCAGGAAGCAAGGTGCGCGTGGGCAGGCGGCACGGCCGGGCGACCAACCCAACCGACTTGATCGCGATCGATCGCGCCTCGCTCAACCGCACGACTGAGCCGCGATGGTGGGGCCGTGGAGCGCGAGCTCGTGGTGGCCGAGGCTCTCCAAGGCGAGATCGGGCCGGTGCACGCGCGACGGCGGCGATCCATGGGCGGCTGACTGGCGAGCAGCTCTCTCCCTCACCAACACAAGAACGTTGCCCTGTTCGCGCGCTAACGCTAATTATACGGCGACGTTATACTGCGAAAATGAGCAAAAGGCTGCAATTCGAATGTCGTATAATAACGCAGAGGTCGCTAGGGGCGCGGCACCTCGTCAGGATAACACGCGAGAACACCCGATCTGAGGCCGAGCGTCGCTGAGGGACTCGACGTACGCGGAGCGACGCGTAAGACACGCACCGCCGCCTCGCCGAATTCCCAGCGACCGACCCCAAAAAAACAAAGACCCCACACCATTACGGTGTAGGGTCGCTTGTCTTCTTGCGGCGCCGCGCCAACGAGCGGTAGCGGCTACTTCGAAACGGCAGCCAACCGCTTGATCTCCGCCGAGAGCGACTTCGCCCGCGCCTGATCCTTCGCGCCCGCCACGTCGCCGTCCACCGACTTCGCCAGCTTCGTCAACGACGCGCCGCGCGCCGCGCCCGTCTGCTTCTCGGCCGCGTCCAGTGCCTTGGCGATCGCCGTCGTGCGCTCGGCCGACAGCCCGTTGTCGCGCACCAACTGATCGAGGTAGCTCCGCACCACGGGGAACGCCGCGGGCCACACGATGTGCGGCTGGCTCTGCGGATTGTACTCCGTGAACCGCACCAGCTTCGCCGCCGCGAGCTCGTTGGCCGAGAGCTTGTCGCTCGGCAGGAGCTCGAGTATGTCGAAGCCGCGCGCCAGCTCGGACGAATAGATGTAGCCGTTCCAGTAGTACGCGCCCCACGAGCCGCCGATCGTGTTGCGGAAACGGTTGCCGCCGCCACCGGCCCGGCCCGCGGTGCCACCGGCGGGCAGTCGATGTTCGCGGCATTCGTGACGTTGCCCGCCGCGTTGCCGGCGGCGACGACCGTCATCGAATCCGCCGGCGAGTCGACCGGGCCGCGGTCGAAGTACGCGACCTCGAACGGATGATCGGGGTCCGTGAAATCGCTCACGTCGATGCCGCCCTGATACCAACCCTGCACCATCAGGTCGCGGCCCGGCACGGGAATGAGCCCGCCGTTGTGCGACACGCAGTTCTCCTGCGCGCTCTGCGCCGTCGGAATCTTGAAGTACGCGTGCTGCGTGTACTTCTTGTCGGCGCTGATCGTGAGGATCGCGTTGCCGCCCATTTCCATCATGCTCGTCGCCTGACAGTTGGGCGCCGTGCCGCCGCCCCACTCGTCCGTGTACACGACCTTCGAGCCGTCGTTGCTGAAGACAGCAGTGTGCCAGAGCGAGAAGTTCGTGTCGGCCTTGGCGTCGAGACGCACCGGCTTCTCGGGATTCGAAACGTCGACGAGCAACCCGTAGCTCGCGCACGCGCCGGCCAGCAGGTGCATTTGCGGATACGCGGTCACGTCGTGACAGTTGCGCGGACCGGTCGGCGGCGGGGCGGGGAGCGTCGTATCGGTCGGCGTAGCGCCTCGTCCACCACGACCGCCACGATTGTTGCCGCGAGACGCACGAGCCGCGCTCTGCGGCGCCGGCGTCATGTTCGTGAAGATGCGCGCGCCCGTCACCACCGCGGCTTGCTCCGGATGCGCGAGCGGCACCTTGATCACGTCCAGCCGATAGAGCGAGTTCGTCTCGTCGGCCGGATCGTTGCCGTTCTTGCAGCCCGGCGAGCTCCGTCTCCGGACGGGCGTTGCTCTGGCCCGATACATAGATGTAGACGACGCCCTTGTCCTTGGGGTCCGGGATCACCGTGTGCGTGTGCGAGCCTTTGCACGTCTGGATGTTCTTGACGAGCTTCGGCGCTCTCGGGTTCGAGACGTCGTAGATGCGCACGCCGGTCATGTGAGACGTGTGATCGGCCGTATCCTTGATGCCGCCCTTCGCGCAGTCGTTGCGGTTGCCGTCGCCCTCGGCCGAGACGAACAGCAAGTGGCCGATGATCGACGGATCGCCCTGCGCCGTGACGCACACGACCGTCGCGGCCAGCACCGGCTTCGCCGGATTCTTCACGTCCCAGACCATGAAGCCCGAGAAGTTGCCCTGATAGACGTAGTGATCGCGGAACGCCAAGTCCGAGTTGATGAACGTGAGTCCCGAGGTCGAGTCGAACGCGGGCGGCTTTGGCGAGAACGAGACGAGCTTCATCCCACTCTGCGCGATGCCCGCGTCGAGCTTGCCGGGCTTGAGTCCGTTGCGCGGATCCGGGGCGGTCGGATACGTCTGCGCGACGAGCGCCGGCGCCCACGAAAGGACGAGAGCGGCGGCGAGCGAAAACGTCCTGCGAGCGGTTCCCATCAGTCGAAGCTCCAGTGGAGGAGTGGTTCAGTTGCTCGACATCTCGTCGAGCATGGCATGCATCGTCCCGATCTCGGCGGTCTGCACGGTCTGGACGTCGTTCGCAAACACGGAAACGTCTACGTCCTGAGCGGCGAGCGGCGTCGCGAAGAGGTCGGACACCATCTTGAGCGCGCCCTCGTGGTGCTGGATCATGAGCGTGAGGAACTCGCGGTCGAAGTCAGCGCCCTTGGACGCGTCGAGCTCCTCGAGCTGCCGCGCGGTGAGCATCCCCGGCATCTGCATCGTGCGCCACGACGACGTGTCGGGCGCCGACTGGCCGTTGCGAGTCAGCCAATCCTGCATCAACCGGATTTCGGCGATCTGCGACTGGTCGATCTTGTTCGCGAACTTGAGCACGCGCGGATTGGCGCCGTGCTCCTTTGCCATGCGCGACATGTAGATCGCCTGCGCATGGTGCGCGATCATCCCCTGCATGAAGTGCACGTCGGCGGCGGTGAAGACCGCGCCCTTGGGAATGGTCACCGGCGCGGACATGTCGGCCATCGATTGCTGGACGACCGGCTTGTCTGCCACTTTACCCGGCGTACATGCGACAATCGCGGTGAGACCGAGAAGCGCGGCGAAGCTTTTGGACGTGAACATGGGTACGGTAGTCTGGGACCAGCGGGATAGGATACGGGCCGGGCCGGCCGTCCGCCACGGCTTCCACGCATCGGCAAATTTCGGTATGTCGAACCCAGAGCCCGCCCCCGCCCAACCCGCCGCCCGCCGCCGCCGCTCGCCGGCCGTGATCCTGGCGCGCGTCGTCGCGTACTTCGTCGCCGCGTGGACGACGATCGCGGCGCTCGCCGCCGGGCTTTTTCCCGGCGCACTGTGGGTGACGCTGGCCGTCGCGGCGTATTTCATCCTTCCGTTGGCCGTGTTCCTTCGGTGGCGGGGGTGGCCGTTCTATCCGAGCGCGGCGTTCCGCCTCCTCGTCGTCCGCCCGTTTCTGTACGCCAACCTGATGCTTCCGCTCGTCGCGGGCGCCGGCCTCATCGGCGCGCTCGGCGGGGCAGTGTTCGGTCACGCCCTCATTGCCGGGCGTGCGTTCGCGTTCGTCATGCTGGTCGCGTTGGCGATCTTCCTCGTCGCCGGCTACATCGGCTCGCGGTCGCTCGTCGTCCGCCACGTCGACGCGTTCGTGCCGGAGCTGCCGCCGAGCTTCGACGGGCTCAAGATCGGGCAGCTCTCCGACCTGCACGTGGGACCGCACACGTCGCGCCGCTTCATCGACCAGGTCGTGCGCGCGACGCACGCGCTGGCGCCGGATCTGATCGCGATCACCGGCGACCTCGTCGACGACCGCGCCGAGGATGTCGCCGTCTATGCCGAGCTGCTCGGTTCACTCGCCGCGCCGTTGGGCGTGTTCATGATCCCGGGGAACCACGACGTCTACGCCGGATGGGACGACGTCGAAGACGCGTTACGTCAAGCCCAGCTCGGCACCGTGCTCGTGAACGAAGCGCACGTCATTCGACGAGGGGGCGACTCGATCGTGCTGGTCGGCACGGGCGATCCCGCCGGCGGCCGCCGAGGAACGTCGCGAGCCGCGCCCGACATCGACCGTGCGCTCGCCGGCGTGCCGGAGGACGCGACGGTCGTCGCGTTCGCGCACAATCCGTCGCTTTGGCCGTCGCTCGCCAAGCGGGGAGTGGCGCTCACGCTCAGCGGACACACGCATTGGGGGCAGTTCGCGCTCCCGATGCTCGGCTGGAGTCTCGCGTCGCCATTCCTCTCGCACGCGATGGGGGCGCACACGAGCGAGGACGCGGTGTTGTACATCAGCCCGGGGACGGGGTATTGGGGGATTCCGTTTCGGATCGGTGCTCGGCCAGAGGTGACGCTCGTTACGCTGCGGCGCGCGACAGAAGCGGCAGCCGCGGTGCACAGGGCGAGGTCGGCGTCGCGGACCGATCGTTGGAGTCGTCAGACCAGCATCGAGCTTCGAGCCTCGAGATGAGAGAAGCCGGAACCGCTTTGAACTCCTCTCGCTAATACTGATCACTGGCCCTTCCCAGGAATCAGGACTGCTCGAGCAGTCAGTGGTCAGAGGTCTGACGTCAGGGAAGCAGTCTCACCACTGGGTGGGCAGGTCTGAACTACGCCTTAGCCTCGAGCGCGGAAGTCAGCAGCGATTCCCAAACCTGGTCGACCGCCTCGATCGCGGCCGTCGCCACCTCCGCCCCTTCGCGCCGATTCGTGAGCCGCCGGTGGTTCCGCTCGTAATGCTCGCGGTACCGCGCCGTCGCCGCGTCGCGATCGAGATTCTTGGCGTACCATCGGGCGACAATCGTGAGCGTCTCGACGTTCCACTGCGTCGCGGGGAGCGAGCCGTCCTCGTACTTCAACACCAGCTCCCATTCCGCGGATCGGAATTCCGCGGTGAGCGTCATCGGGTCGGTCACGTGTCAATCCTCGCTGCGGTTGGGTTCGAAAGGTCAATGAAGATCGGCCGATCCGCGACGCTCGGCTAGGGCTGGGGGTGAGAAGAAACGCGTCAGTCCGTCAGTTCCGTGGTCATCTCGACCATCGTCGGGCGGAAGCCGACGCTCTCGAAGAGATGCTGGGCGGCGTCGTTGTGCGTCGCGGTGCTGAGCACGACCTGCGTCGAGCCGTGGTTCTTCAAGAATCTTAGAGCAGCCACGACGAGCTGTCGCCCGACGCCGTGGTTGCGCCGGCTCGGGTCGACGACGACGTCGTACAAGATTCCCGCCGGCCCGCGCAGCGACATGTAGTCGCGACCCTCGACACCGGAATAGGAGTACCCGACGACCTCGCCGTCGTCATCGGCCACGAGCACGGCGACGTTCGGCTTCTCGAGCTGCGTGCCGAGGAACCACGAGTAGCCCGCCTCAGTCTCGGAGGTCGCGGGAATGAATCGCTTGGCGTCGAAATCGTGGTGCGCGCGCACGAGCTGGGCGCCGAGCCGGCCGAGGGCGGGGAGGTCGGCCGGCGTCGCGTTTCGAATGTTGACCGACGCCGATCTCTTCGTCACGCCGAGAAAATAAGCACGACCCCGGATTGCCGGCGAGGCGTCTTCAACCCCGTGCGTAGTTTGTTGGAGACCTCGCGGCGTACGCGCGCGGCGACCCGGCCGTCGTGTGCGTCGACGAACACTCTGACCGCCGTCGGATCGCGCTTTGCCAGCTCGCGAAGCGCCCAGGAAAGGGCCTTGACGACCATGTCGTCTCGATCCGCGAGGAGCTGCCGGCAGATTCGGAGCGTACGCCGCGCGTCGCCTCCCTCCGGAGCGCCGCGCGCCTTCGAATTGAGCGGAATGGTGGCGACGAGCGCGAGGCGGCGGCGCCAGCGATCGGTCGATCGTGCCAGACGATCGATCGTCGTGTCGGACACTTGTCTCTCGCGCCAGGCGGGGCCGAGGATGGTGACGCCGAAGAGGTCCACCGTGCCCCAATCTTCGAGACCTTTCGCCATCCAGGCCACGTGTCGTTCGTTGAGCGACGCGGCCGCGTCACGGTGCGCGGCGACGACCTCGTACGCGATCAAGCGCTCCTCCCAACACCCGCCGGCCGACAACGCGAGGGCAAACTCGACGACCGCATGCGCCGGCTGCTCCTTTAGCAGCTTCGAATAGCGTCGGCGAACCGACCGCACCGTCGGCACGTCATGGTGCCTGAGAGTGGCGAGATCTTTCCTCGCCCGGGCGGCGAGGCGATCCGGCGTGACATCGCGCGATGTCATTGAGGGATGTCACCACCGACGCCGCCCTGTGGAAGCGTGAAGTAGAAGCTCGCTCCACCGTCGGCGTTGGGCTCGGCCCAGATCCGGCCGCCGTGCGCGTCGACGATCGCTCGGCTGACCGAGAGGCCGACGCCGGTACCGTCGGGCTTCGTCGTGTACGACAGCGAGAACATGCGCCCGGTGTCGACGCGGCCGAGGCCGACGCCGTTGTCGCCCACTTCGACGCGAATGCCGTCGGTATCCTCGTACGAGCGAATCCACACTCGCGCCGCCGGCCGCGCTTCGGTGGCGTCGATCGCGTTCGCGATGAGGTTGAGGATCACCTGTTGCAGCTCGACGCGATCGCCGCGCACCGGCGGCAGGTTGGCGGCCAACGCGGTGGCGACGTGCACGCCGCTGTCGGACAGGCGTCTCGAGGCGAGCGTCCGGGTCTCCTCGATCACGCCATTGATGTCGACCGGCGTGCTTCGCACGGTGCGATAACGAAAGAGCTCTCGATTGCGCCGCGTCACCTCGGCCGCGCGTTCTCCGGCCTCGACCACTCCGCGCAGAGACGATCGGATCTCCTCGGCGCCGGGCGCCGCCTCGGGGAGCATTTGCAACGCAGTCTTCGCGTTCAAGAGGATGGCCGTGAGCGGCTGGAGCAGCTCGTGCGCGAGCGCCGCCGCGAATTCTCCCATGGCCGTGAGGCGGGAGACGCGGTCGAGCTCCGCCTGGGCGAGGCTCATTTGCTCGTGGCTCTCCTTGAGCTCGCGCGCGAGCGCCGTGGCGCGGAGCAGGTCGCTGCTCAACCCAACGCAGACGACGACGAGAAAGCCGAGGGGAACCAGGCTGATGAAATACGGACTCTTGTAATCCGAGGCGCCAACGACGAACTCCATTCCGCGAATCAGGGCGGCCAAGATCGACGGACCGAGGATGGCTCCCATGAGCAGCGCCTGCACGCGCCGACCCTTCCGCCAGGCCGTGATCGAGGCATCGGTCAGGTATACGAGGAACAGCACGATGCCCGCGTTGCCCACGAGCATCCACGGATTCGTTCGACCAACTGGAATCGAGATCGACTCGCCGAGGATCGACGTGGTTTGAATCGCCGTGATCTCGCGGAAATTCAGATTGAGCGGGATCGCGAAATTGAGCGCCAGCGCGACCACACGGACCGCGATGACCGACCACATGAGCCAGTCTCGTCCGGTCTTGAGGTAGTCTCGGGCGAAGAGGACGACGGAGATGAGCGCCCACGCCAGCGGGACGTGGAGCCAACGCAGCGTGGCGGCGAATTCCGCCGGCGTCCGCGAGTGCATCAGCGCGACGTCGAACCCGACGACGACCGCCGCCGCGACGGCGCAGTTGCTCAGCAGCAGATTCGTCCGCGCGTCGGGAGCGCGCAGCCAGACGAACAGGTGAACGACGGCGACCGTGAGGCAGGACGCCGCGATCATCGAACAGAAGATGGTGATCCAGCTCATATCGAGACCGCGTCGTCCCGGATGGATTCCACCATGGTTGAACGGCTGAGGCTGAACGGCCGGACGATCTCAATAGGTCGCACGATCTGCGGTCGCGCAACCACCGCCATTCATGCTACGGGCGCCGAGCGTCAGCGGATTCAGGGTCTGGTCATCGCCCGGGCCGAGGGGAGGGGCAGAGTCGCATCGGCGCGGATCTCGGTCCACTCCACGCGTCCGCCGCGAATCGCGTCGCGGACGAGCCGTTCGCGGGTCGTCAGCTTCGAGGCGCCGGTCTTCACCTCGACGAACACGATGCGTCGCAGATCGCCCTCGTCGAGCCCGTCGAACACCACGAAGTCCACGGGCCGGCCGAGGAACTGGGCGTCCTTGGGATTGAAGCGGAATCCGGGGAGGTACGGCACGAGCTGCTCGTAGATCAGCCCGCGCGTCACCGCTCGACTCTGCAGCGCCCCCTCGGCGCGCATGCGACGCGCGAACTTCGGCGCGATGACCGCGATGACCAAGAGCGCGACCACCGCTCCGATCACTATCCCGACGAGGAGCATGCCCATTCTATGCCACGTTGCTCGAAAGGGGAGGGAGCCTCAATCTAATGCTCGACACGTTCGCACCCGCGCCGCCGCCCGTCCACACAGAGATGGCCAAACCCGATCTATCCGCGCCGCCGGTTCGCCTGGAATTCCCCGACTGGATCGAGCCGATGGCGGCCACGCTCACGCAAGAGCGTTTCACCGGCCCGGACTGGACGTTCGAGCGAAAGTACGACGGTATCCGTCTGATCGCGTTCAAGCAGGGCGACGTCGTGCGACTCTACTCGCGCACGCGCAAGGAGAAGGCGCTCCCCGGCATCGCCGCCGCCGTCGCGTCGCTGCCGGTCGCCGACGTCGATCCTCGACGGCGAGGTCGAGTGGGACGGCCACACGGCGTATCATGTGTTCGACGTCATCTGGATCGGCGGTCGCGACGTCACGCGGCTTCCACTCACCGAACGCCGGCGCATCCTCGCCGAGCTTCCGCTCGCCGCGCCGATGCGACGCGTCCCGGAGCTCGACGATGCGGCGCCGTGGGAACGCGCGTGCGCGGAGGGCTGGGAGGGCGTGATCGCGAAGCGTCGCGATTCGCCGTACGAGCACAAGCGATCCAAGCACTGGCTCAAAATGAAGTGCGAGCTGTCGCACGACTTCGTCGTCGGCGGGTTCACGGACGCTCAGGGCAAGCGCGTCGGACTGGGCGCGCTGCTCGTCGGCTACTTCGAGGGCGACGATTTCGTCTTCGCGGGAAAAGTGGGCACAGGGTTCGACACGAAGCTCTTGACCGAGCTTCGCGCGCGATTCGATGCGACTGCACTCGAGAAGACGCCGTTCACCAAGGCGAAAGGCCTTCCCAGGGTGCGCGCGCATTGGGTGCGGCCGGAAGTCGTCGTGCGCGTGGCGTTCATCGAATGGACCGTGCACACCAAGCTGCGCCACTCGCGGCTCCTGAGCGTGCGGACCGACGTCCCGCCGCGGGCCGTGGTGCGAGAGCAACCCCGCGGCGAATGAGCGAGATCGCGATCACGCATCCCGAGAAGGTGATGTTCCCCGACGACGGGATCACCAAAGGCGAGCTGACGGCGTACTACGAGCTCGTGGCACCAAGCATGTTGCCACATATGGTAGGGCGCCCCGTGACTCTCGAGCGCTTTCACCGCGGCATCGGCGAGAAGGGCTTCTTTCAAAAGAACGTCGTGAAAGGCGCCCCGGCGTGGCTCGAGCGGGTCGCGGTGCCGAAGAAGGATGGTGTCGTCAACTATCCCGTCGTGCGCGACACGCGCGGCATCATGTGGTTGGCCAATCAGAACTGCATCACGCCGCACGTCTGGACGTCGCGCGTGCCCGATCTCTTCCACCCCGACCTCTGCATCTTCGACCTCGATCCGCTCGAGGAGAACGCCGACGCCCTGCGCTCGGCGACGCTCCTGCTGCGCGACACGCTGGCGGAGCTCGGTGTCACCAGCTGGGTCAAGACGTCGGGCTCGAAGGGATTCCACGTCGCGTTCGCGCTCGACGAAAAATCGGACAGCGGCCAGGTCGCGCGCTTCGCGCACGCATTCGGCCGAGAGCTGGTGCGGCGCGCGCCGGATCTGTTGACGCAGGAGTTCTACAAGGCCGACCGCGGCGGGAAGATTCTCATCGACACGGCGCGCAACGAATTCGGCGCCACGTATGCGGCGGCGTACGCGGTGCGCCCAAAGCCGGGTGCGCCCGTGTCGGCCCCCTGTACGTGGGAAGAAGTTGAAAGCGGTGAAGCCGGCCCCCAAACGTTCACGCTGCGCACGATGGCCGAGCGCCTCGATGCGCGCGGCGATCTGTGGGCCAACATCTTTCTGGCAAGAACTTCGCTGCCCCCGGCGCCCTGACGTTGCGCGCGCGGCGTTTTCGCTTCCTATTGAAACGCTGGCAGGCGGAAACCGTAAACATGGTTCATGTGTCCAACGCCCTGCCAAGGGCTTTTTCCCACTAATCGAGGCCTTCGATGACTCCCACACGCCGCCGCCTCGCCGCTACAGCCGCGCTCGCCGCGCTCGCGACAGTTGCCGTCGCCGCGATTCGTCCCGCGCCACCCAAGTTCACGGACACCACGCTCCCCAACGGGCTGCGCGTCATCATCGCCGAGGACCACGCCGCGCCGGTCTTCTCGATCGTCGTGGACTACAACGTGGGATCCCGAAACGAACGGAAGGGGCGAACCGGATTCGCCCACCTGTTCGAGCACATGATGTTCAAGGGCTCCGAGAACGTCGGCCAGGGCGAGCACCCGTACCTGCTGTTCATGAACGGCGGAAGCATGAACGGCACCACGAACAAGGATCGCACGCTCTACTTCGAGATCCTGCCCTCGAACCAGGTCGACCTCGCGCTGTTCCTGGAGGCCGATCGGATGAAGTCGCTCGCGATCACGAAGGACAACCTCGAGAATCAGATCAACGCCGTCCAGGAAGAGCGCCGCCTGGGCGTCGACAATCAGCCCTATGGCAAGGTCAGCGACACGCTTCCCGAGCTCGCCTACACGAACTTCGCCTATGCGCATTCGGTGATCGGCTCCATGGCCGATCTCAGCGCGGCGACCGTGCAGGACGTCTCGGACTTCTTCCATATGTACTACGCGCCCAACAATGCCATCGTCGCGATCGTCGGCGACGTGGACACGAAGGCGACGCTCGATAAGGTGAAGAGCTACTTCGGCGGCATCGCACGGCAGCCCGCGCCGCCGCCGGTGGACATGACCGAGCCGCCGCAGACCGAAGAGCACCGCGCGACGCTCGACGACCCACTCGCTCGTCTCCCCCGTCTCGACATGGCGTACCACGTCCCCGCAGGCTCGTCGCCCGACTACGACGCCCTCTCCGTACTCTCGACGATTCTGTCGAGCGGCCGGAGCTCCCGATTGTACGAGAGCATCGTGCGGCAGCAGCAGCTCGCGGCGAACGCGTTCGCCGGCGTTGCGGAGTCGCGCGGCCCCGGACTCTTCTCGGTGACCGCGACGCCGACACCCGGCAAATCCGTCGCCGACCTCGAGGCGGCGATCGACGCCGAGTTCGAGAAGGTGAAAACCGGGCCGATCGCCGACTGGGAGCTCGAGAAGGCCCGCGTCGCCGCTCGCCGCAGCTACGTCGCCAGTCTGGGCAGCTCGCTGCAACGCGCCATCGTGATGTCGCAGAACGCGATGTTCTACGACGATCCCGACCTCCTGTCCAAGCGCGAGGCGCGCATCGAGAAAGTCACCGCCGCCGACGTGCAGCGCGTCGCGAAGCAGTATCTCGTGAAGACGAATCGCAGCGTCGTCGTAACGATGCCAAAGACTTCCGGCCGGGGAGGAAACTGACCATGACGACGATTCGCATGCTGGCGCTGATGGTCGCCGCGCCGCTCGCCGCCCAGCAGCCGGCCGGCCAACAGCCGCCTCCGACCACGCAGATGGTCCTCAAGGGCAAAGCGCCCGTCTCGAACGAGGTGCTCAAGGTCACGCTGCCCAAGGCCACCGAAGCAACGCTTCCGAACGGGCTGCGTCTGATGGTCCTCGAGGATCATCGGGTGCCGCAGGTGACCTTCCAGCTCATGATTCCGGGGGCGGGGGGCTACTACGATCCGGCGGACCGCGGCGGACTCGCCGCGTGGAGCGCCGCATTGATGCGCGAGGGTACGGCGACGCGCACGTCCGCGCAGATCTCCGAAGCGCTCGAGACGATCGGAGCGAGCCTGTTCACGAGCGGCGGCACGTCGTCCACGAACGGCGAGATCGACGGCAGCGCTCTCACCGAATCGCTGCCCAAACTGATGGAGCTCACGGCGGACGTGCTGCTGCATCCGGCGTTCGCGCCGGCGGAATGGGACCGGTACAAGGCTCGGACGAAGCCGCAGTTCACGCAGCTTCGCACCAACCCCGCGTTTCTCGCCAACGAGATGTTCAACAAAGTGGTATTCGGCACGCATCCGGCCAGCCGCATCTTCCCGAGCGCGTCGGCGATCGACGCGGTCACCGTCGCCGATCTCGCCGAGTATCAGCGCACGCACTACGTGCCCGATCATGCGGTGCTCGCCTTTTCGGGCGACATCACGCTCGACCAGGCGCGCTCGCTCGCGACGAAATACCTCGGCGACTGGAAGCGCGCGGGAACGACGCCGGCGAAAGTGAGCGATCCGGGACCGATGGGCGCGCCCAAGGTCTACCTCGTCCACCGCCCGAGTTCCGTGCAGACGACGTTGTACGTCGGCACGCAGGGACTCACGCGCACGAATGCCGACTACACGTCGCTTGCGGTCGCCAACCGCGTGCTCGGCGGCGTGATGGGCCGCCTCTTCCGGCATCTGCGCGAGGAGAAGGGCTACACGTACGGAATCGGCAGCAGCATCCAAACGTCTCCCTTCGTCGGCGCATGGACGGCGTCGACGAGCGTGCGGACTGAAGTCACGGAACCGGCGCTGCGCGATCTCATGGCGGAGATCGCCGAGATGCGCGACAAACCCGTGCCGGCGAAGGAGCTCGCCGACTCGAAGCGCGCGCTCGTCGCGCAGTTTGCGCTCTCGCTCGAGTCGCCGCAGCAGATACTCAGCTACTCACTCGACGCGTGGGAGCTCGGGCTGCCGGCGAATTACTGGGACACATATCCGGCGCGGGTCTCGGCCATCACCGCCGAGCAGGCGCAGAGCGCGGCGAAGAAGTACTGGGATCCGTCACGTCTTCAGATCGTCGCCGTGGGCGACGCGACGAAGATTCGCGACATCCTCGCCAAGTTCGGCGCCGTCGAGGTCTTCGACGCGGAGGGCAAGCCGCTCGTCGTGCCATGATTTTCTGGCCGCGCCGATCGGTCGTCAGGCGCAACCCATCGCGATCCACCGGATACGGGCTCATGTTTCCGAGATGACGACCCCCCCGGGCGATCTGGCCGCGTCGCTGGCTGATCGCTACATCATCGAACGAGAGCTCGGCGCCGGTGGTATGGCGACAGTCTATCTCGCGCGAGACCTGCGACACGATCGCTCGGTGGCGATCAAGGTCCTGCGTGGCGACCTCCCGGTGGATGTGCACCGGTTCCATCGCGAGATTCGCGTCCTGGCGAACCTTCGTCATCCGTTCATTCTCCCGCTCCACGATTCAGGCGAGGCCGCGGGCGCGCTCTACTTCGTCATGCCGTACATCGACGGCGAGTCGCTGCGCGCGCGGCTGGTGCGCGAAGGGCGACTCCCCGTGGAGCAGGCGCTCGAGGTCGCGCGCCAGATCGCCGATGCCCTGCAGACGGCACACGACCAAGGGGTCATTCATCGCGACGTGAAGCCGGAGAACATTCTGCTCACGCGCAGCGGACATGCGTTGCTCGCCGATTTCGGCATCGCCCGCGCGACCGCCGGCGCCGGGCCGGCGGACCCGATGACTCAGGCGGGGCTGACGATTGGAACGGTGGCCTACATGAGCCCGGAGCAGGCGCTGGGCGAGCGCGACCTCGACGCCCGGTCCGACCTCTACGCGCTCGGCTGTGTGCTCTATGAGATGCTCGTCGGCGCGCCGCCGTTCACCGGCCCGACGCCCATGAGTGTTCTCTCAAAGCATCTCACGGCGGCGCCGCCGGATCCACTCGCCGCGCGCTCCGACATTCCCGCGGCCGTTTCGGCGGCGCTCACGCGGACCCTGGCCAAAGAGCCGAGCGATCGTCCGTCGTCGGCCCGCGAGTTTGCCTCCGCGCTCGCCACGAGCGCCGAGCGCCCGGCGGCATCGCGATCGCCGCTCACCGGCGCGGTCGCCGCCGCGGCGCAGCTGTCGGTCGCCGTGCTTCCGATCGACACGATCGGCGGCACGCCGGACGACGGATACTTCGGCGAGGGACTCACCGAAGAGCTGACGCTGGCGCTGTCGCGCCTCGAGGGGCTGCGCGTCGTTTCTCGCACGTCGGCGGCGTCCTTTCGCGGCCAGTCGCTTCCGCTCACCGCGATCGCCGCGCAGCTCGGCGTGGAGTTCGTCGTCGAAGGAAGCGTGCGTCGTGCCGGTGATCGGCTTCGTTTCTCCGCGAAGCTGATCCGCGCTTCCGAGGATTCGGCGCTCTGGTCCGACACGTTCGATCGCACGGTCCACGACGTCTTCGCCCTCCAGGACGAAATCACAAGGCAGGTCGTGGACACGATCGCCGGTGCGCTGCAGCTGGGAAAACTGCGCGGCCAGGTGCCGGTGGCGGCGACGCGCAGTCTCGAGGCGTACGACCTGTACCTGCTGGGACGGCATCACTGGTCCGAGCGCAGCGAGTCGGGCATGCGTCGCGCGCGCGAACTGTTCCAGCAAGCGCTGGCGCTCGACCCGGCGTATGCCCCCGCTTGGTCGGGGCTGGCGGACGCCTCGGCCGTGCTGGCGTCGTGGCAGTTCGCCGATGCCGCCGAGATGTACCCGGTCGCGACGGACGCCGCGCGCCGCGCGCTGGAGCTCGACGAGTCGCTCGCCGAGGCGCACGCGTCGCTCGGCTTCGTGAAGATGTACTGGGAGTGGGATTGGAACGGTGTGCTGCGCGAACTTCGCCGCACGATCGAGCTGAACCCCAATCACGAAACGGCGCACCGCTGGCTGTCGGCCTTTCTGGCCGGCATCGGCAGGTTCGACGAGGCCATGCCGATCGCCGAGCGTGCACTTCTTCTCGATCCGGTCTCGGTGCTTCCGCACATGAACATCGGAATCATCCACATGCTGGCGGGCGATCTGCCGCGTGCCGAAGCGCGGTTTCGTCACGTGCTCGCGATCAATCCGGCGTTTCTTCGGGCCTATCTCTTTCTCGGCGCGATGCTCGGCCTGCAAGGCAAGTACGACGAGAGCATTCGGATCATGAGCGAGCTGGTCGAACGCGGCAACCACGCGCCGTTCTATGTCTGGGGCCTCGCTATGACCTTCGCCATGGCAGGCCGCGCTCGTGACGCGCGCGAGCTGCTCGCTCCTATCGATCAGAGCAAGTTTCCAGCGCTCTATAGGGCCGAGGTCCTTTTCTATCTTGGCGAGCGCGATGCGGCTTTGACGGCGTTGGAGCAGGGCCTGGCCGAGCGATCCGACTGGATGTACTCAATCGCGACACAACCCTTCTTGAAGGATCTCCACGGGGAACCGCGATTTCAGGCGGTCCTTGCAAAACTCGCCTTGCCGTCACCTTAGCACGCGATCCCGTACGCGCGGCGGAGACTGGCCGCGCGGGCCGCGTCCAAAGTGCCGCGCAGATCGCGGTCGCCGCATGCGTACACGCGAACCGCGCCGGGATGATCGCGGCGTTGAATGCTGCCGCCCGGCGCCATCGGGGCGATCATTTCCACCGCGTTCCCGGAAATCCTGTAGATGATCCAGCTCGGACCCGCCGGAATGCTCCCGGATGGAATCACGAGTGTCAGGTCCTTGAACGACGCCCGCTCGCCGTAGTGCAACTGCGTCAGGAGCAGAACTGAATCGCTGCTCGCGAGCGGATTCCATCCGCGACGCTCGGCCGGAGCGCGTCCCGCCGCCGGGTTGACGATCGCCATCGATCCGGAGTCTGGCACGGCGAGAATCGCGGTCAGAAAGAGCGGTCCCATGATCGGCGGCGAATCGGGAATCACTTCGCCCGGCACGCTGAGCGATCCGGAGTCGATCGCGATGCGAATCGCGGATGGATCGAGCCGAGTCTTCGCGCGAAAGCGGGCGACCGGCGAGTACTGGCTGGAGTCGGAAGTGACCCACGTACCCGGCGCGGGCGTCGGCGCCGTGTGAATGCAGCCGGCCACGATCGTCACCAGGAGCGTCGCGCGTATTTTCACTTGCGCCCGCGTTTGGGCGACGACTGGCTCGCGTCCGGCCGCGCATTCCGCTCCCAGAACGGGAATTCGACTTGATAGCAGATCGCGGCCAGGTCCGCGGAGCGCTCCTCGAAGAACGCTCGAGCGTCGGCGATTCCCTGGTTGTAGATCGTCGGTCCGTGCTCGGCGACGAAGTAGTCGAAGAGCAGGGCCGCCTTCAGATCGCCGATGTCCTGGTCGAGCTCCTCGCGAAAGTATCGACGGATCGACTCGATGCCGAGCGCGATCGTCGCGACAGTGACGGCGGCGAACGCGGCGCGCCGTCGGAGGAGCCGAAGGATGAAACGCACGTCTTGCCCAGCCGCGTCGAACATGGTGAGTCCGGCGATCGAGCGACGTTCTTCGTTCGAGTAGGTGGTATTTCCGCACCCGCGCCGCGCGCGCCAATGGGCGCCGTCATCCGACATCGCGCCGCCGGCGTCCGACTTCGCTTCTATCGCACTGAGCTCGAGATGATGCGCGACCTCGTCGTTCAGATTGCGGGCGTGCGACCTCCCTCGCAGGAGGATCGCAATCGGTAGCGCACGCCGTCGATAAGTGACACTGTGGGGAGCCGGCGATCAGGCGCGGTCGAGGACGCGCGCGATGGCCCACACGGCGCGCTCATACCCGGAAACTTCCTTTCCCAGTTGCTTGCGACCAGCCGCCGTGACCGTGTAATAGCGCGCGCGGCGTCCGGTGGGTGATTCCTCCCAGCGCGAAGTGACCCAACCTTTCTTCTCGAGGCGCTCGAGCGCGGGGTAGAGCGACCCCGCCTCGATGTGGAGCGCGTCGTCCGTCAGCCGCTTGATGTGCTGGACGATCGCGTAGCCGTGCATCGACTGGATGGTGAGCGTATGGAGAACGAGCATCTCCAGCGTCCCCTTGAGGACGTCGCTCTTGGTCTCAACGGTTGATTTCGCGGGCATGGTGATAGATAGAATGCCTACCGTAGACGGTAGGCATTCTATCTATCGAAACGGTTCTCGTCAAGACGCGCTCGCTGCGGAAGCGACTACCTCCCCGCGGCCGCCGCAGGGGCCACAGGCAGACAGAGCGGAACCGAGCCGTTGAAGTTCTCGAACATTCCGGCCGGGTTGTTCTCCCAGAGCCAGATGTGGAACATCCAGCCGCCGAACCGGTCCGTGGCGGTGAATGAGACGTCGGGCAGGTTGCCCGTCGACGGGAAATCGTGCAGCGACGGCGCCTTCGTGAATCCGGATTGGTTCGGGCCCGGCCACTTCGCGCTGAATGGGAGGAAATATTCGACCGCGGCGAGCCTTGTTCGCGCGACGTCATCCTTGCGCGGCCCGTTCTTGGGCGCGTAGACGAGGAACTCCGGATTCAGGAGATCGATCGCATCGTCGCCGAGGTTGTCGAAGCGCGAGTAGTGATAGCCCATGCCGCCGAGCATCGGGTCGGAGATGCATCCGTCGCCCTCGGTGGCCGGCGGCGCGACGAGAAGGCTGTAGTGCTGAGCCGACGCCGCGTCGACGTCATGCAGCGGCGCGGTGAGATTCTTCAGGTCGTTGAGCGTCTTTGCCTGCGACGCCTGCGTCAGGTCGGAAAGCATCAGACCGCCGGCGTGCGACATGCGGTTCGCCGTCGGGATAGGCGCGTCGGAGTTACACGCGGCGAGCGCGACGGCAAGCGCGAGGAACGGCACAGTTCGTTTCATGTGAGCCCCAGCTTTCGAGTGGTGGGATGGGTCGGGTTCACGAGGGGAACGAATCCCAGCCATGAACCCGGACATCCCACGCCGGATACGTCGAGGTAATGGCAAGATCAGCCGTAGAAGTCGGGGCGCGCGACACTGTATGCGAATGAACATCGCCGCTAACGTTCGCGCCTCGGGGCAACAGCACACCCAACGACAGGAGACCGAACATGACACCCGTAGCCGCGGCAACCGGCACCCTCAAAGTCGGATTGTTCGTTCGATTGGAAGCAAAGCCGGGCAAAGAAAACGACGTGCTCGCGTTTCTCCAGCAAGGACTGGAGATGGCGAATCAAGAGACCACGACGCCGCTCTGGTTCGCCTTGCGTCTCGGTCCCACGACTTTCGCGATCTTCGATTCGTTCGCCGACGAAAGCGGACGGAAGGCTCACCTCACGGGGCCTATCGCCCAAGCATTGATGGCGCAGGCGCCGGCATTGTTGTCGGCTCCGCCCACGATCGAGTCGGCGGACGTGATCGGCGCGAAGCTGCCTGGCTAGCGGCGGACGGCCTCGCTGCGGCGCCGCTCGAGATAGCGGCGCGGGGCGGCGGCGGTCGTGAGCGAGATCGCGCGATCGTAGGCGAGCAGCGCCTCGTGGCAGCGGCCGGCTTCCACGAGAAGATGCGCGCGGGCGGCCCACGCGGGTTGGAAGCGCTGGGCTGCCTCGTCATCGATCGCGTCGAGCGCGGCAAGACCGGCGGATGAACCCTCGACGCGGCCGAGTGCCGCGGCGTGCGCGACGCGTGCGCCGAGTGTGGGGGCGACCGTGATGAGAGCGGTGTGCAGCTTGAGCAGCGCGCGTGCATCGACGACGCCGGAGGTCGCGCGCGCGCAGTGCAGCGATTGGATCGCGGCCTCGAGCTGAAAGCGGCCGATGGATTGGAACGCGCTCGCATGCCGCAAGTAGCGCTCGCCGAGCGCGATGAGCTCCGAGTCCCATCGCGACGGATCCTGTTCGTCGAGCGGGACGAAGTCCTCGGACGACGCGCGCACGTCGCGCCGCGCGAGTGAGAGCGAGATCAGTGCGGCGAGGCCGAGTGCTTCGGGCTCGCCGGGCAACAGCTCGGCGAGCGTCGTCGCCAGGAAGTGGGCTTCGGCGGATAGCGACTCGCGCTCGGACGTTCCGGCGACCAGCGAAAAATCGATGGCGTACGCGCCGTAGATTGCCTCGAGCACCGGCGGGAGCCGCTTCGGCATTTGTGCGCGGTCGGGGATCGCGAACCGAATGCGCGCGTCGCGGATCCGGCGTTTGGCGCGTACGAGACGCTGCGCCATCGTCGCCGGCGGCACGAGAAACGCACGCCCGATGTCGTCGGCGTCGAAGCCGAGCACCGTTTGCAGCATGAGCGGCGTGCGGACGGCCGGATCGATCGCCGGGTGCGCGCAGACGAACAGCAGTGCGAGTCGCCGGTCCGGAATCGCGTCGGGATCGATCTCACTCACCGTCGAAAGCGCCGAAAACGCCGACAGCGCGCCGCGGTGCGAGACGTCGTCGATCGAGTCGGTGAGTTGATACGCGGCCGAGCGACGCACGTCTTGGCGACGGTTGCGCGCGACGGTGAGGATCCACGCTTCGGGGTGGTCAGGCACTCCCGTGCGCGGCCACGTGCTCAACGCCTGCGCGAACGCCCCAGCGAGGCAATCCTCGGCGGACTCGATGTCGCCGTCCTTCGCGGCCAGAATCGCGAGCAGACGGCCGTACGAGGCGCGAGCCACTTCCTCGGCTCGCGCCATCGCATGCTCGGTGGTCATCGCGCGCTGGAGTGCGAGCGTCAGGCCGCTCTCACCCACGCACCGTCGACGAATCGCACGGCCGACGGGCGAATCTCCACCGTGCCCCAGTGCGCCGCCGGACACTGTTCGGCCCATGCGAGCGCCGCGTCGAGGTCGGGGACGTCGAGCGTGAAGATGCCGGCGAACGCTTCCTTCGTGTCGGCGAAAGGGCCGTCCTGCACCTGGAGCTTGCCCTGCTTCATCGAGACGCTGGTAGCGTTCGCCACGGTTTGCAGGACTTCGGCCGAGCGAAGCACACCGGCGTCGTCGAGCGCTTTGGCGTAGGCCTGGAAGGCGGCCATGCCTTGCCGCATCTGCTCTTCGGTGATCGTTGGGACGGCAGGCTGCGGGTAGTGGATGAGGAGGGCGTAGCGCATTTGTCGGATGTCCGGTTGGAGTTGATGATGGAGCGGGACATCGGAATGACGGAAGAAGCCGGGCCAAATCGACAGGCGCGACACACGCGCAGGCCCCTAGGCAGTCCGGCGTTCTCGAACCTCGTAATGCGCCGATCGTGCGTCGAAGTGGCTCAAGACAGCCCGTGCGGCCGGCGGAACGACGGCCGTCTCGTAATCGATGCCGGCGAACGTCCGAACCGCGTCGAGCGACTCGAACCACATGATCGTGACGAACTCCACTTCACTCGCCTGGTCGCGGCGGAGCAGGTCGATTCCCAGGAAACCGGCGATGTCGCGGCTCTTGATGCCCTCGAAGATCTCAGTGCGCAGGAGCGAACGCTTCGTAAACTACGGCGTTCCGGCGAGCACCCGCGTGCGTTGAACCGCCGGCGGACAGAACTCGCATCGCCTCGGCAGAATTCGGTAGCGCTCGAGCCGCACGTCTGGTGACAGAAATCCGGGCTTCACGCGCTCCTCGCGCATCAGATCGGTGCTCAGATACTTCTTGTTCGAGTCCGAGAACACCGTTGCGACCACGGCGTCCGCTCCGAGCTCCTCCTGCGCGATCAGCGCACCGAGAAAGTTCGCGCCGGACGAGATGCCAACGGCCAGACCGAGTGACGCGGCGAGCGCCTGCGCCATGAGAATCGCGTCGCCGTCATCGACCGCGATCACGTGGTCGAGGAACCCGAGATCGACGATTGCCGGCACGAATTCATCCGAGATACCCTGGATGCGGTGCCGCCCAACCTTGCGGCCCGTGCTCAGCGTAGGCGAGTTGGATGGTTCGAGTGGATAGATTCGAACGTCCGGTCGATTAGAACGAAGGAATTCTCCGACACCCATCACGGTGCCGCCGGTACCGACCCCTGCGACGAACGCGTCGGGGCCCTGCACCGTCACCGAGCGGAGTTGGGCGGCGATCTCCGGCCCAGTCGTCAGTTCGTGTGCCTCGGCGTTGAACGCATTGCTGAACTGACGCGGCAGAAATGAACCACGCGTCCCGCGGCCAAGCGCCTCGGCGCGTTCGATCGAGCCGAGGAATCCGCCATCCTCCTGGGAGATGAGCTCGATGTTTGCCCCCAGCGACTGAATGAGGTTGATACGCTCCCTGGACATCCAGTCCGGCATGAAGATCGTGACGGGATGGCCGAGGGCGCGGCCGAGCGCCGCGAACGAGATCCCAGTGTTGCCGCTCGTCGCCTCGATGATGCGTCCATCCGGCCGGAGCTCGCCCGACTCATAGGCGCGCCGCAACACATGGAGCGCCATGCGATCCTTGACGCTTCCCGTCAGATTCATCGATTCCAGTTTCGCGTAGATCGTGCGTCGTGTTCCGCGAAAGCTGAAGTCGATCGCTGCGAGCGGTGTGTTGCCGACGAGCGGAGCGAGCGCCTCGATCCGTTCGAGTACTTGGGTGGACATGCGTTGAACTTCAGTTCGACCCCGGCGTCCGCCTGTCAGGCTTATTACCCGACTACGTCGGCATCCCCCCGGCGCCAGGTCTAACGCCGATCGGTCTGCGACCGTAATGTTGGGTCGAAATTCCACCCGCTCGCGTCCGTCCGCCCATGAACTCCTTCCCGTATCCGTCGTTCCCGCCGGCGCAGCTCGCTGCCAACGGCGCGCCAAAGAAAGTCATCGTCGTTGGGGCCGGACTCGCCGGCTTGGTCGCCGCGCACGCGCTCCTCAACGCGGGACACGACGTGGTCGTCCTCGAGGCGAGCGATCGCCCGGGTGGGCGCGTCTGCACGCTCCGCAGCGCCTTCTCCGACAATCAATACGCCGAGGCGGGCGCGGCGTTCGTGCCGGGGGCGCACACGTACACCGTGGGCTTCGCGCTGTACTTTGGGCTCGGCCTCGTGTCGTACGGAAAGCAGGGCCGGAGCACCGACTATCTCGCAGGCTGGCGCATCGACGATCAGGTCCGCGCAAAATGGCCGGTCACGCTCACGGCCGCAGAGCTCGCGAGCACGCCGCCGGATTGGCTCAAGCAGTACACGCAGTCGGCGTTGGAGTCGATTCTGTCGGAGCCGCCGCGCGCGGCGGATTGGCCGCCGGCATCCTTGCACGCGCTCGACACGATCAGTTTCGCGCAGTTCCTGGCGAACGCGGGCGCCTCGCCGGGCGCGATCTCCGTGATCCGTCGCGGCTTCTTCGATCTTTGGGGCGACGGGGTCGATGCCTGCTCCGCGCTGCTGATTCTTCGCGACATGGCGAACACCATCGTCGCCCCGTCGACGGACACGCCGGCGACCGCCGCGCCCGCGCACCCGGCCACGCATCTGTATCGCGCACAGACTCCTACGCCGGCAAACGCGTTGGCGGCGGTCAACGCGACGACGGGAACCGCGACGGCTCAACGCAGCACGCCCACGTTCACTCGCCCCGTTCCGGCGGCGGCCATCACGAACGTGGCGAACGTCGATCCGCACGGCGTCTACCACATCCAGGGCGGCAACGACGCGCTGCCAATCGCGTTCGCTAAAGGACTCGGCGCGCGGCTCCGTTACGGCGCGCCGGTGACTCGCATCGAGCAGGATGCGAAAGGTGTGCGCGTCTTCTGCTCGGGCACGGCGGCACCGGTGACAGGCGACTACGTCATCAGCGCGATTCCTCTGAGCACTTTCCGATCGGTCGACGTTGCGCCGGCGTTGTCTCCAGAAAAAGCGCGTGTCGTCGCCGAACTTCCGTACACGTCGGTCACTCGGCTTTTTCTTCAGTTCGACCAACGCTTTTGGCTCGACTCAGGACTCGAAGGGCTCGCGTCGACGGATCTGCCGGTCTCGGACAACGCGCCGATCCCAGGCTTCTGGATCGAGGAGGCGACGTCTCTGCAATCCGGAACGCCGGGCATCCTCGACTGTTACATCACCGGCCAGCGGGCGCGCGAGTTCGCGGCGATGAGCGATGCGGCGCGTGTGATGTACACGCTCGATCAGGTCGAGCGCGTGTTCCCGGGGGCCAAGTCGCACTATACCGGGCGCGTGATGACGAAGATCTGGGACGCCGAGCCGTGGGCCCGCGGCGGCTACGGTTGGTTCAAGCCGGGGCAGATGCAGACGCTGTATCCGTTGCTCGCCACGCCCGAGGGCCGCATTCATTTTGCCGGAGAAGCCACGTCGGCCCTTCCGGCGTGGATGCAGGGCGCGCTCGAGTCGGGTCTCCGCGCGGCGAGCGAAGTGAACGCGCAGTAGCGACGGTGGACCGGTGGACCGGTGGACCGGGCAGAGCTTGTTAGCGAGTTCCAATAACGAACGCGCCCACTGACGCCTCTGCCAGCGGGTCGGTCCCGATCACACGGGCAAACGCTTCGGCGTTCCCGCCGCCAACGGCGCAGGGCGCGAGTCCCATCGCGGTGGCGACCAGATACATGGTCTGATACAGCGCGCCGACTTCCTGGAGGATCAGCGCGTACGCGTTGCCCTCGTACCGGCGATTGATCTTGTCGAACCGCGCGGTGAAGACGAGCTGAACCTGCTGCGCCGAGCCGCGATCCATTGGCACCGCTGAGTTGCGCACGAAGGACCGCACGACGTCGGGGTCGGCTTCGATTGGCAGGAGCTCGTGGCTCGTCGCGAGATAGCGATAGAGGCCTGGATCCAGTCCCGCGCAGTGAGCCGCGATGACGTAGATCTCGAGTGGGTGGCACGCGCCGCCGCCGGGATAGAGGCGAAAGCGGGCGTCATCGCCGACGCGCGCCGTTCGAAAGAGAAACTGGCCGAGCGTCTCCATGGTGATCGGCTCCGGTGCGTGATACCGAAGGGACCGGCGCGACTCGAGAACTCGCGTGAACGGAACGTCATGGTCGGACAACGCCGCGACGTCGGCACGCGCGAGGCGGATCGTTCCCGACGGAGGATTCGCGGCCGGCTCGGCGCGCGCATCGGCCCTCTTGCCGAACCGATAGGTGGCACCGACGCGCAGGTCGCGACGAAACGTGCGGCTGCGCCCATGCATCACCAGATCGTGAAACTCCCAGCATCGCGTGTGAGCGTCGAGGTCCTCGGGCGTTTCACCAGTGTCGGCGGCGGGCAGCACGAGATTCGCCGCGCGCAGCAATGCGATCGCCGCCTCAACGAACGCCGCGTCCTTGCCGAGACGCTCTGCTGCCTGCGCCGTGGTGTGCGCCGTGGCGAGACACGCGACCAGCTCGACGCCGTACGACGTGTGCACCTCGACTCGGCCGCGCGCCCGCGGCGATTCCAGTACGAGGCCGTCACCGTCGCGACGCAAATACGCAAAGCGTGAAAGCCGCACGGCGCCGTCCGTGCTCGCGTCGATCGGCGACGCGAGCGGTGCGGCGGGAACAAAGGAGAAAGCCGGCTCGCCGTCGCGAGTAACGCGATAGCGGAGACGGCCCTCGCATTCGAGCGCCGGCTGGAGCGCGTGCCACAACGCCAACGCTTCGACGTCGCCGACGTCGAGCAGCCGATCTTCGATTTCCGACATCGCGCACTGGTCTGCCAGCAGTGCGTCGAGCGGAGCTGGCGCCGCGCGGAACGGCGTATGCGCCGTCCCGCCAGGAGCCAGTGATACGTACAACGAGGATCCCACCGGGCCTACATCGAGCAGAGCTGCGGCGCGGCGTCGCAGTTTCCGACCTCCGAGCAAAGCTCGGGACCGATGGAGCAGAGTTGCGGATCGTGGGAGCAAGTTCCCGGCTTTTCCTTCTGCTTGCGTACGTGCTCGTCAAGCGCGTCGGGACGCTTGGGAATCACGAGATGCTGGTCGGCATCTGTGCTCTGGTGCACGTGAACCTTGCCCTTCACGTGGATGCCGGCCTCGGTCAGAACGGCGTGCGGATCCTTCATGAGCCTCGCGTGAAAGTCCTTGTCGAGCCAGGCGCGAGCGATGACTTTGCCGATCTTCTTGCGGTTGTCTTCGGCCATTTCGACGATCCTCTGGTAGTGGGACGCTGCGGGCCAACGGGGAAGGGAGAATGCTGCGACCGCGGTGCTGCACCTGCAGAAGAGAAGCGGACTAGAGGAAGAAGGCGACCGGATTCAACTCCGCCTCGCCGGTGCGATGCGTGCGCCATCCGAGATCGACCGGGACGTCGTACAGGCGCCCCGGCGCGAACCTCTCTCGGAAATGGCGCAGTCCGGGAACGATGGCCTTCACCACCGGCAGGCCAACGTCGGCCCGCGTCTGATCGCAGGCGAGGACCGACATGCCACGCGCCTCGATCATGCGCTGAATCGCACGAATGTCGTCGACGATGTCGGCGCCGCTCATGTCCTCGTAATCACGCCGCCGGAGGACCGCGCCCGGTGCGGGCGCGAGGTATGGCTGGTTGGCGATCGTCGCGTCGCTCAGCCACGCGGCGAGCGCCGCATTCACGCCTGTGCCGCGTCGCAGCAGGTCGAGCGCGGAATACATCTGATTCATCTCGCTGACGGCGCGCATCGCGGCTACTCGTATGTCCAGATGAGTGCCGAGGCCGGCGAGAATCTCCTTTCCGTCGCGATCGGCGGCCCGCGACACGGCGATCACACTTGGAACGCGGATGTCGTTGGTGAGGTCGAGAAGCCAGACGTCTCGGTGTTCCCTTCTATAGAAGGCGCGCGTCGCTTCCCATTCAGGCCCGTCGAAATCGTCGATGTCGAGGGCCGGGCGACTGACTCGGTTGTACCACCAAATACCCGCGGCGTCACGCTCGATCAGCTCACACAACCCCTGCAGCAACGCCTCCTCGCGCGTGTTGCCGGCCGCGCATCCATTCGAGTCGCCATTGCAGTGGACGCCGAGCCCTGGAGCGCGATGGCCGAGGTAGAGAAAAGACGTCGGCAGGTAGCGCACCCGCTGCTCCGTGAACGACCACGCCGGCGACCAATCGAATTCGGTATCCTCGTCGATCGGATCCGGAACGAAGTCGTGAACCGCTTTCTGCGTGGCGGGGCCGGTCCGCGAGGCGTACTGAGCCTCGCTGAACAGCATGACGTCGCGCGGGTCGATCGCGCCCCGTTCGCGCATCGCACCAAGGGTCGAGCGCACGCGCGGCTCGTCGCCGTGCGCGCTCGCCGAATACCGCTCGAGCGCCTCGGCGAGTGCGCTCGCGCGCGCCTGGGCGTCGGAGAAACCCTTTCCACTGCTCGCGCGCCGCAAACCGGAGCGAAGACCCGTGAGATCACGGTGCAGAAAGACGGGATTCGTACCCGCTGTGTATACGTGCAGCACCGAATCAGCCGGTGTGGTGCGCACGAGTGCCCTGACGACACCCGTCACCGGGTCGACGAGACTCTGAAGCCGAGTCACGGTCGCTTCGGGCGACACGGTGCGGTGTCCTCCATCCGCGGTGAATCGCTTCGGTGCCGGCCGGAGCTCGAACGGTTCCGAGACTTGGCGCGCGTAGAGATCCGGGTCGCCGCATGCCGAACATTGCGGCCGGCGCGCAACGACGTGGCGGCTCGACTCGAGCGTCATCGTGTCCACGATCGTGATGCAGGAGTCGTCGTCGTCACCGTCGCGCAATGCACGCGCCAACCGCCCGCTGGCGAGTCCGATCAGCGTTGCCTCCGTCCACGGATCGGCATCGCTCGGCACGTTCGGCGTCTGCTGGAGCCGCCGCTCGAGAAAGGAACGCACGACGTCGTTGCGCTCGAGCATGTGGCGCAGGCACTCCCAGCAAGGGCCTCGTCCCGGCTGAAACAACGGCCCGATCCAGGCTCGTGTTCCGTGCCGTCGAACCAACAGCCACGGCCGCCGCTCGATCAAGGCGCGGCGATTCCACGCGCCAAGTGCCGGCGCGCGATAATCGGAAACCAGTTGCAGCACGACGTCCGCGTCGTCGCGCACGTCGAATCCATACGCCGAGAGCGCCGATGCCCATGCGCCGATCTCGCCATCGACGCTCATGACGGCGACGCGACGAGACGCGACGTCGGTCCGGTCGGCGTCGTCCACGACGTGACCATCCGCGGCGAGCAGCGCGATCGCATAGTACACCTCCGCGGCGTCGTGCTCGTTCTCGAGCAGTTCGGCCACTTCGTCAGGCGAGCGCGTCCCATCGAGCAGCGAAGCGAGACGCTCGTACAACCCGCCAGCCAGCACGACCGACGTTCGTTCGCCGAGCAGCGCAACGCCGTCGCCGTCGACCACGTGTACGGCCAGATGGCGGCCGAACGCGGGACGCTGCGGTAGGGCGAGGGTCGGACCGGCCGCGGTCGACGCCGTCACTTGGCGTTCGCGATCAGAGCGGCGAACCGCGGATCGGCGCGCAATGGAGCAAACGCCGGATCGGCGCGAACGAAGTTGACGTAGTTCGCCGCCCCGACCTGGCGGAGGACGTCGAACGCCTCGTCGGCCGCCCCGAGGCGGGCGTACAGGCGCGCGATCTCCCAACTGGCGAACCATCCGCGGAACGCATCCATCTTCAAGCCGCCGAGCGCTCGAGCACTGTCGGCGTACGCGCGGGCCTCCGCGGTGCGGCCGGCGACCGAGTACGCAAACCCGAGATCGACGTGCGTGAACTGCGAGACAGGCGAGACGCGTCGCCGCGGCTCGAGCACCGCGAGGACCGAATCGAAGTATGCCCGTTCGCGCTCGTGATCGCCGTGCCTCGCGTAGAGCCTACCCTTGGCGCGATAGAACTCGGCGCTGTCCACGCGCGCGTCGCCGATCGACATTCGTTCGAGCCGCTGCTCGTAAACGGGCGGCAGGCCGATCTCCCAGCGAAACCGGTACAGCGGATCGCTGATGAGCTGCTGGACGATGCCGGGCACTTCGGCCAGCTCGCCCATTTTCTGGTACACCTCGTCGGTCTTTCCCTCGAAGAGCAGGAACTGCGTGATGCCTATCCGCGCCGGAAGCCAATCGGGGCTGATCGCGAGCGCTCGCGCGAGGCACTGCTTGCCATCGGCCATGCGTCGCAACATGAACAGCGAGACGGCGTCTTCGAACAGATCCGTCGTCGAACGCGGGTCGAGCTCCAACGCGCGCTCGAAGTTCGCGACTGCGGCAACATTGTCGCCTGCGGACCGATTCAAGCGGCCGATCTGCACGAAGAGGTCGGCGTTGTTGGGCTGACGTGCCTTCACCGATTCGAATTCCTTCAGCGCGCGGGCGCGATCGCCGAGCCCGAAGCTGTACCACATGCCGAGCGCGATGCGCGACTGCGGCAAGTCTGGCGCGAGGGCCATCGCGCGGTCGACGGAGGCCTTGAACGCGGCGAGCCGGTCCGGGGTCCCGCCGTAGACTCTGAGGAAACCGCCTTGCACCTGTGCAAGACGCGCCTCGGCGAGGGCGAACTTCGGGTCGAGCCGGACGGCCTCGGTCAAATCCGCCATGGCCTGTTCTTGCTCGGCCCGCACCAGATACTGAGACGCGTGCAGATTGCCGCGCAGGAACGCCTGATAGGCGTCCAGGTCCTTGGTCGGCAGAGACGCGAGCGCCGCCGTCGCTTCCGGCGACAGCGCGACGTCGAGCACGCGGGCCACGTTGAGCGCGATGCGCTCCTGCACCGCGAACACTTCCCCCGCGCCGACCGACGTCGTGATCTGGTCGGACCAGAGCTCCGCACCCGTCGCCACGTTGACGAGACGCGGTGAGACGAGGATCAGCCGCGTCCCGTCGGGCCGGCGGTCGGTTCGCACGCTGCCCGTGAGGACGTGCGTGACCCCGAGCTCGGCGGCGATCTCGCGCAGCGATTGCTTGCGCAGATCGTATTGCATGGCGCTGGCGCGCGTCACCACACGAATGCCGTTCACGTCGCCGATGCGCGTCGCCAGCTCGTCGGTGATGCCGTCGGTGAGATACTTCTCTTCGGGCGGCCCCTGGTGATCGAACGTCAGCACGGCGACGACCGGCGTCGTCGGGGCGGCGGCGGCGTGGCGGCGCTGCACGACGAACCAGGCAGCGATGACCGCGACGACGACGAGTCCCGCACCGACGGCCATCAAACGCCGACGGCTTTTCGGCGATGCCTTGCGCAGCGCCGTCGCACCGGTGGTGTCGCCGCCGAGCGCGCGTACGAACGCATCGACGTTCAAAAACCGATTTGCCGGATCCTTCGCCAGCGCGATCTCCAATGCCTCGGCGACCCCCGGCGGGATTCCGTCGCGCAACTGCCGCACGTCCGGAATGGCCCCCGAGTTGTGAAGCGCGAGTGTCGCGAGCGCCGACGACCCTTGAAACGGAGTCCGGCCGCTGAGCATCTCGAACAGAACGCACGAGAGACTATACTGATCGCTCGCCGGCGACACCGCCGCCGCGTCCCCCATCGCCTGCTCGGGGCTCATGTACGCCGGCGTTCCGATGACCAATCCCGTTTGCGTCAGCTGCTGCTGCGCCGCGTCGCCGACCAGGCGCGCGATGCCGAAGTCGGTGACGACCGCGACGCCGTCGGACAACATGATGTTGCCCGGCTTGAGATCGCGATGCACGATGCCCGCGGCGTGCGCGTACGAAAGCGCGCGCCCGACCTCGCGCGTGATGCGCAACGCGTCGTCGATCGGGAGCGGCCCGTCCCGCGCGAGCCGAGCGCTCAGCGTCTCGCCCGTGACGAACGGCATGACGTAGAACAGCAGCCCGTCGCCTTCACCCGACTCGTACATCGGCACGATGTTCGGATGCGACAGCGTGGCCGCGAGCTGGATCTCGCGCATGAACCGTTCGTGGGCGAGATGCGTGGCGATCTCGGGGCGCAGCACCTTCAGCGCGACGCGCCGGCCGTGCTTGAGGTCCGTCGCCTCGAACACGATCGCCATCCCACCTTCGCCGGCCTGTCGTTCGACGCGGTAACGCTCGGCGAGAACGCGTCCGGTCTCGATGGATGTCGCGGTGCTCATTTCCGCTTCGGCTCCGCGCGGCGGGTCTGGACGAGTGTGGTCACGATCTTTTCACCGTCGAGCGCGCCGAGCCCCGTGCACGCGTTCCATCCTTTGCCGGCTCGGTAGAACGCCACCTTTCCGTTCGTGACGTCGTTGTCTCCCTTCGTCACCGGACGACAGCAGGTCTTCGCGTCGGCGGTGTACAGCCAGCCCTCCATTCCCGCGACCGCGTGGCCGACCGACGCCGACACGCGCGCGAGCAACGACGCGCAAATCGGAGCCGCGGCGCTCGTTCCGAAACCAACGAGCTCCTCGCCGGCGAACGTGATCGCGGGCCCGGAGCTGAACGCGGCGTTCGCCGCGACGTCGGGTACGGCGCGCTTTGCGCCGTTCCCATGGCCCGGCGCGCGCCACGTTCGCGCGGCGGGGCGCAGCTTGACGTCGCGTTGCGCCCTCGGCCGCGTGAAGAACCCGCTGACGCCGCCACCCGTCGCCATCGTAACGCCGAACACGCGCTCATCCCACGCGACTTCGGAACGCGAGTCGTCGGCAGAACCGCCGGGGAGCAACCGCGTTCCGCCACACGCGAGGACCGAAGGGCTCGAGGCCGGAAAGTTCACGTTGGGGATCGCAGGAACGCCCGGCTTGGGCGACGCGTTGACGCTCCCCCAATCGCCCGACGAGCAGCAGACGGCTACACCCGCGCGGCGCACCGCGATCAATGTGCGCTCGATCATCCGGAGCTGGTCCCGACCGAACACCGATTCGGACTCCCCCCACGAGATCGACATCACCGTCGGTACGGGCGGGTGCGCTCCATCCGCGCCGCCGACTGGAAGACCGATGGCCGCGTACAGTCCGCGTCGCCATCCGTCGACGCCGCTCGGCGCGAAATACACGTCGACGGCCGCGCCGCCGCCGAGCGCCAGCGCGAGCTCGATGTCCATCGTGACTTCCATCGAAGCGATGAAGGCGCCGAGATCGTTGCCGTATTTCTTTGCGAGCGCCGCGAACGGAACCGATGCGTTCCAGTCGCGCGCGATCCCCGCGGCAATCGTGCGGTCGAGCGGTGCGTTGCTCCCGTGTTGCCCTGCGGCTCCAACAACCGACACCGGCGTCACGGGCGGATCGGCGATGCCGAGGCGGCTCGCGTACGAGGTAATGTCTTCGGACGAGAAACCGCCACCGAACTCGAGGAGCGCGATCCGGCGGCCGCGCGCGTCGACGGCGGGGAAGCAGTACTGGCGCTCGAGCGTGGGGATCGCGGCATGCGTGTCGCGTCGCGCCGCCCTCGCATGCGTGCGATGCGTCGGAATGGAATCGAGTCCGAGCACGTTTTCGGTGACCGCACGCAGCTCGCGCGGCAGCCGCACGCGCTCGTCGTAGGCGTAGTAGTGCGCGCCCTCGGCCTCGAAGTACCGCAGCGTCACACCGAACGCCCGCGCGAATTGGTCCGCCCTGGCTTCGAGGACGACGTCGTGTCGGGCGCGGGAAACCTCGGTGACGGTGAGTTGGTTCGCGTCGGCGAACTGTCTGACGAGGCGGATACGATGGTCGCCCGGATCATACCACTCCGCCAGTTCGTCGGCCGATAGAATCGGTCGCTCGGCAGGGTGCATCGCGGGCCCAGCGTCGTGCGGGTGCGGTCTGCGCGGGCGCAGTACGACGGTCACCTGAAGCGACAGTTCCTGCCCGACGGGCGCCAGTGGTGCGGCACCGAGGGGATGGGAAACTCCACTTCCAGCGACAAGTCGACTGCCAAGTTTACCCATTGAGACTCGGAAGCCGGCGGGCCGCGTCGCCCACCGCCGATGACAAAGCCGGCCACTCTCAGGAGTGGCCGGTCAATATGCAACTCGACTGGCGGCGAGGGGAAGAAGCGGGCCGCCAAGACGTTGCGGTGTAACGGTTCGTCAACCGCGCGCGAGCGACGTCGAATTCCGTGTCCGACAGCTCGATCGACAGCGCGCCGAGGTTCTCCTGGAGGTGCGCGAGTGACAGCGTGCCGGGGATCGGCAGCATCGCCGGCGATCGTTTCAACAGCCAGGCGAGCATCACCTGTCGCGGCGTGGCCTGGTGCAGGTCTGCGATCTCGCGCAGCGCGTGTCCCGGATCGGCGCGCAACGGATAGTACGGCACGAAGACGATCCCCTCGCGCGCGCAGTAGTCGACGACGTCGTCGTACTTCCGCTTGGCGAGGTTGTACTCGTTCTGCACCGCCGCGATCGGCACCACTTTCCGCGCGCGCTCGATGAGTGGAATGTCGACTTTCGAGACGCCGACCCGCTCGATCGCGCCGCGGTCGACGTACTCCTTGATCGCGCCCAAACTCTCCTCGATCGGCGTCTCCGGGTCGACGCGATGGAGATAGTAGAGTGCGATGCGGCCGACTCGCAGGCTCGCGAGACTCTGTTCGATTTCCTGTCGGATCATCTCGGGCTTGCCGCGGCCGGCGTCGCCGTAGCCGCCCTTGGTCGCGACGACCACGCTCGACGGTGCGGACGACAATGCGCGTCCGATTGTTTTCTCGCTTTCGCCGCCGGTGTAGAGATGCGCCGTGTCGATCATCTGGACGCCGGCGTCGACCGCGGCGCGGATGAACGCGACGTTGTCGTCGGTGTCGCGGAGGCGATTCGTGCCAAGCCCAATCCGGCTGACCTCGATCCCGCCCAAGCTGAGACGCCTGCCTGACTGGCCGTGGTGCGGGCGATTCACGGGTCTCTTCGCCTCCTGCTCGTCCTGAACGAGAACCGGTGTAGTCCTCGCGTCGCCGAAAACTACCGGGGCCTCAGGTCAACGATGTGGGCGCCGGAAAATTCGGGTTCGGGACGACGCCGCGAACGTCGACGCTGAATCCTGCGCTCCAGCTCCCACGATCTGCGCGTTGTCCACCGGGTTCCCACCGATGAACGGCAGAGCGTTACCGCTCACCGCGTTGACGTCCCACGAGACGCCCGTCCCGTTGACGAGCGCCCAGGCGGTGTTGTAGCCCGCGCCCGATAGATCCGGGATGTCGAGCGTCCATGTGGTGGAAGCCGCGCCGGCGTAGGCCGCGCTCACGACCAACGATACGGAGTTCGAGTTTTGAAAGTAATCGGCGGCCGCGCCGGCGTTGTACGTCGACTGGGTCGGAATCTGCGCGCGCAGGCGGAGATACGGCGATGTGCCGAGTGTGGTCACCTTGGCTGCGGCGCCGAGCTGTGGTCCGAGTGAGATCGTCTGCACGCTCACCGAATGTTGGATCGCCTGTATGAATCGGTAGGCGGTTCCGCCGGATGGCGGCGCGACGAAAACCGAAACCTGGTGAAAGTCGCCCGCCTGAAGTTGCGCATCGGGCAATCCCATGAACTCGAATCCGAGATTGGGGCGTGGGGCTTCGGAAAACGAGAAGTACGGATCCGAAGGTCCATTCACGGTGATCAGCGACACCTCCGATTCGCCCTGGTCGGTTCCGAGGTTCGGGATCACGATGCCGCCGAACACGGGAGTGAATCCGTCGGTCGTGTTGGTGTTGCTGAAATCGATGCTCGGAATGTTGGCGTTGTTCGCGTAATTCGTATTGCGCCGGAGGATCATCCGATCCGTGCCTGGGGCGGAGAGCAACGTGCGCGTCGAGATGAGATCGCGCGTCCCCTTCGGCACGATCGTGAGGGTGAAGTTGTTCGTGTTGAGGGGCTTGATGAATTGCGCCCCGCCGACGACGACGTTCACGGTGTTGGTGGAGTCGCCGGCAGCAATGAACGCTCCGGTGATCCGCTTCGTTCCCGTCGGCGCGCCCCCGCACGGATTGGCGATCGCGATCGCCGCGATCTCGGCCGCGCTGCCGTAGAGCACCGTCGTTTTCATATCGGTGCCATCCTTGACTACGTACGCTATCGCGCCGGCCGAGTTGATCGTGAACGTGAACGCGTTGTTCGTCGGCGTCACTTGCGTCCATGGGCCGGTTCCGTTCTGGACCGCGAACCAGACGGGGATCTGGTTCGCTTCGCAGGTCGCATAGTTGAACGTCGTCGCGCCGCCGCTGGATCCCGGCGTGACCTGCACGGCAAACGTCGTCGACTGCTGCGTCACGCCCGTGCCGGTGCCGGTGATCGTGACTGGATAGCTTCCCGCGGGGAGTGACGGGGCGGCGCTCACGGTCAACGTGGACGTCGTGCCCGTGATGCTCGTTGGACTTGCTGACACCGTGAGCCCGCTCGGCGAGGTCACCGCGAGATTCACCGGATCCGCGAATCCGTTGATCCTCGAAAGCGTGAGCGTCGCGGTTGCGCCGGCCCCTCCGGCCTGCACGCTCACCGGCGACGGCGACACGGACAGACCGATCGCCGGCGCCGACGAGGTGAACGTCGCGGTCACGACATTGCCGAAATCGTTCGGCGTGAACGTGCACGTGAGCGAAGTGCCGGTGCACAGCCCCGTCCAACTCGTGAACGCGCTGCCCGCGGCCGGCGCCGCGGTGAGCGTGATCTGAGTCAAGCCGTCGAATTGGCTGCTGCAGGTGCTGCCGCAATTGATTCCCGCCGGACTGGACGTGACGGTGCCCGTTCCCGAACCGGCCTTCTGCACGGCCACGCCCGGTCGGCCGTTCCTCACAGTGATTGTGAGCGAGGGAGCGCCTCCGGTGATTCCGAGCGTATCACTCCCGACCAAGGGCACGACGTAAGGCTGTGCGTTCGGAACGATGTCCGCGTCGCTGGCAGCCGCGATCGTCACCGTGGTCGACGAAGTCCCCGGGGGGAGCGAGGGCGGATTGAACGTGGCGGAGAGCCCCTTGCTTAGGCCTTGGATCACGAAGTTCACGGTTGCACCCTGAGCCGCGCTTCCGTTGCGCACGAGCGTCAGCGTCGCGGTCGCGCTCTTGCCTTGCACCACGGTGAGACTCGTTGGAGATATGGTGAGCGTGGACTTGTCGCCCACAAATCCGGTGCTGCCGCCGGTTCCAGTGGTATCACCGCCTCCGCATCCGCCGATGAGCGCGAGCAGTACGGCCACTGTGGTGAATCGAAGAGCACCGCGGCTTCCGACGCGCGCGTCGTTCATATTCGTGGGCAGATCCCGGCCAGGCGATCTTTCGGGGTGGGGTGGGTGGGCGGCCTAAGTGGGCGCGGACCTTATTCACAATCCGGAGAGCCCGCGTGCGACGCGTCAAAATGAGCGCGCAATTGCACGTCGCGCAATTGGACCGGAAATGAGGCGCTGGACGGATACGGGGGCTGGAGCGACAATAGGCGCGACTCCCCGGCCGTGGTTTCCTTCCGGCGTCTCCCATGACGCGGAGGTCTGCGTGGGCGTTGTGCTTGTCGTAGTTGGCCTGTGTTGGGCGATGGTCGGCGTCGCGCACCTGGTCAGACTGTCTCGGATGACCGGCGCCAATGCTCCGTCCGACGGTATGGCGGCCTTCGGCTCCTTTCTCGACGTCGCCGCCTTCATCATCCCTGGCGTCCTCCTGGCGTTCCTCGGGTTGGTCCTTCACTGGCGCGCGAAACGGGCGCAGCGGCGCGCGACAGGGGCGACGGCGCCCAGAGGGTGAGTCCTCCGGTGATGCGTCCCCTCACGCTCACTGCACTAACTGCGATCGCGGCGTGCACGGCCTCGGCGCGCGTCACGACCGCCGTTCCCGCCGTTTCAACGACTGCCGGCACCGACGAGTCGCCGAAGCTGGAAACGCGGCCCATTCGCGCAACGTCGAATCCGATTCTCGCCGACGGAAGAGACTACACCGCCGACCCGGCCCCGCTCGTCGCGAACGGACAACTCTACATCATCACCGGTCGCGACACGGCCGGCCCCGGCGTCAACGATTTCAAGATGCCCGAGTGGCAAATGCTCGTCACGAGCACCGACCCGATGGCCGGCCGGTGGACGCATTACCCGCATCTCCTGCGACCCGAGCAGGTTTTCAAATGGGCCGCACCCGGCCGCGCGTATGCCGCCCAGATCGTGCAGGGTCCGAGCGGGAAGTTCTATCTCTATGCCCCGGTCGTGTACGCGGCGGCGACGACGAGGGACAAGTTTGCGATCGGTGTGGCGGTCGCGGATTCACCGCTCGGTCCATGGATCGATGCGCACCCGCAAGGTCCGGTCGTCTCACAGTCGTATCCGATCGCGAATGACATCCAGAACATCGACCCCACGATCTTCGTCGACGACGACTCGCGCGTCTATCTCTATTGGGGAACGTTCGGACGCCTGAAGGGCGTCGAGCTCGAGCGCGACATGGTCACCTTCAAGACCACACCTATAGATGTGCGCACCCTGAACGGTTTCTTCGAAGCGTCGTGGCTCTTCAAGCGGAACGGCACCTATTACATGGCGTACGCGGCGAACACCGCCGGCCCAACCTCCGAGTGCACGGAAGCCGTCTACTACGCCTGCATCGCGTACGGAACGTCGCCGTCGCCGCTGGGTCCGTGGACGTATCGCGGTGTGATTCTCGACCCGGTGTCGTCGACGACGTCGCATCCGGGGATCATCGAGTACAAAGGCAAATGGTACCTGGTCTATCACACCGCCGACGCGCGGAACGGCGGCCACTTTCGCCGCTCGGTCGCGATCGATCGGCTCGAGTGGGACGACGGTGTCACTCCGCCGCGCATCAAGAAAGTCGTGCCGACGGGCGGTCCGCCGGTCGACACCATGCCGATCGCGAACATCGCGTCGCACGCGCGCATCTCGGCATCGAACCTACCAGTTCCCACGCAGTACTGGTTGCGCGCGGTGAACGACGGCAAGGTGCGCACGTCGCCGCTCCCGCCCGACATGTGGGCCACCTGGTCGCGTAACAATCCGCCGCAACAATGGATCATGTATCAGTGGGAGCAGCCGGAGACGCTCACCGGATCGAGCCTGCACTTCTGGGGAGATCACGCCGCGGGATCGGGCGTCGGCGTTGCGCCGCCCAAAGCGTGGCGACTCGAATACTGGGTCGACGGATCCGGGTGGAAAGCGGTCAGCGCGAGCTCGCCGTACGCGAGCACCCTCGACGCCGACAACAAAGTCGAATTCTCTCCGGTGACGACGCGATGCTTGCGCGCCGTGTTCGACGCGTCGACCGATGGTGCCTCGTTCGCCGCGGTGGCCCTACAGGAATGGGAGGTGTACTCGACGCGTCAGCGCCCGCCGCGGAGACCGTCCGAAAAAGGGGCGGCGACATCGGGCTGTTCGCGGTGATATTCGTACATCCACTCTCTCAGGCACAGCGATGAACGCGACTCGACGAATCGTCTCGATCGCCCTTTCCTTCCTGACACTGACGGCATGCACCCGGGCGCCGGTCAATCCAGCGCCGGTTGCGGCGGCACCGACGCTGGAGTCTCGCCCGAGCGCCCGCCCCGCTGCGCCGTCGGACGCGCTGCCGACTCGGTTGACCGACGCGGAGTTCTGGAAGCTGCAAGCGGATGTCTCGGAGCCGGGCGGCTACTTCCAGATTCGCGACAATTTCACCTCGAACGAGATGGAGGTTGGCGCGCTCTTCACGATGCTTCGCGAGAGCAACGTCGCCGGCGGCGTCTACATGGGCGTGGGCCCCGAGCAGAACTTCACGTACATCGCGTCCATTCGACCGCGCATGGCGTTCATCGTGGACATTCGGCGCCAGGCGGTCGTGCAGCATTTGCTGTTCAAGGCGTTCTTCGAGCTGGCGAAAGACCGCGCGGATTTCATCTCGCTCGTTTTCGCCAAGCCGCGGCCGCCCGGTCTCGACACGTCGACGTCGATCCAGGCGATGTGGGCCGCATATCGCAACGTCGCCACCGATTCCGCCCTCGCCGCGAAGACGTATACGCGGGTGGCGCGACACCTTCTCGAGACGCACGGGTTCACGTTTACCCAGGATGAGCGGGAGACGCTCAAGTACGTCTTCGATGCGTTCGTCAGTTACGGCCCGTCGATCGCGACGCGCGGACTCTCCAACGGCCGAGGTGGCGACTTCGCCCAGCTCACCGGCTTCTCGGCCGATAGCACGGGGCAGCCACGGAGCTTTCTCTCCTCCGAGGAGAACTACCGGACGATCAAGTCGCTTCACGAACGGAATCTCATCGTGCCGGTGTCGGGCGACTTCGGCGGTCCGAAGGCCGTGCGAGCCATCGGCGCGTACCTCACGCAGCATCACGGCACGCTGCGCGCGTTCTATGTCTCGAACGTCGAACAATATCTCTTCCAGGACCGCAAGGCGTTAGCGTTTTATGAAAACGTCGCGTCCATCCCGATCGACTCGGCGAGCGTATTCGTTCGCCCGTACTCGATGCGCCGTGGGTTCGGCGGGTACAGTGGGCCGGCCCAGTCTCTGTGTCCGATCGGGCCATTCATCGCCGCGGCTCGAGCGGGGCGGGTGCGGTACAACGAAGAGGCGCTCGCCTGTGTGAAGTAGTGAAAGGCGACCCGTCGCCGCCACCTATGGCAACCTCGCGCCGACCATTGCAAACTTCCCCACCCACACTGGAGCCACGTATGGCCGCCTCACTGACGCGCGGAACGGCGTGCGTCCTCGCTCTCTTTGCCGCGGCCGCCACGGCCGGCGCGCAGAACAAGCGCTCCATGACCTTCACGGACATCATGGAGCTCAAGAACGTCGGCGGCGTTTCGCTCTCGCCCGACGGGTCGAAGGTCGCGTACACCGTCGGCACCTGGGAGCATCCCAACGCGCGGGCTTCCACCGATCCAGCCAAGCCCGATACCGCGAAGGGCGATAAGCACGACACGCGGTCGCACATCTGGCTGATCGGCGCCGCCGGCGGAACGCCGCGCCAGGTCACGTTCAGCGAGCGCGGTGAGAACGCGCCGCAGTGGTCGCCCGACGGCCGCTCGCTAGCGTTCCTCTCGGCTCGCGGAAGCGGTGCCGAAGCGAAGACACAGATCTGGATCCTGCCGATGGAGGGAGGCGAAGCGTATCAGCTGACGACGTCCAAGGAGAACGTGGGCGGCTTCGAGTGGTCGAACGACGGCTCGCGCATCGCGTTCCTCGCCGTCGACACGCTGCCCAAGACCGACGAAGCCAAAACCGCTCGGCGCGATGATCCGCAAGTGTTCGAGGGGAACTTCCGGCTCTCGCACGTGTGGGTGGTCGATGTCGCGACGAAGCGCGCCAACGAAGTCGCGCACGGAAATCTCACCGTCAGTGGGGCGCCGAGCTGGTCACCCGACGGAACGCGGCTCGCCTTCCAGGCTGTGCCGACGACGATGCTCCGGGACACGCGCTCGGACGTCTATGTCGTGTCAATCGGTGACAAGTCGTTGAGGAAGATCACGACGAAGCCCGAGGCGGGATCCCCGCCGGCGTGGTCACCCGACGGGAAGACGATCGCATTTACGATACTTCCGCAGAGCCACACGGCTCGCGCCGACAGCATCATGGATCGCGAGATCGGCAACGATCATCTGGTTCTCTACGACGTCGCGTCGGGCAAGGCCAAAGACACGTACGATCCGAAGATCGACGTTTCGGCCGGCAACCCGCGTTGGACGCCCGATGGCTCGCGCGTGTTGTTCACCACGGGGGAGCGCGCGTGGACCGCGGTGTACGCGTACGACGTCGGGTCGAACAAGCTGAATCGCCTCGTCGGCAAGATGCTGATCGGCAGTCCGTCGCTGTCGAGGGACGGACGACTCGCGGCCTACACGTTGGGCTCCTCGAATGCGCCGGCGGACGTGTATGTGAGCGACCTGACGTTCGCGTCCCCGAAGAAGCTCACCGACGTCAACCCGCAGCTGCGTGACATCGCGCTGGGCGAGACGGAAGTGATCACCTGGAAGAGCACGGACGGGACGCCGGTCGAGGGCGTGCTGCTCAAGCCCGTCGGCTATCAGGCCGGACGAAAGTATCCGCTGCTCGTCGAGGCGCACGGAGGCCCGACCGGTGCTACGAACGCCGGCTTCAAGGCGAACTGGGGGTCGCCGGGCCAGGTGTGGGCCGGGCAGGGCTGGGCCGTGCTGTACCCGAATCCGCGCGGCTCCACGAACTACGGCGAAAAGTTCACGCGGGCGAACATCATGGATTGGGGCGGCGGCGACTACCGCGACATCATGTCGGGCGTCGACGACGTCATCAAACGCGGCATCGCCGATTCATCGAAAATGGCGTTCGAGGGGTGGAGCTACGGCGGCTACATGACGGCGTGGGTCGTCAGCCAGACGAGTCGATTCAAGGCCGCGCGAATGGGCGCGGGGTTGTCCGATCTGCAGAGCATGTACGGGACGACAGACATCCCCGGCTACATCGGGACGTTCTTCAGCGGCATCCCGACGCAGAAGACACTCGACTTCTACCGCTCGCGCTCGGCCATCACGTTCGTCGACAACGTGACGACGCCGCTGCTGATTCAGCAGGGTGGCAGCGATCAGCGTGTGCCGATCGGCCAGTCGATGGAGTTCTACCGCGCGCTCAAGGATCGCGGAAAGACCGTGGAGCTCGTGTTCTATCCGCGCGAAGGCCACGGACTCGCGGAGTACTACCATCAGCTCGACAAGATGCAGCGCGAGCAGGACTGGATCACGAAGTACACGCTGGGTGGGTCGCGCGTGGTTCCCTGATCTTGGACGGCGGCGCAGCCGCGAACCGCGCAGCTGCCGTACGGCGCGACTGACGAGGGCGCGACTAACCAACAGCGCGACTGACGGACGGCGCGAAGGGCGCGACCGCCAATCTGCGTGAGGCTGCTACCGGAACGGCGCGCGGTTTGACAGTCGCGCACTTGCGCCGGTTGTCACGTGCGCCGTCCGTCAGTCGCGCTGTTTTTCAGTCGCGGTTTTTTCGGCAGCGGCGCCGTTCAGCAAACCCGGCCCCCTGGCATCGCGGAAAGCCGCTCGCGCGTAGTAACCTCTGAGCGCAAACCTGTCGTCCTCCCGGGGCCTCAATCCATGCCACAACGCCGATCCGCTCCCGCCATCGCCGGACTCGTCCTCGTACCGCTCGTCGCCGCGCTACTCGCGGGACAGGCGCCTCCCCCCGTGCGCGATTCCACGATGATCAACCGCTCTCCGGACCCCATCCTCGCGTCATTCCGTTTTCGATCGATCGGACCGGCGAGCATGGGCGGCCGCGTCGACGACATCGAGGTCGCGCCGAGCGAGCCGAGCGTGATCTATGTTGGCTACGCGACCGGCGGCGTGTTCAAGTCCGACAACAACGGCACGACGTTCACGCCGGTGTTCGAGACGTACGGCAGCGCGTCGATCGGCGACATCGCCATCCATCCGACGAACGCCAACGTCGTCTACGTCGGCACCGGTGAAGCCAACAATCGCCAAACGTCGACCTTCGGCGACGGGATCTACAAGAGTGAAGACGGCGGCAAGACATTCTCGAACGTCGGACTGAAGGAGACACAAACGATCGCGCGCATCGTGATCGATCCGAAAAATCCGGATGTCGTCTACGTCGCCGCGCCCGGCCATTTGTTTGGACCGAGCCCCGACGGCGGCGTCTACAAGACGACCGACGGGGGTAAGAGCTGGAACAAGATCAAGTACATCGACGAGAACACCGGATTCACGGACATCGTGATGGATCCGTCAAACTCGCGCGTGCTGTACGCGGCGAGCTATCAACGCCGCCGCAGCGGATGTTGCTACAACGGCGGTGGTCCCGGGAGCGCCCTCTGGAAGTCGGACAACGCCGGCCAGTCGTGGGAGCGCATCACCGGCAACGGGCTTCCGAGTGGAACACTCGGCCGCATCGCCCTGTCGGTGTCGAAGTCGAATCCGAACGTGGTGTACGCGCAGATCGAAGCGGAGGCAGCGGCGGAGGCCGAGGCTCCGGCGCGTGGTGCCGGTCCTGGCGCGGCGGGCGGTGGTGGAGCGGGCCGTGTCGGAGGCGGAGGAGCGGGCGGAGGTCGGGCCGGTGGGTATGACTGGTGCGACAACGCCGGCCCGGGACACGGATTCGGCGGCGGACGCGGTGGACGCGGCGGGGGGGGCGCCACCGACACGACGAACCGCACACCACCCACGGTCGACGCCAATCGCTCGGGCATTTTCAGATCCGACAACAAGGGCAAGTCGTGGACGGTCGTCAGCAACTGCGACGCTCGGCCGCTCTACTTCAGCCAGATCCGCGTCGATCCGAGCAACGAACAGAACATCTACGTCGCCGGCGTGCACATGGCGAAGTCGCTCGACGGCGGCAAGACGTTCCTGCTGCTCGACAACGCGGGCGGCTTCTTCAACATGGGCGAGGACCAGCACGCGATCTGGATCGATCCGAAGAACGGCAACCATATCATGCGCGGCACGGATGCCGGCTTCATGATCACGTGGGACCAGGGCAAGACATGGGAGTACGTGCGCACGATGGCGACGGCGCTGTCATACTGGGTGACGGCCGACATGGGGCATCCGTATTACGTGTACTCCGGCTTGCAGGACAACGACAGTTGGGCCGGCGCGAGCGCGACGCGTGGCAGGATCGGCCTCACGGGACAAGACTGGTTCCATCTCACCGGCGGCGATGGCTTCCAGACCGCGGTAGATCCGACCGACTTTCACATCATCTATTCGTCGTCGCAGGACGGCTCGGTGTCGCGCGTCGATCTGAGAACGGGTCGCGCGACGAGCATTCGTCCGGTGCCGCCGCCGGCGCCGGGTACCGAGGGTCGCGGACGTGGGCGTGGCGCTGCCGCTGACAGCTCGGAAGGCGGCGCTCCGTCCTGCGTCGATGGACGAATTGGTGGCGGAGCAGGACGCGGTGGTGGCGGCGGCGGTGGCGGTCGCGGCGGCGCAACGACCTCGAACGTCCTCAACGGACAGCCGGGCGAGGCCTATCGCTTCAACTGGAACACGCCGCTGCTGATGTCGCCGCACAATCCGGGCACGATCTGGATCGGCGGCAATCGCCTATTCAAGTCCGTGAATCGCGGCGACAAGTGGGTCGAGAGCGCGGACCTCACGAAACACATCGACCGTTGCGACGTGACGCTGATGGGCGTCCCGGGCACGCGGGCGCAGCTCTCGAAGAACGACGGCGTGACGGCGTACGGCACGATCACGGCCATTTCGGAATCGCCGGTGATGCCTGGCGTGGTGTGGGCCGGCACGGACGACGGCAACTTGGACGTGAGCCGAGATGACGGCGCGACGTTCACGAACGTCGCGGCGAATCTGTCTGGGCTGCCGATATCGTCGCTCAATGGAGCGACGGCATATTGGACGGCACGTATTGAAGCGTCGCACTTCGACGCGGCGACGGCGTACGTCGCGGTGGACGGACACCGCTCCGACGATCTCGAGCCGTACATCTTCGTCACGCACGACTACGGGAAGACCTTTCAGAACATCGCGGGCACGCTGCCGCGATACGGCAACGTGCAGGTCGTGAAAGAGGACCCTAGAAATAAGAACCTGCTCTACGCCGGAACCGAGTTCGGGATGTTCATCTCCCTCGACGCCGGTGCGCACTGGGAGAAGTTCATGACCAACTATCCCACGGTGCGCACGGACGACATTCTGATTCATCCGCGCGACGGGGACGTGATCGTCGCCACGCACGGGCGGAGTCTGTGGATCGCGGACGACGTCACGCCGCTGCAACAGTTCACGCCCGCGGTCGCGTCGGAGGACGTGCACTTGTTCGACGTGCGGAGCGCGATCGCGTATCTGTTCGACTACAGGACGGACGCGGACGTCGGCGGCGATCACCGCTTCGAGGGCGAGAATGCTCCGCATGGGACGGCCATCAGCTACTACTTGAAGTCGGCCGCGACGGGAGCGGTCACGGTCTCGATCGTGAATGCGCTCGGGCAGGTCGTATGCACGTCGACCGGGCCGTCGACGGCGGGAATTCACCGCGTGCAATGGACGCTGGTGGCGCCAGGCACGGCGCCGCAAGCGGCTGGTGGGCGGGGCGGCGGCGGCGCGGGCGGAGCTGGTGGTGGCGCGGGTGGGCCGCCCGATCAGTCGTGCTCAGGCGGTGGCGGTGGGCGCGGTGGAAACAACGTCGCTCAGGCGCCGCCGGGGACGTACAACGTGAAGCTCACCGTGAACGGGCGTGACTACACCAAGCCCGTCGTCGTGCTCGAGGATGTGTGGCTGCACGAGCGGTGAGTCCGACGCGCTGCTCGGCTGTCAACGAGAATCCGGGCTGTCCATCTGAGGCAGCTAATCGCCGAATCGGCGGCGCGGCGCCAACATGTCAGGTTATTTCACCTTCGGCCCCAACCGGTCCTCGCCCCCTTGATGAAGCACGAGCCCCGTCACCACTCCGCTCGCGTTTCGTGTGAAGCTGATCTGCGCGTCAATCTCCTTGAAAAAGAAATTCGTCGCGCTCTCAGGCCATAGTCGCGCTTCCGGCTGTCCGCTGGGTGTGAGATACAACGCGCCGTCGCGTACGTGCACGTCGAGCGTCACGCCGACTCCCGCGAAGGCCGGGGACAATTCGTACTTGCCGACGTACGCGGAGAGCGTGCTGACGGGCAGGTCGATGGCGTGGCGGGCTTTGCGCGGCTGCGCTGATGACGGCGGCACGAGGCCTAGTTGCCGCATGTAAGAGGCGAGTTGCGCGTAGTGTTCGGCCAAGTCCGTTGTGAAAGCAAGGAGCACGCGCGCCGGCAAGACCGTTCTGCCGGCATCGGATTGCATTGTCGCAACCTCGCCAATGCGCTTGTCATTGAGCTGGGCGATGGCGGCGGTGCAGAAGACGATCGACGCGCGGACCCGCGCAACGAGTGTATCCTTCGGCCATTTCGCTCGTACGGAATCGCTGATACGCCATTCGGCCGCCGGTCGCGGATCGGGCCTGCCGAGTGATGAACACAGACCAAAATTGGCATCCTCGAGATGCTGCGCGATGTATCCAACCGTTTGCTGCGCAGGCGTCGGGCTAAAGCCGTATTTCGCGGCTGGGATGGAGTCCAGGGCGGCGACGAGAAGACGGCCATAATGCTCGGCGAAGTACGCGAACGACGCGCGAATGTTATTGGCCGGTGCATCGGGTGGCGATTCTTGGGCGCCGAGGACGGCCGGAAGCAGCGTGCCCACGATGATCGACCGGATGGGTATCATAGCATGCTCGAGTCAAGGCGTAGAGTCGCGAGCGGCGCCAATCCGCGCCGGGAGCACCAAGTCCACGATCAGCGGTCGATGATCCGATTCCAGATCGTAGCCGATTCCGGTTCGACGCACGTACCACTGTGGCCCGGCGAGCACATGGTCGATGCGGACACGAATCCAGCCATTGTACTTGGTCATCCCGAGTCCGCGTCCGACCCGTGAAAAAGCGTCTTGAAGACCTTCGCTCCAATGAGCTTGGAAGATACGGCTCTCGACGGGCGTGTTGAAATCGCCGGCAACGACCACGGGCACCGGGCGCTTCACGACGCCCTGGTCGACCCATCGCCGTGCGAGGTCGGATTCGATGTCGCGCAGATGCGTGTTTTCGCGAAGTCGATCGATGTCGAAGGCGTCGAGTCCCTCGAGTCCCTTCCTCGGTGTTTCCAAATGCAGATTCGTGACCTGGACATCGCCGGAGGGGGTCGCAATCAGATACCGAACGACATCACCCGAACCGCCAATTCCCCCCATGGCGCTGTTGCGTAGGGCTTCCAGTGCGGTCCGATCCATTACACTGGAATCGCGGATCGGATACCGACTGAGGAAGCAGAGCCCGTTGGCGGAATGATGATGCCAGCCCGCGACGGCGCGCACTGCTTGTGCGAGCTCCGGGCCGCACTCCTGGAATGCGACAACGTCCGGTTCCCAGGCGGCGAGGACGATCGGCAGATCGAGGGCGAGCCCACCGCCACCGTCGGCGTTGAATGAAACCACACGAAATGGAAGACCTTTCGGAGTCGGCAACAGTGTTCGCCATCCGATGTGAGCGCCCATGACGGGTCCGGCGACGACAACGCCGGCCAGGACCAGCACCCAGACGAGCCGCCAACGGACGAGAATCGCCACGGGGAGGAGCAGGGCGAGCGGAACGAGAAAGATCCAGCGGCCACTGAAGAGAAGAACGGTCGCAAACCACCAGCGGTCGCCGAGCGTCCACATCACGACTGCGATGGAGCAGACGGACGCGAGGTAGCCCCAAGTCAGGAGCGTGACTGGGTGCGCCGCGATGCGCTCGAAACGCGAGACGGGGCGGCGGCTACGGCGATGACGATCACCGTCGACGTCCCGTGAACGGCGGCGGCTCGCCTGCACGATTGCAGTGCCAACCGATTTGAGACGTCGGCCAACGGCCCGGATCCGATTGCGGCGGCGTCTTCGAGGACGACGCACCTTTATGATGCGGCCGCAGCGGCACGTGAGGCGGCGGCCGACGCTGCGCTCATCAACATGGAAGCGTTCGCCGCATCGACATGTGATGGTGAATGGCTTGGGCTCGGTCGTGGTCAGGGGCATCGGCGGCTCGCGGCCGTTCGCACTTGAATGAACCCCACTGCGAGAGGCACGAAGCTGCCGCCGGATGCATGGAAATGCGAGACCCGGCGCAAGACGCCGACCTCAATGGGCGCATGGCGCAAACGCGCTTGGTCGGTTGGTCGCAACGAGACTCCGCCTTCAGGATCATTCAGCGGGCGCGGCCAGGCCGCCGGTAACGGGTTCGTCAAAGGGAGGCCCCCGCCAAGGCAGGGCCGTGCGGTCGCCGCGCGCTCCTGATACGTTGAATTCCATCCGCTCCCGACCACCCGCGCACGCCAGACGGCTCGCCCATCCTATATGTCTGCCGTTCTTTTCGTCGCCGCCCTCTTCCAGGCCCCCGCGCAAACCCCCGCGCGCGCCATCCCCGACCCCGGCATCATCGCCACCGGCCAACGCATCACCCCCGCCGGTGTCCAATCCGTCTTCACCGGCAAAGTCGGCGGCGTCCGATTCGGCGCATCGTCGCAAGACATCGTCGTCGCCGTCCCCGGTTCGATCCAGCACGTCGCGTGGCGCGACAATCGAGTCATCTCGCGCGCGCGCGTAGACGGACGCCCAGGCATTTACGCCCTCGCGATCGATCCGGTCACGCACCGCGTTCTATCGTCCTCCGTTGGCCGACTCGTCACCACCGGACCCAACGCGCGGCGCAATCCGGCGGTCGCGCAGCTCCAGTTCTTCGACGGCAACGCATCCGGCGACTCGGTCGCCGCCTCAGCCATGTCCGGTGCTCTCGGCGACTTCATGGCGGGCTCTCCCGCCGTCGCGCTACGCGCCGGCCCTGACGGCAAACGGCTCGCCGTCTTGCCGCTGCCCGCCAACGATTCACTCGCCGTCATCGACGCCGATGCCGGAACTCCGATCCGCAAGATCGCGCTCGGCGTCGAACCGATCGCCGCCGTCATTTCAGCCGACTCGCGCGTCGCCTACGTTTCCGTGCTCGGCGGACCCAAGCCCACGCCTGCCCAACGCGCGGCGAAACAGTGTTGCGACGCGCGGTCGGAGGCGGTGCGCATCGACGAGCGCGGGATCGCCGAGCCGGGGAGCGTCGCGCGAGTCAACCTCTCGAACGACTCCGTCATCGACATTCCCGTCGGACGACACCCCACCGCCCTCGCGTGGGACGAGGCGAACGCCAAGCTCTACGTCGCCGCCGGCAACTCCGACTCGGTCGCCATCGTCGACACGCGTAGCAACACGGTCGTGGACAACATCGCGATCGCCCCCTTCCGTGAGCCAAAGATCGGCCTCGCCCCCACTGCGCTCGCCCTCTCGCCCGACAAATCGACCCTTTACGCCACACTCGGCGGCGTGAACGCGGTGGCCGTCTACGACGTGCGCGGCGCCCCGAGGCTCAAGGGGCTAGTGCCGACGTCGTGGTATCCGTCGAGCATCGACGTGAGTCCGGACGGACGGTACATCGCCGTCGGCTCGCTGTTCGGTCCCGGTGCAGGCACCGGGACTCTGCACCGGAAGACGTCGCGTTACGTCTTCGCGACGCGCGGCGCGGTGAACGTCATCCCCGTGCCGACCGACGCAGAGCTCGTCGCTTACACCACGGCGGTGGCCGAGAACGACAAGCTAGCCCTCGCGTCCATCGCCACGCCGCCGGAGAATCTCGGCGTCGCGGCAGCGCGCGCGGTGCCGCAGCGGCCCGGCGATTCGTCGCTCGTAAAACATGTGGTATTCATCGTCCGCGAAAATCGCACATACGATCAAATACTCGGCGACCACGAGATGGGCTCGCACGATTCGTCGCTCGTGATGTACGGCCGAGAGGTGACGCCGAACGTGCACGCGCTGGCGCGGGAATTCGTGACGCTCGACCACTTCTTCGTCAACGGCGGCAACTCGGCGGACGGGCACCAGTGGCTGACGCAGGCCAACGAGACCGAATACCCGATGTGGCCGCTCTACTATGGAAGGAGCTACCCGTCGGAGGGGATCGACGCGTTGGCGTACTCGTCGGGCGGGTTTCTGTGGGAAGCGGCGCAGGCGAAGAACCTGTCGGTGACCGTGTTCGGCGAATACGCGCCGTCGATCGTCAACTCGAGCGACTCGGTCCGCCGAGCGATGTTCGCGAAGTACAACGAGCGCCCGAACGACTTCGCGCTCCACCGCGACATGCTCAAGGCGCGCTACAATACGAAATCCGAGATTCCGTCGCTCGACCGCGCGCTCGTGCGCGAGTATCCGGGGTGGACGCAGGAAGTGCCCGACGTCGTGAAGGCCGGCGACATCCTCGCGCACCTGGGCGATTGGGAATCGGCGCACGCGATGCCGGATCTCGTGATGGTCATCCTGCCGAACGATCACACGGAAGGGACGTCGGCCGGCTGGTGCGTACCGCGCGCGTGTGTCGCGGACAACGACTACGCGCTGGGAAAGATCGTCGAGGGTTTGAGCAAGTCGTCGTTCTGGAAAAACATGGCGATCTTCGTCGTCGAGGACGACGCGCAGGACGGCGTGGACCACATCGACGGCCACCGCACCGTGGCACTCGCGATCTCACCGTTCACGAAGCGTGGTACAGTTGATTCGACGATGTACACGCAGCCAAGTATGGTAAAAACGATCGAGCTGATGCTGGGGCTGCCGTCGATGTCGATCTTCGACCTCGTGGCGACCGACATGCACGCGAGTTTCATCGCGCCGGGCGAGACGCCGAACCTCGGCGCGTTCACCGCGGTCGCGCCGCAGATATCACTGCTCGACGAGAATCCGAAGCCGGCGTCGATCCAAGGCCGCTTCGCGCGCGAACGCCGCTCGGCGGCTGTAGCGTCATCGAAGATGATGCTGGACAGTCCGGACGAAGCGCCAACCGAGCGACTCAACCGGATCTTGTGGCATGACGCGCGCGGGTGGAACAAAGCGTATCCCGCGGTGAAGCACGCGATGGTGTTCCCTTTCTCGGTTGACGTCGCAGATGAGGATCGCCGCGAGAAGGCTCCGCTGCGCAAGAAGTAGGGCGAAACTGCCGCGCCCACGGCCTTTTTATTTCGCGAGATCGAACTTGAACGGCATTTGAACGAGTTGCTTCACCGGATGCCCGCCGACGAGCGCGGGGCTGAAACGGAGTGAAGAGATCGAGGCGCGAACGGCTCTCGCGAACTCTTCGTTCGTGGCACGCACGACGAGGAAGGTCGTCGAATCCACGAGACCACTTTCGTTCACGATGAACTGGGCCATGACTTCGCCTTCGACGTTCGCCTTGCGCAACTCGGCCGGAAAGCGCGGCGCCGTATTGGTCGGCAAGGGCGACACGGGTTTCTCGACCTGGTACTCGAAGTAGACGTCCTTGGGCAACGTCGTCGTCGTCGCGCCCTCACGCGCAACGAGGTGCGCGGCGTTCGCTTGCGACTTTGGCAGGACGTGCTTCTGACTAAAAGTCACCGAACCGCTCGAGGTGTCGGGGGCACCCTTGCTCAACGAGAAGTCGAAGGGCATCTCCACGACCTGCTTCACGGGTTTGCCACCCACTTGGGCCGGCGTGAAGCGCAGATTCGGAACAGCCATGCGCACGCTGGGGACGAACCGGTCGTCGGATCGTTGGAGCACTTGGAAGGTCTCGATCATAGGGCGACCGCTCGTATCGACGACGAAGCGCGTCATCAGCTTCCCTTCGATGTTGGCAAGCCGTAGTTGCTCGGGATACTTGGGCGCGGGGCTTGTTGGAAGGAGCTGCGCGGGCCTTTCGACCTGGTATTCGAAGAAATTCTGATTGTCGGTCACCGGAATCGGGCCGGCCTTGGGACTGGTCGTGTCGGACTGCAGCGAGCATGCGAATGCGAGTGCCGCGACGGCGAGTGCGCTGCCGCCGTATACGGTCAATCGCGCCAACCGTCGAGTTGCGGGACGCATGGCGAGGATCCTCCGTTCGAGTAGCGTGGCTGGTTCAGTGAGCATCGGCGAAAAGAGCGTCGGTCCGACCGAGCGACGCTGCGCGATCGTGAGCATCAGCATGCCGTACCGCTCGGTGGACGGATGCGCCCGGAGGACGCGCGCGTCGCAATCGAGCTCGATGGCCAGGCGAAGGCGCCTGGCCTGAAACCAGAGCGCCGGATTCCAGGGCATGAGCGCCACCGCGATCGCGGCGCCGAACAGCAGGTACGGGTCGCGCGCGCTCCGATGCTCTTCCTCGTGCCGCAGCACGATCGCGCGCAGCGGCACGTCGAGCGACAGAATCCACTCGGGCAACACGACGTCCATCGATCGCAGGCCGACGACGGCCGGGCCGACGTTCTTCGACAGACGCACCGGCGTTCCATCGATGTCGGTCGAGCTCCACGTGCCGCGCGTGCGGCGCAGCGTCAGCACCGAGCGCGTCAAGCGAAGCAAGAGAAGCGCGCTCAACGCGCACCAGCCGAATAACAGCGCGCGGTCGACGTTTTCGCGGTTCCACATGCTCGCGTGCGTCCTCATCGCCGGCGATTGCACGGTGATGGTGAACGGGATGACGCGGACGGCCGCCGTCGGCTCGGGGGCTAGTCGCACGGCGGCGCGACCGATCGGCAACGCGATCGACACCGACAGCGCGGAGAACCAGACGAGGCGTGTGGGCCGTCGCCGCGCGATGGCGACGCGATCGAGCCCCAACGCGGCCACCGTCAACAGCGCGCCGACCGCCAGGGTGTAGAGCATCCAGGAAGCGATCATGACTTGGACCCTCCCTTCTTCTTCCCGCGCGGCGTCAAGAGGGCACGGAGTCGTTTCAGATCCGCCGCCGAGAGCGACTCGTCCTCGACGAGCTGCGCGACGAGTTGCTCGGGCGAACCGTGAAAGAGCTTGTCGAGAACTCGACCGAGCGCGTTCCTCCGCGCGGCCGTGCGCGCCACCCTGGGCACGTATCGGTGCGCCTTTCCCTCGGCCGTGTGCGTGACCAATTCCTTTGCCTCGAGATTGCGGAGGATCGTCAGCACCGTGGTGTACGCCAGGTCGGCGGGGAGCTTGGCGCGCACCTCCGAGACCGTTCCCGATCCCATGTCCCAGAGAACTCCCATCACGTCCAGCTCGCGGTCGCCGAGCACGAAGTCGTCCATGGTTTCTCTCTACTATGAGCGTAGTAGATGATAGGGCGAGGCGGGACGGTTGTCAACTATGACGTTAGTAGGAGGCCGAGCGCGCCGGGAAGCCGCCTAGAGCGACATCGGGGGGCTCATGACCCAAGTCGCAATCGTTTACGGCCGGCGACGCTCACCGAGCCCTCCCGCCGCGCCGGACCTCATTCTCGAACGCTCGCGACGAGTGCCGCGCGATTGGGGATTCGATAACGCCCGCCGCCGGCCCTTTCGAGAAGCCCTAGCTGGCAAAGACGTCTCAGCTTCCGCGCGACAACTTCGCGAACGGTGCCGAGCTCCTCGGCGAGCGCCTGTTGTGTCATGCCGAGCGAGATCGATGAAGCGCCTGTCGGTTGCGCGCGAGTGACGAGAAAATCCACGAGACGGGCGTCGACGGAGCGAGCGGAGCGTTCGTCGAGGCGGTCGACGAGATGGCGGACGCGCGCGGCGAGCCGGCGGGAGAGGAGGAACGCGATGCGTGGTTGCTCGGCGATGGCGGATTCGAGCGCGTCGCGAGTAAAGAGAGCGCAACGAGTCGCGGTGGTCGCGATCGCCGTCGCCGGATGCGTGCCCCCCTCGACGAGCGGGACCTCGGCGAGCGTACCGCCGACGCCCTCGGTGTGCACCACGTGCTGGCGGCCGCGTGAGCCCCGCACGACGCGGACCTCGCCCTCGAGGACGATGAACCAACCGCGCGGCCTGCTACCGGTCAGGAACACGATCTCGTTCGCCGAGAAGCGGACCTCGGTGCCGCGGCTCGCCAGTGCGGCGACGAGCGCCGGTGGAGAGTCTGTAAAGAGCGGAAGGGAGCGGAGCTCCGTGGCGGAAATGGCCATACCGACGCTGGTGAACTTGTCGGGATAGGGGTCGCATCGTCAGGGCGAAGGGCGAACGCATGTGACTTTGGTCCCCTCGCGGCCAAATGGACGGCCGCATACTTCAGGCGCATCGTACAGCACACCAGGAGACGTCATGCAGATCCGGGCGATGGTTCTCGCATTCATTCCGCTCGCCGTTCCGTCGTTGCTCGCCGCGCAGACGGTGGATTGTGGCAAGGCCGCCGGGCCGATGGATCACGCGAGCATGGACCACGCCACCCACCAGGCGGCGATGAAATCGTGCGACGCTCCGCGGCCGACGCTGCCGGGGCAGGCGGCATTCGGCGCGATCGCCGAGGTCGTTCGCATGCTCAAAGCCGATCCGAATACCGATTGGTCGCGCGTGAATGTCGAGGCCCTGCGGCAGCATCTGATCGACATGGACGACGTCACGATGCACGCGGTCGTCGTGCAGCGAAACGTGCCCGGCGGGCTCCAAATGGAAGTGACGGGAATGGGTCGGACCGCGGAGGCGATCAAGCGAATGGCGATCAACCATTCGCGGATGCTCGACCAGGAAGGCGAGTATCGCGCGACCGCGCAGGAGATTGCCAACGGGGCGCGCATCGAAGTGACGGCGATTCGGCCAAACGACGCGAGGATGGTCGCCCAGATTCGCGGGCTCGGCTTCGCGGGGTTGATGACCGAGGGGGATCATCATGCGGCGCACCACCTTGCGTTGGCCCGCGGTGACGCGGACCCGCACGGCCGATGAACGAGGGCCCAGACCGCGGGGCTTGTTTCATCAAAAAGCGTTGATATGTTACGGGCATGACAGCTGCCGCTGAGATTCAGCGAACCGCTCGGCTCTTCCACGCGCTCTCCGACAACACGCGGCTCGAGATCGTGGGCATGCTGCGTGACGGCGAGCGCTGCGTGTGCGAGCTGCAGGATGAGCTCCGCGCCGCGCAATCGCGGCTGTCGTTCCATCTGAAAGTGTTAAAGGACGCGGGACTCGTGACCGACCGGAAGGAAGGGCGCTGGGTCTACTACGCGCTCGATACGGATGCGCTGGCCGAGATGACGGACGCAGTCGCGGAACTCAAGCCGTCTCGCCGCGCGCTCGCCGTGCGGAACGCGTCCGGTTGCTGCGACTGAATTGTTCTTGTTGGCCAACATATCAACCTTTTTTGATGCCATGAGCGAATCACAGACGACGGCAGCGGCGCTGGAGACGATCCGCGGCACCGTGCGCGAGCGATACGGCGCGATCGCGCAACGCGTGGCCGAGGGTGCGGCCGACGCATCGTGTTGCGGCGGATCGAGCGGGTGTTGCGGATCGACGAGCGAGACGTGGGACCCGATCACGGCCGACCTCTACGACGCCGGTGAAACGGCCGGACTGCCCGCCGAAGCTCTTCTCGCGTCGCTCGGCTGCGGAAATCCGACGGCGCTGGCCGAGCTGCACGAAGGCGAGACCGTCCTCGACCTCGGATCGGGCGGTGGCATCGACGTGCTGCTGTCCGCGAAGCGCGTCGGCCCGACAGGGAAGGCGTACGGTCTCGACATGACCGACGAGATGCTCGGCCTCGCGCTCGAGAACAAGGAGAAAGCGGGCGCGACGAACGTCGAATTCCTCAAGGGACACATCGAGTCGATACCGCTGCCGTCGAATACCGTCGACGTGATCATCTCGAACTGCGTGATCAATCTCTCCGGCGACAAGCGGAAGGTGTTGGCGGAGGCATTCCGTGTGCTGAGACCGGGGGGACGGTTCGCGGTGAGCGACGTCGTCGTGCGCGGAGGGCTGCCGGAAGAAGTGAAGGCGAGTATGCCGCTCTGGACGGGATGCGTCGCCGGCGCCCTCGAGGAGAAGGAGTTCGTCGAGATGCTCGAAGAAGTTGGGTTTCAGAACGCCAGCATCGAACCGACGCGGGTTTATTCGCGCGAAGACGCGGTCGCGCTTCTCACGGGCACCGGTGTGGACGTCGCGCTGGCCGAGCGGGTGGAAGGGAAGGTCATGAGCGGTTTCATTCGCGCGACGAAACCGGGCGTGCCGCGCGCGAACAAGCCCAAGGTTCCGCTGGCTCAGCTGACGAAGAAGGGCGCGGAGCAGAGGGACTGCGGGTGTGCATCCGACTGCTGTACCTGACGGCGAGAGAGAAAACGCATGACGACAATAGGACGCGGTGTGGCGACAATCCGCCGATCGACGCATGAGGATTTGCCCTCGATCGAGAGGCTGCTCGTCGAATCAGGGCTGCCAATCGCCGGAGTGGCGGAGATGTTGGAGGCCGACCCGGCGAGCTTCGTCGTCGCCGAGGCAAATGGAAATGCGAGCGATTTCGCGGGTGTGGCCGGTCTCGAGGTGTGCTGCGACAACGCGCTGCTGCGGTCGGTCGCCGTTCGTCCCGAGTGGCGCGGCCACGGGCTGGGAGGCGACCTCGTGACACGGATCGTATCCGACGCCGAGTCGCGCGGAATCCACGCGCTCTACCTGCTCACGCTGACAGCGGAGCGGTATTTCCCGCGCTTCGGCTTCGAGCGTGTCGAGCGAGGAGAGGTCCCCAGCGAGGTCGCGGCGACGGTCGAGTTCAAGTCGGCGTGTCCATCGACTGCGGCGGCGATGAGAAGGGTCTTCTAAAACTGTACGAGGAGATCGGCAATGAAACCCGAACCCGCACAACTCCGCGTCCTGTTTCTCTGCACACGCAATTCGGCGCGCAGTCAGATCGCCGAAGCGATCATGGCCAGCCGTCTGGCGAAGCTTACGTCTCCGCGATTCGAGGTAGGTAGCGCGGGGTCGTCACCCGGCGATGCGGTGCACCCGTTCGCCGTCCAGGCGCTCGCGTCATTCGGGATCGACTGGCGCGGACGGCGCCCGAAGGGGATCGACGACGTGCGAGGACATCCGTGGGACCTGATCATCACCGTATGCGATCGGGCGAAGGAAACGTGTCCCGTCTTCCCAGGTCAACCCGCCTTCGCGCATTGGGGGATGGACGATCCAGCGGAGGTGTTCGGAGACGAGGCTCGAGCTCGCGCGTTTCGCGAGACCTACATGTATCTCTCGCGTCGCATCGACTTGCTGCTGGCTCTCCGCTTCGAGACACTCGAGCGCGCGGCGCTGGAAGCGCGTGTCCAGCGAATCGCCAACGTCGAGGTGCCGATTCCGCGCCGAGCGACGGTCGAGCCACGTTAGCCGGGAATGAAATACGCGCTCATCTCCGATATCCATGCGAATCTCCCGGCGCTCGACGCGGTGCTCGCCGAGATCGGGCGCGAGCGAGACGTCGACGCGACGTACCATCTGGGAGACCTCGTCGGTTACGCACCGTGGCCGAACGAGGTCGTCGAGCGGCTGAGCGACGCGCGGATCGAGGGGATCTCCGGCAACTACGACTCGACGGTCGCGACCGATTACAAGCACTGCGGCTGCCGCTACGAGGATCCTCGGCAGGAAGAGCTGTCGCACGTGAGTTATGCGTGGACCCGGGCGCACGTGTCGCCCGAGTCGAAGTCGCTGCTCGGCGCGCTCCCGTTTCGAATGGACTTGCGGCCGCTCGGCGGGCACGTCGCGGGCCCCACGCTGACCCTCGTTCACGGCACGCCGCTCAACAACGTGACTTACTGGACGGAAGACCGGCCCGATTCCTTCTGCACCAAGATGGCTGAGGCGGCGGGCGCGCGCGCAGGCGACTTGATCGCGTTCGGTCATACGCACCTGCCGTGGCATCGGATGGTGAGCGGCGTGCACTTCTTGAATACGGGGAGCGTGGGGCGGCCGAAGGACGGCGACTGGCGCGCGGGCTTCGCCGTCGTCGAAGTCGACGCGGGCGGTGCCATCAAAGTGGAGTTTGTGCGCGTCGAGTACGACGTCGAGGCAGCCGCCGACGCGATTCGCCGAAGCGACCTGCCGGACGACTTCGCCGAGTTCCTCCGCACGGGCGGCAAGATTCCCGCCGCAACGTGAGCCAGGTCTCGCGGAACTTGCGGCGCTATGCGGCGGAGTTCATCGGCACCTTCGTTCTGGTGGCGATCGGCCCGGGCGCCGTGATGGTCTCGGCATCGACGCACGCATTCGGCGCGGCTGGTGTGGCGCTCGCGTTCGGAGTCGCCGTGACGTTGGTCGTCGCGGCAACCGGTCACATCGGGGGCGCGCACATCAATCCCGCGGTCACACTCGGGCTCTGGTCTGTGCGTCGCTTTCCGAGCCGCCAGGTTCCGGCCTACATCCTCGCACAGTGCATGGGCGCGATCGCCGCGTCGGCGGCGCTCGTTTGGATCGTCGGCCCCGTCGGTAACTTCGGCGCGACAGTGCCCGCGATCTCGATCGGGCGGGCGTTCTCCGTCGAAGCAGGCTACACGGCGATCCTGGGCATCGTGATCATGGGAGTCGCGAGCAACGCGCGCGTCGCGCCGAACGTCGCGCCGTTGGCCATCGGCGCGACGATCTTCGCCGGCGCGCTGGTCACGGGACCTCTCACCGGCGGCAGCTTCAACCCGGCGCGCTCACTCGGCCCCGCGGTCGTAGGCGGCGTCTGGACGACGCACTGGCTGTACTGGATCGCGCCGATTGCGGGCGCGATCGTCGGAATGAACGCCTACGCGATCATCAGTCCGATGAGCGCCGCCGCGGCCGCCAGCCCGGCGACGAGTAGCATCACGACTCGGTACGAGCCGACGAACGACGTGTCGACCGCGGATCGCACCTGATCGCGCTCGCTCGCCGAGACCGACGGAATCGAATCGATCTTCATGCCCGCCATCTTCGGCAGCTGTCTCTGAACCTCGGCGCGCGCCGTCGTCGAAAGCGGGAGAGACTCGAGCCGAGGCGCGACGCGCGACTCGAACGAGCGCGAAAGGACGACTCCCAGCACGGCGATCGCGACGAGCCCACCGATGCGAGCGACCGCGTTGTTCACTCCTGAGGCGACTCCGGCGTGCGTGCGGCCGGCGGCGGTCATCACGGTCGTCGTGAGCGGCGCGACGGTGATGCCCATGCCGATCGCGAGCACGACCATCGGCGTGAAATACGCCACCCAGTAGGAGTCGCCGGAGAGGACGCTGAACAGCGCGAGTCCGAGCGCGGCGACGGCTGGACCGATGGTGAGCGGAATGCGATGCCCGATGCGGTCGACGAGGCCGCCGGCCCAGCGGGACATCAGGAACAGGATGACCGTGAACGGGAGGAGCGACGCGCCGGTCTGCGTCGCCGTGTAGTGGCCGACCTGGATCATCATGAGCGGCACGGCGAAGAGCATCCACGAGAGCGCGCCGTAGAGCAGGAACGTGAGAACGTTGGTGAGCGAGAACGTCGAGTTCTTGAACAAACGGAGCGGCAGCATGGGGTTCTTCGTGCCATGCTCGACGATGAGGAAAATCGCCAGCGCGAAGACCCCGATCGCGATCGCGCCGCTCGTGAGCAAATGTCCGCCGCCGATCGCCGGCCAATTCAGCAATCCGTAGACGAGCCCACTCAGTCCGACGACCGTGAGCGCCGCGCCGAGCCAGTCGAGCGCGCCCTCGCGTTCCGGGTCGCGCGACTCGTCGACGTGAAGAACCGAGAGGTACACGACGATCACCGCGAGCGGAACGTTGAGGAAAAAGACGGCGCGCCAGCTCCAATGTTCGATGAGCCATCCGCCGAGCACGGGGCCGATGGCGGTCGTCACGGCGCTCACCCCGGACCAGGTTCCGATCGCGCGACCACGCTCCTTGTCGTCGAACGCGGCGCTGACGAGCGCGAGACTGCTCGGCGCGAGCAAGGCCGCGCCGATCCCCTGGAACGCGCGCGCCGCGATGAGCAACGTCGCATTCGGCGCGATCCCGCATAGAACGGAGGCGATGGCGAACAGGTAGACGCCGATCAGGAAGATGCGCTTGCGGCCGAGCTGGTCGCCGATCGAGCCGCCGACGAGGATGAGCGCGCCGTACAGCAGCGTATACGCCTCGATCACCCACTGCACGTCGGTGATGGTCGCGCCGAGGTTGGCCTGGAGCGCGGGCAGCGCGACGTTGACGGCCGTGCCGTCGATGAAGGTCAAGCTCGACGCGAGGATCGAGGCGACCAGCGTCCACTGCTTGGATGACAGCACGCGAGCGCGGTTGGGAGAAAGAGCGGGCGTCGACTCGGCCGACGCCCGTAATCCTACCGCGCTACTTCACGAAACGCGATTTCGAGGCGTCGAGCTGGTCGAGCGTCTTGTGGATGTCGTTGCCGACGGCTTGGACGCGAGTGATCGAGTGCGGGTTGAACGCGGGGTCGTACGGGCTCTTGGTCGGACCGCCCGCGACCTCGAGCACCGCCTCGAACTTGTAGTTGTGCGTCTGCTTCGTCTTGGGATCGGTCCACGTGCCCTCCCACGCGAGCTGCCGATTCTTCGGCCAGATCCCGTACGGCAGCGCCATCGTCCGCACCTTGTAACCCGGCACGGCCGAGTCGATCGCCATCGCGTTGGCGCCGATCTGCTGCTGGACGACCGTGTCGTTGAACTTGTCGAGCCGAGCGTGCCAGACGGTGTGGTCGCACAGCTCGAACCCATTGTCGGCGAGCCATTTCACTTTTTGAAAGCGCCACTCCTTCTTCTGCCCGTCGAACTTCGGGTTGTCGCCGAAGAAGTTGTGGCCCGCCTTCGCACCGTTGAGCATGCAGAAGGTCGCGCGATTCTTCCAACCCGGATGCGCCTTGGCGAAGTCGAGCCAGATGCCCACGGCGCTGGTCGGGTCGATCGTGAGCTTGCCGTCGGCTCCCTCGATGTAGCGGAACTGCGACGGCGACGCGTCGTCGAAGACGAACACCACCGGCGACATCCCGGGCGGCACGTCCGAGAAGTCCTTGTCGAGGAGCTGAGAGATGGTGATCGGCCGGTAGCCCCGCTTGTACACGTCCTCTAAATCGGCCTTGTAGCTGTCCACTGTGCGTGTATACAGTTCGTTTTTTGTGCCCCCGATCACATGATACTCGAGCACGGGAATGCGCCCCGCGTGATTTGCCGGCAGCTTGGCGGAGTCCACCGGGCCGCCGCGTGCCGCGAGCGTTCCGTTGGCGGTGTCCGAGTGGCCAGCGCGCGAAACTTGGGCATCATGACTGCCGCCGATGCAGGCCAGCACGGCGAAAGCTGCCAGCGTCACGGAACTTTGAGCCGACGACGACATAACTTGGTTTGCGTTGAGTTGGGGGAGTACCGATTCGGGCCGCTGACGCTCAGGCCGGAAACATGCGTAAGGGATAGGCGTACCATACCTATAGTAGCATGCCCTCGATCACATTCCTGTCCCCAGCACTGTCGTGACTCGGCTCGCGCGATTGACGCAACGCCTGCGCCGCGACCCGGGTGATTCCACGGGTAGCTCGCGGCTCCATTGGCCCTGGCTGAGCCTGCTGTTTTTGGCTTGCGCCGGACTGATCGCGTTCGACACCTGGCTGGCGACCTGCGGCTTCTACGGCTGCCCCACACGCGCCGACATTCGCGCGTTCCATCCGAGCGAGGGCGGCAACGTCTATGATCGCGACGGCAGACTCCTCGGCCATCTGGAAAACGTGCGGCGCGTGAACGTGCCGCTCTCCGCGGTACCGCCGAACGTGCGCAACGCGTTCGTCGCCACCGAGGACCGGCGCTTCTATCAGCACAACGGCCTCGATTGGCACGGCGTGCTGCGGGCCATCGCGCGGAACTTCAGCTCCGGCGGAATTCGGCAGGGCTTCAGCACGATCACGATGCAGGTGGCGCACAACAGCTTCCTGCAGGATCGCTATCACGGCCGCTCGCTGCGCCGAAAGCTGGTCGAGCTCCGCATCTCGCGGCTGCTCGAGTCACAGCTCACGAAGGACCAGATCCTCGAGCACTACCTCAACGTCATCTACCTCGGCAACGGGGTGAACGGCATCGAGGCGGCGAGCAAGGACCTGTTCGGCAAGGACGCGAGTCAGCTCACGCTGCCCGAAGCCGCACTGCTCGCCGGACTGCCCAAGGCGCCCTCATCGTACACGCCTCGGCGAAACCCGACGCGCGCGGTGCAGCGCCGCAACGTCGTGCTCACGCTGATGGCCGACCAGGGGTACATCTCGAAGTCGCAGGCACAGGTCGCCGAGAGAACGCCATTGCAGATCGCCGAGACCGAATGGCGTCCGTCGATCACCCAGGAGCCGAGCGCGCTCGACGCGGTGCGCGCGCTGGTGGACTCGGTGCTTCCCGACGTGCTGAAGGAAGGCGACGTCAACGTTTACACGACGGTCGACTACACGCTGCAGCGCGCCGCCGACCGCACGATGCTCAAGCACTTCGCGTCGATCACGGCCGAGACGCGCGACACGTACGGCCATGTACCGGACGACGTGCAGGGCGCGCTCGTGTCGATGGATCCGACGAACGGCGACATTCGCGCGCTCGTGCCGGGGCGGCGCACACAGCGGGGCGGATTCAACCGCGCGTTCTACGCGAAGCGGCAGCCGGGGTCGGCGTTCAAGCCGTTCGTGTACGCGGCGGCGCTGTCGGCGGGTTACAAGACTTCTGAAGACGTCGACGACGATCCGGTGGAAGTCGACATCGGCCGCACCGTCTGGCAGCCGGCGAACTACAACAACGAGTACAACGGGCGCATCACCTTCGCGCGAGCGCTGATGCTGTCGGCGAACGCGGCGACCGTGCGCGTGAGCCGAGCGATCGGCGAGCGAGCGGTGATCGCGGCCGCACGAAAGAATGGCATCGTGAGTCCGCTCACTCCGGTGCCCGCCATCGCGCTCGGCGCCGAGGGGGTGACGCCGCTCGAGCTGGTGACCTCGTACGCCCCGTTCGCCAATGGCGGCAATCGCGTGACGCCGCGGCTGGTGACTCGTATCGAAGCGCCGGACGGCACGCTGTTGTGGACGCAGGAGTCGGCGGCGACGATCCCGGCGATGGATGCCCGCGACGCGTTCGAGCTCACGGAGATGCTCGAAGGCGTCGTGAACTACGGAACGGGCAAGGGAATCCGTGACTACGGCATCACCGGTCCGATCGCCGGCAAGACGGGCACGACGAACGACGGCAGGGACGTCTGGTTCGTCGGGTTCACGCCGACGCTGGTGCAGGGCGTGTGGTTCGGCTACGACATGCCGCAACAGATCGCGGTGAACGCGAGCGGCGGCCGTCTCGCCGCGCCGGCGTGGGCGGAGATCTATCAAGCCGGCTGGCGCGAGCCGCGCGGTGGCGACTTCGCGGTGCCGGCGGGGATGATCTCGAAGGTGGTGGATCCGACGACCGGCCAGCTCGCGACGCCATGGTGCCCGATTCGAACGACGCAGTGGTTCAAGCTCGGCGCGGAGCCGGCTGAGACGTGCACCGTGCACACGGGTCCGCCGCCGGGTCAGATCGCCATCGACGCGAACGGGAACATCATCAACGCGCCCGGACAGAATCCGCTCGAGCAGGCGGGGCGGAGCATCGCGAACCTGCTGAAGCGCATCATTCGCTGGTAGTCTCTCGCGCCCCTTGGCCTTGATAGAGCCTCGTGTGGCGTAGGCGCTTGGTTCCGCCCTGTCAGTCATTGCGACTCGGGAACTACAACGATTTCGCGGACCGGACGGAGTAGCGCGGACATGGCAAAGGGAGCCACGGCACTGCTCCCAGTGGCGTGCGCGATTCGTGACAGGCGATCGGTGATGCTGGGCACGGTGCGGGCGTCCCGGATTGCGACAGCGTTCCCGAATGCAAGCACACCTTCGCGCGGCCGGATCTCTACTCGCGTTGTGCCTCGCTGCGTGCGGCGCGGCGGGCGCGACCGACACGGCTACCGGAAACGATCCGGGCAACCAGCCACAGGCGAGCGGCGGAGAGTCGCTTGGCGGGCGGCGCCCGTTCCCGGATGACAATCCGTGGAACACCGTGATCACGGGCGCGCCGGTGGATCCGAAGTCGTCGACGCTGATCGCGGCGTGCGGGGTGCGGAATCTCCATCCGGATTTCGGCACGGTGTGGGACGGCGCGCCGAATGGAATCCCGTACATCGTCGTGCACTCGGGGCAGGCGAAGGTGCCGGTGGCGTTCGACTACGCCGACGAGAGCGACCCCGGGCCATATCCGATTCCGGCCGACGCGCCGATCGAAGGCGGCCCGTCGTCGTCGGGTGACCGTCACGTGCTGGTGGTGGACGTCGACGCGTGGAAGCTGTACGAACTGTTCGACGCGCATCCTGTGAATGCAGGAAAGAGCTGGACAGCGGGATCGGGCGCGATTTTCGATCTCGGCTCGGACGCGCTGCGCCCCGCGGGATGGACGTCGGCCGACGCGGCGGGGTTGCCCATCTTCCCCGGACTCGTGCGCTACGACGAGGCGGTGACGCAAGGGCACATCGACCACGCGCTGCGCTTCACTTGTCCGCGCACGCGCAAGGCGTACGTGTCGCCGGCGACACACTACGCGAGCAGCGACACGAGCAGCGCGCTGCCCCCGATGGGGATGCGCGTGCGTCTCAAGGCGAACTTCGACACGACGTCGTTCCCACCGCCCGTCCGCGCGATTCTGCGCGCGATGATGCGCTACGGGATGTTCGTCGCCGACAACGGCTCCGGCTGGTACGTGAGTGGCGCGCCCGATCCGCGCTGGAGTGACGACGACCTGGCCACTCTGTCGCGTGTGCCGTCGAGCGCCTTCGAGGTTATCAAATAGCACCTTCGTGTCCCGCGGGCGGTACCGAGCCACTAAGTCTCGGATCGCCTGACGCGAGGCCCTGATTGCGGCCAACCCCGGCACGCATACGTTATTTGACGTATTCGCCCGCGTGCCGCCCCGGTCTATTCTGGCCCGTGACGCGCGCTGCCGGCATCCTGCAGCAGAAGCGCCTCACCCCGACCGCCGGAGGCCGCTGTGCAGCAGCAAATCGCCGCCGCGACAATCGCCGCATCAGACGCGTCGCCCACACCGCCTAAGCCGAGCGAGCTGGCGCACTTGCGGCCCTCGAACCTGGCCGGGGCGCTGTGCGTCGGCGAGTGCGTCGCGATCACGGCCATCGGGTTCTGGCTGTCGCTCAACGGGTCGGCTTGGATCTGGGCGGTCGGGCAGATCGTGCTCGCGCTGTCGTTCGTGCAGTGGTTCGCCGTGCTGCACGAATGCGGGCACGAGACGATGTTCCGCAGCAAGCGGCTGCACGCGCCGCTCGGCCAGGTAGCGGGGTTCTTCTCGATCATCCCGTTCTACAACTGGAAGCGCGTGCACGGACGCCACCACAAGTGGACCGGCTGGCAGGATGTCGACCCAACGACTGCGGCGCTCGTCCCTCGCGAGCTCGGGACGCTCGAGCGACTGCTCGTCAACGTGTGCTGGCGGTTCTGGATTCCGCTGTTCTCGGTGCTCTATCGAGTAAACAACTTCTGGAATTGGCCTCGGCTGCTCGAGCTCTTTCCCAAGCGCGACGATCGGCGGAAGCTCGCCGTGAGCTCGCTGGCGTTGCTGGCCACGTACGTGGCGATCGTGATCGTCGTCGGCCCCGGGACCGTATTGCGCATGGTCGGCGTCGCGCTGCTGCTCACGCTCGTCGCCGAGGATGTGCTGCTGCTCAGCCAGCACACGCACATCCCGCAGAACTTGAGTCACGGCGAACCGGTGCGGCCTTTCCCGACGATCGAGCAGGAAGTGTTCACGCGGTCCTTGGTCTTTCCTCGGTGGCTGTCGGCGCTGCTGCTCCATATCGACGCGCACGAGCTGCACCACATGTACCCGTACGTGCCGGGCTATCGCCTAGGCGAAGTGCGGTACGAAACGGAGAACGAGATCGGGCTGTGGGCGTGGATCCGCGGCGCGCGCGCGATGCCCGGCGAGCTCTTTCTCTTTCACAACCGGCTCGAGACCGGCGCCGACATCTGAGCGGCGTGGAAAGATGAACTCCGTCCCCCCGCCTGACGCACTGAGCTGCGCGCTCTTTCTCACCGTCGCGTTCATCGCCGCCGGTCTCGCCCACGCGGCGTGGCTGCGCACGCCGGCGTCGCGTCGGCTGTTGCTGCCGGTCGACGGCGGCGCGCGATTCCGCGGGAAGCGGGTGTTCGGGGACAACAAGACGGTGCGCGGCTTCGTCGTGATGGTGCCGGCAGCGGCGGCGTCGTTCGCGCTGTTCCATGTGTTGGTGACACGCGGCGGACCGTCGATCGCCGCGGATCTCTGGCGCCTCGACACCGCGGGCTACGCCGCATTGGGCGCGTGGGCGGGACTGGGATTCATGCTGGGCGAGTTGCCGAATTCGTTCGTGAAGCGGCGATTCGACGTCGCGCCGGGAATGGCGCCGCCCAGTCGAGGGGGCGCGGCGGTGGTGTTCGTCGTCGATCGCGTGGACTCGATCATCGGGATGTTGATCGCGATCTCGCTCGTCGTGCCGACGCCGTGGATGACGTGGGCGTACGTGCTGCTCATTGGGCCGGGGATTCATCTCGCGTTCAGCGCGCTGTTGTACCGGATCGGCGTGAAGGCGAGGCCGGCATGATCGTCGACACCTCTCTCAGCCCTCCAATGGGGGTCGGCGTGGCGAGCGGCGTCTGCATTCCGCTCGGTGCGGCGACGGATGCGAGTCTCGTCGGTGGCAAGGCGTGCGCGCTCGCCCGATTGATACGGGCGGGTGTGGCGGTGCCGGAAGGCTTCGTTCTCACGACGGGCGCGCTCGACGAGCATCTCGGCGGATGTGACAACACCGCAACGACTTCAAAGCAGAGACGCAGAGACGCAGAGGAACAACGAGAGAGAGTGTTGGAATCGGCGCTGCCCAACGATGTGCGTGAGGCTCTGGCGAATCATGCGGCGCCGCTGCTGGCGCAGGGACCTGTCGTGGTGCGCAGCTCGGCGGTAGGCGAAGACGGTGCTGCAGAATCGTTCGCGGGGCAGCTCGACTCGATTCTCAACGTCGCCGATGACGTGCAACTCGAGCGGGCGGTGCGCGCCGTCTGGGCGTCGCTCTGGTCCGAGCGGGTCGATTTCTATCGACGCGCGCGCGGCGTCGCGATGCGCGGGATGGGGGTCGTCGTGCAGCGGCAGGTAGACGCGCGCGTGGCCGGCGTGATGTTCACGCTCACGTCGACCGGCGAGATGCTCGTCGAATATGGGGCGGGGCTCGCCGACAAGCTGGTCGCCGGCGAAGTCGACCCTGGGCGCGTGGCGATCGATCGTGCGACCGGCGCGTCTCGGCGGTTGCGGCGCAACGATGAATGTTCGCTCGGCGAGCGGCAGATCGAGCAGCTCCGGCAGGTGGGGCTCGCGGCCGAGACGGAGTTTGGCGCCGCACAGGACGTGGAGTGGGCGATCGACGGGAGCGGCTCGCTCTACGTCGTCCAGTCGCGGCCGATCACGGCACCGGTGACGATCCCCGCTGTGCCGTCGGCGAACGGACGACGGATCTCGTGGTCGAACGCGAACGTCAATGAGAATTTTCCCCGGCCGATCTCACCGTTGTTGTACTCGATCGCGTCGCTGGGATACACGCACTACTTCCGCAACCTGGCGGTGGCGTGCGGCGTATCGCCGGCCCGCGTCCGCGCGATGGAGCCGGCGTTTCAGCACATCATCGGCGTGCACGGCGCGCGGATGTACTATAACCTGACGTCGATCCATTCGATTCTCCGCCTCGCCCCCTTCGGTGACGCACTCACGAAGAGCTTCGATGCGTTCGTCGGCGCGGATGGCGGCGCGGTCGAGACGACCGAGGTCGGTCGACGCGGCAAAGTTCGTCAGGCGGCGGAGATCGTGGTCATCGCCGCTCGCGCGACTGCCTTGATGCTCCGACTCGGCCGGCGCATCGAGCGGTTCGAGCGAACGGTGGACGAGTTCGCGGCGCGCGCCGAGCCGTCGCGTCTCGAGCGGCTGTCGCTCGCGTCGCTGCGAGATCTGCTCGCCGGCTTCATAGAGATTCGCTGCCACAGGTGGCTGGACGCGTCGTTGGCCGACGGCGCGGCGATGATCAGCTACGGCGCGCTCGAGCGGCTGCTGCGCGGTGCGGGAGTGGACGCCGCCGTTCACACGTCGCTGCTCAAGGCCATTCCGGACGTCGTGAGCGGCGAGCCGGTGTCGCGTCTGTGGGAACTCTCGCGCCTCGTGCGGCGCGACGCAGTGCTCAACGAACTATTCGACGCCGGCGACGCGCAGGCGGTGCTCGACGCGCTCGCAACCGGTCGGCGATTCGCCGAGTTTCGTGTGGCATTCCAGCGATTCATCGACGAGTGGGGCTTCCGGTGCTCCGAAGAGCTCATGCTCACGACCCCCAGTTTCCAAGAGAACCCCGCGCCGCTCGTCGACGTGTTACGAGCGTACGCACGCTCGGAGGGTGAATCGCCGCGCGACGCGCTCCGCGCGCAGACGGCGGCGCGAGAGCGTGAGACACGAGGCGTGGCCTCGCAGCTCGGCGCCTCGCGCGGGACGGTGCTGAAGGTGCTGCTGCCGCGCGTCCACGCCGGTATTCGGTATCGCGAGCGCGCGCGACTCAAACAGGCATTGCTCTACAGCCGGTGTCGCCGCATCGCGCTGGCGATCGGCGCGGAGCTCGCGCGCCGCGGGACCATCGCCGAGCGCGACGACGTGTTCTTTCTGACGTGGCAGGAGATCATCGAGCTGACCGGCGGTGGCGCGATGTTCTCCGGCTCGGTGCGTCAGACGATCGCGACGCGAAGGGCCGAGCACGGGCGTCTCTCGGCGACGACGCCGCCCGATTCGTTCACGCTGGCGGAGGGCGAGTATCTCGACGACGAGACCGGCGATCCACTCGACGCGAGTGACGCCGTGTCGGCGCTGCCGGGCGACGTCCTGTCCGGTACGAGCGCGTGTGGCGGACGCGTTACCGGTCGCGCGACGGTATTGGAGACCGTGACGCAAGCGTCGCTGCTCGCGCGCGGCGACGTGCTCGTCACGAAACAGACCGATCCCGGCTGGGGGCCAGTGTTCCCTCTCATCTCCGGGCTCGTGATCGAGCGCGGCGGGATGTTGTCGCACGGCGCGATCATCGCCCGAGAATTCGGCATCCCGTGCGTCGTCGGCGTGAAGGACGCCATGCGACGCATTCCATCCGGCGCGACGGTCACGGTGGACGCGGATCGGGGAGAGGTCTATGTCGTCGCGTGAGCTGATCGTTCGCTACGTCCGTGAGCGCGCGAGGCTGAGCGTGTTCGTGCCGCTCGCCTTGGTGATGGCGGCGATGGGCGGTCTGACGGGTGGACGGGACCGGTGGACGGGAACGGCCGACTACGCGGTCAGCGCGGCTACGGCTCTGCTGCTGATGCTCGCCTTCCGTGTGTGGGACGACGTCGAGGATCGCCCGCACGATGCGCGCCATCATCCGAGCCGGGTGACGGTCGTCGCGACTTCCGTGGCGCCGCTGATCGCCGTCGCCCTCATGCTCGGCACGCTCGGCATCCTGCTTGTGGTTCTCGGTCCGCGCGCGGGTTCGCGCTTGGCCGCCGCGACGATCGCGGTCGCGGTTCTCGCTGCCTGGTATCGCCTGCGACCCGCCTCGGGGCGTGCCGTGGTCAACGCGCACGTCGTGCTGCTCAAGTATCCGCTGCTCGCCTTTGCCGCCACGTCCGCGCCGCCGCCGGCGGGCGCGCTCGTGTCGCTCTACCTGGTCCTCTGCGCCTACGAGATCGTCGACGATCCCGCGCTCAGGGCATCGATCGTCGCACGCTGGGTCGCGATCTCGGAATGCGCGCTCGTGTCCGTGATCCTCGCGGCCGCAACCTTGTTCGGGGGAAGGATCCCATGACGGCGCTCGCCACTCCGCCGCGCGCAACACCGCTCGCACCGCCGGTCGCCGAGCAGTTCGAGACGGTGGCCTGCTACCTGTGCGGCGGTACGGAGTCTTCGCCATTCATCACGGCCGAGGACGACCTCACCGGCAAGCCGGGGCGCTTCACGTTCGTCACGTGCGCGCGATGCGGGCTGCGATATCAGAACCCGCGGCTCACCGTGGAGCACATCAAGTCGTACTACGACGACGAGTACATCGCGCACCGGAAGAAGAAGGACTGGGGCCCGCTCACCGGCTTCTTCAACTGGGCGATGGACCGGCACGATCGGGAGAAGGACAAGATCGTCAGCCGATTCGTCCGACTCGACGAGCAGAGCGAGGTGCTCGACGTCGGCTGCGCGGTGGGAACGTTTCTCCAGAAGATGCGTTCGCGATACGGCTCGCGGGCGACCGGAGTCGACTTCAAGGATCTGAGCGCGAGTCCGACGCTCGCCGGCATCGACTTCAGCTGCGGGCTGTTCTACGAGCAGAGCTTCGGCGACAAGCGCTTCGACCTCGTGACGATGTGGCATTTTCTCGAGCACGACTACGATCCGATGCGCACGCTGTCGACCGCGCGCGATTTGCTCAAACCCGATGGCCGACTGGTCATCGAGGTGCCGAGGCTCGACAGCACGACCTTCCGCTTGTATGGGGATCGGTGGCCGGGCCTCCAGGCGCCGCAGCACACCGTCCTCTACGACCGCACGACGTTCCTCCTCGCGATGGACAAGGCGGGGCTCGACGTCGTGGAGTATCTGCCGTACGGCGCGTTCCCGGCGTTCTTTTATTTCTTCGCCGGCGCCGCTTTCACGATGTTGCGTGGAAAGGGGCTCAACCTCTCCCGCGCGATCTACCCGTATTTCGTGGGGCAGATCCTCCTGTCGCCGGTGCTCGCGTTCGAGAAGCGGCTCAACTTCGCGATGCAAACGGTCGTGTGCCGGAGGCGCGGATGAGCGGCCTCGTCACGCGCCTTCGGCTCGCCGGCACGTTCGTGTTTCTCACGCTGGGCGCTTTGGTGACGCTGATCGTCGCCATCCCGACGCTCTTCGTCGCGCGCCGCTTCTACTCGGAAGTGATGGCGCGCTGGTTGGGCGAGACGGCACTCCGCATTTGGGGGGTCAGCTATCGCGTGCACGGCGAGCCGCAACCGGCGGGCATCCAGACGATCTACGTCTCGAACCACTCGTCCACGCTCGACGTCTTTGTCCTCATCGCGCTCGGCCTCCCGCGCACGCGATTCTTTCTCAGCGGCTTTCTCAGGAAGATGCCGCCCATCGGCATCGTGGGGACGCTGATCAGGATCTTCTGGACGGTGCCGCAGGAGTATCCCGAGAAGCGCGTCGAGATCTTCAGGCGCGCGGACCGTATCCTGCGCGAGACGGGCGACTCGGTGTACCTGAGCCCGGAGGGAATGCGAATCACGACCGGCGAGATCGGTCACTTCAACAAGGGCTCGTTTCACCTCGCGACCAGCCTTCACGCGCAGATCGCCCCGATCTACTTCGCGATTCCGCGCGCGATCAACCCGGGCATGGGCTACGCCGCCAAGCCGGGCCTGATCGATGTCTACTTTCTTCCGCCGATCGACACGTCGCGCTGGGTGATCGCCGATCTCGAGCGAAATCGCGACGCCGTGCGCGACCTGTTCGTTCGCGTCCACGACTCGATGCGGTCGACTGGCCGCCTGCCGGAGTCCCTGACGATCGAGTCGCGCCCACCGCTCCCCGCCGAGGCGTTCGTATGAGCGCGGCGCACCGGACGCTCGTCGATCTGCTTCGCACTCGCTCGGCGGAGCAGGGAAGCGACGTCGCCTTCACCTTCCTCGTGGACGGCGAGCACGAAGGACCGCGATGCACGTTCGCCGAGCTGGACGCGCGCGCCCGCGCGGTCGCGTCGGCGCTGCGCGAGCGCGGCGTGGGCCCGGGCGATCGCGCGCTGCTGCTGTACCCGCCGGGACTGGACTTCATTCCCGCATTTTTCGGTTGTCTGTACGCGGGCGTGATCGCCGTGCCGGCGTATCCGCCGCAGCCGTCGCAAGCGTCGCGTACGTTGCCGCGATTGTTGAGCATCGTCGCCGACGCCGAGGTCGCGATCGTTCTCGCGAACTCCAATGTCGTCGACGCGGCCGCGCGAATGATGCGCGAGGCGCCTGGGCTCGGGTCGATTCCATGGCTCGCGACGGACACGGTCTCCGACGATCGCGGCGACGATTGGCGCGAAGTGGCGATCGCGCCGGGCGACCTCGCGTTCCTCCAGTACACATCCGGATCGACCGCGTCGCCGCGCGGCGTGATGGTCTCGCACGCCAACCTGCTCCACAACCTCGCGTATGCCAGTCACGCCGCCGATCGCGACCGCTCGACGCAATCGGTCTCGTGGCTTCCGGTGATCCACGACATGGGGCTCATCGAGGGCGTGCTCGGCCCCGTCTTCGGCGGATACGCCGCGTACCTCATGGCGCCCGCATCGTTTCTTCACCGGCCGATTCGGTGGCTGCGCGCCATCACGCGCTACCGCGCGTCCACGAGCGGCGGGCCGAACTTCGCGTACGATCTCTGCGTCCGCAAAATCACCGACGCGCAGCGCGCCGAGCTGGACCTGAGCTCGTGGCGCGCGGCCTACAACGGTGCCGAACCCATTCGCGCCGAGACGCTCGAGGCGTTCCACGCGCGGTTCAAGGACGTCGGCTTCCGGTGGCGAGCGTTCTATCCCGTCTACGGCCTCGCAGAATCGACTTTGCTCGTATCGACCGGCGGCCGCGACTACGAGCCGGTGATTCGCGACGTATCCAGCGGCGCGTTGACGCGCGGGCATCTGAAACCTGCTCGCCCGCGAGGCTCGGCCGCGCGCCCGCTCGTGTCGAGCGGGCCGGTGTCGTTCGGCACGCGCGTCGTAGTCGTCGATCCGACGACGCGCCAGCAGTGCGGCGACGGGCGCGTCGGCGAGATATGGGTCGAGTCGCCGAGCGTGGCGGGCGGTTATTGGCGGCGCGAGAGCGAAACCCGCGAAACGTTCTACGCTCGTCTTGCCGGCGGGGACGGGCCATTCCTCCGCACCGGCGACCTCGGCGCGCTGCATGACGGCGAGCTATTCGTCACCGGACGGCTGAAAGACATCCTCATCGTACGCGGGTTCAAGCACTACCCGCAGGACCTCGAGCACACCGCCGAGCGTCAGCACTCGGCGATTCGTCCAGGTTGCTCAGCCGCATTCTCGATCGACGGCGGCGATGGCGAAGCTGTGGCGGTCGCGCTGGAAGTGGATCGCCGGCAGGCCCCGCAGCTCGACGACCCGGCCGAGCGGGACGTTTTCCTGGCGTCGCTGATCGACCGCGTGCGCGCCGCCGTCGTGGATCATCACGGCATTCTGCTATCGGCGGTGAGCGTGCTGTCGCACGGCGCGATGCCAAAGACGTCGAGCGGCAAGCTTCGCCGCCGCGCGTGTCGCGACGCGTTCAGCGACGGTTCGCTCGACGAGATCGCGCGTTGGGTCGTGGACGCCGGCCTCGCGACTCCGCTGCGCGCCGGTCGTGCGCGGGCGGGGATCACGTTGTACGGGCAGGCCGACGTCGCATTGGGAACCGGCACGTGACGACGAGTGTTGTGTCGCGAAGCGGCCTTCGCGATCGCCTCGCGGCGACGATTGGCGCGACGCTGCGGGTGAAACCGGCCGGCATCGGTCCGTTCGATTCGTTCGCGTCGCTCGGCATGGATTCTCTCGCCGCGGTCGAGCTGACGGCCGCGATCGAAGACGAGCTCGGCATCGAGCTCGCGCTCACGGCGGTCCACGAACATCCGAACCTCGACGCGCTCTGCCGGTTCATCGAAGGCGAAGATGTGGATGGCGGTCGCGAGCGCGAAAGGGATCGTGTGCGAGACGACGCGGTGCTCCCGCCGGACATCGTCCCCGCGTGCGCGCGCGGCCCGCGAACGCGCGACGCTCGTCGACTTCTCCTGACCGGCGCGACGGGGTTCCTTGGCGCGCATCTGTTGCGAACGTTGCTCGACGAAACCGAGACGACGGTGCACTGCCTGGTGCGCCCCGGCGCGGGCGACGGCCTGGAACGCGTGCGGCGGAACCTCGCCGCGTACCAGCTCTGGTCCGAATCCGACGCCGCTCGCGTACGCGTCGTTCACGGCGACTTGCGCCGGCCGAGATTGGGACTCGACGCGCGCGACTTTCACGAGCTCGCCGGTGAGGTCGACGCGATCGTCCACGCCGCGGCCGACGTGAACTGGGTTCATAGCTACGCGAGCCTGCGCGACGCGAACGTGCTCGGCACGCGCGAGCTGTTGCGACTGGCCTGCGACGGGACGCCCAAGCCACTGCACTTCGTCTCGAGCACGAGCGTCTGCCACTCGACGATCGGGCCGAAGTCCGTGGACGAGAACGCCGACGTATTCGTCGGCGTCGACGGTCTGTGGCTCGGCTACGCTCAGACCAAGTGCGTCGCCGAGTCGCTGGTGCGCGAAGCGGGCGCGCGAGGGCTGCCCGTCACGATCGTGCGTCCGTCCCTCATCACGGGTGACGCGTCGCGTGGCGGGCGGTCGAACGTCGACGATCTCACCTCGCGGTTCATCGCCGGTTGCATTCGAATGCGCGCGGCGCCGGATCTCGATTGGCGAATGGACTGCGTGCCGGTGGACGACGCGTCGCGTGCGATCGTGCGGCTGGTGTTGGCTCATGAAGGCGGAACCCGCACTCATCACGTCGCCTCCGCGCGTCCGCGCCACTGGCGCGAATGCGCGCTCTGGATGCGGCTCCGCGGGTACGACGTCGCGTTGCTACCGTACGCCGAGTGGGCGGATATGCTGCGTGCGACCGAGGACGTGAGCCACCCGTTGTACGCTTTGCGATCGTTCTTCCTGCGTCGTGTGTCGGGCGAACGCGAGCTCACGCTCCCCGAGCTGTTCGAAGAGTCGCGGCGCTCGCAGGTCGAGAGCGCGACGTCCGCGCGCGCCCTGCGCGCGCTGGGCGTAACGATTCGCGAGGTGGATGCGCCGCTGCTCTCGCGCTACCTCGACGATTTCGTACGCCGAGGGCTCGTCGCGGACGTCGGCCCGTCTGGAATCGCCCGCCAGCCGGTGGCCGACTCGCGGGCGGTCATCGAGCCGAGCGAGGCGCTGCGACACGGTCTTCGCGGACTGCTCGGCGAATGCGTCCACGTGGGGCGGATCTCGCTTGCACGGCTGGAGAGCGAGGAGAGCATCGTCGCCGAGCTGACCGCGTGGCGTTCGGGGGGGGGAACACAGAGCGGGCTGTTTCACGCTGGCGTCGAGGCGATCGGCGGCGACGGCTCGTCGCGCGATGTCCGGTTGTTCGTCAAAGCCAAGTCGCAAGACAACCAGTCGATCGACGTCGCCGTCGCGCTGGCCGGTTTGGCGTCGCCGGCGCTTCGCGACCAAGTCCACCGGTTTCGCGATGATCTCGGACTCACGCGGTCGCATCTGCGCGAGCTCGCCATCTATCAGCTCGATGATGCCGGGATTCGGGCGCATACGCCGCGGCCTGTGCTCATCGAACACGACGATTCGCGGCGGCGCTGGGTCGTCGTCCTCGAGTCGATCGCCGACGTGCCGATGATCAACGCCAACGACCCGGCGCGCTGGGGCGACGAGTCGATCGACGCCGCGCTCACCGGTCTCGCGAGCATTCACTCGGCGTGGCTCGGCCGAACGTCGGAGCTGCTGCGACTGCCGTGGCTGGTCCGGCGCGACGAAAGCAAGTGGATCGAGATGGCGCCGTTATGGCGCGAATTGGCACGGCATGCCCATTCACGATCGACCGCGTTCGCCGTGCCGCGGTTGCGCCGAATACACGATGATCTTGTCGAGGGCGTCGCGTCATGGGCCGGCGTGCTCGCCTCGATGCCGCGAACGCTGATTCACAACGATTTCAATCCGCGCAACATCGCGCTTCGCCGCGATTCGGGCGGGCTGCGCCTGTGCGCGTTCGATTGGGAGCTGGCGACGATCGGCGTGCCGCAGCGAGATCTCGCCGAGTTTTTGTCGTTCGCCTTGCCACCCGACGCCGCGCGCGGAGCCGTAGCATGCTGGGTCGAACGGTATCGGACGCTGCTCGCCGCCGAATCCGGCGTCGCGTTTCCGCGCACGGCGTGGAAGGTCGGATTCCGCGCCGCGCTGTGCGAGCTGTTGGTGGACCGACTTTCCTTCTACGCGATGATCGATCGCGTACGACCGCAGCGTTTTCTCCCGCGAGTCGTTAGAAGTTGGCTGAATTTGTTCGAGTGCACGGGGTAGGCCGGGCTCAAAGGTCAGCGCCGGTCGTCTCCAAAAGAAATCGGACGTCTGATGTCAGAAGTCAGACGTCCGATGTCTCAGTCAACTCTCGACGGTTAGATGAGCCCCAGCCACTTCGACTGGTCCCCGTGAAATCCCGGGAACACGGCGTCCATCTTCGCGGCGCCGAGGTGCTTGAACGCGACTTCCGAGAACACGGACCGAAAATCAGTCGTCAGCGCGAGGTCGCGGCCCTCGTTCAGTTGTTCCGGCTCGAGCCCCGGCCACTTGCCGTGGACCTTCTTTCCCTTGACGTCGCCGCCGATCACGAACATCGACGTCGCGTGGCCGTGGTCCGTGCCGGCGTTGCCGTTCTGGCGCGCCGTGCGGCCGAACTCGGACATCGTGAGGATCGTGACGTCGGCCATGCGGTTGCCGAGGTCCTGCACCATCGCCGCGATCGACTTGGAGAAGTCGTCGAGCCGCTGCGCGAGCTGACCCGTCGCGCCTCCCTGGTTCACGTGAGTGTCCCAGCCGCCGACGTCGGCGAAAGCGATCTCGAGCCCGACGTCGGACTTGATGAGCTGCGCGATCTGCTTGAGGTGCTGGCCGAAGGGCGAGCGCGGATAGTCCGCTGAATTCTCCGGGATGTACTGCTGCGGGTTCGCGTTCTTGAGGATCTTCATCGCCTCGAACATCTCGCCGCCGGCCGCGTGAACGACGTCCGCGGTGCCCGTGCGATAGAGCGCTTCGATGCGTTCCGCCTGCGTGCCATTGGTTCGGATGGTGAACTCGTCGATGCTGTTCATCGCCACCGTCGGCGAGTCGCCCTCGAGGATGCGCGGCGTCTGCGGCGTCATCGCGACCGCCTGGAACGGCGACGGCTTCACGGCGCCGTCGGCGTCGTGCAGCTTGCACTCGTCGCACGTGCCTTTGACGGCGAGGTAGCGGTTGAGCCATCCGTCGCGCGTGCCCTTGTTGTCGGGTGTGCCGCTTTCCATATAGTCCTGCGCGTCGAAGTGGGACCGCGAATTGCTCGGGCGAGCCGACCGCGTGCACAGGGGCGAGAATACCGTCGTCCCACAAACGCTTGAACGGCGAGAGCGACGGGTGCAGCCCGAAGAATCCGTCGAGGTCGATCGCCGTGTTCGCGGCGCCCGAGGCCGGCCGCGGAATGGCGATCGTCGGGCGCATCGCGTAGTAGGCGCGCTCGCCGTGCGGCACGACGACGTTCAGCGCGTCGGCCGCGCCCCGCTGGAACAGAACCACCAGCACCTTGCCTCGTCCGTTGCCTCGCAAGGCGGCGCCTTTGAGCAGGTCCTGCGCGAAAACCGTGCGGCGCAGGAAGCTGGGATTCAATCCCATCGTGGCGAGCGCCATCGCGCCCGACTTCATGAAGACTCGACGATTCATATCTCTATCCTCTATATGCTACCCGCTTGCCTCAAACGACCGATTACCGCCGTTGGAACTCGGGAGCGCCGAGCGCCAGGCCTACGACCTGTGGAAGACCCTGGAGGTTCACCGGACGGCCGAAGCCGGGAATCTGCGCCCCCGGTCCGCGCGGGAATCCCTTTCCGTCCGGCTTCGCCTGCTGCTGAGCTCCCCGGCCACCGCCGCGCGCGCGACCGAAACCCATCGCCGAACTATCGGCCATCCCATTCGCGTCGCTCGCCGCTCCCGTCCCCAACATCGGGTTCTCGCCGCTCATGAGCACCTGCCGCGTTTCCGGAGACACCTGTCCGCCGAGCATCGACTTCACGACCGCGTCCACCTGCTGGGTGCGAGGCTGCGTGCGCAGCGATGCGAAGTCGGTCCAGTTCGTGAGCTGCGCGCCGGGGATTTGACCGGCCGCCAAGCTCAGGCCGAAGTTGATTCGGTTCAGGATCGCGCCAGTGTTCATCCACGCGTCGCCGCGATCCGGCCATCCATCGGGCGTCTGCCGCCCGAAGATCGGCTGGCCGAGCCGCGCCACGAGCTGTGCGGTGCGCGGCGTCGGATCCGGCGTCGCGTTCACGGCGCGCAACGCGCTGGCCACGACCTCGAACGGCGTCTTCACCTTGGCGCGGTACGCCGCTCGGCTGAAGAACTCGGGGCTCGTGACGACGCAGCGCAGCGTCTCGCGGATGTCGCCCTGAGTCTTGCTGAACGTGCTCGCGCATCGATCGACGAGCGCTTTCGGCGGATCGTCGCTCACGAAATGGCGCGCCAGCTTCGTGACGATGAAGTGCGCCGTCGACGGATGGCTCGCGACGAGGTCGAGCACGCGCTCGCCTTCATCCTCGCCCCGTCCGGCGGGGAAGTTCTGGCCGAGTATCGACTTCTCACCGGCGTCGTGGATGATCGGATTGAACAGGAATTCGCCGCTCTGACGGTTGAACGTCCACCCCGTGAGAGCGCGCGCGACTTCCTGCACGTCCTTCTGCGTGTAGCCTCCATCGACGCCGAGCGTGTGAAGCTCCATCAGCTCGCGCGCGTAGTTCTCGTTCAGGCCTCGCCGCGCGCGCTGTTGCTGCTGCGGCGGGGGACGAGGCGGTGCGAAGATCCCGAACCTTCCCGGACGCCGCATCGCCGTCGGACGACGCGCCTGCGCCAGCGTCGGATGCGTGCTGTCCGCGGCGCTCTGCCAGTTGTCGAGAAAGAAGAGCATCGCCGGACTGTGCGCCACGGCGCCAAGCAGGTCGCGGAATTTTCCGAGCGCGTGCGGGCGAATGACGTCGCGATCGTACTGGGCGAGATACAGGCGCGTCTGCCCCTTGCCGGCGAACACGCTGAAGTGATTCTCCCAGAAATCGACCATGATCTCGTCGAGCTGTCGTTCGCTCGATACGGCGCGCGCCAGCTGCGCGGACTGGATCTGGCCGACCATCTGCTGATTCCGTTGCGCGGCCTGCGCGAGCTGCGGGTTCCTTGCGAGCACCTCCTGCCGCGCCTCGGGCCGTGTCATCATCGAGTCGTTCGCGCCCGCGGCCTTGGCCTGGCGCTGCAGTCGCTGCAGGTCCTCGAACTGGCGCACGATGTCGCCGGTCGGCGTCGAGAACACCGAGTAGTTCCTTATGACGTCGTCGCCGGCGGGATCCGCAATGCGGTCGGGGTTGAGCTGAAGGTCGATCCACTTGTCGATGCCCATGGCACGCACCTTCTCCGCATCGCCGGGTCGCGGGCCGAACGTGAGTCGGTTGAGCACCTGCTGGATCTGCTCATCGGGGAGCAACTCGCCCTGCATGGCGACCGACGACGTACCGGCCATCGTCGCCCGGCGCGCCGAGGCGGCGGGCAGGAGGCAGCAGGCGCCTGACTGCGCGCCGACGGGGCGCTCCAAGCCAAGGCGATCAGGGAGGACGAGAAAACGACGAGGTGGCGCATGAGTGATCTCGGACCGGGGTAACCGCTAGGTAGACGCCAGCCGACCCGCCTCGTTAACCATACCCGGCCACCTGCCGAGCGCCCCAACTTCCGGTACAAAAAGATCTTGCGGGGTTCGTTTCCCCTTCCTACGGTTGTGAACCGCCACTCCCCCCTTCGCCCCTCAGCAACAGAATGTCGCACCTCTACCTGGACGCCAACGAGCTCGACGCCGCCGCCCGAAGGGCCGTGGCGGAGGCCGGACGTGGCATCGGCGGGGTCGGCGCCGGCCCGGTTGCTGTGCTCGTGGCGGAGGTGGACCAAGACACCGGCAGGAGTGAGGCGGACTCCGAGGCGTGGTCGTCCGATCACGTCGACGCGCTGAACAAAGAGTTGGTGGAGATGATCGGTGCGTCTATCCGCGGCGACGATCTCGTCGGCGGCCTCGGCCGTCGAGTCGTGATGATCTTGACCGATGCGAGCGCGGACGACGCACGCGCTGTTGGAGACCGCATCTGCGCGGCGGTACGGACCCATCGCTTCGGCAACAGCTTCGGTGGGGCGGCGAGAACGCTGTCGATCGGCGCCGCGGCGGCGCCCGATCATGGGCAATCGTACGAGACGGTGCTCGACGCCGCGCTCGCCGCGCTCGCCCGAATTCAGTCGCAAGGACGCGACGGCGCGGCGACGATGCCGCCCCCGCATCATGACGCACTCAGGCGTCCGCTCTCCATCGATCGATTCGCGGGCCGCGTGCAAGAGCTCGCGTCGCTCAGGCAGTGGCTCGATGAGGCGAGCGCCGGGCAGCCGCGTGTCGTGACCGTTTCCGGTGCCGCCGGGACGGGCACGGCAACCCTGCTCAGACAGCTCGAGTCCGAGGTTCGGCTGCGCGGTGGATTGTTCGCGTCGGTCGCCTCGCCGAAGCGCTCGCTGCCAAAACCGTACGGCGCGTGGCGCGCGCTGCTTCGCGCGACGCACGTCTTTCAGCCGGCGCCCGAACGCGAGTGGGCCGAGCTGCAACACCTGGAGCCGGCGCTCGGCGAGGTACCGGCCGTCGTGCGCCCGGGAAGCCAGTTCCGTCTGCTCGGCGAGCTTGCCGAGTACGTGCGTCTGCTCGCGTCGGATGGGCCGCTCGTGCTCGTGCTCGAGGAGATGCAGTGGGCCGACTCGTGGTCGTGGGACGCGCTCGAGCACCTGATCCGTCAGCTCGACGGCCATCGGATCATGATCTGCATGACCTTCCGCACCGAGGCGAGCGGCGTCGGCAGCGGCCCGCACGACAGCGCGTGGATGCGCCGAGCCAACCTGCGCCCGGAGCTCGCCCGTCAGATCACGGTCGCGAATCTCACGCGGGACGAGGTGAAGCAGTGGCTCGACGCCGCGTTTCACCGGCAAGTGGTTGGACGGGACTTGCTCGCGTTCATCTATCGGCAGACCGAGGGCAATCCGCTGTTCATCGCGCATCTGCTCCGGTCCCTGGTCGAGGACGGGTACATCTGGCACAACGGGATGCGCTGGGAGTGGACGCCCGTGTCCGAGCTCCGCGTCCCCGCCGGCCGATCCGCGCTGATCGCGCACCGGCTCGAGCGATTCTCGGCCAGCACTTATGGAGTACTGTGGACGGCGGCGATCGCCGGCCGCGAGTTCGACATTCGCCTGCTCGTCGCCGCGGGCGCGGGCAGCGAACCGGCGGTTCGCCTCGCACTCTCGGAGGCGCTCAGCGCGGGGCTGTTGCACGCGACTCGCAAGCGCAAGCGCGGAAGCTTCGCGTTCACGCACGACGAGGTCGCCGAAGTCTTGATCGACAGTCTCCCGGCGCAGCAGCGCAAGCAACTGCATCTGCGAGTGGCCCAAGCGCTGGAGAAGCTGCGGCCCGATTCGGCGGACGACATCGCGCTGCACTACGACGCCGCCGGTGAACAGCCGGATGCGTACTGCTGGGGCCAGTTCGCAGCGAAGGCGGCGGAGCGCGTCTATGCGTTCGGCGCTGCGAGCTCGTATCTCCAGCTTGCGGCGCGGAACGCGACGAGCCCCGGAGAGCTCGCCGAGATTCGCGTGGCACTCGCGCACTTGTCGGAGACCGGCGGTCGCTTCGACGAGGTCGAGGAGCTTTGCGACCTCGCGATCGAGTGGTTCGACGGCCAGGGCGACGAGCGCCGGTCGCTCACTCTGCGGCGGCTTCGCGAGCGCGCCCGGATGGAACTCGGCCAGCCGGCCCTCGTCACGCTCGAGGCGCTCAAGGTGCTCGAGGCCGAAGCGAAGCGACTCGGCTTCGACCACGAGAACGTCGCCGTGCTGCTCATGATGTCGCAGACCTACGGGCGGCTCGGCGACCGACGCACGTCGGAGCGTTTTGCGGCCGAGGGTGTGGCGATGGCGGAACAGGTCGGCGACACGCTGCTGCTCGCCGACGCGGTCACTCGACTGGGCGGCGCGATGTTCAGCGAGTCTCCGAATCGCGCATACACCATTCTCGAGCGCGCGCTGTCGCTGTACGAGAGCGCGGGCGACGCGCGTGGACAGGCGAGGACGTACGGCAACATGGGCGTCGTCGCGCAATTCGAGTCGCGGCTCGACGTCGCGTTCGAAGCGTACTCGAAAGCGATCACGGTGGGCCGCGCCGGCGGAATTCCCGACATGTGGGGCGTCGGCGCGATGAACCTCGGCGTGCTGCACCAGCGCTGCGGCGACTACGACAAGGCGCGCGACCTGTTCAGCGAAGCGCTCGGGCTCTTCGTGGCGGTGAAACACAGCGAGTACCAGCTCGCCGCGCTGTTCAATCTGGCGCACGCCGAGCGGGAAGTCGGACGATGGGAGTCGGCGACGCAACTCTACGAGACGACCGTCTCGCTCGCGCAGCGAATTGGACAGGCCGATATCGAGGCGGGCGCCACGGCCGGGGCCGGCCTTTGCGCGCTCGAGCTTGGGGACGAGGGTGCGGCGCGCTCGGCGATTCGCGCGCTTCGGAGCCGGACCAAAGATCGCACCGACTGGTTCGTGGGCCGCGAGGTCGTGGAAGCGCTTCAAATTCGGACCGACGTCGGGGATGACGAACGGCGCCATCATGCGGTTGAACGGTTAGCCCGCTCGGTTGAGCTGGCCGAATCCACGGACATGTACTGCGCCGCCTGGCTCATCTCCTCGTGCGCTGAGACGGTCAGCCGAATCGACCGAACTCGTGTTGGGGAACTGCTGCACGCGTACGCGGATCGAGTCAAAAAGCTCGGATACGCGGAGATGACGAGACGATTTGACGCATTGGAAGCCAGCTTGGAGCGACCACAGCCGTAGAGTTGACGCTAGCACATCCGTGACACCGAGCTTAGCTTCGACTAACGCTCCGCCGACGGACGTGTTTGCTGGTTGTTCCAAAGAGATGGCTGGTGACTATGCGTAGCTTCTCGAGGACGCTCCCGGTTATGGGAGCAGCAGTGCTCGCGGTCTTGTCGATGAGCTGTGATCAATCGACGACTGCTCCGAGCGCATCGCGGCCAAGAACGATCTCGGCCGACAAGCCATCGCTCGATTTCAATTCCGGCTCGTCGTTCGGCGGACTCCGCTCGACGTCGTTCACGGTGACGCCGGCGGGCGGAACGTTCCAGATTGGCGGACTGTACGCTCTCCAATTTCCGGCGAATTCGATCTGCGATCCGGCGACGAGCACGTACGGGCCCGGCACGTGGAACGATCCGTGTTCGACCCTGGCTGACGGGCAGTCCGTCACGATCACGGCGACGTACGGGTTCACGGCGTCCGGCTTCACGATCGATTTCTCGCCGGCGCTGCGATTCAATCCCAATACGAAAGTTCTCATCGCGACGAACGTCTACGCGAACGCGATCACGTCGAACGCCGACTACTATGCGGCGAACCCGTCGGCACTGCACTACCTCGGCATCTACTACCGCCCGCGTCTCGACGCCGCGGCGCAGACGGACGCCGGTTCCGACGCCAGCCTGGTCACGCACGTGAACCTCAACACCGGCATCGTGTGGCGGCGCATCAAGCACTTCAGCGGCTACAACGTGTACACCGGGCTTCCCTGCGATCCGTCGCCTGACGATCCGGACTGTGTCGACGACGGCGGCCCCAACGTGGACGGCGGCCACGGATGATCGTCGAGAAGACGGAGAAACACGACGGCCCCGGCTCGAAAAGCCGGGGCCGTCGCGTTTCCGGGGGGGGCCGTCATCCGTGGATCGCCGGCGCGCGCAGCATGTAGCCGATGCCGCGCAGGGTGTGAAGCATCGGCTCGTCGCCTTCGGTGTCGAGCTTCTTGCGGAGATACGCGACGTACACGTCGACGATGTTGCTGTCGCCGCCCTCGACGGTTTCGTGCCATACGTAGCGCGCGATCGCGTTGCGCCCCAGCGGCTGATTCGGGTGCCGCATGAAGCACTCGAGCAGCTCGAACTCGCGCTGCGTGAGGGCGAGCGGCCGCGCGCCGCGTTCGGCCGTGCGCGTGACCGGGTCGAGCATCACGTCGCCGACGCGGAGTGTGGGAGCGCGTTCCGGACTCGCGGCGCGCCGGAGGAGCGCCCGCACCCGGGCGATCAGTTCATCCACGTCGAAGGGTTTGACGAGATAGTCGTCGGCGCCCGCCTCGAGGCCCGTCACGCGGTCGGCGACTTCACGCCTGGCGGTGAGCATGAGCATCGGCGTCCGAATGCCGTGGCGGCGCAGTTCCTTCACGACGTCGAAGCCATTCCGCCGGGGCAGGCCGACGTCCAGGATGATCAGATCGGCCGCGTTCTCGAGCGCGCTGACGAGCCCCGCGTCGCCGTCGCGCGCCGAGCGCACGCGGTACCCCTGCTCGCGAAGGGCGCGGTCGAGCATGGCGACCAGTCGCGAATTGTCCTCGATGATGAGAATCGATTGCTGCTGAGCCGAGTCCGGCATCGTCAACTCAAGATCCGCGTCCGAGCGGGCGCGAGCAAGCGCTGCCGCGGCGGCACTTGAGTCGGTGAAGGGGGCTCGCTTGCTTTGGGTGCGTGACCGCGCCGCCAGCGATGCGAAGCCCAGTTTCTCGCCGTGTCGTTGCACCGACGATCGTGGCGGGCGGTCTCGCCGCCTCGGCCTCGACCGGCGCGCTCATCGCCATGGGGCGGCGGCTCGGAAGCATCCGACTTCCCTTCGCCGCCATCGGCGCGACGCTTGCTCATACGACTATTTCGAGTGGGACGACGTCGCTCGTCATCGTCGGCCTCGTGAGCCACGTCCTGCTGAGCTTCGTGTGGGCGGTCGCATTTGTGGCTTTGGTCACACGAGGTTGGCGATTGGCGACCGCCGGAATCGCGATCGGATGTGCCCAGTTCGCCCTGTCGTGGATCACCGCGCGCGTGACTGGAAGTGGTCTCGCGTCAGTTGTGCCGCTGGGTGATCGGATTGTGCTGGCCGTAGTGATCGCAGCGTCGCTGGTCGTGGGAATTCGGGTGGCCGTCGCGCAAAACGCGTTGGATTCGCGCGCAATGCACGATTCGTCGCAGGGCGAAACGCGAATGTGACCGGGCGTGGTACGCGACGGTTGTAGAAGGAACATCGGATCGTGAATCGGGTTCGATTTCATGAAGGGCCCGATGGACTCGTTTGAAACTCATTGGTAGGCCGAGGCGTCGGGAAGGTGGAAGCAGTGGAAGCGGAGGAGAGCGGGGCAGACCCGCAGTATCCGAAGTACCAATACCAGGAGGGGGAAATGGACATCCTCGTAATGCTCGAGGAGAACCCCGATCACTCGCCGGTATTGGCGCACGTGAACTCCGTTCCGTCGCCGTTGCATTCGTCAGAGCGGCCGTCGCGGGACATCGTGACGTTGTACGGAGAACCGAGCCCGGAGTCGCTTGCGCTGGCTCTAGCGGCAGCAGTCGAGTCGCACCGAACGAGCGATGGACAGGCCGACGCAGTCCGCCATCTCGGCGTGTGGCCTGAGCGGGGTGCAGTTGGAGATGCGGCGTGGAGGGACCCTTCGGGGAGACTCGTGACGAGCGATCTCGAGATTCCGCTCGAGACGCTCCACTCGACAGCAAGGCAGTTGCTCGCGGAGTGCGGTCAGTTGATCCGGCGGTTGGTGGCAGGGTTGTCGATGCCGGACTGGCCGGAAGGAGCCCGACGGGCGATCAGTATCTCGATCGGACCGATCGTTGGAATCACAGGACCGGTGTTCACCCCGCTCGAGTCGATGATCGAGCGACTCAGATTGGCAGACGCACTGGCGTTCGACACCGAAGGAGACTGAGACAAGACCCTACCTTGTCAGAATGAAGCGGGGGCGGCCCAACCGGGCCGCCCCCGCTTCGCGTTTGGAGCCCAGGACGTTCGACCGTCGACTGAGAAATCCGAAGTCCGACGTCCGACATCAGATGTCCGATTTCTCCGCGTCCGTTCAGGCCTTCATCTGGACCAAGTCCCACAAGTTGCCGTACAGATCCCGGAAAACGGCCACTGTTCCGTACGGCTCTTCTTTTGGCGCTCTCACGAACACGACGCCCTTGGCGACGTAGGCGTTGTAGTCGCGCCAGAAATCGTCGGTGCGAAGGAACAGGAAAACGCGGCCTCCGGTCTGGTTGCCGATCCGTGACGCTTGCTCCGGGCCGACCGCCCGCGCCAACAACAGCTGCGATTCCGTCGCCCCGCGCGGTGCCACGACGACCCAGCGCTTCTTCTGCTCCGGCACCGGCCGGTCTTCGACCACGGAAAAGCCGAGCACTCCTACATAGAAAGCGAGCGCTTCCTCGTACTCCCGGACGACGAGAGCAACAAGTCCGATCGATTGCCGCATGGCGGGGTACCCATATGAAAGGGGCGTGTCCGCTCAATTTCGGCGGCTCCTGCCCACCTCGGCAGGTCAAAAGTTGACAGTTGAGAGCGCCGCAGGGGACAGCCCCTTGACGCGCCCGGTCTCCCGGAAGCAGTCTCCCGGAAACAGGTCCGTCACGGAATGACCAAGCTGTCCGCCAAGAGCCCCGCCCCCGCCCAGCGCCCGAGCACCACCGTCCGCGTGTTCGCCGACGCGGTTGGAAGACTATGGAGCGCTGCCGCAAGCGGCGATGTCCTGGTCTTCAACTGCGCGACCGAAACGCGACGGGCCGCCCGGGCAATCGCGGTGGAGCTCGAGACGCTCGACGACTCGGTCAGCGACGACGCCCTGCGAGCGTGGCTCGAGCAAGCCCCGCGCATCGGAACATTGTTGTAGCCCACCGCACGGCGGTGGGCAGGAGACTCGACGCGTATGAGGGAATACAAAGGGTCGGAGATCCGCAACATCGCGGTGGTGGGACACGGGGCGAGCGGCAAGACCAGTCTGGTCGATGCGCTCGCCTTCGTGTCAGGTAGCTCGAAGCGGCACGGATCCGTGAAGGACGGCACCGCCCTCACCGATCACGCCGCGGAAGAGATCGAGCGCGGCTACTCGATCAACCTCGGTCCGGCCTTCGCCGAGTGGCAGGACACCAAGATCAACCTGATCGACACGCCAGGATACCTCGACTTCCAGGGCGACGCGATCGCCGGCCTCGCCGCCTCCGATGGTGCGCTCGTCGTGGTCTCCGCCACGTCCGGCGTCGAAGTCGGGCACCGAGAAGATGTTCCGCGAAGCCGTCGCCCGGCGCGACCCCGTGCTCTTCGTCGTCTCGATGATGGACAAGGAGCACGCCGACTTCGACCGCATCTACCAGCAGATCAAGACGCGCCTCTCGAACAAGGTCATTCCCGTCGAGGTGCCCGTCGGCCAGGCGCACAGCTTCCACGGCGTCGTGAACCTGTTCACGAAGAAGGCGCACCAGTTCAAGAAGGGCGTCAAGACCGGCGAATACGAAGAGACCGAGATCCCCGAGGAGTCCAAGGAGCTCTTCGACCGTTACTACTCCGAGCTGATCGAGTCCATCTCGGCCACCGACGACACGCTGCTCGAGCACTACCTCGAGGGCGCCGAGATCTCACGCGACGAAGCGATCGCGGCGATGAAGGAAGCGATGAAGCGGATGGAGCTCTTCCCGCTCTTCTGTCGTCTCCAACGAATTGAACTACGGAATGCAGGCGATCCTCTCGACGATCGTCGAGCTGATGCCCAACGCGTTCGAGATGGAAGAGCTGCACGCGTTCAAGGGCGCCGAGGGCGACGCGCCTGTCGAGATCCACGCGATCGGACACGGCGCAGTGCGTGGCGCACGTGTTCAAGACGATGTCCGAGCCGCACGTCGGCGACGTCACGTTCTTCCGCCTGTTCTCCGGCGTGATCAACAACGGCGACGAGCTGTACAACGCGACCAGAAGCGGCACCGAGAAGCTGAACCACTTGTCGATCGCGCAGGGCAAGGACCGGATCGAGATCCAGGCGTTGCACGCCGGCGACATCGGCTGCGTCGCCAAGCTGCGGAACACGCACACCAACGACACGCTCTCCACGCGTCAACATCCGGTGCGTCTCCCGCTGCTCGCCTTCCCGGACGGCGCGATTCAGATGGCGGTGCACGCCTCCAACCGCGCGGACGAGGAAAAGCTGCAGGCCGGTCTGCACCGTCTCCACGACGAGGACCCGACCTTCGAAGTGCACTACAACGCCGAGACGCACGAGACGATCGTGTCCGGACTCGGCGAGCGGCATCTCGAGGTGGGGATGTCGAAGCTCAAGCGGAAGTTCGGCGTGACGGCCGAGCTGTCGAAGCCGCGCATCGCGTATCGCGAGACGATCAAGGGTAAGGCCGAGGGACAGGGCCGACACAAGAAGCAGTCGGGCGGACGCGGTCAGTTCGGCGACTGCTGGGTGAGGTTCGCGCCGCTCCCACGCGGCAGCGGGCTATCAGTTCGTCGACGAGATCGTCGGCGGCTCGATTCCGCGGCAGTACATCCCGGCCGTGGACCGGGGAATCCAGGAAGCGGCCGTGCGCGGCATCCTCGCCGGATACCCGCTGGTCGACTTCCAGGCCGAGGTGTTCGACGGCTCGTACCACACCGTGGACTCGAACGAAATGTCGTTCAAGATGGCCGGCATCCAGGCGTTCAAGGCCGTGGCGGTCGAAGTGCAAGCCGACGTTGCTCGAGCCGCTCGACGAGCTGGAGATCGAGACGCCCGACGACTACATGGGCGACGTGCTCGGCGACTTGTCGTCGCGGCGCGGGCACATTCTCGGTACGGAGCCGGGGGACAGCGGCACGAGGATTCGCGCCGTCCTGCCGCAGGCGGAGCTACACGGCTACTCGAGTGCGTTGTCGTCGATGACGCAGGGCCGCGCGTCGTTCAAGCGCCGGTTCAAGGGGTACGAGGAAGCGCCGCACGAAACGCAGCAGAAGATCATCGAGGAGTCGGCGAAGGTGAAAGACGAGGAGTTGGCGACAGCGCACTAGTGGGTGGACGGGTGGACCGGTGGACCGACACGACGAAAAGCGAACGGGGCGGCCTCTGCGGCGCCCCGTTCGTATTCGCCGCTAAATGGTGAATCGGGCGCGACTTCTGATGGGGCGTTCTCATTGAGAGGGAGGTATTGTGACCGCAGAAATGGGGACCTTCCGAGTATCCATCGAGTTGGAGAGCGCGACTCAACCGGGGCGCCGCGTTCCGCTGAGCGACGTCCTCGTCGACACAGGCGCCGAGCTCTCGTGGATACCCGGCGCGGTTCTCGACAGCCTTGGAGTCGAACGGAAGAAGGTCTGGCGGTTTCGGCAGGCCGACGGCACGGTCCTCGAGCGGTCGACCGGGTACGTGATCGTCCACGCGTCGGGCACCGAGACCACCGATGAAGTGGTGTTCGGCGAGCCGCGAGATCTCATACTGCTGGGCGCGCGAACGCTCGAAGGGTTGAACCTGCGGGTCGAGCCCGCGACGAAACGCCTCGTGGATGCTGGACCGGCGCCGGCGGCAGTCGCGGCGTAAGAGGCAGGGCTCGGCGGTGCGTTCTGGAACAGCCGCTGTACCGAAACGCACCGGCGCCTCTTCCGAGTGAACGCGGCAGGTCGGGCTAAGTGCGCGAGGGCGCACACGTTGCTCGACAACTGGCCGTCGCGAAGCACGAGTCCTATCTTGGGCCGCGGCGCCTCCGCCCGCCTCTCGCCACCCGGCGCCCCCCATCCTCGGCCGTGCGACCAAGAATTCCGCGTTCCCTGCGTTCGCGACTTCTCCTGCTGTTCGCCGCTCTGGCGGTCGGCCCGCTGGCGACCGTCGGCATTCTCGACTACCTGCGGTCCGAGCGTCTCGTAGAGCGGCTGGTCATCGCTCAAACGGATACCGTCGCGCATCGCGCGGCGAAGGTCATCTCCGATCGCTACGCGCTCGTCGCATCCGACGTCCTGCTGCTCAGCGAGAACGCTGAAGTTCAGCGATTGATCGCCGAGCTGCCCCGCGGCGATTCGGCGTCGATCAGAATCGCGCGCGCGGCGGCCGACGAGTACCTGCGCAGCGTCTGGCACCTCGCCGAGAACACGTATTCGTCGGCCGAGCTGCGCGACACCGTCCGGGAGCGATTCTCTGGCGCGCGCGCCGGCGACGCGTCACGCGATCCGGCTGATCAAGAGCTCGTCATCACGGAGCCCATGCGCGAGCTCCGCACCGGTCGTGTCGTCGGCTCGGTGGTGCTGATCCCCAAGCCCGATGTGCTCTGGTCGCGCGACGCGTTGGGGCCGTCGTTCGGCCGAACCGGCTACGGCGCGATCATCGATCGACGCGCGAACCGCGTGCTCGCGCATCCTCGGCCTCCGTTGCTCTTCAAGTCGCCGCGCGAGTTGTTCGGTAAGGAGTGGCCGAACGACTCGGCTCGGATCGCGGACACGTCAGGATGGCTCACCTATCGAGAACGCGACTCGCTTCGCACCGCATCGTTCGTGAGCCTGACGTCGCCGCCGTGGACCATTCTCTCATCGAGCACCGTCGGCGAGTTTGCCGACGGGTTTCTCCGCGCACGACGCTCGGACATCGCGCTGCTCGTGCTGCTGATCGGAGCCGTCGCCGTCGCGTTCGTATTTTTCATCACGCGGGCCACGCGTTCGCTGGAGGAGCTCACACGTGCCGCCGCCGGCGGTCGGGCGCGGCGACCTTTCGCCGCCGCTGCCGCCGGCCGGTCCCGACGAGGTGGGCACGCTGAGCGGCGCGTTCGCCGACATGACGGCGCGCATCGGCTCGATGATGCGCGAGGTCGAAGTGAGCCGGCAGCTCGCGGTGCTCGGCGAGTTCGCGGCGCAGCTGTCACACGAAGTCCGCAACCCGCTCACGTCGCTCAAGCTGGATCTCCAGGGTCTGCAACGGCAGGTGCGCGCGCGGCGCTCTTCCGCCGTCGGCGGCGGCGTCGGTGGACTCGAGCCTGCGCGAGGTGAATCGGCTCGATTCGGTGGTGCGCGGCGTCCTCGAGTTGGCGCGCCAGACCGGCGCCGAAGCGATCGTCCCTTTTGCCTGGACGAAGTCGTCGATCACACGCTGGCCACGCTTCGCGCTCAGCTCGAGCAGCGCAACATCGTCGTCGAACGCCAGCGGAATTGTCGCGTCGATGCCGCGCTGGTCGGCGACCCCGAGCTCCTCGTCCGGAATGGTCATGAACCTGCTGATCAACGCCGTCCGACGCGCAGCCGCCGGGCGGGCGAGTCGGCGTGTTCGTCGGCCATGCGTCGGGCTGACGACGGAACGGCGAGTGGGTCGATCTCACCATCGCCGACGACGGCCCCGGCGATCCCGCCGACCAAGCGCGACGAGGTCTTTCGCCCGTTCTACACGACTCGGGCACGACGGCACCGGGCTCGGGTCTCGCGCTCGCGCTCTGCGCACGGCGCGCGACCACGGCGGACACATCGCCTGTGAAGCCGCCGCCGCCGGATTCACGGGCGCGGCGTTCGTCGTCTCGCTTCCGGCGCCGTCGGCATGAGGCATCGCGTGCTCGTGGTCGACGACGAACGATCGATCCGCGAAAGCTTCGAGCGACAGCTCGCGCCGCTCGGCTACGAGCGGCGACCGCGTGGAAAGCGCCGAACAGGCGATGGGCGCGCTGCACGAGATCGATCCGGCCGTCGTTGATCACCGATGTGCGGATGCCCGGGCGAGCGGCTCTCGAGCTTCTCTCGTGGATCCGCGAGCGTGCGCCGGAGATCGACGTCATCGTCATGACCGCGCATCAGGACATGAACACGGCGCTCGCGGCGATGAAGAGCCGGGGCGTACGACTATCTCGTCAAGCCGCTCGATCTCGATCAGATCGAGCTGGTGCTGGCGCGCTGTTTCCGCGATCGCACGCTGCGTCGCCGCGTGCGCCATCTGGCGAGCGAGGCGGCGGAGCCCTACGAGCTGCGGCGTCTCGTCGGGTCGCGATCCGCGGATGATCGAGATTTCGAAGCTCATCGCGTCGGTCGCGGCGACGCGGACGCCGGTGCTCGTGCGCGGCGAGACGGGCACGGGCAAGGAAGTCGTCGCGCGCGCGCATTCACTACAACTCGCCGCGGCGGAGGAGCCGTTCGTCGCCGTGAACTGCACCGCGGTGCCGGAGCCGCTGCTCGAGTCGGAGCTCTTTGGGCACCTGCGCGGCGCGTTCACCGGCGCGAGCAGCGACCGCAAGGGGCGGTTCGAGCTCGCCGGGGCGGGACGGTCTTTCTCGACGAGATCGGCGACGTCAGCCAAGCCTTCCAGGCGAAGCTGCTCCGCGTGCTGCAGGACGGCGAGTTCTATCCGGTCGGCGCCGAGCGGCCGCGGCGCACTGACGGCGCGCGTGATCGCGGCGACGCATCGCCCGCTCGAGCAACTCGTGCGCGAAGGACGCGTTTCGCGAGGACCTCTACTTCCGGCTCCGCGTCGTCGAGATCGTCGATCCCGCCGCTTCGTGAGCGCCGCGGCGACATCCGGGTGCTCGCCGAGAAGCTGCTCGCACGCGCAGCGGCACGCGCTGCACAAGCCGGGCGCGTTCATTCCTGAGGACGTGATGCGCATGCTCGAGGCGTACGATTGGCCGGGAAACGTGCGTGAGCTCGAGAACGCGTTGACGCGGGCGCTGGTCCTGGCGCGCACGCCCGCGCTCTCGCGCGAGCACTTCGCCCTCGACGCGCGCGAGCGGCTGACGGCGCCAGTCTCGGACGACGTTCGGATGACCTCTCGGTCGCCGGGATCGTACGCGCGCACGTGGAGCGCGTGTTGGCGTCGGCGGGCGGCAACAAGACGCAGGCGGCGCGCGTTCTCGAGAATTTCCCGGCAGCGATTGGACCGCATTCTCAACCGTGACGATGACGAGAACAATGGTGCGAATCGCACCGACGAGCGTGGCGAAACGTAGCGGAAGATGTCCCGCCGAGTTCCCATCCAAAACGGAAGTGACGATGTGGTCTACGGTTCGCTTGCGATGGCCGGTCGGCATGCGGGTTGACTCTGGAGCCGGCACTTCCCACCTCACTCGACCGGAGCCTGCCATGATCCGCCCCCGTCTTTTCACTGCTCTGTGGAGCGCCGCCCCTCTTCTCCTGGTTGCGTCAGCCGGCGCCCAACGCCCCGCGGAGCCGTCCGCCCCGAACATTCACAAAATCGCAACGGTCGACTCGGTCGGCACTTTTCACATCGAGACATCGCCCGATGGCCGATGGCTGGCGTTGGACAAGGACGGCACGATCTGGACAATGCCGGCGGACGGCCGCGCGAAACCGGTTCGGCTTCTGACACCGGGCCACACCGATCGGTTTCCCACGTGGTTCCCGTCGAGCGACCGGCTTGCGTTCGCATCGAACAGAGTGGCGCGCGACGGCTCGACGGGTCTGTACGCGATGACGGTCGAGATCGACCCCGCCACTGGCCAGGCAAAGGGGACGCCCCGACAGGTCTCGACGGAACCTGTTCAGGCAGTCGGTGACGCGTCGCCCGACGGGAAGTGGCTCTCGTATCTCATCGTCGGCGAAAAGGGCATCAAAGTCGTTCCGACGAAGGGTGGAACAGCGCGAACGGTTGTCATGATGGACGAATCGCACTTGCCGATTCGTTGGTCGCGCGACGGACAGACGCTCTTCTTTCCGGTTGGTAATTCCGACGGCCCCCCGAACGGCGTTTTCTACAAGGTCTCGGCCAGCGGCGGCGCGGCGACACGCGCGTACAAGGACTCAACAGCAAGGCCATTCGGTCTTTACACCGATCTCCACGTCATCGTCACGCGGACTCGTGGCCAGATCACACGGCTCGCGTTGTTCGATGAACGGGATCGGCAGATGGGAGTTGCCGATGTTCAACCGGGGATGATGCTTTCGTTCTCCAGCGGGGACAAGAATTCCCTCATCGCAACCACCGCCGAGAGCAGATACGAGGCGCACGTTGTTTCGATCGACGGGCGCACCAAACGAGTCGTCGATTCCCGCACGCCACATGTGTGGGTGGATGGATGGACGCCCGACGGAAGAGGGCTAATCGTCGACGACGAGATCGAATCGAAGCCGATCATCGGCATTCTGGATACGACTGGAGGACTGCGTTATCGCGTCACCTTGCCCGACGATGCAAGGGCGGAGGGGTGGGGAGGCGCAATCGGTTACGCGGCGACGTTCCGGCGCGGCACAGTGGCAAGACGGACTCGCAGCATCAATCCGCTCTATGTCGCCGATGCCCGCGCGGGAACGATCAAGGAGTTGACGCCCATCGCGCTCGAGAACCTTCGCGTCTTCATCACGGGTCGCGGAGGCACATCGACCGACGCGAATCGTTTTCTGGTCGCCATGCCAAGTGAAGGCGGATTCGATCTTCACGCATTCACGGTGGACGGCCGCTCGACACTGCTGAGGCATTTCGCCGAGGCGGACAGCGTCGCGGGTGTCACCGTTCGAGGGGATCAGGTGGCTTGGGCCGTGGTTACTCGAGATTCCATCATCGTTCTGGCGGCGCGCGGCCCTACCGGACAGACTCGCCGACTGGCGGCGGTGCGCAGACCCAAGACCCGACCGTATGGCGAAATGAGTTGGTCGAACGATGGCTCGAAGCTCGCTGTGCTCGTGGAAGAGAGCGACAAATCGTCGATTGCCATGCTTCACGTGGACCAGCGCGGCTCGCTTCAGGGTCCCGTGGCCTATCGAAGCGTGAGCGCGTCCGGCGCGTGGGCGCATCGCTGGTCGGCGGACGATCAGGCAATTCTCCTCATCGGGTCGACTCCGGTGGCGCGCAAGGCAGGCATCGTTCGCGTTCCACTCAAGCCGGATCAAGAAGAGATGCTGCTCACCGATCCCGCCGACGCGACGTGGGACGACAACTTCCACATTTCTCCTGATGGAAAGTTCTTCGCGTATCCCATCAAGAGAGGGTTGGGGGCGTCGATTTGGCGCGTGGACTTCGTGACTGATCAACCCGCGGGAACGACGCGCCGTTAGCTGGGCGGCGAAAAGAGCGCGGGCCGGCGACTGCCGGCCCCGCGAAACTCTTGGCGAACCTCATCCCAAACGCGAGATGAATAGGTCTATTCCTACCCTCGGTCTCTTCGCCCTCACGTTCGCCGTGCCGCAAATAGGAGAACGAGCGGCAATGGACTCGCCGACCCGAGCGACCCGCGGCGCGAAAGAGGATCAGCAGCGGCTTGCGCGACTGGCTACGCTGGCCGACGTGTGGGGAAAGCTGTACCTGTTTCACCCGTTAGTCGCGGCGAACGGCATCGATCTGGGGAAGGCGCTGGACGCCGCGATCCCGGCGGTGGAAAGGGCGCAGACGACCGGCGAAATGGTCGACGCAATAGACAATCATCTGATCGCGGCGCTCGACGACCCACTCACGTTCGCCTATGAGGCGGACACCGCGAGCCGACCCAGTCTGCGGCACACACCAGCGCCGATAAAGCTCACACGGATCGGTCCGCACCTCGCCTGTATCGCCATTACGGACCAATCCACCTACAGAGACACCGCGTTTCTGACGCGTCTCTCGCAGACCATCGACTCGCTCGGCGAAGCCGATCGCCTCATCGTTGACGCGCGCTGGTCAAGCACGGACGTGGGTGCCGACGACTTTCCCGGCGATTGGCTCAGACTGTGGGCCGATTCATCGATGCTCATGGGCCGGCGAGTCTCACGCCAGCACCTCGGATGGACCGAAAACCCGAGGGCCGACAATTATCAGGAGCATTGGCTCTCCGAAGCACCTACGGCGATGGCTCCCGTCGAACGGGTCCGTCGTCGCGCCGTCCGCACCCCGACCGTCGTGTTGGTGAATCGCACCTCGTACATGCAGATGGAGTACGAGTTGGACGCGCTGCAGAGCGTCGGGGCCGTGAAGGTCGCGCTGGAGAAACGCGGTGCGCCTTCGGGCGACTTCATCCTGTCTTACCCAGGCGGGCTTCGCGTACGGATGAATGCGGCAATGCTGGTGAGTCGATCGGGATCGCTCGGCAGCCGACCGGACTTCGTGACCGCCGAACCAATCCGTCCGTCGGACCTGCCTGCGCTCACTGACCGGCTCCTCGACCCGTCGGCGAGGCCGCCGCGCCCGCCGGCCTTTTCGTTCAGCATTGCTCGGCCGTCCGCCGGCCCCCAGGTGACAAACCTGAATCGTATTCAGCGACTCCACGACGTGTTCCTGGTCTGGACGGTGATCGAGCACCTGTATCCAGATCGCGACGTGATCAGCGACTGGCCGCGGCAGCTTCCAGCTTGGATCGCGCAGGCCGAGGCAGCGGATACTCCGCGCGCGTTCTGGCTCGTGCTCCAGCGCATGGCGACAACGCTGAACGACGGCCACGGTTCAGTGTCGGGCGTTGGCAGATACGCGCCACAGACCGATTCGGCGTTCGCCGCGATGATTCCGGCGCGCCTCGCGCGCGTAGCCGGCGGAAAGATCGCCGTCGTTCAACTCGCCCGCGTGGACGATCCGTCTGCACCGGACGGTCGGAGTCTTGAGGCCAATCCTTTCAAGCTTGGCGACGAGGTGGTGCGAATCGACGGCAAGGCGATCGACGCAATCGCCGCGGAATGGCCGCCGCTAATTCCGTCGTCAACTCCGGGCCACCTGGAGAGAGAGCTGTCAATGCAGGGCTACCTTGGAACGCTCGGCCCAGCTCGATCCCGTGCGCATGTCGAGGTACAGACGGCGGGCGGGACGCGGACGATCGACGTGGCGCGGAATCATCGCGGATGGGGATCCACGCTCAAACCGCCGGGGAGGCTCGAGGGGAATATTGGCTATCTGCCGTTGAGAGGCATTACCGATTCGCGAATGCTCGACAGCCTAGAGCGCGAGTTTCAAAACACGGATGGGCTGGTAATCGATGACCGCGAGTACGGTTATCTGCGCGACGGGTTCATGCCGTACCTGCTCGAAGGGTGGCTGTGGGATCTGCCGATGCCGGCCAGTAGCTGGGAAGTTCCAGTCGCGGACTTCCAGCACGGCGTGTTGAACATCGGCCGTGCCAAGTTCCAAAGCCAACCGTTCGTGCCGTCCGAGTACAACACCACTGGGGCGGTGTACCGCAAGCCACTCGTGGTATTGATAGGTCCGTTGCACAGTGAACCCGAGTCGATCCCACGGGCAATTCGCGACACGAAGCGCGGATTGCTCATCGGAACTGGCACGGGTGGAATGACCGGCAACGCAGACGTGATCTCACTGCCTGGCGGCGGCAGGTTCCAGTTTACCGGAATGACGATCCTCAATCCCGATGGCACGCGTTACAACCGGGTTGGCGTGCTGCCGGATGTACCGGTCGAGTCGACGGTGGAGGGTTTGCGCGCGGGGCGGGACGAGGTGCTCGATGCTGGGATCGCCGCGCTACGCCAGCTGATCGCCGCGGAACGGGCGAAGAGCCGCGACTAGGGATCTGTAACGGCGATAAGAATGGGCTCGGGTAGAGTTGAACTGCCAACCTGACGCTTATAGCCCGAACATCAAGTTCCTTCGTCAAGTTCCCGTTTTTCGCTTTCTCGCGATCTTGCCGACCCGCTTGACCGCGTGCTTGCGCTTCTTCGTCCCCATCTGGATCGGCACGATGTCGGACTGCGCCGCCGCCGCGTCGCCGCACGCCGACGCCGCGATCGCCGGCTGGCGCGGCTGCTTGTAGACGTACCGCTCGCCGGCATAGTTCCGGAAAATGACTTCGTCTTCGTTGATCTCCTCGACGTACTCCGGCAGGAGCGGCACCTTGCCGCCGCCGCCCGGCGCGTCGATCACGAAGTGCGGCACGGCGAGCCCCGACGTCCATCCGCGCAGCGCCTTCACGATCTCGAGACCCTTCTCGACCGTCGTGCGGAAGTGCTCGCCGCCCGCCACCTGGTCCGCCATATAGATGTAGTAGGGCCGGACCCGCGCCTTGAGGAGCTTCTGCATCAGCTCCTTCATGATCTCCGGGTCGTCGTTCACGCCGCGGAGGAGCACCGTCTGACAACCCAGCGGGACGCCCGCGTCGGCCAGCCGGGCGAGCGCCGCGATCGTCTCGGGCGTCAGCTCGGCCGGATGGTTGAAGTGCGTGTTCATGTACACGGGATGGTACTTCTTGACCATCTCGCAGAACTCGGGCGTGATGCGCTGCGGCAGGTGCGACGTGATCCGGCTGCCGATGCGGATGATCTCGACGTGCGGGATCTCGCGCAGCCTCTGGAACAGGTATTCCAGCCGCCGATCGGATAGCATCATCGGGTCGCCGCCCGACAGGATCACGTCGCGGATCTCCGGGTGTGCGCGGATGTACGCGAAGGCCGACTCGTACTGGTTGAGCGGGATCTTCTCCGGGTCGCCGACCTTGCGGCGCCGCGTGCAGAACCGGCAGTACGACGCGCAGACCGGGCTCACCAGGAACAACACGCGGTCCGGATATCGGTGCGTGATGTTCGGGACCGGCGAGTCGCCGTCTTCGTCCAGCGAGTCGATCACGCCGTCCACGACGTCGAGCTCCTGGACCGTGGGCACGTACTGCTGCCACATGGCATCGCCGACTTCCTGGATCGACGCCAACGAGTTCGGCGTGATCCGCATCTGGAAGTTGTCGAAGGCGGGTTTCAGGGCGTCGACGTCGATGACGTCGCTCCCGAATTTCTCGGCGAGTGCGTCGAGCGAATCCACGCCTGCGTGAAGAACTTTTTGCCAGTCACTCATTGCGGGACGACTCCAAGGCTCGGTCGTGAAAGTGCGCTGCCCCTTCGAGGTGCGACTTTGCGAGACGCTTCGTGTAGATCACGCGAGAATCGCCGGGCGCGTAATAGTCGGCGATCGTCGCGACGGCGGTGTAGCGCGTGCGTGGCGTAAAAGCGTCGGGTGGGCGCATAGTCGTCGCGCGATGACGTCTCGACGACCAGCAACCGCGCTTCCCGTTGACGTAGACGGCGTTCCACTTCATCAAGTAACTGAGATCCACCGCCGCTTCCCTGAAAATCGGGGTGCATCGCGATCCAATAGAGGTCGTACGTGCGATCCGTTCCCGGCGTCGATCCATAGCACACGTATCCGACGAGCTGTCCGTCCGACGCGAACGATCCGACGAACTCATAGTCGGTGACACCGTCGCCCGGATCGTACGGCGCGCGCGCCGGACCGACGGCGAACGTTTCGTCGAACAACTCGAGTGCCACCGCGACCTCTTCGTCACGAAAAACCGTCGTCGCGTAGAGAATCTCGCGAATGCGATTGCGATGCCCGCGCTGCAGGGCGCCGAGTTTCACGCTCATCTTCACGTCGGCTCGGTCGCCGCATTCGGCGAAAAAGCCGAGCCGACGTCACCGAACAGATCGAGCTCGGTCGGTTCGGGCTCGAGGCCCGACAACTGGTTGACCAGCGCCCAATTCTCCTGCGCGACCTTCACGCGCGAGCGCTCCAGCCCCAGCTCGCAGATGCTGCGAATGAGCGCCGGATATTCCACGCCCGCGACCTGCGCCATCGTCGCGAACCCCGCGTTGTGCATGATGTCGGGGTTCGCGTTCACCTCGAGGATCCACGGCCGGCCGTCCTGGTCGATGCGCATGTCCACGCGGCCGTAGCCGAACCCGCCCACGATCTTCCACGCCGCGCCGGCCACGCGACGAATCTCGTTCGCCACCTTGGCCGGCAGCTTCGCCGGGCAGCGCGGAATCGCCGCCAGGTCGTCCTCGCTCCCCGTGACCCACTTCGATTTGTACGTCACGATGCGCCAGCGGCCCGCCGGCGTCTTCCGGAAGTCGATCTCGGAGATCGGCAGCACGGTGTCGCCGAGGATGCCGACGTTCACCTCGCGGCCGTCGACGTACCGTTGCACGATCACCTCGGACCATAGCTCGAGCATCGCCTCGACGCGCTCGGCGAGTTGGCGCGTGTTCCGCACCACCGACCGCTGCTCGACGCCGAGTGACGCGTCTTCCGCCGCCGGCTTCACGATGGCCGGGAAGCCCACGCTGACGAGCGGATCGCCGCGCTGGATGGTGGCGAATCTCGGGATCGGCAGCCCCGCCTTCTCCAGAATCGCGTTGATGACCGGCTTGCGGAGACAGATCGCGGTCGTGTAGCTCGACGCGCCCGTGAACGGGACGTTGAACAGCTCGAGCACCGAGATGACGGACGACTCGAGCGTCGCGATCCCGTCGATGCCCTCGCACATGTTGAAGGCGAGGTCGAACTTCCCGCGGCGCACCTTGTCGATCCACTTGCCGTCCTGGTAGACGGGGATCCAGGTGACGGTGTTGCCCTCGGCGACGAGCGATCGCTCGATGTCTTCGGCGGTGCCGATGATCAGACGGTCGGGGTTGGCCGCATACGCCGACGCGCCGTCGAGGAGGAGGGCGACCTTCATGCGACCATGGTTGTGGTCCGCACCGGCGTCCGGACGGGCGCCGGTGCGTCGAGGTGGACGCCAGTCCGGCCCGCCGCGGCGGCGAGCGCGCTCTGAATCAGCGCGTCGTAGCTCATCCCCGCCGCGCGCGCCGCCTTGGGCAGGCACGAGTTGTCGGCGGGGTTCGGGAGGATGCCGGGAAGCGGATTCACCTCGACGATGTTCGGGACTCCCTGCGCGTCGAGCCGCACGTCGACGCGCGACCAGTCGCGGCAGCCGAGCAGGCGATAGGCGCGAAGAACGACGTCTTCGATGGCCCGCTGGAGGGTGCGATCGACCCGCGCCGGACACTCGAACATGTCGAGCGGGCGGTCGGGCCTGTCCCACACCCATTTGGCTTCATATCCATAGATAGGAAGCGCGCCCTCGGGAAGAGAGCCGAAGTTCAGGCCGACCAGCGGCAGCACGCGAGCAGTGCGGCCGTTGCCGAGAACGCCGCACGTGAACTCGGCGCCGGGAAGGAAAACCTCGGCGATGACGGGTTGGTCGTAGGTGGCGAGGAGAAAGCGCGCCGTCGCTTCGAGCTCGACGCGCGACCGGACCAGGTTCCGCTCGGTGATTCCCTTGGACGACCCCTCTTGCACCGGCTTGAGGAAGATCGGCGCGTCGGTCGTCGGGCGGGGGGCGAGCGGCGAATCATTCGCCAGCAGCGCCACGAGGTCGCTCTCGGATTCGATGAGCGCGAACGGCGCGGTCGGGATGCCGTGCGCGCGGAGGACGTCCTTGGTCCGCGCCTTGTGCAAACAGAGCGAAAGCGTGAACGGATCGCTGCCGGAGTACGGGATGCCGTAGAACTCGCAGATCGCCGGGACGTGCGCTTCGCGGTTGGGACCGCAGAGCCCCTCCGCGATGTTGAAGACGATGTCGGGGCGTTCGGTGCGGAGGCGGATAGGGAGGTCTTCGTTCGCCTCGATACGAATCACATCGCCGAAGGGCGAGAGCGCGGCGGCGACGGCGTCGATGGTCTCTGCGGAGTCCCATTCCGCATAGACGTCATCGTGCGCCGAAATGGGACTGGGAGGGTCGTCGCTCGAACGCGACTCGTGGCGAGCCGCGGCGGCGATCCTTCCTCCTACGGTTGCCTGCTCAGGTTTTTGGTTGTACGCGAACCCGATGCGCGTCATCCCGTCCCTGGTTGTCGTCCTCTGGCGTCCCGCTACCAGACTCTCGACCGGCGAGAAGTGCGTCGTGTGTTCCGTTTACCCAACCGACGCGAGGGCGCAAAACGAATGCCGACAATTCCTCGTCAGTGAAAATAGGAACACATTTTTTTTCGCGCAATGATTTTCTTTCGAGATCAGACCTTGTGATACCCGATGCGCGCCGCTTCTCGTCGATCGTCGGCGACGTAGATCTCGAAATCGGAGAAGAATCCCGGCGCTTCCGTTCGCAGCAATCGCAATAGCACGACCGCGCAGCGACGGATCTCCAGCTCCGCGCCCTCACTCGACCGTAGCTCGAGCATCGTGCGCCACGCGCGAGCGTTTCCCGTCACCACGATCTTCGTCTCGGTCGCGTTGGGAAGCACGGACCGCGCCGCCTCGCGCGCCATTTTCCGGCGATGGACCTTGTCGGCGATCCATCCGTACCGGTCCATCAGCTGCGCGACGAGCTCCACATAGCGCTTCTGCGCCGCCTCCATCTGCTCGCGCCACGTGCTCTCCAGCGCCTCATCGCCGATGATCGCCGGGGGAACGACGAAATTCGCCTCCGATTCGTCCACGTAGCGCTGCGAGAGCTGCGAGTAGGCGAATCCAGCCCGGTGTCGCACCAACTCGTGGGTCAACGAACGGCTCACGCCCTCGAGGAGAATCGAGTAGTTGGCGTGCTCCAGCACGCTGCCGTGCCCCTGTTTCTTGATGTTCTCCAGGTATTCGCGCGTCTCTCGCTTGGCCGGATTGTGCTGGCTCATGTAACAGAGACGGCCGGCGAACTCGGCGAGTTGTTCGCCGCCCGTGCTCTCGCCGATCCAAGTGACCGGCAAATGCTCCGGCGTGGTGAACGCCGGACGGGCGAGAAGCGTGATGACGGGTTCGGCGTAGTAACGGGTCGGCATGATGAGCGCGAAATCAACGGGATCTCGCCGCTCGAAACAAGCCGGATGCGCCGCCGCGTCTACACGCCGTCCAGCAGATCGAGGCGCGATCGCGCGTAAGCACGCCGAGCCTCGACCGTCTCGAGCGCCGCCCTCGCTCGCGTCGTCAGCGGCGCGAGCTTCGGATCGTACTTGATCTCGCCGAGCGGCGATTCTCCGGCCAGCGGCACCTTCACTCCGGGATTCAGGATGCCGGTCGGATCGAAGGCGCGCTTGACCTCGCCGAATCGCCGAAGCGCGTCCGCGCTCCACACCCGCGCCATCAACGGCGTGCGCAACCGGCCGTCGCCATGCTCACCGGTCAGCGTTCCGCCGAGCGATGCCGCCAGCTCGGTCACCGCATCGAGAATTCGCGAGACTCGCTCACGCCAGTCCGGTCGGCGCACGTCGACGAGCGGATTCACGTGGACGTGCGCGTCGCCCGCGTGGCCGAAGATGACCCCGCGCGTGTCGTTGTCCGAAAGGATTCGCCGAACGCCGCGAACGTAAGCCGGCAGCGCGCCCGGCGGCACGGCGCAGTCCTCGATGAACTGCATCGATTTCAGGTTCGGGTCGAGACGCGACAGGATCGGACTCGCGGCGTGGCGCAGCTCCCACAGCTCGGTCTCGGTCGGCTGATCGAGCGCGACGCGAACGACCGTCGCGTGCGATTCGCGAAACAGCTGCTCGACTTGCCGCGCTGCCAGACCCGCCGTTTCGGCATTGGTTCCTTCGACTTCCGCCAAGAGGGCGGCTTCGGCGCCGGACGGAACGTCGTTCGAAGCCGTTCCGCCTCCGATCGCCACCACTTCGAGGAACGTCCGATCGAGCAGCTCGCACGCGACGGCGCCCGCATCGCGTGCGCGCACTGCGGCCGCCACCGCGTCGTCGAGCGTCGAGAAGGCGCCGAACACGCTGCTCGTCGCGCCGGCCGCCGGTGCGAGCGACAGCTCGATGCGCGTGAAGAACGCCAGCGTCCCTTCGCTGCCGACGAGGAGATCGACCAGGTCGCCGCTTTCCGCGAACGGAGCGATGCCGTACCCGGACGAATCCTTCGAGACTCCGGGATGAATCGAGGGCTCCGCTCGTTCGGCGTCTCTGAGACCCTCGGCGACAGAGGCGAAACGCTCGATCGCTGGAATGCCGCGCGGCCATGGCGCACCGCGACGCACTTCGGCGCGTGATCCGTCGTCGAACACGCAGTCGGCGGCGCGGACCCACGCCCGCATCGACCCGAAGCGCATCGAGTGCGGACCGGCCGCGTTCGTCGCGGTCATGCCGCCGATCGTGCAAAATGCTCCGCTCGACGGATCCACGGGAAACCGCAGCGCATGGTTACGTGCGGCCGCGTCGACCTCGGCGCGCAACGCGCCCGCTCCAGCGCTCACGATCCGCGATGCTTCGTCGACCGCCGAGATGTCGCGCCATCGGCTGAGGTCCACGATGATCCCCTCACCGACCGCGCCGCCCGGCATGCTGCTGCCCGACCCGCGCGCGATCAGCGGCCGAGCGCGCTCTTTCGCCCACCGCGTGAGGAGGGAGAGATCGTCGACGTCGCGCGGAACGGCGACCGCCATCGGAACGCTGCGGGTGATTCCGGCCGTCTCGGCGTAGACGTCACGCGCGTCGTCGTCGCTTCGGAAGACGCCGCGGAATCCTGGTGGCGCGCTTGTCATTTGAGGCTAACGGAGTCTGGTCGCTGGTCTCAGGTCTCGGGTCTCTGGCAGTTACCAGTGACCAGAGACCTGTGACCAGAGACCAGCCGTCAGAACCTGCGCGTCGGAATCGCGCTCGCCGCCGCGACGATCGCGCCCAAGAGGGCGTCCGCGCCGCCGCGCCGAGAAACGTCCCCGCGCTCGAGCCGATCGAGAAGCTGCTCCAGCGCGAGCTGTGCGCGGGGCAGGATCCGGTTGTGCGCGGCACGCGCTCCGGCGACGCCAAAAATCGGCAGCGCCACGAGAGGCACCAGCGCGATGGGGGGAAAGACGTGCATCGCGAGGAGCGACACAGTCGTCGCCGCTCCGAAGAACGAGCTCGCGCCGATCTGGCCCGCCGCCAACGACCGATGCGAGCGAAAGTCCGCGTCAAGCGCAACGTGGGTCCTCGTGTCGTCGACCGGAATCGCCGTGGCCGCGACCTCGAACGCGCGTGACAGCGCATAGTCACGGCCCCCCGCCTTGAGCGCGCGCTTCAGCCCGACGAAGAAGTCGCGGCGCGGTTCCCAGACGATTCGGTCGCCGTGATGTCGCTTGACGATGAGCAACTCTTGGCGCTGCATCCAGGCGTCGATCGCGCGGAGCACATCGTCCGGCTTGCCGTCGACAGTGCGCGCCGCCGCGACCCGCGTCGCGCCGATGAGTCGCGCGAAAACGCCGTTGTCGTCGTCGGGAAGTACCGACCGAGTCCGTTCTTCGGCGAGCGCTTGGCGAAGATTCTGCGCCGAGAGACCCACTTCCTTTCCGAGCTCGATCAGCTGCTCCTCTGTGAACTCTTCGCTCGGATCGGCGTCCGCCGACTTCCCTTGAAGCTCAGCCGCGCGTGCCAGCACGCGCTCGAGCGCGCCGCGATCGATGCCGGGAGAAGGGCGGGGTGCCGGTACGTCGGCCATACCGAAAGTTACCGTCCGATCTGAGCGATGAAATACCTCTACCGCCGGCCGCGCCCGCCGGTTTCATCGGGTGGACCGTCGCTGGGTGGACCGTCGCTCAGATGCCGCCGAGCACGACGTCGATCTGGCGACCAATCGCGTCGAGGATCGGCTGCGGAAGAGGGAAGGTATTCGCGAACGTCGTCGCCGGGTCGCCAGCGATGCCCGCCAGACCCGCGGTGCTGAGATAGTAGCGCATGTACGCGGGCACCAGCTCGGGTGCGACACGTTGCAGCAAGAGCGCACCGCCGCGCACGGCGCCGTTGCCGACGTACCCGGACGTGGCGCCCGAGCGTTGCTCCGCGGGGGTCGTGTTGTCGCGGATCACGCCGTCCACCACGTTCGCCACGGCCTCGTGGGCGAACGCGAACAGGACGTCCGGCGCCGCGTCCACCGTCTTCGGAAACTCGATGGCGACGATGTTCGACTGCTTCCCGTTGTTCACCGTGCGCCCCTCGCCGCCGAGCGGGAGGGACAGGAACACTTCGCCCGACGCCTGCTGCGTGTTGTTCAGAAAACGCGCCAGCTTCGGATACCACGTGTTGTTCCACTGCTGAACGGCCTGCGCGAACGCGGCGCCTCTCGTCTGCTGCTCGCTCGTCCAGTAGTCGTGGTAGAACTTCTTGTTCTCGTCGTCCAGGCTCTGCACGAAGAGGCGGAGCCACTTGCGATCGGCTTCCGTACGAAAGTTCGCCGCCAGCAACGCGATCTGTTGCTGAATGTTGGGATCCGCCGCCGCGCGCGGATTGCCGCCCGATCGAATGAAATAGTCCGTCGCGCTCACGATCTCGGGGAACGACGAGAAGTACATCGCCAGGAACTGCGCGTTGGCGAGCGCGGGATTCGTCGCGAATCGCGACGAGAGCTCCGAGCGGTTCGCGTCGAGCAGCGAATACACGTTGCGCTGCTGCTTGAGCGCCGTGACCTGCTGCTTGTAGCCGCGCGCGAAGAAGGGCACGCGCCCGGTGTCGCTCGTGAGCATCACGAAACCGTGCAGCCAGAGGTCGACCTGCTCCGCGGTGGTCACGCGCCATCCGCGTTGCTGCGTCGTCTGCGGTTGGCGAGACGCCGAGCGATTCCGTGCTCCCGGCGCCACGCGACGCGTGCGCTCCGGTCGTCCGACGGGCGTCACGCACGCCGCGGCGACGAGCAGCAGCCCGATGCTGCTCGCGGCGCGCATGCGCGCGAGCCGCGTGCTACGCGGCGATCCTACTTCGCCGCGGCGGGCCGCCCGCATGAAGGACAGAACTTCCATCCCAACTCCAGCTCCGAGCCGCATGCCGGACAGTTCAGGGTCGTGACATTCTGGCCGCAGTGTGGACAGAACGTGATCGGACGACCGGTGGGAAGCGGTTCACTGCACGAACGACACCGATCACCCGCTTGAGGGACTACGACTCGTACCCCGCCACTCGTTTTTGTTGTCGTGGTCGGGGTGGGCATCGCCGCGGGCGTCGCCTTCGGCGTCCGGGACGCAGCTTCGGCAGCCGCCTTGGGCGGCGCGGTCGGCGCAGCCGGAGCGGTCGCCGGCGGCGCGGCGGGCGGCGCGGCTGGCGGCGCGGCTGGCGGCGCAGCCGGTCGTTGCCTTGGTCGCTCGGCGGGGGGTGCCGCCGCTCGTGGTGCGGAGGGAGCCGGCGCGGCATGCGCTTCAGCGGGATGAGCGGGCGACGCCGGAGGAGGGGCCGCGCTTTCATCGAGTCCGATGTCCAGACTCCGCAGGGCGCTCGGGGACAGCGCGACCACTGCCTGGGCGAACTGCTTGAACGCCGACGGATCCGGATTCACCTCGGCCAGAGCCGCTCCAAGCGTGTCTCGCAACTGGTCGTCGACGATGAGATAGTCGCGCGAACCCGAGACGAGCTCGGTGAGCGTGATCTCATAGTCGTCGTTCGTGTCGAGGCCGAGCTCGCGCCGGTGCAGACGATATGGAAGGATCGTCTGGTTGAGATCGGCGACTGTGAACGGCTGCGCGAGATGCTGTGGGAACCGCGAACGTACGACCCTCACCAGATGCCGGTACATCCGATCGAGGTTGTCCATGCAAGAGTGCGGGGTGCGGGGGCGGGGTGCGAAGAAAAACGGGCGGGTGCTGAGAAAAAAACTAAGGTTTGCTGGCTTCTTCGACGCGCTTGTCTTGGGCGGCCTGCGCGTTCTTTAGCTTGGTCGCGCCGAATTTATCGAGTACGCGAAGGGCGATCGACGGCTTGCCGACGCTCCCCTCACCGTACCCCCAGCGGTACCCCATCGCCAGCCCGAGGATCAACGCCACCACTGCTTTCTTCATTTGACCCGTCCTTTTTCTCGTTCCGTCGCCAGCCATTCGTCGAAGTGCGAGGCGACGATTCCTTCAGACGACGACTGCTCTTTCGCGGCGCGCACGGCGAGGTCATTCGCGTACTCGTTCTGCGGATGTCCGACGTGGCCGCGCACCCAATGCCACGACACGCTGTGCCGACGCGCTTCCTCGACGAGCTCTTGCCACAACTCCAGGTTGAGTATCGGCCCGTCTTTCTTGCGCCAGCCCCGCGCCTCCCAGCCCTCCACCCACTCGTTCATCCCCTTCACCAGGTACTGCGAGTCGCTCGTGAACGACACTCGGAACCGCACGCCCTTCCGTGAGATCCCGCGCAACGCCTCGATCGCGCTTCGGAGCGCCATCCGGTTGTTCGTCGTGGCGGGCTCCGACACCCAATAGTCGTGGCGCGAGAGCCGCCCCGAAGGGCTCACATACTCGATGACGCCCGCCGCCCCGCCCGGGTTACTCCCCTCCCGGCCGTTCCCCAGGCACGACTCGTCGGCGAAGATCTCGATCGGCCGCGGCCCGGCTCCCCCGGCTCCTCCGCTATCGTTGGTCCCCGCACGCCGCCCCCGTCTATCCTCGATCACGTCACAGCCTCGATTCGTTCCACTTCGTCGAGGTAGATGGTCAACTCGTGGCCGGTGGTGGGATTGCGCGCCGTAATGATTTCGCGCCCGTCGTCCAACGAGAGCGACAGCGGAATGAGCACCAGTTCTCGCCGCCCCGGACGGGTGATGGCGACACGCGATCCGCGCGACAATGCGCGCTCGAGGGCGTCGTACTGCTGATGGCTGAGCGGACTCACGAGATGCGCGCCGAACACCAGCGCTTGGCCAACGACGCGAGAATCGTCGCGGCCCGCTCGATCTCGAAGACCGGAACGTATTCCTCCGCCGAATGCGCGAGCGCGATGTCGCCCGGCCCGAAACAAATCGCCGGAATCCCCGCGGCGTTGAGAATCGCCGCGTCGGTCCACGCGGACATTCCGGCGATGCGCGGCTCATCGTCATCGTCGCAGATGGCTTGCGAGAGCGCGCGCACGATCGGCGCTTCCACCGCGACGTCCGACGGTTCCTGCGAGAAGGTGACGCGAACGCCTGCCTGAAAGCCGGGCCGATATTCGACGACACGGCTGCACGCTTCGCGCAGCTCGCGTTCGACGTCGGCGGGCTTCTCGCCTGGGATCGTGCGGCGTTCGATCCTGATGGTGCATCGCTCGGGATAGGTGGACATGCCCGTTCCGCCTTCGATCAACGACGCGTGCACCGACGGCCGTCCCAAGAGCGGATGCGACTTCTGCGGCAGATCCTCGGCATCGATGCGATCGAGCTCGGTGAGGAAATAGCCGGCGTGGCGGATGGCGTCGACACCGAGCTCCCAGCGGCTGCCGTGCGCCGCGCGGCCGAACGTCGTGACGTCGGCCCAGACGAATCCGAGGTGCGCGGGCATGATGGCGAGGCCCGTCGGCTCGGTGACGATCGCCGCGTCGGCTCGCACGCCGGCCGCGACGAGCGCGCGTGTGCCGATGCTCTCGAACTCTTCGTCCACGACGGCCGTGATCACGACCTGCCCTTGGAGGTCGTCGGCCGCGCGCACCGCGGCGGCGCACATGGCCGCCACGCCCGCCTTCATGTCCGCCGATCCGCGTCCGTAGATCCGCCCCTCCCGCTGAAACGCATCCCACGGCGCGTGCGACATGCCCTCCACCCCGACGACGTCGAGGTGCCCGTTGAACATCAGCGTCCGTCCACCTGCGCGTCCGGCGCGCGCGATGACGTTCGGACGCTGCGGCGCCGCGTGCTGCAGATCGACGCGCAGTCCCCAATCCCGGAGGACCGCGGCCAGCGTTTTTGCCACGGCGTTCTCACCCGGACCGCCGGCGACGAGCGACGGATTCCGCGAGTCCACGCGTACGAGCTCCCGCGTCAGCGCGACGGCGTCGCCACGGGCTATCGACACCGCTGGACTCCGTGCTCGTCCACCGTGAAAGACAACAGTTCGCCGAGCGGCGCGACGGCGCTCCGCACCTCGTCGCTCCGGCCATCGCGTGCGATCAGCAGCACGCAGCCTCCGCCCGATGCGCCGAGTGCCTTCGCGCCGGCCGCACCGGCATTCGTGCCCCGCGCGATTATCTCGTCGATCAGCGGCGTTGGGATCGCGGGATGAAGCGAACGCTGGTGCATCCACTGCTCGGCGACCAGCGCGGCGAGCGCGTCGATGTCGCCTGCCGCGAGCGACTCGGCCATTCGCTCGGCGATTTCGCGCATTTCCGCGAGCGCGGTCGTGACACGCGGTTCGCCGCGAGCATAGGCACCGAGGACGGCGTCGATCGTTTCGCCGGAGATACGACTCTGACCCGTGTAGATCACGACGCAGCGTCGCTCCAGCTCGGCGCGAGTCTGCGCGCCGAGCGGAATGTCGCGCACATCGACGCGATCGCGAGAAAAGCGCAACCCGAGCGCGCCGCCGTACGCGGCGGCATAGTGATCTTGGCGCCCGCCGGGAACGCCGAGGTCACCGATTTCGATCGATCGGCTGAGTTCGGCGAGATCGGCGCGCTCCATCGATTGGCCCGTTGCCGCCGCGAGCGCGGCGACGATCGCGACTCCCACGGCGGATGAGCCGCCCAACCCCGCGCCCGCCGGAAAATCGCTCCGCACGTCGATGTGCGCGTTCGACAATCGGAATCGTCGCGCTGCCGCGAGGGCGATCGACTGATCGCCCGCCGACGTCGACGCGCTCGCCGGCTCGCTGTCCGAGGCGCTCGTTCGCGTGACCGTCGCCGTGGCGTAGCGGGTGATGGCGACGTTGCACACGAAGCCCCCGACTTCGTCCGAGTACGGCGGGACGTCGGTCCAACCGCCGCCGAAGTCGATGCGCGTTGGCGCACGCGTGATGATCGTTTCGCTCACCGGGCACAAATGATCGTTCGGCCCGCCGCCGGGCGCCAGTTCCGCGACCCGCGAACGAGGGCTTTGACCACGTCCGCAACGGGCATGCGTGTTGCAACGCCTTCGCCCCTAATGCTCGATTTCACGAACTATCTCGGCGACTGCAAGTTCATTCTTGTTTCGAACCGTGAGCCGTACGAGCACGTGGAGGGCGTCGCCGGCACGCCTGAAGTAAAACAGCCCGCCGGCGGTTTGGTCAGCGCGCTCGATCCTACGATGCGCCGGACGCACGGCACCTGGGTCGCTTGGGGATCCGGCTCGGCCGACCGGGAAGTTTCCGACGAGATGGGGCGGCTCGCCGTTCCGCCCGGAGAGGAGTCGTACACGCTGCGGCGCGTGTGGCTCGACGAGGCCGACGTGGACGGGTACTACTACGGGTTCGCGAACCGCGCGCTGTGGCCTCTCTGCCACATGCTCATCCACCACTTCGAGTACCGCGCGGAGTACTGGAACCGCTACCGCGACGTCAATCTGCGGTTCGCGCACGCCGTCGCCGACGAGGCCGAGCGGGCACCGGGCAAAGTCGTCGTCTGGATTCAGGACTACCATTTCTCGCTCGTGCCGGCGCTGCTGCGGGCGATGCGGCCGCAGTTGTTCATCCACCAGTTCTGGCACATCCCGTTTCCGCCGCCGGACATCCTCCAGCTCTTGCCGTCGCGGACGAACGAAGCCGTGCTGCGCGGGATGCTCGGCAACGACCTGGTCGAGTTTCAGATCGAGCGCTACGCCGCGAACTTCTTCGAATGCGTCGCCCGCTTCGTGCCCGAGGCGCGGCTCGACCGCGCGAACCAGGTCGTGCATTTTCGCGACCGCGCCGTGCACGTGGGGGCGTTTCCGATCAGCATCGACGTCGCCCGCTTCGAGAAGATGGCGGCGTCGCCCTCGAGCCGTGCGCTCGCCAAGACGCTGCGTACGCGTCACGCCCCGACGCGCCAACTGGGGGTGTGCGTCGACCGGATCGACTACACGAAGGGCATTCTCGAGCGACTCCGCGCGCTCGACACGCTGTGGACCGAGTCGAGCGAGTTGCGCGAGCAGTTCACATTCATCTTCGTCTGCACGCCCTCGCGCAGCGAGGTGCCCGCGTACACGACGTTGGAGCGCGACGTCGTCGACGCCGTGACGTCCATCAACGCCAGGTTCGGCAGCCCCCACTGGACGCCGATCGTGCTGATCAGCGAGAACGTCGATTCCGATCTTCTCGCCGCGGTGTACCGCGCCGGGGACATGTGCATCGTCTCCTCGCTGCAGGACGGCATGAACCTCGTAGCCAAGGAGTTCGTCGCCTGCCAGCTCGACGAGCGAGGTGTGCTGCTTCTGAGCCGTTTCGCGGGCTCGGCCGAGGAGATCGACGGCGCCGTTCTGATCAATCCGTTCAACATCGATGGCTTCGTCGCGGCCATTCGCGTGGCGCTCTCCATGTCGCCCGAGGAGCGGCGGCGCCGTATGCACCGCATGCGACGCCAGCTTCACAACTCGACCATCTTTGACTGGCTCGAGTCGATCCTCGAGCGTTCAGCCCAAATCATGGGACTCTGGCCGCAGCCCGAACCCGCCTAGACGATGACCATCCCCGCGTTGCCCGTTCCGACGGACCTCGCGGCGCGCCTCGTTGGAACTCCGTTCCTGCTGTTGCTCGACATCGACGGCACCATCACGCCGATCGCCGCGACGCCGGCGGCGGCCGTCGTCTCCGAGGAGGCGCGCCGGTCGATCGAAGAGCTGACGCGCGCGAGCGGCGTTCACGTCGCGATCGTCACCGGCCGCTCGGTCGAAGACGCCCGCCGCCTCGTGGGCGTGAACGGCGCCTGGTACCTCGGCAATCACGGCCTCGAGGTCGCGGCGCCCGGAGGTGAGCCGACCGTCCCGGAGAGCGCGGCGCAATTCGGCCATGCGGTGCAGGCCGCCGCCGCACGGCTCGGTCAGCTGGTTCGTGGCGTGCCGGGGGCGATCTTGGAGAACAAACGGTGGACGCTCAGCGTGCACTACCGCCTCGCCGATCACGAAGCGCTTCCCGAGCTCGGCCTGCGCGTCCGGAAAATCGCTCGCGAGCTCGAGCTGGACGTCACCGGCGGGAAGGAAGTGCTCGAGCTTCGTCCCCCAGCTCGGATCAACAAGGGGACGGCCGCGATGGACCTGGCCGCGCGTCTAGGAGCGCTGAATCACGGCGCGTCGATCTTGTGTGCCGGCGACGACGACACTGATGAAGACATGCTGCGCGCGGTGCGCGAAAGGGCCCACTCGTCGGTGACGGTAGCCGTCGAGCCAGTGCTCCATGCTCGGCCGACGTCCGCCGAGTTCTTCGTCGGTTCGCCGAAAGAAATGCTGGAGTTGCTGGACTCGGTTCTTCTACTTCGGACCGGGCTCGCCCGCCTCGACTGACTACTTTCGCTTCTTCGCCGGCTTGCTCGCTTTGGCGGCCTTGGTGGTCTTGGCGGCTGGTGTCGGCTTGGCGGTCTTGGTCTTCACCGTCGGCGCTGCTTTCGGCGACGCGGTCTTGGCCGGCGGAGGGGCGGGCGGCGGCGACGTCTTGTGCGCGACGCTCGGCCCCGCGGAGGATTTCGGCACGCTCGACTGCGCGGCGATCGGTGTCTTGGAAACGGGCCTCGCGTACGGCGCCGCGTGGGCAGCGGCAGAGCGTGCGGCCGCTTCGGCCTTCGCCGCCGCCGCGCGCTCCGACGCGAGCTTGCTCGCCGTAGCCTTTCCCTTGTCACCCGGCGACCGCCTATCGTGCGCAGCCTCGGCTTCGCGGATCAGTCGTTCGCCTTCCTCGGGAGTCATCTGCCCGCGACGTACCATGTATTGAACGAGATCTCGCGCGCTCTCGATGGCAAAGCCGGCAATCCCGGCGGCGGCGCTGATCACGTCCTTCATCGCCGTGGAGACTTTGGCACCCGCCTCCTGGCGGATCACCTGCGCCCGTTCGGCCAGTTCCGCCACTACGTCGCGAACGTCCACCCGATGACCAGGCGCGCGACGGGGCGCTCCGGGGTCGGGAGACTCGCTCGGTTGTGTGGGAGGGTGCTGTTTTTCCGCCATGGCTGATGACTTATCGCGAGGAGGAGCGAGCGGGCGGGTTCTGGTGATCCGGCGAGGGCCACTCGTTGTCGCGCGCCATCGGGCACGCTAAGTTCGGCAGCCAGGGCTAAGAACGGCGGAAGTATATGATTTTGCGTTAGCTACGCAAGACAAGTTCGACCGTATCGAGAGCTCGACCCTTCCGCGGCCGGTGTGCGCGTGCGATTAGCACATCTTGATGATAGTAACACGACACTTAAGCGCCAGTCATGCTCTCCGGAATCAAAGTTCTGGACCTGACACGAGTCCTCGCCGGACCCCTGTGCACCATGCTCCTCGGCGACCTCGGGGCGGACGTCATCAAGGTGGAGAGACCAGGTTCCGGGGACGAGTCGCGGACCTGGGGACCTCCTTTCGACGGCGAAGGGCGCAGCGCCTACTACCTCAGTATCAATAGGAATAAGCTGGGTCTGACCGCTGACCTGAGCCAGGAGTCCGGCCGGCACGACGTCGAGCGGCTGCTCACCGATGCCGATGTCGTGGTCGACAACTTCCTCCCCGGGGTGCTCGACCGGCATGGTCTCGGACCCGGCGACTGGTGCGCGCGAAGGCCGGAGCTCGTTTGGTGCACCGTCACGGGGTTCGGTCCAGACAGCGACCGCCCGGGCTATGACTTCGTCGCGCAGGCCGAGGGCGGGTGGATGGCCATCACCGGCGATCCGGAAGGCGACCCGATGAAGGTCGGCGTGGCGCTCGCCGACGTCCTCGCGGGAAAGGACGCGGCGATCGCGATTCTCGCCGCGCTCGTGCGCCGGTCGCGAACAGGCGGGGGCGCGCGCCTGACCATCTCACTCATCGACTCGGCGCGGGCCGCTCTGGTGAACGTCGCCCAGAACTCGCTGGTCACGAACCGAGACGCTCGACGGTGGGGAAACGCGCACGCGAATCTGGTTCCCTATCAGATGTTTCGCGCGGCGGACCGGCACATTGTGGTCGCAGTGGGCAGCGACGCGCAGTGGGTCGCGTGCGCGCGGGCGCTGGGCCTCGATCGATTCGCCGACGATCCCGCGCTTGCGACCAACGCGGGCCGCCTTCGGCAGCGCGAACGCATCGTGGGGGCCTTCGCCGAGCAACTCGCCACGCAGCCGGCGGCGCACTGGGGGGGGCGCCTGCGCCGCGCGGGTGTTCCGAGCGGCGTGGTTCGGACGGTTCTCGAGACGCTGCGGGACACGAACGCCTCCGCGCTGACCGGCGTTCCGCCCAGTATTCCGGGTCGCGTGAGATTCCCACCTCCCGCTCTCGGTGAACACACCGATATACTTCGCCGCTTCGGTTGGGATGTGTTCAAAAACGTTACAGCCTCACCGACCGACGGCGCATCGTCGTGAGACAGCCGAAGCTTTATTACATGGCCTCGCGACTTTACCCGCGAGATTCCGTTGCAACCGTTTGTTACCCTTGCCGAGGTGCCTCGTCTTGATCACGTGGCGACCCTTCTGGAGCAGCGAAGCGGAGCTGGCGCACTGTCCGAAGCGCGGCAACCGAATTACTCTGTTGTCGTGAAGACGACGGAGGCAGTTCTGCGGGCTGATCAAACCGTCGTTGATCAGGAAAACACTGATCAACTCGTGATCCAGCGTGTTCTGGGCGGCAACCGGGACGCGTTCAAGATCCTGATCACGCGCTACAGCGATCCGCTGTATCGACATGCGCTTTGCATGACGGGAAGCCCCGACGTTGCCGAAGACATCCTGCAACTCAGCTTCATCAAAGCGTACCAACACCTCGCGGAAGTCCGCGGACGCTTCGATGCTTGGGTATTCAGGATAGTCGCGAATGGTTGTAAGGATTGGCTCAAGAACATTCGTCGGTCGCACCTGAGCTACGACGAAGACGACCAGCCTTCCGCCTACGCGACGCCCGACGAGGAGCTGGATCGGACGGAGTTGCGCAGTGATCTGGACCGCGCGCTGTCGACGCTACCCGCGTCGCTTCGCGAGGCATTCGTGATGAAACACGTCGAAGGCCGCTCCTACGAGGAGATGGCCGACCTACTCGGTACCACAGTTGGAGCGCTTAAGATGCGCGTTCATCGTGCGCGCGAGGCACTCCAGGCACTCTTAGAGGAGAAGTACGCTTAATGATTGACGATCTCCGCTCCGACGACGGCCTCAGCGGGTTCGACGGACACTTTCACGATCGCGCGCGACGACGCACCGAAGAGGAGCGTCCGCTCGCCGATAGAGAGGTGCCGCTGGGTCACCAGGAACAGGATGCTCGTGTGCTCGCTCCGGCCGTGCACGCGTGGCTAGATGGCGAACTTCCGGAAGCAAGCGTGCGGAAGGGCGAAACCGGTCGCGACGTCGAATTCTGGAAGCAGATCAACGTCGAGGTCGAACGCCGCCGCCGCATGCATACCCCGGCGTACGTTGAAGCCCGCATCATGGATGCGCTGCCGCAAACGGCACCAGTGCTGATCACGCCCTGGTACCGCCGTGAGTTCGTCGTGACGCCCAAGTTCGCGCTCACGACCGCGGCCGCCATCGTCGTTCTTGCCGCCGCTGTGACGATCACCGTGATGGTGATCGCGCGCTGACGCGCTCGCAGCCTGTACAAAGGAAAGGCCGGCCCCTTGGGGCCGGCCTTTCGCTTTCGTAAGACACCAGTCCGGACTTCCCAACTCGCGCCGGAGTATGCAGTTTGCTCGGCGGGCTCATCGTAGCACGCTCGCCCCGGAGCCGCTTTTTCGTCCGCGTTTCAAGCGAGGCGGGATGTCCCAGGAAGAGCGATTCGTCCAGTTGCTTCGCGAATTCGAGCGCGTCGGCGTGGATCCGAACGCGCTCAGCGCCGGGCTTGCCGTGAGCGAGGATGACGTGCGACGCGTGCTGGCGGCGCTGCCGGACGGTGCCGGACCGGCGGCGTTCCTCCACCGGCTTCGCGTCGTCATGACGCAAGCGACCAAGCAATAGATTCTTCGATGTGAGGTCGATCACTCGTCGAGCCGCGACACGCGCGTGGCTGGTCGCGAGCGTGCTGGCTCAGACGCTCGCGCCGGCGCTGCCCGCCGTCGCCACCGCCCGCGCCCAGCGCGCCGCCGATTCCGCGTTCCCCGCGCTCGTCTCGCGCCTCTCGGAGAACGCCGGATACTTCGATTCCGACAACATCATTTCGAACGAAGAGTCGTATCTCCAGATCACGACCCAGCTCGCGAAGGTCGGGACGCATGGAGGCGTCTACGTCGGCGTCGGACCGGATCAGAACTTCTCCTACGTCGCGCTGATCCGTCCGTCGATCGCGTTCATGCTCGACATCCGGCGGGACAACCTGCTCGAACATCTCCTCTTCAAGTCGTTGTTCGCGCTGTCGCGAAACCGGACCGAATTCCTCTGCCGCCTCTTCGGCAAGCCGGTGCCGCCCGACATCGACAAGTGGACCGGACGCCAAATCGGTCTCGTCCTGCTCTACCTCGAGCGCACGCCGACCGACTCGGCGGCCGTCGCCGAGACGCGCCGATCGAGCAACGAGCGGATCACGAGCTTCGGCGTGCCGCTGGACTCGCACGACCGCGCGATGATCGACCGCTATCGCAGCGAATTCATCGTCGACGGCCTGGACACGCGCTACTCGAGCCTCGGCCGCAACAACCGCATGGACTATCCGACCTTCCGCCAGCTCATGCTCGCCTCCGACCGCAGCGGCCGCGCGGCGAGCTACCTGGCCGAGGAAGAGCCGTTCCAGTTCGTGCGATCGATGGAGGCGCGCGACCTGATCGTGCCGGTGGTCGGCAACGTCGCGGGCGACAAGGCGGTCAAGGCGATCGGCCAATACGCGACCGACCACCATCTCACGATCTCGGCGTTCTATCTCTCCAACGTCGAGCAGTACCTGCTCGGCCGGGACGGCGGCTTCGACGAATACGCGCGGAACGTCATCGCGCTGCCGCGCGACAGCACCAGCGTGATCATCCGCAGCTACTTCGGCCGCCTGGGCATGGTGCATCCGCTGTACGTCCCCGGCCCCGGGAACATCAGCACGTCGATGATCGAACCGATCGACTCGTTCGCCAAGCGCTACGCCGGCGGCGAGCTGCACGGCTACGCCGACCTCGTGTTTGGCGGCTACGTGAAGCCATGACGCACTCGACTCCGGCCGGTGGAGGAGCCCGGGCGAGGATCCTGTCGCTGGGCGACTCGTACACGATCGGGGAGTCGGTCTCGTCGGACGATCGCTGGCCGGTCCAACTCGCGTCGCTGTTGCGGGCGCGGGGTCTCGACGTCGCGGATCCGCAGATCATCGCGCGCACCGGATGGACGACCCGCGACCTCAGCGCGGCCATCGACGACGAGCGTCCGCGCGGGCCGTTCGACCTCGTCACACTGCTCATCGGCGTGAACGACCAGTACCGCGGACGGTCGGCCGAGGAGTATCGCCCGCAATTTCGTCTCGCGCTGAGCCGGGCGATGACGCAGGCGGGGAGGCGCCCCGAATCGGTCATCGTCATCTCGATCCCCGACTGGGGCGTGACGCCGCACGCGCAGGGCCGGGACCGGCGCAAGGTCGGGGCCGACATCGACGCGTTCAACGCCGTCAATCGCGATGAGGCGTTGGCGGCCGGAACCCACTACGCCGACATCACGGGTCTTTCCCGTCTGGCAGCCAGCAACCGCAACCTTGTCGCGGCGGACGGTCTCCACCCTTCGGCCGCCATGTACGTCGAGTGGGCCCACGCGCTTCTGCCGCTGGCCCTGGACGTTCTCGCCCCCCCCATCGCCGCCGCTGAGCCTTTTCAGGGGGCGCGCTCGAGCGCATGTTGTTCACAACTTCGAATTGGCGGAAACCATGCGCCGCATTGCGCTGTTGATTCTCATTTGCGGGTGCGCGAGCTCGGGGAACTCGGGCGAGGCGTACACGCCGAAACCGAGCGTGATCTACGCCGGCGACCGGTCCAACGCCCGGTTGGAGGCCGACAAAGCTCACGCGTCGACGGCGACGATCGCCGCTCCGCCGGCCGTCGTCTGGACCGCCGTCAAGCAGGCCTACACGTCGCTCGAGATTCCCATCGGGATCGAGAATCCCGCGGCGCACACGCTCGGCAATCAGAATTTCTATAAATCACGCAGCATGGGCGGTGAGTCGATGACCGCGTTCGTCGACTGCGGGCAGGGGATGACCGGCGCAAAGGCGGCGAGCTACCGCATCTACATGTCGCTCATCACCAATGTTTCCGGCGACGCCAACGGCGGCACGCTCGTCCAGGTGACGTTCTCGGCGCTTGGCCAGGACGTGACGGAAGGGAGCACCGACCGCATCCCGTGCGGCACGACCGGCCGCCTCGAGCAGCTCGTGCTCGACCGAACCAAGGCGGCGGTGGCGCTCCGCTAGCGCGTGGCCCGGTAGCCCGGTCCGCGCAGCGCGCGGCCGGGCGTCGCGCCGGTGTGCTTCCCGTCGCGCAGGACCCGCACGCCGTTCACCCAGACGTCCCGTACGCCGACCGACAGCTGCTTGGGCTGCTCGTACGTGGCGCGATCGGCGATCGTCGCCGGATCGAACACCACGACGTCGGCGTACATGCCTGGCTTCAGCAGCCCGCGGTCGTGAATCGACAGCCGCGTCGCGACGGCCGAGGTCATCTTGCGAACCGCGTCCTCGAGAGAAATGACCTTCTCGTCGCGGACGTACAAGCCGAGGATGCGCGGGTAGTTGCCGAACGTCCTCGGGTGCACGAGCGCCCGCACGCTGTCTGGATCAGGCCCACCGGCGTCGGTGCCGATCTTCATCCACGGCTGTCGCAGCTGGAGCTTGACGTTGTCCTCGCTCATCAGGAAGTAGGTCGTCTCCACGCGACTGTGCTCGCTGAGAATGAGATCCATCGCGGCGTCGAGGTAGTCCGCGTTCTTCATCCGCGCGATCTCGGCGAGCCGCTTGCCGATGTACTGCTGGTTCTCGGGTTTCCGCAGGTTGGTGATCAGCACGCCCTCGGGACTCGCGAGCTCGCACAGGTTCTCCCACTCGCTCGTCGGATGCGCGACCTCCTGGTGGATCTTGGCGCGAATGTCCGCGCTGGCGAGGTTGTCGAACAGCTTGCCTTCCGCCGAGTACGACGGCGGGAGGCACGACGTGAGGCCGGTCGCGCCGGCCGTGTACGGGTACATGTTCGCCTGCACGTCGATACCCGCGGCGCGCGCCGAGTCGATCTTCGCGATCATCGGCGCCTCCTTGCTCCAGTTGCGCGTGCCGGCCGCCTTGAGATGGTAGATCTCGCCCGGCACGCCGCCCTCGCGCGAGATGCGAATGACCTCGTCGACCGCCTCGAGCAGATGGTCGGCCTCGGACCGCATGTGCGAGATGTAGACGCCGCCATACGGCGCCATCGCTTTCGATTCTTCGATCAGCTCTTCCGTCGTCGCGAACGTGTTGGGCGGGTAGATCAGCGCGCTTGCCATGCCGAAGGCGCCGTCTTCCATCGCGCGGCGCACGGCGGCGCGCATCGAGTCGAGCGCCGCGCCGGTGGCGGCGCCCATTCGCTCGGCCATCCCGTATTGGCGAATCGTGCCGGCGCCCACGAACGACCCGACGTTCTGCGAGATGTGGTGCGCTTCCATGGCGCTCAGCCATGCGTCGAACCCGTGCGGCTGCGAGAAACGCCGCTGCAGGTCGGTCGCTTCGGGCGGAAGATTCGCCGGATTGAGCGGCGCCGGCGTCGAGCCTTCGCCGAGGATTCCGGTCGTGACGCCCTGCGTGATCTTGCCGAGCTGGCGGCCGTCGCCGAGCAGCAACTGTCCGCCGGACTGGTCCTGGATGTCGATGAAGCCCGGCGCCACGACCATGTTGCGCGCGTCGACGCGCGTCGTGGCGGCCGCGTTGCGCAGCAGACCTCGCGGAGTCACGGCGGCGATTCGGTCGCCGCGAATGCCGACGTCGCCGTAGTACCACGCGGCGCCCGTTCCATCGACGACGCGACCGTTCTCGATGATGACGTCGAAGCGCTCGCCGGAGTTTGGCGTCGGATTGGTGGCCGGGTGCGTGCACGCCGACAGTGCCAGCGCGACGGCGGCGGAGAGTGCGATCGAGCTCGTTTTCATCGGGAGGGTCAGAGCGGCAGGCGAGAAAGCGTGAGCGCGACACCGTCGCGGTAGAAATCGGGGATGCGTGCTTCTTGTTTGAAGCCGTGGTGCCTGAGCAGCGACACGACGGTGCCGAGCGCGGGATCGTCGGGCAACTCGGCGAGGAGATACGTCGCGCCGTCGGCGCGCGCGGCGTTGGCGACGGCGGTCAACAGACGGTCGCCGACATCTTCGGCGTCGACGCCGGGCGCCAAGACCGCGACGTGCAGCCGCATCCCGTGCGCCGTGCCCGCGATCGGACCGAAGAGCGCGAGTCCGGCGACCGTTCCATCGCGCGCGATGACGAGCGCCTTGTGCTCCGGATCGTGCCCGCGTTCCGCGAGCGCGAGGACCTCGATGGCCCGGTCGATGTATGGCGTGACGCCGAGCGCCCCCATGAGAAGGTTGCGGGTGCCCTGCGAGTCCTCGGGTTGCAGCGGGCGTGGAGCGAGCGCGAAGTAGCCGGTCACAGCCTCAGATCTGCAACGCGCGACCGAGCGTCGCAAGCGCCGCTTCCTTCGTCACCTCGGACAGGGTGGGGTGCGCGTGGATCGTGACGCCGATGTCCTCGGACGAGGCTCGGTACTCGAACCCGAGCACCACCTCGGCGATGAGCTCCGAGACGTTTGGTCCCACCATGTGGGCCCCCAGCAGCTCGTCGGTCTTCGCGTCGGCGACGAACTTCACGAAACCGGCCGACTCGCCCATCGAGCGCGCGCGCCCATTGGCCGAAAAGGGGAACTTGCCCGTCCGGTAGTCGCGGCCGCCCTCTTTGACCTGTCGCTCGGTGAGGCCCACGGCGGCGATCTCGGGCCAGGTGTAGACGACGTTCGGGATCGCCTTGTAGTGCATGTGCGACGCCTGTCCGGCGATGACCTCCGCCGCGACGACGCCCTCGTGCTCCGCCTTGTGCGCCAGCATGAGGCCCGGTACGCAGTCGCCGATCGCGTACACGTTCGGGAGGTTCGTACGCATCTGATCGTCGACGAGAATCTCGCCGCGCTTTCCCACGTCGAGTCCCAGCGCTTTGGTGTCGATCCCGTTCGTGGACGGTCGTCGTCCGACGGAAACGAGGACGTGATCGCCCTCGATGCGCTCCCGCTTTCCGTCCCGCTCGACTTCTATGAATGCGCCGCGGTCAGTGGTGCCGCCGTTCACGACCTTCGTGTTGGTGCGAATGTCGAGACCCTGCTTCCGGAGCACGCGGTCCATTTCCTTGATGACGTCGTCGTCCATGCCGGGGAGGATGGTCGGCATGAGCTCGACGACGGTCACTTTGGCGCCGAGCCGGTTCCAGACGGAGCCCAGCTCGAGGCCGATCACGCCGCCGCCGACGACGATGAGATGGTCGGGGACCTTGGGGATCGTGAGAGCGCCGACGTTCGAGAGGATCCGGGTCTCGTCGAACTCGAGGAAAGGGAGCTCGATCGGTACGGAGCCGGTGGCAATGATGACGCTCTTTGCCTGATACGTGGCGATTTTTTCAGCGGGGGGGGCCCCCGCGGCGCCGGCCGCCTCCACTTCGACGACGTTTCCCGCCCGCAGCACGCCGCGTCCTTTCGCCCACGTGATCTTGTTCTTCCGAAACAGGAACTCGACGCCTCGCGTGTTCTGCCGCACGACTTCGTCCTTCCTGCTCAGCATCGTCGCGAGATCGAGCGTGAGATCGCCGACTCCGATCCCGTGCGCCGCCGCCGCATGCCTCATGAAGTCATAGTGCTCCGTCGACGTCAGCAACGCTTTGGACGGAATGCAGCCAACGTTCACGCAGGTTCCGCCGAGCGTCTTGTCCATCTCGACGCACACGGTGGAAAGTCCCAGCTGGGCGGCGCGAATCGCTGCGGTGTATCCGCCCGGGCCGCCACCGATGATGACGACGTCCGCGGGCGTCGGTCCGGCCGCGGACGCGTTCGACGACGTTCCCATGTCGATCAGTTCACGAGCATCGAGGCCGGATCTTCCATCAGCTCCTTCACGCGCACGAGGAACTGCACCGCCTGCTGCCCCTCGATGATCCGATGGTCGTACGACAGCGCGACGTACATCATCGGGCGGATCTCGACCTTTCCGCTGATCGCCACGGGGCGATCCTGCGTCTTGTGGAGACCGAGGATCGCCACCTGCGGGTAGTTGATGATCGGAGTCGAAATGAGCGAGCCAAACACGCCGCCGTTGGTGATCGTGAACGTGCCGCCGGTGAGGTCGTCCATCGTGAGCTTGGTGTCTCGCGCGCGCTTCGCCAGCTCGGCGATCTCGCGCGACACGGCGAGCATGCTCTTGCGATCGGCGTCCTTGATGTTCGGCACGACCAATCCCGCGTCCACCGCGACGGCGATCCCCATGTTGACGTAGTGGCGGTAGACGATCGTGTCGCCGTCCACCAACGCGTTCACCGTGGGGAACTGCTCGAGCGCGATGCACGTCGCCTTCACGAAGAACGGCATGAACGAGAGCTTGACGCCGTGCTCCTTCTCGACCCGCTCCTTGAGCCGCTCGCGTACCGCGACGACGGCTGACATGTCGATCTCGTTGAACGTCGTCAGATGCGCCGTGGCCTGCTGCGACTGAAGAAGGTTCTCGGCGATGCGCTTCCGGCGCGTCGACATTTTCTCGCGCGTCTCCCGCTCGGCGGTCGCGCGGCCATCGCCCGGCGTCACCGCGCTCGGTGCGCTCGGCCGCACGACGTCGACCCGCGGCTGCTGCATCGGCTGTGGGCGCGGCGATTGTGGCGGCGGCTGCTCGGCGCGTTCGATCACGTCCGGCTTGCTGACGACTCCGCCGCGGCCCGTGCCTTGAACCGTCGACACGTCGATGCCTCGCTCGGCCGCCACGCGCTGCGCGGCCGGCGACACGCGCACGTCCTCCGCTCGCGGCGCCTTCGGAGGAGCGGCGGGCGGAGCAGCCGGTGCAGGCGCCGGCTTCGGCGGGCCCGTCGGGGCGGCAGCCTGTGCCGCGGACGCCTTTTGCTGAGGAGCTGGCGCCGCGGATCCCGCGGCGGGAGCGGCGTTCTCGTCTATTTCGGCGAGAAAGTCGTCCACCTTGACCACGTCGCCTTCCGCGTGCGCGCGCTTCGTCAGCACGCCGGCCATCATGGCGGGGACTTCGACCGTGATCTTGTCCGTGTCGAGCTCGACCAGCGTCTCGCCGACCGCGACCGGATCACCTTCGTTCTTCAACCAGCGCGATACCGTCGCTTCGGTGATCGATTCACCCAGCGGAGGGACTTTGATGGCGGTCATGCGGTGGACACGGGACGGTGGAACTAACTTGACGGACGGCTTCAATATAACGCCGTCCTCCCGACGACCCATGCGCGCACTGACGATCTCGGCACACGGTGGACTCGATCGCATCGAGCTGCGGGATGATCTGGCGCCGCCGGAGATTCGAAGGGCCCATGACGTGCGCATTCGGGTCCGTGCGGCGGCGCTCAACCACCTCGATCTCTTCGTCGTCGAGGGCTTGCCGGGCGTCACGATCACGGCGCCCTGGATTCTCGGTGGCGACGCGTACGGCGTCGTCGAGTCGGTCGGCGAAACGGTCAAGACCGTCGTGCCCGGCGATCACGTCGTCGTCAACGCCGGGTTGAGCGATCGAACATGCGAGTATTGTCGCGCCGGCGAGCAGCCGCTGTGTCCGCGCTTCGGTTTGCTCGGCGAGCACTTCCCCGGTACGCTCGCCGAGTTGCTGGTCGTTCCCGAGACGAACGTCCGGGCGATTCCGCCGACGATCGCGCCGGCGCAGGCCGCCGCGTTTACGCTCGCGGCATTGACGGCGTGGCGAATGGTCGTGACGCGCGCCAAGGTGCAGCGCGGCGAACAGGTGTTGATCTGGGGCATCGGCGGCGGCGTCGCGCTCGCGGCGCTGCAAGTCTGCAAGCAGATCGGCGCGCACGTTTGGGCCGTTTCCTCGAGCGACGAGAAGCTCCAGCGCGCGGCACGGCTCGGGGCGGACGAGCTGCTCAATCGAGAGCGCGTCGACGTGGGGCGTATCGTGCGCGAGCGAACGGGCAAGCGAGGCGTCGACGTGGTGATCGACAACGTCGGCAAGGCGTCGTGGGCTCAGTCGCTCGGCGCGCTCGGGCGCCGCGGCCGGCTCGTGACCTGCGGCGCGACGTCCGGCCCGATCGTCGAGACCGACGTGCGGCGTCTCTTCTGGAATCAATGGTCGATCCTCGGGTCGACGATGGGGAACGACGCCGAGTTCGACACGGTCGTCGGGGAGTTGCGCGAGGGGCGCTTGCTGCCGGTCGTCGACAGCGAGTTCCCCCTCGACCGAGGGCGCGCGGCGTTCGAGCGCCTGGCCGATCCAGCCCGCTTCGGCAAGGTCGTGGTGCACGTGTCATGACCGAGGAGACGGCGCGCTACGATCTGGAAGAAGAACGGGCGCTCCGCGCACGCGTGGCCTCGGGCGAACCGCTCGTCTGCCCGCGCGACGGCGCGACGATGACGACCCGGAGAATCGGCGGCGGGTCCTTCGGCCTGGGCTACGCCCGAAGCCGCGAGTGGCTGATCTGCCCGGAATGCCGTCGCAGCGTGTTGTTCGACGTGAAGCGCGGCACGCGCAACTGAGGGCCGCCCGCTCGCCGCGCGGCCTGCGTGACGGCCGAGTCGGGTTCCGGTAGATTGGAGGCGGCCAATGCAACAACCAGACACCTCGAACCTCTCCGATCGTCTTCACGGCGCCGTGACGGACCTCCTCGGCCGGACCGTGCCCGCGATGTTCGGCGCGCTGGTGATCCTCTTCGCCGGGTACCTGCTGGCGAAGCTGTTGGAGAAAGCCGTCGAGAAAGGGCTGCGCAAGATTCGTTTGAACCAGTTGCTCGTGCGCGGCGGCGTGATTCAAGCCGTGGAGCGCTCGGGCACGCACGTGAATCCAGTGCGCGTACTGGCGAATCTCGTGTTCTGGCTCGTGATGTTCACGGTGATCCTGCTGGCCGCGAACGCGCTGGGGCTCGATTCGCTGGCCAACGTCGTGTCGACGCTCGTGAGCTACGTCCCGAGCGTGATCGCGGCGATCGTGATCATTCTCGTGGGGATCGTGCTCGGCGGTTTCGTCGGCGGGTTGATCGCCGCGTCGGCGGGCGCGGTTCATGGTGGACGCGCCCTCGCGCGCCTCGGACGCGGGGGCGTGATCGTCCTCGCGATTTTCATGGCGCTGCAGCAACTGGGCATCGCGACCGACATCGTGACGACGGCGTTCGCGATTCTTTTTGGAGCAATCGCGTTCGCTCTTGCTCTTGCGTTCGGCCTCGGGAATCGCGATCTCGCCGCGGAGATCACGCGCGAGTGGTACGACCGGTATCGCCGCGAGCGCGCCGAAGCGATCGCGCGCGAACGGGAAGAGAACGCCGAAGGCGAAGCTGAAATTCGCGCCGAAGAGGCGGCCGAGCGAGCTCGGAAGACGCCGCAGGTCAACCAGGCCGTACCGCCGAGCGACCCGAAAGGCTGACGCGACAGTCGCCGCGCTCGCGGGTGGGATTGTCATGCGCGAGGCTCGGGGTGGGACTGTCCTCCACGCGGCTCGGGATGGGACTGTCCTCCGCGGACCAGTGCACTATTGCCGACACTGCCCGGCAATAGTGCCTCGGCTCGCTCCGGACAGTCCCACCCGCTCGCCACGCCCGTGCGATTGACGCGACCGCGTGACCGCGACTCAATCTTCCGCGCCGCGCCGCGCCGCGCCCGCGACACCGCGTAGTCGCGCGTGCACACGGAGGCAGCGGCGAGACGGCCGGGGTCTGGAGCGCGAGCCGAGGCCATGCTGCCGGGCTGTGTCGGCAGCATTGCACTGGTCGCGCGGAAGACCTCGGGCGGCTCGGCGCGTGAGGCTGTAAGCTATTGTGAACAAACGCTTTACTGGACCGACGCCGCGTTGATTTTCGCAAGGTGTTCGGGTACCTTTCAGGGTCTCCTAGATCGCCCCTGAAATCGACGCCGTCGGTGCTCATCCGACGGCGCGAACCCGCCTATCGGCCACTCGGTTTTCCATGACCGCTCCGAACAATCGCGAACGCATTCTTCCGCGCCTGATCGACGACGAGATCAAAGAGTCGTTCATCAATTATTCGATGAGCGTCATCGTATCGCGCGCGCTTCCCGACGTGCGCGATGGCCTCAAGCCCGTACACCGGCGCGTGCTGTACTCGATGTTCGACACGGGGCTCGTACCGGGCCGCCCGTACAAGAAATCGGCGACGGTCGTCGGCGACGTGCTCGGCAAGTACCACCCGCACGGCGACAGCTCGGTGTACGACGCCCTCGTGCGCATGGTGCAGGATTTCTCGCTGCGCTATCCGCTCATCGACGGGCAGGGAAACTTCGGATCGGTCGACGGCGACCCGCCGGCGGCGTATCGCTACACCGAAGCGCGGCTCATGCCGATCGCGCTCGAGATGGTCGCCGACATCGACAAGGCGACGGTCGACTTCACGCCGAACTTCGACGACCACGACGAAGAGCCGACGGTTCTCCCCGCCGGCGTGCCGAACCTCGTCGTCAACGGATCGTCGGGCATCGCGGTCGGCATGGCGACGAACATCCCGCCGCACAACCTGCGCGAAGTCATCAACGCGATCACGCTGCTGATCGACAATCCCGACGCGTCGTTCGCCGACATCAGAAAGCACATCAAAGGCCCCGATTTTCCGACCGGCGCGTACATCTATGGCCGAGCGGGGATCAAGGATTATCAGGAGACGGGACGCGGGCGCATCGTGATGCGCGCGCGCGCGGTGATCGAGGAGAAGGAATCGTCGAACAAGGCGCAGATCGTCGTCACCGAAGTGCCGTATCAGGTGAACCCGGACCGGCTCGTCATCAGTATCGCCGACCTCGTCCGCGACAAAAAGCTGGAAGGCATCAGCGATCTGAGAAACGAATCGGATCGCGATGGTGTGCGGTTGGTGATCGAGCTCAAGCGCGACGCCATCCCGCGCGTCGTCCTCAATCAGCTCTACAAGCACACCGCGATGCAGGCGACGTTCGGTGTGATCATGCTCGCTCTGGTGCCCGACGCCACGACGGGCAGTCTCGTGCCGAAGGTGATGTCGCTCAAGGAGTGCCTCGAGCACTACATCAACCATCGACACGCCGTCATCGTCCGGCGCACGCAGTTCGACCTCGACAAGGCGCTCGAGCGCGAGCACATCCTCGACGGCCTCAAGATCGCGGTCGACAGCATCGACGCGGTCATCAAGGTCATTCGCGCCGCGGAGGACACGCCGACCGCCAGCTCGCAACTCCAGAAGCGGTTCAAGCTGTCCGAGCGTCAGGCCGAGGCGATCCTCAACATGCGCCTCGCCAAGCTCACCGGCCTCGAGATCGAGAAGCTCGAGGAGGAGCTGAAGGAAGTCCGCGCGCTGATCAAAGATCTGCGCGCGCTGCTCGACTCGAAGGACAAACGGATGAAGGTGCTCAAGGACGAGCTCACCGAAATCGCCAAGAAGTTCGGCGACGAGCGTCGCACGGAAATCACGAGCGACGAGGGCGAGTTCACGATCGAAGACTTGATCGCCGAAGAGGAGATGGTCGTCACCATCTCGCACTCCGGCTACATCAAGCGCACGTCGGTGTCGACGTACAAGCGGCAGCGGCGCGGCGGGCGCGGGAACAACGGCGCGACGCTCAAGGACGAGGATTTCATCGAGCACCTGTTCATCGCGTCGACGCACGACTACGTGCTGATCTTCACGGACGACGGGCGCTGCTTCTGGCTCAAGGTCCACGAAATTCCGCAGGCGGGGCGCGCGGCCAAGGGCAAGCCGATCGTCAACATGATCAACGTGTCCCCTGACACGAAGGTCTCGGCGTTCGTGACCACCCGCGATTTCCCGGAAGATCAGTTCCTGCTCTTCGCCACCAAGCTCGGCACGGTCAAGAAGACGTCGCTCTCGCAGTACTCGAACCCGCGCACCGTGGGTATCAAGGCGATCAAGATCGAGGCCGGGGACGAGCTGATCGACGTCCAGGTGACCAGCGGCACGAACGACATCGTTCTCGCCACGCAGCACGGCCTGTCGATCCGGTTCCACGAGCAGGACGTCCGCGAGATGGGCCGCGACACGACCGGCGTGAAGGGGATCGAGTTGAGCAAGGACGACCGGCTGATCGGCATGGTCGTGATCAAGCGCGAAGCGAACCTCCTCGTCGTCACCGAGAAGGGAATGGGCAAATGTTCCCCCATCGATGAGTACAGGGTTCAGCGCCGGGGTGGAAAAGGAATTATCACCGTCCACCGCACCGACAAGACCGGCGACGCCGTCTCGATCAAAGAAGTTTTGCCGGACGACGAGTTGATGCTGATCACGAAGCAGGGAATCGCCATCCGGATGCCCGTCAAGGGTATCCGGGTCGCGGGACGCAACACCCAGGGCGTCCGGCTGGTCAATCTGGAGGACCACGACCTGGTCATGGACGTCGCTCGCGTGGTCCCCGAAGACGACGAGGAACCCGGCGAGGACGTCGAAATGCCGGCGGTCGTCGACGGATCGGACGTCGAGTAAGCCCGCGGCGGGACCCCGCCGAAAGGGAGCGCGAAGAGTGCGTGGAACGACTTGTTCTAAAAGCGTTTGCAGCGAGGCGTGCTTTCGTTGCAAACGCTTGTGGCACTAGCGCCTTACACTTCCACGCTCTCGTGTCCCTGAGCCTTGAGAGCCTCAACCGTTGACCACAACCAATAGCCTGGCTTCGTGATGTCCGCGAAGACGAAAGCGTACGACCGAGCATCGATGCGCCCAAGAATCTGCGGAAGAACGATGTTGGCATCTCCGGAAATGTACTTCACGTTTCCGAGCGCGGTCACACACTTGCCTTCATCGAATAGCAGAAGACTCGCGCATGGAGTGCGTCGTGATCGGACTGTTCCAGGTTCACGAGCCATACTTGCGTGAAATAGACTCGCATGTCTGACTGCAATCCTGCCGCGAGCGCGCGCAGAGCATATCCGGTAAACTCCTCGCGATTGCGATGGTCCACTTTCCTGCCGATACCAGCTAAGAGATCCATATAGTGCCTCTGGAGCTTACTCGTCGTGGCGTCGAGCGACGGCGGAAAGACGCGGTCGAGGAAGTCGAGCCTCTCTTTTGCCCAGCGGCCGCGCCTCCGCGCTATGAGACCATCGTGGAACGACTTGTTCCACGCACTTTAGCTTTCCGGGATAGAACGTCATTCGTAGCTTACACGACCCGGCGGAAACCAGTGATCACAACGCAGTTGGTCGGTCTCGAAGAGATCCAGGATGCCGCGCGAGTCCTCGCGCCGGCGATCGTCCGCACGCCGCTCCTCCGCGCCGACGCCATCGCCGACAAAACCGGCGCGCCGGTCTGGGTCAAACCCGAAATGCTCCAGCGCGGCGGTGCGTTCAAGTTCCGCGGCGCGTTCAACTTTCTGTCGCAGTTGAATCCCGAGGCGCGTGAGCGCGGCGTCGTCGCCCCGTCGTCCGGGAATCACGCGCAGGCCGTCGCGCTCGCGGCGAAGATCTACGGAGTCCCCGCGACCGTCGTCATGCCGACCACCGTCACTCCGGCCAAGCGCTCCGGCGCCGAGCGGCTTGGTGCTCGCATCGTGCTGGCCGGAACGACGACCACCGATCGCCTCGAACGGGCGCAGGAGCTGGTCGCGGAAGAAGGGCTCACCCTCGTGCCGCCGTACGACCATCCGTGGATCATCGCGGGCCAGGGGACGGTCGGACTCGAGATCGCCGCCGATCTCCACGACGTGGACACCGTGCTCGTTCCGGTGGGCGGCGGCGGGTTCAGCGCCGGCGTGAGTGCCGCGATCAAACTCACGCTGCCGAACGCGCGCGTGATCGGCGTCGAACCCACGAGCGCGCCGAAGCTCACGCGCGCGCGCGAGGCGGGTCGTCCCGTGCGCCTCGAGCATACCGGCGGTCTCGCCGACGGCCTGATGTCGATCCAGATCGGCACGCTGACGTTCGCGCACCACGAGCGCTTCCTCGACGACGTCGTCACCGTCGACGACTCGGCGTTGCGCGGCGCCATGCGGCTGCTGCTCGACCGCCTCAAGCTGGTCGTCGAGCCGAGCGGAGCGATCACCGCGGCCGCGCTGCTCGAGGGGAAGGTCCAGCCGCGCGGAAACGGTGCGACCGTCGCCGTCTTGAGCGGCGGCAACATCGAGTGGGAAGGACTGCGTGAGCTCCTCGGGTGACGCGTCCCGCAACGGGTCCGCCACGCCGAAAGGCTCGCGCGTAGTCGTCGCCGAGCGCGATCCCGTCGTTGCCGGCACGATCTCGTGGCTGCTGCGCGAGCACGGATTCTCCGTCTCGACGGCCACCGACCGCGCCGAACTGTTCCAACTGATCGAGGCCGACGCACCGGATCTCATCGTGCTCGACGGCAGCGTCGCGCAGCGGGACGTCGCCGTGCTGTCCGACCTCCGCGCCGACGAGCGATGCCACGACGTGCGCGTCGTGGTCACCACTCCCTGGCCCGCCGGCAACGCCGACGAGGGACTCCCCGTCGGTGCCGATGACTGGGTGAGCAAGCCGCTGCGCGTCGCCGAACTGCTGGGTCGAGTTCGGACGCAGCTCAGGGCCAGCGACCAGCTCCGCGCGGCTCGGTCGGCGCTCCACGACACGACCGTCGAGCTGGAGAGGGTGCGCGAGGACGCGGCCAACAACCGGCGTCTCGTCGAGATTCTTCACGAAATCACCGGCGAGCTCGCGGCGTCGGAGATCTATCGCGTGCTCGCGCGCCGGATCGCCCGCTCGCTCGGCGTGCCTCGTTGCATCGTTCTCCTGGCCCGCCCCGGCGAGTCCACGGGGATGCTCGCCGCCGCGCAGGGGGAAACCGTTCACGGCCCCGAGGTTCGCCTCGAGGGCTACCCGGAGGTCGTCACGGCGATTTCCTCGGGGCGATCGCTGCTGATCGAGGACGGACGCGGACACCCGCTCTTCGCGAAACTCGCCAGCATTCCGGGCGCCGGCCGCGAAGGCACGCGGGCCGAGATCCGGTCGTCGGCCGCGATCCCGTTCGCCATCGACCGCTGGCGCTCCGGCGCGCTGCTCCTGCGCACGCTTCGCGAAGAGCGCTCGCTCACCGCCGAGGACGTGACGTTCGTCGACGCGGTGCTCCGCGCGGCGGTGGCGGTGATTCGGCGCGCGCAGGCGCTGGAGACGACACGCGCCGAAAATCGCCGGCTCGAGGCGCTCGCCACGACGGACCCGTTGACGCGCATGCTCAACCGCCGCGCGCTCCTCGACCGGCTCACCGCCGAATGCGACCGCGCCCGCCGCTACGATTCGTCGCTCGCGCTCCTGTTGGTCGACATCGACCACTTCAAGGAAATCAACGACACCGCCGGGCACCTCGCCGGCGACAGCGTGCTGCGGCAGCTCGGCGCGCTGCTCGCCGACGCGATGCGGAAGGTGGACGTGCTCGCCCGCTACGGCGGCGAAGAGTTCGTGGCGATGCTTCCCGAGACGTCGATGGACGGGGCGGCCGTGTTCGCCGAGCGTTTGCGCGAGCGGATCGCCGCGCAGGTATTCGACATCGGCGGGCAGCGATCGGTGCGGCTCACGGTCAGCATCGGTCTGGCTACGTTTCCCTCGTCCGGCGTGGCGTCGACCGACGACCTGTTCGCGCGGGCAGACGAAGCGCTCTATCGCGCGAAATCAGGCGGGAGAAACCAAGTCAGAACGTGAAGAAGCGCTGTCCGAACTGCGGCCGCGAATACGGCGACGAGGCGAACTTCTGCACGCGCGATGGGACGCGGCTCGTCGTGCCGACTCCGGCGACCCCCGAGCTCGTGGGTCTCACGCTCGACGACCGGTACGAGATCCAGCGCAAGCTCGGCGAAGGCGGCATGGGGCTCGTCTATCTCGCGACCGACAAGACGACCCAAGAGACCGTGGCGATCAAGGTGCTGACGCGCGGATTGGGCCGCGACCCCAAGGCGCTAGTGCGGCTCCGGCGCGAAGCAGCCTACGGCATGCGTCTCGCCCACCCGAACATCTGCCACATCATCCGTCTCGGGCAGACGGACGACGGCGCCACGTACATCGTCATGCCGTATGTCGAAGGCGAGGTGCTCGTCGAACGAACGCACCGGCTCGGCCAGATTCCGCTCGACGAAACGGTGCAGCTCGTGAACGACATGGCCGCCGGCCTGCAAGCGGCGCACGACAACGGGATCGTGCACCGCGATCTCAAGCCCGAGAACGTGATGGTGCGCAGCGGCAACGGCGGCGTGCACGCGGTGGTCATGGATTTCGGATTGGCCAAGGCGCACACCGCCGGCAAGGAGCTCGAGAAGCTCACCGCGACAGGGATCGTGCTCGGCACGCCGGAGTTCATGAGTCCGGAGCAGCTGCGCGGCAAGGCGCTGGACCGGCGGTCGGACGTTTACGCGCTGGGTCTCGTCGCGTACGAGATGCTCACCGGGAAGCTGCCGTTCGAGGGACGGACGCAGCAGGCCCTCATGATCGCGCGGCTCAAGCAGGATCCCACGCCGCTGCACGAGTCGCGGCCCGACCTCAAGTTTCCTCGACAGGTGAACATCGTTCTCGAGAAGGCGATGCGGCGCGAACCCGAGGATCGGTATCAGACGGCCGTGGATTTCGCGAAGGCCTTCACCGCGGCGGCGCGCGAAAGCCCTTGAATTGAGGAGGCAGCAATGACGATGCGGGCGGGATTCCCGGGTGCGATCGCATTCGCCATTTGCGGCGCGATGACCGCGCGGCCGTCGCCGGCGCAGGCGCCCGCCGCGTATCGGCCCGGGTTTCATGTTCGCAACTACAACATCGCGATCGACGTTCCCGATTCGGGCGCGAAGATCCACGCCGATGCCACGCTGACGATCGAGCGCACCGCTCCGCGGGACACGCTCGTCCTCGACCTGCTCGATCTCACGGTCGCGCGCGTCGCGGTGAACCGCCGAACCGCGACGTTCCGGCAGACGCCGGAGTCCGTCGTCGTCGTTCTGCCGCCCGCGCGTGTCGGCGACACGACGTTGGTCGAGGTGGAGTACGGCGGCGCGGTCACCGATGGTCTGATCGCGCGGCGCGACAGCGCCGGGCGATGGACGTACTTCGGCGACAACTGGCCGAACCGCGCGCGCCACTGGATTCCGAGTCTCGATCATCCGAGCGACAAGGCGACGGTGACGTGGCGCGTGCGTGCGTCGCCGCGGCAAGCGGTCGTGGCGAACGGCGCATTCGTGTCGACGCGGCCGCTGGCCGATGCCGGCGGGGCAACGCGCGTCGAGTCCGTGTGGCGCGAGTCGCAGCCGATTCCGGTCTACCTGATGGTGATCGCCGCGGCCCCGCTCGACCGCTACGACCTCGGCGAGACCGCGTGCGGGCTCGGCCTCGACCGGAAGTGCGTGCCGCAATACGTGTACACGGCGCCCGAGCAGGCCAAGACGATGCCCGGCGCATTCGCTCGCGCCGGAGACATCGTCGCGCTGTTCTCGCGGCTCGTCGGCCCGTTTCCGTACGAGAAGCTCGCGCACCTGCAGTCGTCCACGCGGTACGGCGGAATGGAGAACGCGAGCGAGATCTTCTACGCCGACGGCGCCTTCCGGCGGGGTACGATGAACGACGAGCTCATCGCGCACGAAACCGCCCACCAGTGGTTCGGCGACGCGGTGACGGAGCGGCAGTGGCCGCACGTCTGGCTCTCGGAAGGCTTCGCGACCTACTTCTCGGCCCTTTGGGTGCGAGAGGCGCGCGGCGACTCGGCGTTCCGCGGGCGAATGCGCGCCATTCGCTCGACCGTGCTGCGCGACACGGTGTCGGTCACGCGACGCCCGGTCATCGACACGATCGAAACCACGCTCACACGTTTGCTGAATCGCAACAGCTACGAGAAGGGCGGATTCGTCCTGCACATGCTCCGCGCGCAGATCGGCGACTCGGCGTTCTTCCGCGCGCTGCGCGCGTATTACGCCGAGCATCGCAACTCGACCGCGCTCACCGCCGACTTGCAAGCCGCGATGGAGAAGACGTCGGGGCAGAAGCTCGACTGGTTCTTTGACCAGTGGCTCCGCCGCCCGGGTTATCCTGAAATCGACGTGCACTGGCGCTACGACCGCCAGACGCACGAGACCGTGATCGACGTGCGCCAGAGCGCGCGCTTCGGCACGTTCCGGGTGCCGCTCCTGATCGGCGTCGTCGACTCGCTCGGCGGCGAGCACCGCGCCATGCTCCCGCTGCCGGCGGACACGGACGTACATTCGATTCGCATCGGATCGCCGACGACGCCGTCGGCCGTGCTGCCCGACCCGAACGTCACCCTCCTCGCCAACATGCGAGTCGCTCCATCGCCGCCGCAGTGAGGCTCCCAAGAACGCGCGGCGGATGTGCGATCGTCTTCCTCGGCGCGTCCTTCCTCGCGGCGCCGCCGCTCGGCGCTCAAGCTCTCCGCGTCGCGGACTCGCTTCTTGCGATGGGCAAGCTCACGCGCGCCGAATCGGCATTTTACGCTGCCGCGCGGGCGCGCCCTCGGGATCCGGTCGTTCGCTTCGCCCTCGGCCATTTTCTCGTCGAGCGCGGCGCGACGAGGGTCGGCGCCACGCTGCTCGAAGAGTCGTTGCAGTTCGGCGGCGACCCCGTGTTCGTCGGCCGAGAGCTCGCGCGAGCCTATCTTGCGACGGGCGAGTTCGCACCGCTGTCCGCGCTCGCGGCGGCGTCACCCGCCCAGCGCGAGCGCGCGAAGTGGCTGACCACGCACGAGCCGCGAGTCATCGCGCCGGATTCCGTGATCAGCGTGAAACTCGCGCCCGGCGACGACTCGGCGTCGCTCGGCGTCATCGCGGCGCGCGTGAATGGCGTCGCGATCGTGCTGTCGCTCAGCTCGCAGGCACAAGGGATCGTCGTTTCGCGCGCCGTCGTGAAGGACCGTCGCCCCAGAATCTTCACCGCGGGGGCCGACTCCACGGGGGCGAGCGACGCCGATTTGCTAGCCGTAGCCGACAGTTTGAGCATCGGTCGTCTCACCATGCTCAACCAGCCGGTGACCGTGGTGGCCCTGCCGCCCGGAACGCAGGGACTGATCGGCTTGGCCGTGCTCGGCCGGTTCGCGCCTACGGCGGATTCCAGGACGGGCAGTCTCACGCTTCGGGCCGACGGCTCCGTTCGAGAGGAGGTTCCGGGCGATCGGCTGCCAACGCTCGATCAGGCGACTGGACTTTCCGTGCTGCGCTCGGGCGTCTGGGTCGCGTCTCCCGCGGACGTGGCGCGGCTGCTGCGAAATCGGGGCTGGACCTTCGACGCCAAGCGGGGAACGCTGATCGTCGAGCGGTAGGGTCGCGTTAGCTTTCTGTCCCGACCCATCCCCGAGTCTAACGGAGCCGCCCTCTAAGATGCGAATGCTCGTGTTGGGCGCCGGCCTGCAAGGTTCGGCCTGCGCGTACGACCTGCTTCAGGACCGCGAAGTCGACGAGGTTCGCCTGGCTGACCGGCACTCCGGCCACCTGCCGGAGTTTCTCGCGCCGTTCTCGGGTCCGCGGCTCCTGCCCACCGTGCTCGACGTGCGCGACCATGCCGCCGTCCTCGGCGCGATGCGCCAGTGCGACGCGGTGATGAGCGCGATTCCGTACTACCTCAACTACGACATGGCGCGCCTCGCGGTCGAGGCGGGCGTTCACTTCTGCGACCTCGGCGGCAACACCGAGATCGTGTTCAAGCAGAAAGAGCTGGACACGTACGCCAAGGAGAAGCGCGTCACGGTCGTCCCCGACTGCGGGCTCGCGCCGGGGATGGTGAACATCCTCGCGCAGCACGGCATCGAGCAGCTCGAGCGCGTGGATTCGGTGAAGATCTTCGTCGGCGGATTGCCCCAGCATCCGGAGCCGCCGCTCAACTACATGCTCGTCTACTCGCTCGAGGGGGCGCTCGATTACTACACGACCCTCTCGTGGGTCCTGCGAAACGGCAAACGTACGCAGGTGAAGGCGTTGTCCGAGCGCGAGCCGGTGAAGTTCGAGCAGCTCGGCGAGCTGGAGGCGTTTCACACGGCCGGCGGCCTGTCGACGATGGCGTTCCGGTACGAGGGGAAGATCCCCGCCATGGAGTACAAGACGCTGCGCTATCCCGGGCATGCGCAGATCATGGAAGACATTCGCTCGCTCGGGTTGCTCGACACCGAGCCGGTCGACGTGAAGGGCGTCAAGGTCGCGCCGAGAGACGCGTTCATCGCCGTGGTTCAGCCCAAGCTCACCAAGCCCAAGGGGCGCGATCTCGTCGCGCTGCGCGTCGTCGTGACCGGCTCCAACAACGGGACGAAGGCGACCAAGTCGTTCGAGCTCGTCGACCGCTACGACGAAAAGCGCGGCGTGAGCGCGATGATGCGCACGACCGGCTACTCGCTGTCGATCACGGGCTGATGCAGGTTCGCGGGCAGATCACGCCGCCGGGTGTGTGCACGCCCGACGAATGCGTGCCGGCGGAGATCTACATCGGCGAGCTGCGGAAGCGCGGCATCGACATCAAAGAATCCTGATCAGTCCACCGGTCCACCGGTCCACCGGCTATTTCCGGACGAACTCCGCCATCGTCGCGCCGATCTGGTCCATCGCCGTCTTGGCGTTCCAGCGGTCGGCGCCGTTGTAGAGCAGCGAGAACGCCAACACCTCGCCGTTCTTGGCCGTCACGAAACCGCCCAGCGCGGCGACCGTGTTCGTCGTGCCCGTCTTGGCGTGGAGGTTTCCGCGAGCCGGCGTGCCGCGCGCGCGGCGCTTGAGCGTGCCCGATTCGCCCTCGACCGGCAGCGCCGCGTGGAACACCGGTCCCCAGTCCGCGCGATGCGCGTATGACAGCAGGTCGACCATCGACCGCGGCGTCACCCGGTCGAGCAGCGACAGTCCGCTGCCGTCCGACACTTCCACGACGGAGCCCGTGATGCCGACCTTCTTCGTCATGAAGTCGCGCAGGTTCGAGAGTCCGGTCTCGGCGGAGCCGGGCTGGTTCGTCGCCGCGTGCGCGGCGGCGCGGAAGAGCAGCTCGGCGACCACGTTGATGCTTTCACGATCCATCTCGCCGATGATCTGGCCCAGCGGCGGTGACGCGATCGCCGCGACATCGACGGCGCCGTCGGGCACGGCCCCGAGGCGCGTCTGCCCATCGACAGTGATTCCCTGCTTTCGCAGCGACGCGCGGAGCGCTCCAATCACGAACAGTGGCGGATTGTCCACGACCAGTGAGTACTTGAGCGGCCCCGAGCGCGACCCGATGGTGCCGCGCACGCTGATCGATCCGTCGTTCTGGCGTACGGCGCTGATCCGTCCGCCGCTCCCGTTCGTGACGCGAACGTTGTTCTCGACGGGAATCGTCGTCGTCGCCGGCTCGAGCGTCACGACCGCTTTGTTGCCGCTCGGTTCCACCGCGACCCACACGAGATTCTCGTTGAGCGAGAGCGCGGACACGCGCGCCGCGTACGACGCGCCGAGGTAGCTCGTCTTCCACCCTTCGGGGACCAGCTTGTCGTCGAACGCGGTTGCGTCACCGACGAGGTCGCCCCGAACGTGCTTGATGCCCGCGGCCGCGATCTCCGCGGCGAGCGCGTCCATCGGATTCTGGTCGTGCCAGAAGCGCGTGCTGAGCGACGGGTCGCCCATGCCGCGCAGGTACAGGTTGCCGCCCATCGAGCCGTCCGCTTCGACGGGCGCGTCGCGAAGGACAGGCGTCTTGAACCTGAAGTCGGGTCCAAACCGGTCCAGCGCGACGGCCGACGTGTACATCTTGAGCGTCGATGCCGGCTGCAGCATCGCGTCGGCATTCTGCGAGAAGAGTGTGTCGCCGCGGCTGAGCGAGACGATGATCGCGCCCCACGTGCCGCCTCGAGTGTGGCTGCCCAAGGCGTTGGCGACCGCGGAAGCGAGCGCGTCGCTGCCGACCGTGGCCGTCCACGCCCGCTTGGACGGCTTCTTGGCCGCCGGCTTGGGCGTTCGCTTGGGCTTCTTGGTCGCCGGCGCGGTCGTGACGGCCGCGAACGACGACGGCGACGCTGATCCGGGCTGCGCTTCGAGTACGGACGGCAAGCCCGCGGCGAGCACGGCCGCCGCGAGCGCGATTCGCTTCACCAAATTCATCGACACGCCCGCGGGGTTCGAGATTCGGACATCAGACCTTGAAGAAAATTTGCTTGCGATACAGCACGTACAGGATTCCGTAGAACATCAGGACGAACGCGATCGCGAACGCCAGGGACGCGTTGACCGGTGACAGCCAGGACGCGAACCCGACTTGGTACATCGCCGACTCGAGCGGAACAGACTTCCCTTGATACGTCACGTAAATGACCGAGTAGATGAGCCGCTCGATCACGGCGGATCCGACGAATGCGACCATCGGATTCATGCCGTATATGACGAACGGCTTCGTCCATCGCTTCAGGCCATTCACGTCGACGAGCCACATGATCGTCGCGAGCGAAACGCAGGCCATGCCGGCGGTGAACACGACGTAGGAGCTGGTCCAAATGCTCTTGTTGATCGGAAAGACCCAGTTCCAGACGAGCCCGACCATCATTCCCAGCGCGCCCGCACCGAAGAGCCCGTTGAGCCGGTCGACGAGAGGACGTTTCGTGGCGATCCACTGTCCCGCCAGGTTGCCGAACATAGCGGTGGCGATGGCGGGGACCGTGGAGAGGATACCCTCGGGGTCCCACGTCAGACTGTTCACCCACGTGTGATTGCCGAGTCCGAATCGCGACCAGTCGAGGAGGAAGCGATCCCACCACGCGGCCATCGTGCGCGGCGCGTCGTTGAGGGTGCGGTAACCCATCACGCCGCTGTCGGGGACCGGGATCAGGGTCATCACGACCCAATAACCAAACAGGAGCGCGGCGACCGTGACTATCTGGCGCTTCACGGTGCGATTCTGCGTCAGGAGCGCGGCCACGATGTACGCGAGGCCGATGCGCTGCAGCACGCCCATGATCCGCCAGTGGTACAGGCGATCCACGACGCGCTGTAGGAAGGTCGGGTCGGCGATGCCGTCGACCTGTCCCCAGGTAAAGAAGGGAAACCCGTTGATCAGGAAGCCGAACAGGAAGATGAGCAGTCCGCGCCGGATGATCTGGCGCCGGATCGCCGCCTCGTCGTCGCCGCGCGCTCGGCGCGACGTGAGCGAGAGGTGGGTCGTGACGCCGACGATGAACAGGAAGAACGGGAAGACGAGGTCGGTCGGCGTCCAGCCGTTCCACGCCGCGTGCTCGAGCGGTGGATAGATCGCGCTCCACGTGCCGGGGTCGTTCACGAGGAGCATGCCGGCGATCGTGAGGCCGCGGAACACGTCCAGCGACAGCAACCGTTCGCGCGGCGCCTTGGCCGTCTGCGCGTTCTCGGGAGCGCGCACGCTCTGCCCGCCGGGCGGTTCTTGCGACGCCGGACGTGAGCCGCGCTCGGCGGAGGGGGGAGGTTGAACGGTCGTGGCCACGTTCACCGGTCCTGTTGGGGAAAAACGAGGCGAGCCGGCGGGGCGCGGGAGCGCACCAAGGCCCATTACTCGAAGACTAGTATCCTACCACCGAGGTATCGGGAAAGAGCCCTTGATCGCCCTCGATTCTCAGCGAATCAGGCCGTGTGCCAGTCGACCTGTGCTCCTGCCCGACTCTCCACCCCGTCGCGCTGCTGCCATCGGAAAAAGACCACCGAGATGACGGCGTAGAAGAAGAGGCCCCCGGGGATCCACATGATGAGGCCGCCCAGGAGCTGATCGTTCATCGGCGTGATCCCCCAGACGCGCGGCGCCGACGCGTACAGCGGGTACAGCAACGAGTCGGCGTAGGCGATGTAGACCGAGACGATGGCCATCGGGATGCTCATGAGGAACAGGTAGAGCATCTGCCCCGGGAAGTTGAGCCGCGGCAGCTCGGGCAGCGGGCTGAGGACCGGCCACCACATGATGACCGACGCGGCCAGGAACATCAGGTGTTGAACGATGTGCACCGGGTGGTGCGACAGCGCGTAGTTGTAGAGCGGCGGCAGATGCCACGCGGCGAGCACGACGTTGAAGATCGCGAAGCAGTGGGCGGGCTTGGTGAGCCATCGCGCGGCGGGCGCGACGCCGCGCAGCGCGAGCGCCGGGCGGAGCATCTCGCCCGTCACACCCATCAGCATCAGCGGCGCGATGACCAGCGCCAGCAAGAGGTGCTGGACCATGTGCGCGCTGAACAGGTACGCGTCGCTGAGGTCGTGCAGCCACCCGTTGAGGGCGAAGAACATGATGACGAGCGCGCCGTGGAACGGGACTCGGCGCGGCTGCTGCGTCGATGCGGGCGAGGGGAACCGGCGCGCCGCCCACTCGTAGAGGATCGCGAGCGCGGCGATCCCGATGACGGTGCTCGGATGCACCGAGAAGCTGGTGAGGGAGAGCCGCGCCCCGATGTGCAGCAGCGCGGCCATCGACATCGGCATCGGACCTTGATCCTGCCCGGGACTACTTTCCCGCGAACTTCGAGAAGAGGAAGAGCAGCGAGATCAGCGTGGCCATCGCGATCGTCAGCGGGCCGGTGAACAGCGCGCGGAACAGCTTGTGGTCGTACTTGAGGTGCATGTAGAACATCACGACGATCGTGAACTTGGCGACCGACATGATGAGCAGCACGGGGACGAAGAGCGGCGTCTTCGAGAATGGCGTGTAGTAGATCCACACCTCGACGACCGTGATGAGCGTGAGGATGAGCGCCACCCACTTGTATTCCTTCCACGTCGGGTGCTCGTGCACCTCGCCCATCGCGTGGACGTCGACGTCGGGATTGGTGTGTTGAAAAATGTCGTCGTTGGCCATTGGGATCTTGCTCCGGCGCCCTATTTGATGAGATAGACGAGAGTAAAGATCGCGATCCAGACGACGTCGACGAAGTGCCAGTACAGCGCCGAGATGTCGACGAGGAGCGCGTCCTTCGGTCCGAGCCCGCGCTTGACGTCGATCGCGAACAGCGTGAGCAGCCAGAGCACTCCCGCCGTCACGTGCGCGCCGTGGAACCCGGTGAGGGTGAAGAACGACGACCCGAACAGGTTCGTGCGGATCGTCAGCCCTTCGTGCACGAACGACGTGAACTCGTACGCCTGGTAGCCGAGGAAGGTGGCGCCGGCGATCGCCGTGGCCATGAGCCAGAACTTGGACGACCCGCGGATGCCGGAGTAGCCCGGCTTGCCCTTGTTCTCGACCGCCTCGAGCGCGAGCACCATGAACAGCGACGACATCAGCAGCACGAATGTCGACTGCGACGTGACGGGGATGTTGAGGATCGCGTTCAGGTGCGTCGCGCACCGCGGCGGGTCGCACGCCTCGTGCGGGAACGGCCCGACGACGCTGCGGCCCTTGTAGATCAGGTAGGTCGAGATCAGCGACGCGAACAGCATGCACTCGGATCCGATGAACGCCCAGATCGCGATCTTGCGGTGATCGAGCCCGGTGCTGGTCGGCGGATGCGCGTGAGTAGCGACGGCAGTGGCCATGTGTGAGGTCAGTTCGAATCGGCGGCGCGGCGGGGGCGCGTCACGCGTGATGGGGTTCGAGGGGAGCGGTCAGCCAGGAGTAGAGGAACGCCGTCATCGTGGCGGCGCAGAGGATCACCCCGGTGATCGCTTCCTTCAGCATGTTCTCGTGGATCATCAGCAGGCTGCCGAACATCAGCGTCATGAAGAGCGCGACGAAGAGCGGCTTGATCGTCGGGTAGGGAATCGGGATCCCGAGCTCCTCGGCCGTCTTGAGCGAGACTTTGCTCGATTCCTGGTGCGCGTGCGGATTCACGCCGCCTTCCGGCGTGCCGGCGCTCATGTGGTCGTGCATCGACCCCACGTGCCTGCCGCCGACGGCGATGTCGCTGCGTTCGTCGCCGTGGCGGCTGTGCGGTACGTCGGCAGCGAGACCCGGCGTCTTGACGTCCCACAACGGGTAGCGCGACGTCACGGTCGGGATGGAGGCGAAGTTGTATTCCGGCGGCGGCGAGGGAATCGACCACTCGAGCGTGCCCCCGCCCCACGGGTCGTTGCCGGCGACTTCGCCGCTCTTGCGGCTCTTGAGGATGTTGTAAATGCCGATCAGCGCCGCGATCAGCTGGATGAACGCGCCGATCGTGCTCAGGAGGTTGAAGATCTCCCAGCCCTGGCCGGCGTCGTAGCGGTAGACTCGCCGCGGCATTCCGTACAGGCCGGCCCAGTGCATCGGCATGAACGTCAGGTTGACGCCGATGAACGTGAGCCAGAACTGCCAGTTGCCGAGCTTCTCGCTCAGCATCCGCCCGGTGATCTTCGGGAAGTAGTAGTAGATGCCGCCCGAGAGACCCATCATCGACCCGGCGACGAGCACGTAGTGGAAGTGCGCGACGATGAAATAAGTGTCGGTCTGCTGGAGGTCCGCCGGCGGCGAGGCGTGCATGACGCCCGAGATGCCGCCGATCACGAACAGGCCGACGAGCGAGATCGCGTACTTCATCGCCACCGTGAAGCGCAGGTTGCCGCCCCACATCGTGAAGATCCAGTTGAAGATCTTCACGCCCGTCGGGATGGCGATGAGCATCGTCGTCACGGCGAACACCGAGTCGGCGATCGGGCCCATGCCCACGGCGAACATGTGGTGCGCCCACACGCCGAAGCCGAGGAACGCGATGAGGATTCCCGAGTAGACCATCACCGGGTAGCCGAAGAGCGGCTTCCGCGAGAACGTCGGCAGAATCTCCGACACCAGACCAAATGCCGGCAGGATCAGGATGTAGACCTCCGGGTGCCCGAAGATCCAGAACAGGTGCTGCCAGAGGAGCGGGTCGGCGCCCGCCGTCGTCGTGTAGAAGTTCGTCCCGAAGAAGCGGTCGAACTGCAGGAAAACGAGCGCGATCGTGATCACCGGGAACGCCAGCACGAGCAGGAACTGTACGATGAACGCCATCCACGTGAACATCGGCATGCGCATCAGGTTCATCCCCGGCGCGCGCATGTTGATGATCGTCGTGATGAAGTTGAACGCCGCGGCGAGCGACGACACGCCGAGGATCTGAAGGCCCAGCATCCAGAAGTCGATGTTCAGGCCGGGCGAGTACGCCATCGTCGTGAGCGGCGCGTAGCCGAACCAGCCGCCGTTCGGCGCCATGCCGAAGATCCACGACGAATTCATGAACAACGAGCCGAACAGGTATACCCAGTAGCTGAACGCGTTGAGCCGCGGGAACGCGACGTCGCGCGCGCCGATCTGCAGCGGGATCAAAAAGTTGAAGAACGCCGCCGACAGCGGCATGACGACGAGGAAGATCATCGTCGTGCCGTGCATCGTGAACAGCTGGTTGAACAACTCGGCCGACACCGCCGTGCCGTTCGGCCCCTTGAGCTGCCAGCGCATGATCAGCGCTTCGAGGCCGCCGATGCCGAACCAGGCGAGCGCGGTGTACATGTAAAGCGCGCCGATCCGCTTGTGATCGACGGTGGTGAGCCAGCTCCAGAGACCGCTCTTCGACGCCTCTTCGGCGTGAGCGTAGCCTGGGCTGACGGCGGCGGTTGCCATTTCCTCTATGCCTCCGATTCCGCGTTCGTTATTTCAGGGTTTGCAAATAGGCGACGATGTCGGCGATCATCTGGTCGTTCAGCTTGTAGGGCGACATCATCTTCATGCGGGGGTCGTACTGGCCCTCACCGAGCACCGGCATGATCGCGCCGGGCTTCATCGCTTCCGCGTTCTTGATCCAGCGCGCGAGGTGCTGCGGGTCGTTCGGATAGAGCCCCGCGGCGATCGTCGACCGCGTCGCGATGTGCGTGAGGTTCGGCCCGACCACCCCGACCATCGCCGGCACGCCGCTGATCGTGTGACAGCCGAGGCACGCCGCCGGGCCGGTCATGAGCTTCTCGCCGTTCGCCGCGTCGCCCTTCGCCAGCAGATTGTCGTCGAACGTGAGCCCCGCGGGATACGGCGTCTGCGGCATCACGTCCGCCGGGATCTGGTCGCGCGGGAAGGCGATGAATCCCGCCTGAAGAACCTGCGTCGGAGCGGGCTGCTGGGCCGCGGTAGCCGCGTTGGTCGTCGCGGCGGGCGGCGCTGCCGCCTTAGCGGCAGCGACCTTGGTCGCGGGCGGAGTCGCGCCGGGCGTCGCGGTCGGCACCGGAGCAACGGGAGCGGGAGGTTGCGAACCGACGGCCGGCTCCTGCTGGTGCTTCGCCCAGCTCTCGAAATCCGCCGGGCTCACCGTGAACGCCTTGAACCGCATGTTCGCGTGGCTCGCGCCGCAGTACTCGACGCAGGCGCCGTTGAACGCGGCCGCCGTCGTCGAATCGGGCGTGTACCACAGATGGTTCGTATGGTTCGTGACCGCGTGGGCCATCACCGGCATCACGTCGCGTTTTCCCGACAGCGCCGGCACCCAAAACGAGTGGATGACGTCCGCGGACCTCAGCGAGAAGTCGACCGTCCGGCCGAGCGGCAGATACAGTTCGTTCGCCGTGACGATGTTGTACTGCGGGTAGCGGAATTCCCACCACCACTGGTGGCCGATCACCTCGACCTGGAGCGCGTCCGACCGGGCTTGGGCCTGGGTCTTGAAGATCGTGGTGATCGTGGGAATGCCGATGATCACGAGGATCAACAGCGGGACCACGGTCCAGGTGATCTCGAGCGCGGTGTTGCCGTGCACGTGCTCAGGCTCGGCCTGACCCGGGCGCTTGCGGTACTTGACGAGGGCGTAGACGAGAATCGCTTCGACGAGAACGAAGACGATGCTCCCGGCCCAGATCAAAATTCTGAAAAGGAAGTCGACGTCCCGATTGACGTCCGTCCGCTGGTGAAAGATCGAATCGGGATGGTTCTGGCCACACGCGGCGAACAACGCCACGAGACCGACCGTCAGCGCGGCCGCACCCGCTTTGCGGATGCCCGGCCGGCGCAGGCGGGCAAGAAAAGGCATGTCGTGTCCTTGTACCGGCGTTCTGAGCCCGCCGCCCGTCCAGCGGCAACGCGCTCGAGCGAAATTGTTTGGGTCGAGCATGCGGAACCTACCGGCTCGAAGAGGTCAAATCAAGCGAGTATTTACCCGACTAGACGCTGACCGCACAGCAGCTTACGCGTCGATCACGCGGGCTCGCCCGACCCGCCTGCCGTCTTCTCGTCGGACCCTTTGTCGTCCTTCACCGCGTGGCGCTCCTTCGTCTGCGTCGCGGCGATCTCGAGCGCCTGTCTCACCTGCGCGACGCCCTCGCGCAACGTCCGCACCCGCTGGTTCTCGCTCGAGCCGCGCGACGTCGCCAGGTTCAGCGACGTCACCTGCTCGGCGACCATGCCGAACTGTGCCTTCAGGTTTTCGGCGAGCGTCGGCAACTGCCGCCGAAGGTTCATGGCGAACACCGACGCCGGCTGGTTGCGCTTGACCGCGATCGCGTACTGCTCGACGATGCCGTGAATCCGCTGCAGGTGCAGCAGCGCGTCGTCGAGCGTTTTCATCTTGATGACCCCGGCGGAATCGAGGCGAAGGCCGGCCACGCTATGGTCCTCCGCTCGGGCTAGGAACGGCGGCCGCCCGTCATCGACTCGGGATCGAGAGCCTTGTCGAGCTGCTCGCGCGTCAGCAGGCCTCGCGACATCACGACGTCGTACACGCCTTGGCCGGACTCGAGGGCTTCCTTCGCCACCGACGTCGCTTGGTCGTAGCCGATCGCCGGCAGGAGCGCCGTCACGATGCCGATCGAATGTTCGACGAAATGCCGCATGCGCGAGGGATTCGCCGTGATCCCGGTGACGCAGCGCTCGCGGAGCACCGTGCACGCGTTCTTGAGCGTCTCGATGCTGCGCAGCAAGCGATATGCGATCACCGGCTCGAACACGTTGAGCTGCAGCTGCCCCGCTTCCGCCGCCATCGTCACCGTCACGTCGCCGCCGATCACGTCGAAGCACACCTGGTTCACCACCTCGGGAATCACCGGATTCACCTTGCCCGGCATGATCGACGAACCCGGCTGCATCGCCGGCAGGTTGATTTCACCAAGGCCCGCGCGCGGGCCCGAACTCAACAGGCGAAGGTCATTGCAGATCTTAGAAAGCTTCACCGCGCAGCGCTTGAGCACGCCCGACATCTGTACGAACGCGCCGGTGTCGGACGTCGCCTCCACCAGATCCGGCGCCGTGATCAGCGAGAGACCGGTGATCCGCGACAGCTCCCGGCGGATCGTTTCGGCATAGCGCGGCGGCGTCGTGATGCCGGTGCCGATCGCCGTCGCCCCCATGTTGATCTCGCGGATCAACGCCTGCGCCTCGCCCAGGCGGTCGACGTCCTCCTGCATCGTGTGCCCGAATGCGCCGAACTCCTGGCCGAGCGTCATCGGGACCGCGTCCTGCAACTGCGTGCGCCCCATCTTCACGAACGCCGAGAACTCGCTTCCCTTGGCGAGAAACGCGTCGACGAGCTTGCGCATCGCGTCGCGCAATTCCTCGATCGCGTGATGCAGCGCCAGCTTCACCGCCGTCGGATAGACGTCGTTGGTCGACTGGCTGAGGTTCACGTGCGTGTTCGGATGCACGGTCGCGTAGTCGCCGCGCTCCTTGCCCATCAGCTCGAGGGCCCGATTCGCGATGACCTCGTTCGCGTTCATGTTCGTCGACGTCCCCGCGCCGCCCTGGATCATGTCGACGACGAAGTGCTCGTGGTGGCGCCCCGCGCGAATCTCCTGCGACGCGCGCTTGATCGGGTCGGCGATCGCCGAATCGAGCAGGCCGAGCTCTTCGTTCGACGCCGCGGCGGCTTCCTTGACCGCGGCGAGCGCTTCGATCAGCGCCGGAAATTCGCGCAGCGCTATCCCCGTGATCGGAAAATTCTCGAGCGCCCGCAACGTCTGCACGCCGTAGAGCGCGTCCTCCGGCACCTCGCGCTCGCCGAGGAGGTCGTGCTCTTTGCGCGTCCGCGATCCGGTGAAGCCGAGCGTGCGCTTGTGGCCGACGAGCGTCGCGTCGGTCGCGGCGAGCCGTTGCGAGATCGACCGCGCCGCGCGTCCGACGAGTGCCGCGTAGAGCGCCGGCTGCTCCTTGATCATCTCGTGCACCTGCGCGATGGTCAGCTGGTACGCTTCCGTGCGCTGAAGCGTTCTCGCGCTCGTCCCGTGTGGCAACTCGTCGAGCAGCAGCCCTTCGCCGAGCGCCTGGCCCGCGCCCAGGGTGACGAGGCGGACGGGCTTTCCGTTCATCCCCTTCTCGATCGCCACGGCGCCGGAAATCAGAATCGACATGAAGTCGCGCGCCGACCCCTCGTGAAAGAGCAGCGCGTCCGCTTCATATGTGACGAGCGCGACGACCTTGGCGAGCTGATGGATCGCCGAGTCGGTGAGCCCCTCGAGGAACTGCGTCTGGCGCAGTCGGTCGCGAACGGTAGCTGACATCGCCGGACAAGTTAACGCTCCGCTGTGCCCGCCGCGTCGCCGCCTGCCTGTCCGTCGCGCGCTTTGTCGGGCTCCCGGGCGAAGAGCGGCCTGATGTCCTCCGCGCGACCGCTCGCAATACCGCCGATACTGCCCGGCAGTATTGCAACGGCTCGCGCTCCGGACACCAGGCCGCTCTTCGCTCACGCCTCACTGGACACGCCCGCGTGAGACCCGATTCTATCCACCGTCACAGCGGCCTTCGTGGGGCAAACGGACCGACGGTTGGCGGCGCGATCCGCAGCTCGACACGCGCTCCTGCGCGAACGAGGAGTCGGATCAGCCGCTCGAGCGAAAGTCTATCGAGCTTGCCGCGACACAGCTCCGCGATCCGCTCGCGCTCAATGCCGATGAGCGCCGCGGCGTCGCCCCGGCTCCAACCGTCGACCAAAGGGACGAGCGCGCGCGCGGCCTGCTCCTTCAGCGCGGGGATCGGATCGGGATGCATGCGCAAAAGGCTAGTGCCATCCACGCGACTCACATCATCGGTTTCCCGCCTTCTGGAGCAGCCCGGCGCGATCGAACCGCCGCTCCGGTAGGGGGCCGCGACGATCAGATGGCCCATGCCGCGTTGCGAGCGTATCATTGAAGCGCTCGCCACTGACTCTTTGTCGGAGCCCGATAATGACCGTCTCGCGCCGTGATTTCCTCGGTGCCGGTGCCGCCGCAGCCGCCGGCCTCGCCCTCCCGAACATCGCCGAGGCGATGCCGACCATCGTCGTGCGCGACCGATCCGCGCCGCCGGCGGCATCGTTCGCCGGGCGGCCGGTCATCATCTCGGCCGCCAACGGGTTCGACAAAGACCCGGGCGGCAAGCAAGGGATCAAGGTCGCCTACGACACTGTTGACGGGCGGTGCGGACCCGCTCGACGCCATCGTCGCCGGCGTGCAGATCGTCGAGCTCAATCCGAACGATCAATCGGTCGGACTCGCCGGGCTGCCCAACGAAGACGGGGTCGTCCAGCTCGACGCCAGCTGTATGCACGGCCCGACGAAGCGCGCCGGCGCCGTCGGCTGCCTCGAGGACATCGCCGAGGCGGCGGCAGTTGCCAAGGCGATCATGGACAACACCGACCACATCTTCCTCGTCGGCGCGGGCGCCAAGAAGTTCGCGCTGGAGATGGGATTCAAGCAGCAGAATCTGCTCACCGAGCAGAGCCGGCAGGACTGGCTGCGCTGGAAGTCGCGGCTCAATCCGAACGACGCCTGGCTCGATCAGGGGACCAAGCCGCCGATTCGTCCGACGCGTCAGGACGACGAGCACGCGAGCAATGCGCACATCGAGTACGATCGGTACGGCATTCCGCACACGTCCGGCACGATCAACATGAACGCCGTGACGGCGCGCGGGGACATCGCGTCGGTGACGACGACGAGCGGATTGTCGTGGAAGATCCCGGGACGCGTGGGCGACTCGCCGATCATCGGGGCGGGGCAGTACTGCGACAACGAAGTCGGCGCGGCGGGATCGACCGGTCGCGGCGAAGCGAACATCAAAGTCTGCGGCGCGTTCCTCGCCGTCGAGTTCATGCGCCAGGGGATGGCGCCGCAGCAGGCGCTCATGAAGGTCATGGAGCGCGTAATCGCGATGACCGAGAAGCGGCTGCTTGCCGACAACGGCAAGCCCTTCTTCCAGCTCCAGTACTACGCGGTGAACAAAAAGGGCGAGTACGCCGGCGCGTGCTGCTACGAGGGCTCCAAGTTCGCGGTTGCCGACTCGAGCGGCGTTCGTCTCGAAGAGTGCGCCTACATGTACAAGAAGTCGGAGCAGCCTACACCCCAGCTCAGCGGCAACATGATCAAGCCGTAGCGCCGCCGGGCGCGGCCGCGGTGACGCGCGGGCTTCGCGCGCTTGCGTGGGTGCTCGTCGTCGCGATTGCCCTGTTCCAGGCGTACGCGCAACGATACGTCGTCGGACCCGACGGCGTCGCCTATCTCGACCTGAGCGACGCGGTCGTCGCTGGACACTGGTCCGGCCTCGTCAACCCCTATTGGAGTCCGCTCTACCCGCTGCTCATCGGGCTCGCGCGGATCGTCACGCGCGCTTCGCCGGCCGGTGAGGTGCCCTTGATGCACGCGGTCAACGCCGCGGCGTGTCTGGCGACGTTCGGCGCTTATGAGTATTTCCTCGCGCCGGTTCTTGGCATGACCGCCGAGTCGCGTCATGCGGTGCTTGGCGGCGGATGGGGACGGGCGATCGCGTACGGCCTTTTCATCTGCGTCGCGTTCACGCTGACGCCGATCGAGCTCACGACGCCCGACCTGCTTGCCGCGGCGGCCACCTTCGCGGCGCTCGGCGCACTGCTGCGCCTGCGGCATCCACCGGGCGGCGCCGCCGGTGTCGTCCTCGGCGTGAGCCTCGGACTCGGTTCGCTCGCCAAGTCGTTCATGATTCCGTGGGCGGTCGTGTGCTTCGTCGCGCTCGCGGTGGCGTTGCGGAAGCGCGGTCTCAAGCCGCTCGCGAGCGCGGTCGCCGTTTGGCTCGTCTTCGTCGGTCCGTGGACCGTGCTGTTGTCGCGCGCCGCGGGGCGCCTCACGTTTGGAGATACCGGACGACTCACGTACGCGTGGTTCGTGAACAACCGGGACGCGCCTTCGCTCGGCGGCGTGCCGATGGGCGCGCGGACGGCGAGAACCGAGGCGATTCTTCCGCGCTCGGGTGTAACCGGCGACGCGCCCGGGACAGATCCGATGTGGTTCGACCCCGAACGGTGGAGCGGCGGGCTGAGACCGCAATTCGACCTGCACGACCAGGTCGCGTCGCTCCTGACGTCGGGCCGGTACTACGTCGAGAATCTCGCGCCCTTTCTGTTTCTGATTCTGCTCATCGCGGTCGCGCCGGTCAGGTCGCGGCGTGACGCGTGGCGACGCGGATGGATCGTCCTGGTTCCCGCGGCGGCGGGAATGTTCGGCTACGCGATGGTGCTCGCGACGGCACGCTACGTCATGCCGTTCGTGCTCGCGGGAACGCTCGTGCTGCTCGCGTCGCTCCCTGCGCCACGGCGCCTGCATCCGCTTGCCCTGCTCATCGGCGTCGTCATCCCGATAGGATTGCTGTCCATCGACGATCGGAGCGCGACGGCGCTTGCCGTCGTCGTCTCGATCGTCGGCGCGATGGTGGCCGGCGCGAAGCTGCCGATGCGATCCTGGCTCGTCTGGGCCCTCGGCGTGATCGTCGTCGCGGAAGTCGTTCACATACTGCTCCCGGCCGCGTTCCCGGGCATTCTGCTCCTTGGCGGCGCGGCCCTCGCGGCCGCTCTCTGGTGGATGTCGCGGGGAGCCATCCACCGCGGACGCCCGGTGCGATTCACACGCGGGGCGATGGCGGCGTGCGGCCTCGCCGCCGCGCTATGGCTGGTCTACCCGTTTGCCCAGCGTCTTCGAAAGGACGAGGGCGCGCTCGGCCGCGCGTCCGAGTCGCGCTGGGGGAACCTGTCAGCCAAAATCGCCGCCGACCTCGCCGCTCATGGCGTCGGGCCGGGCACGCGTATCGCGGTGATCGGCCCCCACGCCGACTCGTACTGGGCGCGTACGGGACGCCTCAAGATCGTGGCGAGCGTTCCTCGGCCGGTCGTCCCGATGTTCTGGCGTCTGTCGCGGGCGGGCCAGGATTCTCTCCTCACCGCCTTTGCCGCCGCCGGCGCTCAGGTCGCGATCGCGTCGGTCGGTCCGGACTCCAGCATGCCGCAGCCTGACAGCAGTTGGACGCCTGTGCGCTATCGCGGCTGGATCCGCCCGCTCACGGCGCGTCGTTGACGGCCACGTTCCGCCGATCTTGCTCCCCGATCGTGGAGCGGGCCTCTACGACTCCAAAACTGCAACAGATTTCGCGGGCGAGCAGGATGGTCGCGAAAAAGACAAATGCCTTGTTAAAAAAGACTCTTGAAAGGTTGCTCTGCGTAAATCCGCGGCCTCCGCGAAATCCGGCAGTACACGGGTTGTAAAGGGCCGGCTAGCAACCGCGATCGACGACGTACGAGGAGCAACGCGGCCTGGAGCCCAGGCCACATCACGCGGACGGCTAGGCCTCGAGGGGCTTCCCCACGCGGACGGCCGGCATGCTGCGCGGCTCGCTGGCGCGCCGGAGCGCCTGCTTGAAGGACGACTCCGGGGGACCTGAATCGGGCGGTTTGGGCGCCTCCTCGAGGCGCAGGTTCGACACGAGTTGCGTGAGGCGCTCGGCAGCGCCCGAAAGCGTGCCCGCCGCGGCGGCGATCTCCTCGGTGCTTGCGCTCTGCTCTTCGCTCGACGCGGCCACCTCCTCCATCGCGGCCGCGAACGAGTCCGTGCCGGCGGCCAGCGAATCGAGCTTGCCGCGCATCTCGCGAACGAGGCTGCCCGCGGCAGTGACGGCGTTTTCGATCGACGCCGTCCACGCGTCGGCGTCGGCCACCGCACGCTCGATCTGGCCGAACGACTGCGAGCCCTGCTCCGTCGCGTCGCGCACGGTACGCACCGTCTCGACGGTGCGTCCGCTCGAGGATCGCGACTGCGCGACCCCTCTCAGCACTTCGCCGACGACGCGTTCCGTTCGCTCGGCGGCGTCCGATGACATGGCCGCGAGCCGCCGCACTTCCTCGGCGACGACGGCGAAGCCGTGCCCGTGCTCTCCGGCGCGGGCGGCCTCCATCGCCGCGTTGAGGGCGAGGAGCTTCGACTGCCGCGCGAGCTTCTGCACCAGCGTCACGAAGGTGCGAACCTCTTCCGACGCGGACGCGAGCTGCTCGATCGCCGCGGCGCTCGCCTCGACGTCGCCGCTCAGCGTGGTGAGGGAACGAGAGCTGTCGTCGAGTCGCGCGCGGTTCTCGAGCGCCAGCGCGCGGAGACGCGCGTTGCGCTCGACGCCCTCGTGCGCGCCGGCGTCGAGCGTCGACGCCACGCCCACCAGGCGCTCCGACGACGCTGCGAGCGTTTGAATCGTCTCGGCCATCACCGCCGACTGCTGCGAGAGGTCGGATGCCGTATGGGCGATCTGACCCGCCGACGCCGCCATCTCTTCCGAGCTCGAGGTGATCTCGACGGTCATGCTGCCGGTTTCGGCGGCGGATTCGTTGAGCGCCGTCGCGAGTCGGCGCAGCTCGAGCATCATCGCGCTGATCGCTCTCGCCAGGCGGCCGATCTCGTCCTCGTCGCCCATGTCGGTGATCTGCTTGGAGAGATCGCCGGCGGCGACCGCCTCGGCGGCCACGGCCAGCTCCCGCGCAGGACCCGTGATGCGCCGCTCGATGAACTTTCCGATCAGCGACAACGAGGTGAAGACCAGACCGAGCATCACGGCGAGGCCGATGACGAGACCCCAACGCGCTTCGGAGTACGCACGAGTCGCGTCGGCGAGGCTCATGTGCGCCACGACGCGCCAGTGGCCGCCGTTCGTCGCGAAGACCGAGCCGCGGCGACGGATCGAATCCGCCGAGAAGTTGAAGACGCTGCCGGCGTCCTGCGAGGAGACGGTCGAGAAGCCCGAGAGCGGCTTGAATCGAGCGGCGCGTCCGGAGCTGGCGATGACCTTGCCCCCGGAGTCGACGAGATCGACCCGCATGGTGGTGCCGACGTTGCTGCCTTGGGCCAGTACGGAGTCGAGCATCGAGAGGCCGAACTTCACCTTCACGACGCCGACGCGCGCGGTGCCTTCTCGCACGACGCCCGCGAGCTCGACGACCGTTCGCCCCATCACGGGATCGATGGTCGCCTGGGCCGTCGTCATCCCGTTCCCCCAGGCCGACTGCCACCAGGGCTCGTCGCTCTGGACGAAGTCCGAGGACAACGAGGTGGTCACGGCGTTGTAGCCGAATTCATCGGTGAGCATGACTTCGGCGATGTCGAGCTTGGGGAGCAGCCCGTTCAGGTAGCGGAGCGCGTTGTCGTCCACCTGCTGGGAGCGCGGTCCCTTGAACATCTGCTCGAGGTCGTCGGTCGAGCGGTTCTGGAGGCCTTTGGCGCGCGAGATCTCGGTGCCCTTCTTGGCCGCCGCGATGATGTTCGGCTCCGCGGCGATGAGCTGGACCTGCCGCACCCGCTCGGAGAGGAGGCGCTGGACGAGTTGCTCGGAGAGCGACGCGGAATTGACGATGCGCGCGTCCTCGTCGCCGGCGATCGAGTTCTGGAGGACGAGCAGCCCCGCGTAGGCGACGACGCCGAGCACGAGAACGGCCCCCGTGCCGGCCAGGCTCAGGAAGCGCCACCGCAGCGACCGCGCCGACTGCTTGCCGCGGCGCGAATGCGAGATCGCGAACATGCTCGTACTGGGACGGGGGTTCATCGACGCCTTAGATTCCGCTGTAACTCCGCACATCATGACAGAACCACTGGAACCAACCTCGGCCACCGAGCCGGGGGGCTACGACCCCGGCGCCACCGAGCGAAAATGGCAGGAGCGCTGGGAGGCCCGTGGGACGAACACGACGGACATCGACGGGGGCATGCGGCCGTTCTACGCCCTCATGATGTTCCCGTACCCGTCCGCCGAAGGACTTCACGTCGGCAACCTCTTCGCGTTCACCGGCAACGACATCTATGGACGATTCCAGCGTCTGCAGGGCCACACGGTCCTGGAGCCGCTGGGGTTCGACGCTTTTGGGATTCACTCCGAGAATTTCGCGCTCAAGGTCGGGACCCATCCCGCGACACTCATCCCTAGAAACATCGACAACTTCCGGCGCCAGCTTAAGCGCGCCGGGCTGATGATCGACTGGGACCGCGAGCTGTCGACGACCGACCCGCGGTACTACAAGTGGACGCAGTGGCTGTTCTTACAGCTCTATAAGCGCGGGCTGGCGTACAAGAAGCGCGCGGCCGTCAACTGGTGCCCCAACGACAAGACCGTTCTCGCCAACGAGCAGGTCATCGCCGGCGAGTGCGAACGGTGTGGGGCGAGGGTGGAGCAACGGTTTCTGGAGCAGTGGTTCTTCCGGATCACCGACTACGCCGGGCGGCTCCTCGCCAACCTGGATTACCTGGACTGGTCCGACTCGACCAAACAGGCGCAGCGCAACTGGATCGGGCGCTCCGACGGCGCCGAAATCGTTTTTCGCGTGCAGGATCTGGAAGAGCTCACCGGAACGGCGACGACCGAGATCGGGCTGAGCGGCGAATACGCGCTCCGTCCAATCGACATTCGCGTCTTCACGACGCGGCCGGACACGATCTTCGGCGCGACCTATCTCGTCGTCGCGCCCGAGCATCCCTTGCTCGACAGCCTCACGACCGACGAACAACGCGAAGCGGTCGAGGCGTACGTCGCGCACGCGGCGAAGCAGGACATCGTCTCGCGCAAAGTGAGCAAGGAGAAGACGGGCGTCTTCACCGGCTCATATGCCATCAACCCCGCGACGCAGCGGCCGATCCCGGTCTGGGTCGCCGACTACGTGCTGATGGAGTACGGGACCGGCGCGATCATGGCCGTCCCCGGCCACGACGAGCGCGACTTCGAGTTCGCGACCGCCTTCGACCTGCCGATCGTGCGTGTCGTCGCCGGTCCGGGCCCGCACGCCACGCACGCGCGGCTGGACCAGGCGTATACGGACACCGCCGGCGCGCGGCTCGTGAACTCGGAGGAGTTTTCGGGAAGCTCGATCGAGGACGGAAAGCACGAGATCACGAACTGGCTGAGCGTGAAGGGCCACGCGCGTGCCGTCGTGAACTACCGGCTGCACGACTGGTGCATCTCGCGCCAGCGCTATTGGGGGCCGCCGATCCCGATCATCTACTGCGACAAATGCGGCACCGTGCCGGTGCCGGAGAAAGACCTTCCGGTCGAGCTGCCGTTCGTCGAGGACTTCAAGCCGGACGACACGGGCATCTCGCCGCTGGCGCGCGTGGAGTCGTGGTATCGCGTGAAGTGTCCGTCGTGCGGCGGCCCGGCCCGCCGGGAGACGGATGTTTCCGACACGTTCCTCGACAGCGCCTGGTACTTCCTGCGCTACCCGAGCACCGAGCGCGACGACGTGGCGTTCGACGCGGCGCGCACCGAGAAGTGGCTCCCCGTCGAGTCGTACATCGGCGGCAACGAGCACGCCGTGCTGCACCTGTTGTACTCGCGGTTCACGACGATGGTGCTGCACGACGCCGGCCTCCTGCGATTCGAGGAGCCGTTCAAGCGCTTCCGCGCGCACGGGACGATCGTGCGCGACGGCGCCAAGATGTCGAAGAGCCGCGGCAACGTCGTGATTCCGGACGAGTACGTCGAGCGTTGGGGAGCGGACACGTTTCGCACGTACCTGATGTTCCTGGGCCCGTACGAAGAGGGCGGCGACTTCCGCGATCAGAGCATCGCCGGGGTGCGACGCTTCCTCGAGCGCCTCTGGGCGTCGGTCGAGGGCGCCGTGCCGCACGGAGCGCCGGATCCGCTCGTCATGCGCAAGCTTCACCAGACGATCAAGAAAGTATCGGTGGACATTCCGGCGCTGAGCTACAACACGGCGATCGCGGCGATGATGGAGTACATCAACGTCGTGCGCCGCGATGAACGGACCGCTCATCGCGCCGAGGTCGAGCCGCTGGTGCAGCTCGTGGCGCCGTTCGCGCCGCACGTCGCCGAAGAGCTCTGGGAGCGTTTGGGCCACGCCGAAAGCGTATTCGACTCGGGCTGGCCGACGTTCGACCCCGCGATCGCGGCCGAAGACCTCCTGACGATCGCCGTTCAGGTGAACGGCAAGACGCGCGGCACGGTGCAGATCCCCGTCGGCTCGGGTCAGGACGCCGTGCAAGCCGCCGCGCTCGCCGATCCGGCGATCGCGAAGTTCGTCGCGAGCACGCCCAAGAAGATCATCTTCGTTCCGGGGCGGCTGCTCAATATCGTCGTCTGAGTCTGTCGGCAGGCATCCGACTGCAACTGCTCTGCGTCCAGTAGTTGTAGTTCTCGTCGAACTACATTGCCCGCCCAAGTCCAACCACTTCGCCGCTCGCGAGCACGTGCCCGTTCATCGCTCCGAGGAGTGCCTCGTACGATGCGAACGCGCCGGCGGGGAGCGCCGTGTCGAGCGCGAATACCTGGAGGTGATAGCGGTGTTTCGGTCCCGGCGGCGTGCGCGGACCGAGGTACGGTTGATTCGCCCCGCGAGCGTTCGGACCGTACACGGCGCCCGATGGCTCTTTCGTCATGCCGGCATCGAGCTTCGTGATGGTCGCCGGAATGTTGACCATCGTCCAATGCAGGATCGGCAGGCCATTCGAGTTGCGCATCGTGCCGTCCGTATCCTGCATGATGATGGCGTACGACTTGGTCCCCACGGGACCGGCCGTCCACGACAGACCGGGAAAGACGTTGCCCTTGTACTGCGTGTTCTCGAACGGAATGTCGCCGCCGTCGGTGAACGCGGGCGTCGTGACGGTGAGCTTCGCGCCATTTTGCGCCGGCAGCGTGACCATCGCGCGGGTGTTCGCCGCGACCTCCGTTGCGGCGGGCGGTGTCTGGCCGCCGCACGCGGCGGCCATCACCAGGGCGATCGCGACCAGTGCGGACGATCTGCGGCGAAATCTCATCGACGGATCACCTCGAGTGAAAATCGGGCGTACGGAGCCGACAGTCGTTTCTTGCCGACGCGAATCGTGTTCTCGAACGGATCGAAGACGGCCGTCGGCCCAGGAATCCCGCCGAACGAAGCAGTGGTCTTCGACCGATTATTGAGGCTACGCCACCGACCGCGCGATCCATTCGCCGACGAAATAGCCGACGACCGCCACGCCGAGACCGACGACGAACATGTCGAGGCCCGACCGGAACACGCTCCGTCCGGTGAACACGGATCGCGCCGCGCCCACGATCCAGTGCGACGCCATCGAGATCGCGAACGCCAACACGACCGCCGTCGTGCCGGACCATACGAGAAATGGAAAGACGGGGATGAACGCGCCGACGGCCGTCGCCAAGCCGGTCACCCAGCCCTCGCGCAGCGGCGACATGTGCGGCTCGCCGATCCCCAGCTCTTCCTGCACCTGCTCGTCGAGCATCCGCTTCGGGTCGGCCATCACCTCGGTCGCCAGCGCGAGCGCCGAGTCGGCCGACATGCCTTTCATCTCGTAAATCAACGCCAACTCGTCGCGCTCCACGTCGGGCATGAGCGCGATCTCGTCGCGCTCCATCGCGATCTCGTTGGCGTACACCTCCTGCTCGCTCTTCGCCGCGAGGTAGCCGCTCGATCCCATCGACAACGCGTCGGCGATCAGTCCCGCCACGCCGGCCACGATCACCGTGTGATGCGCGGCAAGCGCCGACGCGCCGATCACGCCCGCGACGAGGCCGAAGTTCGCCGTCAATCCGTCGTTGAAGCCGTAGACGACGTTCCGCAAAAAGCCGCCGGACTCCGTGCGATGCCACGGCTCGCCGCTCCGCCCCGCGATCTGCGTGAGCGTCGTCGCATGCTCGGCTGATTCGCGCGCGAGCTGCAATGACTCCGACGCGCCCGGCGCGCCCCGCGCCGTGCGACGGTGCATGTCGAGGTAGCTCTTGACCTCGCGGCCTTCTTCCGACAGCAGCATCGGCAGCAGAAACCCCGGCCCCAGCATGCTGCCAAGCCCGGCCAAAATCCTCGTGCGCGCGCTCGGCCGGAACGTCCCGGGGTCGCCGCCGTGTTCGCGAAGCAAACGCGCCCAGATCTCGACGTGTCGGTCCTCGACCGTGGCGAGTCGCCGATACAGGTCGCTCTTCTTCGGATCCTTCTCCGCGTCGGCGAGAAGCCGGTACAAGTACGCCGCGTCCGCCTCGTCCTGCCAATGATGATGGAAGGTGTGGAGGTCGGGGGGAGTGCGGTTGGGCGACGGAGGGGGGGCGGTGGGGGCCTGGGCCATGTCTCAAGGTAGGTCGTGCGGGAACGCGGATGTAAGTCGCCCGGTAAACCCTCGTCCGCCATCGGCGTGACTCACAGGTCGCACACCCACGACTTCACGAGGAATTATGCGACTGATTGTTTTGAGCCCGGCGCTGCTCGCCGCGGGCACGCTCGCGGCGCAGAATCCGCCCCGGGCCATGCGTATCGAGCCCGGTCCGTACCGGATGTCCCTGATCGGCCAGCCGCAAGCGGTCATCGGGATCACCACCTCCGGCGCGGCTTCCAGCCGCGACACGCTCGGCGTGCTCGTCAACTCCGTTCGAACGGGGAGCCCCGCGGAGAAGGCCGGGATCGAGGAAGGGAACCGAATCGCCTCAATCAACGGCGTGAGCCTCAAGCTCGCCCCGGCCGACGTCGGCGACGAGGACATGGCCGGCGTCATGACCCGCCGTCTCACGCGCGAGATCGACAAGCTCAAGCCGGGCGACGACGTCGACCTGCACGTGTACGCCAGCGGTCAGACGAAATCGGTGAAGGTGAAGACCGTGTCGTCCGATTCGCTCTACGAGTCGATGGCGCGCCGCACCTGGGAGGACCGCGCGACACTCGGGCTCCAACTCGCCAGCACGGGCAGCCGACGCGATACGATCGGCGTGTTCGTGATCGGCGTCGACGAGTCCGGTCCGGCCGCCAAAGCCGGGATCGAAGAGGGAAGCCGCATCGCGTCGATCAACAACGTCGACGTGCGAGCGCGAGCGGGCGACGAAGACGAAACCGCGTTCAGAACGTCGAACGTCTCGCGGTTCGAGCGCGAGGTGTCGAAGCTCAAAGCGGGCGACGACGCCACGCTGAGGATCTACTACGCCGGTCAGTACAAGAACGTCACGCTGAAGGCGGTCCGCGCGGCCGACCTGCCCCGCCGCAATCGAGGAATGACGATCATCGGCGGCGACAACGTGCTGCTTCCGTCGGTGACGAGAATCCCGGGTGGCGCGATCGAGATCAACGGCGAGCAGATCGGCGACAGGGTGCGAAGCGCGCTCGAGGGCGCGCGGATCGCGACCAACGCGGCCGTGGGCGGCGCGCTCGGCGGCTTCGGACGCGGCTTCATGTTCGGCAACCGCGTGTCCTGGTGAGCAGTTTGGGAGCTCGGCGTCCGCGACGACTCGTCGCGGCGCCGAGCGGCCCGGGTCAGAACTCGACCTGCGCTCCCAGCTCGACGACGCGGTTCGGCGGAATCCCGAAGAACTCGGTCGCCGACCGCGCGTTGCGCGACATGATGACGAAGAGCTTCTTCCGCCACCGCGACATCGTGGGCAGCGGAATCCCTTCGGGAGGACGCCTCGACTCGGTGCGCGCCTTGCCGTCGGCCACGATCACGCGCTCTCGTCCGAGATAGAAGGTCGTGTCGTTGCGCTTGGCCTTGATCCCGAAGTCGCGCGCGTGCTGGAGGATCTCCGGCACGTTGGGCGACTCCATGAAGCCGTATCCGGCCGTGACTCGATAAAACCCGTGCTCCAGCTTCTCGACGGACACACGATCCGCGGCCGGAACTTCGGGCACTTCGTGCGTCACGACCGACATCAGGATCACCTGCTCGTGCAGCACCTTGTTGTGCTTGAGGTGGTGCAGCAGCACGACGGGCACGGCCTCGTTCGATGACGTCATGAACACGGCGGTCCCCGGGACGCGCAGCGGCTTGCGCCGCGCGACGTCGCCGAGGAAAAGGTCGAGCGGCAGCGCGCCAGCGTTGAGCGTCTTGGTGAGCAGGTAGCGGCCCGTCTTCCATGTGCTCATCAGCGTGAACACGCCGACGGCGATGGCGATCGGCACCCAGCCGCCGTACCAGATCTTGATCACGTTCGCCGCGAACAGCGACACGTCGATGGTGAGAAACGCGATCATGATCGGCAGCACGTGGGCGAGCGACCAATTCCAACGCGAGCGCGCCACGACCGCGAAGAGCAGCGACGTGATCGCCATCGTGCCGGTGACGGCGATGCCGTACGCGGCCCCGATGGCCGTCGTCGAGCCGAACGCCACGACGAGCACGAGACAGCCGATCATCAGGATGTTGTTGATCTCCGGCACGTAGATCTGGCCGGCCTCGCTGCGCGACGTGTGCAGGATGGTCACGCGCGGCGAATAGCCGAGCTGCACCGCCTGCCGCGTGAGCGAGAACGCGCCCGAGATCAACGCCTGCGACGCGATCACCGCGGCGGCGGTCGCCAGCACGACCAGCGGCACGAGCATCGAGCGCGGCGCGAGGAAGTAGAACGGGTTCGCGACGGCCGCCGGATTCCGCAGCAGGATCGCGCCCTGGCCGAAGTAGTTGAGTAGCAGCGCCGGCATCACGAGGACGAACCAGGCGAGGCGGATCGGCCGCTTGCCAAAATGTCCCATGTCCGCGTACAGCGCTTCGGCGCCGGTCACCGCCAGCACGACGGCGCCCAGCGTGAGAAACCCGATGCGTCCGTTGTCGGCGAAAAATCGCAGCCCGTGCAGCGGATTCAGCGCGGCGAGGATCCGCGGTTCTCTCGCGACTTCCCAAAGTCCCAATCCGCCGATCGTCAGGAACCACACGCACATGATCGGCCCGAACGCGGTTCCGACGCGCCCGGTACCGAACCGCTGAACGGTGAACAACAGGAGCAGAACGACCACCGAGATCGGAACGATCATGCTCTGGAACGCCGGGGTGACGACGTTCAGGCCTTCGATCGCGCCGAGCACGGAGATCACCGGCGTGATCATCCCGTCCCCGTAAAGCAGCGCCGCGCCGAAGAGCCCGAGCCCGACGAGAATGATCCGTCGCCGCGACAGCGAGCGGCGCTCCTGCTGAAGGATCAGCGCGAGAAGCGCGAGAATCCCGCCCTCACCGCGGTTGTCCGCCCGCATGATGAACACGAGGTACTTCACCGCGACGACGAGCACGAGCAGCCACACGATCAGTGAGAGCACCCCGTAGACGTTGGCTGTCGTCGGCGGAATCGTGTGCTCTTTGGAGGTGAAGCACTGCTGGAGCGCGTACAGCGGGCTCGTGCCGATGTCGCCGTAGACGATGCCGAGCGCGGTCAGCGAGAGGAACGCGAGTCGCTTTCCACGGGGATTCGTTTCGACCGGCGTGCGCTGCGGAACCGCGGCGGCGTGGAACCCGGTGCTCGTGCCTGTGGCCGCCGGCGCGCTCCCCGGAGCCGGAAGCGGCGTCGTCGGTCCGGTGGAGGCGGATTGTTGCGGAGTGGCTTGTTGCGAACCGGACGCGGAGCGCGCGGGCGGAAGATCGCTCGCGGCACTGCCTTCCGGTCGTGGGTGAGAGGTCATGAACGCTGCTTCAGCGACGAGGTCGTTCCTTTGTCGCACGGGAGACGACCCGTCTGAGACTACGCAAAAATGGGTCGCGGAAGAGATCCGCGACCCATCGCCCAAATCTAGCGCTTGCCGAGGGTGCGTGTAGCGAACCTTCGGCCAGCTTCCAGCTACTCGGCCGGCGGCGGCGTCTCCGGGGTCGACTTGGTGGCTGCCTCGACCTCGTCCGCGGCCCGGCGGATGATGTCGCGGAGGCGCTCGAGCATCTCTTTTTCGCCGAGGTGGCCCGTGGCTGTCTTATAGGTGGTTCGCGCCAACCGCTGAAATGCCTGGTTGAGCTCCATCATCGGGGTATCCGTGAACCCCTCGACGAACTTCGCGATCCGCTCGAAGATGTCGTCTACGGTCGTGCTGTGCTCGGCCAGGTATTTCCGGCCCTCGTCGGTGATCTCGTAAACTTTCTTGCCACCCTCCTCGGGGACGGCCCGGGCGTACCCCAGGTCCTCGAGCATCGTGAGGGTCGGGTAGACGGTACCTGGGCTGGGCACGTAGGACCCGCCAAAGCGGCCTTCCAGCTCTTTGATGATCTCGTAGCCGTGCCTGGGTTTTTCCTCGAGCAGCCGCAGGATCACGTACTTGAGGTCACCCTGCTCGAACAGGCGGCCCGCACGACCCTTCCAGTGGCGTCCACGAGGCCCGCCACCCGCGCCCCAGCCGCCAAAGGCATCCCAACCCCACCGGGCTCGGCGCTCGCCACAATGGCCCGTGTTGACCCGGAAAACAAATGGCTCCCACATACAACCTCCTCAAGTTCGATATATCGAGTGAGATTACGATATAACGGGAGATATATCGTGTCAAGGGTGCGGAGTGCGGGGGGGTGCGGCGAGGGGGCGGAGTCGGTGTGGCGATGATGCGGACCGCGGAGGGGCGGGGGTGGCGAGCGGCTCTCCAAGCTTTTCCTCGTCGACGTACAAACGAAAAACGCGCCCGGAGCTGGGTCCGGGCGCGCCTCGTTTGCGTGAACCGTCGACTCGCTATTCGTACCTGAGGGCGACGATCGGATCGAGGACGGCGGCTCGGCGAGCCGGCCACACGCCGAACGACAGACCGACGAACGCGGAGAACGCGAAGGCCATGATGATTGCGCCCGGTGATACCTGCGTCGACCATCCGGCTGTACGACTCATGATCGTCGCGCCGCCGGCTCCCAGCGCGATGCCCATCATGCCGCCGAGCAGACAAAGCACGACCGCTTCGATCAGGAACTGCAGCAAGATGTTCGCGCGTGTGGCGCCGAGCGCTTTGCGGATGCCGATCTCGCGCGTGCGCTCGGTGACCGACACCAGCATGATGTTCATGATGCCGATGCCGCCGACGAGCAGCGAGACTGCCGCGATGCCGGAGAGCAGGTAGGTCATGACCTGCGTCGTCTCCTGCGTGGTCTGCAGGATGTCGGCCTGGTTGCGAATCTGGAAATCGTCGGGCAGACCCTGACGAATCTTGTGCTGGCGGCGCAGCACACGCTGGATCTCCGCCATCGCGTCGGGAATCTCGTCCTCCGACCCCGCGAGCGCGCTGATCGAAGCGAGCCGGTCGGATCCGTTCACCCGGAAGCGCGCCGTCTGGATCGGAACGAGAATTTCGTCGTCCGGATCCTGGAACGCGTTCGCCGATCCCTTCGGGGCCATCACGCCGACGACCGTGAACTGCGTGCCGCGAATGCGCACCGTCTCGCCGACGATCGCTTCGGGAGACGTCAGGCCGAGGTTGTTCACCACCGTATTGCCGACGACGGCGACGCGCTGACGGCCTTCGTCGTCCGCCGCGGTGAACATCTTCCCGACCGCCATCGTGTACTTGCGAACCTCGAGATAGTTCGGCGTCGTGCCGATGATCTGCGTGCTCGCGTTCTTGTTGCCGAACACGATCTGCTGCATCGACCGCATCTCGGGCTGCACGCCCAGCAGATGCATCGCGTGCTCGTCGACCGCCTTCGCGTCTTCGACCGTCAGCCGCTGCTGCGCGCCCCCGATCGCCACGCCCTGACCGCGCTGCTGTCCCGGGTTCACGGTCAGCAGCGTGGTGCCAAGCGCCGAGATGCGATCCTTCACCGCCTGCTGCGCGCCGGTGCCGAGCGCGACGACCGCGATGACCGCGCCGACGCCGATCACGATGCCCAGCATGGTGAGCAGCGAGCGCAGCTTGTTGGCGCGGAGCGCACCGAGCGCGACGCTGATGATTTCGCCGATCAGCATCTAATCAGCCTCCGCGCCCACCACCGCCACCGCCGCCGCCGCGCGGACCACCGCCGCCCGGGCCGGGGCCAGGCGCCGCCTGCCCGCCGAGCGGGCTGGCATTCTGACGAATGCGGTCTTGCTGCGCCTGACGTTGGGCTTGGAGGGCGAGTGCGCCGAGCATGACGACGCGTTCACCTTCTTTCAGTCCGCTCATGACTTCCGTGTAATCGAGATTGCCCTGTCCGAGTTGCACGATGCGCGGCGCAAAGTGCGTCTTGGCGCTGTCCGACACGAACACGAGACCGGTGCGCTGGCGCACGGGCCGCGGCGTCATCTCGGGCGAGGGCGTGAGTGCACCCTGGCCGCCCTGTCCACTCTGCCCCTGCGGGCGCGCGCTGCCGCCGGCGTTCGCCTGCGTTCCAGCGGCCGCGCCAGCCTGACGACGCGCGCATGCTCCGGCCGTGCGCGCGTCGAGGTTCAGCGTCGTGTAGATCGCGCGCATCTGTTCGTTGATTGCCTGCATCTCCGGGCTGCCGCGGAACCCGCCGCCGCCGCCGCCGCCCCCGCCGCCACCAGCGTTGAAGCCACCGCCGGTGCTACCGTTGGTGGCGCCGGCCCCCCCCCATTGCCGCCGCGACGACGCGTCGAGTCACCGCGCTGCCGATTTCCGCCGGCGGAATCGCCGCGCTGGCGGTTGCCGCCGTTGGTATTGAATCCGCCACGTCCGCCGCCGGTCGCGCTGGCGGGCCGGAGCGCCTGCATCTTCGCGCGAAGATCGTCGAGCTGTTTCTTCTCTTTCGGGTGCGCCTTGAGGACGTCGTCGACCTTCTTGCAGTCGGCGTCCGAGACCTGCATCCCGAACCCTTGGCCGCCCTGCGCGGGCGACGCTGCGTTCCCCGCCAGTTGCACGTCGCCGAACGCCGTGCCGGTCGGAGTGGCCGCGCCGCTCGTTGCCGCGGCGCCGTTCGTGGCTCCGGCGCCGGGCGCGCCGCCGCCGTTGCGAGCACCGCCGTTGCCACCACCACCGGTGCCGCCTCGGCGACCGCCGAAGCCACCACGGTTGCCGCCGCCGGTGAAGCCCTGAGCGCGCAGGGAGGCGTTCACCGAGTCCGCGGAGAGCCCGAGCATCGCGCCGGTCGCCACCGCTTCACGCGGATTCTTGATCGCGTCGTTGGGGACCGCGATGACGTTGTCCACCTCGTCGATGAGCACGGACACTTCGCCGTTCATGCCGGGGCGAAGGAGCCGATCCTTGTTGTCGAGGTTCACGAGCACGGGGAACATCGTGACGTTCTGCTGCACGACCGCCTGCGGCTCGATCTTCTGCACGACGCCGCCGAAGCGGCGGTCGGGATACGCGTCGACCGTGACGTTGGCCGGCTCGCCCGGGTGCACGTTGCCGATGTCCGACTCGTTGAAGAACGCGCGGATGCGGACGACACTCAGGTCGGCCATCTGCACGATGGTCGTGCCGCCGCTGACGGAGCTCGTCGCGCCGGCGATCACCGTGCCTTCGGACACGTTCTTCGTGATGATCGTGCCTTCGCCCGGCGCTTTGACCGTGGCGTCTTCGAGGCTCTGCCTGGCGAGGTCGAGGTTCGCCTGCGCGTTCACGACGCCGGATTTAGCGTTCTCGAAATCAACGGCGACCTGTTCGAACTCTTGCGGTGTGATGACGCGCGCTTTGAACATCTCCTCGTTGCGCGCCTTGTTGGCCGTGGACACCTGGAGCTTGGCGTTGGCGGCGTCGAGCATCGCCTTGGCCTGGTCGTATTTGTTCTGGACGTCGCGCGTGTCGATCTGAACGATCAGATCGCCCGGCTTGACGTTCGTGCCGGTCTCGACCGTCATCTTGGTGATCACGCCCGACGCTTTGGACTTGACGTCCACGATGGCGATCGGCTCCATCGTGCCGTTCGCCTGCGCGTCGACGATGATGTCACGGCGGGAGGCGACGGCGGTCTGCACCGTCGGGGCTTGCGACTTTCGGGCACAAGCCGCGGCAACGGCGAGCAACGCCGCTCCGACAATTCTTTTCACTGAAATGGTCTCCTATCGGCCGGGTGGCCTGGCCGCGAGCTGTTCAATCTGCCTATTGGAAGTACGCGCCGTAAGGCGAGATCGCTGAGGGCGCCGGGCCACGAAAAAGGGGGCGGCAGCCGTCAGCTCCCGCCCCCGTGCCTGTTCGGCTGTGGTCGTCTTACTGCGGCAGATCCTTCCCGATGTACGACTCGATCTGCGCGCGCGCGTTCCGGTAGTTGAGACGCGCCTGAATGAGCTGCTGCCGCGCCGCGACGAGCGCCGACTCCGAGTTCAGCACGTCCAGAAGCACTGACGCGCCGAGGTTGTAGCGCTGTTGCTGCACACGGAGGTCTTCCTGGCTCGCCTCGACGTTGATCTGCTGAACGCGCATCGTCTCTTCGGCGTTCCGCATCGTGGCGATGGCGGTGATGATGTTCTGCTGAGCGCCCAACTGCTGGTCCTTCAACGTGGCCTGCGCGTTCTCCAAGTTGATCTGCTGCGCTGCGACGTTGTTCTCGCGCTGGAAGCGGTTGAAGAGCGGATAGCTGAGGTTCAGGCTGATCGTCCGCGTGTACGGATACGGATTGTTGTTGAATCCGTACACCGCGTTCGTGCCGCTCCCGCCGAGGCTGAACCCCGCGGTCACGGTGGGGAGGTACGTCGTCTTGGCCGAGCGAAGCGCGGCGGACGTGGCCGTCACGGTCGCCTGCTGCTGGCGGATCCCCGGCCCGTTGAGCGCCAGCTCGAGCACCAGGGCGCTGTCGATCGGCGTCGGCGCACGTTCAATAGTGTCCGCCAACTGTGCCGTCACGAAGTAGGGCGTGCCGACGAGTCGCGTGAGCGTCGCGCTCGACGTGCGATACGAGTTCTGCGCCTGGAGGAGGGCGAGCTGCGCGTTACCCAATTGCACGACGCTACGCAGCGAGTCGGAGACGTTCGCCGCGCCGGCGTTCACCTTGGCGATCGAAGTCTGGAGCTGAACCCTCGCCGCCTCGAGCTGGGCGCCGGCGGCTCCCTCCAATTCCTTGGCCGCGAGGATCGAGTTGTACGCCACCTTCACCTGGAGCGCGACCGAGAACTCGGTATTGACCTCGCCGGCTTCCGCCGCGGCAACGTTGGCGTTCGCCGTCTTGATGTCGGCGAACATCTTGCCGCCGTCGAACAGCGTGAACTGGTTGATCTGGAGGCCGGTGCTGTAGCTCCACGCCGGGACAAAAGAGACGATCTGGTTGCTCTGGCCCACGCGATCGCCGTAACTCTTGTTCTGGCCGGCGCTCGCCGACACGTTCGGAATGAACGCGGCGCGCGCCTGACGCACCGAGTTGTTCGCCGAACGAATGCTGTTGCCCGCGATGATGTTCGAGACGTTCCGGTCACCCGCCAGGCGAATCGCTTCGGCGAGCGAGATCGGATGCAGCGTCGTATCCGTCACCTGCTGTGCGCCCAACGCCAGCGGCGCGGCCAGCAGCACGATCAATTTGCGGAACATGTTCTCTTCGGCTCCTTCTGTATTTCCGCATCGCGGCGGGCTTTGAATTCGGCGTCTCGCTGGTCGTACTTCTGCAGCTGGTCTGGTGTGAACACGCGACGGACCTGCGCCTTGAACGTGGCGCGGATCGAGTCGAGCTGCGGCTTCTCCGGCCTCAGGAGCGCGCGGATGGCGCAGTCCTGCGAGAACGCGAGTGAATCGAGCGTGTTGCGCTGCTGCTCGGAGAGTCCGATCGCGTCGTAGAACTTGGTGCGCGGACCGTACGACGCGGCGAACTTTTCGTGGCCCAGGTACCGGTCGGCCGAGAAGCCGAGCGCGCCGCCAACGAGGACGGCCCCGAGCAGGAACATCAGCGCCTGTTGCTTTGAGCGCTGCATGGGGAACTCCGAGTCTAGCGGCCGAACAGGAAGCGCAGCCGCGCCCCCTGGTCGTCCTGGTATGCCGGCCGGATCGCGCTCGATACGGGCACGGCGGGTGAAGACAGCATGGCGTCGGCGGCGATGTCCGCCTCCGACTGGTGAGCACGGAACATGGCGACGCCGGCCGACAGCAGCAGGACGGCGGCGGCCGCGAGCGCCGGGCGCGCCCAGCGATCCAGCTCGGTCCACCATCCCAACTCGACGTCGGCGACGCGCGCCATCACGCGCGACTGCAGCTCGTTCCAGTAGGCATCGCCCGACGGCGCGGCGTAGATCGCGCGCAGACCGCGCACTACGTCGTCGTCGTCTGGAAACAGGCCAAACCGAATGTCGCTCATAGATCGCTCCGAACGTCCCCGAGAATGCGGCGCAATGATGCGCGTGCGTGATGCAGGTCCGACCGTGCAGTGCCTTCGGGTATCCCCAACATCTCGCCAATCTCGCCGTGCGTAAAACCTTCCACGTCATGTAATACGATCACCGACCGTTGCCGGTCAGTCAGTTTCGTCAGCGCCTCGTTGAGACGGCGCCGCAGTTCGTCCGCCTCGCCGGGATCCCGGAATGGCATCGGGACCCCTTCCGGCAGTTCGTCCGCGTCGCGGACTTTCCGCCGCCGCACCAAGTCAAGCGACGCGTTGGCCATGATGCGGTACAGCCACGCGCCGAACGGCTGGTCTGGGAGAAACCGGTCCAGTGCCTTGAAGGCGTGAAGAAACCCTTCCTGAACCGCATCCTCCGCGTCTTCGTGCGTGAGCACGATGGCGCGACACACGGCGTACGCCCGACGCTGATGCAAGCGGACGAGCTGCGCGAACGCGTCGCTCGAGCCGCGTTGCGCCGCGACGACTAGGGCTCGCTCGTCCGGCTTGGTGTCAGCTGCTGGCGACATGCCGAACGGCAGCTCGATTGTGGTCGCAGCGGTCATCGAGACGTGGCCGGTATCCACTCTCATTAACGGACCGCCGCGGTTGAACGTTGATCGCGCAATCGACGCGTTCCCAAGGGGCTGAAGACAGGGTCAGTGTGCCCGCTCCTCGGCCGGTCAGGCCGCGGGTGCGGGCGAATTCGCGGGCGTTCCAGCCAGGCCGAGCGCGCTGGCGACCCCGCGCATCGCGCCGATCACGAACTGCGTGTGCTGCTCGAGATCGACACCCAGCTCCTGTGCCCCCAGCGTCACATCCTCTCGGCTGACGCCCTTGGCGAACGCTTTGTCCTTCATCTTTTTCATCACCGACCTGGCGTCCACGTCGTGAACGCTCTTGGACGGCTTGACGAGCGCCGTCGCGGTGATGAGCCCCGACAGCTCGTCGACGGCGAACAGGGCTCTTGCCATCCGCGTCTCCCGCGGCACGCCAGTGTACGCGGCGTGTCCCATGATCGCGTCGAGAATGTCCGTCGGCCAGCCGCGCTCGCGTAGGATCCCGACCCCCGCCGACGGATGCTCGCTGGTCGGCGAGCGCGGCGCATTAGGAAATCGCTCATAGTCGAAGTCGTGAATCAGCCCGGCCAGCCCCCAGCGCTCCGGGTCCTCGCCGTACTGGACGGCATAGGCCCGCATGGCAGCCTCGACGGCGAGCATGTGCTTCCGGAGCGATTCGCTGGCCGTGTACTCGTGCATCAACGCCAGCGCCTCATCGCGCGGCGGCAGGGCGGGAGACGAGCCGCCGTTCTCGGTGGGGGTCATCCATAAATATTACCACGCGGCGCGGACCCGGGTGGACGGGTGGACCGGTGGACGGGTGGACGGGTGGACCGGGTGGACCGGTGGACCGGTGGACCGGTAGTATCCGCGATGCCCCACCACCTCCGTTCCATCGAGCTGCGGAAGATTCCCCCGGCCGCCGCGGACCGCTTTCCTTACACCGTTCCCGTGATCCGCACGCTCCCCGTCCTTCGCGTGGACCGGGCGGTGACGTTCCTCGTCGGTGAGAACGGGTCGGGCAAGTCCACGTTGCTGGAGGGGATCGCGGTTGCCGCCGGTCTCCCCGCGGTCGGCAGCATGGCGGTGGACAGAGATGAGACGCTCGCGGCGCAGCGCTTTCTGGGCAAGTCGCTCAAGCTGACGTGGGACCGCCGGACGTTCCGCGGGTTCTTTCTGCGCGCCGAAGACTTCTTCGGCTACACCAAAGCCCTGTCGCGCGAACGGACGGAGTTGCTGGCCAGGTTGGACGAGATCGACGTCACATTCGCGGGGCGGTCGGACAAGGCCAAAGGCCTCGCCAAGGGACCGGTGTCGTCGTCGCTCGCCGACATGGAGCGGCGCTATGGCGTCAACCTGGACGCCAACTCACACGGCCAGAGCTTCCTCAAGCTCTTCCAGTCGCGCTTCGTCCCCGGCGGGCTCTATCTGCTCGACGAGCCAGAAGCGCCGCTGTCGCCGCAAAGTCAACTGGCGTTGATCGCGATGATCAGTGACATGATCGCGCAGGACTCGCAGTTCATCATCGCGACCCACTCGCCGATCCTGCTCGGTTTCCCCGATGCTCTCATCTACTCGTTCGACCGGACGCCCGTGGAAGCGGTGCCGTTCGAGGAGCTGGATCACGTCGTGATCACGCGCGATTTCCTGAACGCGCCGGAGCGCTTTCTCCGACATCTGTAGACCGGTCCACCGGTCCACCGGTCCACCCCTATTTCGTTGCTTCCGCGGCGGGTGCCTCGCGGGCGTATTTCGCGTTCGTCAGATAGACGATCGTGCGAACGATGCCGAAGAGGACGATCGCGCCGATGATGAGGCCGAGGAACGCCGCGCGGGTGTCGGCGCCGAAGGTCGGCGCGTCGTGCGAATGGTCGTTGTGGTCGTTTGCCATGGCGATCTAGAAAGCGCGCGCTCTAGGCGACGCGCACGGAGTTCATGACGTCGTTCTGTTTCAGCTGTTTCATCACGTCGAGACCGCTCGAGATCTTGCCGAACACCGTGTGCACGCCGTTCAGGTGCCGCGTGTTGTCTTCGCTGAGGACCATGAAGAACTGGCTGCCGCCGGTATCCTTGCCGGCGTGGGCCATCGACAACGCGCCGACTTCGTGCTTGTGCGGATTGCCGGCCGTCTCGCACTTGATGTGGTAGCCCGGTCCGCCCGTCCCGATCTTGCGGTCGCCCGTCGGCAAGTCGCGTGACAGCGGGTCGCCGCCCTGGACGACGAAATCGGCGATCACGCGGTGAAACTTCACGCCGTCGTAGAAGCCGCTGTTGGCGAGCTTCTCGAAATTGGCGACCGTGTTCGGCGCTTCCTTGTCGAACAGGTCGGCGACGATCTTGCCTTTGTTGGTCTCGAACGTGGCGGTCTTCGACATGCGTGGAAGCTAGTTAGTCCCCGGATTTCGCGCGCGGCGGCGCCGCCGCGTAAAAATGATAGACGCGCGGCACTTTGCAACCGGCGAGCTGCGCCGGCGAGAACGTCCATTTGCCGATGACGCTCTTGACGTTCGTGGCGAGCCACGGGTGCGACGTCGCCACGACGGTGAACGTTTTCATCACCGCCTTGCCGAGCGTGTCGACGACGATGTCGATCTTCACCTCGGCGCTCCCGTCCTTGCGGAGCGCGCTGCGCGGCGGGTTCTGCAGCGGCTTCGGCTTCGCGGTCACGAGGACGGGAAGTTGATCGACGACGAGGTCGGGCTTTTCTGCGGCGCGGCGGAGCGCCTCGGCGCAGTCCCCCGGCGCGATCGGCATCGCGCCGGGCGCCGCGTCGGCAAGGACCTGCGGCTTGATGTCGGCCTCCGGCGGCGGCCCCGACGAACAGGCGGCGAGAGCGCCGGCGGCGGCGCCAAGCAGGAACAAGTACCGTAGCGTCATGTGAGAGTTCGAATTCCTAGACGGTCGAGGATGGGCAGATGTCGGAAAGGAAGCAGGACTCGCACTTCGGGCGGCGCGCCTCGCAGATGCGGCGGCCGTGCTCGATCAGGAGGTGGGACAACATCGTCCAACTGTCGTTCGGGAAGAGCTTCATGAGGTCCTGCTCGACCTTCACCGGGTCGGTCTGACGCGTGAGACCCAGGCGTTTGCTGACCCGTCCGACGTGTGTGTCGACGACGACGCCTTCGTTCTTGCCGTACGCATTTCCGAGGACGACGTTCGCCGTCTTTCGTCCCACGCCGGGCAGCTTCACCAGCTCGTCCATGGTGTCCGGAACCTTGCCCTCGTGCCGGTCGGCCACCGCGTTCGACATGCCGAGCAAGCTCTTGGTCTTGTTTCGGAAGAATCCCGTGGACTTGATGATCTCCTCGAGTTCCTCCGGCTTGGCGACGGAGAGAGCGGCCGGCGTGCGGTAGCGCTTGAACAGCGCGGGCGTGACCATGTTCACGCGCTTGTCCGTGCACTGCGCGCTCAGGATCGTGGCGACGAGCAACTGGAATGGCGACTTGAAGTCGAGCGCGCAATGCGCGTCCGGATAGTGTGCCACGAGGCGGTCGTAGATCTCGCGCGCCCGCTGGGCGAGGGGCGTCGCGCTCCGCGCGCGGCGGCGTTTGGCTGCGGCTGGCACCGGGCTCAGCCCTCCAACCCGGCGTCGTCGCGCAGACGCTGGATGCACTCGTGCAGTTGGTGCTCGGTGAGGTCGATCTCCTGATTCGCGCCCTCCTCGTCGAGCAGCCCGTTGCGCACCGACGTCGCGATCTGATTGAGGTAGCGGATCTTCGTCAGGATCTCATCGGTGTCGCGGCGGAGCTTGAGGTAGCGCCGCTTGTCGGAGAGCGCGCGCCGATAGCGCAACACGAGCTGCTCCTGCGAAAACTCGCGCGCCTGCGAGAGCACGTCCTCGCGGCTCTTTCCCGGGATCGCGCCTCGATCGGGGAGGCCGGCGTCCTCCCACTCCTCTTCCGCGAACCACAGCCGACCGACGTACTCCACCCCGTCGAAGCCGACGCGGCAGGTCACCTGGTACCGGCGCCCCGACGTCTCGATCGTTCCGATGAACGGTTGGTTGTTCGGATCGCTGGGCATGCGAAAGTGGGCGGGTGGGCTGCGACGATCACGTTGGCGGGGGGCCTGCCGCGGAAGACAGGAAGGATCGAATCGCGGCGAACATTTCGGCGGGTCGTTCAACATATGGAACGTGCCCCGCGCCGTCGATGCTGACCAGGGGGGCGCGCAGCGTACGCGCGATGGCTTCGGACGACGCAAGGGGAATGGGGTCCTGGCGACCGTGGACGACCAGCGCCGGCACGGTGACCGCGTCCAGTCGCCCCGGACGCGTGAGGTCGTAGTCGCCGAGGCTGTCCCAAACCGAATCCTGAATCCGAGCCATCACGCGGAAAGGTGTGAGGTCGTGCGCCGCCGACGGATCGGCGAAGTAGCCGGCCACACTCAGCTCGAACGACCGCTGGCGAAACGCGTCCGGATCGGATTCGCGAAGCCCGCTCGCCGCCAGATCCGCGCGAAGCTTCGCCACCGTCTCACTGTTCTGGCGGCGCGCGAACTCGGCCTCGAATTGGCGGCGGTACTCCCGATTGACCGGAGCGGGGTCGAGGAGCACGAGCCTCGCGACGTGGCTGCTGGTTCGGCCCGCGGCCGACTCGATGGCGAAGAGCATGGCGAGGAGCCCGCCCCACGAATAGCCGACGAGCGTCGCCGGCTCGAGCGACAGCTCCCGAATGACGGCGTCGAGATCCACGACGTGCGTGTGCCACGTGATGGCGCTCCGGTCCGCCGTCTTGGACCGGCCGCCGCCCCGCTGATCGTAGAAGATCAGCCGATACTCGTCGGCGAGGGCGAGCATTTGCGGCAGGAGATAGTCGTGGTGAGCGCCGGGCCCGCCGTGCAGCACGAGAAGCGGCGTCGCGTTAGGCGGACCATACTCCGCCCAGTAGAGCGGCACGGGAGTCGTGCTCGTGAAGCCCGAGACCCGCGGCGGCGGAATCGGAGCCATGCCGTCGTTGCCGGGTTACGCGTGCCGAGCCGCGGACCGCGCGAACGACGCCGCGATGCGCGCCGTCGCCGCGTGGATCGCTACCGTGTCCGCGATCGGCTCCGCGTAGCCGCCGGCGATCGTGACCACGACCGGGAGACCGACTTCACGGCATTGGTTCAGCACGAACGTGTCGCGGCGCGCGAGCCCACCCAACGTGAGCGCGAGGCGGCCGAGCCGGTCGCCGACGTAAGGATCCGCGCCGGCAAGGTAGACGACCAAGTCCGGCCTCGCCTGATGCAGCGCGCGCGGCAGAGCGCCGGCGAGAAGCTCGAGGTATTCGTCGTCGCCGGTGTGGTCGTCCAGCTCGACGTCGAGCGAGCCGGGGACCTTGTGGAACGGATAGTTCTTCCGCCCGTGCATGCTGAACGTGAACACGCGATCGTCGCGCGCGAACACTTCGTTCGTTCCGTTCCCCTGGTGGACGTCGAGATCGACGATCGCCGCTCGCGCGATGCGTCCGTCGCGCTGGAGCGCGCGCACGGCGATCGCGACGTCGTTGAACACGCAGAATCCTTCGCCATGCGACGGAAACGCGTGGTGCGTGCCCCCGGCCAGGTTCATCGCGATGCCGTCGTCGAGCGCGCGGACCGCCGCCTCGAGCGTCCCGCCGGCCGCGCGATACGAGCGTTCGACGAGAGCGGCCGACCACGGGAATCCGAGGCGGCGTTCCTCGTCTCTCGTGAGCGCGCCGGCCGTGAAGCGATCGACGTAGTCCGGCGTGTGCACGAGCAGCAGGTCTTCGCGCGGTGCCGCGGACGGATCGTGAACGTGGTCAGCGGGAACGATTCCCTCGTCGATCACGCGCTGGCGCAGCAGCGCGTACTTCGCGATCGGAAACCGATGCCCGTTCGGCAGCGGAAACGTGTACTTCGCGCTCGACCAGACGTGCACGCCGCGACGGGTCCGGTGTGCCGGCGGTCAGCGCGCCGCGAAGTCCGTCTTGCTCGTCACTTCGCGGCACGTCTCGGCGATGAGGCTCGCCGTCTTGTCCACGTCCTCGAGGCTCACGAGCTCGTTCGGCGAGTGCATGTAGCGGTTCGGCACGGAGACGAGCGCCGTCGCGACGCCCTCGCGCGCGATGTGAATCGCGTCGGCGTTGGTGGACGTCTCGCGCCCCGCGGCGTGCACCGTGTACTTGATCTGATGCCGCTCGGCGGTCGTGCGCAGCAGGTCGAAGACGACGGGCGAGATGATCGAGCCGCGAGAGATGACGGGTCCGCCGCCGATGCGGTGGTCGCCGACCTCCTTCTTCTCCATGCCCGGATGGTCGCTGGCGAAGGTGACGTCCACGACGATCGCCATCTGCGGGTTCACGCAGTTGGTGCAGACCAGCGCGCCGCCGCCGTGGTACGCGATCTCTTCCTGGGTGGTCGCGGCCGCGACCACGCGCGCCGTGCCCGGCCGCTGCGCGTAGCGGCGCAGCGCCTCGAGCGCGACGAACGCGCCGATGCGGTCGTCGATCGAACGCGAGACGATGCGGTTGTTCGGGAAGTCGACCGTCTTCGAGTCGATCACGCCGGGATCGCCGACGTTCACGCGTCCCTCGGCTTCCGCGCGGCTCGACGCGCCGATGTCGATCCACAGGTCGGTCAACTTCGCCGCGTGCTCGCGGTCCGACGTCTTGATGACGTGGATCGGCTTCCGCCCCACGACGCCGAGGACGTCGCCGCCGCGGCCGAGAAACCGGATCCGCTGGCCGACGAGAACCTGCGGGTCCCACCCGCCGATGGGCGAGAAATACACGTAGCCGTCGTCGTCGATGTACTGCACGATGACGCCGATCTCGTCGATGTGGCCGTCGAGCAGAATCGTCGGTGACCCGGTGGGGTTCACCTCCGCCATGCTGTTGCCGCTGACGTCGCTGGTGACCTTGTCGGCGAACGAGCCCGCCTCTTCGCGCCAGACGCGCGCGGCGGGGCCCTCGAAACCCGAAGGAGCGGGCGTGTCGAGCAACCGCTTGAGAAAGGCGAGCGAGGACGTGCTGAGCATGTAGGGGTGGAAGGGCGGCGAAGGGCTCGAGCGCCCTACATCGAGCGCCGGCGAATCGGAAACGCGAAGAAGCTCAGGCCAAAGATGACCAGCCCCGCAACGTACCAGCGCACGTCTTCCGTCAGACCGTAGTACAGGATCCCGAACCATGCCAGCATCTGGCCGAGGAGCCAGCCCTGCAGGCTGTCGGGGATGCCCATCGCGGCGCGGCGGCGCCGCGCCCAGCGGCTGTTATAGAACCGTAAATCAACCATCTGGACGAGCGCGTACAGCCAAGTCAGCACGCCGAGTCCGCGCAGCTTCCGGACGAGCGTCGCCTGCGCGAGGTGCGCGGCGCCGATCGTGTGAAAGACGTAGACGGCCAGACCAAAAAAGAGCGTCAGGCCGAGCAGCACGGCGCGCACGCGCGTGAGCCTGTCCGGCGACAACCAAGCAAATCGTTCGCTGACCGCCTCGGCCGGCGGGCCGAGCTCGGCGATCGGTGGAACCATGTCTCGCACACCCTCGAATTCCGCGGTGGCACCCTACCGACCGCGTTCGTACACCGCCCGTCCTCCAATATACGTTGCGAGCACTTGAGTTCCGAGTATTTCGGGTGCCGGCACCACCATTATGTCGCGGTCAAGAACGTCGAAGTCGGCCAATTTGCCCGGCGTGAGCGACCCCATGAGCTGTTCCTGGAACGCCGCGTACGCCGGCCAGATCGTCATCGACTTGAGGGCCTCGTCGCGGGTCATCCGCTGTTCGGGATACCACCCGCCCGGCGGCCAGTCGTGCTCGTCCTGGCGCGAAACGGCGGCGTGGAAAGAGTACAGCGGGTTCACGCGCTCGACCGGGAAGTCGCTCCCGTTGGGGATGATCACGCCCGTCTCGAGGAGGGAGCGCCAGGCGTAGGCGCCGAGTACGTGCGACGGGCCGACGCGCGTCGCCGCCCAGTACATGTCGCTCGTCTGATGCACCGCCTGCATCGACGGGATGACGCCCAGCTGCGCGAAGCGCGGCACGTCGGCGTGGTCGAGCACCTGGACGTGCTCGATCCGGAAGCGGTGGTCCACGGTCGGCACCTTCTCCAGCGCCGCCTGGTAGGCGTCGAGGGCGACGCGGTTGCCGCGATCGCCGATGGCGTGCGTTGCGACCTGAAATCCGTGCTGGAGCGCGCGGATGGACACGTCTCGCAGGTGCTCGGGCGTCGACTTGAGCAGCCCGATGTTCTTCGGGTCGTCGGCGTAAGGATCGAGAAGCGCCGCGCCGCGGGAGCCGAGGGCGCCGTCGGCGTAGAGCTTGATCGCGCGGATCCAGAGGTGGTTGTCGTAGAGCCCGCTCTGCGGCCCGCGCTGGAAGTAGTGCTCGATCGCGACGCTGTCGTCGGAGATCATCGCGTAGACGCGGAGATTGAACTTGCCTTCCTTGGCGAGCTCTTCGAACACGTCGAGGACTTCTCTCGGTTCGCCGGGATCGTGCAGCCCGGTCAAACCCCAACGGTTCGATTCGGTGATTGCCGCGAGCGCGGCCGATCGCATCTCGTCGTGAGAGAGCGGCGGAACGACACGTTCCACGAGCGCCATCGCGTTGTCGACGAAAACGCCCGTCGGCTCGCCGGCCGCCGTCCGTTCGATGCGCCCGCCGGCCGGATCGCGCGTCGCGGCCGTCACGCCGGCCGCCTTCATGGCAGCCGCGTTGGCGAGTATGGCGTGTCCGTCGATTCGCGTGAGCACGACCGGGTTGTTCGGCGTGACGCGAGAGAGCGCTTCGTGCGTGGGGAAGCGGGTGTCGCCCCACTTGTTCTGATCCCAGCCGCGACCGATCACCCAGCGGCCGGCCGGAAGATCCTTCACGTGTCCTGCCACCCGGGCGACGATCGCGTCGTACGAGCGAGTGTCCGTGAGGTCGATGTCCCGCAGGAACGTGCCGAGGCCGAACAGGTGGGCGTGCGCGTCGACCATGCCCGGGATCACGACACGCCCGGCGAGGTCCAGCACCTGCGTCGACGGTCCGCGCAGGAGCAGCGCCTCGCGCGTCGAGCCGACGAACGCCACCCGGCCGCCGCGGACGGCCATCGCCTCCACGAACGGATGCGAATCGTCGACGGTGTAGATCTTCGTGTTGACGAGAATCAGGTCGGCCGGGACGGGCGCCTGGCGCTGGGCGTGGGCGCCACCGGCGCTGATCACGAAGAGCGCGGCCGCGGCGAGACGTCGCACGACAATCATTTCCGATGACCCTATGTTAGGAGAAGGGAAGGGGGGGACGAACCGGCGCGTCGGACAATGTATGTCAGCGTCCGGACAGGCGCGCGCGGCCGGCCGTTGGCCCCGGCGATCGTTCCGGGAGTGTAGGGAGAGTGTACGACGTTCTCCCGATGCCCATGTCGGAGGTGACACAGCGCCGCGCATGGGCGAATTTTGGAGCGCTATGTGCCACACATCCGCCCGATGAAGGGTCTCTGGCTCGCACTCGTTCCCTCGGTTCTGGCCGCGCAAGTCGCACGCAACGACAGCGTGTCGGCTCCGATCCACGACGTGCGCTATGACGTCACGTATGCCCGCGCGAACGCGCCCTACCGCGTCGTCGACGTCGCCATGTCGTTCACCACCGCCGGGACGTCGAACGTCGTTCTAGCCCTGCCCGCGTGGACGCCCGGCGCGTACGAGATCAGCAACTACGCTCGCTGGGTCGGCGCGTTCGAGGTGAGCGGCGATGGCAAGCCGCTCTCGTGGGACAAGCTCGATTTCGAGAAGTGGCGTATCCGCCCGGACGGCGCGAAGTCGATTCGCGTGACGTTTCGCTATCGCGCGGACTCGCTGGACAACGCGATGTCGTGGGCGCGGCCCGACTTCCTGCTGTTCAACGGGACGAACATCTTCATGTATCCCGAGGGACAGCCGTTCGACTTTCCGGCGACGGTCACGATTCACACCGAGAGCGACTGGCGCTCCGTGAGCGCGATGACTGCGGGGCCGACCCGGGGCACGTACACGGCGAGCAACTACCACGACCTCGTGGACATGCCGTTCTTCGTCGGCCGGTTCGATCTGGACAGCGCGCGAATCGTCGACCGGTGGGTACGATTGGCGAGTTATCCGGCCGGAGCGATCGCCGGCGCTCAACGAATCGTCGTCTGGGACCAGCTCAAGCGGGTGATTCCTCCAGAGACCGCGGTCTTCGGCGAGACGCCGTGGCCGAGCTACACGGTCATGGAGATCGTCGATTCGACGTACGGCGGAGCGAGCGGGCTCGAGCACCAGAACTCGCACGTCGACATCCTCGCGTCGGCCTACGTAGGCGGAGAATTCCAGCCGTCGCTCTACGCTCACGAGATCTTTCACTCGTGGAACGTGAAGCGGCTTCGTCCGGCCGACATGTGGCCGTACGACTACTCGCGCCCGCAGCCGACGCCGTGGCTTTGGGTTTCCGAGGGAATCACCGACTACTACGCCGACCTCGCCGAGGTGCGTGGCGGCGTCGTCGACGAGAAAGGGTTCTACGCGCTGACGGCCGGAAAGCTGAATGAAGTCGCCGAGGCGGGACCTGTGTCGCTGGAGGACGCGTCGCTCAATGCGTGGATCCACCCGGTGGACGGCACCGAATTCATCTACTATCCGAAGGGTTCGCTCGCGGGACTTCTGCTCGACATCATGATCCGCGACGCGAGCGACAACGCGCATTCGCTCGACGACGTGATGCGAGCCCTCTACCAGTCGGACTACAAACGCGGCCGCGGCTTTACGGCGTCGGACTGGTGGTCCGCGGTCAGCGCGGCCGCCGGAGGCAAGTCGTTCGCCGCGTTCAGCGCCAAGTACATCGACGGCCGCGCGCCATTTCCAATCGACAGCGTCCTGCCGCTCGCCGGCCTTCGCACGCGCGCGGCGATGGTCCCGCGCCTCGGCGTCATGACCCAGCTCGACTCGAACGGCGTGGTGGTCGCGCAGGTGCAGGAGGGCAGCGCGGCGTCCGCGGCCGGCGTGCGACCCGGCGACTACCTGCTCACGGTCGGCGACGTCGCCGTGCAGGACGCGCAATTCGGGGCGCGCCTGCGCGCAAAGTTCGGCGCGTCGGTCGAAGGCTCCCCGCTGCCGATCAAGGTGCGTCGGGGATCGGAGACGCTGACGCTGCCGGGGAAGCTGCGCTTCGGACCCGGCGATCCGATGGTCGAAGCCGATCCCAACGCCGGCGCAAAGGCGGTGAGAATTCGGAACGGGATCCTGAAGGGGACTACCGGCTGAAACAGCGGAGGTCGCGCGCTAAGTCGCCGTTCCTCACGGCGGAAATTCGGCCGCCGATGCCGCCCACGGTCCTGACGTCTGCGTCACCGACCGGATCAGCTTCCAGACGGTGTTGAGCGCGTCGTCGTCATCGATCGGAATCGACAGCCCGGCTACTCGCGTGTTGAGGAGCGAATAGCTGAGCGGCTGCTGCGAGGCGTAGATCAGGAGGTATCCGCGCTGATTGAAGCCGACGCCGAGGCCCATCGACGAGTCGCGCGAGAAGCCGGACTGCAGGTTTCCGTTGCGTCCGCGCTGACCTTGCGGCGGCTGGTTGGTTCCCGGGAGACGGGCGAGCCGCGACGTGTCGCTGAGCATGCCCTTGGTGGCCGCGGTTTCGACCAGGTGCGAGCCGGCTTCGACGTACTGGCTCTGCGTCGAATCCATCGGGAAGAGCAGCCTGCTGCCGCGCCCCGGCACCACGAGAAACACGGCGACATTCGCCGGCTTCGCGAGTTGGACGGTCAGGTGGCGGGGGGTGCGCTCGCCTGGCGCGCCCGCGACCTTGGGCGCGAGGTCCTTGTACTGGCCATACACGTGCGGCGCGCTGTGAACGCACGACGCGACGATGACGAGAAGGACGCCAACCCGTATTCTATCCCAGCGCACGAGAGCTCGGGACACGTTTTTCACCCTCATTCTTTCATGACCATCATCAAATCCGCGGTCGCCGGCATCGCCTTTCTTGGTACCACCGCGTACCTGCCCGTTCTCGCGCAAGTTCCAAGCGCGCCGGCCGCCAGCATCGCCGGACGCACGACCGGAATGGAGCGTCTCGACGGGTTCCTTCCAATCTATCTGGATCGGCACCAGGGTCGAATCCTGCTCGAGATTCCCCGCGACTCGACGCGTGCGCTCCTGCTCGTCTCGCAAGCGACGGGACTCGGCTCGAATCCGATCGGAATCGACCGCGGCGCCAGTGGAGAGACACACGTAGCCCGGTTCGACCACGATGGCGACCGCGTCCTTCTCGTTCTCGAGAACTGGGCGTACCGGGGTTCGCCGACGAATCCGGACCATACGCGGGCGATCGCCGAAGCATTTCCGCCGAGTACGGTGGCTTCGATGCCGGTCCTGGCGGAGGAGAACGGCAGGTTGCTGGTGGACGCGACCGACGTCGCCCTTCGCGACTGGAACGACGTCGCGCGGACATTGGCGCAGACCCAACAGGGGACGTACGCCGTCGCCCGCGACCGGTCCGGCGTGTATCGGCCGGACACAAAGGCCTTTCCCGACAACACCGAGATCGACGCCTCGCTCACGTTCGCGGCGACCGCTCGCCCCGGCCCGATCGTCGAGTCGATCGTCCCCGACGGCAAGGCGTTCACCCTGCGCCAGCATCTGAGTTTCGTGAAGCTGCCCGATGCCGGATTCCGGACCCGCGAGCGCGACCCGCGCGTGGGCTATTTCGGCGTGACGTACAAGGACTACGCGCGCCCCATCCAGCAATCGCTGGCGGTGACGCTCGCCGCGCGGCACAGGCTGCAGCGAATCGACCCGAACGATCCGCGCTCGCCGATCAAGGAGCCGATTCGCTACTACGTCGACCGCGGAATCCCTGAGCCGATTCGCTCGGCCACCCTCGAGGGCGTGAAGTGGTGGGAGCAGGCGTTCGACCGAGCCGGGCTCGTGGGCGGGTTCAAGGTGGAGCTGTTGCCCGAGGGCGTCGATCCGATGGACTCGCGCTACAACGTCGTGCAATGGGAGAATCGAAACGAGCGAGGATGGTCGGTCGGCGGCGCGCTCACCGATCCGCGCACGGGCGAGATGATCAAGGGAATGGCGCGGCTCGATTCGCACCGCGCGCGCACCGACTACAACCTCTTCGCCGCGCTGATGGGCGCCGACGCGACGCCGGCCGACACGGCGTTCGTGCTGGCGCGCGTGCGTCAGGTGAGCGCGCACGAGGTGGGACACACGCTCGGGCTCGAGCACAACTACATCGCGTCGACGTACGAGCGCGCGTCGGTGATGGACTATCCGCCGCCGCGGGTGCGGCTCGACGCCAATGGCCGCATCGACGTGTCGCAGGCGTACGCCGTCGGCCCCGGCGCGTACGACGTCTGGGCGATCCACTGGGGGTACGGGGTCTTCCCGGCGGCGAGCGAACGGGATTCACTCCGCGCGATCGTCGCCGACGGGCTTCGCCGCGGATACCTGTTCCTCTCCGACGCGGACGCTCGCCCCGAGTACGGATCGGATCCGCGCGTGAACCTGTGGGACGATGCCGCGTCGGCGTTCGACTTCCTGAAAGCGGAGACGTCGGTGCGCCGCGTAGCGATGTCGGCGTTCGGCGAGCGGAACATTCGCGCCGGCGAGCCGATCAACCTGCTTCAGGAGCGCTTCGCCGCGCTCTACTTCATGCATCGCTTCGCGCTGAACGCGCTCTCCAAGACGATCGGCGGCATGGAGTACTCGAACGCCGTGCGCGGCGACGGCCAGCAGGCGACGAGGCCGATCGCGTACCAGCAGCAGGCGAACGCGCTGCGCGACATGCTCGCCGCGCTGCGTCCCGAGGAGCTGGCGATCCCGGACACCGTGCTGTCGCTGATGTCGCCGAACGCGACGGCGGTGACGCCGTTCGTGGAATTGTTCGGCAGCCGCACGCGTCCGGCGTTCGACGAGCTCGGGGCGGGGCAGACGCTGGCGCAGATGATCGTCGACATGATCCTGCAGCGCGATCGGGCCGCGCGGCTCGTTCAGTTCGCGACGCGCGGATCGGGGCCGCATCTGACGCTGGGTGCGACGATCGACGCACTCGTGAACGCGACCTGGAACGGCGCGGCGGCGACACCCAAGCTCGCGGCGCTTCAGCGGGTCGCGCAGCGCGTCGTGACGGAGAAGCTGCTCTATCTCGCGGCTGATTCCGACGCGTCGCCGGAGGTGCGCGCGATGGCGGCGCTCAAGGTGGGCGATCTACGAAACCGAGCGCGCGGCAAGCTCGCCGCCGCCAGGGACGACGACGAACGCGCGCACTGGTTGTCGATCGTGAGCGAGTGTACGCGGTGGATCGAGAAGGGAGAGCTGCCGAAGCTCACTCGCTCGCTGGTCGCGCCGCCGGGGGATCCGTTTGGGATCGACCCCGGCTGACGCGCGCCGACACTACCACGAAGCCAAATTGTCGATCCAGCTGTTCGGCAGCGTCGCGTATTTCCTCAGTTTCTGCGTCGCGTTGGTGACTTTGCACGAGTTGTACATGTAGGACTTCGTGCCATTCGCCGTTGCGTCGTCGATGGTCGACAGAGACGGCGTGCCGCCGGTCAGGAAGTTGAGCCCACTGAGCGTGGCGCCGTCGGTGACGTTGTTTCCGTTCGACGTCAGCTGGCCGCCCACGAGCAGGACGCCGTCCCACATGTTGGAGCCGGAGATCGTGAAGTCGCTGTCGGCGATGATGATGCCACGCCCGGGGTTCGGGAGCGAATAGCCACTCGTGTGGATGCGGATGACCGGCCAATAGTTCGTATCGGAGGAGAACGCCGATGAGCTCGGGAACGACTGTCCGGGAATCGTGACGTCGGCGGGAATCGCGCCGGCCTGGATGCCCGCCCAATCCATGGACGCCGCCGTCTTTGCCTTGAGCGTCTGGAAGTTGTTCGACGTGTCGATCGGCGGATTGCCTGACGGATGAAAACTTCCGCCCTTGATGACGAGGTCTCCCGAGTCGACCATGACACCCGCGACGGACGGCTGCACGCCGCACTGGTCGATGCCGCTGATGTCGCCCGTTCCATTCTTCAGGAGGCCCGACAGGCTGAGCCACGCGGCCTGGACCTTCATCGTCGCGGTGTTCCAAGTGGCGTACACGCCGACCGTGCGCTCAGCTGTGGCGGCGTACCCCGCGCCACTGAGCTTGACGGAGGTGTCGGTGCCTTTCGATCGAATGAAGAACATGGCATCCGTGGCGCCGATGACAGGCCGGACCTTCGTTGCGACGATGTCCGCGTAGCCCCCGGGGAGCGAGATGCGGGTCCACTCGGAGTCGACGACGGTCGGATCGCCGCAGTGCTGGCACCAGCCGGTCTGACTGCGGAGCGTCAAGAACTGCTCGAGCCCCGTTTCCGCCAGGTGGTACGCGCGGTTCTGGCTTTTTTCGGCCGCGTTGGTCGTGTATTCCGACGCCGCGCCGGCCAAGCCGGCGGCAAGCGCCGCGGCGAGTGCCGTCAAGACCAGGATGGCCATCGGCAGCGTGAGGCCTTTGCGATTTTCGAGAGAGAGACGCATGACTGCTCCGTGATCAGAATGCGCGAAGGTTCTTGAAAAACACCGAGGTCACAATCCTGGACTGCAGCCGCGTCGTATCGGCAGGTGACACGTGGGGGCTCAAGGCGGAAAGCACGAGGTCCAGCCCGCGAATGCTTCCGACGGCTGGCGGCGTGATGGTCGACGCGTCGGCACCGTCGATGTAGAACATGAACCGCGCCGACGTATCGAATGGCGCCATGAGTTCTTCGTCGCGCCCATTCTCCACCGTGCGCCAGAGCGCGAGACGGTTTGCGTAGGTCGCCGAAGCACGAAACGAGTAGGTGATGTGCTGCCAGAAAAACACGGCGGTGGCCGCCCGGGCACCGGACGCCGCCGAGTAGTTCAGATCCAGCAGGTTGCCGGTCCGTCCGTTCACCGACAGCGTTCGAATCTGCGCCTGACCCGCGCCGTTTCCCGTGCAGAGCGTCGGCGTGATGCTGATCGCCGGCATGTCGCTCGAGGTCGGATTGGCCGGCGAGATGTAGGTGTATCGCCCGGTCACCGAATCGCGGAAGGCGAACCCGCGATACACGGACCCAGCGACCATCGCGGAGTCCGTCGGAAGCATGCTCACCGTAGTGACGGTGCCGTTGGTGCCGCACACGAGGCCAAACCGGTACGGCACGCGGACGCGGATCAACTTGCCGTTGGCGGCCGCGGAATCGATGCCTCCCGAATCCTGCACCATTCGCAGATCGGCCACCAGGACGTTGGTCGCGCTTCGCGCGATGCTGCGGGCCGCTCGCAAGTTGGTCTCGTGATCGTAGTACCGGTTCTGCCAGACCGACAATTTGGTGAACGACGCGCCGATGATGGCGGCGATCACCAATGAGACGACGATTTCGGCGAGCGTAAATCCGGATCGGCGGGGTGACATATCAGCAGTTTGTACAGAGTGCGGACGACGGCGGTTTAGTGCGATCGAGCATGACCGAATCCTTTTTCGTGGCGTCCAACGAAGGGATCACGATGATCTTGATCGAATAGCGCGAAGTCGAGACCTGTGTGATCCTGACTTGGCGTGTGTATGTGAATGTTCCGCGCGTGATGGTTTGACTGGTGGTCGGCCACCCGGCGAGGAGGGCGAACGGAACGGCCCCGAGCTTGTTCGCCTCGAGCTGAAGCGACGCGTTGCGTTTCGCCGCGAGGTCGCCGTTCCGCCCGCGGAGCGCGAGTCCGGCGATGGCCTTTCCGAAGCTCACCATGACCAGTGAGAACACCGTCATCGCCACCATGACCTCGATGAGCGAGAAGCCGCGGCGAACGCGTTTAGGGGACTGCATGCGGGAAAGCGTCATTGGATGCGCACCATGCCGGCGCGAGACATGCGAACGTGCTTCGTGATATTGGAGCGGCTGATCGTGATGTTGAGCGTGTCACTGGCGAAACCGTCCGGATACACCTCGATCGGCGACGCGGAGAAGCTCACGTCCGACGATCGTAGGCCGTACGCCCCGAGGCTGAGATTCGCGCGACGGAACACCGTAGTGCCGGCGCGGTCGGTCACAGCCATTTGCTGCGTCGCCGAGTTCCACGTGATGCGAATTGGACGACGATTGCGCACCGCGAGCGCGAACGCGGCTTCCATGTCGTTCTGAACCGACGAGGCGGCGCGCTGGATCCGGGTCGTGACCATGAGCTGGCTGAGCTTCCCAAGCGTGATCGACGAGGTAACGCCGATGATCACGAGCACGACCATCGTCTCGAGCAGCGTAAAGCCCGATCGTCTCGTGCGAGGATGAGGACTGGTCGTATTAGACATCTCACGCGATCTCGACAAAACTGTTATGGGCGAAACACCGGCCCGCACCCGGCTCAGGACCCGCTGCACGCCTGATCACTCGACCGAAAGAACGAGTCGGCAGCCGTTGAATCAGCCGGCCACTCTGAGGACTGGAGCCGCGCCCGTTCGGTAACCCAAAGGATCGGCACGTGCCGGCGCTGCCAAAGCGACATGTCAGCGCGGTAAACATTCGCCGAGCAACGTGTTAAGGACGGTCGCGTGCGCCGCGTCGTCACGGATTTTCACACCCTCGTATTGTTCTAAAACGTGACAGTTCGGGCGGAGAACTAGGTCATGCGCATTCGCAGGCTCGGTGTGATCGGAGCGGGGACGATGGGGGGCGGGATCGCGGCGCTCGCCGCGTCCGCGGGCGTGCCCGTGATCCTTCTCGACGTGCCCAGCCCCGGGCCCGATCGGAACGCCGTGGCGCGCGGCGGCGTTGAACGCGCGAAGAAGGCGAAGCCCGCCGCGTTCATGGCCCCCGACCGCGCCGCGCTGATCGAGGTCGGCAACACCGAGGACGACCTCGAACGCCTCGCAGGGTGCGACCTCGTCATCGAGGCAGTCATAGAACAGCTCGCGCCGAAGCGCGAGCTGTTTGCCCGGCTCGAGAAGATGCTCCCGGCGCACACGATCGTCGCGTCGAACACGTCGAGTATTCCGATGGCCATGCTCGTCGGACCGGCTCGGCGTCGACCTCCGGTCGCGCTTCGTCGGCATGCACTTCTTCAATCCGCCCCGCTACCTCCATCTGCTCGAGATCATCCCGGGGCCGCAGACTTCGAGCGCGACGATCGACGCGGCCCGCCGCTTCAGCGACCGAATCCTCGGCAAGGGGATCGTCGTCGCCAACGACGTCCCCGGATTCGTCGCCAACCGGCTCGGCGTGTTCGGTATGGTGCTCGCGATCCGCCAGATGGAGAAACACGGCCTCACCGTCGATGAAACCGACGTCCTTACGGGCGTCTTAACCGGGCGCTCGAAGTCGGCGACGTTCCGCACGGCCGATCTCTCCGGCATCGACGTCATCGCGCACGTGACCAAGGAGTTGAGCGAGGCGACCGGCGAGGACTTCGCGCTCTCGTCATGGGTTCTCGATCTCGTGAAGGCCGGGCGCGTCGGCGAGAAGAGCGGAGCGGGCTTCTATCGTCGCGTCGGGAAGGAGATTCAGACGCTCGATTGGAAGACGGGCGAATACGCCCCGCAGTCCAAGCCCGAGAGCGCCGAATTATCGCGCCTCGCCGCGATGCCGTTGGCCGAGCGGTTCGCCGCGATCCGCGACTGGGCGGGGGATACGAACGACCGCTACGGCGCGTTCGTGCGGGAGTATCTGCTGCGCTTTTCGCACTACGTGTTGACCACGGGACCGATCGTCGCACGCGACATCCCGTCGATCGACGACGCGATGGCCTGGGGCTACGCGTGGGAAGCCGGTCCCTTCGCGCAAATGGACCTGCTCGGCACCGAGTTTCTCGCGAGTGGATTCTCGCGCCTGTCGCTGGACGAGCCGGATCTGCTGCGGCGGGCCGAGGACGGGTTCTTTCGCGACGATGGGGCGAAGGTCCTGTCGTTCAAGCAGGGATACGAGCCGGTCGCGCGGCCCGCCGGTGAGATTCGGCTCGCCGATTTCCATCGTCCATCGAGTCGCTCGCGCGTCCTCGAGGACTCACGCGACGCATCGCTGATCGACGTCGGCGGCGGCGTGGCGGTGCTCGAATACCATAGTAAGCTCAACACGCTCGGCGAAGGTGTGATCGCGATGATCCACCGCGCCCTCGACCGCGTGGAGCGCGACGGGCTCACGGGCCTGGTGATTGGCAACGACGATCCGCGCACGTTCACGGCCGGCGCCGATCTGATGTACATGCTGTCGCTCGTGGACGACAAAGATTGGTCGCGCGCCGCCGAAGCCGTTCGGCATTTCCAGAACACCGCGCTGCGGATTCGCCAATCGCCGTTTCCCGTCGTCGCGGCACCGTTCGGCCTCGCGCTCGGCGGCGGATGCGAGTTCTCGCTCTACGCGGATCGCGTGCAGGCGCACGCCGAGCTGTACATGGGGCTCGTCGAGGTCGCGGTGGGGATCATTCCGGCGGGAGGCGGCACGACGGAGCTGCTGTTCCGATTCGCCGGCGAGCTCGCGCCGTACGTCGAGGCTGATCCGTTCGAAGGCGTTCGGCGCGCGTTCCAGACGATCGCGATGGCGACGACGAGCACCAGCGCGCTCGACGCCCGCTCGATCGGCTATCTGCGCGCCGTCGATCGCGTCACGATGAACCGCGACCGGTTGATCGCCGATGCCGTGGAGCGCGTGACGGATCTCGCCGCCGACTATGTCCCCCCCACGCCGCGTCGAATCACGGCGATGGGAAAGGAGGCACTCGGCAACCTCCAATACGCCGCGTGGGCGATGAAGGAAGCGGGCCAGATCTCCGACCACGACGTTCGCATCGCGCACGAGCTCGCGTACGTGCTGACGGGAGGCGACGGCCCTCCGCGTCAGGTGACCGAGCAAGACCTGCTCGACCTCGAGCGCGAGGCTTTTCTCACGCTGCTCGGAACCAAGGAAACTCAGGACCGAATCAAGTACATGCTGAAGACAGGCAAGCCGCTGAGGAACTGATGGTGGACGGGTCCACCGGTCCACCGGTCCACCGGTCCACCGGTCCACCGGTCCATCGGTCCACCGGTCCACCGGTCCATCGGTCCACCGGTCCACCGGTCCACCGGTCCACCGTCTCACCAGAGGTATCTCGACCATGAAAGAAGTCGTGATCGTTTCCGCCGTCCGCAGTCCGGTCGGCCGCGGCAAGAAAGACGGGTCGCTTGCCGACGTTCACGCCGTCGACCTCTCGGCGGCGATGATGCGCTCGGCTATCGATCGCGTCGGCATCGACCCGGCGACGATCGACGACGTGTACTGGGGCTGCGCGATGCCCGAGGCGACTCAGGGGCTCAACGTCGCGCGCCTCGCGTGGCTCCGCGCGGGTCTGCCGGTGAGCGTTCCAGCGGCGACGGTGAATCGATTTTGCTCGTCCGGCTTGCAGACCGTCGCACTCGCCGCGCAGGAGATCATGAGCGACATGGCGGACGTCGCGCTCGCGGGCGGCGTCGAGATGATGAGCCAGGTGCCCATGTCCGGCTATCACACGCGGCTCGATCCCGAGATCACGGAGTCGTACATCGGGATGGGCTACACCGCCGAACGCGTCGCCGAGCGGTGGAAGGTGACGCGCGAGGATCAGGACCGGTGGGCGCTCGGCAGCCAGCAGAAGGCCGCGCGCGCATTGAGCAGCGGAGCATTCGAGGGGCAGATCGTGCCGGTCGACGTCGAGCGCGTCGCCTGGAAGGGCGCCGAGAAGACCGAGAGCACGACGAAGTTCGAGCGCGACGAGCTGCCGCGACCCGACACGACGCTCGAGGGGCTCGCCAAGCTCCGCCCGGCGTTCAAGGCCAACGGAACCGTGACCGCCGGGAACGCGAGTCCGTACTCCGACGGCGCGGCCGCTGTGCTCCTCATGACCGCCGAGCGCGCGAAGGAGCTGGGACTCGAGCCGCTCGCGCGCTTCATCACGTTCGCCGCGGCCGGCGTGGAACCGGACGTGATGGGCGTCGGTCCGATCAAAGCGGTGCCAAAGGCGCTCAAGCGGGCCGGCATCGCGCTCGACGAGGTGAAGCTCATCGAGTTCAACGAGGCGTTTGCCGCGCAAGTCGTCGCGGTGGTTCGTGAGCTCGGCTTCGATGAGTCGAAGGTCAACGTGAACGGCGGCGCGATCGCGCTCGGGCATCCGCTCGGCGCCACGGGCGCCAAGCTCACAACGCAACTGGTGCACGAACTGGGGAAACGCGGCGGCGGAACTGGTCTCGTCACGATGTGCATCGGTGGCGGGATGGGCGCGGCGGGCCTGTTCGAGGTGTACGCCGCGGCCTGACATCGCGGATCGAGCTCGAACTTTGGCGTTTCACCTCGCGTCGGCTCGGGTGAAGCGCCGGTCACAGGAGATGCTCCGGACGCAAACCCGGCGCGCGGTATCGCACCGAGCGCCGCTCGAGACTGGATGGGATCTGGAGTCCCGTTTCGGGAGGATGGAGCCGACGTCGACCAAGATGGACGTGACTTCACCTACGATGCGCGCGACTGATGCTCGTCTGGAGCGCGCTGCCGGCGGTCGGGTCCAACTTTGATGCGTTCGCGAGGCGCCGGAAGGTCGTCCGGAGCAGACTGCACACGGTCCGAAGCAAACTGCACACGGTCCGAAGCAAACTGGCCACGATCCGAACATGACGGGTTTGGGTACGAGAGCGTTTTGATCCGGTCTGCTTCGAGGTGTGCGCGCGGCCGCGGAGCCTCATCCTCGTGTGGCGCGAAGTGAACCTCCGCCGGGGATCGCGCGACTCGCGTTGTCCTCGACGCGCGGTCGGACGACGCTGCCGAGACTCGTGATCGGTCGAGCTGTCGCCGTGCCGCGGAACGCTTGAAGGCCAGCGTTACCGACTAATCGCGTTCCGAGCTCGAATTCATGGCGGACATGCACGACTGAACGCCGGTCGTGCGCGATTTGACATCGGTTGGCGACACCAGAAACACGGCTTGAGGCGGCTGCGCATTGGCTGCCAGCGAATTGATGCGCGTCGAGGGAGAGTGCGTGGCCGGCCGCGCGAACTCTTGCCGTGAGCAGGCGGCGGAATCTTCGCCGGTCTCGCACCCCTCTACTTATGAATTGCCGCGGACGTCGATTTGCTACCAATTGTCCTCATATGAGGACATCTTCAAAATGCCGCTCAATAGTTAACTAGCTAAACAAGAGTTTTAGTTCGTCGCGGAATTATGTTAGGTAGCAAATCCGGGTTCGCGGCAATTCATAAGTAGAGGGCAGCGCGCGGCCTACGCGCCGACGGCTGGAAAGAGACCGGGGGCGGCGGTATTGTCTCTCGGCCTCACCCAAGAGATTCTGCATGCGCTCGCTGCTCGCGCTGTTCGTCGCGGCCGTCCCCGCGCTCACGTCCGCCCAACCGCCCTCGGTCACGTTCCCGACCCCGTTCGCCGGTTCCCGCGTGACTTACGGAAAGCCCAGCCAATCCGGTCCGATCGTCATCCGCGCCGACCGAATCGTGGACGGCCGAGGCAACGTGATCCAGGGCGGCGACGTCGTCGTCGAAAACGGCAAGATCGTGCGTATCGACAAGACGGCGTCCGGAACGCCGACGTACGATCTCAAGGGATACACGCTGCTGCCCGGGCTGATCGACGCGCACTCGCATCTCAGCTGGTACTTCAACCGGCAGGGCCGCTATCACACACGCGCCGACGGCGACACGCCGGTGGAATCGATGCTCTCAATGGCGGCCAACGCCTACGCGACGCTGATGGCGGGCTTCACGACGATTCAGAGCCCCGGAGATCCCGAGGACAAGGATCTGCGCGAATGGATTGCGGGCGGCGGCGTGCCCGGGCCCCGCGTACTCACGTCGCTGTCGCCGTTCAGCAACACGCGCCTCGAGGCCGACTCGCTCCGCGCGCTCGTGCGGCAGCGCAAGGCGCAAGGCGCGGACGTGATCAAGATCTTCGCGTCGGCGAGCATTCGAGACGGTGGCGCGCAGACGATGAGCGACGCGCAGCTCGGCGCGCTCTGCGGGGAAGCGAAGGCTCAGGGCATGCGCACGATGGTGCACGCGCACAGCTCCGAGAGCATAAAGGCCTCGGTGAACGCCGGGTGCAACCAGATCGAGCACGGCGTGTTCGCCAACGACGAAGTGCTCAAGCTCATGGCCGACCGCGGCGTCTACTTCGATCCGCAGGTCTGCCTCGTCTTCCGCAACTACCTCGACAACCGCGCCAAGTACGAGGGGATCGGCAACTACAACGAGGCGGGCTTCGCGGCCATGGAGAAAGCGCTGCCGATGGCGGCCGAGATGTACAAGCGCGCCATCCACACGCCCGGGCTCAAGGTCATCTTCGGGACAGACGCCGTCGCCGGCGCGCACGGCCGGAACGCCGAAGAACTCGTCTGCCGCGTGAAAGACGGCGGACAGTCGCCGCTCGACGCCATCACGTCAGCGACGTCGCTCACCGCCGAATCGATGCGCCTCGGCAACGAGATCGGCTCGATCGCGCCCGGGCTCCAGGCCGACATCATCGCCGTGCGCGGCGATCCGACGAAGGACATCACCACGCTCCGAAACGTGCAGTTCGTGATGAAGGGCGGAAAGGTCTACAAGAACGATCGCTGAGCGGGGGGGGGCGCTCAGCCGCGCATCGCCGCGGCGTCGATCCCTATGGCCGCGCACCAGCGCACGTAGGCGGCGGGCGAGATCTCCGACGGCTTGATCTCGCTTCGCCCGCCCCAAAAAACGTTCGTGTAGGACACGGGCATGTCGATCGAGGCGAGATGCGCGTCGATCGCCGCCTTGTGGGCGAGCACCGTGGGCTTCTCCGTGCCATGCGCGACCGCCATGATGTTCACGCCGGCGAAGTCGGGCCCGCCCTCGCGCCAATACGCATGCGTAAGGATGTGATGCCGTCCGACCTCGCGTCCCGCCTCGATCTCTCTGCCGGCCGGCACGCGCCAGTGAAAGAGCGCGTTGTAGCGCGTGACGCGCGTGCCGGAGGTCGACGGCTTCACGTGCTCCAGGAACGTGGAGAATCGCCCGATCACGCCGCGTTCGTTCAGCGATCGGGCCACCGACGCGAACTCGTCGAGTGAAAGCCCGGCCTCTCGCGCGCGCCCGCTCCACGGGTCGTCGCCGATCTCCTCGACCGCGAACTCGCGCTTCAGCGGCTCGAGCACGCGCCATTCGAGGTCGCTCAGCTCGACGATGTTCGTGTCGATGACCTGTCCGGGCTCGTCGGTCTTGCTCCCGGGCTCGATCCCGCGCCGCCGCACGTGGCCGACGCCGAGCGCGAACAGCCGCTTCGCCGGCATGATGCGGTACGTCTCCGCGCCGACCCGCGCCGCGAGCACGTCGCAGTGCCGCGCCATCGAAAAACCCTGCGGCACCTTGAGCGTCGTCCACAGGCGAAACGCCGACCCCGTCGTCTCCGCGTCGGTCGAGCGGATCACGATGTGGCCGGAGAAGGGATCCTCGTTCCACATGAAATCGAACGCCGCATCGAGACGGTCGCTCGGCACGCGCCAGGCGACCAACGCGCCCGGCGCGAGGTTCGTCGCCATCAGCGTCTGCCGAATGCGCCGGATCGTGCCCGCGGCGAGCATCGCGCGGAGGCGCTCGTGGACCGCGGCGACGTCGACGCCGGCGAGTCGCGCGATCTCGGCGAACGGATCGATCAGAAACCCCGCGATGCGATCCTCGGACACGGCGAGGATGCGCGCGTTGAGCGGGTCGTTGATTTCGGTTGGTGCGGAGGCTGCGACGGCCATGCCAGAAAGCTAGCCGCCGCCGCGCGGTCAGTTGGCCGTCGGCATCGGCGTGGGCAGCCACACCGTGAATCGCGAGCCTTCGCCGAGCACACTCTCGACGGTGATGTCCCCGCCCATCATTTGAGCGAGGTTGCGGCTGATCGTGAGACCGAGCCCTGTGCCGCCGTGCGATCGTGTGTAGCCGCCGTCCACCTGCACGAACGGTTGAAAGATCCGCTCGATATCGCTCGGCGCGATCCCGACGCCGGTGTCCTGCACCGTGATCGTCGCCCACGGCGCGCCAAGGCGCTCTTCGGGGGCGGCCCGCTTGGCGCTTCCGCAGCAAACCGACACCGTGCCGCCGGCGGGCGTGAACTTGACCGCGTTGCCAAGCAGGTTGGTGAGAATCTGCTGAACGCGCTGCGGGTCGCCGACGTAGCTCGTGCGGGGGATGCCCCGCAGGCGCGCGTCCAGATCGACGCCCTTCGTCGTCGCGGCGGGGCGAATGAGTCCGAGCGCCGCCTCGGCGACTTCGCCGACGACGCCGACGGACGACTCCACGCCCATCCGCCCCGCTTCGATCTTCGAGAGATCGAGGATCTCGCCGATCATCGACGTCAGGTGCTCGCCGCTGGCGCGAATTCGCGAGAGCTGCGTCGCTTGCGCGGCGGTCACCGGACCGGCGATTCCCATCTGCAACAGCTCGGCGTAGCCCATCATCGCGTTGATCGGCGTGCGGATTTCGTGGCTCATCTTGGCGAGGAAATCCGATTTGGCGTTGCTCGCCGACTCGGCTTCCAGACGCAGATCGAGAGACCGTCTATAGATGAGCGTGTTGTCGATCGCGACCGCCGTGCGGCGCACGACCTCGGTCGCGATCTCGAGGTCTTCGTCGCTGAAGCGGCGACCCGAGGTCGTCATCGTGAACGACATCGCGCCGAACGCGCGGCCGCGCGCGATCAGCGGGATGCACATGAACGAGTTCGGAGCGACCTGCTGCAGCAGCCGCTTCATGTCCTCCGAATTGATCGTGGCGCGAACCGCTTCCCGATCGATGACGGGAACGATCATCGGCCGTTGCGTGCGGATCACCTCGGGCACCTCGCCCGGTCCGTCCACCCGGTACTTGAATCGGCGCATCAGGTCGACGACCGCTTCCTGTTTCAGCCGGTCGCGATGCACGGTGGCGATGCGGCGAATCGTCCCGTCGTCTTCCGCCACGTGGATCGTGCAGTAGTCGGCGAGGCGCGGCACGCAGTGTCGAGCCAAGTCGGCGAGGAGTCGCTCGTCGGACAACGAGCCGGCCACGATGCGGCTGGCCTCGGCGAGAAACTCCTGCGTGTCGACCGACTTGGTGAGCCGGGCGACGGCGCCGGCCGACGCCGTGGCCGAGTCCTCGACGCGCTGCACCATTCGGTTGAACACCGCGCCCAAGCGGCCGATCTCGTCGGTGCGTCCAACGTCCACGCGCCACGCGACCTCGCCGTTCGCGATCGCCTCGGCGGCGTTCGTGAGCTCGGTGAGCGGGCGGACCATGCGGCGCGTGGCGATCCACGAGAGAAACGCTCCCGCGGCGGCGAACAGAAACGCGAGCGTACCCAGGACTCGGAGCGACGCCGTCTGTCTCGCGAGGATGCCGCTGAGCGGCTGCTCGATGGAAACGGAGAGCGGAGTACCGAGGAGCGGCGCGCTCGCGCTCAGCATCGTGCCGACATTCGGGCGCTCGACGAGGCCGAGGCTGTCGAACAGCTCGCGGTGTCGGAGCGGCGCGGAAACCGGCTCGCCGGTGAACTGCACCCAATTCGAGCCGTCGGCGTCGTGGATGTACACGCGTCCGTCGCTGCCGACGAGCTCGCGCAGCATGCGGTTGATCTGCGCGTTGGCGCCGAAGCGGCGCGGCTGGACGACGTATCCGAGGCGATTCCCCGAGGCGTCGCGCACGACGGCCGCCAACCACACGGTCGATTGGCGTCCGGGGGTGACGTAGATGCCGCTGGTCAGAAGCGAGTCGCGCATCGCGGGCGGCGACCGAAGCAAGCTGTCGCGAAACGCGCGCGCCTCGGAACGGAAAACGTCCGCCAAGTCTCCAACCATGCGGCCGTCGGCCGTCCAGAGCTCCGCCGGCGTGGGGGCCGACCCGTTCGCCGCCGGCGGCGACAGCGAGAAAAGCGCGCGCGCCGCCGCGGGCGAGAGTGGACGCGCCGGAAAGCGAAGCGAGGACAGGATGGACGTGTCGTGCGCGGCGGACGAGAGGGCCGCCAAGCGCACGTTGTTGGTCTGCTCGATGGTCGTGCCCACGACGCGCGCGAGCGTCGACAATCGCTCCGCCGCCCCGGCTTCGGCGGCGCGGCGCGTCTCGTAGTACGACGCGAGGGCCCACGCGCCCAGGATCACGCTGAAAAGCGCGAGCACGAGAATCGGCAGCTTCCGCTCGAGCGGCAGCTGTGTCGGCGAAACCCGCTCAGCGAAGCTCGGCGCCGGCAGAGTCGTCGCGCTCACGTTCCGCGGCGCCGCACTCTCAGGTCGCGCCCTGGCCATCTCCGTTCTCGAGAGATCGCCATAGGTACCAACACGCGACGGTGCTGTGCGGACTCCACTTCGCGCCGATCGCGCGGACTTGCTTCGGGCTCGGTCGCTTTCGCTTCCCGTACGCGCGTCGAATCGCGTTTTGAATCCCCAGGTCCAGTTCCGGAAGTACGTTGCGACGACCGAGGCGGAACATCAAGAACATTTGCGCGGTCCAGCGACCAATTCCTTTCACTTGTACGAGATGAGCGATGAGCTCGTCATCGTTCATTCGATCGACCTCGTCCAGAGGCAGCGCACCGGAGACGACTTTGTGCGAGAGATCACGCAGATAGCCGATCTTCTGTCGCGAGAGTCCGACGCCGCGAAGGTGAACGTCCGTGAAGTCGAGCAGCGACGACGGCTCCGGATCGCCGTTCGCGAAGAGCGCGGCGAAGCGTCCGTGGATCGTTCCCGCGGCCTTTCCTGAGAGTTGTTGAAAGACGATCGAGCGGGCGAGCGCCTGGAAGTGGGTCCCCTCGCGGCGAAGCGGCATGCGGCAGGGACCGACGGACTCGATCACTCGAGCGAGCACCGGGTCGACCCGCTTGAGGTGGCGGACGGAAGCGCGATAGTCGGGCATCGGCAAAATTTACGCGCCGGCGCCGCCGATCGTGGAACCGCACAGCTCGTGTCAGGATAGGCATGGACCACATGCCGATCATTGGGACGCCGACCGATTGATGTCTACGCGAATGCTCGCGCTCGCTGTGCTGTTGCCGGCGGCGCTCGGGGTCGCGCCGTTGAAGGCGCAGCACGACACGATGCTCATGGGGACGACGCCGGGCACTTTGCCGCTGGGCGTCGCGTCGGCGCGCCCCGGATCCGGGACGTCGTGGCTCCCCGACTCGTCGCGCGTCCCGATGCTTCACGCGTCGATTGGCGGGTGGAGCGTGATGGTGCACGGCGCGCTATTCGCCCAATTCGACACGCAGACCACCGTGCACGGCGGACGCCAGGTCGGCCTCGTCGACTGGGAGATGGCCAGCGCGTTGCGCGCTGTCGGCCCGGGTGTGATCGGCGCCACGCTCGGCACGAGCCTCGAGTCGTTGGTCGATGGGCCGCGCGGCTATCCCGAGCTTCTGCAGAGCGGGGGCGCGTACCAGGACGCACGCATCGCGAACCGGCAGCATCCGCACCCCGCCCTGATGCAACTGTCCGTCGAGTATGACCAAACGCTCATTCGAGGGATCGCGCTGGAGACCTACGCGGCGGCGGTCGGCGAACCGGCGATCGGGCCCGTGGCGTTCACCCACCGCCCGTCCGCGGCCGACGACCCGTTCGCGCCGCTGGCGCATCACTGGGAAGACGCCACTCACGACCAGAACGGCGTGTTGACCGGCGGATTCTACACGCATCACGTGAAGGTCGAAGGCTCGGCGTTCAACGCGCGCGAGTCGGACGCCGGCGACAACTTCCCGGACTACGCCGGCGCGAGGCTCGATTCCTATTCCGGCCGGCTGTCGGTCGCCGCGACGGACCGCGTGGTGCTGTCCGCGTGGGCCGGTTACTTGTTCGATCACGATCCGCTCGATCCGGGCACCGGGATGCAGCGCTACGGGGCGTCGGTGCTCACCGCGCTGCGAGGCGTGGGCGGCGGAACGTGGTCGAGCGCCTTCGTGTGGGGGCTCGACGTGCATCATCATGGCGCGCGCGAGCACGTCCATGACCCAAACGCCGTCGTTTCCGCTCATCACCTGGGCGCCAGCGCGCTCTTCGAGACGACGCTCGAGCTGGGATCGAGGACGGCGCTCTTCGGGCGCGTGGAGCAGGTGCAGAAGACGGCCGACGACCTCGGCTTCGTCGGCGGCGACCTCGGCCAACCGTTCACGATTCGCGAGCTCACCCTAGGCGTCGCCCGCGACGTGATCGCGAACGAGCGTGGCCGAATCGGCATCGGAGCGCGCGTCGGGCTGACGCGACTCCCCGCGTCGCTCCGCCTCGCGTACGGAACGGTCACGCCGGCCGGCGGCGCCGTGTTTCTCAGCCTCAAGCCGCCCTACCCCCGATAGCCGCGTCCCGTTTTCCGGCGCGTGTATATTGGCGTCGGCATGTCGCGCCTCTTCAAATACTTCCTCCGGGGCCTCGTGGTCGTCGCCCCGCTCGCGCTCACCGTCTACGTCTGCGCGCTGATCTTCCGGACGATCGACGGTTGGCTGGGTCTGGCGATCCCAGGCGTCGGCTTCCTCATCACGATCGTGTTGATCACGGTCGTCGGATTCCTCGCCTCCGGGCTCGTCACGCGAGGCGTGCTCGGCGCGCTCGACGACATCTTCGAGAAGCTGCCGTTCGTGCGACTGCTCTACTCGTCGGCCAAGGACATGCTGAACGCGTTCGTCGGCGAAAAGCGACGGTTCGACAAACCGGTCCTGGTATCGCTCTCGGCCGACGGCTCGCTCAAAGTGCTGGCTTTTCTGACGTCCGAGTCGCTGGCCCCATTGGGGGTGTCGGGACACGTGTCGGTGTACATGCCGCAGTCATATGGATTGGCCGGGCACATCCTCGTCGTGCCCGCCGATCGCGTACAGCGGATCGAGGCGGATGCCGCGGCCGTGATGGCGTTCATCATCTCGGGCGGCGTCACCCACGTTCAATCCCGACAGACGCCGACGTGAGACGTACGCGCGCGCGCGCGCCGCGAGCCCCCACGAAACGCGTGGAGGCGGGGCCGCCGGAGTTGCCGTTCGAGATTCGCCGCTCGCCGATTCAAGGGGTCGGCGCGTTCGCCACACGGGCGATTCGCAAAGGCACGCGTCTCATCGAGTACACTGGAGAGCGCATCACGAGCAACGAAGCCGACGCCCGCTATCCGGACGACGAATCGCAGGCGCGCCATCACACGTTCCTCTTCGCGATCGACGACGACGTCGTGATCGACGCGGCCGTCGACGGCAACGAGGCGCGCTTCATCAACCACTCGTGCGCGCCGAACTGCGACGCGGTGATCGACGACGCGCGGATCTGGATCGAGGCCATCCGCGACATCGCGGCGGGCGAGGAGCTGGCGTACGACTACGCGTTCGTCCTCGAGGAGCGCCACACGCCCGCGGCCAAGCGCCGCTATCCGTGCAACTGCGGCGCGGGAACGTGCCGGGGAACCATTCTCGCGAAGAAACGCTGAAGACGGGCGGACCGGTGGACCGGTGGAGCGGCGCTCTATGCGCGGAGTGAGCTCAGCCCCGCGGCTTCGGGGATCCGACTCTCCCCGGCGGCGTCGGCTCGGCGCAGGATGACGTGCGTCGCGCGAGTTCCGGCGACGGATTCGACTCCCTGATAGCCTAGCGCGCGCAGGTCGAGTCCCTGAAAGAGGTTCTCCCCTTCGCCGAGCACGATGGGCCGCACGGCGAGGTGAAGCTCGTCGATGAGTCTCGCTTGCAGGTATTGTCGGATAGTCGAGACGCCGCCACCCACACGGACGTCGCGGGTGCCGGCCGCCTCCTTGGCTTGCTTCAGCGCCGACTCGATGCCGTCGGTGACGAACCGGAACTCGGTGCCTCCGGCCATCTGGATCGGGGCGCGGGCGTGGTGCGTGAGCACGAACACAGGCGTGTGATAGGGCGGCTCGTCGCCCCACCAGCCTTTCCATTTCTCGTCGGGCCAGGGGCCGCGAATCGGCCCGAACATGTTCCGGCCGAGTATCCACGCGCCGATGTTCTCGAAGCTCTTCGCGGCCATGTCGTTGTCGACGCCGGTCTCGCCGTCGGGCTCGCCGTGCGTCTGCTGCCACACTCGGGTGTTGAAGAACCACTCCATCAGCTCAGGACCTCGCACGCCGAGCGGATTCTCCAGGTCCTGATGCGTGCCGGCGCCGTAGCCGTCGAGGGATACCGCGAAGCTTCGGACGACGAGTTTGGACATGTTCACCACGAGGTCCCCATGTAGCCGCTGCCGAGGATTCAAGATGACAGGGCGCCGAGCCGGCACGCCAGGTCAAACCATTCGGGCGGTCGAGGTGTCGAAGCGGCTATAGTCGGATTGACTCTAGCCCCGCGCCAATGACGCCCGCCCGCTCCGAGCCGTCGTTCGAGTCGTCGCTGCTTCTCAAGCCTGTCGAGACGCTGATCCTCACGATGCTCACCGCCGGTGAGCGTCACGGCTACGGCATCCGCAAAGACATTCTAGACCACAGCGCAGGCCGCATCGAGCTCGAGGCCGGCGGGCTCTATCGCCACATCCGCCGCCTGGAATCGGACGGCCTGATCGAGCCCGCCTCGACTCGCCGCGCCGTCGGGGAGGACCCTCGGCGGATTCACTACAAGCTCACGACGGCGGGCAAGCGTGTGCTCGCCGCGGAAATGCTGCGGATGCGTGAGCTGGTGCGCCTGGCGGAGGCGCGGCGTGTCATCGCGCCGGTCCGCACGTGATCGAGCGCTCGCCCGGCGACACGCCGCGATTGATTCGCGCGCTGATGAAGCTGTATCCGCCCGAGTTTCGGCGACGCTACGGCGACGCGATGCTCGCATTTCAGCGCGAGCGGTTCGCCGAGGCACGCAGCGCGGGCGAATCGGCGGTCCGCGTGTGGCGGCGCGCACTCGGCGACGTCACGACGACGCTCGTCGCCGAATGGGCGCGCGAGCTGCGGTCCGGAGAAACCGTTTACGAATCGAGCCGAGCCCCGCTCGGCATGGGAGAGCGCATGTCGTTCATTGGCCGCGAGATCGTGCAGACCGTTCGATCGCTTCGTCGAAGCGCCGGCTTCAGCGCCGCGACCGCCGGCACGCTGGCGCTGGGGATCGGCGCGACGACGGCGATCTTCAGCGTGGTGCACAGCGTGTTGCTGGCGCCGCTCGCTCTCGGCCATCCGGATCGCATCGTGATCCCGGAGTCGAAGCAGGTGACGACCGGTCACACATGGTCGATCGCGTACTCGGATTTCGTCGACTGGCGCGACAACCACGTGTTCGACGCCGTCGCGGCGTTCCAGGGCGTCGACATGGACCTGACCGGCGCGGGCGACCCGGTACGCGTGTCCGTCGCCGCGGTGACGCCGCAGTTCTTCGACGCGCTCGGCGCGCCGCCGGCCAAGGGTCGTGTGCTGCAGGCGATCGACTTCGATCCCAATGCCCCGCGCGCCATCGTCATCTCGGATCGATTTTGGCGCAGCCAGTTCGGCTCGCGCGCCGACATCGTCGGTGCGACGGTGGAGATGAGCGGAATCAAGCGACCGGTCATCGGCGTGCTGCCGCCCGGCGCGCGCTGGCCCCTCGACGCCGACGTCTGGGTTCCGCTCCGGATCACGACCGAACAGGACCCCGATCTTCGGCGGCGCGACAATTTCATATTTGGCGGCATCGCGCGGCTCAAGTCGGGCGGGTCGATCGAGCAGACGCGAACCGTCATGGCCTCGCTCGCGTCGCGCGTCGCCGCCGACGAGCCGACGATTCGCAAGGACGTGACGACGGTTCCCACGCCGATCATGGAATCGCTGCTCGGCCCGACCACTCCACGCGTACTGTGGATGCTGCTGGGCGCCGTGGGATTTCTTCTGCTGATCGGCTGCGTGAACGCGGCGAATCTGCAGCTGGCCCGCGCGACGGCCCGCCATCGCGAACTCGCCGTGCGCCGGGCGTTGGGCGCGAGCCGAATGCGCATCGTGCGCCAGGCATTCATCGAGAGCGGCGTGCTCGCGCTGGCGGGCGGCGTCTTCGGGGTGCTTCTCGCGCGGGTGCTGGTGGCATTGGTCGTCGCCGCCGCGCCGCCGGACGTGCCGCGCATCGAGCAGGCCGCGCTGGATTTCCCGGCGCTCGCGTTCGCGTTCGCGACGTCAGTGGCCGTCGCGCTGCTGTTCGGCGTCGTGCCGGCGGTGCACGCGGCGCGCGGCGATCCACATTTCGCGCTGGCCGACGGCGGCACGCGGGCGAGCGGCCGCCGCGGCGCGAAGACGCGCCGCACGCTGGTCGTCGTCGAGCTTGCCCTGTCGGTGATTCTGCTTTGCGGCGCGGGCTTGGCGACGCGGAGCATCATGCGGTTGCGCGGCGCGGATCCGGGCTTTCAGACGCGGAACGTCCTCACGGCGTCGATCTCACTGCCCGGCGTTCGCTATGACAGCAAGGCGAAGGTCATCTCGTTCCTGTACGGGCTGCGCGACCGGCTTGCCGCGTCGCCCGGTGTCGACGCGGCGGGCATCTCGAGCGCGAGCCCACTCGGGGCGGGCGGCTTTTATCTGGGACGAATGATGGTCGCCGAAGGGCGCGAGGCGTCGTCGGCGACCGAGGTGTCGATCAACTGGAACGTCACGACGCCGGGGTACTTCGCGGCGCTCGGCATGCCGGTGGTGCGCGGACGCGACTTCACGGCCCGCGACGACTCGGCATCGCCGCCCGTGATGATCGTGAACGAGCATTTCGCCAAGGCGATGTTCCCCGGCGAGAATCCATTGGGCAAGCGCGCGATGTCGTCTCGCGACGAAAAGGTGGAGCGCGAGATCGTCGGCGTCGTGCGGGACGTCAAGTACTATGGCGCGAGCGACACGGCGCGCTCGCTCGTCTGGGTGCCGTACGCGCAGAACAACGCGTGGCATCAGGGCATCGTCACCGTGCGGACGAGCGGCGCCCCGTCGGCGGCGCTGGCGCTGATCAAGCGCGAGCTGCGGACGTTCGACGGCGCGATCGCGCTCGCCAACGTGACCACGATGGATGACGCCATGGCCAAATCGATGGCGAGCAACCGGCTCGTCGCGATGCTCCTCGGCGCCTTCGCGGGACTCGCCGTGTTGCTTGCCGCCGTCGGCGTGCTCGGCGTGTTGTCGTACACGGTGGAGCGACGCACGCACGAGTTGGGAATACGCGTCGCGCTCGGCGCGGCGCGCTCGGACGTCGTCCGGCTCGTGATGACCGAGACGCTGTCGATGGCGGCCGTCGGCGTCGCGTTGGGCCTCGCCGGGGCGCTCGCCGTCACGCGGTTAGCCCAGTCGATGCTCTACCAGGTGAGCGCCGACGATCCGCTCACGTTCGCGACCGTCGGCGTGGTGCTGGGAGCGGTCGCCGTCGTCGCCGCGATCGTACCCGCGCGGAGGGCCGCGCGGGTCGATCCGGCGATAGCGTTACGCGCCGAATGACGTCCCTGGTCAGCGCGGCCAAACGTTGTTCGACCGGTCCGTGTCCATGCTCCGCTTGTCCGGGTCGAGCTCGATCTTGGTGATCTTCTTTCCGTTGAACCCGTACAGACGGTCGTAGTTGACCTCGTCGGTGCTCCAGATCTCGGCCGGATAGTCGAAGTTCTCGGTCGAGCCGTCGCTGAAGGTGAACCGCGCGTGCAACGGCAACACGCCGCGCGCGTGGTTTCCGTAGAAGACCTGCACCGAATCGATGTCGCCGACCTGCTTCTGGCGCACGGAGTCGACGGCGACGTCGAAGTGCGGGTTCTCGATGAACCACTCCCGGAAGAACCAGTCGAGCCGTCTGCCGCTCACGTTTTCCATCGTGCGGTAGAAATCCGCCGGGCTCGGGTGCTTGAACGCCCACCGGCGGGTGTATTCGCGGAAAGCGTCGTCGAATGCCGCCGGGCCGAGGATCTCGTCGCGCAGGAGTCCGAGTCCGACCGCCGTCTTCACGTACGCGTTCTCGCCAAGCAGCATCGGCTGGATACGGTCCGGCTGCACCTCGAGCGGCACGTCGACGTTGTGCTGCATGTACGCCTCGACCTCACGGCGGTCGTGCGCCACGCGCTGGTCGTACGTGCCCTTTTCCGGGAAGCGCCGCGCCTCGGAGAAATAGTTGATGAACGTGTTGAAGCCTTCGTCCTGCCACATGTGCATCCGCTCGTTCGAGCCGACGATCATCGGATACCACATGTGCCCGATCTCGTGGGTGACGACGTTGTAGAGCGAGTACTTGTCAGGGTTCCGGTCCTCCATGGCGAGCATCGGGTATTCCATGCCGCTGATCGGCCCCTCGACCGCGCTGATCTGCGGATACGGATACTGGAACCAGCGCTCCGAGTATTCGTTGATCGACATGCGCGACATGTCGGCCGCGTCCTTCCACGGCTCGATCGCGCTCGGGCGGTAGTATGCGAAGGCCATGTGGCCCTGCCAGCTCGACGCGTCCCACATGTAGTCCGGCGACGCGGCCCATACTGCGTCGCGTACGTTGTGCGCCGCGAACCGCCATGTGACCATACCGGACTTCTTTGGACGCGCGGCGCCGCTCTTCAACTCGTCCTCGGTGATGATGTGCACCGGCGTTTCGGACTTCGCCGCCTGCGCCAGACGCGAGATCTCCGTCGGCGTCAGCACCTCGGCGGCGTTCTGGAGCATGCCCGTCGCGGCGACGATGTAGCCCGCGGGAACGGTCACCGAGAGGTTGAAGTCGCCGTACTCGAGATAGAACTCGCCCTGACCGAGGTACGGTTCCGTGTTCCATCCGCGCAGGTCGTCGAAGACGCAGACGCGCGGATACCATTGCGCGAGCTCGTAGAGCGCGCCGTCGCGCCCCATGCGATCGGCGCCGTGCTCGGGAACGTTGAAGTGCCACGCGACGTCGAACGTCGTCGTCTGTCCCGGCGGCAGCGGCGTCGCCAGGTCCACTTTCATGACCGTGCCTTCGACGCGCGTCTTGAGCGGAACGCCCGTGCCCTTCGCGCCCTTTGCCGCGCCCGCGACCTGATTGAAGCGGTCGATGAAGTCGCCGCCCTCGAAGTTGCGCGCGCCGAAGCGCGACTCCGCCGGGAAGACGTACGAGTTGAGCGACCCGTTCTTGAACGCGTTCTGCTCGACCTGGAACCAGACGAAGCGCAGCGTGTCCGGCGAATTGTTGGTGTAGCGAAGCGTCATCTCGCCGTGCAACGCTTTCGCCGCGGTGTCGAGCGTGCCGTGGAGGTCGTAGTCGGCGCGCTGCTCCCAGTACTTCGGACCGGGCGAGCCGTCGCCGCTGCGATAGATGTTCCCGCTCGGGAGGTTGAGCGGCGCGAAGAGCGACGTGTCGCCGGAACCCGTCGGGTCGAATCGGGTGATCGGGTTGGGGGGCGGGGTCGCGGGCCGCGTTCCCTGCGTGCTGGATTGAGCTCCGAGCGGGGCGCCTGCGGCGACCAACGCGGCGACGAACGCCGCGACGTGCGATGTCGAGATTTTCATGTGCCTGGTGCGAATGAGGAGCCTCGAGGCGTTGTGCCTACTCGAGCCAGTACCCCGTCGCGACGGCAGGGAGCCCAGCCGCCGTGCCGAAAAGTAGCGGCGCCATCCGTGCCGAGGCCTCGGACGGATTCGGCTTCTTACAACAGCCGTACCACACGCCATTTCCGTGCTGGGTCCGTGCTGGCGCCGGGCGCGACGTCCTGATTTGTTTCCGAGCACATGCGTGTCACTCCGCCCGCGGAAATCGTCGCCGATCGCCGGCCGCTAAGAATTCTGCAGTTCGGCGCGATCGCCGTCGTCCTCGCCGCGACGCCGTACAAACCATTCGACCTCGACCGTTACTTCGTGCCGAAGGAGCTCGTGCTCCTCTTCTGCGCGGCGGCGGCGTCGCTGCTCGTCGCGGTGAGACTCGCTCGTGTCTCGTTGACCGCGGTGGATTTGGCGATGGTGTTGTTCCTCGTCTCAGGACTCGCGTCGGCCATCGGCGCGACCAACCCGTGGGCGGCGGAGCGGGCGCTCGCGATTTCGGCCGGCGGCGCGGCGCTCTTCTGGTGCGCCACGTCAATTCGGCGCGACGGTCTTTCGCGCCCGCTCCTCGCGGCGCTCGCGGCCGCCGTCATACTCGGTGCTGTCACGGCGCTGGCTCAGGCGTACGGTCTGCGGAGCGAGTACTTCAGTCTCAACCGTGCGCCGGGAGGGACGTTCGGCAACCGGAACTTCGTCGCTCACCTGTGCGCGATAGGCATTCCCGTCGTCGCGCTCGTGACGGTGACGGCGCGCCGTCCGGCGACGGTCGTAATCGGCGTCGCGGGAAGCGCGGCGGTGGCCGCGGCGCTCGCCATGTCCCGCAGCCGCGCGGCCTGGCTCGCCGTCATCGTGTCGATCGGCGCCGTGGTCGTGGCCGGGGCGATGAGCCGCGGACAGTGGCGCGGCACGAGGACGTTGCCGCGACTCTCCTTCATCGGCATCGCGGCTCTCGTCGGCGCGGCCGGCGCGATCTTCCTGCCCAACCGTCTCGAGTGGAAGAGCGACACGCCGTACATCGACTCGGCGATCGGCTTGGTGAACTACAAGGAGGGAAGTGGGCACGGCCGGCTCGTGCAATACACGAATTCGTTGCACATGACCGAGGCCCGACCGCTGCTCGGCGTCGGCCCGGGCAATTGGCCGGTCGTCTACCCGAAGTACGCGTCGCGCAACGATCCCTCGCTCGCGCAGGACGAGGGCACGACGGCGAATCCGTGGCCGAGCAGCGATTGGGTGGCGTATCTGTCGGAGCGCGGCGCGATCGGACTCGCCGCGCTGGTCGTGGTCCTCGCTGGTCTGCTGCGACGCGCGTACATGGACGTGCGTTCCATGCAGCCCCGCACCGCGATGGCGGACTCCGAGCACGTGATGACGTCGATGGCGCTCGTCGGCACGCTCGCCGCGGCCATCGTCGTCGGTTCGTTCGACGCCGCGCTCATCGTCGCGACCCCGGCGTATTTCGTCTGGACGTTGGCCGGAGCTCTCGCGCCGCCGTCCGATCGAACGGTCGTCGCCCGGCCGTCGCTTCGATTCGCCGCGCTATTGATGATCGTGGTGTTCGGACTCGTCGCCGTGACTCGCAGCGCCGCGCAGCTCGCGGCGATCGCGACGTTCAGCGCGAACTCGCGCATTTCGACGATCGAGCGCGCGGCGCGGCTCGATCCGGGTTCCTACCGGATTCATCTCAAGCTCGCCGAGGCGTACGTGGCGCGCGGCGAATGCACCCGGTCGCGCCCGGAGGCGCGCGCGGCTCGCGCACTTCAGCCGAACGCCGCTGAGCCGAAACGCGTGCTCGCTCAGTGCGGATCGCGATGAGACGCTTTACGCACCCGGGGGCTTCGCGGCCGGCGGCGGCGCGGCGGTACTCCCGCGGGGCGGTGGCACCGGGAGCCCGCCGGGCTTACCGCGTTCGGGGATCATGTACTCCGGCGGCGGCGGCTCGTTGTAGCCGCGGTGACAGGTCGCGCAGGTCACCTTTGGCGTGTCCTTGGGGTAGAGCTTGGGCAGCGTGACGAGGTTGATCTCGTTCGTCATTTGCTGCATGAAGCGCGCGCGCTTCTTGTCGGTTGCCGTGTCGCTCGCCCAGTTCCCCTGGGTTGCCAAGCGATGGCAGTTCGTGCAATTCCAGCTCAGCGGCGTCGCGTATTCCTTGTCCATCTTGTGTACGAGCTCCGCCGCCGTGATCCCCTTGAGCACTTGAACATTCTTGAAGACCTGCTCGGCGGGCTGGTTCTCGCGGCCGGCGATCTCGCCCATGATCTGCGCGACGTAGACAGCGCGCAGCTTCTCGAGGCTGTCGCGCGATGGCGGCAGTCGCCGTGGCGCGAGGGTCGTAATCTGCTGCCCGGCCGACGGCTGCCCGGCGGGAGTCTGTGTCGGTGAGGCAGGCGCGCGCGCCGGCGCGGGCGTCGAGCTCGCGCCTCCGTGGCCGCACGACAGTACGATGAATGACGCAACGACGCCGAGCAGGGTTCGTCCACCGGCCATGATGGTCCTCGTCGGGGTGGTGACGCGAGAGTCGACTGAGCGGAAAGGCAAAGCGTCCGACTCGATGAGCTACGGCTTCTTGGGTGCAGGCGTTGGCGACCACTTGGCGATTCGGCCTCGCGGGCCGGCCGCCCACCCGTCGCCGCTTGGCGCGAACGATATCGAGTTGTAGGCGACCGTGTCCACCATGGTCCAGCTCTCGCCCGCGTCGTCCGATCGCGCGGTGCCGGCCAGTCCGACGGCGACCAGCTGTCGGCCGGCTGACATCGGGACGAACGCCACCGCCGACATGTAGCCGCGCGGCAGGGGACCGCGCGCTCGGCGCCACGTCGCGCCGCCGTCGTCGGTCACCGCGACGTTGTCGAACTCCTCCCTCGGCTTGGAGTACTCGCCGCCCACGGCCACACCGCGCCGCGAGTCGCTGAACGCCAGCGAGAATATTCCCGACGCCGCGTTGCCGGCGTGAAGGGGGGTGTCGGCCACCTGCCACGTGCGTCCGCGGTCGGTCGAGCGAAAGACGCGCGCCCGCGCACCGCCTCCAGTGCCGATCCACACGTTCGACGATCCCTGTACGACGAGACACGTGCCGCTCGCCGCGAAGGCCGCCTCGCCGGGAAGCACGGGAGGCGCGGCATCGGCCGGAACCTGAGTCCAGGTCTCACCGCCGTCGTCGGTGGCGAGGATGAACAGCTTCCCGCCGACCGGGTCGCTCATGGCGATGCCGTGGCGATCGTCCCAGAACGCGATCGCATCGAGGAAGACGCCCGTTTGCACCGTCGTGAATTGACGGATCCAGTTCGCGCCGTCGGTCGTTCGGTAGATCTGCGCCTGTCCCTGCTCGGCGGGCCCCGCGCTGATGACCCACGCAAGGCGGTCGCTCCGCGGCGCGATGGCGCGAAAGTCGAGCCCCGACGCACCGGACACCGAATCGACCGACCATGTCGCGCCGCCATTGGTCGTTCGCGCGACGCGGCCGCGCGTGCCGCTCGCCCACACGACCGACGCGCTGATCGCGACGAGCCCGCGAAACTCGGCGTTCGTTCCGCTTTGCTGAGGAACCCACTGAGCGTGCGTTCTCGTCGCCAACGAGACGAGAACCGCCAACAGGGTGACGCGTGTCATCGATCGTCCTCCCTCGAATCGAGTCTCAGCCCCACCAGAACGCCGCGGCGAAAATGCCGTACAAGCCGATCAACGCAACCCCCTCGATCCACGTCGCCTCGCCGTCGTTCACGATCATCGCGGACGTCAGCGTGCTGAGGAGAAGGGCGGCGATGAGGAGGGGGGCAACACCAGTGTGAGTGCGCCGCCGCCGAACGAAAACGAGAACAGTACGAGGATCGGAATCACGACCAAAGCGATGAGCAGCGAGCTGTTGAGGATCACGCTCATCGCGTACTGAGGTCTGTTCTTCGCCGCGAGGCGGATTCCGGCGACGTTCTCGACGGCATTGCCGGCGATCGCCACGACCACGATACCCGCGAAAGCTTCCGAGATGTGTAGCGCGTTGATCGCCGGCTTCAGCGCTTCGACGAACCAGTCGGACACCACGGCCGCGCCGACCGACGCGCACGCCAGCGTCGTGGTCGCGAGCGAGATGGACCACTCCGGGACGGTCGCGGTGATACTGATCGGACGCGCGGACCGGTCCGGGTCGGAGCCCAGGGAGAACGGCAGGCTCGCCACGAAGACGGCCAGCAGCAACAGCGAGCAGGCGACGCTCAGCGGCTTCTCGTGCCCGGCCGCCGGCGTGTGCAGCTCCGCCGCCAGCGTTGGAATCGTGAGCGCGGCGACGGCCAGCATCATCAACGAGACGATCAATCGCGGCGACTCGGCGTCGTAGTGCATTCGGCCGTGTTTGAGGCCGCCGACGAGGATCGCCAGTCCGAGGATCAACAGCGAGTTCGCGAGGATCGAGCCGATCAACGCGCCCTGGACCACCGACACCAGCCCGGCGCGCAGCGCGAACGTGCACACGAGCAATTCCGGAAGATTGCCGAGCGCCGCCTGGAGAATACCTGTCGCGGCCGGGCCGAGGTGGGCGCCGAGCTGCTCCGTCCCGCGCGACACGTTCATGGCGAGCAGCGACAGGGCCGCCGCGGCCGCGAGGAAGCGTAGCACGTCGTTCGCGCCGGCCACGCGCAGCACCGCGGCCGCGACGACCGCGGCCACGGTGGCGCCGATGATGACGCTGTCCTGTCGTGTGAGCACGCGCCAATGTAATCAGCCCGGCCGGTCGCGTGCCGGGTGGTTGCTCGCGGACGCGAGTCTCATATTTCGACGATGATCGGATTGAACGAGATACGCGACGCCCGCCAGCGCATCGCCGGTCGCGTCCACGTCACCCCCACGATGTCGGCCACCCGCATCGGGGAGCGCGTGGGCGTTCACTTGGTTCTCAAATGCGAGAACCTTCAAAAGACCGGATCGTTCAAGGTCCGCGGCGTGCTCAACAAGCTGAGCCGGCTCGGCGCGTCGGAGCGCGCGCGGGGTGTGGTCACCGTGTCGGCCGGGAATCACGCCCAGGCGCTCGCCTGGGGCGCGCGTTCCGCCGGGATACACGCCGTCGTCGTCATGCCCGAAGCGGCGTCACCGGCCAAGATCGAAGCGAGCCGCGGATATGGAGCCGAGGTCGTGTTGCACGGAGCCACCAGCATCCAGGCGATCGAGCGCGCTCGGGAGCTCGAGAAGGAGCGCAACCTCGTCTTCGTGCACCCGTTCGACGACGAAGTGGTCTGCGCCGGCGCCGGCACCGCGGGAATGGAGCTCGTCGAGCAGGCCGGAGAGCTCGACGCGGTGGTGATACCCATCGGCGGGGGCGGACTGATCTCCGGCATGGCCGTGGCGATCAAGGAGATGAATCCGGGCATTCGCGTATTCGGCGTGGAACCGCGCGGCGCGCCGTCGATGCGTCTCAGCCTCGACGCTGGGCGCGCCGTCACACTCGAATCGGTGAACACGATCGCCGACGGCCTCGCCGCGCCGATGGCCGGCCAGGTCAACTTCGAGATCGTCCGCCGCTATGTCGATGACGTCGTGCTCATCGACGACGACGTGATCGCCGACGCGGTGCGCGAGCTTCTCGTCAGCGCGAAACTGCTTGCGGAACCGGGCGGCGCCGCGGCGACGGCGGCCGTGCTATCGCGCGCAGTTCCGATGCGCGACGGCCAACGCATCGCCGCCGTCGTGAGCGGCGGCAACATCGCCATCGACAAGCTGCGGACGCTGCTGGGCTGAGCCAGGGGGTTGGGGCGCGTCAGTCGGCGAGGCCGCGGTCGCGCACGGTCATCATCGTGCCGACCATCGTCGCCACGAGGCGCTCGCCGTCCGCCGAGTGGGCGATGACGTCCCCGCGGCACACGGTGATCGTCTTGCCGGCGCGTAGCACGCGGCCGTGCGCCACGACGCGGTCGCCCTTGGCCGGCGCGAGCATGTTGATCTTGAACTCGATGCTCAGGACCGCGGCGCCCGCCGGCATCAGTGACAGCGCGGCGTAGCCGCACGCGCTGTCGGCGACGGTCGCGAGCGCGCCGGCGTGAAGAAACCCGTGCTGCTGCGTGAGCTCCTCACGCGCCGTCAGCTCGATGTCCACCTCGCCCGGCTCGACTCGCGCGAGACGCGCGCCGAGCGTGCCCATGAAACGCTGGCGATCGAAGCTGCCGCGGACGCGGCGCTCGAACTCTGGGTCCTGCGCCTCGTGGCGCGTCACGCCCCAGCCGTCTGCCGACACGTGACGCACACCGCGGCCGCGCCAAAGTCGACCGCAAGCCGGCGCAGCCACGAACCGTACAAGTGGCGAGCGCAAAGCACGCGACGGCACTTCACGCACGCGCCGCCCGCGGTGATGTGAAACCGGATGCCGCACGCGTCGCACTCCGTCGCGATCTCGCTGTGCGCGAAGACGCGGACGCGAGGGCTCACGCCGAGCGGCTCCGGTTCACGTCAGGGCTTCTTGGCCGGCTGACTGCGGATGCGCGCCCTCGTCCACGCGACGACGGTGGCACAGCTGGACATGCCGGGCGTCGTGTACTGCGGCGGCGTCTCCGATCCGTGGTAGATCTCGACCGCGACCAGCTCGTCGGGGCGCACGTACGTGCTGACGTCGCCGGGCGTGATCTCGGTCCACCGCGAGCCGTCGACGTAGAAGTTCACGCAGCCGCTGCCGGCCGGGTTGCGCGAGTCGGTGATCACGTAGGTGCGGCCGTCGCCCAGCGGCATGACTTTGAGACCGGGCGCCACGCGCATGACGTCGGCGAACGAGATCGCGTCCTTGTTGATCTGGTCGCCGTCCATGAAGTAGCCCATGCCGGTCTGCTTGCGCTGCAGGTATCCCACGTCCGAGAGCGCTTTGTCCTTCGACGCCTCGACGCGCATGGTCTGCAGCAGCGGCACGGCGTCGCTCATCGTGACGGTCGTCCGCGCCGGCTCGCGGGCCGACAGTTCGACGGCGACCTCGGTCACCGAGTATCCGAGCTTTCGGACCTGGAGCGCCTGGGTCCCCGACGGCAGGCTGTCGAGAGTGAACTCGCCGTTCACCTTCGTCAGCACGACGTCGCTTCCGCCCTGCAGCGAGACGCGTGCGTCGCGCAGCGGCTGCCCCTTCTTGTCGATCACCTTGCCGGTGACGCGCGCGGTTCCGCGCGCCACCATCTTCGTCTTCCCGCTGTCGGTCTTGATCGCGACCATCGTCTCGTGCTTGCCGACGATGCTGAACCCACGCAGCGCGAGGAACCCATTGCTCACTTCGGCCGGCACCTCGCCGGAGCTCACGCCGTTGCGGAAGACCTGCACCTTGCCGCTCATGTCGCCCGGGAGGCCGCAGATCTTGTACAGGCCCGAGGAATCGACCGTCGCTTCACGCAGGCGAGGCTGCGGGCGGCCGATGAGATCCTTCTCGTTGAAGACCAACTGCACCTTCGAGCCGATCGCGGGCTCCTTGGTATCGGGGTCGCGCACGAACCCGACCATGACCGCGGGGCCGCGCATGCGCTGCGCCGACGGGCAGATCGCGTTCGCGATGCGCTCCGGGCTCGGAATGCTGAGGTCGAGCTCGTTCGTCTTGTCCGCCGTGAACGTGTAGGCTGGAGTCCGCATCGACAACCCGAGCGTATCGAGAACCGCGGACAACACCATGATCCGGTGTTGTCCGGGCGGAATGCTGTCGATCGTGAAGCGCCCGTCAATATCTGTCACGGTCTGAAGAGATGCCCCCTCGATCAGCACGACCGCCTTCGCCAACGGCCCGTTGTGCACGCTGTCGATCACGAAGCCCTGAAGCCTCGAGAATCCCGCGGCGGGAGGCGGAGCCGCCTGCGCCTGCAGGGCGCGCGGTGCCGAAAGCACCAAGGCGAGCAGAGCCGTGATCCAAGGACCGAGCATCGTGCGCGCCGTGTTGGGGCGCATCGCTTGTTTGTGTGCCTTCATTGGGGGTGCCACCGGTGAAAGAGCCGACTCGGCAAAACCTACGAACCGATCGCGGGCGCTTCTACCCCTATAACCCGGGTTCGGTCGCCCGGGTCAATCAATGGGCGTAACCTTAACCTGCCCAAGGTCTTCGCGGGCCGCGTCGATTTTCGGCGGCTTCGTTCGACTAGTTGTCGGTTGCAGCGCACGACAACTCACTTTCAGGAGACGGCCACATGCAGTACCTCTTGCTCATCTACTTGAACGAAGCGGATCGTGTCTCGCCGGATACGGCGTCGAGGGAAATGTCGAACGAGTATCGAGAATACACGGAGAGCATCGCCGCGAGCGGCAACTACAAGGGCGGAAACGGGCTCCAGTCGACGAAGACGGCGACCACCGTCCGCGTGCGCAACGGAAAGCGTCAGACGACCGATGGTCCGTTCGCCGAGACGCGAGAGCAGCTCGCGGGCTACTATCTCGTCGACGCGCCGGATCTCGACGCCGCCATCTCGCTCGCCGCGCGAATTCCCGGCGCGCGGACCGGAGCGATCGAGGTGCGCCCCATCCAGGAAATGACGGCGCCTGTTCCGGCGTGACGGCGAGCGCCCCCTCCCACGACCGAATCGCGGCGCTCTATCGCGATGAATCTGGGCGCGTTCGCGCGACGTTGATCCGCCTCCTCGGCGACTTCGATGCCGCCGAGGAGGCGACGCAAGACGCGTTTGCCGTCGCCGTGGAGAAGTGGCCCAATAGCGGGTGGCCTGAGAATCCGCGCGCGTGGCTCGTGAGCACCGGTCGTCATCGCGCCATAGATCGAATGAGGAAAGAGGCGCGGCTCGTCGAGCGAAGCCCGCTGCTTGCCGCATCGGTCCTCGAGAGCCGCGCGAGTGAAGTCTCCGGCGACGAATCCGAGCACGAGGTCGAAGACGATCGCCTGCGGCTGATGTTCACGTGCTGTCACCCGGCGCTGGCGCGCGAGGCGCAGGTGGCGCTCACGCTGCGCACCGTCTGTTCGATCACCACCGACGAGATCGCGCGCGCGTTTCTCGTCCCATCGGCGACGATGGCGCAGCGGCTGGTGCGAGCGACGGCGAAGATTCGCGACGCTCGCATTCCGTACCGCGTTCCGCCGGCCGCGGAGCTCGCCGAACGGCTCGATTCGGTGCTGACGGTGATCTATCTGGTGTTCACCGAGGGGTACGCGGCCACGGCGGGCGACGCGCTCGTTCGTCGCGAGCTCTGCGCCGAGGCGATTCGCCTCGCCCGACTGCTCGGGACGCTGATGCCCGACGAACGAGAAGCCGCGGCGCTGCTCGCCCTGATGCTGCTGCACGACGCGAGGCGCGAGGCCCGCAGCTCACCGGACGGCGAGCTGATACTGCTCGAGGATCAGGACCGGTCGCGGTGGAATCGAGCGCAGATCGCCGAGGGGCTCGCGCTGGTGGACGACACGCTGAGGCGTGGTCGCGCCGGACCGTACGCGATTCAGGCGGCGATCGCCGCGCTTCATGCGCGCGCCGCGTCGCCCGCGGAGACCGATTGGCGACAGATCGCCGGGCTGTACGCGCTGCTGATGTCGCACACGTCGAGCGCCGTCGTCGAGTTGAACCACGCGGTCGCCGTCGCGATGGTGGACGGGCCGGCGGCCGCGCTTCTTCTCGTGGACGCGATCCACGCACGCGGCGAGCTATCCGACTACCACCTTCTCTACGCCGTTCGCGCCGACTTGCTTCGTCGCGTCGGAAAGATCGACGCCGCGGCTCGCGACTACCGACGGGCGTTGGCGCTCGCGACCCTCGAGCCGGAGCGCCGGTTCATCCAAAAACGACTGTCCGAGCTGCGCGCCGTCATCAGCGATGAACGTTCGCCTGACTCCCGATCAACCCTTCCTGAACGGTGAGATCGATCTCGTCACCCTTGCCGGCGGCGAGGGGGCCGACGACGACCCGTTGTGCCCCGGCCTGTGCGTAGGCGGCGATGAACAAGTTCGCCGTCGGGAAGAGCAGCGGATCGAGCAGGATGCTGGACGTGTCGCGGGGACTGACCGAAGCGATGAATCTCGACCGCCCGTCTTGAATCGCCCGCAGCTCGACCGTGTTCAACCCGAGGTTCTGAACGTGCAGCACCACCGTCTCGGCTGCATCTCGTGCACTGATCACGTCTCCGCCGGCCGACGCCTCGTGATAGCGCGCGCACGCGCCGGCAATCAGTGCCGCGACGAGCATCGCCGCGGCCCCTTGAATTCGTATTCTTGGCATGGTCGTTCTCCTCCCCCATTTCGTACCGGCCTCGCGTGTGCGGCGGACCGGTTCGGTGAAGAAGGGCAGAATCGATGCCGGGAACCCGATTCGCGAACGGTTATTGTCGGATGTGCCTACTGATCGCGACGCGTGTACTGAATGAAGTCGGTATACGGCGGCTCCAACCCGGCCGAGCGTAGCTGCCGCGCGATCTGACCGCGGTGGTAGCTGCCGTGCATTGCGACGTGCGTCACGATGTCGGACACGCGGCTGCGGAAGTCCCGTCCGGCGCTGTTGCGGTAGGCGACACGCCGGGCCAGTTGCTCCGCGTTCGCGCCGTCGACCAGCCGCCGGTAGAGATCCGCGTGTTCCGCCGCGAGCGCCGCCGCGTGGGCTGGCGCCATGGCCGCCGGCCAAACGTCGTGCGCCGCCGGCCGTCCCTCGATGCGCGCGAACCACAGGTGTTCGGCGGAGGCGATGTGCGCGAACAGCCGCGCCGCCTCGCGATCGGGCGCCGCGTGCCGTTGCAGCGATTCGGCGACGATCGCGTCGGCCCATCGCATGTGATCGACCAGTGAAAGGAGAAGTTCATTCATGGCCGAAATCTCTTGCCGACGGGAACCCTGCGTGCGACAATCCGGCGCCGGCGCGGTCTCGCCGCCTTCCCTCGAAATCCGAGTCACCACCGTGCGCCTCTCGCGCTTGTCGCTCGCTCTCCTGGCCGGATGTCCCATCGCGCTCGCCGCGCAGCGCATCGACCCGTCGACGTATTCGGAAATGCGCTGGCGGATGATCGGGCCGTATCGCGCCAGCCGCACGAAGGCGGCGGCGGGCATTCCGAATCAACCGAACGTGTTCTACGTCGGCGTCGTGAACGGCGGCGTATGGAAGACGACCGACTACGGCCGCACGTGGAATCCGATCTTCGACGAACAGCCCACCGGCTCGATCGGCGCCATCGCCGTTGCGCCCTCGAATCCGAACGTCGTTTACGTGGGCAGCGGCGAAGGGCTCCAACGCCCCGACCTCTCGGTCGGCGACGGCATCTACAAGTCCACCGACGCCGGCGCGACCTGGACGCACCTCGGTTTGCGCGACGGCCAGCAGATCCCGCAAATCGTAGTCGATCCGCGCGACCCCGATCGCCTGTACGTCGCGGTCCTCGGCCACCCGTACGGCCCTAACGCCGAGCGCGGACTCTTCAAGTCCATCGACGGCGGAAAGACATTTCAGAAAATTCTCTACAAGGATGAAAACACCGGCGCGGTCGATGTCGTGCTCGATCCTGTGAACCCGGACGTCGTCTACGCGGTGTTGTGGGAGGCGCGCCAGGGGCCGTGGGAGAACGGCGCGTTTTCCGGCCCTGGCAGCGGCTTGTTCAAATCGACCGATGCGGGCGCCACGTGGAAACGACTTGGCACCGGGTTGCCGACGTTCGAGCAGGATGGACTGGGCCGGATCGGCATCACGGTGGCGCCGAGTCTGCCGAGCCGGATGTTCGCGACGGTCGAAGCGCGCCGCGGCGCCGGATTGTATCGATCGGACGACGCGGGCGAGAGCTGGCGCCTGGCGACGACTGACGATCGCGTGGCGACCCGCCCCTCCGACGCGGCCGAGGTGAAGGTCGATCCGAAAAATCCGGACGTCGTCTATACGGCGACCGTCGTGTCGTGGAAATCGACCGACGGCGGCAGGACGTTCAAGGCGTTTCGCGGCGCGCCGGGCGGCGACGACTACCAGCGCCTGTGGATCAACCCGATCGATCCGAACGTGATTCTGCTGGTCGGCGACCAGGGCGCGATCGTCACGGTCAACGGCGGCGCGACGTGGAGCTCGTGGCTCAATCAACCGACGGCCGCGTTCTATCACGTGTCGACCGACAACGCGTTTCCGTATCGCGTGTGCAGCGGGCAGCAGGAGTCGGGGTCGGCGTGCGTGCGGAGCCGCGGCGACGACGGCCGGATCCTGGCGTGGGATTGGCATCCCGTGGGCGTCGAGGAATACGCGTACGTCGCGCCCGATCCGCTCGACCCCGACATCGTCTACGGCGGCAAGGTGACGCGCTACGACCGGCGCACCGGTTTGGTCGAGCAGGTCGGCCCGCGCATCGGGCGCGGCGGCGGGGCACCGCCCGGCGGGGTCAGCGACTATCGAACGTTGCGCACCGCGCCGCTGGTGTTCTCGACGGTCGATCCTCACACGCTGTTCTTCGCGTCGAACGTCGTGTGGAAGACGACGAACGGCGGCAAGACGTGGTCGGCGATCAGTCCCGACCTCACGCGCACCGACTCGATCGTTCCCGCGAACGTCGGCGTCTACGCGAGCTCGGCGCCGGCGCGGGCGCGACACCCGGGCGTCGTGTACACCGTCGCGCCGTCGTACGTCGACATCAAGCGGATCTGGGCCGGCAGCGACGACGGACTGATTCACACGACGGCCGACGGCGGATTGCACTGGACCGACGTCACGCCGCCCGAATTGCGCGATCGTCCGTGGAGCAAGGTGTCGATCATCGATGCCGGGCGCTTCGATGCGAAGACGGCCTACGCCGCCGTCAACACGATTCGTCTCGACGACATGCGGCCGCACATTTTCCGCACCCACGACGGCGGCAAAACGTGGACGCGGATCACGAGCGGCATTCCCGACGGCGCGATCGTGAACGTGGTCCGCGAAGATTCCAAGCGCCGCGGGCTCCTCTTCGCCGGAACCGAGACGCAGGTATGGGTCTCGGTCGACGACGGCGACCACTGGTCGTCGCTCCGCCTCAACATGCCGGCGACGTCGATTCGCGACCTCGTGCTCAAGGACGACGACATCGCGGTCGGCACGCACGGGCGGTCGTTCTGGATCCTCGACGACATCGAGCCGCTGCGGGAGCTCGCCGCGAACACATCGTCGGCCGCGCTCACGCTCTTCAAACCGGCGACGGCGATCCGCTTCCGCTCGGCGAAATACCCGGACACGCCGATTCCTCCCGACGAGCCTGGCGCGCAGAACCCGCCCGACGGCGCGATCGTCGACTACTTCGTCGGGCCCGGCGCCGGCGGCGACGCGACGCTCGAGATTCTCGATGCGGGCAATCGCGTGATCCGGCGCTACTCAAGCCGCGACACGTCGATGGCGCCCGCGGACCTCGGCGAGACGCCGGCGTACTGGATCCGCCCGACGAAAGTGTTGTCGGCGGCGCCGGGCTTTCACCGTTTCGTCTGGGATCTGCACTATTCGCCGCCCGCCGGCACGAGCGCGCAACCCGGACAGTATCCGATCTCGGCGGTCCCGTTCGACACGCCGCGCGAACCGCGCGGCCCATTGGCCATCGCGGGGAGCTACAAGGTTCGGCTCACCGTCGGCGACAAGACACAATCACAGCCGCTCACGCTCAAGATGGACCCGCGCGTGAAGACGCCGCCCGAAATCCTCGCGCGGCAGCACGCGCTGGCCGTCACGCTGTGGGACGCCGTCGCGCGCGATTCGGTGACCGCGTCGCAGGTCCGTGACCTGCGCGCAAAGATCGGCGAAACACGCGGCCGCGCCGACGCGTCGCTCGCGCAGACTCTATCGACCTACGACGCGCAGTTGGGCGCGCTCGCCGGCCAGGCCGGCGGCGGTCGTCGGGGCGGCGGGGGTGGTGGCGCACCCGCGGGCGGTCGCGGCGGACGCGGTGCCGCCGCTCAGCCGAGCATCGCGTCGACCAACGCGCAGCTTCTCTCGGCGCTGTCTCTGCTCGACGAAACGGACACGGAGCTGACCGCTCAGGGGATGGCGACCGTGCTCGACGCCAAGCGAACGTCTGACGCGGTGAATGCCCGGTGGACCGCGCTTCGCACGACGGAGCTTGCCGCCGTCAACGCAAAGCTTCGCGCGGCCGGTCTGCCCGTACTGGACGTCGCGCGGTAACGAGAGCGAGGGCGAGGGCCGGCGGCAGGCCCAGCGCGATGATCGGGAGGTTGTTCTGCGAGGACAGTCCGACGAAATGCGCCAGGAACCCGATCGCGGCCAGCGCGGCTGTCGCTAGCGCGATCGCTCTCGTGGCGCCGGCCGCGCGGCCCGACAACAGAAAGATCGGAACGAGCACGACGAGTGCCAGCCAGAGCGGATTGAAGATCAGCAGGTTCTCATTCTGATGCGCGAATACGTGGTCGGTCGCGGTCCACAGCAAAAAGAGGATCGTGCCCAGCAGTCCGGCCGCCAGCGACCACAGCCCGATCAGGATGCTTGCCGCGACGCGCGTCCAATCCCCGCGGCTCGTCGCGGCCACGCCGAGCCAGAGGAACAGCGCGGCCACCGCGATGCCGCCGAGCAGCGCCCAGATCCCGAAACGCGGCGGCGCATCGGGCTCGACTCCCGCTCGCGTCGATTGGAAGAGCACCATCTCGCGACGAACCAGCGGGTGGCTTGCGCCGGCGCCGTCCGTCACGACTATGCCCGCGACGAAGTCGTGCAGCTGCCGCGGCAGAAACATGGCCTGCCACTTCGAGAGGTCGAAGTCCGACGGGCGGCCGAGTCCGATGTCCACGCCGAGCATGATCGCCGGCAGGATTTGCATCAACCGCAGGGCGTGCCACCGATATGTGGTTCCCGTCAGCCCCGCCGACTCCTTTCGTAGAGAGCCGCCCATCGCGTGGTCGAGGATGTCGCGCACCCGCGTGGAGCAGTTGTCGCGGAAGTAGTCATAGCGGTACTGAACGTTCTCGGGCTGCGCGTTCCGCTGAATCGCCGCCAAGACCGAATCCTTTTGCTCGGCCGTGAGATCCAGCTCCTGCGCGACCACCGAACGGTTCCAGTAGTGGTACTCGAGAAGGATGTTGTCCATGGAGTCGCCGCCCATGGAGTAGAGCATCGTTCCCTTGAGAAATCGTTGGATGAAATGCGGCTGGCGAAAATCGAACACGCCCCAGTTGAAGACGGTGTCCCGGTTGCTCACCAGGTCGTGAATCTCGATGGCGTTGTGGCCGAAGAGCTCCCACACCTGCGTGCCGTTTCCCATCGTCAGCAGCGAGATCGTGACGTTGCGTCCCGTCTGATGCAGGGGATCTACGGGCGACGCGGCGACCGCCGCCTGGGCGTTGCGTGTCTGAGCCATGGCCGGCGTCGACAACACGGCGGTCGAGGCCATGACCAGGAGGGCGCGCAGTGCAGTTCGAGGCATCGACCGACGAATCCTAGCGTCACTCCTCACCGTTCGCGATTCCCTCGGCGACGCACGTCGCGATCGCCACAACCGTGAGCATCGGGTTTACCCCGCTCGACGCGGGAAAGGCGCTCGCATCCGCGACGTAGAGACCCGAGACGCCGAATACCTGGCCCCGCTCGTCGCACACGGCCGTCGATCCGTCCATTCCCATCCGGCACGTGCCCATCTGATGCGCGCTGAACAGGGATGACCAGTTCCGATCCACCGGCTCGTTCTCGATGCGGCGGTAGAAGGCGTCGACCTCCGCCGGTGAGGCGGACTTCGCGAGCGCCAAACCGCGGGTGTGGAGGGTATGTACTTCGTCCGCTCCAGCGGCGAGATGAACACGCGCCGCGGCCGAAATACCCTGCGCGACCAGCGCGCGTTCCGACTTGCCCAGCTTGTAGTCGATCCGTACGCTGCCGTCGGCCTTGGCGCGAACCCGCCCGCCGGATGAGTCGCGCGTGAGCGCGATCATCGAAGCGACGTGGGCGGCGCGCTGCATCAACCGGCGATGCGCCCGTGCCGAAGTCCACGGCGCGGCGATGGCGAGAAGCCCGGGATGCGCGGGCGCCGCCTCGAGGCGAAAGCCGAAGTTGCCCGCGACGCGCTCGAACTGCGCCGACATGATCGACTGCGGGGGTCCGCGCCAGGCCTCGATGGGATCGGCGTACACACCCGCGACCGCCGTTGTCGGGTGAATGAACAGGTTGCGTCCAAGCTGTGGAAGCGAGACGCCCGAGCGCTCGAGCAACGTCGGCGTTCCGATGCCTCCCGCGCACACGGCGACGACCTTCGCCCGAATTTCGGTCGTCACGATCGACCCGGCGGCGTCCCGCGTCGTCGCGATGACGCCCTCGACCCGGTTGCGTTCGATGATCAGGCGATCGGCTCGGCAGTCGGTCACGATCGAGGATCTCCGCCCTCGCGGAACGGTCTGGAGGTACGTGACGACGGTCGACTGTTTTCCCCCCGCGCGACAGCCGTAGATGCAGTACCCGCATTGTTCGGTGTCGCAGCCGCGCGCGTTTCGCTCGGTGACCGACCACTCGTAGCCGAGCGACTCGCAGCCGCGCCGAATCGCCGCGTTGTTTGGATTCACCTCGCTCTCGTCGCGCGACGCGCCGAGGCGAATCGCGGCGATGTCGAGCGCCCGGCTGAACCGGTCGCTCGTGAACAGCCCGCATCCCGAACGCTCGGCCCATTCGTCGCGGATGTAGTCGGGCGTGCGAAGGCACGTCTGCCAATTCACCGTCGTGCCGCCGCCGAGGCAGGAGCCGGCGAGAATCGCGACGCCGAGATCGTGCGTCGCCGTGAGACCGCTGTCGAGATAGAGGCGACGCGTTCCATCGAGCTCGCCCTGCGAGAAGTTCGGCGCCTGATCGCCAGGGCCGCTCTCGATCAGAACGACCTTGTAGCCGCGCGTCGAGAGCTCTCCGGCGACCGTCCCGCCGCCGGCGCCTGATCCCACGACACAGACGTCGCAATCGACCGTGGCGTCGGTGTCATAGCGCATGCTGCGGACGCTGCTCGCGCCGACCGCGCCTCGCGGCGACGGCGTGTACCCGATGCGTGGCCACACGGCGTTGTGGCCGTTCTTGTCGATCGTGCTGTAATACAAGAAACTCGAAAGTCGCCTGAGCGCCTGGAATCCGCTGCGCAGAAGCGGGATACGGCTCGTCGACATCGAACGGAGCAGCCGGTCGCGGTCGGCTGGTTTCATCGCCGAGAGACGGCGCGGTTTGCCGATCGTCAGGCCGAGAAGCGGGCCCCCGAGCAGCCGCAACAGCCGCAGCAGCGCGCGCCGATCGGCGGGGGCGAGCATGTCGATCGCGTCTTCCGCCGCGCGCGGAACGCCGAGACCGCTGGCGCTGGCGGCGAAGAGCGCCGGGTCATCCGTCCCCTCGGGGGCGAGGGATGGATGAAATGCGTCGCACGCCGCGGCGAGCGCGGCACGTTCACGTTCGGTGAGTGGGCGGGGGGGACCCGTCATCGCTCACAAAGCTTTCGACGGACACCCCGGAATGGAAGCGGCGCACCGACGTTTCGTCGGGGCGAGAATTCCCGGCGCCGGGCGCCGTCTATTCGTCATATGGCCTCGCCAGCGCGCCACGTTCGCGCGGCGGTTCTCGTCGCGTTCATCACCAGCGATCCCGCGCGCGCCGTCGCGCAGCGGGGGGCGGGCGGACAGCCGCCGGTGTTGACCGCGTTCTCGATCAACGCCGGCGGCGACACGGTGTCGGGTGCCGCCGTCGCCGTCGCCCTCGTTCACACCACGGTCGGCGCGCGGCCGTCCGAGTATCGCGTGAGCCATCGCGCGGACTTTCTTGGCGCGGAGTGGCAGACCTACACGGACACGCCCGTCTTGCGGGATTGGTACGAGGCGACCGGCGACCCCTGCGACGCAGCGCGGCCTTCGCACCGCGTGACGCTCTATCTCCAGGTTCGCGCGACGGTCGGTGAAGAGGTCCGAATCGTCGACGGTCAGCGCCAGCTTCGCCCGGCGCGCGTCGAGAGCAACGTTCTCAAAGCCTCGATCTGCGCGCGGTCGGACCGGCCGAGGTGAGATCGGCCCCAACGCACGCAATCTTGACGGTTCGCCTCCACCGCTGCCTACTGGGGACATCGGCGGGCGTTTCCTCCACCCGGTTCGCCCTTGAGGACGTCTCATGACAACAATCGCATTCGCATTCGCGATCGTCGCCCTCGTCGGCGCCGCCCCGGCCCCGCCCCAGCAGGCCAAGCCCGCCGACGCGGGCGACGCGTGGCGCATCGTTCGATCCGCGCAGGCCGCGGTCGAGACCGGCACGGAAGCACGCCATGAGCGCGAGTGGACGACCGCCGCTTCGAGAAATCCGAACGACCGTCGCGCGCTGCTCGCGCTCGCCGCGCTCGCGCAGCAACGCTACCAGTACGAGCGGGCGGACTCGCTCTACGACCGAATCATCCGCTTGCAGCCGGGCGGCTCTCAATACACGGCCGCCGCGCACGTTTCCATGGCGCTCTGGCGCGCGATCGGCTCCGACGTCGTCCGCGCCGACTCCCTCTTCATGCAGGCGCGCGCCGAGGATCTCGCCGCGGGCGACTGGCACATCGCGTTTCAGGCCATCATCAACGTCGGAAAGTTGCGAAGCCGGCGCGCCGGACCGAAGGTCGGGCTCGAACTGCTGCGCGAGGCGCGATCGATCGCCGCGAATCCGACGCCCGACGAAACCGCGGAGTTGCTGTGCACCGAAGGTCTGCTCACGGAGCAAGCCGGCGATACCACCGGCCGCGGTCGACTCGCCGAGGGCATTCGCGTTGCCCGCAAGGGCAACGCGCTCCGCGAGCTCGGCATCTGCGATGTCGGTTTGGCAACGCTGCTCGAACGCTCCGGCTCTTTCTACGCCGCCGAGCGCGCCGCCGCCGAAGCCGTACAGATCTTCGAGCAGATTCATTTTCCGTACGGCGCCGCGTCGGCGAGCCAATGGCTCGGCTACGCCAGGCTCACGCGCGGCTACTTCGTCCGAGCTCGCGCCGACCTGGAGCGAGCGGTGCGCGATGCGCGCCTGGCGCGATTCACGCAAACCGAGGCCTGGGCGCGAACGGATCTCGCCGATCTCTACTTCGCGCTCGGCGACGTCGAGTCGGCGCGCGCGCAGGCCGAGCGCGCGTCGGCGCTTCACTCCTCGTACGGCGATTTGTGGGGCCTCGCCGTCGATCTGCAGTTCGAGGGGTTCGTCGCCGAGACGCGCGGCTCGTTCGACGAGGCCTGCGCGAAGTACACGCAGTCGGTCGCCGCGTTCGGCCGCGCGGGCCTGACCTTCAACGCGGTCGGATCGCTCAAGCTGCTGGCGACCGCACAGATGCGAGCCGGTCGACTCGACAGCGCGCAGCGCGCGCTGGACGAGGGAACGCGATTGGCGCGCGCGTCGGCGAACTCCGGTTGGCAGGTCGAGCTCCCTGTGTATCGCGCGCGGCTCGCGATGCTGCGCGGCGACTTGCGAACGGCCGACTCACTGCTCGCCCTGGCTCGTCCCAATTTCGACTGGCGCTCGGGTGACCAGGTCAATCTCCAAACGATGCCGTTCGCCGCGCTCGAGGCGCAGCTTGCGTTGCGCGAGCACCGCGTCGCGACCGCCGACAGCGCGGTCGCCTATCTGTCGGCGTCGATCGCGCTCCGCCGGCGGGTCATGAGCACCGACGATCTCCGCGCGGGTCTCGCTCAGCTCCGCGGCGACTGGGGCGGTCTGAGCGACGCGTATCCCGAGCTCGTCGCCGGACTCGTCGCCGGCGGGCGCTTGCCATCGGCGTTTCGCTTCATCGAGAGCGTCCGTGCGCGCGAGGTGGCGGACGTCACGCTGCGCACGCTCGGCCGAATGTCCGATTCGGCGGCCGCCCTCGCGGGATTCCGGCGCCTGGCGGGATCCGACGGGACGATCGGCATCGACGAAGTGCGGCGGCGACTGTCCGCCGACGAAGCGTTGGTTGAATTCACGTTGGGCGAAGCGGGCGCGCCGACCACCGCCATCGTCGTCACGAACGACACCGCGTTCGCCGTGTCGTTGAGCGATCGGCAAACCGTCGCGCCGCTCATCGACCGCTATCTGCGCGTCGCGTCGACCGGTGTCGAGCCCATCGCGCTGAGCCGCCAGCTCGGCGCGGCGCTGCTGCAACCCGTCGTGCGCGCGCTGCCGTCGCGCGTTGCGCGCCTGTCGATCTCGCCCGACGGCGACCTGTATCGAATTCCGTTCGACGGCCTCCGCCTCGCGGACGACCATTTCGCCGTCGAGCGTTACGCGATATCGATCGTTCCGTCGGCGACCGTCGGGATCGCTTTGCGCGGTGTGCGCGCCCCCGCCACCGCGACCCGGCTGCTCGCGATCGGTGATCCGGCGTTCGCGCGCGAGCGCGGCGGCGTGTTGGCGCGCTTCGAACTGCGCGCCGACGCTCCGGCGGCCGATTCCGTGACGCGGTTCCGCGAGGTGTCGCTCGCGCGCCTTCCGCGCTCCGCGGACGAGGCCAATCGAGTCGGCCGCTACGGCGTGAAGAGCGTCGTCCTCACGCGTGCGGGCGCGAGCGAGGCCGCCGTGCGGTCACTCGACTGGCGCGACGTCGCCGTGGCGCACTTCGCGACGCACGCGTTGGTCGACGGTGAAGGCCAGGCACGCACCGCGCTCGCGCTCGCGCCAAGCGCGGGCGACGACGGCTTCTTGACGCCGGCGGAGGTCGCCGCGCTCCGATTCAACGGCGCCCTGGTCGTCCTGTCCGCGTGCGAGACGCTTGGCGGGCAGATTCTCGGCGGCGAGGGATTGCGCGGACTCGTCGGCCCGATGTTCGAGGCGGGGGCGCGCGCGGTCGTCGTGACGCATTGGTCGATCGGCGACCGCACGGTCTTGCCGTTCGTCGATCGCTTCTACGCCAACATGGCCGCCGGTCGATCGGTCGGCGACGCGCTGCGGCAGACGAAGCTCGCTGCCATTCGTGACGGCGCGCGAATCTCGGATTGGGCGGCGTTCACCGTCATCGGCGACGCGTCGATGACGCCGCCGCTACGCCGAGCGAATCTCCCGCCGCTCGCCTGGTCGCGCGACGCCGCGCAGACGACGCGCGACACGAGCGGCGGGAAGGGAACGCCGTAGACCGACTCTTCAACCGACGAAGATCGTTCGAATCCGGCGGCCGATCACTTCGCTGAAGAAGAAGTCGGGCTGCACCGTCAACTTTCCGTCGACCAACGACGCCGGCCGCCCACCGAGCGGGTTCTTGGCGCGCACCTGCAGGTACAGGTTGATCTGCGACGTGCCGTCGGTCGCCGACGGGGGGAACCAGCTACGCGGCACGGCGAGCGTGGGCTGCGCCGAGTACGGCGCCCAGTTGGCGTCGCGGAAATCGGCGAAGCGACTCACGCGGTACTCGGTAGGCGTTCCCGTCACCGTGTTCTTGAGGGTGATCACGAACTGAGTCACCGTCGGATTCACGAAGAACGAATCGACCGGCGTGAACGTCTTGAGCGCGAGGGTGCCGCTCGCGGTCAGGGTGTTGTTCAGCTTTTGCGCGCGGGCGCTGTGCGTGGGGGCCGCGAACCCGGTGGCGACCAGCAGTGCGACGACTACCGATGGGGCGAGCTTCATGAGAGTCACCTCGCGCGGCGCTGGGCCGCTCGTGAAAGGAAAGCGGGCGATGAAGCGATCACCTGCATCGGAATGAACGACGGGCGCCCTCGCCGATTCTCACACGCGCCTCGCGCGAAGCGTCGCGCGGGCTATTTCGGCGTCACGACGAGACGTTGGGTCACGGCCGTCACGGTCGACTGGTCGTTGAGACGCGCCTGCACCCACCACAGGTACGCCCGTCCCGGCATCAGGCGCACGCTGTCCGGCAGCGTCAGCGCCGTGTCGCGCGTTTCCCCGGCATACATCTCCGTGCCGGTGGTGTCGACGACGACGATCTGGTACCGGTCGGCGTTCCCCACCGCGCGCCACAGGAAACGAGTCGCGCGATCCGAGCGCACCTCACCGACCGGTGCGACGAGCGTGACCGGCGAATCCGAACCGCGCACCACTGTTGCCGTGGGAGGATTGCGCTGTCGCAGCCAAAACGTCGACGCGCCCAGCCCGACGACGACCAACACCGACGCCGCAAGCGTGAACCGCTGCCACGACCGACGCGGCGGTCGCGCCGCCCTCGCCGCCGCCCACGCGATCTCCAGCTCGCGCCGTCCCTCGGCGCTCGACAACGCGACGTCGAGCGTTCGGAGTCGTTCGCTCTCCGAACCCTCGCCCTCGACGAGCCGGCGGAGCCGCTCTGCCGACACGTCATCCAGCGCGGGCGACCCGTCGCTTCGCGGCAATCCGCGCTCGTACGCGTCGCGCAGTTTCTCGTCGTTCATTTCGCCCTCTCTACGCTTGCCGGTCCGATGCCCCAGGACTCGAGAATCTCCCTGAGATCGGCGAGGCCGCGATACAGGAGATTGCGAGTCTTGGCTTCCGTCCACCCGAGCAGATCAGCGATCTCGTGGCGCTCGTAACCGGAGAGATGCATTCGCACCACGGCGCGCCGCGACTCGGCGAGCATCGCGATCGCGCGATGAACCGCGTCCGCGAGTTCGTGCTCGTCGAGACGGGAGTCAGCGCGGCGCCTCGTGTCGGGCGCGATCTCGGCGACGGAGTCGTCGCTCGCCGCTTCGAATCGCCGCGCGCGGCGCCGGCGAATGATGTCGATCGACGCGGAGATCGCCGTGCGGTAGATGTACGACGCCTTCGCGCGCCGAATGAGTTCGGCGGTCCCGAGCGACCTCCACATGCGAAGCCGCAGCTCCTGCACCACCTCGTCGACGTCCGCTCCGGAGAGCCCGTGTCTCCGTGCCGACCGTCGAATGAACGCGTCGAATCGACTCACGACGTGCTCGAGGGCGCGCGACGCGTCGTCGTCCGGCGCGACGCGCGATTCCTGCTCACCCGGCGACGAATTCGCTCCTGCCACCGACGCTTGTTCGGCGTCGGGGGACGCGGTGCGTTGCTCGTCGACCAATCGAAGGTGGGGCACGTTGGGCGTCATGGCTCGTCGCGTCGCGCCACGCTGTGCGCGTTGGGTGACGGGAGTGTGGCGCCGTTCCGTACTCGGCGCCAGGCGCTCGAGCGCAAGACCGTTCCGGAGGCGCCGAGCGCGCTGACGCGCCACCGCACGGGCTTCCCGGCGCCCTTGGCGAGTGCCCACGCCGGCACGTCGTAGCGACGCGACGTACGCGGCAGGAGCGCCGCGAAGAGCGCGTCTCCCGCGTCGGTCGCGACCTCGACTCGAAAGAACTCGACGCCGCGCTCATCCGGCGGGATCCACATCGTCGCGACGCCGCCGTCGGCCGAGAGCGTGTCGCCGTCGCGAGCGCCGAGCAAACGGAAGGATGAGACCGACGCGTCGGGTGTTCGCGCCCCCTCGCCCGCCACGACGTATCGAAGAACAGGGAGAGAAAACCCCGCGACCGCGCCGCTGTGCACGATGCCGACTCCCGCGCCCGCGTCCGACAGATTGGAGTCGCCCTCGCGGTCGTCGCTGGCCTCGACGCGAAGCAGGACTTGATACGTGCCCTCGACGGCAGACGGCAATCGACTCGGATCGGGACCCGGAAGCGTCACGCGTCCGTCGGGCGGAAGAAAGACGTTGAATCGCTCGAGCTGCGTGAATCGCCGCTGCGACGAGCGTTGGTCGATCGGAAGCGAGGCCTCCGTGACGAGATCGCGGGTCCCCGGTGGATCTTCTCCCGGGAGCACGATCTCCCAACGCCCGACGAGCCGTCCCGTGCCGGTGTACGCGATGCGAGCCGCCACGCGCGGCGGAAGTTCGCCCGGCGCGACGAACGGAATCGCGTCCTGCCCATCGAACTGAAGATGGACGTCGATGAGCGAGAAGGGCGCCCTCGCCCCTCCTCCGGTCAGGCGACACGTGACGGCGACGTACTCGTCCGGCCCGCCGGAGATGCTCTGAAAGCGTCGCACGTAGAAGAAGGTCGAAGTCGCTCCCGTGAGCGCCGCCTGGTACGCGGCGCGCGCCACGGACGGGGGAATCGACATCACGTCCGTAAACACCCCCCCGGCCGCGCCGAGCTGTGAGAGGTCGTAGCGCGCCGGGAGTCGACCGTAGATCGTGGTCGGATCGCAGCGAGTGCCGACGCCGGGTGCTGCGGCAATCAGCTCGCCGCACCAGTACGCGTCGACGGGGCGCTCGTTCCGCAACCCGCCATACGTGAGGAACACCGTCGTGGCCGACATCGAGCTGACGCTCACACCGGTCGGGTTCACGCGCACTTGCGCTCCGAGCGTCGTCGCCGCGTTGGCGAGAATCGCGAATACCAATCGGCGAGTGCTCATCAGAAGAGTCGCAGGTTGAGTCCGGTCGCCACCGTCCACTGCGCGCGACCGAGTGCCGCCGGGGCAACGACTCCGGTCGCCGCGAAGCTCGGCGCCAAGGAGCCGGTTCGCGCGAAGCGAACGAAGAGCTGACCTCGCTGCGGGTCACTGGCCGGCGCCGACCAGAGGTTGAATCCCTGCGAGAGCTCGAGGTGCTGCTCGGTGTTCACCGACGACGTCCCCGCCGGCGCCCTGACGTCGGTCACCGAGAACGCGGCCAACGCGTTGAGCGTCGCGCGAGGCCGGAACGAGGCGTTCATCGTCAGGCGCCTGGTTCGTGTGGTCTCGTCGCGCTCACGTGCGGTCTGATACTCGTTTCCCAAATCCAGCGACACGTCACCCCGCGCTCCGAGCGCGTGACCGATGGACAGGCCCAACACGCCCGAGTCGAAATCGGCGTTTTCCCGCGTCGCCTGACGGTTGTCCTGGTTGGCGGCGTTGACGTGCAGCCCGAGACGCGTCGTGCCGGCCTGCCACGTCGCGGTCGCATCGCCGATCGAGTTCACCTGATCGGGAAGGTCGGTCGGCCGAAACGCGCCGTTCAGCGGTGTGCCGTCCGCGGCTTGTCGCGTCTGGTTGAACGTGAAGCTGAGCATCGGCAGGAGCGCGGCGTACTGCTGGAGTCGAGTCCCGCCGACCGCCGCCACCGGAATCACGAGACTGGCCGTCGTCGCATTCCCGCGCGTCGTAAGGACCGATTGGACGTGCCCGAGATTGTCTCGCGTCCAACTTTGGGAGACCTGCCCCGAGATCGCGCCGAGCGACACCGTCGCGTCGGCGCCATCCTGCTGGTGATCGGCCGCGGTCTGTGCCGCGACGCTCCGAAACAGCGGATCGACGCGTTCATCGCGGAAGCCGAGCGTGAGATTGGCCGGTCCGCCCAACGGCGTCGAGAAATTCTGCAGCACGACGGCGCTGCCTTCGACGAATCGAGCGCCGCGCGTCGCCGGTTGCGGGCGTTTCAGCGTCGTGTCGCCGAGCAACTGCGGATCGGAGGCCGGATTCTCGAAGCGGCTTCGCGAGTAGCCGCTGGTCAGCCTGGCGCGTTGGTTCGGAAGCGCGGCCGTCATCTGGATGCTGCCGCCGGCGCTTCGCTCGGCGTCCACCACCGCGCCCTGCGTGAACGACGTGCGCGGCTGCTTCGATCCATCGAGGATCGTCATGTCGAAGCGCAGCGAGCCCGGGTGCGCGGCGAACAGCTCCTGACCGAGGGCCGCGCCGAAAACGCGATCGGTTGGACGCTCGAGCCCGGAGAAATCGGACCAACCGGTCTGCGACGACCCGCTCATCGCGCCGAGCGTGAGCGATGTGGCGCCTTGCGAGACGTTCAGAGTGCTGCCGCGCGCGGCGAAGCTGTTGGCGAGGTGGCGGCTCGCGCCGAACGTCACGCTGCCTAGAGACAATGCTGTTGTCGCCGAGCGCAGACCGATGGAATAATCAGAAAGGTCGAGCAGCGGCGCGCTGTTTCCGCGGGCCGCGAATCCGAGCGCTTCCTGGCGGCGAGTCACGCCGACGTAGTTGGACTGCGTGGTGAGCGTCCAACCTCGGCTCTCACCAACGGAGCGAAGCCCCGCGTTGAGCACGAAGTCCTGAAACGTGCGGCGGTCGGGTGCGGGAACTCCGGTGGAACGTCCCTCGGCGACTTGGCCCTTGTTGCCCAGCGTCGCGCTCTGGCTGAAGATGCCGTTTCCGGCCACGGCTTGCGTCACGCGCACCGACATTCGCCGGATCTCTGCCCACCGCGTTCCCGCGCGGCGATAAAGGACGACTTCCGCGTCACCTTCGGGGAGGGGAACCGCACCCGGCTGGTACGCGATCGTCGAATCGGTTCGCTCCGACACCGCGGTCACGTCCACTCCGCCGACGATGAGCGCCAACTCGCCGTCCGCGCCGTCGAGAGGGCGGCTGAGAGCCAACCGGATCGGCGACCGAGTCGTGAGCGCGGCGAGGCGATCGACGTTCGACGTCGCGCTGAGCTGAGCGGGCGACTGCGCGACAGCGACGCGCATCGCGGCGATAGCCAGGAACGTCCCGCAGCTGATGTGGCTCACGCCGGAATGAACGCGCCGCGCGGCGCTCCATTCTCACGCTGGGGCTACGGTGTGGTGCTATGCGTAGAGGTCGTCGAGCGACACCGCCGCGAGCTCGACCAGGAATTCGGCGATCCGCTCCACCGCCGCCGTCACGTACGCCTCGCCTTTTTCGGCCGTGGACTTGGAGGGATCGCCGATGCCCGTGTCCGAGGTGACTTGCGTCCAGCGTCGAGGCGCCCAGGCCCAGCCCTCGCGAATCCCACGAAGACGCGACGCCTTCGCGCGGCCCGAGCCGGCCTCCTCGAGTGGCCGGACCAGATCCGGCGCGAGATGCAGCATCGCGCTTGTTTCGGCTTCGCCGGCATGGTCGCCGGGCTCCGAGATGAAGCGCGTCACGTCGACGCACGACCACCAGTTGATGACCGACAAGAACACGCGAGTCCGCGGCTGCAGCTCGCGCACGATCTGCCGAAAGTCGTTGCCGCCGTGCCCGTTCAGGATCAGGAGCTTGTGGATGCCCTGTCCGTCGAGCGACGCCCCGAGGTCGGCGAGCAGCGCGAGCTGCGTGCTCGGGTTCATGTTGAGACAGAGGGGAAGGTCGAGCTGCGTCGTGTTCACGCCGAAGGGAACGGTCGGCAGCACGACGACGCGTGCTCCCTGCGCCCAGGCGCGCTCGGCGGCTCGAATCGCGACCTGCTCCGCCTGGACGTTGTCGGTGGCGTAGGGCAGGTGATAGTTGTGCGCTTCCGTCGCGCCCCAGGGGAGCACGGCGACGGAGTACCGAGTTGCTCGAACGTGGTTCCACGTGCTCTCGGCGAGCACGTATGGGCGTTCTGTCACGCCCGAATCTTAACGGGCGAGCGTCGGTTGGCGATCAGCGCGTCCAGGCTCCACGGGCCGGCCCCCGCGAAGACGAGCAGCAGGAAGATGAAGCACAACAGGATCGGCGTCTCACCCATGTTGTTGATCGGAAAGAACCCGCGCGGGAGATGCGCCTTGAAGTAGGCAACCGCCATCTCGCCGCAGGCGATGAACGCGACGGGACGCGTGAGCAGTCCGGCGATCAGCAGGACTCCGGCAGCCGTTTCGATCACGCCGGCGACGCCGATCAACGAATCGAGCACGAACGGCATCGGGCCGCGCGGCGACGGCGGGAAGTTGATGATCTTCTGCAGGCCGTGCTGCCAGTAGAGCAGCGCGGCGACGATGCGCAACAGACTCAGCGCTTCGGGCGCACCACGCTGAGCCAGCGCCGGCAAGACCGCCGGACTTGATGCCCGCGGAGGGGGCGGTTCGATGATCGGCGGAAAACGATGTACGCGAAACGCCATGCTCGCGTTCGTCGCAAGTCGTCTGCCATGCCCGCCCGATTCTCAGGGTATTTCCCTGATCGGGCCGCCAACTCGCTCTCAGTGCCGTGTCCACCTGTTGTTGGAGCGGTCGACGTCCGGAAACGCGAGTTCGGGATCGATCTCGATCGACGTGACGGTCTCGGGCGCATCGAGCGTCAGCGAGTAGCGCTTCGCGCCGGTCAGCCAGACGTCGACGGGGATCTCGCGCCGTTCGACGCGACCGTCGCGCCGCGTGATCGCCAGCCGCACGGGCATCGGCGCGAGGCCGCGATCCTCGATCGTGACGTCCAGCTTGCCGTTCACCGTCTGCACGGCGCCGATCGCCTGATCGAGCGTCCACGTCTCGTACCACCACGTGCGCCAGAACCATGAGAGGTCTCGGCCGGCCAGCGAATTGAACGTGTTGAAGAAGTCGTACGGCGTCGGATGCTTGTACTGCCACCGCAGCCCGTACGTGCGATACACCGCGAGAAAGGTCGAATCGCCCAGCAACGCGCGTAGCGCGCGCATGTTCGTCGCCATCTTGTCGTACGACGCCACGCTGTACGCCCGCGTGTCGTACGGGTATTGGTCGCCGGGGCGCATGAGCGGCACTTCGCCGTCGGTGCGCGCGAGGTCCAGATAACTCTCGCGCGCCGGCCCCTCGCGGTCGTAGCCCTTGAAGAACGCCTGCATCCCCTGCGCCTGGTTGAATCGGGTGAGGCCCTCGTCCTGCCAAGCGTAGCGCCGCTCGTCCGATCCGACCTGCATCGGGAACCACATGTGCCCCGTCTCGTGCACCTGCACGGAATAGAGGAGCAAGGTGTCGCGCGCGCCGCCGATGCAGGTGAGCATCGGGTACTCCATTCCGGCGCACGAAACGGGACCCTCGAGCGCGGTCATCTGCGGCCACGGATACGGCCACAGATAGTTCGACAAGAACTCGACGACGCTCCGCTCGTACGCGCCCGATAGATCCCACGACCATTTGCGCGCCGACGGCCGGTAGAACGTGTTGATCCTCGCCGAGTCCGGCTTGCCGTCGCCGTCACGGTCGCCGACGACGGCGACGGTCGCGTCCCACAAATAGTTCGGCGACGCGCCCCAATCGAAGTCGCGCACGTTTCGCGCGCGAAAGCGCCAGGTGAGCGCGCGGTCGAACCCGGTCATCGTCGCCTTGTTCGTGCCCGACCCGCGATCCTGCTCGCGCACGACGTGCACGACTTCCTTCGACCGTCGCGCCTCGGCGAGCCGGTCGCGCGTCTGCTTCGACAGGATCTCGTTCGGGTTCGAAAGCTCACCGGTCGCCGCGACGAGCCAACCCTGCGGCACGGTGAGGTTCACGTCGTAGTCCGCGTACCCCATGTAGAACTCGGCCGCTCCGAGGTACGGATCGTTCTGCCATCCGACGACGTCGTCGTAGACGGCGAGCCGAGGATACCAATACGCGACCATGAAGACGTCGCCGGTCGTGCCCTCGCGGGGCGCGCCGTCGGGCGGAAGCTGAAATGCCCACGCGATGTCGAGATCGACCGAATCCCGCGGCGCGAGCGCGCGCGGAAGTCGAAGCTCCATGTTCGTCGCGTAGACCGAATAGCCGGCGCCGGTGTCGCGACTCGCCAGCGCTTGGCCGGCCGCGGCGACGCGCAGAATCTCGGTGCCGCCCGTGACCGGCGTCGTGACGACGCGTGGCGACGAGGGCGCGAAGAGATTCTGGTCCAGTTCGATCCACAGCGTACGCAGCGTGTCGGGCGATCTATTGTAGTAGCGCACCGACTCCCGGCCGTTGATGCGGCTCGTCGGCGGTATGAGCTCGGCGTCGATCGTGTAGTGCGCGTACTGCTGCCAGTAGTTCGGTCCCGGCTCGCCGATTCGAGTGCGCGTGCCGCGCGCGACGGCGTTCGCGAACGCGTGGGTCTCGAAGACGGGATAGGGGAGCGGGCGCGACGCCTGCGCCGGCGGGGGCGCCGGCGCGGCTGGATGGCGGAATTTGGCGAGCGTCGAGCAGCCGACTACGCCCAGGGCGAGGACGACGACCGAGATGCGCATCGCATGAACATGGCGCGGCGCTCGGGGTTCGCGTAGCCCTTCCGCGCGCGCCAGCCCACGGTCAACGTCCGACCGTCGTCCCCAGACCCGGCACCTCGACACGCCAGATCGTGCTCTGCGACGGAAGGTCCGCCTGGTACACGAGCGTCTTGCCGTCGGGCGACACGTCCATCTCCCAAAAAGCTCCGGATTCGCGAGAGATGTTCACAGGCTTCGCGTTCGGCTCATTCGCGACGCGCCACACCTGCGAGCGATATCCGCCCCGGTCCAGCGTATGTGCGAATGACGTTCGGCCGTCGGGCGCCCAGTAGAGGCCTTGAGGACGGTGTGCCGGCCGTGGAAGGTCGATCATGCGCGCGCGCTCGGTAGCGCCGCGCGATTCGTTTACCGCCACGTACGCCGCTGCCAGCGACGTATCGGTCTCGCGGACGGTCTGCATGAGGAACGCGAGGGTGCTGTTCGTCGGCGACCACTCGAGGTCCGACAAGCGCCCTGGCGCCGCGGCGACTTCGCGAGGAGCGCCGGTCATTCGCCCGCTGGCGTCAAAGAAAGCGATGTACGCGACTCCGACGCTGTCGCCCCGCATCGAGGTGCGCGTATTGATGGCCAGCGACCGTCCGCTCCGACTCCAGACCACGCGGCGCACCGCGCCGCGGATGGCGAGAATCTCTTTCGGCTGGTCGTTACCCTGGTCGACATAGACGTGCGCGCTGTCGCCCGCGTTCTTCGCCCACGCCATCGCGCCGACGCTCAGCTCCTGCGAGACACGATCGGGTCCGCGTGCGTACGAGCGAACCAACGTCGAACCATGGCCCGGCGCGAATCGTCGCAGCTCCAGGCGCGCGCCCTTCGGCTCCACGTAGTAGAAGTCGTCGGACGAATCCGGCAGGGCGAGATTCAGCGCGTCGCCGCCGGAGCGGCCTGCCGGCGAGACGAGCGCGGTGCGTCCGGTCGCGGCTTCGAAGACGTTGATCACATAAGTAGTGTCGCGCGGATGCCCGCCGAAGGTGTAGAGGAAACGTCCGCTTCGACTCTGCGCGACCGCGTGGGTCCCGCGCGGAACGCTCAAGCGCCGTGGTGCGCCGCCGTGCAGCGGAACGAGTTGCACTGACCCCGACGCGGCGCGGCCGGACGTCAACAGCACCTCTCGCGAATCTTTGGTGATGAGCTCGGGCCACTCGGAGTCGAAGTAGTAGCCAGTTTGCGGGGCGCGAATGGTCCACGGGCCGCCGCCCGCCGCGGACATCCCGCGGACCGCCTCGCGGCTCGCAATCGTCGCCAGCATGAACGTGCCGGCACGCGGTCCCATTCTCATTCTCAAATTGAGAGGCGGCGTTGTGCCGCGCGAATCGAACCGCGCAACGGTGTCGCCGGTGTGCGCGACCACGGACAGAGTCCCGACCGTGTCGGCATTGATGCGCACGTAGGCGGCCCGTACCAGATAGTCTGGCCCACTCCAAGTGACTCCGCTGACAACGGGGATCCGCTGAACGAGTTTCGGCGCGCCCCCGCCGTTCGAGCGCATGACGTCATAGTTCTGGCCGTTCGCTTGGGCCACGCCGAATTCGATGGAGCCGTCGGATGTCCAGTACGACTGGGGAATGGCGCCGCCGGGCATGCTCGCGACCACGCGCGCCGTTCCACCGTTCGCGGGAACGAGCTTGAGCGAGACCTGGCCCTTGCCGGCGATGGGGTAGAGAATCTCCTTCCCGTCCGGTGAGACACTGTAGCCGCCGTGATCCTGGACGGCCTCGATGGTCAGTCGTCGCGGCTCGCCGATCGCGGATCCGGTTCGGGTGTCGATCCTGAGCGTCATCAACCCCCCATCGACTCGCGAAGAGCGAAACACGATCCGGTCGCTCCCGGGGAACCACACGGGCCATGCATCCACGTAGCCGCTGGACGTGAGGGCGCGCGGTTTGCCGCCAGACGTCGAGATGATGAACAGCGAGATCTTGTCGTCCTGTTGTCGACGGCTCTCGAACGCCACCCACTTCCCGTCCGGGGACAGAGCCGGGGACGTGAGGTCGACGGAGTCAGACGAATAGATCTCGGTGTAGCGCGCCTGCGGCAGGTGCTCGGCTCGACCGGCACCGCGGCCGATCGGCCACGCCGTTGCCGAGGCGAGGACGCTTGCCAGAACCCAGCGGCGTGCCGTCATCGAATGACCGAAGGAAAACATGAGAGGAGCCTCGACGGTTGGGGTCGGCGCCCTCCAAGGCACACCGAGTGCCGAAAGGCTCGTTTCGTCCAAGTCGTTGCATCGGTGTCTGTTGAGTAATCGCACGTTGGGCGAGGTCGCGCGCTCGGTGTCTCATCACGAGACTCCCGCGGTCACGTCCCGGGACCCGCGTCGCCAGCCGGCTCACCGACGGCGAGGAGCCGGTCGAGTCGCGAACGCGAGATGCCGAGTAGTCTCGCCGCGCGTCGTTTGTTGCCGCTCGCCTCTCGCAGCACGCGCTCGATGTGCGCCCGCACGGCGTGGTGGAGCGAGCTATCCGCTCGCGCGTCGCGAAGCGCGTCAGCCGGTCGCGGACGCGGCTTGTCGACGGGCAGGTCGTCCGCCGTTATCGTCGCGCCCCGGGTTACGAGCAGCGCGCGCGTCAACGTGTTCTCCAACTCGCGGACGTTGCCGGGCCAGTCGTGCGCCGCGAGCCGCTCGAGCGCTCCCGACGCGAGCAGTCGCGGCGCATGGTGCATCTCCGTTGCGGCGCGTCGCAAGATGTGATTCGCGAGCAGGGGCAGGTCGTCGAGCCGTTCACGAAGCGGTGGAACCACGATCTCGACGACGCGCAATCTGTAATATAGATCCTCCCGAAACGCGCCCGCGGCGACCAGCGCCTCGAGATCGCGGTGCGTGGCCGCGATCACGCGCGCGTCGGTCCGGCGCGGTCGCTCCGCCCCGACCGGTGTGAACTCGCGTTGCTGAAGTACCCGCAGCAGCTTCGCCTGGAACGCGGACGTCGTGTCGCCGATCTCGTCGAGGAACACCGTGCCGGAGCCGGCAAGCTCGAAGCGTCCCTTGCGATCGTTCGCCGCACCCGTGAACGCACCGCGCACGTGGCCGAAGAGCTCCGACTCGAGCAGCGACTCCGGGATCGCCGTGCAGTTCACAGCGACGAACGGCTCCGACGCCACCGGCGAGTTGAAATGAATCGCGCGCGCGACGAGCTCTTTCCCGGTCCCCGTTTCCCCGCGAATCAGGACCGGGGCCCGCGATTCGGCAACGGCGCCCACGGTCTTGTAAACGTCGATCATCCGCGGATTGCGTCCGATCAACTCCGAGATCGCATAACGCTCGACCGACTCCGACTCGAGCTGCGCCTGCCGTTCGGCCCGGCGGCGAGCCGCGCGATCCTTGAAGCACCGTTCCACGACGATCTCGATGCGGTCGAGGTCCAGGGGCTTCACGAGATACTCGAAGGCGCCGGCCTTCATCGCCGCGACGGCCGTCGCCATGTCCTCGAACGCGGTGATCACAACGACGTCCACGTCGGGCGCGAGCCGGCGGATCGACGACAGCAGCTCGAGGCCGGACATCCCCGGCATGCGCACATCCGTGATGACAAGGCCTGGATCGAAATCGTGGATCATCGCCAACGCGGCCGGCGCGCTCGTCGCGGACGCGACTGTGTACGACCACGCCGCGAGGTTGTTTGCGATCGTCTCGCGAATCGCGTCGTCGTCGTCCACGACCAGAATCCGCCGCGCGCCGCTCACGGGGCGTCTCCGTCGCGCGCCAGCGGCAGCTCGATCACGAACGACGCGCCGCCCAGCTCGCTCCGCGCGTCGTTCAGGGACAACCGGCCGAGGTGCTTTTCGACGTCGCGGGCGGCGAGCGCCAGTCCGAGCCCGCTTCCGGCCCGCTTGGTCGTGATGAAGGGCTCGAAGATGGATTCGTGAAGCTCGTCCGGCACCCCGGGGCCGCTGTCCTCGACGGCGATTCGGATGGCCGGCTCCGCGCCGTCGCGCTGCGCGGTCGTCACGCGCACGCGGCCGCCGTCCGGCAGCGCATCGGCGGCGTTGAGAAGCAGGTTGAGCAACACGCCGCGCAGCTCGTCGGCGTCGCCGACCACGACGTCGCGCGCGGCGGCCCAATCCCTCTCGACCGACACGCCCTGCGCGTCGAGTTGCTTCCCCGTCAGCGCCAGTGCTGCATCGAGTGCGGCGTGCACGGAAACTGCGCCCGGCGCTCGACGCTGGGATTGCGCCAGCTGCAGTGCGCCGCGCACCACGCTGTCGAGCCGCTGGATCTCGGACATGCAGATTTCGAGGGCGCGTCGCTCCGCCGGGCTGGCGTTCCGCGCGGCGGATCCGCGCTGAATGCTCTGCAGATTCAGCTTGATCGACGTGAGCGGATTCCGGATCTCATGCGAGATCTGGGAGGCGAATGCCCCGACCGCCGCCATGTGACGGCTGGACTCGATCTGCTGCATCATTTCTTGCACGTGCGCGCTCATCCGGTCGAACGCGGCGGTGAGCCGGCCGACCTCGTCGCCGCGGCTGACCGCGGGAAGCGCGGGCCTGAAGTTGCCGCGGCCGATCTCGTCGGCGGCGAGGGTGAGCGATTCGAGCGGACGCGCGACGCGGCGGGCCAGGATGAGAAAAGCGATCGCCACGGCGGCCGCGACGATCAGCGCCAGCAGCAGGTTCATGCCTCGCCACGCCGCGAGCGGCGATGAGAATTCGCTCAACGACGCCGCCGACAAGACGGCGAGGCCGTCGTCGCCCACCGGCGCGATCGACCCGACCCAGGCCGAATCGTGCTCGGCGTAGTCGACGGTTTCGCGATCGTCGTCGGCTCCGGCGCGCGACGCGGCGATCGGGACGAGTCCCCGCTCCCCGCCTGCAGGGCCAGCGGGATCGGCGACGATCGCGCCCGTCCTTCGGTCGACGGCGATCGAGTATCCGTCCACTCCGACGTGTTCGTCGAGCGCCGCGCGCGGAAACAGCTGGTCGGTTCGGACGGCTGCCGTCATCGTCCCGATCTGTCGGCCGGCTTCGTCGACGATCCCCAGCGTCATCGAACGTGACGGCGGCTCGCGCACCAAAGCCTCGATCGCCGCCGACCGCCCCGAGTCGATCGCCGGCGCGCCAACTCTCAGGACCTCGCGGCGCGAGCTGTCGCGAAAAATGAGAGATACCCCCGGCATCCGTGCGGCGGCGAGCGCGTCGCCCAGGAATCGCTCGGCCTGTTCCCGGCTCTTGCCAGTCGAGACGAGCCGCCGCGTGTCCCCGTTGTTCGCGAACAGCTCGAGATTCCCGCGGACCAGCGCGAGCCGCTCGTCCGCGCCATGCGCGATGCGCTCCGCGACGGCCGAAGTCTGTGTCCGGAGGAGTCGCCTGACCGAGTCTTCCGCCCGGAGATAGTCGAAGACGCCGAGCGCCGCCAGCGGCGCGACCGCGAGAAGACCAAACAGAACGAGGAGTTTTGTCCGCAGCGACACGGCGCAACGATAGCATTCGGGCCAGCGCATCGGGAGCAGCGGGTCAACTCACTGAGGCGTCTCTGCTTACGCGCTCGCCGACTCCCGAAACTCCTGGCCGGGTGTCTCGATTCGAGACCATGACGGCTGCAAAATGGGTCTTCGACCTTCGCCGGCGAGCGCCAGCGCCAGCCTCGCCCCTCGCATGCTGCCTTCGGCACACGTGAGCCGCTCGACGTCGCAACCGAGTCGTTAGCCCTTGTGCGTTACTCGTCCCGCAACGCGACGTTCGGATCCACGCGCGCCGCACGACCTGCGGGAATCGCACTGGCCAGGAATCCGACCACGAGCAACGTCCCCGCGACCGCGAGGTAGACCGCTGGATCGCGCGGCGATTCGTGAAAGAGCAGCCCTCCTATCCGACCCGCACCGGCAGTGGCGAGCACCACGCCGACGACCACGCCGGCGATCGTGACCCGAACCCCTTCACCCACGACCAGCCGCAATACGTCACCCGACTCGGCGCCGAGCGCGATCCGCACGCCGATCTCCCGGGTGCGCTGCGCCACGGCGAACGCCATCACGGCGTACAGGCCGACCCCCGCGAGAGCCAGCGCGAGAGTGCCGAACGCGAGGAACATCGTGGCGCCCGACGTCCACGCCCGCATCTCGGGGTCGATGATCTGCTGCAACGGGAGCGTGCGCAAGACGGCGGGTGGCGGCATCAGCGGCTGCAACTGGCTGCGTAGCGCTCCGCTAACTTCACTCGGGCGCCCGCGGACACGCACGAACATCGCCAGCATCGGCGGATTGAATGAGGCCGTGTACTGCGCCATCGGCAGGTAGTACGTGAAATCGCCCTCCGCGCTCCTGAGCTCACGCGACGTGATGTTCTCGGCGATGCCGACGACGGTGGTGCAGGGCATCGTGTCGCTCGAGATCCGGAAGCACTTTCCGAGCGCGTCCTGATTCCGCCAGAGCACTTTCGCCATCGCCTCGCTGACCACGGCGATTCGCGGCGCACTGGCCCGGTCGTCGGCCGAGAACCCGCGGCCGCGGAGGATGCGGGTGCCCGCCGTCGCGAAGTAGTCGGTCGATCCGGCCTGCAGCGCGAAGCGTCCGAGCTTGCGCACCGAATCGATCCCGGCGACGAACAGGCTTCGGCCCTCCGACGAATAGAAGGGCACTGAGACGACGAGTGTCGCGTCGTCGACGCCCGGCGCTGTGCGAGCCGTTTGCAAGAGATCGTTCGCCAACGCCAGCTGACGCTCGGGCGGCAGCTTCACGCCGCGCATGCTGCCCTCGACGTACGCGATTCGATCGACGTCGTACCCGAGACGCAGCGCGCGCACCGCTTGGAGGCTCCGCACGAAGAGGCCGGCGCCGACGAGGAGCACGACCGAGAGCGCGGTCTGCGTGACGAGCAGCATCGACCGTGAGCGCGATTGCCGATAGCCGTCCTCTCGCGCCCCCGCCTTGAGCGACTCGGCGAGATCCCCCCGCCCGGCGTCGAGCGCGGGCAAAATGCCGGCGAGAATGGCCGTCGCGACCGTCAGCGCGACCGCGAACACGAAGGTGCGTGCGTCGCTCACCACTGACCAGTCGTCGGCCGACGCCACGAGCATTCGCTGAAACGTGCCCGCGGCTAGCCGAGCGCCGAGCAAACCGGCGAGCGTGCCGAACACGGCGAGCACCGCCATCTCGGTGAGGAGTTGCTGCACCAATCGCGCGCGCGTTCCGCCGATCGCCCGCCGCACGGCGAGCTCGCGCCGCCTTCGCAACCGCGCGCGCCAAAAGCAGGTTTGCCACGTTGGCGCACGCAATCAGCAGCACGATCAAAGCGACGCCACCGATCCAGGCGAGGACCTTGACCTCCGGCCCCGCCATCGGCCCGCGCGCCAACTGCAGCGGCCCGACCGTGACCTCGGGGCGCGAGACGTCGGCGGGCGGTACGTCACCGGTGGTGATCCGTTCCCCTTCCCAGCTCCGACCGTACGCGTTCGTCAGGTCGGCGCTCGCATCGCTCGCGCTCACTCCCGGCTTGCGGCGAACGATGACGTCCAGCCAGCTCCAGCCGTAGTCGCGATAGAAATCGGGCGCGACCGACGCGGCGAATGTCGTGAGCGGCATGAACGCGATCGGCGCGCGTCCGTCGCTCGCACCCTCGAACCCCGGCGGTGCGACGCCGATGATCGCGTAAAGTCGTGTTCCGATTCGAATCGACTTGCCGAGCACGTCGCGCGCTCCGCCGTATTCCGTTTGCCAGAAGCCGTAGCCGATCACCGTGACGCCGGCGCCGGCCGGCAGCGAGTCCTCCTGCGCCGTGTAGAAGCGGCCGAGGACCGGTCGCGCACTGAAGAAGTCGAAGTAGCTGGCGCTCGCGATCGCGACGACGCGCGCCTGCGTCGCCTCGCCGTCGCCGACAGCCATCGAGCGATAGCCGAACGCCGCCGCCTGGGTGATGGCGCGGCTCGTCCGCGCGAAATCCTGGTAGCGCTTGTACTCGAGGGCTCGCTCGAACGTCCGCTGTCCCTGGGCGTTCGTGAAGGCATAGTAGACGCGGTTCACCGATCCGGGATCGATCAGATAGCGCGGCGCACGAAAGAGCACCCGATCCACCACGCCGAACATTGCGGCGTTGACGCCGACACCCAGTCCGAGCGTCGCCACGACGACGGCCGTGAACGCGGGCCGCACCCGCATGCCGCGTAGCGCGTACTTCACGTCCTGCGACACGTGCTCGATCCACGTCACGCCGCGCGCGTCGCGCGAATCTTCCTTGAATCGATCCATGCCGCCGAATGCGATCGTCGCGGCACGGACCGCGGCCGCTCGCGGCATTCCTCGCCGCTCGAGCTTGTCGGCCTCGCGCTCGATGTGGAAGCGAAGCTCGTCGCTCAGCTCGCGCTCGACGTCGGCGCGTCGGAGGAGCGCGCGAAGACGAAAACGCAGGTCGCTCCATGATTCCATGAACATGAGTGCTCCAGCGAGAAGCTCGGGGGGTCAGTCCATACGAAGGACGAGGGCGACGGCGGCGGTCAGCCGCGCCCAATCGTCGGCTTCAGTGGCCAGCTGTTTGCGGCCGACCTTCGTGAGCTCGTAGTACTTCGCCTTGCGATTGTTGTCCGACGCGCCCCACTCGGCGCGGATCCAGCCGCGGCGCTCGAGCCGGTGCAGCGCGGGATAGAGCGACCCTTGCGGGATCTGCAGCGTCTCGCGCGACACGTCGTGAATGCGCTCGGAGATCGCCCAGCCATGCATCGGCCCGAGCGAGAGCGCCTTGAGGATCAGGAGATCGAGCGTCCCCTGTGGAAGGTCGAGCTTGTCGTCACCCAACTGGCCTCTCCCCTTGTACTTCTACACGACGATAGGGTTCGTCTTGTAGAAGCACAAGGGGTCCACCGGTCCACCGGTCCACCGGTCCACCGGTCCACCGGTCCACCGGTCCACCGGTCCACCGGTCCACCGGTCCACCGGTCCACCGGTCCACCCGTCTCACGGCCGTCCCGTTTCGCCGAGTGGAACCGTCTCCTCGAACGTCGGCTTCCGGCGCGCCGGCGCCGCCTGCTCGAACGCGAACGCGAGCTTGAGCAGCGTCGCCTCGCTCCACGCTCGGCCGACGAACGACACGCCGACCGGAAGTCCGCGCACCTGTCCCATCGGGACCGTCACGTGCGGATACCCCGCGACCGCCGCCGGCGCCGTGAACGATCCGCCACCGCCCGCGTCGCCGTTCACGAGGTCGATGAGCCACGCCGGCCCCTGCGTCGGCGCGACGATCGCGTCGAGCTTGTACTTGGCGATCGTCGCGTCGATCCCCTGCGCCCCCATCAGACGCCGGTTGTTCGACAGGTCGGCCAGGTACTTCTTCTCCGTCAACGGGCCCTTCTTGTCGGCCTGCTCCATGATCTCCTGGCCGAAATAGCGCAGCTCGCGCGACGCGTTCTTCGTGTTGAACGCCATGACATCGGCCAGCGATTTGATCCCGATGCTCGGTTCGACGCCGGCCAGATACGCGTTCAGATCCGCCTTGAACTCGTAGAGCAGCAGCTCGAACTCGGAGTCGTCCGTCTTTCCCGCTGTCTCGATGTCGGCGGGGTCGACGATCGTCGCACCGTGTTGCCGCATGAGATCGAGCGCCGTCGCGAAAACCTTGTCCGTCTCGGGCGAATAACCCGTATATCGCTTTCGCGCGACGCCGAGCCGCGCCCCGCGCAGTCCAGCCTTGTCCAGCGAAGTGCGGTAGTCGGCCTGCGAATGACCGGCGCTAGCGCGCGTCGTCGAATCGCGCGGATCCACGCCGGTGAGCGTGCCGAGCAGAATCGCGGCATCGCGAACCGTGCGCGCCATCGGGCCGGCGGTGTCCTGGCTGTGCGCGATGGGAATGATGCCCGCGCGGCTGATCAACCCCACCGTCGGCTTGATGCCGACGAGCGCGGACGCCGCGGACGGCGACGTCACAGACCCGTCCGTCTCGGTGCCGACGGCGACCGCGCAACAGTTCGCCGCCGTGGCCGCTCCCGACCCGGAGCTCGAGCCCGATGGCGAGCGGTCGAGCGCGTACGGATTCCGCGTCTGCCCGCCGCGCCCGCTCCATCCGCTCGACGAATGGGTCGAGCGGAAGTTGGCCCACTCGCTGAGATTCGTCTTCCCGATGATCACGGCGCCGGCGGCCCGCAACCGCTCGGCGACCCACGAGTCCCTGGCGGCGACATGCGCGGCCAACGCGAGCGAGCCCGCGCTGGTGTGCATGTGGTCGGCGGTGTCGATGTTGTCCTTGATCAAGACCGGAATGCCGTGCAGCGGACCGCGCGTCTTGCCCGCCTTGCGTTCGTCGTCGCGCAAGCGCGCGATCGCCAACGCGTCGGGATTGAGCTCGATCACCGAGTTGATCGCCGGCCCGCGCTGGTCGATGGCGTCGATTCGGCCGAGGTAGAGCCGCGTGAGCGACTGCGCCGTGTCCTGGCCGGACTGCATCCGGCCCTGCAACTCCTCGATCGTCAGCTCGTCGAGCGCGAAGGCGGGGACCTGCGGTCGCGCGGCGTGATGCGGCGCATTGCCGATCCGCGCGTCTGCGGCCGGGTCGAGCTTCGCGCCTCCGGCGGCGACGACGGCGGCGAGGGTCGAGCCGACGAACCCGCGACGGCTGATGGTTGTCTGGTCGTCGCGGTCGTCGGTCACGAGACGCTCACCTGCGCATCAGCGCGAATTGGTTTTCCTGTCGGTGCTCGAGTCGACCACGAAACTACCGACGTCCTGCTGAAACGCTACACCAGGCTTGAGGGTGACGAACAGCGCGTTCACGCTGCCGACGGCCGCCATCGAGTGATCGAAGCAGTCGTGATACACCATCTCCTGGATGTGCTCGGGCGCGATGTCCGACAGGACGGAGATCGGGATGTAGCTGATGCGCGTGCCCGGCGGCGCGCCCACGAACGCGCGAGTCTTCGCCATTCCCGACGGCATGAGCGGCAACACGATTCGCTTGCCGTTGATCCACACTTCCTGAACGCCGCTTTCGCACCCGCCGCGGCTCCGCAGGATGTCGGGCCGCAGCCGCTTCACCACGTCCCACGCGTCGGTGAACGGCGCATCGCTGCTCGCGATGTCGTCCGCGTCGAGGTGGTAGCTCTTCCATCGCAGATCCGTGGCCGCGCGCACTTCCACCGTCGGCAGCCGCGTGGACACCGCGCCGACGACGATCTTCACGTTCACGGTGTCGTGCGGGTAGGCGGGAAAGAAATGATCGCCGCGCTGGTATCCGATCTTGCGCATCACCACCTGCAGATCGGTGGAATCCCGCAGCCCGTCCACGGTGAGCGTCGCGATTCCGGCCGAGTCGGTCGCGCCGTGCGTGAGCACGTCGTGGAGACCGCGCATGACGGCGAGCTCCGCGTTGGGAATTGGCGCACCGCTCGAATCGCGCGCGGTCACTCGAACGATGGCGCGCGAGCCCTGCGCGAACCCTGGGTGCAAAGCGGCACGGCGCTGGCCAAGGCGGCCCACATCAACGAGCGACGCGTCACGAGCGAGGCGTGAAAAGGCATGCTGCCTCCGACTGTTCCGGCCGGCGACGAGCCGGCGCGGCAGAACCATGCGCACGTACCCCGGCGAGCGCCGGATGGTTTCGCGCGGCCCTTAGCGGGGCAAGAGCAATACCTTCCCGGTCGTCCTCCGCCCCTCGAGCGCCCTATGCGCGTCGGCAGCGCGCGCCAGCGGAAATTCCGCGCCGACGCGTACGTGCAGTTGACCGGCGGTGACCCAGTCGAACAGGTCCTTCGCGCGCTGCTCCAGCTCGGCGCGCGTGGCGATATAGTGCGCGGCCGTCGGACGCGTGAGGAACAGCGACCCCTTCCGGTTGAGGATCTGCGGATCGAACGGCGGGACGCGTCCGCTCGATTGGCCGAACAGCGCCATCGTTCCGCGCGGCACGAGGCAGTCCAGCGACTTGTCGAACGTCGATTGTCCCACGGAGTCATAGACGACGTGCACGCCCGCGCCGCCCGTGATGCGGCGCGTCTCCACCGCGAAATCCTGTGTGGTGTAGTCGATCATCTCGTCGGCACCGGCGTCGTGTGCCAAGGTGCGCTTCTCGGGCGTCGACGCGGTGCCGATCACGAACGCGCCGCGCCGCTTCGCCATCTGGCAGAGCAGCAAACCGACCCCACCGGCCGCCGCGTGCACGAGCGCGCGATGTCCGGGGGCGAGAGGAAAGAGCGAGGTGGACAGATAGTGCGCCGTGATCCCTTGCAGCCACAGCGCCGCGGCGGTCTTCGACGAGATGTTCTCGGGAATGACGACCGCGCTTGCCGCCGGCACCGCCGCTCGCGCCGCGTACGACCCGCGAACGCTCTGCGAGACCACGCGGTCGCCCACCCGGAATCCGCTGACGTTGGCGCCGATGGATCGCACCACTCCCGCCGCTTCCGATCCGAGTGTCGACGGCATCGACGTCGGGTACCATCCTTGGCGGAAATACGTGTCGATGAAGTTGACGCCGGTCGCCTCGACGTCGATCAGCAGCTCGTCGGGGCCGAGCGACGGGTCGGCGACGTCCTCGAGACGCAGAACGTCGGGCCCGCCCGTCTCGTGAAATCGGATCGCCTGCATCAGCCGCGCAGCATCGCCTTGGCGATCGTCTGCAGCTGCATGTTGCTGGTGCCCTCGTAGATCGCGCCGATCTTGGCGTCGCGGTAGAACTTTTCGGCCGGATAGTCCTTGGTGTAGCCGTACCCGCCGAACAGCTCGAGCGAGATCGACGTCACGCGTTCGGCGACCTGGGACGAGAACAGTTTCGCCATCGCTCCTTCCATCGCGATGTCGTGTCCGGCGTCCTTGAGGCGAGCGGCGTTGTAGACCATGAGACGCGCCGCCTCGAGCTCGGTGCGCGCCTGCGCGAGCTGGAACTGGATCGCCTGAAAATCGGAGAGCTTCTTTCCGAACTGCGTCCGTTCCTTCACGTACTCGGTGGCGGCGTGTAGCGCGCCGGCGGCGACGCCGATCATCTGCGCGCCGATGCCGACGCGCCCCTCGTTGAGCGTCTCGATGGCGATCTTGTAGCCCTGGCCGACGGGGCCGAGCACGTTCTCGTCCGGCACCTCGACGTCGTCGAGAATCAGCTCGGTCGTGCTCGACGCGCGGATCCCGAGCTTGTCTTCCTTCTTGCCCACGCTGAAGCCGGTGAAGCCGCGTTCGACCACGAACGCCGTGATTCCCTTGTAGCCGGCCGGCGGATTCGCGTTCGCGAAAATGACGTAGACCTCGGCTTCGGCGCCGTTCGTGATCCACATCTTGCGACCGTTGAGCACCCAGCACGAGCCGCGCTTTTCAGCGCGCGCCTGCATGCCGAACGCGTCGGATCCGCTGGATGGCTCGGACAGCGCGTACGCGCCCACTTTCTCGGAAGTGAGGCGCGGGAGATAGGTCGACTTGAGATGGTCGCTGCCGTACGAGCGGATCGGGTAGTTGACGAGCGTGTTCTGAACATCCATCAGGATCGCGGCCGCGGGATCGACCTTGCTGATCTCTTCGACGCCGATCGCCACCATCACCAGCGAACCGGCGGCGCCGCCATAGTCCTCGGCAACTTCGATCCCCATTAGGCCCATCTCGAAAAACTTGTCGATCAGCGCGCGGTCCAGCTTTCCCTCGCGCTCCATTTGCTGCACCCGCGGGCGGACTTCGTCGTTGGCGAAACCGGCGACGGCGTCACGAAATGCCGCTTCGTCGTCCGAGAAGATCGTCAGCGGTGCGTGGGGGGAGGGAATCGACATGAGCTGGGAATCTTGCTACGTCGAGTGCTCGAGCGGAACACTCGCCGTGGCACGCGCGGCGCAAGCCGCCCCGCACGAGCCCACCCGGCCGTTCGGTTCCCAGCAGCGGCACGCGTCCGCCGCCTCGACGGTGTGGGTAGCCTCGATTCCGGCGCGAAGAGCGATCAGCTCCGCCAGCTTCTCGTGAACGCCGAACGCGTCGGTCACCCGATAGGCAGTGCCCGGGTACGCCAGAGCGGCCTCGGCCACGAGCCGGGGAACGTCGCGGGTCACGTGCTTTCCCGGCGACAGCATGTATGGAAAGGCGACGACCTCGGTCGCGCCCGCGTGGATGCAGTCCGCGAACCCCTCGGCGATGGACGGCTGGGCGAGCTCCATGTGCGCGTGGCGAACGATCACGCCCGCGCCGACCACATGCTGGAGCAGGTTGGCCATGCACGAAACCATATGATTGGCTTCGGCTTTGACCGACCCGTGGTCGATGAGAAGGATGGCGCGCATGGGCGGAAATATACCGCGAGACCGGCGGCCCTCCCGGCAGGGAGGGCGCCGAGACTCTGGGGGCCGAGCATGGCGTATCGGCGCGCCGCCTTCGAGAGAATTCGTTTTCGTCAGGACATCGGACGCCGCGGCAGGGATCGCACGGATGCCGAGGAGGAGGTATTGGGCGAGCAACTCGTCTGTCCGCGAGCCCGCGTCGCGAACCTAGAACGTGCGATCGACGGTTGGCCTCCAGGTCAAACGACGCGTCGAAAACGTGGCCCTGCTCACCAGGGGAAGGCGGTGTCGATCACGCCGAACTGCCGCATCCACGCCATGCCGATTGTTGCGGCTACGCAACATCTATCGAAAATCGCGCCGCTGGAACCGGAGAATGGGTCTGCGGGTCGCTCGCGCCAAGCTTATGATTCATACTAGGTTATGCGCGCGCCTCCGAACTATGTCGCGCCAGATTATGTCTATTGCAGGAACCAGGGTCTTCATTGAGAATTAGCTCGACACTCGGAGGCCCGTCGACCGACGGGCTTGGGGTCGGACACTTGCTCTGGTCGTACACATGGCTAACGGCGGATCGCCACTCGTAAGCGTCGTCATCCCGGTCTACAACGGTCAGGATACCATCGCCGACGCGATTCGGAGTGTGCTGGCGCAAACGTACTCGAACTTCAACCTCACGATCGCGAACAACTGCAGCACCGATGGCACGGCGGCGATCGCCGAGGAGTTCGCCCGCAAGGATGCGCGGGTCCGCGTCCACCATGCGACGGAATTCGTCTCCGTCGTGGACAGCCACAATCGGGCATTCACCCTGATTTCCGACGACGCGGCCTATTGCAAGATCCTGATGGCCGACGATTGGCTCTTTCCCAACTGCCTCGCGGAGTTGGTCGCCATCGCCGAGATGTATCCGACGACCGGCATGGTGTCGTCGTACATGCTGCGGGAAAACCGGGTCGTCTTCGACGGGCTGCCGTACGCCGGTCCCTTCTGGAAGGGGCGCGACGTCGCGCGCCGATACCTGCTCGAGGGCATCGACGCCTTCGGCGGACCGTCGGCCTCGCTGATTCGAGCCAGCGTCGTCCGGGAGAAGCTTCCGTTCTGCAACCGCCGCATCTACCACGGCGACACCGACGCGTACCTCGACGTCATGCAGCGGTACGATTTCGGGTTCGTGTATCAAGTGCTCTCGTTCCAGCGCCGCGACCAGCAGGCAGCGACCACCCCGTACTTGGAGCGCGTGCGAGCGCGCCCCGCCGAGGTGGTGGACCTGGTGACGCGGTTCGGGCCCATCTACCTCACGCCCGTCGAGCATGAAAAGCGGTTGCGCCGCGTCGAACACCTGTACTACAAGATGCTGGCGCGGAGCCGCTTCGAATCCCTCGGCAGCGAGTTCTGGGATTTCCACGAGCGCCTCGCCACGGACCTCGGGCACGGCATCGACCACCCGCGCTTGAGAAAATACGAAATGCTCTTCCTGGTCGAATCCGCGCTCAATCCTCTCGACACCTTTTTTCCGTTGGCGAAGCGCGTCTTCTCGCGCGCGAAAGGAGCCGGATCGCACGCCACCGCCCCGGCGCCCGTGAAAGCGCTGACGCGGTAAGAAGCCTCCCTCCTCGCGGTAAGAAGCCTCCCACCTCGGCATGCACTTTACCGAACTTCCAATTCGCGGCGCCTGGACGATCGATCCCTCCCCCCACGCTGACCACCGCGGAAGGTTTTTCCGGGCGTGGTGCACGAACGAGTTCACCGCGCTGGGCATCGATTTCGCTCCGCTTCAGGCGAACATCGGAACGAGCCGCGCCGCGGGGACACTGCGGGGGCTGCACTATCAGGCGGCGCCGCACGATGAAGCCAAGTTGGTGCGATGCACGCGGGGCGCCGTCTTCGACGTGTTGGTCGACTTGCGACCGGGCTCGCCGACGTTCGGGCGCTGGGCCGGCACCGAGCTCTCGGCCGAGAACGCGCGGATGCTATTCGTTCCGCGGGGTTGCGCGACAGGGTACCAGACGCTCGTGGACGAATCCGACGTGTACTACATGACGTCCGCGGTCTATGAACCGAGCGCCGTCCGCGGTCTCAAGTTCGACGACGCATCGGTCGGCATCGACTGGCCGCTGCCGCCTACCGCCGTCTCGGAACAGGACTCGAAGTGGCCATCCCTGCACGATCATCTCCTTGAAGCCGGGGGCTCACGCTGATGCTGGACACGGCGCTGCGACGTCGCGAGGCCGACGGCCGGCCCATTCGCGTGGGGATGATCGGGGCCGGCGCGACCGGACGCGCGGTCGCTCTCCAACTGGGCACCCCCGTTCCCGGAATCCGCCTGGCCGGAATCGCCAACCGTACGCCGGCCAATGCCGAACGCGCCTTTCGAGAGGCGGGCATCACCCATTGGACGAACACGGACCAGAGTGGCGTCGCCGCCGACAGCATTCGGCGCGGCGTGCCGGTCCTGACCGACGACGCCGAGATTCTCGTCCGTTGTCCCGAGATCGACCTGATCATCGAGGCGACGGGGTCGATCGACTTCGCCGCCGGGATCGTGCTCGACGCGATCGATCACAAGAAACACGCGGTGATCGTGAACGCGGAGCTCGACTCGCTCGTCGGGCCGATTCTCAAGACGAAGGCGGACGCCGCGGGCGTCGTGATCACGAATACCGACGGCGACGAGCCGGGCGTCGCCATGACGCTCGTCCGCTATCTCCGCGGCATCGGTCTGAACGTCGTGGCGGCCGGCAACATCAAGGGCATGGTCGACCACTACCGCACCCCCGAGACGCAGCGCGAGTTCGCCGCGCGCTACGACCAGAACGTCTGGAAGGTGACGTCGTTCGCCGACGCGACGAAGCTGTCCATGGAAACGACGGTCCTCGCGAACGCGACCGGTTTTCACGTCGGGCGCCGCGGTATGTATGGCCCGGCGTGCAGAGACGTGCGCGAGCTGGCGACCCTTCTTCCCGCCGAAGCGATGCTCGACGGCGGGATCGTCGATTACTCGCTGGGCGCAGAACCGAGGACTGGCGGTTTCGCAGTGGTGCATGAAACCAATCCGCTCAAGTCGGCCCAGCTCACGTACTACCGAATGGGCGACGGCCCATTCCACGTGTTCTTCACGCCCTTCCACCTGCCGCACCTCCAGATCGCATCGACGATCGGACGCGCGGCACTGTTCGGCGATCCGACGGTGACCCCGCTCGACGGTCCGCGATGCGAAGTTCTCGCGGTAGCCAAGCGCGATCTGCGCGCGGGTGAACGGCTGGATGCGATCGGCGGATTCTGCACCTACGGCCTGATCGACAACGCTTCGGCGGCGCGCGGCATCGACGCGCTCCCGATCGGTCTCGCCGAGGGATGCACGCTCGTGCGAGACGTAGCCAAGGACGCCGTCCTCACGGCGGCCGACGTTCGCATGCCCGCCGAGCGACTCAGCGATCGGCTCTGGCGGGAGCAGCTACAGCGATGGCCCGCCGGACCAGCCGCGTCGGCCCGCCCCGTCATCGAGCGGGACCTGGTGGCTCGATGAAGGTCGTTCTCTTCTGCGGAGGCCTGGGAATGCGCCTTCGCGACTACGACGAGAACCTCCCCAAGCCGATGGTCACGATCGGATACCGTCCGATCATGTGGCACCTGATGAAGTACTACGCGCACCACGGCCACACGGACTTCGTGCTCTGCCTCGGTTACAAAGGCGACGTCATCAAGCAGTACTTCCTGAACTACAACGAGGCGTTGTCCAACGACTTCGTTCTGACCGACGGCGCGCGCAAGGTCGAGTTGCTGCACACCGACATTCAGGATTGGCGCATCACGTTCGCCGACACCGGGCCGGCCACGCCGATCGGCGAGCGGCTGCGACAGGTTCGCCGGCACGTCGAGGGCGAGGAGATCTTCCTCGCGAACTACACCGATTGCCTCACCGACCTCGACCTCTCGGCGTACGTCGAGCGGTTTCGCGAGAGCAAGGTGGTCGCCGCCATGGTCACCGTCGCGCCGAACGTCAGCTATCACTACGTCGCGACGTCCAACGGTCTCGTGACGGCGCTCACCGACGTCCGCGCCGCGCGCGTCCGGGTGAACGGCGGATTCTTCATTTTTCGCCGCGAGATCTTCGACTACCTGCGCGAAGGGGAGGACCTGGTGGATGGTCCGTTCTCGCGGCTGATCGCCGACCGGCAACTGATGTCGTACGAGTACGACGGATTCTGGAAGGCGATGGACACGTTCAAGGACAAGCAGCAACTCGACGAGTTGTATGCCCGCGGCGGCCCGCCGTGGGAAAACGGTCGAAAATAGGACATGCTGTCGTTCACGCTCGGCCTTCCGCCGCGTGGTCCTCTCGCGGTGCTCTGCCTCGGCGCGCACGCCGACGACATCGAGATCGGCTGCGGCGGCACACTCCTTCGCCTGTTGTCCGAGCGACGGCGGGTCCGCGTGCATTGGGTCGTGCTCAGTGGCGACGCGCGCCGCGCGCGCGAGGCCCGCACCAGCGCGGCCCGGTTGATGGCCGGCGCCGCCAAGCTGGAGATCGAGGTGGCGGATTTCCGCGACGGCTTTTTCCCGTTCGAGGGCGGGGCGCTCAAAGAGCGCTTCGAGCTCCTGCGGGGGGGGATCGATCCCGACCTGATCTTCACGCACCGCGGCGACGACGCTCACCAGGATCATCGGATGGTGTCCGAGCTGACGTGGAACACCTTTCGCGACTACTGCATCCTGGAATACGAGGTTCCGAAGTACGATGGGGATCTCGGACGGCCGAACGTGTTCGTGCCGCTCGGCGCGGCGATTCGCCGCCGAAAGGTGCGGCACCTCATGTCGGCTTTTCCCACCCAGCGTCGCAAGCGGTGGTTCACCGCCGAGACGTTCGATGGCTTGATGCGGTTACGGGGTGTCGAGTGCGCGACGCCGGACGGGTATGCGGAGGCGTTTCACGCCCGCAAGTTGCTGATCGCACCGGGTCGGGGTCGGGGTCGGGGTCGTTGATGGAGGACGTCGCGTGCGGGTGCTGATGACGGGGCACGACGGGTACATCGGCGCGGTCCTCGCCCCGTTCCTCACGGCCGGCGGACACGACGTCGTAGGCCTCGACACACGTTACTATCGCGATTGCGGTTTCGGCGACGACGCGCCGCGCGTTCCGGTCGTCGACCGCGACTTGCGCGACGTGCGTCCGGACGACCTCGCCGGATTCGACGCGATCGTGCATCTGGCCGCGTTGTCCAACGACCCCGTGGGCGATCTGAACCCGGAATGCACCTACGGCATCAACCACCGCGCATCGCTTCACCTGGCTCGGTTGGCCAAGGAAGCCGGCGTGCAGCGTTTTCTGTTCTCCTCGTCGTGCAGCGTCTACGGCGCGTCGAGCCCGGACGACGTGCTCGACGAGCAGGCGACGTTCGCCCCGATCACGCCCTACGCCGAATCGAAGGTTTCGGTGGAGCGCGGTCTGCTCGAATTGGCCGACGACACGTTCAGCCCGACCTTCCTTCGGAATGCGACAGTGTACGGCGTGTCGCCTCGCCTGAGGGGAGACGTCGTGGTGAACAACCTCGTCGGCTGGGCGGTGACCACGGGCAAGGTCGTGCTGAAGAGCGACGGCTCCCCTTGGCGTCCGCTCGTTCACGTCGAGGACGTTTGCCGGGCATTCTCGGCGATCCTCGTCGCACCGCGAGACGCCATCCACGCGCAGGCTTTCAACGTGGGGCGCCCGGGCGAGAACTATCGCATTCGAAACGTGGCCGAGCTGGTGGAGCGCGCCGTTCCGGGAAGCGAGGTGAGCTTCGCCGAGGGGGCCGGTCCCGATCCGCGCTGCTACCGCGTGGATTTCTCCAAGATCGTTTCGGTGCTGCCCGCGTTTCGACCGACGTGGAACGTCGAGCGGGGCATCGAGCAGTTGCGCGACGCGTTCGTTGCCATCGGACTGACGCGCGACGATCTGGAAGGAGCTCGCTACTCGCGCGTCAAATCGATTCTTCGTCTACTCGAGCAGGGCCGTGTCGATTCGGACCTGCGTTGGAGAAAAGCGTCGTGACTCGTTTCGCCGTGTTGGGAACCGGCATGGCCGGCTTCGGCGCCGGACATGCCCTCGAGGCCGCGGGGATGCCGTTCGTCATGTACGACCGGAATCCGTACTACGGCGGGCACACGCACTCGCTGCGCTACGACAGCGGTTTCGTTTTCGACGAGGGCGGTCACGTTTCGTTCACGAAGCACGCCCACGTGCGCGACATTCTCGCCGAAAACGTGAAGGGTGAATTCGAGGAGCGCAGACTCGGCGCGGACAACTATTGGAAGGGGCTGCGCATTCCGCACCCCGTCCAGTGCAACTTGTCGAAGCTGCCGCCCGATTTGAGCGTCGAGATCCTGACCGAGTACGCGTCGATGTTCGGCAGCACGCTGCGCCCCGACGCGAGCTACGCCGAGTGGCTCGTCGGCGCATATGGGAAGACGTTCGCCAGCACGTTTCCGATGGTCTACGGCCACAAGTATCACACGACGACGATGGACCGGCTGACGACCGACTGGATCGGCCCGCGGATGTACCGTCCGAGTCTGGAAGAGGTGTTTCGCGGAGCGATCGCGGGGGCGAAACAAGTCAACGGCGCGCACTACGTCGACATGTTCCGCTACCCGAGGGTCGGCGGGTTCAAGACCTACCTGGCGGCGTTCGCCGACCGGTACGAGATGCGCCTGGATCACAAGCTCGTCGAGGTCGACCCGAAGGCAAAAACGCTGCGGTTCGCGGACGGGAAGTCGGAACCCTACGATCGCGTGGTTTCGTCGATTCCGCTGCCCGAGCTCATCCCGCTCATCGCGCGCGCTCCCGACGACGTGCGGCGCGCCGCCAAGCAATTGGCGTTCACGACGGTGGTGTTGTTCAACTTCGGAATCGACCGCGCGGACCTCTCGGACGCCGGCATCACGTACTTCTACGACGAAGACATCATCTTCTCGCGGGTCAATCTCCCGCACATGTTCTCGCCGCGCAACGCGCCGCCCGGGTGCGGGACGATTCAAGCCGAGGTGTATTTCTCGGATAAATACCGTCCGTTGCTGGCCAACCCGTCCGATCTGACCGAGCGCGTGATCGCGGATCTTCGGCGGGCCGATTTCATTCGCGAGACGGACAAGATTCTGTTGAAGGACGTGGCGATGAACCGCTACGCGAACGTCATCTACGACGTGGACCGCCCGGCGGCGGTGGCGACGGTTCACGGTTTTCTGAACGACGTCGGGATCCACTATTGCGGCCGCTACGGCGACTGGAACCACGCCTGGACGGATCAGGCGTTCATCAGCGGGGAAGAGGCGGCGAGGAAGGCGCTGGACCGCGTCTAGCGAGCCCCGCCTACTCGAACACGCGGAGCGCCAGCTCCACTTTCCCGAACGGCGCCGATACCTGTACCCCCTGCACGAGCGGCCTGACTCGCTCGAACATCTCCCGCGCCACGGCGATCCCCTCGGCCACGGCGTGCTCTTTCGACTTCTCGTTCGCCCGCCGCATCCGCGCAATGACCGCCTCGGGCACCGACACCCCCGGCACCTCGTTCGCCAGAAACTCGGCATTGCGCACCGATACGAGCGGCCAGATGCCCGCGATCACCGGAATGTGCTGGCCTCCCACGCGCTGGAAGAACTTCTCCAACTGCGCGGCGTCGAAAACCGGCTGCGTGATCGCGAACTCAGCTCCTGCGTCCACCTTCCAGCTGAACCTACGAATCTCCTGCTCGACGTCGATCGCCAGCGGATTCACCCCCACGCCGATGACGAACCGAGTCGGCTGCCCAATGGCGTTGCCGCCCGGGTCGAGACCGCGATTCAGGTGGCTCACCAGATTCGTGAGACCGATCGAGTCGACGTCGAAGACGGCGGTCGCGTCGGGGTAGGGGCCCATCTTCGGCGGATCCCCGGTCACGACGAGCAGATTGCGGAGGCCGACGGCCGACGCACCCAATAGATCGCTCAGCATGCCGAGCAGGTTGCGGTCGCGACAGGCGTAGTGCGTCACCGTCTCGATGCCGACCTGCTGTTCGATGAGGACGCTCGTGAGGAGCGCGCCCATGCGGCTCTGAGCGCGCGGACCGTCGGGGACGTTCACCGCGTCGACGCCGGCGTCCTTCAATTTTCGCACATCTGCGATCATGCGCGACGCGTCCACGCCGCGCGGCGGCACGATCTCGACCGACGACACGAACTCCGCCTTCGACAGCTTCGCCGCCCAGTGCGAACGCTCGGCGAACGGCACCGGCTCGACCGACACGGGCGGACGACGCTCGACACCGGCGCCGTGGCCGCCCGTCGACGGAGCCGGCTCGTGAATCACCGCCGTTCCGGCGAGACGAGGCGCCAGAGGCCGGATGCCCTCGACCATCGCGTGGATGTGCTCCGGTGTCGTACCGCAGCACCCGCCGACGATCTTCGCGCCCGCCTGCACGAGATGTCGCGCGTACGTCGCCATGTACTCGGGGCTCGCCATGTACATGCTGCGGCCGCCGACGTCGCGCGGCATGCCGGCGTTTGGCTGGGCGCTCAGCTTGCGCCGCGTCGCCGGCGCCATCTTCTCGACGCACTCGAGGATCGTCTGCGGGCCGACCGAGCAATTGAGCCCGACGATGTCCGCGCCCCACGCGTCGAGCGTGCGCGCGACGACGTCCGTCTCGGCGCCGTAGGGCGTGCGCCCGTCGGCGCCGATCGTCATCTGCGCGATGATCGGCTTCTTCGGATCGACGGCCCGCGCGGCGAGGACCGCCTGCTCGATCTCGTCGAGGTCGGAGAAGGTCTCGAGGATGAAGAGGTCTATCCCGCCCTCGGCGAGACCTTCCATCTGCTCCTTGAAGATCGCGCGAGCCTCGTCCTTGCTCGTCGGCCCGTACGGCTCGAGTCGAATGCCCAGCGGTCCGACGGCGCCGGCGACGAGCGCGCGCCCATCGGCGGCCTCGCGCGCGACCGTCGCGGCCGCCCGATTCAATTCTTTCACCTGATCCTGCAGCCCGTGCTGCACGAGCTTCAGTCGATTCGCGCCGAAGCTGTTCGTCTCGATGACATCCGCCCCGGCTTTGACGTACTGCATATGGATGTCGCGCACGAGGTCGGGCGCCCTGACGTTCAGCTCGTCGTAGCACTGGTTGATGAAGACGCCCTTGCTGTAGAGCATCGTCCCCATCGCGCCGTCGAAAACGATGATCGCTTCAGGGTCGAGCAGCCGCTCGATCGTCGCGTTCATCGGGCCGGCGCCCCGCCCTCGGCGCGTACGGCGTAGTACTTCGCCTGCGGGTGATGGATGATGATCGCCGCCGTGCTCTGCTCGGGGATCAGCTGGAACGCGCTCGTGAGCTGCATACCGAGCGACTGCTCGGCCGGCAGGATCTTGAAGAGCTGCCGCATGGTCCTCGAGGTCGGGACACGCGCCGTAGCCCCAGGAGTAGCGCTTGCCCTGACCGCCCGGCAGCCCCAAGTCGTGCCGAATCTTCCGGTGCATCCACTCGGCGACCGCTTCGGCCGTTTCCACGGCGAGACCGTGGACGTAGAACGCCTCGGTGTATTCACCGGACGTTTGCAAAGTTTGAAAGCGCTCGCTCGCCGCGTCGCCGACGGTCACGATCTGGAAGCCGACGACGTCCACGTCGGTCGAATCGACCGAGCGGAAGTAATCGGCGATGCACAATCGCTCGCGGCCGTCCTGGCGCGGGAAGTGGAAGCGCGCGATCTCGCGCGTCGTGCCGTCCCCTGAGTACGCGTCCGGGTCATAGACGATGATGTCGTTGCCGCTCGACTGGACGGGAAAGAGTCCATAGACGGCGCGGGGCCGGAGCCAGCCGTCGCACTTCGCGGACTCCTGAAGACGCGCGCGCGTCGGCTCGAATTCACGAATGGCCGCGTCGTACGCCTCGCCGGAACCGCGCGCGCCCCATTGCAGCCGATACAGCTCGTCGAGGTCGAGCAGCGGGAAAACCTCGTCGAGCGGAATGGCGTCGAGCGTCCGCACGCCGAAGAACGGTGCCGCTGGAATCGGGTTGTCGGCGTTGACGTCGCTTCGCGCGCCGCCCGCCGTGCCGGCGGCGACGTCCTTGCCGACGGTCGACGACAGAAACTTGTCGTTGCGCGCGTCGTCGAGAAGACGCGCCAGGAAGTTCGCGCGAGTCTCGCCGTCCTGGAGGCGATCCATCGTCTCCAGGCCCTCGAACGCGTCCTTGCAATAGAACACGCCCGAGTCGTACGCGCGCTCGCCCTCGACGAACAGCGCGCGCCGGCCGAACCGACGATTGATCGCCGCGCCGCCGATCAGCACCGGGATCTTCAGTCCGCGCCGGTCGAGCTCCTGGACGCACAACGGCATCTGCTTGGACGTCGACACGAGCAGCGCCGAGAGGCCGATCGCATCGGCGCCAACCTCGAGTGCTTTGTCGATGATAGTATTTACAGGAACCTGTTTGCCGAGGTCGAAGACGGTGTAGCCGTTGTTCGACAGGATCGTATTGACGAGCGATTTGCCGATGTCGTGCACGTCGCCGTAGACCGTCGCCAGCACGACGCGTCCCTTGGTGTAACCCTCGGCGCGCTCGAGGAACTGCTCGAGATGCTTGACCGCCTTCTTCATCACCTCGGCGGACTGCAGCACGAACGGCAGAATCAGCTCGCCGGCGCCGAACTTGTCGCCGACCTCTTTCATGGCGGGGAGCAGCACCTCGTTCAGCACGCGCACGGGCTGCTCGCGCACGCCGGCGGCGTCGAGCGCCGCCTCGATGCCGTCTTTCTTGCGATGGACGACCATCTAGTGCACGCGCTGATCCGGCGTCATCGACGCCATCGGATCCTCGACCTCGGCCGCGCGTGCACCACCGGTGCCGCCGCGCGACTCGTAGTGCTCGATGAACCGCTGGAGCGCGTCGGGCCGGCGGTTGAAAACCAGATCGTCCGCCAGGGCTCGCTCGCTGGCGGGAATCTCGGCGTACGGTTGCACGTGCGCCGGGTTCACGATCGCCATGTCGAGCCCGGCCTCGACGCAGTGGTGCAGGAACACGGAATTCAGCACCGCGCGCGCTTCCGGCGCGAGCCCGAAGCTCACGTTGGAGACGCCCAGGCTCGTGAAGACGCCCGGCAGCTCGCGCTTGATGAGACGGATGCCCTCGATCGTCTCGACCGCCGAGTCGACCCACTCCTGGTCGCCCGTCGCCAGCGTGAACGTGAGGTCGTCGTAGATCAGATCCTGGGGCGCGAGGCCGTACTCGCCGACGACGATATCGTAAATCTTCTTCGCGACTTCGAGCTTCCGGTCGCGCGTCTTGGCCATGCCGATTTCGTCGATCGTGAGCGCGACCAGCGCGGCGCCGTAGCGTTTGGCCAGCGGAACGACCGTATCGATGCGTTTGCGGCCGTTCTCCATGTTGATGGAGTTGATGATGCCGCGGCCCGGAATCGCCTCGAGCGCGCGCTGCGACCACCGCCGCCTCGGTCGAGTCGACCATGATCGGCGTCTCGACGGTCATCGACAGCAGTTTCACGACCTTCGCCATCTGCTCGGCTTCGTCGGCGCGTTCGGTGAGCGCCACGCACACGTCGAGCACGTGCGCGCCCGAGTCGAGTTGCTCGCGCGCCACGTCGGCGATCCCCTCGTAGTCGTCGGCGAGGAGGAGGCGCTTCACTTTGCGCGAGCCTTGCGAGTTCACCCGCTCGCCGATGAGCAGCGGCTTCGGGTTCTGGTCGAAGTCGATCGCGCGCATCGCCGACGACGCGCGGGGAACGCGCGAGCCGCGGACGCTGCCGGCCGCGGGAGCCGGCTTGGCCTCCGGGGGGGGCGTCCGCGTGCGGGTCGCGGCTCGCACACGGTCGACGATCGCCGCAAGATGCTCGGGTCTGGTGCCGCAGCAGCCGCCGACGATGCGAACGCCGAACCGTTCGACGAACTCGCCGAGCATGTCGGCCATCGGCGCCGGCTCGAGCGGATAGATCGCGTCGCCGGTGCCCGTGTTGAGCGGAAGCCCGGCGTTCGGAATGCACGACACCGGTCGCGACGCGTTGCCCGCGAGATAGCGGATCGGCTCGCGCATGTGCTCCGGGCCGGTGGAGCAATTCAGTCCGATGATGTCGACCGGCAGCGCCTCGAGCGTCGTCATCGCGCTCGCGATGTCGGTGCCGAGCAGCATGCGGCCGCTCGTGTCGAGCGTCACCTGCGCCTGAACCGGGATCCGCCGGCCGATCTCGTCGAAGAGACGCTGGAAACCGGCGATCGCCGCCTTCACCTCGAGGATGTCCTGCGCGGTCTCGACGAGCAGGACGTCCACACCACCTTCGACGAGGTATTTCGCCTGCTCGTAGTAGTTCCGCTCCAACTCTTCGAAGGTCGTATTGGACAGGACCGGATCGCTGCTCGAGAGCAGCAGGCCCGTCGGGCCGATCGATCCGGCGACGAAGCGCGGCCGTTCGGGTGTGGCGTACTTGTCGCAGGCGGCGCGCGCGAGCCTTGCCGCGGCGACGTTCAGCTCCCGCGTCTTCTCCCCGATGCCCCACTCGCGCAGCCGGTGCGGCGTCGACTGGAAGGTGCACGTCTCGACCACGTCGCATCCGACCTCGAGGAACGACTCGTGGATCGACTGGATGATGTCGGGGCGGGTGAGGACCAGGTGGTCGTTGCACCCCTCGAGCGACCTGCCGCCGAAATCCTCAGCGGTCGGGTGATGGCGCTGAATGTTCGTCCCCATCGCGCCGTCGAACACGACCACGCCGCGCGCGACCGCCGCGAGGTACGCGGACTCGGTCGCGCCGTTGGCCGGCTGCTCGGTACGGGTGGGGGACGTTTCTTCAGCCATCGGAAGTGCCGTTCGGGGGAACAAAGAAAAATGCCCGCAGCGCTAGCGCTCGGGCTGGCGCTTTAGCGGAATGTTTAACGTGGCCGCAAGTTGCCGAAAATCGCCACGGACGGTTGTCCTTGTAGTCTAACCCCTCGGGAAGGATGATGGCTAGCCCGATTTCGTTGCACCGTTCGCGGCTACGGCGTGAATTCGCGCGTCGCGGGGAGGCTGCACCGGCTGAGGCGCGGCCTTGAGATACGCGATCAACGCGTCCAGGTCCGTGATGTCGACCGACTGCGACGAGATCGGCTGACCCGGAAAACCGAGGCCGCTGCCGCCCGTGAGCATGAAGTCGTTGATGACGACCGTGTAAGTCGCCGCATCGTCGAACGGACGGCCGTCGGCCAGCGTGATGGAGGTGATTCGCGTACCCGACGAGCGGGCCGGGTCGTACATGATGTGCACCCCGCCGAGCCAGGCGCTGGGCTTTCTGCCACCGACGGTGCGCTCGAAGTAACGCCGCATGTCGGCGCCTTTGGCCGTGAGCTTGTACAAGGTGTTGCCGAATGGCTGCACCTCGAAGACGTCCGAGTAGGTGGAGAGTCCCTTGTGCAGCGGTGCGCGAACGCCGCCGTGGTTCATCATCCCGAAATCGGCGTGCCCCGCGGCGCGCATCGCGTCGGCGACCAGATCCCCGAGCGGCGACTCGTCGGTCGACGGAAGATCCTCGGCGATCGTCGCGACGTGCTCACCGGCCCGCGACGCGACGGCGGAGACCGCGGCGCTCACGTCGCTCGCCACGGCGGCGTCGGGCCGGATCGAATCGGCAAAGACGTTGCGGACCTCGTGCCGCGTCGGAGTCGAGCGATCCAGGGGAATGTCGACCACATCGATGGCCGAACCATGCGAATATGCCTGCACGATCGGCATGCCGTTGATCACGGTGTTGACCAGCGAGTGCGAATGGCCGGCGACGACGGCGTCGACGTGCTGCTTGAGCGAACGCGCCATGTCGAAGATTTCGCCGTTGCAGGCGCCGGACCCATTGGCGTCGCAGAACCCGCCGGCGTGGGCGAGGACGATCACAGTGTTCGCGCCGCGCCGGCGAAGGTCGGCTGTGAGACTGTCGACGATCGGGGCGGGGTCGTCGAAGCGGAGGCCGGCGATGACGCTGGCCTTGGCCGCGGTCTCGGTCGATCGCGTGATGATGCCGATGATGCCGATCGTGAACGGGCCGCGCGTGACGATCGTGTCGTCGCGGATCCAGGGAACGTCGCGTCCGTCGGTGAAGCGCACGTTGGCGGCGAGGACATCGTAGTGCTCGTCGCGCATCCGCGCGCGGAGCGTGTCCGGCCCCCAGTCGAATTCGTGGTTGCCGAGCGCCGCGGCGGTATAGCCCAAACGATTGTAGATCCCCGATACGGGTCGGCCGTACGCGAGGTTCGACGCCAGCGTGCCCTGGAACTCGTCGCCGCCGTCCACCAGGATCCACTGACAGTCGGGGGCCGCACACTCGGCCTCCGCGCGTTCGATCGTCGCGGCGAGCGCCGCGGCGCCGCCGCGCAGCACACCGCGCGCGTCGCGTCGCGGTTCCAGCGCGCCGTGAAAATCGTTCGTCCCGATGACTCTGAGGTGGGGCGGCGCGGGGCGTTGTAACGAATTGTGCCCGGCGACGACGGCGAGGGGTCCTCCCCCCAGCGCCAGCGCGAGCAAGCCGGTCCGCAGCGTCGCCAGGTCGCGCATATGCGGAATGCTCGGGGAACGCTTAAGCGCGCGGCAGGCGCTCGCGGCTCGAATCGTCGAAGCCGCGGCCGGTCGTCTTGGCGCGTTCGCCGACGTGCTGCACGAGCGCGATCAGCCGATTTCGTTCGAGAGGAAGCGTGAGGTCCGCGAGCACGGCGCGCTGCAACGTCGGCGACAAGGCCGCGGTTCCCGACGCGCCGGTCCTATAGAGGACCAGCGCGCCGCCAGGTGCCAGCGGAACGTTCAGCGCTTCGCCTGTGGACTCCGCCGCGAGCGTATGGCTCACGATCGCGATGAGGGGCGCCTGCTGCGCCGCCATCTCGCGTGCTTCGTGCAGCGTGTGCACGACCGATGTCGTGAGACCGAGCGCGGCGAACGATTGCGCCAGTCCTTCCAGCAACGGTGTCTCTGTGCCGATCAAAAGAATTTGCGTCATTGTTCCGGCGTCGGGACCGTCATCGGGCCCCGCCTTCGACGATGGCGCGAATCGCGCCGTCCGTGATTCCTTCGATCTCGACGATCTTCGATCGCGAGTGTTCGCCCGCGAGAATTCTAATGGCTCGCCGCGCGACTGCGAAGGTGTGAGCGAGTAATTTCACGAGCTCCTCGTTCGCCGCGCCGTCCACGGGCGCCGCGTTAAGTCGTACCTTCAAGGCTTCACCGTGAACGCCGACGATTTCGCTTCGCGGCGCGCGTGGTTGGACGCGGACGGCCAACCGAGCTCGACCCTGCGATACATCGACCCGCAAAGGGCTCACGGAATGCCCAGAAGGCTCTGCAACAAACTGAGCAAGAGCCATGCGATGATCGGCGTGATGTCGATTGGTCCGAGCGTCGGAATCAGCCTGCGCAGCGGCGCGACCATCCATTCGGTCAAGATGTACGACCACCGGACCCATCCCGAGTAGGGCGAGATCGGCAGCCACGACGAAATGACTCGCACCAGCAGCGCCAAACGAAGCAACGAAAACGTCCACGAGGCCAGCAGGATCGGCAGCGCTCGCGGCGCATGGGCCACGTACGCCACTTGCGCGAGTACGCCGCCCAGAAGGTTCAGCGCGCTCACGAGTAGGATGCCCATCAGCGCATAGCCGACGATCATCCAGAGCGGCGCCGACGACGGCACGCCGCCCGCCCGCACGATCACCCGTTCGACGGGCGCCATGAGCGGATCGATCCGCGCCCTGGCGAATCGCGCCGTCCGGCTGAACGGACTGATTCGACGCGCCCGAACGGCCCAGTCGAGGAGGCAGGCGAGGACGACGAGGGCGCCGAGGGCGAGCAAAGCCATCTTCACGACGACGACGACGGCGTCGAAACCGCTTGCCATGTTCACGCGCGAAAGGTGAACGCGGCTCGATGGCCCAGCAAGCCGTTTCGACCGCGAACACGCGCAAGAGCGGCCCGAATTCTTTCGCGCGAGCTCACACGCGCCGAGCCGCCCGAGGTCTTCCGCGCGACCAGTGCAATACTGACGATACTGCCGGTCAGTATTGCCTCGGCTCGCGCTCCAGACCCCGGGCCGTCTCGGCGCTGCCTCCGTGCGTGTGCGCGATTCGGCGTGAGCTCGATCGCGGGACGGGGCGACGTCCCAGCGGTCTGAGCGCGCGGCGGGCGCGACGCGCGCGCCCACGTACGCAGTCTGTGGTTCGCCGATTCGAGTGAGCGAGCGGGTGGGGCCGCGGAGGACAGTCCCACCCCGAGCATTGTCCGCCGAAACCGGGATCTCTTAGACTGAGAGCGAACAAACATCTCCCGCCTCCCACCGCCCATGCCAAAAGCGAAGCGCACGAAGGCGCGAAAGCCGGCCGCGAAGAAGAAGGTCAGTTCACGCGCCAGCGTCGCTCCCAAGAAACCCGCCCCGCGCGGCGAAGGGCCCAGCTACTGGCTCGTGAAGTCCGAGCCTGGGACGTTCTCGTTCGATGACCTGCTCGCGCGGCCGGACCGCACGACGTTCTGGGACGGCGTGCGGAACTTCGCGGCGCGCGGGCACCTGCGAGCGATGAAAAAGGGCGACCGCGTGTTCTTCTACCACTCCAACGCGAATCCGTCGGCGATCGTCGGTATCGCGGAGGTCGCGCGCGAGGCGTACCCGGACCACTCGGCGTTCGACACCGCCGACCCCCACTACGACCCCAAGAGCAAACCCGACGCGCCGACCTGGTTCATGGTCGACCTGCGCGGCATCGAGCGGCTGCCGCGGCCCGTGTCACTCGACGAGATCAAGAAGACCGAGGCGCTCGCATCGATGGCGCTCGTCCGGCTTGGCCGCCTCTCGGTTCAGCCGGTCACTCCCAAGGAGTGGGAGACCGTGATGAAGATGGCGCGCGGCAAGCCGGTTTGATCACGTCTTCATCGGGCTCTGCTTGGCCGGCGGGAACCGGTTGGACAGCCGCGACGTGAACGGCCGCTCGCCGTAACCCGTGTAGATCTGCCGAGGGCGAGCGATCTTCTGTTCCTTGTCGTTCAGCATCTCTTCCCACTGCGCGAGCCAACCCGCGGTTCGCGCGACGGCGAACAGCACGGTGAAGAAATCGGTCGGGAACGCCATCGACCGGTAGATCAGCCCCGTGTAGAAGTCGACGTTCGGATAGAGCTTGCGCGAGACGAAGTAGTCGTCGTTGAGCGCGACTTCCTCCAGCTTGAGCGCGATCTCGAGGTCCTTGTCCACGCCGACCTGCTTGAAGACGTCGTCGGCGAGTTTCTTCACGATCTTGGCGCGCGGGTCGTAGCTCTTGTACACGCGATGCCCGAAGCCCATCAGTCGACTTCCTTTCCCGCCTTTGACCTCGTCGATGAACGCGGGGACGTTCTTCGGGTGGCCAATCTCATTGATCATTCGCAGCACCTGTTCGTTCGCGCCGCCGTGCAGCGGCCCGTACAGCGCCGCGACGCCGGCCGCGATGGCCGAGAACGGATCGACGTGCGACGACCCAACGGCGCGCACCGCGCTCGTCGAGCAGTTCTGCTCGTGGTCCGCGTGGAGAATGAACAGAATCTCCAGCGCGTTCACGAACACCGGGTTCGCCTCGTATTTCGGCTCCGACATGCGCGCCACCATCGAGAGGAAATTCTCGACGTAGCTCAGGTCGTTGTCCGGGTAAATGAACGGCAGGCCCTTGATGTGGCGGTAGCAGAACGCGGCCAGCGTCGGCAGCTTGGCCAGCAGCCGGATGATCGAGATGTTCCGCTGCGACGGGTCGTGGATGTTCTTCGCTTCGGGATAGAACGACGACAGCGCGGCGACCGTCGAGCAGAGCATCGCCATCGGGTGCGCGTCGTAGCGGAATCCCTGTAGAAACGTCTTGATGTTCTCGTGGACGTACGTGTGGTACGTGATGTCGTGCACCCAGGAGTCGTACTCGCTCTGCGTCGGGAGCTCCCCGTTCCTCAGCAGCCACGCGACTTCGAGGAACGTCGATTTCTCGGCGAGCTGCTCGATCGGATAGCCGCGGTAGCGGAGAATTCCCTTGTCGCCGTCGATGAACGTGATCGCGCTCTTGCACGATGCGGTGTTCATGAACGCGGGATCGTACGTCATGAGCCCGAATTCATCGGGCGACGTCTTGATCTGGCGCAGATCCATGGCGCGGGACGCGGTATCGCCTTCCACGCCGCCCTGGAGGATTTGAACCGAGTAGGATTTGCTGGTGCGCGAATCCTTGATGTCGAGATTGCCCGTCGCGCGAAGCTCGCCTGCGCCCGGAGCAGAGGCTCCCCCCGCTCCCGTCGGCGCGGCCAATGTGGTGCTCATGTGCTCACGAATCTCCAAGAGTGACCCAGGACGGAGCACGCTGGCTCCGCCACACGTGAGCTAAAATCTAGGGCCTAGTGGCGGGGCGCGGACCCGCCCGCGCGCGCGGCGTCCGGCAAGGCCGCGGGCGTACCGCGCTCGGCCAGCAGCTTCGTCACGAAACGCTGGCCTTCGGAGATTCGCTCGACCTCGACCGCCATCGCGTCCACGGCATTGTCGAGCTTTGCCATGCGGTCCGAGATCTCGCCGAGGCGCGCCGTGAGGTCGGCGCTGACGACGCGCTTCGTCCGGTACTTCATCCAGGTCGTGACGATCCCAGTGAAGCAGCCCATCGCCGTGACGACGCCCGCGAACACGAAGATGGTATAGAGGATCTCTGCGCCATGGTTCACGGGACTGCCTCCCTGGTGTGTAACGGCTGCGTCTTGGTTCCAGTACGCCGGTGGCCCCGGTGGGGTTTCGTCGCCGACGCGCAGAGCGACCGAACCGGGCAGCGGTCGCAATGTGCCACGCGCGCCGTGCAGACGAGGGCGCCGAGCTCCATCAACGCCTGGTTGTGCGTCCACGTCGCGCGGCCCGTGCGCGGCAAGAGCGACTCGGCGATCTCCCACGTGGCACGCTGACCGCGCGCGGACTTGGGATCGATCGACGGGGCGAAGGCTCGTTTGAGGACCCGCGCCACGTTCGTGTCGACCAGCGCCGCGCGCCGCTCGTAGGCGAACGACGACACCGCGCCCGCGGTATACGCGCCGATTCCGGGCAGCCCGCGGAGCTCGGCGGGTTTCGCCGGCAGGCGCGCGTCCGGCACGCGGCCGCGGTCCGTCACCTCGCGCGCCAAGCGGTGCAGGTTGCGCGCTCGGGCGTAGTATCCGAGGCCCTCCCACGCTTCCATGACACGCCTCGGCGTCGCGCGGGCGACGTCGTGAAGCGTTGGAAAGCGCTCCAGGAATTCGCCGTAGTACGTGACGACGCGCGAGACCTGCGTCTGCTGGAGCATCAGCTCCGAGACGAGGACTTCGTACGGATCGCGCGTTCGGCGCCACGGCAGATCGCGAGCGTTGCGCGCGTACCAGCGCCGCAGCCGCCGGCTGAATTCCCGGCGGGCGGCGGCGCGCCTCGTCATTGCGGCGTCCAGTGCGGCACCGCGCCGAACAATCCCGCTGAGACGCCGCGTTGAACGAGGACGACGCCGAACACGAGACTGGCCAACCCGCTCGCGACTCGCAGATAACTCTGCGCCCGCACGAAGCGGCGCGCCGTCACCGCTGATGGAAGCGCGACCACCATCGTGATCACCCCCATCCCGGCGATTGTGCCCGCCGCGAACAGCGCCAGGTAGAGGAGCTGAAGCATCGCTCCCGGCACCGCGGCGAGAACGAGGAGCGCGACGAACGCCGACCCCGCGAGGCCGTGCACGATCCCGACGACGAGGGGGCGCGCCATGTTCGTCGCCGAGCCGACGCGTCGGCCGCTCAGCGTGAGCATGCCGAGGAGAATCAGCATCACCGCGACGCAGAATTCGAGCAGGAGTCCGAGCCGCGGCGGAATCACCAGGCGGAAGACGACGATCGCGCCGCCGACGGCGAGGATCGTGATGCTGTGCCCGACGCCCCACACCGCGCCGACGGCGCTCGCGCGCCAGAGCGAGCGCTCGTCGCTCACGATGGTCGTGACGGCGACGACGTGATCCGGATCGGTCGCGTGACGCATGCCGAGCATGAATCCGAGGAACAGGATCGAAGCGAACGAGAGCATCGAGGGCGGCCGGGTTGATCGGTCGAACGGTCGCGAAATGTACGTCCGCCCGCCGGACTGCGTGCAACGTCTACGAGCCGGCCCTCGAATCCCACGTCGGCGCCGTTTGCGCCGGACACTCTCGCGTTCGATCTTTGGGCGTGCAACTCCAGAAATTGCTTCGCCATCCTATCGCCGCGATTTCGGCGGCGGTCATGGTGTTGGCCACACCGGCCCTCCTCTTCGCGCACGCCCGCCTCGTCAGGAGCTCGCCGGCGGCCAACGCGGTGCTCGACTCGGCGCCGGCGACGCTTGGGCTCTGGTTCTCCGAGCGACCCGAGCCCCGCTTCACGGCGATCCAGCTTCTCGATTCGGCCGGGTTGGCAATTCCGCTTGGCGCACCAACCAGTGTCGAGCAGAACGGTCTGACGCTGGCGATCACGCGGCCGCTGACGCCGGGGCGCTATTCCGTAGTATGGCGCACGGCCGCGTCCGACGGACACGCGACGAACGGCAACTTCTCGTTCCGCGTCGCCGCCGCGCGCGGCGCGCCGCCGCCACCCGCGCCGAGTGTGACGGTCACGCCGGGCGCCCCACGCGCGCCGGCGGCTGCGCCGCAAGCCGCATCGAGGCCTGCACCAATACGCTGGGCGGAGTTCGTCGGGCTGATACTGCTGATTGGTGCTACCGTTTTCAGACTCGCCGTCCTGCCCGAGGCGGCTCTCCCCGACGACGCCTCGCTCGACGTTGCCGCGCGCACTCGAAGGGTCGCGTTCATTGCGATCGCGCTGTTCTTTGCGACGACCATCTTGCGCGTCACGCTTCAATCGCAACTCGTCGCGGGCTCCAGCTCGTCCACCTCGGCGGTCATGACGGTGATCACCGACACGCGGTGGGGACACGGTTGGCTGACCGGGGCGCTCGGCGCTGTTCTCTCTCTTCTCGGTCTGTTCGGCGCGGCACGATCGACACGCGCGTGGTTCGTCGTCGCGCTCGGTGCTGTGCTCATCTGCGTGAGCGAGGCGCTCACCGGCCACGCCGCCGCGCTGCGGCATCCAGCGCTCGCGATCGCCGCGGACGTCACCCACGTCCTCGGCGCCGGAGCCTGGATCGGCGCGCTTTTCATCATGGTCGGCGTGGGGCTGCCGGCGCTCGGCCGGATGAACCCGACGGACGCGCCCCGGGCGGGGTCGTCGTTGACGCGCGCCTATCATACCGCCGCCGTGGACGGTGTGATCCTCGTTGTCCTGAGCGGCGTGATTGCCGCGTTTCTTCGGTTGCCGGCGTTCAACGCGCTTTGGACGACGGACTACGGCAGCTGGCTGTTCCGAAAGCTCGTGTTCGTGCTGATCGCGCTCGCATTCGGCGCATACCACTGGCGGCGTGTCGTCACTCCGGAATGGACCGACGACACGCGACGACGCTTCGTCCGCAGCGCGTCGGCCGAGCTCGTCGTCGGCGTCGTGATCATCGCGCTCACTTCCCTGTTGGTCTCGACATCGCTCCCCCAATGACCGCGACACCGCACACCGACAAAGGCGTCTGGCCGATCACCTACCACGACGTCGAAGCCGCGCGCGACCGGATCGCGCGCTTTCTGTCGCCGACTCCTTTTCGCCGGTACCCCCGCCTCGCGGCGCTGGTCGGCCACGACATCGACTTGTTGGTGAAGCACGAAAACCACCAGCCGACGAACTCGTTCAAGATCCGGAACGGGCTGTCGTTCATGACCGCGCTCGACGCCGACGAGCGGCGCCGCGGCGTGGTCGCGGCGTCGACGGGCAATCACGGGCAGGGGATCGCCTTCGGCGGCCAACTGGCCGAAGTGAGCGTCACCGTCTGCGTGCCGGCGGGGAACAACCCGGACAAGAACGCCGCGATGCGGGCGCTCGGCGCGACGGTCGTCGAGGAAGGGCGCGACTACGACGAGGCCGTCGGCGTGATGCAGCGCGTCGCCGCGAACGAAGGGCGCGTGATCGCGCACTCGACCAACGACCCGCGCGTCGTCGCCGGCGCCGCGACGATGACGCTCGAGATTCTCGCGCAGGAGCCGGACCTCGACGCTCTGGTGATCGCCACGGGCGGCGGGTCGCAGGCCGTCGGCGCGATGACGGTTGCGCGCGTGCTGTCGCCGGCGCTCGAGGTCTTCGGCGTACAGGCGGCGGGCGCCAGCGCGATTCATGATTCGTGGCACGCGCGCACGCGTCTCACGACGCCTGTCGCCGACACGTTCGCCGAGGGTGTGGCCACGCGCACGACCTACGACCTGACGTTCCCCGCGTTGCAGGAAGGGCTCGCCGGATTCGTCACGGTCACGGACGCCGAGATCGCCGAGTCGCTGCGCACGATCGTGGCCGAGACGCACAACCTCGTGGAGGGCTCAGGCGCGATGGGCTTCGCGGCGCTGCCCAAGTTGGCCGGCCGACTGGCGGGAAAGCGAGTCGGCATCGTCTTCTGCGGCGGCAACATGGACGTCGGGCTGCTGCGCCGGGTGCTGGCGCGCGAGATCTAGCGCGCCAGCGCCCGTGCTCAGCTGACCTTTCGCGTCTTCCGCTTGAGGAAGTCCATCAGGATGAACTGCCCGAGCGTCATCGTCGACGTGAAGTAGGCTTTGCCTTTGCTGATCTCCGACACGCGCTTCACGAACTCGACGAGCATGCGGTCGCGGGCGAGCATGAACGTGTTGATCATGATGCCCGACCGGCGGCAGCTGGCGACCTCGCGGATCGTCTGCGCGATGACGGTCGTGTCGAGGCCGAACGAGTTCTTGTAGATCTGCCCGTTCGGGAGGGTCAGCGCGCTCGGCTTGCCGTCGGTGATCATGATGATCTGCCGCATGTCTTTCTTCTGGGCGAGCAGCAGCCGGCGAGCGAGCTTGAGCCCCTCGGCCGTGTTCGTGTGGTACGGTCCGACCTGCGCGGTGGCCAGCGTCGCCAGCGGAATCTCTTCGGCCGAGTCGTGGAAGAGCACGACCTTGAGCGTGTCGCCGGGGAACTGCGTACGGATGAGGTGGGTGAGCGCGAGCGCGACTTTCTTCGCGGGCGTGAAGCGGTCCTCGCCGTACAGAATCATCGAGTGCGAGCAGTCGAGCATGAGCACCGTGGCGCACGACGACCGGTACTCGGCCTGGCGGACCATGAGGTCCGAGTAGTCGAGGTCCATCGGGACTTCGATCTTGCCGGTGCGGGCCAACGAATTCTTCAGCGTCTCGTTGACGTCGAGGTTGAGCACGTCGCCGAACTCGTACGGCTTGCTCCACCCATCCGCTTCGATCCCCGTGGCCAGATAGGCCGTGTCATGACTTCCGAAACTAGACTTTCCTAACGAGCCGAGCAGGTTTCGTAAAGTCTTGTAGCCGAGGAAGTCGATGCCTTTGTCGGTGAGGTTGAAGTTCACGTCGCGGGCGGCGGCTTTGGCGAGCCCGCCGGGGCCGGTGACGGCCTGGTGCCCGGCCGGCATCTGCGGGGCATTCTCGACGTTGAGGTAGCCCTCGTCGATCAGGCGCTGAACGAGTTGGTCGAGGAGCTGCGCGAGCTTGGCCTGGCCCTCGCTGTCGTCGCCGCCGCGGAGCGCCTCGAGCATCTCGGGCGTGAACTGCCCGCTCTCCATGAGCGCGTCGAGAATCGCCTGCTTGAGTGCCTCGAGCGAGCGATTCTGCTCGTCGCCGGTATCCCAGCCGTAGTATGACTGGTTGTCGCCGCCGGCGAATCCCGATTGCAGAAGGAAGTCGGCGAGCTTGTCCAGCAGCGACTGCAAGTCGACCGCGTCGGCGAGCTCAGGGCTGAACTTGGTGTAGGTGTGAAACCGCATGATTCACATTACCGCCGAGTCCCGAGCGATGCCACCGCCGCGGGCGTTCTCAGCGTCAATCCGACCTTAAGGCGACGACCGGATCGACTGTCGCTGCCCGCCAGCTCGGCACGAGGCTCGCCCCCGCGCCGACCGCCATCAGGGCCAGCGCCGCGCCGACGAGCACCGGCGGGTCGTGCGCGGTAATTCCATAGAGAAGTGTCGCCACGAGGCGGCCGGTCGCGAGCGCGACGATCACGCCGAGGACGACGCCGATGGCGACCGTTCGCGAGCCCTCACCGACGACGAGCGCGAGAACGTCGCCTGTTCGCGCGCCGAGCGCGATTCGAATTCCCATCTCGCGCGTCCGCTGGCTCACCGAGTACGCGACGACGCTGTAGACGCCGATGGCGGAGACCACGAGCGCGAGGAGCCCGAGAGTCACAAAGAGCTCGGCGCCGAGGCGCCACGGCCTGAATTGCCGCTCGAGCGACTGAGTCATCGTCCTGATCCCCGCCGGTCCGGACGTCGGAAACACGCGGCGAAGCTCGGCAGCTGCCAGCGCGCCGGCCGCTGCGACGTTCGCACCTTGCGAGCGAATGACCAACTGGGTCGGCGCAAAGAACGTGTCCGCTTGGGCCGCGGGCAGATAGAACTGAAGGCCCGGCTTTTCGATGACGGCCATTCGATGTACGTCGCCGACGACTCCGACGACCGTTCCGCACGGACCGCCGCGCTTGCCGAGTATCAGACACTGACCCACTGCGTTTTTCCCCGGCCAGTACACTCGCGCCATCGCTTTGCTCACGATAAGTGTTCGAGTGCCACCGCTGCGATCCTCGCTTCCAAAATCACGTCCCGCGACCAAAGGAACTCCGGCGGCTCGGAAGTAGCCGGGTGACACGGCGATCATGGAGGCTCCGCGCTCCCCTTCGAAGAGGGGGAGCGAATCTCGGTCGGGCAGCGTGATCGTCGTGAAGGATTCGCCGCGCATCGGAGCCGACGTTGCGTAGCCGACGCCCTCGAGTATCGGTACGGTGCGAAGTCTCGCAGCGGCCCGTTCCAGCCCCGCCATCCGCTCGGTCGCCGACGGCCTCGCGCCGGCAAACGTCGGTCCCACGAAGATCAGATGATCGACGTCGTATCCCACGTCGAGCGATCGCACCAGGTCGAGGCTTCTCACGAACAGCCCCGCGCCGATCAACAGCAGCACCGCCAACGCCGTCTGCACGACGAGCATCGCCGAGCGGAGCCGCGAATGGCGATACGCACCCTCTCGCGCGCCGGCACGCAGCGAATTGGCCAGATCCGGGCGTGTGGACTGGAAGCCCGGCGCGAGTCCGGCGACGATCCCAGCGGCGACGGCCGTCAGCGCGATGAAGACGAGCGTCGACGCGTCCATCGCCGGCGCCGACCAATGCACACGCGGCAAGAGCAGGCGTCGCAACGCCGTGCTCCCCCAGGCGGCGAACAGTGCTGCGCACGCGCCGCCGAGGAGGCCGAGCAACACGCTCTCGGTGATCAATTGCTGATACAACCGCGTTCCCGAAACGCCGAGCGCTCGCCGGACCGCGATCTCTCGTCGACGCCGCGCGGCGCGAACGAGCAGCAGGTTGGTGACGTTCGCGATCGCGATGAACAAGACGATCAGCGCGACCCCGGCGACGCGCGTGGAAATCGAGACCTCCTGAGCCCGTTTCGCCGGCCCTGCTTCGCGAACGATCGACCCGGCACGCGCGGTCTCGGTCGAGTCATAAACGAATCCCGTGAGATGGACCGAGCGAAGTGCGGCGGTGGCCATGGCCAGCACACGCGAATCCTGAATCGTCGGTGGAATTCGTGCGATGACCCGGAACGAGCTCTGGAACGTGTCGTACCACGCCAAGCCGGCGAACCCCTGGCCTCCGTACGTGTTGGCCGGAACCCAAACGTCGACCGCATCGATGTCGATCCCCGAAAATGACGGCGCGCCGATCCCGACGACCGTGAACTGACGCGAGCCGATCGAGATCGTTCTGCCGAGGACGCGCTCGTCCGCGCCGTAGGCGGTTCGCCACAGCGCATCACTGATGACGGCGACTGGCGTTGGCGACTCGATGCGGGTCTCGTCGCCCACGAAGAGGCGACCGCGTTCGGGACGGACCCCGAGGACACTGAAGTAGCCGCCGGTCACGCGGCTGAGCCGAATCGGGACGCGCGAGTCGCCGGTCACGATTGCCGTCGAGTCGGGCTCGGTGAACGCCGCCACGTGAACGCTGGAGTCTTCGGCCAATGAGATCGCGCGAAAGAACGGGTAGGAAAAGGAGTCGAACGCGAGGCGGCCGCCCGCCTCTTCGGGCCGCGAAAAATCGACATACAAACGGCGGACCGACGAGGGATCGACGACGCCGTCCGGAACGCGCAGAAACAAGCGATTCATGAATGAAAAGACGGAGGCGTTGACGCCGATGCCGAGCCCGAGCGTCAAGACGACGGCCAGCGTGAAACCCGGCGCGCGCGCCAATCCGCGCCACGCGTAGCCGAGGTCCTGCCGAATCCCATCGAACCAGGCGAGCGGCGTCATTCTGCGAACCTCCTCTCGATAGTACGTCACGTTGCCGAGCGTCCGTCGCGCCGCGAGCTCCGCGGCGAGTTGATCGGGTCGCTCGCCGCGCTGTGCGAGCCTGTCCAACTGCGCGTGGAAGTCCATCTCACGCGCGACCTCGTCCCCGTAGCGTTCTCCGCGGCGGACTACGTAGAGTCGGTGCAGCAGGCCGTCGATGAGCGACACGGTGCGTCCTCAGCTCGCCCTTCCCATCACGCGGGCGATCGCCGCGCTGACACGCCCGTAGTGCGATTCCTTTTCTTTGAGCTGCTTTCGCCCCGACGCGGTGATGGCGTAGTAGCGCGCGTGTCGCTTCGTGGGCGTTTCCGCCCAGCGCACCGTCGCCCAGCCCTTGTTCAGCAGGCGCTCGAGCGCGGGATAGAGCGATCCTTGCTCGACTTTGAACACGCCGTCGGAGAGCTTCGCGATGTGTTGGGCGATCGCATAGCCGTGCAGCGACCCCAGCGTGAGCGTGCGCAGGATCAACATTTCGAGGGTGCCCGGCGGCAGGTCACTGCGGCTGGCGGGTTCGGCGCGCGGCATTCGTCCTCACGGCAAGCGGGTCATACCAAGCCCGTCGTCATATGGCGACCGTCTACATATGTGGCGTCCGGCGGTCCTCGTCAAGTCCGAGGCGCTCCGCAGCGCCGACCCAGGGTCCGGCCGACCGCCGCGCGCCCGTCCCAACCATTTGCCCCGCCTCGGTGTCCGACGTATACCTAGACGTGACAACCATAGGCCTGACCACCATGGACGATCCGCGCTCCCAAGTCCTCGCCGGCACGCTCGACCTGCTCATCCTCAAGACCCTGTCTGCCGCTCCGTTCCACGGATACGGCCTCGCGCAGCACATCAAGCGGCTGTCCCGCGACGCGCTCCGCGTCGAGGAAGGCTCGCTCTACCCCGCGCTCCAAAGGATGCAGGCGAAAGGCTGGATCACCTCCGAGCTCAAGAAGTCGCCCACGGGCAGGGCCGCACGCTATTACCGCCTGACCGCGGCCGGCCGGCGCCAGCTCGGCGAAGAGGAATCGGCGTTCCAGCGCGCGGTCGCGGCGACGATGCGGGTGTTGAAGGGGGCCGACTCATGACGCTCGGTGAATTCTGGCGCCGAAGCCTGGCATGGGTGCGTCGCCGCGAGCTCGAGCGTGAGCTGACGGGCGAATTGACCGCGCACGCCGAGCTGCTCGCCCGCGACCTCGAGCGCGAAGGATTCAGCGCCGATGAGGCGCGCGCCGAGGCGCGGAGGCAGGTCGGAAGCACGCTGCGAGCGCGCGAGGCTAGCCGCGACGCTTGGGGATTTCCGGCCCTCGACGCATTGCTGCACGACCTACGCTACGCCGTGCGCGGACTTCGCCGTTCTCCGGGCTTCACCGCGACGGTCATAGTCACGCTGGCGCTCGGCATCGGCGCCAACACGACGATGTTCTCGATCATCGACCGGCTGATGCTCCGGCCGTATCCCTACATGCGCGCGCCGAACGAGGTGCAGCGCGTCTACCTGCGGACTACGGCGCGAGGACGCACCCTCACCTACGCGACGATGCCGTACACGCGCTATCTCGACATCGCGCGGGCGTCCCGCTCATTCTCACAAATTACGCCGGTCTCGGAATGGCGTCTCGCGGTCGGCACCGGGCAGAACACGCGCGTCCGGCACGTCGACGGCGTGAGCGCGTCGTTCTTCGACCTGTTCGACGCGCCGCCGCTGCGTGGGCGCTACTTCAACGCAACCGAAGACGAGGCGCCGCAGGGGACGCGCGTCGCGGTGCTTGCGTACCCGCTCTGGCAATCGGAGTTCGGCGGACAAAACGTCATCGGTCAGCCGCTGCAGATCGGGCTCGCGAAGTACACCGTCATCGGCGTCGCGCCGGAGGGATTCGTCGGAACCGCGAACAACGGCGCCGAGCCAGACCTGTTCGTCCCGATCACGACGATCCCCGCGAACGTCAACCCGTCTGACGCGGGGAACTACCTCAAGACCTACACGTGGGACTGGACGGAGATCATCGTTCGCCGGCGCGCCGGCGTAACCGACGCCGCGGCGGCCGCCGACCTCACGAACGCGTTCATTCAGAGCCGGAACGCGCAGCGACGGCTCAATCCGCGGATGACGCCCGACTCACTCGCCAGGCCGCGCGCCCTCGACGGTTCGCTGCGGTCGTGGGCCGCGCCCGACGCGGGGCTCGAGTCGCGCGTGCTCCTTTGGGTGGCAGGCGTGGCGGCCATCGTGTTGTTGATCGCGTGCGCCAACGTCGCGAACCTGATGTTCGCGCGCGTGCTGCGGCGGCGTCGCGAGATTGCCGTGCGACTCGCCCTCGGCGTGAGCCGCAGGCGGCTCGTCGCGCAGTTCGTGGTCGAGGGAGCGCTGCTCGCCGCCGTCGGCTGCGCCGCCGGATTGCTGGCGGCGCAGTGGGCCGGCGTCGCCGTCCAACGTCTCCTCTTCCTTCAGGTAACGGGGCCAGGCGTCGGTCTGATCGCGGATTGGCGGACGATCGGCGCTGCGGCCGGCTGCGCGTGCATCTCGGCGCTTCTCGTCGCGGTCGGGCCGGCGATTCTTGCGACGCGGTCGGATCTCGCCGGTTCGCTCAAGTCCGGGGCGCGCGCCGGTGTCACGCAGCATTCTCGCTTGCGATCGACATTGTTGGTCGCGCAAGGCGCGCTTTCGGTCGTTCTGCTCATTGGCGCCGCGCTTTTCGTTCGCAGCCTGACGCAGGTGGTCTCGATCCCGCTCGGCTACGACGCGAACAACGTCGTCGAGACGATCTTCGATTTCCGCGGATTCCCGATGGACAGCGCGACTGGCGTCGCTGTGCGCCGCCGCCTGCTCGATGCGGCAAAGGCGATTCCCGGCGTGGAATCGGCGGCTCGCGTCAACAGCCACCTGTACAGCACCAACACCGCCAACCTGTCGGTGCCCGGGATCGACTCCATCGCCCGGCTCGGCCGGTTCAACTTTCAAATGTCGACGCCCGACTACTTCAGCGTCATGCGGACGCGCATCGTGCGCGGGCGCGCGTTCAACGCGTTGGATCGGGCGGGCGCGCCGCTCGTGGCTGTCGTGAGCCAGGCGATGGGACGCGCGTTGTGGCCGAACCAGGATCCGATCGGCCAGTGCATTCACGTCGGGTGGGATGCGCTGCATCCGGAATCGCAGCCGCCGTGCAGGACAGTCGTCGGCGTCGCCGAAGACGCGGCGATGCAGACCGTCACGGACGAAGAGCGCTACATGTATTACATCCCGGTGGATCAGGCGAATCCCGGCTGGGCGACGACCATTCTCGTGCGTGTTGCGCCGTCGGTGACGGACGGACCGGAGCGCGTTCGACGCGCGCTGCAATCGGCCATGCCTGGCGACGGCTTCGTCATCGTGCGCCCGCTCGCCGAGTTGGTGGACGTCTCGCGACGCTCGTGGCACCTCGGCGCGGTATTGTTCACGACGTTTGGTCTCGTCGCGCTCGTCGTAGCGGCGGTCGGTCTCTACGGCGTCATCGCCTACGACGTCGCGCAGCGGCGGCACGAGATCGGCGTACGCATCGCCCTCGGCGCGCGTTCGCGCGACGTGGTCGCGATCGTCGCTCGGCAAGGGTTCGGCTTCGTCGCCGCGGCAGTCGGACTGGGTGTGCTCGTCGCGCTCGCGGCGGCACGCTGGATTCAGCCGTTGCTCTACGCCGAGTCGGCGAAAGATCCGGTGGCGTACGCGGTCGTGTCCGCGATCATGATCGTCGTTGCTCTGGTCGCGAGCGTGGTGCCCGCGGCGCGAGCGGCGAGGGTCGATCCGAACATCGCGCTACGCGCCGAGTGATCATCGCACCACAGTCACCGCGACGTACGACGCCTGCTCGGGCGTGTGCCACACGCGGTGCGTCTCCGCCTTGAAGTCGCCCGCCTTGGCCTGGAAGATGTTCGGCACCCACGTCTGCGGATTCCGGTCGTAGAGCGGAAACCAGCTGCTCTGCACCTGCACCATCATCCGGTGGCCTTTCGCGAACGTGTACGCCTGCTGGTGCAGATCGACCGTGAAGGGCAGCGCCGCATTCGACGGAATCGGCTTGGGCGTCGTGAAGCCCTCGCGGTACCGTCCGCGCATGATCTCGTGCGCCACCATCAACTGGTAGCCGCCCCAGTCCCAATGGCCCGGCATACTGTCGGGGAAGACGTCGATCAGCTTCACTACCCAATCCGCATCCTGCCCCGTCGTCGACGCGACGATGTGCGCGACGACGTCGCCGGCGATCGTCATGTCTTCCGTCAGCGGGGCCGACTGCCAGGTCAACACGTCGGGGCGACCCTGCACGAAGCGCTGGTCCTGCGTCTCCCAGGTGCGCCAGCGCGAGCCGCGCGGGTCGTACGTCTGCTCGACGGGACGCGGCCGGTATGGCACCGGGTGCGCCGGATCGGACACGAACTGGTCGTATTGCGATCCCTCCGATCTTGGCGCGTCGAACGAGAGCGCGCCGTTCGAGTGCAGGTAGATCTTTCGATCCGACGCGCCCGCGTTCGGCGGCCAGGCGTCGAATGAGCGCCACCGCTTTGCTCCGGCGTCGTAGAGATAGGCCGTCGGCTCGCTCATGCTTCCCTTGTCGTGCAGCCAGTGCGCGAACCAGGGCGCCTCGACGTCGCGCAGGAACGCGTCCGCCGTGCCGGGATCGACGACCGGCATCGCGCGCGCCTGGTTGCGCCAGCCGCCGTGGTTCCACGGCCCCATGACGAGGAAGTTCCAGTGCTTCGTGTCGCCCGGCTCGAGCGCCTTGTACGTCGCGAGCGGACCCCAGCGATCCTCCTGATCCCACCAGCCGCCCACGGTGAGGGTCGGAACGCTGGGCGACTTGAGATCTCTCTCGACGGCGCGCGCCTGCCAGTATGCGTCGTAGCTCGGATGCTGTGTGAACGCCAGCCAGGTCGGAACGCGTCCGTGAAAGAACTTCGCGTCGGCGTTCGCCAGAGGCCCGAGCTCCAGATACCAATCGTACGTATCCCAGTGCGAGATCGGCGACGGAATCGACTGATCCTTGCTCAACTCGAGATCGCTCGCGTACTCGAAGCCGTACGACAAGCGGAACGCGCCCTGGTGGAAGAAGTCGTCTCCCATCCATGTATCGGTCATAGGCGCCTGCGGAGAAATCGCCTTGACCGCGGGATGCGGATTGATGCCGGCCATCGTCGCGAGGAATCCGGGATACGACACCCCGAACACGCCGACACGGCCGGTGTTGTTCGGCACGTTCTTGATGAGCCAATCGACCGTGTCGTACGTGTCCGTGCTCTCGTCGGTGCCCTTGGCGTCGCGCGGATCGTGCAGCGGCCGATTCATGTAGAACTGGCCTTCGCTGCGATAGCGGCCGCGGATGTCCTGCGTGACGAAGATGTAGCCGTCGGCGGCGAGGAACCGACTGGACGGCGACACGACGGTGTCGCCGGCGATGCCGTACGGCGTGCGCGTCATCAGGATCGGCAGCGCGGGATGCGCGTCGCGCGGTTCGCAGATGCTCGTGTTCAGACGAACGCCGTCCCGGACCGGGATCATCACGAACCGGCAATTGAACGGCTGCGGCGCCGGCTGCTGCGCCGCGCCCACGCTCGCCATGAAACAGGCCAAAAACCCTATGGTCTTTCCGAATGCCTTCGTCATCAATGCCCCTCGTCGTTTGGCATGATCCGTTTGTTTCCGTTTTCTCCGTTTGTTTCCGTGTCCCATTTGTTGATGCCCCTCTTGGCGCTCGAGTCCCGCCCGCCTGTTCGGGCCATGACGATTGGGAAACGGAAACAAACGGAAGCGCCAACGGAAACAAACGGGATATCGCGTGCGCCGCCAATCTGCGGACCGGCGGCTGTATTTTTCAAACGTGCCCGATCCGACGACCGCGCCTCCGACCCGCCGCGCCGCACCGCCGTCCGCCGCGGTGCTCACGCCGGCGGCGAGCGCCGTGGTCTCGTCGCTCAATCCGTTCCAGACGCTCCAACGCCACCGGAACTTCCGGCTGTTCTGGATCGGCCAGACCGTCTCGCTCATCGGCACGTGGATGCAGACGATGGCGCAAGGGTGGCTCGCGTTAGAGCTTTCCAATAGCGCCTTCCTCGTCGGGCTCGTCGCGTCGGCGGGGTCGCTGCCGGTGCTGGCGCTCTCGTTGTACGCCGGCGTGCTCGCCGACCGCGTCGAGAAGCTTCGCCTCGTCAAGATCGGCCAGATCGCGTTCTGTCTCCAGGCGTGCGCGCTCTGGTGGTTCACCTGGAGCCATCACATCACGGTCGCGTGGCTCCTCATCCTCGCGACGATCAACGGCGTGATCAACGCGTTCGAGATCCCGGCGCGGCAATCCTTCGTCGTCGAGCTGGTCGGTCGCGAAGATCTGCCCGGCGCGATCGCGCTCAACTCCAGCGGGTTCAACATCGCACGAGTCGTCGGGCCGAGCATCGGCGGCGCGATCATCGCGAGCCTCGGCCTGGCCTGGTGTTTCGGCGTGAACGCGGTGAGCTATTTCGCGGTGCTGGGCGGCTTGATGCTCATCCGGCTGCCGGCGTGGACGCCCCCCGAGCACGTCGTGTCCCCGTTGGAGGGCATCCGCGAGGGCGTGCTGTTCATGCGCGACACTCCGTCCATCGCCGCGCTCATGAAGTTCGTGACGGCCTACTCGATTCTGGCCGTCCCATATCTGACGTTGATGCCGGTCGTCGCGCGCGACCGTCTCGGGCTCACCGCGGGCGGATACGGGGCGATGCTGGCGTGCGTCGGCGTCGGGGGCGTTTCGGGGGCGCTCTGGCTCGCCGCGATCGGCGACCGCTTCAATCGCATGCGGCTGCTCGCGATCGCGGCGTACATCCACTCCGGGCTGCTCATCGCCTTCGCGTTGGTGCGCTCCGCCGGCGCCGCGTACCCGATTCTCCTCGGCGTCGGGTTCACGATGATCGTGACGAGCGCCGTCTGCAATTCCACGCTCCAGCACCTCGCGCCGAACGAGCTGCGCGGGCGCCTCATGGCCGCCTACTCGTTCGTCGTCGTCGGTCTCTCGTCGGTCATCGGCGCGTTCATCGCCGGAAGCGTCGCGCACGTGATCGGCACGCCGTGGGCGATCGGCGGCGGCGCGGCGATTCTCCTGGTCTATTCGTACGTCGCCTTCGAGCGGGGAAACGCGCTGCGAGACGTCTGAGTCCCGCGCGCCATCTCGCTAGTAGAGCGGCGCCGGTGCGGACCGGAACTGTTTTCGCGCCGCGTCGACGACCAGCGCCGCGGCTTCGTCGAGTCCCAGCCAGGCCGTGTTCAGGCAGAGATGGTAGTTCTCGTGGGCGAGCCAGTTTCGATTCCAATGCCGGCGAACGTACTGCTCCCGCTGCTTGTTCTGCTCGGCGACCATCTTGTCGGCTTCGTCCTGCCCGACCTTGAAGGTGTCCATCGCGTATCTGCGGAGCGCGCCGCGCGGCGCGTAGCAGAAGACGTGCAACACGTCTTCCCGTTCCGCGAGGAGACACTGCGCGCCGCGCCCGACGAACACCGCCGGTCCGGCCTGCACCGCCTCCTCGATGACGCGCTGCGTCACGGCGATGATTCGTTCTTCCGTCGTCTCGACCGGACCCGTCGGAACAGGCGGGAGCATCTCGGGGGACCCCAGCGACAGCGCCGACGCCAATCGTTCCACGAGCGACGGCACTCGCTCGTCCTGCGCGCTCACTTCGGCGCGCGTCAGCCCGGAACGCTCGGCGATCGCGTCGACGATGTCGTTGTCGAGCAGCGACCAGCCGAGCGCCCCGGCGACTCGTTGTGCCACCTCCGATCCGCCGGAGCCGTACATCCGCGAGATCGTGATGACGGGCATTCAGCGCGTCGGAGCGATCTGCGAAGCGAACTCTCGTTCGTCGTGCGCACCGGCGGGCGCGCGGACGACGCGCCGCCGCACCTGCTCGACCACCGCGAAGCCGAGCGCGTTCCACGCCGCGACGGCGACGCGCGACGACGCGGCGTTGTGCAGGCGCATCTCGCCGAGTCCGCGCTCGGCGCACCAATCCTCGGCGGCGCGTGCGAGCGCGCGCATCACGCCGCGGCGCCGGGCCGACGGCACCACGTAGACGGACGAGACGTAGCAATACCGGTCGGGCAGCACGAGCGGCGATCCGCGGACGTCGACGGCGCGGAGAATCCCGACCGCCTCGCCGCCGAGCTCGGCGAGAAAGAGCCGCTCGTCGGCGGCGGCGATCTGCGCGCGGTAGAGATCGAACGCGCGATCGACGACGTCGTGGTGAAGCTCGGCGTAGAGCGGATGGTCGCCGTACTCACGGAGCAACGCGAGACGCAGCGAGACGACCGTGGCGAGGTCGCTCGGCTCGGCGCGCCGGACCGTGACGCGGCGCGATGCGTCAGCTCGGGCCGCCACCGAAGAGATCCTGGTTCGGCCGGCGGCGCGGTTCAGGCGCCGCGCGGCCGTACTGGCCACCGTCGGAGCGGGAGATCTTTTTGCGCGCGACCAGCGCCTCGAGCACGAGCTCGCAGGCGGCGACCGCGGTGCCCGGGTCGTCTTCCGCCGCGAGTCCGACGTGCCTGACGATGCGCGTGAGGTCCGGCACGATCTCGAATCCCTCGAGCGCGACCTCGGCGCGCGCGTCGTCCGCCACCTGCAGGGCGCCGCCCTCGTCGAACCACATGATGATGTCGTCGACGTTGACGCCGCCGGCGCGATCGTGGAAAGTGCCGTCGGCGGCGCGTCGAATGAGCTCACGCGCGATGGCCGGGCCGCCGACCAACTCGCCCTCGTACTCGAGCTCGATCTTGCCGGTGATCGCGGGTAGGGCGGCGTAGATGTCGGAGACGCGCGGCACGATGTCGGCGTCGCCCGACACGATGGCGCGCCGTTCGGCGTTCGAGACGACGTTCTCCGTGACCGTGATCGGCATGCGCTGCGACACGCCCGACCGCTTGTCGATGCGACGGTCGTTGCGCGCCTCGAACGCGATGCGCTCGATCAGCTCGGCGATGAAGTCGGGGACGCGGACGGCGCGGCTGTCGCGCTTGATCCACGCCTCCTGTCGTGTGATGTCCATTCCCAACTCGACGGTCGCCGGATAGTGCGTGCCGATCTCGCTGCCGATGCGATCCTTGAGCGGCGTGATGATCTTGCCGCGCGCGGTGTAGTCGTCGGGGTTCGCCGTGAAGCAGAGCTGCACGTCGAGCGGAAGCCGGATCGGATAGCCCTTGATCTGGACGTCGCCCTCTTGCATCACGTTGAACAATCCGACCTGCACCTTGCCGGCCAAGTCCGGAAGCTCGTTCAACGCGAAAATGCCGCGGTTCGCGCGCGGGAGCATTCCGTAGTGGATGGTCAGCTCATCGGAGAGCATGTGCCCGCCACGAGCGGCGCGAATCGGATCGAGATCGCCGATCAGATCGGCGATGGTGACGTCGGGCGTCGCGAGCTTCTCGATGTAGCGATTCTCTCGGCCGACCCAGGCGATGGGTGTGTCGTCGCCCGCCTCGGTGAGGAGGTTCCGCGCGTACTTCGAGATCGGGGCGAACGGATTGTCGTTGACCTCGCTGCCGGCGACGATCGGCATCGCGTCGTCGAGGAGACTGACGAGCGCGCGCAGAATGCGGGACTTCGCCTGTCCGCGCAGGCCGAGCAGGATGAAGTTGTGGCGCGACAGCACCGCGTTCACGAGCTGCGGCATGACGGTGTCTTCGTATCCGATCACGCCGGCGAACAACGGCCCCGCGCCGCGCTGACAGAGGCGCTCGAGGAGGTTGTATCGCATTTCGTCCTTGACCGAGCGGAACGCCCGGTCCGGGACGCCGTAGGGGGAGCGCTTGAGGGCGCCGAGAGTCTCTGGATGCGCCTGCACGACAATCTCCGATTGCAGCCAATGAGGGCCGCGACCATCGCGGCCCTGGTTCAATCAAGGCGACTAGACGAAGGCCGCGCAAGAGCGCGAGCCGAGGCGTTTAGTCGGCCAGTCCCACTTCCACGAGGTTGTCGTAAAAGACGGGTCCGTGCCCGAGGTCGGTCTCTCGCTGCGACGTGGTCTGGTTCGCGTTGGCGCCGTCCGCGGCGAACTTGCCCCACCAGATCGACGGGGCCCAGACCACGCCGGGGCGGATCGAGTCCTCGACGCGGGCCACCGCGGTGAACGCGCCGCGGTCGTTGTGCACGACCACGCGCGCGCCCGCACCAATGCCGCGTTCCTCGGCGTCGACAGGATGCAGCAGGCACTCCGGCTCGCGGGCGCCGCGACGCAGCGCGCCGATGTTCACGAACGTCGAATTCAGGAACTGATGGGCGGGGGAGGAAATCAGCGTCAGCGGGAAGCGGCCGGCGAGCTCGGGCACCTCTTCGGGGAATTCGTATGGCGGGGTGAACGTCGGCACAGGGTCGATGCCCATCTTCTCCAAGCGAGGCGAGTAGAACTCGCATTTCCCGGAGGGCGTGGGGAATCCGCCCTTGTCGTACGGCAGATAGGGCGTGGGCACATTGAGGCGCGTCCATCCGCGTTCGACCAGCGTTTCGAGCGTCACTCCAGCCATCTTCTCGCTCGTCGAGTCGAGCGCCTGCCGAATGAGGGTGAGGTCGTCGTCGCGCAGCGAGGGATCGTCGAGCCCCATGCGGGCCGCGATGCGGCGGAAAATCTCGCTGTTGGGGAGCGACTCGCCGAGCGGGTCGATCGACGGCTGGTTCAGCGTCACATAGTGGTGGCCGTACGAGAGGTGCAGATCCCAATGCTCGAGCTGCGTGGTCGCGGGGAGAACGATGTCCGCGTAGTCGGCGGTGTCGGTCTGAAAATGCTCGAGCACGACGGTGAACAGATCGTCGCGGCGCATGCCGGCGAGCACCGCGTTGCGGTCCGGCGCCACGGCGCCGGGGTTCGAGTTGTAGACGACCAGCGCGCGCACCGGCGGCCCGCCGACGCCCGCGTCCTTGGTCGTGAGCGCTTCGCCGAGACGGATCATGTTGATCGTGCGCACCGGCGGCGAGAGGTCGGGGCGCTCGACCAGCGCAGTGTTGAACTTGAAGTTCTGGCTGGACGACAACAGCACGCCGCCGCCGGCTCGCCGCCAGTGGCCGGTGAGCGCGGGCAGGCACGCGATCGTGCGCACGGCCATTCCGCCGCCGCCGTGCCGCTGCAATCCATAGTTGACGCGAATGAACGCGGCCTTGGCGCGGCCGTAACGTTCGCCGAGTGAAACGATCACCTCGGGCGCGATGCCGGTGATTTTCGACGCGCGTTCGGGCGTGTACTCACGCGCGCGTGCGCGCAGCGCATCGATGCCCGTCGTGTAGCGCGCGATGTAGTCGTCGTCCTGCAGCCCGCGCTCGAGGACCACGTGCATCACGCCCAGCGCGAGGGCCGCGTCCGTTCCCGGGCGGAGCCCGATCCACTCGTCGCACTGCGCGGCGGTTCGCGTGCGGATCGGATCGATGGCGATGACCGGCGCGCCGCGCGCTTTGGCCTCGAGCACGAACGGCCACATGTGCGGGTTCGACGTCAGCGTGTTGGTTCCCCAGAGCAGAACGAGATCGCTCTCGGGAATCCCTTCGGGATCGGCGCCGATGTTCGCGCCGACCGTCATCTGCATTCCGATCTTGCCCGGGGTGGAGCAAATCGTACGGTCGAGCTTCGACGCGCCGATGGCGTGGAAGAACCGCCGGTCGATCGATGATCCTTGCACGATGCCCATCGTGCCCGCGTACGAGTACGGCAGGATCGCTTGCGGCCCGTCGTTGGAATTCCGGATCTCGTTCAGGCGGGTCGCGATCTCGTCGAGCGCTTCGTCCCACGAAATCCGCGCAAATTTTCCCGAACCTTTTGGGCCGGCGCGGCGCATCGGATGGAGCAGCCGGTCTTCGTGATACGTGCGCTCGACGTACCGATTGACCTTCGCGCAGAGGAATCCGCGCGTGAACGGGTGCTCGGGGTCTCCCGCGACGCGCACGGCGCGGCCGGACTCCACGGTGACGAGCATCGCGCACGTGTCGGGACAGTCGTGCGGGCACGCACCGCGGACGGTGCGCGACGCGGCCTTCGGGTCGGGCGACGCGGGCGCGACGCTGGGCGTCATGGTTGGCAACCGACGCTGGGCGTCATGGTTGGCAACCTAGGAGTGTTCGGGAGTCCGAACCAGCCCCGTTGGGTCGAGACGACCGTGGGTCGATGCAAGGAACTCGTTGACCTGGGCCGACTTGCCCCACGGTTCAGTGCTCTTGACAGGCCTCCTGGCGCCCATAAGTTTCACGCCGCTCACCCCGAGCCCCCGTCGCGTGCACGAACCACGCGGATACTATCGTCCTACTCTTCAGGAGATCGTCATGAAGCGCCTGGCTGTCGTTGCCGCTGTGCTCGCGATTGTCGCTGCCTGCTCGAAGTCGGAAAGCGCCGCAAAGGATACCACGCCGCCCGCTATGGCGCCCGCTCCGTCGGCCGCGCCTGCTGATACCGGAATGAAGATGGACAGCGGCAAGATGACGATGGACACGACGAAGAAGGACACGACGAAGAAGAAGCCGTAACACTTCCCCTTCGGAGTCACATGGGCGCGACCTCCACCGGTCGCGCCTTTTTGTTTCCAATACCAGTTCCATTAGCTGTTCTCGCGCCACCAGCGGAACGCTTCGGGCACGCCGACGTCGGGGCGCACCGACGGTGCCCACCCCAGCTCGGCGCGCGCGCGTTCCGACGTGAACGGATTGTCGCGCGTCAGCCACGCCAGCGACGCGCTGGAGACGACGCTCATCTTGCCGCCGGTCAGCGCGCGCGTGATCGCCTTGACGGCGCGCAGCGTGCCGCGCGCGAGGGGCGTCGGAAGCTTCACGAACCGAATGCGCCGGCCGAGGCCTTCTCCAGCTAGCTCGAAGAAGCGCCGGACCGTGACGTCGAAATCGTTGGCCAGGTTGTACGCCCGACCCGCCGCCGCGTCGCGCGTGGCGGCGCGCACGACGCCGTCGGCGACGTTCGCGGCGTGAACGATCGAGAACGTCGTTACGCCGCCCCCCACCAACGGGACGATGCCGCGCGACAGAAGCCGCGCGACGCGCGGGACGAACTGCCGGTCGCGATCGCCGTAGATCACCGTGGGACGGAGTGCCGTCGCCCAGATCTCGCCGTCGGCGTGCGCGCGCATCACCAGTTCCTCCGACTCCCGCTTGGAACGCGCGTAGTACGCACGCTCGGGCAGCGGCGTGAGCGGCGTCGCTTCGTCGGTCCTGAGCCCGTCGTCGCGGTACCGCGCGGCCGGACCGTACACGGCGACGCTGCTCAGGTGGACGAGCCGCGCGCCGCTCGCGCGCGCGGCCGCGATCGCGTTGATCGTCCCGTCGACATTGATCCGACGAAACGACTCCCAGCCGCCGCTCGGCGTGACCGCCGCCGCGTTGTGGAAGATCGCGTCGCATCCGGTGGCGGCTCGCGCGAACGCGTCCGCGTCGAGCACGTCTCCCGCCGCGCATTCCGCGCCGAGGGTTTCGGCCAGGCGCGAGTGCGATCGCACGAGCGCGCGTACGCTCCATCCGTCGCGCGCGAGCCGCTCGATCACATGCGAGCCGACCAGCCCCGTGCCGCCCGTCACGAGCGCGCGCGGCACGCCGGTGCTACGCGGAGAAGGGAAGCGCCGCTACGTCGACTCGCTGCTCGCCATGCTCCGACCGCGCCGTCAACGACGCGCCCGGGCTCACCTCTCGCCGAATCATTCCGATCGCGATGCCGCCCAGCCGCGGCGACGACACCGCGCTGCGCACGTCGCCCACGTGATTGCCCGTGTCGTCGATGAGCTGCGACCCGGTTGGCGGCGGTGCGGCGCCGCCAGCGGCGCGCAGTCCGCGCAAATGCCGATTCACATGGCCGCGAAAGTGAACGCGCGCGACGACCTCCTGCCCGATGTAGCACCCCTTCGTGTACGAGATCGCGTCCATCTCGTCGAAGTTCGCTTCCTGCGGGAGCGTGTTCTCGTCGATGTCGATCCCCCACTCGGGACGCCCGGCTTCGACGCGCGCGATCTCCCACGCCGCCAGTCCGGCCGGAACCGCGCCCGCTGCCACGGCGTCGCGCCACACGCTTTCGAAGGTCTCGAACGGCACGAACAGCTCGTAGCCCTCGACTCCAAGATCGGGGACCCGCGCGATCATCACTTCGGCGCCGTGCACCGTCGCGGTCAAGTTGTCGAACGGCGCCAGCGCGCCGAGTACGTCGGCCGCGACACCGGTGAGCCCCGCGGCGACGCGGCGCGCCTCGGCGCCGAAGATTCCGATGTCCCGGATCGCGTGCGAGTCGTCGCGATATCCCGACAATCGCGGGTTCACGTATTTCTTCACCATCGCCAGAAATCCGGGCCACGCGCGCGGCGGAGTGTCGACGAGGTACGACGACGCCACCGGCATGGCGAAGATCCGCAGGTCGGCGACGATGCGTCCCTTCGCCGAGAGCGCGGCGGCGTAGTGACCGTGCCCCGGAAGCGTCGCGACGACGTCGCTCGTGACGAGACCGGTGAGCGCTTCGCCGGATTTCTCACCGAAGAAGCGCATCCGGCCGCGAAAACTCCGGTCGACGACGATTGCCGACACGCGCAGTGCCGCGAACTCGGCGGCGACGTTCGAATAGGCGACCACCACATCGCGTCCGCCCAGCTCCAACGTCGCGGGCGACGCCGAGGCGGCGCCGCGCGGAACCGTTTCTGTTGGCGGAGTGACGTGGGGACTGCTCATCTCATGGTCCTCGTTTCGTCCGGCGCGGCCGCATAGCTCTCATCGAGCAGGTCGACGGGGTGCACGACCGCGACCTTCGAGCCGGCGCGCAACAATCCCGCGCCGATCTGCATCATACAACCGGGGTTGCCGGTCGCGACGACGTCGGCTCCCGCCGCCTCAATGTTCTTCAGCTTGCGTTGCAAGACCAGATCCGACGTTTCCGGCTCTATCAGATTGTAGATGCCGGCGCTCCCGCAGCACATCTCGCTCTCCGTGAGCGGCACGAGCTGGAGCCCCGGAACGGCGCGAAGCGCGGCGAGCGGCTGGCTCGACACGCGCTGCGCATGCAGCAAATGGCAGGGTGCGTCGTAGGCGACCTTCATCGGCACGACTCCGCGGGGATGTGGGCCGGCAACGGCGACGAGCTCCGAAACATCTCGGACCTTGGCGGCGAACCGATCCGCTCGCTCTCGCCACTCGGGGTCATCGGCCAACAGTTGAGCGTACTCTTTCATGGCCGCGCCGCATCCCGCCGCGTTGACGCAAACGAAATCCACGGCGGCTCGCTCGAATGCCGCGATGTTGCGCCGCGCGAGTCGGCGCGCGCCCTCCCCGTCGCCGGCGTGCGCGTGCAGCGCGCCGCAACAACCCTGGCCCGGAGCGGCGGCGACGGCGTAACCGTTGGCCCACAGCACACGTTCGGTCGCCCGATTCGTCTCGGCGAACAGTCCTTCCATCACGCAGCCGGTGAGCGGCGCGACTCGGCCGCGCTCGCCGGCCCGTCCGTTCTCGGCGGCGCGCGTTCGTTGGCGCCGCGGCAAAGGGCGACTCGTGGAGCTGAGCATCGCCATCGAGAAACCGATGCGTCCCGGCACGCGCGACAGCAGCCGGGCGATTCCCGTGGCCCGCAAGACGCGTCCGCCCAACATCGCGAGGCCGAGCAGGCTCGGACGCTCGAACGTCGACAGAATGACGCGCGCGACGCGCGGAAGCGGCCGATGCTCGGCGATCGTTTCGCGCGTTGCCTCGAGCAGGAATCCATATGGTACGCCGGACGGGCACGCGGTCTCACAAGCACGGCAGCCGAGGCAGCGATCGATGTGCGTCTGCACGCTCTCGCTCGACGTGTCGAGCGTTCCGTCGTAGAGCGCTCGCATCAGCACGATTCTGCCGCGCGGACTGTCGTTCTCGTCCTCGAGCGTCACGTACGTCGGGCACGCCTGGAGGCAGAACCCGCAGTGGACGCACGCGTCGAGTCCGGCGCGCTGGCCGGCGAGCGGCGTGCCGGGAATGGCGCAGTCGGCCGCGATGGCGGGAAGGGAGGGGGACGGGGACGGCGTCACGACACGGAGCCGAGGATGCCGGGATTCAGGATGTGCCGTGGATCGAATGCGGCGCGAATGCGCGATCGAAGCGGATCGGCCGGCCGGGCGAGCGGCGGCACCTTCCACAGTTTCGCGGGAGCGCGCTCGGCGATGATGCGCGATCGCACTCCGGCCAGCATCGCGGCAGCCTGTTCGAGGGACGCAGCGGCCAACGGAATCGCGCATCGGACGATGCCCCGCGCGGGCGACGCGCTGACGCGGGCGTCCGGGTTCAGCGCGGCGATCGCGCTCGCATCGGTCCACGTCGTGCTCACGTCGGCCGGCGCGCGCGACAGGCGCAGAACGAGCGACGCGTCGGCATCGGCCGCGCGCAAGCGCGCGCCACACGCTCGTCTCCATTTCGCGAGGTTCGCCGAGCTCGGCGATCGCGCGCCTTTGAGCGACGACCGCCTCGCCGTTGCCACCGATACGGAAGAGCACCGCCGGACCGCCGACGCCGATTTGCCGGCCGAGCGCGTCGTCGACGACCTCGCAGGCGAGCGGAACGAACGGCCAGCGGCCGACCGCGGAGCGCACTCCGCCGATATCGATGTGCCCCTCGTTCACGGACACCGCCAGCGTGACGTCCGCCTCCGGCCGCGCGTGAAGCCGCACCGTGACTTCGGTGATCACGCCGAGCGTTCCCCACGACCCCGTGAGGAGGCGTGTGAGGTCGAAGCCGGCGACGTTCTTGACGACTCGCCCGCCGCCGCGGACGGTCGCGCCGAGTCCACTCACGAACTCGAGGCCGAGCACGAGATCGCGCGGCGCGCCGAAGCGAGTGGCGAGCGGGCCGGAGGACGCCGTCGCGATCGTCGCGCCGATCGTTCCCTCGTCGGAGCCGCACGGGTCGAGCGCCAACATTTGCCCGTGCGGCGAGACGGCATCGCGGATCTCGCGGAGGGTCGTGCCCGCCTTGGCCGTGAGCGTGAGGTCGCCCGGCGTGTACTCCGAGATTCCGGTGTGCGCGGCGAGCGAGAGCAGCTCGGCCGAATCGACCGGACGTCCGGCGTCGAGCCACGTACCGGCACCAACGATTCGCAGCCGCGTGCCGCGAGACGCCGCGTCGCGAACGCGTGCGGCGATGGTCTCCGTCGACGGAGAAACCGCGGTTGTCATGCGACCGACGTACCGCGCGCGGGTCTGGCCGTGCGAGCGCCGTGCCATTCGCGGCACGAGTGCATCGGCACGACCTTGCCCGGATTGGAACGCCGCTCGGGATCGAAGACGTCGCGCAGGGTGCACATGGCGGCGAGCGATTCCGGCGAGAAGATCAGCTCCATGTATTGCAGCTTGTCGATGCCGACGCCGTGCTCGCCGGTGATGGTGCCGCCCGCATCCACGCACGCGCGCATGATGGCGTGCATCGCGGTTTGCACGCGCGCCGACTCGTCGGGGTCATTGGCGTCGTAGGCGATGTTCGGGTGCAGGTTGCCGTCGCCGGCGTGGAAGACGTTCGCGACGCGGAGCCGGAGGTCTTCCCCGATTCGGCGGACCTTGTCGAGAACCTCGGGAAGCTTTGTGCGGGGCACGACGGCGTCCTGCACGACGAGGTGCGACGAGATTCGGCCCATCGCGCCGAACGCTTTCTTGCGCCCCTGCCAGAGGCGCGCGCGTTCGGCTTCGTCGCGCGCCACGCGCACGGTGCGCGCCCCGCTCGACGTGCAGATCGACTCGATCGTCGCGACGTCGTGCTCGAGGCCCGCGGCCGCGCCGTCCACTTCGATGAGTAGCGCCGCGGCAGCGTCGGTCGGATAGCCGGCGGCGTAGATCGACGCCTCCACCGCGCGAATGGTCGCCTGATCGATCATCTCCAGCGCGGCGGGAATGATGCCCGTCGCGACGATCGACGTGACGGCCCGCGCCGCCGCGTCGAGCGACAGAAAGTCGGCGAGGAGGGTGCGGACGGCCTCGGGATTTCGCGTGAGGCGAACGGTGATGTCGAGCGCGATGCCGAAGCAGCCCTCCGATCCGACGAAGCAGCCGACCATGTCGTAGCCGTCGGTCTCGCCGGACGCGCCGCCGAGCGAGACGATCTCGCCGTCGGGAAGCAGCACGGTGATCGCGAGGATGTGGTTCGTCGTGACGCCGTACTTGAGACAGTGCGGGCCGCCCGCGTTCTCGGCGACGTTGCCGCCGATCGTGCACGCGGCCTGGCTCGACGGGTCGGGCGCGTAGTGGAGTCCGTGCGGCGCGACGGCGCGGCTCAACGCGGCGTTTACCACTCCCGGCTCGACGGTCGCCGTGAGGTTGTCGGGATCGACGGCGATGATGCGCGTCAGGCGATTGAGCCCGACGAGGACGGCGCCCTCGGCGAGCGCGCCGCCCGAGAGGCCGGTCCCGGCGCCGCGCGGCACGAACGGCAGGTTCGAGCGTGCCAGCTCGCGCACGACGGCGACGACTTCGTCGCGCGTTCCGGGAAAGACGGCGAGTCCCGGCTGCTTGTGATACGATGGCAGCGCGTCGGACGCGTAGGTCAGCAACTCGCTCGGTCGGAACAGGACCCGCTTCTCGCCGACGATCGCGGCGAGCCGCGCGGCGAGGGCCCCGTCGATGAGATGCGGAGTTTCGGAAAGCGCGCGAGCGGGCGGGGGGGATGTCACTCGAAAAAAACTACGCCCCGGCGCGCGGTGGGCATAGCGCGCCGGGGCGTCGTCAACGAGCGGGCAGCCTTAGGCGGCCCAGAACCCGGAGAGGGCTCGGCCGTCGGGGGACTCGCGGAGCTTCTCGAACGCGCGCTCTCGGATCTGGCGGATGCGCTCGCGGGTGACACCCATGAGGGCGCCGATCTTCTCGAGCGTCATCGCCTCGGAGCCTTCCTCGAGCCCGTAGTAGAGGTAGAGGATCTTTCGCTCGCGCGGCGTGAGGTACTTCTTGAATACGCGATCGATGAACTCGCGCATCAGCTTGTAGTCGGTGACTTCCTCGATCTCGGTGCCGTCGACGCCGGCGAAGCGCTCGCCGAGGGTGGACGCTTCGCGATCCGACCTATCGATGGGAGCGTCGAGCGAGACTTCGGTCGCCGACATCTGGCGCGCGGAGCGGACGTTCTCGGGAGTCTCGTCGAGGAGCTGGCTGACTTCGCCTTCGGTCGGGTCGCGCTTGAGGACCTGGGCGAGGATCGTCTCGGCGCGGGCGAGACGGATGAGCTGCGAGTTCTGGTTGAGCGGGATGCGGACGGAGCGGGTTTGTTCGGCGAGCGCCTTCAGAACCGCCTGTCGGACCCACCAGACCGCGTACGAAATGAACTTGACGCCCTGGTCCGGGTCGAATTTGCGCACCGCCTTTAGCAAACCCTCATTGCCGATGGCGACGAGCTCACTGAGGTCGAGGCCGTGGCCCTGGTACTTCTTCACGTACGAGATGACGAACCGGAGGTTCGCCGTGACGAGTCGCTCGGCGGCTTTCTCGTCCCCCTTCTGCGCCCGGCGCGCCAATCGCCGCTCTTCCTCGGGCTCGCTGATCAACGGGAGCTTTTGAATGTCCTGGAGGTACTGATCGAACGCGGTAGACGGAGACGATCGGAAATAACCCTTCGACGATCTGGTCTCGGTCACTTGCTCCATACACACTCCTTCCCGATTGGCGCCGGTGAGGTAACGCGAGCACGGCGACGCTCGCGCGATGTAGAGCTTGGAGAGCCGTAGCAGGGGACGGCAGGATAATGTTGGGTTATAGGGGCGTCAACAGAGATTTGCGCGCTTCCGGCGCAGCGCGCGTCCGAACGATTCTATCTCGTTGGCCTGACACGAATTTGGGGGTTACTCGATGCGTACTGCTTGAGCTCGGTCGTTCGGTCAGCGTGACCGAAGAAGCGCGCTAGCGCGCCGAACAAACGCCGCGATTGTACGCAGTCGTCTGGCGGACGGAACCGGCCGCGCATACGGCCCAGTCGTCACGCAGCGGGAGTCCTTCGAACCTCAACCGTCGTCGGGCGCAGGCGGTTTTCGCTTGGAAACCGCGGGTTGCCGATTCACGTGCGTCGTGGCTTGTCCCCTCGAATCACTCGCCGGCGGCATGCGAGTGGTCGGCTGCGTTTTCCCCGCGTCGGCCTGCTCCATCAGCGTCGTTTTCAGCTCCATGAGCACCGTGCGGTCGAGCGTCGGTGCGTTCGTGGTCTCGCCGGTGAACTTCGACGGCCGAGTGCGCGGACGGCGCGTCGCCCACGCACCGATCGCGGCGAGCGCGACGACGACGACCACGATGACGGCCGCCACCGGGACGTTGAGCAGGTATGCGGCGACCGCCAAACCCGCGACGAGAACGATTAGACCTAGCAGATAACCCGCGAACGGTGACATAGCACACAGGGAAAAGCGACTACATCACGATTTAAGCAAGCGCCGAGCCGTGCTCAGCGAGCACCTCTCGAACGGTCGCATCGGGAACCGCAACCGCCCAACCATCGTTTCCCGCGGCCATCGTGCCGATGCGAGTCGGCAGCGCGTACTCGGCTTTGCCGCCGCGCGCTTTCTTGTCGCCGTGCGTCGCTTCGATGACGCCGCTCGCCGACATGCGCGACGGGAGTGAGGCAGGAAGTCCGAACGCGCGCACGGCCGATTCCACTCGCGACGCCGTGCCCGATTCGGCGACGCCAAGTCGTTCGGCGATGCGGCTCTCCAGCACCATGCCGACCGCGACCGCTTCGCCATGCAGGATCGAGTAGCCGCTCATGTGCTCGATCGCGTGGCCGATCGTGTGCCCGAAGTTGAGGATCTTGCGAAGCCCCGTCTCGCGCTCGTCACGCCGCACGACGTCCGCCTTGATCTCGATGCTCCGAGCGACGAGGTCGAGCATCAGCGCGCCGCCGACGTCGATCTCGTCGATTCGGTCGGCGACGGCGGCGACGCCGTCGAAGTAGCCGGCGTCGGCGATGACGCCGTGCTTGATGGCCTCGGCCATTCCCGCCGTCAACTGCGCGGACGGAAGCGTGGCGAGGGCGCGCAAGTCGGCGACGACGGCCGCGGGCTGATGAAACGCGCCGACGAGATTCTTCCCCGCCGGGGTGTCCACGCCCGTCTTTCCGCCGATCGAAGCGTCGATCATCGCGAGCAGCGTGGTCGGCACCTGCACGAACGGAATGCCGCGCATGAACGTGGCCGCGACGAAGCCGGCGAGGTCCCCGATCACGCCGCCGCCGAGCGCCACGATCGCCGAATCGCGGCCGAAGCGCGCGGCGAAGAGCGCGTCGGTGACACGCGCCCAACTCTCTCGCGTCTTGTGCGACTCCCCGGCGGGCACGGTGAACACCGCGGCGTGCTCGGCGCCGAGCGCCTCGAGCACGCGCGGCCCGTACGCCACGCCGACGTTGCTGTCGGTGACGACGGCGTAGCGGTGCGCCGGCGCGGCCTCGCGAACAATGTCGCCGAGGCGCTCGAGAATCCCGGCGGCGATGGTGACGTCGTACGTCGGCAGCGCGATCCGCCGCGTGCCGCCCGCGGCGGCTGTCACCATGCCGTCTCTTCGGCCGCCGCGCGTTTGTTCGCCAGACGCGCGAGCGTGAACAGCACGTCGGAGAGCCGGTTCAGATAGACGATGACGAGCGGCGGGATCTCCATCTCGTCCGCGATGTCCACGATCCGGCGCTCGGCGCGGCGGCACACCGTGCGCGCCACGTGGAGGGCGGCGGCTTTGGGAGAACCGCCCGGGAGAATGAAGGCGCGCAGCGGCTCGAGCTCCGCGTCGGCCGCGTCGATCGCGCGCTCCAATTCGGCGACGCGCTCCTGGTCGATCTTGGCTTTGTCGAGGTGCATGCGCATTCGCTCGCGGTCCGGCGTCGCGAGCAACGCGCCGATGGCGAAGAGATCCTGCTGGACGCGAACGAGCAGCGCGTCGATCTGCGGGTCGGGGGCGACCCCGTTGCGCGCGCGACGCCGATGGTCGCGTTCAGTTCGTCGACGTCGCCATACGCTTCGACGCGCGGATGGCTCTTCGGCACGCGGCCGCCGCCGAAAAGTCCCGTGTCGCCGGTGTCGCCCGTCTTCGTGTAGATCTTCATCGCGCTCTAATGTATGGCGGCGGGTTCATGATCGCCCGCGGGTCGCTGGTCTCGCTATCCTTGTCTACGGAATGATCCACGAAATTCGCGACATCACGATCATCGGCGGCGGCCCCACCGGGCTGTTCGCGCTCTTCTACGCCGGCATGCGCCGCGCGTCGGCGCAGATCGTCGACGCGCTGCCGGAGCTGGGCGGGCAGATCACGGCGCTGTACCCCGAGAAGCTGATCTTCGACGTCGGCGGCTATCCTGTCGTGCCGGCGAAGCAGCTGGTGAAGTCGCTTGCCGAGCAGGCCGCGCGCTTCGGAGAGCCGGTGCACCTCGGTCACCGCGTGGATGGTCTCGAGGAGGTGGACGGCCACTTCGAGCTCGTCACGGACAAGGCGCGGTTTCCGTCGCGCGCGATCGTGATCGCGGCGGGGATCGGCGCGTTCTCGCCTCGGCGCCTTCCGCAGGAGTGCGCGCAGCCGTGGTACGGCCGCGGAATTCACGACATCGTGACGGATCCGGAGACCTTCCGCGGCAAGCGCGTCGTGATCATCGGCGGCGGGGATTCGGCGTTCGATTGGGCGACGCAGCTGCTCGATCGCGCGGCGCATGTGACGCTGGTGCACCGCAGCGACCAGTTCCGCGCGCACGCGGCGACGGTCGCCCAGTACATGAAGGCGGTCGAGGCAGGACGCGCGGATCTGTTCACGTTTCACGAGCTGCACGACATCAAGTGCGTCGAGATCGCCGACGTCTTCACGCACGTGGAGATCCGCGACGTCAAATCGAAGGCGACGCGCATGGTCCACGCCGACGCGATCATCCCGATGCTCGGCTTCGTGAGCGACCTCGGCGCGCTGGCCTCGTGGGGCCTCACGTTGGAAAAAAAGCGCGAGATCGTCGTGAACAGCATGATGGAGACCGGGCGGCCGGGCATCTACGCGGCCGGCGACGTGACGACGTATCCGGGCAAGTTGAAGCTGATCGCGACGGGATTCGCCGAGGCCGCGGCGGCGGTCAACCAGGCCGTGCACTGGATCTATCCCGAGCGGAAGGTCGCGCCGGGCCACTCGTCGAACATGGAGCTGTTCGGGCAGAAGGACGACTGAGCGTCGGTGGGCCGGTGGACCGGTGGACCGGTGGACCGGTGGACCGGTGGACCGGTGGACCGAATGGTCACACCAGCTTCGGGCCGTAGCCTCCAGCGTCGTGGCCCGTGTTGAATCCTTTCGGGTGACGGTCGGCCAGCTTCGCCAGATTCGCGGCTGCGACGTTCGAGAGGGAGACGCCGAGCGAGTTCGCCGCGACCGCCAGGCACCACAGTGTGTCGCCCAGTTCTTCGATCAAGCGCGTTTCGTCGACGTCACGCTGCTGGAATACGCGCTTTCGGATTAGGCCGAGGAGCTCGGCGGATTCCTCGGCGAGCCCCGCACCGGCGTCGAGCAAGCGATCGCGATCGCTCAGTGCCGGGTTGATCGTTCGCAGTGCGGCGCGTTGATAGTCGTCGAGGTTCATGGCTCGGATGGATGGATTGCGCGCAGCGCACCGTTGCGCTCTTCACAAATGTATTAGTCCGCGTGATTCCGCCTCTTCGGCGAAATCTTCCTTTACAGTTCGTACAGGCAAGACTCGGCGTTACGCAGAACGTACGCCAATCGGACCACCGCTACTGATACCTCACGCGCGGATCAGCCTTGGCGTATGCGAGGTCGGTGATCAGGTTCACGATGACGAACACGGTGCTGAGGAACAAGACCGAGCCTTGAATCGCCGGCAGGTCGCGGCGCGAGATGGCGTTCACGACGTACCGCCCGATCCCCGGCCAGGAAAAAATCGTCTCGGTGAGAATGCTTCCCGTGAGATACGAGCCGAAGTCGAGGCCGAGCACCGTGATCACCGGGATGAGCGCGTTGCGGAGCGCGTGGCGCGTGGTGACGATCCATTCGCCGAGGCCCTTCGCGCGGGCCGTGCGGACGAAATCGGCGTTGAGCGCGTCGAGCATCGCCGAGCGGGTCATGCGCGCGAGGAAGGCGATCGAGCGCATGCCGAGCGTCAGCGCGGGGAGCACGAGAAAACGCAGGCCCCCGTATCCCGACGGCGGCAGCCATTTGAGCGTGACCGCGAAGAGCAGGATCAACAGCAGTCCGACGTAGTACACCGGAAACGAGATTCCCAGGTACGCGAGCCCGAGCGCGAAGCGGTCGACGAGTCCGCCGGGATGACGTGCGCTGAGCACGCCGAGCGTGATCCCGACGCACGAAGCCAGCAGCATCGCGGCGCCGGCGAGCTGCAGCGTTTTGGGAAATCGTTCGCGAATGTCCTGCGCGATCGGGCGGTCGGTGATGTACGAGCGGCCCAGGTCTCCCACCGCGACGCGGCTCACATAGTGCGCGAAACGTTGGGGCAGGGGGTCGTCGACGTGCAGCTCGGCGCGGAGGCGCGCGATGGTGGCGCTGTCGGCGCGCTCGCCGATCATCGCCTCGACCGGATCGCCGGGCGCGACGTAGAGGAGCAGGAAGGCGACGACGAGCACGCCGAACAGCGTCGGCACCGCGAGCAGCAATCGCCGCGCGATGAACCCGCTCATTTCCGCGCGGCCCCCCGATCGATCGTCACGTCGAGCCAGCGCTGGCCGTTGAAGATGACCGGCGGGACGAAGTGCTTGATCCAGGGCTGCACGGCGTAGAGCTCATCGTAGAAATAGAGGAAGACCATCGGCGCTTCGGCAAAGGCGAGCGAGTCGGCCTGGCGGTAGAGCGCGTTTCGCTTGGTCTCGTCGCCTTCCCGGCGCGCCTCGGTGACCAGCGAATCGAAACGCGCGTTCGAGAAGAACGACACGTTCCCGCCGGCGCCGCGATTCGCGCTGTGCAGCAGGGGATAGAGAAAGTCCTCGGCGTCCGGATAGTCGGCGTACCAGTCCTTGAGGATCATGTCCGTCTCACCTTTGCGGGCGGCGGCGCGCGACGCGGCGGACTCCCGCTGGACGATCTTGGCGCGAATGCCGACAACGTTCAGATACGCCTGGACCGTTTCGGCGATCCGAAGGTAAATGGGGTTGGTGGAGACCCAGAGGTCGATGTCGATTCCGCTCGCGTGGCCCGCGGCGGCGAGCAACTGGCGCGCCTTCGCCGGATCGTAGGCATACGGGGCTCGGGAGCTGTCATGCCCGCCGAGCGTGGGGGGAATCACGCCATTGGCCCGAATGCCGCGGCCGCCCACGAGGCGCTCGATGATGCGGTTCACGTCGATCGCGTAGTTGATTGCCTGACGGACGCGCGGGTCGGCCAACGGGCCGCGTGTCGTGTTGATACCTATGTACACCAGCTCGAGCGCCGGCGTCGACATCAGCATCGACGAGCGGCTCTCGTCGCTCACCCACTCGCTCGCCTCGGAGGCAGGGATCTGCAGCACGTCGACGTTTCCGCTCTCGTACTCGGCGACCGCCGTGCTCGGCTCGGCGATGATGCGGGCGCGGAGGGTGTCGGTTTTTGGCGCGCCGCCGAAGTACCGGGGATTCTTCGCGAAGAGCAGGAAGTCGTCGTGCCTCCAGGTGACGAGCGTCCAGGGGCCGGTGCCGATCGGGTGCTCGCCGAAGTTCGCCGGGGTGTTCAGCGGGACGACCGAGGCGACGGGCATCGCCAGCATCTTGGTGAAGATCGCGAGCGGCTCGTCGAGCGTGACGACGACCGTGGAGTCGTTGGGCGCGGCGAGTCCGGCGATGGACTTGGCCGACCCGCCGTTGAAAGCCCGCGCGCCGGCGATTGGAAACAGGAACTGGGCTGCGCCGCTCTTCGTCGCCGGGGCGAGCGCGCGTTCCCAGCTGGCGACGACGTTGCGAGCGGTGAAGTGCGAGCCGTCGTGGAACGAGACGTCGGTTCGGAGATGAAAGGTGTAGCGGCGCCCGTCGGGGGAGGTTTCCCAGCGCGTAGCGAGCGACGGTTCGACGCGCGCGTCCGGCGTGAAGCGCGTGAGGCCGTCGAACAGGTAGCCGACGGCGCGGCCGGTGGGGACGTCGGTCGAGAGCGCGGGGTCGAGCGATCTCGGATCGTAGATGTCGCGCGAGTCGACGATCTCGTCTCGCGACGGCGCTCCGGGCGCGCCGCACGTTGCGAGCAGGAACGCCGAGAGGAGCGCGAGGGCGGCCGCGGCGACGCGCGGTCGTGCGTCTTCCATTGACACTGGCTGAGTGGCGCGAGAACTTACGCCATCCCGCCGTCAAGCGTCAATCATATGCGCCCGCCGGAGGCTGTCCGCGCGGGCGCGTCGTGCGTCAGCACCGCCGAAGCGTCGGGTGGTGTCCATGATGATCGCTTCCCCGGCCGGCCGCGGCCGGACCTCACGAGGGGCAGTGACGGCCATTCCCGCACAGGGCGATCCCAAAGTCGTTTCGGCGACCCGCGTTTGCGTCGCCGCCGCTCTCGTGTCCGTCGCGTTGCTCCTGCCGACCCGCGCCCGCGCGCAGGAGTGCGGCGAGGGCGACCGTCAAGTGCGCTCGCTGCACTTCGTCGGCAACAAGACGTTCGACGACGAAGTGCTGTCGGCGTACGTGGTGACCACGGCTTCGTCATTCGCCAAGCGCCACTTCCGAATCGTCGGCACGGCGCGCTGCTATCCGGTCGGCGGCCTCGCGCCGGATACGGCGAACATCAAGCTTTTCTATAGGGCCAACGGCTTCTACGACACGCGGGTCGATACCGCCGTGACGACCGTGGGCCGGGGTGTGGTGGACGTCACGTTTCGGATCGACGAAGGGCGGCCGCTTCTCCTCGACTCGCTCGAGATCGTCGGGCTGGGCACGGTACCGGACTCGTCGCGGATCACCGACGATCTGCAGCTGAAGTTGGGCGAGAGCGCGGGGCGCCTCAAGCTGTACTCCGACCAGGCGACGATCGTCTCGCGCCTCCGCGACGCCGGCTATCCGAACGCCCAGGTCTACCCGCAATTCGACACGCATCTCGCCGACCACCGAGCCGAGGTGCGGTTGGAGGTCGCGCCCGGCGTGCGCACGCGCATTGGGGCGATTCGCGTCGTGAGCGCGTCACAGTCGGGCGGTCCGCCGAAGATCGATTCAGCGGTCGTGCGCCGGCAGCTCGGGTTCGCGTCGGGGGACCGTTACAGCGACAACGCGTTGGTGAATGCCCAGCGCAACCTCTACAACCTCGGGACGTTCAAGCACGTCGAGGTCGGCATCGACTCGACGAGCCGCGCGGCCTCCATGGCCGACGGGAGCGGCGCGCCCCCGGGTGGCGGATCGGCGCGTACGGCGAAGGACAGTCTCGCCGACACGCTCACCGACGTCATGGTCACCCTGCGCGAGGACTACCTGCGCCAGTACGACCAGGAAGAAGGGTGGGCGACGCTCGACTGCTTCCGCTTCAACGCGCAGTACACGAACAAGAACTTTCTGGAGGACGCGCGGCGCCTGGAGCTCACGGGGCGCCTGTCGAAGATCGGCTACGGCAAGCCGCTCGCGACCCCTTCGACGCGCAACCTGTGCTACCGGCCGCGTCTCGATCAGGACAGCGTCGCGAGCTCGAAGATCAACTACTATCTGGGCGCGTCGATGCGGCAGCCGACGCTGTTCGGCACGCATTGGGTTCCGGCGTACACCGCGTACACCGAGAGGCGTGGCGAGTATCTCGCGTATCTCCGCACGACGTACATCGGCGGTGACGTGTCGGCGACGCGTTCGATCGGCGAGGGCATGCCGCTGCGCTTCGGCTACACGCTGGAGTACGGAAAGACCCAGGCGCAGCCGGCGGTGCTCTGCGCGGAGTTCTTCCGCTGCACGACGGAGGAGCAGGAGGAATTCGAGCGAACCTTGCGCCTCGGCGTCGGCAGCGTGTCGCTGCAGCGTATTCGGGTCGACGACCGCGTCGAGCCGACGCGCGGCTACATCATCGCGGGAGAGCTGCGCGGCGCCGCGCCGCTGATCGGATCGGACCCGTCGCAGCAGTTCAGCAAGGGCACGATCGAGATCTCCGGCTACAAGTCGCTGTCGAAGAACTTCGTCATCGCGGCGCGGATCAGCGGCGGTTTGATCAACGCGCCCGCCGATTCGAGCGGCGCGAAGCTTCCTCCATATCAGGAACGTCTGTTCGCCGGTGGTCCGAACAGCGTGCGAGGATTCGGCCAGAATCTCCTCGGTCCGGTCGTCTACCTGGTGGGAACGGGGCAATTCAACGTCGACACGGTCGCCCACACCCCGGCAGCCACGACGACGACGTACGTGCTCAAGGATCCGAATTCCACCACGACTCGAACGCAGCCGCTCGGCGGCAACGCGCTGTTCGTGTTCAACGCGGAGTTTCGGATCCGCGATCCGTTCCTGCCCAACCTCCTCCAGTACGTCCCGTTCGTGGACGGCGGCCAAGTGTGGACCCAGGTCCCCAACGTCAACAACTTCCACCTGTTGCGGAACGTGCTCGTGACGCCAGGGTTGGGGTTTCGGATCACGTCGCCGATCGGCCCCATTCAGATCAGTCTGGGGTACAACCCTTACCCGAATCAGCAGGGCCCGGTGTACTTCGCGTCGCCGGTCGATCCCGCCACGGGGGCGGCGCCGCTCATATGTGTGACGCCACCCGGGGCGCAGACCGTCCCTGTGACGATAAGTGCAAACGGCTCGGTGGCTCAGGCGAAGTGTCCGGGGACGTTCGCACCGCCGCGCGCGTCTAGCTTCTTTCAACGGCTCACGAAGACCTTCTCGATCGCAACGAGCTTCTGACTCAGGCATGAAGCGCCGCAGTCTCGTCGCCCTGGTGGCGGCTGGCGTCCTGGTCTTCCTCGGGCTCCTCGCGGTGTCCGCGGTGTTGTTCGTCACGCGCACGTACCGCGGGCGCGAGTACGTGCGGTCGTTCGCCCAGCCCCTCATCGCCCGCGCGATCAAGGGCAACCTCTACCTCGGGCATCTGGGCGGCAGCTTCCTCAATCAGCTGACGATCGACAGCATCGCGATCCGCGACGAACGCGGCGAGCTGTTCGTGAGCACCGGGCCGATCACGCTCGACTACAACCCACGCGACATTCTCGACGCCCGCGCGTTCATCCGCCGCGCGACGATCGAGCATCCCTACGTCCACGTCATCCAGCACAACGACTTCAGCTGGAACTTCAAGAAGATCTTCGCCAGCAGCCCATCGCCGGCGACGCCCAAGGACGTGAACACGCGCGGTTGGGGCAGCTACGTCGTGGCCGATTCGGTCAAGCTGCACGACGCGACGTTCCTCGCCACGCTCCGCTGGCAGCCCGACGACTCTTTAAAGGGCGCGCGGCGCGACAGTGTGATCCGCGTCACGCTCGCGAATCCCGCGCGCGCCGTGACGCCGACCTACGACGGATACGGGCGCCTCTATGCGTGGCGCAACATCAACGGCCTGATCTCGCACGCGCGACTCTTCGACCCGGACAGCGACCAGAAGTACGGCCGAGAGTTCAAGGTCGCCACGCTTTCCGCGGACGAATTCGAGCCGACGTTCAAGTTCCGCAACGTCGTCGCCGATGCGCGGCTCCAGGGCGACTCCGTGTGGTTTCAGTCGCCGCACTTCGAGCTGCCGTCGTCGAACGGCCGCGGCGCGGGCAAGGTCTGGTGGGGAAGCGACCTTCCCGTGCGCTACGACATCATCGTCCACGGCACCTCGGTGGCGCTCGAGGACGTGAACTGGGCGTACCCGCCGCTGCCGACGACAGGGGGCGGATCGGTGGATCTCACGATTCGGAACGATCCGACGAACATCCAGATCGTCGACTTCCGGCTATCGAACATGGACGTGAAGACGACCGGCTCGCACGTCACCGGAGCGATGTCGTTCGGCATCGGCACGCCCGTGCTGCTCGTGCGGAACGTGGATCTGAAGGGCGATCCGGTGGACTTCGACTTCGTGCGGTACATCAACCAGAAGCCGTTCCCCGTGGACTGGCGCGGACAGCTCTACGGAAACGTGAAAGGGCGCGGCGGTCCGCTCACGCATTTCGTCGTCGACCAATCGGACGTCACGTTCCACGACGCACACGTGCCGGGCGCGACGACGCACGCCACCGGCAAGGGCGAGCTCGACATTCTCTTCCCGGCGTTCACCGCGTTCCACCACTTCGACGTGAACGCGACGTCGGTGGATCTGCGCTCGATCGAGTACCTCTATCCGGCGTTTCCGCGCCTCGGCGGCACGGTGTCGGGCACGGCGACGCTCGACTCGTCGTGGCTCGACGTCCGCTTCTCGAACGCGGACGTCTACCATCAGGACGGACCGGGCGATCCGTCGCACCTGACCGGAAGCGGGCGCATCACGTACGGCGATCCGTTCATGACGTACGACGTGACGCTCGACGTGCGCCCGCTGTCCCTCACGATGCTGTCGCGCTCGTATCCGAATCCGCTTCGCGGGCTGATGAGCGGTCCGGTCAAGGCGCAAGGACAATCGCCCGACCTCGCGCTGACGACGACGCTCACCGGCGACGCCGGTACGTTCAGCTTCGACGGGCGAGTCGACCTCGACTCCGTCGGCGGACTCGGCGCGCGGGGACACGGACAATTCAGCGCGCTGAGCCCTGCGACGCTGCTCGCGAAAGCCGACGGTCCGCGAGGCGCGTTCAGCGGGCACTATGAAGTCGACGTCAACGGAAAGAACGCGAGCGTGGTCAACGGCACGGCGAGCCTCGCGATCGAGCGTACGTCGTTCGACGGCGTGACGATCTACCCGTCGCGCGCGCGCGCGACGTTCGGCGGCGGGCGCATGCACGTCGACACGCTGATGCTCGAGACGAGCGCGGGAACGTTGGAAGCGAGCGGAGCGATCGGTCTGCCCAAAGGGCCGAGCGACTCGCTCGCGTTCAAGTTCACGCTCGATTCTCTCGGCGGCCTGCGCCGCTACCTGTCGAGCGCCGACTCGACGTCCGCGCCGGATTCGCTGTCGGGCGAGCTCAGCGTCAGAGGTTTCGCACAGGGCCGTCTCGACTCGCTGCGCCTCGCCGGCACGCTCACGGGCAACCAGCTCTACGTCGAGAAAGACAAGAGCCGCTCGGTCACGGTGGGGTTCGACATCGTGAACATTCCGAGCGCGGCGGCCGGCCACCTCAGTGTAAGCGCCGACTCCCTGACCCTCGCCGGAGTCGCGCTCGACACGCTCGGCGGAACGCTGATCGCCGAGGACGCGTCGCACGCGCGGTTCACGGTGGGCGTGCAAAGCCGCAACGGCCCGCTGGGCGTGGCCGGCGGAACGTGGAGCCTGCTGAAGAATTCGTGGGCCGTCGGGCTCACGTCGCTCGACCTCGTCGTGGGCAAGGACGAGTGGCGCCTCGCCGGACCGGCGCGGTTGGAGCGGGACAGCGTGGGCACGCGGCTGGACTCGCTCATCCTGCGGAATCGAGACACCGCGGTCGTGGCGATGAGCGGCGACGTCCCCAACACGGGCAACGTCACCGGCCGCGTCCGAGCGACGAGCCTTCCGCTCGACGACATCGGCGTCATCGAACAGTTCGCCGACAGCGTCGCCGGATTGGGCCGAGTGGACGCGACGCTGTCCGGGACGCGCGATCATCCGATTCTCACGGGTGAGGCGCAGATCACCGGTTTGCAACGGAACGGCGTGACGTTGGATCGAGTGACGCTGAACAGCCAACTTCACGATCGCGACGCCGATCTGAGCCTGGCTGTCGTGAGCAAAGGCGCCACGACGCTCGCGGCGAGCCTCAAGCTCCCGATCGATTTCAAATTGTTCGGCATCAAGACGCGGAACGACGCGATGAGCGGCGAGATCCACGTTCCGGCGACCGATCTGTCGATCGTGCAGCTCGCGTCTCGCTCGTTCAGTCAGGTGACGGGCACGTTGCGCGGGGACATCATCATTTCCGGAACGCCGAGCGCGCCGGTGTTCAGAGATACCGTCAGCTGCGGGTCCGCGCTCCTCCGCTGCGCGCGCGGCGTGCAGATCGTGAACGGGTCGGCGAAGTTGCCGCAGCTCGGGGTCGACCTCGCCGACATTCAGTGCACCGTGTCCGGAGCAGGTGCGCTCACCGGAGGCGACAGCCTCAGCATCTCCGGGTGCAGCGCGACGACGCCGGCAACGCAGCGCGGCACGGAGCGTGGCGCGATCGCCGTCGACGGTTGGGCGAAGAACGTCGCGCGCTTCCTCCTGACGAAGCCCGATCCGCTCAAGCCTCCGCCGCCCCCTTCGTTCCGGATCGCCGTGGGGCTGCGGCAGTTCCATGCGTTCAACAAGCGCAGCGTCGCCGACGTCTTCGTTACGGATGTGTGCGACAGGCCCGGTTGTGGCCTCGACTCGATTCGACTCGTCGGCGACCTGAACGCCGCGCGGCTCACCGGAGCGGTTCAGGTCGACCGGAGCGCGATCTTCCTCGCCGACCGCGACCTCGCGCGCAAGCTCCAAACCAGCGAAGAGCTCTTCGGGGACTTCAAGGGCGGTGAGACGGTCGTCGCCGGACGCGCAGGGCTGTCGACGCTGCTGACGAACCTGACCCCAAACTTCACCGTCACGCTGGGCAACGACGTCCGGCTCAAGTCGAAGGAAGCCGACGTTCGGCTGGCCGGATCGCTGAACGTGGTAAAGTCGACGGCGCGCGCGAGCCGTTTGCTCGCGTCGACGAATCAGTTGATCCCGCAGTTCGGCCTCGAGGGCACGCTGCGCACGATCGGCGGCAGTTACACGCTCGACCTCGGTCTCGCCCAGCGGCAATTCGACGTTCTTGCCGACGGCACGGTGAACTTCACGGGCGACGCGGAGAACCCGACGCTCGACATCGCCGGCCAGTACAACGTGAAGCAGTATCGCGACCGTGACCTTGGCGTGATCGTTCACCTGCGCGGGCCGTTGATCCCTTATCCGGAGATCACCTTCACCAGCAACGCGGACTACGCCATCTCGCAGTCGGACCTCGTGAGCTACCTCGTCACCGGCGCACCGGGCTTCGAGCTCAGCGCCCAGAAGAGCGAAGTCCTCGCCCAGTTCATCGGCCCCACCGTCAGCGCCGTCACGGCCAACAGCCTGCGCCAGCTCGTCGGGCCGTGGGTCGACGCGTTCCGGTTCGAGCTGGGCAGCGGGACGCAGCAGCAGGCGGGGCAGACGTCGAGCAATCTCCAGCAGTACCTCTACGGCGCCACGGTCGGCGTCGAGAAGCAGTTCGCCGACAAGATGTTCCTGAGCCTGAATACGGGACTCTGCCAGTTCGATCCGAACTTCCAGCAGACGAACCTGCTCTCCGGGGTCGGCGCGAAAGTGGAGTACCGCTTCAAACCGGAGCTCTCGACCCAGATCGCGATCGATCCGTCGACCACCGCGCGGACCTGCTCCGGCGGACAGAGCATCATCGGTGTCGTGCCCCAGCCGCAGAACTTCAGCTTCTCGCTGCACCACACCTTCCGCTTCTGATCAAGAGCGCGATCGTCATCGCGAATCCGGCGTCGCGCCGCGGAAGACGGCTCGCCGGACACGCGCAGCGCGGGCTGACCGATCGCTCCGTCGAATGCGACCTCGTGTTCACCGAGCGGCCCGGGCACGCGGCGGAGCTCGCGGCGAGTCACGCCCACGCCTACGACGCGGTCTTCGTCGTCGGCGGCGACGGAACGGTCATGGAAGTCGCCGCGGCGCTTGCGTCCCACGCCAGCGAGACCCCGATCGGAGTTCTGGCCGGCGGCACGGGCAACCTAGTCGCGCGCGCCTTTGGAATACCGCTTTCGGTGTCGAAGGCGGTTCCGGCGCTCCTCGCCGGTGTCGAGCGCCGAGTGGACCTCGGCAGGCTCGATGGAGGGGGCGGGTTTTCCGTCGCCGCCGGGGTGGGGATCGACGCGGCCATGATCGCTGAAACGCCGGGCTGGCTGAAGCGTCGATTGGGTGTCCTCGCCTATACGATCATGGGCGCGCGCGCCGCACTGCGCACCGTGGGCCGACGGGACTTCTTCACGGCCCGGGTCACGGTCGACGGTGTGGTTCACGAGCGACGCGTCGCGATGGTGATGATCGCCAACGTCGGCGCGGTGCTCGGCGAGCGCCTGGTGCTCGGTCCGGAGATTCGCCCCGATGATGGGATGCTCGACGCCTGTTTCTTTTCGCCGAACTCGATGCGCGACGCGTTGCGCATCGTGCGCCGCATGGCGTTCCGCGACTTCGCCGACGATCCGTGCGTGCTCTACGTCGCGGGTCGCCACATTCGCGTCGAGACGGATCCGCCGCGACTCTGGCAGGCGGACGGAGACGTGATGGGCATGACCCCCTTCGAAGCGGCCATCGAACCGTTGGCGGTTCGCCTGCTCGTCCCGCGCGGCTGACGCGTTGACTCCGCTGCCAACGCCCGCGCACCGCCTGAGGGCGGTGGAGCAAGCACCGCTCGCGACGGTCGCCCGCCTGCTGCGCGAGCGCAACCAGCTCTTCCTCCTCCACGAAGCGCTGGCCGAGGTGGAGCGCGCGCGCTCGCTCGAGGACCGCCTGGCCGTTCTCGAGAGCGCCATCAAGCGCATCGGCTACGGGCGCGTCGAGACGCACGACGACTTCGTGATGCCGTCGGCCGATCAAGTCGCGCGGCGCATCAGCCACTCCATCGTGCTCGCTTCGAACGACCTGCTCGTGCCGCTGCGCGCGGTCGGCGGCGCGGCGCTCGGCACGTTGGTGCTCGGCGACCCCGTCGACGGCGCGGTCCCGACGGCCGATCGCGTTCGCACCGTCGAGCTGTTCGCGCAACAGGTGGCGTCGATCATCGAGAACGCGCGGCTGTACGAGGAGAGCGAACGCCAGCGTGGGCGCGGCGAGGCATTCTCCGACATCGCGCGCGCCGTGAGCGGGTCGCTGCGGCTGGACGATGTGATGACGCTCGGCCTCGGCCACGCGATGGCGTTGCTCCACGCGCAGGGCGCGACGCTCAGCCTGGTGCGCGATCAACAGTTGACGATCGTCGCCGGACTGGGCGCCGGCGAATGCCTGGTGGGCGCGCCCCTGCCGCTCGACTCGAGCTTGAGCGGCCGGGCGATCGCCGAGCGGCGTCCGCTCATCTGCAACGATACGAACGTGCCTCACGTGTACTCGCCGACGCGCATCGCCGCGAACGTCGAGCGCACGCTGATCGCCCCACTCTTCGCCAGCAGCGGCGCGATCGGCGCGCTGTCGGTGATCAATCGCGAACGCCCGTTCTCAGAGGACGACGCCGTCGTGCTCGAGCGGCTCGCCGATCAGGTCGCCGTCGCCGTGACGAACGCGCGACTCTACGAGGACGCGCAGGCCGTCGCCGAGCGCTACCGGCAGGCCGTCGAGGACGAGCGGCGGGCGCGCGAGGCCGTGGGGCAGTCCGAGGCGCGATACAGAAACCTGTTCGAGACGGCGACCGACGCGATCTACACGCTCGATCCGCAAGGCGCGTTCACGTCGGTGAACGAAGCGACCTGCGAGCTTCTCGGCCGCGACCGCGCCGACCTGTTGGCGCGAAGCCCGCTGCCGTTCGTATCGTCGGGCGACACGGGCATGGTGAAAGAGCAGTTCAAGGCGGCGCTGCTCGGCCAAGCAAGACGGTACCAGTGCCGGTTCATCCGGCCGGATGGAGTCTCGCGGCTCGCGTCGCTGACGAACTCGCCCATCCGGCACGGATCGCAGGTGATCGGCATTCTTGGCGTCGCGCGCGACATCACCGACGAGCGAGAGCGGGATCTGGCGCTCGAGCGCTCGGAGATTCGCTACACGCAGCTCGTCGAATCGGCGTCGGACGCGATCTTCACCGCCGACACGTCGGGCCTCCTGACGGGAGTGAACCGGTCGCTCGAGGAAGCGACGGGGAAGAGTCGCGATGAGCTGATCGGCTTGCCTGTCGTGTCGCTGATCGACCCGCGAGACCAAGGGGACGCGCAGGACGGCCTTCGCGCCGCACTCGCCGGCGAATTTCCGCGCGGCCAGCTCCGCTACACGAACGGCGACGGCGAGGTCCGTCACTGTTCGCTGACCGTCACGCCGCTCACGGAATCCGGCGTCGTGACGGGAATGCTCGGCATCGTCCGCGACGTCACCGACGAGCGTCGTCTCACCGAGCAGCTGGTGCAGCAGGAAAAGCTGGCGGCCGTCGGCGAGCTGGTGAGCGGCGTCGCGCACGAGCTGAACAACCCGCTGGCGAGCGTGATGGCGTTCGCTCAACTCCTGCTCGCGGCCCCCGCCGACTCGGCGCCCGACCGCGAAGCGATCGACGCGATCAATCAGGAAGCCAAGCGCGCGGCGAAGATCGTTTCCAACCTCCTCACGTTCGCCCGCCAGCACCAGCCTGAGCGCACGATCGCCGATCTGAATCGCGTCGTGCAAGACACGCTCGAGCTGCGCCGGTACGCGCTGCGCACGGCGCAGGTCGAGATCGACGCGAACCTCGACCCCGAGCTGCCGCTCACGTGGGCCGATTCGTTCCAGCTCCAACAGGTGGTCCTGAACCTCCTCACCAACGCCGAGCACGCGCTGGCGAATTGGTCCGGGGAAAAGCGCATCGTCGTGACAACGGCTCGACGCGGAGAGCAACTCGTCGTTTCGGTCGCCGACTCGGGGCCCGGCGTGTCCCCGGAAAACCTCTCGCGGATCTTCAATCCGTTCTTCACGACCAAGCCTGTCGGCGAAGGCACGGGGCTCGGCCTCTCGATTTCAGATGGTATCGTTCGCGAACATGGCGGACGAATTCGCGTGGACTCGCAGCCCGGCCGTGGCGCGACGTTCGAGATCGAGTTGCCGCATGCGATGCCGCCCGCGTCGACGCCGACCGGCGGCGACGAGGCGGTCGCGGTCGTTCCGGGCACGAAGCGACTGCTCATCGTCGACGATGAACAAGCGATCCGTCACGCCGTGTCCATCTTCTTCCGGTCGCTGGGCCACGTCGTGGATGTGGCGTCCAGCGGCGCCGAAGGACTCACCCGCGCGCGCAATGCGACGTACGACGTGATGCTGCTCGACCTGCGCCTCCCGGACTCGACTGGGGACGCGATTCTTCGCGAGCTTCAGAAGGAGGGGCGCGCTCCCGGCCGGGTCGTCTTCGTCACCGGCGACACGCAGAGCGCAGCGGCCCGCGCCGTTCTCGAGGCGACCGGCTGCGAGGTGGTCGGGAAACCGTTCCTGTTCGACGAGCTGGCCGCCGTCGTCCTCACGGCCGACCCGGTCTGACAGCGCTATCTTGAAGCATGGGCATTCAAGAGCGCGACGCGATGACCTGCCGCGCGTGCGGCAACGAGGAGCGCGCCTCGGAAGGCTATCCGTGCGTGGATTGCGGCACCTTCCTGTGCATCCTCTGTGACTTGCGCGGCGTGACGCGTTGCAAGACATGCCAGGCCAAGCGACAGGCGAGCGCGGCGGAGCAACCCAAACCGGTGCAGTGAGCGCGTCCGTCGACTTCGGCCGCCTCGGCATCGCGATCGGTCACGCGAGCGACGAGCGCGGCGCGACAGGGCTGACTGTCGTTCGCGGCGCGAAGGGTCCTCTGCGCGCGGGCGTTTGCGTCGTGGGCCGCGCGACGGGCAGTCGCGAGATCGCCGCGGCATCGGCCGACCACCACGTCGACGGGCGTGTCGACGCCCTCCTGTTCACCGGCGGATCCGCCTACGGACTCGACGCCGCCGCCGGCGTGATGCGCTGGATGGAAGAGCGAGGGCGCGGCCATCCAGTAGGCTCCGGGGTCGTGCCCATCGTGCCGGCCGCCGTCGTGTTCGACCTCGCGCCGCTCGGACGGTTCGACGCGCGCCCGACGGCCGAGATGGCGTACGCCGCGGCCGACACGGCGCGCACCGAAGGAGTGTCGGAGGGATCGGTCGGCGCCGGGACGGGCACGACGGTGGGCAAGGTCGCCGGTCCGGCGTGGTGCATGAAGGGCGGCTTCGGTTGCGCGATCGAATCGACCACGTCGAAAGACCTCTCCGTAGGCGCGATGGTGGTCGTGAACGCGTTCGGCGACGTCCGCGACGCGCACGGCGAGATCATCGCCGGGGCGCGCAGGCCAAGCGGCGGGTTCGCCGACACGCCGCGCGTGTTGGCGTCAGGAGACATTCGTTCGCTGAGCAAGTTCGACGACCTCGGCGCGCAGAACACGACGCTCGCCGCCGTGGCCGCGAGCGTTCCACTCTCGCCGAATACGTTGACGCAGCTCGCGCGCGCGGCCAGCGCCGCGCTCTTCCGGCGCATCACGCCGAGCGGATCGTCGTTCGACGGCGATATCGTGTTCGCGCTGTCGCCGATGGCCGACGAGGTCGCGCGCGTCGAAGCGCTCGTGGTCGAGTCGCTCGCCGTCGCCGCGCTGGAAAACGCCATCGAACGCGCGGTGCGCTGCGCGCGCGGCCGCGAGGGAATTCCCGGTCTCGCCGACGCACATGCCTGAGTCGCCCGGCCGCGCCGAAGCGATTCTCTACCGCGCCATCATTCGCGCGCCGATCGCGCCGATGCACGGCGAGCCGCGAATCTCGAGCGCGATGATCTCGCAGCAGCTCGCCGGTCACCGCGTCGACGCGCTCGGCGAGGACGGCGAGTGGGCGCGCGTCCGCGGCACGGACGGCTACGAGGGATGGATTCACGCCGGCTTTCTCGCCAAGGCGCCGGCCACCACCGCTCGCCAAAGCCGTCGCATCACGCGCATTTCGCTCGGGTGCTCGACGAAGACGGCGTCGGGTGTGAGCCGCGTACTTCCGCTGCGCGCGTTTCTCGCCCCGGACGAGACGCCTACGTCGGGCGAGGTGATCGAATCGACTCGGCGCGCGGCGAGGTTCCCGCTCGACCCCGGCGCCGTCGTGAGCAGCGCACAGGCGTATTTCGCCGGCACCAGCTACCTGTGGGGCGGCGTCACGCCGTGGGGCGCGGACTGTTCGGGGTTGGTGCAGACCGTGTTCGCCTTGCACGGCAAGCAGCTTCCCCGCGACGCGTCGCAGCAAGCGCAGGCAGGCGAAGACGCCGGCGCCGACGCGACCGGGGCGGCGCTCGAGGCCGGGGACCTTCTCTTCTTTTCCGATCGCGAGGACAAGCGTGTCACGCACGTCGGCATCGCGACGGGTGACAAGCGGATGGTGCACCTTGGTCTGGGCCGCGGCGGCTACTCGGTCGAGCGTCTCACGGATCGGAAGGACGCGTACGTCGCGCTGCTGCGAAAGCGCTTTCTGTTCGCGCGCCGCGTCGTCTAACTCACCAAGCCGTTCGGCACCATCGTCGTCGAGGAGCGAACCTGCACGCCGACGTCGATCGTCGGCTGGTCGTCGACGGCGATCGCCATCGTGTATCCGCCCGGGGAATCCATCGGCAAGTCGAACTGCGCGATGAGCGGGAGGTCCATCTCGAGCACGCCCGGCGGCGGCGGACCGACGTTGAGGTCACCCTGGCTGCGCCACAGCTCCTGCCCGTTCGGGCTGAGCCAGCGGAACGAGACGGTGTGAGCCCCGACGTCGGCTCCGCTGCCTTTCATGTGGACGACGAGATTCGCCCGCGGATGGACGGCCGGCAGCGCCGCGACCTGCAGCGCGTCGAAGACGCCGAGGACGTTGAGCTTTCCTTCCTGCGAGAGATTCGCCGCATCGGCGAAGAGAGCAAACGCAACGCGCATTCAGCAACATAGACAGGCCAAAGCCCACACGCCTAGGTTTCGTGCATGAGCTCCAGCGCCGGCGACGCCGCGACAGAATCAATTTTGCCCGGCCGCGCCGATACGGCGCGACCGGGCGGCGGCGTCTGGCTCACAGATGCATCGCTCGTGCTCGTCGCGATCATCTGGGGTGTGAACTTCTCGATCGTCAAGTTCGGGACGTCGCTCATCGATCCGCTCGCCTACAACGGCGTCCGCGTTCTGCTCGCCGCGGTGCTGCTCCTCGCGATCGCGCTCGCCAGTCGAGGCCCGTTCCCGCCGCCCCGCGAGATCGCGATCCTGCTCGCGCTCGGTGTGCTCGGGAACGGTGTATACCAGGTCTTCTTCGTCGAAGGAGTCGCGCGCACGAGAGCGAGCGATGCCGGGCTCGTCATCGCCGCCTCGCCGGCGTTCATCGCCATCGTCGGGCGAATGTTCGGCGTCGAGCGCGTGAGCCGGCGCGGAGTCATGGGGATCGCCCTGTCGATCGGCGGGATCGCGTTCGTAGTTCTCGGTACGACGAATGCGACCGCGGGCGACGCGACGATCGTCGGCGACCTCCTCGTACTCACCGGATCGCTGTGCTGGGCGTTCTACACCGTGATGCTCAAGCCGTACACCGAGCATCTGTCGGGTCTGCACGTGTCGGCGTTCACCATGCTCGGCGGCGCGATCCCGCTGGTCCTGCTCGCGTCGCCGCGGATCGCCGCGACGCACTGGTCGCAGCTTCCCGCGAAGGGATGGTCGGCGATTCTCTACAGCGGAATCTTCGCGCTGGTCATCGCCTACCTGTTCTGGTATCGCGGCGTGCGTGTGATCGGGCCGACGCGCACCGCGATGTACTCGAACCTTCAGCCAGTCGTGGCGGTGCTCATGGCCTGGTGGCTGCTCGGCGAGACGCCGACGTGGTGGCAGGGCGTCGGCACCAGCTGCATCGTCGGCGGCCTGCTGCTCACGCGAACGTGAAGCTCGTCCTCTTCGACATCGACGGGACCATCCTGCTGACGAGCGGAGCGGGGAAGCGGGCCGTGCATCGCGCCCTCGCCGAGGTGTTCGGCGCGTCGGGACGACTCGAGCATCGCTTCGACGGAAAGACGGATCCGCAAATCGTCCGCGAGCTGATGCGGTATGGAGGGACACGCCGACGATCACATCGACGCGCGCATGTCGCTCCTGCTCGACCGATACGTCGACTTCCTCCACGAGGAGCTCGACCAACCGTCGACGGCCGTTCGCCTGATGCCGGGTGTCGCAGACTTGCTCGACGCACTCGAGGCGCGAGCGGACGTCGTGCTCGGGCTTGTCACGGGGAATCTCGCCGCCGGCGCGGCGGCGAAGCTTCGCGCGGGAGGCATCGATCCCGGGCGGTTTCGCGTCGGGGCGTACGGCTCGGATCACGAGCTTCGCGTCGAGCTGCCCGCGGTCGCACAACGGCGCGCGCGCGACGAGCTGGGCGTGACCGCGCAGGGATCCGACGTCGTCGTCATCGGAGACACACCGGCCGACGTCGAGTGTGGACGGGCGGTCGGCGCGCTCACCATCGGCGTCGCGACGGGCTACTACTCGGTCGGCGAACTGCGCGACTTCGGAGCGGACGAGGCTTTTGAGGATCTGGCCGACACGACCGCGGTCGTCCGCACCATCGTCGGCGGCTGAGTGACGCTCCCGCCAAGTACATTTTCCGACATGGCGGATACGCCGAGGGGCGGGGGAACGATCGCGGTGAGCGCCGCGCGCGTGGGTCGCGCCGACCTTGGCGAGGGCACGGCCACGGTCGACGACGACGTCCTCACCGTCATCGCTCGCCCGAGCGGCGCCGAGCGCCTGCTCCGAATTCCGATCTCGGCGATCGACGCGCTCGCCATCGACGGCGACGAAGTCGTGGTGTTGGTTCGCGACGGGCGACAGGTCGCGATGACCAGCGGCGACGCCGCGCAGCTGCATCGCGAAATCATCGCGCGGTGCTTCGTGCTCCCCGAGCTGACGCGCACGTTGCGGACCTTCGGATCGCGACGAGGCCAGCGCGGACGCCGTCCCGGCGCCGCGGCCGAGCAGCAAAAGTTCTTCGCGCCGCTGGTCGACGCGCGACGCGTCGCGTCGAAGAGTCCGTCGGCGGCCGAGACGATCGCGGCGTTCGAGAGCGCGGCGCTGACGCACGCGCTCGACGAGGCGCTACGTCGATTCGCCAGCGAGCGGTTCGGCCAGAACGGCCCCGCGCGCCGAGCCCTCGAGGCGGAGCTGGTGGACTCGAGCGAGCCGTTGCAGCTGGCACTGCGCGCGCTCGGTGAGCGCGCAGGCGCGGCGCTGGAGCAAGGCGACGAGATCCGCGCTTGGCGGTCGTGGGCGCTTTCGCTGCGCAACGTCTTCGAGGCCGCGGATCGGGTGTGGGTCGCGCTCGACGCGGCACTGGACTCGGCGCACGCGACGGCGAGCCGCCTCCTCCCACCGACCCCTCGTCGATGATCGTCGGCCTCGGCATCGATGCCGTGGACATTTCGCGCGCCGAGCGAATGTTCGCCGACAAGCCGGAGCGCATGCTCGAGCGGTTGTTCGGCGAGACCGAGCGCGCGTACCTCGCGACGAAACCGCAGCCCGCACAACACATGGCGGTGCGCCTCGCGGCAAAGGAGGCGGCGTACAAGGCGCTCGCGGGAAACGAGCTCGCACGCGGGATCGGCTGGCGCGACGTGGAAGTCGTGAGCCGCGACGACGGGTCGCCCGAGCTTCGCTTCTACGGCCGCGCGGCGGAGCGGCTCGCCGAACTGGGCGCGGCGAGGGTCCACGTGTCGCTGACGCACAGCGCGGCGACCGCGGTGGCGGTGGTCGTACTGGAACGATAGGTGGACCGGTGGACCGGTGGACCGGTGGACCGGTGGACCGGTGGACCGGTGGACCGGTGGACCGGTGGACCGGTATTTACGGCGCGACTCCGGCACGGCTAAACGACTCGTGCCACGCGGCTACACGGGTCCGGCGAATCCCGATATATTCACTCGGCAATGAGGCTCGGAATTGAGTTTGGCCGGGCCGCGTCGGTGCTGTTGACCGGTGCGGCCCTTACGATGTCCGTCGCGGTCGGAGCGCGCGCCCTTGGGGCGCAGCAGGAGCGCCCGACCCAGCGCGTCGCGAACATCGTGAGTGTGGCCGTCGAAGAATACGGCAAGGGCGTGGACGAGAAGGGCCGTCTGACGTCGCGCGACGAATACGACGAGACCGTCGGATTCCTGCGCGACGCGCGCGCGGCGATGTCGCGCCTGCCGAGTGACCGACTGGCCGCGGCGTCGCCGTTGCTGGACTCGATCATTCTCGCCGTGACGGCCAAGCGCCCGCCGTCGGAATTGGGTGCACTCGCCAACCGGTTCGCGTCGTCACTTGGCAGCGAGGCGGCGCTCGAGCTTCCCGCGCAGCCGCTCGACGCCGCCGCGGGCGAACGGCTGTTCGCCGCCAACTGCGCGTCCTGTCACGGGCCGCGCGGCATGGGCGACGGACCGGCGGCCGCGACGATCTCGCCCAAACCACCGGCGATTGGCAACGCGTCCACGGTCGCCGACGTCACGCCGGCGATGATGTTTCGCAAGATCTCCGTGGGCGTGACCGGCACCGCGATGCCGTCGTTCTCGCCGCAGCTGACCGCCGAGCAGCGCTGGAACGTCGTGGCCTACATCGCGTCGCTCCACGCGTCGCCGCAGCAAGTCGCCGAGGGCGAAGGGCTCTACACGCAGGGGTGCGTCGAGTGCCACGGCTCGGCCGGACTCGGCGACGGCGCGATGGCGCGCACGCTGAGCAAGGCGCCGAGCGAGCTGGGATCGTTCGCGTGGCAGGTGGAGCGCAGCGACGCGCAGATGGCGGCCGCGGTGCGCGCCGGCGTCCCCGGCACGCCCATGCCACCCGCGTCGGGCTTCACGGACCGGCAGGTGCAGAGCGTCGTCGCGTATCTGCGCTCGCTGCCGAGCCGACAGCGCACGATCGCGGCCGCTGCGCAGTTGGATACCGGCCCTGGCGCGAGCGGGTCGAGGCCGCAGGCGGCGTCGAAGGTCGCGGTTTCGCTGCTCGATCAGTCACTCACGGCGGCGCGCAACGGACGATGGGTCGACGCCGGCGATCGCGCGTTCGACGCGTATCTCGCGTTCGAGCCGCTGGAGACGCCCGCGCGCGCCCGCAACCCCGGCGTCGTCGCGTCGATGGAAAAGTTGTTCGGCGACTTCAAGGCGTCGATCAAAGCCAACGACATCGAGGGGGCGGAGCACGCGCGCGACGCGATCGACGTCAACATGGAACGCGTCGTCGAGCTGACGCAGCCGCCGGGCAGCGGGTCGGAGGCCTTCCTTCAGAGCTTCCTCATCATCGTCCGCGAGGGGTTCGAGGCGATCCTCGTGATCGGAGCGGTCGTCGCGTTTCTTCTCAAGACGGGGCATCGCGAACGGCTGCGATCCATCTGGTGGGGCATCGCGCTCGGCGTGCTGGCGAGCGGGTTGACGGCGATCGTGCTGCGCACGACGCTGCGCGCGCTGCCGGCGACGCAGGAGATCATAGAAGGGGGCACCCTGTTGCTCGCCGTGGCCGTGCTCTTCTCGGTGAGCTACTGGCTCATCTCGCGCGTCGAGGCGGCCAAGTGGCAGGCGTTCATCCGCGACAGGGTGACGAACGCGCTGGAGCACGGCGGAGGGAACGCGCTCGCGTTCGTCGCGTTCCTCGCCGTGTATCGCGAGGGCGCCGAGACGGCGCTCTTCTACCAGGCGCTGTTCAACGAAGGCTCGAACGTCGCATTGCCGATCACCCTCGGCCTCCTCGCCGGCTGCGCGGCGCTGGTGGTCATCTTCACGCTGTTCTATCGCTTCGGCGTGCGCATTCCGCTGCGGCCGTTCTTCAGCGTGACGAGCGTGCTGCTCTACTACATGGCGTTCGTGTTCATGGGGAAGGGCGTGCACGAGCTGCAAGAGGGCGGCGTCGTCCCGACCAACGTGCTCCGCGGTTTCCCGACGATCGAGGGGCTCGGCTTCTACCCGACGTGGGAGACGGTTCTCGCGCAGCTGGTGCTGCTCGGGTTGTTCGTGTTCGCGGTGGCGAAGACGTTCTGGCCGAAGCGCTCAGTCGCGCTGCCGACGGTTCCCCCCGAGGCGGCGCCGGCCGGTGAAGTCGTCGCCGACGTCGCGTCGCTCACCGCGCAGGTCGAGCGCTTGGCCGCGCGAGTTTCGTCGCTCGAGCGCGACCGGTCCGGAGTGCCGCGACGCGATTAGCCGTGGCCCCGCGCACCGGTGAGTCCATCGCGCCCGTTCTGGCCTGTACGACTCCGGAACTACAATTTCGCGGATTACGCGGACCTACGCGGAGAAACCCAAAAAAGGATTTGTTTGCTCCGCGTGAATCCGGTTTTCATCCGCGAAAATCCTGTTTCTTTTCGAGAGTCGTAGATCTCCAAGAGGCGGGCGAGACGTCCTGTCGGAGAGATCCACGCCAGGTCAGGCCGGCACCAGAACCTCGCTGACGCCCGGGCGCCCGACGCCGGTGTTCTTGCGAGCGGCCATGATGAGGACTCCGGCGAGCGTGATGCCGAGCGCGATCAGCTGCGCCATGCTCAAGCCGAATGCCCACGAGAAGCGGTCGTCCTTGGCGCGGAGGAACTCGACGATGAATCGCTCGAGTCCGGCGAGCACGCAGTAGACGCCGAACAGCCACCCTTCGGCGTGCTTGTGGTTTCGCAAGCGCCAGAGGATGCCGAACATGATCATGCCCAGCGCGACCTCGAGCAGTTGGGTCGGGTACACCGACAGAACCGCGGACGGATCGGTGCCCGGCCGGATCGGGACGTTGAACGCCCGCTGCATCTCGAATGCGGTGGTCGGCGGCGTGCCCTGCGGGAATGCGACGGCGAGCGGGCCCGTATAGGGGCGGCCGTAGTCGTCGCCGACGGCCCAACACCCTGTGCGTCCGACGGCGTACCCGGCGGCGATCGCGATCCCCCCGACGTCGGCGAAGCGCACGAACGACAGCTTCTTATAGCGGATGGTCCACGCGCAGAGCGCCACCGCGCCCATGAACCCGCCCCAGAAGACAAATCCACCACGGCCGAGCAAGTCGTGCCAGTTGTGCGTCACGACGACGACGTAATACAGCTTGGCGCCGATGAGCGTGCCGAGGAGCGCGGCGAAGAGGACGTCGCTCACGGCGGCCGACTCCTTGTCGCGTCCGCGCCGCGCCAACTCACGCTCGGAGACCATCTGCGCGATGAGGAACGCCAGCAGCACCGCGATGCCGAAGCCCGTGAACGAGAAGCCGAACACGGTGAACGTGAACGGGTGGTGGATGAACGGACCCGCGGCGCGGATTAGGAAAGTGGAATTCATGCGGCGACGAGTCCCGGAATGGGCATGGCGGCGAACGCGTTGAGGTCGAGCCCCGAACGCTCGCCGCGCTCGAGGTGGAAGAGGCCCGCGCGGGCGATCATCGCGGCATTGTCCGTCGCGAGACGCGCGGTCGGGGCGAAGACATCGACACCGTCGCGGGCGAAACGTTCCCGCATGGCCGCGACCAACGCCCCGTTGCACGCCACGCCGCCGCCCAGCACGACGCGACGGCGCCGGTATGCTTGCGCGGCGCGCGCCGTCTTTTCGACGAGCGTATCGACGACGGCGTCCTGAAACGCGCGCGCGATCGGCGCGCGGTCCGCCTCGGACGGCGACGCCTTCACGGCGTTGAGCACGGCGGTCTTGAGACCGCTGAACGACACGTCATAGTACTCGGCGTCTCCGGGACGTTGGTCGCGGCGTAACATTGGCCTCGCGAACCTTAACGCCCCAGCTCTGTCCCGGGGGCGCGGCGTCGTGGCGAGCGCGGCGATCCGCTCGACGTGCGGTCCCCCGGGATAGGGGAGCCCGAGCAGCTTGGCGACCTTGTCGAACGCTTCGCCCGCGGCGTCGTCGCGCGTGCGCCCGAGCAGCCGGTAGCGCCCCCACGCCTCGACGTCGATCAGCAACGTGTGCCCGCCGGACACGAGGAGCGCCGTGAAGGGAGGCACCGCGGCGGCGTCTTCGAGCACCGTCGCGAAGAGATGCCCTTCCATGTGGTGAACGCCGATCATCGGAACTTGGCGCGCGAAGGCGAACGCCTTGCCGAACGCCACGCCCACGAGGAGCGCGCCGACGAGCCCCGGCGCGTTGGTCACCGCGACCGCATCGACGTCGTTCGAACCTGAATCGGCGAGTGCCTGCTCGACGACGGGAACGATCGCGGTCAGGTGCGCGCGCGACGCGATCTCGGGTACCACGCCGCCGAATACGCGATGCACGTCCTGGGACAGGATCACGAGCGACCGAATGCGGACGTCGTCGCCGGTTCCCTCGAGGACAGCCGCCGACGTCTCGTCGCACGATGTCTCGATGCCGAGGATTCGCGTCACTTATGTGGCGCCGCGGGCGTGGGAGCGGGGACGGGCATCGGTCCCACGAGTATGACCTTCACCTGCGACGGCTTCACGCGAAGCGTGCCGAACCCCGTGGTGTCGACGTCGACCAGGTGCGGCAGCGAATCGGGGAAGGTGATGACCATGCGAATCGTCTGCACCGCCTTCACCTGCGCCACGCGCAGCCGCGGACCGGAGACCTGCACGCTCTCCGGGTCGAATCGCGTCGCGATGGGTCCGGTGACGCCGGTCGCGTTGACGGAGAGCGCGGAGACGATCGGCACCTTGCGGTTCGCCGTCGACTCGAAGCGAAGCGTGATGCTGCGCGGCTCGACGTCGCGCACGACGGCGTCGACGCCTTCGGGGAGCGTCACGTCGTCCGGGCGGAGGTCGACGACGACCGTGTCCGGCGAGTCGGCGCCGACCGGCCGGCGGATGGACGGCGGATTCGACGTCAGCTTGATGAGCTCCTTCGGCGAGCCGGCGACGATCGCCTGCAACTCGGGGAGCGGATCACGCAGCACGAGCGAGCTGTCGAGCTGCGGATAGAAACGTACGGGCACGAGCGCGACCTGCGGCTCCTTGGCGTTGACGACGAACCAGAGCACGACGGCGACGAGGACCGCCATCCCTTTGAGTCCGAGCTGTTGCGTGAACGCCGCGGTCATGCGCCGCTGCAGCGAGCCGGGCGACCGCGGCGGCTGGGAATTGTGGGGGGGCGCGACGTCGGACATCGCAGCGCGCGCCGCTCAGCGATCGCCGCCGTTCGCGACGGTCTTGGGTTCTTGCAGGCCGAGCAGCTGCGCGATCAGCGCGCGATTGCCGGGCGAACTCCAGTCGTCAGGGCCGATCCACTTTCGTCGGATCGAACCCTCGCGTCCGATGATGAACGTCTCCGGGTAGCCCGTGGCCTGGTAGGCGCGCTCGATCGCGTGCGTCGAGTCGTGAAGCACCTCGAACGTCACCCCGAAATGCTTGGCGAAGGCGCGAATGGAATCCTCGCCGACGTAGTCGTCGATGCTCACGGCGACGAGCTTGAGGCCCTTGTCGCCATACGCCTGATAGAGCCGCTGGAGACTCGGGATCTCGACCTGGCACGGGCCGCACCACGTCGCCCAGATGTTGAGCAGAACGACCTGCCCCTTGTAGTCGGCGAGCGTCTTATAGCGATTCTCCCCGAGCACTTTCGCGCGGAAGTTCGGCGCGTCGGAACCTTCGGTCACCGGGAACAGCTGGTCGCGCAAAAAGTGCGACGTGAGCGCCAAGCCCGCGGCGAGCACGACGACGATCGCGCCGACGATCGTCCACTGCTTGCGCGCGGTCATACGCTGATCCCGCACAGCGCGCGGAGCGCACCGATCTCGGCCTTCGGATCGCTCGCGCAAAAAACCGCGTTGCCCGCGACGAACGTGTCGGCGCCCGCGTCCCACACCGCGTGAATCGTGTCGCGTCCGATGCCACCGTCCACCTCGAGCGCGGCTTGACTGCGCGCCTCCGTCAGCATCGCGCGCGCGCGGCGCACTTTCTCGACCGAATACGGAATGAACTTCTGCGCGCCGAATCCGGGATTCACCGTCATCACGAGGAGCAAGTCGAGCTCGGGGATCACTTCACGCACCGCGCTGAGCGGAGTCGACGGGTTGATCGCCGCGCCGGCTCGACATCCCAGCTCGCGAATGCGGTCGAGCTGCCGGTGCAAATGCGGCGAGACCTCGGTGTGCACGGTCATGCCGTTCGCGCCGGCCGAGGCGAAGTCGTCGAAGAACTTCTCCGGCTCGACGACCATGAGGTGCACGTCCAAGGGCAGCGTCGTGAGTTTGCGCACCGTCTCGATGACCTTCGCGCCGTACGTGATGTTGGGGACGAAGCGCCCGTCCATGACATCGATATGAATCCAGTCGGCGCCGCCCGCAACCACTGTCGCAATCTGTTCGCCCAGACGCGCGAAATCCGCGCTGAGGATGGACGGGACGATCCGAACGCTCACTCGGCGTGCCCCGTCCCCGCTCCGGGTTCGACACCGGCAGTGCCGCCGACGTTCCGCAACCGCGCGGCAAACGCGCCATCCGCCCCGTGCACGTGCGGCAGCACGCGAAGACGCCCGCGATCGAGCACCGCGGCCGGCACGACACCCTCGGGCGGAGGGTCGAGACGCCAGCCCGGATGCTCCGCGAGGAACCGATCGATCTGCTCGTCGTTCTCTTCGGGCTCGAGCGAGCACGTACCGTACACGAGCAGGCCGCCGGGGCGAACCGCCGCCGCCGCCGCGCGCAGGATCGAGCGCTGCAGCGACGCCATCACCGCGATGTCCGAGACCTTGAGCCGCCAACGCGCGTCGGGGTGGCGGCGGAAGGTGCCCGTGCCGGTGCAGGGCGCGTCGACCAGCACCAGATCGACCGGCCTGATCGCCGGATGCCTCGCGTCGGCGACGTACGCGGCGATGGTCGGAATCTCCAGCCGGTGCGCGTTGTCGAGCACGCGCTGCAAGCGCGTCAGCGAGGAGTCGCTCGCGAAGACGGTCGACGCCGTGCGCGACAGCTCGATCGACTTTCCGCCCGGTGCGGCGCAAACGTCGGCGACGACAGCGCCGGTCGGCACGCACGCGTACTGCGCGACGAGCGTCGAGGCCGGGTCCTGGATGTGGAACAACCCCTGCCGGAATGCCCCCAACTCGGTGAGCGACGAGACCGGGCTCGACAGAAGAATGCTGTCCCGCACGAGCGGCGCGTCGTCGACGCGGATGCCGGCCGTCTCGAGCATGGCTTCCAACTGTTCGCGCACCACGTGATACGGCCGGGCGATGAGCGGCGCCTCTCGGTTGTTCGCCTCGAGCAAACGCCGCGTTTCGTCGGCGCCGAATCGCTCCAGCCACCGCGCGACGAGCCAGCGCGGGTGCGAGCCCGCGAGCGCGAGCGCGCTGGGCATCTCGGCCGGCGTGGGAAGCGAGAGCGTTTCGCGCTCGCGATCGAGGCGACGAAGCACCGCGTTCGCGAGCTTGCTGGCGCCCATTCCGTGCCGCTGCTTCGCCAACTCGACGCTTTGCGCGATCGCGGCGTAGGCGGGCACGCTCTCCATGTACAGAAGCTGCGCCGCGCCGAGTCGGAGGAGATCGAGGAGATCGCCGTCGAGCCGCGCGATGCCGCCGCGGACGCGCGCGTCGAGGTGCGCGTCGATCCACGCGCGCCGGCGGAGCATGCCGTACAGCAGCTCGCGCGTCCAACGCCGATCGCGGCCGTCGAGCCGAGTGGTGCGGCGGTCGAACGCGAGGTCGAGCAGGTCACCGGCGCGAAGGTCCGCGCACACGTCGGCCGCGGCGCGCCGAGCGTCGGTCACGCTCGGCGAGGCCGGCTTGCGAAGCGCGTTGTGCGCCACCGTCGCATTCGCCCCGACGTCGTCCGCGCGAACAGCGAGAACTCCTCCTTCGACAACGCCGGCGGGCGACCGGTCCTGATCTGCGCCAGGCATGGTGTCTAAGATAGCGTCTCGCCGACGGCGATGCCCCGGCCGCTGGCCCACTCGCGCGGCGACATCGGGCGCTTCCCGGCGGGCTGCACGCTTGCAATTTGCACGGAACCGCCTCCCCCCCGGCGGCGCCGCAGGCGACGGTCATGCCCTGGTCGTCGATGGCGAGGACCTCGCCGGGCAGCGAATCCGACGTCCGCGCGGCGACGCGGGCGCCGAACAGCTTGACTTCCTGGCTGGCCTCGCCAGCCGATCGTACAGCGTAGGCGCCGGGGCGTGGATCGAACGCCCGAACGAGCCGCGACACGGTCGCCGCGTCCGTCGTCCAGTCGACGCGCGCCATGGCGCGATCGATCTTCGGCGCGTAGGTGGCCTTCGACTCGTCTTGGGGCGTCTCCTCGGCCCGACCCAACTCGATGAGCGCAAGCGCCTCGATCAACGCCAGCGCTCCGAGCTCGGCGAGGCGCAGGCGCAGCTCGCCGGAGGTCTCGTCGTCGGCGACGGGTGTGCGCGCTTGGAGGATCGACGGTCCGGCGTCGAGCGCCTTCACCATGCGCATGATCGTGACGCCCGTCTCGGCGTGGCCTTCACGAATCGTCGCTTCTATGGGAGCCGCTCCTCGGAGGAGCGGCAGCAGCGACGCATGGATGTTGATCGTGCCGCGCGGCGGCAGGTCGATGATCGGTTGCGGCAGGATGTGGCCGTACGCCACGACGACGGAGACGTCGGGAGCGAGGTCGCGCAGCTGGGCGACGAAGCCGTCGCCGCGCGGGCGGTCCGGCTGGAGCACCGGGATCGCCTCGGCGGCGGCGACGCGCTTTACGGGCGGCGGCTCGAGAATCGAGCGCGATCGTCCGATGGCGCGGTCCGGTTGCGTGACGACGCCGACGACGTCGAACCCCTCGCCGAGCAGCGCGCGCAGCGGCGGCAGCGCGAAGTCGGGCGTGCCCCAGAAGAGCACGCGCACTTACAGCTCCTCGTCGGGGTGCTCGTGGTTCCGCGAGGGATCGCTTTCGAGTTTTCTGATGAATCCGGGATACTTGTTCTTTTCCTTCGCCCACTTCGCCATCGCCGAGCGCCGCTTCAGGATGCTCAGGTAGTCGATGAAGAGCTTGCCGTACAGGTGGTCGATTTCGTGCTGCAGGCAGCGCGCGAGTAGTTCCCCGGCCTCGACCTCGAACGTCCGGCCGTCGAGCCCCATCGCGCGCACTTTCACGTGGGCGGGTCGCTCGACGTCGCCGTACACGTCCGGGATCGAGAGACAGCCTTCCTCGGCTTTCACGTGCTTGGCATCGGCTTCTACGATCTCGGGGTTGATGATCGCGAACCGTTCGGTCTCCACGCCGATGACGGCGACGCGCTCGGTGCGCCCGACCTGCGGGGCCGCGAGCCCGATCCCTTTGGCGAGGTCCATGGTCTCGAACATGTTCTTGATCAGCTCGCGGAGCTCATCGGTGACGGCCGCGACCGGTTTCGTTTCTTCGCGCAGCACCGGGTCGCCCAGGACCCGAATGTCGAGTACGCTCACGACGCAGGCTGGTTGCTCGCCGCAGAGGACGTTCCGACGATGCGCGCGATCCGACCGCGCTCTACGACGAGCCGCGACTCGCCGGATTTGATCGTGACGCGGTCGTCCATGCGGTTCGCGCCGCCCTCCTTCGACGTCTCGCGGATGTGGATCACTTCGCCGACGATGCCGCCGGCGGTGACGATCTCGTCGCCCTTCTTGAGCGACTTGAGCGAGGTCTCGTGCTCGCGCCGCTGTTTTTGCTGCGGGCGCATGACGATGAAGTAGAAGATCGCCGCGAAGGCCGCGATCTCGAAGATCAGCGGGCCGAAGGAACCGCCGCCGCCGGGCGCCTGGATGACGGCGAGCGCCAGCGGCAGATCGAGCGTGGTCATTCCGAGGTCACCGGTCGTGAGAGGTAGCGCGCGAGCCAATCCTCGCTCCACGCGTCGATCGTCCCCCCCCCGGAGCGGATCGCTTCGCGGGCGTCGCGCATGAGACGAACGAGGAAATGTACATTGTGCAGGGAAAGCAGGCGAAGGCCGAGGATTTCGTCCGCGGTGAACAAATGCCGGATGTACGCGCGGGAGAATCGTCGGCACGCCGAGCAGTCGCAGTCCTCGTCGAGGGGCCGCTTGTCGAGACGGAACTCGGCCCGCTTGATGTTGAGCCGGCCGTCATGGGTGAACGCCGCGCCGTTCCGCCCCATCCGCGTCGGCGCGACGCAATCGAAGAGGTCGACGCCGCGGCGCACGCCTTCGACGAGGTCTTCCGGAAAGCCGACGCCCATCAGATACCGCGGCCGGTCGCGCGGCAGCTCTCCGTCGACGACGTCCAGGATGCGATACATGTCGGGCTTCGCTTCGCCGACCGACAGCCCGCCGATGCCGTAGCCCACCCAGTCGCCGGAATCGCGAATCGATCTTGCCGCGGCGCGCCGCAGCGACTCGTGGATGCCGCCCTGCACGATCGGAAAGAGCGCCTGTTCCGGGGATGAGTCGCTCGTATCCCATCGCGCGACTTCGGCCGCGCAGCGCGCGAGCCAGCGGAGGCTGCGCTCGCTCGCGTCGCGCGCGGTCGGCTCGTCGCTCTGGCCGGGGATGACGTGGTCGAACTGCATGATCACGTCGGCCCCGAGGTTTCGCTCGATCCGCATCACGGATTCCGGCGTGAACGCGCGGAGCGAGCCGTCGATGTGGCTGCGGAACTCGACGCCGTCCTCGGAGACGGTCCGCAGCCCCTCCAATGAGAACACTTGAAAGCCGCCCGAGTCGGTGAGAATCGGCCCGTCCCATCCCATGAACGCGTGCAGGCCGCCCATCTCGCGGACGACCTCGTCGCCGGGGCGCAGATGCAGGTGGTAGGCGTTGCCGAGGATCATCTGCGCGCCCATGGCGCGCAGATCGTCGGGGTCGAGCGCTTTGACCGTGGCCAGCGTGCCCACCGCCATGAACGCCGGCGTGTCGACGCGCCCATGGGGCGTGGTGAGGACGCCGGCGCGCCCGGCGCCGTCCTCGTGTTCGATCGTGAAGCCGAAGCCGGACAAGGGTGCTCGGTATGAGTTCGGTGCGACGATGCTAGATGATCGCCATCGCGTCGCCGTAGGAATAGAACCGGTATCGCGCCGCGACGGCTTCGCGGTACGCGCGCATCGTCAGCTCGTACCCGGCGAACGCCGCCACCAGCATGATCAGCGTCGACCGCGGCAAGTGAAAGTTCGTCACCATCCGGTCCACCGCGCGAAAGCGATGGCCGGGCCGGATGAAGATTCGCGTCTCACCCTCGCCGTCGCGAATTCGGCCGTCGTCCCCCGCCGCGGTCTCGAGCGTCCGTACGCTCGTCGTGCCGACCGCCCACGCGCGACCACCCGCGGCGCGCCGGTCGTTGATCGCCCGCGCCGCTTCAGGGGTCACGCGGTACCACTCCTCGTGCATCACGTGCGCGGACGGGTCGTCCACCTCGACGGGCTTGAACGTTCCGGCGCCGACGTGCAGCACGATCTCGGCGGCCGCCACGCCGCGCCGCTCGAGCGACGACAACAACTCGGGCGTGAAATGCAGCCCGGCTGTGGGGGCGGCGACGGACCCCTTCTCTCGCGCGAACACGGTCTGATAGCGCTCCGCGTCTTCCGACGCATCCGGCCGCTCGATGTACGGCGGAAGGGGCACGTGGCCGTGCCGTTCTATGGCCTCCTCGAGCGGCAGGTCGCTCTCGAGCCGCACGATGCGCGTACGCCGCTCGGTCACCTCGAGAATCTCGGCATCGAACCCCGGCGCGATCGTCACGCGGCGGCCCGGCTTGAGCTTCCCCCCCGGCGAAACCATCGCCTCGTATCGGGCGTCGCCGAGCGGCTTGAGAAGCAGAATCTCGGCGGGCGCGCCCGACGCGCGCGACCCGAGCAGCCGCGCGCGAATGACGCGGGTACGGTTCAAGACCAGGACGTCGTTGGGTGCGACCAGCTCGGCGAGCGCGGTGAACGTCGCGTGGCGGATTTCGCCCGATGCGCGATCGACCACCATGAGCCGGCTCGCATCGCGGCGCGCGAGCGGGCGCTGGGCGATGAGATCGCGAGGAAGGTCGAAATCGTAGTCGGAGGTGCGGTCGCCTGCGGGCATTTCTCTTGGATGGACGTTCTTGGGTCGAGGACCGTGGCGGAATCTCGGATTGGGGCCCGAGCCCTGCCGTGAGCGGGAGCTCGAGCATGAGCCGTGAGCTGGGAACCGTCGCTCGATCTTGGCTCGCCGCCTTTCGGTCTTGGCTCAAAGCTCCTGCTAAAGCTCTTGCTCGAGGCAGGGCTCGCCTCCGAATCCGGGATGCTCGCCAGCCACGAGAAGCCATCCCGAGGCCGTTCGCGCCTCTTAAAAGAGCGTCGCCTGCCCCCCGGGGGCGATGATCCCAAAGTGTTCGTACGCCGCCCGAGTCGCCGTCCGCCCGCGCGGGGTGCGCTGCAGGAATCCGTGCTGCACCAGGAACGGCTCGTACACTTCCTCGATCGTGTTCGCGTCCTCGCCGATCGCCACCGCGATCGTGTTCAGCCCCACCGGGCCGCCGTCGAACTTCTCGATGATCGTGCGGAGGATTCGCGTGTCCATGTCGTCGAGGCCGAACGCGTCGACGTCGAGCATCGACAGCGCCTGGTCGGCGATCGATTTCGTCACCACGCCGTTGCCGCGCACCTGCGCGAAATCCCGCACTCGGCGGAGCAGGCGGTTGGCGACGCGCGGCGTGCCGCGGGCGCGACGCGCGATCTCGGTCGCGCCGGCCGGATCAACGTCCACTTTCAGCACGTCCGCCGTGCGCTGCACGATGAGCTCGAGATCGTCGGCGGGGTAGAAGTTCAATCGTTGCTCGATCCCGAACCGGGCGCGCATCGGCGCCGTGAGCATACCGAGCCGCGTCGTCGCGCCGACGAGCGTGAACTCCTCGATGTCCATCGTCACCGTGTTCGCCTTCGGTCCGTCGCCGAGGCGGATCTCGATCTTGTAGTCCTCCATCGCCGGATAGAGAAACTCCTCGATGATCGGCCGCAGTCTGTGGATCTCGTCGATGAACAGGATGTCGCCGCGCCGCAGGTTGGTGAGCGTCGACACGAGATCGCCGGGCTTCTCGAGCGCGGGACCGGAGCTGGTATGGATGTTCACGCCGAGCTCGCGCGCGATCAGCTCGGCGAGCGTCGTCTTGCCGAGCCCCGGCGGCCCGAAAAAGAGCGTGTGGTCGAGCGGCTCGCGGCGTTGAAGCGCGGCGTCGATGTAGATCCGCAGCGCGTCCTTCACCTTGTCCTGGCCGATGAACTCCGACAGTCGCTGCGGTCGCAGCGACAGCTCGACGACGGATTCGTCGACGAGCACCTCGGGCGTGGTGATCTCGGCGCGAGACATCTATTCGGCGGTACCGGGCGATTGTTGATCGTCGGAATCAGGCGGACGCGGCGGGACGCGCGCCAGAAATATACCGAAGGAACGCCGATATGCTGGGCTAGCGGTGCACGATGGAGACCGACAGGTTCCGTTCATTCCTCCCGACGACGGATCCGGTCGCGCGGTGGCGGAGCTGCTCGCCGCGTCCAGGCGCGGCGATCCAACCGCGCTGGACCGCTTGCTGCCGTTGCTCTACTCGGAACTCCATCAGATCGCCGAGCGGCACATGTGTCGGGAACGCCCGGACCACACGCTGCAACCCACCGCGCTGGTCCACGAGGCATTCCTTCGCCTAGCCGATTCGGCCGTCGGCTACAACGACCGCGCTCACTTTATGCGCGCCGCGTCGCGAGCGATGCGCCACGTGCTGGTCGACTACGCCCGCGCCCGCAACGCCGCAAAGCGCGGCGACGGCGTTCGCGTCACGCTCGACGAAGGTCTCGCCGCTCCTGACGATCGTGTGGTCGACCTTCTCGTGCTCGACGATGCGCTCGATCGCCTGGCGGAGGCGGAGCCGCGATGGGCACGCGTCGTCGAACTGCGCTGCTTCGGCGGGTTGGAAATGCTCGAGATCGCGGCGGCGCTCGAGATCTCGGCAGCGACGGCGAAACGTGACTGGCAGTTCGCGCGCGCCTGGCTCGCCAACGTGCTGCGCGGCGGAACGCCGTCGTTCGAGTCATGACCGGACCCTGGCACCCGGATCCCGACCCCACATCCGATGCGGCGAAGCGCCTGCGGCGCTTGCGCGTCCTGTTCGACGGAGCACTGGAGTTGCCTGCGTCGGACCGGGAAGCCTGGCTGGCACGTGAAACGTCCGGAGATCGCGCGCTGCAGTCAGAGGTCGAAGCGCTCATTACCGCGTCCGACGCCACCGACGCGCGGTTGAGCCCCGCGTCGGCGTTCGCGCAATTCACGCGGACGTGGGACGCGCACCTCGAAGGGCAGCGGCTGGGGCCGTACGTCGTCGAGCGTCTCATCGGATCAGGCGGCATGGGCGCCGTGTTCGAGGCCGTGCGCGTCGACGACCAGTATCGAAAACGCGTCGCTATCAAAGTGGTACGGCGCGAGATTGGCTCGGAGATCTCGCTCGCGCGCTTTCGTCGTGAACGACAGATCCTCGCGTCGCTCTCACATCCGAACGTCGCGACGCTGCTGGACGGCGGTGTCATGCCTGACGGTCGCCCGTTCCTCGCGATGGAGTACGTCGAGGGCGAGCCGATCACCAAATGGTGCGATGCGCGGCGCGCCCCCGTTCGCGAGCGACTCCAACTCTTTCGCCAGCTTTGCGCCGCGGTCGCGCACGCCCACAAGAACCTCGTGGTCCACTACGACATCAAGCCGGCGAACGTGTTGGTCACGCCCGACGGTGTGGTAAAGTTGCTCGACTTCGGCATCGCCAAGCTGATCGTTTCGGACGGCGCCGAGAGCGACCTGCCGGTCACGCGCGGCGAGTCGCGCGTGTTCACGCCGGAATACGCCAGCCCCGAGCAGGTTCGCGGCGATACACTGAGCACCGCGTCGGACATCTACTCGCTGGGCGTCGTGCTTTTCGAGTTGCTCGCCGGCGAGCGACCGCGCACCACACCGGGTGCCGGCGTCGGGGACGTGGAGCTGCCCGGCGCGCTCCGCGGCGAGCTCGGTCAGATAACGCTGATGGCGCTGCGCCGCGAGCCGGAGCGGCGCTACGCGTCGGCCGACGCGCTGTCCGAGGATCTCCGCCGGTACCTCGACGGATTTCCCGTCTCGGCGCGGCGCGACACGTCGCGTTATCGGATGGCCAAGTTCGTCTCGAGAAACCGCACCGCGGTCGCCGCGATGTCGGTGGCGGCGATCGCCATGCTCGTCGGCGCGTCAATCGCCATTGTCCAAGGACGCACGGCTCGCTTCCAGCAGCGGAGAGCCGAGCGCGTTGCATCGTTTCTGCAGGGCCTCCTCGGGGCGAGCGATGTGAGCTGGGCATCGCCGACGCGCATCGCGCAGGTCAATCCCACCGTCGCGGACGCGCTGGATTCCGCCGCGAGACGTTTGCCGAGCGAGCTGGCTGGCGAGCCGCTCATCCGGGCGTCGTTGCACCGAACGATTGGGCGCGCACTCCTCTTCCACTCGCGCCAAGCCGACGCGAAGGCCCAGCTCGATTCTGCCTACGCGATTCACGCGCGGGTGCTGGGCCCGGACAACTCCGAGGTCGCCACCGATCTTCACTTTCTCGCCTACACGACCGTCGGCACGGTGACAGCGGATTCCAGCGAATCGATCCTTCATCGGGCGGTCGCGATGATGCAGCGGCATCGTCCCGACACGATCGATGACTACGTGCCCGCCCTGCACGATCTTGCGTATTTCATCGCCTTGCGCGGAAGGTTGGCGGAATCGGAAAGCCTGTTCGCGCTCGTCGTTCGCAACGAGGCGGCTCGGCCCGCGCCGCGCCGCGCGCTGCTCGCCATCACTGATCAATCGCTTGGCCTGAGTCTCTGGAACGAGGGGAAGTTCGACACGGCGATCGTGCTGATGAAGCGGAGCGCCGCGCGGTTCGACTCGCTCCCCACCGCCGATCTCGGCGAGCGCGCGAGCGCGCTCGAAACGCTCGCGTCGGCCCTCGTGTCCTCAGGGCACGCAGGCGACGCGTTGTCGTACCTGCTCGAGGCCAGGCCCATCGTCATGAAGGTATACGGGCCGAGATCGCCCACGCTCGTGCAGCTCGGTGTGTCGCTCGGCGACGCCTATGTCGGCCGCGGCGATACCGCGCGCGGAGATCGAGAGGCCAGAGCGGCAATCGCGTTCGGCGACAGCCTCCCGACCGGCAGCGAGAATGCGCGCTTCCAGGCCGAGTGGACGTACACTCGATCGCTGCGGAAACAGAAACGGTTCGCGGAGGCCGAGGTATACGCCCGCCGCCAGTACGCGCTCGCGGGAAAGAGTGTGAGGGAAATTCCTTATTTCTGGGCCGACGCATCGTTCATGCTCGGTGCAGTGCTCGTCGATCGCGGCAAGCTGGCCGAGGCCGAGCCCTACATGCTCGACAGCTATCGGACGGCCCGCGAAAAGCTCGGGACGACGAATGTCCGGGCCGCGCGAACCTTGCCCCTGCTTGTCGCGATCTATGACGGTCTTGGTCGTCGGGCGGCGGCCGATTCGCTGATGGGCCAAATGCCGGACTCCATGCGCACCCGTGTGGATTCCACGCGCGCGCGACGCTGACCTTTCATGGATTCGATGAGCCCCGGAGTCGCGGATTTACGCTTTAGTAGGCATGGTGCAGCTGATTTTCTACCATGTCGCCGGCGCCCGCTCGACCCAAGTCGACGTCGTCCCGCTGGGTGAGCATCGCGAGTTGATCCTCGGACGAGCCGCATCGGCGGCCGTCCGGTTCGACTCGCGCCACGACGTCCAGGTCGCGAGTCACCACGCGCGCATTACCTGGAACGTTCAAGATGGAACCGGTTTCTTGCTCACCGACCTGGGAAGCCGTAGCGGCACATTCGTGAACGGCCGCCGGGTGGAGGGCGCGGTGGTCCTCGGCAAGAAGGACGCGCTCCAGTTCGGCGAGGGCGGGCCTATGGTGGAAATCAGCTGGGAGACCGTGCCGCGCCAGATCCTCGAGGCGTTCGGCGACGGCGAGCGCCTCGACGAGGAGCTCGGCGGGCGCCTGACGACGTGAGGCTACGGGTTCGCGTTCACACGGTCGCGCGGAGCCGCGACAACCGCTCCGCCGCGTCGTCCAAAGTCTCCTGTTTCTTGCAGAACGCGAACCGCGTGAAGCTTCGTCCGTCTTCCTTGTTCGCGTAGAAGCTCGAACCAGGAACGGTGGCGACGCCGATCTCTGCGGTCATCCACTTGGCGAACGTCACGTCATCGAGATCGCTGATCTTGGAGAAATCGGCGAGCACGAAGTACGCGCCTTCCGGCGTCGCGAACTCGAACCCTTGCTCGCGCAGCACGCTGCACAAAAAGTCGCGGCGTTGCTTGTAGTGCGCGGAGAACTCGTTGTAGTAGTCGGCGCCGAACGCGAATCCGACGGCGGCGGCGGTTTGGAGCGGAGCCGGGGCGCCGACGGTGAGGAAGTCGTGGACCTTGCGGATGGGCCCCGTCTGCGCGGGCGGCGCGATGATCCACCCGATCCGCCAGCCGGTGCAGCTGTAGGTCTTCGAGAGCGACGAGATCGTGATCGTGCGCTCGCGCATGCCGGGCCACGTCGCGATCTCGTGGTGGTGGCCCTTGTAGATCATGTGCTCGTACGGGGCGTCGGTGATCGCCCACGCGTCGTGCTCGACGCAGAGGTTCGCGATCATCGACATCTCGTCGCGCGTCAGCACGCGGCCCGTCGGGTTGTGCGGCGTGTTGACGATGATCGCCTTCGTGCGCGAGTTGAACGCCTTGCGCAGACGATCAGGGTCGAACGTCCAGTCGGGCCGCTCCATCGGCACGAACACGGGCTTGGCGCCGGCGAGAATCGCATCCGGACCATAGTTCTCATAAAACGGCTCGGGGACGATCACCTCGTCACCCGGATCCATGAGCGCCATGAACACCGACGCCATCGCCTCGGTCGCGCCGCACGTCACCGTCACGTCGCGGTCGGGATCGACCTCCATGTCGTACCACCGCCGATACTTCTCGGCGATCGCCTGCCGCAGTACGGGCGCGCCCCACGTCACCGCGTATTGGTTGATGTCGCCGTTGATCGCCGTACACGCCGCGGCCTTCATGGCGTCGGGCATCGGAAAATCGGGAAATCCCTGCGCCAGGTTCACGGCGTTGTGCATGGCGGCGATCCGCGTCATCTCGCGGATCACGGATTCAGTGAACGTCGCGGTTCGTCGAGCTGCGAGCACGTGTCTTCTCCGTCCTGCGGTTAGCCTCGAATCTTGCCGAGCGATCGGCGAACGAGATCGGCGGTTTCCCCCGGCTTTCCACCGTCGTCGAGCGCCGCCTTGACCGCTCGCTCCGCGTCGGGCGTCGAGTAGCCCAACGAGACGAGCGCACGAACGGCGTCCTCGGCCCCGGGTACGCCGCCACCAGGGCGGCCGCCGGCAGCCGAAACATGCAGGTCGTCGAGCTTGTCGGCGAGATCGAGGATGAGCTGTTCGGCCTTCTTTCTGCCTACGCGCGGCACACTCTGAAGCGTTGCCAAGTCCTTGTCCCGCAAGGCCCGAACGAGGCGGTCGGCGGTGAGCGTCGACAACAAACCGAGCGCCAACGAGGGGCCGACGCCCTTCGCGTCGAGCACCCGTTGAAAGACGCGCCGCTCGTGCGCGCTCGAGAATCCATAGAGCTGCCAGCCGTCGTCTTTCACGACGAGATACGTGTGCAGCGACGCGGGCTCGCCGGCTCGCGGCAGCGACTCGTAGACGTTGATCGGGATAGCCAACTCGTACGCCACACCGCCGGCGGTCATGATCTCGACGCGGTCCAGCTCCTTGGCGACGAGAGTCCCACTGACGTGGGAGATCATGGGCGAGCCTCGGTGAGGCTCGCCCTGGGACGGGTGCGGAGGCGGTGTGCGGAGACCAGACCCGCGATTGCCGCCGCGATACCATCCGAGGCGTCAGACGGCTGTGGCGCAGACTTGAGGTGCAGCAGGCGGGTGAGCATGAACTGAACTTGCTCCTTCGTCGCCGCGCCGTTTCCCACCACTGCCTTCTTGATCTCGGCCGGCGGAATCTCCCGGATGTCGAGGTTCGCGCGACTCCCGGCGAGCAGCACGACGCCCCGCGCGTGCCCGAGGACGACGGTCGTCCGGACATTCTTCGCGTAGAACACGTCCTCGACGCAGATCGCGTTCGGCTTGTGGCGTTCGATCAGCTCGACGACGCCTTCATAGATGTCGCGCAGCCGGGTGGCGAGCGGATCGCGCGGGCGCGTTCTGATCACGCCGCATTCGACAAGGGAGACGGCGCCGATGGTCGGACCGTCTCCCTCTACGACACCGTAGCCGGTGTTCGCCGTGCCCGGATCGATGCCGAGGACGATCACCGGGCCGGGGCGAGCGTCACTCGTTGCTCCGCGCCATCTCGGTCACGTCCATGTCGAAGTTCGCCCAGACTTTTTGAACGTCGTCCAGGTCTTCGATCGTCTCGAGCAGCTTCAGGAGCGCGTCGCCGTCCTTGCCGCTCACCTTGACCGTGTTCTTGGGGACCATCGCCAGCTCGCCCTCGGCGATCTTGATCCCCGCTTTCACGAGTTTCTCTTGCACCAGGTGAAAGTCGTGCGGGTTGGTCGAGACGAGGAACCGCTCGTCTTCGCGCGCCACGTCCTCGGCGCCCGCATCGAGCGCCGCTTCCATGAGAGCGTCCTCGCCGATGGTCGACGCCTCGACGTAGATCTGACCCTTCTTCTCGAACATCCACGCCACGGAATTCGGCGCGCCGAGGTTGCCGCCGAGCCGGGTCATCTTGCTACGGACTTCGGCGACGGTGCGTGTGGGGTTGTCGGTGACCGCGTCGATCAACAGCGCGACGCCGCCCGGGCCGAACCCCTCGTACGTGACCTCGCGGTAGTCGACGCCTTCCAATTCGCCCGTGCCCTTCTTGACTGCGCGCTCGATGTTCTCTTTCGGCATCGAGTTGGACCGCGCCGTGTCGATCGCGAGGCGAAGACGCGGATTACCGCCGGGATCGCCGCCGCCGATCTTGGCGGCCATCGTGATCTCGCGGATCAGCTTCGTGAACAGCGCGCCGCGCTTGGCGTCGGTGGCCGCCTTGTAGTGCTTGATCTGCTTCCATTTACTGTGGCCAGCCATGACTCGAAGCCCGGCAGAGGTTCGGCCTCAAATATAGGGGCCGAGGACGGGGGAGCGGAGTGCGGAGACCAGCCACGGGAGCGGCATTTCTCGGCACTCCGTCACCGCACTCCTCACCTTTCTGGATCCAGCATGTCTTCGAACCGCAACCACTGGGCGTAGAAATAGAGGTCGACGTAGCCCGTCGGACCGTTGCGGTTCTTGCGGACGATCAGCTCCGTCGCGCCCTCGACGTCACGGCCCGGCTGGTACATCTGCTCGCGGAAGAGCGCCATCACGACGTCCGCATGCTCCTTGATGGCGCCGCGGGCGTCGAAGTCTTCGAGCGTCGGCCGTCGATCGGCCCGTGGGCCGAGGTCGCGCACCGTCGCCGTCGTCACGATGGCGACATGGCGCTCGACCGCGAGGGTCTTCAGGTCTTTCACCGCACGCGCGATCTCTTCGTCGAATAACGCGGTTCCCGAGATCGTCGCGGTCAAGCTGTCGACGAAAACGATTTCCGTGAGCGGCAGACCGTCGAGCATCGACGCGAGCGCCGCGACGCCGCCGAACGGCGGGCGGTCCACGATCGGCAGATTCTCGCGCAGCTTGAGCGCGACCGACCCGGCGTTGGCGCGCGTCATGTCGTCGAGCGTGCCCTGGCGCAGGTCGTCGATCTTCATGCGCGCCTCGATGGCGAGGACGCGCTCGAGGACGCGATCGCCGGACATCTCCGCCGTGAGAAAGAGAACGCGCGCCGACGCGAGCGACATGCGGATGGCGAAGCCCAGGGCGAGCGCCGACTTGCCGCTCGCCGTATCGCCGCCGAGCACGACGAGATCGCCGCGGCGCAGGCCGCCGCCGAGCATCTTGTCGACGCTGGCGAATCCGGTGGGGACGGTCCACGGCGGCGGTGCGCCGTCCGAAACGGCGTCGACGCGCGAGAGCAGAACTGAAAGCGGTGAGATGTCCGTGGTGCGCGTCATGAGGTCCCAATACTCACGCTTGCACAGCCGAGGGCAAGGACGACGACGAGTTTGCGCGTGTCACGCGGCCGCAAGTACCGCGGTCAAACGATCGAGCTCGGCGCGTGCGCCCGCGTCGAGTTGGGTCCCGGTCGCCGCGATGACAGCGGGCAATGCGGCCGCGGCCGCGCCGCGTCCCGTTGCCGTGGCGTCGATCAGACGGGCCAGTGCCGATCGGATCGGCGCCGCGAGCGCCATCGACGACAGCCAGCTCTTCGCGTGCGACGCGCGCTCCACCCTCGCCTCGGCCGAAACGCCCCGGTCGGGCAAAGTGTCGTCCGCCAGCCGCGCCGCGAGGTACACGGCGAGCGCCACCTCTCGCCGGCCGCCGAGCGGCGCCTTGCCGGCGAGCGTCGCGAGCGCGGCGAATCGGAAACTGGTGGTTGGGACCGCGTACGGCGGATTCGGCATCGAAAGACAATGTGCGTTTTGAAAACCCAGTCCGATAGCTTGGCCGCTCACGCGGCCGATATATTTGGGCCATGGCGCATCCGGCGAAGTCCGTCCTCTGGATCGACGACGAGGCGGAGATGCTCGAACCCCATCGCATGTTCTTGCGAGACAAAGGGTTCGAGGTCGAGACGGTCACCAACGCCGAGGACGCGCTGGAGCTCGTGCGCCGCCGCCCGTTCAGCCTGGTGTTGCTCGACGAGCAGATGCCCGGCCGCCGCGGCCTCGACGCGCTGCGCGAGTTGCGCGAGATCGATCCCAACTTGGCGATCGTCATGGTCACGAAGAGCGAAGAAGATTCGACCATGACGGAGGCCATTGGCGCCGCGCTCGAGGGCTACCTCGTCAAGCCGGTGACGCCGCGACAGGTATATGCCGCGGTCACGCGTCTGCTCGAGGGGGCGCGCATCCGCCAGCAGGCGGTCGCGCGCGAGTTCGTTTCGCGCTTCCGCGAGATGCAAACCGACTCGTTCCGCGGACTCGATTGGCGACGGTGGATCGAGCGCTACGCGGAGATCACGCGCTGGGATCTCGACCTCACCGCGGCGAACGAGACCGGCCTCTACGAATCGCTTCAGGGACTCTACCCCGACATGCGCCGCGAATTCGCCGGCTACATGAAGCGGGCCTACCCGGATTGGCTCAAGAATCTCGAGGGCGACCGGCCGCCGCTCTCGATCGACATCGTGCCCGAGTTCCTGATGCCGATGTTCGACTCGGCCAAACAGGCGATCTTCGTCGTAATAGACTGCCTGCGCCTCGACCAGTGGCGAACGCTCGAGCCGTTCATCGCGCCGCTCTACGACGTCGAGACGACGTATTACTACAGCATCCTGCCGACGGCGACGCCGTTCTCGCGCAACGCGCTGTTCAGCGGCCTGTTCCCCGGCGAAATCGCGGCCCGGTTCCCTGACTGGTGGGGCGAGCGCGAAGACGAGACGCTCAACGCCCACGAGCGGCAGCTCCTCGAGGCGCAGCTCATCGAGTTGAATCGCAAGCTTCCGGTGCGCTACGAGAAGATCTCGACCGCCGCCGAAGGCGACGACCTCGAGCGACGCATGTCCCGCGCGATCGCGCCCGAAGGCATCTCGGCGTTCGTCTTCAACTTCGTCGATCTGCTCACGCACGGCCGATCCGAGTCGGCGATCCTGTACGAGGTCGCGCGCGACGAGATCGCCCTTCGCCAGCTCACGCAGCAGTGGTTCCGTCGATCGGCGCTCTTCTCGCTGCTCCAGGAAGCGTCGCGCAAGCGCGTGAAGGTGCTGATCACCACCGACCACGGCTCGATCCATTGCCGCACGCCGGCCACCGTCTTCGCCAAGCGCGACGCGACGCAGAACCTGCGCTACAAGTTTGGTGAAGATCTTCGCGCCGAGAATCCGGAGCAGGCGATGCTCTTCACGAACGAAGACTCGCTTCGTCTGCCGCGCCGCGGCATGGGCGCCAACTCGCTGCTCGCCACGGGCGATTCGTTCTTCGTCTATCCGACCAAGCTGCGCGAGTATCAGAGCCGGTATCGCGGCTCGTTTCTCCATGGCGGCGTGACCCCCGAGGAGTGCATTCTGCCGGTCGCCCTTCTGACGCCACGCCGGTGAGCATCACCGCCCGCCCCGACTCTCCGCCGATCGGCCGCGCACGATTCGCCGAGTATCGCCGGCTGCTCGTGTTCCTGCGCCCGCACTGGTGGCGCATGGCGGGCAACGTCGTGGCCAACGTGATCGGCGCGGCGTTGGGCGCGTTCTCGTACACGCTGCTCGTTCCGTTCCTGAACACCCTGTTCAACCAGCCGAATCCGCTCTCGAAAGCGGCGGGCTGGGTCGAAGCGGCTCAGCGTTTGACGATCGGCGCGTTCGTCGACCCGAACAATCCGCGACGGTCGCTGGCGGCGGTGATCATCGTCATCATGATCGTCGTCGCGATCAAGAACGTGTTCGTCTGGCTCGCCGGGCAGTTCGGCGCGTCGCTCCAGGAATACGTCACGCGCGACATGCGCGACGCCGTCTTCTCGCACATGCAGCGGCTGCCGCTCCGCTACTTCCAGCGGACGAAAGCGGGGCAGGTCATCTCGAAGATCCTGTCCGACACCGATCAGACGAAGGCGCTCGTCACCGAGCTGGTGACCCGCACCGTGCAGAACACGGCGAACATCGTCGCGACGATCGCCGTGCTCGTCGCGATGAACGTGAAGCTCACGCTGCTGTCGCTCGTCATCGCGCCGATCCTCACGCTCACGCTGCAGCCGATGCTCAAGCGTTTGCGCCGCGGGTATCGCCGCAGCCGCGCCGATTTCGGCGAGGCGACCAGCGTGCTCCAGGAAGTCGTGAGCGGCGTGCGCCTGGTGAAGTCGTTCGGCGGCGAGCGCTACGAGGACCAGCGGTTCGGCGACGCCAGCCACCGGTACTCGGAGGGGATGGTCCGCATCAACCGCGTGTCCGCGCTCTCGCAGCCGCTCACCGAGGTGATCGGGATGTCGATCGCCGTGCTGATCCTCTGGATCGGGGCGATCGACGTTCTCACAGGTAACGGCATGGACGCGGCGTCGCTGATCGTGTTCATGACGCTCGTCATGACGCTCCTCCCGCCGCTCAAGCAGCTGTCACAAGCGCCGACCACCGCGCAGCAGTCGCTCGCCGCCGCCGAGCGGCTGTTCGAGGTGCTGGACGAACCGACCGAGCAGGAGCTCGATCGCGGAACGCGCGCGATCAAGACCTTCGAGCGCTCGGTCGAATTCGACGACGTGTCGTTCGCCTACGACACCGAGCCTGTCCTGACCGACATCTCGTTCGACGCGCCGAAAGGCTCGGTGATCGCGCTGGTCGGCGCCAGCGGGGCGGGGAAGTGCACGCTCGTCGATCTCATTCCGCGTTTTTATGATCCGACCGCAGGTCGGATTCTTATAGACGGGATCGACACGCGCGACATCACGCTCGCGTCGCTCCGCTCGTTGACGGGCATCGTCAGCCAGGACACCGTGCTCTTCAACGACACCGTGCGCAACAACATCGCGTACGCGTCGGCCGGGAAATTCTCGCAGGACCAGATCGAGCGCGCGGCGCGCGCCGCCAACGCGCACGACTTCATCATGGCGCTGCCGCAGCAGTACGACACCGTCCTCGGCGAGCGCGGCACGCGCCTCTCGGGCGGCCAGCGGCAACGCCTCGCCATCGCGCGGGCGCTGCTCGTCGACCCGCCGATCCTCATCCTCGACGAAGCGACGTCGGCACTCGACACCGAATCCGAGCGTCTCGTGCAGGAAGCCGTGGATCGCCTCCTCGCCGGACGCACCGTGTTCGTGATCGCGCACCGGCTCTCGACGATCACGCACGCGAACACCATTCTCGTGCTCGACCGCGGCCGCATCGTCGAGCGCGGCACGCACGCCGGGCTGCTCGCCGAGCGGGGCGCGTACTACCGGCTCCACGCGCTGCAGTTCCGCGACGAGCGCGTCGCCGCGGGCGTCTGACGATGCGCGTGTTCTTCTACGTGAGCAGCCCGGTTTGGTCCGCGTCGGCGCGGGTCGCGATCACCGCCGCCAAGGGGCTCGCCGCTCGCGGGCACGAGGTGGCCGTCGCCTGCGCCGAGGGCAGCCAGCTCGCTGCGCGCACGTCCGACGCGCGGATCGACGCGGTCACGATGGGAAAGTCGGCGTCGGCCGCCGGAGACGCGTGGGACCTTCGCCGCGCGATGGAACACCGCTCGATCGAGGTCGCCATCGTCACGAACGAGCGCGACCACCTCGTCGTCGCGTCGGCCCGGTTGCTCGGAAACCGCGGCGCCATCCTGCGGCACGTTCGGCCGCTCGAGAGAATTCAGCTCGGGCGCGGCGGAAAGCTCGCCCTCAAGCTCGCCGCGTCCGGCCTCATCTTTTCCAGCGAGAAGGACGCGACCGAGTCCACGCTGAAGGGCTGGGCGGTTCCCGCCGTGTATCGCGCCGCTCGGCGTCGACCCCGCGCCGTTCGACGCGGCCGAGGCTATGCCGCGCGGTGACATCGGTCTGTCACGAGCGACGCGCTACTCGTCGCCTGCCAGTACGAGCCGTCGGGACGCGCCCGCATCGCCACCGTGCTGCGCGCGCTCGCGCTGCTAACTCCACGACACCCCGAACTCCACGCTATCGTCTTCGGCCCCGGCTCGCTCGACGAAGCGCTGCGCATGCACGCGTCGGCGCTCGCCGTCAACGCGTCGGTCACCTTCCTCGGCGAAGTCGACGACGCACCGGCGGTGATGCGCTCCGCGAACATCGGGTGGGTCGCGGCCGAGGGAGACGCCGGCGCCTATGCCTGTCTCGACGCCATGGCGTGCCGCTTCCGGTCATCGCCGAGCGAAGCCTGCTCACACAGCAGTACGTGGCCGACGGCATCACCGGTCTCCTGCTCGCGCAGGGCGACCCGTCCGACACGGCGTCGGAAGTGGCGGAGTTCATCGCCGACCGCGCGCGATGCGCGGCGATGGGAAACGCGGGACGCGCGCGTCTCCAGCGCGAGTTCTCCGAGAGCGCGATGATCGACGGATTCGACCGCGCGGTCAACGCGGCGGGCGCCCGCGTCAAACAGGCCAGTTGAGCGCCGCCGACGTCATGCATCCGTCGCTCAGCCACCGCGCCGAATACGCGGCGCTGCGCAGCGCCGTGGCCGCCGCCGCGACGCTCAGCTTTGCACGCGCCGGCTCGATCGGCGAAGCGATCGGCCGGCTTGGCTTTTCTCCATTGGGAATTCGGCGACGCGTCGTCGAGCGGCAGCTCGAGGCGGCACTCGGCATTACCGATCGCGCGGAGATCGAGCGGATCGCCCGCGCGGCGTACGGGAGCCTCGGGCGAACCAGCGTCGAGACGGCCATTCTCCCCTCGCGCTCGCCCCAGCAGATCATCGATCTGTTCGAGGACGTGCACGGTTGGAGCATCGTCGAAGAGCGGCTCGCGCGCGGCAAAGGGTTGATCGTCGTCACCGGACACCTCGGCAACTGGGAGCTGGGCGGCGCGTACGTCGCCGCGCGCGGCGTGCCGATCGACGCGGTGGCGCGGCACATGGCGAATCCACTCTTCGATCGCTATCTGACGCGAACGCGCGAGCGGATCGGGATGTCCATCATCCACGACGAGGAGGCGGTGAAGCGTGTGCCGCGGTCGCTGCGCGCCGGACGAGCCGTGGCGTTCCTCGTCGATCAGGGAGCCGTGGGTCTCGCGTCGACGTGGGTGCCGTTCTTCGGGCGTCTCGCCAAGACGCCGCGCGGCCCCGCGGTGTTCGCGCTTCGACTCGGCGCGCCGATCGTGTTCGGCGCCGTAGTGCGCCGGCCGTCGGGGCGGTACATGCTCACGTTCGAGGCGATCGATCCGGTCGAGACGGGCGATCGCGACGCGGACGTGGATCGCATCGTCGCCGACTACACGTCGACGCTCGAGCGTCACGTGCGGCGCGCGCCCGAGCAGTACTTCTGGCATCACCGCCGCTGGAAGCATCAGCGGCCGGGGACGCCGCCCGAGCTCGGAGATCCGCTGTGAGTCGAGCGACCGATCGTCTGCGCGGCGATCGGCGCGCCTGGTTCGGCGCGGGTGTCGTCTTATTGCTCATCGGGCTTGCTGTGGCTGCGCCGCTCGTCGCGCGCCACGATCCGTTCGGCATCGATCTCGTCAACTCACTGCTGCCGCCTTCGCGCGCGCACTGGTTCGGCACCGACGTCCAAGGGCGCGACGTGTGGGCGCGTCTCGTGTACGGCGCGCGCATCTCGCTCACGGTCGGCATCGTCTCGCAGGGGATCGCGCTGTCGCTCGGCGTGCTGCTCGGGCTCGTCGCGGGATATTACGGGCGTTGGGTCGACGAGCTGGTGATGCGTCTCGCCGACGTCACGCTGGCGTTCCCCACGCTGTTGTTGCTGATCGCGCTCGTCGCGGCGCTCCAGCCGAGTCTATCGGTCGTCTTCGTCACGATCGGCGTGGTCGGATGGGCGGGCATGGCGCGCATCGTCCGCGGCCAGGTGCTCGTCGTGCGCGAGCTGGAGTTCGTGCAGGCCGAGCGCGCGCTCGGCGCGCGCGATACGCGGGTGATCCTGCTGCACGTGCTGCCGAGCGTCATCGCGCCCGTGGTGATCGCCGGCACGCTCGGCGTCGCCGGCGCGATCATCGCCGAGTCGTCGCTCTCGTTTCTCGGGCTCGGCGTCCAGCCGCCGACGCCGAGTTGGGGGTCGATGATCGCCGACGGGCGCGATCTGTATCAGCTGCGGCACGCGCCGTGGACGTCGGTCTTTCCCGGATTGGCGATCGGCGCGGCCGTGCTCGGATTCAATCTCATGGGCGACGCGTTGCGCGACGCGCTCGACCCGCGCACGCTGCGTACGAGAATGCCGGGCGCCCTCACCAACCCCGCGCCGCCGTGAGGACATCGTGAGCTCACTGATCGAGACGAGCACATCGCCCTCTCCCTCGTTCGACCTCGAGGCGTTGCGGCGCGAGGAGTTTCCGGCGGTCACCGCGGGCGACACGGTGTTTCTCAACCACGCGTCGACGGGCCCGCTGCCGACGCGATCGATCGCGGCGCTCGACGAGTGGAGCCGCCGCCGCGCGAATCCGACGCTCGTGTCGCAGGAGCTCCAGTTCGGCACGCTGGCACGCTCGCGCCAGCAGGTCGCACATATGATCGGCGCGAAGCCCGAAGAGATCGCGCTGGCCACGAACACGACGTTCGGCATCAACCTCGCGGCGTTCTCGCTTCCGTTGAAACGTGGCGACGTCGTTTTGTCGCCGGATCTCGAATTCCCCGCGAACGTCTACCCGTGGATGCAGCTCGCCGAGCGGCGCGGCATCGAGTACCGGCGGCTCGAGTGCGACGACGGCGTGCTGCACCGCGACCGCCTCGAGCGCGAGCTGGAAGACGAGCGCGTGAAGCTCGTCACGGTGTCGTGGGTGCAGTTCGCGTCCGGGCGCGCGCGTGGATCTGGCGGCGCTCGGCGCGCTCTGTCACGAGCGCGGCGTGTACTTCGTCGTCGACGCGATCCAGGGGCTCGGGCCGCTGACGCTCGACATGTCGAAGACGCACGTCGACATCCTGGCGTGCGGCGCGCAGAAGTGGCTGCTCTCGCCGTGGGGCGCCGCGTTCGTCTACGTGCGGCAGCCGCTGATCGAGAAGCTCGAGCCGCACGACGTGAGCTGGATGTCGGTCGAGGGCTCCGACGATTTCACGCGCCTCACGAACTACGACCTCAAGTGGCGTCAGGACGCGCGTCGCTTCGAGTTCGTGACGCTGCCCTATCAGGACTACGCGGGGATGAACGCGAGTCTCGAGTTGTTCGCCGAGGTCGGATTTGCGAACGTGGCGCGATGCGCGCAGCGGCTCGGCGAGCGGATCGTGAACTGGGCCGTGGCGCGCGACGACGTCGAGCTGGTGACGCCGGCGGATCCGCGCTACCGCGCCGCCGTGATCGCGGTTCGGCCGATCGACGCGCTTGGCGCGAGCCGGCGCCTGTCAGCGGCGGGGGTCGTGCACTCGTTCCGCGAGGGCGCGATCCGTTTCTCGCCGCATTTCTACAACACCGACGACGAGATCGATCGCGCGCTCGCGCTCATCGCGTCGTGACGCGGAGCGTCGTCAGTGGACTGACCGTTTCTTCGCGGCAGCCATGTTATCCGCCGGGTGATAGCGCAGCGTGTGAATGACCACCACGCCGCATTGCGAATTGAGAGCACTGTACTTAGTCGGCGTCTCGGCTGAGCTGGCGTAGTACTCGATCGCCTCGATCTCCGCGACCGGCATGCTGTTGATGTCGAAGAGCCGCTCCCAGACGTAGGGAGCGAACGTGTGGCGCTGTCCTGCGGCCGGGAACTTCTGGCCCCGCCAGACGATGTGGTCGTCGACGTACACCAGAGCATAACAGTCCCAGAGTGGCGCGCCGTTCGCCTTATCCGCGTCATCCAAGTCGACGTTCGGCCGCAGCGACGTCACGGTGTGTCGCCCCGAGCCGACCCAAGCGTACTGACCTCGCGCGAAAACCTTGATTCCCGGAAGGTTCATCAGTACCGAACCCGTCGACCGCCCTTCCTGCGGCGCCAACTCGGCCCGCGTGAGGAAGTGCCCGAGACCGAGCTTCTTGTTTTCCTCGAAATCATCGAGCTGGTGATCGACGGCCTTCTCGGTCACGACAACGGAGTCGAGGCTCGTCGCGCGAACCATCCGAATGTGCCGCTCGACCGTGCGACCGGCTTCGATCGCGACCTGTGCCTCGACCGGACCGTATCCGACGCGTCGAACCAACACCCGCTGCGCGCCCGGCGGAACGTCACGCAACGCGAACGCACCCTGTTCGTTCGTCAACGCGCTCTTGGATAGATCGGGCAGGCTCACCTCGACGCCGCTGACCGGCACGTTCGCGGAATCGGTGACGATGCCCGCCAGGATCCCGGTCGTCGCTACCTCCTTGCGGAGCACGATCTCCGTGCGCGCGAACCGCGCGGATGCCGGCACGCGCACGTTGCCCGCCTGCCCGCTCGCGCGATCCGTCAGCGCTTTGAGCGTGAGTACCGTGTCGAGCGGGACGCCGCACAAGGCGAACCGTCCCCTCGTGTCGGCGGTCGCGGAGACCCACCGCGAGTCACCGGGCGTCGCCGCCCCCGCGGTCGAGCGACGCGCGCCCCACTCGGCGCTCACGGTGCCCGAGAGCGGAGCCGTCGAATCTCCGTCAACGCGAAGCTTGCCCAAGAGGATGCCGCCCGCGCCGTAGCCACGATCTCCGCATGCACTCGCGGCGATCTGCAGCGCGCTCGGCACGCGCACCGCGACGTTCGTCGTCCCGCTGGCGACGGCCACCTGCGCCGAGTAGCCCGCGTTCAGCGAGTCGAGCGACGGCGTGTGAATCGCCAGCGTCTGTTCGCCACTCGGCGCGCCCGCGATCGTGAACCGGCCGAGCGAGTCGGCGCTCGCCTGAAGAGTCGTACCGCTCACGCTCACCCGCGCATGCACGACACCCTTGCCGGAGGCCGAGTCGACGATGGTTCCGCGAATCGTTTGCGCGGCGGCGGCGACGCGTGAAACGACCGCGAACAGCAGCGCGACGACGACCTCCCGTCGTTTCATTGAGACCGGTCGTGCGCCGGCGGCTTCGGCGAAGCTGACGTGGTGTCTTTCGAGTGATAGCGGAGCGAGTGAATCACCAACACGCCGCACTCGGAGTTGAGCGCCGCGTATTTCATCGGCGTCTCCGCCGCTGTGGCGTAGTACTCGATGGCCTCGATGCTGGCGACCGGAATGCTATTGATGTCGAACAACGGCTCCCACTGCGTCACCGGGCCCACACGCGGCACGGTGTACGTGAACTTCTGGCCTCGCCAGATCGGGCTGTTGTCCAGATAGACCAGGGAGTAGCACTCCCAGAGCGGCGCCTGTTTGAGCGAGTCGGCCTTATCCAAACCCAACTTGCCGACACCTCCTCCGTGAATGGACGTCGCATTGTGGCGGCTGGATCCCACCCAGGCGTACGGGCCCATCACGTAGACCTTTATTCCGGGTATCGAGGTCAGCACCGCCCCCGTCGATCGCCCTTCCTGCGGCGCCAATTCGGCCCGCGTGAGAAAGTGCCCGAGCCCCACCTTCCGATTCGCCTCGAAGTCGTCGAGCGCGTGGTCGGTCGACTTCTCGGTGACGACCACCGAGTCGAGCGTCGTGCTCCGCACCATCATGATGTGCCGCTGCATCGTCTGTCCGCCGACGAACGTGAGCTGCGTCTCGACGGGACCGTAGCCGACGTGGCGCACCGTCAGGTGCTGTAGACCGGCTGGAATGTCGCGCAGCACGAACACGCCCTGCTCGTTGGTCCCGGTCCCCTTGCCGAGGTCCGCCAGCATGACCTCGGCGTTGGCGATCGGCTTGTTCGTCGAATCCGTCACCACGCCGTCGAACGTCGCCGACGTCGCGCGCTCGCGACGCAGCACGATCTCCGTGCGACCGAAGCGCGCGGCCGACGACACGCGGAATCCAGTGGCCTGGCCGCTCGCGCCGTCGGTCACCGCGCGCAGACTCAGCGCGGTGTCGAGCGGAACGCCGCACAGCGCGAATCGTCCGCGCGCGTCCGCCATCGCGGAGACCCACTTGGGGGCTTCCGCGCCAGTAGCCGTCTTCCACTCGGCACTCACCGTCCCGGCGAGCGACCCCGGCGAATCATCGGCGAGCCTCAGTTTGCCGAGCACGATCCCGCCCCTCCCGTATCCGTCGCCGCAGGCCGTGCCGGCGATTTGCAACGCGCTCGGCACGCGGACGGCGATCGTCGTCGTGGCGCCCGTGACCGTCACCGCCGCCGAGTAGCCGGCGCTCAGCGAATCGAGCGACGCGGTGTGAATCGCCAGCGTCTGATCGCCGCTCGGCGCGCCGGTGATCGTGAATCGACCGAGGGAATCGGCGGTGGCTTGAAGCGTCGTTCCGGCGACGCTCACGCGAGCGCCTGCCACGCCTTTGCCCGACGCGGAATCGACGATGGTTCCGCGAATCGTTTGCGCGGCGGCGGCATGCACGGCGATCGACGCGGCGATCGCCGTCGCGAAACAGCGTTTCACTGTCATCGCGGCGGCTTGCCTCCGGCTGACGTCGTGTCCTTCGGGTGAAAACGAAGCGTGTGAATGACGAGTACGCCGCATTCGGAATTGAGCGACGCATACTTCATCGGCGTTTCCGCGCAGCTCGCGTAGTACTCGATGGCCTCGATCGCCGCCACCGGAATCGTGTTGATGTCGAACAACGGTTCCAAGGTGAACCGCGGGCCTTGCATGCCGGGAGGGTTCCGGTATTTCTGCGCGCGCCAAACGGGTTGGTTGTCCAAGTAAACCAAGGAGTAGCAGTCCCAGAGCGGTGCTCGCTTCATGATGTCGCTGCGGTCCAGCCCAACCCCTGCCGTCCCCGAAAGCGACATGCCGTTGTGGCGCGCCGATCCCACCCATGCGTACGGCCCCATCGCGAACACTTTGATTCCGGGAATTGACGTCAGCACGGCGCCTGTGGATCGCCCCTCCTGCGGTGCCAACTCGGCACGCGTGAGGAAGTGGCCGAGCCCGAGCTTGCGGTTGACCTCGAAGTCGTCGAGCGCGTGATCGGTGGACTTCTCCGTGACGACCACGGAGTCGAGCGTCGTGCTTCGCACCATCATGATGTGGCGCTGGATCGTCTGTCCGTCGACGAACGTCAACTGCGCCTCGACCGGACCGTAGCCGACGTGACGCACGACCATGCGCTGAGAGCCGGCGGGAATGTCGCGCAGCACGAACGCGCCTTGCTCGTTGGTCGCCGTGCCCTTGCCGAGGTCGGGCAGCGTGACCTCGGCGTTGGGGATCGGCGTGTTCGTCGAATCCGTCACCACGCCGGCGAACGTTGCTTGGAGCGTGGTCCCGCTCACGTTCACCCGAGCACGCGAGACGACTTTGCCCGACGCGGAATCGACGACGGTTCCGTGGATCTGCGCCGCTGCGACACGCCCGAGGACGGTGAACACGAGGACGAATTGACGGGTTGTCATCGGAACAGCTCCTCGACGCGAGGCTTCGGCGACACCGCGCTGGTATCCTTGGGATGGAAGCGGAGCGTATGAATGACCAGCACGCCGCACACCGCACCCGGCGTGAGGTACTTCGCTGGTAGTTGCGAGACCGAAGCGTAGTACTCGATGGCTTCGATCTCCGCGACCGGAATGCTATTGATGTCGAACAGCGGCTCGGTCTGATTGGCGGTCGGCCTCCCCGCGTACATCCGCATGTTGTCGAGATACACGGCCGAGTAGCACAAGCCCGACGGCGCGCCCTTCGATGGATCCCCCCCGCCGAGAGGGGTGTGCCCCTTTCCGGAAATCGACGTCATCATCGTCTGCGCGCGGGCGCTCGAGACGAAGCCGTACGGGTCTCGCCCTACGACCGAGATTCCCGGTATCGAGCGCAAGACCGACCCGGTCGACACGCCTTCCAGCTTCGCCAACTCCTCGCGTGTGATGAAATGGCCGAGGCCGAGCCGTCGATTGTCCTCGAAGTCGCCCAGCACCGGGTCGTACGCCTTCTCCGTCACGGTCACCGAGTCGAGCACCGTCGCGCGAGCCAGCATGACCCGTCGTCGCAGCGTACGGCCGGCCTGAAACGTGAGCGTCGTCGCGACGGGGCCGTAGCCGAGTCGGCGAATGACCACTCGTTGCTCGCCCGGTGGGATGTCGGGGAGCGCGAAATCGCCCTCCTCGTTGGTGAGCGTCGTTCTGGCCAGCTCCGGAACGCTTACCTCCGCACCGCCGATCGCGCGATTCGACGAATCGGTCACCACGCCGGCGAACGTCGCCGTCGATACGATCTCCGCAACCAGGACCAGCTCCGCACGAGCGAAGCGCGCGACGGAGGATACGCGAAGCCTAGCCGATTGCCCGTTCGCGCCATCGGTAACGGCTCGGAGACTCAGTGCGGTGTCGAGCGGGACGCCGCACAACACGAACCGACCATGCGCGTCGGCCGCCGCCGAGATCCACTTGGGAGGCTGCGCAACCGTCGTGCGCCACTCGGCGGTTACGGTTCCTGAGACCAGTGCTGTCGAATCGCCCGCGACGCGGAGCCTGCCAAGCACGATTCCGCCGGTTCCATATCCGCGGTCGCCGCACGCCATCGCTGCGATCTGCAGCGCGCTCGGCACGCGCACGGCGATCGTCGTCGCACCCGAGACCGTGACCGGCACCGTGTACGACGCGCTCAACGAGTCGAGCGATGCCGTATGAATCGTCAGCGCGCGATCCCCCGCGGGTACGTCTGAGAACGCGAATCGCCCGATCGAATCCGCGACGGTCTGAAACGCCGTGTTGTACACGGCGACGCGCGCGCTCGCCACGGGCTTTCCGGAAACGGAATCGATTACCGTGCCGCGAATCGACTGCGCGATCGCGAGCGCCGGCGCCATCCAGGCGACGATCGCCGCACCAAGAAAACGCCGCATCGCCATCCGGCCTCCATGCCCGCCGGTCCACCGGTCCACCGGTCCACCGGTCCACCGGTCCACCGGTGTCCACTTCCCTGCATACAATTGCGCCCCGGCCCCTAAGCCGTCAAGACCGCGTCACCCGGACGAGAGCGTACGTTTTTGCGCCTTTTCGAATCAACAGATACTCGCCGCCGAGGAGCTCGCCAAAACCGATGGGCTCGCGCTCGGGGGCGAGTCGCCGCCCGTTCATGTAGACGCCGCCCTGCTGGACCATGCGGCGCATGTCGCCCTTGCTCTTGAAGAGCGCGTCGGGGCCCGTGCACAGAACGTCGAGGACGTCGCCTGTCGTCAGCTGGTCGGTGAAGACGACTGTGAGCACCGGGATTTCGAGTGCGAGCGCCGCCAACGCGTCACGAGAGAGAGAGACCGCGTCGCCGCCGCCGAACAGCAGGTCCGACACCTCCCGTGCCGTCGCCGCCGCGCGCTCCCCGTGCACCCGCGTCGTGACGTCGGCGGCCAGCGCGTGCTGCGCCTCGCGCTTCTCCGGCGCCCCTTCGACCGAACGCTCGTGCGCCTCGATCGCCTCCCGCGAAAGCAGCGTGAAATAGCGCAGGTATTTCCCCGCGTCGCGGTCGTCGACGTTCACCAGGAATTGATAGAACTTGTACGGCGACGTCAGCGCGGCATCGAGCCAAACCGCGCCCGCTTCCGTCTTCCCGAACTTCGTTCCCGCCGCCGTCGTCACGAGCGGCGACGTGATCGCGTGCGCATCGAGCGCCGCCGACCGGCGAATCAGCTCGATCCCCGCCGTGATGTTCCCCCACTGGTCGCTGCCGCCCATCTGCAATCGAACGTCGTGACGCCGCCGCAGCTCCAGAAAGTCGTATGCCTGGAGCAGCATGTACGAGAATTCGGTGTACGAGATGCCCGCCTCCATGCGCCCCTGCACGGAGTCCTTCTGCATCATGTAGTTCACGGTGAAGTGCTTGCCGACGTCGCGCATGAAGTCCACCGCCTTGAGCGACGTGAGCCACTCCGCGTTGTCGAGCAGCCTGGCGGCGTTCGAGCCGGTGAAATCGAGAAAGCGCTCGAGCTGCTTTCCGATCGCCGCGGTGTTCGTCGCGATCGTGTCGGCGTCGGCAAGCGGACGCTCGGATCCTTTGCCGGACGGATCGCCGATCAAACCGGTGCCGCCTCCGGCGAGCGCGACCGGCGTGTGCCCGTACGACTGGAGTCGCACGAGCAGCATGATCACGAGCAGGGTGCCGATGTGCAGACTCGGCGCGGTCGGATCGAAGCCGATGTAGCCGGCGAGCGCCCCCGCGGCCAGTGCGTCGCCGACGCTCTCCGTGTGCTGATACAACAGACCGCGCCACTTCAGTTCATCGAGCAATCCCGGCTTTGGCATGGGTCAAACTTAGGGCGGACCGGCCGGAAACTCATATCTTTCCTCGCGTGATCAGATATCGCGCGCGCTGGGTCGTGCCCATTGTCGCCGAGCCGGTGCGCGACGGCGTCGTCGCCGTGGACGGCGATCGCATCGCATTCGTCGGCCCGCACGAGGAGGCTCCTCCGGGTGACGACCACGACCTCGGCGACGTGCTGCTGCTTCCCGGTCTCGTCAACGCGCACACGCACCTCGAGCTCACCGCGATGCGCGGGTTTCTCGAGGACCTCGACTTTCGCCGCTGGATACTTCGCCTCACGGCCGCGCGCCGCGACGTGCTCGACACTGACGCGCTGCTCGATTCGGCGCGCTATGGTATCGAGGAGGGTCTGCGCGCCGGCATCACGACGTACGCCGACACGAGCGAGTCCGGCGTCGTCGTGCGCGCGATGCGGGAAGCGGGAGTGCGCGGCATCGTCTACCAGGAAGTGTTCGGCCCCGATCCGGCGCAGTGCGAAGCGTCGATCACCGGGCTTCGCGAAAAGGTGGCGGGGCTTCGCTATCTCGAGACGCCGCTCGTCCGCGTCGGCGTGTCGCCGCACGCACCTTACACGGTATCGGATTCTCTCTTTCGCGCGACGACCGACTTCGCGAAGCAACACGGGCTCCGCATGGCGATTCACGCCGCCGAGAGCAGCGAAGAGCAACGGCTCATCGCCGACGGCGCCGGGCCGTTCGCCGACGGACTGCGCGGCCGCGGCATTCACGTCGGCATCCGCGGCCGCTCGCCGATCGACATGCTCGACCGGCTCGGCGTGCTCGACGCGCGGCCGCTCCTCCTTCATTGCGTGCGCGCCGACGAGGGCGACATCGCGGCGATCGTGCGAAGCGGATGCGCCGTGGCGCATTGTCCGATCTCGAACTCCAAGCTGGGCCATGGCGTTGCGCCGCTCGTCGAGCTCTTGGCGGCCGGCGTGACGGTCGGCCTCGGCTCGGATTCGGTGGCGAGCAACAATCGGATGGACCTGCTCGACGAAGCCCGCGTCGCGCTCCTGTCGCAGCGGACGCGTCTCCAATCATTCGAGACGCCGTCGGCCGCCGACGTCCTGGAACTTGCGACCCTCGGCGGCGCCGCGGCGCTCGGTTTGGAGGACGTCGTCGGGTCGCTCGAGGAAGGCAAGCAGGCCGACCTGGCGGCGTTCCGGCTCGATGCCGTCGCCCCGACGACGGATCCGACAACCGCCGCCGTCTTCGCGCTGGGGGGCGCTCAGGCGGCGTTCGTGGCCGTGGCCGGGAAGCCGCTCGTGTCCGGCGGACGTCTCACCGGCGGGCGCCCGGAACTTGCCGCGAGGATGCAGGAGTTGGGTAATGCACTCGCCGACTGGCTCGACGCCGGGGGGGAAACGAGACCGTAGCGACGATGGAGCGATTGGGGGGATTCGATCTTGTCGCGTCGCTGGCGTCTGAATAGCTTGCTGTAGAACCTTCCGGCACATGCAGTTGCGCCCGTAGCCCCAGTTTGGGCGCGCCGCCGTCGACCGCCCGTCGCAGTCCTCCCGCCGCTGCACTGGGGGAGCTCGTGTGCCGATCCTCGAATAAGAGGGAGGGGAAGCTTCGTGGTGCTTGGTTGCCTGGCCCTGAACGCATCGTACGAGCCGCTGACGATGGTCCCCATGCGTCGCGCGCTCCGACTCGTGATTGACGGCAAGGCCGAAATCGTCGAGTCGGACTCCGATCGCGTCGTGCGCTCAGAGCGACTCACCATGCCGAGGCCAGCCGTGATCCGGCTGACGAAGTTCATCCATGTGCCGAGACGGTTCCGCCGGCAGGTGACGAACACCTTCCTCTTCGCGCGCGACCGCTACACCTGCCAGTACTGCGGCCGCCACATGACGGAGTTCAAGCCGCGCGAGGCGCTCACGCGCGACCACCTGATTCCATTGTCTCGCGGCGGCACCAACGACTGGACGAACGTCGTGGCGGCCTGCAGCGCCTGCAACACGCGCAAGGGCAACCGGCTTCCCGAGGAGATCGGGATGCACCCGCTCTCGCACCCGGTCGAGCCGCACTTCGTGCACCTCAGTTGGGCGGTGCGGCGCCTCACGCCGACGCAGGCTCGGTACATCAAGACGTTTTACGGGAGTGAGGTACTGCATCATCTGGAGCAGTTGGAGCACCGGGGACTGAAAACTGCTGGACTTCGCAGCTGACAAACTGCGCGACTAAGTAAAGGCGCGCACTGACGAAGGCGCGACTGACAAACGGCGCGAAAGGCGCGACTGACAAACGGCGCGGGGTTGAAACGGCGGAACGTCAAAGGCGTTCGAGCGCGTTCAGCATCTTAACGATCATGATGAGGCGATTACGGAGGCGCCAGAACGTCGCCCTATCGATGCGTCTCATCGCGAAGTTGGCCCGCAGATGCCCGATCGTCTCCTCGGCCTCGCCTCGCGCTACGCGTAGCGGCTGAGCCCTGCCGCCGTCCGGCCCGCGACCAAACGCCTCGTCAATGCCCGCGACGACCGCGTGGGCGGACCTACGCAACTGAGAAACGTGCAACAGCCGCCGCCCGCGGTCATCGATGAGCCGGTTGATCTCATCCTCGACGACTTGCGCTGCTTCGAGGACGGCGAGATGCCGGTGGTTGTCCATGCGCGACGTTAGCGTCGGCGCTCGCCGGAACCACCACCGCCTCGTCGCGACTCGGATCATTCCAACGCAGCGCCCAGCAGTCGGGGCCTTACGCAGTCTTGCAGTCGCGCCCCTCGCGCAGTTTGGCGGTCGCGCCGTTCGCGCCCTTCGTCAGTCGCGCCCTTCCGGAGTTCGCGCCGTTACTTAGCCGCGCAGTCAGTCAGCTGCGCCGTCAACGCAGTTCACTGTGCCTCGAACACCTCCGACCTCTGCTCATACTTCCGCTTGTCCCCGCCGAGTATGCGCGACACGAGCGTCCCGATCCCGCTCCAAATCCCGCGAAACACGTTGCTCCGCCTCGGCGCCGACGACCCGCGCAGCCACTGCTCGAGCGCGTCGAGATCGCTCACCGTGAGCGTCTGCACGTCCACCGACAGGTTGTAGTAGAAACTCCCCGCTCGATTGGGGTGGATCGCCGCGCGGTACGGACGACCGAACTGCACTTCCGCCGCCGACAGCGATGAGAATCCGCCGAAGTTCTCGTTGACGCCGTTCGCCGCGCCGTTCACCATGGTGTGGCGACGGACGTTATACAGCTGGCTCGTCGGATCGTACGACACGAGCACGTCCCACTCGGTGAAGTCGGCGCGATCGTCGCCGCCGAATCCTCCTTTCGACCACAGCTCCAGCCGGTAATGAATGCGCGCCGGGAATCCGTTGCGCAGCAGTTCGCGCGTCTTCGAGTCGGCCAGCAAGTTCGCGCTCGTGATCGACGGCCCTTCCTTCGTCGCGGTCGGCGGCGTGACGGCGACGCCCAGGCGCACGCCGCCTTCCTGCGCGAGAAGAGGCGAGGCCAGCGCGCCCAGAATCAGAGCGACGCTGCCCACGATCGACATGGCCGACGACCGGCGCGGCCGACGGCTCAAAACCGATGCCTCAGCCGGAAGAAGAAGTTCAGCTTCTGCGCCGGCGTGGAGAGCGACTTGGCGGTGTAGACGCCGATGCCTCCGACGTCGAGACCGAATCCGATGTCCGTTCGGAAGCTCGACAGCGGGGGAATCTCCGTCGACCCGATGCCCACGCTGCCGGGCGCCGTGCCGACGAGCCAACCGCGGCCCGCGTCGGCGAACACGACGTACGCGACGTCGCCGTGTTCGCTGTGATAATTCCGCGGCCAATCCGGCCATCGTCCCGTGAAATCAAAGCGCAAATCACCGCGGTACTCGACCTGCGCGAGCATGATCCGGTCGCACTGCGCGGGTTGTCCGAGCAGGAGAACACCGCCGTAGTTGCAATCGCCGACGTTCGGGCTGACCACCGAGCGGAAGTCGTATCCCGGAATCGCGCCCGGGCCGTCCACCGAGAGGCGCCGCTCGAGCGGCAGCTCATTGCCGCCGAGCCACCCGCCAAGCACGAGGCGCAGATTCAGCTGGTCGTTCGGCCCGAGGCGGTTGTAGCGGCGGAGGTCGAGGAATCCGCGCGTGTATTCGACGTGATCGCCCGCCTGCGTCTCGCGCACGAGCGACGTCGGGCCCACTGCCGTGGGCCGCCCGGCCCCGTGTTCGAGATTCGCCATCGCCAGCCAACCCGACCACGGATCGTCCTGGTCCGTGCGCGTGTCGAAGGTCAGCGACAGCGTTCCGATGTGGAACACGCCGGCGTCGACCTCGGGGTTCGCGCGCCAATTCTGCGCGTCGTTGAACAGCGTGAATGGATTCCTGAGCAGACGTGAATCCCAATGCTCCTCGCCGTACGTCCCGGTGAGGCGCACGTTGCTCGCGCCGTAGAGCGTCGCGATCGCCGTCGCGCCGTGCCGCTGGAAGTAGTCGCGGTAGTCGCGGCGCACGAGAAACGCCGCGAGCGCCGTCTCGACGCTGCTCAGCTGCCAATCTTCGATCGGATCGACGACGCTGAACACGCGTCCGCCGATGCCGATCCCGCGATCTCGGCCGAAGCGCACTTCGCTCCGCAGATCGTGTCCGACGTCGCCGTTCTCCGACTCGAAGCTTCCCGTGCGCACGATCGCCGACGCGCCCGCGTCGACGCTCCCCCACGGCGTCAGCCGGTGGAGCACCGGCCCGATGTTGAGCGGCCATCCCTCGACGCGGTTGTACGCGCCCGCCTGGACGATGCGCACCGCCTTCGCCCAGTTCTCGTCGTGCTCTCGCTCCAGGCGGCGCCACCACGTGTCCTCGTCCGCCTCGCCCGTCGTGATCGCCACGATGCGTTCGCCGTCTTGCCGATATACGAGCGAGTCGGCGTACGTCCGCACGCCGCCGTCGATGCGCGCCGAGTCCGCGCCCTCCACTCGCCCGCCGATTACGAGAAGCGCGCCGTCGACGTGCGCCGCCGCGCGAAGCACGACGCTCGCGTTGAGCGCGAGCACGTCGCCGGTCACGTGTCCCGAAATGAGCAGTGGGCCGTGCTGCACCGCGACGTTCCCCCTCACTTCCTGCCCCGCGGCGATCTCGACTTGCTCCGTCGCGCGCAACGCGTTCTGTCCGTTCCAGCGGTCCACCGCTTCGCGCCGGACGTCGCGCGGCACGGACGAGCGCGCCGCCGACACCGGTTCCTGCGCTCCTGTGGGAACGGCGCGCAAACTCGCGACGGCGCATGTTGCGCCGATCAATACCAAGGTTCGCCTGCACATGAGCACTCCAGTCAAGGATCGCGGGCCGTGACCCGCTACTCGGCGCCGACGGCGATGCCCAGCCGCCGCATCCTTCGATACAAGTTGGGCCGGTCGGTGCGCAGTCGCCGCGCCGCCTCGGCGACGTTCCCGCTCGCCATCGACAGCGCGCGCGAGATCAGCGTTCGCTCATAGTCGTCGAGCGTGTCGCTGAGCGACGATTCCAGCTCGGCCGGATCGGGGAGGGGAAGCGACGTCGGCGGGGTCGGCGTTCGCGGCGCGCGCTCGAGAGGCAGAACGGCCGCGACGTCGGCCTCCGTCACGCGGCGGCCGGCGTGGAGGATCGCCAGCCGCTCGATGATGTTGGCGAGCTCCCGCACGTTGCCGGGCCAGCGATGACGCGACAGCGCGGCGATCGCGTCGTCGGTCCAGTCGGGCACCGCTTGTCCCGTACGAAGGCGGTGCAGCGCCGCGAAGTGGCGCACGAGCGACGGAATGTCGCCCGGCCGGTCGCGCAGCGGCGGCAGCGGGATCGGGATCACGTTCAGACGAAACAGCAGATCCTCGCGGAACGCGCCGTCCACGACGCCGCGCGCGAGGTCCTTGTTCGTCGCCGAGACGATCCGCACGTCCACGCGCACCGGCTTTCCACCGCCGACGCGTTCGATCTCCTTGGCCTCGATCGCGCGCAGCAGCTTTGCCTGCGCCTCGGCGCCGAGGTCGCCCACCTCGTCGAGGAACAGCGTGCCCCGGTGCGCCAACTCGAAGCGGCCGATGCGCCGGTCCGTCGCGCCGGTGAACGAGCCGCGCTCGTGGCCGAACATCTCACTTTCGACGAGGTCGCGCGGAATCGCCGCGCAGTTCACGCGCACGAACGGCCGGTCGCGCCGCCCGCTGCCGGCGTGAATCGCCGCCGCTACGAGCTCTTTACCGGTGCCCGACTCGCCCGTGATCATCACGCGGGAATCGCTCGGCGCGACGCGCTCGATGAGCCCGCGCACCTGGCGGATTCCCGGACTGTCGCCGACCATCTCGCCGCTCAGTCCGAGGTCGGCGCGCAGCGTTCGCGCCTCCCGCCGCGCCTGACGCAGCTCCATCGCCGACGACAGCGCGAGCAGCACGCTCTCGGGGCTCAGCGGCTTTTCCAGGAAGTTGAACGCGCCGAGCTTGGTCGCTTTCACCGCGTCGCTCAGCCCCGCGCGGCCGCTCATCATGATGACCGGCACGTCGGGGAGCGACTCGCGCACGCGCGCCAGCGTCGCCATCCCGTCCAACTCGCCGGGGATCATCAGGTCGAGCAGCAGGGCGTCGGGCTCCGCCTCGAGCGCGCGCGACAGGCCGCCCGCGCCGTCGTGCGCGTCGCGAACCTCGTAGCCCTCGGCCACGAGCAGCGCGCCGACCATCCGGCGGATGTTCGACTCGTCGTCGATGATCAGCACGCTCGGCATTGGACTTCTCTAAGACGCGGAGTCGGCGTGCGGCAGGGCGTTCTTCTGCATCTCGGCCATCAGCTTGGCGGTGAACCGCTGCGCTTCGGAGATCCGCTCGACCTCGACCGCGATCGCCTCGACGCCCTGCTCGATCCGCTCGAGGCGGCTCAGCACCTCGGGCGACACCTGCGCCGGCGGCGGCGTGCCGCGCTCGAGACGCCGCGTGAAGGCGCGGATCAACGGAATGCCCAGCGCGATGATCGCAATCGTGGCGAAGAACGCCTCGCTGATCTCGATCGCGCCCGGCGGAATCACGTCGGGCGGAACTTGAACGACCGCCGCGGCAAACAGGATCATGTCAGTGTCCTGGACGCTCGCGTTGCGGATTCGCTCGCAGCGCCGCCGTTGTTCCGCTCGGCGAGAAGCTTCGTCGTGAAACGCTGTCCCTCGGAGATGCGCTCCACCTCGATGGCGATGGAGTCGATCGCCTGCTCCATTCGCGCGATCTGCGCCGACAGCTCCGGCGCAATCGCCGGCGCGATAGGCTGGCGCTCCATCCGGCGCGCGAACGCCCGCGCGAGCGGGACGCCGATCGCCGTCACCGCGATCATCACGAAGAACGCGATCGGTACGAGAATGTCCTCGTTATGCATGCGCTTCCTCCACTCCGTTTCGGTTGCCGTCGACGGGGAGCACGAATCGAATTTCGGTGCCGCCGCCGATGCGGCTGTCGGCGCTCACGGTGCCTTCATGCGCGAGCACGGCCTGCCGCGCGATCGCGAGGCCGAGCCCCGTGCCGCCGGGCTTGGACGTGACGTACGGGTCCCAGATGCGCGACAACCGGTCCGGTGATATGCCGCATCCGGTGTCCGCGACCGCGATCTCGACCGCGTCTCGCCCCGCGTGCGCCGTGCGGCGCACGCGCACGCCGACGGCGCCGCCGTCCTTGCACGCGTCCACCGCGTTGAGCATCACGTTCGACAGCGCGCGCGCCAACGCGTCGTGGTGCGCCTGAATCATCGGCACGTCGTCGGCGACGTCCACTTTCACGTTGACGCTCGGCGGAATCGTCGCGCGCGCCGTGTAGCGCGCGAGCTCACCCACGTCCACCTCGGCCCGCGGTCCTTCCGGAAGCCGTCCGAATTGCGCGAAGCTGCGCGCGAGCGCCTCGAGCCGCTGCGACTCCGTCGCGAGCACCTCGACCGTCTCGGCGAGCTCGGGCGGCGCCTCGCGCCGCAATCGCTCGACGGCGAAGCGGATCGGCGTGAGCGGATTCTTGAGCTCGTGCGCGACCTGTCGCGCGCTCTCGCGCAGCGCGGCCGAGCGCTCGTTCTCGACCGCTCTCGCGCGTCCGATCTCCAACTCGCCCGCCATCTCGCGCATGCTGCGCCGCAGCACCTCGAACTCCGGCGCGCCGCGGCGCGGCGGCGTGGTCGGCAGTTGTTCGCCGCGGCCCAGCCGCTCCGTCCAGCCGACCAGCTCGCGCAGCGGCCGGCTCAGGTTGCGGCTCAGATGTCCGGCGACGCGCGACGCGACGACGGCGATCACCAGCACGCCGATGAGCGTCGTAAAGGCGATCATCTTCGCGCCCTGCCGAAACACGAAATCCGCCTGGCGCGAGTGGACCACGCTGCTCCGCAGCACGCGCTCGTGCGCGTCGAGCGCCCGTCGCTGCGCGTCCGACAGGTTCGCTCCGCGGATGGCCGTCACCGCCCGTTCGCCGGTCGCCGCCACGCTGTCCCACGCCGCGGTCCCCGAAACGAGCGGAAGCACGAAGGATCCGGTGGCGTTCCACGCGACGGCAATGAGGATCGACGGAACGAGGGCGAAGGCCAGCAGAATGGCGAAGAGGCGGCCGCGAAATCCGACGCGCTTCACAGGGGCTCCTACGAGGTGCGCATGACGACGGTTTCGGGGTCTAACATACTGGTGGTACTAGGCATCAACCACCCTGAGAAACGACATGAAGACCCACACCGACTATCTCACGTTCACGACGAAGAGCCGACAGGAGATCATCGACATCACCGACGCGGTCGAACGCTGTCGGGCGTCGGCCAAGATCAGCGAGGGGATGGTGCTCGCCTCGGCGATGCACATCTCGGCCTCCGTGTTCGTGAACGACCACGAACCTGGACTATGGAAGGACATTCTCGACTGGCTCGAGGCGTCCGTGGCGCCGTGGGATCCCGAGCGATACCGCCACAACACCGGCACGGGCGAGGACAACGCGGCGGCGCATCTCCGCTCGATCACCATCGGCCACGAGGTCATCGTGCCGGTCACGGCCGGAAAGCTCGATCTCGGGCCATGGCAGCGAATCTTCTACGGCGAATGGGACGGACAGCGTCCCAAACGCGTGATCCTCAAGGCGATGGGAGATTGAGCCGCAGCATGGCTTTACCGGGTGTTGAGCCCTACATTTCCGGTTTGACTCGCACAGCCGATGCATGAATTCTAGACAACCGCGCTCGCCCACTCGGGCGTCGAGCGCTCTCATTCACCGTGGGCCGCAGGCGATGTCCGCCGCCGCCCCGTTCGTCCAGGCGCCGATCCACGCGCCCAACGCCGCACTCCTCATCGACTTCGACAACGTCACGATGGGGATCCGGTCCGACCTCGGGAAGGAGCTTCGCAGCCTCCTGTCGTCGGAGATCATCAAGGGCAAAGTCGCGGTGCAGCGCGCCTACGCCGATTGGCGGCGCTACCCGATGTACATCGTTCCGCTCGCCGAGGCGTCGATCGACCTGATCTTCGCGCCGGCCTACGGATCGTCCAAGAAGAACGCCACCGACATCCGCCTCGCCATTGACGCGCTCGAGCTGGTGTTCACGCGTCCGGAGATCGGAACGTTCATTCTTCTCTCGGGCGACTCCGACTTCTCGAGCCTCGTGATCAAGCTCAAGGAGTACGGCAAGTACGTCATCGGCGTCGGCATTCGCGAATCGTCGAGCGACCTGCTCGTCCAGAACTGCGACGAGTACTACAGCTACAACGCCCTCGCCGGCCTCGTGAAAGCGCAGGACGACGAGCCCGCGCGCAAGTGGGATCCATGGGAGCTCGTGACCGAAGCCGTGCAGCGCATGAAGCGCAGCAACGACGTCATGCGCTCCGACCGTCTCAAGCAGGTGATGCAGGAGATCGACGCGACGTTCGACGAGAAGAATCTCGGAATATCAAAATTCTCGAGATTCTGCCAGGAAGCCGCGCAGAAGGGACTCCTCAGCGTCACGAAGCTCGACAACGGCCAGCTCGAGGTCGATCTGCCGGAGACGGCGCCGGCCGCCGCGCCGCGTCGCGCGACCGAGGAAGCCTCCGTCGCCGAGCCGGCCGCGGCAGCGTCATCCGGAGCGTCGTCCGCAGCAGAGGAGCGCCCGAACGGTCGCCGCAGAGGGCGGCGCGGCGGGCGCGGCCGTGGAGATCGCGAGAGCCGCGAGACGCGCGTTCCCCGCGAGCTGACGACGACAGCCGAGACACCGGTCGCCTCACCAGAGGCGGCGACGCCCGCCGTCGCGGCGCACGCCGCCACCCCGCATGCCGTCACGCCGACGCCCCCTGTGAGCCGCCCCGCCGTGAGCGACCAGTTGGAATTGGGCGGAGGGGCAGCGGAGGCGAGAGCCGCCGGTGAAAGCGCGGCCGGTACGAGCGGCGATCGCCTCACCCGCGGCGAAGCGTTCGACCTGCTCAAGCGAACCGTCGCCGACCTCGTGCGCGACGACGAAACGGTTCGTGCCAGCGCCGTCCGTGCGCGCGCGCGCCAGCTCCTCGGCCGCGACTCGGACAGCCTCAGCGACCGCATGTTCGTCCGCATCCTCAAGGACGCGCACGACGAAGGCATCATCGACCTGCGCCGCCGCGGCAACGATTTCGAGATCGCGCGCGCGACGGAATCGGGCTCGGTGGCCGATCAGCTCGCAAAGCACGAAAAGGCGGCTATCGCGCAAACGCAGCCGCCCGCCGCCGCGGCGTCCGCGCCGCGACTCGGCATGGGGCCGCGTGGCGGCGGCGGACGGAATCGAACGGGCGCGCGGAATCTGCCGGGCGCCCCTCCGCCCGAACTGCTCGCCGTCGGCGTCGTCGACGAACCGGCGCCGGTTGCGGTGGCTGCTCTCGTCGTAGAAGAGACGAACGGTGGCCCGCCAACGCCGCGCGGCAAGCGCACGCGCGGCAGTCGCGCCGCGACCAAGACGGCCGCCAAGAAAACAGCGACCAAGACCGCCGGCCGCCCGCGCGGCAAGAAAGTCGTGCCCTCGTCCCCGGACGAATGACACGATGCGCGTGGCGAGGTTGAGATGACGGGGAACGCCGCGCCGAAAGCGCGGCGTTCTCGTCTCGGAGTGCAAGTCGGGGCGCCGCTTCCCACGTCGTTCTACGATCGGCCCACCGAACGGGTTGCGCGCGAGCTCCTGGGCGCGATCCTCGAGTGCCGCACGCGCGACGGCGTCGCCGCCGGGCGCATCGTCGAAACTGAGGCGTACCTCGGCGAGCACGATCTCGCCTGCCACGCCGCCGCCGGCCTCACCGCGCGCACGGCACCGCTCTACGGGCCGCCCGGGATCGCTTACGTGTATTTCATCTACGGCATGCACTGGTGCTTCAACGCCGTGACGCGCGGGAAGGGCGAGCCGAGCGCCGTGCTGGTGCGCGCGCTCGAACCGGTACACGGCATCGAGTTGATGCGCGCACGCCGCGGCGTGCGACGAGACGTCGATCTCACGAACGGTCCCGCGAAGTTGTGCGACGCGCTCGAGATCGACGGCCACTTCAACCGGGCCGTTCTTCAGCGCGGGCCGCTGACGATTCGCGAAGGCTCGCCGATCCCCGATTCGCGCGTCGCGGTCACGCCGCGCATCGGCATCACGCGCTGTGCCGATTGGCCTCTGCGCTGGATCGTCCGCGACAGTGAGTTCATCTCCGGAAAGCCGCCACTTTCAGCTCGCGAGTGACCGCGGAGGCGGTGTCTCGCGCGGGGCCTCGGGGTCGGGCTCGGGGTCGGGTGGGCCTCGGGTGGAGCTTGGGGTGGGGCTATCCTCCGCGGACCAGTGCAGTATCGCCGATACTGCCGGGCGATACTGCCTCGGCTCCGCTCCGGACAGCCCCGCCCGCTCGCTCGCGAGTGACTGCGCGCGACTGCGTGAACGGCGCGGACCGGCGCCTTCGGTGCGCCGCCCGGAGCGACACACGCCGGTGAGTAAACGCAGCCAGCCCCGCACGGAGGCAGCGCCGAGACGGCCGGGGTCTGGAGCGCGAGCCGAGGCAATACTGACCGGCAGTATCGTCAGTATTGCACTGGTCGCGCGGAAGACCCCGGGCGGCTCGGCGCGTGTGAGAATCGCCGGCAGGTCGTCGAACTAGAACGGCGCACGAATGGCCGACGTGTACGCCGCGACGGCGGCGACGAGAAATACGGCGAGCCAGCCGAGTCTGGCCGGGTGACGCGTGCTCACGCCGCAGCTAACCCCAGCGCTCTTGTTCCGTTTGCCGCGGTCTTGCTCTGCCGGTCCACCGGTCCACCGGTCCACCGGTCCACCAACGTTTCCGCCGCCTAAACGAAGCGGCCGACCCTTACGGGCCGGCCACTCAGATTTCTTTATTCAGCCGTCCGACTAGTTCTTTTCGATCGACGACCCGACGTTGTACCGCACGCCGAACTCCATCGAGAAGTTGAACGCCTGCCCATTGTAGAGCAGGAAGTTGTGTTGGGTCGGATTGAAGGTCGCCTGGCCGAACACCGAGATCCCGGTGAACCGGTATTGCGCGCCGAGGATCCCGAACGGCGAGAAGCTCACCTTGTTCTGCTGAATCAGGGCCTGCGTGAAGGCGAGGTCGTCGACGGTGTTGAACGGCGGCTGGCCGTCAGCGTCGGCGATCGCGTTGAGCGTGAACCCGGCGCCGGCGTACGGGTGCCAGCGGTCGTGCTCACCCGGGAACGCCATCAGCGCGACGTCGAATTTGCGCAGGTTGTTGAGCTTGATGGTGCGCAGCGCGGTGTTGGATTCGCTCGAGGCGGCGAGCGTCTCGGTATTGAAGAACGCCTGGCCGGCCGAGACGTACAGGCCGCCGTGCGTCCGCGTGATCAGCCACTCGGCGCCGACCATCGGCGCCAACGTGTTCGAGCCGCCGGTGTCGGCCACGGTAAAGCCGCCCGCCTTGACGCCCCAGAACCACGCGTCCTTGAACGGTCGCCCATGCTGCGCCGTCGCGAGTGAAGGAAGCGCGACGACGGAGGCGGCAATCGTCAGGGCACGGAGAGTTCGCATACAGGTCCTCGACAAAGAGAGAACTTCGATTGGTCTCTATGTCGGACGAAACGACTGGCCCAGAGTCACGGGACTCCGGAGACCGATGTACTGGCAAACGCCGAGGGTGACAAAAAACGATACTACCGAAGAGCGAAGCTAATGAAAGCCGATAGACCCGCTCACACCGCAATTCGAACGCCGAAGAGGCCAAACGCCGAAGAGCCCGTTTTGGCAGTTTCGGCGTTTTGGCAGTTTCGGCGTTTTGGCCGTTCCGCCGTTCTCTCTATACCAGTCCCAGCTTCGCTCCGACTTTCTTGAAAGCCCGAATCGCCTCGTCGAGATCGTCGCGCGTATGCCCCGCCGAGATCTGGCACCTCACTCGAGCGGTCCCATGCGGCACGACGGGAAAACCGAACCCCGTGACGAACACCCCTTCGTCGAGCAGCATGTCGCTCATCTGAATCGCGGCCGCCGTCTCGCCGACGATGATCGGCACGATCGGCGTCTCTCCGGGGATCGGCTTGAAACCCGCCTCGGTGATCTGCTCGCGGAAGTACGTCGTATTCTGCCGTAGCGTCTCGACGCGCTGCGGCTCCGCCTCGACCAGCCGCACCGCCGCCAGCGCGCTCGCCGCCACGGTCGGCGGCAGCGCGTTCGAGAAGAGCTGCGGCCGCGACCGCTGCGTCAGATAGTCGGTCAGTGCTTCAGGCCCGGCGACGAATCCTCCCGCCGCTCCGCCGAGCGCCTTGCCGAGCGTCGACGTGATGATGTCGACCTCGCCGAGCACACCGTAGTGCTCGGCTGTCCCTCGTCCGTTCTTGCCGAGCACTCCCGTCGCGTGCGAGTCGTCCACAGCGACGATGGAATTCGTGTCGCGCGCGATCTGGAGAATCTCGGGCAGCTTCGCGATCGCGCCCTCCATCGAGAAGATGCCGTCGGTCCAGATCATCCGTCGCTTGAATCCCCCCGCCTTCGCCTCGGCGAGCTTGGCGCGAAGGTCGTCCATGTCGCCGTGCTTGAAGACGGCCGTCGTGCACTTGCTGATCGCCTTGGCGAGCCGCATCGAGTCGATGATCGACGCGTGGTTGAGCGCGTCGGAGACGATGAAGTCGCCCTCCTGCGCGACCGTGCCGGTGAGCCCCTCGTTCGCGTTCCACGCCGACACGAAGCTGAGCGACGACTCGCAGCCGACGAACCTCGCGCACGCCGCCTCGAGCTCGCGGTGGATCGCGAACGTGCCGCAGATGAAGCGCACGCTCGCCGTCCCCGCGCCGAGCTTCTTGAGACCGTCGATCCCCGCCTGCACGACCGCCGGCTCGTCGCACAGGCCGAGATAATTGTTCGACGACAGAATCAGGACGTCCCCGCGCCCCTCCATTTTCACGCGCGACGACTGCGGCGAATCCAAGTAGTTCAAACGCTTGTACACGCGATCGCGCTTGAGCTGTTCGATCGTGTCCTCGAGCGATTTCGTGAATTCCGTGTTGAGTGTCATGCTCTCCTCAGGCGATCTCGAAAATGACCTTGCCGGCCTGACCCGACTTGATCGCCCGGATTGCCTCGTCGGCGGCGTCGAGGGGGAAGCGGTGCGTGATCACCGGCGTCGGATCGAATTGGCCGGACCGAAGGAACCGCGTCATCAGAAGCCACGTGTCGTACATCCGGCGTCCGACGACGCCGTACACCGTGAGCCCTTTGAAGATGATCTCGTTCGCCAGGTCGAAATCCACGCGCTGCGACGGAATGCCGAGCAGCTGCACACGCCCGCCCACGCGCACGAGCGAGAACGCCTGGTGGATCGCCGCGGGCACACCGGACATCTCGAGCACCACGTCGACGCCGAGTCCGTCGGTATGCCGCTTGACGACGGCTTCCGCTTCCTTGGGGTGGACGACGTCGTGCGCGCCCATCGTTTTCGCGAGCGCGAGCCGCGCCTCGATCACGTCGCTGGCGATGATGCGCGACGCGCCCGCCGCCTTGCAGATGCCCACCGCGAAAATCCCGATCGGCCCGCAGCCGGTGACGAGCACCGTCGACCCGGGGATCGGCGCCGTGAGCGCCGTGTGAAACGCGTTCCCCATCGGGTCGTGAATGCCGCCTACGTCGAATGAGACGTTGTCGTCCAAATGCCACACGTTCGTCGCCGGCATCGCGATGTACTCGGCGAAGCAGCCGTCGCGGTCCACGCCGATGATCTTCGTGTACGGGCAGACGTGCGAGTTGCCCGTGCGGCAGAGCAGGCATCGCCCGTCGACGATGTGGCCCTCCGCCGTCACGCGATCTCCCTCGTGCACGTCCGTGACGAGACGGCCGACCTGCACCACCTCGCCGGCGAACTCGTGCCCGACGATGATCGGCGGCTTGACGCGCCCCTGCGCCCAGGGATCCCAGTCGTAGATGTGCACGTCGGTCCCGCAGACGCCCGCGCGCCGGACGCGAATGAGGACTTCATCGTCGCGGATCGTCGGTTCGGGAACATCCTTCAGCTCGAAACCCGGTCGAGCCGCGGCCTTCACTAGCGCTTTCACGCGTGCTTTGCTCCATGAGAGTCGGGTGGGGCATGCGCCGCGCGCGCTGCGAAAAAATGCCGAAAGCGCTGCAGGCGGCGCGCACGAAACGTCGCACGCCCAGTGGGACGACGGAAGCCTCGGCTAGCGTCCGCGGGCTAGCTCGCGTCGCGTGACGAGCCGCTCAATGCAATGCAATGCCGATCCGGATGCTGCCCGGCGGCGCGTTCACCTGCATCGCGCTGTCGGCGAGCCGGCTCATTTGCACCATCATCGGAGGCGCGTGCTCGGCGACGACGATGCTGTCCGCCAAATGCTTCGCTTCCACGTAGTGCCCCGCGCCGAGCAATGCGGGCGCCAGCGCCGCGATGGTGGTGATCTCACGCGGATCCTCCGACAGGCTCGCGCGCAGCAGCATCACGGCGTCGCTGTCGTCGCCGATCATGCGGAGTCGCTCGGCCAGATAGTTGCGCGGGCGCCAGCTCTCCGGCGCGAGGTCGATGGCGCGGCGAAATGCCGCGATCGCCTCGGCCGCGTGGCCCTGGCTGAACAGCATGTCGCCGTACACCTGCTGCACGCGCCAACTGCGCGGCGCGTCCTGCACGCTGGCGAGGGTGAGAGTCGAAGGGTCCTGCCAGACTCGTTGCCTCTCGGCGCTTCGCCCCAATGCCGCGACCACGACGACGCTCGCCCCCAACGCGACGAGCGTTCGCGCTCGTTGCGTGACGACCGGCAATTGCTTGGCGACCAACGCCAGCGCCCCGCCGAGTGCGAGCACGAATCCCGCGCTCGGCAGAAAGAGCGTCCGTTCGGCGAGCAGAATCCCCGTCGGGATGACGACGTTGCTCACAGGGAACAGCGCCACGCAGCACCACGCGAGCCCGAACGACAGCGCGGGTGCACGTTTGCGAGCGAGCCAGATCGACGCGAGCACGAGCACTACGATCGCGAGCCCCATCGCTTCCTCGCCGCCGAACGACGTGGACGCCACGAACTCGCCCGGCGAGTACTCCGCGCGCAGATGCACGGGCCAGACGAAGAGACGAGCCCATTGCGGAACGATCTGCAACATGGTCAGCAGACGTCCACCCATGGTCTGTCCGCGCAACGCCTCGGCGATCATCGTCGGCCCGACGACACCGCTCAGCACGAGTGTCCGAACGGCGATCATCGCGGCGGCGATCGCCAGCAACACCGTGAATCCCCGCCAGAGGTGTCGGACACGCTCGCCCAGTGCGCGACTCGGCGTGAGAAACATTTCCGCGAGAATCAAGAACGCCGGGATCAGCAGTCCCTGCTCCTTCGAGAATCCCGCGATCGCGTAGCCGACGCCGAGCATCGCCCAGTCTCTCGCCGAAAGAGCGCCGGATTCGCTCCGCCGCCTATCGACGTAGAGCACGGTCATGAACGCGGCAAGCGCGCCCACGATCAACTCGTTCTGCGTCACGGCGAGCGCCACGGCTTCGACGTGTACCGGATGCGCCGCGAAGAACACCGCGACCAACAACGCGATCGACGCCGGCACGAGCCGCAGCGCCAGCCGATACACGCCGACGCTCGCCAGCGCGTAGAGCGCGTAGCTCACGATTCGAAAAATGAACGGCGCTCCGCCGCCCAACGCATACTGCGCCGCGAGCAGAATCGACGCGATGGGCCGATACAAGTCCGGCGCCGCGGGCGGCGGCCAGTACGGAAGCGTGAGAATGTCCGCCAACGCGCCGAACCCGTGGAGCCGCGTGGACCCCACGAGGATCGAGAGGTCGTCTTGGGTGAACCCGTTCAGGATTCCCGCGATGCTCGCCACAATTGCGACCGCGCAGACGACCGCCACCCCGCCTCTCGGGCTCGCCGTCGCTGCCGCCGCGCGCCCACGCCCCTTCGCGTTGCGCGCTGATTCCCGTCTCTGTTTTGAGCGTAGCGGAGCTTTCTCTTTCATCTCGGCGGCTGTCCTCGCCGAGAATACGCCCAGGCCCCAACCGCCGTTTGCGGCTCATCACAACATTCGTCCCGCCGTCGCTAGCCGACTGGCCGGGGATCGCAATTAGGGTCGGAGCCGGGGCTGGGGGTGGGGGCTCGGGGTGGGGGCTCGGGGTGGGACTGTCCTCCGCGGACCAGTGCACTATTGCCGACACTGCCCGGCAATAGTGCCTCGGCTCCGCTCCGGACAGTCCCACCCGCTCGCTCACTCGATCGGAGAACGACAAGACTGCGCGCGCGCGGACCACTCCGACTGCGACGCCCGACGATCGAGCGCACGCAGATTCCCGCAGCCGCACGGAGGCAGCGCCGAGACGGCCCGGGGTCTGGAGCGCGAGCCGAGGCAATACTGACCGGCAGTATCGTCAGTATTGCACTGGTCGCGCGGAAGACCTCGGGCGGCTCGGCGCGTGTGAGGGCGCTCGGAAGACCTCGGGCGGCTCGGCGCGTGTGCCCGCGGTGGAAGACCTGAGCGTCTTGGCGCGAGTCTTACTTGCCTTCCTCGCCCTTCTCCTCCGGCGGCGGCGCCCACACGTACGCGAATCTCGCGGGCGCCAGATCCTGCCGCGCTCCTGGCGAGATGATGATCCCCATCGGTTCCTGCGGCGCTTGGCTTTGGGTTGCCTTCATATATGAAGAGATGCGGTGAGGATCGGACTCGAGGCGTCGCGCACTGGATCGTCCGGCCCGGCGGCGAGAACGGTTCGCCGCAACGGGCCCCGCGACGGGCTCGGCGTGTGCGCCGGCCGCAGTCTCTCTAGCACCCATGGTGCCGGACTCGGCATCCGACGCTAAGAGATTGCTCGGCAACAGTTTGTGATTGCAAGCGACCCGGGAAACAACCCCATCGGTGTCGCTCGGACACAGCTCAATCTGACACAAACGCGTCAGATCGAGACGGCTCGCGGCGGAGTTAGGCCGCTCCCTTTCGGGCGAAGAAAGTCTTCGCCCGCCCCTCGGACCGTTCCACCGTCACTTCCCAGCCCTTGTAGCGGCTGCGCAGTTCCTCGAGGGACACGGATGTTCCTCCGCCCGCGTTGCGCGCCGACGGTGGAATCGTGCGCACGAGATGCACTCCGCCGCTGAGCGTGGCCCGCTGCAGATCGGCGATCACGCGCGCGCGCTCGTCGGACGAGAGCCGGTCGAGCGCGGCGGGATTCACGATCACCGCGTTGAGCAGCCGCTCTCGCGGCGGCGTCCACGACGAGAGATCGGCCAGCTCCGCGTGCACGCGACCCGCGAGTCCTGCGCCGATCGCCGCCTGCATGACGCGCTCGACGGCGTCGATCTCCTCGCCGAGTGTCGTGACGTCGCAGCCGTTGGCGGCGAAATAGAGCGTCGAGCTCTCGTCGTTCGCGCCCGCCACGAGCACGCGGCTGTCACTCGACGGTTGAAGCGCGCGCACGAGGACGTCGTCCGGGCCAAGGCCCCAGTGCTCCGGCCTTCGCAGCTCGTCGATCAGCCGCACGCGCCGGCGGCGCCACGTGTCGTAGCCCGGGATGCGCAGCCGCCGCACGATGATGCGGTCGACTTCCTCGCAGAGAAGCAGTTCGGTGAGCGCGAACTGGGGCGCCGCCGCCAGCACCGCTACGGCTTCGTCGCCGATGGCGAGCAGCACGCTGCGCGCGACCGACTCCTTGTAGTTCTCGATCTCCTGCTCGACGTACAGCTGGTACTCGTGTCGGAGCGATCGCGTAGGTCGATGGGGCGGAGGAGATGAAGGCGCCATGCCGCTGCGGTCGAGATAAAACGAGGCCGGTTGCGCGTAAACCTAGACATCACATCGAGTTTGGCAAGTGCTCATGCCGGCTCGACGTGCACCGTGACCTCCGACGTGCCGAAAGCGCGCTCGATCGCCTCCTCTACGGCGTCGGCCAACCGGTGTGCGTCGTCCACCGAAGTCCGGCCGGCCACGACGATCGTCACCTCGGCAAAGAGCTGCCCGGACGCCGTCGAACGAGACCGCGTCTTGCGCACGTCCCGAATCCCCGGAACGGCTGCCACGACGCTCTTGAGCGCGTTCGTTTCGATCGCGGCCTGGTCGACCAGGATCGGGATCGAGCGTCGCAGGATGCCGACTCCGCTCCACGCGATCACCAGAGCGACCGCGATGGCGAGCGGCGCATCGAGCCACGCGAGACCGGCGCGCGAGAGTGCGAGCGTCGCCAACGCGAGGAGCGTCACGAAGATGTCGCCGGCGGTGTGCGAGGCGTCGGCCACGAGAAACGCGCTCCCGAGCTTTCGCGCGCGCGCCCGCTCGTACCAGACGACGAACACGTTCACGAGCAGCGTCGCCGCGATCACGCCGACGTCGCCGGTCTCGATCGTGCGCGGCGTGCGGTGCGTCGCCAGCGCGGTGATCCCCTCGCGCAGCAGCTCGAAACAGGAGATCGAGAGAAAGCCGACGATCGCGAGCATGCCGAGCGTCTCGAACTTGTCGTGGCCGTAGGGATGATCTTCGTCCGGCCCGCGCGCGGCGACGCCGACCAGCGCGACGCCGATGACGTTGTTGAGCATGTCGAGCGTCGACTCGAGCGCGGCGCCGAGCACAGTGAGCGCACCGGTACGAATGCCGACGATGACCTTGACCGCCGCGACCGCGGCGTTGAGCAGAAGGACGACGACCAGCACGCGCCGCACGCCGGCCCAGTCCGCGGGCGCGTTGCGCGCCATGCTCGATCCGGAGGGCGTCGTCATCGGACGGGGAACGGGGGCGGGAGCCGGGACGGTCACCCGTGGAACTTGCGCGGCCGTCGAACTTCCGGTCAACCGCGATCGAAAATGCCAGAGCTACCCGAAGTCGAAGGCGCCGCGCGACGGCTTCGCCGTGCCATCGTCGGCAAACGGATCGAGACCGTCGACCTGCTGCACCGCTCGCTGCTGCGGCGGCTCGAGCCGGCCCAGCGGCGGTCGCTGCGCGGGGCCATCGTTCGCGCCGTGGATCGCCGCGGCAAGCACCAGCTGATCTCGCTCGACGACGGGCGAACGTTGCACGCGCACTTTCGAATGACCGGCGACTGGACGATCGATCGCAAGGGCGATCCCCTGCCGCGGTTCGCGCGCGCGGCGATCGTCTTTCGCGACGGCACGCGCGTGGTCCTCGACGATCCTCGCGCGCTGAGCACCCTGGATCTTCACGCGTCGGGATCGCCGCCGACGCTCGCGCTCGGCCCTGAGCCCACGGATCGTTCTCTCACAGCGCGGACGTTCGCGCCCGTGCTCTCCAAGCGCCGCGGACCGATCAAGCCGGTGTTGCTCGACCAGCGCGTCATCGCCGGCATCGGCAACATCTACGCGGCGGAGTCGCTCTGGCATGCCCGCATCTCGCCGACCGCGGCGGCATCGTCGCTTTCGACTCGCCAACTCACCGCTCTCCTCTCCGCGCTCAGACTGGTGATTCGCCGCGCGACGGGCGCGAGATACACGGACGATTCGACCGCGAGGCTCGCGGTCTACGATCGGGAAGGAAAGCCGTGCCGCAGATGCCGGACGCCGATTCGGAGGATCGTGCAGGCGGGGAGGTCGACGTACTATTGCCCGGGGTGTCAACGCTGAAAACGGCGCTTCCCACGCGAGATCGCGCGCACCGGGGAGGACGGCTGGCGCTCGAAATCAGGAACTGACATCAGACATCTGACATCAGTTTCGGCGTTCTTGGGCGGAGACCCCGACCAGTCAGCCGCCGCCTCTCCCTGACGCCTGTCGCTGTCGCCTGCCGCCTCGAGTTCCTCGACGCCACGGCGATCCCGTCTAATCCGCGCCCGCCGCCTTTCAGTCCAACGCTTCGAGGAGCGCCCCTTTAAGGTACCCCGTTTCCGGAATCGTCATCACCTCGGGGTGGTCGATCGGCTGGCCGGTCATGGCGCGCAGCGCCACGCGCCGCCCCGAGTCCGCCGCCGCCGATCGGAGCATCTCGAAGAACTCGGCGCGTCCCACGTGGAAGCTGCAGCTCGCCGTGAACAGCGTCCCGCCCGGCGCCAGGACGCGCAGCGCGCGAAGGTTCACGTCCTTGTATCCGCGGAGCGCGCCGGGGACGGAGGCGCGGGTCTTGGCGAACGCCGGCGGGTCGACGACGATCGTGTCGAACCGCTCGCGAGAGCGCTCGACCTCCCGGAGGTAATCGAACACGTCGGCCTCGACGAACCGGATGTTCGCCAGGTCGTTGCGCGCCGCGTTCTCTTGCGCGCGCTGCAATGCGTCGCCCGAGACGTCCACGGCGACGACGCTGTCGGCGCGCCGCGCGAGGTGCAGCGCGAACGACCCGTGATAGCTGAAGCAGTCGAGGGCGCGCCCGCGCGCGCGTTCGCCGATCATCACGCGATTCTCGCGCTGGTCGAGGAAGGCTCCGGTCTTCTGGCCCGTCCATGGGGCCGCGAGATACCGCACTCCGTGCTCGTTCACTTCGATTTCGTGCGGAACTTCGCCCGCCAGAAGCTCGACGCCGGCGCCGAGGCCTTCCTTTTTTCTCACCGGAACGTCGTGGCGGGCCAGAATGCCGGCGGGTGACAGCGCGTCCCCCAACGCCGCGATGACTGGCGCGCGAAACGCCTCGAGCCCCGCGCTGAGGAGCTGCACGACCAGCCAGCGGTCGTAGCGGTCGCAGACGAGCGATGGGCAGGCGTCCGCTTCGCCGTGCACCGCGCGATACGCGTTCGTGACGTTGGCGAGCGGCGCTCGGCGGCCAACGGCGGTCTGGATCCGGTCGCGCCACCACGCCTGGTCCAGGTCCGCGAGCGGGCGTGCGTCGACCATGCGGAGGGCGATCTCGGACGCGGGGCTCCAGAGCGCGGTGCCGATCTTTTTGCCGCGGTGGTCTAGCACGACCACCGCGCCCGCCGGTCGATCGGGACGAACCGTCACATCGCTGCGAAAGATCCACGGGTGGCCGAGGGACCAACGGCGCGTTGCGCGGGCCGAGACGTGGGCGGCGTCGGTCATCGAGGTGCTTGTCTCACAGGGGGATGCGCTCAGCCGCGGAACGGATTGGAATGTATCCGAGTTGATCTTGCGGCACTGTGGACCCGACGGTACGTTCTTGCCCGCTCGACCCACCCGGGGCGGTTTGCCACGCCCAAAGGCCGCCCGAGGTAGTGCATGTGACGCTTTGTCATCCCTCCTGAGTTAAACGTCCGGTTGTCATTGAAGTCCCCACAGAGTCTCGCCAGACGCGCTGATTGAGCGCCGCCGCGATAGCGGCGGCTTGCGGTTTTTGTTGCGGTGCCCGTGACGTGACCGGCCATGTATCGCGGCCGAAGCGACCCGGTGGAGGCGCAAGACCTCGCACGACAGCAGGCGAACCGACCGTAGGTGCAGAGTGGCTGTGTTCCCCTTTTTCCCCCCGAGGGTGTGAGAGATGACGACCAGGACCACGTTGCATCGTGTTCGAGTGGTCGCCGCGTCACTGTTGGGCCTCTGGCTCGCAGTGCCGGCCGCCAGCGCACAAGCACAGGGCGCGGTCATCACCGGTAAGGTGATGAGCGAATTTGGTCAGCCAGTCGACCAAGCCAACGTCTACATCAATGATCTTACGATCTCGGTGGGGACGAACGCCCAAGGCGTGTACACGATCACGATTCCAGCGGCTCGCGCGCAGGGTCAGGCGGTCAACCTTCGCGTTCGCGCGATCGGTTTCCAGCCCGGCGTACTTCCGATCCGCCTTACGGTGGGATCGCAGACCCAGAACTTCACGCTGAAACAGGACGTGAACCGCCTGAACGAGGTGGTCGTCACGGGATCCATCGAGGCGACCGAGCGCGCGAAGGTGCCCTTCGCGATCGGCCGCGTCACGTCGGAAGAGCTGCCCGTTCCGCAGCTCGACCCGCTTATGTCTCTCTCGGGCAAAGTCGCCGGCGTGCGTATCGCGTCGACGAGCGGCCAGCCCGGGTCGACCCCGGACATCATGCTCCGCGGTCCCACGTCCCTCAACCTCTCCGGGCGGAGCGGTAACCCGCTCATCGTCGTCGACGGCGTCGTCATGAACGTCGGCAACCTCGGTGAGCTCGGCGGTCTCGACATCGAGTCGATCGAGGTCATCAAGGGCGCGGCCGGCGCGTCGCTCTATGGAACGACGGCCGCCAACGGCGTCATCACGATCAAGACGAAGCGCGGCGCCAACAGCGACGGCATCACGGTCAACGCGCGCGAAGAGTACGGCGTGAGCGACTTGAACAGCGCCCGCTACGGCCAGCCGGTGAACCACCATCTCCAGCTCGACGAGACCGGCAAGCGCTTCTGCATCTCCGGCGTTTCGACGCAGTCGCCGTGCTCGAAGACCGTCGACTTCATGACGGAAATTCTGCGCATCAACAACGTCAACGCCGACACGAACCGCACGCCGCAGAACTTCCAGTGGAACGGGTTGAACAACACCGACGGCTCGCTGGAGAACATCTTCCAGTCCAACATCTGGCCGCACCAGTACTACAACACGCTCGCGCAGGTCTCGACCTCCGCCCCGACGATGCTCAGCTCCCTCGACGCGACGGGCAAGATCGGCACGGTGCGCTTCTTCGCCAGCGGCCAGTACACGGACAATCGCGGGGCCCTCAAGCAGCTCCAGGGCGACATCCAGTCGCGGGCGCGTGTCAATCTCGACTACGACGTCCGGAGCAACCTGCTGCTCTCGCTCAGCACCGTGTACGACAAGGAAACGCAGGACCAGCGCGCGCTGGACTTCGGCCTGTTCGGTTCGCTGCTGCGCGGCGCGCCCGCGGGCACGAACTACCTCGCGAGCGACACGCTCGGCCGGCCGATCCTTCAGGGCGGCGGTTCGGGCATTCGCGGCACGGGCAACGGCTCCGCGGCGTTCCTCTATCCGTTCTCGGCGTCGACCGACGAGTTGATCGCCGGCCGGTACATCGGCTCGCTCACCGCGACCTACTTCCCAGCCGACTGGGTCACGTTCGACGGCACCTTCGCCTACGACAAGCGTTCGCGCTACAACAACTTCAACGAAGCGAAGGGCTTCCGCACGATCACGACGAGCGCGTCGCAGAACTTCGGGCAGATGACCCTGTCCAACTTGAACACCGAAGCGATGAACGGCAGCTACGGCGCGCTGTTCCGAAAGAACGTCACGAGCGATCTCACGGCTCGGTTGACCCTGCGCTCGCAGTTCGACCAGACGTATTCACTGAGCAGCTCCGGGTCCGGCCAGCAGTTCGTGGTCAAAGACGTCTTCACGCTGAGCAACACGAGCACGCAGCAGACCGCGAGCTCGAGCAGCACCACGATCAAGGACGTCGGATTCGTGTCCGGCGGGCAGCTCGACTACAAGGGCAAGTACATCGTCGACGCGACGTACCGCTACGACGGCAGCTCGCTGTTCGGAGCCGGCAATCGCTGGGCGCCGTTCGGCCGCGTCTCCGGTGTGTGGCGTGTGTCCGAGGAATCGTTCTGGAAGGTTCCGCACATCACCGATTTCCGCCTCCGCGCGTCGCACGGCACGGCAGGCAACACGCCTCGGTTCGATGCCCAATACGAGACGTACAACTGCGGCACCAGCGGATGCTCGCTGCAGCAGGCCGGTAACCGCGACCTCAAGCCGGAGACGACGGCGGAGACCGAACTGGGTACGGACTTCACGCTGTTCAACCGGATCGGCATCGAGCTCACCAAGGCCGACTCGCGCACGAAGAACCAGATTCTCAACGTCCCCACGCCGTCGAACCTGGGCTTCACGAATCAGTGGAAGAACGCCGGAACGCTCGACAACCACACGTGGGAGCTGGCGGCCAATCTGCCCGTCATCAACAAGCGTGATTTCAGCTGGAACATGAAGGGCACGTGGGACCGCACCCGCAGCTACATCTCCGAGCTCTTCGTTCCCGAATACTTCGAGAGCGGCGGCACGGGCCAGGGCACCGGCAACTTCTTCTTGATCACCGCCCGCAAGGACATGCAGGACGGTGTGCCGGTCAATCGCTACGGCGAAATCTGGGGGCGCAAGTTCTACAAGACCTGCGGCGACATGCCGACCGCCGTCCAGTCACAGTGCGGCGACGGCAAGGCGTACCAGGTCAATGACCAGGGTTGGGTCGTGTGGGTCGGCGACGGCAACACCTGGAAAGACGGTATCACCAAGAACCTCTGGGACACCAAGCTCCCGGCCGCGCAGTCGCCGTGGAACTATCCGCTCTACTTCGGTCACCCGATCGTCGATCGTCCGCTGCGCGGTGAAGCGGGCGAGGGCACCGGCAAGAGCCACATCCTCGGCAGCGCGTTCCCGAGCTTCCGCTTCACGTGGAACAACACGCTCACCTACAAGCGGCTCACCTTCTATGGGCTGCTCGACGGTACGATGGGGAACCACATCAACAACCAGGGTGAAGGCTGGGGCCTGTTGGACTTCGCCTCGAACTACTTCGACCAGGGCAGCAAGTCGGTCGAGTCGGCGAAGCCCGTGGGCTACGGCTGGCGCGTCGGCGGGTCCGAGGGAGCCGGCGACGGCGGGTTCTACGACCTCCTCGGACCGAACAACTACAACACCGAAGACGGCTCGTACGCCAAGATTCGCGAGATGAGCATCACGTACAGACTCGGCCGAGTTCGTGGTATCGGCGGCGACTGGACGCTCGGTCTCGTCGGTCGAAACGTGTTCACGTTCACCAAGTACTCGGGCTACGACCCCGAAGTCGGCGTGGACGGCGGCAACGCGGGCTCAGGCCTCATCAACCAAGTCGATGCGTTCGGTTATCCGACGCTCCGCACGTACACGGTTTCTCTGTCCACGCGGTTCTAGGAGCCAATCGACATGATTCGCAAACTCATTCCGTTCGCCGCGCTGCTTTCGGTGGTCGCGGCAGGCGCGTGTAGCGACAACTCGCTGGCCTTTCAAGACCCGAATGCCGGCGATACGAAGCGTGTGCTCGGTTCGCCGGCGGACGCGGAAAACCTCCTGGGCTCGTACTTCAAGCGTTGGGTCGTGGGGATGTACGGGAGCACCGGCGACTTCCAGGGAATGGCCAACATCTTCTCTCTCGAGAACATGTCGAGCCTGGCCAACAACTGTCAGAACTCGCACTATCCGTTCGGGACCTCGGTCAACTACAACCAGCCCTCCGGCAACGTCTGCACCGGTGAGAACCAGCGGCTGTACGCGATCCAGGGCGAGGTCAATCGCGTGGCGACGAGCTTCCTCACCGCGCAAGCGGGTGGCTTGACGCTCGGCACCGCGGCTCGCGACAACCGCGACGCGGCGTTCGCCGAATTTCTGAACGGCATCTCCATCGGCTCCGTCGCGCTCTGGTACGACTCGCTCGGCGTCGTGTCTGTTGGCATGAGCACGCAGGACGCCGGCAAGTTGATCGGCTACAAAGCCGCCGGCGATTCAGCCTTGGTGCACCTCCAGAACGCGATCGACCTGGCGAACAAGTCGGACAACTCGTCTGGCGGGTTCCCGATTCCCGCGACCTGGATGCCTGGTCCGCAGTCCTACTCGCAGGCGGAGTTCATCAAGCTCGTTCGCACCTACCGCGCCAGGATTCGTGCGAATCTCGCGCGAACGCCGGCCGAGCGCGCCGCCGTCGATTGGGCGTCGGTCATCGCCGACGCACAGGCCGGCATTACGGCCGACGAGGACGTGACGTCCAGCACCACGGCCGGTCCGAGCATGTCCGGCTGGCGGTCGCAGTACGACTCGTTCAGCACCTGGCACCAGATGCCGCCCTTCATCATCGGCTGGGCCGACACGTCGGGCAACTATTCGGCGTGGATCGCGCAGGATCTCGGCGCCCGCGGTTCGGGAGGCCAGAACTTCTTCATGGCCACTCCGGACAAGCGATTCCCGCAGGGTGACACGCGCGCCGCACAGCAGGCGGACTTCAAGATTCAGTCATGCGAAGTCCCGCAGGTTGGGCCGGCCTACTCGTGCGCGCGTTACTTCGTGAACCGGCCGGCCGGCAACGATCAGTTCGTCGGTCCAGGCTGGGGCTTCTCGCAATACGACTTCGCGCGGTTCCACGGGTGGGCGCAAAAGGGAGACGCCGGAAGCGCACGCAATGGAACCACGCCGGTCTTCGTGAAGCCGGAGCTCGACATGCTCCAGGCAGAGGGATTGTATCGCAAGGGTGACTATGCCGGCGCCGTGGCGCTGGTGAACGTCACCCGCACAAAGAACGGATTGCCTGCTATCACGGCTGCCGACGCGACGTCGCCGGTGCCGGGTACGGCGGCCACGTGCATCCCCAAGGTGCCGCAAGCGCCCAACTTCAAGACCGTCGGGTGCGGCAAGCTGCTGGACGCGATCAAGTACGAGAAGTACATGGAGACGGCGTATACGAACTTCTCGGGATGGTTCCTCGACGAACGCGGCTGGGGTGATTTGCCGGCCAATTCGCCGACCTTCTGGGCGACACCGTACCAGGATCTCCAGGCGCGCGGATATCCCCTGTCGGCGATCTATGGTACCGGCCCGGGCCCCGGCAATGCGCCGAACTCAGTTGCGGTTGGACCGACCACTTACGGCTGGTAGAGAGACTCTCGTGATGCGTCGCAGTCGTCGTGCGCTGGCGGCGGTCCTGTTGGCGGGTTGCTACACGTTCGAGCCTGTTCAGGGACCGTCGCCGGTGGTAGGGACGGAAATCGCATTCGACATCAACGACGCCGGGCGTGTGGCGCTCGGCGGCTCGATGGGGCCGGAGATCGCACAGATCGAGGGCCGCTTGGTGGAGAAGGGATCGGCGGACTATCTGGTCGCCGTCACGGCCGTGCACTTGCTGCGCGGAGGTGAGCAGGTGTGGTCCAAGGAGCCGGTTCGCATCAAGTCCGAGTACGTCTCGTCCGTTTACCAAAAGAAATTTTCAGCGGTGAAGTCGGTAGCTCTCGGAGCGGTCGGTGTGGGAATCGTAGCAGCACTCGCCGGCCGGTCGCTGCTTGGAGCGGGAACCGCCGACTCACAGAAACAGCCCGGGGATACAGGTCAAACCACCCGCCGTAGGCCCTGATCGCGGGCAACGTCGCCAACCTTCACGGAGTACGTCATGCGTCGCATTTATCAACTCTCGGTGCTTTGCCTCGCCGCAGGCGTCCTGAGTGCGTGCTATCCTGACCAGATCGTGAACACCGAGAATATCCCGACCGCGGGCGTTCGGTTCATCAACGCCGTGCCCGACAGCAGCGGGGCCTTCGGCTTCGACATGCGTTTCGTCGATCTCGTCGAGTCCAACACCCAGTTCTACGTGACGTTCCGCGACGCACCCACGCAGTCGGTTACGAGCGGAACCACGGACACGCTGATCATCGGGTCCAAGCTTCAGTACAAGGGTGCACGGGCCGGCTCGCGCCACTTCCGAGTCTTCCTGAGCGACACCCTTCAGTCCATCGCCTCGACGGTAGTCGCCGACTCGACCGTCACGCTGGTCGCCGACCACAATTACACGTTCATTCTGTGGGGCAACGGCCGCTCGCCAAAGGGCGCCGCGGACGCGATGCACCTGTCCGTGCTCGACGAGGCGCCGGCTGATCCGGGCACGTCGGTCGCCCTCCGCGTCATCAACGCGACGAGTGCGGCGATCGACGCGCGGGCATACGCTCGCGGCAGCACGGTGCCGGCCACCCCCACTTGGGCTAGCGTCGCGCCATACAGTGCCACGACCTGGGTGAACCAGGCGGCCGGCATGATCGACTACAACATCAGAGCGGCCGGCGGCACCACGGCGATGTTCGCCGATCGTCTGGCCCTGCCAGGTGCCGTGGCGTTCTCGAGCGCCGGTACGGGCGGCAAGCTCGACATCGAGGCGGCACCCGGCACGCTCGTCGCCGGATCCGCCGTCACCGTGATCGTGTTCCCGCCCTCAGCCGCTGGCGCCAGAACGCCGCAGACAGCGGCGTTCAAGATTCCCAACGTCGTGACGATGTGGGATCGCCGGCCACCGACTCCGCCGGGCGTCTGACGACTCGCGGCAACTGAACCAGCAGGCGAGATTGGCCGTCGGGCTCCTGCTCGACGGCCTTCTCACTTTGACGACCCGATGCCATCCCATCGGTGGGGGGGAGAACGACCATGACGACTCGCTGGTTTCTCGCCGCGGCGTCGGCGCTCGCGATCGCTGTGCTGGGGTGCGGCAAGCCGGCAGCAGGCGGGCCCACGCCGCGCGACCGTAACGTGCTGACGCACGACGAGATCGTGACATCGGGGCGCGATGGGTCGGATCTCTACGAAGCGGTGCAGAGCCTTCGCCCCCATTTCTTCGAGCCGCCTCCGGGCGTGCAGCCGGCCAGCATGCCGCACGGGACGACGGTCTACATCGACGCGCGTCGCGTCGGCGGCATCGAGGCGCTCCACAGTCTCACGGCCGGCGCTGTCGAAGAGGTGCGCTATCTCGGCCCTACGCAGTCGCAAAATGAGTACGGCCCGCGCGCAACGGTCGTCACGCTGGTGGTCAGGCTCCTCCACGTCCGTCCGGACACTACGTTTGGGGTGACGCTCTCCGGCCGCTGATCGGCCGGCGGTCCAACGGTCCCTCCCGCAGGTCATGACCAGTTCAACCCCACCAGTCGCCGCGCCGGCTAGAGTCCCTGGCGCTTCGTTCACGCCACCGACGAGCGGCAAGCCGGGCTCGATCTTCACGCCGGCGATAGATCTTCTCCTCGTTGGCGGTCTGTCGCTGATCGTCTTCGTGCCGCTTCTGCTGAGCGGCCGGACGGATCTGGTGCTCGTGGGTGCTGGAGCGCAGGCGTGGATCGGGACCGCGATCAACATGCCGCACTTCATGGCGTCGTACCGCCTCGTGTACCGCGACCGCGAGACGGTCATGAGGCACAAGTGGGCGTCGATCTACGTGCCGCTGATCCTGGTCGCGTACATCGCGTTCGCCGTGCTGGAGATCCAGTACTTCCTCCCGCAGGGCTGCACGGAAGCGATTCGAGCGAACGTCACCGACCCGGCTTGCCGGCCGCTGCTGATGACGCTCCTCATCGCCATCGCCAGCGGATATCTCGCCTGGCACTACACCGGGCAGGTGTGGGGGATGATGGCGTCGTATGCCTATCTCGGCGGCGCGCGCTTCGAGAAGTCGGAGCGACTGCTCATCCGCACGGGCCTCCGCATCCTCCTGGCGTGGCACGTCTGCTGGTTCGTCTACACGCAGCTGGACAAGCCATTCCGCGGCGCCGTGCGCCCGGTGTACATCGTGGTCAGCGCCGGCATCGGCTTGGCGTTTCTCCTGGGCGCGATTGGCCTCTATAGGATGTGGCGCCGCACGGGCGTACTCCCCCCTGCGCGGACGCTCGTTGCCTGGATCGCGCTGTTCGTCTGGTACGCGATGATGGCTCGCGACCCGAGAGCGCTCTTCTGGATTCAGATCGCGCACGCGCTGCAGTACCTCGCTTTTCCGGTTCGCGTCGAGATCAACCGCACGATCGCCGACCGGGCCCGCGGTGCGACGCGCCTGGCGCGCCACATGGCGCTGTACGGGTTGGCTCTGTTGGTGGTGAGCGTCGTCGTCGCGCAGCTCGTCCCCGGCGCCGCGATGAGCATCATCGGCAACGTGTTCGGCGAAACACCCGGCAAGTCGGCGCCGATTCTGCTGCTGATGTTCATCAACATCCACCACTATTTCACCGACGGCGTGATCTGGAAGATCAGCAACCCGGAGGTGAGGAAGGATCTCTTCGCCCACGTACAGCCCCCCGACAAGGGCGGCAAGACCGTCAAGGCGGTGAAGGGCGCCAAATCGGAGGTCAGCGGGGCGCGAGCGCGTCGCGTATGAAAAGGAGACCCCCACGGCCCCCAAGGCCTTGCCGACCCGATCCAAACGAGAATGTCCATGCGCAGTCGTGCAGCTACGGCATTGTCCGTCCTATTCGTCGCTGGCGTCATATCGCCCCTCGCCGCTCACGCCCAGACACACAAACCGAGGCCCGCTCCAAAGCCGGCTGAGCTCGTTTTTGTCGTAGCGCCGAGCGGTAACGAGGCGCGCTATCGGGTTCGCGAGCAGCTCGTCGGGCTCGACCTCCCCAACGACGCCGTCGGCGTCACGAAAGACGTCTCGGGCCGGATCGTCGTGGGGCGGGACGGGAAGATCGTCCGCGACAGCTCCCTCATCGTCGTCGGCGTCACGAGCCTGAAAAGTGACAAGACGCGGCGCGACGGGTTCGTACAAAAGAAAACCCTCGAGACGGCGAAGTATCCGCAGGTCGAGCTGGTCCCGACGACGTTCGACGGGCTCACCGAGCCGATTCCGCCCGGGACGACGAAGGATTTCTCCGTCATCGGCGATCTCACCGTGCACGGCGTCACCCATCCGACCACCTGGCACGTGACCGCGCACGCCGACGGGTCGGACGTCGTCGGATCCGCGGCCACGATTTTCACCTTCAAGGACTTCGGCCTCGACCAGCCGCGCGTGCCTGTTCTCCTCAGCGTGGCCGACTCGATCAAGTTGGAGTATGACTTCCGCTTTTCCCCCGAAGCGAATCCGTAGTCGGCAGGTCTCCGGTCACAGGTCTCCGGCCTCCGGTCAAACCCTGAGACCGGAGACCAGAGACCAGAGACCTGATTCCCGTGTATTGACGAACGCCGTGTCCGTGCGCAGCGTTTTATGGACGTCCTGAAGCAGATTCAGACCCGTCGATCCCCCACCCACCCCATCGGCTCGCCGTCGTCACCGAGGACCAACACTCATGCATAGACGATCCCTCAAAATCGCCCTGATGGCCGCGCTTCCCGCGCTCCCGCTGCTCTCGCTCCCGGCGCTCGCCCAACGCGGCGGTGGCGGTGGCGCGGGCAGCAAAGTCCAACGCGGCGACAAACAGGCTGACTACAGCATGATGAGCGGAAGCACCATCAAGCTGTCGAACCGGGACATCGAGGACATCAGCCCTCTCAAGCTGCTGATCGACAAGCGAAAGGACCTCAAGCTCACCGACGACCAGCTCGCGAAGCTCAAGGACCGCGAGGACAAGCTCAAAGAGTCGATGAAGCCGTCGTTCGGCGCGCTCGATTCGCTGCGCCGCATCGCCACGCCGGCGAGCCGCAATCCCGATGAAGGCGACCGCGCGCGAATGATGGACACGCGCCGACGGTTCACCGAGGTCGTCACCGGAATTCGCGTGCAGTACGACGGGGCGGCGACTGACGCCGTTGCCGTCCTCGACGAGACGCAACAAAAGCAGGCGAAGGACCTGGTCGACAAACAGCGCGCCGAGGCGGACGAGACGATTCGCAGCAAACTCGGCGGCGGTCCTGGATCGCACTAGTCGCCGCGCTCGAGGGCTGTTCGACATCGCAACGATGAACCGGCGCGCGGCCGCGGGCGTGGCGCTCTGCCTGTCCGCGGCCGCCGGCGCGTGCGGCGCGCCTCCGACGCCGCCGTGGCATCAGGAAACGGGCTTTCGCTGGCGCGATCTCGTCGTGCCGCGGGGGGACCCGGGCTTCACGGCGATGCCCGCGAGCAAGACGGCCATCGCCTTCGAGAATGACGTCAGCGATTCGCTGCTCCTGGGGAACCGCATTCTCGGGCAGGGCGCGGGCGTCGCGCTCGGCGACGTGGACGGCGACGGCCTCCCCGACGTCTTCCTCGCCAAGACGCAGGGCTGCAGCGCCCTCTACAAGAACCTTGGGAACTGGAAGTTCGAGGACATCACGAAAGCGGCGGGCGTCGGCGCGTGCAACCGGAATTCCAGCGGCGCCGCGTTCGCCGACGTGGACGGCAACGGCACGCTCGACCTGATCCTGCTGTCGACGCGCGGGCCGAACGCGATTTTCCTGAACGACGGCCACGGCCACTTCACCGAGCACCGCGACCTCGGACTCGACACGACAGGGAACGGTGGCACGACGATCACGATGGCCGACGTCGACGGCGACGGCCACCTCGACATGTACGTCGCGAACTACAAGGCGTACAACATCGACGACAGCGTTCCGCCGCAGCGGCACTCGTTCAACCAGACCATCCACCAGGTCGGGCCGAACAAGTTCGAGGTCGTCCCGGAATTCCGGAACGATTACAAGATCGTGATGCGCCCCGACATGGGCGGCATGCGCATGACGCAGCGCGCCGCGGTCGACGAGTTCTACACGAACGACGGCCACGGACGCTTCACCAAGGTCCCGTTCACCGGCGGCCGCTTTCTCGACGCGCAAGACAAGCCGATCGCCGATCCGGCCGAGTCGTTCACGCTCGACGCCAAGTTCGTCGACCTGAACGGAGACGGCGCGCCCGATTTGTACGTCAGCAACGATTTCGAGGACGTCGACGAGCTCTGGTGGAACGACGGGCACGGCCACTTCAAGCGCGCCGACTGGACCGCGCAGCGGCAGCTCAGCAACTCGGCGATGGGTGTCGACGTCGCGGACGTCAACGGCGACGGGAAGCCCGACATCTTCGTCACCGACATGCTGAGCAACGACACGCACAAGCTGCGCACGCAGATCCCGACGCACACGGCGCTGCCCAAGAAGCCCGGCGACATCGAGACCGAGCTGCAGCACCAGCGGAACACGCTCTTTCTGAACCGCGGCGACGGCACGTTCGCCGAGGTCGGGATGTACGCCGGCGTGCAAGCGAGCGGCTGGTCGTGGGGCACGCTGTTCATGGACGTGGACCTCGACGGCCGGCCCGACATCCTCGTCGCCAACGGCCATCTGTGGGACATCATGGACGCGGACGTTCAGGAGGCGCTCCAGAATCGCCTGTTGAGCTTTCCGTGGCAGCGCCTGCGCTGGCAGTTCCCGCCGCTGCCGCTCAAGAACGTCGCGTTCCGCAACCGCGGCGACATGACGTTCGAGGATGCGAGCGCGAAGTGGAATTTCGGCGCCGACGCCGACTACTCCCACGCCATCGCGGCCGCTGATCTCGACGGCGACGGCGATCTGGACGTCGTCGTCAACCGGCTGCACGCGCCGCCGCTCGTTCTGCGCAACAACGCGTCGGCGCCGCGCGTCGCCGTGCGTCTCACCGGCGACGCGCCGAACACGCAAGCCGTCGGCGCCAAGGTTCGCCTCCTCGGCGGCGCGGTTCCGGAGCAAGAGCGCGAAATCGTCGTCGGCGGCCTGTACATGTCGCACAGCGACTACGAGGTCTCGCTCGCGATGGGCAAGTCCGACAGCGCGACGCTGGAGGTCGATTGGCGCGATGGCCGGCGCACGACCCTTGGCGGCGTGAAGCCAAACCGTCTATACGAGATCTCACAAACGGGTGCTCCGTCGGTTCCGGTCCACCGGTCCACCGGTCCACCGGTCCACCCCTCGGCAAGCGACGACTCCACTCTATTCGAGGACGCGACGCCGCAGCTCGGCGGCCACACGCACGTCGACCCGTGGTTCGACGACTGGGAGCGGCAGTTCCTGCTTCCCAACTCGCTCTCGCAGCTCGGACCGGGCGTCGCGTGGTTCGACTACGACCGCGACGGCTATGAGGATTTGCTCATCGGCGCCGGGAGCGGCGGCCGGCTCGGCGTGTTCCACAACGAGCACGGCCGCCTGGTGCCGAAGCCGTCGCAGGGCCCCATCGCGCCGGCGGATTTCACGACCGTCCTCGGTGCGGCGGGCAACGGGTCGAACACTGTGCTGCTCGGTCTGTCGAATTGGGAAGGGAAGGACGTGCCGGCCGCGCTGCAGGTGAACGCGGGCCCGCAGGGCGTCGCCTCGGCCGCGACGACCGTCCTGCCGTCGCAGCCGTCGTCGACCGGTCCGATGGCCGTCGCGGACTACGACGGCGACGGCACGCTCGACCTGTTCATCGGCGGCCGCGCGCTTCCGGGACAATATCCGCTGCCCGCTTCGTCCGAGCTCTATCGAAACATTCGCGGCGCTTACGTCCTCGACACCGCGAACACGCGGATGCTCAAGGACGTCGGCATGGTCTCCGCCGCGATGTTTGCCGACATCGACGGCGACGGCCATCCGGATCTGGTGCTCGCCCGAGAGTGGGGCTCGATTCTCGTCCTGCTGAACCGCAACGGCAGCTTCGTTCCGGCGCCCGACTCGTGGGGCTTCAACAAGTGGACGAGCCGTTGGATCGGCATCGCCGCCGGCGATCTGGACGGCGACGGGAAGCTCGACCTCGTGGCGACGAGCTGGGGGCGCAACGTGCCCGCCAAGGCCGACACCGCCGATCCGCTGGTGATGGTCTACGGCCGTTTCGCGCCCAACGCCGAGGAGGAGGTGGTGATCGCCAAGAACGATCCCCGGCTGAAGGGCCTGGCGCCGCTGAACAGCTACGCGCGTGTGAGAAATGTGATGCCGGACCTGGCGACGCGCATCCCGACGTTCGGCGCCTACGCCGACGCGACGCTCGACCAGGTGCTCGGGCCGCACATCGAGGACGTGCAGCGGCGGTCGGCGGCGACGCTCGACAACATGGTGTTCCTCAACCGCGGCGACCACTTCGAGGCGCACCCGCTGCCGATGGAGGCGCAAGTAGCGCCGGCCTCGTACGCCGGCATCGCCGACTTCGACGGCGACGGGAACGAGGACGTCTTCCTGAGCCAGAACTTCTTCCCGACGGCGGTCGGGCTTCCGCGCTACGACAACGGCCGTGGTCTATTGCTCAAGGGCGACGGCAAGGGCGGGCTTACGCCGCTGTCAGGCGCGCTCTCTGGCATCGAGGTATACGGCGATCAGCGCGGCGCGGCGTACGCCGACTTCGATCATGATGGCCGGCTCGACCTCGTCGTCTCGCAGAACGGCTCGACGACTCGCCTCTTCCACAATCGAGGCGCGAAGCCCGGCCTTCGCGTTCGCGTCGTCGGCCCCGCGTCGAATCCCGACGCGCTTGGCGCCCAGGTCCGCGTCGTCTACGGCGATCGCATGGGACCGGTGCGTGAGATCCAGGCCGGTTCAGGCTACTGGTCGCAAAACGGTGCGACGCAGGTGTTCGGTCTCTCGGGAACTCCCACTGAGATCTGGGTCCGCTGGCCCGGCGGTGGGGAGAAGAGGACGGCGGTTCCGGCTGGCGCAAAAGAAGTCACCATCAAACGCTGATCCGGTCCACCGGTCCACCGGTCCACCGGTCCACCGGTCCACCGGTCCACCGGTCCACCGGTCCACCGGTCCACCGGTCCACCGGTCCACGCTACTTCCTCAGCCAAACAAAAACCGTCGCGCCACAGACGTTGTTCTCCGGCGCTTGCCCGCGGATCGGCCTATTTCGGTTGATGCTCGTTACGGTGCGGCGCGCGGGCGGGGTCGTGTACGTCTCCATCGCCTCGATGTCCGCCGCGTCGATCGCCCAGAGCGGTAGGCGCCGCGGTCCGCCGTCGATGATCGCGGAGCACGTGTCGTCCATGTTCTTGTTCGCGCCCAGACGCGCGAGCTGGACGCCGTCTTCGATCCCCGTCCTGTTGATGTCCTCGCGGGTGTAGATGTTCGACCACACCGGATTGCGGCGCGCGAGTCGCGCGGCGAGCCCGTCGAACGCCATCGCGTCGCGATTGTTCTGGCCGACGCTGGTGGGTGTGAGCCATACCGTCATGCGCCGCCCGCTGTCGCTCGGCACCGTGACGCTCACGAGACGCGTGCGGTAGCCCGGGCGCGAGACGCTGACCATGTACTTCCCCGGCTTGAGGTCGAGGAAGAACCGGCCCAGCGAGTCGCTCGACGTCCGGTGGTCGCTGGCGATGACCGCCACCTGCGCCTCCCCGACGATGTTGTACGCGGTGTCTCCGATCACGCCGCTCAATCCACCCCGCGCGGCGGATGTGACGACCGGCGGCAGCGCGCGAATCCCCAGCAGGATGGAGAACGACACCACGCCGCCCTTGTCGTCCACCGTCGTCGATTGCACCTGCGGGTAGTAGCCGAGCCGCCGAGCGAGAACCTGATACGGCCCGGGCTTGATGTCGTCGAAGCGGAAGGTGCCGTCCGACGCGCTCATCGCATGCCGCTTGAGCGACGAGATCACGAGCTCCACGCTGTCAACCGGATTGCCGAGCGTGTCGGTCACGATGCCGACCAGCGTCTTCGGCCCCGCGGGTTTCGGCGCCGGCTGCTGCGCGTTTGACGGCTCGCTCATGAGAGATCCGCCCGCGAGGCTCGCCAGCAGCACGTACATCAGTCGGCGAGTAGACATGCGCTTCTCCGTTTCGTCAGGATCGGGATAGCTCAACTCTCTAATTCTAGTACGGCGCGCGCCGGCCGGGCGTTTGGGGCCGACTCGGGGCACCGAAACTGCAACTGCAACTGAACTACTCAACGCAGAGGACGCAGAGACGCAGAGACGCAGAGACGCAGAGACGCAGAGACGCAGAGGCAACTGCGAAGAAGCCCTTTGGAACGACCTCGGGCAGCCACGAGTGGTATCCCGAGGCCGTTCCACCAAAGCAGTCTCGCTGTTTCCTCTGCGTTTCTGCGCCTCTGCGTCCTCTGCGTTTAGGTAGTTGCAGTTGGGGTGGCAGTCTCCGTTGCCGGTCACGTGCGCGGAGGGACCCCCTGCAGGAGCCGCGTCGCGCGCTCGAGATAGGCCGCGGCCTCGGCGTTGCCGGGATCGATCGCCAACGCCGCACGAAAATGCTCGACGGCGTCCGCGTACCTGGATTCGCGCGCCAGAGCCACGCCCCAATTCACATGAGCATCGGCGCTCGCCGGCTGCAACACCAACGCGCGCTCGTAGTGTGAGATCGCCTCGTCGGGCCGGTCGGACCTCACCAGCGCGTTCCCCCAGTTGATCTCCGCGCTCGCGTTGTCGGGATTCAGTTCGAGTGCGCGACGATAGTGGACGATCGCGCTGTCGACGAGGCCGACGCTCGCCAACGCGATACCCAGATTGTTCTCCGTTTCGTCGGATCCCGGCTTCAACGCCAGGGCGCGCTGATACGCCCTGATCGCGTCCTGCGTACGATTCCTTCGCGCCAGCCCGACGCCGAGACCGTTGTACCCCTCGGCGTAATTCGGCGCCAGCGCGACGGCCCGCTCACTGAACGCGATTCCTTCGTCCACCCGATCCTGCTTGTATCGCACGTTGGCCATCGCGCTCTGCGCGATCGCCGACGTGCTGTCCACTTCGAGCACGCGGGCCCACAGAGTTTCCGGCCCGCGCCAGAATTCGGTCTGCCTCCACGTGAGCGCGGCGAGGATTCCCAAGACCGCCGCGAGCCCGAACACCGAGATCAACGCTCGCGGGCGCGGCAACGTCAGGAACGCCGCGGCGCCGAGGATCGCGAGCGCCGGCGCGGCGTGGTACGTGTAACGGTCGGCCGCGATCTGCGGCCCGTTCTGCACGACGCCGAGCATCGGCAGCGACACGACGACGAAAGCCGCGATCGCCGCCGTCACGGCGGGTGCGCGCCGGCGCGCCAGCCATGCACCCGCCACGAGGCCGAGCACGATCGCGTAGCTCGCCAGAAAGCGAAACGCCGTCGGGTCGACGTGCTGCGGCATCTCGTACAGCGGCGCGAGGCCGCTCGGGACGAGCGTCTTCCACGAGTAGAACGCGAGACTGTACGCCGACACGGCCAGCTTCTGCGCAAGATTCAATTGGCCCGGCGGATGCAGCGCGATGATCGAAAGAACCGCGGCGCCCGCGGACAGCGCGACGAACGGAATCAGTTCCCGGTACACTCGGCGCGCCGCGTCGGTCCACCAGCCGGCGAGTCCACCGAGTCGCTCGAGCGGATACACGTTCAAGATCGCCAATACCGCGGGCACGGTCATCGTCGTCGCCTTGGAGAGAAGCGCGCACGCGAACAGCGCCACGGCGCTCCAATATCGCGCCGCCGCTCGCGGACCGTCGACCGCGCGCAGATACACGAGGATGCTGGCCATCGCGAACAACGCCGACAGCACGTCGCGCCGTTCCGTCGCCCACGCCACGGACTCGACGCGCAACGGATGGAGCGCGAACAAGAGTGCGGCCGTCGCCGCCCCGAGGGTGACGAGGTCCTCGCGCCCTTCGAGGCGATTCCACCCACTCTTGCGAAAGAGCCGGAGCGCGATGAGATAGACCAGCACCGCGTTCGCCGCATGGAGGAGAAGGCTCGTCAGGTGATAGCCGAGCGGGTTCATTCCCCACAGCGTGTAGTCGAGGCCGAGCGTCATCCACGACAGCGGGACGTAGTGCCCCATGTGGAACGTCGTCCACATCCAGTGGAGCTGGGCCGGCCCCAGACCGCGAAAGTTCGGGTTGTCGAGAAAATTCTTGTCGTCGTCGAAGCTCACGAACCCGTTGCCGAGAACGGGCAGGAACGCGACGAATGTGACGGCGGCGATCGCGGCGGGAATCACCCACGACGCGCGCGCCGCCGGCCTGCTCGACTTCACGTGCCGGGGAGGCGACTCCAAACGACGATCGTTCCGCAAAACGTGTTTTGTGAGTTCCCTTGCCAGAACTGCGCGGGCGTCGTGGACGCGCCGCGGTACAGTTCGATCCCCTCGATGTCGTTCGCCGGAATCCGGTCGAGCTCCATGTTCGTGACGCGCTGGCCGTCGAGCCACAGGTTGGGCGGACAGTCGCGGTGGTTGATCGACGACGTGCCGGTGAAGCGCACGGTATTGTCGCCGTTTCGCGTTCGGAAGAGCTGAATCCCCGGCACGTTGCGAAGCGCGTCCGTCGCCTGTGCGGTGTGGAGTTGCTCGAGCTGCTCACGCGTGATGTACGTGCCGATCCCTTGCGTCCGCCGTACGTAAAAGTCCTCGATCCCTTGGCGAATGTGTCGTTCGGCTGCGTCGACGGCGACGGCTTCCAGCACGGCCGGCTGCGCGACGAGCACGACCTTCACGGAATCGTGTTCGCCGCCGGAGAGAATGACGGTCTCTTGTTGCGGCTTGTACCCGAGCCGCCGGATCGTGATCTCCAGCTCGCCCTTTGAGAGCTTGCTCAGCGTGAACTGGCCTTTGGCGTTCGTGCGCGCGACTTGTTTGACCGACGCAGCCAGGATGTCGGCGCTCTCGAGAAGCGCGCCGTCGGCCGAGTCCACGACGACCCCTCGCAACACACCGGTCTGGGCTGCGCTCGGCCGTGCCCCGGCCGCGACGCCGACCAGGGAGACGGAACAGGCGAGGAGGCTTATCCGGCGGCTTCCTGAATGCCGCGGCACCGCGGTGAACCACCGCATCGTGCGTCCTGCGTTCGAGTGAGTGGGTCCGCGGCGAAACTACGATGCCGCACTGGACCGCGCCACTACACCAACGTCGTACGAATCCTATTTGGGGCGAATCGGATCCCCGCGCCGTCCACCGGCGACGTCGGCGGAGTCCCACGCTCGGCGCGCCTGGGCGACCGCCCGCTCGTGCGCGGCCAGGTCCGTCCTGAACTCGTGGTGCCCGTCGGGGAAAGCCACGAAGTACTTGTACGGGACGTTTGCCGGGTAGAGCGCCGCCTCGATGCTCGGCTTCCCCGGCGAGGCGATCGGCCCCGGCGGCAGACCCTTGTGCTTGTACGTGTTGTATGGCGAGTCGACCTCGAGATCCTTATAAAACACTCGAGCCACGTGCTTGCCGAGCGCGTACTGGACCGTGGGGTCGGCCTGGAGCAACACCCCGGCTCGCAGCCGGTTGAGATAGACGGCGGCGATGACCGGACGCTCCTCGGGTACGCGCGCCTCCTTCTCGACGAGCGACGCGAGCGTGATCACGTCGTTTCGAGAAAGGTGAATCGTGTCCAGGCGGGCGGTCCATTCCGGCTTCCATACTTGCGCGAACCGGTGCACCATCGCGGCGACGGCGGCGCGGGGCGTCGTGCCGTCGGGGAAGACGTATGTGTCGGGAAAGAGGTACCCCTCGAGCGTCGGCGTGGAAAGATCGAGCGAGTGGAGCAGCGCGCTGTCGCGCCCGGCGGCGACGATCGAGTCGTGGTCCGAGCCGAGCTTGGTCTCGAGTGAAGACTCGATCTGCGCGAGTGAAAAACCCTCCGGGATCGTGACGACGTGGACGAGCCCCTTGCCGGCCCGCAGCGCGTCGAGCACGAAGCTCCAGCTCGCGTTGCGATGGAACAGGTACGTGCCGGCGCGAATGTCGCGGTCGTTCCCGCGGAGCGAGGCATACAGTCGAAAGCCGCGCGCGAACGAGATCACGTGCGCGTGCGAAAGCGACTCCGCCGCGACGCGCATCGTCGCGCCCGGCGGAATCGTCACGCGCACGTTGGGTCCGTGTCCGCCGTCGCAAGCGACCAGAGTCGCTGCGGCGGCGGCCAGCGCAACATTTCGCATTGGGCCCCGCGCACAAATCATTCGCATGCTCGATTCGTTTGACGGTCTACCGGTCCACCGGTCCACCGGTCCACCGGTCCACCTAGTCTGGTCGATCGAGCACCCGTTGCAGTAACACGGCCGCGGCCAACGCGTCCACGTCGCCTTTTCGTCCGCGTGTCGATCCGCCCATCTCGCGGACGGCCCGCAGCGCCGTGGCCGTCGTGTAGCGTTCGTCCACGAGCTCGACCGGCTTGCCCGACCGCACGCCGATGGCCTCGGCGACGAGTCTCACTTCGCGCGAGCGCGGCGTCTCGTCGCCGTTTCCGTCGAGCGGCAACCCGACGACGAATCCTCTTGCCTCGAGCGCTTCCGCTCGTCGCAGGATCTCAGCCACGGGAGGACGTTTTCCGGCGCGTCGCACGATCGCCCCCGCCGGCGACGCGATCGTGCCCGTCGGATCGCTGATCGCGAGCCCGACGCGTCGCTCACCGTAGTCGATCGCCATCAGCCGCCCGCGAGCCTCATTCGGCATGGCCCGCCGGACCCCGGGGCCGCGGTTCCCCGCACCCCGCACCCCGCACTCCGCTCCCGCTCACCCCTGCGCCATCTGCTGGAAGAACTCCTTGTTGTTCTTCGAGCGCGACATCTGCTTGAGGAGGAACTCCATCGCCTCCGCCTCCGGCATGTCCGCCAGGAAGTTGCGGAGCAGGTACACGCGGTTGAGCTCCTCCTGGCTGAACAACAGCTCTTCCTTTCGCGTCCCCGACTTGCCGATGTCGATCGCCGGATAGACGCGCCGCTCGGCGATCTTCCGGCTGAGCACGAGCTCCATGTTGCCCGTGCCCTTGAATTCCTCGAAGATCACTTCGTCCATGCGCGAGCCAGTCTCGATGAGCGCGGTGGCGATGATCGTGAGCGAGCCCCCGCCCTCGATGTTCCGCGCCGCGCCGAAGAATTTCTTCGGCTTCTCCAGTCCCTTCGCGTCGACGCCGCCCGAAAGAATCTTCCCCGACTGAGGCGTCACCGTGTTGTGCGCGCGCGCGAGCCGAGTGAGCGAGTCGAGCAGGATGACGACGTCCTTCTTGCTCTCGACGAGCCGCTTCGCCCGCTCGATGACCATGTCGGAGACCTGCGCGTGGCGCGTCGCCTCCTCGTCGAAGGTGGACGCTATCACTTCCGCGTCGACGCTGGCGAGCGTGTCAGTGACCTCCTCCGGCCGTTCGTCGATGAGGAGCATGATGAGCGTCACTTCGGGGTGATTCTCGACGATGGCGTTGGCGATCTTCTGGAGCAGGATCGTCTTGCCGGCGCGCGGCGGCGAGACGATCAGCCCGCGCTGTCCTTTCCCGATCGGCGCGATCAGGTCCATGATTCTCATGCTGACATCGCCGTCCTGCGTCTCGAGGCGCAGCCGGCCCTCGGGATAGCGCACCCGCAAGTTGTCGAAGGTGACGCGCCCCTTGGCGACCTCGGGCGGATCCTCGTTCACCGATTCGACCTTGAGCAGCGCCAGATAGCGCTCCCACTCCTTTGGCGGGCGCACCTGCCCCGACACCATGTCGCCGGTCTTCAGATCGAACCGCTTGATCTGCGATGGCGAGACGTAGATGTCGTCCGGGCCGTACAAGTAGTTCCAGTCGGGGCTGCGCAAAAAGCCGTAACCCTCGGGCAGGATCTCGAGCACCCCTTCGCCGGTGAGCGCGACGTTCACCTCGAGCAGCTTCTGCTCGATGCGGAAAATGAGATCCTGTTTGCGGAGGCCGTCGTCGACGTCCACGAGGTACGATGACGCCATCTCGTGGAGCTCAGGGACGGACTTCCGTTTCAACTCGGCGATGTTCAAGGGCGGACGGGGGGGACGCGACGGTGGGCACCGCCTATTGCTCTGAGCGGTACTTACTGAAAGGAATGGGCCGTTGGCCCTAAGATCCGAATGCGAGTTCAGCGCCAGCACCGGCGCCGGAGGGCGGGGAAGGGGGCGGGGGCTCGGTTCGGACGGGGTTGGGTGGGAAGTGGCTAATTGAGGGAGGCCTTCGAGCCGTAGCTCAGCCATGCCTGGTGCGCGCGACGTCGCGACGTACCGTACTGAGCGCGCGCTGTGCCGCACGATGGAGGGCGGCGCCGCGAACTGAGGATCTGAGGCCAGCGAAGCTATGGACGCCGGCCGAGGGGGTCAAGGACGCGCGCGACAGGATTCGAACCTGTGACCTTCGGCTCCGGAGGCCGACGCTCTATCCAGCTGAGCTACGCGCGCAGTGGTGCGACTTCAAAGCCCGCCGCGCCGAGCGAAAGATGCCGGGTCTCGGGGCTGGAGGACAGGTCTCCGGTCTCTGGTCTCTGGAAACTGCGCCGTTCCCCAGAGACCAGTGACCTGTGACCAGACACCAGTCTTCAGGGCTTCGCCGTCCAAAACCCGGCCGTGCCCTTTGCCTGATCGGCCACGTCATGCGCAAAGAACGCCGCATTGAACACCGTTCTGAACGTTCCCGTCGGCTGGCCGCGCCACTCGGGTTGGAATCCGAATAGAATGGCGTGCCCGCGGTCGTGCTTCACGTCCAGCGCCGCGGCGTAGCCCTGAATGTGGGGCAGGCCGTTCAGGAACCCTGACCGGAGCGGCGTGACGTCGCCCGGAAACTTGGCGAGCACGGCCCCGTCGAATCCTTCGAGCGTCGTGAACACCGGACTGTTGAACACCATCACGTCGGCTCGCTCCGGCATTCCCGCCATCACCGGATGCGTCGGGTCGGTGATGACCGACATGATGGATCCGCCGGTGAAAAACTCCTTGCGAGGAAGTCCGGCGACGACGTTTCGCACGGGCAAATGCAGTGCGCTGATGATCGAGTTCGCGCCCTGATTCCACGCGACGACGGTTCCGCCACCGCGCACGAATTCGTCCACGGCGCGCTGTTCGTCCGCCGCGGAGCTGTCCGGCGCCGCGCCGCCTCTTCCTCCGCGACCGCCGCCGCCGCCGCCGCCCCCACCCCCCCGTCCGCCTCGTCCGCCGACCCCCTGCGAGCCGACGACGATCACATCGAACTTGCTGCCAAGATTCCCGGCCCGCAGATCGTTCGGCGTGATGAGCGTGTACTTCGCGTTGAACGTGTCGAATAGCCACTCCGTCCACCCTTCGTCCATCACACCTGGCTGCGACTTGTAGAGCGCGATTCGCGTCGGCGAATTCGCCGCCGGCGGCGGAGAGGACGTGCGTTCGGCGGTGATCCACAACTCTTTCGCCCACGCGTCAGCCTTGGCCGCGTCGAGACCGGTGACGACGTAGCGGGCTCCGTGGCCGCCCGACGCCGGGGCAAATCGCAGCGACGCACCCGCCGAGAGCGCGCGATTGATCAAGCGAAACGAGTTGTTCTGCGCGGGATCGAGCAGCAGAGCGTCGCCCGTTCCGGAGATCTCGCCCGGAGCTGGGACGATTCCCGCCGCTTCGGCGTTGGTCGTGAACGGCTCGGTCGCATCCGTGTGCCAGTCGACCGTCGTGCCGCGCAGCGGCGTGAGCGCGCCACGAATGTCGTCGGTGAGCGGCGACTTTCCCTCGACGACGTTGACGCCCATTTGGTACGGCAGCGTCCAGCCGGCCGCGTCGTACGGCGTGTCCTCGCCCATGTCGGGATACTTCTGCGGCTCGAACAGCTCGCGCACGAGTTGCGCGTACTCTTGGTCCATGGGGATGACCCACGTGCCTTTCGGGTAGCTCGCGCCGCCGTAGTTGACGTCGCGGCTCAGTTGCTCGACGCGGATTCCCATGAACGCCATTCGCCGAAGCATCTCCACCGGCGCCACGCGATCGTGCTGTTCCTGCGGGATGAAGTACGCGTACGGGCCGCTCGTCTTGAACTGTTGAATCGTGTTGCGCGCGGCTTGATAACGGTTGAACAACAGCTCGCTCTTGAAGCGCGCCGCGTAGTCGAGCGTCGCGATGTCCGCGGTGACCATGTAGTTCACGGCGTCGCGCAGCCCCCACTTTCCCTGCGCCCACGGACTCGAGTAGAGCGACGTCGGGCGTAGCTCGGCGTAGTCTGGCGGAAGATCGGCGACGGTGGACGTGCGCGGCGTGGCGCAGTTGCCGCCCTGCGTCTCCGTCCACCACGACGGGATGTTCTGGTACATCGGCATGTAGTCGATGTAGCCCGGGTACCACGCGTCGTACGTCTCGAGCTGCGACACCGCGCCGGGCATTCCGTTCGCGTCCAGCCGCTCGGCGATGCGCGTGCCGATCGCGTTCACTTCGCGCGCCATGATCGGCGGCACGCGCAGGCCGACGGGGTCGGCGAACGGCGGAATCCAGATGCGGGTGGGGAAGGGAGACGACTGGTGCTGCACGTAGATGACGTCGGGCTCCCACTCGCGCCACGTCCGCTGGATGACGCGCGATTCCACGACGTTGAGCATGTACGAATCGCGGTTGTTGTCGTGCCCGACGTACTTCTCGTAGAGCTCCATCGGCACGGCGCCGCGGCCGTTGTGCTCCGCGTCCGGCTGGTTGGCGCGGCACCAGTTCACGACGATGTCCTGGCCGTCGGGATTGATCGACGGCCAGAGGAAGAAGACCACGCTGTCGAGGATGGTCTTCATCTCCGGTTCGTTGGCGCGCGACAGCAGCTCATAGGCGACCTGCGGCGTATGCTGCGATCCCGCGATCTCCGACGCGTGCAAGCCGCCGCTGATGTCCACGATCACGCGGCCCTGTCGCGCGAGCTCGCGCGCCTGGGCGTCGGTGAGCCCGGCCGGGTGCGCGAGCTTCATGTTCGTCTCGCGGATCTTGTCGAGCCGGGCGAGGTTCGCCGGTGAAGAAATCAGAACCGCCGTCCACGTCTTTCCGTACGCCGTCTTGCCGACCGTGATCAGACGGACCCGGTTGCTGGCCGCAGCCAGCTTGTGGAAGTAGTCGATCGACTGGTCGTAGGTGAAGAGCTTGTAGTCCTCACCCACGGGAAAGCCGATGACCGACTCCGGCGTCGGAATCGACGACCCTCCTCCGGCGCTCGGCGATCGTTGTGCGGCGGCCGAGGCGGCGGCGGACAGAGCGATGGGCAGGAACAGCGTTCGGGTGGGACGCATGATCCGGGACAAGGTGGTCTCCTCGGGTGATTTCAAAGTGCGACGATGCGAAAATGCGTTGCGCGGCGGCATCGCACCAGCGCTGGCCTGCTGCTGAAAGGGGAACCGAAGAACGGCAGCACGCTTACATCTATTATGTGACCGATCTGCTGGCGCCTGTGGTTCTTGACGTTGATTCCCCGAGCTCGTAGCGTCTCCCCCACCCCGAACCCCGGTCAGTCCTGGGTCGGACATGTCGGCGCCGTGGCAGTCCACCCGCAGTCCACGCAGTCCAGCAGCTCGAACGGCAGTCCGCCCACAACCACCCGCCCCGCCGCCGAACTCCGGGGCCGGTTCGTTTGGCCGATTACATATGTCGGTCGTTTCCTGTCCGACCTCCCTGAAAGGAGTGACAATGACTTTGGGACGCTGGAAGATCGTCGTCGCAGGTGCAGCGCTCACGCTCGTTTCCCTCGGCGGCCGGCTGGCCGCGCAGGGCGCGACCATCACCGGACACATCACCTCGCGCGAAGGCAATGCGCCGCTCGTCGACGCCCGCGTCATCGTCATCGGTGGCAGCATCTCTGCCAATTCCGGTGAGGATGGCAAATACACGCTGCGCAACGTCCCTCTGGGAAGCGTCCAACTCCAGGTGCTCCGCGTCGGCTATCGCTCGGTAAAGCGAACCGTCGAAGTGAGCGCCGGTGGAACCACGACGAGCGACTTCGCGCTCGACATCGCGGTGGCGCAGCTCGAGGAAGTCGTCACCACGGCGACGGGCCAGCAGCGCAAGGTGGAGCTCGGAAACGCGCTCGCCACGCTGGGCGATGTCGGCAAGAAGGTCGAGGAGAGCCAGATCTCGACTCCCGCCGACATGCTCACGGCCAAGGCGCCGGGCGTCGTCGTACTGCCGGGATCGACCCTCGGCGGCGCGCCGACCGTTCGGGTTCGCGGCGTATCGTCGATCAGCTTGAGCAACGCGCCCATCTGGGTCGTCGACGGCGTGAGAATCTCGACCGACAACCTCTCATCGGGTACCGATACCCGTTTCTCCCTGCTGAATACGCTCAATCCGGACGAGATCGAGGACATCGAGATCGTCAAGGGACCCTCCGCCGCCACTCTGTATGGAACGGACGCGGCGAACGGCGTCGTCGTCGTTACCACCAAGAAGGGTCGCGCCGGCGCCTCGCGCTGGTCGTACTACGGCTCGATCGGCAACGTCGACGACCGGACGAACTATCCGGACATGTACGCGAACTGGGGGCATACGCTCGCCAACCCCGCGAAGGACGTGCGTTGCCAGTTGGGGACCATGGCGCCTCCCGGAACCACCCCGACCTCGACGAGCACGTGCATCTCGGACAGCGTCACGCACTACAATCTGCTCGCCGATCCGAGCCGCACCTTCATCCACATGGGGAACAGGAAGGAAGCGGGCGTACAGGTCAGCGGCGGCAGCGACGCCGTTCGCTTCTTCGCCAGCGGAGACCTGAACAACGAAGTCGGTCCGATTCAGATGCCGGGCTTCGAGGTCCAGCGCTTCCAGTCCCAAGGCGTAGCGGGTTCGCGACGACTGGTTCCACCCGCTCGCCCAGCAACAGTTGTCGACGCGCGTCAATCTCTCGGCCGCTGTCAGCCCGAAGTTCGATCTGACCGGATCCGCGGGCTTCTCGAAGATCGATAACCGGATCATGCCGGAGAGCGATCTCATCATCGCGCTCCTGTACACCGGTCTCCAGAATTACGGATTCAAGGGTCCCGGTCTCGACAAGGTCGTGAACCAGGTCGACGGCACTCCGCTCAACGACTATTTGCAGTGGGCGCCGGGCGACATCATGCAGGCCGGAAGCTCGAACGACGTCCAGCGTATGCTCGGCAGCTTCAACGCCACGTGGCGTCCGCTGGCCTGGATGGACAACGAGGCGACGGTCGGGATCGACTTCGCGTCGGTCGACTTCTATCACCTCTGTGGCCTCAACGAGTGCCCGCCGCAGAACGCGACTGCGCGCATCGGCAACGTGACCGACAACCGCAGTGACAACCGCAACCTGTCGGCCCGGGTCGTGAGCACGTCGAGCTGGAACGCGACGTCGTCGCTCAACCTGAAGACCACGGTCGGCGCCGACTACACCAACCTCGAGTCCGACAACGTCAACTCGAACGGTCAAGGGCTTCCGCCGGGTGCGTCGTCCGTCGGCGCGTCGACGGCCATCGGCGCCAGCGAGACCCAGCCGACGGCGACCAAGACGCTGGGCGTTTACCTGCAGGAACAGGCTGGGTTCCGCGACCGGATGTTCTTCACGGTGGCTGCGCGCTCCGACCAGAACAGCGCGTTCGGCACGAACTTCCAGCGAATTCTCTATCCGAAGGCGAGCCTCTCGTGGCTGATGTCGGATGAGAACTGGTTCCCCCACTACAACTGGCTCGACCAGTTCCGCTTCCGCACATCGTATGGAGCCAGTGGCGTGCAGCCTGGACGTACGCAGGGCCTGGCGCTCTTCAACCCGGGCACGGTCACGATCGACGGCCGCAGCTCGACCAGCGGCACCGACACGCCGAGCCTCGCGTCGAGCAGCCCGGGCAACTCGAACCTCAAGCCGGAGCGCTCCGCCGAAATCGAGTCGGGCGTCGACGCTCAGGTGCTGCACAACCGGGTGCGCATCGAGTACACGTACTACGATAAGCGCACGCACGACGCGCTGATCAGCGTGCCGATCGCCGCCTCCGCGGGTTCGTCGGTTTCGAGCCTCCTCCAGAACGTCGGCTCGACGCGCAACTATGGACACGAACTTCAGATCAGCGGGTCTATCTTCGACACGCGGAACTTCGGCTGGGACGTGACCCTCACGGGTTCGCACAACACCGCGCTCGTTCTCGACCTGGGCATCGATCCGTCCACGGGCAAGGCGCGCGTCATCGGCGCTGGCGGCCTCACCGAGCAGCACGCGGGCGATCCGATCGACGCGCAGTGGTACAAGCCGTACACGTATCACGACGACAACGGCGACGGCGTCCTGCAGGTCTCGGAGGTGCACGTCGACTCGGTGGTCAAGAACTTCGGGAACGGCATCCCGCGCGATCTGTTCTCGGTTCAGACGGGATGGGACCTGTTCGGCCGTCGCCTCCGTATCACGTCGCTGTTCGATTACAAGGGCGGCTACGGCACCCAGGACGGCGCCGACAACTTCCAGTGCAACTCCACGCCGCGGTCTTGCCAGTCGACGCAGGATCCGCACGCGCCGCTCGCGCAACAAGCGGCCGCGATCGCCAAGACGTACGGCACCTCCTACCCGAACGGGGTGTCGGCAAAATCCGGCGCTGGCTACTTCATGAACGGCCAGTTCTGGAAGTGGCGTGAGGCCTCGGCCATCCTCCAGCTGCCGGATCGCGTCACGCATCTCATGCGCGCGCAGAACGGCTCCAACCTCGTGTTCGCCGCGAGAAACCTGAAGCTCTGGTCGAACTTCTGGGGCATCGATCCCGAAGCCAACTATGGCGTGAGCGGGTCGTCCGAAGTACAGAACGAGTTCCAGACCGGGGCCGCGCCGACCTACTTCACCGTGCGACTCAACCTCAAATACTGAACCCAACCGAGACGATATCATGACGAGCATTCGAGATCGTGCCCGGTTCATCGCGGCATTCTTCGCCGCCGCCACGACGGTGGCGGTGGTGGCAGGCTGCAACGTGAAGCAGGAACTGCTGGCGCCGCAGAACCCTGGACTGATCGATCCATCTGCTGTCACCACCCCCGCGGCGGCCTTCGCGCTCAAGGTCGGCGCCGTCGGTCGCACGAGCTTCGTCGTGGATTGCGGCGGCAACTCCGAGTGTCTGTGGGAGGAGGCCGGCAACCTGACGGACGAGTACCACAATGCCGATTTCCAGAACACGCGCCAGGACATCGACCAACGGTCCATGGGCGACGACAATCCGTCGAATCCGTACACCAGCGTCAGCCAGCAGCGAGGTTTCGTGCGCGACGCGATCGCCGCCGTGTCGAAGTACATCCCCGATAGCACGGCGGACCTGGGCGAGATGTACAACTCGCTCGCTTTCCTCGAGCTGTCACTCGCCGAGAACTACTGCAACGGCATTCCGCTCGGTCACACCATCGCCGGCGTCGTGACCTACGGTCCGGCGCTGACCGACGCCCAGGTGCTGGACAGTGCCTCTGCGCACCTCGACACGGCCATCATCATCAACAAGGGCACGAGCGCGCAGGCGCAGTTCATTCACCAACAATCGCTGATCCTGAAGGCGCGTGTACTCGTCGACCAGGGGAAGTTCAGTGAAGCGGCGGCGCTCGTGCCGTCGGCGGCGGTCCCGTCGACCTACGCGTATTACTTCGCCACGTCACAGGCGAAGAACGTGAGCCTAGGTCTCTGGTCGATTGTCAACTCCACCGCGCGGCTCAGCGTCAGCGACAGCTTCGAGATCGTCAACGGCGCCCCGACCACCACCAAGAACGCTCTGCCGTTCGCGTCGGCCAACGACCCGCGCGTTTTGATCAAGCCGGGCAGCCAGGTCTCGCCGAAAGTGGTCGCGGAGGACGGGTCGACGCCGCAGTTCGTGCAACTCATCTGGGGCCGATTCGACCCGATCCCCGAGGTTTCCGGCGTCGACGCGCGCTTGGTCGAGGCCGAGGCGAAGCTCAACGCCGGCGACTACGCGGGCATGACCACGATTCTCAACGCGCTCCGCTCCGCGCCGCCGAAGATCAGCAACTTCCAGCCCGGCTCGATGACCAACCTCACCGCACCCACCACCAAGGACGATGCGGTCACGCTGTTCTTCCGCGAGAAGGCCTTCTGGACGTTCGGCCGCGGCCAGCGCCTGAACGACATGCGCCGGCTCATGCGGCAGTACGGCCGGACCGAGGATCAGGTGTATCCGACTGGCCAGTACTTCAAGGGTGGTTCCTACGGTCACACCATCGTCCTCCCGGTTGCGACGTCGGAACTGACGAACCCGCTGTTTACGGGGTGTCTCGATCGCAAGCCGTAGGCGAGTTTTCGATAGGATGGGGGACAGCCCGCGGCCTCGCGCCGCGGGCTGTCTTGCTTGTAAGCGCCGCTCCCGGTCGCGATGTTCGCATGCGATGCGGACGAATTCGCAAACGCGCCATCCGCACGATATCATCTCATGATCTCCCTGCCTTTACTCGAGGTTCGTATGCCGCGCTCCGGCTGGTTTCTCGCCATCGTCCTGACAGCAGCGCCTCTTTGCGCGCAGCAACCGCACGCGCCCCCCGCTGCGAAGCCGACGCTGACCAGTGCCGACTACGCCAAATGGGAGACGCTCGGCGCCGGCGCACTTTCACCGGACGGGAAATGGGTCGCCTACGACTTCCGGCGCGGAAACGGAACGACGGAGCTTCACTATCGCGCCGTCGGCGCGGACAAGGAGCAGTCGGCGCGCTCGGCGACCAACCCGCAATTCTCGGCGAACAGCCGCTGGCTCCTCTACACGATCGCGCCGGACACCGCCGGTGGTCGCGGCGGCCGCGGAGGACGCGCCGGGGGAGGGAGAGGCGGCGGCGGAGCGCCGGCTGAAAACGGCGCGGCTCCCAACCGCAACAAAGTGGGCGTCGTCGATCTGAGAACGGGCGCCGTCACGACCCTCGACGACGTCCAATCGTACACGCTCAGCGGCGACGGCTCGCACGTCGCGCTGCGCCGCTATCCGGCGGGCGGGCGCCGCGCGGCCGACGTCATCGTGCGTGACCTCGAGGCGGGCACCGAGCTCGCGTTCGGCAACGTCTCGGAGTCGTCGTGGAGCGAAGACGGCGCGATGCTCGCCATGACCATCGACGTCGACGGCCACACGGGGAACGGCGTCCAGGTGATCGACACGCGAACGGGAGCGATCAAGTCTCTCGACGCGAGCGACGCGATCTACACCGGACTGACGTGGCGCGCGCACTCGGACGACCTCGCGGCCATGCGGAGCAAAGCCGACAGCGCATTCGCCGACACCGCGTACGCCGTGTTGGCTTGGAAAGGCGTCGGCGCCGGGACCAAGAAACAGGTATATGATTTCTCGAACGACCGGTCGTTCCCCGCCGGACTTCGCGTCGCCGCATATCGCACGCCGACCTGGTCCGACGACGGGGCGACGTTGTTCTTCGGTGTCGCATTGCGCGAGCCCAAGATCACACCCGAGCGCCGAGCGCCGGGCGAGCTGCCGCCGGCCAAGGTGCAGGTCTGGCACTGGAAGGACGTGCGCGAGTTCCACCAGCAGGAGGTCAGCGCGAACCAGGACCGCTCGCGCACGACGTTGGTTTCCTGGCACATCGGCGAGCCGTCGATCGTTCGCCTGAGCGTCGATCCGCTGGAGACCGTGCAGCTCTCCGAGAACGGAGCGGCGGCGTTGGCGACGGATGAAGGTCCGTACGCCCGCGAGTTCATGTCGGGGCGCCAGTATCGCGACGTCTACTCGGTGGACGTCGGCAGCGGCAAGCGCACGAAGATCCTGACCAAGTCGCTCTACGGCGCGACGCTCAGCCCCAGCGGCCGATACGCCGCGTACCAGCAGGACGGTCAGTGGAACGTGCTCGACCTCAAGAGCGGCGCGCGCACGAACCTGACCGGCAAGCTCAAAGCGGGCTTCGTGAACACCGAGGACGACCATCCCGTGCCGGAGCGGCGCGCGTACGGGCTCGCCGGCTTCACCACGGGCGAGAAGTCGGTTCTCGTGAACGACCGCTTCGACCTCTGGCAGATCGCGATCGATGGATCGTCGGCGACGCGCCTCACGCGCGGACGCGAAGACTCGACCGTCTACCGATGCATCAACGAAGGCGGCGGGTTCGGCGGTGGCGGCGGTCGCGGAGGGAGAGGAGGCGCCGGCGCGCGAGCGACGCCGTGTCAACTCGACGGTGAAGGCAGAACGATCGACGCATCGAAGCCGCTCGTGCTGTCGGCCACCGGCGAGTACAACAAGAAGAGCGGATACACTCGGCTCGCGATCGGCCAGCCGGCGCAGCCGCTCGTCTGGCTCGACAAGAACGTTTCCGGCCTCAAACGCGCCGAGAACGCCGACGTCTTCCTGCTCGAGGAGCAGACGGCCGAGGAGTCGCCGAACTACTTCGTGGCGACGGCGTCGCTCGCCGACGCGAAACCCGTTTCGCGTACGAACGCGTTCCAGACCGACTACGCGTGGCCGAAGCAGGTGCTGATGAACTACAGCAACAAGCGCGGCGACAAGCTGCAGATGATGCTGACGTATCCGGCGAACTACGAACCGGGCAAGAAGTATCCCATGGTCGTCTACTACTATGAAAAACTCTCGCAGGGCTTCAACACGTATCTGATGCCCAACGAGCGGAATCCCTATAACACGGCGGTTTTTGCGCAGAACGGGTACTTCGTGCTGCGTCCGGACATCGTCTTCCAGGCGCGCAATCCGGGATATTCGGGGCTCGACTGCGTGACGTCGGCCGTGGCCGCCGTCGAGTCGAAAGTCGCCGACATCGACTCGAAGCACGTCGGCAACATGGGGCATTCCTGGGGCGGGTATCAGTCGGCGTTCTACGCGGTGCACAACCACGGCACCTTCGCGGCGTCGATCGCCGGCGCGCCGCTCACCGACTTGATCAGCATGTACGGCTACACGTCCGGCAACAGCGGTCTCCCCGAGACCGGCCACTACGAGACGAGCCAGGAGCGCATGCAGGTCCCGCTGTGGGAGGACCCGCAGGCGTACATCCGCAACTCGACCGTGTACGCGGTCGATTCGCTCCACACGCCGCTTCTGCTCGAGGAAGGCGACGCCGACGGAAACGTGAACCACTTCCAGAGCGAGGAGCTGTACAACTTCGGCCGGCGGTTGGGGAAGCAGGTCGTCTATCTCGTCTACGAGGGCGAGAACCACAACGTCGCCCGTCCGGAGAGCCAGGCGGACTACCTTCACCGACAGCTCGAGTGGTTCGGTTACTTCCTCAAGGGAGATCCGCCGGCACCGTGGATCACCGACGGCGAGACCTACCTCGCGCGTCAGAAGATCCTAAAGGACGGCACGACCGCTCCGGGGGCAGCCGCCGTGCAGGCCGGAAGTCCGACGGGCCGGGGCGGAGGCAGGCCCTGAGAAGGGGTGGACCGGTGTAAGCGGGAATCTTGACCTGGCAACTGAGAACTCTGCGTGTCGCTGCGCCGGTCGCCCGGCCCGGCCCACTCTTGTGAACTGACCCTCACTTCGATTCATGCGACGATCTCACGTCGTCTCTCTCGCTCTCGTCTCGATCCTTGCGTCCGCCTCGTCGGCGGTCGCCCAGGACAATCCCACCGGCGACCCCAACGTCCAGAAGATCTACGACGAAGGCATGCATCGGTCGCAAGCGTCCCGTCTCGCTCAGGTGCTGATGGATTCCATCGGGCCGAGGCTGACGGGATCGCCGGCGAACCGTGCGGCGAACGAGTGGCTGCTCCGCACATACAAGGCGTGGGGAGTCGACGCCAAGAACGAGCAGTACGGCACCTGGCGCGACTGGACGCGCGGGCCCAGCAGCCTCCAACTCGTCTCGCCGCGCGTGCGCGTGCTCGAGGCGACGATGCACGCGTGGAGCGCGGCGACGCCGGCGGGCGGCGTCACCGCGGACGTCGTCATCATTCCGACCGCGGCGGAAATCGGTGACAGCGCCGGCTTCGTGCGATGGCTCGGCGGCGTAAGAGGAAAGCTCGTGCTCGCGAGCATGCCGCAGACGACCTGCCGTCCCGACTCCGACATTCGCTTCTGGGCCGATTCGGCCGTCTACCACCACGCCGTCGCGCTGCGTGACAGCGCGCAACAGAACTGGAACGCGCGGCTCGCCGCGGCGCGCGTCAGCGGCCGCATGCTCGGCCCGGTGCTCGAGCGTGCCGGCGTCGCCGGGATTCTGTCGAATACGTGGTCGCGCGGATGGGGCGTGGACAAGATCCAGTCGGCGCGCGCAACGCTCGTGCCCTCGTTCGACGTCTCGTGCGAGGACTACACGCTGCTCGCCCGGCTCGCGTCCAACGGACAGCATCCGCGGGTGCGCGCGGTCGCCGAGGCCACGCTGGCGCCCAACGAGGCCCCGGTCTTCAACACCGTCGCCAGGATCAACGGGTCGGAGAAGCCCAACGAGTACGTGATGCTCTCGGCGCATCTCGATTCGTGGGACGCCGGGAGTGGCGCGACGGACAACGGGACCGGCACGATCACGATGCTCGAGGCGATGCGCATCCTGAAAACGGCGTATCCGAACCCCAAGCGGACGATTCTCGTCGGCCACTGGAGCGGGGAAGAGGAGGGCGACATCGGTTCGTCGGCCTTCGCCGCCGACCATCCGGAGATCCTCAAGGGACTCCAGGCGCTGTTCAATCAGGACAACGGCACGGGCGAGATCGACTCGGTGCAGACGAACGGCTTCATCGACGCCGCGCCGTCGCTGGCGCGCTGGATGTCGCGCATGCCGGCGGATCTGACGAAGAACGTGGCGCTGATGCTGCCCGGCGTCGCGCACGACGAGAGCACCGACAGCGACGCGTTCGACTGCCGAGACGCGCCGGCGTTCTTCCTGTCGTCGTCGGACTGGTCGTACACCGACTACACGTGGCACACCAACCGCGACACCTACGACAAGGTCAACTTCGACGAGGTGAAGCGGAACGCGACGCTGGTGGCGATGTTCGCGTACCAGGCATCCGAGGATCCGAACTTCGTGTCACGAGCGCGGCGGGTGCCGCCGACGAGCCCGCGGACCGGACAGCCGATGCAGGTTCCGCAGTGCGACCGGGCGCCGCGGAGCTGGAAGGACGCCCAGCGGCCGTAGGTCGGTGGACCGGTGGACCGGTCAAACTTCGCTATCGCGGCACGGGCGGGCGCGCGGAGGTGGTGTCTACACGCACACCCTTCAGCACGCGGCGGTTCGTCTCGAGCTTGGACAATGACTGCCGGTCGATGGACAGGTGGGCAAGGTAGCTGTGGTTGATCGCGTCGTAGACGCGGCCATCGAACGTGATCTTGCCTGCGCCGTCCTTGCCGCCCCAGGTGTCGGCGAGGAGCGTGTAGAGCAGGCCCGTGAACCGGAGCTTCGTGCCGGATTCGAAGCTCATGTCGATCGTGTTGCCGTCCGGGTTCACGTCGACAGCCACGCCGGGTGTGCCGTCGAGGACGTCCACTTCTTCGATGTACTTGCCGTCTTTGGTGACGAGCTTGCCGTGGCTGACCTGGCGGTCGCCCGATGACAGTTCGCGCTGCAGCGTGATCGGCTTGGCGAGATAGAACTGAAGCCCCTTGATCTCGGCCGGTGTGAGCGAGAGCTGCTCGCGGAGCTGGCGCGTGAAGTCGACCCGGTCCTCTTTCGAGGTTGGCGCCGGTGCGGACGACGTCACGCCGCCTTGCGGGACCGACGACGTGTGAGAGCAGGCGACCACGGCGACCGATGCGCAGAGACAAGCAAATCGAGCGAAGCCCATTGGCATCCTCGGTTTTCGAATTGGTAGGCTGATCGGAGATCACCGCGTCCGGCGGCAACGTGGCCGGGAGACCGCGCCGATGATCGTACCGGCGCTACGGATGGAAAGATCCCGGACCCATGCGATGCGCGGAAGGCTTTCCAGTGAGCCGATCGGCGGCAAGGCGTCATCAGGTGGGGGTCAAGCCGCACGGGGGCGGCGCCGCGCGCCGCCCCCGGTGCTGCCCGACCCCGGCGCTACTCAACCAATGTTGTGGAGCCCGAGAATTCCCGTGAGGATCGCGCCTAAGATCGACGGGGAACCGTTCACCACGGTGCCGTACTGGGCGTGCCTGGCAAATCCGTCTTCGTAGCCGCGACGGAACCCTTCGCGGAAGTAATAGTTGTAGTCGCTCTGCGGCAGGTAGTTGCCGCTGTAGCCGAAGTTGGCATCCTGATAGCCATATGATTGCTGATAGTTCGAAGACCAGCGGTCCCTGCGATCGGCGCGCCCGGCCTTGAATCCCTGCTGATAGCCGTTGTTCACCGCTTGTCGCATCACGTCGGCCCCATAGCGGTTGGTTTCCCGCTCGGTCGACCCGACGGTATAGCGGAAGGTCATTGGCGCCGAGTAGTACGGGTCGCGCTGGACCTCGCGCGGGATGTTCAGTCGCTGCTGTTGCTGTCGCAGCCTCGCCTCGTACTGCTGGTTCACGCTGTACTGCGCGCTGCGTCTCTGCTGGTGCAACGCCTCCGACGCCTGTTGTGTATTGCGCACGCGGTCGGCGAGCGCGGCCTTGTAGGCCGTGTCGCGCTGGCGCTGATCGTTCACGCGCTGCTGCTGCTCTTGCGGCGGGACGCTCTTGGGATCCTGACCGCGGCCGCGACCACGGCCCGGATTGCCCTGGGCGTGGGCGACGCCGGCGACGAGCAGCAATGCGGCGGATGTCGTGAGAATGGTGGATCGTTTCATAGGGTGTTGCCTCCAGGCAACGAGTCTTGGCAAAGCGCCAAGGTAATCAACTACTCATCTAAGGCATCAGTCGTGCCATTAGCACTCTAACATACAACATTATACAACCTACGCGGCCGCGTTTCTCGCCGGAGGGACGAGTTCGCGCAGCACCTGGCCGAAGACCGCCGGCGACACGGGAAGCTTGAGCCACCGGACCCGCTCCGCCGGCGCGAACGCCGTCACCGCCGCGCTCTTCTCCGACGCGTGGCAAATCACCATGGGTACGCGCCGAGCCGAGCTCTCGACGATCAACCGATGGACCAGACCGACCTGCGCGTCATAGTCGCAGATCACGACCCGCGGCTGCGTCCGCGTCAGGGACAGCCATGGCCCTTCGAATTCCGTCGGAAATGCCGCCGTGAAGCCGCACTCGGACACCATTTGCCCAATGGTCGTGGCAAAGGCCGCGTTGGTCGATGCGACCAGCACCCGACCCTTGCTCTTCGCCCGCCGAACGACACCCGTATCCATCATTCCTCCCAAAAAAGAGACCAACGATATTCGAAACCCGTCAGTGGCACTTTCCGCCACTCTGATCCCACACCCGTCCCCCGATCTCGATGAACGCGGATCGGTACTCGGCGGCGCCGAGCGTCAGCAGCAGCACCCCGGCGCGCCCCTCGATCCGATACAGGCTGTTGGCGTTGATGCTGCTGAATCCGCGCAGCTCTTCACCACCCGTCCCCGCGACGATCTCCGTGATTCCCTTCGTCGTATCGGCGGCGCCGTCCGGCGTCATCGGGCGAAAGCGCTCGTAGTCGTGATCGTGGCCGTTGAGCACGAGATCGACGTCGTTGTCGTAGAGGATCCGCCACATCGGAATGAACCGGCGGTCGCTGCCGTGCCACCCGGAGCTGAATCGCGGATTGTGCCAGTAGGCGACCGTGCAGAGCTTCTTGTGCGCCTTGAGATCCTTCTCGACCCATTCCATCTGCGCATGCCGCGCGGAATCCGTGAAGCTCGGGTTCACGACGATCTCGCTGTTGACGACGACCACGTGCCACGCGCCGACGTCGTAGCTGTAGTAGCCTCTGCCTTCGTCGCCGGCCGCCGTTCCGAAGTACTTGTAGTACGGACCGGCATTCAATGTTTGGTACTCGTGGTTGCCGGGAGACGGGTGCAGGCTCTTGATGATTCCCTTCTGCGGATCGCCCCAGGACGGCGCGAAGCACTGATTGAATTGGGCGGTCGTGCCTGACGAGTAGGCGTTGTCGCCCAGCGTGAAGACGGCGTTGTCCACCTTGGCGATGCTGTCGGCACGAAGCACGCTGTCGACCAGTCGCGCCGTGCCGAAGCTCAATCGCTGCGAGCAGCTGGCGATGTCCCCAACGCCGACCATCACCGAGGCCCCGCTCAACGCGACCTCGGCCGCCGGCGATGCGGCGGGCGGCGGCGTGAGATCGACCGGTGGCTTGCAGTCCAAGACGAGCAACGCGACCAGCAACGCGACGAGTGGACCAATTGACTGCCTGAACCGCATGACGTTCCTATGTTTGCGTGTGAATACAGCCGTCGCTCAGAAGTTCAGACCGAGCCCGAATCGCAAGCCGGTTTGACCGGGCTCCGTCGTCCGCGTCAACGTGACGACGGGCGACGCGTCCGCCGCGCCGAGCCAGATTCCTTCGCCGGTCCGCGTATGCCATCCGCCGGGCGAGCTCCCGCCGACGTACACGCGCCCTGCCTCGGCGATGCCGAGGATCCCGGCGCGCAACGGCAGCAGGACCGTGAATCGCGCTAGAGGAATGCGCAGCTCCGACGTCGCGTAGAGCGACGCGTCGCCCGCGTATCGCTGCGGATCCATGTAGCGTGTCGTTCCTTCGCCGCCGATGGCCGCCGCCTCGTAGAACGGAAAGTCGCCATACAACTTCTTGCCGCCCGTCCGGACGATGAACAACGGATGCGTAAGGACGGGAATCGTCACCGACGTGGCGATCGCAACTGCGACCGCCTCGAACGGCGACTGCACGTCCATCGCGGCCGGGAAGTAGGATCCGTTGAGCTCGATTAGTACTCTGTGATGCGTGTGCTCGTCGCTGTCGGGCGTTGCCCGCCACTCGTACCGTGCGCCGAGTTGCATCCCCGCTTGGGTAAAGGAGCCAAACCCGTATGGGCGAGCCGTCGCCAGATATGGGCTTCGCGCGCTGTCGCTGACGGAGCGCTGGAGGACGGGTCCCAGCGAAATGTCGGTCGTCGAGCCGATCGCGAGCGCGACGGCGGGATGAAACATCCACTGCCGCTGATGCACCGCGAAGTATGGGTTCGTGCCCCCGGAGTCGGGGGTCGCGTTTCCGAAGCCGTTAAAGTTGGTGAATTCGAAGTCCGACGCTCTCGCGACGGCCGCAAAGTGGATTGGCGAAGACTCCAATCGCCGATCCGCCGCGACGGTGACGCGCGCTCCGCGAAACGCGGTGGCGTACTCGCCGTCGATCGCGATCATCGACGCATACGGGCGCTGGTCGAATCCATAGGCGTACCTCGCGACGCCGAGTCGCGGCGTGATGCCGACGCCACGATGGTCGCTGATTCCCGCGCGGGGCGTGTACGTCGTACCGACGTCGGGGCCCGGTGGCGCAAGCGTTCCGTTGCGTGTTTCCCAAGGCCGCCGGTCGAACATCGTGTCCGGTCCGTACGAGACGCCGGCAACGGTACCCGAATCGTAAAGACGCGCGCTGTGCGGCCGTCCGCCGACCGTCGATGAATCGATGAACGTGTTGGTGCCGTTTCCGCCGATGATGCGGACGGAAACGCTCTTCTGCACGCGACCCGTCACGACAGCCGTGTCGTCGCCGCCGTGCAGATAGATGAGGATCTCCGACGTCTCGCGCGGGTCGAAGCGGCGAGCAAAGAACGCCGTTCCTCCCGACTCGAGGCGGACGTCCACCATGCCATCGCTCGTGCGCGCGACCAGCGCGCGATCGGCCGAGTCGGTCCCGTGCACGTCGACCCGGGCCGCGAGCAGACGGTAGTACTGGTCCGCCGCCCTCGTCAGCGCGTCGCGGCGCTCGATGAGCACCGCCTCGAACTTCGCGGCCGACGCCTGATATTCGAGCGGCATCGCCCGCGCGGCCTCGTCGATCACCGCGTTGGTGACGTGGGCCTGCACGGCCAGCGCGATCGAATCCCAGACCGGCTTCTCGAGCCCAGCCAGCAGGCGCGCGTCGAAGTCTCTCGGCTGCGTGAGTCCCACCACGTCCGGCGAGTCGCCGAACGAGATCAGGCTCGTTTTGCCCGTCGCGGCCAGTCTCAGGAGAAGACCGTCATACGACACGAAGGCGTGGTCGCGGTCGCGCGCGATCGGTTGCCATTCTTTCTTCGGCCCCGATTCCATCCGCGCCCACTTCCATTGACCAGAGTGACGATCGTTGTCGTTGATCAGAAAATCGGTCAGCCGCGCGGCAAGAAACGCGCGGGCGTCGGCGTGCTCGCTAGGGTCCTCGTTGAGGAGCTTCAGCAGCTCCGGGCTGTCGATGATCTTCGTCGCGCCGGCGAATCCCGCGGCGCCCTTCGGTACGTTCGGGTACTGCTCGATCATGCCGAGACGGCCGGCGAAATCCGCGCTGAACTTGCCGAGCGCGGAATCATTGGCCATGACGACGAGCACCGCGGTCGGATGCAGGACGCCGGTCGCTTCGAGGATCGGCGCCGAGATTTCGGCGGCCGCCGGATGCTCGGCGCTGACTTGGTCCTGATAGAATCGACCGACCGGCGTGTGCTGGAATCCCTCGGGCGCGCCCGTCGCACCCTTGTCGGAGAGACGGAACACGTACTCGCTGCCGTCGGAGGTCTCGAAACGCAGCGACTTGGTCTGCATCCCGCCGCCTTCCTTCGTCGGATGAAGCCCGCCGAGGTACGTCTGCCAATCGAGGACGGGGACGCGAATCGGCATCGCCCACAGGTCGCGATACGTCCCACCCGCGAACCATCGATAGAGTGTGCCCGCCTGGTAGCGTGCTCCGGCGGCGACGGTGACGCTTTCCGGCTTCAGCGTAGGCGAAGGCCCAGGCTGTGCCGCGGCGGGCCCTGAAACCGCTGACACGAGGGTCGCGGTCCCGAAGACGATCGACGCGGCACGCCATGTGGCGTTCATACCGGTGCCTCAGCCTTCTTGCGCTCCTGACGAACCTCGCCGGCTTCCTTTGCCAACGCGTCGCCAACTTCCACGTTGGCCTGATCGATGAACCCATTGCTGCCCGACCGAATGGCCGTCACCATCGCGTCGCCGGTCACCGATTTGCGCTGGCGAACGAGGTAGTACAGCTCGGACGGCTTGCCGACGTTCGTGATGACTTCGTCGAGCTTCCATCGTTTGCTGACGTCGTTCAGAGTCTTCTCGATGTGCTTCTGCGCACCTTCGAGCTCGCTCGTGGTGACGGAGAGGACGGCGTCGAACCTCGGCTTCTTTCCATTCGGTCCGAGGAGAACGCGCACACGCTCGAATCGGTCGGCCAGCGCTTCGACTTTTTTCGGCGTCAGCGCGAGAACGAGGTCGCGATCGGGAACGACGTTGCCGCCGTGGTCCTTCCCGGCGAGGTCGCCGAGCGGCTCGGCCCATTGCGACGAGGCGGTCGGCTCGAGCATGGTGCGCCCGAAATCGTATCGCCAGATGAAGACGAGGACGAAATTGAAGATGAACGACAGCGTCAACGCGATCGTGATGTCCTGAACGCCTGCGGCGAAGCCCACGGCGATGGCCAGAAAGATGAATACGATGTCGCGCGAGTCGGACATGTTCGTGCGGAACCGCACGGCGGCCACCACGCCGCCAAGGCTGAACGCCAGGGCGAGGCTGTTGCTCACGATCAGCACGACACCGGCGACGATCATCGGCAGCACGATCAGCACTTGCACGACGGACTGGTTGTGCCCTTGGGCCGATCGCGCCGACATGTACACCCAGGTGACCGGCAGCATGAGCGCCAGCGTGCTGAGCAGGATGAACGCGGTGCTCAAGCCGAACGTGGCGCGCGCCACGAGATCGGCGGGCGGTGCTTGCGACTGGGCGGCGGAAATGCTGTCGCGCAACAGCGCCGCAGGGGCCTTCGCAAGGTGTTGCAGGCGGTCGCCGGTCAGTAGGCCGTCGAGAACCGGAAAGAAGTGGAACACCACCAGACCGGCGATCGCGAGAAGCGCGTAATATGCGGCAAGACGCCGAATCGGCCGCGCGGAGCCGAGCGTGAGATACGACATCATTCGCGTGAGGAAGCTCATCCAAGGAGCCTACTCCTCATCGCCGCCATCACCTATGACACGAACGGGTGAATAAGTAGGTACGCCGGCGACGTGCGATCTATCGACCGATGCCGCGACGTGGGCGAGCGTCGCGGCGTGGCCAAGCCGCCTACGCCGCTACCGGCGGAAGTTCGACGATTTCGAGCCAGTATCTGCCGAGCACGTTCATCGCCTCCACCAGTCCCGAGAACGTGACCGGTTTGGTGATGAAGGAGTTCACGCCGAGCTGGTAGCTCCTGATGACATCGGCGTCCAGGTTCGACGTCGTGAGAATCACGACCGGGATGTCGTGCAGCGTGACGTCGCCCTTGAGCAGCCGCAGCGCGTCTCGGCCGTCCATCTTCGGCATGTTGAGGTCGAGCAGAATCAGGCCGGGCCGCGGCGCGGCTCCGGTCTCACCCGAGAACCGTCCACGCTGGTACAGGTAGTCCAGCATCTCCTCGCCGTCTTCGACGAATCGTAGCTCGTTGGAGATGTGCGCGTCTTCGAGCGCCTGTTGGGTCAGCATCCGGTCGTCGTCATCGTCATCGCAGATGAGAATCGTGATCGGAATCTTGTGCTTGTCTTTCATCATCATGGCGTGTACTCCACTTCTGCCTGGTTGACGGGGAGCGTGACCGTGAACGTCGTTCCCTGACCAACGATGCTCGTCGCGGCGATGCTGCCGCCGTGACGCTCGACGATCCTTCGACAGATTGCGAGTCCCATGCCGGAGCCTTGAAACTGCGTCCGCGTATGGAGGCGTTCGAACATTCGAAAGATCTTTTCGTCGTGTTCCTGCTTGAACCCGATTCCGTTGTCGGTCACGGTGATCGTGCAGACACCGTCGCGCGAGAGCGAGGCGTCGACCTGAATCACCGGCGCCACGTCCGGACGGCGAAACTTGAGCGCGTTGCTCAAGAGATTCTGCACCAGCTGGCGCATCTGCGACGCGTCGGCGTCGATCGCCGGCAACGTGCCGACCTCGATCCGGGCGCCGGTGTCGGAGATGGCCGTCTCGAGGTCGGCGACGACTTCGCGCACGATCGCGGCCAGGCTCGTCGGCGCGAAGGCCGCCGCGTTCGTCTTGATCTGCGAATACGAAAGCAGATCGCCGATGAGGGCGCGCATGCGCGTCGCGGCATCGAGCATCCGGTCGAGGTATTGGCGCGCGTTGCCCTCGAGATGCGGTCCCGCCGACGTGCCCAGCCGCTCTCCAAACGATACGATCTTGCGCAGCGGCTCCTGGAGGTCGTGCGATGCGACGAACGCGAACTCGTTCAGCGCCGTGTTCGATCGCTCGAGCTCGCGGCGCTGAACCGCGAGGAGTCGCTCGGTGAGCCGTCGCTCGGTCACGTCTTCGATCGCCAGAAGAATCAGCCCTGAAAAAGCCGTACCATGCGAGACGAGTCGGGCATTCAGCTGCATGATCTTTCGGCCGATCCCCGGAAAGACGTGGTCGACGTCGACGTCGTACAACTCACGCTCGACGACGAGGCGGTCGTGCAACAGCGCCCGAAGGGGCGCAATGTCCCATTGACCGTTGCCCAGGGCGAACAGCACTTCACCGATCGTGTCCTCAGCGGCGACTCGAAAGGTGTGAAAAAACGTCCGGTTGGCGTGCGTCACGCGGAAGTCGGAATCGAGCAAGAGCAGTGGCTCGCGCACGGTGTCGATGATGTCCAGCAACAAGCGTTCGTCTGGCGAGCTGCGGCTGGCCGCGGGGCCCGCGCTCGCTCGGGAGAAAACTTCGTTGCGTGTCATATGGACGTACCGTAGGAGTTGTATGGACCGCCCACAATGACACGAACGGACTAGGCGACCTACTACCGCGCCCGAATCGCCGGGGATGGCCGCGGTAGTTGCCGGCGGTAGATTCAGTTCCTGGGCGGCCCATTCCGTGGCTTCTCGCGATTCGCGCACCACGTGCATGGCGGCGCCCCCTCTACCCGGTGACATGATCACGGTTGCGATCGTGGATGACAATCGCCTCGTGCGCGAGGCGCTCACCGCGATGCTCGATCGGCTTCCCGATCTGCGCGTCGTCGGCACGAGCGTCGCCGATCCCGCGTTCATCGATGAGGCCAAGCCGGACGTGTTGCTCCTCGACGTCGGCCTGGGGGACGAGGACAGCTTGCGCGTCGCCGCCGCCCTCACCAAACAGGCGCCGGGCACGAAGATCATCGTGATGGATCTCATTCCGATGAACGAAGACATCGTGCAGTTCGTGAACGCCGGCGTGTCCGGTTTCGTCCTCAAAGACGCCTCGTTCGACGAGTTCGTGGCGACCATCAGGTCAGTGGCCGCCGGGGGCAAGGTGTTGCCGCCGCGCATGGCGGAGTCTCTGTTCTCGCAAATCGCCAGTGCCGCGGTCGCCCACGGCCGCGAGCACGTCCTCGAGGATGTGCGCATGACGAAGCGCGAGCGCGAAGTGATCGAGCTGATCGGGGACGGCCTGAGCAACAAGGAAATCGCCCAACGGCTCAACATCGCGGCGCACACGGTCAAGAGTCACGTGCGCAACGTCATGGAGAAGCTCGCGTTGCACACGCGGCTGCAAATCGCCGCGTACGCGCGTCGAGACGGCGCGCCATAGCGCAGCCTCGGGCGGCGCCCGGCCGCCGCTCGTGCTGCTCCCCCAAGTGGCGTAGGACCCCGGCCATCCCTTCGTGCGATGGCTGGTGCGCACCGATGACGCTTACCGTGTCTAGGTGATTACGGAACCCAGTCGAGCGCAGATCGGAGCTTCGACCTCCCCTCCCCCACAACAATCCCCGATCGCGCCATTACTGGCCCGCGAGCTGCTTGGGCGCGGACCGGTGGCCAATGGGGAACTCCCGCAGACCGGCGCCGACATGCAGCGCGCCTTCTCGCGCGTATCGGACAATCTCCGCCGCTCGCTCGGCGAGGACGGATACCGCGCTTTGGTCGGACGCGCCATCGCGCGTGTGGAGTCCGACCCGCCCGTGTGGACCACCATTCGATACGCCGGGCTCGGAATTGATCTGGACGTCGTCGTGGCAGTCGAGCGGCACGGGGCCAACGCTGTAGGCGCCGCGCTCGAATCGCTGGTCGCGGCGCTTTTCGACATCTTGAGCGACCTCATTGGAGCGGAAATGGCGCGAAACCTCCTGGATCACGATGACACACGTCGGGCACGCGTCGGGGGAGCGCCATGAGCGTCTCAGATCCATTGGTGATCCGCAACGTCGCCACGGGCGTGCCGGGCCTCGATGCCGTCCTCGGCGGCGGGCTGTGCGAGTTCTCGTTCAACCTCATCGCGGGCGCGCCGGGGTCGGGAAAGACCACGCTCGTGCAACAGATCCTGTTCGCCAACGCGACGCGTGAACGGCCGGCGCTCTATTTCACGGTCCTCGGCGAACCGACGATCAAGATGCTCCGCTATCAGTCGCAGTTCGGTTTCTTCGATGCGGCGCGCGTTCCCTCGGCGGTGCGGTTCATCAACCTGGCCGCGGAGGCGACGGGCGGCAATCTCGACGCCGTCTTCCAGCGTGTTGGGGCTGAAGTGGCCTCGGTGCGGCCGTCGTTCATCGCCGTCGATTCGTTTCGGACGATCGTCGGCGAGCATCAGTCGCCCGCATCGGGCGGCGTGATCGAGCTCGCGCGCTTCGTCAACCGTCTCGCGCAGCAGCTCACGACGTGGGAAGTCACATCGTTCCTGATCGGCGAATACGCGGACACCGAGCAACGCCACCCCGTCTTCACGGTGGCCGACACGATTCTCTGGCTGTCCGAGGACGTCGATCGCAATTCAGCGACGCGCAAGCTGCGCGCGGTCAAGGTTCGCGGACGAAGCCCGATGCCGGGGCTGCACACGTTTCGGCTCACCGACGCGGGCATGCAAGTCTTTCCGCGCATCCCGGAACAACAGCGGCAACGCGTCGTTCGGCGGAACGTGCGCCTCGCGACCGGCGTGCCAGGGCTCGACGAAATGACCGGCGGCGGCATTCCGGCCGGCGATGTCGTGCTGCTCACCGGTCCGGCTGGAAGCGGCAAGACCACGTTTGCGACGCACTTCATCGCGCAGGGACTCAGCGACGGCGAGAGTTGCGTGGTGGCGGTCTTCGAGGAATACCCCGAATCGTATCTCGCGCGCGCGAAAACGGTTTCGATCGATCTCGACAGCATGGTCGACGGTGGACGGCTCGCCATCACCTATTTGCGGCCGCTCGACCTGTCGGTCGACGAGATGCTGGCTGAAATCCAGGCCGCGGTCGAACGCGTTGGCGCGACGCGCGTGGTCATCGACTCGCTCTCGGGCTTCGAAGTCGCGCTGGCGCCGACGTATCGCACTGACTTTCGCGAATCGCTGTATCGCCTCGTGGGCGCCCTCACGGCGACCGGCGTCACGGTGCTGATGACCGACGAAGTCGTCGACGCGAATCCCGGAGGGCGATTCACGCACGAGCGCGTCTCGTTCATCACCGACGACATCCTCGTGCAGCGTTATGTCGAGATCGAGGGCAAGCTCCAGAAGGTGCTGTCGGTGGTCAAGATGCGAGGCAGCGCGCACGCGACCGACTTCCGTGCCTACTACCTGACGTCCGACGGCGCCATCATGGGAGAGTCGCTATCGAACTATCGCGGGATCACGACCGGTGTTCCGGAGCTCGCGGACGCGGCGATCGCAGTCGGCGTTCCGGATCTCGAGGACGCGGCGATCGCAGTCGGCGTTCCGGATCTCGAGGACGTGGCGATCGCAGCCGGCGTCGATGGATAGCGTGGTGCAGGGCGGCCTCGCCGTCGAGGAAGCATCGGCCGCGCTGGGGCTGATCCGTCAACGCGCGATCACAGAGCAGTTCCTGCTCGCGGCGCTGCGGGCGCGAGACGCGTCCGACGAGGCGGTCGCGGCAAACCGTCGTGCCACGTTCCTGGCGGCGGCCGGCCGCGACCTCGCCGTGTCGCTCGACGACCAAACCGTGCGCGAGAGGATTCGGCGGCGTGCACTGCCGCGCGAGGGCAGCTGGTGCATCGTGGATGTCGTGGAGTTCGACGGCGCCATTCACCGCCTGCCCGTCGCGCATCCGGATTCGGAGAGACAAAGCGCTGCCCAACTGTTCGCCGACCGATGGTTCCCGCCGCCACCGCCCCTGAGTGCCGGCCCGAGGGACCCGCGCTTACTGGACAGGAACGAGGCGCACGGCGTGGCGGCGCGTCGCGCGCTCGGCTTCGGCGCCCTGTTGGTCCTGCCGCTCGTCGTGCACGCACGGGTGCTCGGGGCGATCACCTTCGTCACGCGGGAAGGCGACCCGCCATTCTCGACGGAAGAAGTCGCCCTCGCCACGGGACTCGCCGATCTCTGCGCCCTCGCACTCGACAACGAGCGACTCTATCGTCAGGCCCGGGAGCTGAGCCATGCGGCCGACCTCGCGAACCGCGCGAAGTCGACCTTCCTCGGCAAGATGAGCCACGAGTTGATGACGCCCCTCAACGCCATCGGCGGCTACGTCAGTCTGCTCGAGATGGGGCTCCGCGGGCCCGTGAGCTCTGAACAAATGGTCGACCTCGAGCGCATTCGGCGCAGTCAGGAGAACCTGCTCACTCTGATCTCAGAGCTGCTCACGTTCGTGCAAAGCGAAAGCGGCCGATTGGAGTACCGATTCAGCGCGGTTTCCGTTCAGGGGATGCTCCACGAGGTTGCAGACACGCTCCGCGGCGCGGTCGACGAACGCCGTTTCGCGCTTATCCATTGGCCGGCGGATGTGGACGCGATGATGTGGGTCGATCCGGACCGCGCACGGCAGATTCTTCTGAATCTCGTCACGAACGCGGTCAAGTACGCGAGCGCTGCCGGCGGGCAAATCACGCTCAGCTTCGCCACGACGCCGCAGTTCGTGTCCATTCATGTGGCCGACAACGGTCCCGGAATTCCAGGCGAGAAGTTGGCGGCAATCTTCGAACCCTTCGTTCAGCTGGCGACTGGTCTCACCGAGCGGCGCGGCGGTGTGGGCCTGGGCCTGACGATCAGCCGTGACCTGGCCCGCGCGATGAAGGGCGATCTGATTGTCGAGAGCACGGTCGGGGTCGGGTCGCGGTTCACGTTGCAGTTGCCGCGGGCCGGCGTCACGACGTCCGATGCCGTATGGCACACGACCTAGGCTAACGCACTAGCGGCCACGTCCGCGATGGCGAACGTGACCGCTATTCAATAGAAAGGTGGTCGGGGCGACTGGATTTGAACCAGCGACCTCCTGCTCCCGAAGCAGGCACAGCCAACCGAGCCCGCCAACTTCGCGTTGGCGAGCACTGTGAGCGGCGCTCCGCCGGTTGGGCAACGCCGCTGCGAATGTTGGGTGTAACCGACCGCGATTGTCGCAGATTTGTCGCATGCTCGGACGGTCGTCATGCGGTCTCCGCGTCTCGGAGCTTCGTCGGCTCGGTAACCACGGCGAGCATCGTCGCGTCGTCGGGCTGCTGATACGCCTGCTGCAGCGTCTGGATGTCCTTCCACGCGCCGGCGCGCGCGACGTCTTGCACGGGGAGGTGCTTCCGTTCGGTCGCCCACTTTCGGCGGTAGCAGTGGAAATCGGAGCCTTCGACGGCCCGCAGCTCGGCTTTCTTCTCGGCGCGCTCGAGCAGCCGGCGCGCGTGGTGTCGCGTCCAGGCCTTCGGGATCTTCCCGCGCTCGTGCTCGACGCGAGCGCGGGGCGCCGGAAACATCGGCCAGTCGCCAAGCGACGGGTTGACGGCGCGAATGCGATCGATGCCGTCGCGCACGGCTTTGCTCATCGGGATCCAACCGCCGGCGCCTTCCTTGTCGGTCTCGGGATTCTTGAAGATCCGGCCGTGCGGGCACGCCTTGGACGCAGCGAGATCGACGTGTGAGGCACGCAGCGCGCAGATCGCCGACACGCGCCAGCCCAACCCTTCGACGAGCACCATGAAGCCGCCAAAGAGCCGCTGCGGGTCAACGGCGTCGGCGTGCGAGAGGACCTTCAGGAATCGATCATACGTGACGGCCGGCCGGCGCGGTGACGCGGAGCGTGGCGGCTCGTAGCCGGCGACGGGGTTCGCGAGCAGGAGACGTGCGCCTGTCGGCCGAACGACACGCGTCGCGTGGTTCAGCGCCGCGCGCAGGAATTCGAGATCCGCCGCGACCGTGCGATTGCTCGGGGACTTCGGGAGCTCGTGCCCCGGCGCCTGAATCGATCCCTCGCGCCGCTCGCGCACGAACCGATCGAGCATCGGGAAGTCGATCGTGTGCACTTCGCGCGTCGCGCCGAGGAAATGCGTCCAGGTCGCGAGCCGGCGCTTCATCTCCTTCGGTCCCTGACCCTTTGTGTGCTTCGCGACGTCTGCCTCGTATGCGGCGAAGACTTCGGCGACGATAACGCGACCGGTTTCGGCCGCCTTGGTCGCCGCGAGCAGCTGCGCAGCGATGTCACTCGCCGTCCGCGTGGCCAGTTCGCGGTCGCTGTGACGCAGCGCGCGGTGGTGGCGCTGACCGGGCGTGTCGGCGGCGCCGGGCGTCCACCAGCGCAGATACAGCTGGCCGCCGGGACGACGCTCGAACGCGGTCACGGAGTGGCCGTGCGCGCCAACGCGAAGCGTCCAACAGTTCTTCGGTCGTCCCATGAGGTGTCTCGGGTGCGACGGGTGCGCCGAGCGGCGTGCGCGTGGTCTCACGTTCATCGGCCGATCCTCCCTGCGATCACGTCGCGCGCGATCGCGTCGGTCGCCGATGGCGCGGACACTACGCGCGTCGGCGGTCGTTTGGCAAGCGTCGCCTGCGCTGGCGCTCTGCGCGGCAGCTCCGACGCTTTCACGAGTGGACGGCGCGCCGTGCCGTGGTTCGCCAGTCTTCCGGACCGAATCAGTCGACCGATCGACTCGACGTGATATCCGCACTGCGTCGCGGCCTGGCGCGGCGTCAGCAGCTCCTCGTCACGCGACGTCGCGAGCGCCTCAAGGTCTCCAATGATCTCGCTGGCCACCGCTTCGCCGCTCACACTCGCGCCCAGACGTCGCCATTCGTCCTGGCGGCTCTTCCAGCGCGCGATCAGCTCGTGAGCAGTCACTCGGCCGACGCCCCCGCGGCTGCGTCCGCCTCGGACGACCAGCGCCGATCATCTAATATCTGGCTCGCGCGTTCGACGAACTCGGCCTGTTTCCCGTTCCGCATTGCCCACTGGAGCAGCTTCTCGAGGTCCGGCGTTGAAACGTCGCCGATCGGCTTCCCGACGTACTCGCCGCCGAACGGCATCGGCCAGAGCTCGTGCACCGGCCGCGCCGGCGGTTGGACCTCCTGACTCTCGCGCGTCGCGACGTCGTCGCCGGCCGATGGGGGAGTCGCTGTCGGCTGACCCAGGCCTTGGCTACTCGGTTCCGCATCGACCGACGACAACGGTCGCACTTCTCGCGAGGGGTCCAACTCGAGCGGCACCTCGTCCAGGGCCTCGTCGCCTCGATCTGCCGCCTCCTGGTGTTCGAACAGCGCGAGTACTCGGGCGAGCCGCTCATTCTTCGGAAGCGCCTTGCAGTTCCGATGGATCACGGTCTTCACGGCGTACCACTCGGGGCAGACCGCCACCTTGTCCGGGTTCCACTGCTTCGAGCCTTTCCGCACTTTCTCAATGTCGGCGATCGACATCACGGCGATTTTTTTCAGCGTGCCGCCACCGACGTGCGCCACCGAATAGGCCGCGATGAGTTTCCCGCGCTTCGCAGAGTCGAGCTGTGGTCGATGCCGAACGAATGGCGAGTCGCCGAGCTCGTAGTCGAAGAGTGGATCGCCCTCGTAGACGGCGTGCGCCTCGACGAGCCGTGCGGCGCCGGACCGGACGACGAGTTCGATGTCGCCCTTGAAATCGGTCCATGCATTGAGCTGGAGCTCGTAACGCTCTGGCTCATTTGCCTTGCTGACCTTCTTTCGTACCGGTACGAGATGGACCGTCCGGCCGATCTGCAGGCCGAGCTGCACGGCGGTACCGACTGCCAGGGCAATCGAGGGCGCCGTGCACCGTGCGATTTCCGGTGTTGCCGTGTACGCTCGGTAGACCTCGATCAGCACCTCCTCGAAGTCGACGCCCTTCGGGATGAGTGGTGCGATCACCGCGAGGGCCTCTGGAGAGCGCAGAACGTCGGCGATCGGCGATCTGAGTGCGTACGGCGTCGCCGGCGGTTCAATCGTCGCGACTGCGGTGGAGGGCTTGGTCTCGGTACTCATGCGCATCTCCTCACTCGCGCGCGATTCAACCGCACGCATTCACGGTGATGGAACTGCTCGGTCCTTCGCCCTCGAGCGTGGACCTGCATCTGCTCTGGCGCGTCGTACTGGCCGCAGTAGACGCACCTCCTCCAGGTCGCGTGGCCACACGCCTCGAGGGCGCGCTGCCGCATGTGCAGCAGCTGGTGGTACGCCTCGTCCTGGCAGATGACGAGGTTCGATCCTCGGTTGTCCGCTTTGATCCGGTTGTGGTGGTGCACGAGGACTGGCCACTCGATGAACCGGCCGAGCGCACGCTCGGCGATCACGATGTGCTCGGGCACGTAGCCCTGCGCGTCGGCACGTGGGTGGCCGACGGCCTGCACGTGGATGTAGCCCTTTCGAATCACCCGATCGCGCCTCACGCTGCACCTCTCTGCGCAGCTTCTGGCTCCGACGCGGTTTCCGGTTCCGGTGATCGGGCGGCCCATTGATCGGGCGACGGTCCGGCGGCGTTGGCGCCGTAGGTCTGGACGACGTACTCGTGCGCTCGCGTCAGGTACTCCATCGTCGTCTCGACGAGGCGCCCTCGGTCGATCCCATCGGGAAGTTCCCGAGCGAGCAATCCGTCTCGCACGATTTCGTCGAGCGACTTGCGACGGCGTCCACTGATGCCGAGCGCGCTCCCGATGCTCACGGGTTCCGGCCGCCGTAGGTCGAGACGGAAATGGAGGCAACGGGCGCGATACTGGCGGATCTTCTGAATGTCGAGCGCGGTCTGCGTCTCGCGCGTGACGCCGGTGATGACCAGGCGAACGATCGCGTCGTCGCAACCGCCCTCGATCGAGTCGAGCGCGGTGGCGATCGCGGCGTCGATCGCCGCGGGCTCAAGGCCGTCGCCATAGACGCGCGGCAGGTCGATCACGCGTCGTGTCGGCGGAAGCTCGATGAATTCGTGCGCGTGGTCGACGAGGTCGTGAACGATGAAGCCCTTCTTCGGCCCCTTCGCCTCGGCCCAGAGGTCGGTACTGGTGAAGTCGATCGAGCCAGAGTACCACGCGTTCTCGGCGACCTGCTCGTATTGGTGGTAGTGGCCGAGCGCGACGTAGTCCCACTCCGGCGCGCCGAGCTCCTCGAGCGAGACGTCTGTGATCCGGAGCCCGGTGCGTCCCTCCAGCTGCTTCACGCCGGCGACCTCGCCGTGCATGAGGAGGACGTTGTACCGCGCCTCGAGATTCGGGCGGAGCTCCGGCCGGCCAATCCCAGGTGCGTCCGGGACGCAGAGGATCGACAGGTCGCGGTCCGGGAATGTGAGACGGACCGCCTCGCGGTCGGCGACGTGGATCCCGAGTAGGCGGAAGATCGGCAGGACGCACGGTGTGCCGTTGTCGCGCGCGGCGTCGTGGTTTCCGGCGACCATCGCCACGATCGCGTCCGGCAGCGCGCTGCGGAGTCGCTGCAACTCGGCCATCGCGTGCAGGAGCTCGTAGTTGCGCGGCCGCGTCTGATCGAAGAAGTCGCCAGCGATGACGACGACGTCCGGCTCGCAGATGATGAGCGCGTCGACGAGATTCGTGAACCCCCGCGAGATGTCGGCGGATCGCTGGTTGCGGCCAGTCACGGTCCACGTGTTGCCGAGTACGCGACCGAGATGGGTGTCGGCGACGTGAGCGACCCTCATGCGACGGCTCCAGGCACCATCGGCGCGCCTGCGCCTCGCCACAGGTTGATCACCTTTGCCTCCCGTGTGAGCCTCTGGGCGTATCCGGCCAGGTCGTCAGCGCCGCCCGCGGCCTCGATCCTCTCCGCGAGCTCGGGGCGCCCTCGCAGCCAGGCCTCCGCTTTGGCCAGATCGAGCCTGTACTCGGTGTTGTCAGCCTCGGCCTCGCGTCGCGCGTTGGCCGCGTGGTTCTCTGAAACATCCGACGTGTCGGCCAGTTTGATCAGCAGCACCACGATCGCCTTGTCGCGGTCCCTGACCCCCTCGTCGACGACGTCACGACATTTGGCGTTGAGTCGGTCGATCGAGCCCGCGCGGACCAGTGAGCCGGGGTCCATCGGGTGCGGGGCACCGCGTGTCGTGGTCAACATGAGCTGACGCTCGACGTCGTCGCGGCGCTTGCGCGTGGCCTTCGCGTAGAACGCGGCCATGAATTGCGAGACGCCGGTCTCGGCGTGCGGTTCGCCGTCGCTCGAGCTCGCGCCAGCGAGCGGTGCCGTACTGCTCCGCTTATTGGAGTTTTCTGGGTCGAGATCTAGCGGAGAATCAGCAACTGCAGACCGCAAACCGCTAACTGCAACTGCAGGGGACCTCTCTAAGGACCCACCTGACAGCCGCGGAAGGATATCCTTGCCCCCGTCCTTCGCCTCATCCTTCGGACGGGGCACGTTCGGGTTCTCGAGGGAGAGCCTGCCGCCGGCTGCCCGAACATTCCGATTGTGTTCGTCGCGCACCATCCGACGGGAGTAGATAACTCCGCCGTCGGAGCGGCTGAAGACCTTTCGCGTTTCCAACTCGGTGAGCCAGGCGCGCAGCTTGGCGACACGCGAGACGCCAACAATGCGGGCGAGCTGCACGGCATCGATCGGCACGCCCCCCGCAGTGAGATGCCCGTACGGGTCGCCGTCGTGCATTAGATCGAGCATCTCGCGCCACAGCGCTCGCGCTTCGAACGAGCACGATTGAACCGCGGTATCTCGTCGAAAGTCGCCGGGGTACCACTGGAACGCAGGTCGCTTCACAGCGCGACGGCCCTCGACGACTACCACCCGTCCGTCGCCGTCAAAGCAAATCGACTCGACGATCGGAGTTGCCGAATCGTGAGACGCTGGGCCGTGACGAGCCCCGGGCGCAAGTGGCGCACCGTTGTTCGGCGGTCGTTCGTTGATTAGAGTCCTGGTCATCGGAGATCGCGGCTCCGACGCTCAGCGCGTGTATTCGCCAGCCGGTGATGCACGCGCTGAGCGCGTCAGGCCCGGCTGGGCGTGACGCTAATCTTGTTTTGCGTACTGACGACGGTGTCGCGTTTCTGAATGTACGCTTTGACCGAGTTCGTCTCGACGACCCACTCGCCACCCACGAACTGCTTCGTGAGCTGGCCATTCGTCATCATTCGATCGACACGGTTGGCGTCGACGCCTCCGCCAATCATCCGCGCCGCCGTTTCTCTCGTGACGGTGTCGGCGGAATGCGTGTTCGCCTCGACGAATTCGTCGACGGACCGTGACTCGACGTACAACCTTCCGCCACCGTCGCGGCCGCCCCGTACGTGGCCGACGAGGAGTTCGCGGCGCGCCTGTTCGTACGTCAGGTTGGCTCGGATCGCAAAGTCAGTGATCGATTCGCGTGGCCCGCCGCTGCTCGCCGGTCGCTTTTTCATTCGAGACCCTCGCCGCTTGAGTGAGTGAGAGACTTGCGGCGGGAGGATACGACAGGGGCTCCAACGATCTGAAGGCCCGGCGAAATGAAAACGCTAGTGTTTTCCGGAAATCACTAGCGTTTTCCGCGCGCGAGGTTCGGTGCGAGCACCAGGTCAGCCCGGGCGTTGGCCTGACGCCGAATCTCGAGCCACCGGTCTAGGTCGGCAGCGCTCGACGTCGGCTGTGCACCGATCGTCGGAGTTTGCGGATCCGCCACTCCGAGGCCGTGCAGGAACTGTTCGACAGAGCCTTGTTCGAAGGCCGCCAGGAGTTCTCCACGTAGGCGCGAAGTCTTCGTCCAGTTCACTGCGGCGCCGGCCGTTCGAATCGCCTTCTCACTGAACGGCCAGAGCGATGGCGGCTTGGTTCCACAATTTGGGCAGCACTGTGGCTGATTCTGCATCCGCGGATCGGGGCGCGGATATTTTCGCTTGCATCGGTAGCACTTGACCTGATCACCTGGCTTGCCGCCCGGCTCAGCTGAGGGTCTGCGTCTCGATTGCCTCGGCATTCGTTCCCGCGCGTCTGGGTCGACTGACACTCGCTTGCAGCTTTCGGTGAAGGTTGTCGTCGGATAGCGAGCCAGGTCTGAGATGAGAAGTTTGCAGACCTCGAGATCCGACTTGAGCTGACGTCCATTCTTCGTCGCATTCGCACCTTGCTCTCTGAGATACAGATGGAGTGCGGATTCACCCCAAATCAGTCCCAAGTTCAAGCCCAGCCATGCCGAAGCGTAGAGATCACCGCGGCGAAGAGCTGATTCCAGTTCGCCAGCGAGGTGTTTCATCCTAAACGCGGTCGACGAAAGTCGTCGATCCCGTTGTTCGAGCCCGCCTGATTGTTCATCGGGGAGACTGAGCGCCGGCGCCAGAAGGCGTTTCTCCTCTGGTGTGAGCTCGAACTCACGTTCGTCGGGCGCCTTGTCGAACAGGATCTCATCGATGGTACGACCGAGAGAAGTCTCTGCCTCCAAAGAGAGGGCATCGATCTCTCGCCGCCGACGTTCGAGCCACTTTCGGAACGCGGCTGATTCGCGTCGTGCTCCCATTGTCCGCTCCTCCAGTAGAGCGCCGGAGCTCGGGGCACGAACGACTGGAGAGACGTTCGTGGGATCAGAGATCCACCGATGACGAGTCGGCCCCCGATACTCCGAGTTCGATCTGCCCCGGCGCCACGTAGTCAGCGTGGTCGCCGTTTCCCTGTCCGCCCCTACGTCGAACGTGTCGTCCGCTTGGCCGCCGGCTCGCGCTCGAGGAAGTACGACGGGCTGACGCCCAGGGCGTCGGCCAGCCGCTCGAGGACGTCGAGATCGATGGCGTGAATGCGGGCGTGCTCGAGCCGGCTCACGGTTGCGCGCCGCACCTTCGCCCGCTCGGCGAGCTCCGTGATCGTCCAGCCCTTTGAATCGCGTAGTCCGCGAATCCGTTTCCCGATGTCAAATGGTGACATGTGCGGCGAATCTATGTGATTCGAGGCAAGCCTTCAAGCGTACGCTAAGCTGAGCGCCTCTGCAGAACAGCGCCAAGAGGACCGACTTGACACCGCGTACGCACTAGCGTACGATCTAGGCATGTTCGCGCATCGACTGCCGCCACCCACGTTCCCGCCGGTGCCGTGATGGTCGCCGTCGGATGGCCGGGCGTGATGCGCAACTCGGTCTGCGTTTGGCTGATCGCGGGAACGCACCGAGATCAGCGGCGTTCGACCTCGATCGATGGTCGAAGGCGGCGCGCTTCGGGATTCCGGACCACGCGCGGGCGCTGCTCGAACGGGTCGCGAGCCCCGCCGAGGCGTTCGTTGTCCGGGAACTGCTCGACCTCCCCGGGGCGCTGTTCGATGGCGGCGAGACCGTGCGCTTCCGCGGCGCCGCCATCGCCCTCCAGGTGCCGTGTCGTGGATACCGGGTCGACGTCGCCGTGAAACGCGATCAGACGATGCTGGCGATGGAGATCGATGGACTCGAGTTCCACGGCCGCACTCAGGCCCAATTCGCGCGGGACTATCTGCGAGCGAGACGGCTGCTGCTGGCCGGGTACATCGTGATTCGGTTCACGGCCACGGAAGCGATGTCTCAGCCGCGGCAGTGTTGGAGAGACGTGTTTGCAGTTCTGAGGGCGCGTCGCCAAATCGAGCGACTCGCCTAGCGATGGCAGGGAGAACGGGAGAGGATCCACGGTCTGCTAAAACGCCAAACAAGGGGAGGGAGCATGGCACGAGTCAATCGCCCGGGTCGGAACCGTCCGAACGCTGCAAAGCCCGAGGACTTCCGCTACGGGAAGAAGAGTGGTGCTGCGGAGACCGGCCTGGGCGCGCTAGGTCGTCAAGAACTGAAACTGTCGCGCGAGTTGACCTTGGTGGAAGACGGGTGGTCGGCCGCGCCCGGCGGGCAACGGAGGCTCCATCTTACCTTCGGGGCCGAGCTCTCGCGGGAATCGACCGAACCGGCGGATGAATATGTCATCCTCACGGTCTGGCGCTCGGACAATGCGCTCGCCACCATGCCGGCTGAGCATGGCGAAGACTCAACGTCGTCGTTCGACGTGCTAGTTCCGATCGCCCACCTTCGAGACGTCGCAAATGCGTTCAACGATCTCATTGCGGACGTTGTGCGCGGAGATCGTCAGCTTGGCAGCGACGCGCCCGAGATTCGAGTCGTAACCGACCTGGCCGGCCGGTTGGTCAAGGCCGGCGCCTGAAATGCCTCCGCGGGTGCCACCGGTTCGTTTTGATGGCCAGAGAATCGAGTCGGTGGCCCCGCGTCCCGCACGTTTGACTTGACCCACGCGCGAATCACACGCCGGCGAGAGATCGGTTGCTCACGTGCATTGAGTCTCTCGCCGATCCGATCGAGATGCGCTTGCACCGTTCGGATCGAGATTCCGAGGGCGAGCCGGATTTCCTCGTCGCTGTACCCCTCAGCGACGAGGCGCGCGATCTGCAGCTGGCGACACGACAGGGGTCGGGTTACCGCGACTGCCTCGGGCCGGCGTCGACGGGGATCGAATCGAGCCGGTGGGCGCCGCACGACGGACAGGCCCGTTCGTCGCCGGCGAAAATCCGATCGCACTCGGTACAGCGGACGTCGACCGGCACGCGTGGCAGTGGCGCGGGGGCAGGCTTCGCGAGCTCACTCAGCGCCCGAGCGAAACAGTAGGGAATCACCACGAGCGCGACGGCGATCGCGGCGGCCGCCGCTTGCTGGGGAGCGCTCTGCACGAAGAGCACACTCGCCAGCGTGCTAACGCCGAGCAGCGCGCCAACGATGACCAACGCCCACGAGAACCGTTGCACGTCCGCCCTCCAAGCTCTTTAGGAAGCGCCGTATCCTAATCCGATCGAGCGAACCTGACGAAACGTCATCGGGTCGGCTCAGGCATCGACAGGCGCACCGTGGTGTGGCCGCACGTACACAGGAACGCGCCAAGCGGCGGCGATGCCATCCAGACATAGTGCACGTCGGGCTCCCCTTTTTCGGGAAACCCTACGGAATATTTGCTTGCCTCGAGTAGCGAAGTGCGCGGACATTTCGGGTTCGAGCATTTGAGATGCTCAGGCGGCTTTTTGCTTCGGCGTCGGACCATGCCGAAAATCTACGGCGACGGGGCCTGCTCGTCTCCGGGCAGCGCCGGCGCGGCCTGTAGGCGCCCCAGAGTAAACGCGTCGACCCTTGCGAGCGGGATTCGCAACAACAGCGGCTGTCCCTCGAGAGTCTGCGTCGGCAACATGCCGGTGCCGTGCACAATGTACGCCTCTCGCAAATGAAGGAAGTCGAAGTCATCCTCGACGCTCTCCGCGTTGGCGAGGTTGTTCGCGTGCTCCTGGAAGCTGCCGTCGAGCCGATCGGCCAACTGCGACAGCGGTCCGGATGAGGCGAACATGTGACGCCAACGCTCACCGAGCGCCTTGACGTACTCACGTTCCGCGATGGCAAGGCCGGTCACGATTGAGCCTTGCACCAACACGGTCACGGGTACTCCGGCGCCTTCCCAGGCGGTGCTGCCAAAAGACTCGGCCACGCCCGCAACCATCTTCAGAAATGGATCCACAGCGTCGCCCTTCTGGTCTTGCTCGCCACAGTCGCTCATTCAGGATTTTCCCCCTGGTGCAACCCGTATCTCCGAGCAATTCGTTCGCTGAACTGGTTCAGGGTACTCCGCCGGGCCCTGACGGCAGCGTCGTATCGCCTCTGAGCCGCTGTGCCGCGCGGAGCTTGGCCGCGAGGTACTGATTGATCTGCTCGCCCATTTCCCGAGAGAGTTTCAGCGCATCGGTCCGGTCCATCAGGAATGTTGATCCGTCGATGTTGAGGGTGAGGCTCACGTTCAGGATGTCCTGGTGCTGTACGACCGTAGTCGTCAGAGCCGCACCCGCGGCGCTGCCGGAACCGGAACCGAAAAACGACGGCAACCGTGGCGGCAGTAAAGGCCCAGTGATGATCGGCGTCGTGAGCCCGGTCAGGTACTTCGTCCAGAGCGCGAGCTCCTCGCGATTCACCTCGACGAGCGTCGCGAGATAGTCCCCCATCCGGTCGACGCTGGACTGCGTCGCGACGGCCGCCGCGTTCGCCCCCGTTGCCGTCGAGCTGCTCGCGCCTGCAGCGCCAGCTGACGCGCCGGCCGTATTCGCGCCAGCCGCGGTCGACGTCGCCGGCAGGGCGCGGATCGACTTGATCAGGTTGTCGATCGTCTTGACCTTGTCCGCGTAGCCGTCCCCGTTGGGATCGAGGCTGTTGAAGACGCCGGTCAGGTAGTCGATCGCCGACTGGCGACCGGCATCGGTCGTGAGGTCGAAGTTGTCGAGGTTGAAGCCTTCGTTGTATGCGTGCTGCTGGATGACCGTTCCCGCCGGCGTGCCAAGGATGTCCGCCTTCGTGTCGATCAGCGAATCGGCGTCGGCGATCTTCTGCGCCGCGGACTCGAACGAAGCGGCTGCGGCGTCGGCGGAGTCCGATAGGTCTCCGATTGCGTTGTTGAAGTCGTCGATCGAATAGACCGAGGTGTCCAGGACGATCGATCCGTCGTCGATGCCTTTCAAGAAGGCCTGCAGCCGCTTCTTGAATTCGGCGAGGCCCGCCTCGGTCGTGAGATTGAGGCCGTCGAAGAGCTGTTTGAAGCCCGGAAGCGCCGAGTAGACCTGCGCTTTGTCGATGAACTGCTGGTCGGGCGTCTCGCCGAACACTTTCGCGTTCAGGCTTGCCTGTTTGTTGCCGGCGTCGATCTGTGCTTCGGCGGCTTTCTGCGCCTGCTCGGCGGCGAACTGCTCAGCTTCAGCGAGCTGTGTCTGTTTCAGTGCGGCGAGCGTTGCGTCGTCCGCGCCGTCCTTCACCGCCTGCGCATACTCGCGCGCCTGCTGTTCAGCGAAGGCTTCGGCGTCAGCTTGGGCGGCGAGCCCCTGAGCGCGGAGCTGGCGGACATGGTAGTCCTCCTGGCTCTCCTTCTGCTCCTCCTCGTACTGGGCCTCGATCTCGGCGGTCCGCTTCGCTTCGAGCGCGTTCAGCTTGTCGAGATCCTGCTCGCGCTGGGTCTGATTCTTCTTTCCCCCCTCGTCGGTCTCGATCGTGTTGCGCGCGTTCTCGTATTCCTGCTGCGCTGCCGCGATGCGCTCGGCGAGCGAGTTGCCGCCGGTTGCGCTGATCTCCGTTTGCAGGCCGCGGAACAGATTGGCGAGCGAGTCCTGGAGCTCGATCGCCCGCTGTCGGGCCTCGGCCGAGTTCTTCCCTAGACCGAAGAGCGATTTGCCAAGTTCTGTGATGCCGCCGAGCACCTGGAGTGACCCGCCCAGGACGTCGCCCGACGCGATCCGCGCCACGCCGACGCCGGTGTTGACGCCGCCTTCGAGGCCCTGAGCGGTCCGCGAATCCATCAGACCAAGCTGGGTCGCGGCGGCGATCGCCGCGGTCGCGACCGCGCCAAGCTTCTCGGCTAGTTGGCCGACGTTGTCTCCGGCCTTTTGAACGGATGCGCCGACCTGATCCCAAGCGCCGAAGAGTTGCTGGATGACGGCGAGGATCTCTTTCGCTTCGTTCTTGTATTGCTCGGCGACCTTCGGGTCCGTGGCCGCCTTCGACTTCTTCTCCGCGTTGTCCCAGAGGCCAGTTAGACGGCCGATCTCGTCGCTCAGCTGCTGCGTCGTCGCCGTTTGGCTTTGAATGAGATCGCGAGCGGCGCCGAGCTCCTGCTCCGAATCGACGGTCTCGGCGACGGCGACCCGGAGCCCGACGAACTTGTCCCGGAGCGCCGCGACGCCCCTGTCGAACTCTGGAAGGTCCTCAGGCTTGAGCTTCGCTCGCATCTCGTCGAGGCCCTTCAGGACGCGCCCAGTCTCGGCGTCGAAGTCCGTCAGCGCGCCGCCGGTGAATTTCGCGAGTTGATCCGAGAGGGAACCGAACGCGTCGCTCGTCGCCTTCGACTGGTCGGCCCAGGCCTTGGCCTGTTTCGCGAGAGCGTCCACGGCCTCCTGTTGCCGGAGCTCCGCTAGGTGCCCGTTCAGCGCCGCCAGCGCTTTGCTGTACTCGTCGGCGCCCATCTTCGAGGCGGCCGCTTGGTCGAGCCACTTCGCCATCGACTCGGCGAATTGGTCGCTCTTGCTCTTCCCGCTTTCTTCGGTGGCGAGGAGCGTGACGAGCTGGGAGTTGAGACCTTCGATCTGCTTCTTATCCTCGGCGTTGAGGATGTAGGGTTTCGGAGCAGGCGGCGCCGGCGGGATTGGCGGGATCGTCGTGAAGGTCGGTGCGCCGAGGACCTTCGGACCGTCTGAGCCAACCTGTGGCAGACCGAGGAAACGCCCGACTGTGCCGCCGAGACTCGCCGCGAGATTGGTGAGCGGATCCTGGGTCGTGAGCCAGGAGGGCAGCTTTGAGTTCCCGATGTGATCGAGCAGTGCCGCGAGCTCACTCATCGTGTCGGTAACGAGCGGCTTCAGCTCGTTGCCCAGCCCGCGCCAGGCCTTCGTGAATTCATTGTCGACGCGCTGCGCTGCCCGAACCGTCTCCCCTTCGACCGTCGCGGCGCTCGAGGCCATGCGGTCATTTGCGTCGGCCGCGAGATTGGTCTGTTTGGCGTACTCTCGGATGCCTTCCGCGTCGAGCGTCTTGATCGTTGCACCGACCTGCCGACCTGTCTCCCCGTACTTCGACACGAGCGTCGTCACGGCCCTGAGCGCCGTGTCGACATCGATCCCAAACTTGTCGAACGTCGGGCCGGCGTGAATGAACCCCGAAGCCAGCTCCTCAACGGAGACGTGGCCGGTGTCGGCCGCGTCCTTGATATGCGCCATGACGTCCAACGCCTGGCCGCTGTCGAGGCCGAAGATCCGCATCACGTTCGACAGCAGTTCGATCGACGACGAGAGCTGAGTACCCGTCGCGTCGGCGAACGTCGTCGCCGCCTGGGTGATGTTCCCGATGTCCTCGGGTGTCGAACCGGGCCGCGCGTGTGCCGCCTGGACTGCGGCCGCCTCGATCTCTGAGTTCGCGCGCCCTGCCTTCTGTGCGATGTCGTCGAGTTGATCGCCCAACTGCTTCAGATTCTCGACGGGCACATTGAGGCTCGCCGCGATCGTGCGCATCGAGGTGTCGACCTCTTCGGCGGCGTCGATCGCCTTCTTGCCTATCTCAAGGAGCCCGGCCGTCAGCACCGCGGCCGCGGCGACTGGGTGCGCCTGAATCAGGTCGGCGGTCTGCTGGAGCCGGCGCTCGGCCAGGTCTAGGTCACCCGAGAGTGCATCTACCTGCGCCCGCAATTCGAAGTAGAGAGAATCGATCTTCCGCGCCATGTGCTAGGCTCCCGGTCCTCGGTTGTCGCGGTCGCGCGCCGCTCTCTCTTTGGCGTCCGCCATCGCCTCTCTGCGCGACGACGCGGCTAACTGTGTCGAAGCGAGGACGACGCTAGCGATCGGTGCCGAATCAGATCGACCGGGTTCTCGTGGAGCTCGAGCGCGAGGCTCCCAAAGAACGGCGACCAGGAGAGCCGTTTACGTGCGCCGTCCGGATCATCATCCGGAGTGATCAGCGCCTCCATCGCCTTAAGGCTCGCCCAGTTCACCTTGGCGAACGTGCGGTTGATGTCGAGCACGACGAACGCGTTCAGCTCCGCGATATCGGCCGGCAGGGCAGGCGTCGGCGTGTCCGCCTCGCCGAAGGGAAGCCCCGGGCCGGGCGACGTTGCGATCCATGCGAGGAGCCGGGTCTGGTACGCCAGTTCGTCGGACGCCTCGCTGAGCGCCGAGACCACGGCGTCGGGAGCGTCGACGCGATTCGCGAGGCCCACCACGCGAGAGAGGTGGCCGAGCAGGATCTCGCGCGCGTGGCAGTGCAAGAGCGTCGCGAACGACTTGGGATAGACCGAGCGCCCTGGGGCGGACGCTACGCGGGCGGCTGCTGGAGAGCGACGCCATGGCGACGGCATCCGACGCTCTGATCTCCGGCGAGGCGTCAGACGCGCCGGCGGACGCGCCCGGCCCTTGCGCGCGGCCGCGCAGGAGCTGCAGCTGGCCGAAGAACCGGAGCCACGCGCCGCCGTCGCGGGTGGGATTCTCTCGACCGCCTGGCTTCAGGTCGCGCAGCGCGTCCGCGGTGACGGTCCCTGACCGCAGGAATCCTCAGCCAACGCGCCGCACGTTGCCCGAAGCTTTCCGACCTTGATCGCGGTCACGCTCCGGCTCCGGACGTATCGACCGAGGCTCGACCGGCGACGCAGGCCGAGGCGCCGCGCGCCGCCTCCGTCGCGCCGGGGAGCAGTCGCATCGCTGGGTGATCGCTGTGAAAGGACTCGAGCGAGCGCAGCGCCAGCGTGGTATCCGGATACGCCGGAAAGGTCACGGGGGACACGTCCCTGAGCGTCTCGATGCTGTGGATCGTGCGATTGAGCTCGCCGTGCCGCCGCTCCCACGTGTCGCCACCTTTCGCGACGCGGAACGCGAACGACATGGACCGTAGCGTGCCTCGCTTCGCCTTCGCGATAATCGCGCGGGCTTCTGGATCAGTCGGGTCCAGGTCAGCCTCGAACCAGAGACCCCGCGCGTCCTCTGCCAGCCGAAGAGTCCGCGTCGCGGTGTCGGCAAGCGGGAGTCTGCCGCCTGCGCCGTGCTCCATCCGGAACACCACGTTCTGCATCGACGCGAGCGCCGAGCCGAAAGCGCCGCGCCGAATGCTCTCGCGAAACCGCCCATGGGCTGTCGAGATCGGGTGTGACGCCGTGTCGAAGCGCGCGGCGTATCCGCCGAAACCCCGCGGCGTTGTGCCGGCGCCGTACATGAGTCCGAGCTCGGCGCCGCTCACGCATCGTAGTTCGTCGCGAAGCTCGACGTCGAGTTTCGAACTGTTCGGGTTCGAGTTCACGTGACGCTCGCCGCCGATTGCAGCGTTGAAACCCCGGCGGCGCCGGCGACGCGGACCGAGGCGCAGCGTGTTGCCTCCACGAGCTCCGGGAGCAGGCGCTGGTCGATCGTGAGGCCCTTGGAGCAGGGAACGAGCACGCCGTCCGAGCTCCGCGGCATCCACACGCGCACGTCGACGACCTGGCGCCCGGCGAACTCGGAGACGGACGTTCGTACGGTCTCGCGTTCGTTCTTCTTGAATTCGTGAACGACGGTCTTGGGAGACTCGGTCACCAGCTTCCTTCGGCTGAACGATTCAGCCTGAGGATCGCGTTATGCGCGGCGACTGCGCGTGTGCCCAAAACGGGCACACCACCCGGCGGACTGGCGCCTCACCGGTTACTGCGACGAGTTCAAAGGACGGTGTGAAGGACGTCCCGACCCCCCCCTTGTTGAAATTTGACGGCGTGCGTGTGGGCCTGCTGACACGGTCCACGGGTGAAAGTCCCTGAAGGATTTACACCCCCCTACCCCCGAGCGGCTGCGAAACGGACGGATCCCCTTCTCGTGGGTGATGGCGAGCGGATGCTCCGGCATCTCCGGCGGCCGAGAGGATGATCCCCTTGATCGACGGCACGAACATCATTCGCATCGACAAGACCACCTGCGTCGCCACGTCGGTGCAGAACAACGTCCCGAGCCGCGGCTGGAAGAACTGGTCCACGCTCGCCGAGCTAGACGGGATCTCGACGTTCAGCATTACCGGCATTGAGTGGGCGGCGAATCGCACGGGCGGCACCGGCATCGCGTTCACGATGGCGATCGACGACGTCCGCTGGTGGAAAATGAACTAGCATCGAGCGGAGTCGGCGTTCGGTTTCGCGGAGCGCGCTCGTGAGCAGTACCTTCGCGCCATGCCAAGAGTCCTCGAATGGTGGCGAGCCGCAGGTAAGACGTGGCACGTTATCGGAAACGTCGTGGCCGTGGCCGTGAGTATTGCCGGCGCGGCTGCCCTTGTTGTCGGGTTCATCGCCAGAAGCGATGGCCTCCCGGTTTCTACGCGCCTGACATACGGGTCTTTGGTTTCGGCGCGGTTACCATCGCGCTGTGCGGCGTCGCCTCCGTGATGCTCTACTTCGCCGGAGTCGGTCCGGGACGGGGCTATCTAGTTCCGTCCGTGATGCTCGACGACAGGCGGCGCGCGCGCGTGCTCATTGACGTTCTGGAACGCTATATGGACGGGCTGGCGGAATAACCAACAGCTTCCGCCATGCGTCGCTTCCGCGAAGTCACGTCAACGATCTCCGTCGGACCGCCTACGATCTGGCGGAAGCGGCGCGCGACTGCATTCGCGCGGACGGAGTATGGCTCGGCCCGGCGCGCTTGTTCAGATACGACTCGCCCCACCCTGAAGTATCGCTGATCCGAAGGGACGGTTGGTCGAAGAACCAGGCCAGGGCCAACGTCTTTGCCGAGACCCGTCGCGCGCACCTTGAGAATTTCATCGATGAACTTCGCGCCCATCTCCGCGAGTAGCGCTGCTGGTTAGTCAGCCTGGGGCGGTCCCGGGTTGATGGTCGCGGGGGTGTCGGTTCGCCGGCTCGCCGCTGTTGGCCGAAACCGCTCGCGCGTTCGCCGACGCGTTGGAGCGCGGGATCCGGCTCCAGCTCCGGGTTCTGGTCGTCGTCCAATTCGTCGCGTCGCACGACCTGTGCGACCGTGCGGTCTGTAGCGATCACGGCGTCGAGCTCGGCGACGTCCGGCGTGAAATCGAGGACGAGCTGGATCGAGTCGGCCTCCGGATGGTGGTCGTTGTACCACTCCACGTCGCTGTGCAGCTGGTGGCAGTCGCCGACGATGCGCATGCGGCGCTGCGCGAAGGCAAGCTCCATGTGCCCGCGATCGGCGCGTCGCACGTCATGCCAGAGATGCAGCGTCTGGTCGCCGCGCTTCGTGAGCACAGAGTGCTTCACGCGCACCCGCTTGCCCCGGTCGTCGGTGATGTACTCCTCCCGAATCGCCCGGCCGATCTCGCGCGCGCAGACCGAGACCTCGATCGACGCCGGTGCCTTCCATCGACCGGTCCGGATCGCCCAATCGGCGACGTCCTTCAGCGCGGCGGGGAGGGGGAATCCGGCCGCCTCGTACTCGCGGAATCCGCTGAAGTTGGCGTGTATTGTGGCTCGTGATCATCGCTCGACGTGCTCCTTAATGGTCATGCACCTGCAGTTGGACCTGCTCCCTCACGACGTGACGGCGGTAATGTTGCTGTGGCCGTAGCCATCAGTGCGGATGTAGCGGATGGCGATCGCGCGCACCTTCACGAGCTGTTTTGGTCGATGTCCCAGCGGTTGATAGCGCGCCGGACCTGTCCGGCGATGAGGCCCGGGCGAACGCCGAGCGTCGCCGCAAACCCGATCAACCGTTCGTCTGTGTAAATCGGCCGGACCCGTTTAACCCCGTTCGCGAGTTGAGCCTGTGGGACGCAGAACTCCGCGGCCGCGCTACTGGCCGCTTCCTCCGGTTCCGATGCTTCGGCCGACTGGTCGAGGTCGACTCGACATCGAGGACGGGATCGCCGCCGTCACCGTCGCGTCGTAGGACGTGCTCGATCTCGTGTCGCAGGACAAACCAAAAGTTGTCGATCCGATCGAGCCGCAGCGAAAGCGCGATCACCGGCGACTTCTTGTCGAGCCAGAGGCAGACGCCATCGATCTTTGAGCCGGGGAGCGGCTCGACTCAACAGCCGAACGCCGCACTCCTGGAGGATCGCTCCGACATGCCGAATCTCCTCAGGCGCGGTCATCAGCGCGTGGAGCTCATCGAGACGTGCGCGAAGAAGCTCTTCACGGTACAGCCGAACGTCCACCGTCTGCGCGATTGGCGAACGCAGAACAACCAAGCCTGTTGCACGCGCGTGAGCCCCGTTGAGGTGTTCGATCGCTTGGCCGCGTACGCGAGTTGCGGCTCCTCGTCCTCGTCTTGAATCCTGTAGTAGGCAAAGATCCGTCGTTCGAGCTCGACCGGATCGCGGCTCTCTTCGATCCAGCCGCGCTTGACCAGGTCGCGAACGGGGAACTTCTCGCGGAGTCGCGCGCGTCGCTCGATCGCTTCGTCGGCCGGTCCCGCTTTCCAGAGCTGGTACGCCGCATCGAGGTTCATCCAGAACATCGCGTCCGTCCCGAGCGCGGCGCCCATCGCGCGCGCGCTGTCGGGCGTGACGCCCGCCGGCCCGAATGATCTGGTTCCTGACCGCGGTCGACAGCCCCGTGATGGTCGCGAACTCCGTCTGCGTCCAGCCCCGCTCCTCCAGCTCGTCCTTAAGAACTCACCGGGAGGAAAGGCTCCGGCAGGGATCCGCTTACTCATCGCCTCCTCCTGAGTGTCAGTGGTAGTCTTCAATCGCAACGACCGCGACCCGCTTCTTCGGTGCGTCTCCGCGCAGTTCCACGACGAGCCGCCATTGTTTATTGATGCGCAACGAGCACTGATGAGAGCGATCGCCCTTCAACCGTTCGAAGCGGAGCCCGCGAAGCGCATAGAGATCTCGCTCATCCACCGCCGCGCGGATCGCCTGCATGACCTTCAATTCCTTTGACACCTCCGGACCGTGCCCCGCGTTGAATCCGGGCTCCACTTGGAGACGGTCCAGGTCGTCGTCGTCGAACTCCGGTTCCGTGCCAAGAAGTATAGGGTAAGATCACTTTATGCAATATCGAAATTTCGCCAATCGAAATTACGATATTTCTGCCTTTCGCGGGTTCGCCACTTAACCACTTATTTTGCAGGGACTTGTGGCTTGTACAACCATCATGAAAGACCGGAGGCCAGCTCCGGCGAGAGGATCGGATCGAGACGAGCAGCGAGCTGGTGCGCACGCACGTGGACTCGGCGGCGACAATATTCCACAAGCCCGCCGGCCGGGCAACCTATGTTGGCCAATGCGTTGCAAGACAGTGTTAAGGGATTTTGAAGCGAGCGCGAACCGGTGTATCCACTCTCGCCCATCGCCACGCGGCGCGTCGGTCGCGCTTTCGCTTCGGCGACTGCCGCTCGCCGGCCGCACACGCAAGCCGGAGCGCCTCAAGCGCCGACGCGCGCTCGTCCGACGGAATGAAGCGCGGTGTTTCCCCTCCAAGGAGATCGCCCCAGGCGATCAGCAGCTGGAACACCATCGCGACGCGGCAGGTAATGCGAATCAACGGGAAGGGCGCCGGCGCCGGCAAGGATCGTCCGGCCGCGCGATCACAGGCTAGCGCGCCTCGCGCACGACGATGGGGTGCGTGATCTCTGGCGACATGAAGTCCCCGTGGTTGCCCAAAGCATCCGCCCGGAAGGACAGAACAGATGCGCCCTGCGTCACGTCACACGCCAGCTCCATCGGGCGAGGCGGACCGTCCTCGACGCGGCGAGTCTCGGGGTGTGATAGATCCACCAGGGCATCCCGGTCTGGTCTCTCAGCTTGAAAGTGGCGAGCGGGCGTCCGGGATCGCGTGCAGCTATCATTGCGCGTGCTATCCGACGACCGACGGACTGAAATTCAGCAAGACGCCGAGCTCAAAGCGCGTGTCCTCGAGGGCGGAGCGCTACGCGACGAGGCGCTGAGGTTGACGTTCGCTCAGGCCGACGCGTCGGGCGCCGATGAGAAGGAGAACGCTCAAGATTCAGGTCAAGGAGTACATCCTCGAGATGGGCAGGCGGCTCCAGGTCAGCCTACGACGCCGACGTGAAACCGCGACTGAACGAGACGATTGACGCGGCGCCATCGGCGGCCGTCTTTTCGGTCGAGCTCTGCGCGAAATGCCGCCGGGAAACCGTGCCGGGCCGACGACGTCCTGCGGCGCTCGTCAAGGACGGTCACCGCGGCGCCGCCAAGGGCATGGTGGACTCAGACGCCGAGAGGCGACGCGCCAAGCACGAACGCAAGGTCGCGCGGCGCGAGGGGAAACGACGCTGCGATCGCTACGCGAGAGATCGGGATTCTTGGCGCGCTCAAGGTCTCTCTGGGCGGCCGCCAAGTGCCGGCTTCGCCGCCACCCTCGGAGAACTGTCCGCAGTGTCTTAAGGGCCGGAAGCGCCTGGCGTAAGCCGACGCAGCGCGAGGCGCGAGCGCGGCGGCGAGAGTAATCGTCCGCCCATAGACGGGCCGCGCCGAGAAAGGCCATCCGACAACTCGAGCGGCTGCGGCGGTGCGACTCCGGACCAGGCCGTCTTCCGGACGACGCCGTTTATTCCATGGAACTCGCCGTCTCAGCCCGATCTGCGCTCGGTCGTCGATGCCAGGCCACCGACGCCCCGACCTCCCGTCTCTCGTTCACTCCGTCCGCATCGAAACGATCGGATCGACGCGGGCGGCGCGAAGGGCCGGAACCAATGAGGCGAGAAGGGCTACAATCGCCATCAGCGCCGGCGTAGCAACGAACGTCAACGGATCCCGTGCGCTGACTCCGTAGAGCAGCGACCGCAGTACGCCAGTCACCAGCAGCGACGTGGCGAGCCCGATCGCGAGACCGAGGACGACGATGCGTGCTGTGTCGCGCAAAACCATCGTCGCGACGTCGCGGCCCACCGCGCCCAGAGCCAGACGAATGCCGATCTCGCGGGTCCGCTGCGCAACGACGTAGGTAAGCACGCCGTAAAGCCCCGCCGCGGCAAGCACGATCGCGAGCCCCGCGAACAGGACTAACAAGACGAGCAGCATGCGTCGCGGCGCGAGGGAATCGGCGATCACCGATGTCATCGTCCCGAGTTCATAGACTGGCCGAGTCGGATCGACCGTGCGTACGAGGCTCCGAACTAACGGTTCGATCGCCGCGGGATCGCCGCTTGTCGCGATGACGACCGCCATCGCCTGCGTGTTGTACGTCGCCTGGGACGCGGGAATGTAAAACTCGGCGCGCGGATCCTGATCTAGGCCGATCTGGTGCACTGCTTGGACGACGCCCACGATCGTCGCCGGGGCGCCCTCGCCAACGTCGATCCGATGGCCGAGCGGGTTCTCATCCGCGAAGTGCTGCGCGGCCAGTGTCTGGTTGACGATGATAACCCGCGGGGCGCCGCGCATATCGGACGAGGCGAACTCGCGTCCGGCGACGACGGGATTGCCCATCGTCTTGAAGTAGTCGCTGCTCACGATACGGATCTCGGCGTCGAGGTGCTCGCCCGGTGGCAACAGACGGCCGACGATCGAGAAATAGCGATCGGTCGCGCCGTCCTGGATCGGCAGCGTGCTCGTTATCCCCGCCGCCGTAACGCCCGGAAGGGAGCGCGCGCGATCGAGAATCGACGCGTAGAATCGCTCGAATCGCAGCGAATCGGCGATCTGACGCGGTGCTGCGACGTGGAACGTGGCGACACGGTCGGCGCGGAAACCGCATCCATGGACAGCAGCGCGGCGAAGCTGCGGACCATCAGCGACGCGCCGACGAGAAGCACGAGCGACAACGCGAGCTCGAACACGATCAGCGCGCTTAGCACCGCCCGCGCTGCCTGCCGCCGCTTGAACGCGCATTGGCGTCGGACAGATCCTGACCGGGGTCCGAGCGAGCCGCGCGAACGGCCGGTACGAGTCCTACGACGACACCCGTAACAATCGAGACGATCCCCGAGAAGAGCAGCACGCGCGCGTCGATCGAGATGTCGTCCGCGCGCGGCAGCACCGAGACGACGAGTCTCGACAAGGCGCGCGTCGATTGCCACGCGATCGCAATGCCGACGGCGCCGCCGGCCGCCGACAAGACCAGGGTCTCCGTTAGCAGCTGCCGCGCGAGCCGGCATCGCGTGGCACCGAGTGACACCCGAACCGCGAATTCGCGACGGCGCGTCTCGCCGTGGGCGAGCAGCAGGTTGGCGACGTTGGCGCACGCGACGAGCAAGACGACTCCGACCGTTCCGAGCAGCACGAATAGCCCCAATCGCACTTTGCCGAAAACGGCGCCGAGCAGTGAGGACATGGCGATGCCGCGATTGCGCTGCAGCGGCACGTCGTTCGCGAACTGCCGCGCGAGCGCATCGAGTGCTGAATATGCGCGGGCCGAGTCGACTCCCGTCGCGAGGCGCGCCACCACTTGAAGTCCACGACTTCCCCAACTGCTCACTCCGCCGAGGTTCGCGAAATCGAGCGGGACCCAGACGTCATTGCGGAGCGGCGAGATCGGAAAGTCGAATCGCTCCGCGATTACGCCGACAACGGTATACTTGGCGCCGCCGAGGGTGATCGCCGAACCGACGAGGGCACGATTGGCGCCGAAACCCGCCGCCCAAGGCCCTCGCTCATGACCACGGCCCGGGCGGCGCCGGGCGGTGCGTCGGCCGCCGTAAGCGAACGCCCGATGAGCGGCGTGGCGCCGAGCACGGCGAACGCGTCGCCAGTGACACGGACAGCGCGGAGGCGTTCGGGTTCGGCCACGTCGCCGAGTTCGGTCGAGCTAGCGGCGTACGCGGCGACGCCGTCGAAGAGGTCCTTCTGCCGGGCCCACTCGAAGTAAACCGGCGGCGAAACCGACGCCACGCCACGCACACCGCGCGAGAGGTACGTCTCGCTCAGTTTGACAAGACTTTCGGGATGTTTGTACGGCAAAGACTGCAGGACTACGGCGCGAACGACGGAGAAGATCGCCGTATTGGCGCCTATGCCCAGCCCGAAGAGATCACCGCATTCCGGCGTGACCGCGCGTCGAAGCAGATCGGATGGCGATGCGCAGGTCCTGCAGTATTGTGTCCATGGCCGGCCTCGGAGGTCACGCGCGAGACAACGGTTGGACAACGGACTTCTCGATCCAGTTGAAACCGAACCTCAACGGGCGCGCGTCCTGAACCGCTAGACGCGTCAGGGGACGCCGGGTACTCCGCCGGACTGACGAGCTCTCCGGGGCGATTTTGTCGCGCGCGACCCCGCACCGGCGGCGGGTGAGGCTCAGACGATGGCGAACCTCGCCGGGATCGAAGGCAGGGGCAGGCATGCCCGCTGAGTTGAACGCCCTGCAACGCTGCGAGACCGCAGAGGCACCGCTCGCATACGCCGCACGTCCGGCGACTCAGTCGAGATCGAGTGCCAGCTGTGCGGCAAATACCGTGTGACCGGTACCGCTCGATTGGGCCTGCAGGGCGACGAGTGGGGCGAAAAGCGTTGGATTCTCGGCGCGGTCGACGCGGAACGCCTGGGGTCGGAGCCAATCCTCGCTCCTTCTGACGGACGAGAACATTCCCCGGCCATCGAGGACGCGCCGCTGCCTCGCTCGCCGATCGACGTCATCGATTCGCCGCTGACCGACCTCGTCTCGACGCAACGCCTGACGGCGGGTTCGCGGGCCCGTTTACGATCGGTATGACAAGCACCTGCTGTATTACCTGCCGGGCGCCGAGGATCTCCGGTACGTACTCGCGGCCGTGCGGGCGCTCGGCTTCGCAAACTCGGTCGAGGAGAACCGCACCTCGCGCTTGTTCCAGGTCGAACTCGCGCCGCAGGCGTGGCAGCGTGTCGACGAGCCGAGAAATCGCGCGTGCACACGTGGCAGGTGTTCGTCGCGATGTACTTCGACGAGTCGCTCACACCTGCCTACGACCAGGGCATCGCGGCCGCGCTCGCCGATACCGGCTATTCGCCTCTCCGCGTCGATCGCGAGCAGCACAACGACAAGATCGACGACAAGATCATCGCGGAGCTCCGCCGGAGCGGGTTGGTGGTCGCCGATTTCACCGGCCATCGCGGCGGTGTCTACTTCGAATGCGGCTACGCGATGGGGCGGGGAACGCCGGTCATTTGGTGCTGTCGCAAGTCGGACATCGGCCAAGCGCATTTCGACACGCGGCAATACAACCACATCGTCTGGAACGAACCGGCCGATCTCCGGGAGGCACTTGTGGACCGAATCCGGGCGACGGTGCCGTTTCGCGATTCCGGGCCCGCCTGATGGAAACGACAGGCCTCGAGATCTCGATCGTCGGGTTCGAGAAGCTGACGGGGAGCGATTTCACCTATTTCGTAACTCACATCCTGAGCGGCGACGCGTGGGGATCGTTCCTCAAAATGGCCAGCCTGCTCGAGGCCTCGTCGAAGCGTGCAGTCGGGATGCGGCTCGGCCTCGATCCATCGTCCGAAAGCGTTGGCAGAATAGAGTTTTCCTCGGCGCTGCTACTCTGCAAGGAGACGGGCCTCACTTCCGCTGAGGCGTTCGAATTCGCCAACTACATACGCCAGGTGCGCAATGACTTGGTGCACAAGGCGGGATTCTCCACCTGGACATCGAGCGGTTCCGCGGCGCGGCCTTCTTCAAGAAATACCGCGCTCGGGTCGAGGCTTTTGTTTCGATTCAAGGAAAGACGGTAGACGGCGGCGAGCGGGAGCACCTTGAGACCTTGCTCCTCGGCTGCATCGCATTCGTGGGGCTGTTGTCCAAGGAGCTGCTTGATGAGGACTGGATCCGTCCGAGAACGAAAGATTCCGGCCCGTGATCGCGACGCGCCCAGATAATCCGGCGGCCGCCGAGGTCGAAGAGGCAGAGGCTCACTCGACTCGCAGAAATCACCGAGGCCGACGTCGCGCGCGCGAAGCGGTCCCAGGAAGAGCGCGTGCCACAGGCCGCGGCGCTGCTCGACGCTGTGCGCGCGGCGGCACGACACACGGGCGTTGCCAGCCCATGAGCCGCGCCCGGGGGGGCTAGGAGTACCCCGTGACAATTCCGCCGGTCGACGCCAGGTTGGCTGTGCCGGCGCCTCCAGGCGACGACGCCAGCATCTGGCGCTATTCGGACTTCACGAAGTTCGTAAACCTGCTGGAAACCAGGACGCTCTTTTTGCCGCGCGTCGCGACGCTGGAGGATCCGTTTGAAGGATCGTTTCCGACCGGCCAATCTGTGATTGAGCGCGTCGCCCACATGCTGCCGCCAGGTCTGTCCTTCCGGCCCGATACAGTCGTGGAATGGCCTCCAGGGTTCGCTCAGACGTGGCCCACCGTGCGCACATGGTCGGTCGTGAGCTGCTGGCACCAATCAGAATACGAGTCGGCGGCAATGTGGCAGCTATACGCGCCCAAGGGCGCGGCCGTGGCGATTCGCTCGAGCATCGGTCGACTCCGCAGAGCCCTCGGCAATCCGCCGCCTCTGGAAGCCGGGTTCGGTGGCGGGACGGAGTTTCACATTGGGCGTGTGGAGTACATCGACTACACGTATGGTCGGATTCCGTCCTCGAGCTTCGCGTCCCAGTTCTTTCGAAAGCGGCTCTCGTTCGAACACGAGCGCGAAGTGCGGGCGCTGCTCGTTCGTTATCCGGTCGTTACCGCCGGCGAGCAGTTCGACAACGGCTACCGCCTCGATCACACCCGCGTTCCGGTGGACGGCGGGCTCCGGATGCCGGTCGATCCAGCAGAGCTGATCGATGCCGTTCGAATCGCGCCCCAGGCTCCGGCCTGGTTTACTGATCTGGCTCGCCTGATCTGCCTTCGCTACAAACTAGGCATCGAGCCCGTGCAGTCGGAGTTGGACTCCGTGCCTCTGTACTAGCCGCGGCGTTGCCAAGCCCTACCGGATGCGGCGCTGCTCGGCTCTTCGACGCGTCGCCCTGACCCGCGTGACGCCCGACTGACGCTCGAGCGATAAATTCCGCTCGTATGTGGCCGCCGCCCGACTCGCCTATCCTCTACGAGGCGGCCCAATTTGTCATCCTTCGAGCCGCAGCCGCCGCGATCGACGTCGATCAGTTGCTGCGCGAGGCGGCCGACGCCGGTGTGATCCGGCCACGACTCGAGATGAACACGAAGAACGCCGGCGGTGGCAACGTGCGGATCACCTGCCGCGTGATCATGGCGCTCAGGCTGACCGAGAAATGGACCGAGATCGCGATCGCGGCGCCGCGTACGGAGGAAGGCGCCCGACTCGCGGCGGAGTGCGCGCTCGCCGTCGCGGCGGCGTTCAAAGCGTGCGACGAGGCGAAAGCGCGATACGAAGCCGGGCCGACTCGCCGTTAGAGGACGCCACTGCGCTTTATCGATTCGAATTCGGCCAACCACCAACCGAGTCCCTGAGCGCTATGCCGCGCGTCGGCCGTGCACCATCGCCAGCTGCATACCGGTGTAGCCCTCGCTGACGATGTATTCGATCCCCTGACCGATGCGAATGGCGCGGCGCGTCTCGGCACGCGTCGATGGCCGCCGTTCATGCGCGGACGATGGCATGCGCGCGAGCACGACGAGACACCACGTGGCCGGGCCGACGAGCGGTGACGTGAAACTCGCCGCTCGGAAATAGGGCCACAGTCGGTCAAAGACGACTCGCGCCTGAGGTGTGAGCGTGTCGAGGGCCGGCGGATTCTTCAACCTCTCCCGCAACACCGGGAAGAAGTAGGTGTGTCCGGTGACGGCATAGCCGATCGCGTCGATCATGAACTGCGCGTGCACGTAGAGTGTCGGCGACGCGAAGTACAGCCAGACGCCGCCGAGCACCCACGCGAGCGCGTCAAGTCCAACCGCTCGGAGCCACGCGATAACCAGAATCGCGGCCGCCCAGAACGCGAGCGAGATGAGAGAATAGGCCACGATCGCCCAGCGAAGCTCGAGGCGACGTGTTTGCTCCTGCCAAAACGTGAGTCGCTCGGTCGTCGGGTATTCCATCGTATCCTCGGGCCTGCCCCAGGAGGATCGATCCGCGAGCTCGGTCACGCCGTTTCTCCCTTGATGGTGCGCCTCAGTGATTGGTACGACCTGACAACGATCTTGGCTAGGTCGAATATGAAAAAGATAACGGCCGTCGCGACAAGGCCGACGTCGGTGATCCGTTCGAGCCAGGTAACCGCGAAGCCCCGCTCCGCCTCTGGCGACAGCTGGCCAATGAGCTTCAACAGCAACCATCGTACGCACACGGCAGTGACGGCAATGAGCGTGTCGAGCAGCAGGGTTGAAATGACGCCGAGCCGCTCCTTTGCCCCGTCTTTCAGCTCGTTGAGCTCGTTCATCGGCCCCGACAGTATAGCCTACTCGCGCAGGACTCAACCGTTCCGCGCGAGGTAACCAATCGGGGTCCTCATTTATGACCGCAGGAGCTGCGACCGTTCGCGGGCGCGCTCCCACGCCTCGACCAGATTCCACGGACCCGCGCGGCCAGCGTTAAGCCATGTCCTTCGCGCTGAGGACGGACGACACGGCGGACACCGCGGCCTCCTGCAACTCCCGATCACCGACCTGCTCGGCGCCCGCTGCGACGCGTCGAAGGGCCTGAACGAGAAAGACGCCGGTCTCCGGTGAACACGTGACCCGTGTCCACTCCAGCTGCCGATTCTTCGCGACGATCGGGCGTTGCGCAACCCCGCCCTCGCGCGCGCTCCGAGCCACCTCAGCGAAGTCGACGACGCGCGCAACGCGACGCGGAATCGAGAACCGGAGAGCCATGACGTCACCTCTGCGCCCCAATCTCGCGGGGCAGCGTTGGCGGCGTCAAAGATTTAGAACGCTCTAATCATTACTGTTCGGTAAGCGCCCGGCTCGTCCGAGAGCCGAGCTCCAAGAGGCCCCACAAGGCGAAGTAGGCGGCCTCGGTGCACCGAGTTGCGGCGCTGTGGGCGGACCCGGCTATCTTGGAACCATGCCCAAATCGCGCGCAAAATCCGTCGTCGGCGTGGCCGTGGCGATCGTCGCGGCGAACGTTCTCCCTACCGGAGAATCGAAGCATTTGGGTTCGGTCGTTGAGCCGGAGGCGCTGCCTACCGACGAGTTGCAACACACCCATGGCGAGCCTGGCGAGACCGAGGCGACGATAGAAGCGCCGTTGGCTGTCGTCAGCCTCACCGCGAGCGAGCGCTCAGCGTTTCCCGCATCCGGCGGCCGCTTGTTCCGGCTCAAGCAGCGCGCGGACGTGTAAACCGTTCAAGCCAGTCTATGCAGACGCTTGCCGGAATTGAGGGGAAGGGCAGGGTGACGCTGCTGCCTCGCCCTGGCGGCTTGCCAGGGTACGTCGGCCAGCTCTTCCTCGACCTCTCGTACTGGCGTCGGGTCGTGGAGCTCCTGAAGGTTGGGGATCCGGTGACGTACGTGGGCCCGGCGCACACGAAGACTGGAATGAAGACGGTGACCCTGAACGTCCGCATCACGAAGGTGCACACGCCGTCGATGTCGGGGGTTCCGGTCGACTTCGTCTCCACGGGCGCGCCGCTGTCCGAGACTGACGCGAACGAGTAGGCGACCCGCTTGCTCGCCCCGAGTTGGACTGACGAGGTTACGGCGGTCGCCACCGCCTTTGCGGCGGTCGGGACGGTCGCCACCGTCGCGGTAGCGCTCTTTCGGGACGAGCTCGAGGACTGGTGGAAACCGGCTAGCGCCAGCCTCCGCTTCGACTCGAGTCCGGACGTGACGCAGCTCGCGACGCCGTTCGGTTCAGAACTGGTGTGCATGTACAACCTCCGAATACGGAATACCTCACCGCGGCGAGTCCTGCATCGTTGCGGAGTCGTGCTCGACGAGCTTGAGCATCCATCTGCTGACCGGATTGGCTGGGCCGTCCAAGCGCTGCCTGTTGCGCTCGCGTTGCGCTGGGCACCGTTTGAAAGCCGGCCTCTCGAGATCGACCTGCGCCCGGATGAAGAGGCGACGCTCAATCTCCTGTGGTTTCGGATCCCGCCGCGCGCATTCAAGGCAGGACCGACGCCGAGTCGGGTTCAACCGGTGCTCGCCGGCGAGCCGGCGAACTTCCAGGGCAACCTGACGTCGGCCGGCGCGATCCGGTATCACGTCGCGTTTCGTGCCGACGAGATTCGCGCGCCGCTGCGCGCCACCTTTGAGGTGGAGTGGAACGGAGAGCCGCCGGGGCTCGACAAGTCTGTCGACTCAGTCTTGACGGTTCGACGTCTCGCTGGATGAAATCGCATGGTAACTCCGAAATCGATGTCGTCCGGCCCGACGTGGCCATGGGAACGAGATCGCGAACACCTCGGCGGTTGACGTTCGATTGGAATGCAGCCTACGTCAGCCGGGCGCGTCTTCTTCGACAACAGCACCATCGGCGAAATTGACCGGCGCCAACTCGCTGCCCCGCTTCGCCGAAGCCTCCGCGCGGTCGGACTTGAGGCGTGGGCAACGCGGATCAACGTCATCGAATCGCATTCGGCACCCTGGCACATCACCGAACGGCTCATAGCCACACTGCGGGCGCTTGGCGCCAGAGATGCGGCCTGGCCGTTTCCCAACGAGATTCTTGAGGCTGAAGCGAGGGCCTTTCTTGCAGGCGAAACCCGGCGCGTAGATTTACAACTCGACGCACTGAGCTGGTTCGACGCGGGCATCGCGCCCGATGCAGCTCGCGAGGAGTCGCAGCGGTTCCGTAAGCTCGTCGATTCGGAACACCGCCAGATGCACGCTGCGCGACGCGCCGCGATCCAGGCCAAGCTGAAGGCGCGCGGGATACGAGCGAACTGGGCGGAGTTTCCGCGGTTTCTCGAGGCGTGGCAGGGCATGGATATGCGCGGCGTGCTCGCCGCTCTTTCGTGGCGCGACCTTCAGTTACCTGAACCGTTCGCGCCCGGAATCCTCGAGTGGAGCGACGCGTGGCGGTTGTTGTGCGACGCTGACGCGCTTGGATTGTTTCAAGCCGCGATCGCCTTCGACCAGCCGCGCCAAGTACAGCGCATGGATCAGCTGCAGCTCCCGTACTTGGGTGGCGGAGTCCAGCGGATACTCGTGACGCGAGACGGTCCGTTCGTCGACGCCGCGAAGATGATCGTCAACGGCCGCTATTCGCTTGCCCGTGTGATGACGCTTGTCGAGTTTCTTGAGACGTCGGGCCTTTAGTCGCGGCGCGCGCTTCCGAAGATTGCCGCGATCTCGTGGTTTCGCTTGTCGACGAAGCTCCCGAACGTGTTCGCCGTCACTTCGGCGACCAGCAGTTCAGACCCGTCGGAGAGGAGCGGGACCAACTCTAGGTAAATCTCCACCGCTGACCTTGTCGTTCGCACGAGCCAACCAAACTGCCTGTACTCGATGGCCGTCCAGTCGCTCCGCTTCTGCTTCTTGTCCTCCTGCTCTATCGCATCCTGGCTGGCGTCATACCTCAGCCGGTGCTCGAGCTTGGCCAACGTGTATTGGCCAGTAGCAAACAATCGCCACGTGACGAGGAACAGTCGCTCGGGATTCGCGTTCATCCGTCGAAGCTCCCGTTACTTGGCGACAGGCGACGCGAGCGTTGCCTGCGCCTTCGCGACCATCGCACGGAACTCGCCCAGCTCCTCAGCTCCAAGACCGACTCGCTGGGCTGAGATAGTGCGGCCGGCCTCAATCGCGTAGTTGATTTTGCCGTGATAGCTGTACGCCGTGATCTTGACGGCGCCCCGCGTCTCGTAGGTCGCCTCGAAGTCGGCGAACGATGTGGGATTCGATTTCACGGCGAGCAGCGCGTCAATGCCACGAAGGAGCTCAGAAATCTCGTCGGCGTCGACGAAGGATCGCTCTTCGCGATACTCGCTCTGGGTGACTTCAACGACCATCCCTCGTGCCGATAGCCCTTTCGAATCGTGAACCTCGCGAGCGTCAACAGAGACGCCGCGAACGGAACCGAGTTGCGTGAAGCCTCTGGTCAGGACAGAGCCAGCGCTCGGCTTCAGCGCCTCGAGCTTGGTCGCTGGCGGAAGCGGCGCCGCTGCCTGCTGAGCCGTAGCGGCCGCGGCGGCACCCTGCGCGTCGGCGATTCCCGGCAGAGCGACGAGCGCGGCGGCGATCGCGGATAGGGTTCGCGTGAGGTGCAAGTCCGCCCTCCAGATTCACGAGTGGGGCCTGAACATGCGCGCGTCAGCGAAGCGACGCAAATCAGCCGGTTACCGAGCCTAAAAAGAGGCTTTCGTGATCGCCGCCGGCCGCGTTCAGGGCATATCCTTCGCACTGAGCACGGTCGTCATAGCCGTCGCGGCGGCGTCCTGCGGTTCCCGATCGGCCACCTGCTCGGCACCGGTTGCGACGCGTTGCAGCGCGGGCACGAGGAAGCCCGCCGCCTCGGGTGAACACGTGACCCGTCTCCTCTCGACGTGACGTCTGGTCTGTGCGATGCCGGGTTGAACGACACTGCCCTCGCGCGCCAGGCGAGCGACTTCAGAGAAGTCCACGACGCGCGCGACGCGATGCGGAATCGAAAACCGGAGCGTGATGATTGGAGTCACCTCGACGCGCGGGAAGATGGCCGGCCGTGTCGGCGACGTCAAAGATTAGAGCGCTCTCATAATTCATTGTGCGCGAAGGGCTTAAGAAGTGTGCCCCGTCGTCCGATACAGGGAGAGATGGTCAGTGTCTCGCAGTCCCTCAGTCCAGCAGCCGAAGAGCGCGCCACTCGTGTCGTACGGGCGGCGATTCGCGCCTATCTCGACGGCGTCAAGGCCGCTGACTGGCTCGTCACGCCCAACACAGCGTTCGACGGACGCTCGCCCCTCGCGGTGGCGAAAGAGAGTGAAGGTGGCTGCGAGTGTGTCTGTGCGGCGCTTGACGCCGCTCGAGCCGCAAGCGGCCTTTAACGTCTCCGCATTCTACTCGTTACCGTCGCATTAGAGTGGGACGCGCTAAGCCCGCGGGCTGGCGATAGGCTCCCCGGCACTCCATGGTGATCGCCCGTCGCGCGACACTGCGGCCGATCGCCGATCACTCGATCGATCTTCGCGGAAAAGTGCGGCGCGTCCGAGGGTTACCGCCGATGACGCGCGACCGGCTTGCCCCGAACATCGTCGTACGCCCGGTACGCGGCGACGGCGGCACGCCGAAGCGCGGCGAGCCGCTCTTCACCATCTTCGTTGATCGTCGTTCGTCCAGCGGCTTCCCGCCAGGCATTCACAAGTCGCAGTGTCATCTCGACGGGGCACGTCACCTGCGCCCAACCGACGTGAGTCCCGAACGCGCGTACATCGATCTGGGATCGCGCGACGCCATCATTGGTCGCTTCGCGGATGATGGCCCCGAGGTCGATGGCATCGATAGCGCTCTGCGGAGCGATAAACTGAACCGGCTCCGTGGGGACCCCAGTGTCGGTCCTACGCGCGAAAGGCATGCTCCGGCAGGCAGGCATTTCCCGGGCCGCGAGCGGAGTTAAGAATCGATAGCCCTCGCGGAAACTCGTCCTCTGCTGGCGTCGCACGCGTGACGCACGAGCGGCGGTTCGGGAGGCCCTCGTCACCCTTCCGGCAAGGCGTCGTGCGCGTTGATCGCCCGTTGTACGATGACCGCGGCCTCCGTGAGTGCGAACGAGAGCTCGACGTCGTACTGCGAACGGGCGCCAAGACGCCGCAATTCCTTCAGGATGAACCACGCCATCGGAACGCTACATCCAATTTGCGTTTCGGCGCCCGAGTTACTGTCCTGAAAATCGAAGTCCGAAGCGTCGAGGCCGGCGGTGGCGGCGCGCGCGAATACCGCCTCGTCAAGGAGCGCGTGTGCCGCGGCGAGCGGGATCGTGACGCGGATAGTGCTCAGGGCTGCGCCTCGCAGCGCAGTAGGATCGCCCGGCGTTTCGGTGAGGCGGCAGTTTGCCTGCCGGGTACCCGCACGCTACGCCGACGCGTCAGCGCTGCCGTATCGCTCGAGGCACCAGCCGACAATTTCCACGAGGAGGTTGTCCGTAGGCGCTGTCGCCTCGGACAGCACCATCCAGGCCGACGAGCCGAGCCCGGCTTCGCGGGCGATCTGAATCACATTGACGATGACCCGCTCCGGCGGCCAGCCGAGCCGTTTCAGTTCGTCGGCGTATGCGCAGACCGCCGCACGTAACGCGTCGCGGTCAGACGATTCCAACCGGGGCGCGAGCAACCCAATCTGACGCCTCAGCAGCGTTGCTCTCTCGTAGATGCCATCCTGATGCATAGGTCTAACGTCGCGCGGGTGGACGACCCACGCCAGCCAGGAAGTCTCGATGTCTTGGCCAGCCGATGCGCGCTGCTACCCGCAGCCGGGCCGCCGGCAGTTACCGCAACGACCGCGGGAGGAATAAGAACACACCCACGAGAGCGCCGATGAGGATCAGCCCAAGAATCACCGCCGCGGAACTGAAGAGGTCTCGCAGTTTCAACTCAGTTCCTTTCCGCCCACCATCGTGTCCAAGATCGCGCAGACGAGTGCGCACCCGGCGGGGCTTTCCTTTGCAGCAAGGAGCGGCGCCCGACCGCCGAACGCTGGATTGGGCGTGCCGAGCCAGTGGGCCGCCTTCACGCCGTCACGAAACACGCGAGTCGCCGCGCGCGCGACGATGCCCGCTCGGTCTTTTGGCGCGGACTGTTCCGAGGTTTCGCGGGAAACAGGGCATCCCTCCTGGTATCGGCGGTGGTCGGATTCTCTTTGAGGCTATCAGCCGCACGGATCGCTCACCGTGGTCTTACGGAGATGTAAGGAGTGAGCGGCAGCTGACGCTTGATTAGAGCGCTCTAATCTTTGCCGCCGCCGCCGCGACCGGCCATCTTGCCGCGCATCGAGGTGACCTCATGACGCTCCGGTTTTCGATTCCGCGTCGGGTGGCGCGCGTCGTAGACTTCTCTGAAGTGGCTCGCCTCGCGCGCGAGGGCGGTGTCGTTCAACCAACCATCGCCGAGACGCGTCGACACGTCGAATGGACGCGCGTTATGTGTTCGTCGGAGACGGCGGTCTTTCTCGTGCAGGCGCTGCGACGCGTCGCAGCGGGCGCGGAACACGTGGGCGATCGGGAGTTGCAGCAGGCCGCAGTGTCCGCAGTTGCGACCGTGCTCACGGCGAAGGACATGTCGCCCTAAAGGCGTGTTTCGCCTTCTGCCGCGTTCGTCACGGTGGCTCGGTGCGCTAGCTCACGACGCGTCGCACAACGATGCAGGGCGCGAGCTCCGTTGTCGCCGTGATTGGAAGAGCGTCCGATACCAGTGAATGATGCTGAGAGTCGCTAGCTCTGCTCTTCTGCTGACACCTGAAGCGCGAACGGGCCTCGTCGTCCGGGCGGCGATTCGTGTGTTTCGCGACGGACTCACGGCAGCCGACTGGCTCGGCGCACCGAATACAGATCTTGCTGGGCGTACACCGTTCCTCGTCGCGAAGGAGAGCGAGGGCGGGTGCCGCGCCGTGTGCGCGGTATTGGAGGACCTGGGAAAACGGGTTAGTCCCAAGCGGGCCGACTGCGTCGCGCCGCCCGGGGACCGGACGGCCATCGTGGGGGCATGGTGACTGGCGAGAGAAGGAGACTGCTAGGATCATGTCGATAGTCGCGTGCGGCGAGTGCGGGACGGCGATCGGCTCGGCCGCGTCTGCGTGCCCGAGCTGTGTCACTCCGTCGGCCAAAGCGGCGTCGGATCAGAGAGTGACGCGCATCGCCTGGGGCGTCACTCTCGGCCTCTTGGGCGCGCTGATTCTGGTCCTTTCGATGCTGAACAGGTAGCCGCAGCGTTGACGGAGCGACCCCCTAGTCGAGAGCGCGCTCCGATTTCGGAAAGCGGGGCGAGCATCGCGAGGACGTGGGCGCACCCATCCTCGCTCTCCTTCGCGTCCGAAACGGGGCGACCGTCCGTTGAACTCGGGGTTGGCGTGACCAGCCAGTCCGCCGCCGACACCATCGAGAAACGCGCGAATCGAGGCACGGAATGCACGTGCCCAAACGGTCTCTGTTTTCGACACCCTACCCCCGGCCGATCGAAATATTTCGCCGCGAGGGCTACGTGTTCGAGCCCGGACTCGTCAGCCCTTCGCTCCCACGCGACGGCGACACCTGATATGAACCGATCCTGACGCCTGCCTGCGCGGACCCGCGCATGTGTGGGTGCCACCAAAAAACGCCGGTGGAGCGTCTCTTGAAATGTCCTCGAACGACGTGCAGCGCGACCGGGGAGTGGTCCGGCGATGAAGCGAGGCTCGGCGCGTTTGACGCGTGGCCAGGAACGTGGATCTTCGTGTACTTGACGAGCGGCGGCTTGTTCTTGCGCGTCCGCGCCCGCTGCAGCTCCTTGTCCGGTGATACGTCCTCAAGGGATCGGTTCACCGTGTTCAGGAACGTGAGCGCCATGAGCGGCGTGGAGAAGAAGAACGCGAGATCTTTTTGATCGCGAAGACCCATCCCGGACGAGTACTCGTCGGAGAGACTTCCATCAGGCCGCACGGCCACGGTGATTTGGTGGGGGAGCGTCAAGGCACCGTCACGCCTCTCGAAGACTGAGTCTATCCGCACGAGCCAGCGAACCTCGTCTCGGCAGTCGTCGAGATCAACGGATCGACCAAAGACTGGCAAGTAGTTGCGCGCATTGAGCGCTGCGTCACGGCCGTCGCGTTCTGCCTGAATTCGAACGCTTCTAGTCGTTTGCCCGATCGTCGGGTCAGCCCTCACGGTCCAGCCGATCGAACGCGGCTCCTCGCTGGTCCCAGCTCTCCCACGCGACGGCCGAATCCTTTGCTCCATCCACAATGCGGCAAAGGGCGGCGCGACACACGGAAATCGAGACGTGGTTAGCGGGACCTCGAGCAGGCCGGAGGCACCCACATAGTCTCCAACCTCAGTGACGTCGAAACGCGGCGCGCCGCTCGCGACAACTCCACGAAATGTCGAAAATTTTGGATTGACAGCGGACAGGACTCGATCAGCCAAGGACATTTGGGCACGCTCCAAGATCCGGAAAACTTACCGCGAAAATGAACGCTCGGTGGGCATCACCGGGCCGCCGAGGCCCCAATACCCTTATCACTCGCCGGCGCGAACGATCCTGGCCCCTTCCTGCTTCCAAGCTTCTCGCCGATCCTCTCCAGGTGGGTCCGCACGGCGGAGGCGGCGCACAGATCTCCGGACATTGAAAAACCTCTAATATCTGGCGTCGAAAATGGGTTGCTGCCACGTTTGTCAGCCCACCAACGAGGATGGCCCGATGCGCCGCGCCCTGCTCGCGTTTGTCGTCATAACCGCCGCCTGTGGTGGCAAGCCTGTGTCGTTCATCGCCCTGGCGCCACAGCCCGCCCAGACGTCATACGACTGTGCCTTGCGGAAGGTGAACGAGCTCCAGTACACGGTGACGAACACGAACCGTGAGGCTGGCTTCATTCAAGCGGATCATCAGGCGTCCGGACTCGGGACGAAGCTATTTACCGGCGCCGAGTACCACGACCAGCTGACCATCTCAGTATTCGGTGATTCGGCCAGCGGTGGGCGGAAAATGAGAGTGACGGCGGCGCGCACGAAGATTCAGACCAATCTGTTCGGGAACCAGACCGGCGCAGAGAGTCCGTCTGAACCGGCGAAAGCAGCGGCCAACGAGATACTTCGTTCGTGCGGAGCAGGTGCTGTGAGCGTGCAGGAAGGCGCAGCGGGGTCCGCATGACGTGCCCTGACTGCGGGTTCGCGATGATTGTTAGCAAGGAGACGGGCCGCGAGTTGGTCACATTGCCGAGATGTTCCAACCCGTACCATCCAAAAAACCCTGGCCCCTGTCCGAACGGACATTCTGGTCCGTTTGCATCGGGTGGGATCGGCGGAGGCGGACTTATTCGCTGCCTGCGATGCGGAACCGTTTGGAAGCCGGACCTTCCTCTGGCCCGATAGACGCTCGATGAACGGCGCGGAAGCGAGCGAGCGTAGACGCCAGGCACCGTCACGGGTGGAGCAGCGCGAGTTGCTGCGCCCGTACGTCGAATCTGGGATCCTTCCCGAAGTTGAGAGAATGGCCCGCCGCATGACGGCGCCATACTGGTGGTCCGATCGTTCGCTGCCGGTCGAGCAGCAGATAGTTGGCGGTGGAACGATATGCTTCGTTCACACGGGGGAACGGCTGTTAGGCATTACGGCCGAGCACATTCATAGGGCAGCCCTCTCGGCTCGCGAGACCGCCGGCCTCGCTTGTCAGATCGGCGGGCACTCGTTCGATCCGGCGAGCCATCTCATCGATGCTGACCAGGACTTGGATCTGGCGACTTACTCCGTGTCAGAGCTTCAGGTAAACGCGGCCCTCGCGGACATGCACTCGCCCTCTCTATGGCCGACGACAGTTCCCGATGCTGACGACACGATCCTGATGCCCGGCGGGTGGCTGTGGAACCTCAGCGAAAATCGGGAGCACGAGACTGATCACCGCTTTTTGCATTTCCTCGCGACGCAGGTCGATGTGACTGCGCGGAACCTTATCGTCGAGATAGGCGTCACTAACAGCATCCCCTGGCACGATGAGGGTCTACCACCTGGGACGAATATCGGCGGGATGAGCGGCGGACCGGTGTACCTGGTGCGTGCGCATGGCATCGAGATCCTGACCCTCGTCGGCATCATCTACGAGTACTCGAAGGAACTCGAGTATGTAAAAGCGAGGCCGCTGACTCTCGTGGATGCGCACGGGCGAATTCGCAGGTAGCAGCGTGCGAAACCTGTGTGATAGGCTCCGAGAGGTGCATGAGTCGGACGGTCGGCTGCCGGGGGAATCCGGCCCGTGACGGTGCCGTGGACCACGGAACAGAAGATCAGCAGCCTGCTGCGCCTGCCCTGGACGATCACGTCTGAACCGAGCGGCGATCCGGGAGAGGTCGTCGTGCGCATCCGCGAGCTGCCTGACGTCGTCGTCATTGGTTCGCACGAGGAGGTCGACGCGGAATTCTGGAACGCAGCCCGCGCGAGCATCGAGGCGCGCCTCGAATTCGGTGACCCCGTTCAGCTGCCGAAGCGTGTGAGAGGGCTGCCCTGGGAACTCGCGCACGAGGCGCGGCCGCCTCGCCTGATGGTGATTCTGTGGGCGGGGGCTGATGTCTCCGTGGTCGAGATGCCCGAGACCGCCTACTCGTAGATCTTCCCGGTCTCCCCGCTCGCCTCGAGGGCGATCGCCGCGTCGATGTTGAGCGCAGCCCGTTCTGCGTGTTCGGCCGCGAGGATCAACGAATCTGCGAACGCCCGGGCGAGACGCGCCGCCGCTCTGAGGCTCGATGCGTTTGCGCGATGCGGCTTGATCGGGTCGACGATCGCCCGAAGGTGGGCTCTCGAGCCAACGCACCTCCAGGAGCTGCCCCAAAGCGACCCGACGTGCACGCTTCGAATCGCAGCCAAGACTCCCGCTAGAGCTAGCTCGCCTTCTGTCGGCTGTCGCTCACTTGGCGGACCTCTAAACCGCGGGCCGAATCGCCTGCGTGGGCGATCGTCTTTTGGAGAATCGTCAGCTGCCTGCACGGCTGCTCCGCGCGAGGAGGAGGCGCGTCACGAGGTCGCGGCCCGCATTTCCGCGCCCGATTGTCGCAACCGTGTCGCACGCAGCGCCGGGAATGAAAAAGCGGTCACCGGCGCTAACTCTGCCGATGACCGCTTCTTATAGAATGGTCGGGGCGACTGGATTTGAACCAGCGACCTCCTGCTCCCGAAGCAGGCGCTCTACCGGGCTAAGCTACGCCCCGCCGACTTTTCTTACCGCCGGCGATCCACCGCCGTTTAGCGCGCCCAGAAGGACTCGAACCTCCAACCTTCTGATCCGTAGTCAGATGCTCTATCCAATTGAGCTATGGGCGCATGGGCGGTACAAGACTCGAACTTGTGACCTCCACGATGTCAACGTGGCGCTCTAACCAACTGAGCTAACCGCCCGAAATCCGCGAAGACCAGAGCCGAGCTGAACCACCACAGACGACTCGAGCCCCCGCTGACGTGGAGAGCGGGAAACGGGACTCGAACCCGCGACCCCAACCTTGGCAAGGTTGTGCTCTACCAACTGAGCTATTCCCGCAGAACCAATACGACTTGCGCGTCCAATCACTTTCGACAACGCGCACACCCGACTGACCGTTCGTCCCAACTTTCATCCCAACAGCGAGGGCGTCCTACGCTTCGATTCGCCTCGCCATGGAGGCGAGGGGAATCGAACCCCTGACCTCTTGAATGCCATTCAAGCGCTCTCCCAACTGAGCTACGCCCCCGATGCTCCGGTAGACCGGTGGACCGCATGGCCGGTAGACCGTTTTGCTCGCCCTCTGCTCTCGCGGTGACCCGGTCTACCTGTCCACCGGTCCACCGTTTTCTACAGGAACCACCAAGTATAGCCGGGGGTATCCGCGAGTGTCAACGAATTGGGACTGGCGTAAAACTGAAAGGCCGGTATTTTGCAGCGCCTCTCGTAACTCGCTTCGATAGGTGCGCGTAGTGTCGGTGCAGTAGGTCTGGTCGGTGGACGCCGCGCGGGCTGTGTACCGCAGCACAGCGGAACAGCAGAGCAGTGCGCATAGTAAACCGTAGCGACGCGGTATCGTGGGCTGGCCGCCGCTCCTTAGATACGACTCCAATCGCGCCCGCGGGCGCGAGGGCAATCCGCAACCATGACCGAACTCAAGCGTCGACGCCGCCGCACGGCCCCCGCTGGGATCGCTCCGAACGAACCCGAACGCGACATCCTCGATCAGTATCTCTACGAGGTGTCGACGTATCCGCTCCTCAAGGGAACGGAGGAGATCGACCTCGCGAAGAAGATCCGAGCCGGCGACCAGGACGCACTCCAGGAGCTGGTGAAGCGGAACCTCCGCTTCGTCATCTCCGTCGCCAAGAAGTACCAGAACCGCGGACTCCCCCTCATCGACCTGATCGGTGAAGGGAACGTCGGGCTGCTCACGGCCGCCCGAAAGTTCGACCCGGACCAGGGCGTCAAGTTCATCTCGTACGCCGTGTGGTGGATCCGTCAGGCGATCCTCTCGGCCCTGGCTCGCCAGGGGCGTACGGTCCGCGTGCCGCTCAACCGCACCGCCGACCTTTCGAGAATCATCAAGGCGTCGGAAATCCTCCGGCAGAAGCTGAATCGCGAGCCGAGCCCCGAGGAACTGTCCCAGCTCACCGGGCTGTCGGTCGACGTCGTGCAGTCGCTGGCCGCGCTCAACACGAGCGACGTCCGCCTCGACGCGCCGATGGACCCCGAAGGCGACCGGTCGCTCATCGAGCGCTTCGTCGCCGACGAGATGCCGGACACCGAAGAGGAAGCCATGAACCGCTTCCTCACCGACGAGATCGAGCAGGCGCTCAGCACGCTGCCGCCCCGTGACGCGAAAGTCCTCCGGCTCTACTTCGGCCTCGAGGGCGGCCGCGAGCACACGCTCGAAGAGATCGGCTCGATGCTCGGCGTCACGCGCGAGCGGGTCCGCCAGCTTCGCGATCGCGCGCTCAAGCGCCTGCGCGAAGGCGACGTCGGCCGAGCGCTCGGAAGCTTCGCCGCGTAAGCGGTTCTACACAGAACAGGGCAAAGGGCCGGCGCAGCGCCGGCCCTTTGTGCGTTCGGCTTCGTTGAACACTAGCCGCGCGACTCGGACGGGATCACATTTCTGCGCCGCGCTCGGCTTCCCACCGGCCAAATGATCCGCCTCGTCGACGTCTATAAATCGTTCGGCCCGAAGCACGTGCTAGACAGGCTTCACCCTCGACATCCAAGAGGGTGAGACGATGGTCATCATCGGCTACTCGGGCACGGGCAAGTCGGTCGCGATCAAACACATCGTCGGCCTCCTCGAGCCCGACTCCGGCCAAGTGTTCGTGGACGACTTCGAGGTGCCGCGTCTGAGCCGCCGGGATCTCTACGCCCTGCGCGCGCGGATCGGCTACGTCTTCCAGTTCGCCGCGCTCTTCGACTCGTTCACCGTCGGCGACAATGTGGCGATGGGATTGCGCAAGCAGCAGGAGCTCTCGGAGGACGAGATCCACCAGCGCGTCATGGAAGCGCTCGATCTCGTCGATCTCCCAGCCGTCGTCGACCGCTATCCCGCGGAGCTGTCCGGCGGCATGCGGAAGCGCGTCGGTATCGCCCGCGCCATCGCCCTTCGCCCCAAATACATCCTCTACGACGAGCCGACCACGGGCCTCGACCCCGTCACCAGCGCCGTCATCGACCAGCTGATGATTCGCATGCGCGAGAAGCTCGGCGTCACGGGCATCGTCATCACGCACGACATGCGGAGCGCGTACACGGTCGGCAGCCGGATCGCGATGCTCTACGACGGCCAGGTACGGCAGGTGGGAACCGTCGACGAGATCCGGAACACGACCGATCCGATCGTCCGTCAGTTCATCGAAGGCAGGCCGAACCTCGACGATCTGGACAGTGACGAAGGCCCGGAACACCTGACGGCCGAGCGCTTCATCCGCGAGGCCGAGACCCATGGGCCGGCCGATCGTCGGTCGGGCCTCGAACGGCGCAGGTGACCCCATGACTCGCGCGCCGGCGCTTCCGCCAATTCACGCCGACCACGCGGCGCCGACCGCCGTGCCGCCGGCCATCGTCCTCTACGCGCAACGCGAACGAACCCGGGCGCTCATGAAGACGGCTTTTCCGCGCCGGCGCGCGCGCGTCCTCGTCACGCGGTCGGTCGTGGATTTCCAGGCCGCCTTCAAATCCGAGCTGGTGGACGCGGCCGTCGTCGACATCGGAAGCGCGCACGAGGACACGTGGCGCGTCGCGTCGCTCGCTCGCGAATATCCGAGTATCCCGTTCTTCGGACTCGCCGCACTGCGAACAGCCGATGGACCGGCGCTGGCGCAGTGCGCGGCCTATGAGTTCGCCGACGTCCTCGTCGACGGCGTAGACGAGGCGGCGGCGAGAGAGGTCGTGCAGCCGCTCGCCTTCTCGTCGCGCTTCGCCCGTGCGCTCGATCGGCCGCCGCGGCCGCTCGCGCTCGAGTCGCCCCTCCAGTCTTCCGCGTGGCGATTCGTCGTCTCACACGCCGGGCGTCCGGTGCGCACCTCGTCGCTTGCCAAGACGCTCCAGGTGACGCGAGAACACCTTTCGCGATCGTTCGCCGCCGGCGGCGGACCGAATCTCAAGCGCATCATCGACCTCGTGCGCATCATCGCCGCCGCGGAGCTGGCAAAAAATCCCGGCTACGACCTGCGCGACGTCGCCAACATACTCGGCTTTGCGTCGCCGTCGCATCTGGCGAGCACCGCCTCGCGCGTCGTCGGAACGCGCGCGGCGTCGCTGACTCGATTGCGCACGGTCGATCTAGTTGATCGGTTCGTAAAAGGGCATGGGAGGAGTAGGGGGTGACCAGAGACCTACGATGCCGTTCCTGACTCCTTCGCCTGATTAGCCGCCTCGAGCTGCCGCTCGAGGTACACCAGGTACCCACCGAGCAGTCTATTCACGCCTTGAATTCGCGCCGACAGATCCGCGTGCGTGTGCGCCGAGACGAGGTCCGCCTGGCGAGCGATCGCGAGTTGGGTCTCGAGGCGAAGTAGCTCGCGCTTTGCCGTACGATAGAGCTGGCGTTGCTCGGCCGCGGTGTAGCGACCGTACCCGTCGGCGATCGCGCCGGCAGCCGAGAGCGCGGAGATCATGATGTGGTCGGTGAGCACTTTGGTCTCACGTTTCGCCGATTGGCGCGCCGACCGAACCGTCTCTGCGGCGAGCGCCACGGCTTCTTGCCAGACTTTGAGGTCGCGAACGGTGCCGGCCATATGGAGGTCTCGCTCTCTGGTGTCAGGTCTCTGGTCTCAGGTCTCTGGTCTCCGGTCCCTGGTCTCAAGTCTCGCGCTCCAAGTTCTCCGCTCTTTTTTCCCAGAGACCAGAGACCTGTGACCGGCGACCATTCTGGGCTGCCAGCCGCGAACTTGCGTCATCGTTCGAGCGCGATTCGCATCATCGGTGTGCGACGGCTGGCTACGTCCGGGAACGGGCCAATACATGGGGGAACAGGGATCTAGCTCGACTGTCTCGCGTGCGAGGACGAACTTGTGCTTGCTCGAAAGGGTAGCTTGTGATATTTTTCACAAGCCACCAGGCCCCACCCAACGCCCCTCGATTTCCATCACCGCGTATGGCAACCGACACGACGCTCCGACCTGGCGAAATCAAAGACATCCTGCTTCGGCAAATCGAAGCCGCTGACCTTCACGAACTCGATGTCGAAGAGGTCGGGACGCTCCTCGAGGTTAAGGACGGTATCGCCCGCATCTACGGTCTCCAGAAGGCGATGGCCGGCGAGATGCTCGACGTCACCGCTTCCGAGACCGGCAATCACGTCACCGCGCTCGCGCTGAACCTCGAGGAAGACAACATCGGCGCGGTGGTGCTCGGCGATTACCTGCAGCTCAAAGAGGGCGACGAGGTCCGCCGAACGTCCCGCGTGCTCGAGGTCCCGGTCGGACCAGCCCTCGTGGGACGAGTCGTCGACGCGCTGGGACAGCCGATCGACGGCATGGGCGACATCGTCACGACGATGAGCCGCAAGGTCGAGTCGCCGGCGCCGGGAATCATCGTGCGCCAGCCGGTGAAGGAGCCGCTGCAGACGGGGATCAAGGCGATCGACTCGATGATCCCGATCGGCCGCGGACAGCGCGAGCTGATCATCGGCGACCGCGCCATCGGCAAGACCGCGGTCGCGATCGACACGATCATCAATCAGAAGGGCCAGGGCGTCATCTGCGTGTACGTCGCGATCGGTCAGAAGGCGTCGACCGTCGCCTCCGTCGTCGAGCGGCTCAAGCAATCCGGCGCGATGGAGTACACGATCGTCGTCGTCGCGTCGGCGTCCGACCCCGCGCCGATGCAGTACATCGCGCCCTACTCGGGCTGCGCGATGGCCGAGTACTTCATGTATCACGAGGGCAAGCCGACGCTGTGTGTGTACGACGACCTGTCGAAGCAGGCCGCCGCGTACCGCCAGCTCTCGCTCGTGCTGCGTCGTCCGCCGGGCCGCGAGGCGTTCCCGGGCGACGTGTTCTATCTCCACTCGCGCCTCCTCGAGCGCGCGGCGAAGATCAGCGAAGATCCGTCGCGTCGTCGACGGCAAGTTCATCTTCAAGCCGGGCGGTTCACTCACCGCGCTTCCATTGATCGAAACGCAGGCCGGCGACGTGTCGGCGTACATCCCGACGAACGTCATCTCGATCACCGACGGCCAGATCTTCCTCGAGTCCGACCTCTTCTTCGCGGGCGTTCGTCCCGCGATCAACGCCGGCATCTCGGTGTCGCGCGTCGGCGGCTCGGCGCAGGTGAAAGCGATGCGGTCGGTGGCCGGACGCCTCCGACTCGACCTGGCGCAGTACCGCGAACTGGAGGCCTTCGCCGCGTTCGCGTCGGACCTCGACGCGGCGACGCGTCGTCAGCTGGACCGCGGCGCGCGAACCGTGGAAGTGCTCAAGCAGCCGCAGTACGCGCCGATGGCAGTCGAGCAGCAGGTCATGATCATCTTCGCGGTGACGAACGGCTTCATCGACGACGTGCCGGTGGCCGGCGTGCGCGAGTGGGAGAAAGGCTTCCACGCGTTCATGGCGGCGAACTTCCCGCAGGTCGGCGACGGCATCCGGACCGGCAAGACGCTCACGAAGGAGATCGAGGCCGAGCTCCGCCGCGGCATCGAGGCGTACAAGAAGACCGCGGTCACCACGAAGCCCGCGGGCATCAAGAAATCGGATCTGTAGTGAACACATTCGCCACGACACACTCGGCCGAGAGATTCCATGGCTAAGGGTCGCGAGCTCAAGGGTCGCATCAAGTCCGTCGAGAACACGCGGAAGATCACGCGTACGCTCGAGATGGTCGCGACGTCCAAGCTCAAGCGGACGCAGGATCGGGTCGGCGCCGCGCGCCCGTACGCGCAGGCGCTGCGCGACGTCATCGCGAGTCTCTACTCGCCCGACCTCGCCGATCAGTTTCCGCTGCTGCGCCAGCCGGCGAAGGCCAAGCGCGCGGCCGTCATGCTGATGACGGCGAATCGCGGGCTGGCCGGCGCGTTCAACGCGAACCTCATCAAGGAAGCGCGCGCGACGATCGCGCGGCTCGAGCGCGAGGGCGTCGAGGTCGACATTCACGCCGTCGGCCGCAAGGGCCTCGGCTATTTCCGCTACATCGGGCGAAAGGTCGCGAGCAGCCGGACCGACATCGGCGACCGCCCGACGGCCGCGAACGCCGCCGAGCTGGTGAACGATCTCACCGCCGCGTTCGCGCGCGGCGAGATCGACGCCGTGTACGTGGTCTATCCCAATTTCAAGTCGGTGTTGTCGGCTCCGCCGGCGACCGTTCAGGTGCTCCCGGTGACTCCACCGTCGACCGACGCGAAGCGCCGCGACTACATCCTCGCCCCGAACGCCGAGGCGATCCTCGGCGAGCTGCTGCCGCTGTACGTGCGCAACTCGGTGTATCGCGCGCTGGTCGAAATGACCGCCGCGTTCTACGCCGCCCAGCGCACGGCGATGAAGAACGCGACGGACAACGCCAGCGACATGCTCAAGATCCTCGGCCGCACGTACAACCGCGCGCGGCAGGCCAACATCACGCAGGAAATCGCCGAGATCGTCGGCGGCGCGGCGGCCCTAGGGTGAGGGAGTTCCTGCCGCCTGTCGCTGCCGCCTGACGACTAGAGTGCCAGTCTCGCAGTACCAACGCTATTAGGAAAATCTCCATGGCAACCGCCACAGCGATTCACAACATAGGAAAAGTCGTCCAGGTCATCGGCCCCGTGCTCGACGTCGAGTTCGAGGCCGAACATCTGCCCGAGCTCTACAACGCCCTCGACATCACGGCGAAGGCGGAGGACGGCTCCGACATCCGCGTCGTCTCCGAGGTGCAGCAGCACATCGGGCGCAACCAGGTGCGTGCCGTCGCCATGTCGTCCACTGACTCGGTCGTGCGCGGCATGGAAGTGGTCGACACAGGCGGGCCTATATCCGTCCCTGTCGGCGCCCCCGCACTCGGGCGCATCCTCAACGTGCTCGGCGAGCCGGTGGACAACGGCGCTCCGATCCCGAAGGACGCGCTCCGTTGGCCGATCCACCGCAAGCGCCCCGACTTCGTCAACCTCGAGCCGAAAACCGAGATCTTCGAGACGGGCATCAAGGTCATCGACCTGATCGCGCCGTTCGTGAAGGGCGGCAAGATCGGTCTCTTCGGCGGTGCGGGTGTCGGCAAGACCGTCGTGATCATGGAGCTCATCAACAACGTCGCGAAGGGACACGGCGGCCGATCCGTGTTCTGCGGCGTGGGTGAGCGTACGCGCGAAGGAAACGATCTGTATCTGGAGATGAAAGAGTCCGGCGTTCTCCCGAACGTGGCCCTCATCTACGGTCAGATGAACGAGCCGCCGGGCGCGCGTCTGCGCGTCGGCCTCTCCGGTCTCACGGTCGCCGAGTACTTCCGCGATCAGGAGAACGCGGATGTGCTCGTGTTCATCGACAACATCTTCAGGTTCACGCAGGCCGGTTCCGAGGTCTCGGCGCTACTCGGGCGTATGCCGAGCGCGGTGGGTTATCAGCCGACGCTCGCCACGGAGATGGGCGATCTACAGGAGCGCATCACCTCGACGCGCAACGGCTCGATCACGTCGGTGCAAGCGATCTACGTCCCGGCCGACGACATCACCGATCCGGCGCCGGCCACCGCGTTCGCGCACCTGGATGCCACGGTCGTGCTCTCGCGCGCGATCACCGAGTTGGGCATCTACCCCGCGGTCGATCCGCTCGCGTCGTCGTCGCGAATTCTCGACGTACAGTTCATCGGGGAGCGGCATTACAAGGCCGCGACCGACGTCCAGCGCATTCTGCAGCGCTACAAGGAGCTGCAGGACATCATCGCGATCCTCGGCATGGACGAGCTCTCCGAGGAGGACAAGAAAATCGTCGGCCGGGCGCGGCGCATCCAGCGCTTCATGTCGCAGCCGTTCTCGGTGGCCGAGCAGTTCACCGGCATCAAGGGCAAGTACGTGAAGCTCGAAGAGACGATCTCGTCGGTGGAGCGGCTCGTCGCCGGCGAATTCGACAATCTGCCGGAGCAGGCGTTCTTCATGGCCGGCGGCATCGACGACGTGGTCGAGAACGCGAAGAAGCTGCAGAGCTGAGGCGCGACGATGCTGAACGTTTCGGTGATCTCGCCGGAGGCGGTGCTCTACGAGGGGACGACGGATTCCGTCGTCGCCCCCGCCTTCGACGGCGAGGTCGGCATCCTCACCGGCCACGCGCCGATGATGACGCTCCTCGGCAAAGGCGTGCTGCGGTTGGGGAGCGACAGCGGCCCGCGCTTCAACGTCGACGGCGGGTTTCTTCAGGTCGTCGACAACATCGTCCGCGTCGTGACCGAGAGAGCGTCGGCGGCCTAGCGCAACAGCCGACCTACCAGCGCGAAGGACCGCTCGGCCGCACCGACGCCGCTCCGGACTAGCGCGCGCGCGAAATCGCCTGCCTCGCGGCGGGCGCGCGGATCCGTGATCCAGAAGCGCAGCCGACGCTCGGCCTCGGCGGCGTCGGCGACCGACGCGCCGCCGTGGCGCTGCACGAGGAGCGCCGCGTCGCGGCTGTCTCGAAAGCGCGGCCCGAAGAGAACCGGCGCACCGAACGCCGCCGGCTCGAGAACGGAGTGCAGTCCGGCCGCGTGGAAACCACCGCCCACGAATGCCACGTCGGCCAGGGCGTAGAGATCGCCGAGTACACCGACGCGATCGATGACCACGACGTCCGTGTCGCTCGTCGCTTCGTCGAGACGATCGGCGCGCAACGAAGCTCGCTCGGCCCACGCCAGCAACTCGGCGACATGCTTTTTCGTCGGCTCGTGCGCGGCGACGACGAGCCGTGCGTCCGCGTTTGTGCGCCGCACCGCTTCGTAGGCCGGCAGAAGCACCGCCTCGTCGGAGGGCCACGTCGATCCGGCGACGATGATCGTGCTGCCGCGGAGGCGCCGGAGCAGCGGTGATTCGCGGTCGACGGCCTGGGCGCGGGCCCATACCTGGTCGTAGCGCGTGTCGCCGGTGACGGTGATCGTCTGCGAGCGAACGCCGAGCTGCACGAGGCGATCGGCGTCGGCTTCGTCGATCGCTCCTACCACGTCCAGTGCGGCGTACGCGTCGCGCAGCAGCGCGCTCGCGCCAAGCGATCGCCGCGACGATCCGCGCGCCAGCGTCGCGCTGACCAGGCCGAGGCGGACATCGCGCTCGCGCGCCTCGCGAGTGATCATCGGCCAGACGTCGAGCTTGGAGAACACGAGCGCCGTCGGCTGCAGCGCGTCGAGGGCGGCGCGAGCGTCGCCCGGCGTGTCGAACGGCAGGTAGTCGGTGAAGTCGACGTCGAGCGAGCGGGCGAACGCGGCAGCACTCGGCGAGAAATGGGTATAGGCGATCTGCACGTCGGGCCGGCGCGACCGCGCCAGCTCGAGGATCGGCCGGGCCTGTAGACCTTCGCCGACCGATGGCGCGTGCATCCAGAGAAGCGGGCGGCTCGCGTCGCGATGCGCCGCACTCCATCGGCGGTAGCGCGCCCGGATACCGCGTCGCGCGCGCAGCGAGCGCAGGACCTTGGAATTGCTGTTGGGCGTGACGAGCGCCGCGCCGCGCGCGATCTGCGCCAGCGCGCGATATCCGAGCTGGACAGGAAAGCGCACGCGTTGCGAGTGGAGGGAGTCGGGCGGTGAGGCTACTTGCCTTTCGCGGCGAGCGCCGCGTCGAGCGCGCCGGCCACGTCGGCGTCCGCGCTCGCCAGCTTCGTGGCGCCGATGATGAACGTCGGCGTCGACACCACGCCCGTCTGCCTCGCGCGATCGTAGTCGGCCTCGATGAGCGGCCTTGTGAGATGCTCCGACACGCACGTCCGCCACGGGCCCATGTCGACGTGATTGTGGTTCGCGAGCGTGTCGAAGAACGACGCCGGGCTCTGGAGCCTCTCCCAGATATGCTGCGTCGCGAAGAGCGAGTCGTGCATCGGCCAGAACTTGTCCTGTACGGAGGCGCACATCGCCGCCTCGGCCGCCGGCACGGCGAACTGGTGGATGCTGAGCGGCATGTTGAGGTACGCCATCCGCACGCGTCCCGATTTCACGTATTTCTGCACGATGTTCGAGAACGACGAGTCGTGCCACTGTTTGCAGAACGGGCACTGAAAGTCGCTGGCCATCACCAGCCAGATTTTCGCGGTCGAGTCGCCGAGGATGCGGCCGCGGTCGGCTCGCGCGCTGATCGAATCCGCCACGCCGCCCGCGGCCGGCGCGGCGGCGGGGGCCGCGCCGGCGACGGCAGCGGTCGACTTGCCGGACGACCCGGCGGCGTCGCCGCGGGAACAGGCCGCAACCAACAAGACGGCGGCCGACAGCTCCACGGCGGCCCGTCGCAAGCTCCCAATCGAACGGTATGACATTGTCGTCCTTGAATCTACGTGCAGGCGCGACACCCGCCAATCGGAGCGTTCCGCGCCGCTCTTCCCACGGCCGCCTTCCACCCGGGGGAGGAGCGGGATAGCCTTCGACCGTGCACATCCGCGCGCTCGCGCTCTTCGTTTTCGCCTCGCTGACAGCGGCGGCCCGAGGGAGCGCTCAGGCGCAGAGCCTCCAGCTCCCCGCGCCGGTCGGCTACGTCAACGACTTCGCGCACGTCATCCCGCCTGACAAGGCGGCGGCGATCTCGGCGATCATCGACGACGTGAAGGCGAAGTCGGGCGGCGAGATCGTCGTGGTGACGCTTCCCGATCTCAAGGGACGCCCCGTCGAGGAAGTCGGGCTTCAGATCGGTCGCCAATGGGGAGTCGGCCGCAAAGGGAATCCCGGCGACCCGGCGAGAAATACGGGTGTCATCCTACTCGTAGTGCCGAAAGAAACGAGCGCCGACGGGAGCGGACACATACGCACGGAAGTCGGGTTCGGGGCCGAGGGGTTCCTCACCGACGCCACGACCGGCGAATTCCGCGACCTCGCGATTCCTTATTTCAGGAATCGTGATTACGGCTCCGGGATCCTGTTGATGGTCGACAGCATCGCCGCCCATTACGCCAACGAATTCAAGTTCCAGGTCAACCCGAACGTTCAGCCGCAGATCGAAGTCCAGCAGCCGGCACGGGGACGCTCCGGGGGCGGCATTCCGCCGGTCGTCTGGTTCGTGCTCCTTTTCATCATCCTGTCGTTGCTCAGCGGACGGCGGCGTCGCGGGTGTGGGGGAGGGGGATGCCTACCGATCTTCCTGCCGATCGGCGGCGGCGGATGGGGCGGAGGCGGCGGTGGTTGGGGCGGGGGCGGATTCGGTGGCGGCGGAGGCGGCGGCGGGGGATTTGGCGGGTTCGGAGGCGGAGGCGGTTTCGGCGGTGGTGGCTCCAGCGGATCTTGGTGACCCATGGCGCGAATGACACTCGATGAACTCGTGAAGCAGCTCCGCGCGGCGTACGGGACTGCGCTCCGTTCGATCGTGCTGTACGGTTCCTCCGCCGGCGGCGAAGCAAGCGCGAAGAAGCCGGATCACAACGTGCTCGTCATCGTCGATTCGCTCGACGCATCGCGCCTCCGCGCCGCTTCGGCGGCGTCTCGCGCGTGGGTCGACGCCGGCAACCACGCACCGCTCACCCTCACGCACGACGAGTGGCGCGGATCCGCCGACATCTTCCCTATGGAGTACGCCGACATACTCGATCGCCATCGCGTGCTGCACGGCGAGCCGCCGTTCGATGGGATCCGCGTTGACCTGAAGGATCTGCGGCTCCAGCTCGAGCAGGAAGCGATGGGGAAGCTGATCCGGCTGCGACAGGGGCTGCTCGGCGCGGGGAATGATCCGGAACGCGAGCTCGAGCTGTTGGCGTCGAGCCTGAGCCCAATCCTCATCGTCTTCCGCGCGTTTCTCCGCCTACACGGCGCGCATCCGCCAAAGGACAACATCGAGCTGGTGGAGGCGGTCGCGCAGCGGGCGGGCTTCGACGCCGTACCCTTTGCCCGGGTCGTGCGGCACATCCGCGGTGAACCCGCCCTCAAGCCCGCCGAGTCCGGTGAGGTCTTGGCCGGCTATCTGCGGGGCGTGGAGCGCTTGGTGCGGTATCTCGACCATTTTCAGCCAGTTGGGTGATGCTGTCACCCGGCTCGACCGTGTTGCGTAGTGTGAGGGCAGGTCATTCCACCCACAGTTCGTCTCGGAGCACGACAATGAAACGCTGGCTCGCCCTTTTGCTGCTGCCCCTGCTCGCCTCGTGTGGGTACAACACCATTCAGCGGCTCGACGAGCAGGCCAACTCGGCGCAAGGACAGATCGAGGTGCAGCTGCAACGACGCGCCGATCTGATTCCGAACCTCGTCAACACGGTCAAGGGATACGCGACGCACGAGGAGCAGACGCTGAACGAGGTGACTCAGGCGCGCACCGGGCTGGTGACCGCGATCCAGTCACACGACGCCGGACAGATGGCCGACGCGGACGCGAGACTCACGTCGTCGCTGGGCCGGCTGATGGTGAACGTCGAGGCGTACCCGAATCTGAAGGCCGATCAGAGCTTCATCAAATTGCAGGACGAGCTGACCGGTACTGAGAATCGGATCGCCGTTTCGCGCAACGACTACAATCAGGCCGTGCAGCAGTACAACGCGTACATCCGCCAATTCCCGGCCGTGCTCACGGCGAAGGTCACGGGCGCGAAGGATCGGAAGTACTTCACGGCGAACGCGGCGGCGCAGCAGGGACCGCCGACGGTCGACTTCTCGAAGCCCGCCGCGACGCCACCCGCGAAACCGTAGAGACCCGGGCTGCCTCCGTGGTGCACGCGTGCCGTTAACGCGGTCACGCCACGCACACGCACGGGTGAGGCAAGCGGGTGGGGCTGTCCGGAGCGGAGCCGAGGCAGTATCGCCCGGCAGTATCGGCGATACTGCACTGGTCCGCGGAGGACAGTCCCACCCCGAGCCCCCAGATGCCGAGCCGTCAGCCGATGGTAGGTGTCGGCTTGGGGAACAGCGCCGGACCCTTGGCAACGTGCCATCCGGAAACGTCCAGAGCGGCATCATCGAAACGCTGTTCCTCGACTCGCCCCGGACCGCCGATCTGCGTCCATAGTTCCTGCGCCTTGTTCGGCATGAACGGCGCGAGGTGAATCGCGTGGCGGGCCAACTGCCGGATGATCGCGGCCAGCACGCGTTCGAGCTCGCCGCGTGACTCCGGCTTCTTCGCGAGCGCCCACGGCTGCTGCGACTGCACGAATTCGTTGCCCCGCGACACGCACGACATCACGCGCTTGAGGCCTTCGTGCAGCAGGTAGCCGCGGCTGCCGTCGAGCGCACCGTGATATTCGGCGAGATCGGCCGCGTCGGCGCGATCGAGGTCCATGAGGGATCCGCTCGGAACGACGCCCTCACAGTACTTCTCGACCATCGCGATCGCGCGGCTCGCCAGGTTGCCGAGCGAGTTCGCGAGGTCGGCGGTGTAGCGTTCGTCGTAGCGCTCGAACGAAAAGCTTCCGTCGGTATCGAACGCGACTTCGCGCAGCAGGAAGTAGCGGAGCGCGTCGGCGCCGTACCGGGTGATGGCTTCGTCGACGTCGAGCCGGACTCCGGCCGATTTGCTGAACCGCTCGCCGCCGAGCAGCACGAAGCCGTGCGCCCATACGCGGTCGGGCAGGGGCAGCTCGGCGGCTTGCAGCATCGCCGGCCACACGACGGTGTGCAGCCGCGTGATGTCTTTGCCGATGACGTGCAACTGCGCCGGCCAGCGGTCGTGGTAGCGCTTCTCAGGGAAGCCTGTCGCGGTGAGGTAGTTCGGCAGCGCGTCGAACCAAACCCAGGTGCCTTGCTCTTCGCCGTTGGAGAGCTGAAGCGGGAAGGGGATCGCCCACGACAACCGCGACCGCGTGATCGAGATGTCCTCGAGTCCCTGGTCGAGGAGCGAGAGGATCTCGTTTCGTCGCGTCTCGGGCTCGAGGAAGTCCGGACGCTCGGCGAACAGCCGCCGCAGGAACGGCTCGTAGCGAGTGAGGCGGAAGAACCAGTTGCGCTCCGTCGTCCATTGCAGCTCGCGCGTCGGATGCAACACGCAGTGGCCACTCTCGATCTCGTCGTCGCGCTTGAACAGCTCGCAGCCGACGCAGTACCAACCTTCGTACGACTTCTCGTAGAAATCGTCGGGCGTGCAGTCGTGGATGCGCTTGATCAGCGCGCGGACGCCACGCTTGTGGTCGTCGGCCGTCGTTCGCATGAAGCGATCGTACGAGATCGAGAGGCGGCGCCACATCTCCTGGAAGTGGGCGGCGATTCCATCGACGAACTCCTGCGGCGAGACGCCGCGCTCAGCGGCGGCCTGTGCGACCTTCTGCCCGTGTTCGTCGAGGCCCGTCAGGAAATAGACGTCGTCTCCACGCATGCGGCGATAACGCGCGATGGCATCGGCGCCGATCTTCTCGTACGCGTGCCCGATGTGCGGATCGCCGTTCGCGTAGTCGATTGCGGTCGTGAGGTAGAACTTGCCCATCAAGCGCCGCCGGGCGGCGGGCCGTCGGGACCGCCGGACGGTTCGCGGTCGCCACCGCCCCCAGGACGGTTGCGTCGCCCGCCTCGGCGCCCGCGTCGGCGCCGGGGGCGCTTGATGTGGTCGTCCGGCGGGTGGACCGGTGGACCGGTGGACTGGTCGACCGCTAGATCGTCGGGCGTGTCGGTCTCCGCCGTCTGTTCCGGTTCACCGGTCCACCGGTCCGCCGGTCCACCCTCTTCCAAGGGCTCGAGAATGACGACGCGCTCCGCGACGACCGCCTCCTCGAGCACGATGTCCTCTTCGTGTTCGTCGAGCGTCACGATCGCCGGCGCGGGCGCGAAGGGAAGCGGTGCGCCTACGGACTCGGCCTCTTCTCTCAGATCGAGCAAAGCAATCGTGCGCTGCTCGCCTTCGTCGCTCCGCAGCGTGACGCGTTCACGAAAGATGTCGTTGGCGACGACCTTCTCCTCCCCGACTTTCGTCTTCACGATCTTGCCTTCCTTCGGAAATCGCTTGCGGCTCTGCACGTAGAACTCGTGCTCGTAGCGGAGGCAGCACATCAAGCGTCCGCACGCGCCGGAGATCTGCGACGGGTTGAGCGACAGACGCTGATCCTTGGCGACGCCCAGGTTCACCGGCCGGAGCTCCGGCAGCCACGACGCCGAGCAGTACTGGCGGCCGCAGCGGCCGACGCCGTCGAGGCGCTTGGCCTCGTCGCGCACGCCGATCTGCTTGAGCTCGATCCTCGTGCGGAACATCGACGCCAGCTCGCGCACGAGCGCGCGGAAGTCGATTCGCTTTTCGGCGGTGAAATAGAGCGTGAGCTTCTTGCGGTCCCACTGCCACTCGGCGTCGGACAGCTTCATCGCCAGCTTGTTCGCGTTCACGCGCTCCATGGCGCGCCGGCGAGCGTCGTCGTCCTGCGTTCGCAGGTCGTCGGCCCGACGCACGTCGTCGCGGCTGGCCAGGCGGCGAGCCTTTTTCGTGGTGCCTGCGTTTCCGTAGCCGTGTGGAACGCCGGCGTTTCGCTTGTGCGCCAGCTCGCCGACGGCATGGACCCGGCCGAGGTCTTCACCCCTATCGGCGTCGACGATCACGGCCGACTTGAGCGGCGGCGCCTCCTCGGATTCCCAGAGGAAGAAGTCCTTTCGATTGCCCTTGAAGGCGACTTCGATCAGGTGAGACATCGAAAACGGTGGACCGGTCCGTCGGTCATTCTAGGTATTGTCCCATTCGCAGAAACTTCTGTCTTCGCCGCCGAACCAGTTTGTCCGGCTTGTGCCGGCGCAGATCCTCGAGCTGGCGCACGAGGGTGTCGTGAAGGTTGGCGGCGGCGGCCTCGTGGTTCGCGTGCGCGCCGCCCGGCGGCTCAGGAATAATCTCGTCGATGACGCGCAGTTCCTGGAGGTCCTGCGCCGTGATGCGGAGCGCCGAGGCCGCCTTTTCGCGCAGCTCCTGGCTCTTGCCGTCCTTCCATAGGATGGACGCGCACCCCTCGACCGTGATGACCGAGTAGACGGCGTTCTCGAGCATGTTCGTGCGATCGGCGACGCCGAGCGCGAGCGCGCCGCCGGAGCCGCCCTCGCCGATCACCGTGGCGATGATGGGCACTTCGAGCCTGCTCATCTCGAACAGATTGCGTGCGATCGCCTCCGACTGGCCGCGCTCCTCCGCGCCCAGTCCGGCCCACGCGCCCATCGTGTCGATGAACGTGATCACCGGGACCGAAAACTTCTCGGCGAGCTTCATGAGCCGCAGCGCCTTGCGATAGCCCTCGGGGTGGGGCATCCCGAAGTTGCGCTTGAGAATCTCTTTCGTGTCGCGGCCGCGCTGATGGCCGACGACCATGATCGTCTCGCCGTCGAGCCGCGCCCAACCGCCGACGATCGCCGCGTCCTCTCGAAAGGCGCGGTCGCCGTGCAACTCGATGAAGTCCGTGAACGCGTGCTGGATGTAGTCGAGCGTGAACGGGCGCTTCGCGCTGCGCGCCACCTGCACGCGCTGCCACGGCGAGAGGTTCTTGTAGATCTCTTCGCGCAGGTCGGCGAGCTTGCGCTCGAGCGGCGCGATCTCGTCGTTGACGTCGAGTTGCTGGCCGCCGGCGAGCCGCTTCAGCTCGTCGATCTGCTTCTCCAGCTCGACGATCGGTTTTTCGAAGTCCAGTGTGGCCGAAGTTCCCACGTCAGTTCCTCTCGGCGTTCCCCGCGCCCCCCGCACGTACGACCCGCACCCGATCCTCGCCGAGCAACTGGCGCAGATCGCGCAACGCGGCTTGAGAGGCCGCCAACTTCAACGAGCGCGATTTGAGCCTCGCCCGTGAACCGCTTCCGTCGATCCACTGCACTTCGAGCGGCGGCGAAGTGACGTTCGCAGTCGCGTGCGTCTCGACCACCACCCTCACGTCCCGCATCACGTCCGGCGTGAGCGAATCTCCCGATTGGAGATCGATCGCGACCGCCACTTCTCCGTTCAGCCGCTTCTCCACCAGCGGGGTGAGCGACTCGACGATGAACGTCGGGTTGTCCGCGTCCTGGTCGCGCCGCGAGTAGCTGCCCTTGAGCAGAACAGGGATGTCCGTTTTCACCCGGTCGCTCAGCATCGTCCAGGCTTCCGGGAAGACCAGAACTTCCGAAGATCCCGAAAAATCCTCGACTGTCAACCGTGCGAACTCGGCCCCCGATTTCCGACTGATTTGCCTCTTGACAGCGGTCACAACAACACCCAGCGACAGGGGCTGATCCGTCCATTTCCCGAGCTCGGACACCGTGTGCGTCGCGAACAGCTCGCACTCCACACGGAACGGCTCCAATGGGTGTCCCGAGATATAGAAGCCGAGGATCTCCTTCTCTTTCGTGAGACGTTCGGACTCGCCCAGCGGCGCGATGTTCGGGAGCACGTGCGGCCTGGCGGCCGACGTCGATTCGTCGACGCCGCCGAGCAGCGAGAACTGGCCGACCGCCGCCTCCTGCTGCTTGAGCGACGCCTCGCCCAGCGCGCTGTCGAGCACCGCCCAGTACTGCGCGCGGTGCCCGCCAAGGTTGTCGAGCGCGCCCGACGCGATCAGCGCCTCGATCACGCGCCTGTTGCAGAGACGGAGGTCCACCCGCTCGCAGAAATCGTGGAACGAAGTGAAAGGTTTCTCCGCGCGGGCGGCCAGCATCGAGTCGATCGCGGTTCGGCCGACGGTTCGAATCGCGCCGAGGCCGAAGCGAATCCGCTTGTCGCCGATGACCGTGAACTTGTAGCCCGACTCGTTGACGTCGGGCGCGAGCACCTCGATCCCCAGCTCGCGCGCCTCGTTGATGAACTTCACGACGCTGTCCGTGTCGCCGATCGACGACGACAATAGCGCCGCCATGAACTCGGCCGGATAATGAACTTTCAACCACGCCGGTTTGATATGAGATGACGGAATAAGCGACGGAGTGCGACTTGTTGAAACCGTAACGTCCAAAGGTTTCGATCTGCCCCGCCAGCTCTTCGATGATCCGGCGGTCGTATCCGCGCGCGACGGCCTTTTCGACGAACTTGCCCAGCTCCACGCGAATGAGCTCCGCGTCCTTCTTGCCGACGGCCTTGCGCAGAACGTCGGCTTCGGCGAGCGAGATCCCCGCCAGAAGCTGCGCGATGCGCATCACCTGTTCCTGGTAGGTGATGACGCCGTAGGTCGGCTCGAGAATCTGCTGAAGCTCGGGGAGCGCGTACGAGACCGGCTCCTCGCCGCGCTTGCGCCGCTGGTAGACGCGATGCATCCCGGCGTCGAGCGGGCCGGGGCGCATGAGCGCGTTCGACGCGATCAGATCGTCGAACCGGTCGCAGCGCATGCCGCGGAGCAGGTCCGTCGCTAGCGGCGACTCGAACTGAAACACGCCGACGGTACGCCCCGCGCGAAGCATGCTGTACACGAGGGGGTCGTCCATGGGGATCGTGTTCAGATCCGGCGCCTTGCCGTGGCGCTGCTCGATCGCCGCGAGCGCGTCGTGCAACACGGTGAGCGTCGTGAGGCCGAGGAAGTCCATCTTGAGCATGCCCGCGTGCTCGAGACAGTTCATGTCGTACTGGCTCACGATCACCTGTTCTTCGTCGACCGATCCGGCGCCCTTGGTGGACTGGGTGCAGATGGGCACGTAGTCGTCCACCGGTCCCGGCGCGATGACGACGCCGGCCGCGTGGACGCCCGTGTGCCGCGAAAGCCCCTCGAGCGCCGCGGCGTAGTCGAGCAACTGGCGATAGCGCTCGTCGGTGCGATACAATCGCCCGACGTCGTCGAGCTTCTCGATCGCCTCTTTGACCGTCAGCGAGAAGTTCGGCTGATTCGGAATCAGCTTGGCGAGCGAGTCGGTCTCCGCGGGAGTGAAACCGAGCGTGCGGCCGACGTCCTTGATCGCCGCGCGCGACTTCATCGTCCCGAACGTCACGATCTGGCAGACGGACTCGCGCCCGTACTTCTGCCGCACGTACTCGATCACCTCGCCGCGCCGCTCGAAGCAGAAGTCCACGTCGACGTCGGGCATCGAGACGCGTTCCGGATTGAGGAAGCGCTCGAACAGGAGGTCGTAGAAGAGCGGATCGACGTCGGTGATGCGCAGCGAATACGCGACGAGCGATCCCGCTGCAGATCCGCGGCCAGGGCCTACGGGGATTCCCCGGTCGCGGGCGGCTTTAATAAAGTCGGCGACGATGAGGAAGTAGCCAGCATATCCAGTTTTGGTGATGACGCCGAGCTCGTAGTCGAGTCGCTCGCGCACGTTCGCCGGCAGCGGATCGCCGTAGCGCTCCTTGGCGCCGCCCGTGGCGAGCGTCGTGAGCAGGTCGTTCTCGGTCGCGACGCCCGGCGGAAGCGGGAACGCGGGCAGGTGATACTTCTTTCCGAATTCGACGTTGATCTGATCGGCGATGCGCAGCGTGTTTTCGAGCACGTCCGGCCGATCCGGGAAGTGCTTTGCCATCTCCGGGGCGCTCTTGAAGTAGAGCCCTCGATCGTAGCGCATCCGGTCCGGATCGCTGCGATCCTTGCCGAGCCCGATGCAGAGCAGCACGTCGTGCGCGTCGTGGTCGCTGCTCCTGAGGAAGTGGGCGTCGTTGGTGGCGATGACGGGGAGTCCGAGCTCCTTGGCGAGTGCGAACACGCGCGGGTTCAATACCGCCTGCCCCTCGCTCTCGTGCGCCTGAACCTCGAGGTAGTAGCGATCCTTGAAGAGCTCCGCGTACCAGCTCGCCGCCTCGCGCGCCGCGGCCTGGTCGTCGGCCATGAGGTGTTGCGCGACCTCTCCGGCCAGGCACGCCGACGAGACGATGATCCCCTCGTTGTACTTGGCGAGCAGCTCGCGGTCTACACGGGGGCGCGAGTAGAAGCCCTCGGTGTAGGCCAGGGACGAGAGCTTGACGAGATTCCGGTACCCGATCGCATCGCGGGCCAGAAGGACCAGATGGTAGTAGGGCTTGGCAGTGGGGGTCGTTCTCCCGCGGGCGCGCCGGTCGCCGGGCGCCACGTACGCCTCCATTCCAATAATCGGCTTGATCCCCGCTGCTCGCGCGTGCTCTTGGAACTCCCAGGCCGCGTGGAGGTTACCGTGATCGGTGATCGCCAGGGCGGGCTGCTCGAACTCCTGGGCCCGGCGGATCAGGTCATCGATTCGGTTGGCGCCGTCGAGGAGGGAGAACTCGGAGTGGCAATGCAGGTGGACGAAGCTCATTTCCTAAAATAGCGGTTGACGGGTGGACCGGTGGACGGGTGGACCGGTGGACGGGTGGACCGGTGGACGGGTGGACCGGTGGACCGGTACTGCGAAGAGCGACGCATCCCGCCGCGCCGTTCGTTGGCTGTCCACCTGTGCACCTGTCCACCCCTAACCTTCGCGAATGCGCAGAACCCGTCGCATCCTCGCCGCGCTGTTCCTCCTTTTGATCGCCTGGTTGGCCCTTTCTCCGACGGGGCGCTACCTGGTGCGAGCGGCGTGGGCTGAAGGCGGGATTCTGGCGCGGCGCCGGTCGATCGAGGCGATCGTCGTCGATCCGGCGACGCCGTTGGAAGCGGCGGCCAAGTTGCGGCTCGTGCTCGCGGCGCGCGCTTTCGCGGCCGACTCGATCCAGCTACGCACGCGGAAGAGCTTCACGACCTACACGCGTCTCGACCGCGACACGCTCGTTCTGGTGCTCTCCGGCGCATATCCCGACCGCCTCGCGCCGTACACATGGTGGTTCCCGATCGTCGGCCGGGTTCCGTACAAGGGATTCTTCGACTTCGGTGCGGCGCGTTCGGCGGAGCATGATCTGGCGGCGAAGGGCTTCGACGTCTATCTGCGACCGTCGCCGGCGTTCAGCACGCTCGGCTGGTTCAACGATCCGTTGCTCTCCACGTCGTTGCGCGCCGATACGATCGACCTGGCGAACACCGTGATCCACGAGCTGACGCACAACACGTTCTACGCGCCGGGGCAGGCGGTGTTCAACGAATCGTTCGCGAGCTTCGTCGGGGCCCGAGGCTCGGCGTGGTTCTTTCGGTCGCGCGGCGATTCCGCGGCGGCGGACCAAGCCGACGCGCGATGGGCCGACGACAAGCTGCTGGCGCAATTCTGGGCGGTGCTGTACGCGAGCGTCGACTCGGCTTTTCGCGCGCATCCCACGGATTCGCTCGCGCGCATCGCGGCGCGCGACACGCTCTACGCGCGAGCGCGCCACGATCTCGTCACGACGCTTGGGCCCCAGCTGCGCACGATTCCCGCGGCCGCGCTCTCTCGCGTGCGCCTCGACAACGCGGCCTTGCTGGCGCACCGGATCTACAACACCAATCTCGACCTGTTCGACCGAGTCTGGGTGCGCGAGAACGGCGACTTGCGCCGAGCGATCCCGCGGATCATCGATCTGGCGAAGAGTCAGCCGAGAGATCCGTTCGCGGCGATTCGTTCGTGGGTCGATCCGCTCCCGATCGGCGCACCGAAGCAATGATCTTGCGCTGTCGAAAAAACCACTAAGTAGTTCTTGCGCCGTTGTCCGTTTGTTTCAGTTTTTTCTCCGTTTGTTTCCGTGTACAAACCGTTGATGCCCGATCTGGCGGGTGGGTCCCGATCGCCACGCGGGCATCAACAATTGGGACACGGAAACAAACGGAGAACAAAACGGAAACAAACTGAGAAAGACCAACTTTGTGTTGTCGGAGCGCCGCTCTGGCCACAGGTGGACTCGAAACGATTGAACGCAGATGACGCAGATTGACAAACAATCCCACAGACCTGCGGCCATTGTTTTTCGAATCCGCGTCATCCGCGTCTAACTTGCTCGCCCTTCCGGTGGCCCGCTCGGCGGCTCGAACCGACCGCGCAAGAGCGCGCGCAGATCGATAGGCGGTGAGTCGGCGCGCGTTTGCCGTTCGGCGGAGGGCGCGGGTGCCGCCGGATCCTGCGGCACGACGCGTCGCATCTTGTCGCGGACGCCGCGGTCGAGGAAGCGTGACAGCTGGTCGATCGAGTAGTCGGAGCCGCGGCGCGTGGCGTAGACGTTCAGCGGGTATGTCACCGCGAGATGGTTTCGCGCGCGGGTCATGGCGACGTACATGAGGCGTCGCTCTTCTTCCAACTGATCTTCGTCGTCGAGCGATCGAGAAGACGGGAACCAACCGTCCACCGCCCAGATGACGAAGACCGCGTCCCATTCCTTGCCCTTCGCGCTGTGCACGGTGCTGATGACGAGCGCGTCGTCCTCCTCCTGGCTGCCGGAACCCAGATCCTGCGTGCTCTGGGGCGGCTCGAGCGCCAGGGCCGCGAGAAACGCCGCGCGGCTCGGGTAGCCGGCGGCGATCACGCGAAGCTGATCGAGGTCGGCAAGGCGCGGCTCGGAGCGGTCATAGCGCTCCGCCAAGACCGCGTCATATAGAAGGCGGACTTCGTCGATGTCCTCGCCCACGCCCGCTTCGCCGCGCTTGGCGCCCCGTAAGCGTCGCAACAGGTCGGCGAGGTCGCGGTGCGCGTCGTGGGCGCGCGCCGGCGGCTCGAATCGGGCGAAGGCGTCCGGATCCCACGACCGGTCGGCGAGCGTCTGCATGATCGCGCGGGCGGTCGCGTCGCCGATGCCGGGCATCAGCATGAGAATCCGATACCAACTCACCTCGTCGCGCGGGTTGTCGAGCACGCGCAGGAACGCGAGCACGTCCTTGACGTGCGCCGCCTCGAGGAACTTGAGACCGCCCCACTTCTCGAACGGGATGTTGCGGTTGGTGAGCTCGATCTCGAGGTCGGCCGACATGTACGCGGCGCGCACGAGCACCGCCATCTCGCGAAGCGGCATGCCCTCCTCGTGCAGCTCGAGAATGCGATCGACGACGAAGCGCGTCTGCTAGCTGTTCGTCGCGCGCCGTGACGAGCCACGGCGGCTCGGAACCGGTGCGCTCCGTCCACAGCGCCTTGGTGAACCGCTCGAGCGCGCGCGAGATGAGCGTGTTGGTCGTATCGAGGATCGGCTGCGTCGAGCGGTAGTTCTGCTCGAGCGCCACGACCTGCGTTCCCTCGAACTGCTTCGGAAAGTCGAGGATGTTCCGAAAGCTGGCGCCGCGGAACGAGTAGATGCTCTGCGCGTCGTCGCCGACCACGGTGATGTTTGTATGAGCGCGACACATGCCGCGGAGGATGCGAGCCTGGAGAAGGTTCGTGTCCTGGTATTCGTCGACCAGTATGTGGTCGTAGAGCCCCGCGATGCGGTCGGCGAGCGCCGGTGACTGCTCGAGCATCAGGGCCCAGAACAGCAGCAGGTCGTCGTAGTCGACCAGGTTCCGCTCCGACTTCCGGCTCACGTACTCGGCGTAGACGCGGATCATGCCGGGCATCTGCTCTAGAAACTGAGGGACCTCGCGCTCGATCAGCGTCTCTATGGGGACTTCGGCGTTGATGTGCCGAGAGTAGACGTAGTGCAGCGTTTCCTTTTTCGGGAATCGCTTTTCGGATTTGCCAAAGCCGAGGGCTCCGCGGGCGAGCTGCATGAGGTCTTCGGCGTCGCCCTGGTCCATGATGGAGAAGTTGCGGGCGAGGCCGGCCTCGGGGCCGAATTGGCGGAGCAGGCGGTGGCCTGTCGCGTGGAACGTTCCGCCCTGGACCCGGGTTGATGCCGACCCGACGAGCCGCTCGGCGCGGGAGAGCATCTCGTGCGCGGCCCGGCGGGTGAAGGTCAGGAGGAGGATCCGTTCCGGGGGCACGCCCTGTTCTATGAGATGCGCCACCCGGTAGACCAACGTGCGGGTCTTTCCGGTGCCGGCGCCGGCGATGACGAGGAGGGGGCCGGCGCCGTGGGTGGCCGCCGCGGCCTGTTCGCGGTTCAGCTCCGCGGTGAAGTCGCGGGGCGTGGCGTCGACACTACGCTCGCGGGGGGGATAGACCAGGGGCAGGGGGAGGGGGAGGGGGGAGGAAGCGACGTCGCCGGCGGCCATGGCGGCAAGATATCGCTTCGGGATGGTTTCGGTAGCTGCGCAGTGCGGGAAGTCACGCCGAGCCAATCGATTGGTGACAGTGGCCGGTTGGCGTGACGGTTCCCGTTACCTGAAACGGGCGTCCGCGTCCTAATCCGACGCCAGGCCCATTCGGGCCGGGGGTCGCGTGGTTTTGTGTCAGTTTTCTTTGCTTCGCAGGACCACGCTGACGGGACACAGAGCCGATGACGGCTTGAGAAAACAGAGTCGGTGAAACGTGTAAATCGCTCAGGATACTCGTTCTTGACCGCCTTGACGGTCACCGATATCTTGCGTCGCTTGCCGAACTGACTCTTTTTGTGCCAGTAATGCGTTTTGCTAGTGCGTTTTGCGAGTTTTCCGATGGGGAAGAGCCACGCTTCCCCGAGCGTCGCAGACGACCGCGGTCGTTTTACCCGGAGTTCGTGGCGCGCTGTGAAGGATGTGCTGAAGTCGCAGGGTAGCGAAGTCGGAGTTCAGTATTTTCACACGCATCACTTACCAAGGGGGTAAGATGCAATCCGTGGTTCGTTCTTCTTTAGTGCTGGGCGTCTTCGCGTTTGCGGGCCTCACGGCCTGCGGCGACAAGATCGTCCAAGGAAATGGAAATGGAGTGGATAGCGTAGTGCACTCGGTAACCGTGTCGCCGTCGTCGGTTCCGAACATGAAGATCGGCGACAAGGTCACTCTGGCGGCGTCGGTTGACGCCGGCGCGGGCGTGAGCGATCGGACGGTGGCGTGGTCGTCGTCGAACACCGCAGTCGTGACGGTTGACCAGCAGGGTGTCGTGACGGCTGTCGCCGGTGGTACGGCGTCGGTCATCGCCAAGGCGACCGCGAATCCGGCGGTTTCGGGCGCGGCCGTGATCACGGTCGGCGCGAACGTTCAGGCGACGGTCACCATCGCCAACGTCAACCAGACCACGTGCTCGTTCCTCGGCAACTGTAACTCGGTTCCGGCGAACATCGCAGCGATCATGGGCCAGATCGACGTGACGTTGAACGTCGACCCCGGCACGCAGACGCTGACGGGCATCGACCTGATCATGAACTGCTCGGGCACGGGCAACTCGGCGACTGATACGGTCGTCGCGAGCCAGAACCTCGGCGCGGACAAGGCGCCGATCGCTGGCGAAGAGGCCTCGGCTCCGGTGCAGCTCAGCTTCAACACGGCGAGCTTCAACGCCGCGACGGGCGCGGTGTCGTTCAAGAACGGCAACTGCATTCTCAAGGGTCGCGCTCGCACGGCGGCCGGCACGCAGTCCGGTTCCAACACGGAGACGCTCGTCCTCGTGAACCCGGACGTGATCATCGGTACCATGGCTTCGACGAAGTCGACGCTCAACCCGACCAGTGGTCTGAACTGGAAGGGTGGCGACGTGACGATCTCGGAGACGCCGGTCTTCTTCACCCCGGGTCGTTCCGCGGTTTCGGCGACGATCTTCTACGAGGGTAAGAATGCGCCGGTCACCGCTGGCGGTACGCAGTCGGTGACGTTCCTCGACGTGAACAACCTGGCGTCGACCAACCCGCTCAGCATCGACGGCATCACCGATGGCAACTCGGACGTTACCGTCCAGGTGATCGCGGTCGACAACTCGGGCAACAATTTCCAGAATCCCAACGGCTTCGGCATCGTGACCGCGGCGTCGTTCCTGGCCAATCCGGCCAACGGCGGCGTTCCGCCGTTTGGTGGCACGAATCCGTTCCGCCTCGACACGCAGAAGCCGGTTTCGGGTGGCTTCACGCTGGCGAGCAACACGGATCAGAACACCGGTCCGAACGGCTTCCTGAACGCGACGTTCCGTTTCGCGGGTGACTCGGCCGCCGGCTATCGCGGCGCCGATCGTCTTGGCGTTTCGGGCTGCGCGCCGACGTCCTCGATCAGCAACTGCGACTTCTTCGGGGTCGACTCGGTGACGGTGATCTTCCAGACCGGCACGAGCAACACCGGTACGTTCACGACCGTTGCGAACCCGGCGAACCTGCCGGAGACGGCGACGGGCACGGCCAACCTGCTCCGCCAGATCACGACGGACAAGCTGGGCAATGCGGATACCTCGTGGGTTTGCTCGACCGGTAACTGCATCCAGTGGCAGGGCAACTCTGCTCCGGCGTCGGCCAAGTTCGGCGTCGACAAGACTGCGCCGACGGCGACGTTCGTCAGCGGCGAAGTCCAGGGCAACGCGTACAACAACCCGGGCACCCCGGGCAACTACGTGTTCAACATCACGGATCCGGGCACGGTCGGCGCCTCTGGCGTCGGAACGTACGCGGGTGCGGGCACGATCCTCGTCGCGCAGGTTCGTCAGTGGAACGGCTTCACGACGAGCAGCAGCGTGACGGCGTTCGAGAACGTGAACGAAACGAACACCCCCGCTGCCAACCGCCCGGGCCTTGGTGAGACCCTCGGTGCGTTCCCGGCGGCGAACACCGTTCCTTGCACGATCGGCCGCTTCAACGCCACCCAGGCCAAGGCTGGCGCGAACGCGCTCCCGGTTCTTGCGTCGAACGGCACGACGGTCGGCTTCTGCACGCCGATTCCGTTCACGGCCGGCGGCCCGCCGACGGCCCAGACGATTCCGTCGAGCAGCAACTTCTTCAACGGGTACTACACGACCCGCATCATTGCGCCCGACGAAGCGAACAACCTCAGCGCCGTGTTCACGGCGACGGTGTTGGGCGACAACACGGTTCCGATCGTCGTCAACGTCGACGTTCCGCCGACGATCGCGGGTAACAGCACGGTCGCCCTCCCGGCGAACGTGACGGACAACGTTGGTCAGGGCGTCGGTGACTTCGTCGCCTCGTGGCCGGCCGTTGCCTACCCGAGCGGTATCTATCAGTACGCGATCACGACTGGCCCGGGCGTTTCGTTCGACAACGTTCTGACGAACTCGACCCCGATCAGCCCGTCGCTGCCGAACTTCATCAAGAACCTCCAGGTGAGCGACGGCGTGACGGCTCCGACCGCGACGACGGCGAACACCACGAACGCGACGGACTTCTTCGTCAGCGCTCAGGATCCGTCGGCCAACGTCGGCTTCAAGGACGTTGTTCTCTCGACGCAGCCGACGAACTTCACCGGTTCGGCGACGACTTGGACGAACTTCACGGGCGGCTTCGCGATCAGCGCGAGCGCGGCCACCGTGTCGAACGGCCCGGCGTCGGTGACGGCTGTGAATCCGACCTCGACGGTGATCACTGCGGTTGCGACTGGTACGACGGGCATCTTCACCAACCCGTTTGCCACCACGCAGCTCTGGTATCGCCCGACGGGTGGCGCGGTTTGGTTCCTTGCTCCGGCTTCGGACGCGACGGCCTCTGGCCCGAGCACGTCGGACAATGGCACCAACCGCACGTGGAACTTTGCCTTCACGTGGAACCCGCCTGCGGGGACGCCGGCCAGCCACCTTGGTGGTCCGGTCACCCTCACGCCGCCGAATCCGGGCGCCATCAGCGTCGATGTCGTGATCGTCGGCATCAATGCGAACGGCGACGCTATCCAGACGCCGGTTCAGGTGATCAGCCTCACCACCCCGTAATCCAGGGGTGAAAGAAGTACGAAAGGGCTCCGTCGAAAGACGGGGCCCTTTCGGTTTTATGGCGCCATTTTACCGGGCGTCGTTTAGCGCGAACAAAAGACGGCGCCGAGGCATGATGCCTCGGCGCCGTCGTGTTTCGTGCAGTTGCGCGCTCTAACGCTTCTTCAGCGGAATCTTGTTTGCAGTGGCGACGCTATCCCAGTAGGGCCATCCGCGGCCGGCCAGCCGGTTGTCGACGAAGACGAGCGGCGTGAGACGCTTGTACGGGATGATCGTGTCCGGCCCCGCCGAAGGCGCGCGACCGTTCACGGCCAGGGGCGCCTTGTCGTTCTCAGGGGTGAAGTACAACACCTCGATGTTCTTTCCCGCGATGAGGAAACGCTCGCGGGTGTAGACGTTCGGAAACGAATCGGTGGGCAAACCGGGCTTGAGGTCATGGGCTATCACGCTGACGGCTGAATCACGCGTGATTCCGGTGTCGAGTTGCTTGACGCGCTTGTCTTCGCACGCGGCGACGAGCGTGGCTGAGGCGAGTCCAGCGAACAAAACGGCCCTGCGTCTGACGGAAGAGTGATTCATGGATGGATGGGTAGATGGGTGGACAGCAGAACTGCCAGACCGCGGTTTCGAAAAAACCTAGTGCGCTGCGCGGTTTTCAGCAGTCGCGGCGGATTCGCCCAGAAGACGAACGACGCCGTGCGGCGTCAGGCCGAACGCCGAAGCGAGCGCGGCGATTACCGCGGATTCTACACGCGACATGTCCGCGGAGTTTCCCCCCGCCTCGCGCGCGATCGATGTCATCGTCACCGCTTCGATACCGCAGGGGACCATCACGTCGAAGTAACTGAGATCCGTCGTCACGTTGAGCGCGAAGCCGTGCCAGGTCACCCAGTCGCGCGCGTGCACGCCGATCGACGCGATCTTGCGGCCCCCGCCTTGGGTCCAGACGCCCGTGAACCCCACGTTTCGCTCGGCCGCAATGCCGAATTCCGCCAGCGCCTCGATGAGCGCCGCCTCGAGCGTGCGCAGATACCAGTGCAGGTCGCGGCGGTGGCGCTTGAGATCGATGATCGGATAGCCGACGAGCTGCCCGGGCCCATGGAACGTGACGTCGCCGCCGCGCTCGACCTCGAACAGCTCGATGCCCCGCGACGCGAGCAGCTCGGGCGACGCGAGCAGGTGCCGCTCCTTCGACGAGCGGCCGAGCGTCACCACCGGCGGATGCTCGACCAGGAGCAGCACGTCCTGTGGGAGCTCGCCGCTGATGCGCGCGCGGGCCACCGCCCGCTGGTACTCGAGCGCCTCGCCGTAGGGCATGAGGCCGAGGCGTTCGATCAGAAGTTCGTTCGGGGGCATGCTTCTCAAAGCGGTAGACCGGTGGACCGGGAGACCGGTTGACCGGGACTACTGAATGCGGTAACCACGTTCCAGGGGTACGCCGTGCACCGGTCCACCGGTCCACCGGTCCACCGGTCCACCGGTCCACCGGCGCTTACGCCTGAATCATCTTCCCCAGCGAGTCCAGACACGCCTCGTTGACCGCCTCGGACAGCGTCGGATGCGCGTGAATCGCGAGATCCACTTCTTCGACCGTGAATTCGTTGGCTCGCGCCACGACCAGCTCGTGAATCAGCTCGGTCGCGTGCGCGCCGACGATGTGGGCGCCGAGGATCTCGCCGTACTTCGCGTCGCGGATGACCTTCACGAAACCTTCCGTCTCGCCCGACGTGCGCGCGCGGCCACTCGCCATGAAAGGGAACTTCCCGACTTTGTAATCCAGCTTCTTGTCCTTGCACTGCTGCTCGGTGAGGCCCACCGACGCGACTTCGGGGTGGCAGTAGGTCGCGTTCGGGATGTTGCCGTAATCCATTCCGTGCGTGCTCTTGCCGGCGAGCAGTTCGGCCAGCACGACGCCTTCGCGTTCGCCCTTGTGCGCGAGCATCGGCGGGCCGGCGACGTCGCCGATGGCGTAGATCCCCTTGGCGGTCGTCTCCATCTTGTCGTTGATCTTGATGAAGCCGCGGTCGGTGAGCTGCACGCCGGCTTCCTTGAGGCCGATCCCCTCGACGAGCGGCGCGCGGCCGGCGGCGACGAGCACGACGTCGGCCGTCAAATCCTTCTTTTCACCGCCCGCCTCGACCGTCATTGAGACCGAGGTCTTGCCGGGCTTCACATTCGAGATCTTGGCGCCGGTGAGCACGGTGATGCCGCGCTTCTTGAACGAGCGCTCGACTTCCTTGGACGAATCAGCGTCCTCGAGCGGGAGAATCACCGGCATGACGTCCAATAGGGTTACCGCGGATCCAAAGGCGTTGAAGACGTCGGCGAACTCGCAGCCGACCGCGCCGGCCCCGACGATCACGATCGACTTGGGCGCCTTCTCGAGGATGAGCGCCTCGTCGGACGAGATGACGGTTGTCTTGTTCAACTCGAGCCCGACCTGGGGCAGACCGCGTACCCGGGAACCGGTCGAGACGATGACGGCTTTTTTCGCGTCGTGCTTCTCGTCCTTGCCGTCGGCCGTCTTGACCGCGACCCCGTTCTTGCCGGCAAGCGTTCCGGTCCCTTTGATCCACGTGATCTTGTTCTTCTTGAACAGGAACTCGACGCCTTTGGAGTTCTGTAAGCTCACCGCGCGCGACCGCTTCATCGCGACGCCGAAGTCCAGCTTGATCTCTCCGGGGGTGACGCCGAACTCGGCGCCCTTCTTCACGTGGGTGGCGAGGGAGGCCGATTCGAGGAGCGCCTTCGCGGGGATGCACCCCCAGATGACACAGGTGCCGCCGAGCTCTGATTTCTCGACGACGGCTGTGTTAAGTCCCAATTGGGCACATCGGATGGCGCCGACGTAGCCTGCCGGGCCGGCTCCGATGAAGATGACGTCGAAAGAAGACATGGTTCTTTGGTAAACAGGTTGACCAGTGGACCGGTGGACCGGGAAAGGACAAACCCGAAGCAGTTGCCGGTCTACCGGTCTTCCGGTTCACCGGTCCACCCGCCTCCACCGTGACGCCGCCCAAAGATACCGGGGTTCTAAAAGACGGCGCTACCGCAGCTAGGCGTCGTCCGCGGGTACGATACGTGAAGCTTGCCGGAATTCTCACCGACCCATAAGGTGTTGGACCATGGCGAACGCGGGACTGGGCATGGGCAATAGTTGGAGGCGCCTCGTCATCATCTGCGCCGCGGCGACTGCCTCGGCGGTCACGCCGTTGCGTGCTCAGCTCACGCCGGTGTCGGACACCACGAGCCGCGACTCGATTCCCGCGACGCTCATCGGGCACGTCGTGGACAGCGCGGGCGTAGGACTCCCCGGCGCCGAGATCACGCTCAATAAATCCGACAAGGTGCACGCGATCACCGGCGACAGCGGCGAGTTCCGCATCCCCGGTCTCCCGTCGGGTGCGGTCGTGTTCAACGTGCGCCGCATCGGCTTCGAATCGGCGAGCTTCACCGCCGTCCTGAAAGCCGGCAGGACGCAGCGCGCCAAGTTCCCGCTCACGCCGACCGCCCAGTCGCTCCCCCTCGTCGCGGTGTCGGATACCGCGACCAAGACACACTGGCTCGACGACTTCGCCCGTCGAAAGTCGACCAACCGCGGCACGTTCATCGGCCGCGCGGAGATCGAGCGCAAAGGCGCACGAACGGGCACCGACATCGTCAGGACGGTGGCGGGTGTTCGCCTCGTCCCACGCCGCGGCGGGATCGGCAACCAGGTCCTGATGACACGCGGCGACGGCGCGCGCGCGTGCGTGCCGCAGATGTTCGTGCACAACATGGCCTACAGCGGCACGCTCGACGACTTCATCGCCGAGGACATCGAGGCGGTGGAAGTCTACGTCGGGACGTCCGAGGTGCCGGCGGAGCTGGACAAGGCCGGAAAGGGGATCTGCGGGGCGATCGTGGTTTGGACGAGGGACCCGCACAAGCCACCCGAATAGCCTCGACAAGAGCGCGAACGACGGAGGGCTGGGCCGGCCACTCTGGGTTCGAGTCGCCTAGTGGATGTATCGGCTTTCCGCTCGAAGTCAGGGACAGACGGCTGACCACGGACAACAGACCCTGCGTTTGGCGGCGAGCGCCGGGTGTCCCGTGAGTCTCTTCCGCGTCACGCCTAAACTGGTGTCAGTTATCTGACGTCAGTCCCTGACTTCGAGCCCACAGCCGTACCGTCCACGCGACGACAGGCCTCAGAGTGGCCGTGATCCAGCGCTCTTTGCAGTTCTCAGCCGCGTCGATCAGAACACCAGCATCAACGGATTCTCGATCAGCCGTCTGAGCGTCTGCAAGAACGTCGCGCCCACCGCGCCGTCCACGGCGCGATGGTCGCAGCTCATCGTGAGTCGCACCCGTTTCTGGACGCCGAACGTGCCGTCGGCCTTGCCCGGCACGACTACGTCGTGCGCAGTCCCGATCGCCAGGATCCCGACTTCCGGCGGATTGATGATCGCGGTGAACTGGTCGATCCCGAACATGCCGAGGTTCGAGATCGAGAACGTCGAACCCGTGTACTCCTCGGGCTTGAGCTTCCGTTCGCGCGCGCGCTTGGCGAGCTCGCGCGCTTCGGCGGAGATCTCGCTCATGCGCTTGCGGTCGGCGTCGAAGATCACCGGCACGATCAGCCCGTCGTTGGTGGCGACGGCCATGCCGAGGTTGACGCGGTGATGGTAGCGGATGCGGTCGCCGAGCCAGTGCGCGTTGACCTCGGGGTGCTGCGCCAGCGCGGTGGCGACGGCCTTCATGAGGACGTCGTTCACCGAGACCTTGAACTCGTCGCCCATCTCGAGCATCGCGGCGCGTAGCTCGGTGACGCGCGTGAGATCGATGTCGGCGGTGAGGTAGAAGGTCGGGATCGGGCCGATGGATTCGGACAGACGCTTGGCGATCGTCTTCCGGATCTGGGTCAGGCCGATGTCCTCGAAGTCCGGTTGACCGGTGGACGGGTGGACCGGTGGACCGCCGGCTGCTTGGGGCGCGCTGGCGACGGCTTCGATGTCGCGCTTGATGATCCGGCCGCCCGGTCCCGAGCCCTGAAGTCCCGATATATCGAGACCACGGTCGGAGGCGAGGCGACGTGCTAGGGGCGAGGACCTGACTTGGCCGCCGTTGGTGGGCGGACTGGCGGACGGCTGGGCAGGTGGGCGGCTGGGCGGCTGTGGTGGGCCGGCAGGTGGCGCCGGAGGGGCGACGGCGACGGGTGCCGGTGCGGAGGCCGGTGCGGAGGCCGGCTGTTTCGTCGGCTGCCCAGCTGTGCCGGTGTCCGGCTGTCCAGCCGCTGTCGCTGGCGGTCCACCGGTCGACCGGTCCACCGGTCCACCGGCTTCGGCGATCACCGCATCGATGTTCTCGTCCGCCCCAGCGATTACCGCCACGAGCTGTCCGACCGGTCTCGCTTCACCTTCGTTGACGAGGCGCTTTCGCAGGACGCCGTCGCCGCGCGCGACGAGCTCCATGACCGCCTTGTCCGTCTCCACTTCGGCGAGGACGTCGCCGTTCTTCACGGCGTCGCCTTCGTTCTTCAGCCATTTGACGAGGCGCCCCTCTTCCATCGTGGGCGAGAGCGCCTCCATGAAGACTTTGGTTGCCATTTCGCGGTTCGCTGAGACCAGAGACCAGAGACCAGAGACCAGCAGACCAGGGACCTAAGCCGTCACTCCAGGTACATCACTTTGCGAACCGCGGCGACCGTCTTGGCCGCGTCGGGCTTGGCGGCACGCTCGAGGTTCTTTGCGTAGGGCATCGGCACGTCGGCCTGGTGCACGCGCAGCACGGGGGCGTCGAGCGAGTCGAAGCAGTCGCGCTGGATGTAGTCCACGACCTGAGCGCCAATGCCGGCGATCTCCCAACCCTCCTCGAGCACCACGGCCCGATTCGTCTTCTCGACCGACGCCTTGATCGCCTCGACGTCCATCGGCCGAACGGTGCGGAGATCGACGACGTCCACGTTGATGCCGTCCTTCGCCAACTGGTCGGCGGCCTGCATCGCGACGATCGCCATCTTGCCGGCGGCGATGATCGATGCGTGGTCGCCCTCGCGCTTGAGGTCCGCCTTACCGATCGGAATCAGGTACTCCTCGTCCGGCACTTCGCCCTTGATGTTGTAGAGCATCTCGCCTTCGAGAAAGCACACCGGGTTGTCGTCGCGAATGGCCGACTTGAGCAACCCCTTGGCATCGTACGGCGTGCTGGGCGAGATCACCTTGATCCCGGGGATGTGCGCGAGCCACGACTCGAACGCTTGCGAGTGCTGCGCCGACAGCTGCAGCGCCGCGCCGTTCGGGCCGCGGAAAACGATCGGGATGTTGAACTGGCCGCCCGACATGTAGAGCATCTTCGCCGCGGAGTTCAGCACCTGGTCCAGCGCGAGCACGGCGAAGTTCCAGGTCATGAACTCGATGATCGGACGCAGCCCGACCATCGCCGCGCCCACGCCCACGCCGGCGAACCCGAGCTCGGTGATCGGCGTGTCGACGACTCGCATCTCACCGAATTCCTGGAGCAGGCCCTTCGAGACCTTGTACGCGCCCTGGTAGACGGCGACTTCCTCGCCCATGAGGAAGACGCGATCGTCGCGCTGCATCTCTTCCCGCAGCGCCGCGTTCAGCGCGTCTCGATACGTGATGACTGGCATGTTGTCGGAAGCTCAGGCGACGGCGTCGGCGTCGCTCGTCGTGTCGACGTAGACGTCCTCGTACAGCGCCTCGAGCGGCGGTTCGGGGCTCTTGTCGGCGAAATCCCAAGCGTCCTGCACGACCGCCTTGATCTCGTCGTCCATCTTGTGAAGCTCCTCGTCGCTCAACTCGCCGTGCTCCATCATGTGAGTGCGCAGCAGCACGATCGGGTCGCGCTTCATGTGCTCCTCGAGCTCGGCCTTCGTGCGATACGTCCCGCTGACGGCGTCGGACATCGAATGGCCCATGAAGCGGTACGTGCGCACCTCGAGCAGCGTGGGCATGGCCTCGGTCCGCGCGCGATCGATCGCCTTCTGAACGGCGGCGCGCACCTCGAACACGTCCTGCCCGTCGCAGACGGCCCTCGAGATGTTGTACGAGGCTCCACGCTCATAAATGTCGTGGATCGCCGACGCTCGCTCGAGAGCCGTGCCCATGCCGTAGCGGTTGTTCTCGATGATGTAGACCACGGGCAGCTTCCACAGCCCGGCCATGTTGAGCGACTCGTGGAACGCGCCCGTGTTCGCCACCGACTCGCCCATGAAACACACGCACACCTGATCGCCGCCGCGATACTTGATCGCGAACGCCACGCCGGTGGCCAGCGGCACGTTCGCGCCGACGATGCCGTGCCCGCCAAGGAAGTTGAGGCTCTTGTCGAACATGTGCATCGAGCCGCCTTTGCCGTGCGCGCATCCGTCGATCCGGCCGAACAGCTCGGACATCACGGTGCGCGGAGCCATCCCGCGCGCCAGCGCCTGGCCGTGGTCGCGATAGGTCGTGATGACGTAGTCGTCGGCGCGGAGCGACGAGAGCACGCCCGTACTCACCGCTTCCTGTCCGATGTACAGATGACAGAACCCGCCGATCTTGCCGACCGCGTACGCCTCGGCGGTGCGCTCCTCGAAGCGGCGCTGGAGCAGCATCGAGTGCAGGAGCTCGTGATTCAGCTCGGGACTCGACGCCGGCTCGTTGCCATTGGTCGACGGCTCGGTGGCCGGCTTCTTCTTGGGGGGCATTGTCGATGACTCGATGTCGGTGACGTCGGTGCTACCCATCTTCACACTCCTGCCGCCTGAACCTGCTCCCAGGCGTGATAGCTGGATCGAACGAGCGGCCCGGACTCGACGTGCTTGAATCCCAAGGCCATTCCGATCTCGCGCATCCGGCGGAACTCGTCCGGCGTCACGTAGCGGTCGATCGGAATGTGCGAGTCTGATGGTCGGAGGTACTGGCCCAACGTGAGAATGTCGACGTCGACCGCGCGCAGGTCGCGCATGACGAGCTCGACTTCTTCGAGCGTCTCACCCATGCCGAGGATGATACCGGTCTTGGTGGGAATGTCGGGCGCGAGACGCTTGGACGTGCGGAAAATCTGCATCACGCGCTCGTATCGTCCGCCGGGCCGGCACTTCTTGTAGAGACGCGGCACCGTCTCGGTGTTGTGGTTGTAGATGTCCGGGCCCGCCTCGAGAACGGTGCGGATCGAGTCCTCGTTGCCCTGGAAATCGGGAACGAGCACTTCGACCGAGCAATCGGGCAGCCGCTGTTTGATCTGCCGGATCGTCTCGGCGAAGATGTACGCGCCGAAGTCGGGCAGGTCGTCGCGATCCACGGACGTGATGACGGCGTGCCGCAGCCGCATCTCGGCGATCGCCTCGGCGACGCGCGCAGGCTCGTCGACGTCGTATTTGGGCGGCCGCCCGTGGGCGACGGCGCAGTAGGCGCAATTCCTCGTGCAGACGTCGCCGAGGACCATGAAGGTGGCCGTGCCGTGCTCCCAGCACTCGCCGACGTTCGGGCAATGAGCCTCCTCACACACGGTGTGGAGGTCGAGCTCGCGCATCAGGTGCTTGAGCCGGAGGTACTGTGGCCCGCCGGGGGCGCGAACCTTCAACCAGGCCGGCTTTCGGTCAGGGAGGGTTTCGGCGCGGTGCCGGCCAATGATCTGATACAGCGGTTCGGACAAGGGCGCGGAAGGTTGGAGCTTGGAGCCTTGATCTTAGGATCCGGAGTGTGGAACTGGTTGGGCGCGAATAATCTAGGGCAGAAGGAAAGTGGCCGGAAGAATTGAATAACCTATCGAATCATACGTTGAAGGTTAGCGACACGACGCGCCGGTACGAGCGCCAGGACGACCTCTCGGCTCCGACAACGGAGTGACCGCCGGTCCACCGCTCCACCGGTCCACCGGTCCACCGGTCCAGCGGCTAGCCGACGAACCGAGCGATCGAGAAACGGCCGATCGCCGGATGTACGGGCGGTGCGTGCTCCACGACGGCGCGCACGGCCACGGCGGTGGCTGGAGCGAGAAGAATTCCGTTGCGGGAGTGACCGCAGGCGTAGACCAGGGACGGTGACTCGGGGTCTTCGCCGAGGATGGGAAGCATGTCCTCAGTGGCGGGACGCAGACCTGCCCAGCGGCGGGTCACACGGGCAGCCGCGAGGGACGGGCAAATGGCCGCCGCGGCCGACTGAAGCGTCTGCTCGCCTTCGTCGCTCGCGGTGGTGTCGAAGCCCGCGCGCTCGCTCGTCGCGCCAGCGACCACTTCGCGGCCTCGCGGGACGAGATAGACATGATCGCCGGCGACTGGCCGGTGAATCAGGTCGGGCGCGTCGAAGGCGATGATCTGACCTTTCAGCGGGAAGACGGGAACGCGGCGGGGCACGCCGGCGATCTGCGGCGACCACGCCCCCGCCGCCAGGACCAGAGATCCCGCACGGAACGAACCTCCATCGCGGGTGAAGACGCCAGCGGGCGAGTTGGCGATGTCGATCCTGGCGACGCCAGCGTGGCTTGCGACTGTGATCAGCGGATGCCGCGCGACGACGTGACGAAGCGCGGCCATCACTCTCGTGCTGTCCACGGCGCCGTCGCGCGAGTGGCGCAGCGCACCGTGCGGTGCGCGGATGGCGGGTTCGGCCTGGCGAAGCTCGGCGTCGTCGAGCCAGCGCGATCCGGGTTCGGTCACCGCCGGCGTCGACGACACGATTTCGAGCAGACCCTCGAGTATCTCGAGGCCGGGGTCGAACTCGCGCAGCGGTGCCAGGAAGGCTGGGAACAGGTTCAGGCTATAGCGGAAAAAATCTCGAATCTCACCGTCGCGCTGGCCCACGGAAGGTGCGAGAATACCCGCGGCCGCTCCGGATCCGGCACCGGGCTCGGACGCACCGAACAGGGCGCACGAGGCACCGCCGCGCGCGAGCTCGAGCGCAACCGACAACCCAATGATGCCGTCGCCGATGACGGCTGTGTCGAAATGAGATGACGAGGGCGCGGGCACTAGGGATTGAGCCGCGATCCGACTCGATGGATCGGCTGAAACAGCTGGAGGCTGTGGATCGTAGAATAGGGTGCAGGAAAGGCTGGTTTTTCGCTCATTCGGGAGATCCCGCGCATGCTCCGCACAATTTTTTCGATCGGCCTGTTCGCCGTGCTCGGTCTGATCGCCCTGAAGTTCATCTTTGGAATTTTCGGGATCGCGGTCGGACTGTTCGTTTGGCTCCTCTTCCTGGCCCTGAAGATCGGGCTGGTGTTGCTCGCGGTCTATTTCATCATCCGGATCGTGAGTCCGGATACGGCGAGAAATCTCAGGGAGCGGTGGTCAGGTAGACCGTAGACAGGCCGCAGAACACAGACTGGTGGGCCGGCCACTCGGGGTTCGAACCGCCCGTTGGATGTATCGGCTGCGCGCTCGAAGTCGGGAACTGACAACTGACCACAGCCATCAGACCCTGCGTCTTGCGGTGTTCGGTCGGGATGATGGGTAAGCGCTAGACCGGGATGATTGGTAAGGCCGGTCGCGGTGCAGAAAGTCCTCGGTTGACGCTATCGGGTGCCGGGGGTCCACGCGAGCGCTTCGTGGAAGGCGAGAGCCGAGGCGGAGTAGATACCGAGGGTCAGGGGCCCGAAGGCAATCGTCCATTCGCCATCGGCCGTTTCGCGGAGGCTCACGTATTCGCCGGCGAGGGTCGTCGAGAGAAAGAATCTCGTCGTCCGCCAGTAGATGGTGCCGCCGCTGGTCACCCGGCGCAACTCGACATCGGCGGGATACTCGAGCAGTGGGAGTCGGCGGGGGAGCGGGCGCGGGGAAGGCGTGTAGTGGTCCGCGGGCGGCGTATTACCCAAGGCTTCGTGCGGACGCCGGTCGTTGAACGTGCGCCGCCAGCGCTCGAAGCGCTGGTGCTGCAGCTCGAGGGTCGCGCTCGGCGGCCGCGTGGTCTCCGCTTTGAGCGTGCGATGCATGCGCTCGTGCGCGCCATTCTGCTGCGGCACGCCGCGGTCGATCCGCTCGGGCCGAATGCCGAGGCGAATCCACCACACCGCCAAGGTGGAGAGTCCGCCGAGGGCACCCGGCGCGCCGAACGGGCCGCCATTGTCGGTGCGAATGACACGCGGCAAGCCGTAGGTCGCGAAGCAGCGCCGAAACTGCGCGGCCGCGGGCTCACTCGCGTTACTCGGTAACGCGGTGACCGTGAGCATGTAGCGCGAGCAGAGATCGCTGATCGTGAGCGGATAACAGTACGGCCCACGGGCGAGGCGAAATTCGCCTTTGAAATCCGCGGTCCACACGTCATTCGGCCCGCGCGGCTGGGTGAGCCCGGTGGCGGCCCACGCCGCGCGCTCCCGTCGAGAGCGGCGGCGCGGGACAATCAGCCCGGCGCGCTTGAGCACCGTCGTGATCGTGCTCGCCGCGGGCCAGGCCGCGGTCGGTTGCTCGCGCCGCAAGACGGCGTAAGTAAGCCGGTGTCAGGTGAGCGCCCCACCGCGTCACGCCGAACCTGTTTTCAGTTGTCTGATGTCCGTCCCTGATTTCGAGCGCGCAGCCGTACCGTCCTCGCGCAAAACAGACCGTCAGAATGGCCGCGATCCCCCGCGCTCTTTGTAGTTGCGCGCCTAGCCCTCGAGCCGATCGATCACAGCCCACGTTAGCATGGGCACCATGATCTCATGGTGTCCCGTGATCTCGTAGCCCTTCCCGCTGTCGAGCGTCGGTCGTTGCACGACGTTCACGCGCGGACGGTAGTGGCGCTGCATGTCGAAGTCGGCCGAGACGAAGTCGCGCGGGCGGCCTTCGTTCAGATTGCGCGCGATGGTGAGGGCCTTGAGAAACACCTCGGGCATGATCACCGCGCTGCCCAGGTTGAGCACGACGCCGCCATCGTCGATGTCCGTGAGCGACGCGGCGAGGCGGCGAAAATCGCGGTGGCTCGTGTCGCCGATCGCGGCCCCGTTCGCCGCCGGGTGCTGGTGAATGATCTCGGCGCCCAACGCCGCGTGGACCGTCGCGGGAATTCCCAATTCCATGGCGGCGCGAAGGAGCGACATCTCCGGGTGCGCGAGATCCGGGCGCGCGGCGAGAGCGCGGCCGAGTGATTCCCCCATGCCTTGCCGCGCACTCATACCGTCGACGAAAGCGGCGTTCATCTCGCGGCCGGTCTCGTCGGCCATGCCAAAGGTGCCGTCACGCAGTCCGGCGGCGACGTCCTCGGAGGTCGCTCCGAACCGCGCGATCTCGTAGTCGTGGATCGCGGCCGATCCGTTCATCGCCAGATGCGTGATGACGCCGCGGCGCATCAGCTCGATGAGCAGCGGCGAGATGCCGGTCTTCACGATGTGGCCGCCGAGCATGGCGACCACACCTCGTTTTCGACGCGCGGCCTCGGCGATCGCGTCGGCGACGGCGACGAAATCGCGCGCGACGAGCACATCGGGGAGCGATGCTACGAACGCGTGGAACGACCGATCGTCGCGCGGCGGATGCGCGAACTCTTCGGTCTTCACTTTGTTCGGGCGCCGCGCAACGGGGACGGTGCGGATCGCGGCGAAATCCGCTTCGCGCGTCAACCGCGCGGCCGCGGGGTCGCCGTGTCGGTCGGCGGTTTGCTTGCGGCCGGTGCCGGTGGGGTTGTCGGGGGCGGGCGGTACGATTTGAGGTAGAGGCTGAGGGAACCGAAACGCACGCTCGACTTCATCTGCAGCATGATGCGATTGTCGTCGTCGGAAAGCCAGACCTCGGCGTGCCCGCCGTCCGAGAAGAACTTCGACTGAAAGATGGGCTGCACGACGATCGCGGGAAATCTTCCCGCCGGAACGTCGATGGTGTCCTTGCGCACCACCTTGAACCGTACCGGATTCCGGTCGGCCATGAAGTAGTCGTTGAAGCTCGTGTCCATCCCGACACGGAGCGGCACCGTGCGCAGAAAGTAAATGAACGACCCGTCGTCGAGAGGGTGCTCGACGCTCGGCAGCGGAGGCTTGCTGTCCTGGACGTATTCGCGCTTGTCCGGGAAGATCTCGTAGCGATGCTTGGGCTCATACGACCCTTCGTCGATGTCCTTCAGGTATCGAAGGGACGCGAGCGTGTGCGAGTCGAACCAGGTCTCGTACTTGTCGTTGACGCGATAAAAGAGGAATCCGCCGTGCAGGCGGAACACCGTGTGCCACGTGTCGAGTCCGCGCACGGTGTCCATCGGCAGCACCTCCATCTCTCCGCTGCCGACGGGGATATTCTTGTACTTGACCTGATACTCGAGGCGCTCCCCGACGCCGAACGGCACGCGCGCCGGCTCGGCGGGACGGGGGGCGGGTGTCGCGGCCGTGGTCGTGTCCTGGGCGCTGGCCGGCAGCACGGCCAGCACGGCGCCGATGAACAGCGAGCGAACCCCGGAGACGCGCGGGAGGATCACGACGCCGGCCGCTCCGCCCGCAGCCCGCGACCGGCGCGCAGGAGGGCGAGCCCGTCGGCCCACGGGCGGATTCGCGTCTCGCGCATGCGAACGTCATACCGAGGCTCGAGCGCGACGGTTTCCACGCGTCGGGCGCGCGGAGCCGCGCGGAGCAGGAGCGACAGATTCGCCGCCCACCCCTGACCCTTCGCCAACGGCCCGTCCCCGACGTCCTTCAAGAGATCTCGAATGAGCGAGATTCGATATAGGCGCAGGGCGCCGAACGGGTCGGTCACGCCGGCGACGCTGCCGGCCCGCCGTGCGGCCCACGACGCGATCCAGCGGAGTCGTCGCACCGCCTTGGGCGTCGATTCGGGCAGCGTCCGTTCCGCGACGACGAGATCGGCGCCCCCCTCGAAGCGCTTGATCAGCTCGGGCAAATGCTCGGGCTGGTCGGTAAAGTCGGCCTGCATCGTGATCAGGCCGTCGCGACGCGGATAGCGGGTCCTCGCCGCCGCGGCGCGGAACAGCGCGTCGAGCGCCCGGTCGTAACCCAGGTGCTCGGACTCGCCGAGGATGGTGAGCGGGAGCACGTCCGCGTAGCCTCGGAGGACTTCGCCGGTTGCGTCCGAGCTCCCGTCGTCGTAGACGAGGATCTCGTAGTCGCGCGGGTAGTCCTGGAACACCTTCCGAATGCGCCACAGGAGCACGCCGATCGTCTCGGCTTCGTTGTACGCGGGGATGCAGAGGTAGAGCACAGACGGATGGACAGGTGAACGGGGGGACCGTGGACCGGCGGACCGGCGGACCGGTGGACCGGTGGACCGGTGGACCGGTGGACCGGAGCGACTGAAACCCAATCTACCCACAGCAATACCCAGGCGGGCCGCGGGCGTTTCAGAGGGGTAACGACCCCGTCCTGTCGCGCGTCCTTGGACAAGGGGATGGAACGGGATTGGCTTAATTGGACCAGTAGGCAGTCGGGCTGTTCCGGTCCACCGGTCCACCCGTCCACCGGTCCACCGGCTAAATCGCCCAGCACGGTGTAACAACACGTAGCAGGGAGCCCGATGATTCTCGCCGACACGCGGTACCGTCTCACACGCGACGACGCACAGCTCGCCGCGCGGCTCCTGGCCAGCGAGTCCGGCCAGGACCTCGCGACGCTGGAGACGAGGCTGGCCGACGAGGGAATCGACGCGATTCTCGACGACCCGCGGTTGTCCGCGGCGCTGAGGCGCGACCCTCGTGGAGCGCACGCGTCATTGACGCTGTTCGCATACGTGATGATCCGCTCGGCGCTGCGCCAAGCGGGCGAGTCGGACCGCGGCATGGCCGACTACGTGACGTCGATCGTTCTCAATTTCGGCGTGCGAGGGCGGGCGCTCCGCATCTCCGATTCGGACGACGAGGTCTACGATGCGGTCGTGGAGCTATGCGAGGACCTGAACGATCCCGACGCCCGCCGCAGCTTCCTCGTGCGCACTCACCTCGGCAACTACGCGCTCTGGCTCAGCGGTATCTTCCCCGACTTCATCGAGCAGCGCCATTCGACGCGCGGCGGCCCTGACCTCGACTACTACGAAGCGATGGGGCGTCGCGGCTTTCAGATGGCGGCGGACCATCGATTGGCCGAGGAGCACGGACTCACGACGCTATTCGCCAACGCGGCCGCCCGCTTCGGGCTTCTGCGCACGGCGCTCAACACCGTGAGCGACACGCTGTTCTTTCCGGCGGTGAACTCGCCTGAGCGGTTGATGCGCCAGGTCAGAGACGAGTTTCGCTGGAAGCGGCCGGCGTAGACGGGTGGGCCGGTGGACCGGTGGACCGGTGGACAGGAAGTGCGACTAACTCAGTCTCCCGACCGCACAGCCTCCGCGAACGCCGAGAACAATCGGCGATCCCACGGCTCCGGCGTGCCCGTGAGCTCTTCCGGGTGCCACTGGACGGCGATCATCCACCAATCGTTGTCAGTCGGCTCGAGCGCTTCGATCACGCCGTCCGGACTCGTCGCCGAAACGCGCAGGGTCGGCGCGACGACGTCCACCGCCTGGTGGTGCGAGGAGTTCACGGCGATCGCCGTGTCGCCGACGATGTTCGCCAGCGAGCTACCATGCTCGATCGCGATCGGGTGCACGCGCTCGGTGCGCCGGTTCGATTGATCGTGGTCGGCGGCCGACGGTTTGAGCGACGGGATGTCCTGGATCAACGTTCCGCCCAGCGCCACGTTCACGACCTGCGCGCCGCGACAGATGGCGAGCGTCGGCATGCGTCGTTCGCGGGCGGATCGCGTGAGGGCGAGCTCATATTCGTCCCGCCCCGGGTGCGGCGTTCCCATTGCCGGGTGCGGATGTTGCCCGAAGTGCTCGGCGCCGACGTCTTCACCGCCGGTGAGGACGAGTCCCGCGACGCCGTCGAGTGCCGCCGTCGCGATCGCGGCGTCCAGCGGCGGCAGGACGACCGGGATCAGTCCCGCCGAGGCGAGCGCGCTGGTGTAGGCCTCGTTGACTCGAACGCGCGAGCGGCCGCGTAGGGACTCCGTGGTAGCCGAGAGGATGACGAGGCGCGGTTTTTTCATGTCGCTGTCCACCTGTCCATCTGTCTACCTGTCGACCCGTCCGTCCACCTGTCCACCGGTGCACCCGGAACGTATCGTACACGCGATCGCTCGGAGGAGCAAAGAAGCGCATGGCATTCGAGGGCTTTCGACGTTCGTTCGACGAGTTGCTGGCACGCGCCACGCGGCCGGAAGAGCGGCGGGCGATCGCGTCGCGCATGAAGGACACGCTCGTGCAAGCTCGGCTCGGTCTCGACGACTTGCGTGAGGGGCTCGCGAAGGCCCGTCAACGGCTCGCGACCGAGGAGCGGGAGCTGGAGACCGTCCGGCGGCGAAAGCAGCTCGCGGAAGGCATCAAGGACCGCGAGACCACCGAGCTAGCCGCGAAGTACGAGCAGATGCACGCCGAGCGAAGCGAGGTGCTCCGAAAAAAGGTCGCCGCGCAGGAGGCCGAGGTGGTGCTGGCCGAGCGCGAAGTCGCGGAAATGTCGGCGGAGCTCAAAGCGGTGCTTGCGGGAGCTCCTACGCCGAACCACGTCGGCGGACCAGTCAGCGACGCCGATCTGGGACTCGGCGATGAAGCGGCCGCGTCCTCGATCCGTTCCGAGATCGACGCGCTCGGCCGCCAGCGAGACCGCGCCGATCGGGAAGCGGACGCGGCGCGCCGCCTCGACGAGTTGAAACGCAAGATGGGGAAGTAGGCGATTCGGATCCTCGGTCCTCGTCGGTCGGGTCCGGCCCTCGTCACGCTTCTCGCCGCGGTGCTCCTCGCGACTCGCGCGACTCGCGCGGGCGCGCAGGACACGCTCTTCGTGCACTGTTTCGGGCAGCGCATCAACAGCATCGTCGTGCGAAGCTCCGCGCCGACGGCGTCGTTTCTGCGCCGCGCGCCGGTGCTGCGCGACGTCGTGTCGGCGATTCACGTCACGACGAATCCCGAGGTCATTCAGCGATTCCTGCTGCTGTCACGCGGCGACGCGTGCGACGAGCTGCGCCGAGCCGACTCCGAGCGTATTCTGCGCGCGCAGCCGTTCATCGCCGAGGCGTCGGTGCGCGCCATGCCGGACAGCGGCGGCGGCGTCACGCTGCTCGTCGAGACGAGCGACGAAATCTCGCTGGTGCTCGACGCCGCGATCGGCGCCGGGCATCCGCTCGTTCGGTTCTTTCGCCTGGGGGACGCCAACCTCGACGGAGAGGGGCTGTACATCGCGGGCGATTGGCGCAACGGCGGCGCATTTCGCGACGCGTTCGGCGGGCGTCTGGTCGACAATCAGATGTTCGGCCGGCCATACACGTTCAGCGCCCAGGCCTATCGAAACCCGCTGGGAACGGCGTGGACGGCCGAAGGCTTCCACCCGTTCTACACCGACATCCAGCGCCTCGCGTGGTTGGTGCAGGTCGGATCGCTCGACGATTTCGTGCAGTTCGAGAACGACATCAACTCGGCCCACGCGATTCGCCTCGTGCGGAGCTTCTTCGAGCTCGGCGGCGTGCTGCGCATCGGTCCTCCGGGGCGCCTGAGTCTTTTCGGACTGGCGATCGCCGGCGACGACGAGCGTCCCGGACAGAACCAGGTGCTCGTCACCAATCGCGGATTCGCGCCCGATACCAGCACGCAGCTTCTCAACCGATACGTCGACCATCGCATCGCCCGCGTGAATCTGCTGTGGGGCATTCGCGACATCGGCTTCACGCGGGTGAAGGGTCTCGATGCGCTGACGGCGACCGAGGACTTTCCGATCGGCTTCCAGGCCGGCACGATTTTCGGGCGCAGCGTCGCCGCACTCGGCGCGCGAGACGACGACATCTTCCTGTCGAGCGATCTCTACGTCGGCGCGATCGGCCACAACAACGCGCTCCGGCTTCAAATCGAGGGCGAAGGGCGCCACGACAACTCGAGCAACGTCTGGGACGGAATGCTCGCCAACGGCGTCGCGATCGAGTACTACAAGCCCGTGCCGAACAACACGACGACGCTGTCACTTGCCTTCAGCGGCGGGTGGCAGCAGCGCATTCCGTACAACTTCACTCTGAGCGATCCCGTGGGCGGGGTTCGCGGCTACTCCGGTTCGAATATCCCCGGAGCGCGTCGCTTCGTCAGCCGCCTCGATACGCGCCAGTATCTGGGGCGTCCGAATGGATTCGCCGACATTGGGGTGGGCGCGTTCGTCGACGCGGGCCGCTTGTGGGCGGGCGACGTTCCCTATGGCGTCAACACATCGCTCCGCGCGTCGGTCGGCGTGAGCCTCCTCGGCTCGGTGCCGCCAAATTCGCCGCGGATCTGGCGGCTGGATCTGGCGTACGCGCTCAATCCCGAGTTTCACGGACGGCGATTCGAACTTCGTTTCGGCAGCTCGGACTTCACGACGTTTTTCTTGCCGGAGCCGTTCGACGTGCAGGCGACCCGCGAGCGGACGGTGCCGTCGAGCGTATTTCGCTGGCCGTAGTTCGTATCGGGGAAGGGCTCTCTCGAGGCAAAGCGGTAGTTCTGCCCCCCTCCCCCAAACAGCCAGCGACTCAGAGAGACGCGCTCCTCTACTTGGGTCTTATGGCCGACCCCCGAAATGGTAGCAATCGGGTCGACCGAAACGGGCCCGAAAATGTCACGCGAGCGTCATTCGCGAGAGAATTGTAACATTTTTGGCGCCAAAACACCCCCCGGCGATAAGACCCAAGTAGAAGGACGCGCGTTCGAGTGTTGCACCTGAACGCGATTCCTCCAAACTCCCCGGTCGCCGAGCGGAGGGGGAAGGGGAGCGAGTCGAGACACGCGCCCCTCTACTTGGGTAATAGCGCCGAGGTGTGTTTTGGCCTCAGGTCCACCGCGCAATGTTACAATTTCTTAATGTGCGATCTGCGGATTGACGACGGATTGACAATTTCGGGCGCGTTTCGGTTTGACCGATTGACGCCATTTCGGGGGTCGGCGCTATTACCCAAGTAGAGGGGCTGATGATTCCTGCCGATTGAGCGACCCGTACCATCCCGCCGCAGACTTCTCGTCTGGAGTTTTCAGCACGTTGTTCGGTCACCGGACATTTTCTGTCCGGCCACCGCACTTTTCCGTCGCGTGCGACGAACCGAGTCGAGCGTTCACCGATCTGTTCCGCCCGGCGAGGCGACCAGTCCGGCCGGCCAGCGACCTTCGTCGGTTGGGTGAGGCGAGTTTACCGACCGCAGGCAATCGGCTGGACCGACCGGTCAGCAAATCAGTCAGGCTAGCCGGCGCACTCGTCGCGACAGACGGCGAACTCGATGCGCCGAGCGGTCGATCGTGAGCGCGGGGCAGGCGACTCGTCGCTCGAGCAAACAGAGCAGGCGCAACACCCGACGTACCGGTCGCATCGCCTAGTCAATCGGACTCGACTAGCCAGTTCACTCGCCCGCGTGGCGAGCGAATCGCCGACGTATCACGAATTCGATTTTTCTCTCGCTCCATCGGATCGGTCGTTCGGGCGAGAACACCGTACAACTCGGCCAGTCCGCGTTGCTCGGCGACAAGTTGGTCCGGCCCGACGGCGATTTCATTCGACGGCTCGGCAAGACGACACGCCGGCATGACTGATTCAGCGCCGCCGTCGGACGGGCGACCGATCCTGCCTTTCAGGCCTACGAAGGCACTTCAGAAGTCCGGCACCATGGTTTTCAGAGAGACAGAGACGCGATCCGCCGACTTTCGTCTCCCTCACATGCCGGACTTTTGGCGTGCAACGGGCGCATGAACGGGCACGCGAAAAGCCTACCGACCTCACGCTTATCAGGCCTGAACGCTCTGCGTGAGCCGCTTGAGCAACGGCACGAACAGCAGCATCAACGCGGCGGCCGCAAATCCGGCGACGACGAAGATCATGTAGAAGCCCGCTTGCGTCGCGCTCACCGACTGCAAGAATCCGCCGATGCCGCCGGCGATGGCCTGCGGTTTCTCGCCTGGCGTCGGCGTGAACGCGGCGACCGCGCCGGCGATCTTGCCCGCGACGGCGTTGGCGAGGAACCAGACGCCCATGAGCAGCGATGCGAAGCGCAAAGGCGCGACCTTGGTGACGTACGAGAGGCCGACCGGCGATAGACAGAGCTCTCCCCACGTGTGGAACGTGTACGCGGCGACGAGCCAGAAGGGGCTGACGAGCACGCCCGTGTCCGCACGGGCGCCGCCCATCACCATGAAAAGGAAACCGGTCGCAAGCAGCGCGAGGCCGAGCACCATCTTGAGCGCGGTCGACGGCTCGCGACGCCGCTTGCCGAGCACGGTCCACATCCACGCGAAGAGCGGCGCGAAGATGATGATGTCGAACGGATTGACCGACTGGAACCAACTCGACGGAATGTTGAACGAGCCGGCCTTGAGGTTCGTGTTCTTGTCGGCGAACAGATTCATCGAGCTGCCCGTCTGCTCGTACGCCGACCAGAAAAAGACGACGAAGAACACGACGATGAAGAGAGCGATCACGCGCTTGCGCTCCTCGCCGTGCGACCCCAGCAGACTGATCGTGAGCGCCGGCCCGACGACGACCCCCATCAGAAGACCGAGCACGCTGCCGTTGCCGAGGAACCACGCGAGCGCGGCGCCGAGGACGAGGCCGATCGCGGCGTGGAGGGCGGTGTTCGCCTTCGGGCCGACCGCCGCCGCCGCTCCGGGGAGCGGGTTGGTCCGCGTGGGCGACGTGCCGATACCCGGCAGATACTTGTCGCGGCCCCAAAGGTAGGTGACGAGTCCGAGCACCATGCCGATGCCCGCGCACGCGAAGCCCCAATGCCAGCCGTAGCGGGGATTCTGAGCGAACCATCCGCAGAAGAGGGGACCGAGGAACGCGCCGGTATTGATGCCGACGTAATAGACCGTGAAGCCCGCGTCGCGGCGTGGATCGCCCTCACGATAGATCTGTCCGACCATCGTCGACACGTTCGACTTGAAGAAGCCCGTACCGATGATGATGAGACCGAGTCCCGCGTAAAACGTCGTCATTCCCGGAAACGCCATCGTGAAGTGGCCGAGCGAGATGACGATGCTGCCGATGACGAGCGAGCGTCGTGTTCCTATGAGCCGGTCGGCAAGGAAGCCGCCGATGACCGGCGTGAGGTACACGAGCATCATGTAGGTGCCGTACAGATTCGTGGCGTGCGGCGTGTCCCACTTGAGCGCGTTGACCAGGTAGAGCACGAGGATCGCGCGCATGCCGTAGTACGAGAACCGCTCCCACATCTCGGTGACGAAGAGGAGTCCGAGGCCGCGCGGCTGTCCGAAGAGCGCGCGATCGTCGAGGACGCTCGGTCTGGCGCCGAGTGCCGCGGGAACGTCTGGTTCGCGGACGTCGATGATTGTCATCGGGAGAGGTTCCACCTCTTCGGTTCCTTTGTTCCGCCAGCTGCTTGTTGTACCCGCCAGTCTACCCCGGTCGGCGGCTGTTTGATGCACGCCGCCCAATGTCCTGTGCGCCTTTTCTTCGAGGGGCGGAACGATCTCGGCGCAGGCGGCGTCCTTCGCGGGATGCTGGCAGCGCGGATGAAACACGCAGCCGGTCGGCGGGTTCGAGGGCGAGGGAACGTCGCCCGTGAGCACGACGCGCGACTTCTTGGCGGTGGGATCGGGGACCGGCACCGCCGAGAGGAGCGCCTGCGTGTACGGCATGACGGGGTCGCGGTAGAGATCGGCCGCGCTCGCCAACTCGACGATCTTGCCGAGATACATCACCGCCACGCGGTCGGCGATGTGCTCCACGACAGACAGGTCGTGAGCGATGAACAGGTACGCGAGACCGCGGTCGCGCTGCAGATCCTGCATCAGGTTGATGACCTGCGCCTGGACGGACACGTCGAGCGCCGAAACCGGCTCGTCGCAGACGATGAAGCTCGGCTCGACGGCGAGCGCGCGCGCGATCCCGATGCGCTGTCGCTGGCCTCCGGAGAATTCGTGAGGGTATCGCGAGACGTACTCGGCTCGGAGGCCGACTTCTTCCAAGAGCTGACGCACGCGCGCGTCGGCCGCGGCGCCCTCGGCAATCTTGTGGATCGTGAGTCCCTCGCGCACGATCGCGCCCACGGTCATGCGCGGATTGAGCGAGGAGAACGGGTCCTGGAAGATGACCTGGATCTTTCGCCGCATCTTCCGCATCGCGCGCGCGTCGAGCGCGGTGAGGTCCACGCCGTCGAACTCCACGTGGCCGGCGGTGGGGTCGATGAGGCGCAGGATCATTCGGCCCGTGGTCGACTTCCCGCAACCCGATTCGCCGACGAGGCCAAGCGTCTCGCCGGGCATCACGTCGAACGACACGTCGCTGACGGCGCGCACGAAGCCGGCGGGACGGCCGAACGCGCCTTTCTTGATCGGGAAACTCTTGACGAGGTTGCGAACTGAGAGAAGCGGGTGGACCGGTTGACCGGTGGACCGGTTGACCGCGGGTGAGTTCGTCACGACTTGATCGCGGCGGCGGGTTCGTGGCGCTGCGAGCGACGCGCGGGTTCTTCGGCGAGGTGGCAGCGTGAGACGTGGCGCTCGCCGATCTGATAGAGCGGCGGGTGCTCGGTCGAGCATCGGTCCCAGGCGTAGGCGCACCGGTCGTGGAAGCGGCATCCCGTGGGCCACGCGGTCGGCGGCGGCACGGTTCCCGGAATCGTCGTGAGGCGCTCGCGATCCTGGCCGACGCGCGGCATCGCGGCGAGGAGTCCCTCGGTATACGGATGGTGCGCGTGCGCGAACAACTCGGCGACCGGCGATTCCTCGACGATCTCGCCCGCGTACATCACGATCACGCGCGACGCCGTCTCGGCGACGACGCCCAAGTCGTGCGTGATGAGCAGAATCGACGTGCCGAATTTTTGCTGCAGGTCCGCCAGCAGCTCGAGGATCTGCGCCTGGATCGTGACGTCGAGCGCGGTGGTGGGCTCGTCGGCGATGACGAGCGCCGGATGCATCACGAGCGCCATCGCGATGACGACGCGTTGTCGCATGCCGCCGGAGAGCTGGTGCGGATAGTCGCGCGCGCGCTGCGCGGCGTCGGCGATGCCGACCGTTTCGAGCATCTTCACGGCGCGGTCCCACGCTTCCTGTTTCGTGCCGGCGTGGTGGATGCGGACGACCTCGGCGATCTGGTCGCCGATGGTGAACACGGGATTGAGCGCCGTCATCGGCTCCTGAAAGACCATCGAGATGCGGGCGCCGCGTACGGCGCGCATCGACTTTTCGTCGAGCGTGACGAGATTCTTGCCGTCGAACCGAATCTCGCTGCCCGGTTCGATGCGTCCGGGGGGACGTACGAGGCGCAGAATCGAGAGCGCCGTCACCGACTTCCCGCATCCCGACTCGCCGACGAGACCGACCGTTTCGCCGGCCCCGACCTCGAACGTGATGCCGTCCACGGCGCGGGCCACGCTGCCGTCGCCGTAGAAATAGGTGCGCAGGTTGTCGATCCGGAGGAGCGAAGAAGGTTCAGCCATTCTGCGCGAGCTGTTGCGTGGGGGGCGGAGGCGCCGGCCTCGAAGCCGACTCGAGCTCGATCGTCGCGTCGGGGATCGGACGATCGAGGTGAACCTGCCGAGGATCGAGCACATCGCGCAAGGCATCGCCGAGCGTGTTGAACGCCACCACGGTGACGATGATCGCCATGCCGGGAAACAGCACCACCCACCACGCGGTCGTGAAGGTTTCGATGCCGTCGAGGAAGATCGAGCCCCAGCTCGGCGTGGGCGGCTGCGCGCCGATGCCGAGGTACGAGAGGCCGGCCTCGAGCGCGATCACGTTGCCGACGGCGAGCGTCGAGCTGACGATGATCGGCACCGAAACGTTGGGCAGCAGATGCCGGAGCACGATCCGCACGTCGGACGCGCCAAGCGCCCGCGCCGAGGCCACGTAGTCCGCGTTCTTGGCCAGCCGCGTCTCGGCGCGCACGAGCCGCGAAACGGTGAACCAACCGGTGACACCGATGAGCACGATCAGGCCGGCGAGCGGCACCGGGTGCCAGATCGTGAGCACGGCGATGAGGATGAGCACGCGCGGGATCGACATGAACGCGTCGAGCACGCGCATCATCGCGTTGTCGAGCCGGCCGCCGACGTAGCCGGCGACGAGCCCGTACGCGGCGCCGATGGTCGTCGAGACGACGACGGCCAGCACACCGATCGCCAGCGAGATCCGCGCTCCGCACAACACGCGAGCGAGCACGTCGCGGGCGTACCCGTCCGTGCCGAAGAGGTGCGAGAGCGACGGCGGCGCGTTCTTGAGCCGCACGATGTCCATCTGTTCGACGCAGCTCTGCGTCGTGAGAAACGGCCCGACGACGGCCGCGACGACGAGCGCGGCGATCACGAACAGCGACCATCGCGCGCCGCGATTGGCGATGAGCCTCGCCCGCACCGAGTCGGGGTCACTCACGGATGCGGGGGTCGAGGGCGACGTGGAGCGCGTCGGCCAGGATGTTGCCGACGACGACGAGCACCGCGCCGACGATGACGGTCGCCGTTACGAGGTCGTAGTCCCGGCTGGCGATCGCGCGCGCGGCGAGAAAGCCGATGCCGGGCCAGGAAAACACCTGCTCGACGAAGAGCGTTCCACCGATCATGGCGGGGAGCATGACGCCGAGCAGCACGATCATCGGGGCGAGCGCCGTCCGCAGCGCGTGTTTCCAGACGACCATTGATTCCGGCACGCCCTTCGCGCGCGCCGTGCGCACGTAGTCGGCCGGCAGGACTTCGAGCAGCGCGCCGCGTTGAAATCGGCTGATGGCCCCGGTCGTCAACAGAACGATCGAAGCGAGAGGCAACACGAAGTGCCTCAACCGATCGGCCAAGGCCCGGCCCGGGCTCATGTAGTCGTGCGTCGCGTCGACGATGCCCCCGGCCGGAAACACCTGCCACCAGTAGGCGAAGACGAGGAGGATGATCAACGCGCCCCAGAAGTCGGGGATCGAATAGAGGACGAGCAACACGTAGGACGTGATCCGGTCGAACCACCCGCCGCGCCGCGCGGCCTGCGCCGTGCCGACGACCATGCCGATGATGAAACTGAGAAGAAGGCCCAGCCCGGCCAGCGCGAGCGTGCGCGGGAGCGCTTCCGCGAGAGCCGACGCGACGGATTCATTTCTCAACGTCGAGTATCCGAGGTGCCCGTGCGCGACACTCCACAGGTACCGCCCGTATTGGACGATGAGCGGTTGGTCGTACCCGAAGCGCGCGCGCCACTCGGCGCGGACGGCGGGCGTGATGCGCGCCGCGTCGTACGAGAAGGGATCGCCGGGGGCCGAGCGGATGACCAGGAATGCGATCGTCGTGACGATGAAGACGACGACGACCGATTGTCCGAGGCGCGCGGCCAGGCGCCTGCGCACGATCAGCGCGCCGGCGGAGTGGCGCTCAACGGGATCCGGTCGCGGTCGATCCGCTTGTCGGGGGCGATGGACCACTCGGCCAGAGTGCGCCACCAGCCGTCGGCGCGCGTTTTGGTGACGTTGATGCGGCGGTTCACCGCGTCGACCTCGGTGAGATCATAGAGCCAGATCGCGGGGGCGTCGTCGGCGATCTGCTGAAAGGCGCGCTTGGCGTACTGCTTGAACTTGGCGGGATCGAACGACGCGGACATGCTGTCGATCAGCGCGTCCGTCGTCGGATTCGAGTAGCGCAAAAAGTTTTGCCCCTGAGGGCCGATGCCGGTCGTCCCCCAATTCTGGCGCATCCCGCTCGGGCTCGGATCCGTGGAGAACGTCTGAATGGCCATGTCGAAGTCGCCGGCCTTGGACCCGGGCTGGATGCGGTCCGTGTAGGTCTTCGAATCCACCGCGTCGATGTCGAGCTTGGCGCCGAGGCGCCGGTACTGCTCCTGAAGCAATTGCGAATACTTGCGGCGTATGGCGCTGGTCGCCGGCATCAACAACGAGAACTTCAGCGGCATTCCGTGCTTGGCTCGCATCCCATCGGGGCCTCGCCGCCAGCCGGCGGAGTCGAGAAGGGCGGCGGCGGCGGCGGTGTCGTACGGGGGCAGCTTCACGGTGCTGTCCGATGCAGGAAGGATCATCGGGAAGGGGCCGTGCGCGATCAGCCCCTGATCGCCGAAGACGTTGCGGAGCATGTCGGCGCGATTGACAGCCATCGATAGCGCGCGCCGAACCCGCACGTCGCTGAAGATCGGATGCGCCTGGTTGTTCGATTTGGGTGCGTAGGGGTTCATCCCCAAGAACGCATATTGGAGGCTCGGAATGAGCAGCGGCCGCGCGACCTTGCTGCTGTCGAGCGCCGACAGCTCGCCGGGGAAGTTCTGCATGAGGTCCGCCTGTCCGGTGAGCACCTGCGTGCGCCGCGTCGACGGATCCGTGGTCGGCGTGAAGATCACGCGATCGAGAAGCGGCCGTCCGTGATAGTTCGCCGTGTCGGCCTCGAGCTCGAGCTTCACATCGGGCTGCCACTGGACGAACCGAAATTGGCCGCTGCCGATGGGAGTCCGCGCGACGGCGGACGTGCGCAGACTGTCGAGCCCAACCGAGCCGTACACGTGCTCGGGGACGATGTAGAGCTGGTACGCCACGTCGTAGAACTGCTCGGGCGTGCGCTTCTTGAACCAGACGACGGCGGTGAGCGAATCCTTGACCGAGACCGAATCGACGTTCGACAGCAGCGTCGCAACGGGCGAAGCGGCCTTGGGGTCCGTGAACACCTTGAGGCTGTAGCGGACGTCCGCCGCCGTCACCGGCTTGCCGTCGTGCCACCGCGCGCGCGGGTCCAGCGAATACGTGATCGACAGCGAGTCGGGCGCCCACGTCCAGCTCTTGGCGAGCCGCGGCGAAAAAGTCTTGTCGCCCGTCGTCGTCAGGTCGTTCGAGATGTCCGCGAGGTGGTCGAAGACCAGGTCGATGATCGGCGCGCCGACCTGCTCCGTGACGAACGGCGGAAAGACGGACCCCGGGTCGCCCGGGGCCGCGAAAATGAGCGTGCCGCCGGCGGGTCCCGATGCGGCGGATTGTGGTCCGCCCTCATTCGAAGTGCACGCTGCGACGAGGGTGAGTACCAGAGCCGCGAGAGTGCGGTGGGGCGGGGGCGGACGCATGAGCATTCGGGTGAGAGGGGCGGAGAACAGGAAGAATACCCGAGAAGCCTCAGTCGGCGGGCGGGTCGCGTAGACGATCATCCATCATCGCCTCCACGTCCACGAATCATCCGAATACTGGACGACGAGAGCCGAGGCACGGGCACGCAACTCCGCGTCCATTTCCAGGGGAGCGACTCGCGGGTCTTCGAGCTCCCGAACAGCGGTCTCGAAGGCGGCCGCAGCCTCCTCGAGCGATGGCGCTCGACCCAAGGCGTCGATGAGGGTCGCCGGGGGTGGAAACTCGCGCTGCGCCGACAAGCTGAAATCGGCCAGCCGCGTCTGATCGTCGTCTACCAGGATCGAGCCATGCTGGAGGAGAGCGCCGTCGGATCGCCACTGCGCGCTTCCGGCGATCTTGCGTCCCTCGAACGTCAGCTCGCCCTCGGCGGGGAGCTCGAAGCACGGCGTGGCGTCCGGCAGGCGGGCTCGCTCCCGCTTGGGCGCGATCTGCGCGTCGACGCCGAGGTTGTGCAGCGCGTGAACGAGCAAGCGGTTGATGCGAGCGTACGACTCACGCTCGGTGCCCGCCGCGGCGGCGGGTCCGGTGACGCTGTAGGTGATCTCCCGATGGTGGAGAATCGCCCGGCCACCGGTCGGCCGACGGACCACCGCCAAGGCGCGGTGCCGGATCCGTTCTCGGTCATAGTGACGCATTGCCGGCTGGTTGCGGCCGAGGGAGATCGTCGGCGCCGACCACGCGTAGACGCGCAGCGTCCACTCCTCGGTCCGGCGTGCGCGGGTCATCAGCGCCTCGTCGACCGCCATGTTTTCGGCTCCCGCCGCTGCGGGGGTGACCAGGATGCGCCAGCGCTGGTGAGGCATCAGGCGAACGAGAAGGAGGTCGGGGCGGAGGGTTTGACCCTAACATAAATTCAAGGCGCAGTTGGCGCCCCTCCCGAACTCCGCGCGGGCCTCTTGCCCCCCGCGACCGAGGACTTGCATGACGACCCACGCTCGAGAAATCACCGCTGCTCCCGTGGACGCGACGAGCTTCATCCCGCGGCACATCGGTCCGTCACCCGCCGAGATCCGCGCGATGCTCGATCTCCTCGGCTACGACTCGCTGGATTCTCTCATCGACGCGACGGTGCCCTCGCGCATCCGGCTGAACCGTCCGCTTTCGATCCATGCACCGATGTCAGAGCACGAGGCGCTGTCCTTGTTGCGCGAGACGGTCCGCCGCAACCAGATCGCGCGGTCGTACATCGGGCTCGGCTACCACGACTGTGTCACGCCGCCGGTCATCCAGCGAAACGTTCTCGAGAATCCCGGCTGGTACACGGCCTACACGCCCTATCAAGCCGAGATCGCGCAGGGACGGCTCGAGGCGCTGCTGACCTTCCAGACGATGGTGATCGACCTGACGGGACTGCACATCGCGAATGCGTCGCTGCTCGACGAGGGGACCGCCGCCGCCGAGGCGATGGCGATGGCGTACGGCGTCCGCGGCAAACCGGGGAAGGAAACCTTCTTCATCTCGAACGAGTGTCATCCGCAGACGATCGAAGTGGTGAAGACGCGAGCGCACGCCCGCGGCGTCCACGTGGTCGTCGGCGACTGGCGGAAGGCGGCGATCGGGGAGGAGGTGTTCGGGGTGCTGTTGCAGTATCCGGCGACCAACGGCGCCGTGTACGACTACCGCCAGTTCTGCGAGCGTGCCCACGCCGTCGAGGCCATGGTGACGGTCGCCACCGATTTGATGAGCCTCGTGCTGCTCACGCCGCCGGGCGAATGGGGCGCCGACATCTGCGTCGGCAACAGCCAGCGGTTCGGCGTTCCGTTGGGTTTCGGCGGTCCGCACGCCGCGTTTTTTTCGACCCGTGAGGAGTATAAACGGCACCTTCCCGGACGAATCATCGGCGTGTCGCGCGATGCGGACGGCAAGCCGGCGCTCCGCATGGCGCTTCAGACGCGCGAGCAGCACATCCGGCGCGACAAGGCGACGAGCAACATCTGCACCGCGCAGGTACTGCTCGCGGTGATCGCCGGTATGTACGCGGTCTATCACGGCCCAGAGCGCCTCACGGCGATCGCGTCTCGCATTCATGAGTTGGCTGCCACGCTGGCGGCAGGGATCGAGTCGCTGGGCTACACGCTGGCCTGCGACGACTACTTCGACACGATCTGCGTCGAGATGGGCGCCCAGCCGGCGACCGACGTGATCGGCGCGGCGCGGGCGAAAGGAATCAACCTCCGCGCCCTCGGCGACTCCCGCGTGTGCATCGCGCTCGACGAGACGACGACGGCGGCGGACGTCGACGATCTGCTTCAGGTCTTCGCGACCGGCCACGGGGCGGCGCCGACGTTTCATGGATTGCGCTCCGAGGTCGATTCGAGATACGACGAGCGCTTCGCGCGCACGACGCCCTTCCTGACGCATCAGGTCTTCCATAGCTACCACTCGGAGACCGAGATGCTGCGGTACCTCAAGCGTCTCGAGAACCGGGATCTTTCGCTGACGACGTCGATGATTCCGCTGGGCTCGTGCACGATGAAGCTGAACGCCACGGCCGAGATGTATCCGGTGACTTGGCCAGAGGTCGGGAAAATTCACCCCTTCGCGCCGGCCGAGCAGACCAAAGGCTACCGCGAGATGTTCGATCGCCTCGAGAAGGCGCTCGCGGAGATCACCGGCTTCGCCGCGGTGTCGCTGCAACCGAACGCGGGCTCACAGGGCGAATACGCCGGGCTGCTCGTGATTCGCGCATACCACGAGGCGCGCAACGACTCGAAGCGGAACGTGTGTCTGATTCCGCAGTCCGCGCACGGGACGAACCCGGCGAGCGCGGTGATGGCCGGAATGAAGGTCGTCGTCGTGAAAAACACCGACGCCGGCGACGTGGACATGGCCGATCTCGAAGAGAAGGCCAAAGCAAACGCCGACGTCCTAGCCGCGCTCATGATCACGTATCCGTCCACGTACGGCGTGTTCGACGAAACGATCGCCGACGTGTGTACGATCATTCACAAGTACGGCGGCCAGGTGTACCTCGACGGCGCGAACATGAACGCGATGGTCGGCCTGGCGCGTCCGGGCGACGTCGGCGCGGACGTCTGCCACCTCAACCTTCACAAGACGTTCTGCATTCCGCACGGCGGCGGCGGCCCGGGGATGGGGCCGATCGGCGTCGCGAAGCACCTCGTCGAATTCCTGCCGGGGAATCCCGTCGTGAAGGTCGGCGGCTCGCACAGCGCGGGCGTGGTCTCATCGGCGCCGTGGGGAAGTGCCAGCATTCTACCCATTTCGATGATGTACATCGACATGATGGGCGGCACCGGGCTCACGGAGGCGACCAAGGTCGCGATTCTCAACGCGAACTACATCGCCAAGCGGCTCGAGTCCCACTATCCGGTGCTGTACAAGGGCAAGCAGGGGATGGTGGCGCACGAGTGCATCGTCGATCCGCGCGCCTTCAAGTCATCGGCCGGCGTCGAGGTCGAAGACATCGCGAAGCGCCTGATGGACTATGGGTTCCACGCGCCCACGGTGTCGTTCCCGGTCGCCGGAACGCTGATGATCGAACCGACGGAGAGCGAGTCGAAGGCGGAGCTCGACAGGTTCTGCGAGGCTCTGATCGCGATCCGCGCCGAGATCGGGGAGATCGAGTCGGGCGTCGCGCACCGCGACGACAACGTTCTCAAGAACGCGCCACACCCACTGTCGCGCGTCATGAGCGACGCCTGGAGCCACGCGTACGGACGCGAGAAGGCCGCGCTCCCGGCGCCGTGGACGCGCGAGTACAAGTTCTGGCCTTCAGTCGGACGAGTGGACAGCGCCTACGGCGACCGGAATCTCGTTTGTTCCTGCGTGCCGACGGAGGAGTATTCCGCCGACTAGCGTGCGGTGGGCGGCGGCGGCGTACGGAGACCTACATCACCGGTTGGCGCGGCGGTTTTGCCGATCCCTATCCGCCGAGGTGGGCCGAGTAGGCGCCCGCGTCGAGCAGCTGTTTGCGCTCGTTCGGGTCCTTGAGCCGGACCTTGATCATCCAGCCGTCGCCGTACGGCGAGCTGTTGACGAGCGCCGGTTCTTTGTCGAGGCGGTCGTTGACGGCGACGATCTCCCCCGACACCGGCGAATAGAGCTCGGACACGGCCTTCACCGCTTCGACGGTACCGAACACGTCGTGTTTGGAGAACGACGCACCGACCTTGGGCAGCTCGATGAAAACGACGTCGCCGAGCTCTCCCTGCGCGTAGTCGGTGATGCCGATCGCCACGACGTCGGCGTCGTCGGTGGGCTTCAGGTATTCGTGGTCTTCGGTGTACAGCAGGTCCTTCGGGATATCGGACACGACGTGCTCCAAATCGGGGTCGGCGTGAGGGGCGAACGCGCGCGGAGTCTATCCGCGATGGGATGGGGCGTCAATCGTGGGTGGACCGGTGGACCGGTGGACCGGTGGACCGGTGGACCGGTATTACGATCGTGCGACCGACCGTGCCCCGCTCGTGTCTCTCATCAGCGAGGACCAGAGGTCCTGCACGCGACGCTCGAGCTGCGTGAGCGTACCGCCGTTCTCGATGATGAAGTCGGCCCGGGCGCGCTTGAGCTCAGCGGGCATCTGGGCGGCGATGATCTCCATCGCCTCGGTGGTCTGCAGGCCGCGGTCGTGGAGGAGACGCTCGAGCCGGATCGGGCGCGGAGCGTCTACCAGGAGAATGCGGTCGAAGCGGTCGGCCATCCCTTTCTCGAAGAGGAGCGGGATGTCGCAAACGACGATGCGGTCGCCGCGCGCGCGCGCCTGCTCGACGAGGTGATCGCGAAGGCGCTCGACCTCGGGGTGTACGATCTCGTTAAGTTCTTCGAGTTGGGCTTGGTCGGCAAACACGACGCGACGGAGGGCGGTTCGATCAAGGTGACCGTCGGGGGACAGCACCGCGTTCCCCCACCGCGCCACGATCTTCGTGTAGGCGGGGGTTCCGAGTTCGACGGCGCGCCGGGCAAGAACGTCGGCGTCGATGATCGTTGCACCGCGTTCGGAGAGCATGCGGGCGACCGTCGACTTACCGCTCCCGATGTTGCCGGTGAGGCCAACAAGTAGCATGTCAGGTCCTCTGGCGGCCTTTTTGATGGTTACGCCTCGGCGCCAAGGTATGTGCGGGCCGGGAACCCGTCAACGAAAAACCTGCTTTTTGGAGTCTATATGCAAGACGGGGCGCATCTCTCGCTTAACCCGCGGCACCAACCGGACTCAGCGGACCTGGACGACGGGGCGGGGGCCGACGACGAGTTTGTCCAACTCGTACGCCGGCAGCTCGAGCTGATCGGGGAAGACCCTGATAGGCAAGGACTTAAGCGAACGCCGGAGCGCGTCGCCAACGCCCTCGCCTGGCTCACTCGCGGCTACGAAATGGATGTCCAGCAGGTCGTGAACGGGGCCCTATTCGACGCCGAAGGGGGCTGCAACATGATCATGGTGCGCGACATCGAGCTGTATAGCCTGTGCGAGCACCACATGCTGCCCTTCTACGGCCGTGCGCACATCGCCTACATCCCGAACGGCAAGATCGTCGGGCTGAGCAAGGTCGCTCGGCTCGTCGAGGTCTTCGCGCGTCGCCTTCAGGTGCAAGAGCGTCTGACGGAGCAGATCGCGTCCGCGATGGACGACGTTCTCAAGCCGATGGGAGTCGGCGTGGTGATCGAGGCGTATCACCTGTGCATGATGATGCGCGGTGTCGAGAAGCAGAACTCGAAGACGATCACGAGCGCGATTCGCGGATCGTTCCGGTCCGACCCGCGCACGCGCGAAGAGTTCCTGACGCTGGCGCACGCGCCGCGCAGCCCAAGCTGACGTCCGCGGGGGACGGAGTTTCTACAGCAGCCGTCCCTGGTCTTCGTCGCGTCGCGGCACCGAGTGGCAGGCGCGGCACCGCGCCTCGTACGATTCCGTGCTGCCGACCATGATGGTCGGCGAGTCGTAGCGCGCCGGTTTGCCGCCGATCAGCCGTTGGTTTCGGCTGGCCGGATTGCCGCAGACGACGCAGATCGCGTGGAGCTTGTCCACGACCTCAGCGACGGTGAGGAGCTGCGGCATCGCGCCGAACGGCTCGCCGCGGAAGTCGGTGTCGGTGCCGGCAACGATCACCCGCAGCCCGCGATTGGCGAGCGACGTCACGAGATCCACGATGCCGGCGTCGAGAAACTGCGCTTCGTCGATCGCCACGACCTGTGTGTCCGGCAGCACCAGTCGAGCGATCTGCTCGGTCGTGTCGACAGGCTCCGCGTTCACCGTGCGCCCGTCGTGGCTCGACACCTGGTAGATGCCGGCGTAACGCTCGTCGAGGTGCGACTTGAAGACCTGAATCTTTTTCTTCGCGATGATGGCGCGACGAACGCGCCGTATGAGCTCCTCGCTCTTGCCGCTGAACATCACGCCGCAGATCACCTCGATCCACCCGGCGCGGCCGCCGGAGAAGGAGCCGTCGGAGATCACGCGCGCGGCGAGGGGCGCGGACCGCGCGGGCCCCGGGGAGGTCGATCGTCGGAGTCACGGTCCCGGCGAGGCCGGTCGTCGTGGCGGTCCCGCGGGCGGAAGCCGCCGCGCGATTCGCGCGGACGCCTGTCCTCGCGGCCCGCCCCCCCGCCCTCGCGCCGACCCGCACCTTCGCGCCGCGGGGGGCGCTCGTCACGGCGCGGGGGTCCCTTGTCGCGGCGCAGCAGCGCGCGACGACCGTTCACCACCGTGCCCGACGCCCGATCTATGATCTGGTCGGCGAGCTCGCTCGACACCTCGATCGTCGAGTGCGATTCGCGAATCTCGATGCGTCCGACGTCGCTCCCGGCGACGCCCGCTTTGCTCGTGATCATCGCGACCAGGTCCGCGGGACGGATGCCCTCTCGCGCGCCGACGCTGGCAAACAGGCTGACCGTTGGGCCCCCGCCGGCGTGTTCACGAGGAGCCTGGGCCGGACGCTCGGTCTGCGCCGCACGCTCCTGCGCGGCGGCGCGGACTCGCTCGGCCAACCGCTCCTGCTCGAGAAGCTTGAGCGCCGCCGCCGCCACCTCGGCGCCGTCGTAGTCCTCGAGCAGCGGCTCGAGGGACAGGAGCTCGCGCGACGCCGCGCCGGATTCGAGCAATGCGCGGAGTTGTTTGAGCACGCTGGCGTCGCGCGCGCGCGACGCCGCGGCCGCCTCCGGCAAGCGATGCGGCTTGAGCGCACCATTGAGGGAAAGCGCGCGAAGGCTCTCCAGCTGCCGCGGCTGAATGAGCGCGATGCGTCGAGCCGCGCCGGCGACCGCTTCACGAAGCTCTTCGTGGGTCGCGGGCAAGTCGTACAGGACGGTCAGCGCCGTCCCGGGAGCGGCGGCCGCGGCGCAACGCACGTCGCCGTCGTCGGCGTAGCCGAGCGAACGAAGCTGAGCGTCGACCGAGGACCTGCTTTCGGCCTCCCGGGCGAAGATCAGCGCGGACTCGGGATCGATCTCGTCGAGCAGGCGACGGAGCGTGATCGCGCGCGTGGCCGGCGATCCGAGGACGTACTCCAGCGCGATTGGCTCGTGGCTTTCGGGAACGCGCGCGACTTCCCGCCGCGCGCGCCGCGCGTATCGTTCGACGAGTTCATCGACCGCGGGAGTGACGACGGATGCCACGATCGTACGGGGGGTGGTCTTCGGCACCTCGGCCATCAGTGTCTCGAGCGACGCCGACTCGTCGCGCACGACCAGCTCATCGGCCCAAGCGATACAAATCGTGCGGAGATCGGCGAGCTTGAGCGCGCTGGCGCGGACGAGATCGACGAGCGTGGTCGGCGTGCCCGCGACGATGTGCGGCGGCCGAATTCGCGCGAGGCGCGTGGCGCGCGGCGCCGAGGTCGCGGCGAGGACGCGAATCGGGCGCTCGCCGATGAGACGCGCGCTCGCGGCAATCACGTTCGCGGCGACGTCGGCCTCAGCCGTCGCGACGAGGAGTTGAAGGTCGGCCACGTCGGGGTCGATGCGCTCGATGAGCGGGGCCAGGAACTCCGCGATCGACGCCCAGTCGTGCGGGAGAACGATGACGGCGTTTTGGCCGCGCGAGACGGTTGGTAGTGCGCTGTCGGGATCGACGGACGACATTGGGATCGACGGAAGACGTCGGACGTGATGAGGCGGGACGTAAGTATAGCCGCGTGGGGCGACTGGTGACCAACTACACTCCTTCGTCGAACATCCATCATCTGCACGAATCCGCGACCATCGCGGCGTCCGCGCGGGCCAAGCGGCTGCGCGCGGAAGGGCGGTCGATCATCGACCTGGGGGCGGGAGAGCCGGATTTCCCGACGCCCCGGTTCGTGATCGACGCGGCGCATCGAGCGCTCGACGCCGGCGCCACACGGTACACGTCGGTCGCCGGCATCGAGCCCCTGCGCGCCATCATTGCCGAGGACGCCGCGCGGCGCCGCGCCGGGCCGGTGGACGCCAGCGCCGTCGTCGTGTCGGCCGGCACCAAACAGGCGCTGTTCAACGCGTGCTTCGCGCTCTTCGGGGCTGGCGACGAGGTGCTGGTACCCACGCCGGGTTGGACCAGCTATTACGAAATGCTCACGATCGCCCGCGCGACCGCCGTGCCCGTGACGGGGCCGCGCGAGAGCGCATTCAAGATCTCGGCGCGCGAGCTGGCGCGTGCCCGCACCCCGAGGACGCGCGGTCTCATCCTCAACTCGCCGAGCAATCCCACAGGCGCGGTGTACTCTCGCGCCGAGCTCGAGGAGATCGTCGCGTTCGCCGACGAATCGGGGTGGTGGATCCTGAGCGACGAGATCTACCGGGGGATCTGCTATACCGGCGAGGCGACGTCGCTGCTCTCATGTGCGCCGTCATCGGGGCGGCTGGTCGTCGTAGACGGCTTGGCGAAGTCGATGGCGATGCCCGGGTGGCGCATCGGGTGGTCGATCGCCCCGGTGGCCCTGGCGCGCTCGATGGCCGCGCTCCAGTCGCATACGACCTCCAACGCGACGACCATCTCGCAGCACGCGGCGCTGTCGGCCCTGGCGGACACGAACGCGTACCAATCCGCCCTCGCCGAAATGATGCGCGAGCTTCGTCGACGTCGCGACGGCGCGCTGAGCGAGCTTCGCGGCGGGGGTTTGGAAGTGCTCGAGCCCGAAGGCGCGTTCTACCTGTTCGTGCGCGCCGGTCAGGCGTCCCCCGACGATCCGGAGCCGGGTACACGGGTCGCCGAACGTCTGCTCGACGCTCACGACGTGGCGGTGGTGGCCGGCTCGGCGTTCCGCGCGCCGGAATGGATTCGCGTTTCGTTCGCGGCCCCGACCGCCGACGTGTTCGAGGGGGTTCGTCGAATCGTCGCCGCGGGCTTATCTTAGCCGCCAGGAGGGAGGAGTACGGAGGCGGGGTGCGGAGAAGGTGCGGAGAGCGGCGGGCGGTGCGGTGAACGGCAAACTGCGACAAGCTGCAACAGGGTGATCGGCCTGCAACAGGGTGATCGGCGGCGCGTGAAATCGGAACTGCTCGTCGACGCGCGGGATGCGAGATTGACGCTCGATTCGATTGGAGGAGAGGTCGTGAAGGTTGCCGTAGACATCAGGCCGGCGGACGCTTCGCCGGCAGCAGTCCAATACACGTGGGACCCCGACACCGACATTCTCTCGGCGCAACTCTCGCCGCGGACGTCGGGTGACGGGCTTTCGGGCTCAGTGGGTCTCGAGGGATCCGACGGTTCGTGGGTCATCCTGGACGTGGCGGCGGGCAGGATCGCGGGCGTCGAGGTCGCGGTGTGGCCCGACGTGCGTCAGATCCCCGCGCTGTCGCTCCCGACGCAAATCGAGGACGTCCAAGTCGTCGTCCCGGTCAGCAAGACCAAGGCGGACGTGGCCTCGCTGGAGGTCGACACGCATCTCTTCGCCGAAGTGGACGCGGGCCAGCGCAACTTTCATTTCCGCCTCGGTGCGCCGCGCGGCGCGCGTACCGTGCGGGTCGCCAAAGACCTCTTGTTCGACGTGGACGACAAGAACCGCATCTCGGGGCTGTGGCTCCTCAACGTGCCGCCCTGTCCGCCCACGACGACCGTCGAATGATCACGACGATCGTACTGATCCGCGTCGACCCGACGCTCATTCCCACGGCGGCGAACATGCTCGCCGGCGTGGAGGGCGTGACCGAGGTGTATTCGGTTTCGGGCGATTGGGATCTCGTCGCGATCGTGCGGGTGTCGCAGTACGATCAGATCGCGCACGTGGTGACCGAGGTTTTTCCGACCGTGCCGGGGATTCAGCGGACGCAGACGCTCACCGCGTTTCGCGCGTACTCGCGCAAGGATCTGCAGCAAGCCTGGGACATCGGCGTCGAATAGCACCGAGGCGGAGTGGCCACGATGTCGGATCGAGCTGGGGACTACATCGCCGGATTGTTCAGCGCCGAGGACGAGATCCTTTCGGCGTTGCGCGAGGAAGCCGACCGCACCGGACTTCCGCCGATCGCCATCTCGGCCGACGAAGGCCGGCTGCTGCAGGTGCTGCTCACCTCCATCGGCGCGCGCCGCGTGCTCGAGGTCGGAACACTGGGCGGGTATTCCGCAATCTGCATGGCTCGCGCGCTTCCGCCGGGAAGCCGGCTCCTCACGATCGAGATCGAATCCAAGCACGCCGATTTCGCGCGCCGCTACATCGAGCGGGCGGGGCTCACAGATCGGATCGAAGTGAAGGTGGGCCGCGCGCTCGATGTCCTGCCGTCGCTCGACGGCGAGCGCTTCGACGCGATCTTCCTCGACGCCGACAAGGAGCCGCTGCCGACGTACCTCGATTGGGCGCTGCGGCTGGTGCGCCCCGGCGGGCTGATCATCGCCGACAACGCGCTCTGGGGCGGCCGAGTCTACGAGCAGGACGAGACCGACGATCGCACGCGCGCGGTCAGGGAGTTCAATCGCCGTCTGGCGAGCGATTCGCGCGTGCTGGGGATCATCGTTCCGACTCACGACGGCGTCGCGGTCGCGGTCGTGCGGTGAGCGGCGCGAGCCGTCCCGCCGACCATTTCTCATCAGTCTCAGCAGCATACTCCGCGTTTCGCCCGCGGTATCCGGCTGCGCTCATCGACTACTTCGCCTCCCTCGCGCCGCGCCGGCGAATCGCCTGGGACTGCGGCGCCGGCTCGGGTCAGGCGACCGCCGACATCGCTCGGCGCTTCGAGTTCGTCGTAGCGACGGATCTGAGCGCGGACCAGGTGACGCGGGCGTCGAAGGATCCGGGAATCGGTTGGGCGGCGTGCGCGGCGGAGCAGGTCGCGATCAGATCCGCCTCGGTCGACGCGATCGCGGTCGCGCAGGCGCTGCACTGGTTCGCGAACGACGCGTTCTATTCGGAAGCCGGGCGTGTTGCGTGCGGACCGGAGGTACCGATCGTCGCGTGGACCTACGCGGCGCCGCGCATGGACGGCGCCATCGGTGATGTGCTGCGCAGGTTCATCTTCGAGGACCTCCGCGAGTATTGGCCGCCAGAACGGAAGTACGTCGACGAGAACTATCAAACGATTCCCTTTCCATTCGAACGGATCGACGCACCGCCGTTCTCTTTGGAAAACCACTGGACGCTGGCTCAGATCGTTGGTTACATGACGAGCATGTCGGCGACGGCGCGGTACATCAAAGCAAATGGGGCCGACCCGGTGATCGCGGTGGAAGCGGAGCTGCGCGCGCTCTGGAGCGACGCGGCTCCCCGGCGAATCGTGTGGCCGCTGATCGTCCTCGCGGGGCGGGCGGGTTCATGACGGCGCCGAGCGCGAGTCCGAGCCACGGTGGCGTCCGACCAGGCCACGCGATCGGCCGGTGGCTCGCATCCATCTTTCCGGACGGCGAAGCAATCGAAGGCGAGGCTCCGTTGGAGTTCGTCGCGGAAACGGCCGATCCGCCCAGGCTCGCCCATGCCACGGTGATCGAGGGTAGAGATCTGCGAGCGATCGCGGTGCCCGGTGAGCCCGAAGTGGCGATCGCGGCGTTTCTCGACGGGCGTCAGGAAAGCACTGTCAAGATGTACCGGCCCGGCGGGGTACCGATCGTCTCCGGGACGATCGGCGCCGTGATCCGCGAGCGACGCGACCGGCGCATGTTCACCTGGAGTCATCGCGTCGATCAACGCATCTATGTTCCCGCGCGATACCTGAGCGCGTCCGACCGTCAGGCTCTCGACGCGAGCGGCGCTCACGTCCGCGATACGACGGCGGGCCCGGCCGAGACGATCGAACACCCACTCGCGCTGCGCGAGCTCGCCCGAAACCTCGTGCGAAACGATCGAGAGTCGCTGGAGCACGCGCTGGCGCAGCAGTGGTGCGCCGCGGAGACGCGGCCGCTTCTGATCGACGGCGGCATCAGCGCGGCCCAGCCGATCGCCCGTTCGGCCTGCGCCATCGGCGTGGTGAAGAGCCACCGCACGCTCTACGTGCAGGGCGATGCGCTGCGGGTGACACTGGGCCTCGGCGCGGCGGAGCGGACGAGCGTCTTCGCGATTAACCCCGAAAAACGGGCGCCCGTAGCAAGTTGGTATCTGCGCCTCCGCGACCGCGTCGGGGGGGGGCGCGATCCGATGTGGGGGCTGGTCCGCGTCGAGGTCTCCGCGCCGTCCGGGCGAGATGACATCGGCGCGCGCGCCGACGAAGTTTCGCGATGGATCCTCGCCGAGGCGGCGCCGCTGGCGCTGCCGGACGGGCGATGGGACAAGATGGTCTACGGAGTTCGCGACTGTGAAGAGTTTCTCCGAGCGGTGATGTGACCCTCCCCCCGAACGAATCAGCCACTCCCGCGCTCGGCCGCGTCGTCGCCACGGAGCGCAAGCCGAACACGCCGCACGAATTTCATTTCTGGACGGCGCTCGACTCGCCCGTCGGCATCGGCACGATCGTGCGCGTACAGGGTGACGCGCCGGTCAACGGCCAGATCCCGCAGATCTACGGTGTCGTGGTCGAGGGGTTCAGCTACACCGACCTCGCCACGCCGCTGCACGACGTGCTCGGTCATGACGGCGCGCCGACGTCGGCATCGCTCGCGGCGACGCGCCGAGCGGAGATCCGGCTGTACACCGCCGCGGTGCTCCGGCAGATCCCCGAGGAACCGCTCCAACCGGTGGGGATGGGCCAGGTGTTTCTGGCCGCCGACGCGGACGTGGAGGTCGCGCTGCGCATGGACGCGTACCTGCGCGACGGCGCGCGCACGGGCATCCCGATCGGCGTGTATCACGCCGGCGGCACCGACGCGCCGATCTTCCTCGACGCCGATTTCCTGATCGGGCCCGAGGCGGCGCACCTGAACATCACAGGTGTGTCGGGGCTTGCGACCAAGACGAGCGCGATCGAGTGGATCATGGGCTCGATCTTCACGCACTTTCCGGCGCAGAAAGGTTCGATCGCGGCCGTGTGCTTCAACGTCAAAGGGCCGGACCTCTGCTTTCTGGACCAGCCCGGCACGATCGACGATCGTGACGCGGCCCTCTACGAAAAGTGCGGCGTCCCGGCCACGCCGTTCGAAAACGTCCAGTACTTCGCGCCGTTCAAGTCCGACGGGTTTTCGCTCAACACGCTGCGCTCCAACGACGAGCTGACGCACAATGTGACGCCGCTCACATGGGGCCTTCGCGAAGTGCTGCAATACGCCGAGGTGCTGCTCAACAAGGACGACGTAGACGCGAAGGCCGACGCGCTGATCGACTTCATTCGAGAGCGGATCGTGGACCGCGATTTCTCCGATCCGCTCCTCGGGAACAAGCGCTACCTCGTCCGTTCGTTCGCCGATCTCGAGATGTGGTTCCGCGACGTGCTCTCCGCCATGGAGAACAAGGGGAACGAGGGGTGGCGGACGCACCACGTGGCGACGATCCGCAAGGTTCGGAACCGGCTTTCCAATATTTCGACCCGGTGCGCGGGGCTGGTCACGGACGCGGGAACGGTCAGCGACCTGCCGTTCGGGAGCTTTCAAGACCGCACGGTGTACGTGATCGACGTCGCCTCGCTCGAGGAGGACGCGCAGGACCTGATCTTCGCGCGCGTCGTCACTCGCCTTCGCGAGCACCTCGAGAAGCGCGACCTCGGCGTGAATCACGTCATCGTGTTCGTCGACGAGCTGAACAAGTACGCGCCGAACGATGGACAAGACACCTATGTGCGAAAGATGCTGCTCGACCTCGCGGAACGCGGCCGGTACCTCGGTCTCGTGCTCTTCGGAGCGCAGCAATTCCGTTCGCAGGTCCACCGCCGGGTCGTCGGCAATTCCGGGACGGCGCTCTTCGGCCGCATGGACGCCGACGAGCTGGCGACACCGGGCTACGCCGTGCTGAGCCAAGCGGTGAAGACCAAGCTCGCGACGCTGGAAAAGGGGCAGCTGATGGTGCGGCATCCGCATTTCACGCAGCCGATCTTCGTCCGATTTCCCAGGCCGGCCATCATGCGCGGCCGCGACGGGATCGAGAAGTATCCGCAGGCGGTGGACATCGACCTCGACGCGGCGGTGCTGCGCAGTCTGCGCTCGCTCGATCCGTCGGTCACGCTGAATTGGGTGCGCGACGCGGTCGGCATCCGCGACGACGAAGAAGTGATTCGCGCGCGCAACGCGACGCTGCGCGAGCGTCCGGCCGACGTGAAGAAGTTCTTCCAGTCGCAGCTCAAGCCCATCGTCGCCGCGCAGGCGTCCGAGCGTCAGCCCGCGGCGGCGATCCGCTCGGCCCCCGCCGACGACCCGTACGGATTCTGAGGCCTCGCATGTTCGCGCGGCGGGTCCGCATCGGCGCAAGCGTTGGACTGTTCGCGGTCGCCTCGGTGCACGGAGCGTTCGCGCAGGAGCTGCTGCTGCAGATCCGGCCGCGGGCCGGCGACACGCTTCGCATGCGCCTCGACCAGGAAACCGACTATACTGGCGCGGGGGTCACGCGAACGGGCGTGGGTCCGGCGAGTCTGGTCACGACGATGGCCATGTTCTCCCGGGCGATCGTCGAGGGCGAGGCGAACGATGAGACGGCCGTCCTCGCCGTCACTGATTCGGTGAGGTTCTGGAGCACCGACCAGCGCGGGATCGTCGCGGCTCGACAGATGGAGGCTCGCCTGAGGGGTCAACGGGTGCGCTTCCGCGTCACGCCCGAAGGGCTGCTGGCTATGGATGCAGCGGGCACACCGCGCGAGGTCGCGCACCTCGTGTCGCTGATGCCCGCGACGTTTCCCAAGGGTCCGATCAAAGTCGGCGAAACGTGGATGCGCGAGATGCCGTTGCCGTCCGGCACCCAGTTCGGCGCGCAGTTGTCGGGGATGCTGCACGTGACGCTGCGCCTCGACTCGGTGACGCACGCGGGCGAGCTGGCGTTCGTCTCGATGCGCGGCGAGATGCAACCGGCGAGCGGGCCGGGGTCCGCGTCCCAGACGGTGCTCGAGCAAGGGACGGTGAGCGGGACGATGGTGCTCGACCGACGGCGCGGATGGCTCAGTGAGTCGTGGTTCAACATCGTCGTGTTGACGTCGGTGACGAATCCTCCCGCAGCGGCCGCGCTGCGACTGCAGATGCGAATCATCCAACACATGCGTACGGCAGAGCGTCGAGAGCGTTAGATTCGTTCAACGCCTCCCGCCGCATGCGCCTGGTTCACCTCTCCGACCTGCACCTAGGCTACCGGCAGTACCAACGGCTGACGCCAACCGGGGTCAACCAGCGCGAAGCCGACGTCGCCGCGACCTTCCGTCTGGTGGTGGATCGGATCATCGATCTGCGGCCCGAGCTCGTCGTCGTGGCGGGGGACGTTTTTCACAACGTCCGCCCCTCGAACCAGGCGATCGTTCACGCCTTCCTACAGTTCAACCGGCTGGTCAACGCCCTGCCGGAGTCGGCGATCGTTCTCGTCGCGGGCAACCACGACACGCCGCGCACGAGCGAGACGGGCGGCATTCTGCAGCTCTTCGCGCAGCTCAACGGCCTCGACGTCGTGGACCGCGAACCGCGGCGGCTCTCGTTCCCGCACCTCGATCTTTCCGTCCTGGCGGTGCCGGACGTGCCGGGACTGGTCAAGCCGTCGTTCACGGCCGACTCGAACGCGCGGTTCAACGTTCTGGCGATGCACTGTGGCATCGAAGGTCTGACGGACAGCGTCGCGTGGGACCGTCCGCCCGTCGAGGTATCGCCGTCCGAGTTGAACGCTCCGGCGTGGGACTACATCGCGCTCGGCCACTACCACGTGTATCGCGAAGTCAAACCGAACACGTATTTCAGCGGCTCGATCGACTACACGAGTGTCGACACCTGGGGTGAACGGCGCGAGGAGGATCCCAAGGGCGAAACCGGACCGAAGGGAAAGGGATTCATCGAGCGCGACCTCGCCACGGGTGAGCAGCAGTTTCATCTGCTGCCACCGTCGCGCCCTCTGATCGAGCTACCGCAGATCAACGCCCGCAACCTCGCCGCGTCGGACATCGACGACCGGATTCGCTCGATCGTCGACGCGTGCGTCGACGGCATCGACGACAAGATCGTGCGGCTCACGGTGTGGGACATTCCGCGGCACGTCGCGCGCGAGCTGGACCACAAGTCGATTCGGGAGTACAAGCGCCGCGCGCTCAGCTTCCAGCTCGACCTCCGCCGCCCCGAGCTCCACCGCGTCACGTCATCCGGCGCGCCGGCGCGACGACCGTCGCTCAACGACATCGTGCGCGAAAAGCTCGCGACCCGGACCATCGACGCCGACATCGACCGCGACGCGCTGATCGAGCGCGCGATCGCCTATCTGGACGAGGCGCAGGTCGCGGCCGTGGTCTCCACGCCGCCGGCGCCGATCGAGGCGTGAGATGCGACTGAACAGTCTGCACCTCACGAATTTCCGCCAGCACGTCGACACGCGCATCGACTTCTCGACGGGCATCACCGGGATCATCGGGCCGAACGGGTCCGGCAAAACCACGCTTCTCGAGGCGATCGCGTGGGCGCTCTACGGCGCTCCCGCCGCGCGCGGCAAACGAGAGTCGATTCGTTCGTACCGCGCCGGCCCGCGCGCGGTGGTCAACGTCGAGCTGGAGTTCGAGCTCGGGCCGCATCGCTATCGCGTCTCGCGCGGGCTGACCAACGCCGAGCTGTACCTCGACGGCGCGTCGTCGCCGATCGCGACCTCGATCTCGGCGGTCACCGACGTGCTCGCGCGCCGGCTCGGGATGAACCGCGACGAGTTCTTCCACACCTACTTCACCGGGCAGAAAGAACTCAGCGTGATGGCCGCGATGGGCCCGACCGAACGCGGCCAGTTCCTCTCGCGCGTGCTCGGCTACGAGCGGCTGCGAGCGGCGCAGGACCTGGCGCGCGAACGCCGGAAGACGCTCGCCGCCGAGGCGACGGGCCTTCGCGCCGGGATGCCGGACCCCGACGTCGTTCAAGGCGCGCTCGCCGACGCGAAGACCCGCATTGCCGAGAGCACGCGCAAGGCGAACGATTTCGGCATTCGGCGAACGGCGGCGCGACGCGCCGTCGACGAGATCACGCCGCGCTGGGAATCGGCGCAGCGCGATCGCGAGCGTTCGCAGACGCTCGCGGGCGAATCGCGCGTCGCCGACGGCGAGCTGGCGTCCGTCGAGCGCGAGGTCGCGCGGATCGAACGCGAGCTGGGCGAGGCGGCAACGGCGCGCGCCGAGTTGGACGTTGTCACGAGGGAACTGGCGCCGCTTCCGTCGCTCGAGGGCGAGCTCAAGGAGCTCGAACGAAGCGCCGCCGAGGCCGGCCGCAAGCGGACGCTGACCGAGACCGTGGCCACGCTCGCCACGGAGATCGCGCAGTTGCGCGAGCGGGCATCGAAGATCGAAGTCACTCCGGCGCTCGAGACCGAGATCGCGGCGTCGCTGAAACAAGCCCGCGAGTCGCTCGATGAGACTCAACGAGCCCTCGAGGCCGCGCAGACCGACTGGGTGCGCGACAAGCAAGAAGCGGAGACGAAGCGGCAGGCGCTCATCGAGCAGCTGAAGGACGTCCGCGCGCAGCGCGACCAAATCGTGGAGCTGGGCGAGGGCGGCATCTGCCCGATCTGCGCTCGGCCGCTGGGCACCCACTTTCGTTCCGTGCTCGACGTGCTCGACAACCAAATCGAGACGATCACCGTCGACGGCAAGTATTTTCGCGCGCGCATCGAGCAGCTCGCGGCCGTTCCGCCGGAGATCACGACGCTCGGCGAGCGCCGGCGCGAGTTGACGGACGCGGCGACCAAGCTCGAGCGACGAGTCGTCGAGATTCAGGCGGGGTTGCGCGCGCTGTCGACGATACGGGCGGATCTCGTCGCGAAGGACGAACGACACACGACGGTCGCGCGTGAGCTGGCCGGTCTGGCGGTCAACTACGACGCGGCGCGTCACGGCGAAGTTCGCGCGACGGTCGACCGACTCGCGCCGCTGGCCGTGCGCGCGACGAAGCTCGCCGCACAGCTCGAGCGCGAGCCGGTGCTCGTCGAAGAACGCACCGCGGCGCGGGCAAAGCTCGACGAGATTCAACGGCGTCGCGCCGACGTCGCGCGTCAGACGCAGACGTTGGGATTCTCGGAGGAGGCGTTCAACGCGCTCCGGGGAAAGTTCGACGTCGCCGAAGGCGAGCTCCGCACGGCGGAACTGGCGGCGGTTGGCGCGGAAACGGAGCTCACCGCGGCGAAGAACGCGCTGACGACCGCCGAACAGTCGCGCGCCGAACTGGCGCGGGCCGAGGAGCGGCTGGCCGTGCTCGGGCGCGACCGCCGCCTGCACGAGGAGCTGGACCGCGCCTTTTCCGACCTCCGGACTGAGCTCAACGTGGCCATGCGCCCCGAGATCTCCGATCTCGCCAGCAGGTACATCCGGGAGCTGACGGACGGCCGGTATACGGAATTCGAGTTGGACGACGACTATCAGATCGTCCTGCTCGAGGATGGGATCCCCAAGCCCGTCATTTCCGGAGGTGAGGAGGACCTCGCCAACCTCGTGCTCCGCCTCGCAATTTCAGAGATGATCGCGGAACGCGCGGGCCAGTCCTTTTCGCTTCTCGTGCTCGACGAGGTGTTCGGCTCGCTCGACGAGTCGCGGCGTCAGAACGTCGTGGGTCTGCTGCAGCGGCTGCACGACCGTTTCGAGCAGATCATCCTGATCACGCACATCGAGTCGGTGCGTGAGGCGCCCGTCGATCGCGTGATCACCGTGAGCTACGACGACGAAGCGGGAACGTCGCGCGTGGATACCGAATCGCCGCGTGGCGGCGACCCGGTACTCGCACTTCACGCGGGCGCGGCGGACTGATGGCCACGTCACGCGCCTTTCGTCCGCAGGCGTTCGACGGTCCGACGCGGGCGACCGCCGACGACATCGCCGAGCTGAACCAGGTATTCAGCGAGTCGTTCACGGAGCGCTACCGCCGCGACGGCATGGTCGGCGTGCGCGTGCCGTTTCTCAATCCGTCGATTTGGCGTTACGCCCTGGAGGACGCGGCCGAAGGCGCGATGATCTGGCGCGATGATCGCGATCACATCGCCGCGTTCAACATGGTGCACCGGTCGGGCGCCGAAGGATGGATGGGCCCGCTCGCGGTGCGGACGGAGTATCAGGGCAGCGGGATGGGCAAGGAGATCGTGCAGCGCGGCGTCGAATGGCTCAAGTCGCAGGGCTCGTCGGTCATCGGTCTCGAGACGATGCCTCGCACGATGGACAACATCGGGTTCTACTCGCGGCTCGGGTTTCTCCCCGGCCGACTGACGATCACGATGACGCTGGAGGCGCAGGCGTCGGTCGACGGCGCGGTGCTCTTCGGCCGGATGTCGCCGCGGGCGCGCGACGACGCGCTCGGCCAATGCCGCGCCCTGGTGCAACGCCTGCTTCCGGGCTACGACTATTCGCGCGAGATCACGCTGACGAGCGACCTGTCGGTTGGCGACACGGTGTTGCTCTACGACGACGACCGTCTCGTGGGTTTCGCGCTCGCGCACACGGCGCCGCTCGTCGAGGGGCGCGTGCGCGAGGAATTGCGGGTGTTGAAGCTGGTGCTGGAGGACGAATCGCGATTCGATGACTTGTTGCGCGCGGTGAGCGATCTCGCTCGGCGCAGCGGAACGCGCCGCGTCTCGTTGCGTGTGCAGGGCGAATTCGGGTCGGCCTATCGCCGCGTGATCGCGCTCGGCGCGCACGTGCGGTGGACCGACCTGCGAATGTCACTGAGTGCGTACGAAGAACGACGCCCGGAGCGGGGGCTCGTCTTGTCCAATTGGGAGATCTGACCCGCCGCTCGGCGTCTTCGTCTCCGACCCACCCGGACGACACATGACATCATTCCGTTTTCGTTCCCGCTCGACGGTGCTGGCGCTGATGTTGTTGGCGCTCGCGGCCGCGTGCTCGCGGCACCCGGAAACCGAGGACGAACAACCTCAGGTCAAGCCCGATCCGATCCTCGTCCACGTTCGCAACGAGAACTTCCTCGACGTCAACGTGTTCATGATCGTCAACGGCGTCAGCCGGCGGCTCGGCACGGTGACGGGCAACGGGGCCGGCGATTTCACGGTCGACTGGGGAATCACCATCGGCCAGTCGATCGCGTTGCAGGCCGTGCCGATCGGCGGGCGCGGATCGGCGAACAGCGGCCAGCTCAGCATCGGCCTCGGGCAAATGATCGAGTTCACGGTCGCGCCGGTGCTACGGCAGAGCACCGTGAGCGTGCACGAGCCGCCGTGAGACGATCGACGGCTCTGCTCGTCCTATTTGGGCGGAGGCGCCTTGGGGGGCGCCGGCGTTCCGCGGACGACGATTCGGGCGATGATCACGAAAACGCCGACTGATAGCAGGAGATGTACCCAGCCGGGTGGTTCGAACGCGAAAAACGCGATGCCCCACACGACGACCAGCGCAATGCCGCCGAGAATTCCGAGATCCATCAGGTAACCTCTGTCAGGTGACCTCAGGGTTTGACCGAGTCCGTGCTCGCCCGTAAATTGCTTCTCGCAACGCACGAAGGAAACATTCGGGACGGAGAACTCCGTTTTTGAGCCAACAAGTCCTTCGAGTGGGTTCGAAAATCTACTACCGACGTCATGCCCCCAGTGCGGGGGAAGGCGGAAGGTTGGCGGTGAGGACCTCATAATTCGACTGGGCTTCACAAAACCCTCTCCGGACCCGAATTCTATCGAGCCCCGCGGTAACCCCGCGGGGCTCGTTCTTTTCGCCCGGGCGCGAGAAATTCCCATATGCCCAACGTCACGGTGGTTCGCCGCCTTCAGTTCAACGCCGCGCACCGCGTCCACAACCCGGCGCTCTCCGACGCCGAGAACAAGACGCTGTTCGGCAAGTGCAACAACCCGAACTGGCATGGCCACAACTACACGCTCGACGTCTCGGTCACCGGGCCGGTCGACGAGCGCACCGGGTACGTCATCGACCTCGCCGTCGTCAAACGCGTCGTGACACGCGAAGTGATCGACAAAGTCGACCACAAGAATCTCAACCTCGAGGTCGATTTTCTCCGCGACGTCATCCCGACGACCGAGAACTTCGTCGTCGCGATGTGGCGAGTGCTCGAACCGGCGCTCGCGCCGGCGCGTCTCACACGGCTCGTGCTCTGGGAGACGCCGAACAACTACGTCGAGTACGACGGTCGATGACGGCCGCGGGGACGGCCGTCGTGTCCGGCGCGTCGCGGGGGATCGGGCTGGCGACTTCTCGCGCGCTGGCCGCCGCCGGGTACCGGGTCGCGATGCTGGCTCGCGGCGCGGACGCGCTCACGGCCGCCGCGGGCTCGATCGGCGAGCGCGCCGTGGCGATCGTCTGCGACGTCACCGACCGCCTCGCGCTCGACTCCGCCCTGGCCCGCGTGAACGACGAGTTCGGCGAAGCACCCGCCGTGCTCGTCAACAACGCCGGTTTCTTCTCGCTCGCCACCGTCGACGCCACGACGGTCGACGACTTTCGCTCGGCGATCGACGTCAACCTCGTCGCTCCGTTTCACCTGGTGCACGCGTTCCTCCCCGCGATGCGCGCGCGCCGCTCGGGGCACATCGTGTCCATCGGCTCGATCGCCGACCACGTCGCCTTCCCCGAGAACGCCGCCTACGCCGCGAGCAAATTCGGCGTGCGTGCGTTGCACGAGGTGCTCCGCGCCGAATTGAAGGGGAGCGGCGTGCGTGCGACGCTCGTCTCGCCGTCCGCGGTCGACACGCCGCTTTGGGATCCGGTCAATCCGGACGAGCGCCCGGGGTTCACGGCACGGCGCGAGATGCTCCGCGCCGAGGCGGTGGCGGCGGCGATCATGTTCGCCGTGGCGCAGCCGCCGGACGTGAACGTCGACGAGCTGCGGCTGTCCGGGGCGTGATCCGTGTTTCTGCCGCTGATCGACCGGCTGCGCTGCCTGAACGCGCACGAGGACACGTGGCTCGTGGCATCGATCGATCGCGCGGATGAACGTGACGTGCTCGAGGGGACGCTGGGTTGTCCGGTATGCTCGGCGGAATACCGAATTCGAGAGGGCGTCGTGTGGTTCGGCGACGCGCCGGCCGCCGAGGACGAAGCGCCCAGTCCGGCGGAGGCCCTTCGTCTCGCCGCGGCGCTCGATTTGACCGACGCGCGGATGACGGCGATTCTGCAGGGCTCCTGGGGCGCGCACGCGTCGATCCTGCGCGGCCTTTCTCCGGCTCACATGCTTCTCGTCAATCCTCCAACGGGCGTGACCAGCGGTGACGGCATCTCCATCGTGCGCGCGCCGGTGGCGCCGGTCGCGGCCGCGTGGGCGGACGCCGCCGCGCTGGATCGCGCGGACGGCGCGATGGCGGAATCGATTCGCGCGGCGCTCCGCGGCGGCGGGCGCCTGCTGGCGCGGGCCGACGTCGCGGTTCCTCCCGGCTTCAGCGAGCTGGCGCGCGACGCCGACGTCTGGGTCGCGCTCTTGGACGTGGGCGCCGCCGCCGGGGCTCCGGTCGCCATCTCGCGCCGCGCTCCGCGCTGACGTCGAGTAGGATTCTCTAAACCCAGCGCACGCATGCTTCGCGTCTTCATTGCGGGTGGAACGGGCGTCATCGGACGCCGCGTCGTGCCGGCGCTGGTGAAGGCCGGCTACGCGGTGACCGCCGCCACGCGCAGCGAAGCGGGCACCGCGCGGTTGAGCGCGATGGGCGCCGAGCCTGTGAAGATGGATCTGATGGACGCGACGAGCGTTCGGCGCGCCATGGCGAAGCCGGACATGGTCATCAATCTGTCGACGCACGTTCCCGCCGGGGCGGCCGCGACGATGCTCCCGTGGGCGTGGCGCGAGAACGACCGCGTGCGGCGCACGGGCTCGGCGAATCTCGCCACCGCGGCGCGTTTGGCCGGAGCGGACTGCGTCATTCAGGAATCGTTCGCGCCCGTCTACGCCGATGACGGCGACGAGTGGATCGACGAGCGCTGGACCGTGGCTCCGGCGCGCTACAACAAGACGGTGCTCGACGCCGAGGCGTCGGCGGCCCAGTTCACGAAGTTCGGCGGCCGCGGCATCGTGCTCCGCTTCGCGTACTTCTACGGACCCGATTCGGCCGCGACGCGCGAGATGATGCAGAGCGTGAAGCGAGGCATCAGCCCGCTCGTCGGTTCGCCCGATGCGTACTACTCGTCCGTATCGCACGACGACGCGGCGGCCGCGGTCGTCGAGGCGCTCCATCTTCCCGCGGGGATCTACAACGTCTCCGACGACGAGCCGATCACGCGCGGCGAGTGGGTCGAGTCGCTCGCCAAAGCGCTCGACGCCAAACCGCCGCTCATGCTCCCGCATTGGCTCACGGTATTGGGTGGCGGGACGACCCAGTTGATGTCCCGCTCGCAGAGGATTTCGAATCGCAAGCTGCGTGAGCTGAGCGACTGGCGGCCGGCCGTCGGCTGCGTGCGAGACGCATGGCCGGCCGTGCTCGATCGATCATCGGAGCTCGCGGGGGCCCGGTAGGCTTTCGCGACACGGTGGAGATCGCGGGGGCTCGCAACAACAAGAGCTGTTGCTGTCTCCGTTTGTGTCCGTTGCTGCTCCGTTTGTTTCCGTAGTTCAATTGTTACGGCCAGAATGGCGCTCGGGGCCGGCGCGCCATGTCGGCATCAACGATTGGAAACGGAAACAAACGGATCTGAACGGAAACAAACTGTACCCGCAACAACAATGTCTGGCGTTTTTTTGCCGGACGGAGCGGAAGACAGCTAACTGGCCAGCGCGGGCTCGTGCTCGCTCGGGTTCCCCTCGTATAGCGCGTCGATGACCGACTTGTACGTCTTGTCGATCACGCGCCGCTTCACCTTCAACGTGGGCGTGAGCTCGCCGCGCTCGATCGAGAAGTCGTGCTCGAGGAGGCCGATTCGCTTCGGGACCTCGAAGTGCGCGAGCCCTTTCACCTCGCCCAACACCTCGCGCTCCATCTTCTCGCGGATCGGCGCCGAGTCGAGGAGCTGGCCGTGCGGGCCCCATGCGACGCCTTCGCTTTTGGCCCACTTCTCGAGATTCTCCCAGTTGGGCACGATCAGCACGATCGGGAACTTCCGCTTGTCGCCGATCATCACCGCCTGCGCCACGAACTGGTTCGTTCGGAGCGCGTTCTCGATCGGCTGCGGCGCGATCTTCTTACCGCCCGCCGTCACGATGATGTCCTTCTTGCGGTCGGTGATCGCGACGAAGCCGTCGCGCAGCTCGCCGATGTCGCCGGTGTGAAACCAACCTGACGTGTCGATCGCCTCGGCGGTTGCCGCCGGCTTGTTGTAGTAGCCCTTCATGATCTGCGGACCGCGCGCGAGGACCTCGCCGTCACCGTCGATCATCACCTCGGTGCCGGGAACCGGCTTGCCCACCGTCCCGATGCGATAGTTCGCCGGCGTGTTCACCGTGAGCACAGGCGACGTCTCGGTGAGGCCGTATCCCTCGAGTATGACCATCCCCGCCGCGTAGAAAAACTTGATGATCTCGGGCGCGAGGGGGGCCCCGCCGGAAACGAAATACTTGAGCCGCCCGCCCGTCCGTGCCTGCAACTTTGAAAACACCAGGCGATGGGCCAGCGCGTACTGCAGCGCGAGCAGTCCGCCCGGTGTGCCTCCGGCAAGCTTCACGTCTGCCCATCGCTCGCCGACGCCCCGTGCCCAGTAGAAGATCCGCTTCTTCAGCGATCCGCCCGACAGCGCGTTGTCCAGCACGCGCGCGTACATCTTCTCGTACAAGCGCGGCACGGAAAGCACGAGCGTCGGCCGCACCTCGGCCAGGTTCTTCGGGACCGTATCCATCGACTCGGCGTACGCGATGCTCGCGCCGAAGTTCAGCATCACGTAGTAGCCGCCCGTCCGCTCGAACGTATGCGACAACGGCAGAAAGCTGAGGCAGGTGTCGTCGCCCGAATTCGGAATCGCCGCGCAGGCCGCGATCGTGTTCGAGTACAGGTTGTCGTGCGTCAGCATCACGCCTTTCGGGTCGCCGGTCGTGCCCGACGTGTAGATGATCGTCGCGAGATCGTCCGGGCGGACCGCGTTCGCGCGCGCGAGATACGCCGTGCGCGCCGCGTCGGTGTCGGCGCCGGAGCCTTTCGATTCCAGCGCGGCGAGAGTCATGTCGCCGCCGGCGGATTCGTCGAAGGTGATGACGTGGCGCAGCCCGGGACACTCGCCGCGGATCGACGCGACCTTGGCGGTCTGTTCGGCGTCCGACGTGAAGATCGCCACCGCGCCCGAATCACGAAGGATGTACGCGGTCTGGTCGGCCGGGAGGTTGGGGTAGATCGGGACGTCGGCGAGACCCGTCGTCAGACAGGCGAGGTCGGCGACGACCCACTCCGGTCGGTTGGTCGAGAGAATCGCGACGCGATCGCCGGGGCGAACGCCGAGCCCGTCGAGCCCGAGCGACGCGCGGCGAACGCGGTCCTTGAGCATGTCGTGCGAGATCGGCTGGTAGCGTCCGTCGCGCTTCACCTGCAGCGCGTCCGGCTTGCGGCGCTCGCACGCCTTGAAGAAGAGCTGGTTGAGAGTGCCCGGCGCCGAATTGCGCGGACCGCCCGTTGAAATCATCGAGAGCCTCGGCTGAAGCGCGAACTACGCAGTATACGACGCAGCTCGATGGCGCGAAACCGAACAGAATGAAGCGCGGCTATGGCGACCCGAGCACGCCGACGACGTGGAACACGAACGTCACCGGCGATCCGGCGAGGGGCGTGCCCTTGTACGACGCCGTCGCCTGCACGATCACGCTGTCCACCTTCTGTCCGGTGGCGATGGCGACGTCGGCGAGGAAGCTGGCGCGCACGTTGAGGAGATCGTGGCTGGCGGCACCGGTCACGTCCGTCGTGTCGGTCGTCGTCAGCGGCCCTCCCGGGCCCCTCGTGATGTAGACCGCCGGTTTGGCGTTGTTCGACGCCAGCGTTCTCGTGATCGCGTAGTGAACGACCATGCCCTGAACGGCCGTGTCGCCGAGCCCCTTTACGAGAACCGGAATCGGCGAGGAGCCGGGGGCAACCGTGGTGTCCTGGGTCAACGGCGCCTGGATCGTGTCCTTTGCGCCGGTCCCTTGGTCGATCACGCTCGGTTGCACGGTCACCGCCACGGGGACGGACGGCGTCTGCAGTCCGCGGATCTGTCCGATGAAGTTGACCGTCCCTAGATGATCGCCGACGAGCACGCCGGTCGTTGGGTCGAAGTGCGCAGCGGGGGCGGTGTCGAGGATGAAGAACTGGGGAGCGTCGCCGCCGATCAACTGTCCCTTCGAGTTGAACTGGTTGACGACGGGCGGCGCGGGTGTCCCGGCGCTGTCGCGCATGGTATCACCGCGCACGACGAACGCCGCCGGCAGTTGGATCGTGGAGATCGACGCCGGACCTACCGGGGCGGACAGGTCGAGGCACGCGACGCCGAGCGCCGCGAACACGAGCATGAGAATTGTCGCGTGCCTACGTGTCACTGGTCTACTCGAGCCGTCCAACGAGAAGCGCGGCGAGCGCGCGATACGCCTGCGCCGCCGGGTCCTCCGGCGAGCGGAGCACGACCGGCTGTCCGGCGGCGAAGGCTTCGACCGACGCCTGAGTTCGCGGCACGGCCAACTCCAATACCAACCCCGCGGGAAGCTGTTCCCGCACGTACGCCGCCACGCGCTCCGACGCGGGGTTTCCGACCTCGACCATCGTGAGCAAAATTCCGTCGAGCACCAGCGCCGGATTCGTCCCCAACGACGCGCGAATGCCGCGGAGAATCTGCGTCGTCGTCTGGAGCGCGAGCGGCTCGCATTGCAACGGGACGAGCACGTGCTGGCTACACGCCAACACCCGGTTGACGACCGGCCCCAGCCCGGGAGGCGTATCGACGATCACCGTGTACCCGCGCTCGCGCGCGCGCTCGAACAGCTCGGCCGTGCGCGGCGAGTCGGCGACCTGATGTTGGTAGCTGTCGTGCGACGCGGTCTCCGTAACGCTGCCCGCCGAAACCACCCGCAGCCAAGGCAACGTGGTCGTCCGCACCACCTGATGCAGCTGATGCGTCCCGGCCAGATAATCCGAGAGGCCGAGCCGAGTCGCCGCCGCGCTGAGGCCCAGTCCGTAGCGGACGGAACCCTGCGGATCGGAATCGACGAGCAGCGTCTTCACGCCGCGACGAGCCAAGGCGGTCGCGAGATTCACCGCTGTGGTGGTCTTGCCGACTCCCCCTTTTTGGCTGACGACTGCGAGGACTTGACCCACGTTACGTCTCGGCGTCCTCGGCGGCGGAATCCTCGGCGGCCGCGCCGCCGCCGCGCAGCGTCTCCAGGGTCTCGCGCGCGTGGTGGATCCAGCGCTCAGCCTCGGCGCCGTTCGGCGGCGAAGCGAGGAAAGCGTCCAGGTGCTCCTCGGCGCCGGTCTGATCGCCGCGCTTGAGCAGGAGGAACGCGAGTCCGTAGTGCGCGCCCGACAACTGGGGCGCGACGTCGAGCGCGCTCTTGTAGCAGCGGATCGCCTCTTCCGGCCGGTTCGTTTTCGTGAACGCGATGGCCATGTTCTGGAGAATCTTCGTGTCGTTGGGCCGGTCGCGTAGCGCGAGGCGGTACGAAGTCAGCGCGGCGTCGTAGTCGCCCTGCCGCTCGAGCGCCATCGCCTCGCTCAAATAGTCGAGGCGCTGCGGTCTGACCTCAGGCTGGGATCTCCCGCCAAGAATGCGGCTCCACCAGGACATACGGCTCGGGTATTGGAGACGAAACGGCGGGAGGGAGGACGGCCGCGCGACGTCGCGCCGACAGCCCTTCCCGAACGAAATCAGAAGGTTGTCTAGGCTCGCGGCAAAGCTACGCGTTCGAGAGTGCTGGAGCAACGGTTGTCGCGCGCGCGAATCGTTCGCGCGCCGATTCTTCCACGCATTTCCGCGGCCCGATAGCTTACCTGCATGTCGCCACGCCGCACAACCGTCGAGCACTCCAAGGGGATCTTCGAGGTCGAATGGCCGCTCTTCGGCGAGCTCTCTCGAGGGCTCGCCCTCAAAGTGGCCCGCGCCTACGATCCCGAGGTCGTGATCGGAATCGCGACGGCGGGTGTCGTCCCGGCCGCGGTGATCGCCGCGATCCTCGGACGCGAGTTCCACTCGATGGTCGTGAGCCGACGCTTCGGGGCGGAGTCCGTTCGGGAGACGCCGGCGGTCCTCAGCGCCGCGCCGTCGTCGGTCCGCAACAGGCGCGTGCTGATCGTCGACGAGACGTGCGACACCGGGGACACGATCCGCCTCGCGGTCGCCGCCATCGTGAATGCGGGAGCGGCGGAAGTCCGCACCGCGGTGGCGTTTCAGACGGGTTCGTACACGCCGGATTTCCACGCCCTGGCGACCGAGAGCACCATCGTGCTGCCGTGGGATCGCGAGGTGCTGATCGACGGTGACCTGCTCCCGAATCCGCTCTACGCGGACGCGCTGAAGAGCGACGTCTGAACCGGGTCAGGCCCCGGCGGCGACCGCCTGGTCGTAGGCGACGCCTTCGCCCATCGCGTCGTAGACGCGCTGCATGATCTCGGTGGCGCCCACCAAGAACCGACAGCGCTCGGCGCCCATGGAGCGGCACTCGACTTCCATCACCGCGACCGGCTCACCGGCGACACGGCCGAAGAACTCGGCGAACGCCCCGGCGCTGTAATAGCAGCCGGGAAAATCGAGCGGGTGATCGGGGTCGCCCTCGGCCCAGTCGCTGGAATCGAGCGTCATCACCGACGCCAACTCGCCGACGCTCACTGAGCCCCAACCGATGTCGCGAAAGAACTCCGACGCGCGTGTGCTGAAATCCTCGGCGGCGAGCGACTCCGGCGCCGGGAGCCGGCGCGACGCCAGCCAGCGGCCGAACGCGGCGTAGAGCGCCGGCCCGCCGGCGAAGCCGGCCTCCTGGAGGAGTGCGGCGGCGCTCGGACCGACCTCGCGAAACAGCGCGGCGCGCAGAGCGGACAGCGAGTCGCGAGTGATCGCGACCAGCGCGTTCTCATTCAGACCGATCGACTGTGCCATCAGGCTCTCCGGATCGTGCCGCTCGTTGTCACCCGCCAACTCCCGCCCCGACTCGCCGCTTGAGCTCGTCCTCGTCGATCGCCTCGACGCCGAGCTGACGCGCTTTTTCCAGCTTGCTCCCCGCGTCCGCCCCCACGACCACGAAGGCGGTCTTCTTTGAGACGCTTCCCGACACGCGGCCGCCGTTTCCCTCGATGAGCGCGGCGGCCTGTTCCCGGGAAAGCGTCGGGAGCGTACCTGTAATGACGATCGTGAGGCCTTTCAGGGTTCCGCCCGACCGGGTGACGGGCTCGTCGAACCTAAGCCCCCGCTCGCGAAGGCGCTCGATCAGCCGGCGTGCCCGCTCGTCGCCGAACCAGCCGACGATCGACTCGGCAATCCTATCGCCGATCCCGTGGACCCCGAGGATGTCGTCGACCGTCGCCGCGAGGATGGCGTCCATGGAGCCGAAGTGCCGGGCGATCTCCCGCGCCGCCGTTTCGCCGACGTGCTCGATGCCCAAGGCGAAGAGTAGCCGCGAGAGCGGCTGTTCCTTTGTGGCCGCGATGGCCTGCACGAGATTCGCGGAGCTTTTCTCGGCCAGCCGTTCGATTCCCTCGAGCTGCTCCACCGTCAGGTCGTACAGGTCGGCCGCGTCCGACACGAGGCCCGCTTCGATCAACTGTTTGATCCGTGCGTACGAGAGACCGCGGATGTCCATCGCGCCGCGCGAGGCGAAGTGGACGAGTCCCTCGAGCTGCCGTCCGGGACAGGCGAAGTTCGGGCAGTAGAGCATCCCGAGTTCATTGCCGGGGACGAGCTCCGTGTTGCAGGCGGGGCAGTGCGTCGGCGGGGTATACGGTCGCGGCGGATTCTGCGGGTCGCGCTTGTCCGGTGCCGGCCCGATGATCTGCGGAATGACTTCGCCCGCGCGTTTGACCTGCACGACGTCGCCGACGCGAAGGTCCTTTCGCGCGACGAGGTCGAAGTTGTGCAGCGTCGCGAGCTTCACCTGCGCGCCGCCGATCTCCACCGGCTCGAGGACGGCGTACGGATTGATGCTCCCCGTGCGCCCCACGTTGACGTTGATCGAGCGCAGCGTGGTCTCGGCGATGTCGGGCGCGAACTTGCGCGCGATCGCGTAGCGCGGCTCGCGCCCGCCGACGACGCCGAGGTCGGGCCAGAGCCTCAGCTCGTTCACTTTGACTACGCCCCCATCAATGGCGAAGTCGATCGCCGCGCGGACCGAGTGTTCGACGTTGTGCGCCCACACGTGCACGTCTTTCAGCGTCGCACAGCGCTCATGGTGGGGCGCGACCGGCACGCCCCAGGCGGCGAGACGCGCGAGAAGCTCGTGCTGCGTCGCGGCCGGTAGCTTCGCGCCGTCCGGGAGCGCGATGGCGTAGCCGAAGAAATGAAGGGGACGGGCCGCGGTGGCCTTGGGGTCGAGCTGGCGGAGCGCGCCCGCGGCCGAGTTGCGCGGATTGGCGAAAACGGGTTGCCCGGCGGCGATGCGCTGTTCGTTCATGCGCTCGAAACCGCTGAACGTCATGTAGACCTCGCCGCGAACCTCCACGACGGGCGGAACGTCGGCGGCGTGCAGCTTGAGCGGGACGTCGCGAATCGTGCGCAAGTTCGCCGTCACCGCCTCGCCGACGATCCCGTTGCCGCGAGTCGTGCCCTCGACGAACACACCGTCCTTGTACGTGAGGCTGACGGCGGCCCCGTCGATCTTGAGTTCGCATGTGTAGCCGGAATTGCGAACTTCTTCGCCCGCCATGCGCACGATGCGCTCTTCCCACGCCGCGAGCTCTTCCTCGTTGAACGCGTTCGCCAGCGACAGCATCGGCACGAGGTGCGTGTGCTTCGCCAGCTGGCTGAGCGGCTCGGCGCCGACGCGCTGTGTGGGCGAGTCGGGGGTGCGGAGGGTGGGGTGCGCCTCCTCGAGTTCTATGAGTTGGCGATATAGACGATCGTACTGAGCGTCGGAGATCGTCGGCTGGTCGAGAACGTGGTACTCGTACGACGCGCGCTCGATCTGTCGGCGAAGTTCGTCGGCGCGCGCCGCCAGCTCGCTCAGGTCGTCGTCACCCCTTGGATTCTTCATCGATGACTTGCATCGCGACGCCTACGAGCCGGTCCAGCTCCTCGCCCGACGCCTTGGGCAGGAGGCTCTCCGCCCACGCCTGGTCGTAGCTCGAGGCGTAGCGGTCGAGCAGCTTGCGGAAGAACGAGACCAGCGCGATTCGCTGGAGATCGCCCCGTTTCTGGGCGGCGAGCGTGTCTTTCTGGTCGCGCATTACCGCCTCGAGGCGGTGCGCGTTGAGCAGCGCCTTCGCCGTGAGCGAGGCGACGACCTGGCAGAATCGAATGTCCGATTCGGAGAACGGCTGCGAGTCGCGGTCGGTGCGCAGGAAGATCGCGCCGATCGTCGAGGACTGCCATCGAATGGGGAGCACGATGATCGAACGGACGTTGCGCGAGTCGAGCTTGTCCTTGATCGCTTTGAGGTCGGGGTCGGCGGACGCGTCGGGGATGAACACGGTGTCGCCCGAGTCGAACGCGCGTTTCAGCTCGGGATAACGATTGAGGTCGACGACGAGATTGCGGATCGCCGGATCTTCGTAGCTCGCGACCAGCCGAACTTCGTCTTTTTCGCCGGACAGGAAGATCGAGGCGCGGTCGAGGCCGAACGCGTCGCCCAGTTTGCGGGCGATGGCCTGAAGAATGTCGACGAAGTGAAGCGAGGACGATATTTCCTGCAGGATGTCGACGATGGCGACGAGGTGGTCGCGCTCGCGCTGAAGCTCGGCTACGCGAGCGTGCAGGCGGACGAGCTCGTCATCTCTCCCATCGGACCCCGGCATCGCCGACTGGCGCGACCCGGGTCGCTGGGCGGGAAGAGCGTACGTCGGATCCTGAGGGGTCGGACTCGTCTCGTCCATCTTCCGGCGTGGTGTGCGCGTTGAAGGCGTCACTATCGAACCGCACGACACGGTTGCGGCCGGTTTCCTTGGCGACGTACAGCGCCTCGTCGGCCGTGCGCACCAGCACTTCGGGCGCGCCGATGTGCGAGTGCGGCCATGCGGAAACGCCGAAGCTCGCCGTGCGGCGAATCGACGTCCCGCCACCGTTGAACGTGAATGTATGCGACTCGACCTGTTTGCGCACCCGCTCGGCAAAACGACCCGCGGCCTCGGTCCCGGCCCCCGGCAGCAGGAACATGAACTCTTCGCCGCCGAACCGGCCGACGCGGTCGATCGACCGGGCTTCGCCGCGCAGGATCTGGGCGAACTGCCTCAGCACCTCGTCGCCCGCCGGGTGTCCGTACGTGTCGTTCACGGCCTTGAAGCGATCGAGATCGCAGATGACGCAGGCGATCGGCTCCTTGAACCGGCGCGCGTGGGCGAACATCTCCTCGAGGCGGTGCTCGAGATGCCGCCGGTTGTCGAGCCCCGTCAGCGCGTCGGTCTGGCTCATGTGGAGCAACTGCTCGTTGACGTCGAGCAACTCACGCTCCCGGTCCTCGAGCTCCGCCTGCAACCGTTTGATGCGGAGCATCGAATTGACGCGCGCTTTGAGCTCGGCGAAATCGATTGGCTTGGTGATGTAGTCGTCCGCGCCCGAGTCGAGTCCTTCGACCTTGGACTCGGTCGTGGCGAGCGCCGTCTCCATGATGATGGGAATGAACGGCAGAGACGGGTTTCCCTTGACGCGGCGCGCCACCTCCATCCCGTCCATGCGCGGCATCATGATGTCGAGCAGGATGAGATCGGGCGGCGACGCGTCGATCTTCGCCAGCGCTTCTTCCCCGTCGCTCGCCGTCTGTGTGCGATAGCCCCAGGATTCGAGGCGCGCGCGCAGAATCTCGAGGCTGTCCTGGTTGTCGTCGACGATCAGAATGCGGGAATGATCGCTCTCACGCCGGGCGTCCATCCGTTTTCCCCAGGAAGCGCTGTACCTCGGCCACCACGGCGCGAGGCTCGCATGGTTTGGCCAGGTATCCGTCACATCCCACCTCCATCGCTTTTTCGCGGTCCGAGGCGAGGGCGTGAGCGGTGAGAGCGATGATCGGGATGTTTCGGGTGTCGGGGTCGTGCTTGAGAACTTGCGTCGCTTCCCACCCGTCGATTACCGGGATGGAGATGTCCATCAGGATGAGATCGGGGCGTTCGGTGCGCGCCTTCGCGATCCCCTCTTCGCCGTTCAGCGCCTCGGTGACCGAGAAGCCGAAGTGGCGGAGGATCGTGGAATAAACGATGCGGTTGTCTTCGTTGTCTTCGACGAGAAGAACGGTCTTGCCGTTTGCGGTCATGCGTTCCCTCGGGCCGTCGACGGGTGTCTCGGCCTCGTTTCAGGCGCGAAAAAAGATCGTCTCGAACTGCTCAAGCCGCAATTTCCTTACCACGTCGGATCACCGAGAGGTGCCAATATGTCCTTCGCCGGACCGATCCTCCGCCGGGCGCGTTCCCGCGCCAACGGTGCGCTGCTGACGGAACCCACTGATAGGGCCGCACTTGCGCCGTCGTCCCGCCGGTCGGCTGTGGACGCCGATCGCCCCAATCGCGCGCTGATTTTCGCCGCCGGTATCGCCGTCGGGGCACTGCTCGGCGCGGCGGCCGCCCTGCTCACCGCGCCACAAAGCGGTGAGGACACGCGACGGGCTCTCACCCGCCAGTCCAAACGGCTGGCTCGTCGGAGCCGCGAGATGTTGGGAGACGTGGGTGACGAGTTCCGCCGTCAGCGAAGCGCCGTGAGGCGGCGCATCGCGTCGGTCTTGTAGTTCGGATCGTTGTAGTCCGTGACCGGCGCGCGAGCGATCCACTCGTACTGTTCGATCGCCTTCGCGCGCTGATCGCGGTCCGCGTAGACCGCCGCCAGATCGAGGCGGTGCACGATACGCGTCGAATCCGCGGCGACGGCGCCCTCCAGATACTTCTGCGCGTCGTTCCAGTTCGCCGCGTCGAAGATCGATGCGCCGAGAAATCGCCGCGCGATCGTCCGTGAGAAGCCGTTCACGCGCATGATTTCGGCGTTCCACAGGCCCATGACGTGGAGCGCGCCGGAATGCTTCGCGTCGATCGCGAGCGCGGCGAGGGCTTCGCTCCGGATCTCGCTCGCCAGCTTGATCCTGTCGCGCACACCCATCGTCAGCGCGTTTCGTCCGAGCGCTTGGGCGAGCTGAAAGTGGCCGTCGGCGTCGCGCGGATTTGCCGCCACGGCGCGACGCGCGTACTGTTCGGCGCTTCGGTACAATGCCGTTCGGCGTTCGGCGTTCGGCTCGAATTCGCCCAGCTCCACGCACTCGTACGCGGCGTTTCTCAGCGCGTCGTACTCGTTCGGGTCGGCGGCGATCGCCGCTTCGTAGTGCTGGAGCGCGACGGTCGGGTGGCGGGCGTCGCGCTCCTTGTTGCCCAGGGCGACGTGCTCCGCGGCGGATTGTGACCGCGCGACGCCGGCGGTGCCGAACAGCAGCGCGAGCACCGCACCGACCGCAGTCATCGTGATTCGAGATTTCAAACGATCCATGAAACCAGGCCTCTCGGTAGACCACGAACGCCCGCGCCCCAGTCAATGCTCGCGCAGGGGCTGATCGAGCGGAAGCGCGACGGCGGCCGCATCGAGGCCGCCGAGTGGCGTTCGCTGGCGTCGGCGTACGCCCGCGGCGACGTGCCGGACTATCAGATCGCCGCGCTCCTCATGGCTTGCTTCCTCAACGGCCTGGATCGCGTCGAGACGGCCGCGCTCACGGATGCCATGATCGCCAGCGGAGAGCGCCTCGACCTCGCGCACCTCGGCCGACCGCGCGCCGACAAGCATTCGACGGGCGGTGTCGGCGACAAGGTATCGATCGTCCTCGCGCCGCTCGTTGCATCGACGGGAGTCATCGTTCCGATGATGTCGGGCCGATCACTGGGCCACACCGGCGGTACCCTCGACAAGCTCGAATCGATCCCGGGCTTTCGCACCGATCTCTCGCTCGAGGAAACGCGGCGGCAACTCGAAGACGTCGGCTGCGCGATGATCGGACAGACCGCCGAGATCGCCCCGGCCGACCGCAAGATGTACGCGCTCCGCGACGCGACGGCGACCGTCGAGTCGATTCCGCTCATGGCGTCGAGCATCATGAGCAAGAAGCTCGCGGAGGATCTCACCGGCCTCGTTCTGGATCTCAAGCGGGGGAGCGGCGCCTTTCTTCCCGCGCTCGACGACGTCCTCGAGCTGGCCGACGTGATGATCAAGCTCGCCGCCGATCACGAGTGCAACTGCGTCGCGCTGGTCACCGCGATGGATCGGCCGCTCGGCCGCGCCTGCGGCAACGCGCTGGAGGTCGAGGAGGCGATCGCGGCGCTGAAAGGCGAAGGCCCGCCGGACCTCATGTCCCTCACATATGCGCTTGGCGCGGAGATGCTCGTACTGGCCGGCGCCGCCCCCGACCTCGATTCCGCGCGCCGCGAGCTGGAGAAGTCGATCGGCACGGGACGCGCCGCGCAAACATTTCAGAGAATCATCGAGGCGCAGGGGGGCAATCCTTCGGTGGTCGACGACCCGGCCGTGCTGCCGCAGGCCGTCGAATGCGAGATCTATCCCGCGCCTCGCCGGGGGCTCGTCGCGCGCGTCGAGCCGAAGGCGGTCGGTCGGGGAATCACGCGGCTTGGCGGCGGGCGGACGCGCCTCGGAGACATCGTCGACCCAACGGTCGGGTTCGTCATCACCGCTCGGCCCGGCGACTGGGTCGAGGCCGGCGATCCGCTCGCGACCATCTTCGCCCGGAATCGCGAAGGAATCGAAGCCGGCCGCGAAACGCTGGCGGCGGCGATCGTGATTGCCGACGAAGCGGAGCCCCCGCTCCCGCTGATCTCGCATCGTGTGACGACCGCGGGGGCTGAGCTCTACCGGTCCGAGTGAGCTCGCGCGGGCCGAGTTGCGCGTCGACGGCGCGCCGGAGATGTTTAGAATCCTTCAACCGTGTAATTTCATGCCGCCGAAATACGCGAGGCTCGCCGGACTGGGCGCTTTTGGCGCGTGCGCGGGGTTCGTCGCGCTCTTCGCTCTCGTCGCGTACGTCAGCCGTCACACGGCGACCGGTGGAATGATGCAGACCCTGTCCGTGGTCACGTGGATCTCGGTCGGGTTGGTGGTGCTCGCCTTGATCGCGGTCCACGTGGCGATCGGCAAAGAACTTCTTTCTCTCGGTCGTGGCGAGTCGCGCGGCGTCTGAGCCGCGGCTGGACGAAGAGAAGCGCGGTGAACCGTCGGCCGCGCTTCCGTCGTCGGCGCATACGCCCCGGGCGACGGGCGGCGGCGGCGTTTTCGACGCGAATCCCTTCGCCGCGCCGAGCTCGCTTCCATTCGGCGCGCCGCGTTTCGATCTGATTCGCGATGAGGACTACGCGCCGGCGATCGAGGAAGGGATGACCCGGCAACTTCGCGAGGTTGCCGAGATAGTGGTGCAGAGCGAGCCGCCGACGTTCGACAACACGTTCGCCGCGCTCGAGCGGTCGGGACAATTGTTGACGCGCGTGCTGCGCGTGTTCGCCGCGGTGACGTCCGCGAACACCAACGAGCGCCTGCAGGCGATTCAGGCCGACGAGGCGCCGAGGCTCGCCGAGCACTCCGACTCGATCTACCTCGACGACAGGCTGTTCGCGCGCGTGCGCGACGTCTACGATCGGCGCGACACGCTCGTCCTGACCCCCGAACAGCGCCGCCTCGTCGAGCGCTATCACCTGGACTTCGTTCGCGCCGGCGCCCGTCTCGCCGCGCCGGACAAGGCGCGGCTCCGCGAACTGAACCGCGAAGAGGCGACGCTCACCACCGAATTCCAGAGCCGGTTGCTCGAGGCGAACAAAGCCGCGTCGATCATGGTGGACGATGTCGCGCAGCTCGACGGTCTGAGCCCGGAGGAGGTCGCGTCGGCGGCGCAGCTCGCCGGCGAGCGCGGCACGCCGGACCGCTGGGCGCTCGCGATCCAGAACACGACGCAGCAGCCGGCGCTCGCGTTCCTGCGCGATCGCGCGCTCCGCTGCCGGCTGTTCGAAGCGTCGGTCCACCGCGCGGACCGCGACGGTCCGGTCGATACGCGCGAGATCATCGTTCGGCTGGCCGAGCTTCGCGCCGAGCGCGCCGCCTTGCTGGGGTACGAGAACGCGGCCGCCTACGTGCTCGACGATCAGATGGCGAAGACGCCCGAGGCGGCGATGCGTCTCCTCCACCGGGTCGGGGAGCACGCGGCGACAAGAGCCCGGCAGGACGCCGCGAGGCTCCAATCGATGATCGACGCGGCGGGCGAGCGCTTCGTTCTCGCACCGTGGGACTGGCAGCTGTACGCGGAGCGGCTGCGAAAAGCCGAGTACGAGCTGGACGAATCCGAGATCAAACCCTACTTCGAGCTCGACCGGGTGCTGCGCGACGGGGTGTTCTTCGCCGCGAATCGCTTGTACGGGATCGAGCTCGTCGAACGCGAGGGAATCCCCGTCTATCATCCTGAAGTGCGCGTGTTCGACGTGCTCGACGCGGACGGGTCGCCGCTCGCGCTCTTCTATGCGGACTTCTTCAAGCGCGACAACAAGGTCGGCGGCGCTTGGATGGACATGTTCGCCGACCAGTCTCGCCTGCTCAATTCCCGCGCGATCGTCTACAACGTCACCAACTTCACCAAGCCCGCGTCGGGACAGCCGGCGCTGCTCACGTTCGACGAGGTCGCGACGCTGTTCCACGAGTTCGGGCATGCGCTCCACGGGATGCTGTCCGACGTCGAGTATCCGATGCTGTCCGGCGCCAACGTCCCGCGTGATTTCGTGGAGTTCCCGTCGCAGTTCAACGAGCATTGGGCGCTCGATGAGACGGTTTTCGCCCGGTACGCTCGCCACCACCTCACCGACGAGCCGATGCCGGCGGTGCTCGTCGAGCGAATCAAGCGATCGCGAACGTTCAATCAGGGATTCGCGCTCACCGAGTACGTCTCGGCCGCGCTGCTCGACATGGCATGGCACCTTCAGCGGCCCGGAGGCTCCGTCGGGGACATCGACGCGTTCGAGCGCGACGTGCTGCGCGAGCACGGCCTGGCGGTGCCGGAGATTCCCCCGCGCTACCATTCGACATACTTCGCGCACGCGTGGAACGGCGGCTACGGCGCCGGCTACTACGCGTATCTTTGGGCCGAAGTGCTGGATCACGACGCGTACGATTGGTTCCGGACTCACGGCGGCTTGTCGCGCGAGGCCGGGCAGCGATTTCGCGAGATGGTGCTGTCGCGCGGTGGAACGGCGGATCCGGCGGAGCTCTACCGGGCGTTCGTCGGCCGAGATCCGCGCGTCGAGCCGCTGCTGGTGTTCCGCGGCTTCACCCCGACCGAAATGTGACGTCATGAGTAAACTGACATGAAGGGCTGGGTCGGCGCCGGCATCGGCCTTGCCGTTCTCGTTCTCGGCGTCACCGGGTTCGAGATGCTCCGCAACCCCGAACACGACACGATCGACGCCGACGCGCGAAGGTCCGCCCCGGGAAAATTCGTTCGCCTGACCGACGGCGTGACGCACTACGATGTGTCCGGTCCCGACTCCGGGCGCGCGATCGTCCTCGTGCACGGCTTTTCCGTGCCCTACTACATCTGGGATTCCACCGCCAAGGCGCTCGCCGCCTCGGGACACCGCGTCATTCGCTACGACGAATACGGCCGCGGCTGGTCCGACCGGCCGGCGATCGTGTACAACGCCGAGCTGTACGAACGCCAGCTGCGCGACTTGCTCGACTCGCTCCACGTGCAGCGCGTGGACGTCGCCGGCGTCTCGATGGGCGGTTGGGTCACCGCGACCTTCGTCAGCCGCCACCCCGAGCGCGTCCGCACGCTCACGCTCGTCGATCCCGTCACGGGAACGGCGACCAAACCGGGCGGACTCTTCGCGCTGCCGCTCGTCGGCGATTACCTCTGGCAGACCCTCGCTGTTCCCCGCATGGCCGAAGGCCAGACCGGCGACTTGCTGCGCCCCGAGCGATTCCCCCGTTGGGCGGCACGCTATCGCACGCAGATGAGGTTCCGCGGTTTCGGGCACGCGCTGCTGTCGACGAGGCGAAACATCGCCGGCACGAGCATGGACTCGGTCTATCGGGCGGTCGGCGCGACGGGAGTCCCGACGCTTCTCCTCTGGGGCATCGCCGACCGGACGGTGCCTTTCGAGACAAATGGGTCGGTCCGCCACGCGATTCCCTCGGCCGAGTTCCACGCGATCGAGGGCGCCGCGCATCTGCCGATCCTCGAGCAGGCGCAGCATACCGATTCTCTGATACTCGCCTTTCTGGCGAAACATCCGTGAGCGACGGGTCGCCGGATTACGGGATCGCGCCCACGGGCTACCGGCTTCCGCCGGCGACGCACGTCGGACTCGTTCGTATTCAGGTGGCGGACCTCGACCGATCGATCGCCTACTATGCAGAGGTGACCGGGTTTCGCGTCCTCGAGCGCGCCGATGGCGTGGCGCGCCTCGGACCGAACGGCGCCGACGTCACCCTGCTGGAAATTCACGAGAAGCCGGGCGTCCATTCGGTCGGTCGGCGTGGACGCATCGGCCTCTACCATTTCGCGATTCTACTGCCGAACCGCGCGGCGCTCGGGCGCTTTCTCAAGCATCTCGCCGACATCGGCGAACAGGCGGGAATGTCCGATCACTTCGTGAGCGAGGCGATCTACCTGAGCGATCCCGACGGCATCGGCATCGAGGTATACGCCGACCGTCCGCGGAGCGCATGGCGCCACGAGGCACGCCAGCTGGCGATGACGACGATTCCGCTCGACGTCGACGACCTCGTCGCCGCCGGCGGAGACGAGCCGTGGACGGGTGCGCCGGAGGGTACGGTCATCGGGCACATTCATCTATACGTGCGCGACATCGACCAGGCCGCCGCGTTCTACCACGACGCCCTCGGGTTCGACAAGATCGTCTGGGGGTACCCCGGCGCGCTGTTCATGTCCGCCGGAGGGTATCACCATCACCTCGGCACGAACACGTGGGCCGCGTCGGCGCCCGTCGCGGCGGACGACGACGCCAAGCTGATCGAGTGGGAGGTCGTCGTTCCCACGGGCCGCGACGTGGCCGATGCGGCGGCCAGCCTCGAGTCCTCCGGGTTCCGGGTCGAGCGCCACGGCGAGACCGCTTCGGCGCGCGACCCGTGGGGGACGCAGCTTCGTCTCGTCAGCGAAGCGCGCTGAACGCTGGTCGGCGAAGTCGCTACGGGAGGGGCAGTCCGCTTGGAACCGACGACGGCACGAGCGCGCCGAGGTTGCGCGCCGACGGGTCGGTGAGCGACTTGAGAAACGCGACGATCTGCTGCTGCTCGTCGGGCGTGAGCCCGAGCGAGTGCTGAAGGCGGAAGTCGAGCGTCTTCCGGACCGCGGCGACGGTGCCGGGGTCGCCGTGGTAACTCGCCCGCAACGTCGCATCGAGTTGCGTCGCGTCGAACGCGACGACGGCGGAGTCCACGTTGTTGTAGTGGCGCACGACCGCCTCCAGCGTCGGGTACACGCCGTCGTGCATGTACGGCGCGCTCAGCTCGATGTTGCGGAGCGGCGAGATACGGAACGTGAACCGGCCGGTCTGAGGCGGTCCGCCGGCCGCGACGTCGCCGCGCCCGGCGTCGAGCGGCGCCGACGGCGCGATGCCCGGCCCGAGCTGCGGCACGCCGGTGTTCGCGAACGATTGTCCACCGAGCAGCGGACCATTGTGACACGACGCGCATCCCGCTCTGCCGAAGAAAAGGATCGCGCCCCGCTTCGCGTCGGCCGAGAGCGCGGCGTCGTCGCGAGCGAGGTAGCGGTCGAATGGTGAGCCGGTCTTCGAGAACGAAGCGATCTCGAACGCCGCGATCGCGTTGGCCGCGTGCTCGAATCCGAGTTGGCTCGTCGCGATCCCCGGGTATGCCGCGTTGAACTTCTGGACGTAGGCGGAAACGGCGAGCACGCGCGCCATCGTCGCCTTCCAGATCGCCGCGAACGCGCTGTCGCCCGGGATCGCCAATTCGTTCTCGGCGCCGAACACATCGCGATCGCCGACGTTGCCGCGCATCTCGGTCCGGTTGGTCACCGGGATCATCGCCTGTGCCGCGACCATGTTCGCCACGCCGTTGGGCAACGCGACGCCCGCCGGCGTCGTGAACCTGCCCCCGGAACCGTTCGCGTCGGTGACGCGACCGTCCCAGAACAGATAGAAAGCGCCGAGCCCCACGCTGAACAGCGCCGGCGCGTTGCGCGGCGTGACGGAGCGGCCCGGGCCCAGCGCGCGCGACGTTCCGGCGCCCGTCGCTCCCGTGCCGATCGACAGCGAGCGCCCGTCGTCCGTGCCCGTTGCGAGGATCGTGGCAGCTCGCGCAGGCGACGTCGCGGTTACCGCTCAGGATCTTGTCGAAGAAGAGCGAGCGCCCGAGGTCCACGAGCGCCGCATCCGGCGCGGAGACGGGGAGCACCGGGACGACGCCCCACGGACTGATCGCCTGACGCACCTGCTGGTCGAGCGACGGATTGGCCGCGATCGATGTGACCGAACCGTCGCCGCAGCCAATCACGGCCGCCGCCGCCACCATCACAAGCGCGGCGCGCGCGCTGATCTCGAGAGTGCGCATCGTCGTCGACCTCAACGAATCGGGAGCGAGACGGAGAACTGGTGCGTCATCACCGACACGTTCGTCAGCGACAACGGCCCGTTCGGCGCCGCGAGGATGTTCGGCCCGGCGGCATCCGCGGCGAGAAACACTCGGCCGTCCGGCACGATCCCCGGGCGGCCGGTGCCCGTCACGCTCCGTCCCGCGTAACGCAGCTCGAGATCGGTGAAGTGCAGGCTCAGCCCCCACGTCCGCGTCCACTCGTTCCAGTGTTCGTTCTGCCGCAGCGTCGTTTCGGCGACGTGGTCCGTTTGGTCGAGGGTGTAGTCGATCGACCGTACGCCGATGCCCAACTGTACGCGCAGGATCTGGTGTGCACCCGTCTCGAAATCATGGCCGACGCCGGCGCGCAGAATTCCGTTCGAGAAGTGGAATCGGTTCTCCGTCGTCTTGCCGCCGTCGGGTATCGTCAAACCCGAGGCCGTCGGCGTGGCGCCGTGCGCTTCTCCCCAGGTATGTGACACGATCGGTTCATATACCGCGTCGAGCCCGAACGTGAGCGGCCCTTGCACCCTCGCCACGCCGACGCCGAGGTCGTACGCCGCCGAGTGTCCCGGGTCCCACGGGATCACCGCGACCTGCGCGATCTGGTAGTCGGGGAGCTTGGGATGCGACGCCAGGTTCACCGTCGCGATCGCGCCGATTCGAAGGCCGGAGTCGGAGACGGGCTGCGAGTAGCCGAGGTGAAGTCCCCAGGTGTTCGTCTGGTCGAGGTTGTTGTCGATGCGCGCCGCGTTGGTGAACGTCCGCTGATTCGGGTCCCAGACCTGATCGATCCACGTGACGTCGTGCGTCATCGCGTACGAGTCGCGCAGCAGGATCACTTCGGCCGTTCGGTCGCCGCGGTCGGCGCCGGCGTTCCAATCTTTCGTGACGCCGATGCGCGCGTCGAACGAGTTGCCGTGCTGCACGACGCCGGCGCTCCCGGCGTACATCAATTCGGTGCCGTCTACGTCGTGCAGACCAGACCACAGCACGCTGCCGGCGACGGCGATTCTCGAGCGCTCGAACACGTGGCCGAGGCTTCCGAACGCGAATTGATTCTGCCGTGATGGATTGGGCCGCTGAACCGTCGTCGTTGTGACGACCGGAGTGACGCCGGGCGCCGTCTGCGCCGAAAGAGCGACCGGGCCGGGCGGGAAAAACGCCTGCGACGCACCGGACGCGCTGTCGATCTCCTGCATCGCGAGCAGGAAGCCGCCGAAGCTCGAACCCCAGCGCGCGATGCCGCCGACCGGAAGCGTTCGCCCGCCGCCGGCGTGATCCGAAAGCGAATAGAATGTCGGCGAGCTGAAGAACGCACCGCGCCCACTGGCGACGCGCGATCCCTTCGCCGGATTCATGAACGGATCGAGCAGCGAATCGGCGAGCGCGATCGAGACGTCGCCGAGCGCGGACGCGGCGGAAGGGAAGATGCGCCACTGATCGCCGTCGGCGAGTGGAAGCGTCTTGATCTGGATGACCTGACCCGCCGCGCGTGTGGCGGCGACGATCAGGAGCGCGAACGCGAGACTGGAGGCGAGGCGGAGCCGTGCGAGAGGACGAGCGGCCATCTCGGTGCCCTCGTGTGAGGTGTCCGAGGGCCTAACCGCGGGTCGAACCGCGGCGTCACCGGTGCGGGGAATGTGCGACCGGATTCACCCGACGATTCCGTTTGATCGATACCGCCGCGGACGTTGGCGCGCGGCCAACCGATTACACACGGAGTTGTCATGAAGCATGTCGTTCAGTCTGTGGCGGTGCTCCTCACTGGTCTCATTTCGTTCGGCTGCAGCGATTCGCACACCGGGCCGCGCGATTCGCAGGCCCCGAGCTACTCCGTGGAACGGGCGCACGGGAGAAGCGCGTTCGGGTTCAATGGAACGATCGTCACCCCCGCGGGCGACGTCGTGCATCTGACTGGCGGAGGGTCGTTCGATCCGTCGTCGGGCAACAACACGATCCCGTCCCCTGAGACCAGCGGTCACGGGAACGGAGGATTCAGCTGTTTGGTGGACTTCACGTCGACCCCGCTCAACGGATGCGCCGCGGGGCAGGGAACGCACTGGGACACGGTTCAGTTGCTCGCGTCGTCAGGGTTCAAGTGCGGCGGCGTCGCCAACGAGCAAGGAAAGACCGCGACGACGGGCGAGGGCGTTTTCGTCGCGCGCGCCGATTTCTATCGCGCGGGTGACGGTGACAACGCGTCGTTCCACGCGAACATGTTCGTTTCCGACCACGACCTCGCGGATGACGTGCCCGGGGTGCAGAACATCTGGATTCAGGGGGTGGGCTGTGGCACGGGCGTCATCAACTTCAACAGCTAGTTCATCGGGACTGAGCCGAACTCCGGCATCTACGAATTGGTACTGCAACGATTTCGTTGCAGTACCAGTCGCAGATGCCCGTCTGCGTTACGTGCCCTCGAAAACGAAATCGCGGCTCGAGATCATCGGTTGAGCGGTGCTACCGTGCTTGCCGACGAGAACTTGCACCGTGTAGTGACCCGGCTCGATGCGCGACAAATCCAGACGAATGCTGCGCGCCTGAATCGGCACGACGCCCGGCACCGTCCACGAGCTGTGTCCCGGCGTCGGCTCGCCCCAGCGCACGGCCACCTGTCCATTGAGATCGTGCGCGAGGCGGAGAAACATGCCGATGCGGCGCACCTTGCTGATCGGCTCGTGGCGTGAGATGATCACGGCCACGTCCACCGAGTCGCCGGCGGCATAGCCGTACGTCTCCCAATACACGCCCACTTTGGCGCCGCGGACGCGCGTGGAACCCAGCATCTCCTGGAGCGCCCGGTCCGGACCCGGAGGCGCGTCGTCGTCGCCGGAGATCAGAACGGGATCCGAGATCGCCGCCTCGCCGGGGCGAAGCGTCGCGAGCGGGGCGGGAGGAACAATGCCGAACCGCGTTCGCGCCGACAGCTCTCCATGCGGTGCGGGAAGCTCGGTGCCGAAAATCGCCGGTTTGGGTGAGATGTTCGCCGTGACGACGATGGCATTGGCGTTCTTGAATGTCTCGTGCTTCAGGCGCTCGACGTCCCGCGGCCCCGTCGTGCGGATGAGTACGGCGCTCGCCGTGTCCACGTGCAGTTCCTTCCTGCCCGTCAGGCCCGACGCCGTCGCCAGCAGAATGTCGGAGTCGCGGCGCAGCATCACCGTCTGATCGGACAGTTGAACGATCCCGCCCGCGCTCCTCGAGTAGTGCTCGGCCGGCCACCATTGCGCGGCCGGCTCCTCGTCGCCCGTGAGCGCCGGGATGTTTATCTGCCAGGCGTCGGCCGGGGCATGGAACGGATCGTCGACCGCGCGCCAGGCCGGCACGAGATGCAGCCGGTCCATCGGGTATTCCGCGGTCGCCGTCCGCGTGCTGTCGTAGAATCCCATCCAGCCGGCGTGGCTCGCCTCTTCCTGGGCGCCGCTCCATGCGGCGTACGCGGGCCAACCGTACCGCAGGAGCATCTCCGACACGGCTTCACCGCCGAACCGATCCCGCCAATCGAATCGCTCGTCCCACGGCAGCGCCGAGTGCAGTTGAACGAAGACTTTGCGAGCGAAGTCCGAACTGCGCCGGTCACTCGTCGAATCGGAGAAGAGCGGGGTCGTCAGCCACCAGACTCGTTCGTTGAGCTTGACGCGCTCGTCGCAGTTCGCGTGGTCGTATGCGGAGCGGCCTTTCTCGTCGAGCAGGAGCTCCACGCTCGTCCACTTGCATCTCCGCTCGGGTGTCATCGCCACGGCGGCGGCGTCGAAGGCGGAATCGGCGCGCGTGTATTCGCCGGCGGCGTTGAGCGCGAATCCGGTGAGCTGCGCGCACCACGAGCGGTCGGCGGTGCACGTGCGGGCGGCCTCCAGGGCGCCTTTCAAATCTCCCTGGTCGACGAGGAACCGCACACGCTCCCCGGTGATCCATGCGTCGCCGGGCTTGAGACGGTCGAGCGCGGCGAGGGAGTCGAGGAGAACACCGCGCACCCCATGAATTCGGTCGCGCCACTCCGGGGTCAGCGATGCGTCGAGCAAGCGGCTCTCGTCGCTCGGCATTTGCTCGTCGGTTGGGAACCAGTTCGGGCACATCGAACGGCGGCTGTCGCGATGGATCAACGTGGGCGGACGATTGTAGCCGCGGCCGCCGACGGCACTGTACGTGCCGTCCCAATGGCAGTGGTCGTCGCGCAAGCGCCAGTCGGTGCTGTTGGACCCGCGCCAGTCGACGCTCCCCTCCCAGGCCGTTCGCCACGACGTGAGGAAGTTGAGTACGGCGTAGCCGGCGGCGTCGGTGATCGCATTGGTGGCGACCGGAACGCCCTCGAGTCGCGGTTGCAGCGACGGGTCGGCTTTGAGTTGCAGAGCGAGCGCAATGTGAACCAGCATAGGCGGCAACGGTTTTGGACCGGTGCAGACTCGCCCGCGGACACGCTCTGTACACAGTGGACGAAGGGCCACAGCCTGCGACCGCGGCCGCTCTGGCGATCCCCGCAGAACAAAAGAACGGGCCCGTCGTTGGACGGGCCCGTCGGTCTTCGTGAGAGCGACCTACGACATCAGATGTCGAGGTTCTTCACGAACTGTGCGTTGTTCTCGATGAAAATGCGCCGCGGCTCGACCTCGTCGCCCATCAGGGTCTCGAACAGCTGCGACGCGATCGTCGCCTCCTCGACTCCCACCTTGAGCAGCGTGCGCCGCTCCGGATCCATCGTCGTGTTCCAGAGCTGGTCCGGGTTCATCTCGCCGAGGCCCTTGTAGCGCTGGATGTTCACGCTCGCCTTGCCGTCGCCGTTGCCGAGCCGGGCCGAGATCTCCACGCGCTCCGCCTCGTCGTAGGCGTAGTACTCCTCCTCGCCCCTTCGCGACGCGGTAGAGCGGCGGCTGGGCGATGTAGACGTACCCGGCCTCGATCAACTCCGGCATCTGCCGGAAGAAGAACGTCAGCAGCAGCGTGCGGATGTGCGCGCCGTCGACGTCGGCGTCGGTCATGATGATGATCTTGTGATAGCGCGTCTTGTCGATCTCGAACTCTTCCTTGATGCCGCTGCCGATCGCCGTGATGATCGTGCGGATTTCCTCGTTCGACAGCACCTTGTCGATGCGCGCCTTCTCGACGTTGATGATCTTGCCGCGCAGCGGCAGGATCGCCTGGAATTCGCGCTTGCGGCCCTGCTTGGCCGAGCCGCCGGCCGAGTCGCCTTCGACGAGGTAGAGCTCGCAGAGCGCGGGGTCGGTGAGCGAGCAGTCGGCCAGCTTGCCCGGCAGGTTGCCGACGTCGAGCGCCGACTTGCGCCGCGTGAGGTCGCGCGCCTTGCGCGCCGCCTCGCGGGCGCGCGCCGCCGACACCGCCTTGTCGACGACGATGTTCGCCGTGCGCGGATGCTCGTCGAGGTACGACGCGAGCCACTCGTTGACCAGCGTCTTGACCGCCGACTCGACCTCCGAGTTGCCGAGCTTCGTCTTGGTCTGCCCCTCGAACTGCGGCTCGCGGACTTTGACCGAGAGCACCGCCGTGAGCCCTTCGCGCACGTCGTCGCCCGACAGCGTGAAGTCGGCCTTCTTCAGGAACCCGCCCTTCGACGCGTAGTTGTTGATCACGCGCGTGAGCGCCGACTTGAAGCCCGTGAGGTGCGTGCCGCCTTCGTGGGTGTTGATGTTGTTGACGAAGGAGAAGACGTTCTCGTTGTAGCCGTCGTTGTACTGCATCGCCAGCTCGATGCCGACGTCGTCGCGCGTCGTCTCGATGTACATCACCTCGGGGTGCAGCGACTTGCGCTGCGTATTGAGGTGCTGCACGAACTCCTTGAGCCCGCCCTTGGCGTGGAAGGTGTCCGCCTTCTCCTGCCCGGTCCGCTCGTCGGTGAGCGTGATCATCACGCCCTTGTTGAGGAACGACAGCTCGCGCAGCCGCATCGCCAGCGTGTCGTAGCGGTACACGAGATCGGTGAAGATCTGCGCGTCCGGTTTGAAATAGACCTTGGTTCCCGTCTCGTTCTTCGGCACCTCGCGCAACGCCTTGAGCTTGGTCGTCGTCTTGCCGCGCGCGAAGTCCATGTAGTATTCCTTGCCGTCGCGCTTCACCCAGACCTTGAGCGTTTCTGAAAGCGCGTTCACGACCGACACGCCGACGCCGTGCAGGCCGCCCGACACCTTGTACGTGTTCTTGTCGAACTTGCCGCCCGCGTGCAGCACCGTCATCGCCAGCTCGACACCCGGTATTTTTTCCGTCGGATGGATGTCGACGGGAATGCCTCGGCCGTTGTCGTCGACCGTGATCGAGTTGTCAGGGTGAATCGTGACGCGGATGTCGTCCGCGTAGCCGACGAGCGCTTCGTCGATCGAGTTGTCGACGACCTCGTACACGAGGTGGTGCAGCCCGCGCTCCGACGTCGAACCGATGTACATGCCGGGGCGCTTCCGCACCGCATCGAGACCTTTGAGTACCTGAATCTGGCCCGCGTCGTACTTCGCGCCGGCCGAATCGATCTCGCCTCTTGTTCCCATGATTCCCCTGGAAAAAACGCCCCGTACAAATACCGAAAATACGCCCCGATCCAACCTGTAAAAAATAGCTCCAAAGCCTGTCGCGCGCAACCGGTTCCGGATCGGCCAACCTTTTGATTCCCAACGCGTTATCTGGCCTTGCCAGCCGGGCCCAACATCCAGCGAATCCGGCGTACCGGGGAGCGGTCGCCTCTCGCGTTCAGCAACCGCAACAGTTCCGGTTCCAACATCGACAGCTCGTTCATCCACGCGTTCGTCGTCACGCGCACGAAGAGCGTTCCGTTCGCCGTGATCGACTCGGGCGTCGTCACCTTGGCGATCTGTGCGCCGACCAGCGACGCCCACTCGGGAATGATCGCCGCCTGCTTCACGCGATCGGCGAGTCCTCTGTCGCCGAGCACGCCGGCGATGATCGATCCTACCGGCTCGGGTCGTTTTTTCTTTCCGTCGCCGCGGCCGCCGCGGTCCCTCACGAGCTCGACTCCATCTCATGCCGCGTTGGCCGACGTCACGACACCCGCCCCGATTCGAAAGCGCTCGAGGCCTGTCAGCTCCGCCGGAATGTCGCTGTCGCGCGGCACCGCGAGCACCGTTTGTCCCACGCCCCCACCGACCCCCATGCCCTCGCGCTCCAACAGCGACAGGATCCGCGCCGACCGCCGCGCGTCGAGCTCGGCGAACGGGTCGTCGAGGAGAAACATCGGCGCCAGCCCGCGGCGCTGGGTCACCGTGGCCGCTTCGAGCATCCGCAGCGCGATCGCCGCCGTACGCTGCTGCCCGGCCGATCCGAACACACGCAGGTCGCGCCCATCGAGCGTGACGACGAGGTCGTCGCGGTGCGGGCCGACGTGCGTGAGGCCGCGCCGCACGTCGGAGGCTCGTTTTTCCTCGAGCGCGCGCGCGAGCGCGGCACGGGGATCGTCCGACGCGGCGAGCGTGCTCGCGTAGCGCATCCGAACTCGGGCGCCCTCACCGATCTCATGACAGAGCGTTTCGAGCCTCTCTTCCATCGACACCACCCAGGCGCGCCGCTCGCGCCACAGGGCCGCGCCGTACTGAGCGAGCGCCGGCTCCCAGACCGCGACGGCGTCGGCTCCGCCAGTCGCCGCCGCCGAGCGCAGCGCCGCGTTCCGGCGCAAGAGGGCCGCGCGGTACTGCTGAAGCGCGACGAGATACGCGTGATCCGTCACCGCGAGCACCACGTCGAGAAAGCGCCGCCGCTCGGCGGGCGAGCCCGTGACGAGCGAGACGTCGTCCGGCGCGAACATCACCGACGGCAGCGCGCCGAGCGCGTCGCTCAAGCGCTCCGGCACGGCGCCGTCGAGGCGCGCGCGCTTCCGGTGCCCGGCGCGCTCGAACCCGACGGAGATTTCGTGACAGGCTCCGCCGGTGTCGACCTGCGCCGCGACGTGGAACCCATCTGCTCCAAAGCGCACGACATCCGCGTCGCGCGCGCCGCGCGACGAGCGCAGAAGCTGTAAGTAGTGAATCGCCTCGAGGAGATTCGTCTTGCCCTGGCCGTTCTCGCCGACGACGACCCAACCCGCGGCCGGCGGAGCGAGATCCACGTGCTCGAGGTTCCGAAAGTCGCGAACGACGAGACGCGCCAGTCGAGCTGCCCCCCGCCCCCCCGGCGCTCACGCGCCGGTGAACGTCGCGGGCCGCTTCTCGAGGAACGCGCGCGTCCCCTCGCGCTTGTCGGCCGTCGCGCCGAGGCGGCCGAACGCGGACGCCTCGAGCGCGAGCGCCGTGTCGAGCGCGGCGTCCGCGCCGTCGTTGACCGCGGTTACGCACGCCGCGAGCGCGAGCGGCGCGTTCGCCAGCATCGTCCGCATCATTGCGTTCGCCGCCTGAAGCAGCTCGTCCGCGGCGACGACTCGGTTCACGAGCCCGATCCGAAACGCTTCCTGAGCGTCGATGATCTCGCCGGTGAGCAACAGCTGCAGCGCGCGACCTTTTCCAACGAGGCGTGGAAGCCGCTGTGTGCCGCCGTAGCCGGGGATGAGCCCGAGCTTCACCTCGGGCTGGCCGAATTTCGCGTTCTCCGACGCGATGCGGACGTGGCACGCCATGGCCAGCTCGCACCCGCCGCCGAGGGCGAACCCGTTCACCGCGGCGATTGTTGGTTTCGGCGATGTCTCGAAACGGCGAAACACCGACTGTCCGCGCTTGGCGAGCGCCTCGGCCGATTCGCCGGCGACCTGCTCCAACTCGGAGATGTCCGCTCCGGCCACGAAGGCACGCCCCGCGCCGGTGAGAATCACTCCACCCACGTCGCGATCCGCGCGCAGCGAGTCGATCATCTCGCCCAGCTCCGCGATGACCCGGGTGTTCAGCGCGTTGAGCTTGTCCGGCCGGTTGACCGTGAGCGTCGCGATACGGTCGGCGACGTTGAGCGTGATCGTCTCGTAAGACATGCGCGGAATCTAAGGGAAACCCGTTACGCCGGCCCCATGACGAACCTACGTTTTTGGACCATGCAACCGATCCAGGCCGTGACGTGGTCGGACGACGGCGACGGCGTTCGCATCCTCGACCAGCGTCTTCTTCCGGAGCGCGAAGTGTATCGCGTGCTGCGGTCGGTGGACGACGTCTGCGAGGCGATCAACACGTTGGCGGTGCGCGGCGCCCCGGCGATCGGCATCGCCGCGGCGATGGGCCTGGCACTGTCGATTCCAGCAGGGTCGCGCGGCAACCTGGCGATTGCTCTTGCCGACGCCCACGGGCGCCTTCGTGGTACGCGTCCCACGGCCGTGAACCTCGCGCGGGCGCTCGACCGAGTGATGAAGGTCGGCCTAAGGCATCGCGACGACGCGGACGGGATGCGGGGCGCGCTCCGCGACGAAGCGACGAAGATCCTCGAGGAGGATCGCGCCATGTGCCGATTCATCGGCGAGCACGGCGCGACGCTCATCGCCGACGGCGCGCGCGTGCTCACGCACTGCAATACGGGAGCGCTCGCGACTGGAGGCATCGGCACGGCGCTCGCCGCGGTGTACGTCGCGGTCGAGTCGGGAAAGCGCGTCGAAGTCTACGCCGACGAGACGCGTCCTCTGCTTCAGGGGAGCCGGCTGACGGCCTGGGAGCTGCAGCGCGCCGGCATTCCCGTGACGGTACTCGCCGACGGCGCGGCGGCGTCGTTGCTGCGCGACGGCGAGGTGGACCTCTGCATCGTCGGCGCGGACCGCATCGCGACGAACGGCGACGTCGCCAACAAAGTGGGAACGTATCCCCTCGCGATCGCCGCGTGCCGTCACTCCGTGCCGTTCTACGTCGCGGCGCCGACGAGTACCTTCGACCCGGCCACGCCGCGCGGCGACGAGATCCTGATCGAGCAACGCTCCGCCGAGGAATTGCGCCGCGTGCTCGGAGCGCAAACGGCGCCCGCGAATGTGCCCGTCTACAACCCCGCGTTCGACGTCACCCCGGCGGAGCTCATCTCGGCTATCGTGAGCGACCGCGGGATCCACCGGCCGCCGTACGATTTCTCGGGGCGTGCCGCGTGAAGCACGTCCTCGCCGTCGATGCCGGCACCACAGGCGTCACGTGCCTCGTGATCGGCGCGGACGGCAAGGTCGCGGGACGCGGCTATCGCGAGGTCCCGCAGTATTTCCCGGCGGCCGGTCACGTCGAGCACGACGCGAACGAGATCCTCGAATGCGTAAAGTCGGCGGCGCGTGACGCCGTCGACGCCGCCTCGGTTCGGCCCGATGCCGTGGGCATCGCGAATCAGCGAGAGACGGTCGTCATCTGGGAGCGCGACTCGGGCCGGCCGGTGCATCGGGCGATCGTGTGGCAGGACCGGCGGACCGCGGCGCGCTGCCGGGAGCTCGCGCCGCGCGCGGAGTGGATCGCGAAGCACACCGGCCTCGTGCCCGATCCGTACTTCTCGGCGACGAAGATCGAGTGGCTCCTCGACCACGAGCGGCTCCTCGATCGCTATCGCCTCGGCGATCTCGCGGTCGGCACGATCGACACGTGGCTCGTGTCGCGACTCACCGGCGGCGCCGTCCATGCGACGGACCCGACGAACGCGTCGAGGACGATGCTCTACGACATAGACGCGCGGTCGTGGAGCGACGACCTGTGCGCGATCTTCGGCGTGCCCAAGGAGACGTTGCCCGAGGTGCGTCCGTCGTCGGGCGACTTCGGCGTCGCGACGCGCGGCGTGCTCGGGTTCGACGCTCCCATTCTCGGCGTGGCTGGAGATCAGCAGGCGGCGTTGTTCGGGCAGGGCTGCACCGAACGTGGCAGCGGCAAGAACACGTATGGCACCGGCGCGTTCCTTCTACTCAACGCGGGCACCGAGCGTCCGGAAGGCGGTCGCGGAGGGTTGTTGACCACGATCGCCTGCGACGCGCGCGGCGGCCCGGTGTACGCGCTCGAGGCGGCGATTTTCGTCGCGGGCGCCGCCATTCAATGGTTGCGGGATGGGCTTGGAATCATCCGTGATGCGCGTGAGACCGAGGCGCTGGCGAGGTCCGTCGATTCGACGGAAGGCGTTTACTTCGTACCCGCGCTCACGGGGCTGGGTGCGCCCCACTGGGAGTCCGAGGCGCGCGGCACGATCGTGGGGCTCACGCGAGGCACGACTCGAGCGCACCTCGTGCGCGCCGCGCTCGAGGCGATGGCGTACGGCACCGCGGAGGTCCTTGGCGAGATGCACCATGCGAGCGGCGCCGATTTCTCACGTTTGCGCGTCGACGGCGGAGCGACGATGAACGACTGGCTGATGCAGTTTCAGGCGGACGTTCTCGGCGTTCCGGTCGAGCGTCCGGACATGGTCGAGACGACGGCGCTCGGGGCCGCCGGTTTGGCCGGAATCGCGGCGGGAGTTTGGAGGAGCGTGGACGAGTTTCTCGCCACGCGACGCTTCACGACCTTCACGCCGCGAATGTCGCGCGACGAGCTGAATCGACGAATGCGCGGATGGGAGCGAGCCGTCCGAACCGCGATCGCCTGGGCCCACGACGACGCAGGAACCGCGGAAGCGGGAGGGGGAAACTGAACCATGCACGGTCTGCTTCTGGTGTTCACGCTGCACCTGAGTCCGACTCAGGCAGGCGATCGGTGGTTCGGTCCGGACAAGGCCAAGCACTTCTTCATGGCGGCGTTCGTCGAAAGCGCGACGTTCAGCGGCCTCCGTCTCACCGGGATGCACCGGACGCCGGCGCTGAACACCGCGATCGGCGTGGCGGCGGGGGTGAGCATAGGGAAGGAGGTGTACGACCGCTATTCGGGGGGCGATCCGAGCCTCAAGGACCTGACGTGGGACGGCGTCGGCATGGCCGCGGCCGGTGTCTTGCTGCACCAAACCAAGCCCTGACCCGACGGCTATATTGAAGGCCTCGGCAGGGATGCCTCCACGATGAAGCCACGCACGAAATTTCTGATCGGCGGCGCGATTGTCCTTGGCACCGCCGGCTATCTGATGGCCAGCTCGATCCGTTCGACCGGCGTCTACTATCTGACGCCCACTGAGCTGTCCGCCAAACTCAAGGCCGATCCGACCTTCACCGATGTTGGCGTGAAGGTCGGCGCGCGCGTCGTCCCCGGCTCGGTGCAGCGGGCGGCTGGTGGAAAAGAGTACGCCTTTCGCGTGACGGACGGCAGCCAGACGATTCCGGTCGTCTACCGCGGCATCGCCCCGGACACCTTCACGGACAGCGTGGACGTCGTCGTGGGCGGCCGGATGGGAACCGACGGCACCTTCCACGCGACGGAGCTGCTCGCGAAGTGCGCGTCTCGCTACGAGAACGCGCCGGAGAAATACCGGGGCACTCCGGGCTACAAGGCGGCCCAGACGAAGACGGCCGGCCGCGCGTGATCCTGATCGGCGAACTTTCGTTGTGGGTCGCGCTCCTCATGGCGGCGTGGTCGACGACCGTGTCGTTCGCCGGCGGCGCGACGCGGCGCGCCGATCTCGCGGCCAGCGGCGTCCGCGGACTCTACGCGACGTTCGCCATGATCCTCTTGGCGTCGATCGGCCTGTGGACCGCGCTCCTCACCAAGGACTTCTCGCTCGAGTACGTCGCGGGCCACATCAGCTCGACGATGCCGAGCGTGTACATCTTCACGTCGTTCTGGAGCGGGCAGGCGGGCTCGATGCTCTTCTGGGCTCTGATCCTGTCGATGTACGGCACCATCGCGATCGCGACGAGCCGCCGCGGCAACGAGGAGCTCATTCCCTGGGCGACCGGCACGATCTCGGCCGTGCTCGTCTTCTTCATCGCGACGACGTGCTTCAAGGCGAACCCGTTCACGCGGCTCGACTTCATTCCGCTCGACGGGCGCGGGATGAATCCGCAGTTGCAGAACCCGGGTATGGCGATCCATCCGCCGAATCTCTATCTCGGCTACGTCGCGACGGCGATTCCATTCGCGTTCGCCATCGCGGCGCTGTTCGCGCGGAAGCTCGACGCGCAGTGGCTCGGCATCGTGCGACGGTGGACGCTGCTGTCGTGGTTCTTCCTCACGATCGGCATCGTGCTCGGGATGTGGTGGGCCTACGTCGAGTTGGGATGGGGCGGCTACTGGGCGTGGGACCCCGTCGAGAACTCGTCGTTCCTGCCGTGGCTCACGAACACCGCGTTCCTGCACTCGATCATGATCCAGGAAAAGCGCGGCATGCTGCGGAAGTGGAACGTCGTGCTGGTCGTGATGAGCTTTCTGCTCGCGATCTTCGGCACGACCCTCACGCGCAGCGGCGTGATCGAGAGCGTGCATTCGTTCGCGCAATCGCCGGTGGGGCCCTGGTTCCTGACCTTCTTCGGCGTCGCGACGGGTGTCACGATCTACCTGGTCGCGACGCGTCTTCGCGATCTCGAGCCGAAGGCCGAGCTGGAGAGCATGGTGAGCCGCGAGGCGGCGTTCCTGTACAACAACCTCCTGCTCATCGGAATCGCGTTCGCGATATTCTGGGGAACCGTCTTTCCGGTGTTGTCGGAGTGGGTGACGCAGAACAAGATCACGGTCGGCCCGCCGTTCTTCAACGCGGTGAACGTCCCGCTCGGTCTGCTGTTGCTGGCGCTCACGGGCATCGGTCCGCTCATCGCGTGGCGCAAGGCGTCGCTGTCGAATCTCAAGCGCCAGTTCGCCACGCCTGCGTCCGTCGGCATCATCGTCGGGGCGCTGCTCTTCGCGCTCGGAATGCGGTCGCGATACGTGCTCCTCGCATACGCGCTGTGCGGGTTCGTCATGGGCACGATCGTGCAAGAGTTCTACAAGGGTATGCGCGCGCGCCAGACGATTCACGGAGAGCGCGTCGTCACGGCGTTCAGGCACCTCGTCGCGCGCAACCGGCGCCGGTACGGCGGCTACATCGTGCACGCCGGCATCGTGATGTTGTTCGCGGCGTTCGCGGGGATGGCGTTCAAGCTCGAGAACGACGTGACGCTCAAGACCGGCGAAGCGTTCGAGACGAGCGACCCCTACGGCCACAAATGGCGCTTCGTGAGCCAGGGCATCTCCACCTCGGAGCCGCGCGACGCCCAAGTGATCGGCGTCGGCCTCGACGCGTTTCGCGACGGGAAGCGCGTCGGGATCATCCGAAGCGAGAAGCGCGCCTATCACGACGCCCAGGGCAATCCACTCTTCCAGCCGATCACCGAGGTCGGCATTCGGACCACGCCCGGACAGGACACGTACGTCGTGCTCGCCGGCGTGCGCAATTCGGACACGGCGGAGCTGCGCATCTCGTTCAATCCGCTCGTGGTGTGGGTGTGGGCCGGCGGCTTCGTGATGATGATCGGCGGCTTGATCGTGATGTGGCCGCAGGCCGAGCGGCGACGCGCGCAGGCGGGGTACGTCGCCGTGATGCGGCCGGCGACCGCAGGCGGCGAACCGGTCGGCGCATGAGCGACCGGGAGGCTGGGGTTCTCTCGCGCCGCGGGTTTCTCGCCGGCGCGGGTGCGGGAATCGGATCGATGGTCGTCGCGGTTCGCGCCGTGTCGCAACAGCCGAATCCGCGCGCGAGGATGACGCACGATTCATCCCTCGTGCGCGACACGTCGAATCTCTTCGCGATGGACCAGGGCGCGGCGCGCCCGGTGCGCTTGCCGCCCAAGGCGAACGCCGTCAAGCAGCTCACGAACACGCAGCGCGACGCACTGGAGCATCAGCTGCATTGCCAGTGCGGATGCACGCTCGACGTGTTCACCTGCCGCACGACTGACTTTTCCTGTCAGGTATCGCCGGCGATGCACCGCGACGTGATGGCGCTCGTCGACGGCGGCTACAGCGCGCAGGAGATCATCGACGCATTCGTTTCGGCGTACGGCGAGCGCGTGCTGATGGCGCCGCCCCGATCCGGATTCAACATGCTCGCGTGGGTCTCGCCGGGAATCGCCGTGCTCGTCGCCGCGGCGTTCATCCTCGCGTTTCTCCGCCGCTCACAATCGGCGAAGACCGCGCCCCTCGGGCCGGCCGCGAAGGGCGTCGACGCCACCGACGACGAGCTCGCGCGACTCGAGGCGGCGATTCGGCGGGACGGCGAATAGTGACGGCGCTCGTCATCGGAACGCTGCTCGCCCTCGGCGCGCTGGCGTTCGTGCTCTATCCGGTGTTCTTCGGCGTGGAAGCCGCGCCGGCGACGCCATCGATGTCGGCGCGAGCACGCGCCGTTGATGAGGCCGACGAGTCGTCGGCGGTGGCCGCGCTGCGCGAGCTCGAGTTCGATCGCGCGACGGGCAAGCTCTCGGACGCCGACTACGCGGATCTCAAGGCGCGCTACACCAAGTCCGCCATCGCCGCCATGCGCCGCGGATCCGACGCCGACCAGCCCACCGCGCGGCCAACCGACGCGGAGGTCGAGGCGACTGTTCGCGCGCACCGCCAGCGCCTGGCCGGATGCCCGGTGTGCGGACCGCGCCCCGAATCCGACGCGGTCTACTGCTCGAACTGCGGCAGGTACCTAAACGACAGGTGCGCCACGTGTGGCGCACCTGTCGTCGCGCCCGAGGCGCGATACTGCAACAACTGTGGAAACCGCCTAGCAGCCTGAGTTACGGCTTCTTGGTGGTCGAGTCCTTCTTCGCCCCAGCCGACTTCTTCTTCGGCGTCGACGCGGCGCTGGCCGCCTTGGTCGTGTCTTTCGCGGCCGCCTTGTGCGTGGTGGCGCGCTTCTTCTTCGGCTTGGTCGTGTCGGCCGAGGCTGACGCGGCCGGCTTGACCGCGGCCGGCGCGCCGGCGGGCTTCACCGTCGCCGCAGCGGCGGGCTTCTTCTTCGTGCTGTCGTTCTTCTGATTGCCCTGCTGGGCGTGGAGTTGCGTGCCGGCAACCAGGAGAGCCGCAACGGCCGCGAATGCGATACGCTTCATTTCGAACTTCCTCCGAGGGTGGGTTTTTGACCCATAGACTGCCCACTCCAACCGGGACTGGGGAGCGAGCCTGTGTGACGTACCAGCGGATTCCCGAAACTCTTTCGGGGCATCCGGCATGAACGACCCGGGCATCTCGCGGGTCGTCACAATGCGCTCACGAGGCGCGATCTAACGCTCGAGGCGCTCGAGTCGTCGCAGCGCGACGGTGACCGGAATCACAGTGGCGGCGGCGCACACCGCTGCGGCAAGCCCGAACCCCGCCACCATCTCGACGAGATCGCCCGCCGTCCCGAACGCCCTCGATCCGAGGTACGTGTAGACCGGCTTCGCCTCGAGCACCACGACCACGCCGATCAACGCGATGGCGCTCATCATGAACACGAGGCCGCCGAACGAGGTCGGGATTTGCGCGGCATTCTCGGTCTCGAACCGCGGGAAGAGCGTCCCCATTCCGATCGCCAGCCCGGCGATCGCCAGCGTCATGAAGCCGATCGTGAGCGTCGATACGACGAACATGAACGCCGAAACCTGCATCAAATAATCGGTGACGCCGACGATCAGGAGCGCGAGGACCAGCAAGGGCAGCGTACCGACCCAGAACTTCGACCAGAGCAGGTCGCGCATCCGCAGGGGGCTCGACCGCAGCAGCCACCAGGTTCGCCCCTCGAGGCTCACGCCCGGGAAGATGAAGCGCGCGGCGACGGAGGCGAGCACGAATCCGGCCAATACCAGATTCAGAAAGGGCACCACGTTCGCCAGGAAGAACGACACGCCCTGCCCGCCGATCGGCAGGAACTTGATGTTGAAGACGTACACCACCACGAGCACGGCGAGCAGGATCAGCTGCGACCACTGCGTCGTGTCGCGGAAGAACAGCTTCACTTCCTTGAGCACCAGCTCCCGTCGCACGATCCCGAACGGCGCCAAGAGCGCGTGCCCCATCCGGCTCACCGGCCCGCTCGGCGCCCAGCGCTGCGCGCTCTCCTGCGCCTTGCTGAATCCCATGGCGTAGAGCCAGCGATGGAGAAGCGCGCCGAGCACCACGGCGGCGGCGGCCGTCGACCAGAGGAGATAGTACGGCAGAAGCTGCGGCCGTCCGTCGAGCCACGACATCACGGCGCGCTGCACCCACTCGCTCGGCAAGAACGGCGACGTCGGCCCGCGCAAAAGGGTCACGAACTCGACGAGCGACTTGAATCCCTCCGGCCGGGCGAGGCGCTCGGGTCGCAGCAGCCGGAACAGCACGACGAGTCCGCCCGCGGCGAGCACCGCGATGACGCTCAGAATGTCCCGGGCCCGGCGTGCGGGAAACACGGTGACCAGCAGCAGCGTGACCGCGCTTCCGATCACCGTCGGCACGACGAGGAACGGGACGAACGTCACCAGCACGATGAGCGGGAAGAGCGGCCCCCCCGAATAGACGACCCCATACGCGGCGAACATCGGAATCGCGAGCAGGAGGACCATCCAGCTCGAGTTCACCAGCGTCTCGAGGACTTTCGCGACGTAGAACTTGAGCCAGTCGACCGGCGCGGACGCCAGAAGATCGAGATCGCGCGCGAGAAAGAAGCTCGACAGCGAGGTGATGACGTTCGACAACAACAGGATCGAGAAGAATCCGGCGAGGATGAGGCCGAGCACCTTGCCGGCGATGAGCGTCCCGATCTCCGGCGTCTTTTGCAGATAGCTCAACAGCCGGTAGAGCATCAGGTAGATGAATGCCCAGAACACGAACCCGAAGACGAGCAGGAACACCGTCCGGGCGCGTCGCCCCGACTCGCGGTGGGCGCGCGCCGTGAGCCACTTGGGGCTCAGCAGGTGCGCCGTCGATGGATCGGGCAGCGGCAGAGCCGCCGCCTTGGGATCGGGCAGGAGGGGCGGCGAAGCCGCTGCCTTTTCAGGCATCGAGGACGTCGACCAGCGCGCGGGCGGCGTTCTCGCCGGTGAGCCGCAGGAAGATCTGCTCGAGTCCGTCCATCCCCGACTCGGCGCTGCGCGCGCAGGTCGTTCATCGTCCCGCAGGCGCGAATCACACCGCCCTGGATGATGCCGATGCGATCGCACATCGCTTCGGCGACTTCGAGCGTGTGCGTCGACATCATGATCGTGTGGCCGCGCCGCGTGTATTCCTTGAAGAGATCCTTGAGGATGCGCGCCGCCTTGGGGTCGAGACCGACCATCGGCTCGTCGACGACGATGACCTGCGGACGGTGCACGAACGCGCTCGCGATGATCAGCTTCTGGCGCATGCCGTGGCTGTAGCTCTCGACCATCTCGTCGCGCCACGCCTCGAGGTCGAACAGCGCCAGCAGCTCGCGGCCGCGGTGCTCGATCTCCGGGCCGTGCTGGTCGTAGAGCCCGGCGACGAATCGCAAGAACTCGCCGCCGGTCAGCTTCTCATAGATGAAAGGGCGGTCCGGGATGAACCCCAGCTTCGACTTCGCGGCGACGGGACTCGCGACCACGTCGATGCCGCCGACCTCCACCTTGCCGCTCGTCGGGCGAAGAATGCCGGCGATCATTCGCAGCGTGGTCGTCTTGCCGGCGCCGTTGGGCCCCAAGAACCCGAAGAGCTCGCCCTTCGGCACCTCGAGGTTGATGCCGTCGACGGCGGTAAAGACCCCGTATCGCTTCGTGAGATTCGTCAGCTTGATCATCGGTGGGTCGTCTCACTCGGCTTACGTTGGGTTTCCTTCACCGACACGACGTTGACGTCGAGGCCGGCCCAGCGGCGAATCAAATCAGTGCGCAGCGCCAACCCCTGCATCAGTCGGATGTGGGCGGCGTCGGCGGGCGCCTCGCCGAGCATTGGATCGACCGGAACCCAGTCCTTCAAGAGCACCTCGGCCCACGCGTGGTAGTAGAACTTTCCGTCCACGTACAACAGTCCGGTGACAGGCCGTGCCGTGAGCCCCCGCGCGCGCGCTAGAGCGACGAAAACCTGGGCGAGTTCGTTACAATCCCCGGCCCGCGTGAGCAGGACGTGCTGGGGGGTCGACATCTCGAACGACACGTGGGGGCGGATCGAATCGCGCACCCAAGCGATGAGACGCTTCGTCACGACCCCGGGCTCGAGACTCCCGCGCGTGATCGCGGCCGCCTGCGGGGCGAGTCCAATCTTGGACGGAGGGCCCAGCGTCGCGGTCGACACCAGCATGGTATCGCCGGCCGTCGAAGCGAACACGGTGTCGTGAGACGCGCGCTGACCGGCTCCCGTGAGGCGCAGCCTGAGCTTCGGATCGACGTTGTCGAGGCGTACGACGAGCGAATCGATGCGACCGCCCGGCTTCGGCGTCTTGCCGGCGGCGAGCACGGTCGTCCCGATGACGTGGCTCGCATCGGACGCATGCGCCGTGGGGTCGTTTTGCCAGTTTCTGAACGCAATCTCGTAGGGCTGCCGCCGAAGCTCGAGACCGAGCTGGGACGTCGCGACGATGCGCCCCTGGTCGTCGATCCAGCCGGAGAATCCGATGTCGACACCCGAGTCGGGCGTCACCTGCCACGCGCGCACGGTGTCCGGACGCGCTCCGTGCCAGAGCGCCGGGGTCACCGTCGTGTCGAGCACCGCGCTGTCACTCAGCACGAAGAGCGACTCGGCGCGAATGGTGTACCCGATGCTGCGCGGCGCTTTCATCGCCGGATCGAATACCGGCAACACGTAGCGCTTACCGATCGACGGCTTCTCGGCTAGGCCGACCACGAGCGGCACGAGGGTCGGAAGCAGGAGCGGCTCGGTGAGTGAGACGCGCGTCGTATCGGATTTCGGCGACGTCGTGGAGTGGACCAGGAGCACCGAGTCGCCGTCGACGCGCCCCGTCATGTCGGTGCGGGCGCTGTCGGTCTCGTAGGAGAGCTCGAAGCGCGTCAGACGGAGCGCGCGCGACAACGTGACGTTCGTGCGCGACGTGGCGCGCCGCATCGTCATGCCCGAGGGCAGCTCGACGACGAAGTAGTCGTTCTCGGAGACGGACGTATTCGCCGTGTCGATCGTGGACGAGGCGAAACCGACCTGCCGCCCGCCCTGCATCGCCGCGTAGTACAACGTTGCCGGCGAGACACGGGTTGCCGCTTCGGCGAGTCGCTCGAGGCGCGGCCGGAAATACTCGTGTTGCACGAGAACGCCGACGCCGCCGCCCCATGCGGCGATGATTCCGATGCCGGCTATCGCCCTGCGCTTCACGGAGAGTTCCCCTCGCGCGCGCGCGTGTGGCCGCTCAGCTCAGAGCGAGCGTCGTTTCGCCGTTGATCCACTCGATGTACTTGTCGAGTCCGGCTTCGACAGGAAGCGCGAGAAGCTCGGGGACCTTGTACGGGTGGAGCTCGGAGAACGCCTCGCGCACGGACTCGAAGCGCGCGGAGCGCGTCTTGAGCATGACGACGACCTCGCGCTCGTCGGCAATCTTGCCCTGCCAGCGGTAAAGCGACCGCGCGCCGGTGTACATGGTGCCGCAGGCGATGAGGCGGCGCTCGAGAAGGGTCCGGACGAAACGAACGGCCTCCTCGTCGGAGGCCATCGTGGTCAGAACGACAATCGCGTCGGTGTGCACCGCGTGAGACGCCAAAAGCGGCCAAAACGTAACGGGCATCGGGGTTTGCGATACGACACGCGTGGCTTGGACGGGATCTGCGAAAGGGTGGGACTCTGGGCGTCAGGCCGTAGCGTCAGGCGGCAGGCCAGATTTCGCCTTGTTACCTGACGCCTACCGACTGCCGCCTGGCGACTTCCGTTGCGCCATTGGTCGTCCGCCGTACCTCGTGACTTGTATGTTCGGCGTTCCTACGGCAGCTTACCCAGGCTATGGCAGAAGATTCGTTGATCGTTCGCGGCGCGCGGGAGCACAACCTCCGCAACATCGACGTGACGATCCCCCGCGACCGTTTGACGGTCGTGACCGGACTGTCGGGCTCGGGCAAGTCCTCGCTCGCCTTCGACACCATTTACGCCGAAGGACAGCGCCGATACGTCGAGTCGCTCTCCGCGTATGCGCGGCAGTTCCTCGGCCTCATGGAAAAGCCCGACGTCGACTCCATCGAGGGGCTCTCGCCGGCGATCTCGATCGAGCAGAAGACGGCCGGACACAACCCGAGGTCCACGGTCGGCACGGTCACCGAGATCTACGACTACCTGCGTCTGCTCTGGGCTCGCGCGGGAACGCCGCATTGCCCGAACTGCGGTCGGCCCGTGCAGCGCCAGAGCGCCGCGCAAATCGCCGATATCATTCTGACTTGGCCGCCCGACGCTCGCCTCGAGATTCGCGCGCCGCTCGTGCAACAGCGGAAGGGCGAGTTTCGCGAGCTGTTCGAGAGTGTTCGGCGTCAGGGATTCATTCGCGCATACGTCGACGGCGAGCTGATCGAAGTCGCGTCGCCCCCCAAGCTCAATCGCCGCCAGAACCATTCGGTCTCGGTCGTCGTCGATCGCCTCATCGGTGAGGCCAGAGGACCGAAGCCGGCTCGCCGACTCGCTCGAGACCGCGCTCAAGCTCGCGGAAGGCGTCGTCGAAGTCGGCAACGTCGACGCGAAGACGACCGAGATGTTCTCGGAGCGCTATGGATGCCCGACGTGCGGCATCTCGCTGCCCGAGCTCGAGCCGCGCCACTTCTCGTTCAACTCGCCCTTCGGCGCCTGCACGGCGTGCGGCGGTTTGGGCACGCGGCGTCGTGTGAGCGAAGCGCTCATCCTGGGCGACTCGCGCATCTCGATTCTCGAGGGCGTGATCCTGCCCTGGGGCGAGCCAAGCGGGTATTTGCGCAAGATCGTGCTGCCGGCGCTCGCGCGTCAGCTCAAATTCGATCTCAACTCGCCGTGGGGCGATCTGCCGAAATCGGTGCGCGACGCCATCCTCTACGGCGACAAGCGCGACGCAAAGGCGGGCGCGAAAACCGCGCCGTCGGCGATCGAGTGGGAAGGTGTGCTGCGGAACATCGAGCGCCGATACGACGAATCGGAGTCCGACTCGATCCGCATGGAGCTGCAGGAGTACATGATCGAGGTGCCGTGTCCGGAGTGCAAAGGGCGGCGTCTCAAGCCGGAGGCGCTCTCGGTCACGATCGACTCGAGGAGCATCGGCGACGTGGTCGAGCTGCCGATCACCGACACGCTCACGTTCTTCGAGCAGGTGCCGGTCCGCCGCGAAGGTGCGCCCGGACTCGACCCCGAGATCGCCGGCCCGATCCTCAAGGAAGTGCGCGAGCGTCTGCGCTTCCTCGTCGACGTCGGGCTCGACTACCTCACGCTGGGGCGCGCGGCCGAGTCGCTTTCGGGCGGCGAAGCGCAACGCATCCGGCTCGCGACCCAGATCGGTTCGCGGCTCGTCGGCGTGCTGTACATCCTCGACGAGCCGTCGATCGGCTTGCACCAGCGCGACAACGCCCGGCTCCTCGCCACGCTCGAGCAGCTGCGCGATCTCGGCAACACCGTGATCGTCGTCGAGCACGACGAAGAGACGATGCGCGCTGCGGATCACGTCATCGACCTCGGGCCCGGCGCGGGAAAACACGGCGGCGAGGTCATCGCGGTCGGAACGGTCGACGAGATCGCGCGCAACCCGTCGTCGATCACCGGGCGCTATCTCGCCGGCGAGCTCTCGATCCCCACGCCGGCCAAGCGCCGGGCGTTCGACCAGCGCAAGCTCATTCGCATCGAGGGCGCGCGCGAACACAACCTGCGAAACCTCGACGTCGAGATTCCGCTCGGACTTTTCGTCGCGGTCACCGGCGTATCCGGTTCCGGAAAATCGACGCTCATCGAAGACATCCTGCACCGCGCCCTCGCTCGGCATTTTTACCGCGCGCGGGTGATCCCCGGAGAGCATCGGCGCATCACCGGGTTCGAGCACATCGACAAGGTGATCGACATCGACCAGAGCCCGATCGGCCGCACGCCGCGCTCGAATCCGGCGACGTACACGGGCGTCTTCACGCCGGTGCGCGAGCTGTTCGCCGAGTTGCCCGAGGCGAAGATCCGCGGCTACGGACCGGGGCGATTCTCCTTCAATGTGAAGGGCGGCCGCTGCGAGGCGTGTCAGGGCGACGGGCTCGTGAAGATCGAGATGCATTTCCTGCCCGACGTCTACGTACCTTGCGACGTCTGCAAGGGTCGCCGCTACAACCGCGAGACCCTCGAGGTGCGCTTCCGCGGCCAGACGATCTCCGACGTGCTCGAGATGACGGTCGACGACGGGCTCGATTTCTTCCAGAACCAGCCGCGCATCTCACAGAAGCTGCAAACGCTCGTCGACGTCGGACTCGGCTACATCCACCTCGGCCAGAGCGCGACGACGCTGTCGGGCGGCGAAGCGCAGCGCGTCAAGCTCGCGACCGAGCTGTCCAAGCGCGACACGGGACGTACGTTCTACATCCTCGACGAGCCGACCACGGGCCTCCATTTCGAGGACGTGCGCGTGCTGCTCGACGTGCTGCATCGACTCGTCGATCGCGGTAACACGGTGCTCGTCATCGAGCACAACCTCGACGTGATCAAGACCGCGGATTGGATCGTCGACTTGGGGCCCGACGGGGGGAATCGCGGCGGAGCCATCGTCGCCGCGGGAACGCCGGAGGACCTCGCGGTGATTGATGCGTCGTATACGGGGCGCTATCTGCGGCCGCTCGTCCAGGCGAGGCAGCGTAAGAAGGTCGGCTGACGACGCCGGTTCTTTCACGGGGAGGCGGCAGGGTGGCGGCACGCGCGCGGAGACTCGCCCTTTTTCTGGCTGCGGTCGTGGTCGCGTGCAACTCACCGGCGACGACCGGAGCGGCATCAGGCGGGACCGATCCGACGAGGCCAGACCCGTCCAAAGTCGGCCGCTTGATCGTCAGCGTAGACACTGGCCCCGCGATCGTCGGGCGGCATCTGCACGTCCAAGTCAGCGCGAGCGACGTGAGCGGCGTACCGATCGACGCGAGCAACACGGAGCTCACCTCGTCGAATCCGTCGGTCGCGCAGTTTCTCGGCGCCATCGCGATCCCGATCGGCGTTCCGGCGCCGAACGTCTCTGTCTTGTCGGCCACTTTCGATCTGACGGCCGCCGGTTCGACCGCCATTCGCGCCCGGCTCGGAATTCTGACGGATAGCGTGGTCATCTCGGTCGTCCCGCCGTGAGCCGGCCGCGCGATCGCGCGACCGACGCTCGTTAGTTCGGACACCCCGGAAGGCGAAACGCGCCGATGCGCGTCGAGTAGGTCGTCGCGCCCTGTTTGAAGTAGTCGCCGACGTACCAGATCGTGCAGTCATCCGACGGATCGACGGCGGTCTGCGCGTAGTCTTCCCACCGCAGTGTGTTGGTCTGGGCCGCTTCTCCCGTTGCCAACACGGCCTCGCGAAGAGTGAGGCGTCCGAGAGGATCGCCGGCGAGACGTCCCGCGAACCGCTGGCCGGCGAACCCTCCGGGGCCTCCGAACGAGTAGCCGATTCCGATGTTGCCGCGCGCGTCGATGGCGGGACTCGCCATCCACCGGAATGCGCTGTCCGGCGCGTACGTTCCCTGCTGGTTAAGCGCGGGCTCGCGGTGTCCATCGATCCGGAACTCGTACCAACGCACGCCGCCTCCGCCCGCCTTCGTGTTCACGGAGTGCACCGCGACAATCATTTCATTGCCGCCGACGCGCCGATACACGAGACGCGCCATCAGCTTGTCGCCCTGCGCGTCGAGCCGGCGTTCGGCGCCGAGCTGCGGCACGCAGTTCGTGAGCTGTCCGTCGCACAGATAATGGTAGGGGGCGACCGGAATGCGTTTCGGACCTTCGACGCGCGTCTTCGACGGATCCGACCAATCGACGTGGAACGACCACGCCAGAATGACGCTGTCCTCCATGATCTTCTGCAGCTGCATCCCGCCGGCCGCCATCATGACGTTCGGCGCGCCGCGCGGAGGCGCTGCCTTTCCGTCGACGTCGGCGTTGTTGAGGAAGTTCACGCTGTCGATCACGACGCACTGCTCGGCGGCGTTGCCGCCGACGAGCATCTTGGCGCGCTCGACGACGCACGCGTGCTTCTGAATGACCTCGTCGCCGGTGCTGGTCGGCACGTAGTAGCCGTCGGGCCATACCGCGGGACGCGGGTAGTCGGGAAAGAGCGGTCGAATGAACTCGTAGCGGTAGTAGGGGCCGAACGGGTCGGCGCCGGTGCTGATCGCATAACACATGGCGTAGACGCCGTGCGCCGGCTGCGGCGGACGCCGGCGCGTGGTGTCGCGCGGTGCGTTCTGTGAGTCGGGGCGCGGCGGCGGAGGCGGCGGCGGCGGAGGTTCGTACAGACGCACGGCCGGCCCAGGCTGACCCGCAACTCCGGCAAGACTCTTTCGCGCCGGCTCACCGGCGTGCGGCATCGGCCGGTCGTCGGTCTGGTCCGGGATGCGCGAGAAGATCGGCATGACGATCAGCCATCGATCGGCGAGTTGGTCGTAGCGCACGACCGCGTCGCCGTTGTTGCGCTGGTCGCACGGACCACCGAAGCCTCGAAAGACGTTGCGCGTCTCGACCGGGCCGTACAGCACGCGCCCCGTGCTGTCGAAGCGCGAGCCTTTCTTCGTGTAGATCGCCATGCGGCTGTTCACGATCTGCACGATGTGATCGGGGCCGACGGCGAGCGAGTTGTCGGAAGGGTTCCGCCCCGCGTATGTGCCCTGCGGACCACTGAACCCGACGCCGAGTCCGTCGAAGCTCGCCACGGTGATCGGCGGGGCGCGATCTCCGGGTGATGTTTGCTCGACGTCGACGGCGCGCGAGAGCGCGGCGCCGACGAGCGCTACGCCGATGGCCACCGAGATGGGACGAAGTCGCCGAAGCATGGGACGTTGGCCTGTTGTCGGTGTCGGAAAACTATATGGATGATCCCCGCTCTCCGCCCACCCCTTTACGAGATGGGCCTTCGTGCGGTTTAGTCAGACATCACTCGCAGGCTGGGAGCTCGAATTGAACCGCAACGTTCGACGCCGCATCGGCGTCTCGGCGCTCGGAGTTTTCGTCGCGTCCACATTCTGTCCGTCTGTCGGACGCGCACAGTTTCGCCAGGAACCGGGGCGATCGATCGGCACCATCACCACGCAGGGAAACCTGATCGTCATGACCCTGAACGAGGGCGTGCTGGGGAAGGCGAACCTCTTCGACCTTGCCCACCGAACCCTCCGCTTTACGCCGGACGGAGTGGGCTATCGAGTCGAAAATCTTCCGGAGCAGTGGGACGCGGAGTTCGGTTTTCCCATGACGAACAGCCGCGCCACGCTCGCCGGCTTCGCGTTTCCGTTCTCCGATGAGAGCTGGAACTCCTTTTCCGTCGGGGTGACCGGCTCGATGACGTTCGACCAGGCGCCACCAGCCGACGGCCGCGGCGGTCGGGGGGGCGGCGGACTCTCTGTCGACCGCTTCGCCCAGCTGCAGGAGGCCGCACCGAAGCTCGCGAACACCACACCGGCGATCAGCGTCTTCTTCAAGCCGCGGATGTCGGGAACGCGCTACCTCAAGGAGCTCGCCGATCGCGTCGTCGTCACGTGGACGCTCACCGAGCCGGTGGGCGGCATCCAGGACATGACGTGGACGCCGACCGCGAACCGCTTCCAGGCGGTACTCCGCAAGAACGGCACGATCGAGCTCACGTACGACGACGTGCACGCGGAAGACGCGATCGTCGGCGTGTATCCGGTCGTGGGCAAGGGTGTCGAACAGGCGGGCGCTACCGTCTCCGCCGTCGATTTCTCGTCAGTGAAAAAGTCCGACGGTCCGTTCGCCGCGGTGTACGAGGCGTTCCACTACATGAAGCCGCCGCGCGCCGTCGATCTCACCTGCACGGTGATCAAGGCGCTCGGCGACAAGTTCGACATGCTCGCGTACTACTCCGACTTTCGCATCGACAACCCGGAGGCGGGCACGTCGAGCTCCGGTCCCCTCGGCGGCGGTCCGGCGGGCGGCGCCGTGACCGGCATCGGCGCCAACCAGCGGAACCTCGCGAACTTCTGCACGCAGGGACGTTTCCAGTGGCAGTACATCCAGCCGGTGTACGTCGGCGCCAACCAGATGGCCGAATATCCGCCGGACGGCACCGTCGACAGCAACACGCACAACGTGATGGCGTACGCGCACCAACTCGCCGAGCGAACGTCGAATGGCAAGATCCCGCCATACGACTACGCGATGTCGCAGATCGGGCACGAGATGGGCCACCGGTGGAGCGCGTTCGTCTCGGCCAAGGTGAACGGTGAGACGATCCAGCTCGGTCCCACGCATTGGGCGAGAGGGCTGCAGGCGCCAGTGGCGTTTCCATATCAGCGACCCGTGGAAGCGTCGGCGATGGGCGGAGGCGTCTGGCAGGACAACCTCGACGGCACGTACACTCAGCTCGACGATGACTACTACGTGCCGGCGACCGGATGGTCGTACCTGGACCTCTACTTGATGGGTCTAGTCGCGCCGAGTGAAGTGCCGGACTTTTTCATTTTGCGGAACCTCGCGCCCCAAGGGCGCGACGCGAACGGTCATCCGATCTTCAGGGCGGATCGCACCAAGGTGACGATCCAGGATGTGATCGCGGTCGAAGGACCTCGCCTCCCCGACGTGGACCATTCACAGAAGGACTTCAACACCGGAATGGTCGTCGTCGTCGAACACGGCAAGACGCCGAGCAAGGAGCTGCTCGAGCGGACGGAAGGGATTCGGCTGCGGTGGATGGACTACTGGGCGACGACCACGGGTCACCGCTCAACGATGACGACGAACCCGTGACGCCGCCTCAAGCCGCCGGCACCGGCCACGGCGGAACGAAATCGAATGCTCGAACCGCGGCGATCCGCGCGCAGTCCGCGACGTTCTTCGTCACCAGCACCATGCCCGATTCGCGGCACGACATCGCGAGCAGAACGTCATTTGCGAAGCTCCGCGACACCGAGCTCCATCCGTTTGGCGAGATCAACTCGCCGAGCACGCGGCCGGCCTCCTTCCACGCGTCGTACGTCGGCGTCACCAGTCGCCCGCGCCGTTCGAACGGCGCAAGGATCGCGTCCTCCAGCTTCGCCGCGGCCGCTCCGCGGACGCCGGCCCGGAGTTCCTGGACGACGACGGCGCTCAAGTGTTCGAATGGAGCGTACGCGGCGTGAAACGCGCTGAGGGCGGTTCGTCCTTCCTCCGTCCTCAGCGCGTCGATGTACAGTTTGGTGTCGACCGTGTATCGCCGCCCGCGAGCCCGGGCGATCATTTGCCCGATGCGTTGTCCGGGAACGCGTCGCGGATCGGCAAGCCGAAAGCCTGGTTGACGCCGTCCATCAGCTCGCTACGAAAGATGACCAAGTCGAGGGCTTCCTCGATCGTGGCAGTCGCCGTGGCTGTGCCGAGGATCGCCTGTGCACGCGCGATTTTGCCCGGCGAAAGGCGATAGCTCATCGGCGTCTTGGTCTCGCTCGCGCGACGCCGCGTCTTTCGCGCGCCCGAGTATTTCTTGGCCATGGCCCTGCCCCGGCGCGTGTATGTACAGCATCAATGTTAAGTCTATACACAGGATCGCGCAAGGCCGCCTCGTTCGTCCTGCGGAGTCGCCGGTCGGCTTAAGTTCAGAGCCAAGCGTATGGTCTCTCTCCTCGATATCATCGGCCCGGTCATGGTTGGTCCGTCGTCGTCGCACACGGCGGGCGCGTGCCGGCTCGGGTTGCTCGCGCGCGGTCTCGTCGGCGGAACGCCGGATCGCGCGACGATCGAACTTCACGGCTCGTTCGCGCGCACCGGTGAAGGCCATGGCACCGACAAGGCGATCGTGGCGGGCCTGATGGGCTTTCGCCCCGACGACGAACGCATTCGCACCGCGCTCGAGATCGCCGAGCATGAGGGATTGAACTACACGTTCGACAAGACGACGCTCGACGAAGAGGCGCATCCCAACTCGGTGCGCATCTCGCTCGAGCGCGGTGATCGCAAGGCCGTCATGATCGGCTCGTCGCTGGGCGCGGGGCGCGTGCTCGTCAGCGAGGTCGACGGGTTTCCCGTCGAGGTTTCGGGGCACTATCACACGATCGTGCTCGTCGCGGAGGACGTTCCCGGATCGATCGCCAAGATCGCCACTCTGCTCGCCGGCGATGGGCTCAACATCGCGACGCTCAAACTCACGCGGCAGCGGAAGGGCGGCGACGCCTTCATGGTCATCGAGCTCGATGAGTATCCCGCCGAGACCGTCCGCGATCACATCCGTGCGCTGCCGTGGGTGCGCTGGGCATTCCGGCTCGACAAAGTCTCGGCGTAGCCCGGTCCTCCGCGTCCTCCGCGGCTCCGTGGTGAGGCAGTTTCCGGGAATAGGCACGTAGATTTCGACCATGTACAAATCGCTCGGCGCCGCGGTACACGACGCGGAAGCACGCGGGATCACGCTTTCGCGCCTCGCCCTCGAGACGGAAGCGGCCGATCAAGGGCGTCCGATCGGCGAGATTCGCGACGTGTTGCATCGCGCGCTCGTTGTGATGCGCGGCGCGGTCGAGCAAGGCCTGACCGGAAATCTGAGGTCGCCGTCGGGACTTGTCGGCGGCGACGCCGAGAAACTCGTGAGCGGACCGGCGGGGCCGCTCGCCGGTACTCCGTTTCGCGACATCCTGGCCCGCGCGCTCGCGGTGCAGGAAGTGAACGCCGCGATGGGTGTGATCGTGGCCGCGCCGACGGCCGGAGGAGCGGGAGTCCTCCCGGCGGTGCTCACCGGACTCGCCGCCGCGCGCGGACTCTCGGACGACGCGGTGGTCGACGCGCTCGCGACGGCGGGGCTCATCGGCGCGGTCGTGGCCGAGCGCGCGTCGCTCTCCGGCGCCGAGGGCGGGTGTCAGGCGGAGACGGGAGCCGCGGCCGGAATGGCCGCCGGCGCGGCGACGGAGATGCTCGGCGGAGCGCCATCGCAGGTCGCGCACGCGGTGGCGCTGGCGCAGCAGGGGACCTTGGGGCTCGTGTGCGATCCTCTTGGCGGTCTCGTCGAGCTACCGTGCGTCTTCCGCAACGCGACCGGCGCGGCGATCGCGCTCGCCGCGGTCGAGATGGCGCTCGCCGGAATCACCTTCGCCATTCCGGCCGACGAAGTGATCGACACGATGGGGGACATCGGCCGCGAGATGGACGTGCGATATCGTGAGACAGCAGGCGGCGGACTGGCGGCGACGCCCACCGGGCGGCGGTTGGCTCGCGAGCGCCTCGTGCAAATCAAGCGTGGGTGAGGGCTTGCCCGCCCTCGCCACCCGTCGATTCGTCTCATAGCTTTCGGTCCACCAGTCCACCGGTCCACCGGTCCACCGGTGAAACGCGCGTGGAATCCCGTTCGTAGGTCCTTTCAGTATTCATCGACAACAGGACTCACGATGGTAACCAAAGACGAGATCGAAGGCTTCCTCGACCGCCTCGGGGCAGACGGCGCGAGCCACTCCGAAGTCGAGCCGGGCCTGTGGATCGTGCGGCCGAGCGGCGAGCTCGATTTCAACGTCGTCGTGCACTTCTCGCCGCCGGTGGTTCTGCTGCGTGTGAAGGTCATGACGCTGCCCACGAAGCCGGAATCGCTCGCCACGCTCAGCCGCCGGTTGCTCGAGCTCAACGCGACGGATCTGCTCCACGGATCGTACGGCATCGAGAAGGACTCGATCGTCATGACCGAAGCCCTGGAATTGGCGCATCTCGACTACGAGGAGTTCCTCGCCGCGTACGAGGGCATCACCGTGGCGCTCGCGTCGCACCTGCGCGAGATCGGCACGTACCGCGAGGCACGCTGACCATGGGTCTCTTCGATCGTCTCTCGGCCCTGCTGCGGTCGAACATCAATGACTTGATCTCTCGGGCCGAAGATCCCGAGAAGATGTTGAATCAGATCATCACGGACATGCGGTCGCAGCTGGCCAAGGCGAAGCAGCAGGTCGCCACCGCCATCGCCGACGAGAAGCGGCTGCGCGACCAGGCCGACGCCGAGTTCAAGCAGGGCGGCGACTGGGAAGCGAAGGCGATGCTCGCGATCAAGGAGAGTCGCGACGACCTCGCCAAGCAGGCGCTCATGCGCCAGACCGAGCACAACTCGCACGGCCAGCAATTGGCGCAGACGTGGGAGCAGCACCGGCTCGAGACCGAAAAACTCAAGAACGCGCTGCGCGATCTGAACGACAAGATCGAAGAAGCGAAGCGCAAGAAGAATCTGCTCATCGCCCGCCAGCGCCGCGCGCAGGCGCAGAAGCGCATCCACGACACGATGTCGTCGCTCTCCGAGAAATCGGCGTTCGAGGCGTTCGCCCGGATGGAGGAGCGCATCGAGAACAACGAGCGCCAGCTCAAGGCGTCCGTCGAGATCGAGGAAGAGTTCACCGGCGACCGCCTGGCGCAGGACTTCAAGCAGCTCGAGCGCTCGACGACGTCGAACAGCGTCGACGGGCAGTTGCTCGCGCTCAAGCAAAAGATGGGCATGCTCCCCGCGGGATCGCCTGAAGCCAAGAAGCTCGGCGCCGGCAACAACGACGAGGAGACGGTCCACGCCGAGATCGAAGACATAACGAGCGAGAAGCAACGGCCTTGACCGCCGATTCGCCGCGGACGACCGGCTCGATCACGATCGGCCCGGCGAAGTTCAAGTTCGCGCCGGTTCTCGCGGCGACCGTCATCACGTTTCTCCTGCTGTGGCTGTTCAAGACGGTCGCGCATGTGTTCGTGCTGCTCATGCTCGCCGTCCTCGTCTCGCTGTACCTCGGCGCCGTGGCGGATTGGCTCGACCGCCGGACGACGCTCTCCAAGCGCATGGCGCTCGCCATCGCCATCATCGGCTCCCTCGGCGGCCTCGTGCTGCTGGCCTGGATCCTCGTCCCGCCGATCGTCGAGCAGACCCGCCAGCTCTTCCTCGCCCTTCCCGATTTCATGAACGCGTGGGAGGTGGGCATCGATCGCGTGGCGTCGAAGCTCCCCGGCGTGAGCGACATCGTCGGCGCGCCGAACGAGCACAAGGCGCTCGTCGCCGCGTACGACCAGCTCAGCGGATTGTTCAGCGGCATCCCGACCAAGTTGTTCGAGATCGTGGAAGCGGCGATCAACATCTTCGCCGTGCTCGTGATGAGCATCTATCTCTCGATTCACCCGGCGCTCTATCGCGAGTGGCTGATCGCGCTCTTTCCGCCGATCCACCGCGACCTCGTGCGAGACGTGCTTGCCGAGCTGGCCGATTCGCTGCGCGCCTACATCGTCGGGCAGCTGCTGACGATGACCTTCCTCGGCTTGATCACGGGCCTCGGACTCGCGCTGCTCGGCGTACCGTTCGCGTTCCTGTTCGGAATCTTCACCGGTCTCGTCGCGATCGTGCCCTTCTTCGGCACGCTGCTGTCCACGACTCTCCCCGCGCTGTTCGTTCTGAACGGCAAGGGCTACTTCGGCTTCAGCCCGGTCGGTCACGCGCTGCTCGTCGTCGGGCTCGGCGTCGTGGTCCACCTGATCGAGGGGAACCTCGTTTCGCCGCTCGTGATGTCGAAGAAGGTGGACCTGCCGCCGGTCATGACGATCATGGCGGTGCTCATCATGGGATCGCTGCTCGGCGGTCTCGGCCTCGTCGTCGCGCTGCCGACGCTCGCCGCGCTGATGGTGATCGTGCGGCGCATCGTCATCAGCCGGATCTACGAGGGTCAGGGTTTCCGCCGAACCACGCGCGAGCGGCCGATGTTGCTCCGCGTGCCCGGGCCGGGAGGCGGCGTTCTGGCACCCACCGGCCCCGCGCCGGACATCGTCACGTTCGCGGAGAGCGAGGGTCGGCGGCAGAGCGCGTAGTCGGGGTGGACCGGTGGACCGGTGGACCGGTGACTGCTGACCGCGCTCGTGTGATGATGCTTGAAAGGGCAGGATGACGATCGCCGCGAGTTCGCGCGCTATCGATTGGCGTGCGAATGGCGCTCGAAGTCTCCCGGGTCTCCAAGCGATTCGTCGCCGGTTGCGGGTCGTGCTTGGCGAGCGCGCACGCGCTCGCCGACGTGGATCTCACCGTCGCCGAGGGAGAATCCGTGGCGCTGGTGGGACCGAGCGGATCTGGAAAGACCACGTTGCTCCTGTGTACGGCTGGGCTGATGGCGCCCGACGCCGGCATTGTCTCGTGGTTTGGGGATTCGAATCGCGCCGCCTCGTTTCGACGTGTGCGATTGCACTACTACCGCTCGTCGCTCGACGAATCGAGTCCCGCCGACGAGTCGTTCATCCACCTGGTCGACGTCGGCGATACCGAGACGGCCCGTCTCGGTGCATGGATCGCGGAGCGTCGTGACGCCGGCGACGCCGTCCTGATGGCACTGCGTGACTCAGGGCTGGCGTCTCGCCTGGCGGAGCGCGCCGTGGTGCTTCGCGCGGGCCGAGTGGTGGCACATGTGGCGGCGCGGCGCGTCGCCGAGCGCGGTTTCGTTGACCGCCCCGTTCGACGTGCCTAGCATTCACGCACCTGCTCGCGTCGGGAGTCGATGCGTCCGTCTCGTATTCAGTCCGCCGACACTCCGAGTTCATCGCCGGCGCGGGCGTCCCAGGTCGGGACCGCGACCCGCGAGTTCCGGCTGTTCAACACCCTGACTCGCCAGACCGAGGCGTTTGCCCCGGCCGATGGCGAGACGGTGCGTATCTATAGTTGTGGGCCGACGGTCTACAACCCGGCGCATCTCGGAAACTTCCGGACGTTCCTGTTCGTGGACCTGATGCGGCGCACGCTCGGGCTGCGCGGCTGGAAGGTCCGGCAGGTGATGAACCTGACGGACGTCGACGACAAGATCATCCGGCGCGCGCACGAACAGCGAAAGACGATTCGGGAGGTCACCGAGCCGGTAACGGCGATCTTTCACAAGGATCGCGAGTATCTGCGCATCCAGGCCGCCGAGGTCTACCCGAAGGCGACCGACTACATCCCGCAGATGATTGCGCTCGTCGAGCAGCTCATCGCGCGCGGCGTCGCGTACCAGGCGGACGACCGCTCGGTTTATTTCGCCATCGACCGGTTCCCCGCGTACGGCCGGCTCTCGCGTCTCGACAAGCGCGAGCTGAAGACCGGCGCACGCGTCGCGCAGGACGACTACTCGAAGGAGAACGCGCAGGACTTCGCGCTCTGGAAAGCGGCGACGCCCAATGACGAGGTCACTGGAGCGGCGTGGGACTCGCCGTGGGGCCGCGGCCGTCCCGGCTGGCACCTCGAGTGCTCGGCGATGGCGATCGACCTGTTGGGGAAGACGCTGGACATCCATTGCGGCGGCATCGATCTCGTGTTCCCTCACCATGAGGACGAGATCGCGCAGTCCGAGGCGGCGACGGGTCAGACGTTTTCCCGGTTCTGGTGCCACGGGGCCTTCCTGCTCACCGACGGCGCGAAGATGGCCAAGCGACTTGGCAACGTGACGACGGTGCAGGGGATGCGCGAAGCCGACGTTTCGCCGGCGGCGCTGCGGCACTTCGTGTTCAACACACACTATCGGAAGGAGCTCAACCTCTCCGACGAAGCGCTCGAAGCGTCGATCAACGCGGTACGGCGCGTGGGGGACTTCGCGGATCGATTGGCGGCCGCGACCGGCGGGACGCCGGAGCTCGCGGCGGCGGCGGACACGGCCGTTGCCGAAGTGGAGGCCGCGCTCTTCGAGGATCTCAACGCGCCGAACGCGCTGGCTGGGCTGTTCACGTTCATCCATCGGGCGAACGCTCAGCTCGACCGGCGGGGATCAGACGTCGAGTCTCTTACCAGGGCCCGGCAGGCATTCGAGCGGATCAACGGCGTCTTGGACATTCTGCCGGACCGGGAAATCCACGACGCTGCGCTGGTCGCATGGGTCGAAGAGAGGCTCTCAGCGCGCCGAGCTGCGCGCGAGCGGCGGGATTTTGCCGAGGCGGATCGGATCCGTGCCGAGTTGGTGGGCAAGGGGATCGCGATCGAGGATGCCGGGGGTCGGACGACGTGGAAGCGGGTCCGGTAGAGGCAGGTTTTGGGCCCGGGGCGTAAGCGTTGATCGGAGCGCGGCTTGACACTCTTTTCCGAACCGCGTATCCTACGAGTCTGGCAAAAAATGGCCGTCTGCTGACGTAGCTCAATTGGCAGAGCACCTGATTTGTAATCAGGCGGTTGCGAGTTCGATTCTCGCCGTCAGCTCTGCCGATCGGGCTGGAAGGCGATTTTTTCGTGTGACCGGCAGGTACAGCAGCAGATGGTCGAAGGAGTGCGGAACACTCCGGTGGGGTGGCCGAGTGGCTAATGGCAGCAGACTGTAAATCTGCCGGGTTTACGCCCTACGAAGGTTCGAATCCTTCCCCCACCATTTGGTGGCACACAACGGTTCGGGCGGAGTAGAGCGCAGCGCGGCGAGCGATGGACGGCGGATCATTCGGCGGGAGTAGCTCAGTTGGTAGAGCGCAAGCCTTCCAAGCTTGATGTCGCGGGTTCGAGCCCCGTCTCCCGCTCTGGTGAACGTTTGGAAGCACGTGAGACGCGAGCGGCGATGTCGGCCGACGTTTGGCCGACGTTTGGCCGAGGAACAGCGGGAGACGAACGACGTAAGAAGTTGCTGACGTAGCTCAGTTGGTAGAGCACACCCTTGGTAAGGGTGAGGTCACCGGTTCAATCCCGGTCGTCAGCTCTGAAGCCGGTAACGGGTCACAGGTTGCTGGTCTCTGGGAACCCCTGAGACCCGAGACCAGAGACCTTGAAAGTAGCAAGTCCCTAATTCAGCGTTTCAGGTCCATGCCTCGAGAGAAGATCATCCTCGCCTGCGGCGAGTGTAAGAACCGGAACTACTTCACGATGAAGAACAAGCGGCTCCATCCGGAGCGCGTGGAGTGGAAGAAGTACTGCCCGCGGTGCAACAAGCACCAGGTCCACAAGGAAACCAAGTAATGGCGGACGCTGTCGCGCGCGCGGGCGGGTCGGGGGGTGGCACGCCCACCGCGCCCGGTCCGAACTGGATTTCGCGTCTCGTCGCGTTTTATCACGGCGTGGTCGCGGAGATGAAGAAGGTCACCTGGCCGGACCGGCCGCAGGTACAGCAGGCGACCATCTCGATCATCCTCTTCGTGCTGGCCCTCGGGGCGGTCATTTCGATTCTCGATTTGATCCTTCAGGGTTTGCTGATCAAAGGAATTCCATCGCTCTTCGCGGGACGTTGATCGCCATGGCGGAACATCGCTGGTACGCGATCCAGACCACGGCGGGTCACGAGAACAAGGTTCGTTCTTTGCTCCAGCGGAAGATCGACGCGGACGCGCGGACGCCGGAGGCCCGGTCGATTCGCCAGGCCCTCGTCCCGACGCAGGAAGTGGTCGAGATCAAGAACGGCAAGAAGGTGAACGTCGAACGCAAGCTCTATCCCGGATACGTGCTGGTCGAGATGGAGATGAACCAGGAAACGGCGCACGTGGTGAACGGCATCCAGGGCGTGATCAAGTTCGTCGGTCACGACCAGCGTTTTCCGCAGCCATTGCGTGCGGACGAAGTGAACCGCCTCCTCGGCATCGCCGTCGAGCAGGAGGAGGAGGAGCCGAAGGAGGAGATCCCGTTCCTCGTCGGCCAGGCGGTGGCGATCACGGAAGGACCGTTCACGGACTTCAATGGAACGGTGGAAGAGGTGATGGTCGACAAGGGAAAAGTGCGGGTGTCGGTCTCGCTGTTCGGCAGGCCGACGTCGGTGGAGTTGGATTATTTGCAGTTGAGGGCGTATTGACGGTGGACCGCTAGACCGGTGAACCCGTGGACCGCGAGCTGTTCCGGTCCAGCGGTCAACCGATCAACCGGTCCACCCCCAAGTCGGCGACCACTCCGACGGATCAGTCCCAGTGGGAGATTGTTCTAGCAGTCGTCTATAAGGAGTTCTATGGCCAAGAAAGTCACGGGGTTCGTGAAGCTGCAGATCCCCGCGGGCAAGGCCAATCCCGCCCCTCCGGTGGGAACGGCGCTCGGTCCGCAGGGCATCAACATCATGGCCTTTTGTAAGGAGTTCAATTCTCGAACTCAGGGCCAGGATACGATTCTCCCGGTCGAAATCACGATCTTTTCGGACAAGTCCTTCACCTTCATCACCAAGACGCCGCCCGCGGCGGTCTTGCTGAAGAAGGAGGCGGGCATCGACAAGGGATCGGGACAGCCGAACCGGAACAAGGTCGGGCGCGTCACGCGCGCCCAGGTGCGCAAGATCGCCGAGATCAAGATGCCGGATCTCAACTGCGATACGATCGAGTCGGCGATGCACATGGTTGCCGGCGCGGCGCGGTCGATGGGCTTGGAGGTCATCGACTGATGCGCGAACACGGCAAGAAGTACACGACGGCCGCCAAGAATCGCGACATCGCCTCGACGTACCAGCCCCGCCAGGCGCTGGAGATCGTCAAGAAATCGGCATTCGCGAAGTTTGACGAGACCGTGGAGGTCGCCGTCCGCCTGGGGGTCGATCCGCGCCACGCCGATCAGGTCGTGCGCGGCACCGTCGTCCTCCCGGCCGGAACCGGCAAGTCGGTGCGGGTGCTCGTCATCGCCGCCGGCGACAAGGCCAAGGAGGCCGAGACCGCCGGCGCCGACTACGTCGGCGCGGAGTTCATCCAGAAGATCAAGGACGGTTGGCTCGACTTCGACGTGCTGATCGCCACGCCCGACCAAATGGGCCAACTCGGCCAACTCGGGCGCGTGCTCGGTCCGCGCGGGCTCATGCCGAACCCGAAGGCGGGCACCGTCACGTTCAACATCTCGAACGCGGTCAAAGAGACGAAGGCGGGCAAGATCGAGTTCCGCGTCGACAAGGCGGGGAACGTGCACGCGCCGATCGGCAAAGTGTCGTTCGGGATCGACGCGCTCGAGACGAACTACACGGCGTTCATGGACCAGATCGTCCGCTCCAAGCCGCCGGCGTCGAAGGGCGTCTATGTCAAGAACGTCTCGGTGTCCAGCACGATGGGCCCCGGGGTCACGATCGACAACACGCTCTACCGGATGGCAGGGAGCGCCCAATGAACCGCACCGAGAAAGAGCAGCTGGTCTCCGACCTCAAGACGAAACTGCAGAGCGCCACGGCGCTCTACTACACCGACTTCACCGGCCTCAACGTGAAGCGGATGACCGACCTCCGCCGCAAGCTGCGCAAGGCGAACGTCGAGTACGTGGTCATCAAGAACACGCTCGCCCTCCGCGCCGTAAACGAGAGTGGCCTGATCGGCGAACGTTTACGCGGCCCGACGGGACTCGTCGTCGCCAAGGATCCGATCGCCGCCGCCAAGGTCATCACCGACTTCGCCAAGGAGAACGACCAGAAGCCGGCGGTGAAGGGCGGGGTGTTCGAAGGGACCAAGATCGACAAGGCGCAGGTGACCAAGCTCGCCTCGATGCCGTCGCGCGAGCAGATGCTCGCCCAGCTCGGCGCCGGCTTGCAGTCGCCGTTGGCCGGGTTCGTGGGCGCGCTCAGCGGCATCCTGTACATGTTCGCGGGCGCGCTCGAGGGTCTGCGCGCGCAGCGCGAGAGCGCCGGAGCGGGGTAAGTCGGTCAGTCGACCGACCGCGGGTTCGCAGTGACTGACCGAGAGAACGATTGACCGACTTGCATTATCACATAGGGAGAACGACGAGATGCCTACGACCATGACGAACGACGAGATCCTCGAAGCGATCGGCAACAAGTCCGTCTTCGAGCTCGCCGAGCTGATCGATGCCTTCAAGAGCAAGTTCAACGTGACGATCGCCGCGGCCCCGGTGGGCGCTCCGGCCGCGGGTGGCGGCGGCGCGGCGGCGGCTCCGGCCGCGGAAGAGAAGACCGAGTTCGACGTCCTGCTGAAGGACGCCGGCGGCAAGAAGATCCAGGTCATCAAGGTGGTCCGCGAGATCACCGGCCTGGGCCTCAAGGAAGCGAAGGATCTCGTCGACGGCGCGCCGCAGACGGTGAAGGCCGGCGTTTCGAAGGACGAGTCCGCGACGATCAAGGCCAAGCTGGAAGAGCAGGGCGCGACGGTGGAAGTGAAGTGATGCGCGGGTTTCCGCCATCCCTTCCTTCAGCCAAGCGCCATTAGTGAATACGAATACATCGCGCACCAACAACTCTGTGCAGTCCCTGGTCCTCCGAACGGACGCGCTGTCGCGCGCCCGCGCGGGGGATCTGTCCGTCGCCAGGTCTCCGGTGAATCATGTCTGACATCAAGCAAATTTCTTTCGCCAAGCTCGACCAGGGGATGGAAATGCCCCACCTCCTGGACATCCAGACGCGCGCCTTCGAGGCGCTGCTCCAGCTGGATGCCGCCTCCCACGATCGCGAGGACATCGGCCTCGAGCGGGTCTTCAAAGACCTGTTCCCCATCTCCGACGTCCACGAAAACTTCTCGCTCGAGTTCGTCCGCTATTCCCTCGGCGAACCCAAGTACTCCGTCGAGGAGTGCATCGAGCGCGACATGACGTACTCGGCGCCGCTCAAAGCGACGCTGCAGCTGGTCATCAACGAGGTCGTCAACGAGCAGAAGCGCCCGCGCAACATCATCGAGAAAGAGGTCTATCTCGGCGAGCTGCCGCTGCTCACGCCGCTCGGCACGTTCGTCATCAACGGGGCGGAGCGCGTCATCGTCAGCCAGCTGCACCGGTCGCCGGGCGTCGTGTTCGAAGAGGCGACGCACCCGAACGGCCAGCGCCTCATCTCGGCGCGCATCATCCCGTTCCGCGGCTCGTGGGTCGAGTTCACGGTCGACATCCACGACGTCGTGTACGTCCACATCGACAAGAAGAAGAAGTTCCCGGCCACCGCGCTGCTGCGCGCCTTCGGCTATGGGACGAACTCGGACATTCTCCGCCTCTTCTTCGCCGTCCGCGACCTCGACCTGACCAAGAAGCGCGAGAGCCGCACCGACCAGCGTGAGCTCCTCGGCGCGATCATCGCCGAGGACATCGCGCTTCCCGGTGAAGCGACCGCCGAGGACGCGCCGAAGGCCCGAACCAAGAAGGCCAAGGCCGAGCGCGAGCGCGCCGAGAACGTGCTCCTCGTCAAGGAAGGCGACGAGCTGACCGAAGAGGTGTTCAACCGTCTCCGCCGGCAGGGCATCGACACGATCAAGGTCTTCTCGTCGCACATGCGCGTCGACCTGCGCGACGAGCAGGATGCGATCGAGCGCGGCGAGCGCGAAGTGCGCCGCCGTCTCGCGCTCGACGTCGTCGACGCCGACGGCGAAGTGATCGCCGAGACCGGCCAGCTGCTCAACGACACGGTGATCAAGAAGATCCGCAAGGCCGAGATCAACAAGGTCAGCGTCTTCGTCACGTCGGGTCGGGCCGAGTCCACGCTCATCAAGAACACGCTGGCCAAGGATCCGACGCACAGCGAGAAGGAAGCGCTGTCGCAGATCTACGCGCTGCTCCGTCCGGGCGACGCGCCGGACGCGCAGACGGCGAAACAGGCGCTCGAGCGTCTGTTCTTCTCGCCGAAGCGCTACGACCTCGGCCGCGTGGGGCGCTACAAGATCAACCAGCGGCTCGGCATGACCATGCCGGCCGACTACACCGTGCTGTCGAAGGAAGACTTCGTCGAGATCATTCGCTACCTCGTGGAACTGCACGAAGGCCGCGGACACGTCGACGACATCGACCATCTCGGCAATCGCCGCATTCGTTCGGTTGGCGAGTTGATCGCGAACCAGTTCTCGGTCGGTCTGCTCGCGCATGGCGCGCCTGGTGAAGGAGCGCATGTCGATCAACACCGATCCGGAAAAGATCTCGCTCGACGACCTGGTGAACGCGCGCACCGTCTCGGCGGTGATTCAGGCGTTCTTCGGATCGTCGCAGCTGTCGCAGTTCATGGATCAGACCAACCCCTTGGCCGAACTGACGCACAAGCGTCGTCTCTCGGCGCTCGGTCCGGGCGGTCTGACGCGCGAGCGCGCCGGCTTCGAAGTGCGCGACGTGCACTACTCGCAGTACGGCCGCATGTGCCCCATCGAGACGCCGGAAGGTCCGAACATCGGACTCATCACGTCGCTCGCCTGCTACGCGCAGGTGAACGACCTCGGGTTCGTCGAGACGCCGTATCGCGTCGTAAAAAATGGCCGAGTTCTCAACGAGATCGCGTGGCTCGATGCAAATCGAGAAGAAGGCGCGTTGATCGCGCAGGCCAGCGCGCGCGTCGACGACCACGGAAACTTCCTCGAAGACCTCGTGCTCTGCCGCCAGCAGGGCGACGCGCCGCTCACGCCGAAGGATCGCATCGAGTACATGGACGTGGCGCCGGAGCAGCTCGTCTCGATCGCCGCCGCGCTCATTCCCTTCCTCGAGCACGACGACGCGAACCGCGCGTTGATGGGCTCGAACATGCAACGCCAGGCCGTTCCGCTGTTGAACCCGCGGACTCCGCTGGTCGGAACCGGGCTCGAAGACAAGGTCGCCAAGGATTCGGGCGCGGTCGTCATCGCGCGCCGGGCCGGCGTCGTCGCGCGCGTCACGGCCGACGAGATCATCATCGACGCCGCGGCGGTCGAGCGGAAGCGCGGCACGGAGGAGGGCGATCGCCCGCTGGCGCGTCTCACGCAACACGACCGCTATCGGTTGAAGAAGTACTGGAGAACGAACCAGGACACGGCGGTCAACCAGCGCCCACTCGTTCGCCAGGGCCAGAAGGTGACGGCCGGCGACGTGCTCGCCGACGGCGCCGCGACCGAGGCCGGGCAGCTCGCCCTCGGGGCCAATGTGACCGTCGCGTTCATGCCATGGTACGGCCACAACTTCGAAGACGCGATCGTGCTGTCTGAGCGCCTGGTGAAAGACGACGTCTATTCGTCGATCCACATCCAGGAGCTCGAGCTGCACGTTCGCGACACGAAGCGCGGTCAGGAAGAGATCACGCGCGAAATTCCGAACGTTTCGGAAGAGGCGCTGCTCGACCTCGACGAGCGCGGAATTGTCCGTATTGGCGCGCACGTCAAGCCGGGCGACATCCTCGTCGGCAAGATCACGCCGAAGGGCGAGACCGAACTGTCGCCGGAAGAGAAGCTCCTCACGGCGATCTTCGGCGAGAAGGCGAAGGACGTGAAGGACTCGTCGCTCAAGGTTCCGCCGGGAATGGAAGGCGTCGTGATCGACGTCAAGATCTTCTCGCGGATCGAGGACCAGGTCGTCGAGAAGGACCGCGGCGAGCGAATCGGCGAAGTTCGCCGTCTCGAGGGCGAGGAGAAGGTTCGCGTCAACGAAGTGCGTGACTCCGAGCTCGTCGAGATTCTCGATGGGCAGACGATCGCGCTCGCTCTCAAGGCGGGCACGGTCGAAGAGGCGATCGCGGCGGGGACGAAGGTCACCTCGGCGAGCCTCCGCGAGATGCGTCTGTCGACGATCGACCTCAAGACGCTCCGCGTCGAGAACAAGCGCGTGAACGAGCGGCTGCGTCAGATCATCGACGCGTCGAACGAAGAGAAGGCCAAGATCGAGGAGAAGGCGGAAGAGCGCATCGACCGCATTCTCCAGCCCGACGAATTGCCGCCGGGCGTCATCCAGCTCGTGAAGGTATACCTCGCCGAGAAGAGGAAGGTCTCGGTGGGCGATAAGATGGCCGGCCGACACGGCAACAAGGGCATTGTCGCCCGCGTCGTGCCCGAGGAGGACATGCCGTTCCTCCCCGACGGCCGGCCCGTCGACATCGTGCTCAACCCGCTCGGCGTGCCGAGCCGAATGAACGTGGGGCAGATTCTCGAGACGCACCTCGGGTGGGTCGCGCGCATTCTCGGCTTCTACGCCAAGACGCCGGTCTTCCAGGGGACGAACGAGCGGGAGATCGGCTTGCTATTGAAGATGGCCGGCGTGATCTGGGGGGCGCGCGCGCTCGGATTGCGCACGGCGGCGCCGACGATCACGGACCAGAACGTCCGCGCGCTGCTCGCCGACGTCAAGCCCGACGTGTCGAGGGAGCACGAGGTGTTCGTGCGGTTGCAGGAAGCGTCGCTCAACGAGCTCTCGGCGCGCGGTATGTCGCAGGAGACGCGCGACATGCACCACGCGATGCGCGACTTCCTCGCCGGTGCGGCGAAGGAATGGGCCGAGCGGGAGGCAATGGCGGTCGCGAACCAGATCGCGTTCCACACGGCGTGGGTCGACGACGAGTCCCAGTCGGCGTCGAAGCGCGCCGAGTACAAGGCGGCGCTCAAGCAGCTCGAGAAACGCAAGGCGCTCGATTCGGCCGAATTGCTGAACGACCACGAGCTGCCGGCGCTCGCCGGGATGCTCGGCAAGAAGTCGGAGGCGGACGTCGACGCGGCCGCGGTCGAGCTGATGCGGCTCGCCGGTCTGAACGCGTACGGCAAGGTGCGGCTCCGCGACGGCCGCTCGGGCGAGCTGTTCGTATCGCCGGTGACCGTTGGCGAAATTTATATGCTCAAGCTGTCACACTTGGTCGACGACAAGATCCACGCGCGAAGCATCGGACCGTACTCGCTCGTCACGCAGCAGCCGCTGGCGGGCAAGGCGCAGTTCGGCGGCCAGCGCTTCGGAGAAATGGAAGTGTGGGCGCTCGAGGCGTACGGCGCCGCGCACGTGTTGCAGGAGATTCTGACGGTGAAGTCGGACGACGTGAACGGCCGCAGCCGGGTCTACGAAGCGATCGTGAAGGGACAGAACCTTCCCGAGCCCGGCATCCCCGAGTCGTTCAACGTGCTGGTGAAGGAACTACAGGCTCTCGGCATCAAGGTCACGATGGGCCAGAGCGTCGACGGGTATTGGGGAACCGGCATCGACACTGGCACGTCGTCCAACGGCACAGGGAGCGAGGAGTAAACGATGATTGATTTCCGAAGCGTGCGCGAACAGCGCGCCAGCTCGTTCGATTTCATCCAGGTTCGGATCGCCTCGCCGGAGGAGATCCGCGGGCCCAAGGATCCCAAGGAGCGCGAGCGTCTCGAGCTCCAGGGACTCCGCAGCTGGTGGTCGTGGGGCGAAGTCACCAAGCCCGAGACCATCAATTACCGCTCGTTCAAGCCGGAGAAGGACGGCCTGTTCTGCGAGCGGATCTTCGGTCCGGTCAAGGACTGGGAATGCCACTGCGGCAAATACAAGAGAATTCGCTATCGCGGCGTGATCTGCGACCGCTGCGGCGTCGAAGTGACCCTGAGCAAGGTGCGCCGCGAGCGCATGGGGCACATCGAGCTCGCCGTTCCCGTCGCCCACATCTGGTTCTTCAAGACCCTGCCGAGCCCGATGGGCAACCTGCTCGACATCACGCTCCGTGATCTCGAGAAGGTCATCTACTACTCGAACTACGTCGTCATCGAGCCCGGCGAGCAGGAGGTGTCCGTCAACCAGCTGCTCGACGAAGACGAGTACCTCACGCTGCGCACCAAGGCCAAGGAAGAGAACGACGGCGCGTTCCTCGCCGACATCGGCGCGCCGGCGGTGCGCGAGCTGCTTCGCCGCCTCGACGTCGACAAGCTCGCCGAGGAACTGCGCGCGCAGGTCGTCACCGAGACGTCGCAGCACCGCAAGAAGATGCTGCTCAAGCGGCTCAAGATCGTCGACGCGTTCCGCAACTCGGGCGAGTCCGGCGACGTTCGCAACCGCCCGGAGTGGATGATCCTGGACGTCGTGCCGGTGATCCCGCCGGATCTCCGTCCGCTCGTCCCGTTGGACGGCGGGCGGTTCGCCACGTCCGATCTCAACGACCTCTATCGCCGCGTCATCAACCGCAACAACCGCCTGCAGAAGCTCATCATGCATCGCGCGCCGGAGGTCATCCTCCGGAACGAGAAGCGCATGCTGCAGGAAGCGGTCGACGCGCTGTTCGACAACGGCCGGCGCTCGAAGGCGATCCGTGGGAGAGGGAAACGTCCCCTGAAGTCGCTCTCCGACATGCTCAAGGGCAAGCAGGGCCGGTTCCGTCAAAACCTGTTGGGTAAGCGCGTGGACTACTCGGGCCGAAGCGTGATTGTTGTCGGTCCCGAGCTCCAGCTGCATCAGTGCGGCCTGCCCAAGCTGATGGCGCTCGAGCTGTTCAAGCCGTTCATCATCCACAAGCTCGTCGAGAAGGGCATCGCCGAGACGGTCAAGCGCGCCAAGAAGATCGTGGAGCGCGAGTCGCCGGAGGTCTACGAGATCCTCGAAGAGATCATCCGCGACCACCCGGTGCTCCTGAACCGCGCGCCGACGCTTCATCGATTGGGCATTCAGGCGTTCGAGCCCGTGCTCGTCGAGGGCAAGGCCATCCGTATTCACCCGCTCGTCTGCGCGGCGTTCAACGCCGACTTTGACGGCGACCAGATGGCCGTGCACGTGCCGCTGTCGTTCGAGGCACAGCTCGAGGCGCGTCTGCTCATGCTCTCGAGCAACAACATCCTCAAGCCGTCGGACGGCCGTCCCGTCGCCGAGCCGAGCCAGGACATCGTGCTCGGGTGCTACTTCGCGACCAAGGCGCCCGCCAACTTCAACACGGTCGACGTGAAGTCGCTGCGCCGGTTCATCGACGTGGCCGAGATCGAGATGGAGCTCACGCTCGGGCGGCTCACGCGCCACAGCGCGCTGCTCTACTGGGTGAAAGACGACGCCGGCGCGCGGTGGGAGAAGACGACCGCGGGTCGCGTGCTGTTCAACGCGATCATTCCGACGGAGCTCGGCTACAAGAACCACGACATGAAGAAGAAGGCGCTGTCGGAGCTCGTGTTCGAGTCGTATCGAAGCGCGGGCCTCGCCGGCACCGTGCAGTTCCTCGACCGCCTCAAGGAATTCGGCTTCGCCAACGCCACGCGCGGCGGCGTGTCGATCGGCATCGAGGACCTCGAGATTCCGGTCGCGAAGGCGCAACTCCTCACCGAAGCCGAGGAGCGCGTCGAGCGGTTCCAGCGCGCCTACCAGACGGGCAACATCACGAACGGTGAGCGCTACAACAAAGTGATCGACACCTGGACGCACGCCAACTCCGACATCGCCGACGAGATGGTCAAGTCGATGCGCGAGTCGAAGGACGGCTTCAACCCGGTGTTCATGATGTTCGATTCGGGTTCACGCGGCAGCCGGGATCAGATCCGGCAGTTGGCGGGAATGCGCGGCCTGATGGCGAAGCCGCAGAAGAAGCTCACCGGCGGCATCGGCGAAATTATTGAGAGTCCAATCAAGTCGAACTTCAGAGAGGGACTGTCGCCGCTCGAGTACTTCACGTCGACCCACGGCGCCCGCAAGGGTCTCGCCGACACGGCGCTCAAGACGGCCGACGCGGGCTACCTCACGCGTCGTCTCGTCGACGTCGCGCAGGACGTGACGATCAGCGAAGAGGACTGCGGTACGATCCAGGGTCTCGAGGTCGCCGCACTGAAGGAAGGCGAGGACATCATCGAGCCGCTCTCGGAGCGCATCGTCGGGAACTTCGCCGGCGAGGACGTCGAGGATCCGCACGAGCTCGATGAGTCGGGACGCCGCACGCTGCTCGTCGAAGCCGGCGAGTTGATCGACGAAGAGAAGGCGCGGATCATCGAGGAATCGGGTATCGAGACGGTGAAGATCCGCTCCGTGCTCACGTGTGAGGCGAAGCGCGGTCTCTGCCGCATGTGCTACGGCCGCAACCTGGCGACGATGAACGTCGTCGACCTTGGCGAAGCGGTCGGGATCATCGCCGCACAATCCATCGGCGAGCCGGGCACGCAGCTCACGCTGCGCACGTTCCACATCGGTGGAACGGCGGCTCGTATCGCCGAGCAGACGGCGCGCAAATCGAAGGTGGCGGGTACGATCGAGTACTCGGACCGGCTGGTCGTCGTCACCAATCCCGAGAAGCAGCGCATCGTCACGTCGTACGAAGGCGAGATCCTCATCAAGTCGAGCGGCGAGCGCAACGCCAACATCGCCGCGCGCCTGCAAGTGCCGCTCGGCGCGATCCTGATGGTCGAGGACGGATCGGACGTGAAGCGCGACCAGGTGATCTTCACCTGGGATCCGTACACCAACCCGATTCTCGCCGACGTCGACGGTTCTGTGCGTTTCGTCGACATCGTCGAAGAGGAGTCGGTGTCCGAGGAGCTCGACGAGCTCACGGGCCTGCGGCAGCGCGTGATCATCGAAGACCGGGAAAAGAAGCTCCACCCGCACATCGAGATCATTCAGGAGAAGGGCGGCAAGGAGAAGCGCGTGCGCGACTTCATCATCCCGGCAGGCGCGCAGCTCACCGTGCAAGATGGACAGCACATCTTCCCCGGAACGATCATCGCCAAGGTCGGCCGCGAAGCGTACAAGACGCGCGACATCACGGGCGGTCTGCCGCGTGTCGCCGAGTTGTTCGAGGCGCGCCGGCCGAAGGATCCGGCGACGATTTCCGAGATCGACGGCGTCGTCCGCTTCGGCGAGATCAAGCGCGGCAAGCGCGAGGTGTACGTCGCGCCGATCAACCCGGATGGCTCGCTCGACGAATCGCGCGAGGCGCAGGTCTACGAAGTGCCCGCGGGCAAGCACCTTCGCGTGCACGAAGGCGACCGCGTCCGCGCCGGCGATCGCATCTCCGAGGGTCCGGTCAATCCGCATGACATCCTGCGGATCAAGGGGCCGCGCGCGGTGCAGGAGTATCTGCTCAACGAAGTGCAGGAGGTCTACCGCCTGCAGGGTGTGAAGATCAACGACAAGCACATCGGCGTGATCGTGAAGCAGATGCTGCAGAAGGTGCGCGTGATGGATCCGGGCGAGACCGAGTTCCTCGAAGGGGAGCACGTGGATCGTCAGATCTTCCGCGACGAGAACGATCGGGCCAAGAAGAAGAAGGAAACGCCGGCGACGGCGGAGCCGCTTCTCCTGGGTATCACGAAGGCGAGTTTGACGACGCAGTCGTTTATATCTGCTGCGTCGTTTCAAGAAACGACGCGGGTGCTCACCGACGCTTCCATCAGGGGGGCGAAGGACGACCTCCTCGGCCTCAAGGAGAACATCATCATCGGTCACCTCATCCCGGCCGGTACGGGCATGTACCGGTACCAGGACGTCGAGATCGCGCTCTCGGTGCCGGAAGGTTTCGAGCCGCTCCCGCCGATGCAGGCCGAATTGCCGAACGTGTTCTCGATGGCGGACGACGAGGACTCGCCGTTCCCGCCGCTGCCGCGTCCGGCGGTCAAGGGCGCCGAGTAACGGACGGCGCGAGTGAACGAGTGAAGAGGGCGAGCTTTCGGGCTCGCCCTTTTCTCTTGCGTCCCGGCTCGCGCGCGCGTTTCTTCGGGCACATGCGCCGCCTCGCGCCCGCACTTCGGTTCGCACTCCTGCTGCCGATCGCCGCTTCGGTTCGCGCGCAATCGCTTCGCATCGACCTCGCCAAGCAGCCGTTCTCTCCGACGGGGACGTCGGTCGGGCCGGCTACGATGGCGAACGGCGGCATCATGGACTCGCTCGTGAAGATCGGCGCGATCGTCCGCGTCGACGAATCGAAGCTCACCGCCGCTCAGGACACCGAGTACGGCACGTGGAAGCGCCTCGGCTGGGCGCTCGGCGATTTCGCGCGGATCGTGGCCAGGAACGAACGCGACGGATTCTTCACAGTGGGCCTCTACGCGACCTGTCCGTCGATGCCCGGCATGGTCGCGGGACTCCAGCATTCCGGGGCCGACGGACGCCCGCTCCGCATCGGCATGCTGTGGCTCGACGCGCATCCGGACTTCAACACGCCCGAGACCACGCGCAGCGGTAACATGGGCGGCATGCCCGTGGCCATCGCGACCGGGCGCGCGCTGACAAATCTGCGCCTCGACGCGACGCTCGATCCGCCGCTTCGCGACAACGACGTCGTCATGGGCGCTGTGCGACTCATCGATCCGCTGGAGCAAGACCTGCTCGACCATTCGAAGATTCAGCAGCTGTCGGTGAACGACGTTCGGCGCATCACCCCCGCGGTATGGGCGCAGCTCGACCGGCTCAATTCGCAGGTCGACAAGCTCTACATCCACGTCGACATGGACGTGCTCGACCCGCGCGAGGTGTCGATGCACGTGAATCCGGTGCCTGGCGGGCCGTCGAGCGAGGAGCTGGCGGTGCTGCTCGAGCGAATCTTCGCGCGCTACCCGAAGGCTTCCGCGATCGGATTCGCCACGATTCCGCCGAGCGATCCGGGCGGTTTGGCGATCGCCGCGCTGAATCGGATGATCCTCGGGGCGCTCAAGGGCGTGCAGGCCCGCCAAGCCGCGCGATGACCAGCGGCGGTCGCGAACATTGAGAATCGTCCACCTGCTGGCGCCGGCTCGCATCGGCGGTCTCGAGCGCGTGGTGCAAGGACTCGCCATTGGGCAATCGAAACGCAACCATGACGTGACCGTCTTCGCCGTGGGCGAAGAGCCGATGGCCGATCATCCGTTTCGCGCGCCGCTCGATCTCGCTCGTGTGAAGATCCGTGAGATCGTCGTACCGCCGCGCCGATACCGCGCCGAACGCCGGGCGGTCTCCAACTTGGTTCGCGAGCTGTCGCCCGACGTCGTCCATAGTCACGGCAGTCGCACCGACGTCGTGGACGCCGACGTCATCCGGCGCCTCGGCGTTCCGACCGTATCGACGCTCCACGGCTGGACGCGCGGGTCGCTCAAGAATCGCTTCTATGAGTACGTGCATCGTCGAAGCCTCCGACGCTTCGACGCGGTGATCGCCGTTTCCGAACCCCTGGCGAACGAGCTGACGTCGCACGGCGTTCCGGCCGACCGCGTGTACCTGGTGCGCAACGGCTTCGCCGCGGTCGCCGAGCCGATGCCGCGCGCCGAAGCCCGCCGGTTGCTCGACCTGTCGGCGGACGCCCGGGTCGTCGGATGGGTCGGCCGTCTTTCGCGCGAGAAGGGAATCGACGTGCTCGTCGACGCGCTCTCGCGCCTTCGCGACGAGGGCATCGTCGCCTGTGTCGTCGGTGATGGGGCGGAGCGCGAACGCGAACGCGCGCACGCCGAACGCGTCGGGGCGCGCATCCTCTGGAAGGGGATGGTTCCCATGGCGAGCCGACTCTCCCCGCGCGTTCGACGTGTTCGTCCAGAGCTCCCGCACCGAAGGCACGCCGATCGCGCTGTTGGAGGCGATCGCCGCGCAAACGCCGGTCGTCGCGACGCGCGTCGGCGGTGTCCCCGACGTGGTGTCCGACAGCGAGGCGATTCTCCTTCCGTCCGAAGACCCGGCCGCTCTTGCCGACGCAATCCGCGTCGCCTTCGCGAACCCGGAGGCCGCCGCCGAACGCGCGCGGCGCGCGGGACTGCGGTTGTCGAGCGCGTTCAGCGCCGAATCCTGGCTCGATCGTCACGAGGAGATCTACGCGCGCGCGGCAGCCGAGCGCCGTCGCGCGGCGGCTGTCACGTGACCGCCGTACGCCCTCCGGCGCGGATGGATCGCCGCGGCGTTCGAGGCGGATGCGTCGCGTGCTGGCGGAGACGGGCGACGGGTTCGCGGTGATGCCGCGCGGCCGCGAGCTGATCAGCTATTACGCGAACAGCATCGCACACTTGCTGGGCCCGTTTACGGCGGCCGTGCGAGAGCGGGACGCCCTGCCGTTCGTTCGTTCCCTCGACACTTGATGATTGAAAGGCCGACGCGGCGACTGACCCGGCCGTATCCACAGTCGGGATAACACATTACGACTGGACAGCGGCATCCGCCCAGTCTACGTTTATCAGTCTCCCCCGGTCCACGTCCGGTCCGGAGGGAAGCGCAGCCACGGGGTTATCCCGTTTCGAATTAAGGATTTCATGCCAACGATCAACCAGCTCGTCCGCCGCAGCCGCAGCGACGTCGCCAAGAAAGAGAAGTCGCCGGCGCTCAAATCCAATCCGTTTCGTCGTGGCGTGTGCACGCGCGTGTACACGACGACCCCCAAGAAGCCGAACTCCGCGCTCCGCAAGGTCGCCAAGGTTCGCCTGACGAACGGCTTCGAAGTCATCGCCTACATCCCCGGTGAAGGCCACAACCTGCAGGAGCACTCGATCGTGCTCGTGCGCGGCGGCCGTGTGAAGGACCTGCCGGGCGTGCGATATCACATCGTGCGCGGCTCGCTCGACGCGTCGGGCGTGAACGGCCGCAACCAGAGCCGCTCCAAGTACGGCACGAAGAAGCCGAAGGCCGGAGGTAAGAAGTGAGCCGCCGCAAAGGATCAGTGAAGCGTCCGGTCCTCGCCGACGCGCGCTACGACAGCCAGACGGTCTCGAAGTTCATCAACGCGATGATGCTCCAGGGCAAGAAGTCCACGGCCGAGCGCATTTTCTACGGGGCCATGGATCTCGTCGAATCGCGGACGAGCCAGCCCGGCGTCAACATCTTCAAGCAGGCGCTGTCGAACATCAAACCCGTCGTCGAAGTGAAGAGCCGCCGCGTCGGCGGCGCGACGTACCAGGTGCCGGTCGAGGTTCGGCCGGAGCGGCGCACCGCTCTCGCCATGCGCTGGCTGATCTCGTACTCGCGCGAGCGCAACGAGAAGTCGATGTCGGAGAAGCTCGCCGCCGAGATCATCGCCGCGTCCAAGGGCGAAGGCAACGCGATCAAGAAAAAGGAAGACACGCACCGCATGGCCGACGCGAACAAGGCGTTCGCGCACTATCGCTGGTAGGAAAGTCAGGCGGGGAGAACGACGACGCCCTCCGCCGGTGATCCGGCGGAGGGCGTCGTGTTTCCAGTGTGCTCGGTGCTACGCGGGCTTCTTCACCGCGGCCTTCGTCGAATCCCCCATCTTCCGCAGGTCGTGGTGAACGGCGGCCTTGGAGGCCTTCACGCCGGCCTTCGCACTGCGCGCCGCCGACTTTCCGACGCGACTCACTTTCTGGGCGGCCGCCCCGACCGAGCCGCCGACCTTGTGAACGCCGGTCACGTCGCCGGCAACCGTCTTCGTCGTGTTGCCCGCCGCTCGCAGGGTCTGGTGGGTAGCGCTCCCGACCTTCTTGGCATCGCGTTTCACCGCGTTGCCGGTCTTCTTGAGCGTGTGATGCACGGCGGCGCCGGCCTTGTGCAGCGTGCTGTCCTGAGCGCGCGCCGAGGCCGGGAGGGCCGCGACGGCCATGCCGAACACGGCACCGGTGATGAGCAGTTTATAAAGTCGCATGGAGATCACTCCAGGTTCTTCGGTCGTTGCAGTGACGCGTCGCGACCGACCGGCGCCGGCGACGCGGGCTCGGGCAGAGCCGCCAACCTCGGCAGCCAGTAAGGCAAAGAGGCGGGCGCACCCGGCGAGCGCGACAGGAAAAGAGTTCCCGCACGGGGACTCTCGCCTTCGGCCCTCCACAAACGCTCCGGCCGGAGCCAATCTGGTTCTTCCTCGCAGCGGATCCTTACTGCGCTTCGCGACTACGGCTACGTTCTCACGGTTGCGTGTCCAGAGTCGCCGCGTCCTTCATAGAGATTGTCTCCACAGAATGCCGGCTCCCGAGGGGGCCCGACAACATCGACGCTCCTGGTGACGACGTTTTCCCGAACGGCCGACAGGATGCCCACCGCCAGCCGAGGGGGAACGTAGGATGGCGAGTGTCGAACGGGTCGAGAAACATGATGTGCTCGTCATCGGCGCCGGTTTTTTCGGCTGCAGCATCGCGATGCATCTCCGTCGGTTCCTCGGACGCGTCGCCGTGCTGGAGGAGGGTGGCGACATCATGCAACGCGCATCGTATCACAATCAGGCTCGCGTCCACCAGGGATACCACTATCCGCGCAGCCTGCTGACCGGGCTCCGATCGCGCGTGAACTTCGATCGTTTCGCGACGGAGTACAGAGACTGCATCGACTCGTCCTTCGCGGCTCTGTACGCCATTGGTCGGGCCTTCTCCCACGTCACCGCGTCCCAATTCACGAGCTTTTGCAAGCGAATCGGTGCGCCGATTCAGGACGCTCCCGAGGACTTACGCCGCCTGTTCGAGCCGCGCCACGTGGAGGATGTTTTCCTCGTGCGGGAGTGGGCGTTCAACGCCCAACAAATGAAGGAAGTCGTGGCCGCCAAGATGAACACGGCGGGCGTCGAGTTGCGCTTGCGATCGCGGGTGACCGGGCTGACGCCGCAGCCGGACGGGTCCGTGCTTGCCAGTGTCGAGTCCGGTGGCGAGTGTCGCGGAGTTCTGGCCAAGACGGTCTTCAACTGCACCTACTCGGGGATCAATCGGGTGCTGGCAGGTTCCAACTTGCCGCTCATTCCCCTCAAACACGAGTGGACCGAGATGGCGCTGGTCGAGCCGCCGGCGGTCCTCCGGCACGTTGCAGTGACGGTCATGTGCGGACCATTTTTTTCGTTCATGCCGTTTCCCGCGCGTCAGCTCCACAGTCTTTCGCACGTGCGGTACACGCCACATTGGTCCTGGGAGGAGCCGGGCTCGGTGGGTCATCCGGCTGCGCAGGCGCCCGGCCAGAGCCGTTACCTCGCCATGATCAAGGACGCGGAGCGCTACCTTCCGGCGTTGGCGGATTGCCGGTATCACGACTCGCTCTGGGAGGCGAAAACCGTCCTCCCCCTCAGTGAGGCAAGCGACAGCAGACCAATCCTCTTCCAGCGGAGTCGCGCCGTGCCGAATCTGATCAGCGTGATGGGCGGGAAGCTCGACAATGTGTTCGACGTGCTCGTCGAGTTGGACGGGATGCGTGCGCGCGGCGAGTTCCGATCGTGAAATGGACCGGCGAGATGGATCGGCGGGACGGATTCACCGACGCCCACGGCCCGGCGGCCGGCCGGTCGGATGACTTTGTCTCCGTCGTTGCTCCCATCAGCAACGATGCGGACATCATCGACGCCTTCGTCGCCGAGACGCTCGGAGTTCTCGAGGCGAACTACGCCAACTACGAATTGTTGCTGATCGATGACGGCAGCAGGGACTCCAGCGGCGAACGACTCAGCTCGGTTCTCGCGAAGTTTCGCTGCATTCGCGTCGTGCGACTCTCGCGAAGATACGGAACGGAGATCGCGATCGCGGCCGGCCTCGACACGGCGATCGGCGATTACGTCGTGGTGATGCTGCCGGCGTCGGACCCGCCGGCGCTCATACCCGCCATGATTTCCAGGGTGCGGGCGGGCGCCGAGCTGGTATACGGCGTCCACATTCAACGAGGGGCCGAACCGACCTGGGCGAGGCTGGGCGCGTCGGTGTTCTACACGATCGGCGCCAAACTCTTCGACCTCCGGCTGGCGCGGAACTCGAGCTACTTTCGCGTGATGACGCGGCAGGCCGTCAACGCCATCGCCCGGATGAAGGACAAGTACCGCTACCTCCGCCTGCTGAGCCTCGAGGTGGCGGCCGTTGTCGAACCATTTCCCTACGTTCCGGTCGCCCTGCGACCCACGAGACAGCATCGAGGGCTCATCGAGTCGTTCGCCGAGGCGATCGGAATCGTTGTCGCCCATTCGACTCGCCCGCTCCGCATCGTGAGTGGACTGGGATTGTTGGCCAGCGCCATGAACCTGTTTTACATGGTGTACGTGGTGCTCATCTATTTGCTCAAAGCGAAGGTGGCCGAGGGATGGACCACGAGCTCGCTGCAGGCGAGCGCCATGTTCTTCCTGGTGTTCCTCATCCTGGCCGTCATGGGCGAGTACCTCGTGCGCATCCTGGAGGAGTCGCGCGATCGGCCGCTGTACAACGTGGCGGGGGAGCGCAACAGCAACCTGGTCGTCGCGGACGGCGCGCGGCGAAACGTGGTCCAAGAGTCGGAGGCGCGCTCTCCGGCGGCTCTCTTTTCGCGCGAAACGGTCGGGCCGCCGTAGGCCGTCGATCCGCGTGCCATCCGCCGTGCAACGACGGCATCGCGACGAGTTACGCAGCGGAAGCGGCGTGTGACTCTTCCTCGAAGACAGAGCGATCCCTGATCATGGCAAAGTCTCGCCCGATGCCGCCAACGGCGGGTCAACCGGTTGAGCGCGCCCTCATTGTGCTCTTGTGCGCGCTGGGCTCGGTCCTCGTGCTGCGGTTGTTTGTTCCCGCGCGGGATCCCTGGATCGACGAAGCCATGCTCGGACTGAACATCAAGGCGGTCGGGCTGGGAGACTTATTTCGACCGCTGCCGCTCTACGAGCAGGCGGCACCGCCGGGATACCTCGCACTGTGCTTTCTGGCTCGATCGATCGCGCCAGATGCGTTCTTTGTCGACGCGGTGCGGGCCGTGAGCACGGTCTTGATGATCGCCACCTTCTATCTCCTTCTCCGGCTCGCGACGGCTTACGGCGGACTCAAGTCCGCCGTTTTGTTGGCGGCCGTTCTATTCGCCAGCGATTTCGTTTTGACGTACGGCGTCGAGCTCAAACATTACGCCGCCGATGTATTCGCGACGGCCGCGATCCTCTTCGCCGGGCACGACCTTGCTCGCTCGATGGACGCTCGCTCGGTTCTGCGGTTCGCGGCCGTCGCCCTTGTTGCGAGCTTGTTCTCGTTTACCGCGCCGATTCCTGCCGCCGCAGTACTGGGATCTACCCTGGTGGTTCACGGATGGCGCGCGCGCCGCCCGGGGAAAGAGGCCGGGGCGGCGCCGACTGTTGGGCCGTCATGGGTCGGTTGGTGGTCATTGTGCGCCGCTCTCACAGTGGTGTCCGTCGTCGCGACAAAGAAACTGGTGACCGACCCGCTGACCGCCATGCAGTTCAGTGCCTATCCGGACGCCTATAAGACATTCCTCGACCCTCGAAATTCGGTCGGCTCGAATGCTCAGATTCTCGAATGGTTGTTCGCTCGAATATATGAATTCATGTATCTCAATACTTTCGCCGATCGCCTGGCGGGGACGACGCGGCACATCGGCATACTGCTGGCGATGGTGGCGATCGTCGGCGTGAACATCCTCGCGGCACGAAAGAGCCCGTACCTCGTCCTGACCGGCCTGATGCTGTTCGGCGCGATACTGGCGCTGAACCTGGCGAAGCTGTTTCCAATCGCCTATACGCGTCACCTCTTCTTCGCCGCGCCGATTCTGCTCGTGCCGGTCGCCCTCGGCACCAGTGAATTCCTCGAAACCGTGGGGCGGCGGGCGGGTGCCCTCGCCCGGAGAGCGACGACCGTTGGAGTGTATGGCGCCCTGCTTGGCCTCGCGGCGCTCGCAACGTATCGAACGGCGCGCGCCGACAAGGCCGTCGAGTCCCGGTTTCTCAGCGACGCGCTTCACACGGACGCCGCCAGTCCCGTGTGGGTCTATTATGGCGCGCAACCGACCGTGCGCCTGATCGCGCCTCCGGGGCTTCGGTTCATTGGAATGCTGGACCCTCACAGCGGTGATGCGAGCTGGGTTCGGCGTGGGGGGGTCCTATCCCGAGGCGACGCGCGCGGGGACGTCTACCTCGAGGGATTCAGACGCGTCTTGCACGACCAGGACTCCGTCTGGTTGCTGTTCACTCACACCTCTCTCTATGTCCGGCCGGAACAGTCTCTCGATCCATACCTGACGATCGCGGACTCCGTCGTGGGTGCGTGCAAACTGCGGGACGCGGCGGGTCCTGATCGCCTTTATTGGTGTTCGAGGCCCGACGGCCGGTGAGGAACGGCATCGGCGCCGCGATCGCTCACCGAACGGCGAAGCCCTCCGCCGGTCTTCTGGCGGAGGGCTTCCTGCTTCCGAGCATCAATCGGCGTTCCGGGTCAGACCGTTACTGGTAGCTCCTCGAGGTGGATTTCATCGAGTGGCCCGACTTCCGGTGCTTGATGCTGGCGTTGCTCGACTTGAAGTGATGCTTCGAGAAACGCCGCGCCGATACACCGTTCTCCTTCGCGGCGCGGTTGGACTTGCCCATCAACTGTTTGCTGACCGTGCCGCCCGCCGTTCGGGTCTTTCCATCCTTCGTGATGGCGAGGTGCTTCTCAGAGCCGCCGTGCTTGGCGACGTGTTTGTGGTGATGGCTCGTCGGCTTCATCGTGTGATGCACCGGCGCGTTCACTTCCAGGGCGCGGGCCGGGGTGGCGTTGGCCATCAAACCCGCGAGCGCGCCCGCTATGAGTAGGCTGTGAATACGCATTGCTGCTCCTGCTTCTCTTTCGGTACTTCGCGTCGCGGCTTTGTCCGCGCCGCGAGCCTTGCACCCGCTCAAAGTGCAAGACGCGGGCACACTATCCGCCGCGTACCGACCAGACTGTCGCAATCGAATGTCCGCACGTCGATTGCGAGGCAGTCGAGGCGTTTGTGAGGCCGCCTGAGCGCACAAAGAAACGCGTCGCTCTCCGTGCCCGGATCGCGGCGGATTCGTGCCGGTCTCGGCGACCACCGGCTACGATTGCAAATGTTCCAGCGCGAGGCGCCGCCCGGCGTACATCCCGATGCCGGTGCCGACCATGCTCAGCATGAAGGCGGCGAAGAACCCGGCAAAGGCTCCGAGCCACCACCCGATCGACCCACCCACCGTCGCGCCGATGAAGACCATCAGCTTTGTCATATCCTCTAGATGGTCCGACGAGCCCGCGCGTCACAGGAAGCCGCGGGAGTCGAGCCGGACCGATGCGATTCGTTTCAGGCCCCGCGCCGCGCACCCCGGCGAGCGCCGAGAAACTCGGTCTCGAGGGGACGCTCGGTCACGGTTCGGCCGGTGCGCACGACGCGATAGGCCCTCGCGCTTGGCCGGGAACTCACTACCCGGTGGAGCTTTCTGCCGATGAAATGGAGCGCGGCGCCGTCGTCGGCGGCATAGCCGCCCGGGAGCCGACCCGTTCCTACGAGGGCGTGGTACGCCGGGCGGCGCTCGGCCTCGCCGTCGTAGTGCGGGCAGTGGCTGCCGCGGATCCAGCCGAGCGCCTGGACGGGCGCGAGCCGCGGGCCGAACGAATCACTGACGCCCGACTCGAACCAGCAGAGCGACCCCGCGCTGAGTCCGGCGAAGACCTTGCCTCGACGCCATTCGCGGGCGAGTAGCCGATCCAGGCCCCACTCCCGCCAGAGCACCAACAAGTTTCGCGTGCTGCCGCCGCCGACATAAAAGACGTCCTGCCGCGGAACGATACGCGCGATGTCCGGCGGCGGCGTGTCGAACATCGGCAGATGTGTCGGCTCGCAGCGTCGCTGGCTAAAGGCGCGGTAGAATTTCTCGACGTACGCCGAGGCGTCGCCGCTCGCGCACCCGAGGAAACAGATGCGCGGTTTCGAGCGCCGAGACTGCGAGAGGACGTAGTCGTCGAGGAGCGGGTTGTCGGGTTCCATGGAGAATCCGCCGCCGCCCATGGCGATGACCTGTCCCTTCGGTGGGGTGGAGGGCATGGTTGGGAACGGTAGACCGCTAGACCGGTGGATCGGTAGACCGGTGGACCGGTGGACCGGTAGACCGGTAGACCGCTAGACCGCTAGACCGGTGGCTGAGGTGCACATGCTTTCGGTCCAGCCGTTCGCCCGTCCGCCCGTCCCCATCACTGTCCACCGGTTGACACCCGCCGAAACCCCGATAACTTCAAAGGGCTCCGGGTCTTGGCGCCTCGCTTCGAGGCCAACCGCGAGCGATCCATCGGCGTACTGCGCGCCGACTCTTATGGGCCTGCATGACGCAGGGGTCTGCTCCGGCTGACGCGCTCGAGTGAGCGTTGCGGCTCCCGAAAAGAAACGCAGGACAATCTGACGTTCATCCCGAGTCGCGGGCCGCGCGGAACATGCGGTGACGCGACGGCTGGTTCGGGACGGGCGCGCCTTGGGTCCCCACTCGCGCAGCAGCGGCGAGCGCACCCGGCGACTGCGGATGGATACCGCCCTCTCGAGGGGTCCGGTCCACCCGCGTTTTTGCTGGTGGTCACCGCACGACGACTCAAAAACGACTTCGATTCGCTGAACTGACTTCATATGGCCCGCGAAACACCGCTCGAGCACTATCGCAATATCGGCATCATGGCCCACATCGATGCCGGTAAGACGACTACGACCGAGCGCATCCTCTACTATACCGGAAAGGCGCACAAGATCGGCGAGGTGCACGAAGGCACCGCGACGATGGATTGGATGGAGCAGGAGCAGGAGCGCGGCATCACGATCACGTCGGCCGCGACGACGGCGTTCTGGACGCGCCACGGTACCGAGTACCGCATCAACATCATCGACACGCCGGGACACGTCGACTTCACCGTCGAAGTCGAGCGCTCGCTCCGCGTGCTCGACGGCGCGGTCACGCTGCTCGATTCCGTCGCCGGCGTCGAACCGCAGACCGAAACCGTGTGGCGGCAGGCCGACCGCTACGGCGTGCCGCGCCTCATCTTCGCGAACAAGATGGATCGCGTCGGCGCCGACTTCGATCGTTGCATGACGATGATTCGCGACCGGCTCTCCAAGAATGCCTTTCCGCTGCAACTCCCCGTCGGATCCGGTGAGCTCTTCACGGGGCACATCGACGTCATCGAGCGCAAACAGTACATCTTCGACGACGAGTCGCTGGGCAAGAAGTTCGACGTTGTCGAAGTGCCCGCCGAGTACCGCGATGCGGTCGAGAAGGCGCGCCACGCGCTGATCGATCACGCCGTCGCCAACGACGACAGCGTGATGGAGAAGTACCTGAACGGCGAAGAGCTGACTTGCGAGGAGATCCGAAGCGCGGTCCGCAAGGCGACGGTCACCGGCAACATGATTCCGGTGCTGTGCGGCGCCTCGTTCAAGAACAAAGGCGTGCAGGCGCTGCTCGACGCGGTGATCGACTATCTCCCCGCGCCGGTGGACGTCAAGGCGATCGAAGGGCACCTTCCGCACCATGACGAGCACCATGCCGAGCGTCCGGTCTCGGACGAGGCGCCGTTCGCGGCGCTCGCGTTCAAGATCGCGACGGATCCGTTCGTCGGAAAACTGACGTTCTTCCGCGTGTACTCGGGCGTGCTCAAGTCGGGCTCGTACGTCTACAACTCGACCAAGGACAAGCGCGAACGTGTGAGCCGCGTGCTGCAGATGCACGCGAACAAGCGCGAGGAGATCGAGGAAGTGCGCGCCGGCGACATCGCGGCCGCGATCGGCCTCCGCGACACGCGGACCGGCGACACGATGTGCGACGATGATCATCCGATCATCCTCGAGGCGATGAAGTTCCCGAATCCCGTCATCGACGTCGCGATCGAGCCGAAGACGAAGGCGGATCAGGACAAGCTGGGCATCGCGCTGGCGAAGCTGTCGGAGGAAGACCCGACGTTCCGCGTCCACACCGACGAGGAAACGAGCCAGACGATCATCTCGGGAATGGGCGAGCTGCACCTCGAGATCATCGTCGACCGGATGCTGCGCGAGTTCAAGGTCGACGCGAACATCGGTCAGCCGCAGGTCGCGTTCCGGGAGACGATCCGCAAGCGCGTCGAAAAGGTCGAGGGCAAGTTCATCCGGCAGTCGGGCGGCAAGGGACAGTACGGGCATGTGGTGATCAACATGGAGCCGTCCGAGGCGGGCGCGGGCTTCGTCTTCGAGGACAAGGTGGTCGGCGGTGTGATCCCGCGCGAGTACATCGCGCCGGTCGAGCAGGGCATCAAGGAAGCTCTCGAGAACGGCGTGCTGGCGGGCTATCCGATGGTCGATGTGAAGGTCGAGCTGGTATACGGCTCGTACCACGACGTGGACTCCAGCGAAATGGCGTTCAAGATCGCCGGCTCGATGGCGTTCAAGGAAGCGGCGAAGAAGGCGCACCCGGTGATCCTCGAGCCGATGATGAACGTCGAGGTCGTCACCCCGGACGCCTTCATGGGCGACGTGCTCGGCGATCTCTCGTCGCGGCGCGGCAAGATCGGCGGGATGACGCAGCGAGGCGAAGCGCAGGTGATCGCCTCGACCGTGCCGCTCGCCGAGATGTTCGGGTACTCCACGAAGCTGCGCTCGATGTCGCAGGGGCGTGCGGTGTACTCGATGGAATTCGCGCACTACGCGAAGTGCCGAAGAGCAAGGCCGAGGAAATCATCGCGAAGGTGAAGGGCTAGCGGACAGGAACGCGGGACGACGGAAGCGGGGACGACTGATCCTGTGCTCGCATTCGGACTTCGGATTCAAACCAACCAGGACTCGTACAATGGCAAAGGCAAAGTTCGAGCGGAACAAGCCGCATGTGAACGTCGGCACGATCGGCCACGTCGACCACGGCAAGACCACGCTGACAGCGGCGCTCACGAAGGTGTCGGCCGACAAGGGCTACGGCACGAAGTACATCTCCTACGACCAGGTCGCGAAAGCGTCGGAGTCGCAGGGCCGCCGTGACGCGACGAAGATTCTGACCATCGCGACGTCGCACGTGGAGTACGAGACGCCGAAGCGCCACTACGCGCACGTCGACTGCCCGGGCCACGCCGACTACGTGAAGAACATGATCACGGGCGCGGCGCAGATGGACGGCGCCATCCTCGTGGTGAGCGCGGTCGACGGCCCGATGCCCCAGACGCGCGAGCACATCCTGCTCGCCCGCCAGGTCAACGTTCCGCAGATCGTCGTCTTCCTCAACAAGTGCGACCTCGTCGACGACGCCGAACTGCTCGACCTCGTCGAGCTCGAGGTGCGCGAGCTGCTGAGCAAGTACGACTACGCCGGCGACGAAGCCCCGGTCATCCGCGGCTCGGCCTCCGGCGCGATCAGCGGCGACGCGAACTGGGTCAGCAAGATCGAGGAGCTCTACAACGCCCTCGACACATACATCCCGCAGCCGGTGCGCGAAGTCGACAAGCCGTTCCTGCTCCCGGTCGAGGACGTCTTCTCGATCACGGGCCGCGGCACGGTGGCGACGGGCCGTATCGACCGCGGCAAGATCAAGGTCGGCGAGGAAATCGCGCTCGTCGGCTTCGGCTCGACGAAGAAGTCGGTCGTCACGGGCGTCGAGATGTTCCGCAAGCTGCTCGACGACGGCCAGGCCGGCGACAACGTCGGTCTCCTCCTGCGCGGCGTCGACAAGAAGGAGATCGAGCGCGGCATGGTGCTCGCCAAGCCCGGCTCGATCACGCCGCACACGAAGTTCGAGGCCGAGGTCTACGTGCTGACCAAGGACGAGGGCGGCCGCCACACGCCGTTCTTCAAGGGCTACCGCCCGCAGTTCTACTTCCGCACGACGGACGTGACGGGCTCGATCGAGTTGCCGGCCGGCACGGAGATGGTCATGCCGGGCGACAACATCCAGATGATGATCGAGCTGATCACGCCGATCGCGATGGAAGAGCAGGTGCGGTTTGCCATTCGCGAGGGTGGACGGACGGTCGGTGCAGGCGTAGTCACGAAGATCTTGGCGTAGGAAGCGTCTCGGTCTCTGGTCTCAGGTCACAGGTCTCCGGTAGCTGACAGCTGCCGGACTCCGGAGACCTGAGACCCGTGACCTGACACCAAGAGAAGTTTTCTCAACAGAGATTCCCATTATGGCAGGCCGTATCCGAATTCGTCTCAAGGCGTTCGATCACGCGGTGATCGATCAGGCGTCGGCGGACATCGTGCGGACGGCGGAGAAGACGGGCGCGCAGGTGTCGGGCCCGATTCCGCTCCCGACGAAGACGCAGCGGTGGACGGTCCTCCGCTCGCCGCACGTCGACAAGAAGTCCCGCGAGCAGTTCGAGCTCAAGACGCACAAGCGCGTGATCGACATCCTCGATTCGCGTGCCCAGACGGTGGATGCGTTGACGAAGCTGGATCTGCCGGCCGGGGTTGATGTCGAAATCAAAGTGGAGTAGGGAGCGCACTAATCGAGGACTGGTTGACTGAACACGGTCGCTGGTCACAGGTCGCTGGTCTCCGGTAACTGCGGAGACCCGAGACCGGAAACCGGAGACCTCAGCAGCCGGCCCCACAGTCCAACTGCCATTCGGCCGCATGGCCGGCAGTGACTACGAGGAATCAGACTTCTTATGATCGGTATCGTAGGCAAAAAGCTGGGCATGACCCAGATCTTCAACGAGGCGGGGCAGCAGATCCCGGTGACGGTGATCGAAGCGCCGCCGAATCCGGTCGTCGCGGTCACCGACCCGGCGAAGTCCGGCTACACGTCGGTGCAGCTCGGCCTCGGCGCGTCGCGTCTTCGGCGCGCGTCGAAGCGGGGCGAGGGCGCGCCGAAGGGACATCGCGCCACGCTCGCCGCCGTCGGCCACGCCAAGAAGGCGGGGCTCGAGGCGCCGCCTCGCGTGCTGCGCTCGGTCCGGCTCGACGAGCCGGGCAACGCCAAGGCGGAGATCCCGTCGTACAACGTCGGCGACGTGGTGAAGGTCGACGTCTTCGCGGTCGGGGACACGGTGAAGGTCACCGGCACGTCCGTGGGGCACGGCTTCCAGGGCGTCGTCAAGCGCCACGGAATCGGTGGCGGCCCGAACACGCACGGCAACACGAAGCATCGCCGCCCGGGCTCCATCGGACCCGGGACGGATCCGTCACGCGTCATCAAGGGCAAGAAGATGCCGGGTCACTACGGCGACGCGCGCCACACGCAAACGCACCTCCGCGTCGAGAAGATCGACGCCGAGCGCAACCTGATCTACGTCCGCGGGTCCGTCGCCGGAAAGCCCGGCGGCGTCGTGGTCGTGCGCAAGCTGAGCTAGGGCTCTAGAGAACTCTCATGGCTGATACCACGACCGAGACCTCGTTCCGAGCCAACGCGTACAGCGCCCGCGGGACGGCGCGCGATTCGATCGCGCTGCCCGGCGAGCTGTTCGACGGCACCGTGAACATGCCGGTGATGCACCAGGCGGTGAAGGCATACCTCGCCAACCAGCGTCAGGGCAACGCGGCGACGAAGATCCGCAAGTTCGTCATCGGCGGAAACCAGAAGCCCTGGAAGCAGAAGGGCACGGGCCGCGCGCGCCAAGGTTCGACGCGCGCCCCGCACTGGGTGGGCGGCGGCACGGTCTTCGGGCCGATCCCGCGCAGCTACGCGCAGTACGTGCCGCGCCAGGTGCGCGCCCTCGCCCGCAAGAGCGCCCTCAACGCGCGCGCGCGCGAGAACGCGATCTTCGTCATCGACCGCTTCGAGTACGACTCGCCCAAGACGTCGCGCCTCCAGGCGCTCGTCGACAAGCTCGGCGTCGCCGAGCAGAAGGTGCTCATTCTCACCGACGGATCGAAGCCGAACGTGTTCCTCAGCGGACGGAACCTGCCGATGGTGCACGTCATGCCCTACGGCGACGTCTCGACGTATCACGTGCTGTGGTCCGACGTCGTGTTGATCGAGTCGGACGCGATCGGCTATCCGCTCACGCCGTTGGCCGAGCGCGACGAGGCCGGCGCCAAGCACGCCGCGCCGTCGCGCGCGACGAAGTCGAAGTCCCCGGCGAAGAAGGCGGCGAAGGCTGCCGCGGCCGGGGGGCGGGCGACGAAGGCGAAAGCCGCCGCGAAGAAGTCGCCGGCCAAGGCCGCGAAGAAGTCGGCGGGAGCGCGCTCGAAGCCGCGCACCTCAAAGAAGAAGGGGAAGTAATCGATGCCTACCGTCCATCGCACCATCGTGCGGCCGCTGATCACCGAAAAGACGTCGGCCGCCTATCAGAATCGCGGCGAATACGCGTTCGAGGTGCACCGCGAGGCGACCAAGACGCAGATCCGCGCCGCCATCGAGCAGCTGTTCGGCGTGAAGGTCACGAACATCTGGACGATGAACGTGCGCGGCAAGGACAAGCGCGCCGGCGCGACCCGCACCGTGGGACGCCGCCCCAACTGGAAGAAGGCGATCGTGACGCTCCGCGAGGGCGACAAGATCGAGCCGTTCTTCGAAGCCTGAGCAGCGAGCACACGAACCAATGCCAATTCGTCAATTCAAGCCGGTCACGAAGGGTACGCGATTCCGCTCCGTGTCGGATTTCTCCGACCTGAGCGCGGTCGAGCCGGAGAAGTCGCTCCTCGAGCCGCTGAAGAAGAGCGGCGGGCGCGACAACCACGGCCACATCGCGATGCGTCGCCGTGGCGGCGGGCACAAGCGCCAGTACCGCCTCATCGATTTCAAGCGGAACAAGCACGGCGTGCCGGGGACGATCTCGACGATCGAGTACGACCCGAACCGCTCGGCGCGCATCGCCCTCGTGACGTACGGCGACGGCGAGAAGCGCTACATCCTGCACCCGAAAGGGCTCGCCGTCGGCGACACGATCATGTCCGGCCCCGGCTCGGACATCCGCACGGGCAACACGTTGCCGCTCTCGGAGATGCCGCTCGGCACCTCCGTGCACAACATCGAATTGAAGATCGGAAAGGGCGGACAGCTCTGCCGGTCGGCGGGGATGTCGGCGCAGGTCGTCGCGAAGGAAGGCGAATACGTCACGCTGCGCATGCCGTCGACCGAGATGCGGCTCATCCACGCGCGGTGCCTGGCGACGATCGGCGTCGTCGGCAACGAGGAACACGAGCTCGTGTCGTGGGGCAAGGCGGGCAAGACGCGGTGGAAGGGTCGCCGTCCGAAGGTCCGCGGCGAAGTCATGAACCCCGTCGACCATCCGCACGGCGGACGGACGCGCGGCGGCCGCAACGTGGTGAGCCCGTGGGGCAAGAAGGAAGGCGTCAAGACGCGCAACAAGAAAAAGTCGTCGCAGCGCCTCATCGTCCGCGGCCGCAAGCGCGGCAAAGCGACTCAATAAGGTATCGATCCTATGGGACGAAGCGTAAAGAAGGGTCCGTTCGTTCAAGAGGCGCTGGCCAAGAAGGTCGAGGCCATGACCGCCAGCAACCAAAAGCGCGTGATCAAGACGTGGTCGCGGGCGAGCACCGTGCTGCCGGAGTTCGTCGGCCACACGTTCGCCGTGCACAACGGGAACAAGTTCATCCCGGTGTACGTGACCGAGAACATGGTCGGCCACAAGCTCGGCGAGTTCGCGCCGACGCGTCTGTTCCGCGGTCACACGGGACAGAAGGCGGTGGACAAGAAGGCGCCGACACCGGCCGCGGGCACCGCCGCCGCACCGGCCGCCGCCGCCCCGGCGGCGTCGGGTCCCGGCCAGCGCGGAGGGAGATAAGCCATGGCCGCCGAAGCCCGTGCGACGCAGCGCTCCGCGCGCCAGTCGCCCTACAAGATGCGGCTCGTCATCGACGAGATCAGGGGCAAGAGCGTCAACGACGCGCTCGCCTATCTGCAGTTTTCGAAGAAACATGCCGCGAAGCAGATCGAGAAGACGCTGCGCTCGGCCGTCGCGAACGCCGAGCACGCGGCGCGTGAAGGCAACACGTCGGTCGACGTGGACGATCTGTACATCAAGCGCGCGGTCGTGAACGAAGGCCAGAAGCTCAAGCGGTTCACGCCGGCCGCGATGGGACGCGCCACTCCAATTCAAAAACGCACGAGCCACGTGGAAATCGTGGTCGCCGAGCGGGGCGGGGGGAGTCGCTAATGGGACAGAAGACGCATCCGGTCGGATTCCGACTCGGCATCTCGAAGGATTGGAAGTCCCGCTACTACGCCGGGCGCGAGCTGCCGGCGCTGCTGCGCGAGGACGAGCTGCTGCGCAAGTATCTCAAGGCGCGTCTCGGGCACGCGGCGATCGCGGACATCGTGATCGACCGGAAGCCGGGGAAAGTCGTCGTCACGCTGCACACCGGACGCCCGGGCGTCGTCATCGGGAAGAAGGGCGCCGAGGTGGACAAGCTGCGTGACGAGCTCGCGCACCTGACGGGCAAGGAAGTCGGGATCAACGTGGAAGAGATCAAGCGCCCCGAGCTCGACGCGCAGCTGGTGGCGGACAACATCGCGAGCCAGCTGGCGCAGCGCATCTCGTTCCGCCGCGCGATGAAGCGCGCGGTGCAGAGCGCGATGCGCATGGGCGCGCAGGGCATCAAGGTGAAGGCGGGCGGCCGGCTCGGCGGCGCGGAGATCGCGCGCGTCGAGGGCTACCACGAGGGCAGAGTTCCCCTGCACACGCTCAGGGCGGACATCGATTACGCGACGTCGACCGCGAAGACGACCTTCGGCGCCATCGGCGTGAAGGTCTGGATCTTCAAGGGTGAGAAGGTCGAGGATCGCCGCGGCACCACCTACTCCTCCGGCATGTAAGACGGGCGGATGGAGAATTCCGAGCGGAGGCGCGAAGCGCCGAAGCGAGGAACGATCATAAGGAGACGAGCGAGCAATGCTGGCACCGAAGCGAGTGAAATTCCGCAAGCGATTCAAGGGCCGCACGCGCGGCCTGGCGACGCGCGGCGGCGAAGTATCGTTCGGCACGTACGGGCTGCAGACGGTGGAGCCGGGGTGGATCACGGCCCGCCAGATCGAGGCGGCGCGCGTGGCGCTCACGCGTCACATCAAGCGCGGCGGCAAAGTGTGGATCCGCCTCTTCCCCGACAAGCCGATCACGAAGAAGCCCGCCGAAACGCGCATGGGCAAAGGGAAGGGGTCGCCGGAAATGTGGGTGGCGGTCGTCCGCCCCGGCCGCGTGCTGTTCGAGCTCGAGGGCGTGACGCGCGAGATCGCCGAAAAGGCGATGGCGCTCGCGGCGGCCAAGATGCCGGTGCGCACCAAGTTCGTCACGCGCGAAGGCGCGGAGGGAGGAGCCTGAGCGATGCGAGCTGAAGAGATTCGCGAAATGGGGACGGAGGATATCGTGACTCGCGTGCGTGAGCTCGAGGAGGAGCAGTTCCGCCTCAAGTTCCGCAGCGCGACGGAACCGCTCGAGGATCCGCTGCGTCTGCGCGTGATCCGGCGCGACATCGCGCGCCTCAAGACCGTGCTGCGCGAGACGGTCGGAAGGGGAGCCGTGGCGAGCGCGGCGACGAGCGCGAAACCGGTTGCCAAGGCGAGCGCGAAGCCGGTTGCCAAGGCCAAGGCGAGCGCCAAGACGAGCGGAAAGCGGAGAACCAATGCCTGACATGACGACGAACAACGGCGCGACGCCGGCGGCTGGAAGCACCAGCGAGCGCGGATCACGGAAGGTCCGCACGGGGCTCGTGGTGAGCGACAAGATGCAGAAGACGGTGGTCGTGGCGATTCAGCGCCGCGTTCCGCATCCCGTGTACGGCAAGATGGTCACGCGTACGACGCGCGTGAAAGCACACGACGAACAGAACGCGGCCAAGACCGGCGATACCGTCCGGATCACGGAGACGCGCCCGTTGTCGAAGGACAAACGATGGCGCGTCGTCGAGATCGTCGAGCGGGCGCGCTGAGCCGGGAGACGAATCGATGATTCAACAGGAATCCATGGTCAGGGTGGCGGACAACTCGGGCGCGAAGCGCGCCCTGGTGATCCGCGTCCTTGGCGGAACGCGCCGGCGCTACGCCGGCCTCGGCGACGTCGTGATCGTCACCGTGAAGGACGCGCTGCCGAACGGCACCGTGAAGAAATCCGAAGTGGCGCGCGCCGTCGTGGTGCGCACGGCGAAGGAAACGCGGCGGAAGGACGGGAGCTACATCCGGTTCGATGAGAACGCCGTGGTCATCATCAACGAGCAAGGGGAGCCGCGGGCTACGCGCATCTTCGGTCCGGTCGCGCGCGAGCTGCGCGAGAAACGGTACATGAAGATCGTGTCGCTGGCGCCCGAGGTGATCTGACATGCGACATCTCAAGCATCGCAAGACCGACCGGCCGCGCGCCGTCAACCGCAAGCGCCACGAGGACAACGCCGCCCGCGTGAAGGTGCACGTGACCAGGGGCGACACCGTCCGCGTGATGCGCGGCGACGACAAGGGGAAAGAAGGCAAGATCATCCGCGTCGACCACCGGACCGGTCGCGTGACGATCGAAGGCATCAACATCGTGAAACGGCATCGCCGCGCGCGTACGGCCGAAGAGCAGAGCGGGATCGTCGACTTTCCGGCGCCGATCCACGCGTCGAACGTCATGTTGCTCGATCCCAAGAAGGGCGATCCGACGCGTACGCGCCGGCAGATCGACGAAGACGGAACGAAGGAGCGGATCGCCGTGAAGAGCGGCGAAGCGATTCCGCGAGTGCTGAAGTAGCCCGACACAGGACTGAGACCCATGGCCAACAAAGAACAGAAAGCCGGTAAGGGCAAAGGAAAGAAGGGAGGCGAAACGCGCGCGCGTGGTCCGCACGCCGGCGCGAAGCTGCCCATTCCCGCGCCCCGACTCCGCGACTTCTATCAGGCGACCGTTCGTCCGAAGCTGACGCAGCAGTTCTCCTACGCGAACCCGCACCAGGTGCCGCGGCTCGAGAAGATCGTGCTCAACGTCGGCGTCGGCGAAGCGATCAAGCAGCCGAAGGCGCTCGACTCGGTCGTCGACGAGCTCGCGATCATCACCGGCCAGCAGCCGGTGCGGAAGAAGGCGAAGAAGTCGATCTCCAACTTCGGGCTGCGGCAGGGGCAGGAGATCGGCGCGGCCGTGACGCTGCGCGGCGCGCGGATGTGGGAATTCCTCGACCGCTTCATCAGCGTCGCGATTCCGCGAATCCGGGACTTCAGAGGTCTGGGGACCCGGTCGTTCGACGGCCGCGGGAATTATTCGCTCGGTCTCAAGGAGCAGATGATCTTCCCCGAGATCAACTACGACTCGATCGAATCGATTCACGGCATGGACATCACGTTCGTGACGAGCACGAACCGCGACGACCACGCGATGGCGTTGTTGCGCGAGCTCGGCATGCCGTTCCGGACGGACGAGAAGAAGACGCGCGGCGCCGCGTGACGCCGACCCTCACCTAGTTCAGAGAGATCCAGATGGCTCGTAAGGCGATGATCGAGAAGAGCAAGCGGAAGCCGAAGTTCAAGGTCCGCGTCCACAACCGCTGCGGCCGCTGCGGCCGCTCGCGCGCGTTCCTGCGCCGGTTCGGCTTGTGCCGCATCTGTTTCCGCGAGCTGTCGTTGCAGGGGATGATTCCCGGCGTACGAAAGGCATCGTGGTAGACCTAGAGGATCCGGTTCCACACTTCACCCTATTCCTCCACGTCCGATTCGGATACGAGAGGAGACTGATTCAGTTATGAGCATGACCGACCCGATCGCCGACATGCTGACGCGCATCCGCAATGCCTGCGGATCGAAGCACCGCCGCGTCGACATTCCGGTGTCACGGATGAAGACCGAAATCGCCAGAATCCTGAAAGAGAACAACTACATTCAGGATTATCAGACGCTCGAGACCGACGAGGGGCGGCAGGTGCTGCGCGTGCGGCTCAAGTATGCCGCCGGCGGCCAGCCCGTCATCCGCCAGCTGCAGCGCGTCTCGACCCCCGGCCTGCGCCGCTACGTCGGCGCCGGCGAGATCCCGCGCGTCCGTAACGGGCTCGGCCTGGCGATCCTCAGCACGAACAAGGGCTTGATGTCCGACCGTGAAGCGCGGCAGGCGCGCACGGGCGGCGAGCTCGTCGCCAAGGTGTGGTAGGAGAATCCTCATGTCGCGAATCGGAAAACTCCCCGTCTCGATCCCCACCGGCGTCACGGTGGCCGTCGACGGCAGCGTGGTGAAAGTCAAAGGCCCCAGGGGCGAGCTCACGCACCGGCTGCCGGCGGGCATCTCCGTCGAGCAGACGGACGCCGCGCTCAACGTCCAGCGCGCGTCGGACGAGACGAATCACAAGGCGCTGCACGGACTCACGCGGTCCCTCATCAACAACATGATGGACGGGGTGACCAAGGGGTATCGCAAGCAGCTCGAGATTTCGGGCGTGGGCTACAAGGCGGAGCAGCGGCCCTACGGCCTGCAGCTCGCGCTCGGATTCTCACACCAAATCCAGTACAAGGCGCCGGCGGGAATCAAGCTGACCGCGCCGCAGCCGACGCAGATCGTGATCGACGGCGCCGACAAAGCGCTCGTCGGACAGGTCGCGGCCGAGCTGCGCGGGCTGCGGCCCCCCGAGCCGTACAAGGGGAAGGGCATTCGCTACTCCGACGAGATCGTTCGCCGCAAGGCCGGCAAGACGGGAGCCAAGTAATCATGCCAACGTTCGGAAAATCGCGTGAGCAGAAGCGGCATCGCCGCCACCTCCGCGTTCGGAAGAAGGTCACCGGCACGCCGGAGCGCCCGCGCCTCGTCGTGTTCCGCTCGCTCAAACACATCACGGCGCAGCTGGTCGACGACGTGTCGCGCCGTACGCTGATGACCGTGTCGAGCACGGAGCTGGAGACCGGCAAGAAGACCGAGAAGTCGCTCGAGGTCGGCAAGCGGGTCGCGGCCAAAGCGAAGGACGCCGGGATCCGGAGGGTCGTGTTCGATCGCGCGGGTTACAAATACCACGGCCGCGTGAAAGCCGTGGCCGACGGCGCCCGCGAGGGCGGCTTGGAGTTCTAATAATGGAAGACACTCAGAATAGATCCGGAACGTCGGGCACCCCCGCCCCGGCGCAGGGGCGTAGCGGCGGCGGCGGTCCAGGCGGCGGCGGCAGCGCGCGGAGCGGCCGCGGCGGCGGTGGTCGGGGCGGCGGCGGTGGCGGACGCGGCGGGCGAGGCGGCGGCGGTCGTGGTCCGGGTGGTCCGGGCGGCGGGCGTGGCCGCGGCGGTCCCGGCGGCGGCGGTCCCGGGGGCGGCGGCGGCGGGCGGCGACCGCGGCGGCGATCGCGGCGGTCGGGGCGGCGGCGGCCGCGAAGGCGGCCGTCACGGCGACGCCGGCTCGCGTGGCGAGGGCAGCGATCTCGTCGAAAACGTGATCGCCATCAACCGCGTCGCCAAAGTCGTGAAGGGCGGCCGGCGCTTCTCGTTCAACGCGCTCGTGGCCGTGGGCGACGGGCAGGGGAAGGTCGGCTTCGCGTCCGGCAAGGCGAACGAGGTATCGGAAGCCGTCCGCAAGGCGGTCGACGGGGCGCGTCGCAACATGGTCAACATCCCCCTCACCGGCAGCACGATCCCTCACGAGATCGTTGGATCACACGGGGCCGGCCGGGTACTAATGAAGCCGGCCGCGCCGGGCGCGGGCGTGATCGCGGGCGGAGCGGTGCGCGCGATCATGGAATGCGCCGGCATCTCGGACATCCTCACCAAGAGCCTCGGCTCGACCAATCCGCACAACATGGTTCGCGCGGCGATGCAGGGGCTGCAGCAACTGACGACCGTCGAACAGATCGCGCGCGAGCGTGGTGTGGAGACGTCGTCCCTGTCGTACCGCTCGCGCGCCAAGTCGCGTGACGGCGGGTCGCGTCGCGCCCCGGCAACGGAGACGACGGCCTAATGGCGCGGACATTCGTGTGGCACCCGCGACGCGGGCCGGCGAAGACGGAAAAGCAAAACCTTCCGGAATCGGGTAACGTTCGTATCAAGCAGATCCGCAGCGGCATCGGGCACTCGTGGCGCATGCGCGCGACGCTCGAGGCCATCGGGCTCAAGCATCATCAGGCCGTGGTCGAAAAGCCGATCACTCCGGGACTGCGCGGGCAGCTCAAGCAAGTGCGTCACCTCGTCGAGGTCAGTGTGATCGACGGACAGACCAAAGCCAAGCCGAAGCCGAAAGCCAAGGCCAAGGCGGCGGCGGAGACCAAGTAAATGCCGAAAAAAGCAAAGGCCGCGGCCAAGACGGTCGAGAAGATCGGCCTCTACAACCTCACGCCGGCGCCCGGCTCCACGCGGAATCGCAAGCGCCTGGGCCGCGGCCCCGGCTCGGGCACGGGCAAGACGTCGGGCAAGGGCACCAAGGGCATCAAGGCGCGCGCCGGCCATCACGGTCCGGGCGGCGGCAAGCCGCACTTCGAGGGCGGCCAGATGCCGATCACGCGTCGGTTGCCGAAGCGCGGCTTCACGAATCCGTTCCGCGAGGAGTCGCAGATCGTGCGGCTCAACGACCTCGAAGCGTTGTCCGGCGAGATCACGCGCGAATCGCTCACCGAAGCGGGGCTGATCCGCGCGAACAAGGGGCCGGTGAAAGTGCTCGCCAACGGCGAGATCACCAAGGCGATCGCGGTGCGCGGGCTCAAGGTGAGCGCGGGCGCGCGCGAGAAGATCGCCGCGGCGGGTGGCCGCGTCGAGGAGTAATCGAGGGAACCCCACTATGGCTCAGTCGAATGCGGCGGCGTCCGCGGTCCAGAATCTGTTCCGCACGCCGGAGCTGAAAGACAAAATCCTGTTCACGCTGCTCTGCCTGCTGGTGTATCGCATCGGCGCGCACGTGACGGCGCCGGGCATCAACCCGCAGGCGATCTCGGACTTCATCGATTCGCAGAAGAACGGGGGCGGCCTCCTCGGGCTGTACAACCTGTTCACTGGCGGCCAGCTCGCCCGGGCGACGGTGTTCGCGCTCGGGATCATGCCGTACATCTCGGCCAGCATCTTCCAGCAGATCGCGCAGGCCGTGGTGCCGCAGGTCGACAAGATGTCGAAGGACGAGGAAGGGCGGAAACGGCTGAACCAGTGGTCGCGCTACGCGACCGTGGCGCTCGCCGCCGTGCAGGCGTGGGGTTTCGCGATCTTCGCCGAAGGGATTCAGGGCGCGGTGGTCAACCCCGGTTTCAAGTTCCGAATCCTGATGACGTTCTTCCTCACCGTCGGCGCGATCTTCGTCATGTGGCTCGGCGAGCAGATCACCGAGCGCGGCATCGGCAACGGCGCGAGCTTGATGATCTTCTTCTCGATCGTCGAGCGCATCTGGCCGAGCATCTTCTCGGCGTTCGGCTACGTGAGCACGGGCGTCATCGGCGCCTTCTCGCTCGTCGTGCTGATCATCATCATGGCCGGCGTCGTGGCGGCGGTCGTCGCGGTGACGATGGCGGCGCGCAAGGTGCTGATCCAGATACCGCAGCGCACGATGCAAAAGGGTCGAATGCGCGAGGCGAGCCGCAGCTACATCCCGCTGCGCGTCAACGCGTCGGGCGTCATGCCGATCGTCTTCGCCCAGTCGGTGATCGTCGTGCCGGGCGCCGTGGCGCAGTTCATGGGCAGTCCCAAGCTGCGCGACTTCGCCGACCTGCTCGCCCCCGGGTCGACGCTCTACTACATCCTGTCCGCCATCCTCATCCTGTTCTTCACCTACTTCTACACGTCGATCATCTTCAACCCGATCGACGTGGCCGAGAACCTGAAGAAGCAGGGCGGTTTCGTGCCGGGCGTGAAGCCCGGCGCCAAGACGGCCGAATACATCGACGACGTCGTGTCGAAGATCACCCTTCCGGGCGCGCTCTTCCTGACGGCCGTCGCGCTGCTGCCGATCTGGATCTCGACAGCGATGAACGTGCCGTTCAACTTCGGGGGAACCTCCCTTCTGATCGTCGTCGGCGTCGCGCTGGACACGATCACGCAGATGAACCAGCACCTGCTCCTGCGGAAGTACGACGGGTTCATGAAGAAGGGGCGCGTCAAATTCCGTGGACGACAGGGAGCGCCGGGCGGCTACTAGCCCGTTCGTGATGACCTATGGGGCCCGGCTGTGATGGCCGGGCCCCTCTCTATTGTCAGGTGATAGAACTACCTAACGCAGAGTCGCAGAGCCGCAGAGAACAGCAAGGCTGGTTCAGAGGCCATTGACGACGCGCCTCACGCCGTCCCGCATCAGTGGCACGTAGAAATTGAGAAGGAGACCAAGAGGACATCGCAGTAGGCGGAGGTACGTAAGGACCTGTGCTTTGTGCACCGGGAGGACCCTGGTAACCGTTTTGACCTCTGCGATGACCGATTCCTCGACGACCAAGTCCACTCGGTATCCGGCGTCAAGCACAATGCCCTTGTACACGATTGGAACCGGAACCTGAGTCCGAACCACGAAACCTTGCTCGCGCAGCTCCCACGCCAAGCAGGTTTCGCACACGCTCTCCAATAGCCCGGGTCCGAGCACTGAGTGCACCTGGATTGCCGCCCCAACAATGCTTCCGCCGATTCGGTTCAGGCGCGGTGACCGATAGAATGACCCATCGACGCGGCATGACCGGCATCTCCTGATTCCCGGCCGAACCAATTTCTCCATACATTTCTGCACGATGATCATCGTCCTCTTCGGAAAACCCGGCGCCGGAAAAGGAACGCAAGCTCCGTTGCTCGCGAAGCAACTCGGCGTGCCGACGCTCGCGACGGGCGACGTGCTGCGCAGCGCGGTGCGGGCCAACACGAGGCTGGGGCTCGAAGCCAAAGCGTTCATGGATCGCGGCGACCTCGTGCCTGATTCCGTCATCCTCGGCATCGTCGGCGAGGAGCTCAAACACCCCGAGTACGCGGGCGGCGTGGTCCTCGACGGCGTCGTGCGGACCGTGCCGCAGGCCGAAGGACTGAACGAGATGCTGAAGACGCTCGGACGCGGCGTGGACGCCGTGCTCGTGTTCGACATCGACAACGACGAGATCGTGAGGCGGCTCAGCACGCGCACTGTCTGCGAGAAGTGCCAGACGCCGTACACGGGAAGACAGCCGGGTTCTCCGTGCGATAAAAACGACGGTGGGAAGCTGGTGCGGCGGAAAGACGACGAGCCCGAAGCGATCCGCACGCGGCTCCGCGTCTACGAAGAGCAGACGGCACCGGTGCTCGACTGGTACAAGAAGAACGACGGCAAGGTCCTCGTGGTCGACGCGGTCGGCGACGTCGGCGCGATCACGGCGAGGGCGCTCGAGGCACTCAAGGCGTGATCCAGCTCAAGTCGGCGCGCGAGCTGGAACTGATGGCGCAGGGCGGGAAGATCCTCGCGGCGACCATCGAGACGCTGCGCGGCGCCGTTCGCCCTGGCATCTCCACGGGCGAGCTCGACACGATCGCCGAGGAGTTCATCCGCGGCCATGAAGGCGCCGTGCCGGCGTTCAAGGGACTGTACGGATTTCCAGGCAGCATCTGCGCGTCGCTGAACAACGAGATCGTGCACGGCATTCCGTCGCCCAAGCGCGTCCTCAAGGACGGCGACATCGTGTCGCTCGACGTCGGCGTCGGCTACAAGGGCTACTTCACCGACAGCGCGACGACCGTTCCCGTCGGCACGGTTTCGCCGGAGGCGCAGCGTCTGCTCGACGTCACGCAGCGCGCGCTGGCCGCGGGGATCGACGCCGCGGTGCTCGGCAATCACATCGGCGACATCGGCGCGGCGGTGCAGGGCGTGGTCGAGGAGTCCGGATTCACCGTGGTGCGCGACCTGGTCGGCCACGGGATCGGCGTCGAGTTCCACGAGGAGCCGCAGGTGCCGAACTACGGCAAACCGAAGCGGCGCGAGCGACTATCGGCAGGGCTCACCGTGGCGATCGAACCGATGGTGAACGTCGGCGGGCCGGCGACCAAAACGCTCGCCGACCGCTGGACCATCGTCACGCTCGACGGTTCCCTCTCGGCGCATTTCGAGCACACCGTGGCGATCACCGAGCATGGGCCGAGGGTCTTGACCCGGCTCGACGGCTAGACGGCGAGAGAGCTCGACAGCTGGACGGCTCCGGCGTCGCGGGTCGGATCGGCACTCACTTCACCCAGCCCGACGCCTCCAACGACTGAAGAAAGCCGGGCGTCGCCAACGAAAGGGGGTGCATCATCTCGCCCACTCTCGTCCGCATCCACACGTTGCGGCTCGCGAGACGCTCGTCGAAGGTCGTGAATCGATACTGGTACATCGTCGCGCGGATCCACACTGGCGGCTTGTCCGGGAAGGGGTTGCCGGCCATCAACGACAACGTCGGCTTGTCGTTCTGGAGGAGCCGCGCGACGAGCGCCGGGAACCACGAGTCGGCCATGCCCGGACTCAAGGGGATGAACCACATCAGCCAATCGAGTCGCAAATGATAGGGTGCCACGAGCGGCAGCGAGCGGCGCACGTTCCCCGGCTTCGCCTTGAACTCGTACTCTTTCCACTCCGACGCCGGCGTGATCACACTGTCGGCGGTGCCCTCGAGGATCACTTCATAACGCTTGCGCGAAATCCCCCCGAACGCGCCGTACGTGTTGACGAGATGCAACGGCTCGAAGCTCGCGTTCATCATCTGCTCGCTCGAGAACAGGTTGGCGAGCGGACGAATGCTGAGCAGCGCGACGACGACCGTCAGCATGCCGACCGCGACCTGGTGCGCCCCGGCGAGCGGCTCGAGCGCCGACGGACGAACCGAGAGGATGCGCGAGAGAATCCCGTCGTCGAAGCATGACATCGCGACCACGATCGTCAGCCAGTTGAGCCACGACAGATTGCCGCTGACGATGATCGACCCCTGGAACAGCACCGTGATCACGCCTGCCACGCGACGCACGTTCGCCATCGGCACGAGGTACCCGAACGGCACGATGAGCTCGGACAGATGGTTGAACAGCACACCGGCCTTGCTGAGCCAGAGGGGCGACTTCGCGAGATACCAGCTCACCGGGTTCGGGATCGGCTGCGTCTCGTAGTGGTAGACGAGGCACGTGAGATCGCGCCAGCACTGATCGCCGCGCAGTTTGATCATCCCCGCGCCGAACATCAACCGGAAGAGCACCCAGCGGAACATCCAGATCACGATCGTCGGAGGGGCCGTGTCGCGCGCGCCGAGGAACATCGCGAGGAATCCGCACTCGAGAAGCAGGGCCTCCCACCCGAATCCGTACCACACCTGCCCGACGTTGTCGATCGACAGGTAGGCGAGCCACATCCATCCCCAGATCGCCGCGCTCACCGGCGTGCCGAATCGCTCCGAAACGCCGCTCAACGCCAGCAACGCGCACGCGACGCCGGACCACGACAAGCCCATCGCGAATCTGTCCGAGTAGTGCAGAAAGAAGAGACTTGGCGATTGGACGAAGCGCGTGTTCTGCACCATGTACGGCACGGGCGTGAGTCCGTGCGCGCCGAGCAGCGGACGGAACTGGTTCACCGCGACGATGAACGCGATGAGATAGATGCCGGCGAGTCCGCGCTGGAGCAGAAGACGCGTGATCCAGTACTCGCTCGTCGCGCTCCCGCCGAAGAGGTCCGACGCGGAGATCACGCGCGGCGTCCGAGCGAGCGGAGCGCCGAGCGCGCCGCGTTGAACCCGCACATGCCGTGCACGCCGCCGCCGGGCGGGGTCGACGCGGAACACAGGTACCAGCCGGGCACGGGAACGGCGTATGGATTGGAAGAGAGTGTGGGGCGCGCGATCGTCTGCCACAGATCGTTGGCGCCTCCGACGATGTCGCCGCCGACGTAGTTCGCGTCGTGCCGCTCCAATTCGGCCGGCGTGGTGACGCACCGGTGGAGGATCACGTCGCGAAAGCCCGGCGCGAATCGCTCGACCTGTGCCTCGATGCGCGCCGTCATCTCGACGGTGGATCCGTTCGGCACGTGACAGTACGCCCACGCCGTGTGCCGCCCCGGCGGTGCTCTGCTGTCGTCGAACAGACTCGGCTGCGCGAGCAGCACGAACGGGCGCTCAGGGTGCCGTCCGTCGGCCACGTCGCGCTCCGCGGCCGCGATCTCGTCGAGTGTACCTCCGACGTGCACCGTTCCCGCTTGCAGGCACTCGGGCGCGCGCCAGGGAATCGGCGCGCTGAGCGCCCAGTCGAGCTTGAACGCCGCCGGGCCATGCCGAAAACGCAGAAGCCGCGATCGATAGCCGGCGGGGAGTCGGTCGCCACCGATCGCGACCAGTTGCCTCGGACTCAGGTCGAACATCACGATGGCGGCGTCGCCGAGTTCCGCCTGATCGACGACGCGATGGCCGGTGACGATCTCACCGCCCAACGACGCGAGCTGCGCCGCGAGCGCGTTCGCAATCGACTGCGCGCCATGGTGCGGGAGCGGCCAGCCGAACGCGTGTCCGGCCATCCCGAGGACGAGCGCGAACGACGCGCTCGCGATCGCCGAGAGGGGAAGGAGAGAGTGCGCGCCAATGCCGGCGAAGAGGGCGCGCGCGCCGTCGCCGTCGAACCGCGCACGCCCGAGCCCTTCGACCGAACGAATGGCGTTGACACCGAACCGAGCGAGCGCGATCGGGTGCCGCGGCGGAATGAGGGGGACGAGCAGCGCGTCCAACAACGCGTCGCAGTCGTCGACGAGTGGAGCGAAGATGCGCCGATATGCTCGACCGTCAGGCCCCAGCGACGCCGCGGTGGCGTCGAGCGATCGCTGGAGGATGCACGCGCTGCCGTCGTCGAGAGGATGGGCGAGCGGGACCGTCGGGTGAATCCACGTCAACCCGTGTTCCGCCAGCGGGAGTGAGTTGAAGAACGGCGACGCGATTCCCATCGGGTGAATCGCCGAGCAGACGTCGTTGGTGAAGCCCGGGAGCGTCAGCTCGGCCGACCGGCTGCCGCCGCCGATGGTGCTCTCGGCTTCGAGGACGGTGACCGAGAGTCCGGCGCGCGCCAGAGTGATGGCGGCGGCCAGGCCGTTGGGGCCGGAACCGACGACGATGGCCGACGTGCTGCGCCCTCGAGCGGAGGCCATGTCGGAGAATATCGCGCCTCCGGACGTCAGTCCAAGGCGGCGGCGAAACGCGGGCAGCGGCGGCTGAGGTGGGCATCGCCAGCCGCACTCCGTCCGTTACTTCTGAATCATGTACCGCTTCTCGAGAGCGTCGAGGAGCTCCACGGCCTTTGGCGAGAAGGGTGGTGGATTCCCCCGCTTTGCCTCGGCGGAGGCATACGTTCGCAGAAACGCGAAGAAGTTGCGGACGCCAGGGTAGAGCGAGTCCACGCCGAACGTCTCGTAGATCTCACGCGCGACGTACGAGCCGTTGTAGTGGCCCGACGACGGCAGCAGCTCAGTCACGCGCCGTCCGACAGCGACCAATTTCGTCGAATCGTCGGCGCCGATGACCAGCGCCGAGTCTATCGAGTGAATGACCGCCGGCGTGCGCGCGTAGGCTTCGTTATAGCGCTTGGCGTAGGCGCTCATGATCGCGCTCTTGGGGTACGAGAGCGGGTATGGCTTGTCGATCAGGTCGGCGATTCCCTCGTTGCGCATGTGGGCCAGCGCGAAATAGAGCGCTGCGGACGAGTCGCGTTCCGGGTCGCGAAGGCTGCTCATCGCGCTGAGGTACGAATGGTGGAACTCGTGCGCCAGCAGCTCCACGAGGCCGCCCTCCTCGTACACGTGGTCGAGGTCGATCACGACGCCGACCGGACCGAGCGAGTAGGCGTCGTCTCGAAAGAGCCCGAACGCGACGAGCGGGGGCGTCTTGCCGTCGGTAGCGTGCGGCGGAAGGAATCGCGCCATGATCGCCACGGCTTTGTCGACCGGCAGCGATCGAGTGAGGGAGTCGCGGTACGCGGCGAGCGCCACACGGTGGGTCATCGTGGCGCGAAAGTGCCGCAGCCTGTCGGCCTGGTCGTTGGCGATCTTCGTGAGGCTGTCGAACTCCGCGCCACGCGACGGCCGAAGCGCGATCTCCATGTCGGACCGCGAGGTCTCGACGAGCTGGAAGGACAGGCGGTAGCCGACCGATGAGGCCATCCGGTGCCAGTCGCCCTCAGAGGGCTCGACGTCCTTCGTCAGTTGATCGGCGAGGCGCCAGAACTCATCGACGCCCGAGAAGTCGAGGCCGGTGGTCGGCAGCGGCGGGAGCGTCGTCTCGGATCGAATGCGAGCCAACTCGCCGGCCCGCGCCCTAGTCGAGGCGCTCTCGAGACACTGGGGGTCGAAGGTTCGGAACTCACTCGCCGCGCCTTCCAGCAAGCCCATCCGATCCAACGACTCGAGGATGTCGATCCGGAGCGAGCATTTCTCGTCCGCGTCGGCGACCGGCATTCTCAGGCGCGCGACCCGCAGGGCGTCGCGCCAGAGGCCGGCCCGATTGAGCTTCGAGGCGCTGTCGGCCGAGGGCACTGCGGGGGCCGACGCACCCTGCATCACGGGCGTCTGGGCAGCCGCCAGGTCGGCCGTGGCGAGGAGCAGCGAGAGCTGGACGAGCGAACGAATCACGCGTTCCTCCGAGAGTGGCGCCATGCAGGAAATGACGCCCCGTTCCGGCGGATGGTTTGAAGGTCCGTCGGGGGGAATTCGCTTCCGGTCACGACGCGCCGTCCAGAGACGAACCGGCCAGCGTTGCGCCCTTCCGGCCCGTACTCCCAGAGGCCAATCTATCTCTTGGCCCGAGGACGTTTTGGCCTCGGTCCGGGCGCCTCCACCCGGCGTCCGCCACACACCCACATGCTCTCGAGGTTTTAGAGACGATGCGGATTCTCCGCTCCTGGCGCCTCGCGCTCGCGCCGATCGCCTTCGCCGCCGTCACGGCCGGCGCGCAGGGTCACGTCACGTCGCCGAAGGAGTTCTTCGGCCACAACATCGGTGACGACTACTGGCTGCCCAACTACGACCAGTTCCTGGCGTACTGGAAGAAAATCGACCAGGAGTCCGATCGCATGCAGGCGGTCGAGATCGGGAAGTCGTCGGAGGGTCGCCCCCAGATGGCGGCGATCATCACGGCGCCGGAAAACTTCAAGCTCCTCAAGAAGTACCAGGACATCTCGATCCGGCTGGCGAAGGGTGAAGGACTCACCGACGCGCAGGCCCACGAGATGGCGAAGGAGGGCAAAGCGGTCGTCTGGTTCGACGGCGGCCTCCACGCCACCGAAGTCCTCGGCGCGAACCAGTTGATCGAGACGACCTATCAGCTCCTCACCCGCAACGACGACGAGACGAAGCGCATTCTGCACGACGACATCATCCTCGCCGTGCACGCCAATCCCGACGGCATGCAGCTCGTCGCCGACTGGTACATGAAGGACAAGGATTCGCTCGCGCGGTCGATGAACATCCCGCGTCTCTACAACAAGTACGCGGGCCACGACGACAACCGCGACTCGTTCATGTCGAACCTGAGCGAGACGAAGAACATCAACCACTTCATGTTCTGGGATTGGCACCCGGTCATCATGTACAACCATCACCAGACCGGCCCCGCCGGAACGGTGATGTTCTCGCCGCCGTTCCGCGACCCGTTCAACTACAATCTCGATCCGATGATCGTGATGGGGCTCGACATGGTCGGCGCGGCCATCCACCAGCGTCTGCTCGAGGAGAACAAGCCTGGCTTCACGATGCGCTCGGGCTCGAGCTACTCGACGTGGTGGAACGGGGGTCTACGCACGATCGGCTACTTCCAGGGGATCATCGGCATTCTCACGGAATCGATCGGCAACCCGACGCCCGAGCGGATTCCGTTCATCCCCGACCAGCAGCTGCCGCGCGGCGACCTCCCGGCGCCGATCGCGCCGCAGGTCTGGCACTTCCGGCAGTCGATCGACTACTCGGTGTCGGCGAACTACGCGATCTTCGACCTCGCGTCGCGCTATCGCGAGACGTTCCTGTACGACAAGTACCTGATGGCCAAGCATGCGATCGAAGAGGGCAGCCACGACAACTGGACGATCTCCGGGAAGCGCATCGCCGAGGCCGAGGCTGCGCTCACTGGCGGGAGCGCCACGCAGGCGGGCGCGCCTGCCGGCGGAGGAGGCCGGGGTGGTCGCGGTGGCCGCGGCGGCGGCGCGGGAGCGCCGGTGCCGGCGGGCGATCAGCCGGGTGGCGCGGTCGGGAATCCCGTCGCGCCCTTTGGCCGCGGGAATGCCAACGTCGAGGCGCAGATGCACGCGTACAACGACGTGCTCCACGCGAAAGACAAGCGCGATCCGCGCGGCTACATCATCCCGTCGGATCAGCCGGATTTCCTCACGGCGATCAAGTTCGTGAACACGCTCCGCCATGTGGGCGTGTACGTCGATCAGGCGACTGGTCCATTCACAGTCGCGGGCAAGAATTATCCGGCCGGCTCGTTCGTGATCAAGACGGCGCAAGCCGCGCGCGGACAAGTGCTCGACATGATGGAGCCGCAGGACCACCCGAACGACTTCGCGTATCCCGGCGGCCCGCCGCGTCGCCCGTACGACAACGCCGGTTGGACGCTCGCCTACGATATGGGCGTGAAATTCGACCGTATCCTCGACGGTTTCGACGTGGCGAACGTGAAGCAGATTCGCGGCACCGAGCTGGCGAAGCCGATGGCCGGCACGCTCGCGAACGCGTCCGGCGCCGCCGGCTTCCTCATGTCGCACGAGGAGAACGACGCGGTGACGGTGCTCAACCGCGTGTTCAAGGCCAACGGCGAAGTGGACTGGCTCCGCTCGCCGCTCCAGATCGGCGGCAAGACGTGGCCGGCCGGCACGTTCTTCATTCCCGCCGCGAGCGCGTCGGTTCTTCAAAAGTCGGCGGCGGACCTCGGCGTGAGCTTCGCCGGCGTCGCGTCGCGGCCGAACGACGCGATCAAGCTCTCCGAGAAGCGCATCGCGCTGTACGACCAGTACGGCGGATCGATGCCGTCGGGTTGGACGCGCTACGAGTTCGAGCAATTCGAGATTCCATATCAGACCGTGTATCCGCAGGACCTCGACGCCGGGAATCTCAAGAGCAAGTTCGACGTGCTGATCCTGCCGTCGGGCGCGCAGATCCGTGGCGCCGGCGGCGCGGCCTTTGGTGGTCGCGGCGGTGGCGGCGGGGGAGGCCGCGGCGGGAACATCCCGGCCGAGTATCAGAAGATGACGGGACAGATGACGCCGGAGACGACGCTGCCGGCGCTCAAGCAATTCCTCAACGACGGCGGAGTCATCGTCGCCGTTGGGACGGCGACGTCGCTCGGCTACGCGCTCAACTTGCCGATCGAGAATCATCTGGTCGTGCGCGGCCCGGGGCGGCCGGATCGAACGCTCACCGGCGAGGAGTACTACGTGCCCGGCTCGATCCTCAACGTCGCGGTCGACAACACCGACCCGGTCGCGGCGGGCTTCGACAAGCACCTCGACGTCTTCTTCGACAACAGCCCCGTGTTCCGTCTGGCGCCCGACGCGGCACTCAAGGGCACGAAGGCGGTCGCGTGGTTCGACAGCGCGTCGCCGCTGCGCAGCGGTTGGGCGTGGGGACAGAATTATCTCGAAGGCGGCGCGGCCGTCGTCGAGTCGAGCGTGGGGAAGGGCAAGGTCTATCTGTTCGGGCCGGAGATCACGTTCCGCGGCCAGCCGCACGGGACGTTCAAGTTCCTGTTCAACGGGATCTATGCGCCGACGAACATGACGCAGCCGATCGTTCCGTAAATGGCGCACGGGCCCGCGAGAGCGGGCCCGTGGTGTATCCGGAGGGGAACTTGTCGTGACTGACAGCGCAGGCCAGACGAACGGCGAGAAAGCGGCTCCGCGCCCGCGCTCGACGGTTGCGGGGCGAGTTCGTGCATGGTTGGGCCGCCGGCTCATCGACCGACTGCGATGGGCCGACGGCCCCGTACACGTCGCCTATCATCCGGACGCCGCGTACGAGTTGCACGAACTGCCCGAGTTCGGCGCTCTATATCAGTCGTGGATCGCCGGCAACCGCCGCGGAAATGGCGGCGATCTCACGCGGCTGTACGCGTTCATCCTCAACATCAAGCATTGCCTGGCCGACGGCGTGGCGGGCGACTTCGCCGAGCTCGGAGTATGGCGCGGCAACTCGGCCGCGGTGCTCGCCCACTTCGCCGCGCGAAACGATCGGCACGTCCATCTGTTCGACACCTTCACCGGTTTCGACGCGCGGGATCTCCGAGACGTCGACGGTCATCGCTCCGCGCAGTTCAGGGAGACGTCGCTCGACGCGGTGCGGCGGACCGTCGGGCACGAGGCGCATACCACGTACGTCCAGGGATTCTTTCCGGAGTCAGTGACACCGGCCGCGGAACGCGCGACGTACGCCGTCGTGAACATCGATTGCGATCTGTACGCGCCGACAAAGGCGGGGCTCGAGTTTTTCTATCCCCGCCTGGCGCGCGGCGGCCTCTTGTTCCTGCACGACTACGCTTCGGGGATCTGGCCCGGCGTGACGCAAGCGGTCGACGAGATGCGCGCGACGACGGGCGAGGCACTCGTGCTCATGCCCGACAAGTCCGGCACGGCGATCATTCGCAAGACTCGATCCGGCCCACGCTGAGCCGGCCGTTACGGCTTCCGGCTTCCCGCGCGCAGCTGCTTGAGAACCGCACCCAGCTGGTCGATCTCTCGTCCGTAGGCGGCCCAATCGCCGGCGCGTTGTGCGGCGATCGCCCGGTCGTAGTGCTCCTGCGCCTGATGCAGCACGTCGGCGGGTACGGTCGGCGCGCCGGCTGTCGCGGCGGCCCCTGCGGTCGCGGTCGAGTCGGCGGCAGCAACCGCACCTCGGGCCGGCGGCGCACCGCCGAACAAGAGTCCGAGTCCCTCCTCGAGCGTCTCGGCCATGGCCACACGATTTTCGTGGGCGACCACGACGCGTTTGAGCTCGGGGATCGATCCGCCCTCGGCGCGGAGATACAGCGGCTGCACGTAGATGAGCGAGCCTCTGATCGGAATCACCAGCAGCTCGCCGCGAATGACCTGCGAGCCTTTCTGGTCCCACAGCGTCAGTTGCTGCGAGATGCTCGTCTCCTGGTTGATCCGATTGACGATCTGCTTCGGGCCGTACACCAGGCTCTGTTTCGGAAACTGGTATACGACGAGCCTTCCGTAGTTCGCGCCGTCCATGCGCGCCGCCATCCAGGCCGCGAGATTGTCCTTTCCTTGCGGCGTGAACGGCGTCATGTAAATGAATTCCGGCGTCGACTCGCCCGGCAGGCGCAGAATGATGTGCCGCATGAACGTGTTCGCGTTCGACGCCTGTTCGACGCCCGGGTATTGCCATTGATCCTCGCGATGATAGAACGCGTCCGGATCCACCATGTGATACCGCGCGTAGTACGACGTCTGAAGGCGAAACAGCTGGCCGGGATACCGAACGTGCGCCCGCAAGTCCGCCGGCATCGCCGAGAGGGGCTTGAAGATCGAGCCGAAGATCGCCGCGTACGTTCGAATGACGGGGTCGGCCGGGTCCGCGAGATACGCGTCGACCGTCCCGTCGTACGCGTCGATCACGACCTTGACGCTGTTGCGCAGATAGTTCGTGCCGTCGCTGGTCGGCTGCGAGTACGGCCATTCGTCGCTCGACGTGTAGGCGTCGAGGATCCATTTCAGCGTGCCGGAGTCGCTCACGACGAGATACGGTTCCGCGTCGAAGTCGAGGAACGGCAGGGCGGTCTTCGCGCGTTCGACGATGTTGCGCCGATATAGGATGCGCGCGTCGGACGAGAGGTAGGACGAGAGCAGAATGTCCATCGACCCGAACTGCCAGGCAAAGAGCGCCCGGCGAAGGAACGTGCCGACGCGCACCCCGCCGCGGCCGGTGTAATTCGTGTAGACGTTCTTGTCGCCGGCCGGGTAGTCGAACTCTTTCTGTCCCGTCCCTACGAAGACGTAGCTGTTCGTCAGCTGGCCGTAGTAGATCTGCGGACGCGTGACCTTGACGGAGATGGTCGACACGGGCGGTAGATCCTTGATGAACAACACCGGCAACCCCTCGCCCGTCACCTGATTCACGGGCGCCATGGCGATGCCCATGCCGTGCGTGAACGTGAGGCGATCGTTGATGAAGTTGCGCGTCGGCAGCGACGTCGTGTTGAGCTCGCGCGCCGAAATGTGGACCTGGCGATATCGACCGTCGATCATGTAGCGGTCGTCGCTCACCGAGGCGAAGTCGTAGTACGTTCGAATCTCCTGCAGCTGGCCGAACGTCTGCTTCAGGAGATCCCGCTCCCACAGGCGCACGTTGTCGATCGTCGGCGCGTTGGCGCGCACGTCGGCCATGGTGAGCTGGATGTCGCCCTCGAGGTCGCGCGTCGTGACGCTGTCGAGGCGCCAGGCGCGCCGCGTCGCCGCGATGTGCCGCTCGAGGTAGGGACGCTCGCGCGCCAGCTCGTTCGGCGAGACGGCGAATTTCTCCTCGGCCGCCGGCAGGAGCCCGCGCGACACGACGCCGATGGCGGCGTAGCCGCCGATCGCCAGAGCGGCGAACCAGAGAAGCTTGTCCTGAATCACGCCGTAGACCACGATACCGGCCGCGAGCACTGCCGCGACGGCGGAGATGCGAATGCCCGGCAGCAGCACGTGAACGTCCGCGTAGCTCGCGCCGGCCAGCGGTCCGGTGGTCGAGTGCAGCAGCGCCGATGAATCGACGATCCAGAGCTGCGCGGCGAAGATGAGGAACAGCAGCGCGACCAGCGCGCCGACGTGACGCGATGGGCCCGGCTCGATCAACGCCCGGCGCGGGCCAAACGAGACGACGCCGCCGGCGAGATAGAGCAGTGCGACGCCGACCAGCGACAGCGTCGTGAGCACGGCGAGCATGCTCAACCCGGCGGAGATCGCGGGAAGCCGAAAGAGATAAAAGCCGATGTCCCGTCCGAACAGCGGATCGGTGGCGCCGACGGCCGAGCCGTGCAGCGCCGTGAGGACCGTCATCCACTGCGCGGCCGCGACGACCCCGGCGACGAACGCCACGAACAGCGCGCCGAGTTGGAGGACCCTGGGAACGAACCGCGTCAGGTCGATCGCCTCACCGTTGCGATTCAGGAACGGCGTCGGTACGCCGACGATGCTCCGCCGCGCGACCGAAAGATTTGCATAGAGGAACCCGTAGGCGACGAGGGCCGCCACGACGAAGAGCACCGTGTGCGCGACGAGCGACGTGACGAAGACCGACTCGAAGTGAATCTCTCGAAACCAGAGCCAGTCGGTCGCGCTGCTCGCGAGCCACGGCGCGACGAGCACGTCGAAGACGAGCGCGGCGGCCAGGCCCAGCACGACCCAGCGCAACCTGCTCCGCGCACGAGAGGAGGTGCGGAACCGAAGGGCGGTGGGGGGGAGTGGGGAGGTCATGCGGGTCTCGGCAGGGCCACGGCGGGCAAGGGACGGCTACGACCACTCCAATCTGGCCGCCTCCGGAGTGGCGGCGCAATTCGACAAATTCCCGCTGGTCGTCGACCTCGCGTCCGGCCGGCCCGATTCGTACCACCTCATCTACTACGACCAGCGCGGGCGCGGGCAGGTCGGCGGATCACGTGCGACCCGAGGAGGTCTCGCTCGCGTCGGATGTCGAGGACGTCGATCGAGTGCGGGATCGCTTTCATCTGGAACAAGCGACGGTGCTCGGGCACTCGTTTGGCGCAGTCCTCGCCCTCGAGTACGCGCTGGGCCATCCCAGACGCAGAACGTCAACGTTCCGGCCTGTCGATTCTACGCGCGGCGGCGGTTCGTCCTCGGCGCCGTCAATCGCGGCGCCTATCCGGATCTACCCCACGGGGTTCAGCTGTTGTGGTACAAGCCGGTCCCGATTGGTCTCCGATTTCGGTGAGGCGCGCATAGCTCGGACCATCGCCGTCAACCGCCTCGAAACACCGCCGCGGGATCCGCGCGAAGCGCACGCCGCGACGGCACGAAACACGACAAGACCGCTGTGCCCAGGACGACCGCGACGACGACCGCATAGGTGGAGACGTCGGTGGCTGCGACTTGGAACAAGAGTTTGGTCATCAGGTGCGATGCGACGTAGGCGATCCCGAACCCGACCACCAGCCCCGCGGCGACGATCCCGAGCCCGTCTCGCATCACGAGCCGGACGACTCGCGAGCTGTCGGCGCCGAGGGCCATGCGAATCGCGATCTCCGGCAGCCGCTGCGTGACTCCGTAGCCGATCACGCCGGCGAGTCCCGTCGCCGTCAGCACGAGCGCCAGAATCGCGAACGACGACAGTAGCGTCGTCGTGAGTCGCGGCTCGGCCAGCTGCGCGCCGCGGACCTGCTCCAACGTCTGTACGGCGGACACGGGCTGCTGATTGTCGATTTCCGCGACGGCTGCTCGCAACGCGCGCACGACGGGCGGCATCGCGCCGGCTGTGCGAAGGAAGACGCGAAGGTCCCCGTTCCCGGAGACCGCCACCGGGAAGTAGATCTCGTCCGTCACGTCGCCATCGAGGCGCCCCTGGCGTACGTCGCCGACCACGCCGACGATCGTCACCCACGTGCGGCCGGAGTCGGGGGTGATGCGCGTGCCGATAGGATCCTTGCTTCCCCAGTAGGTAGCCGCCAGGCGCCGGCTGACGATCCCAACGATATTGGCGGTGTCGCGATCGGTCGTGGCGAACTCGCGGCCGCGAAGAACCGGGATGCTCGTCGTCCGGAAATAATCCGGGCTCACGGCGGTGAGATTCGAGTGCGGACCTCGTCCGCCGCGGGCGTTCGGGATGCCCTCGATCCGGAACGCCTGATCGTTCGGTTGACCGCCGTTCAACGGCAGCGTGCTGCCGATCGCGGCGGATGTCACTCCGGGGAGCGCGCTGAGGCGCCCCAGCAACGCCTCGGTGAACGCGTTGACCGCCTGGTTGGTTCGGTACTTGGTGAAGCTGAGCGTGAGGCGTGCCGTGAGCACGCTGCGGACGTCGATGCCGGCATCGACGCGCTCCAGCGCGACGAGGCTGCGCGTGATGAGCCCCGCACCGACGAGCATCACGAATGCAATGGCCACCTGCGCGACGACGAGCACGCCGCGCGCGCGCAAATCGCCACGGGTACCCATCGTCCCACTGTTTCCCTGGCGAAGCGCGTCAGCGACGTTGCGGCGGCCGAGCAGGTGCACGAAGGGCGCGGCTGCCACGGCAAGGGCGATTGCGAGGCACAGCGCGACCGCGAACGCGAGCACCGTCGCGTCGATGTGGATTTCGTCCGCGCGCGGCGTGAATCGCGTCGCGACGCTGCGCAGAAGGCCGATCCCGCTCGACGCGATGAGCACGCCGAACGCGCCGCCAACGAGCGCCAGCACCAGGCTCTCGAGCGTCAGCTGTCGATAGAGCCGCGCGTTCCCCGCGCCGAGGGCGACGCGGAGCGCGAGCTCGCGCGACCGTCGCATTTGGCGCGAGAGACTCAGGTTCGCGACGTTCGCGATCGCGGCGACGAGCAAGAAAACCGCCGTCGCCAGCAGCATCAGCAGAATCGGCTTCGCTCGCGCGGTCATCTCCTCGCGCGCGCTGGTGGCGCCGAATCGCAGGTGTTGTTCCGCCGGATACACGGCGGGGTACGCCGCGCGGTAACGCGCGTTGAGGGCGGCCAGCTCCGTCCGTGCCCGATCGATCGAAACGCCGGGTTTGAGGACGCCGAAGGCCGCGACCATCCGCATGCCGCGGTCGTTGAGCATCGACGGCGCCGAACGGAACGGACACGCCCCGGCGGGCATCCACACGTCGTTGTCGTTCGGATAGGCCGGCATCGGCGGCAGCACGCCGACGACGTGATGGATCTTGTCGTTCATCGTGAACGCGGCGCCAACGACGGACGAATCGCCGTGAAACTGATCCATCCAGAACTTGTAGCTCAGCATGACGACCGGCGGCGCGCCGACCGCTTCCTCGCCGGGGCGGAAGGTTCGGCCAAGCAGCGGCTTGACGCCGAGCATGTCGAAGAAACGGTCGGAGACGACGCCGGTCTGCACGCGCAGCGGGTCACCGTAGCCGTAGAGCTGGAAGGCCATGCTATGGTATTCGGCCACGCCGCTCATCGTCTGGAGGTCGTGATTGAGGTCGGCCACCTCGATCACCGAGTACCCGTCGGACTGCGATTGGGTGGACTGCGCGGTGAGGTGGACGAGCCTGTTCCCGCTGCCGATCGGGAGGCGCCGGAGCAGCACGCCGTTCACCATGCTGAAGATCGCGGTGCTCGCGCCGATGCCGATGGCGAGGGTCACGACCGCGGCCAGGGTGAACACCGGCGCCTTGCGAAGCGTGCGTACGGCGTACCGCGCGTCCTGCATCAGCGTCTGGAGCAGAACCCCCGGGCGCACGTCGCGCACTTCCTCCTTCACCTGCTCGACACCGCCCGTCTCGAGGAGCGCCGCCCGCCGCGCAGCCTCGGGGGTCATCCCCTGCTTGACCTTCTCGGACGTGACCAGCTCGACATAGGCATCGAGCTCGTCGTTCAGCTCCCGATCCTGCCGCTCGCGGTCGAACATGGGACCCTCATGCGTTGAACGTCATGCCTTGCGCAGCGCCAACCCGATGGCGACTGAGATCCGGGACCACTCGCTGGTCTCTTCCTTGAGTTGCCGCCGGCCGCCGCGGGTGAGCTCGTAGTACTTGGCGCGGCGCTTCGTCTCTGACTCGCCCCAGTAGGACTCCAGCCATCCCGCCTCCTCCATGCGGTGGAGGGCGGGGAAGAGGGAGCCGGGTTTGACGCGAAAGGCGCCCTTGGTCACCTGCTCGATGCGCCGCGACACGCCCATGCCGTGCAGCGGGCCAAGGGAGAGCGCTTTCAGGATGAGCAGGTCGAGCGTGCCCTGGAGGAGCGTCGTCTGGGACATGGTTCTCCTATAGACACCCGATAAGAGCGGATGGTTTGCGCGCCGGCGGCCGGTTCGGACGTGACATATCGACTGTCTATACGAAGGCGTCGCGGCCTGGTTTCAGGCAAGGGCAGCGGTTCGGAAGTGGCTGGATTGGCGAACAGGCGGCGCGGGCGACAGCTTCACGCATGCCCCTCCCGTCGCAATCCGGCCCCCCGCCGTTCCTGCCCGCCTTGGTCGTGGTAGTCGCCGGCTGGGTGCTCGCATGCGGCCCCCAACGGATGACCACGCAGGCTGCTCCGTCGATCTGGACCCACATGCGCGTCTTCATTCTTCGCGATTCGGCGCAGCTTGCCGGCCTCTCGGCCGCCCTCGACGCGGCCGGGGTGGCGATCGAACCGGATAGCGCCAAGCGGAGGGCTCGCAGCCAATACGGGGCGACCTTGCGTGACGCCGCCGGAAGCGCAACCTATCGCGTTCTACCCTGATCGCTGCATCGTACGATCGAGCGGACGTGCGGCCGAGCCCGTTGGGGCGCGCCCCTTGCATGGCGCCCTGCATGTAGAGGTGATTCGTTCGCGTGGAGATTCTACCCTGACCAGATATCGGTTTTCCGCGGCACAAACCCTTTCACTCGCGAGCACCGCGATCGTGGCGGCGGTCCTCGGCATCGCCGTGATCGTCGTTTGGGCGACGTTGACCCGGGCCGCCATCAACGACGCACGGGTCGGCCTGGATCGGAGCGTCAAACAGCTGGCGATGGTGACGGCGGGTGCCATTCGGACCACGCAGGTTCGTTTCGCGCGGGTCGCGGAAGACGCGGCGATTCGCAACGCACTCGAGTCGCCGGCGCCGCAATCTCTCGACGCGGCACGTGCCGCGTTACGGCGCCTCGACGTTCGGCCGGACTCCGGCCTGCCGATTGAGCTCTGGAGTCAGACCGGGCGCCGGCTGGGATCGGTGGGCACCGATAGCGGCGCGACCCTGGGGCTCACCATCCCCGCCGAAGGGCCCGAGCCGGAATCGATCCGCGACCGCGGCCTCGACTCGCTGCGAATCGTCGATTCCGTGCAGATCGGCGAGCTGCAGCGGGTCGCGGGCCGCACGCTCTTCTGGCTCGTGATGCCGGTTCGCGACGGCAACAAGCTCCTCGGTTTCGTCGCGTCGCGGCGGCACATCGCGTCCAATCCCCAGACCGAGGCGACCATTCGTGAGCTCAGCGGCAACTCGTCGGCCGGCTACTATAAAAACGCCGACGGGAGCACGTGGACGTCATTCGGCGGGTTCCCCGAGACCCCCGCGGACTCCACCCTCTCCAGCGAAGGCGGAAGGGGGGAACGCATTCGGTCCGTGGGACCCGTGCTGTTCGCCGAGGCTCGGGTCGCTGGTACCCCGCTCGTTTTGGGGATGGAGGCGCCGCGCGCCGCCATCCTGACGGTTGCAAACGCGACCGCGCGACAGCTCGCGCTGCTCGGCGCGATGCTCACCCTGGTGGGCGCGCTGATCACGTGGTTCGTCGGTCGGCGCGTGCTCCGACCCCTCACCGAGCTGACGAGCGCCGCCGACTCGGTCGCGAGCGGCGACTACTCGACGCGCGTTCCGACGGCGGGTACCGAGGAGGTCGTCCGTCTGGCGTCGAGCTTCAACCGCATGGCGCGGCAGATCGGCGACGACCGAAAGCTGCTCGAAACGGCGAATCGCGCGAAATCCGATTTCCTCGCTTCGATGAGTCACGAGCTGCGCACGCCGCTCAACGCGATCGGCGGCTACGCCGAGTTGATGGAGATGGGCGTGCGCGGGCCGATCACCGAGGAGCAGCGCCGCGACCTCTCCCGGATCCGCACGAGCCAATCGCATCTCCTCGGCTTGATCGCAAGCTTGCTCGACCTGAGCCGCATCGAGAGCGGGCAGGTCACGTACGCGCGCGAAGACGTGGCGCTCAACCCGTTGCTCGGAGGCCTCGAGGCGCTCGTCCTGCCGCAGACGACGGCCAAGGAGCAGACCCTCGTCCATCGCTGCGAGCAGGAGCTGGGGGCGTTCGCCGACCGCGAGAAGCTGCGTCAGATCCTGCTCAACCTTCTCTCGAACGCCGTTCGGTACTCGCCGAGCGGCGCGACGATCACGATGAGCGCGCGGCGCCTCGACGACGCGACCGTGGCGATAGAGGTCAGCGACACGGGTCCCGGCATTCCGCTCGACCGCCAACGCGAGATCTTCGAACCGTTCGTGCAGCTCGACCGTTCGCTGACGCGGACGAACGAAGGGGTCGGCCTCGGATTGTCGATCAGCCGGGATCTCGCCCACGGCATGGGCGGCGAGCTCACGGTGACGAGCGCTCCAGGCGAAGGGTCTTGCTTCCGGCTCACGCTGCCGGCGGGTGTCGTCAACGAGGCGACGCCGAGCATGCAGACCGGAGCGTACGGTGTACCAGCGGTGGCCGGCGACGGAACCGGTCGCTGAGCCCCACCCTCCAACAGGAAAAAGACGTTGTCACCCAAGAGCACCTTGGCCGCGTGCGCGCTGTTCGCGGCCGTCGTCAGTTGCGGCGATTCGTCGGGACCCGCTGGCTCTGACTTAGGCGGCGGCACCAACCCAGCGACGGAGACCTACGCCGCGTCGCTCGGCGTCAACATTTCGGCGATGACGAAGAAGTCGGATGCGCTCTACTACCAGGATCTCGTTACTGGCTCCGGTGCGGTGGCGACGTCGGGGCACACCGACTCGGTGACGTATACCGGCTGGCTATCGAACGGCACGCAGTTCGACAGCAACGTCGGCAAGGCGTCGTTTGGGTTTGTCCTCGGAGTCGGACAGGTCATCCCCGGGTGGGATCAGGGCATCGTCGGCATGCGCGTCGGGGGCACGCGACTGCTCGCGATCGGGTCGGCGCTGGCGTACGGCACCCAGGGCAGGCCGCCGGCGATCCCGAGCAACTCGACGCTCGTCTTCAAGGTGCAACTGCTCTCGATGCGGTAGCGCGCGAGTCGCGCGCTACCGCACTCCGCCAGCGCTCAGACGCCGGCGACCGCTTCCCTGGTAGCGCCCGACCCCTCGCCGTGGGACGCGTACGCCAGCCACTCGCGATAACTCGCGTCTCGCCCATACACGACGTCGAAGAACGCCTGCTGCACGCGCTTCGTGACCAGGCCGGGACGTCCGTCGCCGATCGTGCGTCCGTCGACTTCCGTGACGGGCATGATCTCGACCGCGGTGCCCGAGAAGAACAGCTCGTCGGCGAGCGCGATGTCGGTCGTGCTGATGGGCCGCACGATGGTTTCGATACCGAGGTCATGTGCGATCGTGAGGACGCTGTCGCGCGTGATACCCATGACGATCGATGCGTCCACGTCGTTCGTGATCAGGGTGCCGTCGCGCACGACGAAAAGGTTCGCGCCCGATCCCTCGGCGACGTCGCCCTTCGAGTTGAGCAGAATCGCGTCGTCGTAGCCGCGGCGGATGGCCTCCTGCACGGCGCGGACGGAGTTCGTGTAGTGCCCGCACGCCTTGACGAAGGGCGGCAGCGTCGACGAATCGATGCGCGCCACGGTCGAGACGGTCGTGCGGACGCCGCGGTTCGATTCGCCCTGGAAGTACGGCTTGCCCGGCACGGCGATGATCGCCACGGTCACGGGGCAGTCCTTCGGCCACACGGCGAAGCTGTACGAGTCGAAGAACGCGAGCGGGCGCAGGTACGCGTTCGTCAGGCCGTTCGCCCGCACGACGTCCAGCGACGCCGCGCAGAGTTGGTTGAAGTCGAACGGAATCTCGATTTCGTAGAACGACGCCGACAGGAAAAGGCGCCGAATGTGGGCGTCGAGACGAAAAATGGCGGCGCCGTCCGGCGTCTCGTAGCAGCGCATCCCCTCGAACACGCCGGTGCCGTATTGCAGCCCGTGGGCGCTGACGTTGATCGTGGCGTCGGCCCAGGGAACGAGCTCGCCGTTGAGCCAGATGTAGTCGGATTTAGTGAAGGGGGCCATGGGACGGGTGGACGGGTGGACAAGCCGACAGCGGGTGACTGCTGGTTAAGATGTTCGGCGCCACAAGGAGGGGCAAGCGAACGGAGGGACGTCGGTCAGACGTCGCAGATCTCGTACGCCTGTTTGAGCGACACGATCGGGTCGCGTTTCGGAACGAACTCCTGTCCCACGAAGCCTGTATACCCGGTATCGGCGATCGCCTGCATCACGCGCCGGTAGTTGAGCTCCTGCGTGTCGTCGATCTCGGCGCGGCCGGGGACACCGCCCGTGTGGTAGTGCGCGATGTGCTGCGAGTTGGAGCGGATCGTCCGGATGACGTCGCCTTCCATGATCTGCATGTGATAGATGTCGTAGAGCAGCTTGAGGCGCGGCGACGCGACGCCCTGCACGACCTGGACGGCCCACGCGGTGTGGTCGGCCTGGTAGTCCTTGTGATCCACCTTGCTGTTCAACATCTCGAGGCAGAGCGTGACGCCGTGCTGCTCAGCCATGGGTGCGACGCGCTTGAGGCCGGTGACGCAGTTGGCGATCCCTTCGCCGTCCGAAAGGCCGGCGCGGTTGCCGCTGAACACGACGATGTTCGGAATTCCGGCCGCGGCGACGAGCGGCAGCATCCGCGCGGCGTCGGCCACGAGCTTGTCGTGGTTGTCGGGGCGATTGAACCCGACGGGAATCTGGCCGAAGCCGTTGGCCATCGCGCAGTCGAGTCCGTGCTTTTTCACGACCGGCCATTCCGGCTCGCTCAACAGCTCGACCGACTTGTAGCCGATCGACTTCGCGGACTCGCACAGGTCGTCGAGCGGAATCTTCGCGTAGCACCACCGCGAGACGGACTGCTTGAGTCGCGACGCGCGCGCTGCGCTCGTCGATCCGGCGAGCGCGCTCCGCGGCGCGAGCGCGAGACCGGCGGTCAGCGCGGCGACAGCGCCGAGCGCTTCGCGCCGAGTGAGGTCGCGCGTCACAGCGCGTTCTGCTTCGTGAGCGTCACGGCGTGCGACACCGCGCGCGCCGTGAGCGCCATGTACGTGATGCTCGGATTCTGGCAGCCGTTGCTCGCCATGCAGGCGCCGTCGGTGATGAACAGGTTCTTCACGTCCCACGCCTGATTCCAGCGATTGAGCACGCCCTCGCCGGCCGTCTTGCTCATGCGCGCGCCGCCCATCTCGTGGATGCAGTGGCCGGGCGGATTGTTCGATCCGTGCGTGCGGACGTCCGTGCATCCCGCGGCGTCGAGCATCTCGGCCATTGCCGTCTTCATGTCCTCGTCCATCGCGCGCTCGTTCTCGCGCCAACGGACTTCGATGTGCGCGGACGGAATTCCCCACTTGTCCTTCACGTTCGGATCGAGCGTGACGCGATTGTCGGGGTGGGGAAGCGTCTCGCCCCAACCAGATGCCGACAGCGACCACGGTCCGAGCTCGTCGATCAACGATTGTTTGAACGAGGCGCCGTAGCCGGGCATGCTCGACCCGCGTCCCCAACCGCCGCGCCCCGAGCCGCCTTGCATCCCGTAGCCGCGGAGGAAGTTCGGGTGCGCCGATTTCACATTGCGGAAACGCGCGATGTAGATGCCGTTGGGGCGGTGGCCGATCGTGCGCTTGTCGGTGAAGCCGGGCACGGTTCCGCCGGCGCCCGACCCATAGTGATGGTCCATCACGTATCGGCCGAGCAGTCCGCTGGAGTTGGCGAGGCCGTCGGGAAACCGCGTGCTCTTCGAGTTGAGCAGCAGGCGAACCGACTCGATCGTCGACGCGCAGAGGAAGACGACGCGCGCCGTGTACTCGCGCGACTCCATCGTCTGCGCGTCGATCACGCGGACGCCGCTCGCGCGTCCCTTCTTCGGATCGTAGATCACTTCGGCGACGACGCTGTTCGGCCGCAGCGTGAGGTTGCCCGTCTTCGCCGCGGCGGGAAGCGTCGAGCCGAGGCTGTTGAAGTACGAGTGCGTGATGCAGCCGCGCTCGCACGGACCGCAGTAGTGGCAGGCGAGGCGGCCGTTGTGATTCTTGCGTGAGAATCGCCGCGCGGCCGATCGTCATCACGCGCTCGCCGCCGAACGCCTTGAGGATCTTCGGGCCGGGCATCCTGCTCGACACAGGTCATCTGCATCGGCGGCAGGAACTCGCCGTCGGGGAGCTGCGACAACCCTTCGTGCGCGCCGGTGATGCCGATGAAGCGCTCGACGTGCGAGTACCAGGGCGCGATGTCGGCGTAGCGGATCGGCCAGTCGTTGCCGTGGCCGTCCTTCGCGTTCGCCGTGAAATCGAGGTCGCTCCAGCGATAGACCTGTCGTCCCCACGTGATCGAGCGCCCGCCGACGTGGCGGCCGCGGAACCATTTGAACGGCGCGTCCTGCGGATTGGTGTACGGATTCTCGGCGTCCTTCACGAAGAACTTGTGTCCCATCTCGTCGCACGCGTAGCAATCGCGCTGCACGGGATAGTCGGCCTCGAGCAGCTTGCGGTCGCCGAGTCCGCGGAAGTGCATCTCCCACGGCTGCACGTGCTCGACGAAGTCGTGGTTCGGATCGACGGGGCCGCCCGCTTCGAGAACGAGCGTTTTGAGTCCGTGCGCGGTCAGCTCCTTCGCCGCCCAGCCGCCCGAGATACCGGAGCCGACGACGATCGCGTCGAAATGAGTCGTTTCACGCATGGTCGTGCATCTCGCGTGAAGATGGGCTTGCCGCTTTCGTGGCGAGCGGTGCCGAGCCTTCGAAGCGGCCGGGAATCACTTCGACGTGGAGCACGTCCTTGGACACGCGCTCGCTCGTGAAGTAGCCGTGAATGACGAGACCCTTGAGGCGCCAGTATGTGCGCATCGGCTCTTCGCGGCGGCTGGGTGCGTGCTCGATGGCGGTCAGCACGGCACCACGCTCGTCGTTGGAGAGATCAGCAAAGGCACGTGAAGCGCGATTCGCCCGCGCCGTCGTGTCCGACGAACCCGCGGCCATCGGCGTCCAGGTATTCAGCGTGTCGAGTCCCGCGAGAAACGCGGTGCGGTCGGCCTCGGTGTAGTTCTCGCTGACGATCACGTCGACGAATGCCGGCACGCGGACGTCGGTCGCGCTAGGGGAGTCGGTGCGCGGGAGAATCGTGTCCGCGATCGCCCCGACGAGCGCGAGCTGCGCGTCGGTCAGCCCCGCGGCGGGACGAATGCCGCTCGCGACGCGCTCCCACGCCGCCATCGCGTCGCGCGGAATGAACGCGAGCGCCGTCGCGGCACCGAAAGCACGAAGCAGATCGCGGCGTTGCATGGCGGCTGTTCCTCCTCCGACTAGATGGACGGGTGTCTCGTGTGCCAGTCCGTGTGAATCTGGTACTGATGCGCGACCGAAAGAATCTTGTCGTCATTGTACAGATTCCCGGCGAGCACCGCGCAGATTGGCTGCGGATTGTACGTCACCGCCGGCGTCGACGAGTCGACGGGCGCGCCACCTCGGCCGCCACGACCCGCGGGCTGCGGCTCGAACTTGTACGGCACGACCGCGCACGGATGTCCCGTCTGGGCGTGCAGCCCGACGTCGTATCCGTTCGCCCCCGGCACGTACATGTCGAAATCCTTGAGAAGTTCCGCCATCTGCGTGATGAGGATCTGACGCCGGCGCTGCTGCTGAACGAAGTCGAACGCGCGCGGGAACCGGCCGCCAGTCCAGCGCGTGAGCGCCGCCATGCCGGTTGGATTTCCGGCGTCTCCGCGACCACCGCCGCCGCCTCCACGACCACCGCGGCGACCGGCGCCCGCGCTATCGGTCGCACCGCCACGCCCGGCGAGCGTCACCGAATCTCCCGGCGCGCCGCGGCCTCGGCCTCCGCCGCCACCACCTCCGCCGAAGCCGCCGCGACCCTGCGGCTCGGGGATCGTGGCGAGGTCGATGCCGAGCTCCTTCGCTTTCCATTGCACATACGAATCGAACGCCGCGGACGACTCGACGCCGAGTCCACCGCCGGCCGCCGCCGGCCGCGCGGCGATCTCCTTCGGTGACGCGCCGAGCTCGCGCAGCTTGTCGACGAATTCCTTCGGCGCGTTCGCGTCGATCCCGATGCGCATCGACGCGAGCTTGACGTTGCGGTCGAAATGGAAAGGCGTGGTGACCGTGCCCGGATCTTTCGGATCGACGCCGTGGATCGTGTTGAAGACCATCGCGCAATCTTCGATCGTGCGGCAGAGCGGCCCGACGCGGTCCTGCGACCACGCCAACACCATTCCGCCGTGCCGCGTCACTCGGCCGAACGTCGGACGCAGCGAGCTGAGTCCGCACTCGCGAGACGGCGACACGATCGAGCCCGACGTCTCGGTGCCGATGCCGAATGCGACGCAGCCCGCCGCGGTCGCCGACGCGGGGCCGGCCGACGATCCGCTCGATCCGCGGCGAATGTCCCACGGGTTGTTCGTGCGGCCGCGGTACCACTGGTCGCCTTGCGCGAAGAGTCCGGTCGCGAGCTTGGCGATGAGCACCGCGCCCGCGTTGCGGAGCCGCACGGTGACCTCGGCGTCCTCATCGATGACGCGGTTCTCGAAGTCTTTCGAGCCCCACGTCGTGCGCACGCCCTTCACGGAGAACAGATCCTTCACGCCGTAGGGGATGCCGTGCAGCGGGCCGTGGTACTTGCCGGCCTTGAGGTCGGCGTCGGCCTTTGCCGCTTCGGCCATCGCCTGGTCTTCCATGATCGTGACGGCGCAGAGCAGCGTCGGATCGAGCCGCTTGATGCGGTCGAGGTAGATCCGCGTGAGCTGCGTCGACGTGATGTGACGGCCCTTGATGAGTGCGGAGAGCCGGTGCGCGGGGAGGAACGCGATTTCGTTGGGATCGGTCGGCACCTTTCCGGTCCACGGCTGTACGACGAATGTCGCGCGCTGGAAGGCCGCGGCGCCGCGCTCGTTGATGAGCTTTTCCATCAGCGCGCCGGTGCCCTCGTGATACGGCTGGAAGGTCCACGAGACCGGCTCGCCGTTGCCGAGTGGCGGAAGCGGCGCCGCTTGCGGCGGTGTCGTACCGGGGGCCGTAGTGGGCGCCTGCGCGAGTGCGCTGGCGCCGAAACCAAACGTGCTCGCGGCGGCCGTCACGAGCGACCAGAACACGAAGTCGCGTCGGTCGATGCCGTGGGTTTCTTCCAATTCCTCGCCGAGGAATTCCAGCTCGTGTTGGGTCTGGTCGAGGAGCTCGAGGTCTTCGCGAATGCTCATTGTCGCTCGTCTGTCGCGGGAGATCGTCAATAATGTTCGCCGAGCCCGGGCGGCGACAGGGCTCCGGTTCGTCTCCGTGGCGCGCACTTCGCGATCGTCTGGCGCCCAGTTGGCGCGGTCCTCCACACCACCCCTTAGGTTCCTGGCTATGCGCTTGTCGGCCGTGTCCCTCGGCTCGTTGGTCTTGCTTCCGGCTATGCTCGCCGCGCAGGGCGGGGGCGGGGGCGGGGGCACCTTGCGAGGCGTGGTTCGCGATTCCGCCGACCGCCCGCTCATCAACGTCGAGGTCGTCGCGACGCCGGGCCCGCACCGAGCGCGCACCGATTCGCTGGGCCGATTCACGATGGCCGGCATCGGCGGCGGTCAGTACGTCCTCCACGCCAGGAAGCTCGGCTACTCGGCGGGGGAGTCGACGGCGGACATCCATGGCGACGGGTCGGCCGAAGTGAAGATCACGCTCGACCACCGGATGGCCGACCTCGATACGGTGGTCGTCCGCGAAGACGGCAGCTGCCCGGAGCGCTCGGTCGACGGGTTCATGTGCCGGCGGAAGCGCGGGGACAAAGGCGTCTTCATGGATTACATGGACATCGACGACAAGGACCCGCTCACGACGGCGGATCTCTTTCGCGACATCCCGGGATTCCGAATCGACGTGCGGCCGACGCGCACCGGCAACCGGAGGATTCCGGTCGCCAACGGACTTCACTGCATGGTGTCGCTCGTCAACGGGCGCCCGGCAACCGCGGCCAATTTCGTGCCGGATGTTCCGTGGGATTTGATGGCGCTCGAGGTCTACCCCGCGCCGGCTGATGTGCCCAAGGAGTACCAGCGCTACATGTGGGACTCGGGCGCCGGTCAGCGATGCGGTGTTGCCGTGTACTGGGACATGTTCGCGAATCTGTCGAGCAAATAGAGGCGGCGCGACAAGGACGCGGCGGGTGCCAGACAGAGGCCAGACCAGCATCGAGCGTCGAGGCATCGAGAGGTCACGCCAGCAACTGAGATCAAGCGAGCTGCCCGCGTCCAGGTGGACAGGCGGACCGTCGGCCAGTAGATAGATCGGGTCTTCCGAGGTCCGCATCCTCCCTCCGCCGACCACCCACATGATTCGAGCGCGTGCCGTAGGTCTGCCCTGGATCGCCGCGGCAGCGCTGTTCTGCTCGGCAGTCGCCGGCGCACAGACGGGTGAAGAGTCGACCGCATCGCTGCTGCGCGCACTGATTCGCGCGAACTCGTCGAACCCGCCGGGGCGGACGCAGCCGGTCGACGACGTCCTCGCGGCGCGATTTCGGGCGCTCGGCTTCGACGTGAAGATCGTGCCGACGCCGGATTCGGCGAAGACGCACATCATCGCGCGGCTGCGGGGCGACGGGTCGAAGCGGCCGGTGTTGGTCGCGGCGCACGCGGACGTCGTCGGCGTGGAGCGCGAGAAGTGGTCGCTCGAGCCGTTCGACGGGATCGAGAAGGACGGCTACGTCTACGGCCGCGGCGCGATCGACTTCAAGGGCGGGATGGCAGTCTTCGCGCGCGCGGTGATGATGCTCGCCGAGCGAAAGGTTCCACTCGCGCGCGACGTGATCTTTCTGGCGGAGGCGGACGAAGAGAGCGGGGGGCCGTACAGCACGGAATGGCTGGCGAAAAGCAACTGGTCCGACATCGACGCCGAGTTCGCGCTGAACGAGGGCGGCTGGATCATGAAGGGCGACGACGGGCACGTGCGGTACGTGAGCATCTCGACCGCGGACAAGTTGTCGATCCCACTCACGATCACGGCGCACGGAACGTCGACGCACAGCTCGATGCCGCGCCCCGACAACGCGATCTTCGCGCTAGCGCGGGGCATGGCGAAGATCTCGGCGTACGAGACGCCGCTCACCATCTCGCCGTCGACGAGGCGGTTCTTCCTCGCGCTCTCCAAAACGAGCGCGCCGCCGATGTCCGGCTACTATCGTGACGTCGTCGGCGACGACCCGGTCAAGGCGCGCCGCGCGGACTCGATCGTGAGCCGAGATCCGTTGTTGCACTCGCTGATCCGCAACACGATCGCGCCGGTGATCATCAACGGCGGGTTCCGCAACAACGTCATCCCCGGGTCGGCGCAGGCGATGATCAACCTGCGGCTGATTCCGGGGACCGATCCAGCCACTGTGGTCGCCACGTTGAAGCAAGTGGCCGGCGATCCCGGGCTCGATTTCTCGATCGGGAGTCGCGTCTACGTGTCGGCGCCCGAGTCGCCTGACACAACCGCGCTCTATCGCGCGTTAGAGAAAGAGGCGCACGCCACGTTCCCGGGTGCGGAGGTCACGCCGTATCTCTTCCAGGCGGGGACCGACGCGGGGGCGTGGCGGTCGCGGGGCGTGCCGGTGTACGGCATCTATCCGTATCCGATCGACGCCGACGAGCTGACGCGCATGCACGGGAACGACGAGAAGGTCAGCGTCGCGTCGCTCGAGCAAGGAACGGAAATGATCTACCGCACGCTGGTCGACGTGGCCGCGAAGAAGTAGGCGGCACGACTCACCTCACGACTCGAGCGAGAAGGCGCCGAATGCAATTCATGATGAAGCAGAAGCTGCTGTCCTGGGGCGACGACTACTACATCAAGGACAAGGACGGGAACGACCTCTACTTCGTGGACGGCAAGGCGTTCACGATCGGCGACCAACTTTCGTTCCAGGACCTCGCCGGCAACGAGCTGGCGTTCATCAAACAGCGCGTGCTGTCGTGGGGAAAAACGTACGAGATCTTCCGCGGCGGGAACGTGGTCGCGACCGTCCGCAAGGAGCCGCTCGCGTTCTTCAAACACCGTTTCACCGTCGAAGTGCCCGGCATCGACGACAACTTCGACGCCGAGGGGAACCTCACCGACCATGAGTACCAGATTCTGCGCGGCGAGCGAGTCGTGGCGTCGGTGTCGAAGCAATGGTTCGCGTGGGCGGACACTTACGGCATCGACATCCGCAGCAGCGAGGACGAGGTGCTCCTACTCGCCGTCGCGGTCGTGATCGACGAGGCCTGCCACCCGGACGACGGGAAGCGCCACTAGGTCGCGCGCGCGAGACGCCCGTTGAGGTAGTTGCAGTTCTCGGTTGCAGTTCTCAGTTGCAGTTGTCGTCAGCCGATCGCGGCTTCGACGGCAGCCGTCGCCTGATCCACGAGGGAGCGCGTCTTGGTGAGCAACTGATTTGCCTCGGCGACGAGACCCGCACCGCGCGACTTGTCGTCGAGACCGGCGACGTTGATCCGGACGTTGTACACCGCGCCGCGGCAGGCGGCGTCGGCGAGCAGCGCGGCGACGCCGGCGTCGGAGACGGCGTTCGAGTTTCCCTTCGCCGCGCACGTGGCCGCCAACTCGGCGACCCTCGCGCAGGCGCGCGCCGTCTCGAGCGGGACCTCGGCCGCGCCGATGAGCGCGTCGTCGATCGCGCGCTTCCGCTTGGCGAGGGCGTCGGCCGGTTCGGATGGGAGTTTGTACGCCGCCGACACGGCGCCGTACGCGTTGGCGTCTTTCACCACGAGCGCCGACAGGGTGTTGACGAGTGCCGCCGCTTCCAGCCCGAGCGCGCGCATGTCCGCGTCGACGGCGACGTACTTCTTTCGCCCGGCGGTGAGTCCGGCCACCATCTGCGCGAGCGCGGCGGCAAGCGCGCCCGCGTGCGCGACGACGCTGCCGCCGCCCGGTGTCGGCGCCGAGGATGCGACGGACGCGATGAACCCGGACACCGATTCGCCGCCTTGCACCGCCGCGCGCACCTTGTTCTCGAGCACGATCTCGGGCTTGAAGTCGCGGAGCTGGATGTGTCGCGCTGCGGTCTCGAACAGCGCGCGCTCGGGAACGAGTCCGACGATCTCGCTCCACGTCGGCGACACGCCCTGCGCTTCCGCTTCCATCTTCACCGCGTCGAAGGCGCGGTAGAGCGGCGTCTTCTCGGTGTCGACGAGATTCATCGAGACCTGGGCTTGGCCGTCGACTTCGAGGCCGAGTCCCTTTACGTAGCGAAGTCCGCCGGAGGATCCGCGCACCGCCTTCGCGACGTTCTTCGCGACCTGAAGGTTCGATGCCGGTCCGAGATAGACGTTGTACGCGACGAGAAACGGTCGCGCGCCGATCGCCACCGCGCCGGCCGTCGGGTGGATCTTCGACGGGCCAAAGTCGGGAGCGCGATTCGCGGCGCCCTTCGCCATCTCGTCGCGAATTCCCTCGAACTCGCCGCGCCGGATGTCGGCGAGATTCTCGCGATCGGGCTTCGTGGCCGCGCGCTCGTACAGAAAGACGGGGATCTCCAACTCCTTGCCGACGCGCTCGCCGAGCTGCTTGGCGAGGACGATGCAATCCTCCATCGTCGACCCTTCGAGCGGGACGAACGGGACGACGTCGGTCGCTCCCATGCGCGGGTGCTCGCCGCTGTGCGAGTTGAGATCGATCCGCTCGCGCGCGGCGCGAATTCCGGCGAACGCCGCATCGACGGCGTGCTCGACTCCCACGACGAAGGTGACGACGGTGCGGTTGTGCGACGCGTCGGACGAGACGTCGAGCAGCGCGACGCTCTCGACGGCGGCGATCGCATCACGGATGGCGGCGACGACCTCCGGATGGCGGCCTTCGGAAAAATTCGGGACGCACTCGACGAGCTTCATCTTGCTTGCGGCGGTCTGGGGGCGGTGGGTGTAACAACATGAGGCGCCGACGACGCGCCCCGAAACGTGCCTCAATATAGGAAGGCCGGACTCGACCCGTGCGCGTCGCGCGCGGCCGTCACATGCGCACGCGCTCCAACAGCCACGCGTGCATGCTCGGATTGCCGGTGACGATCGAGGTGTGGCTCACCGTCGCCGGAGCGCCGGACGCGTCGGTCACGACGCCGCCCGCCTCCCGTACCAACAAAATGCCCGCGGCGACGTCCCACGGCGCCAACGACAGTTCCCAGAATCCGTCGAAGCGGCCGCACGCGACGTCGGCGAGGTCGAGGGCCGCGGAACCGGCGCGGCGGATTCCGGCGACGTCGCGCATCACGACGGGAAGCGATTGCACGTACGCGTCGACGAGATGAGGAGTCTTGAACGGAAAGCCGGTGCCGATGATCGCGAGCGCGGGCTCGTCGATGGTCGAGACGCGGATCGGCTGGCCGCTCCGGCGCGCGCCGCCGCCGGCCGTCGCGGAGAAGAGCTCACCGGTCGCCGCGTTGAGGATCACCCCGGCCACGGGCTCGCCGTCGACCAATGCGGCGATCGACACCGCGTACCACGGATAGCCGTGCAGAAAGTTCGTGGTGCCGTCGAGCGGGTCGGCGACGAACACGAGCCCCGACCGGTTCTCGGTAGACGGCGTCAACTCTTCACCGAGTATGCGCGCATCCGGATGACGCGACGCGACGATCTCGTTGATCGCTCGTTCGGCGTTGCGATCGACGTCGCTGACGAAATCGGTCGCGCCCTTCCGTTCCCAGGTGAGCGAGCCGCGCGTCTCGGCGCCGCGTCGTATGATGTCCGCGGCGCTCGCCGCCGCGGCAACGCAAGTCGCGAGCAGCGCCCGAGCGTTGTTATGTTGAACGGATGTCACGGATTTTCAGTGGGATTCAACCGTCCGGGGAGCTGCACATCGGAAACTACCTCGGCGCGGTCAAGAATTGGGCTCGCTTGCAGTACGAGCACGAGTCGATCTTCTGCATCGTCGACTACCACGCCATCACCCAGCCCTACGAGCCGGAGCAACTGCGGGAGCGACGCCAGGCCATGGCGGTCTCGCTCCTCGCCGCAGGCCTCAATCCGAACCAGTGCTCCATCTTCGTGCAGTCACAGGTTCCCGAGCACACGGAGCTGGCGTGGATGTTCAACACGATCACTCCACTCGGAGAGCTCGAGCGACAGACGCAGTTCAAGGAAAAATCGCAGCGGCAGGAGAGCGTCCCGGCGGGGATCCTCAACTATCCCGTGCTTCAGGCGGCCGACATCCTGCTCTATCGCGCCGACATGGTGCCGGTCGGCGAAGACCAGGTCCAGCACCTCGAGCTCTCGCGCGTCATCTCGCGCCGGTGGAACGCGTCGTTCGGACGGCTCACGGGACGACGGACGGCGGACGGCGGCGAAGAGCGCGAGGAGTTCTTTCCCGAGCCCAAGCCGCTGCTCACGCCGACGCGGCGGATCATGGGACTCGACGGCCAGACGAAGATGTCGAAGTCGATGGGCAACACCGTCGCGCTGCTCGAGTCGCCGGATTCGATCTGGGCGAAGTTGCGGCCGGCCGTCACCGACCCGAAACGCATCAAGCGCACGGACCCGGGGACGCCCGAGGTCTGCAACATCTACCATCTGCACAAGGCGTTCAGCCCCGTTGCCACCGTCGAGCACGTGGCCACGCAATGCATGACGGCGGGGTGGGGCTGCATCGACTGCAAGAAGGTCCTGGCCGAGTCGATGGAGACCGAGTTGGTCCCGATTCGCACCCGCGCCGCGGCGCTGGAGGCGAAACCGGACCTCGTGGACGACGCGCTTTCGGCCGGCGCGGCGAAGTGCCGCCGGCTGGCCCGCGAGACGATGGACGTCGTTCGCGACCGGATGGGCTTTTGAACGTCGCGCACGTCCTGGCCGCGATCACTCTCGTGCCGCGAAACGTCGCCATCAGAGCCGTCACGTTGGCCGGTCTTCTGGCGCCGTGGATCTGGCTCGTCGCGATCGACCGCCGGCTGAACCGTCCGCGTTGAGCGACAGGACCCGGTGTTCGCAGGACACGCCGCGATCGCGACGTTCGTGAAGGGAAAGAGGCCGAGCTTGCCGCTCGCGCTGCTCGTTCCCGTCGCGTTCGGACCGGACTGGATCGATCTCCTGAGCCACGTCATGCACCATCCGAACCCCGAGGTGTCGCACTCGCTCGTGTCGGTTGGAATCGTCTCGCTGGTCGTCGCGCTCTGCACGCTGCCGTTTTTCGGCGTTGCCGATGCGGCGGTGGTGGGCGCGACGTACGTCTCGCACTGGCTAGCCGACTGCGTGACGGGTCTCAAACCGACGTGGCCCGGCGGTCCATCCGTCGGGCTGCATCTCTACACCCACTCGTACCGCGACGTCGTCATCGAGTCGGCGGTCGTGGTGGCGTGTTGGCTCGTCTACCGGTCGTCGTTGCGCGACGAGGTCCGATTCTCGATCGCGGCCTACGCCATGCCGCTCGGCTTGATCGCGATGCAAGTCGTGTTCGCGTTCCTGCAAGCACCGACGCTCCACTGAACCAACCGCTGGCGCGCGCCGCCGCGTCCGGGCAGTTTTCAATCTCGATGACGCCAGAGCTTGCCGCGTTCGCCGCGCAGACTCCATCGACGCCGTTCGCCGCGTTGGCGTCCGCGCTCCGCCTCACCGTCCTCGTCAAACTGCTGCTCGCCACGCTTCTCGGCGGCGCGGTCGGCATCGAGCGCGAGCTGTCGAACAAACCGGCAGGGCTGCGCACGAACATTCTGATCTGCGTCGGCGCGGCGCTGTTCACCCAACTCTCCATCGACATCGCGCAGATCGGGTTCACGCCGGACGGCCGCCCGTACGGCGACACGACCCGCATCGCGGCGCAGATCGTCTCCGGGATCGGCTTCCTCGGCGCGGGTGCGATCCTGCACGCCGAGGGCGCGATCGTCGGGCTGACGTCGGCGGCGACCATCTGGGTGGTCGCGGCGATCGGCGCGGCCGTGGGTGCCGGAGCCTATGTCGACGCGCTGGGAGGGACGGCGCTCATCGTGCTGGTGCTCGTCGGCCTGCGGCCGCTCGAGCAGCGGCTGATGCGGATGCGGCGGCGGGTCCGCGCAACGCTGCGCGTACTGCCGGGCGTAACCTTCGGGCAAATGGAGAAACTCATTCGAGTGGAAGGCATTCACGTCTTCTCGCACCGAACGTTCGAGCACGAGCAGGATCGGACGTTCGAACTGATGCTGGTCGGCGCGACCAAGCAGCTCGACGCGATGGTCGACGCCCTCCGCCGCGACAAGAACGTGGTCAGCATCATCACCGAGTGACGACGCGGCTGCTGGTCGTCGATCTCGCGGCGACGTCGAAGAACTGGGCGCTCACGCCGGACGGCGCGCGCCGAATCACGGCCGAGGCCCCGCCCGGGTGGACCATTCACATGGTCGAAGCCGCCACGAGCTCCGACGGCGACGGCCCGCCGCGTCCCAGCGATGAAGTGCTCGAGGCCGTTCGCGGGGCCGAGGTCTACTTCGGGTTTGGAATCCCCCGCATACTGCTCGTCGCCGCGCCGAATCTCCGCTGGGTACACTCCGCCGCCGCCGGCGTCGGGACCGCGCTCTATCCCGAGATGCTCGCCAGCGATGTGGCATTCACGAACTCGGCCGGCGTCCACGCCATACCGATGGCGGAGTACGTGGTGGCCGGCGTGCTCCATTTTCTTCGGGGGCTCGACTACGCGGCGGACCAACAGCACCGCACGGAGTGGAACAAGACGCCGTTCGTGCGCCTCGACTCGGCGCTGCGCGAGATGGACACCGTGCGGGCGCTGGTCGTCGGAACGGGCGGGATCGGACAGGCGGTCGGAGAGCGACTGAGCGCGCTGGGCGCCCGCTGTACCGGAATCAGACGGCGGCCGGAGCTCGGTCCTCCGCCCGGGTTCGAGCGGGTGGTGTCGCTGGGGGAGCTCGACGCTGAGTTGCCGCGGCACGACGTCGTCGTTCTGGCCGCCCCGCTGACGTCGAACACGGCTGGCTTACTGGATGGTAAGCGTTTGGATCTACTGCCGCGCTCGGCGATCGTCGTGAACGTGGCACGCGGTGCGTTGCTGGATGAAGAGGCACTCGTCGTACGCCTGCGGGACGGAAGGCTGCGCGGCGCGGTGCTGGACGTATTTCGAGAGGAGCCACTGGCGACGTTCAGTCCTCTGTGGCAGCTCCGGCAAGTTCTGCTCACGCCGCACGTCTCGCCTGTTTCGCCGGGACGTTTCTGGCCCCGGCAATTGGATCTCTTCCTCGACAACTGGCGGCGCTACGTGAGCGGGATGCCCCTGAAAAACCTCGTGGACAAGCAGGCCGGCTACTGATGATGGAGAAAATCATCAAGGCGGCGGTCGACCGCGGAGCCTCGGACCTGCACATCAAGGCGGGCGACGTGTTCCGCGCGCGGGTTCATGGCGAGCTCGTCCCGCTCACCAAGCAGGCGTTGACGCCGGACCAGACTCGCTCGATCGCCCTGCACCTCATGCAGAACGAGGACGACAAGGCGCGCATCGACAAGATTCTCGACTACGATTGCTCGTGGTCCGCATCGGGGATCGGGCGGTTCCGCGTGAACATCATGCGCCAGCGCGGATCGTTCTCGATCATCATGCGCGTGATTCCGTGGGAGGTTCCGACGTTCGAGCAGCTCGGCCTCCCGCCGGTCCTGGCCGACATCGCGGGCGTTGAACGCGGCATGGTGCTGGTGACCGGCGTGACGGGCTCCGGCAAGTCGAGCACGATGGCCGCGCTCATCAACTACATCAATTCGCGCGAGAGCCGCCACATCCTCACGCTCGAGAATCCGATCGAGTTCCTGCACCGCGACAACCATTCGTCGATCACGCAGCGCGAGGTCGGTTCGGATACGACGGACTTCAAGATGGGGCTGCGCGCCGCGCTCCGTCAGGATCCGGACGTCATCATGATCGGAGAGATGCGCGACGCCGAGACGGTGGACACGGCGATCAAAGCGGCGGAGACCGGCCACCTGCTGATGTCGACGCTGCACACGCCGGACGCACAGAGCACGATCCTCCGCATCATGGCCATGTTTCCGCCGGAGGAGCAGGAGATCATCCGCATCCGGCTGGCCGAATCTCTGTACGCGGTGATCTCGCAGCGGCTTCTGCCGAAGAAGGCCGGCAAGGGACGCGCGGTGGCGGCTGAGATCATGATCAACACACCGTCGATCCGCGATCTGATGATGGATGGCCAGCGCATCGGCGAGATCCGCGACTTCATCGCCTCGGGACGCGAGCAGTACGGAATGCAGACCTTCGATCAGTGTCTGGCCGATCTCGTCAGGAACGACGTGGTGACCTTCGAGGTCGCGAAAGCGGCGGCCTCGAACCCGTCCGACTTCGAGCTTCAGATGAAGATGTTCTCGGGGGACTCGTCGGGGGGAGGAGGGGCGCGGGCCAACGGTCATCGGGCCGCGGAACCCGAAGGGGAGGAAGAAGAGGCGCCGCCGCCGCCGGTCGAGGCGGCGCTCGACGGACTGCAGACAGGAGGTTTAGACTTCCTGGCACAATGAACAAGCTGCTCGAGGGGATTCACGCCCCCGTCATCGCGACGTTCTCTCCGAAGACCGGAGAGCTCGACTTCACGGGATTCCGCGCCAACATCCGCGCGCATCTCACCGCCGGCATTCGCGGAATCGTCGTCAACGGGTCGACCGGGGAGGCCGCCCTCCTGAGCGGGGCGGAACGAAACGCCCTGATCGACGTGGCCCGCGCGACCGTTCCCCGCGACCGACCGCTGATCGTCGGCACCGGCGCCGAATCGACGCGAACGTGCATCCGGATCACAAAGGACGCCGCGGGGCGCGGAGCGGACGCGGTGCTCGTCGTCGCGCCGCACTACTACGGCCCGTCGATGACGGAGCGCGCGCTGTCGCAGCACTATCACCGCATCGCCGACGAGTCGCCGGCGCCGGTTCTCCTGTACAACATCCCCAAGTACATGCATTTCGCGCTGCCGGCGTCGCTGGTGGCGGATCTGGCGCAGCACCCGAACGTCATCGGCATCAAGGACAGCTCGGGGGATCGCCAGTTGTTCGCGTCGTACATGCCCGCGCAGTCGGACACGTTCGCGGTGCTCACGGGCAATGCGCCGATGTTCCTCGACGCGCTCGGGATGGGCTCGCGCGGAGGCATCCTCGCATCTTCGTTGTTCGCGCCCGCGTTGGCGCTCGACGTCTACGATTCCTTCCGGCGCGGAGAGAGCGAATCCGCCGGCTCGGCGCAGGCTCGCATGACGCCCCTCGGCGCGAAGATCATCGGCGAGTTCGGCATCGCGGGTGTGAAAGCGGCGATGGACGCCGTCGGCGCAGGGCTCGTCGGCGGACCCGTTCGGCCGCCGCTGCTCCCGCTCGAGCCGGCGCAACTCAAAACCGTGGCGGAGCTACTGCGAAGTGCGGAGCTCGTCACGGCGTAAGTGAACCGCGCGGGCGGGGTACCACACCTCGCCCGGCTTGCCGCCAGTCCGCGTCCGACTGGCGGCGCAGCCATCGCCGAGGCGCGCGCCTACTGCGCGATCGAGCTGCGTCGCCTCGGATTCATCGTGCGCGAGGAGCCGTTCGAGTACTCCGCGTTCGCGGGTCGATTCGGCGCGCCGTCGTTCGGTCTGTTGCTGCCCGCCGCGGCCACCATGGCCGTCGTCGCCGCCAATCGTGGTGCGGCGGACGTGCCGTGGTTGGCGATCGTCATCATCGGGCTCGCGATCGCGGTCGCGATCGGATTGGCGCGGGGCGTGCTGAACGCTCCGCTCATGCGCCGAGCCGGCATGAACGTGGAGGCGACCCGCGGTTCGTCGCCGGCGAAGCTCTGGCTTGTCGCGCATCTCGACTCCAAGTCCCAGCCTGTTCCGATGCTCGTGCGGGTCGCCGGCGTCGTCGTGCTGGGGGTTGGCCTCGCCGGAGTCGCGCTGTCGCTCCTCGCGCGCCCGAGTGCCGCGGTCGCGGCGCTCGTCGTGGCGTGGGTCGGCGGTCTGCCGCTGATGCTATCGGTCGTCGGCCGGCGGAGCGCCGGAGCGGTCGACAACGCCAGCGGCGTGGCGGCGGTCTTGGGCGCCGCGGCCGCGCTCTCTCCGGCGCTCCCGATCGGCGTGGTGATCACGGACGCCGAGGAGCTCTCGCTCGCCGGCGCACGGGCGTGGGCGCGGTCGCGGCCGGCCGGCGTCGCGCTCAACTGCGACAGCGTCGACGACGGGGGCCCCCTCACGGCGATGTACACGCGCCGCCGCCCATCCCGCCTTCTGTCGGCGCTCGCCGAAGCGTCAGCCGCGTCGAAAGAAACTCTGCGAATCCGGCGCCTGCTACCGGGAATCCTCACCGACAGCGTCGCGCTCGCCGACGCCGGGTGGGAGACGCTGACACTGAGCCGCGGCACGCTGCGTACGCTTCTGAGGATCCACACGTCGCGCGACAATCTCCGCTCGATGCGCGGCGTGGGGATCGCGGGCGCAGCGCGCGTGCTCGCCCGGACCGCGTCGAGGTTGGTGTGAATGGAACAGCTGCTGCTCGTCGCCGCGATCTTGCTCGGTCTCGTGATGATCCCGTTCGGGTTTCCGGGAACACTCGTTCTGTTCGCGGCGGCGCTCTGCTATTACCTGGTCGTCCCAGCCGGCGGCATCGGACTCGTCACGGTAGTCGGCGTCGGCGCGTTGATGGTGATCGCCGAGGGGCTCGAGTGGGTGCTCACCGGGCGATTCACGAGGCGCTACGGCGGATCGCGGCGCGCGTCGTGGGGCGCGATCCTCGGCGGAATGATCGGCGCGTTCGTGGGAGTTCCGGTGCCGATCGTCGGCTCGATCGTGGGCGCGTTCGCCGGCGCCTTCATCGGCGCGTTCGTCGCCGAGTGGAGCGCGGGAAGTGGCCACGGCGCTGCCGCGCGGGTCGCGTGGGGCGCGTTCCTTGGACGCGTCACCGCCGCCGCGACCAAGATCGCCATCGGACTGGCGATGGCCGTCTGGATGGTCGCGGCGACGATTCTGCGTTGACGTCTACGCGGTTTCCTCGGTGTAGAACCGCGCGCCCACCATCGTCGACACGATCGCGTTGATGAGGGCAACGACGCTCGCGGCGATGAAGAGGTCGTCACCGAACAGGCCGAGGACGCAGAAGAAGCCGGCGACAGTCGAGCCGATGATCCACGAGGCAATGCCCGCGTAGGCGGCCGTCTTGGGTCCGGGGCCGAATCGCGGGCGGATTGCCGCATAGACCCAGACCGTCGCGATGATCCAGACGAAATCGAGGATCAAGAACCCGGCGATCTGAGTTCCCGAGGGCTTCACGGCGAGGGTCGGATTGAGCTTCGTCATCGCGGCCATCTGCATGCCGCCGAGGATGTACGTGTTCGACACGAAGTCGATCACGTTTGCGACGATGCCGCCGATGATGCCGCCGACGAGGACCTTCGAGGTGTTGATGGCCATGACTGCCTCCGGTTGGTAGGAAGGGCGAGGGTGCTACCGGGAGGAGAGCGCAGCTGCCGCAGCCCGAGCGGCGGGCTCAACGATAGGGGCGGCGTGGGGCAATAGTAAGGCGCCGGGACCCAACCTGTTGTCGGGCCATTCATTGACTCCGACCCAGGCCCCGATAGATTCACACAACGCCCCGGGGTTCGCCGGGGCGTATTTTTTTGCCCGCTCGTCAGCCCGCCGGCTCCATCTCCCTGCCACCGCTCCGAAAATGTTCAGCCCGTCCCACCGCACGGTCGTCGTAGTCGGCGCACAGTGGGGCGACGAAGGGAAGGGGAAGCTGGTCGACGTCCTCGCCGAGCGCGCCGATTGGGTGGTCCGCTACCAGGGTGGGGCGAACGCCGGGCACACGGTCGATCTCGGCGACCTGTCGTTCGTGCTCCACCAGATCCCGAGCGGAATCCTGCACCAGGGCGTACGCTGCGCGATCGGCAATGGCGTCGTGCTCGACCCTGAGAAGCTGTTCACCGAGATCGACCAGCTCGTCGCGGACGGAATCGACGTCGAGGGGCGGCTCTATGTGAGCGACCGCGCGCATCTCGTCCAGCCCTATCACAAGCTGCTGGACGCCGAGAGCGTGCACTCCAAGGCGATCGGCACGACGGGTCGCGGAATCGGGCCGGCCTATGAGGACAAGGTCGCGCGTCGCGGCATCCGCGTCCTCGACCTCCGGCATCCCGCGCGGATGCGCGAGCTCGTCGAAGCTGGAGTGGCGCACGCGAACGCGCAGTTGTCGGCCTTCGGCAGCTCGAAGCGCGCCGACGTCGAGTCGACGCTCGACGTGCTGTCCGGAGTGAGTGAACGACTCCTCTCGCTCGCCGAGGACGTGGGGCTCGTGGTGCATCGCGCAATCAAGAACGGCGCCGCGGTCCTGCTCGAAGGGGCGCAGGGGTCGCTCCTCGACGTCGACCACGGCACATATCCGTTCGTGACGTCGAGCAGCACGACGTCGGGAGGCGCGGCGACGGGAGCGGGGATCTCGCCTCGCGCGATCGACGCCGTCCTCGGCGTCGTGAAGGCGTACACAACGCGGGTCGGTGCCGGGCCTCTGCCGACGGAGATGGACGTCGCCATGTCGGAGCGCGTCCGGACACTCGGCGGCGAGTTCGGCGCGACCACCGGCCGTCCGCGCCGCTGCGGATGGTTCGATGCGGTCGTCGTGCGATACGCCACGCGCATCAACGGGCTCACCGACGTCGCCGTGACCAAGCTCGACATTCTGGACACGCTCGACAGAATCGCGGTGTGTACCGGCTACGAGTACGACGGCGACCTGCACACCGAATTCCCCGGTGACGTGGCCGCACTCGACAAGATCACGCCGCGGTACGAGTGGCTCGAGGGATGGCTCAGCCCAACGAGCGCGTGTCGCCGACTCACGGATCTCCCGGCTCAGGCGCGCGCGTATCTCGACCGCTTGCAAGAGTTGATCGAGACGCGCATCACGTACGTGAGCGTCGGAACGCGCCGCGACCAGATCATCGGTTTCTGACATGGCGGACGCCGTCGATCTCGTGATCGTCGGCGGCGGGCCGTGCGGGCTCGCCGCGGCGATCTCGGCAAAGCGCGCGGGATTGCGTTGCGTGGTCATCGAGGCATCGGTCGTCGTGGGCACGATCGCGCATTACCCGACGTACGTCCGCTTCTTCTCGACGGCCGAGAAGCTGGCGCTTGGCGATCTGCCGTTCGTGATCGCGACGGAGAAGCCGACCCGCCGCGACGGGTTGGCGTACTACCGCGCGGTGGTGCGGTACTTCGATTTGCCGGTGCGGCAATACGAGCGCGTCGTGGCTATCGAGCGGGATGGAGACGGGTTCGTGGTTCGATCCGAGTCGCGCGCGCACGGACCTCGCGTGACGCTCGCCCGCGCCGTCGTCGTCGCGACGGGCTACTTCGGGTCGCCCAACTACCTGCGCGTACCGGGCGAAGACCTGCCGCACGTCACGCATGTGTTTCGCGAGGGGCACGAGGCCTTCGACCAGACGGTGGTCGTCGTGGGCGGCGGCAACTCGGCGGCGGAGGCGGCGCTCGACCTCTGGCGCTCCGGCGCGCGCGTCACGCTCGTGCACTTCGGGCCGACGTTCGACAAGAAGATCAAACCGTGGGTCCTGCCCGATTTCGTGAACCGGGAGAAGGAGGGGAGCATCGCCGCGCGCTGGAATTCGCGGGTGGTGCGCATCGAGCCGGACAGCGTGACGATCACGTCGCCGCAGGGGGAGGAGAGTCTTCCGGCCGATCTGGTCTACGTGATGACCGGGTTCGCCCCCAACACGGATCTGCTGCGCGACATCGGCGTCCCGATCGACGCCCAGACGGGGATTCCATCGCACGATCCCGAAACGCTCGAGACCACGATCCCGAGCCTGTTCATCGCGGGCGTCGTGATCGCGGGGTACGACGCGAACAAGGTGTTCATCGAGAACGGCCGCTACCACGGCGACAAGATCGTCGCGCGGCTGACGGGCGCTCGCGCGCCGAGCGAGCCCAAGTTGAGCGCGGAGTTGGATACTTAAGATCTTTCCTCGACGGCGATAGAACGTCATTCGCGCGATAGAGCGTCATTCGACGAGCGCAAAGCCCGCAGCCTCGAAGTGCTTGTCGAAGGCGAACGCGTGGGTGATGCGCTCGCGTCGCATGACTTCGAAGCTCACGGCGTCGGCGAGCGAGAAGCGCTGATCGGGAAAGCGAGCGAGCCAGCGCGCGGTCGCGTGCTGAACGAGGTCGGCGTCCACGCCGAGCCACTCGTGCGTAGGGTCGCGGGTAAGTCTTGTGATCGCCTCGCGCGCGTCGGCGGGACCACGCAGGTAGAGCAGGTGTGCGTGGAACTCCCCGAGGACGAGCGTCGTGCCGACGTAGCGAACGCCCGACGACGCATTCGCGCGCGCGGCGCGCGTCGCTCGGGCGTGCCACTGGTCTCGTGCGTAGGCGAGGGCGAGCAGCGCGCTCGTGTCAACGAGGACGCGCACGCTTGTCCGCCTTTCGCTTGCGCGTCGCGGGCTTGGTGTCCTGCTTTTCGCCTTCTCCTTCGTGCACGACGCGTGCGTCGTAGCCACCGCCGTAGAGATAGTCGTCAGCTCGCTCGGAGTAGTCCGGCGGGACATCCGCGTCGCTCGCGTTGGCGATGAGATACTCCAGGGCCGATGCCTGCTTGCCGCCGAACGTCTGGGCCGCCAGCGCCCACAGCCCTCGGCGGAAGAGTTCGGTCCGGGAGAGCCCGGTTTCTTTCGCCAGATTCTCGAGCAGAGCGCGGTCGCGCTGGCCGAGGTAGACGACGGCCTGTTCGCGGACGCGTTTGGGAGATGATGACATAGGATACTCTCTCAACACACATGTACATCATACATGTCAGGCTGACTGGCGTCAAGGCGCAGCGCTCAGATCGCTCGCGCCGCACCCGACGAGGGCGGCAAGGTCGCCGAGTCAGCGCCCTCCGCCGGGTCTCGCTAATTTCGGTTTCTGGCCTTCGCGCCCGAACCCCTCACCCCCCACATGCCCAACCAACCCGACGTCCTCGAAAAGCTCGTTTCGCTGTGCAAGCGCCGTGGATTCGTCTTCCAGTCGTCGGAGATCTACGGCGGCGCGGGATCGGTGTGGGATTACGGTCCTCTCGGCGTCGAGCTCAAGAAGAACGTCAAGGATCGCTGGTGGAGCGCGATGGTCCGCGCGCGCGACGACATCGAGGGGCTCGACGCCGCGATCCTGATGCATCCGCGCGTGTGGGAAGCGAGCGGCCACGTCGCCGGCTTCACCGATCCGCTCGTCGACTGCCGCAACTGCAAGAAGCGGTTTCGCGCCGACGACCCGAGGATCAAAGGGACGCCCGGGACGTCCGACGCGCAGTGCCCGTCGTGCGGAATGAAAGGCACGTTGTCCGAGCCGCGGATGTTCAACTTGATGTTCAAGACGTTCATCGGCCCGGTCGAGGACAGCGCGTCGGTCGCCTACCTGCGTCCGGAGACGGCGCAGGGCATTTATGTCAACTTTCTGAACGTCCAGCAGTCGACGCGGCAGAAGGTGCCCTTTGGCATCGCCCAAATCGGCAAGGCGTTCCGTAACGAGATCACTCCAGGAAACTTCATCTTTCGCACCCGCGAGTTCGAGCAGATGGAGATGCAGTTCTTCGTCGAGCCGGGCACCGACATGCACTGGTTCGAGTACTGGAAGGAGCAGCGCATGGAGTGGCACAAGTCGCTCGGACTCGACCCGAGGCGGCTGCTCTTCCATCAACACACGAAGGAGGAGCTCGCGCATTACGCGCGGGCGGCGTTCGACATCCAGTTCGACTTTGGTGGAACCCTCGATTTTCAAGAAATCGAGGGCGTGCACAACCGCGGGGACTTCGACCTCTCGCGCCACCAGGAATACTCCGGCAAGAAGCTCGAGTACTTCGACCAGCCGAACAACCGGCGATACGTGCCGTTCGTCGTCGAGACGTCCGTCGGCGCGGACCGCACGACGCTGGCCATCCTCGTGAACGGCTATCGTGAGGAGAAGGTGGAAGGCGAAGAGGAGGGTCGCACCGTGCTCGGCATCCATCCGTCGCTCGCGCCCATCAAGGCGGGAGTCTTTCCGCTCGTGAAGAAGGATGGCATGCCGGAGTTCGCAGAGAAGCTCACGGCCGACCTGCGCAAGCGGTTCCCGGTTTTCTACGACGAGTCGGGCGCGATCGGCCGGCGCTATCGCCGCCAGGACGAAGTCGGAACACCCTTCTGTGTCACGATCGACGGACAGACCGCCGAAGACGGCACCGTCACCGTGCGTGATCGCGACACGCTCCTCCAGGACCGCATCGCCGCCGAGCGCGTCGGCGTCATCATCGAGGAGCGTCTCTCGGCGTGACCATGTCGCTCGATCGGCTTCGCCGAGAGGGCGAAGTCTTCATGGAGGAGATCTCGCGCGAGTACTACCTGGCCTACTCGGGGCAGAAGCAGTCGCCCGAGCTTCAGCCGGTGTACGCGAAGCACGCGCCTATCCTGGGCGACGAGTCGTTCGAGCTCACGCGCGAAGCCTTCGTTGCCGCGGCCGACGGCACCGAGGAGCGGCGCTCGGCGCGTGCCCTGCTCGACTGGCAAGTCGAGTCGCAGAGCGCCCGCCAACTCGCCGCGCAGGACGAGCGCGAGATCGAGTGGGAGGGGACCGCCGTCGTGAACGTCGACGGCACCCGTCAACTGCAATTCCAGGCGGTCGCCATCGAGCTGGCGAACGAGCGCGACGCGGCCGCGCGACATGCGATCGAAGCCGCGCGCGACAAGCTGGTCACGGCCGAGCTGGCGCCGCTGAGGCGCGAGCGCTTCCAGCGCGAGCGCGACATCGTCGAGCGGCTGGGGCTCGGCGACTACGTCGAGACGTTCGAGCTGCTCAGCGGCGTTTCCCTCGTCGACCTCGCGGCGGCGTGCCAGGGTTTCCTGCGCGACACGGACGACATGTGGCGCGAGGTGCTGCCCGAGTTCTCGCGTCGGGTCTTGGGCATGACGCCGACGGAGTTGACCCGCGCCGACGCGGCCGCGCTCTTTCGCGCCCGGTCGTTCGACGCGTCGTTCCCGGCGGCGCGCATGGAGGAGGCGATTCGGCGCCAGGTGCGCGAGATGGGCATCGATCCGCTCGCCGCCGGCCGCATCGTGCTCGACACGGGCGAGCGAGAAGGGAAGCGGTCGCGCGCCTTCTGCTCGAGCGTCCGCGTGCCGGACGAGGTGTACCTGGTCATGCGGCCGCACGGCGGCCAGACCGACTGGATGACCTTTCTCCACGAGCTGGGGCACGCGCTGCACTTCGCGTACATGCAGCCCGACCTCGCATTCGAGTATCGCTGGCTCGGCGACAACTCGATCACCGAAGGTTACGCGATGCTGTTCGACCATCGCATGCAGGACAGCGGCTGGTTGGCGCGATACACGGAGCTGAGCGCGACGAATCTGCCGGCGTTCATTCGCACGATCGGCTTCGAGGAGCTGCACTTCCTTCGCCGTTATTGCGCCAAGCTGATCTACGAGCTGGAGCTCTACGGCGGCGCGACGAGCTGGGAGTCGCTCCCCGACGTGTACGTCGACCGGCTGACGTCGGCGACGACCTTTCGCTACGGCCGCGCCGACGCGTTCGTGGACGTCGACCCGCGCTTCTACGCCGCGCGCTATCTGCGCGCGTGGCAGCTGCAGGCGCTCATCAACGAAACGCTCGTCGAGCGATACGACGTGGATTGGTGGCGGAATCCGCGTGCCGGCCCGTGGATCTGCTCCGCGCTCTTCGGCGAAGGCCAGCGCGAGTTGGCGCACGAGCAGGCCGAGCGCATTGCCGGAAAGGGGCTGTCGTTCGGGCCGTTGCTCCGTGCCGTGGAGCGAATGCTGAGCTAGAGTGTTGCGTCGGCGGGTTCAGTGTGCCGGCGCTCTTCCGCCGCGCCGCCGACGGCCCGGGCTCGAATAGATTCTCCCCATGGCCAAGCCCATCGCCGTCGTCACAGGGGCGTCTCGCGGCATCGGCCGCGCGATCGCAAAGCGTTTGGCCGCGGAGTACGACATCGTCGCCGCCGCGCGCTCCGCGGACACACTCGCCTCGTTGTCGCGCGAGATCGTCGCGGCCGGCGGATCGTGCAGATCCGTCCCGATCGACATCACCGACCCGGCGGCGGTCGAGGCGGCGCTGGGCGGGATCGACGCACAGGTTCTCGTGAACAACGCCGGGATGGGCGTGCTCAAGCCGCTGCTCGAGCTGACCCGCGAGCAGTGGATCGAGATGGTCGACCTCAACTTCAACGCGCTGTTCGACGTGACGCGCGCCGTCGTGCCGGCGATGGTCGCGCGGCGGTCGGGGCACGTGGTCGTGATCGGATCGATCGCCGGCCGGAGCCCGTCCGTGGGCGGCACGTGCTACGCCGCGACGAAAGCGGCGGCGAACAGCTTCGCCGAGTCGCTGATGCTCGAGCTTCGCGACTTCGGCGTGAAGGTTTCGGTCGTGAACCCGGGGTCCGTGTCGACGAGCTTCTCCGAGCGCGACAACTCGAGCTGGGCGCTCGCCGCCGGCGACGTCGCCGACGCGGTCGCGTCGATCCTGGCCACGCCGCCGTCGGTGCTGGTCCATCGAGTGGAAATTCGGACGCTGACGGTGCCGAAGAAGTAGGTGGACCGGTGGACCGGATGACCGGGAGACCGGGAAAAACACACCCTTGGTTTTCGATTTCCGTAACGGTCAGAAAGAGAAGAAGAAGATTGGTTCGCGGTCCACCGGTCCACCGGTCCACCGGTCCACCCGTCCACCGGTCCACCGGTCCACCTGTCCACCGGTCGACCCTTACTCTAGTTTCCGTCGACGTGACGACGACGGTGTCCACGACGGCCTACCGTGGCCCCGACGGAGATGTCGGGCTTCGCGAGCTCATGGCGGCTCGCGAGATCGTCCACGCGTTCATCACGGCGGAGCGGCCGGAGGAGGTTTTCCAGTTCGCGCTCGACCGCGTCTGTCCACTCATCGGCGCGTCGTTCGGCTGCGTCTACGTCGTGGACGACGGCAGCGATCTCATGCGGCTCGCGGCCGTCCACAATTGGCCCGGGCGCTACGCGAAGTTCCTGAGCCAGATGCGCGTGCGGCTCGGCCACGGACCGAGTGGCGTCGCCGCATCCGAGCGTCGCACGATCGAAGTCTTGGACGTCTTCCAGGACCCGTCGCTCGACGACTGGCGAGAGGTAGCGAGGGAGCTGGGCTTCCGTTCGTTCGTCGCGCTGCCTTTGCAGACGCCGCAGGCCGTACTCGGGACGGTGACGTTCTACTTCTCGTCTCCCAACGCGGTCGGGCGCGACACGCGTCACCTGGTCCGCATGGTGGCGGATCAAATGGCGGCGACGGCCGAGAAGGCGCGTCTCATCCAGGACCTCAAGCGCGCGAACGCGGCGCTGACGGCGACCAACACCCAGCTCGAGCAGCAGTACGCCGACGCGCTCGAGGCGCGGCGCGTGAAAGATCAGTTCCTGCAGAACATCTCGCACGAGCTGCGCACGCCGCTCACGGCCGTCATGGGATACACCGCGCTCCTGGAAGAGGGCGTCGCCGGTCCGGTCACCGAAGAACAGAAGCACACGCTGGAGCAGGTGAACGCCGCGAGCGAGCACCTGCTCACACTCATCGGCGACCTGCTCGAGCTGACGGCTCTCAAGCGCGGCGCGCTCGACCTCGAGCTCGTCGAGCTGGACCCGCGCGTGCCGATGCGCGACGCGCTCAAAGCGGCGAAAGGAAAGCGCGACGGCGTGGAGCTCAACGTCTCGGAGCCCGACATCGTCCCGCCGATGATCGGCGACGGCCGGATGCTGTCCAAGGTCATCCGCGTCCTGCTCACGAACGCGTTCAAGTTCACGCGGGCGGGGCAAGTGCGCGCATCGCTCGAGATCGCGAACGAGCGCGTGGTCTACTACGTCAGCGACACGGGCATCGGCATTCCCGCCGACGCCATCCATTCGATCTTCGACGAATTCCAGCAGGTGGACGGCGGCCTCACGCGAGAGTACGGCGGGTCGGGGCTTGGCCTCGCGCTCGGCAGGCGGCTTGCCAGGCTCCTGCACGGCGACATCACGGTGACGTCGACCGTTGGACAGGGCTCTACTTTCCGACTCGACGTGCCGCTTCGCGCGCCGCGTTCGACGCCGGCCCACTGAACTCGCAATCCATGCCCACGCTTCAAGAAACGACCACCACCGTGAGTCCCGACGAGGTGCTCGCTCGCGCCAAGCTGTTCTTCGCGAACCGCCCGTCGCTCTACACCGCATACATCGACGAAGAAGGTCCCGGCTTCTGCACCTTCCGCGGGCAGGGGGGAGAGGAGATCGCGATCGGCGTGGCCCCGAATCCCAACGGCGGAACCCGAGTGACGGGATCCAGCTACCTGTTCGACATGCAGGTGTCGCGCTTCTTCTCGACGCTGAACTCCGCTCCTGAAGCGTCGTCGTGAGCGCGCCCTTCGTCACGACACTGCGCGCTCGGGGCTCCACGATCCGGCTCACTCCCCCCTCCGAGGGCGGGACGGCGATCACGATTCGCGTCGAGATGCCCGAGGTGTGGGACGTGGTGCGCGTCGTCGCCCCGCCCGAGCAACCCGTCATCGACGTGAAGACGGCGGCGCTCACTGCTCTCTTTCCCGACGCGGCGCCGGAAGAAATGGTCGTCAAGCTGCACGGTTGGGAGATTCTCGACGAGATGGGGTCGCTGGCCGACTCCGGCGTCGTCGACGGATCGATCCTCGTGATGATGTTTCGGCGGAGGCGGCCGGTTCGCTAGGCTCCCGCCGTGACGATCGCGCTCATCTCGAGCTCCGACTGCGGTCGCCACGACACGGGCTGGGGTCACCCCGAGCATCCCGGCCGGCTCCGGGCGATTCCCCGGGCGCTGCGCGACGATCCCGAGCTTTTCGGACGCATCACGCACGTGGAAGCGCGCCACGCGTCGGTCGACGAGCTTGCGATCGCGCACGATCGCGCATACGTGGAAGCGGTGCGCGCGCTGACCGAAGCCGGCGGCGGCCGGCTCGATCCGGACACGGTCGTGAGCGAGGGATCCTGGGATGCCGCGACCGCGGCGGCCGGTGCGGTGCTCGACGCCGTCGACTTCGCGCTCGGCGACGGGGATGGGCCGCGGCGAAGCTTCTGCGCGGTTCGACCGCCGGGTCACCACGCGGTGCGCGCGCGCGCGATGGGCTTCTGCCTTTTCGGGAACGTGGCCATCGGCGCGCACTACGCGCGTCAACGCCACGGCGCCGAGCGAGTGCTGATCGTCGACTGGGATGTCCACCACGGAAATGGAACGCAAGCCCTCGTCGAGGAAGAGCGGGACATTCGTTTCGTCTCCATGCACCAATGGCCGTGGTATCCGGGAACCGGCGCGGCGGATGACCGAGGTCCGCACAAGAGCGTGTGGAATCTTCCGATGCCGCCGGGTCTCGCGCCTCAGGTCTACGTCGACGCGTTCGAGCGCGCGATCGAGGAGGCGACGTCCGACTTCGTTCCGGACGTCGTCCTCATCTCGGCCGGTTTCGATTCGCTCGCCGGCGACCCGTTGGGAGGCTTCACGCTCGAGCTCGAACACGTGCATGAGCTCACTCGGTTCGTGGTCGAGCGTGCGGAGCAGTGGTGCTCCGGGCGAGTCGTCAGTGCGCTCGAGGGCGGCTATGCTCCGGAACGACTGGCGGCGGCGTGCGTCATGCACATGCGGGCTCTAGAATAGACCTGACCAATGTCACCCACCCAGACGCCGCTCCTGATGCACGGAATCGTCCTCTCCGACGGGCACGCCCTGCCGGAGGTGCCCGGGTCGGGCAGGGGAACGCGGCTCATCTCGTATCGGGACGTCGGCGCGGTCGTCTCTGACCAGAAGAGTTTTGCGCTGGACGACGTCGACAGCACCCGAATCGAGGAGCACCGGGCCATCGTCGACGCCGTCTTCCATATCGCACCGGTGCTCCCCGCGCCGGTGGGCGTGGTCTTTCGGTCGGCGGACGCACTCACCCGGTGGATGGAGCTTCACTACGTGGCGTTGACGGGAGCGCTGGAGTTCGTCGAGGATCGCGCCGCTGCGCGCGTGCACATCTCGCACATGGCGAACAACTCCAACCGTGCGGCGGATGCCGACCTCGCGAACGCCGCGAACGAGGCGGTCCGCGCGCTGCGGCGCGCCGCCGTCATGGCCGTGCCGCTGGCGTACGACGCGTCGAGCGGGCGCGTCTCGAGCGCCGCCTTCCTGGTCGAGCGCGACCACTGGAAGGACTTCTTGCGCGCCGTGGCCGAGCAGCACGAGGCTCATCACGGGCTCAAGTTCGAGGTGACCGGGCCGTGGGCGGCGTACGACTTCGTGCAAATGCAGTTCGGGGGCTGAGGCGTGTTCTGTCCTCAGTGCGGAACCTGGAATCGAGCATCGTCCGCGGCGTGCGACCGATGCGGCGAAGCGCTGCCCGAGCTCAAGCGCGGCGCGTTCGAACGCCCGGACGACGAGCTGACGCGGCTCCGCCGCGCGACCGGGAATCGATATCGCGTCCTGCGCCGCCACGGCGGCGGCGGAATGGCGGAGGTCTACATCGCGGAGCAGGCGCAGCTCGAGCGGCAGGTCGTCATCAAGGTCTTGCATCCGCATCTCGCGCGCGACGCGGAGGTCGCCGAGCGATTCCGCCGTGAAGCGGAAGCCGCGGCGAAGCTCGTCCACCCGCACATCTGTCCGATCCTCGACTACGGCGCGACCGACGACGTGGTGTACACGGTCATGCCGTTCCTCGAGGGGGGCGCGCTGGCCGATCTCATCCAGGTGGAGCGGCAGGTCGAACCGACGAAGGCGGCGGCGGTCGCGGCGCAGGTCGCCTGTGCGCTCGACTATGCGCACCGCCGCGGGGTGATCCACCGCGACGTCAAGCCGGACAACGTGTTGTTCGACGAAGACGGCAACGCGATCATCACCGACTTCGGCATCGCGACGGCGCGATTCCACGGGCGCCTCACGGCGACCGGACGCGCGATGGGCACACCGCACTACATGTCGCCCGAGCAGGCGATGGGCAAGCTGGTGGACGGCCGCAGCGACATCTACGCGATCGGCATCCTGCTCTACGAGGCCCTGGTCGGCCAGCCGCCGTTCGACGCCGCCGACGCATTCTCCGTGAGCTACAAGCAGGTGCACGACACCGCCGTTCCGCCGTCCACGGCGAATCCTCGCGTGCCGGGACCGCTCTCCGACATTACGATGAAGTGTCTCTCCAAGGCGCCCTCAGGTCGCTACGCGCGCGGCAACGAGCTCGCGGACGCGCTCATCGGGTTCCTCCGCTCGACAGCCGACGGCTCGACGCCGCACCGCATGGCGTCGATCGCGCGCCGTGCGGGATTGCTCTCGGGCAGATGAAGCTCGAGCACGACCTCGCGACGGTCCACACAACTCATCCGTTCGTCATCGCGCGTGGCGGCGCCAGCGAGCATCGCCTCCTTCGCGTGCGTCTCATCGCCGATGACGGGTGCGAAGGCTGGGGGGAGGCCGCGCCGAACCGTTTCTACGGCGAGACGACGGACACGGCGCTCGCCGCGCTCGAGCGCCTCGGGCCGATCGTCGCCTCGAGCGACCCCTGGCACATCGAGGACATCGAGGCCGAGCTGCATCGCGCGCTGCGATTCAACGGGTCGGTCAAGTCGGCGATCAGCGCCGCGCTGCACGACCTCGCCGGCAAGAGGCTCGGCGTTCCGGTTTACAGACTGTGGGGACTGGATCCGGCGCGCGCGCCGCTCTCGAGCTTTACCATCGCCATCGCGGCGAACGACGACGAGCTGCGCAAGCGCGTCGCCGACGCCGCGGCGTATCCCGTCCTCAAGGTCAAGCTGGGAACCGATCGCGACGAGCGAATCATCCATACCGTGCGCGACGCCGCGCCGGACAAGTTGCTGCGCGTCGACGCGAACGCGGCGTGGACGCCGAAGCACGCGCTGCGGATGGTCGACGTGCTGGCCGAATGCGGAGTCGAATACGTCGAGCAGCCCGTCGCCGCGAACGACCTCGACGGCCTGCGTTTCGTGCGCGAGCGATCCCGGCTGCCGGTGATCGCCGACGAATCGTGCGTCGGCCCGGCCGACGTCGCGCGGCTCGCCGGCGTCGTGGACGGGATCAACATCAAGCTCTCCAAGTGCGGCGGGTTGCGTGAGGCGCTCAAGATGATCGCGACCGCCCGGGCACATGGAATGCTCGTGATGGCCGGCTGCATGATCGAGACGAGCCTCGGCATCACGGCCGCGGCGCACTTCGCGCCGCTCCTGGACTACGCCGACTACGATGGTGCGGCGTTACTGTCGGACGACCCGTATCGCGGCGCGACGATCGAGCGCGGGCGCATCGAGATCCCGGACGCTCCGGGGCTCGGAGTCACGCGACGGTGACCACCGACGACGCGTTCGCCGATCTGGCGGCCGCGGTCCGAGCCGACGACGTCGAGCGCGCCAAGTCGATTCTCGCCGCCGATCAGTCTCTCTCGTCGCGGCTGAACGATCCCGCGCCCGGCGAGAGCTTCGGCGGAACGATCCTCCGTCATCCCGTGGAGGCGAAGCAGCGCGAGATGATCGACCTGCTCGTTCGCGCGGGCGCCGACCCGAACGCGCGCAGCCGCTGGTGGGCGGGAAGCTTCGGACCGATCGACACGGCGGACGCGTCGCTCGTGCCGTTCCTCCGCGAGCGCGGCGCGGTGTTGACGCCGCACGCGGCGGCACGACTCGGCATGATCGACGAGATCGAGCGGATTCTTCGCGAGGATCCGCAGGCAGTCTACGCGCGCGGCGGCGACGGCCAGCTTCCGCTCCACTTCGCCGCCAACGTCGAAGTCGCGAGCATACTGCTCGACGCCGGCGCCGACATCGACGCCGTCGACGTGGACCATGAGTCTACCGCGGCCCAATGGGCGATTCGCGAGCGGCAGGATGTCGCGCGGTTCCTCGTGTCGCGCGGTGCGAAAACCGACATCCTCATGGCGGCGGCGCTCGGCGACGTCGATGCGGTGCGGGCCTGCCTCGACACGGCTCCCGCGAGCGTGCGCACGAGCGTCTCCGAGCGCTACTTCCCCAAGCAGAATCCCCGCGCCGGCGGCACGATCTACATCTGGACCCTCGGCGGCAACAAGACGGCGCACCAGATCGCGCGCGAGTTCGGGCACGAAGACGTGTTCGCGCTGCTGATTTCTCGCACGCGCGCCCCGTTCGCGCTCGCCGTGCTCCTCGAGTTGGGGCAGGAGCGGGACGCGAAGGCGCTGCTCGCGAAGAACCCGGGAATCATCGACACGCTCGGCGACGAAGAGCTGGCACGTCTGCCGATCGCCGCCGAGGCGTCGAACGCGAACGCGGTCCGGCTATTCCTCGACGCCGGTTGGCCAATGGACGCCACGATGCCGAAGCGCGTGACCGCGCTCCACTGGGCCGGCTTTCACGGAGACGTCGAGATGGCGAAGGTGCTCGTCGCGCGAGGCGCACCGACCGAGGCGCGGGACGGCGAATTCGGCGGCACGCCACTCGGCTGGGCGTTCTACGGATCGCTCCACGGATGGCGGCGGCCCACGGCGGACTACGCCGGCATCGTCGACGTGCTCCTCGACGGCGGCGCGTTGATCCCTGCCAAGCTCGACGAAATCAAGGCGAGCGAGCCGATTCTCGAACTTCTTCGGCGGCGCGGCGTGCCCGTCTGACCTGGGGATCACAGCGGTCCCGTGCTGCTCGGTCTGGTGGAGATCAACAATTGGACACGGAAACAAACGGAGGAAAAACGGAAACAAACGGAGACTGCAACAGCTCTTTTTTTTGAACTGCACACCGGCTGACTCCAGCGCCGGCAAGCGTGATCGCTCGATGCAGTTCCCAAGGTTGTTGATCCGTTTGTTTCCGTTTGTTCTCCGTTTGTGTCCGTTTTCCAATTGTTAGTGCCGGAACGGCGAGCGAGGCTCGACCAGCGCACGCCCCCGATGTCTCGACGCGCTACGGCCGTATCCGCTCCCGATCCCAATACGTTCCCAGGCGCGCCAGCACGCCTGCGTAGACGTCGATCCCGTCGAACACGTTCTGCAACCGCACGTTCTCGTTCGCCGCGTGCTGATTGTTGTCGTGGTTTACGATCGGCAGCACGATGAGCGGGGCGTGCAGCACCTTCTCGAACGTGTACATCGGCAGGCTTCCGCCGAGCGTCGGGAGCGCCACGACCGGACCGCCGATGGCCTCCGACGTCGCGCGCAGCACAGCCTGTGAGAGGGGCGAATCCATGGCGACTCGCGTCGGTGCATAGCCGGCTTCCCAGGTGATCTTCGCGATGCGCGGGTGGCGCATTCGCTCCTCGGGCGTCGGGGTGTGCTGGACGATCCAGTAGCCGCGCTCGCGAATGTGCGTCTCGACGAGACGGCGGACGTGCTCGGGCGTCTGCCGCGGCACGAGTCGAAAATCGATCGACGCCGTCGCCTCCGTCGGGATCGCGTTCGCCGCCGTCGCGCCCACGGCGCCCCCGCGAATGCCCCGCAGGTTGAGCGCGGGCAGCATGATTCGCTCGACCAGCGCGGCGTTCGTCGCTTCCGTCGCGCCGAGCAGCGTCTCGGCGCGCATGGCCGAGTCGACGGAGGGAATGCTGGCCAACGCGCGGCGCTCGGCCGGCGTGATCGGCGTGACGTCGTCGTAGAAGTGCGGAATGAGGATGCGGCCGTCGTCGTTCCGCATGCTGGCGATGAGGTTCGCCAGCATCGTCACCGGGTTGGGCGCCCAGTTGCCGTAGTGGCCGCTGTGCAGCGCGTGCGACGGGCCGTAGAGCGTGATCTCCGCGCCGGTCACGCCGCGCACGCCGAACACCACCTGCTGGCGCCGCGATTGGTGCACCGGGCCGTCGCCGAAGAGCCAGGCGTCGGCGCGGAGGAGAGCGGCGTTCTTCTCGAGGATCGATTCGAGGTGTCCGGAGCCCGCTTCCTCCTCGCCCTCGAAGAACAGCTTGAGGTTCACCGACGGGCGGACGCCGGCGGCTTTGAGCGCGTCGACGGCTGTGAGCATCGCGACGATCGGCGCCTTGTCGTCGCTCGACGAGCGGCCGTAGAGCCGCCACTCGCCCTGCATCGGCCCCGCCCCCGTCGCCACCGGTTTGCCGCCGGATTCTAACGGCTTGTCGAGCAGGACGGGGCTCCACGGCGGCGAGGTCCACTGCGCCGGGTCGACCGGCTGGCCGTCGTAGTGCGCGTAGAAGACGACGGTCCGCGTCGCCCCGGGCGTCGACAGTTCTCCGTAAACTGCCGGCGAGCCGCCGCTGGGCGAGTCGAGAATCTTCGCCGCGATCCCTCGCGACTCCATCATCGTCCGGAGTCGCTCGGCGTTTCGCCGGATGTTGGCTGTGTCCGACGCGACGTTCGGAATCGCGACGAAATCGCGCAACTCGCGCACGATTGACGTATCGTGGGCGGTCCGATACGCTCGGACCCGGGTACGAAGCGCGTCGCCCGCGGGGACCTGTCCGCGCAGCGGCCCGGTCATTGCGACCGTGATCAAGGTCACAAATGCCAAGCGACCCCAGCACGGACGCCATGCTCCCTCAGCGGCAAACCACGGACGTATGTGGGTCATGTCTCGGGCCTATCTACCCCGCCGGACTCGACGGTCGGAAGTTGGTCACCACGACTAGCGCGGAACGCCCCCGCGTGCAATGCTTTACCCGCCAGCGGCAGAGTCGGCTTTTCATTACCGAGGAAAGGCATGTCTGAGCCCCAAATCGTGGAATCGCCGCCGGTACTAGGAGCCGGGATCGACGGCGGAAAGTACGTCTACTGCATCGTACGCAGTGAGCGACAGCGGGACTTTGGGGCAATCGGCATCGGCGGCGGACAGCGGGTCTTCACGGTCGCCTATCAGGACCTCGCCGCGGTGGTCAGCGACACGCCAATTGTGATCTACGACCCGACTCGCGACAACGTCCTCGCCCACGAATTCGTGAACGAGACCGTCATGAAGGAGTTCACGGTGATCCCGATGTCCTTCGGCACCGTGTTCCGCTCCGAGGATGACGTTACCGAGCTGCTCCGCTCCACGTACCAGGCGTTCAGCGACGTCCTCGACAAGATGCAGGACAAGATCGAGTTCGGGCTCAAGGTTCTGTGGGACCGCGAGAAGGTCATCGCGAATCTCGAGAAGGAAAACGACGAGATCAGCCGATTGAAGGACGAGATCAGCCGCCACACGACGACGTCGACGTATTTCGCGCGCATGCAGTTGGGCCGGCTCGTCGATTCGGCGCTCGAGGAGATGAGCTCGCAGTACGTCGCCGACGTGCACGAGGCGCTCAAGCCCGTCGCCGTCGCGAGCCGGTCGAACAAGCCGATCGGCGACCGCATGATCCTCAACGCCGCGTTTCTCGTCGAACGCGCGCAGGAACTAGCATTCGATGAGCGAGTGAAGGAGACGAGTCGAAAGTACGAAGACGTGCTTTCGTTCAAGTACTCCGGTCCCTGGCCGCCCTACAACTTCGTCAACATCAAGCTGAAGTTGGAGAAGGCGGACTAGCGGCCGTTCGCGCGGGCGGGGAAGATTGTGGGTGTCATGACGATGGAATCAGTTTCCGTCGCCCAAGCGCGGCCGTCGAGCGATCGCACCCAGCTGGCGCTGCTGTCCGCTTTGGCCGAGGCCCCCGACATGGACGCGGCGGCGGGATTCCTGCTGAGCCACGTCCTCGCGGCGAGCGGCGCGCGCCGAGCGTGTCTGCTCGGGTTCGACTCCTCGGAGCAACAGCTCGTGCTCGTGTCGCAGTCGGGTCTCGATGACGGACCGCTCGAGCTGACGATCGCCGAGCGCGCGCATCCATGGATGGTCGCCACGCTGGCGCAGACGACCGTCGTCGGCGACTCGGCGCCGCGATCGCCGGCCAGGATTCAGTTCGACGAGTGGACCGCGTTCCCGATGCCGCGGCCGCACTATCGCGGCGCGCCCGCGCTCTGGCCGGAATCGTACGCCGCGGAAGTGCTCGCCCCGCTCGGCGGCGGCGTGCGGATGGTGAAGCGCGAGAGCCGTGGATTCGCCAACGCGCCGGGCGGCGTCATCATCGTCGACGCAGCGCTCCCACCGCAGGTCCTGGACGACGTCGGCGCGATCGTGATGTACGCCGGTCCGGTGATCGCGAGGGTCGCGGCGCACATCGACGCCGAGCGCGGTTACGAGCGAGTGAGTCAGGAGCGCGGCCGGTATCAGCAGATGGTCGATTCGCTCCCCGACCCGGTGGTGATCACCGACGCGTGGAACGACATCATCGTACAGAACAAGCGCGCCGAGCACCTGTTGTTCGTGAGCGACTCGGACTCGCCCGGCCGGCGCCGCGCGGTCGAGGTCAACAATCTGTTGTTCAGCTCATTCCTTTCTCGCGCGACGATGAGCGGCTCGCATGGGGAAGGGCCGCGGGAGCTCAACCTCGTCGACCCGGACGAGGGGAACGACCTGCTGTTCGAGGTCCTGACGCACCCGATCGCCGAACGGGTCGGTCCGGCGGACGCGGTGCTCTCGGTGCTGCGCGACGTGACCGACCTGCGCCGCGCGTCCAACGAATTGGAGCGGCAGGTCCAGCGCGTCCGTCTGGCCGAGGTCGAGGCGACCGACGAGCGAGACCGCCTCAACCTGATCCTCGAGAACGTCGCCGACCCGATCCTCGTCACCGACCGCGCCGCCAACATCATCCTCATGAACGACGAGGCGGAGCAGCTCTTCCACGGCCCCAAAGGCGGGTCGCGCAGCCATCGCGTCTCGCAGTCGGTGCGGCAGAACGACACGATGTTCACGTCGTTCATCTCCGAGTTCGCGCTCACCGACGAGCGGCTCAAGCGCGAGCGCATGGTGCTCGTCCACCCGATGAACGGCGCGCCGCTCGCCGTGGAAGTCGTTTCGGGAAAGATCCGCAACGACCGCGGCGAGCCGATCGCGATCGTCTCGGTGTTGCACGACCTCACGCAACAGGTCGAGAACGAGCGGCTGTACGACGCGCTCAAGCAGCTCAACGGCGAGCTGGAGGATCGCATCGTTGCCGCGACCTCGGACCTCGCGCAGCAGAACGAGCGGCTGCTCTGGCAGTCGGAGGAGCTGGCGAAGGCGAACAAGCTCAAGACCGACTTCCTCGCCAGCGTGTCGCACGAGCTCCGCACGCCGCTCAACGCCGTCATCGGTTATTCGGCGCTGCTGCTCGACGGCATCGCCGGCGAGTTGACGGAAGGACAGCGGGACTACATCGCACGCAGCCGCGCCGCGGCGCACCACCTTCTGTCGCTGATCAACGACATTCTCGACCTCTCGCGCATCGAAGCGGGCAAGATGCCCGTCCACGTCGAGCGCGTGCTGCTCGAGGATCTGATCAACGAGGTGGCCGAGCAGGTGGAGCCGATGATGACGTCCAAGCGGCTCGCCTTCCGCAAGGTCATCGCCGCGCAGTGCCCGCCGCTTCTGACCGACAAGACGAAGCTCAAACAGATCCTGCTGAACCTTTTGTCGAACGCGGTGAAATTCACGAACCGAGGCTCGATCCGGCTGCAAGTCGATCGCGAGACGGATTCGGTCGTTCTCCGCGTCGCCGACACTGGCGTCGGCATCCGCCCCGACGAAATCGACGCGATCTGGGAGGACTTTCGCCAGCTCGACCAGTCGCGCACGCGCTCGTACGGCGGCACGGGGCTCGGACTCAGCATCGCCCGCCGACTCACGCAGCAGCTGGGCGGGCACGTGAGAGTCGAGAGCACGCTCGGCGTCGGAACGACATTCATCGTCCGATTGCCGCTGGCGATTCCGACGGCCGAGGGGCTGTGGGCTAACTAGGGACCGTCCGCGGCGTCTCGGTGGGTCTACCTTTCCGAGAATGCTCGTCTCGGTCGCCCTCCCGGTCCCTCTCTTCCACACGTTCACGTACGAGGTCCCGCCGGAGCTCGCCGACCGGGCGCGCCCCGGCATGCGCGTCGTCGTTCCATTCCGGAATCGCGCCGGCATGGGAGTGATCGTCGAGACGGACGTGGAGCCGGGCAAGGTCGCGGCCAAACCGATCGGGTCGATTCCCGACGATCAGCCGGTGATGAGCGCGGAGATGCTCTCGCTCTGCGCGTGGATCGCCGAGTATTACGTCGCTCCGCTCGGCGTCGTGATCCGAAGCGCGCTGCCGGCGGTGCTCGCGTCGCCCGTGGTCCCGGAGCCCTCGCGGCGCACACGGCGCGTGGTCGCGATCCGCGACGATCTGCCGTCGCTCCTCGAGCGCGAGAAGACCTTCGCTCGCAAACCTCAGCAGCGCGCGTTGTTCGAGTTGATCGAGTCGATCGGCGGGCCGGTGCCGGTCGAGCACCTCACGGAGCGGCACAAGTTCTCGCCGGCCGTCCTGCGAACGTTGGTGAAGCGCGAGTTGGTGACGCTCGCCGCCGAGACGGTGTCGCGAGATCCGTTTGCTCGTCGCGCGGCGCCGGCGGCGAGGGGGCACGAGCCGTCGCCGGCGCAGCGAGACGCGCTCGCGGCGCTCGGAAGTGGGAAGGGCGGAGACGTCTTTCTCCTTCACGGTATCACCGGAAGCGGGAAGACGCTCGTCTACCTCGAGCTCCTCAAGCGTCTCGTGCTGCGCGACGGAAAGACGGCGATCGTGCTCGTCCCCGAGATCGCGCTCACGCCGCAGACCGTCGATCGCTTTCGCGCCGAGTTCGGCGACGCGGTGGCCGTGCTCCATAGCGCGCTCGGCGACGGCGAGCGTTACGACGAATGGCTGGCGCTGCGGGAAGGACGGAAGCGAATCGCCGTCGGGGCGCGGTCGGCGATCTTCGCGCCGCTCGCCGACCTCGGGGCGATCGTCGTCGACGAGGAGCACGAGTCGAGCTACAAGCAGGGCGAAACACCGCGGTATCACGCGCGAGAAGTCGCGATCGTGCGTGCCCGTCGCGAGGGCGCGATGGTGGTGCTCGGCAGCGCGACGCCGAGTTTGGAGAGCTGGGCGAACGCGCAGCGCGGCGCCTACAAGCTGATCACCCTCCCCGAGCGCGTCGGCGGCGGGCGGTTGCCGGACGTGCGCGTCGTCGATCGCCGCGAGGCGTCGCGCGCCGCCGCCGTGCGTCCCGCGGCCGAACGGGACGCGGCCGATTGGCTGCGTCTCGTGCTGAGCGAAGACCTCGAGCACGCCCTGTCGAACCGGCTCGCGAAGAAAGAGCAGAGCATCCTGCTGCTGAATCGCCGAGGCTACGCGGCGTTCGTGCAGTGCGAGACGTGCGGGTTCGTCGCGACGTGTCCCAACTGTTCGATCAGCCTCACCTATCATCGAACGCCGGAAGGCCTCGTCTGTCACTATTGCCGGCACACGGAGCAACTGCCTCGCGCCTGCCCGCGCTGCTCGGGCGTGGTGATGCGCCAGCGCGGCCTCGGCACCCAGCAGGTCGAGCGCCTGTTGGCCGACCGGTTTCCGTCGGCGAACATCGCGCGCATGGACGTGGATACGACGAGCGGCAAGTGGGCCCACGCCGAGATCCTCGACCGCGTCGCCAGCGGCGAGGTGGACGTGCTCCTCGGCACGCAGATGATCGCCAAGGGCCTGGACTTTCCGAACGTCACGCTGGTCGGCGTGGTGGACGCCGACGTCGGCATCAACCTGCCGGACTTTCGCGCGTCGGAGCGGTGTTTTCAGCTTCTGAGCCAGGTGGCCGGCCGCGCGGGGCGTGGGCCAAAGGGCGGAGAAGTGCTGATCCAGACGCGCGTACCGACCCATCACGCCGTGGTCTGCGCGGTGAATCACGACTATGGCGGATTCGTCCGCGAGGAGCTCGAGGCGCGCGTGTCACCGGCGTATCCGCCGACGATCCGTCTGGCGAACGTCGTGTTCAGCGGCACCACGGAGGCCGACACCGCCCGCCTCGCCGCATCGGCGGTCGTTTGGCTGAATTCACTGCTGACCAAGCGAGCGATTCACGGAGTGACCTTGGTCGGGCCGGCTCCGTGTCCTATCGAGCGCATCAAAAATCGGTGGCGGTGGCATGCGTTGCTCAAGTCCGAGCGTCCGGCGGACCTCACACACGTTGGGCGCTATTTCATGGAGCGATTCCGCGCGCCCAAGCAGGCGGATCTCCGGGTGACGCTCGATCGAGATCCCGTGGCGCTGCTGTAGGCTCGCCGAGCGCCCTGGAGTCGGTATGGCGCGGCTAGCGTCCGCTCGCCGCGGGTGCGTGTTGTTCGAGCCATGCGACTGAGCGGTCCCGACGCGGCTGGTAGCGCGCGTCGGCCCGTCGCCACGCGTTGACGACCGCTCGGTAATGCACCGCGGCGCTGTCTCGTTGGCCGGCGCTGTCGAACGCCTGGGCGAGAAGCTCGTGCAGGTCGGTGCGTGTGATGTAGAGGTTCGACGCGTCGATCTCGCCGCGGAGCGAGGATTGAAGCGTGTTGACAGCTTCGGCCGGCCGGCCGAGCCGTAGCTGCGCGCGGGCCAGCTCGTAGTTCACGCGCGTGAACCCGAGGTTCGGCGAGTGGATCGCCGCGCGAAACTCGCGAACCGCGTCCTCGTCGCGCCGCTGTGCGGCGAACATGAGGCCCCTCAAGTAGTGGTGCGCCTTTCGATCGCGCCCGTAGGCGCTGCGGCTGCCCCATTGCTCGACGGTGTCGATCAAGGCCCGGACCGCGCTCGTATCGCCGGCGGCGGCGAGTGCCATCGCCTCGAGCGTCGTGTTCCACGTTCGAACCCGCGCTTGAAAACCCGATGCCCACTGTGACCCGTTTTGCCTCGCCATCGCGTGGAACACCGCCGCCGCAGCGCGGGCATCGCCGCGCTCGAGATTGAGAATGCCGGCGTCGAAATCGTTCGGGCTGGCGGGAACCGCGGGAAACCCGGCGAGCCAGCCGGTCTTATGGAGCTCGATTGCGTCGCGCAGGCGTCCCTCGTTGCGGAGGGCGAGCAGCAGCAAGTTGAGGCCATCCGCCCATTCCATCGGGGCTGAAGACGCGAGTAACGGGCGCGCGTCTCGCTCGACCGCCTCGTAATCGCCCAGCGTGAGATCGATTCGCAGCTTGGAGCGCGCGCGATCGCCACCGCCGACCGCGACGCTGCGCCGCAGCGCGCTGTGCGCCGCGTCGGCGTCACCGATTCGCGCCGAGATGAATGCCAGACGGAACCATTGCGTCCCGCCATCGGGCCGTGCCTTGAGATGACGCTGCTCGGTGCGTGCCGCGGCCGGGAGCGAGTCCCACCAGGTGTACGTCTCGGCAAGCGCTTCATAATCGTCGCACAGGTGGCAGACCGGACTGGCTTTCGAATCGCTCGCCGAGTCCAGCGCGATCGCGCGCTCGATTGCCTGCACCGATCCAGCCCAGTCGCCGGCCGCCCAACGCGCGTGGCCGAGCGTTGCCAGGGCGCGGGGATCATCCGGGTATCGCGCGCCGAGGGATTCCGCGACCGCGAGGGCCCCCGGCTCCTGTTGGTAAATCAACAGGTTCGCCGAGATCATCAGCCGCTGTCCCTCGGGTGCGCGACGCGCCAACCGCAGCGCGGTTCGCTGCGCATCGGTGACGCGGCGGCCGTCGGGCAGCGTGTCGATGCCGATCGCCGCCCCGACCATCGCTTCGTAGTACGCGGCCATCGCGAACGTCGAGTCCTCCTCGAGCGCGGCGCGCATCAACCGCTGCGCCGCGTACAGATCGGAAGAGAAGTACGCCCGCAGAGCCTCTTCGTAGAGCCGGTACGCCATCGGTGAGCTCGTCGTGGCCGCGGCGACAGAGCTCGTCGGCGACGGAAGCCGAAAGCGATGCGCCACGACCTGCGTCACGCTGTCGACCAATGCATATCGATCGGCGGCGCGCGCGCGATAGACCTCGCGCACGATGCCGCTCTTCAGCTCCACGCGCCGCATCTCCAGCTCGAGCGCTCCGCGCGGCAGCGTCGTGACGCGTCCCTCGAGCAGCTCGGAGGCGCCGGCCCGCCGCGCCGCGTCCGCGTACGCCGCCGACGAGTCCCGCCCGGCCGCCGGCTGCATCATTTCGAGGACCCGCGAGTTCGCGAGCACGGCGAGTCCGTCGACGCGCGCGAGATTCGTCGCCAGCATATCCGTCAGAACGCCGCCGACGCGCTGCGAATCCGGCAGCCCGTCCTCGCGAATGAGTCCGACCGCCATCACCGGGCGCGTGTCTCGAGTGAACCAGCCGCGTTGCCGTGCCACCGCCGCGGTTGCCGTTAGCACGAGAACGGCCGCCGCGCCTACCGCGACCAGAATTCGCCGCGCACGGCGTCGCCGACCCACCTGCGCGACCACGGGCTCCTGCGTCGGTGCGCTTGGCGCGGGCTCCGCGACGACCGTCCGCTCGACCGCATCGGCGACGGCTTCGATCGACGCGGGCATTCGCCGCTCGGCGGCCGACGTCGGTGTTGAGCGCAATTCGATCTCGAGCCGTCTGATCTCCGGATCCGGATCCGCCTCGAGCTCGCGGCGCACGAGTGCAGTGTGCTGGCGGACGAACCCCAACGCGTCGGCGCGATCGCCGCGCGCCGACAGGGCCTTCACGTACCCGAGCGCAAAACGTCCGCTCAGCGGATCACGGACCGTCAGCGCACGCCACCATTCCACCGCCGCGTCGTGCTCACCGGCCTGCGACGCCTCGTTTGCCAACGACAACAACGCCGCCGATGTCGTTGCCGCGAGTCGTGCGCGTTCTTCCTCCACCCATCGCTCGAACTCCGACGCGTTCGGCAGGTAGAAGCCGCCGAGGAACGGACCGCGCGCTAGCGAGACCGCGCGTCGGCGATCGCCGGCGGCAAGCGCGGCGTGAAACTCCGCGACGTCACTCGTTATCGTCGCCGAATCGAGCGATAGCACCGATCCTTCGGATCGGATGACTTCCAGATCGAGCTCGCTTCGCAGCGCGTAGCGCGCTTGCCGAAGGGAATGACTGGCGCGCTGTTCGTCCGACTCGGGCCAGAGCAACCCGGCGATTCGCTCGCGCGAAACCCCCCGTTCGCCCGCGGCGGCGAGAACGGCCAAAAGCGCGAGTCTCGGCGGTCGCAATCGGGAAGGGGCCGAACCGTCGTCGGACTCGAGCCCCGCGCCGCCGAACGTGATGAGGCGCAGCACAGTCCGGTGACGTTGCCGCCAGTCATCGGGACTGTCAAGCAACCACGAGCCGCGCCGCTACGATCGTAAGGAGATTGTTACTCCCAGGGTGGGGGAACCTCCGGCAGCAGAGCGAGATAGGCGCCGTATCGGTAGAGGGCATCCTGAAGGTTCTGCATCGTGCTGCGCGCGTCGTTCGCCGTCGTCCGCGGATCCAGTGCCAGCACGCGCCGTCGTTGCGTCTCGAGGTCCGCGTCCGACGTTTCCAGTTGGCGCGCGACGGCGCGGCGCTCCGCCGACCATCCGTTCGTCGAGAGTGACCGCTGCGCCTCGCGCACCTGATCCTCTGTCGCGAGCGCGCCGTTTCCCGCCGCGCGTTGCATGGCGCGGAGCTCGCGTGACAGTCGAACCATCTCGACCCCCGCCAGCCGCTTCAGGTGGATGAGCGCCTGTCCTTGCGCGTTCACCCATGGTTGGTCGTGGGCGTCGAGCGCGGCGGCGAAGCGGGCGCGCGTCGCGTCGACCGCTTCGAGCGCCATTGCCATGCGAAACGTCGTGGCAATCGCATCGTTTACCGCGGCGGCGCGCGGTGCTGAAAGTGAGGTTGCTATCACCTTCGGAATGTCGACGACGCGCGGTCGCGCGAAGGTTTGGTATTCCGGGGCTTCTTCCTCCCCATCGCCCGAGTCCTTTCCTTGCATGGCGTTGAAGATCTTACGGGAATTGCTGAACGCGGCGTCGAGGCCCGCGCCGAGCATCTGTCCCTGCGGCTGGCCGCCGATGAACCCCGCCGGGTTCGTCGCCGCGTTGAAGGCGTCGCTGGCTTTGCTCAACGCCCCGGTCATCTTCTGCGCCTTGTCGAGGGCGTCCGGCTCTGACGGCGGTTCGTCGTCCGATCCCTTCTGCGGCGGAGTGTACGACGGAAGGGGCATCGGGCTTCCGGACGGCGCGAGACGCTGGAACGATCCACCTGGAGTCGCTCCACCCCTGCTCGGGTTCCAACTCCCAACGCCCGGCATGGGCGGTGTGCCGCCCGCCTCGCCGCTCGCGACGGGCGCGACCGAGTACCGATAGCCATCCCTCGTTTGCATTGGGCTAAGCCGTCGTTCGAGCAGCGAACCGCGAGGAATCGACGAGAGCCGCGCGATCCCCATGTATCGAGCGAGCGCCGAATGTCGCTGCCTCGCGCAACTTGAGCCCTGTCGTCGCGATCGACGACCGGTTCGAGGCGTCGCAAATCGTCGTAGTCAGCGTGGGCGAGCGCGAGGAGTTCGCGGCGCGCGTCCGTCATCACGCCGTGCGAGAGCGACTGAAGGGTGCGCAGCCGCGCCCGGTCCGCTCCATCGTCTCCGAGTAGTTGCCAGGGTGAGCGATCCGGCCGAATCGCGCGCCCGTCCGCCTTCGTGACCGACGTGATGCGTCCCGAACCGTCGCGGTGGATCTCGAACTTGTCCGGATAGTAAATGTCCACCCGCATGAACGTGTAGGTGCGCGGCGCGTAGCGGATGAAAAAGCCGGACGGATGATACGACCAGCGGCCTTCCGGAAAACTCATCATCGCCTCGCTCGCCGGCAGCGCACCCTCGCGCACCGCGACACGCTCGACGTCGGCGTATTGCGTTTCGGCGGAGACCAGCAATCGCCGCATCTCGTTTTCCGTTTCGAGGGCGCTCCGTGCCGGCTCCGGCACCGACTGGAGCGCGCGGTCCCGGACCGCGTCCGGAACGACCCCCAGTTTGTAACCCGCGAGGTCGAGCAGTTCGGCGGACGTGAGCAGCTTGAGAGCCGCCTGTTTCGTTTCCGGATACAACTGGTTCATGTCGGCCCGCATGACGATCGCCCAGAGCAGCAACTGGACCTGACGCTGCGGCACTTCGGGATGATCCACACTTCGGGCGATGAGTGTCGAAACGAGCGGCGCCTTTTCGCCCTTCCACGCCGCGTGCAAGTAGCCCGAGTTTGTTCGCGGCCCGTATGCCCCCGGCTTGAGGCAGAAACTCTGGCTGACGAGCACGTACGTGCCGGGAACGAGCAGGTATGTGCCACCAGGGGCACGAGGCATCTCGGCCATTGGCGAATACGACGTGGGCTCGAACCCGTCGAGCGCCGCCACACCGTCGCGTGCGTCGTCGATCGTCGTGGTGATCGCCGGTTCCTTGCCGAAGAGCGACGCCACATTCGTCGTCGCATCGCGCGCCGCGTCGCGAGCGCGGCGGATGGCGTCGACCTGCGATCGGGCCTCCGTGGCCAGGACCGCCGCCAAGACCAGCGACAGTCGAACGGCGGCTCTGACCTCCCCGGCTGACCTTACACGCGGTCTCGTACGTGCTTGCATGCGAGTCCTCCGATTAGCGGATGGGCGTGATCGTCCACGTCACGTTCGCATTCAACTCACGTCCGTCGATACGGACCGGCATCTTCTTCGATCCGGTGATCGTCGACACTGTCGCGGGAAGCGGTTCTCCTTTCAGATCCAAACCGGCGGCGTAGTTTGCCCTCTGGTTGTTGCGCGTCTTGTCCTCTTTGTGCAGCTGCTTGTCCCGGCAGCCGGTCGTTTCGGTATGGATCTTGGTGACTTCTTCTCCTTCCACCGAGCCGATTCCAGCCACGAGGTCGTAGGTCTTGAGGTCGCTCGACAACTTGAGGTTGCCCTGACCAATGAGCACGGTGCCCGGTTCAACGATCGAAACGCTCTTCTGCATCGTGGCGCTCATTCTCTCTTGATAGGTCCCCGGTTCCAATTCACCGACTGCAGAGGCCCGGCAGTCACTCGTCCACGAGCGATCGAGTTTGGCCTCGGTTGCCACCGCGAGCGTGATAGGTACTTTGTTCGCCGCGGCGGTTCCGATGTCTTTCTGGCCGGCGAGCAGAGTCCATTGCGGCCCGGGTGTGCCGGGCACTCCCGCGGCCGGACTGCCGAAGTTGAGCGGGAGAGAGCCGGTCCACTTGATGGAATAGCTGCTTTGCTCTTTTGTAGTCGAGCCGGGCTCCGTCCGTGTCGTTGGTCCAGCTGACTGCGTGGCGGTGATCGTGATGCTCACGACGAATCCACTCCCCTTCTCCCAGGCGGACCCGGTCGGAGCAGCCGTTCCGCGCCCTCCCTTCGGTGCCTCGCCCCGCATCGCGGCAGCCATCTGCGCCTGCATTTCCGGCGACATGTTGGCCATCACGGCGGCGATGGGATCGTTCCCGTTGCCGCGGCCGCGACCTCTTCCCGCCGGCGTGGGGTTCCCGCTCGCCACGCCTCCCATGTCCATCTTCGAGTAGCCGGTCGGAATCGAGAACAGACTCGCCGGCTGCGACCCCTCGGCGATGTTGCTGAGCTCCATCGCGTTCCCGTCGTCGTCCTCCGTCTTGACCGCGAATCGCAGCTTCGGCGATATCCACGCGCGCGTGTGCACGCCGTCGGAGTTCGTGTACTCCCAGCGAATCGCGTTGTGTCCGTTGACCGACTCGCTCGCGCCCTTCACACAATCGGTGTTGCCGCTGCCGGCGGCGCACGGATTCGTCGGATCGGAGGGGCGGGGAACCGGGCCGCTCACCGGACCCTGACCGATCGGCATTTGCATGTAGACCTTCTCACTCGGCATCAGCACGTACTGCGACCGCGCCGCCGGATCGACGAGCATGATCGCGGTGTCGCCGTCCGACGCGAGTTCCGTTCGGATCTTCGCGCCGCTGAAGTACATCGTGCCGGTGGACGTCGTCCCGTCCGAACCCTTCTGCTTCATGTTCGCCTTGAACTGCGGCGGTTGTTGTGCGCTCACGGCCGAAACTGCCGCGATGAACAGCATCGATGGAGCGAGGCGAGCGATTCGCGTCATGACAAGAGTCTCCGTCTGGATCAGAGTTGTTGGGCCCAGCGCTCGATGAGCGCGAGGTGCGCATCCACGAGCGCGTCGGCGTCGACTGGACTTGCCGTCTGTCGGCTCGCGGCGTCGGTCAGAACCGCCAGGTCGGCATCGATGAACACGCGGGGATCGATGTCCGCGCTCGGTTCCGTGCTGCGTGCATTGGCGCCGTGGATCAGTCGTGTGAAGACGGCGAAGTAGCGGTCCGCGGCCGCGATGAACGGTTCGACCGACTGAGACTCGATGTACGAGCCGACGGTCCCGTCGTCCCCATACAACCCTTCGGTCTCCGGGTGCGGCTCGTTCTCGACGAACGTCTCGCTGCCGTCGGCCTGTACGATTCGGCCGAGCGGGTAAAGGCGGCACACGAGCGGCCGGTCGGCGTGGACGCTGCAGCCCTCCGCTCCGAGGAACGTGCACGCCGTGTCGGCGCGAGTCGCGAGCGCGGTTCCGCCATCCACCGTGAACCGCGCGATGACGTCGGTCGTCGTGATGCCGAGTCCACGAGAGAGACGCGCCAGTTCATAGGGATTCACCTGGATGCGCTTACCGTAGCAACACCGGCTGCACGCGCGACATTGGTAGGCGAATGCCGATGCGCGCGCATGCATCACCGGTTGCGGTGCGGCCGACATCTACTCTCCCGGCGTCAACGCGAGCCGCACCTTCTCCTGGATCATCGATGGGATTCCCATCGTGCCGAGCTCTCGCCCCGCCGGGTCGTACCATTTGACCTGCGTCCGCGCGCCGGCGAGCGAGCCGATGTAGCTGGTCACCAAATCAGTCAGCGCGACGCCGCCGAGGAGGGTGCCGCCGTCGGTGGTTCCCTTGTAGAACTTGACCTGCAGCTGCGCAGCGGCCGGTGCCATCGCCATGAGCTGGGCCGGTACGCCCAGGCCGGCGCCCAGCGCCAGCGCGGCCGCGAGCCTGACGCTCTCTCGTCGTGAAACTGCAGGCTCGGCCGGATTGCTTGCATCGTTCTCGTGAGACATGACCGCCTCCGCGTGTCGACTCGTGGTTGCTGGTGGATCCTTCAGGGCAAGGTGACGGATACGGGCACGCCGTTGGATCGAACGCCGGGATCGAACACCGCGCGTAGGACCCAGTTGTATGTGCCGGCCGCAAGGTTTCCGACGGCCACGCTCCCACCGGGATGCATTCTGTCCATCGTCGCTTCAACGCCGTACGCGACGAAGCCGGTGCCGTACAGACGATAGGATCTGGCTGGGGGCGCGCTGTTGCCGAAGAAGACGGTGGCCGAGTAGCTGCTCGTCTTTTGAATAGTGACGTTCAGCGGCTCGAACACTTGCGCAGTGAAGGGAAGCCAGGAGGAGACCCCCACTCGACCGTCGCCGAGAACGGCCGCGATGGAATAGGCGTATGATCCAAGCGCCGTCAGTGAATTGTCGGGCCACACGTAGTAGGTGCGGTCGGGATAGGGATATTTGCTGACCGAAGCGATCGGCACGTCGGTAGGCGTGAGTAGGAGCGGCGACGTGCCGCCCGCCTGCTGACGCGTGACGCGGATGGCGACGGTGGTCGGTGGCAGATCGAAACGGATGAGCGGCCAGATCGTGCGCGGCTGCTGATCCGCGGCGGCGAGAACAGGAGCCGGCGCTGGTGGGAGCTGGACGATCTTGCTCCCCGGCGAGATCTGCGCGTCCGCCCGCCCGACCGACACAATTGTGGCGGCGCCAACAACGCTTGCGATTGCGCGGGCTGATTGCATGAGAGTCTCCAAATGCGTCTCGAGTGAGGTTGCTGACCGTCTGCTAAGGCTTCGGGCCCTGTCCTTTGAGCCGCACGACCTGGTTCCGCTTGAACGTGGTTCCCGATACCGCCGTCGCCGTCGAGTATTGCGCCTCGACTTTGTCGATCACGACTTCGCCAATGAGCTTGTCGGGGGAGCCGAGGTTGCGCCCCGTCTCGGGATCGAGCAGCACGGGCTGCGGATCGAAGATCTCGAGCGCCATTCCGGGCTGCATGCCGTAGCCCGTTCCGGCATTCACATACACGACGCCGTCGCGGAAGTCGATCACCCGCGCGCTCCACTTCATCTTCGGGATGTTCGCGAGAATGCCCGCGACGGACTTCTCGATCGCTCCGCGCGACGCCTTCCCCAACGGCGTCGTCAGCGACACCGAGCCGTCGTACTTCTTCTCGTCCTTGGTCAGGTCTGCGGTGATCCCTTGCTGCGCGGCCTCGCCCTCGCCCTTGATCGATGCGACGATCTCGCCCGTCACCGCATCGATCAGCCTCAGGTCGATGCTCACTGACGCCGAGACGCGCTCGACGCCGGCGTCGACGCCCTTGATGACGTTCGTCAGCTTTCCGCCGATCGACGATCGCTTGAAGTTGAAGCTCGTGATGTCGCCGGTGATGAGCACTTGCGCGCCCATCAACTTTCCCAGCTCGGCGGACGTCTCTTTGTTCACGCGGCCGGACGCACCCAGGTCTTGTTCCTGCTGCACCTGCGCCAGTGCTTGCCGCTCGAGGACGATGAAGCGGCCCGTGGCGACGAGCGACGTCGTCAACGCCTCGGTGAGAGCGCGAGCGAACTCGGTCGGCGGCGGGATCGAGATCGTCGTCTGTGTCGTCGGCCCCATGCCGCCGGGCATTCCGGGCTGTGGCGACATCATCTGCGCCGTCTGCATCTTGAGCGCACTGCCGCTCAGATCCATCACGCCCACGCGCAGGCGTGGCGTGATTATGGACGGCACCGGTGTGCCCTGGGCCGGTACGGTGCACGGCGACGCCAGAACGGTGATCGCCGATGCGGAGACGGCGGAGCGACGCCCGATCTCGCACGCCCGAGCCAACGGCCCCCACCGCACATCGCACACCGACCTGATCGCCATCCAGTTCCTCCGCATCGAGCGCGCATCAGGCGCGCGGCGGAGTCACTGTAGGCGGGTCGCCATCAGCGCTGCGTCAACGTGGCGTCAACGGGACATCAAACTGGTGGTCCGGTACACACGCTGACGGTCGGCGAGACCGTTTACTTGTCGCCGAGTCCGCGTTCGCCGCGAAACCTTTCGAACCGAGCCATGGTACTGAGGTCGAGGTCGGTAGCATTCTCGGAACCCACCATTCTCAGGAATCAGCTATGCGACGTACAGCGACAGCGTTGTTGGTTTCGCTCGTCGTGCCATCGGCTGCATCGGCGCAGCGGTCCGACGACACGTTGAGTCTTGCGGGGAAGAACGTCATTTCGTTGGGCGTTGGCCTCACCGGCGCGCGAGACGTGTCGGCCACGAGTACGCAATCGAGCACGCACACGACCGGGGAGCTCGGATACATGGGCTACAGCCACTACGTGCGCCCGCAGGCCGCGATCGAGATCAGCGTCGGTGTGCTGAACACGGACACGTTCGAGCAGTTCGGACGCAGCCACGCCAACACGATCGCGCCGATCCTGTTCGGCGTTCGCTATTCGCCGCAGGCGCTCGCCCTGACGCGAACGCTGCGTCCGTTTCTTTCACTCGCCGGGGGACCGTACGTGCACTCCGTCGAGGACGCGTCGGCATTTGGTGCGACGTCGACGACGACCGAGACTGCCGCCGGCGCGCGGTTCGGCGCGGGCGCGGACTGGTACGTCGCGCGGCACTTCATGCTGCGCGCCGAGGGCGACTACCACGCCGTGGGGTCGTTCGCGCATGCCGACGCGCTCACCGAGAACGCGAGCGGCTTCGGGTTCGGCTTCGGAATGGGATTCGTCTGGGGAGGCCGTTGAGCGGTTCGTGTCCTCGTCCTACGGAGCCGCTCTCGGCAACTCGACGGTCGCTCTAGTACCTGCGCCAGCGTTGCTCTCGAGCGTCAAGGTACCGCAGTGGGCTTCGACGAGTCGTCGCGCGACTTTGAGGCCAAGTCCCGTGCCGTCGCGTTTCGATGAGTTGAATGGGCGCGAGATCCGGCTCAACTGAGCCCCATCCATCCCGATGCCGTCGTCGATCACGGCGACCGCGACTCGCCCTTCATCGGCCGGTGACGGCGACCCGGGTCGTCCCGCCGGGCCGCGATGCATGAGCCGCGTTCACGAGCAAGTTGACGAAGACTTGCTCGAGCGCCGTCGCATCGCCGAAGAGGGATCCAGGCGGGGTGACCGCGCCGATGGTCAGCGTCGCCCCGCGACGGTCGAACTCGGGGCGCGCGCTTTGCGCCGCGAGCTCGATGACCGTCATGATGTCGATCTCGCCATTCGCGGCGTCGCCTCGGCCGCGGGCGACACGCAGCGCGCCGGTCACCGCCCGGTCGAGTCGGTCGACCAGCCGGAGAATTCGCGGCACCGAGGCCTCCACCAATTCTGGATCCCGCGCTCCCTCTTCGATGCGCTGCAAGTCGAGACGGATTGCCGTCAGCGGGTTTCGAATCTCGTGGGCGAGCTCGCTCGCGAACTCGCCGACGGCGGCCAGCGCTTCCTTGCGCGACAGCTGGTCCATCGTGGAGCGTAGGCTCTCCGTCATCGCGTTGAACGACGATGCGAGACGCCCGACCTCGTCGGTCGAGCGAACAGGCAGTCGCCGATCGAGGTCTCCGGCGGCCACCGCCTCGGCCGCGACGACCGCGCTCTCCAGGCCCGCCGTCATCCGTCGTGCCGCGACGAGAACGATGCAAGTCACGACGCCTGCCGCCACGACCAACGCGGCGAGCGCCGCGTTTGCCGTGCGCTCGAATGGGGCGAGCACGGGATCGAGAGCTCCCGCGATCGAGATTTCCAACGCCGGAAGTGCGATCGCGCGCCGAACGACGAGCCAGTGCCGGCCGGCGCGATCGACGCCTCGCAGAAATACTCCGTCATCGGCCGCCGACGGCGCGACCAGATCGCCGTCGGGGGTTCGAATCGCCGTCACGGGCCCGTCGTGCGATGCGGCCGTCGCGATTCCGGGGAGGAGGGACGCCGCACGCAACCGCGCCTCGACTGAACCGATCGTCTCGCCCGTCGTGACGTCCGAAACGGGGAGCCGCGTGACGACGAACGGCTCGCGGAGATAGCCGACGCCGCGATCCGGCGGGGCAGCTGGCGCACCGAGCGACCACCGAAGTCTGCCCCGCGAGTCGAACAGCGCGATGCGGTCGATATCGCTCATCTGCGCGAACGCGCGCGTGACGAACGGATCCGGCGAAGTCGCCGCGTTGGACGTCGTGTCACGCAGCATGCGGCGAGTCGGCTCGTTCTCGACCAGCAACAGCAGATCGGCCCGGCGGGCTGTCCAATGCGCGTCGAATTCGGCGACCGATCCAGCGAGCGCAGAGTCCAGTTGCGATTGCAGGAGCGCCCGGCCGCTCCGGACCGACGCCCGGGTCGTCCACCAGGCGAGGACGCCGAGCGGAACGATGACGCCGCCGAACAGCAGCGCCAGGAGTCGCGCGCGAAGCGACCGGAACGCCGGCCTCCGCGGCGGAGCGTGCCCGAGGTCAGCCGAGTCCATGTTTTCGCAATAGGCGATCGAGACGAGGGCGAGACACACCCAGGATCTCCGCCGTCTTCGCTTTCTGGTGGCCCGTCGACGCGAACACGCGCGCGACGTGGTCGCGCTCCGCGGCGTCGAGCGACGATAGTGACTCCGTCCTTTCGCCGTTCGTCGCGAGCACCAGGTGCTCGGGTCGAATCACGCCACCTCGCGCGGCGACGACGGCGCGAGTCAAGCAGTGCTCGAGTTCGCGCACGTTGCCAGGCCACTCGTATCCCTGAAGCACGCGAACGGCGCTCGGGGCCAGCGCGACGGGATCGACGGCCAGCGAGCGGCAGGTGCGCGCGACCAGATGTGCCGCCAGGAGCGGAATGTCTTCGCTGCGCTCCCGCAATGGCGGAATCGCGATCTCGATTACGCGAAGACGATAGTAGAGGTCCTCGCGGAACGTTCCGTCGGCCACCATCGACTCGAGCCGACGGTGCGTCGCCGCGATGACGCGCGCGTCGGCTCGGTGCGTCGTCTCTGAACCGACGGGCTGATATTCACGATTCTGCAGCGCTCGCAGGAGCTTCGACTGCAGCTCCGGCGACGTATCCCCGATCTCGTCGAGGAAGATGGTGCCGCGGTCGGCGAGCGCGAACCGGCCGCGGCGGTCGCCCGTGGCCCCGGTGAACGCGCCGCGAACGTGGCCGAACAACTCGGACTCGAGCAACGACGCGGGAAGCGCGGCACAGTTGACGGGCACGAATGCCTCCTTCGCCCTCGACGACGCATTGTGAATCGCGCGCGCGACCAGCTCCTTGCCCGTACCGCTTTCCCCGCGAATCAGGACGGTCGCGTCGATGCCGGCCGCTTGTCCAATGAGCTTGTACGTCTCGATCATGCCTGCGCTGCGGCCGATGAGGACGCCGGCGTGAGGTGTTGCGTGCGCGGCGTCGCCGTTCGTCGCCCGCGCGCGAATCGCTCGGTCGGCGAACAGGCGATCGACCGTCTCGCGCAGCTCGTGGAGATCGACCGGCTTCACGAGGAAGTCGACGGCGCCGCGTTGCATCGCCGTGACGACCGTCGGCATGTCGTCGAACGCCGTCATCATGATGACATCGGCGTCGGGTGCGCGCTCGGACAGAATCGACAGCAATTCGAGTCCGTCGAGGTCTGGCATGCGGACGTCGGAGATGATGACACCCGCATGCCATTCGCTCAGGTGTCGCAACGCAGAGGCGGCGCCTTCCGCGGCGCGAACTTCTCGGCCGGCGCGCTCCAGCGACGCCGCCATCGACGTGCGAATTGCCTCGTCGTCATCGACGATCAACACACGCTGAATCGACGGCACGGACGGCCTCCGGTGCGTGTCTAGCGGTGCGGGATGCCGGTCGGAATGTGGACGATGGCCGTCTGCCACGCCAATTCGGGGTCGTAGATGATGGAGCGCCCGTCCCGCGGGAATGCAATCGTCTCCCAGTCCATGATTCGCCCCTCTTTCTCCGAGAGCACGCGGGGCGGATCGCCGTTGAGCGGCATCAAGACAAGCGAGCGTCGCTCGGGCCCGTTCTCACACGTCGCACAAATCGCGACGATGACGTTTCGCTTGTCCGGCAGGAAGAACGGCTGTGACACCTCGCCCCCGAACGGATTTCGAATCGTCCGATCCGAAGATCCCTCTATGATCCTGAGCACCGCATCATCCGTATTCGGGTTCGGCCAGTCGCCGAAGGCCAGTGTCTTCCCGTCGGCCGAGAGCGTAGCCTCCCCGGCTCGCCGTGGCGCGAACGTTCTCCACTGGTGCGTGTTGAGGTCGAGCGCGTTCCAGGCATCGGCGGTCCGACGGACATAGACGGTGTCCGCGAGGAAATACCCCCGCTCTCCCGGCAGAACCGTCGGCAGAGTCGCGAGCACCGAGTCGCGTCCCAAGAGTGTAACCTCGTGCACGGCGTTCACGAGGTTGCCGCCCGCGGTTACCGACTTCGTGTAGCGAAGCGCCTGGCCGTCCCGCCGCCAAATGAAGCGGAGGTTCGTTCCGCCGAGTGTATGCGGGTCCTGAATCACGGCGAGCCGTGTGTCACGACCGTCGCGCACGTCCACGACGTGGAGCTCCGCCGGGTCCATCGACAAATAGGCGATTCGCGTTCCGTCCTTCGACCACTGAGCGGATTGAGGCGAAACCTCGTTCGACGTCTTGACAACGCGGGCATTGGCGCCGTCCGCCGCGGAGACCATGAGGCGCGTGCCGTTGGTGTAGAGCAGGCGCTCGCCGTCCGGTGATAGTCCCGGACCGCCGGCGTAGATCGAGTCGCCGCGCACGAGTGGACGAATCGAGCCGTCGGCCAGGGAAACGCTGTGAATCTCCTGGTGGATCGGACTTTCCAGCCCAAACAGTTGCCCGGGCGCGCTCATGGACCAGCCGAACGCTCTCACGCGCGGTGGAACGACGACCCGCGATACCTCACGCCCATCGGTCGTCGTGGAAATCAGGATCGTCGAGTGACCCCAGTTTGTCTGCGCTATGTAGCGCCCGTCGGGAGAGACGCCGATCAACCCACGCAGCAATCTGAGTGAGTCCACCTTGCCCGAGGCCACGACCACTCTCGCGACATAGCCGGGCTCACCCTGTCCGGTCGTGAAGTAGATCGATTTTCCGTCGGGGCTCCACGCCGGAGCGTCGCCTGTACCGCCGCGGACCCGCGCGACGAGTCGTTCATCACCGCCGTTGAATGCCTGCGTCCAGATCTTCGTCCAGCCGGAGTCCATCGCGATCAGCGCGAACGACCTTCCGTCCGGCGACCAGGCGAATCGCCGCGCGTTTTGCAGGCTGACTCGACGCTCGGCACCCGACGCGGTCCCGGTCTTCGGGTCGATGGGAAGAATCCACACCCGGAATCCGCCGCCCGTGCGGTCTCTCCGAGAAAAGGCCAAGAACTTTCCCGTCGGAGACCACTGGAGGTTGGTCCCGTCGTCGGTCAGCCGCGTCCAGTGGTTCGATCGCCGATCGAACTCGTAAATGCCGGAGTCCCCCACAGCGGCGAGAAATCGGCCGTCGGGCGACTCCGCCGGAAAGAGGAGGTCGCGGGAGGACACCGTGGTCACGCGCGTAGGAGCGACTCGAGTCACTGCCTGGGCGCCAAGCCCCCCGAGTACAGCAACGGGCAGCAGTGCGAACGCCGCGACTAAGACGAAACAACGGCGGGTGGACATGGCTCGGCCTCCGGAGGGGAAAAGAGTGTGAACTCGGCCGGACCGCCACTCCAAAACCGATGCCCGAACCCACGAATTGCTGAAAGCCCATGCCGCAACGCGAATTACACACAAGACGCGTGGCTCCGGCGGTACTCAAAGCCGTCACGTACGCGTACAGCCGTTACGCGTCGGCGTTGCACGCTTGCGTCGGTCGAGTCTGTACGCGCGACGCTCGCCGTTGCCCCACTCGGGGCTCACCAGTGAGATTCCACAGGTGACGAGCTTCCCGCCGCCTGACTTCTCCACCCCCGCCTTCGCGAGCTTCCCCGACGCCAGCTTCGCCGCGGCCCCGGCTGACGGCGTCCTGCCCGACGGCTTCTTCTCGACCACAAACCTCCCGACCTTCGTCCGCGTGAAGGGGCAGTGGCTCGCGCCGCGCGAGCCGCGCATGGACGGCGGGCTCGTGCTCGACCGCGACGGCAACGTCTGGGTCCGTGAAGGGCGCCGTCTCGCGAAGGGCGACATGGTCGCCGTCGGCGACAAGGAAGACGGCACGCAAGGGATCTTCGTGCAGACGCACATGGTGCCGCACGGCGCCGACCCCGACGCGTTCACCTTCATGTCGAGCGAGGTGTCGCGCGAGAAGCCGATCGACTACGCCCACATGGCGCGCGTCCTGATCGACGAGAAAAATCGCGGCGGCTATCCGATCTGGATCACCGGTCCGGCGCTCGTGCACTCGCGCGCGCGGTCGGACATGAGCTGGTTCATCGCCAACGGCTTCGTCGGTGCGCTGCTCGCCGGCAACGCCGTCGCCGTGCACGACATCGAGGCGTCGATCTACGGCACCACGCTCGGCATGAGCGCCACGGGCGAGATCACGCAGGGTGGGCACGGCCTCCACATGCGTGCCATTAATCAGGTGCGGGCGGCCGGATCGATCGCCAAGGCGGTAGAGCAGGGGATCATCACCGACGGGATCATGTACTCGTGCGTCAAGCACAACGTCCCGTTCGTGCTCACCGGCTCCATTCGCGACGACGGGCCGCTCCCCGGCGTGATCACCGACATGCTCGTCGCGCAGGACGCGATGCGCCGTCATACGATCAAGGCCACGATGGCGATCATGATCGCCACGGCGTTGCACGCGATCGCGACGGGCAATATGCTGCCTGCATTCGTGCAGCAGCCCGACGGATCGATGCGCGAGCTGCCGACGATCTGCGTCGACTCGTCCGAGTTCGTCGTGAGCAAGCTCAAGGACCGCGGAACGCACCAGGCGTTCGGCGTTGTCACCAACGCACAGGACTTCATGCACATCCTTCGGCTCTACGTCGAAAAGGAAATCCAGACGCAGGCGACGCCCGCGCGCGGCGTGGCGCAGGCGGCTTCTCGATGACGGCCTCCCCTGTACACCCCATGCAACCTGTCGACACGCGCGAGCGATTCCTTCAGGCGATCACCGCGCAGGTCGCCGCGGACCGCATTGCCGAAGTCCACCTGTTCGCGCCGATTCGCCAGGGCGGCGTCGAGAGCGGCATCGCCGTCGTCGCGGCGATTCCGTTCGAGGGACCGGACCTCGCCGACCGCGAGCCGCGCTACGTCGTCTACACTGCGCGCTACCGCCTCGTGCTCAAGGGCCCCGACCGCGGCAAGTGGGAGACGAACATCGTCGCCGAAGCGGACGCGCCGCTCGTGACGGTGGATGCGGTCGTGCGCGGCGTGCAGCGCCGGGCGGGCGATCTCGACGACCCGACTCGCTTGGACGGCGACGAACTCCGCGCGACGCTCGGCGGACTCCGATAGCCGTACCGCCGGGCCCGGCCTTTACGACAGGTAACTACTTGGCGTAGGTCGCCGCGACTCCGTTCGGGGCGAACTGCCCCTTGAGCACCCCGTTGTTCAACTGACCGACGAAGACCGCGACGGTATCATTCGCGCTCTGATTGGCGAGAAACGCGAGCGACACGTCGTTCCCCTTCATCTTGCCGATCAGGCCATCGATCCGAGGGTTCGCACCCGTCGCGATGTACCTGCCGCTGAGAGCCGCGGGCGCGTTGCTGTTGATCGCTGGAGACTCGACATAGAGGTTGAACGACGACACAGGAATCGCCGAGTCCACCGGTGCCTGGATCCGAAAGCGCCCTTCGATCGGCTCCGTCTGATCGGCGATGACCGTCAGCGTCCCGTTCGTCAGCGTCACGAGCGACCCGAACAGCCCCAGTCCGCCGTTGATCCGGCTTATGATGCCGGCGCCGGTGAACGGGTCGTTGTTCGTCCGGTAGTAATCGAAGAAGTTCGAGTCCACCGCCGCGACGAGAAGGTCCTGGTGGAACCCGGGGACGAGCACGTGCTGCAAGTCTCCCGCGAAGAGGTTTCGCAGATCACCCGTGAGCCGCACGTGCAAGCTGTCCGTGAACAGAAAGAATGGACTAAACGGACTCTCCACCCGCATCGCGTACGCGCGTGCCTTGATCGACGCGTCCCACGAGATGTTCAGCGTGTCGTGGTCGCGATTGAACGTTCGAGTGAGCCCCCCGGTCGACGACACCTCGGGCAGCGGGATCCTCGTAAACGCCGTGACATCCTCGCCCGCCTGCGTGTGCACGTGGAGCTTGTAGCGCTGCCCGAGGCGGATCGCGCTCGCTGGCACGGGGACGATGTAGACACCGCGCCCCTCGCCGTTCGGCTGAGCCGTTGATTCCTCGACTCCCACTGTCGTCGTGCCGCTCGAGTCGCTGATCTCCACGAGTGCGCCGGAGATCGGAATTCCACCCGAGCTCGCGATTGGATCGTTGGGGTTGAAGAACCCTGGATCCGACACGTGCACGGATCCGGTGAGCGTTCGCTCGAGGAACACGATCTGAGCGCCCGCGCTTGGGTTCAACACCGCGTGCACGACGACGGTCGGCGTGGTCGGCGGGACTGAGACCGTCGACAGCTCGCAACCGGCGACGACGAGCGCAGCGAGTGCGACCGGAACTCCCCTAGAAGCGAATCGAGACACCGGCGGACGGCAGCAGCGGGAACTGCGAGATCGCCTCTTTCGTCGGCGGGCTCGCGGAATAGTCAAACACGTACATGAACACGTTCTTGGCGTAGTACGCATTCACGACGCTCAGATACGGCGAGATCGACGTCCCGCGCACCGAATACGTCCGCGTCACGCTGAAATCGAGCCGCTGCGTCGCCGGCAGCCGCGCGCCATCTCGAGTGCCGCCGATGAACTCGTTCTGCGGACTGCCGCCGCGCGTGCCGAATGAATTGAGGCCCGGATCGTAGATCCGCCGCACGATCTCGCCCACGATGTCGGTGTACGGCGTCCCCGTCGCGTAGCCGAACCGCAGCCCGATCAAATACTTCTTCGCCCGCCAATTGGCGACGAAGTTGAAGTCGTGGCGCCGGTCGTGCCCCGGGAAGTAGTGAAGCGAATCGAGCTGGCGCGTCGCGACGGCGTAGGTGTACGCGATCCATCCGCTGAACGGCCCGCGCTCGAACTGTCGCAGGAGAACGTCCGCGCCGTACGACTCGCCGCCGACCGAGAAGAAGGTGGTCCGCGGATCGTCCGGATCGGGCGACGGATTGGCGTCGAGCAGCCGCGAATACCGCTTGTAGAATCCCTCGACCCGCACGTACCGCGACGTCCCGAACCACTTCTCGGCGCCCGTCACGTAGTGCCACGCGCTCGACACCGGCGTCACCGAATCGCTCGCCACCCAGAAGTCGAACAGCCGCACGGGAATGTCCTCGCGGGCGAGCGAGTGAACGCCCTGTGTGAACTTTCCCACCGCCGCGGTCACCGCGAATTCCGGTGTGACGAAGTATTTGGCCGATACGCGCGGCGAAACGCCGAGCCAACTGAACCCGGCGCCGTTGTACGCTTCGCCGCGCAGCCCCGTCTCCAGCAGCCACGACGACGACGGGCGCCACAGGTCGTCAACGAACAACGCGCCCGAGGTCGGGCGCTGGTGCAATGCGTAGAGGAACGTCTCCGTCTGCGGCGACGACGCTCCATAGTCGATCGCGAAGGTCGCCGCGTCGTAGCCGAGCGTCCGCTCGTGCGACGCCGTGCGCGCGGTGATCGACCCGCCGAGCCGCGTGTCGATCACCGTGTTCGCGAGCGTGAGCGAGCCTGCGCCGAGGTCGAGCCGCGTCGCAAATCGGGACCGAGACAGATGCTGCTCCGCCGTCGCGCTGTCGCCGAACAGCCACCGCGCGCCCGGTTTCCGAAACGACGTCGACAACGTCGCGCCGGCGACCGTGTTCCCCCAATCGAACAGGAACGTGCCGCCCGACGCGTTCGTGCCGGTCGTGTCGCTGAACGCCGCGATGTTGGCGTCGAGCACATCGCGCCCGTCGTACGCCGTGACCGTCAGCCTGGTCGTCGGCGAGAACGCGTACGAGAAGTGCGCCTGCTCGTCGCGAAAGTGATAGGGCAGCTGGTTGTTGCTGATCAGGCTCACGAACTCGTCGGCGTACGTGCGCCGGCCCGCGACCATCCACGACGCTTTCCCGTGGTCGAACGAGCCGCCCAACTCACCCGTCGACGACAAGCAGCGAGAGCTCCGCCGTGCCGTGCACTCCGGGGCGCGCTTCTTCGGCCGAATGCACGTCGAGCACGCTCGACAACCGGCTGCCGTAGCGAGCGGGAAATCCACCCGTCATCAACGTGATGTCGCCGACCGTCGGATCGATGAACGTGCTGAACAATCCGCCGACGTGAAATGGGTTGTAGATCGGATAGCCGTCGAGGAGAATCAGATTCTGATCCGCCTCCCCGCCGCGCACGTTGAACCCCGTCGAGAAATCGTTGCGCGCCTCGACGCCCGGCAGCAGTTGCACGATGCGCAGCACGTCCGGTTCGCCGAGCTTCGGCACTCCCTCCGCGGCGCGCGCCGTGATCTGCACGGTGCCGACCGCCGGCTTGGAGTCGAACAGCTCGCGATCGATCGGCCGCGCCTCGGTTCGCACGGCGTTCAGCACCTGCGCCTCCGCTTGCAGCCGCAGCTCGACGCGCGTCGTGTCGCCGGCGCGAACGACGACCACCCGGTCGAGCGCGGCGTAGCCGAGCAGGTGGGCGCGAATCGTCCGTTCGCCCGCCGCCACCGCGCTGATGACGAATCGCCCGTCGGCGTCGGCGAGCGCGCCCTGCGTCGTCCCGACGATCGAGACGGCGGCGCCCGCGCGCGGCTCGGCTCGCTCGGCGTCGAGGACACGACCCGCGATCACGCCGGTCGTGTCTCGTCTCTGTTGCGCATGGAGCGTGTTCCGTGCGCCGCCCAGTCCAAGGCATGCAAACGCCAGCGCTGCGGTCGTGACGTACTTCGACAGGATCACCCGGTGCACGTCTCGCGGATCGTCGATCGTCTGGTGATCGAGATCGAGCGTCGCCGGACCGATCAGGAACGGATGCAGCTGGTTTCCGCCGGCCGCGCCATGGGCGCCGATCTGGTCGTCGAACGACACGATCTCGTAGCCGTCGTACGCGCCGAAGATCGTGAGATCCCCGGTGTTCGGCTGCCAGACGAGTCGTTCGAGCGCACGAATCACGAGAGATGAAGTCCCGTAGGGCTCGAGTGGGTTCGCGCCTTGGATCACGCGAATCGTCCCGTCGACGAGGATCGCGCGCCCAGTGCTACTCTCCACGTGCACCGCGGTTCCGCTGCGCGCCGCGAGCAGCCCGACGCCCGGGTGATCGAGCAGCGCGTCGTAGAGCGCGGCCTTCCGGTTGTCGTCCGCGATCTGGTCCAGGTCCATCGGCCGCGGATCGTCGGCGAAGTACAGCAGCGCCAAGTCGGAGCTGTACGTCACGACCACGTCGTGCCCCGCCTCCACGCGATACTTCTCGGGAAGGATCAGCTCGCGAAGACCGTACTTGCTCCGCACCCAATCGCGCGTGCGCAAGATCACTCCGCGCAGCGTTCGATGGCGCTCCGGCGTCGCCTCGGCCACCGCGTCCACGACGAGCGCGCTCATGTCGGCGTACTCGCCGTCCTGCGCGAAGCTCGTGCTCGCCTTCAGCGGCTGCTCGCCCGTCCGCGCGGCGTCGCGCTGCAACACATGCTCGATCGTCGTGCCGAGCGTCTCGCCGAAGCGCACGCGGTAGCTGACCGACGGCGTCATGCCGTGGTCGGACAGGATTACGAGGTCGTAATCGCGCCCGCCCGCGTTCCGCATCATGCGGCGAATCTCGCGGATTCTGGCGTCCGTTCGCCGCAGATCGCGGAGCGCTTGGAAGCTCGCCGGCCCAAAATGATGTCCGAGCTCGTCGTACTGCATGAACGTGCTGTAGATGATCGGTACGCCGAGGTACACGTCGAGCAGGATCGCCATCGTTTGCAGCTCGCGCACGATCACGCCGGTCAGCACGCGAATGAACGGAAAGAGTCCCTCGCTGTGCGTCCGCCTTCCCGTCAACTCCGAGATGCTGCGCTCGTAGTCCTCGCGCAGCCACTCGAGCGCCGCCTGCACGCCCATGCGCAGCACACGAATCGGGTGCATGAGCATGAGCATCGCCATCCGCCACCCGCCGAGCCGCGCGAAGACCGACGCCTGCTCGCGCGTCGCGACGGTGAAGGCCACCGTCTGCGCGTCGCCGTCCAGCAGATTCACGTAGCTCGATCCGCCGGCCAGCGCGCCCGGCGCGGTGATGCGGTCGCGGATGTACTGCACGCCCGCCGGCGTGTTGCACGTGATGACGCGCTGCTCGGTCTTGTCGTAGAACCGGAACGCGGGAATGCCGTCGTTTTCGCCGTGAAAGAATCCGGCCTGGCAGTACGGCGTCGCCGACGGCAGCCCGCAGAACCAACTGCGCAGCGTGTAGCCTTCCTCGCGCACCATTTGCTCGATCGTCGGGCAGTAGCCCAACTCGATCGCGCGACGCAGCTCGGCGTACGCGAGCGCGTCGATCTGCAGCATGACCAGCCCGCGTCGTCCGTCGCGAGGTCGCCGCTCGCGGCGGAAGACGCGATATTTGAGCGCGAAGTACCACTTCAATAGGCGAGACGGACGCCTCCGATCTACACGTGGCCTTTCCGCCTCAGGGGGAGAATTGGCGGGCACTATCGGAGTCGCGGTCGCGTTCGGCGCTGGGCTCGCGAGCTTTCTCTCGCCGTGTGTGCTGCCGCTCATCCCGAGCTACATCACCTTCATCACGGGACTGTCGCTCGACGATGCCGGCCGCGCGAGACGCACGACGCTCGTCCACGCGCTGCTCTTCGTGGCCGGCTTCTCGCTCATTTTTCTCGCCCTCGGCGCGTCGGCTACGCTCATCGGTCGCCTGCTCATCGCGTATCGCGTGTGGATCAGCCGCGTCGGCGGCGTCCTCGTTCTGGCGTTCGGCCTCTACCTGCTCGGAGTCTTCAACCTAGGCATCTTCGCCCGCGAACGCCGGATCCATCTCACCGACAAGCCGCTGGGCCTCTTCGGGACGGTGCTGGTGGGCATCGCGTTCGGCGCCGGGTGGACGCCGTGCATCGGTCCCATCTTGGGCACCATCCTCACGTACGCGGCGACGCAGGCACAGGTGTCGGCGGGCATCGTGCTGCTCGGCGCGTATTCGCTCGGCCTCGCGGTCCCGTTCGTCCTCGCCGCCGTCGCCGTCGAGCGTTTCCTCGCCGCGTTCGCGGTGATCCGCGGTCACATCGTCTGGGTCACGCGGATTTCTGGCGCGGTGCTGGTGCTCGTCGCCGTCCTGATGATCAGCGACTACATGTCGGTGCTCACCGGCGTGCTTCAGGGCTGGACGCCCAACGCGATCAAGAACCTACTGTAGCTCCGCTATCCAGCCGCGGCTCCGGTCGATGAGCTCGCGCACCGAGATCGGCTTCACCAACACGTCCGCGCACCCCGCATCGAGACAGCGCTGCCGCGTCTCGCGGTCGTCGTGACCCGTCAGCACGACGATCCTCGTCGCCCCCGACGCCAGCAGCGGCGCGACGAGCGCCAGACCGTCGCCGTCGGGCAGCGTGAGGTCGAGCAACGCCACCGACGGCGGATCGTTCCGCGTCACCGCCAACGCCGCGCCGATCGTATCCGCGACCGAGACGCGCCACGGCACGGTCTCCAGCATGATCTGGAGCGCCGTCGTGACATGCTCGTTGTCCTCGACGATCAAAATGTGCGGCGTCACCGGCTTCTCTGACTCGTCCGTGCGCTGGTACCTCCTCCGCGCGGTCCGCGTGATCGCCAGGGGAGCTGTACGAATTGGTACGGCAACGATTTCGCGGAGAAACCTGATTTCGCGGAGAAACGCTTTAAAGCTTTTGTTTTTTTATTCTATTCTTTGCGGTTTCCGCGCTATTCCGCCCCTTCCGCGAAATATGCAGTTCCGAGTCGTAATGGCCGACTGGGCGGGTACGAAGCGACTACGCCACCCGGAGCTCAATCCGCTCGCGGCGGAGCGACCGGAACGGTGAAGAAGAACCGGCTGCCCGCGCCGAGCCGGCTCTCGACCCAGATGCGCCCGCCATGCATCTCGACGAGCTTGCGCGCGATCGTCAGCCCGAGCCCCGTTCCATGGTGCGGCCGCGACGGTGTCGCGTCGACCTGGGCGAATTCGCGGAAGATGAGGTCGTGGTGCTCGGGGGCGATGCCGACGCCGGTGTCGCCCACCTCGACCATGATCGATTGCACCGGCTCCGCGCTCGCCAGACACGCCTTGAGCCACACGCGGCCTCCGGCCTGCGTGAACTCGATCGCGTTGCCCAACAGGTTGCCGACGACGTGCGCGATCTTCTCGCGGTCGGCGGTCACCGAGGGGACCCCCGCGTCGGCCTCGACGAAGAGCGTCAACCGCTTCTTCTTGAGCAGCGACTCGTTCAGCGCGCTCGCCTGCTCGAGCACCTCGCGCACGGCGAAGCGCGTCGCGACGATCGTGAGCTGGTCCGCCGCACCTCGCGCATAGGTGAGGATTTCTCCCACCTGATCGAGAAGCTGCCGTCCTCCGTGAATGATGCCGTTCACGCTCTCGAGCTGTCTCGGCGCCAAATCGCCCAGAATCCCGTCGCGAAGGATCTCGGCGTGCGTGATCACCGCGGTCAGCGGCGTGCGCAAATCGTGCGAGATGTTGGCGAGGAACTGCGTCTTGAGCTTGTCGCGCGTACGCAGCTCGGCGATCTGCAGCATCGCTTCCTCGAAGCGCGACTGAAGCGCGGCGAGTCGGGACTCGGCGCTCGTCGATGCGGTCATTGGAGGTCGGATGTCTGCTGCGGTTTCAACCCGGCTCATGCGTTGAGTGTACCTCTCGGAATCGCGTCTGCCAACTCCGTAACCCGCCCCCCGCCGTCAGGTCCCCGGCCCCCGCCCCCACCATTGCTGCCGGGCTCTTCCTCGATCGACTCCTCGAGCTGCTGCCGACTCAAAAGCGACCAATAACGGCCGCCGGCCGCAAGGAGGTCGGCGTGTTTGCCTTGCTCGACCACCCGCCCCTCGTCCAGCACGATGATCCACGTCGCGTCCCGAATCGCGCTCACCCGATGGGACGCAATGAGAGCCGTACGGCCGCTCAGCGCTTCGCGAAGTGACCGCAGGATCTCGGCCTCCGTATGGGTGTCCACCGCCGACAGCGCATCGTCGAGCAACACGATCGCCGGCTTGCGGGCCAGGGCCCGCGCCAGCGCGGCACGCTGCTTCTGACCGCCGGACAGGTTGATCCCGCGCTCGCCGAGCACCGTGTCGTACCCCCCCGGGAAGGATTCGATCGTGTCGGCGAGTTGCGCCACGTCGGCCGCCCAGCGTCCGTCCGCCTCGGTGGTGTCGGCGTAGGTCAGGTTGCTGCCGACCGTATCCGAGAAGAGAAAGCTTTCTTGTGGGACGTAGCCTATTTCGCGACGCAGCGAGGCGATGTCGAGGTCTCGAATCGGCACGCCGTCGATTCGAATCTCACCCTCCTGCGGATCGAACAGACGCGGCACGAGGTCCATCAACGCGCTCTTGCCGCTCGCCGTCGCGCCGACGACGCCGATCGTCGCACCCGCCGGGACGGTGAAGTTCACATTGCGGAGTACCCAGCGAGGGTCCGCACCCGTTGGCGTCGGGTAGTGAAACCCGACGTTGAGAAATTCGATGCTCCGGCCGCCGCGCGTCGTCGGCAGCGTGCGCGGATGCTCGGGCTCGGCGAGCGCGGGCTTGGCATCCAGGACGTCGAGCAGTCGCGTCATCGACGCGGCGCCGCGCTGAAAGAGGTTGATCACCCATCCCAGCGCGATGAGCGGCCAGGTGAGCATCCCGAGGTAGAGACCGAACGCGACGAAGCTGCCGACGGTGATCGTCCCGCGCAGCGCGAGCACGCCGCCGAAGCCGACGACGCTCACCATGCCGAGTCCCGCGAGAATCGCGAACCCGGGCTGCATGACGCCGTAGAGGCGTGCGAGCGCCATGTTCTTCACGAGGTATCCCTCGTTGAGCGCGGCGAACCGCGCGACCTCCGAGCGCTCCTGCCGAAACGCGCGCACGATGCGCACCCCGGCAAGATTCTCCTGCGCGAGCGTGGTCAGATCGGAAAAATGTGCCTGCACCGCTTCGAAGCGCGCGTGGATTCGTCGCCCGATGAGAATGCCCAGCAGCGGGAGGAGCGCCATCGGGAGCGCGGCGGCTGCCGTCAATCCTGGCGATATGTACACCATGAACGCCAGAGCGAACGCGCCGCCGGCGATCGTGTTGGTGAGGTACATCACCGCTGGGCCCGCGGCCATCCGAACGGCGCTCAAATCGTTTGTCAACCGCGCCATGAGGTCGCCGGTTCGCACGCGGGAGTAGTATGTGGCGTCGAGCCGTTCTAGATTTCTGAACAGATCGTTGCGTAGGTCGTATTCGATCCAACGGCTCATGCCGTTGAGCAGCTCCCGCATCCAAAAGCGTCCGACGCCTCCAACGAGCGACACGCCGATCATGGCTGCGCCGAGGAGCCAGATGGAACGCAAGGGGGCCCCGGCCCGAATACCGTCGAGCGCTCGGCGTAGGAACCACGGCCCCGTGCTCGCGAAGGCCGCCGATGTGACGACGAGCACAACGCCCGTGACCACGGTAGCGCGGTACGGTCCATAGTAAGGAAGAAGTCGCCGAAGCGAGCGCAGCGACGGCACCGACTTTGCCACTTTTCAGCCTATTCCAGGAGGATTTCCCATGACCCCACCCATCATGGCTAAAGATACCCGCCGCTTTGGCGTCTCGATCGTGCTCGCCGCCGCGCTCTTCGCGGCCTGTAGTTCCGAAGCAAAGAAAGGCCCCGACAGTGCCGCGCTCGGCGCCGACAGCTCGTTGAACCGCGACCTCGCGATGGCCAACCGCGACAGCGCGGCGAAGCCCGAGCTCAAGGATGTTCCCGCGCCCGCCGCCGCGCCCGAAACGCGCAAGCGTCCGGAACCGCGCGCGCACGACGCGAGACCGTCCACGCCGAAGCCCGGCGCCGCCGCCACGGCACCCGCCACCACGGCGAGCGGCAACACGGTGACGAAGAATCCCGCGGGCAGTGAAGCCGCGAGCGCCGGCGGCGCGGTCGGTACGATCGCCGCGGGCACGACGCTCAACCTGCACTCGAGCGACAAGGTCTGCACGAACACCAACGCGGTCGGCGATCACGTGACCGCCACGCTCGACGGCGCCGTGTCCGGTACCAACGGCGCGACGATTCCCTCGGGCGCGACCGTGAACATGACCGTCACGCAGCTCAAGCGCAGCGAGAACTCGAACGACCCGATCGTCATCCAGTTCGCCGTGAACTCGGTGACGTTCGGCGGCAAGACCTACCCACTCGACGCATCCGTACAGTCGGCGTCCATCGACCGCGTCCGCGACGAGTCGAAGGGCAAGGACGTCCAGAAAGTCGCCGTCGGCGCGGTCGCCGGCGCGATCGCCGGTAAGCTCATCGGCAAGAGCACCAAGGGCGCCGTGATCGGTGGCGCCGCGGGCGCCGCCGCCGGAGCCGGCGTCGCCGCCGCGACGGCGAACTACCAGGGCTGCATCCCGTCCGGCGGTTCGATCGTCGTCAAGCTCAACTCCGCGGCGACGGTCAAGGCATAGTCGTCCGTCGTTAGAGATGTCGAACGGGGCGCTCGCTAATTCCGCGGGCGCCCCGTTTCTTATGACGTCCTTTAACTACTCAACGCGGAGGACGAGGCGCAGAGGACGCAGAGACTTCTATCGCAACGAGCCGGGATTTCTTTGGGAACGGCCGCTCAGGAAACATCTAGTAGCGCCCCGAGCGGCAGTCACAACGAAATCCGGCTCGTTGCGATCGGAGCTTGAGCACCATCCGCAACTCCTCTGCGTCCCCGCGTCCTCTGCGTTAAGCAGTTGCAGTTGCAGTTGCAGTTGCAGTCGTAGTTGCAGTTGCAGTCGTAGTCGCGGTCGTCCTAGAACCCAGCCCGCACCCCAACCCGGAACGTGAAGAAACGCGGTGCGTTGCCGTCGCCGACGTTGTTCCCCTGCGAGTGCATCACGAGATCGAAGTTCTCGGCGATGAACCCGTCGATCGTACGCGTGAATCCGTACCCCGCGCCGCCGCCGAGACCGAACGTGAAGTCGTTCGACGAGCTGGTCGGCGGTAATGCGTCGCCGGTCGACTCTTCCCGGAAGTTTCCGAATTGGGTGATCCCCGCCTCGAAGCTGTACACGGGATGGAACCCGAGGCCGCTCCCGCTGTGGAGGAACAAGAGCCACTGCGTCACGTCGGCCTTGGCCGTGCATTGGAAGGGGCACGAGAACGTGCCGCCGAGCGCGCCTGGGTAGTAGTTCAGCGTCGGCGTCGAGAAGCCGGCCGCGAAGCCGACCGAGATCTCCCGGGCGATCGTCTTCGCGATCGTCGCGCGGAGCTGCGACGTGTAGCCGATCGCCCACTCCGATCCGCTCGCGTCGAACACCGTCATGCCGCCCTGGTATCCGTAGTCGAGTCCGACCCAGTAGTCCGGGTCCGAGCCGAGACCCGCGCGACCGCCGCGCGGGAACTGCGCGCCGCTGGTCGTCGCCCCGAGCGCGACGCAGGCCAACAGTGTCGTGACCGCAATGCCGTAGCGCATGACTCCTCTCATTGTTGCGGGTCGCGCACGACTCCGCATAAGTTGACCGCGACATGACGTTCATCGACCCTCGGCTCACCGAGCGCAGGAACGCCCGCACGGCCGCGATCGATCTCGCCACGCCGCTCGAAATCGTCGACCTTATAAACGCCGAAGATCGGACCGTTCCCGAGATCGTCGGCACCCAGCGCGAGGCCATCGCCCGCGCCATCGAGACCGCCGAAGCGACCTTTCGCCGCGGCGGTCGCCTTTTCTACGTCGGTGCCGGCACGTCCGGACGACTCGGTGTGCTCGACGCGTCCGAGTGTCCTCCGACCTACGGCACGGATCCCGAGATGGTGCAGGGAATCATCGCCGGCGGCCCGCCCGCTCTCACCCGCTCGCAGGAAGGCGCCGAGGACCGGATCGAAGGTGCCGTCGAGGATCTCGACGCGCACGGCGTCCGCGCCGGTGATTTCGTCATCGGCATCGCCGCCTCCGGGACCACGCCCTACGTGCGACGTGCGCTCGAGCATGCCCGCGTCGTGAGCGCGGCGACGGCCCTCGTCGCCTGCTCCCCTCCTCCTCAAGAGACACTCGACGCCGTCGACATCCTGATTCTCCCGCTCACCGGCCCCGAAGTCGTCACCGGCTCCACTCGCATGAAGGCCGGGACCGCGACCAAGCTCGTGCTCAACATGATCACCACCGGCGCGATGATCCGCTTGGGGAAGACCTTCGGCAACCTCATGGTCGATCTCCGGGCGACCAACAACAAGCTCACGGACCGCAGCGAGAGAATCCTCATGGAGGTCTGCGACGTCGGCCGTGAAGACGCGCGCAAGCTCCTCGAAAACGCGGGCGGCGTCGTGAAGACGGCGATCGTCATGCACTTCCTGAAGATTTCACGCGCCGACGCCGACCGGGCGCTCGACCGCGCGGGTGGCGTGATCCGGCGCGTCGTCGAGCGTCCGCCGCCGCCGGTTCCAGACATTCCGCTGTGAGCGTCTACGTCGGGTTGATGTCGGGCACCTCGCTCGACGGCATCTCGGCGGCCGTCGTCCGCTTTCTTCCCGACGATGCCAACGACAACCGCATCGAGCCGCAGCTGCTCGCGTTTCGTTCGTCGCCGTACACCGCGGCGCAGCGCGCGCGCCTGGAAGCGGCGCTCGAGCGCGGATCGGCGCGCGACTACTGCAACCTCGCGTTCGACCTCGGCGACTGGCTGGCCGAGGCGGCGATCGGCGCGCTCGCCGACGCTGGCATCTTTCGCGGCGAAGTGCGCGCGATCGGGTCGCACGGACAGACGCTCTGGCACGACCCGCCGCACTCGACCTGGCAGCTCGGCGAATCCGCCGTGATCGCCGAGCGGACGGGCATCTCCGTCGTGAGCGATTTCCGCGTCCGCGACGTCGCCGCGGGAGGGCAGGGTGCTCCGCTCGTTCCCATCGCCGACGCGATTCTGTTCGCGGGCGACGACTGGCGCGCTCTCCAGAACATCGGCGGCATCGGCAACGTGACGGTCGTTCCTCCCGGCGGCGACGTCCGTGGCGTGCGCGCATTTGACACCGGCCCCGGTGTCACCGTCATCGACGCCGTTACGAGATTGCTCAACCCGTCGATGACCTTCGACAAAGAGGGCGTGCTAGCGGCCGCCGGGACTCCGGTCGACTCCGTCGTCGATCGCCTACTCTCACACCCCTATTTCTCGACCGAGCCGCCCAAGTCGACGGGCCGCGAGCTGTTCGATCGGACGTACGCCGAGTCGCTCGCCGCGGACTGTCGAAGCGCCAGGCCGGGCGCCACGACCGAGGACATCGTCGCCACCGCGACCGCCCTGACCGCCCGCAGCATCGCCGATGCCTATCGCCGGTTTCTGCCCGAGCCGATCACCGAGATCCTCGTTTCCGGCGGCGGCGCGAAAAACCCGACGCTCGTCCGCATGATCGAGCGCGCCCTCGCGCCGATCTCAGTCCACCCTTTCGCCGACCGCTACTTCGACGGCGAAGCCAAAGAAGCCGTCGCCTTCGCGCTCCTCGCGCATCTCCACCTGGAGTCTCGCGCAGGCAACGTCCCTCGAGCGACCGGCGCGCGCGGGCCGCGCTTACTCGGGAAGCTCACGCCGGCGTGAATTTCGCTTTGGGTTTCTGTGTGCACGTCGAGTTGTTTCCGTTTCCCCCTGTTGATCTCGCCCTAACGAACAGCACAGTTGGACCGAGATCCCGACCGTAGTCTCGCCGTTACGGAGTCGCCGGCCCACTCGTGACGGCCGTCAGCCAGTGGTAGATGTACCACAGCGCCCCGGCGATCAGCAGCCCGAGCAGCCCGATCGAAATCGTCCGCCCCGTACTGCGCCGCGCGTCCGACACGACCGGCGGCGGCGGCTCGGGTGCCTGCGGCTTCTGCGGGGTGTACTTCTTCAGCAGTTCGGCCGGAGACAATTGCTGCGGGCGAGGCTGCACGGGCTCGTCCCCCGCTTCGCCTGTCACGCTGCCTGGGAACCCGCCCGGCGCTTCCATCTCTTCCGTTGGAAAGACGCGCGGATCGATGTCGAACGCGTCGATCGGTTCCGTCGGTGTGAGATTCGTCTGCAGCGGAAAAACCTGGTGTCCAACTTCGTCCGTGTCGGCCGGGGGAAAGAGTCCCGAACCCTCGAAGCGGGCGAGGATCACCGTGATGTTGTCCGGCCCGCCCTTCGCGTTCGCCAGATCGATGAGCTGCTGGCACGCGATCTCGATGTCGTCTTCCTCGGTCACCACCTCGGCGATGGCCTCTTTGCCGACCTGGCTCGAGAGTCCGTCGCTGCATATCACGAGCGTGTCGCCGCGACGCACCGACTGGTGGGTGAGATCGACGCGAATGTTCTGCTCGGGACCGAGCGCCTGCAGGATGATGTTGCGCCGCTCGCTGTGCTCCGCCTCTTCTTCAGTGAGCTCGCCCGCCTCGACGAGCTTCTGCATCAGCGACTGATCCTTCGTGATCTGCCGCGCGATTCCGCGTCGGACGATGTACGCGCGCGAGTCGCCGACCTGCGCCAGGTACAACGTGTCGCCCAGCAGACCGGCGATCGTCGCCGTCGTGCCCATCCCGCGGTACTCCAAGTGCTGCGCCGCGTACGAGTGGATCTGCGTGTTGGCGTTCTTCGTCGCCGTCTTGATCGCGAGCACGAACGCTTCGGGGTCCAACGCCGGCGTGGTGACCCAGTTCTCGCGGATCTCCGCCAGGATCGCGTCGACCGCCATCGCGCTGGCGATCTCGCCCGCCGCCGCTCCGCCCATGCCGTCGGCGACCATGAAGAGCGAGCCCTTCGGACCGGCGCCTTGCGTTCGAGGAGCCGTCGGCAACGACGAATCGTTCGTCGTCAGATCGACGACGAGATAGGCGTCCTCGTTGTGCTCACGAGTCCGCCCCACATCTGTTTTGCCGAACACATGCACGACGATTCCAGAACCAATCGCGTCGGAGTTCGGCATCACAGGGAAGGGGACCGGAGTAGGGACGGTGGAGATATCGGAGGGGGCGGGACCGGAAAGATGGACGATGACGGGCAACGAGGCGGACGGGCGAGACTGAGCCCGCGCCCTCATCGCCGCCGTCGCCGACTGACCGGCGAGGTGAGCGGGCGGGTATACATGGCCGGCGAATATAGACCGACCGGGAGGGGGTGGTCAATCAATTGCACCGCCGCATGTTGCACGACGTCCTGGGCTTGGTGCGAAGCGTCCTACCGTCCGCCCGTCCGGTTGGAATACCTTTCCCTCCGCATGCGACCTGTACGCCTCACCTCGATCGCGTCGATTCTCAGCCTCGCCGCGGCGTGCAGTTCGCCTCCGCGGACTCAACCGCCGGCCCCGGCGCCCGCGAAACCGACCGCGCCGACGGCCAATCCGCCCGCGTCGGTCGCGCCGGCCGCGTCCGTTCCCCCGCGCGACGTCTCGCCGCGTCCGGCGCCCCTCCCCCTCCCACCAATCCCGCTGGTGGAAGGTCCGATCGCCGTGAAAGTCGAGTTCCCGTCCGCCAACGAAGCCATCACCGTCCGCGACTCCAATTTCATTTTCGGCTCGGTCGGCAACGGGCACGCCGACCTGACAATAAATGGGACCCCCGTCCCCGTCGCCCCGAACGGGGCGTTCCTGGCGTACCTCCCGGTGCCTCCGCCGACCGCGCCGCGTTACGAGCTGGTGGCGCGCACCACGATCGATAGCGCGCGCGCCACAATTCGCGTCCGCGTTCCGCCGCCGCGCCCCGACCTGTCATCCGGCCGCCTCGCGATCGACTCGTCGAGCGTGTCGCCGCGCGGCGGCTATCGCGCCCTGCGCGACGAGGAGCTGGTTCGCGTGAGCGTGCGCGCCTCGCTCGACGCCGACGCCGCCGTCGTCACCAACGGCATGAATCAGCCGCTCGTCTACCTCGGCGGAAACCTGTACGCCACCGACGTGCGCGCCGTCGACCTGCGGAACGGCGGACAGCTCGTCGTCTCGCGCGGCAGCGAGACGATCCGCATGGAGCTGTCGAAGATCTACGAGCCGCGCCCACCGCACTTCGTCATGCTCGGCGACACGATCGCTCAGCGCGACACCGACGCCGCCGTCATCGGCCGGTCGACGCCGGGCGGCACGTACAAATGGATGTTCGTGCCCGGCACGATCGTGCTCGAGACGGGCCGCGTCGGCGACAACGTGCGCGTGCGACTCGACTCGCAGCTCGAGGTCTGGGTGGACTCGACCAGCGTGAAGCAGCTCGCGCCCGGCTACCCGGCTCCGCATCGCACGGTCGGCCCGATGTCCGTCGTGGGCGCCGCCGAGTGGGTGGATCTCGTGCTGCCGATCTCGTCGCCGCCGCCGTTCCTCGTCGAACAGGACACGCGCCACGTCGCGCTCACGCTCTACGGGACGCAGGCGTCGCCGGAGACGATCAAGTATCTCCAGAACGAGCCGTTCATCCGCGTCATCAACTGGGTTCCCGTCGGGTCGGATCGCATCCGTCTCGACATCGAGCTGTCGCGTCCGCCGTTCGGCTATCTGGTGCTGTCCGACGCGCGCGGATTCGTCCTGCGGCTTCGACGTCCGCCGCGCATTTCGGCGGCGCATCCGCTGGAGGGTCTCACGATCACCGTCGATCCCGGGCACCCGCCCGGCGGCGCGATCGGCCCCACCGGCTTGACCGAAGCGGCCGGCGTGCTGCCCGTGGCGTTCAAGCTGCGCGACATCCTCGAGTCGCGCGGCGCGCACGTCGTGATGACGCGGACCACCATGGATCCCGTCGACCTCCACCTTCGCTCGGTGATCGCGCGCCGCGCGAACTCCGCGGCGCTCGTCTCGATTCATCTCAACGCGTTCGGCGACGGCGTCGACCCGTTTCCGAACGCCGGCACGAGCACTCTCTTTTTCCATCCCCAGACCGAACCCCTCGCCCGCCTCGTGCAGTCCGGTATGGAAGGCGAGATGGGCCTTCGCGACCTCGGCGTCCACTACCAGAACATCGCCATCGGCCGCACCACATGGATGCCGGCGCTCATCTGCGAGGGCGCGTTCTTGATGATTCCTGAACAGGAGAACGCGCTCAAGACGCCGGAATTCCAGGAACGCTACGCCCGCGGCGTCGCCGACGGAGTAGAGGCATACTTTCGATCGATTGCGCAGTGAGGCGGTCCACCGGTCGCGCGGTCCACCTGTGTCTTACCGCGATCCTCCTCGCGAGTACGACCCCGGCTTCCGCCCAGGCCCCCTACCTCACCTGGCGCACGCTCACCACGCGGCACTTCCGCGTCAACTTCACCCCGCCGCTCGAGCCGCTCGCCCGCCGGCTCGCCGCCGACGCCGAGCGTGCGTACGACCAGCTCTCGCGCGAGATGCACCCGCCGCGCGGCATGATCGACGTGACTCTGAGCGACGACGTCGACTTCTCGAATGGATCCGCGACACCGTTCCCGACGAACCGCATCATCGTCTACGCCAACCCTCCCGTGGACGAAAGCGCGCTTCGGTACACGAACGATTGGACGCAGATGGTGATCACGCACGAGCTCACGCACATCTTCCAGCTCGATCGCGCACGCGGCATCTGGGCACTGAGCCAGCACATCTTCGGCCGCGCCGCGCCGACCTTCCCGAATCTCTACGCCCCCTCGTGGCTCCTCGAGGGGATGGCGGTCTACGAAGAGTCGAACCTGGCCGGCGCGGGGCGCGTCCAAGGGTCCGAACATCGCATGATCGCGCGCTCGTCGACCATCGACGGCGCGTTTCCGCGACTGGGCGCGTGGAGCCTGGGACAGGGGCGCTATCCCTTCGGCGAAGCGGCCTACGCGTACGGCTCGCTGTTCATGGACTATCTCGCCAGGACGCGCGGCGACACGAGTATCGGCAAATTCGTCGAAGCCGAGTCCAAATATCTCGTTCCCTATTTGCTGAACCCTCCGGCACGCAGTGGCTTCGGCGTCTCGTTCTCGAAGGCTTGGGGCGAGTTCCGCGATTCGATCGCGCGCGCGATCCGCGAGCCCGGCGCCCGCCCGCTCCAGGCGTGGCGGCAGCTCACGCGCGACGGTCCCTACGCGTTCGATCCCCGTTGGGTCGGCGATTCGGCAATTCTCTATAGTGGAGGACCGGGTCGGCAGACCTTCGGCGCCTATCGCGTCGACACCGCGGGGGAGCGCCACCGAATCGGCCGGCGCAACAACAGCTCTCCCAACATCCTCCTCGCCAACGGCGATCTGCTGTACTCGCAGATCGAGTTCGTGAATCCGTATCAGGAGCGCTCCGACCTCTTCGTCCAACGCGGCAGAAAGGAGCAGCGGCTCACGTTCGACAAGCGGCTCACGCGCCCCGACGTTCGCGCCGACGGCGCCATCGTCGCCGAACAGATCACTCCCGGCGCTACGCATCTCGTCCGCGTCTCGCCCGACGGCAAGACGATCACGCCGCTCACTACGGGCAGCTTCGACGAATGGTGGACCGAGCCTGAATGGTCGCACTCGGGCGACCGCATCGTCGCGTCGCACTGGCTGCGCGGCAACGTCTCCCAGATCGTCGTCATCGACACGCTCGGCCGGATCGTGCACATCGTCTCCAGCGGACGCTCGATCGAGTCGGCGCCGAGCTGGTTGCCGGGCGACGCCGGCATCATGTACAACTCCGATCGAGACGGTGCGACGCAGATCTACGTCGAACGCTTCGCCGACGCCCGCACCTTCGACGAGGCGTCCACGCGCCGCCTGAGCGACGTCACCACCGGCGTCTTCGACGCGGTGCCGTCGCCCGAGTAGCCGACACGCCGCCGCCGTCGCCTTTCGGATCGACGGCTACCACCTCGGCGTCGGCAGCTACGAACCGTCCTCGGGAACGCCCGTCCCCGACTATCGCGACACGCTCCCGCACGCCGGCGTCGCCCCGCTCATCGCCGACGACACGGGGCGCGTCGGCCCGTATCACGCTTGGCGCACGTTCTATCCGCGCTACTGGCTGCCGGTGATCAATCCAGGCATCGACGGCGGCTACCGGTTCGGCCTCACCACGACCGGCTACGACGTCATCGGCCGTCACTCGATGCAGGCGACGCTCCAATTCCCGACCAACAACACGGGGATCGTTGGAGAATTCTCATATCAGTACGCCGGGCTTGGTCTCCCCATCCTATCGGTCGACGCGTTCCAGGACTGGCAGTCGCTCGGCGGCGTCTTCTCGCGCGATCCCGGCCGCCCGATCATCGGCGAAGTGTTCCGCCGCAGGCGCGAAGCCGACTTTCTCGCCACTTGGCTGCGCCAGCGTGTTCGCTCGGCGCTCTCCGTCTCGGGCGGGTTCGGCGTCGAAGCCCGCTCGCATTCCACCAACGCGCCGGTCCCGCTGGCCGAGCTCGACACGGCCGGTGAATTGGGAAGCCCGAGCTTTCCGACGCTCACTGCCGCGCTCGGCTACGCGAACTATCAGCGTCCGGCGTTCAGCATCTCGCCCGAGGACGGCTTTCAGTTCAACGCGACGACGCGCGACCGGCTGCGCAGCGGACCGGCGGGGCAGAGCGGTGGCAGTCTCAGCACCGTCGGAATTCTCTCGCTGTACAAGTCGCTCGATCTTCCGGGTTTCTCCCACCACGTGCTCGCCCTGCGCGGCGCCGCCGGTTGGGCCGACGTCAACGCCGCCGGCTACTACGTCGTCGGCGGCGTGAGCGGCGGCACCATTCAGATCGTGCCCGGCTACACCGTCGGCGAAGGTCGCTCGACGTTTCCGGTGCGCGGGTTCCCGTCGGGTACGCTCTTCGGCACGCGCGCCTTCACGGGCTCGGCCGAGTATCGTGCGCCGCTGCGGATGGTCGGCGACGCGCCAGGAATTCTGCCGTTCTTCCTGGATCGCACCTCGCTCACCCTCTTCACCGACGTCGGCTCGGCGTGGTGCCCGAACGTCGCCCCTGGGCGCGAGGTCTGCAATACGTTCGACCCGCTCCTCACCCGACGCATCGAGATCGCGTCGGCCGGTGCGGAGCTCAACGTCAACCTCGGCGTGCTCTCGTGGGACTCGCCGTATCGATTCCGTTTAGGTGTCGTCGCGCCGACCTACAATCGTGCATTGTTCGGGCAGAGCGCGGTGCAGGTGTATTTCGTGACGGGGGTGAATTTCTGAGGTGGACGGGGAAGGGCGGGTGGACCGGTGTACGGCGGTGGACCCGTGGACCGGTTGACCGGTTGACCGGCACTGCAATAGGCGCTGCTCTGAGGCGGCCCACATTTCGTTCGTGGCTGTCCGCATTTCGGTTTTCCGGTCCACCGGTCCACCGGTCCACCGGTCTACCGTTTCTCCGGTCCACCTTTCTCCTGGCACTATGCACGGCGTGCACGGCCCACTCTAAGCCGTCCACCGACGCCGCCTGCGACGCGAGCATCACGCTCCCTCCCGGCTTCTGCGCGCTCGTGTTCGCCGACACCGTCGGCCCTGCGCGGCACATCGTCGTGCGGTCGAACGGCGACGTCTACGTCGGCATCGTCGACCAGCGGCGCGTGCCGGGCGGCTTGCTCGCGTTGCGCGACACGAACAAGGACGGCCACGCCGACCTGAGCGCGCGCTTCGGCGAGACGGGAGTGCACGGCGTCGCGCTCCAGAGCGACTCGACGCTCATCGCGTCGACCAGCGACCAGGTCCTCCGCTTCCACCTCACCGCGAAGCTCGGCACGCGCGGGCGCGTGGACACGATGATCGCCGGGCTCGTCGAGCGGCCGATCCCGTCGCACAGCCTGGCGATCGACTTCAAGGGGAATCTGCTCGTCAACATCGGCGCCAACTCGAACGGCTGCGCCACGGGCAAGGATCCGGCGGCGTCCGGCGCGAATCCGTGTCCCGAGCTCGAGACGAGCGGCGGCATCTGGAAATTCAAGCTCGACCCGCCGCACCAGACGCTGGCGAACGGCACCCGCATCGCGACCGGCCTGCACAACGCCGTCGCCCTCGCCGTGAATCCCGCCGACTCGGCCGTCGTCGCCGTGTCGCACGGCCGGGATGGATTGCACGAAGGATGGCCCGCGTTCTTCTCCGAAGCGGAAGCGGCGGAAGCGGCCGGTGAGGAGATGGTCCGCGTCGCGTCGTCGCGCGCCGACTTCGGCTGGCCGTACTGCTATTACGATTATCTAAAGGACGAGCGCAAGCTGGCGCCCGAGTACGGCGGCGACGGCCGGAGCACGGAACGCTGCGACCACTTGATCCAGCCGCTGGTGACTTTTCCGGCGCACTGGTCGCCGATGTCGATCCTGTTTTATACTGGCGCCATGTTCCCCGCGGAGTACAAAGGCGGCGCCTTCATCGCGTTCCATGGATCGTCCTTCCGCCGCCCGATGCCCGAGGACGGGTACGAAGTGATCTTCCTGCACTTCAAGAACGGCCAGGCCACCACCTACGCGCCCTTCGCGACCGGATTCGCCGGCGGCACGCTCTCGCCGACCGGCGCCGCACATCGCGCCGTCGGACTCGCCCAAGGCCCGGACGGCGCTCTCTATCTCACAGACGACAAGGGCGGGCGAATCTGGAAAATCGTTTATCGGAAGTGAGTTCGGTGTGGCGTGGAGAGTCCCGTGTGGCGGTTCTGGCCATAACGATTGGGAAACGGAAACAAACGGGGAAAAAACGGAAACAAACGGAAGACTGCAAAGGTCCAGGCTTTCCTCCGTTTGTTTCCGTTTGTTCTCCGTTTGTTTCCGTGTCCCAATTGTTGATGCCAGACGCGCCACGACGCAGCCAGAACGGCCACCAGAGGTTACAAGAAAGCCGAACGCGGATTGACGCGGATTGAAAAACCATACCGCGGATGACGCCTGGAAAATCCGCGTCATCGCCTTTCGAATCCGCGTTCATCCGCGTTGAGCTTTGCCGGTCGCCAATCGAAGCCCGCCGGCCAGAGCGACACACTTTGTTTCATTCGCCGCTGTGCAAGTAGCTCTCCCCCGCGCGTCTCCCAGAGAGATGTGGCCAAACCGGCCATATGTGAAGTTGCAATAGTATCTACTGGAGACGAGGCCCAGATGCGCGCTCACTGGCGAACCGCGATCGCGGGGTTGTCGACCGCGTTCGGTATTTCGGGGGCGCAGAGCGTTCCCGTCACGAAAGTCATGCTGTTCTCGTCGGGCGTCGGCTACTTCGAGCACGCCGGCAGCGTGCGCGGCAACGCGTCTACCGAGCTGCGGTTCAAGACGAGCCAGATCAACGACATCCTCAAGTCGATCGTGCTCCAGGACGAGGACGGCGGGCACGTCGGCGCGATCACTTATCCGTCGCTCGACCCCCTCGACAAGACCCTCAAGAGCTTCCAGGTCGACATCACGCGCAACCCGAGCCTCGCCGATCTCCTCAACCAGCTCCGCGGGGCGCGCGTCACCATCGCGGCACAGGCGGAGCACGTGTCCGGCACCATACTCGGCGTCGAGCACCGCCAGAAGGCGGGCGATCGCGGCGAGTTGCCGGTGGACGTTCCCGTTCTCAACCTGCTGACCGGCGCCGCGATTCGGTCCGTCGAGCTGCCCTCGATCTCCAGCCTCACGCTCGACGATCCGCAGTTGCAGGACGAGCTCACCAAAGCGCTCACCGCGCTCGTCCAGGCGCGCGACCAGGACAAGAAGCCCGTCACGATCAACTTCCGCGGCACCGGCGACCGGCGAGTCCGCATCGGATACGTCGTCGAGACGCCGATCTGGAAGACGAGCTACCGGCTGCTGCTCGGCGACAAAAGCGCCGCGTATCTCCAGGGCTGGGCGATGGTCGAGAACCAGACCGAGAGCGATTGGAACAACGTCGCGCTCTCGCTCGTGAGCGGGCGCCCGGTGTCGTTCGTGATGGATCTCTATCAGCCGCTCTATGCACGCCGGCCGGTCGTTCGCCCGGAGCTCTACGCGTCGCTGACGCCGCAGATGTACGACGCGGCGCAGTCGGCGAGGGCGGACTCCACCTCATTCATGGGCAAGGTCGAAGGCGGGCTCGCTGGCCGGGCAGCTGGAACACCCGCCTCGAGCCCGGCCCCCGCGGTCAAGCTTCGCGGGCTGATGTCCCTGAACGAGGCCGTCGTGACCGGCGACGACAAGGATCTCGAGGCTGCGATGTCCGTTCAGCCCCTGGGCACCTCCGGCCGCATGGGCGAGCTCTTTCAGTACTCCGTCGGCAACGTGACGCTCGCTCGCCAGAAGTCGGCGATGCTGCCGATCGTCAACGACAGCGTCCAGGTCGAGCGGCTCTCGATCTACAACGAGAGCGTCCTCGCCAGCCATCCGCTCAACGGTGTGCGCATGAAGAACACGAGCGGCAAGCATCTCCTCCAGGGCCCGCTCACCGTGATGGACGGCGGGTACGCCGGCGACGCGCGCATCGACGACGTTCCCCCGGGCCAGGATCGTCTACTCAGCTATGGCGTCGACCTCGAGACGCTCGCGACGACCAAGTGGCTGTCGGGCTCCGCCGCGGTCACGACCGCCAAGATCGTCAAGGGAATGCTCTGGGTCGACACGCACATCGAATCGACCAAGGCTTACGCGCTCGAGAACAAGAGCGACAAGGACAAGGCGATCATCATCGAGCATCCGGTGCGCACCGGCTGGACACTGGTCGACACCCCCAAGCCGCTCGAGACGACGCCCGCGGTCTACCGATTCAAGGGCGACGCACCCGCGCACAAGGTGGCGACACTCACGGTGAAGGAGGAGTCGATCGTGAGCCAGTCGCTCGCGATGCTCCCGATGGACGTCACCCAACTGCTCGTCTACCAGCGCACCGGCGCCATTCCGCAGTCCGTCCGCGATGCGATCGCGAAGGCCGTCGCGCTCAAGAACGCGGTGACTGACCTCGACCGCCAAATCGCGGCGCGCACGCAGGACATTAACGGCATCACGGCCGAGCAGGGCCGAATTCGCGAGAACATGAAGACGGTGTCGAACACGACGCAGTACTACCAGCGCCTCCTCACGAAGCTCAACGAGCAGGAATCGCAGCTGGAGTCGTTGCACACCGATCGCGATGCGCTCACGACCAAGCGTGACGCCGCGCGAAAGGAGCTCGAGGATTACCTGGCGAATCTGACCATCCTCTAGCGGCCCAAGAACCAAAGCTTCAACGCGGATGTCCGCGGATTGAACAGCGATTCACGCGGAGACGTCCATCCGCGCCCATTGCCGTTCATCCGTGCGCATCCGCGTGACGGCTTTTGTTTTTCTCTCCAGAAGGGAACAACGCCGCCGCACATGGTGGCGGGAGAGGCTCGGACGCCAACTCGAGGGTCGAACCCTCTCTCGTTAGGGCGTCTCTTTGTAGACCGCGATGTGCGACGTCCCGCTGGAGTTGTCCGTGAACGCGATCAAGCCGGGCGCGATCCCGACGTAGTCGGCGATCCCCTGGTTTCCGTAGCGCTCAGTCGGTATGTGCATTCCCTGGCGGAGCACTTCAAGATTCTGCGTCGCACCCCCGGCGCTCAGTATCTGGTGGACGAATCCGAACGGAACGGCGTCGGTCGACAGATAGTACGCGATGTCGATCGAGCCATCCGCACGGAGTCCGAATTGACCGTAGATCGCCGCGCCGGTGGACACGGTGTAGAACGGATCGTAGCGCGTCCCGCCGTCGCTGGAGTGCGCGATCGTGGCTCCGCTCACGCCGAGCCCGTAGAGTGCCCAGATCTCGCCGCCCTTGCGGACGCAGGACGGGAGGGTGGCCGAGGTGGCCTTCGCATCGAACTCCACGGGGCTGGTCCAGTGGACGCCCCCGTCGGAACTCGAGATCGACCAGACGCCGCCCGCGCGATTGTCCATGTACACGGCCGTTACCGCGTTCCCGTCGGCGCACGGCGCGATGCGCACGGGGTTGTTCACCGCCGCCGTGTCGCGCTGCCACGTGATGCCGTCGGCGCTCGTCGCCGCCATCGCCAGCGCACCGCCGCCCGAGTTGTCCAATACCGAGTAGGTGACGAGGTATCCCGTCGCCGTCGGGACGATCTGCGTTTTGTCCAGGTGATGGGACGTCGCGTCGAGCTCGTCGACCGAGGCCGGCGCGCCGAACGACCGCGCCCCCGGCGCGAGTCGAAACACGAACACACCCATGTGCGGCCCGTCGCCGAGCGCGACGAGCGAGAACGTTCCCGAAGCGTCGACGGTGACGATCGGGTCGCTCATCGCATCGACCTGCGGCGGAACGGGCAGTATGAAAGGCGGGCCCCAAGTCGAACCGCCGTCCTCGGAGACCGCGTACTCGATCCTCGTGAACGCCCCCGAGATCGTCCCGATCCACGCCACGACGGCTCGCCCGCTCGCCGAACTCGCGATCGTCGTCTCTTGCTGGTGCACGCTTCCGGCGGCTCCCGAGACGGTCGTCCCTTTTCCATTATCCACGGCCGTGCCCGGCATCGACGCATCCGACGCGCACGCGGCGCAGCCCAGCACGGCGACCATCGTCAAAGTTCTCATGCGCAGACGATAATGTCCGGCGCAGTTGCCTGCAATCCACGCCGTGCACACTGATCGCGACGCGCTCACGACCAAACGTGCGCCGCGCGAAAAGAGCTCGAGGACTACTTGGCGAACTTGGCCATTTTCTAGCGGCCCGAAAACAAAGGCTTCAACGCGGATGCGCGCGGATTGAACAGCGATTCACGCGGAGACGTTCCATCCGCGTCCATTGTCGTTCATCCGCGCGCATCCGCGTGATGGCTTTTGTTCTTTCTCTCCCCCCGAGAAGCAAACTCCGCTTCAAAGTCAACGGTTATTTCCCGCACTATCCGACGCATTTTCGTTGTCAAGAAATTGCGCGCGCGCGCAGGATCGCTATCGTTCGCTTCCACCGTGATCGATCCCACCGCGTTCATCCATCCCGCCGCCATCGTCACCGGCAACGTGACTCTCGGAAAGCGCGTCTCGGTGTGGCCCACCGCCGTGATTCGCGGCGACTCGGACGCGATCGTGATCGGCGACGACAGCAACGTGCAGGATGGAACCGTCATTCATGTTGACGATGGCATCCCGACGCACATAGGCAACCGCGTGGCGATCGGCCATCGCGCGATCGTGCACGGCGCGACGATCGAAGACGATTGCCTGATCGCGATGGGCGCGATTCTCTTGAATGGTGTACATGTCGGCACCGGCTCGATCGTCGGCGCCGGCGCGGTCTGTCGCGAAGGAATGTTCATCCCGCCCAACTCGCTCGTGCTCGGCGTGCCCGGCAAGGTCATCCGTGAAACGACCGACGCCGACCGCGATCGCATACAAAAGACGGTGCAGTCGTACGTCGAGCTCCAGAAGCGGTACAGGCCTGCCTGATGCATGACGTGTTTGGAGGCAAATCGTCACAGCAGTGTCGCGACAGCATGACAGGGGTGGACCGGTGGACCGGTGGACCGGTGGACCGGAGAAGCACGATGACAACTCGTTTATCGACAGCCCTTTGACGCTCTTTCTGAAGGCTGGACCGGTCCACCGGTCCACCGGTCAGCCGGTCCACCTCTGCAGTTCACCCCGCTTATCAACCTCCCCTTACACCACCGCGCTCCTTTGTGATGTTCATTTCGTAACTCCTGCTTCCACCAGCCTTTACATTACTACTGGCGTGGAAACACGAACATGAATAGAATGCCGCCCCGCAGTTCCTGCCTGCGGTAAACCCTAGACAAGTCCGTCCGTTACAATCGATTCCCCGATCGATTGTCTTCGCCGCCGCCATCAGCACCGTCCCCGGAGCCCCGTCAACATGCCGATTCCCGTCAACCCGCCCTCGGGTCCCGTTTTGCTCTCCGCCAATGCGCGCACCGTTCTCGAAAAGCGCTACCTGGTGAAGAACGAAAAGGGGAAGCCCGTGGAGCAGCCAGAAGATCTCTTCTGGCGCGTGGCGACGGTCGTCGCGGAAGCGGATCGGCGCTACGGGGCCACCGACAAGCAGGTCGAGAAGGTCGCGGAAGCAGTTCTACTCGCTGATGACGCAGCGTCGGTTCGAGCCCAACTCGCCGACGCTCATGAACGCCGGCCGTCCGCTCGGACAGCTCAGCGCGTGCTTCGTGCTTCCCGTCGAAGACGCACTCGCCAACGGCAAGAACGGCATCTACGACACGCTGAGCGCCATGGCGCTCATCCATCAGTCGGGCGGCGGCACCGGCTTCTCGTTCTCGCGCCTGCGCGCCAAGGGATCGATGGTCCGTTCGACGACCGGCGTGGCGTCGGGACCCGTCTCCTTCATGAAGCTCTATGACGCGTCCACCGACGCGGTGAAGCAGGGCGGCACGCGGCGCGGCGCGAACATGGGCATCCTCCGCGTCGACCACCCGGACATCCTCGAGTTCATCACCTGCAAGGAAGACCTCACGCAGGTGACGAACTTCAACATCAGCGTCGCCGTGACGTCGAAGTTCATGGAGGCGGTGAAGGCGGGCACGAGCTTACGATCTCATCGATCCGTCCAACAAGAAAGTCGTTGGCACGCTCGACGCGCGCACGGTCTGGGATCGCATGATCCTCGGCGCGTGGCGCACCGGCGAGCCCGGCGTCTTCTTCGTCGACGAAGCCAACCGCTACAACCCGGTCCCGAGCCTCGGGCGTTACGAGGCGACGAACCCCTGCGGCGAGCAGCCGCTCCTCGCCTACGACGTCTGCAACCTCGGCTCGATCAACGTCGGGTTTTATGTAAAGGACGGGAAGCTGGATTGGGACGCCTTCAAGGCGGACATCCATCTCTCCACGCACTTCCTCGACAACATCATCGACGTCAACAAGTATCCGCTCGAGGCGATCGACGCGCTCTCCAAGCGCATCCGCCGCATCGGGCTCGGCGTCATGGGCTTCGCCGACGCGTGCGTTCGGCTCGGCATCGCCTACGACACGGCCGCGGGCGTGAGCTTCGGCCGCAAGGTCATGGACTTTGTCGACGTCGAGAGCAAGCAAGGAATCAGAGCGTCTCGCCGGCGACCGCGGACCGTTCGCCGAGTGGGCGAAGAGCATCTGGGGCCCGGACGAAACGTGCGCGCGAGATGAGAACGGAAAGCGCATTCGTCCGATGCAGCTGCTCCGCAACTGCAACGTCACGACGGTCGCGCCGACCGGCACGATCTCCATCATTGCGGGGTGCTCTTCGGGACTCGAGCCGCTTTTTGCCGTTGCGTTCATGCGCAACCAGGCCGGCGTGATGATGCCCGACGTGAACGAAGACTTCGTCGCCATCGCCAAGTCCGAGGGCTGGTACTCGGACGAGCTGATGGAGCGCATCGCCAAGACCGGCTCGGTCGAGCACCCCGAAGTGCCCAAGAAGTGGCAGCGCGTCTTCGTCACCGCGAACGCGATCGCCCCCGAGTGGCACATCAAGATGCAGGCTGCCTTCCAGGAGCACTGCGACTCGGCCATTTCCAAGACAACCAATTTCGCGCACACGGCGACGGTCGAAGACGTTCGCAAGATCTACGAGCTCGCGTATGACATGAAATGCAAGGGTGTCACGGTCTACCGCGACGGGAGCCGAGACAACCAGGTGTTGAGCACGGGCGCGACCGCCGGGGCCAAGGAAGCGCGCGAAAACGCGGCGCCGCGCCGGGAAGAGGACCGTTCGCTCGTGGCGGATCTCAAGAGCACAATCGCCGAGCGGGATGCGGACATCGACCGTCTCAAGCGGCAACTATATGAAGTGGAGGCCGAGAACCTCCAGCGCCGCGCCAAGCGGAGCCGTCCGGACAAGCTCCGCGGCACTACCATAAGAAAGGAGACCCCGCTCGGCGTGATGTTCGTGAACATCACCGAGGACGAGAAGGGTCAGCCGTTCGAGGTGTTCATCAACCTCGGCAAGGCCGGCGGCTCGGCGATGGCCGATACCGAAGCAATGGGCCGATTGATCTCGTTGGCTTTGAGATCCGGCATTCCGATTACCGAGGTCCACCGCCAGCTGCGCGGCATTTCGAGCGATCGCGCGGTGGGCCTCGGTCCAAACAAGGTGCTCTCCGTGCCCGACGCGATCGGCATCGCGATCGAGGAGTGGCACCGTGACCGTGTGACGGGTGTGCAGCAGGAGCTCATGCCGCCGACGCCGGCGGCGGGACGCCGAGTCAGGCGCCGGGCGCGAGTGAGATGACGACGAGCATGACGCACCAGGTTCCGGCGGCGATGCGGCCGCAGGGGAATGCGGCGGCGGAAGCGGAGTTGGCGTTCGGGTTACATCGGTCGAGCGAGGCGTTCATCGGGACGTGCCCGGATTGCGGGTCGCAGATGGAGTATGCGGAGGGGTGCGTGAAGTGTCACGTGTGTGGGTTTAGTGAGTGCGGGTGAGTGGCCTTTTGTGACGGGGAGGATTGGTGAAAGAGCCAGGACTTGATGCGCGGCATCGCGATCAGAACGGGCAGATTCGCCAGAAGAACGGGAATACGCTGGTCGGTACCCTGCGCGAGACGTACGGCGATGACTTCGCACGGGGACACCGGAGCGACATGAAGCTCGAGAATTTGCTGAAAGACGAGGGTGCCTCCTCGCTATCGGACCTTTTGCGGCGGAACGATCGATAGGTTTAGAGCGCAGTTTGCGCGTCGTGTTTGTTCACACGCCGAACTAGTGGCCGGCCTATGGGGCATCCGGTACGTTGAGCAAATGGGCAGTGGTGCAATGAAACGACGACGTTCCCGAGTTCCCGACGACGTACGCTTAAGCGTAACCGAGTCGGGGCTTCGATGTTTTCTGGATCTGAGCGCAAGGGCGCCGTTTCACAGTACGACATTTTTGGCCCGATGAACGAGCGTCGGAATTCAAACCGTCCGCCCGCGAGTGCGCCTCAACAGCATCGCGTAGCTGGCCTCTTCGCCGGAATCGGCGGGATCGAGCTTGGACTCTCCCGCGCCGGACATGAGGCCACGATGTTGTGCGAGATCGAGCCTTCCGCCCGCGCCGTGCTCGAGACGCAATTCCCGCGGCGGCACCTCGTCTCGGACGTGACGACGCTGAAGGTCCTACCCGACGAGACGACGCTCATCGCCGCGGGTTTTCCGTGTCAGGATTTATCTCAGGCGGGCAAGACCGCGGGCATCAGCGGCAGCCAGTCCGGTTTGGTCAGCCACGTCTTCAGATTGCTTCGTGAGCAGCGCGTGCCGTGGGTTCTTCTCGAGAACGTCAGCTTCATGCTCTCGCTCGCAAAGGGTGAAGCTCTGCGGTACGTCCTGAACGAATTAGAGAGCTTGGGCTATTCGTGGGCCTATCGCGTCATCGACAGTAGAGCGTTCGGCCTGCCTCAGCGTCGGGAACGAGTGTACCTGGTCGCATGTTTGCCAGACGTTGGGGATCCACGATCCGTCATTCTTGCCGACGAAGTGGGGCCTCCGCCGACGCCATCATTCAGAGGCAAGGCGAACGGTTTCTATTGGACCGAAGGCATTCGCGGCCTTGGTTGGGCGGTGGACGCGATACCCACGCTAAAAGGTGGATCAACCATTGGAATTGCGTCGCCGCCGGCGATCTGGCTCCCGGACGGGTCGATCGTAAAGCCGGATATACGAGATGGTGAACGGCTTCAGGGCTTTCCAGTCGACTGGACGAGCCCCGCTTTGAAGGTTGCCCGACCAGGCCTGCGCTGGAAACTGGTGGGCAATGCAGTGACGGTAGACGTGGCGACGTGGATCGGAACTCGACTTCGGTCACCTGGCGAATACCAGCCGACGACTGACTTCCCGCTCGAGCGCGGTGCTCCATGGCCGCGGGCGGCCTGGTCTCTCGAGCCCGGCCAGCGCTTCGCGGTGGACCGCAGTACGTGGCCCGTTCGAATCGAATCGCGCTCGCTCACTGATTTCCTGCAATTCCCGACGGTCAAGCTTTCTCATCGCGCGGCGCTCGGATTTCTCAGCCGAGCGCGAACTAGCTCTCTCCGGTTCCCCGAGGGGTTCCTGGATGCTGTCGAGGCTCATGTCGCTGCGATGGAGCGAGCGCCGGTCGTAGCGTGACGCTCTTGCGCGGTCGGAGAGGATTCACAACCGACATCATGACCTCTCGGCGCATGGCCGGAATCCGGCAGCATGCGACGACTCCAGAGCTTGCGGTTCGACGTGCACTACGTGCCATTCGCGTCCGGTACGGCGCCGCGAAACAGGATCTTCCGGGATCGCCCGATATTGTCAGCCAAGCGGATCGATGGGCGATTTTCGTACACGGTTGTTTCTGGCATCGGCACCCCGGTTGCGCGCGCTCGACAACGCCAGCCCGCAATCGAGCGACATGGAGGGCCAAGTTCCAGGAAAACGTGAGACGAGACGCACGTAAGGAGAGACAATTGCGCAGGATGGGCTATTCGGTCTTCATTATATGGGAATGTGAGACCGAGGACCCTCGCCGTCTGGAGCGAAAACTTGGGCAACGGTTCGCAGCTTTCACGCGTCGCAAGTCGGCTGGCAATTCCTCGGGCATCCGAGGGAGTCGTTCCGCAGAGAGGTAGGACCGAGCCCGAGCTATCGGCGTGAACGGACCGTCCATTCTCGCGCGGACCATGACCGTTCCGCGCGTCAGGCGGGCCGGTACGCCGCCGTGGCAATACCACCCGCGCAGTGACCACCATTCGAAGGTCGCTTGCTGGGGCGTCCTGTTCGATCTCCTCCAGCACTCACCGCTGATGCGCGACCACGCCATGTCGGGAAAGCTCGTGTTCGGCATCAATCATGTGATGACGAACTACACCAACGGCAAGAAGAAGGCGCTTGATTTGGTGATCTGCCAACCGAAAGCCGGGTCGCCTCCACCGAAGCGATCCGTGCGATTTCATGACCTTGTCACTTCGTACGGGATCGAGCTGACGCCCGACGAGAGTCTCATTCTCCGGTCGCTCCCCAATGTGGAAACGCGACCGGTCGGCGCCGTCCGAATCGCGCTGGAAGCAAAGGCGGCGATGACTGAGTTCTCGAAGGCCCGCCCCCGGCTCTACGATGAGCTAGCGAGCAGTCAAGCGATCGTTCACGGAGACACGAGTGACGCTCTCGCCGCGGGCCTGGTGATCATCAACGCGGCCGCGACCTTTGTTAGCCCTACGGCTAACCTGAACCTCGCCGACGGAGTGCCCTTTCGAGTCTCGAAGCACGATCAGCCGCGCCAGCTGCGCCTGACCGTTGAACACATGCGAAGCTTGCCACGCCGCGCCGCCGCCGCCGGCCCCGGGTTCGACGCGATCGGCGTCATTGTCCTTGACTGTGCCAATGACAACAAGAGTCCGGTGAGGCTTGTCGAGGGCGGGGACGCGCCAGACGGCGGCGATGTACTCGGTTACGATTCGCTGGTGAACCGGCTGATAGGATCGTACGCTGCACGATTCCCAATGGGATGAGCATCGGCTAGCTGCCAGCGCCGGTTCAACTGTATCGCGTATTGACAGCCCGAGGCCTGAGCTGCGTGAGCCGGCCGGGATCTTCAGCCAGAGCATCTACTTCAAGCGGGAATCGCTTGCTGCCTGAGCGGGGCACGACTTCATTTGGGCGCGGGCGATCGGCGCTCTTGCTTCGCTCCCGTGTATGAAACGACTTCGTGCATTGCAGCTCGCCGCCGCCTGCCAAAATAACGCACCACGGGAAGCGATAGCCACTCTTTCGGGATGGTCACGCCGAACGCTCCCACGCTTCCCGACTGAGGCTTTTCGTCCAAGTCAGCGGAAGGAAGCCGTGCGTCGAGCTGTTCCAGAATCCCGTTGAGCAGCCGTTCGGTCCCGGTCATCTGTTGGTCGACAGCCGCCCAAGCATCCGCTCGAAGTCGTTCAATTACGGGATCATCCACAATGTATAGGAATTCTGGGATTGCAACCGACCGCAATCTCGATCGAAACGAGGCCAAGACTCTATACTTATCCTCGTAAAAAATGAACGATTTCAGATCGCCGCTTATCGTGGCGCGTATCAGTGGGGCATCCTCGATACTCTCTCCGCCGTCTTCCACTCGCTTGCAGTCGAGAAACGGGATGGCCTCGGTGAGTGCTGAATAGCGAATCCGTGACGCAAACTCATAGGGCGCTAGGAATGCATTAAAGTCGTCCGTGGTGTCGCCGTGTAGATCCCGACCCAAGTGGTGTGCTTCCGACAAGCTACGTGGCCAGCCCCTAGGCGGCTGCGCAACCCCCGTCATTAAGGGACCGACCTGACTCATGACTGCGTGCAACTCGGGTACATCTGGAGATGCCAGCAACACCGCTACTCTGGCCAGTGACTCAAAGGCCGAGACTATTTCCTGGTATGGTTCAAAGTCCTGTGCGGCACGCAGAACCTCCGCGTCGGACTTGTTAACCAGGTCGGCTGCGATCCGAGACCATTCTTGCGCGGCAGCCGCGCCTTCGCGAACCGAATCGAAGATGAAGGCATTTTCGCCATGCCGCCGCAGGTTGTAGCACAGTGTTTTGCTGAAGGTATCTTGCCAGCCGACGACGGAGAGTCGAGCATTTCTACCCTCGAGCAACGGTCGCAACCTCCCCGCTCGTAGCGCAGGAATGTCCAGAACCTCGTGGGCCATGACTGACACCTCGCCAAAGAGCGCCAAAGCCAGCTTCACCATCTCCTCAGCGTCCGATTCTGCCCGGCGCACGTCGCTCTTCGAATGGCGATCCTGGGACAATCGCGCAGCATCCAAGTATGAGAGGTGCACGCGTTGCGCATGCGATTGTTTCATTGGCGAGCATTCCTCGTTGAACTCTGGCGTCGCTCCGTAAGCACATTCATCGGGCGGTCTCGGCTGCGCGAGCGCATGATCGAACAGATCGGACCGCGGGGAGGTGCTGAACGAAAACAGCCTGGCGCTCGCCGCAACGACTCAGGCGGCGGCTCGTGCCAACCAATGATGGGTGCCGATCTCGCAAGCCGCAACCGAGCTCGCGGATTCGCATCCGCAGCACGCTCCAATCGCGCGCGGTGCTCTTCTTGTACCAGGCCGCTCGAGAAAACCCCGCGAGCCGCCACGCCCGAGACACCGCGATCTGGAACGTCTCCCCGCATCCAGACTGCGCGCGCGCGGCGGCGTGTCGGCGTCACCGGTTTTTTCGGATCGTCTCCGTGAGGATGTGCCTATCGAGCGTGAGATCGGCGACAAGGCGCTTCAGCTGATTGTTCTCATCCTCGAGCTGACGCAGCCGCCGGAGCTCGCTCAGGCCGAGATGCGCGTACTTCTTCTTCCAGATGGAGAACGTCGCCTCGCTCACGCCGAACTGCCGGCGCACGTCGGCCACGGCCGTGCCGCTCTCGACCTGCCGGAGCGCGTACGCAATTAGCTCCTCGCTGAACTGCGACCGCTTCATGGTGCCCCCTCCTCGTGATTTGGAGCGGACCGCGAGGCGAACTTACTCCAGTTTCAAACTGCCCTCGCCTTTTCGGGACCAACGTCAGCACCCCCGAAAGTCTATTCTCAATTGTCTGTCCGGTAGGGAAACCCTCCAGTCAGCCAAGGTTGCTTGAGGTCGACGGTGGGCCTTCTGGCCGGACCCAAACCGATCCGCGGTTGGGCGCCGCGATGGTATCGGGTCGGCCGATATTGAGATGATGATAACAAGAGTGCTATCCTTGGCGCATGAACTATTACGGGTTGTTCATCGGAATCGATCGATACGCCGGGCCTATTAACTGGCTAAGCTGCGCGAAGAGAGATGCGCAGGCGCTCTACACGTTGTTTGCGGACACGATGGGTGCAGGTGGAGTCCTCCTCACCGACCAAGACGCAACACGTGCTGGCATTGAATCGGCATTTGCGCGTCTCGCGGAGACTGCGAAGCCCGATGACCTGGTCGTTGTTGAATTCTCTGGTCATGGCTCGGAGACGCATGAGCTTGTTGCCTACGACACAGTCGTCTCTGACTTGCACTTAACGGGCATCCCCCTCGACACCCTCGGCGACTGGTTGGCGCGGATCCCGGCGAAGCGTGTCTTGTGCGTTCTTGATTGCTGCTTCTCCGGTGGAATGGGCGCCAAGGGTCTGACTGTGGACGCGATTCCGCGCGCCATCCCTTCGGAGGAAAGTCTCCTCAACAACCTCGCGGGCGAAGGGCGTGTGATCTTGACGGCCACGCTTCCGAAGGAAAGAGCGTGGGAGATCGGATCGATGGGGCACGGCTTGCTCACGTACCACTTGCTCGAGGCCCTCGAAGGAGCAGAGGAGGTCCGTCAGGCAGGGAAGGTTCCCACACTAAAGCTTCTCGACTACGTCATAACTCGTGTGATCGCGTCTGCCGCCGCTATCGGCAAAGCACAGAATCCGACAGTCCGCGGCACCATAGATGGAGCGTTTGAGTGGCCAGTATTTCGTCGAGGCCCTGCCTACACTGCTGCGTTTCCAGACCGAAGCAGAGCAAAAGCTACTTCAGATGTGAAGTCACTCGCTGCGTTTGGTATCCCGGGAGCATTGATAGAGGCGTGGAGCACCGCAATTCCGAGCCTCAACGCGCTTCAGCAGGATGCTATCAACGAGTTCGGGATCTTGGATGGTCAGCACTTGCTCGTATCGGCGCCGACTTCGTCCGGCAAGACGATGGTTGGTGAATTGGCCGCGCTGAAGGGAGTGCTTGATCGCAGGAGAGCTCTCTTTCTGTTGCCGCTCAAGGCGCTCGCAAACGACAAGCTGAAGCATTTTCAGAGTGTATACGGAGCCTTTGGAATTCGCACGATCCGGGTGACCGGCGATAGCACCACGGACGACATAGTGCCACTGATGCGGGGCCAGTATGATGTCGCGCTTCTCACATATGAAAAGTTCGCCGCCCTTATCACCGGCAATCCGTATCTTCTCGACCAAGTAGGGACGATCGTCGTCGATGAGGTGCAAATGATCGCAGATTCATCGCGTGGGGTGAACCTAGAGTTTCTGTTGACTCTGCTTCGCGTACGTCGGCAACACGGAACGGCCGCACAGCTAATTGCTCTCTCGGCCGTTATCGGTGATACGAACGGTTTTGAGAATTGGCTCGGTGGTCGATTGCTTCGCCGTGTCGATCGACCGGTGCCGCTGGACGAAGGCGTCATCCGGCCTGACGGAACCCTGCGATTCATTTCTTCGGATACAGGTAAAGAGACCGTTGTTCGGGGCTTCATCAGGCCGGAGTTTGGCAAAGGATCGTCGCAAGATGTCGTCAAGCCTCTCGTTCGCAGGCTCGTTGGAGAAGGCAAGCAGGCAATTGTTTTTAGAGCAACCCGCGGCGAGGCACGCGGCTGCGCGAACTATCTGTCGGAATATCTGGGACTGGCCCCAGCCGAGGCGGCGCTCGAGGCGGTGCCAGTCGGTGATCCGTCCCTTGCAACCAGCGTCCTCCGGAAGACCCTAGGGGGCGGAGTCGCCTTCCATATTTCCGATCTGGATACCGATGAACGACTTGCCGTTGAGGAACACTTTCGAGCACGGCCATCGTCACTGCGCGTGATCGCTGCGACGACGACTCTCGCCATGGGTGTCAACACACCGGCTGAAGCCGTGGTGATCGCAGGCCTTGAGCACCCGGGTGATCCGCCGAGTCCGTACTCGGTTGCCGAGTATAAGAACATGGTTGGCCGCGCTGGTCGGCTCGGCTTTGCCGAGGGGAGCATCCTTTCTCATTGTCGCCGACGGACATCAGGAGCTCACTTTCTGGCGAACGTACGTACTCGGAAAGCCGGAGGATCTCCATTCGCGCTTTCTGGCCAAAGACACCGATCCGCGGTCCGTTGTACTGAGAGTTCTAGTAGCGCTCCAATCAGCAACGAATACATCGAGCGGAATGACGGCGGATGAGTTGGTGGAGTTCCTGGAGAACAGCTATGGGGCGTACCAGGCGCGGCAGCGATCGCCTTCATGGCAATGGGACCGCGGCGGTCTCACCAAGGCGATCCAATCGCTCAAACAGCACGGGCTAATGGAGGAATCTGCCGAGCACAAGCTCCAGATTACGGAGCTAGGTCGCTTTCCAGGCGAGTCGGGGACAGAGGTCGAGACGGTCATCCGAGTGGTCGACGCCATTGCCGGGGTTCACGGATCGGCCATCAACGATCCCACGCTCATCGCTACGACTCAATTGACGTGCGAGCTCGATGAGCTCTCGTTGCCGATGCACGCTAAGTCGCAAAAGGAGCCAACTACGTGGTTCGACGAGCTTCGCCGCCAAGGTGTACATCAGTTGATTGCAAATGCCATGCATCGAAACGCCACCGACTCGCGAACTGTGACGTTGCGTGCAAAGCGTGCAGGCGCCGCATTGCTCTCGATTACGGAGATGCCGATGGAGCAAATCGAGGCACACCTCACACAGTATTGGGGAAAGTTTGATGGCGCCGCGGGGCCTTTGCGCTCCGTTCGAGCTCGCACCGTAGACCTACTGCCTGTTGTTGCAAGAATCATCAGATCAAAAACCCCGGCCTCAAGTGCGGCGATCGCGTGGACAGACTGCTGATCCGTCTTGAGTTAGGTGTCCCCGCGCCCCTCGTTGTCCTGGGTACGTTGCTCGGAACGCGCCTCAGCCGAGCGGACTACCTAGCGCTCCGCAAAGCGGGTATGGACTCGGTCGAGAGGCTGCGAATTGCAAAGGACGAGGACCTACTACGCTTGCTTGGCAATTCGAAGGAGAAGCTTCGTTCCGTTCAGCAGGCGCTCAGAGAAGCGGAGGCTACAGAGCCATCAAACCTGCCGCCTGATCCAATCCTGCCGCCGTATCAAGCTTGACGTCGGGCGCATCCTCCTCGAACTCGAGCCTGCGCTAAGCCGACCGAGCGCCGCACTCACATTTGGTCGCCTACCGCGCGCCGGAACTGGAGGAATACTCTGGAAGACGTACCGGCCGGTACGTTTATCAGCTCACACCGCGACCACGTTCAACACATGTCGCCGAGACGTCATTGAGTCCAATGCTCCAAAGGTCCAGGACCTCAAGACGGATCTCTGGGAGATCGCTCGCGAGATGACCGAAGAAGGTGATTGTCTGTTAATCCCTAGCTTCGGATCTCCGCCTGCTTCTGCTCGCGATTAGCTCCGGCTCGTCCGGCAGGCGCAACGTTCCACGCCGGATACCCCATCGTTGTGTTCGTGGTGACGACGCGATCATGCTTCGCATCGACGACGAGGCTGTACGGCCACGCCATCGTGTCCCGGATGCCGGCGCCGGCGGCGCTCGCGCTTCGGACGAACGTGCCGCGCTCGTCCATCTCGACCAGGCCGCCGGGTGGCGCGTATGCCTTCCCCGCGCCCTGGAACGTGCCGAGCAGATGGCCGTTCGGGAGACGCACGAAGGAGTGCGGGAAGGAATAAGGGCCGACAGCGCCGAACGATGTGACGAGCCTCGGCGCCGTGGGTTGGCGGACGTCGAAGAGGAAGGTCTTGCTGGCGACCCAGCCGTTGGCCAGGAGCATGCCGTCGGCGGGGAATTCATATTCGGTGTGATGGGGCATCGTGCCGACGGCGCCGGCGGGCACCGAGGCTACGACGTGACCGTACGACTTGGACGACGGATCGGCGTCGAGGACCGCGAGGAAGTCGCTCACCTTTCGGGCGCCGTCGCCGGTCCAGACGAACAGGTACTTCGAGTTGGCCGGCGATGATTGCGAATTCGCGACCGACGCCAGTCCGGGGAGCAGCGCGCCGGCGGTGATGCGGGCAAGGAGTCGTAGGCGGCGCACGTGAGTCTCTGGGATGCAGGAGAGGAGGGAACGGCAACGATGAGATAAGCCGCGCGAGGCGGTCGGCACAAGCCGTGTGCCGTTCGCGACGGGCGCGTCGCTATTGACATAGCCAGTTAGGCATAGTTAACTAGGGGTCATGCCACGAGGCAAGAACGACATCCTCCAGGGCACCCTCGCCCTCATCGTCCTCCGCACGCTCGACACGCAGGGACCGATGCACGGGTACGCGATCACGGCCCACATCCAGCGCGTCTCGGCGGATCTCCTGCGAGTGGAAGAGGGCTCGCTCTACCCGGCCCTCCATCGCATGGCGCAGGACGGATGGCTTCGCGCCGAGTGGGGCGTCACGGACACAAAGCGCGACGCCAAGTTCTACGGCATCACCGCCGCGGGGCGAAAACAGCTCCAGCTCGAGCAGGAGAGCTGGAGCCGGCTGCGGCAGGGCGTCACGCGCGTTCTCCGATATTCCTGATTCGCTGGAGCCTTCTTCATGTCCTGGTTCGCTCGCCTCCGGAACCATCTGCGTTCAGACGCCGTCGCGCGCGAGATCGACCGCGAGATGGCGTTTCACATCGATCAACGCGCCGACGATCTCGTCGCGCACGGCATGACCCGGGAAGACGCCGAGCGTGAAGCGCGACGACGGTTCGGCAATCGCACATATCAGAAGGAAAGCACCCGCGAGCGCGACCTCTTCGCCTGGCTCGACTCGGTGATCGGCGACGTGCGCTACGCGCTGCGGTCGCTCGGCTCGACCCCGGCGTTCACCCTCGTCGCCGTCCTCTCGCTGGCGCTCGGGATCGGCGCGAACACCGCGATCTTCAGCATCCTCGACGCGGTGATGCTCAAGTCGCTCCCGGTGAGTCACCCCGACGAGCTCGTCTCCCTGACGCGCGCGGAGCGTGGCGACTCGTTCACCAATCCGCTGTGGGAAGCCGTCCGCAACCATCAGGACGTGTTCAGCGGCGCGTTCGCGTTCGGCGACGACAAGTTCAACCTCACCAACGCCGGCGAGGCGCGCCGTATCAGCGGGACATACGTGAGCGGCGACTTCTTCTCGACGCTCGGCGTCACGACGCTCGCCGGCCGGCCGATCGTGAACGGTGACGACACGCGAGGCTGTCCCGGCGTCGCCGTGCTGAGCTACGGCTATTGGAACGACACGTACAACGCCGATCCGAACGTCATCGGCCATACGATTCCCCTGAACACGCACCCGTTCACCATCATCGGCGTGACGAAGCCCGGGTTTTTCGGCGTGAGCGTTGGACAACGGCCGCAGATCTACGTGCCGCTCTGCACCGAGGCTCTCCTCTATGGCGCCAACAGCTCGCTCGACGACCGCAGCACCTGGTTCCTGCAGGTGGTCGGCCGGCCGAAAGCGGACGTGACGCTCGCGCAGGTGAACGCCCGTCTCGCCGCGCTCTCGCCGGCGATCGACAGCGAGACGGCGCCGGTCGGTGGGCCGGCCAAAATGGTCAACTCCTACCTGACCGTGAAGATCTCGGCGGAGCCGGCGGCGAGGGGCTTCTCCGAGCTGCGCACTACCTATAAGAAGGGACTGTACATCCTCATGACGATCGTCGCTCTGGTGCTGTTCGTCGCCTGCGCGAACGTCATCAACCTGCTGCTCGCCCGCGCGGCGGTCCGTCAACGCGAGATGGCCGTGCGGCTCGCGCTCGGCGCCGGTCGTTCGCGTCTCGCCCGACAGATGCTCACCGAGAGCTTGCTGCTCTCGAGCGCCGGCACGCTGCTCGGCGGTCTCGTGGCGGTGTGGGGCAGTCGCGCGCTCGTCGCGCTGCTTTCGCGAAGCAACCACGTCATCGCGCTCGACCTCGGCGTGGATGGACGAGTGCTCGCCTTCACCGTGGCAGTGTGCGTCGTGACCGGACTGCTGTTCGGTCTCGTTCCGGCATGGCGCGCCGGACGCGTCGATCCACAGTTGGCGATGAAGGCGCAGGGACGCGGCGTCGCCGACGGACGGCTCGTCGCGACCAAGTCGCTCGTCGTCGGACAGGTCGCGCTGTCGCTCGTGCTCATCGCGTGCGCCGGGCTGTTGGTCGCGAGCTGGCGCAACCTCGCGACGATCGACCCGGGCTTTCGCCGAGATCACGTGCTGATCGTGAACGCCGACATCGCGAACACACAGACGCCGGCCGATCTTCGGTCCGCACTCTTCGCGCAGTCGCTCGAACGTTTGCGCGCCGTTCCCGCGGTGCTTGCGGCCGGCGGCGCTCTGATCACGCCGGTCAGTGGATCCGGTTGGAACGACCGCGTGAAGGCCGACGGTTACGCGCCGGCCTCCGACAAGGAAGCGATGTCGTGGGCGAACGCGGTCACCGGCGGCTACTTCGCCGCGCTCGGCGTACGACGGATCGCCGGGCGCGACTTCGATGCGACCGATACCCGCAACTCGCCGCGCGTCGCCATCGTGGACGAGTCGATGGCGAAGAAGTACTTCCGTACGCTCAACGCCGTCGGCAAGCGCTTTCAGGTCGGCAAAGGAGACGGTGGACCGCTCATCGAAGTGATCGGCGTCGTCGCCGATACCAAGTACAAGTCGCTCCGCGACTCCGCGGAATCGATCATCTACTATCCGGAAAGCCAGCAGCAAGCCACCGCGCAACGGCTTGCGTTCGTCATTCGAACCCAGGGTCCCGCCGTGGACGCGATTGCCGGCGTGAAGGCGGCGATCGCCGAAGTCAATCCGAACGTGATGTTCGACATGGTGCCGCTCGAGCGACAGCTGAGCGAATCGCTCTCGCTGCCGCGCGCGATCGGGGCGTTGTCCGGCATCTTCGGCGGACTGGCGGTGCTGCTCGCGGCGATCGGCCTCTTCGGATTGATGGCATACAGCATCGCGCGCCGACGCAACGAGATAGGCGTGCGAATCGCGCTCGGCGCCGGCCGGCCGAGAATCGTGCGGATGGTGCTCGGCGACGTCGGTCGCATCGTCACGATCGGCGTGGCGATCGGGCTGGCGCTCTCCTTCAGCGCCCGCAAACTCGTCGTCGGGTTCCTCTACGGCATCGCGGCGGACGATGTGCGCACGCTCGTCGGATCGGCGGCGCTGCTCGGCGCGATCGCTCTGTTGGCAGTGGCGCTTCCCGTCTGGAGAGCGGCATCGCTCGATCCGGTGGAGACGCTGCGGGAGGAGTAGAGGACAACGTGGTCCTACGCAGGATAGACATCGAATCCGCGTTGCCGATCCCTCCAAAGGGCGGCGCGAGCGAGCGCCGGATCGATGGGCGCGATCTTGCCCGCGTCATCGGCCAGGCGCCGAAAAGCGCTCGTCATTAGTTTCGGAGTTCGTCTCCGCCCTGATATGCCCTTGACGCTGTCGGCACGATGGTCTTTGCTCGTTTTGCTCGGCGCATTGTTTGCATGCGCGCGAATCACGCCGGCTTCACCTCCTTCGACGCCGTCGCCTGATCCCGCTCCTGCGATCCAGTCGCCGGCCCCTCCATTAACTGATGACGCGCTCGCGATGCCCGGCAACGCGCCGGGGGCGAAGCCGAGAGTTCCGAGCGGCACCGCCGCCCCGGTTCCGGGTGAGCCAGTCGCCATCGGGGTTGCGATGGTGCAACGGCTTCCGCGCGACAGTGCAACCGCCGTCATTCTTCGACGCGTCAGTCAGTGGCCCCACGACGTCATTCTCATGACTCCTGAGACCGCCACCTCTGGTATCCTCGGAGCGGCCATGTCAGAAGCCGGCGTCGAGCATCACCGCAACGGCGATTATCCCAAAGAGGATTCGATGATCCGAGTGTCGCGGAGCTCGATGCCTCCCAACTGGCGAGGCACGATCCAAGAGATATTCATACTGAATGATTTCGAGGCCCTGAGGCATGCGGGGCCTAGAGCCGTTGTCGGCGTCGGCGACGTTCCGGCCATCGTGGTGCACATGATTGCAACGCAACGGTGACGGCCTGACAGCACTTCCCTCAAAGCGACTCCGCCGTCGCCCGCAATGCGGCCGTCATCCCGGCAATGACGTCATGCCACCGGTTCTTGCCATCGGCCAATTCTTTCCGCCCCGCCGCCGTGAGTGAGTAGAACTTCGCGCGGCGGTTGTTCTCCGACTCCCCCCACTCGGATTTGAGCAGCCCACGATCCTCGAGCCGGTAGAGGGCAGGGTAGACCGTCCCCTGTTCGAGCGCGAAGCATCCTTTCGAGATCGTCTCGATCCGAAGAAGAACGCCGTACCCGTGCAGCGGCCCGAGCGAGACGGCTTTGAGCACCAGCAAGTCGAGCGTGCCGGGGAGCAGTTCGGCGACCTTCACATGGCCTCCTAGGCCGGCGAATAGAGAGACTACCGCGACAGTTCTAGATGGGGAAGAGAAAAGCGCGCGGGGGATCGACCGCCGCGGTCGCCTTTCTCCGCACCCTCCAATTTCGGTAACTCGAGCCTCTCTACTTATTACTTATCCGCCGACCGCGTTTTGGCGCCACCCACTAACCGTCGTTAGAGGTTATAAGCGTCAAGCGAGCGTCACGCCGGCGTATAAAGTCGTTCAATTGAACTTTTAGAAGATCAAGGACCCGCTAGAATGACGCCTCGGTCGCCGGCGGCGGCTCGGCGATGCCGGCAGTTAAGTCCGTCTGGCGGCGGACAACTTCGCGCATAAAAACGGCTCTCCTAGATCGACTAGGCAAAGAACCGCACCACCCGACTTTGCCTAAATCGTCTAGGAGAGAGCCCTCGCGAATCGTCGAATTTCGCCGTCTTCTCGGCTCGGCCGCCGCCAAAAACGCGTCATTCTGACCGGTCTCGGCGTGGTAAAGTTCTTCAATGAGGCTTTTACAACCGGCAAAAATTGCCCTGACGCCAAAACGCCGTCGGCGGACATTACATAAGTAGAGAGGCGCGTGAAGCGAAGTTCTCGCCCGCCTCCCCGCGCAGAAGCGCGAACGGCCATTGCTCGCCGTTCACATCCACTCGACAATCGAAAGTCGCCATCCACGGCCGATGACCGGACGTCGATCGGCCGCGGGCGAACGCCATCAGTCTGCGAGCGAGCGCCAACCCCTCGTGAGGGTCCACCGCTCGGCCATCTTCGAGCGGTTCTCGATCGCGAGCGAAAACCGGCCGTCTCCGAGCGAGCGATAACCGTCCGTCGCTCCCCATGAATCAACACGCACCGACCAGCGACCGGAGGTTCGGTCGCGTGCCCTAAGGCTCACCCCGCGCCCACCGCACGCGAGACGACGCTCGCGTTCGACAAAAGTCCACCAACAGGAGGTAGGCAACCAAGACACATCGATTCGCTCACGTTGTCGCTCGGTGAACGGACATCGACCGCTTCTCACCGCACGCCAACAAGTTGGGGTTCCGCACCGCTCGATGCGCCGCGCGTCCAAACCTTTTATAAGCGGACCCCAACCTCCCAGAACCTCACTCGGATGGTTCGTACCGCGGCCCGACTCCTCAAACACGCAGTTTCGCGCAGAAAACGCAGGAACTCACATCCAGCAACATTCAATCAACGAACGGAGAATCATTTGAATAGTCTGCAAGAACGAGTTTACGACACCGGCCGCCGTATCCAGGCGTTTCTCGACGCCAACGACGCCGTGCTGGGCACCATCAACAAATCGGGCATGCGCGCCGAGCTCGACGCGGTTGTGACAGCGCTGGGACAGAGCAGCACCAGCCAAGCCGCGGGGCGCGTCAACGCCATCGGCGAGACGGCAAACCAGCGGACGCTGCGCCTGGCGCTCCGGCTCAACCACATGCAGCCGATCGCCTCGGTGGCGCGGGCGAAGCTGCGCAGCGTGCCGAACTTCCAGGCCCTGACGCTGCCCAAGCCGAACACGCGTGTGGTGAGTCTCATCGCGCATGCGAGCGGCATGGCGGAGGCCGCGCAGCCGTACTCACAGGTCTTCGTCGACGCCGGGCTGCCGCCGGACTTTCTGGCGAAACTCACAGCCGCGGCGGGCGCGGTGAAAGCGTCGATCGACACACGTGCCGCGGCGCGTGGGCAACGCTCGGGGGCGACGGGGACGCTGAAAGACCTCGTCACGCGCGCGCGGCTCGCCATCAAGGCGCTCAACGCGTTCGTCGTTCCACTTCTCTCGGGCGACGTGGCGCACAGCGGCCTGCTCGCCGAGTGGAAGACCGCGCGGAGGGTGCACGCCAAGGGAGGGCCGGTGATCGGAGTGGAGCAGGAAGCACGCGCGGCCGGTGAGACTCCGGCCACGCCGACTCCGAGCGTGCCACCTCCGGCGATGCCGCCGGCTGTTGCTCAACCGCCGGCGCCTGCGGCGTAGGGTGGCGTTGAGGGTTGGAGCTGGGAGGCCTCCCAGCTCCAATCCCAAGCTGGAATCTTCAAATCTGAGCTTCCAGACGTTCGACATCGTGCGGCAGACCCTCATTCCGGCGTCTGACCCGAGCCCGGCCTCGAGCCATAGCATGAGCAAGACTGATGAGCCGGAAAGGGCGCGCCGCGGAGAAAGGGCGCCTCACGCCCGCACTTAAGCTCCAGGCTCCCGCTCAGGCTATGGCTGGCGGCGGGGCTCGATTCCATAGCCGAGATGCCAATTCAGGCAAGAGAGACCGGAACGAGGTCTATGAATGCGGACGGCAACGGCGTGATCTACGGGCTCTTCCTCGGCTCCAGAATCTCCGACACGCGATCGACGACATCGCTCCAGTGCGCGCGCTCGACCGGCGTCTTCGCCGTCGTCGCCGACCCGCGCGCATCGCGCTGAATCTCTCGCAGCTGCGATCGCGCCAACGCCGGAAGATCGCTGAGCGGGACATTGGGTCCGGTGACAAACGGCAACGCCCGCGGCGGCGCCGCGGGAACCGGCGGTCCGGCCGCACCCGGCGCCGGTGCTGGTGGCGACGGAGGATTCACCAGCGCCGCCAATCGGGCGAGATACACCCGCTGTAGATGGCGGCGGCTCGCATCGGCTGCCGGCGCACTCCAGACGACACGCTTGAGATCACCCAAGTACTCGGGGAGCGGATACGCATGTGCCTGATCGTACTCCTCTGCTTCGGCGAGCCGCCCCAGGCGCTGCGCGCTCAGGAGCGACGTGATCACCGCGGCTTGACGCGTCGCCAGCGTGTTGTTCGGACCGATCCTCGATAGAATGTCCTTCGGTTCCAGCCACTCCTGGGTCGCGATCGCGTTCTCCGCGAGGAATGCCAGCGCGGCCTTCTGCTTTTCCTTCGGCACGACGGTGAATACGGCGCCCGCGATGTCGGCGGTCTTGAGATCGACGTTCACTCCGCCGATTACGGCCGCCACGTGGCCCATCATCCCGGCCCAGCGACTCACCGTCTCCTCGTACAGCTCCTGAAGGTCCGCGTAGTCGTCGCCGGGCTTGGTCGTCCAGGCGACCAATTGCGGCAGCACCTTCTTGTAGTTCTTGACTCCATACGCCGTCGCCTTCACCGGATCGTCGCCCAGGTCCTCCGTCTGATTCCGCGGATCGGCGCTGCCGAAGCCTTGCGATACATAGCGGTAGGGGAACGGACCGTGCTGTTTCGTGATCCAATCGTTGAGGATGGGTTTCTCGTCGCTTCGCGGTCTTCACTGGAATCACGCGATAGCCCCAGTTGATCGCGAAGTCGTCGAAGGGGCCGAGTCTGCGGATGAAGTCCTTTGGTTGTAGTCCGTCGCCGGGCTGCGCGACGTAGTTTTGTCGCGCGTAATCCATAATCGTCGCGCTCACCCCATACTTGTGCGTGAAACTCGGGCTACGAAGCGAATCGACGGGGAAGCTCGCCGACGCCATCATGTTGTGCTGAAGCCCGAGCGCGTGGCCGATCTCGTGCGTGATCACCTGCCGCATCGTCTCGCCCATCAACTCTTCCGGAATCTCGAGCGACCGCGCCATCGGGTTGGCGGCGCCGGTCTCCATGATCAGCCAGTTGCGATACGACCGCATGTGGTTGTGATACCAGGTGATCTCGGAATTGATGATCTCGCCGGAGCGAGGGTCGTGCGTGTGCGGGCCCACCGCGTTGCGCACGAGCGACGCCGCCCAGCGCACCATCGAGTAGCGCGCGTCGTCCGGATCGAAATCAGGATCCTCTTCCTTGTTGGGCGCGTCTCTGGCGATGATGGCGTTCTTGAAGCCGGCCTTTTCGAAGACTTTCTGCCAGTTTTCGACGCCTTCCTTTACGTAGCGTCGCCACTTCGTCGGCGTCGCCGGGTCGATGTAGTAGACAATCGGCTTGATCGGCTCGACGAGCTCGCCGCGGGCATACGCGGCCGGGTCCTTCGGCTCGAGCCGCCATCGGGTGATGAACTCTTCCGACGCGGCCTTCTGTTCGTCGAGGCCGTAGTTGACGCGGTCGACGGTGAAGAACCCGACGCGCGGGTCGAACTTGCGCGGACGCATCGGCACTTTCGGCAGGAGCACGAACGACTCGCGCGTCTCGATCGTCACCGTGCTGCCGTTGACGTCGGTCGGCGGCGTCGCCGCGTCGAACGTCTGCACCTGCCGCACTTCGATGTTGATCGGAAAGCCGCGAACGCTGGCGACGTAGCTCCGCGCCGGGTCGAAGCGGCGCACGCCGAATTGACGCCGCGCCGCGGCGCCGAGTCCTGACGTCGCCGGATTGTCGGTGGCGAAGAAGTCCGTGACGTCGACGACGTACGCGTTGCTGTCCCTCGCAAATGCAGCGATAGGGAAGGCACCTATGATCGGCCCGTAGTTGTTCTCGGCGACACTCTTGGCGATCGGCAGCGAGTCGTCCGCCACGGCGGTCGGAGTCACGACCTGCAGGATCACGCGGTCATTAGCGCGGTGCCAGCGAACCATGCGCTCGTTGACCGAGCTGCCGGCGCTCTGGAATCCGCCGGAGCCGGCCGGCACGCCCGAGACGCGTGTCACCATCAGATAATCGCGGCCCATCATCGAGTCCGGGACCTCGAAGTAGTAGCGGTCGTCGACGCGATGCACGGTGATGGCGCCCCGTTCGGTGCGCGCCCGCGCCGTGATGACTTGTGCGTAGGGCCGCGGGCCTCGGCGTGTGACCGGTGGCGTGTTCGAGTCCGTGCGTGTTGCCGGCGCTTGCTGTTGCGGCGGCTGCGTGGCGGGGGGGGGATTTCCCTGCGCGCGCGCGGCGGCGCCCGTCAAGGTGCAGGCAAGAATGATCAGCGAAGCGCGGGTGGCGGGCATGTGATTCTCGCACATGGGGGGGGAAGGGCTAATGTGCGAGCCTCCCAGGCGGTTCGCGAGTCGAGGAATGACCACGGCCACTCTGAGGTCTGCCTTGGCAGGCGGGTACGGCTGTGGGCTAGAAGTCGGGAACTGACATCTGACAACAGACCACGGTTTAGGCGTGACGCCGTGGAGCTACGCCCGAAAGCGGGCCGCCGCCGCTCAACGCCGAAACTGAGGTCAGTTGTCTGACATCAGTTCCCGTCGTCGAGCGCACAGCCGATACATCGAACGGCCAATCGAACTCAAAGTGGCCGGCACTCGCCCAACTCATCTATCCGCCGGCGCAACACGGCGCCGACGTCTGATGTCCGAATCGTTCAATCGCCACCACGAACGTCGGCATACCATAGTCGATCACTTGAGTCGATCGTAGCCGCTGGAACTGGTCGAATCGTCTCCCGTGTTTCCGCCACCGCCGACGACGATCGTGCCGCTCATGCCGGGGTGAATGTGGCAGTAGTACTTGTAGACCCCGGCGACCGGAAACGCCCGTTGCACCGAGGTATTCGCGTTGACGCCGTCGATGGTGGCCGGCGCGCCGGCGGGATCGTTGTCGAAAAAGACGTTGTGGCCAACGCTGCCGAAGGCAAAAGTGACCGTGCCCCCGACATTGAGCGCGATCGTCGGCGGTGTGAAAGCGAGCGAGGGCGTTGCATCTACCTGCGCGGCCGAGACCGGGGGGGGCGCGTTCCCGGCGCCGCCGGTCGATGGCGTATTCGGATTCGTCGACGAGCTGCAGCCGGCGACGACCGACGAAATCATGAGTGGAGCGATGATGCGACGGAACACTGTGAGCTTTCTCCAGGACGTTTGGGTGCGGCGGCGTGACGGGAGTACCAGCCCACTTCGACTGGTACCGTAGACGACCACCGGCGTCTACCCGTCGGTCGCGCCTTTCCTTCAAACACCGCGCGCACGCCGGCCCACCGCACAAGACTCGGCTGCCGCGTGATTATTCCCGCAAGCGGTCCGGGAATAAATCGTCGCCGGCGGCGGTATTCCTTGGAGCGCGCGCAGCCAGCGCCCGCCATTCTTACGTCCTTCCACCGGGGATCAAGCGATGTTTGGAGAAATTGGGTTCGACAAGTTGGTAATGCTGCTCGTGATGTTTCTCTTGCTGTTCGGCGCCAAACGGATTCCGGAGATCGGCCGCTCGCTCGGCAAGGGGATTCGCGAGTTCAAGGGCAGTCTCGCGGGGCTGGACGAGCCCGTAGAGGAAGCGCGCGAACCGTTGCGCCGCCTCAACGGCTGATGTCCCCCCCCACGTCGCACCATCGGTCATGCCGATGGTGGATCACCTGGAAGAGCTGCGGCGGCGGCTCTTCTGGTCGTTGGGAGCGGTTGCAGTGGCGACGGCCGTGGCGCTGTTCGTCGTCTTCACGTTTCCGGTGATCCGCGTGCTCGAGCTTCCAATTCGGCCGTATTTGCCGAGTCACAAGCTCGCGTTCACTCATCCGACGGATCCGTTCGACATCGCGATGCACACGTCGATCGCGTTTGGCATCGTCGCCGCGCTTCCTATGTTGGTGCACCAGGCCTGGCGGTTCGTCCGTCCGGCGATGACCACGCAGGAGCGGCGAGCGATTCGCTGGGTGGTTGGCGGATCCCTCGTCCTGTTCGCGGCCGGCGTGGCGCTCGCGTGGAGCATCGTGTTGCCGCTCGCGGTGCAGTGGCTCATGGGATTGCAGACGGATGCGCTCACGCCCATCATCACGGCTCGGGAGTATTTCTCGTTCGCCGTCGACATGGCGCTCGCGTTCGGGCTTGGCTTCCAGCTCCCGATCGTCGTCGTCGGCCTCGTGTGGTTGGACATCGTCACGCCGCAACGCTTGGCCGAGCTCCGTCGTGTCGCGCTGTTCGGCAGCGTGCTGGTTGGCGCGTTGCTCACGCCGGGCGACCTGGTGTGGACGACGATCGCCATGGCCGCGCCGTTGTACGCGCTCTACGAGTTGAGCATTGTCGCCGGCCGTCGGGTCGCTCGTCGCCGCCGGTACTGATTCGTAGATCGCGAAGGCCGGGCAACGAGAAAGGGGACTCGCCACCCGCGAGTCCCCCTTTTCGTTTTTGCGGCTCTACGCTCGACGCTACTCCACGATGATCTTCCCTTGCATCATCGGATGCAGCGAGCAGTAGTACGCGTAGGTGCCCGGCTTGGTGAGCGTCACGCTGAAGCGCTGGTCCGTGTCCAGAACGGTGGACGGCTTGAACTTGGCCTGTGTGCTCACGATGAGATGCGGTACGTCGTCCTTGTTGATCCACGTCACGGTCGTGCCGGCCTTCACGGTCAACGGCGAGGGAGCGAACGCGAAGTTGTCGATCCCAATTTCGTTCGCCGCGAGAGTGAAGTTCTTCCGGCTCGCCTTCCGCTGCATCATTGCGTCGTGCGACGCCGCCTCGAACGCCGGCGGCTCACCGGATAGCGTCGCGTCGACGACGGCGAGCGCGCCGCGCCCCGGGATGAACGTGACGTTGGTGATGCCGAGGACGCTCTTGAGCCGCTCGGGCTCGACCTTCATTGGGCCCGGTGCCGGCGCCGTGCCGGGCGTCGGCTGCGGAAACGCGGTCGACATGGCCGTGTGGAACGACACGTTGCCTTCGACCTTCTGCATGATCTGGTGAATGTGGCCGTTCAGTACCGTGACCGATCCGAAGCGCTTGAGAAGATCCAACGCTTGCTGCGAATCATCGGTCCCCCATCCCCACTCGGGATACACCGTCCACAGCGGCACGTGCGCGAACAGCACGATCGGAGTGCTCGACGGTAAGCCAGCGACGTCCTTCTTGAGCCACGCGATCTGCTCGGCGCCGAGTGACCCGAGTCCGCCCGCCTTGAGATTGAGGACGTTGACGAGGCCGATGAAGTGGACGCCCGAGTGGTCGAAGCTATACCAGCCGCCGCCTTTCGTGCCCTTGCCGTATCGCTTGAGGTACGTGACCCCGTTGTCCGTCGCGACGTCGTGCTCGCCGGGGACGTAGAAGACGCGGCTCGTCTTGAGACCCTTCAGCACCTCGTTCGCCGTGTCGAATTCCTCTGCCTTCGCGAGCTGCGTGATGTCGCCCGTGTGCAACACGAGCGCGGGACTCTGCGGCAGCGCGTTGACCTTCGCCACCGCCTCCTGCAGCGTCGCGGTCACGTCTTTATTCGCTTCCTTATTGAAGCCGATGTGGCTGTCGCTGATCTGGACGAAGAAGATGCTCTTGCGCTGGGCGTCCGTGAGGTAGGGCAGACGGCTGACGGGGAAGGACGTGGGAATCCCACCGACCATTCCCCAGACCGTCGCCGTCCCGGCCCAAGCCATACACCGCAGAAAGCCGCGCCGGTCGATGCCGTCGTCGCTCTGGTCGGTGGTGATGTAGTTGGATCCCGTCGGGCGCGTGTTCCCCTGCGCGTCGAACCGGTCGTTGTCGCGGTCGTTGTGGTTGCTCATAGCGGTCGATTCTCGTGTGATGGTGGTGTGAGCGCTGTGGCTCTCCACCCAAGACCGACCGACCGGTCGCGATATTCCCGTGACTTGGGAGGCGCGCGGGTGTTTCCGACTTCAGCCCGCTGCGCGCGGTGCGTGTGGCATGTCCAATGGCCTCGACCGACTTCGCGCCGCTGTCCGCATCACGCCGATGCGCACGTCTTCATCTACAGAGGACAACAACTGACTCATTGCTAGTAGAGGGGGTAGTGAACATGCAGCAACGTAGTTACGCGCGGTGGGTCGTACCGACTTTGGGCGGGGCGCTCCTGCTGAGTAGCGCGGCGTGCAACAACAACGACATTAACGCGGTGGCTCTCGCCGCGACGAGCATCACGGTGAGCACCGGCAACGGACAGGTCGGCCTCGCTGGCCAGCCGCTCGCTCAGCCGATTGTCGTGCGCGTCTTGGATCAGTATGGCGCCTCGCTCGCGAACGCCGTTGTCACCTGGACGGTCACGTTCGGTGGCGGATCGGTCAGCGCGGCGACCAGCCAGACGGATGTAGACGGAAACGCGTCGATCACGTGGACGATGGGACCGACGGCGGGCGCGGATTCCCTGCACGCGGCGATCGCGAACGGTGTCTTTGTCACGATTGCGGCGACAGCGCACAACGCGCAGATCACCAGCGCAACCGGCGACATCACCGGTTCCGTCAACGACTATCGAACTCTCCTTGGTTCGCTCAACCCGAACGTTGCGGGAGAGCAGTCTGGTGGGCGCCGCGAGATCAACTGGGACGGCGTGCCCGCGACATTCACGGACAACGACCTCTTCCCCGGCAACTTCTTCAACGTGAATTCACCGCGCGGCGTGCTGTTCACGACGCCCGGGTCGGCGTTCCGGATGAGCGACAGCGGTTACGTCGACGTGAACGCGAACTATGCCGGCGAGTTCAACGCCTTCAGCAAACCAAAGCTCTTCGCGGCGAGGGGAAGCACGATCGTCGACGTTCAGTTCTTCGTCGCCGGATCGAACACGCCGGCGCTGGTGACCGGATTCGGTTCTGTGTTCGCCGACGTCGGGCTCGATAGTTCGACCACGATTCAGTACTTCGATGCCGCCGGCAACCTGCTGGCGACCGTAAAAGCGCCTCGGCGGAGCGATGCAGCCGGGCTCTCGTTTGTCGGCGCCGTGTTCGAGTCGGCGATTGTCGCACGAGTGCGCATCACCTCGGGCAATACCCCGATCGATGCCGCCGTGGATGACAACGTGGGTGCCGGAGGGAACCGGGACATCGTCGTGATGGACGACTTCATCTACGGCGAGCCGCGCGCCCCCAAATGACCGAAGCCCGAGAGGGCAACTGAGAGCCCGACAACACCTTGTGTGCTGTCGGGCTCTTGCTGACCCAATCCGCTCGCTGCCTCTGCCATAGATTTCGGGACTGTGCGGTCGCTTTGCGCCGCTGGTTGCCGCCTTCTTCGGAGCTCCTCATGAAAGTCTCACGCTCGATTCTCGCCGTCCTCGCGTCCGTCACGGTGTCGTCCATCGCCGCGGCGCAAACGACTGTCTCGATGGGCGTCGGACAGGGCGGAAGTCCGCACGAGAAGACCACGTGGATGGTGAACGGCGCGACCGTCTCGATCGAGTACGGTCGTCCGTTCTTGAAGAAGCGGCCGGAATCTCAAATGATGCCGGTTGGCCAACCGTGGCGTACGGGTGCCGACGAGGCGACGGTCATCACTACCGACAAGCCGCTCACCTTTGGAGCGCTGCATCTCAAGCCCGGCAGCTACACGATCAACACGGAGCCGGGGGAGAAGACCTGGCAGTTGATCATCGGCAAACTCGGGGCACCAGGCCAATGGGGCATACCGTACCTGCCGAAGCTCGAAATCGGCCGAGCGCCGATGACGGTCTCCAAGGCGAGCGCGCCGGCGGAACAGGTGACATTCTCAATCGACGCCAAGAAGCCTGAGCTCCACGTGGCGTGGGGCACCACCGTGGCGACGATTCCTTTCAAGGTCGGCTCTTAAGTCCTCCCGCGCACTGCGCGAGAACGCGTTGCGCACGATCGAGGGGCTTGCCGAGTTTTTCCATCGACCCCACGAGGTCGATCGGGCCTGACACCCGTTCATCGGGCCGTCCGCCGCCCGTGTTGGCAACGGTCGCGCGGCCGGCGCGATAGTCCATCGAAATGTTCGTGGATCGCACGGCAGCCAGCACGGCTGCCAACGCGTCCGCGCTAGTCCGCGCGTCGCTGTTGCCAGGATTGGCGGCGGGGCGGAGCGGGGGACCGCGTCGCTCCGCGTATCGAATGATTCCCCCCGCCGGGTCGACGATGACCACGACCGTTGCCTTCGTGTCCGATTTGCTCGGAAACGATGCAGTGTATGAGAGCGCGTCCGCGCCGACCAACTGGCGTCCCATCGCATTCTGACCGATGGCCTCGGGCCCGCTACACTCGAACGGACCGTCCACAGCTGCGAGGTCCGGTTGAAACTCGGCTGGCGATGCCAACGTCACGGTTCGCGGAGAATTTGGGACAAGCACGTCCGTCGGCCCGCCGAGCGTTCCGACGCGCAAGAACGCGGCGATGGTGGAATCTCGCCCGAGGACAGCCTCAATGTTCGCGCGATCGCTTCCGGCTTCACGGCCGCGCGGACGGACGATGAACGTGGTATCGCCAGAGGTCCACGTCCGCTCGGCCGGAACATCAGGTAGGCGCGACTCGACGACTGTCGTTGCCGTGACAATTGGATCGCCGCCAACGCCGTCGATGCGATCGACCATGACGATGAGCGCCGAGTCGCTGCGCGGGATCGAGAAACGCTGACCGAGAACCGTCAGCGTCCTGCGAGCGGAGTCCGCTTCAGCCGTGTATGCCACGCCACCGGACTGCCCGCCAACGAACAGGCCATCTCGCGCCAACGCCGCCTTGCGGGCCGTATTGTACTCGGTCTGGGCTCGCCGCAGCGTCGCGGTGTCGAGTCCCCGCCGGCCGCTACTCCAGCCCGATTGCCCCCGCCAGAGAACGACGAATTGCAGCCAGCGAGTCTCGCGTGACGCTTCCCTCAGCGACGCGGAGAGGTAAGAGCTCGAGACCCGCGGAGAGAGCTCGGTCCCGCCGGTGGAATATCCCGAGCCCTGGGCCGGAAGCAGTGTTGTTGTCGTCGTCAACAGCAGCGTGACGGCAGTTCGTAGGACTGGCTGCATGAGACCAAATACCTCGGCCGGTCTGTCGCGTTCGAGGCGTCACGGGGCGCCGCGCAGGCTCACCTCGTCGCGAGCTGCATCCAGCGGCAGAGCTTAGGGGGAGCGTTGGTTTCCGTCAACGAACGCGCGCACGCTCCTTCCCTCTTTCTTTCGACAGAGCTACGCCGCGGCCGCCGCGGGCGCGGGTCCGGCGTCCACCAGACGCTTCGTCGCTGGGTCTACGCGCAGGTTCAATCCCTCGAGCGACCTCGCCCCAAGCAGTACGAGATCCCGCGCCTCGCCGAACACGACCTCGTCGACAGTCCAGACGTCTGCGACGCCGAGGCGGACAGCACCTGTCCATCGAGCCAGGACAGTGCCGTCGGCCTGCCTGAAGTGCCAGAGCTTGAGTCGCTCGACACCGAGCTCCTCGAGAACCGTGCGAGGAAACCACGACAGCTCTGCACCCGTGTCGACGAGGGCGTTCGCGATGGTTCGGCGTGCTCCGGGTCTGGCGGGATTCTCGATTTCGACATCGGTTCTGAACGTTCCCATGTCGTCCATTGTAGGATCTCCCTTCCAGAGGGCGTCATCGTCTCATCGCATGCCCGATGAATCTACCGCGGGCGACCAAATACCTGACGCATTCATTACACGGGTTGACCGTCGAGCGCCTTGCGCGTCGCGGCCTGTCGCCGGAACGTGGATCCATGAGACGAGTTCTCTTCGCTTGCTGCGCGCTCGCCGCCTGCTCGACCCAGCCCGCCGAACGCTACGGATTCATCACCCGACTCGGCGACGACACGATTTCCGTCGAGAACGTCCTGCGCCGCGGCAACACGCTGACCATCGACGCCGTCGACCGATTCCCGCGCGTGCGCGGCGCGGAGCGCTCTCGATCGAGTGGGGACCGTTTCGGTGGACCGCACCCCTCGTGGTGACGTCGATCCATAAGAAAGGAGCCGACAAATAAACGGGCTCCGCGCTTCCGTGAAGCGGAGACGCGGCATAGTTTGAGAGCGTCTACTGAAACTCTCAGACAAGCCATGGCCGCCACCGAAAGCGTCTCCGTCGGGAAGGGAACACTCGACGTCCTCGTCCTCCGCGCGCTCAGCTGGGGTGCGCTGCACGGCTTCGAGATCTTCGCGTGGATCGAGGACCAATCCCGCGAAGCGTTGGAGCTCGACGACTCGGCCATCTATCACGCTCTGTATCGCATGGAAGCTCGCGGCCTCGTCGAGGCGCGGTGGGGCGTGACCGAGAACGCTCGCCGCGCGCGCTACTACGAATGCACGGCCGCGGGCAGGGCGCACCTCCGCGCCGAGACGAAAAAGTGGATCAGGTACTCGCGCGTCGTGACCGGACTGCTGACGACGAGCGTCGCGGGGCGCGCGGCGAGATGATGCCCGCGGTGCTCCGGCGCGCGTTGGCGCGGATGCGGACGCGGAAGGCGAAGATCGCCGGCGACGTCGAGGCCGAGGTCGAGCATCACATCGAATTGAGCGCGCACCGGCTCATCGAGCGGGGCATGTCCGCCGACGCCGCGCGGGCCGAGGCACGTCGCCGATTCGGACCGCAGGGTGCCACGCGTGCTTTGATTCACGCCGCCCATGTACGGGAGAGACGCATGCACTGGACCGATTGGTTCGACTCGTTCGCCGGCGACGCCCGCTACGCGGTCCGGCAACTGCGACGGTCGCCGGGATTCGCCGCGGCCGCGACCATCACGCTGGCCCTCGGCATCGGCGCGAATGCCACGATGTTCGGCGTCATCGACCGGCTCCTGCTCCAGCCGCCCGCCGGCGTGGTCGATCCGGCGACGGTCGTCGTTCCGTCGTTGACGCGCACATTCTCCGGGCCAGGCGAGCCCGCGGTGCGCGACACGCAGGCGGCGCTGTCGTATCCCATCTACGCCGATCTCGCGCGCGCCGGCGCCTTCGAGCGAGTCGCGGCGTACCGGTCGCGCACCCTCACGCTCCGCAGCGGATTGCAGGCGCGTCTCGCTCGCGGCGTGGCGACGACGGGTGGCTACTTCGCCACGCTGGGCACGCGCCCGGCGGTCGGCCGATTCTACGCGGACGCCGAAGCGGACGAAGCGCCTGGCGCGGACGTGGTCGTCCTGAGCCATGCGTTCTGGAAGAGCGAGTTCGGCGGCGATCCGCGAGTGATCGAACAGACGATCGAGCTGGCTGGAAAACCATTTCGCATCGTCGGTGTCGCCCCGGCCGGCTTCACGGGAGTCACGCGAGTGCCGGTGGACCTCTGGATTCCGCTCACCGCCGGCGTGTCGGCACAGGATCTTGCTGGATGGAGAGAGCGGCGCGAGTCGTTCTTTCTCTTCGGCGTGGCGCGTCTCGGGAGGGGATCGGCGATCGAGAGGGCCGCCCAGTTGGGAGGCGCCGCGGTCCGCGCCGGCTATTTGTCGGACGGCACCTCGTCCAAAAAGGTCGAGAGCGAGCAGCCGGGCATCGCGCTCGTTTCGGCGTTGCCACGCGACGCGCGCGGAAGCACCCCCGAGGCTCGCGTGTCTCTACTGCTCGGCGCGGTCGCGTTTCTCGTGTTCGTCCTCGCTTGTGCGAACGTCGCCAACCTGCAGCTCGCGCGAACGATTCAGCGGCGCCGAGAGATCGCGCTCCGCCTGGCGCTCGGCGTGGCGCGCCGCCGGCTGCTGCGGCAGCTCGCGCTCGACAGCATGCTGCTCGCGCTGCTTGGCGGACTGGCGGCGCTGGCGATCGCGTACGCGGGCGGCGAGGTCGCGAGTCGCGGACTCGTACGGTTCGGACTTGGCGACGAGTCTCTGGTGGACAAGCGGGTGCTCGTGTTCACCGCGTTGATCTCGACGATGGCCGGACTGGCGACAGGTCTCTTGCCCGCGCTTCAAACCACTCGGCTCGACTTGACCGGCTGGTTGCGAAGCGGAGCGCGCGAAGGCGGCGGGCGATCCTCGCGCGCGCGGATCTCGCTTCTCGTGCTCCAGGCGAGCCTCACGGTGATTCTTCTGGCCGGCACCGGGCTGTTCGTGGTCAGCCTGCGTCGAGTGGAGGGTGTCCGGTTGGGCCTCGAGCCTGACCGCGTGTACCGAGCAACGATCGCGACGGCGGGGCGGACGTACACGGACGTGGAACGCCGCGCGATGTACGAGCAACTGCTCCGCGCCGCCGCTGGAACACCGGGCGTCGAGAGCGCCGCGCTGTCGTCGTCGATGCCGTTCGAGTCGAGCAGCGGCACGCGCGTCATTCTGCCGGGGCGGGACTCCGTGCCCGTCACCCGAGAAGGAGGCCCGTACGTCAACACGGTGACGGCGCGGTTCTTCACGACGATGGGAACGCGGCTTGTCGCCGGACGCTCGTTCACCGACGACGACGCCGCCGGCGGCGAGCCCGTCATCATCGTCAACGAGACGGCGGCGCGGCTGTGGTGGCCGGGCGAGAGCGCGATCGGAAAGTGCGCGAAAATCGACGCGGACTCGATGCCTTGCGCCCGCGTGGTGGGAGTCGCGGAAAACACGAAGCGATTCGGAATCATCGAGGACGACGCGGTGCAGTTCTACGCTCCCCTCGATCAGCTCACGTCGGAGGGGCCGCCGAACGTGCTGTATGTGAGGCCGGCGCGGAATTCGACCATGCTTCAGGCGCAGCTCCAACGACGGCTTCAGGTGGCGGCGCCGGCGCTACCATATGTATCGGTGGAACCGCTCTCGGACGTCGTCGCGCCGAGAATGCGATCGTGGCAAATGGGGGCGATCATGTTCGGCATCTTCGGCGCCCTTGCCGTCGTGCTTGCGTCCGTTGGTTTGTACGGAGTGCTGGCCTACGACGTCGCGCAGCGGCACCACGAGCTCGGCGTTCGGCTCGCCCTCGGTGCGTCGCGCGGCAACGTCGCCCGCCTCGTGTTGCGCCGCGCGTTCGTCGTCGTTGCGATCGGTAGCGCGCTCGGGCTGGCGGCGACGTTGGCGGGCGGCAGAATCGTCGGGCCGATGCTCTTTCAAACGTCCCCGTACGATCCGCTGATCCTCGGCGCGGTGTTGCTGGTCGTTCTAGTCGTTTCGATATTGGCGACGACTGTGCCCACGGCTCGGGCGGCGCGAGTCGATCCCGCGGTTGCGCTGCGGAGTGCGTGACGAGCACCGAAAACGCCGCGGCGAAGCACAGGCGCCCGACCCTATCGCGGCGTCGAAGGCGTGTCCATCTTCTACAACCCCACCCACCGACCGGAGCCCTCCGTGAGACTCGCGCTAGTGCCGACGACGGCACTGACGGTTCTCGTTGCAGGTGCCTCATCGTTCCACGCCGCCGCTTCGCCGCTCCTCAACCCCAATCCGAACACCTCCCCCGCCGGTAAACTCTCGAACGGAGTGCTGTCTCTCTCCCTCGAGATAGTGGAGAGCCGCTGGCACCACGAAGGTGGCGCCATTCCCGGATCGCGCGTCGACGCGTTCGCCGAGGAGGGCAAGGCGCCAACCATTCCCGGCCCGCTCGTTCGAGTGAGCGCGGGCACGGAGATCAAGGTGCGCGTCCGCAACACGCTGGGCCGGCGCATCACGTTCTTTCTCCCGACCTCGCCCATCGCCGATGACTCGATCGTGCTCGCCGCCGGAGCCTCGGGGGAGATCGCGGTCAAGGCTGACGAACCGGGGAACTACCTCTATCGGGCGACCGACTCGTCCCGCGCCGCCACGCAGCTGCGCATGGACGGCGCGCTCGGCGGGGCGATCGTCGTCGACACCGCCGGCGTGGCTCGGCCGCGCGATCGGATCTTCATGATCATGATGGTCCCCGACTCGACGCTCAAGGCCGTGGGCGACTCGGCCGCCGTGATCGTTTCGGCCGCCGGCCGCATGTCGTTCACCATCAACGGACGCTCATGGCCAAACACCGAGCGCGTCGACGCACGCGTCGGCGACACGGTGCATTGGCGCGTGATCAATGCGTCGGCCGACTTCCATCCGATGCACCTGCATGGATTCTACTATCGGCTGGACGATTTCACGGGACGCAATGTGGCGCGCGACGGCGCACCGGACCGCGGCAACATGGTCGTCACCGAGCGCATGTCCCCCTACTCGGCGATGTCGATGACGTGGGTGCCCGAGCGGGCCGGCAATTGGCTCTTCCATTGCCACTTCGCCATTCATTTGCTGCCACCCAAGCCCGATTCGGCGGATCCGAAGCCGGCGGACCCGCACAACCACGCGCTCACGGGAATGACCGGCCTCGTCCTCGGCATCAACGTCGCGCCGAATCCCGCCGTGCCCCTCGCCGCCGAGTCGCGCCCACAGCGCCGGATCCGGCTCGTGGCCGTGCGCGATTCTGAGTTTCCTGATCGGCGGCCGCAATTGCGCTTCGAGATTCATGAGAACGGGCGCCGCGTCGGTTCGCGCGTGCCGTTCAGCCCCACGCTCTATCTCACGCGCAACCAGCCCGTTTCGATCATGGTCGTGAACCACCTCACGGAGCCCACGTCGGTCCACTGGCACGGCCTCGAAATCGAGAGCTACTACGATGGCGTCGCGGGGCTGAGCGGCGCGCCGACGCATCTGGCGCCGATCATCGCTCCCGGGGACTCGTTCGAGGCCCGCCTCACGCCGCCGCGCTCAGGCACGTTCATGTACCACTCGCACGTCGACGACGTCGTTCAGCAGACCGCTGGGTTGGTCGGCGCGCTGATCGTGCGCGACGGGGCGAGCCCACCGGGCCCGCGGCCGGACGAGCACGAATTCTTCTTCAAGGGTTCGCGCAACCATGGCGCGCCAGGTACGAGCCCGCTCGACGTGAACGGCTCGATGAATCCCGACACGATCGTAATCCGCGCCGGGCGCCCCGTGCTGCTGCGGTTCATGAGCCTGGCGCTCACGAACCCGAACGCCACGGTCACTCTCACGGCTCGCCCCGACAGCTTGTTTCGCAACGCACCTGACACGATGATCGTGCGGTGGACGCTCGTGGCGAAGGACGGCGCCGATCTCCCACCCGCGGGTCGCGTGCCGAGCAGAGCGAGTCAGCTCATTTCAATGGGCGAGACGTACGATTACTCGTACACGGCGTCGCAGCGCGGCACGATGCGAATCGAGATCCGCGGGGCGGGGCCAAGAGGAGCGCTGTTGGCACGAGTGCCGATCCGCGTCGAGTAAGGAGGTCGACGGAGCTACGCCGCGGTAGCCGCCGCGGGCCCCGCATCGACGAGGCGTTTTGTGGGGTGGCATCCGAAAAAAGTGGCAGGGGCCAAAATCAACGCGAGCTAGGTTCCCGTCTTCTTGGACCGTCCGCATGACGCTCGCTTGACGCTCGAGGCGTCGTCGCTCGCTCCTGGCGTGCTCTCCATTCCCAACATCCCCACCATGTCGTGCTGTTGCGTGATGTCGGCGGCGGGCTTCATGAGGTCAGCGTAGTCCTGCTGAAAGACCGGATCGGTCGGATCGATCGCGGGCCAGCGCCGAACGTCATCGGGCGTGAACGGGCCGATCATGAACGCCATTCCGCCCCGTGGGATCGGCGCGCAGGTTGGGTTGTCGTAGAGAGCCACAACCCGATAACGCCGGTTCGCGTCGAGGTGCAGCCCCCTCCGCGTGAACACGAACCGATCGGTGCTGATGCTCATGATATGCCCAGCCGCATCGCGCGTTGTGGTGAGGCGCACGAGCACCTTGTTCGTGACAGCGTCCTCGAGTCGAAGCTCGACGGCATAGTCGTGGGCGTGTCCGCCGAGGGCGCGGACGTTTCCCCCAACCGGAAGCGAGAATTCCGCGCTCGTCGTCGATACGCCGGGCGGAAGCTCATATCGCCCGATCGCCGGGTTGGCGTCGAGATACAGGGGGAACACATCGCGCGGCCTCGCTCCGTCGGCGCGGTCGGGCGTCCACGCGATCGAGATTCGCAGCGTGACGCCGCTCATCGCGCGGGCCGTCGGATTCACGAGCATGTAGTAGAGCACCATGTGCTGATCCGGCTCGAGCGGAACGCCCATCGAACCGGGGAGCATGACGGACGGCGTTTCGTGAGCGGCCGCGAGCAGGCGTTCCGCCATCGGGTAGGCGAGCTGGCGGCGGCTGAGGTTCACGATGCCAGCGTGGTGCAGCACGTTTCGCGGAAGGACGCCTCCCGCCGAGTCGACGACGTCGATGCGGTAGCCGCGCGCCCAGCCGTGGAACGGCCACACGAACGCGATGTTCGTTTGCGCGTGAGCCTGACCGTAGGCCATCGCTGAGTCGAGTCGGATGCCGCTCACGCTCAGCACGACCTCGTTGTTGGCGGAGTCGAGCTGGATCTGGACGCCGGCGGCCGATTCGCACGCGGCAAGACGGTGTCGACGTGCGGCGGCGCCTGCACGAGTGGCAAAGGTCTGGCGCAGGCGGCGGCGACTAGGCAGCTGATGAAGAGGGTTGATCTACTCATGGTTGCCATGCATAGCTCTCCCTTGTCCGACAAGTCAACCCAACGCTTGGGGTGTGTATGCGGCGGCGACTGGAAGAACACACTCGCCAGGAACTAGCCGCCGGTGCCCCTGGCGCGCTAAGCTAGCCGCCAATGCCCCTCCTTCAGACTCCGCGGGACCGCGCCGTCGCCCTCATTCTGCTCCTCGCGGTCGCGATCGCCATGGCGCTCACGCCGTTCGTCAGTGGCTTGCTCGGCGCGGGAGTGCTCTACGTCATCTTCGTGCATCCATATCGGTGGCTTGCGCGGCTCATCAAGCCGGGAATAGCCGCGGCCATCATCCTCGTGGTGGCACTCGCCCTCGTCGCCCTTCCGCTCACCTGGCTGATCGGACTGGTCATCGCTCAAGCGCCCGACGCGCTCCACCGCATTCAGAGCAGCGACGTGCTCGCGCGCGTGAGTCAGTTGCATACCGGTCAATTCGACATCGGCGCCGAGATCGCGAAGTCGAGCGGCACACTAATCGCTTGGTTGTCGTCGCACATCGTCGCATTCGCCGGAGGCGCCACGTCCGCCGCGTTGAACATCGTCATCGCGTTCTTCGGTCTGTACTACATTCTGCTCTCGGGGCCGCAGATGTGGATGCAGGCGCGCGTGTACATCCCCTTTTCGACGCGCACCGCCGACGCGCTACGCGATCGGTTCTTCGCGGTGACGGCGGCCACGCTCCTCGGCACGGTGCTCGTCGCGGTGGCACAGGGAAGCTTGATCGGAATCGCGTTCCGGCTGGTCGACTTGCCCAATCCACTTTTCTGGGGAGTCGTCGCCGCGTTCTGCTCGGTGCTTCCCGTCATCGGAAGCACGCTGGTCTGGCTTCCCGCGGCGCTGATTCTGCTCGCGCAGAGTCGCTTCGGCGCGGCCGCGCTGTTGGTGGCGATCAGTGCCGGCATCGCGGGCAACGTGGACAATCTCATCCGCCCCATCGTGTACAAGCGGATCTCCAACATTCACCCGATGATCACGCTCGTCGGGGCGTTCGCCGGAGTGCGGTACTTCGGTCTCTCTGGGACTCATCCTCGGGCCGCTCGGCATCGCCTACCTCTTCGAGCTGCTGCGCTTCTATCGCGAGGAGTATGGCGAGGCCAGTGAGCCGGCCGTCGCGGCGGCGGCGGGCGCGTCACCGGCGTGACCGCGTCGTCGGGTCTCGCGCAGACGACGCTCGCGTCGGCGTGTCTTCCGCTCACGCGCGAACACCCGGGGCTGTCGGGCATCGTGCCTCTCCGTGAAGGGTACGACGCGTTCGCGGCGCGCGTACTCCTCGCCGATCACGCCGAGCAGACGCTCGACGTGCAGTATTACATCTGGCACGACGACATCTCGGGCACACTGCTGCTCGACGCGCTGCGGCGCGCGGCGGACCGCGGCGTTCGGGTGCGACTTCTCCTCGACGACAACAACACCTCAGGGCTGGACGAGATTCTGGCCGCCCTCGATGCGCACCAGGGCGTCGAGGTGCGGCTGTTCAATCCGTTCCGCCGCCGTCGCGCGCGCTGGCTCGACTATCTAACAGACTTTGCGCGACTCAACCGCCGGATGCACAACAAATCGTTCACCGCCGACGACCAGGTCACGATCGTGGGCGGGCGCAACGTGGGCGACGAGTACTTCGGCGCCGGCCACGACGTGCTGTTCGTCGACCTCGACGTGCTCGCGATTGGCCCGGTGGTGAGCGACGTGTCGCGCGACTTCGACCGGTACTGGCACTGCGAATCGGCGTGGCCCGCGCGCCGCGTCCTCTCGGCGGCAAGCGCCGAGTCGATCGCCGGCGTCACCGCGGCGGCGGCGCGGAAGGTCAGCAGCCCGGATGCGGCGACATTTGTGAACGCAGTGGAACGAGCGCCATTCGTGCGCGATCTCGTGGAGGGTCGCCTGCCGTTCGACTGGGCGCCGACGCTGATGCTGAGCGACGATCCGGCGAAGGGTCTTGGCGCGGTGCCCGAAGACTCGCTGCTCTGGCCACGCCTCAAGGCTCTCATGGCTGCGCCGTCGAGCGAGTTGCAGCTCGTTTCGTCGTACTTGGTCCCCGGCGCCGCCGGCAGCGGCGAGCTCGCCGCGTTGGCGAAGCGGGGTGTGAAGGTCAGCGTCCTCACGAACTCGCTCGAGGCAACCGACGTCGTCGCCGTGCACGCCGGCTATGCCAAATACAGAAAACCGATGCTCGAATCGGGAGTCATTCTGTTCGAGATGAAGCGGGCGTCGTCGTCGTCGCGATCCCGCCGTGCGCTGGTGGGTGGCTCCGGCTCGAGCCGGGCGAGTCTCCACGCCAAGACGTTCGCGATCGATCGGTCGCGCATTTTCGTCGGCTCGTTCAACTTCGATCCGCGATCGGTCCGGCTGAACACGGAGCTCGGATTCGTGATCGACAGTCCCGCGTTGTCACGTCAACTGGCCGAGGCGTTTGCGGAGGGAATCCCGGACCGCGCGTACAGAGTCCGACTCGACGCGGAGGCACGGTTGGAGTGGACGGAATCGCGTGACGGCCGCGACGTCGTGTATGACCGAGAGCCGGGCACCGGCGTTTGGTTGCGGCTCGCCGTGGCCGCGCTCTCGGTGCTGCCGATCGAGTGGCTGCTCTAACGGGTCAAACGGAGGTTGTAAGATCGGCGGGATCCTTCCTCCAAATCCGGGCGGCTCACGGCGTGCGACGCAGCACCGCCAGCGCGGAATCAATGTGAATCCAAAGTGGCCACGCGCCTTCGTCGCGGGCCTCGCGCGTGCGCGCCGCCGCGGAGTCGCGTCGGCCAAGAAGCGCCGCAACCCGGACCCGATACACGCTCGCGGTCCAGCCGGCCCGGCTGCGCTGAGCCGCCAGCCATCGGTCGAGCGAGTCGGCGAGTGCCGTGTCACCGAGTTCGGCCGCGAGTCCCGCAAGCACGCCGCGAAAATCCACGTTCGCCGAATCCTCGGCGACCAGCCGCTCGGCCACGTCTTCGGCCTCGCGATAATTGCCGAGGATCTCGAGTGACCATGCGGCGACGAGGCGTTCTTCGATCGTTCCACGCTCCTCGGGCGGGCGCCCGCGATACCAGGCGATCGCGCGCGTCGCGGCCTGGCGCGCCGCGACCGTATCGCCATGCACCGCGAATTCGTACGCGACCCAGTCGGCGATCCACGCCGGTGTCAGGGAATACTGCGGCCGCCCATCAGTGAATGGAGCAAGGCCGATGTAATTGACTCTCTCAACCGGGAGCAGCATCGCGCTGTCCAACAGTGCGAGCGCCGCCGTGGGCCGCGAGAGCGCGGCGAGCGCCCGAGCTCGCATCCACGTGCGGTTGAGCGGCCCGCTGCGCGGAGCGCGATCGGCGACGGCCAGTTCCTCGCGATGGCGACCGAGGAGGTGGTACGCCTCGGTCAGGTCGCTCCAGTAGTCGAAGTGCGTCGTGTCGGTGCTCCAGGCGAGATCGACCGCGGGGTCCAGTCGTTGCAACAAATCCACGGTCAACTGCGGGCGGTCTGCCCAGAGCGCGGCGGCGGCGACCGACATCTTGTCGGACGACGTGTTCGATTCGAGGCCCGCACGCTCGATCGCCAGTCGAAGCGCCTCGTCGTTGCGGCCGCGGCAATGCGCTGTCGCGATCTGCAGCGAAAGGTGATCGACACGATCGATCATCCGCGGACGGGCGTCGAGCACGCCGACAATCGAATCGACCACCGCGCAATCGTTGGAGTTCGCCGCCGCCACCGAAGCGGCGATCGACGCGGCGGCAAACGCCGTGTCATGGTGCGCTGCGCGGAGGAAAAGCGTTTCCGCCAGGTGGCCGTCGCCGTGCCAATAGGCGTCCCATCCCTCGACGTACGCCTGATACGCTTCGAAGGTGGGAATCTCGCCCGCTTCAGCGAGGTTCTGCGTGGCTCGCACGTCGATGACCGAGTTGAGCGCGGTCATGACGCGGGACCGGAGATCGTCGATTCCGGAAATCGGCGACTCTACGCGGGACGGGATCGGCCCCACGACACGAACGATCCGGCCGGCGTTTACGTCCATCAACGACGCCTGGAGGAGCAGCGTGTCGCCAGTGCGATAGTAGCTGCCGGAGATCACCATGGCCGCTCCGGTGCGGCGCGCCAGCGTGACCGGATCAACCACGGCGCCGGCGGCGGTGCGACCCTGCACGAACACCGCTCGAGGATCGACGAGGTCGACGAGATTCATCCGCAAGATCCCCTGCGCGATCCAGTCCTGGGTCATCCGCCCAAGGGATTGCAACGTGGAGTCGCCGGTCCGGTTGTCGAACACGGTGACGAGCACGCGCTTCCGCCCAGCGACAGCACCTGCTGCTCGCGCGTTGCTCAGTCGCGCTGCGACGATGGCGATCACGGTGATCGCGACGAGCATGCCGCCCCAGATCGCGACGCGCCGCCTACGTGCTGGTCGCGGCGCCGAAAGGTTGGGCGCCGGCGCGATGGTGGTCGGTGAGATGACTGCGGGCGGAACATCCGGCTGGCGCGGGATCGGCTTGCGCGCCCCGTCGCGAATGCGCGCCGCGAGCGCCTGCGTCTCCGCGCTGGGCGTAGCGTCGAAGTCCGCGGCGAGCCGGCGCGAGTACGCCTCATGTAGATGAAGGGCGCCCCCCGTGTCGCTGCCCCGATCGAGCAGCGTCATTGCACGACGCAGCCAGTACTCATCGCCGGGCATCAGGCTGCAGGCCCGCTGCGCCCACTGGCCCGCGCCGGCGAAGTCCGCCGGCCTGTTCGTCGCGCTCGACCAGCGCCGCGATCGCGCGCACGACCAGGTTGGTGACGCGGAGTCGCTCGCCGGAGAGCCACTCCTCGAACGCTTCGCCGGCATCTACGAAGTGGATCCCGGCCAGCAGCTCACCGCGGTATGCCGCGACCGCGTCTTCATAGCGCCCGGCCTCGACGGCCTCGCCGAGCTTCGTGACGTCGGTGATGAGGATCGCGGCGTTGATCGACACCGCGTCGTCTCCGCGCGTGACGATCACGTCGTCGCCGAGCGCCGCACGCAAATGATAGAGCGTATTCCTCAGGGCGCGACGGGCGGCGAACTGGTCCAGCTCGGGCCAGAAGATCGCGGCGAGCGTATCGCGGCGCTGGTACCCGTCGCCACCGAGCGCCAGGTACGCGAGCAGCGCGAACCGTTTCGGTTGCGCGGGCAGCGACGTGATCTCCCGTCCATCCGAGCCGCGGAGGACGTGAGGGCCGAGCAGACTGAGCTCGATCATGAGCGCGTGAATGTAAATCTCGCGCCGTCACCCAACAACAAACGGTGAAGCGACGGCGGCGAGACACCCGCCCGGTACGTTTGGCCCGAGTCATCGACCGCGCCATTAACGGAGAAGGGGGGATCATGTCGATCGTCTGCGCCAGGGCTGTCATGGGCTTTGCGCTCGTCACCGGGAGCTCGGTCGGCTTGGCCGCATGCTCGACCGCCCAGACCCCGGATCCGTGCGCCCTGCTGTCGGCGAGCGATGCCCTACCATATGTAGGGCCGCTGACCTCACCGCCGTACCGGACCAGCGACGGCGCGGCGGACGCCCGCGGCGATCAGTGCATGTATCGCGGCAAGGACGGACGCCAGATCACTGTCGCCCCCGACTTCAGCGGCGGCGGTGCCACCGCGGGCTCATCCGTTCAGAACGCAGCCGGCATCGTGGGCGGCGCTCTGAACAAGGCGAGCGGGAGCGGCGCCGGGGACACGATGGCCCACCGCGTGGTGAAAGCCGAAATCGACGGCCCGTGGGACAAGGCGACGTGGATTCCCGGTGGTTCGCTGTTCGCCTCCAAGGGCACGCGCTCCGTGCAGATCGACGTGAGTGGCGCGAGCGGCAAGGAAGCCGACGCGCTCGCGCTGGCGAAGATCATCGTGCCGCGTTTCGACCATCCGCTTTCATATGATGGCGCCAAGGCGGTGGCGCTCGCGCCCAAGCCGCACGCGCATCCCGCCAATGCGTGCGGCTTCATTCCGCGCGCGGACGTTGAGGCGGCGATCGGGCCTCTTGCCGGCGCACCCAAATCCGATTCGCCCGAAACCTCGTGCACCTATCGCGTGGCGACACCGAAGGGCGAACGCGAGTACGTCGTGGAGTTCGTGTGGCAGGGCGGCCAGAAGAATTACACGATGTTGAAGCACCAGATGGCGACGGTCGGCGAGGCGATGGGCGGAGGGATGCCGTCGACTTCTCCTCTGGACACCATGACGCCTCCGCCGCAGATGAAGGCGATCATGGGCGGTTTGATGAAGATGGTCGGCGGATCCGAGGCCAAGGGCAAAGCGCCCGGTGCCTCGTCAACGGTCGGATTCCGGACGGACACCACGCTCACCGGTCCCTGGGACAACGCGTCGCTGCTCCACGGCACGCAGCTCATTGCCGTGCGTCACGACGTGTTCGTCGGGATGGGACTCCAATCGGCGGACTACGAAAAGGCGAAGGCGCTGCTGGCGGCAATCTGTTCGCGGCTCTGATCTGACCACCATCCAACAAGAGTGATCCGAAATGTCTAATAGCATCAAGAGTCTCGCCGCCGTGCTCGCGTTCTCGCTCGCCGCCGCCTCGCCGCCTTCCGCACACGCGAGGCCGTCGCCTATCGACCCGCGTACTCGGACGTACTTCATCGCCGCCGATGAGGTTTCGTGGGATTACGTGCCGGGCGCGCGAGATGAAATCGCCGGCACGCCGTACGCCGACACCGCGTTCTTCGGCAAGGGGAAGCCGCGACCGGTGAGCACGACGTACAAAAAAGTGCTGTATCGTGAGTACACCGACGCCACTTTCAGAACACTCAAGCCGCGCCCCGCCGAGTGGCAGCACCTCGGCTTCCTCGGTCCGCTGATTCGGGCGGTGGTGGGAGACACCATTCGCGTCGTGTTCCGCAACAACGGCGACCGCCCGTACAGTGTGCACCCGCACGGAGTCTTGTACGAGAAGAGCTCCGAAGGCGTACCCTACAACGACGGCACCAGCGGCAAGGACAAGGCGGATGACGGCGTGCCGCCGCACGGAACACACGTGTACGTGTGGGCCGTTCCCGAGCGGGCCGGCCCTGGTCCGATGGACGGCAGCTCCGTCATGTGGATGTACCACTCGCATGTCGACGAAGTGCGTGACATCAACACCGGCCTTTTCGGTCCGATGATCATCACCGCGCGAGGCAAAGCGCGCGCCGACGGGTCGCCGGCCGACGTGGACCGCGAGATCATCGCGTCGTTCATGCAGGTGGAGGAGCAGGACAGTTGGCTGGCGAAGGAAAATCTCCGTCCGTCGCCCGATTCCCTGGCCAGCCTAGGTCCGAGACCGAATCCTTCGCTGCGGCAGGACGGATATCCGTGGTTCGTCAAGTTCACGATCAATGGGTTCGTCCATGGCAGCATGCCGCTCGCGGCGCTCACGATGCGGAAGGGAGAGCGCGTGCGCTGGTACCTCATGTCGTCGACCAACGATTTCGATTTTCACGCGCCGCACTGGCACGGCAACACCGTGATCCTCAATGGCATGCGCACCGACGTCGCGCAATTGGCGATGATGCAGATGGCGACCGCGGACATGGTGCCCGACGATGTCGGCACGTGGCTCTTTCATTGCCACGTCTCGTTTCACAACGAAGAAGGAATGGCCGTGCGGTATCGGGTGACGCCTTGACTCTGGCGGCGCTACGGCTTGACGGTGAACACCACGAGGTTCGACGTCCGCCCCTCGCTGTTCGCGTGAATGGTGGTCGTGCCCGGCGCCACAGCGGTGGCCAAACCGCTGCCGTCTATTACCACCACCGCCGCATTGTCGCTGCCCCAGCTGATCGCTCGCCCGAGGAGCGGGGCACCGCTCGCGTTCATGAGCGTTACCGCGAATTGTACCCGCTGGCCAGCTTGGACAATTGTCGCCGACGGCCGTCGAGCCACGAGAAGTATTGCTGCACGGCGTCCATGGCAATGCCGCTGGCGCGCAAATCGTCGGCGACGGCGTCGTGGGGAACCAGATACTTCTCGAGCCCGTCGACCGATTTCGATTGCCGGTCGATGACGGGAGCGCCGTGGCCCGCATAGTAGATGAAGACCGTCGAATCCCGCGCCGCACGCCGCGGCAATTGCGTGCCTATGGCCGAGCGAATGTGGCGTTCCGTGGCCTGCGCGTCCACGAGCAGTGTGACGTTCTCCGGCTTGAAGCGGCCGATCGCCGGATCCGTGAGTACGCTATAAACCGCCTCGGCGTCGGCCCGGGCGTACCGGAGATTTGGAATCTTCGGGTCGACGTACTCGTTGATTCCGATGACGACCGCGTGCGCGTCGTCGCGCCAGGGCGAATCGCCGTGGGTGACCCCGCGTCGTCGCGGGTCGGGCGTGGCGGGAGGGGACGACGCACGGACGATCGCGCGTTCGTCGGTCATGGGTTGTCGGGTGGGAGTGCTTGAGTCTGCGCCCCATGGCCGAGCTTGGCAAGGCCGCGGCCCGACCCATCGTGTGAGGATTCGGGAGAGGCTGACCCGCTATTGCCCCACGTGCATCACCGCCATCATCCCCGCCCCCAGATGCTCGGCGATGTGGCAGTGCAGCATCCAATCCCCCGGATTCGACGCGTCGATCAGCAGATCCACCGTCGATCCGACCGGAATGATCGCCGTGTCCTTCCATACGAGATTCTTCGTCGGGACGCCGTCGCGCGCGATGACGAGCATCCGCTGACCGTGCAAGTGGATCGGATGCTGCATCGGATGGAACGACTTCGGGTCGTTGAACAGCCGCAGCTTGACGACCGATCCGCGCGGCACGCGCCAGTCGATGTCCATGTTCTCCTTGCCCGTGGCCTCGTCGCGCAGGATCCATCGCACCTGCTTGCTGGTCGACAGCCAGTTCATGTCCGGCATGCCGTCCACCCACTCGACCGGCGCGTAATAGGCGGTGTCGACGTTCATGAACTGCACCGTCGCGAGCGGCAGCGAGTTGATGGCGACGGTGAGACGCAACGTCTTGTCCGGCGGTTTGTCGAAGTACTGGCGGTATGCGTCGATGTCGCGCACCACCGACGCGTTGGACCGCAACGTGTTGAACTGCGCACGATAATTCGGCGCGGCCGGCTTCGCGCCGACCGAGACGACGCCGAGGGTGTCCACCTCGGGCGAGAATTCGCCCGCGTAGTGGTTGATCGCCTGTATCGCGTTGACGATCGCCACGCGGCCGGGACGGTCGAACATCACCTCGACGATGTATCGTTCGGCCGGCGCGATCACTACACTCGATACGCGCTGCTCGCGCTCGAACTTGCTCACGTCCGACGCCACGACTTTGATCGGCGCGCCGCCGAACGACACGTTGTACGTGCGTGAGCTCGAGACGTTGGTGAGAAAGAAGCGCACGACGTCGCCGCGATTCGCCGAGAGCGAATAGCGCGTCTCACCGTTCACCGTGAGCACATTGCCGACGCGGCCCATGAGCGCGAAATCGGGCGCCTCTTTCCCGAAGGGGATGAGCGTGTCGGCGTTGATCAACAGGTCGTCGAGCACGAGCGTCTGCTCGCGGTTCGCCGGCGAGTAGTAGTCCCGGTCCGGCGAATCGACGCGCACGTTGCCGAACAGGCCCATCGCCTGCTCGATGTCCTCGCGGACGTGCGGGTGATACCAGTAGATCCCGGCGTCCGGGAAGTGCACGGTATATGTGAAGTCGCCGCCCGCCCGCACCGAATCCTGCGTCAGTCCCGGCACGCCGTCGAATCGGTTGTCGAGCCTGACGCCGTGCCAATGAATCGTGCTCGGCAGATCGATCCGGTTGTGGAATCGAACGTGGATCGTCGCGTTCTGCGGCACGCGGATCAACGGACCGGGCACTTCGCCGTTGAATCCATACATGACGAACGAGCGCCCGTTGATCACGCGGCGCACGAGCATCGCCGTGAGGTCGATCGTGTCGCCGTCGGCGACGCGCTTTACTTCCGTCGGTTTGGCGGCGGGGATCGTTTTCGGATCGACGCCCGCGCCGGGCAGAAACGACGCCACGGGCGGAACGAGTCCGACGAGCCCGGGAATCATGGGCATGCCCTTCGGCATCGGGATCGGCATGGGTGCCGACATGTTCATGCCGGGCATGTCCATCCCGGGCATGCCGCCTTGGTCCGGTTTCTTCGGCGGCTTGCTCGGCGGCTGTTGGGCGACGATCGCGCTCGTGTAGACGCACATGGCCGCCGCGGCGAGAACGCGGGAGAAGGTGCTCACGGCGGGATGCCGCGGAACAGCGGGTGGCTCAGAAAACTCTGCAGCCAGCCGCTCGGCGAATTCCCATGAAGGACCGTCGGCCCCGCGTGCGCCGACGTCGCCGACGACTCGGCCGCGATCACGAGAAGAAACTTGTCGAGCTCCGCCCGGCCGACGGTGTTCTTGCCGTTGGTGATGGCGCCGAGCCGAATCCACTTGGAGAGATCAGTGGTCGTGACCCAGGCGACGTACGTCGTGTACGGTCCGAGGGAGTCGGCTGCCGGCAAGCCCGACGCGTCGATCTGCACGTCGTAGCTCGCGTGGCCGTCGGCGGTCACCGCGACGCCGAACGGGGACTGTGCGAAGACCAGCCGCGCGCTTCCGCTCGCGGCCGGCGCTTTGGGCGTGTTGAACAGCGCGATGTCGTACGGGCCGTGTGCCGTCGCGGCGAGAATCGTCGCCGCGACAGCCGCTCTACGCGTCCACGGCCGCCCGATCACTGACGATGCGCACCGTCGTCGTGGGGCACTACCCGCCTAGTGGGCGCGCCCTCCGGCCCGTGATCGTAGTCCTGCACGCTCGAGATGTTCGGCATGCCGTAGTCGTGACCGTTCCAGCCGTTGAAGCCGTCGAGCTTGAAGAGCCACAGGCCGCTGCGCATGTCGGAGAGCACGACCAGGCCGTCGTAGTTGCGCACGTCGACGCCGAACGCGCCCTGCTCGACGCTCGTCGTGCTCTGCCAACCGTTGTCGGGCGAGCCGCCGAAGCCGTGCTCGTGCTCGCACTCGCACGTGTACCAGTAGCCGTCGGTCTTGGGGTTCTTCGGGTCCTTGAGGTCGAATACCTGGAGCCCGTCCTCGTACGCGGAGACGAACACGTACGGCCAGCGTACTTCGTGATTGTGAGAGAGGTCGCGCCAGTCGGCCGTCCACGCGCTGATCGGAATGTCGATGTTCTGCGTCTTGCCCGACTGTCCGGCGCTCAGATCCCAGATGCGCAACGGCGTGTACTGATACTCGGTCTCCGTGACCGCGTAGTGTCCGTCGGGCGACGGCGTGAACGTGTGGGCGATGTCCATGCCGAGGCTCGTGATCGTGAACATCTGTTTCGGCGCCGCCGTGTTCGTGACGTCCCACACGGAGTATCCGCCGAGTCCCGCGCCGTAGAACTTGTCCTGGTGCGTGGCCGGGTCGTAGCCGACGTAGAAGTCGTGGTATCCGCCGCCGCCGATCTGCTTGAACGGCGTCGGGTTCGGAACCTCGCCGACGAGCCACGTGTTCTCGGGCGCGCCGCTCACGACCTTCGCCAAATCGTAGATGAGTGCCTTCGACTGGTTGATCGTCGCGAAGTAGAGGACGCGACCGTCGGAGTGTTTGTACGCGAACGTGTTGTGGAATCCGCCCGGCGACTGCGGGTAGCGGATGCGGGCGACGACTTTGACTTTCGTCGGATCGGGCAGGCCGGTCACGTCGAAGATGACGGCGCCGAGGTCGGTGTCGGGACTCCCCTGCATGAACTGGTACGACTGGGCGAAGTAATACCTGTTCCCGATCTTGAAGTACTTGCCATCCATGGCGCCGATGCCGCGATGCAGCTCGGGGTTCTCGATGGTCCAGGTGTAGAGGAGCTTCGGCGCCGACGTGTTGCGGATGTCGTAGACCTGGAAGTCGAAGTTGGTGAATCCGGAGAGATAGACGTACGGCCGGTCGCGGTCCTGCTCGAGCTCGATGTCCGACGCCTTCCACGCGCCGGGGTGACCCACCACGTGCGCGACCATGTGCATCTTGTCGTTCCCGGCGTGCTTCTGGTCGAACGGTTTGGGAGGGACGCCGGGGTCCTGGGCTCGAGCCAGTGTGGCGGTGAGGGCAATGAGAGCGGCAGGGACGAACCGGCGCATGTCTACTCCTGGGAGCGAGATCTGTGGCAGTGATGACGGTCTGCCGGAACATGAGCGCGTGCCGAGGGAGCGGCAAGGTTTCGCTTGACCCGGCGTCTCCGCCGAGCGTATTCGGGCGTGACGCTGTTCGAGATGAAGCGGGCGTCGTCGTCGCCGCGATCCCGCCGCGCACTGATGGGAGGCTCCGGGTCGAGCCGGGCGAGCCTGCACGCCGAGACGTTCGCGATCGACAGTCCCGCGTTGGCACGTCAGCTGGCCGACGCGTTCGCGGAGGGAATTCCGGATGTTGCGTCTTGGAACCAAGGCTGGCCGCGCGGCGATGCCCGGTGGATAGGAATGTGTCTTGCGGCGGTCGTGACGGGGACGAGGATTGAGAGACACGTCCCCAGCGCTGGAGCTTTGGCGTTTACGGACATGGGTTCACAAACCGCATTTCCCGGGGAAACATGCCTACGGCAAGCGCTGTCCAAACGCTGAAGGTCGTGTCGGGTGAGGGAACCGTCGGCGCGTCGTTGATGGCGGTTCGGCCGATCCGGGCCGGGACGCCGTTCTTCAAGATTCAGCGGGCCCGCTTCACCGACACGCCGACGCCGCAGACCGTGCAGGTCGCGCGCGACCGGCACGTCCTCTCACTCGGCGTTCTCGCGTACCTCAACCACAGTTGCAAACCGAACGTCGTCATCGACGCGAAGACGATGACGTGCTGGACCGTCCGCGACATCGCGAAAGGAGACGAGTTGACCTATTTCTACGCGTCTACCGAGTGGACGATGGCTCGTCCGTTTCTCTGCTTGTGCGGCTCCGAGAATTGCATCCGCATCGTCGCCGGCGCGCGGCATCTCCCGATCGACGTCCTCTCGCGCTACTTCATCAACGAGCATATCCGGACCCTGATCGACGACGAGTTGGCCGCCGCCGCCGAACGATCGGTGCCGCGAACGACGGGGCGCGGGCCGAACCACAAGACATAAGCCGGCGCTCCGCGCGCTGATTCCAGCGCGATACACGCGCCGGGGGTCAATTCGTCATTCGCGAGTCCTCGCTGTATCGTGCGCCTCTTCGGCGAGCTCGCGCGCGAAACGAACCGCCATCTCCGCCGTGTCGGCTCTGCGAACAAGCGGCGACCCGGACGTCCATGCGTCGTGAAACGCCAGCACCTTGCCATTCCGATTGTCCAGCAGGACGTGCGGAATGTCGGCGAGCAGACACAGAATGTGGCCGTGCAGTCGGTCGGTGATCACCACGAGGCCTCGTTCGATGACCCGCCGTCCGCGCTCGAGTCGCGCGAGCGCCATCGTGTTGAACGAGACCGCGCCGACGGCATGCGCCGCCCATCCAAAGAGTCGCGGATGATCCTGGGCGACACGCTCCGAGCGCCGCACGAGATGCTGAAGTCTGCTCGGATCGTCGCGTTCCCCCCAATCGACTACGGGCATTGAGCATTTGCCGAGGTAATCGAGCACGCCTGTGCTCTCGTAGACCGACTGGCGAAGCACGAGTATGTCGACGTCGGGCCTTCGCGGACGCGCCAGGCTCCCGAGCGCGAACGCCATGTCCGGGCAAAGAGTGGGTTTCACGCCCCAGTCGCGCTCGGCCAATTCGACGCTCGGTCGATCGCGGAGCAGGAGCGTAAATCGTCGATGGCGTCGCACGACGTCTCCAACCGCTGGAATTCGGCTCCTGTCGGCGAAACTGATGGTCTGCGGAAGCTGGACGATCTCGTGGTCGGGAAAGTCGGCCAGCACACGTTCACGCAGTTCCTGATGGGCGCGATACAGGTCGCCGAAATTCCCACCGCCCGAAAGGCAGATGACGCCGTCCTTGATTCGCCGAGCGAGGCGCTGGCGGGAATACGAACGGGAATGGCAAGCGTATACGACGCGGGCGCCGAGTCGTCGGAAGGCCGCCTGCTCGCCGAGCCAGATGGCGCTGTCGCCGACGTTCGGGTAATGCGGAAAATCGAGAAGCGCGACGCTACGCCCTCGCAGGTTCAATTTCTCGAGGGTCGTCGTGAGTTGGTGCCGGAGCTTGTCCACGAGGGAAACGCCGTGCGGCGGAAGGGCGTTGGTCGCGCTCACCTCGTCACCGGGCATCGCGCGACAGAGGCTCGGTCAACGCCGCGATCAAGAAGGCGCGCTCCGCATGCACGTCGGCATCGGCCTCGTCGTCGTACGGCGCCGCCGCTTCCAGGATTCGCTGGATCGGATCTCGGAACTGCACGGGCAGGTAGTCGAGGTACCCGCGCTTGACGGTATCGAGTCGCTTCGCCGGCACCGCGCCAAGACGAGCGCGAATTCGTCGTAGTCGGCGCCTCGCGCGCCAAGGCTTGAACTTGAGAAAATCGTCGATCGTATGAGGCTTGAAGAGGCCGCTTGCGAACGACTCGTCGGCGCTGGCGAGCGCAAAACCGGTCATGTGGTCGAAGCTTTCGTAGTGTGCCGCCGCCGCGCCGATTTCGAATTGCGCAGCGGCGCTCCAGCGCGAGAAGACCCTGTTCACGTCCATGCCCACGATCGCCGGATCGGTGGCGGATGCGAGCGCCAGCGCGGTGACGCGAAAGCATTTGTCGCAGGCCTGGCACGCGCGGACGTCGGGCTGGGCTCGGTAGCACGAGTGCTGAAAAGCCGCCAGGTCGGGATATCGGCGGAGCAAGATTCGCTGAACGAGATACTGCGAGATCGCGAGAATCACCGACGTGTACCCGACGCCGTACCGAGGTTCCCAGAGCGCATTCACCGCGGACAGGGCCGGTCCGGTCGACGTGAAGAAGCGATCGAATTGCCATCTGTCGGACGCCATCCTCGGAACATGCCGCGCGTCCATCTCCTGGTCCCCGAGGAGCGTGGTGACATCCCCCCATTCGCTGCCCGCCACGATCCACGAGAAACGGTGCTGGTACGCGATCGGAAGCGCGAACGACGCGTAGAGCATCGCGTCCGCCAACTCGTTGAGATAGGCCCCGCCTCCTCTCTTCTCCGCGTAGTCGTTTTTCCCCCAGGCCGATCGGATGTCCGACCGAATGCGACGGATCGTGATCCCGGGTAGCTTGCCGAGCGCCCCGAGGGCCCATTCCCGAAACGCACTTTGATGGTCGTGCGATCCGGTCATGGGCGATTCGATGTTGATCCCGACGGCTTCACCGCGGACCTCTCGCAGCAGACCGAGCGAGAGGAGGCTTTCCTTGCCGCAGCTGAGAAGCACGGCTGGCGGCCCCGCCGCCCGCGCCGAACGTGGCGCCGGCTCAGGGTCGCCGCCGAGCGACACGAAGCGGACGCCGGGTGGGTCGGGCGCCGCCCGCGGAACGTCGAACGCGATACGGCTGGCGGCGGCCATCTCATTCCAGAACGCGAGCTCGACGCCGGAAATCGGTTCATCGAATTCGACAGTGTACCCGTCGAGTAGAGACCAGATCGGATGCGTGGCGCCCAGGAAGACACTCCAGAGCAGGGAACGCGGCACCGACGTGAGATCTACGTCGGGCTCGTACTCGACCGAGAATCCGCTGCGTACCCATGCGGCGTGGGCAGGGTCGATATCCCACCGAAAGCGGATGGCGTTTCGGTTGACCTCCAGGGGCAGAACGCGGCAACGACCGGACATGGCTAGAGATTCCGCCCCCAGCGCATGACCACGATGACGCTCGTTGCGTCAGGCCGCATCCCAGCGACCGGTGTCGGGCGAGCCTGCCCGGCGCGGACGCGCTCTCTGCGTCGATCCAGGTGCGGATCGACGCACATTACGAACTTGGCCATTCTGTGCCGCGCCTGGGTGGGATATGCGAAGCATCGTTCGCCCGGCATCGGGAAACGCCCGCTTCGCGCAAAGCGAATTCTCGTCATCGCGGAGGCCGGCGCAAGGGCCACCATTTGACGCAGGCTGCCGCGTCCCTGAGCCGACCCACCGGCATATCCGGTACTGAGTTGCTGCAAACTGAGTCTTGCGCCGCCAGCGCCTATGGCGCCGCCGTTACAGTTTGTCTACGGAGATTCGCGTTCACTCCGGACAAGAAGCCCGTTTTCGCGCAGCACCGGACGAAGTCCATCGGCTTCCTGACGACGGGAGACAAGTACGAGCTGGTCCGCGGGGAACGGTTCGTGACGCCCCCGCCTAACGACGATCACGAGATGCACGCGGGATACGGCTGTGGGCTAGAAGTCGGGAACTGATATCGGTCAACAGACCACAGCTTAGCCGTGACGCGGTGGAGTCTCGTTCAGACCGGGGCGTCGCCGCAGGGTTGACTCGGCGCTCGCGCCGAGCGTATGCTCGGCCGACGCGGGGCGGCGGCACGAATGGTCGTGCCGGGCGTCGATTCGATGGGACTTCGACTCGCGCACTGCAGCCTCGGTCATGCGCGTGAATCGCCACGTCTGCGATCGATTGATGACTGGGCGAGGCAACGGAGGTCTTATGATCGACGAAATGGGAATCTTCAGAACAACCGTCAGTGTCGCGCCGCTCACCGATCCGGAGACCCGTCGCGACTTCGACGATGTGATGGTCGACACGGGCAGCGAGTACAACTGGATCCCGGCTGATGCGCTCACCGGGCTCGGCATCACTCCGGTTCGCACCGATCGCTTCGAGACGGCCGACGGTCGTGTGCTGGAGCGCGATGTCGGCTTCGCGATGCTCTACGCCGGCGGCCGGTCCACGCCAACCATCGTCGTCTTCGCTCAGCCCACGGACCTCGTTCTCCTCGGCGCGCTTGGCCTCGAGGGCCTCAATCTCCGCGTCGATCTCGGTCGCAAAGAGCTCGTTCCCGCCGGCCCTGTCCCGGCTGCCGCCGCCTGACCGAGCGCCCGCGGGGCGCTCGGTCAGTGCGAGCAGATTACTGACGTGTGGCCTGCAAGTGCGCCAACACTCGCAGAACGTCCACCGTCGCGTTGCCGATCGCGTTCACCGGGCTCGCCGCGATCTGCTTGCGCAGCGCCGCGGCCTCGCTGCTCTTTCCCTGCTTGGCCAGCATGTCGGCGCGCAGCGCGGTCGCAAAGAGATCTTCGTTCGGCGCGTCGGCCAACTCTCCGCTCGCGGTCGCCGGATCGTTCTCCGTAGCCGCGAGGAGCGCGTTGAACGTGTGCACGGCGAGGTTCGTCGGCGCGATCAAGCTCCTCACCTCGGCGACGGCGGTGCGCGTCGACGCGACGTCTCCGATGCGCGAGTAGACAATCGCCTCGATTTCCGCGCGCTGGACCGTCGCCCGTCCCGTCTCTCCGGCTTTGAGATGACCGGCGGCGGCGTTCTTGTCGCCGAGGAACGCTTCGACGATCGCCATCATCTGGTGCGTGCCGGCCAGGCCTGCCGCGTTGTTCGCCGTTTGCGCGATCGACATGAGGTTGCCGAGTTCGCGCATCGCTCCGGCCCGGTCGCCGGCGACGACGTAGGTGATCGCGGTCCACTGCGCGCTGCTGAGCCGATTCGCGTCCGAAGGGACGATGTCGATACGCCGCGCGAATGATGCACGCGCGGCGGCGCCGTCACCCATGGCGGTTTGAATGATGCCGAGACGGAGGTAGCCGGCCGCGGTTCCGGCCCACGCCGAATCCATGGCGATCACCGCGCGCGCCTTGGCCATCGCCTCCTGCCACCGTCCCTGCAGGCTCAGAATCTCGGCGTATGTATCGAGCCCGTTCGGCTGCATCGGCGCGAGCTTGACGTACTGCTCGATCTGTGCGCGCGCGCCCTCGGGGTCGCCGCCGGCTTGCATGTCATACGCGACCTGATTGTATATCGGCGCAAATGTGGGGAATCGCTTCTCGAAATCTCGCCCGGCCGCGACACGCTCGGCGGGCGGCTTGCCGGCGCGTTGCGTGGTCCAATATGCGTACGCGATGGCCGAGTCGTCCGGGGCCAGGTTGGTCACGCTGCGCAGAATCTCCTGATACACGGCGGCGTGTCCGGCGGCGCTTTCGCGCCACGCCGTCGCGAGAAGGAGCTCACCCGCCGACGCGTTGGCCAACGCCGGCAGAATCGACGTGATCGTCTGCGCGCGCTCGGGGCCCGTTCCCGGTCCGACGAGCACTTGAAAGACTCTGGCGAGCGCGAAGCTCGTGTCGGCCGCGACCGCTCGGGCGGCGGCGGCGCGAATCCGCGGAGTGCCGGCGAGGTTCTGCTGTTCGGAGATTGCCGTGCGAAATGCCGCCTTGGCCGCGTCGGACGTCGTGTGGAGATCGAGCGGGCGAGGAGGTGCGAACGGTCGTCGAGTACATCGCGATCGTCGTTCGACAATCCTTCGCGGGCCGCGTCGCTCGACGTGCGGCGACTCAGCCCGGCGCGGCGGCCAGCATCGGCTACCGACATCATGGGCCTTGCTCAAATGGTGGGTGGGCCACATAGGTCCCCTCGGTCCATGGGGCAAGAATTCTCACGTTGAGTCGACTCCCAAGTGATAGCCACGGCCGTGTACCGCGCACATATTGGCGGTCGAGGCGCGCCCCCACTCTCCCTCCTCTTGTGCGTCCGACGTTCCCACCCCTCGAGCCAATGATCACGCATCGCTTGTCACTCGCCGCGATCTGCCTGCTCTCCACGTCGCTCAGCGCCCAGCCGACGTCGATTCGCCCGCTCACGCCGAAGCCGCGCAGCGAAACGCCGCCGCGCTCTCCCGCCCCCGCAACGCCGGCCGCGATGCGAGGCGTGCGCGACCGCGCCGAGCTCGAGGCGTTCATCGACGGAATCATGGACGCAAACCTCCGCGACAAGCACGTCGCGGGGGCGACCGTCGCGGTCGTCAAAGACGGCGCCCTTCTGTTCGCGAAGGGCTACGGCTACGCGGACGTCGCCAAACGCCGGCCGGTCGACGCCGAGCACTCGCTGTTTCGCATCGGGTCCACGAGCAAGCTGTTCACGTGGACGGCAGTGATGCAGCTCGTGGAGCAGGGGAAGCTCGATCTCGACACGGACGTCAATAAATATCTCGACTTCAAGATCCCGGCGACCTTCCCGCAGCCGATCACGCTGCGGCACATCATGACGCACACGCCGGGGTTTGAAGAAGATTCCCGGGACCTCATCAGCGACGATTCGACGACGCTCATCCCGCTCGGCACCTGGCTGGCCAAACACATTCCGGGACGCGTGCGGCCGCCGGGCACGTTCGCGTCGTACTCCAACTACGCCACGGCGCTCGCCGGCTACATCGTGCAGCGTGTGTCCGGCGTGCCGTGGGACGACTACATCGAGCAGCACGTGCTCACGCCGCTCGGCATGACGCAGACGACGACGCGCCAGCCGCTGCCGTCGCGTCTACGCGCCGACATGTCCGACGGATATGTGTGGGCCGGCGGCGCGTACATGCCCAAAAAGTTCGAGATCGTCGAGCCGATGCCGGCGGGGTCGATCGCCGCGAGCGCGACCGACATGGCGAAGTTCATGATCGCGCACTTGAACGACGGCGAGCTCAATGGCCAGCGTATCCTCGCTGACTCGACGGCGAAGCGCATGCACGCGCGCGCATTCGGCCACGACCCGAGGCTTCCCGGGTTCGCGCTCGGATTCTACGAGAAGACGAGTCACGGTGTGCGAATCATCGGACACGGCGGCGACACGCAGTGGTTCCACACAGACCTCGAGCTCATCCCGGATGAAAAGCTCGGCGTGTTCGTCTCGTACAACACGAGCACGGGCGGTGAGCTCAGCTTCGCCCAGTTCCAGACGCAGTTCCTCGATCACTACTATCCGTCCACTCCGTCCGTGGTCGTGATGCCCGCCGACGCGGTGAAGCAGGCGCAGCGCGTGCAAGGCGAATACGAGTTCAATCGCCATTCCTTCACCACCTTTCAGAAGGCGATCGGTCTCGCCGGCGACATTCGCATCAGCGCCGTCGACAGCGGCCGCCTGCTGATGCATTCCGCACTCGGCGATACCCGGCTCCTGCCGATCGGCCCGCTCCTCTATCGCGAGGAGCTCGGCGACGCGCTGGTCTCTTTCCAGGCGGACAGCGGCGGGCGCGCCGTGCGCGGGTTCTTCGGTCCAGCGCCGATGATGACGATGGAGCGCGTCCCGTTCAGCCAATCGGTGACGCTCCACTGGTTCATTCTCGGACTTGGCATTCTCGTCTTCATTGGAATGGTGCTGGCCGCGGTCGGGCGTTTGTTTCGCCGCCGGTTCGGCGAGCCGCGGCGTGAGGATGCCTTGCCGGGCCGTTGGACTCTCGTCACGGCGTCGGCGTTGCAGGTCGTATTCGTGATCGCGGTGGTGGCGATCGCCAGCGCGTCCGGCGGTGGGCTTCTGAATGGGCCGCTCACGTCCTTGAAAGTGCGTTCTCGCGCTGCCGGTGATCGGAACGGTCTGCTTGCTCGGCGCCGTGTACTTCGCGATCGGACAGTGGCGCGTGGGTGCGGGAACGCGCGCGGCGCGGATCCGGTTCAGTGCGGCGACGTTCGTTGCGCTGTTGTTCGCGTGGTCGTTGATGCAGTGGAATTTGTTGGGGTGGAAGATGTAAGCGGGGGCGGAGGGGGGGTGCGGAGAACTGGGACGGGTGCGGAGGCGGGGTGCGGAGAAAACGGCTTGACTCGGCGTCCGCGCCGAGCGTATGCTCGGCTGACGTCCTCGCGCGATCGTGATCCTGCTCGCGGTGGCGCGATGACGTTGCTTCGGCCGCGAGCCGGCATCTTCGGCGCATGCTCGCGGCCAAATCTTCGCCGAGGAAGGATGGATCATGCACGTGGCGATCGAGACCAAGCGCTGGACGCTCGACGAATTGCACAGCCTACCGGACGACGGCAACAAGTACGAGCTCGTCCGAGGCGAGCTGTTCGTGACGCCCGCGCCGACCGGCCAACACGAATCCATCCTCGCGGCTTTGTCGGCGCGACTCACACCATACGTTGTCGCGAACAAGCTCGGGCTCGTCTACCATCCGCGCGCCGTGCTCAGGTTCGAGGACTCGGAGGTCGAGCCCGATCTTATGGTTCGGCAGCCGTGGGGTCACGCCGATACGGATTGGGCAACGGCTCCTCTTCCGTCACTGATCGTCGAGGTCTCGTCGCCCTCGACGCGCAACCGTGACCGGAAGCAGAAACGGACGTTCTACGCGGACGCGCGGGTCCCGGAATATTGGATCATCGATCCCGAGCAAAAGACTGTCACCGTGATCGCTCGGAACGAGATGGATCGCACGGTCCGCGACGTCTTAGTCTGGAGTCCGCCGGGCGTCGACGAATCGCTCGAGATTCGCCTCGCCGACATCTTCATCGATTCGGACTGACCGGTGCTCTCCGTCCGCGTCCCCGCACGCCGACTCCGCACCCGTCCCGACTTTTGCAGCTAGACTCGACCGCTAGAGAACGTTCAATCCACGCGAATGGCCACCATCGGGTCGGCACGCGTGGCCCGCGCCGCAGGCACGAGCGTCGCCGCGAGACCCGCGGCGACCATCAACAACGCGGCGAGTCCCCACGTCGTCCGGTCGAGCGGACTCACACCGTATAGCATGAATACCATCAACCGCGTCACCGCGGCGCCGCCGGCGAGTCCGAGCACGATGCCGCCCGCGACGAGTCCGAGTCCGTCGAGCGTGATCAGCCGCATCAGCGACGCCGCGGGCGAACCGAGAGCGGCGCGAATGCCCAACTCGCGCGTCCGCTGCGCCACGACGTAGCTCAACACGCCGTATAGACCGGCGAGCGCGAGGAAGATGGCCACGGCGGCGAACGCGCCGAGCAGACTGAAATAGAAGCGCGGCTGGCCGAGACTGTTGGAGATCACCTCCGTCATCGGCTTGACCGACGCGACGGCCGCTGTCGCGTCCACCTGACGGATGACGGCGCGTATCGCGCCCACGACGGCCGTCGGGTCGCCGCGCTTCACGCGCACGACGATCGGAAAGTCCGACCCTCCACGCCCTTCGCGCCGCATCGGCCAGTACATCTCGGCCGTGGGCGGCGCGACCGGACCCGCGTTGCGGACGTTGCTCACGACGCCGACGATCGTGGCGCGCGCGGTGTCGCTGATGAAAAAGCGCGCGCCGATCGGGTTCTGACCCTTCAGATCGCGATCCACGAGCGCCTGATTGACGACGACGACCGGCGGTGCGTTCTCGTCGTCGGACCGCTGGAGTAGTCGGCCGGCGACCAAGCGCTGTTTGGTCACCGCAAAAAAACTCGGCGTCGCGGGACGATACTCCACAAGTGGGAGCCGCGTGGGATCGTCGTTGGGGTGGCCCTCGTATCGAACGTTGCCGTTCCAGCCCCAATTCACGTATGGCACGACGTTGATCGAGCCCGCCGCCTCGACGCCGGGAATCGCGTCGATGCCGTCCAGCACCGGCTCGAGGAAACTCCGCACGACGTTCGCGTTGGCGTAGCGTGCCTGGGACACGGTGACGCGCAGCGTGAGGATCGGCGCGGGATCGAAGCCGGGATCGTTGTCGAGCAGACGTGCGAATCCCTTGAGCACGAGCCCGGCGCCGATGAGCAGCATCAACGAAAGACCAATCTCGAGCACGACGAGTGAGCGCAGCGCGCGGTGATGTTCTCTCCCTCCGCCGGACGAACGCCCGCCGCGCAGCGCGTCCTGCGGATCGACGGTCGCGGCGCGCCACGCGGGCACGGCGACGCACACGACGGCGACGACGATCGCCAGACCGAGCGAGAACACCATCACGCGCCAATCGAGACCGAGTCCGTCGAGTTGCGGCATGCGCGCGGCCGCCAGCGCGCCGATCGTTCTCACGCCGCCGGCGGCCAGCACCAGTCCCAGCGCACAGCCGAGCGCCGTGATCAGCAGGCTCTCGGCGAGCGGCGGACGCATGGCGTCCCAGCGCGTGGCGCCCAGCGCTGTTCGAACTGCCATCTCCCGCCGGCGCTGCACGCCCCGCGCGAGCAGCAATGCCGCGACGTTCGACGCCGCGATCAACAGAACCGCGCACACGGCGCCGAAGAGCAGCAGCAACGGCGTGCGGATCGACGCCACGCTCTCCGGCTGCAACGCCGCGGCGCGAACACCCTCGCCGCGCAAATCGGGGTGCTGCGCCACGAGTCCGTCGAACAGACCGCGCAACTCCACCTGCGCGCCCTCGGGCGTCGCGCCGTCGACGAGCCGTCCCACGAGCAGCAGGTAGTTGTTGCCGCGACTGTCGAGCTGCGCCGGCGTAAAGCGGATCGGCATCCACAGATCGGCGCGCATCAGCCGCGGTCCGATCGGCACGCGGAAGTCGCGCGGCGCGACGCCGATCACCGTGACCGGCTGTCCGTCGATCGTCATGCGACGCCCGACGATCGAACGATCTCCGCCGAAGGAAGTGCGCCAGAACTCGTCGCTGAGGACCACGACGGGCGGCTGCTCGAGGTGGTCGTCGGCCGGCGAGACCAATCGTCCCAACTGCGAGCGGACGCCGAGCAGGTCGAACAAGTTGCCGGTCACGCGGAGTTGACTCGCCTGAATGGCGTTGTCGCCGAGGGACACGAGCGCTGTGCCTTGCGCCAGCGCGGCGAGCGCGCTCAATCGCCGCGTGCCGCGGGCAAGATCCGCATAGTTGGCCGCCGAGTGCGGCCAGGTTCCCTGCGGTCCGGACTGTGGCGTCGTGCGAAACACGGCGACGAGTCGACCGGCGTCGCGAAAGGGAAGCGCCTCCAAGAGTGCGCGATTGATCGCGCTCGAGATGGCCGCGGTGGCTCCCATTCCGAGTGCGAGGCAGAGGATCGCGGACAGCGTGACGGTCGGCGTGCGCGCGAGACCGCGAGCGGCGTTGCGAAGGTCCGTCGTTCGGATCAGCGCCATTGGTCAGCTCCGTTCTTGGTTCGTAATTGGCCTGTGACGCCGCTCGACGGCGTCGCAAATTGGACAGGGGTCGAGCCCGGATGGTTTGGTGGCCTCGACGCCTCAACTTGCACTGCCCCGCACCTCGTGGTGCGCGAGTTGCCCGATGATGACCGACTTCAGGCAAGGGCGCCTTGGGCTCGGTTCGAACTTCGGCACGCGCACGCGCACTTCGATCGGTCATGTTGCTCGGCGCGCTCGCGTCGCGTCCGGCCGAGGCGCAACAGCTCGGCTATAAATTGCTCGGCAGCCTGGGGATCGACGCGGGCGCTCAGGCACCGCCCGGATTGGCAATTGTCGATCAATCGATCCGCTTCGGCTCGAGCCAGGTTCTCGACCGGCAGGGCAACGTCGTTCCGATCGACGGTTTGCACATCACGGCGTGGGGCTCGGCGCTCGGCGCCTCGTACACGACCAAGACGCGAGCCGCGCCGTACCTCACGTTTGCTCTGGGCGTGCCGGTCGCGAGCATTCACGTGAGCACCGGCGATCCCGCCGCGTCACTCAACGGATTCGGGTTCGCGGATCTCGTGGTGCAGCCGATCAAGGTCGGGTGGCGGCAGCGACGATTCGACGTCGTGGCCGGATACGCTGCCTATGTGCCGACGGGCCATTTCGAGCCGCGCGGCGGAGCAAACCTCGGACAGGGCCATTGGACGCACCAACTCTCGGCGGGCGGCGCGGTGCGCGACTCGGCACAGACGTTCCGCGCGTCGGCGCTGGCGAGCTACGAGATGAACGCACGAAATCGAGGGATCGACATTCGACGCGGAAACATGTTGCAAGTGCAGGGCGGCGCGGGCGCGACCGTTCGCAGGATCTTCACGATCGGTTTGGCCGGGTACGGCCTCTGGCAGGCTACGCCGGACGGCGGGGCGGACATCCCACCGGCGCTTCGCGACGAGCGATCGCGCGCGTTCGGCCTCGGACCCGAGGCCGATGCGACGATTCCGCACTGGAAGACGCACGTCTCGCTTCGCGTCGAGCGCGAGTTCGGCGTCCGCTCGAGGCCGCGCGGCCAGGTGATCGCCTTGAGCATTTCGTATCTCGCGTGGACATCGACGCGACGCGTTAGATAGCCCGTCCAGCGCGGTCCTCGGCTAACGGAAGGAAATCCCGGCTCGTACCTTCCATTTTGCAGCGGCCTCAGCAAATTGGAGTCGCCCGTCCCCCGCCTCGGAGCGCTTCCATGATTCGCAAGATCCTCCTCGTGCTCGGAAGTGTGCTGCTCGTCTGCGTCGTCGGCGGCGCCGTGTACGTGGGCTCGCGTCAGCATCTCACCTTCGACGCGCCGTACCCGCACGTCGTCGCGTCCAAGGACTCGGCCATCATCGAGCGCGGGCATTACATCGTTCGCGTCGCGGCGGGATGCGCGTCGTGCCACGGCGACCCGGCGCAGCGAAAGGCGTACATGGGCGGCGCCGAGACGCCGTTGATCGGCGGGTTCGTGTTCGACATTCCGCCGGGCAAGTTCTATCCGCGCAATCTCACTCCCGACGCGGAGACCGGATTGGGGAACGTGTCGGACAGCGCGATCGCGCGTGCGTTGCGGTACGGCGTCGGACACGACGGCCGCGCGCTGTTGCCGTTCATGGAGATGCAAGGCTTGTCCGACGACGATCTCGTCGCGGTCGTGTCGTATCTGCGCACGCAGGCTCCCGTGCACAACGTCGTGCCGCAACACTATTACAACGCGCTGGGCAAGATCGTGAAGGCCACGGCGATGTCGCATCCGGTCGGTCCGTCATCGCCGCCGCCGGCCGTCGCGCCGCGCGGCGCGTCGGTGGAGACGGGGCACTATCTCGTCGAGTCGGTCGCGCTCTGCTGGGCGTGCCACACCGAGCGCAATCAGATGACCGGCGCCCTCACCGGGCCGCACCTCGGTGGGACGAAGGGCTTCAAGGAGGCCGACGATCCGAGTCACACGTGGTCGCCGCCGAACATCACGAGCGACAAGGAGACCGGCCGACTCGGAATCATGACCGAAGACCAGTTCGTCGCGCGGTTCAGACAAGGGCGAGTGATCCCGGGCTCGCCGATGCCGTGGCAGGCGTTCTCGAAACTGACCGAGGACGACCTGCGGTCGATTTATCGTTATCTAAAAACCATGCCGGCGGTGAAGCGAGACAACGGGCCGGTCATGGTCACGGTCGGAAAGAGCTAGTTGGCCGCATGGACCGGCCCGCTCGCTTCACTCAATGGGATAGCGACGTGGTGCGTGAGGGAGTTTCGTCCCTGTCACGCCGGGGCTGACGTCTGAAATCAGAAGTCAGTCTTCCGATTTCCAGCGCGCAGCCGACACATCGAATCGCCAATCGAACTCAGAATGGCCGGCACTCGACTAGGGCCGAGTGCCGCCGCTGCGCGAGTCGTCTGCCGTCGCTATTTCCCGAACGGCGTGTGCACCGACATGCCCGCATCAAACGTGAAGTAGTTCACGGCGGTGCCTGTCGCTGCCTGGTTTACGATCACGCCCGGAATCTTCGCCTTGAGGTTCTGCCCCACGTATCGCACCTGCGGGCAGAAGCTGAAGATCCCCAAGAACGACACGTCCAAGCCGCCGCCGACCTCGTAGCCGGGGGCATGGTCGGTCGTGAGCGCGTTCGATGACTGGCCGCCGTATCCGCCCTGCAGATCGTTGAACGTGACTCCGCCCTTGACGTACGGGCGAGCGATCGAGAAGTGCGGCAGGTAGACCTTCACGCCGCCCGTCACACCGGACAGCGTGTACTTGCCATCGGCTTGGCAAGTGGCCGTCTCGCAATCGAACTTGATGTGGTCGAAGCTGGCGTAGACTCCTATGGGGCCGACCCCCACTCCCGCGTCCAGCCCGTACCCGAACCCCGACTTTGCTCCCTCGATGGCCGCGTCGCTCGACGGCGCCGTGCCCGAGGTCTGCGAGAACGAACCGGTCGGAAAGCTTCCAGTGCCGCGCAGTCCGATCGAGATCGCTTGCGCAGTCAGCGCGGACGCGAAAGTCATGAAGCCGGCGGCGAGACTGATCGTCTTGCGGGTGGTGCTCATTGGAAACTCCTGTTGAGGACTGGCTAGTCCGGGCGACTCGGGGGCGTTCACAGCGACTCTCAACTTGGCCGACAAGTCCGACAGACCACAAGTGCGACGACGGACGGAATCGCTCAGGCCCCCATCTCTACGATCGAAGGACCGCCTCGCTTCTCGTCGCCCGCTCCAACAACGTGATCTTTTGCCAGATTTTTCCCGACAGCCCCGTGGCGAGCGTCTCGATCTCGTTGACCGTGCTGAGGACGACCGGATCGTTGAATGACTGGACGAACGACGCCGCGATCTTGCTCGTCAGCGACAGCAGCTCGCTGCAATAGTCGAGGTAGCGCCCCAGCTCGGGCGCGGTCATCGAGCGCTCGGGCGACGACGTGGTGTCCGGCTGCGGCGACATGAGGCGCTCGGGGTCCTTCGTGAGCTGGTGCATGTCGACGATATGGACCACGCTGCGCAGTTGGTGCAGCGACGTGAGCGCCTTCCGCCGTTTGAGCCGGGCCTCGAGGGTGACGAGGAAGAAGATCGCCACGCCGAGGAACACGATGTCGTTGATCGATGCATCGAGCATCTGGACCAGCTCGGAAAAGCTGTTGACCTTGCCCGAGACGCGAATGCTCAGCGCGCCCAGCGCCACGACCGTCACCATTCCCGCGATGATCGCGCCGACGGCGATGCGGATTGGCCAATTGGGGCGCTGAACGTAGTCGATGCGACCGAACGCCTCTTCCGACAGCGCCACGAGCTCGCCGGCGACATTGCCGAGTCCCGATCCCGGAAACCGCTCCGAGATTCGGTCGCGCAATCGGCGGAGCGTTTCGGTGATTTGAGTTTGGTCGAGTTGACGATAGCGGCCGATCTCGCGCATACGCCAATGTGTCGCGGATTCGTGCTGCTCGCGAGTGCGGAGTGCGGGGGCGGGGTGCGGAGAACTGGGACGAGTGCGGAGGCGGGGTGCGGAGAAAGATCAAGTCCGCACTCCTTCTCGTTCCCCGTTCCAGTTCACCGCACACCGCCTCCGCACTCGTACCCTTGCGAGTTCCCGTTTACCGCACCCCGCCTCCGCACTCGTTCCCCCTACTCAGACTGTAGCGCGCTGGCCGGGCTGAGACGCGCCGCGCGTGCCGCGGGAATCGTCGTGGCCAGGACCGTGATCGCGGTGATCAGCACGGTGGCGATCGCCAAGATCACAGGATCCGACGCCTTGATCGCGTACACGCGATTGGAAATCACCTGGCCGGAGAAATAGGCCAGCCCCACACCGATCGCGGCGCCGGCGAGGCCGAGCGTCGCGCCCTGTCTCATGACGAGCAAGAACACGGAACGCGGCGACGCGCCGAGTGCGAGGCGCGTCGCCATTTCGTCACGCCGCAGAGAACCGGCGTACGACACGACTCCATAAATGCCAACGGCCGCGAGCACGATCGCCATCCCGCCGAAGATGAGCATGAGCGCCATCCCGAGCTCCTGTCGCCGGAGCGTGCCGGCGACGACGTCCGATGCGAGCTCGAAATCGAGCGGCATCGTCGGGTTGAGCTTCCGCATCTCGGCGCGGATGGCTCGCTCGACGGCGCCGGGGTCCGATTGCGACATCGACACGACGGCGGTTGCGCGCCGAAATGGAAGCTGGGTCAGCGATGAGTAGAACGACGGCTCCGCCGGGTCGGCGAGCGACTTCTGCCGCACATCGTCGACCACGCCGACGATCGTCACCTCATTCCTCGGATTCGGCGCCGGATATCCCGCTGAAAACTGCACGCCGATCGGATCGCGTCCCTTGAGGTACCGGTCGACGAATACCTTGTTGACGATCGCGACCGGCACCGTGTTCGGGAGATCCCCCGTTCCGAAATCGCGACCCTTGATGATGTGGGTGCCCATCGCGGCGAAGAGTCCCGGGCTCGCGAAGCGCTGGCGCGTCCCCGGCGGATTCGCCGCGTCGTACGGCTCGCCGTGAAATTGCGCCAGGAGCGAGTTCTCGAACCGGCTGCGCGTCGGGTACGCCGAGACGAGCCCGACGTCGGTCACGCCGCGAACGCTCTTCACGGCCGATATGAGGTCGACTTGTGCCTGACGCACGACGTCCGGCGACGGGTATCGCGGTCCGAGGAAGGACACGTCGAAGATCAGCCGCTTGTCCGTCACGAAGCCGGCGTCGGTGTTCCGGAGATTCGAGAATCCGCGCACGAGCCAACCCGCGCCCGCCACCAGCATGATCGCCAGCGCGACTTCGGCGACCGTCATCGCCATGAGCCAGCGCGCCGTGCCTCGGCCGGCGCTCGCCGACCGTGAGCTGTCGTTCATGAGCGTTTTCATGTCGCTGCGCATCAGGCGAATCGCGGGAGCCAGTCCGATGATCGCACCGGTGACGACGAGCACCGCCAGCGAGAAGAGCAGCACACGCCCATCGAACGCCACCGCGTCGAGTCGCGGCAGCTTCGACGCGCCGATCGCCAGCAACGCGCGGAGGCCGAGGGCTCCGACGCCCACGCCGACGACCGTCCCCAACGTTGCCAGCACGAGCGACTCGGTGAGCAGTTGGCGAACGAGTCGGCTCCATCCCGCGCCGAGCGCCGCGCGCACGGCCATTTCGCGTGCCCTCGCCGCGCCGCGCGCGAGCAGCAGGTTGGCGACGTTCACACACGCGAGGAGGAGCAGCAGCCCGGTGGCCGACATCACGATGATCAGAATCGGCCCGAGGTCGCCGACGATCGAGTCGACCAGCGGCTGCGAGACGTAGACGCGGTTGCGGTCCGACGCGGGGAAGTCCGTGGCGAGGCCGCCCATGATCGTCGCCATCTCACTCTTGGCGCGTTCGATCGTCGCACCGCGGCGCAGGCGGAAAAACGCCTCCTGCCCGTGATTGACGTCGGTGGAGGGCGTGCGTTGAGCGAAGAAGATGTCAGCGCCGTGCGGGATGTCGAGATCGCGCGGCGCGACGCCGGAGATGGTCGTGTTCACTTCGGCGAAGTGGATCGGCTTGCCGATCACCGCGGGATCGCTGTTGTACAACTGCTTCCACAACCGGGGCGAGATCACGACCGTGGGCAGAGGACCTTGTTGCGGCGGAGCATTGGGCGCCGGCGGCGGCAACGGGGTGAAGTCGTCGTGCTTGAAGCCGCCCATCGTCATCGGCAGGCCGAAGACCTCGAAGAATCCTTCGGTCACTCCATACGCCGTCACGTGCGACGGCGTCCCGTCCGCGGCGATCAGCGTAAGGTCCCCCGACTGGAACGCCGCCGCGCGCTCGATCGAGAGCTTGGGATCGTTCAGCCGGAAGACCTCACCGCCCGACAGCAGCCCAGTGGTGACCCGGCCGTCCGTGAGGGCGGTCCGCAGGCTGTAGAGGTCCTGCGCGTTCGGGTAGGGAAGCGGCTTGAGCAGAACAGCGCTCAGCGTCGTGAAGATCGCGGTCGTGGCGCCGATGCCGAGTGCGAGCGTGGCGATGGCCGTGAGCGGAAATCCCGGCGAGCGGCGGAAGCCGCGGAGCGTAACGCGGACATCCTGGAGAAGGGTTTCCATTCCTGGACTCCTGAGTGCTGCGCTTTATGGGTGGGTTCCCGCGCCGGCCCGTGCCGGCGTGTTGATAGTAGTCCGGGCTCAGAAGGCCGCAACTGAATAGGGACGGGACTCGTCGACCGCTCGAGGGGCTCGGGGCGCGAGGTGGGGCGCGAGGTGGGGGCTCGGGGTGGGGCTGTTCTCCGCGGACCGCTCGCAGCATTGCCGAAACTGCCGGCAATACTGCAACGGCTCCGCTCCGGGCAGCCCCACCCACTCGCTCGCTCGAATCGGTGAACGACAGACGTCGCGCGATCGAACCTCGCGCCGCCCCCGCACCCGTCCCAGTTCTCCGCACGCCGCCCCCGCACTCGTCCCCGTTCCCGCACACCCGGCGTCAACGGAAGACCTCGGTCGATTGACACCGCTCAGTATTGATCGTATCGTGCGATACATCTAATATTGAGGCATCAAAACCCAATGGTGCGGCGATGGAAGTAATGCCCGGCACGCTCGACACGCTCATCTTGCGCGGACTGAGCTTCGGTCCGCGCCACGGCTACGCCGTCGCGCGGTGGATCGAACAAAGCTCGGGCGACGCGCTCGCCGTGCTCGACGGGGCCCTGTATACCGCGTTGCATCGCATGGAAGAGCGCGAGCTCATCGCGTCGGAGTGGGGTGTCTCGCCCACCGGTCGGCGCGCCAAGTTCTATCGGCTCACCGCACTTGGCCGCACGCGGCTCAAGGAAGACGCGAAAGGGTGGACCGACTATGTCGCCGCGATCGCACGAGTCATGAGCACGCGCACGCAGCCGGCGTGATCCACGGAGGCCCGGGATGCACGACGAACCGCGCTGGCGCCGCTATCTCCGCTTCGTACGCCGCAACGTCGGTGCGGACGTCGACGACGAGCTCGACTTTCATTTCGAGCAACGCGTAGCGGAATTCGTCGCGGCGGGCGCGACGCGCGACGAGGCGGAAGCACGGGCCCGCGCGCGGTTCGGCGACGTTGGACTCGTGCGCGAAGAGCTTCGCGGCATCGGCAGTCGCGCGCATCGACGCCGCGACCGGCGCGACGTTTTCGATCAGGTCCGCCAAGACGTCGTGTTCGCCGTTCGCGGCCTGCGGCGGTCGCCCGGTCTTACTGTCGCCTGCGTCGTGACCATCGCGCTCGGCGTGGGCGCGAACGGCGCGATGTTCTCGCTCGCCGACCGATTGTTCGCGCGGCCGCCGGCCGGCGTTGCCGATCCTCGTGCACTGCGCCGGCTCTATGTGCGCACCACGTGGACCATCGGCGAGGTGGCGGAGATCCGGTCGGGATTGACCTATCGCACTTTCTCACTGCTCGACAGCACGCTCGCACCTCGCGTGCAGCTCGTCGGCTACACGAAACCCGATACGATGCCGATGACCGTGGGCAATGCGCCGCTCACGGTGCACGGCGCGTACGTCTCCGACCGCTACATGTCGGTGCTCGGTGTGCGGCCGGCGAGGGGCCGGTTCTTCGCTCCGGACGAAGAAATCATGGGAGCGCCGATCTATGTCGCGGCGATCAGCGACCGCCTCTGGCGGCGCGCGTTCGGCGCTGATCCGGGAGTCGTCGGCAGAACGGTGGAGATCAATCGACAACGCACGACGGTCATCGGCATCGCGCCGCCCGGGTTCGATGGCCCCGATCTCAGCGCGACCGACGTGTGGTTGCCGTTGGCCGCACACCCGGGACCGAAGGACGGCGCCTGGTACTCGAGCTTCTTCTCGGGAACGTATCTCCAAGTCGTCGGACGCATCGCGCCGGGGACGAGCGACGCGTGGCTGAGCAACGCCGCGACGACGATCGTGCGCCGGACTCGCGTCGACGTTCGGCGCGGGCGGCCCGTGAACGCTGTGCGCGACAGCGGCGCGGTCATGCTGGCGGGTCCCATCCTCGAATCGCTCGCTCCTTCCATCAAGCCGGCGCCCGAGGTGGCGATCTCGACGCGTCTCGTCGGCGTCACGCTGATCGTGCTGTTGATCGCCTGCGCGAACGTCGCGAACCTGCTGCTCGCCCGCGCACTGAGCCGACGGCGCGAGATCGCGGTTCGTATCGCGCTTGGGGTGTCGCGGCCGCGCCTCATCGTGCAGTTGCTGTGCGAAGGCCTGGTGCTCGCCATCGCAGCCGCGGCGGCGGCTCTCCTCGTGAGCTCGTGGGCGGGCAACGCGCTGCGCGCGCTGATCATGCCCGGGACCTATTGGGCCGAGTCGGCGGTGGACACACGCGTCGTCGCGTTCATCGGGGTGATCGCGATCGCGACCGGTGTTCTCGCGGGACTGGTGCCCGCGTTGCAAGCCAGCCGACCGGAGCTCACGGAGGCGTTGAAGAGCGGCGCGCGCGACGGCGGCGCCGGCGCGCAGCGTTCGCGCTTGCGCCAACTCCTGCTCGTGGCGCAGGTCGCGATGAGCGTGCTGCTGCTCTACGGCGCCGGCCTCTTCGTCCACAGTCTGATGCGATTGCGCGCGATCGATCTCGGCTTCGACGCCAACCGCGTCGTGTACGGCGCCGCGTTTCTGCTCGATCCGAGCGGGGGATACATCGACTGGGAGCAATCGCGCTCGCCACAAATCGGGCGCGGGCTGATGGTAGTGGCGGAGCGCTTGCGCGACGCACCCGGCATCGAAAGCGTCGCGCTGAGCACGGGCGGTCCGATGGGAGGCTTCTCGATGATCGGTCTCTACATGCAAGACGGAAGCGAGGTCCCACGGCTCGACAAACGCGACGCCACGTGGAATGCGGCGACGCCGAGCTTTTTCGCGGCGACGGGCAGCCGCCTGGCGCGCGGCCGATTCTTCACCGAGGCCGATCGCGACGGGGCGCCGGTGCTCGTCGTGAACGAAACCGCCGCCCGCACGTACTGGCCGCAGCGCGACCCGCTCGGCCAATGCCTCCGGCTATTCTCGACGAAGGCCCCCTGTTCGACCGTGATCGGCGTCGTGCGCGACTCACACGTGGAGGACGTCGTCGAACAACCGGTGCTTCAGCTCATCACACCCTTCGGGTACGACTCGACCGGTCGCCCGCGCGGCGCAAACACAGTGATCGTGCGCACGAAGCCGGGCCAAACGCCGGTCGTGGAAGCGACGATGCGCCGTGAGATCGCGCGCGCTTTTCCGACGCTCGCGATGCCCTACGTGCAATCGGTGGCCGACCGCATGGCGGCCGAGCTCCGGCCGTGGCGCGTCGGTCTGCTACTGTTCGGTGGCTTCGGCGTGCTGGCGCTGATCATCGCCGCGCTCGGGACGTATAGCGTACTCTCATACGCCGTCGCGCAGCGCACCCACGAGATCGGCGTACGCATGGCGCTCGGCGCTCGCGCCGCGGACGTGCTGCGCCTCGTCGTCGGCCAGGGATTGCGGCTTGCTGTGGCTGGCGTAGTGCTCGGGCTCCTGATCTCGATCGTCGCGTCGCGAGTCATGCAGTCGCTGCTCTACGACACGTCACCGCGCGAGCCGCTGGTGACTGCCGGCGTCGCGACACTACTGATCGCCATCGCGGCGCTCGCGAGCGTATTGCCGGCGCGGCGGGCAGCGCGCGTCGATCCGGCGGACGTGTTGCGCACGGAGTAGTTGCTCGCGGCTCACGCGGAATCCCACCTCCGTGGACCGGTGGCTCGGGGTGGTGGCTCGGGGTGGTGGCTCGGGGTGGTGGCTCGGGGTGGGACTGTCCTCCGCGGACCAGTGCAGTATCGCCGATACTGCCGGGCGATACTGCCTCGGCTCCGCTCCGGACAATCCCACCCGCTCGCCTCACTCGATCGGCGAACGACAGACTGCGTGCGCGCGTCAATGGGTCGCGGTCAGTGAACGCGGCCCACACGGAGGCAGCGGCGAGACGGCCCGGGGTCTGGAGCGCGAGCCGAGGCAATACTGGCCGGCTGTATCGCCAGTATTGCACTGGTCGCGCGGAAGACCCCGGGCGCCTCGGCGCGTGTGAGCTCGCGCGGAAGACCCCGGGCGCCTCGGCGCGTGTGAGCTCGCGCGCTCGGCGCGTGTGAGCTCGCGCGCTCGGCGCGTGTGAGCTCGCGCGGAAGACCTCGGGTGCCTCGGCGCGTGTAAGTCCGCCTGGGCGGAGCGGCGCTCGCCGAGCATCCCACGCGGCCGTATCGTTCCAAATAGGATGCTCACCACCCCACCCGCCACGCCAACCACGGGCGCTCTCCAGCCGCCCAATCGCGACTCCCTCGCGGCGGGCAGAGATGCGCTCGAGCGTGGCGCGTGGGACGAGGCCCGCACGCACCTCACCGCGAGCGTCGCCGAGCGTGAAACACCCGAGGCTCTCGAGGACCTCGGCCTTGCCGCGTGGTGGCTGGACGAACCTGCGCTCACCTTCGACTCTCGCGAGCGCGCCTACGCGTCGTACCGCGAACGGCACGACGCCCGCGGCGCGGCGCGCGTCGCGATCTGGTTGGTATGGGACTACCTCGCCTTTCGCGGCGACTTCGCCGTCGCCTCGGGTTGGCTCGAGCGCGCGCGACGTCTGCTCGTCGGCCGGCACGATGTGCCAGAGTATGGCTGGCTCATGATTCGCGAGGCCGAGGTCGCGCTCTTTCGCCGGCACGACCCGTCCGCCGCAATCACGAGTGCCGCGCGTGCGGCGAAGCTCGGACGCGAGCTTGCCGATCAGGGGATCGAGTTCACCGCGCTCGGACTCGAGGGACTCGCGCGCGTCAGCGCGGGTGACGTCGAGCTCGGGATGCGGCGGCTCGACGAAGCCAGCGTTGCGACGACCGCGGGCGAGGTGAAGGAGTTGCACGCCGTCGGCCTCGTCTCGTGCTGGCAGATCTTCGCGTGCGAGCGCGTGCGCGACTACGATCGGGCCGCGCAGTGGGTCGCGCGCGTGCAGGAGTTCACGCGACGGTGGGGTCTCCGCCCGCTTTCGGCGATCTGCCGAACGCAGTACGCCGGTGTGCTCATCTGGCACGGCGACTGGGCCGAAGCCGAAGCGGAGCTCGCGGCGGCGACGCGCGAGTTGCAGCAGGCCCGCCCGGGTCTCACGAGTCCGCCGGTCGCGCGCCTCGGTGTGTTGCGGCTTCGCCAAGGTCGGTTCGACGAGGCCGAGCGGCTGTTCGAGCAGTCGCCGACGCAGCCGCAATCGCGCGTCGGCATCGCCGAGTTGATGCTCCAACGCGGCAACGCCGCGGAGGCGTCGGCGCTGCTCGATCAGTTTCTCACGCAGGCCGGCGATGCCGAGCCCACGGCGCGCGCGTCGGCGCTCGAGCTGCTCGTTCGCGCTCGCGCTGGGCAGGGCGACCTGGACGCGGCCGACGTCGCGCTCGAGGAGCTCGAACGGATCGCGACCGCGGCGGCGACGGCGTCGTTCGCGGCGTCGGTGGCCGCTGTGCGCGCAACTCTGCAGCGACAGCGCGGCGATCTCGCGGGGGCAGTGACTCGACTCGAGCACGCGATCGATCTCTTCCAGCAGAATGGCGCGCCGTTCGAGACCGCACGTACCCGGCTGGATCTCGCCGAGGTGCTCGCGGCGCTCGGCCGCACGGCGTCCGCCGAGCGAGAGGCACGCGTGGCGATGGAGTCGCTCGACGCACTCGGCGCCGAGCACGAGGCCAACCGCGGACGGCGTTTGGTTCGCTCGCTCGCCGGCGGAAGAGGGAAGGGCGGCGCGCCCTCGCTGACGCAGCGACAAATCGAGATCCTGCGCTACGTCGCGCGCGGCATGAGCAACGCGGAGATCGCGGTGCGGCTCGAGCTCAGCGAGCACACGGTCAAGCGTCACGTCGCGAACCTGCTGTTGCGGCTCGACCTCCCGTCGCGCGCCGCCGCGGCGGCGTACGCGACGCGCGAAGGGCTGATCTAGACAGCTCTCGTCGAAAGGCGGCATGGCCCGAACGGGCCATGTCTCTCTCTCCCGCGCGCATGGCTCTCCCGGGCGAAGCGCTCGAATCGATCGCGCGCTACCCTGCGATCGGCGATGCAACGACTCGAATCGGACGCGGAGAGAGAAGAACAAATGGCGGGCGTTTCTGTACGGCCAACGGGCGCGACACCGCTGGGCGGTGAGCTGTGGAGCACTCGGGCCCACGACTGGGCCGAGCTGATGGAGCCGGCGATGCGACAGTTGTACGCCGCGATTCTCGATCGCGTCGCTCCGTTCACCGGCGCGGCGTTGCTCGATGCAGGTTGCGGAGCGGGTTTGTTCTGCCGGCTGGCAGGCGCTCGCGGCGCGACGGTTTTCGGGATCGATACCGCGCCGGCGTTGCTCGACATCGCGCGCCAGCGCGTTCCGCTCGGCACGTTCGACCTCGGTGACGTCGGCAATCTGCCGTACGCCGACGGCACGTTCGACGTCGTGACCGCCATCAACTCGTTCCAGTACGTATCGAGTCCGGTCGCCGCGCTGCACGAGGTCAGGCGCGTCGCCAAGCCGGATGCGCAAATCGTCATCGCCGCGTTGGGCAGCGTCGATGAGTGCGAGTCCGCCGCGTATCTCTACGCCATCGCGTCGATGCTGCCGGTGACGCCGAGCACGCCGGGGCCGTTCGCGCTGTCGCAGCCTGGTGCGCTGGAGGCGTTGGCGCGACAGGCGGAGCTCACGCCGGTCGAGGAGGTCGAGGTCGCCGTCGAGTGGTGCTTCGCCGATCTGGACGACGCGCTCGACGCGCTGCTGTCGTCCGGGCCCGCGGTACGCGCGATCCAGATCGTCGGCGAGCGCCGCGTCCGCACCGTGGTGACCGATTCGATCAGGCCGTTCGGCACGGCGCGCGGCGAGTTTCGCCTCGAGAACGCGTTTCGGTATCTGATCGCACGCAAGTGAGAAGTACCGCTGTGAAATCGATCGCAGTCCAGCAGGTCACCCACCACTTTTTCAAGGGAGCATCACGATGCGCAGCATGATCACGACAGTTCTGATCGCGGCGGCCGCTCTGCAGCCGATGCGCGCGAACGCGCAAATGCCGGATCTCAAATGGGGACCGGCGCCCGCAATCTTCCCGTCCGGAGCGAAGCTGGCGGTGTTACAGGGCGATCCGAGTAAGGCCGAAGCCGTCACAGTGCGGCTCGACTTCCCGAACGGCTACGTGCTCCCACCGCACTTCCATCCCACCGCCGAAGCCGTCACCGTCATCGAGGGCACATTCTTGATCGGCATGGGCGACAAGGTCGAGAAATCGAAGACGATGGCATTCCCCGTCGGCGGATTCGCGGTGGCGAATGCGGGCCAACACCATTACGCGATTGCCAAGGGCCGGACGATCGTGCAGGTGAACCTCATCGGACCGTTCGCGCTCACGTACGTGAATCCGGCGGACGATCCGACGAAGAAGGTTGCGGGCAAGTAGTCAGGGGGGCGGAGACGTGACAGGTGTGCGGAGGTGGTGTGCGGAGGCGGTGTGCGGGGAACTGGAACGAGTGAGGAGGGCGGAGTGCGGCCCGTTCACCGCACCCCGTCGCCGCACCCGTCCCAGTTCTCCGCACCCCGTCGCCGCACCCGTCCCAGTTCTCCGCACCCCGTCGCCGCACCCGTCCCAGTTCTCCTCACACGTCCCAGTAATTCCCCGCACTCGAAACTACCGGAGCGGCGCGTAGTACCTCTGAATGCACCACCCTCTGATGTCGCCGACGGCGACGGGGCCGGCCGTGATTGGCCACGCATGGGCCGCGAGCTCCAAGAGCACGCATTCGACGCGCGCCGACGACAAGCCCATGCCCCTGAGCTCGTCGACCGCCGCGTGTACGGCTGGTCTCAAGACGGAAGCGCGCTCGGCCGAGCTCAAGACCGGGATTTCGGTCGCCAAGTCGGTGAGTGCGGCGAACAGCGCTCCGGTGGCTGAAAGTGCCGGCGTTGGCATGCGACGGGCTTCGGCTCGGAGAATCCGAAGCGAACAATTGCGGCAAATGTCAGACCGGGCGACACCATACGGACCGTGAGTTCGAGGCGTTCATGCTTGGTGGCCGTTCGGCCCTGACCCGTCGCTCCTGCCGTCCGAGTAATACCCCTCGATGCACCAGGCTACGACGCTGCCACAGAGATGATCGCGCGGGGTCAACGCGGCCTCCGTGCTCTTCGTGTGCGTGGTTGGTTCGAGCCCCGCGTCGAATAGGACGTGTTTCACCTCGATCACGGCCGCTTCCGGAGTTACTCCGTCGAACCGGAGCGCGGCCGCGTACTCGCGGACGTGTGTCCGCAGTTCGTCGGCGGCCGACTTGCTGACGGGAAACGTCACGTCACCGAGCTTCACCCGAAGTTGGCCGGCCAATTGATTGGCGTCGTGATTCATGTCACCTCCAACCGTCGGCTCGCGCTCAGTACGTATGGAAGGAACGTGCCTGCCGACGCAGCCTTCACGCTTTGTGTCGAGAGTCGGGACGCACAAAGATTCGGTGACCTGGGGCGTCAGCGACGCTGAGCCGATTAGTGAATGCTCAACGCCGGTGAGGTACAGGTAGGAGACTCCTCCGGTCTCGCTCCTGTTGATCGACGAAGCCACCTACGCGGCGAGCTTCGACCCGGACCCGACGATCAACACCGGGTCCTGACGCTCACCGACGACTCGTTCCTCCGCGACGCGCGTTTCTCGAATCCGTTCGCAAAGCCGTAGACGGCCGCGGACTCAACGGCCGTCGCGCGAGGCCGAAAGCCGTAGGAGCGAGCCGATCAGGCGCGTGCGTGCCCCTTCCTTGCCACTTGGCGCTGTGAGCCTGATGGGGTAGAAGAGAATGAACCGAGTCCTGACGCTGCGACTGGTCGCCGGCCTCGTCGCCACAAGTGCGTTTGGTGGGTGCGCTTACTATGGTTGGCAAAACCATTGGCCGTACTCGGATACGACGCCCCAGTGGGACGCGTTTCCTGACTGGAGCGACGTACGCCATTGGCGAGTCTCGTACGCCGGACACGAGCCGCCGCCGACGCCGATCGAAGTGATCCCGGATTCCCCAGGCGACGGCTACATGTGGGTTCCAGGTCGCTGGCGGTGGGAGAACGACGACTTCCAGTGGGTCAAGGGCAGTTGGGAAAGGCCGCCGCACAAGAATGAGACGTGGGTTCCCGGCCGATGGGACTTCGATCAATACGGCTGGTACTACGTCAACGGTCATTGGCAATAGCGGGATCGACGAGCACGCGGCGCGCGACGGCCGGTCTGCCCGCGGCTCTGAACGCGGCCGTCTGATCCCTGACCTCTTGCCAGTCGTTGGCGCGTCTCCTACACTCCCATCTGACACAGAGGGGAAGGGAGCCGCGTGCGCCGAGTGTTCCGCATTCCGTTCAGCCGGTTTCGCCTCGTTCGCGAAGTCGACGACGAGATCCTGTTTCATCTGCAATCGCGTATCGACGCGCTCGTCGCCGGCGGAATGTCGCCGGAGGATGCGCGCGCGTCGGCGCTGAAGCAGTTCGGCGATGTACGAGACGTGCGCGGCGATTTGCTCGTTCTCGATAGAGAACGGGAAGCGGCCGCCGGGCGCCGGCGCATCATTGGTGAGATGCGGCAGGACGTCGCGTACGGCATCCGGACGCTCCGCCGCAACGCCGCCCTCGCTGGACTCGTGATCGGCGGACTCGCCCTCGGCATTGGCGCCAACGCGGCGATCTATTCGCTGGTGGATGCCGTCCTCGTGCGCACGCTTCCCGTCGACCACCCGGAAGGGTTGGTCGTCGTCGGCGACCCGCGCTATGTCGATTCACGCGGCCACGGCACACCCGACGGTCTCATGTACTCGTATCCGCTGTACCTCGACGTCAGGAAGAACGCGAGTGCGTTCGATGGACTCGCCGCCGTCGGCGCGTCGGACCGCGTCGACGCGAATTTCGGCGGGTCGGCGACGGAGCTCGAACATCCCCACGGCCGCCTCGTCTCGGGCAATTACTTCGCGGTTCTCGGTGTGCGCGCCGCGGCGGGGCGCACGCTCGACGCATCGGCCGACGAGCCGAGCGCCCCGGCGGAGGCGACGATCAGCCACGAATACTGGACGCGCCGTTTCCACCAGGATCCGTCCGTCGTCGGGCGCGGCGTGCGCATCGACGGCATTCGCGTGACGATCACCGGCGTCGCGCAGCCGGGGTTCAGCGGCGACATCGTCGGGGAAAGAATCGACATCTGGCTGCCCGTCGGGCTTCGCGATCGTCTGCATCCCAACAACGCATGGCTCGCCGATCGCCGCATGATGTGGCTCCTGCTCATCGGGCGTGTGAAGGACGGACTGTCGCTCGCGCAGGTGCGCGCGGCGACGTCACCAATAATTGAATCGGCGATTCGCGCGGCGGCGAAACCCGACGAGCTCAGCGAGATCAAGGATCGCGGGTTCACATTCGCGTTCGCATCCGGCGCGCGCGGGCTCTCCGGCGTCCGCGACACGTTCGGGAATCCACTCGTCGCGCTGATGCTCGGCGTCGCGCTGCTCCTCGCCATCGTCTGCGTGAACGTGGCCAACCTCCTGCTCGCGCGGGGCGTTGCTCGCCGACGGGAGATGTCGCTGCGTCTCGCGATCGGCGCCAACCGCGCGCGGATCGTGCGGCAACTGCTGACCGAGAGTCTCCTCCTCGCGCTGTTCAGCGGCGCGGCGGCGTTGCTCGTCGCGTGGTGGGGAAGCCACGTTCTCGTCGCGATGGCGTCGCAAGGCAATCCTATCTCGGTCTCGCTCGGTCCGACCCCGCGCGTGCTCGCGTTCACGTTCGGCTTATCTATAGTATCGGTGCTGTTCTTCGGTCTGACGCCGGCGCTTCGCGCGTCGCGCGTCGACCTGGCCGCGACACTGCGTTCCACTTCGCGCTCCGTGACGCACGGCGCGCGATTTGGGTCGCTGCTGATCGCCGCCCAGGTGGCACTCTCGCTCGTGCTGCTCGTCGGAGCGTCGATTCTCACGCGAAGCTTGCGGCGGACGGAATCGACCCCGCTCGGCTTCGACCGCGACCACCTGATCGTCGCGGATCTCGACGTCGCGACGCCAGGCTACGCCGACGCACGGCTCGCGAATGCTGTCCACGCGCTCCGTGACCGCGTCGCGGCTGTTCCCGGCGTGGCGGCCGTATCGTACTCGGCGAACGGAATCTTCATCGGCACGGAATGGCACACCGACGTTCATGTGGCCGGTCAGACACCGCGGACGCCGAAGGACACGGTGACCGCGGCGGACCAGGTGGGCGCAGGATACGCGGCGGCACTCGGCGCGCGTCTCGTCGCCGGGCGCGACCTCGACGCGCGCGACGAGGGGGTCGCGCCGCGCACGGCGCTCATCAACGCGTCGTTCGCGCATTTCTATTTCCCGGGCGCCAACGCTGTCGGCGGGCTCGCGCACTTCGACGACTCGAGCGTCGTCCAGATCGTCGGCGTGATCGCGGACGTTCGCGGGCAATCGCTCGACACTACCGGCGCCAACGCCGACCGCCGCATCTACGTTCCATATCTCCATCAGAGCGGCACGACGAAGTTCAGCCAGCCCAAACAGCTCCGGCTGCTCGTCCGTACGACGGGGGATCCGTCGGTCCTCGTTCAACCCGTGCGCCGCGCGATCACCGAGACCGACCGCTCGATCGCGATCGACGATCTGGAGCCCGTGACGCAGCTCATCCGCCTGTCGATTCGGGACGAGCATCTGGTCGCGCGTCTGGCGACGGGGCTTGGCGCGCTCGCGCTGCTGCTCGCCGCGATCGGACTCTTCGGCGTGACGAGCTACAGCATCGCGCGCCGCACGAGCGAAATCGGCGTTCGCATCGCGCTGGGTGCGCGCCGAGCGGACATCGCGCGCCTCGTGATGCGTGACGGGTTGCGGCCCGTTGCGGCGGGTGTGGCAGTCGGGGTCCCGCTGGCGTTGGCCGCGGTGCGGATCTTGGAGCACCACCTGAACGACATCTCGAGCGACCCGGTGTCGCTGGCGGCGGCCGTGGCCGTGTTGTTCGCGAGCGCGGTCGCCGCGGTGTTCCTGCCGGCGCGGCGGGCGATGGGGATCGATCCGATCGGGGCGCTACGCGAGGAGTGAGCCGCGAACAAGGTAGGAGGCAGGATTCGCCTCCTACCGTCGCTGCCGCGTTACTACATCTTCGTGCCGTCGATCCTCAGCTTGAGCACGGAGTCGGCGCCGGCGTTGAGGTAGTGCGCCGTTGTCTCGCCGACGAACTTACCGCCTTGCATCCTCGCCGTTCCCTCGGTCCAGACCTTCACATTCTTGCGGCGCTGGCTCGAGAATTGGTCGGTCTTGAAGATGAGGCTGTCACCGGATACTGAAACGTGCATCGGCACCTTCGGGCCATTCGCAAATTCGAGCGTCCAAGTACTGTCGGCTGTCGCGGTCATCGTGTATTTGGTGACCGACGTGTCCTTTCCCGATTCCGGCGTCGCGACCACGGCCCAACTTCCCGCGAAATCGGCGAGGGTGGCGGCGGGCGCGGGAGCTGGCGCCGGAGTAGCTGCCATGTTCGCCGTGTCTGCCGCCTTTTCACTCTTGCTGCACGCGGCAGCGAAGAGAAGGGCGGAACAGAGGATCGTGCAGCGTCGCATTGTTTGCATAGAAGCCTCGGGAACCGGAGTGGGTGAAGCGGTTGTCTAGAACGTTCAACATGGCACGCTCGGGCCCTCGCCACCACCGGCGTACCGCCGGGGCTCAGCGGCCAGAAACTCGGGCGCGGCGGACGCCGTAGAATCCGTGCCCCCCACCTCGAGCCAGCCCGATGGACGCCCTCGTTCGCGACCTCCGCTACGCGCTCCGCCAACTCCGACTCTCGCCGAGCTACGCCGCGCTCGCGATCATCTCCATCGGCATCGGTATCGGGGCGACGACGACGATCTTTTCGCTCGTCGAGGCGCTCCTCCTCAAACCCGTTCCGGCCACGCGCGCGGACCGGCTCGTCTATGGCTACGAGACGAGCCCCGACGGGTCGCGCTTCCACTCGTTCTCGTTCCTTCAATACAAGGACCTCCGCGACCGGTCGCGCACGCTCACCGACCTCGCGGCGTTCGACATCACGCCGCTGAGCGTCGCGACCACCGGCGACGCCCAACTCAGCGTCGGCTTCAACGTCAGCGGCAACTTCTTCAAGACCTTCGGCGCCACGCCGGAGCTCGGGCGCTTCTTTCTGCCCGAGGAGGACGCCTATCCCGACGCCGGATCGCACCCCGTCGCCGTGGTCAGCCACACGTTCTGGGAGCGACGGCTCGCCGGCGACACGAGCGCAGTCGGTCGAGCGATCCGCCTGAACGGCCGCGCGTTCACGGTCATCGGTGTCGCACGCCCGGAGATGTCGTCCGTCCTGTCGTTCATCAAGGCGGATGTGTGGACGCCCATCGCGATGGCGGGCGTTACGAAGCCCAACCTGCGGCTTGATTCACGCGACTACAGCACATTTCAAGTCGTCGGCCGGCTCGCCGACGGTGTCACGCAGCAGTCCGCCGAGCGCGAGCTCGAAGCAATCGCGAAGCAGATCGAGGCCGATCACCCGGAGGTGACCAAAGGTCACGGCGTGGACCTGTTCCCGTATTCCGGCATGCCTCCTGAGGCGCGAAAGGCGGTGGCCATCTTCATGGCGCTGCTCCTGAGCTTCTCCTCGCTCATCCTTCTCGTGGCGTGCGGGAATCTCGCCGGCGTAATGATGGCGCGAGGAGTGCAGCGACAGCGCGAGCTGGCAGTTCGAGTCGCGCTCGGTGCCGGACGCGCCACGGTGGTGCGGCAGCTGGTCACCGAAACCGTCGTCCTGTTCCTCGGCGGATTCGCCGTCGCGATCGGCATCGCCAGCGTCGCGACCCACGCCATCGCGGCGTTCAAGCCGCCGATCGACGTGCCGATCGAGCTCGACATCCGCGTGGATGGGCGCGTGATCGCCTTCACGCTGGCGGTGGCGCTGGTCGTCGGCGTGATCTTCGCCCTCGTTCCGGCATTGCGTAGCACGCGCTTGGGCGTGATGACGATGCTCAAATCCGAGGGCGGCACGGCGTCTCGCCGCTCGCGCGCGCGAAACATCGTCGTCATGGCGCAGCTCGCCTTCACGCTGCTCCTGCTCGTCGACGCGGCGCTCGTCGCGCGGGCGCTCGGCTCCGCGCTCGACGTCAATCCGGGATTTGATATTCGGGACATGCGCGTCGCCTCGACCGATCTTCAAATGCGTAACTACGGATCGGAGGCCGGACGGCACGCGCTCGACCAGTGGCGAGCGGCGTTGCTCGCGCAGCCGGGCGTGCGCGCCGTTGCGTTCACGTCGCGGCCGCCGCTCGGCGTCGGCAACTCGACGATGGCATTCCGCGCGACCCGCGACGCGCGCGACCGGATGATCGCCGATTTCGCCACCGTGTCGAACGAGTATTTCAGCGTCATGGGAATTCCGCTCGTGGCGGGGCGCGCCTTCGCGACGAACGACCGGGAGGGCGGAGAACAGGTCGCGATCGTGAGCGCCGAGCTGGCGCGGCGCGTCTATGGATCGCCCGCAAAGGCAATCGGCCGCACGCTCGTGGTCGGCCGCGACGGAACCGGCGGCTATTCCATCGTCGGTGTCACCGCCGACACGAAGGTTCGGTCGCTCGCCGAGTCGCCGCGGCTCATGGCGTATCTGCCGATCGGACAGAGCCACGTTCAGGAGATTTCGGCGATGATCCGCGGCGACGTCACGACCGCCGCGAGCGCGCCGCGAACCACCCTCCGCGCGCTCGACGCCGATCTCCCGCTCATGAACAACAGCACGTTCGAGCAGTACACGTCGGTGGCACTCCTGCCGCAGCGCCTGGCCGGCGTCGTTTCGGCGACGCTCGGGCTGGCCGGCCTCCTGCTCGCGGCAATCGGCGTGTACGGCATCGTCGCCTATGCCGTGAGTCAGCGTACACGCGAGATCGGCATTCGCGTGGCTGTGGGAGCGACGCCTGGTGGCGTGGCGCGTTTCATGGCCGGCGAAGGCGTGCGCGTCGCCGCGATCGGCGTCGTCATCGGGCTCGCGCTCGCGCTCGGCGGCGCGCAGCTCATGCGATCCTTCTTGCTCGGCATGAATCCCTACGACCCGCTCGCGTTCGGCGGCGCGGCAGCCGGACTACTCGCCGTAGCCGTCGTCGCGTGCGTCGTTCCGGCGCGGCGCGCCGCAAAGGTAGATCCGATCGTCGCGCTCAGGGCCGAATAGGGCCGCTGGCGTATCAGACTCAGGGGCGCGACTTGAGGAACGCCTGTGGAATCGGTTTGTCAGGACGCTCATTATCCCAAAGCACGCCGACGACCCACCACCGACTGCCGTCGTTGAACAGCTGAATGCTGTTGATGCCTCGGCCGGGATGGGCGTCGGTCGAATCGCGATGTGATTCGTACGTGCTGAAGACCTGCATGATGTTGCCGAACGCTTCGCTCGTGCGGGCGACTTCGCGCTCGCTGAAGCCATGTCGCGGCGGTCCGGACGACGCCGCGCGCACGTAGTCGTCGACCGTCTGAACGCGAATCAAAGCACTCCCGCCCGGAGGCGGCCCGGCCGTCGGCATCAGGCGCGCGCCGGGTACGAACAGCGAGCGGAACCGGTCGGCGTCCTGCTTCCGATCGACCATGACCGTGTTCGCATCGTAAAGCGCAGCGATGATCGCGTCGGCGGATGCGACGTCCGCGTGCCGAGCCGCGACGGTCGCCGACGCCGTAGCGCTCGGAACCGGCTGTGCGGGGAGATTGGCGACCGGCGAGAGCACCATCACGACAAAAAATGAACTGGCAATCCGTCTCATGGTGCCTCCGGGGACGCGAAAGTATTTCGGAAGTTACGATCCGAACGATCGCCGCAACACGGACGCGCTGCATCGTCCTTTATCACCCCTTGACTGCCATGACCACTGGGTGAGCTTTGCGCCGGGGACGCCACCGCGATCAACGAGCGACGGGACATCGTGACATCAGCCACGCCAGAGCGGTCGCGCGTTCCTTTCCTGTCGTTCACGACGTGGTCGCTGCTCGCGTTCGGCGGCGGGTTGGCGCTCGGCATCGTGGGACACGCATCACCGGCGGCTCCGTTTGCGCTGCTCGGCACGATCGCAAACGTCGTAGGGGAGCTCTGGATCTCCGCGCTTCAGATGGTCGCTCTGCCGCTGGCTTTGGCGCTGACGCTCGCGGCCATGGCGAATGCCACGGCGGAGTCTGCCGGTTCTCTGGGAGCGCGCGCGGTTCTGCTGTTCGTGCTCGCCTTGACCATCGCCGCGTTTTTTTCGACGTTCGTCACACGGGCAGGCTTGGCCGCCGTCAATCTGCCGTCCGGCGCCGTCGTGTCGTTGCCAGCGGTGCCGCTCGGCGCTGCAGCGACGAGCGCGCAACCAGCGGCACAGGCGTGGTGGCTGGGGCTCGTTCCGAGAAACATTTTCGCCGCGGCGGCACGGGGCGACATCTTTCCGCTGCTGCTCGCCGCCATCGTGTTCGGGATCGCCGTCGCCAAGCTCCCGGCCGAGCAGCGCGTGCCCATGACGGGCGTTTTCACCGCCACGTCGCAGGCCATGTTGACGGTGGTGCGATGGCTCCTCTTCGTGACGCCGATCGGCGTGTTCACGCTCAGTTTCCTGATCGCGCTGCACGCGGGCACGTCGTGGGCAGGCGCGTTGGGCGTCTATCTACTCCTGCGCATCGGCATCACGGTGCTTTGCACCGGTCTCCTGTATCCGGTCAGCGTATTGTTGGGGCGCACGAGCGTTCGCGCATTCGCGCGGGCCGTGTTCCCGGCTCAAATGGTAGCGGTCAGTACGCGCTCTTCGCTGGCGGCGCTGCCGGCCCTCGTCGCCGGCGGGAGCGCCCACATGGGCTTCACCGTTGCCGCCACGGATTTCATCCTGCCGTTGGGCGTCTCGTTGTTTCGGATCGGCACGGTGTTGGCCAATCCGATCAAGCTGGTATTCCTGGCTCACGTCTACGGCATCGCGCTTCGGCCCGAGACCGTCGTCGTGTTCATCTTTACGGAAGTGGTGTTCAGCTTGAGCGCCGCTGGAATTCCCAACAGCGGCGGCGCCGGCGCCGGTTATCGCATGATCCCCGTGTTCGTGGCGGCGGGAATCCCCGTCGAAGGGGTCGTCATGCTGGACGCGGTCGAAACCATTCCGGACATCTTCGAGACCCTGGCGAATGTCACGGGTCAAATGAGCGCCGCAACCATCCTCACGCGCGGCCGGGCTCGACTCGGCGTGCTTCCCGCGCCGCAGGTTGCATCCGCCGAGATCGCTTCGTGATCTACTATGTGCTGCCGAGGGCCAGCCGATTCACGATGGACGAGTTTTTTTCATTCGAGGAGCCCGCGCTCGTCGACCGATTCCGAGTAGTGGATTTCGAGCAGCTCCCGGCGATGCGCCGATTCGAACGTGGCACGTACGTCATCGCGGGGATCGACCAAGCCGGGCCCGCGATGCGAGAGCTCATCGCCAGCCTGTGCGACCAACTCGATGCCGCCGGCGGATCTCGCATTCTCAACTGGCCGAGACGCACACTGGGCCGATTCGATTTGCTCGAACGACTGCACGCGGCGGGGCGCAACGATTTCCGCGTGGCGAGACCGGGCGACGATTTGGAGCGCCTCCGCTATCCGGTATACGTGCGGAGCGAGCGACACCACAACGGCAATCTGTCCCGGTTGCTCCACACGCCGGCGGAGGTTGGCGACGCGTTGGGTGCGGCGCTCCTGCACGGACGATCGCTGGACGACCTGATGGTGGTCGAGTTTCACTCGACCGCTGACGCACAAGGCGTTTTTCGAAAGTACGCGGCGTATAACCTTGGCGGGCGGATTCACGGCCGAAGCCTGAACGCCGGGCGGCAATGGATGCTCAAGCTGGAGACCTCCGATTTCACGCGTGAGTTGGTGATGGAGGATCAGCGGTACGTGATGGACAATCCCCACATGGAGCAGCTGGCCGAGATCTTCGCGTTCGCCAAGATCGACTATGGCCAGATCGACTATTCCGTGAAGGACGGGCGTATTCAAACGTGGGAAATAAACGTCAATCCCACGATTGGTCGGGGCGTCAAACCGGGAGGGGAAATGGGGCCCCCGGAGTTCGCGCCCATTCGGAGCGAAACGCGCGAGTTCTTCTTCGACCGATTCCGGCAAGCGTGGGTGGATCTCGATTCCGCGCCGGCAGGAATTCCATCCGTCGACGTCGCGTTCGACCCCGCGATGGCCGACGCGGCAAGACGAGACCGCGCCGGTGAGGGTCGTGCCGGCCGGATCGCGAGAACGCTGCTTCGCCCGGTGAAGCCGCTGCTCATACCCGTGGCTTCGCGGCTATTGGCGCGACTGGCCACGCGCCGTCAGGCGTAGAGCATTCGCCGGGAAGCAGCGCCACGCATTCGCCGAAAGCAAGCGCCGCTTACTCTTGGCGAACCACAATCGCTGGATCCACCGAAGTTGCCCGCCTCGCCGGGACGACCATCGCGATCGCCACGGCGGCGGCCAACGCCAGCCCGGCCACGACAAACGCGATCGGGTCAACGATCCGCACTGGAAACTCCTGCGCGAGCAATCGATCCGACTCGATCGCCATCGCCGTCGCGAACAAAGCGCCGACCGTCAAGTCCGATCATCGACTGGCCGCGCGTTCGGCGCCACCATCGCCCGATAGATGTCCATCGCGGACGCGCCCCGAGCGCCAGCCGGATCCCCATCTCCTTGAGCCGTCGTCTGGCCGCGAGCGCGACGACGCCGTATACGCCGACGATCGCCAGGACCGCCGTGATCGCCGCCATGATGCCGACGACCTCGCCCACGCGCTGAAACGCGTCGGTCAGCTGCGTGAGCTGCTCCTCCACCGTCATCGGCGCGGCGACGGCGCCGGCGAATCGTTCGCTCACCAGCGCCGCAACGCGACGCACCACGCCGCTCCGGCCGTCCTCGACACGCAGGAACGGTTGGTAGAGCCGCGCATTCGGTCTCCATGGTGTGTACACCATCAGCGCCTGAACCGGCTCGGCGATCTCGCTCGTCGCGTCGCCGGCGATCCCGACCACGTCGAGCGTGTGCGTGGCATCGATCGTGAGGCGTTGCCCCAGCGGATCGGCGCTTCCCCACCACTCCCGCGCGGCTTCGCGCGAGAGAATCACCGGACAGACCGCCGCCGCGCACTCGGCGTCGGCCGGCGTGAACGCGCGTCCCCGTTCCACGCGGATGCCGAACACGTCGAAATACGTCGGCGACACCTCGATCGACGGCATCACTCGGCGTCCCTTCTCCGCGGTCGTCACTTCGATGGTCCCGGTTCCCTCGTCGCTCACGGGCCCCGCGGTGGCGAACGCGACGCCGCGTACGCCGCTCACCGTCGCCAGCGCTCGTCCGAGGTCGTCGTGCAGGCTCTGCCATCCGCCCGTCGCTGGCTGCGGCGCGCGCAGCGTCGTTGCCAACACGTGGCGCGCGTCGAAACGCGGCGGCGAATTGGCGATCCGTGCCGGGAGGCGGGTGAGCGCGATCGTCGCGACGAGCAGTGCGGTTGCTCCGCCGATCTCAGCGCTCATGAGCGCGTTTCCCCGTCGCGCGCGGCCGCCGGTTCCATCCGGCATTCGACGCAATGTCGAATTGAGATCGAGCGACAGGACGGCGCGAATCGGCGCGTTCGCCGCGACGAGCGCCGCCAATACCGTCGTGACGAGCAGGAACGCGAACACGTGCCAGTCGGGGGCCAGCGAGAAGTTGATCGGGCGCTGGACCATCCACGTCATGAGCAGGCCAGGCAGCCGGAATGTCAGCGCGCACGCGGCCGCACCGGCCACGCCGGCGAGCATCAGCGATTCGGTCCCGAGCATCGCCGCGAGACGCGGCGCGCCGGCGCCGAGTGCCATGCGGAGCGCCATCTCCGTGCGCCGGCCGTCCGCGATCGCGAGCAGGATCGACACCACGCTCGCACACGCGACCAGGGCGAGACACGCCAGGCCCACGAACACCACCGCGACGATACCGGAGACGATGATGCCGTTTCCCGGTCGCGCGACGAGCGACCCGTTGGTGACGAACACCGCGGTGTGCCGGCCTGGAGTCGCGTTGTCCCGCTGTGCGGCGATCACGCGCGCCTCGGCGAGCACGTCACCGCGCGTCGACCCTGGCGCCAGGCGGCCGTCGAGAAAGAGCGACATCGCGTTCGGCGATGCCGGATCGTCGGGCCCGAGCTGGAGCCGCCCGCGCAGCGTAAACGGAAGCCAGAGCTGGTCGTCGGACGACGCGCTGCCGAACGTCGGCGCGACGCCGACGATACGGATCGTCTGTCCGTTGATCCGCAGCACTCGGCCGACGGCACCCGGATCCGCGCCGAAGGCGGAATGCCACAGGTCGTTGCCGATGACAGCGACCGGCGCGCGCGAATCGCAGTCCTCGCGCTGGAGCATTCGACCGGCGATCGGTCGCACCGGTCCGTACACGTCGAAGAAGCCGCACGTAACGAGCGCGCCGGGTGTCGGCTTCGCCCCAGCCGACAGCGCGAGCTGCACATGCTGCCACCCGGCGATGGGCGACAGCGACCGCATCTGGCGCGCGTACGCGAGGTAGTCGCCGAGCGGCACCGAACCGGGAAACGACGGCCCGCTCGTGTCCGAGCGGTACGACGCGAAGATGCGCGTGAACGACGCCGCGTCGCTGTCGACCCGTGCCCGAAAGGCGAGCGCGTTCAAAACCGAGAAAACCACCGCGCTGATGCCGAGGCCGAGCGTGAGGGTCGTCACGACGATGAGCGATTGAATCGGGTGATGCGCGACCCCGCGCGCCGCGAACGCGACGTTGGCGCGGAGCTCGTCCCAGGCGCGGAGTCCGCGGGCGTCGCGGGCCGCATCCTTCTGCGCCTCGACCCCGCCGAACTCGACGCGCGCCGCGCGCTCGGCGAGTTCTCGCGAAAGTCCGCGCCGCTCGAGGTCGTCCGCGCGGTGGGCGATGTGGCTGCGGAACTCGTCGTCCATTTCGCGCTCGACGGTGCGCCTGCCGACGAGTTGGCGCAGCGTCGTTCGCGCGCGATTGATGATAGCGAGAACAGCCGCGATCACAGCGACTCCGGCGTCGCGCGCAACGCGGCCGTCATGGCGGCGACGATCTGTTCCCAACTCGAGCGCTCGTCCCGGAGCTGTTTGCGTCCGGCCGGCGTGAGCGAGTAGAACTTCGCGCGCCGGTTGTTCTGCGAGGTGCCCCACTCAGTGGCCAGAAGGCCGCGCCCCTCGAGCCGGTAGAGAGCAGGGTAGAGGGTACCTTGCTGGACGGGCAGGTTTCCGCGCGAGATCTGCTCGATGCGGAGGAGGACACCGTAACCGTGCTGCGGGCCGAGGGATAGGGCCTTGAGAATCAGCAGATCGAGCGTGCCGGGGAGCAGGTCGACGGTCGCCACGATTCATTCTCTCCTAGGAGGACCAGGAGAGAGAGTAGTTCCGCTCTCCTAGGTTAGCAAGGAGAGAGAGAGCCGGTCGGCTAGCCGGCGGCCCCGCGAACGGGGCCGCCGACTCTCAGCTCACGTTACCGCCAGTGGCCGTCCCGGTAGAACCAGCCGTGCCCGTCGTGATCCCAGCGACCAGGGACCCACACGGAGTACCCGCGCGCCGGAACCGTCCAGGAGCCCGGCACCCACAGGTAGCGGTTGGAATGCCAGCCCCAGTGTCCGCCGATCCAGACGTAGTTGAACCCGGGCGAGGCTGGAATCACTTCGACCGGTGTGAGGGGCGGTTCATAAGTGCCATACGCGACCCCGACCACGGGCTGCGGGTTCGAATAGCATGCGCCGAGCGCGCTGCCGGCGACCAGGCCGGCGATCAGGCGCAGGGTTGAGAGTCTTGTCATTGGTACCTCCATCAGGATGCTGCTCGAGTTCAGGCGCGATGTCGGGCGATCGTGGGGGCTGAGTTTGGCCTCACGCGAGACGGTCTTCGCCGTGGCCACCCCAGGCCGTAACGAGTCCGGCACGCGCCGCTTACCAACGCACGTGGCAAGGAAAGGGCGACGCCGGAGCGGCGACGCTTTTCTTTCGGCTCAGCCCGCTTGCCTTGTTCGCGATTGAAAATCGAGAATGGGCGCCAGTCGCTTTCGTAGTAGGGACCTAGTCGCATGGCCGTTGCTTCGGCCTGCTCCCGGCCCTCGAGGCGTGCTGCCATCTCAAACATCAGAATTACGAACTTCGGTCGAATTGCCGACCGATACGACCCGCCCCGGATCCTGCCGATATAGTCCGCGGACCACTCCGCGATCAGCTTCCCGAAATATGACTTCTGCCACGTAACCGCCTGCGCCCGCGGTGTGGCGTCGACTCCACTGAACCTGTGTCGAAGCCGCCACAATGCTTGCCCGCATCCGCGAGCCTTCGGCTGAGCCCGCTTGGCCAAGTCGAATAGCGATGGACTCTTACATTCTTATAGCAAATCCCGCTGGCCTCGGCAGCGGTCTTGCTAGGCGTCAGACCCCGCGACGTGGGGCATTGCGTTGCGGAGAGGCTAGAACGGCTCTGGCGTGAGACGGGTTCGCGACGATCGACGTCGCCAGCCTGAATCAGCCTGGGAACATCCACGCGAGGATTACGTTATGATTGCACGGAAAGGCCTTTCGGCCGCCGGCGCGCTCGCGTTTTTGGCGACGATCGCGCCGGCACAGCAGTTCAACGGCGGGATACCTGCCGGATGGCCTGTGTCGGGCACCTGTGGAGCTCTCGGAGCAAACGGTACCGTGACCCTCGCTCCTGGCGGCGGCACGCAGTACGGATTCGTCTCCACGGCCGGAGGCGTCACTGGGGTGAATCTTCCCGGCGTCGGCGGACGTGGTAGCCCCACGAACGGGTCCAAGCTCCCGTCGACTGGATTCACCGCCAGCGCGGGCGACGTGCTCAGCTTCAACTTCAACTTCGTCACGTCCGACGGGGCTGGGTACGCCGACTACGCGTGGGCGCAGATTGCTCGACGCGTCCATGAACCCAGTCGCGATTCTCTTCACCGCGCGCACGGCCCGCCCCCGGGGATGATCGTTCCGGGATTCGCGATGCCGGCGCCCGCGGCGACGCTCACGCCGTCCTCGGTGCCGATCCTCGGCGGTTGCACGTCAGGAGCCTGCGCACTCGACTCAGTGGTCGCCGCTGAGCGCGTCGTCGGGCGGACTGCTTCGACGTTGGTTGCGGCTTCACCGACTGGGTCCACGCGAGCTACACGATCGGCGGCGGCGGGCACGTACTTCCTCGAGTTCGGCGTGATCGAACTGGACTCGACATGGAATTCGATACCGGCTCTCGCATTCGACGGACTGTCGCTCAACGACGTCGCCGATCGGCGGCGGGGGCGGTCCGGTCACGGCGACGCCCGAGCCGGCGACGCTGTTCCTCGTCGGAACCGGACTGCTCGGCGTCGCGGGAATCGCGCGTCGCCGTCGCAAGAGAGACTTGCAGCCGCATAAGAAGGTCGACCTCGATCCGGACGGGTTGTCGCTCGTCGCGAGTGGCAACCCGTCGCCTTTTGTGGTCGCGGTCTGCGGTGGCCGCTCTCGTCGTCGCGTGCGCCGAGCCGCAGACGCTCGGCCCGGCGCCATACGTGTCGCCGACGGTGGGGACTGTCTACTCCTACGCCGGTTTCACGAATACCGTGCTCGCGTCCAACGGATGGCGAGTGCGATTCGCCGACGACAAGCGGCCGACAGGCGACGCACGTCGCTCTCTTCATCACCGACGACCCGAAGGAAGCGTCGCAGATCGATTCGGGAGCGCTCGCGAGCCTGTGGCCATTGGAAAACGGCAAACAGACGATCCTGATGATGCGCGCGGGATCCTACGTCTCGCGCTGGATGTTCCGCGTCATGGGCCAGGCGCAGGTGGCCGTTCCCGCCGGAACCTTCGACACGTACGTCGTACAAGCCGTGCAGAGGCCGGAGGAATTTGCCGACCCCAAAAAGCAAACTGTGTTCGGGTTCACTTGGTGGTACGCGCCGGCGATCGCCGCGGTCGTACAGTTCGAGACGCGATACGCGTCGGGCCCACAAAGGGGAAACGTCGTGCGGTCGGTGCTGCGGAGGGTTGACACGAGTCGAGTCGCGGGCAAGCGCTCGCCGGGCGCACCGTAGGCGACATCGCCGCCGCTAGTCGAGCGGCGGCTCGATTTCGGCGGATGCTCCGGCGCCGACGGTCGCGCGAGACTCCGGGGGTGTCCTCACCAACAGGTTCGTCCTAGCGCCCGCAGCCGCCTCCTTCGCAAGCGTCCGAGCGGCCTTGAACCCCGCCCACGTGAGCATGACGAGAGCGAGAACTCCAATCCCGAGCTTGAACAGCGCAAAGGCCGCCGAGAGCAATATTGCGTCTTTTGAGCGGCGGGCACGCTGCGGCCGAGCTGCACGGCGTCCAGAGCGAGAATTCCCGATCCAGCCGCGAGCGCCAACGCGCCGAGCGCCGTCACGACCGCCAGCACCCGCAACACCATGCGCTGTTCCGACGCGAGCGCGAGGACGCAGAGGAGTAGGAGCGCCAGGAGGGGAGTCGTCAGCGAGTTCGCCGTCATCCCCATCGCCCGGACGCGCCACGCCACGAGGCGGGGCAGCAACGGGGACGTGCTCGCCACGAGATCGAAGCATCCACTGAACGAGTGATGAAACGAGAGAATCAGGTAACCCGGAGCGCGCAATGTGCGCGCGACCCGGTTGGGACTCGTGCTCGTCCCATGGCGCACACACATTAGGTGTCGACTGAGAACGTGTCCAGTCGAACGTTCCCTGTCCTCCCAGGGGGCGGCGACGTATACCGCCACAATCATGGCGCTTGCCCCGTCACCACGTCTGAAAGATTCATCTGGATTGTCCGCTCCACCCTCCTTCAGCCGTAACGTGTCTCTGGGCGCCGCGCGGGCGCGGGGAGCCTCGCTTCACACGCGAAACAGGCACCCCAAACCCTCGATGCAGCCGGCATGAGGTCTCAATCCACCCAGATGGATCGATCTTCCCGCGCTTCGCGGACGCGCGCGGGATCCTGACCTCGCTGGAGGTCGTTCCCGTTCGACGTTCGCAACGTGTTTTTTCTACACTCCGTCGTGAGTGAGCGCGGCGGACACGCGCACCGGCAAACGCGCCAGTTCATCGTGCCCGTCGCCGGATCGTTCCGCGTCCACGCGTCCGACGGAAGGGACTCGGTCGAGTACGAACTCGGCGAGCCGGGCCGAGCGCTCTACATTCCGCCAATGCATTGGCTGCGGTTGCGTGACTTCACGCCGTCGGCGGTGTGCCTCGTGCTGACGGATGCCCCGCACGACGACGCGGATTATCTCCGCGACTGGGACGAATTCCTGGCGTTGAGCCGCACGGAACGCATCGCGCTGTGATCGGAAAGCGCGTCGCGGTGCTGGGCGGCGGAATGCTCGGCGCCTGTACCGCGCTCGAGCTGGCGCGACGCGGCCAGGCGGTGACCCTCGTCGACCGCGCTCACGACATCATGCAGCGCGCAAGCCGGTGGAACGAAGGGAAAATCCACCTCGGCTTCCTCTATCCAGGCGATCCTTCGTTCAACACGGCGATCCGCCTGATCCCTGGGGCGCTCGCGTTTACGGGCATCGTCGAACGGTTGACCGGCTGTCGCCTCGACGGGCTTGCCAGCGACGACGACGTCTACCTCGTCCATCGGGACTCGGTGGTCGATGCGCGCGCGTTCGACGCCTATGCGAATACGATCGCCGGCATGATTCGCGACGCGGCGCCAGGCACCGACGACGCGCGTTATCTCACCCCTCTGCCGAATGCGCGCGTTCATCGACTCTCGGCGTCCGAGCTCGCCGACGTGACGACGTCCGACGAGATCGTCGCGGGCTTTCGCGTGCCGGAACGTTCTGTGTCCACCGTGCCCGTCGCCGATTCCATTGCCGGAGCGGTTCGCGCCGAGCCGCTCATCGACGTTCGAACCGGGGTCGAGGTGCGAGCGGTGCGGCGTCGCGACGACGGGCGGTTCGACGTGATCGTCGACGCCGCGGACGGCGGGTTCACTCGATACGATGTCGTCGTCAACGCACTCTGGGAGGGACGGCCGGCAGTGGACGCGACGCTGGGGATCATGCCCCCCGCTCCGTGGTCGCATCGCTTTCGAGCGGCGATCTATGGAAAGGCCAGCGCATTTGCGCTGGCCAGCGCGACGGTGTGCACGGGGCCCTTTGGCGACGTGAAGCAGTACGCGGACGGGCGGATGTACCTCTCGTGGTACGACGCCGGGTTGCTGGCCCAAGGAAGCGAGCTCGCGCCTCCGTGCTCGGAGAGCGGATCGTCCGCCGGCGCACTGGACCGTGTGCGAATCGGCACGCTGGCGGCGCTGGCGAAGTTCTTCCCGGAGATCGCTCGCCTGGTCGCGTCGGCGGAGTCGATCGAGGTCCACGCCGGTTGGGTCTACGCGATCGGCCGAGGGTCGTTGTCCGATCGAACGAGCGCGCTGCACCGGCGCGACCAGTTCGTGCTCACTGCCGACCGCGGCTACATCTCGATCGACACGGGGAAGTACTCGATAGCGCCGTGGCTCGCGGAGCGAGTGGCGCTCACAATCTGCGCTTGATGAACTGACGCACGCGAGCCGACAAGGGGAGCGCGGCGTCGATCTCGCGCTGCAGTTTCTTCATGTCGGGCTCTCCGCCGACGAACGCGTCCCACTGGGCGAGCGGCCACGGGTCGCGGCCTCGAAAGCGCGTCTCGATCGCGCTCCATCGCATTTCCGACGCGGACGTTCGCAGTTGTCCCTCGAGGTCTACCGCGGGTGAGAGCGTGGCCGCGACTCGGCGGATGTTCTCGAAACCCGGTGCGCGCGCGAATTGGAGCCTGCGGCGCAGCTGTTGGAGGCTGGCGCGAAAAGCACGCCGGGGATCACGTCTTATCGCAGCGCTGATCGACGCGTCGTGCACGCGAAACGTGAGCAGGGGCTCGGCCGCGAACGCGATGCCCTCGCGGCTGCCGACGCGAGTCCAGAAGTCGAGGTCGGGGAAGGACGAAAACGCGGGATCGAACGAGCCGTACTTCGCGAAACAGTCGCGATGGATGAAACCGGCGCTCGTCGGCCCGATGAAGTTGACCATCGGACGCCGAAGGATCGCGGCGCAGACGGCGTCGGCGTCTGAGAAGTCGCCGGGCAGCTCGCCGGCGAGCGTCGGGAGCTCCTCGTACCACGCGCGGACGTCCGGATCGACGCCGCTCTCGAACAAGAAGTCGTGCCAGCAGATGACCAACGGTCCTCGCGCCGAGGCGTCCAGCATTCGGGCGAGGCACGCCGGGGCCATGACGTCGTCCTGATTGAGCGTCTTGATCCACTCGCCGCGCGCGTGCGCGAGGTAGACCTTCGCGTTGGCGGCGCCCGACCCCGCGCGCTCGACGTTCCGGATCGCCCGGACCCGCGGATCGGATCGAGCGAACGACTCGGCGATGTCGAACGACTCGTCCGTGGAACAGTCGTCGACGACCACGACCTCGAAGTCGTCGAACGTCTGGTTTCTGATGCTGGCCAACGTCTCGGCGAGAAACGCCGAGCCGTTGTAAGTCGGGACGCAGACGCTGACTCGTGGTTTCATCGGGAAAAACGTACCGCACAATTCGGGAACGAAGAAAGGCGGGAGCCGCGCGTCATCCCCCGAGCGAGGCTCCAGTGACGACGCGCCAGGTATCGCGGGCGATGAGCAGCTCCTCGTCCGTGGGAATCACCCAGAGCTCGAGACGCGAGCCGCCGGCATCGAAGCGACCCTCCGCGCCGTCGAGCTTCGCGTTGGCCGTATTGTCGACGAGGATGCCGAGCCAATCGAGGTCGGCGCAGATGCGCGCGCGCACGGTGGGCGAGTGTTCGCCGATGCCGCCCGCGAAGACGATCGCGTCGGCCCCGTTCATCGCCGCGAGGTAGGCGCCAAGGTACTTCTTGACGCGGTAGCAGAAGATCTCGATGGCGAGCGCGGCACGGCGGTCGCCGTTTTCGCTCTCTTCGGCGAGCAGCTCGCGCATGTCGGAGGTGAGGCCCGAGATTCCCAGCAGACCCGATTGCTTGTTGAGCAGGAGATCCATCTCGCGCAGGTCGAAGCCCTCCTTCGTCGCGACGAAATCGAGGACGGCGGGGTCGAGATCGCCCGAGCGAGTGCCCATGACGAGACCCTCGAGCGGCGTGAAACCCATCGACGTATCGATCGACGAGCCCGCGACGACGGCGCACGCCGACGCGCCGTTGCCGAGATGCAGCGTGATGATGCGGGTCTTGTCGCGCGCGCGGCCGGTCAGTTCCCGGTACCGATACGCCACGTAGCGGTGCGACGTACCGTGGAAGCCATAGCGCCGCACACGATGTCGGCGATAGAGCTGATACGGAATCGCGTACAGGTAGGCGCGCTCGGGAAGCGTCTGGTGAAACGCGGTGTCGAACACGGCGACCTGAGGGACGCCCGCGCCGAGCACGGCTCGTGCGGCTTGAATGCCGCGCAGGTTGTGTGGATTGTGAAGTGGTGCGAGATCGATCAACGCCTCGATGTGCCGTTGGACGTCGTCGGTGACCAGCGTGGAGGCAGTGAAGCGCTCTCCGCCGTGCACGACGCGGTGGCCCACGGCCTCGATGTCACCAACTCGCGCGATGACGGGCGAGTCGCCGCCCTGCGACGTGGTGAGCCAATTGATGAGGTGGGTAACGGCCGTGTCGTGGTCCCGAATCGCCGCCGTGGTCGTCGCGGCCGGCTGGCCTTCGCGGGCGAGCGTACAAATTGCCTCGCCCCCTATCCGTTCGATTTGCCCGCGGGCGATCCGTCGGTCGCGATGGCCGGCGATCGCGTCGCCGTCCGTCTCGACGAGTTCGAACTTGAGGGTCGACGAACCGACGTTCAGAACGAGGATGCGCACGGATCGGAGGGGACGGGCTTTGCGAACGTTGAAATCAGCGGAGGAGCGACGATGTCGGGCTCACGATTCGTATTCGATGAAAGCGTATCGAGCGTCGTCCTGGCGAACGGCGAGTCGCCGCCGCCCGAGAGCCGCCGCGCCACCGGACCACTCGATGAGGACGCGCTGCGCCGGATCGACCGCTACTGGGCCGCGGCAAACTATCTGACGGTCGGGCAGATCTTCCTCCAGGACAACCCGCTGCTCACGGAGCCTCTTCGTGCCGAACACATCAAGCCCCGGCTGCTCGGCCACTGGGGAACGTCGCCCGGCTTGAGTCTGCTCTACGCGCATCTGAATCGAGTGATCGTCGAACGCGACGCGAACGTGATTTACCTCGCCGGACCCGGACACGGCGGACCGGCGGTCGTGGGCAACGTTTATCTCGAGGGAACCTACTCGGAGGTGTACCCCGAGGTCACGCGGGACGCGGCCGGGATGCGTCGTCTGTTTCGACAGTTCTCGACACCCGGCGGAATCCCGAGCCACGTGAGCGTGCCGACCCCGGGCTCGATTCACGAGGGTGGTGAGCTGGGGTACGTGTTGGTTCACGCATTCGGGGCCGCGTTCGACAATCCGGACCTCGTCGTCGTGGCGGTGGTCGGCGACGGTGAAGCGGAGACGGCGCCACTCGAGGGGTCATGGAAGTGCACCAGCTTTCTCAATCCGGCCCGCGATGGCGCCGTGCTGCCGGTGTTGCATCTGAACGGTTACAAGATCAGCGGCCCGACGGTCCTCGGTCGCGAGGACGACGCGACCGTCTGCGCTCTGCTGAGCGCGCAGGGATACGAACCGTTCGTCGTCGCCGGCAACGAGCCGATTGAAGTCCATCAGCGCTTGGCCGTCGTGCTCGATGAGTGCTTCGAGCGGATCGAGGCAATTCAATCCGATGCGCGCGCACTCGGAAGGTCGGAGGTCAGCACGCGCGCGATCTGGCCGGCGATCGTGCTGCGAACGCCAAAGGGTTGGACCGGACCGCGCGTGGTCGGCGGTAAGCCGGTCGAGGGCACGTTTCGCGCGCATCAAGTCCCGCTGCCCAACGCGCGGACCGACGCCCGCGAACTGAAAATGCTGGAGGAGTGGCTGCGGAGCTACCACCCCGAAGCGCTGTTCACGGAACGGGGTGAACCCGTCGGCGAGCTGGCGAATCTGGCGCCGCGGGGCGATCGTCGCATGGGGGCGAACCCGCACGCCAACGGTGGCCGACTCCTCGTTCCGCTCGAGCTGCCCGATTTCCGCCTGTACGCCGTCGACGTGCCGACGCCTGCGCACGTTTCGCGAGAGTCGACGCGCGTACTCGGCGGGATGCTGCGCGACACGTTCCTGGCCAACGCCGCCGCGTCGAACTTCCGTATGTTCTGTCCCGACGAGACAAACTCCAACCGGTTGTCCGCGGTCTTCGAGGTCGAATCGCGGTGCCTCGTGGAGCGGCGCCTCTCGATCGACGACCACGTGAGCGCCGACGGCCGCGTGATGGAGGTGCTGAGCGAGCATCTCTGCGAGGGCTGGCTCGAGGGCTATCTGCTGACCGGTCGCCACGGGCTGTTCGTGACGTACGAGTCGTTCGCGATGGTGGCCGCATCGATGATCGTACAACACACGAAGTGGCTCGAGGAGGCGGGGAACCTGCCGTGGCGCGCGCCGGTCGCGTCGCTCAACATCCTCCTGACGTCGACGTGTTGGCGCAACGATCACAACGGCTTCAGCCATCAGGGGCCCGGCCTCATCGACGTCATGCTGTCCAAACGCGGCACGGTGGCGCGCATCTACCTGCCCCCCGACGCGAACACGCTACTCTCGGTCGCCGACCACTGCCTGCGGTCGCGCAACTACGTCAACCTCATCGTCATCGACAAACAGCCGCAGCTGCAGTGGATGCCGATCGACGCCGCGTGCGCGCACGCCGCGGTTGGCGCATCCGTCTGGGACTGGGCCGGCAGCGCGGATGGGGAGCCCGACGTGGTGCTGGCGTGCGCGGGCGACACGCCGGCGCTCGAGACGGTCGCCGCGGCGTGGTGGCTTCGCAGACTCGCCCCCGAGCTGCGCGTGCGCGTCGTGAACGTCGTTGACCTCATGAGCCTCTTCGCGCCGTCGATCCATCCGCACGGGATGTCGGACGAGCGCTTCCTCGCTCTGTTCACGCGAGACAAGCCTGTCGTCTTCGCGTTCCACGGTTATCAGTTCGCCGTGCATCAGCTCGTGCATCGCCGGCCGGATCCGTCGCGTTTCCATGTTCGCGGCTTCAACGAGCAGGGGACGACGACGACTCCGTTCGACATGGTCTCGCTGAATCGAATGAGCCGGTTCCACCTCGCCGCGCTGGCGATCCGCTTCTCTCCGCTCCCGGCGCGGCGCGCGCACGAGCTGACCGAGGAATTGCGCGGGCACCTCGAGCGCGCGACGGCGTACACGCGCGAGCACTTCGAGGACCTTCCCGAGATCCGAGACTGGCGCTGGACGGCGTGAGATCGCGGGTCGCGCCCTCTCGGGCCGCGGGTGACGGCCGCGCCCGGCCCGCGAGCGAGGGCTCGAACGTTGCGCTTACGACGGCGGCAACATCACGGCTGTGGGGATGTAGAGCTCGTGAGCGCGACAGCTTCTGCGCGACCGGATTCGAGGGCGCGCCTTCACGGCGCGTGGGCGCGGTATTCGTTTGGCCTGCTGACGGTCGTGCTCGCGCTCGGCCTGAGACTGCTGCTGTCGCCGCTGACCGGATGGGGCGCCCCGTTCGTGCTCCTCTTCGCGGCGACGCTGGCGACCAGCCTGTTCGCCGGCACCGGACCCGGGCTCCTCGCTCTTTTCGCGTCCATGCTGTCGGGCGCGTACCTGTTCGTCTTCCGTTCCGGCACGGCCGTTTCACAGGCGGTCGTGCAAGCCCTGCTGTTCGGCGCCGACGGGGTCGTCATTCTGTATCTGACGGCGCTGACGAATCGACGTCGTCGCACGCTCGACGACGCCAATCGCGAGCTGAGCGCCCTGCGCGATGCCGCCGAGCGAGCCGCCGCGCGAACGCGAGAGGTGATCGAGCTGTCGCCCGACGCGTTCTTCCTCGCCGATCTCGACGCTCGCCTCACCGATGTGAACCAGGCCGCGTGCCGGCTCCTGGGCTTCGAGCGTGATGAGCTGATCGGCAAGACGGTCTTCGACATCATTCCTCCCGAGGACGCGAGGCGGCTCGAAGCCGTGCGGACCGAGTTGCTGACGCCTGGAGCAGTCAGCAAGGCCGAATGGACGCAACGCCGCAAGGACGGAACGCTGGTGCCCGTCGAGGTGAGCTCGAACATCCTGCGCGACGGTCGCTGGCAGGCGTTCGTTCGCGACATCACCGAGCGCAAGCGCATCGAGGATCAGCGCCAGGTCCTGGTGTCACTGCTCGACAATTCGGTGGACTTCATCGGCGTCGCCGATCCCAATGGCAAGCCGATCTATCTCAACGCGGCAGGCCGTCGGCTGATCGGGGTGGCGCCGGATTTTCCCGTCGAACGGATCCGCATCCAGGACTGCTACCCGCCCGAGCTTCAGTCATTCGTCACCGACGTACTTCTCACGACGATGATGGAGCGTGGCGTCTGGTCCGGCGAAACGTTCTTTCAAAATCTCCAAACGCACGAACGCATTCCGGTCTCGGACACGCACTTCTTGATTCGCGACGCCGGCGGTCAGCGGGTTCTCGGCATGGGTACCGTTACGCGAGACATCTCGGAGACGCGACGCATCGCCGACGAACAGAAGCGACTACTGGCCCGCGAACAGGAGGCCCTGCGCGACGCCGAAGTCGCCAACTCGCGACTGCGGGAATCCGAAGATCGATTTCGGCTGACGATCGAGGACGCCCCGATCGGCATGGCCTTGGTGAGCCTCGACGGCCGCTTCGTCCGAGTCAACCGCGCCCTGTGCGAGATCACCGGATACTCCGCGGACGAGCTTCTGACGCTCCAGTTCCGCGACATCACGCACCCCGACGACGTGGACACGCAGGTCGCCATCGGCGAGAGGCTGTCTCGCGGCGAAATTCCGCGGTACCAGGTCGAGAAACACTACATCCGCAAGGACAAGTCGGTGGTCGACGTCATGGTGAGCGCGTCCATCCTCTACGGACCGAACAAAGCGCCACTCTACGTCATCAACCAGATCGAGGACATCACCAATCGGAAGCGGGCCGAGCGCGCCCTCCGTCGGTCCGAGGCGAAGTTCTCGGGAATCGTTTCGATCGCATCCGAGGCCATCATCTCGGTGGATTCGCAACAGCGCATCACCCTGTTCAACGAGGGCGCCGAAACGATTTTCGGCTACCGAGCCGACGAGGCCATCGGTATTCAGCTCGAGCGGTTGATACCGGAGCGATTACGAGCGGCCCACCGTGACCACTTCGCCGGCTTTGCCGCCGGCGCGGAAGCGGCCCGCACGATGGCGACTCGGCAAGAGGTCTTCGGCCTCCGGAAGGATGGCGCGGAGTTCCCCGCCGAGGCATCGATCTCGAAGATCGCCGTCGACGACGAGACCTTCTTCTCAGTCGTGTTGCGCGACGTCACGTACCGCAAGAGCGTGGAAGTCGCGTTGCAACGCGCGGTGAGCGCGCGCGACGACACGCTGCGAATCGTCGCGCACGACCTGAGGAATCCGCTCAGCGTGATCATGATGCAGGCCGCGATGATGGAACGCGAAGGCCCCGAACCAGACCGCCGCGACCCGCAGCCACGGCAGGTCATCTTGCACGCGGCCACGCGCATGAACCAGCTGATTCAAGACCTGCTCGACGTCGCGCTCTCCGAGGCCGGTCAGTTGCGCGTGTCGCCTGAGCGCGTGTCCGCGCCCGTTCTCGTTCGAGACGTCGTCGAAATGCAGGCGTCGGTCGCGGATGCCGCCGGGGTCACTCTCCGCTTTGACGTCGTGGAAGGCGCTGGCGACGTGTGGGGAGATCGTGGGCGCCTGCTTCAGGTGTTCGAGAATCTCATCGGCAACGCGGTCAAGTTCACGAAGGCGGGCGGCGAAATCACGGTGGGTGCGGAGAGGAAAGGGGAGGACGTGTCGTTCTCCGTTTCGGACACGGGCTCGGGCATGGCCCCGGATGCCGCCGAGCATGTCTTCGACCGTTTCTGGCAGGCACCGACGAAGGAGAAACGACTGGGGGCCGGTCTCGGCCTGGCGATCGTGAAGGGGATAGTGGAAGCGCACGGGGGCCGCATCTCGCTGGAGACCGCGCTCGGACGGGGAACTACGTTCACGTTCACGATTCCGACCGCGCGGCCCCAACCACCACCGGGTCCGCCACGACACCCTCGCGAACCGGAGCGACGTCGGCGGGAACGGCCAACGCGTACCACACACTAGGCGCCCGGCAGCGAAAGCGTTTCACCCGCGTCGCGGCGACAGCGTTGGGCTTGGTGGTTGCACTGCTGGACGGCATGGCACCGCGCGGCCTGAATCGGGCACGACTGCTACGACCCTACTGGCCGCTGCTCGCCGTCGCGTTCACGGCGATGCTGGTCGAAGCGGCGATGGGCCTGGCCGAGCCGTGGCCGCTCAAGGTCATCTTCGATTACGTGCTGGGCACGAAGCGAATGCCCGACTGGCTCGCCGCACACGTCGGTGACGCCAACAAGCTCGGCGCCCTCGACGTGGCCGCGCTCGCCGTCATCGTCATCGCGCTCATCGGGGCGGTCGCGTCGTACTTCGACGATTTCCTCGCGACGACTGTGGCCAAGCGCGTCGGGTTCGACTTGCGGCATCTTCTGTATCATCACGTGCAGCGGCTGTCGCTGTCGTTCTACGACAAGCGGCAGACCGGCGACATGATCGTCCGTCTGACGAGCGACATCGACTCCGTGGAGAGCTTCGTGGCGTCGGCGATGCTCGGCATCCTGTTCGACGTGCTGACGATCGTCGGCATGATCGTCGTGATGTTCTACCTGAACGCGCGCTTCGCGTTGATCGGCCTCTCGGTCGCGCCGTTCCTGTTCGCGATGATCTACGGCTTCACGCGGCGGATCAAGCGCGCATCGCGCGACGTCAAGAAGAAGCAGAGCGAGCTCGCGTCCGTCGCGCAGGAGGCGATTTCGTCGGTGCGCGTCGTCAAGGCGTTCGCCGGCGAGAAGATCGAAGAGAAGCGGCTCGACACCGAATCCCAGGCGATCGTCGACCTGAGCCTCCGCGCCCGAAGCCTCAAAGCGAGGCTCGGGCCGCAAGTCGACGTCCTCGTCGCCATCGGCACGTGCGTCGTGCTCTGGTTCGGCGTCCGGCTGGTGCTCGACAACCAGCTGACCGCGGGCGCGCTGCTCGTCTTCGTGCTCTACCTCGACAAGATGTACAAGCCGATGAAGGACCTCTCGAAGATGAGCGACACGCTCTCGATGGCCGCGGTGAGCTTCGAGCGCGTCGGCGAACTGCTGTCGATCGACAGCGAGGTGCGGGAGCGCCCCGACGCCAAGCGCGCGCCACGCTTCAAGGGCCGCATCGAGTTCTCGCACGTCGCCTTCGGCTACCAGCCCGACGGTCTGGTACTCGAGGACATCGACCTCGTCGTCGAGGCGGGGCAGCGCGCGGCGCTCGTGGGGCACACCGGCGCCGGCAAGTCGACGCTCATCGGACTCATCCCGCGGCTCTACGACGCGCTCGGCGGCGAGATCACGATCGACGGCCGGGACATTCGTCTCTTCACGCTCGAGTCCCTGCGCAGCCAGGTCAGCTTCGTTCTCCAGGACGCCCTGCTGTTCCACGCGTCAGTCGCGCAGAACATCGCCTACGGCAGGCCCCGGGCAACGCAGGCCGAGATCATCCGAGCCGCGACGATGGCCAACGCCGACGAGTTCATCCGCCGGATGCCGGAGGGCTACGACTCCGTCCTCGGCGAGCGAGGCCAGACGCTTTCCACCGGCCAGCGGCAACGCGTGGCGATCGCGAGGGCGATCATTCGCGACGCGCCGATCCTGCTGCTCGACGAGCCGTCGGCGGCGCTCGACGCGGAGTCGGAGGCGGCGGTGTTCGACGGGATGTCGCGCCTGCTGAAGGGAAGGACGTCGATCACCATCGCGCATTCGCGGGCGACGGTGGAGCGCGCGGACCAGATCTTCGTACTAGATGGCGGCGTGATTGCCGAGCGAGGGACGCACGAGGAGCTCATCGCCGAACGGGGAGTGTATGCGCGCCTGTTCGATACACAGCTGCGAGTCTAGTGAACCGAGCCGTCAGGGCATCCTCGTTCCCTCGATCCTTTGCTTCAGCAGGGAGTCCGCGCCTGCGCCCACGTAGTGCGCGACGCCAACGCCGACGAGCTTGCCGGCCTCGAGCCGCACCCACCCGTCGTTCCACACCTTCGCGTTTTTCCGGCGCTGACTCGCGAACTCGCCGGTCTTCACCATCACGCTGTCGCCGGCCAGCGTCACTTGCAGCGGCGCCTTCATACCTGTCGGGAACTCGATCACCCATCCGCTCGTGTCCGACGTCGCGGTGAGCGTGTACTTCACCGTCGTGGTATCCTTGCCCGCCAACGGCGTCGCGGCCATCCGCCATTTGCCGGCGAAATCGGCGAGCGCCGTCGTTGCCGGCGGCAGAGAAGCGGCGGGGCCGCGTTTGGTGGTGTCCTGACTGAACCGGTCGCGCTTCGCGCACCCGGAAATGCAGAGCAGGGCGGCGAGCGCGATCATGCTTCGTTGCATGACGGACATAAAGCCTCCTGGTGGGTGGGCGGGAATGGGAGCGAGGCTACGCACGGACGATAGGCCGGCGCGGTGACCTGTCAAGTTTCTGTGGGGGCTATGGACAGAGCGTACATAGTACCGTATCGTCGGTCATGCCGCGCCAGACCCGCGCCGAGTTCGAGCCGCCGCTTCCCTCGGACGTTCTGCTGATTCTCCTCTCGCTCGCCAGCCGGCCGATGCACGGCTATGCGATCATCCAGGATGTCGGTGCCCGGACGGACAACGCCGTACAGCTCCAGACCGGCGCGCTCTATCGATACCTGCACCGTCTGCTCCGCGGCGGGTTGATCACCGAGTGCGCGCCGCCATCCGTCGTTGCCGCCTCGGGTCCCCCCCGCCGGTACTACAAGGTGACGGCGAGCGGCGAGACGCTTCTCTCGGCCGAAGTCGAGCGGATGGCGCTCCTCGTGCGAGCCGCGAAGGCCACCGCGGGTGGACGGCGCCCGCGCCTCGCATGATCGAGCGTATCTACCGGGCGCTGCTGCGCCTCTTCCCGCGCGACTTCCGAGAGCGCTTCGGCGACGAGATCGTCGCCACGGCCGCCGAACAGTCAAAGAACGGCGCGGCCGGCCTCCGCGCGCAGTGGCGCGCGTTCGTCGACGCCGTCGCGACGGCGATCCGGCTTCGCGCCGATGTGCGGGCCGACGGACGACCGGCGCCGAGCGACACACGGAGACGGACCATGGAATTCGTCTCTCAGGACCTCGCCTTCGCGCTCCGCAGTTTGCGGCGCGACCGGACTTTCACGGCCTTCGCCGTCGCGACGCTGGCGCTGGGCATCGGGGCGAACGCGGCGATGTTCGGCATCGCCGATCGTCTGCTCATCCGCGGCCCCGAGCACGTGCGTGACCCGGGTCGTGTGGTCCGCCTTTATATGGATGCGCGAGGGAGCGGAGGACGCGAATACACGGCCGACACCTTCGGCAACGTCACGCTCGACTTGATGCGTGAACGAACGCGTGTGGCCGAAGAGGGAGGGATCGCCGGCTACATGAACACGGATGAAACGCTCGGCAGCGGACCGAACGCGCGCGTGATCCGCGTCAGCTTCGCGTCGGCCAACCTCTTTCCGATGCTCGGCGCATCGCCGGCGATCGGGCGCTTCTATAGTGAAGCCGAGGATTCCCCCGACGTCGCGCAGCACGTCGTGGTAATTGGCATGGCGCTCTGGCGCGGCCAGTTCGGCGGCACGGACGTCATCGGCCGCCGGCTGACCATCAACGACGAGGAGTACACGATCATCGGCGTCGCGCCCGCGGGCTTCACCGGCGCGGAGCTCGGACCGATCGACGCGTGGGCGCCGCTCGACCTGATCGGGCCGCGCGTCATCGATTCCTGGCGCACAGGGTGGAACGGCCAGTGGCTCAAGATCGTGATGCGTCTGCGGCCCGGCGTGACGTTCGAACAGGTGGCGGCAGCCACGACGGCTGCGCATCGCGCCGCCTATTCCGGCGACGAGAAGGGCGTGGCGGCCGGCGGGCTGCGCGTGGCTCCCCTCTCCGCCAACGACGACGGCGTCGAGGCGACGGACGTGACCATCGTGCGCTGGCTCGCCGCGGTGGCGCTGGTGGTGCTGCTCATCGCGTGCGCGAACGTCGTCAATCTCCTGCTGGCGCGCGGCGCGCATCGCGGGCGCGAGTTGGTCATACGCGCCGCGCTCGGCGCGTCCCGCGCGCGCCTCATGCGACTCATGCTGCTCGAGTCGATGCTGCTCGCCGTTGCCGGCGGTCTCCTCGGAATCGGGTTGGCGTACGCGATCGGCCGCTCGGCGCGGCGCCTTTTGTTCGCCGGCGTCGACTGGCCTGCCAGTCCGATCGACCTTCGTGTGCTCGCGGCGTCCGCCATCGTCATCGTCGTGACGGGATTCGTCGTCGGACTGATTCCGGCGGCGAAGGCGAGCAAAGTCGGCTTGGCGAGCTCGCTCAAGACCACCGCTCGCGACGGCGGAGTGCGACACGGCACGCTCCGGGTTGGCCTCACCGTCGCGCAGTCCGCGTTCTCGGTGGCGCTGCTCGTCGGCGCGGGCTTGTTCGTCCGGAGTCTCTGGAACGTCCGAACGCTGCACTTGGGGATCGACGCCGATCAAATTCTGCGGGCCGAGGTGAACCGCTCGGCAATCGGCAAGATTCCGGACGGGCCCGCGCGCGACGCCGAACGGGCGCGTCGACGGTCTTTCTATAGCGATGCGTCCGAGCGGATCCGCGGTCTGCCGGGCGTGCAGCACACGGCGGTGAGCGTCGGCCTGCCGTTTTCTTATCGCTTCGGTGTCTTCGTCCGCCCGATGGGGATGGACTCGATGCCGCGCGTGGCCAGCGGTGGTCCGAGTGTGAGCGCGGTGAGCTACGATTATTTCGCGACGGTCGGGACGCGGATCGTCGACGGACGCTCGTTCACGCCGGCGGATCGGGCGGGGTCGGAACGCGTCGCGATCGTCAGCAGCCTGATGGCGCGAACGGCATGGCCCGGCCGGCGAGCGATCGGCCAGTGTCTTCAGGTTTTCGAGCCTTCGCTCCCGTGCACCCGCGTCGTCGGCGTCGCGGAAGACACGCATCGCGCTCGACTGCGCGAAGATCCGCCGATGCACTTCTACGTGCCGTTGGGACAAGAAGTCGGCATCGGCGGCTCGGCGCTCCTCGTACGCGGCGCCGGATCGCCGACGTCGTTGATCGCCGGCGTACGAAAGGCGCTGTTCGCGATGGATCCGACGATCACGTTCGCGAAACTGGGTCCCGTCCAGGACCTCATCGACCCGCAGATCCGCCCCTGGCGCCTCGGAGCGATCGTCTTTGCGCTCACCGGGCTCCTCGCGCTGCTCGTCGCGGCGATCGGCATCTACAGCGTCACGTCCTACTTCGTGACCGAGCGCACGCACGAGATGGGGATTCGCATCGCGTTGGGCGCGGGAAGCGGGCGGGTGATCGCGCTCGTCGCGCGCGGAGCGATGGGGATGGCGCTCGTGGGCGTGGCAGTCGGCGTCGGGATCGCGTCGGCCGCGGCGCGCTTCGTTCAGCCGCTGTTGTTCGACGAAAGCGCGTACGACCCGGCGATCTTCCTCGGAGTGGCCGCGTTGCTCTCGGTCGTCGCGCTGGCCGCGAGCATCATACCGGCCACGAGCGCGGGGCGAATCGATCCGCTGGACGCTCTCCGCGCGGAGTAGCGCGCCGCTCATCGGCTTGACTCGGCGATTCCGCCGAGCGTATGCTCGGCGAGGGCCTTCGCGTTGCGATGATTACAGTCACAACCGCGTGGCGATGGTCGCCCGGTCGCGAGGTGTCACCTTCGGCGCATGCTCGCGACGCTCCCTCCGCCGAGGAAGGATGGATCATGCACGTGGCGACGAAGACGAAAGTCTGGACGCTCGAGGAAGTCCACAGCCTGCCCGACGACGGCAACAAGTACGAGTTGGTCCGCGGGGAGCTGTTCGTGACGCCGCCGCCCGGCGGCACGCACGAGACGATCCTCGCGCGTTTGCTTGAGTCGAACCGCCTTCAGTTTGTCGAGCGGATGCGCAGCTCGATGATCTCCAGGGCGTCGCCGCGCAGCCGCAACCGCATCTCGGCGACCCGCGAGGGACAGCAGTTGGCGTCGTCCGCCGAGTAAACGGCCGCGCTCGCGCGCAACGTCCGCACGTCCACGTGGTATCCGTGGTTGATCGCGCCGGGGAACCGACGGGTCAATGAATCGAGAAACGACAGGCGGACGCTGTTCCATGCGCCGCCGCGCCATAGGAGAAAGCTCTGGCTGCAGCCGCCCGTGCCGTTCACACATTCATCGATGGAAGCGAGTACCCCACCGTCCGCGGCGACGACTTGGGGCGTGACGGAGCGGAGCTCTTCGGGTTCGAAGCGATAGTGCCACACGGGTGTCAGGAGCGTGTCGCCGATCGCACGGAAGAGCACCAGCTCGGACTCGACGACGGTATCCGCCCGGCCCTTGGGCGGGTCGTCGAGGAGCCAGCGCCGGCTGGCGAGCGAGGAATACCAGTGCGCGCCGCCGGCGACGCCGAGAGACTCGAAGCCAATCGAGACGCAGGTGCCGATCTGACGAACGTCTGACGCGTACGTGCGGTCGCCGAGCTCGAGACATCCCCGGCGGGCCGCGGCGATCGCCACAGCCTCGCTCGTGAGAAAGTGGCCCGGTATCCGCGGCGACGTCTGCGCGCGAAGGGCCGTCCCGTGAGCGACCAGGAGAAGCGCGACAGAGAGCAGCGTGATATGTCGCGACGATGGACCGGTGCTCATTTTAGTTTAACCAAGTCACCGATCGCCTCTCTGTAAAGTTCGCTGCACATCGCGATCGTGCGAGATCCTGCAGCGTCGCTGTCGGCCGGCGTCCACCCGCCGGCGGGCCGATAGATGAGCGCGTTCGCGTGGAAACAGGCCTGCGCGCCCGCGGGCTTGCGCGAAACGGGCGCGTCGGCCGTCCCGCGCCACGCGCAGGCGGCGCTGTCGTTCGCCGAGTACGCGACGACGCGGAATGAATACGCGGGGCGAGTCGAAGAGATCCCGGGTCGCGGATCGGACGTCGCCCACGCGCTATCGCCGTCTCGCCGCATGCGCGAATTCGGGTAGCCGTTCGCGGCCAATGCGCTTTCGAAACGCGACGCCAGCCAGACGGGCGCCACCGCCACGTACTGACTGGTCCACCAGCAGTGCGGCCGCATCGCCGGCACCGGTTCGAGATCGACGTGGTGACGACAGCCGCCCGCGAGGAGAGCGCACGCCAATGCAAAATGTGCCGCGCGGCACCTCATTCCGCTCGGAGCGCCTCCATCGGATCGATTCGCAGCGCCCGGCGCGCCGGAACGGCTGACGCGAGCGCCGCGACGGCCAACAGAACGACCGGGATGGCTGACGAATGTCGTAAGGTCGAGCGGACCTACGCCGTAGAGCAGGTTTCTCATCAATCCCACGCCACCCGCCGCCCCAACGAGGCCGATCGCGACGCCGGCGGTGGCGAGGCGCAGTCCGTGCCCGACCACCAGTCGGCGAACTTCTTCGGGCCTGGCGCCGAGCGCGACGCGCACGCCGATCTCTCGCGTCCGTTGTGTCACCGCGTATGCCACGACGCCGTACAGTCCCACGGCGGAAAGCAGCAAAGCGATCGCGCCGAATGCACCGAGAAGCGTCGTCGCGAACCGCGACGGCGAGAGGGCCCGCGAGACGAGTTCGTCGGCGTCGGTCGCTTGCCCAAGCGAGATGCGCGAATCGGTCTGTGCGGCGGCGTGACGCAGCATCGGAACCAACGCGCCGATCGGCAACGAGGATCGCAGGAGCAAGCCGAGGGCAAACATGTTGGCCGGCGGCCGCGTGTAGATCTGCAGGTCGCTGCGGTCGCCACCGAACCATGGAACGCGTACGTCGGCCGCGATGCCCACGACCGTCGTCCATTCGCCTTTCGGCCCCCCGCCGACGCGAAAACGCGAGCCGACCGCGTGACCGTCGGGCCAGAGCCGGCGCGCGAGCGTCCGGTTGACGACCGCCTCGTGCGCGCCGGCCCCGGTGGAGTCGAACGTGCGACCTTCGACGATCGGAATGCGTGAGACGGCGAAGTAGTTCGGTGTCACGAGGCCCGCCGTGAACGATCGCACCGAAGAGGTTCGGCTCGCCGATCCGTCCTCGCGTTCGACCTCCGAACCGACGAGGAATCCAGTGGAAGGAAGGGTCCCGATCGCCACCCCGCTCACTCCCGGCAGTGCCGCGAGCCGGGCGGCGAACCCGTCGCGCAATGCCTCGCGCTGCCGTTCGTCTACGCCGCGAGCAAAACGGATTCCGATCGACGTCAGGCCGCGGCGATCGAAGCCGACATCCATGCGCTGCAGCGCGATGAAAGACCGGATCAACAATCCGGAGCCGACGAGGAGAGCGAGCGCGAGCGCCACTTCGCTCACGACGAGCGCGCCTCGGACGCGCCGCGCGGCGAGATTGGCCGCGCCGCCTCCCGCGCCCGCGCGGATGCCGTCCCCCATCGAGCCACTCGCCAGGATCGCCGGTGCCGCGCCGAACAACACGCCGGAGCCGACCGACAAAGCCGCGCTCCAGAGCACGACGGCCGAGTCGAGGTGAACTGTGACGAGATGTTGAAGCGAAGGTGGGCGCATCGCGATGATGATTCGGAGTCCCTCCCACGCGAGCAGCACGCCGAGCACTCCGCCGATGACCGCGAGCGTCAGACTTTCGGCCATCACCTGCCGGAAGAGGCGCGACCGACCGGCGCCGAGCGCCACGCGCACGGCGAACTCGCGCCGGCGGTTCCACGCGCGCGCGAGCAGCAGATTCGCGATGTTCGCGCAGGCGATCAGGACCAGCAGGCCGACGGCGACGAAGAGGACGCGCAGCGTTGTCGCTTCGCGGGCCTCGACGAAGTCGCGCGGACGGATGGCGCGCGCGCGCAGGCTGGAGTCGGTGATCGAATCGGGAAGGGTGCGCACGGCCGCTTGCAGCTCCGCGGATGCAGCGTCCGTCGTCACGCCGCGGCGCAGTCGGGCGAACGCGCCGAACGTCGCGCCTTGAATCGCGTCGAGGTCGTAAGGCAGCCAGACGTCTGGTGCGGCACTGAGTGACATCGGCACGGCCATCCCGGCCGGCGTCACACCGATGATCACATATGGCTTGCCGTTCAGGTGGATCGTCGAGCCGACCGCTTCGCGCCTGCCGGCGTAGCCGTTTCGCCACAGCGCGTGGCCGATCATCGCCACGCCGGACTCGCCGCGCGATTCGTCGGCGTTGAACGAACGTCCCAGCGTCGGCCGCAGGGCGAGCACTTTCATGAACTCGGAGGTCACGACCCCGGCCTGGATCGAATCGCGATCAGCGACCTCGTCGGCGTGCACTGGACGCTCGCCGAGGTTGGCGATGGCCTCGACGGTCCGCGCGTTCGCCGCCCACGCGCGCACCATCGATCCGGCCATCGGGAACATCAACCCCCCATCCGCCGACACCTGTCGCAGTGCGACGACTCGATTGCCGCCGGGGAAGGGCACGGGGTCGAGCAAGAGCCGGTTGACGACGCTGAAGATCGCGGCGTTCGCGCCGACGCCGATCGCCAGCGTGGCGATGGCGACGAGCGAGAATCCTGGCGCCCGTCCGAGTTGTCGAGTCGCATAGCGGAGGTCGTGCGTCCAGTCCTCCAGCCATTCGACGGCGAAGAGCCGGCGAGCGCGACGAGTTTCGCTCGCGACCAATCCCGTGCGCAGCTCTTTCGGATCTCCGAAGCGACGCCGCGCCTCCGCCATCGCCTCAATCTCGCTCAACCCGAGTGCGCGGAGCTCGACCGCGCGGGCTTCGAGATGAAACCGCCACTCGTCCTCGAGATCGCGCTCCATTCGCGCGCGGGTCCAGGGCAAGCGGATCAGGCGGCGTACGCCCGGTGGAACCCCGGTCGAGAAGCGACGCATCCGGCTACGCCTCGTCGGGCTCGAGCACGCCCGTGACCGCGGCGACGAATCGCTTCCACGTCGCGGTCTCGCTGCGCAGCATCCCGCGCCCGCGCGCGGTGAGCGAGTAGTACTTGGCGCGGCGATTGTTGTCCGACACGCCCCAGGCGGACCCGATCGCGCCGGCAGCCTCGAGGCGCTGCAAGGCTTTGTAGAGGGCCGAATCCAGGATGTCGAGCTCGTGCCGCGTGCGCTCCTCGATCGATCGCGTGATACCGTATCCGTGCATCGGCCCGGCGGCGAGCGTCTTCAGTACGAGCACGTCGAGCGCCCCGTGGAGCATCGCGTTGGCGTCGCGCGTCATCGATTCGGCCTCCACTCACTAGGTGAGGGAGACCAATGTGGCGGCTGGTTTCCGGCCCGTCAAGAGCGGGGGCGCGGCGTCGATCAGAAAACGCGCCTAGATGATGTTCGTCGTGAGAGGCAACCTGCCTCGTCCCGTGAAAGGGCACGACGACGTCGCCGGCGACGTAGGTCACCGCCACATCCAGCGAAATCGCGTTCCATTCGCCGCGGGCCAAGATCGAGCGGACAGCGCTCGTGTCGAGATGAACTGGCGCGGTGTCGCCGTTCGAGCTTTCGTTGAACGACCTGTTTGGGGGTAGCCGAATGACATGTGCGCGCGCCGTTTGGCCGCTCGCCCTGGCCGCGATCACGTCGTGCAAGGGCACCACCTCGGGCCCGCAGACGAACAACACGCTGCCGCCTCGCACGTTTCGCATGGGTTTCTCGGCCAACCCGCCGCAGCCCACGAACGAATCGGCGCTCGCCACGATCAACGCGTGGACGCCGCACGCGGATGCGGCGATCATGCACGTGAGCGTCCCGTACAAGGCGCTCCTCACGGGCACGACCGCCGCGACGTACGTCAACACGATCGATCTTCCGCTCGCGAATCTCTATCGGTCGCGAGCGCTGCCGCTGACGATCACGGTGGACGTGACCGACGGTCTGAATCGCGCCGCCGAGGCGCCCGAGCTCCTTGCGCTGCATCGCAGCATCACCGACACCGCGGTGCAGACGGTCTATCGCCAGTACGTGCAGGCGCTCGTCTCGGCGATTCGCCCCGACTACCTCGGTCTCGCCGCCGAGACGAATCTGATTCGCCTGCAGATCGCGCCCGCCGTGTACGCGGCGCTGGTCACAATGACGAACGCCGCCGCGGCGGACGTGCGTTCGTTGGGCGGGAAGCAGCCGCATCTCTATGCGAGCATCCAGGCCGACGTCGCGTGGGGACCGCCGCCCGGCGCGTACCAGGGGGCGGAGACGGACTTTCACGATTTCCCTTTCAACGAGGTGCTCGCGCTGTCGTCATACCCGTACTTCGTGTACTCGGACGCGGCTCAGATTCCGCTCGACTATTACACGCGAATCGCCAACGGCCGCGCGATCCCGATCATGGTCGTCGAAGGCGGATGGACGTCGGCGGCGGTCGGTGCGGTCCAGTCGTCGCCGGCGAAGCAGGCGGCGTATTTGCGGCGGCAGGAGAAGCTGCTTGATTCGGCGAAGGCGATCGCGGTGTTCGAGCTGAATTTCTCCGACATCGATCTCAGCGCGTACCAGCCGCTGCCCAATGGGTCGACTCTGCCTCTCTTCGCGTCGCTCGGATTCGTGAATGCCGGGCTGGTGCCCAAGCCGGCGCTCGCGACGCACGACAGCATACTTTCGCGACCCCTAAAACCGTGAGGCGAGAGAGCCGCCCTATCGCAGCTTCTTCAGCCAGCTCACCACTCCCGGCCCCACGATCTTTCGCACCGTCTCTCGCGCGAGGCTCTTCGCGCGTACGCCCGCGATCGTTCTGGAATCGCCGACGGCGACTTCGATCAGCGTCGGGCCTTTGTCATCGAGCGCCTCGGCCATCGTCCTCGCGAAGTCGTCGGTTGCGGCGCGGTATTGCGCGCCGACGGATTGCGCGAACTGCTCGAGGTCGGGGACGAGCAGCTCGACCCCGCTGGCGCGTCCGAACTCCTTGAGCTGCTGAAGGCGAATCAGGTTGAGCTGCCCGTCGTTGAACACGACGACCACGACGGGGAGCTTCTCGCGGACGGCGGTGAGCAGCTCGAGGCCCGTCATCGCGAGTCCACCGTCGCCCATGACGACGACGACGGCGCGTGACGGCGCGGCGAGCTTGGCGCCGATCGCCGCGGGAAGACCAAAACCCATCGACTGGAAGTCGCTCGGGTAGAGTAGTGCTCGCGGCGAGAGTACGTCGTAGTGCCGGCGGGTCAAGACCTGGTGCAGTCCGGAGTCGGTGACGAGAAATGCGTCGCGCGGGAGCGCCGCGCGTAGAGCGGCGAAGAAGGCGGCGGGTGTTCCCCCGTCCACGACCGGCTCAGGCGGATCGGTGGGCTTGGCGTCGCCGAAGCGCTGTCGCCACCGCGAGACGTCGCCCGCCGACCATGTGGAGGCGAAACGCGATGCCGCGCCGGCGAGACGCTCGAGCGCTCGCGACGGCGACGAGTGGGCGTACGCGCGCGCGGAATAGCCGTGCGGAAGCGTCGCTCCCGTATCCGAAACGCAGACCACGCGTTCCGGCGCGAGCGAGAGACGGAAGCCGGCCGTCGCGACGTGCGTGAGTCGCGTGCCGATGACGACGACGAGGTCGGCGGCCGAAACGACCTCCTGTATCTGGCCGAACGAGGTACGCTGGTCGTCGCAGCACAACGTCCACGCGTGGTCTTCCGGCACGACACCGCGCGAGGGCGCGGGCACGAGGACCGGCACGCGTCCCGCGGTCGCGACGTTGGCGAGCGCTTCGGCCGCGTCGCCGCAATCGCAGGCCACGAAGAAAAGAGGGCGCTTTGCCGCCGCGACCGACTCGACGAGTTCAGCCAGCGACCGATCGTCGATTGAACGGTCGGACGACGCACGGGGGGGAGGGGCGGCCGTTCGATCGGTCGGCGAATCCGCGGCGCGTTCTCTCAGCGCGCGAGCGGCGATTTCGACGAAGATGGGTCCGGGCTCGGGCGCGGTCGCGAGCGCAAAAGCTTCACGCACGACGCTCGCGATCTGTCCGCGTTCGTTCGCTCGGAGTACGGTCTTGACGATCGGGCGCGCGAAAGCGGCTTGATCGAATGCCTGAAACGACGGATCGCCCGTCGGCCCGGTCGCCGGCGCGACCGTGAAATGGACCAGTGGAACACCGTCGAGCTTCGCCTCGACGAGGCCGGCCGGAGCGAAGGCGACGCCCGGTCCCGAGATCGTAATCAGCACTCCCGGCTTTCCCGACGCGCGGGCGTAGCCGTTGGCCATGAACGCGGCGGCCAACTCGTGCGTCGGCACGATCGAACGAATCCGACTCGAACGCAGCGCGTCGTAGATCTCGACGGTCTGCGTGCCGGGAAGGCCGAACACGCACTCGACGCCCTCGCGCTCGAGCGCGTCGCACAGTGCCTCGGCGCCGGTGCGCGGATTCAAGCGCCTTCTCCGTCTCCGCCGCGCCGCGCGAGGCGTCTCACCAGGGCGCCGGCGCTTCCGCGCGCGCGCGCGACCGCTGTGTCGGCCCGTTCGTTCCAGACGTAGCGGCGAGAGCGCGGACTCTGAAGCACCAACGAGAGCTCGAGCGCCCCGCCGAGTTGACTCTTGAAATGCGTGACCGGATTGAGCGTCGCGTCGGTGAGGTCGTTTCCCTTGTAGCCGAGCGCGGCGAGCGCCTCGAAGGCGCTCCATCGGAGAAACGCGGACGCGCCTTGCTTGTTCGACTCGGGGTCGGCGCCCGCGCAGGCGGTGTGACTCACGAAATGCGGCCCGAGCAAAACGAGCTGCGCGGCCGCGGGCGCGCCGTCCTTGCTGCGAACCTGGTAGAGCTTGCCCAGTCCGTTTCGGCTGAGTGCCGCGCAGAACGCGCGGAACGCGTCGCGCGGAAGATAGACGCCGGCGCCGTGACGATCGAGCGTCGCCTCGTGCAGCCGAAAGAAATCGTCGAACGCGTCGTCGCCGTCCGAGAGCGTCATCCCGGCGTTGCGCGCCCGACTTGGCCGCCGCGAAGTCCTGGATCGTGGGATACTTGCGGAACAGACCGGGCGTGACCATGTTGACGCGCTTATCGGTGCACTGTGCCGAGAGGATCGTGGCTACCAGCAGCTCCCAGGCGTTCGAATGATGCAAGGCGCAGGTGACGCCGGGATACATCTGGTCCAGGATCGCGAGGATTTTCGTGACGCGGGCCTGGCGCTCGGCCGCGGTTTTGGGCTTACTCGCTTTGGCAGCGCGGGGGCTAGTCAAAATCGATATCCCGCTTGGGCGGCGGCTCGTCGGGATTCTCCTTGGCGAGCTTCAGCATCTCGTCGAACTTCTTGCTGAGCACGTCGTGATGCACCTTGTGATCCTCGACGGATTTCTTGAAGGCGTCCTCGCGCCGGCCGGCTTCGGTCTTGAAGCGGCTCACCGCGGCCTCCATGTCGGAGAACGTGGCGGGCTTCTCGTGCGCTTTGTGGCGGATCACGGCCGAGGTGACCGGGTCGATATGCAACTCCGCCTCGCAGCAGGGGCAAATGACGGTAATGAGTGCCGGTTTCGCCATCCCAAACCATGTTAACGAATATGGTAACAAGGTACACTAATCGGAACAGGAGAGTCGAACATGTTTGCGGAATTCAAGAAGTTCGTCATGCGGGGGAACGTGCTGGACCTGGCGATCGGTGTGATCATCGGCGCCGCGTTTGGCAAGATTGTGACGTCGCTGGTCGACGATGTCCTGATGCCGGTGATCGGGCTGGCGGCGGGGAAGATGGATTTTTCGAATTTCTTCGTCAGCCTGAACGGCCAAAGTTATCCCACGGTGGCCGCGGCCAAAGCCGCCGGGGCCCCGACGCTGAACTACGGGATCTTTATCAATACGGTGATCCAGTTTCTGATCGTGGCGTTGGTGATCTTTCTGATCGTGAAGCAGGTGAACCGGTTCATGCCTGCGCCGCCGCCTCCTGCTCCGGCGTCGACCAAAGACTGCCCGCAGTGCTGCATCCTATTCCACTGCGGCCAAGCGCTGCCCGGCGTGCACGTCGGCGCTGTATGCGATCCCGATGAACAGAAGAAGCCCGCGAGCTCTTTGGAAGCCTCGCGGGCTCTTGTCGTGCACTCCAGGGAAAACTGGTCTTAGCGGCGCTTGAGCGTCGGACGCTCGTCGTCGTCGCCCTTGCTGTCCTTGTCGTCGGAGCCCGAGCCCGGCTTCTTGCGAAGCTGCGGCTTGTTGGGATCCCCTTGTCGTCCACCTTGCGGCGGTTCTCGATCATGGCCAGCCGGGCCTTCACTTCGTTGAACTCGGAAGTGTTCACCACGTATTCCGGACGGGCTTCCAGGTTCTCCTGGATGTTCTTTTGGGCCGCCTGGATCCGGTCGTCGGTCATCGGATGGCTGGAGAACAGCTCGGCCACGGCTCCATGCTTCTTCTTTTCGAGCGCCTGGATCTTTTCGAAGAAGTCCACAAAGGAGCGCCGGATCGTAGCCGGTCTTGTACATGTACTGGAGTCCCAGCATATCGGCTTCGGATTCGTAGGTGCGTGAAAACTTGAGCAAGCTCATGGGAACCAGGAAGCCGGCCGCCTGCTGGATGCCGTATCCGGCCCAGCCGCCCATGAAGATCAGGGGAATGGTCATGTAGTTCGCCAACTCCGCCTTGGTGGCCTGGCGCGTTCCGTGGCGAGCGCACACATGAGCGATCTCATGCGCCATCACGCCGGCCAGCTCCGCTTCGTTGTCCGCCCTCAGAATCAGGCCGGTGTTCACGAAAAAGAATCCTCCGGGAAGGGCGAACGCGTTCACCGATTCGTCTTCCACAACTTTGATGGTGAAAGGAACCTTGGCGTCGGAGTTGCGGACGATGTTCTGGCCCACGCGATTGACATACTCCGACACGATGGGGTCGTCGATGATTTTGGACTGCCGCTCCACGTCCTGCGCCAGCTGTTTGCCAAGCGCGATTTCCTTCTCCAGCGAATAGAAGTTCGGGCCCTTGGCGACGTCGCGGTTGCCGATCTCGTCGGGATCCTTCTTCTTGTTTTTCTTCTTCTTTCTTTCTTTCTTGCTTCTTGCTTTGGGTGGCTGGCTGGTCCGTGGACTTGGTGTCCGCGGCAAAGCTGGGAGAAGTGAGAAACCGGCGATAATGGCGAGTCCTAGCAAACGACGCATGAAACGGACTCCTTTCATGTACGAGTATAACTCTCTTTTATGTGACGCAGCCGGCCGGGTGCGAGTTTCAGGAAATCGGCTGTAGGGCTTATCCGTGGCCCAGGTACATGAGCCAGCTGAGGCCGAAAAGGGCTCCCAGGAAGCAGGCGAAGCAGTAGACCGCGTACCGGAACCGTTCCCGGTCGGTACGCTTGGTCACAATGCCCAGGACCACCGAGGTCACCAGGGCAAACAGGACGGAAGCCTCGAAATGTGAAAGGTTTACCTTGGGCACCTTAGTCTTTTCTCCCTAGTCCTTTCTGCGTGTCGCGATTTCGAACGCGTCCACCATGCCCAGCAGGTTCAACAGCCCCGCCCCGACCAGGAACTTGGTGCCGTAATCGTGGACGTGCCCCGCCATATCCGGCTGGGCGTACCCCAGCCACACGCTCAGGAAATACAGGATTCCGGACAACAGGTTCCCCACGAAGCCGCCGTAGTAGATCACGGTGGTGAGCAGGTCGCCCCCTTGAGGCGAGAACAGTACGCCGCGCATCATCAGCCCCAGCAGGTACATGGAGGTCACGGATGCCGCGATCAGGGCTCCCCGGCCCGGCCGCTTCAGCAGCACGTGCCCGGCTCCCGGGATGATCCAAGCCAACACGACCGCGGCAAGCCAAGATGTCGAGGACGCCTCCGGCGTACTTGAGGGTGTTGCGGCGGGTGGAACTGTAGCTGGTGTTGGTGTAACGGGGAAATTCGCGCCGGGACTGTCGCTCACAGGATCATTTTATCGCATCCGCGGCGTGGCCTTCACGTTTTCAGCGATCGGGCCCCGAAGCCTCATCCGCACACCCACGTCCGTGCTGCCGGAAGCGGGCACCTGGAGCGTGCCGCCGGCGTCGGTATCCAGGAATTCCATCTCCTGGTCGTCGATTTCCACGGCGTACTCGGATCGGGGGGCCAAACCCAGGACGAACAGGGTCTCGATTCTCCAGGCGGAACTTCGCGGCATCTTTCGCGGGCGCGCTGGTGATGGTCGCGGCGCCGACCTGGACCGGACTGACCGCCGCGCCTTCGCGCAAGGTCTGGAGGCGGCCGTTCTGGAACAGTTGCAGGCGTCCCTCAAAATAGCCGATCCAGGTGGCGTCCTCATCCCAACTGGTGCGGGCGAATACCTCACCGGTGTAGGGCTCGTGAAACACGAGAGGAACCTGGTCGTAGTTCAAACCCGGCTGATAGGGATTGGCCCACAGGAATTCGTAGACCGCGCCGAGGCTGCCGCGCATCAGGAAACGGTCCCGCATCAGCCAGCCCTGCAAGAACTGGCTGTCGAGAGCGTTGGTATCGTAGGCCACCATGGCCAGGCCGGCGGCGCGAGACATCGCGGCATCCGCCGGGTCGGGATTCCCGTCGTGCAGATACACGGGAATCAGGAATTCGTTTTCGGGTCCGGCGAAACGGAGCGGGATAGTGCCCGGTGAGGTGCGCCAGCGGAAGATTCTTGAAATAGCCGGCGGCGGATTCGCGCAGGTCGATCTTCACGTTGTCGCGCAGCACGTGCAGCATCTCGTAGAGGGCGTAGCGTTGCTCTCGAGGAAGCGCCGGTGACCTGGCCGCGAGCTGGGGAACGATCTGCGTGCGCCACCATTTCTGGACGATCTCGCTCAAGATGGCGTTGCCCTGGTCCGGCAGGCGGTCGGCCAGCGCGATGGCCGCGAAGACGCGGGCGCTTTGGCCGCGGACGTCGCTGGCCGATGGCTTCGCGAGCAGCCGTCTGGATCTTGGCCGCCAGGCGGTCGGATTGCGCCGGGGTCATCGCCGGCCCGCACCAGTCGAACACCAGGGCCAGCTGGCGCAGGATACTTGCGTCGGGCTGCTCGTCCTAGGGCCCAGTCGATGGCTTTTCCGGCGGCCGCTGGGCTGGCGGGTGACCTGGTAGTAAAGCGCCCAGGCGAAGCCGGGCTCGGGCATGGCCGCGCCGCCCGACATCAGCGAGTCGAATTGCTCCCAGCGGGGCGACTGGCGCTCGCGTTCGCGCTGCAGGAGCCGGAGCCGCTGCGGGGTCAGCAGGAGCCGGGGCGCGTCGCGATAGACGTGGAAATCCTCGTCATTGGCACGGGTTCTGGCCGCCGAGCAGGCCCACAGGACATCAGGATCAGCGAGATGAGCCGCGATGCCGCGCACGGACACAATTGTGTCACAGCGTGTCACAGGGACACAGGGGGCGGGGCAGGACCCCGCACCCGTGCCGTCGACGCGAGTCTGTATCTGCCTGAAATAAAGGATGTAACGCTTGGAGGCGAACGTGCTTCTCTTACACGTGAATTGATGAAGTACTCTTTGAAAACCTGCCCTCTGTTTGCAGCAGGCTCGAGCGGAAGAAGCGAGGGGCTATATTTAGCGTGCTTGCGGGAGACGGTATTGAAGTTTTGAACCGCTCCTTCTTTCGTTGGTGCAAGTTGCAATCAGAGGGGTTTTTTGTGGGCGGAAGCCTTCTAACGATCTTCCTGGGTCCGAGGTCTCAGTTCGGACCGCTTTGTTGAGGAACTTGATTGGACGCGGGCCTCAGCGGAGTGGATCGGACGGACGCCGGGATCTGCCGCCCGAAATGGGCGAGCCGCATCGGAAACGGTAAGCAACACACCTCGCAGCACCGCTTCCGATGCGGTCTTTCTAGCTCCTCCAGCATAACCCTTTTATTCACCGCTGTATAGGCCTATCATCCCCGGTACCTGCCGGATTTCATCGCGGTACTAAAACTTTTCGCTACCCGCAACTGGCGAAGCGGCTCCGGAACTATTGGTTCCACCCGCGGGCAGCGGTGCATACTGCGCCGTGCGAGTCGTTCTCGCCCTGCGCCCTGTTCCCGCCGTGCGCAGCTGTTTTGGCACCGGCGACGGGTTCGCCGCGCGCGACGTTCTCCTGGTGGTCCGGTTTACCCGGCTCTGGATTCATTACGGCTTTATCGCCCACACTGTGGTGTGCGTGTTGATCGCGGCGGTGGAAGGCTTGTTGGGCCGCTGACCTTCGAACACTCTTGCCTCCGCGGCAAGGTTGCCTTACACTAAGTTAGTTCGCTTCCAGCGATCCTTACCTGAAGCTCCGGCTCACGTCCAGCCCCCAAGTCGGGGGTTGTCTCTCTCGAGTAGAGACAACTCAGGTTTTTCCTATTTATAATTTATGTAATTTAGTGATTTTGCGGAAAAACTGGAAACTATTTCCAGTCTGAAGCGCTCAAACATAGAAGACTGCGCATGGATTTCCGGCTGCCGGTTTCTGCGACGCGATTCTTGATCGTTCACTACCATATCTTCAAGAATGGTGGCAGCACCATCGCGTCCATCCTCGAACGTGAGTTTCCGAAGGGTTTCGCCACGGTCCATGGACCCGACGATGTTTCGGTGCTGGATCACGTCAGTCTGGCCGATTTTATCTCGGAGCCATGCGGCGATACAGGCGATCTCGAGCCATCATCTGCGCTATCCCAAGCCGATTGTGCCGAACACGATTATTTTCGACTGCTGTTTTCTGAGGCATCCGCTGGATCGCCTGCAATCGCTGTATTCGTATTTTCAGCGCATCGATTCCGACGATCCTTTGTGCCGCCTGGCCCGCCAGGAATCTTCGCGAGCTTTTCTTAAGAAGCTGATGGATAGCGCGCCGCATCTGGTGAGCAATGTCCAGGTGACGATGCTGGCACTGGGCGGAGCCTTCACACGGCCGGTGGATACCCACGACGTGGACGTGGCCGCGGACGTTGTCGGGAAGATGGCGATTCCCGGGCTGGTGGAAAAGTTCGACGAGAGCCTGGTTGCGGCGGAGTATTTCCTGAAGCCGGCATTCCCCCGTCTGCGACTGGATTACCTTCCGCAAAACGTCAGCCGTCCGTTAGGAGCAAACCCGGCCGATCGTCAGGAGTGGCTCAAGCATTCCTGGGGCCCGGACTTGTACGCTACGCTCGAGCGTCTCAACCAGTGCGATCTGGAATTGTGGCGCCGGACGGAGCGCGAGATCGCGCGCAGACTCGACCTGATTCCGGACGCGGAGCACCGGCTGAAGGAGTTCCGGGCACGTTGTCCGGAGCAGGCAGCAATGCAAATCGCATAGACGCGCAGTGGCCCTAAGACCACCGCCAATTGCGAATCTCCGGCATATCTTCGCCGTACCGGTCGATATACAGCTTGTGCTCGATCAGTTTGTCGCGCAGGAGGAGTTTCTGGGCCGCGGCTCGCTCCGCCAGCCCGGGCACGCGATCGATCACGTCGCCCGCCAGGTGAAACCGGTCCAGATCGTTCAGAACGGTCATATCGAACGGCGTCGTGGTGGTTCCCTCTTCCTTGTATCCCCGCACGTGCATGTTGTCGTGATTCGTCCGCCGATAGGTCAGGCGATGAATCAGCCAGGGATAGCCGTGAAAGGCAAAGACGATCGGCCGGTCCTTGGTGAACAGAGCGTCGAACTCCTCGTCGGTCATGCCGTGAGGATGTTCCCTGCGCGGCTGGAGAACCATCAGGTCCACGACATTCACCACGCGTATTTTCAAGTCGGGAATGTGCTTGCGCAGCCAATCGACCGCGGCCAAGGTCTCCAGCGTGGGAACGTCGCCGGCGCAGGCCATCACCACGTCGGGTTCGGCGTCCCCGTCGTTGCCGGCCCAGTGCCAGATGCCGGCTCCCGCGGTGCAATGCGCGATGGCGGCATCCATATCCAGCCACTGCAAAGCCGGCTGCTTCCCCGCGACGATCACATTGACGTAGTTTTTGCTGCGCAGGCAATGGTCGGCCACCGAGAGCAGCGTGTTGGGTCGGGCGGAAGATACACACGCACCACTTCCGCGCTCTTGTTGACCACGTGATCGATGAACCCCGGATCCTGATGGCTGAATCCGTTGTGATCCTGGCGCCAGACATGCGAGGTGAGCAGATAATTCAAAGACGCGATCGGCCGCCGCCACGGAATGTGCCGCGTGACCTTCAGCCATTTGGCGTGCTGGTTGAACATCGAATCGATGACGTGGATGAACGCCTCATAACAGGAAAAGAATCCGTGCCGCCCGGTGAGCAGGTAGCCTTCGAGCCACCCCTGGCACATGTGCTCGCTGAGCACTTCCATGACGCGTCCGTCGCGGGAAACGTGATCGTCGATCGGATAGATCGCCGCCTCGGAGGTTCGGTCGGTCACCTCGAACACGGCATCCAAACGGTTCGAGGACGTCTCGTCCGGACCGAAGACGCGGAAATTGTCCGCATTGAGCTTCATGGTATCGCGCAGCATGCGCCCCAGCGCGCGCGTGGCTTCGGCGATTTCGACGCCAGGCGCCGCCACGGGCACGGCATATTCGCGGAAATCGGGCATGCGCAGCTCGCGCAACAGCAGACCGCCGTTGGCGTGCGGATTCGCGCCCATGCGCCGCGTTCCCTTGGGGCGCCAAAGCCTTGAGTTCCGGAATGGGCTGGCCGGTGTCATCGAATAGCTCGTCCGGCTTATAGCTGCGCATCCACGCTTCCAGCATCTTCAGATGCTCGGGCTTGGTGGCAAGCTCGGCCAGAGGCACCTGATGGGCGCGGAACGTTCCTTCGATCTGCTTGCCGTCCACTACCTTGGGGCCGGTCCAGCCTTTGGGCGTGACCATCACGATCATGGGCCACACGGGGCGTTTCGTGTAGCCGTTTCTCGCGGGCCTCGTTTCTGAATGCCGCGGATTTTTTCGATCACCGCGTCGAGCGTCGCGGCCATCTCCTGATGCACCAGCGCGGGATCGGAGCCTTCGACGAAATGCGGCTCGTAGCCGCAACCCTGCGAGCATGCTGGTCAGCTCGCTGCGATCGATCCGGGCCAGCACGGTCGGCCCGGCGATTTTGTAGCCGTTCAAATGAAGAATCGGAATCACCGCGCCGTCGCGCACGGGGTTCAGGAACTTATTCGAGTGCCAGCTGGTGGCGAGCGCGCCGGTCTCCGCCTCGCCGTCGCCGATGACGCAGCAGACGAGCAGATCGGGGTTGTCGAACGCCGCGCCGTAGGCGTGCAGCAGCGAATATCCCAGCTCGCCGCCTTCGTGGATCGAGCCGGGAGTTTCCGGCGCGACGTGGCTGGGGATGCCGCCGGGAAACGAGAACTGCTTGAAGAGCCGCTGCATCCCCTGCGCATCCTGCGTGATGTTGGGGAAACGCTCGGTGTAGCTTCCCTCCAGCCAGGAATTGGCGACCATGCCCGGACCTCCGTGACCCGGTCCGCAGACGTAGATCATGTCGAGGTCGTACTTCACGATGGCGCGGTTGCAGTGGACGTAGATGAAATTGAGGCCGGGCGTGGTTCCCCAGTGCCCCAGCAGGCGCGGCTTGACGTGCTCGATCTTGAGAGGCTCGGTCAGCAGCGGATTGTCGTAGAGATAAATCTGTCCGACCGACAGATAGTTCGCGGCGCGCCAGTATGCATCGATCCGGCGGAGCTCATCGGACGAGAGCGGGCCCATTGGTTCCAGCGTAGCATCAGCCCCGCGAGTGATTCGTGCAGCCGGTATACGCGTTGGAAAGATACTGGTCCATCATGCGCTCGGTATTGAAGAACGATCCGTTCAGAGAGATGGTGGAGCGCATGACTTCGGCGAACTCGTCCCGGCGATTGTAGAACAGAGGCACGATCACCTTTTCGAGCTTGTCATACAGCGATAGAGCTTCGGCGCGGTGATCTTCCGGCAAATCTTCTTCCTTGCCGATGGCCCAGCCGGTGGATCCCTCCACGCAGCCCTCGATCCACCAGCCGTCGAGAATGCTCAAGCTGGGCACGCCGTTCAGCGCGGCTTTCATGCCGCTGGTGCCGGAGGCTTCGAAGGGCCGATGCGGGGTGTTCAGCCACAGATCCGCTCCGCTGGTCATGAGTTGCGCCCAGCGCATGTCGTAATCCGGAACGTAGACCACTTTCACGCTCCCCGCGAGAGCGTGCGCGGCCTGGAATACGCGCCGGATCATCTCCTTGCCTTCCGCGTCTTGCGGATGAGCCTTGCCTCCGAAGATCACCTGCAACGGCCCAACGTGTCGCGGCGATGGATTTCAGGCGTTCCAGGTCCGTGAACAAAAGGTCGGCGCGTTTGTAGGCCGTGGCGCGCCGCGCGAAACCGATGGTCAGGACGGCGGGATCGAACTCGGCGCCGGTGGCTCGCTTCAGTTCGGCGAGCAGAGCCAGCTTGGCGCCGGCGTGAGCCTGCCGGATTTCTTCCAGCGGCACGCCCACGACGTAGCGCAGGTACAGGTTGTCCTTGCGCCATTCCGGCACGTGCCGGTCATAAAGTTCCTGGAACTGCGGCGATGTCCAGGTGACGGCGTGCACGCCGTTGGTAATGGCGCGGACCGGATAGTTGGGGAACAGGCCTCGCGAGACCTCGCCGTGATGCATGGCAACCCCGTTGATATAGTGCGAGAAGCGCAGCGCCAGGTAGGTCATGTTCAGCATGCCTTCCTGACAGCACTTGGTCACGTCCAATACGGCGGCCCGGTCGGAGCCGATCACCTGGTTGACCAGATCGCGCGGGAATTTATCGAAGGCGGCCGGCACCGGCGTATGAGTGGTAAACACGCACCGGTGCCGCACGGCTTCGATATCGGCCTCGCGTCGCCGTTCCCAGGTGCGACGTGCCGATTCTCTGTTCCAGCAGCGTGAGCGTCAGAAGCGCCGAGTGGCCTTCGTTCAGATGGTAGTTTTCGATGCCGGTGTGGCCCAGGCTGTTCAGCATTTTGACGCCGCCCATGCCCAGGATCGCTTCCTGATGAAGCCGGTAGGACGGATCGCCGCCGTACAGGTAGTCGGTGAGCGAGCGGTCCGCCGGGTCGTTTTCAGGCAGATCGGTGTCGAGCAAATAGACCGGTACGGTCGCGCCGGAAATGCCGGTCAGAGTGAATCGCCAGGCCCGGATCTGGACGCGCCGGCCCGCGAGTTCCAGGCGATACCACCGAAGTCATCGGCTCCAACGCTTCTTCCGGCTTCCAGATGGCCGGCTCCTCCTGCTGATTCCCCTGGCTGTCGAGGCGCTGCCGGAAGTAGCCTTTCCGGTAGACCAGCGTGACGCCGACGATGGGGACCCCCAGATCGGCGGCCGAACGGAGCATATCGCCCGCCAGGACTCCCAGGCCGCCGGCATAGGTCGGCAGATCGGGCCGCAGGGCGATTTCCATGGAGAAGTAGGCAACTCTCCGGTCGTTCGGCAGGGAAGAAGAGTCCGTCATTGTCGATCCCGCCT
>CAVTOB010000002.1:0-844571 GCA_963736315.1 uncultured Gemmatimonadaceae bacterium | reverse complement strand
GCCAGTCAAACGCAAAACGACCCGTGGTTGTCGCCGTCGCGACAAGGTTTTCCACGTCCGATTGAAGTGACGCGGATTTCATCAGTGGAGGAAGGCGCGTCACCGCGAGATTCTGTTTGCCGAAGGTCTGCGGCGGGCCCGCGAGGCGCGCGATGCCCAGAAGCGTGTCCTCGAAAAATACGTCTTGAACGATTCTAAAGAAGAACGGCGCGGCCTCATTCAGAATGTCGAGTCGCGAATCCTTATCTGCGAACAGGATGCGATACTGACGCCATTGCCAATGCACCCATGTCAACTCCGTGGAAAGCGCGTGGAAGATCGGACCGAGATCCGGGCCCATTGAACGCGCATATCCTTCTGCGACTTGTTCGGCAGTCTTCCAGTTCATTGCGTCGAGACCTCTGCTCTGCCGTGATCGTCGTAGCCGGCTAACGCCCGAGCTAAGCTGCAAAGGAACATATAAGAGTCTTGCGGCGGAGCCGCAAAACTTCAACAGCTCCTTTGTCAGCTTCAGCGTTCGTTAGATGGCGGCCACGGGGAGGTCCAACGGTGAACAACTAGTCCCGAGGCAAGCGCTTGATGTAGCGGATCGCGCGACCTGTTACTGCCGCGAGGCCGAGGATGAGCACGAACGCGACGAGCAGCGCGTGCAATTCTGGTGGCCAGTGAGGCAGTGCGAGGGGGGCAGTTACCGCGAGGAAGACGACCATGGCGCCGACGACGAGCAAATCGCGCCCGCTTCGCTCATTGACTGCGTACCACGTGCGCTCATCGGCGAGCGTTGACGGAAGGCGAATGCCGTACCAGCGGTTAGGTGGCACGCGACGGCGCATGAGCGGGATGCCGGCACCTATGAGGACAAGTCCACTCACGAGGAGGGCTGATGTCAAATGCCAGGCCATTCGGGTCGCTCAGTTGGCATTCCTATCCCTCCGCGAGCCATCTAACGCCACAGCTTCAACTGGAGCTCACCCGGTTTAGTAGACACCTTGGTTAGCTGACTTTGCTCATTTCTGCTTCGAACTGGACCGGCGACCGATAGCCGAGCGATGAGTGCCGCCGCTGTCGATTGTACCAGATCTCGATAAACGCAAAGAGCTCGCGATTCGCAATCGCCCGCGACTCGAACAGCCCCTCCGCCAGCAACTCCTTCGTGAGCGTTGCGAAGAAGCTTTCCACGACGGCATTGTCCCAGCAATCCCCGACGCCACTCATGCTCGGTGTAAACCCTGCTCCCGCGAGCAGCGCCTGGTACGCCGCGCTGGCGTATTGCACGCCACGGTCCGAGTGATGGAGCCCGCCGCGAGCCCCGCGGTGCCGCAGCGCCATGCGCAATGCACCGAGAGCGAGCTCCTGATCGAGGCGCGTCCGCACAGCCCAGCCCACGACCCGGCGCGATGCGAGATCGAGAATGACCGCGAGGTACAGCCAGCCTTCACGAGTCGGGATGTACGTGATGTCGGCCGCCCACACGCGGTTGGGGCCGGACTGCGCACTCACGCCGAATCGACGCGCCAGATGATTCGGGGCGACCGCTGCACGATGGCCCGATTGCGTCGTCACCCGAAAGCGCTTCGGTGCCATCGCCCGGATGCCGGCCTGGCGCATGACGCGTGCGACACGCTTCTCGCCGCAGCGCACGCCCGCCGCACGCAGGTCGCGATGGACGCGCGGGCTTCCGTACGACCGGCGCCGCCCCGTATGGATCGCGCGAATCCGCGCCGCGAGGACGGCATCGGCCTTCACCCGCTCACTGAGCGGCTGCGCACGCCACTTGTAGAACCCGGCCTTCGACACCTGAAGGACCCGACACATCGTCGTGACGTGAAAGATCCCTTCGTGCGCGCGGATGAACAGAAACCTCATTGTGCATCCTTGGCGAAGAAGGCCGTCGCTTTTTTTAAGATCTCTCGCTCCTCGAGCAGCCGCGCGTTCTCGCGACGCAGCCGCCGATTCTCCTCCTCGAGCGATGGCACCGTGGTCGCGGCCTCGCCGTCGCCCGCTGCGCGTGCCTTGCGCCGCCAGTTGCGGAGCGTCTCCAAATGCACGCCCAGCTGGCGTGCCACTTCGGCGATCGGCATCGTCCCGGACTCGGCGAGTCGCACCGCCTCACGCCGGAACTGCTCATCAAACGCCTGTCGTCCTCGTCGCTTCATCTCCCACCTCCTGCCTCGAATCTCGATCGAGGCGCTGGAGGTGTCTACTCAACCGGGGGAAGTCCAAACTGGAGTTGACCCGATTTCGTGGACGCCTCACTCGCCCTAATTTCGGGGCGGAGGTGGCACATGAAGTCGAACAAGAAAGCAGGAGCAGCAGCACGACGTGAGCGGCGCGCGTTCAGCGCCGAGTTCAAAGCGGAAGCCGTGCGATTGATGGTGGAGCGACGGGCCGAGGGGGCGACGCTGGCACAAGTCGGCCGCGAGCTGGATGTCCGACCCGACCAGTTACGCGCGTGGGCGCAGCAGCAGGCGCGTGAGGCGGGCACCGAGCCCGCGAGGCCGGGCGAGACGATGGAGCAGGAGAATCGCCGGCTGCGCCGCGAGGTGGCGGTCCTGCGGCAGGAGCAAGCGTTCGCAAAAAAAGTGGCGGTGTACTTCGCGAAGGAGTCGCGTTGAGGTACGCCGTGATCACTCGCCATCGCGGCGAGTTTAAAGTGCGACTCATGTGCCGCGTGCTCGAGGTCTCGTCCTCGGGCTATTACGCGTCGCTCAAACGCCCGCCGAGTTGGCACGCGCTCGTCGATGAAGTGCTGATGGCGCACGTGCGGATCATTCATGCCGAGAGTGACGAGACCTACGGGGCGCCGCGCGTGCACCGCGAGCTGCAGGCCGAAGGGCTGCCCGCCAGTCCGAAGCGCGTCGCCCGGCTGATGCGCGAAGACGGCCTGGTCGCGCGTCCGCCGAGACGGCATCGCGTCTCAACGACCGATTCGAACCACGATCACCCGATCGCGCCGAACCTGCTCGCGCGGCAGTTCGACGTGAATGGCGTCGGCCTCAATCGCGTCTGGGTCGCGGACATCACGTATATCTCGACGCGCCAAGGGCCGCTCTATCTCGCGACCGTCCTCGATCTTGGGTCGCGCCGGTGTGTCGGGTGGGCGATGCGCGAGACGTTGGAAGTCGAGCTCGCGCTCAGCGCGCTGCGGATGGCGCGTGCGGCGCGGTGTCCGGCGGCCGGGTTGATCCATCACTCGGATCGCGGGAGTCAATACACGTCCGGCGAGTACCGGGCCGAGCTCGCGGCGCACGGCATGATTGCCAGCATGAGCGGGAAAGGCGACTGTTACGACAACGCGGTGGCCGAGAGCTTCTTCGCGACGCTCGAGTTCGAGTTGTTGATGCAGAACGATTGGCACACGCGGGAGGAGGCCCGCCGCGCGATCTTCCGCTATATCGAGATCTGGTATAACCGGAAGCGGCGTCACTCGACCCTCGGCTATGTCAGCCCGGCGGCGTACGAAGAGCAGTTGTTGGCGGCGGCGTAGTTCCTACACTCACGCGTCCACCAAATCGGGTGAAGTCCACTTGCCGCGCATCGATGGTCACGATCGCTTGGCAGCGCGATCCATCGTACATGACATACAGACTGCCAGCGGCAACGTCGTCAGCGACGGTGTCTCTCGTAGGATGGACGTCGTCCCACTGTTCGATGCCCTGCCGCCGAAGCGCCTCTCGACACCGAACGAACACGCTCCAAGCGGGCTCGAGGTGGATTGCCCCGGCGTGAATGATCGGCTGGCCGGTCATCGGTCGAGAGGTTCACCGCCCAGCACGATCTCGGGAAACGCGCGCGACACGACCGCGTCAGCCGATCCCTCGTGCTTCAAGTGAGCGTCGAAAAACGTATCTACGGCATGCGACGTCGCCTCGATTTGCCGCCGCCCGTCGATGTGCAACACGCCCATGACGCGCATGATCGCACGTAGAAATCCGCTCTTGAGCAATCCACCATCATCGGCGAATGTCAGGTGGTTCGCTCCGAGAATGGCGACCTCCATTCGCGTGTTCGGCGGTTGGCGATCGTAAATCGACTGGATCTGTCGAAGGATCAATCGACTCTCCGGACCCTTCGCCGAACGGTGATCCGAGAGTAGCCACATGAAGGGCACCGTGATGCTGCTCTGGACCACGGCGCCGAAGGGTCTGCCGTCGATGTTGATGCCCGCCTTGCAGCGAACGTCGCTCGCGCAAAACGCCGCTGCCTGCGCACCGCCGAATGAATGCCCGAATACTCCGAGCCGCTGCAGATCCAAGCGTTGGCGAAAGATGGAGTCTTCCGCCGCAAGCGATTCGAAGCCGTGAATCGCGGCGCCCATCGCGCGAGTCGCGTCGTTCATGAGCCTCGTCGCGCACGCGTCCTCGTCGGGCCGGCCCACGCACGTCTCGGGATTCGCGTCGAGCTTTATCTCGAGGCCGGCGACGGCGTACCCATGGCTTGCGAGATCCTCAGCCAATGATTGATAGCTGAGAGTCCCGCCGCCGCCCCCGCCGCGGAACACGACGACTGGCACCGCCCCCGTCCTTGCGAATGGAGCGTCGTCGACGCTGTGCCCGTGCACCTTCGACAGATCGCGCGTGAGCAAATTGATGATGCCGGGACGAATCCGCTGCCACTCGGCGCGAATGTCGGCCGGGAGGTAGGGCGCAATCGGGGAGGATACGGCAGCGGGATACCAGAGCCATGTCGCGGAAGTCGAGTCGATCGTGCGATGGGTGCGCCCGACCGGATACGATCCTGTCGGCCTTGGAAGTTCGAGGGGGATCGAATGCTCGATCCAAATTCCGAGGACGATCAGAATCAGGGCGACGACTCCCCCGACCATGACCCGGCGCATCCATCGCCACGTAGCCCGGACGAACGGACGCATCACCAGCCGAACCACCAGACGGGAAACGCTGCCGCGAACGCGGCGACGAAATGAGCCGCAGTCACGCCGGCAGCACGTCGGCCGTAGCGCGGCACCCATCGCATCGCGAAGTAGACGACGATCGGAAGCTGGCATCCCATCATCAGCTGCCACACGTGCGCGGCGGTGCCTTCGTCGGATTGCGGCGCAGTTCCGAAGCGGACGGCGTACTCAAGCACCGCTGACATCGCGAGCAGCGACATCAACAGCGGCAGCGCACCACTCGGGAGCCAGAAGAGGTTGCGGAGCTCACGCCCTCGGTCGCGCGGCACACGTTGTGTCGCGCGCACTCTGAGCGCGCTGACGATCAGATCTACCGTCGTCGGCCATCCTCGATCCGTCTCGTCGACGAGCGCCTCCAGTTCGGCGCCGTACCGCCGCCGCCACCATCGGGGATAAAGTCGAAATACCGCTCGCGATCGTGGACTCATGCCATTCTCAGGCGACGGGCCGAGGTGCGAACGACGGGCTCGAGTTCAGCGATTTGTGCCGCCAGGGATTTGCGCCCGGCCTGCGTCAGCCGATACGGCTGACGGCGATCATCGGCGCGCAGTGGTTCGATGAGCCCCTGCTGCTCGAGGCGGCTTATCGCGCCGTACAGCGTTCCGGCTCCGAGATCGACATTCGCGAACGCGCGGATGTCCTGCATCATCGCGTAGCCGTGCTTTTCGCCATCGGCGAGCGAAGCGAGAATGAGCAGGGCAGGGCTGAGCATATAATACGCACCGCGCTATATCGTAAAACGTAATATCAGGTAGTGTGTACCGAACGTCAAGGACCGAGGGGCAGGGACGCCGAGAGCGGTTCGGCGGTCGATCCTTTCACCGCGTGGAACGCCGTGGCCACCTAACGTGGAGTTGACCCGATTTCGTGGACGCCTTACTCGCCCTAATTTCGGGGCGGAGGTGGCACATGAAGTCGAACAAGAAAGCAGGAGCAGCAGCACGACGTGAGCGGCGCGCGTTCAGCGCCGAGTTCAAAGCCGAAGCGGTGCGGTTGATGGCGGAGCGACGGGCCGAGGGAGCGACGCTGGCGCAAGTCGGCCGCGAGCTCGATGTGCGACCCGACCACTTGCGCGCGTGGGCGCAGCAGCAGGCGCGTGAGGCGGGCACCGAGCCCGCGAGGCCGGGCGAGACGATGGAGCAGGAGAATCGCCGGCTGCGCCGCGAGATTGCGGTCCTGCGGCAGGAGCAAGCGTTCGCAAAAAAAGTGGCGGTGTACTTCGCGAAGGAGTCGCGTTGAGGTACGCCGTGATCACTCGCCATCGCGGCGAGTTTGAAGTGCGACTCATGTGCCGCGTGCTCGAGGTCTCGCCCTCGGGCTATTACGCGTCGCTCAAGCGCCCGCCGAGTTGGCACGCGCTCGTCGATGAAGTGCTGATGGCGCACGTGCGGATCATTCATGCCGAGAGCGACGAGACCTACGGGGCGCCGCGCGTGCACCGCGAGCTGCAGGCCGAAGGGCTGCCCGCCAGCCCGAAGCGCGTCGCGCGGCTCATGCGCGAAGACGGCCTGGTGGCGCGCCCGCCGAAACGGCATCGCGTCTCAACGACCGATTCGAATCACGACCATCCGATCGCGCCGAACCTGCTCGCGCGGCAGTTCGATGTGAATGGCGTCGGCATCAATCGCGTGTGGGTCGCGGACATCACGTATATCCCGACGCGCGAAGGGCCGTTGTATCTCGCGACCGTCCTCGATCTTGGGTCGCGCCGGTGTGTCGGCTGGGCGATGCGCGAGACGTTGGAAGTCGAGCTGGCGCTCAGCGCGCTGCGGATGGCGCGTGAGGCGCGGTGTCCGGCGGCCGGGTTGATCCATCATTCGGATCGCGGGAGTCAATACACGTCCGGCGAGTACCGGGCCGAGTTGGCGGCGCACGGCATGATTGCCAGCATGAGCGGGAAAGGCGACTGTTACGACAACGCGGTGGCCGAGAGCTTCTTCGCGACGCTCGAGTTCGAGCTGTTGATGCAGAACGATTGGCACACGCGGGAGGAGGCCCGCCGCGCGATCTTCCGGTATATCGAGATCTGGTATAACCGGAAGCGGCGTCATTCGACCCTCGGCTATGTCAGCCCGGCGGCGTACGAAGAGCAGTTGCTGGCGGCGGCGTAGTTCCTATCACTCACGCGTCCATCAAATCGGGTGAAGTCCACTTGCCGCGCATCGATGGTCACGATCGCTTGGCAGCGCGATCCATCGTACATGACATACAGACTGCCAGCGGCAACGTCGTCAGCGACGGTGTCTCTCGTAGGATGGACGTCGTCCCACTGTTCGATGCCCTGCCGCCGAAGCGCCTCTCGACACCGAACGAACACGCTCCAAGCGGGCTCGAGGTGGATTGCCCCGGCGTGAATGATCGGCTGGCCGGTCATCGGTCGAGAGGTTCACCGCCCAGCACGATCTCGGGAAACGCGCGCGACACGACCGCGTCAGCCGATCCCTCGTGCTTCAAGTGAGCGTCGAAAAACGTATCTACGGCATGCGACGTCGCCTCGATTTGCCGCCGCCCGTCGATGTGCAACACGCCCATGACGCGCATGATCGCACGTAGAAATCCGCTCTTGAGCAATCCACCATCATCGGCGAATGTCAGGTGGTTCGCTCCGAGAATGGCGACCTCCATTCGCGTGTTCGGCGGTTGGCGATCGTAAATCGACTGGATCTGTCGAAGGATCAATCGACTCTCCGGACCCTTCGCCGAACGGTGATCCGAGAGTAGCCACATGAAGGGCACCGTGATGCTGCTCTGGACCACGGCGCCGAAGGGTCTGCCGTCGATGTTGATGCCCGCCTTGCAGCGAACGTCGCTCGCGCAAAACGCCGCTGCCTGCGCACCGCCGAATGAATGCCCGAATACTCCGAGCCGCTGCAGATCCAAGCGTTGGCGAAAGATGGAGTCTTCCGCCGCAAGCGATTCGAAGCCGTGAATCGCGGCGCCCATCGCGCGAGTCGCGTCGTTCATGAGCCTCGTCGCGCACGCGTCCTCGTCGGGCCGGCCCACGCACGTCTCGGGATTCGCGTCGAGCTTTATCTCGAGGCCGGCGACGGCGTACCCATGGCTTGCGAGATCCTCAGCCAATGATTGATAGCTGAGAGTCCCGCCGCCGCCCCCGCCGCGGAACACGACGACTGGCACCGCCCCCGTCCTTGCGAATGGAGCGTCGTCGACGCTGTGCCCGTGCACCTTCGACAGATCGCGCGTGAGCAAATTGATGATGCCGGGACGAATCCGCTGCCACTCGGCGCGAATGTCGGCCGGGAGGTAGGGCGCAATCGGGGAGGATACGGCAGCGGGATACCAGAGCCATGTCGCGGAAGTCGAGTCGATCGTGCGATGGGTGCGCCCGACCGGATACGATCCTGTCGGCCTTGGAAGTTCGAGGGGGATCGAATGCTCGATCCAAATTCCGAGGACGATCAGAATCAGGGCGACGACTCCCCCGACCATGACCCGGCGCATCCATCGCCACGTAGCCCGGACGAACGGACGCATCACCAGCCGAACCACCAGACGGGAAACGCTGCCGCGAACGCGGCGACGAAATGAGCCGCAGTCACGCCGGCAGCACGTCGGCCGTAGCGCGGCACCCATCGCATCGCGAAGTAGACGACGATCGGAAGCTGGCATCCCATCATCAGCTGCCACACGTGCGCGGCGGTGCCTTCGTCGGATTGCGGCGCAGTTCCGAAGCGGACGGCGTACTCAAGCACCGCTGACATCGCGAGCAGCGACATCAACAGCGGCAGCGCACCACTCGGGAGCCAGAAGAGGTTGCGGAGCTCACGCCCTCGGTCGCGCGGCACACGTTGTGTCGCGCGCACTCTGAGCGCGCTGACGATCAGATCTACCGTCGTCGGCCATCCTCGATCCGTCTCGTCGACGAGCGCCTCCAGTTCGGCGCCGTACCGCCGCCGCCACCATCGGGGATAAAGTCGAAATACCGCTCGCGATCGTGGACTCATGCCATTCTCAGGCGACGGGCCGAGGTGCGAACGACGGGCTCGAGTTCAGCGATTTGTGCCGCCAGGGATTTGCGCCCGGCCTGCGTCAGCCGATACGGCTGACGGCGATCATCGGCGCGCAGTGGTTCGATGAGCCCCTGCTGCTCGAGGCGGCTTATCGCGCCGTACAGCGTTCCGGCTCCGAGATCGACATTCGCGAACGCGCGGATGTCCTGCATCATCGCGTAGCCGTGCTTTTCGCCATCGGCGAGCGAAGCGAGAATGAGCAGGGCAGGGCTGAGCATATAATACGCACCGCGCTATATCGTAAAACGTAATATCAGGTAGTGTGTACCGAACGTCAAGGACCGAGGGGCAGGGACGCCGAGAGCGGTTCGGCGGTCGATCCTTTCACCGCGTGGAACGCCGTGGCCACCTAACGCCCAAGTTCAGCCGCAAAGCGGCCAGGGCGTCATTAGAAGAGTAGAAGATGGTGGGCCGCTTTGTCGGCTGCAACGAGTGTTAGGCCGAGGGCAGGCCGGGGGCGGGCCAAGCCGTGGTCGCGCGTCGCGATCCGTCGCGGGGCGGCCGTTCGGGTGTGGGGGTGGGCGGGCGGATCGGGCGGGCGGATACCGAACGACTAGATCGTGATGGGACGCGCCGCGCTCAACCCAACGACTTCGTCGGGATCCCGGGGCCGCGGCGCGCGAGGGTGCACGGGCGGAGCTGCCCTGGCATACATGGGCCAGTGCACGAGCGACGGCGAGGTGGGTATGCCATGCGACTCGCGCCGGGAGAGGTGGTCTGAGGAATTGAGACAGGTCGGATAGGTGGAAACGGGCGCTCCACGAGGCGAGATTCTCGCCGACCAGGAGGCTGTTTCCCGATGCGACGACCACGCAGAAATCACTCACCGGCGTTCAAGGCGAAGGTGGCCTTGGCCGCGCTCGAAGGCAATGCGACGCTCGCCGAGCTCGCTCAGCGCTTCGACGTTCACCCGAACCAGATCACGGAATGGCGCCGCCAGCTGGTGGCGCATGCGGCCGACGCCTTCGGCGCCGACGGCGAGCGGCGCGAGCCCGCGATCGACGTGAAAGCCCTGCACGCCAAGATCGGGCAGCAGGCGCTGGAGTTGGATTTTTTGGCCAACGCGCTCGGACGAAGCCCCGGTCCGAGCGGAAAGCGATGATCGACCGGACGCACGAGCTCTCGGTCACGCGGCAAGCGCGGCTCCTCGCGCTCTCCCGGGCGTCGGTCTACTACACGCCGGCGCCGGTGCCTGAGGCGGATCTCGCGCTCATGCGGCGGATCGACGAGTTGCATCTCGAGTTGCCATTCGCGGGAAGTCGCCTGCTCCGGGACCTGCTGCGGAGCGAAGCCGTGGTGATTGGTCGGGCGCACGTGCGCACGCTGATGCGGCGCATGGGGATCACGGCGATCTATCAGCGGCCGAAGACGACGCAGCGCCATCGGGCCCACCCGGTCTTCCCGTATCTGCTGCGCACGCTCACGATCACCCGACCGAATCACGTGTGGGCCGCCGACATCACGTACCTCCCGATGGCCCGCGGCTTCGTGTACCTCGTCGTGATCATGGACTGGGCGAGCCGGAAGGTCCTCACCTGGCGCGTCTCGCCCACGCTCACCAGTGACTTCTGCGTCGCGGCGCTCGAGGAGGCGCTCGACCGCTTCAGGTGCCCAGAGATCTTCAACACCGATCAAGGGTCGCAATTCACGAGCGCCGAGTTCCTCAACGTCCTCCGCCGTCGCCAGATTCAGATCAGCATGGACGGCACCGGCTGCTGGCGCGACAACGTCTTCGTCGAGCGGCTCTGGCGCTCGGTCAAGTACGAGGAGATCTACCTCCACGCGTACGAAACGGTCTCCGACGTCCGCGCCGGTCTCACCCGCTACTTCCAGTTCTTCAATCACCGACGGCCGCACACCGCGCTCTCGCGTCGAACCCCGGCCAGTGTGTACTTCAACCACCTGCCTGAACTGCAACCCCTTTCACCCCGCGCCCGTCCACTTATCCCAGCCGCCTAACCTGTCTCAATTCCCTAGACCATCTCTATCTAACGCGTTAGCTAAGCTGCAAAGGAACATATAAGAGTTGGCGGCGCAGCCGCCAACGATCAATAGCTCCTTTGACAGCTTCAGCGTTCGTTAGGTGGCGGGCGCAGAGAGAGGCGCAGGCGCCTGGTGTCGCGACATGTCCCGCCAGAAAACTGAGATTCCGAGACCAACCAAACTGCCGACGGACCAACACCAGAACGGATTGGCGTCGAAGGCCAAGGCATAGCCTCCCGTGAGCACGACGGCACTGAGCGTCCAGGCGTAGGCGACAACGAGAGCCGCGAACACAGTCACCGCCCCTCGAAAGACACCGGACCGCAACCGGAGGGATCGGCGTAGGGGAATGGCCGCGGCGAGAACGGCCAGCGCAAGTGGGCAGCTCCAAACGATGAACGCGAGATGCTCCCGGCTGTGCCAGCCAGGCCGGAAGATCAGGAGGAGCACCTCAAATGTGAGGCTGCTCGCGACGATAGTGCCGCCGACGACCGAGCCTCTCCGAGGCCAACGATTCATCTCTCCAGTCACCGAAGTGTGTCGCCACCTAACGCCCCAGTTCAGCTGCAAGCGAGCCAATAAGAGCGCGTGGCGAAGCCACGCGCAATCCGCAGATCGCTTGTCGGCTGCAACGTTCGTTAGACATCCGAATCACGAGCCCAAAACGGTCGGGTACGAGTCCAGAATTGCATGGCACTGGGCCACGACGTCGATGAGATAAGTCTGATCCAGCCCGCCAAAACGAAAGGTGTGCTCCTGCGCCAGGTGATCGGGGGTGATCTCCACTGTGAACTCGAGGTGGCCGTGTCGATCAACTGCCTCGAGCTTTGCGAAGAGCTCGGGCTCCGCAGCGCCCAGTTGGGCTTTTCCGGATAAGGACTGGCGGATCTGTATGCAGGAATCAGCAAACTGGCTGATATGCCAGCTCTGAAGTAGAGCGCCGTGTACCCAAACGCTAGCGCCTTTCTCGCCACAGTGCGCGGTGACATTCAGCCAATCCGCATCATAGGGCTCATCGGCATCCGGGAATTGCCTTCCGTGCACCCAGAGTTGGAAGCCGGCCAGTACGAAGGCCGGCTCGGCCAAGCTTCTCGTGATGCTTCGCTATCCCCATTGAGACGCCCGTTGGATGTCTAACGCGTTAGCTAAGCTGCGAACGAATCATATAAAAGCGCGCGGCAGAGCCGCGCGCAATCCGAGAATCGTTCGGCAGCTTCAGCGTTCGTTAGGTGGCCTGCGCAGCGATCCAGCCTAGCGCTCCGCAATCGGGACAGACTACGCGTTCAATAAAGTAGCCTGAACCGGAGCACCGAGCACACTCTCGAGCATCAGAAGGGCGTTGCGGCAGCAAAGACCTAACTTCTGGCATTCGTTCGGCCGCGATTACGATGGCGCTGGTGCGTTCACGATCGGTGGCAAGACGCCAGTCGGGTTCCGGAGCATTTGGGTCATCCCACTGCTCATCTGGGCGCACCCACACTTCACCATTCGCGCGCAAAACTGCCTCGAAACCGAGTGTGCCGAAGAGATACAGAGCGTCCATCTCGCGAAGCCACACAGCGCTGCCGCTCTCGCGCTGCTCGCGAGCAAGCCATTGCCCGTCGCGGAGACGATAATACCAAGGATCCATATTTGACGAGAACTGTGTGGCCACCTAACGCCCAAGTTCAGCCGCAAAGCGGCCAGGGTGTGATTAGAAGAGTAGAAGATGGTGGGCCGCTTTGTCGGCTGCAACGAGTGTTAGGCCGAGGCCAGGCCGGGGGCGGGCCAAGCCGTGGTCCCGCGTCGCGATCGTCGGAGGGCGGCGGTTCGGGTGTGGGGGTGTGCGGGCGGATCGGGCCGGCGGATACCGAACGACTCACTCGTGATGGGACGCGCCACGCCCAACCCAACGATTGAGTCGGGATCTCGGGGCCGCGGTGCGCGAGGGCGCACGGGCGGAGCTGCCCTGGCATACATGGGCCAGTGCGCGAGCGACGGCGAGGTGTGTACGCCAATCGGCTCGCGCCGCGTTCTTCGACCGACGCCCCCCTTCGTTCAGTCGTTCGCGGCCTAACGCCCAAGCTAAGCTGCAAAGGAACATATAAGAGTTGGCGGCGCAGCCGCCAACGATCAATAGCTCCTTTGACAGCTTCAGCGTTCGTTAGGAAGCTGCCGCGCGGAGCTCGACGAAAGCGATCGCGCTGCCGACGAGAGTCGCGCCGAGGACGAGCAAGCTCGCTGCAACCAATCGTGCTCGAACCGCGGCGCGCAGAACTTCCGGATCCTCCTGAAGGGCGAAACGAAGTTGGAAACCGGCGTTGCTGATGGCTAGACCAATGAGCATCAAAAGGAGCGGGGCACGGCGGCTCGTCCAGATAACTGCGGCTGTGATGGCTATAAGTGCCGCGATGCCGAACGAGAAGCGAGTTATGCGCCACTGGGTGCCTCGATGCGTCCGCGGTGCCATGCCCGTTCTCCGATGCGCGTAGCTTCCTAACGCCCCAGCTAACTTGCGAGCGAGTCAAATAAAATGCGAGCGCAGCGAGCTTCCGAAGATCGCTCGACAAGTTCAGCGTTCGTTAGGTAGCCGCTTCGCGGAACCGTCCCGTGAGTGCGTCCGCGACTGCCCCCGGCGCTGGCGCAACATTCGGTGAGCCACAACAAAGCCGGAGCCGAGAAGTGGAGTCCAGACCGCCGTGGTAATGATGATCGCGATGGCTGCGGGCGTCCACTCACGGAGCCAGTGTGGCCCTGGCATGTGATCGAAGCGCTCAAAACTCGGAAAGATCCTGGACAGCGGCGCCGTCAGGAAATTGATGATCGGCACCGCTCGGTCCAGGAAGGGGCCAGCCGTGTTTGCCAGCGCTGGATGACATCCGGCCGAGAGGACCGCGGCGAAAGTGCCGCAGTTCAGATGGTACGCTGCGGCAAGAAAGACGGTCGTAAATACGCTGAGCAAAGCGGCGGCCGCGCGGTATTTTCGGTAGCGACTGATCATGCGTCGGATGGTAGTACGACCGGCGATACAGTGGATTACAAATCGCTAACGATCTGGTGAGCGTTTGGCTACCTAACGCGTTAGCTAAGCTGCAGGGCCAAGAAGGGAAGATACCCAACGACTCATTCGTGATCTCGACGGGCGCCACGAGCGGGTGAATGCCGGCACCTGTCAGCTTCAGCGTTCGTTAGGCTTCACGGTCGCGATGGTCGCTCGCGCACCCGGAGCCCGACCATCCACGCCCTGATCGTGAGACGGTCACTCTGATACCGCGGTATGGCAACGTCTCGGAGGCCGAGGGCGACGCCGACATGCGATGCAAAGAATGCGGCGACATCAAGTTCACCGACCACTGCGCCAACGCGCGTACCATCGATGCTGTAAGCCCCGCCCCCGACCAGTCCCCGAAGTTCAACGGCGGATCCGAGCTCTGCCGTCCCGCCGACGCTCGCGGTCAGGCCGCCAAGGGTAGGAAAGGGCTGGAGACAGCCCCCGCGCGGATTGGGTCTGCAAACGGCGTCGTGTCCGGCGGCGAAGCCGAACCAATCGTAGCCGCCTTCGAACACGAAGCGGAGGCGCGAGTCGGTGATCGGTACATCGGTGACGGCCAACCGTGCAGCGGCGAATCCGCGATCGAAGAACTCACCGCCCCGTCCATCGGCTCCGCCGATGGCGGCATCCATGAGCACACTCAATCGCGTCTGGGCACCGGCCGTTGAGGCAAGCAGCAGCAGAAAGGCGACGGCGTGCGCGGAACAACGGGAGCGAGATCTGTATCTAAAAGAGGAGCCGGAGGTGAAGCCTAACGCCCAAGTTCAGCCGCAAAGCGGCCAGGGCCTAATTAGAAGAGTAGAAGATGGTGGGCCGCTTTGTCGGCTGCAACGAGTGTTAGGCCGAGGCCAGGCCGGGGGCGGGCCAAGCCGTGGTCCTCGCGTCGCGATCGCCGGAGGGCGGCGGTTCGGGTGTGCGGGTGGGCGGGCGGATCGGGCCGGCGGATACTCGAACGACTCACTCGTGATGGGACCGCGTCCTCGGCCAACCTCAACGACCTTGATCGCGATCTTGGAGCCGCGCCAGGCACGGGCTGGTGCGCAAGGCTTTCCTCGGCGTTCGACGGGCCGTCAGCGCGATAGAGCGACGGCCGAGGCTGTAGTGATGCACATGCGAACGCGCGCCGCGATCGTTGCCCGACGACCCCCTTGGTTCAGTCGTTCGCGGCCTAACGCGTTAGCTAAGCTGCAGGCCAAGAAGGGAAGATACCAAACAATTCATTCGCGATCTCGACGGGCGCCACGACCGGTTGGATGCTGGCACCTGTCAGCTTCAGCGTTCGTTAGACCGCTCGCACACGATAGCCTTCCGTGAGACAATCGGAACACTCCAAAAATCGCCGTTGGTGAGCCGTTGCCCACGCCCGCAACCGTTGCGGATCAAGGGAGCAGACCTTGCGCGCGGCAGTCAAACGGACTGGAACGTTGAACTCTATGTGGTGGCAGCGGCCCCGATGTAGCATCACTTCGCGTTCACTTCGCTCGTTCAGGTAATAGCCGTCCGGATGCGCGGCGATCCACGCGAGGAAAGCCTCGTGGTCGAGTGGATCGATTTCGTCGTGGAAGATCGGCATGAGATGATCTTGGGTATGACGAGGTAGCGGTCTAACGCCCGAGTTCAGCTGCAAGCGAGCCAAATAAAAGCGCGTGGCGAAGCCACGCGCAATCACTAGATCGCTTGTCAGCTGCAACGTTCGTTATGTAGCCGCCTCGCAAAGCTCGCGCCGCACAAGGTCGCGGCTGAGCTCAGCGTCAAAGGCGAGAAAGTCCTTCAAGAGAAACTCGACAAACCGAAATTAGGATGCGTCTTGTCGCGATCGGACGCAACGGCGAACCCCCAGGCCGCGCGACCGCCAGTCAACTGTCCATTCCTGTCAGGAATCTGACTCCTCTTGATATCGAAGAAGTCCGAATGGATGATGCGGCCGCACACGTCTTGTAGCGACATCGTCGTCAAATCGAGACTCTCGATATCGTCGTTGTCCGGAAAACAGACAACGGTGTCCGGGTTAGCGAGCGAGAAAGCCTCAAACCGCTCACGTTTTACCAGCTCGATCAGCTTCCTCAGCGGAAGGCGAAGTCGTGAAGCAGTTCCACCAGCTGCGCGTCCTGGCGATCGGCCAGCGCCTCGGTTCGTATTCGTCCACGCGAGAAAGCGCTAAGGCGGCGATCACCGCCGCCCGGTCGAGCGCCTGTTCTCGATATCGCTTGATCGCTTCTAAGCGGCGTGGATGTTGTTCATCGGGACCTGTGGCTACATAACGCGTTAGCTAAGCTGCAAGGGAATTCATATAAGAGTTTGCGGCGTAGCCGCAAACAATCAGTAGCTCCCTTGTCAGCTTCAGCGTTCGTTAGATCGCTCGCACTCTTTGAGAACCTGCCGCGGTCCACACAATATGGAGCAGCACGCAAAAATCGCCGCTGGTGAACCGCTGCGCCAGGCCCGCGGCCCTTGCCCGGACTCAAGCTCGCGAGCATCGGGCCTTGTTGCGCGGCGATCATACTACGCGTTGGAACGTCCAGGACGGTCCATGGGGCGGCAGCGGGCCCGATGCCCGCATCAGGGCGCGATCATCCGGCATCGTTGCACCGGTGAATACGCCAGCTCCGACCGATGCAACGCCGATCCGACCGCTGAGGTATCGAGCCTCTACGTCGTCAAATGGACCTATTTCGTCACCGTCGAGAACGGCGAAGCCCAGTAGGATGCTGGCCAATTTGGACGACAGCGCCTAACGCCCGAGTTCAGCTGCAAGCGAGCCAAATAAAACCGCGGAGCGAAGCTCCGCGCAAATCACTAGTTCGCTTGTCAGCTGCAACGCATGTTAGCCAGCGCGCTTCTCGATCTCACCTTGCATCCCGGTGAGGACGAGTTTCTCGAGCTGCACTTTCCGGCTCGCGTTGTCGATATCGATCCCGACCAAATTCCCCTCAGCATCGTAGTCGAGCACGATCCCTTCCGAGATCTCGCGACTCTCGACGCTCGGGTGCTCGGCGAGATCGATATACAACGAATCGGTGTCGGAATAGTAGGCCAGCTTCATGGACGGAACCCGCGATCGGGAAATGCATTGTGGATCGTGACCTTGTCGTCCAAGGTTACCACTCGAAGATACCGATTGCCGAGTTCCGGGACCATGGCCCAGAATCGGTACCGGTTGTCCTCCTGCCGTTCGACGCGAACGGGAGCCTCAACGACCCCGATGCACCACTCGCGGCGAAGATAGGGACGCTTCCGAAGCACTTCGCGTTCGAAATACGCGGTGAAGCGATACTCGGGCATTCGAACAATCTAGCCAGCCCCGTTGGGATGGCCGGCGCTGGCTGGACGCGCCTCGGCCAACCCAACGACTTGATCGCGATCTTGGGGCCGCGCCAGGCACGGGCTGGTGCGCAAGGCTTGCCCGGCGTACGCGGGCCAGCGCACGAGCGACGGCGAGGCGTGTATGCCATGCGACGCGCGCCGCGATCGTTGCCCGACGACCCCCTTGGTTCAGTCGTTCGCGGCCTAACGCCATAGCTAAGCTGCAGGGCCAGCTTAGGGAGAATACCAAAAGACTAAGTCGCGATCTCGACGGGCGCCACGACCGCTGGAATGCCGGCACCTGTCAGCTTCAGCGTTCGTTAGCTGGCCGGATCGGGATCGAAGCCTCGCGCCACTCGCCAGAGTGCGACCGCAATCGCATGGCGCGCCTCAACCGAGTGCAGGGTGGTCGGGAGAACTTGTTGCTCCAGTTGGCGCAAGTACCGCTGCACCTCGGTCTCCCGGGCGCCCGCCGAGAGCATGCCGGCCACGATGACCGCCTGCTCGCGGTGAAAGTCGCGGCCGCCGCGATGGGCCGTCTCGCACCGCGCCACTCGGATCCCAGCGAGCCTCCAGGATTGCGGCGAGCTGCTCGACGGTGCGAGGATCGTAGTTTACCCGTCCAAAGTCTGGCATTGGTAGAGACTTCCTGGCCAGCTAACGCCCAAGTTCAGCTGCAAAGCGGCCAGGGTGTGATTAGAAGAGTAGAAGATGGTGGGCCGCTTTGTCGGCTGCAACGAGTGTTAGGCCGAGGCCAGACCGGGGGCGGGCCAAGCTCTGGTCGCGCGTCGCGATCGCCGCCGCAAGGCCGTTCGAGTGTGGGGGTGGGCGGGCGAAACGGGCCGGCGGAGACCGAACGACTGATTCGTGATAGGGCGCGCGGCGGCCAACCCAATGACTCGATCGCGATCCCGGGGGCGCAGCGCGTGTGGGCGAGCGCGCGAGACCTCCCCGGCGTGCGCGGGCCGGCGCACGAGCGACGGCGAACTGGGACTGCCGCTCGCCTCGCGCCGCGATCGGCGCCCGACGCCCCCCTTCGTTCAGTCGTTCGCGGCCTAACGCCCAAGTTCAGCTGCAAGCGAGTCAAATGAAAGCGCCGAGCGAAGCTCGGCGCAATCCGAAGATCGCTTGTCAGCTGCAACGATCGTTAGGCTTCAAGGATCGGGGACCTCTAAATCGCGGCAGAGTTTCCGGGCAAGAAAGTCCTTGATCTCGCGATGCCGTGGCACGGTGGAGACTTTCCGCGTCGCCGGGTTAACGAAAACAGAATGGCTGCCGCCTTCGCGAAGAAGCCGGCAGCCATGCGCCTCCAAGTGGCGAACGAGGTCAACTCGTTTCACTACGCGGTGAGGCGGAGCGGTTCGCGAATGACATCGGCGCCTTGAAGATTTTCCTCGGCGAGCGCCCGATTGGCCTCAATAACGAGCGCGGCCGCCTCGCGCAGATTTGCTCGGGCTTCCTCGAGAGTCTCACCCTGGGTGTTGGCTCCGGGAAGCTCTTCGACGAAGGCGACAAAGCCGCCCTCGGGCGCCCGCTTGAAGACGGCGGTAAGTTCAAACTGCATGGGAATCTCCGTGTGATGCTCAAATGTACCCCGGTGCCCGTTTGAAGCCTAACGCGTTAGCTAAGCTGCAGGGCCAAGAAGGGAGAATACCAAATGAGTCATTCGTGATCTCGACGGGCGCCACGACCGGTGGGGTGCGGGCACCTGTCAGCTTCAGCGTTCGTTAGGCCGCGCGTTCGCATGGCCCGGCCTAGTGTTCCACGAGCCGACCGATGAGCCACGGGATATAGGGAGAGAAAAGAACGAGCAGAATGATGGGAACGAACCACACCATCGCGCTCCGCTGACGCTTAACGGCGGTGCGCGAATTGGCTAGCAACTCCTCTTCGATCTCGAGGAGGCGCTTCTGAGTGGCCAGAAGTTCTGCCAGGATGTCGTCCGTTTGAGTGACCATTGCCGTTGGTAGGGGGCGAGGACGTCGGCCTAACTTGTTCATTCACCTGCATAGCTACTCTACCTCGCCGCCGCTTTCCCCGCCACCCTAGCTGTAATATCTAATATCACCCCTGCAACCGGTCCGCAGGGCTCCGAACCGCCAAACCACCCTTGTTGAGCACGTGCGTGTAGATCATCGTCGTGCTCACGTTCGTGTGGCCCAGGAGCTCCTGAACCGTCCGAATGTCGTAGCCGTCCTCGAGGAGATGCGTCGCGAATGAGTGGCGGAGGGTGTGGCAGCTCGCGTGCTTGGTGATCCCCGCGGCGCGGACGGCGCGCTGAATGGCGCGTTGGAGGACCGTTTCGTGGAGGTGGTGGCGCCGCGGCTCGCCGGTCTTGGCGTCGATATGGCGTCGGCGCGCGGGGAAGAGCCACTGCCAGCCCGGTTCTGCGGCCCACGATGGCGCCTTGCGATCGAGCGCCGTGGGCATGGCCACTCGGCCGCCGCCGGAACGGATGTCGCGCTGGTGAAGCTCGCGGACGCGGGCGAGTTGAGCGGACAGGGGGCGCTTAGCGGCGGTCGGGATCATCGTCACCCGGTCCTTGCCGCCCTTGCCGCGGCGAACGCGAATCTCGCCGGTCTCCAGGTCGACGTCCTTCACGCGAAGGCTCAGGCATTCGCTGAGGCGCAAGCCTGAGCCGTACAGAAGCAGAGAGATGAGCCAGACATCGCCTTGCAACTGGGAGAGGAGAGCGGCGACCTCGTCGCGCGTGAGGACGACCGGGAGGCGCGCCGGGGTCGTCGAGCGCAGGACGGCGCGGATGTCGCCGAGCGGCTGTCGCAGGACGTCGTTGTAGAGGAGAATCAGCGCGCTCAGAGCTTGCACCTGAGTCGAGCGCGCGACGGCCTGCCGGGCGGCGAGGTCGGTGAGAAAGTCGACGACCTCCTGTTCGCCGAGCAGGGCGGGGTGGCGGACGCCGTGGTATCGGACATAGCGGCGGATCCAGGCCAGATATGCCTGCTCTGTACGCGGGCTTAAGTGGCGGGCGCGCATACGCCCGCGAACGCGGTCGAGGAGCTTCGGGGCGGAGACAGCCTGCGCGTCCATATCTGGTTATGGGCTGCGAGTGATCTGGTTATTGCGGCAAACGGAAATCGGCGATCACCATTCTCGCGCGCCGTCACCGCTAAAGCGCCATCGTTTTGACGCAGCCATTACCATGGCGCCGTGGGCGGGGACGACCTCGCGCGACGGGCGCTTCGTCATGGACGCCAGCCATACCCACTCAATCGTGAGAGCGCGCCTCCCGCCGGTGCTATTGTCGGTTCGTGGTTCCGCTCGCGCGAGTGGCCGCGTCGGTTGCGACGCGCAACGTCTGCTCGCGCAGCCAGCGCTCGCCGGCCTCGGTCAACGTCGCATCTTCGACCGCCTCGTACTCCGACCCGCCGGCGAGGTTCGCTATCGGCGTCCCGAAAGTGATGAGGCCGCGACGCTGGAGCGCGAGCAAGTATTCCACCAACTCGTCGAACGAGGCGCCAGACGCCGGATCGCGGCTCTCGAGGCGAAAGGTCGTCTTGCCCGCGGCGATTCGGCGGAGCAGGTCGAGCTGCCGCTCGGCCCACTGCGCCTCGAGCGGCGGCGCGTCGTCGGGCCGGCGTCTGGGCACGCTCTCCCAACTCACCTCCACGTCATCGCCGAGCGTTCCGAGCCACCCGGTCCAGACGCGAAGCCAGACGACGCCGGTGCCGCCGAAGGATCGGTCCTCGACGACCGCGCGAAAGACGATGGCGCTCTTGGACGAACGAAAGAACGACACCCCGAATCGTGCCGGGCTCACAAACCACGGCACGCGCATTTCACGAATCTGATACTGATGGCTCGCCAGCCATCGCTCGGCGCGGTCGCGCGCGACGCTTCGCCGCCAGGCGTAGTGTCCAAGTCCGAAACAGATGACCGCGAGGAGTGCGTAGAACATGGAGAGCTCCGCCCTCGCCAACCTACGAGATCACTCCATCATCGGTTCCCGCGCGAGCTCCGTACCGCCTGTCAGCCCTTTCGCTCGGCGCGCAGCGCCTCTTCCAGCGCGCCAAGGAACTTGTCGATGCGCTCGGGCTGGGCGTTGTAGCCCATCGTACCGATGCGCCACACCTTCCCGGCCAGCGCTCCAAGTCCGCCGCTCATCTCGACGCCCATCTCGAGCAGGCGACGCCGCACCTTCGCGTCGTCGAGCCCCGCCGGCACGCCCACGACGTTGATCGTCGTTGCGCGATTCGCTTCGGGCGTGAAGAGCGAGAGCCCGAGCCGGTCGAGTCCCTGCGCCAGCTGGTCGTGCGCCGCGCGGTGTCTCGCCCAGCGAGCCTCGATCCCTTCCTCGAGAATGAGGCGCAGCGCTTCGTGCATTCCGTAGATGTTGGCGATCGGGGCCGTGTGATGGAACGCGCGCGTCCGACCGGCGCTGTCCTCGCCCCAGTATTGAAAGAGGAGGGCGTAATCGAAATACCACGTCGTGGGCTTGGCCTTTCGCGCGCGCACCTTCTCCATCGCGCGCGGGCCGACGGTGATCGGCGCCAGCCCCGGGGTCGCGCCGATGCACTTCTGGCTGCAGCTGCCCGCGGCGTCGATCCCCTGCGCATCGACGTCGACGGGCATGCCGCCGAGCGACGTCACGCAGTCCATCGCCACGAGCGCGCCGTGCTTGCGGGCAACGGCGACCATCGGAGCGATCGGCTGAAGCGCGCCGGTCGTCGTCTCGATGTGCACGAACGCGACGAGCTTGGCCGGCTTCGCGGCGAGCAGCTTGTCCACCTCGGCGGGGTCGGTCACTTCGCCCTGCGGAACCTCGATCGTGCGAACGTCGGCGCCGGCGCGTCGGGCCATCTCGGCGAGTCGCGCGCCGAAGTAGCCGTTCACGGCGACGACCGCGCCGTCCCCCGGCTCGAGCAGGTTCATCATGATCGACTCGAGTCCCGCCGATCCGGTGGCCGAAATCGGGATCGTGTGATGGTTGGCCGTACGATAGACGCTGCGCAACGCGCTCATCGTCTCGTCCATCACCTTGATGAAATACGGATCGAGATGCCCGACGGGATTCGCCGTCATCGCCTCGAGCACGCGCGGATCCGGGTTGCTCGGGCCCGGGCCCATGAGCAGGCGCTCCGGCGGATCTATTGGAGCCGGTGCGCTGCGCGCGCCGGCCGGCTGGATCTTCTGTGCAGTCGCCATCACGACAACCCCAGTTTCTGGGCGAGACCGATGCGCTGCAGCTTGCCCGTAGCGCCGACCGGTATCTCCGTGAGAATGAGAATCTTCCTCGGCACCTTGAACGGCGCCAACCGGGAAGACGCGAAATCGCGCAGCTCGCGGTCAGTCGCCTCGGTGCCTTGCTTCAATACGATCGCCGCCGCGACCTCTTCGCCGAGCATCTCGTGCGGCATCGCGAACGTCACGCACTGGTGCACGGCGGGATGCTCCATGATGATCTCATCCACCTCGCGCGGCGAAATCTTCTCGCCGCCGCGGTTGATGATCTCCTTCAAACGCCCCGTGATGGCGACGTAGCCGTCCTCGTCCATCACGCCCTGGTCGCCGGTGCGGAACCAGCCGTCATAAAACGCGTCGGCGTTCGCCTTGGGATTGTTCTCGTACTCGCGCATCACGTTCGGTCCGCGAATCACGATCTCACCGGTCATGCCGTGCGGTACGGTCGTTCCTGTCTCGTCGACGACGCGAATCTCGGGTCCGCCGGAGGGACCCACGGTGCCGGGCTTCCGCGTGGCGGGCGGCAGCGGGTTGCTCGCCATCTGGTGCGTCGCCTCGGTCATCCCGTATGCCTCGACCACCGGCACCGCGAACACCTGCTCCAACTGGGCGATCACCGTCGGCGGCAGCGCGGACGACGACGAACGGATGAAGCGCAGCCGGTGCCCCTTGAGCGCGTCGGGGTTGTTCGCGGCGCGCAGAAGAATCGCCTGGTGCATCGTCGGCACGCCCGTGTACCACGTTGGGCGCACCTCGGTGAACCATGAGAAAAACTTGAGCGCGTTGAATCCGGGCGAGCAGCACACCTCGCCGCCGGCCGAGAGCGGCGCCGAGAGCGCGGCGATCAGGCCATGAATATGGAAGAGCGGCATGATGACCAAGCCGCGATCGTCCGCCGTGAGCGAGAGCGTCTTACGAATGTTCGACGCCGAGGCCGCGATGTTCTTGTGCGCGAGCGGGACGATCTTGGGACGTGACGTCGTGCCCGACGTATGGAGAACGAGCGCGATGTCGTCCGGGTGCGGGGTGCGGGGTGCGGAGAACTGGGCGGAGGGCGAAGTGCGTGGGGCGGAGGCATTCGCACCATCGAAGCTGAGCGAAAACATGCCGGCGCCGCGTTCCGGCTGCGCGACGAGACGCGCGATCGGCACGCCGAGTTTCTCCGCGACGCCGATCGCCGGCGAGTCCTTGCCTTGCGCGACAACCAACAACTTCGCGTTGAGATCCGTGAGATAGAACTCGAACTCCTCGGCCCGATAACTCGGGTTGAGCGGCGCGGCGGTCGCGCCTGACGCAACGCCGAGGAACGCGGCCGCCATCTCCGGGCCGTTGTCGAGCACGATGGCGACGCGATCGTTGGCGCCGATGCCCTGCGCGTTGAGCGCGCGAACGACGTCGGCGACGTGCTCCCGGAGGGCGCGATATGTGAGCGGCACGCCGCCCGGCGCGCTGAGCGCGGTCGCGTCGTCCTTTCCAGCCTTCAGTAAATCCTGAATCGTCGAGCTCATCCCTTACTCCGTGAGTTACGTCCTCCCTGAAACATCACACCCTAGCGACGGCTAGTCGTCCGTGCTGGTCGGCCAACGTTTTCGCCAGGAGACTCGCGCACGCGTACACCGCGTCGATGTGCGGCGTCGGCGTATCCGTGAGACGGCCGAGCTCGACGATGGCGCCGACCAGCGCCTCGAGCTCGATCGCGCGCCCCGCTTCCACGTCCTGCAACATCGACGTCTTGTGCGCGCCGACCTTCTCGGCGCCGGCGATCCGCTTGTCGATGCCGACGCGGAACGTCACGCCGAGTTTTCCCGCGATCGCCTCGGCCTCGCGCATCATGTCGATGCTGAGCTGGCGCGTGAGCGGAAACTGGAGCAGGTCGACGAGCGTGGCGTGCGACAGCGCGCTGATGGGGTTGAAGCTCAGGTTGCCCCACACCTTGAGCCAGATCTCACCGCGGATGTCGTCCGTGATCGGCGCCTTGAAGCCGGCGCGTGTGAACGCCGCGGAGATCGCCTGCGCACGCGGCGACGTCGAGCCGTCCGGTTCGCCGAGCGTGAAGCGCTTGCCCTCGACGACGCGCACGACGCCGGGGGATTCGAGCACCGCGGCGGGATAGACGATGGCGCCGAGGATGCGATTCGGGTCGATCGTTCTGCGCGATCGATCCGTCGGGGTCGGCGGCGTGAACGGGGCGTCCGTCGAACTGGCCGCCCTGTTTATGGAAGTACCACCACGGAATGCCGTTCTGCATCGTGACGATCGTCGTCTCGTCGTCGCAGAGTGGCGCGAGGCTTGGGGCGATTGTCGCCACCTGGTGCGCCTTGACTGCGAGGACGACGACCTCCTGCACGCCGGCGTCGGCCGTGTTCTGGTGCGCGGCCACGGTGCTTGCCATGACCTCGAGCCCGTCCTCGCCGATCACGCGCATTCCGTACTTGCGAATGGCGTCGAGGTTGGCGCCGCGCGCGATGAACGTCACGTCTTCACCGGCGGCGGCGAGCCATCCGCCCACGTATCCGCCGATCGCACCAGCGCCGACGACCGCGATCTTCACGCGAGTGCTCCGCGGTCGTGCGTGCTCACCGAAGCGTCTTGTCGCGCATTCGCTTGAGCACGACCCCCGCGAGGATCGCGGCGATGAGATTCATCACGGCGCAGACGATGAACACGATGTGCCAACCGCCCGTGGCGACGGCGATGATGCTCGCGACCGGCACGAGCAGCGCCGCGGCGCCTTTCGCCGTGTACAGAAGTCCCGCGTTCGCCGACGCGAAGGTTCTTCCGTAGATGTCGCCGCAGATCGCCGGGAAAAGGCTGTAGATCTCGCCGTACGCGAAGAACACGAGTCCGCTCAGAATCACGAACAACACGGGATTCGAGCCGAACGGGCTGAGAAGCAGGATGCAGACGCTCTCGATGGAGAACGCGATGAACATCGTGCGCTCTCGGCCGAGGTGGTCGGACATCCAGCCGAAGAAGGGGCGACTCACGCCGTTCAGCACGCGGTTCATCGACAGCGCGAACGGGAGCGCGGCGAGCGTGATTCCGATGAGCTTGACCGGCGCCTCGGCGACGGCAAAATCCTTGGCGATGGGCGTGAGCTGCGCGGTCCAGATGAGACCACCCGTCGCCGTCAGAATGAACATCACATAGAGGACCCAGAACACCGGCGTCCGCAGCGTCTCCATCGGCGTGTACTCGCGCGCCGCGATGCGGAACTTGCCTGTGTTCGAGGCTTTCGGGAGCGACGCTTCCGTGTGCGCATCGGGTGCCTTGAGCAGCCAGCTCACGAGAAACACGATCACGCCCTGGCCGATGCCGAACTTGAAGAACGTCGCTTCGTAGCCTTGCGACTTGATCATGTTGGCGATCGGGAACACGGTCAGCGCCGATCCGGCGCCGAATCCCATCGCGGTCAGACCGGAGGCGAGGCCGCGGCGATCCGGGAACCACTTGAGCGCATTGCCGACGCACGCGCCGTAGACGGCTCCGGCGCCGACCCCGCCGACCGCCGCGCCGAAGTAGAGCATCGTGAGAGAGTCGGCGTAGGAGTTGATCACCCACGCCAGCGCGACCAGCACGCCGGCGACGACGCCGACGAGCTTCGGCCCGATCTTGTCGACGAGGTACCCCTCGAAGGGAACGAGCCACGTCTCGATCACCACGAACACCGAGAACGCGAACTGGATCTCGGAGATGCTCCAACCGTGTTTGTCGTGGATCGGGTTGACGAAGAGTGTCCAACCGTACTGCAGGTTGGCGATCATCGACATGCAAACAATTCCGAGCGACAGCTGCCACCACCGGCCAAGCCGGACGGACGGCGCCAGGTCACGGGGGATAGTGTCTGCAGCCGCCTCAGTTGCCTCAGTTGCCTCAGTCACCAGGGCAAACCCCTTCGTATGAGTGGGTGGCGCCAAGCTTATCACATGGGCCGCGATTCGCCTAGCGGCGACGACGGGATTTTGGATACGACCGAGGGGTTGCGTTCCGGAGGTCGTTTGGATACGCGGACTTCCGTGACGACGCGGGTTGCCGCGGCCGAGGGGAGAGGCGGGCGGCGAAGGACCGCGTCGACGGAGTAACATACCGACGAGTATATTATTTCGGCGCCCGAGAAACCTCTCCCATTGATGCCTCGCACCAAGGCCAAATCCCTCCGTTGGGAACGCCGCCCCGACGAACGACCCGGCGAGCTGCTCGATGCGGCGTTGCGCGTCTTTGCGGCGCGAGGCTACCGCAACGCGAGCCTAGAGGAAGTCGCCGCCGCGGCCGGCGTGACCAAGGGGGCCGTCTACTACCATTTCACGAACAAGGAACAGCTGCTCTCGAGGGCGCTCGAGCATCATCAGGAGCGTGCGTTCGGGCGGCTCGAGGTCGCGCTCGGCAACGAACATGGGTCGGCGGCGGCGCGGCTGCGCGTGCTCTTTCACAGCGCGTTCGGCGGCGACGATCCGGCGCGGCGCGACGTCCTTCTGCTCCTACACTCGATCGCGCACGAGGCGCCGGAGGTCTATCGGCGTTGGGTCGGCACCGGCCCCATGCGATGGTGGCGCGTCGTCGAGTCGCTGATCGTCGAAGGCCAGGAGAGCGGTGAGTTCGGAGAGGCGGACGCCGAAGTCACGGCGCGCGTGGCGCTCGTCGGCGTGCTCGCGCAGCTCGCGTGGCAACGCTACGCCGAATCCGTTCCGGGTGTGGCCATCGATCGCGAGCGATTGATCGACGCGGCGATCGACATGCTGATCGCGAGTCTGCGACCCGCGAAGGCGGCGCGCGGTTCGACGGAGCCCCGATGACGACGGCAACCCGGCCCACCCTCGCGACCTTTGCGCGGCCGCGCGTCGCGCGCGAGGAGGGGGGGGCGCGGGTTCCGCCGCACAAGTGGGTGATCGCCGGCGCCGTGCTCACGGCGACGATCATGGCGGTCCTCGACTCGAGCATCGTCAACGTCGCGCTGCCGGACATGTCGGGCAATCTCGGCGCGACGCTCGAGGAGATCACGTGGGTCGTGACGTCGTACATCCTCGCGCAGGTGATCGTCATGCCGATCACGGGGCTTCTCTCCGCGCGGTTCGGCCGCAAGAACTTCTACATGGCGAGCGTCGTCATTTTCACGCTCGCCTCCATGGCGTGCGGCCTGGCGCACACGCTGGGGACGATGATCGCGTTTCGCATCGTGCAGGGATTTGGCGGCGGCGTGCTGCTCACCGTTTCGCAGGCGATCCTCCGCGAGAGCTTTCCGGCGGAAGAGCAGGGCATGGCGATGGGCCTCTATGGGCTCGGCGCGGTGCTCGCTCCCGCGTTCGGCCCGACGCTCGGCGGATGGATCACGGACCAATACTCGTGGCCATGGATCTTCTACGTCAACGTTCCGGTCGGCGTGGTGACATTGATCCTGCTCTCGCGGTACATCGAGGACCCGCCGTATCTCGTTCGCGAGCGCGGTTATATCGATTGGCCGGGACTCGGCCTGCTGATCGTCGGGCTCGGATCGCTCCAACTGCTGCTCGAGGAAGGGGAACGACACGACTGGTTTCAATCGGGTTACGTCATTCGGCTGGCGCTGATCGCCGCGTTCGGAATGGTTCTGTTTCTCTGGCGCGAGCTCACGGCGGCAAAGCCGGCGGTCAACCTTCGCATCCTCGGCAATCTCTCATTCAGCTCGGCGACGGCGCTCGGCGGCGTGCTCGGTCTCGCGCTCAACGGAAGCCTGTTCCTGTTGCCCGTGTTTCTCCAGCGCCTGCTGGGATACAACGCGATGCAATCGGGATTCACGTTGATGCCGCGCAGTCTTGCGATGGCCGTGTTGATGCCGATCGGCGGGCGATTCTACAATCGCCTCGGGCCCCGCGTGCTGGTGGGGAGTGGACTCATCGTGGCGGCGTTCGGATTTCACGGGATGGCGAAGCTCACGACGCAGGTCGGTTATTGGGATCTTTTTTGGCCGCAAGTCTGGCAGGGCGTCGGATTCAGTCTCGTCTTCGTCGCGCTGAGCACCGCCGCGCTGTCGACGATCCCCCGCGCGCGGATGACGGCGGCCGCGGGATTGTACAACGTCGTTCGCCAGGTGATGGGGAGCGTCGGCATCGCCATCGCCGCGACGACACTCAATTCGAGCGCGGTGCGATACCACGCGATCCTCTCCGAAGACGCGGGCGCGTCACGAGTGGGATCGGCGATGGTCAGCGGTCTCACGAGCGCGATGGAGAGCAAGGGAGCCGACCACTATACGGCGACTCAGCAAGCGATGCACGTCATGGATGGGTTGATCGGCCGTCAGGCAGCGGTCCTCGCGTACAACCACGTGTTCTTGCTCGTGACGGCGCTGTTCGTTATCGGGCTGCCGCTGGTCGTCTTGTTGCGGCGGGGAACGCCGGCGGGGGAAACGGAAGTGATGGTGGAATGACCGCTGGACCGGTGGACCGGTGGACCGGTGGACCGGAAAGACAAAACGAGGAATCAGATGAACAGGCGTGAGGTTCAGATTCGGACGGAAGACGGAAATTGTCCGGCGAGCGTGTTCGAGCCGTCTGCCGGCGCCGGACCGTGGCCGGGTGTGCTGATGTACATGGACGGCATCGGATATCGGCCGGCGTTGTTCGACATGGCGCAGACGCTCGCCGACGCGGGATATGTCGTGCTGCTGCCGAATCTGTTCTATCGGGTCGACTTCACGCCGGTCGACCCGAAGTTGCTCTTTTCGGATCCCGAGATGCGAAAAGACTTGATGACGCGCGTGATGCCGGCGGCGACCATTCCGAACATCATGCGCGACACGAAGGCGTTCCTCGCGCAATTGTCGAGCGGCCCAAACGTGCGAGACGCGAAGATCGGCGTCACGGGATACTGCATGGGCGGCCGTCTGTCACTCGCCGCGGCGGGAACATTTCCGGATCGCGTCGCCGCGGCGGCGTCATATCACGCGTCGGGGCTTGCGACCGACGATCCCACCAGCCCTCACCGTCTGGCGCCTCAGATGCGAGCGCGCGTCTACGTCGCCGGTGCGATCGAGGACGCCGGCTTCGACGACGCGCAGAAGGAACGCCTGGACCGAGCGCTCACCGACGCCGGAGTCGACCACGTCGTCGAGACGTATCCGGCGCGACACGGCTGGGTGCCCGCCGACACGCCGGTGCACGACGAGGCGCAGACCGAGCGTCATTGGCGGACGCTGCTCCATCTGTTCAACGAGACGCTCGCCGCCTGACGTGCCGGGGGGTCCGCGGTCACGCGGCGGATTCGGCGTCTCCAATGAGCTGTACCGAACTCGTCGGGCCTGACGTGAGCGCCTCAGTGAACGCGGTCACGGCGTCCGCCGAACAAATGAACTGCGTCTCGGCGCGATCCCACTGATCGTTTCGCGCTCCGGGGTTGGCGACGCGGACGCGAATCGCCCACGAGTCGGTTGCTCCGGCGCGCGTTACGCGAAGACGCAACCGCTCTTCAGCCGTGTCCCACCCGCCGATCAACTGTGCGAGGTCGGTCTCTCGTCGGCGAAGCGCGGCGATCTCCGCGGCAAAGGCCGCGAGATCCCGGCGCGCGATCGTGAAGCGCGTCGAGCCGGCGAATCCTCGGCACGATACGCCCGCGGTCACGTCGACGAAATCGTCCGACGCGCCTGGGCCGTCGTTCACGAAGCGAAAGAGGAGCTCGGCGGGCACGCGCCAACTTCTCGCGCCCGTGCGCCGGAGTCAACGAGCGGCCTGACTACTCCGCGTCGAACGGCTGCTCGGGTCCTCCTCCCGCCACCTTCCATAGATAGCCATCCGGGTCGGCGAAGTAGCCGTAGTAGCCACCCCACTGCGCCTTCTCCGCGGCTCTGACGATCTTCGCGCCGGCCTTCACCGCCTCGGTCATCACTCGGTCCACCGTCTTCTCGTCGCGCACGATGTACGACAACGTCACGCCGCGAAAGCCCGTGCCGTCTTCGCCGACGCCCGCTTCAGCCGCGAGCGCCGCCCGTGAAAAGAGTCCGAGCATGGACGAGCCGTCGCCGAGGGCGAAGGCCACCCATTGGCCGTAGTCCTGGACAATGGGCCAGCCGAGCCCGTCGTGGTAGAATTGCTTCGCCTTCGCCACATCTTTCACTCCGAGCGTGATCGCGCTCACGTGCGGTTTCATTCGGTCGTCTCCTGGTCACATTCCGATGTTTGGCTTCGTCATCTTGCGTGTACGACTCATTGACGGATCGCGACGAGGAAATGTGACGCATGACTGATCGTGGCGGGGACGCGCTGGCGAAGGCCTTCGAGGACAACCGCAAACGCCTGCGCGCGGTCGCGTTCCGGATGCTGGGTTCCAGATCCGAGGCGGACGACGCGCTTCAGGAGACGTGGCTGCGCCTCAGCCGGTCGGACACGCAAGTCGAGAACCTCGGCGGCTGGCTGACGACCGTCGTCGCGAGGGTGTGTCTCGACATGCTTCGCTCGCGGCGATCGCGGCGCGAAGAGTCCCTCGAGGATCCGGCGCTCGAATCGACCGCGAATCGCGAGGCGACGTTGAATGCGGAGCACGAACTCATGCTCGCCGACTCGGTCGGCTTGGCGATGCTCGTCGTTCTCGAGACATTGAATCCGGCGGAGCGCGTGTCGTTCGTGCTGCACGACATGTTCGATCTGCCGTTCGAGGAGATCGCTCCCATCGTCGGACGAACGCCTACCGCGGCGCGGCAGTTGGCGAGCCGTGCGCGCCGACGAGTGCAGGGTAAGGGCGACGGCGCCGAGGCGGATCGTGAGAGACAATCGCAGGTGGTCGAGGCATTCCTGCGGGCGTCGCGCGAGGGCGACTTCGAGGCTCTGCTCGCGCTGCTCGATCCGGACGTCGTCGCGCGCGTCGGCGCCGCGGCGGCCGCGCTGGGATCTGCTCCGGAGGTGCACGGAGCGAACGAGGTCGCGAAGATTTTCGTGGGTCGTGCGAAAGGCGCGCAGACGGCGCTGATCGACGGTGTGCCGGGACTCGTCTGGGCACCGGGTGGCAAGCCGCGCATGGTCTTCAAGTTCGCGACGGTAGACGAGTTGATCGCGTCGATCGAACTGGTCGGCGACGCGGCCAAAATCGGCCAGATGGATTTGCGAATCTCGGGGGCATGACCGCGCCGGCGCCCCCCCGGACGCCGGCGTGGCGCCGGCTGGTCGCCCCTACGGCATGGGCGGCTTTGCCGGTGCCGGCGGCCGCTCGGCGGCCGGGGTCAGCGATCCGTCCTGCCCCACATGCAATGTGACCGTCGTGCGCTGCTCGACGGGCTCCATCTCCTCGGCCTCGACGCGAATGCGGCCGGTTCCGACGCAACTGATGGTCACACGCGCGCCTTCGTGCATTCCCTTGATGAACGGCTCGAGCCTCTTCGGCTCGGCGAGCATGGTGGTGACGCTGTTCCCGGGGTCGAGCTCACGTGGCGCGCTCGGGTTCATCTTCAGGCCGAGCTTGTCGCTCACGGTCGCGACGGGGATCGGGTCCGCCGGCGGAGGAACGGGAGTCTGCGCGAACGACAAGCTGGGAACCACCGCGCAGAAGGCCCAGGCGATCGTCAGGCGGCTTCGAGTCATCGACCCTCCTCGTCAGTAACTCTCCCTACTGTGGCGGCGAGAAGGTCGAACGTCAGTAGGGAATTCTGCCCGTGTGTGACGGGGAGTTCCGCACAACGCTTTGCCGACGGGGTGTAGTCGTCCACGGTCGTCGGCTGGGAGCGCGAGCGTTTGTCGAAGCGAGTCGCACCCGTAGGTTAGATCGGCATGAATGACCCCACCTTCGCGAGCCGCGCCCTTCGATTCTATCGCCGCCTCTCGACGCCGACCGTGCCGTCCGGCGTCGTCGTCATGAATCCATACAAAGACCGCCGCGTGATCGGATACGTGAGCGAGTTCCTCGACCGCTATTTCGCCGACAACAGTCCGCGTGTACTCGTCTTCGGGATCAACCCGGGCCGCTTCGGCGCCGGCATCACCGGGATCACGTTCACCGATCCCGTCGCCCTCGCCGACTTCTGCGGCATCGCCAATGATCTCCAGAGGAAGCGCGAGCTGTCGTCGATCTTCATCTACGACTTCATCCAGCGCTATGGCGGCGTCGGCCGAGTTCTACCGCCGGTTCTTTCTCACGGCGATGTGCCCGCTCGGCTTCACGCGCGGTGGGTTGAATCTCAACTACTACGACGTGCCCGCACTGGCCCGCGCCGTCGAGCCCTTCATCGTGAAATCGATTCGCGCTCAGATCGCGCTCGGCGGGCGCACCGATCACGCGATCGTGATCGGCAAGCACAAGAACTTTCAGTTCTTCGAGCGGCTCAACGCGCGACATAAGTTCTTCGACAGGATCGACGCCGTGGAACACCCGCGGTCGATCATGCAGTACCGGCGCCGTCACGTCGAGCGTTACCTCGCCGACTACGAGACGGTCTTTCGCCGCGCGGCCAAGGCATGAGGCGTATCGACTTCTGAATTAACGCGCGGTCCGCGCGGTCGGGCGAGCGCTCGAGCTCGACAGTCGCCTCTCGGGCGTCTGACACCTAGAGCGCCGCGCCCTCCGGCGGGCTCACCTTGAGGCTTACATCCGGCGTACAGGGTGGTCGACCTCGCCCATCGCGCGACCATGCAACGAAACGCCGCCGCGCCGTGTCCAACGCTATCGGTTCGGCGCCGGTCCCTTCCATTGGGACCTGGCATTAGCACTTGATTAAAGATGGGACCCGGACCGACGAACGCCTTGACCCGTCCGTCCGGCGCCCGTAGTCTGGCCCAGCACCCACCCTGAAATTTTTGGGGGCTCGATGCGTCGGATCCCGATGGTCGTTGCTCGCAGTCGCCGCATTCTGTCGTTTGCGTTGCTCGCCGCGGGACTCGCGGCCGCCTCGTCGCCCGCCGCGGCGCAAACGGATGTCATTCGCGGACGCGTGCTCACCGTCGAAGGGCTTCCCCTGCAGAACGTGCGCGTTAGCGCCACGTCGATCCCCGGCAACGTGACGCGCGAGGCGCGCACGAATCGGGAAGGGAGCTACCAGATCGCTTTCGCCAACGGACCCCACGACTACATCATGGGGTTCTCGCTCATCGGCTACGCGTTCAAGCAGTTCGAGATCAAGCAAGTCGCCGACGAAGACGTTCTGATCGCCGATGCGCGCCTCTCCGTCGTGCAGCTCGACACGGTGGTCAGCACCGCGTCCAACCAGCAGCGCGTGAGCCGCAACAGCCAGACGCCCGACGTGAGCGGCAGCGAGCAGACGATCAACAACACCAATCTGCCGCCCGAGCTGCAAGGCGATCTCGCGGCGATGGCGGCGTCGCTCCCGGGCGTCACGCTGATCCCCGGGCTCGACGGACAGGCCGATGGATTCTCGGTCCTGGGGCTGGGCGCCGACCAGAACACGACGACGATGAACGGGATGTCGTTCAACTCGTCGAATCTGCCGCGCGACGCCCAGGTGCAATCGTCGCTCTCGACGTCCACGCTCGACGTGTCTCGCGGCGGATTCAGCGGCGGGAATTTCAACCTGTCGGCGGCCTCCGGATCGAACTTCCGCACTCGCGGCACGAGCTTCGTCTTCAACGCGCCGGCGCTCGAGTGGACCGATCGCGCCGCGCAAGCGGTCGGCACGGAGTACACGAACCTTTCGCTCGGCGGCGTCGTGTCCGGGCCGATCAGCTACAACAAATCCTTCTTCAGCCTGTCGTACCAGTTCGGCCGGAATTCGCGCGACAACGCCACGCTGCTCAACACGAACGCGCTCGGTCTGCTGACGGCCGGCGTGGCCTACGACTCGGCGCAGCACCTTCTTGGCATCCTGAGCCAGCGCGGCTTGTCGCCGACCGCCGGCGGACTGCATCAGTCGCGGCTCAGCGACAACGGATCGGTCTTCGGCAGCGTCACCTATTCTCCGCCGACCTCGAGCAGCGGCCAAACGATCGGGGTGACGTACAACGCGAACTGGTCGCGGCAGGATCCGGCGGGCGGCAGCGCGACGTCGCTGGCGTCGGCCAGCGGAGACCGGACCAACTGGGGCGGCGGACTCCAGGCGCGCCACACCGTGTACATCGGCAACACGCTCAGCGAGACGCAGGCGAGCGCGAGTCTCTCGCGCAACTACGGCACGCCGTTCCTCGTGCTGCCGGCCGGCAACGTGCGCGTGAGCTCCGACCTTCCCGACGGCGCGAGCGGCGTCTCGAGCCTGACCTTCGGCGGAGGCCAGGGGTTCGGCTCCACGTCCGAGTCGCGCAGCGCCGGCCTGCAAAACACGCTGTCCTGGTTCGACGGCGCGAACAAGCATCGGCTCAAGTTGGAGACGGAACTCAACTACAGCGGCTCCGCCGTCAACCAATCGTTCAACCGTCTTGGGACGTTCAGCTTCAATTCGCTCTCGGACCTGGCGAACGGAGTGCCGGCGTCCTTCTCGCGAAGCCTCTCCGCGTACGACCGGACGACCAACTTGTTCCTGGCGGGCGCGTCGATCGGCGACTCGTACCGGCGCAATCAGGATCTTCAGATCCAGTACGGCGTGCGCGTCGACGGCGCGCACTACGCGACCGCGCCCGTCTACAATCCCGACATCGATCGGCTGTTCGGCCTCCGCAACGACCACGTTCCGAATCCCATCTCGATCAGCCCGCGCATCGGATTCCAGAAGACGCTTGGTCAGGCGCCCGAAATCTTCGCGTTCGCCGGCGCGCAGCGCGCCCCGCGCGCGATCGTGCGAGGGAGCGTCGGCGTGTTCACGAACAATCCGAGCGTCGGGCTCATCTCCTCCGCACTGGATAACACGGGGCTGGCGTCGGGCGCGCAGCAGATCTCGTGCGTCGGACCCGCGGCCCCGATTCCGAACTGGTCGGCGTACGAGAACGACCCGGGCTCCATTCCGACGGCCTGCGCCGATGGAACCCTCGGAACGCCGTTCGCGACGTCGGCGCCGAACGTCTACCTCGTCTCGCCCGACTACCACACGCAGCGTTCAGTTCGCGCCAATGCGTCGTGGAACGGCAGCCTCCTCGACGGCCGCTTCGCCGCGGGCATCTCGGGCACGTACTCGGTCAACCTGAACCAGCAGCGGTCGTTCGACCTCAACTTCAGACCCTCGACGCAATTCTCGCTCGACGACGGCCGCCCGGTCTTCGCGCAGGCGGCGAACATCGTGCCCACCACGGGGTCGATCGCGCCGGGCGACGCCCACGTTACCACGGCATACACCCACGTCTACGAGACGCGCTCGGATCTTCAATCGCGCTCGTCGCAGATCCAGTTGTCGTTCTCTCCGATTCCGCACGGTCCCACCAAGTTCACCTGGTCCGCGACGTACACCTACTTGCACACACGCGAGCTGGTCTCGGGTTTCCAGAGCACCGCGGGGAATCCGCTCGACCTGGTGTGGTCGACGAACGGTCAGGGGCCGCACCAGATCAGCTACAACCTCCGCTACAACCTCTTCAACGCGGCGGCGATCACGTGGAACGGCTCGTTTCGGTCGGGAAGCCATTTCACACCCATGGTTGCCGGCGACGTCAACGGCGACGGCTACTCGAACGACCGCGCGTTCGTCTACAACCCGAGCGCGGTCACCGACACCGCTCTCGCCTCCGGCATGCGTCAGCTCCTGGCGAATGCGAGTTCGGCGACGCGCGACTGCCTCCAAAATCAGATCGGGCACATCGCGGCGCGGAACAGCTGCCTGGCGCCGTGGAGCTCGAACGCGAGCATTCAGGTCTCGCTCGACCGCGCCAAGTTCCGGATGCCGCAGCGCGCCAACGTCTCATTCTCGCTCAACAATCCGCTCGGCGCCGCCGATCTCGCGCTCAACGGCTCGGGGCATCTCAAGGGATGGGGGCAGTCGTACGCGCCCGACCAGAGCCTGCTCTACGTGCGCGGCTTCGATCAGACGACGGGGCGTTTCACCTACCAGGTGAATCAGCGCTTCGGCGCGACGAATCCCGCGCTCGTCGTGCTCCGGTCGCCCGTCGTCTTCACGACGCAAGTACGCCTCGACGTCGGCGCGATGCGCGAACGCCAAACGCTCGGCATGCAGCTCGGTCAGGGGCGCATTCTGCCGGGCACTCGGGCGCCCGAGGCGCTCTTTCGAGCGATCGGAGTGAGCAGCATCAGCAACCCGATGGCGACCATCATCCGCCAGCAAGACTCGCTGCATCTGACCGTTGTGCAGGCCGACAGCCTGGCGGCGATGAACCGTCGCTACACGTACCGCTGCGATTCGCTCTGGGCGCCGGTCGCGCGAAGCTTCGTGAAGCTTCCGGAGCGCTACGACGAAGGCGAGGCGTATAGTCTCTACCTGCACACGCGGCGCGCGCAAATCGACATGATCACGCAGCTCGCGCCGACCATTCGCGCGTTGCTCACGCCCGCGCAGCTGCGCAAGATCCCACAGTTGACGCTCAACACGCTCGACCCGTTGTATCTCGCATCCGTGCGCGACGGGACGTCGCTCTACGTCGGCGGCATCGCGCCGTTCTTCGGAGCACCAGTCTTCTTCGGCGGCAACGCGGCCATGGTCGAGTTGTCCGCCGTGGCATTCTCGCGATGAACGCACTCGCCATTTCCCGGATTCGGCGCGCGATGGTGATCGCCGCCCCGCTCTTCGCGTCCACGGTCGCCGGTGCGCAGGCCGATTCCGCGCGCAGAGCCGACACGACGCACAAGCCCGCCCCCACGATCGGCCCGCCGATCCGCCGCATCTCGACCGCGTCCGCGCTCTCCACCGAAGATCTCGGAGCCATCAACAGCGTTCTCGAGCTGAACGATGGAAGGGTGCTGGTCAACGACGGCACGCGACGGCGTTTGCTCTTGATGGATACGTCGCTGAAGGTCGTCGAGGTCGTGCTCGACTCGCTGGCGGAAGTCGCGAACACCTACGGCACGCGGCCCGGGATGCTCATTCCGTATCGCGCCGACTCGATCTTGTTCGTCGATCCCGCGTCCTACGCCGCGCTGGTACTCGACCCGTTCGCGCACATCACCAGAGTGCGCTCGGCGTGGAGCCCCGACGACATCTTCTCGTACACGAACGTCACGGGCAACTTCGGTTGGCCGGCCACCGACGGCCGCGGCCGAGTCGTGTATCGGATCTCGGCGCGTCCGGGGCCGCCGAAGGTCGCTCCGCCGCCGGGTGTGCCGTACTTCCCGTCGCCGCCGGACACCGCGTTCATCGTCGCCATGGATCTCGACACGCGAAAGCTCGACACGCTGGGCGCGGTCAAGATTCCGAAGGTCGACTATCAGATTCATCAATCGGCTGAAGGGTTCCTGTCCATCACCGTGATGAACAACCCGCTGCCGACGACCGACGAGTGGGCGGTAATGCCGAGCGGCGCCGTGGCGTTCCTGCGCGGCCGCGACTATCGCATCGATTACCACCAGCCCGACGGCTCGTGGACCTCGTCGCCCAAAGTTCCGTTCGACTGGCAGCGACTCGACGACAACGACAAGCAGAAGTTCGTGGACTCGGTCAAGGATGCGAACCGCCGCTCGCAGATGGGCGCGTACGTTGCCGCGATGATCCGCTGGACGAATCTATTCAACAAGCCGTATCCCAAGGACTTCAAGGTGCCCGCCGGGTACGTCCCGCAAAACGGGTTGTCAAAGAACTGGAAACTGCCGCCGGACGTACACTTCCCGGTGAACTACATCTATTCGTGCGCGGCCGGCGAAGAGCCGAAAATCATCGCGGCTGGTTCGTCCGGATCGACCCAGCTTCCCGCGGGCATGCCGGTGGTGCCTGGCGGCTCGACGCTGGCCGGCGCTCCCGTGCCTCCCGGCGGAACTCCGTCGTGCATTCCGTCGCCTATCGTCGTTAGCGGAGGCGTCGCGCCGCCGATGCCGGCGATTCGCGAGCTGTTCGTCGTGCCGCCGGACGAGCTGCCCGACTATCGCCCGCCGTTCATCGCCGGCGCCGCGCGCGCCGACGTGGACGGCAATCTCTGGGTTCGGACGCAGCCCGCGAAGCCATTCCCGGGCGGTCCCGTGTACGACGTGATCAACAAACAGGGCGAGCTCAGCGATCGCCTCCAGGTTCCTGTCGGCTACACACTCGTCGGATTCGGGAAAGGGAAGGTCGTGTATCTCTCGATGCGCGATCCAAAGGGAGTTCATCTCGCGCGCGTACGGCTGAGGTAGGCCGGTCGACCGGTCCACGGGTCCGCCGGTCCACCGGGAGTCACTGATACAAAACGTACCAACGAAGTCAGACGAGCTCGCTCGCCGTCCGCGCGATCAGTAGTTTGTGATGCCACGGACGCTCATCGGTGGGCGTTCCGCGCAGTGCCGCGCTGAGGCTCGCTTCCTCGAGAGGAAGCTCGATGTTCGCACTTGGAGTTGCCGCCGCGATGCTCGCGATGACGTCATCGCACAGCATCCGCCAGTACGTGGTCGCCGGCGAGTCGCGCCCCGAGCAGATCGCCGTCAACGACAATCGCCGCGCTGCGGGATCGACGTCGGGTCGCACCGTGACGATTCACCTCGACATCCGCCGCGGAGTATGGCACCCGGCGCGCGACGACGGTCCCGGCGTCAGCGTCAACGCATTCGCCGAGGAAGGGAAGCCGCTCACCGTCCCCGGTCCGTTGATTCGTGTTCCCGCCGGCACGATCGTGCGCGCATTCGTGCGCAACACGCTGTTCAATAGCGTCGTCGTCTACGGATTGAGCGCCCGAGGCGCCGGGACGCCGCGCGGTGACGACACCGTGCAGATTCGCCCGGGCGCCGTTCAAGAAATCTCATTTCCCGCCGGCGCGCCCGGCACGTACTACTACTGGGGCAAGTCGGCTCGCGACACTTCGTCCGCCGACCCGCTCACGCGCGCGCCCGTCGACGCGCAGCTCGGCGGCGCGTTCATCGTCGACTCGCCGGGGTCGATCCCTTCCGAGCGCGATCGAGTGCTCGTCTTCAATCTGTGGGACCCGTCGCCGCAGTCAGGGGTGGGCAGCGCGGCTCCCGACGGTGAATCGGTGTTTTGGTTCGCGATCAACGGCAAGGCGTCGCCGAACACCGAGCGCCTGTCGTACGCGATCGGCGACACCGTCCGCTTCCGATTCGTCAACATGACGCTACGCGGCGCATCCGATGTCCCTCCAGGCGATGTTCTACAGTTCGGGGACGCGCGGCGACGGCTTGCCCGGAGACTCGACCGTCGCGGTCTGGCGCCCGATCGCCAGGGACGGAGTCGGGGTGCCCGCGAATCAGTCAACGATGCAGCCGGCCGTTCAGCAGATCGAGAACGGAGCGACCTACGACTTCGAGCTGACTCCCCAGGTGCCCGGCGACTTTTCGTTTGTCGTCAGATCGGCGAACGGAACGATTCTCGTGCGATTTCCCGTTCACATCCGCTGACGTTCGTCGATCGCTCTAGCCGAGCGCTTGAATCGAGCGCCTCGACGGCTCGGAGTGGGACTGTCCTCCGCGGACCAGTGCACTATTGCCGACACTGCCCGGCAATAGTGCCTCGGCTCCGCTCCGGACAGTCCCACCCGCTCGCCTCACCTATGCGCGCGCACGACCGACAGCGGAGTCGCGCATGTCACACGGAGGCAGCGCCGAGACGGCCCGGGGTCTGGAGCGCGAGCCGAGGCAGAATTGCCCGGCAGTATCGGCAATTCTGCACTGGTCGCGCGGAAGACCTCGGGCGGCTCGGCGCGTGAGGGAGACTCTTGATTTCCAAACAGGAGTCGAGGAAGCTCTAGCGTCCCTCCTCGCCGGGTCACTCTCATGCGCCATTCCCTCCTGCTCGTCGCGCCCCTCTTCGCCACGGTCGCCGCCGCCCAAGTCCGCCCCGGCGTGAAGCCCGGCTGGGAGTGGTCCGACGACTCGGTGTTCGCCGTCGTCAACGCCGTACGCGCCGGCAAGAGCCTCAAGCCCAAAACGTGGCCCAATGGGGCCAAGGTCGCCGTGCTGTTCTCCTTCGACGTCGACAATGAAACGGTGTCGATCCGCTTCGGCGAACCGACCGTCGGCGGTCTGTCGCAAAACGAATACGGCGCTCGCGTCGGCCTGCCGCGCATCGTCGCGCTGTTCGACAAATACCAGATCCCCGTCACGTACTTCATCCCCGCGATGAGCGCCCGCATCCATCCGGAGATGGTGGGTCTCATTCGAAAATCCGGCCGCAACGAGATCGCGGTGCACGGGTGGATCCACGAGATGAACTCGCAGCTCCCCTATGCGACAGAAAAAAGTCTCCTTCAACGCGCCGTCGACTACTGGACGAAGACGCTCGGCCAGAAGCCGACGGGATATCGGGCGCCGAGCTGGAACTTCTCGCCGAACACGCTCCGCATCCTGCGCGAGATGGGGTTCAAATACGAGAGCTCGATGATGGCCGATGAGAGTCCGTACGAATTGCTCGAGAACGGGAAGCCGACGGGGATCGTCGAGCTGCCGGTGGAGTGGATCATGGACGACGCGCCGCTCTACAATCCACAGGGAAACGCCTACGCGTCACCGCGCGAGGTCGCGCAAGTGTGGATGGACGAGTACGACAAGGCGTTCGAGGAGGGCTCGATGTTCCTCCTCACCAACCACCCGCACATCTCGGGGCATCGCTCACGCGTCGTCGCGCTGGAGATGCTCATCCAGCACATCAAGTCCAAGGGGGGCGCGTGGTTCGCCACGCACGACGCGGCGGCGAACTACGTCAAGCAGCAGGCGGGGATGAAATAGCGTCCGCCTCGATCGAGGAGACGGTCAGACGCCCTCGACCCGTCGCTTGAGCGCGGCCGAGAAGCTCTCGACTTCCGGCTGACGATCGCCGACCGATTTCGAGATGAGCGGTGAGAGCAGACCGCTCATCTCCAAATGAAGGCGAAACTCCGACCCGCCGGATCGCGGCGTGACCGTGAAGGTGCGCCGACCGACGAATAGTCGGAGCGGCAGGCCGCCGAGCCATTCCATGCGGCTCGGCACCTCGAATCGAGACACGCGCATCGGCACGCGCCTCAGCGCTCCGTCGCCCAGGCGCACCCGCGCCACAATTCGCTTGCCGAGTCCCATCTGTCCTTCGACGCCGACGATCTCGGGGTTCCATTCTTGGTACGCGCTAGCGTCGGTGAGAACCTGCCAGACCCGCTCTGGCGGCGCATTGATCACGACCATCGTCTCGTATACTGTCATGCGGCTCGCCTCACCGTGAAGTGACCTTGGCAATTGCGCCCCACATCGCGAGCGACGCGCGGCACCAGGCGTCGAGTTGCTCAGCGTACGTGCCCGCGTCGAAATCGCCGAGGTCCGCGATGGTGACGGACGGCCGTGCGACGGGATGCTCAGGCCTGGGCGGTATGCTGTAGTGTGCTAACCCGTCCCGTCGCCGCGAACGCAGCTGTTCGAACACCAGGCCCGGCGGATCCCCGGCGACGTAGATCCGATGCAGCGCCGTCCACGTGCGATCGAGCGAGCCGGCGAATCGCGAAGGATGCTGCAGCGCGAACGCCGCGAAGGCTTGCCCGTGACGGCTGCCCCAAGGCTCCTGCTGCGAGTGGTCGAGCGCCAGCAACTGTTCGAACCGGGCCGCGCACGAGTCGTCGGCCACGTACGATGCGCCGCACTCGGGACACCGCGTCATGTCACCGCGCGAACTCGCGCTCGCGTATCGTCAGGATCGCGCCGGCAAACGCAAAGCTCTTGCGATTGCGATCCACGCCGAGTTCGGGCCGGTATCGCGACGAAGCCTCGGCAAGAGGTCTGATCATCTTGTCCTTGACCTTGCACGTCGCCTCGAGCAGGAACGACTGGCCGTCGCGCCGAAAGATCACCCACACGTGAGCGCGGTCGTCTTCAGGCCGTCCAGGCGTCCACGGTAGGCAGTGGCCCTGAACGAGATCCGCGTCGTGCCCCAGCTCGACGAGCTTGCGCCACGCCCAGATCGCATGGTCCTCGCAGTCGCCGCGCTTGATCTGCTCGAACGTCCGCGGATGCTGCCAGTAGTCGGCCACGCGAAACAAGTCCGGATCAGACACGTACTCGCAGCCGACCAGCCACTCCTGAATGTCCTCGATGCGCGACGTCGTGACGCCACTCGCCCCCTCGAAGTACCAGGCGAAATCGTGGATCGACCCTGGCCCGTATCGTTTCGCGGGCACGCGATAGTTGAGCCGCTCCCACGGATTCTCGACCGGCACGACGCGAAGAAAGAGCCGCCACAGCGGCCGCAGAGGCCAGAAGAGCAGTCCGCGAGCGGTAACAGTCACAGTCCGTACGACGGAATCAGCCAGGTGCTTCGGTGTGGGTGCAGTTCGTCGTGCGCCGAGAGTCGGACAGCTGCGTGATCTTCCACTGCGCCCCGAGCTTCCTCAGCATGAACGCGTCGACACCGCAGTGTGAGAACTCCTTGTTGCGGTGAAACGTGAAGTACGCCCAAACCTGCGCCACGTCCCCATCGATCCGAACCTCGGGATCGAAGATGCGCTCGTTCCACACGTCGCCCGCCGGCGCCCGCGCGATCGCCGCGCCGAATTGCGACGCCGTCGTCAACGTGATCGTCGATGCGCCGTCGCGAGCTCGCACGCCGACGAGCCGCGCGCTCGTGTCGAACGCCACACCGAGCAACGACGTGTCCCGCGTTCGCATGGCGTCGAACACCTTCTGCACGACCGCCATGATCTTCACGGTTTCCGGATCCTGCGCGTGAGCGCCGGTCGCGCTCACCGCGAGCGCAAACACAATCGCACGCCACCGGATTCGCGTCATGAACTCCCCTCGCAGTTTGCCGTTCCGGTCCACCGGTCCACCGGTCCACCGGTCCACCGGTCCACCGGCCTACGCTTGATACGCCGTCGCCCCACCCACCACCGTCTTCACGATCTGAATATCCTTGATCTTCTCCGGGCTCACCGAATGCGGATCGTCCGCCAGCACGACGAAGTCCGCGAGCTTGCCCGCCGTGATCGATCCCTTCGTCGCCTCTTCGTGCGAGTTGTACGCCCCGTTGATCGTGTTGACACGAAGCGCCTCGTCGACCGTGATCCGCTGGTTCGCGCCCCACGTCTTTCCGTCCCAACCGGTGCGCGTCACCATCCCCTGAATCCCCATCAGCGGCGCGAAGGGCCCCGGCGAGAAATCCGATCCGGCCGCGGCCCACACGCCGGCGTCGATGAACGTCCGGTACGCCATGCTCCGCTTCATCAGATCTTCGCCGTAGAACACGAACTTGTCCGAGTTGTAGTACGCGTACGTCGTGAACATCGCCGGCACGGCGCCGAGCGCCTTGATGCGTCGCACGAGATCGTCGTTGATGAGCGTGCAGTGCGTGATCTTGGGTCGCGTGTCCGCGCGCGGAAATGCCTTCTGTGCGCGCTCGACCGCCGTCAGGAACATGTCGATCGCCACGTCGCCGTTCGCGTGGCAGTTCACCTGGATCCCCGCGCGATGCACGCGCTCGATCCACGCGTTGAGGTCGTCCTGCGTTTCCGTGATGTTCCCGCGATATCCCGACTGTAAGCCGGGGTAGGGGATGCTGAGCGCCATCGTGCGCTCGGAGAACGATCCGTCGACCGTATGTTCCGATGTGGCGCCGAGCTTGATCCATTCGTCGCCGAACCCGGTTCTGATGCCGCCCGTGATCATCGAGTCCAGCACTCGGCCCTGCGACTCGTAGCTCACGCGGTGCAACAGCTCCCCCTGCGCGCGCACCTGCTGAATCGCCGGCAGGTCGCCGCCTTCGTGGTGGACGCTGGTCAGTCCGTAGCGCACGAACTGTTTCGAGATGTGCGCGATCCCGGCGCGCTCGCGCTCCGCCGTCTGCTCGGCGGTGAATGTCTGCCGCTTGCCGACGCCGTTGAAGACATTGCGCGCCCGATCGGTGACGCGCCCGTTCAACTCACCGCTCTCGTCGCGGTCGAACGTTCCGCCCGGCGGGTTCGGCGTGCTCTTGTCGATCTTCGCGAGCTGGAGCGCCTTCGTGTTGTAGAACGACGTGTGCCCGCCGCGGTGGTGCACGACGACCGGATGCTCCGTCGACACCTGATCGAGATCGCGCGCCACGAGCTGCCGCTTGTCCTTGACCTTCGTGTCGTCGAAGAAATATCCGTCCACCCACATGCCCGCCGGCGTCTGCTGTGCCTTGGCTCGCAGCTTCTGCACGATGCTGTCGATCGTGACGAACTCCACCTCGAACGGATTCCCGACCAGCACTTCATATAGAAGCGTCGTCCCGCCGGCGTGGTTGTGGCAGTCGGTGAAGCCGGGCACGATCGTCATGCCCTTGGCGTCGAACGTCTGGCTTCCCTTGCGCGCGAGCCCGCGCACGTCGGCACTGCTTCCCACGGCGATGATTCGCCCGCCGCTCACCGCGAACGCCTCCGCTCGAGGCGTCGCAGGGTCCATCGTGTAGACCTTCGCGTTGACGACGAGCAGATCGGGGTCGGCCAGCGGCGCGGAAGGTAGAGAACGGCGCCGCCGTGAATGGATGCGCATCGCCGAACACAGGACGGGTGAGAATCCCCGCCGCACTGGCCGCCGCCAGCCCCATGAACTCTCTGCGGCTCTGACGCGAAGTCATCGACTCTCCTTGGGGGGCGTCACCGGTCCACGGGTCCACCGGTCCACCAGTCCACCAGTCCACCAGTCCACCTACCGATCAACGACGGGAAGATACGTCCGCCACGGCCCGATCGCACTGCTGTACTGCTTCGCCATCACCCGCGCCGTCTGCGCGATGTGCCCGAGGTCGTGGACGACCCACGTCGAGAGCAGCTGCCCCAGCGTGACGAGCCCGAACGCGGGATGCTCACCCTCGAGCGAGAGCTGGGCATCCGTCAGCTTCCACCCGGCCAGCGTTCCAAGATTCTCCGCGCGGAGAAACGCGAATTCGTCGAGCAGCTCGGCCAGCGACTTTCCTTCGCTCTCACGGAACTGTGCCTCACGATCGAAGGGAGTGAATCGCCGTTGCGGCCCTTGAGCGAGGATGATCTTCGCGCGCGGAATCCAGTCGGTCCGTTCCGCGTGGTTGAGATGGCCCGACGATGACGTAGGGGCTCCACGTGTCCGGACCCTCGTTCGCGTCCGTCCATGCGGACGACAGACCGTCGAGCATCGACCGAAAAGTGCTCGGTGTCCGTTCGAGAATCGCGACGCCCGCGGCGAGATCGAAGTTCACGGTGGGCAGGTCGCCGAAGTTCAGCGTGACTTGCCGATCGCCATCGCGTGTCGCGGCTCGTACAGGCCCAGCTCGTCCCCACTTGGCAGCACGATCTGCGTGACGCGTCCCCAACCCTGGTCCCGAATCTCGCGCGTCTGTCACGCCCTTCGACTTCAACTCGGCGACGGTTGCGTCGACGTCGTCGCACATCAAGTACAGCTCGTGATACTCATTCGCCCTCGGCCGGATGGACCGCGAGCTCGGTGGGTGGCGCGGCGAAAATCAGCCAACCGCGCCCAGCGTCCACGGATTCGAAACCGAGAACGTCGCGAAGGAACGCGCGCGTCTCCTCCGCTTTCTTGGAGTACATCAGCGCATGCATTCCGATGATGGCCATTGAATTCCTCCGGGCCAGTCAGAGTACGCTGCTCGGGCCACGGCGTCCAGAACGAAGCCGTTCTACGGACCACGGTCAGCACCATCGCACCCTGCACGGCTCGATTCGCAGTCACGCTCGCGATGATGCTGGTTCTGCCCGTGTCGAGCGCACGAACGAGCCCCGCGATCGAATCCACGACTGCCACGCTCGGATTGCTCGACCGCCATCGGAACGTGGCGACGACATTATCGTCTGACATAGGGGAAGACTGGCCGTCCCCTTCACCGAGTCGCCCGGATGAACGTGGCCGAGGCCGGCGTGACCTGCGGGCCGACGGTTATGCAATCAATCGGCGCCTGCACGCTCTTCGTGCCCTCGGCGCTGCACGCGCAGATGAACAGCCCGAATCCGATCGCGGCCAGCAAGACTCTCATGGCGATTTCAAGATAGGCAACGGCGCGACCGAACCGGAAGACTCGCCAGCCCGCTGAAGAGCTCCATCTCCTGCGGAATTGGATCCCCCGCCAACTCTAGGTCCGGGAACCGACGCACGATCCCTTCGATCGCGCGCTTCGCGTTCTCCTTCGCCAGAAACGCCCCGATGCAACTATGGCGCAGGCCGAAGCTCAAGTGGCTCGTGTTGTCCCCGCGGCTCACGTCCAATGACGCGGGCTCTCCCGTGTCGAACCGCCCCGCTCCCACGGGACAGCGGCGATTCAACTCGTCCACCGCGACGGCGATCGTCTCACCGCGCCGGATCGTGAGCGAGTCGCCCGCGGCGTGCGGACACCCCTTCACGACCATGGCGGACGCGAGCTTGACTTGCATGTCTTTGGATGCCGTCAGCGGCACGACAGTCCCGGGCGCCGTCCAGCGCAGCAGCTCCTCGACCGCGCGCTCGAGTACCTCCTCCTGCGCGCGGATCGCCGCGAATCGCGCGGCGGCCTCGGGCGAGCGTTGCGCGATGGCCGTCCAGCGATCGCGGCGCGCCACGTCCATGTTCCTCTCCGACTGCCGAGCGGCCCACGCCAGCCAGCGCCATTCCAAATCTGGATGAGCGTACCGTCGACCATTACCGGCGTCGCCTGCACCATCGCATCACGCAAATAGCGCCATTGTTCCGGATGTCGCAACAACGCCTCCATCCCCTTCGATATTAGCCCCGTCGTCGTCTCGAAGCCGGCGAAGATCACGACACCAAGGTTCGCGACCCGCTCGGCCTCCGAGAGCGACTCATCTCGCGCCACGTCTCCGATCACATGGCCCCCGAACGTGCCCGACCTTGCGGACTCGAGCTTTCTTTCGAGATACTCGCGCAACTCGTCGGCCGCCCGCTGCCCTTCGCGGGACACCGCGAGACTCAGCCCCGCCTCCGTGTCCATGGATCGTACGGACGCCTCCGCCCAGTGCTGCACCGACGGAACGTCCTCCGCCGGAAGCTCGAGCACGTGGCAGATCACGCGAACGGGAAACAGATACGCGAAGTCGTTCCGCAAATCGAAGGCGCCGCCGTTGCGCCGCGCGACACCCGTGGCGTGATCGAGCAGCTCGGTCACGGTTTGCTCGACGAACTGCGCTTGTGACAACACCGCGGCTTGGGTGAAGAAGGGAAGGAACGCCTTCCTCAACCGCTGGTGATCCGTCCCCTCGGCCACGACCATGCTGTCGAGAAACGCGGCGAGCGACTTGGAGTATCTGCGTCCGAACGCGACCCGCTCGTGGCCCCCGCGCAGATACCCCGTCGACAGCGACCCGCGCCCCTGCTGAAGCCCCGCCCATCGATCGCCCGGCGCGATCTTGCCGTCGATCTGCATGAGATGCTTGCCGAGCTGATAGTCTCGCACGATCCACTCCCGTCCGGGGACGTGCGTGTAGTCGACGGGAGCGGCATAAGTCGTGTCGAAAACGGAATCCCATTCCATAGTCTTCGGGTCGACGCCCGAGTACACGGCGAGATCTACGAGCCTGCTGAGACCCTTCCACGGCTTACCCGACGTCTTGTGTCCGAACTCCAGCGCGCGGAGCACGAGACGATCCGCGTCGGCGCCGGAAACGCCCCGCTCCTCGAGCGCAGTGTACGCGCCGAGCAGGATTTCCGCGTGCCGGTGCGTGAGGAGCAAGCGCCCGGCAGATTCATTGAGCCGCCGCGTCGCGTCGCGCGCCTTTCGCGACGACAACGGCACGCCCATGCGTCGCAGTTGCCGAACCACGAACGCACGGAAGAAGACCCACTCGCGAATGAGGAGAAGGATCGTCGCGGCGTAAACGCTCAGCGTCGCCAAGACCGACCGGCGTCCGCCGATCAGCCCGCCGAGCCGCGCGGGGTTGTGGACGGCCATGCTGAGAACGCCGTCGTCGGGCATCGACAGCCCGCTGGCGACCAGTCCCGCCGTGCCGAGCGCTGCCAACGCGTCGCAACGCGCGAAGAATGCGTCGCGCCACGCCTCGAACCTCGCGACGTCTTCCGCCGGAGCGGCGGCCAGCCACTCGTCGATCCGCCGGGTTCGCACCGCGCGCTGCAACCGGATCGCGTCCGCGATCGCGACGCCAATGCCGAACGATCGCGCGAAAACCGAGTCGCGCTCGTAACTCGCCCAATGCCGGCGCGCCCGCTCGTCCCAGGCCGACACGTCGCGCACCACCGGCGCGAGATCCACGGGCACCGTCGGCACGTCGATCGCGCCCCCGAACACTTCCTTCACTCGGCCGAAGCTCGGGAGCGCCGTCAGAGACTCGCGGTTCGTCGCCACACCCATAGACGATCGACGTCCGCTTGCGATCACGCGAGGCCGTTGTCTATTTGGACCATGCGCGAAACGAAGACGGGACGCGTGGCCCTCGGCGCCGACGGTGTCATCACCGTCTCGATTCAGCCCACGGCGAAACAGACGCTCGACAACGCGAAGGAAAACCTCGCGGCCGCGCTCGCCACGCGCGACGGAAAACGACGCCCGCTCCTCATTGACATTCGCGGCGGTCAACCGCTCGACGCCGAGGTGCGACACTACTATTCAGGACAGGTCCTGGTCGACGGATTCACGGCCCTCGGCCTCCTTGTTGACGCGAGTCCTCTGGGCCTGATGATGGGAAACGTCTACTTTCGCGTGGCTCGTCCCGGCATCCCCACGCGGCTGTTCACGAACGCGGACGAGGCAAACCGCTGGTTGAGGGAGCACATCGCTTGAACGATTCGAGACCGACGACGGTCTTCGACCCCGGCCGCGTAGCGGCGTTGGTGGAGCGATTGGAGCGAATGGCCGCCGGCGACGAGAGTGAGATGATCCCGCTCTCCTCGTCGCGCGACGACTTGGACGCGATCGCCCACGGCATCAATGTTCTGGCGGACGAGCTCCGGTGGACGAACGCGCGCGCCAGCGAGGCCAAGAACGTCTTTCTGCGCACGGCCAGCCACGAGATTCGCACGCCGATCGCGTCCATCCTCGGGATCGTCGATCTCCTCGACCGCGATCGTCTCAGCGACACTGACCGCACGGACCTCGTCGCGAGGCTACGCGCCAACTGTCGGGCGCTCCTCTCCCTCGTTGCCAACGTCCTCGACCTCTCGCGGATCGAGGCCGACAAGATCGCGTTCACGTTCGAGCCGGTATCGCCGCTGGAGCTGGTTCAGGATGTCGTCCAGAGCCTCGAGCCGGAGGCTCGCGCGAAAGGAATCGTCGTCCGGATCCAATTCGAGACGGGCGGAGGCTCGTCGACGATGATTTCGACGGACCGGATGCGACTGCGGCAGATTCTCGTGAACGTGATGGCCAACGCCGTCAAGTTCACCCCCCGCGGCGAAATCCGAATCTCATTGGGGATTCATCGTGCCGCCGGCCGCGAGCGTCTGACGGTCGACGTCGCGGACACAGGCATTGGTATCCCGAGCGAACAGATAGCGGTCCTCTTCCAGCCGTTCGGACAGGCGGACGTCGTGTCGCGCGCACACGGCGGCACGGGACTCGGCCTCGCCCTCTCTCGCCGCCTCGCCGAGCAACTCGGCGGTTCTCTCGTTCTGGTGTCGAGCGAGGTTGGCCGCGGCACGACGTTCAGGATTTCGATCGACGCGCACGACACCGGCGTGGCGGACAGCCATCGAGCGTCGTCGCCCGACTCGGACCGCGCGGCGGGTGAACTTCACGGCGTGTCGGCCTTGATCGGCCTGCAAATCCTTCTGGCCGAAGACAACGCCGACCTGCGGATGGCGATCGGCCGCGTGCTGGCCCTCGAGGGGGCTGCGCTCGCGCAAGCAGCCAACGGACGCGAGGCCGTCGAAACAGCCCAACGATCGAAGTTGGACGTCATCGTGATGGATTTGATCATGCCGGTGATGAGCGGCCTCGAGGCGACACGCGTTCTTCGCGCCGCCGGAAGCCGTGTGCCGATCATCGCGATCAGCGCCGACGCGACCCCTCGTACTCGAACCGCGGCCGTCGACGCCGGTTGCAATGCGTTCCTCTGCAAGCCGTTCGACTCCGGCGACTTGGTCGCCGCGATTCGTTTTCTGCACCCTGCCGCCGAGTCCTCAAGCCCCATCGGAGCTGATTATCACGCGCCGCCGATCTCCGAGCCCGCGCGGGTCGCCAAGCACTCCATGTAAGACTGAGTTCGGCCGTGTTCCGCGCAGGCTTCACGCGCGAGCCGCCGAGGTCTTCCGCGCGACCAGTGCAGTGCTGCCGACACAGCCCGGCAGCACTGCCCGAGGTCTTCGCGCTCAGACCCCGGGCCGTCTCGGCGCTGCCTCCGTCTGGCCGCGCGATACTCCGCCCGGTTGTGCATCACGCGCGATGTTGCGGGGTTGCGTGGCAAGACGCGCGGGCGATACGAGGCACGCAGTCTGTCGTTCGCCGATTCGAGTGAGCGAGCGGGTGGGGCTGTCCGGAGCGGAGCCGAGGCAGTATCGCCCGGCAGCATCGGCGATACTGCACTGGTCCGCGGAGGACAGTCCCACCCCGAGCCCCCACCCCGAGCCCCAACCCCGAGCTACCCCACACCCCACCCACGAGCGCAATCCGCGAGGGGACCGCGCTCGTCCCGCCTATCGCTTCGGGTCCAGAATCTCTCCGATTCTGTGATCGACGCCCGCGAGATGCAGTTTCGTTTCGCGATCCGTCGTTCTCGCCTGCGCCGCGCGCACCCGCTCTCTGAGCGCGACCACCGAACCGCGAATCTCCGACCGCGCATCCTCCGCGAGGGGTGTGATCGTGATCCCGAGCGCCTGTAGCTGGGCGATCTGCGCCGCCTGCGCCGGGCTCGGGTTCAGCTTCGCGTTCATCTGGTTGAGGTAGTTGTTCTGCAGCGTGCGCCGATACGGATCGATCTTCGGCGCCGGCGCGTTCAGCTCCGACCAGACCCCGCGCTGCAGATCGTCCAGCATCTCGGCCAGCGTGTACACGTCCGCCGGATTCCTGGCCGTCGCCGCGCCCTCGAGCAGGAAGTTGAGCCGCTGATCGACGAGCACCTGTGAGAGCACGCGGTTCTGCGCGTTGCCGATGCGCGTGAGCATCGAGCCCGGCTCGATCCGCGCCGCGATCTCGGGGTGAATCAGATACGTCGGCGTCGTGAACACGCTGTCGTTGAGGAAGCGCATCGCGCCCTGTTGCCGAGCTTTCGGGATCGCGGTGTACACGCTGCCCTTCTGCGTTCCCGACTTGTACACGACCGTTCCGCCGCCGATCATCGTCGCCGGATGCACGGCCTCCGTCGCCCACTGGCCGACGGTGCGATCGTACAGGTTCTGCAACAGCGAGTTGTCGTCGCCCGGACGCGTCCCGGCAGCCGCGACGTAATTCATGACGCGCGCGATGTTCTTGAAGCCGAGCCCCGTGGACTTCACCGGGTCGCCGTCGCCGACCGCTTCGCTCAGCGTGCCGTAGCCGCCGAACGGGTTGTTGGCCGAGAAGCGGTACCAGGCGACGGAGTCCTGCATGTCGGACCACTTCTCGAGCGTGGCCCGTTCGTCGTCGGGAGACTTCGCGTTTGGAATTTCCTTGTAGCCCCACATGATCGAGTACTTGTCCCACGGACCGACGCGCGGGAGGATGTCGTCGAGCGCGACTTTGTCCTCCGGCTGCGCGACGTAGTTCATGCGCGAGTAGTCCATGATGCTCGGGCTGTGACCCATGCGGTGCGTCCACGACGGGCTGCGCAGCGAATCCGCGGGATACGTCGAGCTGCCGATCTGGTCGTGCTGGAGTCCGAGCGTGTGGCCGATCTCGTGCGCGACGCCGAACTCGAGCAGCTTGCCCATGAGCGAGTCGGGGAAGGGAATCGTCCGCGCGCGCGCGTCGACCTGCGCCGCCTGCGTGAAGTACCAGTACTCCATCAGCTCGATGAGATTGTGAAAGATCATCGACGAGCCGTTGAGCGTCTCACCCGTGCGCGGATCCTGCACGCTCGGGCCGACGGAGTTCTCGACGGTCGACGGCAGCCAACGCACCATTGTGTGGCGGATGTCTTCCGGCGACCAATCGGGATCGTTCTTCGGCACTTCGCCCGGGATGATGCCGTTCTTGAACCCGGCCGCCTCGAACGCCGGCTGCCAGTCGAGAATCGCTTTGCGGATCCACGGCTTCCATTGATCAGGCGTGTCCGGATCGACGTAGTAGACAATCGGCTGTTTTGGATAGCAGAGGTTCCCCTCTTTACGGTCCGAGCACTCGAGCCGCCACCGCTGGATGAAGCGCTTGCGCTTGGCGACCTGTTCGCTCGTGCTGAAGTCCACCGTGCCGACCGTGAAGAATCCGGTCCGCTCGTCGGCGTAGCGCGGCTTCATCGGGTGCTCGGGGAGACGCACGATGCTCCAGTGCGCGACGACGCTCTGCGCCGGCCGTGCCGCGGGAGGAGCGCCCGGTAGCGCGGGACCATTCGCGCCCGGCGTGCCCGTCTGCGTCGCTTCGATCTCGATGTTGTCGGGGAACGCGATGTCGCGCTCGATGAACGAACGCGTCGGATCGACCGCCGTCGGAAGGTTGCTGCGAATCGCCGCGAATTCCGTAACGTTCGTCGTGAAGAGACGCGTCACGTCGATGACCGGCGCGCTGTCCGGCCCGTACGCGTCGACCGCGAACGTCGCGATGATCGGTGCATAGTTCGAGTTCTGGACCGAGTGATAGACCGCGTTGCCCGTGTCGGCGCTGATCGCGTACGACGGCGAACGCAGGATCACCCGGTTGCCGACGCGATCCCAGCGCAGCGTGCGCGACGCGAACTGGTCACCCGCGTAATCGCCGAAGCCCGGATTGCCGGGCCCGGGCGTCTGGTTCCCCGCCGGCGCGCGCGCGAGTCGCCCGACCATCAGCTGGTCCTTGTCGAGCTCCTTTGCTCGGAATCTCGAAGAGCAACCGGTCGCCGACGCGGTGCACCTTGAACATCCCCACCCGCGTCTTCGCCTCGGCGGTCACCACGCGATTGTACGGACGCGGCGCCGCCGGGTTCGGCGGCGTGAGCCCGCCCCGACCGCCAGTCGAGTCGACGCCCTGTGGGATCCCGCCAGAAACCGTCGGCGGAACGCCGCGTCCGACATTCGGAGCCTGAGCGGCCGGCTGAGTGGGCGCGGAAGCGGGGGCCGGCGCCGGGGCGGGCTTCGAGCACGCCAAGCAACGGCGGCGCCCGCCAAAAGAAACGCAATCGCATGTTTTTTGGGGGTAGTTGAGAACGAGCTAAACCTGCCGCTGTGCTCGCCCCCACGCAACGGCCTCGGCCTTTACCTCGGCCAACGCGGAAGTCACGCGCCCAAGCCGCCCAGGGTCTTCCGCGCGACCAGTGCAATACTGGCGATACAGCCGGCCAGTATTGCCTCGGCTCGCGCTCCAGACCCCGGGCCGTCTCGGGCGCTGCCTCCGCGAGCGCGCGATTGACCTAGTGTTGGACTCGACGCGCGACCGGCGCGCTCGACGCGGACCTCGACGCGCAGGCCCGCGCGAACGAGGAAGCGGAGCGAGCGTCTCGAGCGAGAAGCGCGTTAGGCGCCCACGGCGCAGGTCGGCGATCCGAAATCGATCGGTACCGAGTAGAGACGCGAGGTCGTCGCCGTTTCCGTGGCGTAGGAACTCAGCGAGGTGCGCGAGCGCATCCCGCTTGAGCGCGGGAATCGGGTCGTCGTCGGGCGACATTCCCTAGGATAGGCTCGCGCGCCAACGTGATCGCAACCCTTTGCGCGCACCGGAGTGCAAACGCTCGCAGTTCCCCCTTGATGGCGAAAGGCGAGCGGGTGGGACTGTCCGGAGCGGAGCCGAGGCAGAATTGCCGGGCAGTGTCGGCAATTCTGCACTGGTCCGCGGAGGACAGTCCCAGCCCGAGCCCCGAACGACGAACCTGGCTACTTAGGCAACCACCACGATGCCTTCACCAAAAAGATGTTAGCGGGCCGCGCCGCGAAGAGCGCCGATCGGTCCCGGTCGAACTGGAAATCGCCGAACCCAGAGTCCGCGAGCCGAGACTGAGTCCACGCGACGTACAGCACCGACCCGGGCCGGTACTCCCAGCGGAAAACGGCGTTGCCGCGCAACGACTGCTCGCTGAAGTCGCGGTTCGGCACGACGATCTGCCCGGCGGGGCCGGTGCCATCCGGATCGATCGCGTAGAGCGAGATCCTCCCCGTCGTGTCGCGCGTCGCGGTCGATCGTGCCGCGGTCCTTGCCGTATGTCGCGGTCACGTCCGTGCGCGGCGCGACGTACTCCTTGTAATCGTAGAAGTGCCCCGCCGCGAAGAACGGCTGCATGTACAGCTCGAGCGACATCGTCGGCGAAAAGGTGACGTTGAGCCGTGTGTCGAGGCCGAGCGTGCGCTGCTTGAGCGTCGAGATGACGTAGCGCGTGCCATAGAACGCCGTCGCGGTGCTGTCGGGAAACGCGCCGACGTACATCGTCGGCGTGCGCGACGGGCTCCACGACGGTCCGAGCGATATGCTCACGTTCGACACGGGCCGGTAGGTCGCGCTCACCGACACGCCCGGGTTCAAACCGCCCAACGCGTCCCAGTAGCGGCTTAGGCTCAGGTTGCCGATCAGCTTCGTGCGCGAGTCGCTCGAGATGTCGAGCTCCGTGAATTCGCTGCGCGGTGCGACCACCGCCGGGCCGCCGCGCAGGGCCTTGTCGTCGATGACGGACGGCCGATGGATGGCGAACATCGAGACCTGCCAGAACTGCGGCGTCGTCTCCGAGAAGTACGCGTGCAGTTGCTGCTGCGTGCGATCGCCCTCGAAATTCCGCTGGTCCTGTCCGCCGGCGATCGTGTAGATCTGCCGGTACCAGCTCGTCGGCTTCGTCCAGAGATGGCCGATGTTGCCGTTGAACCAGATGTAGTCGGCTCGCTGCTGGAAGGCGTAGTCGTTCGTCTCGTAGCCCGGCGTGCGGATGTTGGTCTGCAATTCGCCGAACCAGTCGCCCGTCTGCTTCGACACGCGCGTGTAGAGGCCGGCGCCGCGCATCGACGTCGCCGTCGGGTCCAGACGATTGGTGAGGAATCCGTCCGAGCCTGCGCCGCGGTCGGGGCGCTGGAGGTATCGCGCGCTCGACTGCTGCCGGAGCAGGATTTCTTGCGCGTCGCCCGAGACGTTGGTGACCGACGCCGACGCCTGGAGCGCGTACATGTGTTCCTTCCACGTATAAACGACATCGTTGCCGTACATCTCGGCGTGGCGCGCCAGGAGCGGGGCGAACGTGGTGTCGATGCTGCGCTGCAGGCCGCTCGCCACCGCGCCAACCACGAGGTTCCCGTGGAGATAGTCGTGCTTCACTCGCGCGACGAAGTAGTTCGCGAGCGGCTCGACCTCCTGCGTCGCTCTCGCGCCGGCCGGCGTCTCGACGCGGGCGTTCGCTTGTCCGGTCACCGCGTCCAAAAGGCCGATCGTGTATCCGCTCGACGTGCGCCCGGTGATCTTCCCCGCGCCCCAGATCGTCGTCGCGTCGGGCACGTCGGCGTACCGATTCACGTCAGTCGCGAGAAAGGCGCCGGTCGGTGCGCGCCCGATGCGTCGCGAATAGAACGCGCTCATCGACTCCATGTTGCTGCAGAAGTTGCAGCCGGCGCTGCCGAAGTCGAACACCTGCGACCCCTCGATGAAGAAAGGCCGCTTCTCCTGATAGAAGGTCTCGAACGCCGACAGGTTGAGCACGGCCGGATCGACTTCGACCTGCCCGAAGTCCGGATTGAACGTCGCGTCGAGCGTCAGATTCGACGTCAGCCGGTCCTTGAGGTCGAGCCCCGCGCGCATCGTCGGGCGGCCGCGCGTGTTGAACGGATCGCCCGGTGAGTCGGCGACGGACGACGACTTCGATACGACGTATGGCAGCAGCTCGAGATGCCCCGTCGACGAGGGAATGTGCAGCCCTTCCAGATGCCCGAATCGCGGTGGGCCGCCCGCTTCCGTCTTCCCCCACCACGCCCACTGGTCCTGCTCGTTGTTTCGCTTGATGAAGCGGCGCACCTCGAGTCCCCACGTCTGCACCTCGGCGCGCGGGAAACGCAGCTGGCTGTACGGAATTCTGATCTCAGCAGTCCACCCATCTTCGTCGATGTGCGTCACACCTTCCCACACGGGGTCCCACCCGCTATCGCAGCACGACGTCCCGATGCCGATGTTGTCGCCCTTCGAACCGGACGGGTTCAAATCAAAAAATGCTCGGCTCAGGTGGTCGTGATAGCTATCGAGGACGATCTCGAAGTAGTCCGAGTCGAAATTGCCATCGCGGCGTACGAGGCGCGTCATCACGCCTTTGGCACCCTCGGTGTCGTACATCTTCGCGCCCACATAGAGCGCGTCGTCATCATATAGGAAGCGCACCTCGGTGCGCTGCGACCCCTTCTCGCCTTCGTTGGGGTCGATCTGCCTGAATTCCGTGATCGGCGTCGCCGCCCGCCACGCCGTCTCATCGAGCTTGCCGTCCATGACGATCGGCCCGCTTCGCTTCACGGCGACGACACTCGGCACCGCGATCTTGTGGCCGTACGCCAGCGACTCAGGTTGGGCGGAGGCCTGACGCGGCGAGCCTTGGGCGGCGGCAAACGCCGGAACGAGCGCAAATAAGAGGGGAAGGAGTCTGGGCATCGGGGGGCTGCTCGTCGTCCTGTCTGCGGTACACCGGATTACCCGTCTTCGGGTTCGCGGTTTCATCGACACTACGGGGCTTAGACGCGTGACGATTCGGAAGAGTTGTGGCGCGCCCCGAAGCCGGACACGATTCTTACAATGGCGCGACGCGGCCTTCTCGAAACTCCCTCCCGCCGTTCCCTCCCCGCACCCCGCCGCCGCACGCGTCCCAGTTCCCCGCACACCGGCCCCGCACCCGTCCCCCTCCGCACCCGTTCCTCTATATTCTCCGCATGTCCACGACCTCAGCCCCGCCCGCTCCAGCCTCGAGCGCGCTCAAGCGTACCCCCTTCTACGCCCAGCACGTCGCGCTCGGCGCGAAGATCGTTCCGTTCGCCGGATACGAGATGCCCGTCCAGTATCCCGGCGGAATCACCGTCGAGCACAAAGCCGTCCGCGAGCGGTGCGGTCTGTTCGATGTATCGCACATGGGTGAATTCATTATCCGAGGCCCCGGGTCGTCGGCGGTCGATTTCGTGAACTACGTCACGACCAACGACGTCGCCGCGCTCACGATCGGCCAGGTCCACTACTCGACCATCCTCAACGACCGCGGCACGATCGAGGACGACTGCCTCGTCTACCGCTTCCCCGACCGCGTGATGATGGTCGTGAATGCGTCGAACGTCGACAAAGACTTCGCGCACATCGCTCGTCACGCCGGCAAATTCGGCGTCAAGTTGGAGAACGTGAGCGATCAAATGGGCCTGCTCGCCCTCCAAGGCCCGCTCGCCGCTTCCATTTTACAGCCGCTCACCGACGTCGACCTCTCGAGTATTGGGTACTACCATTTCGCGGAGGGCAAAGTCTCGGGTATGCCGATGATCGTCTCGCGTACCGGCTACACGGGCGAAGACGGATTCGAGCTCTATCACGACGTCCAATACTCGACTCGCCTCTGGGACGCGCTCATGGCCGCCGGCGACGTCACCCCCGCCGGACTCGGCGCGCGCGACACGCTGCGACTCGAGATGGGGATGGCGCTCTACGGCAACGACATCGACGACACCGTTACGCCGCTCGAGGCCAACCTCGCCTGGCTCGTGAAGCTCAAGAAGGGCGAGTTCGTCGGCAGCCCCGTTCTGAATCGACAGAAGGCCGAAGGCGTGACGAAGAAACTCGTCGGCTTCACACTCGGCGATCGCAACATCGCGCGACACGGCTACCCGGTGTTCGCGGACGGCGCGGCGAGCGGAGTAGTGTGCAGCGGCACGATGAGCCCGACGCTCTCGATCCCAATCGGAACGGCGTACCTGCCGACCGCGTTCGCGAAAGGAAGGGCGCGGGGTTCGAAGTGGAGATTCGAGGGAAGCGAGTTCCGGCGACTGTCGTTAAGACGCCCTTCTATAAGGAAGCGAGTCATCTCTGAGCGTGAACGCCGAGCGGACGTTGGAGCCCGCCTTCGCGCACTGGCATCTCGGATCGGCGCCCGAGCCCTGCCTTGAGCATGAGCCTGAGCATGAGCCGTGAGCTTCCCTCACGGCTCTTCTCTTGTAGTTCGTCTTTCAGCTTTCGGCTCAAAGCTCCTGCTCAAGCTCTCGCTCGCAGCAGGGCTCACTACCGCATCCGAGATGCCCACTCGCCACGACCATCGCGAACGACTCTGAGACCAGTGACCTGATTCCCCAATCTCAGCTATTTCCCGACCTCTCTCCGCGTACACCCGATCTTCTGCGGCCTATTCTCGAGTCGATCCTGCGTCCACTGAACCAACTTCCGGCCCAACCGGCGACCGCGGTGCATCCATGTTCCCATGATCGAGCCCCGAGAACGTGACGTACTCGATGCTCAGCCCCGCCAGGCACTGCTGCTGAACGAATCGCCCGGTGATCTCGGGACTCACCATCTGATCCGCCATGCCTTGCACGACGAGCAACGGGACGGCGATTGGGCCGGTTGGGTCGTTCTCGCGTAGCCGGTCGCCGAGTCCGTCGCTGTCGGGGTTGGCCAACAGCGGCGCGCCCACGACCTGCATGAGGAGCGGTTGAGCCGCTCGCATGCCGTCGTCGTCGAAGCACAGCCCGGCCAGTTGTCGAGCCGCGGCCTGTGCGTTGGGCCGTACGAGCTCGTTGAACACGACGTTCGAGTAGAACTGGCTGTACGCCGTCGCGACGAACGAGCCGACGCTCGCTTCGACCGGGTCGCCGCGGTGGATCGTGAGCAGCGCGCCCATGTCCGTCGGCGGCGAGTCTGCGACAACGCCGATGACGTTGGCGTCGGGCGCGTACTTCGGCGCGATGATCCCTTGCCAGAGCGCCGCGTGTCCGCCTTGCGAGTGCCCCCACACGACGGTGCGCGGGTCCAATGAGAGATCTCGAATCTGGTGCGCCGCGCGCACGGCATCCAACGCGGAACGCGCCTCGCCCTGACCGATGAGATACGGATTCGGCGCGACGGTGCCGAGTCCCGGGTAGTCCGGCGCGACCAGCACCCAGCCGCGTTGGACGATCTGGTCGAGGCCGGGCACGTCGTCGATCGGGTTCGGCCGCAGCGACGGCGCGCACCTCGGCGCGATCCCAACCGAACCGTGCGCCCACGAGATCACCGGCCTCGCGTGGTCGCTCGGCGCGATCGGAACGAGTACCGTCGCGCTGCCAACGGCCGCGGTCGTGTCGTTGAGCGTCGTCGTGTAGAGAATCCGCCATACGCGCGTCCCGGCCGGAATCTTCCGATCGGTCAACAGCTCGGCGCGAATGAGTCGGCCCGGCTGCGAGGGCACGGTCGCCGGCGGATCGTAGAACGGCTCCGGCGCCGCGATCGTCCCGGCCGCCATCTTGATCTCCGGCGTAGCTCGGCTGGTGAACTTTGCCTTCTCGTCCATCAGCCAGATGCGATAGCCGTCGGGGTCGACCCAAGCGCGCACGCCGAGTGTCGCGACACGCGCGCGCTTCTGCTCGTAGTTGAACGACTCCGGGCGCGTCGCGAGCCAGATGTCCGGCTCGAGCGCACGCATCGCGGCAAACGCCTCCAGATGATCGTCGGGCACGCCGCCGTTCGATTTGTACGACGCGTTCGCGACGATCTGCCTCGTCGCTCGCGTTTCGCTACAGCACGGAAACGCGATGTTGTACGAGCGATCGCCTCCGGACACAGTCGTCGTCCACGTCGTCGCGCCGGGCGTCTGTCCCGCGCCGGCCCACGCCGTCAGCGTCACGCCGCCGAGCGAGACGGTGTCGCCGTTGTGCAGCAGTCTGTCGGGGATGACGGGCGGGAAATAAAAGCTGGGGAGCGAACCGTACAACGGGTCCGACCGTCCGCCGGTGGCGAGCTCAGTGGAATCGGCTTCCATCACGGCGACGCGTGCACCGGAGAGTTTCTTGAAGTACGCGAGCGTTCCCGCGTTGTCGATGCGCGCCTGCGCCACGAGAAGAAGCCTGACGTCCTCCGGCTTGAATCCCGCTGCCCGGATCGCATCGGCCAGCTCGTTCGCCGATTCCGGCAGCGCACCGTCGATCAGGATGTGGCCGGATCGCGTGGCGATCAGATAGGCGGCGAGCCCACGCGTCCCCACGTAGTAGACCGGCCCCACGATGTGCTGAGGTGGCGCCGACTCGATCCAGGTCTTCTCATAACCGAGTTGATGTAGTGGCGGCTGCTGTTGGGCCGCAGCGGCAACTGCCATTCCGAGCTGGATCGCAAGTGCGATGGGCGTTCGCATCAAGATTCCTTCTTGGTCGCATGCGAAGCGTAGACTTTCATCACTCAGGCCAGCGACGGGACGATGGCCTCATGAACGCCCATGGCCTTTCGTCACACGGCCCGAGCCGGCACGTTCCGGCCCGGGCTTACACGCGCCGAGCCGCCCGGTCTTCCGCGCGACCAGTGCAATACTGGCGATACCGCCGGCCAGTATTGCCTCGGCTCGCGCTTCAGACCCCGGGCCGCTCGGCGCTGCCTCCGCGTGCGCGCGGATTCCGCGGTGCGGCGCGGCGGGCGCGGAGGAAGCGCGGCCCGCCGTTCCACGCGGTCACGTCACGCCGGCAGGTGAGGCGAGCGGGTGGGGCTGTCCGGAGCGGAGCCGAGGCACTATTGCCGGGCAGTGTCGGCAATAGTGCACTGGTCCGCGGAGGACAGTCCCGCCTCGAGCCGGCCCCCGAAGACAGTCCAGAGTCTTTTCCCCAGGTCGTGGCACCCGCAAATTAGGCAGATGAGGGTTGCCATCCTGACAATCTCCACGGCTGCGGCCCGCGGTGAGCGGGTTGACGGGTCGGGGGATACTATAGAAGCGTGGGTCACCGGCCGGTCCGACGCCGTGGCCGGGCGTGCGGTCGTCCCGGACGACTCCGCCCAGATCGTGTCCGCCCTGACGGCCTGGACCGACGGTGACGAGGCCGATCTGATCCTCACGACCGGTGGGACCGGGCTCAGTCCGACCGACGTCACGCCCGAAGCGACCCGGGCGGTGCTGGATCGCGAGGCGCCGGGGATCGCCGAGCGGATCCGTGTGCTGGCGATTCAGTCGCAGCCGAGGGCGGCGCTCGCCCGCGGGTTGGCCGGCGTCCGTAACAGAACTCTCATCGTGAATCTGCCCGGCTCGACGAGCGGCGTGCGCGACGGGCTCGCCGCGATCGATCCGATCGTCGCGCATGCCGTGGCGATCGTCCGTGGGATCGCGACAGATCACTCTCCGGCGGCGGCGCCATGAAAGCGCTGATCACGCTTCAGGACGTCGAGCCGGCGGTGCGCATCAACGCCGTGCTCGAGCGCGAAGGAGTGGAGACGGCGCTCGTCTCGCCGCTCGACGACATTCGCTCGACGATCAAGCGCGAGAAGCCGGACGTCCTCGTCTTCACCGCCGACCTCACCGATCCGCTCACCGTCTCGCTCGTGAAGGAGCAACTCTGGGACGGCAGGCCGTCGGTCGGCCTCGCCGAATCGTCCGATCCCGAGCTGATCGTGCGGCTGCGCGCCATTGGGTTCGTAGAAGTATTCTCCAAACCGATAGTCGTGGACGAAGTCGTCTCGGGGATCAAACGCGTTCTCGAGCGTGGGCGGCTTCAGCGCATCACTGGGCTCATCGGCGAGAGCGATGCGATGCGCGAGGTGATGGTGCAGGTCGAGCAGATGGCGCCGGTGTCGAGCACCGTCCTCATCGAGGGCGAGAGCGGAACGGGGAAGGAGCTCGTCGCGCGCGCGATTCACATGCTCTCCAACCGCCGGGCCAAGCCGTTCATCGCCGAGAATGTCGGCGCGCTCCCGGAAACGCTCCTCGAGAGTGAGTTGTTCGGACACGAGAAGGGCGCGTTTACCGGCGCCGCCGAGAGGAGGCTGGGCCGCTTCGAGCTTGCTGACACGGGAACGCTTTTCCTGGACGAGATCGGCGAGATTCCCCCGGCCACTCAGGTGAAGCTTCTGCGCGTGCTCGAGGAGCGTGAGTTCATGCGCGTCGGCGGCGTGTCGCCGATCTCGGTGGACGTGCGCGTCATCGCCGCGACGAACCAGCCGATCCGCGAGCTGGTGGACGACGGACGCTTTCGCGCGGATCTGTTCTATCGACTGAACGTCCTGCGCATCTATCTGCCGCCGCTGCGCGAGCGTCCCGAAGACATCCCCATGCTCGTTCGCCGTTTCATCGGCGCGTACTCGGCGCAGCACGATCGCAAGTTCCACGGCATTTCCGCCGACGCGATGCAGCGGCTGGCCGAGTATGCGTGGCCCGGGAACGTGCGAGAGCTGCGCAATCTGATCGAGAGCATGGTCGTGCTCGCGCCCGACCACGAGATAGAACCGAATGATTTGCCTCGCCATATCCGGGAGGGGGGAACGGGCCGGTTCCTTCCCGTGCACGTCGGTCCAATTCTGCGCGCGCAAGATTCGGCTACGGCCGGCGGCCGAGAGTTGGAGTTCATCGTTCGAAGTTTGCTCGAGCTGAAGCTGCAAGTCGAAGAGCTGCGGAGTCGCATCGATGGCCGGCCGCACGACGGATGGATCGGCGAAGTGCAGCCGGGCGCAATTTCGGCGAGCGCTCCCGGCGCCGCGGCGTCGCTGCCAACGTCGGCGGCGTCGTCGGTCGGAGCGATCGAACCGCGCGATCAGCCGCCGCCGCCGAACGTCGTGAGCATCACGCCGGGGATGACGATGGCCGAGATCGAGCGTGCGGCGATCGAGCTCGCGCTGCGCGAATCGCGCGGCAACCGCCGCCGCGCGGCCGACATGCTGGGGATCGGCGAGCGAACGTTGTATAGGAAGATCAAAGAATATCGGATGCCGGAGCAGGCGACGTACGAATCCGACTAATTGCGATCGGCTGCATCGGAGTTATTGAGGTCTCTGGTCTCAGGTCTCTGGTCTCTGGGAGTCATGCAGTCTCCAGAGACCTGTGACGAGAGACCAGAGACCTCTTGAGTTATTCACACACGTTACACGTCACTAGGCCACTTATTCACATCCCCTGTTGATAGACCGGCCTTTCGCTGATGTAAGGGCATTTTCGCTTGCCAAAACCGGTCAGCAAGGGGCATATTCACGCCCCTCTTAATGTGGAAAGCGGGCGATGTGGCCTGCGGGGGACGTGACGCCAGGGGAAGGGCGTCGTCTTTACCGATGCAGTTCCCGCCTATTCGACGCCGGAGTACTTGCGGTGCCGCTCCCCAACAGCAATTCCGCGCCAACGGCCGAGTCGTCTCTGATCGCCGGAAGCGTCCTGCCCATTCAACGCGCCGAGGAGCTTCTCGCGACGCTGCCTGGCGTGATGTCCGCGCGGATCGTCGCGAGCCCCAACGGGGCCGTGGACGAGATTCACATTCTCACGACGACCGAATTCACGCCGAAGCAGACGGTGCGGAACGTCGAGAGTGCGTTGATTGCGCACCTCGGCATGCACGTCTCGCACAAGAAGATTTCCGTGGCGACGTCCGACGAGGGTCAGAAGAATTCTCGCATCGGCGTCAACGGTATCGGCAACGGCGCGAATGGCTCCATTGGCGCGACCGCGCTGCCGCTCAAGGCGCCCGCAACGACATCGGCCATTTTGTCCCATGCCCCGCGGGCCATCACGCAGCCGTCAACGGACGCGTTGGCCGCGCTCAACCGCCGGCGGATCTATTTCGAGGACGTTGAAGTCAGGCGATCGCGCACGCGCGGTGTGACGTGCCGGGTGACGCTGCGGAAGGGCGATCAGTCGTACATCGGCGAGGCGGAAGGCATTGAGAACGAACGACTTCGCATCGAGCTAGCCGCCCGCGCCTCGCTCTCGGCCATCAAGCTTGCCGAAGGCGACGAGCGTGTGCTCGGGTTGGAGGGCTGCCGGGTGCTCGAGGCATTCGACCGGAACTTCGTGTTCGTGGGCGTGTCGACGAAGCACGGCCGGGACACGGCGTTGATGACCGGGAGCGCCGAGGTCAGGGAAAGCCCTGAGACGGCCAGCGTGCTGGCGGTACTGGACGCAACGAACCGCTGGTTGGACCGGTAAAGCGCGAAACGGCGCCGTTTTCGGCGCGTGATTACAAAATTGTAGTTTATGGGCGAAAATTGTAACGAATCGTATCATGGTGAGGCGTGCGACAGACCGCTTCACCGATACTAGAGGTGACAGGCAGACAGACCGGGCCCGCCGCGGGGCGCGAGAGCGTCGCCACAGGTGGGTTCGTTCCGCAGCGGATCGCACGACGGACGCGAACGTTCACCATCCTTTCATACCACAACTCAAACAACTAGAAAACGACCCCCTCCCTCGCTGAAGCGAAGACGAGCGGAGGACAATTCCGTCCAGTGTAGTTGAGCGGAGCTCACTTTGGAGCACGGGGACGACCCGTGACTGTTTTCCCAAGGGGGTGACGCGTAATGCTGGCATTCTTGATTGCCTTGCTCGCGGGTCTTTTGAGCTCTTACGTTAGCTGGTAGTGAGTGGGAGGGGGTCATTCCAGTTTCCCGAATGCGAAGATCAATTGCAGTATTCGTCATCGCGAGGTGTGATTCTGTTGCCGGCTCTCTGTCGGGATACTCGATCCTCTGTTCGCACCCGCCGCGCGTCCCGCAGGCGATGGCCTGTTAGTCATCCTGCTCCTCGGCGTGCTCGGCCATCTCCGCCGAGCCCTCGGTTACCTTGCTGCCGGCATCGGCTCGGGTTCGATCGGCTATATTCCCGTATTTTGCAGCTGCGATCCTCGTTCCCGCCTTGGCCCGCGTCGCGGTGTGGTGCTTGTTTAAAGTCGGCGATCGAGCTCATTGCAGCGGCGTCCGTCCAATCAAGGCGCTGCTTCAATGTCTCATCGCACGCATTGATGGCAGCTGGTCGCCGTTGCCACGCTCCTTTTTCTGGCTGGCGGCGCAGTCTGCTCGAAGCATTCACCGCACGACCCTGCATTCACGCACGTAACGCCGTCGCTGGCGGCCGCTTGCACTCGTCGCGTTCGCTTGGCCGCTCTTGCGACCAACTATTTGATCGTCGCTGCGGCGATCGGGATCCAAGGCGGGCGCCCGATCAGGGTTGTCTTGCACGATCACATCGCGCAACGCTTGGCCTAGATTTTCTTGCGGTACCGCTAGTCTTCGTGTTTGGTGGGTATACGCAGCTTTTGGCTGGATAGCCGCCGCAACCTGCTGGGTGCCGATTCTAGGCGTCCGCCACAGCCCAGCAAGCAAATCTCGACCTCGAGCAGACGAACGAAGAACTGCTTGAACTCATGGTAAAGTCACTTGAAGCTCGCGATCCGTACACGTCGGGCCACTCTCGCCGGGTGCAGCAGTTCTCAACGACGATCGCACGGGCTATTGGTCTGCCGGACCGACAAGTGAACGAGATCGGCCGGGCTGCCTTGCTTCATGATGTTGGAAAGATCTATGAGAAATATGCCTCGGTGCTCTAGCAAAGCAAGACAAGCTTACGCCGGAAGAATGGGCGATGATTCACGATCATCCCGGTGATGGTGCCACATTGGTCGCGACGATGACGCAGCTTACGTACGCTCGTGCCCGCCGTTCGCCATCACCATGAGAACTGGGACGGCACCGGCTATCCAACCGGGATCGCGGGCGACTCCATCCCGTCTGGCGGCCCGCATCATCAGGTTCGCGGACACCATCGACGCCATGACCACGGAGCGTCCGTATCGCCGGCCGCTTACCGAGGCCCAGGTTAAGGCGGAACTCATTCGTTGTCGCGCAACCCAATTCGACCCGGCCATTACGGATCGCTTGCTAACGAGCGCATCTGTGGCCGACGCTCTTCGCACCCTCGAGCGCCGAGTCGCCCATTGCGGCGCTTGGAGCGGTGGGTATCAGTCGGCTCCGCGTCGGCCATACACGCTCAAGAAAGGCACGCTTAGGCGCCTGAGTCACGCCACGCGAAAGCGCGGGCAACGGTCACGGGTGTCACACTTGTGGCTGCGCGGTCGCTGGTCGGCGGCGACCGGATCGGCTATCGGCGGGGCCGGATGTCCGGACGGGATCCCTGATGGCTTGAATTGCGCGGGCCAGTAAGCGACTCGGGCGCTTATACTCGGCCCGTTCGCCGCGAAGGTACTCATCGAGAACAGCTGCGGCGTCGCGCCGCGCCTCGAGCAACATCAGAGCCTCGACTGCCACCGCGACCTCAAAGTCGCGTGCCCCCGTCATCGAGCTTCGGCGTTGGCGGCCGATACCACAGGCCTCACTGTACGCGTCTCGATCCAAATCCGTGAGCCCTGATCTGATTGCAAGGCGCGCTGCGCGAACCAACGACGACAGATGTCGTTTCGCTTGAGCGGGCCGGCACTGATCATCGCGCGTAGCAGGCGTTGTGCCTCCACGAACTTCCCTTCAAATAGGCTGCGCTCCATTTGCAGGGTCGAGAGCCCAAAGTCATTGGCGAGGTCGGGTTGCGACGCCGCGATGGCTCGCGCACGCGCCAACCACAGGTCTGCTTCCACTTCGCAGGCGCAGTCCCAGTGCAACGCAGCAAGCTGAGTAGCGGCAAAATGTTGGCCGCGGGGAGAGCCACGCTTCTCTGCCAAGTCGAACACCCGTCCATATTCGTGTATCGCCTCGTCGACGAACCCAGCCAACATTCAGCGCAGTCGCCGCGGTTTGGTAGTATCTCGAGTGGCGATCCGCCCTTATCGTCCACCTCGCGGCAGTGCTCAAGAAGAGCACCGAGCCACCGACGCCGCGCGGATGCGATCACCTGCGCTGGACGCCACCAATATTTCAAACTCCCGCTTCATGAGCGGTCCAACCGCCGCGAGACATTCCGGCTGCGATTCCCTCTAACGCGATCTCGCGCAAATCGTTCCGGCCAGCCATGTCCGCGCACTTCAGCAGAAGAATTCCTGCTTCCACGCGGTGTGCGGAGCTCGCGTTGCCGACGCTTGGATACAGCGTGGTAGTCGCGCCGACATCAGGTCATCCGAGCGGTGAATGGCAGAAGGAGCCCTCAATTCTGCCATTTCAATCTCGTTGTGAGTCTGATTCCCGCCCGGCGCCCGCCGGCTGCGCGAACTACCAATGCAAACTCGGTTGCTGCACTTCAGCGGCAACGATTAAAGAGTCAGTAAGGTCGCTCAGACTCTCTGGTGATTGTGGCAGCTCAGCGGCTTGGTTGAGCATTCTCGCCGCCTCCCCCGGCCTCCCAATCTCCAACGCATGCCGCGCGCATTGCTTCAACGCATGAATCGCCCGCTCCGGATTGTCCGCCACTCGCCAACTCTCCGCGGCATCCCACCACAACGACGGCGACGCCCCTGCCTCCGCATCCCGCTCCAACGTCGCCGCCACCGAGTGCGCGACCGCGCGCCGCGCGGGGTGGGGAAGACGGCCCCGGAGCGCCTCCGACACGAGCGGATGCGCCGGGATCGCGTGATGACCGTCCCGCAGCACGAGACCCGCACTCGTCAACTCCAGCAGCGATTCAACCAGCTGGTGCTTCCGCATCTCCGTTGACCGCACGAGTCGCGCGAGCGTGCAGTGCTTCCCGAGCTCCGAACACGTCGCAAGTACGCTCATGCCCTGTCTCGACAGCGCGTCGATCCGCTGGGCGAAGGTCTCGATGATCGTCCCCGGCACCTCGAACTCGCCTGGGTGCGCGAGCGAGTGCAGCGCGAGTGAGATCAAAAAGAGCGGGTTCCCCGCGGAGACGTTCGCGATTCGCGATTTGAGCCAATAGGCAGTAGCCGACTGCTCGGCCGACGAGCCGCGTTCCGGCGCCGGGAGCACCGCTTCGAGAAGCTCCCTCGCCCCAGCGGCGTCCAGCGGCGCCAGCGTGAGGGTGCGCGAGCGCTCGGTCAACCGCAAATCCCGCACGAGCGGCCGAGGATCCCGAGTGGTCGCCACGACCATGATCCGCGCCTTGCGACGCGCGCCGATGATCCGCCCGATCGTGTTCGCCGACAGCGTGTCGAGCCAGTGCGCGTCCTCGATCACGAGGACCAGCGTTCCCTCCGTCGCGATCGCGTCGCACAGATCCATCACGGCGCGCGACACCGCCGCCCACCGCTGCTCGTGCTCCTCCGCCCCCGCCGACTGCTCGGGGAGCTCGCTCTGCGCCTGCCCTCCCGTCAAGCTGTGCAACGCATCCATAGAAGCTGGCGAACACCCCAGCGCGCCCCTCGCGCGGAGCAGGGCGGGGACCAGGTCCACGAACGCGCCCATCGGTCGGCTCCCGTCGTGCGATTGGCTCGTCACGCGTTCGACGTGCGCGCCGCGCAGGACCGCCGCCGCGGCAAAATCGGTGACCAGGCGGGTTTTTCCTATGCCCGGTTCGCCCGTCACGACAATGCACTGCGAATCACCCGAACGCGCGTGCTCGAACGTTTCGATCAGGGTCGCCAACTCGGCGGCACGCCCCACTAGCCTGTGCGCCGTCGGCGCTCCGGCCGGTTCGGCGGTGGCGCCGAGTCCATCGGCGATCCGACGCCGGCGAGCCTCGGCGCGACGCACGAGTTCGGCCGATTGTGGGCCAACCTCGGCGATGTAATGGTCGATCAGCTGCAGCGCGTTGGCCTTGGATCCGCCGATGGCGACGATCTCCGCCAGCGCGAACATCCCGCGCTCGTTCGACGGATCCAGGCCCAGGCACGCGCGGGCGAGACGCTCGGCGTGCGGCCACTGTGCGGTGTGCATGGCGTCGTCGAGATCCGTCAGCAACCGACGCGTGAGCGCAACAGTCTGCTCGGCGCGCAGCGCGTCGAGCCACTCGGCTAAGGCCTCCCCTCTTGGGGCGACGAGCGCCGGAAGAAAGCCGCCCGCCATCGCACGGAGCGTTGCGTCGTCGACCGTGGCCGAGACGAGAGCCTCCTCGAAGTCGACGCGCACGTCCTCGGACGCGACGGTGAATCCGTGCTTCGTCCCGGCGATCACGGCGCCGAGCTTCCGAAGCTGGTAGACCGTCTCGCGCAGCGAGTGGGCGGCTTCGGTGGGCGATTGCTCCGCGAACACGAGCGTCGTGATGCGTTCTCGCGGGACTTCGTGCCCGTGCTCGACGGCGAGCAGCAGCAGGGTGGGGAAGCGTCGCGACGCGACGGGCGTGACGGTCGTTGAGGCGTCGATCTGGATCGACGCGGTGCCGAGTGTGCGTACAATCATCGGTGCCTGCCCCCCTGGCGGCCTCCGTGAGTTCCCTCTACTTCCGCCGGCGGGAATGCCGACGCCCCCAATCTCGGCGCAGTGCGTCAAGCCAGCGTCAAGCGCGGGGGCCCAATCATGGGGCCGGCTGGCGAATCGGGCTAGCCCCAGGCTTGCCTTGGGGGCCCGGATGAGCGCTCATGCCATGGCATGACCGACGGTCGGTCGCCCCTTCGGCGGGGGCGAACATTAGAGCGCTCTAATCCAATTGGATCCCGAAACCTGTATCTTGTGCAATCCCGCGCGCCGGTCGCAGGCACGAGTCCCATGCCCGGAGGAGTCCGAGCCATGCGCCTTCCTGCTGCACTCTTTCTAGGCCTGTTCGCGTTTGCCGCGAACGCCCAGAACGCCACGCTGACCCACGCCGCCGCGGTGCACGCGAGCTGGACGTCGTCGAGCGCGACCGTCGAGCAACTCTCCTCCGGCGCCAGCGTCACGACGTCCAGCAACCGGGCCGGCTACACGCACGTCACCGCCGCGGACGGGAAGAAAGGGTGGGTCTATTCCCGTTATCTCCAGCAAGCGGGGAACCCGCAACCGGCGCCCCCCTCGCCGCCCACATCATCCGGAACGACGACCGGGGTCTCCCCGGTCAGTGACGTCGCGGCGCTGCCGAAGCCGGCGCCCGTCGAGGCAAATGACCCGACCTGTCCCAACGCCGGCCACGCCGCACAGCTCCTCGACTCGGCGACGAATCTCCTCAAGAACCGTATCCACGACGGCCAGTATGGCCCGGTGTCATTTCAAGCGGTTCTCGGTCTCCCCTGGCAGGGGATGCGGACGAGGCGGTTCGACTGGACGACGGCCGATCGCACGCGCACTGCCGACTACGAAGGCGCGGCGATCAGCGTGACTGGATTTCTCGTCGCGGTCGAGCCCAAAACAGGCGAAGCGTGCAACTGCGAGAACGCTTCGCCGGACTGGGTGGACTGGCACATCTGGTTGGTCGAGACGAAGGCCGAGGCGGCCGCCAAGAACAAGAAAAACGCCATCGTCGTCGAGACCACACCCCGTGTGCGGAAGGAGTTCCCGAACCGATTCGATCTTGCGCAGATCCGTCAGTGGGCGAGCGGCCAGCAGCGGGTCACGGTGTCGGGGTGGCTGATGCTCGACCCGGATCACCCGACCGACGCGACCGGGACCGCGCACAAAAACGCGTCGCGCGGCACGATCTGGGAGATCCATCCCGTGATGAAGATCGAGGCGACGCCGTAGCGGGCCACGGATTCAGCGCGCACTCACTTGTTCGGCACAACAGCGCCGGCGCCGACGTCCTCCACCTTGCGAATTGTCCAGAAGTCGCGACACAGACCGTGCCCGGTCACGTACTCGTAGTCAAGTTGGCCGAATCCGTTGTCCCCCCACCCGCGGGCGCATCGCCGCTCGCAGGTGCTCTGCAATTACCCTCCGCACCCCGCCGCCGCACTCGTCCCAGTTCTCCGCACCCCGCCGCCGCACTCCGGCGCGGGCCGAGCTCTTGCTCGAAGCAGGGCTCGGGTCGCCGAGTCGAGATGCAGCCCAAACGCGCCGAACCGACCGAGTACGAGTTTATCCGGTTTGCGAACCGTCCGGGACACGCCGCGCACTCAGCGCCGCCGCAGCGCGCCGTACGTCATGCCAAACACGATCGCCGTCATGAGCGCCGACCGGGAACTGCGTTCCAACTCCGCCCGCCGCCGGTCGTCGATCGCATTCCGGAATCCGTCACCGTAGCTCCGCCACAATCGTTCGTCGGTCAATCCGTAACGCGACCGCATCGAATCGGGCGGCGCAGGAATTGGCCGCTTCGTCTCCCGGTACGCCCAAAGGGTGCCGCCCGCGGCTACGGACCCGATGGCGGCGGGAGTGACCCAGTAGCTGTTCCCCGGGCGCCGAATAGCCAAGCCAAACTCCACCGCGATCATACTAATGAATGTCGTGGCGCCAGTCGCGGAGCGCGGTCGCTGGAGTACGCGCGCGTCTCGGCGGCCGGTCTCGCGCGCGAGGGCGGCCGAGTCGCGCGGCGCGATGAGCTGGCCGTCACCGGGAACCCATGGCGCCGGCGGGGCAAGGCATGCGGACAAAAGGCTGACCATTGCGATGGCGGCCGTGCGAGAACGCGGAATCGAGCGCATTGCCCCTCCACTGATGATGCCAGCGTGAAGCCTGCGCTCGTGCGCGGAAGGCCGACATACGTGGTGTTACGTAGTCGGGCGCCGCACGGTCACCTCGTGAACCGGCGTGAGCGGTGGCGGAGTGCGGAGAACCGGAACGAGAGAGGAGTGCGGCGTTGGACTCGACTCATTGCACTCTCCGCACCCCGCCGCCGCACTCGTCCCAGTCTCCGCACGCCGAACCTAGGACGCCGGGCTCGGGAAGAAGGAGCGCCTTGATCCGGTCCGCGCGTCTACGGTACCATCAGCTGAGCTGACGGAGGTTAGAGTGTCGGACACGATGGGCACGTTTCGAATCGACATTGAAATCGAGAACCCGGCGCGGCCGGGGCCACGGCGCGTGGTCGAGAACGCACTCGTCGACACCGGCGCCGAACTGTCCTGGATTCCGAGTGAGATTCTCGAGTCCCTAGGAATCGAGCGCTACACGGTATGGCGATTCCGGCAGGCGAGCGGCTCGATCCTCGAACGCTGGACCGGCGCCGCGTTCGTGTTCGTCGCCGGCAAGCGAGCCGCGGATGATGTCGTGTTCGGCGAGCCGGGTGATCTCGTGCTGCTCGGCGCCCGCTCCCTCGAAGGTCTGAATCTCCGCGTCGAACCGCTGCTCAAGCGCCTCGTCGACGCCGGGCCTGCCCCAGCTGCGGTGGTGATCTAGTGTTTTCTCAAGGCTCCTGCTCTCGCTCTTGCTCGAGGCAGGGCTCGGGTCGCCGAGTGGAATCTGATCGCCCTCCTTCCACTTGGCCGAGGAACCAGCGAGCGTCGTGCCCGCTAGCGGCTTGCGGAGTATAACTATAGTAGCTACCTTGAGGATGTCACGGCCGGAGGTGTCCCTTGGTGCGGCGGCAAACGTTGAAGAAGATCGGCGGCTCGGTCGCCACGGTCCTGCCGAAGAGCATGCTCGACCGCTTTCATCTCGAGGCCGGCGACGAGGTCACGGTCATCGAAACGAACGACGGGCTGCTCATTACCCCGTTCGACCCCGACTTCGCCACGGCGATGGCCGCGTACGAGCGCGGGGCAAAGAAGTATCGCAACGCCCTTCGTAAGCTGGCGCGCTGATGCCGCGCCGCCGCGCACCGCAATGGTTGACGCGGCGAATGCTCGACGTGCTCCACGACGCACAACTCCGGGAACACGGCGGCGCCCCCGGCGTGCGGGATGACGGCCTGCTCGAATCGGCGCTGGCCAGACCGCAACAGAAATGGGCGTACGCCGAGTCGCCTGACCTGGCGACGCTGGCGGCCGCCTACGCGTTTGGCCTGGCAAAGAATCATGGCTACGTCGACGGGAACAAGCGCGTGGCGTTCATGGCCGCGTATGTGTTTCTGGGCCTGAATGGGAAGGATCTCGAGGCCGACGAGCCTGACGTGGTGACGACACTCGAACGGCTCGCCGCCGGCCGACTCACCGAACCCGCGCTCGCGGACTGGTTTCGGACGCATATCCGGCCGCTTGTCTGAAGCGGGTGCACACGCGCCGACACACTCGCGCGATCCGCCTCGCGTGCGGCGCATGCAACCTTTTTCGCAACACCCACGTCGTCAGTGCCGTCCGCCGTCACCCATGATCGTCGAGGCGCCGCCAGAGGTCGTCCGCGGAGGATAGCCGGCCCGAGCGGGGAAGACTTTGAAGGCGCGGCTGACATACGGCGCAACTGCAACGGGCGCGACTGATAGGGCGCACCTGGCGAACGGCGCGAAATGCGCGGCTGCCGAACGACGTGGGCGCGCACCTTTTCACGCAGTTTGGGAGTGCGCGCCCTTCGCGTCGTTCGTCAGCCGCGCCTTTTTCAGTCGCGCCGTTACTTAGCTGCGCCCTCAGGCAGCTGCGCCGCTGGCTTCACACCGTGGAGTGACTAGTCGAGCGCCCGCCGAAAGAACGCGGGAATATCGATCTCGCATGCCTCAGCGGCCCCCGCCGGCGACCAGGCGATCCTGTCGGCCAGCACATCGACTCGAGAGTCGGCGGGAGTCGATCGCTCGAACACGCGCGTTTCGGGATCGACGATCCAATATTCCGGAGTCTTTTCGTCACGGAACAGTTTGCGCTTGGTGACGCGGTCCGCTCTCCTCGTCGACGGCGAGAGTACCTCCGCGGCGAGGATCGGATGGGGCGCATCAGACCAGTTCCTCGCTCGCCGCCCGCCCACGATCGGGACCACGAATACGTCGGGCTGAACGCCACGCCGTTCGGAGAACACGACATCCGCCGGCGAAATCACCACCTCGCCGACGGGATTCCGCTCGAGGAAATCGCGTAGGCTGGTCGCGAGCAGGAAGACGAGCCGTTGATGGTCCAACGACGGCGCCGGCGTCACGAGCAACTCGCCGTCGATGACCTCGTACCGATTGCCGTCGTCGGGAAGGGCGTGGACGTCGTCCACTGTCCAGATCCTCGCCGTGGCCATGTGACGCCATCCGCTCCTCCTTGGCGAACCGTCTGCCGCACGCATGGGCCAAGGATGCCATGCCGCGCTTCGGCAACCGGCACCAGTTCATTCCGAACGGGCGCACGTTGTCGCATCGCCGAGCCTACGCTCGGCGGACGAGCCGAGTCAAGGCCCTTCGCCCGTCGTTGGGGCGTTCCACGCGCCGAGCCGCCCGAGGTCTTCCGCGCGACCAGTGCAATACTGGCGATACAGCCGGCCAGTATTGCCTCGGCTCGCGCTCCAGACCCCGAGCCCCCTACTGCGAGCCGGCCCCACGGCCTATCGCACGAGCCGATACTGCACCGTCACGGTCGTCGTAACGACGATATCGGGCGTTTGTGCCTGTTGGCCGAACCGGTTGTCAAAGTTGAGCGTCGATGACTGCTGGAATCCGAACGGTCCGCCGGTCGTGGTGACGCTGACCAAAGCGCCGAGTCGAGCGCCGAGCGAGCTCGCGATTGCCTCGGCGTCGCTGCGGGCGACGCTGAGTGCGTCGGCGATGCGCGCGCGCCGGACGGAGTCGGCGGCTGTCGACTCGAAGGCGAGTGACGAACTGCTGGCGGCGCCGGCGGCGAGGGCCGCCGCGACGACCGGTGCGGTCTGCTCGGGGTGGTCGAGTTGAACGCGGATGACGGACCGCGCCAGGTTCGTGGCCGGCGCGGCGACGCCCGGATACCCGTTGAGTGCCGGGGTGGGGCCGACGCCGTACGCGATGGGTGGATCGAGCTTCACGCGCGAGCCCAAGCCCTTCAGCGCCTCGGTGACCGCCTTGACCTTGGTCTCGACGCGCGTGATCGCATCCGCCGGTGTCTCCGCGGTGCCCTCGACTATCAGATAGAACGAGGCGCGATCGGGCGCGATTCTCGTCGTGCGGGACGCCGACACGCTGACGATGCTGTCGCGGGGCGTTTGAGCCAGCAGCGAAACGGGCAGAAGGGCGAGGGCAAGGAGGAAGCGTCGCATGATGAGGGGGAGCGTTAAGGATAGGGAAGGCGCGAACTACTTGGACGTACGAACGGTGAACGCGTTCGAAACTCCCAATGCGCCGGGCGCCGCTGGCGCGCCATCGCCACGGGCGCTGGCAACGGAAAGGGACAATCGGAAGACACCGCCCGTTACGCCGAGCGCCCGCTGTGTGTTTTCATCGAACCCGTTCGGCCCCTGGACGAGAAAGGTGTCGACTCGCACGGCGCCCGGCAGGATCTCGAATTGGTGGTCGTGGCCGACACATGCCCAATTGGGGTCGTAGGCCGATTCAATCGCGGAGCCATCGGCGGCAGTAATCCCATACACCGGCTGAGGAGAAGTCGGATAGCATCGGCCGAGATACACGGGCGCCGCGCTGCGATTCTCGAACCGAGTGATCACCGTAAAGCGATACTCAGTGGGCTGTGCGGTGCCGGCGATCTGTTGTGCCACATAACCCGTGGCATCGGTCATCAGCGCGCCGTCGGGCACCGGCCCGAGATCTGGCGGAAGTTCCATTGGCTGTGTGCATGCGAGCAGCCAGCTGCACGTGACGCCGCGGAACATGACGACAAAATAACTTCTCACGGTTCTCTCCTAACTTCGTACCTCGGCGCCGTGTTCGCCGCGTCGCGAATCCACGCGTGAAGCGTAACGCGTTAGCTCAGCGTTCGTTAGGTAGGCGCCGCGCGGATCTCCAACTGCAAGTCAGGGAACTCGCAAGGGCAAGTCACCCAACACAACGGCAACGGTGGTGTCGTTGAACGCAACGCGCGCCGTGAATCGATAGATACCCCCAGGGAGCGAATCGCCGAGCAGCTGTCGGGTCGCGAACCGGGCGGACAGTTCGCGGGCCGTGACAGCGGCACCAGATGGCGCCGGCAGCTCGACCTCATATAGGCGGCACACTCGGCCCAACGACGAGGGAGCGTAGCGGCTCGGCTGCCAGTGGGCTTGGTCCCAAGCGGGCTGGTTCCCAGCCGCATTCGTGCGAGCGATGGAAACGCTGAGCGCACATTCACCAAGGCTCACGCTCGCCGCGCGGGGCGCGTCGTTTCGCAGGTGAACCGTCACGCGCGCGGTGTCACCAACCTGATCGAGCTCCGCCGACGCTATAACGGTAAAGGCGCCGGCGCGGACGGAGACGGCCGAGGGGGCCGTCCGCGTGCGAGGAATGCACGCGTTCACGGCGAGTAGAATGCCACAACCGAGTGAAGCCTGCCTCATGACGGCACCCATTCGCCACGAACGCGGAGGGCTTCGAGACCTGGCCGCTGATCCTCGGGGCACGGAATGTTCCACCAGGCAAACAAGTACACGCCGTTGTCCACAGTCGTTTCGAACGGCTGACCTTCAAAGTGAGCGCGAGCTCGATCGACGTCACGCCTGACGTCGCCCCACAAGGTGAGAGTGCCAAGGCTGGCATTGGGACCGATTTCCGACCAGCCCGGGCCATTGCCCGAACCGCCTTCAGTCCACCGACCATCAACCCGTTCGCAATTGACGCCGTAGAGGTAGCGCCAGCCGTGTGGGTTCGCGTCGAGGAGCACGTAAGCAACGTCGCCGGCCTGACGCGATGCAACTATACGGACCGCGCCGGGCGGGAATCCAAAAAGCGCGGCTTGTTCTGGAGATCGATATCCATCGCGCAGCATAGGCAGTGCGGCAACTAACGGACGTGCACAGTGACTGTGAGGAACGTTCGGCCCGCGGGGCTGATGCGGGCATCGCCCAACGCACGTGCCAACACATGGCCGCTCACCGTATCAAGCTGAACGATCGCGGTGTCGGCGGTGAACCATGTAGTAGCGACGTCGTGGTAGTCGGAATCTACGGCGTGCCCCGGATTGCACGTGCCGCCCTCTTGGTAGCGTACCGCCAGGGCGCCATCGATTGAGATGGTTGTATCGCTTGGGAGTACACGGATGAGACCAACGCCGGCGCAAACGACATCGCGGTTGCAAGCGGAGGTAGCCAGGCCCAGGGTCAATCCAAGTACGACGAGCTTTATCAAATGAGATGCGGTGGATGCTGTCTAACGCGTCACCTTCAGCGTTCGTTTGATAGCTGGTGCGAGATGTTTACCTACCGTCCGATCGCCTCGACAGAACGCACTAGCATCGCGCCCAACGCCGCGCCGACAACGAGGCCGCCCGCGGTGAAGAGCAACGTGTGATCTGGCTTGCGAGGGCATGCGGCCGGGCCAGAGGCGACACATTCCGTAGCATTCTGATTTGCCCCGATCGCCGCGCCGGCGAGGCCACCAACCACGGCGCCCACGACCGCTCCCAGGACGACGTTACGAGCGCCGGTGCCGGAGGCGCTATCGCGTGACGCGAAGATGGTCGTCAGGCGCAGCGGCGCATCCGGCGCCGCCGCGACGGAACGCGATCTCGCCACGGCGGCGGCCTGTGGCCGCTGTGCCTTGAGTGAAGGAAGAATTGAGACGGCCAAGGCGATGCCGATCAAACGGGCGTAGTAGTGCGAGATGCGCATTCCATCAAATGATGAGCGTGGCCGTAGCTAACACTTGCGCATCACGCTCGAAACAACATGAGAGCGTCATACCGCGAAACTCTTGCAGTATAACGCGCGCCCCTGCCGTTTGCGCGCCGAGCGGCGCTCGAGGAGACATGCGCGCCTCCGGCGCGAAGTAGCCGCCGCTTCCAGCGGGTATGCGACGCGCACCGGGGACGGGTCGCGCGTCAGCGGCGCGGGGCAATGACGGAGCGACAGTAGGGGCATCGGCGCGCCGCTGGGAGGATGGCTTCCGCGCACTCCGGGCATGGCACACGTCCGTCGGGCAACACAGGCAGGTCCCCGCGGCGTGCAAGTTCCTCGGTGCGACGATGGAGGCGCCCGCGGCGAATGTTGTCGCGCATCGCAAGGCCATAGGCGCCGGCGCCAGCACCAGCGCCAATGATTCCGAGAAAAAGCAAGAACGGGTCAATCATATTTGGCCGATGACTGTATGCTCAGTAACGCGTTAGCGAAGCCGCGGGGCTGAGAAGGGAAGAAATCAACCGATTGATTCGTGATCTCGACGGGCGCCACGACCATTTGGATGCTGGCACTTGTCAGCTTCAGCGTTCGTTACGCGCCAGGCGGTATGAACTCCGCCGGCAATCGCTCGGACTCGGAGCGGCGAGGGAGCACGGCACGGTTATCCGCCTTGAGCCTCTTCGCGCTGACGGCCGCGACCGCGCCGAACGTGGTGACGGGCGCCGTCCAGTAAAACAGGTGCCACCACGAAAACGATTGATTGCCGACGAGAATATCGAACCCGTTGGAGAGGAGCGTGGCGATGGCCACGCCGGCGACGACAGCACCGATGGCGAACACGCCGCGGCGTAACCGGCGGCGAAGCTGCGCGCCACAGTCCGAGCAGATCATCTGTCCGCCCATGACGTATTGATCTACTTCGGGATAGCGGGCTGCCCAGGGTTGGCCGCATACAGCGCAGCAGCCGGCCTTGTTGCGTCTCGCCCCGCGCCGGCGACTGAGGGTGCGAAAGACGCTGGCGGCGGGAAGAGCGAGGGCTGCAAGGGCGCACAGGAGGGGCAGCATCACGATCATCTCGAGAGGGGTTCGCGTATCCGCACCGCCGAGATAGAGACGACTGCCGAGCCCTGGTGGCTACATGAGGTCCGCACTGCACTCGTTGCTCCTGCCGAGGACACTTTGTTACCTACCTCCTCGGCTGCTCACCCCAGCGGGCGAGTAGGAGCTGCCCAGGGTTCGGGCAGACCGATCAGGCTCCGCGACATCATCAACTGTGGAACGCCGTGCGAAAAACGTACAATGCACAAGCGCCGATGAATATGAACTGAACGAGTCGAACGCGGTTCTGACGTTCAACAGAGAGAAAGGAGGCAATGACGTGGTTCACCAGCAGCATCGACGTGACGACCAGATTCATGGTGGGGCCTGACCGATCCCTTGGCGCGCGGGTGAGCCAGGTCCACCAGGCCGCAGACCAGAGCGCGACGATGAGAAGGAGCATGCCCCATCGAAATATCCCTCGCTGATAGGGCCCCTGAACGGCAAACGGCGTCTCGCTCATTTGATCTCTGAAAGTTGTGGGGGCGCCGGCCGAAGCAAGAAAGGCAACGACGCTCGCGATCTCCTCCGCTTGCGCGGCCCGCCCTAACGCAGCGGTCTGGCCGAGCCGCTCCGTGCGATCGGGGGCGGCTCCGTCCGGCGCGAGGGACTGTCCATGCGCGACGACGTTGCGCACCGTGTTTGGCAACGAGCGGGGCGGAATGTCCTGCCGCGTCTATTTCAAGTACTTGTCGAGAAACTCGACGATGGTCGCCCACGTCGGCGTGTAGGGCTTCGGGTTCTCGATCACACAGCCTTTCGACGACGTGGATCTGCGCGTGGCCGCGACGACCAGCGAGGGGTCGGTCATCATCGCGTGCCAGACGCCGTGTCCAGCCACGGGCAGGCTGATGAACACCGCGTCGTGGCATGCCTTGTTCAGCGCCTCGTAGAACATCTCCCCCTGGGCATGCGGCACCAGCGGATCAGATTCGCCGTGAATGATCATGATCGGGGGGTCGGCGCGGCTGATATACCGGATTGGGTTGGCGCGCTGCGACTTCTCGGGGCAGGTCTGAAGGGCACAACCGATGAGCCGGGACTCAGGAGACTGCGGCCCGTCGTGACAGAACGCGCTGCGTGCCGACGGCTCCGCGGCCGAATCACACGGTTTCAGCGCCCACGTGTCCATCTGAAGAAAGTCCGTTGGCGGATAGTATGCCACGGCGGCTTGCACGGCGCTGGAAACACCAGTCACGCCCAGATTCCCTTCCAGTTCAGGCACGTCGCCGGTGACCGCTGCCATCGCCGCCGCCCATCCGCCGGAACTTTCGCCGACGATACCAATGCGATCCGGGTTGAGATTGTATTTGCCCGCGTTCGAGCGCAGCCATCGGACAGCAGCCTTGACGTCGTCCAACTGACCCGGGAATGTGGTCTGCCCACTGGTGCGAATGGCCACTCCGGCGACGGCGTACCCGAGTTGATTGAGCACGACCGCGAGCGCTTGGGCACCCTCTCGGCCGTTGTTCGCCATCCAGGCGGACCCGTGGCTAAAGATGACGACAGGCGTTCGGCCACCGGCGTTCGGTGGCAGATAGAGATCGAGCAGGTGCGCGTCGTGCGACGCGGAGTCGGACGCTGCATAGGCGATGTCCGGAACGGTCGGCGGCGGCCCCGGGAGCTGCTGGCCGGGTGGCATCGCGCCGCGGGTCGGTTGGGCAGCCGTCGCTCGCGTAGCGGTCATGAGGCCAAGAATGACCAGCGCGTTCATCACGGCGGGGCGGGCGTCGCACTTCATGTGTGATTCCCAAGTTCAGTGCGTGTCAGTTCGCCGGCACCCAGTGGGCGGGCGCGGTCAGAATGCGAGACATCAACCTCGCTCGTCAGGAACGCCGCGAACGTCGGGATGCGCGCCCGACAGATCGCTGCTCATCCGAGGGAGTCGTAGCTCTAACTAACGCGCTTAGCTCAGCGTTCGTTAGCCCGCAGGCGCCAGGAGTTCGAACAATCCCGTCGGGTAAAGTGGAGGGCCGCCGGGGGCGAAGTGCGTAAGCGGCACCCAGCGCGCGACGGACGCCTGCTCCCCTTCGGTAAGCGTGATCTCCTCGCGTTCGTACATCGCCGCATCCATCAGGCGTGCCTCGAAGACAAAAATGATCTCGTGTCCCGGCTGGCCCTCAAGAGTGAAGACGTTCTCGAGAACACCACGGAGCATCAGATCGTCCAGTTCGGCGCCGAGTTCCTCGCGCATCTCTCGTCGGACGGCGTTGGCGGCCGTTTCGCCGAATTCAATGCCGCCGCCTGGCGGACCGAAGAAAGCCTGTGCCTTCACCGCGTCGTAGCCGTGGCCGACGAGAATGCTGTCGCCGCGCCGGCAAACGCAAACCGCTTTTGGTCGGATACTTGCCATCGTGAACGACGTCGCGGGCTAACGCCAATTATGCGGGGACGTTATGCTGCGAAACTGAGCCAATTACAGCAAACCGAAGTCGCATAACAATGGTCATACACAGAAAGCAGGCGGATTCACGCCGAATTCTTTCGTCGAAAGCAGGATCCGCGTTCCCGGGCCGGGAGCTCCTGCATGCCACAACTCGAGCCAGAGCGATTGGGTTGCGAATGCGTTGTACAGCCCATTGCGCGACTGCGCATCGCGAATCCAGCGGAGGACGAACCACGTAGTCCGGTTGGGGCGAGTACCGAGTGTGTCGACAAAAACCTGTCCGGATCCGTCGAGCAATCGGACGCGCGGGTCCGGCTCGGTGTCAGGCGTCGCCGCCGCGGGCCCCGCCTGCTGGACAACGACTTCGCTCAACTCGCCAGCAAGATCTGGGTCATGCTGAATAAACGATACCTGGATCTCGCGTCCCGCGTTGATGCCAGTGTCGGGGAGAATCGCGCCCGCGGATGCATGCTGGTTGCGGCCGCACGGCGATCCGCCCGAAACATCGCCAGCCCAAGGACAGGCCAAAGCGCTCAGCGTCATGAGCAATCCCATGGCACAGAGGGCGCGCGCGTTCGGTCGGATCATGTCGACTCGATCTCTTCGTAACAGTGATGCCACGGGAGTCACCTAACGCCCCAGCTTCAGCGTTCGTTCGATGTCGTGCTAGGCGGAGCCGACATAGTTGGCTCTCACCGGGAGAGGCGAAAAGCAAGGGCGCCGGCCAACCCACCGCCCACGCCCCCGAGAACAACGGCCAAAGGTACCGCGTACTCGGCAGGGTCAGTGTGGCTCTTCTCCACGGAACCGCCTACCACGCCGCCAACGAGAGCGCCGAGCACGACCCACTTCCAGACAGTGCCGTGCCTGCCATCGTCGATAGTGGCCGCAGAGGCACTCGGAAGGGACAACGCGATGTGGCTCGGCATCGGTGGTCGAAGGACAAGTTCTCGATTCGGAGGCGGAAGGGGAGCCATCGTCGAATCCACGCTCACTCGGTGAGCCGTTGCACCGATTGGGGCGACGCGCTGGGCTTGAGAGCTCGCAGCGGCACCGGCGACCAAGGCAATCGCGATAAGTCGTCGCACCTACTGTTTCTTCCGATCCGGCGTGGAAAGTCGCTCCGAGATCCTTGTGTTCGTAAACCTGACATGAACTATGATCGGTGTCTCAGCTCGCACAGCATCGGGCAGCTCGGCCGGCGCGTAATCGCCCAGCATGAGCCACGGGACCGGGATAGGTATTCCCGCCGCGGTGCGCAATTCAAGCTGGCCCGCCCGAATCACTCTCATTGCTTCGCCGAACGCGGCTACAATCTTGTCCGGTGAGGGCTCGGACAGGTCTGCAATGCCCAGCGTCAACGTCTGCAAGGCGGACCGGTGCTCCCAATAGGCCGTCGTCGGGCGCAGGATGCCGACGAAGTTGTCCTCGGTGTCCGCCGGCTCCAGCGCGACCGCGCCGATTTCGGTGCCATGAAACCAGACCGTGTACTCCGTTTCAGTATTCACCATGTGGCTTTCTAACGCGTTAGCTCAGCGTTCGTTAGGCGGACGGCGGGCGAGAGCTACGTGGAAACCTTGGCTAGAACGCGGAGCTGCTCGTCGAGCACGTAGTAGGTAAGAAAGATCGCTGGCCGCGCGCCAGGCGGTTCGACGAGGTCCCACGCGAGGTATCGCGTCGGTCCGAAGCGCAATACAGAGACAGGCCACGCCGCCGTGTCCACCCGAGCCTTGGCCAATTGCATCGCGATGGTTCGACAGGTCGGCTCATCGGAGACGGTGCGGATCGCCTTTTCGGGCAGCTTCGGAAGCTCGGCAAAAAAACCAGGATGCTTGCCGATCGTATCCGCGGGACTATCCGGCAACGAGAGCCAAAACCGCGCGCTGAGGACGAGCCCATCCTCGGGCCTGCACATTCGACGAGCCGCCGGCGTTTTTGGCCGAGCCTTGGCCGCACCGGCGCAGGCCAGGCCGATGAGCGCGGCAATCGGAACCGCAAGACGTCGTCGATGCATTAACAACCAGACGATTCAGCGATGCGTGTGTTCCGCCTACGCGCACACCGCCGACTGATCATGCGCTGCTTCCGACTTAGGAAGTTTCTCCCAATGCTGGCGTTTGTTGTCCCCGGACTGCGTGGGAGAACCACCCCAGAAATAATCACGGTTTGTACGTCTGCTCATGTCCATCCTTGTTGGAGAGCTTGATCGATGTCGTCGTTCCGCGAGCCATCATCGAGATCCCGGTCGGATCAGACTCTCCACCAAGGGCCAACGCGGACCCATCCTCGGTAGCGGCGATCTTGACGCTTGGACGCCCCCTGGAGTCGATGAGGCGTAACAACACCGTTTCGGGATAGCCGGTCCTCGGGTCCGCGGGAATCACAGTCAGAGTGGACCGAACACGGCCCTGGTCGTCGACAATCTCAAGGGCGCGCCCCCGCAGGACTGGCGCTTGGGCATTCGACGCGGCGGCTACGCGGGTCTGAGCCAGTGAGTAGATCAGCAGAACCATGTTCGCCAGCGTCAGGACAAGAAGAAGTTTTGCTCTCATCGCAATCTCCCTTGCCGGGGGTTTGATCTAGGGGTTCACCGCGCACAACTCCTCTCTGATGGACGTTGGGGTGACGCCTAAATCGTCAGGACCCACGTCTCCCGGATGTGGCGAACGTCGATTGGTGTAAGCCTCCGTTCGATCACGAATCCTTGCATCTCGAAAAATCGCTCGGCGCTTTCCCAGCTCTCAAACTTCTGCTCTTCGACGCGTTGCGCAGCGACAAACCTCTCGACATCGGGATCGAGCGCCGCTGGCCGATCGGCTTCACGAACGTAGCAGTCGGCCGTGATCCATCGGCTCCCGGTCCGCTCTTGCAGGATGCCTCGAATGCTGGTGACGAGCCGCTCCTTTTCACTCGCATCGAGGTACATCAGCAGCCCCTCGTTGACGATGGCCACGGGTCCGGCCGGCAGGTGGCGCACCGCGCCGGCCAGCGCTCCCGATGACAGGGCGTCCAGCGGCTCCAGACGAAGAGTACCCTGCAGCGGTGGATGATCGAGCCGAGCGACTAGATCGGCCTTGACCGCCAGTAGCTCGGGAAGGTCGGTATCGAGGTAGTGGATCCCCGGCGACTGGGCCATCGCGAGGCCCCGAAATGAGAGTCCCGCTCCGATCTCGACGATGTTCCGATGCCCGACAATCTCCAAGGCTTGATCGAGGCTCCGGTATCGGCGTTCAAAATGGCCGAGTCGATCCGCGCCCATGTTGGCGACAGCGGCCTGGGCTTGCTGCACTAGGCTTTCGCCAAAAAGGAGAATGGCGGCTTCTCTGGCGTAGGGGATCGTGGAGGTCGCCCTCGTGAGAGCGAGCCATTTGGCCGATTGGCTGATCGACGAGTAGTCGCGGTCGCTCATGACTAACAATCTGTGGGCAACAGTAAACGGGGAACGCAGACGAATGGGAGTGGTGGGAGGGGCGGGATCCAAGCGCGCCGCTCGATCGCAGGCCGTTTCGACAAAGAGAACGAGTAGAAGCAGCGCCAAATGGGTGGTCGGGAGACCGCGCCTCATAGAAGTTGCCATTCCTAGAAGAGAAGTCTTGCCGTCAGCGGCGTAATGAAGATTCCGAGCGTTGGGCCACTAGCCGACCAGTACGCTCCCGCCTGAAGTCGAGGCCCGACACGGAAATGACGCCAACCCCACATCGGCGCGATGTAGGCGCCAAGGAATCCGCCGATGTCGGCCTCAGACGCGACCTGCGCGCTGTGGATGTCGGCGGCGGCCTTGACGCCGAGGTCGTACTGCCAACGCCCCGGTGGCTGGAGCCGGGTGAACATCTCGACGTGCGCAATTTCCGTGGACTTCTTCCCCCCGTTCTCGCCGAGGACCAACCTGATGTTGAACTCAAGGCCAAAGCCTGCGCCCACGCCCACGATCTTGTTGGAACTGGTCACACGAGCATAGCTAAGCCCTCCAGCAAATAAGCTGGCATCGAGCGTGAGCTGGTTCCGAGGAGCGGGCTCCTGCGCCTCGAGCGGGCGCCAGAAGTCGGAGGATACGAGCAAGAACCCAAGGCAGATGACATTGAGTGCGCGCATCGAATCCTCGTAACCTTATGTGGGATCGCCCCATTCCCCGACTACGAAGTAGAAACGGAGCTGGTGAGGTCGCTCTTGGTAAAGAGACTCCGGAGTGCGATCCCTGCGGTGGCGAGAGCGGCTGGTCCGCCGGACTCACGATCGATGACACACAGGGCGTCGGTGACCACCGCGCCGAGCCCGCGAAGGTCGTTTGCCGATGTGGCCACTTGTCCACCAGAGGTCACGACATCCTCAACGACCAACACGTGCAGGCCGCGGACGTCCAGGCCTTCCGCGAGTTGCCGGGTTCCGTAGTTCTTGGCGCGTTTCCGCACAAACACAATCGGCAGTCCTGAGCGCAGCGCGAGGGCCGTTGCGATCGGGACGCCTCCCAGTTCCAGCCCAGCGAGTGCTTGTGTATGCGACGGAATCATCGTCGCCAGTTGCTCAGCGATTGCCCGCAGGAGCGCCGGATTGGATTCGAAGCGGTACTTGTCGAAATACTCCGCAGATACGGCTCCTGATCGCAGCGTAAACTCGCCGCGAAGAGTCGCGACAGAGGCGATAGTGGCGGCAAGGGTGTCCTTATCGGTCATCGATGCAAGTCGATGTCTACCGCGTTAGCTAAGCTGCGAACGAACCAAATAAAAGCGCGCGGCGAAGCCGCGCGCAATCCGAAGATCGTTCGACAGCTTCAGCGTTCGTTAGATAGCGGGTTCGTGATCGTCGCTGCCGCGCGGCGTTGAGTGGCGTAACGCAAGCGCAGGCAGGCAACAAACGCGCCGACAAACGCGAAGCCAATGATGCCAGGGGTGCCCGGCACCCAGCCGCGGAGTGCGAGAAGCCAGCCGACGAGTGAGCCGACGACCGTACCAACCGCCGGCTCGAGAATAACCCTCCAGATCGGAGTGCGGCGGAGCAAGGCCCAGGCGAAGATCGGCGCTACCACCGCGCCGAGGGCGGCGCCCCCACCGGCAGCCCACGGAGCGATGTCTGAAGCAGCCACATACGCATCATCGGGCGTCGGATGGAGGGCGTGAAGCAACGGGATCGGCACCAGGGCAAGGAGCCCGCATCCCACGCCGAGAAGCGCGCCGGCGACGACGAGAGCGAGTGTGATCGCAAGGGTGGGATGGCGCATTCCGTTGCTAGACGAGGAGCGTTGTCGCTATCTAACGCCATTTATACAGCGAGATTAGACTGCGAAATCGCGTGTTATACCGCGAAGCAATTGTCTGATGAAAACGGACGCCGCTTCCACCAAGCGCGCCAAGCGACGGCGGGACCTGAACTTCCCGCTTAACCTCGAAGCGACATGAGAGTGTTATACTGCGAACCTCTTGCAGTATAACGCGCGGCGGTGCCGTTTGCGCGCCGAGCGCCGCTCAGGGGGCCTGCGAGCGTTCGGCGTTCGCGGGACTGGCGACGGGGATATCGAAGTGCAGAACATCTTCACGCGCCCCCAGTTTCGCATAGAGGGCGATGGCCGGCTCATCCTCAATTCCGTGTCGGCCTGGACGAAGATGACGTAAGCTCCGCGCTCCGCCACCCTGTCCGTGGTCCTGAGATAACAGGCCCGGAATGATCGAATCAAGGTGTAGAATCGCGAGCGGCGCTACTCCGCGCCGGGAGCACCAAGTCCACGATCAGCGGTCGATGATCCGATTCCAGATCGTAGCCGATTCCGGTTCAACGCACGTACCACTGTGGCCCGGTGAGCACACGGTCGATGCGGGCGCGAATCCAGCCATTGTACTAGGTCATCCCGAGGCCGCGCCCGACCCTGAAAACGCGTCTTGAAGACCTTCGCTCCAATGACCTTGGAAGATACGGCTCTCGACGCGCGTGTTGAAATCGCCGGCAACGAGCACGGGCACCGGGAGCTTCCTCCAGTAGATCAGCCGCGCAGATTCCAGAACGCGCTGGTCAGCCCGATGGACGCGAGCAACGCCTCGGTCTCTTCCAACGTATGCCGCCGCCAGTCCGGCTTGACCTTGTTCTTGTACCACCCGTCCGCAAGTCGCCACGTTTGTTCGGGCGTGATCGTGGCACCCCGGGCGAGATCGCGTGCCGCGCACCAGCGATCCACATGCTCTTCGTCACGGAAGAGCAGCATCGTGCTTCAGCTGAAGCCGATATTGTCCCACCAGTGATGCGCCGGAATCGCAAAGTGCACAACGCCCTCGGCGTAGACCAGCTCTCCGTCGCGCACTTCGAGCGTCATTTCGACGCCACAATCGCCACAAGGCGCCGTGATAACCGCGTCGGCGCCGATGGCCGCCGCTATCCCAAGTGCGTCCCAAATACAGATGCCCCAATACTGCTTGCCCGCTGTTGCAACGCGGAAGCCTGATGGCACAGCACAAAACGGATTCGCCGCCCAGATGTTGCCTTCATTGGGGGCAAGAATCAGCACTTTCGCCACGGCGAGTTCGTGCAGCGCGGCCCGAACTTCTGTCTCCGACCGCCCGAGTGCACGACTGATGTCAGGCGCTTGTGGGACATGCGCGGTCGCCGCGGCCTCGCGGAAAACGTGGATTCGAACATCGCGGGCGATTGTGTCGAGATCCTTCGCGCGTTCGGTCATCATATTGTCTCCAGAGTGCTGGTCGTCGCATAACGCGTTAGCTAAGCTGCAAAGGAACATATAAGAGTTGGCGGCGCAGCCGCCAACTATCAATAGCTCCTTTGACAGCTTCAGCGTTCGTTAGACGGCCGCTAAGCATCGGCTGACTGGCGTGATCGGAATGCCGCCGCGATGTCCGGATGCTTGCGACGGCGGTGGTAAGGCATCGCGATTCTCAGCGCGTTAGCGAAGACCCACCGTAGCTGCGGATCTTGCTCGAGTTGGAAAGCTGCCAGGAGCGCCTCCTCGACGAGAGAACCGCCGTCGCGGACGGTTAGAGACCGCACGATTCCTTCTTTGATCCGTTGGTGGTGCGGCAGCACGAGGTGCCGGACCAGAACTGGATAAGCGGCAGGATACGGACCGATGAACCGGCGATCCAGCACTGGATGCGGGGCGTTGTTGACCAAGTCCCAAACTGAGTCGATGTCGTAGCCTAGCCCTTGGAGCTCGGCCACCAACATTCTCTCGTCCCCGCGAAGGTCGGCCTCCCGCGCCGCGAGCTCGCGCTCCCGTTCCTCACGGCGAGCTACCCATTGCGGGTCTCGTTCGAGGTCTCTGAGGAGCTCTTCGACTGTGACGCGCTTTCTCTTCATCCGGAGCCGGTGGCCGTCTAACGCGTGTTATACAGCTAGCTTATCTTGCGAAAAATCACGTTATGCTGCGAAGCGAATGTCGGATAACATTCCGCGGCCCGTCCTACCCACGTGGCAAGCGGCCATTCGACAGACACTTGTGCATCACGCTCGAAACAACATGAGAGCGTTATACTGCGAAACTCTTGCAGTATAACGCGCGCCGCTGCCGTTTGCCCGCCGAGCGGGCGCTCGAGGAGACGCGCGCCTCTGACTGAGCCCTGGCAGATTGCCGGATCCCGCCGATGTGGAGCGTGAAAAATGATCAAGCGACTCGTGAGTGGCGTGGGATTGACCGCTAGCCTCCTGCTGGTCAGCGCAGGCACCTCGGCGGCACAGAGGGGCGGGGGTTCTCTATGCCTTGGGCCGGACACTATTTCAACGGGGCTCATCAACTGGGCTCGGCAGATCATTAAGACGACCGACGTTCACGCTGACAGTCTTCGCAATAGCATCGGGCTCAACGGCGTCGACACGTTATCTGTGGCGCTCGTCACGACCTCCAAGACATGCGCCTCGGCGTCCGCGGCGATTGACCAGGCACTCCACCTTTCGCCTAGCGGGCACACGGTGTACGTGCTGCAGGCCGGCAGACAGCGCTTTTTGGTCCAGGATCCGACCGACAAGTCAACGGAATACGCGCGAGCGTGGGTATTCGACTCCCATTTCAACTTCGTGGCAGCGCTCTCCAAGTAGCCGTCCCGCCTAGAACGCGATCCCCGCACCGACAAACACCGCCCACCGCGCGCGTCCGTCCGCCGCCCACGCTCGCCCCGCACCCACGACCACCTTCGGCGACACGAGCCCCCTCAGCGACGCCAATCCGCGCGCGAACGCAGATGTTCGCGCCGGCGCCACGCAAACCTCGGGCGACTGAGACACGGTTCCCATCCGTACGTTCACCCACGCCGGCGTCCGCACCGACACCGCCGCCTCTCTCGCCCCGCTCCCGATATCAGCGCACGTAACCCGCGCCTCGATCGGAATCGCATCCACCGCCACCTTCACTCGCATCTTCGCCGAATCCGGCGGCGGTGGGAGCTCCACGTCCGCGACGATCGTATACGGCTCCTGCCGCACATCGAACCTCGCCACGCGCACCTCACGCGACGCGTCGCGCACGACAGAATCCGCCGCCGCGACAACGCGCTCGAGCGAATCGACAACCGCCGTCGCCGCGTAGCGCGCGACCCGCTCACGCCCCAACGCCCGATCGATCGCGTCTCGCTTCTCCACCACTTGCACAACTTGCTTCTCGACAAGTCGCAACGAATCGCCGAGCAGCCTCGCGACACGCGCGCATTCTCGATCGCGACGTCACGCGTCGTATCCCGCTCCGCACTCCGATTCGACTCCGCCACCATCACCGCCGCCGCTCGGCGGCGTTGCGCTGCGAGTCGCCACTCTTCGATCCTCACCGTGAGAACCAGGGCGGCGACGAGCGCCAGCACGAGCATGGGGAGGGGCGCAAGCGCGCCCCTCCCGTTGCTCCGGTTCGAAATCCGGGTCACGACCACGTGATGACGATGGCCGCGAGCGCGAAGGCGCTCCAGGACACGAAACCGCTCAAACAGCTGATCATGCGTCTCCTTCCTATATATGGTATGTGGTTGGGTTGACTTCCTGAGCCTGCTGGGTCCCTTCAGTTGTCGGGCCCGGTCGCTCGGCGCCGTATCAGCTTTCACAGCGCATCTCGCACGCGCCTCCGGAGGTCGGCGAGATCGAGGATCGGGGTGCCATCCGGACGTTGCCCACGCGGGTCGGCCTTGCGGCCGAGTTGCCCCCAGAGCGCGCGCTCGTGGGTGTAGGCCGGTGTCCAGATGGCTTGCTCGTCGTGGCCGACGATGCGCCGATCGAGCGCGCCGTCGTCCTCGACGATCCAGTGGTGCCACTTCATCACTGCGACGCAGATGGCGGTGATCACGGCCAACTGCGGTTTGGTCACGGGCACGAGTCCGTTCGTGGCCGCGGCGACACCGTAGTACGCGGAGTTCGCGGACGGGGTGAGGCACGGGCCTGCATGCGGAGTGCGGAACGCCGGGTCGGCCAACTCGACGACGCGTCCGTCATCGAGCACCAGCCAGGTGTACCCGTTCGTGCACCGTGGATCGTGAAACCACTCGACGGCCCAATCATCGCGACTTGAGTCATCGTAATGGAGCATTATGCCCCTGCGTGGGGCCGCGAGTGGGGACTGCAGAACATTGGAATGGCGTCGGTCGGAGACGGTAATGCCGGGAATCGGGGAGACTGGCACTCGTGGTCTCTGGTCTCTGGTCACAGGTCGCTGGAATAGGAGGGGGAACAGACGTGGAGAAGTCTGAAGTCAGATGTCCGACATCAGACGTCAGATTTCTCAACGTCTGTTCGACGCTCCTACTCGTCCTCCCTGTGATCGTCGAACTTCGATGGCTCTCGCGCTGGCGCGTAGACACTTGCCATGGGCCGCACGCCGCCGACGCCGAAGCGCGACACGAGAGTCCGAGCGAGCTCCATCACATCCGCCGGCCGCGCGCGCTCGATCGCACCGAGCAACGGCAACGCCAGCACGATCGCGATGGCGAGTGTGGCCTCGGGCCATCCTGCAATGCCCGCGCGCCACATCTGCCGCAGCTCTCCGATCGCGAACGCCAGCACGATCACTCGGCTCATCGAAAACACGAACGGCGCATCGAGGGCCAACGTCTTCACGACGTTTTTCTCGAGTAGCGGGGTGACGAGTGCCAGGAGGATGCTGCGGCCGGACAGCTTGACGGCTGGACGGCTGGACAGCGGGCTCACTGCGGGTCCTCCTCTTCCAACGAATTCAATCTCCGCTCGATCGCCTCGAGCCTGCGCTCGATGCGTTCGATGCCCATGGTCACGTTGCTCTTCGCGTTCTCCATCTCCTGTCGCCACACGCCCAGGCGATAGATCATCACGGTGAGGCTACCGAGCACGCTGGCCAGAGCGACGAGACGAGCGACCGTCTCGAGGCCGAAGCCAGTCGCACTCGGCGACACGAATGCCTGGAGCACGCCGAGCCACGCGGCGGAGGGGAGCAAGATGGTTCGCATCGTTCACCCCCGCGCCGAGTGACAGGGCTTTTCCGGTCCACCGGTCCACCGGTCCACCGGTCCACCGCTGTCGCGAAACCGGATCCTCCCCCGCCGCCCCTGCACGATCAACTCCGAGCGATTCGCGCGCGCGATGGCTCGCGCGAGCACGATCGCGGCGCGCTGCGGAATGGGCGGAACGAGGTGAATGCGCGTTCCTTCCTCCGTCACCGAGAAGCGCGGGCCGAACCTCACGACCCACACGTTGGGACCACCACGCACGCGGGTCCTCATCCGGCCGCCGGCGTCGCGGGGATGATCTCTACCGGAGCAGCGGGCGTCGCCGCCGGCGCCGTTTCTGATGGCGACTGCGCCAAGTGCGGTAGCGACGGAGCCGTGGGGGATGGCGGCGTCGTCGGCGGGTGCGTGACACCGGTCGTGTCCTCCGGTCTTGTTGAAGTGGGCGACGTGCTCGACGAGCGTCGCGGCGGCGGGACGGCCGGGCGAGGACTTGGTGACGCGCTTGACCAGGTTCCAGTTGCCGAGGAGGGCGGGGTCGTCCTTGAGCGCGCTGCGAACGAGTGCGTCGAGGATGTGCACGACCTTGCGTCCTTCGGTGAGCCTGGCCTTGAGCCCGTCCGTCGCGCCGCGCCGCTTGCCTCGGCTCGTCGTGCGGTTGGCGACGACACCGACGACGGCATCGGCGGCGGCGCTCAGTTGCGCGACGAAGTCGGCGGCGAGTCCGGCCTTGGTGAAGGTGTCGGCGAAAGGCGCGGCCGCGGCGCCCATGCCGTACGCGAAGCTCGCGAGCTTCTCCGCCGTCGGTTTGCCGCGCGGCATTCGCAACGGCGAGAGCTCCGGCAGGTTGGGGATGTCCGCCGCGGCGATGCGGGCGATCGGTGCCATGTGATCGCGCAGCAGCGCCAGGCGGAGCGCTTCCTTCTTCTGCGTCGCGCCCTGCGCGGCGAGGTTGCTTCCGGTCTGCTCGCTGGCGTGCGCCGAGAGGTCGGTGATGGCGGCGGTGAGCCGCTGCCGAGCGCCGGTGTTGACGACGGAGGCGAGCTTGTCGGCGTTCTCGTCGAGGAAGTGTTCGACGGAACGGAGCGATTCGAGCATTCTTCCCTGCTTGGTTTGCAAATCAGTCTCCTTGTGTGAGTGTTGGCGCGGTGAGTGAGCCGTTCGCCGGCGGCGCCGGGGCGGGCGAGGGCGGTTGTCGAGTGGGCGGGCTGTGGGGAGGGCCTCCGGGTTGGGAGTGATGGGTGATCGTCGCGATCGGTTCGTCGATCGCGGCGAGGGATCGAGTGCGACGTTGGTATTGCGAGGCGGGCGGAGAGGACGCCGAACTGGCGTCACTGCTCGCGCGCACTCGCTGAGCGATTCGGATTCGCGGAGCTCACACGCGAGCCGAGAGGCGGTCGCGGGATGAGGCGCTGGCGGCTCACGTCGGCCGACTTGATCGAGCGTTCGGGCGGCGCGTCCGGGCGAGAAGCGCTCGCCCTTTCGACTAGCGGGCGACTCGTCTGCCGCGGCGGGCGCCTGGCTCCGACGCCGACTACCTGAGTCGTCGGGGAACCGACTCCGCCGCGACGATCCGAAACGATGTCGAGCGTCGCCGATGCGTGGCCCGAGTGTCTCGGCGCCGAGCGCCGCGTCGACCGGCGCGATGGCGACGTCGCCCGTACGGGCGCGTCAGCTCATCCACTCACCGACGCCGGCGCGAAAAGCTGAATGACGGGTCGGTAATGAGAAGGGCGCGACCCGCTGCGAGATTCGTGCCTTTCTACTTGGGTCTTATCGCCGACCCCCCAAATGGCCTCAATCGGTTAATCCGAAGCGCACCCGAAAATGTCAAGCCAGCGTCAATCATGACGCTGGCTTGACGCTTACAAGTTATAAACCGCGAAAATCGCGACTTAAGAAAACTGTCACTTTTTTCGAGGTGAGGCCAAAACACACCCCGGCGATAAGACCCAAGTAGAAAGGCCGGGGTCGCGATGAAATGAACCGGCCGACGCGGCATCGACGGATCATCTCAACCGGAGTGCGGAGGGGAGGGGGGCAATGGAGACAGCGGAGCTGTCAGTCGAGGCAGGGCATGATGAGCTTCTGGTGGAGATCCACCGGCTCGCCCATCGAATCGCGAGGCGCGTCGTGCGGCCGCGCCACGTGGCCGACGAGTGTGCGGAGGATGTGGCGCAGGACGTGGTACTCTACTGCCTGATCCGAATGAGGGAGGGCCGGTGGGACCTCGGCGGTCGCGTGCTCGACTCCCACATCGGGTGTCTCGTTCGCCGGCGCTGGAACGCAATCAAACGCCAGCGGCGAGCCGGTATGGAGCGCGACATGCTGTTTCTCAGGGATATCGACGCGAGCGTCCGGCCGTGGATGGATCCGGAGGCGAAGATGGAGGACGACGAGTTGCAGACCCTATGGGCGGCGACGTTCGCGACAATGCCCCCGATGCGTCGTGCGGCGTACGAGCTCGTTCGCCATCGAAAATGGAGCTACGCCCGTGCGGCGGAGAGGTTGGGTATCACGCCGAAGGGCGTGCAGGGGCACGTCGTGCGGGCTCAGGACGCGTTTCGCGCCGCGTTGAGGGGGAGGGGGGTGGTGATGCCGCTCGAGAAGGTGGGGAGGCCGGGGCGGGCGAGGCGATGGAAACCGCGGAAGCGGCGGCGCGCGGAGGTGGTGGCATGATGGGAGGCCGACTCGATCGCGCCGGACGTGCGCAGGGTCCCTCCGGCGTCGCTCGGCGCGCGAACGGTGCCGGTGCGCGTTATACTGCAAGAGTTTCGCAGTATAACACTCTCATGTTGTTTCCAGCGATCCCGGCAAATGCGTGTCCCCACCACGGCCGCCTGCGGCATCCGGTGACCGCGCTGCGGAGGATTGGCCGACATTGGCTTCGCAGCATGACGTGATTTGTCGCAGGATCGGCTCGCTGTATAAGCGCCGTTAGGCAACCACACAGTCCTTGCCATGGACAAGCGCTACCAAGTTTTCCTGAGCTCGACGTACGCGGACCTCCGGGAGGAGCGACAGCGTGTGTTTCAGGCGTTGATGGAGATGGACTGTATCCCTGCTGGGATGGAACTCTTTCCCGCCGCAGACGAGGAGCAATGGGCCTTCATCAGGCGAGTGATTGATGATTGCGACTACTACCTCCTAATCATTGGCGGCCGCTACGGCTCCGTAACCCCGGAGGGAGTGAGCTATACCGAAAAGGAGTTCGACTACGCCTGCGAGAAAGGCATCCGGGTCATTGCGTTCCTCCACCAGAAACCCGACGATCTAACCGTAGCTAAGTCGGATATCGATCCGACTGCTCGAAAACGACTGCAAGAGTTTCGAGACAAGGTAGCGACTGGTCGTCTGGTCAAGTTCTGGAACAACGCCAATGAATTGCCCGGCCTAGTGGCCCTAAGCCTCTCGAAGACCATTAAGGCGTACCCGGCTAGGGGCTGGGTCCGCACGCCAAGCTCTTCGAACGAAGAGATGCTTAGCGAGCTGAACGAGTTACGCAAGCGTCTTGCTGAAAGCGAGAATGAGGTGCGTGGACTTCGTGCAACCCAGGAGGCTAGCGCCGAGAGGGCCACGCTCGCATCGCTTGACACAAAACTCACAGTCCGTGGATCCAAGACCAATCGTAACGGTGTGAGGCCGTGGGAACGGACCACCTCTTGGGGGGAATTGTTCGCGTCAATTGCGCCTGAACTGCTACAATTTCAAAATGACGCAGGAATGAATCTCACAATTGCCCGCCTCCTCGGCCCCGGCGGGAGAATCGATGAGGATGTCTTCCAGACTATCAAGATTCAACTTTCCGCGCTCGGCCTCGTGACCATCGACTATCTCAAGACAACGAAAGGTGGCATGGCGCTCTTTTGGTCTCTGACCGACCTCGGCCAACAGGAACTGTATTCGCGGCGGACAATCAAGGCCGAATAGATCTCTCGCCGGTTGCCTAACAAACGCTGCACCTGACAAGGTGGCAGTTGATTGTTTGCGGTTGCGCCGCGAACTCTTATATGATCCCTTTGCAACTTGGCAAACGTGTTACGCTGCTACTCACCAATGAGCACTTCCTCGACTCGCATTCGACTTCGCATCAATCCTGGCTTCGATCCAGGAGAGGAGTTTTGGCGACCGTTGGAGCGAGAGTCACGCACCGCTCCGGAATCGCGATCGGTGTTCGTTTTCCAGTTGATGGATGATGGAGAGGTCGTCGTTGGTTTCGAAGACGCCGTTCGTTTTTGGCAGTGGGTGTCGAGGCGCCCGGGGTTCTCGATACCGGGGAAGCTCGGCCGTGGAGGCATCCCGGCCATTCTCTTTGAGCCGGTTTGAGGTCCCAAGCCAGCAGCCGTAACAGACGCCGAAACTGACGCGTTAGGTTGCGACAATCCACGAGGTCCTGATGGCGCACGCGACTCTCGGTTCGCGTAAGCTCTTTGCGAGCTGGATCACCGCAGCCTTAGTACTCGGCGCGATGTGGTGGGCGTTCCTGTCTTGGGAAGGACGTGAACGCGCCTACGCAGAGTCTGATCTCGCCGTCGGGCGCCAGATTCTCGATGGCGCTCGCTTGCTTGACGATTCCGCACAGCGAGCGGCCCTCATAGGCGCGGCAAGCCTACAGGACGCGGCGGCACGCCGCATCATGGCCCTTCAGTCACGTCATACCGTGTTGAACGACGTTCTCGTGATAGCCACTCTCTTTGTCGGCATCTTTCTGATAGCGATTACGTGGATTTGGGCTCGACGCTCGGCGAGTGGTTAACCGCGCGAACCAGACGGCCTCTGTCGAGCGACTCTCGGTCAGCCTCTGTGCCCGCGCAACCTGACGAACGAATCGTGCCTCTGCTGAGCGCCGTCGGCTCGATTCGCCTGGAGGCGCTCTGGCCGTGAGCCACCGCGAAGGACTCGGCCATCCTATCCCGCTCGCCCTCCTCGCAACCGGCTTCGATTTGCGGGGATCGGATGCAGAGATCAATGGGTTTCTGTACTTCTCAGGGTCGGTGCCCGATGCGGGCGCGGCGAGAGCCCAGTTCACCTGGCATCTGCTGTCCGGACAGTGCTGCCAGTTCGTCCTGCGCGGGCGGCCGCCGCAAGTTGAGGCACTCCTCCGCGTTGCGGCGGTTTCCTCGGGATGGTCTTTCACTAACGCCCTCGGCATCGCGGCCTGCATTCAGGCCGCTAACGAGAATTGCCTGCCATTCGGTTTCGACAATCTCGAAGAGGCAACCGGGAACGGGCTACCCATCGAGGGCGAAGTGCATCTTGCCCAGGACAAGATGGAGGTCGCCCGCCGGCTCGAGGCTCTTCGCGATGAAATTGAGTTGTCTCTCGCGCCGGACTGGCAACCGGAACGCACTTGGCTGGCAGTAGCCGAACCCGCTCGCGCGAACAGCCCGGGTGATCGGCCGGAGCCCCGCGTCATTCCAATGACGCAGAGCATCGACCAGTTCGGTCGGCGATTTGCCGACGAAGTAATGACTGCGGCCGCAGATCTCGCGATTGCCATCCACCGCGAGGCTGAGCCGTCGGCGGTAACCGACTCGTCACCCGAGGTCTTTTGGGAGTGCCTTCTATTTCAAACGCACGTCGCCGACCGGTTCGGATTTGTGCACTTCGGCATTGCCGGTCGCGATGTCTTTGTCGATGCGCTTGTAGAGAAGCTCACAGAAGCTGGTACCGCGGCGGCCTTTATTCCTGCGATGAACGAAGCGCAGCGCGTGTATCAACAGTACCGGGCGTTAGTCCCTGAATCGGGAGAAGGGCCGGCTGGCACGCTTTGCTGGGAATTCGCGAAGCGACTGACACTTCGTTTCTGGCCGTCCACACCGGAGCTGACTTTGTTTACGAACATTCACGCGATCACGGCCGTGACGCTTCTCGGCGAGCGGTTCTTCGCCGACGCTCCCTCGCAATGAACTGGGGTCGATGCGCGACGGCCGAATTCTGACACTGACAGCGGGCTTCTTAAGGGAATGGCTAGGGCCCGGCTTTACGCTGTACTTCCGATCGCCCTCTTGTCGTCCACCATCGCGATGACATCACTGCCCCAATGACGATCTCCGCAGGCCTTCAAGGCGATGCCATTCCCGCTGCCGTCGACCGCATTCGCCGCTTTCACCGGTTGTTCAATTCGCTGAACAATTGGCCCAATACGTTCGGTACGCTCACGTACCACCAGCGATGGGCGGAATTCGAAAAGAACCCCTGTCTGCCGAACGCGGACGTGCTGCTCGCTGAAGCGCCCGAGTTGCAACCGCTTTTCGAGCAGGACGCGGCTCCTGTGGCGGCTCTTGCGATGATGCTCACCGAACCGCGGTTGGTTGCCGACGTTGTTCTGGCGCTCCTCGACGATAGCGTTGCGGTCGGCAAGGCCCTCGACGCCAGGATCGCGCCGGGAGGTGAGAGAGAGATACACCAACGCCGTTTCGCCATCGGCTGCGAAGTGGTGTTTTTCCACCTTCACATGCTGGGAAGAACGGCGGTCACCGCTCGCGGCGGCGGTCTCGACGCCGTGTGTCGTCAGGCCGAGATTCACCTTCCTCGGATTTGGCTCGAGATGTTCATCGGCCACTGGCCGGAGGAACGCCAAGCGGATGTCGGGATGGAATTCCGGAATAACTTGAGCCGCGCGCAGGATGAGTATGGACGGTGTCTCGACGTCTTCCGAGAGACCGATCCCTTGGCCACGGACGCCGTGCTTTCTCGGTTCGCGTGGAATGCTGCTGATGCCGCGGGTTGCGTGCTTGACGAGCATCACGTGGGCGCAATGCTCGTGACAATCGCTCAGTTTGAATGGCCGTCGGCCCGGTTGGGCCGGCTGATAGGTGTCTCGGTGAACCCTGCGGCGGCGGGCGCGCCTCCGATTCACCGGGCGATTAGTGAAGCGAATCTAGACGCAGTCGCCAGCCTCGTCGCCGAGGATGCGTCGTCGTCTTCGCCCGCGATGAACTGGGGTGGACACCCCTACACCGAGTCGCTGCCCAAGGGGACGAGACCCGGCCGGTTCACAGGGCAATCGCTGAGCTCCTCCTTGCTGCGGGGGCAGACGTCAACGCCCGGGACCAAGTTCGGCAGACTCCGCTTCACCTTATCGCAACCAACGGCAGCGTCGCCTCATACGAGGTTGCCGAGTTGCTCCTGGCTAGCGGTGCGGATCTAGCGGCCGAGAGCCTTTTGGGATCCTGGCATGTGCACTGGCAACACGGCCATGAAATACAGGAACTCATCCTCTCGTACTCGCGTCGGCCCTCGGGCTAAGCGTCGAGCATTCACTGTCGGCGCGCGACCCAATGCCTGTAGAGAACACCAAGAACAACTTGCTAGTCCTTACTGCAGGCGTAGCTTTGAGTTAGACCAACAGCGCCCCCTAGGGAGTGCGGCCTAGCCCGTCGACCGATGACTTCCCACCATCTGATCACCCGGCTCCGCGTCGCCGGCGGGTTCCTCGCCGACGCTGACCTGCGCCTATCAGATGGTCTGAACTGTTTCATAGGCGGGCGAGGCACGGGGAAGACGACGGCATTGGAGTTCCTCCGGTTTGCTCTCGGCCTACTTCCGGATCAGAAGATTCATGCGGTGCGCCGGCGCGCTTTGGAATCGCTCGTCGACGGCAATCTGGGGTCGGGGCGGCTAGCGATCGACGTCCACACCAAGGCGGGAATCGGATACTCCGCAGAGCGTGGAAGCGGTGACGCAATCGCGGTGCGCAACGAACTCGGCGAACTCGTCCCAATTTCCCTTGACCGGGACGAGATCTTCAGTGCCGACGTGTTTAGCCAGAATGAAATCGAGGAGATCGCGTCGAACGCACACGCGCAGCTCGAGCTGCTCGACCGCTTCGATGAATCGGCGAATCGGCGCCTCCAACGGGAGCTTGACGATCTTGGACGCCTCCTCGCGACATCGGCGGATGAGTTGCGTCGGCTGGACGATGAGATCGACGAATTGCGAGCGCGGGCAGCCGAGGTTGCCGGCATCGAAGAGCGGCTTCGGGGGCTGACGCAGCCAGAGGGTCCAGATGGGGAGCGGCTAGCGCGCGCACATGCGGCGAAGGCGAAACGGCTTCGCGAACAACGGATACCAGATGTCGCGCTCGCGGCCGTGCAGCGCGCGGTGCGCGACATGGCTGGCATCTCGTCGACATTTCGCTCTACCGTCGATGCCGTCTTCGATCACGACTCAGATCCGGGGGAGAATGCGACGGTCGTGGCCGAGCTCCGCCGCGAGCTCGAATCTTTCGGGATATCGGTGAGCGGTGCCGTCGAGTCGATCGCCACGGCGGCGCGGCAGGCGGAGCGCACGATCGACGCCCAGCGTCAGCTTCTGACGAATCAGCACAGCGTCCAGGAGGCGGAATACGCGACCATGGTGGTTCGGCGTCGCAGGAACGCGCCGAGCGCACACGAGAACGGGACCTGCTGCAGACGGCATTGGCTGCCGCTCAGGCGGCAATGCGCGAGGTTCAAAACCGAACGGCGGCGCGTGATACTGCGGTAACCACTCGCGTCGCTCTGCTCGCGCGCCTCTCAGAGGCGCGCGACGAGCGATACAACCTGCGCCGTGCGGTGGCAGCACAGCTGTCGGCCGAAATCCCGACGCTGCGTGTATCTGTTCGTCAGTCAGCGAGCCTGGATGCCTATCGGGCGTTCGTAGCCGAGCAGCTGAAAGGCCAGCGCATGAAGCAGGGGCTTGCCGCAGACCGAATCGTTGGTGCGCTGCTGCCGACTGAGCTCGCCACTCTCGTCTTCGCCGAGGACAACGGGGAATTGGCCAAACGAGCGGGCATCGACATCGAGCGCGCGCGCCGCATTGTCGACACGCTTCGCGAGAACGGTTCGGCGTACGAGTTACAGACAATCGATCTCGAAGACGTTCCGTGCATCGAGTTGCGCGATGGGGAAGCTTATAAGGAGGCCTCCCACCTTTCGACGGGGCAGCGCTGTACCGTAGTGCTGCCAATTCTCCTTCGGCAAAGCGATCGGCCACTATTGATCGACCAGCCAGAAGACAATCTCGACAATGCGTTCGTGTTCGACACGGTCGTCAGTGCGCTCCGATCGGTGAAGCTCAGGCGCCAAATCGTTTTTGTGACACACAATCCGAACATTCCGGTCCTTGGCGGTGCAGATCGGGTCTTCGTTTTCGATTCAGATGGCCGCCGGGCGAAAGTTATTCAGGCAGGAACGGTCGACGAGTGTAAGGAGGCCGTCGAGCGCATCCTCGAGGGTGGTCCAGCTGCTTTTTTCGAGCGAATGAAGCGGTATGGCCACTAATGAGCCCGAAGCGTGCGCCGCAGCTACTGGCGAAGCTCCGTGACTCGTCTTGGCTGGAAGTCGAACAAGGGGTTCGGACGGCCAGTGAGTGGCTGCAGCAGGCGGCTATCGGCTCCGCGGACGCCGGGAGAATTGTCGCCGACGTTGGTGCGCCTTGCAACGCATCAAAAATGGGAGGTACGCCGGGCGGTCGCGGTCGCAGCTGGCGAATGCCGCCACTCCGGGCTGGAAGCCGTTCTGCCCCGTCTTGCTGCAGACGGGAACGCGCGGGTTCAGCAGGCGGCGGAGTCGTCCAGTTTGCGACGACGCGACTGGCGTGCGGCCGGCCTGCTCGGCCGCGAGCACGAGCGTCGCCTTGAGGACCTGCTGGAGGTGATTCACGTCCGGTTCGGCGCACAGGGGCGGGCTGCCGTTTACCGCGCGGCAAGCGAGATCACGAACACGTTCGCGCGCGAATTGTATCACGAGGTGATCAAGTCTATCACGCCCTTGGAACGGGAGATCGAAGAACTTCGGAAGCTCCCGGCCGCAAAGGCGGAACCGTGATCGACGCGCGCCTCCAGCGCATGGAGCGCGATGTGTCACAACTGAAGGCTGTTCTCAATGCCATGCGCGAGTATGCCGCGATGCCGGATCTGGAATATTCCCGCGAAGAGGTTCGACGGCTCGTGGCCGAAGCGATCCGCACCGTCGAAGGGCTGGCCGACGCCACGGGCGTCGAGATCATCAATCGCGTCGACGCCTCCTTCGAGTTCGCCGTTTCGCGCACGCGAATCGTGCAAGCCCTCTCGAACGTATTGCACAACGCCGTCGAGGCGTACAGCGGTGTCGCGGACCCTCAGCCGGTTGAAATCGACGCGCAAGAAGACGAAGGAGCCATCGTCGTCTGCGTGCGCGATCACGGGTGCGGCATGATACCTGAGGCCCAGACCGATGCGCGAACCCTCTTCACCACCGAGCAAGCCTCACGGCACGGGTTTCGGGCTTCCCCTGGCAATCAAGATCATCGAGTCGGAGCATGACGGACGGCTCGACATCGAGAGCGCGCTCGGGGAGGGCTCGTTGGTTACGATTGCCCTACCGCGATTTCGGGGCGCCGGGCGATGATCGGCCCCCACTGCGCCTTGATCATCGAGGATCATGTGGCAACGGCGAAGGACCTCGCGGCCATTCTTGAGTCGATGGACTGCAAGGCTTTCATCGCTTCAACCCGCGACGCCGCCCTAGAATTTCTAGACTCACACCGGCCTTGCATCGTCCTGCTCGATCTCAGTATCCCGATCGGAGTCCATCACCTCAAGGGTCGGCCAAACGTCGGAATCGCGCTCTTGCAGGAACTCCGTAAGCGCTTCGGGAGTCCGAGGATGCAAACGATCTGGTTGCCCATCATCGTTGTGAGCGGGCACGCGAACGAGGTTGAGCAAGCCGTCGATCTGATGAAACTCGAGGCCGACGACGTCATAGAAAAGCCGTATACGGAACCAAATGTCGTCCGCAAGGTCTGGGAGGCGCTCGTAAAGAGCGGGCGTGAGACCCACGTGGCTTGCGCCCGGGCACCCTCTCCCCAACCGCCGGGGTTCTCCTCGAGATTCCGGGCCGGTCCGTCAAACGACGTACGGTCGTGAGGCTCGGGGGTCGTGAGGTCCAGCTGACGGATTCGGAGCTGTTCGTCCTGCTCCATCTTCTGGTCGGGCGCGCGAAGAGTCGGCCGTCGCCGCTTGGCGAGTTGGGAACAATGACCAGATCGGGTACAAGCGGGTTGACCGACTTCGCAAGGCCTTGGCGGGTGCCATCGAGGATCCGACGTCGATCATCGTCATCGACGGTGGCACGTATACGTTAGCCTCGAGCATCACGATCGGAACTATCGACACCGGCTGGCTTGCGAGCCGCGCCCACGCCGAAATAGCGCGGCTCTCGCGTGAATTAAGCCGACCTGCGGGAGCGGTTTGACGGAAAAGGGGGGTCATTTCCGTCCAATTTCCGTCCACGACAGGACGCGGCTTTCGTCGTAATCTCCACTACACGGCCCGCCGCGGCGGCGGGCCCGTGTCGATGGAGGAAGAAAGCGATGGCACTCTTACAAGTACTCAAGTTGCCTGACGAGCGGAGACGGGGCCGCGTTCGACTTGCTCTGCTCGCCTGGGGCCAACACCGACAACTCCGGGATCTATCGCTGCGAGGGATGTGGGCGTGAAGTCGCGTCGAACAAGGGGAATCCGCTCCCGCCGCAGAACCATCATCAACATCCCAACCGCACACCTATTCGCTGGCGACTGGTGGTCGCTACCGGGCGGTTGAGCAAACGCGGTACTCGACCAAGCGCGGACGTGATGTCCGCTTTCGACCAGGTGCTCCATGCGAATCAGTTTTGCTCACATTCGTGGCCGTGCCGCCAGCAGCGAGGTGGATCGACTACGCGGTATTCGATGCCGCGTAGTCACGGCCGGGGGGGACACGGCCAACGGCGCTCTGTTGGTGCGACTCACGGCCGCTGCTCGGCGGCTCGGGTTGAAGGTTGACCAATCCGCGCTCGCTTACCGGGAGGGCGGGTCGGTCGGCTTCTACGGAACTCGCGCGCTGGTTGATCACCTTAGCCGAGCAGGCGTGCCGAACTGGACACACTATCTTGAGATCTTAGGTGGGTTTGATGCCGAACAAGGAAACGCACGTCTCTGGCGGCCTCCTCGCAGGTCTCGCGGTCGGCTTGGCAACAGTGGGGCTGGTCGCCGAAGCGGATCGCTTGGCTCATGTCGTGACATGTACCCTCAGCGCGGTCGTCGGCGCGGCCCTACCGGATGTGATGGAGGCCCGCATCAAGTCCCAACCATCGCGGCACTGCGCATAGCTTGGCGGCCGCGGTTACGCTGGGCGCGCTGGCGCGCCCGCCACCACACCCATTGTCTCGAGCAGGCGGCCGAGTGCGACCTGGCGCAGCCGCGCTCTCAGAGGATCCGTGGCTTGGCGGAACGAAATGCGGACCGCGCGTCTGTGGCGCCTCGCCGGCGCGGCGATTCTAGGCTCAATCGCAGGCTACGGCTGACATCTCGCCCTCGACGGCGTGACGCCAAAGGGGCTGCCCTTCGTCTAGCTGGCCGCCGGGTGCCGACCGGCCGCGCCTTCAGCTGCGCGCGGGTGCCGCAGATCGCCCAGTGGCCGCCGCAGCCGGGCGGCGAATCGGCGATCGTCTCGCCCTCGGAGCTGTGTACTGATTTCCCGCAGCTGGCTAAGGCGTTGGACGCCGCCCGTCATCTGCAATCGCCTCTCTGAATGCAATTCAACTACTACGATTTGGGCCATCTCAAGGGCGGCGAAACGGTGGAGGTCACGTTGTCCGTTCCAAGCGGCGAACGTCCGCCTGATGGATTCTTCGGACTATTCGGGTTTCGAAGGGCGGCCGGCAACATCGCTACTACGGGGGCTTGATGACGCGCTCGCCGGCGCGCATCCCGGTACCCAACTCTTGGTGATTGGTACGTTACGGTCAGACATGAACGGTCTTCGCGGTACCACAAGGTCATCGGTCCGAGTCGTACCCGGCGTACTCCGACGTACCGTGAACCTCCGCTATCCTTCTGTTCCGTCCCTAGTTCATCGAGACGAGCCACCGCCCGCGGGCTCGAGCGGACCGTCGCGAGTTCGATGTCTTCATTTCGCACGCAAGCGAAGACAAGGAGGGTGTCGTACGGCCGCTTGCGCACGCGCTCCAGGCCGCGGATCTCGAGTTTGGTACGACGAGTTCGAGTTGCGGATCGGTGACAGTCTCGTCGCAAGATCAACTCAGGTCTGGCGAAGGCAGCCTATTCGGCGTCGTCGTATTCTCGCGTGCGTTCTTCGGGAAGAGGTTCGAACAGTTGCCGAGCTCGATGGCATTGTTACTCGAGCGGTGAGCGGGGAGCAAATAATTCTCCCCGATCTGGCATGATATTACGAAGCAAGAGGTCATCGGCTACAGCCCATCGCTCGCCGACAAGGTGGCGCGGAGTACAGCCACTCATACCGTCGAAGAGATTCCTGGAGATCGCAGAGGTAATCAAAGCCGCGCAACGCTAAGGAGACCGTCCACCGGGTCGCTGCTCTTCGATGAGCGAGAGCTAAGGCATGGCTGCTCGTTCTCTTCGCTAGCTGGGCAGGGCACGTCGCGTTACGCCGCACGACGGCCATCATACTGACGACAGCGTGCGAGACGATGATTCTCGCTCCGACCACCGATCAACGGGAGTAACCAATTGTGAACGATCAATTTCGCGCATCAGTTCAATACAACGATCTCGTCGGCTCATCGGCGGCTGACCGAGCCGACAAAGGGGGGCCAGAGGACTGGCTTCTTAGCAAGAAGCTCAAGCAGCTGGACGAGTTCAGTAATTGGAATTGAGTGTGTGGGCGGGCGAGAACACCGGGTGTACATCGCGATCCGGTCACCGTCATTTTCTTCTCGTGCAAGGGGGCTTCGACTCGGTCAAAGACGCTGTGAAGAACTCGGCGGGCCCGATTTCTACCCGCCGGGTTTCACGTGACATGAGCATGGCCGAGTTTATGGGCCTCTTTAAGCGCTTCAGTATATGCCTTTCGCCTGGCGGGATGCTGAACGGGAAACGTTTAAGAATATTCTGAGCGTGAATAAATCAGCCCGAGGTCCGTGCCGGCCGATTTTATTCGTGCCGCTAGCTCGCTAGGCAGGGCAACGGCCTGCTGAGGTGCAGGAATATGGGCAACCGAGAACATATGGCGATCGCGCGCCACCGGGGCGTGGCCGAGTGGAACGAGTGGCGCGGTCACACCTGAAGGTACAGCCCGACCTTACCCGGATCGACCTTGGCGGTCGGGTGCCCCAGAGGGTTTACATTCAAGGAGCGTTCGACTGTTCAAGGCCAACCTGGCGGAAGCTCTTCGATCTGCGGTACCGCAATTTCCGCCAGTCAATCCTTGTCAAGACCATCTTCGATCGCGCTGACCTCTCGGGTGCCTTTGTGTACGGCATTGCGGCGTGGGACGTCAGTCTCGTCGACGCCATTCAGCATGATCTCATCATTACCGACCCCTACTCCAACAGCCAGATTACGCTCGACAACCTGGAGATGGCGCAGTTCGTCCATCTTCTCCTCGACAACGCCGCAATTCGATCGGTGATCGACACGATCACCTCCAAGGTCGTTCTGATCCTTGGTGACTACCCACACCCGTAAGGGCGTACTTGACGCGATCCGCCGGAAAGCGCGTGCACTGAATCTCCTTCCGGTCGTCTTTGACTTCGCTGGCCCGACCTCCCGCGGCCTGACTGAAACCGTCTCGACGTTGGCCCACTTGGCGAGGTTCGTTATCAGCGAGGCCCTCGTCGCCTCGTTCAGTGCCGCGCGGGCTCCTGTCTTCAACCCCGACTTTTTCGTTCCCGTTCTTCCGATCATCCGCGCCGGCGAGCAACCGTACGCGATGTTCGAGGACCTGCCCGCGAAGGAGTACTTTTGGGTGCTCCCGCCCATGGAGTATGCTAACGCAGCCGATGCTGCTGCACGTGCGTTCCCGCTGCTACTGGATGCCGCGCGGGCGCACAACGCAACCAAGGTCCGCAGCGTGCCCACCTAACGTTGCCGGCCGTAGGTGCGTGAGCTATGGTAGGCGGGCCGCCCGCGAACTGTTCTCGGACAGCCAGTCATCATAGTAGCCATGCCGGACACCGGAAAACTGAAGGACAAATCGCTCGAATCCTGGATCTGGGACGCCGCGTGCAGCATCCGCGGGGCGCAGGAAGCGCCGAAGTTCAAGGACTTCATCCTCCCCCTGATCTTCACCAAGCGCCTGTGCGACGTGTTCGACGATGAGCTCGACCGCATCGCCGAGCAGGTCGGCTCGCGCGCCAAGGCGTTCAAGCTCGTCGAGAAGGACCACAAACTCGTCCGCTTCTACCTGCCGCTGAAGCCCGACAACCCCGATGACGCGGTCTGGTCCATCATCCGCAAGCTCACGGGCAAGATCGGCGAGAGGCTGACGACCTACCTGCACGCCATCGCGAAGGCCAACCCGGCGCTGGAAGGCATCATCGACCGGATGGACTTCAACGCCACCACGCACGGGCAGCGCGACATCGACGACGACCGCCTCTCGAATCTCATCGAGCGCGTCAGCGAGAAGCGACTCGGCCTGAACGACGTCGAAGCCGACATCATCGGCCGCAGCTATGAGTACCTGATCCGCAAGTTCGCCGAAGGCTCCGGGCAGTCGGCCGGCGAGTTCTTCACGCCGCCGGAAGTTGCCCGGATCATGGCGCTGATCATGGACCCCGACCCGGGCGCCAGCGTCTACGATCCGTGCTGCGGCTCGGCCGGCCTGCTCATCGCCTGCGAGCACGTGCTGGACGAGAAGATGAAGCTGCGCAGCAAGACCAAGTACGCGCCGCTCAAGATGCACGGCCAGGAGTACGTCGCCACGACGTGGGCCATGGCCAACATGAACATGATCATCCACGACATGGAGGGCGCGATCGAGATCGGCGACACGTTCAAGTCGCCGAAGTTCCGGGTCCGCAACAAGCTTGAGACGTTCGACCGCGTCGTCTCCAACCCGATGTGGAACCAGGACTGGTTCAAGGAAGAGGACTACGACGCGGACGAATTGGGTCGCTTCCCGCAGGGCGCGGGCTTTCCCGGCGCACAGTCTGCCGACTGGGGCTGGGCGCAGCACATCCTCGCGTCGCTGAACGAGGACGGCCGCGCCGCCATCGTCCTCGACACCGGCGCGGCCTCGCGCGGCAGCGGCAATGTCAACAAGAACAAGGAGAAGTCCGTCCGCCAGTGGTTCGTCGAGCAGGATCTGATCGAAGGTGTCATCTACCTGCCCGAGAACCTGTTCTACAACACCAGCGCCCCAGGCATCCTGCTATTCCTGAACAAGGCCAAGCCCAAAGACCGCAGGAATAAACTCTTTCTCATCAACGCCAGCCAAGTGGTGGAGAAGGGGACCCTAAGAACTTCATCCCGGCCTCCGGCATCGAGCGGATCGCGACGGCGTTCAACACATGGCAGGAGGAGGAGAAGTTCGCCGCGGTCGTCACGCGCGACCAGGTGGCGAAGGAGGATTACAACATCTCGCCCGTCGCGATATATCCACGTCGCCGACGCCGAGACACACCGGCCGATCGCGAAGATCCTCGAAGAGCTCGAAGCGCTCGACGCGGAAGCGGCGGAGGCAAACGCTGCGCTGAGGAGTGTGCTTGAGGAACGTGGGCGTATAGATGGATCGACCTGGATATCAGATCACCAACTGCCGCGTGGCTGGCAGCTCGATCATTCGAGAGATCTCGTCAGACTTCAGGATCGGAACGAACTTCGCTCGCAACGAAGTCGACGTGGTCGGAGTCGCCAGACGTTCCGTGGATCAGCATCAACGGCAGATTGCTTCGGCGTCGATGCTTCCGAGCGACGAGGGGATCCCGATGCCTGCGACGATGATGTGTTCGAATGCGACCTGGTGCTCCGCGGTCATGCACTGATGTCCTTCGAGCTACAACGATTTGGCACGTGTACCCCGGTTGGGAATAGCCGGTCCACAACGAACGATCATTCGTTCTTTACCTGACCGGCATTGCTGACGATGAATCTTGAGTTCTACCTGGCCAGTTCGACTTCGCGTCGAATCGCGACGGGGCAGTTAACGGCGACATCGCTCAATGACGTAAAATCAACTCGCTCCAATTCCGTATTCCGCCGCTCGACGAGCAGCGGCAGATTGCGGTGGTGTTGTCGGCGGTGCAGCGCGCGATCGAGCGGCAGGAGCGGCTGATCGCCCTCACCGCCGAACTCAAGAAGGCCCTCATGCACAAGCTCTTCACCGAGGGCACCGGCGGCGAACCGCTCAAGGACAACCGAGATCGGGCCGATCCCGGAGAGTTGGAGAGTTGCGCCGATCGGTGACCTGTTGCGAATGGCTTGCAACGGAATCGACGCCATGCACGAGACAATACCGCCGACCGCGAGTGGCATCAGATCCCGGGCGACTGGCCGATCCAAGTACGCCGCTGTATCGGGCAAGATGGTCAGATAAGGCGACTGCAGACTCACCGCCAAGTTCGTTCAGCCGGACACTACTGCTCATCGCGTGCATCGGTCAGGCTTCGGCAATCGCGGCAGTGACCGTATCATTCAGAGACATGCTCGGGTCAGCATGATCATCGCGTCGTCGCTGGGAACCGCATCCGACGAATCCCGGTGCCACGTTTCTCTATTACCCTACTGTCGATTTGGAATGATCACTGCGTCTGAAGGGCACGCACCTGGGGCAGTACCAAAGCAACATAGGCGCCATCGAGAGCTCGGTGCCGTTTCCGTCCACGAACGATCGAAGAGCAGATGATATCGCCAATGCGCTTGACGGCGATCGACGCGAAGATGCGGCGCATCACGCGGCAACATGCTGCTTTCACAGCGACTCTTCCGCACGCTCCTTCATCAGCTCATGACTGCGCAGATCCGCGTCCACGACCTCGATTTGTCCGCGCTCGACGAATCAGCAGCTAACCGGCAGGGGCGATGTAAGTGGCCGCCAAGCCCGGCGAGCACAAGACCGTTCAGGCCCGCATCCTGCCTACGCGCAGGAGATCGGCTGGACGTATGTGCCGCGGGCCGAGGCAGAGGCGCGGCGGGGCTTCGATCATGAGGAGCCAACGAGCGCCGAGCAGGCGCGCGGATGCGTCGCCTTACTTCGATGACCTCCTGGACGCCCAGGTGGAACTGTTCAACCCGAAATACGCAGAGGGCCCTGGCGCGCTCGTCGGCGATTTGCGCCGGCTCCATTCGGACATCGCCGGCAATCGCGACTTCCTCGCCTACCTCCGCAACGCGCAAGACCTTCTACGACAAGGAAGCGGGCGCGAGCTGAACCTCGTCGTCATCGACTACGACAATCCCGACCGGCAACGTCTTCGAGGTCACCGAGGAGTTCTACGTCCACAACGGCCAGTACGGCACGCGGGAGGACGTGGTCTTCCTGATCAACGGCATCCCGGTGCTGGTGATCGAGTGCAAGAACGCGACGCAAGGACGAAGCCATCGCGCTCGGCGTCGACCAGATCCGCCGCTACCACGCCGAGACGCCGGAGGTGATGGTGCCGGAGATGTCTTCACCGCCACCGAGGCGATCGGCTTCTCCTACGGCGTGACCTGGAACACTGGTCCGGCGCAACATCTTCAACTGGAAGCACGAGCAGATCGGGAACCTCGAAGCGAAGGTCAAGAGCTTCTGCGCCGTGCCGCACGTGCTGCGCTCTGCTGAAGGACTTCATCCTCTTCGCGGAGAAGGATGAGGAGCTGCAGAAGTTCATCCTGCGCCAGCACCAGACGACGGCCGTGGAGAAGGTCGTCGAGCGCGCGCGCTCGACCCGAGAGCGAGTCCGCGCGGGCTCGTCTGGCACACGCAGGGCAGCGGCAAGACGTTCACGATGATCAAGGCCGCCGAGCTGCTGTTCAAGGCGCACGAAGCGCGAGAAGCCGACCATCCTGCTGCTGATCGACCGCAACGAGCTCGAAGACCAGATGCTGCAAGAACCTCGCGGCGCTCGGCATCGGCGAACGTCGCAGCACGCCGACAGCATCGCGGAGCTCAACAAGCTGCTGCGAAGGATGACTATCGCGGGCATCGTCGTCTCGATGATCCACAAGTTCCGCGACATGCCGGCGAACCTCAACACGCGGACGAACATCTTCGTGCTGATCGACGAAGCCCACCGCACGACCGGCGGCGACCTCGGCAACTACCTGATGGCGGGGCTTCCCAACGCCATCTTCATCGGCTTCACCGGCACGCCGGTGGACAAGACGGCGTACGGCAAGGGCACGTTCAAGACCTTCGGCATGACGATGACAAGGGTACCTGCACAAGTACTCGATCGCGGAGAGCATCGAGGACGGCACGACGCTTCCGCTCTACTACAACCTCGCGCCCAACGAGATGCTGGTCCCGCACGAGTGATGGAGAAGGAATTCCTGGTCGCTGGCCGAGACCGAGGGGATCGCCGACATCGAGGAGCTGAACAAGATCCTCGACCGGGCGGTGAACCTGAAGAACTTCCTCAAGGGCGAGGAGCGGGTCGACAAGGTCGCGCCGATACGTCGCCGAGCACTACCGCAGAACGTCGAGCCGCTCGGCTACAAGGCGTTTCTCGTCGGCGTGGATCGCGAGGCGTGCGCGCTTACAAGGAGGCGCTCGACAAGTACCTGCCCGCCGGATACTCGGAGTCGTCTACACGGGGAACAACAACGACACCGCCGCAGCTGAAGAAGTGGCACATCGACGAGAAGACGGAGAAGCAGATCCGCAAGAACTTCGCCAAGTCGGGGAAGCTGCCGAAGATCCTGATCGTCACCGAGAAGCTGCTGACCGGCTACGACGCGCCGATTCTCTATGCGATGTATCTCGACAAGCCGATGCGCGACCACACGCTGCTTGCAGGCGATCGCGCGCGTGAACCGGCCGTACGAGAACGAGGGAGGAGGAGATGGTGCAAGCCGCACGGCTTCGTGCTCGATTTCGTCGGCATCTTCGACAAGCTGGAAAAGGCGCTGGCGTTCGACAGCGACGAGATCAACGCGATCGTCAAGGACATCGGGCTGCTGAAGGAGCTCTTCAAGAACAAGATGGAGCAGAAGGCCCCGGAGTATCTCGCGCTCATCACCCACAGCTTCAACGACAAGGACGTGGACGACCTGATCGAGCACTTCCGCGACAAGGAACGGCGGAAGGAGTTCTTCAAGGAGTACAAGGAGATCGAGATGCTCTACGAGATCATCTCCCCCGACGCCTTCCTGCGGCCCTACATCGACGACTACACGTCACTTGAGCGCCATCTACGCCGTGGTGGCCAAGGCGTACACGAAGACGGTCTACGTGGACAAGGCGTTCCAGCGGAAGACCAACGAGCTGGTACAGAAGCACGTCACCTCGAGCCCGATCGCCGCCGTCACCGATTTCGTCGCGATCGACGCGGATACTATCGAGCTGATCAAGCAGACGGCACGGCGGCGATGGCACGAAGGTCATCAACCTCATCAAGAGCATCGAGAGGACGGCGGAGGAGAAAGCGGAGGATCCGTTCCTGATCGCCATGGCGGATCGGGCGAAGGCGATCCAGGAGAGCTACGAAGACCGGCAGATGTCGACGCAGGCGGCGCTCGAGGAGCTTTACGCCGAGATCAGGCGGAACGAGGCGCAGAAACGACAGATAGCGGAGAAAGGGTACGATGCGCTGCGTTACTTCGTGTTTGCTTCTATGAAGGAGTCGGGCATCGGCAACGCGGAAGGCGTCAGCGGGAAGATCGCTGAGGCATTCATCGAGAATCCGCACTGGCGAGAGAGTGAAGCGGAACTCCGTGAAGTGCGGAAGGCGATGACGTTCGCGGTGTATGCGGAAGAGGATGACGAGAGCAAGGTGGCGGCGGTCGTCGATAAGCTGATCGAGAAGCTGCGCCGGACAAGCGGGTGAAGAAGGAGAAGCGGGAGGAGGCGCGGGAGAAGTTCGTGGAGCGCACGCGTGAGTGGGCGGATCGGCTCGATACCCGGTGCGGGCGGTTAGCATCCGCAAGATGAGGCGGAAATGGGCGAGTTGTTCGACGGCGGGGCGGCTGACGTTTGATGAGTCGCTGCTCTCGCGGCCGCGGGGGGTGCAGGACTACGTGATTGTCCACGAGCTGCTGCACGTCAGTGTGCCCAATCACGGGAAGCTGTGGAAGAGCTTGATGCGGGCTCACCTTGGGGACTATGAGGCTCTCGAGGCGCGGCTCCGTCGCCATGCATAGAGGTGGCTCATGACCGCCGATATAGAAGGCGACTACGCGCCGGCCGACTATGTCGAGGAGCGCGACGCCATCGTGCGCGCGAACGGCGGAAACGGTCGGATTTCGGTCGTGTCGCTATTGCCCAATGCGCCGAGCGGGGTGTGGTCTCAGGTCAGCAATGTGCTTCGAGAATTGCCGTCCCCATCGCGGTTCCTCCTGTACCTGTTCGGCGAGTTGGCGGTTGGCCGCCCGGAGGCAACCCTCGGGCCACCAATCTCGCTCGACGGATTTCTCGGCAGCGCGGGTTCCTATCAGAGCCCTTGGTTGCTTCTCGTGGCGGCGGGGATCTGGACGCCTTCGCCGGTATCCGTGCGGCGAAGCATTCGATGTTTCGCCGAGAGTTGCGGCTATTGGAACAGGGGCCAGACGCTTGCTCTCGACCCAGGTCGTTTGCCAAAGCCTGACGACCTTAAAGGGTTTGTGCCGCACGGAAAGATCCCGAACCGTCCCGTGGTCGATCTGTTCCTCAAAGGGGTGGAGGAAACGCTCTTCCAGCCCCCGCGGCTTGAGGAACGCTGAAGGTGAAGTGCGGTCGGCATTGCAGCTCTTCTAGACAAGGGCGATCATCTTCTCATGACGAACCCATTTGGCGCCCTCACGATAGCGCCGCGAGCCGGCACTGAGCCGTTTCATCGCGCCGGCGAAAGCCTTGGCTTCGACGTCGCGGGCTTCTGGCGATGGGCAGCCTCCGACCTCACGAGTAATGTCTGGCGCGGTGTCCTCGCCGAGTATCTTTTGTTCGCCCAAGCCCTTGGCTTGGATGTAGAATCGATCGTCCGCACGGAATGGGATGCATGCGATCTCCGGACTCCAGACGGCATACGGGTCGAAGTGAAATCGGCGGCGTACCTGCAAAGCTGGCACCAACCCGGATTGTCGAAAATCAAGTTTGGCATCGCCCTGAAGCGAGGCTGGCATGCCAGGACGAACGTGTCAGAGCCGGTCCCATGCCGGAGTGCCGACGTCTACGTTTTTGCACTGCTTGGGCATCGTGACAAGTCCACGCTGGATCCGCTCGACCTGAATCAATGGCAGTTTTTCGTGGCCTCGGCGCGCGCACTGGACGCTACCTTCGCGGCGCAAAAAGAGATTGCGTTGAGTACACTTCAGCGGGTCACACCGACGCCCGTGTCATTCTCGGGACTGCGGGAGGCTGTGATGACGGTAGCGCGCATCGCCGGGGCCGGCGTCTAACGAAGTGCTGCACTCGCCAATCAAGTCGAAGGGCATGAACACACCGTCGTTCTCGATTGTCTGGCAACCGTATAGCCGCCGCTCGCCCACCGGACGCTCTCTGAGTCGAACGCTGGCCTTCCCATTTTTTGCCGACGGCAGTTCCCACGCCGACCTGACCGCAGGCGAGCCGGTCCAACTAGGCCCGCGTAGTTTGTTTCTCGGCATCCTTGTAGCCTATGACGACCGCTCGCCGTTTGTCGAAGCTGCCGACGCGGCAGAACTTTCTGAAGCGGCAAGCGATCTCGTGCCTGTTCTGGCGGCACCGACATTGGAGGTCGCACTTCTTGACGGAGCTGGGTTCCTGCGAGAGCACCACGGTGTCTCCGTAGGTCGCACTGCCCTCACAACAGCCAACGAGCTGTGCCCCGGTAGCGCGATGATCCGGAGTGATCTAATGGCGACATGTTGGTCCGCTCTCGAAGCGTCTCCAGAGGAGACTCGGCATTCAATTCTTCAGCAGATCGAGGCGAGCTATAGGCCAGAAGACCTCGAGTTCATTGAAGCCGGCGCAGTCCAACAGACGGTCTTCGCTGCGCTTGCGGCGTGCATTCTGCTTCACGGGGCCCAATCAGCACAAGCGTCCCTCCTGGTGTCTATCGCGACCAAGGCGATCAACCACCCGTGGTACGTTGATCGGATTCGATACTTGCTTTCAGATCCGACTCCGCAACTCCATCGGCTGTTCTGAGGAGCGTGTATTGGCTCAGCGGCGGCAGCTTCGGCTCCGACACCATTTCCGCGGGCGCGTTGAGGCTTCTCGTGGATCTCCCGTGATCCCGCGTGTGTTCATTCCCCGTTGCCGCCTCAGAGCGATTGTCGTGTCGATATTTAGCAAACCAAAGCGACCGAACGCTCGGAGCTATCGCCCGCCTGATTCTCGTCATGTCGGGTCGGACGCTCGATGATAAATTCCTCGACCGGTTATCTCGGGGATTGGATCGCGATGTGGGCTCGGACCCGGCAACATCTATGGAATTGCTACTTTACGGCTTAGCGCCCTTCAACCTCGCTTTGGCCGAGACGGCCGCACCTGACCTGCGCGAGTCCTTGAAGCGCTTGAGGCCGAATCGCTCGAACTGTCTCACAGCGTATTTGTCCGGTTCGGTAGTCCGCCCCATACGCCGAGCACGTGGCGCGTTCTCTTTCGTACGAGGCTTGGTGAGTATTTCGCGGCGGCTACAGCGCCGACGGCGCCGGGCATGCCCATAGCGAAGCACCCGCTGACGGAGATCGGCCGAATCGCAGCATCGCATTTCGCGCCGGGCGCTGGAGCATTCCCTGATACGAAGGCTTTGATAGGAAGCCATTTTGCCAGCGCCCATCGATATGCTCGCGACGTGCTGGCCGACAACGGCATGCCGTCGCGGCCCCAGCGAGCGACTCGACGCAATGAAAACGTGGCTTTTTCCAGCATCGGCGTTTCGCTGATTCTCGCGGTTCGTCGAATCTGCCCACTGCCCAAGGAGTTCGCCATCACGCCGTTCCGGTTCACGGCTCACCGCCGCTCATTGCATCCCGAATGAGCGAAGTCGGCCCTGAAGGACGATCCTTCGCCAAGATTACTCGCCAGGACCTCGATCGCCTGGCGAGCATTGCCGCCTCCGATCGCGCCGCCTTCTTCGCGGCGCACCCTGATTGGGCGGCTCTTTACGCTGAGCGCCACTTCGCGACAGCCTTGTGCCAGGGCGCTGCGCTCCACTATCTGCACGGCGATGTCGGCGTCCACGATTTCGACGTTTATTCCTTCTTCGCAAGACATCCCGATCGGCCCTGGTATGCAAAGCGCAACAAAGCGGCCGACTTCGGCGATCCCAAATTCGGCCGCTCACTGGACCGATCGGACTTTGTCGGCCGCCGCGTCGATCTTCTTGGGCGTGGGATCGATTTCAATCCGGGTGAATCGCCCACGGACTGCATTCAGCGGTGGCTCGCGAGCGCTCGCACGGATTCGGCTAGGTTCCTCGGGCGTAAAGCGGTCGTCATGCTAGATCCGGCTTCGGATCGAGGCAACGTCATTTGGCCCTTGGCGTCCGTCGCGCAGGCCTAGGGGCTCGTGAACATAAAACGCACGCTGTATTTCCGCAGGACTAGGCTTGGGACCATTCGAGCGGCCGCGATTGCTTTCGCGTCGAAATCGGCCGCCACGAGCACTCCTCGCACCGCGTCACTCTCCTCTTCCGCGGCCACGTCACCCATATAGCTCAGTATTTGCGCAATCGCGCGCTGTCCGGCCGCACCAGCCTTCAGCTCAATGACAACGGTGGCGTTCGTTCTGTCACGGGCAGTGATGTCGATGAACCCAGAGTCGACCGATCTCTCCGCGCCATCATCGGTTATCACAAGCCCGCTCTCGAGTTGGTCAATGTTGAGTCGGAGCGCGGCCTGCATATCGCGCTCAAGCCCGATACGCTGTCCGCCATCTTCGACCACAACAGACTCGGAGAGCGAGACTATCGTCGACGGCGCGCTCTCCGCGCTATCTCCGGCGACGTCGCGAAAACGACGATACCGCTCGACCGCATTGCGGTACGAGGCAAGATTATTCCGCACATCCCCATCGAAGGGAATCTTGCTCGGGTTGGGCCTCTTCCGCCTTGCGTCATCGGTCGAATAGCGCAGCGACTCGACGAGACTGGCGAGGCGATCGTTCGCGTAGTGCTCATCGAGGCTACCGTAGTGCTCCTCCACGCGGCCGGCACGATGCATCTGGGCGACGATCGTGTTAGCGGCGTATTTCTGATCCTCGAGCCACTGCCTGTAGTCTGGGCGCATGCTGGCCTTGGTGCGGTTGACTCGAAAGAAGCCGAGGACTCCGCGTGCCGCGCAAGCCTCGTACTGGCGGCAGTCTACCGAAGGCTGAAACTGACGAACGATTCGTGGGGTTGCGCGCGGCGTTGCCGTGCGCTCCTATTTGATTCGCTCGCAGCTTAGCTGGCTCGTTAAAATGCAGGGCACATCTCGATAGGGTGAGCATGGAAGCGACGTCATACTTCGACATTGGTATCCACATCAAGGTCGAGGGGTTCGCGGCCTACTTGACCGCCCTCAATGCTTCTCTGGAGAGCCAGCGTGCGGCCCTTGAGGCTGCAATTGACCGCGAGAGAGCTGGCGCCGACGATGAGAGGGCGGACGTCGTTCTAGATCGTCACATCGATGAATGGTACCATCTCGCTGTGGTGTTCCCGCAGCGGTTCTTCAATACGTTTGTTGTATCGCTGTGTTCGTGGCTGGAGTCCGAGCTAACCGATCTGGCGCACGCTCATCGTCGCCTCCATCCGAACGCATTGAATCTCAATGAGGTCGCCGGAAAGGGCCTCGAACGCGCCCGCCTGTACCTCAAGCGAGTTGTGGGGGTCGACTTTCCTGATACTCGCGGCGCGTGGACGGTGCTGCAGTCGCTCTACAGAATTCGCAATGAAATCATACATAAGGACGCGGCATCGGCGAGTTTGGGCGTTTCTGAGTTGAAACTGCTGGCGGACCATAACTGTGAGGGCGCCGACAAGGCGGAACGCATCGCGCTGAACCTGTCCTTCTGCCAGATGGCCCTTGAAGAGTCGCGCGCCTTCTTCGGCGATCTCGACCCGGTTCTGCCGAGTGAACTGCGGAGTTGGTAGAGGCCCGTCCGAACCAACTAAATGACGCTCACGAGCGTCCTCGCGGCCGTCGTCCAACGTGACGACCGATACCTGATTTGCCAGCGCCCGCCGCATAAGCGCCACGGAGGCCTCTGGGAATTCCCCGGCGGCAAGCTGGAACCAGGCGAGACGCACGACCACGCAGCTCGACGAGAGCTAGCCGAAGAACTGGACGTCGACGTTCGGACCGTCGGCACCATGCTGTTCTCCGTCGCCGACCCAGGCTCGCAATTCGTGATCGAGTTCGTGCCGGTCACGATTCAGGGCGAGCCGAGGTGCATCGAGCACTCCGCCTTACTATGGATGTCGCTCGACGAGCTTCCAACGCTTGACCTGGCGCCGAGCGACCGACGCTTCGTCGAATTCCTTCGGTCCGGCTCGACTCGCCCCGAAGACTCGGCCGCCTCCAGATAGCGATGCCGTCGCTCGCTCGAGGGCTCTACGAGGTCCTGCTCACGCAACTCCTCGCGGAACAGCTCCGCGAGCCGGCAGTCGCGGGAAGCGGCGGAGCTCGATGACCTTCGAAATGCCGAAGCGGCGGACCGCGTCGCGATGCACCTGGCCAAGGTTGTCGAGGCGGCGATTGAGAATGTGCCGGAGGACGAGCGCGCCGCGGCCGGAACACGACTGGCGCGCCGGCTCATCGAGCTGATCGCGGGTGAAGTCGGCGGGAGTCTGGCGGGGATGCATCTGGTGGAACCGGCCAGGATGCTCCGAGCCATCCGAAAGCAGCTCCCGGACGGCAGCTTCGCCCGCATCGAAAAGCCGCTGATCCCGTTGCTCGACACAACACTCCTCACGAACGCGCCGGGCGAACCGGGAGTGGGACACCAGGTGCGCGCGGAGATCGCGTCGGCGGACCGGATCGACCTGGTGATGGCCTTCATTCGTCGAACCGGGATCAACCCTCTTATAGAAGCGCTGCGGCGCCACGTGGAGGAAGGGAAGCCGCTGCGCGTCCTCACCACGGCCTACACGGGATCCACCGAAGCCGAGGCGCTCGAGGCGCTGATCAAACTCGGCGCGCAGGTGCGCGTGTCGTACGACACCAGCAGCACCAGGCTTCACGCCAAGGCGTGGCTGTTTCATCGCGATTCCGGATACTCGACGGCGTATGTCGGTTCGTCGAATCTGACGCACTCCGCCCAAGTCACGGGCTTGGAGTGGAATGTCCGCGTGTCCGGGGCCAGGAACCGGGCCGTCATCGAGAAGATCAGCGCCGTCTTCGAGAGCTACTGGCAGCAAGCCGACTTCGAGCAGTACGACCGGGAGCGATTGCTCGCCAGCTCGCGAGCCGAGGCAAGTCGGGTTCGACGTCACGATCAGCCCGATCGAGATCACGGCTGGAGCCGTTCCAGGAGAGACTGCTCGAAGAGATCGAATTGTCCCGCGAGTTGGGACACCATCGCAATCTCCTCGTATCGGCGACCGGCACGGGAAAGACCGTCATGGCGGCGGTGGACTACGCGCGCCTGAGAACACGACTGCCTCGCGCTCGGCTCCTTTTCGTCGCGCATCGGGAGGAAATCCTCGCCCAGAGCAGGGCAACGTTCGCGCATGCTTTGCGCGACGGAAGCTTCGGCGAGTTCTGGGTCGGCGGCGACAGGCCGCACGTATTCGATCACGTCTTTGCGTCGATCCAGTCCCTCAACGCCAGCGGCGTAGAAGCGATAGACCCGTCGCACTTCGACGTCGTCATCGTCGACGAGTTCCACCACGCCGCGGCCGCGTCGTACGAGCGGCTTCTCACGCGACTGCAGCCGGTCGAGCTGCTCGGCCTGACCGCCACGCCGGAGCGATCGGATGGCCTGCCGATCCTGCATTGGTTCGGCGACCGCATCGCGGCCGAGCTTCGCCTCTGGGATGCGATCGATCAGCACCGGCTCGTGCCGTTCTCGTACTTCGGCATCGCGGACAACCTGGATCTGCGCGACATACCGTGGCGGCGGGGCAGTGGATACGACGTCGAGCGTCTGACGAACGCCATCACCGCCAACGACGTCTGGGCGCGCGCGGTCGTGCAGCAGTTCCGAGATCGGCTCGGCGGGGCAGAGGAGATCCGTGCGCTCGGATTCTGCGTCAGCATCGAGCACGCGCGATACATGGCGCGTGTGTTCAACGAGGCCGGCATTCCCGCGACGGCGGTCTGGGCCGACACTCCTGACGACGAGCGGTTGAGCGCACTCAGGGAGCTGGCCGCTGGAAGGCTGAGCGTTGTCTTCTCGGTGGACTTGTTCAACGAAGGCGTCGACGTGCCCGCCGTGAACTCGCTCCTGATGCTGCGGCCCACCGAGAGTCCGCTGCTGTTCTTGCAGCAACTGGGTCGCGGCCTGCGAAAGGCGCCGGATAAGAACCTTTGCACCGTGCTGGATTTTGTCGGGCAGCATCGCAAGGAGTTCCGCTACGATCGCCGATTCCGGGCTCTCCTTGGCGGGAGCCGCACGCATGTAGCTCGGCAGGTGGCCGAGGGTTTCCCGTTCCTTCCGTCCGGCTGCAGCATGCAGCTCGACCGCGTGGCGACGGAGCGCGTGTTGGAGAGCATTCGCTACGCGCTGCCTTCGCGATGGCCCGAAAAAGTCGGCGAGTTGCGGAGCCTTGCAGTTCAGCGGCCAACAATCAGCCTTGGTGAGTTTCTCACGGAATCCGGGCTGGAGTTGGACGACATCTATGGTAGCAATCGATCCTGGTCGGATCTGCGGGAAGCGGCCGGCTTGCCAGTGGCCGAGCGTGGCCCGGAAGAGGCAAGCGCTCGTCGAGCGGTTGGGCGCCTCCTTCACGTGGATGATCTCGAGCGGCTCAACGCCTGGTCGACTTGGGTTCGTGCGGCGACTCCGCCGGATGCCGCGGCGCTCTCGGCGCGCGAACGGCGGCTGTTGCGGATGCTGCTCGTTCAGGTGTTTCCGGACGGCGAGTCGCTGAATTCCACCGCGGCGATGCTGTGGCAGCATCCGCAGGTTCTTTCTGAACTCGGGGAGCTGTTCGACGTGCTCGTCACACGGATTCAACACGTGCCCGTTCCGCTGGCGAGCATGCCCGACGTGCCGCTCACGGTTCATGCGCGGTACACGCGGGTCGAGGTGCTGGCCGCGGCCGGGGCAGAGGATCGCGTCAAGGTGCGCCCGTGGCGGGAGGGCGCGCTTTATGAGAAGGACCTTCGTGCTGACTTCTTTGTCTTTACGCTGGACAAGACATCGGGGCAATTCTCACCGACCACGCGGTACCGCGATTTTGCGATCAGTCGGGAGCTGATTCACTGGGAGAGCCAGTCGACAACGACGGCTAACAGCCCGACTGGGCGCCGCTATCAACAGCATGCGGCGATGGGGAATCACATCCTGTTGTTCGCGCGCCTTAGCGCCGACGATCGAGCGTTCGTATTTCTGGGGCCGGGAACGTACGTGGGCCATGTGGGCGAGCTGCCGATGGCCATCACGTGGCGCCTGCAACATCTGCTGCCGGGGGATCTGTTCCAGCAGTTTGCGGCAGCGGTTGCTTGAGTCTGGATCGGCGCGTAGTCCGATGACTTGCGCGCCCTGTGCGTGATATATTTCCATGGTCACTTGACCATGGTCACATGCCGACCTCCGTCTCAAAGTCGCGCTTCAAGGCCCGCGCGCTCGAATTGTTCCGTCAAGTAGAGCGCACCGGCCAGCCGATCATCATCACCGACCGCGGCACACCCGTCCTCAAGGTCATGCCCTACCGTGAGGATCCCAACGCGGCGCTGCGCGTATTGCGTGAATCGGTCGTCAAATACGAGGCGCCGACCAAACCGGTTGGCGAGGAGGATTGGGAGAGCAGCGAGTGATTCTGCTCGACACCCATGCGCTCGTCTGGTGGGTCGCCGAGCCGAAGCGAATCCCGGCAAAGGCCCGCCGGGCACTCGATGCGGCCGTGAAAGCCGGCGAGTCGATCGCCGTATCGTCGATCAGCCTCTGGGAGATCGCCATGCTCGTGGCGCGCAAGCGCCTCACGCTCACGATCGACGCCGACACCTGGATCACCAGCGTCGAAGCGCTGCCTTTCCTCACGTTCGTGCCGGTGGACAATCGAATCGCCGTGCGATCGGTTCAACTCGAGGATTTTCCTCACCGCGATCCGGCGGACCGTCTCATCATCGCCACGGCGCTTGGCCTTGGCGCGACAGTCGTCACGGCGGATACGCGACTCCGCGGTTACAAGCCGCTCGCGACTCTCTGGGACTGACCGGCCAACATGCTAGACGGCAACGAAACGCTGAGGTCGACATGGGAACACGCGACCTCAGTGCGGCGCGATCATCTTTTCATACGGCGCATACCCCTTGAGCGACTCAAAGTCGCTAGCAAACACTTCGTAGTGCGGATTGTACGGACGGCGCCATCGTGAGAGCAGCGCGAAGGCACGCTCGCGGTCCCCGAGCACGGCGGCGAGTTGCGCAAATGGGTAAAGCCTTGGCGGGCCGTAGTGCTTACCGAGCGTTTCGACGAGGCTGTCGAGCACGACGGTCGCGCGCGCTCGGTTGCCTGTTCGGGCATCGATGCTCGCGCGGAGCGCCGTCCAGGCCGCAATCTTTGGATCTGGAATCCGAAGGCTGTCGACTCCGCCCGCTCGGTTGCCTGTTCGGGCATCGATGCTCGCGCGGAGCTCCGTCCAGGCCGCAATCTTTGGATCTAGAATCCGAAGGCTGTCGACTGCGCGCGCGGCCTCAGTCAAGTGCCCCGACAAATAGAGAGCGATGGCGCGAGGGGCGCGCTCCTCCGGATCTGTGGCGGGGCCCGGATCGTACGACCGCACCGCTCGCTCGAAGATGTCTTTCGCTCGCACCGTGTCGCCGTGCAGGCGAAGCTCCGCGCCGATTTCGGTCAGCATCGACTGCTGTTTTGCACTGTGGCGAAGTAGCTCGAGTTCACGAATTCGGTCATTGAATTCGCCCCATCGGTGATTCATGGCGAGCGCAATCACTTCCGTGGTCTGCAGGTCAAAGCTAGCCGGCAGTGCCGTTCGCGCCTCGCGGGCGATGTTCAGCTCCTCGCGGTGCCTGCCCGCAACGTGCAACGACATGATATAGTAGTACCAGAACGGCCAAAACGATCGGAGCCAGCTGTGTTCCCGATCCACCGTTGAATAGGCTTGGACTGCCTCATGGACCCGGCCAAGCCGGAACAAGCAAAAGGCCGTGTTGTGCGTCCAGTGCGAGCCGGGCGCGAGGCGCGCGGCGTTCTGCGCCGCAGCGAGCATTTCTTCGGTGCTTCCCGACAGCGTCGCGCGCTGGTAGTCGAGTGCATAGCGGTCGATCTGACTCAGCGTGGAGCGCCGGTTCTCGAGGATCTCGACGGCGCGAACAGTGATGGCTCGGCTGGCGCCGGTCCACGGCTCCCATATCAGCGGCTCGACGAACGTCGTATCCAACGCGTAGGCCCGCTCGAAGTACGGCTCTGCCGCAGCAGCCGATCCACTGCCGTTCATGAAGACTTCGATGCCGGCGATGAACGCCTGATATGCTTCGTACGTCGGCGTACTCCCAGGCGGGACGATTCGCGTGAGCCGCTCATCCAGTCGCAGCGCAAGCGCGCCGACCACGCGGGCGCGCAAAGCGTCGAGCAGGGCGCTTCGATCGGCGAACGCTCCGCGAACCGGCTCCGTCGCCGCCAGGACGACATTTCGCCGCGCATCGGTGACCAGTGCCTCGGCCACCAACGTGTCGTGCACGCGGTAGTAGCTTCCCGTGACCACCACGCCGGCGTGCGTCCGGCTGGCAAGCACGGGCACCGCGTCAGGCGTATCGAGGCGCGCCGCTGATTTTCGCACGTCGTTCGAGCTTGCCAGCGCGGTCACCGGGTCGACGACGTTCACGATCCCGGTCCGGGCGAGCTGTTCGGCGACGACCTCAGCGGCAATTGCGCCGAAGTCGCCGAGCGTGGAGTCGCCAGTCTTGTTCTCGAATATCGCGATCACGACCCTGCGCGGATCGAGTAAGTCTTCCCGCGGGTGGCGAGCGAAGGCGAGCGCCGCGAGAGTCAGGGCGCCGATGACCAGGGCGCTCATCGCCAAAGAACTTCGCCAGAGGGGTCGACGAGAACGGTCCGACCCTCCCGGAACGGCTTCCGGAACGGCTTCCGGAACGGCTTCCGGAACGGAAGCGCTCACGAAACCATCGGCCCGAAGGTGGTCGGACTTCTTTGACGCTACCGGCGGGGTCTGACGCAGCTGCTCTGCGAGCCGTACCAGCGCCGGATCGGGTGTGGCATCGAGCTCGGAGCGGATCAGCGCTGAGTGCGCCGAGACGAATGCCAGTGCGACTTCCCGTTCACCGGCTACGATGAGCGCCTCGACATAAGCGCGTGCAATCCTCGTGTTGAGCGGCTCCGCCTCGGCACGTTTTCGCCACCAGTTCGCGGCCCCGCGCTGATCCGCATCCGCCGCGGCGCGAACGGCGAGGCGCTCGAGAACCTCATGGTGCGCCGACGCCAGCCGAGCCCGCTCCTCCGTTGCCCAGCGCTCGAATTCTGGCGTCTCCCTCACGTAAAAACCGTCGAGGAACAGCCCGGAGTACAACGCGGCCGCGCGTTCGAGATCGCCTGCCTTTACGGCGTGTTCGAACTCGGCGACGTCACTCGCCACGATCGCGGCGTCAAGCCTGAGATCTGCTGTTCCAACGACGGCATCAGCACCTAGTGTGCGGCGAACACGAAACAGGAGATTGGCCAGCGCGCTCCGTGCTTGATCGGTGTCGCTCTCCGGCCAAAGCAACGGCAGGATCTTGTCCCGCGACAGGCCGGGAGCACCAGCGCGAGCGAGCAGGATGAGGAGCGCGATTGCCTTCCGCTGGGCAGCGAACCCGTTGAGCGCCGAGCCGCCAGGCGCTTCGAGCGAGACCGCACCCAGAGTGCGGAGTCGAAATCCGGTCGCCTCCATATCTGCACCCAGCGCCTTGGCGCGATGCACGTGTACCGCGAATCTCGCGAACTGCGGGCGATCTAAGGCTGATCAAATGGCCGTCTAATCCGCCGCCGCTAGTCTATGCCCCGCGATTGCTGCCGGCAAGGATCAGGCGGCGCCCCCATCCGCAAATCCTCATCTGGAATTGACCATGAACAAGCTCGCCACCTCGATCGCCATTCTGAGCCTCGCCGCCTGTACCACGGAGGGTCCAACGGGCTCCAATCGTCCCGGTATCGCGCCGGACGCATTGTTCGCGGCCAATAAAATCCAACCACCGCCCAATCCCACGCCCGCGTGGAAGATCCCACTCGCGGACGCGACGCTGGCATTCCGGAGCGACGGAACGAACGGCGATGGCACGTACTCCATCTATAGTAACGGCGCCTGCGACGTGGGCACGGTGATTTTCGAGGGCGGTTCGGGTGACGCGACGATCAACACGACCAAGGGCAAGTGCATCCGGAAGTTCAAGCTGGTGTATCCCGACGGCAGCTCAGAATTGGTTCAGAGCTTCAACAACCTCAATGAACTAGAGACGACGGCGTTCGTGATACCGATCGGCGCCACGGCCGAGCGCCGATTCGTGATCAACCCGGGCGTGTGGACGAACAACTCGCGATGCGACCGGCTCCAGCTTCGGTCGGTTGGGACCGAATTCGATCCTCGGGGTCGGGAGCGACAGCGTCCTCGTCCGACGTCTCGATGCGCGCGGACCTGGCACGCGCACTCGAAGCGCAGACGATCCGCGACGGCACGCGCGCACAACGGATCAGCGATGTGGATCCGGACCTAGACGCGCCGCCGGGGAGCCGCACTTTGCGCGCCGATGGCGTTCGTGAGTTGCTCCGGCGATCGTCGCGGAGCGCCGAACGAATCGCGCCGCAGTGTCGCTGTGCAGTCCGGACCTAGGGCATCGCCGGCACGCAGCCCTCGTCACGAGAGGTCGCCTCCACGTGCTCGCTCATCGTCGCCACCGTTCGTTCCGATATGTCGTCGCACTGCTCGCGCTCACCGGATGCGCGAGCAATCGGGCCGAAGAATCCGCCCTCATCGAAGTGCCGGTGTCGGCATCGAGCAGCCTCTCCCCCTCGCGCCTGGGCCGCGCGGAGATCGCGGCGGTTGATGGGAGTTCGCTCGACGAGGTCGTGCGTCGCCTCCGGCCGGACTGGCTTCGCGCCGACGCGGGAGCCCCGCCGCGTAGCCAGAACGCGCGCCCCGTGGTCTACGTCAACGGCGTTTACTCCGGTGAACTCACGGCCCTGCGAACGATTGCGTCCGCAGCGACGCTGGAGGTGTCTTTCCTGCGGCCGTTGGAAGCGCGACTTCGCTTCGGGCGCGGCTGCCTCTGCGATGTGGGCGTCATTCTCGTGATCACGCGAAGCGAGCGTGAGTGAGGCCCCGAAAGCAGTGACCGAGCGCGGGCGCGCAGCGCGTCGCGGCCGATCGTTGTCGGATTCTCGATCCCGAACGCATCGCGCTGAGCTGGGGTGGGACCACCGAGGTGATCCCCTGGGCCCAGGTCATCGTCGCGCAGTGGGTCGAGAATTGTACGGTGATCTCGACCAGCAATCGCACCCTCAAGATCCGCTGTCCGCTCGCGAGCGTTCTCGAGCGGCTTGCCGCTCTCGGGCTCGTCCAGGTTCGCCGAGACGTCGCGGTGAACGCCGCCAAGGTACGGCGTCTCGTCGGAACCGGCCGGCATCGGCTGATCATCGTTCTCGACGACGACCGTTTCGTTGCGGTCGGTCGCGAATTCCAACGTGAGGTTCGAGCGCGGTTCGGCGCGGCCGATCGCACGGCCAACCACCGAGAAACCCGCCAGACGACCTGACACCGCGATAGGCTCTGACATTAAAGCACGTTAATGCTTGCGTTCGGCCGTCGCCGGTTTCACCCTTCACGATTCACCTGATCATTACAACCGTCAGTGCCGGTCGCCCGTTCGACGAGGATTGGGTGAGCGCGACATCCATCTCCCCACGCAGGCCCACCATGCACCCCCGAACGGTCACCCGCCGTGCGCTGAACTGGCTTCCATGCCGGTCGGCAATGACAAGGTTGCGTTGACGAACCCCACTAGGCCAGCCGTCGAAATCGCGGTAAGAGTTGCAACGTTGCCGTAACTAAATGCCGGAGTTAGAATCGAAGTGTCGTTGGCCATCGTTTGCCGTCAGTGCCCCTCCCACGACACTGAGGACCGAGATGATGCCAGTGCCCCATGGCGCGCGCGCCGCGCGGGCGACGGTCGCCATCGGTGTTGCGGCGTCCGCGTGCGGCGGCGGCGCCGGAAAGAGCGACGCACCTCCGGACATTCGCCCAGTGCGCGTCGTGAGCGCGCCGGCGAGCGACACCGTCACGGCGATCGTGCAGGACGCCATCGTCGTCGAGGTGCCCGGCCACGCCGGCAGCCAGGTCGTGTTCCGCGTGAATCGGTCGAAGTTCGGATACGTCACGCCGATGCCGACGCTGTACTTCTCGCCAAGTCGGGGCGGACTCCCGGCGACGGGGGAACAAACGGTGGTGCTCGGGAAGGATGACCGTGCGTCGGTGTACGTCCGCCTCGGCATCGCCGCGGTGCCGGCGGTTGTCACGGCGTTCGTTCCAGTACTCAACGACTCGATCCAGTTGACGATCACCGTCAAGCCTGGCGCGCCGGTCGGTCTCGCTGTCTTGCCCAAGGACACGGCGATCTACGCGGGGCACTCTTACTCGCTGCGACTCGCCTATCTGGACCAATATCACAATACGGCGCCGACGCCGAGCGGGACGTTCGCGGCGGATTCATCGGCGGCGACCGTCAACGGGTCGGGGCAGGTTGATGCGCATACGATCGGCCGCGCCCGTTTCATCGGGCGGAACGGCGCATTCAGCGACACCGCCTGGCTGAGCGTCGTGCCGCCGGGGCGGATTGCCGCTTCGCACTTTTCGTTGAACTCCGCCGATTCCGCGAAGCTCGTGCTCGTCAATCTCGACGGATCCGGATATCGATCCTTTTCGTTGCCGCCATTCGGAGATCCAATCCCGAGCTGGCATCCAAGCGGCGGCTATCTCATTGCCGCCTTCGATCCGGTCTATGATCCGTCTCGAATCCCCATCCCTCGACTGTCCGCGTTGGACACCGTCACGGGGCAGTGGAGGCCGATGCCTGGCGCGGGAACCGCGGCGGGGGACGGGGCAGCACAATTCTCGAGAGACGGCATCTGGATGTTCGTGCACGACGCGCCCGTTCACGCGCCCGCGCTGAGCAACACGAGTGCGGTGTACCGCGTTCGCGCGGATGGCTCCGGGAACCCCGAGATCGTCGGCTATCGCCCCTCGGGCGGAACAGCGTTTGGCTATCCATCGCCGTCGCCCGACGGAGCGCGCGTGGCATTGATGGCATCCACGTCTCAGGGAGAGCTGACTGTCATCACCCCGGCGAGTCCGCCGCTGGGCGACTCGCCCCCGCCCGTGACGCTTCTGCAGACCTTCCCGACCGGTGGATGGCCGGTCTGGTCGCCGGTGGATGACAATATCATAATGTTCGGCAGCGAAGGCATGTGGCTGATGCCTGCCGGATCGAAGTCGATCGCCGATCGACGATATCTGGCGTTGGATTGGTCACGACTCTCAACGGACGTGGCGGGTGGATTCCGCGGTGCTTCCTGGTCGCCGGACGGGAAGTGGATCATCGCCCGGGCCGGGGTCGACGCTCATTCTGGTCGAGGTCGCGACAAACCGCGTCCTGCCATTGCCGTTCGACAGCACGCTCTCGTATCCGGCCTGGCGGCCACAGTGAGGGCCCGCCGCTGCTCCGCTTGGCCCGAAATCAGGGCGTCTCCACGCTCTTCAACGGCACGCGCTGAATCGACCAACTGACCGGGACTCCGTCGACCACGCCGCGCGTCTGACCACCGAGCCCCGTAAACAGCCGCTCGAGCGGCGTCTGATTGCCGGCGACGAGACCAGCTCCTCGTGTCTGCACCGCATCGAACTTGAAGATCGCCGGATCCAACGGCTGGTCCGACGAGATCAGGATGAACGTGTCGGTGCCATAGGGCGGTGCAATCTCAACGTGAGCAGTCCGCAACATGTTCGGCCGCAATAGCAGCGAATCGGGGACGATCTTCCGCCCCGCGGAATCCGGTGGAATCGTGTTGGCCGCCGACCAGATCGGGATGCCTTGCCCCCGACTGTCGATCGCGAAGATGTAGGCCCAGCGCGCCTCGATCCGGTTCCGGTTGACCGAGAGATCGCGCCGCAACAGGAAGTCGTACTGCTCACCCTGTCGCGTCACGCCGGAGTCCTTCACTTCGCCCGTCGCGAAGTTGCGCAGATACAATCGATACGGGAACGCCGACGGGTCGTCGGGCGACTCGATCGTGAGCCAGCTGTTGATCTTCGCCAGCGCGCGGACCTTCGTCTCGAGCAGGTCGCCAACCGTCGTGTCGCTCGCCGGCGTCCAGGCGAACCAGTCCGAGCGCGTGGGGAGCGAGCGGCGATCGTCGGTGGCGCGCGCGTTGGGACGGAGCCAGGCGTAGGCGACCCGGCCCGCCGAGTCGCGTCCGACGAGGAGATAGTCGGCGGAGCGCATGCTCGTGTCGACCGCAATCGCGGCGTTCTCCGTTCCCGCTCCGACTCTGACGAACGACCGAGCCGCCGGCGTCGGCGGAAGCATGACGAACACGCGCGGCCGCCCTCGCGTTGCCGGCGCTACGCCCGGGACGGTCGCCGACTTGGCGGCGGCCGCTTCCTGCGCGGCGATGGCTTGCTCGACGGCTGCCGCGCTTGGTGAAGCGAGCGACACGACCGCGGCGGACGGCGCTTGGAGCTTCCACCCCTGCGGCGAGTAGCGCACGACGTAGAGTGGGCGTCCGTCGTCCGGGATCGTGGTCGGATCGTCCGACCCAATCGAGCGCAGATGAATGACGCAACGCGGCGAACGACGATCGCGCCGCGTTGAGGGCCGAGGCGTTGAGCGCGGCGGGGATCCACACCCGCAGCGCGGGCCGGTCGGGCTCGACCCATTTGTCGATGACCAGGAGATCTCCGGTCTCGAGCGCGTTCAGTTGCCCGGCGCTGGGCAATGCCGTGCTCAATCCCATCCCCGATGCGTCGACGACGCGAAGGCGCAGCGATTTTCCTTTCGAGCTGTCGGCCAGCTTGAGCTCAGTGCCGCGGCCGATTCCGAGCTCCGCTCCCCCTTGCAACACAACGGTGTCCCGGCCCACGCGCACCACCGCCAGCGAGACGCCGTCACCCACCGCGTGTTCGGACGCTGGGCCGAAGAGCGGCCGGTCTTGCTCGTGCGCCTCGTTGCGAAACACCGGGTGCTGGGCGAGGCCGTCGCGCAGGAGAACGGCCCGGGCCGAGGCAAAGATGTCGGCGGCTGAAGCGGTGGCCCGCGAGTGTCGCATCACCTGCAACAGCGCACTCGTGAAAGCACCGTGACTTTTTTGGTCGTACGGGTCGAGCGTTTCCTCGGCCGCTTCGAAGTCGGCGGCGGCGGCGATGAACAGCGCGCCACGGGTCTCGGGGGGGGCGGGGCGAACGGCATCGCGCGCGTCGCGCGGATCGGCCTGCGCCCAACGCTTCTTCGTCGGCGCCGTCTCGCCTCGCGTGATCGAGCCGCTGTGGCAGCTGTCGAAGATCAGTGTCAGCGACGCGCCCTTGTCGATCAGCCGGTCGAACAGCGCCGCGAGCTCCGTGTTCCGAACGTCGAATTGCCCCGCGTTCGCGTCCGCCGGGACGATCGTTTGATCGAGATGATTCAGCTTGACGTCGGCCAGCGAGTTGGCGCGCTGCGACCCGTGACCGGCGTAGAAAAACACAACGACATCGCCCGGCCGTGTGTCCTGTATGAGCTTCTCGATCGCCGCGAGAATTCCGGCGCGTGTGGCGGCGGCGTCGAGGAGAAGCCGCACGTCGGTGAAGCCGTACTTCGGGCCCTCGAGCATCGCCGCCACGGACCGAACGTCGTTCACCGCACCGTCGAGGTCTTGGACAACGGCGCGCCCCTCCGACGCGGTGGAGCCGGCGACCACGCCTCCGGCGCGCGCCTGCCAGGCGGCAATCGCCGGAGCCACCTCGGCGCGCCACGCGTCCAGCTGCGCCTTGGGCGCCTCGTATTGGTCGATGCCGACGACGAGCGCGCGTTTGGTCTGCGCAGCGGCGTCGCATCCGGCGCCGGAAACAAGGGCCAAAGCGAGGGCCGCGGCGCCGGTTGCGGCCTTCCAGGCGATCGGCATCGACTCCTCGGCTATCCGGGTGGGGGCTTCGAGGCTCCAGTATACACGGGCCGCGAGCTCTCGCCAGGATCGTCGCCGGGGGGGGGCGGTTCTTCCGCCGGCGCCCGGTTTCATATATGCTCATCGGCGTTCTCGACGCTTTGTCGCAAGCGATGAATCGCGGAATTCCCACCCTCCCATCGCGACACGATTGACCCGACTTCCTAGTTGGCTCGTCTTGGCATTGGGAATCGGCCTTCCCAGCGCCTGGCCAAGCGTGGACGCGGCGCAGAACAGCGCCGCCGTCAACCTGTATGTCGTGCGCTCCGTCGGCGACTGGGTGGCCTTCGATACGACTCCAGCGCGTCCGCTCGGCCCTCTGTCCCGCGTCGCGCCGGATGCGCAGGTGGGTCTCCGTTCGCCGAAGTCGATCGACACGGCGTACACGCTCGTGCTGCGCGATCCGCGCTCGCTGCGCACCGCGCAATGGAGCTGCAAACCCGTCGCTCAATGTCTCGCTCGGCGCCAAGCGTCGCAGCTGACGCTGGCGGGGCCGGCCCCTGCCGTTTCTCCCCGCGCGAGCGGCTTGTTCGTCCATCTGGCCGACGACGCGGAAGCGCGCGCGCGCGTGCGCCTCGTCGGCGCGCGCGGCGTGCAGGATGACTTGGGCCTCATCGTCCTGGCGTCCGACTCAGCGATCGCCACCGATTCCATCATCGCCCGCGTGACCGGTGACCGCGAAGGCCTCGTGCTTCGGATCTGTCCCATCGCGGGCGACACAGGCGGCGATTGCGACGGCCACGTCCCGCGCGTGAGCCGGCCGACAGCGGTGACCGTCGGCGTGTACCGCCGCAGCGGCCAACGGCTGTCCGGTCCCCCCGTTGCCACTGGGGTGGCGATTGTTACGCCTCGAGACGCGCGAGCGGATATCGCCGCGCTGACCGCCGAGTACTGGCGCGATTTGCTCGCGATCCGCGCGTCCGTGACGCGCGACGAGTTCCGCGCGCTGACGCTCGCCGCGGCCCTCGAGATTGCCCGATCACGTCCGTCGAAACGATAGAGGCCACATCGTGCATTCGCCGGGAGGCAGAACCTTCTTCGCACACGTGACATCGTGGCGCTTCGTCCTCACGCTGGCGTGTTTGTTCGGTGTCGATCGCTGGTTGGAAACCACGACGATCGCCGAGCGCGCCGCCCTCGGCGGCTTCGACACGGCGCGCGAGCACATCAAGCCGCAAGAGGGAACGCGCACCGCCGTCGTGGGGATCAGCGGTCTCGAAACAGCGAAGTACTTCGCGGGCAAGCGCCCGATCCCGGCGGAAAGTCTGGCCAAGGTCGTCACGCGGCTCATGCGACTCCGTCCACGCGTGCTAGTGGTGGACGTATTCACGGACGGCGCCGACTATCGCCGGGTGCAGCTCACCGACTCGCTCTTGCTGTCGGAACAACAGCGCATCGTGTGGGCGCAGAGCGCGGACACGGCGAACGGGGAACTGATGCCGGTCCTCGGAGGATCGCCCAACCCGCCCGGGCGGACCGGACTCGCCGCGATCCTCGCCGACAACGACCGGCTCGTACGCCGGTTCCGGCCCAGGTACGCATCGAGTGGCGTGGGGCCGGCGTCGGAGTTGATCGAGTCGCTGCCATTGGCGGCCGCGAACGCGTTCGTGGCCAACGGTCGGGACTCCGCGCAGCTCACCAAACACTTGCCGCCCGACACGGGCTCGATCGCGCTGCGAAGCTACGGGCGGGATCCGCCATACTTTCTGCTCGACGACGTCTTGGGAGCGGTCCCCGCGTTGTCGCAGCGACCCGACACTGCGTTCTCGAATCGCGTGCTCGTCCTGGGTTTCATCGACGGCACCGACCGGGTGGTGACGGCCAGCGGGATGCGCAGCGGGCCCGAGGTCGTGGCCGATGCGGTGGAGACGCTACTGGACGATCGCGGTGCGATTCGCGGTTTCCCCTCCTGGGCCGAGTGGTCGGCGAAGATCGCGCTCGCGCTGCTCGTGGCGTTCATTCATTTTCGCCTTCCTCGCCCCGCGGCCGCCGCGTCGATGGTCGTGCTCACGGCGTTCGTGATTTGGGCGGGCTTCCTGACGTTCGAGCACTTCGGGTTCTGGACGAATTTCGTCTTGATCGTGGTTGGCACGTGGATCGAGCAACTCTATGAAAGTGCGACGCATGCGCCACCGTCGCCCGTGGTCCTCGAGCCGGCGGCGATTGCGCTCACACAACCCAACCCCCTGGGAGTCGAATGACGCGCATCCAACACGGTAGAACGTCGATCGCCTTCTACGGCGCAGTCTTCTCGCTTCTGGCGAGCACACGGCTCGCGGCGCAGCGGGACACCGCCGTCGTGGAGTACGACCACCGAGCCGGCGCCGTCAGGGTGCTGGTTCCGCACGGGGAGAAGACCGACACGTTGAAGCCGCTGCCCGGCAAAGGCCGCGCGTTTCGTCTCGCGGCGCCGCTGCCGGTAGCGATTCGCGTGATCAACACGAACACGGGCGTGTACAAGATCGGCGCGACCTCCGATTCGACTCGCGCGCCGGCGCTCGATTCGCTCCGCGCTTTTCTCGGCCGCCTCGGCCCCTACCTCCCCGACGTTGCGCTGGCATTCGCCGGCCCGATGCGGCGCGGCGAGCGCAACGTGTTCGCCAATGTCACTTCGACTCGCGTCGCGGTCGCCGACGCGGAGAACGCGGCGCAACAGGTGATCGATGCACTCGCGCAGATCGACAGCGCGATGTACGCGCCCGACGGCGTTCACGGCGTGCTGGGCAAGACGCTTCGCACCGTCGAACGGATGCGAACCGACGACGTCCAGCGTCAAGCGAGTCTGCTGCGCGACTCTCTCGGCCTCCCGGCCCCGGCCAAAAAATGCCCGAGCGGCGCTGATATGCGGCAGGGGCCGCCCTTGGCGCGGCGCATCCTCACCGCGTTCGCCGACCTGGCGCCGGGGAACGCGCGGCTTCGGCGTTCACTCGTCGACAGCACCGTTTTCGACGAGAACGCATCGACGATCTCGCTGTATCGGCAGCTCCAGCGCCTCGGGCCGCGCGCCGATACCGCGCAGCGAGACTACGACGATGTCGTAGCGCTCGCCTACCGGGTCGAGCGGTTGGCCACGACGGTCGCATCGGCCTGCAGCGACTGGCGATCGAGCGCGCTCCCGGTTTCACTCGCGGCCGGGCCGACCATCACGCTGAAGATCGACCCTCGCGCCGATGTCGAGCTTGCACGCGCCGCGGATCAGGGATCGACGTCGATCAACGTCACGCTGCTCCCGCCGTCGAGCTGGATCGAGCCGGCGCTGGGCGTCGGTTTCGTATACGCACCCCAGGCCCGCTTCGCGACCTACGGCGCGCGCAGCGCGCCGGGCGGCGTCACCGAGATTTACGAACAAAGCAAAAGGGACCTCCGTTTCGGCTATGCGGCCAGTCTCGGTTTCACCTACCGGCCGCTGAACTGGCGCGAGCGCACCGGGGTTTCGGTCTGGCTGCCGGAGTTGACGCTGGGGCAACTGGGTGACGCGAAAGCGTTCGGCGTCGGCAGTGCGGTCGCGATCTTCAATCGCATCAAGCTGGGCGCGGGCGCGATCTGGGTGCGCCACACCGAGCTGGATCAGCAGCACGTCGGCCAGCAGATCTTCAACGCGAACTTTCTGCAGACGGTCGACACGTATGGGAAGGCCAAGCCGTATTTCTCGATCTCCGTCTTCGACTGGCCGCCGTTTCTTTCCAAGTAGCGCGGACAAAAACAGAACATGCGCAAACCGAGTGTCTCCGTCCTTTTGATCGCGTTCGCTAGCTGGACCTGTGGGGGCGACACCACGCCGCCGCCACCGCCACCCCCACCGACGACCGGCACGCTCACGGTCAGCGTCTCGGGACTTCCCGCGGGCGCTTCGGCGCAGGGTTCCATCACGGGCCCGGGGGGATTCAGCGCCTCGCTGACGGGAACACAGTCGTTCCAGAGCCTCCAGCCTGGGCTCTACACCGTTACGCCGTCCAACGTTTTGGCCGGCGGAACGACCTACATCTCGAGTGGCCAGAGCGCCAACGTGGTGGCAGGTCAGACCGCGAACGTCGGCGTCGCGTATTCGCCGATGGAGATTCCGCGTTTGACTGTCAGCGGGGGCGGAATCGGCACGGGATCCGGCCACGTCACCTCATCTCCCGCGGGCATCGACTGCACGATCACCAACGGCGTCGCGACGGGCACATGCAGCGCGGCATTCGCCGGCAGCACCACCGTGCAACTCGTCGTGGCGCAGGGCACGCTGAGCGGCTGGGGAAATGACTGTTCCGGCGCCGCCGGCTGCACGGTGTCGATGAATCAAAGCCGCCAAGTGGTTGCCACCTTCGCGGTAGTTCCGATCATCGTGATCAACACCACCAAGCCGGTGATCGTTGCCAGCCGCACCGCGACCGATCTCACATACTTCTACTCGATCAAGAACGGGGGCGGAGGGACATGGGCGCCGACGGCATCGGCCGCCAATCCGGCCACGTGGTCGGCGGGGGGTGGGATCCAAGTCAGCATCGTCGGCGACGGCGCAAACACCAAGCTGCAAGTCCACATTCTCGCGCAGGATCTGTTGCCGTACTCCGAATCGAAAACGCCGTATGTCGCTTCTACGGTGATCTCGACGCCGGGGGCAGATCCGGTCACCGTCACGATCACCTTCGCCAAGACGTTCGACCAACCCGCGGGGATGGCCGCGACCATCGTTCGATTTCACCGCCAGACGGGCGACTCGCCGGCCAATCCGCCGTCGAACCTCGCGGCGGTCATCGATCTGGTCGATGCAAGGACGGCCACTCGCCTGTTCGCGAAGGTTCTCCAAGTCGATCCCCAAGGACAGAACTGGCTCGCGGCGCCCACCATCAACCCGACGACCGGACAGCTGATTGTCCAGGTCAAGGGGTACGCCGATACACTGACCCAGATCCCAGCCGGCCTCCCCGGGTCGGGGAGCAACTTCGGCACGCCTGTCCGAATCAGCCTTGGTTCGGCCGACGGGTCCACGACGTGCCCGGCGATAGTAGTTGGCCCGCCGCCGGATCCGAGTTGCCAAGTGTTCGTCTATTACGACTCGGATCCTTACCCCCGGCTCATTCTCAATCCGTGGGGCGTGCAGTTGACACCGGCGAACCCGACGGCGAGCGCGCTCGTGGGGAAGCAGAGCCGTTCACCCGATTCGCTCGCCTTCCCGACACTCTTGGCTGACGACTGTGGGAACAAGCTCGCGTCGCCGCCGAAATTCGTCTCGGGCCAAATCACCGTCACCGGCAACTTCGCGGCGATCAATGACGACGAGACGGCCCGCTGCACCGTCTCGATCGGAGGGACCTACTTCGACGACAAGGTCGTACCGCAAGGGACGGACATCGCGCGCCTCCTCGTGACGCTCGTGAAGCCCACGGCCGACGCGATCACACCGAGCAAGCGCGATCTCAACATCCTGTCGACAGCCGGCGGAGCGTCGCCCGATTCCTCGACCATCGACTTGAACAACCTGGGACCAAACTCGATTCCGATCAGTGCTCCGACCTTCGTCGGAGCCGGCATCCCCGGGACTCCGGCGTGTCCCGCGGCACTTCTGTCGCCGCCGACGATCGTTGGAACGTCAATCGGACGTGGAAGCACGGCCACCGTCACCGTGCGGATCAATCCTCAGAACCAACCGGCGCAGGTATGTTCGGCGACGCTCGGGCTGCACGCGACGGGCGTCCCGGACCAGTCCATTCCCGTGATCATCCGTCTCAAGTAGAAATCCAAGAATCAGTGGAGACCATGACTCGTCGACGCATCGGTCGCGCGCTCTTCGCCGTCCTTCTGGTGATCGCGCCGCCCGCCGCCGCGCAATCTCGGCAGTTTTTTTCGGTGCAGGGATCCGGCCTGCTGACGAGTCTCCAAGGGAATGCGTTTGATTTGCTGCGCATCGGAACGGGGTTGGGCGGCGAGTTTCAGGTGAGAATCAATCCCGGGTCCGTGTCGTACGGCGCGGGGTATCAGATCACGGTACACTCGAGCACGAGCCAGGGACTCACCAATCACATGACGCTGAGCGGCGTGTTCTTCGAGCCGCGCTACGCCATCGCGATCTCGAGCCGAGTGGTCCGCCCGTATGTCGCCGGCCGGCTCGCGCTGATGATGCAGAGCACGGATCTCGGGGACATCGGCACCACGTATCACGTGAAGGCGAACGCGTTCGCCTTCGGCGGCGGCGGCGGTTTCGTCGCCCGTCTCAACGATCGCGTGAACTTCGACTTGGGCCTCGCCTTGACGTCGGCGAATTTCGGCGAGTTCAAGTACCGCGACACGGGGTCGGCATCGGGCCTCGATGCGGGCAGCGGGACGATCTTCGTGATCAAGACGGGGCTCAACGTCGGGCTGGGCAGCCGCTGAGCGAGTCTCGGGCCGGTTAGAACGGCGGCTTCTCGACCAGATAAAAGGTCCGAGGAATCCAGTCGGCGCCGAATCGCTTCTGCGTCACCAGTATGTGAAGTCTCGTCTGCTTGCCGCTCCGGACAACGGGGTCGCGGTAGCGAACGGAAATCACGACGTCGGAGATTGCCGTGCTTTCGTCGGCGCCCTCGAACTGAACGTCCTGGGTTTCGAGCTTCGCGGACACCAGGTCTTCGCGAATGAAGACCATGAGTTTTTCCTTCCACTCTTGGGGCTTGCCCGGCATCGTCTCGTACAGGTTGCCGAGGGCGTCAACGTCTTTTCGGTTGATGGACTCGACCAGCTTTTTGTTGTTCGCCTCGACAGCGGCGCGGGGAGTTGCCGGCGGAGTCGAGCCGGCTGAATCGGCCCCAGTCGATCTCTTGCCGCCGGAGTCAAACGTCGCGCCTATGGTGTCGGTGTATTCGCTTGCGCCCACCTGTGAAGTGCCGGGCCGTCGCAAGGCGAAGAGAAACTCGCCGCCCTGGTCGTTCACGTTCCGTATCGGGAGAAACAGGGGCTGCGCGTCGCTCCCCCTCATGACCGCGATGCGGAGCCGCTCGAAGAGGGTGCCGGCGGGCAAGTACAGGTCCGCGTTCTCGGTGAGTCGCGCGACGACGTAGCGGAGGAACACGCTCTCGTCGGGCACCGGCTCGTTCGACCCGCTGGTCATGGCCTGTCGGCTGGGCATTTGATACAGCCGTTCCATCACCTTGTCGTCGCCCGGGTCCCGCGTCAGCGACGCACCGGCGAAACAGGCGTCGGCGATCAACAAGACGTGCCGCGCCTTCATGCGACGGACAATGGCGTTCACGTCGTCGCTCGAGATCCAATCCGCGCGTCGCGTCTTCTTGGCGTCCACGGGCCACCAGTAACCTTGCTTCGCCAGCTCGTCCCACCTGCCGTGTCCCGCGAAAAAGATCACCAGGTTGTCGTTCGGCCCGAGGGCATCGGACAGCGAGTCGAGGGCACCGAGGATTTCCCCGCGCTTGGGGTTCTTGAGGAACGCGACGTCGCGGCCGTCGAATCGATAGCGATCGACGAGAACTTTTCTCAGCTTGTCGGCATCGTTCACCGGCCCCTTGAGTTTGGGAACGGTGGGGTCGGAATAATCCTGGACGGCGATCAACAGCGCGTGGAACTTGCTCGCGGCAAGACCGGCGGTGTCGATGCCGCCACCGACCTCGATGCCACGCGTGCCGCCCTGGCCGGCCAGGCGAGACGGAGGGATGACGAGGCAGACTGACAGCAGCGCGACGATCACGGCACCACGCCGAAGCATCATCTTCGCGATCCTTGATGAAGTGGCGGTTCCACCGCCCGCTGCTAGTATGTTGCCTCGACGCGAGTACAGGCAAGCGCGCGTTCGCGAACCGGCACGGCGCCGTAGCGCCGCGGGTTCCCGCACATGAAGCAGGAACATGGCTTGCGTGCCTGCGCCAGGCGGCCAAGAAGCCGCGGATTGCCACGAGCGAAGCCGCCATAGTAGCCGCGGACTTTCGCCTTGACGCGCTGCTCGTGATGGCGGCGCTCAGATTTGGATCGCATGAATTGACTGCAATCTAGCTAATGCGCTTCTGCGACGTCACGACGCAGGTAGCGAGCTCCCAGCTACGGGCCCCCTCGGCGAGCGTCGCGCGTAGCTTGGCGGTGTGCTCATGCAGACGGCTAAAATTGTCGCGCCACCGGACCCGCATCGAGAAATCGGAACTCGGCTGCGCAGCGGTGCCCGAGACGATGGTGTCGGAGACGGTGACTGTCACCGAGGCGTCTCTGTTGCGAGTCGCGTCCAGCACGACACGCAGATTTGCCCGCTCGGCCGGAGTCGCGCCGGGCGAAAGGGCCTCCAGGCGCGCCACGTCGCCGGCCTCGAACGCTTGTCGGCAAACTCCGATCTCGCGAATCATGAAGAATGGCAGATCGGCGTCGCGTGCCGGCGCCGGCCTCGCGGGAGGGGACGTTGAATCCGCTGCCGTTCCAGCTCTCTCCGGCGGCGCGGACGCGCGCAGTTGGGCCAACGATGCCGACAGGGTCAGGTCGTCAGGAAACGATTTCGCGTACGCGTCCAGATAGTCCCTCGCGGGTTGAAGCCACTCACCTCGCGTTGCGGCTCCCGCCTCGGCGGCAGCGAGCGTGACGATCGCCCCAGCGGCTTCCTTGCGAATCTCACGCAGCGCAGTATCGCGCGACGTCAGCTCGACGATCGCGCGTTGATGCATGAAAACGGCGGCGCGGTCGCTCTCACGTTGCGCCACCGCGGCCAGCACCCGATGGGCCAGAAAGTCCATAGTGCTCCGCACGTACGCCGCTGACAGCGCGCGCTCGGCAAACGCCGCCGCTGAATCCGAATGCCCCGCGGCCAGCTCGTTGCTCGCGGCCCTCAGCAGCCGCGCATACTCCTCGGCGCGTTCCGCGCTGCCGTATGTTGACGCGGACTGCCGCTGCGGCGCCGCAGCTTTCGCAACACGCGGAAGGTTGGGGCGCAACGCGAAGAGAAACTCGCCTCCCTCGTCTCCCGTGTCGCGGATTGCGCCGTATTGCGGGGTCACCGGGCTGTTGTTGATCACGGCCGTTCGAACGCTCGTGAAAAGGTCCTGCGACGGAAGGTACGGCGACTCATTCTGCTCGAGTTTTCGGATCATGAAATCGAGGAACTTGCTGCGATCCGGTACAATCTCCTTCGAACCGCTGGTCATCGCCTTCCTGCTCGGCAGGGCGTACAAGCTCGCAAGCCCCGCCGGCACCGAACCAGGGAAGGCCTCACGAGTCAGAAAGATTCCGCCGGAGAAACATGCGTCCGATATCAGAAGGGTGTGGCGCGTCTTAATTCGGCGGATGTTAATCCGAATGTCACCATTCGAGATCCAGCTGAATGGACGGGCACGACGGGCGTCCGCTGCCAGCCAGAACCCCTCTTCCGTTTTCTCCTCCCACTGACCGTGGCCCGCGAAGAAGATGAGGAGGTTGTCGTCCTTGCCGAGTCGCTCGGACAGCGCGTCCAGCTTCGCCAGGACGTCTTCGCGAGACGGGTTGTTCATGACGTCGACGTTTCCTCGCTCGAATCGGTAGTCACGAACGAGCACGTCTCGAAGCCGTCCAGCGTCACTGATCGGGCGTTCGAGATGCGGGATATCGGGGTCTGCGTAGTCCTGGACCGCGATGAGTAGCGCGTAATACGGGCCAAGCTTGATGACGCTGTCGCCACCGACGCCGACGCCGATCCCACGCGCATCCTGTGCATCGAGAACGCAGGCCCAGCTGCCCACCGCGAGCAATGGCGGCAGCGCGCGCCGCAGCGCGCGGTGAAAGTGGCGGTGCGCGCGTTGCAGCAACCTACCTCCCGGGGCCGACTCCTATGGCGACACCCGCTCGAAATACCAAGTTGAGACCAGACTGGCCCGCAACGTCGTATTGGGAATGCCCCGAGCCCGCCGGAACGTGGAACCCGCCGAATCGCATCGCGCCCATGGTGAGGCCCAGATCGACGTTCACGGCCGGAGTGGCGTTCACCAGTAAACCACCGCCCGCATTGAACTGGGATCCGCCCGCGGTCGCGTCGACACGGCCCGAGTACCGCTGTTGGAAGTACGCGACTCGCGCGGAGAGGTAGGGCGCAAAGACATTACTGTTTCCGGGCAATACGAAACGCGGTTCGAAGAAAGCGCCGAGGAGCGAGATGGGGACTTCGGGCTCGACGTTCTCAGTGCCGGTAGAAGTGTGCCGACTGAACTGCACGCCGCCACCAAGCGAAATCGAGCTGATATTCAGGCGAAGCTGGGCCTCCGCTCCGAGGCCACTCCTCGTGCTGGAGAAAGCGCTGTCGCCAGTCAGGAGCACGTAGATGGCCGACGTCTGCAACGAGAGGCGCCCATGATTCTGCGCAGCTCCCGCTCGAGTCAAGACGAGGGAGAGAAAGGCACACGCCAGGCCACGTAGTCGCATGTGTCGGCTGGATCCGGTTAGCGGACGGGACAATAATAACAGCCTGGTTCGAGTCCGCGAGGTCCGTCTCCGGCTTAACGCTCAGGGTGATGGCGCTTCACCGCCGCCCGAACGCGCCGTACGTCGTGCCGAACACGATCGCCGTCATGAGCGCCGACCGGGAACTGCGTTCCAACTCCGCCCGCCGCCGGTCGTCGATCGCATCCCGGAATCCGTCACCGCGGGCGCTGGAGTACGCGCGCGTCTCGGCGGCCGGTCTCGCGGGCGAGGCGAAAAAGACGGGAACCGGACGCGCCACGCTGGACCAACATCGATTCGAACTCACCCAGCGTGACGCCTTTGGCACGGTCGCCGCTCTGAGCGCTGATGCCGCCGCCAACTGCTCGATCGCGCCCGACATCATGGCGTGGTGCGGCCAGCGTGCCGCACCGCTTCAATGCGTGAGCCGAATGAGCAAAAAGACGCCACGAACAGTCATTCAGCGGCTCGCCAACGCCACGTATGGTACTCGTGTCATCTGTTCCCTATGGAGAGTGCCATGCAAATCAAGGATTCGGTCGCCCTGGTCACGGGAGCGAATCGTGGAATTGGCCGCGCGTTCGTCGAAGCGCTGCTCGAACAGGGCGCGAGCCGCATCTACGCGGCGGCGCGGGATCTCGCGAGTCTGGATGCGGTCGTTCGTCTCGACCCGAAACGCATCCGCGCCCTGAAGCTCGACGTCACGAGCGCCGAGGACGCGCGCGCGGCGGCCGCGCAGGCGAAGGACCTCACGCTGCTCATCAACAACGCCGGGGTCCTCGCCCTGGGCGGCCTCACCGATATCCCAGTGGATGCGGTGCGAGGCAACATGGAAACGAACTTCTTCGGCTTGCTCAACGTGATCACGGCCTTCGTCCCCGTCCTCGAGCGGAACGAGGGGAGCATCGTCAACATCCTGACGCTCCTCTCGCTGGCCAGCATGCCAGGCGTCGCCGCCTACAATGCCTCCAAGGCCGCGGGGTGGTCGCTCACGCAGTCGTTCCGCGCCGACCTCGCCAAGCGCGGAATCCGGGTGCACGGCGTCTTCCCAGGTGCCGTGGACACGGAAATGGCACGCTCATTCGAGATCCCCAAACCCCCAGCGATAGACGTGGCACGCGCCACGCTCGCCGGCGTCGCCGCGAACGAGGAGGACATCTATCCGGACGCCATGTCCCAGCAGGTGTACGGCGCTTGGCGGGCGGACCACAAGGCGGTCGAGCGTCAATTCGCAGCCATGTGAGCGAGCGCCGAAGTTGTTGGGCGTTCACCCCGCGGACCAGGATGTCCGCGGGGCGGCGCTAACAACACGAACAGTGATATGGCAACAGACCTGTTCACTCCGATCAGGCTGGGCGGTCTGGAACTGCCCAACCGTATCGTGATGGCGCCGCTGACTCGCAACCGCGCGGGGCAGCCCGGCAACGTGCCACAGCCGATGAACGCCACCTACTACGCGCAGCGTGCCTCGGCCGGCCTCATCATCACCGAGGGCTCACCGATATCGGACATGGCGCACGGTTATCCCGGTACCCCCGGTATTCACAGCCCAGCGCAGGTGGCCGGATGGCAGCGGGTGACGGACACGGTGCATGCCAAGGGAGGGCGCATTGTTTTGCAGCTGTGGCACGTCGGACGAATCTCTCACCCTTCGCTGTTGCCGAACGAGGCGCTGCCAGTGGCACCCTCCGCGATCAAACCGGCGGGCAAGGCATTCACCCATCAGGGGACGACGGATTTCGTCACGCCGCGTGCGCTGGAGACGTCAGAGATTCCGGCGCTGATCGAGGATTTCCGCATTGCGGCGCACAATGCCAAGACTGCTGGGTTTGACGGAGTGGAACTACATGGCGCCAACGGCTACCTGCTCGACCAGTTTCTCCGTGATGGCAGCAATCAGAGAACGGATCGGTACGGCGGCTCACTCGCCAACCGAACGAGGCTGCTCGAGGAAGTGGTGGCGGCTGTGTGTGAGGTGTGGGGCGCCGATCGCGTCGGAGTCCGCATTTCGCCGCTCAACCAGTACAACGACATGCGCGATTCCAACCCGCAGGCGCTGTTCAACCACGTGGGCGATGCACTCCGTCCATTCGGTCTGGCCTATCTGCACGTGATGGAGCGTGACGTGCACGGCTCGGAGTTGCCGCTCGACTTCCCCGAGTTGCGGCGTCGTTTCAATAGGCACTACATGGCGAACGGCGGCTACGACAAGCGACGCGCCAACGCCGCAATCGCGGCCGGTCGAGCCGATTGCGTCGCCTTCGGCACATCGTACATCGCCAACCCCGACCTGGTCGAACGCTATGCCAAGGATGCGCCGCTCAACGTGGCTAACCCCAGCACGTTCTACGGGGGTCGCGAACAGGGCTACACGGACTATCCGGCGCTGACCGGCGAGCACGTTGCGCCCTTGCGGTTACCGGCCGCGCTCTCACTGCGCCGCGGTTCCTGCCACGCGCCTTTGTCGCAGTTCGGCCCGATACCGACCTGGCGGGAGCCCGCGTAGCCGCGAGAATGCGCGAGAGAATGCGAACTCGGAGGTGTACCCGACGTGTCGTGCGATCGTGCTCACGGCCTTGTCCGTCTCGCGCAGATGGCGCGCGGCCAGCTCCATGCGCCAGCGCGTGAGATACGAAAGTGGCGGCTCGCCGACCAGGGTCGAGAAGCGGCGCGTCAGCGTGGCCCGCGACAGGCTCACCTCGCGTGCGAGGGTCTCGATCGTCCATGGCGCTGCGGGGTCCGCGTGCAAAGCAGAGAGCGCGCGCCCAATGGTCGGGTCACGGAGTGCCTGAAGCCAGGACGCTCCGGAGCAGTCCTCGGTGCCTAACCACGCGCGGATCACCTGAACGAACAAGACGTCGATCAGCCGGTCGATCACGGTCGCCGACCCGGACGTTCTTGCGGCGAGCTCGTGACGGAGGACGCGTAGCGTCGCCTGCACGGGGCTCCCCTCCGCCATCTCGTGTCCCGACAGGAACAGCACAGGTGGCATCAGCGAAAGGAGCGGTTGTGCGACCTCGTGATCGTACTCGAACCCCGCGCAGATGACGTGTGTCGAGCTTCCCCCGCCGGGACCCTCGAACACGCATTCGTGCGCGGGATTGCCAGCTTGCCCCGCGGCGACCTTGCCCCACGTTCGCGTCGGTCCGGCAGGAGCGCTCGCCACGATATGCGCTGCTCCGGTCGGCAGCAGTACGACGTCGCCCGGCAGCTGTTCGATTGGTGGGCTTCCTTTGATGCGCACCCAACACACGCCGGCGGTCACGGCGTGCAGCGTCGCCTTCGGGGTCCGCGGAAGGCTGATGCCCCACGGTCCTCGGGCGCGCAGGTTCGCCATCACGGCGCCACGCACGCGCAGCACGTCGAGGACGTCGTCGAGCGGGCAACGGATCTCCATGCCAGGGAATATAGCCGAAACTGCCCATTTGGTTGACGCATGAGCCGAATGGACAAAAAAACGATACGGACAGTTATTCAGCGGCTCGCCGTCGTCGATTGCGCTAAACTCGCTCACAGGCTAATTCCGGCGTTAGATAGCGACACGCTCCGCACGCGCGATAAAGCAGCCGGCCTCGGCATGGCGGAGGTGCACGAACCGAACGCGCGGCTCATTCAGCAGCGTCGCGAGCAGGGCCGCCTCGTCGCCTGTCGGTAATACGCGCGGTTCCGCGATCGTCCCGTCGTCGAGATAAGGGGAAGGAGTGCGGTGCCGGCATGGATCTGCCGCCGCCCGACGCCGAATCGTAGCTTTGGCCGCGTTCTTCCCACCCCCCCCACGCTGAACGCCCAGAGAGGACCATCTTGAGCTGGCTGCGTTCCACCATCGCCGCTGTCTCGCTCCTCGTCGCGCCGATTCTCCGTGCCCAGGTCACGCGAATCGTGATCGATTCGGTCGTGTCGCCCGCATTCGGCGGCGCGTCATACGGAACCGTTGGGCAGTACGAAACCGTCGCGGGACGCGCGTTTGGCGAGCTCGATCCCAACGATCGGCGCAATCGCATCATCACCGACCTCCAGCTCGCGCCGCGCAACGCGCGTGGCAAGGTCGAGTACATGGCGACGTTCTTCATCGTGAAGCCCGTCGACATGTCGAAGGCGAGTGGTCTCGTGTGGCACGACGTGCCGAACCGCGGCGGCCGAATCACGATCGGTCTGGCCGAGCGAAACTTTGGCGACGTCGGGTTGAGCAGCGGATGGCAAGGCGATCAGGCCGGACGCACGGCGCCGCGCGCGGGCGTTGAGTACGCGATCGTGCCGGTCGCACACATGGCCGACGGATCGCCAGTCACCGGCCCGCTGGTCGCGCGCATCGCCAACGCGAGCGGCACCGAGTCTCGGCCGCTCGTCGTCTACTCGAATCCAGTTCCGTACAAGCCGGCCTCGCTGGACACACGCGCCGCTCGGTTGACGACGCACGCCAGCGAAACCGCGGACGGGAAAATCACCGGCGTCGCGACGGTAGCGAACAGCGATTGGGCGTGGGCTCGCTGCTCGGCGAATCCGCCGTTCCCGGGCGTGCCGGATTCGACGCAGATCTGCATGAAGGGCGGCTTCGATCCGAAGCTCTTGTACCAGGTCGAGTTTACCGCGCGCGATCCGTACGTGCTCGGCATCGGGTTCGCGGCGTTCCGCGATGTCGCGACCTTCTTCAGGACGCAAGCCAAGGACGACGCCGGCACGCGCAATCCGCTCGCTGGTGGAGTGCGATGGGTGGTGAGCCGCGGCGTCTCGCAGTCGGGCAACTTCTTGCGCGCGTTTCTGCAGCTCGGATTCAACGAGGGGCTCGACGGGCGCCGCGTGTACGACGGCATGTGGCCGATCATCGCTGGGCGTCGCATCTCGCTCGACACCCGCTTTGCGATGCCCGACGGGATCTTGAATCTCTACGATCCCGGCAGCGAAGGCCCGCAGTGGTGGAGCGCGTGGCCCGACACGGTTCGTGGCCTCCCTCGGGCCGGCATTCTCGACCGTTGCACCGCGTCGCAAACGTGCCCGCGCGTGTTCGAGCACTTCGGCGCTGCGGAGGTCTGGGGGCTCAAGCTCTCGCCGGAGTGGGTGGGCACCGCGGGCGACCTGGACATTCCGCTCCCCGAAAATGTTCGCCGCTACTACATCCCCAGCACCGCGCACGGCGGCGGCCGCGGTGGCTTCAATACCGAGCCGCTCCGCCCGCCGACGTGTCCCGGCGTGAGCTACGGCGTGGGAACATTCGCCGAGAACCCGGTCCCTCATACGGAAACCGTGAATGCGCTTCGCGTACACTTTCGGGGCTGGATCATGAAAGACGTCGCGCCGCCGCCGAGTGTGTGGCCGAGGCTCGCCGATGGCACGCTAGCCGACGCGACGAAAGAGGCGATGGGATTCCCGACGATTCCGGGTGTGCCGGCAGGCGCGCCGACCGGTCTGATCAATCCCGTCCTCGACTACGACTTTGGACCGGGGTTGGATCGTGTCGATGGTTCCGGCATTCGGTCGATCGTGCCGCCCCTGATCAAGCACGTCATTCGAATGAAAGCGCCCAAGGTCGACGCCGACGGCAACGAACTTGGCGGCGTCCCAGTCGTGCTCCGCGACGCGCCGCTCGGCACATACCTCGGCTGGAACATCACGGCGAGCGGATTCTACGCCGGACGACTGTGCAGTTACGCCGCCGGAATGATTCCGTTTGCGAAGACGCGCGCCGCACGTGTCGCGAACGGCGATCCCCGATTGTCGTTGGAGGAGCGGTACACGGATCACGCGGGATACGTGCGAGCGGTGCGCGCGGCGGCGGCAAACGCGGTCAAGCGCGGATTCCTGCTCGAGGCGGACGCCGCGGCGCTCATCGCGGCGGCGGAAGCCAGCAATGTACTGAGGTAGACGGCGCGGTCCGTCGAGGACTACCTGACGCCGCGCCGCGGATTGACGGCGATCGCGAGATTGAGCCGCGTGTCGTGCGTGTCGTAGCTGATCTGCAGGTTGTACCCGTTCGGCGTCGTCGTGTGATAACTCTTGAATTGCGCGACATGGATCTCGGCCCCGTCCGAGGTGTCGATCGACCAGGGGAGTCCTCGTTTCACCAGTTCGTCCTTCACCTTGTCCGTATCCCACGGTGAGATGCCGAAGGAGATGTGATCGATGCGCCCGCCGACTCGGGCGTTTCCCTGTCCAACAGCGGGATCGAGCGGGTTGCCGCCGCGGACGATGATGTCGCCAACGTCGCCAATCATGAGCTCGTTCTGACTTCCCTCATCATACGTCGGCCCCCAACCCAAGAGGTTGACGTAGAACGAAACGCTCGCCTTGTAGTTCACTGCGCCGTACGACAGGTGGTCGAGCCACACGGTCTGCCATCCCGTCGACTCGAATGGCGCCGGAGTCGTGAACGTTGCGTTGGCGGGCGACTCCGCCCGCGCTCTGCTGAAGCGCTTGCCGTTGCCGATCTGGAGGTCGAAGCCGTCGGGGTCTTTCACATGAAAGCTCTCGAACCCATTGGGTTCGTTCTCCGCGACGGGGTTAAGGCCGCGCTTCTTCAGCTCCGCCTCGACGGTCTTGGCGTTCCACGGCTCGATGTCGAACCCGAAGCCCTCGACGACCGCGCGCACGGGAACGGCGTTCGCGCGCGCGCCGGCTCGGGGCGGTGGAAAGGAATCGGCGGACACCTGTCGGAACACGGCCGTGCCCCAGTCGCCCATATCCATCACGACGCGAGTGCCGTCGTCGGTGCGCACCTTCCAGCCCATGAGCGCGACGTAGAAGGCGGCTTCCTTCTTCGCGTCCGCCACACGAAACCCGATGTGGTCGAGTCCCGTGGTGTGCCACCCGGTCTTGGCGAATACGGGCGGAATGGGATCGGTGTTGCAAGCCGGTGTGCCATACGCGCGAATGCACCGGCCCTGCGCCATGGCGGCGGGCGGCGCAGCAGCCATAGCGCCGCTCACGACGACAACCGATACGAACAGACGGAGGGTAGTCATGAGAGAGTGCTCCGACTCGGGTGAAGTCGCGTGCGGACGAGGGGCGGGACGGGCCCGAATGTAGCGTTCGGATGCGTCGTCCGCTCGTCTCGCCGAGCGTAGCGTTACGACCGCCACGAGTGGATCGATCTGCTCGAGATTGCGCCAGAACAGGCGCTCAGGGCACGACGGTACTCGCCAGGCAGAGGCCACCAGGATGGAGTGGCGCCCGATCGTACGCAGCCTGGTGGGCGGCGTTGAAGCTCGAGGTCCCGAACTGCAGCGGACAGACCGCCAGGACATTCGCGAGGTCGGAGTACGACGGAGGATAGTGGTGCTCGTCGTTGATCTGGAGTTCCACCCACCCCCGGCCCCCTGCATATGCCGCCAGGTGACCGAGGTAGGTGCCGGCGGCGACGACGTTGCCGGTCGATACGGCAACACCCTCAACGTGATCATAGATCAGCTTGTACTGCGACCTGGTGCCCCGGATGTGGATCTCGCGGTCTGGTCGCAACGGATCGTTCACCTCGATCTCTTCGATGACTCCAGCTGCCACCGCGAAGACGGAATCGAGGGGATTGTCGGTGATGATGGTCCACGCGGGGCTCTGCCTCGTGCCACCGAGCGATTCGCCGAACGGGCCGAATCCCACGACGTGATCGAGCTTGACGGTCAGGACGGAGAGCACGAGCGGATCCGGTGGCCCCGCAGGGCCCGTGGTGTCACTGTGATGCGAGCAACCGCTGGCGCCAAGGGACGCGAAAGAGACGAGGAGCAGGAGCGGGAAGCGTGGCATGGCGGGCGGCGGCGGAGCCATAGCGTCTGATTACGGACTGTCGACGAGACGACGAAGCTCGAGCCGCGTCGGCTTGGCCGGCGTGTGGTACACACGCATCGTCGCTTTCTGAAAGTCAGCCGGCTTCGCCTCGAAGATGTTCGGCACGAAGTGCTGCGGGTTGAGATCGATGTGCGGGAACCACGTGCTCTGGATCTGCACCATGATGCGGTGGCCGCGGCGGAACGTGTGATGAATCGGCGGCATGTCGAAGCGAATCGAGTCGGCCGCGTTCGATACCATCGGCAACGGCTTCTCGAACGACCGGCGATAGCGAGCGCGGAAGGGCTCCCCGCGGACGAGCTGCTGATAGCCGCCAACGGGAAATTGCGTCGCGTCACCCGGCCAGTTCGCGGCCGAGTCGGGAAATACGTCGATCAGCTTCACGATGAAGTCGGCGTCCGTTCCGCTCGTGCTGACGTGCAGGACGGGAGTCACCCATCCGGTGAGCGTGACGTCCTCGTCGAGGGCGTCGGTTTGGTAGGTGAGCACGTCGGTGCGGCGCGACGCAAAGCGCTGATCGGCCGTGATGTAGTCGCGCGGCATCCCGTTGTTCTCGATGCGCTCGACCGTCGGCACCGGCTTCGCCGGATCGCTGACGTATTCATCGAACTGCGCAGCGCCTGACGCCGGGGGGGGGGCGTGAACGCGAGCTTGCCGTTCGGCTGCAGGTAAATCGGCGCCGGCGTCGATGCCTTCGGCGGCCACGCGTCATACCCGTCCCAGCGATCGGCGCCCGTACGGAAGACAGTCACCGCGGCGAGCTTGGGATCGGGCGCGCCGGCGAGGTGATGCGCGAAGAACGGATACTCGATCGAGTCGCGGAAGAACGGACCCGTCTTGTACTTCCAACGGAGGGTGCCCAATGCGTCGTCGTCGCCGCGGCTCCAGCCCCCGTGTGACCACGGTCCAACGATGACGTGATTGTCGGTCGCGGGGCTCATACGTTCGATGTTCTCGAACACCCACCACGGACCGTGAATGTCCTCGGTGTCGTAGAATCCGCCGACGGTGAGCACGGCGGCCTTCACGTCATGAAGATGCGGCCGAACGTCGCGCGCCTTCCAGAAGGCGTCGTACGCCGGATGGGTGAGTATCGACTGCCAGAGGGGCGCCGTCGCTGAATCCATGACCTTCCGCGTGCCGGGGCCGAGCGGCTCAAGCCCGAGATAGAACTTGAATGCGTCCGGTGTGCCCATCGAGAACGGATACGATGCGTCCGGTCCGGGCTGCGGCCTCGGGGTGCGCCCGAAGCGTGTATAGAAACTGAAATTGTGCGCGAGCAGAAACGCACCGCCGTGGAAATTGTCGTCGCCCATCCAGATGTCGGTCATCGGCGCCTGCGGCGAGCATGCGACGAGCGCCGGGTGCCGCGAGAGGCAGCTCGCCGTCGTGTAGAAGCCGGGATACGACGTGCCGTAGATCCCGACGCGGCCGTTCGTGGGAAGATTCCTCACGAGCCAGTCGATCGTATCGTAGGCGTCGGTCCCTTCGTCCACGTCGGTCGGCTTGTCGTGCCGCTCGAGGATCGGCGTCATGTCGCGGAACGTGCCCTCGGAGTAGTAGCGTCCGCGCACGTCCTGGTAAACGAAGATGTAGCCATCGTTCACCCAACGGGGATTTCCAGAAGGACCGAGTGCGGTCTTGTAATCCGCGCCGTAGGGACCGACGGAATAGGGTGTCCGCGACATCAGCACCGGATAGCGGCGCGTCGAGTCTCTCGGGATATATATGGAAGTGAAGAGCTGGACTCCGTCGCGGACTCGGATGCGCACCTCGCGCTTGACGTAGCGCTCCTTGATTCGGCGCACGAGCGCGGTGTCAGCGCCGCCGGGTTGGCCGAGGCCGACGGCGGGCGCAGCGGATGCGATGACGAGCGATGCGAGGATGAACCGAGCGATTGAGCGGCGCATGGACGTCTCCGGGCGACAGACCCGTGAAGGGGGGAGTCAATCCCTTACAGATGCACGCGCGGGTTTGCGTTTGCAATCGGTAGTTCGCGGACGTGGTGTCGGCGGTCACCGGACATGGTCGAACCGCCGAGCATGCGTCGCTAAACGTTGAACCGGATGTGCATGATGTCGCCGTCCGCGACGACGTATTCCTTCCCTTCGATCTGGAGGTGCCCGGATTCCTTCACCGCGTGCTCGCTCCCATACTTCATGAAAGTCTCATACGGCATCACTTCGGCGCGAATGAAGCCGCGCTCCAGGTCCGAGTGAATGACGCCCGCCGCCTGCCGCGCGTGGGTGCCGCGCCGAATCGGCCAGGCGCGCACCTCGTCGGGGCCGACGGTGAAGAACGAGATGAGGTCGAGCAGGGCGTACGCGGATCGAATGAAGCGAGAGAGCGCGGGCTCGGTCACGCCCAGGTCCGCGAGAAAGGCCGCCTGCTCGTCCGGCTCGAGCGCGGCGATCTCGGCCTCCACGCTCGCCGAGAGCACGAGCCCCGCGGCGCTCAACGCGCTGAGGCGCGCGGCGATCTCGTTCGGCAGCGGCTCGGCGGCCCGCTCCTCGCTGCGATTCAACGCGACGAGGAGCGGCCGGTCGCTGAGAAAGCCGTAGCCGCGAAGTTGCGTGCGATCGAGCTGCGCCGCGGACATGCTGCGCAGCGGCCGTTCGTTCTCGAGCACGACCTTCATCAGCTCGAACGCGTCCTGCTCGTGCTTCGGCATCTGCTCCCTGCGCGCGCGATCGAGCCGGCGCTCGATGATGTGCAGGTCGGCGAGCACGCACTCGAAATGGAACGCATCGAGGTCGCGCGGCGGATCGGCCGCCGTCTCGATCGCGGGATTCGGAAAATCACGCAGCACGAGACAGAGCGCGTCCTGCTCCCGTACCGGTTGCAGCGCCTTGGTCGACAGCCCTTTCTTGTCCGCGCCGTGCTCGCCCGGAATGTCGCAGAAGCTGATCTCGGCGTACGTGGTCTTCTTGGGCGAAAAAACCTTGGACAGCGCGTCAATGCGGGCGTCGGGAACGCGAACCGTGCCGAGTCGCACCTCGCCGCCATATCCCACCGGCACGTGGAGCCCGGTCATCGTGTTGAAGACCGTGGTCTTTCCGGAGCCGGCGAAGCCGACCAGTCCCACTTTCATGGTGGGTCGTGGTAGTGACTCAGAACGGCGAATACTCCGGCGGCGTCACCCCGTTGAGGCGGAGGTAGGGTACGGTCTGCCCCAGCGTCCAGGGGAAATGGTCGAGCAGTTCCATCAACGCCCGGCCGCGCGTCACCTTGTTTCCGAACTGCACGATCTCCTCCAGCATGGCGGCATCGCTGACGCCCCGGAGCATCTGCACGGTGTGATCCATCGCCGCGGCAGCGTACGTCTTGAGCGCCGCCTTGTTATGGAGGTAGACCGCCGAGTCGCCCATCGGCGGAACCTTCATTGACCCTGTGATGGCCAGGTGGGCGATGAGCGCGTCACTGCCGGCGGCGTGCTCGATTTGCTCGGCAAAGGTCCGGACGCCTTTGGTCGGCCGGAACCCGAGCATCGAGTCGGGAGCGGCGTCGATGTACCGAAGCACGGCGCCCTTGTGATTCTCCACCACGGCGATCAGTGCCGCCTGCGAAATGAGTTGTTGCTTTTGCTGGGCGATGAGCGGCGCTGCCGCGGTCATCAGGAGAAGTGCTGGGGCAGCGACGAGCCCGAATGTACGCATGAGGACCTCGAAGGTGGGCATGCCGCGAAGTGCGGGCGCCAGAACAACGTGCCCGCGAATCGGGAGATACGCAAGCGGGCCGCAATCCTTCCGGCGATGCCGATTGATGACAAAGAGCTTCCTTTCGCCCGACGCGAACGCGCGGTTATTGCATTCTTGGGAATACCCGCCGCAACTTCTTCTGCATCAAAATGCACCCATGAAACCGGCCCCAGAGCACGCTGAGGCAGCCGGCCGCCTCCGTCAAAGCCACGAACCACCCGATGTCGTCGCCCGGCGGGGCTGGCGGTATCACCACCTCGGCATTCCCACGAATGTTCCTCGCGCCAACGAGACCTACCTCGAGCGGTACGGCCTGTATGTCTCCGGCTTCCCGACGAGCCCCTATGGAATCGAGTGGATGCGTTTCGAGGACAGATCGCCGCTGCATCCCCTCATCAAATCACTGCCACATGTCGCATTCGAGGTCGACGACCTCGACGCCGCGCTGATTGGTCAGGAAGTCATCTCTCCACCCGGCTCGCCTTCAGATGGCGTGCGTGCCGCCATGATCGTCGTCGACGGGGCCCCGGTGGAGCTCATCTCGTTTCGCAGGCAGGGCAGCTAAGGCAAGGATACTGCCAACCTGCATCGATTGAGCCGCAGTTCAGCAAGTGTTCAACACCGCGATCGACCGCGTGGAACGCGTCTGCCCAGCAGCCTAAAGGCGAACGAGCGCCTTGATCAATTCGGCCCGCAGTCCCGCGACGTCGCGAGTCGCTGTCGACCACACAATCTCGTGATCAGTCGCCCAGTACTGATGGGTGATTCGATCACGCATCTTCGCCCACAGCGACCACTCAACGACCGGAACTTCAACCACAATCGTTTCGTCGGCTGCCACTGCGGCCTTCGCTGCCTCGCCGATCACGACGATTTGGTACAAGATCGCATCGCGAACCGTAGAATCCTCGTCAAACGCAGATCGACCACGGCTCGTGTACGACACAATCGCATTCGCCGCCGCGATGATGTGCTTGATTCGCTCGATCGCGTAAGCGCGTCCTTTAGACAGGAACGGCCTCCCTCAGCGCCCTCGCGCGAATCGGCTCCGCCAATGAGCTCTCGGTCACGACATCTACCGGCCTGCCTAGCAAGTTCTCAAGGCGCGACTCTAGGCGAACGAGATCGAGCAACGTTCGGTCGGCGTCGAGGCGTACCAGGAAGTCGATATCGCTATCGTCGTGCTCCTCGCCTCTCGCTGCAGACCCGAAGAGTCGAACGTTTGAAGCCCCGCACGAAGCAGCCGCGGCGACAATGGCTTCCCTGAGTTCGGGCAGGTGCTCCTTCAGGCGCATACCGCCAAACTACGTCCCCTAAGGGCTAGACAAAAGTGCTCGGGGTTAGGGGCCACATGTCAGGGGAGGACTATGTGGCAGCTTCCACAGGCAGCCCTAAGTTCGTTTCATGATCACTCCAGCCAGGGCGGCGCAAGTTCCTAAGGTCACCCGAGAGCTGCCGAGGTAGCCGAAAGCACATTCTGGATTGGGTGGAGCAACCGGCGTTGCGGCCCATCACGATGCCGGTGCTACTGATGGAGGGCGAGCGCACGATTCCAGTCTACCACGGAATCAATCATGGAACGTGGGATCGGGCGAAATGGAGCATTCCTGGCCGGTCGCGACGACCTTCATGGTTCCGCTTGAGGAGTGGACACACACCTGGATGACTGAGGACGCCGTAGAGCCAGATGGCGTCTGTACCGCGAGGTTCGGTCGCGACGCCGCGCGGGCTGATTCTACTGTCGACCCCTCCCCACACGCGGCCAGCAGCACCGACGATCCAAGAAGACCAATGATGACCTTCATTTTTCCCCCTAATGTGGCGCTTAGCGCACGCGCAACGTCACGACAAAGATGGGCGGCGCTGCGCGTGCTGCGGGGCAGACCATCAGGGCTATCGGCCAGTCCGGTAAGGTCTCTTCCCCGTCGGCGTCTTCCTGATGCGGCGTCGGCTTGAGCGGGTCACGAGGAGCGGGCTGGCGACCAATCGAGGCAGGGAACGCGTGGGAGCGGCCGACTCCATCGCCTCGAATTCGTGCGGCGAGACGGCTCGAGGGCGAGTAGCCGACGAATCTGATCTCGTCGCGTCCTCTCCGCCTCTCGAGCCAGCGCCGAGCGTTTAGGCGACTTAGCTGCGGGAGTGCATCTGCCGCCCCCCTCGGCCGGGCCGTACCTTTTCCCGCGCCCGTCCCCCCACCCGGATACAGAAAGGCCCCGATGAAACTCGCTCTCGCATCGGCGGCGATGGTGACCGGTCTGTCGTTGACGAGTGTGATCGCGCCGGCGCAGCAGGTCGTCGACACGACGTATCGTCCGCTCGCCAGCGCCAAACACGCGCCGATCGCCGGACCGCGCTCGGCCGTCGTCATCGATCAGGCCCATCACAACTTTCACACGGCGAGCGGGCGCTATCTGCCGTTCGCCCGGCTCCTCGAGGACGCCGGCTATGTCGTGCGTCCCGGCACGACACGGTACGACTCGACCACGCTTGCGAAGGTCGGCGTGCTCGTGGTTGCCAACTCTGTGAATGCGGCGAATGAAGCGGGGCAGAATTGGCGGCTGCCGGTTCTGCCGGCGTTCGACTCATCGGAGATCGCCAGTATCTCCGCGTGGGTGAAGCGCGGCGGGTCGTTGTGGATCATCGCCGATCACATGCCGTTCGCCGGCGCCGCCGCCGATCTCGCCCGCTCGGTCGGCGTGATCTGGCTCGACGGTTTCGCGCTCCCCGACGGGCAGCCGCCCGATCCGCGGACCGGCGACTATCCGATCACGTTTCGCCGATCCGACGGATCTCTCGGCGCGATCCCACCGGTGCAGGGCGCGGCAGAGCGAATCGATTCCGTCGTGACGTTCACCGGCTCGGCGTTCCGATTGGCGCCTGGTGCGCGCGTCGGCGTCGATGCGTGGCCGTTGTTCACGTTTCGTTCGCCGACGCGAGTCTGGCTGCCGAGAGTCGCGTGGGTCTTTGGCGATTCGGTGGCGTCGGTATCGGGTGATGGGCTGTTGCAAGGAGCGCTGCTGCGGGTAGGACAGGGGCGCGTGGCGGCGTTCGGTGAGGCGGCAATGTTTTCGGCGCAGCGGAAGGGACCGGCGGAGGTGCCGATGGGGATGAATGCGCCGGAGGCTATTCAGAATGCGCGGTTTACGATCGCTGTGTTACGGTGGCTGGCGTCGGATCGGTGAGGGCCGAGTACGATCCGGGGGCGGTGAGCGATCGCGGGTTGTACCTGTCGCGTTCGTCCACGTAACGAGGCTCTCGACTGCGGAGTCGTGATCGTCCGGTCGGGCAATGCCCGACGCTGTACTCCACGAACCCCGCTAGACGTGTCGCGCGTGTCCGGCGTATAAGTAGACCATGGTGCGCACCGCAGCGCTCATCACAGGAGCTACCATGGACCGCCGTTTCGCGAAGGTATTGCTTGGCTGGGGCGTTGCCCTCTGGTTGATCGGGTACATCCTCGGCATCGTGTTGATCGCCGTCGTTCCGACGTCGCTCGTTGGGTGGGTGATATTGCCGATCGGCGTCGCGATCACCTGTTGGGTGCTCGTCAACCAAGTCCGAAGCGAGGGCCTCGCACGCTACACGCTCCTCGGCGTGGTCTGGACGCTTATCGCTATCGTCTTCGACTACGTGTTCATTGTTGCGGCGTTCCATCCGGCCGACGGCTATTACAAACCGGACGTGTACGCCTACTACGCTCTCACGTTCGTTCTGCCGGTGCTGATCGGGTGGTGGAAAACGACACATGTGGCTGCCCCGCACCGCGGCTTACCGCTGTCATGAATGCGGACTCCGCGCGACCATGCGTGTTCTCATAGCGGGCTAGCGCGCTCCCGCGCGCGCCTCGCGCACCGCGGCGATCGTCGAATCGGCGTTTCGCCAATTGGCCACGAGCTGTCGGTAGGCAGAGGTCGCGGCCGCGCCGTCGCCGGCCGCGCGACACGCGCGCGCGAGATCAAGCAGTGTGAGTGAACGTCCCGGCGTTCGCTTCAGCGCGAGCTCGAATTCGTGACGTGCCTCGGCCGGCTGACCCGTGGCGAGGAGCACCTCTCCGAGCAATTCGTGTGACGGCTTTTCGATCTCGGGCGGGCCAAACTCGAACGGGAGGCCATCCTCTCGTGCCGCGGCCTCGCGCAGAGTGGCAACCGCGTCGGCCTTGCTGCCACGACGCAGCAGTGCCAGCGCGCGCAGCTCCTGCTCGATCACGTCCGCCTCGCCCACCATCTCCGGCATCATCGCCACCATCTCGCTCGACATCATTGCTGTCCGCGCCTCGTGCAACCGGCCGAGCAGGGGTTGTGCCGTCGTCGTGTCGCCGCGCCGCAGCGCGCCGTACGCGGTGCCGTAGCTCTGCGTGAATTCGACGAACCCCGGGAGCTTGGAGACGTCCGCGATCGGCGCAAGATCCGGCTCCGACTGGTCGACGTCGACGATGTACTGCAACCGCATCTCGGCGTAGCCGCTCGCGGCACTCATCGATCGTGCGCTTCGATCGCGGCACGTCGCGGACAACGCCCGAGCGTCCGCGAGCCTGCCTTGCTGCAGATACGCGTAGTGCAGCCAGATCCCGCCATGTCCGCAGGCGGCGGCACCGGCCACCGCCGTCCCGTTGGACTTCGTGACAGTGCGAATCGCCGCCTCGTTCGCCGCGACGACGTCGTCCCACATGCCGAGGGCGACGAAAATATGAGAGGTCATATGTTGCGCGTGCGCCGCATCGGGAGCAACTTTCGAGTACGCGCGCGCGGCTGCGAGTCCGCTGGCGCGCGTGGGCGGGGTCGTCGTAGGCGTGAATGACGTAGTGCAATGCGCCGGGATGTCGCGGATGATCGCGCATCACCTGCTCGGCGATGCCGGCCGCGCGCAAATAGGTGGAGTCCGTGCGCGGAAAGAGGGAGAGGAGCGCCAGCGCGTGGAACAGTTGCGCGTCGGCGTCGGCCGGGTAGCGCGTCGCCAATCGCCCTGCCTCCTCGGCGTACGCCGAATCTCTGCCGGTCTTCGAGTGGGGTGCGAAGTAGAGGACGTCGACTGTCCGGAGATAGTCTTTTTCGCGTTGCGTTTTCGCCTTCGCCACTCGCTCCGCGGGCGTCGCGCCGAGTCGAGCGAGCGCCGCGCGCGCCGCGACCGAGTCCTGCTCTCGCCAGACGCCGTGGTTGTACGTCATTGCCTCGCCCCAGTACGCCATGGCGAACCCGGGATCGCGCGCCTGGGCCTCGCGAAAGGCGGTCGCGGCGTCGGGGTATTCGAAATTATGGAGTAACGCGAGTCCTCGCAGAAACGACTGTTGCGCCGCCGGAGCGCCGGAGTTCGCGAATGAGACGGTTCCGAACCGCTTCGCCGTCGAATCCAGTGGACCGGTGCCGTGCGCGTCATGCTGCCCGGCGATCGTCGTGCACGGCATGCTGCAAACGGCGGTCAACGACAGAAAGATTCTGCGTGAGCGGGAGTTGCGCGCCATATGGCCTCCGGCCTCGAGTCCGGTGTCAATCGCTCGTCATGATGAACAGCGGCGCTCCGTCGAAGTCGTAGATGGGCCGCAGCCGCTCGATGTTGTAGTACTTCTTCACGTCGACGACCTTCTTCTCCGACGTCACGTTCGTGATCGGTACGCTGTCGTAAAAGCCTTTATGGATGCTCACCAGCCGGCCGTACTGTTTTTTGAGAATCAGGTCGAGCGCCAGATTGCCGAACGCCATCGGCACGATGGAATCGAGGGCGTCCGGATCGCCGGAGCGGACGAGATAGCCCAGCCGCTGGCTGACGACGTCGATGCGGCGGCCGTTGTTGTACTTGGGTGAGTACTCTTTCAACGCGGCGGCGATCTTGTCTCCGATGCCCCCGAGCTTGCGATGGCCGAACATGTCGGTTTCTTCACTCTCGAAGCTCATGCCGTCGTGCGTGGCGATGGTCGCGCCCTCCGAGACCAGGACGACGGAGTAGCGGCTCGGATTCCGGTTGCGATCGTACGCCATGAGCTCCGTCAGCTGCTCGAGATCGGCCGGGCGCTCGGGGATGACGCATCGATCGGCGGCGCCGGCCATCGTTGGCAGGAGCGCGGTGAAGCCCGCGTACCGCCCGAAGACCTCGATCACGAGAAACCGCTCGTGCGAGCCGGCGGATGTGCGCAGGCGATGCGTGAGCTCGATGGTGCGGGTGACGCACGTGCTGAAGCCGATGCAGTAGTCGGTCCCGTACACGTCGTTGTCCATCGTCTTCGGAATGGCGACGACGTGCACCCCTTCATCGTGCAGCCGCTTGCCATAGCTCAACGTGTCGTCGCCGCCGATGGGAATGAGCACGTCGACGCCCAGGTGCGCGAGATTCTTCAGCACCTCCTTCGTGACGTCGTTGATCTTGTCGGTGTACCCGCTCATGTGTGCGGGCACGCGCTCGCGGGGCAGATGGCTCGGGCGGGTCCGTGAGGTGTGCAGGAACGTACCGCCGGTGCGTCCGGCACGATTCACGTCCGCTTCATCCAACTCCTGGATGTTGCCGGAGTTGTCCGCCGCGCTGTCCGGCACGTAGTCGACGAGGCCGGCCCACCCGCGTCGAATCCCGAGGACCCGGTATCCTTCGCGAAGTGCGCGGATCGTGATCGCCCGGATGGCGGGATTGAGCCCGGGTACGTCGCCCCCTCCGGTGAGAATTGCCAGCGTCCCTTTCGTGGCGCTCATTGCCTCGCGACGTGACGGATTGTGTCGGTACGCTACGAGCGACCATTCTGAGAGTCAATGCGAGCATGCGCGCTTACCTGCGACGCCTTTCCAGCACGCCGGTGCCAGGCCATAGGCGAGCGTGACGGGGCAGGGCAAGCGGCACCGGCGCGCTATACTGCAAGAGTTTCGCAGTTTTCCCCTGAGGGTGAGATATGGGTACGCCAGCAAAGAACACGATTTGCCTTTGGTACGATCGCGACGCCGAGGCCGCGGCGCGGTTTTATGCCGAGACGTTCCCCGATTCGTCCGTGATCGTGTTCGACTTGTAGTGCTTCGCGTTCGAGCGTTTGGACGGCGGGCGGCATCAGATGATCTTCGCTCCCCGAGATGAAGAGGAGGGGCGCGCGAGCATCATATGGTAGTCGACGGCGATGTCCTGCGGGCCGGGGATGAAATTCGCGAGCACGCTGTCCCACAAAATGCCGCCTGATGCGGGGACGTGATATCGATCGTACGCGGCGCGCGCGTCCGCTTCGTCGAACGTGTTGGTGAAGACATAGCGCCACTGCTCGTACGTGAACCCCACCGCCTTGTGCGGTGCCCCGCGTGTCTGGACAACAGATTCGAGGCGCGTCATGATCGCGGCAACCGTCAGGCGCTCGACCGGCGAAGGGCGCGAACTTCCAGAGGGTGCGAACTCCCAAAGAGCGCTTCAGCGGCCCATACTTGGAGGGCCCTTCCTCGACGCGGAGCGCTTGATGCCATCCTACTCATTCATGCTCCGCGCGGTACCGCTTGCGCTGACTCTGATGCCCGGTGCACGGCGTCCGAGCACAGTGCCCTCGCCGGTGCGTGTTGCGGAGTTGCGGACGGAGTATCTGACCAATCCATTGGCGATCGAAGCGACAGCACCTCGCTTGAGCTGGGTGCTCCTTGCGCCGGGCCTCCGCGGTGTGACTCAGAGCGCGTATCAAATCGAGGTTGCCACCACCGCCGCCAATCTCGCCGTCGACAAGGCCGATCTTTGGAATTCGGGCAAAGTCACGAGCGACCGCCAGAATCAGATCGTCTTTGAGGGGCGGCCGCTCACGTCGCGCGAGCATGTTTTCTGGAAGGTGCGCATCTGGGATCAGTTGGACAGGCCGTCGGCGTGGAGCGCGCCGGCCACTTGGGGAATGGGGCTCCTCGATCGCGGCGAATGGTCCGCGCGATGGATCGGCGACGCATCGCCGTCGACTACCAATGTCGCCGTGACTGCTCTGCGCAGGCGCTTTACACTCGCCGGGCGTCCGGAACGCGCCATCGTTTACGCGAGTGCGCTCGGTGTCTACGAGCTGCACATCAACGGCCAACGGGTAGGCGATCACGTGCTGGCGCCCGAGTTCACCGACTATCACATACGCACCCAGTATCAGGCGTACGACGTGACGTCGCTCCTTCATCCCGGCGCGAACGTGATCGCCGCCTGGCTTGGCGATGGCTGGTACGCCGGCGGAATCGGACTGGCGCAGGCGCTGGTGAAGCAGCGTCGGAACATCTACGGCAATCATCCTCGCTTCCTGGCGCAGCTCGAGGTGACCTCCGTCGGACGCACCACGCGCATCGTGACCGATTCCTCTTGGCGCGTCACGCGCGACGGGCCGATTCGTTCTTCCGATCTCCTCAATGGCGAGGAGTTCGACGCCCGCCGAGAGATGCCGGGATGGGATGCCCCGGGGTTCGTCGATTCGCGGTGGAGCAGCGCGGACCTCGCCGCCGGCGTGTCGACCGAGTTGGTGGCACAGGCCAACGAACCGGTGCGCGTGACGGCGGACATCAGGCCGACCGCCGTCAGCGAACCGAAGCCCGGCGTGTACGTGTTCGACCTGGGGCAGAACATGGTCGGATGGACGCGGATTGCGGTGAAGGGCCCAGCGGGAAGCACGATCACCCTGTCCCACGGCGAGATGCTCGACGACAGCGGCATCGTGTACACCGACAACCTCCGCGGAGCGGAACAGACCGATCGCTTCACGCTGCGCGGGACCGGTGCGCGCGAGCGCTTCGAGCCGCATTTCACCTATCACGGGTTCCGCTACGTGCAGGTGAACGGATTGACCACGAGGCCCGCGCTCAGCGACCTCACCGGACGTCAGGTCAATTCGGACCTCGGCTGGGCGGGAGAGTTCGCGACTTCGTCCTCGCTGCTCAACACGCTCTGGCACAACGTCGTGTGGACGCAGCGGGACAACATGATCGGCATCCCCACGGACTGTCCGCAGCGCGACGAGCGGCTCGGGTGGATGGGCGACATCCAGGTGTTCAGCGGAACCTCGATGTTCAACGCCGACATGGCGGCGTTCTTCACGAAATGGTTGCGCGACGTGCGCGACGCGCAGACACCCGACGGCCGCTTTGCCGACTTCTCTCCCCAGCCGTTCCGCGAGCGTCTCGACTCGATGCACCGCGGCGATTTCACCGGCGTTCCGGGGTGGGGAGACGCCGGCGTAGTGGTCCCGTGGCGGATGTGGCAGCAGTACGGCGACGTGCAGGCGATCCGCGACAACTACGGGCCCGCGAAGAAGTGGGTCGACTACATTCGTCGCAACAACCCCGATCTTCTTTGGAAGAACCGGCGCGGCAACGACTACGGCGACTGGCTCAACGCCGACACGGAGAACGACTCGACCATTCCGCGGAAGGGCGGCGAGGTGCCCAAGCCGGTCTTTGCCACGATGATGTTCGCCTACGCCACGGATATCGTCGCCCGAATGGCGACGGTGTTGAACGACAAGGCGGGGGCACGGGAATACGGCGATCTCTTTCGAGACATCAAGGCTGCGTTCAATAGCGCCTATGTCACACCCGACGGTCACGTCGAGGGAGATACGCAGGCCGGTTACGCGCTGGCGCTGCACTTCGATCTTCTCCCTGACTCGCTGCGCGCGGCCGCGGTGCGCTACATGGTCGGCGGCATAGACGCCTACCACGGTCACATGTCGACGGGATTTCACTCGAGCTACCGGATGATGCTCGAGCTTTCACGCGCCGGGCGCTCGGATGTCGCGTACAAGCTCGTCAACACCACCACCTTCCCGAGCTGGGGTTATTCGATCGCCAACGGTGCCACCACGATCTGGGAGCGGTGGGACGGCTACGTGAAGGGCCGCGGCTTCCAGGACAAGGGGATGAACTCGTTCAATCACTACGCCATCGGCGCCGTGGGTGAATGGATGTACCGCACCATACTCGGCATCAACAACGACGATGCACATCCGGGGTATGCGGAATTCGTCATTCACCCAATCCCCGGCGGCGGACTTACCTGGGCGCGCGGGACGCATCGCACGATCCGGGGGACGATCGCATCGAATTGGCGAGTCGACGGCGACACGTTCACCGAAGAGGTGACGGTCCCCGCGAACACGTCGGCCACGGTCTATGTCCCGGCGGCGTCCGCGGACCACGTCACCGAGAGCGATGTGGCCGCGGACCGGGCACCGGGGGTACGCTTTCTCCGAATGCAGGGAGACGCGGCGGTCTATCGCGTGGGGTCGGGGACGTACCGGTTCGTGGTGAAGTAGCGAGGCCGGAAAGTCTTGGCCAACCGTAGTAGAACGGAGTGGCAATGCGCGCAACTGTCTTCCTCGGCCCGCACTCACTCGAAGTCGTTGAGCGGCCCGACCCGTGATCGACGCGCCGACAGACGCGGTCGTCCGCGTGCCACTCGGCTGCGTCTCCGGCTCCGATCTTTGTTTGGTGGGGTTGTGTGGACCGTTCTCGTGGCCTTCGCGTCTGAGATCGAAGCGCCAGCTACCTAACGAACATCGAAGCTGACAAGCGATCCAAGGATTGTTGCGCGGGCTTCGCCCGCGCTTCTTATTTGACGCGCCTGCAACTTAGCTAACGCGTTGGGCCGCAGCACCCGCGTAGGAGTACTGGACTCTCTTTCGTGTCTACACTCGGTCGTATCGGATTCTCGGCAGGCTTGGCCGCATTCGCGGCCACCGTCGGCTATGACGTCGCGCAGATCTTACAGGTGGTCGGTCTGCTGCATTTTCCGCTCGATGAGATTCTGATCTTCGCGACGTCTCTTTGCATCGTCGTTCCCTTTGTGCTCGAAATACTTGCCCTGCACTACACGAGGCCGAGCAACACGCAATTCTGGACTCATGCAGGCCTCATCTTCGCGACGATGTACGCGGTATTCGGCACTGCGAACTACGTCATTCAATTGACCACGGTAATTCCGGCGAAGCTCGGCGGCGCCGTGGACACGGTCCGAATCCTCGAGCAGACGCCGCACTCGCTGCTGTGGGACTTCGATGCCATTGCGTACATCGCGATGGGCCTCGCGACGTTGATGATCATTCCGGCGCTCCAACGCGACGGTGCCGAACGGCGCGTTCGGGTCGCCTGCATGGCGCATGTAGCGGCGACGGTGCTCGCCGGTGTCGTTTACTTCCATTCGACATACTCCTACAAGCTTCTATTGCTCGGCTTTCCATGGGGTATCACTGCGCCCCTCGTGATGTTGCTCTTGGCGGTCGCACTGCAGCGCGCTGCGCCGACGCTGCGGCCTAACGAGCGATGAACTCGGGCGTTAGCCAGCGATGCAGATCGTTTTCGGGTGGCTCTCATGGGTCGCGCTCCCGCGCTGATCACGGCCTTGATCAGCGCCTTCTTCGGCTGAATCGCTCTGCGCGCCTGGCGCCGGGCACGCCCTCCTATGCCCCAGCTGTCTAACGATCGCTGAAGCGGTATGAGCCGAGAGGGCAGGACGGGGAAACCCTCAAAATCAGTCGCGAAGGCACTGACTTGCCGTAAGGGAAAGCTCCGATTGCCGCGGCACCGCGTGGTTTCCCGGCAGCGGGTTGCTCGCGCTTCGGAGCTATCTAAGACGCGAGGATCGCCGCCTCCTTGCGTATCGCACCTGGAGCTTCGTTCTCGTCGCTCTCGGCGTCGGCGCGCTGTTTGGGCTTGGCGCGATCGGCGGAGTGGGCGGAAACTCGTCCCGCTCGGCCTGGTGGGCGCTGTTGATCCTGCCGTATCTGGTCGGTTGGTCGATCGATATCTGGGGACCAGGATCATTCGCCCAATCGCTTCGCGTATTTCGCGTCTCGACCGCGGTGACGAGATCGAACGTGTCGTCGGCAAAGGGCAATGCGGGGGCGCCATCTGGTTGAACGCACCAGTTGGGCCCAGAATTCAATCGCTGCGACGCTCCCCATCCCCCTCCAATGTCGGAGACCGACCGATGCTGGACCGACTCGCCCGGCTACTCCACGTTTCGACGACCGTTACCGCCATCCTCCTGCTCGTCGCCGCCGTTCAACTCGCGACGCAGTTGTACGCGTTGGTGGACCTCGCGCGACGCGATGAAGTGTTCGGCGGCAAAAAGTGGGTGTGGGCGCTCGTCATCGTCCTCGGCAATCTGATCGGAGCGATCGGGTACCTCGTCGGCGGGCGGCTGCCGCCGACGGTCGACATTTCGGGCTCCAGCGCGAGCACGGCGGGTAGCGAGGCGGCTCGGCGGGCCGTCGATGCGCTGTACGGCCCGCGCGATGGACGCTGATCGCGCGGGCGACGCGCCGGCGATCGAGCTGCGCGGCCTGACCAAGCGCTTCGGCGACACGATCGCCCTCGACAGCGCCGATCTCGTCGTTCGACCGGGCGAGGTGTTCGGCTTTCTCGGGCGAAACGGCGCGGGAAAGACCACGACTCTGCGAATCCTCTCGGGACTCGCTCGCCCGACCGCGGGCACCGCTCATGTCCTCGGCTATGACGCCACGAGCGCAAACGACGCGGTCCGCGCGCGGATCGGATTCCTCCCCGATGTGCCGGGCTTCTATCCATGGATGACGGCGCGAGAGTACCTCGCTTTTGCGGGACGGCTCTTCGGGATCGACGGCGCGACGCTCGCCGCGCGCGCCGCCGCGCTGCTGGAGATGGCTGGACTCTCCTCGGTTGGCACGCGCATCGGCGGCTTCTCGCGCGGCATGAAGCAGCGACTCGGCATTGCGCAGGCGCTGATCAACGCGCCCAGCCTTCTCATGCTCGACGAGCCGACGAGCGCACTCGACCCCATCGGCCGGCGTGAGGTGCTCGAGATGGTCGCGTCGCTGCGCGGGCGGACGACGGTGTTCTTCTCGACCCACATCCTCGCCGACGTCGAGCGCGTGTGCGACGCGGTGGCGATTCTCGAGCGCGGCCGAGTCGTGGCGAGCGCCGGTATCGCCGAGCTCACGGCGCGGACGGGGGGGGGCGCCAACCGGCTGGTGGTCGAGTTGGAGAACGACGCCGACGCCGCCGCTGTCGCCGGCCTCCTGGCGGGACGAGCGTGGTTGCGGTCCTTGGAAACCGTCGAGCGAACGTTGCGCGTGACTGTCTCCGACATGGCGGCCGCACGGCGCGAGGTTCCCGCGGCAATCGCGGCTGCGGGCGTACCGCTGCGGCGGTTCGAGATCGCCGAGGCGAGCCTCGAGGATGTATTCGTGACGTTCGTTGGCGGTCCACCCACATGACCGGGTTCAGCGCCTTTCTATGGAAGGAGTTCGTCGAGATCCGGCGCACGTGGCGGATCTGGGTGATTCCCGGGATGCTGGTGTTCTTCGGCGTGACCAGCCCGATCATCGCGGCGCTCACGCCGGCGTTGGTGCAGTCGATGGCGGCCTCGCAGCCGGGCGTGGTGATCCATGTTCCACCGCCAACCGCGCTCGACGCTTACGGGCAGCTCTTCAAGAACCTCAATCAGTTCGTGCTCATTGCCGTGATCATCACCGGCGCGGCGGCCGTGTCGGGCGAGCGCTCCGCGGGAACGGCAATCCTCGCGCTCACAAAACCACTCTCGCGGCGTGCGTTCGTGCTGGCGAAGATCCTCTCGCAGGTCACGCTCCTCATTGCGGCTACCGCGTTGGGCGCCGCCGCGTGTCTAGCTGTGACGGCCGCGGTGTTCGGCGTCGCGCATCCCGGCCGCATCGTGACGGCGATGGCATTGTGGCTCCTCTACGCCTCACTGCTGATCGTCGTGATGACTCTCTTTTCCGCGGCGTTCCGATCGCGCGGCGCGGCGGCGGGGGCGGGCCTCGGGTACTATTTCCTCGCGCTCCTGGTCTCGGCCTGGGGGCCGGCGGCACGATACAGCTTTCTCGGTTTGACGTCGGCGATGCGCGACGCGCTGATGGGAGAAGCGGTGTCGTCGGGCTGGCCCGTGGCGACGGCCGTAGCCGCGATCGTTGTGGGAGTGGTGGCGGCGGTGGGGACGTTCGAGCGCCAGGAGTTATAGGCGCTGAACGTACGCAGGTTGACTCTTGCGAATGCGCGGGGAGGATCGTAGTGAGCCAGCGCCGTGATTGCGCTGACGCTCACGAGTCCACCAGAGGGCGCTCGGCGCGCCAACGGCATCGCAGCGCGCTATACTGCGAGAGGTTCGCAGTATAACACTCTCATGTCGTTTCGAGGTCGCGAGAACGCGCCTCCCATCGCCGGAGTCCACGTCGTCTGGACCTCGGCGGGTCGCATCCGCCCCGGTTCCTGGAATCCAATCCTTCGATGACGCCGTCTAGACGCCGCGATGACGCTGCGCGCGTATGCTCGGCGATCTTTTTCAGTCGTGAGGAGAGCGGATGCGTTCGTTCCTGCCGAAACGGAAAGGCGCTGGAGCGGCGGTTGTGCTGGCGGGAGTCCTGGCGACCGGAATGTCGGCGCTAGTCGGATTCTCGGCGCGAGTCGCTCGGCAGCAGGCGACAGCAACGCCTTTTCAGCTCTTCCAAAAGATGCTGCCAGTGGTCCGCCATCCGCGGTGCATGAACTGTCACGGCGGCGTAAACCCGGGCGATTCGACCAAGCACGGGGGCGGTGCCATCACCGTGGAAGCCTGCGAGCAATGCCATACCGACGTGTCGCATTGGGACCTGCCCGGGCGCGACCATTTCTTCGTGGGCAAAACAGATCAAGAGCTGTGCAGTCTCTTTGCGGAATTCGCAATGAAGCAAGGACACGCGCGTTTCATCAGCAACCACTTGCGAGGTGACGAGCTGATCATCGCCGCGTTCAAGGGTGTCATGGCGGGCGCCAGAAACCCGGGTTACGTCGATCCGCCGAAACCGCCACAGCCCCCTGCCGACCCGCCGGCAGGTGGGCAAGATGCATTCGTGAGACTGGGCCAGGATTGGGTCGACAACGGCCAGGGCGCGTGCGAGGTGCTCGGCACGATCAACCTCGAGGAAAGTGTGAGCGCAACCGACACGTTCAGCCTCGGCCCTATCGAGACTCGCCTCACTTATGGCGGCAAGCGCACGGTGACGATCAAGTTCCAAGATGGGAAGTACGATGCTGAAATCACAACCGACTACACCCTGACAGACGTCAGCCGGCTGCACCTCGACCACCCGAAAACTGGCCAGCCCTGCGTCGTCACGACCACGCGCATAGAACGGCAAGCAGGGAGTACAACGGGCAGCGCATCGGTCAGGATCAAAGACACCATTTTTTTTGCCGATACGAGGCCGCCTCAGACTGACTATCGGATCGATGTGACGCTGCCGCCGGAAACCACTCGAAAGAACGAGACGAGAACCGTCAACGACGGCTGCGACACGGGCCTTCCGTTTCCACCTCAGAATGAAACGGGATCGTATACGTGGGGGCGGGTGTCATTTGTCATGGAGGGCCACGTGGAGGACCCCAAGACCGACGGTCGCGCGGGAGCGTGCGATCGCCTGGTGAAGGCGGACGAAATCAACACCGAGAAATTGGAATTCGATCGGAGCCACCCATGCTTCAAGTTCAAGCGCATGGGCAATTCCTGGTACCTCGGACTCATGCGCCGGACATTACCGAGGACTTTGCACGACGAAAAATCAATTCCTTACCGGATGGTCGCGCACTGGAACCTCAAATACACCAAGTAGCCGGCGTGAGAAGTCTCTTAGAGCACGTCCTCGTTACGGTCGTGTGATGTTCCAAGTGACTTGCACCGAGCCGGTCACGCCGTTCACCGAATCCGTCTCCGGGGCGGGGTAGTTGGAACCGCCCTGCAGCACTTTCTGCCCGATCGTCGTGGCTCGCTGCTGGTAGGTCTCCCGATCGTGATGCCCGAGTTCCGCACGCTGCACCGGCGAACCCATGCCTTCGGCGGTCGGACATGCGGCAGTGATTCGGTAGACGAGTTTGTTCGTGCTATCGCGCTCGAATTCCACGGCGAAGAGTCCCGAACCACTGACCTTTCCAGTCGTCGTCTGACCGTTACTGGTCTCCCGAACGGTTCCGAGGCAGTCGGCCACGCCATTCTTGACGCCGACGGTGACCTGCTCGTGGAACTGAGACGCGGGGCCGTTGATGGTGTTAGTCCATGAAAACTGCCCCGAGTACAAATAAGCGTAGTTGCAGGAGACCACCTTCATCTGGCACGTCGGCTCCTGCTGTGGGTGCGACGGGAGCGCAACGATGACAAGGAGGAAGGCAAGGCTCATGGGGAGGCTATTGGGACTCATTGACCATCCTCTTGAGCGCCGCCCAGTCGATGTTTTGGCGAAGCTTCCAGAGCGCCCGGTGAACCTCGGGGGGTGGCGGCTCCTTCGGGCACCGCGCGGAAAAATCGAGGTCGATGCTACGCACCTCGACGCGCGACCGGTGCATCGTCCAGAACGCGGGATTGTACCGAACCATACGCGAGACAGACGGCGACTCCGGCGTGCCGAAGCTGTATAACGTGTCGTTCGCTTCGGATTTGACCCAGGCCGGCATCTTGCGCTCCGCGGCCGACATCCGCGCGATCGATGCGCGAGCATTGTCGGCAAACGACTTTGCGCCTGAAATCGAGTCGTTCTGCCGGCGATCGTCCGCCTCTTGGGCCTTGAGTTCCTTCGCCACGCCACGCTCGGCGTCTTCCATCTCCTTGATTTGCGCGTCGATCTCCGCCGGGGTTCGAACTCCCTTCAGCACGGCTCTCAGGTCGTCGCGCGTTCTTTTTCGGTCCGCGGCATCGGCCATGAATCGCTGATAGGGCGTGTTCGCGAGCCGCTGCTTCTTTTGGGCCAGTTTCTCGCCGTTGACCCCTTCGTCGTCGACGATCTGCCATCGCCTGACTTCTTCGCGCGTCAACTGGTGATAGGGAGTCTCTCCGTCGCGGACAATGAGCATTTGCTCATAGGAGGGATCCGGAGGTTGTACGAGCTCGGCCAACACGAAGCTTGCGCCGGGAACGGGCTTGCCGCCGTGGGGCCCCTGGGGCCAGGGTTCGTCTCCCCCTTGCGGAGTGTGGTTGATCGATGCCGTAAAGATCGAGCAATAGCGCCCCGAGCCGAGGTCCGCGAAAAGGGTGTAATCGTACTGAAGAATGGTATTCGACTTCGGAGCCGACGCGTGAAAGCCGTCGAACTGTGTGAATATCGGATAGCTGAGGTGGCCAAACTCCGGGACCGCCTTGAGAACGATACGCTCGATGTCGTCGAGTCGAGCAGTCGCGTAGGTCTTCTCGGCGGCGGTGGCCGTCATGCCTTTGTCGAGATTGATGCGCCGCGTCAGCCCCGATGGATTGCCCGGCTCGATCTCACCGCTCGCCTGCGCCGCTGCCGCAGAGCTGACGCACGCGGCGCCCGCGAGCGCCAACAGAAAGGTTGTCTTCATCATTGTTTCACGATCTCGACGCGCCGGTTCTGCGCGCGGCCCACGGCTGTGGTGTTTGGCGCCGACGGCTTTGTGTCACCGAATCCCTTCGTTGTGATGCGCGCCGCGTCGACACCAAAGTCCGACACGAGCGTCGCTTTGACCGCCGCCGCGCGCGCATCACTCAACGAAAGATTGCTTGCCGAACCGCCGACATTGTCGGTGTGCCCCTCGATCAAGATCTTGAGATCCCCGTACTTCTTCATAGTCGACGCGATCTCTTTGAGAACGGGACGCGACTCCGGTTGCAACTCTGCCTTTCCGGTCGCAAACAGAATTCCCTGCGTGGCCCAACGCCCCTTCTTGAGTAGCGCATCGTACAGCACATCGGTCTCGCTCTCCGCAACGCGAATGCTTGTGATGAAGAGCGCCTCGTTGTCGGCGGCACCAACCAACGCCAGCCGGATGACGCTGTCGCGCCGAAACAGCAGCTCGGGGATGTTGTACAGGCGCTTCTCGTTCGCGTACATCTTGAAGTACCCGCTGTCCATGAGAATCCGAACATGCGCCGTGTGGTCGACGTACTTCGTGGCCTCTTCATCCGTGAGGTGCAGTTGGCTCGCGGAGCGGTCCTGTCCTCCACCATGCAGCGTGTTGTGCTGCGGGCCCCAGCTGATCTCGACCGACCGTTCGTCACCCTGAACGTGTGACTTCCCGCCTTCCACCCGAACGCGGTCACCCATCGGCGCGTTCGCCGCGGTAAGGACGTCGATCTCCAGCGTGAACTTCTGCGGTAGCTTTGTCCCGAGCGGGATGAGCAGCTCTCCGGACCCGGTTGCCCGCAACATCTTCACATCATCCCGCTCGACGATTTCCATTGGGCCAGCTAGGTACTTGAGCCCGCGCGCGAAATTGCCGACGCGATCTTCGCTGAAGTCCGTGTAGAACAGAACCTTATTGCCCGGAACGAAGTCGTAGTTCTCCCAGACCTTGGGGTCGGCGCGGGGCGCCGCCGCAGCGGGTGCGCTGGCTGCCGGCGCCGCCTTGGCGCTGTCAGCCTTGGCCTTTGCGGTATCAGGCTTTGCCTTCGCTGAGTCGGTCTTTTTGGCGGCATCCTCGAGCTTTTTCTTTGCCTCCTCCGCCTTCTTGCGAATCGAGCCGATCTGCCCATGACCGGTCGCTGGCGCGGTCGCCAGCGCCAGGCACGAAAGCACCGCTGCCGTGACCAACCGCGTTCGCCACATCGCACATCCTCCGTTGAATGCATCCAGCGTCCCTCGCGGCCGAAGGGTGACGGACCCCCGTCACCGGCCCGACCCGCTGCCGTCATCGAGCGTCATCAAGTAGTCCAGACGCCCGTTGACAGACGCGGCCTGAAACGGCAACCTCAGCCTTACTGTGTTCCACTTAACGACCTTCGGTAGCCTCGGAATCGAAGCTGAGGACGGGGCCACGCCGCCGCGACTGAGGCCGCCGAGGCTTGCCCTGCTCGCGGTTCTCGCGGCTGCGGGCCATCGTGGCGTGTCTCGCGAAAAGCTCACGGCGTTGTTCTGGCCCGACTCCGACGAGGAACGAGCGCGCCACTCGCTGCGCCAAAACCTGTACGCCCTGCGAACCGGTCTTGGACGCGATGCGGTTCGCTCAGTCGGATCCTCGCTGGCGCTCGACGAGACGGTGATCTCGGCCGACGTTGCCGACTTTCGCGCCGCGCTGGTTTCGGGCGACCGCGAACGCGCTGTGTCGTTGGCGCGAGGATCATTCCTCGACGGGTTCTATCTCCAGGGTGCGTCCGGGTTCGAGCGGTGGGTCGAGGAGGAGCGCGGCCGGCTGAACACCGAGACAGTCGCCGCCCTTCTCGCGCTGGCCACAGCCGCCACTGGTGCCAACCACCACGAGGCGGCGACCAATTGGTGGCATCAACTCACGCTACGCGATCCACTCAGCGGACGGTTCGCATTAGAGTATTTGAAAGCGCTCGCCGCCCGCGGCGATCGCGCGGCGGCATTGGCATTTGCGCGCCGTCACGACGCCATTGTCCGCCGCGAGTTGCAGACCGGGCCGGACTCGGAAGTTCTGCGTCTCGAAGCGGAGTTACGGGCGACGTCCACATCCGACGTCATCGGCGTAGAATCGCGCGGGCCCATCATCGCGCGGCCGCCCGAGATTCCTCCGGCTTCCACCCTCGCGTCGACCCCGACCATGGAAGCCTTGCCCGCGACCGAGCCGCGTCCGGTGGACGAGGATCCAACGAACCCTGTGAGCCAAGGGTCGGCGCGCGACGCGCATTGGTCGTTGCCGACATTGTCGCGCGGAAGGCGTACGATGGCAGTTGCGGGGCTTGTAGGATTCGCCGCGCTGACAGCTGGATTGGCGGCACAACAGCTTTGGAACCTCCACGGTCCGGCCGCCGTGCCAACGATCGCTGTAGGACTGGTCCGCGAAGATGGTGCGGCCGGCTCGCTCGGCTTGAATCGTGTGCTTACCGACATGATCGCGACCGACCTCGCGCGCATCGAAGGCCTCGCGGTGCTGTCGAACTCTCGACTGATCGAGCTGATGCGCCCTGGTCAGGACTCGGCGGTCAGCTACACCGAGGCGGCACGTCGCGCGGGTGCTTCCGAGTTGCTCGAGGGACAACTGGTCGTGCTGAGGCGGGACACGTTGGAGCTCGCCATGCGTCGCGTCGAACTGCGCACAGGCATCGTGAAGGATGCGTATCGCGTGAGGGCGGTCGATCGCTATGCGCTCGTGGACAGCCTCACGCAATCAATTGCGCGCGGCTTTCGTTTGAAATCTCCGCGGGGTTCCATTGCAGACGCGACGACGAACTCGCCGGTCGCGTATCGCCTCTACGACGAGGGCCTGCGGGCGTATTTTCAGGGCGACTGGAAGGCGGCCAACCGATTGATGAACGCCGCGCTCCGCGAGGACTCGACCTACGCGATGGCCGCCTACTGGGTGGTCAAAATTGGCAAAGATGTGTGGGATCCGGTGCGCCACCAGGATGTATCTGGACTCCGACCAATCGCGCTGCGTCTCGCCGCTCGCGCTCCCGATCGCGAACGTCTCATGATCACAGCGGATCTTCTCACCGAGGATCAAGAACCTCGCGCGGTCGCTGTCGCCGAGTCACTTACGACTCGATATCCACATGACCCGAGAGCATTTGGCGTTCTGGCTCACGTTTACTGGATGAGCGGCGACTGGGCCAGATCCGTTGCGGCTGAAGAGCGAGCAATCGCGCTCGATGCCGCCGGCGAGCCCGACGGGGGTCCACTCTGCATGCTCTGCGAGGATTTCAGCTTTTTGGCGCAGGTGTACTTCTGGTCAGACTCATTGCCGGCGGTCATACGAGTAGCACAGCGACTTCGCGCGTTACGCCCCGAGGCGAGCGGCGCGTTCTTTTTGCTTGGCACGGTAGGCTCGCGCCTTGGCGATAGCGTCGCCGCCTACGCGAACTTCGAGCGCCTGGCGTCGCTCGGCGGCATTGGTCCGGGCTACTTGACTGGCGTTCACCTGGGTCTCGAAGCGTATGACCGGGCCGAGCAAAGCCTTGCGACGCAGCTCTCCTCCTCCCTGCCCAACGACTACGACTCCGGGGCCTGGTGGTACATCCTCGCGTTGAGAAATCAGGGGCGAATCCGCGACGCTGAAGAGTTTTTCCGCACCGGAACACTTCCAGGTTTGCCGGCGCCACCCGCGACGCGCGATCATAACTCGATCAACGAGGGCATCCTCGCGCTTGCGCGCGGCGACGCTCAACGAGCGACGAGGGTGTACGGGCATGTGCTGCATACGACGCTCCCCGCAAACTGGTCGGAGGGCACGAAAGCGCGTCACCGCGCGTGGAACGGAACACTCTATGGCATGGCGTTAGCCGCGGCGGGTGATACGGTCGCGCTCCGCGCTCTCGCTGACAGCGTCGAGTTGTGGGGACGTGGAAGCTTGTACGGGCGCGACCAGAAGATGCACCACTATTTGCGCGGGATGTTGCACCAGGCCGCAGGGCGTCATGCCGAGGCAGCGCGTGAGTTCCAGGCCGCGATACACTCTCCGACGATGGGCTTCACGCGCGTGAACTACGAGCTCGCGAGGTGCCTGGTTCGACTCGGCCGCCCAAGAGAAGCGATCGCCACGTTGCAGTCGGCGCTGCGTGGAGACATCGAAGCGGGAGCCCTCTACATCACGCATACGGAGCTGCACGAAGTGTTGGCGCAGGCGTTCGACGAAGCGCGGATGCCCGACAGCGCGGCGGTGCACTATCGGGCCGTCGTCAAAGCGTGGGAGCGAGCTGATCGCGAATTCTGGCCGCGGCGCGCTACGGCGGAGAGCTGGCTCGCTCGCCACCGGCAGGTGACGGCGTTTCACTAGGCGTACCTGCCAACATGATCAGGGACGTGCTGGTGCCGCAATCGCGTAAGTTCCGTAGCGCTCCCTCGAAAGGCCTCAATGCGCATCCGACGGCGTGCGTGCCGCCATGATCGTCGTCGACGGGGCGCCGGTGGAGCTCATCTCGTTTCGCAACAAGGGCGGTTGACTATCTCTGCGCCACGCTCACCGAGCCGCTGACACCCGACGCGCTCGTTGCCGTGACCACGAAGACGCGCGGCACCGCGCCCTGGAACGAGAACTTCGCGCCGGAGCCTGAGGTGCCCTTGAAGTCCATTTTGCCAATGACCTGACCGGTGCTCTGGTTGGTCAACGTCAGCGATGCGGCGGGATCGCTGCTCGTCGCCTCCACTTTGAGCTCGCCCTTGCTGACCGTGTACTCGGCCCTCGTGATCTGCACGACTTCGACCGGCGCGTGGATGGTGAGGTTCGAGACGACGGTCGCGCCGTTGAACGTAGCCGAGATCGTGACCGGCGTGTCGGCCGACACTGGCGCGTACGTCACGTTGAAGTCGACGAAGTCGAAGAAGGCGGGCACGGTCACCGTCGCCGGCGCGGTCGCGAGCGGACTGCTGCTGCTCAGACGGATCGTCGCCGCCGCGAACGTCGGGCGGTTGAGGCGGACGCGAAGGATCGCGCCGCCGGATGCCGGCTGCGGCTGCACGAACGGCCCCACGCCCAACAATCCCAGCGGCGTCGCCGGCACGGCGGTGAAGGGCAATGAGATCGTACGCCCATTATATGATGCGCTGATGGTCACGGTCGTCGCGGTGTCGACAGTCGCCGGCGGAAGTTGAAACACTCCGGTGCGGTAACCCTGTGGCACCGTCACCGAAGCCGGCACCGCTTGCGCGGCCGGATCGCTGCTCGCGAGCGTGACGGCCGCGCCGCCATCCTGCGCGAAGTCCGTGAGCAGAACGGAACCGAATCCTGCTGAGTTCATGAACAAGCCGTCGGCCGCGAAACCGTCGGCGCGCGTTGCCAGATTCGGAACGACGAGCGGCACCGGGCTTCCAACCGGCACCATCGAGAACGTCAGTGTGACACCGTCCATCGAGCCGCCGGGCGCGGTACCGAAGTTTCCGTGCACGAACCCGAACGCCGTGGCGACGTTGTAGGTGGCGAGGTTGCCGCCCGGGAGGAGGATTCCGCCGCTGCCGGAAAACGTTCCAGATCCATCGGCGGCGGGCATGGATGCGCCGCGGAGGATCGGGGTCGTTCCGTTGGACTGGTCGAACATCAGCATGTTCCACGGACTGGTGGGCTCCACCTCGTAGAATCCGTTCAGCGCGGCGCTGTTGCCCGTCACGACGACGCCTTCGAAAGCTTGATCGACCGAGTGAAGCCGGAGCGCGGGGTCAGTCACCGTGACCGTATAGGTGATGTCGCGCAGCTTCTCGGCGCCCTGCGTGCCTCCGACGACCAGTGGACTGGGCAGGCCGGTGGCGGGGTCGACGGCCACGAACGCGAGCGAGACACTGCCATCCGCGTTGGCGACGGCGGCAACCGAGATGTCGCCGAATTCCGGCACCGGCGCGGGAACCGCGAACGCATTCGTCACGTTCGTGGGCGGAGTGCTGGGTTGCGCGAAGTTGCTGAACGTCGCGCCGCCGGCGGCGAGCGTGCCTCCGCCGACCAGTTGGTTGAGGGGAACCAACTGAAGCTGTCCGACCGGCGTGCTGATAACCGCCGTGCTCGGCAACGGCGGTGCGGAGCGCGGCACGACGGTGTCGGGCGCAGCGCAGCCCGTGCCCACGCACGCGGCGAGCACCCCCGCGATGCTTCGCGTCAATCGAAATCTTTCCGCCAACGTCGTAGAGCGTGTGATGCGTCGCACAGTACATTCCTCGAAGGTGGGTGTTCGATGGCCGCAACGTGCGGTGATCGATCGTCGCGGTGTGTCGCTGCGCGAGAAATGCAGCGGCGCCGCTTCAGGTTCCCGCGATTCGAGTCCGAATTTCCCCGACGGCCGCATGGATCAGGGGCACGTCTTGCGCTCGATCACCCGTGCCGTCAATGTGTTACGAATACCGACCTCCAAGGGACGCGCATGAGCAAGTACACTCTCAGCGTCAACGGGCATTCCCGCTCCGTCGACGTCGCGCCAGACACCCCAATGCTGTGGGTGCTCCGGGATTCGCTGGGCCTCGTGGGCACGAAGTTCGGCTGCGGCATCGGCGAATGCGGCGCCTGCACGATCCACGTGAACGGGGCGCCAAGGCGCGCGTGCCAGACGCCCGTCTCGAGCGTGGGCCCCGCGGCGATCACGACGATCGAAGGCCTCGATCCCGCCGGCAAGCATCCGCTGCAACAAGCGTGGTGCGAGCTCGACGTTCCGCAATGCGGGTATTGTCAGGCCGGCCAGCTCATGACCGCGGCCGCGCTGCTCAAACAGAATCCGCACCCGACCGACGCCGACATCGACAAGATGATGGCCGGCAACCTGTGTCGGTGCGCCGCGTACACGCGCATGCGCGCGGGCGTCAAGCGTGCCGCCGAGATCTCCACCGGTGTGTCCGATAAAGGAGGCCGGTCATGAAATCGACGCGCGAGGTTTCGCCGCCGGTCGTCGACCGGCGCCAGTTCATCAAGGTCAGCGCGCTCGCGGGCGGCGGCCTGTTGGTCGGCACCTACCTTCGCTTCGGCGAATCACTCGCGTACGCGGAGACCGCGTCCGCCACCGCCGAGTCCTTTGCTCCTAATGCGTTCATCTCGATCGCGCCCAGCGGAGCGGTGTCGATCATCGCGCCGAACTCCGAGATGGGGCAGGGCATCAAGACCGGGCTCCCGATGATCGTCGCCGAGGAGCTCGATGTCGCGTGGGAGAACGTGACGATCGTGCAGGGGGACTTGAACCCGGCGTACGGCCGGCAGTTTTCGGTCGGCAGCGGTTCGACGGTCGGCAACTTCACGCCGCTTCGCATCGCCGGCGCCACGGCGCGCGCCATGCTCGTCGCCGCCGCCGCGCAGACGTGGGGCGTGCCTGAAAGCGAATGCACGACGGAGCGAAGCTCGGTGATTCACGCCGCGTCGAAACGGCGCGCGGCGTACGGCGAGCTTGTTGCGAAGGCCGCGACGCTCACGCCGCCGGCGAATCCACGGCTCAAGAATCCGGGCGATTTCAAGCTGCTCGGCACGCGCGTGCCCGGCGTCGACAATCAGAAAATCGTCACGGGCGCGCCGCTGTACGGGATCGACGTCAAGCTGCCCGGAATGCTGTTCGCGACGTACACCAAGTGCCGGACGTTCGGCGGCAAGGTCAAGAGCGCCAACCTCGACGACGTGAAGAAGCGGCTCGGCGTGCGCGATGCCTTCGTGCTCGACGGCATCGACGGGCTGACGCCCGGCGTCGCGATCGTCGCCGACACGACCTGGAACGCGATCAGTGCGACCGACGCGCTGCGCGTCGAGTGGGACGAGGGTCCGGTCGCGAGCCAGAACAGCGCGGAGATGGCGAGGCAGGCGGATCAGCTCGCGAAATCGACGCCGCCCGCGCCGCTCCCGCAGGGCGCGAAGGCTATCGAAGCCGTCTACCACTATCCGTTCCTCGCTCACGCCACGCTCGAGCCGCAGAACTGCACCGCGGTCTTCAAGAACGGCGTCATGGAGATGTGGACGCCGACACAGATCCCGGCGAGCGGCCAGGGTCTCGTCACTCGCGGACTCGGTCTCGCGCCCAAGGACGTGATCGTCCACATCACGCGACTTGGCGGCGGCTTCGGCCGGCGGGGCAGCAACGAGTTTTCGCTCGAGGCGGCTGTGATCGCCAAGCGCCTCGACGGCACACCAGTGAAGCTGATGTGGACGCGTGAGCATGACTTCGCGCACGACAACTATCGCTCGAACGGCTGGCACTATTTCTCGGCCGGCCTCGACGGGTCGGGCAAGCTGGTCGCGCTTCACGACGCGTTCGTGAAGATGCAAGGCGGTCCGGGTGACATGAGCGCCGGCGGTTTTCCATTCATCGCCGTCCCCGGCTCGGATGTGAAGTCGAGCAAGCTTCCGCCGGGCATTCCGACGGGGTTTTGGCGCGCGCCCGGCGACAACGGGAACGTCTGGGCGACGCAGTGCTTCGTCGACGAGCTCGCGCATGCCGCCGGTCGCGATCCGCTCGCGTTCACGCTCGACCTAGTCGGGGCAGTTCCGGCCCCGAGCCCGGCGGCCGGCGGTCGCGGGTTCGATCCGGCGAAAATGACCACCGTGGTGAAGCTCGCGACGGAGAAGGCGGGATGGGGTGCGCCGCGTCCGCGCGGCGAGGGAATGGGGCTCGCGATCACGCACACGAACAACGCCTACATCGCGATCGTCGCCGACGTCGCGGTGAGCCGCGAGGGCGCGCTCACGCTCAAGAAGCTCACGGCCGCGGTCGACGCGGGGACGATCATCAACCTGAGCGCGGCCGAGGCTCAGATCCAGGGCGCGATGCTCGACGGTATCAGCGCCGCGTGGTTCCAGAAGATCACGATCGAGCACGGCGCGGCAGCGCAGACGAACTTCGACGAGTATCCGATGCTGCGCATGAACCACGCACCGCCGCTCGTGGAAGTTCATTTCATCAAGTCGGTCGCTCCACCGACGGGCTTGGGCGAACCCGGTCTGCCGGCCGCCGCGCCCGCGGTCTGCAACGCGATCTTTGCGGCGACGGGGAGGCGAGTGCGCACGCTGCCGATCATTGGGGAGGATTTGAAGTGGTCGTGAAGATTGGGCGGAGCCGGGCTGGCTAGAAAGAGCGCGAACTTCCAAACGGCGCGAACTTCCAAACGGCGCGAACTTCCAAACGGCGCGAACTTCCAAACGGCGCTGACTTCCAGACGGCGCTGACTTCCAAACGGCGCGAAGGGCGCGGCGCTCCCAAGGAGTGCCTGCCTGACGTTGGCGATGTTGCGCGGCCCGTGGCCGCGCTTCCTATTTGACTCGCCTTCGCCACTCACGCTTTCAGACGAGGAGGCAGACGTCGTGCATCCGACTATGCAACGAAACCTCACGCTCGTCCCGCTCGCGGCGACTCTCATGTGCGCCGGCGCCGGCGCCGCGGCGCAGACGTCGGTCGTTCTCCCTGGACCGTCTGGCCGAGCGCGAGTCAAATTCGAGATTCGCGTGCCGGCGGCGGTGCGGAGTGAGCCGCTCACGGGCCGAGTGTATGTGGTCATCAGTAGCGACAGCACGCGCGAGCCGCGGTCGCAGATCGGCCGAGTGGGGACGCCGCTCTTCGGGCACGACGTCGAGCATCTCGCGCCGGGGGCCGCCGCTACCATAGATGGCACGGACCTCGGCACTCCGGTGTTCGACATGGCCGACATTCCGGCCGGCGACTATTGGGTTCAGCCGTTCGTGAACGTCTACTCGGAGTTCAAGCGCGCGGACGGGCACGTACTATGGATGCACGACGACCAGTGGGAGGGGCAGAACTGGCCGCGCTCGCCGGGGAACATCTACGGCGCGCCGCAGCGGGTGCACGTCGATCCGAAAGCGTCGACAGTTGTCAGACTGGTAGCCGACAAAGTCATTCCGCCCATCCAGGTCCCGGCCGACAACGAGTACGTGCAGCGGTTCAAGTTCCAGAGCCCGTCGCTCACCAAGTTCTGGGGACGGCCGATCTACCTGGGCGCCACGGTGCTGCTACCGCGCGACTATAAGACGTCGACGATCAGCTACCCCGTGAACTACATCCAGGGCCACTTCGGCCTCGGCGCGCCGTACGGGTTCGACGCTGCACCCGGCGGGCGCGGCGGAGCGGGCGGTGGGCCGTCATTCAAGGAGGCATGGCTGTCGGACAACTTCCCGCGCTTGATCGCGGTCACGTTCCAACATCCGACGCCGTACTTCGACGACTCGTACGCGGTGAACAGCGTGAACGTGGGTCCGTACGGCGACGCGATCATGAACGAGTTGATCCCCGAGGTCGAGAAGCGCTATCGAGTGATCAAGGAACCGTGGGCGCGGTGGCTGTCGGGCGGGTCCACGGGGGGCTGGGAGTCGCTCGCCCTCCAGATCCTCCATCCGGACTTCTTCGGCGGCACGTGGTCGTCGTGTCCGGATCCGGTGACGTTCACCGACGTCGAAGGCGTGAACATGTACAAGGACGCGAACGCCTTCTATAAGAAGTACAGCCAATGGCAGCTCACGCCGACCGTGAACTCGCGCGAGGTCAACGGCGAGATTCGGCAAACGGCGCAGCAGCGCTACTGGATGGAGCTGGTGAACGGCACCCACGGACGCTCCGGCACCGGTCAACAAGACATCTGGCAAGCGGTGTGGGGGCCGATCGGCACCGATGGCTTCTTCAAGCCGGCGGTCGACTCACGCACGGGCGCGATCGACCATACGGTGACGCAGTACTGGAGCGACAACTACGACCTGCTTCATTACCTGCAGAAGAATTGGAGCACCGTCGGCCCGAAGCTGGTGGACAAGATCCACGTCTACGTCGGCAACATGGACAGCTTCTTTCTCGACCGCGCGACGCGCGAGCTGCAGGCGTGGATGAAGACGACGACGAACCCGCATTACGAGGGATACTTCGTCTACGGCGACCAGAAGCCGCACTGCTGGAGCGGTCCGGGTACGAGCGCCGATCGGTTGAAGGAGATGGCCGAGTACGGGCTGCGGAAGATGCCGCCGGAAACGACGACGCCGTGGTGGAAGTACTGAGGCGTCGTAATGCTGTGACTGGCTGATGCGACCGCGGTCTCTTCTTCGCTGCGGCACGTGCATGGTCTACGAGGACCGCAGACATCGGCGCGGCCGTCGCATACCGCTCAACGTCCGGATCATACGCTCGTCCGCGGCAGAGCGCCGGGAGCGCATGAAGCGCGAGGGTTAGGGCCGCGATCGACCGCTGACGTCGTATGTTCCGTACTTCGCCGCCAGCACAGGAAAAGCTCCAATGCGTGCCACCGTCTATAACGGCCCGTACTCACTCGAGGTCGTCCAGCGGCCAGACCCGGTCATCAACGCGCCGACGGATGCCGTCGTGCGCGTGTCGCTGGGCTGCGTCTGCGGCTCCGACCTCTGGTACTATCGCGGCGAGTCTCCCCATGCCGTTGGTCCGATTGGACACGAGTTCATCGGCATTGTCGAGGACATCGGCGCGGAGGTTCACGGCCTTGCCAAAGGCGACCTCGTCGTCGCTCCGTTCACGTTTTCCGATGGGACGTGTCCCAATTGTCGCGCCGGCGTTACGTCGAAATGTGTCTCCGGCGGTTCTTTCGGCAATCATGGGATTGACGGAGGCCAAGGCGAGGCGGTGCGCGTGCCGCTGGCCGCCACGACGCTCGTCCCAGTTCCCGACGGTCGACCTTCCGATGCCACGATGCGATCGCTGGCGGCGCTCTCCGATGTCATGTGCACGGGTCACCACGCCGCGGTCAGCGCAGGCGTGCGGCCTGGGGCCACGATAGCTATTGTGGGCGATGGAGCCGTCGGCCTCTGCGCGGTGATTGCCGCCAAGCGGCTGGGCGCAGGGCGGATCATCGCCCTCAGCCGGAATCCGAAACGACAGGTCCTCGCGAGAGAGTTCGGCGCTACCGACGTCGTATCGGAACGCGGCAGCGATGCCGTGACGGTGGTGAAGGAGATGACTGGTGGGATCGGAGTCGATTGCGCACTCGAATGCGTGGGAACAGGCGAATCGCTCGAGACGGCGATGAACATCGCGCGACCGGGTTCCGTGGTGGGCGCCATCGGCGCGCCGCACGCGATCAATTTCCCCGTGATGGACAAGGTCGTCTACGGCAACATCGGTCTGCGCGGCGGCATCGCCCCGGCCCGGGCGTACATTCCTGAATTGCTCGACGACGTCCTCGAAGGCCGCATCAATCCCGGCAAGGTGTTCGACTTCGAGACCACTCTCGACGGTGTCGTCGAGGCCTACCAAGCGATGAACGACCGGCGTGCGATCAAGTCATTGATCCGAATGACGGCGTCCTAGCCTTCAATGGGCGTCCGACACAATCCACCTGACGTGGGGGCAGCAGGCGGGCGATCTACGGAAGCGCTCGCCAGCGGCTTCGTCCCCGGCGTCGGCCAACTCTTGCAAGGGCGCCGCCTCGCCGCCGCCATTCAATTCACCACCGTCGTCGCCTACGTGGTGATCGGCTCCGCGGTTGGGCTCCGCCATGCCATGTTGTTCGCGTTCGCCTGGAACTGTTATTCGGTCATTGACGCCTATCGCTACCGCGGCGATTAGCATCACTTGTTCGCAGCTTGATCAACGCGTCGGCAATGTTCGAGCGCACATGCTGCGGATGTGACGCAGTTCGGGCGTTGATTTCAGGCAGATGCCACAGCCGATTCTCGGCCGATACCCTCGCTCTCTTAGGAGTTCACGAACTTGGCTTTCGCGCGACGCGTTGAACTGGGGGTGGCACTTGTCGTTGCCGCGCTGACCCCGCGCCCCGGGCAAGGGCAACAGGTGAAGGTGACTCTGCTGGGTACCGGTTGCCCGCCAGCGGTCATGAACCGCTTCGGGCCCAGCACCCTGGTGGAGGCTGGAGACCAAAAATTCGTGTTCGACGCTGGACGCGGGGCTTTGCAACGTCTGACCCAGCTCGGTGTGCATTGGCAGGACGTGCAAGGCGTATTCCTCACCCATCTGCACTCGGACCATGTCGTCGGGTTTCCGGATCTCTGGCTCACGGGATGGTTGATAGCGCCGGGGCGGAATGTGCCGCTGCCGGTCTGGGGCCCGAGCGGCACCAGCGCGATGATGATGCACCTCGAGCAAGCCTACCAGTACGACATCAGCGTCCGAATAAAAAACGACAGCGCGGCCGCCGACGGAGCGAAGCTCCTCCCACACGACATCAGCGAGGGAGTGGTCTATGACCGCGGCGGCGTGAAGGTCACCGCCTTTGAAGTGGATCACGCACCCGTCAAGCCGGCATTGGGCTATCGCATCGACTATGCGGGGCGCTCCGTCGTGCTGTCCGGTGATACCCGCGTGTCGCAAAATCTCATCCGGCACGCGCAAGGCGTGGATCTGTTGGTCCACGAAGTGTTCGTTCCAGAGACCTTGGAGGGAGCGGGCTTATCCCCGGAGCGCGCGAAGAACATCGTCGCCTATCATGTTACTCCCGAACAGGCCGGAGAAGTGTTCACGCAGACCAAGCCAAGACTCGCGGTCTATTCGCACATCTGCATGCCTAGAGCCGTCGTGCAAGATCTCGTTGTAGCGACGCGCAAGACGTACGCGGGGCCGCTGGAAGTCGGCGAGGATCTCATGGCCATCGACGTGGGCGAGAAGCTCGACGTCAGGAGACCTCCACGCTCGCCGTAGGTTAGCCTCCCGCCCGGGAGCCGCTGACCTCTCTCGGCGCCGCCGCTCAGGTACTGATTTCCTCGCGCCGCGCGGCGCGCCAGGCCGCCGGCGCGACGCCGGTCTCGCGCTTGAATGCGCGGCTGAACGACGCCTCCGATTCGTAGCCGACCCGCGCAGCAATGCTCGAGAGCTTCGCTGATCCACGCACCAGCAGTTCCGCCGCCAGCTGGAGCCGCCAGCGCGTGAGGTAGAGGGCCGGCGGGACGCCCACCAGCTCCGCGAAGCGCACGGCGAGCACGGTGCGCGACGTCGCGACCTCCCGCGCCAGCCTCGCGATCGTCCACTGCTCGGCGGGGCGCTCATGAATGAGCACCAGGGCGGCGCCCACCAGCGGGTCCTTCAGCGCCGCAAGCCAGCCGGTATGTTGTTGGTCGAGCTGCTCATAGCGGTACCGCAGCACCTCCAGGAACATCAGCTCGGCCAGCCGGGTGAGCAGCGTGCCGCTTCCTACCCGTTCCCCGCGCGACTCCTCCACGACCTGTTGCGGAAAGTGCGACAACCACCCTCCGGTCATGCCGCGGACGACGAGCATCTTCGGCAACGACGCGAGCAACGGGTTGTACGGGCGGATGTCGCAGCCGAGGAATCCGCACACGAACGTCGTGTCGCGATTGCCTTGGCCGACGCGCAGGGTTTCGCGATGTCGCGCCGGCCCGACATCGTATCGCACCTCTTCCGCGCGGCGATTCGTGCTCGACAGCACGTGCGGGTCTCCCTGGGGGAAGACCACCGCGTCGCCCGGTTGCAGTAGGACCGGTGGCTCGCCGGCGACGCTCGCCCAGCATGCGCCCGCCGTGAGGATGTGATAAGGGATGAGGTGCTCGGAATCCGGGAGCACGCGGGGCACGAGGTCCGGCGCGCGTGGGGCGGCCACCATCCACGGCGGCGCCGCTTCGACCTGATAGAAGTACGCTCCGTTCAGCCGCACCGCGCGCAGTACGTCTGACAGGGGATCCATGCCGCAATTTGGCGGCGGTTGCTCATCACCAGCAAGCGCGCAGGCGTTCGGCCGCGCGAAGGACACCGCGGGAGCCGGCCCGAACGCGCTGCCATGCGGTGCGAACGCTGCGTCATTCCCCCGCCCGCCCGCCTCATGAATGTTGCGTGCGTTCGTTTCACCCACACACACACACATTCGCCGAGGTCAGTTCAATGAGCCATGCTGGGAGCACCTTCGCAGTCCGCCGCATCCGCTGCGGCATCGCGAAAGGCAACGTGATGGAATCCGCGGATCTCCAGAAGACGGTGGACGCCACGCGGGATCGATCGACGCGCGTCTGGAGCGCGGGCGATTACGATCGGATCGCCGCCGGCTTTCGCGACGGAGCGAGAGCGTTTGTGGAGCGACAGGGGCTGCGGCCCGAACACCACGTTCTGGATGCCGCGTGCGGCTCGGGCAACGTCACGATCCCGGCGGCGCGCACGGGCGCGACGGTCGTGGGGCTCGACCTCGTCTGGAGCCTGATGGAGCAGGCGGCCGACTGGGGAGAGCGGGAGGGCCTGTCGATGATTTTCGACGAGGGAAGCGTTGAAGACATGCCGTACGGCGACGCCGAGTTCGACGTCGTGCTGTCCATGTTCGGCCTGATGTTCGCGGCGCGACCGGAGCGCGTGGCGGCGGAGTTGGCCCGCGTCACGCGCCGGGGCGGCAAGGTGGCGCTCGCCAACTGGACGCGCGATGGATTTGTCGGGCAGATGCTCGCCTTGCACGTCGCGTACGCGCCGCCGCCGGCGGGCACGCCAAGTGCCCTGCTGTGGGGCGACGAGGCCGTGGTCCGCGACCGCCTCGATCCGCGCGACTGGGACGTGACGACGACGAAACAGGTGCTCACGTTCCGCTATCCGCACTCGCCGGCGGGGACCGCCGCGCTCTTCGGAGCCGCGTATGGGCCGACCATCCGCGTCCTCGAGTCTCTCGATCCCGCGCGGCGCGAGCGGTTCATGGAGCAGTTCACCGCGCTGTGGGCCGCGGCACAACGGCAGACCGGTCATGTGACGGAAGTGGAGTCTGAGTACCTTGAAGTCGTCGCCGTCCGTCGGTGAGAGCAGTAGCCTAACCATCGGTTCGAGAACGAGAGGTCTCGCTAATCATGAATGTTCTGATCGTCGGCGCGGGTATCGCCGGTCCAACGCTCGCGTACTGGTTGCAGCGCGCCGGCTACGAGCCCACGCTCGTCGAGCGCTCTCCCGAGCTTCGGCGCGGCGGATACCTCGTCGATTTCTGGGGCGCCGGCTTCGATGTGGCCGACCAGATGGGCATCGTGCCCGAGGTGATACGCCGTGGGTATCGCCTGGCCGAGGTCCGCCAGGTCGGCGACGATGGACGCCGCATCACCGCGTTCGATCCGGAGCTGTTCGTGCGCGGCACGGATGGGCGCTACGTGAGCATCGCACGCAGCGAGCTCGGGGCCATCATCTACGGCGCGCTCGGCGGCCGCGTCGAGACGATCTTTGGAGACAGCGTTCGCGCGCTCGACGACGACGGCAATCGCGTACGCGTCACGTTCGACAGCGGCAGGATTCGCGATTTCGACCTGGTCATCGGCGCCGACGGTCTGCATTCGCAGGTGCGCCGGCTGGCATTCGGGCCGCAGGAACAATTCGAGAAGTACCTGCGGATCATGGTCGCCGCGTTCGAAGTCGAGGGGTACCGCCCGCGTGACGAGCTCGTCGCGGTGATGTACACGCAGGTCGGTTACCAGGTGACGAGGCTGTCGTTGCGCGACGACCTCACGATGTTCCTGTTCGCGTTCGTCGACGACGGGGGCATCGTGAACCACGATGCTGACGCACAGCAAGCCGCGCTGCGCGCGCGACTCGCGGGTGCGACAGGGGAGATTCCGGCGATCCTCGAGCGCATGGGCGACGCGAAGACGTTCTACTATGACCGCGTAAGCCAGATCCAGATGCCATCCTGGACGCGCGGCCGCGTGGCATTGGTCGGCGACGCCGCGGCGTGTGTCTCGCTCCTGGCCGGTCAGGGCTCTGCGCTGGCGATGGTGGAGGCATACACGCTGGCCGCCGAGTTGGCACAGGCACGGGGAAGTCACACCCAGGCGTTCGCGCGCTACGAGCAGCTGCTGATGCCGTTCCTGCGATCGAAGCAGAAAGCGGCACTCCGGCTGGCGTCCGCTTTCGCGCCGCGCAACGGCATGCAACTGTTCCTCCGCAACTCAATTGTGAGGCTCTTCAGTCTTCCGTTCGTCGCGAAGCTCGTGATGGGGAACAGCCTGCGCGATGCCATCGAGCTGCCTACCTATCCCGACCCTGTCGGGAGCGTTGGGACGCGGACGGCCCGGTCGTCGGAATGGTGAATGACACCGTGGTTCCGCGGCCGAGGGCGCTCTCCACCCAGACTCGGCCGCCGTGGGCTTCGACGATTCCCTTTACGATGGGCAACCCCAGCCCGGATCCCAATGCCGCTTTGTCTTGCCCGGTCGCCTGCCAGAACCGATCGAATACTCGCGGCACGTCCTCGGGGCGAATTCCGACGCCTGCGTCGTCGACCCAAAACAGCACATCACCATTTTGCGGCCTTGCTCCGACGACGACTCGTCCCCCCGCTTCGGTGAACTTGATCGCGTTGCCGATCAGATTCTCGAATACCTGAGTGAGCCGATCTCGATCGCCTTGCACTTCGGGAAGCGGTGTCGAAACGTCGAGACGTAAGTCCAGTTGCTCGGACGACGCGAGCGGCCGCTGACTCTCGACGGCGTCCGCGACGAGTCTCGCGGGGTCGAGCGGCACACATCGGACGGACAGCCCGCCGGCCTCGATTCGGCTGACGTCGAGCAGATCCTGGATCAGGCGATTCATTCGCGTGGCCGAACGCGCGATCGCGGCGGCGGTTTCTTGCGTTTGCCGGTCGCCGTCGGGGCTCAGCATGGGAAGGGCCTCCGCGTACATCAGGATCACGCTCAGCGGATTGCGAAGGTCGTGGGCCACGACTCCCATCAGATCGTCGCGCGCGCGAATCGCCGCCTGTGCGGTCTGGTACAACCGGCCGTTCTCGATCGAGAGAGCGGAGCGCTGCGCGAGATCCTCGGCCACATGAACGTCCTGGCGATCGAAGGGCGGGGAGCCGGACGCGCGCGCGAACGACATCTTGCCGACCGGCCGGCCGTGGGCCTCCAGCGGCACGTCGATGAGCGGCGGGCTCGCTCCCAGAGCCTCGCGGCCGATCGCCGCCAATCGTCTGACCGTTTGGTCCTCGACGAGATCGACGACGCAGAAGTCGGCGAACCCGCTCGCCACGAGCTGTGCGACCGCCGGCAGCGTCGCCTCGTAGTCCAAGCTCGAAGTGAGAATGCCTCCGACTTGCGAGAGCAACGCCGCGTCGCGTTCGCGCCGCCGCTGCTCCGTGTCCAAGCGACTGAGCTGATTGGAGACGCGCAGCACGAACACGCTCCCGCCGACGATGCCAATGAGTACGACGCCGGCGGAGCCGATGGGCGCCGCGTACAGGCCGATGCGGGCACCGGCTTCGATTCCGCACGTCGCCGCCGCGAGCAGCAGCAGCCACGCGACCAGCTGTCGCGCGGCGAGGCCTCCACTGTCTTGCCGCATGAGGACCGAGAGCAGCCCTTCGCGCGCGCGGGCGGCAAGGACGCCCGCACTGAGAGCGAGCAGCGCGGCCGCCGTCGGCACGCCCATGCCGACGAATGGATACAGCGTCTGGGCGCCGAGGAGCTCAGCGGTCCCAAATAGATATGCCAAGAGTGAGACGAGCGGCATGAGAGCCGCCAGCACGGCGCACACCGGCGCGGGCCGGCTTCCCCACCTGGTCCTCACGTCGAGCAAGAGCAACGCGGCGTTGACGAGCGCGAACGCCGTAGCCGTCTGAGGTGAGGGTCGACCCGGAAACTGATGGAATAGCGACTCGCTCTGGCTGACGAGCGCGCGATCGATCGCGAAGTCGACGCCGAACAGCTGTTCGACGAGTGGCATGATCGCGAATGCCAGCATCACGGCGGCAACGATGCGGCCGGCGACGGTCCGGCGCTTCGGCGCGTGTGCGGGGGCGAGCAGCACGAGCGACACGCCACTGAAGAGCGCCATGAGCGCGCTGTTCGCCTCCATCGGCGGGAGCCCGGGAAGCACGCTCGTCCAATCCGGGCGGCCAAAAAACCAGCCGAGGAGTGTGAACGTGCCGATCGTCACCGAGAGGCCCGCGCAGATCCACGGGAACTCTCGCATGATCTGCTCGACGCGACGTGGCCAACGCCGTCTGGCTACGTCCGGCGAGTCGTCAACGGGGACCTGCCTGTGGGATGACATGACCCGAGTCGGCTCGGCTGATCATCCGTCAAAAGGGCCCTGGTCGCAAGCCCTCGCGGTCGCCGTCGACGCCTGCGGCTGGACCGGGCTGCGTTACCGCCAGATCGAGGTTGCCGACAGCGCGGCGCGCGCCCGCCACTTCGCGTCGTCCACGCCGCGGATGAAGAGCCATCCGGTCGTCGCGATCACGCCGGCGATCGCGAGGAGCGCGACTGGAACGAACGCCTGCGAGCCCAGCGGCGGCCAGAGGAAGGTGAGCCAGCCGAGTCCGGAGATCATTGCGAGCACGCCGAGGAAGCGGGGCAGGAATTCGGACTTGTACAGCAGCCAGCCCTGGATCAACACCTCGAACCCGAAGAAAACGAGCGCGACGGCCGCACCCTGGCTGTTGATCTTGAGGAAAGCGAGAGACAGTGCTTCCAGCTGGGCCGGCTGGAACGCCGAGAGGTATGACGCTCCACCAAGCAGGAAGAGTGGCGCATAGTAGAACACGCGCGCGAACGTCTTGATACCGGCGGCGGTGAACCCGACGATCGCGGAGATGCGGGCGGCGCTCCGGTTCACGGGTTTCAGCAGGTCGTAGAACATCGCCGTCACCGCGAGCTGCGCGACCATCTCCAGCATGAAGATGGTGAAGCCGAGCCGGTAGACGGACTTGTTGGCGAGGATGTTGGCCGCCGTCCTCGCGGCGTCGCCGCCCACGATCAGCCGCTCGCTGATGAAGCTCTCGGCCGTGATTCCGGCGATGATGACGAACAGATAGAGCACAGCGAGGATTCGGCCGCGTGTGCTGGGCGAGGTTTCAGCGAGTGGCGTTGTCATATGGGTTACCCATACGAGGCCTGCCGGGGCCGGGTTTCACCGAGGCGGCGGGGCAGGGCAAGCGGCACGGGAGCGCGCTATACTGCGAGAGTATCGCAGTGTTCCCGTGAGGCTGAGACATGGCTACGCCAGCAAAGAACACGATTTGCCTGTGGTACGATCACGACGCCGAGGACGCGGCGCGATTCTATGCCAAGACGTTTCCCGGTTCGTCGGTCGGCGCGGTGCACCGCGCGCCGGGAGACTTTCCGTCGGGAAAGAAAGGGGACGTGTTGACCGTGGAGTTCAGCGTGATGGGCATTCCGTGCCTCGGGCTCAACGGCGGGCCGAGGTTCAAGCACAACGAAGCGTTCTCGTTTCAGGTTGCAACCGCTGATCAAGCGGAAACGGATCGCTATTGGAACGCCATCGTCGGCAACGGCGGCGAGGAGAGCGCGTGCGGCTGGTGCAAGGACAAATGGGGATTGTCCTGGCAGATCACGCCGATCGCCCTGACGGACGCGATCACCGATCCCGATCCTGCCGCCGCCAAGCGCGCGTTCGATGCGATGATGCCGATGAAGAAGATCGACATCGCCGCAATCGAAGCGGCGCGCCGCGGTTGATAAGGAGGAGGTCTCATGCTCAGTTGGTTTGCGCGAACCGATTGGATAACCGTCGTTTGGATCGCACTGATCGCGGCAAGCGCGGCTGTCGTCTATGGACGATGGATCTATGCCACCGCACGACCGATCGATCCAGCGCGCGCAGCCTTACCGGATGGTGGCTTGCGACGTCGCCGCGGCAGGTGACCACCGCGTTCAGATGAGCATTCGCACCTGGCGTTTTCGTCGCGTTCTTGGCATCGCCTTTCTCTGGGTGCTCTTGCTTCTCGTCACCTCGATCGGACGCGCCGTGGTCCGGGCTCGAGACGGCGCGCCGCCGTCGACCGACGAACTCTACGTCGTCATCCGCCTGCTCGGCGGCCCGTGGCTGTTTTTCGGGCCGCCTGCTCTGATACTTGTCGCGTGGTTGGTGGCTCGCCGCCTTCATCGGAGCGGTGCTACGCAATGAGCGCTGAATGCGGCAAGTCGTTATTTGCCCCGCTTCCGAAAGTGGAGTAGAACGCCCGCGCGATCATGCACAACCAGGATTGGCCGTACCCAGCGATCGACAAGCCCCTGCCACTCGCGAACGGTGAGGTCGTGCAGCTCTTCAACCTCATCGTCTTCATCCCCTCTGGCGAAAACGCTTTGACAATTCAATACGGCACCAGCATTCCGGCGAATGACCGGGCTGCTCTCATCGAACAAGCGGCAGCAGTCGCGACGGAGTTGAGCGAGTTCGCCGATGGCCAAGGTATCAGCCGCGGCAGCGCTCAGATTTGCCGCACTCGCGCGCAGGCCGAGACACGTGAGCGAATCACCGAGATCATCTCGCTCGCGCGGAACAGCGATGGTGCATGGTCGTGGAGGGAAGATCTTGATCCTCCAGAACGCGGCACCTGACCGTTTCCAATGCTGCGCGACGGCGCTCCACGCTTCTCCGTCGAGCCGGTCGAAGCCCCCGTCGCGACCAGCCGTCTCGCCTATTGGGGACTGCTTGGCGTCGCCGTTGTCGTCCTGGTTGGCCAAATCATGACAGGCCGCTGAATAGAACATGAAGCGACACGTCGCGGAATCGGCTGCCTGGAGTCTCATCGCCGCTACCTTCATCGGAACCGCCGGCCATTGGTTCATTACGCCCATGAGCCACCCCGGAGCGTCCCGCTGGCAGACAGCCCGAGTCGTGGTTCAATTCGTGATCGGAGTTGCCGTGGGAGTCTACGCTGCTCGCCTGCTCCGACAGGAACGCGAGAGCGAGCGGGAAGATGCGAACCTCGACCGCACCGCCTGACCACGTCTCGGCCCGCGCCGCGTGCTTGAACTACTCGGCGGTCAATGCCACGACGGGGTTGAGCCTCGTCGCTCGCCACGCCGGAACGATACTGGCTACAGCCGTTACGCCCGCCACGACCGCGGCGGTACCGACCAGCACTGCGGGATCATACGGCGACGTCGCGTACAACAGCGACGCCATGATGCGGCCGCTGATCAGCGCCGCGAGCGTGCCGACGGCAGCGCCGTGGAGCACGACGCGCAGTGCCGCGCTCACAACGAGATGGAGAATGCGCGGGCTCGTCGCACCGAGCGCCATCCGCACTCCGATCTCGCGCGTCCGCTGAGTGACCTCGAACGACACCAGCCCGTAGATACCGACGGCGGCCGCCACGAGTCCGAGCACGCCGAGCACGAGGAAAAGAGTGACGGCGAGCCGCCAAGGACGGAGCTGCGGCTCGAGCATGTCCGTCACGCGCGATACCGTCGTGCCGGCGCCACCAGCCGACGTTATCGATGCGAGAACGGTTTGTAGTTGCCGGATCGCTGAACCGGTCGGCGCCGGTGCGGGTGCGGACGACGACGTAGTTCGGGATGAGCGTGGGGCTGGGGCGAGTCCAAGCCTGTACGAGGGGGATGTAGACGCGCTGCTGCGAGGCCTCGTCCAGATTCCACGTGAGATCGCGCACGACGCCGATGACGTCTCGGCAGCTCCCTTCGGGCTCGCGAACGCGAATACAGGTGCCGGCGATGTTGCGGCCGCGATACAGCGCTTTCGCCAATGCTTCATTGATGACGGCGACGGGCTGCAAGGCCGACGTCGAGTCGAACCAACGCCCACCGATCAGCCGCACGCCCACTGCGCGTCCCCAGTCGGCATCGACGAAATCGACCCACGGACCGTCGGGATTGAGACCGACCGTGTCGCGCCCCGACAGCCCAACTTTGCTGCGGAATCCCGGCGACGTGATGCCGGTGAATGACCGGCCGACGGCTTCGACGGCCGGCAACGCGCGAATCGCGTCGCGTGCTCGCGAGAGATCGGCCTCGGCAGTCGCGCGATTGGCGGGGAGACCCACGAGGATGGTGCGATCGGCGTCGAAGCCCCGATCGGCGTCGCCGGCGCGACGGAGGCTTTGAAGCAGAACGCCGGCGCTGGCGAGGAGCGCCATGCACAGCGCGGCCTGCACGACGAGAAGGGTCGAACGAATGCGCGAACCGATCTTCACGACGGCGTTGCCCTTGAGCCAGGTCGCGACGTCGGCGCGCAGCGCAAATGCCGCCGGCGCGAGGCCGGCCAGACATCCGCCGGCGACGGCGATCGTCATCGCTAGCACGATGACGCGCTGATCGACCACGGCGTCCGTCCAGCGAATACCGGCGGCGACTTGGGTCCGCAGCAACTTGCCGGCGAACGCGCTCGCGGCGAGCGCCGCGGCGCCGGCGATCGTCGAGAGGAGAACGCTCTCCGTGACGACCTGCGCGATCAGGCGACGGGCCGACGCGCCGAGGGCGAGACGGACGGCGATCTCGTAGCGGCGGCGCACGGCGCGCATGAGGAGAAGGCTCGCGACGTTCGCGATGGCAATGACGAGGACGAGGAGTCCGACGATGCCGAGTCGCGCGAGGAGAGCGATGCTCCTCTCGGTCATGCCGGGGATGCGCAGCACCGTGACGGCCGAGAGCGTGGGGCCGCGCGCGGCTAGAATGGGCGCCGTGAGAATCCCGGATCCCTCCTCGACCCGGACGTCGCCGAGGTGGGTCGCGCGATACTGCGCGGAGAGACGTTGATCGAGGACGCTCGCGTTTGCGCCGGGCTCGAGACGCGCGATCACGCGCAGCGAGGTGATGTCGCCATTCTCGACATTGGCGAGCGGTGCCCAGAGATCGATCGACTCGAGCTCGATGCCTTCGAATTCGGGGGCGGCGACGCCGATGATGGTGTACTTGGTGTCGTCTATCTGAAGCGTCTTGCCGAGTGTCGCTGGATCCGCGGCGAAGCGACGGCGCCAGAAGCGATCGCTGATCACGGCGACCGGCGCAGCGGGGCCGGGAAGGCGGGCTTCGCCGGGCGCGAAGGCTCGCCCTCGTTGGATGCGCACGCCGAGCAAGTCGAGGTAGCCGGGCGACACAAACGTGACGAGCACGCGCTGGCTGTCTGGTGCGGCGCGGCCTCGGCGGTAGAGATAATCGCCTTCGATCCGCGCGACGCCCTGCGCGGCCTTGCCGAGATCGAGCATGTCACGCGTGGTGAGGAAGGGCGTGACCTTGCCGGCCGGCCCGAGCTCAGTGGCGTGCTGCGAGACCTGATGCGCGTAGAGGCGCCGGAGCGACGACGGCGACCGCACGCCCGGCGGGGGTTGAAAGAAGACTCGATCGAGCACCGTGAAGACGGCGGCGTTGGCGCCGACGCCGACCGCAAGGGTGAGGACGATGGTGAAAGTGAGGCCGGGCGACCGCGCGAGAGAGCGGACGGCGTAGGGGACGTCCTGGCGGAGCGCGGCGGTCGCGCGGCGGATCGAGTCGATGGTGGAGGTCGCGAACATCAAGCCCTCTGTGGTGACGAGGTCGAGTCGGGCAATCCTATCAGAACGGATGCCTCTCGTGATCGCTATGCGCAGGCCGTGGCGTACTGTTCGTAAGGTGCGGCCGGCGTTCGCGATTTCCTGGCCGCGTGCCGGGCGCTCGAGGTCCGGCACGCGACGCCCATGATGTCCACGCCGAAACCGCTTGTGGCTCGCCTAACCCGGCATGCAATTCCTCCGATCGCTCCGAGATCCCATTCGTCGAGGAGAGATCACGACCACCGTTCGCCTGTGGCAACGGCCGCACGTCAAGGTGGGCGGCCGATACGCACTGCCTCCCGGCGAAATCGTCGTGACGCGGATCCTCGAAGTGGCGCTGGCTGATGTCACGCCGGAACTGGCGCGGGCATCGGGCTTTGCCGGCCTTGTGGATCTCCTCAAGGTGGCCAAACACGGGCCGGGACGACGAGTGTTCGTGATCGACTTTCGCTATCAGGCGAAGCGACGGCACATCACTTCACGATAGTGTAACCAATTTGCCCGAGTCGCCCATCTACGACGTCATCGGGCGAGACTACGCTCAACAGCGCCGCCCCGATCCTCGGATCGCCGCCGCCATCTCGGCCGCGCTGGGCGACGCCGTCTCCGTGCTCAACGTCGGTGCCGGAGCCGGCTCGTATGAGCCAACCGACCGGCAAGTCGTGGCCCTCGAACGTTCAGCGGTGATGATCGCCCAACGATCGCGCGAGTCCGCGCCGGTCGTGCAAGGGAGAGGCGAGAGTTTGCCCTTCGCCGACGCCGCATTCGACGCGGTCTTCGGTGTTCTCACGCTCCATCACTGGTCGGACCAAGTCGGCGGACTGCGGGAGTGTGCGCGCGTCGCTCGCCGACGCGTCGTGTTCTTCACTTGGGATCCGGGACCGGGCGGATTCTGGCTCACGCAGCAATACTTGCCACAATTCGTGGAGCGCGACCGCAAACGGTTTCCTTCTATAGAGGTGTTCGCGGCCGCGTTCGGTGCTGACTGGCGCGTCGAGGCTTCGCCCGTGCCGATCCCGCGGGACTGCGTCGACGGGTTTCTGGGGGCGTACTGGGCGCGCCCGGCCGCGTATCTCGATCCGCGTGTACGATCCGGGATGTCATCGTTCGATGGCATCGGAGCGGAAGACGGCCTCGCGCGGCTGCGGTCCGATCTGGCCAATGGCACGTGGAACGGACGGAACGGCCATTTGCTGGCGCTGGAGTCGTTGGAGATCGGTTACCGCATCGTTGTCGCCGAGAGGAAGCGATAGGGGGCACTCCGTCTCCGCACTCGGCGGGACCGTTCCATGCGTTGACCCTGGGGCGGGGCAGCCCGTGAGTACGCCCTGGCGAAGCCGGGCAGAGCAGGGCTGACGCGTTCTGGTAGCGAGGTTCGCCATGACAGCCAACATCAGTCAGTCGCTCACGACGATCACCGTGGTCGTGCTCGGTGCAATCGTCGTTCTCGTGCTCCTATCGCGATGCATCAACATCCTGCGGCAGTACGAACGCGGCGTCGTGTTTCGGCTGGGCCGGGTGATGAAGAGCGAAAGGGGACCCGGCCTCGTATTCATCTTCTGGCCGATCGACAAGCTGGTGAAGGTCTCGCTTCGGGTCGTCACGTGGGACGTCCCGACGCAGGACGTCATCACGCGCGACAACGTGTCGCTCAAAGTGAATGCGGTCGTCTACTATCTCGTCACCGACGCCAACAAGGCGATCATCGCGGTGGAGAACTTTCGGTATGCCGTGGAGCAGGCGGCGCAGACCGGACTCCGCTCGGTGCTCGGCGAAGTGGAGTTGGACGACCTTCTCGCCGAGCGCGCCAAGCTGAATGCTCGGCTTCAATCGATTCTCGACGACCAGACCGAGGTCTGGGGTGTGAAGGTAGCGCAGGTCCAAGTCAAACAGGTCGACCTGCCGCAGGAGATGCAGCGCGCCATAGCGGCGCAGGCGGAGGCGGAACGCACTCGTCGAGCCAAGGTCATCGCCGCGCAGGGGGAGTTTCAAGCGGCGACGAAACTGGCTGAGGCCGCGGCCGTGCTGAACCGCGAGCCGATATCGGTGACGTTGCGCTATCTGCAAACGCTCATCGAGATCGGGACGGAACAGAACACGACGATCGTGTTTCCGCTGCCGTTGGAGCTGCTTGGCCTGAACCGGAATGCGGCTCCCACGGAGCGAGGACGGTCAGCCGCGGCCCAGCCGCCGGGTGCCGGGGTGGGCCGATGGGCTGACGGCGACGGTTCGGACGCGCAGCACACGCCGTGAAAGACGGGCAGCGAACCCAGCGAAAGAGCTCTGACACGCCGCCGGCACCCCCCGCACTGAAGAGGCCGTAACGACCAGCGGCGTGGCATCAGGAAGTGAATGAGATCACGAAATCGGCGCGGTGTCCGAGCCGAGGAACGCGCGCACCTCCTCTACGAACCGCGCCCACGCCGGCTCGGTCTCGAGAAGCACGTGATTCCGGCTCTCCAGCGGCACGAATCGCGCGCGCGGGATGTGCGCCGCCAGCTGTCGCCCGATCTCGAACGGGATCATCGCGTCGCCGCGCGCGTGCAGCACGAGCGCCGGTGCCCGGACTGCCTCGGCTTCCCGTCGGACATCGATCACGTCCGTCGTTTGTCGGACGCGCAACGCGTTCTCCACCGACATCGTCTTCGCGAGATCGTTGAACCACTGGTGCTGCTCGGGTGTGCCCTCGGGAAGGAACAGCGTGCCGAACACCTGCCTGAACGCTGGGTTGTCACGGCCCCAGCCGACGCGAATCAGGTTCTGGAGTAGTGTCCTCTCCAGCTCCTCCTGCGGCGACATGTTCCGAAGGCTCCGACCGACAGCGTAGCCGCCGTACAGCACGAGCTTGTCCACCCGCTCGGGGTGACGAGCCGCGTACGCGATGGCGACCGCGCACCCCTGCGAGATCCCCAGCAGCGAGAAGCGCTCCAGCCGCTCGGCATCCACCACGGCTTCCAGGTCGCGCACCCACGATTCGAACGACAAGTCCGCCGCGTCGTGATCCGACAGACCGCGGCCGCGCACGTCGTATCGGATGAGTGAGTGGCCGTGCCCCATCTCCCTCAGCCAGTGCCGCCACACGGGGCTGTCCCAGTCGAATTCCAGATGGGTGAGCCAGTTGGCGGGCTTCACCAGCGGCGGCGCCTCGGGATCGCCGCTCTTCGCGTACGCGATCCGTACGCCGTCGTGCGCGCGACAAAACAGGATCTGCTGCCTGGCCCTTTCGGCGCCCCCGGGCGCGGCGGCTCCCCCGGCCGTGCCGCTGCTCGCCGCGGTCAGCGCACTCGCTCCCTGCGTGTCAGCAACCGTCCGCACCTCGACGCCCACTCGGAACCCGCGGCCATGCACCGTCTTGATCACGCGCTGCGTCGCGCCGTCATCGCCGAGCGCCTGTCGCAATGCCTTGATGCGCGAGCTCAGAGTTCCCGGAGTGATGAAGCGGTCGCTCCACACGTGCTCGATCAGCTCCTTCGACGTGACGAGACGGTCGTGGTGCTCGACCAGGTGGCAGAGCACCGCGTACACCTGCGGCTCCAGGTGCTGCGGCTCGCCGCCACGACGAAGCTCGTGGCGTTTCGTGTCGAGGGCAAACCCTCCGAACTCATAAACCATCGCTCAGATCGTTACCGCGAAGCAGGGCAGGATCCGGACAGGGGTCGCGCTCTCCACGGCATCTCCAGGAATTCTCCATGGGAATTTCAAGCCTCGAGCAGCCCGGTCTGCGATGATACGGCTGCGACGCCGAGGAAGCAACGAGTGGCTGTCCTCGCAGCGCCGTCAATCATCGCACAGGAGAACAGCATGGTACGGATGCTCCCCGATCGCACCTTCTATCCCTCGGCGGCCCTGGCCGGCGAGGCACCCGCGGAAAACCTGGCCTACGTCGCCCTGCTCGCGGCGGAATCGAACGGCAAGACGAATGGCCACACCGACGCGATCGGCGTCGTGGACGTGGACCCCGCATCCCCCGAGTACGGGCAGCTCGTGGGAAAGGTGGATTTTCCGCAAGGCGGCAATGAGCTGCACCACTTCGGATGGAATGCATGCAGCTCGCACCTCTGCGGCTATGCACCCAATCCGCACACCGAGCGTCGCTACCTCGTGGTCCCGGGCACACACAGCTCGCGCATCCACGTGGTGGATACGAAGCCGGATCCGCGCAATCCTCGCCTCGTGAAAGTCATCGAGGGGGACGAGGTCATGCGCAAGACCGGCTACGCCGCGCCGCACACGGTTCACTGCGGTCCCGACGGCATTTACATGAACGCGCTGGGCAACCCGGCCGGCGACGGACCCGGCGGCATCTTCATGCTCGATCACGAGACCTTCGACGTGAAGGGCGCTTGGGAGAAGGACCGCGGGCCACAGAACCTGTCGTACGACTTCTGGTGGCACCTCGGCCACGACACGATGATCACCAGCGAGTGGGGCACGCCGAACATGGTGAAGGACGGCGTGAACCCGGAATTGCTCCTGGGAGCGGCAAATACGGCCACGCGTTGCACGTGTGGGATCTGAAGCGCCGCACGCATCTCAAGAAGATCGATCTGGGCGCGGAGCAGCAGATGGTGCTCGAGCTCAGACCGTCGCACAACCCGCGCAAGGCGTACGGGTTCGTGGGCGTGGTCATGAGTCTGGCCAACCTTTCCAGCTCCGTCTTCATGTGGTATCGCGACGCGGCCACCGGCGACTGGGCCGCGAAGAAGGTCATCGAAATCCCGGCGGAGCCGGCGGACCCGGGCGATCTGCCGGAGCTGCTGAAGGGGTTCAAGGCAGCGCCGCCGCTGGTGACCGACATCAACCTCTCGCTCGACGATCGCTTCCTGTATGTGTCCTGCTGGGGCACGGGCGAGCTGCGGCAGTACGACGTGACCGACCCGTTCACACCGAAGCTCACCGGCAGCGTGAAGATCGGCGGCATGGTGAAGCGCGCGCCGCATCCGAAGAACCCGGCCAAGCCGCTCAACGGTGGTCCGCAGATGGTGGAGGTGAGCCGTGACGGGCGGCGCCTGTACGTCACGAACTCGCTCTACACACCGTGGGACGCGCAGTTCTATCCCGACGGCATTCGCGGCTGGATAGCGAAGGTAGACGCGAATACGTCGGGCGGCATCACGTTCGACCCGCGGTTCCTCGTCGAGACACCGGACGGCCTGCGGCCGCACCAGGTGCGCCTCGAGGGCGGCGACGCGTCTTCGGACTCTTTCTGCTTCGCATGATGACGCCCCCGCATCCGGAGTGGGTCTCCATCGCGCTGCTCGGCAGCCTGCACGGAGTGAACCCGGCGATGGGCTGGCTGTTCGCCGCGTCGCTAGGGCTGCAGGCGCAGAGCGGCCGCGCGGTATGGTACGCGCTCGCGCCTCTGGCGCTCGGACACGCGCTCTCCGTCGCGGCGGCGCTGGCGACGGCCGCCGTGCTAGGGGTGGCCCTTCCCCCGGCACCGATGAGATGGATCGCGGCGGCGATGCTTCTGGGCTTCGGCGTGCTGCACCTGCGCCCTCACTCGCATTCGCGCTGGTTGAGGGGTGTGGGCGGCATGTGCGTTGGGCCGAGGGACCTGACGACGTGGTCGTTCCTCGTGTCGTCGGCTCATGGCGCGGGACTGATGGTACTCCCGTTCGTGCTGGGCCGGGGCTCGATGACCACGGGCGGAAACGCCGGCGTGCACTCCGGCGTCGGCGGTCACGCCGCCCACCTGGCGGGTGTCGCCGTATCGGGTGCGGGGGGAACGACGACGGCACTGTTCGCGACGCTGCTGCACACCGCCGGCTACTGCGCCGCGGCAGGCGCGATCGCTTGGGTTGTCTACCGTCGGCTAGGCCTGCGCTTCCTGCGCAGTGCGTGGATCAACATGAACGTCGTCTGGGCCGGCGCACTGATCGTGACCGCCGTGGCGACACCGTTTCTCTGAGATGAAGATCATGACACGCTCGACATGCATCCCGTTCCTCGTCGGTGCGATCGCGACGCTCTACGCGCCCGCGGCGAGCGGGCAGGGTAGCGCTGGGAGGGAGGGTGACACGTGGGGTTTTGTGATTGCGCGGTACGACACGCGCTCGTCTGCCTCCATTTACACCGGCTATGGCTGGCGTCGTGTTTTCGCCATGGGCGCCGTGCTGAACAATCCGCGCTCGGGGAACGCCGAGCTGCTGGGAGGCGTGGGCGCCGTCTTCAGGACTGGGGCGGACGCGGAACACTGGCTCGCATTAGCCACGGTGCGGTCAGGCGCCGCTTCATTCACGCAGCTCTACTGGCTGCCGACGGTGCGGATAGGCGCCGTCACGACTCGCGCCCAGGTGAAGTGGAGCGTCCCAGACAAAGGAGACGGCCAGAAACTCAGTATTTCGCCCGTGTCGATGATGCTGCCAGGGCGCAGCCTCGCCGGCGGCCTGGCAGTGGAGTTGGCCGCCGCGAAGGGCGCGCGTACCAGCATCGGCACGGGACCGGAGTTGCGGCTCAAACTTCCCCGCGCTGTCCTTGGCGCGGACGCGCTGCACGACGTGACGGAGAATGGTGCACGGCTGCGCCTATTCTTCGCCTCCATCTTCTAGCACGGCGTCCAGGCGAGGAGGGAAAGCGTCCGCGCTCGGACTGCGGCACGGACGCTTAGTCCGGGGACCGCCAAACTCGCGTGGCGGACCCCAAAATCGCGTCTAGTGTCTGCAATCCACCGAGCGAGCGGGGCCGTCGCGAGTAGGCAGGCACGTGCATTGCCTTGGATGGCGGACAACTCCTTCCATGGCGCGCGTATGGATCTCTTGACATGGGTGATCGTCGGGCTCGTGGCCGGCGTGCTCGCATCGGTTGTGATGGGCGGCACGGGCTACGGCCTCGTCGGCGACATCATCATCGGAATCGTCGGTGCGTTCGTCGGCGGCTGGATTCTGCGGACCCTGGGCGCCGGTGTCCCACTCGGCGGACTCCCGGGCGTCATCCTCGTGGCATTCATCGGAGCGGTTGTGCTGCTGTTCATTCTCCGACTGATCCGCGGCGCTGCGCGAAGAGACATCTAGGCGCGACTGCTGTGGCGGTGGGCGGCGACCTGGAACGTGGAACGAGCGGGCAGCCCATCGGGCGCCAAACATTTGGAAGGGGTCTGAATTGAGAAGCCAAACGGCAACCGCGCTCTACGTGGTCTTGATGGCAGTTGTGATCATCGTGATCGATTTGTTGTTCTTCAAGAACCGATTCTGGGAACGTCTAACGGTAAACGTCGGCATCGTGCTGATATTCGGGGCCTTCTACTTCAGGTTCCTAAGACGTTCCTGACCAACAAAGGGCGACCTTCGGTCTGGCGAAAAGAGGCCAGACGCGTCAATCTGATTGCGTGAACGATTACGACCGCGCCGCCGAAATCGCCGGTGTGTTGCAAGCCCACCTTGGCGAGATCCACTTCCCCCTGAACGCTTCCGCGGAGCGCGAGATTCAGCGGCAGGTGTTCGAGTATGCCGACGAGTTGAAAGGTCTCGGACTGCCTCCCGAGCGCGTCATCGTCGCGGTCAAGCGAGTCGCGAACGAGGCAGGCCTGCACTCCTCGCGCATCGTTCCGTCGGCAAAGCAACTCGAAGGGAAGGACAGGCTATTGGTCGACATGGTCGGCTGGTGCATCGAGCGATACTACCGGAAACCACCGCGCGCTGAGTAGTCGCCGCCGGACTTGCCCGCAGTCGAGGGTGTCAGCGGCTTCATGTCGACTACGAGCCCGAGCTCGCCCGTTCTTTCGGGCGGCCGGCTTGGCGACAGTCTGGCCGGAGTGATGCGACTCGACGACACGACGTAGCAAGATCCAGCGTGCGGCGGCGGTGTGCGGTGACCCGAATCAGCAAGGGGAGCGGGGGGCTGGTTAGCGTACGCCATGGAATTTGTCGGCCTGACGCTGTTGGGATTGGCCGTAGGTACCTTCGGCACGCTGATCGGCGCCGGCGGCGGCTTTTTGCTCGTGCCGATTCTCTTGCTGATGTACCCGAACGACGATCCGGCGACGATCACCTCCGTTTCTCTGGCGGTCGTCTTCCTCAACGCCTCGTCGGGCTCGTTCGCCTACCTGCGGCAGCACAAAGTGGACGTGCGGTCGGCTCTCTGGTTCGGCGCGACGGCCGTACCGGGTTCCATCCTCGGCGCCTTGGCGGTGTCGCTCGTTCCGCGCACGGCGTTCGAAGTCCTGCTTGGCGTGGTGTTGATCGCGGCGTCCGTCTTCCTGCTCGTCTCCCAGCGGCCGGTACCCGGGCATCATGAGGCAGCGGACTACGATATTTTCGGACCGCGGATTGCGCACCACCGGCCCACCGGGCTCGCGCTGGCGTTCGTCGTCGGATTCATCTCCAGCCTGTTGGGGATCGGCGGCGGCATCATGCACGTTCCCGCGCTGGTGCACGTACTGGCCTTCCCGGTGCACGTCGCCACCGCGACATCACACTTCGTGCTCGCGATGACCGCGGGCGCCGGCACGGTCGCCCACATTGCGTCAGGCACGTTTGTCGGCAGCGTGCTCACTCGCACCGGCGCGCTGGGCGTCGGAGTCGTGGCGGGCGCGCAGATCGGGGCGTGGTGGGCCAAGCGCGCCAAGCCGAAATTCATTCTTCGCGGCCTGGCCGCGGCGCTGTTGTTGGTGGGAGCGCGGATGCTCTATCACGCGCTCGTCACCCGTTCGAGATGAGCCCGAGTGCGGAGACGGGGTGCGGAGGCCTGGAACGAGGAACGGGAAGGAGTGCGGAGGCGATTGGCCTGATATGGGGAAACGGGACGAGTGCGGGGTGACCGCTTACATCTCCGTAAACGAACGCTTCCCCCGCTGCCGCGACCACGCGAGGCCTCACGATATTCCGCGGAGTTCTAGTTACTCAATCGGCGCTGGTTGAGAGGAACCCCCTTCGTGATCACCCATTCGAGTGAGCCGCCGCGGCCCGCGAACGCGAGAGTGCCGTGGTTCGGGTTGATTTGCATCGCCCTCGCGATCTTCTGCGGATGGTCGGTCGTGCAGCTCTCCCCGCAGAAAGGTCTGTTGGCGAGTGGACCGACGACCAATCTCTCTCAATGGGGAGGACTGGCGGATGTGGTCCAGTTCGTCGAAGGCCACACGCTTGTCGTCGTCGTGAGCGGCGCGCTGGCGCTGATGATGTGGGTGATGTTCCGCCGGCCTGGGCCCAGGTGAGTTGAGGGCTCGGCACTCCTCTCAGAATAGAGAGTGCGGTAGCCGGGTGCGGTGACCCGGAACGAGGAACGTCCTCCAACGGAGGTGCCATGATCCGCGTTCATCGCGTTTTCCGCGTGCTCGCGATCATCGGAGCCGCGCAATCCGCCCCGAAGGTCGTCTCGCCCAGCCCGCGAAAGGGCCCGTTGGAGTGCCGGCCACTCTGAGTTCTACTGGCCGTTGGATGTATCGGCTGTGCGCTAGAAGTCGGGAAACTGACATCCGACTTCTGACATGAGACCCAGCGTGACGCGGAGGAGGTCTGTGCGCGCGACGGTCCGCGCCACTCCGGGCTAATTCACGAATGAGCGAGCGGGTGGGACTGTCCGGAGCGGAGCCGTTGCAGTATTGCCGGCAGCATTTCGGCAATACCGCGAGCGGTCCGCGGAGGACAGTCCCACCCCGAGCGCGCTCGTTCACCCAACGAGCTGAACCAACCGATTCCGGGCTACGGCTTTTTGGGAACGGCGCCGGGCTTGAACAGGTCCGACAGGTCCTTGGCGCTGGCGGCATCACCGAGAAGCGGCCCGACGCGGAAGATTTCCTGCATCGTGCGCAAGTCGGAGGAATGCGTGTAGTTGATGGTGCTGGCGTAGGGGAGGCCGCCGACATTCTCGTGCGCGCGTGGCGAGATGACGATCTCGCCGATGGTGTGATTGAAGTCGTCGGGATTGTCGCCGACGGCGTCCTGTTCGGACTCGTCCCACCAGATGATGATCGCGCCGTGATTCTTGTAGGCGTCCGAGGCCATGATGACCGGGACGACCTGAGCGAGGAAGTCGTCGCCCTGCTTGATCTTTGCCGGATCGCCGCTGAGACCCTTGTAACCGCCCGTCAGGGCGGTGTGCATGTCGTTGAACTGGTTGGGCGTAATCCAGTTGTATTCCGCGACGTTGTTGTTGTCGAGATCCGAGAACAGCTGTTGAAGCGGCGCGTAATTCGACGAAAGGGGATTCGCGATACTCGGGTCGTTGCCGCCGTTGGTATCGGTGAAGTACAACATCGGGTTGTGCTTGGCGGCGTAGTTGAACTGGGTGGACAGATCGAAATCGTTGAGGAAGCCGGCGGCGAAATTCCCGTTGAAACTCTTGAGGGGTACGGTCCATTGCTCCTGTGGGAGCGGGAAGTTGGTGAGCTGGCCGGAGCCATTCTTCATCAGGTCGATGTCTTCCTGATACGACCGCCACGTCCTTCCGGCCGCTTGGAGCAGGCCGCTCAAATGCTGGTCCGTGTCCTGGTTGGTCGGGCCCTTGGGATCGAACGGATCGTTGTCGTTGAGCACGCCGAAGTTGGTGCCCGCTTCCGCCCAGATGTAGCTCGGCTCGGACGGGTGGACGTGAGGATTGTTTCCGCCGGGAGTGGCCAGGACGTTGTGGTAGTTCGTCGCGTACGCGACCTGTTCGCTGATGTGAACGAGGGAGCCGTTGACGATTGCGTAGGCCGAGCCGTCGACGAGGCTGTTGATGAACGGAGCGGCCGGGTTGTGAAAGACCTGCTGAATCGTGCCGGTGAACTGATTCGCGGGCTGAGTCCAATTGTGATTCTCCATCGCGATCACGAAAACGGTCTTGATCTGTTGCGCGCTCGCGTCGGTGGTGCTCACGCTTGTGAGAAGGGCACACGTACCGAGCGCGCTAAACCACTTGCCGTGCGACATCGATGCCTCCAGGCCGAATGGGTGACAACGTCGAATCGAAATGCGAGGCCGGAGAATCGTTCGTCGATCTTCCTTTGTGACTTCCATTCGGTCACGAGTCTGAAACGGGACGCGCAGTGGTTGGCCGCGATGTGCGCGCAATCACCGGGCGACGGGGCTTTCTTCGGTGTTCTTTGTTCGGAGGATGCGTTCGGCGGTCCGCATTGGGGCGGTTTTCGCGTAAGAACGTCGTGCCCCTCCGTCCCAGACTCCGAGAAACTTCCATGGCTCTACGCTCCGAAGTCGTCGAAAGCCATCGCGTGCCCCGCATCGGCCCGTACTCGCAAGCGATTCGTGTCGGCAACGTCGTGTATACGGCGGGGCAGCCGGGGATCGATCCCTCCAGCGGCGTCGTGGCCGGCGACACGTTCGAGGCGCAGGCGCGGCAAGCGTTCGCCAATCTCGCCGCCGTACTCGAGGACTCCGGGAGTCGCCTCGAGCGGGTCGTCAAAGTCACCTGCTTCGTCGCCGACGGCGCAGCCTTTCCGACGCTCAACGCGCTCTTCGCCGAGTACTTTCCCGACGCGCCTCCCGTGCGCTCGACGCCGATCGTCGAGCTCCCACGTGGGCTCCTGTTCTCCATCGACGCGATCGCGGTGGTCGACGATGCGACCGGGGCATGAGGCCGCGGCGGGGCTCGCGCTTCTGCGGGCATCATCGGACGCGCTGTCCGCCGCGCTCGTTTCTCATCTTCGTTCCAGGTCTCCGCACTCCGCCTCCGTACACGTTCCAGTTCTCCGCACTCCGCCCCCGCACTCAAGAATGCCCGGAGACCTGCACCTCGCTCGGCGGCTCGACGACCGGCTGCGCGCTCTCGAGCAGCATCTGTTCCAGATCGAGCTCGTGCTGGACCGTCGTCATGACGTCGTCGCCGATCACGGCGCGGTCGCGAAGGTCGAAGAGCGCGCGCCGCTCGGCGGCGATCATGGCCGAGCGAATGCGGCGGTATTCGACGGCGCGGCGGGCGTCGAGCTCACCGGCTTCGTGCGACGGCGGCGACGAGACGAAATGCTGATGGTCGATCTCGCTGGAGTGATCCTGGAAGCGGCGCGTCTCGTCGGCCGCCCAACGCCGCGCGCGTTGCAGATGCCGCTGGCGCAGATAGCGCATCACCTCGGGATACTGCAGCCCATCGCGCGGGATTTCGTCGAGCGCGACCAGCCCGGCCTCGGCGGACGCCAGCCGCGCGTGGGCCTCTTCGTCTTCGACCGTTCCGTCGGCGTGTAGGTCGAGCGCGCGCGCCAGCGGACGCAGCGTCGGCGCCTGGAGCACGAGCGAGGCGAGTATCACGCCGAACGTGATGAAGATGATGCGTTCGCGCGCCGGGAACGGCTGGCCCGCGGCCGTCGCGAGTGGAAGCGCGAGCGCGATGACGAGCGAATCGCCGCCGCGCACGCCGGCCCACCCCACGAAAAGAATCTGGCGCCACGTCGGTGGCGTCCGGTGGCTGTGCCCGATCCAGCGGCCGATTTTTCCGCCGACGTACGCGCTGGGGAAGACCCAGACGAGCCGCACGACGACGACGCACGCGAAGACCACACCCGCTTCGCGTATCAGTGACGCGAGTCTCGCCGGTTCGAGATCGCGCACGACGTACGGCAGTTCGACCCCCACGAGAATGAAGATCAAGGACTCGAGGAGATAGGTCGTGACCGTCCACATGCTCGCGGTCTGCACGCGCGACGCCGGCGATACGATCGCCTGAATGTTGCGTCCGACGTACACGCCGGCGGCAACGACGGCGAGCACGCCCGAGCACCGCACCGACTCGGCCGCCAGATACGCAGCGAACGGCGTCAACAGCGACAGCGTGGTGTCGGCGACGTCGCTGCGCTGCGTGAGCCGGCGCAGCCGGAGAATCAACATGCCAATGGCGATGCCGATCGCCGCGCCGCCGATGCCGACGACGAGGAATTGGAGGGCGGCGGTCCCCGGGACGAACGCGCCAGTCACCGCGGCCGCGACCGCGATGCGATACAGCACGAGCGCCGTGGCGTCGTTGAGCAATCCCTCGCCCTCGAGAATGCGCTCGACGTCTCGCGGAAGGCGCACCGAGCGCATCACGGACAGGACGGCGATTGGGTCGGGCGGCGAGATCACCGCGCCGAGCGTGAACGCGGCGGCCCACGTGAACGCGGGGTCGATGGCGCGAACCACGACGGCGACGGCCGCGGAAGACACGAGCACCATGAGGATGGCCAGCCGCAGGATCGGCCCGGACGAGCGTCGCAGGTCTCGCAGTGGAAACGCGGCGGCACCCCAATACAGCAGCGGCGGGACGAACACGAGGAACAGGACGTCCGGCGCCAGCTCGATGCGAGGGAGGTGTGGTATCTTGGCGAGCGCGAGTCCGCCCAGCACGAGCAGCGTCGCGTACGGAATTCGCCAGCGCTCGGCGACAATGCGCAGGCACACCGATGCCGCGAGCAGCAGGAGAACGAGCTCGAGGCCGGACATCAGATCGGGCTAGCGAAACCGCTCGTCGGGGTCGCGCTCCCAGCGCCACACGGGGCCGTCCTCGGGATCGACGACCGCGCCACGGAGCTCGAAACCGGCCTTCGTGAGCACGAAGGTCGACGCATTGCGCTCGGGTAGCGTGTGCGCACAGATGCGCCGAACGCGCTCGTCGGCGCTCGCGAACTCCACCAACCCTTTCGCGGCCTCTGTCGCGTAGCCGAGACCGCGGTAGGCTGGGGCGATCCCGTAGGCGATCTCGACGACGCCGTCCTTGTCGGGCGCGCCCTTGAAGCCGGCCATGCCGACCGCGACGCCGGTCATCTTCTCGAGGACGACGTAGCCAAATTGCCAAGGATCCCGATCCACGGCGGCGTGCAAGCGCTCGAGCCAAGCCGGCGAGACGTCGTCGGACACGAGCATCGCGCGAAGGCCGTCGGCTGGTTTGAGACGCGACTCGGCCGCGAACTGTTCGTCGCCCTCGCGTAGCGCAAGCAGCTCCGCGGGTGAGAGCGGACGGAGGTGCAGGGTATCGGTCGCGATTCCGATGAATTGAGGCAAGCGAGTGCGGTGGCGGTGTGCGGTGACCTGAACGGAAACGGGAAGGAGTGCGGAGTCTGGCGCTGGGAGAATGGCTGGGTCTTGTTCCCTTGGGAAGAACGCGCTTGAGTTAGCGTTGGGAATCCAAGACGAGTTTGCCGCGTGACTCCCACAGAGTTTCGTCGAATTGCCCTGTCATTGGCGGGCGCCGATGAAGGGCAGCACATGGGCCACGCAGACTTCCGCGTCGGTGGCAAAATCTTCGCGACGCTCGGTCATCCGGATCGGCAATACGGCACGATAATGCTTTCGCCGAACGATCAGGAATTACTCGTGCGCGATCATCCGAAGGCGTTCAAGCCGGCGGCGGGAGCGTGGGGGCGGGCGGGAAGCACTTCGGTTCTACTGCGCGTCGCTTCGCGGCGCGCGGTGAAGAACGCACTGGAGGCCGCGTGGGAGCGTCGCGCACCGGCGTCGGTCCGTAAGGCGGGCTGGAGAACGAAACCGACCGCCGCCCCGACGGCGCGTCGTTCGCTGAACAGCCGTGATGATCTCGTCGATGACTGACTGGATGAACGTTCCAGTCTTCGGGGCTCCTCCAACTGCCGTTTTCGCAATCGTTCGCCCGAGCGCCTACGGCATCATCGCTGACCGCCAGGGCCGTCTCGCTGTCGTTCACACTCCCATTGGACTCTCGCTGCCAGGCGGCGGCAGCGACGACGCCGAGGCACCCGAAGGCACCGTGGTGCGGGAGGCGCGCGAGGAATGTGGCCTCGACATCCAAGTCGGGCGGTGGCGTCGCACCGCGATCGAGCACGTTTTTTCTACGGCGGAGCAGGCGCAGTTCGAGAAGCGAAACACGTTCTGCGACGCGGCTGTGCTCGGCGCGGCTGGTGAACCGAGTGAACCCGATCATCTTCTCGAGTGGATGCCGGCCGGACAGGCGGCTGCGCTCTTGGCACCGGCCAGTCATCGGTGGGCGGTCAGCGAATGGCAGACGAGCGATTGAGAGGTCGGATGAGAATCCGCTCAACAGGCGTGATTGGAGTGGTCGGGCGAGTTGGCCGCCGCTTCTGTCGAACCGCGGGGTGCCTTGCATTAGCGGCCGGACCGTGCAGAGTTCAGCGCTCGCTCAGACCTCTAGCGCGTGTCGCGGGGAACCGACGCGCAGCATGGTGATCGGCGGCGCGGTGGGCGCGGCGTTCGTGCTCGGCATGGCGCTGCAGTCCGATCGCGACCATCGGATCACCGCCAACGAGCGACTTCCATATCTCTGGGGCGCGACGTGGGGCGGGGTGTTGGGGTCCGGAGTCGGGCGCTTGACGGCGACTCACCGGTGCCCGGATCTCAGGTTGCCGAGTCCGTCGCTCCCGACGAGCGCGAGCGATTGCCGGCGCGCCGCATGGTCCGGCACCGCGAAGGGCGCCCTCGCCGGCGGGCTTGGCGGATTTCTCGTGGCGCCGTTCATCCTCGTGGCGCCGGCCGCTATCGCCGGCGCGACGGGTCGCCACTTCGACTTCGATCGAGGCATGCTCATCACGACCGGAGTCGGCATGGCGATCGGCGCTCCCGCGGGCGCTTATCGAGCGCATAGGGGCTGCGTTCAGAGGTTGTAGGACGCCGCGCGTCACACCGAATGCAAGATGGAACCTTGCGGAATGCCGTCCCCACGTCGGACGAGGCTTACGTTTCCCGGAAGGTGATCGAACGGGATGGCGGAGGTAGGATGGCCGGGGTCGGCAGGTGGAAAGGGTTCGCGTCGCTCATGGTGACGGCGGGCGCGCTCGCGGCACCCATGTTGAGCGTCGCGGCGCAGCGGCCGGCGACAAACGCCGATACGGTCGCGATTGCGGCGCTCGCCCGCGACTTGTCGTCGGACGCGAATCGTGGACGCGGTCCGTGGACGCCGGAGAACGCGCGCGTCGCCAAGCAGCTCGCGCGGATGCTCGAGCAGGCAGGAGCGCGACCGGTCTTCGGCACGTCGGTGCTGGTTCCGTTCACGACGCCACCGCATCCGAGCGACACGGTCTACAACGTGGTCGGCGTCTTTCCCGGGCGGAACGGCAAGACGACCGGTGACCTCGTCGGCATGACGGCGCACCTCGATCATTTGGGCGTCGGACCGCCGGATGCGACCGGCGATTCGATCTACAACGGCTTTCTCGACGACGCCGTCTCGATCGCGATGATCTTCGACGTCGCTCGGCGATACGTGCAGTCTCCCGGCGACCGTCCGCTCGTCGTGATGTTCTTCAATCTCGAAGAGCAGGGATTGCTCGGCGCCAAGGCGCTCGCCGCTCGTGCCGACGCGGCGCCGTTCATCGATCGCCTCAAGCTGTTGATCGGCGTCGACGCGGGATCGCCGGCGGGAGAGGCGCTCGCCTGGCAGGTCATGGGTGCCGAGCCGCCGAACCCTGGCTCGCGCATCGCGGATTCACTCGCGCGCGCGCGCGGTTGGACGACGACCGCGTCGGCGCCAAGACCGATCAACGACGTGTTCGTCTTCGCGCAGCGCGGCGTGCCGATCGTGTTCCCGATTCCGGGAGCGGTGTGGCGCGGATACACCGACGCACAACGCGCCGAGGCGCTGCGCAAGTTCGATCATTACCATCAGCCGTCGGATCAGTGGCGTCCGGACTTTCCGTGGGTGGGAACGGCGGCGTACGCGGACTGGTTGTACGCGATCGTAGAGCGGGCGACTCGCGCGGCGGTTGACGACTGCCTCGGCTCGCAGCCGATGGGTGCGTAGTCGGTGGTCCTCGTGCGGCAGTTGCCCGACGCAGCACTCCCAAAGCCCTGACAGACGTATCGTCGGTGTCCGGCGTAAGTGAACCATGGTGCGCACTGCCGCGCTCATCATGGGAGCTATCATGAACCGCCGCTTCGCGAAGGAACTGCTGGGCTGGGGCGTCGCCCTTTGGTTAGTCGGGTACGTCCTCGGCATCGTGTTGATCGGCGTCGTTGGGACGTCGCTCGTTGGGTGGCTGATACTGCCGATCGGCGTTGCCATCACCTGTTGGGTGCTGGTGAGCAAAGTCCGAAGCGACGGCATTGCACGCTACGCGCTCCTCGGCGTGGTATGGACGCTCATCGCCATCGTCTTTGACTACATCTTCATTGTCGCGACGTTCCATCCGGCCGACGGCTACTACAAGCCGGACGTCTTCGTCTACTACGCGCTCACGTTCGCTCTGCCCGTGCTGATCGGGTGGTGGAAGACGACACGCGTGCCTGTCCCGCACCGCGGCTCGCCCCTGGGGTGAATGACGCATGTCTGGTTCGAGGACCACGAGCCGTGGGTTGCTCAATTGGAGGATCTGCCGGTGCACGACCTCTTCTCCGATCTTCGTCACGCTCTCCGCAGTCTGCGCTCGCATTTAGCCTTCACGGCGACCGCCGTCATCACGCTGGCGCTCGGCATGGGCGCGACTACGACCATCTACGGGATCGTCGACGGCATCGTTTTGCGGCCGCTGGCGTTCGCCAACGCCGATCGTCTCGTGACGATCTGCGAGCAGTATCCCGGCGCCACCGCGGACTGGTGCAGCATTTCCCCGCCGAACGTCGAAGATATTGCCAAGCGGTCGAAGGCCATCGAGGCCATCGGTATCGGTCGCTCCTGGCCCTACCATCTATCCACCGCCGACGGTCCCGAGGCCGTGAACGGCGGTATCGTGACACCCGACCTGTTTCGAGCGCTCGGGGTTCGCCCCGTCCTCGGCCGTCTCTTCGAGCGGTCGGACCTGCTCGGCCGCGAGAGCATCGTCGCGATTCTTTCATATGGAATGTGGCAGACGCGATTCGGTGGCGCGGCCGACGTGGTCGGCCGCCGAATCGTGCTGGATGGCAAGCCGGTCACCGTCGTTGGAGTGCTGCCGGCCGATTTTCAGCTTCCCCAATTCCCGACGGTGGTGCTCTGGCGAACCGTTCACATCAACCCCACCGACGAAGATCATCGTGAATGGCGCGGATTCGTCGCGTACGGTCTACGGCGTCAGGGCGCGTCGCTGGCGAGCACCCGCGCCGAGCTGGCTGGGATCGCCACGCAGCTGCGCAGCGAGCACTTCGCGAAGACTCAAGGTTGGGATCTGCATGTGGAATCCCTGCAGGATCTCGTCGTCGGCGGCGTCCGGCCGGTGCTCGTTCTTTTCCTGGCGGCCGTCTCGTTCATTCTCCTGATCGCGTGCGCCAACGTGGCGAATCTGCTGCTCGCTCGCGCCGAAGCGCGTTCACGTGAGCTCGCGTTGCGCGCCGCGGTGGGAGCGAATCGCTGGCGGCTTGTGCGGGGCCTGTTGGTGGAGAGCTTCGTGCTCGCGGCGGCGGGTGCGCTGTTGGGGATATTCCTCGCCCACTGGGGAACGATCGCGTTCAAGAGCCTCGCTCCGGCCGGCATTCCCAGAATGAGCGACGTTCGGATCGACGCCAGGGTTCTGGCGTTCGCGCTCATGGTGTCCGTCGCCACCACTCTTCTATTTGGGCTGGCACCCGCGTGGTTCGCCGTCCGTGCCGACCTCATGAACACGCTTCGTGAAGGCGGCCGAGGCTCGACCGCTGGCAGCGCGCTCTCGGCGCGGTTGCTAGTCGTCGGCGAGTTGGCCCTTGCACTGTATACAACCGGCCTCCGTACTCTCTCCGCACTCGTTCGCGGTCGCGCACCGCGTGGAATCCCGGGTTCGAGCGCGATCATCTTTTGACTTTCTCGGTGTTCGCGCCGGCCGACCGCTACAAGGATCGAGACGCCGTCGCCGCGCTCCTGCGCCGAATGGAGAATGAGTTGACGGCGATTCCCGGCGTCGAGCGCGTCGGCTCGGCGTCAGGCGGACCCTTGTTCGGCGGCGATGGGACCGATGACGTCATCTACTCGAATCGCTCAGGCATGGCGCGTGCGCCGGCCGCATGGTACGACATGAGCCCGTCGTATTTCGCGACGCTCGGCGTCGCCGTCGTGAGCGGACGCGGTCTGAGCGAGGCGGACAGGCGGGGAATGCCGACCGTCGTCGTGGTGAACGAGACTCTTGCGCGGAGGTTCTGGCCGGGCGATTCGCCGCTCGACAAACAGCTCTCGCTGTTCTCCAACCGCATGCAGGTGCGGGTCGTCGGCGTCGTACGCGATGTCGCGCCGCCGAATCCGAGCGCTCCAGCGCAACCGGAGCTGTACTGGTCGAACCGCCAGGAGCCAAGGTCGTACACCTACATCGTACTGCGAACGAGCGTACCTCCCGCGTCCGTGATGGGCGCTGTCCGCGCGCGGCTTCGCGCGATCGATCCGAGTTTGCGACCGATGGACATTGGCACGATGCCCGATCTCGTCGCCACCGCGCTGCGCGCGCCGCGCTTTCAGATGTTGTTGCTGGTTGCGTTCAGCCTTACCGCGTTGTTGCTGGCGGCCGTCGGAACGTACGGATTGTTCGCGTATCCGCTCTCGTGTCCGCACTCGTGTCGCCATCCGCCTGGCTCTCGCCGCGCCGGCGCCAGGTCGTGGCATCGGTAGTGCGTGACGGGTTGCGCATCGCCGGAGCCGGCATCGCGATCGGCGTGGTCGTCGCCTTGCTCGCGGGTCGCGCGATGCGCGGTCTCGTCGTCGGCGTCTCCGCGTTCGATCCGGCCACGATGGCCGCGAGTTGCGGCGTGCTGATCGTGGTGACCGTTGCGGCGTGCCTGGTCCCGGCGCGCAGCGCCGCCCGTGTCGATCCCGTGGTGACGTTGACCGTGGAGTGAAGCCGGCAGCGCGACTGTTCCGCGGGCGCGGCGACTTGCCATTCGGAATCGCCGCGAATAGCATCTCGGTGGCGCGCAGGGCGCCTCCCGTCCGCGGAAAGGGCCGAGTCCACCTGACCAGCACGAAGTGACGAGCGGTTCTCACGAACCTCCTTTCGCCCGTCGACAGCGGACATCGGGCAGTTCCAAGGAGGTTGTCCGTGACCGAGCGTCATTTCCCCGTGCATCCCAACCTGCGTCAGCTCCGGCGCCAGGCCAAGGATCTCCTTCGCGCGATTCACCGGCGTGACGCCGACGCCATCGCCGATCTCGCGACGCACCATCCCGCGCATCCGCAGCCCGAATCGGCGACGCTCGTCGATGCCCAACTCGCGTTGGCGCGGAGCTACGGCCTCGCGAGCTGGCCGCGGCTCGTGCTCGCGTGCGAGGTCACTGACGCCATCTGCCACGATCGCGTGACCGAATCTGCGCGTCGTTGCTCGAGCGCCATCCCGCACTGATTACGGAATCGGCGCGCGGCATCACGGGGGAGAACTGGGGCCCGCCGATGTCGTACGCGGCGAACCTCGGACGCACGCGGATCATCGCCATGCTTCGCGAGCTTGGCGCGACCGACCTCGATCACGCGTTCGCGCGCGCCTGCCTCCAGGGCGAACTCGACGCCGCCCGCCAGCTGCACGCGCTCGGCGCGCGCCCGAGTGGCGAGACAGTGCTTGGCCCGGCCGAGACACTCAACGCGTCAGGGCTTCGCTTTCTGCTCGAGATGGGCGCGCCGGTTGGCGCGGGTGTTCCCGACGGCTTCGCGCCCGTCGCGATGGTGCTCGAAGGGTACGTGCGCGATCCGGAGGGGAAGCATGCTTGCCTCGAGCTGTTCGTGCGCCACGGCGTAGGGCTTCCCGACACACCTACAATGGCGGTCCACCGCGGGCGCATCGATTTGCTAAAGGAGCATGTTCGGCGCGATGCGCGTTTGCTATCTCGCGCGTTCTCGCACGAGGAGATCTACCCGCCGGCGTTGGGCTGTCACGAAGACCACTCGCTTGCCCTGCACGCGACGCCGCTGGCCGGATCCACGCTCCTCCACTTATGCGTGGACTATGACGAAATGGAGGTCGCCCGATGGTTGCTCGCGCAAGGCATGCACGTGGACGCCCCTGCGGCGACTGACGCCGAGGGTTTCGGCGGACACACCGCTTTGTTCGGATGTGTGGTAACGCAATCCCGCCGAATGCGGGACAGCGACGACTTTGCCGAGCTGCTGCTCGACCATGGCGCCGACCCCAACGCGAGAGCCTCGCTGCGGAAGCGCCTGCGATTCATTGGCGACGAGCTGGTGCACGAGTATCGCGATGTCACGCCGTTGTCTTGGGGCGAGCGATTCCACGAGCAAAGCTTCGTCAGCCGAAAGGCCATGCGCCTGATCGCGAGGCGAGGCGGAGAGACGCAATGACGGAAGCCCGCGCCGACACGCGACTGGAAGCGCTCTGCGACGGAGTGTTCGTCCTGAGCGTCGGCGTCATCTTCATAATGAAGCGTGCCTGACACCGCCGCCTCAGTCCTCGTCGTCGGCGCCGGCCCGACGGGACTCGTCCTCGCCCTCTGGCTGACGCGGCTCGGGATACCGATTCGGATCATCGACCGCGCCGAACGACCGGGAACGACGTCGCGAGCGCTGGCCGTCCAGGCGCGGACGCTCGAGCTCTACCAGCAGATCGGAATCGCGGACGACGCCGATTGCGGGCGGCGTCAAGGTACCGGCGCTCAATCTCTGGGTGAGCGGCCGACCTCGGGCTCGTGTTCCGATCGACGCCATCGGCGAAGGACTGAGTCCCTTCGCCTTCGCGCTGGTGTACCCGCAGGACGCGCACGAGCGGATGCTCATCGACCATCTCGAGCGAGCCGGCGTTCGCGTCGAGCGCGAGACGGAGCTCGTCCATCTCGAGCAGCACGCCGACGGGGTGACCGCGACGCTCCGAACGAAGACCGGCGAAGAACTGTTCGATGCGCCGTACGTCGCCGGCTGCGACGGCGCGTCATCGACAGTCCGACACGAGCTGGGCATCGAGTTTCCGGGCGGCACGTATCAGGGATATTTCTATGTCGCCGACGTTCATGCAGGCGGCCCCCTCGTCAACGACGAGCTGCACGTCGACCTCGAGGACGCCGATTTCCTCCTGGTCTTCCCGTTGAAGGGTGCCGGCAACCTGCGGTTGGTCGGCCTCGTGCACGGAAGCGAGAAGCCCGATCACGCGGTCACGTTCGACGACGTCAAGAGTCGGGCGGTGGATCGGATGCAGCTTGCGAACGCCAGCGTGAACTGGTTCTCGACGTACCGTGTCCACCATCGCGTGGCGCCGCGTTTTCGCGACGGTCAGAGCTTTCCTCCTCGGCGACGCCGCCCACGTGCATAGCCCTGTCGGCGGCCAGGGGATGAACACCGGCATCGGCGACGCGGTGAATCTCGCGTGGAAGCTCGCGGCCGTGCTCGAGGGCGAGGCCGGCTCCGCGATCCTCGACACGTACGAGACCGAGCGTATCGCCTTCGCGCGGCGGTTGGTCGAGACCACCGATCGCGGTTTCACGTTCGTGACGCGAAAGGGCAGGCTCGCGCGAGTCGTCCGCAGGCGCATCGTTCCCATCCTGGCGCCGATCGTCTTTCGCATCCGCGCGATGCGCCGGCTGTTCTTCCGGACCGTGTCGCAGATCAACGTCTCATACCATGACAGCGCGTTGAGCGAGGGTAAGACGGGTTCGATCATCGCCGGCGACCGGCTTCCATGGATCAGGATGGATGGATCCGACAACTTCGCGCCGCTTACGTCGCTGCGGTGGCAGGTCCACGTGTACGGCCGCGCACCAAAGGTGCTCGGGGCGGAGTGTTCAGCGCTCGGCGTCGAGCTCCATGAGTTCGAATGCAACGACGCGGCGCGCGAGGCGGGCGTGCTCGATGGTGCTCTCTATCTCATCCGGCCGGATGGATACGTCGGGCTCGCGGATGCGGGCGCGGATGTGTCCAGGCTCCGAGCGTATCTGCGACGCGTGCAAGGCTGATCGCGAGACGAGTGCGGCGGCGGTGTGGACCGGGAGCGGAGACGGTGTGCGGTGAACTGGAACGAGGGACGAGAAGGAGTGCGGAGTCGGTCCATGCGGGTATCTAAGATCTCTTAGCGGCCGCGGGTGAGACGTCCACCGCACTCGTCCCTCATCCTCGTCCCCAGTTCTCCGAACCCCGCCTCCGCACGCCTCTGATTGGCCGTTAGTACTACCCGTTCTCGCGCAGGTCTCTCAGCGGACGGCACATCGCCTGCCCGTCCTGCCTCAGCGGAGCAATGTTTCACCGCTGAGGTAGTGACACTCCAATGTTGGTCACGTTGTCGGCGCTCATCGTCGTGGGAACGGCGCCGTCGTTTCAGCAGAGCGCCGGACCGTCCCAAGCGGCCGACGCCCTTGCGCCCGTTCGCCAGTCGGCCCCCACGGTCGGCGTCACGAGCCGCGATTCCACGCGGGCGTGGCGCTTGGCGCGGCGGGCGCAAGGCGACTTCGAATCGCTGCGGCGGCGACTCCTGCCGCACGCGGCGTTGGTCGGCGCCACCGGCTGCGACGCGGTCATCGGTCACTACTGCTTTCTCCAGCAGGTCGCGTCCGATCCACCGCAAGAGGCCCTCGAGGTCGTCGCGGCGCGAGCTCGGCTTCTGACGATCCTCGACAGTCTCGGCGCCATGATCCCCGGCGATCGGTGGATTCTCGGCCAGAGGGTCCGCTATCTCATCGAAGCTGGACGTCCGCAAGCGGCGGACAGCCTTGGTGTCGCGTGCGCCGCGACGGCGAACGTCCGGGCGACGACGAGTTGGTGTTTCGCGCTCGTCGGATATACGGCGCAGCAGTACGGCAAATTTCCGCGCGCCGACGCCGCTTTCTCGTTGGCGCTCGACGAGCTGCCCGAGTCGGATCGCAAACGATTCGAGGACCTCGCGCTCTTCCTCGGGCGCGCCGCGGGGCCGTACGGCCGCGCGGACGGAGAGCAGCGAGACTCGATGACGGCCGCGTTCTGGCGGCTCGTTCAACCGTTGTACCTGACGAGCGAGAACGATCTGCGCACGGAATGTCTCGCGCGGATCACGCGGACGTACATCGAGAGGGACAGCCGGACGACGATGGGCGATTGGGCGCGCGGCGACGATCGTGAGACGGTGCTTCGCTATGGCCCGGCGCTCTGGTACACGCAGGGCGACGTGCGCCCCGGCGCGTTGGGGCCGCCACCAATCGCCGGCATCAGGCGCCAACCGGCGTTCAACTTCTTCCCCGACGCGCACGTATTCGCGTCGCCGGATCAACTGACGCCGGAGGATTGGGAGTTTCAGAACGTGGAGAGCACGCCGACCTATGCGCCCGTCTGGGCAACGAGCTTCGAGCCGCTCATCAATCACCAGGTCGCGCTCTTTCGGCGCGGCGACTCGGCGTTCATCGTCGCGGCGTTCGAGGTCAACGACGGCGGGACGCGCAACGAACCTCGACAAGCCGGAGTCTTCGCGGCCGCCGTCGATCGGGGCGGCGTCCTTCCGCCGTTCGGCACGACGATCGAGAACGCGGGCGCCAAAATCATTTCCACGTTGATGGCGCCGTGGCGCCCCGTGGTCGTCAGCCTCGAGGTCCTCGATTCGGCGAACCACTCGGCGGAGCGGACGCGCTTCGCGCCCAGGCTGCCGGCGACGGGCGCGCGGCTGAGCCTTTCAGATCTCCTGCTGTACTCGCCGCTGGATTCGACGCCCCCGAAGTCGCTCGCGGAAGCCGTTCCACTCGCGTTGCATGCGATGACGGCACCAAGCAACCGGCAGATCGGCATTTTCTGGGAGACGTACGGCCTGCGCCCCGAGGGCGAGACGTTCGACTACGCGGTGGAGGTGGAGCCTGTCGACGAAGGGTTGATCCATCGCGCTCTCGTGGGAATGCACGTCATGGATCCGGATCGGGGGACTCGACATTCGGTGGCGCGAGTCACCGTCGATCGAAGGCGGAATCGCGCCGCGCGGCGTGACGGTGGATCTCTCACGCCTCAGGCCCGGACAGTATCGCGTGCGCGTGATGCTGACGTCGGGGACCGCTCTCCCGATCGTCGCCGAGCGAAGCATCGAGATTCTTTAGTTGGTCAAGCGGCCGCTGATGTCAATCCGACCGCATGCTCGTGAGCGGATCGACGCGCATCGCCCGTACGGCCGGAGCCAAGCACGCCGCGGCGGCAATCGCGAGCACGGTCGCGACGACCGCGACATACGTCTTCGGATCGAGCGGGCCGACGCCGTAGAGCGAGCTCGCGAGAACGCGACCGCTGGCGAGCGCGCCGCCGACACCGAGCACGACACCGAGGAGTGCCGGCGCCAGGCCTTGCCGCGCGACGAGCAGCATCACGTCGCGCGGGGTCGCGCCGAGCGCGATTCGCACTCCGAGCTCGCGCGAACGCGCCGAGACCATGTACGATAGCACGCCATAGATTCCGATCGCCGCGAGCATGAAGGCCACGACCGCGAACGCCGCGCACACCGCGAGGGCGAATCGTCTCGGCGCAAGATCCAGGGCCAGCACGTCGTTCAGCGTTTCCACATCGCGCGTCGCGAGCGACGGATCGGCTTGGCGAAGCGCTCGCTTGATCTCCCCCGCGAGCGCCATGGCGTCGCCGGACGTGCGACGAACAGCGTCAGCGTGCGGTCCCAGTCTCGCGGTGATTGGGAACAGCGTTGGCCTCGCAGGAATATCGAGCGACTGATCGCGGATGTCGCCTACGATGCCGATGATCGTGATCCACGTTCCATTTGGATTTGGCCCGATGCGAATGCGGCGGCCGATCGCGTCGCCTCTGGGAAAGAACCGTCTTGCCGCCGTCTCGTTGAGGACCCCGGTCTCGGGGCCCGTCGCGAGGTCCGTCGCGTTGTATACGCGTCCGGCGACCACGGGGATGCGCAGCGCCTTGAAGTAGTCGCCGCGCACGGAGATGTAACCCAGATCCGGGAGGTGCGTTTCGTCAGTCGGCTCGCCCTCGATACGAATGCTGCTCGACACGCCGCCGCGCGTCGGAAGGCCACGCGCCGCACCCACCGCAACGACGCCGGGCGCGTGCGCAATCTCATCGAGGAGACCGTCATAGAACGAATTGATCGCGGCGGTACTGTCGTATCGCTCCCCGGACGCGCGGAGGCGCGCCGTGAGAACGTGATCGGGGTCGAACCCCAACCGGACCTGCGTCAACTCGGCAAAACTCCGCAGCAGCAAGCCGGTGCTGACGAGCAGGATCACGGCGAGTCCCACCTGGACCGCGACGAGCGTGCGCCGTAGCCGGTCGCCCGCTCGACTGACGGTCGCCGAGCGGCCGCTCTCTTTTAGAGCATCTTGAAGATCCGGGCGCGCGGCGCCGAGCGCCGGCGCGACGCCGAAGAGCACGCCCGTGACGACCGAAAGCACCGCGCTGAACGCGACGATGCGCCAATCCACCGTGGCCACGAACAGCGCGGGGAGCACCTCGGGGTTGAGCGCCAGCATGCGGCTCGTCACCAGGCGCGCGAGCACGACGCCCAACGCGCCGCCGGTCAGCGACACGAGTACAGATTCGGTCAACAGCTGTCGAACCAATCGTCCCGTGCCGGCGCCGAGCGCGGTGCGGACAGCCAGTTCCCGCCGCCGCCCCACCGCGCGGGAGAGTGCGAGATTCGCGAGGTTCGCGCATGCGATCAGCAGCACGATCAACGCCGCGCCCTGCATGAGGACGAGCGCTGACGCAACCGATCCAGCCATCGACGTCCTCAGCGGCTCGACGACCGTGGCGCGCCCGGTGTTTGCCTGCGGATACTCGGCTTCCAATTCCTTCGCGATGCCGTCGAGATCGGCGCGAGCCGCGGCGAGCGACGTACCGGCCTTCATACGACCCACCACATGTGCGTAGTGTTGGCGCCGTGTCACCACGGAGTTCGCCAGCTCATCGTGGAAGTCGCTCGGCGTCCACACGTCCTCTTCCAATCCGAGCGTGAACCGCGGCGGCATCACGCCGATGAGCGTGTATGCTCGTCCGTTGAGCAGAATTGCCTTGCCGATCGCCGAGAGTTCGCCGCCGAGCTGGGTACGCCACGTACGATACGAGACGAGAGCGACCCCGTCGTTGCCGGCACTCCCTTCGTCGGAGTTGAACGTTCGTCCGTGCAGTGACGGCGCCTGGAGAACCGTGAACAGATTCGGCGTGACCGCGACGCTCGAGAGCATCTCCGGCTCACCGACCGGCGTCCGCCACGTGAGTTCGCCCATGCCGACGTAGGCAGCCAGATCGGGAACGCGTGCTGCCGCGTACGATAGTCGACCTAGTTCGGTGGGGAAATCGCCGAGCGGCCGGCGGGGTCGTCGGGCCAGCTCTCGAAGACAGCCAGCAGGCCGGTTGGCGATCCGTATGGCAGCGGAGCAATCAAGACGGCGTGGGCGACCGAGAAAATTGCGGCGTTGGCGCCGATCGCCAGGGCGAGGGTCAGCAACGCGACCGCGGCGAAGCCGGGACTTCGCCGCACGGTGCGTAGCGTATAGCGCGCGTCCTGCGCCCAGCCGGCGATGCGCTCGGTCACGCGAGCCTCTCGCTCGGCAACCTCGTCGACGCGACGGCAGTAGTCGCGTGTGAAGTCGAGATCGCCGAACTCCTCGCGGGCGCGCCGCACCGCATCCTCGCCCGACATCCCGCGCGCACGCAGCTCCGCGACGCGCATCTCGAGGTGAAACGAAATCTCGCTGTCGACGTCGCGCGCGATCGTGGATCGCGATCGCCACGGAAAACGGAACCAACGAACGAGTGGGCGCATGTGGAATCAGCCGGTGCTGAGCAACTTACCCACCGCGTCGGCGTACGATCGCCATACGGCCGACTCGGCACGCAGCTCGGCGCGACCGCGCGCAGTGAGCTTGTAGTACTTGGCCTTGCGGTTGTTCTCGGAGACGCCCCACGTCGCCGCGATCAGCTGTCGCCGCTCGAGCCTGTGCAGCGCTTGGTACAGCGCGGCGCCGTCGACGGCGATCACACCATCGGTGTGCTCATCGATCCACCGCGAGATGGCATAGCCGTGCATCGGTTCCCAGGCGAGCGTGCGCAGGATGAGGACGTCGACGGTTCCTTGCAGGAGATCTACTGGCGTTTCCGGCACCAGTCCTTCCAGTCATCAGATGAGTGGAAGGAATAAGAGCCGGAAGGCGATGCGTCAAGGCGAGATCCTTTGACAAAGCAGTCACTGCTAGTTTCTGGGTATGGCGAGCTGGCTCAGACGTGACCGATATCTATAGAACCGTCCTGGCCGTGCGCCGGTTCGCCGGCATCCTCTGGTTCCTGTCGTGGTTCGAGCTTTACCTCGAGGTGTTTCGCTTTCGGTATATCCGCACTGCCGTGCGAGATTCTCCCCACAGTTGCGCCCATCGGGAGTCACTCCGGCGGATGGCTGCAAACGGATATCACGAGCTCGGTTGTAGCGCCGCTGTTGTTCCTTGCGATGAGTCATTCTCGCACTCCGTCCAGTTCTCCGCACTCCGTCGCGCGGCCTCTTCCATTCTCCGCACGCCCGTTCCTCCGCACACGTGCTCTGCCTCTTCGGAACGATCAATCACGTCATCTGGAGTCCGCCGTTGAGCGTCGATCTTACGCTTCGGCGAGGCAACTCCGGATTCATCGTCCTCGGCGCTGCCTGCGCGTGCGAAGGCGGCGTGCTCCTCTGGCGACGCCGGCATTCGGCGGTCGTGGGTTAGCGCGGCGCGCCGGCGCCCATGCGGAACGTCTTACCGCCCCGTGTGTAATGCGTTCGTCTCCTGATTTTCCAGGATCACATGCGCCGTCGCCTCCCGGTCCTTGTGGCACTCCTGCTCCCCGCGGCACTCGCGGCCCAATCATCGGCGACGCCCCAGTCACCGACCGCGGCCAGCATTCAGTTCGTCAGGTTCGGCGACATCTTCGGCGGCCGCCTGCTCATGGCCTTCGATTCGATTCCCGCCGCTCAGTACGGATACCGGCCGACGGGGCCGGAGCAGACGGTCGAGAACATCGCGCAGCATAGGGATCGTCGTTGACGCGGCCGGGCGCGGTCCTCGTGACGGGCGCCACCGGCCGCGTCGGGTGTCTCGTAGTCGACGAGCTTTTGCGTACCGGCATGCCGGTTCGCGCGCTCACGCGGAGGCCGGAACGCGCGGCGCTGCCCGCTGGAGCCGAGGTCGTGGTCGGTGACTTCACCGAACCTGAATCGCTCGACACCGCACTCCGAGGCGTCGGGGCCGTATTCCTCGTGTGGACCGCGCCGCAATCCGCTCTGTCGGGAGTCGTCGCGCGGCTCGCGGCTCACGCGTCCACCGAGCGTCGGCGCATCGTCCTACTCTCGTCGCCACATCGCACGCCGCACCCGTTCTTCCAGCAGCCGAACGCCATGCGCGGTCTTCACGTCGAGATCGAACGCGTGCTCGCGGAGTCAGGTCTCGATGTGGCGATCCTGCGGCCGGGGATGTTCGCGTCGAACGCGCGGCACTGGTGGGGGCCACAGATCTCGCGCGGCGACGTCGTGCGTTGGCCGTACGGCGCCGCGGAGACGGCGCCGATCGACGAGCGCGACGTCGCTGCGGTGGCCGCGCGCGTGCTGCTCGATGACCAGCACGCGAATGGAGACTACGTCCTCACTGGACCCGAATCGCTGAGCCAGTCCGCGCAGGTAAGCGCGATCGGCGATGCGATCGGGCGACAGCTCCGATTCGAGGAGCTGTCGCCTGATGAGTTTCGCCGCGGGATGGCGGGCCCGTGGCCCGCTGGAATCGCCGACATGCTACTCTCGGCATGGGCGGCCACGCTCGGCCATGCGGCGTACGTGACGTCCACCGCCGAGAAGATCCTCGGATCGCCGCCGCGGACCTTCTATCGGTGGGCCATCGACAACGCCACAGCTTTCGCGCGGTCGGACACACCCGCGGGCTAACGATCGTCGGACGGATGCCGCCGACTCAGCGCATCGAGTCGTCCGAACGATCTTCGTCCCGCACCCTTTCGTTCCCGATCGGCTCAGCCCGATCGTCGGCCGGGGCGACCTGCTTCGGCTCGTGCGCCTCGCGGTCATGCCGGGCCAGATCGTCCTGCGAGTCGAAATGCGCGCCGCAAACGATGCAGTCGTACTCGTGCGTATGGGTCACTTCAGCCTCGATGAGTGGTCTGCCGCGATTGCTGGCAGCATCCGTGCCGTTGCGGACTCAGCGTGATCGGGGACCACCCGGTGCGCTTCGGCGCCGTTCGGGTACGATGGTCTCGCCGCGCGAGAGCATCGCGACCAGCTCGGCGATCTTCTTCGCCCGGCCGGCCGGCGTTTTCATGTTGTTCGTGCGGAACGCCAGCGCAAAGAGGTTCACGCGCCCGAGGGTTTTGAACGTCTTTCGCGCGCGTGCGTTGGCTTGGATGGCGGCGCGAAGGTCGTCGGGGAGGGTGGCCTCGCTCGCGCTGCGGATCGGTGCATAGGCGGCATCCCATCGCCCATCCGTTTTCGCCGCGTCGACGTGTCGCTGCCCATGGGGTGTCATGCGGCCGTCCGCCGTGAGACGCGCGATGTGCTCGCGGTTGACCTGGCTCCAGATGCTCTTCGCCCTGCGCGGCGTGAACCGCTGGAGGAACGAGCGCTCGTCGAACCCCTTTCGAATGCCGTCGATCCATCCCCAACAGAGCGCCACGTCGACCGCTTGCGCGTGGGTCACGGTCCGTAGACCGGTTTCCTTCTTGTGGATCTTGAGCCAGATCTCCGTTTCGCGATCGTGATTCGCGCGGAGCCAGGTCTCGAACGCTGATTCCGTGGGGAAGGCCTTGATCTTTTTCGGGTTGGGAATGACGGGCGCCATCGGGGAGTCCTCGCCGCGAGAATCTTCCAGTATAACGCACGTCCCTCACCCTCGTTCCAGTTCACCGCACACCGCCACCGCACCCGTTCCAGTTCACCGCACACCGCCGCCGCACTCGCGCTCCTCGAGAGGAGTGCGGAGACGGAGTGCGGGGTGACGGAGCTCCAGGGAGAGGCCCAACCATTTTCTGGACGATGGTGTCAGACTCTGTACCCTTAGTCTGAGATCCTCGTGGCCGACCAAGATCCCCTCCCGATCGTCAAGGGCACGCTCGACAACCTTGCCCTCAAAGCCCTGTGCTGGACCCCCATGCACGGCTTCGAGATCACGCAGTGGGTCGAGGCCCGGTCCCGCGGTGCGCTCGACATCCGCGACAGCGCACTCTACCAGGCCCTTCACCGCCTCGAGGAGCGGAATCTCGTGGTCGCCGAGTGGGGAGTGACCGAAAACAATCAGCGGGCGCGGTACTATCGCATCACGAAAGCCGGGCGCGCGCGCCTCGCCGCCGAGACGGCGCAGTGGGTCCGCTACGCGAAGACGGTCACCGACATCCTCACCGCGGCGCCGGGACCGGCCTAGGAGCAAACTGATGACATCCGAGATTCGTACCGAGATTCGCCCCGGGATTCGCCGGCTGCTCCGTCTCGTCACCCGCCGGAGCATGCAGCGGGACGCCGACGAAGAGATCCGCATCCACCTCGAGCTGCGCACGAAGCAGTTGATCGGCGAAGGGATGTCGCCGGCGGCCGCGCGCGCGGAAGCCGAACGCCGCTTCGGTGAAGTCGACGACGAACGGCGCCGATCACGCGCCTCCGCCGCCCGACAGGAACGCCGTCTGCGCTGGCGCGACTCGTTCGATCTGCTGCGCGGCGACCTTCGATACGCATTCCGGACGCTGCGGCGCGACGCGGGATTCACGGCGTTCGCGCTCGCGATCATGGCGCTCGGCATCGGCGCGAGCGCGACGGTGTTCAGCCTGGTGAACGGAGTGCTGCTGCGGCCCATGCCCTTCCGCGATCCGTCACGGTTGGTCTGGATCGGCAACGTCGGCGACAACGGCGTCGACGAATGGCGCGTCCAGGTCGCGCATTTCGTGGATCTGGGCGCCCGCAGCCGTTCGCTGAGCGACGTCGCGGGGTACTTCGCATTCTATAGTATTGGCGACGCGGTCCTGAGCACGCCTCGGGGCGACACGCAGCGTCTCACGCGCATTCCCGTCACTTGCAACTTCTTCCCCTTCCTCGGCGTCACGCCGCGGCTTGGCCGTTCGTTCAGCGCGGACGAATGTCTCGACAACAGTGGCGCGAGGACGATGCTGACGGAAAAGACGTGGCGAGAGCAGTTCGCGGCGGATCCGTCGATCGTCGGGCGGGTGTTGACGATCAACGACAAGCCGGTGCAGGTGATCGGCGTGCTGCCATCCTCGTTCGACTTCGCGGCCGAGCGTCGGTATTCAGAGGCCATCGCCACGTACTTCGCCAACGTCGGTCGGCGATGGGATGAGGAGTGGCTCGACATGCGATCCCCTGGATCGGGCGGCTGAGGGACGGCCGCGGCTGACGGCTTGTGTCGATTTCGCGCGTGGTCGTTCGACGTGGTAGTGAGGCGCGGAGGACGCTCGAACTCTTCGGGCTCCTGAGCCGCCGAAAACGCCACCGGAGACTGGATCATGCCGACCTCGAGCGCCAAGACCGTCAACCGCCTGCTCTGGACCGCCCAGAGCCTCACCGCCGCCCTTTTCCTCTTTGCGGGCTCGATGAAGTTCATCATCCCCGCCGAGAAGATGCAGCAAGGTCCGATCAGCTTTTCGATGGCATTTCTCCATTTCATCGGCGTCTGCGAGTGCCTCGGCGCGCTTGGACTGGTGCTGCCCGGCTTGCTGCGCATCCGGACTTCGCTCACCCCGCTTGCCGCCGGCGGCCTGACGGTGATCATGATCGGTGCAACCACGGTCAGCGTCCTCGCGATGGGCGCGACGGCGGCGATCTTGCCGGCGGTCGTCGGGATCGTCACGACGTGGATCGCGTACGGTCGTTCCCGTCTTGCGCCGCTCGCGAACGCGGGGCGCGCCGTTGTCGCGCCGTCGAGTCGGATCGCGCCAGCCGTGAGCTACAGATAATGGCGCGGGCGCCGCAAGGGTCAGCATTCGCCAATATAGCAATGCGCATAACGAACGTCGGCGCGGGAGTGTCAGCTGGCTGACAGCTGTCAGCCAGCTGTCGTTTGGGAACAAGTTCCACCTCCTTCGCGGCACGCGTGGCGCGTCCGGGTGTATTGAGTGATGTACAAATGCTGAGGACGGGGGGACGTATGAAACGCACACAGGTTCTTTCGGCAGCGGCGACGCTGCTGTTGGTGGCAACGGCGGCACACGCGCAGCGCGGTCAGGATCGCGGCGGTCATCAGGATCAGCGCGGGCAGGTGTCTCGACAGGATCAGCAACGCCAGGGCGCTGAAGATCGGCGAGGCGCGATGCCCCAGCAGAGGGGCGGCGACCAGGGTCGGGCGGGTCCGGGTCGGGCGGGTCCGGGTCGGGCTGATCAGGGTCGGGCTGATCAGGGTCGGGCTGATCAGGGACGCGCTGACCAGGCTCGCGCCGAGCAGGCTCGTGCCGTGGAAATGCAGAATCAACGCAGAAACGATCAGCTAGCCCAACAGCAGCGTGAGCTGCAGGCCCGTCAGGCTCAGCAGCAGCAGTTCGAGCGAGCGCAGCGGGCCGAGCAGGAAGCCCAACTCGCGCGACGAGAGCGCGAGAGACAGGCGATCGGCGCTTTCTATCGCGATCGCGACGACCGCCCGGGATACGTGTACCGCTACAACATGGGGGGCGTGTTCCGTCAGACGAACCAGTACGGAGTGGATGTGTTGCGACAGGCGGTCAACCAAGGGTACCAGGATGGTTACCGCGCCGGACTGATTGACCGCCGCGACGGCGTGCCGGCGGACTTTCAGCGAGCGTTCGACTTTGAGAACGGCAATTTCGGGTACTCCGGCGCCTACGTGCCGCTGAGCGACTACAGCTACTACGTTCGCGAGGGCTTCCAACGCGGGTACGACGACGCGTATTGGAGCCGCGCGCGATACGGAACCTTCGTCAACGGGAACGCCTCGATTCTGGGCGCCATCGTAACAGGCATTCTCGGATTGACGATGATTCACTAACCACGACGCTCGACGACAAAAGGCTCCGGCGGTTGCCGGAGCCTTTTTGTCGTTGGACAGTCCGCCTTCCCTGAACACGAACGACGACGACGATCACTGCGATCACGAGCAAGAGGTGGATGAGTCCGCCGCCGACGTGAAAAAAGAGGAAGCCGAAGCGCCCACAGGCCCCCGACGTCGTCTCAGGCTCGAATAGTGCGCGCCCACGCCCACCCGTTCTTGTCGTTCACAGGCCTTTTCAGCGGAGGCGTAACATGCGTCTGGACACCCTTCAGGATCTCTACTTCGATCAGATACGCGATCTCTATAGCGCCGAGCAACAGATCGTCGATGCACTGCCGAAGATGGTGGAGGCGGCGACGGACGAGCAGCTGAGCGCCGGATTCAAGCAACATCTGGAGCAGACTCGCGAGCACGTGAGACGCCTCGAGGAAATCGGCGAGCGCATGCAGGAGGAAATCGGGGGAAAGAAGTGCAAGGCCATGGCGGGGCTGCTCAAGGAGGGCGAGGAGGCGATCGAGGCGGACGGCGATCCCACGATCGTCGACTCAGGATTGATCGCCGCGGCCCAACGCGTCGAACACTATGAGATCGCCGCCTACGGGTGCGCTCGCACCTACGCGGAGGCGCTCGGCCTGGAGGACGACGCCGATCTGCTGCAGCGGACGCTGGATGAAGAGGCGGAAACCGACGAGCGACTGACGACGCTCGGGCTGTCGCTGATCAACGCCAATGCCGAACAGGAGGTCTCGATCGAGCCGGAGGTTCGGCGATCGGGCGCCGGGCAGCGCCGGAGTCGCCCCGGTGAATCCGACGTGAGGGCGTGACCGAGTCCGCGCTCCGTCGCCGCGCTCTCACAGCAGGAATCGAGAGTGCGGTGACGGCGTGCGGTGACCTAGCGGCTCTTGCGCCGACGCGGAACCTTCGCGCCTTTCGCGCGCGCCTCCGACAGGCCGATCGCGATCGCCTGCTTTCGGCTCTTCACCTTTCCGCCGTGTCCCGATTTGCCGCGACGCAGCGTTCCGTGCTTCCGCCGGCGCATCGCGCTTGCGACGCGCTTGCTCGCGCCCTTTCCGTATTTGCGGCTGCCGCTTCGGCGGCTGGAGCTTGCTCGTTTTCGTGCTGGCATGTCGAACCTCGACTGAGAATGACAGCGGACCAATGGCTCAAGTTGTGTTCCAACTGGTCAATTTTGCGGCTGCTCTCTGCGCGATTCACGATGGGGCACAAAACTTGACCTTCGACCTCGTCTACTGCACCGGATCGTTTCGCTTTGACAAACCTGGACAAACTCAAGGGCGCCGGCGGAAACGGGGGAGGGAAGGTCACGGCCGTGGTGGAGACGACGAAAGGCAGCCGGACGAAGCTGGATTACGACCCGAAGCGACAGTGTTTCGTCGTCAGCAAGGTGTTGCCGGAGGGCCTCAGCTTTCCGTTCGACTTCGGCTTCATCCCATCGACCACCGGCGGCGACGGCGACCCGCTCGACGTGATCCTCCTGCTCGACGAATCAGTACCCACGGGAACGGTCGTTCCGGCTCGGTTGATCGGCGTGGTCGAGGCGACGCAGACGAGCGAGGACGGCGAAAAAGTCGAGAACGATCGCCTGCTGGCGGTCGGCGCGTCGTCATTGCTCCACGAGAAGGTTCGCAAGCTCGCGGATCTGCCAAGCGCCATCGTCGAACAGATCGAACAATTCTTCGTCGCCTACAATCGGCTCGAAGGCAGAAAGTTCGTCGTCAAGGACCATCACGGACCGAAGCGAGCGCGCGAGTGTGTCCGCCGCGGCAAGCGTCGATTCGCCGCCTCGAAGAAGTAGCGACAGAGTGAGTCGCTTGCCGATTCGACAGACATCGCGCTTGCCCCGCACGGACTGATGGATCGGGTCGCCCAACTTTCGCTGAGCGAGGCTTCTTCGCAGCTCCTCAACGAATGCCGCATGGTGCTGCCCGGGATCCAGACTCTGCTCGGGTTTCAGCTCATCGCGGTATTCCAACCGCCGTTTGCGGGCCTGTCGCCGGCGATGCAACGCCTGCACCTGTTCGCCATCTTGTGCGTCGTGGTGGCGATCGCGCTCGTCATGACTCCCGCTGCGTTGCACCGTTTGCGCGAGCCGACAAGCGTGTCGAAGGAGTTCATCCGACTCTCCTCGGCGTTTCTGATGTGGAGCATGCCGCCCCTCGCGCTCGGGCTGTCGTCCGACGTGTACATCGTTTCGACAATGGCCACTCACGAGACAGCGGTCAGCGCCGTCCTCGCGTTGTTCTCGCTGGGAATGTTCGTCGGATTGTGGTTTGTGGTCCCTTGGCGCATTCGGCTCGAGTAGCGTTCCCGTGCCGTTGTTGGTCAATCGCCGGAAGTCCGCGGGAGATGAATGGTGAAGGTCGTTCCGCGCTCTGGCGTCGAGTCGACCGCGATCCGGCCGCCGTGTCCGTCAACGATCGCCTTGGCGATGTACAGCCCCAGACCGAGGCGCTGGCTATCTTCTGCGGCGGCGTCGCCAGCGTTGACGCTGACGAACGGGTCAAAGAGTGACACGCGGCGCTCCTCGGGAATCGCCGGGCCGTCGTTGTGAACCGCGATGGTGACTTCGTCGTCGGCCGCCACCGAGATGCCGATTGGCGTGCCATCGGCCCCATACCGGAACGCGTTGGCCGCCAGATTGGCGACGGCCTGACCGATCCGCTTGTCATCCCATTGTCCGCGCGAATCACCTGAGATACTCACGTGGACGTCGCGATCGGGATGAGCCGTCGTGAACTCGCCGACAATGTTGCGCACGGTGTCGCCGAGGTCGGCCTCACGCCGCTGGATCGGTATCTGACCACCGAGTTGCGTCCGAACAGCCTCCAGCAGATCAGCGACCAGGTGATGCATTCGCTCCCCCGTGGCGACGATTCGCGCTACGACCTCACGCGCCGTCGCGTCATCGATCCCGCCTTCGAGCAGCAGTTGCCCGCCCAAGATGACTGTGGACAGAGGATCGCGAAGATCGTGGCCGAGGATTCCGAGAAAGGTCCCTCTCGATCGGTCCAGCCGCCCCATGAATTCGGCGACGGACTCGGTGAGAGCGAAATCGATGGCCTCGTCGAAACGAATGAGGCTTTCCAGATCGGAGGGCGAGGTGGCGGGCTGGGATCGAAGCCAGAGCTGTGCAACGCACGAGCGCAAGATAGGGAACTCCGAGACCACCTGCTGCAGTGTCATCCCTTGTTGTGCCCGCCGGGCACCGTGCTTCTCGGCCACAGCCTCAACGCTTCCGTCCGCGCCGCGCGTGGTTCTCGGATCAGTCCCGTGACGCGCAACCTTGGGAGCGCCGAGGTCGTGCGCGACCGTGTCCAGTAGCTCACCCAAGTGATCGCGGAGCTCGGCAATCTCGAAGTGTTGATCGCCCGGAACTCGGCGCCGAGCGTTGCTCTCCCATTCAGCGAGGATCGCCTCGCGATGCGAAAGGATGAACGATGAAAGGTCCACGTGGACATTCCTGGCGTTGCTTCAGGGTCGTGCAAAGACTCCGCAGTGCAGAACCGGGACCTGTTACAGGAGGGGAGCCGTACTGACCGGCTTGTTCCTCCGGTCCCAGCGATTGCGTCTGGCCCACCGACCAGGACGGCGCCAAATTGCGGCGACGGGGAAGAGTTCGCGCAGGCATACACCTCACCGGAGAGCCGATGGCGACGAAGCTGCGGTTGGCCAAGCCACCAGAAGTCGATCTGAAAAAAGAGCTCCTCGCCCGCGAGATCGGGCGTATTCTGCGCGACCGGCAGATGACGCAGACGGAGGCGTCGTATCTCATCCGCGAGCAGCCATCGCAGCTGTCGCTGATCACGAACGGCCGGCTGCGGGGCTTTTCGCTCGATCGCCTGGTCAAGTATCTCGCGCGTCTGGGGTGCGACGTGGAAGTCAAGATCGCCCCTCGGAAAGGCGGCCGGGCCGGCGCGGGAAAGGTGAGCGTCAAGGTGAAGTAAATGGCCGACTGGCGACCGTACCGTGAGCCGCTGCGGGTAACCCTGACGCGGACGGTCAGCATCGCGATCGTCGCCGGTGCGGTCGTCGCGTCACGGTCCGGGGGCGTTCGCCGCTGGCCTCTCCTCACTTTGCTAATGTTGTGGCCCGCGTTCGGCGGCCACTGGATCGACCTGGCTTTCTTGAATTGGCTGCGGCCGCGTCTGCCGGAGTCCCGTCGCATTCAGGTCGTCGCGCGCATCGCCGTGTGGTTCGTCGGCGGGATGGCCCTTGCGCTCGGCGCTCGGCTGACCGCGACGTTGTTGTTGGAGCACCGGTCGTTGGCGTGGCTGACGTGGGCTACGGCCGGCACGGTGTTCGTCGCGATAGAGCTCGTCGCCCACGGAGCGCTTCACCTGCGTGGGCGACCGAGCTTCTATAACGGCCTCGGCTGATCGCGCGGGGTGGGACGGGTGAGGATCCTGTCCTGGAACATCCGCCAGGGCGGCGGGCGGCGACTCGATGCGATCGTCGCCGCGATCGCGGGCCACGAACCAGACGTGGTGGTGGTCAACGAGCTGCGCGCCCGAACGACACCGCAGCTCGTCGCGGCCTTTCGCGCGAGCGGCCTGGCCTTTCACGAACACACGTCCCCGACCAGCAGTGAAAACGGCACACTGATCGCAGCGCGCGCTCCGCTCCGCCGGCGGCGCGCGGGCGCGCCCGCGCGAGTCTTCCGGCACGGGCTCCTCGAGGTCGACGTGGATGGCTGGGCGACCGTCGGCGCCGTGTACGGGCCGCTCCGACGGGCTACGTTGCGCGCTTTTTGGGGCCGAATGGTCGGGCACGCCACGCGTCGGGCCGACAATCGCTATCTGCTCGTCGGCGACTTCAATGCGGGCGAGTCGTTCGTCGACGCGCACGCGTACAAGTTCATGAGCTCCGACTATCTGGTCGCGATTCGCCGCGCTGGTTTTGTCGATCTGTGGCGAGCGCGCAATGTGGAGACGGAGCACACGTGGTTCAGCTTCGGCCGGGGCGGAGTGGCGCTCAACGGCTTTCGCATCGACCACGCGATGGCGTCCGCATCATTGGCCGGCGAGGCGACGGGGTGCTACTACTCCCACGCCGAGCGTGAGCGTCGCCTCTCCGATCATTCGGCGTTACTCGTCGAGTTCAGCGCCGATTGAGGCGCGGATGGAGCGCAGTTCGGGGCGGCCGTTGACGCCAAACCACCATTGCACGGCGTCACCTGTGATAGCACACTTATGTGAAGCTTTTCGTATGATGAGCGGCGGGGCGCCGAGCGCCTCGGGCGACAAGGCTAGCGGCTCGCCGCGCACCTCCATCCAGCGCTCGCCCCTCCGGCCGGCGAGTACCCGAGGCGCGGCATGACATTGAGCGTGATGACCATCCACGCGAGGGCCACGCACCCTGTCGACCCGATGAAGATCCAAGGCAGGCGGTCGCGCCAAGCGCGGATGCCTAGCGTGACGGCACCGATGATCACGATGCCATTAGAGAACAGGTAAGCGGCGAACGGCATGCCGCAGTTGCGGCCGTACGGCCACCAGAAGAGTGACACCCCCAACGCGGCGATGAGGACGAGCCGCGCCCAGATTCCGATGAGCGCGAGGCGCTCCAGGAATCGGTCCTTCGCGGCGATTTCTTGGATCTTCTGCAGGCGGAGCTGCGTCCGCGACCGCTCGGGGGGGAGCCCGTCGTACTCACGGGAGATCTTGCGGAGCTCGAGGTTCCAGTCGATGTCGCTCACTTGATGTCGAGTGATGGGGTGGAACGATGTTGACCAGAGCAGCCCCATTTTGGCGCCGGATGCTCAACTTTTCGGTGATCTACGGTGGGGTGTCGGCGTAACAGAAATTTCCTGCGCGTGGCGAGGTGGGCGGACACGGCCAACGGCTCTGCTTGCCCCGCCGATTAGCGCGAGCGATCGTCCAACATGCGGCGCCGTCTGCCGAGCGAACGCGCCTGGGCTCTCCATCTCGGGAAGGTCACGGAGTCGATGAACGCTGATTCTCCGGACGCTCATCAAAGAGAAGTGAAAGCGGCGTTGGACCGGCTTCGCCGCGAGCTGGCGGGTCTCGAGGCCGAAATCGTCGGTGTCGAAGGGCGTCTGAGCGAAATCCGGGCGCGGCAGCGTGTCATCGAGCAGCGGGCGATGGACGCGATTCGAGCCGGCGACGACCGTGCCGCCAGGGCGGCGCTGGTCGAGATGATGCCTCACGCCGAGGACGCGGCCCCCCTCGAAGCCGACCTCACCGTCTTGCGAGCGATGGCGGACGAATGTCGTCGATGGCTCGCGACGGCGTGACGGCCAAGGGCAACCGGTAGTTTGGCTGGCATGCGAAGAACACTCCACGCCATGCTTGTGGCGACGCCGCTGATGTTGGCCGCCATCGGTTGCGGGAGCGATACGGTCACCCCGTCGCCCGCGACGCTGAATGGCACCTGGATTCGTCCGAACGAGGTGCCTGGATCTCATGAGAGCTGGACGCTCGCGGTGACGGGCAGCACGGTCGCCGGCACGGGCGACTGGTCCGGCGAAGCGTGCTGTGGCGGCACGATCACGATCACCGGCGGGATCACCAACGACGGTGTTCACCTCGACTTGACGTTCGCCACGACTCAGGGCAATCCTCGGCCGGCCTTTCACGAGCGCTTTGACGGCGCGCTGGTGTCGCAGAACGTGCTCGACGGATTGTTGACTCCTGATGGAGTCACGCCCACGGAAGTCCGGATGCAGCGTCAGTAGTCGCGCCGTCGCAACAACTCGGCGCCCGCGATGGCGGCGCCGACGACGATCGCGTCCTCGACGAGCGCGGCCGCCACCGGCGGCAGCCGTCTGCCGAGCGCACGCCGCATTCTATAGGTAGCGTGCGCGCTCGCGCACGCGACGAGTCCCCCGAGAATTGCCGATCCGATGCGATTCCGTCCTGCTCGATTCCCCACGGTCGCGCCCACCACCGCTCCCGCCGCGATGCGTCCGGCGAGCAGAGTCGGAGCGACGCGACTGGGCACGGTCGGCACTTTGTCGTAGATGAATTCGCCCGCGGCGAACAATGTCGTAGGCGTGCGGCGCGAGATGGCGGCGACGCCGGCCCATGTGCGCGCACCCGAGGCCGCCGCGAGCAGCGTCAGCGGTATCAACGATCCATGTTGTTCTTCGTGCATGACCGCACGAACGAGCAAGGAGTCGGCCTGCGTGGTGCCCGTCAAACGAACCGGCGAACGAACGCCAGCGCTTTGTCCGCCACCTCGCGCCAGCCGCTGTCGATCGTCAATGCATGTCCGCGGTTCGGCATCTCGACGATCTCCGTGACCGACGGATTGTCTTTCTGCTGGTTGAACGACGCGTGCGCGATCGACCACGGGACGGTGTTGTCTTTCTCGCCGGAAATGATGAGCAGTGGACCGCGGTCGGGATTGTCGGTGTCGACTTTCGCTTCGGTCCACGGGTTGAGATTCGCGGCGGCCGCTTGAAACAGCGGCGTCCCCGACGCCGGGACCGCGAACGTGTCGTACAGTTCCTTCGCCTCCTCCTCGCTCACCGCGTTGGCGAATCCGAATCTGAACTGCTCGTAGGTCAGCGGGACGGCACGCTTGCGATTGGCGGGATTGCCGAGCACCGGCCACGCCGACTTGAGCGCCGAAATCGGCAGCGGGAGCACGCCTCGGAATGGCGCGGGGTCGACGGCGACCGTCGCGCTCGACCGTCCTCGCCCGGCGAGTATCTGCGCGAGCAGCCCGCCGAAGGAATGCCCGATGATCGCCGGTTTCCTCGTGAGCCCGGCGATGATCGCCTCGAAGTGGTCGGCGACTTGCCCGATCGTCTTCTGCGCCATTACCTCGGGATGCGCATTTGCTTCGGCGACCGTTTCGGGATCGTCCGGCCAACCGGGTGTGAGCGCGACGAATCCTGACTCCTCGAACGCCTTCGCCCAACGATCCCAGCTGCTCGGCAAGAGCCACAGCCCGTGCACGAACACCACGGGCTGCAATCCCGTCGCGTTTGCGCGCTCGACTTCCAGTCGTTCGTGATCGGTGATGCTCATCAGAGCATCGGATGCCGTCGGCGGCGTGGCGGTTTGCATTGGGACTTCTCCGTGGTGGTGGGTCTGACGAGGAGTGCGGGACTCTAAGCATGCGTCGAGCGTCAAGGGGCGCCTTCACCTTGTCCCCGTCGACGGTGCCACCTACACTGATCGGCGGAGTCCGGTTTCTTCTACACGCCGCTTGTCGCGCGGCGAGGGTGAATGATCTTTCGGAATCCCTGGCCCGGTCAACCGCGCGGCTTCAAAGATGTCTTACGATGGCGTTTTCGCGATCGTCTACGGACGCGGATCGCGCCGAACCCGCCGCGCGGCTGGCTGCCGCGGCGCACGCCGTCGATCCTCGTTCCGCGCGCCGACCCCGGATACCGCACCGCCACGTGGGTCGGGCATTCGACCGTCCTGCTCCAACTAGGCGGGCTGAACATCCTTACGGACCCCGTATGGGGTGAGCGCGCGTCGCCATTTCGGTGGATCGGTCCGCGGCGATTGACTCCGCCCGGTGTCGACTTTGACGCGTTGCCGCCGATCGACGTCGTTCTCCTTTCACACAATCACTACGATCACTTCGACGCAACGACGGTCCGCCGCATCGCGAAGCAGTTTCCCGGCGCGAACTGGCTCTGCCCTCTTGGACTCGGCGAGCTGCTGATGTCTCTCGGTGTGAGGAGCATCGAGGAGCGCAACTGGTGGCAGACGGTGGATGGTGCCGGCTATACGGCCACCTGCACACCGGCTCGCCATTTCAGCGGGCGCGGATTGCGCGATCGTGGCGCGACGTTGTGGTGCGGCTGGGCGATAGCTGCCGACGGAGTTCGCGTCTACTTCGCCGGCGACACGGCGCTCCACCCGGAGTTCGCCGCGATCGGCGAGCGATCGGGGCCGTTCGATCTCGTGATGCTGCCCATCGGCGCCTACGCGCCGCGCTGGTTCATGGAAAGCGTGCACATGAACCCGGAGGATGCGATGGAGGCCTATCGGGCGGTCACCTCCCACGACGGCGGGCGGCCGCCCTGCTTGGCGCTGCATTGGGGGACGTTTCGTCTCACCGACGAACCCGTCGAGGAACCGCCGTCGCGTTTTGCGCAGCGATGGAACGAAGCTGCTTTCGCGCCAGCCGCCAACTGGACGCTCGCGATCGGAGAGACGAAGCGGCTTTGACGGCGCACGCAAAGATGTTCGCTCGAACGTCAATCCTTCATCGGAGCAAGACCGTGGAAACGGAACATCGGCAGGCGGTCCGCGTCGTGGTTCTGAGCGCGTCGCTGCGACGCAATTCGCTCAACGAGCGGCTTGCCCGGCTGGCGGAGCAGGTCCTTCAGCAGAAAGGTGCCACGGTCGAACGGGCGGCCATGGGGGACTTCGACAGCGTCTCGTTCGACTTCGACGTCGAGCAGGAGACGGGCGTCCCTGAGCCGGCGACGCGCTTTCGGCGGTGGCTCGAGGCGGCGGACGCCTTCGTCATTGCTTCGCCGGAGTACAACGCGTCGATCCCCGGCGCGCTCAAGAACTTGATCGACTGGGTATCGCGCGTACGCCCGCAACCGTTCAATGGGAGGCAGGGCCTGCTCATGTCCGCGTCGCCATCGATGGCCGGCGGAAATCGCGGGCTATGGTCGCTTCGCATTCCGCTCGAGCATCTCGGGAGCCGGGTCTATCCCGACATGTTCTCACTCGCGCAGGCGCACGAAGCTTTCTCGGCCGACGGCCGCATCGCCAACGATGTCCTGCAGGCGCGTTTTGCCGAGACGATCGGGTGCTTCCTGGAGCTCGTGGAGGCCGCAACGCATTACCGGTCGCTCAAGAAGCAGTGGGTGGAGTTTCTCGGCGAGAAGCCGGACGCGGCTACCGATCGCGTCGAGCTGCGCGTCGGCGCCGCCTGACCGAAACGCTGGAGCAAGACGTACAGGCCAGTGGCAAACTCGTGACCCGTTCGACACCACGCGCGCCGAACGAATGCCATCCTTCTCTCAGCGGAGGAATACATGGACGCGAGCGCGCTGAGAATCGACCTCGTCGTGTTCGGCGTCGAAGGAACGACGATTCGTTCCGGCGACGCGGTCGACGACTGCATTCGTGCGGCACTCATCGAAGCGAATGCACCGGTCAAGCGGGAATCAGTGAGAGAGGCGTTGGGGATGCCGGTACCGGACGCCATCCGCCTGTTGATCTCCCGATCGATCGGCCCCGACTCGGCGGGCGACGAGCTCGTGAGCGCAGTGCACGCCGATTTTCTTCACCGCATCACCGAGCATTACCGCCGCGGCCCGCGAATCGAGCTGATGCCGCACGTCGAGGAAACGTTCTTCCGCCTCAAGCGCGCGGGTGCGTTGGTCGCGTTGGCGTCCGTCCACAGCCGCATCGTGCTCGACGTCCTCCTCGATCGCCTCGGGTGGCGAGCCGCTTGGCAGATCGACGCCACGGTGGCGGCGGACGAGGTGGGACGTGGGCGACCCCACCCCGATCTCATCTTCAGAGCGATGGCACTTACTGGAGTACGACGGGTGGAGTCGGTCACGTCGGTTGGCGACACGCCGATCGATCTCGAGGCCGGTGCGGCGGCGGGCTGCGGCCTGATCGTGGGCGTGATGAACGGCGCATTCAGGGGGCACCAACTCAGGCACTTCCCGCACACGCACCTCATCTCACATCTGGGCGTCCTGCCGAGGTTGGTCATCGGGCGCGGGCTCATACCGGTTTCGACCGGCGACCCGATGCACGCACCCGCTTCAGTCGTTACAAACGTGTCGCCTTGACGGCCGCTGAGCCCGGCTGCCAATTCAGGGTCATGCTTTCCCCGAAAGCGCTCGAGGCGTTGAGATCACGTGTGCGAAGACGGGCGTTCGCCTCGTCTGACCAAACGCTTCAGCGCGACGTTCAGTCGGCGCAAACGGCGCACGAACGAGTGTCCACTGCGGATATGCAGGCGGCGACACAAGTCGTGCTCGAGGCCTATCGCGGCGAAGCCGAGCGTCGGCGCGCGCTGAGCGCGGACGCGTAGGCCGAAGCACTACTCGTCGCGCTGCGGCGATGGCGTCGCAGGGGGCGGCAGCGCCCTCACTCGCTCCTGAATCGCGTGAAACTCCGGCGTGTCACGGACTAACCCTGCCGCGTGGGCGCTCGGCGTTTCCGAGATCTGACGGCGCGTCGCGCTCACGCGTGATTGGTCGGTGGGGTGGGTTGAGAAGAATACTTCGACGGTCGACGGCTGCTGCGCCTGCGTATCGAGCAGCTTTTGAAAGAACGATGGCAGGCCTTCCGGATCGATACCGGCCCGCACCGTGTTGGTGACGCCTTCCGAATCCGCCTGGGCCTCGTCGTGCTGACTGTAGCGCGCCCGCATTCCCTCGGCGCCGACGCCGACGAGGATGCGTCCGCCGATCGTCCGGCAAACGTGCGTGAGTGTGCAGAGCATCAAGAGGCCAACCTCGCCCTTTTTCGCCTTTTGCATCTGCTCGACGGAGTGACGCTGCACGACGTGGCCGATCTCATGGCCCATGATCCCCGCGAGCTCGTCCATGCGATCGGCCTGTTCGATGGCGCCGCGATTCACGTAAATGAAGCCGCCGGGAAGAGCGAATGCGTTCACCTCGGGCGAGTTCACCACCGCGAACCGCCAGTCGAGGTCCGCTCGACTGGTGTGCGATGCCATCGAACGACCGAGCGTGTTGATGTAGTTCTCGACGACGCTGTCGTGGACGAGGGGCAACTGCGAGTCGACTTGCGCGGCGTCGGCTGCGCCCATCTGACGCTCCTCATTTTCGGACGTTCCGCACGCCGCAGCCATGATGGAGAGGCCCGCGCACCAGCAGAGTCGTCGGCGACGTCGAGACATCTGAAAACACCTACCCGCGGAGGTTGCGTTGCGCGCGCACCGCTTGCGGGATGGAGAGATTCGTTCGCAGGATGGTCCCGCCGTATCCGCGGAATTTCTCGGCGACGAGATCCGGATTGACCGTGCGCGCGAGAACGAAGACAGCCGACTCTCCGGGGTGGATCAACTTGCCGACCTGATCGACGAACTCGTCCGAAATGCCGTATTGTCGCTTGAAATCCGTGGCGTCTTCCGCACCCATGGCGGCGCCGCCGATCGCACCGCCAGCCGCGCCTGCGCCAACCGCGCCGGCCGCCGCCGCCGCGCTCAGGCCGCCGGTGAACGGCGCGGCGAGCAATCCGCCGAGCAGTGCGCCGGCGAGCAAGCCCAAATCCGCGCCCTGACCGCGCGTCGCTTGGACGCTTTGATCGATGCGCAGCTCGCCGTCATCGGTTCGATACGCCGACACGCCATCCTTCAGATCGATCACCCAGCTGTCATCCAGTTTCTGCACTTCCGAGAGAACTTCGGAGGCGCGCCGAGTTCCTTTGAACCCGACGACGATGAGATTGTCAGCCATGAGCATTCCTTCCACCGGTTCGGTGGCGTTGGACGTCGCACAAACGCAAAGCGGGGGCGGCAAGGCTAAGGGCATACCGCGTGTTGCGTCATTGGCCTTTCTGCCTATTCGTCGATCGACCGGCCCAAATCGGCCGAATCAAGTAGCAGTGCTCGCCACGCGCACCGTGGTGCTGTATGCTCGAAGGCTCATCGAACCATCGCTCGGGAGACGACAATGTCAGACGTCATTCGTGCTGCATACCGTCGTACCTGGTGGGCGCTCGTTCTACGCGGCCTCCTCGGCATTGCGATCGGTACTCTGATTTTCTGGAAGCCGCTCGACTCGATCGCGACGCTCGCTCTACTCATCGCGTGGTGGGCGCTGTTCGGCGGGGTCGTGCAAGTCGTCCACTCGTTCGCGCTCCGTCCTGTCTTTCCGCAGTGGTGGGTGCTGCTGCTGAGCGGAATCGTGGGCATCGTGTTCGGCGTCGCCGCCTTGCGAAACTATCCCGGGCTGTCGCTCGCGTTCGCCGTCGTGTGGGTATCGTGGTGGTTGCTGATCACAGGTGTGTTCGCCATTTCCGCCGCCCTGCTCGAGCGGAGGATGGGAGTGTCGTGGGGGTGGACGCTCGCCTTCGGCTTGGTCGCGCTGGTTGCCGGCGTGTTTGCGCTCCTGTCGCCCGGAGCCACGTTGGCTTCGATCATGGGGCTCATCGCAGGGTTCGCGCTGGTAAGCGGGATCGTCCACCTCATGGGCGCGTTCTCACTTTCGAGGGCGAAGGACGACGTTGTCGACCTGGGGAGGAGAACGGCGGCCTGAGGCTTCGCCCGATGCGCGGACGCCCGGTTCTTATCGCGTTACGGCGACGTCGCCGTACGTGATCGACTCGAGCGACAGGGTGAGCGAGAAGCGCGAAAACTTCGTCTTCAAGAGGACCGGCAACCGGCGCTCGTCGTTCGTGAACCACACCTGCGCTTCGCCGCTCTCCGAGAAGATGCCGCCGGTCTTGATCGTCGGCCGAACGATCGTGGTGACGAACGTCCCGGCACCGACCGATACGGTGTCCTCGCGCACGCCGGTCAAGACCACCGGGTTGCGGTCCGGCATGAAGTAGCGGTCGTCGCGCCGCGTTTCGCCAACGCGAATGCCGGCGGCGCGGATGGCGTATATGAATGAGCCGTCGTCGAGTGGGTTGGCGACCGTCGGCTTCGGCGGCTCGTCGTTTTTCCTGATATTCGCCGCGTCTCCGGCATGATCTCGTACGTCGTCTTGCGCGAGTATCGGCCTTCGGAGATGTCCTGCCGGTGACGGAGCGAGGACAACGTCGCCACGTCGATCCAACTCTCGTACCGGTCGTGCACGCGGAAGAACGGAACGCCGCCGTCGACGGCAAACACCACATGGTATGCGGCACGTCCACGTACCGTGTCGATTCCTTCCACGCGCATTCGCGCCGAACCGGCCGGGATCACGCCGAACTTGGCGTGAAACACCAACTCCTCGCCCACGGCGAACGGAACCGGGGCCATCGACGGTCCCGACTCGGCCGTCGCGGTTTGCGCGGGAAGGGGCCCTGCTATGAAGAGCGCTGCCGCAATGACCGCCGCGGTGCGCATGAAAGAACCCTGATCAGGAGACATGGAGAGGCTGCTGTGAGAGGGGCAGGGAGGCGTCCGGCGTCGGACGCCCCCATGTCGCTCAACCGCCGCTAGAAGCCGAACGTCAGCCCGGCCGCAAACTGGACATCGTTCCGCGATTTGCGGTCCTGAAGCTCACCGCTCAGGCCCTTGAACCACGTCACATTGTCGCGGGCCTCGATCCGGACACCGACCCGGCCGCCGGACGGAGCGACGTCGAGTCCGACCGCGCCGAAGGCCAGAGGATTCGTCTGGGCGCTCGAGCCCGGAACGTCACGGAGATTGTACGTCCGCGCGCCGCCGCCGAGCGCGGCGAACGGCCGCGTCGTGACCGAGGAACCGGACGTCAGATCGTCCAACTTTCCCTCGATGCCGAGGTCGTACTGATACAGATCGAGCTTGGGTCGCGGCGTGATTGTCTTGACCTCGCTCGGCGACCAGGCGAACGACCCGAGCACGGCAAAGTTCGAGTTGAGGTGGTAGGACGCCTGTCCGCCAACGACGACCGCGTTCTTGAGCAGATCGCGCTCGTCGCCCGTGGCGACCAAGGCGCCGACGATCGGCCGAACAGTGACCGCGGGCTGGCCGGGCGTCTGCGCTTCAGCGCGCAGGGCAAAGGCCGTGAGCGCCGCGAGGGCGACGAGCGCAAGGCTGGCGCGGAGCGTGGCCGGGCGAAGCGCGGCCGGACCACTCACGGCCGAGGAATTGGAATTGGTGCTGCGAGACATCTGGTGGATCTCCTTCGACGGGAAACGTCGAGTCTGAACCTCGAGTGAATACAGCAGCGACTTTCCTTCATGGAGCGACCGGGGCGGGCCGAGCGCACTGGTGAAACCGCGCGCGACGTGTCTCATTTAAGTGAGCTCAGCGATCGACCGACTCTACTCGTAGAAGGAACAAAGGGTGGTACCGATCGGTAACATCGGTATGTTACCGACCAGTAACATCGGAGTCAAGCCACGCACCTTTGTGCCCATCGAGCCGATGCCAGTACAGCCACCGCGAGACCGGATCCTAGCCGCCGCCGACGATTTGTTTCGGCGTGTCGGCATTCGCGGCGTCGGCGTGGAAGCCATCGCGGCGGCGGCGGACACGAACAAGATGACGCTCTACCGTCACTTCGAGTCGAAGGACGCGTTGATCGCGGAGTGGGTGCGCGGCATCATCGCGGAGAAAGAGCAGTCGTGGAGCGAGCTGGTTGCGGCACATCCGGGCGACCCGTCGGCGCAACTCATCGACTGGAGCCGCAGAACGGCCGCGACGCTCGCCGAGTTGGAGGATCGTGGCTCGGCGCTGCACAACGCGCTGGCGGAGCTGCCCGAACCGGATCATCCGGCGCGGCGTGTGATCGACGAGTACCGCCAGCGAGAGCACACGCGGATTCTCGCGCTATGCCGGGAGGCGGGGTTCGCGGAGCCGGAGCTCACGGCCGACGAGTTCTACTTCTTGCTCGAGGGCGCGCGGTCGTGCGTGCAGTGCATCGGGCTCAAGAGGGTGGGGCAGCACCTCATGCGGCTCGTCGACACGATGGTGGGGGGGGGACAAAGGGCGCGAGTCTCAGCACGAAGGCCGCCGCCCGGGCTCCCGGGCGGAAGCGATAGTCGCCGCTGGCCGCGACTAGTCTCGCCGCTCGACGACGCCCTGTTCCCGCATGACGCGATGGACCAGAGCGACGGCGGCCGCGCCTTCGCCGACGGCTGACGCTACGCGTTTCATGCTTCCCGATCGCGCGTCGCCTACGGCGAACACGCCGGGAAGGCTCGTCTCGAGGGAATGAGGCGATCTGGCGAGCGGCCAATGTCGTTCCGCGAGATCAGCGGGCCCGAGGTCGCCTCCCGTTTTCACAAAACCATTGTCGTCCGCCGCGACGCAACCATCCAGCCAGTCCGTCGCGGGCAGCGCGCCGGTCATGATGAAGACGTGCCGGATATCCCGCCGCTCGACTGCGCCGGTCGCCGCATTGCGCCAGGTCACGTGCTCGAGGTGCCCATCGCCTTCGAGTGTCACGAGCTCGGTCCGCGTACGCAGCGAGATCGTCGGGGTTGCCTCCAGACGCCGCACGAGATACCGCGACATGCTGTCCGCGAGCCCATCGCTGCGGACGAGCACGTGTACATGCGGGCTGGTTTCGGCGAGGAACACGGCTGCCTGGCCCGCGGAGTTTCCACCGCCGATGATGACGATCTCCTCACCCGCGCAAAGCTGTGCCTCCATCGCAGTGGCACCATAGTAGATCCCCGCGCCCTCGAAGTCGGCCAGCCGCGGGAGGTCGGGTTTGCGATACTTGGCGCCGGTCGCGATGATGACGGAGCGCGCCGCGATCCGTTGGCCGCCGTCCATCACGATCGAATACGGACGCCGCTCGCAGGCGAGCTTCGCGGCGCGTTTCGCGATGAGAAAGTCGGCGCCGAACTTCTGCGCTTGCGCGAACGCGCGCGCCGCGAGTTCCTGACCGGTGATGCCGTTCGGAAAGCCGAGATAGTTCTCGATGCGTGAACTGGAAACGGCTTGGCCCCCCGCGGCGGCGGGTTCGATGACGAGCGCATCGAGTCCTTCCGACGCGGCGTACACGGCGGCGCCGAGGCCGGCCGGCCCCGCGCCGACGATCACCACGTCGCGTATCGCCTCGAGATCGACGACGACGTTGAACCCGAGGCTGTCGGCGACTTCTTCATTCGTTGGATTGCGAAGCACGATCGTGCCGCCGCTCAACACGACCGGAATGTCCGCCGGTGTAACTCCGAGCGAGTCGAGCAAGGCCTGGACGTCCTGTTGCGTATCGAGATCGATGTACACGAACGGATGTCCGTTCCGCGTCAGGAACTCGCGCAAGCGCAGCGTTCCGGCGCAGTGAGTCGAACCAAGAAGTACGGCGTCACCGTAGCCACGAGCGATCAGCTCGACACGACGCAGAATGAACGCGCGCATCACGATCTGGCTGATCTCGGTCTCGAGTTGGAGCACGCGAAGCACCTGGTCGCGATCGAGCACCACGACTTCACCGTCTTCGTCTGAGCGGATACGCACGAACGCCGCCCGCCCGGTGAGCAGGTTGGCTTCGCCAGTGAACTGTCCGGCGCGAATGACCTGAATGACGGTTTCGCCGTCGTTCGCCACGCGCAGGATCTCCACCGAGCCGCGCACGACTACAAAGCAGGATGGATGTTGATCGCCCGGCTCCATCAGCGTCTCGCCGCGCCGCATCGCGCGGCGTGCTCCGTAGGTCGTGAGCCGTTCCACCTGCTGCGGAGTGAGCGTCGGAAACAACCGCTCGGAGTGAATATCCGTTGTCTCGCTCATGGATTCACGAAAGGGCAGCGCCCGAATGCACAACTCGCAGCCCAATTGACTCGTTCGATTCCTGTCTCGAGGGCAAATGTAGGACCGCCCGCACACAGGCCACGAGGTCCGCCGGCGAAACGTCCTTCAGCAAGTACGCCTTCGCGCCCGCGGTGAGTGCGCGGTCGACATCGTCGTCGGTGTCGAACGTCGTGAGAACGACGAGGACGGCTTCGGGGAATTCTCGGCGAATCTGTTCCACGACGTGAACGCCATCGAGTGCCGGCATCCTGAGGTCGACGAGCGAGACATCGGGCCGCTCGCGCCGGTAGAGCGCGACGGCGGACTCGCCGTCGGCGGCCTGCGCGACCACCTCGATGTCCGGCTGATCGTTGAGAATCTGCGAAACGCCGGTCGGCGGTCAAGGCGGCCATACGCCGGATGTCGGGTCCGCCCTATGACTTTCGACGGATGCAGATCTGGCGTCGAGCGTCCAACGATGCGCCCCGATGCCCGGTCAGGTTCTCCGTGCGACGCGCAGGACGACCCTCCCCAACAGGTGTCCCTTCTCGACCAGACGGTGCGCTTGCGCCGCCTCGCCGAGCGGAAACTGTTTGGCGATTGGCACGATCAACGATCTGGCGTCGAGCGCACGATTCAGACGGGCGAATTCCTTCACACCCGGTTTGGCGTCGTACGCGAGGAGTTTGATGCCGCGGTGCTTGCGCGGCGCCGGCTCGATCCCGTTTGGATATGCGACTCGTCCGCCGCGACGGAGTGCAGCGATGCTTTTCGTGAGCACGTTGCCGCCGATTAGCCCGAGGACGGCATCGGCGCCGTCGCGGGCGAAGTCGAATAGTTCATCGCCGACGTCGGCCCGTTTTCCATCGATCGCCACGTCAGCGCCGAGTCGTTCGGCGCACGCGCGGCCGTCCCGGCCCGAGGCGATCGCGAGAACCGCCGCGCCACGCTGTTTCGCAAACTGAACGGCAAAGACGCCCACATTGCCGCTCGCGCCGACTACCACGACACTCTCATCGCGTTTGACGTCGAGGGCGTCGTCGATGCCCTGAAGTGCAGTGAGCGCGACGGCCGGCATCGCGCCGGCATGGAGAAGGTCGAGTCGTCTCGGAATCCGCGCGACGTTCTTCTCGGGCACGGCGATGTATTCGGCGTAGAACCCTGCTTTCGCGGGGTCGAACGAGACGCCGTAGACCTTGTCGCCGACGCCGAGCCGTCGCACGCGAGCGCCGCGAGCCACGACCGTGCCCGATCCGTCCATGCCCAGTACGCGAGGAAAGCGTGCTCCCTCGGCACCCCACGCGCCGGAACGCACGTCAGGATCCCAGGTGCCGACTCCGGCCGTGTGCACGGCGATCAGAACGTCGTGAGCGCCGACGCTCGGAACGGGGAGCTCGTGAGTCTTCAGGACCGACGGAAGCCCGAACCGGTCAATTGCAGCCGCGCGCATCGTCGTGGGAAGCGATCGGCGGGTGGGGCGGGGGCGTTTCTTCCTGGTGCTCATGAGGCCCTGAGGTCCGCAACCTTTGCGCCGGAGGCATGTTGTGCGCGCCCCGCATTGGCTGGCGGTGCTATTGTTTCGAGAGCGAGCAGTTCACGACTACCACGGACAAGGGCGGCGACCATGGCGAACGCGACGGAGCAGACACTCTACTCGACCAAGAACGACCTTCCCGAGAACACGCGGGTCGAGGTCGTTGGTCTATTGAACCAGCGGCTGGCCGACTGTATCAACCTTCAGTTGCAAACCAAACAGGCGCACTGGAACGTGAAGGGGCCGTCATTCATCGCGCTGCACAAGCTGTTCGACGAAGTGAATGAAGCGGTGGCCGAATACACCGACCTGATCGCGGAGCGCATCGTGCAGCTTGGGGGCATCGCCGAAGGGACGGTGGGCGCCGTGTCGACGCGCACGGGATTGTCGGACTATCCGGTCGCCAAACTCGACGGGGCCGAACACGTGGCCGCGCTCTCGGACGGCTTGTCCCAGTTCGGGCGAACGGCGCGCATGGGGATCGAAGAGATGAACGAGTTGGAGGACGCCGACAGCGCCGACATTCTCACGGAGATCTCTCGCGGCATCGACAAGTGGCTCTGGTTCGTCGAGGCTCATCAACAGCAGTGAGGAAGAAGAGAGAGCGCGCATCGTGCCGGCGGGGGGAGGGGGGACGATGGATATCGCGAGCGAACCGGGGCAGGGGACTACGGTCGGGCGTTTGCTCCCCACCGTGTAGGTGTTTGGCGAACGCTTATCGGAGTCGAACATGGGCGTGATTCCGCTTACCGACGTGACTCGGCGCCCCAGCCGAATGCCAATCGTCACGGCGGGCATCATCGCGGCGAATGTCGTGGTGTTCCTGCTCGAGCTGAGCGGCGGCGAACCGTTCGTCAGGAGCTGGTCTCTGGTGCCCGCGGACATCGTCGCCGGGCATCACCTCGTCACACTGCTCACCAGCATGTTCATGCACGGAAGCTGGTCGCACATCCTCGGGAATATGGTTTTTCTGTGGGCGTTCGGACCCGAGATTGAGGACGCGATGGGAGCTGGGCGGTACCTCGCATTCTATTTGCTCGGGGGACTCGCCGCGACCGCCGCGCAGATCGCGGCCTCGCCGGGCTCGACGGTCCCCAATCTCGGGGCGAGCGGAGCGATCGCGGCGGTGATGGGCGCGTTTCTCGTCACGTATCCGCGAGACCGGATTCGCTCACTGTTGTTCTTCGTCATTGTCATTCGCGTCACGTACATCCCCGCGGCCTTGTTGATCGGCGTCTGGTTCCTATTGCAGTTCGTGAATCTGGGGGCCGTTGCGCAGCAGACGGGAGGCGTCGCCTACGCCGCGCATGTCGGTGGTTTCGTGTTTGGCGCCGTCGCGGCCCGCCTATTCGAGCGCCACCAGTCGGCTCCGGAGTTCGCCAGCAGATTCTGAGCGCCGCGGACGGCTTACGGGGACGTGAACTGTTTGATGGAACGAGAGTGCGGTGCTCCGCACTACCGTTGCCAACCACCGCCGAGGGCGGCGTAGAACTGCACGAGGGCGAGTAGCTCGTTCAGCCGACCCCGCGCGAGTGTCAGCTCGGCGTTGAAGGCATTGGTCTGGCTGGTCAACACTTCGAGGTAGCTCGCGACGCCGCCACGATACCGAATGTCAGAGAGACGCGCGGCGTCTTGCGTGGCGGCGACCAACGCGGTCAACTGGCCCCGGAGCTCGCGCGTCTTCTGATAGCCGACGAGCGCATCGGACACCTCGCGGAACGCTTGCCTCACAGTTTGCTGATAGGTGTAGACGAGCTCCAGTTGCTGCGCTTCGGTCAACCTGACGTTGGCTTTGAGACGACCTGCATTGAACACTTGTTGAACCAGGCCGCCGGAGACGCTCCAAAGCGCGGCCGGCCCGGCAAACAGTGCGGAGAGGGCGTTGCTCTGGAATCCACCAGTTCCCGTGAGTGTGATCTCTGGGTACAGGGCGGCCCGAGCGACACCGATGCGAGCGGTCGATGCGATCAGCGTCTGTTCGGTCTGGCGGATGTCCGGCCTCCGCTCGAGGAGGCTCGACGGCAGACCGGCGGGCACCGCCAGAGGCTCCGGCTGATCGACCAGCGGACGGCCACGCGGAATCGGCCCCGGATTCTGTCCCAGGAGAATGCTGAGCGCGTTCTCCTGTTGCGCGATCAGGCGTTCCGCGTCGGTGATCACCGAGGCTGCCGTGGAGACAAGCTGCTCGGCCTCGCGCACATCCAGCATCGAGACGATGCCGCCCGCCTCCTGCACGCGCGTGAGGCGCAGCGATTCCTCACGCGCCGCGAGCGTGCGTCGCGCGATCTCCAGCTCGAGGTCCAGCTCGCGCAGCGTGAAGTAGCTCTGTGCGACGAGATCGACCACGCTGACCAATACCGCGCGCGCCGCCCACTGGGTACCAAGCAGAGTCGCCCGTTCCGCTTCCGTGGCGCTGCGGAACTTGCCCCAGAAATCGATCTCCCAGGCCAGCGTTGCGTCGATGTGATAGATGCTCTGGTTCGACGCGGGAAGCGCGAATCCGCCCTGGCGGGTGGCCGATGTTCGCTCTCTGGTTGCGGTCGCATCGGCGGTCACCGTGGGAAATTGATCGGCGCGCGTGATCGTGAGCTGAGCGCGCGCTTGGAGGATGCGCGCGGCGGCGATACGCACGTCGTAGTTCTCGGTCAACGCCTGGGCGATGAGCCTCTGCAGTTCCTCATCGCGGAAGACCTCCCACCACTTCGCCTCACCGAGCGACGCGGTCCGCACCGAGTCCGCCGGCGCGCCGCGAAACGTGGCCGGTGCGTCGACCGGTGGCCTCGTGTATCGCGGTCCCACCCTGCACGCGGACGAGAGCACGACGAGCACGACGAGCACGCTCGGCGACCCTATCCCACTAATGCGCATCGCCTTCGGCGGAGCTCTTCGCGGCGACCGGCTGTTTCGCGGATCGTCGCCGCGCGCGCGCGCTGAGGTTTTCGACGAGGGCGAACATCGCCGGGATCAGGAAGATGGCCAGCACCGTGGCGGCCAACATCCCGCCGACCACCGTCGTGCCAAGGATGCGCCGTCCGGCGCTGCCCGCGCCCGACGCGATCGCCAGCGGTATCGAGCCCATGATGAACGCAAACGAAGTCATGAGAATCGGCCGAAATCGCAAACGCGCGCCGTCGAGTGCCGCCTGGTCGACTGGCTTGCCGCCGTCGTAGTCCCGCTTTGCGAACTCGACGATCAGGATGGCGTTCTTGGCGGAGAGGCCGATGAGCATGATCAGGCCGATCTGCACGTAGACCGCGTTCTCCATGCCGCGGATATTGATGGCGAGGAACGCGCCGAGCACGGCGACCGGCAGCGTGAGCAGCACGCTGAAGGGGAGGGACCAACTCTCGTACTGCGCGGCGAGGATGAGGAAGACGACGAGCAGTGAGAGCCCGAAGACGACCATCGGCGAGACGCCCTGATCGGCCAGCTCCTCCTGAAACGACATGCCCAGATACCCGTAGCCCATGTCGGGCGGCATGGTCTGGGCGAAGGTTTCCTCGAGTGCTCGTCTTGCCTGCGTCGAGCTGTAGCCGGGCGCCGCGCTCGCGATGATCTGAGCCGACCGGTACCCGTTATAGCGTATCGTGAACTCCGGCCCGGTCGCGTCTTCGATGCGCGCCACGGCGGACAGCGGTACGCGCTGACCATCGGCGTTCGCTACGTAGAACTGACCGATGTCCTCGGCGCGCGCTCGGTACTCACTGTCGGCCTGGACGTAGACCTGCCACTGTCGTCCGAATCTATTGAAGTAGTTCACGAACGCGCCGCCCATGAAAGCCTGCATCGTTCGATAGACGTCGGACAGATTCACCCGCTGAGCGAGGACGCGCGCACGGTCCACGTCCACGTAGACTTGGGGGATGTCCGCCAAGAGTGTGGTGTTCAGGTTCGTCAGTTCGGGGCGCCGCCGCGCCGCCGCCATGAACCGGTCCGTATTGTCGGCGAGGAACTTGATGTCTCGACTCGTGCGATCCTCCAGCACGAACGTGACGCCTCCGGACGTGCCGATTCCTGGGATCGCCGGCGGAGGAAACGAGAACGCCATGCCCTCGACGACCGTGGAGAGCTCGCGATTCAGTCGTTGTTGAATCGCGTCGGCCGTCGGCCGCTCTCCCCAGGGTTTGAGCGTGACGAAAAAGAAGCTGTTGTAGGTTGCCTGCACCTGGCTGAACAAGTTGAATCCGACCACGCTCGTGTAGCCCTGCACGCCGGGCGTGTGCCTCATGATCTGTTCGATCTTGCGTGCCGCTGCGTCGGAGCGCTGCAAGGACGCGGCGTTGGGCAGCTGCAGCGCAACGAACGCATAGCCCTGATCCTCCTGCGGGAGAAACGTCGAGGGCACGCGACGCGCGACCAGGAACGCGCTCACCGAGACGAACGCGAGGAGCAGCAGTACGAGCGCCGATCGCCGGATCAGCAGGCCGGAGATCCGGATGTATCCCTCGGTGGTTGCCGTGAAGACGCGGTTGAAGCCTCCAAAAACGCGAGCGATCAATCCGCGTCCTTTCTCGCGAGGCCGCAGCAGCTTGGCGGCGAGGGCAGGGCTCAGCGTCAGGGCGTTGAAGGCCGAGAGGACCACCGACAGCGCGATGGTCAACGCGAACTGTTGAAACAACCGCCCGCTGATTCCGGGAATGAACGCGGTCGGTATGAACACGGAGGCCAGGATCAGCGCGATCGCGATCACCGGTGTCGAGACCTCTTCCATGGCCTTCAGCGCCGCGTCGTGTGGCGTCATGCCTTCGTCGATGTGACGCTGCACCGCTTCCACGACGACGATCGCGTCGTCGACCACGAGCCCGATCGCGAGGACGAGGCCGAAGAGCGACAGGGTGTTGATGGAAAAGCCGAGCAGGGGAAAGAAGGCGAACGTGCCGACCAATGAGACGGGCACCGCAGCGAGGGGAATCAGGGTCGCGCGCACGTCCTGCAGGAAGATGAAGACCACGATCGCCACGAGCCCGATGGCGATGAGCAGCGTCGTGATGATCTCGCGGAGGCCCTCTCTCACCGCCTGCGTCGTGTCCAATGAGACTTCGTGCGCGACGTCGGACGGAAAGCGCTGCTTCAACTCTTCCATCAGCTTCCGGACTCCGTCCGCGGCTTGAACCGCGTTCGACCCGGGCAACTGGTAGATGGCGATCACGGCCGCGGGGCTGCCGTTGTAGCGCGCGATCAAGCTGTATGTCTGCGCCGCCAGTTCGATGCGGGCGACGTCGCGCAGCCGCAGCACCGAGCCGTCGGGATTGGCGCGCACGATGATTTCGCCGAATTCCTCCGGTGTCTCGAGCCGGCCTCGCGACCGCACCGTATACGTGAACTCCTGGCCGTGCGGCGCCGGCTCGCCGCCGATCTGGCCCGCCGGGTTCACCGAGTTCTGTGCTCCGATGGCCTTGATGATCTCGGCGACCGTGACGCCGAGCCTGGCCAGCTGATCCGGCTTGATCCAGCAGCGGAGGGCGTACTGGCCGCCGAAGATCTGCACGCGGCCGACGCCCGGCACGCGCGTGAGCGGATCCATCAGGTTGATGAACGCGTAGTTCGTTAGAAAGATCTCGTCGTACGTGCCCCGGGGCGAATAGAGACTGACCAGCATCAACGGCGAGGAGTACGACTTCTGCACCGTGACGCCGAACTGGATGACGTCGGGGGGGAGGCTCGCGTTGGCCTGCGATGCCCGCGACTGGGCGAGGATCTGATCGGTGTTCGGTTCCGTTCCGACGTCGAAGATGACGTGCAGCTGCATCACGCCATTGTTGGCGTTGACGGAGTACATGTAGCTCATCTTGTCCACGCCGCTCATCTGCTCCTCGAGCGGCGTTGCCACGGCCTGCTCGATGGTGAGCGCATCGGCGCCGACGTAGTCGGCCTGCACGACGATTTCGGGCGGCACGATGTCGGGATACTGCGCCACGGGAAGTTGGAGGATCGACACCGTGCCCATGATCACCATCAGCAGGGCGATCACCATGGCGACGATCGGGCGGTTGATGAAGAACTTCGACATCGTTCAATAGCCGGCGGAGCGAACGTACGGCTTGGGGACGACCTTGCCGCCCGCGTGGGCCTTTTGCGCGCCCTCCACCACCACGAATTGGTTGGGCTGGAGCCCGCGGGTGATCACCCAAAGCGAATCGATGCGCGGACCGACGGTGACCGGCTGAATGGCCACCGTGCTGTCGGGCTTGAGCACCATGACCTGGTACGTCCCCTGTAGCTCGGTCACCGCGCGTTGCGGAACGAGCAGGGCGTTGCGTTGAATCGTCGTCGCAGCACGAATCCGCGCGAACTCGCCAGGCCTGAGCAACCGCGTGGGGTTTGGAAACGACGTCGCGATGCGCAGCGTACCGGTCAGTGAATCGAGTTGCCGGTTGGCGAAGAGAAACGAGCCGGTGTGAGGATATCGTGAACCGTCGGCCAGCGTGAGCTCGAAGCCGAGCGCATGGTCGCCGTCGCCATCATTCGCGACCGTCGCGCCATCCAGGCGATCGGCAACGTCGAGATATTCCTGCTCGCTGATCGCAAACCATGCCTTGATCGGCTGTACCTGGGAAACGGTCGTGAGCACACTGGTCGGAGACACGAGGTTGCCGATCTGCACCTCGGTGATGCCGACGAGCCCGTCGATCAACGAGCGGACGTGGGTGAAGCCGAGGTTCAGTTCGGCCTGACGTACGGCGCCGCGGGCCGCTTCGACGGCCGCTTCGGCCGCGCGGTGGAGCTGGACGTCGTTGTCGAGCTGGTTCTGTGGGATTGCCCGCGCCTCGGCGAGCGGGCGGTCCCGCGCGACGTCTCGGGCCGTGCGACGCTCATCCGCCATTCGCGCCGCGAGGTCGCCGTTCGCCTGATCGACCGCGGCTTGGAACGGGCGGGGATCGATCTCGAACAACACCTCGCCTTTCCGGACAAACGAACCTTCGCGGACTCGTTGCGCGATGAGATACCCGTCCACGCTGGACCGGATCTGCGCGTTGCGGTACCCGTCGAGGGTCGCGACCCATTCGCGGTAGATGGGCACGTCTCGCTGCTGCACCCGCATGACTTCGACGGCGGGCGGAGGCGACGGCGGGGGTGCTTTTGCTTGCCTGCAGGCCAACACGAGCACGATTGAGAAGCGACCGACGCGTCCGAAAGACCTCCCGCGCACGATGGCTACGACTCGAATAACGTCTTCGCGCCGGAGAACGAGACGCGCTCCGTCTGGGCAATGGTCGTCGGCGGATCGACCAGTCCCGCATCCGTCGCGCCGACGATCAACGTCGAAGAGATCGGCTGGAACATGCGGCGATCGCCGTTCGGTACCCGGTCGGTGTCGCTGAACGGGATCGGGTCCGAGATGAACACCTCGTATGAGAGTGTGCTGGGTGTCGCCATGGAACCGTTCGCCTCTTGGAGGGGGCGCCTGACGGTCGAGCGCGTCGATCGCGCGTGCAACATGTCGGCCGACGCGAAGCGTTCCGATGCGCTCGCGAAGCGGTGGATGGACCAAGTGCCAATTCGCGATCGATGGTCGGTCACGATATTCACGGGTCGTTACGAAAAGACCCACCATCCCCCGCTCGTGCACGGGCACGGCGTGGGCAACCCATTTCTGACCGGACTCGAACCTATGTCGAAGTCGCGAGGGCTGTTCGCCGCCTTGATCTGCTTGCTCGTCGCGAGGCCGGCGCTCTCGCACGCACAGGCCGCGGATTCAACCAAAGGCCAGGTAGCGGATTCAACCAAAGAGGAAGCAAAAGATTTCGTTCACGACGTGTTGCGGGGCCTACTCGGCCCGAGCCGGAATGTTTTTGTGCAGGGTGGCTTCACGAGGGGCGATCGGTTTGTCCTTCAGCAAGCCGCGAATACGATCGATGGCGAGCGGTCGCTGCAGGGTTCGATCGGATATAATGTCGGCCTCGGAGTGGGCGTAGACTTCCTTCTTCGCCAGGGACTTCGCGCGACCTACACCTTCTCGTCGCGCAACTTGAATTTCAAGACGAATAATGGCAACGGCTCGGACGTGCTCGACATCGACGACGTCGGCACGTTGAAGTCGCATACCGTGACCGTCGAGGTGATGCGCTACATGCTGCCGGCGCGCGCGGCCTTCACTCCGTACGGCACGCTCGGGGTACAGGGCACCTGGTGGGTGCTGGACGAAAAATCGCTGTTCGTCACGTCCAACGGCGCAGGGACACCGTTCAGCGTCGGCCCGCTCTTCTCGTTCGGCGTTCAGTTCAAGGCGACCCACCAGTGGAGCGGGCGGCTGGAAGCGACGTTGTCCTCAGAACACAATCCCTTTACCGGCAACAAGTCGTTTCGCGCGCTCTCGGGCCCGACGATCGACGAGCCCACCAACGTCAATCGCACGAACTACCGTCTCGCTGTCGTCTATAACCTTGGCAAACCGGGAATGCCGACAGTCCCCTTGCCTGTGGCGCATAAATGACCCGCTGAGGTTCGTCCCCTGATTTCACAGGAAACGCGCCGGCATCCATGGTCCGAGCTGCTCCGTCAGAACCGGTACGTCGCGCTCACGATCGGCCCGCGATAGCCGGCGTCGTAAAGAAACCGTCGCTGCCTCTATTGAAGTCCACGTCGACCTGGGAGCGTATTGGGGCATCACCCATCGCGCGTCATCACCGCACGATAACGCTGTCTCGCGCGAGCACGGTGCCCGAAACATCGGCCATCGACTCGAAGTACGAGACGAACCGGTCCGTTTCGCGAGCCGGCCGCAGGCGGAGGTTCTGCGCCCAGCGGAAGCCGATCGGCTGATACCAGAGTTCCGCCACAATCCGGAAGGGGCCCTCTGCGTGCGCGACGTCGATGGTGTAGCGAGTCCGGTCCGAGCCGCCGACGAAGACAGGATCGGTCGCCGCGTCGCCGACGACGCCGATGTCGCGGATCGCCGTCGCCTTGTCGAAACCGCGCGGAAGGATGCGGTTGTCCTTCACATAGCTGAGGCCCGACACGATTCCGGTCGTCACGGCGCCGTACGCATCGCGCATGATCGATTCGTAGATCTGCACCTGACTGGGCTGCGTAATCTCGCGGTAATGCGGCTCGAACCTGAGCCGATCATCGTCGTTGTCGTTGCCGACGATACGTCCGGCCGGGGTGAGCGCGCCCGATTCGAACACCGTCGCGCCCGACCGGTCGCGCACGACGACGTGCAGCCAGGCGCGGCGGGAAGGATAGGCTGTCGGCAGCTTGTGGCCGGTCAGGTTCGTCACCTCGACATCCGCCACGAGCCGTCCCGCCGCCGCGGATCCCGGCCTCATCGTCACCGTGGCCGCCTGCGCCAGGACCGCCCGAGTCTGGGCCACAGCGGCATCGAACTCGTCTGGGAGCGCTTCGACCGCGAGCGCCGCACTGTACCGCTTCAGTATGCCGAGAACGAAGAAGTTCGCGCCGGGGAACCAGTGGCGCCGCACGTCCGGCCGCGGTTGCCCTTGCACCGACGTGATCGGAACGCTGTCCCCTTTCGCGACGACGAACGGCATGTGGCAGGATTGGCAGCTGCGCCCCTCCGTGCGATAGGCGCTGTGCCGCCATTCGAGAAATGGCATTTGCTCCGGTAGAGTGCCAACGCGACGACCGGCCGAATCCAGCGTCGGCGTGTAGAGCGTGTGGCAAGTGCCGCAGAGCTCGGATTGCCGAATATGGTCGCCCTGCGTCGGGACGAAGCTGCTCGACGAGTGCATCACCGTCGTGTGTCCGCGAGTCACCTCGTAGGGACCGAAGACCGGCCTGCGCTCGACGGGAGTCGTGGTGTCGATCACGAAACCCCCATTAAAGCTCGAGGAATCGCCGAGGCGCTCCTTCTGGATCTGGTGGCACATGGTGCACGAGACACCATCGGCGGCGAGGCTGTCGAGCAGATCGGTCCCTCGCCTCGTCGGGAAACGGTCGAAGACGACCCCCTGCCTGCCCGCCGCCCGCGCGGCGAAGCGCTGCATGGGCATGTGACACGTGGAACAGTCGTCCTGGATCTGCGCCGACGCGGTGGGATGATCGAGTACTTCGCGTCGCACTGACGCTTGCCAGTACGGGTCGCGCGAGGAGTTGGCCATGATCGAGGCGCGCCAGTCGAGGCCGATCGACGCATCCTCGCCAGACGGCGTCTTCAAACTGTTGTGACAGGGCATGCACCGATCCGACGTGAGGAAATGCGCCGGACCCACGTCGCGGCCGCGCCGCGGCGCTGTGTTGTAGCCCATCGCCGCGACGAGGACGGCCAGTGTAGCAACCGTCGCGAGTTGCGCGCCGAGGCGTCCGACGAATGATGCGCCGAAACGCTTCAATGCTGGCATCCGGGGCACCATCCTTTCCAGCCCTTGAAGAGCGACCCGTCGGCGGTATCCCAGAGTATGTACGCGAGGAATTGCGCCGAGCGAGTGTCTCGCTGCGTGAGCGGGATGTTGACCCCCACGCTTGCACGCACGTGTTGCAGCGCGCTCAGGGAGACCTGCAACTCCGGCGCGATGTCCCAGTCGACCGGAGCACCTCCGACAAAGTCGCGCGTACCAGTCACTCCGACCATCGGTGACCAGATCCGTGAGATCGGTCCGACCGCCACCGTCGTGCCGAGCACGCCTCCCCAGAACGCGGACCCCGGCGCGCGAGAGTTATCGGTCGAAACCGTCGCGCCGCCCTGGAACTGGAAATAACTCCGCGCCGGCAGCAACTGGGCGCCAAGGATAAAGCCCTCGAACGCAGTCGTGCCCGTGCCGAGCCCCAAGGTCTGGTTGGCGGTCGGCAGGACGACGCCAGCCAGACCACTCACGATCGTGCCGCTGGCTGGGCTGGCAACCAACACGTGCTTGGCGGCGAGCGACGCGTCGCCGAATCCAAACACCCGCGAGCCTTCGTCCGGCCGACGGGCAAGTCCGAACGGAACGTCGGCCTCGAGCTGGCTGCGGATCCCGAAGCGCTTCTCGAAGATCAGGTGGTTCTCCAGCGATCCCGGCGCCGGCGAGGCGGCGGCGCTCGTCAGGACCAACTCGTCCTCCGGAAACGCCTTCTCGACGGTCTGGGCGAGCGGGACGTTGAACTCGCCGTGCGGCCACCGCGAATCCCGACAGAGCGAACGGATATATGCGACGAGGCTTCGAATCTGCTCAGGTGTAAGCAGGTCTCGGAACGCCGGCATGATGCGGCTGAAGCCACGCACGGGGCCACCGTCGCGAATGGTCGCCGCCCAGTCCACCTCCATCTCCGGGCTCGTCGCGTAACAGTCTGTGAAGTTGGGGAGCGGCACCGCGAACCCGACGATGGTCCGTGGTGCCCCCTTTCCGTCGACGCCGTGGCAGGCCGCGCAGGTCGTGCGAAAGATCTCCTCACCCGTCGGCGCGCCTGCACGACGGCGGGGCAGCGAGCTGTCGCTCGGCGCGGCAATGATGTGGCCGAGCGCGCGTGTGGGTGGCACGCCTGTCGCGCCACCGACACCCACGAGGAGTGCCACGATCGCCAGGGCCACGGCCGGAAGACTCGCGACGATGTACATCGGCAGGGAATAGGTGAACAGGCCGACAGGTTCACAGGTGTCGGCCGCGGCGCCGAGCTGAAATGCGCCGACAATACGGCCAGGGGCCATGAGACCTTGGGCCTATCCTCGGATATCGAGACGCTCCCCGCGCAGCGTGCGCCTCCGTGGGGCTACACGGGAGTCAGTGCGCTACCTGCGATAGTTCCTCCGCCCCGGCGTGGCGCATCGCCACTCCGGCGAGTGCGGCGACATCGCGGTCGCCGTCGCCGTGTCCAACCGCTTCGAGAAGCGCCTCGTGCACGACATCGGCCAACGGCATCGGCGCTCCGGCGCCGTCGGCGGCCGCCAGCGCCAGCCGAACGTCCTTCAGCAGCAGCGAAAGCCGGAAGCCCGCAGGCTCATAGCGCTGTTTGGCAATTGCCTCTCCGTAGATCTTGTACGAGGGTGCTGTGAACACACCATTCGTGAGGACGTCGAGCAGGTCGGCAGGGGCAATGCCATGACGCCACGCCATCGCCGACGCCTCGGCCATCGCTTCGACAGCCGCGCCGAGCATAAAGTTCCCGGCGAGCTTGACGACATTCGCGCGCTCCGGGTCGTTTCCGATGCGCCAGGTGCGCTGCCCGATCACGTCAAGGAGCGGCTGGATTCGCGCGATGGCATTCGGCTCGCCCGCAGCGACGATGTTGAGCTTCCCGGTTGCCGCGAGATCCGGGCGACCGAACACGGTGGCGGCCACGTAGGTGAGTCCTCGCGCCTGGTGCTGCTTCGCAAGCTCGCGAGCTAAGGGAACGGAGATCGTGGCCATGTTGACATGCACGAGTCCCCTCGGCGCCCCGTCGAGAAGCCCGTCGATTACCGCGTGCACGGCATCGTCGTCGGCGAGCATCGAGATCACGGCATCGCCGGCGAATGCCTCGCGGGCGGTCGCGACTGGCCGCGCGCCGAGACGGGCGAGCGCGTCGACGGCCGGGCGTGTGCGATTCCACACTCGCGGGTGATAGCCGGCGCGGACGAGATTCTCGGCGATTCGCGATCCCATCGCGCCGAGGCCGATGATGCCAACGTCCATCGTGGTTCACGCCTCCATCATGTCACGCACGCGCTGGGGCTCCTCGCCGAGCCAGGCCGGATTGGTCGCGGTGGAATCGAAGATCGAGGACGTCTTGAATAGCTCGAACTCACCGCGCTCCGCGGCCGGCCTGGTCTTCGCCAACAGCGCGTTCAGCTCCAGTTCGGTCATCGGGCGGAACGTGTTCCCCACCTCGAGCGCTTGTTCCAGCACCTGCATGCTGTCGCAACCTGTGATAACGACCGATGTCGGCAGGCTAAGCGCGTACCGGAGACACTCCACCGCGGTGGCCGTATTCGATTTCAGAATGATCCCGTTGCCCATGCTCTTCATGCCGAGCACACCGATGCCGCGTTTCACGAGCTCGGGGACGACCAGCTTTCCGAAGCTGCGGTAGTGGGCATCCATCACGTTCAGCGGCATCTGTGCGGTGTCGAATTCGAAGCCGTGCTCGGCCGCTACCTCGAGCATGTGCAGGTGGATCTGCGGGTCCTTGTGCCCGGTGAAGCCGATGTAGTCAGGCTTGCCGGCCGACGCGCCTCGATCAGCGTCGCGTTGGAACCCTCGTCGTCGAACACCCGGTGCGGATCGTCAAACCGGATCACCTCGTGATGCTGTACCAGATCGATGTGATCGGTCTGCAGACGGCGGAGTGATTCGTCGAGCTGTCGCGAGGCCTCGCGCTTGGAGCGACCGTCGATCTTGGTCATCAGGAACACCTTGTCCCTGTAACCGTCACGGAGGGCTTTGCCGACCCGGATCTCGCTTGCGCCGGCGTTGTAGTCCCAAGAGTTGTCCAGGAAGGTTATGCCTTCGTCGATCGCATGGCGAACGATGCGAAGGCTGAGCTGCTCGTCGACGTGAGCAAGACCGAGGTGCCAGCCTCCGAGCCCGATGGCCGACGCTCGCTCCCCTGTGCGGCCAAGAATGCGGTATTGCATGCCCCGGCGCGCTGCATAGTCGAGGCCAGAGTGACCTCGTCCCTTCGTGGGCTACGCCGATAGCTGTCGCGACTGGTATGGCGCGCGCGAAATATGCAGCAACAGCCCGGGTCACCCGACGCGATGAACGGTAGTCTTGCATCGATATGAGCGAGCGGCTTCGCGGTAAGGTGGCCGTCGTCACCGGTGCCGCGCGTGGAATTGGCCGAGCGGTGGCTGTGGCGATGGCGCGCGAGGGCGCCGACATCGCCGGCATCGATATTTGCGCCGTCGTCGATTCACAGTCTGGGGTGCCGCCGGCGATCCCGGACGATCTGAGAGAGACGGGCAGGCAAGTCGAGGCGAGCGGCCGACAGTGGGTGGGCATCACCTGCGATCAGCGTGATCTCGCCGCCTTGCGCGGCACCGCCGCGCGCGCAGCAAAGACGCTTGGCGGAATCGACATCCTGTTTGCCAACGCGGGCACCCAGGCCTTTCAGCCACTGCTCGAGATGGACGATGAACACTGGCGCGTCCACATCGACGTCAATCTGACGGGAACGGCGAATGCGATCCGCGCCTTCGCGCCACACATCATCAAGCACATCGGCGGAACGCGTGGAGGGCGAATCATCGTGACGACCTCCACACAGGGCAGGCACGGTACGCTGCACGGCGCGGCCTACTCGGCTTCCAAGTGGGGGATCATCGGCCTGATGAAGTCGGCGGCGCTGGAACTCGGTCGTTACGGCGTCACCGTCAACGCGCTCGTACCGGGACTCATCGACACGCCGCTCACGCGACATGAGTCGCGTTACGCGCAAGCGCTCGCTGCCGCGGGCAAACAACCATCCGGAGCGGCGGCGGACGAGGAGGCCGCGCGGCAGACCCTGACTGCCTCCTCACCGCTTGGCGTGCCGTGGATCGAGCCGGAGGACATCGCTCCGGTGGTGGTGTTTCTCGCCTCCGACGAGGCGCACATGGTCTCGGGCGCAACGTACGATGCGACTGCCGGCGACAGCGCACACTACACCGCATGAGGCCGGGCACAGGCGTTCAGCCGATAGAGAACTATGGCGTGATCGGCGACATGCGCTCCATCGCGCTGGTCAGCGTCGAGGGGTCGATCGATTTTCTCTGCTACCCCGATTTCGACTCACCGACCATTTTCGCGGCGCTACTCGACCCCGAACGCGGCGGTTCATTCGCGCTCAATCCAGAGTGCGAGGACATGCGCGCCAAGCAGCTCTATCTCCCGAACACGAACATCCTGCTCACGCGCTTGCTCTCGGAAAAGGGGGTCGCCGAAATCACCGACTTCATGCCCGTGGGGACCGGACGGGACGGACAGAAGCAGCGATACGGCCACCACATCATCCGTGTGCTGCGCGTGATCAAGGGGGAGGTGCGCTTCGCGATGCGCTGCGCGCCGCGATTCGACTACGCCCGATCGACCCACCGCGCCGAGGCGGCTCGAGACGCGGTCATCTTCACGCCGGACTCTTCGACGTGCTCGAGAGTGGCACTGCACGCAACCTTTCCGCTGACGATCATTGGCACCGATGTTCGTGCCTCGTTCACTTTGAACGCCGGCGAGGCGGCGATGATGGCTTTCGGGGAAGCGCCCGATGACGAAAATATGCCCGTCGACTCCCTCGATCCTACCGTCGTCGAGAGGCTCTTCCGAACCACGGCGCGTTTCTGGCGCGATTGGATAAGTCGATCGACGTACCGGGGCCGTTGGCGCGAAATGGTCGACCGCTCGGCGCTCGTCCTCAAGCTGCTGAACAGCGCCGAGCACGGTTCGTTGATCGCGGCGGCGACATTTGGCCTTCCAGAAAAGATTGGCGGTGAGCGAAACTGGGACTATCGCTACGCTTGGCTACGTGATTCGGCATTCAGCATGTACGCGATGATGCGGCTTGGCTTTGTCGACGAAGCGCGTGCGTTTTCTGAATGGATTCGCCGTGTTTCGCGCGAAGATGCCGAGCACGGACCGCTGCAGGTGATGTATCGCGTCGACGGAGGCCAGGAGCTGGATGAGACCACTCTCGACTCGCTCTCAGGCTATCGGAACTCGCGTCCCGTTCGCATCGGCAATGCGGCACACGACCAGCTCCAACTCGACATCTATGGCGCGCTGGCGGACGCCGTCTATCTGTCCAACAAGTACGGCGACGCCATTTCCTACGATGAGTGGCAGGCCATAAATCGCGGCTTGGAATGGCTGCAAGAGAACTGGCAGCGGCCGGATGAGGGCATTTGGGAGGTCCGCGGAGGACGCCGCGAGTTCCTGCACTCGCGGCTGATGTGCTGGGTCGCCTTTGACCGGATGATCCGACTGGCCGAGAAGCGCTCGCTCGCCGGGCCAGCGGACCGCTGGCGGCAGGTTCGAGACGCGATCTCCGAAGACATCTTCATGAATTTCTGGAGCGAGGACCGCAAGGCCTTCGTGCAGCACAAGGGCGCGGACACGCTCGACGCGGCGGTGCTACTCATGCCGCTGATGCGGTTCATCAGCCCGGTCGACCCCCGGTGGCTGTCGACCTTGGACGCGATCGAGCGGAACCTCACTGAGGACGCACTGGTCTATCGGTACGACACCGCCAGTTCGCCGGTCGACGGCCTGGCCGGCTCCGAGGGCAGCTTCACCGCCTGCTCATTCTGGTTCGTCGAGTGCCTGGCGCGTTCACATCAGACGGAAAAGGCGCGGCTGCTCTTCGACAAGATGCTCGGATACGCGAACCACCTGGGGCTCTACTCCGAGCAGCTCGGATCGAGCGGGGAACACCTCGGAAACTTCCCGCAGGCGTTCACGCATCTCGCGCTGATCAGCGCCGCGACCTTTCTCGATCGTGCGCTCTCCGAGCCCGGCAACACCACGTGGCGTTGAAATGCCACATCACCGAGTCTTCTTCACCGACGCCACTGCGAAGGCGTCGATGTCCCACCCGCCGAGCGTCGCCGCAGCCTCGTACGTGCTCTCGAGAAACGCGATGATCGCCGCGGCGGGATCGGGGGCGTTTCGAATCGTATCGTAAGGGAGGATCCACTCGCGCATCTCGGGATGATAGAAGGCCGCGGCTGGCCGGATCCGTGCCGCCGCACAACCGGCGGGCTCCGGATACGCGTACGCGTACATCGCCGCCTCTGCCATCGGTGATCCAGCGGTACCCGGCCACCAGCCGGCACTGATGCACTCGTGCGAGTAGGCTTCACGCATCACATAGGTCGGGCAATTCGGGATTCCACCTGGGTGCGGCGGCGCCCCGCGGCCTGAGAAACGAGTGCACGCCAGATCGAACCCGCCCCACCAGAAATGCACTGGGCTCGCCTTGCCGATGAAACGGCCACGGAATTCCTTGAGCACGCGATCGACGCTCGAGAGTGCCCGAAACCACCTGTCGGCCGCGTCGGCGTCGTAGCTCGCATGTGCGCGATCGTCCGCGAAGGGAGTGGCGTCGGCGATTTCATTCGGTCGCGGCCAAATCCGGACGTCGACATCGAGACCGCGGAGCAGCTCGCCCCACTCTCTATAGAAGTCCGACACCGACTTCCTCTCGAGGGCGATCCTCCGGGTCTCCCCATCACTCGCTCGCACCGTAAGCGCATGGTTCACGAAATCGAATTCCGCGTCGATGGCGCGGGGATCCGCCGGCATCGACGACGTGGTGAGCCCCCACGGCGTCACGTAGAGCGCGCCGTGCCACCAATGATTCATGAAGGGGGCGAGCCGAGACGCGTCTTGCCGACGATCTGCACCCAGCGGTGCAGCGTCTCATAGGTCGGGAGCCACTCGGCCAGCACCAGACGCGGCCACTCCGACGGTGGTGACGAGGCGGCTGCGACAGGTGCTTTCGTCGCCGCCACCCTCGTCCGTACCGGCGTTGATCCACGCCGACTGCGCGAGCGGCTGCCTGACATTTCCTACCGACGTGGTGGACGCGAGGCGAGATGCGAAAGGCGGGCCGCGGGCGCTCGCGGCGAGGCACGGTCGCTGCGTCCCTGCAAATGTTCAGGGAGGAGAGTCAATGGCGAAGCCGCAGCGCAACACCGATCGGAAAACGAAGCCCAAGCGCGACGCCGGTCGCTTGGGTCGCGATCTCGAGCAGAAGCAGAGTGAGCTGGTGGAGCAGCCCGATGATTTCGTGTCCGACGCCGAAATCGAGGCGCGGGAGCGCGGTCATCTAAAGCCGAGGGGCCGCGGGAAGGGAAAGTAGTTTCTCGGTCCCCCCTCTTCGCGAATCACTGCTCCCGCTCCGTCCCGCTCGCGCGCAGCGCCCGGAACAGAAATCCTCCGACGCGTCGCTCGTATTCGATCTTATCGTACGCGTACAGGTCCTCGTGACCCGCACCCTGGACCGGCCAATAGGTCTTGGGAGCGGGAGCATGCGCGTAGAGCGACTCTGCTTCGGCGATCGGCGTATATGGGTCGGCCGTGCCGGCAAGGAACAACAACGGCGCACGCAGCCGCGCGATCTGATCGATCGGCCGCAACTCGGTTTCCCGGACACCAGCCTCGTCGCCGACAAAATGAAGGACGGCCGGCGTGAAGAGTCGCGCCACGCCGCCCAGCGGTCCGAGCCACGTGCTGAGCCGATCGCTCACGGCCTGGCGAATCGTCGGATAGACCGACTCGAGAACAAATGCGTTGGCGTCGAGAGGGCCGGGCCCGAGCAGAGCGGCCGCGCCGCCCATCGAAATACCGATCACGCCGACTCGCTCCGCCGGCATCGTGCCGCGGAGAAAGGTCATCGATGCCGCGGCATCGAGGCTCTCCCGCGCACCGAACGTGACGTGGTCGCCCGGTGACTCGCCATTCGCCTGAAGGTCGGGCGCGAGCACGGTGAAGCCGAGCCGGTGCAGGAATCTCGCTCGCTCGAGCATGCTCGTGCGATTCGCGCCGACACCGTGCAGAAGCAACACCGACCCGCCACCCAGCACTCCGCGGGCCAGCCACGCGTGGATGTTGCTACCAGAGCCGCTCGCGTACGTCACACTCTCGGCGCCAAGATCCGCCGGAGCGGCTCCGATCGTCGCGCGGGACGGGCGTGCCATGACGCAGCCGGTCGTGGCCACCAGAACGGCGAGCGATGCGGCGACAATCGATGAAGCGCGACTCAATGTGGCCATGCGGCACCGCGTTGAACGGAACGCCTGTAACAGAGGTCGGGCGCCGCGAGGCGCTCGCTGCCAATGAAGCTAAAGCTTTGCCATTGGCGGCGAGCTGATCGAACCCCGGGACGGGTTGGACGAAAGCCGCATCCCTCGGCGACGACAGTGGTTCTAAACTGTCCGACCTCACGCAGGTTGGCTTCGACGCCGCATTGCGATCGCCATGTCGACAACGACCTATATCGATCGCCGTCGCTTTTGCGCGGCCGCGGTGTCAGCCGTCGCCGCCGGCCCACTTGCTCTGCTCGATCGCACACCCATAGGCAGGTCCAAACCCATGACAGACCTCATGCCAGGGGCCACGCCTCGGACGCGCGCTGAAAATCCCGACATTCGTCCGTTTCATGTGAGCTTTCCGGACGTCGACCTCGCGGAGTTGCGCCGGCGAGTCAGGGCCACGCGGTGGCCCGACCGCGAAACGGTCCCCGATGCATCGCAGGGCGTGCAGCTGGCGACGATGCAGAAGCTCGCGGCCTATTGGACAGCCGAACACGATTGGCGCAAGGTCGAGGCACGACTGAACGCCGTGCCGAATTTCATGACGACGATCGACGGGCTGGACATTCATTTCATTCACGTCCGCTCGAAGCACGAGAAAGCGCTGCCGATCATCATCACCCACGGATGGCCCGGCTCGATCATCGAACAGCTGAAGGTCATCGATCCGCTCACCAATCCCACGGCACATGGCGCGAGCGCGTCCGACGCATTTGACGTCGTGATTCCGTCCTTGCCTGGATACGGATTCTCAGGCAAACCGATCGCACCCGGCTGGGACCCGCCGCGCATTGCGCGCGCGTGGACGGTGCTGATGAGACGTCTCGGATACACGCGGTTCGTGGCACAGGGCGGCGACTGGGGAAATGCCGTCACCGAGAACATGGCTCTCCAGGCACCGCCGGAGTTGCTCGCCATCTCGACCAACATGCCGGCTGCCGTCCCGGCCGACATCGACAAGGCGCTCATGTCCGGCAGTCCGCCGCCGTCCACCCTCTCAGCCGACGAGCGCCACGCGTGGGACCAGATAGCCTCCTTCTATAAGAATGGCCTGGGATACGCCAACGAGATGTCGCTGCGTCCGCAGACGCTGTACGGGATCGTGGATTCCCCCATCGGCCTGGCGGCGTGGATGATCGACCACGACGCGGCCAGCTACGCCCTCATCGCGCGCGTTTTCGACGGAAAGCCGGAGGGTCTGACGCGAGACGACGTCCTCGACAACGTCACGCTCTACTGGTTGACGAACACGGCGATCTCGTCGGCTCGCCTGTACTGGGACAACAACCAGACGGCAAAAGCAGGATTCTTCACCGTGAGGAACGTGCAGATCCCCGTGGCCGTCATGGCGTTTCCCGACGAGCTCTACCAAGCCCCGAAGAGGTGGGCGGAGCGCGCGTATCCGAAGCTCATTCGGTACAACAAGCTTCCCAAAGGCTGCCACTTCGCGGCCTGGGAGCAGCCGCAATCCTTTTCGGAAGAGCTGCGGGTGAGCTTTCGAGAATTGCGTAAATAGTGGGGCGGAGACACGTGACGGAGTTTGTCACGTGCGCCAGCCGCCTGACTTTGCCGGCTATATTCCCCGCGTCGCTCACCCGCCGGTCAGCCGGATGCTTTCAAAGAAGGCAATTCAGGGCCTGCGCCAAGTCGCAGAGTTGAGCGCACGGGCCCAGCCCGACGAAGAGCTCGAGGCGGATGCCGCAACCGTGGACCGCGTCGCGAAACGCGTGCATTCGGAGGTTGCCCGAACGGCGTTCGCCGTTCTCGCGGAGGTCTACCGCGCCGAGATTGCTCGTCGGACCGCGACACGACCACGAAGGAGCAAGACGAGCCGCTAAGGCTACGGGGACTTTCGCGCCGATTGCGTGACGGCCGCCGCCTTCATGATGATGGCGGCGACGTCAGCCGGCTTCGACAGCATCGACAGGTGGCTCGTATGACATCCGGCGCGAACGCCGAGATGTAGACGAGGCTGACCACCTTGGGATCGATCCCCGCTTCGGTAATGACGAGGCCGGCCCACGAGTGGCCGACGAGCACGACCGGACCAGTCTGAAGGTCGAGGGCGCGTTTCGTCGCCGCGACATCATCGGCGAATGATGTGAGAGGATTCTGCACGGCCGTGACGTTGTAGCCCTTGGCCTGAAGGATCGGAATGACCTTCGCCCAGCTCGACCCCGTCGGCAAACGCGCCCGAGGACGCGATTGGCGAGCGCAATGACTGTCATCGAAACCTCCGTGCGAGGAATGGTATCGAGCCCCAGGTGACCGCGAGCGCGTGAAAATCCCCGGACGCAGCGATGCGCGCCGTTGTTCCTTCGTCGCATTCGGCGTGAGACACCGCGCCTAGGCCGAAAGGCCAATGCCGCGAACGCACGCACGCCAGTACACTCGGCGGCCGCAGTCGAACCAGAGTAACTCGCACCCACCAGCTCGGTGGAGGGAAGGCTCATGTCCCAAGACCTCATCGTCGTCGGATTCAAGGGAACGCAGCGCGCGTCTGAAGTTCTCTCGGAGTTGCAGAAGCTCGAAGACAACTGGGTGGTCGAATTGAAGGATGCGGTCTCGGCGTATCGCACGGACGACGGGCAGTTGCGCATCGACAAGAGCGTTCAATCGACGCCGGGCCAAGCCGCGGACCTCGGCGTGGTCGTTGGCGGACTGCTCGGTGCCCTGCTCGCTGTGCCGCTGACGGGTGGACTGAGCGCCGCCGCTGCGGCGGGAACGATTGCCGCGGGCGCGGCCGGCGTCGGTCTCGCGGGCGCGAAGGCGAGCGCGGATGACGCCGCGGACTTCAAGCGCCGCTATGGGATCTCGGACGAGTTCGTAGACAAGGTCGGGAAGCTGATCAACCCAGGAGAGAGCGCCGCGTTCGTCCTGCTGCGCACGGCTGACCCCGACATCGTGATGGATCGATTCCGAGGATACGGCGGCCAGATTCTCCGGACGAACCTTTCGATCAAGGAAGCGGCGCGCGTACAACGCGAACTACGGGGTTGAGACCGACCCCCGCGCAAGGCTCACGCCGGTGGTAAAGCGGGCGCGCAAGGCCGCCCAGCGGAAGCCGTATTCCCTTTCATAGAGTTGAATGAGCGCCAGGGTGCATTGGACGATCGCGGGGCCGACGAGGATGCCCACGCCGCCACTGGCGAACGCCTGTCGGTGAGGCGAAGTCAGGGCGTGGAGTCGGCGACGAACGCGGCCACGTCTCTCGTGAAGCGCTCCGGATATTGAAAAAGCGATCCGTGTCCTGAATCTGGGTAGACGATCAGCTCGGCATTCGGAAGCTGTTGCGACAAATCGTAAGAGTTCGCCGTCGGAATCATGATGTCATGGCTGCCGCTCACGACGAGCACCGGCTGCCTTACGCTGGCGGGGCCGTCCGGCGACGCAGGTTTCTGCGTCCACCCTCGGATCGCGGCCACGTGGGCGCGCACCGTGTTCTCCCCCGCCGGCGGCTCCCGGTCGGTGCGGAGCATCAGCCGCTCGATGTGGCGACGCCCGGCACTCTGGCTCGACTCTGAAGGCTCGAAAAATAGTGACAGAAGTGACTGGGCGTCCGCCGGGATCCTCGACGCCGGCTTCTCCACGTCCGGAGAGAACACGCCGGCGGAGCCCCGTGGACCCGTGCCGACGAGAATCGCGGTGCGGACGAGGTCGGGGCGTTCGATGAGTATCTGCTGGGCGACCATCCCGCCGAGGGAGAAGCCGAGCAGGTCGACATGTCTTTCGCCGAGCGCATCGATGAGCGCCGTGGCGTCGTCGGCCATTGCATCGACGTCGCTGGGCGTCGTTCCGCCGCTCTGTCCGATGCCGCGCCCGTCGAAGAGAACGACGGGGCGCTCGTAGGCGAGTCCGTCAACGACGAGCGGATCCCAATCGTCCATGTTCCCGCGAAAACGCTGCAACATGACGAGCGGGATGCCGAGCGACGGTCCAATCCGGCGAAAGCCGAGCGAGACCCCGTTGGCATTGACGAACTGGGTCTGCGCCGTCTGATGAGAATCTGTGACCGCGGTTGCGCCTCGCATGCATTCTCCTTGTGGTGGCGACCTGCGCGGAGAATGTCGATCACCACGAATCGTGCCCTTCGGAAGCAGGGTGGACGCTGGGGCGTTTACCTTTCGTTGGTGCCGTGGCGTGGTTGCCCGGGGGAAGGCCGGCGCGGTGGGTTCGATTCCCATGAAGCATCCAGGGCGCCGGAACCACCAGCCGGGTTCGACTCCCGGACGGCACCTCCCGTCCGCCCAAAACCAACGCGACGACCGCATCTCATCCATGGCTCAGCTGACTCGGTCGCGAATGTCGATGCGGGTGAGCCGATCCGTCGCGCGACGCCAATGGTGGGCGCGCATTGCGCGTCGAGTGGCGCTCGGCGTCGCCATCGCCTCCGTTTACTTCGGTCGCAGGAACGGTATGCTCGCCGTTGTCGGGATCGGGATTCTCGGTCTGCTGTTTCTGGTGATCATGGTCGGGGAACAGCAGAAGTGTCCGCGTTGCGAGGCGTCGCTCACGCAGCGGCATTGGTGGGGCGATGAGTATCTGCCGACCTGTCCCGAGTGCGGCAACCCGATCGACTAGCGGTAGCGAGCGTCCGGCCGTCGGATGCGGCGGAAGCGAATACGGCCTCGGACGGCTCCGCGGACGAGAAGAACGCCGCCGATAGCGACGACAACGCAAAAACAACCGAGAGCGAAAGCGGAGAGCGGCGGCGAATCCTGAGTAGTCGACCGTAACTGCGCGACGCCGACGATGCACGCGGCGACCAGAGCGGCCAGGCCGATGATCGCGAGCAACAACCTGAGCAACAGACCGATCGGGCGTTCGGGGCCGGCGCTCACTTCAACTCGCCCGGCACGATGAGTACAGCGTCAGAAACTCGGACCAGTCGCGCACGACCCGTACGTCGACACCAGGCGGGTCTACGGTGCGGCCGGACGTGAGCCAAACCGGCTGCAGGCCGACCGCGGTCGCGCCGACGATATCCTCGTCGAAGGTGTCGCCGACGAACCATGTCTCCGATGCCCGAGAGCAGAGTCTCTCGAGTGCCGCCGAGTAGATGCCGGGCGCCGGTTTCCGTACCCGGAGATCGGCGCTCGACAACACGAATTGGAGATTCGCGGCGAGTCCATGCCGTGCAAGCTCGGCGCGGATCGCGCGGCCGGAGAACGCGGCATTGCTCACGGCGCCAACGGGCACTCGATCCGCGGCCAGGCTCGCGAGCACCTGGTCCACGCGAGGCAAAGGCTCCATGCGCACGACGGCCGCCCAGATCCGATCCTCGACCGCGTCCGTCGACAGCTCGGCGAGCGACGAAACCTGAGAGCGGAGCCACTCGGCCAGAAGACACTCGTCTCCCCGAGCGTAGGCCGGGAGCTCATACGCCCGGAAGGCACTCGCGAGTTCCTGGGACCGATCTTGGTCGTGCACGACAGCATCGATGCCGAGCGACAGGTCGAACCAGTGCTGTCGGAGAATCGTGTCGCCGACGTCGAGGAGAACGGCGTTGGGGGGCTTCAAAGGATTTGACGATCCATGTCGATGCTCTCCTGACAAGGGTAGAGAATAATATGATCGGTTGACGGAGCGCGGTCCGCTGGTGAGAGTGCGGACATGGCGTTCTCCGGCTGTTTTGGGTCGTGACGACTCTCACTTGTGCGTCTGCGTCTGTCTCCCTTCGCGGTCGCATCGCAGCCTGTATCGTCATTTGCAACCTCGTTCCGCTCTCACTCGCCGCACAGAGCCCGGCGGTCGTCGCAGGCGCGACCGATTCGAGTGTGACGCGACGTCATGTGGCCCCGACTCCTTGGGTGCAGCGCGGCTGGATTAGCGGAGGCGCCGGAATCGGTTCGTATCCGTACGCCTCCCTCGACGCGGTGGCGACGGGCTGGTATTCGGTCGGACCGCTTGCCGTCGGTGTGCGTCGCGGCGCGGCAGGCCAATGGATCGGCGAGCAGCGGAGCGACCAGGCATTCTTGATGGGGGCGAGAACGCAGGGGAGTCGAGCGTTTCTCCTGGGCGCAGTCGGGGCAGCGAAGGTCACGTCCTCGCGAACGTGCGATGATTGCGGCGAAGTAACGCCGCGGCCCAGCACCACGGAAATGGCCTATTCGTTCGAAGCGCACGGGAACCCGGTGCCGCTGTTCGGCCTCGGGGCGACAATGTTCGGCGTGCTCGGGCCAGCCTCGGTTCGCTACAATGGCTTTGCAGTGACGCTCGACGTCGGGTGGTTTGGCCCCTGGTAACATCCGCGTGTCAAAACGTGAGGCAGCGCCTCGGAGTACGGGACAAGTCGCCACTCGCGCAGAAGCGCGAATCGACCGGACTGAGGTCCTACGCCGCTCCGGCCACGATCGGATTCCCAAGTTCGCCGATGCGCTCGATGTTCACTTGCATGACGTCACCGGCCTTGAGATACACCGGAGGCTTTCGCCCATGGCCGACGCCGGCTGGCGTGCCCGTCGCGATGACGTCGCCCGGCTCGAGCGTGATGCTGCGCGTGATGAACTCGATGAGCTGCGGCACGCGGAAGATCAGCTGGCTCGTGTTCGAGTCCTGCATCACCGCGCCGTTGACCGTGAGCCTGATGCGCAGCGCGTGCGGGTCCGGAATCTCATCGGTCGTGACGATCGTCTGGCCCATCGGCGCGAACGTGTCGCACGACTTGCCGCGCTGCCACTGCACGTCGCCGAATTGAAAGTCGCGCGCGGTGACGTCGTTGAACGCGGTGTAGCCGAGAACGTAGTCGTAGGCCCGGTCGGCGGAGACATGGGTCGCGCGACGGCCCATCACGACGGCCAGTTCCGCCTCGTAGTCGACCTGCTCGCTCGTCGACGGAATGACGACCGGCTCGCCCGGCGCGATCACGCAGCTCGAGAACTTCGAGAAGATCGCCGGCGTCTTGGGCACGGTGAGACCGATTTCTCCCGCGTGGTCGTGGTAGTTCATGCCGATGCAAACGATCTTGCCCGGACGCGGCACGGGCGCGAACCAGTAGGCGTCCTGACTCGGCACGAGCCAGCCTTTCTTGCGCGCTTCGGCGAGCGCGCTTGGGTCGCGCCCGAGTTGAAGGGCGGTGTCGCGCGCCGTTCGGAACCAGCGCCCGTCCATGTCGAACCACGCCAGCGGATTCGACGGTCGTTCGGCGGGGGCGAACAGCTTCTCGCAGTCGAGGCGCTGGAGGGTGTCGGCGCCGTTCGAGTAGAGAATGATGCCCATGCGGGGCGTCTTCCAATCCGATTCTTCCGTGGCGAAGGAGATGATGCGCATCGCGTCGCTCAAGGGCGTTGGGGACAAAGGTGGTGGCGGCCCGACGTCGACGCCAGTCGGCGACTTGCGATTCGGCGCTCACACCGGCAAGAGTACGATGTCGCTACACGCCGCGAGGGAACTTATCATGTCCAACATGGGAACATTTCGAACGACCATCCTGGTCGAAAGCGTCGAGCGTCGCGGCGAGACCCGCACCATCGAAGACGCTCTCGTCGATACGGGCAGCGAGTACACCTGGGTGCCGCGCGACGTCCTCGTGGACTTGGGGGTGCGGCCGGAAAAGACGCAACGCTTCATCGTCGCCGACGGGCGCCAGCTCGAACGCCAGGTCGGAATCGCGATCGTGCACGCGGCGGGAGCGATGGCGCCTGATTTCGTGGTGTTCGCGGAGCCCGGAGACATGATTTTGCTCGGGGCGCACTCGCTCGAGGGGCTCAACGTACGGGTCGACGCGCAGCGAAAGCAGTTGGTTCCGGCTGGGCCAATCCTCGCCGGGGCCGCGGCCTGAGTTCGGGCGGTCCGGTGCCAGTGCCTCCTACGCGATCAGTACCTGACCACGCTGTGCATCCACGCATCGGCGTGATACTCGCGATCGAACGCCGTCGCGCGCTTGAGGTCTCGTGAGGCGGTCACGCCGATCAGTGGCCGCGACGGCGTGCCCAGGAATTGGCTCTTTCCTGGCCCGCTCAGGCGATAGAGGTCGACCGACGACTGCGTGCGATGGAGCGCAAGCAGGACGTCGCCGTGATCCAGCAGCTGGAGGTCGCCATCCTCGCCGAATGCCGACATCCATTGCGTGGACGATCCGTCGGCGAGGTTGATCGCCGCAATACCGAGCGTATCCCCCGTCGTTCGGTTGAAGCCGCCGATGAAGAGCCGCCCGGCCGCGGGGTCCGAGACCAGTATGCCGATTCCCGAATACCATGTCGGAGCCGCGATCTCGCGGCGCTTTCCGGCCTGTTGCACGATCACGCGATCATGGGTCGCCGGAATCCATGCCCATCCGTCTCCGAGCGCGTCGGCGTTGGTTATCGTGGAGTCGCCGAGCGCGAGCGCGTTGCTCACGGCGCCGGACCGAACGTCGATGACGCCGAGATGCACTTTCGATTCGACCCGTGAGGCGACGGCAACGGTCACGGAGTCGATCCACCGCGCGCCGATCGGCGTGCCGCTGATCGCGAGTGGCGTCTCAGCTTCGCTCCCATACTGCCGGACCCCAAATTGCACCGCCGTGTGTTGTCCGGTCGTCGGAACGACTCGCCGAACGAGCAGTCGCCCGCCATCGGGCGACACGGCCGCTTGCAGATCGTTCGACGCCCGCGCGATGCGCCCTTCGTTCGACAGTGGCTTCTTGACGATTGACGCGAGGTCCGCGGTCCACACGCCGTATTCCAGCGTGCCCTCGTCCATCACCATCTTCGACCCGTCCGCCGTGACCGAGAAGTTGGTGAACAGTGCCGTGACCATCGTGTCCTGCGTCGCCGCCAAGTGTCCGGTAGCGCGGTCGACCGCGATGCGCACGATCGACTCACCGGCCGCGTCGCCCTCGCGCCGGAGCCAGACCGCGTCGACGCTTCCGATTCCCCCGCACGTACAGGCGTTGACGACTCGGTCCGCGACCTTCCCCGAACGGTCGATCACCTGCCAGAGCCCGTGCGGCGCTTGAATAATGAGTGTGACGATCCAGCGGGTCCCCGGAATGACTGAAAGATCTGCCAGCGCCTGGCCGGTGCCCCGAACCACGACGCTGTCGCGCGCCACGCCGTCGAGACCGGACACACGTATGGTATATGCCGAGTCCGCGTGGTACCCGGGTCCAAGCAACAACGAATCGCCATCAGCGTAGAACGACGCGGCGCCGTTCGTGAGAAAACGCGACGGTCCGCCCAGGGCGGAGACGAGAAACGTTCCGTACCGACCGCCGACCGTGCCGCCGAAGAGGAGATTGCGACGGTCGGGGCTCCACTGCAGTGAGTACGCCGCCGTCGCACCGTCGAGAATCGATCGCGTCGTCGTCCCGCCCACGTCTTGCTCGACGACCGAATAGCTGCAACCGCCGGCGCCGCACGTGCGGTTCACGAACGCAAGCTGCTTCCCGTCCGGCGAGATGGCGGGAACGTGGATGCCGCCTGAGACCGTGAGTTGCGTCTTCGGACCGAGAGAGGCGCGCGTCTCCTTGCGTCCGAACATTCCGCGTGCGGCAAACGCCGCCGTTCCGAGCATGACGACGGCCGCGGTGGCGGCGAGGATTGCCGTCCTGCGTCGTGTCGTCGCGGCGGGCGCCGCTTGCTTTGCGCCCGCCTCCAGCGCGCGCACGAAATCGCCCGCCGACGAAAACCGGTCGGCCGGCGTCTTCGCCAGTGCCTTCGCCACGGCCTCATCGACGGCGTGGGGAAGCGTGTCGCGCAAAATGCGGAGGCGCGTCGGCTTTTCCGTCATTAGCTTGGCGATCATCGCCTGCGCGCTGCCGCCGGAAACGGGCGGCTCACCCGCCAGCATCTCGTACAGCACCGACGCGAGCGAATACACGTCGCTGCGCGCGTCGACGGTGCGGTCGCCCGTGGCCTGCTCGGGACTCATGTACTGCGGCGTGCCGAGTGAGAGTCCGGTCTGCGTAAGTCGACTCCCTCCCGCCTGAGTCACGGCGAGCGCGATGCCGAAATCGGTCAGCATCGCCTCGCCCTCCTGAAGCAGGATGTTCTCCGGCTTGATGTCGCGGTGCACCAGTCCTTGTCGGTGGGCGTAGTCGAGCGCGCTGGCGACCTGCTTGGTGATCGTGAGCGCTTCGTCGAGCCCGAGTTGGTGCTCGCGTTTCAGCTTGTCCCGGAGCGTCTCGCCGCGAACGTAGGGCAAGACGTAGTACAACATGCCGTCCGCGTCGCCCGAGTCGATGAGCGTGAGAATGTGCGGATGGTCCAGCCGCGCCGAGATCTTGATCTCGGTGAGGAAGCGCTCCGCGCCGAGGACCGCTCCGAGCTCGGCTCGCAGGACCTTGAGCGCGACGTCACGATCGAGCTTGCGGTCGTGCGCCAGGTAGACGATGGCCATTCCTCCCGACCCGAGCTCGCGTTCGATCGTATACCGCTCGCCGAAAACAGCGGTGACGGGAAGAGGGGCGTCTGGAGACTCGGACACGGGCTTCGCTCCGTCGTCGGAAGGCGAGAATGGACGACTGTTCGAGGCAAGATACCGTCCGCGTGCGGGGCAGGCCAGAACGGCGAAGGAAGCTCGATTCATTCACCGGGGCGTACAGGGAATCAACTCGCGCGGGCGATGCTCGCGCGATACGTTCCCGCCCGTGACCGACCTGTCCGAAGCCGCACTCGTCGCACCCGTTTCGGCCGAAGGCGATGACTCCGGGTTGGCCGCGTTCTACCGAGGCATGTCCGTCCCCGAGCGGCGCACCATGCTTGCCTGCGCGCTCGGATACGCGCTCGACGGTCTCGATTTCACGATCTATACGCTGGTCCTCGGCAGCGTCATCTCACTCTGGCACGTCGATCGTGGGTCGGCCGGCCTCACCGTCAGCGCGACGCTCCTGTGCTCGGCGCTCGGCGGTTGGATCGCGGGCTACGTGTCCGATCGCGCCGGCCGAGTGCGCGCCGTGCAGATCACCGTGCTCTGGTTCGCGCTCTTCAGTCTCCTCTCGGCGTTCGCGCAGAGCTTCAACCAGCTCGCACTGTGTCGTGCGCTCCTCGGATTCGGCTTCGGCGGCGAATGGACGGCGGCGGCGGCGTTGATGAGCGAGACGATTCGTCCGCGTTATCGCGGGCGGGCCGTCGGATGCGTGCAGTCCGGGTGGGCGGTCGGGTGGGGAAGCGCGGTGCTGCTCCAGGCGGTCGTGTACACGCTCGTGCCCGAGCAACAGGCGTGGCGTTGGATGTTCGCGCTCGGTTTCGTGCCGGCTCTGTACGTGCTTTTCGTTCGGCGATTCGTCGAAGAGCCGCCGCTCGCCGCAGTCGCGAGAAGAGACGGAGAAGCGACGGGTTCGATGTGGGAGATCTTCTCTCCGGGCCTGCTCAAGACGACCGCGCTCGCGGCGCTCCTCGGTACGGGGGCGCAGGGCGGGTACTATGCCGTGAATACGTGGCTGCCGGTGTTTCTTCAAACGGAGCGCCATCTCACCATCGTCGGCTCGACCAGCTATCTCGCGTTTCTCATCACCGGCGCGTTCGCCGGATATCTCACCGGCGCCTGGCTTGCCGACCGCCTCGGGCGGCGAATGCTCTTTCTGATCTTCTCGGCCGGCGCGCTCGTGATGACGCTCATCTACACTCGCGCGCCGGTCTCGAACAACGTGCTCTGGGTTCTGGGCTTTCCGCTCGGCTTCGTCGCGTCGGGCTATTTCTCGGGGCTCGGCGCATTCTTTTCGGAGCTTTTTCCGACGCGCGTGCGCGGCTCGGCGATGGGGTTCGCGTACAACTTTGGACGCGGCATCGGTGCGACGTTTCCGGCTTTGGTGGGATACATCTCGGCCACGATGCCGCTGTCGCGCGCCATCGCGATCTTCGCGACGATCGCGTACAGCCTCATGGGGATCGCCGCGTTCCTCCTCCCCGAGACGCGCGGCCGAGCGTTGGAATCGTGACCGGGCGGGGGAGGGACGTTCGGCTGGCGGCGAGAGCGGGTGCGCTCACCGGAACGACGGCGGGGCTCGCGCCGGGATTCGTGCAGGGGAATCTCGTCGTCGTGCCGGCCGACGTCGCCGAGGACTTCGCGACGTTCTGCCGGCTCAATCCGAAACCGTGCCCGGTGATCGGCGTGACCGAGCCCGGCGTGCCGCGCGTGCCCGAGCTCGGCGCCGACCTCGACCTCCGAACGGACCTTCCTCGCTACCGCGTGTGGCGCGACGGCGAGCTGGCGGAGGAGATCGGCGACGTGTCGCATCTCTGGCGGGACGATCTCGTCGGATTCGTTCTCGGGTGCTCGTTCACTTTCGAGGAGGCGCTGACGGCAGCCGGGATTCCGCTCAAACATCTGGCGGCGGGGATCAACGTCGCGATGTACCGCACGAGCATCATGTGTGAATCCGCCGGTCCGTTCGCCGGGCCGCTCGTCGTATCGATGCGGCCGCTCGCGGCCGCGGACGTGCCGCGCGCCGTCGAGATCACGGCGCGGTTCGGTTCGGCGCACGGGGCCCCCGTGCACGCCGGCGCGCCTGAGGAGATCGGCATTGCGGATCTCTCATCGCCGCACTACGGCGACGCGGTCGAGGTCGCGACGGGCGAGGTCCCGGTTTTTTGGGCGTGCGGCGTGACGCCGCAGGCGGCGATCGCACGCGCGAAAATACCGTTTGCGTTGACGCACGCTCCAGGCTGCATGCTGGTCAGCGATCTGAACTCGTTAAGCTTCACCAGGGAGCTCCCAACCGCCGGCAGCCCCGCGCAGTTTATCTAGTTACCTGAAAGAGATCGGTGAGCGACATGGCCAATCGTCCTCCGCGGTGCACTCACATCGTCGGGCTTCACCCCCCGGAACCACGAACGCCGGACGGATGCGAGGAGTGTCTCGCGTCGGGAAGCGAATGGGTGCACCTCCGGCTTTGCCTGACGTGCGGGCACGTGGGCTGCTGCGACGAGTCGCCGAACAAGCACGCCACCAAACACTTTCACAAGACGCAGCACCCGGTCATCCGGAGCTTCGAGCCGGAAGACGACTGGGGTTACTGCTACGTGGACGACGTGATGTTCGAGCCGATGCCAACGTTTGGATTGCGGACGATCGCCCACGCGTAAGTGCTTCGGCTAGCGGCCGTCGGCTGACTTCAGCGTCCGCTTCACGTCCGCCACGTACTGGCGCAACGTACCTTCGTAGCCGATGAAGAATCTGCTGACGAAGCGGAAGATCGGGTTGTAGATCTCGCCGTCCTCAGTGATCTGAAGCTTTGTTCGCCCACCAGAGTCCGGCTGCACGTCGTAAGTCCACGTTCCGCCGAACGGCAGTGACTTGGAATCGATTCTCGTCACGAGGGTGACCGGCGGCTTCTCCGATTCGGCGACAAACGGGATCGTCCCGTTTTTCGACACCTCGCGCCAGCGCGGCCTCGTGTCGGACGACGGCAGGACGTCGATGGACTGCACTCCCGTACGCCACGTGGGAAATGCCGCCACGTTCGTGATCAGGGCGTACACCTGGTCGGGTGGCGCGGCGATCGCGGCGGTCACCTGCGCGCGGTGCTTCACCGGCAGACTGTACCCCGCAACCACGACCACGACGAGCAACGCAGCGACGACGCCGAGGGCAATCAAAGCGATCTTCATGCGAGCCTCCGTCGGTCAAGACGAACAATCCGTCGGGATTCAAGCGGAAAATCGTCCCGTCAGGGTCGCTCGGCCAGCCAGGCGATCAGGCGATCGGTCGGCCAGCTGTTGATCACCCTGTCGCGCGGAATCCCGGCCAGCCGGGCGTGCGCGACCGCGATCTCCGCATTCCGCAGCTCCGGCGGCGAATGCGCGTCGCTGTCCAGCGCGAAAAAGCATCCCGCTCGGAGCGCGTCTCTCGCGAGCTCGTAGTCGACGTCCTGCCGCCACGGATCGCCGTCGATCTCGATGGCGACGTTTGCGGCAGCCGCGGCGGCGAACACTTGAGACCAGTCGGCTTGGATGCCGGCCCTCGTGCTGTACTGCCGTCCGCGCGGGTGTCCCAGCACGTGCACTCCGCGAGCGCGAACGGCGGCGACCATGCGTGCCGTTTGGTCCGCTGGGTGAGCGAAGACCGGAATGTGGAGCGGCGACCGCGAACTCGAGGCGCGCGAGCTCCTCCATGGTCATGTCGATCGAACCATCCGCGACCAATGTTGGCCTCGATCCCCTTGAGCAATCGGAAGCGGCCTTGGTAGCGCTGGTTGAGGGCGTCGATCTCGCGATGCTGTTCGGCGAGATCGGCCATGGAGACGCCGCGCGCGATCCGAAGACCGTATGAGTGGTCGGTGAGGCCACAGAACGCGTAGCCGCGAGCAAGCGCCGCCTCGATGATGTCCTCGATGGTCTGCCTTCCGTCGCTCCACGTCGAGTGCATCTGGAGGTCACCACGATAGTCGGTCGCGGCGATCGCTCCGGGCGCGGGCGTCTCGAGTGTCTCGAGCACGCGCGCTCGGCTCATGAAGTTCGTGCGCAGCGCGCGACCCTTTTCCACGTCGGCCGCATGCGCGCTCGCCAGAATCGCGTTTTCGACGAACGGCGAGCCGCCCGTGCGCAACACATCGAGCACGACCCGTTCCGACTTCGGCCCGACGCTGGAAATCTTGCGCAGTGTACCGTCAGCTTGGACGTAGGTCTCGAGCGGCCGCTCGAGATTGAAGACGGTGTTCGCTGCTCTCTCGTAGCCGAGGCTCGACTGTCGCTCCGATTGCACCGCTGCGAGATCGCGCAGCAGCCCGCTGACGAGAGCGTTCGTGTCCAAGGTCTTCGCTTTCTGACTGGTCCCTACTGTGACTTCGTTCGACTCAGGCGCTGCTTTCCTTCGCCCTGGGCGAGGGTGAGACCGGTGATGCGGCCGGTGGAATCGGCCTCGAACGCCACGACGAGATCCGGCTTCTTCACGAAGAACTCGCTGGGCGACATGGCCAACAACTGGAGCGGCGTCGCCTGGGGCAAATGGATCAGAAGGTGATTGCCGTCGCGAGTGACGGGCACGGTCGTCGCGCCGAGTGAGTACTCGCCGACGAAGCGATCGAGTTGCGCCGGTGAAAGTGCGATTTCCACCCGGGAAGCGGCAGCCGCGGCCTGTGCCGCCACGCGCGGAGCAAACGCCTTCACGAATCCGCCGGTGACCGCGCGCATGTCATAGGGGGCGACGCGGCGCAATTCGGCGGGGCCGAAGCGGAGGCCGAGTATACTGCCATCCGGCGCGACGTGAACGCGAAACGCGGCGCCCACGAGCGCGGAATCGCCGCCGAAGAATCGCACGGGCGCGATGGTCGCCGGCCGCGTCGGCTCGGACGGCGGATGGAGCGTGATCGTCGTCGAGTCCACGTGCATGCGGCGAAGGCGGGTCAGCGCGAGCTCGATGCCCACGAACGACTGGCCGAGGAGCGGAAACGCCTCGCGCATCGCGATCGGCCGTGCGAACGACGAATCACGCGTGAAGAATCGCAGGCTGGCCGAATCGCGGCCATAGGTCACCGTGAGCGAGTCGAGGTCGGGAGGCGTCAGCGCGCCCGGTGTGCTGTAGTTCATCGTGTAGCGCGCGGGGAGCCCGTCCTTGTCGAGCGTGATGCGGTAGTCATGCACGAACACGCCGGGAGGATGCATGACGACCCATGTCCCCGAGACGACGTTGCCCATTCGCGAGTACTGCTCGAGACAGAACGTGTCCTTTCCGATCGTCGTGACGAACGAAGTCGGAGTCGCCGACTGGGCGCGCACGACGACTGGGAAAAGCGAGAGCAGAAGCGCCGTAGCCCGGAGAGATCGCATCGAAAGTTCGTGTTGAAGACGGGCGAGCCGAGTCGTGCCGGCGGCACCGCTACTCCGCGGCGGCGCTCAGATCGTCGAGGTCTGAAATCGAGATGGCGGCGACGCGGTTCCAGCGCGCGGCCCACTCGACCAACAGCTCGCGATCGGCCTGCGTCGCCTGGCTTCCTTCGCGAGTGACGTCGAATGCGAGCGGACGCGGATCGCGCGGTCCGCGCCGCGCGACGACAAGGCCGTTTGCCTGCGCCAGTCGGCGCAAGTCGTCGGCGAGCGCCGTAAAATCGACGGTCGCACGTGGTTCGACCTGAATCGTGAAGCCGAAGGTCGGGCAGGGAGCGCTCACCGCGGCTGCCATCCGGGTGGCGGGACGTCCGGTCGCATGACGTTCACATTAGTCGGTCCGACCGGCGCGCGCAGCATCTCTTCGAGATTGGCCGGCCGGAGCTGAATCTCGACCAGACCGGCTGTCCTCAGGCGAGGGACCAGAAGCTCGAAATGCCGGAGCGGAGGCGCCGGCTGGCTCAGCTCAATGCCGCTGGCGCGGCACGAAATAGTGCTCGGCGAGAGGGGACGTCAACGGCTCATATCGAAGCTGGACGCGCGCCATCTCTGCGACGAGTCGCTCGAGCTGCGGCGACGGCATCCCCGGGCACGCCTGCTCCATGAGCGTGCGCACCTCGGTGCACGTGGCCGCGAATCGTTGGCGCGCTCCGGGATCCGTTCGACGCTCGATCACGGAGGACACGTGGGACGCAAGCGGCAGGCCATTGACGGACTACTGCGGCCACTTCGGGTCGGCGCGGGACAAGAACGTCGCGATCGTCGCGGGGTTGTCGTGCCGGCGCTTGTCGGCGTCGGTCGCCTTGGCCGCGTTCCCGGCAGCGGCCGCGGCCACGAACTCGCCGGCGATGCTGATGTGCTTTGAGCAGCGTGGTCAGCTGTGCGGCAGCGGCGTCGCCGTAGAACGGGCGAACCGCGTTGCCGATGACCGCACCCCCGTCGAGAAACCGCAACGATTCATTGACTTATTGCGGGCCGTTCCTTGCACTACGTCCAAAGGCGCCTGACCCCGGGCGCCACAACCAACCCCTACAATGCACAGAGAGCACACGTCAATGACGAAGCGAGCGCTGTCGAAGGTCCGCCACACGAACGGCCACTCGCGCCACGCGAACGGCCAGTCTCAACCCCGGCTCCATCAGCACAGCCCCGAGGTGCAGCGATTCGAGGAGCTGGTCGACATGCCGATCGGATTGTCTTCGGATGTCCGCGCCGAGATGGCTCGCGGACTCAATCGTTTGTTGGCGGACACCCGCGTCCTCTACGACCTGTACAAGAAGACTCACTGGTTGATGCGCGGGCACACCTTCTATCAATTGCACCTGCTGATGGACAAGCACGCGGAAGAGCAGGAGGAGCTGATCGACATCGTCGCGGAACGCATCCAGACGCTCGGCGCGATCGCCGTGGGCGACGGCCGGCACGTCGCCGAGCTGACGAGCATTCCGCGTCCGCCGGACGGCGCCGAGGAGGTGCCGGCGATGCTATCACGCCTGCTGGACGCGCACGAGTTTGTCATCGACCAAGCGCGCGAGCTTGCGTCGCGCGCCGACGATCTCGATGACATGTCGTCGAACGACATCCTGGTCTCGAACGTTCTGCGGACGAACGAGCTGCAGGTCTGGTTCGTCTCGGAGCATCTCGTGGATACGCCGGCCGCCGTGGCCCGATCCTGAGGGACGCGGTCGGTCTAGCGAGTCAGCGCGGGTGCTCCGGCATCCGCGCCGGCCATGGTCGCGGCCGGAAGCACGACCAACTGCCCTGACATCATGGGCAGATGCGACGGCACCGAGCAGAGAATCCTGAAGATGCCGGCATGTCGTGCGACGTACGTCGCCTCCGTGGTCTTGCCTCCCGGGAGGACGACGGCGAAGTCAGGGAGCACGAAGGAATGGAGGTCGTCTTCCGGGTTGATCAGCGTAAGGTGGATCGTGTCGCCTTCGACGACGGTGATCGTGCTCGGTGAGAAGGCATACACCTCCTTCCCATCGAGCACGCCGCCCTTGGCGAACGCCGGCTTCAGAAACGGGTAGACAGTTTGCGCCTCCTTTACCAGCAGAGGCACTGTCGTCACGGCGATCTCACGGGTTCGCGGCTTGTACGCGGGAGAGTCTGCGGGCCGCGCCACGGTCCCGCACGCCGCGCTCGCGAGCAAAATCGACGCGGTTGTGAAGAACGTTCTCATCAACGGAACGTACGGGACGTCCGCTCACACCGCCACCGTGAGCGCCGCGGTCATCCCGTTCGTCACGTCGCCGGTGACGGTCGCCAGCTCGCGCGACGCGCCGTCGCTGAAGACCATGTCGCTGGCCAGCGTGATCTGAGATTGGTTGCGCGCGCTCGACGCGTAGGCGGACGTCGCATAGACCAAGTTTTTCGCGGTGAGCGGCAGGGCGATCTGCGACGTCGCGATCTTGTTGGAGACCGACGTCGCCGCGGCCAGGCTGATAGACCTCAGAATGAATGTGCGGCCAGCGCCCGGAATAGCAGCCGGGATAGATCGACGTGAACCGCACGACGCCGTTCGCGTCAGCCGCCTGCACGCCGCGCAGCCAGTTCTGGTGTGTGACGCCCGCAGAGTACAGCGAGCAGTTGCCTACGGCGTCGCAGTGCCACAGATACACGGCGTAGTCGGCGAGCGCCGTGCATGTGGACGCCGACACGATCGACAACAGGATCTGGAGCGGTACGCCCGCCGTAGACCCTGAGAGGCCCGCGAAGCTGGCGCGAATGTCACTCCGTACGACCCCCGACTGATCGAGGACGTTGGGTCCGTTGGAGCTGTCGCCAGGATACGGGCTGGCGGTTTCCGACGGAATGGCCGACACGAACTTGCCGGACGAAGTCGGGTCGCTCGCCGTTGCCGCGCTTGCGTCACGGGAGCAACCGACGATCTGCATCACGCCGACCGTCGCGCCGAATCGCGCGGCAACGCGCAGCATGCGGCGGCGGTCCATCGCCACTCCTGTCTCGGAAAGATCTCGGTGCAATCCACCGTGATCATCGTGATCGTCGTGATGGTGCTCGGTGCGACGCGGCGAATCGAGGAACAACACGGATGTCTCCGGACATCGTGGGAAGTGAGTTCTGTCAGGAGACACCCGAGGCCAGCTCAGCCCCTAATCGCCGAGTTTCCACGCGATCGAATTACGCTCGCTCTCAGACGGATGGTCGACGCCGCTCTGTCAGGGAGCGGTCAGGGAGCTGAGCTACGCTTCTCCGGTGTCGACCGAATCACACCCGTCCCGCGGAGGATATATGAAAGCCGTCGCCGTAACCGCAGCTGCGCTGGTGATTGCCGCCGTCTCAGCGAGCGCCCAGGAGACATACAAGAAGGACATCCCCGATTCGCTCGCCAAGCGCGCGAAGATCACGGAAACCGTCGCCGCGGCGACAGCACAGAAACGCGTTCCGAAGGGCAAGATCGGGGGCGTCGAGCTCGAGATGGAAAAAGGGAAATTGATCTACTCCTACGAGCTCAAGACGGAAGGAAAGAGCGGAACGGACGAGGTGAACGTGAACGCCATGACAGGGAAGGTCGTCGGCGTCATGCATGAATCAGCGGCCGCCGAAAAAAAGGAAACGGCCGGGGAAACGAAGCCTAAGAAACCCTAACCGACGCAGAAGCGGGCGGTCGGCGATACACGCCGACCGCCCGTCTCACCGTCCACCGGTCCACCGATCCTACGGATTCGTATCCAGACACCCGTGGAAGTTCGGGTTGCTCCGCTCGCTGTCCGGTACGGGAAACCGCGTGAGCGTTCCATATTGGCCGTTCTTGAAGAACGATCCGACTTCGTACACCTGATTCATCGCCAGCGCGTACTGGCGCACCTGACGGCGAAGGTCACCGAGACGCTGGCCGCGGCCGAACGTCCAGAATGCCTTCTCGCGGAAGAACAGCGACGTCGCGGCGGACGGGCTGCCCGGCGTCGCCAGCGCGGCGAGCGTGCTCGCGAGCTTGAAGATCCCTTGCGTCGGCGGCGTAGCGCGCAAGGCGTGGGGCTGCGGCCGGGTCGATCTCTTCGCGATCGAGATGGTCTCATGACGGAGGATGTGGTTGGAACACGTCCCCGCGGTGGCGCACATCGCGCCACGGCGGCCCCCCGTCGCCGTCCCGCGTCAGCGTGTTGTCGACGGTGCAACCGCCGGCGTCGAGCGGCGCGTCACAAAACACGCATCAAGAAGTATTGACGGCGCGGCGCGCGCTGACGACGCGGCGCTCGCGCAGGACGAAGCGGCTCTGAACCGAAACGACTACACGCGGCGCCGCCGACTCGTTTGGCGCGATCGTGACGGGGGTGGATCGACCCCGGCGCGAGGACCGCCCGATTGCGCGGCGGCCGGCGCGCCGTTATCGCGGCGGCGGCGCGTCCTCGCGGCGCGGCAGGTTGATCGCGCTGTAGAGCGCCACGTCCCACGCGTTGTGGATGCCGACGAAGAGCAGCACCAACGTCGCCGATGCGATGAGGTACGACGCGAGCTCGGTCTCCGCACGCAACGCGATGGCGGCAACGAGCAGGCCGACGTAGCAGAGAGCCGGAGCGACGCCGTGAAAAAGCCAGTCCTCGGCCACCGGCTTGTACTGTTCGAACGTCATGATACGCCGCACCGCGAGGACGGTGATGGTCGCGCCGACGACCGCGCACGCGCCGAGTAGCACGCTGAGGCTCGCCAGACCGCGCCTCGGCATCGTCACCAGCGCGGCGATCGCCATCACGACCACGAAGTGAAAAATGGATGGCGTGGTGAACGCGCTCAGCCCCCTCTCGGTGGCCGGCGTGTTTCGGTCGGCGGCGAGGGCGACGACGACGAAGAGGAGACCGGTCAACGCGCCGCCGGAGGAGCCGACGATGACGTAGAACGTCTCCCACGGCGCGAAGAGAGATTCGGGCAGCGTCATCATCTCTCCGGAACCAGCGCTTCCATCCACTCGCGGACGGTCCACTTGGCGACGAGACCGCTCGTGACGAAAGGATCGCGGGACACAAAATCTTCCGCCGCGCCGCGGCTGGTGAAGACTCCCATGGCACCGCCCGCCGGTTCGTCGGCGAACGGGCCGATCATCAACAGGCCCCCGTCGGCCGAAAAAGATCGCCAGAGCGCGCGATGGGCCTCGATGTGGAGCGGAACCTTGGCGCGAAAGTCGGGCGCTGCCTCATAGAACAGGACGAATTTCATGCGTCAAATTGCGTCCGGCCGAGTGCGGCCGCCAGCGGCCGGGGTCGCCAAGCGGGAACGCGTCATGATCCATGCGCGCATTGGTACGCACCCTATGCGCGCGACGATGTGGTTCACGCTCCTGGCCGCCGCCGCGTGCCATCACCCGGCACGCGAGCGCCCGCGGCCGATTCCGTCGAGCGCGGTCGAGACCACGGGCGCGATCGCGGAAGCGCTGCTCTCGGCCCACGACTTCACCTGGCGATCGTTCGCGACGACGCACTTTCGAATCCACCTGGCCAACGGGATGAATCCGGCGCGCATCGACGTGATCGCCGACTCCGTCGAGAACGCTCGGCGCATCGTCCTGGCGCTCATCGACGAGCCCGATGTCGACGGCGAAGAACCGGTCGAGCTGTTTCTCGTCGAGACGCGCGACGACATGCGACGTCTGATCGGCGATCCGGTGACGGGCAACGGCTATCCGAGCGAACTGACCGCGGTGCTCGTGGCGGGCGACGGCTACCGCGCGTTCTACCGCCACATGCTGACGCATACCTACGTGGCGCATCGCTGGGGGCGCCGTCGAAGCGGATCGTGGCTGGACGAAGGTCTGGCCACGCGCGCGACGGGAACGTGTCAGGGCCACGCGATCGACGCGATCGCCGCCGGCTATGCGCGCAGCGGGGGAGACGACGCGTCATCGCTCACGAAGCTGGCCAGCGCCGCGTTCGACACGCTGCCGGAACTGCCCGCCTACTACACCGCGGCGAGCCTTGTCGATTTCTTCCAGCATCGCGAGGGCACGGCCGCGGTGCGGGCGCTGTGGCGGGGCGAAGCGCTCGGGGTCACGCCCGCCACTCCACTCGGTTCCGAGACGCATACCATATGGTCCGCATGGCGCCGCCACCTTGCGACTGTAAAGCCCGCGACGCTCGACGAGCCGTGGCTCCGCCAGGATGGGTGCTGACCGGGAACGCCTCGCATCGCGCGCTATACATTTCGTCCGGCCGCGTATGGCAGACAACGTCACCCGCCGAACCCACGCCACCCGCCGACTCACGCAGCCGGCGCCGCACTCCGCGCCCCCGCGTGCCGCGCCGGAGGCCGCGTATCGCACGGCCTATAGCTCGGAATCGGGGCGCACGTACCGCCTCGACAGTCGCATCGGAAAGGGCGGCTTCGGCGAGGTCTACCTCGCCACGACGATCGGCGGACCCGCGCTCCCGGGACAGGTCTGCATCAAGATCAGCGACCGAATGTCCGGCTGGCTGCGTGAAGCGTACTTCGCCGATCTGCTCGCTCGCGAGGACCGGGCGCTCCGCGTCCTCGACCGTTTCGCCGAGGCCGAAGGCGGCGAGGTTCGGTATTGCCTCGCGCTCGAGTACGCCGAGCACGGCGATCTCGGCGCGTGGCTCGCCCAACGCGGTGCGCAGTCGGAACGCTTCGTTCGGCGGGAGATCGCGGCGGTCTTGAGCACGCTCGACGCTCTTCACCGCGGTCAGGCGCTGCACCGCGACCTCACGCCATTCAACGTCTTCGTCTGCGCGGGTGAGAAGCTCAAGCTCGGCGACTTCGGGATCGCGACGCACCAGCTGAGCCGCCGGGGTGTGACGGCCGACGCCTTCAACGTCTTCCACGCCCCGAACGAAATCGCGTGGGGACGCGTGCGGCGGTGGCAGCGGCGCGACGACGTGTACCAGGTCGGGCTCATCGCGGCGATGCTGCTCCGCGGCGACATCACGAGCACGATGCACAGCAAGGACGTGCGACGACTCCCGTGCAGCGACCATCTCAAGGAAGTCATCCACCGCTGCCTCGGCTCGCGGGGAGCGCGGTACGAAGCGGCGAGCGAGCTGATCGCGGCACTGCGCCACCGCCCCAAGGAGCCGCGATTAGGTCGTATAAAAAGTCTCAAAGGCGTCCGGCTGTCGTTCACCGGTTTTCTCCAGCGCCCCCGACGCGAAGCGATCGCCGCCGCGAAGCGCGCCGGCGCGATCGTGCAGTCGAAGCCGGGGCAGGGCACCGACGTCCTCGTCCGCGGGCGGCCGAACGCGCTGCAGATCGCGGGGAAAGACGGCGGCTCCAAGCTGATCAACGTCCGCCGCCTCGCATCGAGGGGACACAAGGTGACGGTGATCGGCGAGGGTCAGTTCTGGAAGCTCGCGTCGACACGAGCACAGCCGAGGCACGGAACTTGACATTGGAGTATCGGCCTCAACGGATCGGTGTCGCCGTGCCAGACCGCGTCCCCCGCGTTCGTCGAATCGGGCTGTCGATCAAGAGCGAGGATTTCTCGCGTCGAATCACTCCTGCGCCGGACGCCAGCGAGGCGTTTCGCGGCGAGTCGTCGGATCTCTATACGAGCGTGGCATCGAGTGAGGGCACGCACCGCGTGAACGAAGCGGCCTCGACCGAGCTGTCCGGCTGAGTTAAAGCGGCTCTCGAACGAGAGCGAGTCGCTTCGTCCTTGCCGTCGAGGCTCGTCGTTGCCCGGTCGAGGGCCTCGTCCTTGCCCTCATGACAGGGCATGAGAGCCGCGCTGACGAAGTCCTGGCAGCGCGCCGCCGTGTACCTCTGGCTCGCTGCCGCCGCGCTCGGTTGCGGACGCAGTTCCCCACCGAAAAACGCGCAGCAAGCCGCCGGCAAACTCGAGGAAGCCGACTCCGCCACCGAGATTCCTCAGTACACCACGCGGCAGTTCACTGCCGACGAGCGGGCGCTTCTGCGACGAATCTACGGCGTCGAGGATCCGTCGCGGCTGTACCTCGTCGATCAATCGCAGGAGGGCGTGCTCAAGTACGACACGCGGCGCAAAACGTGTCCGTCCTGCATGGTGAATTCGTACCGGATCGGCTTCGTATCCGTGCGACGCGCGGGGGAGTCGTGGGAGGAAGCCGAGCGCCGCGTGAAGTCGACGCCGCCGGCCGCGTTCCCCGAATCGGCGCACGTGGGCAGCACGTCGACGTCCGCGTTGGATCCGGCGGTGCGCGGCGACGTCGAGCGGATGCTCTCCGACGCACGCGCGGCGGGCTTCGACCTCCACGTCGTCGCCACGTTTCGGTCGCCGGTGCGCGAGGCGTACCTCATGCGCCTGGGCCGTCGCACCTACACGCTCACCTCGCTCCATTCGTACGGTCGGGCGATCGACATCGTCGTCGGCGACGCGCGTCTCAAGCGCCCCGCGACGCGCCGGGAGTGGGTCGCCTTTCGCGAGTGGGTCGCAGCCTATCACGACGGCGAGTTTAGAATTATTGGAAAGCCCGGCCGCTCGTGGGATTGGCGCCATGTCGAGGTGCCGAGTCCCGACATCGGCTTTCGCAGCATCGACGCGGCCATCGCCCGGGCACGCGCCTGCTCGGCTCCGGGTTCCACCGTGCCGTGCGACTTCAAGCCCTACGCATGCGGCGACTCCGAGTGCGGATGACGCGTCGCGCATTCGCGACGCAGCGACAAAACGATTCACCCGGCGCCGGCCCTGGGTCGATACGGCGAGCCGCGAAGTGCTTGAGACTTCGCAGTTCGCACGACCCGAAACGTCGGACCTCGTCATGATGGACTAGCGTAAGGCACGACGCGCGTGCGCGTTGGGTGGTTCAGTCGGTTGGGGCCCCGGTCTTGCCAACCTCGGCAGTGGCTCCAACTCACTCCATCCAGCCAGGAACCCATGCGTAACATGCGCAAAGGCTTCACCCTCATCGAACTTCTGATCGTCGTGGTCATCATCGGCATTCTTGCCGCGATCGCGATTCCGAAGTTCGCGAACACGAAGCAGAAGGCGTACATCACGGCGATGAAGTCGGACCTTCGCAATCTCGTGACGGCGGAAGAGGCCTATTTCGCCGACAGCTCGCAGTACACCTCGACGGTGGCGAATCTGAAGTTCCAGAGCACGACCAGCGTCTCGGCGCCGACCATCACGGCGGGCACGGGCAACTGGTACGCGACGGTTTCGCACTCACAGATCGCGAGCCCGTTCAAGTGCGGCGTCGGCATCAACACGACGAATCCGGTTGTCGCGGGCGCGTCCGAAGGCGAGCCGATCTGTCAGTAAACGCTACTCGCGTCTTGAAGGATTGAACGACGGGGAAGCAGCCCGGTGGCGAAGAGAGGCGCCGCCGGGCTATTCCGCGTTCGGGCTGGTCGGCGCTAGGGAACGCGCGGCGACAGTCCCCGCGCCTCCTCGGGCGGCGCCGCGATCGCCTGTCGCGCGGCCGCGATGGCGAGCGTCGTCGCCGCCGCGAGGCTCACCTCGTCCTCCATCGCGGCTCGATCGGCGAGCGTGCGGAGCTGGCGAAGAACGAAATGCGCCATTGGCGCCGCGCACGTGAGCACGACTTCATGCCGCGGATAGCGATACTCGAAATACTCGAGTCGCGGCGCCAGCTCCCCATCAATCCGTGCGCGAGCCGACAAATCCCAGACGGGAAGGGCTCGAGCGACGACGGTGGGAATCGCAAACCGGATCGTCCTGGCCAAGTCGAACACGGAACCGCTCTCGTGCAGGATGAGCGGTGATCGTATCGCGGCTCGCGCGACGTGGCGAGCGGATGGAACACATTGATACAGCATCCCGCGTCGGCCCGCGGCGACGGCCGACTCGCTACGGCGAGCCCGTCAGCGAGCCGTTCCCGTCAGCTCGGGAGTCCTCCAGACCGGCGGCACCTCGAGCGCGACTTCGGTCCGCGGCAACAGGAAGGTGAACGTCGCTCCGCGATCCTCGTTGTTCGACGCCCACATGCGCCCGCCGTGTCCGTCGACGATGGAACGGCAGATCGAAAGCCCGAGTCCGAGCCCGTGCGCTTTCGACGTGATGAACGCCTCGAAGACCGAGTCGACGGGATGGCGGCTGATTCCGGCGCCGCAGTCGGACACCGATACACGAATGGCCGCGCCTTCGTTTGCCGTCGCGATCCAGATGTGGCGATCCGTCGGCGCGTTGTCGCCCATCGCGTCGCAGGCGTTGACGATGAGGTTCAGCAGCACCTGTTGGAGCTGCACGCGGTCGGCCGCCACGGAGGGCAGCGACGGATCGAGACGCGTCGTGACGGTGACACTCCGCTGAATCAGGTCGCTGTGCGCGAGGTCGAGCACCTCGGCGATGAGGTCGTTCGCGACGACGCGCTGCGGTTCGGTCTCGCCTTGCCGCAGCATCGCGCGTACGCGGTGGATGACGCTCCCCGCCCGCCGGTCGTCGGCGGCGATGTCTTCGAGAATGCGGCTCAGCTCGACGCGATCCAGCTCGTCTCGAAACAGCATCCGTTGTCCGGCGCGCGCGTTCGCGAGGATCGCCGCGAGCGGCTGGTTCAACTCGTGGGCGAGGGCGCCCGAGAGCTCGCCGAGGAGCGCGACCCGACCGAGATGGGCGAGTTGCCGTCGCTGCGCGACGACCTCGTGCTCGGCGCGGCGCCGCTCGGTGACGTCCCTGATCATCGCGATGAGGCACTGCTCGCCCGCGACCTCGACGGTCTCCGAGGTCACGAGCGCATAGAGCGCCTCGCCGCGCCGATTGTGCAGCTCGACCTCGGCGTCGCGGACCGAACCCTGCGGCGACGAGAGCGGGCCGAGCCCGTCGCGGTGATTCGAGTCCCGCGGGCTGATCCCGAGCGACTGAAGCGTTTGTCCGATCGCTTCCTCGCGCGAAAAGCCGAACATCGCGACCCAGCGCTCATTGACCTCGATGAGGCGCGCGTCGGCGCGGCGGATGATCGACATGGCGTCGGGGCTGGCGCGGAATGCCTTGGCGAAGCGCTCCTCCGACGCGCGGAGCGCCCGCCCGATGCGTTCGCGCACGTCGATCTCCTCGAGCAGCACGCGGTTGATGAGCGACAGCTCGGCGGTGCGCTCCGCCACACGCTGTTCGAGCTCTTCGCGGAGCGCGCGGAGCGCCGCCTCCTCCCGCAGCGCCGCCTCGGCCTGTTTTCGCTCGGTGATGTCCACGTGAATGCCGAGCATGCGCAGTGGACGTCCGTGCGGATCGCGCACCACGCTTCCTTTGCTGAGCACCCAGCGCGCGGGGGAATCCGGTGCGCCGACCTGCACCTCGACCTCGTACGGCTCGTCGTGCTGAATGGCGCGCGTCGTCGCGGCTTCGACGCGGTCGCGGTCCGCGTCGCCAAGCGAGTCGGCAAACGTCGACCATCCGATCTCGCACGGCAGGTCGGCGAGCCCGAAGATCTCGCGCGAGCGTCCGCACAGCGTCGTGCGTCCGCTCGAGATGTCGAGGTCCCACGTGCCCATCTGTGCGGCGCCGAGCACGAGGTTGAGCCGCTCCTCGTTGCGGCGCGCCAGCGAATCCGCATACGTCCGCTCCCGAATGACCGCGGACAGCACCATGATCGGGATGTAGGTGACGATGAGATACAGCTGGATGGAGAGGATGTCGTCGGCTTCGAATGGGCCGACGAAAGGGCCCTCTCCGTGAACGACGCCCCAGATCGTCAACACCGAAAAGGTCAACAGACAGGCACCTGCGCCGCCCGGTCCGAAGCGCACCGCCGCCCAGAGTAGAAACGGCAACGGCACGAACAGGAGAATGTTGGCGGTGAGCGGCAGGACCGGCTCCCGCCAAACGACCGGCGTGCAGACGAGAAGCAGCCCCGCTCCGAGAAGCGCCCCCTCGGCGAGGCGAGGCGCTCTCGTCGCGCGGATCGCCTCCAACGTCTTGACGTCCCACGGCACGATAGCCGGCACGAGCGTCAGAATGGCGAGCGCGTTCGAGAAGAATCGCCCGCGCCAGAGCGTCCAGTAGTCCGCCGCGCCGCTGTGCCAGCCGTTGAGGCGAACGAACCCGATGTCGAGGAACGAGGTCAGGAACGGGGCGAGGAAGGCACCGAACCCGATGAAAATCGCGACGCGCTTGAAGCTGTCGAGGCGAACGGGTCGCCGGATCAGGTACCGGATGCATGCGGCGCCGATGAACGCCTCGGCGCAGTTGCTCACGTACCACGACAACACCATGCCCAGGGGCACGCCGGCCTGGAGTTCGACGATGACGTGCGCGGGGAGCGTCGCGAGGATGAGCGCGAGCCACCACTCGAGCGGGGCGAGCAGCAGAGCGCCGAGCAGGACCGCATTCGGCGGCCAAAGCGCGGACAAGACGTCCGTGCTCGGCGTGAGCGCGAGCCCGACTCGGGCGGCGGCGTAGTACGCCACGCCGACGGCGACCGCCATCAACGCAAGCTGCCGCGAGCGCTCGCGCGTCACGGTGTTGGTGTCTCCCGCCATCGGGTGGAATCCATCGTCTCCGCCGGCCCCAAATCGGCGTGTAGCGTGCGCGACCGGGGAGATATCCCACAGTGGACTTTAGTCCAATGCCTCCCCCGAGCGGGTCGCAGGCCACCGCATTGGACCAAGGACGACGGGCCAACAGCCAATACGTCGCCGGGCGCCCCACCGCCAAAGTGGATGTGCGGCGCGTGCCGCGAGTCAACCACGACAGCACCTTTGGAGGAGCACATGGTCAGAAGCATCAAGGGGGGGACGCGGCGCCGCGCATTTGGCCTCCGGCGAACACTCGGTCTCCTGAGCGGTGTCGCCGTGCTGGCGGGCATCGGCTGCAGCGACAACAACAACCTGGTTGGGGTGATCACATCCGGGGTCGTCACGACGTTCAAGGATTCAAATTTCAACTTCACCACGCTGCACACGTTCGCCATGCCGGACACGGTCGCGCACCTGGTTCCGATCACCGGGACGCCGCTGCCGATCACCGGCCAGTTCGACGCCGTCGCGCTGAACCAGGTCCGGGCGGACCTGCTCGCGCGCGGCTACACGGACGTCAGCAACACCCCGGGCGTCACTCCCGATTTCGTCGCGCTCGTCGGCGTGACGGCCACGGACAATTCGGCGGCATTCGTCACCTTCCCGTGGTTCAACTTCTGGGGATTCTCGCCTGTTTTCAATTTCTTTACGCCGGGGTTCAGCTCGGCATGGGGCATCATTTTCCCGTGGGCTCCGGTGGTCGGCGTGACCGCGTTTGACCGTGGCACGCTGATCGTCACGATCGTGCCGACGTCGAGCATCGACCAGGCCAACGAGACCATCCAGGCGGCCTGGGCCGGCGTTGCCACCGGCTTGCTGAATGGGTCGATCACGACGCTCTCGATCACGACCGCGATCGACAAGATGTTCGCGCTGTCGCCCTATCTGGTGGCGACGCCGGTAGTCGTCAATCCGTTGTAGACCAAGAGACAGGTGGCCCGGTAGTGGCAGACTGAGCGATGGGCCGGAGGACCGAATGACGGGTCCGCCGGCCCATCGCCTATTGGACCAACGTCCAACATTCCGTTGGTCCCGGCCTATAGGCCGGCGTAGGAGCATTCTTATATTGGAGACCGCTGCGGCCGGCCCGGCGATGGACGACGGCGCGACATTCCCACCGGTCCCCAATGCGCACTCAGTACGCTACGAACGGAGACGCGATCGACGCCCTGGGCGTGGTGCGGTGGACCGCGCGCGCCGGCACCTGGGCCATCGAGTCGATCGACCCGGGGGTCGTTCGGATGCTCGGGTACGCCAGCGACGCGTGGCGGGCCGACGGGTTCTGGCTCGACCGGACCCATAACCGAGACCGCCGACGGCTGCGGTCGTTTCTCGATCACTCGCGCGAGGTGAGACCGGACCGCGGGGCGTTCTGCGAGTATCGCATCTACGACGCCGGCGGATCGGTTCGCTGGCTGCGAACCAGCGTGCTTCGCGCCGATGACGAAGGCCGGACGGTGACCGGTGCGCACCTCGACGTGACCGACGAACACCGCGTGCTCGAGGCGCTGGGCCTCACCACGCGGCACCTGCGCGAGGCGCTGGGCATCGGGGAGGTCACCGGGAAGCACCCCGCCGCGGCCCACGCCGAAAGCGCCCGGGGGAGCGGCTCGCACTACATCCGCTCGGCCGAGAGGACGTATCGCGCGGTGTGGGACGCTCTGCCCGCATCGTCCGCGGTCCTCGACCGCGACGGCGTGGTGATCGAGGTCAACCATGAATGGGTGAAACTGTCGCGCCGCTTCGGCCGCGACGACGCGTTCCTGGGGGCCGGCTACCTCGACGTTGCCCGGCAGGTCGGCGAGTGGGGAAACGCTCGGGCCGGCGAAGCGGCGGACGGAATTCGACGCGTGCTGCTCGGCGTCGATGAGAGCTTTTCCATTGACTACAGCTGGTCGGTGCCCGATGAGTCCACCGAGCGATGGTTTCGCGTCCGCGCCGCACGCCTCGAGCCTCCACCGCTGGGGGCGCTCGTCATGCACGAGGAGATCACGGATCACGCCGCGGCCGAGTCGCTGACGAGGCGGCTCGACGACCTGACGCACATGCAGCGACTCGCCACGCTCGGTGAGCTGGCGACGACGATCGCGCACGACCTGAATCAGCCGTTGACGGTGATCATGACGGCGGCGTCGACGATCAGCCGTCTCGCGCGGAATCGCCCCGGCGACGAAGAGCTCGAACCGATCGCGCGCGACATCCTCGACGCCGCCGCGCGCGCGGCGGACGTGATGAGGCAGACGCGAGGGATCGTTCGGCGCGACGACACCGTCGTCGAACCGATACCGGTCAACGACATCGTCTCGGAGGTCGCGCGGCTGCTCAAGAGCGACGCGATCATTCGACAGGTGGTCATCGACCTCGAGCTGGATCCGGGCGCCGGCTCCGTCGCCGGCGGACGGGCACAGCTCGAACAGGTGCTGATGAACCTCGTGCTCAACGCGATCGAGGCGGTCAACGAACAGCCCTTCGGTCGACGTAACGTCAGTGTCACGACTCGCCGCGTCTCGCCTTCCGAGGTGGAGATTCGGGTGCGCGACAGCGGAGTCGGCGTCCCGGAGCCCTTGCGCGATCGGGTGTTCGAACCGTTTGTTACGACGAAGCGCCAGGGCACCGGCTTGGGTCTGGCGATCGTGCGCGCGATCGTGCAGGCTCACGGTGGCCAGGTGCGACTCGAAACACCACAGGAACGCGGCGCCGCATTCCGGGTGACCTTGCCCGCTTGCTAGTGGATCAGCCAATGCTCGCGATACCGAAGAGTCCCGATCCGCGGTGGCAGATCGCTCTCGTCGACGACGACGCGACCGTGTTGCGCTCGCTGTCGCGCATGTTGTCGATGTGTGGTTACGACGTGACGACGTTCCCGTCGGCCAACGCATTCCTGTCGTCGCTCGAGCGATGGCAGCCGCAGATGCTCCTCGTCGATCTGCGCATGCCCGGCACCGACGGGCTGACGCTGCAATCGATGTTGACCGAACGAGGCATCAAGATTCCGACGGTGTTCCTCTCCGGTCACGGCGACGTCGCCACGTCCGTGCGAGCGATTCGCGCCGGCGCGCTCGACTTTCTCGAGAAGCCGTGCGACGAGCCCGTGCTGCTCGCCTCGCTCGGCCGGGCGGCCGACGCCGCCCGACGGCAGTGGGAAGAAGAGGCGCTGACGACGGAGCTCCGTGTGCGCGTCGGCAAACTGACGCGGCGCGAGCGCGAGGTCTTCTCCTGGGTCGCCGCGGGTCGGCTCAACAAGCAGATCGCGGCGGCGCTGGGCACGACCGAGAAGACGATCAAGGTTCACCGCGCGCGCGTCATGACGAAGATGCAGGCCGAGTCGATCGCCGATCTCGTCAGGATGTACGATACGCTGAACGGCGAGAAGCGCGAAGCGAACCGAGACACGCGCGAGGCCGCTCCGGCGCTCGGCTGACGGCGGCGCCGTCAGCCATTCCTGCGAGATCGATGTCCCGCGCGCGTCAGCCGCGCGCGTCAGCCGCGCGCGTCAGACCCGCGCGGCGATCCGCGTCGGACTGACGAACTGCTGGACGGTTTCGACGATTCGAATCGGTCGCACCGGTTTGGTGAGCACGGCGTCGCACCCCGCCAGAATCGCGCGATCGTGATCTTCGGGGATCGCCACCGCGGTCAACGCGATGACGGCCGCCCCGGCGGTCGCGGGATTCTTGTGGAGCTGACGTGACAGCTCCCATCCGTCGAGCCCCGGCATGATGAGGTCGAGCAGGACCACGGCGGGACGCAGAAGCCCGGCGAGGCGAAGTCCCTCCGAACCGGTCGACGCCTCGGCCACTCGAAATCCTGCGCGCTCGAGAACGAGGCGGGCGATGGTGCGGCTTTCCTCGTGGTCGTCGACGACGAGGACGCATGGCGGCAGCATCGCGGTCGCGCTGAGGAAGTTCTGACGAGCGAGGTCGGACTGCCGGAGAGGAAGAGACATTAGAAGGGGGTTTGAAGCGGGGAGGCATAGTTGCCCCGCCCAGGCCGTCGGCTCCATAGGATCAAAGTCGTATTCGGGGCGGTCGCCTTGCCTGGCGGATGATCGCGCCGGCCAGCGACGCGGGCGTCATCGGCTTGTAAAGGAATTCATTACACCCCGCGTCGAGCGCGCGACGGCGATCCTCGTCGGCCGGCGACGCCGAGACCGCGATGAGCGCCGCGTCGCACATCGCGGGGTCGCGCCGCAGCATCTCGGCGAGCTGTGGACCGTCGATCTCGGGGAGCACCACGTCGAGCAGAACGACACGTGGCCGGCTCATCTGCGCCAGCGCGAGCGCCTCGAGTCCCCTGCTGGCCTCGCGCACGACGAATCCGTAGTGCTCGAGGACGACGCGCGCGGCGAGACGCGTGGCGTCGTCGTCGTCGACTACGAGCACGGTGCAGGGCGTCCGTCGCCGCGCCGGAAGCTCGAGCGCGCTCATGACCTCGTCACGCCGCCGGAGTGGTGTCGGCCAAGGGCGCCGCGGAGTCGCGCGTGCTCGTGGCCGTCGTCGCGGCGGCCACGGCGAGCGACGCGGCGCTCGGAATCCTGAGCGTGAACACCGAGCCGCGTCCGAGATTGCTCGCCACGGTGAGCTGCCCGTGCATTCCGTTGGCGAACTCGCGGCTGATCGCGAGTCCAAGGCCGGTTCCGCCGAATCCCTCGAACGCCGGCGTGGCGAGTTGGACGTACGGCTCGAAGATGTCGCCCAGGCGGTCGCCGGGAATTCCCGGCCCGTTGTCGCTGACGTCGAAGCACACGCTGTCGGCGTCTCTCTGACACGAGATGCGCACCACGCCGCCCTTACCGCAGAACTTCACGGCGTTCGCCGCGAGATTCACGAGAATCTGTTTCAGCTTGTCGCCGTCGGCGGACACGAACAGCCCGGAGCACGTCGAGGTTTCGAGCGCGACGTCGTGGCTCGACGCCAGCGGCGCGACGACGGAATGCGCGATGCGGATCGCCTCCGCCGCCGAGACGGGCGCGATCTGATAGGACACATGCCCGGCCTCGAGGCGCGAGAACGTGATCAGGTCGTCGATGACGTGGACGAGCACTTCTTCGCTGTCGTGGACGCGCGCGAGCAATCGTGCTTGTTCGGGCGTCGGCGGAGTTGCGGCGCCCACGCGGAGCAGGTCGATGTAGCCGGCGATCGATTGCAGCGGCGTCCGAAGCTCGTGACTCATGCGCGCGAAGAATTGGATCTTGGCACGCCCCGCCTGCTCGGTGCGTTCCCGGGCTCGCTCGGCGTCGGCGCGTCCGCGCGCCTGACTGACGGCGACGACGACGAGCCGCGCGCATTGGTCGACCAGTTTCACCATCCGCCTGCTGGTCGTGCGCGCCTCGCGGAACATCATCACCAGCTCGCCGACGGTCTGGCCGTCGAGGGCGAACAGCGGAACGAGCTCGATGCCCCGGAAGCCGAGCGCGCTGGCGAGAGGGCCGAACGACTCGTTGCGTTCCAATGCGTCGCGCACGACGACCCGACGATGTTCCAGCAGCGCGACGCTGAAGGCGTCGGCGCCGGCTGGGTGAGAACCGATCAGCGCGATCTGGTCGTCGTCGATGCCAAACGCTGCGGCGGGGACGAGGGCCCCGGCCGTTTCATCCTGAAGCAACAGTACGGTCATGTCCGCGCGCGCGAGCGTCAGCGCCAGCTCGAGCGCGGGACGTAGCTCCGCCGCGGGAAGCGGCCATGCGGGGGGGACGTGCGTCTCGAGCTGCATCCGACCTTCCCAGTGGGTCCACTGCCATCCTACGACTGTTTACGAGGGGTGATGCATTGCCCGATGGTCTACGGACTCGTCCGACGCGTCCAGGGCCGTCGGCGCGACGGCAGCCGCGGCGCCCGCGCGCTCGCGCGCCGTGACGGCGATGATGATGTCGGCGGCGCGCGGACGCACGACCTCGAGACCGTCGAGGCGTACGATGGCGCGGGCGCGATCGGCGAGCAGCGCGTCGACGAAGCGGACGAGCGCCGCCAGCGAGGTCGCGCGCAGCTTCTGCATGACGCGGCTGCGGTGGACCTTTACAGTTTTCTCAGTTGTGCCGATGCGCACGGCGACGGACTTGTTCGGCAGTCCGCACGCGACGAGCGCGCAGACCTCGGCCTCGCGCGGCGTGACGCGCTCGAGTTGGCGCCACCGCATCGCCGACGCGCGGCGCTCGTCGTGGAGGCGCTCCGACGACTCCGCCGCGCGCGCCATCACGGCGGCGAGCTCTCCGGCGGAGAACGGTTTGGCGAGGAGGTCGATGGCGCCTTCCTTCATTGCTTCGACGGCGGTGGGCACGTGGCCGCTGGCCGTCATGAAGACCGTCGGCGCCTCGATGCCGCCCTCGCGCATCGCGCGCACCAGCGCCAGTCCGTCGACGTCGGGCATGCGGATGTCGACGAGCACGCACGAGGGCGCGGCGGCGTCGAGATCATCGAGGTAGTCGCGCGCCGTCGTGAAGGTGCGGACACGGTAACCGGTCGCGGCGAGGAGCCGCCCCACCGCGAGACAGGTCGCCTCGTCGTCGTCGATGACGGCGACGAGCATGGGATCACGCTGCATGGAGCGGCCAGGTGGTGGTGACGATGGTGCCGCCGCCGGGAAGCGGCCGAACGCTCATCGTGCCGCCGTGGATCGCGACGACGGAACGCGCGAGACTCAACTCCCAGTCGGCGACGTCGCCCGAAATGCCCAAGGCGCCGGGGCACGTCACCGACACCTCGGCCTCGGTGCCCGCGCGGCGCACGAGAATGCGCAGGATGTTCGGGCGGTCGGCCTCGGGCGCGACCGTCTCGAGACCGGCGACGAGGACGTTGAGCAGCGCCTGTCGAATGAACAAGCCGTCGCCGGCCACCGGCGGAAGCGACGGCTCGTCGTCGACCTGCACGGCGACGTGGCGCGCCACGGCGTCGCTCGACACCAGGGCGGCCGTGTCGCGCACGGCGGCCGAGAGGTCGCAGGCCTCGCGCCGCGGCTCGCGCCGCGTTGCGAGATCTTGTAAGACCTGCACCGCGTCGCGCATGCGGTGCTCCTGGTCGAGCGCCCCGCCGAGGGCGTCGAGCACGTCGTCGATCACGGCGTCGGGACGGCGAAGCAATTGCATCGCCGCCGAGACGTTCATCTCGATGGCGGTGAGCGGTTGCCGCAGGTCGTGAGTCACCGCGGCGACCAGATCGCCGGATAGAACGAGACGGGACGATCGTTCGTGTCCCGCGTGACCCGCGTTCGGCTCGCTAGTCGGGGTGGTCGTCTCTTCGAGCGTCATGTCCAACGAGTTTCTTGTGTAATCGAAGTCACAGGCATTGGCTCTTTGGCCAATAGAGAGTGTTTCGTTTGCGGACCAACATGTGCCGCACTCGATGCAACCCGATTTCGCCGAGGCGCAGATGCAGAGCGCGCGTTCGTCCCTTGGTCACCGCGAGAACATTCCCCTGACCATCGTCGGGGGCGCTCCGGGAACGGGTAAGACGTCGCTCGTGCGACATCTTCTCGAGCACGCCGCGGGCCGGCGCGCCGCCGCGATCGTGAGTGAGAGCGTCGAGATCGATCAGGCGCTCGTCGCGGAGTCCGACGGTTGGAGAGTCGTGCTCAACAACGGATGCGCGTACGTGCGCGCGGACGACGACGGCACGGCGGCGCTCGCCGCGCTCAGCGCGTCGCGCGAGCGTCCGGAGCACGTCATCATCGATCGCGCGGGTTTCGCCGATCTGCGCCGCATGACCGGCTACGGATACATGCCCGGCTATTCGCTGAACGGCGCGGTCCTGGTCGTGGACGCGTCGAATCCCGCGCTCAACGACATGGACGGGACCGACGAGTCGCACCTGCAGGAGCAGGCCACCATCGCGAACGTCGTCCTGCTCAACATGATCGACCGCATCGACGCCGATCGCGCCGCGGCGGCACAACGCACGCTCGAGCGACTGGCGCCGGCCACACGCGTCGTGTGGTCGGATCATGGGCGCATCGCCCCGCCGTTGCTCCTCGGGTTGCCCGTCGAGCCGTCGGCGCTCGATGCGCGCGCTGTGCTCGCCGAATGGCGGCCCGACTACGTGCCGCAACATGCGCGTCCCGCGCGGACGAAGACGTGCGAGAACCACTGCGCGTGGTGCCTCGTGGCCGACGCGCCGATCGACGGCCGGGAGTTCCGCGCGTGGGCGCAGCGACTCACCGGACGCGTCATGAGCGGACATGGAACGGTGTATCTCCGCGACGAACCGCAGCATCGCCATGTCTTTCATTTTCTCGGACGGCGATGGCGGCTCGACCGCGGAGCGTTGTGGGGAGACCACACGCCCGCGACACGCCTGCTGCTCGCCGGCGTCGGCAGCGGGGGCGGCGGCGGAGGGGGCGGGGGAGGGGGGGCGCAACGGCCGGCCCCGAGGGCGGAACGGACCGCCGATGTCTCAGAAGCGCCGGACCTTGGAGATGCAGCATGAATGACGAAGCACCGATCGGACACACCCCAACGACGGCGAGCGCCACGAACGGCGGCGGGCTCCGCGTGTTGCTCGTGGACGATCACGTCGAATCGGTGGTCAGCGTAGGACGCTTGCTGCGATCCCAGGGCTACGTCGTACGCGCCGCGTTGAGCGGCATCGAGGCCGTTGCGGCCGCGGTGGATTTTCTGCCCGACGTCGCGCTCATCGATCTGTCGTTGCCGTTGCTCGACGGCTTCGCCGTCGCGCGAAAGCTGCGCTCGATGTCGTCCACGCGAGCCACTTTCCTCGTCGCGCTGACGGGCTGGGATTCGGAAGACATCGTCGAGCGCGCGCGCTCGGCCGGGTTCGACCGGCACATCGTGAAACCGCTTTCGTTCGACGCCATGCGAGCCGTGCTGTCCGAAGCGCACGCGGGAGCGGCTACCCTCGGTTAGGAGGCGGGACATGTCGATGCCCAACGTAGACACGATGACGTCAGCACCTGCGCCAGCCACACACGAGCCGGGTGCGATCCCGCAATCGCCGCCCGGCGACGCGCCGTCCCCCGGCATGGTGTGGATTCCGGGCGGCACGTTCGACATGGGCTCCGACAGACACTATCCGGAAGAACGTCCGGTCCATCGCGTGACGGTCGACGGGTTTTGGATGGATCGGGCGCCGGTGACGAACGCGCGCTTCGCCCGCTTCTGCGCCGAGACGCACCACACGACGTTCGCCGAGCTCCCGCCGAACGCGCGCGATTATCCCGGCGCGCCTCCGGAGCAGTTGAAGCCCGGCTCGCTCGTCTTCGTGCGGCCGAAGCGTCCGGTCAACCTCAACGACATCTCCAACTGGTGGCGCTTCGTGCACGGCGCCGACTGGCGTCACCCGCAGGGACCGGGAAGCACAGCCGCGGGGCTCGACGACCATCCGGTGGTCCACGTCGCGTACAACGACGCGGAAGCGTTCGCGAGCTGGGAAAGAAAGGAGCTGCCGACGGAAGCGGAATGGGAATTCGCCGCCCGCGGAGGCCTCGAGGGCGCGGCGTACGCGTGGGGAGACGAGCTCATGCCGCACGGCCGGCCCATGGCCAACACGTGGCAGGGACGATTTCCGCATGAGAATACTCTCGTCGACGGCTGGGAAGGCACGTCGCCGGTGGGCGCGTTTCCGCCCAATGGCTACGGGCTGTACGACATGATCGGCAACGTATGGGAGTGGACGTGCGATTGGTATCGCACATCCCACGTGGAGCAGGGCAAGACGAACTGCTGCACGCCCCACAATCCGCGCGGCGGCACCATGCTCGACAGCATGGATCGATCACAGCCCGGCACGTGGATTCCGCGCAAGGTATTGAAGGGCGGATCGCACCTCTGTTCGCCGAACTATTGCCAGCGTTATCGGCCGGCGGCGCGCTTCCCGGAGCCGATCGACACCTCCACCACTCACCTCGGTTTCCGCTGCATCGTACGGCCGTCACGCTGAGCGGCCGGTTTGGGTCGGATGCGCGTCGTCCCCGCTACGATGCAGGCGACGCGAGCTCCCGCTTCTCCTCGGACAATTCCTGTGTCAGGAAGTAGTTGAGCGCGGTACGAATGGCGGCGATGGCCGCCAGCTGCCCGATCTTCGTCCACTCCGGCAGAATCGCCGTTTCCAGGACGTCGGCCGCGAGCTGAAACTCGAGCGCGAGCACCAGGTAGCGGGCGAGGATGAATCGCGTCTCGGTGAGGCTGACGTGTCGTTGCGCGTGGGATTGCCGCGCGATCCGCACCACGACGGCGCCGGCACCGATGGCGATCGTGGCGATGCCCAGCGTCTCGAGTACTAGTCGCGTCCATTCGGCGAACGCGTCGGCGAAGTGGAGAAGAGAGTGAAAGGCATCCATCTACGCGGATTGTGCCCCACGCCGGCGGCGCGCGCGATGGCGCGTTGGACCATGGGGCCACCGTCCAATCGACACCCTCAATACACCAGCTTGACCGTGACGCCGAGCGCATTCACGTAACTCGGCGACTCTCGCAAGTTGTCCTGGCGCGCAACGTACACGTCGACCGACGCCGGCCCGACGAGCCGGGCCTCGGTTCCGACTCGGCCGGCGAGACGCGAGATGGCTCCAAAGCGCGAATCGTAGTACACCTCGAACGTTCCGTACGGCGCCAGCGCGGGCCAGTGCGGGTTCGGCGGAACGCGCTGCAAGTGAAGACGCTCGCGCACTCGATACGACGGGTCGCCGTTGACCCAGCGCATCTCGAACCGCGCCCGGTTGACGAGTCGGACCATTGCGTGCGAGAACACCCGCTCGACCCACTCGCCCACCAACCGGGATTCGCGGTAGCTCGCGTCGTGCGTGCTGAACGTGTAGCGGTAGCCGGCGCGCACGTATCCGTTCGGAAGAAACAGATAATCCTGATAGAGGCCCGCGGTGTCCTGTCGCTTCGAGCCCTCCTGCTCGGCGGACGCCGAGATCTCGAGAAACGTCCGTTGATGTTCGGCGGGCTGCCAGTAGACGTCGAGCTCCGGCCACAGCTCGTTGGTCTGCGCTCGTGCGGATCCGGCGACCGCGATGAGTGCCGCGGCCGCGGCCGGCAGCGCGCGCAGACGCACGTCACTTCATCGCGTCTCGGGCCTCCACGAGGACCTGATCCATGCCGGTGACGCGGACCAGTCCCAACCGCGGATACTCGAGCTCGAGGATGACGTACGTCGCGGCCGAGACGACCGCGGCGATGCCGATGGTGAACATCCAGTTTCGCGCAGGACCGCTGGCCATCCCGTAGCCCGCGAACAGCGCCGCGGCCAACGCGGCGATCCCGAACATCACGTAGATCAACGGTGACGGGTGAACGCGCCGCGCGACGCGTTCGCGCTCGACGGCGTCGAACGTATCGTTCAGCGCCGGCAGGAGCAGCATGCGCGCCAGCTCGCCGCCCGGCGCTTTGCATGCCGCGACTGAACGCGCCCACACGCTGTCCTCGGCTTGCGAAAGCGGAGCGGGCAGACGAAGCATTGCGGTCGAGGTCATCGGCGCCGCGTAGTATGCGATGAGCTCGTCCATGTAGCGGCGGAGTCCGGCCCGAACGGACGTTTGCTGTTCGTCGGGCAGCATGTCGATGCGCTTCCAGCTACGTCCAGCCGAGTTGGCGATCTCGCCGACGAGGAGCCGCCTGTGGTCGAAACGGGTGGCGGCGCCGGAGAACATGAAGCCGGCCAGGAGGGCCAAGAGGCTGTACACCGCGCCGTCCACGATGCCGACACCCGCGCGCGCCTTACTCCCGCGAGTGTGTGCGAGCTCGACGCCGATCCTGCGCCCGACTTCCAGGAACAACAACATCGCCAGGAACAAGCCGATGGCCAGCGCAATGCTGAGCACCACGAAGTTCGCGCTCAGCACGACGTCTGCCTCCCGCGGCACTCCGTTGGCGTCCGGCGCGTCTTCGTCACAGCCGCAGCTGAATTCGTGACTGAAAGAACATCGTCGCACCCCGCAACTCGAATCGCGTCAGCACAGCATACCCGTACGCGAACTCCCAACGCACGTTGTCCGTGAGATACCAGTTGATCATCGGCGTGATGCGCCAGAGGATACCCCCCTGGATGGGACCGTTGGTCAGGTTGCTGTACGAGACCTTGAGCAACGGCGCCCAGGCACCGGCTGCGCCCTGGATCACGGTGCTATCGGGTACGACTTCCGTGAAGTAGTTGCCGGCGAGGTTGAACGGTCTCACTTCACCCGAGGTGATCCAGGAGACCATCACCTCGCCGCCGTGAAACCAAGGGTTGTCGTTTTGCGGCGACTGCACCTTTTGCCAGTAGTACTCCCCGCCCATCAGGACACGGCCGAGGCGGTAGTACAGCTCCGGTCCGAACGCGAGCGCGGAGCTCGCGGGGAATTTGCCCGTATCAATGAAGTACGGGGCGGGGAATGCCTCCGGCTTCGAGCGGAGCCGCAGCGAATCCTTGTCCGCATCTCCGATACGGAAATTCATCGCCATGTGCAGGAGCTTTCCGGCCTGAATCGCCGGGAAACGGGTCCATGCCCGCGCGCACCACGAATTGATGGTTGTAGGTGGAGAACGATTGCCCCTCGGAAAACGCGTCCCCGAACACTCCGACATTCCAGAACAGATGATTTGTGGGAACGTAGCCGAGCCACTTGATGCCGTCCGCAAGTAGCGGGACGGTGGCGTCGGTGAAGGGAAGGCGCTCCATCGACCATCCGTCGTAGCCCCCCATCACCTTGTTGAGACTGAACCCCTCCTTCGCACGCCCGACGAAGAAGTGGCTGTAGATCTCCGGGACTGAGACCATGAGGCCGGTCTGCCGGACGAGCCACTTGTTCGTGAGCTGGTCCCACATGATGCCCGCTTGCCACGTGAACGGCCGCTTGGTCTTGAAGCGTCCGCCCAGTAGGAAGCGCCCGTCGCGGAACTTGTATTGAGGGGTCAGATCGGGAAACTGTTCCTTGCTCGCGGAGTCCTGCGAGTAGGCGATCCACTCGAACAGCAGACCGCCGCCGACGTGCACGGTGGTGAACCCCAAGTTCCACTCGAGACGGCGGAACAAGTTGCGTCGCATCGGCTCGTTGTCCGCCTCGCCGGCGGTCAGCTCGACGGACAATGTGGAATCGCGCACCGAATCCGCGCGCGTCTTAGCCGGCTTCTGTCCGAGCGCGGAACTTCCCGCTGCAAGGCAGAAGACCAGTCCCGCGAGCGATCGCGAAGTGGGAGCAATCATCAGTCGCAGTGTCGGGGTGAAGACGAAGAGGCCGCGGGCCCCCGACGCGGCCTCCCCCTCCAAGAATCAGTATTCGTCGAAGTAGCGCTGGATGGTCTTGGGGTCGCTCGTCTTGAGCAGCGCCAGGCGCAAGAGAACGCGCGCCTTCTGAGGATTGAGCCCGAGCGACGCGACGAAGTTGAGGCTGTCGTCCTTCACTTCGACGTTGCGCCCGACCTCGCCGGTCGTCACGCGCGTCGATCGCACGCAGACGATTCCCTTCTTCGCCTGCGCGGCGAGCGCCTCGAGCGCGGGTTTCGTCATGTTGCCGTTGCCGACGCCGGCGATCACGATCCCTTTCGCGCCGTTGGCGGCGGCGGCGTTGATGAGCGCGCCGTCCATGTTCTCGGTGGCCATGATGATGTCGACGCGGGGCAGCGTCGTGTTCTGGTCAACCGAGAACTCGGAGGTCACGGTGTTCTTGCCGATGGGCCCGCGGTACCATTCCATCACGCCGTAGTTCACCGTGCCGATCAGACCGGAGAGCGGCGACAGGAAGGTCTGCACGGCGGTCGTGCTGGTCTTCGTGAGCGACGACGCGCCGTGAATCCAATCGTTCACGACCACGAGCACGCCGCGACCGGCCGATTCCTTGTCCGCGGCCACCGCGACCGCGTTGAAGAAGTTGAGGGGGCCGTCCGCCGAGAGCGCCGTGGACGGGCGCATCGACGCCGTCAGGACGACCGGCTTCCGTGAATGGATCACGAGATTCAGGAAAAATGCGGTCTCTTCGATCGTGTCCGTCCCGTGGGTGATCACGACGCCGGACACGTCCGGCATCGCGAGGATCGCGTTCACGCGGTCGGCGAGCTTGATCCACACCTGATCGTTCATGTCCTGCGAGCCGATGTTCGAGACCTGCTCGCCGCTCAGCCGGGCCAGCTTTTTCGCCTCCGGCACGGCGTTGAGCAGTTCGTCGACGCCGACCTGGCCGCTGGAGTAGCCGGCGGTCACGTTGCTCTTGGCCGCGCCGGCGATCGTTCCGCCCGTGGCCAGCACGACGACTTTCGGCAGCGTCATCGTGTCGACCGCCACCGATCCGCTCGCCGATCCGCCTTGCGCGTACGCGCTGGCCGACGCGACGACGACCATGAACAGCGAACTCAGATTCCTTTTCCGCATATGACGCCTCGACAGTGAGAACTCCCCGTTGCGACAACCGCTTACCGGGCGACCAGCCACAGCCACCCGGTGCCCACGACCAGGTACAGCACCATGCAGAACGCGGTGTGAATCGCGCCCAGCTTGTACAGATCGCCCTGTGACAAGTACCCGCTTCCCGCGAACAACAGGTTCGCGCTCGATGCCTGCGGCGCGATCGCCGCGAAGTAGTTCGTGGCGAAGAGCAGCTGGAAGGCGAGCAGCGGGGGCGAGACGCCGAGCGTCACCCCCACTCCCAGGAACACGCCGAAGAGCGCGAGTAGATGCGCCGTTTGGCTGACGAACAGGTAGTGCAACAGCACATATGCGACGATCAGGATCACCGCGGCGAGCGGTATCGGCAGACCTCCGAGCCGCATGGCGAGACGGTCGCCGACGAATTGCATGAAGCCGAGCTTGTTCAGCTGGCTGCTCAACGTGAACAGCGACGCGAACCAGATGAACGTGGCGAGGACGTCGCCCTGCCCGGCGATGTCCTTCGGCGTCAGGACGCTCGTGGCGAGCATGATCCCCAGCCCGAGGAACGCCACCGCGGTCGGATCGATGTGCAGCGTGCTGGCGAGGCCCCACAGCACGACCATGGCGAGGAAAGTGATGCCGACCACCTTCTGGTCCCGCGTCAACGGCCCGAGCTCGGCGAGCGTCCTGCGCGCGTCGGCCGGAGCGTTCGGCATGGCCGTCACTTCGGGTTTGATGATCTTGTACAACAGAAACGGTACGAGAACCATCGCGAGAATCGTCGGCACGGCCGACGCGACCAGCCACGAACCGAAGCTGATGTTCACGCCGCTCTTCTTGGCGATCTCGGCGCCGAGCGGATTGCCGGCCATCGCCGTCAACCACAGCGCGGAGGACAACGTCAGGCTGGCCATGCCGGAGAACATCAGGAACTTGCCGAGGCGTTTTCGGTCCTCGCGCTCCGGCGTCGCACCGGCCGCCTCGGCCATGGAGAACACGAGCGGATAGAGGACGCCCGAGCGCGCCGTGTTGCTCGGAAAGGCCGGCGAGATGAGCGCGTCGACGCCGAAGATCGTGTACGAGAGCCCGAGCGTGGATTTCCCGAACCAGCTGATCGCGCGATACCCCAGACGCTGGCCCAGTCCGCACTTCACGACGGCGTGCGCGACGAGGAACGCGACGATGATGAGGATGATCGTCGGGTTGGCGAACGAATCGTACGCCTCATCGGCGGTCAGCGTTCCCGTCAGGACCGCGGCGGCAACGGCGAAGACCGACGCAGTCAGAATCGGAAACGCACCGATCACGACCGACAGGATCGTCGACGCGAAGATCGCGAAGAGATGCCACGCCTGCGCCGTCAACCCGCCGGGCGGCGGGATGAACCAGATGGCCAGCGCGATCGCCAGCGAGACGGCGCGCCGGAGACGCTTCGGTTTCGGCTGTTCCTCGTCCGGCTTCGGCGCCGGCGGTGTCGCCGGCGCCGCCGACACCGCCTCGTCTGGAGTCGGGCGTCGCAGCGGAAGAGCCATGCCGAGTCCCCGGCTCCTCTACCGCCCGGAGCCCGTCAGCGCCGCCGGACTCAAAATCTCATCGATCTGCGCGTCCGTCAGGATGTGCTTCTCGCGCACGATCTCGAGGATTCCCTCGCCCGACTGCAGCGCTTCGGCCGCGAGCTCCGTCGCCTTGTCATAGCCGATCACCGGATTGAGCGCCGTCACCGTCCCGATGCTCGACTCCATGTAGTGCTTGAGCACGTCCTTGTTGGCCGTGATCCCCTCGATGCAGAACTTGCGCAGCGTATTCGCCGCGTTCACGAGCAGCTTCTGCGATTCGAAGATGCACGCCGCCATGACGGGCTCGAACGCGTTGAGCTGGAGCTGCCCCGCCTCGGCCGAGATCGTGACGACGAGGTCGTTTCCGATGACCCGGTACGCGACCATGTTCGTGACTTCGGGGATCACCGGATTGACTTTGCCCGGCATGATCGACGAGCCGGGCTGCGTCGCCGGCAGGTTGATCTCGTGGAGCCCGCAGCGCGGGCCCGACGACAGCAGACGCAGATCGTTGCCGACCTTGGCGAGTTTGATCGCGAGACTCTTGAGCGCCGACGAGTAGAGTACGAATCCCTGCGTGTCCTGCGTCGCTTCGATCAGATCCGGAGCGAGCCGAATCGGGAGATTCGTGATCTTGGCCAGATGGTCGGCGCACTTTTGCGCGTAGCCTTCGGGCGCGTTGAGCCCGGTGCCGATCGCGGTTCCGCCCATGCTGACTTCGCAGAGAACGACCTTGACGGCTTCGAGCGCGCGGACTTCATCGGCGAGCGTACGTCCGAAGGCGACGAATTCCTGGCCCAGCGTCATCGGGACGGCGTCCTGCAGCTGCGTCCGTCCCATCTTGAGCAGATCCTTGAACTGCTGGCCTTTCGCCTTGAAAGCCTCGATCAGCTCCTGGTACGCCGCGACGACCTGTGCGTTGCCGAGCGCCATGCCGATGTGCATCGACGTCGGGTACGAATCGTTCGTCGACTGCGACCGATTCACATGGTCGTGTGGATCGAGGAACTTGTATTCGCCCTTCTTCTTGCCCATGAGTTCGAGGCCGCGGTTGGCGATCACCTCGTTCGCGTTCATGTTCGTCGACGTGCCCGCGCCGCCCTGGAGAATGTCGAGCTGAAACTGGTCGTGGAGCTTGCCGTCGATGATCTCCTGACACGCTTTCTCGATCGCCGTGAGAACCTCCTTCGAGAATCCCCCCGTCTCGAAGTTCGCGCGCGCGGCGGCGAGCTTCACCATGGCCAGCGCCTTGATGAAGTTCGGAAAGACGCTCAGCGGTTGATCCGTGATCTTGAAGTTCTCGAGGGCGCGCGCGGTTTGAACGCCGTAGTACGCGTCGGCGGGAACCTGGAAATCGCCGAGAAGGTCGTGTTCGGTCCGAGTGTTGGCAGCGGGCATGTGGGGAAGCCTCACGGTCGTCGTGGATGGACGTGATGGTCGCAGACAGCGGGAGCCTGGTACGCGGCGGGTGCGGTCGGGCAACCTACCGGCGCGTACGGACGACGCCGCAGTGGACGTTGGTCCAACAAGGAACGATCTCGTGCAGCGCGAAAATCGCCGCGCGTCAGCGCATTCGACTCAGCGGAGCTCGTGCTGAAGGAGCATGGCAAGCGAGCTGGCGGTTCCGCTCGACGCCGACATGCGTCCCTGTCGACCGTCGGGCTCCGGACCGAGCGCGAGAAGGCCTTCTCGCGCGAGCTCGCGGGTAAGGTTGCCGATCGCGGCGCCGCCGAGCTGGACGATCGTTCTCGCATCGCCCGGATCGCCGCGTCCCGCCCACACGAGCCGGTCGTCGCTCAGCGAGTAGACCTGCACCTCCACCGCGATCAGACGCTTGTTCGGAACGAGCGCGGGATCGAACGGAGGATTCCAGACCCGGTCCCATTGCTCGGCGAACGTCCGGGCCGGAAACGGGTGGGGCAACCTCGGGGGATCGGCGGCGAGCAACGAGAGGGGACGTGGGTTCGCGAGCGCAACGGTCATGATGACGGCACAATCGAAGCGCTGGTCGCCGAGCAGGCGGCGGACCGCGCCTGCGTCGTCGGGGACGATCGAGCCGAGCACGCGGTAGGAAGCGGTGGCTCTCGGAAACTGCCCGGCGAGGCGATTCTCCATCGCCCGCCGGAGCGAACCGTCGCTCGAGGCGAACACCGCCACGACGTTGTCGAAACGCATGGTGCGCCTTCCGGGAGGGCCCCACGTCGTGGTGACTTCGGCCCAGTGATAGCACGACGCAACCAGCGTCAACGCCGCGACGGCGGCGCTCCTGACGAGAGGGCGCCGCCAGCGGAGTTCTCGCATTATTTGCTGGGCGCCTTGGGGGAGGAAACGAAGAACGATGGTTCGAGGCGGGGCACCTTCCGGCCCGCATTCCGCGACGCCAGGTCCATATGCGTCGCATCCCCCCCCGGCCCGAAGGCCGGGAGGGTGGCCGAGTCCGCGTTGCGCGCGAGACCTACGATGAACGTCGGTCGCGTGCGGACGAGTGGAGCTCGGCCTCGACGCCGCGTCACTGGTTCAACGCGCGGTTGACGAGCAACCTGACCTGCACGCGACGGTTCATCGCGCGGCCACTGGCCGACGCGTTCGTAGCGATCGGCTCCGACTCGGCGTAGCCGGCCGGAGTGGCGATGTCACGAAGCGCGATGCCGCCGGTCTGCGTCAGGTACTGCACGACCGACTGCGAGCGCCAGTAGCTGAGGCGTTCGTTGAGCGACATGCTGCCGCGGGAGTCCGTATACCCGGAGACCTCGAAGACACAACCGTTCATGCTCTTGCAGGCGCTGATCAAGTCGTTCAGCGTGCGCTTCGCGTCCGGAAGGAGGTCGGCGCGCCCGCTGGCGAAGAACACCGCGCGGGACTGCGAGAGGTCGAACTTGTCGATGTTCTCGATACGCTTGTTGATCGAGCCGATCGAATCGCGCGCGCGCATCACGATCGCGTTGAGCGTGTCACGTGCTCGCGCCGTCACGGCCTCGAGGCTGTCGCGGTTGGCCGCGGTAGCGGAGTCCATGAACACTCTCATGTCGAGCGTGCCGGCGGCGACGCCTTCAGCGACGTTCTGTGCGGTGGCGTGGAAGAGGATCGACTCCGCGACCAGCTCACCACCCATTCCACCGGCTCCCTTCAAGTGCACTTTCAGACCGGGAATGAGCGTGTCTTCGCCCTGGCGCTTCTTGCCGAGCCTCAGTGTGCCCGACGGCGTCGAAATCTTCGTTTCGTCGGTGACCGTCACCAGGCTGATCGCGTCGGTCGTCTCGTCACGCACGAGCAGGCTGTCGCCGTTTCGGCTGATGATGAAACCGGTGATCTTGGCCTCCGAACCCTGCACGTAACTCAGGCTCGGCTGCGGCCTCGTGGTCGACACGTTCTGTGCGTGCACGCGCGGCGCGGCCGCGAGTGCGCACAGCAGCGCCAGCAGACGCGCGGCGTTTCGCGCCGGGCGTCGCAACTCCTGCACGTCGAGCATCATCGTTCTTGTCATAGCGATTGCTCCTGATCTCACGTATCCACGTGAGGGTAAACTGACTGGCCCCGAGCGGCTCGCTCTAGGCGGCGCGCTCCGGGTAACCGTCTCAATCTCACGAACGATGCCGCGGCGGGCCGGCTCGGTGCGGCAATCACACGCGTTGGACCAATGGTCCACCCGAGCCGGCAAGAGCGTTGGTTCATCGGCCAATGACCGAGAACACCGGTCGTCACCGACGTTGCGCATCGTGACGCGAGGGGCGCCGACACACCAGTCTCCGCCGTCGCGCCGCGGTCACGCAGCCGAGGTGGATGATGTCGTGGGGAAGGGAGAACGTCAGAGCCGCGTACGCTCTGCTCGCGGGAACCGCGCTGGCCGGTGGCAACGTCGCGAACGCACAGGCGTCGAAATCCGTCGTCGAAGCGCCGCACTTCGTCGAGATGCCGTGCAATTCGACGTTCGGTCCGCCGCCGGCGGCCGGGATCACGATGCGGTGCGGGACGGTGACCGTCCCGCAGAATCGCGCCAAGCCGAAAGACTCTCATCTGCTCGCCGTCGTGCTGCCGGTCGTCGAGTACTCGATGCAGGGCGCGCACGGCAACCCGGTCTTCTTCCTGCCCGGCGGACCGGGCGAGTCGTCGATCGATGCGGCGCAGCGCGTCCTGCTCGAGACGCCGGCCGGGCAGACTCTGCTGCGCGACCACCCGATCGTCGCATTCGACCGCCGCGGCTACTCGTCCGTTCCCGACCGCGCGTCGCCCGACCTCGGCACGATCGTGTTCGAGCCCCGCGCGAGGCGCGAGCTCGCCGTCAAGCCGCTCAACGATTCGCTGGTGCGTCGCGCGAAGGAGCTGCGCGCGCACGGGGTCGACCCGGCGAACTTCACCACGCTGCCGGCGGTCGAGGACATCTACGACGTCGCCCGCGCGCTCGGCGTGACGAAGCTCGTCCTGTTGGGTGCGTCGTACGGCAGCCGCGAGTCGCTCCATTTCATGCGCCGCCATCCGGACATGGTCGAGGCGTCGATCCTCGACGGCATCGCGCCGCCGAGCGCGACGCAGATTCTCGACTCCACATACGTCGCCACGGCCGGCCGCGCGATTGCCGCGCAGGTCGTCAATGAATGCCGCAGCGACTCCGTGTGCGTCGCGCAGTACGGCGACCTCGCGAAGTGGGTCGCGAAGCTCACCGACGGCAGCGGCGCGCTCCGTCGCACCGCGCAATTCGGCACTGCGGATCCTTGGCATACGATCGAGGTCGCCGGGGCATCGGTGCTCAGCGTGCTCGGCGTCGCCTCGAGCGACGAGGGCATGCGCGCGAGCGTGCCGCGCATCATCAGCGAGCTCGCCCAGGACGACACATTGCACGACGAGTTCGCGTTGCGCGTTTTCCTCGCGGCGGCGATCGACCCGTCGCTGCAGACCGCTTCGCGCCAGACCGCGCCGCTCATCTACTACATCGCGCTCTGCGGCGACCGCCCGCAGGGAGAGCCGAAGGCCGGCAATCGCATGCTCTGCGACGCGCTCGGCGTTCCATTCTCGGGTCACGAGGCGACTGATCCGGTGTCGAGCTCCATTCCGACGCTGCTCATCTCGTCGGGATACGACGCGCAGACCCCAGCGGCGCTCGCCGACGAAGCCGCGAAGACGCTCTCGAACGCACACCGCGCTCACTTCGCCAACGCGGGTCACGTCGCGTTCGCCCGCCCGCTCGCGATGGCCTGCGCGGCGCTGATCATGGATGCCTTCTTGCGGGCCCCGAACGTCGATCCGCCTGAGTCGTGCATCGGCCGCGTGACCCCGGCGTTCCTGCCGCCCATCGACTCGAGGCCAGCGAAGCCGCCGACGCGCTGACGCACGACGAGACATCGGTGAGCGAAGGGTGGCCGAGGGGCAGGACCAACTGGTCCTGCCCCTCGGCCACTTCTTGTAGCCGCCCGTCTGGCGAGCGGCCGATCGGCTTCGGCCGAGGGGCTCGGAGTGGGACTGTTCTCCGCGGTACCAGGCATATCGCGATACTGCCGGGCGATACGCCTCCGCTCCGACCGTCCACGCACCCGCCTCACGCATGTGCGCGCGAGACGTGACCGCGTGAACAGCGGCTCGCGCTTGAGGTACACGGCGCCGCGCGTGCGCACGACGCGAACGCGCCCTCGACGGACTCGCGCATGCACGCTGAGGCAGCGCCGAGACGGCCCGGGGTCTGGAGCGCGAGCCGAGGCAATACTGACCGGCAGTATCGTCAGTATTGCACTGGTCGCGCGGAAGACCTCGGGCGGCTCGGCGCGTGAATGGCGAGTGGGTCCTGCCGAATCGGTAACGAGAACGCACCCGCTTCGGTGTTGATTCCGGTTGGACGGGCGGAGGTCCACGTCGTGGCCGGGGAAGCGGGTGCGTTCTTCAGTGCGATCAATTGTCCGTTGCCGTCGCGCGATGAGGCGCGACCCACTCCACTACGGAGGGCTCACGACCACGTAGCTCACCGTCGTGCCGGTGAACTCGGGCTTGTACCACGTGCTTCCGCATTGCTGGTACGTGATGCCGTTCACGACCGTGCTGGTGCACGAGGTCGGTGGCAGCTCGTACACCGTGCTTCCGATGGCATTCGACGCTATGGTGCCGGCGGCGAACCCCGCGGCTGCCGCACCCCAGCCACCGTAGTAGCAGCAGCCGTCCCAGTTGTTGCCGTAATAGCCGCCGCCGCCGACGACGTTGACGTCGCCGACGTCGATCGGGCGGTTGTTGATGATGTTGCCCGGTCGGTTGTTGACGATGTTGCCCGGTCGGTTGTTCACGATGTTGCCCGGCCGGTTTGCGATGGTACCGCGGTTGACGTTGCCGCGATTGTAGCCCGGGTTGCTGATCGGCTGACTCGGCCGACTGTACGACGGCCGACTGTACGACGGCCGGCTGAAGCTCGGGCGCGAGACGCTCGACCGCGCCGAGCTACGCGAGAAGCCGCCGCCGCGGAAGCCGCCGCCGCCGCCGCCGCGCCGGCCGCCACCACCGCGTCGCTGCGCGTCCGCGTGGCCGATGATCAGCAGCAGGGCGAGCCCCGCCAGCACGAGCTGTCCAATGATGCGTCTCATTTGTACCCCCCGGATTTCTTCTCGGCGGCACGGGCCGCCGCGACTTCGGCGAACGTGATCTTCTTCGCGTCTGCCGGTGGGTCGAACACGAACGCCTTGTCGTTGTACGACGGCGCAAGGTTCCAGGTGTAGAGCGACGAGTGCTCCGGCCGCGCTTCATCTGTGGTCGTGGTCAGCACGAGCTTGAGAGGAAGCGGGTAGTCGCCGTTCTGAATCCAGACCTGCCAGTCGAGTCCCTTCTGGCGGAACGCGTACTGCTCGCAGGTCACCCCGTTGATCGACACCGGTCCGATGTCGGTCGCGTCCGTGATGTCGGCGACGTCGGACTCCGGCGTACCCCAGCGGAAGAGATCGACGAACGGAACCTCGATGTCGAACTTGGCATCGAGGGTGTCCACCAGTTCGATGATCGTCGCGGGAGCGGCGGCCGTCGCGTAGTACTTCACGCGGGGTGCCCACATCGTGAACGTCTTGCCGTCGTAGTACAGCGTGCGCGGCTGACGCTGGTCGGCGATGTCGACCCGCATCTTGTTCGGCCGCACGGCGATCAGATCCGTGACGTTCGATCGTTGGATCTTTTCGCCGTCCTCCATCACGTCTTCGGTCGTCACCGTCGCGTGCACGCCGAACGCTTTGAGCGTGCGAAGGTACGCGCCCATCTTCTGAAGCGCGGCGATCGCGTTCGCGTCGATCCTGTCGGCGGCGTCGCCCGTGTCGGCGACCTGCCTCATGTACGTGCTGTCTTGAGCTGCGGCCCGGCTCGGCACCGTGTTGACCGCGGCGAGCGCCGCTATTCCCACAGCGACGCGCGCCCCAATTCTCGAGTGCTTCATTACAACTCCTGCATCAGTGACCGATCGGAAACTCACGCGCGCGCGAACGACTCCAAATTGGACCTTTGGAGGAGGCATGCGCGCGAATCCGGTTGGTCAGCGCGAGCGGCCGTGTCGCGTCGGCGGCGCGTATCGTCCCGAGGAGCCGGGCGCGGCGCCGGCCGCCGGCGATCGAAGCTCCGTCGCCGCGGCGTGACGCGACCGCGCGCCCATCCGTTTCAATCGCCTGATGTAGGGCGCGGAGGCGAGCGCGGCGACGATGAACTGCAACAGGACCGCCGGAGCCACCAGCCTGCTGCTCGGAAAGGCGGCGCTCGCGACCGCGATTGCGACCGCGGGGTGTCGCATCACCGACGCGAGGGCGAGCACCGGCCGATTGGCGTCCACGGGTCCACCGAGCTCGTGGCCGACGAAGAGCCCGAGCGCGGTGACGATCAGGATCGCGAAGAGCGTTCCGTTGCCGAGCAGGGTCCGCATCGCCGGCCACGCCGCGATCAGGATCAAGATCAAACCGGCGGCGAGCGCGAACATTCCGACGGCGTTCACCGGCTTGGCCACGCGTGCTGCGAAGCTCGGAGCCACGCGGCGAATCACGAGTCCGACGCCCAATGGAGCGAGCACGCTCTCGACCATCAGGACCGCCACGGGCCGGCCGGCGAGAGGAGCCGTTCGGCCGAGGAGCGCGGCGAGCGCCACGACGCTCAGCGGCACGAGCACGACCGCGGCGAGTGAAACGACCGTGAGAAGGCCGACCGCGTACGACGATGCGCCCCCGGCTTTGCCGGTTTGATTCGGCAGAACCGGCGGAACCGGCGAGATCGAGAGCGCGACGATCGCTACCTCGACCGCGGGCTGAAGATCGAACGCCTGCGTGACGGCGAGCGCGACGAGCGGTACGATGACGTTGATCGAAAGAATCGAGCGCGCCAGCAAGCCGGGCCGCCGGATGAGCCACAACGCGTCGCCTTCGCTCGACCGCAGCCCAATGGCGAGAACGGCGAGCGCAAGACTCACCTTCACGAGCGGAAGCAGAAAGGCGGCCTTCGCGACCTGTACGGCGGCGGACTGCATGGAGTCGATCGTACCTTTCGCTCGCTGGCGGCCACATTGGCATTTGGTCCGACGCCTCGCCCCTCGTGTGGCGAAAGTCCAATGGGGAGCGTCGCGCTCATGCGCGCAGGTTGCGCCACTCAAGCGCGCTCGCGAGCGCGACTCCACATGGCGCCTGACGATTCGACTTCATCGCGATCGCCGAGTTCATCGAACGATCCGCTCGACGACCCGTCCGTCGAGCTCTCGGCGCGGCGCACGGGGATGTCGTTCCAGCGGACGCGCCTGAGCGCCGATCGCACGTTGATGTCGGTGATCAGGACGTCGCTCTCACTGATCAGCTTCGGATTCACGATCTATCAATTCTTCGAGCGGATGACGGAAACGAAGACGATCGCGGCGGGCGCCGGCCAGGCGCGACGGTTCGGTCTCTCGCTCGTGCTGCTCGGCCTCGTGATGCTGCTCGTCGGTATCGGCTACGACATCGCGTTCATGTCCGGGCTCCGCTCGCTGCGCACGCAGATGGCCGCGGAAGGGCTGATCCACGCCCAGACCCAGTTCCCGCGATCGTACACGCTCGTCGTCGCGTTTCTGCTTCTCGCGATCGGCATCCTCGCTGTCACGAGTCTTGCCTTCCACGTCGGGCCGTTCGGGTGACAGCGACGCCCCTCGAACGCCTCGATGACCTCTGCCGTTAGGAGATCCGTAATGGCCGTCCAGCCCAAGCAATCGACGCCAGGCACCGCGCAAGCCACGAAGAAGCCGAACATCCTGTTCATCATGGCCGACGACATCGGCTGGTTCAACGTGAGCGCCTACAACCTGGGCATCATGGGGTATCGGACGCCGAACATCGATCGGATCGCCCGGGAGGGCGCGCTGTTCACGGATTTCTATGGACAGCAGAGCTGCACGGCGGGCCGGGCGGCGTTCATCACCGGGCAATCGCCGATTCGCACCGGGCTCACCAAGGTCGGGCTGCCCGGCGCGCAGCTCGGACTGAGCGCGGAAGATCCGACCATCGCGCAGTTCATGAAGAATCTCGGCTACGCGACGGGTCAGTTCGGCAAGAATCACCTCGGCGACCGCAACGAGCATTTGCCGACCGTGCACGGCTTCGACGAGTTCTTCGGCAACCTCTATCACTTGAACGCCGAACAGGAGCCGGAGAACCCGGACTATCCGAAGGATCCCGCGTTCCGTAAGAAGTACGGCCCGCGCGGCGTGCTGCGCTGCAAGGCCACGGACAAGGATGACACGACGATCGACGCCCAGTTCGGCAAAGTCGGCAAACAGACGATCGAGAACACGGGGCCGCTCGACACGAAACGGATGGAGACGGTCGATGAGGAGTTTCTTTCGTCGGCGCTCGACTTCATGGAGCGAAAGACGAAAGACGGCAAGCCGTGGCTGTGCTACTTCAACACCACGCGCATGCACATCTTCACGCATCTCAAGCCGTCATCCGTCGGCAAGACCGGATTGGGTCTCTATCCCGACGGCATGGTCGAGCTCGACGGCTACGTCGGCCAGTTGCTCCAGAAGCTCGAGGATCTGAAGGTCGCCGACGACACCGTCGTCGTGTTCACCACGGACAACGGCGCCGAGAAGATGTCGTGGCCGGATGGCGGCACGTCGCCATTCCGCGCCGAGAAGGACACGAACTTCGAGGGTGGGTGGCGCGTTCCGTTCGTCATGCGGTGGCCCGGCGTCGTCGAACCCGGCCGCGTCATCAACGAGATCTGCTCGCTGCAGGACATGATTCCGACGTTCGCCGCCGCGGCCGGTGAGCCCGATCTCGTCGAGAAAGTCAAAAAGGGCTACCCGATCGACGGCAAGACATTCAAGGTGCACCTCGACGGCTACAATCTGCTGCCGTTCCTCAAAGGCGACGTCGACAAGTGTCCCCGCGAGGGTTTCCTGTATTGGAGCGACGACGGGGAACTGCTCGCCATACGCGTCCATCAATGGAAGGTGTGCTTCGAGGAGCAACGAGCCACGGCTCTCGACGTGTGGCGGGAGCCCTTCGCCAAAATGCGCGTTCCGAAGTTCTACAACGTGCGCTCCGATCCGTTCGAGCAGGCTGAAGACAGCCGGATGTTCTACGACAAGTGGATGGTGGACAGAGCATTTCTGATGATTCCAGCCCAAGCGATCGCCGCCCAGTGGATGGAATCATTCAAGGAATTTCCGATCCGGCAAAAACCGGCCAGCTTCAACCTCGATGAGGTGGTCGAGCAGTTGATGCCGAAGGCCGGCTGAGCATCGGGAGGACCGTTCACGATGATCAGCCTCGTCACCGCCGATAACTTCAGCCGTGCTGAAACGGACTTGTATTTCGCGAGCGCGGTTGAACAGGCTGGCGGCATCGGGAAGTTTCTCCACCGTCGTGACGTCATGCCGGTGGAAAACCAAGTGGTCGTCCGGCCGAACCGCGACACGCTCTACTCGTCCGCGGTCTTCGACCTCGACGCGGGTCCGGTGACGATCACGTTACCGGACCCGGGCTCGCGCTTCATGTCCATGATGGTGATCGACGAGGACCAGTACGCCGCCGGCGTCGTCTACGGCAAGGGACGCTACACGTACACGAAGGAGCGCCTCGGCACGCGCTACATGATGATCGCCGTCCGCACCCTGGTGAACACGAACGACCCCGACGATATGAAGGCGGCCCGCGCGCTCCAGGACGCGATCGTCGTCGGTCAGAGCGCTCACGGCTCGCTCGAGCTGCCGGACTGGGACCGAGCCAGCGAGAAGAAGGTGCGCGAGGCACTGCTCGCGCTCGGCACGACGGTCACGGACTCGCGCCACATGTTCGGCGGGCGAAACGAGGTCGACCCCGTCCGTCACCTCATCGGCAGCGCGATGGCGTGGGGCGGAAACCCCGAGCGCGACGCGACCTACCTCAACGTGACGCCGGAGAAAAACGACGGCGTCACGCCGTACCGCCTCACCGTGCGCGACGTGCCGGTCGACGGCTTCTGGTCGATCAGTGTCTACAACGCGCAAGGATACTTCGAGCCGAACCCGTTCGACGCCTACACCGTCAACAACCTCACAGCCAAGAAGAACGACGACGAGTCCGTGACGGTGCACTTCGGAACGTGCGACGGCGGATTACCGAACTGCCTGCCGATCATGGCGGGCTGGAACTATACGGTGCGGTTGTATCGACCGTGCCCGGCGATTCTCCACGGCACGTGGACGTTTCCTCCCGCGCAACCCGCTGGGTGAGACCGGTTGGCGAGACGCTTGGGCCAAGGTCCGATGGGCCTTCGGTGCATGCGCGGGCACTATGCGTCCGGGGAGGGAGGGACTGTCGATGGCCACGCAGGTAAGAGGCGCTCCAGCCAAACCGACGAAGGGGCACGGCTGGTTCGGCACGGAAACGGTCAGGACGCGGTTCGGAGCTTTCGAGTTCCAGAACAGCTTCCCGGCCGGTCCCGCGGCGAGCCAGCTGCGCAACTCGCTCGTGTTCATACGTGCGGTGGAGGCGTATCTCGTCCACATGCCGCCCGTGTCGTGGCTGCACGTCTGGCGGAGTGTGATCGAGGCCGGCGCGGGCAAGCCGAACCAGGTCGTGATCTGGGAATCGTTGATGGACTCGGCGTCGCTCGTGCTGACCGGGAACACCGAGACGATCTACGGCCTGGCCTCGCTCGATCTCAAGCGCGACGGCCCCGTCGTCGTCGAGGTTCCGCCGTCGACACTCGGTGTCATCAACGACCTGTGGCAGAATTCGCTCGCCGACATCGGCACCACCGGAGTCGACAAGGGAAAGGGGGGCAAGTTTCTGGTGCTCCCGCCTGATTCCAAAGAGGACGTCTCCGGCGAGTACATCGCCGTCAAGTCGACGACCTATTGCGCGAGCCTCGGCGTTCGCGGCTTCCAGGTCGACGGGAAAACAGCGCCGGCCGTCGACCTGATCAAGACGACGCGGATCTATCCGCTCGGCAAGGCGGATGCGCCGCCGCCGACGGCGTTCGTCGACGCGTCGCAGCAACCGGTCGATACGCTGTTCAGCGACGACGCGCGCTTCTTCGACGATCTGGCCTGGATCGTCGAGCGCGAACCGGCGGATCGCTTTTCCGACCGGGACCGCTTCCAACTCGCCGCGATCGGTATCGAGCGCGGCAAGCCGTTCCAGCCGGATGCCGAGCGTCGCAAACTGCTCGACGAGGCCGCGCAGTTCGCCGAGGCGATCGCGCGCACCAACAGTTTCGCGTCGCAGGACGACGCTCGGCTCGTCTACCCGGATCGTCGTTGGGAATGGGCGTTCGTGGGCGGCAGCGCCAAGTTCGACAGCCAGGGCTTCACCAACACCGACCGCCGCGCGAGCTTCGCGTACATCGCGATCGGAATGTCGCCGGCGATGGTCGAGAAGCACGTCGGCGCGGGATCGCAGTATCTGTTCACACCGCGTGACGCGGCGGGCGCGTTCCTCGATGGCGGCAAGAACTATCGCCTTCACCTGCCGGCCGACGTCCCGGTGAAGAACTTCTGGTCGGTGGTGGCCTACGACGCCGACAGCCGTTCGCTGCTCCGCAACGACCAGCCGTTTCCTTCGGTCAGCACGTACACGGGCCCAAAGTCGAACGACGACGACTCGATCGACGTCTTCTTCGGCCCCACGGCGCCGCCCGGAAAAGAGAAGAACTGGATTCAGACGAGGCCGGGAAAGGGATGGTTCGTGCTGTTTCGCTTTTACGGCCCGCTCGAACCGTTCTTCGACCAGACGTGGAAGCCGGACGACGTCGTCCCGACGTAAGGGGGAGCGATCTGGCTACTTCAGCAATGGCGTAAGGTTGTTCTGCGCCCCGGACTGAGGCGAGATCTCTTAATCGTCATCGTCGTGGCGTGGGTGCCGCTCCTCGTCATCACGCTGGTCGAGGGTAGGGCGATCGATGGCGTCCGCGAGTCGTTTCTCGAAGACCTCAACGCACAAGTTCGACTGCTCGTTGCCCTGCCGCTGCTGATCGCCGCGGAGCCGCTGATTCACTGCCGCTCCCGCTACATCGTGGGACCGTTCCTGGAGCGCGGGCTCGTTGCTCCGGAAGACCAGGCTCACTTCAACAGGCTCGTCGAGCGTGGCGAGGAGTGGCGCACGTCCGGCCTCATGGCGCTGGCGATGGCGATCATTACCACGGTCCTTTCCGGCTGGATCTGGCGCCAGAATTGGTCCATTCGCCCCGGCGTTTGGTACGTCGCGGCTCGCCCGAACGGCGACGTATCGCTAACGATCGGCGGCTGGTGGTACGTGTTCGTGAGCCTCAACGTGTTTCGGTTCGTCTTGCTCCGCTGGTACTATCGCCTCGTGGTTTGGTACAGCTTCTTGTGGCAGGTCTCGCGGCTCGAGCTGAATCTCAATCCGTTGCACCCCGACCGCACGGGCGGCCTCGGGTTTCTCGCGCTGAGCGTTCCGGCGCTCAGCCTGGGCTTTCTCGCGCAGACGACGGCTCTCGCCGCGAGGATCGGCGGACGCATTATCCACGACGGCGCGAGCCTCGACAGTTTCGCGCAGGAGATGTGGATCACGCCTGTCTTCCTGGCACTCCTGTCGATCCTGCCTTTGAGTTTCTTTTCGCTCGGGCTGGTTCAGGTTCGGTTGAAGGGGTCAGTCGACTATGGCGGCCTCGCGACCCGCTACGTCGACGGCTTTCGGCGAAAGTGGCTGGTCGACCCGAGCACCCAGGAACACGGCCTCGTGGGCTCGTCGGACATCCAGTCGCTCGCCGACCTGGCGAACTCGTATCAGGTGGTGACGAGCATCCGCCTCATCCCGATCAGCCTGCCGGTGCTCCTGGTCCACGTGCTGCTGTTGGCGGCGCCGTTCATTCCACTGGCGCTCACCAGGATTCCGCTCGACGAGCTGATACGCCGTGTCGTCGAGAAGGTGATCTAGGCCGGGCTCGAAGGAGTCGGTCCCGGTGGCGTCGCCGCGAACGTCGCCACGAGCATGAACCCCGCTCCGCGGCGCGACTCGATCGCGATCTGATCGGTGACTTTGGCGAGCTTCTGACGGAGTCGATGCATGGCGACGTCGACGACACTCGTCTCCGGGTCGAACGAATACCCCCACACCGATTGGAGCAGGTCGTCGCGCGACAACAATCGCCGCGGCTGCTCCACGAACAGACTGAGGAGCGCGAACTCCTTGGCCGTGAGGCTGGTCGAGCCGAGCGAGCCGGACGCCGTGTGCGATTCGGCGTGGAGTTCGAGGTCCCCGACGGCCGCCCGCTTGGCCGAGCGAGCCGCGCGCCGGGCGAGTGCTCGGACACGGGCGGACAGCGTGGTCGCCGACACGGGCTTGATGACGTATTCGTCGGCGCCCGCGTCGAGCGCGCCCTCGACATCCGCGTCGCCGCCGCGCCCCGAGCTGACCATGATCGGCGTCTCGAAACCCTGCGACCGGAGCTCCTCGATGAACCAGACGCCGTCCCGCGACGGGAGGCTCATGTCCAGCACGATGATGTCGTAGACCGCGCGGTTCGCGAGCGTCAGCGCAGATTCCGCCGAATCGGTTTCGTCGACCGTGAAGCCGTCGGCGGTCATGGCTCGTGCAAACGCGCGCCGCACGGCGTCTTCGTCTTCGACCAGGAGGACGTGGAGGGGGCGCTCGTTCACGCCGGAAAGCTGAACGATTGACCAATCCCGCGCCAGGGTCTGCAAAAATTAGAGCGCTCTAATCTTTGCCAACCCGCCGCCATCGGGCCCGCTCTGGCCAGTGATCAGTCGCACACAGTGACACCGCCCGGTTAGTTTGAGCCCCACATTCGCATGACGAACACGCTCGTTCTCGACGAGGAATCGGCGGAGTGGATCCGCGATCTGCAGCCCGGCGGCGCGGCGCGTGAGGACGCGGTCGCACGTTTGCATGCAGTATTGCTTCGCACAGCGCGCGGTGAGGCCCTGCGCCGGCGGGCCTCGGTACCGGCGCGCGCGCTCGATGAGCTGGATCACCTCTGCGTCGAGGCGGCAAGCGACGCTCTCATGGCGATCCTTGCGAAGCTCGAGTCCTACCGCGGCGCCGCCCGATTCACGACCTGGGCCAGCAAGTTCGCGATCCTCGAGACGTCGTCACGCCTTCGCCGCCTGGCGTGGCGGAGCCGCAAGATCGAAGTCGACGAATCGATTTGGGATCGGCTCCCTGATTCGGCGCCACCCGCGCTCCAGGCCATCGAGCAGCGGGAGCTGCTCGCGGCGCTTCGGCGCGCGATCGACGAGCGGCTCACCGAGAGACAGCGGTTCATCTTTCAGAGCGTGACAATGCAACAAGTCCCGACCGACGTGCTCGCCGACCGCCTGGGAACCACGCGCGGCGCGATCTACAAGACGCTGCACGATGCGCGCGCGAAGCTCAGGCACGCGCTCGAGGAATCCGGCCACACTGATGGAGGCGTCGCACAATGACGGACATCGATCTGGATCGCCTGCTCGGCAGTGTGCACAATGACCCCGGATGCAACGACGCCGGTGAGCTCATGGATGCCTACTGCGAGCTCGTGAGCCGAGGCGAACGGGTGACCGCCGAATACGACGGGTTCCTCACCCACATGAGCAACTGCGCGGCGTGTCGCGAAGACATGGAAGGCCTGCTGGCGGCACTGCGGGACGAGCGGAGCGGGGGCGCGAGGTAAGATTTCGCCGGCCGGCGACGCTAACTGGGGAACACTTCTCCAGGAGCGTCAGTTGTCGAACGAAATCAACTCCGTCGAATACGGCAGCATCGCCGTCGATGGTATCAACGTGGCCTATCGAGAGGCGGGCGATCGCGCGAACCCCAAGCTCGTACTGCTCCATGGCTTTCCGTCGTCGTCGCACCAGCACCGCGACCTGATTCGCGCGCTGAGCCACCGGTTCCACCTCATCGCCCCCGACTATCCCGGCTTTGGCCTGAGCGACACACCCGACCCCCGGGCTTTCGCCTACACGTTCGACCGAATCGCGGAGGTTATTGGCCGGTTTCTCACCCTGAAAGGATTTCAGCGCTTCGGTCTGTTCGTCCACGACTACGGCGGACCCGTGGGATTTCGGTTGGTGGAAGAAGACCCCGAGGCGCTCGACTGGCTGATCGTCCAGAACTCGAACGCGTATGAGGTCGGTTTCAGTGCAGCGTGGACGGGCCTCCGAGCGCTGTGGAAGGAGCGCACCGAGGAGACCGAGGCCCCACTGCGTGCTCTTCTCGCGCGCGACACGATCAAGGCGATCTATCTGCATGGGTCGAATCGCCCGGAGCTCGTGAGCCCGGACTCGTGGGAGTCGGACATCGCGTTTTTGCGACGGCCGCACGCGGAGCGCTTGCACTTCGACCTTTTTTACGACTATCGCACGAACGTGCCGCTCTACCCTCGGTGGCAGGCGCTCCTTCGCGAACGGCAGCCGGAGACTCTCATCTTCTGGGGGCAGGGAGACATGTTCTTCACGCCCGCCGGCGGCGATGCTTACCTCGCCGACCTTCCGTCCGCCGAAATACACCGTCTCGACGCGGGGCACTTCGCCGTCGAGGAGCACCTCGACTACGTCGCGAAGCACATCGAACTCTTCTACGTGAATCGCGTCTCCTCGAGGACCCGGAGCCGCGCCGCCTAGGGCGGCGTCAGCCGAGCTGAACCGCAAGATGGCGTTCCGCAAACTCGCGGAACGCCACTTTGCCGTTCGTGTAGTTTCCGAGCGCCAAGCCGACCAGCCGCCGGCTCTGGGCGCCTCTTGCGCCAACCAATTAGATGCTTATCTATAGGTCGTACGATTCCGGAGCATGAGCAGCCAGTGGAGTCCCAGCAGTTTCAGAGGATCGCCAAAGCCTTGGCCGATCCGAGGCGGTTTGAAATCCTCCAGCACATCGCGCAGCAAGCCGAGGTCGGCTGCCAGCGACTGTGCGGGTGTTTTCCGGTCCGGCAAGCTACTATCTCCCATCATCTCAAGGAGTTAGCCGGCGCTGGACTAGTCGAGTCTCGGCGCGACGGGCAGTTTGTCTACTACCGGGCTCGGCCGGACGTGTTCGAAGCCTACATGGCAGAGTTGCGCAGGCTGATGGGGGTGGAACCTGTCCCGGCCCCCGCCCGTTCCAAGGGAGGACGTGGGCGATTGGCTGCACACGTGCGAGAGTGACAGCGGGGGGCGCCAAATCCGGATTGTCCGGATAAAAGTGGCCCACGCGGATGAACTAGCGACGCATAAGGTTGTACTACTGTATGACTTTAGGTTCGGCGCCGCGGGCGCCGGGGGTGATTGACCGATGTACCCGACCACGAACGACCGCGACCTCCTCGACCTCTATATAGAAGAGCTTCGGGGTGAACCGGTGCTCAAGGCAAACGAGCAGAAAGAGCTCGCTCGCCAGATGCGCCGCGCCACCTCGGATGACGAGCGCGACGCTGCTCGTTCGGAGCTCATCCGCGCCAATCTTCGCTTCGCCTTCTCGGTCGCCAAGCAGTACCAGAACCGCGGCGTGCCCCTCGGCGACCTGGTGAGCGAGGCCAACGCGGGTCTCGTCCGCGCCGCCGACAAGTACGACCCGGACGTTGGCGTCAACTTCATTTCCTACGCGGTGTGGTGGATTCGCCAGGCGCTCCACTCCGCTGTGCAGCGTCAGAGTCGAACGGTGCAGGTGCCCCTGAACCGAGCGGCGGATCTGTCGCGCGTGTCGCGCGCCCAGGAGCTGCTCCGTCAGCGCCTGTCGCGAGAGCCGTACGAGGAGGAGATCGCCAGCGTGGCCGATCTCTCGCTCGACGTCACGCGCGGCCTCGTCGCGCTGCTCCAGCCGACGCGGTCGCTCGACGAACCGGCCATTTCGGGTGAGCCTGGCCGGACCCTCGGCGAGACGCTCGTGCTCGACCGCGGCGAGGACGAGGACGTGCTTCCGGGCGGCATCGAGAGCGACTCGCGGCGCGAGGCGATCGGCCGCGCGCTGGAAGTGCTGCCCCCCCGCGATCGCCGAGTGTTGATCCTGTACTTTGGCCTCGAGGGCAACCGGCCGATGACGCTGCAAGAGATCGCTCGCGAGCTCGGCGTCACGCGCGAGCGTGTGCGTCAGCTCCGCGATCGGGCGCTCAAGCGGCTGCGCGAAAGCGACACGGCCGGAGTCCTGAAGGACGGGATGGCGGCGTAGACGGCAGGTCTCTGGTCACAGGTCCCTGGGCTACGGAGACGACGAGCGCCACGAGAGAGCTTTGGCTCTTTCGTGGCGCTCGAGTCATTCAGAACGGCATCTTCAACCCGAATGACTCGCAGTACGTCCTCAAGGGCGGCTGCGCGGAGAGCTAGCGGGTTCGAGTTTGTTGCGCGCAGAGTCGGGTGTTCGCAAGTTATGAAGTCGCTCGGCCACGCCCGTTCACCGGTTCACCGGTCCACCGGCCCACCGGTCCACCGGCCCACCGGTCCACCGGTCCACCCGTCCACCCAGCCACCTGTCATGTCCGACCTCGTTCTGCGTCCCCGCTCGGCGACCGAACTGATCGACGCGGCGTTTCAGGTGTACCGCCGCGCGCCGGTGCCGTTCATGGTCGCGATGGCTCTCATCTATGTGCCGTGGCTCGCCATCCGGCTGATCTTCTCGCTGAACATTCCCGAAACGCCGGATCAGATCACCGGGAACGTCTGTGCGAGTGCTGTTCATCGACCGGGGCCGCCGGCATTGTCATCTACGGACCTCGCCGGCGGAGCAGTGTCGGTCCTCGCCCGGGCCGCATACCTCGAGGAGCCGATCGACGTCGCCGCGGCGTTTCGTCAAACGTTGGGCCGCATGCTTGCCGCTCGTCATCTCGACAATCGTCGCATTCGCGCTGGTGTTTATCGGTTTCGTCTTCTTGATCGTTCCCGGGATTTTCCTCTTTACGTATTTCTTCGCCGTGAGACAGGTCGTCGTGCTGGAGGACAAGGGCGCATGGGCCGCTCTTGGGCGATCGGGCCGCCTGTCGAAAGGCAATAAGCTGGCACATCCTCGGCACCTTGCTCCTCGTGGTGCTTCTCACGACCGTCGTGAATGTCGGCGCCGTGATGCTCATCAATCTGCAGCCGAGCAAGGTGATCACCAGCGTGCTCGCCACGGCGCTCACCATCGTGGTCTATCCGATCATCCCGATCACGGAGACGCTCCTTTACTACGACGCGCGCATTCGCAACGAGGGGTTCGACGTCGAGTATCTCGCGTCGGCGGTGACCGACACATCGCCCACCGCCGGACCTGTCGCCTAGTTGGGGGGCGGCACATGATCCTCCTTCCGCCTCAGGCGGTAGCCGGACCGTGGACGGCGAAGCAGATCCACGACACGGTCGCGGCCATCGTGCGCCAGCCGGCGTACGCGACGCCCGTTCGCCAATCCATTCTGGGCCGCGTTCTCCAGACTCTGTTCCGCTGGATTCGCGACCTTCTCGAGCAAATCAAGGCCTGGCCCGACGCGCGGTACGTGCTCATCGCGGCGGTCGCGCTGATCATCATCGTGATCGCGGGTCGGATCGTGATCGCGCAACAGATGGATTCGCGCCGACGTGCCGGCGCCGGTCTCCGCGCGATCGGCGGCGAACGTCGCGACTACTGGGCGCTGGCCGCCGAGTTGGACGCGGCGGGAAACCATGTCGGGGCTTGTCACGCGGTGTACATCGGCGTGCTCGACGCGCTCGCGCGCACGGGCGCGGTGCGATACCACGCGTCGAAGACGAGCGGCGACTATGCGCGCGATCTGCGACAGCGGCAGTCGCCGGTCGCGAACGAATTCAGCGCGTTCGCGCGCCAGTTCGACCGAAGCGTCTTCGGATGGACCGCTCCCACGCACGACGACTACGTTCGTTTGGCGCGCGGCGCGGACGGCATCGTGCCGCCCGCCAGACGCTCCGCCGCGTGACGGTTCCTCCTCCGGCACCGCCGCTGCCGGCCGCCGGCACGAGCTCCGGCGTTGGCCGATTCAGCGCGGCGAGCATCGCCGTTGCGCTGGGCGTTCTCACGCTGCTCATCGCCTTGTTCACCCCCGAAGCGCCGGGCAAATCGCAGGGTGGGCTCAGCAGCTATTCGACGGCGCCCGGCGGCGCTGGCATCGTTTACGATCTGGCTCGCCGATTCGGTTGGCGCACCGAGCGCCGCACTACGACGCTCGATTCTCTGCGACGACGCGGCGACACGCGCGCCACGGTCCAAGTCGTGCTCGCGCCGAACGAGCCGCTCGGCGCGCACGAGATTCACAATCTGCTCGAGAACGTGAGGAACGGCGGCGGCTTGATCTTCTCGCTCGACGGCGACGACGCGCTGCCCGACTCGATCGGCGTGACCGCGGGGTTCCGCGCCCAACTCCTGACGACACGGGCCGACTCGACTTGCGACCACGGGCGGACTGTGTCGACGGCGGACCTGTTTGTGATCCCTCCCGAGGTGCGCGAGATCACGTGGACCCGGCATGCGCCGGGCCGGGTCGAGCCGCTGGCCCGCGTCGACGCGGGCTCTCGAGTCCTTTCCGGCGTTGGCTTCCGGATGGGGAAGGGACGCGTGGCGATCGTCGGGGGCTCTGACGTATTCAGCAACGCGGCGGTTCGCGTTTGTCGCTTGGACGCGGACATCACCGCGATGCGGCTGGTCGAGTACACTCGCCCGCCTGGCGGCGCGACGCCCGTGCTCGTCTTCGACGAATTTCACCACGGATTCGGCGTCCACGGCGGGAGTCTCAAGGCGGCGGTCGCGTACTTGTCGCGCGCCAGCACGGGTCACCTGCTCGCGCAGGCTCTGGCCGCCGGGCTCATTTTGCTGCTGGCGATGGCGCCGCGGCCGCTGGCGCCGCGGACCGTGACGCAGATCATGCGCCGCTCGCCGCTCGAGCACGCGGCGGCGCTCGGACGGGCGTACGAGGACGTCGGTGCGACACGCACGGCGACGTCGAGTCTCCTCAGTGGACTGCGGAGGCGGACGCGCGGCATCGTCGCCGTCCCGTCGTCGGCCGACGACGGCGCGTTTCTCAGGGCGGTGGAGCGGCGAATTCCGTCATTGGCGCCGCGGGTCGAGACCGTGAATCGAGCGCGCACCAGCGATACTACGAAGCGCGATTTCGCCGCTGTCGGCCAGGCACTCGCCACCATCGAAGAGCAGTTGCAATCGACACCTTCAACTCGATCATGACACTCACGGTTCAGGAAGGAGCGGAGCTGGCGAAACGGGTGCGCGACGTCGTCTCGACGCGCATCGTCGGACAGGACGCCGCGATCGAGGACGTAATGGCGACGTTCCTGGCGCGCGGCCACGCGCTGATCGAAGGCGTACCGGGAACGGCGAAGACCCTGCTCGTGCGCGCGATCGCGAATGCGCTCGCGGTGCGATTCTCCCGCATTCAATTCACGCCGGATCTCATGCCCGCCGACGTCACGGGCGTTTCGTTGTACCGTGATCCCGTGCGCGGCTTCGAGTTTCAACCCGGCCCGGTGTTCACCGACCTCCTTCTCGCCGACGAGATCAACCGCGCGCCGGCCAAGACCCAGGCGGCCCTCCTCGAGGCAATGGGGGAGCGTCAGGTGACGGCCGACGGCACGACTCGGCCGCTGGACGCGCTGTTCACCGTGATGGCGACCCAGAACCCGGTCGAACACGAAGGCACGTTCCCGCTCCCCGAGGCGCAGCTCGACCGCTTTCTCATGAAGGTCGTCGTCGGCTATCCGTCCGCCGAAGCCGAGGCGAAAATGCTCGAGCTCCACGAGGCGGGATTCGATCCCGAAAAAGGCGGCGGGATGATGATCGTCGAGTCGGTGCTCACCGCGGAACAGGCGCGGGGTTGCCGGCAGCTCGTCGACCAGGTTCGCGTGGCGCCCGAGGTGCGCGAATACATCTCGTCGATCACGCGCGCCACGCGCGACGATCCGAGCTTCGTGCTCGGCGCGTCGCCGCGAGCGAGCGTCGCGCTCATGCGCGCGTCGCGCGCCGGAGCGGTGATGGATGGCCGGGACTTCGTCACGCCGGATGACGTGAAGGCGCGCGCGCCGGCCGTGCTCAGACATCGGGTGATTCTCGCGCCCGAGTTGGGGGTCGAAGGGAGAACGACTGACGAGGTGCTCTCCGCGCTGTTGACGCGCGTCGTCGCCCCCACCTGATGGGCATTGCGGGTTGGTGGGCGCGCCTGCGGGCGAAGCGCCCGTGGTGGCGAGTCTATCCGACGCGCCGGCTCGCGGGGTTGGTGCTCGCCGCCGCGCTCGCGTGGATCGTTCCGGTCGTCGGAACCAAGCTCGCCATCGGGCTGCTCGTCGCGATTCTCGCCGCCGTGGTATTCGACTACCTGCGCCTGCCGCGGCGCGACGCGATCACCGTCGAGCGCACCGCGCCGGACACACTCGGCCTCGGCGATGCGGCGGACATCACGTATACGATTCGCTCGGCTTGGGCATGGCCCGCGCGTGCGGCCTTGTACGACCGAATCCCGGGAGGGATTTCGGGCGAGATGGGCGCCGGCGAGCGCGATGTTCCGCCGCTCGACGAGCGAGTCCTCGCGCTGGCCGTCGCCGGCGAGACGCGCGGGCGCTACGCGCTCGGCCCCGTGGCGATGCGCATCGTTACTCCGCTCAGGTTGCTTGCGCGAATCGTCGTCACGCCGCCGAAGGACGCCGAGTCGATCACCGTCGTTCCGTCGCTCACCAACGTGCGCAGGTTCCGCCTGCTCGCGCTGCAGAATCGACTCAGCGAAGCGGGCGTGCGCGCGCTCAAGCTGCGCGGTGAAGGCACGGCGTTCGCCGGGCTGCGCGACTACGTCCCCGGCGACGATCCGCGGCTGCTCGACTGGAAGGCGACGGCGCGACACGGACGGTTGATCAGCCGCGAGCAGACGATCGAGCGGTCGCAGACCGTGATCTCGCTCGTCGACTGCGGCCGCGCGATGACCCAGCTAGCCGGGCGTTATTCGCGTTTCGAGCACGTGCTTTCGGCGGCGTTGGTGCTGAGCGACGTGGCGGCGACGAGCGGCGACCGTGTCGGGCTGCTCGCCTTCGACGACCAGATTCGCGCGTCGGTGCCGCCGCAGCGCGGCGATCGCGCCCTGCGCGCGCTCCATCGTTCCCTGAGTGGACTCGAGGCGACGCTCACCGAGCCCGACTACCTCTCCGCGTTTCGTGTTCTGGCGACATCCCAGCGACGCCGGGCCCTCGTCGTCTTTTTCACGGACGTCGTCAGCGTGCGGCTCGCGAGGAACTTCATCGCGTACGCCGGTCGCTCGGCACAGCGGCATCTGTTTCTCGTCGTGGCGATCCAGAACGAAGCGCTGTTGGCGGCCGCGAAGCCGAGCACGGACGGAGCAACGGCGCTCTACCGAAGCGCGGCGGCCGAGGAGCTGGTGCGCGAGCGGGACGAAGCCCTTGCACGCATGCGCGGGGCAGGGCTCGTCGTGCTCGACGTGGCGCCCGCGCGCATGGCGGCGGCAGTCGTCAATCGATACCTGGAGATCAAGGCGCGCGGGGAGTTGTGAGATCGTGCTCGGCGCTCGGGGGCGGGGCTCGGGGGCGGGGCTCGGGGTGCGGGGCTCGGGGGTGCGGGGCTCGGGGTGCGGGGCTCGGGGTGCGGGGCTCGGGGTGGGACTGTCCTCCGCGGACCGCTCGCAGTATTGCCGAAACTGCCGGCAATACTGCAACGGCTCCGCTCCGGACAGTCCCACCCGCTCGCTCACTCGATCGGAGAACGACAAGACTGCGCGCGCGCGGACCACTCCGACTACGACGCCCTACGATCCAGCACGAATTCCCGCAGCTACACGGAGGCAGCGCCGAGACTGCCCGGGGTCTGGAGCGCGAGCCGAGGCAATACTGGCCGGCAGTATCGCCAGTATTGCACTGGTCGCGCGGAAGACCTCGGGCCGTCTCGGCGCGTGTGAGTCCGAGCGCGGAAGACCTCGGGCCGTCTCGGCGCGTGTGAGTCCGAGCGCGGAAGACCTCGGGGCGGCTCGGCGCGTGTGAGTCCGAGCGCGGAAGACCTCGGGCCGTCTCGGCGCGTGTAAGTCCGGGCGCGATAGACACCGGCCAGGTCAGCCGAGAGTCGAGTCAGTGAGCGAGAGCAGCCGTTTTGGTTCGGGGCCGCGCGGCGGCACTTCGACTGCCTGCGCGGGGCGACGCAATTGGGCGCCGCCCGTGAGATAGGCGACCATCAGCACGAGCGTGGCCACGGACACCGCCAGCTTCCCCCAGAACGGCCAGTTTGGAATCGGCGACACCATTCCCTCGAGCGATCCGGCGACGATGAGGAAAAGCGTCGAGGCGGCGATGAGCTTCATCGCGCGCCGGCCGTTCTCGACGAGCGCGCGCCCGCGTGTGCGATCGCCGGGGACGAGCATCGCCGCCGCGATGAGAAAGCCGCCGCCGGCGGCGATGCATATCGCTGAGAGTTCGAGGACTCCATGCGGCGCGACGAAAGCGACGATCAGCTTCAGAATCCCCTTGGACTGATAGAGGCCCATCACGCCGCCCAGCGAGACGCCGTTGAGGATGAGCATCACCAGGGTGCCGAGTCCCGCGGTGATGCCGAACGCGAAGACGGCGAATGTCACCTGCACGTTGTTGGCGATGATTCGGCTCGCCATGAGCGGCCGAAAAACCTCCGGGTCGGGGATGTACCCCGTCTGGTGCTTGGCGCGCTCGACGCCCTCCTCGGCGCGGTCCAGCATCGACGTCGGGATAAACGTGGACGCGACGTCCGGATTGCGCACGACGGCCGTCCACGCGATCGCCGCCGGACCGAAGAGGAACGACGCTCCGAGGGCGATCGGGACCACCGAGCGGCGCACCTCCGCCGGAACGTCGATCGCGATGAAGCGCGCGATCTCTCGGAACGTGTTGCGGCGATCCCGGTAGAGGAGGTTGTGGGCTCCCGTGACGAGGCGGCCCAGGTAGAAGAGGTCGTCGCTCGACGAGCCCCGCGTCGCGGTGCGCAGGCGCGCGAGATCGGTCGACAGCGCGCGATATTCTTCGACGAACTCCCGGACCTGCGTCTCGTTGAAAGACCGCAGGCCGCGTCGCTGCGCCGTCGACAGCTGCGCCGCGAACGCGATCCAGCGCGGGGAGCGTGTCGTGACGATCGCGTAGCGTTCGCGACTCGCTCCTGTCGCGCCGCGCGACGCGACGCCGCGTTGGCGGGCGCGACGCTCGCTCGCGAGGAGGCGCGATAGTGTGCCGCTCAGCTCGCGCGGCTCCACGTCTCCGATGACGTTGTGCAATCGGGCGCCAACCTGGCGCGTCAGCGCCGCGCGTCGGCCGGAATCAAGGTCTCCGCGGCGCGCTGCCCAGCGGTCGAGCAGCTGATATTCGGCGTCGCTCAGGAGCGCCGTCGCGGGGGCGGGTTCGCCCTCCGTGGCCGACTCCGCGCGCGAGATGGGCTGCTTCACCATCGCCTCGCGCACGACGATCGTCCCCGCGACGACGTCGCCGAGCCGCTTGCCGGACTTCGAGATCGCGATGCCGGCGATCCCGACGAGATACGTGAAGAGCGGCTGCAGGTCGATGATGCGCATGAGATTGCGCACGGCCGACGCGGCGAATCCCACCGAGTAGCCGCCGTCGCGGACCGCGCGCAGCCCGAGGATCCGCTTGCCGAGTGTCCGCCCGTCGAACAGGCCCTCGCACAGCAGGTAGTAGCCCCAGAGGATCGCGAACTGCATGAAGACCACGACGGCCGACGCCCACGCCGTCGACGAGTTCGTGCCTCGGCCGATTTCCTCCGGGCTCACCGGTGAGCCGACGAAGACGGCGAGCATGATGACGCCGAGCAGCAGCGCCGCGCAGACGAACAGGTCGATCAGCCCGGCGGCGATCCGCGATCCGACGCCCGCCAGCGTGTAGCTGACGACGACGAGCTCCGGCGTCTCGATGTCGACCGTTTCGGCGAGGCGTTCGGCCATTGGCGGAGCATGCACGGATCGCTGGCGGCGGGCAAGGCCGCCATTCCCCCCGACGCTAACTTGCGGCAGCGAGGATCACGAATCATGAGCGAACACACACGGGAAGTCGCGACGCTGGGCGGCGGCTGTTTTTGGTGCCTCGACGCGGTCTTCCGCGAGCTGCGCGGCGTCGAGCGCGTCGAATCGGGCTACGCCGGAGGGGATTACCTCAACCCGTCGTATCGCGAGGTCTGTTCGGGCCTCACCGGGCACGCCGAAGTCGTGCAGGTGACGTTCGACCCCGAGGAGATCTCGTACCGGGACCTGCTGGGCGTGTTCTTCACGATCCACGACCCGACGACGCTCAACCGGCAGGGGGGAGACACGGGCACGCAGTACCGGTCGGTCATCCTCTACCACTCACGCCAACAGAAGGAGACGGCGGAGTCGGTGATCGCCGAGTTGACGCGCGAGCACGTGTGGGCCGATCCGATCGTGACGCAGGTCGTTCCCGCGTCGGCGTTCTACTCCGCCGAGAAATACCATCAGGATTACTTCGCGAACAACGCCAACCAGCCGTACTGCCAGATCGTGATCGCTCCGAAGGTCGCGAAGGTACGAAAGGCGTATCTGGAGCGGCTCAAGAAGCACGCGTAGGGCCCCGGTCCTCCGGACCGTACGTAGGCGATCAGGCGTAAACGGTTGGGCCCGGCGATGGACCAAGGGCCTCCCCTGGAACCGCGGGCGAGCGCCACGGTATATTCCGGCACCATTCCTGATCTGACGCGTCAGCGGTTGGGCGCGTCCCTCCCGTCGCAGGTATCGGTCGCATGTTTCTCCCGCTCGTCGGCCTCGCCGCCTTCCTTGTGCTCCCGTCAGACTCGGCCGTTTCGATCACGCGGTCGGGCACACCGACCGTGAAGACGACGCCGGTGACGGGCGTGCGCAGCCACATCATTGCGGACAGCATCGTCGTCGAGAAGGAAAAGCGGACGCTGACGCTGTACCAGACAGGCATTGCAGTTCGCACATATCGCATCGCGCTCGGCGGCCAGCCCGTCGGCGACAAGGTGAAGCGTGGCGACGGGCGTACGCCGGAAGGCCTATACCGCGTCGACTACAAGAACGACCAGAGCAAGTACCACCTCTCCCTGCACATCTCGTATCCCGACGCGGCGCACCTGCAGCAGGCGAAGAAGATGGGTGTCTCGCCGGGCGGCGACATCATGGTCCACGGGCTGCCGCCGGTCTACAAGAGCGTCGGCGCCGCGCAGGCCGATGTCGATTGGACGGAGGGTTGCATCGCGGTGACGGATGCGGAAATCGACGAGATCTTCACCGCCGTGCCGAAGGGAGCGCCGATCCAGATCAAGCCCTGACCGCCGAGATGCGCGCGTCCGTCATTTGGTGGAGCGCGATGTCGGGAGCGATTCTCGGAGTTTTCATCGACGCGATCCTCTTGGGGGTCGCGTTGTTGTTTTCGAGTATCGTTCCGGTGCGGGAGTATCCGAGGTGGTTGCTGGCCGCGGGCGTGGCCATGCTTGCGGGAGTATTCATCGCGATGACGCTGCTCGGCTATCTGGAGGGCAGGCTCAAAGTGTCGTGACGGCGAGCAGGGAATCGCCATCTCGACCCCAAGGCGCAGGGTGAGCCAGTTCGGTGGAATACGGCGCTGAGCACGGACGTTCCGATCGCACAAAACGGCGCGCGCGACCGCAAGGGTCCGCGTGCGCCGTTGTGGTCTGCGTCACTAATGCGAATCTACTGCTTTACGAACACAAACGTCGCGCCGGTGTTGGGATCCGGGAACGAGAACTGAGTACTGCTGATGAGCGTTCCCGACACGGCGGCCGATCCGGTGATCGTCACGGTCACGAGGGTGCCGCTCAGAGAGATCGTGCCGGCGAATGGAAGCGTCGATGGCGTAGCCGTTCCGTTCACCGTCGTCCGAATGTTTTCCGTGCCCGTGAATGCCCCGGTCGAGAGGACGACGACGCTCGCGCTGAGCAGCTCGACCTTGGCCGGGTTGGTCGCGATCGTGAACGGGAGCGCGGTCCCGTTTGCCGTCGTCAGATTCCACGTGCCGGCTAGGGTTGCGACCGTTACGGTGGTTGTGTCGTCGTCACTGCCGCACGCCATGAGGGCGAGCGGGAGCGCGAGCAAAAGCAGCCTTCGCATCGAAAATCCTCCGCCTTGAGTGGTAAGGGTGCAACTAACGGATGCGTCTGGCGGCAAGATCGTTGCCGTTCTGGTGGAGGACGAGCCCGGTGACGACACCCTGGGCGTCGCGCACAAAGCTGATTTGCGCGTCGACGACTTTGAAAAAGAACTCGGTTTCCGACTCAGCGAAAAGATCGAAGGGGGGGCGCTGCGTGAGGAGGGGAGGGAGGTCCGCCCTGGGCGCGCAGCGCGGGCCTGGCGATGACGACGCCTGCCGCGAGCGTGAGGACGGTCAGTTGCAACATCATGGGTGCGCTCCGGCCGGTGGCTGACGCTTCCTGGGGATCGGCAGTTAGAATGGCACGTCCCCGTGCGTAGTTCAATTCTTCACGCGACCCGCACAATCGACTCGATGAACCCCACGATCGTCCGCACCGCGCTTCTGCTCGTCGGCTCCAACGTCTTCATGACGTTCGCCTGGTACGCCCATCTCAAGAACCTCGGCAGCCGCCCGTTGGTCGTCGCGATCGTCGCGAGCTGGGGGATCGCGTTGTTCGAGTACGCCCTTCAGGTGCCGGCCAACCGCATCGGGTTCGGCGCGATGACGCTCGGGCAGCTGAAGATCATGCAAGAGGTGATCACGCTCGGCGTCTTCGTGCCGTTCGCCGCCCTGTACATGCGTCAGCCGCTCAAGCTCGATTTTCTCTGGGCCGGGCTGTGCATGGTGGGAGCAGTGTACTTCATGTTCCGCTCGTGAACGGCGACGAACCGAGTGGCTGGTCGGGTTGTCGGTAATACAATCGGGTCGGAGAAGCCGGTCACTCCGGGTGGGCGATCGCGTCCAGGTGAAGGGTGCCGGTGACCGGCACGTCGTGCTCGACGGTCTCGGTCTGCTGTTGGGCGCAGACCTGGTTGCCCTTCGCGTCGGTCGTGTAACGGACGCAGGTGGTCTTCCGCTCCCTGACCGTCTTGGTCGTCCGGTAGGTCGCCCGCCCGACTGGATCGAAGCGGTCGAACGCGATGGAGACGTCGGCGCATTGGTACACGATGGGACCGCCCGCCGTGGAATGAGGATCGTAGCGGCACGGCCCCGGCTCGGCGTCGACGACGACGCTGTCGTGGGTCACGAGAACCCGACCCTCGATGGTGGTGTTGATGCCATTGGGACGCTCGGTGAAGCGGTACACGCCGATGCGGACCGGAGGCGCGGGCGCGCCCGAGCCGTGCTGCGTGCAAGCGGCGGAGTGCGAAAGCACAGAGGCAGAGTCGCGGAATTCTCATGAAGAGATCATGGCGCCTCGTTCCATGCGCGCTGTCTTAGAGGACACATTCGCGCGACGAACAATCAGCGCCGCGCGGCCGCGAGGGCGACGAAGGCCGGAAAGATCTCGAACGTCGTGTCATTGATGTTGGCTTGCCCGACAACCCGTGAAGCGACGTAGTTCGCCAGCGATGGCGCCATTCGCAAAGACAGCGGTTGGCTCGGTCCGGTGCACTGCCGCCAAACGACCAAGACCACAAGGGAAACGCAGGCCGCGAGAAGCCACGACGCTCGCCGCGCCAGCGCGAACCGGCGCGGCAACGGCCATTCGACGAACACGAGATAGGCCGCAAAGTTCACGGCAAATCCGATGTCGAGTACCAGCAGAGTGCCCGTATGAAAGACAATCGCGAACGCGATCCAGGCCCGAAACAACCACCTTCGCATCACGGCGACGATGAACAACAGCTCGAAGGCAACGGTCATATAGTCGAAACCTTCCCACAGCAACTTGGACCGGACGCGCAGCGCGAACGGAGCAAGCAGTACCCCGCGCGCATTGCCGTAGAAATTCTGGATCAGATGCCCGTAGCTCGCCTGCGTCCGAGGGTCGAGCCAACCGGTGGTGAGCTTCTGGAATCCAGCCGTGAACATCGCGAAGCCGACAACGATGGCGAATACGCCTAGACAGGCGCCCGACCGATTCGGGAGCGGGGCCGCCGGCCCGCGAGCGAGCGTGTAGCGATTGCCCCATCCCGAACGAGCCAGCACCAACGGCGGCAGGACGAGCAGGAGGTCGTGATCGATCTTTCCGAACGAGAACCGGAGATTCGAGCCCGCGATCAGCAGCAGAGAGAGCAGCACCGATACCGTCGGCACGAAAAACCCGAACAACAACAGCAGGAACAGGATGACGAGCGACGCGCTCAGGATCCAGAGAGTCGCGTACGAGGGCCAACCGGAGAGCAGGTTGGCGGCGCTCAAGAGCGGCGGATCGAACAACAGTTGCGGGCTGTTGGCGATCCAGGTGAAGGAGGGAACGCCGATCCCGAAGAGGACGAACGCGCAGTACAGCACGCGGATGAATCCAAGCTGTTCGTCGCTGACGCGGTACTCTCGCTCGAGCCAGGACCGGGCGGTTTCCCGGGGCTTTGAGGGAGGAGCGCCAGTCATCACCGGAGACGGAACGCCGGGGCGCGAAAGGCCGGTCGTCACCGGAGATGAAACTCACGCGTGCGATCGACTCGGGCCGAGCCGATGTAACTGAGCTGGTCGATGTCGAAATCGCGACGGGTCTCCTCGATGCGGAGACGCTCCCAGTCACCGCGACCCGTGAGGTCCGACAGGCGCCGCTGCGCATAGGTCGAAAACGCCGGGATGCCGGCGTCCGATCGAAGCTTTGCGCGACGCAGCAATGGCCCGCGAACGTGAAGCCAGCCCGGAGACTGTGGAGGGGTCGTGTCCAGAACGAACGGCAAGTCGAACAGCACGTACCAATGCGGCATCGCGTTGAAGAATTGCTCCGCGTCCAGCACGACTTCGGAACCGGACGGCCCTGTGGCGACCACGCGGTAGCCGCGAATGGTCGTTCTGCCGCTGGTCGCCGGACTGCCGAGGAAGCCCGGCTCCATCACCGCTGGATAGGGTTCGCTGTAGTAGTAAGCGACGGCGAACTGGCCACACAGAACTGCTATGAGACCGACCAAAAGCAGCTTCGCGTTTCCTGAATCGGGCACGCCGCTCCCTCCAGCGATGAGCCGGGGCGTTTGCGGGGTGAATGTCAGGTGATAACTGGGGCGGGTGGACTCGAACCACCAACTTTCTGATTAACAGTCAGACGGTCTGCCAATTGACCTACGCCCCATCAACTACCCGCTAACGGCTGCGGCTCGCGGCTCAACCAACAACAAACTCCCCGTCGATCGTCCAGACTTGCCGAAGGGCCCAACGTCACACCTCTGTTCAATCTCCCTTGCTGCCGCGCAGGGCCTGGCGCGCCTTGCCTCTCCCAACAAAAAGGCCCGCCGTGTTCGTCTTCTGGCGGGCCTCGCTCTCACTGAACAGCCGAGTGCGCCCTAACCAGCTCTCCGGTTGGAGTTCCGATTATTCGAGCGATTGCGGTTCAGTGCGCCGTTCGTCATGCGGAGCAAGCTAGATACCGTCACGGGCGCGGTCAACGCCATCGCGTCACTCGCTCCGCAGGGCGACGAGCGGATCCACCTGCGTCGCACGCCGCGCCGGCACCAGGCAGGCAACCAGGCCGACCAGCGTCAACACGGCCGCGACGCCGAGGAAGATCGACGGGTCGCGCGGCTGAACCTGGAACAGAATGGCCTTGAGCAGCTGCCCCATCCCCGTGGCGAACAGCAGGCCGAGCGTCATGCCGACGACGAGCTGGACGAGCCCCTGCCGGAAGATCATGCGCACAACGTCCGCGGCGCGTGCGCCGAGGGCCATGCGGATGCCCACTTCGCGAATCCGCCGGCTCACCGAGAACGACATCACCGCGTACAGCCCGACCGATGCCAGAAACAGCGCGACGAAGCCGAAGATCATGAACATCGTGCCGAACACGCGGACGAACCACACTTGCTGCGCGATCTGGTTCGCGTACGTGTCCACCCAGTAGAGTGGAATGTCCTGGTTGACCGACGCGACGGCCTGTCGCACCGACGCGGTGATGCCCATCGGCGGACCGGCGGTGCGCGCCGAGATCCAGGCGAAGTTGACCCGCGACTGGGCGAACGGCTGATAGATCGCCGGCACGATCGGCTGCTCGTTGTTCCCCGTGAACATGTTGCCCACGACGCCGACGATGGTGAGCCACGGCTGCTTGCTGCTCGAGTTGCCGAGACGAATGCGCTTGCCGATCGGGCTCTGGTTCTTGAAGAACTTCGAGACGAATTCGCGGTTGACGATCGCCACCGGGAGCTCGCCGGCGCGGTCGCTGATCGTGAACGCGCGGCCGTCCACGACCGGCGACTTGAGCGTGTTGAAGAAGTCCGGCGTGATCGACAACCAGCGCGCGTTCGGGTAGTCCTTGTCCTTGAGATAGCTCTGTCCTTCGACGCCGAACGAGTTGCCGCCGAACCCCTGTCGGGTGGCCGGGAGCCCCGAGCTCACCGACGCCGACACGACGCCCGGAATCGCCGAGACCTTCTGCAAGGCTTCGTCGAAGAAGCGCCACTGCGCGATCGTGTCGGTGTACGCGGCCGGGAAGCCCACGCGCGCGGTGAAGACGTCCTTCGTCGTGAAGCCCGGATCGAGATTGCGCAGTTGCGCGACGCTCTTGACCATGAGTCCCGCGGCCACGAGCAGGCCGCACGACAGCGCGATCTCGAACATCACCAGGCCTTTGCTGATACGGCCGATGCGGAAGCTGGACGATCCTCGCGTCTCGTCCTTCAGAATCTCATTGATGTCCGCGCGCGACGACTGATACGCCGGAATCGCCCCCGCCGCGAGCGTCGTGAGGGCGGCGACGCCGATCGTGAACAGCAGCACCTGCGGATGCAGCCGGATGTCGATGAAGAACGGCACCTGCGTCACCGCGATGGCCCGGTTGAACGCGTCCACGCCGAATTTCGCGACCACGATGCCCAGCACCGTCGCCGCCAGCGAAAGCACGAGCGATTCGGCGAGGAACTGCCGCACGACGGCCCCGCGTGTGGCGCCGAGCGCGGTGCGGACGCCGACTTCCTTCGTGCGATGTGCCGCGCGGTCGAGCAACAGATTGGCGACGTTGGCGCACGCGATGAGCAGCACGAAGAACACGGCGCCGAGCATCGTATACAGCAGTTGACGCGGCTGGGGCCCGATGTACGAGTCGATGAAGCCGCGCGCGTTGGTGACGAAGCCCTCGTCCGCCTCCGGGTACGCCGCGGCGAGACGTTTGGCGATCGTCGCCAGCTCGACGTTCGCCTGATCGAGCGACGCGCCGGTCTTGAGCTTGCCGAGGACTTGGAGCTGCGGGCTGTTTTGGCGATTCGTCGCGTTGGGGTCCGTCTGCAGCGGGAGCCAGATCTTGTCGTTTTGCGGAAAATCGAAGTGCTCCGGCATCACACCGACGACGGTCGTGGGGACGCCGTTCACGCGGATGACGCGCCCGACGACGTTCGCATCGGACGCGTACCGGTCGTGCCACATGCTGTAGGACAGGATCGCGACCTTCTCGCCCTGCGGCGTGTCCTCGCCGGCGCGGAAATGGCGGCCGACGATCGGCTTCACTCCGAGCATCGAGAGGGCGTTCGCCGTGATCCACGAGCCGTCGAAACGCTCGGCCTTTTCATCGCCGCTCACGAAGATCGTTCCCGACGTGACCGCGGCCAGCTCCGAGAACGACCGCTGCTGCGCCTTGTAGTCGCCGTAGTCGAGAATCGAGATTCCGGACTGGTTGATGCCGCGCGCGGCGTTGGACCGGTTGATGTTGACGATGCGGGCGCCCTCGGGATACGGCAGCCCTTTGAGCAGCGCGCCATAGACGATGCTGAACATCGTCGTCGTCAGCCCGATGCCGAGCGTCAACGCGAGCACGGCGACGGCGGTGAGGCCCGGAGCCTTCAATAGCGATCGAAGGCCATAGCGAACGTCGCGAAGCAGCGATTGCATGTCGGTCCCGGCGAGAGTGAGCGCGACCTGCCCCTCGCCGTCGTACGTATTCCGGTTGCCCGGGTTTCAGCCGGTTGGACCGGTGGACCGGTGGACCGGTGGACAGTAGATCGCGGTTCTACGCCATCAGCCTCAGGTACTCACGATCCCACGCGGCCGGCATACTCTCGCGCGGCGAGTACGGGCCCGGCGCGTAGCGGCGCGAACTGATCCCCTGTTGGCTCAATGCGACGATGTCCCAGTCTTGCCGGTTGGTCACGTCCCAGAACGCGATGGCGTCGGCGGGGTTGAAGTCCGGATTGTGCCTGTTCTCCGGCGAAAACATCCATTCCGACTCGACGATCGTCCGGTCGACCCCTTCGGGCGTGAGTACGTAGAAATTGACGTAGTCCGGGTGGATGCTCAGCATGAGATTCGGCATGAGCGTGTAGTAGAACGCGCGGCGCCGATCCGCCTCCGGCAATCCTGGAGTCACCGGCCGTCCGCACGCCCGTCCGGTGAGGGTCGCGCCCTCGTGCGGCGCGCTGATCTCCATGTACCCGCCGAGGAACGGTCCCTCGATCAGGTCGTTGGCCCCGCTCTGGTACGGCAGGACGAGCGACAGCTCGGGGTGAATCATCGGACAATGGAGGCACTCCGAGTAGTTCTGGAAGATGAGCTTCCAGTTGGCCCGCACCTCGTAGCGCGCGCTGTGACCGACCTCGAGGTCGGCGAGACCGAAACGCGCCAGCCGATGCATCATCGGCGCGAAATACTGGTCGAACGGCTGGGGGTTGTCGCTGACGTTCACGAAGAGAAAGCCTTCACATTCAGCGATCGCGGCCGCGTGCAGCGGAAAGTCCCGTTTGTCGAACCCGTCCACCTCGTGCATGTGTGGCGCGCCGATGAGCCGTCCGTCGGTGGTGTACGTCCACGCATGATATGGACACTGAATCGTCTCGGAGAACTGGCCCGAGGTGTCACGGCAAATCCGCGTGCCGCGATGCCGGCAGACGTTGAAGAACGCGCGCGGCTCGCCATTGCGGTCGCGCAAAATGATCAGCGATTCGCCGGCGACGGTGCGCACGATGTAGTCCCCCGGCCGCGCAATCCGGCTCGCCCGCCCGACGCAATTCCAGTGGCGCGCAAAAATACGCTCGCGCTCTTCGACGAGGATATCGGGCGACGTGTAGTACTCGCGCGGCATCGTGTGCGCGCCCTGCTTGTATGCCTCGACCGTGCGATGGAACGTCGTCATTTGCCCCTCAGGATCCGTTTCGCCGCCAGCCATCCCGCTCCGCCGAGGACGCCCGGGCCGGGATGCGCGCCGGATCCGGCGAGGTAGAGACCGTCTATTGGCATTGCGTACCGTCCCCAGCCGGGTATCGGACGCATGAACAGAATCTGATCGAGCGTCATCTCGCCGTGCGTCATCGCGCCCTGCGTGACGCCGAAGCTTCTCTCGAGGTCCCGTGGCGACAAGATCTCCCGATGGATCACGGCGTCCGCGAAGCCCGGCATCACGCGACCGATCGCGCGTGTGACGGCCTCGCCGAGCTCGCATGCACGCGTGTCGTCCCAGACCGCGCCGTCACGCAACTGATACGGCGCGTACTGCACTCTCGCGAGGAGCACGTGCTTGCCGGCGGGAGCAAGCGACGGCCAACGCATCGTCGGCGCCGTGATCTCGACGTGCGGCTCGGCCGAAACACCCCCGTACTTCGCCGCGTCGTACGCGCGCTCGAGCGCATCGAGCGACGTCGTCAAACTCATCGTGCCCGTGAGCGCGGCCGACGTATCGTCAACGCCCGAGACTTCAGGCAGACGGTCGAGGGCAAAGCGCACGAGCGCCGTACAGCCACGGAACTTGATGTTGCGAACCGCGTGAAGGAATTCCGGATCGAGCCAGACGGGTTCGACCATGCCGAGCAGTGTCCGCGCGGGATCGGCGGTCGAGACGACGACCGGCGCCGAGATCTCTTCGCCGTTGGCGAGCACGACACCGGTGACGACGTCGTCGCGCACGAGTATCCCGGCGACGTGCGCCCCGGTGCGTACGGCGACATTGTTCGCGCGGGCGGCGTCGGCGACTGCTCCGGTGAACGCGTCCGGTCCGTCGCGCCACCACGGTCGCGCCAAGCCCGCGCGAGCGCCTACGAGATTGTGCAGCAGCACGAACGACGTGCCCCCGGAACGCGGCCCTTGCCGGATGCCGCGAACGCCGCCGGCGGCGACGGCGGCCTTCAGCATCGGGCTCTCGAACCAGTCATCGAGCAAATCCTGGATCGACATCGGCAGCACGCGCAGCAGCTCGACCATGTCGGCGCGACCGAGCGCGCGGAACTTGCGCCCGAGCGATAGGAGCGGGGCGAGCTCGCCTAGAGACGCCGCGGCGTCGACGTCGGGTGGCGGGAGTTGATAGAGTGCTTCGAGGAAGCCCGCGAGCTTCCCGAGTCGCTCGGTGAACGATGACCACCGCTCGGCGTCTTGCGGCGAATGCCGGCGGATGGCATCCGCGGCGCGACCGACGTCACCCGAAAGCGCGAGAGCCCGCCCGTCGCCGGCCACGGCGGCGACAACGTTCGGCGTCGTTGCTTCAATGGCCGGGAGGGAGAGGCCGCGCGCGACGCTCGGCGGAAGCCAGCCAGCGTCGGCGGACAGCGGAGCGCGAAACCCCGGAGCGAACTCCGGCGTTCGCCGCTGACCGCCGATCTCTTCCGCGCTCTCGACGACGAGCACGCGCCGCCCGGCTTTGCCGAGCGCCGCCGCGGCGACGAGCCCGTTCGAACCCGCGCCGATGACGATCGCGTCGAAAATGGAAACGCCGGTCACGAGACGATCTGCATCGCCGCGAGGCGGCCCGACGCGCCCATGATGCCGCCGCCCGGATGTGTGCCGGCGCCGCATTGCCAGTAGCCCTCGATCGGCGTGCGATACTTGGCCGATTTCGCGGCGGGCCGGAGAAAGAAAAGTTGATGCAGCGCGAGCTCGCCTTGGAAGATGTTTCCTTCGGTGAGGCCGGTGATCCGCTCGATGTCGGCCGGCGTCAGCACCTGCCGGTGCAGGATCAGCGACTCGATGTTGGGCGCGTAACGCGCGACCGTCTTTATCACGGCGTCACCGAACGCTTCGCGCTTCGCGTCGTCCCAGCCGCCCGTCACGTTGTACGGCGCGTATTGGACGAAAATGCTCATGACGTGCTTGCCCGGCGGCGCCATGCCGGGGTCGATCATCGACGGAAACACGATGTCCATGTACGGGTTCCGCGAGAAGTTCCCGTATTTGGCGTCGTCGTAGGCGCGCTCGAGGTACTCGACGCTCGGACTGATCGAGAACGCGCCGCGGTGGTGAGGTCCGACGCCGGGAAGGCAGGTGAATTCCGGCAGACCACTCAACGCCAGGTTCACCTTTCCCGACGAACCCCGAAACTTGTAGCGCTCGACTTCCTGAACGAGGTCGTCCGGCAGCTCGTTGCGTTCGATCAACTGCAAGAACGTGCGGCGCGGGTCGAGCCCCGAGACGACGATCGGCGCGGCGACCTCGTCGCCATTCTCGAGGACGACGCCGCGCACGCGGCCGTCCCTCACGAGCACCCGTTCGACGGGCGCATTCGTGCGAATCTCGGCGCCAAACGCCCGCGCCGCCGACGCGATGGCCTCGCTGATCGCGCCCGTTCCGCCTTTCTGAAATCCCCACGCTCGAAACGCGCCGTCGATCTCGCCCATGTAATGATGCAGCAGCACGTACGCCGAACCGGGCGACCGCGGGCCGAGAAAGGTGCCGATGATGCCGCTCGCCGATTTCGTCGCTTTGAGCGGGTCGAACTCGTACCACTCGTCGAGATAGTCGGCGCTGCTCATCGTCATCAGCTTGTACAACGCGTGAAATCGCTCCGCGCCCAACGTGCGCAGGTGGCCGCCGAGCTTGAGGAGTCCGCGCAAATCCGACGGCGCCAGCGACGACGGATCGGGCGGGACCATGCCGAGGATCGGCTTCACGGCCATCGCCATGTGGTGCATCAGCCGCCCGAACTCGATGGCCGCCTCGGCGTCGCGAGGCGAGTGCCGCGCCAGCTCGCGACGTGTCTCGTCGGGATCGGCCCACCCCGCGAGATAGTCGCCGTTGTCGAGCGGCGTGACCGTGCTCTCGAGCGGCAAGATCTGCAATCCGTGACCCGGCAGGTCGAGGTCGCGTATGATCTCGGGGCGTAGAAGACTCACCACATACGAGAACACTGAAAACTTGAAGCCGGGAAACACCTCCTCCGTCACGGCCGCGCCGCCGACGAGGGGCCGGCGCTCGAGGACGAGCGTCCTCCGACCGGCACGCGCCAGATACGCGGCGCACACCAGGCCGTTGTGGCCGCCGCCGATGACGATGGCATCGTATTTCGGGACACCGGGCACACTCATGCCCTTTTCCGGGGCGGGTCGAAGAACGGGAGCTTGCGCACGACGGCGTTCGCGCGCTTGCGATGATGCTCGACGGTCACCTCGAGCTCCAGGGCGGCGCCGGGATGAAAATGCGGCGCCACGACGTGGGCGAGCGCGAGGTACTTCTTCAGCAGCGGCGACCAGCAGCCGCTCGTCGCGTATCCGATCTGTTTTCCCTCCTTGTATACCGGCGCGCTCGTTCGCCACGCGACCGTCGGCAGCTGGGGCGGGAGTCCCCGCTCGGCGTAAATCTTTTCCAGGGACTCCCAGTCGACGTCCAGCCCAACGAACCCCCACGCGGGTCCGCGCGCCTTTTCGGCCCGCAAGGCTCGACGACCGTTGAACGGACCCTTGTCGGCGCTCACCGTCCACCCGAGGTTGAGCTCGAACGGCGACGATTTCTGGTCCTCGATCACGGCGCGATGCGCCGAGAAATAGTCGACGTCGAGCATCACGAGGCCCGCCTCGATGCGGGCGAGATCGAGAGCCCAGATGCCGGCCGGAGTGATGCCGTATGGCGTGCCGGCTTCGATCAGCGCGTCCCAAAGGTCCGTGGCGCGGTCGGCGTCGACCCAGATCTCAAAGCCGAGATCGCCGGTGTAACCCGTCCGCGAAATCGTCACCCGGATGTCGCGTACGGTGGTGCGCACGAGCCGGAAATACTTGAGAGCGGTGAGATCCGCCGGCGTCAGCTGTTGGAGAATGGCGCGGGACAACGGGCCCTGCAGCGCGAGGGCGCCGGTCCGCTCGGAGACGTCGTCGACGGAGGCCTCGAGCCCAACGGAATTCATCGACAGCCAGCGAAAGTTCGGCTCGGCGCTCGTCAGTCGGAACGTGTGCTCGTCCAAGCGGCTGATCGTGCCGTCGTCGATCACCTTGCCGTGGGCGTCGCACCACGGTGTGTAGAGCACCTGGCCCACGCGACACTTGCTGACGTCGCGCGTGACCATGCGGTCGAGCAGGCGCGCGGCGTCGGGTCCCGAGATTCGATACTTGTACAGCGGCGACACGTCGAGCAAAGCCGCGGCGTTGCGAACGGCGGCGTACTCGCGATCGGGATGCGGTTCATACGCGCTCGCCACCTGATAGCCCGCCCATCGACGCCACGTCTGTGCGCGAACGAGCGGGGCGGTGCGAGCATGGAATGGGGTCGTCTTGAGCGTCTGCGCGACGGCGGAACTCGGCATGCGGCCCAACTTAGCCCGCGAATCAGTCGCTCACGAGATGGGCCCGGCTGCGTCGCCGAATCCTTCGGGTCCTCGCCGGCGTAGTTCCTAGGTCGCCGTTGCCCGCGAGGTTGCGGGTCGCAAGGATTTCAGTCCTCTGCTGGACATCCCCTACGGATCGTGAAAGGATTGAACGTGGGTAGAGGAGGAGGCTCCTCCATGGGTTTGGTTGGGCGCACCGCCGCCGTGCTGATTGTCGCCCTTGGCGCCGCCAGCGCGCCGGCCGGTGCGCAGGCGCGATTGGCGCGGCTCGACTCGGCGAACCGTTGGGTGGACTCCATCTTCGCGCCGTACAGCTCGACGTCGTCGCCGGGGTGCGCGGTCGGAGTCGTGCGCGACGGACAGCTCGCGTTCGCCAAGGGGTACGGCATGGCCGACCTCGAGCACGACACGCCGATCACGCCGTCGACGCGGTTTTACATCGCGTCGCTGTCCAAGCAGTTCACGGCGATGAGCATCGTCCTGCTCGCGCAGGAAGGCCGCCTGTCGCTCGACGACTGGGTTCGCCGCTGGGTGCCGCAGGTCCCGTCGTTCGGCGCCCCGATCACGTTGCGGCAGCTGCTCCATCACACGAGTGGGTTGCGCGATTACTTCACACTTCTCGCATTGTCGGGGTGGCCGAGCGACGGCCTCCTCACCGAGCCGCAGTTCATCGATCTCGTGAGCCGGCAGAAGAACCTCAACTTCACGCCGGGCGACGAATTCCTGTACAGCAACACCGGGTACGCGCTGCTGGCGATGGTCGTCGAGCGCGCGTCGGGGCAATCGCTCCGCGACTACGCAGCCGATCACATCTTCAAGCCGCTCGGCATGGCGCACACGGAATTTCGCGACGATCACACACAGTTGATTCCGCATCGGGCCGTCGGATACCAGCCGACGGCGTCAGGCTTCCGCCTGAGCCAGCCCGAGCTCGACGTCGTCGGCGACGGCGGCGTGTTTTCAACGATCGAAGACCTCGCCAAGTGGGACGCGAATTTCGAGTCGGGGCGTGTCGGCGGGAAAGAAGGCGTGGCGGAGTTGGAGGAGCCCGGCCGCCTGAACAACGGTCAGACGATCCCCTACGCCCTCGCGCTCACCGTTGGCGACATGGCGGGAATGAGCACGTTCTCGCACCGCGGGGCGTACGGCGGCTATCGAAGCGCGATGCTCATGATTCCGTCGCGTCGCCTGGACGTGATCACGCTCTGCAATACGTCGGGGGCGCCGACGACTCTCGTCGACCAGGTGGCGACGATCCACCTTGGCCTGATCACGCAGCAGCGCACCGCCACGGCGGCGCGCGCTCTCGACTTTGCCGCGGGTCCGTTCAACGTCGGAACCGCGCCGTCGCCGGGCGATTCGACGATCGCGCGCAAGCGAAACGACCAGCTGACGCAGCTCGCCGGCGACTACTACAGTGCCGAGCTCGACTTGGCCGTGTCGCTCGTGCCGCGCGAGGGCATTCTCCTGCTTCGGCGCGCCCACGAGTCCGACCTCAGGTTCATCACGTTCACCACCGACCTGTTCACGAACAACGATCAGATGCTCTTGCGCGTCGTGCGCAGCGACCGCGGGGCGATCACCGGCTTCACGCTCACGATCAACCGCGTCCGCGACTTGGAATTCGTGAAACGTCCGGCGGACCGCAACGGACCGTTCTGGCAATTCTGACGACGGCCGCCCACACGGCGCTCAGCGGCGCGGTTTGGCGCGTTTCGTCGGCACGGCGGTGAGCGGATCTTCGGGCCACTCGTGGCGTGGGTATCGCCCGCGCAAATCCTTTCGCACGTCGAAGTAGCTCGTTCGCCAGAACCCCGCGAGGTCGCGCGTCGTCTGCACGGGCCGGTGGGCGGGCGAGAGGAGTTGCATCGTCACCGGAACACGGCCGTCGAGAACGCGCGGCGATTCGGTCAGCCCGAACACTTCCTGCAACCGTACCGCGACCTTCGGCGCGAGCGGATCCGAGTAATCGATCGGAATGCGCGACCCGGTCGGGACGACGACGTGCGACGGAGCCAGCGCATCCAGCGCGCGTCGCTGCCGCCAATCGAGCAGCGAGAGGAGCGCGTCGGTGAGATCCACCTGTTGAAGAGCCGAGAGGCGGCGAACGCCGGCGAGCGACGGCCCTAGCCATTCGTCGAGGCGCGCGGCGAGCGCGTCGTCGGAGACGTCGGGCCACTCGCGGTCGTTCACCGCGACGAAGGCCATGCGCTCACGTATTCGAATCGTGCCGTCCGACCAGGGCAGCGTCGCCACTCCGCGGCGCCGGATCGCGTGCAATAGCGCGGCGCGGAACGATTCCTCGGAGGGCGCGGCGATCGACGACTCGCGCAACTGAATCGCACCGAGTCGTTCGACGCGCCGCGCGAGCACGGTGCCGGTAGCGTCGTCGAAGTCCACCGACTCCTCGCTCGCGATCTGGTCGGCGAACAACCACCGGACGTCGCCCTCCTCGATCGCGGCGGCGAGGAACACCTGCGCTTCCGGCTTGCGGTCGTCCAGTTGGGCGGCGACGATGAACGGCGATGCCGCGAGCGGGTCGCCTTCGTGCAGCTCGGCGCCACCGCCGTTGCGCAACACGAACCGCGCCCTCGGTCCTCCCCCCGGTCGACGCCGCGCGACGCGGTCGGGATACGCGAGCGCGACGAGTATGGGTAGCCCGGTGGACCGGTTGACCAGTTGACCGGGATTGACCGCAAGCGATTCGAGGCGCGCGGCGAGTCGATCCGATTCCAGGCGGGCGCGACGAAGTGCGTCGCGATCGACGGTCGCCGAGGAGTCGCGGGATCCGCGCATCAGGTCCAGCCTGTGCGAGATGTCCGAATCGATGACGCCCTGTGGCGATCGAAGCACGTCGCGCTCCGAGAGCAGCGCGGCGAGGTCGCACGCCATTCGCTCGGCGCCGAGCTCCTTGGCGCGGACGAGCATGTGCGCAACTCGAGGGTGGACCGCCAGCTCGGCCATAGCCCGCCCGTGCGCCGTGGCGATGCCGGACGCGTCTACGGCGTCCAATTCGACCAGCAGCTCGCGCGCCTGGGCGAACGCCGCGGCCGGCGGCGTATCGAGCCAGGCGAGCTCCGAGGCTTCGGTCACGCCGGCGATCGCAAGATCGAGCGCGAGCTGAGCCAGGTCGGCGTGCAGAATTTCTGGCGGAGATTGCTCGAGCAGGTGCGTGGTCTCATGCTCCGCCCAGAGACGGTAGCAGACCCCTCGCGCCGTTCGGCCGGAGCGCCCGCGGCGCTGATCGGCGGAGGATCTCGAGACCCGTACCGTCTCCAGCCGCGTCATTCCGGTGCGCGGCGAGAAGCGAGGCGCGCGCGACAGCCCGCTGTCCACGACGACGCGAATTCCTTCGATGGTGAGGCTCGTTTCGGCGATCGACGTGGACAGCACGACCTTGCGGCGTCCATCGCGATCCGGGAACAGCGCGCGATCCTGCGCGTCGCGCTCGAGCATTCCGTAGAGCGGCGTGACGACCACGCTGCCGTCGAGTCGTCCGGCGAGCAGCGCTTCCACGCGGCGGATCTCGCCGGCGCCGGGGAGAAAGGCGAGGACGTCGCCCTCGTCGCCGCGCAATGCTTCGATGATCGCGTTGGCGACGGCACTTTCGATTCTCAGCTCGCGTCGCGGCTCGACGTAGCGCGTCTCGATCGGAAACGAGCGGCCGTGGCTCGTCACGATCGGCGCGTCGCCAAGCAGCCTGGCGACCGATTCACCGTCGAGCGTCGCCGACATGACGACGATGCGCAGGTCGTCGCGGAGGAGGGCCCTCGTGCGCAGCGCGAGCGCGAGGGCGAGGTCAGCGTCGAGACTTCGCTCGTGGAACTCGTCGAACACGAGGATGCCGACGCCGTCGAGGGTCGGGTCGCGCTGGAGCCGGCGCGTCAGCACGCCCTCGGTGACCACCTCGACGCGCGTCGCACGGCCAACGCGCCGCTCGCCGCGCATGCGGTAGCCGACTGTCTGGCCCACTTCCTCGCCGCGCAGGTCGGCCAGCCGCCAGGCCGCGGCGCGCGTCGCCACGCGCCGCGGCTCGAGCATCACGATCGACTGTCCCTTGAGCCAAGCAGCTTCGAGCAGCGCGAGCGGAACCATCGTCGTCTTGCCCGCTCCTGGGGGCGCCTGAACGACGACGCACCCACGCTCACCCAGCGCGTCGCGGATGGCGGGCAGGATCGGCTCAATGGGGAGCGTCATGTGTGAAGATGCGAAGGGGCCGGCTGAAAATCAGCCGGCCCCTTGCTTGTTCGTCGTTTGTCGGCTGTTACCGGTCCACCTGCCCACCGGTCCACCCGTCCACCTGTATCACGTCTTCACGATGATCAGGAACTTCGACGTTTCCCAGAACCGCTCCGGCTGGTCGATGCGAAGGCCGCCGGAGATCGCGCCGTCCTTGGACGCGAACGGCGAGGCGTACGCGGGGTTCTGGCGCGTGAAGATCACGTAGTCGCCTTCCGGGAAGTTGATCACCTTGTCCTTCGACCTGTCGATGCGCGTGAACTTCGCGGGATCGAGCTCGCGGGCGGGGGACAGCGAGCGTCCGCCGAACAGGAGGAACCGACGGTGGCCTTCCTCGACGAGGACCCCCTGCTTGACGAGATCGTCCTTCGTGCCGATCACGTAGTAGGCCGTGTTCACCACCGTCGTGAGCTGCGTCACGGTATCGGTGAGGGTCTTGGCCTCGCCCATGAGCCGGGTGTTCTCGGTGCTCATCGTGTCGACCTTCGAGTTCAGCCCCGCGATCTGAGCGGTCTGCTTGGCGATCGTCGCTTCGTAGTCGGCGCGCTGCTGATCGACCGTGTGGCGCAGGTCGGCGATCGTCTTTTCGTATTCGGCGACTTGGACGACGAGCGTCGAGTCATGCATGGCGAGCGTCGACGCTCGCTTTCGGAGCGCCGCGACGCGCGCCTCGCTCGAGTCGAGCCGGGCCACGATGTTCTGGATGCGCTTCATGACGGCCGCGCGCTCGTCCTTGATGGCGGCCATGTCGGATTCGCTCGTCAGCTTCGTGGCGAGCGCGACGTTCTGTTTGGCTTTGAGCCTGGAGATCTCGCTATTGAGGTCGTTGACGAACTGTGTCGACGACATGACCTCATTCAGAAGGTCGTTCTTGATCGAGATCAGCGAGTCGGTGCGCAGCGAATCGGCGTGCGCGAGGGTTTTGAGCTTGCTTGACGCTTGTGGGTCACATGCTGCCAGCACTGAGACCGCGGCGACGGGGATGAGCAGACCGAGTTTGCGCATTGGACCGAGGGGCCGGGGTGAACTGAAGGGGAGTATTTAGTGGATGGGACCTGCCGGGAAGGAGTATAACAGCTTGATCGTGTTTCGGTCGGACAAGCTCAGGACGTCCACGCGAATGAGCGGGGCCATGATGTCCTGCGGATTCAGGCTGTGGCTCAGTCCAAGCGAGTGCCCGACCTCGTGCAGCGCGATCGCGCGCATGCCACGGGAATCGAGCGGCATGCCGTCGCTGATGTGCGTCGCGAGGGTGATGTCGCCCTGCGTCAGCCAACCATTGCGATCCGTGCGCCAAGTGGTGGAACCGGTCTTGTGATCGAGGTGCGTCGTCCAATGCACGCGGATGTCGGCGTCGCGGCTCGACGGAACGAACGCGAATCGAACTGGAATGCCCGCCTTTCCCCAGGTATCGAAGGCGGAACGCACGGACTCGGGAAAATTCGTCTGGGGGCCGCTCAAGAGCGGCGTCGAATCGATCCACACTCGGATCGGCTGCGCCACACGCGCCGGCCAGCGCTCGATCGTCGAGTCGCGGTCGGCGAGAACCTGCTCGATGTACGTGCCGGGGGCCGCGGACAGCACCGCCTCGCGCGAAATGAAATCGCCGGGAGCTCGGCGCGGCTCCGTGAAGCCGTCGAGTGTTCCATCACGACCGGTGGCCGTGTACGCGGAACAATTGAGCGCGGCGGCCGCGGCGAGCGCGGTACCAACGATGCTTGCGACGCGACCGAGCGCAAAAACAGACCGGCGATGCTGCATGTGACCTGCGGAGGAGGGAGCGACTGCGCCCGGGGAGGGAAGGACCTAGTTCGAGTCGGCGAATGAGACCGGGGTTCTCACTGCCGCTTGGAGGCGGGAGCGTGATCTAAATCACACTTGTCACTCTTACCCGCACTCCACCACAACGTTTCGGAAACGTTTCATTTTTTCGTGCAGTCGCGCGTTGCCGCGCGGCTCATTGCCCAATGGCACTCCAAATCAGCGGGTAAGTCGCCATCGACTGGCCGCGATACTGCGGCCGGAACCCGTAAAGCACTACATGTCCGCGCCCGACCTTCACGTCCACTAACGCGGCCTTGCCATTGAGCTTCGACCCGCCAAGGAGCCACCCTGAAAGGAGGGGGTTTCCTGTAACGGGATAGGTCGCCACCGCGGTCGCTTGGGAGGGGTCGGAAATCTCGAACGCGGGGCCGTTCTCAAACCAAATCGCGGGAACATTCGATGTGAAGCCTCGCGCAAGCGGGCTCGAGCGATCGAGCTCCACGCCGAGTATGGAACCGGGGCAGTAAAAATCGTTGCTCGATACACCTGCGAGGACGTTTTTCACCGGCAGCTTGAGTCCCGCGATCACCGCGTTCGACGACGTGTTGAACGCCAGCACCGATCCGCCGTTCCGCGCGAATGCGTCCAACGGGCCGAACACATCGGCTGCACTGCCACGGCCACCGCCACCGCCACCGCCGCGCCACCACCGCCGCCTCGGCCACCACGACCGCCCCCTCCGCCGCCTCCACGCCCACCCGCACCAGCGATACCACCTTCGGGAATCACGATCACGTCGAAGCGGTCATTGAGCGAACCCGCCTCGACGTCCTTCTCGGTGATCGGCGTGAACGGAACCTTGTAGAGATCGAGAATCCAGTGGGTCCAGCCCTCGTCGATCGGCTCATTGGTGCTCGGACGGAGCAACGCGATTCGCTTCGACGTCGGAACCTTCGCGCTCACTCTGGGCTCTGGCACTTCCTTGATCACGGGTCCGGTCGCCGGCGCCGCGTCCATGTCGTGCGCGACGTCCACGCCGAAGAGCAGCGGCAGCGTGTGTGCCGTGACGTCGTATGGGCGCTTCGGCGGACCCCCGGGGTAGTCGAAGAGGTCGGGATAGTGCTGCCGCTCGAGAAGCGCTTTCGCGTACGCGCCGAACGGCTGCTTCGTGAGGATCACGTAGCTGCCGGCGGGATACGTCTTTTCGTCGATCGTCGTCGGCGCCGTGGACTCGCGCACCTCGACCTGCCCATGCTGGAGCGTCCAGATCATTCGCTGAAGCGCCTGCGTGTCGGGCTGGGTCTTCGGAATCACGATCGCCGACGGCCATTTGTCGCGCCCCCACGCGGGCAGATCGCCGAGCGAGCGATCGGCTTGTGCCGCGTAGCCCTCGAGCCACGCCCGGCGGTTGAGCGCGGCGTCGAGGAAGAGCGACCAGCTGGCGGCGACCTGGTAGCGAACGATGTCGCCGTAGCCCCAGTGTCCGCCCACCCAGAGCGACGGAAAATTCCACGATACGGTCTTGGCTTCGTAGCCGCGTCCGGCCCCGAGTTGGTCGAACGGAATGTCGATCGCCGTCGCCAGGCGCGCGCTCGCCGTTTCGGTGAGCAGGCGTGCGCCGCGGTGATACAATGAATATTGTCTGGCCGGCGACCACTGGTCGTACGATGCGTTGCTGCCGATGCCGGTGAAGCCCTCGTTCGTCATCCGCCACACGATCGACATGCCGAGCCCGTTCGTCGCCGCGGTGAGAATCGGATCGATGTTGGGCTCGATCGGGTCCATGTACGGCGGAATGAAGATCCGTCCGGCGTTCGATCCCTGCTGGTGGATGTCGTTGACGATCTCCGGATCCCAGGGCGTGTAGAGCGAGTCGATCGTATAGCGGGTTTCGGGTTGTGTGAAAGCGTACCAGTCGCGGTTGTCGTCGTGGCCGACGTACTTGTGGTACAGCACCGGCGGGTCACGCCCTTCCATCGGCGTGCCGAGCGTCGAGCGGTAGTAGTCGCCGATGATGTCCACGCCGTCCGGGTTCTGCGACGGAACGAGGATGATGATCGTGTTGGCGAGGATCTCCTGCGATTCGCGATCCCGCGCCCGCGCCAGACGGTCGGCGAGCACGATGGGCGTGGTGAATCCACCCGATTCGTTGGAGTGAATCGCCGACGTGACGAGGATGACGTTCTTCCCTTCGTCGATCAGCTTCTCGCGCTCGCCGTTCGCCTGGAGACGGGGGTCCATCAGTCGCCGCTGGATCTGCCGGTAGTGCTCGAGGTTCGCGAGCGTCGCGGAGTCCGAGATGAAGACCGCCAGAAACGGACGCCCGAGCGTCGTCTTGCCGAGGACGCGCGTCGTGACGCGCGGGCTCGCCTTGTCGAGCGCCGTGAAGTAGTCGGTGATCTGCTTCCAGCTCGGCAAATGCCTGTCGGCGCCGGGCTCGAAGCCGAGGATCGACGCGGGTGTCGGAATCGCCGCCTGCTGAGCGAACGACGGCGAGACGGAGAGACCGGCGGTGAGGATTGCGACTGCGACGGGGCGGAGACGCATCGAGGAGGGGAAGTGAGGGCCGTTGACGATACGCCCGGGCGTACAAAGGCGTAAGAGTCGACAGAGGTACGACGGGACAGCGTGAGTCGTTGTAAGTCGGCGCGCCGAGTGGCCTCATGGCGTCTGCTGGGGCCGCCTAGAGTCGCCCGCCCGCCAGAGATCGTGGCGCGTGCCCACCGGCCGTTGCTTGCCACTAGCAACTGCGCGCGTTCCCTCCAGTTTTCCTGTCGCCCCGACTCTCCCGAGCCTCTCTATGAGCCGTCCTGCTCTCCGCGCGGTCGCGACGATCTGCGCAATCGTTCTTCCCTCGCTCGCCGAGGCGCAGCGATCACCGGCGACACACCAGCCGATGCTCGCCTCCGTCGACACGATGGTCTTCCACGGTCTTCGCTTCCGAAACGTGGGCCCGCCGCGCGGCGGACGCGTGACGACGGTGACCGGCGTCCCCTCGCAGCCGCGCACGTTCTACATGGGCGTGGCCAGCGGCGGCGTCTTCCGAACGACCGATGCCGGCGCGTCGTGGGTGCCGATCACCGACGGCAAAGTTCCCGTCGGATCCACCGGCTCGATCGCCGTGTCCGAATCCGATCCGAACACGATCTACCTCGGCACCGGCTCCGACGACATTCGCAGCAACGTTTCGACCGGACGCGGCGTGTACAAGACCGGCGACGGCGGCACGACCTGGAGTTTCGCGGGTCTCTACGACGCCGGACAGATCGGCGCCGTGCGCATCCATCCGACGAATCCGAACGTGGTCTGGGTGGCGGCGATCGGGAACGCGTTCAAGCCGAACGCCGAGCGCGGCGTCTTCAAGACCACCGACGGCGGCAAGACGTGGCGCAAAGTGCTGTTCGTCTCGGACAGCGTCGGCGCGGCCGACGTCGAACTCAACCCCGCGAACCCCGACATCGTTTACGCCTGGATGTGGCACGGACAGCGCAAGCCGTGGACGATCATCAGCGGCGCGCCGAACTCGACCGGCGTCGGCTTCTACAAGAGCACCGACGGCGGCGAGCATTTCACGAAGATGACCGGCGGTCTGCCGACGGAGCTGGTCGGCAAGGCGAACCTCGCCGTCACGGCGGCGAATCCGAATCGCGTCTATGCGCTCGTCGAGGCGAAGCCCGGCGGCGGTCTCTATCGATCCGACGACGCCGGCGCGTCGTGGAAATTGCTCAGCAGCTACGCGCAGCTCATCACGCGACCGTTCTATTACGTCGCCCTCGCCGCGGACCCGACGAACGCCGACGTCGTCTACGCCGGTGCCGAGAGCTTCTACAAGTCGACGGACGGCGGCGTGAACTGGACGCCCCTCCGTACGCCGCACGGCGACAACCACGACATGTGGATCAGCCCGCACGACGGCAAGATCATGATTCAGTCGAACGACGGGGGCGCCAACGTTTCGCAGGACGGCGGCCGCACCTGGTCGACACAAATGAATCAGCCCACGGCCGAGATCTACGGCGTGTGGCTCGACGACCAGACGCCGTATCGTCTGTACGGCGCGCAGCAGGACGCGAGCACGGTGATCGTGCCGAGCAATCCTGTCGCCGGAAACACGGACGCATTCGAGAGCGGACCGGGTTGCGAGACCGGCCCGATCATGCCGCACCCGAAGAATCCGGAAATCGTCTACGGCGCCTGCAAGGGACAGTTCGGCCGGATGTTCATGAACACCCGCCAGGAACAGAACTACTGGGTCGGCGCGCAGTCGCTGTACGGCAACGACGCGAAGGATCTCATCTTCCGGTTTCAGCGCGTGTCGCCGATGGAGACGTCGCCATGGGACTCGAGCGTCGTGTACTATGGCTCGCAGTTCCTGCACCGGTCGAAGGACGGCGGCGTGCACTGGGAGAAAATTTCGCCGGACCTCACCGCGCACCCGGCGTGTTGCCAGGGCGGCAGCGGCGAACCGATCACGCGCGACGTGACGGGCGAGGAGTTCTACAGCACGCTCTACGCGATCAGCGAGTCGAAGACCGAGCCCGGCGTCATCTGGACGGGCGCGAACGACGGTCCGTTCTACATCTCGCGCGACAACGGCAAGACGTGGAAGAACGTCACGCCGAAGGATCTGCCGAGCGGCGGGCGCGTGCAATACATCGAGACCTCGCCGCACCGCAAAGGCGCCGCGTACTACGCGGTCTACCGCTACCTGCTCGGCGATTTCGAGCCGTATATTTATAAGACTGAGAACTACGGCGCGACCTGGACGCGGCTCACCGACGGAAAGAACGGCATCCCCGCCGACTGGCCGACGCGCGTCGTCCGCGAGGACCCGGTGCGCGAGCATCTGCTGTACGCCGGCACGGAGTTCGGGCTGTTCATCTCGTACGACGACGGCGCCCACTGGCAGTCGTTCGAGCTGAACGTCCCCAACGTTCCGATCACGGACATCAAGGTGCACCACGATGACCTGATCGTGTCGACGCAGGGGCGCTCGATGTGGATTCTCGACGACGTCTCCGCGCTGCGGCAGGTCAACGCGCAGACGGCGACGACCGCCGCGGTGCTCTTCAAGCCTCGCGAGGCAGTCCGCGCGCGGATCGGCGGCGGCAGAGGTTTTGGCGGCGGCGGGGGTGGGGGCGGTACCGCCGCGGCCTCGGGACAGGCGCAGTTCGGGCCGAACGGCGCATCGATCGAGTACTACGTGGCTCGCCCGCAATCCGGCCCGATCACGATCGCGATTCTCGACTCGGCGAATCACGAGGTCCGGAAGTACACGAGCGAAGCGTCGGTGACGGCCGCGTCGGCCGACGCCCCGGCGGCAGCACCGGACGATGAAGAGGGCGGGGGCGGTTTCCGTCGCGCCGCGCCGCCGGTTCGGCTGACGGCGAACGTCGGAGTGAATCGGCTCGTCTGGGACTTCAACAACGACGCCGGGCTGATGCTGCCGCCGGGCTCGTACCGCGTGAAGATGTCGGCGGGTTCGTGGAGCGACGCGGAGCCGCTCATGTTGGCGCCGGACCCGCGGCTCGTCGCGGATCACGTCACGACGGCCGATCTGCGCGAGCAGTACGAGCACAACGTGCGCATGCGCAGCATGGTCGCCGAGGTTGGGCGCGTCGCGAATCGCGTACGCCAGGCGCGGACGCGGTTGCGCAACGGCGGAAGCGCCGACTCGCTGGCGAAAGTGGACTCGCTCGCGACCACCCTGTTCGGCCCCGACGAGGGCGTTCGCTACGGGCGTCCTGGTCTACAGACGCAGATCACGTATCTGGCCGGCATGACCGCGCGCGTCGACCAACGCATCGGCCGCGACGCCGTCGACCGGTACCAGGTGCTCCGCAAGGACCTCGATGCGCTGCAAGCGGCGGTGCTTCGTGTGCTCGGTCCGGAGGTGCGGCCGAAGGCTTAGCGCACCCTGTTTTTGGCTCTTTCGCAGTCTATATAGCAGCTTCTTTCCGTTTGTTTCCGTTGAATCCGTTTGTTTCCGTGTTCGAATTGTTGATGCCTGTGTGGCAGGCGAGTCTCGATCGCCACGTCGGGCCATAACAATTGTGAAACGGAAACACACGGATCTAGACGGACACAAACGGAGAAGAAACTCTTAGGGTTGCGAGGGCAGCATCAATGCTCCGGCGGCCGCTATAGAAACCTGAAGTAGCGTTCCATGAAAAGCGTGCGCTCGAGCCGGTCGACCGTCATCGTGGAGTCCATCTTGATGCGGCGAAGGCCGAAGCGGTCGGTGCGCGGGGAGTTCATGCGGCCCTTCCCGCGTACGGCGCAGCGATAGCCGGCGTCGCGCGCGGCGCGGCGAACGACGCGGTTCTGGTTGCTGAAGGGATACGCGACCACGTCCACGGAATGGCCGAGCAGGTCGCCGAGCGTCTCGCGCGACCGGCGAAGGTCGGCGGCGGACAGCTCGCGCGGCACCCGCGCCAGCGGGACGTGAAGATCGCCGTGCGATCCAAATCGTACGCCGTCGCGCTGCAGCGCCGCGATCCGGTCGGCGGCGAGCAGGGGGAACGATCGTTCGCCGCGGTCCCAGGCGTTCGTGCCGCCGATCTGGCTCGCGACCAGAAATACCCACGCGCCCATGCCACGCGCGCGGAGCGCGGGCCACGCGTGTTCGTCGAAGCACGTGTAGCCGTCGTCGAACGTGAGAATCAGCGGCCGCTTGGGGAGGGTCCGGCCGCCGTCGCGGTAGGCGAGCCAGTCGGCGAAGTCGATCGTGCGATAACCCCAGGCGTCGAGCGCGTCCAGCTGCCGCGCGAACAGGGCGGGGCCGACGAAGTTGCCGGGAGTGCGAACGTCCGGTGCCAGCTCATCGATCTTGTGATACATCAGGATCGTGAGCTTCATGCCTCGGGCGATCGGCTCCTGGAAAAGAGGAACGCGTACTTCAGGAACGACGCGAACCCGCTCAGCGCCGACGCGACGAACCCGACGCTTCCGTCGCGCCATCCGGAATACACGACGTAGTCGCGGAAGAATCGCCACGCCGGCCGGCCGACCAGGTCGCGCATCCGCGCTTCGCGTCCGCGCGCGTGAAGGTCTTCGGCTCCCCACCGGGCGTACTTCACGATCTTCGCGACGTGGTGGGTGAGATCCCGATACGGATGGTGAACGATCGGCCCCGTGAGCGTGCCGACGTCCTCGATCGTCTCGAGGTGCTCGTGCACGCGATGGCACACGTAACGCCGGTCGTTGGTGAAGAGGCGCACGTGCCAATCGCGCCCCCACGGTCCGTGGTGAAGCTCCCGTCCGAGGTAGTGGTTGCGAAACTTCATCCGGTACGCGGCGTGCGTCGGGTTTCGCCCGGTGACGATCTGCGAGATCTCGGCGCGCAACTGGGACGTGACGCGTTCGTCGGCGTCCAGCGCGAGAATCCAGCGATTTCGCGCTGCTTCGATCCCCGCGTTTCGCTGCGCCGCGATCGTCTCGCCGCAGACCACGAGGACGCGCGCGCCCGCGGCCTCCGCGATCGCGGCCGTCCGATCCGTCGAGCCGCCATCCACCACGATGACCTCATTGGCCCATGACAGGTCGGCGACAGCTTGGCCGATCTGCGCCGCCTCGTTGAGCGTCGGCATCACGACGCTGACCGCGATGCCGTGTTCCGGAGCGGCATCGGTGGGGGCGACCGACATCCCCTCGTGCAGAGCCGACAGGTTCAGAGGTACCGCAGCGGACATCGGAGACGCTTGGGTGGTGGACGTGCCGACGAAACGCCGCTGAGGGACGTTGCGCTTCTCTAGTCGGCGGCCCATCTATAAGGCCCCTCCCTCAGATGGATGTCAGACGGTCCCGCCGCCTGCCCCATGACTCTACGACTCAGCACCTTCGGTAGCGTCTACCTGTCGCGGGACGGGGAAATCCTGACGGGGGCTGCAGGGCAGCGTCGCCTGCTCGCCATTCTCACGATTCTCGCGTCAGTCGGCGATCGCGGAATGTCTCGCGACAAGCTGCTCGGACTTCTTTGGTCCGAGGGCGAGCCCGACAAATCGCGGCACGCGCTGACGCAGTCGCTTTACCATATAAGAAAAGCGCTCGGCGTCGAGCGAATCTTCCTTAGCGGTGCGGACGTGCGCATCGATCCCGCCGCGTTGACGTCCGACGTCGGCGATTTCCAACTCGCACTCGCCCAGGGCCGTCTCGCCGACGCGGTGAGCGCATATCGCGGGCCGTTCCTCGACGGCTTCTATCTGAACGGCGATCCCGATTTCGAGTTCTGGGCGGCGACCGAGCGAGACCGCCTCGCCCGCGCGTTCGCGCAATCGCTCGAGTCGCTCGCGCGCGAGGCGCGCGACGCCAGCGATCGCCAGGCGGAAATCGCGTGGCGCATTCGTCTGGCCGATCAGGATCCGTTGAACGGCGTCGCCATGGCGGGACTCATGACGGCGCTCGCCGAGAGCGGCGATCACGCCGCCGCGCTGCAACGCGGACGGTGGCACGAAATCCGAATGCAGAACGAGCTCGACCTTCCGCCGGCGCCGGAAGTCGCCGAGCTCCTGGTCAAGCTCCGCAAGTTGGCGCCGCCCCGCGAGACGCCCGCCGCCGGTGCGCCGACCGGAGCGCCGACCGGAGCGCCGACCGGCGCGCCGATGGATTCGTCGCCCGTTGCTCCCGCGACGACGGTCTCCGCCGAAGTCGGGTCGAGTTCCGATGCAGTCGCCGCGGAGCGCGTCGAGTCGCGCCCGCGAGTGATCAGCCGGTTGAAGCCGTCCGCCGCGGCATGGATGGGCGGGGGCCTCGTCGCGACGATTCTCGTCGCGATCGGCGCTTTGTCCGCGTCGGCGTGGCGTCTGACGACCGCGCGAGCGGCGGAACACGAGCCGGTCATCGCGGTGGCGCCGTTCCACGTCAACGCGTCGGACGCGTCGGCGTCGTACGTCCGCGAGGGGCTCCTCGAGTTGCTCGGATCGCGCATCGCTCTCGCCGACGGGAAGCGCGGGACGGATCCGTCGCGCGTGCTCCGCCTCGCGCGGTCGACGGGATTCATGAGCGACGCGACGACGGCGCCGACCATCGCCGACGCGGTGCGTCTGGCCAAGTCGCTGAGCGCCGAGGAGATCGTCGCCGGCTCGATCGAACCGGCGGCCGCCGGGGCCGTGGCGATCGCGGCGTCGCTCGTAAACGTGCACGACTCCCGCGTCGTCGCGTCGGTACGCGTGTCCGGGCCGGCCGACAGTCTCATCGCGCTCGTCGACAAGATCGTCGCGGGACTGATTCTCCCCGAATCGGGAGACCGCGCGTCGTCGCTCCCCGAGCCGCCGAGCATTTCACCGTCGGCGCTCCGCGACTATCTCGCCGGGCGAGCGGCGTACCGGCTCAGCGACTACTATCGCGCGCTTCGCGCCTACGGGCAGGCGCTCGCCGAAGAGCCGAGCTTCGCGCTCGCGGCGCTCGGGCTGGCGATGACGGCGGACAAGGTGAACTCGGCCGAACAGCACGATCGCGGCGTGGCGATCGCGTGGGCGCACCAGGCGTCGCTTCCGCCCGCGGACCGCGCGTTTCTGCGCGCTTTCGCCGGGCCGCGGTATCCGCAGCCATCGTCCGCCGCGGAGATTCTCGACGCGTGGCGCGCGGTGGTGCGCGTGGCGCCGGACCGCGCCGACGGGTGGTACGAGCTCGGGGAGAGCCTGTACAACGACGGCGAGATCGTCGGCCTTCGCGACGCGGCGAGTCGCGCGGGCGACGCGTTCTCGCGCGCGCTCCAACTCGACCCCTCGTTCGGACCGTCGCGCCGCATGCTCGCGCTGCTGTACGCGCGACTGCGCGACACCGCGTCGTTGCGCCGCCTCGTCGCGGCGGCTCCGGCGGCCGACTCGAGCGACGCGTTGAGTGTTTTCGTACGATGGCGCGTCGCCGAAGCGCTCGGCGATTCGCAGGACGTGCGGCGTTTGCGGTCGCGCCTTGGCGACGCGCCCAGCGGCGCGTTGCGGAGCATCGCCATGGCGTCGCAGTTCGACGGCATCAGCGTCGGCGACGGCGACCGGGCGATCGAGATTCTCGCCCGCCGCGCGATCACCGACGGCGAGCGCGTGGACGTCGCGTTGGCGCGCCACAGCCGCGCGCTGAATCGCGGCGATCGCGCCACGGCGAACGCCATCGCGCACGATCTCGAGTCGTTTCCTCCCGGATTGCACCCGGGACTGCGCCTGCGGGTGCTCGACGCGCTCTATTCGGGCGACGTTCCCGCGTCGGCGCGGAGAGAGGCGGAGGCGCTGAGCGAGCACCTTCGCGAGCCGCGCACGGCGTCGGTGGCCGACAGCGCGGTACGGTTGGCGGACGCGTGCGTCGTGGGGCAGTGGCGCCTCGAGACGGGCGACGTGCACGGCGCGCGCGACGCGCTCGCCATGCTGCACGCCGGCGGAACGCCGGCGTTTGGCGTGCCCGTCGGCGCGAGCCCGAATGCGTGCGCTACGATGCTCGACGCGGCGATCGCGATCGAGACCGACGCGCCGAACGCGCGCGCGCGCCTCGCGCATTTGGATTCGTTGATGCTGAGCGGCCCGGCCGTCGGGGACGCGATGCGGTACGCGAATCTTCTCGTCGCTCGCGAGTATCGCGCACTCGGCGATTCCCGGCACGCGCTCGCGGCGCTGCTGCGTCGTTCATTTGGTCGTGGGTGGCCGCGATACAAGGAGACGGGACTGCAGTTGCAGATCGATCTCGCGACCGAGCTTGGCGACACGGCCGTCGTGCGCACCGCGCGCGCGCGCCTGATTTCGACCAGCCGGTAAGGCCTGGGTCCTCGCCAGGCGTTCGGCTGGCGTGCGCAGTCAGTCGAGCCGAGTGGCCGTCGACCGCGGCCGTCGCCGCAAACGGTCCTCCATCGCCGATCGGCGGTCGCGCGGGAGCCGATGCAGTCTATTTGGGACGATCCGTCCCAAAACGGGCCGAGTTACACGCTTGAAAGCATCGGGCCAGCGATCTAGCCAAGTCATCAGGATTGGATAATATATGCGTCGCGGTTGTGTCAATTTCTGGGTGACGATTTGTCACCTCGAGGGGTTCTCTCCGTGACGCCGGTGGGACCACCGGTGGGACGAGCGTCCCCGTTGCGCTCGTGCTTCACGTAGTCGCAGTTCCGTGCTCGCGCCGAGTTGCGATTTCCGAGTAACGCATTCGTACGTGCTCGTCCGTCGCGATTCGGCCCTCACCCCGTATCACGGTCGATGGAGGAGGCATGGCACTCTCGTTCCGCGGCATCCTTGCGTCTTGGGCTGTCGCAGTTGCGGTGCCGGTCGCTCTCGCGGCGCAACAGCCCGCGACGATTACCGGAAAAGTCACAGGGGAAGGTGGTAGTGGTTTGGCCGGTGTCGCGGTCTCGATTCCGGAACTGGGGCTGGGTGGATCGACGAAGGACAACGGGACCTATCTATTCACGGTTCCCGGTGCGCGTGTCACGAGATCGGCCGTCACGCTCACGGCGCGTCGTGTGGGCTACAAGCCCAAGACCGCGCGCGTCACGCTGAACCCCGGCACGATCACGCAGGACTTCACGCTCGAAGCGAATCCGCTGCAACTCGGCGAAGTCGTGGTGACCGGCGCGGGCACGACGATGCAGGTCGAGAAGCTCGGCAACGTGCGCAACCAGGTCGATTCGATCGCTCGTGCAGAAGTCGAACGAGTCGAACATCGTCCAGGCGTTGGCGGCGAAGGCGCCGAACGTCGTGGTCAGCCAGCAGGCGGGCGATCCGGGTGCGGCGTCGAAGATTCAGATCCGCGGGCTGCGCACGCTCAACGGCCAGACGCAGCCGCTGTTCATCGTCGACGGCATTCCGGTCAACAATTCGACCGTCTCGACGACGAACTTCAATCCGATCGACGCGGGCGGCGGCGGCGTCGGCGGCCAGGACAACGGCGGCGAGTTCGAGGGCACGTCCGCTCCGAACCGCATGATCGACATGAATCCCGACGACATCGAAAACGTCGAGATTCTCAAGGGCGCTGCGGCGGCGGCGATCTACGGCGCGCGCGCGGCGAACGGCGTCATTCTGATCACGACGAAGCACGGCCGCTCGGGGCAGACGCACTACGAGCTCCGCTCGTCCGGCTCGAACGACGTGGTCACGCGCAAGGAGCCGCTCCAGCGCGGCTTCGGCCAGGGGCTGTTCAACGTCGCCGCTGGTACGTGCGACGACATCGGCAAGGGGAGCTGCCTGCGCAGCTGGGGGCCGGCGCTCTCGGGCGTGCCGACCTACGACCACGCCAGCGAGGCGTTCGACACGGGTCACATCCTCGACAACACGCTCAGCGCGTCGGGCGGCAACGACCGCACGACGTTCTATCTCTCTGGCAACTACAACAACAACCAGGGCGTGTTCATCGGGCCGAACAACTACTTCGACCGCGGAACGGTTCGCCTGAACGCGACGCACCACCTGACCGACAACTTCACGCTCGGCGGCAACTTCTCGTACGCCGACACGCGCGGTCACTTGACGCAGCGCGGCAACAACGTGAATGGTCTGCTCCTCGGGTTGTTCCGGACGCCGCCGGCGTTCAACAACTTCCCGGCCCTCGACCCGACGACCGGCCTCCATCGGTCGTACCGCTTGCAAGACCCGACACCGGAAACGGCGGGCCAGTCGCGCGGCTTCAACAATCCGATCTTCACGTTGGAAGACGAGCTGAACGACCAGAAGGCGGGCCGCACGTTCGGCAACATGAACGCGCAGTACATCGCCAACAACTGGCTGACGTTCGCGTACACGCTCGGTGCCGACTACTCGAACGACGAACGCGTCGAAGGGTGCCCGGCCGAGTGCTCTGACGTGGCGGCCAGCGGCCGTGTCACCGAGGGCAAGATTGTCGACTATCAGATCGACCACAACCTCACGGCGACGGCGACCTGGAACTTCAACTCCAACTTCGGCGGAACGTTCACCGCGGGACAGAACCTGAACGCGCGCAACCTCCGCACGTTCTCGGTGGTGGGCCGCACGCTGATCGCGCCGCAGCCGATGGACATCATCAACACGCTCTCACGCGACCCGGCCAGCGACTTCCAGACGCAGATCCACAATCAGTCGTACTTCGGCCAGGCGACGTTCGACATCCATCAGCAGCTCTACCTGACGGGCGCGCTCCGCAGCGACGGGTCGACGACGTTCGGACGCTCGAACAAGACCAGCACGTTCCCCAAGGCGAGCGCCGCGTGGAACTTCACGAACTTCCATAAGGTCAAGGGGCTCACCTACGGCAAGCTCCGCCTCTCGTACGGCCAGGCGGGCAACGAGCCGCAGCCGTATCTCACGTCGGCGGTGTTCAGCAGCCAGGGCACGGTCGGCGGCATTGCGCAGGGCACCGGTCTCACGCCGACGCAGAGCGGCCTCGGCGGCCTCTTCTTCACGGGTGTGAAGCCGGCCGTGTCGCTCAAGCCCGAGCGGACGTCGGAAAAGGAAGCGGGCTTCGACCTCGGCTTCTGGGGCGAGAAGGCCGACCTCAGCGCCACGTGGTACAAGTCGCGGACGACGGACGTCATCCTCGTGACGCCGATCTCACCATCGACGGGATTCGGCAGCGAAGCGAAGAACGCCGGCATCTTCCGCAACAGCGGAACCGAGCTTTCGCTCAACCTGCGTCCACTGATGGGCACCAACTATCAGTGGGACCTCGGGTTCGGCTGGGGACGCAACCAGTCGCTCGTCGAGAACATCGCCGGCGCGCAGTTCCTGTTCACCGGCTCATCGTTCATCGGCACGGTCGCGATGGTCGGCCAGCCGCTGGGCGTGATCCGCGGTCTGGGATGGATCCGCTGCGGCGTCACGCCGACCGACTATCTGACGGACAACTATCCAGCGGCTGCGGCCGCGTGTCAGGGCAAGCCGAAAGGCACGCTCTACGTCGACGACGGCACGAACGGCTGCGCGAACGCCGGCATGCCCTGCGGCGATTTCGACAACCAGCGCATCCTGGGTGATCCGAACCCGAAGTGGACCGGCAACATGCACTCCAGCTTGAAGTTCAAGAAGCTCGAGCTCTCGACGCTCCTCGATGTCCGTCACGGCGGCTTGATGTGGGACGGCACGCGCGGCGCGCTCTGGAGCTATGGCACGGCCGGCGAGACGGGGAACCGGGCGACCTGCACGGGCTCGTCGAACGCGGCCTGCACCGGCAATCTGCACGCGTTCGGCGACCCAGACTGGTATCCGGGACCGGTCACCGGTCCGGGCGCCGGCCAGAAGATTCCGATCGGTGAGAACTGGTATCGCACGAGCGGCATCGCGGCGTGCCCCTTCACGGGCATCGACGAGCCGTGCCTCGAGAACGCCGGGTTCGTGAAGCTGCGCGAGATCTCGGCGGCGTACACGTTCGACGGTGCGTGGGTGAACCGGCTGCTCAACCTGAACACGATGACGGTGCGCGTCGCCGGTCGCAACCTGAAGACGTGGACCAAGTACAAAGGCCTCGATCCCGAGACGAACGTCGCGGGACCGTTCGAGCAGGTCGGCGCGGCGGATTACTTCAACCTCCCGCTCACCCGTTCGTTCGTCGTCTCGGTCAGCCTCAACCGCTAACGCGAGGACTCTCGAATGCGAATCTCCAAATATGCCGCGTTCGTCGGGGTCATCGCGCTGGCGACCCCGAGCGCGTGCAACAGCTTTCTCGATTCCGAGGCGGCGGTCGCGAACCCCAACGCCCCGACGGCGGCCACGACGAACCAGCTTTTCGGCGGCGCGATCGCCAACGTCATGGGCGAGCAGGAAGGGCCCGTCGCCATGAACATCTGCGAGTGGATGCAACAGTGCGCCGGCACCGGAGGGCGGTTCGTCGACCTGCAGGGGACGTACGCGATCGACTCCGACACGTTCGACGGCTCGTTCCAGTCCATCTACACCAGCGGCGGGTTGATCCAGATCCGCCAGGTGGAGGCCAACGCCACGGCCGCGAACGACAAGGCCTATCTCGGCATCGCCGAGGTGGTCGAAGCGATGGACATTCTGTGGGGCGCGGACATCTGGGGCGACATGCCGTACCGCGAGGCGGTCGCCACCAACTCGTCCCCGGCCTTCGATCCGCAGCAGCAGATCTACGCCGATTTGCTGACGCTTCTGGACAAGGCCATCACCGACATGGGGTCGGGCGGCACGGGTCCGGGCGCGTACGATCTCATTTACGGCGGGGCCACGGCCAAGTGGATCGAGGCCGCGCACACGCTCAAGGCCCGCATCTACCTCCACCAAGAGGAGAAGCTCGGCGCGGCGCAATACACGAGCGCGCTGAACGAGGCCAAGAAAGGCATTTCGGCCCCGGCCAACGATTGGCTCACCGTGCACTCGTCAGCCACGTCGGAGCGCAACCTGTGGGCGCAGTTCCAGCTCACGTCGTTCGGCCAGGATCTCGTCGCGGGCTCCGTCCTCGCCAAGATCATGGTCGCGCAGAACGACAAGCGCCTGCCGGATTACTTCGCCAAGAATTCACACGGCGGGTATGGCGGGTACGACGTCTCCACGCAGACGACTCCGGCGGATTCGATCTCTTCCGTTCTGGGCTCGGGGCGCACCAACAACCCGGAGTTCAGCCAGCCGATCATCACGTACGACGAGACGCAGTTGATCATCGCCGAGGCGGCGTTCCAGACCAACGACAAAGCCACGGCGACGACGGCACTCAACAACGTGCGTGCGCGCTACGGCAAGGCGCCGATCGCGAATCCCACGCTCGCCGACATCATGACGGAGAAGTACATCCTCACGTTCCAGAACGTCGAGGCGTGGAACGACTACAAGCGTACCTGCATCCCGGCCCTCAAGCCGGCGCGCAACAAGCTCGCGGTCCCGGGCCGGTTCCTGTACGGGTCGACCGAAATGCAGACGAACACCAACGCACCCGCCAGCGAGCCCGCGCTTGCGAGCGGTCGCAATTGGAATGACCCGAACGGCTGTCCGTAAGTCGGTCGGCGCAGGAACCGAGTTGAAGTGCTAGCGTTGAAGCGGGGAGGGTGAGCGTGCCTCGCCCTCCCCGCGATCTCTTGCAGGAGTGAAGTCGCATGATCGTAGACAGAATGCTTGGTGTCGGCGTCGTTCGCGGACCGGCGCGGGTCACGGCGATCCTCGTTGCCGGCCTGCTCGCCTCCGGCTGCTACGCGTATACCACGCCGCGTTTGGGTGAGTCGGAACGTCTTACGGGGCGCCAAGTACAGGCGACGCTGACTGATTCCGGCTCGGTCGTCTTGGCGGCGAAGGTGGGCCCAGCCGTCGAGCAGCTGCGAGGGAACGTCGTCGCTGAGGATCTGACGTCGCTGTCGGTCGCGATGGACGAGTCGGTGCATCGCGATGGAACCGGCGCGCCGTGGCGGCAGGAGGTGGTGCTGGTGCCGCGTCCACTGATTCGAGAGATCGACATCCGTGGGTTCTCGCCGTCGCGCACGCTGTTCGCCGCGTTCCTCACGTCGGCGGCGCTGATCGCGGTGGAGAAGGGGTTCCTCAAGAACGGCGGAGCGAACGCCGCCGGGACTGGCCAGACCGGAACTCCCGTCGCACGCTGAGCGACGCCGCCGGCCTGGTCGCGCTCGTCATTCGTGCGCGGTTCGCGACTCGAGCTCGAGCGGTTGCGTTGGAGCCAATCGCGTCGTAAGTCATCGCCGTTTCCACGAGACATCACCCTCGATGGTACGGCGATGACCATACGATTCCGTTTTCGCTCGTGGCTCGCGCTTCTTCTCGTCTTCGCCGCGCCGCTGAACGCCCAAGCGCCGGCGAGCCGACTCGTCCACGACACCGTCCATTCGGCGGCGCTCGAGGGAAACAAGTACGGCGACTCGCCGAATCGGTCGCTGCTCGTCTATCTGCCGCCGAGCTACGCGTCCAGCCCGACCACGCGATACCCAGTCGTCTATCTGCTTCACGGCTTCACGACGAGCGAAGCCTCCTGGACACGCGGCTACGCGGGATTCGACATCGGCCGCTCGACCGACTCGCTCGTGGCAGCCGGCGCCGTGCGCGAAATGATCATCGTCATGCCGAACGCCCTAAACCGACTGCGCGGCAGCTTCTATGTGAACTCGTCGTCCGCGGGCGGGTGGGACGATTTCATCTCGGCCGAGCTCGTCTCGTATATAGACTCGAAATACCGGACGCTCGCGGTACCGGCTAGCCGCGGGCTCGCTGGGCACTCGATGGGCGGGTTCGGGACGTTTTACCTCGCGATGCGACACGCGGGCGACGTCTACGGCGCCGCATACGCGCTCAGCGCGTGCTGCACGCATTTCCGAACGTCCACCGATTCCGCCGCGGCGGCGGCGTGGGGGCTGGTCGAGGACCTGACGTCGCTCGATGACGCGAAGCGACTGCCGTTCTACGCGTCCGTCGACCTCGCCCTCGCGGCCGCATTCTCGCCGAATCCAAACCGCCCGCCGCTCTTTGTGGACTTCCCGGTCGAACGCCGCGATGGGCGATGGGAGCGGATGGACGCGGCGTCGGCGAAGTGGACGGAGCACTACCCGCTCGACATGGTGCCGCGCTCGGCGGACCGGTTGAAGCGTCTCGCCGGTTTGGCGTTCGACGTCGGGACGCATGACGAGCTCGTGCCATTGTCGCAGCTGACCGCCATGGACACGGCCCTCACGCGCGCCGGCGTGCCGCACACCTTCGAGACGTACGACGGAACTCACACGAGCCGCGTCGGCGAGCGAATCATCACGAAGGTGTTACCATTCTTCTCGCGAACACTCGCGTTCGGTTCTTCACCGACAACCGGCAGGCACAATCAATGAGACGATGCTCGACTCTGGCTGCGCTCGCGGTTCTGGCGGTCCCGGCCCTTCTTGGTGCCCAGCGCGGATCCGAGAACTGCGAACCTGACGGCGCCGGACTCAAGCTTCCACAAGGATTCTGCGCCATCGTGTACGCGGACACGCTCCGCGGCGCACGCCACATGGTCGTCGCGCCCAACGGCGACGTCATCGTCTCCGTGCAAGGGCGGGGCGGCTCGATCGGCGTGTGGATCCTGCGTGACGACAATGACGACGGGAAAGCCGATCGCCAGGTGCAATTCGCGAGCGGCTTTTCGTCGTCCGAAGTCGCGCTGTTCGATGGCAACCTCTACACGGAAACGTCGAGCGAGATTCTTCGCTTCCCGTTCCCGAACGGCACCTTTACGCCTGCGGGGAAACCGGACACTGTCGCCGAGAATCTTCCCAAGGGCGGGGCCCATCAGGTCAAGACGTTCGCGATCGACCGCGCGGGCAATCTATTCGTGAACTTCGGCACGGCGACGAACTCGTGTCAAACGACAGACCGACAGAAAGAAGTTCTGGGCAAGCGGCCGTGCGACGAAGTCGAGATTCGCGGCGGGATCTGGAAGTTCGACGCGCGCAAGCTGCACCAGACGCCGAGTGCTGAGAATCATTTCGCGCGGGGCATTCGGAACGCGGTCGGCATCGCGATGAACCCGACGGACGGCAAACTCTGGACGACGCAGCACGGCCGCGACGGACTCGGCGGCGAACCGGAAGGGGTGGGGCAGTGGCCGAACAGCACCCACTACAACGCCGAGAATCCGGCGGAAGAGCTGCTCCAGGTGAATCAGGGCGACGATTTCGGCTGGCCGTACTGCTACTACGCGGTCGACGAGCATCACCTGGTGCTCGCGCCGGAATACGGCGGCGACGGCAAGAAGGTCGGCGAGTGCGCGCAGAAGAAGGAGCCGGTCGCCGTTTTTCCGGCGCACTGGGCGCCGAACGGGCTCATGTTCTACACCGGCTCGATGTTCCCCGCGAAATACAAGAGCGGCGCGTTCATCGCGTTCCACGGGTCGTGGAATCGCGCACCCGAGCCGCAGGCGGGATACAACGTCGTGTTCCAGCCGCTGAGCGGCGAGAAAGCTGCGGGTCCTTTCGAAGTGTTCGCCGAAGGCTTCGGACCGCGAACGCCGGGGAACCACCGGCCGACCGGTCTGGCGCAGGGGACCGACGGCTCGTTGTTCGTCGCCGACGACGCGGGCGGACGCATCTACAAGATCGTGTACGGGCGCAAGTAGTACCGGCTAGCTTGGGAATGGGTGGACCGGTGAGACTGCGAGACGGGGAGAGAGAGCGGTGAGTGAGAATCGATTAAAGGACCTGCACGACGCGGGCGTGGCGATCTGGCTCGACTTCATCGATCGCACGATCCTCAAGAACGGCGACCTCGCGCGTCGCATTCGCGACGACGCCGTGACCGGAATGACGTCGAACCCGACGATCTTCGAGAAGGCACTGGCCGAGGGATCGACGTACGACGATCAAATTCGGTTCTCCGCCGGCGACTTCACGGCGATGGAGCTGTTCGAGCGCATCGCCACGACCGACGTGCGCGACGCGTGCGACATCTTTCGTCCGACGCACGACGCGCTGCACGGCGCCGACGGTTTCGTGTCGATCGAGGTCTCGCCGGGCGCGGCCAACGACGCGACGGCGACGATCGACGAGGCGCAGCGCCTCTGGAAAACGGTGGACCGGCCGAACGCGTTCGTGAAGGTGCCGGGAACCGTCGAGGGCGCGAAGGCGGTGCGCCAACTGACGGCCGCCGGCGTCAACATCAACATCACGCTGCTGTTCGCCATCGAGGCGTACGCGCGCGTCATCGACGCGTACATGGCCGGGCTCGAGGAGCGCGTCGCGGCGGGAAAGGACATCTCGAACATCCATTCGGTGGCGAGCTTCTTCGTGAGCCGTGTCGACACGGAGACGGACAAGCGCCTCGACGCCGCGGCCAAGGGGCACCCCGCCGACGCGAAAGCGCTCGAGGCATTGAAGGGCAAGGCGGCCATCGCCAACGCGAAGCTGGCGTACAAGCTCTATCAGGAGCAGATCGCGTCGCCGCGCTGGATGGCGTTGTCGGCCAAGGGCGCGACGGTCCAGCGCCCGTTGTGGGCGAGCACGAGCACGAAGAATCCGGCGTACCGCGACGTGATGTACGTCGAGCAGCTCATCGGTCCGAACACGGTGAACACGATGCCGCCGCAGACGGTGGACGCGTTCCGCGATCACGGGAACGTCGAACGAACCGTCGACAAAGACGTGGACGAGGCCCAGGCGACGATCGACGAGCTGGCGAAGTACGGCATCTCGATCGACGACGTCACGGCCAAGCTGTTGGTAGACGGCATCGCCAGCTTCCAGAAGTCGTACGACTCGCTGATCGCCGGCTTGCAGACGAAGACGAAGGCGCTGGGCAAGGAGCTGGTCGAGAGCCACTGAACTCACGCCGTCAACACGAACTCCACTATTGCGCTACTGCCGAACGAAGATCGTCTGCACGTTGGGCCCCTCGAGCTCGACGCGCGACGCGTTGCGCGGCCTCGTCGGCGCGGGCCTGAACGTCGCGCGGATCAACTTCTCACATAGCACGCACGAACAGCACGCGGCGACGATCGCGCTCGTTCGCGACGTCGCCGCCGAGACGAAGCGGCCGATCGCCATCCTCGGCGACCTCCAAGGTCCGCGGATCCGCATCGGTGAGCTGGGGCAACCGCGCGACCTGCCCGACGGGAGCGACGTCGTGTTCGCGCCCGAGGGGAAGGAAAACGGCGACGAGGTCCCCATCACGTACGAGGCGCTGGCCGACGACGTCAGCGACGGCGACCGGATCCTCATCAACGACGGACTGATCGAGCTCGTCGTGCTGGACGTCAGCAAACCTCGCGTGACGGCGCGCGTCGTTCACGGGGGCCAGCTTTCCAGCCACAAGGGAATCAACCTGCCCGGCGTGCAGGTGTCCGCGCCCTCGATCACGGCGAAGGATCGCGAGGACATCGCGTTCGCCGTGCAGCAGGAGCTGGAGTACATCGCGCTCAGCTTCGTGCGGCGCGCGCAGGACATCGCCGAGCTGCGGCAGCTCGTGACGAAGCACATGCTCGTCGTGGCGAAGATCGAGAAGGACTCGGCGCTCGAGAACATCGAGTCGATCGTGCGCGCCTCCGACGGCGTGATGGTGGCGCGCGGCGACCTCGGCGTGGAGCTCCCGTTCGAGGAGGTGCCGTACGCCCAGAAACGCATCATCGCGCTCTGCAACCGGTTGGGACGGCCGGTCATCACGGCGACCCAGATGCTCGAGTCGATGATCACGCATCCGCGTCCGACGCGCGCCGAGGCGAGCGACGTCGCCAACGCGATCCTCGACGGCACCGACGCTGTGATGCTGTCGGCCGAGACGGCGACGGGCCAGTACCCGCGGCTGGCCGTCGAGGCGATGACGCGCATCATCACCGAGATCGAGACGCGGGTGCGTCCGCGCCACCGCGACGACCGGCGGCGCAACGAGACGGCGATATCCACCGAGTTCGCGATCGCGGCGGCGAGCGCGGCGGCGGTGACGATGCTCGACGCGCCGGTGTTGATCGTGTTCACGAAGAGCGGCTTCAGCGCGCGCGTCGTCGCCGCGCACCGGCCGAGCGTGCCGATCCTGGTGCTCACCGACGTGCCGCGCACGTTCCGCCAGCTCGCGTTGGTGTGGGGCGTGATTCCGGAGCTCGTGAAGCACTGCAACACGTACGACGAGATGGTGCAGCTCGCCCTCGAGGCGGTGCAGCGGCGCGGCCTCGCCCGCGACGGCGACCGCGTCGTGGTGACGGCGGGGGTGCCTTTCGACGTTCCGGGCACGACGAACCTACTCAAGGTCGAGACGGTGTGACGGGTCTCGCCCGTCGCACGACTGTGGCACCGTGAAGCTCACCTTCCTCGGCACCGGCACGAGCTTTGGCGTCCCCAAGATCGGGTGCCACTGTCCGGTGTGTTTGTCGCCCGACCCGCGCGACAAACGCAACCGCGTCGGCGCCGTCGTCGAGGATTCACACGGTACGAAGCTCCTCATCGACACTCCGCCCGAATTGCGGCTGCAACTGATCGCCGCGGGGATCGACCGGGTGGACGCGGTCGCGTACACGCACGGCCACGCCGATCACACGCACGGCATCGACGACCTGCGCGCGATCACGGTGGACCGCGAGGCGCCGCTCCCCATTTACGGCGCCAAGGAGACGCTGGACGAGTTGGAGACGAAGTTCCGCTACATCTTCGACGACCGGATCCGGCCATTGCCGGGAACGTCGAAGCCGGAGGGCAAGGCGCATCGCGTCGCGGCGGGCGTTTCGTTCTCGGTTGGCGACATGGAAGTGCTGCCGGTCGGCGTGCCGCACGGGAGTGTCACGGTCTTTGCGTATCGTATCGGGCCGATTGCCTACGTCACGGACGCCAAGTCGCTGCCGCCCGACGCGCTCCGACTGCTCTCCGGCGCGAAGGTACTCGTGATCAACGCTCTCTTTCGAACGGAACACCCCACGCACTTGAGTCTCCCCGAAGCGGTGAGCGCCGCGCGCCAGGTCGGAGCGGAGCGCACCTATCTCACGCACCTGACGCACGACAACTTCCACGCGGACCTCGAGGCCGAATTGCCGCGCGGCATCACGCCGGCGTTCGACGGACTCGTTGTTCGCGTCGACTGACGCGCACCCGTACGTACCACGACCATGGCGCTCGATCTCGATTTCTCGAACATGATGGGAGATGTCGTCGCCGGCGGGATCTCGGCGGCGGACTGGACGGCCGCGCCGGGGGCGTTCAAGGCGGCGCACGACACCTTCGGCAAACGGCGCGCGGCCGGTGAGCTGGGATTCCTCGCTCTCCCCGACGACGCGGCGCTGCACAAACAGTCCACGGACTTCGCCGCGCGCACCAAGGGACAGTTCGACGACGTCATCGTACTCGGCATCGGGGGCTCGGCGTTGGGTCCGATCGCGCTGCGCACGGCCCTGCTCGCGCCGGATTGGAACGCGCTCAGCGACGCCGAACGCGCGGGCAATCCTCGCCTGCACGTGCTCGACAACGTCGACCCGCACACGATCACCGCGCTGCTCGATCGACTGTCACTCGAGCGCGCGCTGTTCGTGGTGATCTCGAAGTCCGGTGGAACGGCGGAGACGATGGCGCAGTACCTCGTCGTTCGCGATCGCTTGAACAAGGGCACGCGCGACGCGGAAGCGCACCTCGCGTTCGTCACGGATCCGAAGAACGGCGCGTTGCGCGAGATCGCCAACGCCGAGGGGATCCCGGCGCTCGACATTCCGCCGGCGGTCGGCGGGCGCTACAGCGTGCTCACGCCGGTCGGGATTCTGCCGGCGGCGCTGGCGGGCATGGACACGGCACAACTTCTCGCCGGAGCGCGCGACATGGCCGCGCGTTGCACGGGTGACTCGCTATCGAAGAACCCAGCGGGACTGTTTGCGACACTCCAGTTTCTCGCGGACTCGACCGTCGGCCGGCACATCCACGTGTTGATGCCGTACTCCGATCCGCTGCGCGACGTCGCCAACTGGTTCGTGCAGCTCTGGGCCGAAAGTCTCGGCAAGCACCGGCAGGCGGGAGACCACGGCGTCGGCCCGACGCCGCTCGCCGCGCTGGGAGCGACCGACCAGCACAGCAAAGTGCAGCTCTTCATGGAAGGACCGCTCGACAAGACCGTCACGTTCATCGCCGTCCGCGAGTCGCCGTCGGACGTGACCATTCCTTCGCTACATTCCGACGTCAGGGAGCTCGGCTATCTCGGCGGGCATCGTCTCGGCGAGCTGCTGTCGATCGAGCAACGAGCGACGGCCGGCGCGCTGGCGCGCCGCGGGCGGCTGAGCATGACGATTCACATCGATCGCGTGGACGCGTGGTACTTGGGCGCGCTGTTCATGCTGCTGGAGATCGCGACGGTGTACGCGGGCGCGCTCTACGGAGTGAATCCGCTCGACCAGCCGGGAGTGGAGCTCGGCAAGCAGTTCACTTACGCGCAACTCGGCCGCGTCGACGCGGAGCAGGCGCGAAAGGAGTGGAACCTTCTGCCGAAGCCGGATGCGAGATATGGGTGGACGGGGTGACCGGTGGACCGGAAAAACATGTAGGCGACTCTCATGAATACTGTCGAATCACTCAACGAATTGTTCGGCGACGGCGTCCGGGTGCGCGACGGACGGGTGAGCGTGACGAACGCCAAGGCCGTTGCATCGCCCGCGATGGACACGCTCGTGCGCGCGGCGGTCTTCGGCGGCGGGCCCGAGAAAGAGCATGCGCGCTGGTTGATCTGGGAGATCGCCCAGGCGGTCGGCGCCACTCCGTCGTCGATTCAGGATCTGTACATGGCCCGCGGGCGCGGCGAGTGCCATGGATTCACCGTACCGGCGATCAACGTGCGCGGGATGGCGTACAACACAGCCCGCTCGATCTTCCGAACGGCGATCACAAAAAAGGCGGGCGCGTTCATTCTCGAGATCGCTCGCTCGGAGATCGCCTACACCGACCAGCGCCCTGCCGAGTACGTCGCCGTCGTGCTGGCCGCGGCGATACGCGAAGGGTTCCGCGGCCCGGTCTTCATCCAGGGCGATCACTTCCAGGTGAACGCCAAGAAGTACGCGGCGGATCCGACTCCCGAAGTGGACGCCGTGAAGGCGCTGGCCCGCGAGGCGATCGCGGCCGGGTTCTTCAACATCGACATCGACACGTCGACGCTGGTCGACATCTCGAAGCCGACGCTCGACGAGCAGCAGAGACTCAACTGTGAGGTCGGCGTCGACATTCTGAAAGTCGTGCGCGAGCTGGAGCCGGACGGCATCACGATCTCCATCGGCGGCGAGATCGGCGAAGTGGGCACGCAAAACAGCACGGTCGAAGAGCTGCGAGCCTACATGGACGGCCTGATTCGGCGCCTGCCGAAAGACACCGTCGGGCTTTCGAAGATCAGTGTGCAATCGGGGACGTCGCACGGCGGCGTCGTGCTCCCCGATGGCTCGATCGCCGACGTGAAGCTCGATCTCGACACGCTGGAGCGACTGTCGAAGGTGGCGCGCGACGACTACGGCCTCTCGGGCGCGGTGCAACACGGTGCGTCGACGCTGCCGGATACCGCGTTTCACAACTTCCCGAAGCGCGAGACGGCGGAGATCCATCTGGCGACGAACTTCCAGAACATGCTGTTCGATCACCTGCCGGATTCGCTGCGCGGCGAGATCTACAAATGGCTCGACGCGAACGCCAAGGACGAACGCAAGCCGACCGACTCCGACGAGCAGTTCTACTACAAGACCCGCAAAAAGGCGCTCGGTCCGTTCAAGCGGCAGATCTGGGACGTTCCCGATGCCGCGCGCGCCGCGCTCGACGCCGCTTACGACGAGAAGTTCGGGTTCCTGTTCGATCAGCTGGCCATTGGCGACACGGCCGCGATGGTCGCGCGCTTCGTGACGCCCGTCGCCATCCACCGCGACGATCCAACGCGCGCCGTCGCTGTGGCGGCGGCTCCGGACGACGCGGAGTTGAGCGACTGACGCTTGGCAACGGCGGAGGAGCTGTGGCTGGGCGTCTTCCAGCGGCTCTGCGACGCGACGGCGCACCAGTTCAAAGGCGCCTTGAACGGCGTGGCCGTGAACCTGGAAGTTGTGCGGTCGCGCAGCGGGAGGGGTGAAGGGGAAGCCTCGGCGCTTCGGCCCTTCGCCGAAGCCGCGGCGGCCGAGCTGGAATCCGTGATTCAGTCGGCCGAAGCGATGCTGGCCCTGGCGCGGCCGTCTCGCGGACCGGCGGATGTCGCCCGAATCACGCGGGACGTGGCCGTGTTGGCCTCGCGTGGCGTGGGCCCGGCCGAGGCCGACGAAGGCCGGGGCAGGCGACTTACCGTCGACAAAGGGGTAGAACGCCTCGGGACGACCAGCGCGCCGGCGTCGGCCGCACGTCTCGCGATCGCGGCGGTGCTTTTGGCGGCTGTCGAGGCGTCGAAGGACGTAGTTTGCTCGGCCTTGGACGAGGCGGGCGGCCCGGCGATCCGGGTTTCCTGCGGCGAGCGCGACGGATCGAGAATTGCGCTAAACGACGAGGTCGTTTCCGCGGCATATAGTGCCGGCGTCCATCTCGACATCTCGGAAAGTGGCGCTACGATTACGTTCCCTACCTGACGGGCGGTAGGCCCAGGGGTACCCCGACACCGAATGAAACACACGAACGCGAAGATTCTCATTGCGGACGACGAACAGGCGATTACGTCAGGCCTGAGCGCCATTCTGGCCGACGAGGGGTACACGGTCGACATCGCCCCCGACGGCCAGAAGGCGCTCGAGCGGTTGGCGAACGACCGCTACGGCGTGGTGCTCGCCGACCTCAAGATGCCAAAGCTCGATGGGCTGGCGCTGCTTCGTGAGCTACAGCAACGCCGAATCGCCACCGAGTGCATCATCATCACCGGGCAGGCCACCGTCGACTCGGCCGTCCAGGCGATGCAACAGGGCGCATACGACTACATCGAAAAGCCGCTCAACGCGGACAAGCTCAACCGCCTCAAGGCGTTGATTCCCAAGGCCCTCGAGAAGTTCGAGGTCCAGGAAAAGAATCGCGAGCTCACGTCCCGACTCGAGGGGCTCACGCACTATGGCGAGCTCACCGGGCAGTCGGAGGTGATGCGCGGCGTCTACCAGGTCATCGACGCGGTCGCGCCGTCGACGGCGAGCGTGCTCATCCTCGGCGAGTCAGGCACCGGCAAGGAGCTCGTCGCCCGGGCACTGCACAGCAAGAGCGAGCGGTCCAGCGGGCCCTTCTTTGCGCTCAACTGCGCGGCGTTGCCCAAGGAGATTCTCGAGAACGAGTTGTTCGGCCACGAGAAGGGCGCGTTCACCGGTTCTGTGAACGAGAAGCCCGGCGCGTTCGAGATGGCCAGCGGCGGCACGATCTTCCTCGACGAAGTGGCCGAGATGTCGCCGGACATCCAGGTCAAGCTGCTGCGGGCGCTCGAGACGCGGCAAGTTCGACGTCTGGGCGGCAAGAAAGAGATCTCCGTCGACATCCGCATCGTCGCGGCGACGAACCAGGATCTGCAACAGGCGATCAGTGACGGACACCTGCGCGAGGATCTGTACTATCGGTTGGCCGTCGTCGAGATCTCGCTCCCGCCGCTGCGCGAGCGAACCGAGGACATTCACCTGCTCGCGACGGAGTTTCTCGCCAGATTCCAAGAACAGAATGGCAAGAAGATCGGCGATTTCGACGACGCCGCGTGGGGCTGGATCCTCGCCTACCACTGGCCGGGGAACGTGCGCGAGCTGAAAAACGCCGTCGAACGCGCGGTGATCATGACGCGCGGCGACACGATCACGCTGAGCGACGTGATGCCTCGGCATCTCCGAGGCTCGACCGGCGGCGCCGTGCCTACGTCGGTGACGATTCCGGTGGGTGCGACCGCCACCGAGGGTCGACGTCTGCTCGCGCTCCAGACCTTCGCGTCCACCTCCGGCGACATCGAGAAGACAGCCAAGCTGCTCGGAATCGTCGCGGATGACGTGCGTCGGGACCTGCTGTCGTTCGTGAACGAGGTTCCCACCTCGCTTGCCTCGGCGCCGCCCCCTCCCAATGGCACGGATGAAGCAGCGACAAACGGCCGGCCCAAACCCGACCTGCCACAAGAGCGCGTCCTGGCTTCGGTGAAGAAGCCGCTGGCGCGCAAACGCTAACTCAGAGGAGCATCGCGATGTCACGCCGAGACTTCGAAGACAACGACCCGTACGTGGTGATCGAGCAGCGATCGACCAGCGTGATGCCGTTCATCATCGGGCTTGCGCTGGGAGCCGGTGCCGCGCTGCTGTTCGCGCCGAAATCCGGCGAGGAAACGCGCCGCGACCTGAAGCGCCGCGCGATCCGCGCGCGCAAGCTGGCCGAGCGAAAAGCGTCCGAGCTCACGGACACGGTCAGCGAGACGTACCAGGACGCCCGCCGCCGCGTCGAAGAGACGATCGATAGCGCGAAGGACGCGGTGGACCTCAAGCGTCGCCAGGTGACGCGGGCCGTCGAAGCCGGTCGCACAGCCGCCCGCGAAGCGGTCGACGCCGGGCGCGCCGCGGCGCACGACGCGCGCGAGGATCTGGAAAATCGACTGGCCACGACCAAGGCGGCGTACACCGCGGGCGTCAAGGCGGCCAAGCGCGTCAACGACGCGGCGTCCGACGAGCCGGTCGACGGCTGACCGGATTGAACGCTGACCGGCGAACCCCCCCCCGCACCGCCTTTGTCCGCGAGCGTGAACACGGGTGAGAGCGGGGTCCGCCGGTCGCCCGTCTCGGATTTTCTGTGGGCGGCCCGCGACTACATCAAGCGGGTATGGGACAACAGCGGCGAGGACAACGTGTTGTTCCTCGCCGGCGGCATCGCGTTCAACATCCTGCTGGCCGCGCTGCCCTTTCTGCTGCTCCTCGCCGCCGGGATCACGTACCTCCTGCCGATCGTGTATGCCGGTTCGATCAACTCGACGGACCAGATCGGCGTCTTTCTCGACAGGCTCTTGCCCGCCCACGTCGAGATCGATTCGCCCGTCCACAAGCTGATCAACGATCTGCTGCGCACGCGCAGGTCGATCACGATCTACAGCGCCATCGGCTTCGTCTGGTTCTCCACGAGGCTCTTCGGGTCGCTGCGCACCGTGCTGGCGAGCGTCTTCGACATCGAGACCGAGCGCGGCATCATCGCCGGCAAGGTGTTCGACGTGAAGATCACGGTGGTGTCCACGCTGCTGTTCGCGGCGAGCGTCACGGTGACGACCTACGTGGGGCTGGCGTCGCACGCGCTCGTGTCGGTGGGGCTGCGCACGGACGTGCTGAGCGGCGTCGACTACTGGGTCGGCCGCGTCCTCGGCTTCGCGTTTCTGGCGCTGATGTTCTACGCGCTCTACAAGTTTCTGCCGATCCGCCGCGTGACGACGGCGTCGGCGTGGGTCGCGGCAGGCTTCACGAGCGTGTGCTTCGAGGGCGCGCGCACGGCGTTCGCGTACTACACCAAGACGTTCAACCCGGTCGGGATGTACAGGGGGACGCTCACCGCCATCGTGTTCGTGGTGGTGTGGTGCTACTACGCGGCGCTCATCTTCATACTCGGTGGAGAGGTCGGGCAGGTGTTCGAGCTGAGGCGGGTGCGGAAGCTGCAACGTGAGGTACTCACGGATTGAACGGGTAGACGGCGCCGCTGCCAGACGGCGCTAACTGCCGAAGAGCGCTAACTGCCGAAGAGCGCCAGCTTCCGAAGAGCGCCAACTGCCGAAGAGCGCCAACTGCCGAAGAGCGCCAACTGCCAAAAGGCGCCAACTTCCGAAACGCGCGAACGGCGCGAGCTCCCGAACGTCGGAGGCAACGGCCCGGTTCGAGCCGCGGTTGGGAAGTCTGACCTTGGGAAGTCTGCGCGGCTGGGAACTTGGCGTCGTTGGGAAGTCAGCGCCCGAGGAAGCGAGCGGCTTCGCGCCGTCTGAAGACGTGCGCCATATTCCGTCGATGCCGATAGACCTCCGCAGCGACACCGTCACCAAACCCACGCCCGGCATGCGCGCCGCCATGGCCGACGCCGACGTCGGCGACGACGAGCGCGACGGCGATCCGACGACGCGGCGGCTCGAGGAACGGGTCGCCAAGATGCTCGGCAAGGAAGACTCGCTCTTTTTTCCGAGCGGCGTGATGGCCAACCAGGCGGCCGTGTGGCTGCTCGCGCCGCGCGCGACCGAGGTGCTGGCCGACGTCGACGCGCACATCGTCCACAGCGAGATCGCCGGCGTCGCGGCGCTGGCGGGCGCGCAGATCCTCGCCGTGGTGCCGGAGGGGCGCGTGATGTCGGCGAACGATTTGCGGCGCGCGTTTCGCCCTCGCTCGCGCTACTATCCCGCCCCCGGGCTCGTCTGCGTCGAGAACACGCACAACGGCGCCGGCGGCGTGATCGTTCCGCTCGGCGATTTCTGCGAGATGTGCGTGATAGCGCGCGAGCACGACGTTCCGGTTCATCTCGACGGCGCGCGGTTGTGGAACGCGAGCGTCGCCAGCGGCGTGTCGCTTCCCGAGCTGGCGGCGCCGGCCGATACGGTGATGGTCGATCTGTCGAAAGGGCTGGGCGCGCCGATCGGCGCGATGCTTGCCGGCACGCGCGAGGCGATGGAGCGGGCGTGGACCGCGCGGAAGTTGTTCGGCGGGGCGATGCGGCAGTCCGGTATCCTCGCCGCGGCGGCCCTCTACGCGCTCGACCACCAGCTCGCGCGGCTGGCCGACGACCACGCGAACGCGCGTGAGATGGCCACGGCGCTGCGAGGAATTCCCGGCACCGAGATCGTCGCGCCGGATACGAACATCGTCATGGTGGACGTGGTGGACGGCCAGTCGGTGCCGGATGTCGTTGCTGCGGCCCGGCACCAGGGAGTGCTCGTCTCCGAATGGAGCTCGACTCGAATCAGGCTGGTGACGCACATCGACGTGAGCGCGGACGATTGCCGCCGCGCCGCGACGGTGCTGCGAACGGCCCTTACGCGTGGACACTGAATGCTGACGCTGACGCTCGACGATTTCGTCCAGACGCGCGCGCGGATCGCGCCGCACATCAAGCACACGCCGCTGTTGACGTCTCAGCAGTTGAGCGACGCCACCGGCTTCGACGTGCGGCTCAAGGCCGAGCTCTTTCAGCGCGTCGGCTCGTACAAGATTCGCGGGCCGCTCAACAAATTCGCGTTGATGTCCGACGAGGACAAACGCCGCGGCGTCGTGTGCTCCTCGGCGGGCAATCACGCCCAGGGCGTGGCGCTCGCCGCGCGCATTCATGGGATTCGCGCGGTCGTCTGTATGGCCACCAACGCGACGCCGGCCAAAGTCGCCGCGACGAAAGCATACGGGGCCGAGGTCGTGTTGCACGGCAACATCTGGGACGAGGCGAACGAGAAGGCGAAGGAGCTCGTGCGCACGGAGGGACTCACCTACGTACATCCGTTCGACGACGCGCAGCTCATCGCGGGGCAGGGCACGCTCGGACTCGAGATCGTGCAGGATTGGCCGAACGTCGACGCGGTCGTCGTCCCGATCGGCGGCGGCGGCTTGATTTCCGGCGTGTCGATGGCGGTGAAGGGACACAACCCCAAGATCCGCGTCATCGGCGTCGAATCGTCCGACGGCCCGGCGATGCAGCGCAGCGTCGCCGCCGGGAAGCTCGAGACGATCGAGTGCAAGACGATCATCGACGGATTGCGCGTGCGGCGCGTCGGCGAGCTGAATCTGTCGGTCGTTCAGCGCTTCGTCGACGACATCGTCACGCTGCCGGACCGCGAGATCTTCGAGGCGATGATCTGGGTGATGGAGCGGTGCAAGCTGGTCGTAGAAGGCGCCGCGGCGGCGCCGGTCGGGGCGCTCCTGCACGGCCTCGTGAAGATGCCCGCCGGGTCGCGCGTCGTCGCGGTGCTGTCGGGCGGCAACGTGAATCTCGACCAACTTCGCGGATTGGTCTGGAACTAAGTCCTTTTCGCGCGCGGCCGCTTCGCTGGAATCGTCGCGTCGTCCTCGAGGAGCGGGATGACTTTCTTCGGTGCGCGGCGACGCCAGGCGTCGCGCAGCAGTTCCTCGATCTCGTCCCACGGTGGATTTTTGTCGAGCCACGCGCCGATCCAGCCGTAGGCGCCGACGTACGCGGGCTTGAAGTACTTGTCGGGCCGCGAGCGGATGACGAGGTCCTGCTCGACGCTGATCGAGTAGATCCACACCGCCGGACGCCCGCCGCTATGGTGCGACGACGGCGATGAGTACATCGCGAACAGCTTCCCGACGCGAAACGTCGGCGCGCCCCAAGCCTCCACCTCGGTGCTCTGGGGGAGCCGGAGGCAGATCGAGCGAAGACGGTCGAGTGGATTGCGCGCAGACTTCGGCCGCAGCCGCGGCTTGACGGCGCGTTTCGCCGTTGAGCGAGAGCGAGAAACGTTCTTCGGCATCTGTTCGGTAACAATCGCAGGGTCGTTCCGAGCGCGCAAGGAGTGACAAAGCCCGGAGCTGGTGGCCGAGTGCTGGCCGCCGATCGGCCGTCAGCCGTGAGCCGAGCCTGTTTGTAGCAACCGCTCCCCAGGTTAACTTCAGGGTGCCTCAGGTCCCGGAGGGCGTCAGCCTTCGAACTCCGTCAGGACCCCGAAGGTAGCAGCGGTAAGAGGTGTCTGATGTTGCTTCGTCAGACCTGGGGTATCGCGCGGGAGACAACGCTCGGCTCGAGCGATGTCCCCGCGCTTTGCTTTTCGGTACATTGTCCACCCCGCTCTCCGTCCTCCGCACTCGCTCAATGTCGCTCGCGCTCGCCAGAAAATATCGTCCCAAGCGCTTCGCCGACGTCGCCGTGCAGTCGCACGTGTCGTCGACGCTCAAGGGGGCAATTGCGCGCGGGCGCGTGGCGCACGGCTATCTCCTCTGCGGCCCGCGCGGTGTCGGCAAGACGACGCTGGCCCGCGTGCTCGCGATGGCGCTCAACTGTGAGCGGCGCCTCGAGAAAGCCAGGCAGTTGGCCGAGCTCGACCAGGCGCGAGGAACGGGAGCGAGCGCGGAAGGCGTGAGCGACGCCTATGAAACGCTCGCCCGCGAAGCGGGCGAGCCCTGTGGAGAGTGTGCGTCGTGCCAGCGCATTTGGCTTGGCGCGACCAGCCTCGACGTCGTCGAGATCGACGCGGCGTCGAATCGCGGCGTCGACGACGCGCGCGAACTGCGCGAGCGGGCGATGTACGCGCCGTCCGGCGCCGATCATTACAAGGTCTACATCGTCGACGAAGCGCACATGCTCACGCGCGAGGCGTGGAACGCGCTGCTCAAGATTCTCGAGGAGCCGCCGCCGCGTGTCGTGTTCGTCTTCGCGACGACCGAGCCGCAGAAGATCGCTCAGTCAGCCGCGCCCGTCCTGAGCCGGCTCCAGCGATTCGACTTCAAGCGTATCGGCGCTGCCGAGATTCGAGACCGGCTGTCGCACGTGCTCGCGGAGGAGAAGATCGCCTCCGAGCCCGAGGCGCTGGCGTCGATCGCGCGCGCGGCCGACGGCTCGATGCGCGACGCGTTGAGTCTCGCCGACCAGGTGCTCTCGATGGGTGACGGCCGCGTGACCGCGGACCGCGTTCGCGACGCGCTCGGTCTCGTCGCCGAAGACGAATTCATCGCGCTCATCGACGTCATCGCCGACCGGCGCGCGGCGGACGTTTTCCCGGCCGTCTCGCGCCTGGCCGACGCCGGCATCGACTTCGGCGGGTTCCTGAACGGACTCGCCGACACGCTGCGCTCGCTGCTCAGCGTCGCACTCGGCGGCACTGCCACCGAAATGTCGGAGCGCGGTCGCGAGGCGCTCGAGGCTCGGCGCGAACGGATCGCCGCGTCCGATCTGCTTCGGATGCTCCAGCTGATCACCGAGCTCGAGCCGCGGTTCAAGAAGAGCGGGCAGCAGCAGCTGCTGGTCGAGACGCTGCTCGTTCGGTTCGCGCTCATGGATCGCGCGGTCGAGATCGAGGGACTGATTCGCTCGATCGGCGGTTCAGGAGGCTCCGGCGGAGGGGCGTCGGGCGGCGGTTCGTCATCAGCGCGGCCGGAGACGAGCACCGCATCAACTCCGCGCAGAGACGCCCGCGTCGACGCGGCGGCCGCACCGGCGCCGAGTGTGGCGATCGGCACTCGCTCCGTTGGTTCGCCTCCGGCGCCCCGACCGAACGCGCGGGCGGACGGCCCCGCGGTTCGCGCCGAGTTGGCCGACGCCGCGCCCGTTGAACTGCGCGGACAGCACTTCGAGCTCGTGGCGGTCGCCGGAGCGGATGGAAAATTGGCCGGCGCGGCGCCGTTGGAGATGAGCAAACTCACGGCGCACTGGGATCAGATCGTCCTTCGTCTTCGTGCGACGAAGCCGATGCTCGCCACGGCGCTGTCGCACGCGACGCCGGCCGCGGTGACGGCGGGCGGTGTCGTCACGATCGAGCTCGACGAGCCGAACGACATTTATACGCACGCCATCGGCACCGGCCGCGCCGAGATCCTCGCCGCGTTCCGCGAGCGGTTCGCCGGTGTCGAACGGGTCGACCTGCGGCGCGACGAGAAGGTTGCAGCCGCGCCGCCCAAGCGACTGACCGACGAAATGGTGCGCGCCGAGCGCGTGGCCGCGCTGCGGAAGCGGGAGCCGCTGCTGGATGCGGCGATCGAGGCGCTCGACCTCGACGTGGCCGACTGAACGCGCGGCCCCTAGGTTTGATCACATGCCAGACTTCATGAAAATCCTGCAGCAAGCGCAGGAGGTGCAGGGTCGCTTTCAGAAGATTCAGGACGAGCTGCAGCAGCAGCGGGTCTCGGGGTCCGCGGGCGGCGGCATGGTCACCGCCGAAGTCACGGGGACCGGGCAGATCACGAAGATCAAGCTCGACGCGAGCGTCGTGAATCCGTCGGACATCGAGATGCTCGAGGATCTCATCCTCGTCGCCGTCTCCGACGCGCAGCAGAAGGCCCAGGCGGCCGCGCAGGAACAGATGGGCAAGCTCACGGGCGGCCTCCAACTGCCGTTCAAGCTCCCGTTCTGAGCGCGGGAACCGCCAAACTCGAGTAGGGCGAACCAGACGTGTCGGCGATCGACGATCTCGCGACAGAGTTGGCGCGTCTCCCGGGCATCGGTCGCAAGACTGCGCTACGGCTGACGTACTACCTGCTGAGGCAGTCGCCCGAGCAGAGCAAGCGTCTCGCAAACGCGCTGGTCACCCTGGGCGAGCGGGTGCGAACGTGCACGCGGTGCTTCAACCTCACGGAAGACGACGTCTGCTCGATCTGCCGCGATCCGCGGCGCGACCCGGCGCTGATCTGCGTCGTCGAGCAGGCGTCAGACATCGGAGCGATCGAGCGGGCGGGCGAGTTCCGAGGTCTCTATCACGTGCTCGGCGGACGGCTGTCTCCGCTCGACGGCGTGGGTCCCGCTGATCTGACGGTCGATGCGTTGGTGGCGCGAGTGCGCCCCACGGACGGCATCGAGACCGTGAATGGCGCGGCTGGGGAGGGGGAGGGGGAGGGAGGCGGGGTGCGTGAAGTCATCCTCGCCACGAACCCGAGCCTCGAAGGGGAGGCGACCGCTTTGTACGTGCAGACACAGCTCGCGCCGACCGGGGTGGCCGTTTCGCGCATCGCCCGCGGGCTGCCGGTTGGCGGCGATCTGGAATACGCCGACGGCGTGACCATCGCGCAGGCGCTCAGCGCGCGGAGGGCGATGTGACGAGCCGTGGAACAGGATGGGCCGTGACCGGGGGCTTCCTCGTCGGTCTAATAGTCGGAGCGGCCGCGTGGAACTCACAGATCCGGCGGTCGAGGCGTGACTTGTTCAGCACGAAGCCCGTCAGGCGCCTGGCGGCGCTTGGATACCTCGGTCGCCGACCGGGGCCCGAGACCGTCCACCTTCTGCACGATTATGTAGCGTGGGAACGCAGCCCGTCGCTTCGCCGGACGGGTGAACGGCTCCTCCGCCGCATGTACACCCACCTCGAATAGGACCCCTCTCGCAATGGCCCCTTCCGTGAGCGCCAGCTGGTCGTTCACCGAAGATGATTTTGGCGCGATCACGAAGGCGCTGGACCGGTTTCTCGTCGACTGCAACGCGCGTTGCGCGCTGCTCGTCGATCGGACCGGTCAACTCGTCGCCACCGTCGGCGAACGCCCCACGTTCGATCCGACCGCGTTCGCGACCCTCACCGCCGCCGATTTCAGTGCCAACGATCAACTCGCGAAGCTGATCGGCGAGAACGATTTCAATTCGCTCTTCCACCAGGGCGAAAAGGAGTCGATGTATCTCGCCGACATCGCCCGCCGCGTCATCCTCGTCGTGCTGTTCGACAACCGGACCACGCTCGGCTTGGTGCGGCTCAAGCTTCGCCACACCGTCGGAGAGCTTACACAGTTGTTCGAACACGTATTCACACGGAGCGCGCAGGAGGCCGGAGCGCCCAGCGTGCTGGCCGGCGCCGACGACGAAATCGACAAGCTGTTTCAATAGCGGAAGACAGCCATGTCGATGATCAACTACGCGTCACGCGAGATCAACTGCAAGATCGTTTACTACGGTCCCGGGTTGGGCGGGAAGACGACGAACCTCGAGCACGTCTACGGCCAGGTCGAGCCGGACACTCGCGGCAAGCTCATCTCCCTCGCCACCGAGACCGAGCGCACGCTCTTCTTCGATTTCCTCCCCGTGGACCTCGGCACCATCCGTGGATTCAAGACGCGGTTCCATCTCTACACGGTGCCCGGACAGGTCTACTACAACGCGAGCCGCAAGCTGATTCTGAAAGGCGTCGACGGCATCGTCTTCGTCGGCGACTCGCAGATGGAGCGGCTGGAGGCGAATCAGGAGGCCATGCAGAACCTGTACGACAACATGGCCGAGTACGGGTACGACCTGACGTCGATGCCGTTCGTGATCCAGTACAACAAGCGGGATCTGCCCAACGCCTCTCCCATCCGGGAACTCCAGGCGTCGCTCAATCCGGGCTGGGAGGTCACCGACCCGTCGCGGATGCGCGTGACGCCCGACGCGGCGCACCCCGGGGAGCGTCTGATCGAGCAGCTCACGACCGGAGAATGGATCGAGCGCGCCCCGTACATCGAGGCGGTGGCCGTGAATGGCGACGGGGTGTTCGACACGCTCAAGGCCGTCAGCAAGCTGGTGCTGAAGTCACTCGCCTGACCGCCGCCGGGTCGGCGGACGGGTCTTGGAACGGGCGTGGGAGGGCGGGAGATTGTAGGTAACTCCGCGCGCGATCCGTTGCGCCGCCCGCAACCCCAGTAGGTTCCCCGTCGACATGAATCTGCCGAACGCCCTCACCGTTGGCCGCATCGTCGCGACGCCGCTCATCGCGATACTGCCGCTGGCGAACTCGTGGGGGCTTCGCCTCGCGGCGTTCATCCTGTTCCTCGCGGCGGCGATCAGCGACTACATCGACGGATATCTCGCGCGGTCGCGCAAGCAGGAAACCGACCTCGGCCGCCTCCTCGATCCGCTCGCCGACAAGCTGCTGCTCGTCGCGACATTCATCCCGATGTATCTGCTCGCCCGGCACCTGCCGTTCGTCACGCCCCTCGGGATGGTCGGCTTGCCGCTCTGGGTGGTGCTCGTCGTGCTCGGTCGCGAGCTGTTCATGACACTCTTTCGCCAGGCCGCCGCGCGCCGCGGCGTGGTGATCGCCGCCATCGGCCCGGCGAAATGGAAGACGGCGATCCAATTGGTGTGGCAGGGCTGCGCCTACTTCTGGTTCTTCGCTGTCGCGCTCAAGGAAGCGCAAGCATGGGACGGCGAGCCCTGGCGCGCGTTCGCGATGTTCAACGGCACCGTCGGATTCCTGTCGATGATCGTGGCCGTCGCGCTCACGATCTATTCGCTCGCCGTGTACTTGCGCAGCTTCGGAAGCGTCTTTTCCACGGCGGTTCAGAAATGACGTCGCAGGAACTGGCGCGCCGCACCGCGGTGGAGATCGTCACGATCGGCGACGAACTGCTGCTCGGCTTCACCGTCGACACGAACGCGGCGCATCTCGCGCGGGCGCTCGCGTCGATCGGCATGCACGTCGTGCGGCGGGCGACCGTCGGCGACGCGCCCACGGCGATCCAGCGGGCGGTCGCCGAAGCGCTCGACCGCAGCGGCGCCGTCATCACGACGGGCGGCCTCGGTCCGACCTCCGACGATCTCACCAAGCAGTCGATCGCCGAGCTTTTCGGCCGAGGAATGGAGCTGGACGAGGGCCACTTCCGCTGGATGGAGGAGCGATGGCGGACGCGTTTCAACCGTCCGCTCCCCGCGGCCAACAAGCAGCAGGCGATGATGCCGGTCGGGGCGACCAAGCTCGAGAACCGCCACGGGTCGGCGCCCGGCGTGTGGCTCGAGGACGAACGCGGCCGGTGGGTTGCGATGCTCCCCGGTGTTCCGCGAGAGATGCGCGGCATGCTCGCCGACTCGCTCCTGCCGCGGCTGGCGGCGCGCGTCAAATCCGGGACGGTCGTTCGCTCGCGCACGCTGCGCACGACGGGAATCTCCGAGTCGCTGCTCGCCGACAAGATCGACTCGATGGACGGCGGCGCGCTCGGCGTAGAGCTGGCGTACCTGCCGTCCATCGCGGGCGTCGATCTCCGCCTCACCGTTCGCGACGCGCCGGAGCGCGACGCAACCGCCGCCATCGACCGCGCGGCGGTTCGCTTGCGCGAGCGCGCGGGCACGTGGATCTATGGCGAAGACGACGACGACCTCGCGGCCGTCGCGCTCCAGATGTGCCGCTCGCGCGGCCTCACGATCGGCGTCGCGGAGAGCTGCACGGGCGGTTTGCTCGGCGCCAGGCTCACGGCGATTCCGGGGTCGAGCGACGTCATGCTCGGCGGCGTCATCGCGTACCACAACGACGTGAAGCGTGAGACGCTCGGCGTGAGCGACGCATCGCTGGCTGCGCACGGCGCCGTGAGCGAGGAGGTCGTGCGTGAGATGGCGGCGGGTGCGCGCCGCGTCACCGGTGCGCGCGTCGGCTTGGCGATCACGGGGATCGCCGGACCATCGGGCGGAACGGCGGAGAAACCCGTCGGCACGGTCTGGTTGGCGGTCGACGTCGACGGGGACGTGGCGACTCAACACCATCAACTTTGGGGTGACCGCGGCGAGATCCGCGAACGAGCGGCGCAGTACACGCTGGATCTCTTGCGCGTTCAGCTTCTCGCGAGTCACGCCGTTCCAACGGGGCCCTCTGAAAGCGCGGCCGTCGCGCGATAACTGCATCTGCGCGCGTGGACGGAGGCCTCCGACTCAGGAACTACAATTTCGCGGAGGGCGCGGATAACCGCCGGAAAGGTCAAATGCGGAAACCAAGACAATTGATTCTTGCAGTTTCCGCAAAATCCGCTTCCTCCGCGAAATCGTAGTTCAAATCGTACTGCTCAAACCGGCGCGCGACGGCACGCTGGCGTAGAGGCTCCCGCAACCCCGATCTAGGACCGCTCGGAGGAGGCGCCGCTGCCGTTCCGGCAGCGATACAGGGTATGCCCGTTGCACCCCGCCACCGGTACCGCGAACATTCAGGACGATGAAGCATCCGAAAAAACCAGACGCAGGATCGCCGCCTGCCGACGCCGCGGGCCGCCAAGCCGACGGTGACGCGGACGGTGCGGCCGACGAAATCGACGCCCCTGCCGCGGACTTCGCCCCGGAGCCCGATCCGGCCGACACCGACGCCACCGAGGCCGGTCCGGCCGTCGCCGACTCCGACCTCCGGCGCGAGTTGTCGGCGGAGCGCGACAAGTACCTCCGGCTCGCCGCCGAGTACGACAACTATCGCAAGCGAACCGCGCGCGAACGCGGGGAGCTGACGAGCCGTGCCCAGGCTGATCTAACCAAGCACCTCCTCGACGCCCTCGACGACCTCGGGCGATTCGCCCATGTGGATCCCGCCAGCGTCGACCCGGTGACGCTGGCGCAGGGCGTGGAGATGGTCGAGCGGAAGTTCCTCAAGTCGCTCGGCGCGGCAGGCCTCCAGCTGATCAACCCCATCGACCAGACGTTCGACCCGGCGCTCCACGAGGCCGTGACGACGGAGCCGGCTCTCTCGCCGGAGGACGACCACGTCGTGTCGCGCGTGTTCCAGGTGGGCTATCTGTTCAACGGCCAGCTCTTACGCCCGGCGCGCGTCGTGGTGAAGCAGTGGAACGGCTGAGTACGTACTGATCCATATGGCTCAGACGAAGGACTACTACTCGGTCCTGGGCGTGTCGGCTTCGGCGTCGCAGGACGAGGTCAAGAAGCAGTACCGGAAGCTCGCCGCCAAGCACCACCCGGACAAAAACCCCAGCGATCCGAAGGCCGCCGAGCGCTTCAAGGAGATCTCGGAGGCCTATCAGGTCTTGGGTGATGCCGAGAAGCGCAAGCAATACGACACGATGCGCTCGCTGGGCGCGTTCGGCGGCTTCGGCGGCGGTCAGCGACGCCCCGGGCCAGGGGGGGGCCAGCAGCCCGGAGCCGGCGCGCAGAATCCGTTCGGCAGCGGCTCGTTCCGGTTCGAGGACTTCAACGAGGTCGGACTGGGCGGGATCGGAGATCTCTTCAGCTCGATGTTTGGCGGTGGGGCGCGCGCTGGGCGCCCGCGCGGACCCGAGCGCGGCCAGGACATCGAGTCCCAACTCAACATTCCGTTTCGCGTCGCCGCGCTCGGCGGAAAGGTACCCATCGAGCTCGAGGTGAACGAAGAGTGCCCGACGTGCCACGGCAGCGGCGCCGCGCCTGGCGCGAAGATCCAGACGTGCCCAGAGTGCCAGGGGCGCGGGTCGATCTCGTTCGGACAGGGCGGCTTCGCCGTCCAGCGGCCATGTCCGATGTGTTTGGGGAAGGGCACCGTTCCGAGCGAGCGATGCCCGACGTGCAACGGCGCGGGCGAGGTTCGCACGCGCAAAAAGGTGATGATCACCGTGGCGCCGGGCGTCGACACGGGAACCAAGATCCGCCTCAAGGGGCAGGGCGGCCGCGGAACGCGCAACGCGCCGCCGGGTGATCTCCTCATCACGTTCCAGGTCGAGCCGGATCGCTTTTTCCGGCGAGAGGGGCTCGACGTCGTCGCGCCGGTGCCGATCAACATCGCGCAAGCGACGCTTGGCTCGAAGATCAGCGTCAAGACGCTCGACGGAAAAAAGGTGGCGATCAAGATTCCCGCGGGAACGCCGGCGGGAAAACGATTCCGCGTGCGCGGTCAGGGCATCAAGAAAGACGACCACACGGGCGACCTGATCATCGAGATCCAGGTGAGCGTGCCGGAGAAGCTCACCGAGGAACAGGAGAAGGCGATGCGCGAGTTCGCGGACGCGGGCGGGCTGAAGTACTAGGAAAACGGCTTCGGCCTCGAATCGCCTCGGCTCTGTTTGATTCGCCCTCCCCGGATGGGCGGGCGAGCTACTCCGATCTGAGGGCAATCTGCGGACTGACGCGCGCAGCGCGACGCGCCGGTAACCAGCTCGCCGCCGCCGCCACGCCAAACAGAGTCAGCGGCGCCGCAGCGAATACGACCGGATCGTGCGCGGCGACGCCAAAGAGCTGCGAAGCGATCAATCGTGTGAGAAGCGCCGCGATCGCCGAACCGGCCGCAGCGCCGACGAGCGCCAATCCAAGCCCCTGGGCCATGAGACCGATCAGCACTCGATTTTGCGTGGCACCGAGAGCCATGCGAATGCCAATTTCCCGCGTGCGCACCGAGACAAGGAACGCGAGGACGCCGTACAAACCGATCGCCGTCAGCAGGAGCGCGGCCACCCCGAACACCGTCAACATGGTGGACGCAAATCGGCCGCTCGCCGTCTGCTGTGCCACCAAGGATTCCATTGACTGTGCACCGAAGAGCGGCAGTGTCGGATCGAGGGCCGCGACCTCGCGTCGCAGCGATGCGGCGACCAGCTCCGCGGACAGGTCGGAGCGGACCGCGACTTGAAGTGACCCCGTCGGTCGCTGGGCGAATGGGAAATAGACGTCGGGTTCGGTCGTTGCGAGCGGCGTCGTGAGATCGCGTTGGCGAACGTCGCTGACCACGCCGACAATCGTCGCCTCGGGCCCGTTGGCGCCGCCGAGCCTCAGGACCTTACCGACCGGCGTGTGGCCTGGCCAGAACCGTTTCGCCATCGATTCGTTGATCACGACCGTCGCCGGCATGCCGATCCGATCCTCGGTCGTGAATTCGCGGCCGGCGACCACGCGCACGCCAAGGGCGCGAAAGAAATCGGGCGTGACCGAGTGGCGGTAGTAACGCACCGGCTGGTCCTCGTCGCGAACGACGAGGAATGCTGCGTTCGCGGCGGCACCCAACGGAAGGTCGGAGCCGATCGCCACGGCGCGGACGGATGGAAGCGCGGAGATTTGCGCCTCCAGTTGATCCACGAACTGTTGGCGCGACCGCGGCGTGAGGCTCTGCGGCAAATCCAGTCGCGCCCGCAGCACACCTCGCGGATCGAAGCCCAGAGACACATCGAGCTCTTTCCGCAGGCTTCGCACATACAAGCCGGCACCGATCAACAGTATCAACGCGACTGCGGCCTCGCCGACGGCCAGCCATTGCTGCGAGCCGAGGCGCGTGCCGCGTCGAAAACCGGCAGCGGACGCGCGTGCGCCTGCCTTGAGGGACTCGGCAAGGTCGATCCGCGAGCTGCTCGCGGCCGGAATCAGCCCGAAGACGCTGCCGCAACCGACGGCGGCGAGAAGAGCGAACCCGAACGCGCTCGCGTTGATCGAGGGGTTCGCATACTGCGGCAGCAGTCCCGCCGGCGTCATCGCGATGAGAGCCTGAAGGCCCCACGTCGCCACGATCAATCCGACCAGCGCGGACGCGGCGGCCAGCACCAGCCCTTCGATGACGAGTTGTTGCACTAGGCGGCCACGCTCGGCGCCGATCGCCCTGCGGAGGGCGAATTCGCGCCGACGACCCGACGCGCGGACGAGTTGCAATCCGACGACGTTCGCGCACGCGATCATCAGAAGGAGACCGACCGCGGCGAACACGGCGACAACGAGATTCCGCGTGGGGCCAAGGTACGAGTCGCGCAACGAGAATAGGCGGATTCCGCGATCCTTGTTGCTCGTCGGGAAGTCCCTGGCCAGCTGAGCGGCGACGCGATCGAGGTCTACCTGCGCAGCGGCGAGCGACACGCCGGGCTTCAGTTGGGCGACGGCCTCGAGCCAGCGGGCGCCGCGATCGGTGAGGTCCTCTGGCGCGCCGTTCGCGTGGGCCATCATGGCCGGAAACCAAACGTCAGCGTCGAACGACAACCCTTTGAAGCCAGGCCGCATGACGCCGAGCACCGTGAAGGGCCGGTCGTTGAGCGTGATCGAGCGCCCCACGGTGGAGGGGTCACGTCCAAACCGGGCCGTCCACAGCGCGTCGCTGATGAGAACCACCGGGTTGGAGTCGGGAACCCGGTCCTCGTCGGCGGTGAACAGTCGCCCGAGTTGTGGCGTCGCTCCGAGCATTCGGAAGAATGACGCCGAGACCATCTCCGCCCCGACACGATCGGCGCCGTCGACCGTTCGGAGGTTGAGAGAAGTCTCATCGTAGATCGCGACGTTCTCCAGCGCCCGGTTCAACCGCGCCCAGTCTTGCACTTCGACGAACGACGCGCCGCGCACGGCCCGCTGCGGACCGGCGACACCCTGCAGCAACGCGAGCCGATCGGGCGTGCGAAACGGCAAGGGCTGGAGGAGGGTCGCCTCGACGATACTGAAGATTGCCGTGCTCGCACCGATCGCCAGCGCCAAGGTGGCAATCATCGTCATCGTGAACGCCGGCCGCTTTCGGAGAACACGAAGCGCGAACCGCAGGTCGTTCGTCAGGGAGTGCATGCTGCCGGAGGTCTGGAGGAAATCACTATAGCATGCGACGACCGCGCCCTCATAGCACGTACCGCGCCACCATTGGTCGTGCGTCAACTCCAGTCTCTTCAATGCATTGTCGTGTCATTGAGCCGTTCGCGCGACGGAACACATTGCCCGAATCCGGACAACTGTGTGCCGCAACCGGACACAGGGTCCGTAGAAAGGCTGGTGGCCGATGGCCCGAAGAGCTGTGTCGCCCTTACGCGGCCAACACAGGCAGCCCAGGGCGCACCCGGCCCTCGATCAAGCCGCCGCCCAACACGCGCTCGCCCTGAAAGAGCACGACCGATTGACCGGGCGTGATAGCCGCGACCGAGTCGTCGAGGGCGAGCTCGATCTCGCCATCGGGGGCTGCGTCCAAGCGCACGATCTCCGCCGGCGCCGGCGTTGCGCGGTGCCGGACCTGGATTTCGACTCGGGTTCCTACGACCGGCGGATCGACCAGCCAGTTCACGGACCGCGCGATCAAGCCGCGGCCGAGTAACTCTTCGCGCGGACCGATCACCACCGCAAGATCCTTCGGTCGAATCTCGACGACATACATCGGCTCGCGAAATCCGCCGGGGAGGCCGCGCCGCTGGCCGATCGTGAATCGCGCGAAGCCTTCGTGCATGCCGGCAATCTCGCCGCTGGATAGCACGAAAGGTCCCCGCGCCAACGACGGTGCGTCGTCGCCGAGTCGCTGGCGGATGATCTTCGTGTGGTCGCCGTCTGGAACGAAGCAGATGTCCTGACTCTCGGTCTTTTCGGCCACGACTTCGAGGCCGAGGCGGTGCGCCACGGCGCGTGTCTCGGGCTTGGTCTGCGCCCCTACAGGGAGCAGCATACGAGACAAGACAGAACGGTTGATTCCCCACAGGAAATACGACTGATCCTTCGACCGATCGACGCCGCGGTGCAGCGCGCCGTCGACGACGCGCGCGTAGTGGCCGGTCGCGACCCAGCGCGCGTCGATGGCGTCGGCCTTCACGACGAGATCGCGGAACTTCGTGAACGTGTTGCAGCGAACGCAGGGAATCGGCGTCCGGCCGCGTGAATATTCACCGACGAAATCGTCCACCACGTCGCGCCCGAACGCGCCCTCGAGGTTCAGCACGTAGTGCGGAACGCCCAGCGCGTGGCAGACGCGGCGCGCGTCGTTCACCGAATCGAGCGAGCAGCAGGGACGGTCGGGGAGATCGCCGTCGTGGCAGAAGAGCTTCATCGTCGCGCCGACGACGTCGTACCCCTGCTCGACGAGGAGCGCGGCGGCGACCGACGAGTCGACCCCGCCGGACATCGCGACGAGCACGCGCTCTCCGGCCGGTGGACCGGAACTACGAACGGCGCTCATCGGCGTCAGTCGGCGGCTGCGGCGGACATCCCGCGCGCCTTGGCCACCACAGCCGGGAAGATCTCGGACACCCGATCAATCGCCGCGTCGTTCGTCAGCGAACCGAGGCTCATCCGAATCGCCGCGTTTCCCAGCTCCGCGGGAACGCCGAGGGCCTCGAGCACGTGCGACGCGTTGACGCTCCCGCTCTGACACGCAGATCCCGCGGAACAGGCGATCCCGCGGAGGTCCAGCGCCATGAGCATCGACTCGCTGTCCGTACCGGGTACCGAAACGTTGACGATGTGCGCCGCCCGATGCGGCGCGCCGCGGCCATGGATCACCGCGTCAGGAATGCGCGCGGTGATCGCCTGCTCGAGCCGGTCACGCAGACGCTCGAGCCGCGTGCACTCCTCCTCTCGCTCGGCGATGGCCAACTCCGCAGCCCGAGCAAAGCCCACGATCGCGGCGACGTTCTCCGTTCCGGCGCGGCGACCGCGGTCTTGCGTGCCGCCGTGCAGCAGCGGCTCGATGCCGATGCCGCGCCGAATGAACATCGCGCCGATTCCCTTGGGCGCGCCGATTTTGTGGCCCGAGACCGACGCGAGGTCGAACGGGATCGCCGCCGCGTCGATGGCGATCTTGCCGAACGCCTGGACCGCATCGGTGTGGAAGATCGCCCCGACGCTCTTGGCGTGGGCGGCCAGCTCGGCGACGGGCTGGATGGTGCCGATCTCGTTGTTCACCCACATCACGCTGGCGATCGTCGTGTCGTCGCGGACGACCGATACGAAAGACTTCGTGTCGACTACTCCGGTAGCCAGCACCGCGCACTGGCGCTCGTCGGCCCCCTCGTGCGCCGCCTGATGGACGGCGCCAAGCACTGCCTTGTGCTCGATGGGCGAGGTGACGACGGCGTTTCGGCTGCTCCCGTGGAGCGCCCGCCAGGTTCCCAGAATCGCGAAATTGTCCGCCTCGGTTCCGCCGGAAGTGAAGCAAATCTCGTCGGGCTGCGCGCCGAGACAGGTCGCGACCTTTTCACGCGCTTCGTCCAGCGCGGTGCGGGCGTCGCGCCCCCAACGGTGCGTGCTCGACGGATTCCCGAAGCGCGGGCCATAGAACGGGAGCATTGCCTCGAGAACTTCCGGCCGGACCGGGGTCGTGGCGGCGTGGTCGAGGTAGATGGGTTCCGGCATGGCAAAAATATAGGCTTTTGTAGCCGTTCTATCACGCCCTGGCACTGGCCTCAGTGGGGCCAGTGCCTCACGCCCCGCCGCCCCCGAAGAACCGCGAGCGGACCTCCCAGAGGCGCGGGAAAAAGCGCTGGTCGATCGTCCGCATCAGGTACCGGGAGCCGAGCGTTCCGCCGGTCCCGCCGGTCTGCGGGCCGAGCACGCGCTCGACGAGCTGGACGTGCTTGAAGCGCCATTGGGCGAACTGTTGCTCGTACTCGAGCAAGGCCTCGGCCACGAAGAACAGCATCTTCGGACCGGGGCCGAGGTAGAGGTTCTCGATCGTCGTGTCGCTCGCTTCGACCAGCTGGAGAAACAGGTCCTGCAGCGTGGGCCGGTCGAGCGCGCGCCGGACGAGATCGGGAATCGGTCCGTGCTCCTCGAGCGCTTGCATGAAGTGCTGGATCGCGGAGCCCGGACGCCGCCTCGATCGCGCGAAACTGGACGCTCTGCGCGCCGCTCGACGTGCCGAGGAATCGGCGGAACTGCGCGAAGTGCTGCGGCGGAAGCGTCTCCAGCGACGACAGCTGCGACGAGACGATGTGCACCAGACCGTTCAAGCGCTGCAAATGCCACAGCGACTGTCCGGCGTCGCGCTTGGCCAGCGAGCCGACGAGGCCGTCGAGGTCGTGGAGGATCGCCTTGAACCACAGCTCGCTCGCCTGGTGCACGACGATGAACAGCATCTCGTCGGGATGCTCCGGCGATGAGCGCGGCCGCTGGAGCGAGAGCAGCTCGTCGAGCGAGAGATACGACTGGTAGTTGACCTCGCTCAAAACGTCGATACCTCGAGCGTGGCGACGTCGTCCACGGCGACCATCTCGGTCGTGTAGTACGGCTCGCCGTAGCGGCGCCGAATGAGCGTTCCGTAGTACGCGCCGTAGTGCCGGACGACGTCCTCGAGCGGCTCGCCGCTCGGATAGACCTCGCCGGCCTGGGTCTCACCCTCGAACTGCGACTTGTAGCAGCGAATGGCCTCCATCTTCAGCTCGAACGTGTCCGACACATCCACGACGAACGACGGCCGGACGAAATCCTGCCGGTACGCGAGGCAGTGCAGGATCTTGAGCGGGCGGTGCTTGGCCCGGTCCGGCGCGACCTTGGCGAGTCCAGCGATGAAACACGCGTCGCGCACGAGCTGGGCCGCCACGTGATGGTCGGGGTGGCGTCCCTCGAGAGCCGGCGCGATGACCACGCGCGGCTGCAATGCCCGAATCGCGCGGGCCAACTTTTCGCGCGTCGGCGGATCGTTCACGATCGCTGCGTCGGGGAGAGCCAGGTTCTCGCGCAGCGTGATGCCGAGGATCTTCGCGGCCCGCATCGCTTCTTCCGCGCGCACTTCGGCGGATCCTCGAGTGCCCATTTCGCCCTGCGTGAGGTCGAGGATGCCGACGCGGTGGCCCTGCCGCACGGCGCGGGCGAGAGTCCCACCGCAGGTCAGCTCGCAGTCGTCGCGATGAGCGGCAATGGCGAGCAGGTCGACGCGATCAGTTTCCGTGGCGGGCATGCGAGTGAAAGTAAGCCCTCGCAAAAGCCTCGGCTGATTGGTCAGGCGCGAGCGGATTTGGTCTCACGCGCCGAGCCGCCCGAGGTCTTCCGCGCGACCAGTGCAATACTGGCGATACAGCCGGCCAGTATTGCCTCGGCTCGCGCTCCAGACCCCGGGCCGTCTCGGCGCTGCCCCCGTGCGGGCCCGCGAGTCTGGGTACGCTCGATCGCGGGACGCGCCACGGGCGCGGGGTGAGTGCACACGTGAGCGCGACGCTCGCCGACGCGCCTGCGTCGTCTGTCGTTCGCCGATCGAGACAGCGAGCGGGTGGGACTGTCCGGAGCGGAGCCGAGGCAGTATCGCCCGGCAGTATCGGCGATACTGCACTGGTCCGCGGAGGACAGTCCCACCCCGAGCCCACGCCAAGAACGTTCTCGAATTCCGCGGACGAAGTCCCGCCCCCGAGTATCGCGCTCAGGACGCGCGCTTCCTACTCGTAGCGCAGCGCGGCGACCGGATCGAGGCGGGCCGCGCGAACGGCGGGCAGCATGCCGAACACCACGCCGGTGACGGCGCTCGCGGCGAGCGCCGAGACGATCGACGAGAGCGGCGTCGATGCCGGAATCGACGGCCAGGCGGTGCGCACGATGAAGGTCGCGGCGAAACCCAGGATGAGCCCGACGGCCGCGCCGAGGCCGGTGAGTGTGACGGCCTCGACGAGGAACTGCCAGAGGATCGTGCCGCGGGTCGCGCCGAGGGCTTTGCGCACGCCGATCTCGCGCGTGCGCTCGGTGACCGAGATCATCATGATCGCGATGACGCCGATCCCGCCGACCAACAGCCCGACCGACGACAGCGCGATTCCGACGACGAAGAACGTCCCGAACAGCTGGTTGTAGACGTCCATCAGCCGGTCCTGGGTGACGACGGCGAAGTTGGTGCGGTCGCGCGGTCGCAACCCTCGACGCGAGCGCAGATATGCAGTGACGTCGTCGACGGCGTCTTGGACGCCCACGTTCGCGCGCGGCTTGACGATGAGATTGTTGCCGCGCACCCAGAGGTTCATGTGGCGCCGGCCGGTCTCGATGGGAATGATCGCCTTGGGCGAATCGCCGCCGCCCGCCGACGTGGGCGTCCCCATCGGGCTCGCCGTGTAGTGATAGAGGCCGATCACTACGAACGGTGCGCCGTTGACCATGACGACCTTGTCGATCGGGTCGGACGTGCCGAACAGCGTCTGCGACATCTTGTCGTTCACGATCACGACGCGCGCGCCGCCGGCGTTCTCCGCCTGCGTGAAGCTCCGCCCCGGGGATATGTCGCCGCCGTCGACGTCGGTCCAATTCGCCGAGTAGTACTCGATGCCGGCGTTCAGCGAGCGATCCTTGTACTTGAACTCGGCGCCGCCGGCGACGTGCTGCGTGACGGCGTAGATCGAGGGAAGGGCGGCGAGCCCGAGCGCCTCGTCGTTGGTGATCGCCGGGTTGCGCCGTTCGGGGCACGAGCTCGGGTCGCTCGGGTCGCAACTCTGGAACGGGCTGAGCGGCCGCCGGTAGACGAAGAACGACGTCGGGCCGGCGGCGGCGACGTCGCGGGCGAACGCCTCGTTCACGCCGCGCACGACCGACGAGAGGGCGACGACGACGAACACGCCCACCGCCACGCCCATGATCGTGAGAGCCGCGCGGAACTTGTTCGAGCGAATCGACTCGAGCGCGATCAGCACGCCTTCGAAGCCGTGCAGGAAGAATCTCACGTCTCGTGTCTCAGCGCCTCGATGGGGTCGAGGCGAGACGCGCGCCGAGCCGGATAGACGCCCGACGCGATGCCAACCACGGTCCCGAGCAGCGTCGCCGCCACGATCGACCAGGGCGCCACCGCCGCGGGCAACGGCGTCTTCATGGAGATGATCTTTGCCGCCGCGATGCCGAGCGCGATGCCGATCATCGCGCCGAGGGTGCTGAGCGTCGCCGACTCGACGAGGAACTGTCGCAGGATGTCGCGTCGGCGCGCGCCGAGCGATTTGCGGATCCCGATCTCGTGCGTGCGCTCGGCGACCGAGACGAGCATGATGTTCATGATCACCATGCCGCCCACGATCAGGCTGATGCCCGGCAGCGCCGCGCCGATGATCGTCATCGTCTGCTTGATGCGCTCGAAGAACGCCAGCGCCGATGCGGTCGTTTCCATCACGAAGTTGTCGGGCTGCGCCGGCCGGAGGTGGCGATGCGCACGAAGCGCTTCGCGCACGAGCTCCATCATGTCGTCCATCATCAGCGTGCTCGACGACTGAACCAGCAACCCGTCGATGTCGCCGCGCGGATTGGTGAGCCGATGGAGCGGCGACGCGAACGGCGCGATGGCCATCTGGTCGAGCGATTGGCCGAACAGCGAACCCTGGTGCGCGATGACACCGATGACCTGATACGGAATGCCGGCGATCCGCAGCTCGCGGCCGATCGGATTCAGGTTGGGGAAGAAGAACTTCCCGACTTCCTCACCGATCACCACGACGGGCGTGCCGAGCTCGTACTCCTGCGGCGCGATCGTGCGCCCCGAGGCGAGGTCGTACTTCTTGATCGTGAAGTAGTCGCCGTCGACCGCGTGCGCATCGACCTGTCGTGGACGCGCGTACGACGTCGACGCCATCACGTTGTCCTGGCTCTCCACCGCCCACCGCGCCGAGGCCGGCAACACCGACCGCACGAACGCCACGTCGGCCGTGAACACGCGCGGGCGCCGCTGCCACTCGAGCCACTCCGCCTGCGTGACGTGGTTGCCGAACCACGGATAGCGCCGGAGCGTGAAGGTATTGGCGCCGAGGAGACGGCCGGCGAAGTCGTCCTCCATGTAGCGGCCCATTCCCTCGACGATCGAGACGACCGCGATCAGGAACATCACACCGATCATCACGCCCAGCAGCGTGAAGAAGCTCTTGAGCTTCTGGACGCGGATCTGGGCGAGCGCGAGGCGCACCGCCTCGAAGATCGGCATTATTCGTATCGCAAGGCTTCGACGGGATCGAGCTTCGACGCGCGCATCGCCGGGAGCATCCCGAAGAGCACGCCGGTGATCGCGCTGGCGCCGAGGGCCGCGACGATCGCGAGCGGAGGCACCGACGCCTTGATCGGCGTCGCGCTCCGGATGATCACCGAAGCGGCGCCGCCGAAGATCAGGCCGATGATCGCGCCGATGGCGGTGAGCGTGACGGCTTCCACCAGGAACTGCCAGAGAATCGTCATGCGCGTGGCGCCGAGCGCCTTGCGCACGCCGATCTCGCGCGTGCGCTCCGTGACCGAGATCATCATGATCGCCACGACGCCGACGCCGCCGACCATCAACCCGATGGCGGACAGCACGATCATGACGAGGAAGAACATCCCGAAGATCTTGTTGTACGTGTCGAGGAGCTGGTCCTGCGTGATGATCGCGAAGTTGTTGTCGACGCCCGGACGGAGGCCGCGCCGCGCGCGCATCGCGGCGATCACGTCATCTTCCGCTTCGTCGCGCGTAACCTCGTCGCGCGGAAGGATCGCGATTCCCATGTTGCCGATGCCGCCCTTCAGCGTGCGGTAGCCCGTCTCGAACGGCACGATGGCGCGAGGTCGATTCCCGCCGGTGAGGAAGCTGGCCTCGTAGTGATAGACGCCGATGACGGTGAACGGCGAGCCGCCGATGGTGACGACCTTGTCGAGCGGATCGGAGTCGCCGAAAAGGCGCTTCGCCATCTCGTCGTTCACGATCACGACGCGCTCGCCATTGGCTTCCTCGGACTCGGTGAAGCTGCGCCCCGGATACAGGTCACCGGCGTGGTCGACGAGTGTCCAGTTGGCCATCGCGCCGATGACCTGCGTGCCGCTCAAGACGTTGTCGTGGTAGCGCACTTCCTTGTTCATGCCGAGCTGCGCCTCGGCGGCGAGCACGCTCGGCAACGTATTGAGCATGTGCGCGTCGGTCAGATTGAAGTGCGGGTTGTGCCGCCACTTGCACGTGTCGTCCGTGCCGTCGCACGCCTCGAACGTGATCGGGTAGCGCGACAGGAAGAACGTCTTCGGCCCCGCCTTCTCGAAATCGCGCGCCACGCTGGCGTTGATGCCGTGAATGGCCGCCGAGATGACGACGACGACGAACACGCCGACCGCCACACCGAGAATGGTCAGCGCGGCACGTACGCGATTCGACTTGAGCGAATCGAGCGCGATGCCGACTCCCTCGAACAACGTGAGGACCCGCACGCCAAGGTTCGCCATCAGGTCTCGTGCCTCATGGCGGCGATCGGATCGAGCAGTGCCGCGCGACTCGCGGGATAGACACCCGCGATGAGTCCGACGCCCGCGCCCACCCCGACGCCCACGAAGATCGACCAGATCGCGACGGCCGCGGGCAAGGGCGAGATCGCGGCGAGGCCCTTGGCGAACGCGATGCCCAGACCGACGCCGAGCGCGGCGCCGAGCGTCGAGAGCGTTGCGGCTTCGACGAGGAACTGGTTCAGGATGTCGCGGCGTCGCGCGCCGAGCGATTTCCGAATCCCGATTTCACGCGTCCGCTCGGCGACGGCGACCAGCATGATGTTCATGATCACGATCGCGCCGACGACCAGCCCGACCGTCGGCAGCGCGATGCCGGCGACGATCAGGTAGCCTTGCAGCTTGTTCCAGAACTCGAGCGCCGAATCGGACGTCTCGAGCGCGAAGTTGTCCTTCTGCGACGGGTGCAGATGGTGACGCGCGCGCATCACGGCGCGCGCCGCTTCCATGGCCTCTCGCATCCCTTCTTCCGAGGCACCCTGGATGACCATCTGATCGATCACGCCGTGCGGATTCACCCAGCGGTTGAGCGGCGCACGCTCCGGCGCGATCAGGAACTTGTCGAGCGACATGCCGAACACGCTCCCCTGCTTCTCGGCCACGCCGACGACGGTGTAGGGGATGCCCTGGATGCGGACGGCGCGCCCGATCGGATTCAGGTTCGGAAAGAAGTGGTCGGCGACGTCCTGCCCGACGATCACGACTGGCGCTCCGATCTGGTATTCTTGCGGCGCAATCGGGCGTCCTTGCGATACGCCCATCTTCTTGATCGCGAACCACTGCTCGGACACCGTCGAGCACTGCGTGTTTCGCGGCGACGCGTACGCCGACTCGACGTTCAGGTTGCTGCCGCTCTCGGTCGCCCACAGGACGTCGGGCGCGAGGGCCGCCGCTACGGCAGGGACGTCCGAATCCAAGATGTGCGGGCGCTTGCGCCATTCGCGCAGGTCGTCCTGAGTGACGTCGCCCAGTTGGATGTCGGGTCGCTGGCGGAGGTTGAACGCGTTCACGGCGATCAGCTTGCCGATCAGATCGTCCTGCATGTAGCGACCCATCCCGCTGACGATCGAGACGACGGCGATCAGGAACGTCACGCCGATGGTCACGCCGATCACCGTGAAGAAGCTCTTCAGCTTCTGCACGCGGATCGTTTCCCACGCAAGTCGAACGGCTTGGAAGAATGACATGGCCTGAAATGCGAGCGGGAGACGCGATCGGGTCGGATGCCCGTCAGACGTCTCCCGTTCCTACGAGGAAACCTCAGCCGAAGTTACGACGGCCTACGAGGCGCCGGCGCGGGCCTGGAACTGCTCACGACGCTCGTCGGTCGAGATGAGCCCGTCGCGAAGGACGACGACGCGGCGCGCGTGGGCGGCGATGTCCGGTTCGTGCGTCACCATGACGACCGTTTGTCCGGAATCCGCAAGCGACTCGAACACTCTCATGATCTCCTCGGACGTCTGAGAGTCGAGGTTTCCGGTCGGCTCGTCGGCCAGGAGCATCGACGGGTTGTTGACCAGCGCCCGGGCGATGGCGACACGCTGCCGCTGACCGCCGGAAAGCTCGTTCGGCCGGTGGTCCATGCGGTCCTGAAGCTGAACCTTGGTCAGGGCCTCAATGGCGCGTCGTTTCCGCTCGTCCGAGCTGATTCCCGCGTACACGAGCGGCAGCTCGACGTTGTGCAGGGCGGTGGCGCGAGGAAGGAGGTTGAACGTCTGGAAGACGAACCCGATCTCCTTGTTCCGGACGCGTGCCAGCGCGTCGTCGCTCATCTTCGAGACGAGCTGGCCGTTGAGCCAGTACTCGCCCGCGTTCGGCGTGTCGAGGCAGCCGAGCACGTTCATGAGCGTCGACTTGCCCGAGCCGGACGGGCCCATGATGGCGACGTACTCGTTGCGGCCGATGGCGAGGTCGATGCCGCGCAAGGCGCGCACGATTTCACCGCCCATGTCGTACTCGCGCTTCACGCCGCGCGTCACGATGATCCACTTCGAATCGGGCGTCGCTCCAGCCTTGCCCGTAATGACCTGCCGCTCGGCCGTTTCGCCGAGCGGTGCTTCTACGATTGGGTTCACGACTTGGTTCCTGTCCCCGGGGTGGCGGCTTTCTTTGGATCCGGCTTGGTCTCTCGAACGAGGGTGCCGTCCTTCAGGTCGCGAATCGCCTGGTACGTACCGGCGACGATCCGCTCCCCCTCTTTGACACCGTCGATGATTTCGAAATGCTTCTCGCCGGCTATACCTACTTTTACGGCCCGGAAGGTCACTTTGTTGTCCGTGCCGACCACGAAGACGCCTTCGACGTCCTTCTTGCCAACTTCTTTGGCGGGTTTGGCTTTGCCCAACCCCACCGCCGTGTCACCCTGCTGGATCGTCTGGTTTTCGCGCACTGTGAGGGCGATGATCGGCACCGACAGCACGTGGGTCTTCTTGTCCGTGATCACCTTGGCGGTGGCCGAGAAGTCCGGGCGGGTGTCTTTGGGGGCGTTCAGTAGCTGGATCGTGACCTCGTAGTCGACGGCCTGGTCGGTCGTCGCCGTGCCGCTCGCCGGCTTGACTGAGCTGTTCGAGATCCGCGTCACCCGGCCGAGGAAGGTCGTGTCTGGGAACGCGTCGAGCTGCACCTGCGCCGAGTCGCCGACCGAGATGCGGGCCACGTCGGTCTCGTCGACCTTCACGCGCGTCTCGAGCACCGACATGTCGCTGATCGTGAGCAGAAGCGCCTGGTCCTTGCTGAACGTCCCCGGCACCGCCGTTTCACCCTGCTCGACCGCAAGCCGCGTGACCTGGCCCGCCATGGGCGCGAAGATCGTCGTTTTGTCGAGTGAGCTCTTACTGTCGTTGACCGACGCGATGGCTTGGTCGACGCCGTGCCTGGCGGCGTCGGCGAGCGCGCTGTCCACGTCGACGGCGGTCTTGAGCTGCTCGAGTTGCTCGTCGGAAATGAGCTGCGCGTTGGCCTTCTTGATCTGGGCCGATCGATCGTAGCTCTTCTTGGCCTGCTCCAGGCTGGCCTGGGTCTGCGCGAGCTGGGCGCGGCTCGACGCGAGCACCGCCTCGGCGCGCTCGACGGCAGCCTGGGCCTGCGTTGGATCGATCTGCAGGAGGAGCTGGCCGGCCTTCACCATTTGGCCTTCTTTGACGGCGAGCTTGGTGATCTTGCCGCTGACGTCGGACGCGACATCGACCTTCGTCTGCGGGCGCACCTGTCCGCTCGCCGTGACGGACGCGATCAGGTCGCGCTTCTGCACCGGCTCGATGCGGACTTCGACCGCCTTGTTGCCGCGTTTGGCGGCACTGAACGCGAAGACGGAGACGAGCCCGGCCAGCAGCACGACGCCGATCGCGATCTTCGATTTCTTACCCATGATGGTCAGCAGTCCTTTAGCGGAGTGGGCGCCCGACTGCGCTTTCGAGATTGGCGAACGCCGTGTGGTAATCGTAGATCGAATTGACGCGGCCGATCTGGGCCGTTTCATACGAGCCGCGCGACGTGGTGACCTCGAGGAACGTCGCCGCGCCGACCTTGTACCGCTCCTCGACGGCCGCGAGCTCCTCGGCGGCTTTCGCGGCGTTCTGTTCCTGCAATTGCACGGTCTTCGCTGCCGCGATCAAGGACAGATACGCGCTCGTGACGTCGGTGGTGAGCTGCAGCGTGCGGGCCTTGAGCGAGTAGTTGGCGTTGTCGCGCGTCACGCGCGCCTGCTCGAGCTGGGCTTCTCGCGAGTAGTTGTTGAAAATCGGGAGCGAAAGCGTTGCGCCGATGCCGAGCGGGTTCTTGGTGAAGTTGAAGGGGAACTGCTTGTTCCCCGCGCGCACGGCCGAGACCTCCTCGGCCGTCAATGGCGTGGTGCGGCAACCGACGCTCTGCAGCCCGACGCGCGTCCGCAACGAGTCGAAGCTCAAGCAGGACCCGGCGTTCGATAGGATCTGGCCGTTCCGCTGATTGATGAGAAAATCCGAATTCGCGTACGACTGCGCATTGCCGCCCCAACCCGTGCTGATGGACAGCGAGGGCAGGTAGCTCATCGACGCCGAGCGCACGCCCATCTCCGCGGCGAAGCGCCGCGACTCGTCGGCCGCGACGTCCGGGTTCACGTGGCGCGCCAGCCCGAGTACGGAATCCAGCGTGAACGACGGCTGGGAGATGGCGAACTGCGTGGTGAGCTGCGTCGTCGTGTCCGCGGGAACGCCCATGTACTGGAACAGGCGGATCTTGTCGATGATCGCCTGATTGTGCGCCATAATCTGGTTCACCTGCGCCTGCCCCACGGCGACTTCCGCGGTTCGAATGTCGACGATCGTGCCCGCGCCCACCTTCACCTTGGCGTTTGCGAGGTCGAGCTGCCCCGTCGCCGTCGCCACGAGCGAGTCGGCAAGCGACGCTTGAGCCTGGGACTTGAGCGCGGCGATGTACTGGTTGGTGACGAGGCCGCGTGTCGCTTCGGCCGAGCTCGCGACGTCGGCCTCCGCCGCGTCGCGGTTCGCGCGCGCCTGGCGGGGGGCAAATGCAACCGCCCCGGTCACGAAATAGCTCACGCCGAGGCTATAGCCGGACTGGTACGTGTCGCCGCTCCCGCCAATCGCCACGCCCTGCACGTACTGCGTGCCCGCTTGCTGATAGCGAGTCGAGAAGCTCGACGACACCGTCGGCAGGAGCGCCGAATACGCCTGACGGATCTGGGACGTCGACGTCCGAACGTTGTTCTGAATGGTCAGGTAGTTCGGGTTGTTCTGGCGCGCGGTGCTGATCGCCTCATCGAGTGACAGGGACCTGCGACCGGCCGGTTGCTGCGCAATCACTGCTTGCGCGGAGATCGCCAGTGCCGCGACGAACCTCAACGAACGCATTTTCGGCAATCCTTGTGGATGGGGTCTGGGGGGGAGTACGGAGACACGTCGAAACGGGTTTCAGGCCGTCTCGTCTTCAGCGCTTTCTGGGCAATTCGTCGCGAACGGCCTTGAGACCCGAGGACATTTCCGCCCGCAGCACCCGCCCGTCGGCGTCGACCCAGAAGTCGCGTCGGTCCGCGCCGTTGACGAGCGAGAGATGCGTCGCGGTGACCGACTGACCGCCCACGTCGATGGGTTCCATGCCATGGGCGGAGATCACGAACATGCCCGCCCGGGCGACGTGTGGACTGATGACGCGAATCCCGCCCGATCGGCTGGACAGACCTGAAAAGTACAACTGGTGCACCAATTCGTCGTCCAGAATGACCGTCCGTTCCCGCCCCATCGGATAATCCCGGTCGGACTCGTCGCCCCGCTGGTTTGTCACCCGCGTCGCCAGCCTCCCCGACTGGGCGGCAGCCTGGACCGCTGCGGTCCTCGCGCGGTTGTCCATCGCCGTCAGCGTATACGTGATGGGAGTGCCGATTGAGTCGGTCACCAGATTCGTCACGAGGCGGCGCGTGCCGGCGTTCAATTGGCTCGTGGCGACGAGCTGGCCGTTGTCGCCGCGCGAGATGCGAAAGCTCTCTACCTCGGTCGCGGCTCCGCCGCCGCGGGAGATCCGGAAGGCGCCTTCGTCGACGATCGCGCCCTGCACGGACGCGGTGTCGCGCGGCCAACCACCGGCGCTCGCGACCACGACGAGCCCGGCCAAACACGTCGCGGCGATCATGGAACGGACGTGTGTCATGAGGTTACCTACCCGGTTGAGACCGACTGGTTCACGCCTCGTCCCTCGGCGACACGAAAATGCGGTCGCGAATGCGAGTGTAGATCCGTTGATAGATCGCTCGGCCCTTCTCCGCCGACGCCAGCGACGGGCGGCCGATCGACCCGGGGCTCGCTCGCGGGACGCGCAGCCAACCGCGCCTGTAACGTCGCACCTCGTCCTCGGACATCATATAATCCTGCGCGCGGTTCGTGGCGACGAGCTCGGGCGCGATGTACAACAGCAGAGAGGTGTCGACTTCGTCGCCGTGCATCGGTTCGCTTTGCCCCTCGAGCAGGTCACTGAAATCCACGCTCAAGACGTCGACGACCCGCACGCGCGCACCCGACGTGATGACCGTCGAGAGCGCCTCGAGATGCGGGTCGTGCTCGTGCGACGTGAGCAGAATGAACTCGCGAATGCCGGTCGATTCCCAGGTGTCGATGAGGTCGTTGAGAACGCGGTGAAGCGTCTTTTTCCGGAGCGAAGCGTTCCCGGCGTATTCGCGCTCGGTGATGACATTCACGCCGTACTCGACCGTCGGCGCCACGAGGACTCCGGATTCCACGGAGAGATCGTTGGCGAGCCGCTCGACGATGATCGAGTCGGCGCCGAGGGGCATGTGCCTTCCGTGCTGCTCGCACGTCCCGACGGGGACGATGAGCCGCGGGTCGCGTTGAATGCACGCGGCCACTTCCTCGGGGTGCATCAGCTTGAGGCGGAGCGGCGCGCTGACGCCGTCGACGGCGGGCAACTGACTCATGTCGTCCAGAAACTCGGGTCGGTGGTTCACGCAGTCAGCCGAGACGGCAGGCATGGCTGAGCGCCTCGCCCCCTCTCCCTCCCGGTTGCCCGCGGTGTGGACGTGGTGGGCGACCGCTGCCGGACTGTCGCTGCTTATCGCGAGCCAGTGGCTCCACGCGCCAAGCGTAGAGTATCTAGTCCCGCTGATCGTCGCCACCGCCGCGACGGTGGTGACAGCGGTACGGGTTCGCGGCCCGGCTCGACGATGGGCGCTCGCGTCCTTCCTGGCCCTCACCGCTGTGTCGCTGATCGCGATTGCCGCGCAACGAGAGCTCTGGATCACGACACACGACTGGGAAGGGGCGCGCCGCGACGAGTCGGCGCGCGGTCTGAGCGCGCTCAAACAGGCGCTCGACGACGCGACCCGAGACGGCGCGCGCCGCGCCCGTGCCGCTCTCGAGGTAGCCGCCGATTCATTGCGCGACCGTGCGTTTGATGAGATGGCCGTCGTCGCCCGGGGTCTGGACGACGGCGGCGTCGTCGTCTACCGCCGGGACAGCGCGTTCGCGTGGGCGGGAGACTTTCGCGCCCCGATCGACCAGGTCCGCGACGGGACGACGATCGTCGCGACTCCGTTTTATCTGGCGCTGCAGGTCACTCAGCGGCGCGGCGACGACCGCGCCGTGGTCGCCGTGCTGCTCGATGCCGCCCCTCCCGCCGACCGATTCGTGTCCACGCTCGCGCAGCCCATCGCCGATCGCGCGGGACTCAAGGAGTTCAAGTTCATTCAGCCGAGCGACACGGCTCCCCCGGACCTTCTTCGCTACGCCACGGGACACGTGCGCCTGTTCGACGTGGCCGCGGTGACGCTGACGCAAGGCGAGGTGTCCCAGCGAATCGCCGAAACGGCCCGCGCCCGCGCCGGCATCGCGCTCGTCATCGCGCTCATGTGTTTTGTGATCGGCGTGTGGCGGGCCACGAAAACGAACGCGCGACGGGCGGCCGCACTTGCGGTCGCGCTCGCGTGCGTGGGGCTGGTCCCGCTCAACCAGTACTCGAACTCGAGCCGCCTCTTCGACCCAGCCGTCTACTTCATGGCCCGGGGCGGAGCGTTGACCGGCAACGCGGCCGCGTTGGCGATGACGAGCGCGGTGGTGTTGCTCGGCGTGTTAGCGGTCTTCCGTCGCGGCGGACGCCGCACGTCGCGCTGGGCCGCCGTCGTCACGACGCTCGCCGTCGCGGGCCTGGGTCCGTTTCTGCTGAGAGACCTCTCGCGCGGCGTACACACACCGCTCCGCGGCGTCGACACGTCGCTCTGGCTCGTGTGGGAAGTGCCGCTCTTCCTCGCCGCTGTTTCCGTGTTACTCTCGGGCGCCGCCGCCGGGGCCATCGTGCTGGGACCGCGCCGTGGAGCGCCGCCCTGGCTCGCGCCGCTCATCGCCGTCGCCGCGGCCGTGATGGCGCCGGTCGTTTGGGAGGCGCCGGGCAGGTGGCCCTGGTGGTACTCGATTCTATGGATCGTCGCGATCGGCTTGCTCGCCTTGAGCCGACGGTCGCGTCGTGTAATTCTCAGCGCGTCCACCGTGGCTGCGCTCGGCGCGGCGACGCTCGTGTGGGGGCGAACGGCGCGCGGTAGAGTCGAGGCGGCGGAGCACGACCTGGCGAGTCTGGGGCAGCCCGACTCCGTCGCCGCGACGCTGTTGCAGCGTTTCGGGCTGAGTCTGACCGGCGAAGCGCCGCCGACTCGCGAATCGCTGCTCGAGAATTACGTCACATCGGACATCGCCGCGGCCGGAAATCCCATCATCCTCTCGGCGTGGCCGACGGACTCGGGCGCCGTCGCGATGTTCGCGACGGCGGACATTCCCAATCCGGCCAGCGAGGTCGCGCGCATTGTGGCGACGGCGCGGCGGACGGGGAACGTAATCATCGAACCGGTGGCCACGGACACGGCCGTCGAACTGGTGATGGGCGCGCCGTCGGCGGGAGGCGGCGCGACCGGCGTCGTGCTCGCGCCGCCGAGCCGTCTCTTCCAGTCGAATCCGTTCGCCCAGCTCCTGGGCCTGGTCGAGGAGCACGACGTGGAGCCCCCCTACTCGGTGCGGCTGCGCCCTCCGTTGCTGCCGCGCGCCGACACGACCGTGGGTCCGACGCGCTGGCGTCGCGAGGGCACGCAGCTGCACGGCGACCGGATCGTCGCCACGGGCGTGGGAGCGACGCCAGCCCACGTCGACGTCGAGCTCCGATCGCTCGACGCGTTGGTGGAGCGGGGCGCGCTCATCGTCCTGCTCGACTTGGCGATCGTCGGCGGACTCTGGCTGGCTGCCGTGATCGCCGACGGCGGGGCGGGGCGGTGGTTGCGCGCGCGCCGCCGCACGCTCGGCCGCAGCTACCGCGCGCGGCTCTCGCTCGCCCTCTTTGCGTTTTTCGTCATTCCGGGTCTCGCATTCGCGATCTGGATGTACGGACAGTTGGCGGCGGACGCGATCCAGTCGCGCGCCGTGCTGGTGGGCGAGACCCTGCGGTCCGTCGAGCCCAGCGTGGGTGCGCTCGCCCATCTCGCGAACGAGAGCGAGCGTCTAGAGACGCCGTTGTTCCTGTTCCGCGGCGGTGAGCTGCGGCAGACCAGCGACCAGCTCTACGACGACCTGGCTCCGACGGGACGGCTTCTGCCGCCGAAAATCGAGTCGACGCTCGCCGTCCACGCCGAGGAAACCGCCACCGAGGTCGAGTCGGTCGGCGACGCCCCGACCCTGTTCGGGTACCGGTCGTTGTCGCTGGCGCCCTTGCCGCCGGTGGTGATCGCCGCGCCGGCGCGCGCGACCGACGCCCCGCTCGGGCGACGGCGGCGCGACCTCGGCGTGCTGGTGCTGTTTGCCACGGCCCTCGGCGCGCTCGCCGCGCTCTGGCTGAGCGGGGCGGCCGCTCGCCAGCTGGCGAAGCCGATCGGTGCGCTGCGCGAAGCGGCGCTCGCGATCGCGGGTGGCAGTCGCACGCCGCCACTCGAGTCCGAGCCCACGGTGGAGTTTCTCCCCGTGTTCGCCGCGTTCCGTCGGATGACCGCCGATCTCAACGCGAGCCGTTCGGCGCTCGAGGAAGCGCAACGGCGCACCTCGGCGGTGCTTCGCAACGTCGCCAGCGGCGTCGTCGCGGTGGACCGCGAGCGGCGAATCACGCTCGCCAACCCGCGCAGCGAGCAGCTGCTCGGCGTTTCGCTGCCGGCCGGCGCGCATCTCGACGAGACGGTGAACGCCGAAGTCGCCCGCCGCGTGGGCGATTTCATCGACAGCGCCGCCGACGAGCACGACTTCGAGGTGACGGTGGATCAGCGTCAGCTGCGCGGCACGCTCACGCGGCTCTCTCTCGGTGGCGGCGGCATCGTCATCACGGTAGACGACGTGAGCGAGATCGCGCGGGCGCAACGCGTGCTCGCGTGGGGTGAGATGGCGCGTCAGGTCGCGCATGAAATCAAGAATCCACTCACGCCGATCCGCCTCGGCGTGCAACACCTTCGGCGGGCGCGGGCCGACAAGCGCGTCGACTTCGATCGCGTGCTCGACCACAACGTCAACCAGATTCTCGCCGAGATCGACCGGCTCGACGAGATCGCGCGCGCCTTCAGCCGGTACGGCGCCGCCCCGGACGAGCGCGCCCGGCCGAGCGAGGTGGACATCGCCGCGATCGTACGCGAGGTGGTATCGCTCGAGCGAATGGGCGGCGGTGGCGAGGGCGCAGACGGTGACGACGTCGAATGGATCGAAACCGGCGACGACTCGCGCGTCACGGCGCTGGCGCGCGTCGACGAGCTCAAGGAAGTGCTGCTGAACGTTCTGGAAAACGCGCGTCTCGCCGGCGCCGTGCGCGTTCACGTGAACGTGGAACCGCCCGGAAACGGCAACGGCGAGCACGCGACGATCACGGTGAGCGACGACGGCCACGGAATTTCGGCCGACGTGCTCCCGCGCATCTTCGAGCCGCACTTCTCGACGCGCACGAGCGGGAGCGGGCTCGGTCTGGCGATCAGCCGGCAGCTCGTCGAAGGGTGGGGCGGCTCGATCACGGTGCGAAGTCCGAGCGTCGAGCCCCCCATCGACGGACGTCGCGGCGCGACGGTGACCATCGCGCTGCGCGCCGTGGCGGGCCAGGACGCGGCTACTCCGTAGCGCTGCCGCGGGCCGTGGCGGCGCCGCGGATGCGGACCGTCTTCACGTTCACGAACTCGTGCATGCCGAACGCCGACAGCTCGCGGCCGTAGCCGGACTTCTTCACGCCGCCGAACGGGAAGCGCGCGTCCGACGCGACCATCCCGTTGACGAAGACGCTGCCCGCCTCGAGCTCGCGCGCGAATCTTCTGATTTCTTTCTCGTCGCGCGACCAGGCGGCGGCGCCGAGCCCGAAACGCGAGTCGTTCGCGGCGGCGATGGCGTCGCTCGTGTCGCGGACGCTCGTGATCACCGCGAGCGGACCAAACGTCTCCTCGCGAAATGCCGCGCTGTTACGCGTGTCGTCGCGCATGACGGTGGGCTCGTAGTAGAACCCTTTGCCCGCGCGCGGCGCGCCGCCGACGAGAAGCGACGCACCGTCTTTCTCAGACCGGATCACCTGCGAGTGCAGATCGTCGCGGATCTTGGCGGTCGCCAATGGTCCGACGTTGGTTCGCTCGTCCATCGGATCGCCGACGACGAGGCTCCGCATGCGCTCGACGAACCGTGTGGTGAAGTCCTCGACGATTCGCTGCGCGACGATGAAGCGCTTCGCCGCGATGCACGACTGGCCGTTGTTGATCGTCCTGGCCGTCACGGCGGTCCGCGCCGCCGCGTCGAGATCCGCGCTTTCCATGACGATGAACGGGTCGCTTCCGCCCAGCTCGAGGACCGTCTTCTTGACGTGCCGTCCGGCCGCCGCCGCGACGCTGCTTCCCGCGGCTTCGCTCCCGGTGAGCGTCACCGCGGCGATGCGCTCGTCGCCGATGAGCGACTCGACCCGGCCGGCCTCGATGAGCAATGTTTGAAAGACGCCGGCCGGCGCCCCCGCCTCGGCGAAGAGCTGCTCGAGCGCCAGCGCGCACTGCGGCACGTTCGACGCGTGCTTGAGCAGTCCGACGTTGCCCGCCGCCAGCGCCGGAGCGGCGAACCGGATCACTTGCCAGAAGGGAAAGTTCCAGGGCATCACGGCGAGCACCACGCCGAGTGGCTCGAACGCGACGTAACTCCGCTCACCCTCGACCGGGACCGGCGCGTCGGCGAGAAATTCGGCCGCGTGATCGGCGTAGTAGCGAAGACTCGTCGCGCACTTCGCGGCTTCGTCCTTGGCGGCGGCGAACGTCTTGCCCATCTCGCGCGTCATCAGCTTTCCGTACTCGTCGCGGCGCTCGTCGAGCAAGTCGGCGGCGCGGCGAAGCACGCGCGCGCGGTCGTCGAGCGGGGTCGATCCCCACGAGCGCGCGGCGCGGTCGGCGCACGACAGCTTGTCCTCGATCGCCGATGCCGTCAGCGGCGCGAACTCACGCAGCTGCTCGCCCGTCGCCGGATCGGTGCTCGTTATCGCCATCCGTCGTTCCGCCTACTTGGAGAGAAACGTGTCTCCCGTCCACGAGACGCCGCCCTCGGCGGCGTCGCCGGCGAACCACCGTCTCCACCACGGGACCTGCCTGTCCTGCTCGAGAACCGCGCCCACGGCGTCGCGCCACGCGGCCTGCATCTTCGCCGCGTCCTCGAACCGCTCCGACGCCGAAGCCGCGAGACCGCGGCGCAACCACTCGGCGAGCTCCGTCGGATGCGACGACAGGTCAACGTCGCCGCGCAACTCCCGCGCCAGAATCGATGCGCTGTCCCGCTCACCGAACGGCGGCGTTCCCGTCAACGCGTACGCGACGATCGCCGCGAGCGAGAAGCAGTCGGCCGCCGCGTCCTGTTCTTCGCCGAGGAGTTGCTCGGGGGGCGCGAACGCCGGCGTGCCCGACGCGCCGGCGGTTTCCTCCCCGGTGGCGTTGGCGATGCCGAAGTCGGCGAGGCGCCAACGTCCGTACCGGTCGATGAGAACGTTCTCCGGCTTCAGGTCGCGGTGAACGATGCCGATCGCGTGCGCCGCGGAGAGGCCGTTGAGGACGAAGTCCACCTGCGGCGCGATCTCGTTGAGCGTGCGCGGCCCGGACCGCGCGACGAGGTCCGCGACCGATCCGCCTTCGGCGAGCTCCATCGTGTACCAGGCGACGTCGCCACGGCTGTCCCAGTCGAAGATCGGAACGATGGCCGGGTGGGCGAGCTGCGCCGCGAGCCTCGCTTCGCGCCGAAATCGGCCGACGATGCGTTCATCGCGCGCGACGCGCGGATGGAGCAGCTTGAGCGCGACCTCGCGGCCAAGTGTCAGGTCGCGCACGCGCCACACGGAGCCGAACGAGCCGGAGCCCAGCGCGGCGAGCACCTCGTAATCGTCGGCGAGCGCCCAGCGGAGTCGCGTTTCGGGCGACTCGTTGGCGCGCGACGTCTCCGGTTCGTCGCCCGCCAGCGCGACCATTGTGCGTCCGCCGATCAGACGATCGATCGAGCGGAGCAAGGCCGCGATGGATGGAAATCGCTTCTCGGGGTCCGCGCTCAACGCGCGATCGATGATGCCGGCGAGAGCACGTGGGCAGTCGGGACGCATGAGCTGGATCGGCGGCACTTCGTCCGGCGGCGGGTTCTCACCCGTGAGCGCGGCGAAGCACGTCGCCGCGAGCTGCCACTGGTCGCTCGCGGGAGTGGGACACCACTCGCCGTCGGTCCACTCGTGCGGCACCGGCATGAACCGGAAGTCGGGAGAGATGCCGCTGGGGATCTCCGACGTCGGCATCGCCCACTGCCACCCCATCATCCAGAGACGCCCCATCGGCGACGCGAAGACCGTCTCGGGGGCCATGCATCCGTGCGCGGCCCCGAGGTCGTGGAGGTAGCTCAAACCCGAGCCGATCTCACGCAGCACGCGGAGCGCGCCGGGCACGTCGTCCGGGCCCATGCGCGCCATGCGCGCGGCGATCGTTTCCCCGGCGATCCAGCGGCGCAGGTAGCCCGGCCCGCGCTGGTTCACCGTGAACGTCGACCAGTAGTGGTACGTCGTCGGAATCGCCGGGTGGTTTCGGTGCGCCAAGTGGCGCGCCTCCGACTCGAGCCATACAGCGTGCGCGTCGTTCGGCGCGGTCACCAACGACAGCGACCGCCCAAGCGCGTCGACGACCTCTTGATAGTGGCGATGCTGCGTGTGAAGTCCTTCGGATCCCCACGTCCAGCCCGGCGGCAGCCGCCACTCGCGCAGGTGCGCCGGCAGCTCCTGCGTCCGGGTGTACATCGACAGGAGCCGGCCCGTTGCGAGGTCGGCTCCCGCCAACGCATCCCCCCCTCCGGTCACTCGGCTCGACGGAGCGTCTGTCACATCTTCGACTCGGAAAGGATCTTCTCGGCTGCCGCGGCGAACTCGGGAACGAGGGCGATGTCGGGGAGCACGGCGACCTCGACCTGCCGGACCGCGAGCGAAGACCCGTCGCGCTGCGCCGATGAAGCGAGGGACGGGACGTGCACCGTGACGGAGACGATGCGCCAGAGCGTGCTGGGTCTCGACTTTTCGCCGGTGTCGTCCAGGGTGTCGAGCTGCAGCACCTCGCCGCGGCTCGGGATCACGTCGCTGGGAACCTCGGCCAGCACCAGTTCCCGGTCATGACGGACGACGCGCAACGTGACCATCGAATTCTCGTGCGTAATGCGTGGTGGGCACCGCGTGCCGGGTCTCAGGCCGCCACGCCAAAGCTATCGGACGGCTTCGGCTGAGACTAGCGGCGCGCTGAAACTCCGGTGCAGGATTCACGTACTGATGCACGAGCAACGTCGCGTGTCATTTCGGAGGGTCTCGTGTTCCACTTCCTCGCTTCGATCACCGGTCTCGCCATGACCGTCGGCGCAACGGCGCTCGGCTTCTGGCAGGCCCGTCGCTTCACCGTGAACCGGTTGCAGTACGTGGACGCCGTGCAGAACGGTTTGGCGCCCGTGCTCGCCGGGGTTGGAGCCGCGATCGTGGCCATCCCGATCGTGATGATTCTGCCGCTCGTCGGGACGGGGACGGCGTTGCTGTTCGGGTTGTCGGTGGCGCTGGGAGTGTCGTCGGGCGCGAGAGACATCAGGAAGAGACTCGGCGCCGGCTGAGACATGGCGGCGAAACCGCGGCGGGATCGCGGCCATTCGTCGGCCTGTCTTCGCTGGGGTGGTACGGATTATCACTCGAAATCTGAGGTCTGACGTCGGACATCTGACTTCAGACCGGGCGTGACGCGGCGGAGCGCCGCGACACGTCGAAGCCCCTCCGAAAAACGCCGGGTCTGATGTCGGACGTCAGATGTCAGACCTCCGACTTCGAGCGCGAAGCCGATCCATCCAACCGGCCTGAACTCAAAGTGGCCGAGCGCTCTTCACGCCTTCGTTTTCGCATCGTACACTTCCGCGCACCCTCGCCGGAGCCTTCGATGCGACTCGCGGTCGCGCTCACTGCACTCGCTCTTCCCGCCACCCTCGCCGCTCAATACCAGCAGGGCGCCCCGTTGCGCGCCGACCAGCGGCTGGCGCACGACATCTACAAAGAGATGGTCGAGATCAACACCGCGGATTCGGTCGGTAGCACGACCGTCGCGGCGAACGCGGTGGCGAAACGGCTGCGCGACGCCGGGTTCGCCGAGTCCGACATCTTCCAGGGCGGCCCGCGGGCGGACAAGGGGAACATCGTCGTCCGCTATCACGGCACCGGGTCCAGCGGGCGAAAGCCGCTGCTTCTCCTCGCGCACCTGGATGTCGTTCAGGCTCTCAAGAAAGACTGGTCGCCCGATCTCGATCCGTTCGTCTTCACCGAACGCGACGGCTACTACTACGGCCGAGGGTCGGGCGACGACAAGGCGATGGCGTCGATCTTCGTCACCACGCTCATTCGGTTCAAGCAGGAACACTACGTCCCCGACCGCGACATCGTTCTCGCGCTCACCGCCGACGAAGAGGGCGGCGGGTCGAACGGAGTGCGCTGGCTCATCGCCAACCACCGCGAGCTGATCGACGCGGCGTACGCGCTCAACGAGGGCGGAGGCGGGTCGCTGCGCGACGGCAAACCGTTCATCAACTCGGTCGGCGCGGCGGAGAAGGTGTCGGCGAACTTCACCGTGTCGACGGCGAATCGCGGCGGGCATTCGTCGGTGCCACGCGACGACAACGCCATCTATGAACTGGCGCAGGCGCTGACGCACATCGCGACCTTCCAGTTTCCCGTCATGCTCAACGACGTGACGCGCGAGTTCTTCACGCGCACGGCGACGATCGAGACGCCCGAAATCGGCGCCGCGATGCGCGCGATCGTCGCGAATCCGAACGACGCCAAGGCGTCGGCGACTCTGTCGCGCGACCCGCGCTACCGCTCGATGCTGCGCACGACGTGCGTCGCGACCATGCTCACCGGCGGGCACGCGCGGAACGCGCTGCCGCAGGCCGCCAGCGCCAACGTGAACTGCCGTATGGCGCCGGGACACGATCCGGAAGACGTGCGCGCCTCGCTCTTGAAGGCCGCCGGCGACACCGGGGTCAGCATCTCGCGCGCGCCGGCGATGGAGCATGCGGCGCCGTCGCCGCTCAGCCCGGAGATCATGCGTCCGATCGAGAAGCTCACGCACGAGATGTTCGGCCCCGACGTGCTCGTCATTCCCACGATGGGCACCGGCGCCACCGACAGCAAATATCTGCGCGCGATCGGCATCCCCGGGTACGGAGTTTCCGGATTGTTCGGCGACCCGAACGACAACCGCGCGCACGGCAAGGACGAGCGCGTGTTGATCAAGTCGTACTACGACAGCGAGGAATTCCTCTATCGCCTCACCAAAGAGCTGTCGTCGGGCAAGGTCGTTCCGTAGCAGCGCTGCCGCCGCGTTCGCGCTGAGCGCCGTCGCGCTCGGCGCGGCGCGTGCGCCGGTCGCCGCCCAGTCGCGCGCCCGCGGCGGCACCTGGCGCGACACGACGCATCACACGAGCGGCATGGTGCGCGTCGCGCCGAGCGTCCGGCTTCACTACCTGGACTTCGGCGGTCCCGCGGGGGCCCCGACGATTCTCTTTCTCGCGGGCCTCGGCAACACGGCCCACTCGTTCGACGATTTCGCGCCGCTGCTCACCGACAAGTTCCACGTCGTCGCGCTCACGCGGCGTGGATTCGGCGAGTCCGATCATCCCGACTCCGGCTACGACACGCGCCGCCTCGTGGCCGACATCAGGGCGGCGATCGCCGCGCTTCACCTCGGCCGGGTGACGGTGATCGGCCATTCGATCGCCGGCGAAGAAATGACTCGGCTAGCGGGACAGTACCCCTCGCTCGTCGACAAGCTCGTGTATCTCGACGCGGCCTACGATCGCGTGGCCGCCGATGCGCTGTTGCAGGAGATCTTTCCCGTTCCGCCGAACATACCGGGGCGCCCCGAGCCGACCGCCGCCGACACCGCGACGCCGGCCGCGTACGTCGCGTTCGTGCATCGCGTGCGCGGCGTGAACATCCCCGAGGCCGACATTCGCACGCGCTTCAAGTACGACGGCTGGCGCGAGGAAATCACGAACGCGTATCAGTCGATCCAGGCCGAGCACCCGAACTACGACGCCGTGAAGGCGCCGGCGCTGGCGATCTACGCCATCACGGACTCGGTCGCGCAGCTCGAGCCGTGGCAGCGTGCCGACCGTGAGCACGCCGCGGCGTGGCAAGACGTAATTCGCGGACTCGACCGCGTCGACCGCAGCTCGCGCGATCAGTTTCGACGAGAGGTCGAGCACGGCACCGTCCTCGAGATCCACGGGGCGCACCACTGGGTGTTCGTGAGCAATCGAGACGAGGTACTCGCCGCGGTGCGGCGCTTCCTGGGTGGCGGGTGAGCTGGGCGTGGCGGCCCGGGATGCTGGTCTCGCTCCCAGGTCGCGAAACGTGGCAGCCGGCTTCGGCGCGCGAAGCCAGCTCACAACTGAGATCTCAGCTCCCAGATCTCAGCAATCAGTCGATGAACCGCTCTCTCTCCTTCTCCGTCGGAATCACGCACGCCGCGCCGTCGACGGCGAGCCGGTGCCGATGTCGCGCGACCAGGTCGTACCCCCAGTCGCGAACTCCCCGAGGCACCAGCCCCACGAGGGCCGCCAGCGCGCCCCACGTACCTCCGAGGTAGCGCATCACGCGCAATGCGGCGGCCGATCGCACGAGCGGCGCCGCGTCGTTCATTCCCTCGAGCCAGACGACAGAATCGGCCGACGCGAGCTGGGGATGGCGACCGCGGATCGCCGTCCCCGTGGGCCCCTGCAAGCTCGCGAAGTTGAGCGTCCTCGCGCGGACGTCGTGCCGCAAGACGAACTGCACCGTATCCGCGCAGAATCCGCAGCTTCCGTCGTAGAGGAGCAGGGGACCGTCTGGCGCCGACTCGCTCATTTCGAGGCGCGAGCGCCGTTCGACTTGACCGGCGTAACCGATCGGCGCGACGCGAGCGGACGCACGAGCTTCTCCGTGCGCTTGATTCGCACCCGCGCGTCGCCGCGTACGACGAGCTCGTCCGTCTCGAGCAGAACCGTCCCGTAAGCCTCGCGCGCGTTGTCTTTGTCCACGACGCGCGCGCGGCATTTCACCTCGTAGCCCACGAGCCCGCCTCCGTACTCGGCATTTCGCAAGTTAAGTCGCGCCGCCACCCGCGACGAGGCGGCCGACGAGTTAGACCGTTCCTTGCGAGATGATGAAGGAGAGGACTCCCGGCGAACCCGCCGGCGCGTGGAGGGATACGGCACATATGGGAGAACGTGCGCGCTTCGTGAGGTCAACCCGGCTCGCGACCGGGAAATGGATTCTCGCCGCGTGGCTCGCGGCGGGCTCCGCCGCGTGCTCGGGTCCGACGACGCCCGCCATGGCCGCGGGAAACGTGGCCGACTCGGCCCGCCGCGCCGCGACTGATTCGGTCGTCGATCCGAACGTCTCGCCCGTCCTCACGATGCGAAACGTCCAATTCAGGTTCACGAAGGACCTGGTCGTCGGTATCGACAGGATTCACGCGCAGATGCGGCCGGCGCCCCCGGCCACCATCGTATCGTTCGACGATCCGGCGAGCTTCGACCTCGACGTCAGCGGCGCGTCGGTTCACCTGACCAAGCCGCAGGTCGAGGTCCTCTTGAACACGCGGATCTTCGCCTATCCGAACGCGAATGTCCGCAACCTGCGCGTCGAAGCGGACGGCCAGAACCTGGTGATTCACGGAACGCTCTCGAAGGGCGCGACGATCCCGTTCACGATGGCCGGCACACCGTCGATTCGCGAGGGACGTTGGCTGGCGATCGAGACCAAAGAGGTGAAGATCGGCGCGGTCGGCGTGACCGGCTTGCTCAGCGCGCTGCACATCAGCCTCTCGGCGATGATCAACGTCCCGGCGAGCGGGAACCTGCGCGTCGAGAAGAATACGATTCTGATCGACGTGTTCTCGAACCTGCCGCCGCCGCACCTTCGCGGCGCGATCGCGTCGCTCGATTGCTGCGCGAACGGCATCGGGCTGGTGATCGGCTCGCCCAACGCGGTCAGCGATTCGGCGTTGCGCTCGCTGGTGCCCTCAGCGATGGCGTCGCCGAACTTCGTCGCGATTCGGCGCGGCCAGCTCAAGTTCGGCAAGCTCACCATGGTGGATTCCGACCTCGACCTGGTCGACTCCGATCTCCCGCGATCCGTTCGACTTCTATCTGGGTCGATACCAGTGCCAGCTCGCGGCGGGTGACGCGCACGCGACGCTTCAGTACGGGTGGCGCGTCCGGATGCCGGACTTCGACAAGCTCACGGCCGAGCAGTGTCCGATGAATTCCAGGTCGGGTTGAAAGGGAACACATGGGCCGCCCGAATTGGCCTGGTGGCAGCGATTGGTGCCAGAAATCGTGATGTTCAGCAGTCCCTCCGCGTAGTCCGTAGTGACTTGGTTCGGGCCCGCATGGGTGTCGCAGGGGCTGCCACCGACTGCATAGTTAGAGCTTGCTTCCTACCCGCGCTCTCGAAAGCCGACCCCTCCGCCGGATGTTCCGGGGCGCCCCCCGTCAGCCGCGAAGAGCGATGGCCGGCGGCTTCCTGCTGATGGTCGCCATCGGTGTATCTGGTGGCGCGCAGCGCGGGAAAAAGGAACAGCCGGAGTTCACGCGTCAGGGCCTGCTCATCGTGAACTTCGCGCCACATGCCGGCGCCGACATGAAGCTCGGCCGCAAGGCAGCGGACGCGGTGCGCTCGCGGGTCGGCCGCCTCATCGACAAGAAAGAGGTCGACCTCATCGATGCGGGCGACGTCGGATACCGCATGGAGCGCGCGGGCTACAACCCGGACACGACCTACGACCTTCAGGAAATCCGCTCCGCCGGCAAGTACTTCCGCGCCGACGAGTTCGTGATGGCGTCGGTGTCCAACGGGCCGGCGGGTCCGCGCCTTTCAGGATCGCTCATGCTGCTCCGCGACGAGCGGCTGCGGCAACCGCTCCCCGACGCGACGGCGCCGAAGCTCGACTCGGCCGCCGTACTCTTCGCGCGCTCCATCGCGGCGGCGCGCGTGCAGCTCGTGCACGAGCGCCGCTGTGAGAACGCGCTCCGTGCCGGGAGCGGCCTCCGCGCGGTCGAAGCGGCGCGAGAAGGCGTCAACGCGTATCCGCGCGGATCGATCGTTCGGACGTGCCTCGTTTGGGCACTGCATCAGAATGGGGCGCCCGCCAAAGAAGTACTCGCGGAGGCCGAGTCGCTCCTCGCGATCGATTCGGTGAGCCCGCACGGACTCGAGGCCGCCGCCGTCGCGCTCGACTCGTTGCGGCGTCGTGAACCGGCCGCGGGGTATTGGATCCGCCTGGCGGCCACGGATACGGCGGATCTCGACCTCGCCGTGCGTGTCGGCTACGCGTTGCTCGACGGCGGCAACGCGTCGCGCGCCGAGCCCTTTCTCGTCGCGCTCAGCAACGCGCATCCGGAGGACATTCGCTTTCTCCTTCAGAAATGGCGCGCTGCGTACGAGAACAAGCACTGGCCGGTGGCGATCGCCGCCGGCGAGGCGCTCCTCGAGCGTGACTCGGTCAGCCGCCGCGATTCGCTCTTCTATTACCGGCTCGGCTTCGCGTACCACTCGGCGAACCAGACGATCAAAGCGGTCGAGACGCTCGCGCACGGCGTGCAACGCGTTCCCGCAACGACGCGAAGATGTACGCGCTGTACACGCAGTACATCAAAGCCGAGGCGGACACCGTGTTGCCGCGCGGGCTCGCGCTCTTTCCGCAGAACGTGGAGTTGTTGAACCTCCACGCCACGGAGCTGCACGCCCGCGGCAAGGTCGCCGAAGCGTTGGACGCCACCAGGCAATTGGTATTGCTCGACTCGGCTGCCAAACACGGGCATATGTCGATCGCGCAGCTTCAAATCGAGCTTGGCCGTCCGGACAGCGCCCTCGCCTCGCTGCACGCGGCGTTGGCGAGCGGCGACGATTCGACGTTCGTGGCGACGTTCGCGTTGGCCAAGGGGAACGCGCTGTACCAGGCGGCGGCAAGCGGAGCGCAGGCCAACGCCGACCTCGCGGCCGCGCTCCGCATGCTCGCCTTCGCCGACTCGGTGCAAACCTCGGAGCAAGCGCGCTTTCTCACCGGTGTGGCGGCGCTGGCCGTCGCGCAGACGGCGCTCAAGGAATCGATGAAGCTCAGCGACAAAGGTGAGAGCTGTAAACGGGTGCGCATGGCGGCCGACGTCATTCCGCTCGCCCGCGTCGGGCTTCACGCCGGTGAAACTTCCTTCGCCGAAACGGCGAAGCAGTCGCTCGACATGCTCGACCAGCTCGATCCGTACGCGCGGCAGCAGCTCAAGGTGCTCTGCGTCGACACGGATCGGCCGCCGTCGCGAAACTGATCTGTCGCGCGCCTATGGCGCGCGACAGATCGACAACCCGCTGCGTCATTCAGAGAGACTCGGCAATGCGATGATGACGCGTTCGCCGGCTCCCGTGCCTAGTGTCGCGGTATGCTCGCCGCCATCCGCTCCGCAGCCGTGCTCGGAATCGACGCCTATGATGTTTGCGTCGAGGTAGACGTAGCTCAGGGGCTGCCGCACTGGACCATCGTCGGTCTTCCGTCCGGCGAGGTGAAGGAGAGCCGCGAGCGCGTCTCGGCCGCACTCGCCAACTCCGGCTTCGCTGTCCCGGCTCGGCGCGTGACCGTGAGTCTGTCGCCGGGCGATCAACGAAAGGCCGGGACGGGGTTCGACCTGCCGATCGCGATTGGGCTCCTCGTCGCCGTCGGCGCGCTCGCCGCCGACTGCGTGGATGGCCTCGCGTTCCTCGGCGAGCTGGGACTCGACGGGGCGATTCGGCCGGTCCGGGGCGTGCTGTCGGTCGCCCGACACCTGACGGGCGCGCCGAGGCTGCGCGGCATCGTGATCCCCCCGTCGAACGTTGCCGAAGCGTCGCTCGTACGATCGCTGTGCACGTTCACCGCTGATTCATTGGCCTCACTGGTCGAATCGTTGCGGACGGGATCGTTGTCACGCGCCGAGCGACCGATCGAGGGTGTGGTGTGCGACGAGAACGTGGATTTCGCGGACGTCTCGGGGCAGGCGAGCGCCAAGCGCGCGCTCGAGATCGCGGCGGCCGGCGGCCACGCCTGTCTACTCGTCGGGCCGCCCGGTGCGGGAAAGACGATGCTCGCGCGACGGCTGCCGTCCATTCTTCCGTCGCTCACCGAAGATGAAGCGCTCGAGGTCACGGCGATCCATTCGGTTGTCGGCCTCTTGCCGTCGTCTGGCGGTCTCGTGTCCGCTCGGCCGTTTCGCGCGCCGCATCATTCCATTTCGTCGGCGGGGCTCGTTGGCGGTGGGGGCATTCCGCGACCGGGGGAGGTGAGCCTCGCGCACCACGGCGTGCTGTTTCTCGATGAGCTGCTCGAGTTTCCTCGCGGGGCGCTCGAAGCGTTGCGCCAGCCACTCGAGGACGGCCGCGTCGTCATCGCCCGCGCCGCGTTGAGCGTCGCGTTCCCCGCGCGATTTTCGCTGATCGCGGCGATGAATCCCTGCCCCTGCGGCAACGCCGGCGAGCCGACGCGCGTGTGTACCTGTTCCGAGTCGGAGATCGTTCGCTATCGAGCGCGGCTGTCGGGGCCGCTCGCCGACCGCATCGACATGCACGTGACGCTGGGCGCCGTCGCCCCCGCCGCGCTCCAGCAGCCGAGCGACGGCGAGGCGTCGTCGGTGATCCGCGCTCGTGTGGAGGAGAGCCGCGCCGTGCAGCGGCGCCGCTACGCACGCCTCCAGGGCGTCCGATGCAACGCGCACGCCCCGGGCCGCTGGCTGCTCTCACACGGCGGGATCGAGCCGTCCGCGCGCGAGCTGGTGACGGCGGCGATGGAAACGCTCAAGCTGTCGGCGCGCGGCTATCACCGGGTGCTGCGAGTCGCGCGCACCATCGCCGACCTCGGCGGCAGCGACGCCGTGGCCGAGCCGCACGTGGCGGAGGCGCTGCGGTTCCGTCCGCGATGACGACTGCGGACGCGAATCACTCGGCGTGCGGCGCGGATCGTGCCCTAAGGGCTAACACGCGCGCGAGCAACTCCAGTCGCGCAACGTTAACGCGATGTCATCAATGATGAGGTATAGCTGCCATGAATGACCGAACTCGACGGCCGTGGGTGCATATCGGCCTCGTCTCACTCGCCGCCGCGACGCTGCTCAGTACGCGCGTCCAGGCGCAGCAACCCGGCATGTGGGGACGCGCGCGCGATGCGTGCAGCGCCGCCGCCGCGCGGGCCGGCTACGTAGTCCTGCGCCGCGACCGTGAATCGCTTCACGGAAGCATGTACTCGTTTCCGATGCACGTGCGCCGCGGCGCCACGGAAATCGACGTGACCTGCCGTTACGACGGGGCGCGCGGCTTGGTGGATCTGCCCGGATTCGAGCGATCGGGGACGGCCGGGGGGCGTCTGGAAACGCAGAACATGCGCGCCCAGCGCCGCTGTGAGGATTTCGTGAATTCCGCGCCGGGCTATCGCGTGTTGGCGGTCGGCCCCGCGACGCGACGCGGCAATCTCTGGGACGTGGCGCTCACCGTTCGCCGCAACGGGCGCGACGGGGTGCCGATCACCTGTCGCTTCAACCCGTCGAGCAATCGCCTCTCGATCCGCCGGTAACGACACGTTCCGACAGCGGACACGATCCCGGCCGGGCCTTGCTCGACCGGGATCGTTTCGTCCGGCGCAGGTCGCGCCGGCGCGACGCACGTCGAGGGCGTTTACGTTTCGCGCATGGCGGCCCACAAGGAAGCTGAGCTGCGCGGCTGGCTAGGCGAGCAGGGGCGAATCGCGATCGGATACAGCGGGGGCGTGGACTCCGCGTATCTCGCGGCGGTCGCCGTCGGTGCGCTCGGCGCGGACCACGTGCTTGCCGTCACCGGACGAAGTGCGTCGTATCCGGAAAGCCAGTGGACCGCCGCGCGTGAGACCGCGCGCGCGATCGGACTCGAGGTCCTCGAGATCGATACGGCCGAGCTGGAGGATCCGCGCTACGCGGCCAATCCGACGAACCGCTGCTATTTCTGTAAGTCGGAGCTCTGGTCCCACGTCGTGCCCGCGGCCCGTGCGCGCGGCATCGACGTCGTTGCAGACGGGACGAACGCCGACGACCTGAGCGACCATCGGCCGGGAGCGCGTGCCGCGCGGGAGTTCGGCGTCGTCTCACCCCTCGCCATGTTCGGACTCACCAAGGCGGAGATCCGGGACCGCTCGCGCGCGCTCGGGTTGCCGACGTCCGAACAGCCATCGTCGCCCTGCCTTTCGTCTCGCATTCCGTACGGCACGCCCGTCACCGTAGGAAGGCTCAAACGCGTTGAGCGCGCCGAGGCGTCGCTGCGCGCGCTCGGCATCGCGGGCGACCTTCGCGTTCGACACTTCGGGGAGCTGGCTCGCGTCGAGCTTGCGGCGTCCGAGTTGTCCCAATGGAGCGCCGGCGAGCGGCGCACGGTCCTCGAGCATGCGCTGATCGAGGCCGGGTACCAACGCGTGGAGATCGATCCGCGCGGATTCCGCTCTGGCGCGCTCAACGAACTGGCGCGGATCGGGCGCGCCCGCACACACGACTCGGACGCGGCGAGTGCGCCTGTTTCTGGCGATTAATCTGCCGTTCGACGTCCGCCGCGACATCGTCGCGGCGACGGGGCCGCTGCGCGAGTGTGCCCCGGACATCGGGTGGGTGGACGAAGCGAGACTCCACCTCACGCTCAAATTCCTCGACGATCAGGCTCCGGAAACCGCGGACGCCGTTCGCGCCGCGACCGCCCAGATCGCGGGGCGACACCGTGAGCTGACCATGCATCTCGGCGGCATCGGGGCATTTCCGAACTTTCGGCGGGCGCGAGTCGTATGGATGGGGGTGGAACAGGACCCGCGGTTGGAATTGTTGCACAACGACATCGAGGTCGCCTGCGAAGCGCTCGGCTTCGACGTCGACGGGCGCCCTTTTCACCCGCACCTCACGTTGGCACGCGTGAAGCATCCACTTCCCGAGGAGCGCGTGCGTGCGCTCACGGGCGCCGCGCGCGACGTGGACTACGGGGCCGACGTGACTGTCCAGTCGCTCGACCTCATGCAGAGTGAGCTGGGATCCGGCGGCTCGAAGTATTCGACCGTCGCATCGGCGCCGCTTCGGAGCGAATGACATGGGATGCATCACGAGACTCGGCTGTCTGTTCGTGCTCGTCGCGTTGGCGGTGGCCGGCTGGCTCACGCGCGACATGTGGATGTCGCGTCTCGCGACGCGCGCCAGCCATGCGCCGACGGCGGTTGTCGCCACCGAACGCTGGGAGCCGCTGTCCGACGCCGCCGCCGACACGATGCGAGCGGCGCTGAAGCGCCTCAGCGAGCCACGCGGCCAGGTTTTCGAGACGTTGTCGCCGGCGGCGCTCGCGTCGTACGCTTACCAGCAGGTCGCGAAGCGGCTGCCGACCGCCGCGGACAGCGTCGAAGCGATGGCGAACGGGGATAAGCTCTCCATGCGCGCCGTGGTGTCGGTCTCGGACCTGGGCGGCGCGATCGGCGACGCGGTGGGCATCGTGCACGATCGCGAGCGCGTCGAGCTCACGGGGACGCTCGGCGTGTCGAAGCCGGGAGTCGCCGTGTTCGAGGTGTCCGACGCGCGGATCCACGGGCTTCCGATCCCCAAGGGGATGATCGTATCCCTCATCGACCGGATCCGGTCCGGGCGACCGCAGGCCGGGGTCGCGCCGAACGCCCTCCCGTTGCCGATCCCCGCCTACATAGGTGACATTCGAGTGGCGAACAGCAAGGTCACCTTGTACAAGACGGTGCGATGAGCATTGCGCGGCGCATCCTGATTGTCGACGACGAGCAAGGGATTCGCGCGACGCTCGGCCAACTGCTCGAGTTCGAGGGGTACGAGGTCCGCGCCGTCGGCAACGCCGTCGACGGGATCACCGAGTACCAGAAGCAGCGGCCGGATCTGGTGTTCCTCGACGTGAAGATGGCGGGCATCGACGGTGTCGAGGCCCTCAAGAAAATCAAGGAGCACGACCCCAGCGCGATCGTGGTGATGATCAGCGGCCACGCGACCATCCAGACCGCGGTCGAAGCGACGCAGCTCGGCGCGTACGACATCCTCGAGAAGCCTCTCGACACGGACCGCATCCTCGTCACGCTGAGGAACGCGCTCCAGCACCTCGACCTCCACGAGGAGAACGCGCGGCTCCGCGAGACGATTCAATCACGCTACGAGATCGTCGGGCGGTCGTACGGCATCCGCCTCGTCATCGACAAGATCGACCGCGTCGCGAAGACGCCCGCGCGCATCCTGATCACCGGCGAGAACGGCACGGGCAAGGAGCTCGTAGCGCGCGCGATCCATTCGCAGTCGACGCGCGCCGAGGAGCCGTTCGTCGAGGTCAACTGCGCGGCGATCCCGAGTGAGTTGATCGAGAGCGAGTTGTTCGGCCATATGAAGGGGTCGTTCACGGGCGCCATCGCCGACCGCGCCGGCAAGTTCGAGCAAGCGCACGGTGGGACGATCTTCCTCGACGAAGTCGGCGACATGAGCCTGGCGGCCCAGGCAAAAGTCCTCCGTGTCCTACAAGACGGCGTCGTGACGCGCATCGGCGGCGCGAAGCCGATCGAGGTGGACGTCCGCGTGCTCTCGGCGACGAACAAGAACCTCGAGGCGGAGATCACCGAGCAGCGCTTCCGCGAGGATCTCTTCTATCGTTTGAACGTGGTTCCCATTCACGTTCCACCCCTGCGCGAGCGGCGGGAAGACATTCCGCTGCTCGTCGCGCATTTCGTGAACGTGCTCACGAAGCGCGAGGGGGTCGCCGCGCGAACGGTCGCGCCCGAAGCGGTCGAGCGGCTGTCGAAGCTCGACTGGCCGGGAAACGTGCGCGAGCTTCGCAACGCGATCGAACGGCTGCTCATCCTTTCCGCCGGCCCGCGCGTGACGGCCGACGACGTCGGGCGACTCGGCGGGCGCCACGACACCGACCAGACGGGACTGGGATCGCTCCTCGAGTGCAAGACGTTCGAGGAGTTCAAGCACGCCGCGGAGCGCGCGTTTCTGCTCGCGAAATTGCGTGAATACGATTGGAACGTGTCCGAAACGGCGCGCGGGCTCGACATGCCGCGCTCGAACTTGTACAAGAAGATCGAGCGCTACGGCCTCACGAGAGAGAGCGTGACCTGATGGCACCCGACCGCGATTGGGAGAAAGAGCTCGCCAAGATCGACAAGCAGCTGGCGTCGCTGCCCGACGAGGCGCTGATGCCGGTCGCGCCCGAAAAACAAGCGAAGGTCCCGGCCAAATCGGGTGGCCGGGCGGCCGCTCCGGCGCCGCCGGAGCCGCGCACGACGTCGTCGTTCGGCGTGTTCGCGCGACTGACGTTGGCGCTCGCCGTCGGAATCGCCATGGCCTTTTGGCCGTATCCGTCGCGGTGCGGTGTGGGACTCATCGGCTATCTCGGCGCGGTCGGCGTGATGACGGCCGGCGGCGTGTGGGCATCGATCTGGACGTGGCGGCATCGCGCGAGCCGCGCTCATCTCGTGTCGCTCGCCATCACGGTATGGGGCGTGCTCCTCGGCTCCCTGGAGATTCTGCCCCGTATCGGCTATGCGTATCCCACCGACAAACATCCCGCGGCCTGGTCGTGTTCCGCCGTTCCAACCAAGCCTCAGCCGGCACCGGTGCCCGCGCCCACTACACCCGCGCCCTCTCCGACGCCAGCGAAGCCTCCGGCCCCAACTACGAAACCATGAAAACGTTCGAGAACTTCATCGGCGGGAAATGGGTGCCGCCGGTGAGCGGTGAATATTTCGCGAATCAGAATCCGGCCGACGCGCGCGACACGATCGGCCGCTTCCCGATGTCCGGCTCGGCCGACGTCGACCTGGCGGTCGAGTCCGCGCAGCGCGGATTTGAGTTGTGGCGCCGCACGCCGGCGCCCGCGCGCGGCGACGTGCTGCGCCGCGTCGGCGACCTCCTCTCCGCGAGAAAGGAAGACGTCGCCGACCTGATGACGCGCGAGATGGGGAAGCCTCTGGCCGAAACGCGCGGCGACGTGCAGGAAGGGATCGACACGGCGTACTACGCCGCGAGCGAGGGACGCCGCCTGTTCGGTCGCACCGTGCCCAGCGAGTTGCGCGACAAGTGGGCGATGAGCTTTCGCCGTCCCATCGGCATCGCGGGCATCGTGACGCCGTTCAACTTTCCACTCGCCATTCCGACGTGGAAGATGTTCCCGGCGCTCGTGTGCGGAAACGCGTGCGTCTTCAAGCCCGCCGAAGACGTGCCGCACACCGGGCACGTGCTCGTCGAGATTCTGCTCGAGGCCGGGTTGCCGCCGGAGGTGATCCAGCTCGTGCACGGCGTGGGTGAGGCGGCGGGCGCGGCCATCGTGAACCATCCGTCGATTCCGGTCATCTCATTCACCGGATCGACCGAGACGGGGCGCGTGGTCGGCGAAGTCTGCGGCCGCATGCACAAGCGTCTCTCGCTCGAGATGGGCGGCAAGAACGCGATGATCGTGCTCGACGACGCGGACCTGGATCTGGCGCTCGACGGCGTGCTGTGGGGAGCGTTCGGCACGACGGGGCAGCGTTGCACGGCGACGAGCCGCCTCATCGTGCAAGATGGCGTGCACGACGAAGTCGTGAGCCGTCTCGTCCAACGCGCGCGTTCGCTCAAGCTCGGCGACGGGCGCAAGGCGGGGACCGACGTCGGTCCGCTGATCAATCAGGATTCGGTCGCCAAGGTCGAGCGTTACATCGACATCGGACAGAAAGAAGGCGCCGATCTGTTGTGTGGCGGCCGCCGTGCCAACGGGTCGGGGCTCGATCACGGGTATTTCTTCGAGCCCACGATCTTCGCGCGCGTCCGCGCTGGCATGCGTCTCGAACAGGAAGAGATCTTCGGACCCGTACTTTCAGTCGTTCGCGTCCGCACGCCGGACGAAGCGTTCACGGTCAACAATGACGTGCGCTATGGGTTGTCGTCATCCGTCTATACGCGGGACGTCAACGTGGCAATGCGCGCGATGAACGAGCTCGACACCGGAATCACGTACATCAACGCCCCGACGATCGGGGCCGAGGCACATCTTCCGTTCGGCGGCGTAAAACAAACGGGGAATGGCCACCGGGAAGGCGGGTGGGAAGTGTATGAATTCTTCTCGGAGACGAAGGTCGGATATCTGGATTTCTCGGGCGCGTTGCAGCGGGCGCAGATCGACAACTATCTCGGCACACCGGATTGATCTCGTGGGTGCCCTAGCCGAGTCTGTTGTCGGGCGTTATCTCACAACCGCATCCCCGGCAGTGAGCGCAGTGAGCATTGGATGAGTCTCAACGAGCAGGCGTCGCCGTCACCGAACCAGGAACCCGCCACGCCACCGGCCGGGAACACGGCCGCGCCCGCTACGCGCTCGATCTCCGATCAGCAAAAATCCGATGCGCTACGCGACCTCAACCGGAAGCGCTCCGGTTTGGACTTCCTCGGCGAGTGGGCGAAGATCTTTCTGGTGTCGGTGCTCCTGTTCGTCGTGATCAGAACGTTCCTGGTCGAAGCGTTCAAGATCCCGAGCGGAAGCATGGAGAACACGCTCCAGATCGGCGATTTTCTCCTCGTCAACAAGCTGGTGTACGGCGCCGAGGTGCCGTTCACGCACAAACGGCTGCCGCGGCTTCGGGATCCGCGGCGCGGCGACGTAATAGTGTTCGAGTACCCGGGCGACCTGACGAAGTATTTCGTGAAGCGGTTGGAGGGTGTGCCCGGCGACACAGTCGAGATGAGAGAAGGGACACTGATTCGCAACAGCCACGTCGTGAGCGAGCGGTACGTCGAGCACACCGAGCCGGATGTCGACCCTCAGCAGGAAGAATTTCGGTGGCAGCGCGATTACCTTGTGAAGTCGGCCGCGGCCGCCGGCGTGGCATATCGCCCTTCGCGAAACAATTGGGGTCCGTTGGTCGTCCCAGAAGGGAACTACCTGGCGCTCGGCGACAACCGGGACAACTCCTACGACAGCCGGTACTGGGGCTGGGTCGCCGATTCATTGATCAAGGGTCAGCCGTTCGTGATCTATTACAGTTATGCGCCCGACTCCTCCGAACACAGCTTGGCTTGGCTCACGCGCATCCGATGGACGCGGCTCGGTGAGCGGATCCGATAGATTGCCTCGACGACACCGCATGGCTGCTACCGGCAACAAGAAATCGTCGTACGAAGAAGGCTCGCTCGACCAATATCTCCGCGACATCAGCGTCTATCCGCTGATCTCGCGGGATGAGGAAGTGCGGCTCGCGCAGAGCATCCGCGACGGCAGCCAGGAGTCGCTCGACAAGCTCGTGCGATCCAACCTCCGCTTCGTCGTGTCGGTCGCGAAGAAGTATCAGAATCAGGGCGTGTCGCTCTCGGACCTGATCAACGAGGGCAACCTCGGGCTCATTCGCGCCGCGCACAAATTCGACGAGACGAAAGGGATCAAGTTCATCTCGTACGCCGTCTGGTGGATCCGCCAGGCGATCCTCCAGGCGCTGGCCGAGCAGTCGCGCATCGTACGCGTGCCGCTCAACAGGGCGGGGACGCTCCATCGCATCGGCAAGCGCGCCAACGCCCTGCTCCAGGAGCTCGGGCGCGATCCGACGCACGAAGAGATCGCGCACGGCATGGACATCACCGAGGAAGAGGTCGCCAAGACGATGGCGATCTCGCAGACGCATCTCTCGCTCGACGCGCCGCTCACCCCCGGTGAAGACAACAAGCTCCTCGACTACCTCCCCGACACGCTCAACCCGACGCCCGATGAGCAGACCTTCGAAAAGGCGCTCACCGAGTCGATCGAGGAAGCGCTGTCGCACCTGAAGGAGCGCGAGTCGAAGATCCTTCGACTCTACTTCGGCCTGGACGGCAGCGAGCCGATGACGCTCGAGGAGATCGGCGCGCTGCTCGGCATCACGCGCGAGCGCGTCCGCCAGATCAAGGAGAAGGCGCTGTCCCGGCTTCGGCACGTGAGCCGCGCGCGTGCGTTGGAGTCCTACCTCGGCTAGTCGGCGCCGCGCCTCGCGCGCGGTGCTCGGCGTTGTGGTTTGCGCCGGCCTGTCGGCCTGCGGATCGTCGGGCACCACCGACACGCACACCTCGTCCGGATCGGCCGCGAGCGTCGTCGTGAGTCCCGCCCCGATGCTCGTGAGCGTCGGCGGTTCGGCGCAGATCACCGCCCGCGCTCTGGATGCGTCGAACCATCCGGTTTCGGGGGCGGCGCCGACCTTTCAGTCGTCCGACCAGTCCATCGCCGGCGTCAGTGCTACCGGGTTGGTGACCGGCCTGCGCGCCGGCGTCGCGACGATCAGCGCCACGTATGGTGGCGCGATCGGTACGACGAAGGCGACCGTGGTCACGCCGACGTCCGTCGCGGGACGTGTGGCGGCGATCGACGGCGGAACGGTCGCGGGGCTCGTGGCCGGCGTCGAGAGCGGCACAGGCACGAACATTCAAGACTTCACCGCTTCGCTCGACGCCGCGGGCGCCTTCCAGATCGCGGCGCCGCTCACGTTCGGCCCCGCCGATTCGATGAGCGTTCTCGTGGACGTGGCCAGCGGCACGCGGCGTTATCACCCCATCTTCTCGCTCGTGGCGACGAACCGCGTGTCGGCGACGGCGCTGCGGCCGATGCTCGTGCCCAAGACGTCCGTCTTCTCCACGCCGGCCTACCCGTCGTCGTCGGTCGACGTGAGTCTCACGCAAGCGTTCCAGCGCGTGTGCACCGACGACTCGAACGCGAACTGCAACAGCTTCTTCCCGCAGATCTGGAAGTCCGCGGTCGTCCTATGGAACGATGCGGATCTCCCCGTTCCCCTGGCGTTCAACACGAGCGCGACGACGTCGCCGATCAGCGCCGCCGATTCGATCAACCTGTGGAACATCATCGCCGAGATGCAGAGTGAGCTGGGCCGCCAGCTGTTCGTGCCGGCGACGCTCTCGTCTCTGCCGCCACAGGACGTGAACGGTTTTTCGCGCAAGGCCGTGCTGGTGTGGGTGGACAGCACGCTCACCGGCTTCGCGGGCTACACGAACTGGATCTGGGACGGAGGCCTCAACATGCTGTCGGCCAAGACTCGCGTGACGGCCAACGCCGCGCTGGCGAGCCGCAGTCTGATGAAGCACGAGCTCCTGCACGCGCTGGGATTCCACCACACGTGCGCATGGACGACTGTGATGGGTGGCTACGGCTGCGGGTCCGCGCAGTCGGTGACGAAGTCGGACGCCGCGGCGTTCAGCCTCGGCTACGAGACCCGCCGGGCGATCATCGCCAGCGCTCCGACCACGACGCTGGGAGACGCGTTGCGAGGAGAGCAGCTCCGTGAATCGGGTATCCTCGCTGCGCGCACGGGCGTCGCGGCGACGATTCCGTTCGCGCCCCTGAGCGCGAAGCAGGTCTTTTTCGGGGGGCGACTGGTTTCGGCGGACGGCGCTCCGTAGGCTTCCCGCATGCCCCAACAAGCGTCGTTCGACGTCACGACGGGCGTCGATCTCCAGGAAGTCGACAACGCCGTCAACCAGGCGCAGAAAGAGGTCGCGCAGCGCTACGACTTCAAGGGTTCGAGCGCGGCGATCGAGTTCAAGCGCGCCGAGGCGCTCCTCGAGCTCGTGGCCAACAGCGATTTCCAGATGCGCGCGCTGTTCGACATCGTCCAGTCGAAGCTCATCAAGCGCGGCGTGTCCGTGAAGAACCTCGACGTCGGCGAGATCAAGCCGGCGGGCGGCGACACGGTGCGGCGCGAGATCAAGCTCAAGACGGCGCTCGACTCGGACACGGCCAAGAAAGTGGCCGCCGCGATCAAGGACGCGAAGCTCAAGAAAGTGCAGGCCGCCATCCAGGGCGAGCAGGTGCGCGTCACCTCACCGTCCAAGGACGACCTGCAAGCGGCGATGGCCCTCCTGCGCCAGAAGGACTTCGGCGTCGAGCTGAAATTCGGCAACTACCGCTAGTGCGGGTCGGCGGCCGTGCATCCCTCGTTCGCGAATCGCCCGAGATCGGCTAGCCGTGCATCGACGGCGCGGAAAGCGATGACGTCGTCGTGATTCCAGTAACGCCACGCGCCCGTCCGCTGTGACGCTTGCCGAGCGCGGGAGGTCGGGCTCCATCGATTGAGCAGCGTCTTCGCGGCCAGGCATCGACGGGCCGCGGGAGAATTGGGCGTCGATGCCGACGAATTCATCGCATCGGCGTGCGCCACGGCCTCGGCGGCGATGGCGGCGCCCTGTCCGTTCAGCGACGCGAGATGCTCGAGGTCGAGAGCCGGCTCCGTTCCCGGCGTCACTCGCTCGGCGCGCGAGACGTTGACGCGCGCGACGATCGCGTCCGGGTCGACGACGTTCAGACCGACGAGAAACGCCATCCCCGAGAGCACGGCGCCGCCGACGAACGGCCGTCCCCAGTCGCGAAGCACGGTGAACGCGAGCCATACGATAACGGTCGCGAGCCAGAGCATGAACACGGCCGGGTAGAAGCGGTCGGTCGTGAGGCCGTAGTAGTGCACGTACATCTTCATCCGCAGCATGGCCGAGCCGATGATCGCGCCGAGAAGCGCGATGACCGGGATCGACAGCAGCGTGTGACGCCGCGCCAGCGCCTTTTCCGGCCCCAGAGCGGCGCGCGTGCCGACGAGGACGGGGACGACGAGCGTCACGACCCATACCATCTGAAAGAAGCCCTGTCGCGCGTAAGCCGCTGCCGTGAGCCCTGTTCTCGCATGCAGGAGCTTCTCGCCCCCGAAGAGCCAGCCGATTTGCGACGCGACGAACGCGGCGAAGAGAACGCCGAGCGTGCCGAGCGCGGCGGTGATGTCGGCCGCGCCGAGTTGAATCGGAAGCGGAGCGGTCGAACGCCGCGACGTGGGGTTTTCCACGACGCCCGCGCGGGCCCAGCCGGCGACGATCCACGCGAAGAATCCCGCGACAGCCAAATGCGACACGATGGTGCCCACGTCGAACGGGATGTCGACCCAGCTCGCGAAGATCGGGTCGGCGTCTCGGAGCAGGGCGCCGAAGATGACGAGCGCGACGACCGCGATTACCACCGGGCGAACGAGCGCGCGCGCGCGTCCGAATGCCTGCTTACCGCCCTCGTTGGAGATCGCCTCCCGGAACGCGAGCGGCAAAACGCCGAAGGCGGTATTGGCCGCGACGTCGAACCCCGTGAGCAGCGTGTCCCGCATGCGCCGGGCGAACAGGGCGGCGCGCGGATCGCGCACAGAAATGGCGGCCATCGCGAGCGAAAAGAGCGTGGCGAGGAAATCGAAGAACTGAAGCGTCTCCGAGTTCCGCCAGGCGAGGCCGAGGGAAAACAACACCGCGGCGGCGAGCCAGAGGAGCGCTTGCCGAGTCGGCGTGTGGCCGACGCGGAAAAACAGGGCGGCCGCGTTGACGACGAGCATCGCGATCCAAAGCGCGAGTCCGACGCCGCCGGGCCCGTCGTGCATCAGCCCATCGGCGGCCGCGCCGAGGAGGATCGCGGTGGTCAGAGTCGTTCTGGCGACGGCGGGAGAGACCGCCGGGGCAGGGGTCCGCGCGGCGGACACACCGGCCGGCGCCGCGCCATAAAGAGGTGATGTCATGGCAAGTACTTTATATTGCAAAGTGCAGACCCGCAAGACTCAATTCGTCGCTTGGCGCCCTCGGGGCATAAGAGCCCACCCCGACGGACTTTAGATTTACCCACCCCAGGGGCGCCGTCCTGCCCCGCGCGCACTCCGCCGTCGTAACTCCAGTTTCACGCCGTCACATAGCCGCAATGAAGGTCTCCGTCATCACGCTCGGTTGCGACAAGAACACCGTGGACAGCGAGCGCTACGTCGCGCAGCTCGCCGACCGCGGCGCGACCTACACGCGCGACCTCGACGAGGCCGACGTCGTGCTCGTCAACACGTGCGGCTTCATCGACGCGGCAAAAAAGGAATCGATCGACGCGATGGTCGAAGCCGGTCGCCTCAAGGACCGCGGTTCGTGCAAGGCAGTGGTCGGCGTCGGATGCATGGTGGAGCGCCACAAAGAAGAGCTCCTCTCCGCGCTGCCCGAGGTCGATCTCTTCCTGGGCGCGTCGGAGATGGATCGGCTCGTGCCGGAGCTCACCGAGCGCGGACTGCTCGCCGCCGAGGACGCGCCGGTCCCGCATCCGGGCGTCCGGCAGTTCGTGGCCGGACTCCCGCACGTGCGCTACCTCAAGGTCAGCGAGGGGTGCGACCACGGATGCGCGTTCTGCGCGATTCCGCTGATGCGCGGCAAGCACAGATCCTTCGGGCTCGACGACATCGTGCGCGAAGCGCAGCTGCTCGAGGCGCAGGGAGCGCGCGAGATCAATCTTGTCGCGCAGGACCTCGCCCACTACGGCCGCGATCTGCGGGCGGGTAGGGGAGACAAGAAGCTCGGTCTGGTCGACGTGCTCACCGCGCTCGTGCGCGAGACGTCGATTCCGTGGATTCGAATGCTCTACGTCTACTCGGCCGGGCTCACGCCCGCCGTGCTCGAGCTGATGGCGACCGAATCGCGGATCGTGCCATACCTGGACATGCCCATCCAACATGGGTCGGACGCCGTGTTAGCGCGCATGCGGCGGCCGGAGCGGCAGCGGACCGTGCGCTCGCGCGTCGAGGCGATTCGCGCGACGGTTCCCGACATAGCCATTCGAACCACGTGCATCGTCGGCTTCCCCGGAGAGACGGAAGACGACTACGAAACGCTGCTCGCGTTCCTCGAGGAGATCCAGTTCGACCGCGTCGGCGCCTTCACCTACTCCGCGCAGGAAGGAACGCGCGCCGCGGAAATGGCCGACGACGTGTCCGAAGCGCAGAAGCGTGAGCGGCTCGAGCGGTTGAACGAAACGCAGCGGCTCATCACGTCCGAGCGATACGAGCGGCGACTCGGCCGCACGGTTCGCGCGATCGTGGATCGCGTGGACGACGACGGCGTCCAGGCTCGCGTGCTCTGGCAGGCCGACGACATCGATGGGGTGACGCGCCTCAGCGGCGCGAGCAGGGTCGCTCCGGGCTCGTTCGTCGACGTCGAGTTGGACGACGTCGTCGACGACGTCGATTTCGCGGCGTCGCTCGTGAGCGTCGTGTCGGCGCCGCCCGCGAGAGCGCGACGCGTGCGCGCGCTGCCCATGCTCGGCTCCATCGGAAGCTACGGTCGGTGAGCGGCGGCTCTCGGGCGATCATGCGTCGGGCGCGCGAGCTGTTCCCCGGCGGCGTGAACTCGCCGGTGCGCGCCTTTCGCGGCGTGGGCGGCGACCCGTTCGTCGTCGAGCGCGGAGAGGGCGCGCTCATCTGGGACGCCGACGGCCGCGAGTACATCGACTACGTCCTGTCGTGGGGGCCGCTCGTGCTCGGCCACGCGCCGCCCGTGGTTCTCGACGCAGTGGACCGAGCGATGCGGCTCGGCACGAGCTTCGGGATCCCGACCGAGGCGGAAGTCGAGCTGGCCGAGCTCGTGACGGAACGAATGCCGCACGTGGAGATGCTGCGCTTCGTTTCCAGCGGCACCGAGGCGACGATGAGCGCGATCCGGCTCGCGCGCGCGGCGACCGGCCGAGACGTCGTGCTCAAGTTCGACGGTTGCTACCACGGCCACGCGGACTCTTTTCTCGTGCGCGCCGGTTCGGGCGTCGCGACGCTCGGTCTCCCCAACTCGCCCGGCGTTCCCGACGCGCTGGCCGCGCTCACGGTCGTCGCGCCGTTCAACGACCTCGCCGCGGTCGAAGCGCTGCTCGCCGCGCACTCGGTCGCGGCGATCATCGTCGAGCCGGTCGTCGGCAACGCCGGCTTCATCGCGCCGGATCCGGCGTTTCTTCCCGGGCTCCGCGAGCTGGCCGACCTCCACGGCGCGTTGCTCGTGTTCGACGAGGTGATGACGGGGTTTCGGGTCGCGTTTGGCGGAGCGCGCGAGCGCTTCGGCATCACCGCGGATCTCACCACGCTCGGCAAGGTGATCGGCGGGGGATTTCCGGTCGCCGCCTACGGGGGGCGCCGGGATCTCATGCGGCAGATCGCGCCGGACGGCCCCGTCTATCAGGCGGGAACGTTGTCGGGGAATCCCGTCGCCATGGCGGCGGGGACGGCGACGCTCAACGCGCTGACCGTAGAGCTTCACGACGAGATCGTCCGGCAAACCGACCGGCTCGTGCTCGGCTTGCGCGGCATCGCCGCTCGTCGTCGCGTTCCGTTCACGGCCGACAGCGCCGGCACGATGTGGGGATTCTTCTTTCGGGAGGAGCCGGTGCGCTCCTTCGCCGACGCCAAGACCAGCGATGTGGAGCGATTTGGGCGGTTCTTTCACGCCGCGCTGGAGCGGGGAGTCTATCTCGCGCCGTCGGCTTTCGAGGCGGCGTTCATGTCGTCGGCGCACACGGACCGCGTCGTGGACGAGACGCTCGACCGCCTCGATGCCGCGATGGGGTCGGTGGCATGAACGGCCGGACGGCGCTCACCGCCGCCGCGCTCCTCGCGACCGCGTCGCCGAGTGGCCGCACCAATGGGGCCGATCGGCCGGCCCAGCGTTCCGAGACGCTCATTCGCGTTCTGCTATCGGCGCGGGCGCCGGCGGCGCGTTTGTCTTCGCCCTCGGGGTTCAATCTGTTGAGCGCCGGTGGCAGCCTGATGGCTCGCGGCGGCCCGGGGGCCGCGTGGCGGATCGAGCACGAGGGGCGTCGCGTTCGCGCGGTGCGGCCCGACGGCGTTCCGACGGTGTGGGTCGACGGTTCGATTCGCGCGCAGCCGGTGGAGTCCGCGCTGCTGGCGCTCGACGGATCGCCGTACCGGGGCGAGCTCACGTTCGCCGGCTCGGACAGCGGGCTCGCCGAGATCAACGCGCTGTCGATCGAGGACTATCTGCCTGGCGTGGTTCCCCTCGAGATGGGGGACCGTCCGCCCGGCGACTCGGCGGCGGTGCAGGCGCAGGCGGTGACGGCGCGCAGCTACGCGTACATCCACCTGACGCCGGCGCGCCCGTACGACGTGACCGCCGGCGTGCTCGATCAGCTTTACGGCGGTGTCGCCGCCGAAACCGCGGTCGGATCCCAGGCCGTCGAGTCGACACGGTGGCTCGTCCTCACGTTCGGCGGCCGCGTGGTGAACGCGCCGTATCACTCGGCGTGCGGCGGATCGACGGCCGCCGCGTCGGAGATTTGGCGGACCAACGACGAGCCGTACCTGCGGCCGGTGAGCGACCGCATTCCGGGAACGGAGCGTTTCTACTGTGACGGCGCGCCGCGATTCTCGTGGACGCGGACTCTCGACGCGGCGACGCTGAACGCCGCGATCGCGCAGTACCTGGCCGCCTACGTGAACGTGCCCGGGAAGAAACCGGGCGTCGTGGAGGCGGTATCGATCGCGTCGCACACGCCGTCGGGGCGCGTGGGGACGCTGACGGTGACGACCGATCGCGGGAACTTCGTGCTGCGCGGCAACGACATTCGGTTCGTGCTCCACAAACCCGGTGGCGAGATTCTCGAGAGCACCTATTTTTCCGTCGCAACGGCGCCGGCGCCCGACGGCTCGCTCGCGCGTCTCACGCTCCACGGGATGGGCTATGGGCATGGTGTCGGCATGTGTCAATGGGGCGCGATCGGCCGCGCGCGCGCCGGCCAGGATTTTCGCGCGATTCTCCGGGCCTACTACCAGGGCACCGCGATCGGGCCGGCGCCGTAGCGCCGCTCCGGCGCGAGCATTCGCGTTTGCGGGCATGTGCGCGATTCCGGGCGCGGCTCATGCACAGGGCTCGCTCATCAACCTGGACCGCGTGCAGATCATCTCACTCGGCGCGTCGGTCGGCCGCGTGTTTCCGTCGCAGGTCGAGCCGGCGAACGTGTATTCCACGCAGGCCGAATACGGCCCGATCGGCCAGAAGTGGCACCTGTCCTTCTCGGTCAGCTATTGGGAGTCGCGCTATCGCGACGAGGTCGTGCGCACGTTCGTGGACTCGCTCGACAAGAGCCTCACCGACACCTCGGCGCGCATTCAGGCGTCGCGGATCGACGTCTTCGACGTCACCTTCGGCGGCGACCTGCGCTACTCGCCCGTCTCGAACAGGTTTCTCAAGCCGTTCGCGGGGGTCGGCGTCGCGGCGCACGTGATCAACGCCGAAGGAAAGCTCATCAAGGGTACGTTCGTCGAGCGCTCGCTCGACGACATCGCGTTCGGAGTCTACGGAACCGCGGGGATCGGCATCCGCATCTCGCGCTCGGTGGGCGTGGAGGGCCTCGTACGCGGCGACCTCGTGGGCGGCCTCCGCTCGGTGCAGGCTCGCGCCGGCGGCACCTATTACTTTGGTCGCATCCGCGGCATGTAAGAGACCTCAGCGCGAATCCATGAAGGAGCCCGTTCGAATCGGCGTCGTCGGCGCGGGGGCCATCGCGCAGCTCGCGCATCTGCCCGTGCTGGCCAAGATGCGCGGCGCGCAGCTCGTCGCGCTGTGTGACAACGACCGGCCGAAGGCCCGCGCGCTCGCCGACCGTTTCAGCGTCCCCGACGTGTACACCGACATCGAGGACCTCCTCGAGCAGGACGCGCTCGACGCGGTCGTCATCGCCACGCCGAACCATCTTCACGAGCCGCACGCGCTCAGCGCGCTGGCGTCGGGCAAGCACGTGTTGTGCGAGCGCCCGCTGGCGCTGCACTCGCGGGGGGTCGAACGAATTCTCTCGGCCGCCACGCGCGCGGACCGTGTCGTGGCCGTCGCGAACAATCACCGCTATCGCACCGACGTCCAGACACTCGCGCGCTTCATCAACGGCGGCGAGCTGGGACGCATCGTCGGCGTGCGGGCCGGCGCGTTTCGCGGAAAACGCCCGCCCGACGGCTGGCGGTTTCGCCGCGCCGAAGCGGGTGGCGGGGCGTTTCTCGAGCACGGCGTCCCGCTGCTCGACCTGGCGCTCTGGCTGGCCGAGAATCCGGATCCCGTCCGCGTCACCGCACATATGGAGCGCGGGCGCGGCGCGAGCGCGGTCGAGGACGCGCTCCTCGCCCAACTCGAGTGCGCGCCCGGGATCGCCTTCCTGTTCGACGTTTCGTCGGCGTACGTCGGCGAAGAGGAGCGCTGGTGGTTCGAGGTGCTCGGGACGCGCGGCAGCGCGCGCCTCGCTCCGCTGCGCGTGGTCAAGGAGCTGAACGGCCGGGCCACGGACGTTTCACCCAGCGGCGCGGCCAGCCGTGAAAGCGCCTTCATCCAGTCGTATCGCGCGGAGCTCGCGCACTTCGTCGCGGTCGTCGCGGGGGAAACGCCATTCGACCCGCCGACCGACCAAGTCGTTCTGCACAAGATCGTCGAAGCGATCTACAAGGCGGCCGACGAAGGAAAGGAGTACCGCTTCTAGGTGGACGAGGACGCGCGGCCCGGCGCGCGAACGTCTATTCCTTCGTACTCGAAGGACGATCGCAGCCGCTCGGCGAATTCCGCCGCGTGCGGCCCGTCGCCGTGGATGCAGATCGTGTCGGCACGCAGCGAGACGTCCGTTCCGTCGACCGCGCGCACACGCCCCTCTTTGACCATGCGGATCGCCCGCCGCACGGCCTCGTCGGCGTCATGGACGTGCGCGTCCGGACGGCGCCGGGAGACGAGCGATCCGTCCGGCATGTAGTTGCGGTCGGCAAACGCCTCGCTCGCCGTGCGCAGGCCCGCTTTCTCTCCTTCGCTCACGAGGTGACTGCCGGGGAGACCGAACAGCACCAACCCGCGATCGACGTCCGCCGTGGCGCTCGCAATCGCCGCCGCGAGCTCGCGGTTGACCGCCGCCATGTTGTAGAGCGCTCCGTGTGCCTTCACGTGTTGCAGCTCGACCTTGGCTGCTCGAGCAAAGCCCATGAGCGCGCCGAGTTGGTACACGACGAGGTCGTACGCCTCGCTCGGCGTCACGTCCATCGGCCGGCGGCCGAAGCCGATGAGATCCTGGAAACCCGGGTGCGCCCCGACGGCGACGCCGCGCTCCTTGGCGCGCGCGATCGTCGTTCGCATGACGGCGGGGTCGCCGCCGTGATAGCCGCACGCCACGTTCGCCGACGTGATGAATGGGAAGACCGCTTCGTCGGCACCGATGGTGTATGCGCCGAAGCTCTCTCCCATATCGCAGTTGAGATCCACCTGCATCGTCATGGCGCGTCGCCGCCTCGAGAGAAACGAAATTCGAGTCCGATCTTCATCTGAGCCAGCTCGTGTTCGCGCTCAAGGTACAGCCGCTGCGCGTCGTCGAGCGAGACCGGCGCGAATTGCACGTGGTCTCCCGGCTTGAGCTGGGCCATCAGGGGAAGATCGACGGTCGCGACCTCGCCAATGCGCGGGTAGCCGCCCGTCGTCTGCCCGTCGGCCATGAGGACGATCGGCGCGCCGCCCGGCGGGAGCTGCACCGTCCCGAACGTCACGCCCTCCGACAGCATCTCGACTCGCTCTCGCAATTGCAGCTGCGGCCCCTCGAGTCGATAACCCATGCGATCCGAGCTTGCCGACACACGAAAACGCCCGCCGAAAAGGCTGGTGCGCGAGGCGGCGTCGAGTGACTCGGCGTGGGCGCCCGGGACCACGCGCACGATCGGTTCCTGGGAATACGGCGGACGGAGTGTGATGCCGGCATACCACCGAGCCAGCACGAGCCCCCCCCGTCCGCGTCATCGCGGAGCGACGCCGCGATGCGTCGCGAGAGCTGCGACGGCCGGCCAAACGCGATCACGTCGCCATCGCGCAGTGCTCGGCCGTCCACTCCGCCGAACGCGCCGCGCAAATACGTCGCGCGGCTTCCGAAGACCTCGGGGACGTCGATGCCTCCGGCGAACGCGACGTAGGCACGGCAACCGGCTTCCGGGCGGCCGAACCGCAGCGTGACGCCTGCGGGCGCGAGCACGGCGCGCCAGCGCCCCAGCGGCACCGAGTCGATCGTCGCGGTGAGGTCGGCGCCACAGATTGCGATCAGCGTCGGCGCGTCGAACTCGAGCGCCGGCCCGATCAGTGTCGCTTCGAGCCCCGCGGCGGATTCTTCGTTTCCAACGAGAAGATTGGCCAGGCGAAGCGCCATCGTGTCCATCGCGCCGCCGACCGGCACCGCATGGCGTTGCGTGTGCGCGCGACCCAGGTCCTGCACGGTCGTCTGAAGTCCGCCGCTCACGACTCGCGCGCTCACGCCGGCCAATTCCGGAAGTCGCTCTCCGTGATGGCGCGGAAGCGAACGCGGTCCCCGGTCGCGAGCAGGGCAGGTTGGGGGCGCGCGATGTCGAAAACGGCCAGCGGCGTTTTGCCGATCAGATTCCATCCGCCCGGCGAATCGAGCGGATACACGCCCGTCTGGCTCCCGCCGATGCCGACCGTGCCGGCGGGCACGACGGTGCGCGGCGTGGTACGCCGCGGCGTCGCGAGCTTCGGCGACAAGCCGCCGAGGTAGGCGAAACCGGGCATGAAGCCGACCATGTACACGAGGTAGTCGCCGCTCGTGTGGATCCGCACGACCTCGTCGGCGGTGATCTCGTGCGCGCGCGCGACGTCGTCGAGGTCCGGACCGAGCGTACCGCCGTAGCAGACGGGAACCTCGACGACGCGAGCCGGCGGAAGCCGCTCGGCGGTCAACCCGTCGAGGGCGGCTGAGAGTTCGTCCACCACTCGCGCGTACGGCGTCACGGACGTGCCGTGTGCGGCGATGAGCGGATCGTAATGGACGGCGATGCTGGTGAACGCCGGCACCTGGTCGACGAATCCGGTCGGCGGACGCTGGTCGATGCGGACCGACGCGCTTCGCACGAGGCGGTGCGTCGCCTCGTCGATCGTCGCGCCGAGCGTGATCATCACGGCGCGGTCGCCCAGCGGCGTGAAGCGCACGTTACACCGTGAGCGTCATTCCTTCGGCGGACGCGATCACCTCGAGCGCCGAGCCGCGTCGAGCCACCGTCGCCCGGCACGCCGCGAGGCGTGCGTCGAGGTCGTCGTCGTGGCGTTCGGGCTTGTGGTGAAAGAGCACCAGCTCGCCGACGCCGCTGTCGAGCGCGAGGTCGAGCGCGTCTTCGTACGTCGAGTGTCCCCACCCGCGGTGCCGATCGTATTCCTCGGGCGTGTAGGTCGCGTCGTGAACGAGCACCGCGGCTCCGCGCACGAACTCGACGAGTCGGTCTCGCCACCCCGGGTCATCGCCGTAACTTGCGTGCGGGGCGAGCTCGTTGTCCGACACGTGAACGAACGAACGTCCGCCGGGCGTGGTGTCCGTCACCCGATACGCGAGCGCGCCGCCGGGATGGTGCAGGGCGAACGCCGCGATCGAGTATCCGTCGCCGAAGTGGGGGCCGTCGGTCAGCTCGGCGAACTCGACGTGTGCGGGGAGCGAGTCGAAGGTCACGGGGAAGACGACCGGCGACATCTGGTCGCGCACGACGCGACCGACGTTGGCCCGCAGCGACGTCGCGCCCCAGATCGTGAACTGGTTGCCGCGCTCGAAGATCGGAGCGAAGAACGGGATTCCCTGAATGTGATCCCAGTGCGCGTGCGACAGGAAAATGTCGCCGGCGATCGGCGATCCGTTCGCCCCGTCGACCAGCGACTGCCCGAGCTCGCGCATACCCGTGCCCGCGTCGAGGATCACGAGCGCGCCGGTGCCGGTCCGAACCTCGACGCACGGCGTGTTGCCGCCGTAGCGCACGGTGTACGGGCCGGGCGTCGGAACGGATCCACGCGTCCCCCAGAAGTGCAGGTGCAGCGTCATGACCGTACGTGCCGGGCCAACGCGACGCGGTTAGAGCTTGGCCTGTGCGCGAGCCTCGAGCGCCGGACGATCCGCCAGCGTAATGCGCCGGCGTTCGACGGTCACCCAGTTCGCGTCCTGGAAGTCCTTCATCGCGCGCGACACCGTCTCGCGGCTCGCGCCGATCATCTGTGCGATCGTCTGATGCGTCAACGGCTTGTCGATCGTGTCGCTCCCCATCTCTTCGGCGAGATCGAGCAGCAAGCGGGCGATGCGTCCGGGGACGTCGAGCAGCACGAGCCCGCCGATCTTCTCATCGGCCCGGCGGAGGCGGCGCGACAGCTCGGTGAGCAGCGCCCACGCGACGGCCGGCGACGATTCGACGCGCTTCCGGAAATCCTCGCGCCGCAGAACGAGCAGATGCGCGTCGTCCATGGCGATGACGTGCGCGGACCGCGGCCGGTCGTCGATCAACGACAGCTCGCCGAAGTGCTCGCCAACGCCGAGCACGCCGAGAATCACTTCGCGCCCATCTTCACCGATGAGCACGACCTTCACGCGTCCCTGCCGGACGACGAAGAGGGAGTCGCCCGGGTCGTTCTCGAACAGGATGACGCTGCCGCGCGGATAGAACCGCTCGCGCGTCAGGTCGGCAAACCGTTGGAGCTCGGTCCGATCGAGCCCGTTGAACAGCTGCACCGTCGCGAGAAAGTCTACGGTCGTCGTGGTCACGTTCTCGTGTGGGATAGACGTGTGGCGAAATTAGTACGGATAGGGCGAACTTCCAAACGTCACGACGGCGAACCTCGCGACGGCCCGAGAGCGCAACGGCCGGAAGGCGCGACGGCCGGACAGCGCGACTGCCGAACGGCGGGGTGACTCCGAAGGGCGCTGGGTCGAAAAGACGGACGGCGAACGGGGTTCATCGCGCCCCTGGTGGACTGTGCCCCGCGCCTTTCGGCCGTCGCGCCGTCCGCCCTATCGCCCTATATTTATCAGGCTACAACCTACCGGAGCTGTTCGTGGTCGGGGGTTGCCGGGCACGTCCGTGCCTCGCGCTTCGGCCCATCGAGGTTCCACTGAACGAGAGTCGTTACAATGAAAGCTGATATCCATCCCGAGTACGCTACGGCCACCGTCAAGTGCGCCTGCGGCAATACGTTCCTCACGCGATCCACGCAGGCCGAGATTCACACGGACGTTTGCTCGCAGTGTCACCCGTTCTTCACGGGTAAGCAGCGTCTGGTCGATACCGCGGGCCGCGTCGAGCGTTTCCGACAGAAGTTCGCGAAGCAGTCGACCTGAGGCTCGGTTCGTCTGGCGCTCCGCGATCGATTGGCGGCCGCCCTCGCTCGCGCGAAGGAGGTCGAGAGCGCGCTCGCCAATCCGGGGGCGCTGAACTCCGGGCAGTTCGCCGAGTTGGGGCGTGAACATCGGCGGCTGACCCCCATCGTCGAGATGGGCGCGCAATTCGACCGCGCCGAAAACGAGCTCGCGCAGGTGCGCGAGCTCGTTTTGTCGGACGATGCCGAGCTCGCCGCCGAAGCGCGCGCCGAGGTCGAGCGACTCGAGCCGTTCATCGCCGAGCTTTTGGCGTCGCTCACGCACGCTTTGTTGCCGCGCGACCCGCTCGACGACCGCAACGCGATCGTCGAAATCCGCGCCGGCACCGGCGGCGACGAGGCCGCCCTCTTCGCCGCGGATCTGTATCGCATGTACGTGCGCTTCTGCGAGCGGCACGGATGGAAGCTCGAGACCATGTCCCTCTCCGACGGCGCGCTCGGCGGAACCAAGGAAGTGATATTCAAGGTCTCCGGCGAAGGGCCGTACGGCGCGCTGCGGCGCGAATCCGGGGTTCATCGCGTGCAACGCGTCCCGGCGACGGAGAGCCAGGGGCGCATCCACACGTCGGCGGCCACGGTCGCCGTGCTCCCCGAGGCCGAGGAAGTCGACGTCAAGATCGAGGACAAGGACATCCGCATCGACGTCTTCCGCGCGTCGGGTCCCGGCGGTCAGAGCGTGAATACGACCGACTCCGCCGTTCGGATCACGCACCTGCCGAGCGGCCTGGTAGTGAGCCAGCAGGACCAGAAGTCGCAGCTTCAGAACAAGCTGAAGGCGATGGAGGTGCTCCGCGCGCGGTTGCTCGACCTGCGCGTCGCGCAGCAGGAGGCCGAGCGCGCGCGCATGCGCCGCACACAGGTCGGCACCGGCGACCGGTCGGCCAAGATCCGTACGTACAACTTTCCGCAGAGCCGCGTGACGGACCACCGCATCGGCTGGACGACGCACGACCTCCAGGGATTCATGGACGGGGAGATCGCGCCCGTGGTCGAGGCGCTCAAGCTCGCCGAGGTCGAGGAGCAACTCGGCGGCGACGGCGACGGAACGCACGCATGACGCCCGACGGACTGACCAAGGCGCGCACCGTCGCGCGGTTGGCCGAGGAGCTCGCGCGCGCTCTCGACGAGTGCGGCATCGCCGAGCCGGTCTCGGAGTCGCGAGAGATCGTCGCCGCGTTGTTCGACGTGCCGCGGTTTTGGTCGCTGACGAACGGCCATGTCGAGGTCGACGACACGGTGCGCGCGCGCGCGCGGATCGCGGTCGACCGGCGCGCGCAGGGAGCGCCGTTCGCCTACGCCGTCGGACGCGCGAGCTTCCGCCATCTGACGCTGGAGGTGGACGAGCGCGTGCTCATCCCGCGCGTGGAGACGGAGCATCTCGTCGACCTCGTGCTGGAGGACCTCGGGCGAGAGCGGGGCGGGGTGGCGGTCGACGTCGGAACGGGATCGGGCTGCATCGCGCTCGCGCTGGCGACGGAAGGGCGTCTCGCCCGCGTCTTCGCGACCGACATCTCGCTCGACGCGCTCGCCGTCGCGCGGGCGAACGTGGCCTCGGCCCGCCGCTCGTTGCGGGCGGCGGTCGACCTCGTGCACGGTTCGCTGCTCCGCCCGCTGCGCGACGTCCGCTGCCGCGTCGTGGTATCGAACCCTCCCTACATTGCCCTGAGCGAAGCCGAGGTGCTGCCGGCGAGCGTACGAAATTGGGAGCCGGCCGCGGCGTTGTTCAGCGGGGGTGACGGTCTGGCCGCTACGGCGCGGCTTGTGCGCCAAGCGGCTGCGGTGCTCGAGCCCGACGGCTTGTTCGCCATCGAAGTGGACGCGCGCCGCGCGTCGCTGGCCGCGGAGCTCGTGGCGAGCGAGCGGCGCTTTCATGCGGTACGAGTTGAACTCGATCTTGCCGGCCGCGAGCGTTTCGTGCTCGCCCGGCGACTCGACTAACTCTCCCCCCTGAGGGAGCGATGATCGAAGACAAAGCAAAGGATCTCGGGCGGTTGATCGGGCAGAGCAACGAGTACAAGGAAGTCAAACGCGCGGGCGACTCGCTGAACGAGGACAAGGAGACCGTCGGACTGCTGCAGAAGATGGAGCAGCTCCGCGTCGACGCCCAGCGCCTGCTCTCGCGCGGCGAACGTCCGACCGAAGCGATGGAGAAAGAGCTCGACGTGCTCCTCGGCCAGATTCAGGGACGAGCCACGTACCAGCGCCTGCTCGTCGCGCAGGAAAACTTCGACAAGACGATGGCGCGTGTGAACGACTGGATCCTCGACGGCCTCGAGAAGGGCGCAGCGAGCCCGATCATCACGCTCAGTTGACCGGCGAGGCAATGTCTCACGGCCTGCTCATCGTTTTCGAGGGAGCGGAGGGCGCCGGCAAGACCACGCAGCTCAGGCGGTTGGCCGATTGGATGGGCGCGCGCGGCCGCGACGTCGTGACGGTGCGCGAACCGGGCGGCACGGTCGTCGGCGACGAGATCCGCCGTGTACTGCTCGATCCGTCGTCGGAGATCACGCCGCGCGCCGAGGCGCTGCTCTTCATGGCGTCGCGCGCGCAACTCGTCGATCGAGAGATCCGGCCGGCGCTCGAGCGCGGCGCCATCGTGCTCCTCGACCGCTTCTTTCTGTCGACCTACGCATATCAGGGTCGCGGACGCGGCGTCCCCGAGGAGGCGCTACGCGCCGCCAACGGCATGGCGACCGGCGTTCTCGTGCCCGACATCACGCTGCTGATCACACTGTCCGTCGAAGACGGATTGGCGCGCGCGATGGAGCGCGGCGGTCACGACCGGATGGAGCGGGCCGACCTCGATTTCCATGAGCGTGTCTCTCGCGCCTTCGCCGACTTCGCGACCTCGCCGTGGCAGGCCGCGCACGCCGAGTGCGGGACGATCGTGGCGATCGATGGGCGCGGGACGGAGCGCGACGTGTTCGCGCGGGTGTTGTCGGTGCTCGCGGCGCGCTGGCCGGAGGAATTCGCGACGACCGACTGACCGGCCGCCGCGTCTCCGGCTATTCGGGCTTGGTCTGGTCGACGATCTTCGCGCCGGCCGGCGGTGAGAAGGCGAACAGCGACTTGGAGACTTGCGCGTTCGGCTCGACGGTCGTGAGGTGGACGTGCCGCGAGATCCCGCTCGCTTCGGTCACGTCGAATTCTCGAATCAGCGCGTCGTCGTCATCCACCCAGACGGTCGCTTTGGTAAACGGCGCGCTCACGCCGCCCTTGGGGATGAGGAGCAGTCCGTGCGCCGCGTGGCCATCGATCGTCTTCGACGCGGCCGCGCTGATGTCGTACTTGGTGCGGGGCGAATCGAGAAACGCGCCGGTGAGGTCGATCGGCGTTTCGCTCCGGTCGGTGGCCGATCGCTTGATCACTTGGCCCGGGGCCGTGCTCGGCAGATAGACCCAGACGGCCTTGCCGTCGGAGACGATCGCATCGGACGCCGGCTGCGTGAACCGGATCGAGAGCAGGTTCGGCCGCTGCTGCGCGTACTCACCGCGCGCCGTGGCGGTCGAGCTCGTGAGCTGGTTGGTGACCGTCTGCTCGAACGTCCCGCGCACCGTCTTCACCTTGCCCCACGCCGCAACGGCGCGGTCGATCGTGGCGTCCACGGACTGGCCGCGCGCACCGGGCGCGACGGTCGTCAGAACGATGGCTGCAACGGCGAGTTGGGAGTGGGGGAATCGCATGAGTTTTCCTACACGCCGGCGGTCGCCGGCGTTCCCACGGTGGCCACGGAGCGCCCAATGGCCGCCCCGATGGCACGGAGCTCTGTGACCAACCTCGCAAACTGGTCGGGGTAGAGCGACTGGGCGCCATCGGACAGCGCCCGGTCCGGCGTCGGGTGGACCTCGACGATCACCCCGTCGGCGCCGGCCGCGATCGCGGCGCGCGCCATGGGAATCACCTTGTCGCGCAGCCCGGTGCCGTGGCTCGGATCGGCGATCATCGGCAGGTGCGACAGACGCTGCACGAGCGGAACCGCGGTGAGATCGAAGAGATTGCGCGTCATCGTGTCGAAGCTGCGAATGCCGCGCTCGCAAAGAATCACCTGGCCGTTTCCCTCGGCGAGGATGTACTCCGCGCTCATGAGAAGCTCGGTGATCGTGGCCGCCATGCCGCGCTTGAGCAGCACGGGCTTGTTGAGCCGTCCGACGGCGCGGAGCAGGGAATAGTTCTGCATGTTTCGCGCGCCGATCTGAATGCAATCTCCGTACTCGGCCACGAGGTGCGCGCCTTCTTCGTCGAGCGCCTCGGTCACGACCGGCAGGCCCGTTTCGCGCCGCGCGAGCGCGAGCAGCTCGAGCCCCTTCTTGCCCAGCCCCTGAAACGCGTACGGTGAGCTGCGCGGCTTGAACGCGCCCCCGCGCAGCGCGGTGGCGCCCGCGGCGCGGACGAGATGGGCCGCCGCGATGATCTGCTCCTCGGACTCGACAGAACACGGGCCGGCGATGATCTGCACGTCGCTGCCGCCGAACGTGACGCCGGGCGCGATCGTGACGAGCGTATTCTCCTCGCGCCATTCGCGCGAGACCTGCTTGTACGGCTTGCTGACGTGAATGATCTCGGCCACTCCCGGCAGCGCTTCGACGCGCGAGCTGTCGACGCGGCCGTCGTTGCCGACGAGCCCGATGGCGATGCGCGTTTCTCCGGGCATGGGCCGCGCGGCGTAGCCCATCTCCTCGATCGTTTTCACGACGCGGTCGATCTGTTCCTGCGTCGCGTGGTTCTGCATCACGACCAGCATTACTCGTCCTCGAAGTCGAAGTACCAACCGTCGCGCGCGAGCGTGACGGGTCCGGCGAAGCGCGCGCCGACGAGCGCGCGAACGTCGACCTGCTCGACGGGCGGATAAAAATGCGTCAACGCCAGATGCTTCGGCGCCGCGCTCGCGGCGAGATCGCCGCATTGCTCGGGGGTCAGGTGCTCGGGAATGTGCATGCCGGTGGGCAGCGAGCATTCGCAGACCAGCAGATCGCACTCCTGGGCCCACGCGGCAAGCGCCTCGGAGGGCCCCGTGTCGCCCGTGTAGACGATTCGCCGCCCGTTGCGCTCCATGGAATATGCCACGCTCTCGGGCGTGTGCGGAACGGGATGGCACGACAGGCGCAATCCGCCCGGGAGGGCGAACGTGTCCGACGGCCCGATCTCGTGAATCGTGAGCGGAAATCCGGGCGCGGTGACCCACTCGCCGTATGCGGCGGCCAGTCGCGTGAAAAGATCCGCCGTTCCCACCGGCCCGATGACGTCGACGGGCGCGGAGCGCGGCGGCAGGAAGCCGTACTTCCAGGCGAAGATCAACGACGGCAGGTCGCCGTGATGGTCGATGTGAAAATGCGAGATGGCGACGTGCGTGATCGTCTGCCACGAGGGGCCGCGCTCGGCCAGCCGGCGCGTGATGCCGGTGCCGCAGTCGACGAGCAGGCGCACGTCGCCCGTCTCGAGTAGATAGCCGGAACAGCTGCGCGCCGCCGAGAGCGAGATCGTTCCGGTGCCCAGCGCGGTGAAACGCACGTCACGGACCTCGGTACAGGATCTTGATGGTCGAGCGCAGTCCGTCGGCCGTGAAGACGGCGATGTAGACGCCGGGCGGCGCGTTGCGCCCTGCCGCGTCGCGGCCGTCCCACTGGAGCCGCGTATCGCATCCGCCTTCGGTCCCGCTCTGCCGTCCGTAGGCGCCGGAGTCGAGCTGCGCCGGCAGCAGGCCGGGGACGATCGTGCGCACGTGGCGCCCGCGCAGGTCGTACACCTTGAGCGACACGTTCGCGCGGCGGGCCAGATCGAACCAGAAGCAGGTGTTGGGTTGGAGGCCGCCGCCGAACGGGTTTGGAAAATTCTGATAGAGGAGCGTCGCCGTCGGGCATTCCGAGGTCTGGATGACGAACGTCCCAGGGCTGTTGGCCGTGATCTGGTCCGACGCCGGCCCGTTCACCATGGTCGCGTGGAGGCTCCAGCGGTACGACGTACAGGCCTCGAGCGGGGTCGGCGGAACGAAGGTCGTGTCGTTGACCGTGAATTGCTTGATCTGTCCGTTCGCCGTGTTGGTGATCGTGATCTCGTACGTCCACGGCCCCGGCGGCAGGGTGACGGCCGGGCTACTCCACACGAACGTCGGCTGGCGCGTGAACAGGACGTCGTTCACGCTGCGCGTGGGACTGATGAGCTTCAACCAACTGTGCACCGGGAACTGCCGAATCTGCTCCTGAAAGTTGCCGAGGCGGTCGAAGATTCTGGCGCGAAAGAACACCACGGTGCGCTCGGGGAGCAGCGAGTCGACCTGGAAGGACGGCGTCAGGTCCGATGAAGAGCGGACGAGAAACGGCGCGCGAAAGAGCGGCTCGAGCGCGACCTCCAGGGTCACGTTGTACGGCCCGAGCGCCGGCGGCCCCGGCGTTCCCTGCACGAGGATCTGCGGGGCCGGCGAGATGCTGTCGTTGACGACGGCGAGCGAGACCGACACCGCTGCTTGCGCGTGGCCGCGATTCGTCACGCCCGCCATCAGTCCGACGACCAGCGCGAGCGCCGCGTGGCGGCGCCGTGCTATCATGCCGCGTCCGTCACGTCCAATGGGTCACACCGGCGCGACGGCACCGTCGGGGTTCACCGTGGCGAGCACCTCGTCCACCGACGTCGCGCCGCGCATCCGCACGCTGACGAGCGACGACACCCCCGGTTCCTGCATCGTCACGCCGTACACCGCGTCGGCGGCTTCCGTCGTCGTGCGCGGGTTGTGCGTGATGACGATGAATTGGGTGCGAGACTTGAATTGGGTGAGCATTTTCACGAAGCGGCCGACGTTGGCGTCGTCGAGCGGCGCGTCCACCTCGTCGAGCAGGCAGAACGGACTCGGCTTCGTGAGGAAGATGCCGAACAGCAGCGACAGCGCGACGAGCGCGCGTTCGCCGCTCGACAGCAGGTGGATCCGCTGCGTGCGCTTGCCGCGCGGCGAGGCGTGGATCTCGATGTCGCAATCGAGCGGCGCGTCCGGATTCTCCAACCGGAGATCGCACTCGCCGCCGCCGAACAACGACATGAAAATCTGTCTGAAATTGTCGCGCACTTCGGCGAAAGTCGTGAGAAACAGCTCGCGCGCCGTGGTGTCGATCTCGCGGATGGCCTGGAGCAGCGCCGCCTTCGCGTCGGCGAGATCGGCGCGCTGGCTCGTGAGGAAGTCCTGCCGCTTGACCGTCTCGTCGTGCTCCTCGATCGCGAGCACGTTGACCGGCCCCAGGCGCTCGATCTCGTCGCGAAGCGACTCGGCTTCGGTGCGGAGCGTCGCGTCGTCCATCTCGAGCGGCTGCACCTCGGTCAGCATGTCGTCGAGCGGACGCCGCCACTCCGCCTCGAGCCGCTCGCGGATCGCCGTGCGGCGGCCGCCGAGCTCCGTGTGGCGCAACTCGGCTTGGTGCAGCTCGTCGTGGTGCGCCTGCGCGCTTCGCCGCGCGTCGTCGAGCGCGTGCTCGGACGACGTGAGGGCTTCGTCGGCACCCTGGACGCCTTCCTCGGCGAGGACGAGCCGCCGCTCGCCGTCGGCGAGCGTGGCGTCTCGCGTCTCGAGGTCCAACTGCCACCCGGCCATCTGCTCGGCGAGCTGCGAGTCCACCAGCGCCAGGTCGGACAGCTCGGCGCGGAGCGCCTCGAGGCGGCTCGCGGCCGAGCGCTGTTCCTCCGTGAGCCGGTGTTCGCGGTCGTGCGCCACCTGGAGACGCGCCTGGCACTGCGCGACGTCGATCTGCGCCGCCGTGCGAGCTTCGCGCGCATCCTCGTAGGCGCGTTCGGCGACGGCGAGCGCGTCACGCGCCCGCGTCCCGGATTCCGCCGACTCGAGAACCGTGCGGGAAACGGCGAGCGCCTCGTCGTCGAGCCGCGCCGCCTGATCGGTCAGCTGGTCGCGGCGCTGTGTGAGGCGAATCGACAACGCGTCGGCGTCGCCGACTTCCTTCTCCACCCGCTGCCGCCGCCTCTCGAGCTCACCGTGATGCTCGGTCGCCCGCCGCGCCTCGACCTGTGCCGTCTCGAGCGCGGCCGACGCGGCGATCGCGGCGCGCTCGGACTCCTGCGCCGCCGCGCGAGCCGCGTCCGCGACTTCGATCGCCGACGCCCGCGCTTTTTCCGTCGCCGTCAGCTCGGCGCGCAGCGCGAACAGCTCGGCGCGGCGTCGGAGCGGACCGGCGCCGCCGATGAGACCCGGCAGCCAAACCGCGCCGCGCATGTCGATGAACGCGGCGCCCTCGTCCACCGGGCTCGCGTGACCGAGGAGTCCGCGAACCCACGCGCGCACCGGGCCCGAAGAGTCGACGCGGTGCGAGAGCGCGTCCGGGCGCTCGTCGGCGACCAGCGCGTCCGGGATCGCGTCCAGCGGGAGAAGAAGCAGCGGCCCGGGGTTCGCCGTCGCGTGCCACGCACGGACGTCGGCCGCGACGGACATGTCGCGCACGACGACCGCGTGAACCGTCGCGCCGAGGAAGCGTTCGACCAGCAGCGCCGAAGGTTCGTCGGCGTTGATGAAGTCGCTGAGGGGGCCGAGCACCGCGCCGTCGCCGAAGCGATCGCGCTCGCGAAGCAGGCGCGCCGCCGCCGGAGCGAGTCCGACGCGTTCGCGCTCCAGTGAATCGAGCGCGTTGACCCGTCCCTGGATCGACGTGTGCGTTTCGTCGGCCCGGAACAATTCGGCGCGCGCCGCGGACTCGCGTTCGCGCGCTTCGCGATCGGTGGCGCGCGCCGCCTCGAGCGAGGACACCGCGTCCGCGACGCGACGATGCGTGTCTCCCATGACCACCGAGGCGTCCTCGATTTCTCGGGCGACGCCGGACAGCGCGTCCGCGAGCTGCGCGCGCTCCTCCGCCAACTGTTCGAGCCGCTGCACCAGCTCGTCGCTCTCCTGGCGCGTCCGCTCGCGTTCGATGTCGACGCGGCGGGAACGGTCCTGCAGTTCCCGGTGCGCCCGCTCGACGTCGTCGACGGTCGCGCGGCTTCGCGCGACCATCTGCCTCGACTCGTCCTCGCGCTGCTGGCGCTCGGTGAGGGTCCCGCGCGCCGCGGCCAGCGCTTGGTCCTGACGCGCGCGATCGTCGGTGGCGAGCTGAATGTCCGACGTGAGGCGCGTCCCGTGGGCCACGCCCTCCGTGGCCTCCATCTCGGCGCGCTGGCGGCGCGCCGACGAGTTTCGCTGCCGCTCTTCCGCCACCTTCATCTCGGAGCGGATCTGGAGCGCCTGCTCGCGCTGGCTCGACACGAGACGAAGCAGCTCGGTGCGCTGGGCCTCGGCGGCCGCGCGATTCCCGTGCGCGGTGTCGCGCGCCTGCTCGGCCGTGCCGACGGCGCCATCCGCCTCAGGAGCGCCCTCGCGCAGTGCGCGCACGCGTTCGGTCAATCGTCCCAGCTCGTCGTGCCACGCTTCCATCTCGCGTTTGGCGAGCGCCAGCTCGACGGTGAACCGCCGCGCGTTGAGCTCTGAGTGCTTCTCGGCGCGGCGCCGCTGTCTCGCGAGCGAGCGGACCTGGCTCTGTACCTCGTTGATCAGATCGTCGAGCCGCTGCAGGTCGACCGTCGTCTCGTCGAGTCGCCGCTCCGCCGTGCGCCGCCGGTCGCGATAGAGTCCGACGCCTGCCGCTTCCTCGAACAGCTCGCGCCGGTCGTCCGGCCGATCCGACAGCAGCGCATCGATCATCTTGCTCTCGATGACGACGCCCGTGTCGGCGCCGAGACCGGTGCCGCGCAACAGATCGGAGATGTCGCGCAGCCGGCACGGCGCGCGATTCAGGAAGTAGTCGCTCTCGCCCGACCGGGAGAGCCGGCGGGTGATGACCACTTCCTGGAACGCGACGGGCAGCGTGCCGTCTTCGTTCGAGAAGTGGAGTGAGACCTCGGCGACGTTCACCGCGCGCCGCGCCGACGATCCCTGGAAGATGACCTCTTCCATCTTCGCGCCGCGCAACAACCGCGCGCGCTGCTCACCGAGCACCCACCGTACCGCGTCCGACACGTTCGACTTGCCGCACCCGTTCGGCCCGACGATCGCCGTCACCCCGGCATCGAACTGCATCTGGGTGTTGTCGGCGAACGACTTGAAGCCCTGCAACTCGAGCTTGGTCAGTCGCACTAGAAGGATCTCCCTTTGCGGTAGACGAGCAGCGGCTTGATACCGGCCGCACGGAGCGAGGGAACAGCCAGAGCCGATTGACCGATCGACTCGAACGCGCCGACGAGTAGCCACGCCGAGCCGTTGGTCTGTTGGAGCGCGTACGCCGGCTGTCCCCGGAAACCCCACATCGAGATCACTCCGGGTACCGCCGATGGTGGCAATCCTGAATCGATCAAGAACGCGAACGGCAGTCGCACGATGGTGCCGCTGGAGCGGTCAAGGAGCTTGCGTTGCCTCAGCGCGCGAAGCAGCGAGTCGGCTTGTGCCCGCGTCGTGTACGCGCCGCTGACCACCTTGTACCACATCGCACCCTGCACCTGCGCCGGCGAGAAGGTTTCCGTCGGGACGTTGTTGCCGTCTTGTTGCAGCTTCAAAATAGCGCCTGACTGCGTATTTGCGGCAACCAATTCCACCGCGAACGCGGCGGACGACGTCGAGTCGGACGGATTCGCCACCAAATACGGGGTGTCGATCGCCACCGTGTCGACGCCGTCCGCGGGGGTGGCGGGTTGCACGGCGATCGGCGCGGGAATGACGCGGTGGTTCACCGTGTCGGGCTTCGGGCCGAGGTGCGCCGGGCCACCGGCGAGCGGCCGGTACGCCAGCCACCCGACGAGGATCACGAGCAGCGAGAGCAGCGCGATTCCCGGCATCGAGTTGACCTTGAACTGCCGCCGCTTCGCGGGTGCCGCGCGCGACGCGCGGTGCTCTCCAGCCCGCGGCGCTGACGGCCTCGTCTCGCGCAGCATCGCGACGACCGACGACGCCGCGACGCCCGCCGGTACCGCGTCGCCTACCACGACGACGCCGTCGGTCAACACCACGAGCTCGGCGATGCCGTGCGCCCCTGCCGGCGCGACGAGGATGAAAAGCGAGTCGGACGCCCGCGCCTCGGAGGCGACTCGCGCCCACCGCGGATTCGAGAGCAGCTCGTCGTAGTCCGGCGGCTCGGAACCGCTCGGGATCACGAACAGACGCGTCGAGCCGGCGACGGGGCGAGTGACGCGCGCGAGCGAGATGCCGTACGAGATGGCGTCGACGAGGCCGTGCGCGTCGTCGTCGTGGACGAGCCGCTGAATGGGCGGTGAATCGGCGAACAGGTCGCCGAGCGTCACGCGCCGATGCGCGGACTGCGCTCGCGCGATGCCGAGAGCGACTTGCCCCGTCTGATCGGGGTCGTGACCGGCCACCACGATCGCGTGGTGGAGATTGAGCGATTCGCCGAGACCCTGCCCGGCGGCTTCCCAGTCGAATCCCCCCCGCCGCTCCGTCGCGGGCGCCGTCATGTCCGCCGTCGAGGCGGAGTGGACGAACGCGGGGGGCGCGCCGCCGTCAGAAGCTGGGCCACAATGACCACGTCCAGAGTCCCTTGTGTCCGTCCTGGTTCACAGGAATCGCGTAATCCCACCGCAGGATGGCGTAGTTGAACAGGTTGAGTCGCAAGCCGAAGCCATAGCTGCGGAGTGGAATGCGGTCCTTGGTGACATCGTAGCCGGCCGGGCGCGAAAGCGAAACCGATTGACCGTGCGACCAAGCGAGTCCGGCGTCGTAGAAGAAAAGTCCGTCGAGGGGCGGCAACGCGCCAGGGAGAAATCCCAATTCGAGGCGGCGAATGAGCGGAAAGCGAAGCTCGGCGTTCGCCACGGCCACACGACTCCCGAGCAACTGCACGGCGCTGCAGTTGGTCGGGTTTGCGCCGACGACCGGGCACGAGAGGTAGAACGTGCTGTTGCGATCGTAGCCGCGCACGAAGTCGGGACGGGCGATGTATTTCTGGAACGCCGTTTCGTCCTTGCCGATCGAAAGGTCGGTGTAGGCGCGCGTCGCGAGCGTCAGGTAGTTGAAGATGACGGGGTCGTAGCGGCGATAGTCGGCCAGGTACTCGACCCAGTGGTACGTGCCCGTCACGGGGCTCACCTGGACGCGGAACCGGCGCCCCATCACGGGGCCGGTGTAGCCGAACACCGTGTTGTCGGAGACCAGGGCCACCTGGCCGTCCACGTAGTTGAGCGACGGATCGCGATGCGTGCTGTCGACCGAGTAGCCGCCGGCCACCGTTCCGGCGGTCACTTTTCGCGTAATGAAGTCGCGGGTCCGGTCGATGTTGTTGAATCCCGCGCCGAACTCGATTCTCGTGAACCGGTCCAGCGGATACGCGGTGACGGCGAAGGCCTGGCGCGCCACGTACGTGGTGATCTGCTGGTTCTCGCTCGCCACGTCGGGATCGCTGGTGTTGGCGATCGAATCCGCCGAGAGGAAATAGTACGGATTCTGGGAGAGCGCCGTCGTGAACTGCCACCGATGCGCGAGGTTCGTGTATCCGAGCAGCGCGGCCGCCTCGCGAATGCGTCCGTTGATTTCGCCCGAGATCGACAGGTGGTTGTTGCCGAGCATGTCGCTCATGACGAGCGTGGTGCCGCCGAACACCGTACGGCCGCCAAGGGCATCGGGGGAGTAGGCGATGGTCGGCCGGGCGGAGAAATCAGGCGTCAGGCGGACGCGGTACGGCACGACGCGGAAGCGGTTCGTATCCGGAAGCCCCAACTCCGCCGAGTCGAGCAGCGCGACGAGCGACACCGTGCGCGTGAGGCTGTCCTCGGGCGTCTGCGGCGCGGGGACCGCCGCCTGCGAGAAGTCCGTCATCGCCAGCTCGTGGAACGGCGTCTTGCGCAGAGAGCGCGGATTGTTCACCGCCCACACCGTGTACTCGCCGTTCTCGAAATACGTGAACGCCAGCTTGTCGGCCCCGCGCGCCCAGGTGATCGACGGGCTGAGCTCAGTCACGGCCTGGACGGCGCCCGCGACGCGCGTGAGTTGATAGTGCGCGCGGGCGTCGAGGTCGTAGAGAAAGACGTTGGGGGTGCCGGTCCGATCCGAGACGTACGCGATCGTCCGTCCATCCGGCGCCCACTGCGGGTTCAGGTTCAGCCCCGCCTGACCGGGAAGAACGCTGACCGACGCCGACTCCAGATCGAGCAGCGCGATGCGCCACGGCTTGAAGCGGAGCAGCGAGAAGCTGGCCGAATCGCGGTCGGTCGCGAACGCGATCGTTCGCCCGTCGGGCGACCATTGCGGCTGAAAGTCGCCGAACTTGTCGTCGGTGAGCCGCCGGAAGCCCGTGCCGTCGACGTTGACGACGAAGAGGTCCGTGATCCCGCCCGATCCGCCGCTGAACGCGAGCTTCGTTCCATCGGGGGACCAGGTGGGACTGGTCACCGACTCCAGCGCGAGGTTGAACTGCTTCGTGACTTTCCGCGAACGAACGTCGAGGATGTAGAGGACGTCCTTGCCTCGCCGCTGCGCGGTGAACGCGAGTTGCTGTCCGTCCGGCGAAAAGGCGCTCTGCGAGTAGAGGAAGCGAAGTTCTTCGAAGTTCGGGTCGTACTGGCTCGGGATCAGTCGCGCCGTTCGCTTGCCCGTTTCGGCGTCGGCGAGCCAGAGGTCGATGAACACCTCGCCGCGCCGCACCTTGCCGTTCGAGAGAAACGCGATGGCGTGTCCATCCGGCGACAACGCCGGGGCGAGGAAGATGTCGCCCTCGGTCTGCTTCTTGGTGAGAACCGCCTGCGCGAATTTGCGCGGGCGGTCCATCACCCCGATCGCCGGCAGGAGCCGCGTCTGAACGTCCTCGCGCCACTGGTCGCTCAAGTCGTCGAGGGTGACGCCCAGCTCGCGGATGAACGCGCGCTCGACGCCGACGGTCGGCACGGAATTCATGATCTGCCCGATCGTCTCGTCGCCCCAGTTCTGGCCGACGAACGCCCACACCGACTGCCCATAGCGATACGGGAAGTACTTGTCCGGGTCGTCGCTCATTTGCTGGATCGTCGGGAGCTTGCCGAAGAGCGACGCGTCGCGCATCCAGACGTTCGTGATCGTGCTGCTCGGCCCGAGCGACAGGTACTCGGCCATGCCTTCCATGAACCAGGCCGGCGGCGACACCTGGGCGAGCGTCTCGAGCCCATTGCCCGCCTTGCCGCGCGCGAAGATGTCGTACTGGAACGCGTGCACCATCTCGTGCGTGAGCACGTGCTCGAAGCTGCGGTAGTCGCCGGTGAAGTTCACCAGCATGCGGTGCCGCGTCGCTTCGGTGACGCCGCCCGTGCCTTCGCCGAGGTCGCCGGTGACGTTGTTCTGGCCGAAGTCGGCGCGCGATGAGAAGAGCATGATCGGCTTCTTCTCGCGGAACTGATGGTCCAGCACGCGGGAGAGACGGGCGTACGCGCGCTCCGCCAGGCGGGCCGCGTCCCACGTCGCCTGCCGTTCTTCAGGGTAGTAGTAGATCTGGAAATGTTCGGTATCCAGAACCTGCCACTTGAAGTTGTCGTACTGGACTTGATTCTGGCCGAAGTAATTCTGCGCGCGCGCCGCGCGGCCGATGCCCGTCGTCGCGCCCAGCGCGAGACCGAGGGCCGCCGCGAATCGGCGCGCCCTCGCCCGACTCGCGACGAAACGCGCTAGACGCCCGTCTCCAGCTGAATCTGCTCGGCGTCGGACCACAAGCGCTCGAGTTGATAGAAGTTTCGCAGCGTCGGGTGAAACACGTGCGCCACGATGTCGACGAAATCCAGCAGCACCCACCGTCCCTTCTCCAATCCTTCGACGTGATGGGCCGGCCAGCCCTCTTTCTTCATTCCCACCATCAGGTGCTCACCGAGAGCGCGGACGTGCGTGTCCGACGTACCGCTCGCGATCAAGAAGAAATCCGTCATGTCGGTGATGCCCCGCAAATCCAAGAGAACTACGTCGTGCGCTTTGTTGTCGATGGCGATCTGCGCCGCGCGCTGCGCGGCAGCGAGCGCGGTTCCGCTTGTCGAAGTGGCTGGCATGAAGGTCCGGCGGGTACTCCCGTTGACTGGTCGACAGGTGCACGGGTGGACAGGCATTGCAGTCCCGGTCAAACGGTCGACCGGTCCACCCGTCTACCTGTTACTGGTAGGATAACGTTGGTTCTCGAGAAGGGTAGAACAGATCGAGCTCCTTCCGCGCGAAACGGCGTGGCAGGCGCCACGCCGTCCGGTCGTTTCGTCCCCCTAACCGGCGCGTCGATCTAGCCCTTGATCACCCAGACGCGGACTTCCGGCTTGACGTCCGCGTGGAGGCGAATGGGCACCCTGTATACCCCGAGCGCCTTGATCGGCTCGTGCAGGTCGATCTGGCGTTTCTCGATGTGGTAGCCCTGCGCCTCGAGCTGCTGCGCGATGTCGGTCGCCGTCACCGAGCCAAAGAGCTTGCCCTCCTCGCCGACCCGCGCCGAAAAGGTGAGCGACACCTGCTCGAGCCTCTCGGCCAGTCCTTGCGCCGTACCGCGCCGTTCGTTCTCGGCGGCTTCCAGGCGGTCGCGCTCCTGTTGGATGCGCTTGAGGTTGCCCGGCGTCGCCTCGTATGCGAGGCCGTGGGGCAGGAGATAGTTGCGGGCGTAGCCGGGTTTCACGTTCACGACGTCGCCCGTCTTGCCGAGGTTCTCGACAGCTTGGCGAAGAATGATTTCCATGACTGAGCTCCGATCGAATTGCCGAATGAGAAGACGACGTTACGGCGCGGGCCGAGCGGCGCGTCCGCGCCAGTCGGCCCACGTGTCGCCGAGGCCGAGCGCGATCGCCGCCACGGCGAGAAAGAGGAAGGCGAGTGCGGCGAACACCTGAAGCACGGGAGCGAAGAGCAGCACCGCGCCGACGGTGAGCGCGACGCCCAGGGTCCGGGGCGCCATGAACCACGACAGAACGCCGAGGCCGCGAACGGCGTAGAGCGTTCCGAAGAAAACGAGCAAGTTCTGACCGAATCCGCGCAGCGTCGAGAGGGTCGGGACGAGGACGGTCGTCAGTCCGACGATGAGTCCCCAGACCAACTGATCGTTGAAGCGAAATTCGCGCAGCGGCTGCAGCGGCGCGCCGAGTCGCGTCCGTCCCAGGCGATGATACGTGGCCCAGGCGAGCGCGAGCGCCGCGAGCGACTCGAGCGCGAGGAGCGACGGAAAGATCGTTCGCCCCACGTCGGACACGGACCCGAGGCCGCGCTCCGTCTCCGTCGGCAGCTCCGAAAAGGCGGGAACCTTGTCGACGAGCTGCTGCCACTCCTTCGGATGCGACTCGATCACCGAGGTGACGGTCGCCATCGTCTCGCCGTTGCGCCGCGAGAACTCGTCCGACACCAGCTTGGCCGTACGCGATGCCGAAACGGGGCCGAGCAGAGCCATCACGGTGGCGAGTCCCAGCGTCATCACCAGCGCGGCCATCGCGCGGGTGAAGAAGGGCCGATCGGTGGACAACAAGCACACGATCCCGAACGCGCCAGCCAACAAGAGACTCCACCCGCGCGCCAGGTTGTCGAAGGCTCCGATCGTGCCCGGCGGTTGCACGGTGAGGACGACGGCGATCGCCACCCACGCGATCGCGAAGAACGCCCGGCCGCCCGCCCACCATCCGACGAGCGCGCACGCCGCGACCGCCGGCACGAAGAGCAACATCGTCTGCTCGATCGGCAGGATCGCGCGCACGTACGGCGTGAGCGGCAGGAATACGAATGCCGCGAGCGCGAGGAAGAGCTTTCCCCAGCCACGTTCAGCCGGTGCCGGCGGCGGCGCCGAAGCGTCGGCGGGCGGCGGCGAAACGTCGGTCGGCGACTGGGGAGCGGGCGGCGTCGTCGCGGGGTCGGTCATCAGCTAGGGCTGGAGGCCCCGCGTGTACGGAATGATCGCCAGAAATCGAGCGCGCTTGATCGCGGTCGAGAGCTGGCGCTGGTGGCGCGAGCATGTGCCGCTCAGCCGGCTCGGGAGAATCTTCCCGTGGTCCGTGATGAAACGGCCGAGGGTGCGATCGTCCTTGTAGTCGACGTAGCGGACGCGCGTCTCGCAAAACGGGCAGGCTTTCTGTGGTCGTCGCATGGTCTACTCCTCGTCGTCGTCGTCGTCATCGCGACGACGGTTGGCGGCGGCGATCTCCTCTTCCGACATCGGCGGCGCGCCGACCTCGTGCTCGAAGAGCGTGATCAGGTGACGGACGATGCCGTCGTCGAGCTTGATCGCGCGCTCGTACTCGGGGAGCGTCGTCGCGTCGGCGGTGAACTTCGCCACGGCGTAGTAGCCGGACTCACGCCGGCCGATCGGGTAGGCGAGCTGTCGCCGGCCCCAGTGATTCACCTGCAGGTCGCCGGGGTTGCCCAGGAGTCCGTGCAGTCGACCGAGCTTCTCGTTGATGGCGGCGTCTTCGAGGGTCGAGTCGAAGACGTAGACCGCCTCGTATTGGCGCGTCATGCGCTGGCAATCCTCCCTTTGGTCTGAGCCGCCCCTCGCTGGTTGCCGGAGCGAGGGGAGGGGAAAGTTGTGCGCTGTGCGCGGACATGCGCCCAGCTCGCTAATCATAGCCGGGGCAACGAATTATCTCAAGCCGCGTGGGCTGTTGGCATTCGACCTGCCCCATGGTGTTGCCAAGGGCCAATACGCTCGGCCCGCGCAATCGTTTATGGAGGATACATGAAGAACCTGCGAATCTTTGCCGCCCTGCTCGCCATCGCGCCGGTCGCGGCCGGGGCAGGGCTGAGCTCATGCGGCCGAACGAACGAGGCCGGCGGTGAGGTCGTGCCCGCCAGCGCAATCGGCCTCGACGTCAGAAACCAGAACTTCCTGGACGTCGACGTGTTCTCGATCGTCGATGGCCTGTCGACCAGACTGGGTACGGTTACCGGCAACGGCAGCCGCCACTTCCTGCTCGATCCGTCGGTGGGGTCCCGTGACTTCCACCTGATCGCGGTGCCGATCGGCGGCGCGGGGCGCGCGTCGAGCGGAAACGTCGCTGTCGCCCCGGGTCAGACGATCATTTTCACGGTGGGCGCCATGCTGCAGAACAGCAACGTGACGATTCGCTAGCGCTCGGTCGCTGCTAGCGACGCGCGCGGAGCCACGCCGGCGGATTCTGTCCGTGGGCGAGGGCTTCGAGCGTGGGGTAGACCACGCTCGCGTCCGACCGCCGCTGCATCGGGTCGAGGATGTTGTGCGGCAGGCCGAGGGAATCAGGGAACTCGTATACCGAAACCGGTACGCCGCGGTCGTTCCAGACTCGCGCCAGGTCGAGCACGGCCGGCGTTTTCACCGTTCCGTCGTCGGCGTTGACGAGGAACAGCACTTCGGCTCGTGCCGGCACGTCGCGCGGGGCGTCGCGGCGCACGGCCATCCCCAGTTTGAGCACTTGGGCCAACGCATGAGTCGTGTACCCAGGGTCGCGGTCCGGTCGGGTCGTGTCCGGCGCGGCGCGCCGCGTCACGTTGGGCACGTGTGAGCTCAAATTGACCAGCGGCTTCTCGAGCATCGACGGGACGTGGCTCACCTCGAACGGCGGTGCGATCACCACGGCGCGACGCACCTCCGGGCGATGCTCGGCCGTCCACGCCGCGATCGTGCCGCCGACGCTCAATCCGACGACGATCACCGAGTCGCCGAGCCCCGCCGCGATGTCCACGGAGGCGTCACCGGTGCGGCAGAGATCCGCGGCCGAGAGCCGCGCCAGCTGCCGCGCGTCGCGTCCGCGCTCCGCATGGTGGGGAAGCCGCGGGACGAAAACGTTGTCGCCGCGCGCGTAGAGCGAATCGGCGAGAGCGGCGAACTGCCGCGGCGAGTCCGTGAAGCCGTGAAACAGCACGACCGCACGAGGCGCTCTTGCGCCATGGACGAGCAGAATGGACTCGCCACCGGGCGCAACGACCGCGGAGTCCGCGGCGATGAACTGCCTGGCCCGCGCCACGGCCGCGCCATAATCGTTCGTCGGGTTGGGATGCGAGCGCATGTCCCCGGCGCCGGCTGGAAGCACAGCCGCGATGCCGAGCACCACCATGGCGCTTCGCCAAACGACACCAAGACCCGGAAGTATCACGAGCGGTCTCTCACGAGGGGCGGCGGTCGAGATCGCCGCTACCTGATACTACGCTAGTGCCTGGAAATGGGTTCAGAAGCCCATTGACAGGTTCGGTTCGCTTTCGCGGCTCAGACGTTGAAGCGAAACAGCATCACGTCGCCGTCGCGGACAACGTAGTCCTTTCCCTCGGACCGCACGACGCCCTTCTCGCGCGCGCCTTTCCATCCGTCGTTGGCGACGAATTCGTCGTAGCCGACCGTCTCGGCGCGGATGAACCCGCGCTCGAAGTCGGTGTGGATCACTCCCGCCGCGACCGGCGCGGTGTCGCCGTTGTGGATCGTCCAGGCGCGCGCTTCCTGCTCGCCGGCGGTGAAATACGTCTGGAGTCCGAGCAGGTGGTAGCCGGCGCGAATCAGCCGGTCGAGTCCCGCCGACTCGAGGCCGAGCGACTCGAGAAACCCCTTGCGGTCTTCCTCCGGCAAGTCGGCCAGCTCGGCTTCGATCTTGGCGGAGAAGGGGACGACCTCGGCGGGCTCGCCGCTCTCCGCCACGGCGCGGCGCAACTGACCGATGTGCGTGCCCTCCTGATCCGCGCCGGAAAGCTCGGCGTCGGTCACGTTCGCGGCGTAGAGGACCGGCTTGAGGGTCAGGAGCGAGAGCGGCGCGAGCGTGCGGCGATGCGCGGCCGGCAACTTGGCATGCCACAGCGCGCGTCCCTCTTTCAGCTCGGCATGCGCGGACTCGAGCGCGCCCAGCTCGGCGAGCGCCTCTTTGTCGCCCGTCTTCGCGGCGCGACGCACGCGGTCGAGGCGCTTCTCCACGATGCTCAGGTCGGCGAGGGCGAGCTCGAACTCGATCACCTCGCGGTCGCGCACCGGATTCACGGCGCCCATCACGTGCAGCACGTCGTCGTCGTCGAACGCGCGCACGACGTGCACGACGGCGTCCGTCTCGCGGATGTTGGCGAGGAACTGGTTGCCGAGTCCCTCTCCCTGCGACGCGCCTTTGACGAGCCCCGCGATGTCGACGAATTCCACGACGGCGGGCACGACGCGCTCCGGACGTACGATGCGCGCGAGCACGTCGAGCCGCGGATCGGGCACGTTGACCCGGCCGACGTTCGGATCCTTGGTCGCGAACGGATAGTTGGCGGCCAGCACCCCGGCCGACGTGAGGGCGTTGAAGAGGGTGGACTTGCCGACGTTCGGCAGTCCGACGATTCCGAGTTTTAGCATGTTATGAAGTTCGGGCCTTGAAGCCGAGAAATCTGACGTCCGAAATCAGAGATCAGACTTCAGATTTCTCGCGGTACCGCTGTTTCAATCAGCCTGTTTCGTCGCTGCCGCCGCTCTCACCGGTCCCGGTAAACCGGTTCAACACCGGAGTGATGCCGTGCGTCGTCCACAGCTCCAGCGCCTGCGTCAGCGTCGGCATGAGGGAGCGGACGACGTCCGCTTCATGCCTGCCGAAGTTGTCGAGCACGAAGTCGCTCAGATCTCCGCGCCGGCGCGGGTCGTCGGGCGCGATGCCGACGCGGAGCCTGGCGTAATCCTGCGACCCGACCGCGGCCTCGATGCTCTTCAATCCGTTGTGTCCGCCCGCGCTCCCGCGGGCGCGAAACCGGTACCGGCCGAGCGGCAGGGCGACTTCGTCCACGACGATCATCAGGTCAGACGCGGCGGACCATGCGGGACGGCGCAAGTACGACCGTAGCACCGACCCGCTGAGGTTCATGTAGGTCTGCGGCTTCACGAGCCGCACGCGGACGCGGCCCACCGAGCCGGTCGTCACGCGGGCTTCGCCGTCGCGCTTGAACGGCTCGAAACGCCAAACGTCGGCGAGGTGGTCGACGACCCACCAGCCGACGTTGTGCCGTGTGCGCTCGTATTCCCGTCCGGGGTTGCCGAGGCCGACGATGACTTTCATGGCTGCGACGTCCGGTTCGTCGGCGCCGTCCGCCGATTCGGCGTCCGGCTTCGACGATCGTCCGCGTCCGAACAGGAATCGGAGCACGCGCCAGTTACTTGGCCTCTTCTTCCTCCTCCTCCGGCTTCACCTTGCGGATGAGCTCCGGCTCGGCCGCCGCTTCGGGCGCGGCGCCCTCGGCCGGGGCTGCCTCTTCGATCGCCGCGGCGGGGGCGGTGCACACGCACACCGTGGCGCCCGCGTCGTCGAGCACCTGGACGCCTTCCGGCAGCGTGAGGTCGCGCACGTGGATGCTGTGTCCGATCGTGAGCGGCGTGACGTCCACCTCGACGTGCTCGGGGATGAGCGAGGGATCGCAGCGCACGGACAGTTCGTGCATCGTCTCGGCGAGGATGCCGCCCGAGTTGCGAACGCCGTCGGCCGTGCCGGTGAACCGGATGCGCACGCTGACGGTGACCTTCTCACCGGCGACGAGCTGCTGGAAGTCGATGTGGATGATGTTGCGCTTCACGGGATGCCGCTGGACCTCGCGGATCAACGTGCGCGCCGTGGCGCCGTCCACCGAGAGCTCGATCACGGTGCTGGCGGCCGAGATCGTGCCGAGGAGGCGATCGACCTCGCGCGCCACGAGCGAGAGCTTCTGCGGCTCGCGGCCATGGCCATAGATGATCGCGGGGATATTGCCGGCCTGCCGAACTTTGCGCGCGAAGCCGGTTCCGACGTTGTCGCGAACCGTTGCGTTCAAGGATGCTGTTGCCATTTTAGTGAATTCCGCCGAATTGCCCGACCAACGCAGCCCGCTCGCGCCGTCCGTCTACTCTCGGGAGGCTGCGTCCTCCCTACCATGAGACAGCGAAAGTTCCCTACAAACCTGCCTTACGAGGAGAAGTCTGACGTCAGACGTCCGACATCAAACCTCAGATTTCTCGCGGTACCGCCGTTCGACCGGTCCACCGGTCCACCGGTCCACCCTCAATCGAACAACGAACTGACCGACTGCTCCGCGTGCGTGAAGCGAATCGCCTTGGAGAGCAGCTCGCCGACCGACAGCACGCACAGCTTGTTCGGCCGTCGTTCCTCCGGAATCGCGATCGTATCCGTGACCGCGACTTCCTTGATCGGGGCGTCGTTGAGACGCGACCGCGCCGGTCCGGAAAGCAGCGCGTGCGTCGCACAAATATAGATGTCCTTCGCGCCGAGGTTGCGGAGCGCGCGCGCGGCCTCGCTGACGGTCCCGGCCGTGTCGATCATGTCGTCGACGAGGATACAATCGTGCCCCTCGACGTCGCCGACCACGTTCACGACCTCGGAGACGTTCGGCTGCGGCCGCCGCTTGTCGATGATGGCCAGCGTCGCGTTCAGGCGCTTGGCGAACCCGCGCGCCATCTTCGCCGACCCGACGTCCGGCGCGACGACCACCGGTTCGATGAGCTGCATTTTACGATAATGCGCCGTGAACACCGGCATCGCATAGAGATGATCGACTGGAACATCAAAGAAGCCTTGTAACTGGTGCTGGTGGAAATCGACGCCGAGCACGCGGTCGACGCCGGCGGCCTGGATCATGTTCGCCATCAGCTTCGCGCCGATCGGCACGCGCGGTTGGTCTTTGCGATCCTGCCGCGCGTAGCCGTAGTACGGCATCACGCACGTGATGCGCGCCGCCGATGCGCGCCGCGCGGCATCGATCAGGAGCAGCAGCTCCATCACGTTCTCCGCCGGCGGATTCGTCGGCTGGAAGATGAACACGTCGTTGCCGCGGACGTTTTCATCGATCCGCACGGAGATCTCGCCGTCGGCGAAGCGTCCGAGATTCACGCGGCAGAGATCCACGCCGAGGTTGCGCGCGATCTCCTCGGCGAGGGGCCGGTTGGCGGTGCCGGAGAGCAGCTTGAGGCCGTGGCTCGGTACGGCTAGTCCATCCATGCGCGGCGCTGGGGCTTGGGCGGTAAGCATCGGACGAGCGGGGTTGGCTGAAAGCTGCAACGGGGGCGGACGTGGCGCGCGTCCATTTCCTTGCCGTCGGGCTCGCGGCATTGCCCCCGGTGGATTCGAACCACCATTCTCGGATCCAAAGTCCGATGTCCTGCCATTGGACGAGGGGGCAGCGAGCCTTGAAAGCTACCGATCGACGGTCACGCGTTCAACTCGATCGCTGGTCCACGTGGTGATGACGCGCACATTGCCGTCGAAACCCATCGACGCGACGTCGGGCGGCGTCCCGAAGACGCCGAACACCGTCGACCCCGAGCCGGCGAGCAGGGCGATCGACGCTCCGGCCGCGCGGAGTCGCTCCGTGAGCGCGGCGATCTCGGGGTGTCGCCTGGCGACGACTGCCGCGAAGTCGTTGTGGGCTGATGCGGCCGCATCTTCCCAGGTCGCCAGCGGTTCGGCGCGACCCGTGCGCGAAGGGCTCGACAGCGCGGCGCGGTCGGCGTCGAGCCAGGCGTAGGCGTCGGCGGTCGAGATCGCGAACGGCGGTACGGCGAGCACGATCGCGCGCGCCTCGAGCGCCGGGATCGGCTTCACGCGATCGCCGCGTCCGGACCCGAGCGCCATCGGCTCGTCGATCGACATAAAAGGGACGTCGGCGCCGAGCGTCGCGGCGATCTCCGGGAGGCGGGCGGCGAGCGGGCTTGGAGAGAGTGCGTCGAGCGCGCGGAGGACCGCGCCCGCGTCCGCGCTTCCGCCGCCGAGTCCGGCCCCGGCGGGAATTCGCTTGACGAGTTCGATCGCGAACCCTGAGGGCCATCCGGTGGCGTCGGCGTACGCCGCAGCGGCGCGGTATGCGAGGTTCTTCTCGGTGGGACCGAGTCCGTCGGCGGGCACCGCGGGCCCGCTCACGTCGAGAGCGCGGCCCGGCGCCTCGCGAACGGTGACGTCGTCGGCCAGGTCGACGCGGAGGAACGCGGTCTCGAGCGAGTGGTAGCCGCTCGGGTCGCGCTCGAGCACGTCGAGGAAGAGGTTGATCTTGGCTTGCGCCGCGACGTGCGCGGAGGCGGTCAAGCCGCGTCGGGGCCGGGCGCGCGCATCTCGCCCATCGAGAAGTCGAGCCGAGCGGCGTAGTAGGCACCGATCACCGTGATCGGGATGAACGACGCGACGTGAAACAGGAGCGCCCAGGTCGCGGCTTCCGACTGGCTGACGCCGTAAAGGGAAAGGCCGATCGCCGCGCCGGCCTCGAAGGGGCCGAAGAAGCCCGGCGCCGACGGCAGCGCCACGAGAATGACGATGATCCCTTGGACGATGAGCGTGGCCGCGAGCGGCACGTGCACACCGACGGCGAGAAACGCGAGCCAGAACGCGAGCGGCTGCACGAGCCAATGCGCCAGCGTCCAGCCGAAGACGGCGATGAAGTGTCCCGGCGTGCGGAGGACGCTCAGTCCTTCGGAGAAGCGCGCCAACATCTCCGCGCCGCGCCGCTCGATGGCCGGGGAAACGCGCCTCGCGACGAGCTCGAATGCTCGAATGAGCGTCTTTGGAAAGAAGACGAGGATGTAGAACGCGACGAGCAGGGCCAGCGCTCCGCCAACGACGAATCCCGCGGCATGCGCCAGCGAGTAGCCGCCAATCGTCGTGTTCGTCGGGAAGTGCGCCAGCGCCACACCGATCGCCAACAGTACCATGACGACGATTCCGTCGAACACGCGATCCACGGCGACCGACGCGAGCGACGTGGAGAAGCTCACCGATGGTACCTGTCGCGTGAGCGCGAGCGGTCGCGCGAGCTCGCCGGCGCGCAGCGGGATGACGTTGGTCACCATCACGCCGATGGCCGTGGACCGCCAGAGTGGGCCGAACGGGAGCTTCGGCGCGACGGGATCGAGAATCGTTCGCCACCGTCGCGCGCGGAGCGGAAACATGCACGTCGCGACGGCGGCGCTCAGGATCAGCAGCCAATAGTTCGCGTCGCGCGCCGTCGCGAGCGCGCGCGATAGATCGAGATTCCGAAAGGCGTAGTACAAGAACGCGATGCTGATCGCGATCCCCAGCACCGCACGCCAGCCGAACTTCATTCGAGATTACTCCGTGCGCGCGAGATCGATCAGCTCGAACAGCTCGTCGAGCGCCGCCTTGTTCGCCGATCCGGCTCCCCCGGACTGCCGCATCTCGTCGCGGATCTCGAGAGCGCGGTCGAGCGCGGCGCGGCCGCGGTAGAGCAGAGAGCCGATCGGCACCAGGGCGTCCTCGGGGATCTCGACGGCCGCCGCGAGCGGCTGGCCGCTGAGGGCCTCGATCGCGAATACGGCCGAGTCGAGCAGCGCGGCCACTCGTCCAGGCGTGCGCCCTCGCGGCGATTCGAGCGGCGCCCGAACAGCCGGCGCGGGCGGTGTCGGGGCACGCGTCGCCGGCTTCTCGGCGATCTGACGAAGGCGCGTGCGAAGGTCGGTGCCCGGCGACGTCGCGTCGGTGAGGGCGGCGGCGACCGAGTTCAAGTCATCGAGCGCACGCCCGTCGAGCTGGCTCAGCGCGTCGATCCGCTGGCCGATCAGCTTCGAGACCTCGGTTTCACCGAAGCTCTCGGCTGCGGCTTGCAGTGCGCGGAGCGCCCGTCGAAGATCGCGCTGGGATCGCGAAAGCCCGGCCGAATCCCGCGCCTGTCGCGCCCCGGCGACGACCTGTCGCAGATGCTCGCCCTGGCTCACGAGCTCGAGACGAAACCGCTCGGAGGCCGAGGTCGGCGGCGCGGAAGCCGCGGAGACCACGCCCTCGTTCTCTCCGTAGAACAACTCAGCGATCGGAACGACGCGCTCGCGCTCGCTCGTGCTGGCGCTCCAATTGTCGAGCGCGGCGTTGAACGCGTCGCGCGCGAGGCTCGGCGCGTTGACGTCGACGCCGCCTCGCATCGCGCTCGACAGCGTTCGGAGGTACGACGCGGCGGCCTCGAGCAGGGCGCGCGCGTGCGGCGTCATTCCTTCGCTGGCGGTCTCGAGTCCACGCGCCGCGTCCTCGGTTGCCTCGAGCGCGTCGGCCAGCGGCCCCACGCTCGACACACCGGCCACACCCCGGAGCGCCCGGACCCGCTTGAGCACGTTGGCGGCGGTGGCGATGTCGCCGGGACGCGTGGTGAGGAGCTCGAGTCCGGCGGCGATGTTCGCCGCCTCTCCCGCGAGGAATGGCGCCGCCGTCGCCGCGCTTGGCGCGACGGGGGTGCTCGACGCGCCTGGGAGATACTTGGCGAGCTCGGACGCCCGCGCCCGGGCTCGCGAGTCTTCAGCCGGCGACCACGAACGAACGGCGTGCAGGAGAACCTTGAGATCGTCGACGGCGGCGACGAGGGCGCCTCGCAGCGACGGTTCCCAGCGAAGGGCGCCGTCCTGCAACACGCGGCCGACGCGCTCGAGCGCGGCGGCGACCTCGGCGAACGGACCCAGCTTGGCCATCGTGGCGGTGCCGCGCAGGGCGCGCGCCGTCCGCTGGAACGCGGCGCTGTCCGGCCCCGACGCGCCCGCGCCGAGCAGGAGACCGTCCAACTGCTCGACGTACTCGCTCGCTTCCAAGATGAAGAACTCGAGAAAACCCGCAGGTGCGGTCATCCGTTCTCCGAGTGATCCGATTTGCCTGCGCCGAGCGCCAGCAAGCTAGAAAGTTGCCCGGGCGGCGTCCATCGCAAAGCGCAGCTCGCGAACCGCGTCGGCCAAACCGACGGTGATTGCGCGGCCTATGACCCAGTGTCCGATGTTTAGCTCCTCGATCTCCGGAATCGCTGCGACGGGGCCCACATTCGCCGTGGTAAGTCCATGTCCCGCATGCACCGCCAACCCAATCGACGCCCCGTAGCCCGCGGCGTCACGGAGATCGCGGAGGTGGTCCGGCCCGTGGGCATAGGCGCCCGTGTGCAGCTCGACCGCGGCGGCGCCTACGGCGCGTGAGGCCTCGATCGTCGAGCGATCGGGGGCGACGAAAAGGCTCGTCCGGATGCCACCGGCGTTGAGACGTGCCACACCCGCCTCGATTCGGTCCGTCTCGCGGAGTACGTCGAGGCCACCTTCGGTGGTGATCTCCTCGCGTCGCTCGGGGACGAGTGTGACCTGGTGCGGGCGGAGCCGGAGGGCGATGCCGATCATCTCGTCGGTGCAGGCCATCTCGAGGTTGAACAACGTAGAAACTGTTTTTGCGAGACGCTCCACGTCGTCGTCTTGGATATGACGGCGATCCTCGCGCAGGTGCGCGGTGATGCCGTCGGCGCCCGCCCGCTCGCACACGACGGCCCCCTCCACGGGATCGGGATAACTCGATCGGCGTGCTTGGCGGATCGTGGCGATGTGGTCGACGTTGATGTAGAGACGCTGGTGGAGCATCTCAGGTCGCTGGTCTCAGGTCTCTGGTCACAGGGGGTTCGTGTGAGGAAAGTAATCACGGCGGTATTCGCGCTTTCGACTCTCGCCGCGTGCTCGTCGAAACCAACGCCCGCGCCAGGTCCGATGACGTCCGCGTCCAACGGCGTCGCGGGCGCACCGGATGCGACGAGCGCGGTGCGCGGCTTCATGGCGGCCGCCAAGATGCAGAGCATGCAGTCGCTCTCGATGTGGTGGGGTGACTCGGAGGGAGCGACCCGCGACTTGATCGCCAAGGACGAGCTGGAGAAGCGAGAGCTGATCATGCTCCGCTGCCTCAAGCACGATCGGTACGAAGTCGTCGGCGACGCGCTGGGGACGGGTGGCACGCGCGACGTCATCGTGAACCTGAAGTACCACGACTCGGAGAACACGACGCACCTGACCGTGGTGGCCGGTCCCCACAGCCGATGGTACGTGCAGAACGTTGACCTCAAGCCGCTCCAATCGATCTGCATCGCGTAGCGACGCGACGCCGAGCGGAGTCAGCGCTCGGTCAGCTCCACGAGAACGCCGGACGTCGACGACGGGTGCAGGAAGGCGATGCGTTTGCCTTCCGCTCCCGGCCGCGGCGCCTCGTCGATGAGCCGGATGCCGAATTCGCGGCAGCGCGCCAACGCCGCGTCGAGATCGGCCACCGCGAAACAGACGTGATGAAGCCCGCCGCCGCGCTTGGCGACGAAACGCCCGATCGGCGAGTCGTCGGTCGCCGGCTCGAGCAGCTCGATGAGCGCGTCACCGGCCGCGAAGCCGGCGATCCTCGCCCCATCTGAATCGGCGAGCGGGACCTCGCTGAGCCCCAGGACGTCGCGGTAGAACGAAACGCCCGCGTCCAGACCGCGCACCGCGATGCCGATGTGCGCGATGACCGCGCCGCCGCGCGCTTGCGCGCTGTCGGAAGCCTTTTGCATGTGATTAAGCTATAGTCAGCGGGCTGAGGACGCGTTCCGTTCTCGCCCATCCAACCGGCCCAACCGGCTCCGGCGAAGCGTCCGGGCCAATGAGAATATGTCCGAGGATACCATGTCCAACGTCTTGCACGTCACCGACGCCACGTTCGAGGCCGAAGTCGAGAAACACGACGGCCTCGCGATCGTCGATTTCTGGGCGACGTGGTGCGGCCCGTGCCGCATGATCGCGCCGATCCTCGATCAACTCGCGACCGAATACGAAGGCAAGGTCAAGGTGACCAAGCTCGACACCGATGCCAACGTCCGGACCAGCGCGCGCTTCAACGTGCGGTCGATCCCGACGCTGCTGTTCTTCAAGCAAGGGCGCGTCGTCGATCAGATCATCGGCGCCGTCCGTCGCGAATTCATCGAGGCGAAGCTGCAGCAACATTCGGCGGCGTAAGGCCGCGGCGCGCGCGCAGTGTCGTCGCCCGCCGCCCTCCATTTTCCGCACAGCCGCGTTCTTCTGGCGCGAACGCGGCTCGCCTACGTCCACCTCCGCAATCTCCTCACCGACGCCAAGCGCGACCGCGGCGCGCGCATCTCGGGCTACCTAGCCGTTTCGCAGCTCGACGAGCTGGTCCTCTTCTATTTGCTGAACGGTGAGGTCGCCAACGCGACCCTGACCGACACGCATGGCTCCCGCGCGATCCCCATCGCCAGCGCGCTGGAGAAAGTTCCGCACGAACCGGAATACGGCGAGTGCTGCTTCCACGAAGCGGCGCCCGAAGAGCTGGCCTGCATCTTCGCGTCGCGCACGGCCGCGGCCGAGCCATGGCCCCCGGGCATGAACGCGAGCGACGCCACGGTCCTGTTTCCATATCTCGCATCCACGACGTTCGATGGGTTCATCGAGATCGTCGCCAACGATCACGTGAACTACCTCGTGCTGCAGAATGGCGCCGTCTCGAAAGCCTTCCTCAGCACGCCGGTGATGGGGACGATCGTCGAACGCGTGGCCAAGCTGTTCAACCGGGAAGGCCGGGTGGGCGAGCTTCGCGTGACTCGCTGGGCGCCGCCGACGCCGGTTCCCACGCAGGCGCCGCACGCGTTGGTTCAAGCGTATTCGGATCTCGTGTGCGCGCTCGTCAGCCGCGTGGCGGAGCGCGGACACGAGGACGCGCCGTCGCTCGCCGAGCGCGCCCGCCAGATGCTCGCGCCGAAACATCCGGTGCTCGATGCATTCTCCGTCTCGGGGCGCCCGGGCGCCGATCCCGTAGCCGACACGCGCGAGCTGACCTCCGGAGTCGCCGCCTGGATCCGTGAAGTGCTCTGGACCGCGAAAGGGGCGGACGACGCGCCGCCCGAAGACCTGTTCCGCGAGCTCACGTACGAGCGGCGCCACATCTTTCAATCGGCCGGACTGTTCGACCAGATGCCGTGGAAGGTGGGGTGACGGCAGCCGCACCCGGAACCCTGTTCATCGTGAGCACCCCCATTGGCAACATGGGGGATTTTTCTTTTCGCGCGGTCGACGTGCTCAAGTCTGTCGCCGTCGTACTCGCCGAAGACACGCGGCACACTCGCCATCTGCTCGATCGCTACCACATCTCGACGCCCGCCACCCCGTATCACGAGCACAACGAGGCCAAGACGACGCCCCGGCTCGTCGCGCGGCTACTCGAGGGTGAATCGCTCGCGCTGGTGTCCGACGCGGGAACACCGCTGGTATCGGACCCGGGTGCCCGGCTCGTGCGCGCGGCGATCGATGCGGGGGTGCCCATCGTGCCGATCCCCGGGCCGTCGGCCGCGCTCGCGGCGCTCGTCGCGTCCGGTCTCGACGCGGACCGATTTCTCTTTCTCGGGTTTCTACCGAGGTCGGGGCGCGGCCGGCGCGCCGCGTTCGACGAGATCGTCGACTCGTCCCACACGATCGTGGTCTACGAATCGCCCAACCGCCTCACCGACACTCTCGCCGAGCTCGAGCGCCTCGGTGGCGGACTCCGCGCGGCCGCCGTGGCCCGCGAAATGACCAAACAATTCGAGAACATCCAAAGAGGAACGGTCGCGGACCTCCTCGCGTATTATCGGGAACGGCCTGTGCGCGGTGAGGTCGTGCTCGTCATCGGCGGGGCGGTCGGTCGGGTGGCAAGTGAGGAGGACGTGGCGGCTCGCGTGCGCGCACTTCGCGCCGCAGGACTCAGCGTCCGCGACGCGTCGGCCCAGGTCGCGGCGGAGATGGGTGTTTCCAAGCGTGTGGCGTATCGTCTCGCTCGAAGTGACGGTGGAGAAACCGGGGAATGACTTTCGGCCTGTTGCATCGATATCGCGCCTTGGCGCTGGCGGCTTTGCTTCCGCTGGCGAGTGGAGCGCGTCCGGCTCCCCCGGTCCTCACCATCGCGCGCCTCCAATACGACGGCGGCGGCGACTGGTACGCGAACCCGTCCAGCCTCCCCAACCTTCTGGCCGCGATTCGGCAGCGCACCTCGCTCCAGGTGGACAAGACCGAGGCTCGCGTCACGTTGATGGACGACAAGCTCTGGGACTATCCCTTCATCCACGTCACGGGGCACGGCAACATCCATTTCAGCGACGCCGAGATCGTTCGGCTCCGCGACTACCTTGCGAAGGGCGGCTTTCTCCACGTCGACGACAACTATGGATTGGATGAGAGTTTTCGACGGGAGATCAAGCGGGTGTTTCCGGACCGTCCGCTCGTCGACGTGCCGCTGACGCATCCGATCTATCACATCGTCTATGATTTCCCAAAGGGGATTCCGAAGATCCACGAGCACGACGGGCTTCCGGCGCGTGGATTCGGCATCTTCCTTGGCGACCGCCTGGCGGTGTATTACAGCTTCTCGAGCGACCTCGGGAATGGCTGGGAAGATCCAGAGGTCTACCACGACCCGCCTGAATTGCACGAGGCCGCATTGCGCATGGGCGTGAACCTTTTCGTGTACGCCGTCACGAGCCGGCCGACGCCGTGACCGTCGTCGAGCTGGTCGAGCGCGAGCGCGCGAGACTGCGCCGACTCTACGTCCTGGCGGGCGCAGCGCTCGCCATCGGGGCGACGTGCGCGCTGCTCGCGGCCGCGGCCTCGGCGCTCGGCGGCGCGCGGTGGATCGGGCTGCCACGAGGCACGCCGTTCCTGGTGTGGCTCGGGGTCGTCATCGCGGACGCGGCGGTCGTCGTCTGGACGATCCGCCGCCTCGACCGCCGGGCGACGCGCCACAGCGTCGCGGCCGCGATCGAGCGGGAACAATTGCTGCGCGCTGGATCGCTGCGCGGCGTCATCGAAGTGGCGGAATCCGGCGCGCTCGGCCGGCGAGCCGCCGCAACGCTGAGCGAACGGCTCGGCCCCAAAGCCGGGAAGCTCGCCGTCGGCGAGAGACGACTCGTTCGCAGGGGCGCGGCGCAAGCCACCGGCGCGGCGACGATGGCGGTGGCCGCGCTGGCCTTCGCGGTGCCGAACTTCAACGACGGCATGCTGGCGATTCTCGAACCGGTCAGCGCGTGGAAGGGCACGCTGCTGCCGCATCTCGCGTTCGAGAACCTGCCGCCCGACGTCCTGCGCGGCGAGACGGTCCGAATTCGAGTCAGCGCGCCGCGCCGGACGTCGGTTTCGCTCTCGCAGCGCGTGCCAGGCGAGGCGTGGCGGACGCAAACACTGACCGTCGATCCGCGTACGGGGATCGCGTCAGTCGAGGTGGGGCCGCTGCGCGGCGATCTGCGCGTGGTGGCGAGCGACGGACGCAGCGCGAGCGATACCGGCCTCGTACACGTGACCGACCGCCCGTTCGTCGGCGCGGTCTCCATGCGTGCGACATATCCGTCGTACCTGGCGCGCCCCGCCGAGGGGCTGCCGATCGGTGAGCCGGCGAAGGTGCCGCAAGGGACCGTCATCGACGTTGCCGGGCGCGCGTCCGCGGCGCTGCGCAGCGTGCGGCTCGCGGCGTCGGGGGACACAGTCAACCTGAACGCGAACGACCGCGTTTTCTCGGGACGCTTCGCGGCTAGGCACACAGGTCGCTACACATGGATCGCGACCGGCACCGCGGGGCCGATCGCCGACGTCCCCGCGCCCGTCGAGCTCGAGGTCGTTCCCGATTCGGCGCCGCGCGTCGACATCGTTTCTCCGCAGACCGACACGCTCGTCGCCGGCGACGATCGCATCACGCTCCACGCGACCGCCACGGACGACCACGGACTCGCCATGGTCGAGATCATGTCGTGGGCAAGCTCGTGGGTCGGCCGGCGACCGCCCGCTCTGCAGCGCGCCGCGGAATCCGCGGGCACCGTGTGGAACGGGACGAGCACCCTCGACCTCGGCCAGCTGAAACTCCATCCCGGCGACGCGCTCCACGTGAAGTTCGTCGCGACGGACAACTCGCCCTGGTCGCAGCACGGCGAGAGCCGCGAGCTGTTGCTCAAGATTCCGACGCTCGAGGAGCGCCGCGCGATCGTGCGCGACGCGATGGATTCCGCGGTGAGTCAGGTAAAGGCGACCGCGGCCGCCGAGAAGTCGCTTCAGGAAAGAACGACGGACGCGGCTCGCGATCGGCAGCGGACGCCGGCCGACGCGCCGCCGCCGACGGGCGCGAACGGCAAGCAGGGGAACATGACGTACGAGGCGGCGGAGAAGGCCAAAGCCGTCGCGAAAGACCAGCGCGAGCTGGCGGACCAGGTCAAGAATCTTCAGCAAACGGCCGCGGCCATCGAGCAGCAGCTGAAACAGGCGGGCGTCCTCGACACCGCCATTCAGCGGCAGCTCCAGGAAGCGCAGGCGATGCTGCGCGACGCGCTCACGCCCGAGCTGCTCGCGCAGATGCAGAAGCTCGAAAACGCGACGCAGCAACTGTCGAAGGAGCAGTCGCAGCAATCGCTCAAGGATCTCCAGGCGATGCAGCAGCGCCTGCGGGAGCAGTTGGAGAAGAGCGCCGAGATGCTGAAGCGCGCGGCGCTCGAGGGCTCGATGGAGACGCTCAAGGACGAAGCCAAGGACATCGCGCAGAAGGACAAAGCGCTCGCCGACTCCGCCGCCGCCAAGCAGACGGAGTCGCAGAAGCGCGACGCGAAGCAGCTCGCCGATCGCTCGCAGCGATTCTCCGACGAGGTGAAGAAGCTGCAGGAGCGCCTCGACAACGCGAAGGCCGACGCCGGCGCGAACGGCGCGAAGGAAGCGAAGCAGCACGCCGACGCGTCGCAGGAGGCGATGCGGCAGGCGGCGTCGGATCAGCAGAAGCAACAGACCGGGCAGCAGCAGAACGGTCAGCAGCAGCCCAATGGCCAACCGCAGCCGAACGGCCAGCCGCAGTCCGGACAGCAGAGCAACCCGCAGAACGGCCAACAGCAGAACGGCCAACAGCAGAACGGCCAACAGCAGAACGGACAACAGCAGCAAAACGGCCAGAAGGGCGGCGGCCTCTCGCAGAACGCGCAGGAAGCCGCGTCGCAGATGGAGCGCGCGTCCGACGCGATGAAGCAGGCGCGCGCGGCGCAGGTCGGCGAATGGAAGTCGGAGCTGACCAACGCGCTCGACCAGGCCGTTCAGGACATGCTCCAGATGGCGCGTCAGGAGCAGTCGCTCGAGCAGCAGGCGCGGTCGGGTCAGTCCAAGCCCGAGGATCTGCGCGGCGCGCAGAGCGCCGTGAAGCAGGGGCTCGACAACGCCGCGCAGCGCTTGCAGCAGGAAGGACAGAAGTCCTCGCTGCTCTCCGGCCGCTCCGAGCGGTCGGTCGCCGAAGCGCAGCAGAAGGTGGGCGAAGCGCTGCAATCGACGGGCGACGCGCGCGGCAGCCAGCAGACGGCGAGCTCGCTCGGCGAGGCGTCGGACGCATTGAATCGCGCCGCGGCCTCGCTGGCGCGCGATCGCGAGAAAGCGAATTCGTCGAGCTCGGCGACCGGCTTCGCCGACATGATGCAGCAACTGCAGGACATGGCGAAGAAGCAGGGGTCGATCAACGCGCAGGCGCAGGGGCTCCTGCCCGGACTCGGCCAACCGATGTCGACCGGGAATCAGGCGACGGCGCGCGCGCTGGCGCGCGAGCAGCGGCAAGTGGCGCAGCAGCTGGACGAGCTGGGTGAGTCCGTCGGCGGCGATCGCGCCGCGCAGTTGGCCAAGGAAGCGAAAACGCTCGCCGACGCGCTCGACGGGGGACGCCTCGACGCGGCCACGGTCGCGCGGCAGCAGCAGCTGTTCCGGCGCTTGCTCGACGCGGGCCGTTCGCTCGAGAAAGAGGACCGCGAGGACACCGGCAAGCGACAAGCGACGTCGGCAAAGCCCGGAAACGAATTCCAGCCGCAGAACGCCAACGCCACCGGCAAGGCCGCGGTGAAGTTCCGCGAGCCGACGTGGGAAGAGCTGCGCGGTCTCACGGCCGACGAGCGTCGGGCGATTCTGGAATACTTCAAACGGATCAATGCGGGGAATCCGCCGTAGCGCCGCGCTGATCGCGTTCGTCGCGCTTTCCCCTTCGCACACCCCGCTTGGCGCGCAGGCCGCGGACACGATGGCGTTCTACCGCGCCATGGAGCTCGAATCGGCGGGCAAGTACAAAGAAGCGGCGCCGCTCTTCAGATCCGTATTGCGCACGCCCGCTGGCGTGAACGCGCTGCTCGGCCTCGAGCGGGTGTACGCGGAGCTCGGTTGGACCGATTCGCTCGTCGCGCCGCTCGATTCGCTGATCGCGGCGAACCCGAAGGAAGAGACTTATCGCACCGTGCAGCTGCGCACGCTCGACGCCGTCGGGCGCGACGCGGAGCTGCATCGCGCGTTCGACAAGTGGATTCGCGACGAGCCGTCGAGCGCGGCGCCGTATCGCGAGTACGCCAAGCTCTTGCTCCAGCACAATCGCGCCGCGGCGGCCGACAGCGTGATCGGCCGCGCCACGGCGGCGCTCGGCACGACGAAAGACCTCTCGCTGGAGGTCGCGCAGGCGCGCGCGGCGGAGGGACAGTGGATCGAATCGGCGCGCGCGTGGCGAGACGCGCTCGCCAACGCCGAGTATCTGTCGCAAGCCGCGTCGTACGCGCTCGCGCCGGCGCCGTCGTCGGCGCGCGACCAGGTTCGGGACATCTTTCTCGCGTTGCCGATCGACGTCGCGGCGCGTCGCGCGCTCGCCGACCTCGAGGGGAGCTGGGGCTCTCTCGCCGACGGCTGGAACGCTCTTAAAGGTTTGCCGCCGGACAGCGTGTCGGCCGCGGCCTGGTCCGACTTCGCGCAGCGTGCCGAAGCGGAGGACCGATGGACGCTCGCGCGTGAAGCGCTGGAGTCCGCGCTGCGCTGGAAGCGAACGCCGGAGCTCGCGGTTCGCGCGGCGAACGCCGCGCTGAACGCCGGAGACGGCGCCGCCGCGCTGCGGCTCGCGCCGCTCGCCGATGCGGGCAGCGACTCGGCGCTCGCCGCGCGCGAGTATCTGCCGATCCGCGTGAAGGCGCTGTCGGCCGTCGGCCGGCCAGTCGAGGCGCAGCGGCTCGTCGACGCCTATGACAGATTCCTCACGCCCGGCGCCAAGAACTCGTTGACGCGCACGATCGCGTGGGGTTGGGTCCGCACCGGCGACATGGCCAGGGCGCGCGCCGCGCTGGCGGCGACCGGTGTCGAAGGCGACTCGAGCGACGCGGCCGGTTGGCTGGCGCTCTACGACGGGAACCTCAAGGTGGCGCGCGGCCTGCTGCGAGGCGGCACGGAGAGCTCCCCCGAGCTGGCGCTCGCGCTGGGACTCGTCGCGCGGCTCAAAGGTGTGGACAGCGCGCCGGCGGTGGGCCACGCGTTCCTCGCCTTGGCGAAAGGCGACAGCGCGGGCGCCGCGGCGCAATTCGTCGCCGCCGGGGACTCCACTCCGGCCGTCCGCTCGTTGCTCCTGGCGACCGCGGCGCAGATCGATCTGGCGCTGGGCAGCGAAGACCAGGCGGTCGCCCTCTGGACTCGCGTGCTCGATCAGGACAAAGATTCGCCCGAGGCGCCGCAGGTCGAGCTCGAGTGGGCGCGCCTCTTGCGCCGCAAGGGTGACGCGACCGGGGCGGGGAATCATCTCGAGCACCTGATCCTCACGTATCCCGGCAGCTCGCTCGTACCGCAGGCAAGGCGCGAGCTCGACCTCGTCAGAAATCCTCCTTCCGTACCGCCGGACCGATGAGAATTCTCAAACAGCTTTCAATTACCGCCGTACTCGTCCTGGCCGCGCTCGCGCAGTCGGGCGCGCAGCGGCTGCTCGTGCCGATGGACGACGCCCAGCAGAACCACCTCAAGGCGTACGGGCTCACCTACAACGCGATCAAGGCGGGCGTGACGGCCGAATGGCTGCTCAACTACCGCGGCGGCTCGTTCCTGCTCGGCGATACGCCGGAGATGCGGCGCCAGGCGGGATTGGCCGGAATCACGTTCGAGCCGATCAACGACGCGCAGCTCGGCCAGATCCGTTCGCAGATCGCGTCGAGCAACATGGAGTCGGTGCCGCTCGAGAAGGCGCCGAAGATCGCCGTCTACACGCCGCCCGACGCGCTGCCGTGGGACGACGCGGTCACCCTCGCGCTCAAATACGCCGGGATCGAATACACCGCGATCTACGACGACGAGGTGGAGCGCGGCGACCTGTCGAAGTACGACTGGCTGCATCTGCACCACGAGGACTTCACGGGCCAACTGAACAAGTTCTACCTCACGTACCGCGACGCGCCCTGGTTCATCGACCTTCTTCAGAAGAACACGGCGGCGGCGAAGCGGCTCGGGTTCGCCAACATTCCGGCGCTCAAGAAGGACGTGGCCGAGAAGATCCGGGAGTTCGTCGACCGCGGCGGCTTTCTGTTCGCGATGTGCGGAGCCACCGAGACGCTCGAGCTGGCCATCGCCAGCCAGCACGTCGACATCGCGCAGGCGTTCATCGACGGCACGCCGATGGATCCCGACGCCGACAAGAAGCTGGACTGGAAGCGAACGTTCGCGTTCAAGGACGCGCACCTCGAGATGTCGCCGTTCGTGAACTCGATGAGCGACATCGATGGGCATCAAGTCAACGTCGCGGGGCGAAGGCAGCCCCTCGGGACGTTCACGCTGTTCAACTTCTCGGCGAAGATCGATCCGGTGAACTCGATGCTCGTCCAGGACCATCGCGCCGTGGTCAACGACTTCTTCGGGGTTACCACGAGTTTCAACAAATCCGTCCTCAAGCCCGGCGTGACGATCCTCGCCGACGAAGAGGGCGCGCCCTGGGTCAAGTACATCCACGGCGACTACGGCAAAGGCACGTGGACCTATTACGGCGGCCACGACCCCGAGGACCCGTCCCACGGCATCGGCAACCCGCCCACCGACCTGTCGCTGCACAAGACGTCGCCGGGCTACCGGCTCATTCTGAACAACGTCTTGTTTCCGGCCGCGAAGAAGAAGCCGCTCAAGACGTAGGCTAAATTTCGGGCCATGCCCCCACCCGCCCACGCGGCCGCGGATCCGGCGACACGACTCAGCCCGACCGCGGCCGTTGCCATTCGCGCCGCGATTCGGTTGGCCGGTGGGCGCGAGGTCTGCTTTGCCGCCACGCTCGACGACGAGGGCGTCATCATGACGGTCAAGACCGTCGCGCGCGGCGACTCCACGTCTGTTCTGGCGCTCCCCGGATTCGCGCAGCGCGGGCAGATGCTGATCCACAACCACCCGTCGGGCAATCTCGAGCCGTCGATTCCCGACCTCGAGGTCGCGGCGCGGATCCACGACGACGGTATCGGCTTCGCGATCGTCGACAACGACGCGTCGGAGCTCTACGTCGTCGTCGAGGTCCCGGAGCACGCCCAGTTGCGAGAGCTCAGCGCGGGCTCCGTGAACGACGACCTGGGTCCCGGCGGGCCGATCGCCGGCGCGCTGCCGCGCTACGAGGATCGTCCGAGCCAGCGCGCGATGGCGGCCGAGATCGCGAAGCTCTACAACGACGGCGGCGTGGGACTGCTCGAGGCGGGCACCGGCGTCGGCAAATCGCTCAGCTACCTCGTGCCGGCGCTGCGATGGGCCGCGGTGAACGGCGAGCGTACGGTGGTGTCGACGAACACGATCAACCTGCAAGAACAGTTGGTCGGCAAGGATCTGCCGTTTCTCGAGCGCGCGCTCTCGGACCAGCGCGTGCGCTTCGCGTTGCTCAAGGGTTGGCGCAACTATCTGTGCCTGGTGCGCCTCGATCAGGCGAGGGCAGCGGGGAACGCGCTCTTCGACGAGGGCTTGAACGACGAGCTCGAGGCCATTCGCGCCTGGTCGGAACGGACGCGCGACGGATCGCTGAGCGACCTCACGATCTCGCCGCGGCCTGAAGTGTGGGACGAAGTGGCCGCCGAACCGGATCTTTGCCAGCGCGCCCGATGCCCGGCGTACGAGAAGTGCTTCCTGTTCAAGGCGCGGCGCGAAGCGGCGCAGGCGGACGTGATCGTCGTCAATCACCACCTGCTGCTGTCGGACCTCGCGGTGCGGCGCATCTCGGGCAATTGGGGCGAGTCCGCGGTGCTGCCGGCCTACAACCGCCTCGTCGTCGACGAAGGGCACCATCTGGAGGAAGCGGCGGCCAGCCACCTCGGCGCGACAGTCTCGCGGCGCTCGTTGCAGCGTTTGTTCGGCCGTCTCGATCGTCGCGGCAAGGGATTGTTCGGTGCGCTCATGGCGCGTCTCGCGAAATCCGACGACCTGCTCAGCACCGCGAGCTTCGATCTCGTGCTCACGCGTCTCGCGCCGGCGCTGGAGTCCGCGCGCACGAAGGCCGCCACGCTCTTCGATCTGCTCGAGACGTTTCTCGCCAACAGCGGGGAGCCGGTGCTGCGGCTGACCGCCGATTTCGGCGAGCACCCCGTATGGCGCTCGGGGCTGCGACTCGCGCTCGAGGACACGCTCGGCCAAATCGACGTTCTCGCCGACGGTCTCGATCTCGTGCGCGAGCGATTGGAGAGCGCGCAGCGTCCGGACGACTCGGTGATGATGCTCATCAACGAGATTCGCGCCGTGACGCGGCGACTGCAGTCGGCGGGGGACGGCTTGCGTCGCGCGCTCGACCCGCCCGTCGACGACGATCCGTCGATCCGCTGGATCGAGTCGAAAGGCCGCGACCGCGCGGCGAGCGTGTCGACGGTGCCGCTGAACCTCGCGCCGATTCTACGCGAGGATCTGTTCCGTCGCGCGACGACGACCGTGGTGACCAGCGCCACGCTCGCCACCGACGGACGCTTCGATTTTCTCACGTCGCGCCTCGGACTCGACGACCCGGAGCTCGAACCGCGGACGGGTCTCTACGCTTCACCGTTCCGGTATCGCGAGCAAGCCATTCTCGCCGTCGCGCGCGACGTGCCGCCGCCGAACGTCGACGCCGCCGGTCACTTCTCGTCGGTCGCTCGTCTCACGCACGATCTCGCCGAAGCGAGCGACGGCGGAATGTTCGTGCTGTTCACGAGCCACCGCGACGTGCGCGCGATGGCCGCCGAGTTGCGCGCGCGTGGTGCGGAGAAGCGCTGGCCCATACTCGTACACGGCGACGACACCCGCGATTCGCTGCTCGGACGCTTCCGTGACTCGGGGGGCGCGATCCTGCTGGGCACCTCGTCGTTCTGGGAAGGCGTGGACGTGCCGGGCGACGCGCTGCGCGCGCTGCTCATCGCCAAGCTCCCGTTCCGCGTTCCGACGGAACCGATCACCGCGGCCAACTGCGAAGCGATCGCGGAACGCGGCGGCGACCCGTTCGTGGAGTACATGCTTCCGCACGCCGCGCTGCGATTGAAGCAAGGATTCGGACGCCTCATCCGCAGCGGCACGGATCGGGGCGTGGTGGTCATCGCCGACCCGCGTGTCGTCACCAAGGCATACGGGCGCGCGTTGATCGAAGGATTGCCGCCGGCCCGACGGCTCGTCGGGGCGTGGGCGGAGTTGCTCCCGGCGATTCGAGAGTTTTATACAACATCGGTCGGCGCAATGCGCGTCGGCACTTCACTCGGCGCTCGCGCCGCCAACGTCCCCCCCCATTCGACCTGAGATGAACCCGTCCTCTTCGACCAGCCAGCGCCCCGGAAAAATCGTTTGCGTCGGCCGCAATTACGTGGACCACGCGAAGGAGATGGGGAACGCGGTTCCCAAGGAACCGCTGATTTTCCTCAAGCCGCCGAGCAGCGTCATCGGCACGGGCGACGCGATCGTGCTGCCGCCGCAGTCCACGCAAGTGGAATTCGAGGGCGAGATCGGCGTGACCATCGGACGCACGCTGCGCCGTGTAACGAGCACGGAGGCGCGCGGCGCGATCGCCGGGATCGTGGCGGTGAACGATGTCACGGCTCGCGACCTGCAACGCTCGGATTCACAGTGGACCCGTGCCAAGGGGTTCGATACGTTCTGCCCGACTGGCGAACTCGTTCCGCCGCCTGCCGATTTGTCGAGCTTGACCGTCGTTACGCGGGTGAACGGCGTGGAGCGCCAGCGAGCCAACGCCTCGGACATGGTGTTCCCGATCCCCGACGTGCTCGCCTACGTTTCGCAGGTGATGACGCTCGAGCCCGGCGATCTGGTCCTGACCGGCACGCCGGCCGGTGTGGGGAAACTCTCAGCCGGGGACGAGGTAGAAGTAGAGATCGTCGGGCACTCTCGCGTGACGAACCCAGTGAAGGTGGACGCTTAGTGCACTTGCCGCGGTTGGCCGCCCGTTTCGAGACGTTGCCGGAGTACCCTCTGGCGACGATTCCGCAAAAGAAGCGGGAGCTGGCCGCGCGCGGCGTCGACGTCATCGACCTCGGCGCCGGCGATGCGGATCTCGCGCCCCCGCCCAAGGCCATCGAGGCGATCGCCAACGCGGCGCATCAAGCGTCGATGCATCGCTACGGCTTCGGGCTCGGTCTCGTTTCGTTCCGCGAGACCATCGCCGCGTGGATGCGCAAACGGTTCGGCGTCGAGTTCGACGCGTTCACGGAGATCGTGCCGCTGATCGGATCGAAGGAAGGGATCGCGCACCTCGCGTTCGCGTACGTCGAGGCGGGGCGCGTCGCGATCGTGCCGGAGCCGGGCTACAACGCGTACCAGGGCGGCGCGCTGCTCGCCGGCGGAGAGGTGTACCGCTACGCTCTTCGCCCGCGCACGAATTTTCTCGTCGACCTGGACGAGATCCCCGACGGCACGCTGCGGCGCGCCGGCATCGTCTATCTGAACTATCCGAACAACCCGACGGCGGCGATCGCGCCCACGGATTATCTCGCGCGCGTCGTCGCGCGGTGCCGCGAGCTGGGCATTCTGCTCGTGTACGACAACGCGTATTCGGAGCTGGCGTTCGACGGTTACGTGCCGCCGAGCATCTTCGAGATCGACGGCGCGCGGGACGTCGCGATCGAATTCCATTCGCTCTCGAAGACGTACAACATGACCGGCTGGCGATGCGGGTGGGCGGTTGCCCGGCCGGAGATCGCGTCGGCGCTGACGCGGATCAAGATGTTCACCGACACGGGACAGTTCATGGCGGTCCAGGCGGCCGGGGTCGCGGCGCTGGAGAGCTATGAAACCTTTGTACCGGCCAACGTTGCGACCTTCCGGAGTCGCCGCGACGCGGCCGTCACGGCCTTCCGGGCCGCCGGTTTTGCTTGCGAATCGCCGCGCGCGACCATGTATTTGTGGATCCCCCTCCCGGGCGAGGTGCCAAGCGCGCTCTTCGCTGATAGACTATTGGAGGAAGAAGGAGTGGTCGTGATGCCTGGGTCGGCGTTTGGTGCCGGTGGGGAAGGGTTCTTCCGCATCTCGTTCGTCACGTCCCCGGAGCGAATAGCCGAGGCGGCGAGGCGTGCGGGCCGCGTGCTGGCATCGATCACCGCGGAGGTCGCATGACCGTTCGCCGCTTGATGATCGCGCCGCCCAAGAAGGACAAAGGGTCGATCGTCCTGTCGCTGGTGATTCACGTGTTCGTGATCGTCGCCATCGCCTCGATCACGTTCCGATATCCGCTCTCGTCGCTCTTCACCTCGCGCGAGACATCGCCGGTCGAACGCGTTCAGTACGTCCGCGTCGCGCCCGCCGCACCGAGTGGCGCCGTCGGAAACGGCGCTGAGCCGAAGCGAAAAACGCTGCGCACGCTGAGCCCCGCGCAGTTGCTCCCGCCGTCCACGATTCCGACGGCGATTCCACCGCTGCCGGCGCCGACTGTCAGCCCCGGCGCCATCTCGGGTACGCCAAACGGCTCGGGTGGTGCTCCGAACGGCATGGCGACCGGCATCGAGCCGTCACTCCCCGACCCGCGCATCGAGCTGCGTCCGAACGGGCAGCGTTTGCCGCTCACGATGGCGCAGAAGAACGACAGCGCGGTGAAGGCGATCTACGTCGCGTTCCGACAGGCGGAGATCGAAGCCGAGGAGCATCGGGGACGCAGCCCGCGCGACTGGACGATGACGCACGACGGGCAGAAGTTCGGCCTCGACTCGCAGTACATCTACCTCGGCAAGTTCAAGATTCCGTCGGCGATTCTCGCCGCGCTCCCGCTCAACCGCGGCGGCGTCGAAGGGTCGCGCATCATCGAGGCGCGGAACGCCAGCTGGATTCAGAACGACATCTACACGCACTCGCAGGGGATGAGCGAGGACGACTTCCGCGCGGCCGTGAAGCGCATCCGCGAGCGAATGGACCGCGAGCGGAAAGACGCGTCGGACACGAAAGCGACGCAGTCGCCGATCATTCCGTAGCGGCGCCGCCTGCGGCGCCGAGCCAGGCGAGCGCCGCATCCAAGCGGGCGAGCGACCGCTCGCGTCCCAACAACACGAGCACGTCGAAGATCCCCGGACTCGCCGTGACGCCGGTGAGCGCCAGGCGCAGCGGCTGAAAGAGCTTTCCCGCGGCGATCCCGCGCGACTCGGCGAACGCGCGGAGCTCTCCCTCCAGCGAAGCCGCGTCCCATGGCTTGGCGTCCGCGAGCGCGGCGCGAGTCGCGGCGAGGACTTCGTGGGCCGCCGTCGGATCCTTCCACGTCTTGGCGACCGCGTCCTCGTCGTACGAGACGTCGTCCTGCAGATACGGCGCGGCCTGACGCACCATGTCGTCGACGGTGCGCGCGCGCACCTTGAGCAGGTCGACGAGCAAGCGGAGCCAATTCTCGTCGGCCGCCGAAATGCCGACGACCGAGGGTGCGCCCGCGGCCAACACGGCCTTCACGAACGTCGGCATCAGCTCCTCGGCCGGGATCATGCTGAGGTGCTGGCCGTTCATCCACTCGAGCTTTTTGGTGTCGAATACCGCCGCGTTCTTCGACAGGCCCTCGACGGAGAACGCCTGAATCATCTGCGGCACGGTCATGACCTCGACGTCTCCGCCCGGCGACCACCCGAGAAGGGCGAGGAAGTTGAGCATCGCCTCGGGGAGAATTCCCATATGGCGATAGTCGCCGACGGCGGTCGCGCCGTGGCGCTTGCTCAGCTTCTTGCCGTCGAGCCCGTGAATCATCGGGAGGTGCGCGAATTCCGGCACCGTGGCGCCGAGCGCCTTGTAGAGCAGAATCTGCTTCGGCGTGTTCGAGATGTGGTCGTCGCCGCGCATCACGAGCGTGATGTCCATCGCGATGTCGTCCGACACGACCGCCAGGTTGTAGATGGGCGTGCCGTCGGAGCGAAGGATGATGAAGTCACCCTCGCCGATGTCCTTGTTGGCGAACTTGATCGGTCCGTGGACGAGGTCCGTCCACGACGTCTCGCCGTCGGGCATCCGGAAGCGCACGGCGAACGGCGTTCCGGCCGCGACTCGGCGGGCGGCCTCGTCGGGCGCGAGTCGCGCGCAGCGGCGATCGTACTTGAACGCGTCGCCGCGCGCCTCGGCCGCCTTGCGCATCTCATCGAGCTCGGCCGGCGTGCAGAAGCATCGATACGCGGCATCCGCCTCGAGCAGGCGCTGCGTGTCGGCCTGATGCCGGGGCAGATTCGCTCCCTGAAACACGACGTCCTCGTCCCAGCCGAGGCCGAGCCAGCCGAGTCCCTCGAAGATCGCTCGCGTGCTCTCCTCGGTGCTGCGCGCCCGGTCGGTGTCCTCGACGCGCAGCAGGAACTGGCCGCCGTAGTGCTTGACGTAGAGCCAGTTGAAGAGCGCCGTCCGGGCGCTGCCGACGTGGAGATATCCCGTCGGCGATGGAGCGAAGCGAAGTCGATGGGCCATGAGATGGTGCGATTCGTCGTTCCAAAAACGACGAGAGCCCGCCGGTCGCGGGCTCACGCCGTTCTGCACGGGAAGGGAGGGATTCGAACCCTCGATACGGGTTTAAGCCCGTATAACGGTTTAGCAAACCGCCGCCTTCAGCCTCTCGGCCACCTCCCCCGACTCCAGCAAATCTAGCACGAATCGCCAATCTCGGGGAACTATCCGATGCGCCGGTACCGCTACACTGTGGGACGCTCGAGCGCGTTCGCTCGTCGTCCTAAGAACATTTCACCCGTCATGGTCCGCTGAAGACTCCCGTCTACCTGCACGGCGCGCGCAAACATCCCCGCGCGAATTGGCCCGGCGCCATCATCGGCGCCTCGATCGGTTTCGTACTGGTCATCACGTACGTCGCGACGGGTCTTCCGCGCCCGTTCCCGTTCCCGTGGCTCGATCACGTCCTCGCGATCGTGTTCGGCGCGTGGCTCGGCGCACGCGTCTCGGCCCGAGCGATCGCGATCGGAAGCGCGATCATCGCCGTCCTCGTTTACGTGATCGGCTTCACGTCGGTCATGAGGGGACCGGTACACGCGCTGATCCGCCGAGACTCGATTCCCACCGAACGGCTCGACGCCGTGATCGTGCTGTCGTCCTTCGTGAGCGCCGACAGCCTTCTCGACCCGGCGGCCGTCGAGCGACTGCTGACCGGCCTCGCGCTGTTCCGCGACAACGGCGCCCGTCTCCTCGTGACGACGCGCAGCCCCGTGTCGGAATCCGATCCTCGCCTCGAGTCGGACACGGATCGCCGCCGGCTGATCGACCTCGCCGCGGACACGGGTCGCTGGCACGCTGTCGGTCCGGTTTCGTCGACGCGCGACGAGGCCGTGAGAACCGCCGCGCTCCTGCTCCCGCTCGAACAGAAGCGCGTGGCCGTCGTCACCAGTCCGCTCCACACCCGGCGCGCCTGCCGAACGTTCGAAAAGGTCGGCTTCCAGGTGACCTGCGTTCCGGCCGACGAGCGACTCTACACCGTGTACACGTTCAACTCGTCGACGACGCGCCTGCACGCAACGGCCGATTGGCTGTACGAGGAACTGGCGATGCTGAAGTACCGGTGGCGCGGCTGGATGTGAAGCGAGTGCGGGGGCGGAGCGCGGAGAACTGGAACGAGTGCGGGGCGGGGTGCGGAGAACTGGAACGAGTGCGGGCGGCAGCGGAGAACTATCGCCCCCGCCTGCGCGGCCGCGACGAATCGCTCGGCCGTGGCCCGATCCCCGGCGGAAATCCGAACAGGTTCCGATCACGGATGTTGCGAAGCTGATCGCGCTGCTGCGGCGTCAGCATCGAATCGATCTGCGCGCGCGTCTGCTGGAAGATGCTGTCGACCCGAGGCTGGATCACTTCTCTCGCGGCGCGGAAGCGCGCGGTCTGTCGTGAGAGCACGGTGTCGAGCTTCACGCGCTGCGAGTCCGTGAGCGCGAGCTCGGTCGCCAGACGATCGCGCGAAGCGGCTTGGCTCGCCGGCCAGACCGCGCGCGGACCGCGGGGCGGCGGGGCGCGGCGGCCGATGTGGTTGGGGATGAGGAGCACGCGGTCGAGCACCACGCCCGCGATCGTGCCGACCGAGACGCACAGCGCCAGGACGACGGCGGCCGTGCCGCGCGCGGTCATCGCGAGACGGCCCCGTTCAACACCCAGTCGTGCGTCGCCGGGCCGACGAGCGAGTCGATGAGCTGCGTTCCGGTGACTTCCGGCGACGCGACGGCGGCGAAGGCCACCACGGGCGCGCGCAACGCCTGTTGTTCCTCCACGGCCGGCAGCGCGAGCATCGCCGCGACCGCGACTCCCACCAGTCCGGCGGCGCAGGCGATCGGAATCGCGGCGCTTGCCCAGCGGGCGGTCCAGTCCCACCACCGATCCTCCCCGCCGGTTTCGAGACGGGCGAGGCGTTCGCGCGCGCTCGCCGCGATCGCGCGTCGCAGCGTGTCGGTGTCCGACACGGCGGCGTCGCGGCGCCGCAGCGCAGCGGCCAACGCCGCATCGCGCGGGGGATCGCGATCCGCCTGATCGTCTGGCTTGGTGCGGGAAGGGCGCATCGGGTGGCGGGGGAGCGTCACTCGGGTCTCCGTGGCCGTCTCAATCTCTGACGATTCCCAGCGCGTCGCGCAAGATGCGGCGCGCCTGGTGCAAATGCCACCGAACCGTCTCCTGCGCAATCCCCAGTCGCTCGGCGATCTCCGACGACGGGACCTCGTCCACCTCGAACCAGGTCACAATGATGCGCTGGCGAGGCGAGAGCGCCGCCAGCGCCGCGTCGAACCGTTCCCGAATCTCGCGTCGTTCCACCACCTCGTCCGGCCCGGCGTCCCCCGACGGCGCATCCACCGCCTCGGGTTCCGTCATGCGCAGCATTCGCGCCCGGCGCGCGTTGAGACCAGTGTTGGTGAGCACGCGAAAGAACCACGGACCAAACGGACGTGAGTTGTCGAAGCTGCCGATTCGGTCGAGCGCGCGCATGAACGCGTCCTGCACCAGGTCCTCGGCGTCGTGCGTGTTGCCGGTGATGCGTCGCGCGACGACGAGCGCCCGATCGATGTAGCGGCGTACGAGGGCGTCGAAGGACTCGACGTCGCCGCGCTGCACTCGCGCGACGATCGCCCGCTCCTCCTCCGCTGCCGATGGTACAGCCCCCGGCGCGGGATCGTTGGTCGGATCCTCGTCCCCGGTAACTTTGTCCCGATGAGTCATCCCATGATCGTGCGAGGGCGTCCGGATCCGCGGGCCCCCAAACCGCCGCTCCGCGAACGGCTCGCGGCGATGCGACTGGTGCCGAGACTCATCGGCTTGGTCTGGCAGACCCACCGCGGATACACCGCGGCGATGATCGTGCTCCGCGTGACGCGCTCCTTCGTGCCGGTCACCACCCTCTGGGTTGGAAAGCTCATCATCGATGAAGTGATCAGATTGGCGCGGGTGGGCGGCGAGTCACGCCACCTGTGGATGCTCGTCGCGCTGGAAATGGCTACGGTCGTCACCGGGGAGTTGTTGGCGCGCACGTCCGGGCTCATCGAGTCCCTGCTCGGCGACCGCTTCACGAACCGGATGAGCGTGCGGCTCATGGAACACGCCGCGACGCTCGACCTCCATCAGTTCGAGGACCCGAAGTTCTACGACCGGCTGGAGCGGGCCCGGCAGGGTACGGCCGGGCGCGTCGCGCTGCTCTCGCAGCTCCTCGGGATGGGGCAGAGCATGCTCACCCTCATCTCGCTGAGCGCGGCGCTCGCCGCGCAGGCGCCCTGGCTGCTGGTGCTCCTCGCGCTCGCGGTGCTCCCCAGCTTCCTTGGCGAGACGCACTTCGCGGCGCTCTCGTACGCGCTGCTCTTCCGGTGGACTCCCGAGCGGCGCCAGCTCGACTACGTGCGCTACATCGGGGCGAGCGACCGGACGGCGAAGGAGGTCCAGCTCTTCGGTCTGGCCCCGTGGCTCATCGACCGGTATCGCGCGCTCTCCGATCGGTTCTATGCCGAGAACCGCACGCTCGTGGTGCGAAAGGCGCTGGTCAGCTCCGTGCTTTCGCTCGTCGGCACGGCGGGGTACTACTCGGCGTACGTCGTCGTCCTCGTGCGCGCGATGCACGGGGCGATCACCATCGGCACACTCACTTTTCTTGCCGCGTCGTTCCGCCAGAGCCGCGACCTGATTCAGTCGCTTCTCATGTCGGCGAGCGGCATCCTCGAGCAGAGCCTCTACTTGAAGGACCTGTTCGACTTCTTCGACATGCAGCCGTCGATCAAGAGCAAGCCGGGCGCGCTCGCGGTGCCCAAACCCATTCGACAGGGCTTCGTGTTCGAGGACGTCGGCTTTCAATATCCTGGCAGCGAGCAGTGGGCGGTGCGTCACCTCTCGTTCGCGATCAACCGCGGCGAGCGGGTCGCTCTCGTCGGCGAGAACGGCGCGGGGAAGACGACGCTCACCAAGCTCCTGGCGCGCCTCTACGACCCGAGCGAAGGGCGGATCCTCCTCGACGGCGTGGACCTTCGCGAGTATGGCCTCGACGACGTGCGCCACGCGATCGGCGTGATCTTCCAGGATTTCGTGCGCTACGACATGCGATTCGACGAGAACGTCGGCGTCGGAGAGGTCGAGGACGTGCGGCATTATCTCGACGCCGAGCCGTCGACTACGAACGGCCAGCCGCCGGAGGCGATAACACGCGCGGCCGAGAAGTCGCTCGCCGCCTCTCTTCTACCGAGGCTTCCCGGTTCGTACCGACAGATGCTGGGCCGCCGCTTCGACGACGGGGTCGATCTGTCGGGCGGCGAGTGGCAGAAGGTCGCGCTCGCGCGCGCCTACATGCGGGACGCGCAGCTTTTGATTCTCGACGAGCCGACCGCGGCGTTGGATGCGAGGGCCGAGTACGACGTATTCGTCCGGTTCAATGCGTTGATGGCCGGCCGCATGGCGGTCGTCATCTCGCATCGCTTTTCGACGGTCCGCATGGCCGACCGAATCGTGGTGTTGACGAAGGGGGAAATCGTGGAGCAGGGCACGCACGATCAACTCGTGACCTCCGGTGGACTCTACGCGGAGTTGTTCGCGATGCAGGCGGCGGGATATCGGTGAGCGGGTTGCCGTCTGTTTAGAGGGCTGGCATATTCTTCGCTGATAGCCAACCGCTTGGTGTGAGGCGGTGGTGGTGGCCTGTCCGCGACTCGGAGCGCATCGCTGTGGCTGCAGAAACGGAGAGCCGGCGCGGGAGAGGGGGGGGCCTGCCGGAGACGACGCCGACGTCCGCGCCCCACGTCGTCATTCAGTCCGACCGCCGGGCGCGCGACCCGCTCACGGTGGGAGCTCCAAACGCCGCGTGGCGGCTGTTTGGCTGGTTCGGACTCCTGCTGGTGGTGATCGGCGGCAGCGACGTGCTGTCCCAGTGGTACCCGCCGGCGTTTCACAGCGCGGAGTGGGAGTTCGGGACCGCCGCCGTGACCATCGCGTCCCTCCCGCTGTTGACGATCGGGATGACGATTCTGCTGGCCAGCTTCCTCGCGCGAGCCAAACGCGAATGGGTGGTGGTGATGGGCGTGGCGTTTCTTTGCCTCTTCTTAGTGGTCGGCGCGGCGCTGGTGCTATTTGCGCTGGACGTCCCGTTGGCGTTACGTTCCCCGCCTGGACCGCCGCTGACGGCGATCAAGAAGGCGATTGTTCGAACAGTGATCATGGGCGCGTCGTATGAGATCGCCTATTTGGCGGCTCTGGTCCTCTCATTCCGCTACGTGTTCGGGAGAATCAAGGATGCTTGAGCGTCTTGTGAAGCCCGGTGTCGCAGCGCTGCTCGTCTGCGCGCCGCTGGCCATGGCCCACGCCACCGTGACGACGGTGTGCAGCACGGGAAGCGCGAACGTCTGCGTCGACTTCTCCCTGACGAACATCGGCACGACGTTCACACTCCAGGTGAGCGTGACGACGGCTCCGGCGACGGCCAGCCTCTACCAATTCGGCATCGCGTCGCTTGACGGGGGCGTCACGCTGAGCAACCCCGGCAATCTGCTCGTCGACGGGTCGCCGAATGGCGGATGGGGGTTCGGCTGCACCGGCCTCCCCGGCCTTGGCGAGTGCGCGCAGGGACCGACGGGTGGCGGGGGCCTTCATCAGGGCGACTTCGCCTCCTTCACCTTCACGGCGAACGGAAGCGACGGCAGCTTCGCGAACGACCTTCAAGTGCACCTTCAGGATGTGTTGAATGGCTGTTCGATGAAGATGGGCACGGGTTCGGGCGATTTTTCCACGGCCGGCAAGAACGGCATTGGCAGCTTCAACTTCGATGACGAGGCGTGCGGGGGATCCCCGACGCCGACCACTTCCACACCTGAGCCGGCGAGCCTGTGGCTGGTGGGGACGGGTCTGATCGGAATGGCCGCCGGGGCCATTCGGCGAAAGCGGCGAAAGTCGTAGCGCGCACCTCCCCGGCTCAACTGCCAATGGCCGTCGCGACAATCGCGGCGGCCTTTTTTGTCCGGCGTCGTTCTGGGCAAGAGTGTTGGGTCCCAACGGCAGTTTTGTGGCGGCGGATCGACAGCCCACGCGGTCGATCCAGGGGCAGTTTCCAAGCAAGAGCCCGCCAAGCCACTTTGCTGCATCATGTTGGGGCGTTGCGGCCTCTTCCGCGCCTTGAGCCGAGCTCAGGGCACGCACCATGCGGAAGCAACGCACGGACGTGTGTCGATCAACCTCATCAAGATGGGAATCGGGTGATGCTGACGCTTGGACGAGTGGTTCGATCAGCCTTGGTCGCCGGTGCCGTTGGGATTCTCCCGCTTTCGACCGCTGTGGCGGACACGACGCTGGAGAGTGCCAACTCGTGTACGGGCGGCTCGCTGAACATCTGCCTCGGGTTCAACCTGATCCAGATTGGGAGCTCGAGCTCGCAGAGCTATTCACTCGAGCTGATTCTCAATTCGATCAACGGGGGAGCTCCTCCGTCCGGCGTCGGATTTTCGGCGTTCGGCCTGTTCGCCACGAGCGGCAGCGGCACGTTCACCGGCGTAGATCCCTGCGCCTCCGGCAGTTGCAGCGGCTGGGATTTCACCGGCTGCAACGACCTGAATCCGCAGAGCACCGTCATCTGCGACAACAAGAACGGCGCTAAGTCGACCGACGTGAAGTTCACCTTCACATATACCGGCGCCCCCGGTGACATTTCCGGAGGCGATGTCGCGGCCCACATCCAGGGGCTCTCGACCGCGGCCGGCGCTAGCTGTTCGGTCAAGACAGCGACTGACGCACAAGGCGGAACGACTACCTTCTACGCGAACGATACCCCCGGCTGCGGCGCCGCGACCACGTCGACCCCTGAGCCCGCGAGTCTCTTCCTGGTCGGCACGGGTCTAATCGGGCTCGGTGGATTCGGCGCAGCGCGCCGACGTCGCCAACGCGAGTAGAACCAGCGTTTCTCGACTTTCCGGGCCGGGCGAGCGTCGCCCGGCCCGTTTTGTTCTCGCCTCGCAGTCGTCTGGCTTGTATCGAATTGGCGTCGCCGAGCCGGCGCGCCAAAACGGTATATTGAACGGCGCCATCCACGTTCCGCGGCGGCCTGGGGTCCTTCGTTCGATCAGGCATAGGGTATGGAAACGGGCATTTCCGCTCCTGCGATTTCCTCAGATCCGTCGGAATCGGCCGCCTCCGGCAGCGCGGTGCGCGGCGCGCGTGCGGTGCTGTACCTGCCGTGGATCGCGACTGCCGTCGTTTTCGGTCTCCTGTTCGGGAAGCCGATCTACTTCCTGGCGCGCGATTGGTGGACCATGCCCGAGGCCGGCCACGGCCTGCTCCTGGCACCCGTCGCGATCTGGATGGCGTGGAAGTCGGGCATCGGCCCCGACGCGAGGCCGAATCGGACGCTGGGAATCACGCTGCTCCTTCTCGCGATCGCCGTGCGCACCGCGTCCGGTTTGGCCGCCGAGCTGTTCACCATGCGCGGCTCGGTCGTGATCGCGCTCGCGGGAATCACGGTCTACGAGTTCGGCTTCAAACAGCTCCTTCGTTGGTGGCTCCCCTTCGCTCTCGTCTGCTTGTCGATTCCGCTGCCGGAGTTGATCACCCAGACGCTCGCGCTGCCGCTCCAGTTCCGCGCGTCGCGCATGGGCGCGGCCCTCCTCCAGATGCGCAACGTGCCGGTGCGTCTCGCCGGAAACGTGATTCAACTGCCGGGGCGCGAGCTGTTCGTCACCGAAGCGTGCAGCGGTCTTCGCTCGCTGACCGCGCTCCTCAGCATGGGCGTGCTGCTGGGCGCGCTCGTGCTCAAGAAGCCCGTGACGCGCGTGGCTCTCCTGCTGCTGGCGATCCCGGTGGCGATCGTCGTGAACGGAGTCCGTGTGTTTCTCACCGGTTTCCTCGTGTACTACGTGAGCCCGGCGTACGGCGAGGGGTTCATGCACATCACCGAAGGATGGCTCTTGTTTCTCGTCTCGTTGTCCATCCTCGCTGGCATGGCGTGGCTCGGCGGCCTCGCCGAGCGTCTCGCGGGGCCCCGGTCATCGGAGCCCGAGCATGCGTAGCCCCAGCGACGGCCTCGGTTGGCGAGCGTTCTTCCCCGCGCTCATTCTGCTCGTGGGCTGCGGCTTCGTGTGGCAGACGCACTCGCAGCGTCCGATGCCGCTCGCCGCGCCGCTCTCTTCGATCATGCCGTCGCTCGACGGCTACACGGTCGCCGACCTTCACATCGGCGACGACGAGCGTCGCGTGGCGGGCATGTCCGACTACGTCGCCCGCGCGTACATGCGCGATTCGGTGCAGGCGTTCCAGACCCTCGTGTCGTACTACGACCGTCAGGGCCAGGGCAGCACGATCCACTCGCCGCGAAACTGCCTGCCCGGGGCCGGCTGGGAAGTGCTCCGCGGCGGCGCGCGCACGATCGTCGTGGGCGGCGTACCGCGCGACGTGAATTACTACGTGCTCAAGAACGGGAAGGCGACCGACGTCGTCTACTACTGGTACCAGGGCCGCGGCCGCGTCGTCGCCAGCGAGTACCGCGTGAAGTGGAATCTTCTCCGCGACGCGGCGCTGCTGGGGCACACCGAGGAAGCGCTGGTTCGGATCGTCATCCCGATTCACGTTCCAAACGCCGCCACCGCCGCATCGCCCGAGGCACGGAGCGCGTTCGCGGCAACCGATTCGCTCGGCGACAGCGTCGCCACGCGGCTCATTCGTGAAGTGACGCGCGCGCTTCCGGGCCGCGCGGGCTGACCGCGCGGCCCGCCGCGCCGATGTCCGATGGGCCGACCGACCAGTCGTCGACTGGCGCCCGCATTCCGGCGTTCGTCAACGTCAAGGCCGGCAGCGCCGCATCGGTCCGCGACGCGGTCGCCCGCGATGAGCGCTTCGAGCCGCGCGAAGCCGCTCCCGACGAAATCCCCGAGCTGATTCGCGCCGAGGCATCGAGGGCAGGGGGAAGAAGGCGCGTCCTGATCTGTGGGGGCGACGGGACAATCGCCGCTGCTGTTGGGGCGGCAGTGGGGACCGCACTCGAGGTCGCTGTTCTCGCCGCCGGAACGCTCAATCACTTCGCCCGCGACTACGGCCTGCCGCTCGATCCTGCCGAAGCGCTGGAGGTCGCGGCAACAGCGTCGTCGCAGCCGATCGACGTCGGCGTGGTCAACGGCCGCGTCATGGTGAACACCGCTTCGGTCGGCGCGTACGTCGACTTCGTACGGCACCGCGAGTCGCGCGAGCGGTACCTCGGGTACCACCTGGCCAGTCTGGTCGCGGCGCTGAGCGTGTGGCTTCGCCCGCGGTGGGTGGAAGTCGGACTTCGAGCGAACGAAGGGACGCGCCAAAGCTTCCGCACGCCGCTGCTGTTCGTCGGCGTGGGTGAGCGCGAGTTCGGGCGCGGCGGGTTGGGCAAGCGACATCCCCCCTCCGACGGCCCGCGCGCGCTTCACGTCATCGTCGTGGACGAGAGGCGCCGGCCGCGGATCGCGGCGCTCGTTTTCGGCGCGCTCCTCCGCGGGAGCGAAGAGTTCCTACGACTCGAGGCGATCGATTCCCATCTCGTTAGCGAGGCGGATGTCGCGCTACGGCATCGGACGGCGACGATCGCGGTCGACGGCGAGCTCGTCACGCTGGAGACGCCGCTTCACTTCGAGCTCAAGACGGATGCGGTGCGCCTGGTCCGGAGTCCATAGCCCGACCTACGGCTTCTTCGAGTAGGTCTTGCGATCCTCGGCGCAGCCGCCGAAAACGTGGCCGCTCAAGGAATCGTCGATGCGTCGCAGCGCTTTGGCGTCGCGTGTGGCGTCGATGGCGCGCTGCTCCGCGGCGTCGATCAACATCTTGCCGGAGTCCGGGAACGACTTGAGCAAACGCTCGGTCTCGCACTCGACGTCTATGTGGGCGGAAAGTGGATCCGTCGCGGCGAGCTGGCGGCGGAGCAGGTCGTACAGCTTCCAACCGGGACTGCCGGCGCGGATGGAGCGATCGGCCGCCATCGCGAGAGACTGGTTGCCGGTGACGGTGATGGTTCCCTTCACGCCGATCGACGCATCGTCGAGCAGGACGACCGGATTCTCGAAGCCGGCGTCCGCCGCGATCGAATACGCCAACTTCTTTCCGCGCGGCGAGACGATGGCGAGCGTCCGAATGTCATCGCTCCCGGCGCCGCGCGCGCGAATCGACTGCGCGCCGACCTTGCCGCGAATCCCTGGCCCGGCGACGATCGTGAGCGTGTCGAGCGCCGCCGACTTCCGGGCCTCCACGGGACGGGGCAAAGCAGCTCGCAGGGCCCGATCCCCGGCCGCCGTACGAGCATCGGGCTGTTGCGACGTCAGGGTGACTGGGATCACGGCGCCCGCGAGCATTCCTTGCAAGAGCAGACAAGAGAATTTTCTAAAGGCGCCCATGTAGGAAGGACGAGCCGCCACACGTGGCGGTCACGGTGGACCGGTGGACCGGTGGACCGGTGGACCGGTGGACCGGTGGACCGGTGGACCGGTGGACCGGTGGACCGGGCTCTACGGCTTGCGCGCCTGCGCGACCTTGCGGAGCGAGTCGGCCCGAATCGAGTCGGCGCGCACTGAATCGCGTCTCGCCGCGATCAGCGCCGCGGATCGAGCGAGCCCGGCGCGGATCTCGGCGTCGATCACCGAGTCGCGCATTCGTTGTTCGCGCGAGCGTCCGCGTGAGAAAAGGGGAACGCCGATGCTCCCGGTCCCCGGTCCTCCCGCGGCGCCGACGCCGTCCTTACCCTGGCCCATCATGACGTGAACGTCACCCGAATTCCCGGCGGTTCCGACTCGCTGCGCGAGCTTTGCCGGCTCGTGGTGGCTTTCGGCGATTTCGGATCTTCGTGGCGGCGCTCATCGTGCTCCAGCGCTGAACTTCGTGGGCAACCGCGGCCCAGGCGGCGAACGCTGAGTCGTGCGGACGTCATCGTCGAGGCTCCTCGGGCGGCGCGGGAATTGTCGGTGAGACCTGCGGGCGCCGAGGGCGATCCGAGTCCCGAGCGGGCAGCGGGAGAGTTCGATCGAAAGTCGATTCGGTCGTTCGGGACCGTGATGTCGGTCAAGCGAGCCGGCGGGGGCGCGGGCACTGTCGCCGTATCGACGCGTGATGCCGTTGGCGCGGGTATAGGGGCGACCGGCTGCGCGATCTGCGGGGTGGCGGGCACTGGTTCGCGGAGCGTCGGTCGCGGTCGAACCGGCTTCTCGCGCGGGGAAACGGGCGTCGGCGGCGGCGAGAGAAACGTGACCTCGGTCGGCGCGCGGCGTTCATCCCGCAGCGAACGTTCGGTCGACGAAATCGAGGTCATCGAGACGAGCGCGGTGAGAAAGAGCGCAATCGTCGCCGCGCCGGACACCGCGAGCTCGCTCCAAGGCGGTGAACTTCGTCGTAGATCGAACGCGCGGTTGAGCCGTTCGGCGGTGCGCACGCCGTACGGAGGGCGAGGGATTCGAACCCCCAAGTCCTTGCGGACGCCGGTTTTCAAGTTACCGGAGAGCCTTCGCGCTGTTTTCATCCGTGCTGCAAGTCGTTGTCGGAGAACGATAACTCGGAAACACGGCTTGCGTCTATTTTCGTCCTATTGCGAGCTCTTGCGGCTCATTCTTCCAACCGACCTTCCAAGCTAGCCATGGCCAACAAATACGACGTCAACGAAAGCGATTGGACCACGCTTAAGCGCATCATTCTCGCCTGGAGAGAGTCCCCTGATGTCGTTGAGCGCGCGATCGCGGGGCACCTAACGGGCGTACTAGATGCCCCCCCAAACGAGCGAGAGAAATCGGTCAGCATGTTTCAATTTTCCGATCTGGTGGCGCTCCAGCAGAAAGCACGGGACGACCGATTGGGTGGAGCGATTGCCGCTGATGCTGAGCGTGCGCGCGAGATCATCGCAGACTGGCTACGACAGTCTGGGCGACTCTAAGACGGTCAGTTTCGCTCAGGCCTGCACGCTGAAAAATCCGACCGATGGCCCGCGAATGCTGCCCGTCGACTCGGCCAGCGCCATCGTCACAGCGTCGCACCGATCCGGGCTTCTCCCGAGGACCTTTCGGAGAGACTCCTTGTCGAGCATGGCGATCCGGCCCTTCCCGTCGAGCGAATACTCCATCCCGAGCAGCTCTTCGCGGAGCATGGCGTCGCGTGGGAGCTGCGCCCGTGCGTCCTCCAAGAGCTTTCGCAGAATCCAGTACGTCTCGGCGCGCAGATTCGCGAACCGTTTTTTGTCGCTGCTTGGATTCCAGCCCCAAAATTCTTTCACGATCCGACCGCGCGCGCGAAGCGGATCGATGCACCCGCCGCCGACGCCGGGCGCGTCGACGATCAGCGTGAATGAGGGCGCGCCGGACTGACTGCACCACTCGTGGAGTGCGACGGCATCGCTCCACACCGGGCTCGTCGTCGCCACGCTCGAGCGCTGGCGTTGCGCGAACAACTCGAGCCGGAGGCGATCCGCAATGAGCGTGAAGCGAGACGCGGTGTCGACAAGATCGCGACTCCGCCACGCGGTGAGACTGTCCACACGAGCACCCTGCGCGATCGCACACACGCTTTCATCCCCGGCGACGCTCCGCGCCACATCCAACGCGGCGACCGGGAGCGGAGAGAGCGCCAGCCCCGTGCCCGTCTGGTGCCGATCGAATGCCGCGTCCACCCACGCCGCCTCGAGCAACGAATCAATGCTGCCTTCGGTCGGAAACTCGCCGTCGACAAACGCGGTGTAGAATGGACTCTCGCGCCCGTATTCCGCCGCGATCTGCTCCGGCCAGTCCGGCGCCGGACCGCCCGGAATGACAACGCGTTGCTCCGAAATGTTCGGATGCTCATGCGCCGCGATCTTGAGCGCGCACCAGTTCCCGGCCTTCGAGATCGCATGGAACTTCCCGCCCGTGTGCGCCGGATTCCCGAGGACGAGGATCTTGTCCCCTTCGCCCGTCGCGCACGAAAACGCCGCGTCGAACGCCACCGCTTCAACGCTTTTTCCTTGGCCCTCGTCGATCACGACGAGCAAGCCGCGCGGATCGTGAAAGCCGCGGAGTGAATCGGCGCTGTTCGACGTGAAGGCGAACAACCGCGTCTCGCCCCGCAGGCGAAGCGACCGATGAAACAACTCATACGGCAAGTCCGACCCGTGCAGCGCGCGCCGCAACTCTTTCATCCCGATGTCGAGTTGCCGGTCGGTCGGCGCCGTGTACAGCACCGCACCGCCCTTGGCGAAGATCCACCACGCCATGAAGTCGGCCGTCACGAAATTCTTGCCCATGCTATTCGCCGACCGAACCGCAACTCGAGGATTCCGCCACGCGCGCTCGAGGACGTCGACCTGCCGGCTCCAGTAGGACGAGCCGAGCCGTTCCGTCCCGAACGCCACCGGGCCCCGGTCCGTCCAGGCGCGCGCGTCTTCCGCACTGAAGCCGCGACCTGCCCGCCCGCGCTCGACCAACGCACCGAGTTGCAGCTCGAGGCGGTCGAGCACCGTTCCCGTGATGGTCACGAAACGCTCATGCGCCGGCCAACGCCGCGCCCCGTCCGTCGGCGCCGATGGCATGTCCAGCCGCATGTCGACGCCGGCGCGTTCGTAGGCACTGGCAATCGCCTGTTGATTCAGTGTGTACGCTCGTCCCGCGACCTCGAAGCGCCGTGCCGCATTGGCAGCGTCGAGCGCGGACGGCGCGCTGGGATCCACGAACGAGAGTGCGGCGGCCACGCGCGCGCGCTCGTTCTTGACGATCGTGAGCTCGTCGAGCGCCCGCGCGTACTTGTCCGTGCGAAGATCGATCGCGCGCTGCACCACCGCGGCGGTTTCGTCATCGAGCTCCCGACCGAGCCCCGCCAACGCCGCGGCGACCGTGAAGTCCACGTCGGCGATGGCCGCCGTCGCGTGCCACACAATGTTCGCCGCGGGTGCGTCCTTCAGGATCGACCTGAGCGCGGCGACGCGGGTCGGGTCGACCTTCTCGGCCTCGAGCCGTCGCGATGCTGGCGACTCGCGCGCCGCATCCGCCAGCGCGGCCGCTTCATGCTTCGCGAGATTCTGGTCCCGCGTGTACGCCTCATGCCGCAGCACCTTCATGAGCTGCGCGCCGACTTGCTCCCTGCCCACGAGGCTCAAGTCCCGCTGCTCAGTCTGCGCCTTCGCCGCATGAAACTCCGCCAGCACGTTCATGAACGACGCGGCGATTGACCGGGCGGCCATTCCTGTTCCCACCATAGTGGCGCTCCTGTTTCGTTGAATGCCGTCTGTTGCGATGAGCCGACGACTCCGCCCGTTTCCAGCGCCCTACACAGTGCGATCGGACGCGGCCAGGTTTCCCAGTCCTACTTAGCCGCGCAGGTGGGGAGCCCACGACGGAACCGCGCCGATTGTTCACACGGATGCCTTCTGCGCCGCGGCCAGCGCTTTTTCGAGCACGCGAATACGGTCCACGAGCTCCTTCTTCTCGCGCGAGAGTTGAAATTGCCGCACCCCTTTGGTCGCACTCTCCGCGGTGCGCGCGTCGATTTGTCCGCGCAGGCAGGCGAGCGTAATCCACGCCGCGAGTTTGGTCGCGTCGTCCAGCGTCTCGAGCCGCGTCGGCATCCCAGCCGACCGCTGAGCGCGGCCGTCATCCCCGCCTCGCGCGCCTGGCGCTTCGCCAGACCGGCCGCGCGCCCGCCGGCCGCACGCATCGACAACCGCTCGGCGGCACGCGTCGCGTCGTGCTGCAAGCAATGCCCGGTGACCGGATTCAGGTTCATCCGACAGCGGCACGAACCGCCCGCCTTGGTCGGAGCACCGCAGGCCAAAGGCATCGTTGTCGTCATTGGCTTGCCGCGCGTTGTAAATCGGCCTCTGTGCGACGCTGAGCGCCGCGGATTGCCCGGGCGTGCTGGCGCTCGTCTGACGTCGCGATCGTGGCGCCGCCGCGACCGTGGCAAGAACGCGCCCACATCCCGCGCAGAGCTGCACCCGCGCACCGTTTGGGCGCACGACGATGCGTTGCCGGCGATGCGAGCAGGCGCGCGGCGTCGTCATCGGTGTGTCCGCCCGTGACGTGGCAAGCACGCGACCGCACGAGCACGCGGACGCTGAAACGCGTGTCATGCGCGGCGTCCTCCGGTGAGCGTCAAGCGCCGAGCCGGCGCAGTCGGTCCCCGCGTGATGCTTTCCTCGTGTACCTCGAGCCACGCGCGCAGCTCGCCGGCCGTGAATGTCAGCTCGCCGTCGAGCTTCCGGTGCGAATCGTCTTAGTGCTGGTGCCACGGTAGACGAACGAGACCGGCCGGCCAGCGCTTCGGCAACGTCGCGCACGCCCATGCGCGTCTCGGCCGGCGCAACCCACAACCGTTCGCGCCACGTCGGCGCCGTCGCGTCTGCGGCCGATTGCGCCGTCGACGATGGTGCAGGCGCTTCGATGGGTGCCAGCGCGCTCAGCGTATCGCGTAACGCCGCGGCGTCAATCGATGTGCCTGAAGGCGCCGAGCCGAGCCAATCGAGCAGCGCGGCAAGCGTTGGGAGCGTCGCGCATCGGTCGGACCTTCCATCAGACCTTCCCATGCGCACCTCCGCGCCGAGCTAACCATCGACGCCGCAGCGTTGTAGCCCTCGCCGTGCAGTGGTGTGCAGAACCAGTGCGCGACAGAATACACGCCGATGTTCGGCGCTCAGCGGGCGAATCGGCACCATCCGTGAGCACTGCGCGCGCGCACGAAGCGCTCCGGCTCGGCCAGACGGGCGCGTACTGGTGCTGTCCGGTTTCGTCATCACGTGAAGTGGCCGCGAGGGCTACTACTTCCCCTCTAAAGAGGGGGAAGTGAGTAGCCTCACTCGTGGCTCTGGGATACTTAGCCACGGTAGCCTTCCGGTAGCCGAGGGGAGCCCAGGACCAGCAGTCCAGCGTCCGTCACGGTGTACTTCGCGCCCGACTGTTTGATGTAAGCGTTTTCGGCAAGCCACTTTCGGGCCTTTTTAAATGAGGCCGGCTTCATCTGACTTTGCTCAAGGAGTTTCGTGTACGACAAGTGGCCCTGTTCGGAGACCAGTTCGAGCAATTGGCGACGTTGGCCGCTCAAACCGCCGCCGGTTGGGCTACTCGGTTTTACGGTGAATCCAGCAGGCCCGACCACGGTCTCGTAATGGACCTCCCAGCCATCCTCGGCGTGGCGCGAATGCGAGCAGTGCACGGTGACGCGGTTGTCGTCCCGGCTGAGGACGAATCGCACATCGGCGGCGCCATCGAACGCCTGGTGCCCGCGGCCGCGGTCGTCCGCGCTGAGCGGCGTGTGGTGGACGACGACGACGCACGCCTTGAACTTTTCGCGAAGCACGGTGCACCCGGCCGCAAACGCGCGCATTCCGCCGTCGTCTTCCGGCCCGTCGATGTTGGCGCTCAGGGTGTCGACCGTTATGTACTCTGGCCGGCTCGGAAGCTCGTTCAGGGCGCCGACCAATTCGCCGACCGCGCGGAGGTTGTTGATCGGAACACGCGTCGGGAGTACGTACAGCTCGAGCTCGTGCCGATTGATGGGCAGGCCGGTTTCCAGCGCCAGCTGCGCGCACGCGGCGTCGATACGAGCCTTCGCGCCGAATGGCCCCTCGGCGTAGACGTAGGCGCTGCAAGAGGGCTTGGTTCGGCGTCCGAACCAGTCAATCCCCACGGTCGCGCGAATCTGTGTGTCGAGCGCCGTATATGTTTTCAATGAGCCTTTCGCCGCAATCCATTCGACGATTCCCTCGAATGGGAGCGCCTTGTCGATCGCCCATCGGGCGTCGCCGAGTTGGTCGAGATCGCTCGCGCGGATAAACTGGATCCGCTTTTCATCACGCGACGCGAGCGGCGGGCTCGCTGATTCGCTGCGTTCGATGCCATCATCGACGAGTGTCGGGCGGAACTGAATCGACCCGTCGCGCATCAAGCCGCGCGCGCCCATGCGCGTCCCTCCCGCTGAACATCGGCGAGCAAGTCGAGCAACAGGTCGACCGACCCGCAAGCGGCGAGATCGGCAACAGACACGCGCCCCGCCGCTTCGACGAGTTGCGCGGCGGCCTCGCAGTGTTCGGGCTCGCTCCACGCATGCCGTGAATAGAGGGCAAGACGGACGACGCTCGGTTCCAGCGCAATCGTCGCGTGCGAGTCGCCAATCGCCTCGAGCGCGAAGCCGGCGGGCGCCGAGAACCATCGGCCGCGGCATGCTTCGAGAACCGCCGGATCGACGAGCGCACGAGCAACGACAGCAAGCTCGCACGCCGCGGCTCGTGTTTCGCGAGCAGTCAGCCGGTCAGCCAAGCCGGGCACGTCGGGGCTCACGTCGCGCCCGCCGTAAGCTGCTGCAGCTGCTCACGTACCGCGGGAAGCAATGACTCCCTCAGAAGCTCGCAGACGCTTGTTCCGCGAGCCGCAGCGAGCGCACGCACGAGGTTGCGCTCCTGCGGCGTGACCCGCGTAGACAGTACCGATGTCTTTTGCTGCTGCTCCACGTAGACCCCCTGTCAAACCGTGTCCCGCGTGCCAACGGTTGTCAGTCTACACTCTTGCGCGCGTTTGTCAACGCTGCTAGCATTTGACAATAGACCACTGACAGGAGTGACGGCGTGGGTGAGATTGCGACGCGGCTCAAGACGGCGATGGAGAAGGCAGGGGTGAAACCGCACACTCTTGCGGCGGCACTGACGCGCCAGAGCGTGCGCGGTGGCTCTTATGGCAGCATCCGGAACTACCTGTCCGGCAAATCTGAGCCGCCGCTTGAGTTCATCATCGCGGCAGAAAAGGAACTGGGGGTCGTGCTTCGCACGGGTGAGCCGGAACCTGAGCCGCGAGCCCACATGTCAGACTGGGCACCTGACTGCATTCCCGAATCGGAGCGCGAACGTTTCGTGTGGCTCGCTGTCTCGGTTAAGAGTGACGTCGGCGAAGATCGCCTTCCTGGGAACGACGCCATAGCCGCCACGTTGCGACTTGTCGCCGCGCCGCTCATGGAGCTCCGTCGTCGTCGCGGAGAGCCCGCCATCACAGCAGAAGCGGCTCTCGACGAGTTGCGCAAATACAGTCCTGAGAAGTGGCGCGACTATGTCCTGTTCGGCCGAATGGCACTTGAACGGATCGTTCACCCTGCGCGCAGTCCACAAAAACCGAAAGCCTCGCGAATCAAAGGGAGGAAATGACGATGGCTCGCACCAAGAAGCATCCGGGCACGTTCGAAACCATCGGCGCGCACCAGCGGCTCATTCTCTATTGCGGCGGGAAGCGGCACACGTTCGCCGTCGAGACGCGCAACCGGAAAGCGATGGAGAAATTCGCGCGCGAGAAGTTGCGCGAGCTGGAGAAGCAACTCGACCGCACGCGTCAGGGATTGGGCGGCGTGACCACGTTCTCAGGTCTGCTCGCGCAGTACATCCGCGACGAGCTTCCAACGCTGAGCGCCGGCACACAGCGGTCGTATCGCGATTCGTTCGGGTTGCTCACCGAGTATTTCGTCGCCGAGCTGCGCGACCCGACGCTCGACCGCATCCAGACCAAGCATGTCAAAGGCTATCTGGCGTGGCGCCGCACGCAGCGGCGCGCTGGCAAGCATCAGACGGCGAGCGCAGAGCCGGTGTCAAACCGCACTCTCCAAAAGGACAGAGCCGTGTTGCATCGCCTGTTCGACTTCGCCGATCGGCTCGAGTTGCGGGAAGGGAACCCGGTCGCGCGCGTCGAGCAGCCGAAGGCCGATCCACGAACGCCCGTGTTGCTCACGGATGAGCAATACGAGACGCTGCTCACCGAGTGCGAGCCCAACCCGCTCCTGCATCTCTACACGCTCACGCTCGGCGAGACGGGCGGGCGCTGTCAGAGTGAAGTGCTACACTTGAAATGGACTGACGTCGATCTCGGCGAAGGCTTCATCGAAATTCGGAGTGGTGACGACGGGCACCGCACGAAGTCTGGCAAGTCGCGTTTCGTGCCGATGACGCCGCGCCTGCTCGCCGCAATGAAGGACCACTCGGCGCGCACGCGCATGGTCACGTATCACGGGCAGCGAACGGCGTGGGTATTCCACCACGAGCGCGACCGCCGCGGCTGTAAGGCCGGCGAGCGCGTCAAGACGATGCGCTCGGCCTTCGACACTGCGCAGAAGGCCGCGGGCATCCCCGATGCCTTCCACCGCCACGACTTGCGGCACCGCCGCGTGACCACGTGGCTCGCTGGGGGTGCCAACCCGGTCCACGTCAAGGAGGCGCTCGGCCACAGCGACCTACGGACGACGATGGGCTACACGCACCTGTCGAAAGAGCATCTACGCAGCCTCATCGCCCCGGCGACTCAGTCGGCGCCGACGAGGGACAAACAGGCGTAATCGGGATTTGCTGGCCGGTGATCAGCCGATGAGCCCCGCTCCCGCGAACACGTCGGCGGCTCGCTGGACGTCGTCTGCCATAGCAAACAGGAGGGTCACGATCGGCAGGAAAGGCGGCACTCGAGCGTCCTGCAGCGATATGGTGAAGGCGATCTCTGGATTCATATCGGCCTTGTCGACCAGAGCCGCGGGCACAGTGTAGACGGGCAAGCCCTTCGTGAGGACCGTGGTCTTCGGAATTCTGATGCCCGACGGGAAGCGAATTTGCCCGCCGCCGCGAAAGCCGATCGTGAGCATTCCCGGCATTATGTCGACTATGACGATTGAGGCTTGACCGACGAGTGTCAGAAGCTCATGCTTGCCGTCGTTGTCGAGTCTGCTAAGCTCCCACAGGACTGAGCCCTTCGGCGGGGCTTCCTTGGTCGGATAAGGCGTAAGGGCGGCGAGCGCTTCGGCGTGGCGAGACTTCGGCGTTCCGTCCAAGTTGAAGAATCGCTCCCGAAACTCAGTCTCATCCTCGCAGATCGGGAAGCCGTCCGGGCGCTTTTTGCTGCGGCGAGCGTCGCGCTTCTTGGACTGGCGCTTAAGAGCCGCGTCGTCCGTCTCGCGTTGACGCCTAGCTGCCACCCAAAGAAAGTCCAGCGCCACTCGGAGATTGTGAATGGCATCGCTCGCGATCGTCGACCATCTGAGCAGAGGCGGCGCCGATTCGATGTGGGCGATCCAATGCATGTCGCGCGTCTCAAGATCGCATGCCCGGAAGGCACCGTACGGTTGCGGTCGAAGAAACGCGCCGATCTCCACATCCAGTTGCTGAATGAGCTCCCTGGCTCGCTCGAGTTTCACTCGGCCGTTCGACTCCCAGTCGACCACTAGTCCGCTTCTCCCGTAGGCTCGCTGAGTTCATCGACGCCTTGGAAAAATCCTTCCAAAAACCTTCCAAACGGTGGACCACGCTCGATCAGCGAGGCCGTAACTCCAACGGAGGGCGAGGGATTCGAACCCCCAAGTCCTTGCGGACGCCGGTTTTCAAGACCGGTGCATTAGCCATTCTGCCAGCCCTCCCGCTGTCAAAGATCGTCGGGGCGGGGAAACGGCGAAAGCGGCTGGACCGGTGGACCGGACAATCGAGGCCTAGGGTTGGTGCGCGCGTAGATTGTCAGCGAGCCGAGGAGCGAGATGACGCATCCAGCGATTCGCATCGTCGTGGGCGTAGCCGTAGCCGTGTCGAGCGCGCGAGGACAGGGGCGTCCGCGCGGCACGATCGTCGTGAGCAACATGAACGACAACACCATGATGCTCGTGGACGCGGAGAGCGGCCGCACGCTCGCCACGCTGCCGACCGGCGAGGGACCGCACGAGGTCGCCGTCTCGCACGACGGGCGCCGCGCCGTCGTGAGCAACTACGGCGTGCGCGGAAAGCCGGGAAACTCCCTCACGATCGTCGACGTCGAGAAGCTCGACACGCTGCGCACGATCGATCTGCGCGACCATCAGCGCCCGCACGGCATGGTATTTCTGCCGGGAGACACGCTGCTCGCGGTCACGTCGGAGGTGAGCCGCGCGGTGCTGCTGGTCGATCTGCGCCGAGGCACGGTTGTCGCGACGCGCCCGAGCTCCGGGCGGGGCACGCACATGCTCGGCCTGAGCGCGCGCGGCGACCGGCTCGTGATGGGCAACATCAGCGACGGAACGATCACCGTGCTCGATCCGCTCGCGTCCGACAGCGGCCGTGTGATTCGCGTTGCCGCGCAACCCGAAGGAGTCGCGATCTCGCCCGACGGCGCCTTCGCATGGGTGGGGAGCAACCGTGACAGCGTGGTGCTCGTCGTGGATCTGCGCAGCGCGGCGGTCGTGGACACGTTGCGTGGGTTCGGCCTCCCATACCGAATGGCGATCTCGCCCGACGGCCGCACCGCGGTGGTCACCGATCCGATCAAGGCTCGCGTGCGGGTGTTCGACGCGGCCACGCGGCGCCAGCGGTTCGACGTCTCGGTCGCCGCGGACAGCCTCGTCGCCACGGCCGAGGTGGCGGGATCGCCGTCGCCGGAAGGCGTCGCGATCTCGCGCGACAGCCGCTGGGCGTTCGTGACGCTCCAGGGCCGCAACCGCGTCGCGACGATCGACCTCGAGCGTGGCGCGATCATTGCGCTCGCCCCGACCGGCAACTGGTCCGACGGCGTCGCATTCTCTCCCCTCGTGCATCCGTCGCGCGGTTCGCGTCACCAGCGCGGCGGCGTTCCCTCCACGATCACGCGATGATCTGCCTCGAACGAATCACCATGCGCGAGATCCATCTCGCGCTCAAGGAGCCGTTTCGCATCTCGTCGGGCGTCGAATCCACGCGCCGCATTCTGCTGCTCGAGCTGGTGGACGAGAGCGGCGCGAGGGTGTGGTCGGAGTGCGTGGCCTCGGCGCTGCCCAACTACACGTCGGAGACGATCGACACCGCGTGGCTGGCGATCAGCAAGTGGCTGGCGCCTCGTATTCTCGGCCGGCGGCTCGTCGATGCGTCGCACGCGCAGTTCGAGCTCGCCGCCAACGTCCGCGGCCACAACATGGCGAAAGCCGCGATCGAGATGGGATGCTGGGGGCTCGAGGCGGTGATGCGAAAGCTGCCGCTGTCCGTGCTCCTGGGTGGAACGCGCACCGAGGTCCCGACGGGCATCTCGCTCGGGCTCCAGGAAACGCCCGCGGCCCTCGTCGAGCGCGCGATAGCCGCCGTCGCCGCGGGCTACCAGAAGGTCAAGCTGAAGATCGAGCCGGGTCGCGACGTCGAGTTCGTGCGGGCGGTTCGCAAAGCGGTCGGACCGGACATCGAGCTCATGGCCGACGCCAACGCCGCGTACACGATCGACGACGCGACGCACCTCACGCGGCTCGACGAATACGGCCTCATCATGCTCGAGCAGCCGCTCGGCGCCGACGATCTGTTGGACCTCGCCGCGCTGCAGCGCCGAATGCACACGCCCATCTGTCTCGACGAGTCGATCACGGACGTGAAGCGGGCGCGCGACATGATCGCGCTCCGCAGCGGCCGCATCGTCAACATCAAACCCGGGCGGGTCGGCGGACTCGCGGCCTCGAAGGCGATTCACGACATCTGTGCCGAAGCCGGAATCCCGGTGTGGTGCGGCGGAATGTTGGAGAGCGGCGTGGGGCGAGCGTACAACGTCGCGCTGGCGTCGCTTCCGAACTTCTCGCTCCCGGGCGATCTGAGTCCCAGCTCGCGCTACTGGGCGACCGACATCGTGTCGCCCGAGTGGACGATGGACGCGCGCGGTATGGTCCACGTGCCGCGGGAAGCGCCGGGGCTCGGCGTCGCGGTGGACGCCAATCGCATCGGCCTGATCACGACGCGCCGGGAGGTCTTGCGTCCTCCCCGGCGCGACTAGGGCTTCTTCGCGGCCGGCTTCGACGCTGGAGGCTTGCTTGCCGCCGGCTTGGTTGCCGCCGGCTTAGTTGCCGGCGGCTTCGCACCGGGCTTGCCGGCCGACTCCCGCGTTGACGGCGCCGCAGGCGGGATTGCGCCAGGGATCGCCCCCGGAAGCGGAGTCGCCGCGCCGGTGTCGGTCATCTGGTTGAACTCAGTCTCGGCGCCGCGGAGTAGATCCTCGAGCCGCACGGCCTGCGCGACCTGGCGCGACGTGTTGAAGACGGCGTTCGCCTGCGCGGTCTTGCCTTGCATCTTGAGCGCCTCGGCCAGCTCGATTCCCGTCGCAACGTAGAGATAGGGAATGCCCACCGACGGACGGTCGATCCAGTCGCCGGTGTTCAGCACCGACCTGGGGCCGACGAACGTGTGCGTCCAGAGCGAGTCGCTCGTCGCCACGTCGAGCCAACCGTCGCCCTGCAGGTAGACCGAATCCTTCGGCGTCGCGCCCGGCGGCATGAAGAGCTTCGCGGCGAGTCCCTGCGTGAGCACATCGTCGCCGAGCCCGAGCTGCTTGGCGTAGCTGCCCGACGTGCGCGCGAAATAGATCGGCCGGTTCGGCCACGAGTCCTGGATCATGCGGAGCACGAACAGGTCCGCGCGCTGGAGCACGCCGTGGTCGAGGTTGCGCGGATCGATCGTCGCCTTGAGCGGGCCCGCGGTGAAGTTCATCGGGGCGTTGAGCGGGTAGTACGCCGGCACGGAGTCGGCGTCCAACATCGTCATGTTGAGTGGAGAGCGCGTCGGCTTGGGCCACTGCGTGTGGCTGTAGATCGACGGCCCCTTCGCCGCGTCGTACTCGTAGATCGGGCGGCGAATGATCTGCCGGACGTACCAATCGGTGTTGAGCAGGGACGTGTTGGCGACGATCACGTCGCGGCGGATTCCCTCGACCTCCTGCGCGTACCAGAGAGGGAACGTGTCGTTGTCGCCGACGGTGACGAGCACGCCGTACGGTTCGACGGAGTTCAGCAGGTCGGCGGCGAAGTCGCGCGTGTCGCGGTGGCCGGCGCGCGACGCCCAGTGCCAGTTGCCGAACAGCGGGATGAGCGCCATCGCCAGCACCGGCGAGCTGAGTCGCCAGCTCTTCTGCGTCGGCATGATGACCGCGTCGCGTCCGACCTTGACCGTCTCCGTGCCGAACAGCGCCGCGACGGACTCCCACACGTACAGGAGCCCCAGCGCGGCCCAGACGCCCCAAGCCGAGAAGCTCCAGAGGAAGAAGTAGTCGCGGTCGCGCACCTCGTGCGGCGCCGGCGACGACGGATCCTGCGACGCTCCCAGCTTGAAGTTCAAATAGAATATCAACAACAGCGTCATCGTGAACATCAGCGACCCGAAATACCAGAAGCTCCGCTGGTCGCGTTTGAAATGGACCCAGCCGCCGAATAGGCCGAGCACGAGGGCGCCCGCGGCGAGCAGCGCTTGCGCGAACGGATGGTCGCTGTGCGCGTCGCGGAGCCACTGCCACTTGAAGTACAGCCACCACATGCCGATCTGTTCGGGGAACGACGCCTGGCGGTCGCTCAGGTCGGGCTTTCCGTACTGGCCGCGGTTGAAGTTGTACTCGAACGCGTCGTACGTCCCCTTCGAGAACGTGCACGAGAGCTCGAGCTTCGTGCGGCACGCCGTGGGTTCGCCCTCGTTGATCGCCGGGAAGTAGGCGGCGCGAATCGGTTGCGTCGCGAACGGCGTGAGACCCAAGACGATCGCGCCAAAGCAGGCGAGCAGCAGCTTCCACCGGTAGATCGTTCGCGGGCGGCGAACGAGCACCGCGATGCCGACCGCCGGCGCGGCGAGCATTCCCGCCATGTGGTTCGCGTACCCGAGCCCGCAGATGTACGCGACGAGCACGAGGATCCGGTCGGCCTTGCGGCCGTCCGGGTCGTCGGACCATCGAATCATCAGCCACGAAATCACGGCGATCCCGACGAGCGAGACCGTGTAGACCTTCTCGTTCACGACCGACTGGTTCCACACGGTGAACGCCGTCGCGCCGAGGAGCGCGCCGAGCACGCCGCCGAGCACTCGCTGCCACCGCGCCGGGAACCAGCCGACGAGGATCCGCTCCGTGATGAGGAACCACATCCCCGCCGACGCCGCGCTGCAGATGGCCGCCAGGATGTTGATCCGAACGGCCACCGTCGTCGCGATCGGCAGGATCGAGAACGTCCGGCCGAGGATGACGAACAGCGGATTGCCCGGGAGGGTGGGGCAGCCCGAACGTGTACGCCGCCGCGATGTATTCGCTCGTGTCCCACATCGCCGTGGAGGGCGAAAGGGTGATCAGGTACAACACGAGTGCGCCGAGCGAGACGCCGAGGGCGGCTCGGTAAGACGGGCGGTAGTCGAGCTCGGGGGACGAGGGTGAGGACATTATCAAAACGAGGGCGAAGGAGCCGAATTGCGAGACTACCGAATTCCGAGACTACCGAACTCCGAGACTACCGAATTCCGACCGGTCCACCGGTCCACCGGTCCACCGGTCCACCGGTCCACCCCAATCCTAGCGGACTCGCCTACAAACCGCCGAGGTGCTGCATCTTGAACGTGGCGACCGCCCCGACGACGCCGGCGGTGCCCGGCAGGGTGCCCGGGACGATTCGTGCCGCATCCACAGCGGGGCGAAAGGCGCGGCGGCGGACTTCGGCGCGCATGGGCGCGAACAGCGTTTCGCCCGCTTGGGTGACGCCGCCCGCGACCACGACTACGTCCGCGTTCACGATGTTGAGGAGGTTGGCGATGCCGGCTCCGAGGTAGCGCGCTGTATCGCGCACGATCTCGTTGGCGACGGCGTCGCCCTGCTGCGCGGCCTTGTACACCGTCTCAGCCGTAATGGATTCCAGCCTGCCGTCCACCATCGACGGAAGGAGCGACGCGGTTTCTTCGCGCACCAGCACCTCGCGGGCCCGAGTCGCTATCGCGGGGCCCGAAGCGTAGGCCTCGAGACAACCATAGTTACCGCATTTGCAGTGGCGGCCGTTGAGGTCGATGGTCGTGTGGCCGATTTCGCCGGCGACGTCGGACGAGCCATGAAAGAGCTTGCCGTCGATGATCAACCCGCCGCCGATGCCAGTGCCGATCGTCATGCCGATGACGTTCGTCGCTCCCTGGGCGGCGCCCTGCCACCATTCGCCGACCGTGGCGCAGTTCGCGTCGTTGTCGAGCGTAGCGGGAAGGTTCAGCTTCTCGGCGATTCGGTCGCGCAGCGGAAAGTTGCGCCAACCGAGGTTCGGCGCGACGATGACGATGCCCTTCTCACGGTCGAGCGGACCTGGTGCGCCGATGCCGACGCCGAGAAACGCGTCACGCGAGGCACCCGTCTCGGCCATCGTCTGCTTGATCACGTCCTCGATCAGCCCGACGATTCGATCCGCCACCGCTTCGGCACCGGCCTCGGCGCCCGTCGGGATGGAGCGCATGGCGTAGTGCTGCGTGCCGTCGGCCGACATCGCGCCGACGACGATGTTGGTGCCGCCGAGATCCACGCCGATGATGTATTGCTGCTGCTTCTTGGTGGCCGACGACTTGGTCGCCATGAATCAGGAGTTCCGAGGGACGAGGAGAGCGCGCGCCAGGGCTGCCACATCGCCGGCAGTAATCTCGCGCATACAGCGCCAATGTCCGAGGGGGCACCGCCGCGGGCCGTGCCGGTCGCACGGGCGGCACTCGAGCCCTTCGATCTCCGCCACCGCGGCGCGCTCGGCCAGCGGGCCGAAACCGAAGGCGGGGACGGTCGGACCGAACACGGCGAGAGTCGGCGTGTTCATGGCTGACGCGAGATGCAGCGGCGCCGAGTCGTTCGTCACCAACAGTCGAGCGCGGCCGATGACCTCGGCCGATGCGAGCAGCGAAAGCCGGCCGGTGGTGTCGATCGAACGTCCGCCGGTCGCGTCCGCGATCTCGTCCGAGAGCGAGCGGTCCGCCTCACCACCGACGACGACGATGCGCGCTTCGCCAACAAGGAGTCGCGCGAGGTCCGCGTAGTACGGCCAGCGCTTGGTCGCCCAGATGCTCCCCGGCGCGAGCGCGACGATGGGTTCACCGGGCGCGACGCGGCGCAATAGCTCGTCGGCCGCGGCCCGTTCGCCGTCGCCTGGAAAGAGATTCGGCCGCGGATGCGCACGCTCGGCGTCGTCGACCGTCGCGCCGCGATCGGCGAGCGAGAGGAGTCGCAACGCGTGATGTTCGCCTTCACGCGACAGGACACGTTTCGTATAGAACGCGCGTCCGGCTGACGTCGAGAACCCGATTCGTTCCGGGATTCGCGCCGCCAGCGCGAGCGCGCCGCTTCGCACCGACCCCTGGGCGAGGAATGCGGCATCGTACCGTTTGGCGCGGAGCACGCCCGCCAGCCTGGCCATGCCGCCGATGCCGCGATCCTTGCCGCGCTTGTCGTAGACGATCACCTCGCGCACCGCGGGGTGATTCGCCAGCAGCGCGCCGGCCGCCGGTGTACACACGACGTCCACCGACCCCGCCGTCGCCAAGCGGGCGAGGAGCGGAGTGGTGAGAATCATGTCGCCGAGAAAACTCGTTTGAACTACGAGAGAGGAGGGCAAGGGGAGAGTATGTCCGCCGCCCCGCGCCGCGTCCACTCAGCGCATGTGTCGGGCGACCCGTTCGACGTCGGCGAAAAATCTACGCTCGGCGGCCGCCCGTTCGCTGTCGGGCGCCCGCAGCACGGCGGACGGATGCACCGTCGCGAACGCCACAGGCGCCAGCTCTGACTCGAGCGGCGTGCCTCGGTGCTTCATCACGCTGAACGCCGGACCGAACACCGCCTTGGACGCGGTCGCGCCGAGGCAGAGGATCGCCAGCGGACGAACGAGCGACAGCTCCGCCAACAACCAGGGACGGCACGCGCGGACCTCGCCGGCGCTCGGCGTTTTGTGCAGACGCCGTGTAGTGCGGCGGTCCCGCGCCCATTTGAAATGTTTGACGGCGTTGGTCACGTAGACGTCGTCGCGATCGATGTCGGCGGACTCGAACGCGCGGTCGAGCAGCAGACCGGACGGTCCCACGAATGGATGACCGGCGCGATCTTCGGCGTCGCCAGGCTGCTCGCCGATGACGAAGAGCTTCGCGGCCTTGGGCCCCTCGCCGAACACGGCTTGGGTGGCGTTCGCGTACAGTGTACAGCCGCGACAGTCCTGCACTGCCGTGCGCAGCTTGGGAAGAGTCGGCCGAGCTGGCACGAAGTCGCTCGCCGATCCCGTTGATTCGACGGTCGTGGCCACGCGATCGGATCGCTGCGTTGGACGAGCTTCAACGAGCTGGCAAGGCTCGGACCGATGGGATGTGTGAAGGGCAGTGAACGGTCGTGGCCGCTTGCTCCTAAACCGTTGGGTACGACAGTTGCCCTTTGAACCACCGACTCGAACCGGGGATCAATCAGATGCTGTACACATTGGCGGTCGTACTCGTAGTTCTGTGGGCGCTGGGTTTCCTCGCCTTTCACGTCGGTGGCGGGTTGATCCATCTGCTGCTCGTCATCGCGATCGTCGCGGTGCTGCTGCGCGTGATTCAGGGCCGTCGCCCGATCTGACGAACGCTGGTCATCGGCGGCGAAGGATTCCGGTGGCCGCTCGCCATCCGGAATCGATCGCGCCGTGAACGGTTCCGGTGCGGCCGAGGCGATCGGCCGCTTCACCGGCGAACCAGATCGTGTCGCGCACGGGACGGCTGAGCGTCTCACACGCGCGCGCGCCGCCGACACGCGAGTAGGAGTACACGCCCCGCGAGAACGGATCGTTGATCCAATCGTGGTGGAAGGTGGCTGCGAGCTCGCGGTGGATTGTCGCGGGCTTCATCGAGAGGATCGTCGCGAGGGACAAGACCGCGCGCCGCTCGAGTTCCTTGGGCGGCAAGCGGGAGAGCTCGGTGGCCGACGGACCGCCGACCCACGCCACCATGACCGGCGAGTCGATCGGGTATGACGTCCACCACACCGGGAAAGGCAGCCGCTCGCGCGCCTGAAGGACGGACGTCGTGTCGAGGTCGGGAATCCCGAGTCGCGCCGCGAGCTTTTCGTCTCGCCAAAACGCGCGCTTGAATCTGAGGACGAGCTTCACGACCGCGCCCATGGCGGTGAGGCTCATCGCTCGCAACACGGCCCTAGGCAGCGGCGGGTCGAAGCTGAGCGCCCCGATCGCTCCCGCCGGCGCGGAGAGCACACCAGCCGGCACGGTGACGACGAGTGCCCGCGCAGCGACGGTCGCGATGTCCGTCCCGGCGACGTTGCGGCACCCGACCTCGACGCGACCGTCGCTCCAGGTGACGCCGGCGGCGATCGTCTCGAATCGAATGTCGGCGCGCACGGGGTCGGCAAGACGCTCGATCAGCGTGTCGTATCCTCCGACCACTCGTCCCATGCGCATTTCGCGATGATCTCCCTGCGGAGAGCCGCCGTCGGCGAGCGCCTGCTCGCTGATCACTTCCGGATCAGCGGCATGGAAGCCTTCGACGAACCGTTTCGCCCGATCGCGGTCCGCGGGTCGCAACGATCGATTCGCGGCGAGCGCGTCGGCAAAGGAGCGATCGGGGTCGCGGTCGGCATCGAGCCGCCGCATGACCCGATCGATGGACTTCCAGAAGTCGTCCACCACCGCGAGCCTTCCGCTCCCACGCAACAGGCGGTGCGGAGCGATGTCGAGCGTGGGAAGATGATGTTCGGACGCGACGTCGCGAATCGGCTCCGCCTCGCCGTGAATGAACTCGGCGCCGAGCTCGATGGGGACTTCGAGGTCCGCCTGATGCTGTGTGAAGACGCGTCCGCCGAGGCGCGACCGGGCCTCGAGCACGACGACGCTACAGCCCTGCTCGCGGAGTTTGGATGCGGCCGCGAGGCCGGCGGCGCCGGCACCTATTACGGCAACGTCGAATGACAAGGATGGGCGGGCGAAAGAGCCATGGGGCGAAACTAACGAGGGCCGAAGGAGCGGAACGGCCCAAACCGAAACGAGCGCGCCGCTGGTCGGCGAGGGTGACGCGAGAGAGCAACGCGCTCGACCTCGACCGCGGCGTGTTCACGTGGAGCGATCCGAAGCGAATTGCGAGATCGCTCAAACGGTCGGCGGAGCGCAGCCGACGGCGCAAGGCGGATCCTTATCGGTCGGCGATGTCGATGCTGACGTTCTACGTCAACCGGGCGGGGGCGAAGCTGCCCCCCACGCGGCGACGCGTGCTCGAGCGCGCGAAGGCGGAGCTCAAGCACGCGTTCGGCCGCGGCTAGCGGCGATTACCCCGGCTAGCGTGCGTGCCGGGCGCGGGTGCGCGCCGCTTTCTTAGCGGCGGCCGAGCGTCCGCGAGCGCCCTTCGTGCGCGCCGCCTGCTTCGCGGACGCGGAACGTGCCGACGCGCTTCGGCGTCGCGCGCTCGCGTGAGCTTGTCGGCTCAGCGACTTGCGCGTCGCGGCGCGGCTGCCCTCGCGGCGCAGCGCGCCTTCCACCGCGCGCGAGCGGGTTCGCGACGGCTTGCGCTTGGGGCGTTTGCCCTTGGCGAGGTCACGCTTCGCCTGCGTGCGCGTGCGCGCCGAACTGGTCTTGCTCGCGCGCAGCTTTACGCCCGACCGGCGGGCCTTGGACAGGCCGATGGCGATCGCCTGCTTCGTCGACCGCGCGCCGTGCTTTCCTTCACGTACGTGGTGAATCTCTTCGCGCACGAACTCGCCGGCCTGCGTCGACGGCGATTTACCCTGCGCCGCATCGTGATGCGCGCGTTCGATCGTTTCTCGTTCCGGCATGGACCCTCCGTTGTGTCATCGGCGGCCGAGGTTCACCGAATCTGGATCTGCCGCGCGCGACGTTCGTCGAGCTTGGGCGCGGGCAGCGTGATCTCGAGGACGCCGTCCTTGAACGTCGCCTCGCAATTGTCGGACTCGACGCCTTCCGGCAACGGGATCGCCCGGTAGAACGACCCGTAGCTCCGTTCGCTCCGATAGAAGTCGTCGCGATTCTCCTCGCGCTCCGACGAGCGATGTCCGGAGATCGTGAGCATGCCGTTGTCGATCTCCGCCTTCACGTCATCCTTCTTCAGCCCGGGCAGGTCGGCGCGCACGACGAGCGTGTCGCCGCGGCGGAACGTCTCGACCTCCGGGAGCCAGGCGGCTTGGTCCTCGGCCTGAACGCCGCGCCACAATCCGGCGGGAGCTCCGAGACCGAACGCGCGACCGAGCCCGAAGTTCTCGAACAGGCGATCCATGTCGTCGGCCATGCGCCGCATCACCGTGAAAGCTTTGGAGCCAGTGCCGCGCACCGGCGCAGTGGCGGGCGCGCTCGTCGCGCTCTGGCTTCGCGTCTCGCGTCCGGTCTCTATCGAGCGCTCCGCGTCGGACTTGCCGATGTTCTTCCCGAAGCTGTGGCTTGCGCCCTGATGAGGGTTCTCATCGCGCGTGTAATCCCGATCGTCGGCCATTGGTTTCTCCTGTGAGTCCCGAGGGTGCGGGGAGGGAAGTGCCGTGGCGCTCGACACGGGCTGTGCCGAGCGATTGGCAGTGTGCCTCTCGCCGCAATCAACATGCCCCGAGACGAACGGCGATGCACCGCGTGTGAACGATCGAGGCGCCGCGCGCGGGGGCATCGACTTCGCGCGGCGCTGGCCCGTCCGCTGCGTTGGTAAACCGTCGCGTGGCGGACCCTACTCTGGACGGACGGTGAAACCGAAGACAGCTCTCGTGATCTGCGCGGCGTGCGCGCTCCTCTTTGGAGCGATGCTCATCACCACGCCCGACGCCATTCTTCGAGGTCTTGGCCTCGAGGCGCACGGCGACGGAATCCTCGTCGCCCGTCACATGGCGATCGTGGTGCTGGGATTTGCCGTGCTGAACTGGTTGGGCCGCGACGCGGAAGGGAACACGCTCCGCGCGATCCTCATCGCGAATCTGTTCGTGCAGGTCGGCGGCTTTGCGCTCCGCGCGGCGGAGATCGTGACCCACCAGCTGCCCGGAGCCGCGTGGCCGAGCGTGGTCGCTCAGGCGTTTCTCTCGGCGATCTTCGTGTTCGCGCTGCTCTCGACCATCGCTCGCAATCGGCGGCGCGGCGACAACGTCCTTTCAGACAGTTGAGCTCGCGCCGCCGGCGCGAAGATGCTACGGCCGGATCTCCGAATCGCGATCGCGGCCGAAATCCCGCTCGCGGACCGGTGTCGAGGGCACTTCGCGGTCGACGGCGATGCGCTTCTCGGCGTCCGGGTTCACGACGCTCTCCGCGATCTGCGTGAGCTTCTTGTTGGTCTCGCCTTCTTCGTCGAGCGTCTGTTGCAGGAGCTCCGCGTCCTCGTCGAGACCCAGCGCCCGGGCGAACGCGCGCGCGCAGCCGTAGGCGGCCATCTCGTAGTGCTCGACGCGCTGCGCCGCGGCGATGAGGCCCGCGTCGATCACGTCCTGGTCCCCGTCGTCCTTGATGAACTCTTCGCCTTCCTTGAGAAGGCCCGCCATGCCTTTGCACGTCTTGCCGTGCGGCGCTTCGTTCAGGCGGCGCGCGATCTGCTCCAGCCGCGCGGCGTGTTGTCGAGTCTGCTCGAGATGCTGCTGAAAGCCGTCGCGTAGCCGCACGTGCGACGCCTTGTCGATCATCTTCGGCAATGCGTCGAGGATTTGCCCTTCGGCGCTATAGAGATCCTGAATCTGATCGACATACAAATCGCGCAGCGTTTCGAAAGCCATGGTCCTGCCTCCGTCAGACGGTGTGAACGTCTGAGGGCTGCACGAAGCGGGCCTCAATCGACCTGAAGCACCGCCAAGAATGCTTCCTGCGGAATCTCGACGGAGCCGACCTGCTTCATGCGCTTCTTTCCTTCCTTCTGCTTTTCGAGCAGCTTGCGCTTGCGCGTGATGTCGCCGCCGTAGCACTTCGCGAGGACGTCCTTCCGCAGCGCCTTGACCGTCGTGCGGGCGATGACCTTGTTGCCGATCGCCGCTTGGATCGCGACCTCGAACAACTGTCGCGGAATGAGCTCTTTGAGCTTGTCGGCGATCTTGCGCCCCCACTCGTAGGCCTTGTCGCGGTGGATGATCACCGAGAACGCGTCCACCGGGTCGCCGTTGATCAGCATGTCGAGCCGGACCAGCGAGCTCTCGCGGTAGTCCAGCATCTCGTAGTCGAGGCTGGCATAGCCTCGGCTGATCGTCTTCAGCTTGTCGAAGAAATCGAGAATGATCTCCGACAGCGGAAACTCCCAGTCGAACTCGACGCGCGACGAGTCGAGGTACGTCATGTTCTTGTAGACGCCTCGCCGCTCGGTGCCGAGCGTCATGATCGGGCCGATGTAGTCGGCCGGCGCCATGATGCGGGCTTTGACGTACGGCTCCTCGATCCTGCTGATGACGCCCGGATCGGCGAGCTTCGCCGGGCTCTCGAGCAATTCCATCGTGCCGTCGGTGTGGTACACGTGATACTCGACGTTCGGCACGGTCGTAACGAGAGCCAGGTCGAACTCGCGCTCGAGCCGTTCCTGGACGATCTCCATGTGCAGCAGCCCGAGAAACCCGCAGCGGAATCCGAAGCCGAGCGCGGTGGACGTTTCCGGCAGGTAGTGCAGGGAAGCGTCGTTGAGCTGGAGCTTCTCGAGCGCGTCGCGCAGCGTCTCGTATTGCGTCGTGTCCGTCGGGTAGAGACCGGCGAACACCATCGAGTGGACGTCCTTGTAGCCGGGCAGCGGCTCGACCGGCGGCGCCGATGCGTCGAGGACCGTGTCGCCCGCCCGCGTCTCGCGCACAGTGCGCACGTTGGCGACCATGTAGCCGACTTCGCCCGGCCCGAGCACGTCGCCCTCGACCTGCCGTAGCTGGTTGTACCCCACCTCCGCGACCGGATACGAGTCGCCCGAGCCGGCCGCGAACTTCACCAGCATGCCCGGTCGAATCGATCCGTCGACGACGCGCACGCTGGCGACCGCGCCGCGATAGCGGTCGTAGTAGGAGTCGAAGATGAGCGCGCGGAGAGGAGCGTCGGGGCGGCCAGTAGGCGCCGGCACGCGAGCGACGATCGCCTCGAGCAGCGCGTCGATGCCGATGCCTTCCTTCGCGCTGACGAGAAGAATCTCTTCCGGCCTCGCGCCGATGAGGTCGTGTACTTCCTGTTTGCGGCGCTCGGGCTCGGCGCCGGGAAGGTCGATCTTGTTGAGGACGGGAATGATCTCGAGCCCCGCGTCGAGGGCGAGAAACAAGTTCGACAGCGTCTGCGCCTGAATCCCCTGCGACGCGTCGACGACGAGAATCGCGCCCTCGCACGCGGCGAGCGAGCGCGACACTTCATACGTGAAGTCGACGTGCCCCGGCGTATCGATGAGGTTGAGCTCGTACGCCTCGCCGTTCGCCGCGGTGTGCGTCATCCGCACCGCGTTGAGCTTGATCGTGATGCCGCGCTCGCGCTCGAGGTCGAGCGTATCGAGCACCTGCTCCTTCATCTCACGCTTCTTCAGCGTCCCGGTCGCCTCGATCAGGCGGTCGGCCAGCGTTGACTTGCCGTGGTCGATGTGCGCGACGATGCAGAAGTTGCGAATATGGTCGAGCTTCAAAATCAGAACTCGTCGCGTCGGCGGTCCAGGTGGTGAGCAAAAGAGCACGGCGCGCGCCCGGGCCGTTTGCGCGCGAGTGAAACCTATTGATGTTCGCGCGAATCCGGTCGCGTCCGCCTGTATCGGTCCGCCGGAGCGCGAAAACGAAGACGGGCCGCCGAGAATGGCGGCCCGTCCTCTCCCTCACCCCAAACGCGAACGCTAGTTCTTACCAGGCGGCTTGCCGGTCGACGAAGACGACGATGCCGGAGCTGGTGCGCTTCGGGGTGCCGGCTCCGACCGCGGCGCTTCGACTCGCGGCGGCGGCGGCGACGCGGCACGCGGCTCCATGCGCGGAGACTCGACTCGCGGCGATTCGACTCGCGGTGATTCGACTCGCGGTGACGGCGCCGGCGCCATGCGCGGCGCGTCGGAACGCGGAGACTCGACCCTGGGCTGCGGCGCCGCACGCGGCGGGTCGTTGCGCGGCGAATCGACGCGCGGTGTGCTTGCGTTCGGCGCGTCGCCACCGCGAACGCTCGGCGCGCGGCGACCGCTCGATCCGTCGTTGCCCGCGTCCGCCTGCCGGCGGGAATCGCTGCCGCGGATCACCATGCCGCTCGTCTGGAAGCCGTTGCCCGCGTCGTGAGCGCGACGTTCAGGACCGACAATGCGCGGGGTGAGGACTTCAGTGCCCACCGGATCCTGGTGCGCGACGAGTCCGCGCGTCCGGTACTGAGGCGACGGGTTGTCCGGTGCCAGCACCATCTTCGTTCCGCCCGCGCCGCCGGCGTCCGTCGCGCCGCCGACGTCCGTCGCGCCGCCTGGCGCGAGGCGCATCGGTCCCGGCTGGGGGGTGAGGGGCGGACGCCGAATCTGATCGATACCGATCCGCCGTCCAATGCCTGGATTCGCGGTCGGCGGCCCCTGCGCGATGACGCCCCATCCGTTTCCATAGCCGCGAGGCCGGCCGAACGGGAAATACGTCCCGGCGCGATAGTAGCAATCGAAGGCCGAGTCGTAGAAATACTGGCTTCCGCGCCACGAGAACGGCTGCCCGTATCCATACATACTGATCGGATTGAACACGTTGAACCCAAACGGCGTCGACGCAAAACCGTACGAGAAGCCATAGCCGAACCCGTTGCACATCTCGGCGCCGAAACTGTTGGACGCGAAGAGCGAACGCGAGCCGCTGTAGAGTGATTGCGTGTCGTGCACGTTCGCGAAGCGAACCGTGTAGCTCGACGAATTCGTCCCCGCGAGCAGCGCGGCTAACTCGTACACCGCCGGACGCGGATCCTTCATGTAATCGGCGTCGTTCAACTCGAACGAATCCCAGTAGCCGCCCGTGGAGAATTTCTCGAAGTGCATCGGCTGCCACGACGCGATCACGAACACCCAACCGAGTCCGCCGTCGTAGGAATCCATGGCCGCGTTGACATTCGGTCGCTCCAGCCCGGTCGTGAAGCGCGCGCGATACTGGCTGGCGAATCCGCCGAAGAACTGCGCCGTGTGGTACGACGCGTGGCCATGGACGAATCCGTTGTCCACCGGCGCCTCGGGAAACGTGATTCTCAGCACGCCGTCGGCGTCGATGTGTCCGACGAGAACGTAGGCGTCGTCGTCCAAGTGAAAGTTCGCGCGAACGAGCTCCGCGCCGCTGGAGTTCTCCACCTCCGCGTAGATCGAAACGCGGGGTCCCCCGTCCTGATTCGCTGATCCGCCGGCGCGCGTGATCGTGGGTGAGGACTCAATCCCACCGGAAGGCGCCGAAGCCGTGGCCTGGTCCTGGTTGAACCAGGAGCTCGAGGACGCGCCGCTCGAGGCGACGCATGCGCTGCCCGCAATCGCAGCACCGGTGATCGACGCGACAACTCGACGACGCGACATCATGCGCGACTCCCGCCAAAGAGAGGTGTATACAATTAAGCATACACAAGGCCGGTTACGCAAGACCCAATTTTCGGGCGACTTCCCGATCCCCCCGTGCGACCGGCCGACCTTCCCCTGCCTCTATTACACCTACGTCACGAATTAGATGGCCGTTGCGGGCTGGACGCAACCGCGAGACCCCCCGGTTTACCTTTCCCGCCTCCCATGGAGAGCACCAGAGCCCTCCGCGCAGATCTTTTCGACCCAGCCAGCCTCGCTGCCCTGGGGCGCATTGAGATTGTTGCCCGGTGGGTCGTCGACGGCTTCATGGCGGGCCTCCATCGCTCGCCCCGCAAAGGCTTCTCCGTCGAATTCGCCGACTACCGCCCCTATCAGCCCGGCGACGACCTCCGCTACATCGACTGGAAGATCGCCGCTCGCTCCGACCGGTGGGTCGTTCGCCAGTACGAGGAAGAAACCAACCTTCGCGCCACCATCGTTCTCGACGTCAGCCGCTCCATGGCCTGGAGCGGCGCGCCCGAGCGATTGACGAAACTCGAATACGCCGAGCGGCTCTCCGCCGCCCTCGCGCTGCTGCTCCTCCGACAGCGCGACGCCGTCGGTCTCGTCCGCTTCGACGACCGCGTCCGAAGCGCCGTTCCGCCCCGCGCGCGGCACGGCCAGTGGCGCCGCGTCATCGCCGCGCTCGAGGAACCGGGAGAGGGCAGGGAGTCGAGCGCCCCGAACGCGCTCCAGCAGGCCGCCAGATTGATCAGCCGGCGCGGGCTCATCGTCCTGATTTCAGATTTGCTCATGGACATGCCCGACGTCGAACGGGCGATGCGCACCCTGCGCGCGATCGGTCACGACATCGTGGTGCTGCACATTCTCGACCCGGACGAGCGCGACCTTCCCGCCGCGGGCGAAGCGCTGTTCGTCGATCCGGAGAGCGAGCTCTCCGTGCCGGCGAGCGTGGCCGACGTTCGAGCGGCGTACCAGAACACGGTCGTCGAGGTCATCGATGAGTGGCGTAGTGTCCTCGGGGCGGCCGGGGTGAGCTACGAGGTCGTCTCCACCGACGCTCCCTTCGGCGTGCCGCTGCGCCGCGCGTTCGCGGTGCGCCAACTGCTGCCGTGAGCTTTCTCGCGCCACTGTACCTCGCACTTGGCGCCGCCATCGCGGTGCCGCTCCTCATCCATCTGATGCGGCGCCGCATCGGAGCGCGCATCGACTTCCCCGCGGCGCGCTATCTGCTTCGCGCCGAAAAAGAGCACAGCCGCACGCTGAGGATCAAGAATCTGTTGCTGATGTTCCTACGCGTACTCGCGGTGCTCGCCATCGCGTTCGCCGCGGCGCGGCCGTTGGCGGAATGGGTCGGCGCCGGTCACGCACCCACCGCGCTCGCCGTCGTCGTCGACAACTCGCTGAGCTCGTCGGTCGTCGTCAACGGACACCCGCTGCTCGCGGAGTTCAAATCGATGGTGCGCGACGTGCTGTCGAGCGCCACGTCCGCCGACCGTGTGTGGCTCGTGACCATCGACGGCAACGTGCGGGGCGGCAGCGTCGCGCTCCTGCGCGACGAGATCGACCGTATGGAAGCGGAATCGGGCGCCGGCGATCCAGCCCTCGCCCTGTCGCGCGCCGCGGCCGTCGTGCGCGCATCGGGGCTCGCGGCTCGGCAGATCACCCTCGTCACCGACGGCCAGCGCACCGAGTGGCAGCGCATCCCTCCGCTCGCCGACGCGCAGATCGTGTTGTACGTGCCGAACGGCCCCATGGTGGTGAATCGCGCCGTGACGCTCGCCGAGGCGCGCCCCTCGCGCTGGACGCCTCGCGGAGAAGTCGCGGCGCGATTCCAATCCACCGACTCTACGACGTACCGCATCACGCTCAACGGGCGGACGTTCGCGCGCGGCACGGCGGCGCCGAATGAAGAAGTCACCGTGCACGCGTCGCCGCCCGAGCGGGGCTGGCTCGCCGGCACCGTCGAGCTCGAGCCCGACGAGTTGGCCGCGGACAACTCGCGCCCGTTCGCGGTCTGGATTGGTTCCGCGCCCGGCGTGAGCGTGTCGCCCGGCGCCGGCCAGTTTCTCGGGAACGCGATCGACGTGCTGAAATCGTCGTCGCGCGTCGTGGACGGGCACGACATCGCGGTCGTCGTCGCCAACGAGCTGGCGACTCTTCCCGCGCTCATCGTCGCACCGAGCGATCCCGTTCAACTGGGCGCGGCGAACCGCGCGCTCGAGCGGCTCGGCATCCCGTGGCGTTTCGGCGCGCGGCGATCCGGCGAGGCGACGGCACGCGGCCCGGAGCTCGACGGCGTGACGACCTTGGCCCGCTACGAGCTGGTGGCGCAGACCGGCGCGGTGGCCGACACGCTCGCCAGCGTGGGACAAGACGCGTGGATCGTGGCCGGGGCGCGATACGTCATCGTCGGCTCGCCGATTTCGCCCGACGCGACGAATCTTCCCGTCCGCGCGTCGTTCGTGCCGTGGCTGGGCGGCGTGCTCACCGAGCGCCTCGTCGGCGAACCGGGGCAGGTGCTGACCTCCGAGCCCGGAAAGCATTTGCCGCGGCCGCGGTGGGCCGACGGAATCGAAACGGCGGATGGACAGCGAACGCCCATCGGCGACGCGCTCGACGTTCCCGATCGCACCGGCACGTACTTTCTCACGCTCAACGGCCGCCGCGTCGGCGCGCTCGTCGTCGCGCCTCCGCCCGGCGAATCGGTGCTCGATCGCTATACCGCGCGAGAACTCGCGCCGAGCCTGCGCGTGAACCGCGTGCTCGTCGCGCCGGATGCCGGGGCGTGGGCGTCGCTGTCGTTCCGGGCCGCCGCGCGACGGTCGCTGATCGAGCCCGCGTTGATCGCGGCCCTCCTCCTGTTGATCTCGGAGACGCTCGTCATTCGCCGGCGCGCCGCGCTCCCTCAGGCGGCCTGATGGCGCTCGACTCGCTGCTCGACACGCTGGAGCGACTGCCGGCGTTTCAAAGAATCGTCAACACGCTGCCTTCGCCCGGGGAGCGGCTGCGCGTCGCCGGACTTCCCGGGTCGGCCGGCGCGGCGGTGCTCGCGACGGCGGCGCGGCGCCTCCCCACGCGATTCTTCGTCGTCGCGGCGGACGGCGTGGCTGAAGCGGAGCGTTGGTTGGCCGACCTCGAGACGCTGCTCGCCGACGTTCCGGTGGCGCTCTACCCGCCGCGCGAAGGATTCGGCGAAGCCGAGCCGCACATGGAAGTCGCCGGCGAGCGCGTCGAGACGCTCGAGCGCCTGTCGCGCGGCGAGCTTCGCGTGCTGGTGACGACCGCGCGCGCTCTCGCCGAGAAGACGCGCATGCCCGGGGCGCTGCGCGACCTTCGCGTCGAGCTCAAGAAGGGGGACAGCCACCGGTTGCCCCACCTCTCGAATCATCTCGAGAGCATTGGATTCGAGCGCGTCCCGCTGGTCGAGGACGTGGCGCAGTTCGCGATTCGCGGCGGCATCCTCGACGTTTATTCGTTCGGGATGGCGGAGCCTGTACGCGCCGAGTTCTGGGGCGACGAGATCGTGGACCTCCGCCACTTCGATCTCGTGACTCAGCGCTCGAGCCGTGTCGTCGATCGCGCGCTCGTGCTTCCCGTCGACGGCCAGGTGCGCCACGAGGCCATGGATGGCGAGCGCGGCGCGATCACGTCGCTCCTGCCGCCGGACACGCTTCTGCTCATCCCGCGCGGCGCGCACCTCGAGCCCGAGCTCAAGCGAACGTGGGACGACGCGCAGCACCACATCGACCTCGCGCGCCGCCGCGGCGAGGACGTCAACGACCGCGCCGAGCTGTTCGAGTCACCGGACGTCACGGCCGCCGCGCTCCGTCGTCTCGGAACGATCGCGTTGTCCGAATCCGACGAGGACGCCGACGTCGTCCTTCCGCTGAAGCCGCCGGAGCCGATCGACCGCGACATCAAGCAGCTCAAGCGTCTCGTGCGCGACGGGACGCCGACGATCATTCTCTGCGACAACGAAGGTCAGGCGGAGCGTCTCGACGAGTTGCTGGCCGACGACGATCGGCGTGCCTCGCCGGCGGCGCTCTCGATCGGCGTGCTCGACGGCGGATTCGTCATCCCGCACGCGCTCCGCCTGCTCACCGACCACGAGATCTTTCGCCGCGAGCGCCGCATTCGGCGCGCGCGCCGCTATGCGACGGCGACGACGATCGACACGCTGTCGCTCAAGCCCGGCGATTTCGTCGTGCACCTGGAGCACGGCGTCGGGATCTATCGCGGTATCGAGACGATCTTCGTCGGCCAGAGCACCATCGAGGTCGCGGTCGTCGAGTACGAAGGGCGGCGACCGGCTCAATGTCCCTCTCTATCGTATCGACCAGCTCGAGCGGTATCGCTCCGCTGACGACGTCTCCGAGGACGCCCCGCCGCCTCGCCTGCACCATCTCGGGGGCCGTCGCTGGGCGCAGCAGCGCGAGAAGGCGCGCGCCGCGATTCAGGAGATGACGGTCGAGCTGCTCGACCTCTACGCGCGCCGCAAGATCGCCACGCGACCGGCACACGTTCCCGACACGCCCTGGCAGCGGCAGCTCGAGTCGGCGTTCCTCTTCGAGGACACGCCGGACCAACGGACCGCGACGGTGCAGGTGAAGGCCGACATGGAGTCCACGCGGCCGATGGACCGGCTGCTCGTCGGCGACGTGGGCTACGGCAAGACGGAGATCGCGGTGCGCGCCGCGTTCAAGGCCGTGCAATCGGGTCGGCAGGTCGCCGTTCTCGTCCCGACGACGATTCTCGCCGACCAGCACCTGCGCACGTTCAGCGAGCGCCTGGCCGATTTCCCGCTGCGCGTCGCCGCGCTCAGCCGATTTCAGAACGCGAAAGAGCAGGCCGCCACCCTCGTCGACCTCAAGGAAAAGAAGATCGACGTCGTGATCGGCACGCACCGCCTGTTGAGCGAGGACGTGCAGTTCGCCGAGCTCGGCCTGATCGTCGTGGACGAAGAGCATCGCTTCGGCGTGAAGCACAAGGAGCGGCTCAAGCAGCTCAAGCTGCAGACGGACGTGCTCACGCTCACGGCGACGCCGATTCCGCGCACGCTCCATCTGTCGCTCGCCGGCCTGCGCGACATGACGGTGATGCAGACGCCGCCGCGCGACCGGTCGCCGGTGCTCACCTACGTCGAGCCGTACGACGACGGCCTCATCGAGGAAGGCATCGCGCGCGAGCTGGATCGCGGCGGCCAGGTGTTCTTCGTGCACAACCGCATCGAGACGATTCAGGCGAACGCCGACCACGTGAAGCGGATCGCGCCGCGCGCTCGCGTCGGCGTCGCGCACGGGCAGATGCGCGAGCGCGAGCTGGAAGAAGTCATGCACGCGCTTCGTGAACGGCTCGATCGACGTCCTCGTGTCGACCATGATCGTCGAATCCGGGCTCGACGTGGCGAACGCGAACACGATGTTCGTGAACCGCGCCGACCACTTCGGACTGGCGCAACTGTACCAGCTCCGCGGGCGCGTGGGCCGGTCGCATCGCCGCGCGTACTGCTATCTCATGGTGCCCGACTCGATCGACCCCAACGCCGAGCGGCGTCTCCAGGTGCTCGAGCATCACACGGAGCTGGGCGCCGGCTATCGAATCGCCCTCAAGGACCTCGAGATGCGCGGCGCGGGGAACCTGCTCGGCGCCGAGCAGTCCGGGTTCGTGCAGGCCGTGGGCTTCGACATGTACCTGCGCATGCTCGAGGACACCGTGCGACGCCTCATGTCCGGAGACTCGTCGCCAAAATTTGTTCCATCCGAAGTCACGATCGACGTTCCGAACTACCTGCCCGACGATTACGTCGTCTCGCAGGACGCCAAGATCGACGTTTACAGAAGGCTTGCGCGCTTCGAGGAGCCGACGGAAATCGAGCAGTTGCGGGGCGAGCTGCGCGACCGGTTCGGCCCGCTCCCACCGCAGGCGGAAGCGATGCTCGCGCTCGCCCAATTGCGGATCATTGGCGGCGCCTTGGGGATAGAAGGAATCCTGGTGCGGGGCGACGAGGCGCGTATTACGTTTAGAGGTTCCGCGGTTCCGAGGGTCAAAGGCCTTTCGGCCGCGTTTCACGACGTGCAGTTCCAGGCGGATGTCCGCCGCGCGGTTCCGTTGTCGCTCAAGCTGACTCGTCTCGGCGGCGCACCGATGCTCGACGGACTCGTCCGGGCGCTGCGAGGGCTGGTTCAGCCCGCCGCTCGCTAGTCGCCGCACGAAGTCCCACAACGTTCCGCTGCTCTTTCTTCTCTCACTCGTTCATATCTCCGGTTCCCGAATGCGATCTCGCTCTCTCGTCGGCCTCGTCGCCGGCTGCGCGCTGTTGGCGGCGTGCGAAGGACTGAAAGAAGCCCTCACCGCGCACGTCGACGTCGTCGCTCGCGCCGGCACGCAGGAATTGTCCGTCAACAGGCTCGGCGAACTGCTTGGCAACGCCAAGATCCAGGTTCCCGTCTCCCGTGAGACCGCTGCGATCCTGACCGACATCTGGGCCGGCTATCAGCAGCTGGCGTACGCCGCGGCGCATGGCGACTCGCTCAACGACAAGAAGGCGATCGACGTCGCCCTCGCGCCGATGGCGAACGCGAGCCGCCTGAACATGTTCATGGACTCGGTCGCCAAGACCTTCAAGGTCGACTCGGGGAGCGAAGCGGCCTACAATCAGGCCGCCGGCGGCCTGATCGCGGCGCGGCACCTTCTGATTGCCTTCAAGAATCCGCAGGTGCCGCCGACTGCCGCCGAGAAGGACTCGGTGCGCAAAAAGGCGGAAGGGATTCTGCCCCAGGTCAACGCGGGCAACTTCGCCGACATGGTGAAGAAGTACAGCAACGATCCGACCGCCGCGCAGAACAAGGGTTATCTCGGCGTCTTCGCGAAGGGCGCGATGGTCGCGCAGTTCTACGACGCTGCCGCGGCGCTCAAGCCGGGGGAGATCTCGAAGCTCGTCGAGACGCAGTACGGCTTCCACATCATTCAGCGCCTTCCGTACGCCGAGGCGCAGAAGGACTTCGCGGCGCAGTACGCGCAGATCTCGGCGCGCCTGGCCGACAGCACGTACCTCGAGCAGGCCAAGGCCGCGGCGAAGATCCAGGTCAAGGACAATGCTCCGGCGGCGATCAAGGAAGCGGCCAAGGAGCCGGCCAAGCACCGCACCGACAAGGCGACGCTCGCCACGTTCAACGGCGGTGAGCTGACGACGGGCGATTTCATCAGCTGGATGGAGTCGGTGCCGCCGCAGCAGTCGATCATGCAGCGCATTCCCGGCGCGGCCGATTCGGCGCTCAAGCCGTTTCTCCAGCAGGTGGCGCTACAGCAGGTCCTTCTCCACCGCGCCGACAGCGCGCACGTGACGTTGAAGGACGAGGACAAGGCGAACATGTACTCGTCGATCGGGCAACTCGTGGGCAACCTCGAGACGACGCTCGGCGTCGAGCCGAAGATGCTCGCCGACAGCGCCAAGAGTGTTCCGGAAAAGGAACGTCTCGCCGCGTCGCGGGTTGACGCGTACCTCGACCGGATGATGGCCGGACAGGCTCAGCCGATCACGATTCCGCTTCCGCTCAAGAAACTGCTCGACGCGAAGTACGAATCGTCGGTCAACTCGGCCGGCATCGATCGCGGGCTCGAGCGCGCGCAGAAGCTCCGCAAGTCGGCGGACTCGACGCGCGCGGCGAATCAGCCCAAGTCGCAGGTTCCGCTGCCCGGCGTGGGCGCGCCTCCTGCGGGACAACCGCCGCAAGGTGCGGAGCCTGCGCAGCCCGCGCCGGCTCCAACCAAGCCACCGACGACGAAGAAACCGTAGTCCCTTTTCCAGCATGAAACGCATCGCCGCAGTCGCTTCACTCGCCCTATTCGCCGCCGGACCGGTTGCCGCTCAGCAACCGGTCCCGGCGACGCCGGCACCCGCCCAGCAACAAGCGGTGCTGCTCGACGGCGTGGTCGCCGTGGTCGGCGACCAGACGATCACGATGATCGATCTCAGGGAGCGCGCGCTGGGTCGAATCCAGCGCGGTGAAGTGCCGAAGCCGGCGAACGACTCGGCGGAGCGGGCGCTCGAAGTCGAGACGCTCGACGACATGATCCAGGAGGAGCTGCTGATCCAAAAGGCGGCCGACCTCAAGATCGAAGTCACCGACGCCGACGTGTCACAGATGGTCGACCGTCAGGTGCGCGAGACACGCTCCAAGTTCACGACGGAGTCGGAGTATCGTGCGGCGCTCGCGCAGGCGTCGCTCGGCACGCCGGACGAGTACCGCAAGTTCATGCTCGACCAGTACAAGCGCCGCTACCTGCTGGAAAAGGTCGTCAGCAAGCTGAAACAGGACGGCAAGATCGTCCCCATGCAGGTGAGCGACGCCGAGGTCGCGGCCGAGTTCAATCGCTCGAAAGAGTTTCTGCCGCCGAAGCCGCCGATGGTCACGTTCAAGCAGATCGTGATGGCGGTGCAGCCTACCGCCGCGGCGAAGGAAGCGGCGCGCGTACGCGCTGAATCGCTGCTCGTGCGCCTCAAGGCCGGCGCGGATTTCGAGCAAACGGCGCGGCACGAATCGATGGACCCGCTCACGAAGGAATCGGGCGGCGACCTCGGTTGGGCCCGTCGCGGCGACAACGTTGCCGAGTTCGATCGTTGGCTGTTCGGCGGGCCGTTCCTCGCGCCGCTGGCGCCGGGACAACTGAGCCCGGTGTTCGAGACGGCGCGTGGGTTCCACATCGTGCGCGTCGACCGCGTGCAGACGGGCGAGGTCAAGTCGCACCAGATCCTCATCGTGCCGGCGATCGACTCCAGCGACATCGCGCGTACGGCCCGCCTCGCCGATAGCGTCGCCGATAGGCTGCGCCACGGCGTCGCGTTCGACACGCTCGCCAAGAAATTCCACGACTACGCGGGCAAGGAAGAAACGAGCCTGCTGACCCCGTGGGTGCGCGACAGTCTTCCTGCCTCGTATCAGAAAGGCTTCGGCACGGCGAAGGCCGGCGACGTCGTCTCCTTCCAGATTCCCGGCTCGTCGCAGCGCCCCGACGTTCCAAAGTTCGTCGTCGTGCAGCTGCTCACGGCGGACGAGGGCGGCCCGCAGACGCTCGACGAGCTCAAGTCCGCCGTGCGAAGCGATCTCGCGCAGCGCGGCGGCGTTCGCCGCTACGTCGACCAGCTCAAGAAGCAGACGTTCGTGGCCATTCGGTACGACGCGTTGACCAGCAAGTCGGGCGACGCGACCAAGCCGCAGAATGAGTAGAGGGCCGACGCCGGCGTGAACGAGGAACGCAAGGCGCTGCTCGCCGTCACACTCGGCGACGCGCGCGGAATAGGACCGGAGATCATCGAGAAGGCGGCGGCGTCGCGCGAAGTGCGTGAGGCCGCCGATCTCGTTTTCGTGGGCCCGTCCGGGGCGGGGATCGCCGTGACCGAATCGACGGGCTCGTGGACGCCTGGCGGCTCCGCCGGCGACGCGGGCCGTTTCGCGGGGCGCGCCATCGAGCGGGCCGTTGCGCTCGCCTTGCAGGGTGAGGTCGACGGCATCGTCACCGCGCCGATCGACAAAGCGGCGCTCCTCGCCGGCGGCTACTCGTTCCCCGGCCACACCGAGATGATCGCGACCTATACCGGACGCAAAGTCGCCATGATGCTCGCCGCCACGCGACCGTCGCCGGGCTCGAAAAGTCCGCTGCGCGTGGTGCTGGCGACGACGCATCTGCCGCTGCGCGAGGTGCCCGCGGCCGTGACGACCGAAGCCATCACGTCCGCGGCGAGCATCGCGCGCCGCGGTCTCATAGACTGGTTCGGCATCGCCGAGCCGAGAATCGCGCTCTGCGCCCTGAACCCGCACGCCGGCGACGACGGCCGTTTCGGCGACGAGGACGATACGGTGTTGCGGCCGGCGGCCGCCGAGTCCGGGATCGCCGGACCGTTTCCCGCGGACACGGTGTTCGTGCGCGCGATGCGCGGCGAATTCGACGCGGTGATCGCGCCGTATCACGACGTCGGAATGACGGCGATCAAGGTTGCGTCGTTCGGCGCCGCGGTGAACGTCACGCTCGGCCTTCCATTCCCGCGCACGTCGCCCGACCACGGAACAGCCCTCGACATCGCCGGCCGCGGCGTGGCCGATCCATCGAGCATGATCGAAGCCATCCTTATGTGCGCCCGTATCGCGAAGCGAGTCGGCGGCGGGGCACCGCGCGAACTGCCGCTCGGGAAGCCATAACGAGATTTGAAACGGACACAAACGGATCAAAACGGGAACAAATGGAGAAGAGCTTTGGGAACGTCCTCGGTTGGCCACCAGGAGCTGACTGAAGCAGTTCCAAAAGAAATTCTTTTTCGCCCTTTGCGGTTCAATCCGTTTGTTTCCGTTCCATCCGTTTGTTTCCGTATCCCATTGTTACGGCCCGTTCTGACGCACCAGCACGCGCGGCGCGCCGCGGCGCGCCGAGGCTTGCCACAATCAACTCTTTTTCTCTGACGTCTTAGCCGCCCGCGCCGCGCCGAGATTGACGGCGAGTGAGTCGACGCGCCGGCCGTCCATTTCGGTCACGCTGAAGACTGCGCCACCAGCGGCGACCCGGTCGCCGACGGTGGGGAGGCGGCCGAGCGCGCCGAAGACGAAGCCGCCGATCGTCGTGTAATCCTCTTCCGGCACGTGGAGCCCGTAGCGCTCGTTGAGCTCGGCCACGTCCGTCGCCCCGGGCACGATGATGATGTCGGCGCTGGCGCGCTCGGGATGCTCGGGCGGCTCGTCGTATTCGTCGAGAATCTCGCCGACGATCTCCTCGAGCAAATCCTCCATCGTCACGAGGCCCGCGGTGCCGCCGTACTCGTCGAGCACGATGGCCATGTGCTCCTTCAGTCGCTTGAAGTCGGAGAGCACTTCCTCGACCTGCCGCGAGCCCGGCACGACGTGGACCTTTCGCGCGATGTCGCGCAAAGAAAAGGTGCGCGGCGGGGAGCGCAGGATCGGAAAAAGATCCTTGGCGATCATGATCCCGACGATGTTGTCGATCGAATCCTCGTACACGGGGTAGCGCGACCGCCGGCTCTCGGCGATGAGCGCGACGATGTCGTCGAGCGTCGCGTCGATCGGCAGCGCGTCGATGGCCGTGCGCGGAGTCATCACGTCGCGCGCGTTCTTCTCGGAGAACTCGAACACTCCCTCGAGCAGGTCGGCGTCCTGCGTCTCCAGCGCGCCCCCTTCTTCACTCTGCTCGACGAGCATTCGCAGTTCCTCGGCCGAGTGCACGTTCTCGCGCGCCGAGCGCAGGCCGAAGGTGCGCAATACCACCTGCGACGACCGGTTGAGCAGACTCGTGAACGGCGTCACGAGCCAGGCGAACGCGAGCAGGGGCGGCGTGAGCCACCGCGCGACGTCTTCCGGATGAGCCAGCGCCACGCCGCGCGGCGCGAGCTCGCCGAACACGACGTGCAGAAACGTGACGATGGTCAGCGCGATTGCCGCGCCGATGCCGACGCGCAAAGAAACCTCAATGAAAAACGGCAGCTCGGCGAGCTGACGCGCGAATACGCCGGCGAGTGCGCTCTCCGCCAACGCGCCCAGCCCGAGGCTCGCGAGCGTCACGCCCAACTGGCTTGCCGAGTAGACCCGCGCGAGATTTCCGGAGGCGCGAAGTGCGAGCCGGGCTTTCCAGTCGCCGGTGCGCGCGATCGACTCCAACCGCGTCCTTCGCGATCGAACCAACGCGAACTCGGCGGCGACGAAGAAGCCGTTCACGAGCAGAAGAACGGCGATGGCGATCAGGCGCGCGAGCACGGGGTGAATCTAGGGCTGCCGTGGGTCACCGTCGATCCTGACGCCTCACGGAGCTAGTCACGACAAGACGGAACGGCATGGCGCATTCACACGATCATCACCACGGCCACTCCCATGGCCACTCACACGGCCACGGCCACGCGCATGGCCCGGTCTACGGCGCGGGAGCGGCCGCGTCGACGCGCGCGCTGAAATGGTCGCTCGTCCTTACAGCAGTCATTCTGATCGCCGAGGGCCTCGGCGGATGGGTGTCCAACTCGCTGGCGTTGCTCGCCGACGCCGGACACGTCCTCACCGACGCGGGCGCGCTCGGCTTGTCGCTGTTCGTCGCCTGGCTCGCGCGTCAGCCCGGTTCGGGCGCGAAAACGTTCGGCTATTTGCGGTGGGAGATTCTCGCCGCGCTCATCAACGGCACGACGCTGCTGCTGATCTCGGCGTGGATCGTCATCGAGGCGGTCAGCCGCTTCAAGGCGCCCGAGCCGGTGTCGGGCGGCGTCATGCTGGGCGTAGCCATCCTCGGGTTCCTCGTGAACGGCGTGGCCGTGTGGCTGTTGCACGGCGTGCGCGAAGGCAGCCTCAACGTTCGCGGCGCGTATCTCCACGTGCTCGGCGACATGCTCGCCTCGGGCGGCACCGTGATCGCCGGCGCGATCATTCGCTATACCGGATGGCTCGACGCCGACCCGATCGCGTCGCTCCTCACGACGTTGCTGATCGTCGCCGGCTCGTGGCGGTTGGTGCGTGAGTCGGTGGACGTCCTGCTCGAGAGCGCGCCGCCCCACATCGCGCTCGACGCGGTTCGAACGAAGCTGGAGTCCATCCCCAACGTGGAATCCGTCCACGACCTGCACGTCTGGACGGTGACGTCGGGGATGGTCGCGATGAGCGCCCACGCGATCGTGCGCGACGCGGGGTGTCACCAGGGCGTGCTCGAGCAGGCCCACGATCTCCTTCTGGAGATGGGGATCCAGCACGTCACCGTTCAGCTGGAGTGCGAGGCGCTAGGAGGGAGAGAGCTGCACCCGCACCCGTAACGGCTTCCGCGAGAGATCGGATGTTCGACGACAAATCGGACGTCTGATATCGGATTTCCGACGTCAGACTTCTCCTCCGACCTCCAGGCTTCTGCCGGCGAAGCCCGACCTACGTTTCAACCGCTGATTCTGTCTCCTCAGCTTCAGGAACCGGATGCTCGCCGGTCAACTCGCCGCGAGCCTTGGCGTATTCGTCGCGTTCCGCGTAGCCGTACCCGCCGAACACTTCGCCGCCGCGCATGTAATCGTGTCCGTAACCGCGTCCGTGGGGATAATTCTCCAACGCGGCTTCGTCCGCCTGATTCATGGTTTCACCTCCGCGAATGGGCGTCCTGAGACTTGTCAGGGGATCGTACCCCCCCATGCATGGTGCGTTCGACCGGCCTGTTACGCAAGGGTTACGTGCCCGCCACGCGCGGCTGGGGCCGCGCGTGGCGGGCTGGTCACAGGTCTCTGGTCGCTGGTAGCCGTCAGCTCTACCCCCCGGAGACCAGAGACCAGAGACCTGAGACCCACGCTGTTCCGGCGCCACCTTATCTTTCAAGGCTATGCAAATCCGCAACATCGCTATCATCGCCCACGTCGATCACGGCAAAACAACGCTCGTGGACAAGATGTTGCGGCAGGCTGGGGCGTTCCGCGACAACCAGGTCGTGCAGGAGCGCGTGATGGACTCGAACCCGCTCGAGCGGGAACGGGGGATCACGATCCTCGCCAAGAATACCGCCGTCCATTGGCACGGCAACAAGATCAACATCGTCGACACCCCGGGACACGCCGACTTCGGCGGCGAGGTCGAGCGCATCCTGCGCATGGTCGACGGCGTGCTGCTCGTCGTCGACGCGTTCGACGGCCCGATGCCCCAGACCCGCTTCGTGCTGCGCAAGGCGCTCGCGCTGGGGCGCACGCCGATCGTCGTCATCAACAAGATCGACAGACCCGGAGCGGACCCGCTCCGGGTTCATGACGAAGTCCTCGATCTGTTCATCGAGCTCGAAGCCGACGCGGCCCAGCTCGATGCGCCCGTCGTCTACGTGTCGGCGCGCGACGGCACGGCGACGATGGACATGGACCACCCGCTTCAGGATCTCACGCCCCTGTTCGAGACCATCGTCGCCAAGGTGCCGGCGCCGCCGAGCGACGCGACGAGTCCATTTCAGATGCTCGTTTCGACCATCGACCATTCGCCGTACCTCGGGCGGCTGGCGATCGGGCGCATCGAGCGCGGCGTGGCGCACGTCGGCGACAACATCGCGCTGCTGCCGCTCGACCTGAACCAGAAGGTCGAGCAGGCCCGCATCACCAAGCTCTATACCTTCGACGGCCTCGATCGCGTCGAAGTGGCGAGCGCACCCGCCGGCGAGATCGTCGCATTGGCGGGGATCGAGGACGTCGAGATCGGGCTCACGCTCGCCGACATCGAGCACCCGGACCGTCTCGAGGGCATCGCCGTCGAGGAGCCGACGATCTCGGTGGACTTCATCGTCAACAACTCACCCTTCGCCGGCAAAGAAGGGAAATTCGTCACGTCGCGCCAAGTGCGGGAGCGCCTCTACCGCGAGCTGGAGCGCAACGTCGCGCTGCGCGTCGAGGACACCGATTCGACGGACACGTGGACCGTCTCGGGGCGCGGTGAGCTGCACCTGACGATTCTGATGGAGACGATACGCCGCGAGGGATACGAGTTCCAGGTCTCGCGCCCTCGCGTCATCACGCGCGAAGGCTCGCGCGGCGAGCGCCTCGAGCCCTACGAGGAGCTGTCGATCGACGTCCCCGAGGAATTCCTCGGCACCGTGATCGAGAAACTGGGCCCTCGGCGCGGCGAGATGCTGGAGATGAAGAATCCGGGGCAGGGGTTGGTGCGGCTCATGTACCGCATTCCGGCCCGCGGGCTGTTCGGCTATCGTTCCGAATTCCTCACCGACACGCGGGGAACGGGAATCATGCACCACCGGTTCCTGGACTACGGGCCTTGGGCGGGGCCGCTGGCCGGGCGCACGCGCGGATCATTGGTCTCTATGGAACATGGCACGATCGTCGCGTTCGCCCTGGCGAACCTGCAGGAGCGGTCCACACTGTTCGTCCAACCGGGCGACGTGGTGTACGAGGGGATGATCGTCGGCGAGAGCGCGCGGCCGGGCGACATGGACGTGAACCCGACGAAGGAAAAGAAGCTCACCAACATGCGGTCCAAGTCGAGCGACGAGAACATCCAGTTGGAGCCGCCGCGGGAGTTGACTCTGGAAGCCGCCCTGGAGTATATCGAGGACGACGAGCTGATTGAGGTGACCCCGCAGGCGATCCGGTTGCGCAAACGCTACCTGAGCACGTCTGACCGCAAGCGCCTGTCGCGCGAGGCCAAGCGCGAACGCGCGTCGGGGTGACGTTTCGAAGGAAACGCGATACCCTTCTCGACTCCCTTCTTCACTCTTCGATCTCCAAAGGAGAACCGAGCAATGTCGGCCATGTTCGAGTCGTCGCATCCATCGCGCCTTCTGGACGCCAAGAAGCGCGATGACGACGATCTCGACGACGAACCCCTCGACGACGACGATCTCGACGACGAGGACGATGATCTCGACGACGACGTCGACTTCGACGACGAGGACGACGAAGACGACGAGGAAGACGAGGATGAGGACGAGGATGAAGAGGACGACGACGAGGACGACGACGAGGACGATGATGACCTCGACGAGTTCGACGACGAGCTCGTGGACCTCGACGACGAGTACGACGACGTCGACGAGGAAGATCGACCCCCGCGGCCAGGCCGCTACGAAGAGTGAGTGAAGGACGCGGAACGAGAAGCGCGGCTTCGCGGTACGGTCGACGCTTCTCGCTCTGCGCGTTGGGTCTCGGGCTGGCGATTGGCGGGTGGACCGGTCCACCGGTCCACCGGTCTACCGGCAGCATCTCCGGCAACGTCGTCGTCTCCACGGCGCTCGCCGCACGGCGGCCGGACTTTCGCATCTACGCCGACCCCGGCACCGGCTCCATCCCGCCCGCGCCGCGCTCCCGCGACCAACTGGCCGCGGAACTCAAGAACGTCGTCATCTACCTCGAGGGCGATTCGACGACGCTCCCCGCGCCGCCCGAGCGCGCCGAGCGCTACCGCCACGGCAGCATCGCCCAGCGCGACGAGCGTTTCGTCCCCCACGTCCTCCCGGTCCTCCGCGGCGCCGTTGTCCAGTTTCCCAACGAGGACAACGTCTATCACAATGTGTTCTCGCTCTCGAGCGAAGCCGCTCCAAACGGGAAGGGGTTCGACCTCGGCCGGTATCCCAAGGGCTCGTCCAAAGCCTGGACCTTCGACACGCCGGGAACCGTCCTGGTGTTCTGCCACATTCATCAGGACATGAGCGCGGTCGTTCTCGTGCGCCCCAATCCGTATCTTCGCCTCGCCCGCCGACGATCACCATTATCTGATCGACGACGTCCCCGCGGGCGACTACACCATCGTCGGGTGGCACGAGCGGGCCAACGCGGTCGTGAAGCGGATCCACGTTACCGCCGGACAGACGACGACGATGGACTTCAACATTCCCCTCGCTCCGGCGCCCAAGCCGTAGCGCGGTCTGTCTCATGATGGCCGCGCCGAACACGCCAGCCGAGTCCGGAGCGTCGCTCTTCCTGCGGCTTCGCCGCAGCGCGTTGAGCGTCAAGCTCGCCGCGCTCGGCGCCCTGGTGACGGCGATCGTCGTCCTGCTGGCGTTTCTCGCGCTGAGCGTGGAGATCCGTGGCGAGACCGAGCGCTCGCTCAACGCCGAGCTGCAGCGCAACCAGAAGACGCTGCAGCAAATCGAAGCGCACGACGCGTCGCAGCTCGTCTTCGCCGCGGGTCTCATCACGCAGGTGCCGAGCTTCCAGTACGACCTCTCGATCTACCGCGTCGAAAAGAACACGGCCGGACGCTCGCGCACGGATCTCGTCAACACGATGGAAGACGAGCTCCGCACGCGGCTGCGCCGCGTCGACGGCGATCTGCTCCTCGTGACCGACGACTCCGGCCGAGTCTTCGCCGCGGCTGGTTCCAACGGCATCACCGTTCCTCGCGGGACGAACCTCACGGCGCTCGGCGCGGTGGCTCGCGCGCTCGACCCTCGCGCGCCGGCGGACGCCGGTGGACTCGGCGTGCTGCGCACCGACGTCGGCTACTATCAGGTCGCCGCGTATCCCCTCGTGCAGGCCGGGATCACCCTCGGCTCGCTCGTTCTGGGACGTCGGCTCGACTCGGCGTTCATCGCGTCGGCGCGCGCGACGTCCGACGCCGGCGTGATTCTCACCGCCGGCGGGAGCGTCGTCGGCGCGGGTGATTCGATCGTCGACGCGGCCGAGGCCGCGCCACTCCTCGTGGCGCGCGGCACCGACACGGCGGCAGCTGTCGTGCGCGTTGGCGGCGCCGACTACGTCGTGGCTCCCGTGCTCCTCGGCGAGACGCAGGCGCGCGAGCCCGTGCGACTCTGGATGCTTCATCCCCTCACCGCACGGGTCACCGCCCTCATGGCGCCGCTACGGACGAAGTTTTTCGTCTACGGTGCGTTCGCCGTGTTCGTCGCCGCCGTCGGCGCGGCGTTCACGGCGCGCACGGTGCTCGGCCCGGTGAAACGCTTCGTCGGCTACATGCGCTCCGGCGCGGCGGCGGAAGAGCGGCAAGGCGGCTTCGACGCCGCCAACGAGGCGCTCGAGGTGCGCACGCTCAACGACTCGTTCAACCAGCTGATGGATTCGCTCGCCACCCGCCGGCGGGAGCTGGAGGAGCGGACGGCCGAGCTCATCACGGCGAACGTCGTTCTCACCGACGAGATCAGTGAGCGTCGGCGCATCGAGCAGGCGCTGCGCGAGAGCCAGGCGCAGCTCCGCCAGTCGCAGAAGCTCGAGGCCATCGGCACGCTCGCCGGCGGCATCGCGCACGACTTCAACAATCTCATAACGGTCATCACCGGCTACACGCAGCTCGCGTTGATGCGCACGCCGCCGGGCACGCCCGAAGCGGCCGATCTGCGCCAGGTCGTCGACGCCTCCGACCGAGCGGCGAACCTCACGCACCAACTGCTCGCCTTCAGCCGCAAGCAGGTGCTCCAGCCGACCGTGCTCGATCTTGGCGCGGTGGTCGATGGCATCGCCCCGATGCTCCAGCGCATCATCGGCGAGCACATCGAGCTGCGCATCGAGTCCGCCGGCCCGCTCGCCCGCGTGCGCGCCGACCGCGGACAGCTCGAGCAGGTCCTGCTCAACCTCGCCGTCAACGCGCGCGACGCGATGACGGGGCGGGGCGGCAAGCTCACGATAGCCACCCGCACCGTTGTGACGTCCGGTCGCGCGAGCGCGGTTGAATTGTCGGTGAGCGACACAGGCGCAGGCATGACCGATGACGTGCGCGACCGGGCGTTCGAGCCGTTCTTCACGACCAAGGAACCGGGGAAGGGCACCGGCCTCGGGCTCTCGACCGTATACGGCATCGTGAACCAGTCGGGCGGGACGATCGGCGTCGACAGCGTCCCGGGTCGCGGCACGTCGTTCACGATCTCGCTGCCGGCGGCGGAGATGGTCGGCGGCGGCGAAGCGCAAACGCCGGATGAAGGCGAGCTGCCGCGCGGCACGGAGACGGTGCTCATCGTCGAGGACGCGGAGGACGTCCGCATCCTCGCGCGACGGACGCTCCAGGAGCGCGGCTACACCGTGCTCGTCGCGCGCGACGCCCAGGAAGCCCTCGAGATCGCCGGCGCGCGCCCCGTCGATCTGCTGCTCACCGACATCGTGATGCCGCGCACCAGTGGGCCGCAGCTCGTCGCCAAATACTCGTCGATGAAGGACCGCCCGCTCGTCGTGTACATGTCGGGCTACGCCGACGACGCGCTCTCGCAGTACGAGCTCGATCCCGCCGTGGTATTCGTCCGAAAGCCCTTCACTCCCTCGATGCTCGCGCGCGTCATTCGCTCGGCGCTCGACGCGCACAAGGCCGCGGCCGGGTCGCATGCAGCGGACTAGTAAGGGTGGACCGGTGGACCGGTGGACCGGTGGACCGCAGGCGCCGTCACGGCCGGTCAACCGGTCGAGCGGTCTACCGGTCCACCGCCTCCTCTGCGCGCTGCTGCTCGCGTTACTCGCAGCCTCCCCAGCGCGCGCGCAAGGCGGCGTTCTCGTGCAAGGCATTGCCGACGGCGAGGGCTGGTTCACCAACAACTCGTCGAACCTGCTCACGAGAAACGGCGGACGCCCCGCCGGGTTGCTGCGTCTCGATCTCTGGGGCGCCGCCGAGCCGGTACGCGGGCTCGTGTTCTACGCCGAGGGCGCCGTGGAGGGCGGACCTTCGGCGCCCGAGCGGAGCACGACGACCACCTTCTATGGCAACCAAGTCGGCGTCCGCTACGCGACGACGCCGGCGTTCGTGGTGGACGTCGGCAAGATGACGCCGGTCATCGGCACGTTCGCGCCGCGCCATTTCTCGACGCGCAATCCGCTCATCGGCACACCCGACGGCTACACGCTGCAGTATCCGCTCGGAGCGAAGGTCTCCGGGCGCGTGAGCATCTTCGACTATCGCGTGGCAATGGTTTCGCTGCCGACGACACACGCCGGCTACGAGCCTGAGCCCAGCCCGAGACTACGCCCCGCGGTCGGCGGCGGAATCACGCCGATCGTCGGCCTGAGACTCGGTGGCTCCTTCACCGTCGGCTCGTATCTCAACAGGGACGACTCGCTCTCGCTGCCGGCGGGAACGAGCTGGTCCGATTTCCATCAACGGGTCGCGGCGTTCGACGCCTCGTACGCGCGCGGTTACCTCGAAACGCACGTCGAGGCGGCGAGAGGCAACTACGACCTGCCTGGTCGCGGTTCGATCACCGGCTTCACCTACTATGGCGAAGTGAAGTACACGTTCACTCCGCGCTTTTTCCTCGCCGGCCGGGCGGAGCGAAACGACTATCCGTTCATTCGCGCCGCGACCACCGTCGGCGGAGCGTACGCCGGGCGCCTGACCGATTTCGTCGACGGCGAAATCGGCGGTGGCTATCGCGTATCGACGAGCGCGCTCCTCAAGGTGTCGGTACGCGGCGACCGCTGGTGGGTGAAGCCGGGAGGGGGATTCCGAGGACAGGGCGGCCACGCCATCGCGATCCAGCTGTCACAGGCGTTCGATCTGACGGATCTGATCGATCGGCAGGAGTAAGGATATGCTATCGTTCTCGCTTCCTCGCGTCGCGGCCGTGCGCCACATTCGCGCTCACACGCTTTGCCTTCAGTTCAGCGCTGGCCGGTCGCGGCCGCTGGAGAAGCCCGTCCTCTTTTCTCTTTCGTCCGGCCGTCCGTTCCCCCGATTGTCGCCGGCCATGCCCCAGCGCAGCATCAAGTCGGACAACAACTGGGGGGAGCTATGATGAGGACTCGAATGCTGACGCTCGCAACCGCGAGCGCGCTGGCCGTCCTCGCGCCGGCCCGTGGGCCGGCCCAATTGGCTGGCAAATTCGTCTTCACACCGTACGTCGGCGCCTACATGCCCTCGGCGGATTTGGTGAGGGGATCCCTGACCGCGGCTGATGTGTCGGCTGGCGTCTCGGCGCGTCAACGAAGCAGCGTCGCGTTCGGCACGACCGGCAGTTTCTGGGTCACCGATCGAGTCGGGTTGGAGGGCGGATTGCTCTACTCGAGCAGCAACTTGAAGAGTCAGGGCTTCACCAACGAGGGCGGAATCGTCACGCCGGCGTCCGGCAGAGACTACGCCAACGTTTGGTTGGGAAGCGCGAAGCTCATGGTGCAGCTGCTTCCGGCGGAGAGCGACTACAACCTCCGGCTCGGCTTTGGGCCGGCGCTCATCACACGCAACGGCTCGGCGTACAGATCGGACGCGGAGGGAAGCTACACGGGTCTCACCGACCTCGGCGGCGTGATCTCGCTGTGCACGCGGCTCCGGCTGACGGACATGTTCTCGCTGCGGCTTCGTGGAGAGGACTATTTCTATCAGGCGAACGTCGGGTTCAAGGACAATCTGAGTGGCCAATCGATTTCGTTCGGCGATCGGAAGCAGAACGATTTCGTGTTCTCGCTCGGGTTCCAGATGTTCCTGAATCCGTCGGGGCGGTAGTGGACGGCGGAAGTAGCGCGAGAGCAGTCCGAAGTCTCGTGTAGCGCGAGCGTAGCGAACGGCGAGAGGGCGAGTGCGGCGGGGGTTGCGGCACTCGCTCTCTCGCCGCGTCATCGTGACTTCGTGGCTTGGACTAGTCCCGGGGTGTTTGCGCTTTGCCGCCGGGCACGCGCTCATTGGCCGTCGGGAACGCCGGCGCCGGATAGGCGCCTATTTTCACCTCCGGCATCTCCTTGTACGCACTGGCCCAGAAGTCGGGCGGGCCCTCGCTCTCTGCCACTTTGTTGTGCACCGGCTTCAACCCCCGCTTCAAGTACGCGGCGATTGCCCACAGTTCGTTGTCGTGCATGTGCCGCCACGCGGGCCACGGCATGGGCGGCGCCAGGTAGTGCGGATGCGCCGGGAAATTCCCTTTCCCCGGCGTCGTCGAGGTGATCGTCACGTCCGGCGTGTCTTCCGGCCGAACGCCGAACCTGAGCGCGTTGAAGATCTGGCGTTCAGTAAACCGTCCGATACCGGTTTCATCGTCTGGCGTGAGGTTCCGTGGATGCGTGTGAAAGCAGGGCGTCGCTCCGGGGGTGACCGCGCACGGACCAATCAGAAATTGCTGTAGCGGCGACATCTCCCCGGCCAACCAGCCCGGCACACTCGGGTCGGCGCCGATTCCACCATGGCACCCACCACAGTCATGGCTGATGACGAGATAACGACCCTGAAGGACCACCGGATCGGCGGCGATGGAGGACTCGACCGCCGCACTGCCGGTGGGCGACGAGGCCGCCCGCGCCGCGCGCGCGACGAGCAGTCCCGCGGTCGAGAGGATTACCAGAGCCAACGTCGCGTATCCCACCCTTCTGCGTCCGCTCAGCATGTCCGCCTCCTCGTTTGAATTGGCCCACTCTCACACCCCTGCATCGAGGTTTCTGGCCTCCGTCCTCCACCTTCAACGAACCTCCAGTATGCCCATCATTCCCTCGTCTTCGTGATCGAGGATGTGGCAATGGTACATCCATCTGCCGGGATAGTCGTCGAAACGGACCGCGATGCGGATCGACGCATGCTTGGGCACGTTCCCGGTGTCCTTCCAGCTTCGAAACGGTTCCGGCACTCCGTCGCGATCGAGGATCTGAAAATGAAAGCCGTGCAGGTGAAAGGGATGGTCCATCCCCACCACGTTCTGGATCGTCCAGATCTCGGTCGTGCCCAGACGCGCGCGATTGTCCACGCGCCGCATGTTCATCTGTCTGCCGTCGATGAGACCCTGCGACATCACGATGACGCGCCGCGCGCGGACATGCGTGGTGTCGATCGGCGGAATAGGTCTGAGCACCGCCGGTATGTCGACCGGCCCGCTGGGAGGGTCACCCGAGCGGCGGAGTGACAGTAGGTGCCGCGTGCGATCCCAATCCGCGGGTCGTGTCTGTGGCATGTACCGGTCGTAGGGCAAGTCGTCGAGACCGGTCGTGTCGTCCGGCGCTCCAATTCCACGCACCAGAAACTCCACGCGTTCGCTGTTCGCGACGAGAACCTCCGGAACGTCCACCGGGTGCTCGAACAGCCCGCCGTCGGAGCCGACGTGGACCAACCGCTGACCCGGGACCGCCAACCGATAGACGCGCGCCGCTGAGGCATTCACGACGCGCCAGCGTTGGACTTCACCTTGGCGGATGGGGATCGTGGGCATCACCTGGCCGTTCACGAGCAGCACGTTTCCCTCGCGACCGTTTTCCAGGTCGACCCCGGCCGCGATCGACTGCGAGTCCGGGAACGAGACGGCACCGTCCGAATCGAAGCGGTTGTCCGAGAGAATTAGCAGTTTCTCGGAGATACCCTTCGCGGCGAACGGGTCGTCGGGCGCACGAACGATGATCGCCCCAAAGAGTCCCATCGCGACCTGAAACCCGCTGCGACGGTCCGGGTGTGGGTGATACCAATACGTCCCGGCGGATCCGGCCCGCAGGCGAAAGGCGTAGTCGTGACTCCTGCCCGGTGCGATCGGATACAGCGGACTGCCATCGGCGTTGGCCGGGATATGCAAGCCGTGCCAGTGCACGGTCGTCGGCTCGGGGAGCTGGTTGCGAAAATGAATGATGACGCTGTCGCCTTCGCGCACGTCGAGCGTCGGCCCGGGCACGCTGCCGTTGTAGGCGTACGCGTTCACGACGGGACCGCCGGGCAACAATTGAAGTCGGGCCGGCGCGGCGGTGAGGGTCACCTCGACCACGCCTGGCTCGGATGACGCGTTGCGCAGCACCGGTGGTTCGCGGAGCATCTCCGGCGACGGGTTGGCCGGCCGGGTCGCCGCGGTGACCGCAGCCAAGCCGCCGAGACGCCGCGCCGCGCTGGTCGACCACAACGCCGACGCGCCCAGAAGAACAATCCCCGTGTGGCGAACGCTCGGGCGCCAAGGGCGAGCGCGGGTCTTGGCCCAGTCGTCGGGCACTCGGATTATCGGGTCAGGGCTCTCGTCTCGGCGCCCCCGCATAGCCGACACGGTTGGGACTGGGTCGGTGGGCCGGGCAAGACGTTTCTGGAGGGTGCGCGAATGTAGCTGGGCGTGCTCGAATGTCCAGCATCGACCAGGTCCGACGCCCGCCAAGCGGGCGCGGCAATGGAAATCCTGGGCTTCGAGGGCATGACTCTGCCCGCCGGTCCCCGATGGCGCTCGAATGGGGGCGACAAACGGCCTCATCTGACTCCAATGTGACCCCATCGACATACAATGGGGTTGTCGATGTGCCCCCATTAAGAGTCCCACCACCCGAACGAGGGATTGTCATGGCCACCCCCCTGACAACCAGCGTCGCGCATCGCCTCACGGCGGTGGCGGTTCTGGCGCTCGCCGTACCCGTTTCGCTTCACGCACAACGAGGGACCGTCACCGGAAGAATCACGGCCGCGACCACCGGTGAGCCGCTTTCCGATTCGCGCGTCGCGGTCGTTGGCACCAGCCTTATCACCACGTCCGGAGGCGACGGCCGCTACACGATCCGAAACGTGCCGCCCGGAACGATCGACGTGCGGGTGCTGCACGTCGGATTTCAGGAGCAGAAGAAGCGTTTGGCGGTTTCGGCGGACCGGCCGGCGACGCTCGACTTCGCGATGGCGCAGGCCGTCGTGCAGCTCCAGGAGATCGTCACCACGGCCACCGGCGAGCAGCGCCGCGTCGAAATCGGCAACGCGGTGACCACGTTCGGCGACATCGGGCTGAACGTCGAACGCGCCCCGGTCACGAACCTCGCCGACTTGATGGTCGCCAAGGCGCCCGGCGTCGTCGTGCTTCCCGGCGCCATGACCGGATCGACCCCCGTCGTCAAGATCCGCGGCCTCAACTCACTGTCGCTCAACAACGATCCGATCTACGTCATCGACGGCGTTCGGATGAACACCGACAACTTCAGTCAGGGCTTCACCGGCACTCATACGAGTTATCTCAACGACCTGAGCGCCAACGAGATCGAGGACATCGAGATCGTCAAGGGTCCCTCGGCGGCGACGCTGTACGGCACCGACGCGGCGAACGGCGTCATCGTCATCACGACGAAGAAGGGCCGCGCCGGCAGCTCCCGGTGGACCTGGTTCGGCGAGACGGGCACCGTCACCGATCGCAACGACTACGCCGGCACGTACGCCATGTGGGGTCACGATCCGTCGACGAACAAGACGAAGCGGTGCGTCAACGAGACGATCGGCCTCGGCCAGTGCGTCCTCGACAGCACGACGTCGGTCAACATCTTGCGCGACGCGGCGACGACGCCCCTCGGCACGGGGCGCGCGAACGACCTCGGCGCGAACGTGTCGGGAGGCTCCGACGTGATGCGCTTCTTCGTCAGCGGCGACGTGCGCAACGAGACGGGGCCGATGCGGATGCCGTCGTTCGCCATGGCGACGCTCGACAGCATGGGCACGGCGATTCGCGACGACTGGGTCCACCCCGAAGCGTTCCAGAACGAGAACTTCCGCGCGAATCTGTCGGCGAGCCTGAGCCCCACCTTCGACCTGAACGCCAATGCCGGGTGGTCGAACACGAACCAGCGCCTGCCGCAGGTCGACAACAACATCTACAGCGTCTACTACAGCGCCTACAACAATCCGGGATTCAACTACAAGTCGACCGTTTCCGGGTTGTCGTACAATCCCATCGGCTCCCTCGGCGAGGATCGGCACGGGTACGGCGTGTACAGCCCAGCGCAGATCTTCCAGTACACCCCGCGCGAGGGCGTGCAGCGATTCATTGGAAGCGCCGACGCCCAGTGGCGGCCGCTCGTCTGGATGTTGAACTCGGCCACGATCGGACTCGACCACGCCGGTCGAAACGACGTCCGGCTCTGTCACTTTGGAGAGTGCCCCGCCTCGGGCACGCTTCGCCAGGGCCTGGTGCGCGACAACCAGGCGAACGACCGCAACTTTTCGGCGAAGGTCGTGAGCACGTCGTCCTACGTGCCGCGAACCTCCGTGGAGCTCAAGACCACGGTCGGCGCGGATTACAACAATCTCGAAAGTGATTTCGTGAACGCCAGCGGCGATCAACTCCCGCCCGGGGCGCAGACGGTCGGACAAGCCGCGATCCAGGGCGCGTCGTCCCAGTTCCAGACGGTCAACAAGACGCTGGGCCTCTACGTGCAGGAAGAGGCGGCGATTCGCGATCGGATGTTCCTGACGGTGGCCGCGCGCACCGACCAGAACAGCGCCTTCGGCACCAACTTTCAGCGCGTCGTGTATCCGAAGGCGAGTCTCTCGTGGATCATGTCGGATGAGCCGTTCTTCCCCCACCGCGATTTCCTGAATCAATTCCGGCTCCGCCTCGCTTATGGCGCATCCGGCGTGCAGCCCGGAGCCACGACGGCCCTTCAGACGTTCGGCGCGCAGACCAACAACCTGAACATCGGGACGCCGGGGACGCCCGGCGGCGCCGACACGCCCGGGCTCATCGCGAACGCGCTCGGCAATCCCGACCTCAAGCCGGAGAAGTCCGCCGAATTCGAGGGCGGCTTCGAGACGCGGCTGTTCAGCAATCGCGTGAACTTCGACTTCACCTACTACAGCAAGAAGACGCATGACGCGCTGATCGCCCAGCCGATCGCCGCTTCGTCGGGGGCGTCGAACCTCACGATCACCCGCAACCTCGGCTCTGTGGAGAACCGCGGCGTCGAGGCCACGATCAACGCGACGATCCTCGATCGCCGATCGGTGGGCTGGGACGTCGTGATCGGCGCGTCGCACAACACCAACAAGGTCGCGTCGCTCGGCGTCGACGCCAACGGCAATCCCAATCCGACGATCGGCACGGGGACGACCCGCGATTCCGTCGGCTTGCCTGTCTTGGGGTTTTTCTCTCGCGAGTACTCATACGGGGATGCAGACGGAAACGGCTTGATCACGCCGGACGAAGTGAGCGTCGGCGATCACTTCGTGTACCGGGGCTACTCACAGCCTCGCGACATCGTGTCGATTCAGAACGGGGTCGATTTGTTCAGCCGCAAGCTGCACCTCCAGGCGCTCTTCGACTACAAGGGCGGCTTCATTCTGTACGACAACACGGTGAGCTTCTACTGCCAGCAGTTCCTCACGTGCTACGACGAAACGCACACCGACGTTCCGCTCGACAAGCAGGCACGGATCGTCGCGCTGCGCTACAAGAATCCGTCGACCAACGCGGGCTTCCTCGAGAACGGCCAGTTCTGGAAGCTTCGTGAGGTGTCGGCCACGATCTCGCTGCCGGACCGCCTCGCCCGCTCGTTCCGGGCGCGCGATGTGAGTCTCCTCATCGCCGGACGCAACCTGCACACATGGACCGCGTACACCGGCATCGACCCGGAATCGAACTATGGCACCGGGGACGTGCAGACCGACTTCTCGACGACGGCGCCGCGCACGTATTTCCTCGCGCGCCTGAATCTCCACTACTAACGGCGGAGGCGACCATGCGCACACTCAGACAAGCCATGCTGTGGGCGACCGTCGGCGGCGTTTTCGCCCTCCCGCTCTTCGCTTCGGCGTGCGACCCGAAGAAGGAACTGCTCGAACCCCAACAACCGGGCGTCATCTCGCCGGGCGACATTCAGAGCGCGACCGGCGCGGAGGCGTTGTACGTCGGCTCGCTCAGCCGGATGAAGCGTGCATTGAACGGCTTCTCCGACGCGGCCTGGAACTGGGCCGGCCTGTTCACCGACGAGTTCAAATCCGCCGACACCTTCTCGCAGCGGAACGACGCCGATCAGCGCAACCTCCAGGACAACGATGCCCTGGTGACGGGAATTTGGAGCGCGATGCAACAAGGGCGCGGGTACGCGCGCACAGCCGCCGACGCGCTGCTCAAGTACGAGCCCACGGCGAAGTCGAAGATCGCCGAGATGTATCTCGACATGGGCGTGCTCGAGCTCACGCTCGGCCAGGAGTTCTGCAACGGCATTCCACTCGGCGAGACGGTGGCCGGACAGCCGGTGTACACGAAGCCGCTCACCACCGCCGAGGTGTTCACGACGGCGATTGCGCGATTCGACACCGCGCTCACCTACCTGGGATCAGCCAGCGACGCGGCGAGCAAGGCGGTGCGCAGCGCCGTGATGATCGAGAAGGCGCGGGCGCAGGTCGACCTGGGCCAGTTCTCGGCCGCCGCGGCGACCGTCGCTGGAATCCCCACCTCGTTCGAGTACGATCTGACGTACTCCAACACCACGAGCGACAATCAGTGGTGGGTGCTCGGCCCGAGTATCGAGCGCTACTCGCTGGGCGACAGCGTCGACGTGAGCGGACCGGTGGTCAACGCCATTCCGTTCGCGTCGCTCGACGATCCGCGCCTTCCCGTCGACAACACCGGCAAGACCGGCGAAGACAACCAGACGATCTTCGTGTGGACCGACCGGTTGGCGGGGCGTGACGACCCGCTCCCCATCGCCAGCGGTCTCGATGCGAGGCTGATCGAGGCCGAGGCAAAGCTGCAGGCCGGCGATTTCGCCGGCATGATGAGCATTCTCAATTCGCTGCGGACCCAAGGCGTCACCGTCGCCACGTTCGTCGTGGGTCCGATGGCGCCGCTGACCGCAAACCCGACCACGAAGGACGAGGCCGCGAACGTGTTGTTCCGCGAAAAGGCCTTCTGGCAGTTCGGCCGAGGCGTGAGAATGGACGACCTGCGGCGTCTCGTGCGACAGTACGGGCGCGCTCAGGACACCGTGTTCCCGACCGGCAAGTTCGTGAAGACCGGTTCCTATGGAACGGAGGTGGCGTTCCCCGTGCCGGACGCCGAGAAGACGAACCCGAACTTCACCGGCTGCCTGGACCGGAACGCCTGAGGGCGGCAACACGACCTGCGCGACGCACGATACGACTGGCAGATCGTGGGGATGAGAATCGGCCGCCGGTACGGCGGCCGATTCCTCGTTCTGGTTGCGATGCTCGACGCGTCGGCGTCAGCAGTCAGCTTGCGCGCGCGTCGGCGCGTTCCAGGCGTTCTGATTGACCGAGTCGTCGAATCCCGCTAGCTTTCTCGATTCGACGAAAATGCCCGTAAGGGCCTGTAGCTCAGGTGGTTAGAGCGCACGCCTGATAAGCGTGAGGTCGGTAGTTCAACTCTACCCAGGCCCACTGAAATTTCCTCAAGCCCCGCAATCAGTTAGCTGATCGCGGGGCTTTTCAGCGCCATGATTGGCGTGGGGTCAGTGACAGAAACAGTGCCAAACTCGCGACAAACGGTGTCAAACGAAACCAGCAAACGCCGCCTGCATCTTCTGTGGCGGGGAGAATCTGAACGAGGAGCATGTCTGGCCCGCGTGGCTCTGCGAGATGGCCAACGAAGAGCTCGAAACGGCGATGGGCTCATTGACCCCGTGGGAGGGGCTGCGGGCGAAGAGGACCTACGAATCCGGTTCGATTACTACGACCGTTCGGCGGGTATGCAAGGAATGCAACGGTGGCTGGATGGGGAGGCTTGAGGGGACTGCCGAGTCCGTTCTCGCGCCGCTGATTTTTATGGGCGTCGACAAGCGCCGGGCCATTCCACCGGCCACCAAACCCGTCGTGCTCACTCCGGAGAGCCAACGGCTGTTGACGACGTGGGCGCTCAAGACCGCGTTTGTGGCTGACTGCGTGTACCCAGAGCGCAGCCTGGCGGGCTACCTACCCTCCGATTTCCACATTCATAACAAACCGCCGAGAGACTGTCTCGTTTCGATCGCGGCCCCCGGCACTCCAAACATGATTTTCGCGACGCGTTTTTTCCGGTGTCGCGTCCGACTGTCCAATTTCGTCACGACCGACGGGATCATTGTTTCAAATTCCGAGTCGATCGAGCAGCCGGGTGTATTGGTAAGTCTGGGGATGTTTCGACTCATGGTCCAAGTTCTGTTCTTCGATGGACGAGGGTTCCGCGCGAGCGCCTCCTGCAACGAGGAGCGGAGAATCGAGTGCATCTGGCCCGCACGAGGAGAGGATGTCGCCTGGCCGCCCGCGGGCGAGATCCTCAGCGTCGCGAGCGCGAGCAGCCTAGTCGAGCAGCACCCGCATCTGCGCCAACGCTAGAACTACCCCAAGGCTGTCCGCTCTAAGGCGGTCGGGCGTCCGATTCCAACGTTACACCACCGGGATATTGCGGGAGCGAGCGAGTAGGCGGAGTCAGCGTCGCTCTAGGCGCTCTTGAGCAGGGTCAAGTACGGCTTGAGCTTCGCCCGATGCTGGCGCACGCGGTACTCGACGACTTCGGCGCGGTGCGGGCTGTTGCCGACGTGGCCGTACACCTCCTCGACGAGCTTCGTCGTGGAGTGGCCGAGCTCCCTCGACACGGTGAACACGGCGACCGGCTTGCCGTTGTCGAGCGTCTGGAGGCGCGCGGCGGTGTAGGTGTGGCGAAGCATCTTCGTCCGAATGTCGCCGGCCGTCCAGTGTCCGGTTCGTGCGGCCACGGCATCGAGCGCCTTCCGGATGTCCGTGATGAGGCCCGGCTCATCGAGGAAGGGAGACGGGAAGAGGAGTCCCGTCTTTCGTCCCGTCGCCTTGACGTAGTCGCGGAGAATCGCCGCGAGTTGTGGCCAGAGCGGAATCGTCCGGTGTGACCCCTTCGTCTTCAATCGACGCCACGCGTTCGGGCGGAACGTCAGCGTCTCGTTGTCAAAGTTGATGTCGGTCACTTCCAACCCGAGCACTTCGTTTTCCCGGCCACCGGTCAAGAGATAGGTCGCGAGGAGCGGATAGATGAACGGCAGCGCGAGGTCTGGCCGCTTGGGTGCGTAGGTGCGCGCGGACTCCAAGAGGAGCGCCGCCTCGTGCACATGGAGCCAGCGTGCTTCCTCGGGTTGGCCGCTCGGCTTGTCGCGCATGAGCGCGACCGGGTTGTGCCCGAGATCCACCTTTCCCTCGCTCTGCGCGCGATCGAAGAGCGACGAGAGCGCGTCCAAGAAATGTCGGACCGAGCCCGGACCGAGCGTCCCGCCGTTTTTCCGGTTGTTCGGCCGCGCGCGCAGGACGTTGGCCCACGCCTGCACGTCGGCAACCTCGATCGTCGAGAGATCGCGATCGGCGCCGAAGTGCTCGATCGCAACGCCGAGCATGCGCTCGGAATCTGCGAGCCACGACTCGGAGTAGTTGCCGCTTCGGGCCTTTTGATCGAGATGGTAGCCCGCGTACGCCATCAACGGCGTGCCGGGCCGACGCCCGAACGCCTTGTCCCGCCGTTGACCGAGGAGCCGATCCAACTCGTCGGCGGCGAGCTTCTCCGCGATGACACGGTCAGTCGTCGCGCGGGTCGCGTCCCTTTCCTTCAGCGCGATGCGCTTGCCGCCAAGGTCGCGGAAGTCGGCATAGTACCGCGTCACGTCGTCGCCCTGCACGCGGGTATAGATGCGCGACGCCGCTTTCTCCTGTGCCGTTCTCTTTGCCTTCGGAGCGCGCGGCCGTGCCGTCCTGCTGACGTCGGCCGGCGGCGCGGTGGGGTGCTGACGTAGTTCGTTCATGATTATTTCCTCCGCGACGTGCGCGGTGTGCGTTGTTGTCGTTCTTTCGGCGGCGCCGCTTCCAGAATGCGCGTCGCCAGCATCTGATAGGTTTTCGGTCCGGGCTTGATGAAGCCGTTGGCGCTGGTCATCTGCTCTCCCATCGCGTCGTACATCGGTCCCGGGGCACCGGCGAGATTGGGGCCGTAGACGCGTCGCAACTCGGCGCCGACCTGGGCCCATCGGTCGAGGAAGGCGGCGAACGTGGTCACGTCCTCGTCGGCGAGCGCGATGAATCGCGCGAGGAGCCGCGCGCCGTCGATGCGCTCGGTGATCACCGCCTGAATCCACGGCTCCGCGACGCGCTCCGCGACGCGGGCCGCGACGACCTGGGCCAACGCGCTCTGCACGTCGCCCTGCAATCGCTCGGCGACGAACATCGGCGCGCCGGGCACGCCGAGTAGATAGTCCGCGGAGATCTTGAGCCCCCGCGCAAGCGCCGAGAGATCCGCGCGGCCCAAGGCGCGGTGCCGATTCAATACGTCGTTGATGCGGCCCGGCGTTAGACCGGTGCGCCGCGCCGCTTCACTCTGATTCGGCGTTGCCCCGAGGATCGCCTTGAGCGCGCGATCGAGGCGCGCCGCGTGCCCGGCCCGCACCTCGGGCGCATCGGCCGGCCGGCCGCGTAGGGGCCGTTGCTTTTTTGGGGTAGGAGCCATGCCCCAAAATTGCCGCAATAACTAGCGCAAGTCAATGGTAGAATCCCTCGTCCGACTTTCCACTGCGTCGAGATGAGGGCTCGAATGGCCATTGTTACGAAGGATGAGCGCGTCCACTTGGTCGCGACCGGCACGCAGGTCGCCGCATGGAAGCTGCACGCTGAAGCGGCCGGCGTGTCGCTTAGTGAATGGTTGCGACGCGCGGCCCAGACGCGCATTGCTGTTGAAGGCCGGACGAGCGAACCCTCGCCGCGGCGCTCCTCGTGAGTCGGGTCGCCTTCCGACGCGCACCACGAGCACCGGCGCTCGAAATCGTCAGACTCGCATCGTTGACGGCGTTTGACGTTAAGGTCGCACGTGAGCGCGCGGAAAGTGAACGCGCCGAGCGCAGCGACGACGGCGATGAGCCTGTCAGCCTCGCCGACCATCGCCGCCTCCCCGTTGTGTGGGATCTTGAGATGGAGGCCCGTCCGAAACCGAAACAGGTCGTCGCCGGCATCCTGCTCGAACGGTCGACGTCGATGATCGTCGGCATCCCGGGGTCCGGCAAAGGGCTCGTCCTCGTCGACCTCGTGTACCGGATCGCGAACAACCTGGACTACTACGGGCACGCGATCCTGCCGGGCCTCTGCGTCTATGTCGCCATGGAACGCCAGGGCGGTCTCGGCGCTCGCATTCGCGCGTGGAAGCACCACCACGGTCACCCCAAGCCGGCCACGGTGGTCTTCATCCCCCAACGCTTCTCGCTCTTCGCCGCGGATGGTGCGACTCGGCTGCTCGACGTGCTCGCCGATCTGCCGGCGCCGATCCGAGTCGTCGCGATCGACACGGCCGCCAAAGCGATCCTCCCGGGCGACGAAAACAAGACGCACGACATGGGCACGTTCGTCGGCAACCTGCAACGCATTGCCGAGACCGGCCCGAATGTAATCGGCGTCCACCACCTGAACGCGGCCGGCACACGCGAACGGGGCAACACGTCGTTCCAGGGCGACGTCGACACGCAGATCCTCGTGAGGTCGGCGGACCGTCGCATCACCCTGAGTTGCGACAAGGTGAACGAGCTCGACGAGTTCGCACCGATCACGCTGCGCGTCGTGCCCGTTCCGGAAGCGGACTCGGCCACCGTCGATACTGCGGCGCAGTATCCGGATGCGATGCTATCCCGGACGCAATTACAGATCTTGAAAGCACTGCGGACGGCAGGGCTCGATGCTGACGCCAGTACGACGACCTGGCTCAAAGCATACGGCGGCCCAGAACGAACGTTCTACGACGGTCGAAGCTCCCTCGTCGCACGGCGTTACGTCGCTCAGTCCGCCGGCAAGCGACCCCGCTACTCGCTCACCGTCGCCGGGAAATCTGCCGCCGATACTGCGGAACTGCGGAGTACTGCGGAATGACTGCGGCCGCAGTTCGACTCGCACTTACTGCGGAACTGCGGGGGGCTAGAGAAAGCCCCCGCATCCGCAGTGCAGTCCTGCGGTGCAGAGGCAGTTCAGCCCAAACACGCGACTCCCGCACGCTGACGTCGCCCCGCGTGCGTATGGCGTGCCGACGTGCGCGGGAACTGTCGACAGCCGTCTCGCCGGCACTATTCCTGGCACTGTTGGCCGCAAGTCGTTACGCGGCAACGTCGACCGCACGCCTCAGGGGCGGGCGTGCTGTCCCTCGGAGTGCGAGATGACGCTTCGCGATTCCATCGCGGCCCTCGTCGACGTGGCGCCGCTCGACGCGACGGTGCCGGTGCGCTGGCTCGCCGAGCAACTCGCGCTCGATGCGGCCGAGGCGCCCTCGCCGTTGACGCTCGCATCGAACGGCGACGACGTGCGCGCGCTCGTCGATCTCACGGTCGGCGAGTTGGCCGCCGTGCTCAATCGCAGCACGTCGACGATTCGCATGTGGATTGGCGCCGGCCAGTTGCCAGGCGCGTACCGACTGCACGGCCGCGAGTGGCGCGTCCCTCGGGACGCGATCGTAACGATGCAGCGCAAGGCCGTCGAGGCGGCGCGTTCGTCGGTCGCACCACCGACACCGACGACGTCGGCTGCGGTGGATCTCGGTGCGTGGCGGCGACACCTGCCGTCGAAGTCGACGAGGGCGGGGCGATGAGTGGCATCATGAAGAACATCGGGAGGTGCCCATGACGGTCACCACGATCCACCTCGGCTGGAGTTGTCAAAGGTGTCGCGCCGTCGGCGACGTCGCGGTGCCGGCGGACGCCGATACGGCCACGCTCTCGCACGCGATCGCCGCGGCGCACGCCGTAAAACAACCTCGATGCGATGGGTCGGCGATCGTGCACGCGAGTTCTCGGGTGCCGGGGGTTGCGATGCCAGAATAGAAAAGCCGTTCCCCGGCTCGTGGCTTGGACACGCGCGTTGGGACACCGAGGCCATCGGTCGGCGCGTGGCGAGATCCGGGGGCGGACATCCCCCAAAGGGAACGCAGGTGCAGGACGAAGGCGCAGGACCGCCCGAAGGCGGAACCTTTCAAGAGGAATCTCTCATGCCATACAACTCCACCGACGACGTGGCGCTGTTCGCGAACCTCGCAGCGACGCCGATGACCCCGCCGCGCGCCGCGTTTTCGAGCGCCGATGTCGAAGATCCCGCGATCGCTGCGCAGGGCCACCAACTGCTCGCCGAACTCGGGCCAACGATCGAACGCAACGCCGACGTCGAGGCCGCGGCCGCCCGCGCGGACGTGCTCGCGACGAACGAGGCGAAACTCATCGGGACCGTCCTCGATACCGGCATCACGCCGGCCGCGGAAAAGCGCGACACGGCCGTCGCGTTGGCGGCCGCCAACGTGCGCCTGAGCGAGGCCGGCCGCCGTGAGGCAGTCGACGCCGCCGACGAAGTGTTCGGACAGGCGTGGGAGGCGATCGGGTCGCGCGTGCTCGGCGGTGAAGGCGACCGACTCCTGGCGAAGTTCTCGGCATTGAACTTTCCCGTGCCGCCCGCCGACTTGTTGGCGCTCGCGCAGACCACCATCCTCCTGTTTCCGCACGCCGGCGCCGGTGCGTTTTGGCTCGATGGCCTCGGGTGCTTGCGCCTCGCCGTGACGGCGAAAGACGCGCGCGACCAACTCGCCAACAATCAACTGTTACGATTCTCATATGGCCCGCTGTTCATCCGGCAGGCCGCGCATCCCGCCAAGTACGCCGAGGCCTGGCGGTCGGATTACGTCGAGGGCGCGCGACTTATGCAATTACATCTCAGCACCGTGTTGAAGGCGTCGCATGCCCGCGTCGCTGTGGCCTTCGTCGATGCGGCGCGCACACAATTCCGCTTCCTGCGCGGGCTGATCGCCACGACGCGACCGTACGACGCCGGCCTGGCGCACATCGCCGCCCCGGTGCTCGCCGGCGCCGGCGTGCCGGCAATGCAGTGAGATGAGCCACTACGCCGCGCTCCACCGCCTGCTCCGGCTCGAATCGCTGGCCCCTCAGCGACTCGACGCCGAGCAGGACGCCGGCCGCGCCGACGAACGCCGGGCGCGGCTCGTGAGGCACTTGTGCGCCATCGGCAACCGACTCGGCCGCAAAGATCGGCTCGACGCCGGCGACATGAGTCTCGCCGAATTGGTAGCGACCGGCAGCATGCCGATGCTCACCGATGACGAGGTCGAAGCGCGGTGGCCCACCGGCACGGTCAGTCGCCGACTCTTCGACCGCTTCCGCGCCGCCACCGCCGCCGCGACTCCGAAAACGGACGACCTCCCGGGGGGTGGCTAACTAATGCGGTGCCATGGGACGACCAACGGCCGCCCGTGTCGTGCCCAGCCGACGCACCAGAGCGACCATCAATGGTGCAAGGTGCACGATCCGAAGCGGGCGAAACAGAATCGCGCCGATGCGAAGCGCGGCGGCCAGAATCGCGGTCGCATCATGCCATGTGTCGCCCCGATTCGCGAAGTGCTCGATCTGTCGGCCGTCGACTTGAAGACGATTCCCGGCGTGACGGCGCTCGTGGCCGCCGCGTTGAGCCAGGCGGCCGACCTCCCGTTCAGCGTCGGGATAATGCACGGCCTCGCGTCCCTCGCCCGCGTTCAGGAAAGTCTGATTCATGGCGACTTTGAGCAGCGGCTCGAAGCGTTGGAGCGGTCGGCGCTCGGCTCGCGGGCGTTGAACGCCCGTTAGATGGCCACCACCTTCCGTCTTCTTCTCAGCCATCGCAAGTTGGGTCCAATGCACCAACCACGATGATTAGCCCTGACGAATTCATCAGGAACGAGGTACTCAAGATCGAGCGCAGGCTCTTCGCGGCCCGCTTTGTCGGAACGCTGATCGGGTACATCGTCCTGAGCGTCATCCTCAGCAGAGTGAGGCAGGCGGCTTCCATCGTCCTGCTCTGGACGCTCATCATTATCCAGTGGGCGCTCCTCCTATCAGCGTTTGTGAGCGCGCTTGGCCGCCTTCGTCAGTGCCGCGTTCGCCACTCTTGGCTGGTCTTCTTCCCGCTCATCCTCAGCCGCATCAACGCCTGGGAACTCGTGGTCTTACCGGTTTTCGCCGCCACGATGCTTTGGGTATCAGCCCGCAACCGTCACGTCGCGCAGGAGCATCTTCACATGTTGCCCTCCGCCGCAGACTGAACCGGTCGTCGCCGACGGAGCGTCGTGAACCAAGATCCGGATCCTCGTTCGCGGGCTAACTCGGGCGTTAGGCCGCAACCAGACCTCTCAACTATCATGGAAACGTCCCACAATTCCGGTGATGTTGTCGTGCGTCCCGGGCTGGGGCGCGTTCTCCTGACGCCGTACGGTACGATGTTGCGCGCTCGGGAGTTCTTCGAGGCCTCTGAATTCCTCCGCCTAAAATCAACTCGGTTCTCGCCAGTCAGTGGGTTCTTAGCGTGTCGCGCCGTCGAGCTCTCGCTGAAAGCCTATTTGGGCGCGCGCGGTGTCTCGCCGAGTAAGATCCGGTTGTACAAGCACGACCTCACTCGCCTCTTCATCGATTGTCAGGCCCGAGGGCTCGACAACTACGTCACGTTCGAGCCAACTCACGTCACTGTGGTTACCCGAGCGGGTAAGGACTACTCCGACCATCGCTGGGCTTACTTTGATCTCTGGTGGGTCGTTGGCGGCGGATTCGAGCCCGATCCTGCCATCTTGAGCGAAGTGGCAAAACGACTTGTCGACTCGATCGAAACAGTGACGCACGATGTCGCCATGGGCGATGGTTCCCCGCTGGCGCCAGCGGCGGCGCGGAGATGACGTTCGAGTCTCACTCGCCTGCGGCCTAACGAACGCTGAAGCTGACAAAGGGGCCTCGGGTTCGCCCCTCGTTACAGGTGGTCGGACGCTCGTCGGTGCTCGGGTACTTATTCCACCCGAGCCGTAAACGCTTGGCGCGAGCGCTCCAGCGTCCCGTGTCGCGACAGAGGCGGCGTTACTCAGCAGATAGGTGGCACCGTATGTTCTGCCCTTCGCAACTTGCTCTGACCGCGGCCAATGAATGGGATGTTCATGGCCTCCTAATTCGAGGTGCACATGACGGACAAATCGGCGTTTCAGTCCCGTGATGCGGGCGCGCTGTTGGCTGCAAGCGCCGCCGAGGCGAATACCGGAGTGTCGCATGCCGACTTCGTGGCCGGCGTGAACGCTGGCATGATGGGCTTTAAATGTCTGAGGGGTGAAACGTCGAGTCTTATCATCGGACCGGGCAGACTCGCCTTTCACCTATGTGTCATGTTGTATGCCATCGGCCCGCTCGTCGTGATGCCGATAGTAGCTTGGCAAAACCACAATCCATGGCTGCTGTTCGGGATTGTGGCTTCCTACGTTGGCAGCTTCGGAACGGCCATCATCGGGAACGAGCGCCCTCGGTACTCGGCGGCGGGAATATTGGCCTTCGTATGCCTTTGCACCTGGATCTTTCTCGGGGGCTACAACTACTTCACCGTCTTTGTCACCTGCGCTCTCTGCGGGTCGGTCTTGTTTCTTATCGCGGACAGCGCCGAGGCACACTACGCTCTACGATCGATTGTCGTGGATGCGGAGTACTTCCAGCGTCTCCTCGACCAGTCGGCAATCATGATTGTACGGAGAGAGAGTCAGCACGCTGGGCGATGAGAGACCGAGCGCACCGCGGCGTGAATGTCCTCGCCGCGCATTCGGGCACCGTCGCGGCGCGCGGGGGTTCGGCGGCTGGCCTAGTACAGGGGCCTAGCGTCCAACTCGGACTGCTCTGGGTCTATCGGCAGTTGATATCGCTGGCAGAGCGAACGAACCAGCCTGGCAAACCACGGCGGAGCTTGCGGTGCCACGCGAACCGTGTGGATCAATTGCGCAGGTTCGACCGGAATCCGTATTCCGCTGTGAGGGGGCTGGAGATGGTGGTCGAGACCTGTGCGATCGGCAGCCTCGGGGTACCGAACCAAAACGGCGCGTACTTCGCGCTCGTGCTCAAACGAGAGCCGTTTGTGAAAGAACTGAGCCGCGAAGCTTTTGGACGGAATACGATCGGACTTGTAGTCGATGTACTTCACTCGTCCCAGGTGAAAGTGAAGGCCGCCGTTAAATCCGACCTCCAAGGGTGGTGCGTGTGCAAGGGCCGTTCGGAGACGACCGACGCTGGAAACGATCGCTACGGCCGCCCCGGCCGGTGCATAGAGTTTCCACATGGCGGCTGATTCACGCTCGGACTCGTGCCAACACGTCACGACGGACCACCGACGCACGGTGGACCACGAGTCGGCAAACCCCGGAGGCCACTCGACGACGGCGTCTGGCGCGAAGGCTAAGCCTGCGGGAAGCATGTGGGCGACGCGTTCGATCACAGTCTGGCCGACCGGAAACGACCCCTCGAATTGGTCTTCGAGCGTTGCGACTCGCGGGCAGAAGAGTTCTTTGGTTTCAAGGAGGTCAACGAACTTCGTGAAGTCGGTATAGCGCCAAATGCTCGCGTGATCGTCCGGGGCGGCGGGCACGCCTGGGTCGCGCTCGATCGGCTGCGTCGTCATCTACGACGGACCTTTGCGGTGTCCATGCGATCGCCCGCGCTCGCGTGGAGCGGCTTCGCGAAGCGTAGCTCATTCTCTAGAAACGCGGGCCGCAGGTCATCCCGATACGCGACGGGGCCGAACGAGTAGACGAGCACTGGCCCGACGCCATCCGCGGGCACGAACGCGCGCGCCTCGCTGCGCCAATCGCCGATCGGTACGGCGCGCCGCTGTCGATCGACCGAGCGGAAGTCGTAGACATGCCAGCAGCGACCCCCGGCATCGGTGAACGCGAAAGGCCCCATCCAGAGCAGCCTAGCCGCGCTGGCGGGCCGTGGTCAACAGTTATGTTGCGGGGCGCGAGTCTTGGACCATGCCCGTGTCCAACGCTCATGCTCTCCAGGCTACGCGGCTCAAACGGTCACTCCATGAGCGTCGACGACAAGATCAGGGCCCGCTTCGGCTTTCTTCGTGACCAGATAAGGGAGCTTCGCATCGCGTGCGGTCTCGCGGAGCGTTCGATGGCTGCGAACAACCAGAAGGTGGAGGCGTGGTACGCGGAGGTGATTGCAGGGCTGTTCCAAAGCCCACGGCATCAGAAGGAGCGTGAGTCCGACCGCGACCGCTGGCGCGCGCGGGACCCGGACGTTGAGATGCAAGTCTTGCGCGGCGCCGTCTTCCTGGCCGCCTATAGCGTCCTAGAACGGTTCCTAACCTCATTGTGCCGCGACCTGGAGGCCGAGATTGGAGGCCTGAAACTCAATCAATTGGCGGGGCAGGGCATTCGGAAGGCGCACCTCTACCTGACGGCAGTGGCCGAGGTGAAGGTGCCCGAGGGCGATGAGTGGGAGAGACTCCTGCTCTGCGGCGAGCTGCGCCACGCGGTTGTGCATGCGCAAGGAGAACTGGCCGCCAGCAAGAGCCTGAAGAACATCAAGAGGCTTCAGAGCGACGTCGGCGGATTCAAGCTGAGCGCCGACGAGTCTTCTGTGACCTTTTTCAGCAAATTCAACTGGGACTTCATCGCGATGATTCAAGCGTTTGCGGAGCAATTTCTCATGGCAAATGGCATCGACCCGACCCGAATATCGGGACCGCCTGCCGACGCATGACGCTCTCGCTGTGACATAGCCAGCGATCGGAACGGCGAGGCCGTTCCGGGCCGGACGGTAGAGGTGTCCAAAACAGTGCCAGAAACAGTGCCAAAACCGGCTGACGCGCACTGACGACGGCAGGCGACGCGCAAAGACTGAGATGCGTAAGCCCTTACAAATCAACGCTCGCGCAGCGCGCGTGGACACGGCCAGCGTCGGTCCGACGCGCGTCGTTGGCCTGATAAGCGTGAGGTCGGTAGTTCAACTCTACCCAGGCCCATTGCTGTTGAATCTGATTGCCTCGCTTTGCGTTACAACGCAACGCGAGGTTTTCCGTTTTCGGTCGCCTCGGCGTCGTCCGGTGTTCGGGAGCCCGCGTCGGCAGTTGCTCTATCGGTTGTATTCCGAAACCCAATGGAACTGCCCTTCCGCCAGCTGAAAATGCCGAGCCACCCTCACCAGCTCGACGTGAACCGAATCCCCCCGCAAAACCGTGTGGAACCGAATCGTCGCCGTATCCGGCACCTCATAGCTCATGACGAAAAGGAACGTGCTGTCGCGCGGGATGGTGGACGTCTTCCACACCGCGACCGTGCGCGCCGCGGTGTCCGGCCGATAGCGAAAATATCCGCGCCCGTATCGCCGCCAGAACGCTCCGTCGCTCGTGTTCACGCTCCCGGCGCCATTGTTGTCGATGATCACGTCCTTCCATCGCAGCGTATCTCCGCTCGCCTTTGGGATAGTGTCGTGGTTCACGACGTACCGCCTCACGTCGTACACGCCGGCGGCGAACGGGCCGGGCTTGGGCGGATGTCGGAGCGACTGGAATCCGCTCCACCCGTCGTTGAACCGAACGACGAGCAGCGTTGCCACGAGATACGCCTTGGCCGCTCGACTTCCCCAGATCTGCCACGGCCGGGTGAGGTTCAAGTCCCACGCGGTCGTCGGTGCCGTCGGCTGATTCAAGACGAGGAACTTGATCAACCGCGGCGCATCGAGCGCCAGCAAGAACAGACAGCAGAAGAGCAGGTGCGACGAGTACAGTTTCACCGGGACGTCGTACGCCATGTTGATCATCACGACGTTGGCGAACGCGCCGGTCGCCGCGAACAGTCCGGCCGTGATCGTGCGACGATACAGCAGCAGCAGTCCGGCGAACGTCTCCATCGCGCCGGAAAAGAATTGATACTTGGCCGAGTAGCCGATGAAGAGCCACGAGAACCGCATCGGCAACAGGTCGCCGAGCGGCGTCGAAAGCTGGCTGAGCGTCGGGAACGGCATCTGGAGTAAAAAAAGCTTTATGACGCCGTAGCTGAGCGCCGCCGCTGCTATGTAATAGCGCACGCTCATGCGCAGCCAGAACAACAGTCGCCTGTAGTTGACTCGCTTGCGGTCGGCGATCGACCATACGACGCACGCCACAGCGGCGACGACGAGGAAGAGCTCGAACTGCGCGTACGACCACGACGTGTCGCCGCTGCCATTCGGCCGCACGAGCGTCGTCCACCCGTGGAACAGGCTCGCGTTGCTCCATCGCACGAACCCATCGACCACCCGGTCGTATTGGTCGTCGATCCAGGCCACGGGCGCGATCCACCTGGTGAAGAACCCCCACGGCGCGATCTCGAGCGCGAAATAAACGAAGAAGAACCGGAACAGAATCCGCTGCCACAGTGGCCAAACGGCCGGCGCGGTGGGCGCCGCCAAGTCGGGCGTCGCGGTGGGTTTCGGTGGCGCGAACGGCGTGAGCGCGGGTGGTTCGGGTGCCGCGATTGGACCGGCTTCCACGAAGACCTCGGCGGTGAGCGTTTCCGTGGAGATAATCGCGCGGGCGGGGGACCGATAGACCGGCGCCGAACGGCGCAACAACCTGCACCCGACAGTTTGCGTTTTCTCGACGCTCGTGTCGATCTTCACCGGCCTCGTTCGACGTGCTAGTGAGGCCGCGAACGGCGCAGCAACCGATACGAACCGGTCCGAACACCCGAACACGAGGAACAGGTCGATGGCCGCCAGGAAATCACGCGCAACGGCGAAGGCCGCTCGCCCAACCACCGTGGCCGCCTACCTGGCCTCGCTTGCTCCGGAAAAGCGGGCGGTGATCGAAGAGGCCCGTGCCTTCGTCCACCGGCACATCCCCAAGGGGTACGCCGAGTTCATGAACTGGGGCGTGATCAACTGGGGAATCCCGCTCGAAGAGTTCTCCAACACGCACAACGGTCAGCCGCTCTGCTACGTGGGCCTCGGCGCGCAGAAGAGCTACAACTCGCTCTACCTGATGGGCACGTACGACAGCTCGAACGGCAAGTACGCGTCGCCGTTCTCCGAGAAGCTGCTCGTCGACGCATTCAAGAAGGCCGGGAAGCGGCTCGACATGGGGAAGTGCTGTCTCCACTTCAAGGAGCTCGACGATCTCGAGCTCACGTCCGTCGCGAAGGTGATCGCCATGTCGACGCCGAAGGAGTACATCGCGTACTACGAGCGCGTGAAAGGACTCGCGTAGCGCGCGCGATCGTCGTGCCGGCGGCGGCGACGGGAGCGGCTCGCCTTTTAGTCCTCGCGCAGCGCGACGGTCGGGTCGACGCGCGTCGCACGCAGCGCCGGGACATACGTCGCGAGGATCGCCGTCGCGATCAGGACGACCGGTACGATCGAGAACGTCATCACGTCGGTCGTGCTGACGCCAAACAAGAGACTGGCCATCACACGCGTCAGAGCCACGGCGCCGAGCAGTCCGGCGACGACGCCCGCGATGGTGAGCTCCGTTCCCTGCCGCAATACCATCAACAGAATGCCTCGCCGTTCGGCGCCGAGCGCCATGCGGATGCCGATGTCGTGCGAGCCCTGCGCCACGAGGTGCGACATCACGCCGTAGATGCCGACGACCGCAAGCACCAGCGCGAACGCGGCGAACGCGCCGAGCATCGTCGTCGCGAATCGTTGCCGGGCCATCGAGCCGCTCATTCGGTCGGACATCGTCTGCACGTCGAACACCGTGAGCGACGGATCCAGCTCGTGCATCTTCTTCGCCATCGCCCGCGCGACCGTGGCCGGGTCGCCCGTCGTTCTCGCCACCTGATAGCCCGCATTCGGCGTCGGCCGGTAGACGACGATCCGGCCGTCGACGTCGAGACCATACTGCTTCACGGTGCCGACGACGCCGACGATCCTGAGCTTGTGCGCCGGATCGAACCATACGTGTTTGTCGACCGCGTTGCCCTGCGGCCAGAAGCGTTGCGCGAATTTGTTGTCGATGATGACGACGGGTTCCGCATTCTGGGGCATGTCGGCATCGGTGAAGAATCGCCCGGCAATGAGCGGGATCTGCATCGTGCCGAAGTACTTCGTCGTCGCGCCCCGTTGATCGACTTGCAGTTCCTGTCCCGGCTCGGGAGTCCATCCTTCGACGTTGATCGACCCCCAGCCAACCGATGACGTGAACGGAAGCGCCGACACCGCGCCGCGCTCTTTCACGCCCGGGACGCTCGCCAGCTGGTCTCCGAACGTGGCATAGTACGCGACGGCGGCGTCGCGATTCTCGAACTGACGCGCCGATGCGCCGAGCCGCATCGACACGACGCCCTCGGGATGAAACCCCGGGGAGACGCTCTGCAACCGCACGAAGCTGCGAATGAGCAGCCCCGCGCCGACGAGCAACACCATCGAGATCGCCACCTCTCCCACGACGAGAAGACTTCGCAGGCGCCGCCGCGACCCGCCCAGCCCTCCGTCGCCCTGGGTATTCCTGCCGCCCGACTTGAGCGTCGAGTTGAGGTCGACCCGCGCTGCCCGCAACGCGGGCGCCAGACCGAAGAGGATCCCGGTGAGGACCGACACGGCGAACGTGAACGCGAGGACCCGTCCATCGAGACCGATGGCGTCGAGCCGTGGAATGTTGCCCGGATTGATGGCGCGAATCGCGCCGAGGGCGAGCGCGGCGACGAGCAGTCCGGCGGCGCCGCCCATGAGACCGAGCAGGGCAGTTTCGGTGAGGAGTTGGCGCACCAGCCGCTGCCAGCGAGCGCCGAGCGCGACACGAACCGCGATTTCCTTTTGGCGCGCGCTCGCGCGCGTGAGCAACAGGTTCGCGACGTTCGCGCACGCGATGAGCAGTACGAGCGTCACGGAGCCCATCACCACCAACACGGCGCGTCGCACGTTGCCGACCACGGATTCGACAAGCGGCACGACGTCGATCGTGAAGGTTCGGTCGCGCTTGTCCTTGTCCCGAATCCGCGCGGCGATGGCGGCGACGTCCGCGTGCGCCTGCGTCATCGTCACCCCCGGTTTCAGCCGCGCCAGGAGATTGTAGTTCTCGTCGCCGCGGCGATTCACGGCGTCGGCGCCCAGAGGAAGCGGCATGAACAGATCCATCTGCTGCGTGCTCGCCACCGTCGGCATGATCTCGGCGTTCAATAGGAAGCCGGCGTCGAGGACGCCGACGACCTCGAATTGCGGCGTCGAATCGCGCCGATTCGAGAAGCCGTTGAGCACGATCCTTTTGCCGACGATGTTGGGATCCGCGTTGAACGCGCGCTTCCAAAATGCATTGCTGAGCACCACGACGGGCGCTTTGCCCGGGACGTCTTCGTCGGGCAACAGCAGCCGGCCGTAGAGGGCCTTCGCGCCCAGTAGATGGAAGAGGCTCGACGACGTCAGGAGCGCCTCGACCCGTTGCGGTTCCACGAACGGCGTTTCTCCGGCACGGCCGATCAACGTTCCGGTGCGACCCTGCGAGATCGAGAGCTCGGCGAACGATCGATTCTCGTTCTTGACGTCGATGAATTGCCCCGGCGAGGGCCAGTCCTGCGGGATGTTGATGCCCGGAGACCTGAGCCACAACACGGCCAATCGATCCGGATCCGGATATGGCAGGGGCTCGAGCAAGAGCGCGTTGACGACACTGAAGACCGCCGTGTTCGCTCCGATTCCGATCGCGAGCGAGGCGACGATCACGACGGTCAGGCCGGCGGTTCGCTTGAAAGTGCGAAGCGCATATCGGATGTCCTGCAGAAAATCGGTCATTGCGCCGCTCGATGCATGGGTCAACTTCACTGAGTCAACTTACCGCGGAAATCGTCAATCCACAGGCGCTTGCTCGCCGGCGGGGGGACGCACAGCACGATCGCGGATGCGCACGGATGCGCGCGGACCTACGCGGATGAACCGCTTCGGTTTGAACGGAGATTGGTGGAGACCATTCGGTAGAATCGGGCTCGCGGGCCGAAGTGGAGTATCAGGCCAATCTCCAGGCGTGTTACCGTCAAGTAGCTGAGAAGCTGGCGGTAGGAGAAGCGTGGCAGGACCTCGGTCGCCTTGATCTCGAGGGCTACCGTTCGGTCGACGATCATGTCGATCCGTTGGCGAGCAATCGGTTCGCCTTTGTAGTAGACGTCAACGAGGACCTCGCGCTCGACGAGGTGACCACGCGCCGACAACTCTAGCGCCAGCGCCGCCGCGTAGACCGATTCGAGGAGCCCAAACCCCAGCGCGTTGTAGACCTCATAAAAGGCCCCGATGATGGAGCCAGTAAGCTCCTGCCGCGTAAGCCGTGACCGCTCGCCCATTCAGCAAGATGCTCCGGCGTCCGAATCGCCCCGTCATCGATTCCTCGCGAGGCGTACCCTAAGGCCCCATCCGCGTCCGTCCGCGTTCGTCCGTGCGCATCCGCGATCGTGCTGTTACTCGTCCCCGCAAGTCGTCGGATCCGCGTGCGATAGCCCTTAGGCCGTCCCGATGTCGCGCTCAGCGTGTCGATTTCCGCCCCGCCCAAACGACGTGGGATAGGGAGCATTGACGACGCCGTCGTTGCCCCTCAACCTGTCTGACATCCCGCTTCCCCCGACGGACCATGTTTCTCTCAGAGCTTCGCTACGCCCTCCGCAGCCTCGCCCGAGCGCGCGGGTTTGCCATCGCGGTCATCCTCACCCTCGGGCTCGGCATCGGCGCCAACACGGCGATCTTCAGCGTCGTCCGCGGCGTGCTGCTCAAGCCGCTGCCGTACCGTGACGGCGACCGCCTGGTGTACCTCCGCCAGTCGATCAACGGGCCGGGAGGCGAAGACATCGCCTTCTCGGTGCCTGAGATCCTCGACTTCCGCAACGGCGCCAAGACGCTGAGCGGGATCGCCGAGTACTCGGGGATGACGTACACGATCCAGGGCGAGAGGGAGGGGCAGGCGTCGCGGATCAACGTGGGCCTCGTGACCGGCAACTACTTCAAGGTCATGGGCCTCTCGGCCGTCATGGGCCGGTTGCTCGACGACAACGACGACGGCACGGCGGTCTCGCCGGTCATGGTGCTGACCTACGAGTACTGGATGAAGCACTTCGGCGGCGACCCAAGCGTGGTCGGCCGCAAGGTGACGGTCGACAACAAGCCGGTGACGATCGTCGGCATCGCGCAGGCCGCGCCGACGTTTCCGCAGCGCATGGACGCGCTGCTGAACATGGTGATCAGCGAGCACCACACGAGCGCGCTGATGGTGCAGGGGCGCACGCACCGCATGACCCAGATGATCGCGCGTCTCGCGCCCAGCGCGACGGTCCAGCAGGCGCGCACCGAGATCAAGACGATTCGCGAGCGCGTCCAGAGCGCCTATCCGGAAGCGTACGACAAGAATTCGGGCTACAAGGTCACGGTCACGCCCTTCCAGGACGTGCTTGGCGAGCAAGCGCGGCTCACCCTCTGGCTGCTCATGGGTGCGGCGGCGTTCGTGATGATCATCTCGTGCGCCAACGTGGCGAACCTGACGCTGATGCGCGGCGTGCGGCGCGAGCAGGAGCTCGTCGTGCGCGCGGCGCTCGGCGCCGGCGCGGCGCGACTGCGACGCTTGCTGCTCGCCGAGAACATGATCCTTGCCCTCAGCGGCGCGGTGCTCGGGCTCGTCATCGCCGTCGGCGGGGTGAAGCTGCTCGTGGCGCTGGCGCAGCGGTACTCGCCGCGCGCCAACGAGATCCAGCTCGATGGCGTGGTGCTCGGATTCACGCTCCTCTTGAGCGTCGTCGTGGCGACGCTGCTGTCGTTCGCGCCCAGCCTGGCCAAGGAAGGCTCGCTGGCGGCGTGGATCACGGCGGGCGCGAATCGCTCGAGCGGCGGCGTGCGACGGCAGCGTTTGCAGCGCGGGCTGGTCGTCGCGCAGATCGCCGTGTCGGTGATCTTGCTGACGGGAGCCGGACTCCTCACGCGCACGATGATGAGGCTCAGCGAAGTCCGCGATGGCTTGTCGACGGAGCAGGTTTTGACGATGGAAGTGCCGATCGCGATCGGGCAGCGGAGCGACGCCGACGCGCGCGCGATGTACGACCGCATGCGTCTCGAGATCGGCGCCATCCCCGGCGTGAAGGACGTCGGCATCGGCTCGACGGTCCCGCTTCGCTCGACACAGTTCCAGCTCGACGTGAAAGCCGAGCGCCGGCAGCTGGCGATCGGTGAAGCGCAGCCGCACGCCGAGTTCCGCACGGCCGACCCCGGCTACTTCCGCGCGTCGGGGATTCCATTGCTCAAGGGGCGCGAGTTCGCGACGACGGACCGCGACAGCTCGGCGCTGGTCGTGATCATCAACAAGACGCTCGCCGACAAGTTCTTCCCCGGTCGCGATCCGATCGGCCAGCGCATCTCGTGGACCGGCGAAGTGCTCAAGTTCATTGGAATGCACGAGGAATGGAAAACCGTCGTCGGCGTCGTGGGCGATACCAAGGACGGCGGGCTGGACGCCGAGGCGCGGAACGTGGTGTTCCAGCCCTTCGCGCAGACGCCGGTATTTCAAGGCGCGGGGCTCGTGATCCGCGCCGGAGCCGATCGCGAGAACGCCGCGGCGACACTGGCGCCGGCGGCGACGCGGCTGGTTCGCGGCATCGCGCCGCGCGAGCCGATCGAGAACGTGCTGACGGTGGGCCAGATTCGCGACGAGAGCGTGGCGCCGCGCCGTCTCAACGCCATGCTCGTCTCGTCGTTCGGCCTTCTCGCCGTCGTCATCGCCGCGGTCGGGATCGCCGGTGTGCTCGCGTTCTCGGTGAGCGCGCGGACGAACGAGATCGGCATCCGGATGAGCCTCGGCGCGGACAGCGCGCGTGTGCAGCGGATGATCTTGTGGGAAGGCGGCGTGCTGCTGATCGGCGGCCTGCGTGATCGGCGTGATCGGCGCCGTCGCGGGCACGCACTTCATTCGCGGGCTCTTGTTCGGAGTCGAGCCGAACGATCCCATCACGCTGTTGGGTGTGGCCGCGGCGATGGCCGTCGTGGGCGTCGCGGCGTGCTGGCTTCCGGCACTGCGCGCGGCGAAGATCGATCCCGCGGTGGCGATCCGGCGGAACTAGAGTCCTATCGCTTGAGCGCGGACCCGAGGTGTTGGAGCGATTCGGCCAGGCGCAGAAGCGCCGGGTCGAGGCGCTCGGCTACGCTCGGGTCGACCGCGCCGTAACCGCGCATCTGAGACGCGAGACTGTCCTGTAGGCGCACGGCGTCGTTGGTCAGAGCCGCTCCGATGATGCGCCGGAGCGATACGACGTTCGGCCGAAGGCCCAGCGCGACGGCCATTCGCTCCACTTGTCCCCTCAGCCGCGGAACCTCCGCTTCGGCCAGCCTCCGAAAAGCGGGCGACACGTCGTCGGTGAGTTGCGTGAGGTGTCGTACGGGAGGCGCTGCGAGGAGCTTTTCGATCGTCGACAGCGAGTCTTCGAGACGAGTGAGCAACACCTCGAAGTGCCGCCGCTGATTGTCGTTCAGTTGAACACCGTCGAGTAGATCATCCATAGAAATCGATTTCAGCGTACCAGACAAATGAAACGAAGGCGAGCGTCGGCGGCCGACTCGCTTGTCCGCGTCCGCCTGACGAAGAAGTCAGGAGAACCCTACTGTGCGAGGACAGGCCGACAGGCAAACGTGTAGACGGCGGCCCGCTGTAGGGAGCCAAGGAGGCTGTATGCGACCCGATTCACCGAGTGTGATCGATCCCACGCGTCCGAAAGCCGAACAGATAGCCGAGTTCCGCCAAGCGGTGTTGGAATGCTACTGCGGCCTGGGTCCCGCCTGTTCGCTGTGGCGGCAAATGACCCCGGAGCAGCGCACGAATTGCTCGGCAGATAGGCGGATGACTGCTCAACGGATGTGGAAGAACGGGATGTAGCGACTGCGCTTGCTGGACGATATGAGTAGCCTTGTATCGCATGAGCGTGAGCCGACTAACGGACGAGGGCCGCAGGATCCGGCTGCGAGAATAGCGCCGGTGCTCCGCCGGTATGGAGGAAGACGACGGTCTCCTCCGGCGAAATCGCTCCGGCGCGCGCGTCGTGTATCAGCCCGGCCATTCCTTTTCCGGTGTAGCACGGGTCGAGCAGAATCGCTTCACTCCGCGCCAGCAGCTTGATCGCCTCGAGACACTCGGCGCTCGGAATGCCGTATCCCTCGCCGATGAACCGCTGGTCCGTCACGAGCTCCGCCGGATCCACGCGAACGCTCAGCCCGAGCAACGCCGCCGCTTCGTTCACGAGCCGCGCGGCACGACGCTGCTTCTCGTCTTCTCCGGCGCTGACGGCGATTCCATGGAGTTGGTACCCCGCGTCGAACACTCGCGCGCCGAGCTCCAGCCCGGCCTGCGTTCCGCGCGACCCGCTGGCGTAATAGAGGCGATCGACTTGTGTTGCCGACGCGGTGAGTTGCTCCACGATCTCGCGCGTCCCGTCGACATAGCCCAATGCGCCGATGGGGCTCGAGCCGCCGATCGGAATCACGTACGGCCGCCGGCCGCGTCGCGTGAGGTCGTCGACGACCTCGTTCACCCTCTCGACCTCGTCGGCGGCGACGGCGTAGTGAGGGTCCGGGTTCGCCCGAATGAAGTGAATCGTCGCGCCGAACAACCGGTCGAGCAGCAGATTCCCCTGCGAGCGGCGGGTCGGCCGTGCGTGCCGAGAGCACGAGGACGCAGTCGAGTCCAACGGCGCGCGCGGCGGCGGCCGTCATGCGGGCGTGGTTGGATTGCGTTGCGCCGCTCGAGACCACGACGTCGGCGCCCTGCGCCAGCGCGTCGCCCATCAGGAACTCGAGCTTGCGCGCCTTGTTGCCGCCGAGCGCGAGCCCGGTGAGGTCGTCGCGCTTGATGAGGATTCTTGCACAGCGTGCGGCGCCGCCGAGCGCGTCGCGCAACCGATGCGCGTCGACGATGGGCGTCGGCAGCGTGGCGAGTGAGACGCGGGGGCGTGATTCGAGCGACATGTGTGGCAAAGTACGCCGGTTTGCCAAGTGCCGCCCATCGGGTAGCTTCGAACCGCATGCCGAACAAAACAGATGATCGCAGACGAAGAACGTCGTCGGGTTGGCTCGCGCTGGCCGTGACCTCGGCGGTGCTCACCGCCGGCACCGCCCGATCCGCCGCGGCGATCGCCCCGCGCGCCGACTCCACCGTCGTCGTCCTGCTCGGCACGGGCAACCCGGTGCCGGATCCCGATGCGGCCGGACCCGCGACGGCAATTGTCGTTGGCTCGCGCGTGTTTCTATTCGACGCGGGCGCCGGCGTCATGCGGCGGGTGCGCGCGGCGAACCTGCCGATCACCGGTCCGACGGCGCTGTTCATCACGCACCTTCACAGCGATCACACGCTCGGATATCCCGACGTGATTTTCACGACCTGGGTGATGGGCCGAACGAAACCGCTCGACGTATTCGGCCCACATGGCCTCCAGTCGATGACGGATCACATCGTCGCCGCCTGGAAAGAGGACATCGACATCCGTACCAATGGTCTCGAGCACCGCCTGGCGAATGGCTACGCCGTCCGCGTTCACGAGATTTCACCTGGCGTCGTGTACGACAGCGCGGGCGTGAAGATCACGGCCATCCCGGTGTTGCACGGCAGTTGGAAGGAAGCGTACGGCTACCGCGTCGACACGCCCGACCGCTCCATCGTCCTGTCGGGCGACACGCGGCCGTCGCCCGCGATCGAGCAAGCAGCGCGAGGCGTCGACGTGCTCATTCACGAGGCTTATCCGGAGTCTTCAAGCCTCACGCAGAAGGACTCCGCGTTTGCGCGTTATCGGCGTGCCTTTCACACCAGCGCCGTGGAGCTGGGGCGCTTGGCGGCAGCCGCCAAGCCGAAACTGCTCGTGCTCTACCACCATGCCACACGGGCGGACGGCGGCGCCGCTGTAATCGCAGCGATTCGCGGCGCAGGGTATCAGGGACGGGTCATTTTTGGAAAGGATCTCGACCGCTTCTGAGGCACCGACGCTGAGCGGCGTTGTATGTTGGGAGGCGGCGACGATCTGGGTCGGCGCGGGTGAGCATGCGGACCTACGGAGCGTGAGCCATGGCAGCCATGAAGCGAAAGCCGGTGCGGATGGTGGTCGTCGAGAACAAGCTGTTTCTCCTGTGCGACGACGGCACGATATGGCTCGGCCACGCCGCCGACGCGCCGGACGTCGCCTGGCAGCAAGTAAAGGCGCCTCCTGACGCCGCCGACGTCGGGACGATTGGGTTCGGTCCGGCTAAGAGTTGAGCACGGTCCTCGCAGTTCCCCTCGATCGCCTCACGCACCACCGCGCTCTCGGCGCCGCTCCGCGCGACGAGCTCGCGTGGCTCGCGTCGCACGGCGTCGCCCGATCGTTCGCCGCCGGCGAAATAAGCACCCGCAAGGCTCAACCCGAGGAATGGCTCCTCATCGTCCTGTCGGGTCACCTCGCGATCCACGTCGACCGCGGCGCCGGTTCGCGCAAGATCGCCGGATGGCGCGAAGGCGACGTGTGCGGCTTGATGCCATATTCCCGCGGCGGTGCACCGCCGGGCGACACCGTGGCCGACGAGCCGACGGACGTACTGGCGATTCACCGCGATGTGATTCCCGAGATGATCCGCGAATGTCCGCGCGTGACGGCTATCCTCGTCCATGCGATGCTCGATCGCGCGCGCCATCTCACGTCGAGCGATCTGCACGACGAGAAGTTGCTCTCGCTCGGCAAGCTCGCAGCCGGGCTCGCGCACGAGTTGAACAATCCCGCGTCCGCCGCCGCGCGCAGCGCCAAGATGCTGGCCGCGACCTTCGCCGAATCCGAGGCGGCGGCGAGAGCACTGGCGGCGGCACGGTTGTCGGATGCGCAACTCGCCGACGTTGATGGTGTGCGACAATTGTCCGAGGCGGGACGGGCTCCCCCGTCGCGGTCACCGATCGAGCGCGCCGATCGCGAAGAGGCGCTCGCCGCCTGGCTCGACGCGCACGGGTTCGACGCCGACTACGCGGCGGCGCTGGCCGAAACGGGCGTGACGCCGGCGGCTCTCGACGCGCTGGCCGGCGCCGTCGGCGAAGACGCGCTCGATGCGGCGCTGCAATCGATCGCGAGCGGTTGCCTCATGCGCCTCCTCGTCGGTGAGATCGACGCATCGGTGTCGCGCATCTACGAGTTGGTCGCGGCGGTGAAGAGCTTCACGTACATGGACCGCGCGTCAACGCGCGAGCCGATCGACGTCCGGCGCAGCCTCACCGACACGCTCGCCGTACTCGGCGCAAAGACGCGCGCAAAGTCGGTGGTGGTGGAGCTCGCGATTCCCGCCGACCTGCCGCCCGTGCACGCATCGGGCGCCGAGCTCAATCAAGTCTGGGCGAACATCATCGACAACGCGCTCGACGCGGTGGGGTCGGCGGGTCGCCTCGAGGTCACGGCGAGCCGGCAGCTGGAGCGCGTCGTCGTCTGCATCGCCGACGACGGCCCGGGGATCGCACCCGAGATTCAAGGCCGGATTTTCGACCCGTTCTTCACCACGAAACCGGTTGGGCAGGGGACGGGGCTGGGATTGGACATCGTGCGGCGGCTTCTCCAGCGCAGCGACGGAGAAATCGAGGTGGAGTCGCGGCCGGGACGAACGGAGTTTCGCGTGACTCTGAGGGAAGACACCGCGGCGACGCCAGCTCACCCGTCCATCGAGTAGATCATCCGAAGATCCCACTGGCTCGCATCGTCGAGAGGACGACCCGCAAGCGTCCAGCGCTCGTTCAGGTCGGCGCTGCGCACGGATCGCACGAGGACGGACTTGCTCCTGGCCGCGGGACTGAACCCGTGTCGATCGAGCAGGCGCGCAGCGGCGGGCGTCGCTCCCAGTCGCCAAGTCGAGAGGACCGAAAACCTCTCGTCGTCGATGGCCGTGGTCAACAGCTCCTCCAGTATCGAGTCGCTCGCCGCTTCCAGGTCGACGATGCTCACTCGATCGTCGCGGTCCAATGTCCGCTGCAAAACGAGATAGCCCTCGAGGCGGTCGCCGCCCGCGAACAGAAACCGGTAGCTGCGCATCGGGTCCCTGAACCGCCACTGGAAGTACGTCCGATCACGGACATGGCGGAGACGCCCATCGGTCGGGAGCCGATTGACGAGCGACTCCATCTCGTTCGGGAGCGGCGTTGCCTGGGATGAGATCGCCCCGGACCGCCGCCGTCGCTCGCGCCGCCAAACGATCGGCAACCTGGACGCTCGGCTGGCCAGCGACTCCATCATCGTCCGGCGCGTTGCAGGCCGCTGAACGTGCAGCATCCCACCCGCGTTGCGCCAACGCATGAGCACCGACGTTCGTCGCGTGACGGTGCCGGCGCTGAGGTTGATGACATATCGATATCCCAGCCGATCGAGGTCATCGAGCGCGAAGCGCATGATTTGCTGATGCACGCCTCTCCGGCGGAACGCCGGGTCGATCACCAGATCGTCGGCGTAGGGCAGCGTGAACGACTCGGAGGGCACCCCGGCTTCCCATCGCGTTCCGAAAACGCCTCGCATGCCTACGAGCTGCTCGCCCACGAACGCGAGATAGATGAGCGGCTCGCGAATGTACGGGTTCTGATGATACTTCCAGTCCAAATAGGCGGCGTTCAGCTCGATGTCGGGGTGCCAGAGGTGGCGCTGGAGCGCTGAAACCAGGGGCGCGTCCTCGGGCCGGTACCGAACCATGCGACACGACAGCCTTTCTCGAAACGTCGCGGTCGCTTTCGGCAATTCGGCCATCGGTGAACGGTCTGTCATCAATGAGCGGCGGTCATGACGCAAAGTACGAATCCTTTCGTCGGCCGCAAAGATCTCTTCGTTGGATGATCGACCTCGTGGCTCACTCTTCGGGCGGTGCGGCTCGAGACTCTCCCGTTGGCCAATCTCTCGCCGGGACTTCCGCGACGTTGTAGTCCTCGTACCTCTCGCTGGTCGGGATATAGCGCCCGCCCGTGAAGATCGATGACACGCCGCCGGCGCGCTCGACGTAGTCCGACCGAATCGCGAAATACACGTGGAGCAGGATGAAGATCACGAAGCCCCACGTCGCTACGTGGTGCGCGAAGCGCACGCCTTGCAGTCCACCGAGAAGCGACGGCACCCACGCGAACGCGCGGAAGATCAATCCGTCGGGATTGGACTGTCCGTAGAGCGTGAAGCCGGTGACGACCATGAGCGCGGTGAGCAGGTAGATCCCGGTGTAGGAGTACTGCTGCAGCGGGTTGTGCCCGACGAAGTTGGGCTGCTTTTCCGGACGCAGCGTGGTGTAGGCAACGGCCGTGCGAAACAGGTTGCGAAGGTTCTTCGGCGAAACGGGGAGCAGAGCGGGCAAGCGCTCGAAGCGATTCCCCGCGAAGAGCCAATACACGCGCACGATGCCGGTCATGACGAGAACCGCGGCCGCTGTGAAGTGGACGAAGCGCACCCAGCCCATGAGGAAATGGGCACTCGCTTCGCCGGTCGTCATGAAGTACGGGCGCCCGATGTAGAAGCCGGTGACGATCAGCGTGAGAATGCAGAGCGCGGCGATCCAATGCATGGCCCGAATGGGCGCGCTCCACAGATATACCCACGTGAAGTCGCCGCGCTCTCGGGTGAGCGCCGCTCCGAATCTCGGCACTCGCTCGCCGTGTGCCGCAGGCTTCGTCGCGGCACGCTCGCTCATTGGACGCTGACCTTCACGATCTCGCGCCCCTGCGTGTCGAGCACGTGCACGCCGCACGCCATGCACGGATCGAACGAGTGGACCGTCCGCAGGATCTCCAGCGGCTGTTCCGGGTTGACGAGCGGATGCCGGTCCTCGAGCGCGGCCTCGTAGGGACCGGTCTGACCCTGCTCGTCACGCGGCGAACAGTTCCACGTCGACGGCACGACGCACTGATAGCGCGAGATCTTGCCGTTCTCGATCTGCACCCAGTGTCCGAGCGTGCCGCGCGGAGCGTCGAGGTAGCCATATCCCTGAGCCTTCGCGGGCCAGGTCGACGGCTCCCATTTGTCCTTGGTGAACGTGGCCGAATCGCCGTTCTTGATGCGAGTCTCGAGCTCGGTCAGCCACTCGTCCATCTTGCGGGCGAGGAGCACCGTCTCGATGCCGCGCGCCGCCGTGCGGCCGAGCGTGGAGAACAGCGCATCGGGTCCGACCTGGAGCTTGGCCAGCGTCGCCTCGACCATCGGCTTCACGTCCTTGTGTCCGGCGGCGTACGCGACGAGCATGCGCGAGAGGGGACCGACTTGCATCGGGCGGCCCTCGTACCGTGGCGCCTTCATCCACGAGTATTTCTGATTGCCTTGCAAGTAGGTCCAGGGCGTCGGCGGGCCGTCGTACTTCGCCGTCGTTTCGCCCTCGTAGGGATGCAGCCCGACCTCCGGACCTTTCGAGTATTCGTACCACGAGCTGTGGATGTACTCCTGGACCTTCGACTGATCGTACTCGTGGACCTTGGAGAGGTCCTTGTCGAGGATGATCCCACGCGGGAAATAGAGTGAGTCGATGTCTCGGACGTCGTTCGCGGGAAATTCGCCGCACGCCAGAAAGTTCGGCACGCCGCCGCCGATGGCCCCCCAGTCCTTGTAGAAGCCCGCGATCGCCACGAGATCGGGCCAGTACACCTGCTCGACGAACGTCTTCGCGCGCGCGATCATGTCGGCGATCTCGCTGATCTTCGCCGCGTTGATCGTCGACGCGTTGCTCAGGTTGATCGCCGACGCCATCCCGCCGACGAGGAAATTCGGGTGCGGATTCTTGCCGCCGAAGATCGTGTGCAGGCGGATGACGTCGCGCTGCCAATCGAGAGCCTGCAGGTAGTGCGCGACCGCCATGAGATTCGCTTCGGGCGGCAGCCGATACGCCGGATGTCCCCAATAGCCATTGGCGAAGATGCCGAGTTGGCCGGAGCCGACGAACTTCTTGAGCCGCTCCTGGACGGCGCGCATCTCAGCCTCGCCGTTGTGGGGCCACGGTGAGAGCGATTGGGCGAGCGCGGCGGTCTTCGCCGGGTCGGCCTTGAGAGCGCTCGTGACGTCGACCCAGTCGAGCGCGTGCAGGTGGTAGAAGTGAATCACGTGGTCCTGGATGAACTGCATCCCGTGGACCAGGTTGCGAATCGTATTCGCATTCGGCGGAATCTTGATCCCCAGCGCGTCCTCGACCGCGCGACAGCTCGCGACCGCGTGCACGACGGTGCAGACGCCGCAAATGCGCTGGGTGAACGCCCATGCATCGCGCGGGTCGCGGCCCTGCATGATGATCTCGATCCCGCGGAACTGAGTGGATGTTGCCCACGCCTTGCTGATCTTTCCGTTCTCGGCCTGCGCTTCGATGCGCAGATGACCCTCGATACGGGTGATCGGATCGACGACGACTCTCGTGCTAGCCATCTGCCTTGTCCTCGGTGGAACGGGATTCGGGCACCTGGTTCGCTTGCCGGCGGGTCTTGATCTGGTGCAGAACAGTCATCGACGCGTGCGCGACGACGCCGGCCGCGGCGCCCAGGGCCAGCGAGGCGCCGATCGTGTCGACGCGCCGCTCGACGCCGAACCCGCCGACGTCAGGGAGGCGGCCGTAGAACGGCGTCATCGAGTCCCAGAACCCGGGTTCGGTGCAACCGATGCACGGATGCCCGGCGCCGATCGGCCAACTCGTGTGGTCGTTCCAGAGGAAGATCGGGCAGGGCGAGAACGTCGCCGGCCCTTTGCATCCGACCTCGTACAAGCACCAGCCTTTGCGCGCCGCGTCGTCGTCGAACGACTGGACGAACTGCCCCGCGTCGAAGTGCGCGCGGCGGTTGCATTGATCGTGAATCCGCTCGCCATATGCGAAGAGCGGCCGACCTTCGCGGTCCACGTCGGGAAGCCGCCCGAATGTGAGGAAGTGAACCACGGTCGCCGTGACGGTGTCACCGATGGGCGGGCATCCGGCGATGTTCACGATCGGCTTGTTCTTGATGATGTCTCGCACACCCACCGCGCCGGTCGGGTTGGGGCGCGCGGCCTGCACGCTGCCCCAGTGAGCGCATGCACCCACCGCGATGATGGCCGTTGCGCCCGAGGCCGCTTCCTCGAGGATCTCGCGGGCCGTCCGGCCGCCGATCGTCGTGTAAATCCCGTGGTCTTTCGTCGGAATCGAGCCAGTCACGACGAGCAGGTATTTCCCCCGATTCGCCTCCATCGATTTCTTGCGCGCCGCTTCGGCGGCCGCACCCGCGGCGGCCATCAGCGTGTGTTGGTAGTCGAGCGAGACGACGTCGAGGAGGAGATCGCCGATCGTGGGGTCCGCCGTGCGCAGCACGCTCTCCACGCAGCCAGTGCACTCCTGGAGCTGGAGCCAGATGACGGTGGGTCGTTTCAGGCTCTCCAGGGCGTTGGCCACTCTAGCGCCCACCGAGCTCCCGACGCCGAGCACGACCGCCATCTCGGTGCAGAACTTCAGGAAGTCTCGCCGTGAGACCCCTCGGGATTCGAGATGCTCGCCGAGGGTCTCGTCGTCGATCCACGAATACGCCGATGGGGTGATCATGGAGACCGCCGCGACCGGAATGACGGGGTCGCGACGCCCCTTCCGGGAATGCGAACGCGCATAGAACACCCCTCGCCGTGACGATTGTTCACGCGTTCACGACACCGCGACCCGTTCCGCGAGCGTCGCGTACGAAGCGCGCGCCGAATGTAAGTCAGCCGTGGCCCCTGTCCATAGGAACTACTACGAATTTTCTAAGGCAACCCCCGACGGGAGCCGCATCGGTGCGAGCGAAGGCCCTACCCGCCCGTGATCATTTCTAAGTCGTCACAGAGATGTCACGGCATCGCGTCGGACATCGGCCCGGCGATGCTGTCATCCAACAGGCTGACGGTCAACCAGGGATCTTTCGCTTGACACCCCTGGCGAGGCATCCCAGCTTGCGACTATAGGAAAACGGAGCGCTCGGTGGCTTTGCGCGAGTCCATGACCCCACGCCATCCTGATCGCCCTTGGCTGAGCAGTAGGTTGCTCGCCGTTGTCCTTTGCGTCATCGCCGCGGGATGTACGACAGAAAAGCTCGTGTATCGCAGCGGGACGAATTTCGCCGCCCCCCCGAGCGCCGGCGCGAACTTCATTGGCTACTACGACGTCGCGAACAAGCAGACCGTCTGCGGATCGTGCCACGTCGACTATCAGAACCGGTGGTCGCAGACCAAGCATGCCAACGCGTGGGCCGACCTTCAGGCCAGCGGAGGCGCGACGGGCGTCTGCGCGGCGTGCCACAGCGTGTCCGACCGAGGAAACGCCATTACCGACACGGCGGTCGCCTATCGCTCCACGAAGGACGTGCGCTACCACGATGTGCAGTGCGAGAGCTGTCACGGACCGGGACTCACGCACGCCAGTGATCCCTCGGCCAGCAACGTTCCGCTGGCATCGATCAAGGCCGACACCAACGCTACCAACGGCTGCGGCGAGTGCCATACGGGCGTCCACGAGCCGTTCGTCGACGAGTGGAAGCTCACCAACGCCGGCGGTCTGTCGCACAGCATCGTTCAATCGGGGACGGTGGGCAACACCGATCCGACGTGCGTCGGTTGCCACACCGCACAGGGCGCGTTGAATCAGTTCGGCGTGACCGAGAACTACGTCGAAAAGGTGGCGTCCACCGCGAGCATCACGACGGCGAACGCCCTGCCGATCGTGTGCGCGACGTGCCACGACCCGCACGGGTCCGCGAACACCCATCAACTCCGCTTCTCGATCAGCGCCGCGAACATCGACGAAAACCTGTGCATCAAGTGTCACCAGCGCCGCGCGGATCCGTCGCAGGTCACGACTCGCAACTCGGTTCACTCGCCGGAGGGGCCGACGCTGCTCGGCCTCGCCGGATGGTTCCCGCCGGGGATGAGCGCGGGCGACTCGATCATCGGCACACATGGCACGCCGTCTCGCAACCCCCAGCTGTGCGCGACGTGCCACGTTGCGCGATACACGGCGACCAATTCACAGTCGGGCAGCTTCGTCTTCCAGAGCACCGGACACCGATTCATCGCCGCGCCGTGCGTCGACGCGAACGGTGTGCCGGCGAAGAGCCAGACGTGCGACATTTCCGCGAAGACGTTCCGGTCCTGCGTCTCCGGTTCGTGCCACGCGAGCGAGACGGTGGCTCGGACGCTCTACCTCACGGATTCCGCGCGCATCCTGCAGCTCATCAACTCGGCCAATTCGGCGATCGCGAAAGTGAACGCGCTCAAGCCGGCCGACTGCAAGCTGGGTGGTCCGACGTACACGTCGTGCCTCGGCACGCAGTTCAACGTCTCGTTGGCTCAATCGCCGGGCGGCTTCGTCCACAATCCGTTCCTGCTCGAGCAGCTCCTGATCGCGTCGATCAACCAGCTCCAGAAGGACTATGGCGTCACGCCGGACGTGACGGTCCCGCTCACGACGCAATTCGTCCTCCCTCCGAGGAGACACTCGAACGCCGCGGGGCAGCGTTAGCGGCAACGCGCGGCCGTGGGTCGGCAGCCGCCCTTTGCGGGCGATGGCCCTGGGCGGCGATCATTTCCCCCGGGGCTTGCGACGTTCGCCCCTGACCCAACCGCGATGATCGGGGTGGCATTTCTTCTCCAGCAGCAGGGGCCCGTTGGACACTACGCCGGAGGCGCGTCGTCCAAGATCGCCGGGACGACCGCATTCGCCGGCAAGATGGCGCGCTTTCTCCTCTCGTCGGTGCCGCAGTGGGTTCAGATCGCGGGTGTGCTGGTGGGCGTGCCAGTGGCCATCATCGTCGTGTGGCAGGCGTGGAAACGCCGGCGCGCGATCTGGGGCTGGTGGGTCGCCCGCCGAACGATCGTTCGACTCGCGATCATCAGCGCGGCTTTCGTGGTCGCCGCCGGCGCGGCCACATCGGGGCTGGTGACGTACAACTACATCATGCACGACAACGATTTCTGTCAGTCGTGCCACATCATGGATACCGCCTGGAATCGCTTCCAGGTCAGCGCGCACAAGGATCTGCAGTGCCACGCATGCCACCGCCAACCGCTCTACGTCAGCTCGGTCGAGCTGTTCTATTGGGTTGGCGAGCGAACGATGGAAGTGCCGGCGCACGACAAGGTGCCCACGGCGGTGTGCGACGAATGCCACATGCAGAAGGGAACTGACTCGACGCTGACGAACGTGGCGCTGACCGCGGGCCATGCCGTCCATCTCAAATCCGATTCGGCGGCCCTCAAAGACGTGCAGTGCGTGACCTGTCACGGCCGCGATTTCCACGTGTTCATCCCGAGCAACGAAACGTGCTCTCAGTCGGGTTGCCACAAGGTGATGAAGGTGAACCTCGGCGCGATGTCCCGTCAGGCGTTCCGTCATTGCACCATCTGCCACGACTTCAAGACCCGAGTGCCGCTGAGCGTGACCCTGGCCGAGGCCAAGAAGACGCTGTATCCGCAGTCCGTTGACTGCTCGTCGTGCCACGCGATGGCGCAGAAGCTTCTGGCGTTCGACCTCGCGGCGGACCCGCACAAGGGCAACTGCGGCATCTGCCACAATCCGCACAAGCAGACCGAGCCGAAGGACGCGTTCAAGACCTGCGCGGAGTCGCAATGCCATGGCTCGCCCGACACGCTGACGGCGTTTCATCGTGGTCTGGGTGCGCACGCGATGCAAAACTGCGGCGAGTGCCACGAGGCGCACACATGGAAGGTCAAGGGCACTGACTGTTTGTCGTGCCACAAGGCGATCAACCTCGATCGGCCCCTGCGCCGCGTCAGCTCCGTGCTTCGCCCAACGTCATACGGAAGGCGATCGCCCAGACGCGGTCGCGTCGCGCGCGGTGCATTTCGATTCGCCTCGTTCAGCCGGCAGCAGCGGGATACGACCTTTCTCCACTCGCGACATACGTCGGTGACGTGCACGACCTGCCACGGAATGACGACGACGCACGGCGGCCTCAAATTCGAGCGCCCCGCCGGTTGCCTGGCATGCCATCACGGAACCCAACAGCACGCGACGTGCACATCCTGCCACACGACCGAGTCGCTCGGCGTGTATCAGGAGCCGATGACGTTCGCGATCTCGGCACGCCCGAATCCCGTCACGCGCACGCAGACGTTCGCGCACGCGCGCCACGCACGGATCGCGTGCACGACGTGTCATGGAGCCGACGTGAGGCGAACCGTGACCGCGACGTGCGCGAGCTGCCACGCGAATCATCACACGGCGACCGCGAACTGCGCCAACTGTCACCCGGCCACCGCGACCGTCGGTATCGCCGCTCATGGTCGGACCGTGCATGATGGCTGCGCGCGATGCCACACCGACCCCACCGTCGCGGCTCTGCCGGCATCGCGGGCGGTCTGCCTCCTCTGTCATCCGGGCCAGCGCGAACACTTTCCGAACGGCGACTGCGCAACCTGCCACGCTCTCGCCGATCGCGGGATGATGCACGCCGGGCGAATCGCGGCGGGGACTGGAGGGGGCCGTTGACGCGAAGAGTCGCGCGGGCGCTCGCCGGACTCCTGTTTCCGGGCGCGCTCGTGGCGCAGGGCATTCGCATTTCCGGGGCAACGACCATACAGCTCGTTCAGCTGCGACCGCTGGTCATCGATTCGGTGCCCGCGTCGCTCGTGCCGGGGACCGGCGAGGTGCGAACGAACGCCGAGGGCGTCCCCGCGATCTGTCCGACCAGCTCCTCGATCTGCCAGTTCGAGGCGTCGGGGAATCGCATCAGCGTCGCGCCGGTTCTCCAGGAGTTGACGATCGCCGGTTGGGGGCTGGGCGAAGGGCTCAGCTTCCACAGCGATCTACGCGCGCGGGCGCAGATCGGCAGCGGAGGATTCGTCTATCCGCGGACGAACGATCATTTCGACTTCGTCGACCTGTATGCGCAACTCGACCGCGACACCTGGTCGGGGCGCGTCGGGCGCCAGTGGATCAGCAACGGGTTGGGCATGTACGCGTTCGACGGCGTGGACGGTCTCGTGCGCCATGACGCGCTCAGCGTGGAAGGTTGGACGGGCCGCGCGCTCGTCGCCGGCCTCGAGGAACCGTTCACGAGCGGCTTCCTGGCGGCGGCGGACAATCTTCCGCCGCAACAGGAGGGCTACGCTTTCGGCGCGCGGGCGCGATTCCGCCCCGACGCGCTGAACGGCGCGTCGCTCACGTACCAACGAGTCCTCGTCGCCGATCGGAGCGGTCTCTACTCGGAGCGCGCGGCGTTCGACGGAAGCAGCAGGCAGTTCGGCGTCGGGATGGATCTCGGCCTGGTTTACGATTTCGCGACTGGCGATTGGAACGAGGCTCGATTGCGCTTCGAAACCGGGGGCGCCCAGCGCACCATCCGGTATTCGGTGGAGGCGCGCCACTCGCGCCCCTACTTCGATCTCTGGACGATCTGGGGAGCGTTTTCGCCGGTGGGGTTCGACGAAGGTCGCGCGTCCGTGGATTGGCGGCCGACCAACTCCGCGTTCTCCTACTCCGTGCACGGCGCCTATCGTACGTATGCGCCGACCAACACCGCCACCGGCATTTCGCTGTTCACGAACGGGTGGCGCGCCGGGGCCGACGTCAACTGGCGGGGGACGGCGAACACGTCAGCGTCGGCCTCGTACGACGTCGACGTCGGCACGGGTGCATCGGCTACCGACGCTCGCGCGGGCCTCCGCTGGACGCCGAATGCGGATGTATCGCTTGGCGCGGACGCGATGGTGAATCAAACGATCTACGAGTTTCGGGTTGGCACAGGTCGGATATACGGCCTCGCGGCCGACGCGGCCGTGCCGCTCAAGCCGGACGTGCATTTTGTCGCGGCTCTCGGCGTCTACCAACACGTGTTGACCAACGGCGCCCCAGGGCCCGACTGGAGCCAGCACCGCGGATCGATCCGAATAGAGTGGATGCTGGGGCCCGATCCGGGCATGGGAGGCAAGGTGCCGTGACGGCTCACGCCCGTCGCGTCGCGATCGCGGTCTTCTTGCTGCTGCCCGGACTCGCTCTCGGACAGACGGCGTCAGAGCCGTTTCCGCATGCGCGGCACGCACGGCTGTTTCCGACGTGCGCTGGTTGCCATTCCGGAATCAGCGTCGGCAACCGCGAGCAGTCGTTTCCGTCGCCGGCCCTGTGCGCCGACTGCCACGACGGCACGATTCAACCGCGCGTTCGCTGGGCTCCTCCACCTCTTCGCGGACCTGGTCTGCTCGTCTTCTCGCATCCCGCCCACCTTGCCAGCGCAAAGGAAGTGACGTGCGAGACGTGCCATTCGGTGGCCGACACCACTCGGTGGATGAACGTGGCCAAGTCGGTGCCGGAGCGCTGCGCGTCGTGCCATGCCCACGGCCCCACGATGCACCTTGCCGCCGAGAATGCGTGTGCGACCTGCCATCGGCCCCTCACGAGCGCCGTCGCCTTGACTGACGCCGAGGTTGCGGCCCTTCCCAAGCCGGACTGGCATTCGCGCGCCGATTTCATCTCCGTGCACGGACGAATGGCTCGCACCAGCGCGGCCACGGCGGCGACGTGCGCCGTCTGTCACGCGCGCGAAAGCTGCGAACGCTGCCATGTGGACGGGGCGAGTGCTCCGTTGATCCAGGCCCTCAAGACGGACCCCCGCGTCGCGCGGCTGGAGCGGGGCAAGTCCCCCGTCTATCCGACGCCCCTCGACCACGAAACCGCGCAATTCGATCTGACGCATGGGAAGGCCGCGACATCCAACATTGCCCGCTGCGCCACCTGTCACGCCAGGGCGAGCTGTGAAACGTGCCACATCGGCGGGAGCGCTGGAGACGTGCTCCGCCGAATTCCGGACGCTCGCGAAGCGACGGCCCCCGGTGTTCAGCTCCGCCACGCCAGTCCACTTCCCAATGCCAACGGGACGTCTGCGGGGTATCTCCTGGGTGCCGTATCGTCTCTTCAGGCTCCGACTCAAAGACCGGACACCGGACCGCACAGAGTCAGAGTGCACGTCCCCGGCTTCGTGGAGCGGCATGGAATCGTGGCGGCGTCCGGCGAACTGCAGTGCGCGAGCTGCCATTCTCAACGGTTTTGCTCCGACTGTCACGGCGGAGAGTTCGTGACGCGGCGATACCATCCGGCCGACTTTGTCTCGACCCACGCTCCGCAGGCCTACGAACGCGAGGTGGACTGTGCCAGCTGTCACTCACCGGAGGCGTTCTGTCGCGCGTGCCACCGCCAATTGGGCCTCGCGGCCAAGACCAACGCACGGAGCACGGTTTTTCATAACGCCCAGCCGCTGTGGCTACTACAACACGGGCGTGCAGCGCGACAAGATTTGAACAGCTGTACCACGTGTCACCAACAGACGTACTGCATGCAGTGTCACTCCGACTTGGGCTCGCGCATCAACCCGCACGGTCCGGGCTTCGACGCGGCCCGGATGTCGAGCAAGAATCCGCAACTCTGCCTGATGTGCCACTTCAAGAACCCGCTCGGCGGATGAGCAGCGTGAAGATCCATCGACCCTCCGCTCGCATTCTCCCCGCAAGGGCGCTCGGCGCGCTGGCGCTCGGGCTCGCCGCCGCCTGCTCGGGAGACGACGCGAAGACCAGCAAGATCCCGCTCTCGCACTCGTCCGTCGCCGCGGACAGCCTGCATGCGCTCGAAGCCGCGCATGCGCTGCTAGGCCCCGGGGCGAAGGCCGCCTTGGACCGCGGAAACGCGTTGTTCAGGAAATCGCAGTTCGCCGAGGCACTCACGGAGTATCGCGCCGCGGCGGCCCTGGCCCCGCAGCACGCCGCGCCGCTATTTGGCATCTATATGGTAGGACGCGCCATGAACAACACCTCCCTCGCCGACAGCGCGCTGGCGGGCATCCGACTTCGCGGCGGCTCGCTGTCGAACTCGCCGCACTCGTTCGCGGATACCGCCCTTCAGCGAATACACAAGGCACTCGGCAGGAACTCTTCGTCGAGCTGACGCGGTGTCACGCTTTCAATCGAGCTTCCCAATCTCACACAGCATGACTGGACAACCCGAACAATCGACTCCAACGACCTGTCCGCGCTGCGGCGAGGTCTCGACCGGACGTTTCTGCTCGGGCTGCGGCGCGCCGCTGCGCGACGTGTCCTGCGAAACGTGCGGCCATGCGCTCGTCGTCGGGGCGCGGTTCTGCAACAACTGCGGGTCGCCGGTCTCCGTTGTTTCGCCGAGTGGCGCGGTGGTGCAGTCGCCGCGATCCGACTCGCGGCTCGCACAACAGATCGCCATAGCGGCCGTGGTCGCGTTCGTCGGATTCGTCGGGGGCGAGTACGTCGGCCGCCGATCGGTCGCGCCGGATCTGACGGTCGCACAGCAGGCGGACGGCGGGGCGGTGACGCCACTCGCGACGCCCGCGGCCCCGGACATCTCCCAAATGTCGCCCGAGGAGCGCGCGAGTCGGCTCTTCAACCGCGTCATGGCCTACAGCGAACAAGGGAAGATGGACAGCGCGCGATTCTTCGCGCCGATGGCCATCCAGGCATATCTCATGATCGGGCCACTGGACGCGCACGCCCGCTACGACGTCGGGGCGATCGCCGCGGCGGTCGGCGACGTTTCGGTCGCGCGCGCGCAGGCCGACACGATTCTGTCGGCGCAACCCAACCATCTGCTCGGTCTGGTGCTCGCAGCTCGCGTCGCAGATCAGAGTGGCGATGCGGCCGCCGCAACCAAGTTTCGACGTCGACTCGTCGCGGCGGCGCCCGCTGAACGCGCGAAGGGGCTCAAGGAGTACACGGAGCACGCGCGCGACATCGACGACGCACTCAAGAAAGCCGGAGCGTCGCCGTGATCGGGGCTATGGGAACGATCAATCGCCGGCGTGAGCCGTGCTGGTCGCCGTGCTGACGAGCCCTCGACCATCGGGTGCGGGAGCCAGCCGCGGCTCCGCGCCGGACCAATACAAGCCGTTGGCCATGATACAGAAGCCGGTCACCGCGAACCACACCATCGCGACGCCCACGAACGCAGTGAAAGTCAACCACCAGGGGCTGAACACGATCGAGAGCACGGACGCAATCGAGATGTTGATTCCGACGGCGAGATAGATGCGCCGCTCGAGATACCATCGGTCGGTCTGCATGAAATACCACCGTGACTCGCTGCCCTGGCGTGCGAGCGCCGCTTTGAATCCGAGTCGCTTGAGGACGTTCCCGATGACGCAGAATCCCGTGAAAGCCACGGTCACCGAGGCCGCCCCTGTCGCAATGATCAGCAGCGCCCAGTATCTCTGCACGAACGCACCGAGCGTCGTCGCGACGATCAGGACGATGCCCGCAATCAGCCAAACGGTTCTCTCGATGTACCAACGGTTCGTGGGAACGATGTAGATGCCGGAGCGTCGAGCCATGGTCTTACCCCCGAGCGAATGGTCTTCCGCAAGCTGCGACACTGCGTTGCCCCCACGTTTGGGAGGTATTGTCGCTCGGTCAAGAGTCATTCGACGAACTTTACGAACCCGTGTCCCGGCCTCGATGGACGAGGTGGTCAGGTCGCCATGAGCGAATCCAGAAGCTCAGCTGCGGTTGGGACGCAACAATCCCCCGCGATCGACGCCACCGGCGTGGCGCGCCGCTTCGGCGCGAACTGGGTCCTGAGAGGGATTTCGCTCCGGGTTTCGCGCGGCGAGGTCGTGGGACTGCTCGGCGCCAACGGAACGGGGAAGAGCACGTTGCTCCGCATCCTGGCCACGTTGCTCCGCCCGCACGCAGGAACGGCGCAGGTGTTTGGAAATGACGTCGTCGCGTCTCCAGCCAACGTGCGTGCGCTGGTCGGCTATCTCGGGCATGCCCCGGGACTCTACGACGATTTGACGGCGCGCGAGAACCTGGAGTTCGCCGCCGACATGCTGGATCGCGATCGGCGAACCGTCAACGACGCTCTCGAGCGGGTCGGCCTCCTCGACGTCGCCGGCCAACCCGTACGCGGATTCTCGTCCGGGATGCAGCGCCGTTTGGCGATCGCGCGGCTGATGCTGGTTCGGCCACGGGTCCTTCTCCTGGACGAGCCGTATGCCAATCTCGACGCGGCCGGAATCGATCTCGTGAATTCTCTCATCGCGGACTGGGTGGACGATGGCTGCGCCGCGCTGATCGTGTTGCACGAGACCGCGCCGGCCAGGCGCATTCTGAATCAGACGCTGACTATCGTCGACGGCCGAATCGCGCCCCCCTCCCGGCCGACGATGGTGTCGGACGATGACGCGGCCGTCCCCAGACTGGCGAGCCGGTGATGTCGTGGCAGCACGAGTGGCGACGCGCCCGCGCGATCGCGCGAAAGGACCTGACGGCGGAGCGCCGGTCGAAGGCGGGATTCAATTCGGTCGTCGCGCTCGCGGTCACGATGCTGGTGATGTTCGGCTTCGCGCTCGGACCCGACGCGAAGGCGATTCGGGATGCGGCGCCGGGAACGATCTGGCTCACGGTGCTCTTCGCGGGCGTGCTGGCGTTCAATCGATCCTACCAGACCGAGCTGGACGGGGGTGCCCTCGAGCAGCTCGTGCTCTATCCGGGCGCTCGCCGTGCAATCTTCGCCGGCAAGCTCCTCGGCAACTTCGCGTTCGTCACGCTGATGCTGGCGATCATCATGGTCGCGGGCATGGTGCTGTTTCACGTCGACGTTCCAACCGAGTGGCTGGCACTGGTCGCCGTTCTCTTGCTCGGTGTGATCGGGTTGGTCACCCTCGGCACCTTCTACGCGGCCATGGCCAGTCGAAGCCGCGCCCGCGAGGTCTTGTTGCCGCTGCTGCTCTTTCCGATGCTCGTCCCGGTCCTGCTCGCGGCGATGGAAGCCACGAAGGCCCTGCTCGGGGGAGACGTGATGAGCGACGCCGGGGCGTGGATTCGCCTTTTGGCTGCGTTCGACGTGATCTTTCTGGTGGCGAGCTTCCTCGCCTTTGAATTCGTCATCGAGGTCTGACGTCCGGCATGACCACTCAAGCCATCGTCGACACGCCCGCGCCGCGGGCGAACCGCTGGACCATCTTCGGATGGTTCGCGTTCGCGTTCCTGATCACATCGCAAGTGATCGCCATCGCCACGTCGCCGCCGGACCGCGACATGGGCGATCTGCAGAAGATCATGTACGTCCACGTGCCGGCCGCATGGATGACGATGCTGGCCCCGCTCACGGTCCTCGTGTTCTCGTTGCGATATCTATGGAAGCGGCGCGACGAAGACGACCTGGCCGCCGCCGCCGCAGCCGAGGTGGCCGCGACGTTCGCCGGGCTCACGCTGGCCCTCGGCATGATCTGGGCGCGACCCACGTGGGGCGTGTGGTGGACCTGGGACGCGCGACTCACCTCTACCCTCGTTCTCTTCCTGATCCTGGCGGCGTACCTCGCGCTTCGCGCGCTGGTCGACGACCGCGAACGGCGCGCGCAGTGGAGCGCCGCCGTCGGCGTGCTCGGAGCGATCAACGTGCCGATCGTGTACATGTCCGTTCGTTGGTGGCGGACGATCCACCAGATTCAATCGAGTCCCGCGACGGTCGATCCCGCGTACGTGATCGGGTTGCGGTTGAACGCGTTCGCCTTCCTCTTCGTGATGATCTTCTTCATTCGCCGGCGCTACGAGGCCGCGCTCATCGAGCGCGAGGCCGAACGTGTCGCCGAGGCGGCGGCACTCGGGGTGGGCGCGGAGTCACGTCCATGACCAACTGGATGTTCGTTTCGGCGGCCTTCACCCTGACCTGGGCGACCTTGATCGGCTACTTCGTACACCTTCAGCGGGCCGTCCATCGCGCGCGGGAGCAGGACTCGGCGTCCCGCCGGGTGCCGCAATGACCCAAACTTCCCGCGGCAGCAAGCGGCTCATCATCGCCGGTGCGGTCGTGATCGCCGCGACGTTCGCGTATCTATTGTATGGCGGGCTGGACAAGAACGTCGTGTATTTTCTGACACCCCACGAGCTGCTGGCCAAGGGCGCTCGCGGCGTCGAGGTGCCGGTGCGTCTGGGAGGACAGGTGAAGCCGGGCTCCGTGAAGTGGAACGATACGACGCTCGATCTGCGCTTCACGATTACGGACGGCACGAGCGACATCGCGGTCCACGCCAGCGGCGCGCCGCCGCAGATGTTCCGTGAGGGCATGGGCGTCGTCCTCGAGGGGCGATACGCCGGCGACGGTGTGTTCGACTGCACCAACCTCATGGTGAAGCACTCGAACGAGTATCGTCCACCGAAGCCCGGGGAGTCGCCTCAAGAGACGTACAAGACCCTGATCAAGGGATCCGGCTCGTGAACGGCCTCATCGGACGCGGTGCGCTGCTGGTGTCGATGCCGTTCATCCTGCTCGGCATCATCGCCGTGCCGGCGGCCGTTCGGCGTGGACGGCGTGACTGGATTGGCCTCGCGTACGGTTCGGTTTACGCCAATTTCTTTCTCGTGACCGCGGCGGCCGGCGCGATGGTGGTCGCGCTCGTGACGCATGATTTCTCGGTCTCGTACGTCGCGCAGGTCGGCAGTCGAGAGACGCCCCTCTTCTACACAATCATTTCGCTGTGGGGCGCGCTCGAGGGATCGATTCTATTCTGGGCTTGGGTGCTTTCGCTCTACGCCGCCCTCGTCGTCTCGCTCAACCGCGATCGGCCCGGAAATCTCGTCGCCTACTCGGCGATGACGCTGCTTTGCATATCGTTCTTCTTCGCGATCCTGCTCGTCGGACCCGCGAATCCGTTCCGCAGCGTCTTCCCGGTCCCGGCCGATGGGCCGGGGCCGAATCCGCTGCTGCAGAACCACATTTTGATGGCGGTTCACCCGCCGCTGTTGTACCTCGGATACGTCGGGATGTCGGTGCCGTTCTCGTTCGCCGTCGGCGCCGTGCTCTCGGGCGAGGCGGAGTCGAACGACTGGCTGCGGCTGACTCGCATCTGGACCGTGGTGTCGTGGGGGTTCCTGTCGGCGGCGATCATCGCCGGCATGTGGTGGTCGTACGAGGTGCTCGGCTGGGGCGGCTACTGGGCGTGGGATCCCGTCGAGAACGCGTCGTTCCTGCCATGGCTGACGGCGACGGCGTTCCTGCATTCCGCGATGGTGCAGGAACGACGCTCGATGCTCCGCGTGTGGAACCTGAATCTCGTCGTCGGCACGTTCGTGCTGACCATTCTCGGCACGTTCCTCACGCGATCGGGGATCATCTCCTCCGTCCACGCGTTCACGACGGGCACGATCGGCTACTATTTCCTCACGTTCATCGGGCTCGTGATGGTGTTCGCGCTCGTTCTCGTGGCGGGCAACTCGGATCGGTTGAAGACGGTCGGGCACTTCGATTCGCCGGCGTCGCGAGAGACGATCTTCCTGTTGAACAATCTGTTTCTCACCGCATTCATGCTGACGGTGCTCGTCGGGACGCTCTTCCCGCTCGTCGCCGAAGCCGTGCGCGGCGTGAAGGTCAGCGTGGGCGGGCCGTTCTTCAATCGCATGTCGCTGCCGCTGATCGCGGCGCTGCTCTTCCTCATGGGCGTGGGGCCGGCGCTGCCCTGGAAGAGCGCCTCAAACGACGAGGTTCGGTCCAAGCTCATCCCGCCTGTGATCGGCGCGGTGCTGCTCGGCGCCACCGGGTTGATCATGGGAGTTCGCGACGTCTACGGCGTAATGATTTTCGCATTCGTCGGCTACGCCGCGTCGGCGAATCTTCGCGAGTACTGGATCGGCGCCCGCGCGCGACACGTCGCGCATCACGAGGCATGGCCCGTGGCCGTCGGGCGGCTCATCGCTTCGAATCGACGCCGCTACGGCGGCTACATCGCCCACCTCGGCGTGTTCTTCGTCGCGCTCGGCATTGCCGCGTCGTCGACGATGCGCACGGAGCGCGAGGCGACCATCAAGCCCGGCGAGACGATTTCCGTTTCGGGACACACGGTGCGCCTCAAACAGCTGTGGGGACGCGACGAGAAACAGCGATCGGTCGTGGGCGCCACGTTCGAGGTGCTTGGTGCGGGCGGCGTCCGCGGCACGATGGAGCCGCGCATGAATTTCTATGCGACGTCGCAGGAGCCGGTGCCCACGCCCGCGGTGCGCAGCGGACTGTTCGGCGATTTGTACTTGAACCTGATGGCGTTTCGTCCCGACGGCAGCACCGCCACCGTGAAGGCCATCTACGAGCCGCTCGTGCCGTGGATCTGGTTCGGGGGCGGCGTCGTCGTGTTCGGCGCCATCGTCGGCGCCTGGCCGTCGGCGCGACGCCGGCGGGCCGTGCCGTCGATCGCCATCGCGCGTCCGCTTCAACCGAAGGACAACGCCGCATGAATTGGCGTCGAGCAGCCATCGCTGCGTTGGTCGCGATTCCGGTGATCGCCCTCTTCCGCCACGGGCTCAAGCAGGATCCGCGGGACATTCCCTCGCCGCTTCCGGGCAATCCCGCGCCGACGTTCTCGCTCGCCGTCTTCGCGCCGGGCGAAGCGTCGTTGTCTCGACCGATTGGCGACACCGTGCGACTCGCCGATCTGCGCGGTCGGGTCGTGGTGCTCAACTTCTGGGCGTCGTGGTGCCTCGCCTGCCGCGACGAGCACGTCGGCCTTTCCGAGGTCGCGCGCGAGTACACCGGCAAGCCGGTCAGCTTCGTCGGATCGTTGTATCAGGATACGCCGAGCGCCGGGATGAACTGGATCCTGCAGATGGGCGGCGAGGCATATCCGTCGGTGCAGGATCCGCGTGCGCGCACCGCGATCGACTACGGATTGTACGGCGTCCCGGAGACCTTCTTCATCAGTCCCGACGGACGCATCGCGCACAAGATCACCGGACCGGCCGAGCCGGGGTTGGTGAGACAGATCCTCGATTCGTTGTTGTCCGCATCGGCCAGCCCATGAGGGTGTGGTTGCGCGCCGCCACCTGCATGGCGTTGGTCATTGGAACGGCGCTGGGGGCGCAGGACACGTCGAGCCGTGCTTCGATTGGCTTCGACACGGCCCGCCATTCTCCGGCCGACTCGGCGCTCGAGGCGCACACCTCGGCGGTCGCTTCGCAACTCCGCTGCCCGGTCTGCCAAGGTCTCTCGATTCAAGACTCCCCGTCCGATCTCGCGCAGTCGATGCGGTCTCTGGTCCGCGACCAGCTGGCGGCCGGCCGGACGCCTGATCAAGTGAAAGCGTATTTCGTGTCGAAATACGGCGAGTGGATTCTCCTGGCGCCGAAACCCCAAGGGTTCAACCTGCTGGCCTACGCCATTCCGCTCCTGGTCGTCGTCGGGGGTGGAGCGGCGATCGTCCTCGCCGTGCGCCGCTGGACGACGTCGCCAAGCATCGACGCCGCCGTTACTCGCGAAACGCCGGAGCGCGCTTCTCGAGAAACGCGCTGATCCCCTCGGCGACTTCGCTTCCCGCGGCGGCGCGCACGAGCTCGGTCAACTCCTCGTCGAGGTGGAAGTCGAGGCGCTCGACGTTCGCGGCCAAGTGTATCAGCCGCTTCGCCGCCGCGTACGCCTGAGACGGGCCGGTGGCGAGACGTTCAGCGATCTCCGCGACCGTCGCGTCGAACTGCTCAGCCGGAACCACGCGGTTGATGAGATGAAGGGCCTTCGCGTCCTCGGCCGAGAGTCGCGGGTTGAGCAGCACGAGCTCCATCGCCGTCCTCAGCCCCACGAGCCGCGGTAGGAAAAAGGTCGAGCTCTCCGCGCCGGTGAGCCCCGTCTTGTGGTATGCCCACTCGAACGTGGACCGATCCGACGCGAAAACGAGATCGCAGGCCATCGCCAGCCCGAACCCGCCCGCGGCCGCGACGCCGTCGACCGCGGCGAGGAACGGCTTGCCGCTGCGCTTGATCTCGGAGATCGTGCTGTGCAGGTACTCGAGAATCTCCTTGAACCCGTCGCTGACGCTCAGCGGCTCTTCGTCGCTGCCCGGATGGAGATACTCGGCGTCGTTCCGGCCGACGCGCGCGTTGATGTACTTGAGATCCGCGCCGCTGCAGAATACGCCGTTCGTTCCTCGAATCACCACGCAGCGGATCGCCTCGTCGCGCGAGAGCCAGAGCGCGGCCTTGCGCAGGTCGCGCGCCGTGGCGACGTCGAGTGAATTGAACCGCTGTGGCCGATCGATCGTGATCGTGCCGACCGCGCTCCCCCCCTGGCGCGTCACGCCGATGTGCGGCATCGGGAGCAACTCGTCGCGCGCCATCAGCAGATCCTCGGAAGAAGCTCGCCGTCGGACTCGGACACGAGCCGGCGCCCGATTCCGGTATCGAGAATGACGTCGCCGGGCCGCTCCGCCACGCACTCGCCGATCGCCGCCGCGTCGCGGCCGGCGTCGTGACGACGCAAGGCGTCGAGGACGCGATCGACGATGTCATCGCCGCCGCGCACGCCGAGCAACGCCTTGCCCTCGTTGGCCACGTGCAGCGGATCGAGCCCGAGCATGTCGGCCGCCGCGCGGACGACGGGGCTGAGCGGAATGAGCGCTTCGTGGAGGATGATCCCGACGCCCGATTTCTGCGCCATCTCGTGCAAGGCGCTGGAGACCCCGCCGCGCGTCGGATCCTTCATCGCGCTTACGCCTCCGGGAGCGCACGCGAGCGCGTCACGAATCATGTGATTCAGCGGTGCGACGTCGGAGGAGAGCGAGGCCTCGAGTCCGAGGTCGTGTCGCAGCGCCATGATCGCCATACCGTGGTCGCCGATGGTGCCGGTGACGATGATGCGATCACCCGGTCTGAGTCCCGCGTCGGGAATCACCCGGTCGGTGAAACCGATGCCGGTCGTGTTGATCACGATGCCGTCGATCTCGCCGCGGCCCATCACCTTCGTGTCGCCCGTGACGATCGTCGTCCCGGCTTCGCGGCACGCGGCCAGCATCGAGGCGTGCACCGACTCGACGAGCGAGTAGGGCATGCCCTCTTCGACGATGATCGCGCACGTGAGCCCGAGAGGGTCCGTCGCGCCCATCATCGCCAAATCGTTGACCGTTCCGCAGACGGCGAGACGGCCGATGTCGCCGCCGGGAAAGACGATCGGATTCACGACGTGCGAGTCGGTCGTGACGACGAGCCACGAGTCGCCGACGCGAAGCGCGGCGCCGTCGTCCATCGCCGCGAGGCCGATCCCGTCTGTAGGTACGTTGTCAAAACCGGGAGCGAGTACCTCCTCGATGAGCCGGCGCATCGCGCGTCCGCCGGCGCCGTGCTTCATGACGATCGTCGGCGCGCCGCGTCCGGTGACGTCGATCGTGGAGACGGGCGTTGCAGTCGGCGAGGCGGTCACAGCGACGGATGCCCTCCATACTGATGCCAGATTCGGCACGTGCCCTCGCTGCTCACCATGCACGCGCCGACCGGCGAGTCGGGCACGCACGCCTTCCCGAAGAGCGCGCATTTGTCCGGCGACGAGATGCCGGCCATGATGTCGCCGCAGATGCATTGCTGCGTCAGCGCCGACGGGGCGTGGTTCCACAGGCGCTTGAGGTCGATCGCGAAGCGCCGGCGCGCGTCGACGTGCGCGAACTCGTCGCGCAGCCGCAAGTTGCCGTTGGGTACGTGCGCGATCCCCCGCCACATCCCGCCGGTCGTGCGAAAGACTCGCCAGAGCTGCCGCTGCGCGTTTCGGTTTCCCTCGCGCGTCACGCAGCGCGGAAACGCGTTCTCCACGCGACGCTCGCCGTCGCGAATCAACTCGACGAGCCGCGCCAACCCCGCCAGAATGTCGAGCGGCTCGAATCCCGCGACGACGACGGGAATTCCGTGTCGCTCGACGAAGCGCTCGAAGATCCCCCAACCCGTGATCGTCGCCGCGTGGCCCGCCGCCAGAAAACCCTCGATGCGCGTGTGCGGCATCTCGGCGACGATCTCCATCACCGGAGGGATGTACTTGTGCGCCGAGAGAATCGAGAGATTCGGCGGCGGATCGTCGAGGACGATGGCTGCCGTCGCGACGGCGGTCGTCTCGAAGCCGCTCGCGAAGAACACCACGGGGTCGCTCGTCCGCCGCGCGATGCGCACGGCCTGGTCCGCGCTGTAGACGACCTCGACCTTCGCGCCGGTCGCCTGCACGTCGGCGAGTGAACGCGACGTTCCCGGCACTCTCAGCATGTCGCCGTACGTCACGACGCGAACTCCGTCCTCCGCCAGCACGACCGCTTCATCGACCTCGGGAAGATCCGTCACGCACACGGGGCACCCGGGACCCATGATCACGTCGAGACGCTTCGGGAAAACGGCGCGGAGGCCGAACTTGGCGATCGCTTGTTCGTGGCTGCCACAGACGTGCATTACCGTCACCGGCGAGCGGCCGATCTGTTGGCACGTGTGTTCGATGGCCGCCGTCAGGGCGCGGCCTCGCTCAGGATCGCGAAACTTGAGCTCAGACTCCGCCGCGGTCGTCGCGCCGACCGTCGTCATCGGTCCACCTCGCCCGCGATGCCCGTGTCGAGCGTCTCCGACCGGGCGGCATCGATCTCGCCGCGCACGTCCGAGGCCATGATGTCGTCGCCGTCTTCGCGAAGCAGCAGCTCATACAGCGCGAGCGTCTCCTCGATCTCCGAGGGGTCGATCCGCCGGATGGCGAAGCCGACATGGTTCAGGATGTAGTCGCCGGGAGCGACCGGTTCATCGACGAGGTCGAGCCGCGTCTGCCGGCGAACGCCGAAGAAGTCGACGTCGGCGATGGTACCATCGACGCGCAGGACGCGACCAGGGACTCCGAGGCACATGTCTTCTCCCGTGCGAACGCCGTCGGCACGACTCCCACAACCTTGGCTCCGGGCTTGGACCGGGGCAAGTCGCGACCAGGTCACGATACGGCCCGCGGCGCCGCTGTGGGTCGGCGGTTCCCCTACTCCTTTCGCCCTGCTGGCGTGCCATGTTAGGCGCGTCTCGCAAGCGACACCGCGGAGAGGGGCGCCGTCGATGACTGTCGTAATCGGGGTGGGCAATCCGCTGATGGGCGACGACGGGCTGGGAATCGCGGCCATCGCCGCGATCCGCGAGCGGTGGGATGAGTCGGAGTCCCTTTCGCTCGTCGACGGCGGAACGTGGGGGATGAACCTGCTGCCGCTCATCGAGTCCGCGGATCGCTTGCTCATTCTCGACGCGATCGACCGAGGGCTCGCCCCGGGGTCGCTCATCGCGCTCGAGGACGAGGACATTCCGCGACAGCTGGCCGTCAAGGTTTCACCACACCAGACGGACCTGCGCGAAGCGCTCGCCCTTGCCGAGCTGCGCGGCGCGCTGCCTCGGATGATGGTTGCCATGGGAATCCAGCCGGCCCACGTCGGCTTGTCGACGGACCTGTCCCCCGTCGTGGCGGCCGGCCTTCCCGCGTTGCTCCGCGATGTCGAACTCAGGCTTCGTCGGTGGGGACACGAGCCGATGACCGCCGCCCATGCATGAGATGAGCATCGCCCTCGAGATCTGCCGCATCGCCGAGGCGCAGGTCGGCACCGAGGCCGCGCCGGAGATTCGGCGCATCGTCGTCATCGTCGGCGACGACTCGGGCGTCGAAGCCTCGAATCTCTCGTTCTGTCTCGACGCGCTCGTCGCACTCCCGCCATTTCGGAACGCGAAAGCGGACCTCGTGGCGGCGCCGGGCGACGTGCTGCGCGTCGATTACCTGGAGGTGGACGATGGCCGTCCGAGTGATTGAAGTCCGCGAGCGCGTCATGGAGGCGAACGACCGAATCGCATCGGACGTTCGCGCTCGGCTCGACGCCGCCGGCGTCGTCGCGCTCAACCTGATGTCCTCCCCAGGCGCCGGAAAGACGCTCCTGCTCGAGCGCACGGTGCAAGCACTGGGCGACGAACTGTCGATCGCGGTCATCACCGGCGACGTCCAGACGGAGAACGACGCCAAACGCATCGCGCGTCACACGACGCGGCTCGTCCAGGCCGTGGTGACGAACGGCGCGTGTCACCTCGATGCCAGACAGATCGCCGCCGGCCTCGACGCGATCGACCTCGACGCCACCGATCTCCTGTTCATCGAGAATGTCGGCAACCTCGTCTGTCCGGCATCGTGGTCGCTGGGCGAAGACGCGAGCGTCGTCCTCTTCTCGACGACGGAAGGCGAAGACAAGCCGATCAAGTATCCGAAGATGTTTCGCGTCGCTCGCTACGGCATCCTGAACAAGATCGATTTGCTGCCGTACCTGATGTACGACGTGAACGCCGCCGTCGGCTTCGCCCGCGACGTGAATCCCAACCTCGAACTCCTTTTCACGTCGGCGACGACGGGTGAGGGCCTGGACGACTGGTACGGGCTGCTTCGCGGCCTGGTGCAACACAAGCGGCGCGGCTTGCCGATGCCGGTGGCCGCCGATTGAGCACGTCGCTCGTCGGGCTTCGCCTGCACGTGAGCGGAATCGTGCAGGGAGTGGGGTTCCGCCCATTCGTCCACAGGCTCGCGCAGCGTCATCGCCTGACCGGGTGGGTGCGAAATACGAGCGGCGACGTCGAGATCGCCGTGGAAGGCGAGTCGCACGCGCTCAATACGTTCGTCGCCGATTTGCAGTCGCAGGCGCCGCCCCTCGCTCGAATCGACCGACTCGCCGCGGAGCCGGCGATGGCCTCGGGGTTGAGCGGCTTCGCGATAGTCGACAGCGCCACAACGGATTCGCTCCGACAACTGGTGCCGCCCGACGTTGGAATCTGCGCCGAGTGTGAACGGGAACTGCTCGATCCGGCCAATCGCCGCTATCGCTATCCGTTCATCACGTGCACCGATTGTGGTCCGCGCTATTCGGTGATCGACGCGATGCCGTACGATCGCGCGCGTACGTCGATGCGCGCGTTCACGCAGTGCCAGACGTGCGCGGCCGAGTACCGCGATCCCGGCGACCGGCGCTACCACTCCGAAACGAACAGCTGTCCGAAATGCGGCCCGTCGCTCCGCTGCCTCGACGCGCGTGACGCGACCCTGCACTCCGGCGATCCGATCGCTGTCGCCGCGCGATGGATCGAGGCAGGGCAGGTGGTCGCGATCCGCGGGATCGGCGGCTTTCATCTCGCCGTGGACGCGACCAACGAGCGTGCCGTTTCGCGTTTGCGCGCGCGCAAGCGACGCGACGGCAAGCCGTTCGCCGTGATGGTGCGAACCGTCGAGGACGCGCGCCAATTGGCGATCGTTTCCGACCACGAGGCGCGGTGGCTCGCCAGTCCGGAGCGACCGATCGTCATTCTGAGAGAACGCAGCGAGACGAGGGTGGCCGCGTCGGTGAGCGTCGACCTCGGCACGATCGGCGTGATGCTCGCGTATACGCCGTTGCACATCCTCCTCGTCGAAGCCGTGGGCCGGCCGCTGGTGATGACCAGCGGAAACCCCTCCGGCCAGCCGTTGGTCTCGACCCTGGACGAGGCGACGAGAACCCTCGGCGACATCGCCGATGCGTACCTCACGCACGATCGAGAGATCGTCGCGCGGGTCGACGACTCGGTCGTACGCATTGCCGAGCCGGCGCCGATCGTCATGCGGCGCGGACGCGGTTTCGCCCCGATTCCGGTCCCCCTTCCGATCGCGACCTCGTTGCCGCTCGTTGCCGTTGGACCTCATCTCAAGAACACCTTTGCCGTCGCCATCGGAGACACGGCGTTCCTGAGTCCGCACATCGGCGATCTGGAGACCGTCGAGACCGAAGACGCCTGGCGCGGGACTTACGACGCGCTGGCTCGGATGTTCGGCGTCACGCCTCGCGTCGCGGTTCGCGACCTTCATCCCGGCTACGTGTCGACCCGAATCGCCGAAAGCCTGCCGGTCGAGCGCGTCATTGCGGTGCAGCACCACCACGCGCACGTCGCCGCCGTTGCGGCCGAGCATGGGATCACGACCCCTGTCATCGGGGTCGCGTTCGATGGAACGGGTTATGGCGTGGACGGCCACACATGGGGCGCGGAAATCCTGGTCGCCGATCTGACGCGGTTTCGTCGGGCGGCGCACCTGCGCTATCTGCCGCTCGCCGGCGGCGACCGCGCGGCGCGGTCGCCGTGGCGGTCGGCGCTCGGGTACGAGCACCTCCTAGGCCGGAGCCTGCTGACAGCCGAAGTCATCCGGTCGGTGCCGAAGGACGCAGTCGGTCTGGTCCGCCGCCAGCTCGCCGCGGGGGTGTTCACGCCGCTCGCGTCCTCCATGGGCCGGTTGTTCGACGCCGCTGCCGCCATTCTCGGCGTGTGCCTCGAGTCGCGATTCGAGGGCGAGGCTGCGATGCGGCTCGAGTCGCTCGCGGAAGATCGGCCCGGAAGACGACGATGGCTCGACGTCGGCACAGCGGCCGACGACTCCGGTGCGCGTATTCTCGATCCGATTCCCCTGCTCGTCTATCTCGCGGACGCGGTGGAGCGCGGAGAGGACCGAGCGGATCTTGCCGCAGACTTTCATTCGAGCGTTGCCGACGCCACCGCGGGTCTCGTTGCGGCGATTGCGGAGCGCGAGGAGACTCGCCGAGTTGTGCTCGCAGGCGGCGTCTTTCAGAACGCGCGTTTGACGGCCGAGCTTTCCGCGCGCCTCCAGCGGCTGGCGCTGGAGGTTCTCCTGCCGCGCCAACTTCCGGCGAACGATGGAGCGATCAGCTACGGACAAGCGGTCGTAGCCGCGGCGAAGCTCGAGGCCGGCGTCGACTCTGGCGAGGGGACACTGTCATGATTGGCGAGGCCATTCGGCTCCTGGTTGTCGACGATCACAACGTCGTCCGCGCCGGAATCAAAGCGCTCCTTGGCGCGACGCCCGACATCACCGTCGTCGGCGAAGGAAGCAACGGACGGGAGGCGGTTGAGTTAGCCAAACAACTGAAACCGGACGTCGTTCTCATGGACCTGTCGATGCCGGACGGCGACGGAATCGCGGCAACCAAGGATATCATCGCCAGCGGTGTCGGCTCTCGCGTGCTCATTCTCAGCATGCACGCCGACGAGGACTATGTGGTTCCGGCCATGGGGGCCGGAGCCTCCGGGTACATTCTGAAATCGAATGCCGACCGGGAGCTGGTCAACGCCATTCGGGCGGTCGCACACGGAGAGGTGTACGTGTCGGCTGCGGCTCGGAATCTGGCGAGGCTCGCGACCACGGGTCCGGGCACTTCGGAGAGGCAACGATTCGCGCTGCTGACCGATCGCGAGCGGGACGTGCTCCGCCGCGTCGCGTTGGGTTTCTCCGCTCCGGAGATAGGCGAGCAGCTCCACATCAGCTCGAAGACGGTGGACACGTACAAGCAACGGATCCACGAGAAATTGAACCTCGCGCACCGGTCTGATTACGTGCAGTTCGCGCTCAAGCTCGGCCTCCTGTCCGGCAAATAGTCACCCGGCGCGCGGATATCCGCGTCGTTTGCCTTTCTCAGTCCTCGTCGCGTGGCTTGCGGCGGCGTTCGGGAAAGTGGCGGTCGAGAAAAGCGATCAACGCCCGCTCCTCGGGCGAATGCGCCTGGCCTCGATTCGCCGCTCGCCGTCGCGCCCGCGGCAGCGGAATCGTCTCGCCCTCGTCGAGGTAGCGCGCGACGACGATCGGATGGACGTACGACTTCCGGCAAATCGTCGGTGTGTTGCCGAGCTCCGACGACACGAGGCGCATCGCGAGCGCCACGTTTCGCTTCGCCTCGCTCGGCGTCTTCGCGGGCCCGAGCTCGGCCAGCACGGTCGCGGCGCGTAGCGTTCCGCCCCACGTGCGCAGGTCCTTCGCGCTGTAGCGGCCGACGCGACGGCGCAGATACTCGTTGACGTCGCGGGCCGTCAGCAGACGCCAGCGACCGTCGTCGGCATAGCGAAAGAGCCGCGTGCCCGGCGTGCGCAGTTGTCGCGTCACCAGCCGTACCAGCTCGCGATCGTGTACGATTTGTCGCTGCCGGATACTCCCCTTGCCGCGGTACTGGAACCGCGCCGTCTTGTTCGACAGCTCGACGTGCGACTTCCGCAGCGTCGTGATGCCGAACGTCCCGTTCTCACGGGCGTAACGCTCGCCGCCGATACGGCAAAACGTTTCGCTGATGAGGCGCAGCACCGTCGCGGCGACCGTGTCGGCGTCCATCGTCTGAGCCGGCGCGCCGGGCCGAGCGTCGGAGTGCAGCGTGCGGCGAATGCGCGGCAACTCCTTCGCGAGCTGGCGAACGCGGTGATACTTGCGCAGCTCGCGACGCTCCACGGCGCGCTCGTGATAGCGGTACTGCCGGCGGCCGCGCGCGTCGAACCCCCACGCCTGAATCGCCGACCGCGGACTGGCCGCGATGTGCACGTCGCGCCACGCCGGCGGCACGCGCAACGCGTCGATCCGTTCGAGCGTTCGCCGGTCGTGAATCAGCCGATCGTCCGCGTCGGCGTATCGGAAGCCGGCGCGCTTCGACCCGAGTCGTCGAATCCACATCGATTGCGAGCTGAAGCAATATTTGTGACAGCCCCGCGGCCGATTGATGAGGGTCGGGACCGTGATCCGTCGTAGGCTGGGGCGTGTTCCCTTGCCACTTCGATACCGCGACGAGCATCTTATGTCCATGCCTGCCCGGCTCCCGCTTCCCGAGCGCTGGACCAGAGAGCGCGTGCGCGTTCTCCGAGACCGGTCCACGGACGGCACACGGTACGAATTGGTCGGCGGCACATTAGTCGTGACGCCGGCGCCGAGCGGGCTGCACCAAGAGGCGGTCGTGCTGCTGTGGGCGGCCCTCCGTCCGTACGTCCAACGACAGGGTATCGGGCTCGCAGGGGTCGCGCCGCGCGATGTCGATTTCAATGTCGATGAGACCACGCAGCCCGACGTCTTCGTCGTTCCCTCGAGTGAGGTCGATCGGTATCGAGGCAGCAAGCCGGTGAGAAAACTGCTGCTCGCCGCCGAGGTGATCTCGCCGAGCAGCGCACGTGGCGATCGTGTCGACAAGCGCGAGGCGTATCAACGGAACGGCGTCCCGGAATACTGGATCGTCGATACCGCGGCCCGTGTCTTCGAGCGCTGGCATCCCGCCGACGATCGTCCCGAGATAGTCAGCGACCAAATCATCTGGACGCCGCCGGCGCGGCAGAGCCATTCGTGCTCGACCTCGTCGCGTACTTCGCCGAGGTCTTTGGCGAGAGTCGTTAGTCGCGCCGAGGTTTAGGGCGTAAATTGAGCGGATGACCACCGCCGCCCCCGCGCGCCCGCAGACGTCCGAGCGACGCCAGTTCGATCGCTCGATCGTCGACGGTCCGCTGGCGCCGGCCGTATGGAAGCTGGCGTGGCCCAGTGTCCTGACGAACGCGATCGGTGGACTCCAGGGGATGATCGACCACGCCCTCGTCGGCAACATGGTCGGCTACACGGCCAACGCGGCGATCGGCGTGAGCTTGCAGATCTTCCTCGTCGTGATCGTGTTCCTGTCGTCGATGTTCATGGGGATGAGCGTTCTCGTATCGCGGTACGTCGGCGCGGGCGACGGGGACATGGCCGACCGCACGATCTACCAGGCCTTCCTCACCGTGATCGTGCTGTCGTTCGGCGTCCTCGCCCCCCTCGGCTATTTCTTCGCGCCGTCGCTGCTTTCGCTCGTGAACGCGGCGCCCGCCGTGCAGCACGAAGCGCTGCCGTTCCTCCGCATCATGTTCGTGTTCAGCGGCGGCATGATGATCTTCTTCATGGTCGGCGGCGCCCTTCGGGCAGCAGGGGACGCGCGTACCCCTATGGTCCTCGGCATCACGATGACGGCGCTCAACGTCGCGCTGAACGTGACGCTGATCCGCGGACTCGGACCCATCCCCGCCTACGGCACGCGAGGCGCGGCGATGGGCACGGCGATCGCGTCGGGCATCATTGCCGTCTATTCCTTATGGAAGATGGTGCGCGGCGGATGGGTCGTGTCGTTCGCCCACCGCGGCGGGTGGGGACCCGACTGGCCGATCATTCGCGCGCTCTTCCGATTCGGTCTGCCGACGGGAATTCAGGGTATCGCGATGAACGTCGGCGGCGTGCTCCTGTTGTCGTTCATCGGCTCGCTGGCGCAAAGCGCGGCGTCTCAGGCCGCGTACGCGGTGTCGTACACCGAGCTCTTCTCACTGGTGACGTGGACGTCGCAAGGACTCCTCGGCGCCGCCGCGGCGATCGCCGGCCAGAACCTCGGCGCGGGCCGGCCGGATCGTTCGGTGCAGGGCGTGCACGCGGCGGCGCGATTTGGGGTCGCGGGCGCGGCGTTCCTCGGTCTGTGCTTCTGGTTCTTCCCGCGCCAACTGCTCGCGGTCTTCGGCATGCACGATCCGGTCGTCGTCGGAATCGGCGTCCAACTGCTCCACGTGCTGAGCGTGAGCGGCTTGTTCATCTCCGTCGCTCTCACCTACACGGGCGGACTGCAAGGGACGGGCGACACCAAGAGCCCGCTCTACATCTCCCTCCTCTCGCAGGTCGTCATTCCGCTCGGCACGTGCTTCGTGTTCTCGCGGCTCGGCATGCTGCAGCCGATCATCATCTGGCTCGCGATTCTCGCCGGCCACGCGACGCGCTGCATTCTGACGGTCGTGCGATTCAATCAGGGGAAGTGGCGCAGCATCCAAGTGGTCTGACGGTGCACCCGGCTGTATGTTCCGTTTGTCAGGCGATCTTCGGTCGCTACTCACGGGCCGCGGCCTTGTAGGCCGATTCATCCGCCGCCATTCGGGATTCCGCTGTTTCCGCGCGGGCCTCTTCCGTCTGTCGATTGATGAGTGCGCTGCACTCTCACGTGGACGACAAGCAGGCATGCCTTCCCGAAGTGGAAGTCGCTCCGGCGACGGGGCTGGATCGCGGCGTGGTGCCGCCGGTCGCCCGAAAACGCAACGTGGAAATGGCAACGGCTCGCGCGACCGGAACGACGGGTCGCGCGGCAAGAGGACGGTCGCGTCAAACGATCATGATCACCCGACCAACGATCGGGTCTGGTCGGGAGGAAATCGAATCCTCTCCGCGCTTCCCCCCGACGAGTCAGCCCGCCTCCGTGAGAGCCTGACGCCCGTCTCGCTCGGGTCAGGCGATATTCTCTACCAGCAGTCTTCGCGAATCGACCGCGTGTATTTCCCCGAGACCGCGGTCGTCTCGCTGCTCAGCCGAATGGAGAATGGCGCGGTCGTCGAGGTCGGCACCATCGGAAACGAGGGAGCCGTGGGACTCAACCTCTTCCTCGGCGCCGACGTCTCCGTCCCGGAGACGCTGGCTCAGATTCCGGGCACCGCGCAGCACATGCCATCCGAGGATTTTCTCGCGGCGATCGACAGCCTCCCGACGCTCCGATCCATCGTCGCGAAGTGCGTCCACGCCTTCGTCACGCAGGTCTCTCAGACGGCGGCGTGCAACCGTCTGCACGGGCTCGAGCAACGCTGCGCGCGCTGGCTGCTCCTGACACACGATCGCGTCGGCGGCGCCGATTCGTTTCCGCTGACGCACCAATTTCTGTCGTTCATGCTCGGCGTTCGCCGAGCCGGCGTGACCGAGGCACTCGGTGCGTTGACGCTGGCTGGGCTGATCAAATCGAAGAGCGGGCAAATAACTGTCGTCGACCGTGACGGGCTCGAGGCGGCGTGCTGCGAGTGCTACGCGATCGTGCGACGGCATTCGGGTGCACCGTTCGCATCGTTCGCGCGGGGAGGGGGGAACTGGAACGCGCGTAGCGATTTGCGTCCGTCACGACGATCGTGACCCGCGCCGTTGGTACGGTTACGTACATCGCTGACGTCGTATCGTCATACGTAGCATTGACTTGCGCGGCGTGGTCCCTGCTGTACGTTGAGTGACGATTCATCGTGCGATCGGATGAATTTGGAGCCGATGACGGCAGCAAGAGTGGCGAGTGACGAGACCTACCGATGGAAGCGGGAGCATGACGGAAATGGCGGCGCGGTCAGATAAGAGCGCGAACGACGCCAACGAAGCGAAGAACGCGGCAGCCGAACAAGCGCTCCGGGAGCTTCGTGTCGCCATCGAGCATCACGCTCGCGGCGTGAGCAACATCGACGACTTGCGAGCCGCGGTGGAGCTGTTCAGCGCAAGCGCGCGAGACGAGAACCGCCCGCCGGAACAACTCCTCGTCGCACTGAAGGAAGCGCTCGAGCGCCTGCCCGCGAAGGCACTCGACCCTCCGAGCGTTCAGAGCCGGATCAAGGAGCGAATCGTCTCGCTCGCGATTCAGACGTATTTCGGCGAAGCGAGCGCGGGCCAGCCCTAGCCGAAAGCCGAAACGGCTTTCGGCCTCTTCGACGTTCGTCATCTCGCGCGGGCTCGTTTCTCCAAATCTGCGTCGTCGCGTCGTCCGCGTCATCTGCGTCGCGTTTTGGTCGCGGTCCTTGTACTCAACGCTGACATTAGTGTTTGTGATGCTGGTCGCCATGACGCCGAACGGCATAACGATAGGACCGGCGAAAGGGGAGGGCGCGCCTTCCTCACGCACGTGACGCCTCGGCCTCCGCGGTTTTATCCAATATTCGCTCGACGCGTCCAGCATTTTCCGGCGCGCGCATGAAGATATCTTTGTGCGCACCGCAAGAAAGCGCGAAGATTTAAAGACCTCTCATTCCCCCGCCTTGACGGAAGTGTGAACGACGTTCTTTTTTGACGTCGTCCCGGCGCTTCCCAACGGCGCGCCATCGCTCGCGCCCATAGCGAGTTACGCCGCGCCGATCGCGTCCCGTAGTGACTCGCCGCGTCATGTGACGCGCGACCGCGCAGGCGGAGTTAACCTCGCGCTGACTGTAAAAAAGTCCCGTTCGAAGTCGGTAAAGGCCCGCTCGTATACGCTCGAGTCCGTCTTGACCCTTCGAATACCGCTTCCTACGTTCGCCCAGATTCGCACCTGATTCGATGAACGAGTGCGGGAATGACCGCGTGAAATGCACGGCGACGAACGCCGGCGACGCGAAGAAAGATCCTTTCAACAACTCTAAAGTGTGGGGGTCCACGTGAGACGAGTTTCCGAGTTCATCGCCGTTCTGTTCCTTCTCGCCGGCGTCGGTCACGCCGCGGCCGCGCAGCGGCGCGTGACGGGACGCGTGACGGAAGAAGGCTCGACGACGCCGGTCGCCAGCGCGACGGTGAGCGTGCAAGGCACGACGCTGTTGGGTCTCTCGGCCGCCGACGGCAACTTCGCCATCAACAACGTGCCGGCCGGAGCGCAGACGCTCATCGTCCGGCGCATCGGCTATCGCCGCACCGTCGTCACGCTCTCGGCCGATGCGACGACCGCGAACATCTCGATGGCGCATGACCCGCTCGAGCTCGAGGAGGTCGTGGTCACCGGACAGGCGACGAGCGTGTCGACGCAGAACGCCGCGAACGCCGTCACCATCGTGTCGAACGCCGAGATCAACCGCGTTCCGCAGCCCAACATCGAGAACGCGCTGCAAGGGAAGATCCCCGGCGCGATCATCACGCAGAACAGCGGCGCGCCCGGCGGCGGACTGCAGGTCACGATCCGCGGCGCCAACACGGTCAACGGCGCGTTCCTGCCCCTGTACGTCGTCGACGGCGTCGTCATCAACAACGACGCGTTCGGCGTCGGCTTGAACTCGATCACCGGCGCGGGCGGCGGCATCACCTCGAGCCAGGACCAGCAGGTCAACCGCGTCGCCGACCTCAACCCGGAAGACATCGCCGACATCCAGGTCCTCAAGGGCCCCTCGGCCGGCGCGATCTACGGTTCGCGCGGCGCCAACGGCGTCGTCATCATCACGACCAAGCACGGCCAGGCGGGGAAGACGGCGTTCGACTTCACCCAGGGCATCGGCACGCAGCAGCTCGCGCACCACTACGACATGCGCTGCTTCACGTTCGACCAGGCCGTCGCCGAGGCGCAGGCCGACTTCAAGATCACGCTGACGCCGGACATGTACGCCGGCTGCAAGGACCCGCAGCAGACGCTCTACGGCAACCACGAGTTGGCGTACGAGACGAATCTCTCCATGCGCGGCGGGACGAACGACGCCAACACCACGTACTTCCTGTCGGGCACGGTCAAGCACGACGGAGGGCTGGCGGTGAACAGCGGCGCCACGCGGCAGTCGCTGCTCATGAACATCAACCAGGTCGCCGGGTCGCGGCTCAACCTGCACGCGTCGAGCCAGCTCCTCCACACGCTCACCGAGCGCGGGATCTCGGGCAACGACAACAACAACATCGCGCCCTACACGATCATGGGCACGACGCCCACGTACTTCGACTTCAGCAAGGTCGATCCGACGACGGGCAAGCTGGTGCGGAACCCGTTCATCTCCGGCGGCGCGAACCCGCTCCAGGACATGCAGGAGATTCGCACGCCCGAGGAAGTCTACCGTCTCGTCGGCAACGCGACGGGTGACCTGTCTCTCCTCACCACCGCCAAGCACAGCCTGAACTTCTCGCTCCTCGGCGGCGTCGACGCGTACACCGACCACAACCACGTCTACTCACCGCCGGACACGTACATCGAACAGAGCGGCAACATCAGCCCGTACCCCGGTAGCGTCGTCGACGGAAACAGCGACGTGGTCAACGCCAACTTGAACGCGACGCTCGTCGACCGCTTCACGACGCCATTCGGCATCGCCACGACTTCCGTGGGTATGCGGCAAGAGCACTCGTCGATCAATTCGGGGAGCGTGCGCGGACAGGGCCTGTTCCCGGGCATCACGAACTTCCAGACGGCGGTGCAGACGGGCGTCACGCAAACGCAGCTGGTGACCCGCACGTTCTCGTACTTCGCGCAGGAGGAATTCCTGGCGTTGAACGAGCGGCTGATGCTCACCGCGGCGGTCAACGCCGAGCGCTCGAGCACGAACGGCGACAGCTCGGCGTTCTTCGCCTTCCCGAAGTTCGCGGCGTCGTACAACATGCCGCTCCGCCGGGGGGGAATCGACAACGTCAAGTTCCGCGTGGCGACCGGCCAGGCCGGCAACCGCGTTCCGAACAACTTCAAGTACACGTTCCTCTCACAGGCGCTGGAGAACGGCATCGTCGGACTCCGTCCGTCGACCACCGTCGGCCTGTCCGGCGTCACGCCCGAGCACACCGCGGAGACCGAAGGCGGAATGGACGTCGAGTTCCTCCACGGCCGCGCCCAGGCCGAAGTCACCTTCTATAAGAAGACGACGAACGACCTCGTGCTCCAGTCGGCGCCGCCGCCGTCGAGCGGCTTCACGACGAAGATCATCAACGGTGGTGAGCTGACGAACAGCGGCCAGGAATTCGGGCTCAGCGTTCTGGCGATGCAGAACAGCCTCCTCACCTGGCAGTCGCACACGACGTTCTCGCACAACAAGGGGCTCGTGACGTCGCTGCCGGTGCCGGCCTTCTACACGGGGTCGATCTTCTCCGAGCGCTACGGCCGCACGAAGGTCCAGGTCGGATACGCTCCCGATGAAGTCGTGGCGTACAATGGGTTCAACGCCGACGGCACGCGGCACGAGCAGTTCTTCGGCTCGGAGAGCCCGGATTTCGAGATGGGCTTCGCCAACGACTTTACGCACGGGCCCTTCCGTCTCTCGACGAGCCTCGAGTGGAGGCATGGCGGATACCTCGCCAATCTGAGCCAGACGTACCTCGAGGACGGCTCGGGACAGAGCGGCATCACGGGCGGCAACTTCGCCAACACGGTCATGGACAGCACCGACCAGGCGCATTTCAAGGCCGGCCAGGCGGCGTACCTCGAGCACGCGAGCTTCGCCAAGCTCCGCGAGGTGACGTTGAGCTACGCGCTCAACCCGAAGCTGACGAGCGGGTTGTTCCGCGGTTCGGCCAAGGACGCGCGCCTCAACATCAGCGGCCGCAACCTCTACACGTGGACGCGCTATCGCGGGCTCGATCCCGAGGTGTCGAACTTCGGCGATTCCCCGCTGAGTCGCATGCAGGATTTGGCGCCGTATCCGCCCAGCCGTCAGTTCTTCTTCTCGATTTCCGCCAACTTCTAACCGCGACCGCGGAGCAATCATGCACAAATACATCACCAGAGCCCTGCTTGGCGCGCTCGTGTTGAGCGGCGCCTGCAAGGAAGGGCTCTCGGCGCCGAGCCAGGACAATGTCGTCGCCGGAACGCAGCAGCCCGTGCAGAACCTGGTCACGGGCATTCTCGCCACGGATCGCGGGCAGGGCGCGTCGTACTCGTACATCCTCTATCAGGAGACGATGGCGCGCAACACCGTGTATCTCACCACCAACGAGCCGCGGTTCGTCAACGAGTTGATCGCGGTTCCGATCGACAACTCGGACTTCATCGGAAGCTCCGGCTGGACCGCCGGATTCCAGACGGCCCGCGCGTCGAACCAGCTGTTGACCGGGACGACGCTCGGCGCGATGGCTCCGGGCGATCAGGCCGCCGTGCGCGGTCTCGTGCAGACGATCAAAGCGCTGGATTACCTGCGAGTCGTGCAGATGCGCGATTCGCTGGGCGCTCCCATCCAGAGCGACGACCCGTCGGCGATCGATCCATTCCGGACGAAGGGTGCCGTGCTCGCGTACATCGCGGCGGTGCTCGACTCCGGCTACGCGAACCTGACCGCCGCCGGCGTGGATGCGACGGAGCCGGTCACGCTGCCCGCCGGCTACAAGACGAGCGGCGATTACACGAAGACGGCGAATCTCGCGCTGTTCAACCGCGGCCTCGCGGGAGAGGTCGCCGTCATGCGCGGCTTCGACCGGCAGACGCCGTGCTCGTCCTGCTTCGCCGCCGCGATCACCGCGTTGAACGCGGCGCTCACGGCGACCGGCGCGAGCCCGACCGCCGACCAGCTCGCGCAGGGTCCGTACTATGAGTTCAACCCGAGCGCGCCGGAGTCGTTCGCGAATCCGCTGACGGACAACCACATCTACCTGACGACGAATTTCGTCACGTCGATCGCGGCGGGCGACCTCCGCTCGTCGAAGATCGTCAAGGCTTCCGCCTCGTCGGCGACGGTGAGCGGGTTGACGCTCACGATGCGCGATCCGATCACCGATCCGGCGATCACCTCCAACCTGACCCGTCCGATCCCGGTTCGGCGCAACGCCGATTTCTACCTCTTCCGCGCTCAGGCCAAGGCGGAGACGGGAGACCTTGCCGGTGCGGCGGCGGACGTGAACGCCGTGCGCGTCGCCGAGGGCGGGCTCGCTCCGGTGGCCACGTTCGCGTCCAAGGATGCGGCGCATCAGGCGATCCTGTACGAGATGCGCTACTCCCTCATCTATGAAGGTCCGTTCTACCTCGGTGCGTTGAGAGAATACGCGCTGCTTGACGAAGGCGTACGTGACGCAGGCGGGGATGCCGACGCTCTCGTCGGACCCGAGCCACGCGTCGGATCCGCTGCAGACGGCGATTCCGATTCCGTCGGGCGAAGTGGCGGCTCGGAACGGGAACGTTACGCCGACGCCGTAGAGGGAACTGCCGAGAGGCGAAACCGGCGAGAGGCGAAACCGGCGAGAGGCGAAATCGGCGAAAGGCGAAACCGGCGAAAGGCGAAACCGGCGAAAGGCGAAACCGGCGAAAGGCGAAACCGGCGAAAGGCGAAACCGGCGAAAGGCGAAACCGGCGAAAGGCGAAACTGCCGAGAGGCGATAGGCTGAAGGCGAGGTGGACGAAGAACGAGAAGGGCGAGAACGGCGTAGTCGGCTGTTCCCGCCCTTCTCGTTTCGGTGTTCGCCGGTTTCGGTGTTCGCCGGTTTCGGTGTTCGCCGGTTTCGGTGTTCGCCGGTTTCGGTGTTCGACGGTTTCGGTGTTCGACGGTTTCGGTGTTCGCCGTTCGGCAGTTTCGCCGTTCGGCAGTCTCGCCGCTCAGTCGTTCATGATTCGTTCACATTATTAGAATCTCTAATATTCGCCTTCCCTTGACACCGCGTCCTCGTGGTCGTTAGGGATACAATATGATTTCCCCCGCCCTGCAGGACCACGAATGGCGCGATGGACGCAGTAGCCTTCGTGAAACCGGCGTCGTCCTCTCGCTCGCCGGCGAGCTGGGGCTCCTGATCGAAGGCGCGCAGCACATCACGATCGGGCGCAACGTCGCCCGTCTCACCGCGATGATCGCCCTGGCTAATGCCGCGCTGAGCGACGACGATCCCCACAAGCTCAAGCGCGCGCACGTCGACGCGCTCCGGGTCGCGGCAGACGGCGCCCCTGAGGCTTCTTCCGCCGCCTTGCTTCGCGAACTGGCCAACGCGATCGAGAGTTACCTCCCTCGGTAAGAGCGCGACGTCTGCGCGCGTCGGTGGTCTCGGCTCTCGGTAGTTTCGGCTCTCGGTAGTTCCGCCTCTCGGTAGCTTCGGCCTCTGGAAGTCTCGCGACCGCAATCACGGCCCGCCGGGCGTGAGACTCTTGAACAGCTGGCCGATCGTCGACGATTTCACGCGAACCGGATCGAGCTCGTAGTAGCGATTGTCGAGAAAACGGCCCGTGGTCGGGAAATACGGCGGTGGATTGATCACCGCGCAGCGGTCGTAACTGTACCGCTTCACGTAGCCCTCGCCGCTCGTCAGGCCGACGGGACCGCGATTGTTCTGAATAAGGCCGCCGGTCAGGAAGAGACACCCGCGCCCGTCGGAGGAGGTCCCGCACGTGAGCGCGTTGTTCGGACCGCTGTTGTAGTTCTCGACGGTGAACGACGTGTTGAGCGCCATCACCACGGCGTGAATGTTGAGATCGGGCGTGTCGTCCATGCTGCGATACACCGAGCTGCCTCCCGTCTTGATGATTTGCGGGGTGTTGATGCTGTTGTCCGCCACGTACGTGTTCTGGCCGGAGATCGTGCCCAGAATGTCGATGCACACGCCCTTCGCCGGATCGTTGGCGTACCGCAGGTCGTCGAGGATGACGATGTTGTTCGGCGTGTAGAGCGTGATGTCGCCACGGATGACGCCACTGATGCCCACCGTTCCGTTGGCGTAGATCACGCCCTTGGTACCGGGGTTGAAACCGCGGTAGAGCGGGTACAGGTACTTCGCGTCCCACGTGCGCGTCGCGGCGATCGTCGCGTTCGGCGTGTTCGAGTACACCGTCCACGAACCGTACTGGTCGGTCGGCGTGAACGTCGTGTCCTCACCACCCTTGTGAATCTGCTGATTCGTGTAGCCCAGCGTGGTCGTGCGCGCCACGGCGACCAGGTGCGGGTCGCCGCCGAGGAAACAGCGCACGTTGGCGTGTTGCAGCACGCCGCTGAACGTCGCGTTGCTCGTCTTGACCGAGTCCGCTTCGGCGCGGGACGCCGCGATGTTGGCCGCGGTCGCCCCACCCGGCCGCCCGCCGGCGGTGACCGTGTCGAACCACGTGTTGCCCGACCCGCTGTGATAGTGCACCGCGAACGGGAAGAACTTGAGCGTCGTGTCGCCGCTCGTGGCGACCTTGTGCCAATCACCACAATTGGTGATCGACGACGCCGAAGGCAGCGAGCCGCTCGGCCAGTCGGCGCGCAGCCACGCGCTGTTGCCCGCCCTCGCCGTGTAGACGCGGAAGAAGCCCTCCCCCGTGCCCGTCGAGTCCCCGCTGTTGTCGAGGTCCGTCGCGACGAACTCGAGGCGCATCAACACGCCGGTCGAGGACCCCGTCGTGGGCGGCGTGAAATTGAATCCGCTGACCGTCGCCAGACCGCTCAGTGAGGCCAACGTCGTCAGCGCCGGGAGTTTGATGGGCTTCTGGTTGACCTCGTAGCCGTTGGTGAAGGTCGCCGTCGAGGCGTTTACGATCAGCGGTGCCGCCGTACCGACGTCATTGTGGAAGTTCGCCCCGCCCGTTCCGATGGTGATGGTGTCGTTCGACCACACCGGTCCCCACAGCGCGTCGCCGTTGGCGAACACGATCGTCCCGCCCGACGCGTTGTTTTCCGAGTTCGTCCAATAGGCGAACTTCGCGAAGCTTTCCTGCGACAGCTCCAGCCGCCGTACGAACCCGGTGCCATTCCGGTCCCGCGCTTCGGCGACCACGCTCGCGAAGCGGCCGAACTGCCCGCTCGTCGAACCGGTCGGCCCGGCGTACAGGTTCACCGTCAGTCCCGGCACCGTGCTCCCGTCGGCCGTGCCGACCGGGGCGTGGCTCATGAGCGTCACGTAGCTCGTGTTCGGCAGCGCCGTCGGGTTGAAGTTGAGCTCCGCCTTGCCGATCGCCAGAGCCGCCTCGGACGTGTACTTGAGGTCGTCCTCCTTCTCGTACGCCTTGCCGAGGAGCGTGGCGTTGCTCGAGAGATAGATGGACGACAGGGCGAGGGCGCCAACCGCGATGACGAAGAACATCGAGACGAACAGCGCGGTGCCTGTGCGGGCGCGCGCCGTCTTGTGTGTCGAGTGAACGAGGCGTTTCATGATGCGGACCTCCTCTTACGGAATGGCGACCGACGACGACTGGCTGGTCGGCGACGTCGCCGGAGAGCAATCCACCGCGGCCACCGCGTAGACCCACGTCTGGCCGCTCTGCACATCCGTGTCGTGCAAGCTGTAGCTGCCGGCCGGAACGCTCGCGAACGGCTCGTCGTACGTCGTGACCGTCGAGAGTCGCCGATAGATCGCGTAGCGGATGACGTCCTTCTCTCCCGCGCCGTCGTCGACCGATTTCGTCCACGAGACGTTGACATAGGTCTGCGGGACGGTCGAGCCGTTTGCCACGGTCACCGCGGCCGTCACCGAGCCCGGCGCGAGCGGCGGTTGGCCGCACGTCGAGTGATGAAGGAGCCCGGCGTTCATGAGATGAATCGTCGCCCGTTGCGGGCGAAAGGTGGGCGTGCTGGCGTGCGGATCGTGAAAGACGGTCGTGAACTGCACGCGCACCTCGCGAATGCTGTCCGACAACGCCGAGTGTCCGGTGTCGGCCTGGGTGCCGTGGATCGGCGCCGTGTGGATGACCGGCAGCGCCGACGGCGGAATCTCGCTGAGATTCCCGAGCGAGTCGCTCTTGAAATAATGGAAGATCGTATCGCCCGCGTTGTAGACGATGCCGCGGGCCACCACGCGGGCCGGGCGCGCGTTCACGCGCCGAAACAGCGCGTATTCGTTGCCGTACGCGCTGGTCGAGTCTTTCGACAGCCAGTACGAGATCGTCTCGGCGTTGCTCGGCACGCCGGGGCTCGACATGTACGTCGTTTCGGGATATGCCTGCGACGTTCCCGGCAGCGTGATTGCCAGGCTCTGGGGCAGCACGCCGGCCGCCGCTGAATCGGCGTCCGGGTTGATGTACACCGAGCCCATGTCGCCGGTGTCGAGCGCGACGAGGTTGGCGTTGAACGTGATGGCGAGCTTGTTCGCCATCACGAGCAGCGGCTGCTGGTCGACGACGCCGACGCCCGCCACGCGAAGCTCGCGCTCGAGGCTCGAGATGGCGAACCGCGAGTTCTGCTGGGCGTCGAGCACTCCCGACTGGTTCGCCACGGACGTCGACTGCTTGCGGAACAGCTGCGTCGACAGTCCGATGACGACCAACATCAGCGACATCGAGAGAATCATCTCGAGGAGCGAAAAACCGCTTCGGCTCCGCAGTTTCGGGGCGATCACGTTGACCTCGGGTCTAGTAGGGTGCGATGGTCGTCGTTTTCCGCACGGCCCCGGCGATCTGGCTGTGCGTCACCTGCACCGTGACGATCTTGTAGTCGATCGTGTCCGCGAACCCTCCGCCGACGCGCTGCACCCACGTCCGCCGCGTGTACTTCGGATAGAGCGGGATCGACGATTCCGTGGCGACATAGAGACTCTCGATCGCTGTGTAGCGCGGGGCGCCCTTGACCGCCTCGAGGCGGTCGGCGGCGAGCTGCGCCGCCGTCACCCGGATGCGCGACCTCGACGTCGCTTGCGCGAGCCGCACGGAGAACATGGCTAGTCCGATCATGACGCCGCCGAGGATCACCAGCGCCACCATCACCTCGACCAGCGTCAGTCCCTGTCGCCGCGATTTGGGCGACCCCTCGCTGGCGCGGCTCATTGGCTCGCCTGGACCCATACGTTGGCCCGCGAGTTCAACCGATACCACGAAACCCGGCCCGTCGCCTCGGTCACCGTGATGGCGCGATACCACGGCGGGCCGTGCGCGGCCACCTTGATGTAGATCTCCGCGTCGCTGCTCACCGAGCCGTCGCGGTGAAAGGTGATCGTCGGAAAGCCGTTGAGGGTCACGAGCGATGGCCCGGTGACCGGCTGGTGGATCACGTCCCCCGAAACGCCGATCGTCGACGCGTCGGTGAACAGCACGCCGTTGTCGAGACCGCGCCAATAGACATGCTCGGAGTCGGTGAGCGTGCCGCTGTTGTCGGCGTCCCAGAACGTGCGAATGCGCTCGCCCGTCGTATCGAAGCTGACCACGACGTCGTGCTGCCGCGTGATGGCCTGCCGCTGCGCGTACTGGAGCGTGGTTCGGACGATCCCGGCCACGGCGTCCGCCTTGATCTTCGTCGTGTCGATCCGCGGGATCGCGATGCTCGTCATCACGCCGGCAATGACGATGACCAGAAGGAGCTCGACCAACGTGAACCCTCGCCGGAGGGTTGGTGCGGTCTTTCGCATGGCGTTCATTGTGACCCCCTGTATGCCGCCTCCGAATGCGCCGGAGGCACGGCCAGATTCTAAGGCCGGAACCGGCTCGGGTAGTCATCTGGAAGGCAACAACCGTCACAACGGGCGATTCCTGCGGCCTCGGTGACTGGCTATTTGCATGGTCGTCGTGCAAAGAGCCTCATTCACGCGTTCCCCAGCGATCCCGCCATGGGTGTCATCGCCACCTTTCTCCCGACATCTGCCCACCTGCTCCGCCTGCGCACGGCCATCCGGGATCGGCACGAGGTGGTCGTGTGCGAGGATTGGGGATCGCTGGTGCACGCGTGCGAGCGGCAGGCGGCACGCGTCGCTGTCGTCGACCTGTTTGCCGATGGGACGGCAAACTTCCCGGCCATTCGGCAGCTCAAGCACCGGATGCCGCGCCTCACGCTGATCGCCTACGTCTCGTTCACGGCGGAGCGGGCCCACGACTTGTTCCACGCCGGCCGGCAGGGCATGGACGCACTGATTCTCTCCGACCAGGACGATGCTCCACGCGTCCTGCTTGCGGCGATCGAGCAAGCGGAATCGCGCAGCCTCGGCGCGCTCGTTCGGCTGGCGCTCGACGGCATCGACCCCACGGCGCGAGACGCCCTGCTCCTGGCCGTGACACGCGCGCATCAACGGCTGTCGCCGGAGTCTTTGGCACGCCTGCTCGCGCTGCCCAAGCGAACGGTGTCGCAGCGCCTCGCGCGCGCCGGGTTCCCGCCGCCGCAGCGATTGCTCTCGTGGGGGCGCTTGATCGTCGCGGCGCATTTGCTGGAGGATCCTCAACGCAGCGCGGGGCGCGTCTCGGCCGCGCTCGATTTTCCGTCGGCCGGCGCGTTTCGGAATCTGTGCCAGCGCTATCTCTCGGCGACGCCGAGCGAGATTCGGGCGCGTGGCGGCGCGGCCTACGTTCTCGAGACGGTGTTGCTCGAGATCGGTGCGCCCATCAAGGTGCTCGAGCTCTTTGCCGAGCCGCGAGATCTGCCGAGATAGCGCGAAAAAGCGGAGGCGAAGAGGCCGAGCGGCGAAACGTCCAAAAGCCGAAACTTCCGAAAGCCGTCTCGGCCGTTGGCCGTCTCGGCGTTAGGCCTCTTCGGCGTTCGGCCTCTTCGTTGTCGCTTTTTCGCTCCTCATCGTCTGACGGATCAAAAGTTGCCGCCCTAGCCTCTGCGGTCCCAACTCCCGAGGGAAAGCTTGGACGGCCAGAATCGATTTCGAACGCGCGGCGATCCCGGTTCGTCGGTCTCGAGCGCCGGTGTCGAGCATTCCGTAATGATTCCGCTCGACGAGCTCTCGCTCGATGCGACGCTGACGCTGCCCGACGGCGCCCGCGCCGTCGTCGTGTTCGCTCACGGCAGCGGCAGCAGCCGCCACAGTCCGCGCAATCGCTTCGTCGCCGAGGAGCTCAATGCCGCCGGCCTCGGCACCCTGCTCATGGATCTCCTCACCGAGCGCGAGGGCGCGGAGGATGAGGAGACCGGCGAGCTCCGCTTCGACATCGGCTTGCTCGCCGCGCGGCTCGTCGCGGCGATCGATTGGCTCGGCTGGGAGCCGTCGACGCGCGAGCTCGGCGTCGGCGTGTTCGGCGCGAGCACGGGGGGAGCCGCCGCGCTCGTCGCGGCCGCTCGGCTGCCGGACCGGGTCGGCGCGGTGGTGTCGCGCGGCGGACGGCCGGATCTGGCCGACGTCGACCTTCCCAACGTCAAGGCGCCGACGCTGCTCATCGTCGGCGGACGAGACGAAGCGGTGATCGATCTCAATCAGCGGGCGATGGCGCGAATGAAGACGGGAAACGCCCGTCCGGCTCGAGATCGTTCCGGGAGCGACGCATCTGTTCGAGGAACCCGGCGCGCTCGAGCAGGTCGCGCATCTCGCGCGCAACTGGTTCACGCAGAATCTCACCGCGGCCGCGCGGGCCGACTGACGATGGCTCTGGGAGCGCCGTACCACGATCGAGCCGATGCCGGCCGTCGCCTCGCCGAGGATCTCGATCGCTACCAAGGGCGCGACGACCTGATCGTCCTCGGCCTCGCGCGCGGCGGCGTGCCCGTCGCCTACGAGGTCGCCCGCGCGCTCCACGCTCCGCTCGACGTGCTGGTCGTCCGCAAGGTCAGCCCTCCGGGACACGAGGAGCTGGCGCTCGGCGCGCTGGCGAGCGGCGGTTACCGGTTCGTGAACGAGGAGATGGTGCAGCTGTTCGGTTTCGCGCCGGAGCAGATCGACGAACTCGCGACGCGCGAGCAGGCCGAGTTGGAGCGCCAGGAGCACGAGCTGCGCGGCGATCGTCCGCTGCCGGACGTGAAGGGAAAGACCGTCATCCTCGTCGACGACGGGCTGGCGACGGGGGCGAGCATGCGCGCCGCGGTCGCGGCGGTCCGCGGAAAGAACGCGGCGCAGGTCGTGGTCGCGGTGCCGGTGGCGGCGCCCGAGTCGTGCGACGCGGTGGCCGAGTCGGCGGACGACACGGTCTGCGCGCTCACGCCGCCGCTGTTCATGGCCGTGGGCGAGTGGTACGAGGAGTTCGCCCCGACGACGGACGAGGAAGTGCGCGGCCTGTTGGCCCTGGGTGGCCAAGCCGATAGGCCGAGGATCCGCTGATCGATCCTCGGCCCGGACACCTACAACGCGATCGCCGCGCCCACGAAGATTGACCAGCGGCCGCGCCGATCGGTGCTCCACGCTCGGCCGGCACCGACCACGAGATGTGGCGACGCGAGTGAGACCAGCGACATGAATCGCCGCGCGAGGGACCTTTGCCGTTTCGTCGCGCAGACCTCGGGCGACTGAGACAGGGTCCCGAGCCGTACGCTTGCCCAGGCCGGCGTTCGCACCGAGACTGCGGCCACGGTCGATCCTTCCAAGATCTCTGCGCACGTAACCCGCGCCTCGATTGGAATCGGATCCACCGCCACCTTCACCCGCATCGTCGCGGAATCCGGCGGCGGTGGCAGCTCCACCTCCGCGTCGATCGTGTACGGTTCCTGCCTCACATGGAACGTCGCGACTCGGCGCTCAGGCGGGGCATTTCCGGCGGGAGAATCCCGCGCGGCGACGACCAGCTCGAGGGAATCGACGATGGCGGTCGCCGAGTAGCGGGCGACGCGTTCCCGGCCCAGCGCGCGATCGAGCGCGTCGCGCTTCTCTGAGGCCTGCACCACTTGCTTCTCGACGAGCCGCAGGGAATCGCCGAGGAGCTTCGCGACGCGCGAGTTCTCGAGTGCGAGGTCGCGGGTCGTGTCGCGTTCCGCGCTCCGGTTTGATACTGCCAGCAATGCCGCCGCCGATCGGCGGCGTTGCGCTGCGAGTCGCCATTCCTCGATTCTCACCGTGAGAATCAGCGCGGCGACGAGCGCCAGCACGAGCATGGGGAGGGGCGCAATCGCGCCCCTCCCGTTGCTCCGGTTGGTGGTCTGGGTCACGCCAACGCGGCGACGCCGATGGCGACGAGCGCGAACGCGCTCCAGGACACGAAACCGCTCAAATAGAGGGTCATGCTTTTCCTTCCTGATGTATGTGGTTGGGTTGACTTCATGGATTTGGCTTGTAATTCAGTTGTCGGGCCCGGTCGCTCGGCGCTTACAACGCCTCTCGCACGCGCCTCCGGAGGTCGGCGAGATCGAGGATCGGGGTGCGGTCCGGACGTTGCCCACGCGGGTCGGCCTTGCGACCGAGTTGCCCCCAGAGCGCGCGCTCGTGGGTGTAGGCCGGTGTCCAGATGGCTTGCTCGTCGTGGCCGACGATGTGCCGATCGAGCGCGGCGTCGTCCTCGACGATCCAGTGGTGCCACTTCATCACTGCGACGCAAATGGCGGTGATCACGGCCAACTGCGGTTTGGTCACGGGCACGAGACCGTTTGTGGCCGCGGCGACACCGTAGTACGCGGAGTTCGCGGACGGGGTGAGGCACGGGCCTGCATGCGGAGTGCGGAACGCCGGGTCGGCCAACTCGACGACGCGTCCGTCATCGAGTACCAGCCAGGTGTACCCGTTCGTGCACCGTGGATCGTGAAACCACTCGACCGCCCAGTCATCGCGCGACGAATCGTCGTAATGGAGCATGAGCCCTGCGCGAGGGGCGGCGAGTGGGGACTGCAGAACGTGGGAATGGCGTCGGTCGGAGACGGCAATGCCGGGAATCGTGGAGACGGGGACTGCTGGTCTCTGGTCTCTGGTCACAGGTCTCTGGAATAGGAGGGGGAACAGACGTGGAGAAGTCTGAAGTCAGATGTCCGACATCAGACGTCAGATTTCTCAACGTCTGTTCGATGCTCCTACTCGTCCTCCCTGTGATCGTCGAACTTCGACGGTTCCCGCGTTGGCGCGTAGACGCTCGCCATGGGGCGCACGCCGCCGACCCCGAACCGCGACACGAGAGTCCGAGCGAGCTCCATCACATCCGCCGGTCGCGCGCGCTCGATCGCACCGAGCAACGGCAACGCCAGCACGATCGCGATGGCGAGTGTGGCCTCGGGCCAACCTGCAATGCCCGCGCGCCACATCTGCCGCAGCTCTCCGATCGCGAACGCCAACACGATCACTCGGCTCATCGAGACGACGAACGGCGCGTCGAGGCCGAACGTCTTCACGATGTTCTTCTCGAGCAGCGGCGTCACCAGCGCGAGAAAGACTTCGCGGATCCACTCTCTCATGAGTCCTCCTCGAGCGAATCCAGCCGCCGCTCGATCGCCCCGAGCCTGCGTTCGATGCGTTCGATGCCGAGGGTTACGTTGCTCTTCGCGTTCTCCATCTCCTGTCGCCACACGCCCAGGCGATAGATCATCACGGTGAGACTTCCGAGCACGCTGGCCAGGGCGACGAGACGAGCGACCGTCTCGAAGCCAAAGCCAGTCGCACTCGGCGACACGAACGCTTGGAGCACGCCGAGCCACGCGGCGGAGGGGAGCAAGATGGTACGCATCGTTCACCCCTGCGCCGAGTGAGAGTCGAAGCCATGGCTGTCGCGAAGACGGATCCGTCCTCGGCGACTCTGCACGATCAACTCGCTGCGGTTGGCGCGCGCGATGGCTCGCGCGAGCACGATCGCGGCGCGCTGCGGAATGGGCGGAACGAGGTGAATGCGCGTTCCTTCCTCCGTCACCGAGAAGCGCGGGCCGAATCTCACGACCCACACGTTGGGACCACCACGCACGCGGGTCCTCATCCGGCCGCCGGCGTCGCGGGGATGATCTCTACCGGAACAGCGGGCGTCGGCGCCGGCGCCGTTGGCGTCGTGGCCGGCGGCGTTGGCGTCGTGGCGGCGGGACGGCCGGGCGAGGACTTGGTGACGCGCTTGACCAGGTTCCAGTTGCCGAGGAGGGCGGGGTCGTCCTTGAGCGCGCTGCGTACGAGTGCGTCGAGGATGTGCACGACCTTGCGCCCTTCGGTGAGCCTGGCCTTGAGCCCGTCCGTCGCGCCGCGCCGTTTGCCTCGGCTGGTCGTGCGGTTGGCGACGACACCGACGACGGCATCGGCGGCGGCGCTCAGCTGCGCGACGAAGTCGGCGGCGAGTCCGGCCTTGGTGAACGTGTCGGTGTAGGGCGCGGCCGCGGCGCCCATGCCGTACGCGAAGCTCGCGAGCTTCTCCGCCGTCGGTTTGCCGCGCGGCATTCGCAACGGCGAGAGCTCCGGCAGGTTGGGGATGTCCGCCGCGGCGATGCGGGCGATCGGCGCCATGTGATCGCGCAAGAGCGCCAGGCGAAGCGCTTCCTTCTTCTGCGTCGCGCCCTGTGCGGCGAGGTTGCTTCCGGTCTGCTCGCTGGCGTGGGCCGAGAGGTCGGTAATGGCGGCGGTGAGCCGCTGCCGAGCGCCGGTGTTGACGACGGAGGCGAGCTTGTCGGCGTTCTCGTCGAGGAAGTGTTCGACGGAACGGAGCGATTCGAGCATTCTTCCCTGCTTGGTTTGCAAATCAGTCTCCTTGTGTGAGTGTTGGCGCGGTGAGTGAGCCGTTCGCCGGCGGCGCCGGGGCGGGCGAAGGCGGATGTCGGGTGGTCGGTCTGCGGGAAGGGCCTCCGGGGTGTGAGTGGAGAGTGCTCGTCAGGATCGGTTCCCTGATCGCGACGTCGGCTCGAGCGCCGCGCCGGAAACGCGCAGCGCCCGCATCGATCGGCGGGCTGACTGCTCGGCTTTCAGCGCTGGCCGAGAACTGCGAGTCAGTGACGTTCAGTCGTTGGTAGAGCGCGGTTCGCAGACGGGAGAGCTGTCAGCGCGGGCCGGCCGATCGATCAGGCCTCGTCGTGCGCGCAGCGTGCGATGCGGCGCGAGTCGTGTCGCGCGCTCGCCGAGTCATCGAGAGAGCCGATTGCCTTTCGCGAACGAACTCGCAGGTGGATGGAGCGAGTGCCTGGTGTCGAGTCGAGCCGGCACAGCACTGCGAGTGTCTCGGCTCCGCACGCTGCGTGAGCTGCTATGCGAGTAGGTCGCCGGCGCGAGTCGCTCGGCTGTTCCGCTCAGCGACGCTACGGTGCAAAGCCGAGTGGCGAAGCGGAAATGAGGAATGCTCGGTCGGACCGCGATGACACGAGTCCCTCTACTTAAGTCTTAGCAGCCGACTGCAAATCGGGTACCATGACCCCTTCGGTTTACACCCGAAACTGTCAAGCCAGCGTCAAGCTTGACGATGGCTTGACGCTTACAACTTATAAACTATCACAATCGAGACTTAAGCAAACTGTAACGTTTTGCGACAGGTACCCGATTCGCGCTTTGCTGCTAAGACCCAAGTAGGAGGACCTGCGTCGCGAGATCGAGGCGGCGCCCGAGGCCCTCCTGGAACGAATCACCTGAACGGGAGTGCGAATGGAGACTATCGATCTCAGTTGCGAAGAAGGGCAAAACACGCTCATCGTCGAGATTCACACGCTGGCGCATCGGATCGCCAAGCGTATGGCGAGGCGCGAGCGCGCCGAGGACGCGGCGCAGGACGTAGTCCTCTATTGCCTGAAGCGACTGCGCGAGGGGCGCTGGGACATTGGCGATCGGGCGCTGGATTCACACATCGGTTGCCTGGTCCGGCGGCATCTGCGGAATCTCAAACGGCCGGAGATCCCGGAGCTGGAGCGAGACTACCAATACTGGTCGGATCGCGAGTCGACCGTCCACGAGTGGATGGATCCCGAGCTCGAGCTGGAGGCCGCGGAGATTGATGCGTTCCGCGAGGCGACGCTGGCGAAACTGACGCCGGCGTGCCGGACGGCGTACGAGCTGGTACGGAACAGAGATCTCAGCTACGCGGCTGCGGGCGCGGAGTTGGGGATCTCGGCGGACACCGTGAAGAAGCACATCGTAAGCGCGCAGCGGGCGTTTCGCGCGGCATTGAGGGAAAGGGGGATGAGAGTGCCGCCCGAAATGGCTCCGCGGCCCGCGAAGCCAAAGGGATGGCGCCGGCGAAGGGCCAATCGGTCTGCGCTGGTTGGCTGAGCCGATGAACGGCACCGAATCGGCGAACTTGGCGACACCGCCCTCGCGCCAGAAACGAGAAGGGCGAGGCCGGCGCCTCCATCGGCGCCGTCTCGCCCTCTCACCCATCCTTCGCAAGCTAGCTCAAACTACTGGCAGATCGGCGCGCCTTCGGAGGCACCCGCGACAACCGGGTTCGTGGTGTTGATGCCGACGCCGCACTTGAACGGGCTCGCGATCTGCGAGTGCGACACCGTCGCGTACCAGTTGCCCGTGCCCGCCGTGATGGTCGGCGCCGAGACGCTAGTCGTGCTCTGGAACTTCAGGTTGGCCACGGTCGCGGTGTACTGCGAGCTGTCGGCGAAATAGGCCTCTTCAGCCGTCACGAGGTTGCGGAGGTCCGACTTCATCGCCGTGATGTATGCCTTCTGCTTCGTGTTCGCGAACTTCGGAATCGCGATCGCGGCAAGAATGCCGATGATGACGACGACGATCAGGAGCTCGATGAGGGTGAAGCCCTTACGCGTGCGCATTTGTGCCTGGCCCGGAGTGAAGTGAGGTGCGGCGGGAAGAATCCGGGACCGTGGGGTGCAAGCATGGCACCAATGAGAATTAAGATATTAACGAGTGATGTGCTAAGGGTTTAGGGGGATGTGATCCGATCCGGATCAGGTCGGGAACCTCCGCGTTTCGCACGGTGGCGGGTGAAGTGCGAGAGTCGGCAACCGTCGCGTTTTGTGACGACCTGCTGCGAAGTGAGACATCGTCGTCGATCTCCCGGGACATAGCTTGGCGGGTGTGAGGGATCGCTCGCCCCTCTGCGGATCATGGATTGAGGGCGCAAGGGGGCTCCCGGTTCTCCGCGATCGATACCGAAACAAAAGAGCGCCGGCCCCCAGGGAAGCATGGTCCAGCGGCCGATACTGGGGAGGTGTGGTGAGCGCCGCCCGCTCGCCGAATACGGAAGGGAGTGCCTCGGGGTAGCCCATGAAAAAGCTTACGGTAGAGTTGTCCAATCGGAAGGGTTTCACGCTCATTCTGTCGGTCATGCTCATGACCGTGTTCATCGGGGTCGCCGCGTTTGCCGTGGACGTTGGACACGCCCAGCTGCGTCGAGCCGAGGTGCAATCGGCGGCGGACGCGGCCGCGTTGGCCGGGATCGAGGAATTCAGCGCGACGAGCCTCGCGGACAGTGCATTGAATGAGGCCCAAGTGTTCGCCGCCAAGTTCCAGGCGGACACCTCTCACCTCAGCCTCAGGGCGGCTGATTTCGCGTTGGGTTTCTGGGATGGAACCGCGTTCTCACCCGGCGGGGCCGACACCAACGCGGCGCGGGTGACGGTCCGCTACGACGGGCGCTATACCTTTGCCCCGTTGCTCGGCATCGCCTCGCACCAATCGTCGGCGACGTCGGTCGCGGTCGGGAGCAACAAGACGGTGACGAAATCGACGTGCATCGCGCCCGCGGTAATCTCCTACCAGCAATTGGTCGACCAACTCGGGGGCGGCAAGACGACGGCGGATTCGCTGACCGCGTCGGACATCGCCAAGCTGTCCCAGGCAACAGCGTCGGACGCCGTTGCGCTCACCATACCGAACGGAACGAAGGTCTCATCGGTCGACGCGGGGGCGTTCTATCAGGTCAACGTGCCGCCGTCGGAGACGGCGGATGGAACGATACAGAGCTCTGGGCCGCCCAGCGCATCCGACTATCGGAACGGTGTTACTTGCACGGGAGGCGGCTCGCCGATCGGCGTCGGTGACTGGGTCCAACCGATCAACGGGCAGAAGGCACAGAAGACCAAGCAGGCGATCGAGGGCATTTCCGGAAGCCTTCCCGTCACGATTCAAATCATCATCGCGGACAAGTTCTCCGCGCATTCGCCCATGGGTGGCTGCCCGAACGGACCGGGTTCAGCGGCGCTGGGTGGATGTTTTCAGGTCCGCTATCTGGGCGCCTTCACTGTCACCGCTACGGCTGGAAAGGGAATCTCAGGCTATTTCACCGCGCTGGATGCCAAAGGCGGCGTGGTTAGCACCAGCAATGCGCCCGGTCCAGTCGAGGCGGCAAAGACGCGCCTGGTGTATTGAAACGGCGGCTGAATCGGCACTCATGTGGCGTTTGGTGACCCGCGCAGCCACGAAGGAAACACCATCGTTGCTGACTCGACCCAAGCCGCAACTGGTCCGCGATTCGGCCGGCGAATCACCATGATCAAGGCGGGGAGATAGAGGGATGCCATGAATACCGCGGAGGCAGCGGAGAGGCCCGAGAGGAAGGTCGTGCTTTCAGGAATCTGTGACGCGCCATAGTAAGCAAGCGTGGTGAGGCCGCAGAACGCGAGGATCTCCCTTCGCGAGGACGGCACGACGATCAATGGCAGCGCCTCGTACGCTCCCATGGTGATCGGCACGACGCTCATGAAGGCGAGCAGGCGAGCTTCCGGGCGCCGCCAGCGGACGAGGGCCAACAGCAAGAGCACGCCTCCCGGCCGCAGAACGAGCGGAACGAAATGGTGCGCCGTCGAAACCGTTCGTAGCCACTGCGCCGGCCACGACGGCCAGGCCGCGAACGACGCGGCGAGAACGACCAGCGCCACGAAAACATTGGAGCCCCGCAACGTCGCCGGAGCGTAGGCCGCGGCGATGGCGCCGCCCGTCGTCGGCTTCGCAACGGCCAGCCAGCCGAGCGACGGCATCAAGGCCATGGCGGAGAGAATGGCGGACCACTGGCCGGCCTGGATCGCATTCAGGGCCGGGTAGCTCGCGAGCAGCAACAGTGACCACCAGCTGCGACCGCTCAACGCATAGGAAAGCAAGAAGAACGAGACCGCGACCCAGACAGGCGCGGCCCACTCCTTGGGGAACGCGGCAAACGGAAGGCCGACGATGCCAGCCGTCAGCGGATAGTAGAAGGGCCAGTGAAACTGCGCCGCCACAGCGCGATACGGATCGTGGTGCGCGACGATCGCCCGCGCGGCGAGCCAAATCTGGTCGAAATCCGAGAACCAGAAGTGGCCGCTCAACCTGACCCAGAGGGCGATTCCACCGGCCGCCAATCCGATCGCGGCGGCGGCGGCGACACGAATGGCGAGTGGCGGCGCCGCGAGGGACTCGCCCGGTCGATCGCCAACTGCGGTCATCGTGAGGCGAGCGGCGCGGCGACGGCCGACGTTCGCCCTCGCAACCAGTGCGGCAGGCGGGCAACCGCGCGCTCGACCCACGCCGGCGCCGGTCCTTCGTTCGGGCGCCCGAGAATCATGATGAGTACTGGCAGATAGATGGTCGCGAGCAGGTACGGCGCGTTGTGCGCGAGCTCCGCGGTGAACTGGCCTCCCGGCCCGACCGTGGTCTGGCGCAGCAGGACGAACACGAAGCTCAGGATGGCGAAGACGAACACCTCGCGTTTCGACGCGAGCGCCAGCACGAGTGGGAGCGCGTCATATGGCGCGCCTGTCTGCGGCGCCAAGGCGAGCAACGTAAGAAGCCTCGCCTCAGGGCGCCGCCACTTGAGTAGCGCGGCAAGCAATAGAACGCCACCGGGCCGAAGAACGAGCGGCACAAAGTGGTATGCGCCGCGCACGCTCGAGACCCATTGCCACGGCCAATCCGGTTGGATGGCCGTTGCGGCGAGCACGACGACCAGCGCGATCCCGGCGGACCACACGAGAGGGCGCTTGTTGAGCACCCGGTTGGCATACGACACGACGAGCGCGCCCCCGGTCGTGGGCTTGGCGATCGCGAGGAACCCGAGCGCCGGAGCGAGCGCGATGCACGTGAGGAGGGGCGACCACTGCGCGAGCTGCGCCGCGTCGACGGCGGGGAGCGAGGCGAGTCCGACTAGCGGCCACCACTCGGCAGCCGTAAGGAAGTAAGCGAGCAACCCGAACCCGAGTGCGGTCCACGCCGCCGCGGCAAATGATTCCGAGAGCGCAGTAAAGGGGAGCGCCATCACCACGGCGGGGAGCGGGTAGTGGAGCGCCGTGTACACGTCGCTCTTGATGGCGACGTATGGGTTCGCTCTGCGGGCGAGGGCGCGTCCCGCGAGCCAGATGATGTCGAAGTCGGAGAATCCGGTGACGCGCGTGCGAACCCAGAGCGCGAGGGCGCCGGCCGCGAGAGCAACCGCCATCGCCGCGAGCGCTCGTCGTCGCCGGGAGGGAATCATTGGGCCGGCGCGAACGGTTGCAGATGATAGAAGGGCGGGTTCTCGGACACATCGACGTACGATATCCGACGCCCCGCGTAGTAGCGGGACAGGGCGGTGTCACGGACCTCGCCCAAATCGTGCGCCCAGACGACGCGCTGTTCGTCGATGTTCGCGCCGTTGTAGACCCACTCTTCGTGAAACGAGTGACTTGTTGGATAACGGACGACGAGGACGTTCATCGTGCCGGTCGCATTGAGGGAGTCGCCGAGGTGACGGCGCGCATCCGCCCAGTCGAATGTGCTTTCGTGAAGCGGCAAACGTGGAAGACGACCAACGATGTAGAGGGCCGGCGCCAGCATCCAAATCGCAATCGTCAAAACAAACAAATCCCGCACAAGCCTCCGATAGCGACCCGCACGCTGCCAGACCCAATACATTGCCCCAAAATACAGGGCCGCAACGGGGGCGAGTATTGGTGCAACATAATGAGGAGAAAAATAGGTCGAGACGCTAATGCCCGCCGCGACAAGTCCGACACCCGCGACGGCATATGACATCGGCGGTCGCTGCCAAAGGATGAATAGCCCTATGAGCAATGGGTACGCCACGCCAATCGGTACCAGAAAACGAAGCGCGTCTGACAGACGCTGGGCGGCTGCGCGAATCCCAGGCAACAGTCCGCGCTTGCGAGTGTCGAGGTCGAGCGTCCAGCGCTGGTATTTGTTTCGGAGAGGATTCGTAAATTGACGGTTTGCAGTATGGCCCCACACAAACAATGGGGCGGATTCCTCCTGACTCTGGTAAAGAACGTGGGGAAACGTTGTCGCCCTCCCGGTCACGGCGCGGTTGTACGCGCCCATACACGCCGCGGTCAGAACCCCTATGATGGCGCTGGGCACGACGAGCCTTGTGATTCGTTGCCGAATCGCGATCCGCGAGTCAAAGAGCGCACGTATTACCAGTGCGCCTGCTGGAATAGCGGCGAGCAGCCCCTCGAACGGGCGGCTATTCGCAAGAATTGCCAGCCCAACTCCGAGCGCGACTGCCGTGGGGACCGTAGGCATCCGGCGAATTCGCGGAATCGCTCCGTAGACCAGAGCGCCTCCAGCGGCGGCCACTGCGCCGCCCCAGTAGCTATATGCCCAAGAGGTAACGGAGAGCCACGTGATAACCGCGATCGTCCCGATCAAGGCCCATGGTCGCGGCAGCCATGCCTCCATCATCCAGCTCAGCGCCGCGGCCATTAGCGTGAAGCCCAGCCATACGCCGACAATGGGATTGCCGCCGAGTGTCCAGCCGATCGCAAGTACCAAGGCCTGCGCGGGTGGATACTTCGACGCGTACGTCGGAGCCTGCAAGACGTGAAAGGTGTCGAAATACTCGGCAAGCGGGTGCGCGGGATTGGCGAGCCGAAATGAACGGAATGTGTCTGCGCCGAGGAGGTAACTGAATTCGTCATGGACGCGGGGGGCCGGAATTCCAGACCCGATTACGCGAAGGATGCAGAGAACCAGGGCGAGTGTGCCGCATATCGCCATCGAAGGGAACGAAGTAACGACGACGCTCCCGTTGCGGAGGCCGCCCGGATCGGCATCACCCGTTCGACCGAACGACTAAAGTATTGCGCCCCGATCGGAAACCGCCACAGAGTCGGCCCTAGCGGACGAAAGGCGCGGAGCGATCGCGTGGAAAAAGAAATAGTAGTACGTAGGAGTTGACGGTAAATCCAGCGCTCCGCAGCAGCGCCCGTTGCCTCGACGGCTGTCAGTAGCTTGTACGCCCCGATAAAGGTGAATACGTCTGGACTACCCGGACGCTGAACGGATTAAGGGTTGTGCTCGAACAAGCAAAAACGCCCGCGCGGGGCAAGGACCCGTCTGATCGCGTTCGGTCATCTGGCAATGGAGCCGCCTCTCGCATGAGACCATAGGGATTCTCTGAATGATGGAACACGTCGACGAGGAGTGCGACGTCGAAGCACCGGTCGGGAAAAGGAATCGCGCGCCGTCGGATTGCCGAATGTCGAATCGCGCGTTGGGCCGGATACCGACGTCGATTCCCTTTGATCACGAGATCTGGTCGCCTTTCGACGAGTGCGACGCTAACTGACCCAACCGCAGCCGATGTCGAGGACGCAGCGCATCGTGCGGGATGAGCGGATCCAGCATCGCAGGAGACGCCGGCGACTCTGCCGTCGAGCCGCTCATGCACGGCAATCACCGCCCTCAGACCAAGGACGCCCGATTTCACAACCGTAGGACCGGCCCAGCTAGATCAGCGCCGGCGCTAGCTCGGACCTGGCTAATGGCTTGTAATTAGGCCCGCGCACTACCCCTTCTGCATCGACATGGCTATCGCGCAGGTCATGCTCGAGGCGCACGTCGGTCACGAGCTTACCGCAAAACATAGTGGCGTACACTTAAGCCCAAACGCTCAGGAAGAAGCTGGCAAAGATCGTCTGGACTCCAAGCGTCAAAGAGACCGCCGCCAGCGCAACCACGCGCATCGTCGCCTCGACGTTCAAGCGGTCCGAAGCCGATCGCGCGCCAGTGCAGAACTTCGGCGACGAGAGCCCGAAAGTCCGGCCAACAGCAGCACCGAGCCCGCCACCAGACCCGTTTCCAGCGTAATGTGCCGGAATGCGCGCTCAAGCTGAGGGCTCGGCGGCAACAATCCGTGTTGGGATGCGAAGAGGCGAGAGAATACTCGCAAAGAGCATCGCCTGGTAACCGAGCAGCACCGCGACGCCGGCGTATACGAGCGTATGTATATCCAGGACGGCCCCGCCGATCTGGCGTGGGCTTATGAAAAGCCAACTCCCCACGACGAGCCCGATCACCATGACGACCGCCCCGGGGTACAGAAACAACCACCGCGGACTGCACAACAACATGTAGCGCAGTCCGCGCCACCCGTCCCGCCAGGGTCGGAGGTGCGGCGGTCGCGAGCGGCCGTCGCGGCGAAGCTTCGTCGGCACCTCCGAGATCCGCATGCGGGCGAGCGTCGCCTTGATCACCATCTCCGACGCGAACTCCATCCCTGTCGTCCGCAGGTCGAGGCGTTCGAACGCTTCCCGGCTGAACCCGCGCAGGCCGCAGTAGAAATCGCCGATCGGTGCGCGAAAGAACAGTCGCCCGAGGGCCGAGAGAAGCGGATTGCCGAAATAGCGGTTCTTCAACGGCATCGCGCCGGGCTCGATACCGCCGCGAAAACGGTTGCCCATCACGAGATCGTCGCCGGCCCGCAGCCGATCGATGAACGGCGCGAGATTCGAGAAGTCGTAACTTTGGTCCGAGTCCCCCATCACTACGAAGCCGCCGCGCGCGGCCTTGATCCCGAAGAACAGCGCCGCACCGTACCCGCGCAGCGGAACGTGCACGATGCGCGCCCCGCATCGCTCGGCGATCTGTAGCGACCCATCAGTGGATCCGTTGTCGGCCACGATCACCTCGCCGTTGCAATGCGCGGCGATCAGGCCCTGTTGCGCTTCCAGAATACAGGCCTCGAGCGTCTCCGCCTCGTTCAGGCACGGCATGACGATCGAGACCTCGCACATCGCGAGCGCGAGCGCCGCCGGTGCATCGGGCGCAACATACATCGGAATCGAGCTGTCCACGGAGGATGACGACTCGCCGCGCGATGTCGTCATTGGCCCAACAGAAGTGTTCGCCATTCCGGAAGCATGTTGTCGTCCGTGACCACCGAAGCCCCCGTGATGTCGGGCGAGGACCCGCTCCCTCGCCTCCAGGCCATAGAAGCGCGGAGGATGATCCGCGCTCGCCGCGAATGCCATGAGAGAGTCCAATCGAATCCGATCTTCGGTCTTGGCGAGATCGAGCACCGGCCGTCCCTCGATCCGGTAGCGGATTAGCACGCCCCGCCAGCGCGTCGAGTCGAGGCCGATCGGCGAGTCGCTCACCGATGCAAAGTTGACGAATCGCAAGCCGTACGGAAATACCGTGAACGCCGTCTTGTACGCGTCCTGCGAGTCCGTCGTGTTGTAATGGTAGATGCCGCCGGGCCGCAAATGTCGCCGAATCAGGCCAAGGTATTCGCGGGACAACAAGTTCGTCACGTTCGCCCGCCAGTGCTCCGTCGTATTCTGAACGATCAGGTCGAATCGGGTGGGGTGGTGCACCAGCCACCGGCGCCCGTCGTCGATGACGATCGTGACCTTGGGGTTCGACAGCACGTCCCGAACCTCCGGATGCCTCGCGATGATCGACAGGTAGCCGGGGTTGATCTCGACGACCGTCAGGTGCTCGACGTCCTCGGAATTGGCGATCACCTGAGCCCACGCGCCGGTCGACAGGCCGATCATCAAGACCTGCCGCGGATGTGGATGGAGGGCCACCGCGCCGAACGCGCGGACGAGGAGGTTGCGATCCTGCACGAGACTGGTGGAGATCACGCCATCGTATGCGCCGCCTCCATAGACTTGCAGAGACGGCGTCACCGCGACCACGCCCTGCCGATTCTCGACGAGGTCGACGAATCGAGCGGCGACCCGGGAATCCTTGAACAGCAAACGTTCGTACAGCCGGTCGAAGGCGCGGGGATGAATGCTCGCCACGAGCGCTGCCGCGCTGATCGCGACGACCACGCCGCGCAAGCGGGCGGTCCTCGACGCCGGAACCAGCCATGGTACCCACACCGCGAGGCCGAGCCCGACGAACACGAGGCCGAGCGCGATCTGCTGCGTCGTCCACAGGTCGAGAAACCAGTACCCCGTCGTCAGCGCACCCACTGCCGAGCCGACGATGTTCGCGAGGTACACGTAAGAAAGGCGGGCGCCCGCCAGGTCGTCGGGACGGATCGCCAGCTCCGCGATGATCGGCAGGAGGCTACCGAACAGCGCTGACGCGACGGCGACGAGGAAGAACGGCGCGCGCGGCGAACCCCGAGACGCAAGAGCCGCCGCGCCGGGCGCCACCATGTATCCCGCCAGGCTGGCGATCAACAGGAGCACGGAGAGCCACTCGACCCAGCGACGAGTGCCCCGGGAGACGCCGACGGTCGACAGCCCGCCCAACTGCGCGCCGATCGCCAGCCCCGCGAGGTAGAAGCCGAGGAGCAAGCCGAACGCTTCCGGCGAGCTCCCGGAGGCAAATGAGTATACTCGAAACCACAATACTTCATACGACAGGGCGATCGCGCCCGTGAACGCGGCAAGAATCAATGCGACGGCGAAGGTCACGGCGTTCCCCGTCGCACGACGTGGCGTAGCAGGACCGACGTTCCAACGATGGCATTCACGAGCGCGGCCAACCGTACCGAGCCGGTTTCGCCAAGCACGCGCATGAGCACGACCGCCGTTGCGATCGCCGCGAGAGCCGAACCCGCGGTGTTCACGAAATAGAGCGTCCCCACGGAGCGTCCCACGACGCCGGATTCCCGCACTGCGAAGGCCACCAGGAGGGGCAGCGTAGCCCCCATGAGGATGGTCGGCACGAGCACCAACGTGAACGAGAGCGCCGCGGTGGCCAACCCGGACCACGCCGCCGTGACCTCGCTGACCAGCCGGAACAGAGGTACGGAGACGAGCCCGTACCCAGCGACGGAAAGTTCCAACAGCGCAAACGACTGGAGCGGTGAGCGCCTCGGGTTTCGCGACAGGTACCCGCCCATCAGACTGCCGACGCCGAGGCCGAGCAGAAAGGCCGTCACGACGACGGTCACAGCCTCGATGTTGATGCCGAACGCGGCGAACAACACGCGTTGCCAGACGACCTGATAGATGAGCGCCGCGAACCCGGATGCGAGAAACGCGGGGCCGAGCCAGAACGCGCCTGACCGTCGCTCGCCGTTGGCGGCAGCGCTCATGCGGCAACTCGCGCGGGTTGCACCCGAGCGACGTGTAGACGGTCGGCCCGCTGCCGGGCAATGGCGATGCACGCGCCGAGGGTGACGATGACGCCAATCCACGTTACGCCAGGCACAACAAGAATCTCGGGTCGAACCCGAAGGGTCGCCATCCACGCCATCGTGATTCCCGCGGACAGTCCAAATGCCAGCGGCCACCTCGGCCAGCGTCGCACCACGGCTTCGATGGCGACCGCATACGGTATGGCGACGATCAAGTCGATCAGGTAGTGCTCTCCGAGTCCGAGGGTGGCGATGAACATCAGCGCGAGGAAGACGACGCCGAAAAAGCGCTGCCACGTCCCCAATGACCAGGTACCCCACGCGACGAACAGCGCACCGGCGAAATGGAGTGAGGGCATGGCGTTTCGGAAGGCCCCCACGTCCAGCGGCGCAATGGCGGTTGTCAACTCGGCGGACGTGGGAGGCTGGAGCGGAAACCGGCTTCCCCATCGAAAAACCGGACCGGCGGCGGGGACGACCACGTAGAGCATTACGCCAATCGCCGCCGCAATCGCCGCCGCCAGCGGAATGCTGGTCGGGTCAGCGGCGCCGAGCCGCCGCCACCGCAAGGCGGCCGCATACATGACGGCCATTGGCAACAGGTTGTAGGCGATGACGACGAACGCACGAAGCGCGCCGTGCGTGTCGAGCGCGCGCCCAATGAGAAAACTCAGATTGCCACCCAGGGATTGATCGACCGCGGAGAGGGCGCTGTCGAACGTCTCGGGCGTCCGGGCTGCAATGACCCCCAAGAGGAGTATGCCGATGTAGGTCTTGGCAGGGAACATCGAGACGATGAGCGCCGTCCGCACTCTTTCGCGCGACAGACTACGATCCCCGGCGACGACGAGAGCAAACGATGCCACGATGCAGGCGACCCCCACCCCATACGCGAGCGCGATCGGCGCCGACTCGAGCTGCGGGTGTAATGCCTGATAGGCCGCGGCAAACCCAACGCCCAGCAACGCCGTCAAGGATAACGTCCGAGGCGACGCGGCCCGCGCGGCGAAGATTATCGGCCCACTCGAAAAAGCCCCCGCCATCCACCATTTGGGTGGTGTGGCGCGCAACAGCGGCGTCATCGCCAGCGACAGCAACACCGCGATCACCGCCGCGAACGCGCGCTGCCGGAAGCCGCGGCCGTCGGACATTACAGGCTCCATCGGCGCATCGGAATTAGACGCCCCGCGGCTCGCGAGCGCCCGCACGCGAAAACGGCACGGCGACCGCGAGCATCGTGACGACCGCCATCGACCACGTCAGCGCCGGGGCGGCCACGAGGGCCCCCGCAGATTCTCGCATGAGAATCGTCCACGCGGCCACGATCGAAACCAGAACCGCGACGCGAAATGGCGCCTCGCGCCGCAGGCCGAGCCGGATCGCGAGGGCGAACGGCGCCGCCACAACCAGGTCGACGAGGTAGTGCTCACCACTGCCCAGCGTCGCCATCACCGTCAGCGCGAGGTAGAGAAGAGCGATCGCGCGAACGGGACGACCGAAAGGCCAGGCCGCCCATGCCACGAAGAACGCCCCGGTCATGTGGAGAGAGGGAAAGGCGTTTCGAAAATCCCCCGTCGCGACCCTCACGAGTGCGAGCGGCGCACGGGCGGCACCAGACGCAAGAGGGAAGAGCGGGCCCCAGAGAAAGCGCGGGCCGCACGCTGGGACGAGCTGTGACAAGAGCTGAGCGGCGACGCCCGCAACGATCGTAGCGGTAAACACACGCTCACGGTCATTCGAGCCGAATCGGCGCCATCGCGCGGCAGCGACCAGACAGAGTGCCAGCGGAAGCGAGTCGTAGACGATCTTACACGTCCACCACAACACGGCGGAGCGTCGAACGGTAGTACCCGCGGCCGAGCTGACGTCGCCGCCGAACGATCGATCCACGGCGGCGAGCAGGCTGTCGAAGGTCATTGGATGCCAGCCGGCCGACGCCTCGAGAAAAATTCCGGCCACCACCACGAACGCCGGCATCGTGAGTACGGCGGCGAGGCGCAACAGCGCCGGCGGTCTCGCCTCGCCGGAGGCCATCGCCGTGGTCAGGGCGGCTGCCAGTATTGCAGCGCCGCCAAATCCGATTGCGATCGAAGACAACCAAGGGCCGGGTGTCGATGAATGCGCCAGTCGAACGATGGTCGCGATCGCCGGCCCTCCCGCCACGACGCCGACGATCTCGCCCACGTGCGAGCCGCGCAAAACGAACATGAGCGCGGCGCCGGCAAATGCATATGCGCCGAACGCATAGTCGGTCGGGATGCGCCATATCAACACGCCCAACAGGGCGACCGCGGTCAGCGGAACGACTGGGCGCCGCAGCTCAATGACGCTGATCGGAGACGCGCGATACTCCGCGACTGAAGTCATCGGTACGAGTGCTTCATCGACCACAGCGCCCCGACGCTGAGGGTAACAGCGGCACTCGTGGCCAACCACGCGAGGCTCGGGGCGGTAACGGGGACGGCCGCCCAGCGGAGCGCAAAGAGCCACACGACCACGAGCGCGCCGCAAGCGAGCGACCAGCGTCGCCAGTTTGGCGGACGGAGCGCGACTAACCACGCCATCATACCGAAGGGGACGGCCACGATCAAATCGATGAGGTAGTGCTGGCCGAAGCCCAGAGTGGCGATCAGCGTGAGAGTGATGAACAGAACCCCAAAGGCTCGCTCCTTGAGCCCGACGGGCCACAGGGCGGCCAGCATGATGACGGCGCATGCCATATGAACCGATGGCATTGCGTTAGGATAGCCGCCTGCACGCGCGAGCGTTGGAGCGATGTCGCGCGGTGGATGCAGGGGGAACGCGGCGCCCCATCGATAAATGGGCCCGGCCGCCGGCACAATCGAGTAGAGCGCGAAGCCAAGGGCGCCCGCGACGACGACTCCAACCAGCACGTCGAAGCCGCGCCTCGGGCGCCGGCGACGATAGAGCCCTGCGCCCGCGACCAACACGACCGGAGCACCCTGATACGCGAGATATGCGGTGGAGCGTATGGCGCGGTGATCGGCAAGCCATCGCCCAACCCCGAAGCTGGCGTCTCCGACCAGTGATCTGTCGGCAATGGCGAGCATTCCATCGAAAGTCGGCGGAGCCGCCGCCGCGAGCGCGTTGAGCGCCAGCAGCGCTAGGTACAGGTATGCCGGGAAGAGAAGGACACACAGCGCCGCCGCCCGGCGGGCCCGCGCTCCATCGGCGTCCTCCGACCAGAGGGCGTAAGACGTCGCGACCACCATCCCAGCCGCACCGAACCCGTTGAACGTGGCGAGCAACCACTGACCCGATCCACTCCAACGCGCGCTGTATCCGACCGCCATCAGCACGCCAAGAAGAAGCGCCGGCAGCCGCGCGCGCGGCGCCTCGACGTAAACCAAGAACGCCAGCGCGCCGGCGAGAAAATACGAAGAGGACCAAAACGCCGGAGGTGTGACCCACAGGAGGCTCGAGACAGCGGTCGCCAACAAGACGGCGATCGCAATGCGAATCGCGCGCTGGCTTGTCGGGACGGTAGTCGAGCCGGTCGCTCGCCCCAGCGGCAGATTCGCCGCGCTCAGGCTGCCGGGTCCCGCGTCACTCGACCCGCCAACCACCAGATTGCGCATGCGATCAGAGCGCCGACGTAGCCATCGAGCGCATAGTGCCAGCCCAGCGCGATCGACGCGACGAATGTGCACACCGCGACGATCGAAAGCAGCACGCCCAACCACCTGGAGAACGCGAAGCCAAAAAACGACGTGAGCACCGCCGCGGCGACGTGAACGCTCGGCATCGCCGACACGCCGAGGCCGAACGCCTCGACGCGATTGCGGTACGCGAACCAAAGGGCATCCTCGCCGCGGACCGACAGCAAGGGCGAGCGAGCGTCGACCGATCTGAGGTACGACACGAGGTCTGCGTACGGATGGTGCCCACCTCCCGTCACGAGATCGTAGTACGCCGGGCCTGCCGACGCGAGCGCCAACGCCAGGAGGTTGCCCACCACCAAGAACAGCGAGACGAATGAGAGAAGGTATCGCCTTCGCAAGTGTGACGGCCGCATTAGCGCCGTCCAAACGAACGTCGCCATCAGAAGGGCGATCCACGCCCGATGGTAAAACCAATCCAGCGACGTCGTGATCGCCGGCTTGCCCAGCACCGGCTGCAGGCGCTGCCACAGGGGACGGCCGCCATTGAGGAGACTCCCCCAGGCGGACAGCGGGCCGTCCCAACTGAACGGATGAAGTTCCGGGATTGCTTGCTTGGCCGCGGAGAATGCGGAAAGGCAAAGCGGCGACAGAACGAGCGTGAGCGCGACCGTCGCGACGTATTCCTTCGTGAGCAAATCTTCGCGCATGCCGTGCCACGCGCGGGCGTAGGCCTCTAGCGTGGACATGCCGGTCGGCTCCAGCAGCCGCCGGCGGAACATTTCGCCGGCCAGTGCCATGGACGCAAAGATGAGGGTGGTCCACAGCACGGCGTCGTACGCGTCAAAAGGACCCGCGAGCATCGGCCGTCCGGCCAGGCCGCAAATGATTGCGCTGGCGAGAAGCTGGGCGCCAACCGCCAACAAGAACCAACGCGACTCCTGAAACGCCGCCGCGATCGCCGTGCGATACGCGGCGACGCGCGGTTCGCGCGGCTTGCTACGGGCGAGATCCTGTGTAGCGGAGGTCATCGGGGGCGACGACGAGCGAATCTGGACTCAGACCGGAATCAGGAAATGCCTCTTCTAGTATCGGCAGATCCAAATTTCACGGATGACGTATCCTCGCGCCATGTCAACCGCGCATCCGTAGGCAGGAATCTTAGCCCCCGTGCCCTTCTTGGTGTGAGAGGCCCGAGGGGCACTAGCGCCGCTCCGCTCGCGTGGTCTCGATGCGGCTCGCGTAACGGCGCGACCCCGCCTAGTCCCCATTTCTGGCGCCGTGCACGCCAAATCACCCGGGGCGCCTCCTTCCGCTGGGCTCTTGCATTATGGCTTTACGCGCACCGACACGAACACCGTCCTCGGCTCCCCCGGCGACACGACCCCGCCCGCCACCACCTCCGGATACGCCCGATCGAACACGTTGCGCACTCCCGCCTCCAGCTCGGATCGCGGGAACGTCCACGCCCCGCTTACATGCGCCAGCCCGTACGCGCCGAGCACCGCCCCCGGCTCGTCGAACGGCGAGTACGGACCGACCCAGTTCCCGCTGACCCGCATCCGCCACGGCTGCCCGAGCGGCGCAACGTCGAGCGCCGACGTCCCGACGTACTTCGACGTGTTGTACACGCGAAGCCCGCTGAGCGGCACGACGTCGCCGTCGTCGTTGACCAGGACCGTAGCTCCGATACCGCGCGTCGTTGAACGTCCAGTTGCCGCTCACCGCCACCGTCTGACTCGCCAGCGGCACCCGCCACTCGAGCTCCACCCCCTGCCGCCGGCTCGCCCCGCCGTTCGTCGTCGTGAGCAGCACCGGATCGAACGTCTGCTCGTTGCTCACGTCCATCCGGAACAGCCCCACCGACGCGCTCGCGCCGGCGCGATCCACCTTCAAGCCGCCCTCGTACGCCCACGCCGTGATCGGCGCGAGCGTGGGGTCCACGATGAGACCATCCGTCGACCGGAACCCGCGCGACGCGTTCGCGTACGCGCTCACCGACGACGACACGCGCCCGATGAGTCCGAGCTTGGGAGAGAACACGCCGTGCGTGGCGCTCACCGCCGATGAATCCTTCGGCGTCGAGCGCGTGTTCAGCACGTCGTACCGCGCGCCGACGTCGGCGCGAATGCGATCCGTCAGCTCGAACGACGATTGGATGAATGGCGCTCCCGACGCCTGCATGCCGGCGACGTTCGCGGCCGTCGAGTCGCGCCGGCGCGTCGTCGTGAAGTAGTTCTCGTAGTTCGACCGGTCCCACCGCGTCTCGACCCCCGCCGTGACCTCGCTGCGAGGCAGCGTCCACGTGATCGCGCTCGTCGCGCCCGCCCCGGCGCGCGAATCCTCTTCCTCGCTCTGGCTGCCCGACCCCTCGAACTTGCCGCCGGCCGGCGGAATGGTGAGGAAGAGCTGCCAGCGGCCCTGCGTTCCGTACACCGTCGTGCGCCACAGATAGTTCGAGCCGAGCACGCGCAGGCTCACCCGCTCCTGCGCTCGGCGCTTGTAGCCGCCGTCTGTGGGATTCGACACGATGTCGTAGTCATGGCGGGCGAACTCGTCCTCGCCGAGGAAGCCCGGCGAGTCCCAAGTTCGTGCCGTAAAGCTCGGCCCCCGCGTCGATCGTGACGCCGGTCGACAGATCGTGCACGACGCGCGCGTGACCCTGCGCGATGTCGAAGTGCGAGTTCGGGCGAAAGCCGTTCTCCTGGATGTAGCGCGCGCCGAGCACACCGCCGCCGCGCGCGCCGTGGTCGAACCCCGTCATGCCCATGACGTCAGCGCGGCCGAACGATCCGCCCGACGCGGTCAGCTCACTGCCGCTCATGCGGTCGATCGTGCGCACGTTCACCGTGCCGGCGAGCGCGAAGTTGCCGAACAACGCGCTGGTCGGCCCATGAATGACGTCGATGTCGCGAATGCCGCCGGGGAAGAGCACCGAGAAATCGTTGTACCCCTCGGCGTGGCCGTTCACCGGCTCGTTGATCGGCACGCCGTCCACCCAGAGCGCGACGTCGGTCGCGTGGTCCGAGCTGAAGCCGCGCAGCGAGACGTCGGAGCCGAACCCCGGCCCCTGGCCCTGCTGATGGACCTCGAGCCCGGCCGCCTGGCGGAGCAGCTCGTAGGGCGTCGCGGCGGGCGTCAACCGAATCGTCGCCGCGTCGATCGTCGTCGCCGCCATCGGCTCGGAGCGCTCGGGCGGTGTGGCGACGATCGTAACCGGCTTGAGACGCGCCGCCGAGTCGGCGCGCGTGGTGTGGCGAGCGGCATGCGTCGAGTCCTGCGCGGCGAGCGGCGTCGCGACGCAGAAGACGAGCGGGCACGCGAAATGTCGAAGGCGGAAGACTGCTGGCATGTCCTCTATCTCTCCCAATGAGCGATCGGTGATGGCCGCGGGCGCGCTCGGTTCGAGCACGCACGACGCGGCCGCGCGGATACGCGGCACGGCGCGCCTCGCTCATCGGCGAGGGCGCGACGGGATCGGGCGTCAGGCGGTCCGGCTAGGGACGCCTACGCCTGGGAAATCGGAGGACCGTTCGCGAAGGGAAGGGAATGCGGCCGCAGCGCCGGGATAGTGCTGGCGTCCACGACGCCGATCGGCGCCGCATCGACGCTCGCGACGAGCGGAGCGTCGATACTGGGCGCAGGCACCGCGACGGCCGGCACGCAGCAGCAGGCGCCAAGGCACGTGCAGGAGTGCTGGCCATGCTGGTCGCCGGGGGCGCCGTGATGGTGAGCAGCGGCATGCTCGGCGGTGCCGGCGTGATCCGCCATCTGCATGGCCGCCGCGTGGCGACCATGTTCGGGGCAACGGTCGAAGCTGCCCGGGTCGAGCAGGGCAGCCTGGAGCCAGATGGCCCAAACGGCAGCGAGGGCGCGGAGCCACACGGGGCGACGCATGACGTGCAAACTATACATCGGGTGGGCGGAGATCCAACACTAAGAACGCAAACGGCGTGGGATCGCGGCCATTCTGCGGCCTCAAACGGCGTGGGATCGCGGCCAGTCTGCGGTCTGGCTTGGCATACTGGCCCCGATCTTGGGCTCGAAGTCGGAAGACTGATGTCTGACATCGGACGTCAGACCAGCGCTCGCCTGGCGACTGTCGGCCCTTGAACTGGCGCGAGCCGTGTTGCCCCTTTCTGCACCCCTTCGGAGTTCGCCAGTTTCGGCGTTCGCCAGTCTCGCCGTTCGCCGGTCTCGCCGTTCGCCGGTCTCGCCGTTCGCCAGTTTCGCCGTTCGCCAGTTTCGGCGTTCGCCAGTTTCGGCGTTCGCCAGTCTCGCCGTTCGCCGGTCTCGCCGTTCGCCGGTCTCGCCGTTCGCCAGTTTCGCCGTTCGCCAGTTTCGTCCTTCGGCCTTTTCTTTTCCTCCCATTTCGATGAAGTCCTCCAGTCCCTCCTGGATCGCCGCCTTTCTCTCCCTCGCCTGCGCCTGTTCGCCGCCTCAGAGCTCCGCGCAGCCGAGCGTCCCGGCGGTTCAGCCGAGCGCCCCGCCCAAGCTGATCGTCCTGATCACGATCGATCAGATGCGCGCCGACTATCTCGACAAATGGTCGAGCCAATTCACCGGCGGTCTCGCGCGCCTCACCAAGAACGGCGCCGTTTTCACGAACGCGTTTCAGGACCACGCCAACAGCGAGACCGCCCCGGGTCACGCCACGCTTCTATCCGGGCGCGAGCCGTATCGAACGGGGATCGTGTTCAACACGGAAGGAGTTCCGGATCGCGGGCTCGCCGATCATCGGCGGCGGCGGCCCGGGCGCGTCGCCGTTTCGATTCAAGGGGTCGACGCTGTTCGATTGGCTCAAAAACCGCGACTCGCGCTCGCGCGCGCTCTCGGTCTCGAGAAAAGACCGCGGCGCGATTCTGCCGATCGGCCGCTCGCGCCAGTCGGTGTACTGGTACCAGAGCGACGGACGCTTCTCGACCAGCAGCTACTACGGCGATGAGCTCCCCGACTGGGTCAACGCATTCAACGCGCTTCGAATTCCGCAGAGCTACGCGGGCAAGGCGTGGACGCCGCTCCTCTCGCTCTCGGAATATCCCGAGCCGGACACGGTGATCTTCGAGGACGGCGGCCGAGAGCCGGCGTTCCCGCACGTGATGTTCGCCGATTCCGCCGCGGCCGCGCGCAACCTGCTCGCCTTCCCGTGGATGGACGACGTCACCGTCCAATTCGCCCTCGCCGGCGTGAACGCCATGCGACTCGGCGCCGGCCGCTCGACGGATCTCCTCGCGGTCTCGCTCTCGTCGACCGACGCCGTTGGGCACCGCTTCGGAATGTCGTCGCGCGAGCTGCACGACCAGATCCTCCGCGTCGATCGCGCCGTCGGCGTGTTGATCGACTCGCTCTACAAGCTGCGCGATTCGTCGACGATCGTCTTCGCGCTCACCGCGGACCATGGCGTGACGCAAATGCCGGAGCTCGCCGAAGAGCACGGCGACTCGCCGCGTCCCACTCGTGTCGACCTGTCACCGCTCGCCGCCGACTTTCAGGCCACGCTCGCCAAGAAGATGAACACCGATTCGGCGATGGACTACGCCGACGCAGTGCTCCTCCTCAACCGCTCGCGCCTGAATCGCTCCCACATCAACGCCGACTCACTCGCCCGCGCGTTCGCCGACTCGGCCAAGCATCAACCCGGCGTCATGCGCGCGGATCTCTTCAAGGACCTTCTCTCGGCCGACACGGTGAAGGACGTCATCGCGCGCCGCTGGCGACACGCGATCCCGCCCGACTGGCCGGTGGCGGTCGTGGTGACGCTCAACCATGGAAGCGTGTGGGGCACCACGCCCGGCGTTCACGGCTCGCCGTGGGACGACGACACGCACGTGCCGATCGTGTTCTACGGCCCGTGGATTCGGCCGGGGCGCTATGACGAGCTCGCGCGAACCGTCGACATCGCGCCAACGTTCGCGCAGATCGCCGGCGTCAAGCCGTCCGAGCAGATCGACGGTCACCCTCTCGGCGCGGCGATCCTGAAGAACTGATTCGTCGCGCGTCTCGCGCGTCTCGCGCGTCTCGCGCGTCTCGCGCGCCCGAGCCGTCACGCGCCGAGCCGCCCGAGGTCTTCCGCGCGACCAGTGCAATACTGACGATACTGCCGGTCAGTATTGCCTCGGCTCGCGCTCCAGACCCCGGGCCATCTCGGCGCTGCCTCCGTGCGCGCGCTCTCTCAGCCTGGGCGCCCACGGTCTTGCCTCCGTGCGGGCGCGTGCCTCCGCCTCAGGCTTGCGCGACCAAGCAGCGCGCCGCATCCACCGGCGCATCGCGCTTCGCGCGGTCAAGCACGCGCAGTCCGGAGCGGCCGAGCGAGCGGGTGGGGCTGTCCGGAGCGGAGCCGAGGCAGTATCGCCCGGCAGTATCGGCGATACTGCACTGGTCCGCGGAGGACAGCCCCACCCCGAGCCTCGAACCAAACACGGAGCCCGGTCAGCAGCCGGGCACGAGGAACGCGCGCAGGGTGGTCGAACCGCTCGCAGGCGGCGCGATGACCAACGTGTAGTTCGTGCCTGCGGTGAGCGTCTGCGCGCCGAGGTCGAGAAGCAGCGGAGTCAACAAGCCGGTGGACGTGAGACGTATCTGCTGCGATCCGGTCGGAACGCTCACGAACGCCGTGGCGGTGCCGGAGACGGCCGCCGAAACCGTTGGAGTCGCGAGCACCGCGGCGACGGGCGTCACGAACGCGTCGATTGCTGTTGCCCCGCCTGTCGCGTTGAACACGCGGAAGCCCGCCTGGCCGGCGGTCGGCGTGAACGTGTTCACGAGCGTGGCGAAATTGGTCGAGGCGCCGCTGCCGAAGGCGACGAACGTGTAGCTGTTGCCGGCGACGAGCGTCGGCGCGAAGGCGGAGAGGTTGGTCGTCGTTCCCGTCAGCGCCACGCCCAGACCGGGCGATGCGGCGGTGACGCTCGTGCACGACGAGACGCCGCCGAAGGCGAGATTGCTGCCGCCGCTCGCGACGCTGGTGCCCTGGCGCAGATCGAGCGCGACGTCGGTGGCGTTGGCGAGGCGAATCGTCGCGTTGACCGTGGCCGCGTCGATGATGGTCGCGTTGACCACCGGCTTGAAGAGCAGCCCGTTCTGCGAGATGGTGTTGCCGCGGAGCACGAAGCTGTCGTTCACGTCGAAGTCCACGAGCAGCGTCGTCGTCGCGCCGCCGACGATCGTGAGGGCCTTCGACAAATTGATCTTGAGCCCCGACTTCGCCGCGCTGGGGAACTTGATGCCCGGGTTGCTGGTCCCGGTGAGCACCGTGCCGTTCTTCAGCGTCACGCTCGACTTGCTCTGATCGATGATCAGCCGGAAGCCGCTGTACGTCCCGGCGGCGAGCCCAACCTGTCCGAGCGTCGCGGTGGCTCCGTTGCGGAGCGCGAGCAGGTTGTACGACTGGTTGGGCGTTGCGAGAACGGTCCACCCGCCGACCGCCGAATTGTCGACGTTCGCGTTCGCGTCATTGTCGTCCGTGGCGGTCGCCCGTCCGTCGGCCTCGACGACGAACACGTCGACGCTCTGCACGGAATCGGTCAGAAAAGGCGCGTCGCTCAATTGCACGACGACGGTGCCGCTTTTGGTGAGCGTGGGAAGCATCGAGTCGGATGAGCACGCCGCGGCGAGTCCCGCGAGCATGATGGAAGCCGCCGTCCACGCCAAGGTTCGCCGAAGCTGCATTGCACTTCTCCCGATGCGAGATTGAATGGTCGCGCAGCAGGCGGACACGGCCGCCGCCGCAAGCGTGCCCATACGCTCGCAGCCTTTATGCCTCGGGTCGGTGACATGCGTTACCGCGTCGAGCCGCCTCGCGCGGCATTCACACGGCATTCACGCGCCCGAGCCGCCCGGGGTCGTTCCGCGCGACCAGTGCAATACTGGCGATACCGCCGGCCAGTATTGCCTCGGCTCGCGCTCCAGACCCCGGGCCGTCTCGGGCGCTGCCTCCGTGCGGGCGCGTGCCTGTGTGCGGGCGCGTGCCCCCGCATCGAGCCTCGGCGCGCGGCACCGCACCGCCCGCACTGGCTCGTCGCCGCTCACGCGGTCACGCGCGCGCACTCGAGGGCGAGCGAGCGGGTGGGGCTGTCCGGAGCGGAGCCGAGGCAGTATCGCCCGGCAGTATCGGCGATACTGCACTGGTCCGCGGAGGACAGCCCCACCCCGAGCCCGAGCCCCCACGAGGAGCCACGCGCCGTGCCGCCGTTAGCAGGCGCTAACCAGAATCGCGCGCAGTGCGGATTTGCCGGGAGCAGCGGGGGCGACGATGATCGTGTAGCTCGTGCCTGCGGTCAGCCGAATCGCGCCCGCGTCGAGTAGTACGGTGTGCGAGCCCGCGGCGGTCAGGCGGATTTGCCGCATGCCCGCGGCGACGCCCACGAAGGCGGAGGCGGTGCCGGGGGCGGTGTTGGAGGTCGTGCGAGTCGCAAGCGTGGCGCCGGGGTTCGTGACGAATGCGTCGAGCGCCGTGGGATCGCTGGTGGCGTTGAGCACGCGAAAGCCGGCGGTGTTCGACGTGGGCTGGAACGCATTGAGAAGCATCGCGAAGCTCGTCGCCGAGCCCCCGCCGGGAAACGCGACGATCGTGTAGCTATGGCCGGCGTCGAACGAGGGGTCGAAGCCGGCGAGGTTGCTCTTGCTTCCGGCGGCGGTCACGGCGAGCTGTGGATCCGGAGCGCTCACCTTCGTGCACGGCGTTCCGGTGCCGAACGCGAGAGCGTCGCCGCCGTCCACAACGGAATTGCCCTGCCGCAAGTCGAGCGCGGCGTCGGTGGCGTTGACGAGTCGAACGGTTGCGTCGGCGTTGGCGGTGTCGCCCGGCGAGGTCGAATGCGGGTCGGAGCACGCGGCGGCGACGGCCAGCGTCGCGCAAACGGCGAGCGAAACGATGCGGCGGATGCTCATTGGACTTCTTGGATGCATCTGAGAGACAACGACCGACGCCACCGGCGGCCGTCAAGCCGTCAAGCTGTCCAGCCGTCGCGATTCCCGGCTCCAAGTTGAACCTCGGAGCCGGGACCGCGAGTGGACCTTGGGCTTACAGCGGCGGCTTCGCCGCGCCAGGCTTGTCGAGCGTCGCCGCCAGCTCGTTCGCCTTCGCGAGATGGCTCTGAAGTCCGCTGAGCGTCTGGCTGAGATCCTTCTTCAAGTCGTCGTCTTTCGCGGCGACCTTTCCATCGTTGATCGCCGAGATCTCGGCCTGATGGTTCGCCACGACGATTTTCAGGAAGGTGCGATCGAATTCGGGGCCCGCCGGCGTCGACTCGAGCGACGAATATCGCTTGGCGAATTCCGCCGCGAGCGGGTTGCCGGGATCGGCCTCGCGCCCGACGTCCTTCTTGTCCGCGACTTTCTGTAGTCCGCCGGCGTGTGCCGCATGGTCGGCGGCGAGCGTGTTGGCGAATTCTTTCACGGCCGGGTTCTCCGTCTTCATCGCCGCGAGCTTCGCCGTCGCGGCCTGGATGGAATCGATGGTGATCAGATTGTCGACGAGATGTTTCTGTGCGGTGGAGACGACTTCGCCGCCGGCGGTGGTGACCTGCGAGGCGGCGGGCGCCGCGAAGGCGCAGGCGGCGAGAGCGGTCAATGCGGCGGCGGTCAGGGTCGTGGAGCGGGGCATCGGTTCCTCCGGGATGCAAGTTTTTCGACCGAGCCGGCCACGAATGCAAGACGTGTTCTATAGTTCACTTCGGAGGGCGGGAGTCGAGCGGTTTTTTGGGTGGACCGGTGGACCGGTGGACCGGTGGACCGCGAACGACGGCGATGTCACTAGAGCTTCGTGATACGCGTCATGTCGAGGCGGCTGGTAACACGATGAACGCACCTCCGCACTCTGTCCCCGCACTCGTCCCAGTTCTCCGTACACCGTCCCCGCACTCGTCCCAGTTCTCCGCACTCCGTCCCCGCACTCGCCAAGTGATTCGCCGCCTCATCGACCTCACCGCCGTTCTCTTGATCGCGCTGCTCGTCTTCGCCTGGCTCCGCGCCAGCGATGCCGCGTCGCGACCGCAGGCGCCGGCGCCGTTCGACTGGTCGGCCGTCTCGACGCGCGACCTCGACGTCGCTTCGGTCTTCCTCACGGCGAAGTCGCAGGGCGTCGGCCGCGCGATGGACAGTCTCGCGGCGCTTGTCAAAAAGGATTCGACGCTCGAGGGCGACGGCCACATGATCGCCCACGCGCTCGGCCGCTACGCGATCGCCAACAACCATCACGATCCGGCGGTGTTGCGCGAGTGCCGGCCGACGTTCGAGGCTGGGTGCTATCACGGGGTGCTCGAGGGACTGCTCGCCTCGCAGAAGAGCGTCGATCCGGCGGCGATGGCGAAGCTGTGCACGTCGTTCGCTCGCCCCGGCGACGCGCGCCAACTGACGATGGAGTGCGCGCACGGGCTCGGGCACGGGTTCACCGAGGCGATGGGCTATGATCTCTCGCGCGCACTCGGCGCATGCGACGTGTTCGACTCCGGCGACCTGCGCGGCGAATGCCACGACGGCGTGTTCATGGAGAACGCCGTGCACGGCGTGGGCATGAAGGGAATGAACGTCGGCGACAGCGCGATGGCGGCGCACGATCACATGGCGATGAACATGGGTCCCGCGCCTTCGACGGACCGTTTCCGCAAATCCGACCTGGCGTTTCCTTGTGACAGCGTCGCGTCGCAGTACCAGCCGTCGTGCTGGTCGTATCAGCCGCTCGTGATCGCGCGGCTCAATGCCTACGACATTGAGAAAACGCTCAAGGACTGTTCGCTTGCGCCATCGAGCGCGGCATCCAATTGCTATCGCGGCTTCGGCAAGCAGAGCCAGGCATTCTTTGCGTGGAACCGGACGAAGGTCATCGGGACGTGCTCGGGGGCGGGCGCGTTCGAGTCGGACTGCTTCGCCGGTGCGGTCGAGGCGCTCGTCGATCGCGACCTGGGCGCCACCGGCGCGATCGATTTTTGCGGCGGCGGTTCCGGCCGGCGCGCGCAAGAAATGCTTCGAGTCCATCGGCGTCCGCATCGCGCCGCTCTTCGCCGACGACAAGAGCGCAGAGCGTCAATGCGCCATGGCCGGGCTGCCGGAGTACGTGGACGCGTGCGTCCACGGCTCCCGTTAGGCGTTCATAGCCCGAAGTGGCCCAATCCTGACCACGCCCGGTAGTTTCGACTAAGCCTGGGCAATCGTCGAGGTCCACGATTGCCCTCCTCATGACTGATTTCGCCTACGCTGGGCAGGAACTCGAGCAGGCACGCCACGCCACCAACTGGAAGGCGTACTTCGGCACGCGCCTGGCGAAGTACGTCCGCGGGCGCGTCCTGGAAGTTGGTGCGGGGTTGGGCGGAACGACGGTGCACCTCCGCAGCGGGTCGCAAACCGAGTGGGTTTGCCTGGAGCCCGATGCCGCGCTGGCGCAGGAGCTTTCAGCGACCCTCGCCGCCAATCCATCGCCGGTGCCGACGCGCGTCGTCGTCGGCGACATCAGCGCGCTCGATCCCGCCGAGCGGTTCGATTGCATTCTGTACATAGACGTGCTCGAACATATCGAGGACGACAGTGCCGAGCTGGCGCGAGCGACGAGACTTCTCGCCAAAGACGGCGCGCTGGTCGTGCTCTGTCCGGCGTTTCAGGTTCTGTTCAGCGCCATGGACACGGCGCTGGGCCACTTCCGCCGATATACATCACGGACTCTTGCCGCCGTTTTTCCGCGAGAGTTGCGACGGCGCGAGGTGTTCTACCTCGATTCTCTCGGTATGGTTGCCTCGCTGGCGAACAAGTTCGTCCTTCGTCAGGACGCGCCGGGAGGAGGGCAGGTGAAATTCTGGGACGGCTTCATCATTCCAATCTCACGCGTGCTCGATCGACTCGTTTCGTATTCTGTGGGGCGATCGGTGATCGCGGTTTTCTCCAAGCCAAGCGATGCCTGAACCGACTGTGAGCTGGGACGAACAGTGGCGCGAAGCACTGGGCCCGCTGTGGCGGTGGCAGCTCGCGTTGATTGCGCTGCTTCTTTTCGTCGCCGGCTTTTCCATGCCGTTCGCCGACCCTGACCTCTCCATTCATCTCGCGACCGGCGAGTGGGTCGCCAAACATCACGCGGTGCCGTTCATCGAGCCGTTCGCCTGGACTCGACCCGGGGCTCCGTTCCAGGCGTATTCGTGGGCGATCGAGCTGCTCTATTTCGAGCTGATCGAGCACTTCGGTCCGATCGGGTTGAACGTGCTTCAGGGAATCATCTACGTCGCGCTCGCCGCGGTGATGGTGGTGCTGGGAAGAGCGGCGCGCTGGAATCCGTGGGTCATCGCCGTGATGGTCGCGGGCAATCTCATCGTGACCCTCGGTGCCACCCCATACGTGCGCCCGCAGAGCGTCCTGCTGATCGTCACACCGCTGGTCTGGGCGTTGGTCTATCGATCGCTCGACACAAAGCGCCTCGCGCCGACGCTCGTCGGGCTGACGTGCGCAAGCGTGGTCCTGGCAAACACGCACCTGTTGTTTCCGATTGCCGCCGCGCCGTGCGTTCTCTTGTTGACCAACCCGCCGGCCGACCGAAAGCGGATACTACTCGTGCCGATCGCGGTGGCGATCGGCTGGTTCGTCTCGCCCTATGCGCTTGCATTGGCACGAGGTATTCGCGCTCAACTTCGCGAAGAACGCCTTGTTCGGCCCCCCGACGGGGATCAATGAGTACAAGCCCGGCTACCTGATGCTGGTGACGGAAGGAAGCGGATCGCTCGGCCTGTGCCTGTTCTTCACGGCCCTGCCGTGGGCGGTGGCGTCACGACTCGATGTGAAGAGCCGCGTCCTCCACGGTCTGTTGTGGCTCGCGGGTTTACTGATGTTCGCCCTCGCGGTTCGATCGCTGGTCGTTTGGTGGTTGCTGACGATTCCACTGTCGGGGCTCGCGATCTCGCAGTTGCGAACGCCGGCGGTGCCGGTCGTTCGCACGGCGCAGCGCGCGATAGTCGTGGTCATCTTCGCGCTCGTCGCCGCGGCGGGCCTGGAAACATGGGAAGACCCGTCGCTACTGGGCGGGGACCTCTCCTCGCGGTACCTCCCGTCGACGAACGCCAAATCGATCGAATCGCTGGCCAAGTGGCTCGACTGCAACACGCGCCATGACGTGGGCGGGCGGCTCGTGACGACGTTCAACTACGGCGGATACGTGCCGTGGCGGCTTCCATACCTGTCGGAATCGATCGACGGCCGCGTGATCTTCGCCGATTCAGTCTCGCGGCCGGAGACTTACTTCGTGCCGTTCACGCGGAACATTCCTCTTCAGCCGTGGCGAACCGCGGACCTCGCGATCTTCCCCGTGCCGTTTCCCGTGGCCGCGGTGCTCGACACGGCGCACGGTTGGCACCGGGTGGCGATGACCAGCGAGCTCGAAGGTCCAGCGCGGATGATCGGGCTCTGGGTGAAGGACTCGTGGTGGCAGAAGGCTGGGACCATTCCGCTCCCGCATTCGGTCCTGCCCGTGATGCAGTCGCTCGATCCGCGAAGCGCCACTTGTCAGTCGCTTGTCGTCGCGGCGCGCCGAGAATAGCTCGACCGGGACGAGGCGGGGCGGGTCAGGGGCGAGACGTCTCGGCCGACGCCGCGATCGCCGACTCCGGCAGCGCGATGTGCGGACGGTCGTAGAGCCCGCGCAGCGCGTTCGCCCGAATCCGCATCACGTCCATCGCCATCCGGAGACCGTCGCGAACGACGTGGACCTTCGAGCCCGGCTGGTGGGTCCAGTTCACCGGGACTTCGTCCACGCGGTAGCCCGAGCGCAGCGCCATGAGCAGGACCTCGACGTCGAAGCTGTAGCCGCTCATTCGCATTCGTGAGAAGAGGTCGTGCGCCGCGGCCGCGTCGAAGAGCTTGAAGCCGCACTGCGTGTCGGTGAATCCGCGAATCGCGTACAGACGTACCACGGCGTGGAAGATTCGCCCGGCGATTCGCCGGTAGAGGCGGGCCTCGACTTTGGTGCTTCGGTCGTGGATGCCCCGCGAGCCGATGGCAACGCGGGCTCCGCCCGCCAGGTGCGACTCGAGACGGGCCAGCTCGGGGAATGGAGTCGCCCCGTCGGCGTCCGCGAAGAGGACGAGGCGACCCGCGGCGTTCACGACGCCGGTCCGCACCGCGTAGCCCTTGCCGCGATTCTGGGGCAACCGAATGAGACGTATCCGTTCGTCTTCGGCCTCGAGTCGCCGCACGACCTCGCTCGTTCCGTCCGTGGAGCCGTCGTCGACGATGATGACTTCGGCGCGCCGTCCGTCGCGATCGAGGAACGCGCGGAGATCGCGCAGCGTCGCCGGAAGTCTTGTCGCTTCGTTATACGCCGGGATCACCACCGAGAGGGCGATCGGCTCACGCATATTAAGATTCCTAAATTATCTCGGGACGAGCCGAGCCGATCCCCGGGGCGTCGCGAACGCAGCTGACGGCGACCGTGATTCAAAGTCTCGCCAGGACGCGGCGAATCGAGCATCATCCAGCCAAGAAAAAGCATTGGAGCTAATTGTAGTGCTCGATTGTTGTGGACACTATTCCGCGCCTGTTGACAAAACGCAACAGTCGGTGCGTGTTGCCTGGGGCCGGCAAGTACAAAAACGTGTCTACGACAACCCGAACCCAGCTGCCTGATCTGAACGGTTTCTGGCTTTTTTTCGTTGAAGAAACTATGTCGTAACGTGTTGATATTCTTTCTCTTCGACCAATCTAGCCCGCCTCGAATGGCTGGGCTCGATTCACGACGAGGTCGACCGTCGGGGCGATTTTCGAACTGGCGGTCCCAGCGTTGCAGAGGGTGAGGCGGGTCACGAGGATCGGGGGGTGCGGGCGGCCACATGAGGCGGGCTTGCGCGGTCGTGAACGCCAGCCCAATGTTCGCGGCGCGTCACTCTACCATCAGATCGACCCGAAAGCCATTGGGAGCCATAGACCTCCGTTGCGTTTTGCGAAGATGGTTCGTCGCGTACCTGTCACAGAATACTCCGTCCGCGAAGCTCAGCCCTCTCCCTTACGCTTTCGCAAGTCGAGACTGAACATGACGCCAACAGGACGCCGGATGTTAGAGGTCGCGAAACGGCTGGTCAAAAGCGAAGACGGTGCGGCGCTGATCGAGTACGGCATGCTCGTTATGCTGATCGCTCTGCTCTGCATCATCGCAGTGAAGACCATCGGAAGCAAAGTCGCCAACGGTTTCAACTCGGCGAATAGTCTGCTTCCATAAGCGTGGAAATTTGCGAGTTCCCGATTCAAAATCCCGTCTGAATCGTAGCGCCCGCCGAAGTTGCAGTTCGCTGGATTGCAGTCGCTCGTCCCCTTACCCCTCATCTGGAGCCCTCATGAACCGCCTCACCGCCATCGCCCGCAACTTCGTCAAGGAAGAAGAGGGCGCGGCCCTGCTCGAGTACGGCATGCTCGTACTGCTCATCGCCGTCCTCTGCATCGTGGCCATCAAGACCATCGGCAGCAAGATCAGCAACGGCTTCAACAAGGTGAACAGCAACCTCCCGTAAGCGGAGGAAGCTGATCGCTGGAAGCTCGCGTGTTCGCAGGTCCCGCGCCGGTCGTCGCCGGGAGTGTCCTGCTGATTGGCCTCCTGGCAGCTGCCTGCGTGTCGGACCTGCGGACGCGGCTGATCCCAAACCGGATCGTGCTGGCCACCATCGCGGCGGGAGTCGTGTTCGCGATGGTTACAAATCCTAGAATAGACGGTCTCACACACGCGGGCACGGGGCTCCTGACCGGGTTTGCCGTGTGGTTTCCGTTCTACCTGCTGCGAATGCTGGGCGCCGGCGACGTGAAGCTCTTTGCGGCGTCGGCGACTTTCCTCGGCGCCCGCGGCGCAGTCGAAGGGGCACTGTACACGGCGCTCTTCGGTGGCGCGCTGGCGCTTGTCTACATGATCCTCAGCTCGGGTTGGACATGGACGTTCATTCGCCTCGGACACGGCGTGCAGCATCCCGCGATGCTGCGCAACGCGCCGCCGGCGACTGGCCGTCGAATGCCGTACGCGCTGGCCATCTCGGCCGGCGTCCTGCTGGCGTTCTGGTGGCCCGGGCACCTGATCGGCTGAGGTGTGAGATGGACAGGCAACAGCGAACGTTCTTTCAGAAGCAGGATGGCAGCGTGATCCTCGAGACCGCGATGATGATCACGCGTGCTGCTCCTGCTCACCTTCGGCATGGTCGACTTCGGCCGTGTCATGTATACCTCGAACAGCCTCATCTCGGCGGCTCGCGAGGGAGCGCGATTCGGAGCGGTCCAGACCGACGGTGAACCGCAACCGGTGATCCAGGCTGTCGTGAGGCAGCGATTTAACTCGTACACCTTCGGCGGCGATACTCTGAAGAATGCGGACATCGCCGTTACCGATTCCTCGGCGCTCTCCCCTCCGTCAGTCAAAGTCGCGATCACCTACCCGTTCACGTGGATCTCGCCGGTTGCCGCGTCTTCTCGGCTGGATCGCTCACGGCTCCAGACTTCACCACGACTCTTCACGCCACAGCGCAGTACCGGTACGAAACACCGTAGCAGCGGCGCCGTTCGCCGCCAGACGCGGTCGGCCAGCCGGCCGAACTGCGCAATCCTCTTCTTCGGACGCGTCTTATGGCAGAGCGACGTTACACGACAATCTTCGGGGCCGCGCTCGTCACGGCCGCCCTGGCGACGTTCGGCATCTATCGGGTGCTGCAAGCATCCAAGGCCCAAAACCGCGTCATCACGCGGCCCGTCGTCATCGCGTTCAAGGACGTCGCCGAGGGCAAGGCGATCGACCGCGCGAGCGTGACGGTCGCCGAGTGGCCCATCAACACGATCCCCGCCGGCGCGTACGCGTCGATCGATTCCGTGGTCAACCGCGTGACGCGGGTCGACGTGTTCCGAGGCGAGGTCCTCGTCCCCGGCCGTTTGGCGCCGGACGGAACCGGCCCGGGACTTCAGGTCAAGATCAACCCGGGCAAGCGCGCCGTTTCGCTGCGCATCGACGACGTCTCGGGCCTGAACGGAATGGTCCAGCCGAACAGCCGAGTGGACGTTCTCATCGTCACGCGCGACTCGAAGACGCAGAAGGACGTCGCGAAGACGTTCATGTCGAACATGCGCGTGCTGGCGGTCGGTACGATCAACCAGACGAGCGTCGACAACCGCCCGATCGCCGCGACCACCGTCAGCCTCGAGGTGACGCCCACCGAGGCCGAGCGGCTCGCCATCGCCCAGGGCACCGGCCGCATCCAGCTCTCGCTGCGCGGATACGGCGACCCGGATTCCATCCGTACCACCGGAGCCAACTACCGACGACGTCCTCGCGCAGCTCCGTTCGGCTCCCGTGGCGAATGTGGACCCGGCGCCGGCTCGTCGGGCGTCGTCCGGATCCGGTCGCCGCCCGGCCCCGGTTCAGCAAGCGCCGGCGCCGCCGCAGGTGGTCGCGCCGCAACCGTCCACCGGCGAAGTCGCTCCCAAGCCGAGAACGGCCGACACGAACGTCGTCACGATCTTCAAGGCCGATAAGCAGGATACGCGGAAGTTCGTCAGCAAGGATTCCGCGAAAGCCGATTCAGCAAAGCGGAACAAACCGCCGCTTTGATCCGAACCTCGTCCCAGCGTCTCGTGAAACCTTTCCGTCAGAGCCACACCCCTCGTTTCCTCGCTCTTGCCGCCGCCCTCAGCGCATTCGTATCGCGTAGCTCCCGCCGCGCGCGCGCAGGCAATCGACGATCCGATCACACGCATCGAGCTCCCCGCGGGGCGATCGCTACCGATCACCACGCAGGACCCGATCACGCGCGTCTCCGTGGCGACGCCGGAAATCGCCGACGCTGTCGTCGTTGACGAGCGCAACATCGTCATCAACGCCAAGGCGATGGGCGAGACCGACATCATCCTCTGGATCACGAACGAGCCGCGGCGGCACTACCGCGTCTCCGTCCGTTCGCCGGCGGACCGCAAGGCGGTGATGCTCTCGGTCCGTGTGGCCGAGGTCCGGAAGAACGACCTCGAGCAGCTCGGCGTGAACCTCCTGTATCGCGATCCTGGCGGGCACGCTCGCGTCGGGACCGGCATCTTCAACACCGACAACTCGATCGACAAGGCCACGGGCGCCGTCATCCTGGATCCGGCGAGCACCAGGTTCGCCACGCTCCTCACCGACTTCGGCACCAAGAGCCTCCTGTCGTTCATCGACGCCCAGGCCACGCTCGGGCACGCCAAGATCCTCGCCGAGCCCAACCTGTTGGCGGGGAACCACGACACCGCCAGCTTCCTGGCGGGCGGCGAGATTCCGATTCCGATCGCCCAGCCGAGCACCAACGGCGCGCCCACGGTCACGATCCAGTACCGGGAGTTCGGCATTCGCCTCACGTTCATTCCCGAGATCGTGAGCGACAGCTTGATCAAGCTGAACGTGCACCCTGAGGTGTCGAGCCTCGACTTCGCGAACGCGGTGGTAATCTCGGGCTTCCGGATTCCCGCGCTGCGGACGCGCCGCATCGCCACCACAGTGGACGTGCGCCGCGACCAGTCGCTGATTCTGTCCGGCCTCTTGGACGACGAGCGGTCGCGCACGCGGACGGGCGTTCCCCTTCTGTCCTCGATTCCGATTCTCGGCGCGCTGTTCGGCAGCACGTCCTGGGAGACGGATCAGACCGAGCTCCTCATCGTCGTGACGCCGATAATCGTGAATCCGATGAATCCGCCGGCGGGCTCGGTGCTGCGCATTTTCCCGGATACCGCGCTCCCGGCTCGAGAAGCGATCGAGAAGCGGCTTCCGCCGCCCCCGATCAAGCCGTAGGCGGAGCGACTCGACGTGGCGACGCAGCGCAAGGCACTCATCATCGGCGAGGCCGCCGGCCCGCCGAAGAGCGCCGCCGACGTGTTGCATCGGTTCGGGTTCGCCCGGATCGACGACTCGCCGACGCTCAACGAAGCAACGCCGAAGCTGCGCGCCGAGCATTATGATCTTGTAATAGCGCCGATCGACAAGCTGTCGAACGTCGAGATGACGCTGCTCGAGCGCGAGATCCGGCGCGAGAGCTCGCTGCTGATCGGCACGGCCCCAAAGGCCGACGCCGACCTGATTCTGACGGGGATGCGCGCGGGCGTGCAGGAGTTTCTCGTCTCGCCGCCGGACCCGACCGACTTCGCCGCGGCGCTCGACCGGCTCGTGCGGCGCTCCGGCACCGAGGCGCAGCGCGGTCTCGTGATGGCGGTGTTCAGCGGGAAGGGCGGTCTCGGCACGACGAGCGTGGCGCTCAACCTCGCGTACGGCCTCGCCGTCAACCACCCGACGAAGCGCGTCGCGCTCGCCGACTTCGTTGTCGGCGGCGGCGACGTGCGCGTGTTCCTGAATCTCAAGCCGGCGTACGACGTCGGCGACCTGGTCTCGAAGATGGACCGCATCGACCAGGACCTGTTGATGTCGGTGCTGTCGGCGACCGAAGGCGGCGTGTGGGTGCTGCCGGCGTCCGAGCGCGCCGAGGTGTCCGAGATGCTCGACGCCGCGGCGTCGTCGTCGATCATCAACCACCTGCGGGCGCACTTCAACGTGGTGATCGACTGCGAGCACCACATGAGCGAGCGGACGCTGTCGGCTTTCGACGCGGCGGACCGTATCGTTCTGGTGACGCAGTTGACGATCCCGGCGCTCGGCAGCACGAAGCGCACGCTGGAACTGTGCGAGCGGCTGGGGTACCCGGAATCGAAGATTTTCGTCGTCGTGAACCGGCACCACTCGGGCGACATCGTCGCCGTGGGTGACGCCAAGGAAGTGCTCAAGCGAGAGGTCTTCTGGCGGATCCCGAACGACTATCGCGCTTTCACCGACGCCCTCACGCGCGGCAAGCCGATCATCGACAAGGACGCCTCGACGCCGCTCGCGAAATCGTTCGTACAGCTCGCGGCGAAGTTGGGTGGTTCGTCGCAAGCACCTGACGCGGAAAGCAACGGCGCCGACACGAGCGGATCGCGCTTCGGCCGACTCTTGCGCATGGGGAGAAAGAGCTAATGGCAAGCCTTCGTGAGCGACTCATGGGTCGCGATAAGCCTCAGCCCCCGAAGCCAGGCGCGGGCGGCAAGCCCGGCGAGGCTCCCGCGGGCACGCCGCAGGGCGGTGCGCCAGCGGCCCCCGCGGGCGGACCCCAGCCTCCGCAGGCGGCGCCGACCGGCCCAATCCGTACCGGCCCGATCACGGGCGTGATAACGGGTGCCCTTACGGCCTCGAGCACGCGTCCAACGTCTCGCACGACGCAGCAGACCTCGCGCACCGCTCCGACGACCGGCCGCACGACGGCGGGCCGCACGTTCGGCTCGCGCTCCGACACGCCGGTCCTGAGCCCGGTCGACCAGCTCAAGGTCGACCTGCACCGCCGCCTCATCGAGCGGCTCGACCTCGAGGCGCTCGAGAAGATCTCCGACGAAGGCGTGCTCGTTCAGCAGATTCGAAACGCCGTCGTCGAGTTCCTCCGCAACGAAAAGGCGCCGCTCAGCCAGGCCGAGCGCGAAGAGGTCATCGAGCAGATCGTGTACGAGGTCACCGGCCTCGGACCGATCGAGCCGCTCTTCCGCGATCCATCGATCACCGACATCCTGGTCAACGGCCCGAAGGACATCTACGTCGAGCGCAAGGGCAAGCTGTCCCGCGTGCCGACGAACTTCCGCAACAACGCGCACCTCATCGCGATCATCGATCGCATCGTGAGCCGCGTCGGCCGCCGCGTGGACGAGTCGTCGCCGATGGTGGACGCGCGCCTGCCCGACGGCTCGCGCGTCAACGCGATCATTCCGCCGCTGGCGCTCGACGGCCCCGTGCTGTCGATCCGCCGGTTCGGCGCGCAGATCACGATCGACCAGCTCCTCGAGCTGGGCGCGCTGACGAGTGAAATGGTCTATCTGCTCGCCGGCTGCGTGCAGGCCCGTTTGAACATTCTCATCTCCGGCGGTACGGGCTCGGGCAAGACGACGCTGTTGAACGCGCTCAGCTCGTTCATTCCCGGCCAGCGAGCGCGTGGTGACGATCGAAGACGCCGCCGAATTGCGGTTGCAGCAGGAGCACGTCGTGCGCCTCGAGACGCGCCCGCCCAACGCCGAAGGACGAGGCGAAGTGGTGGCGCGCGACCTCGTGAAGAACGCGCTGCGTATGCGCCCCGACCGCATCATCGTCGGCGAGGTGCGCGGCAGCGAAGCGCTCGACATGCTCCAGGCCATGAACACGGGTCACGAAGGGTCGCTGACGACGATCCACGCCAACTCGCCGCGCGACGCGCTGGCGCGTTCGAGACGATGATCCAGTTCGCGCGGCACGACGCTGCCGAGCAAGGCGATGCGCGAGCAGATCTCGTCGGCGCTCGATCTCATCATCCAGGTGTCGCGTCTCTCCGACGGCACGCGCCGCGTGACGAGCGTAACCGAAGTGACGAGCATGGAAGGCGACGTCATCTCGGCGCAGGAGATCTTCCGGTTCCGCCGGCAGGGCGTCTCCAACGACGGCGCCGTGGTCGGCCGCTTCGAGGCGACCGGCGTTCGGCCCGGGTTCACCGATCGGCTCCGCGTGGCCGGCGTCGATCTCCCGTCCAATCTATTCTGCTGCCGGTGAGCTGAACGATGCAGGGTCTGGTTCTCCTCCTCGTCTTCTTCGGCACGGCGCTGCTCGTGCTGGGGACGTACGCGCTCATCAACCGGCGCCGGCTCAACGCGGCGGCAATGTTGCGGCAGCGCATGGGCGACGATGCGCCGACGGCGGCGCCGACGGCGAACATCCTCCGCGACCTGCGGCGGAGCAGTCTGCCGGCGCTCGACCGGCTGCTCGATTCGATGGCCGTCTCCGAGGCGCTCGACTACGAGCTGCGGCGCGCCGGCGCGAGCTGGTCGGTGGGCGAGTTCGTCCTCGGGAGCGCGATCGCCGCTTCGTTCCTTCTCCTCATCGGCGAGCAGTGGGGACTTGCTCACTGCCTGGCTCGGCGCGCTGCTGGGCGCGGTGGCCCCGTTCATCGTCGTGCGCCACATGCAGAAGCGCCGGGCGAAGAAGTTCGAGGAGCAGCTTCCCGACGCGATCGACATGATCGTGAACGCGATGCGCGCCGGGTTCTCGTTCCAGGCGGCGCTCAAGTTCTGCGGCGACGAGATCGCCGCCCCGCTCGGCGACGAGTTCACGCGGATCTATGACGAGCAGCGGCTTGGTTCCGACATGCGGCAGGCGCTGCTCGGGATGCAGGAGCGGGTGGGGACGCTCGACGCCAAGATGCTGGTCACGTCGCTGCTCATCCAGCGTGAGACGGGCGGCAACCTGAGCGAGGTCCTCGGCGGGCTGGCGACGCTGATCCGCGATCGCGGGCGCTCTGCGCGGACAAATCGACACGCTGACGGCGGAGCCCAAGTTCACCGGGCGCGTGCTGGCCATGCTGCCGGTAATCGCTTTCTTTGCACTGACTTACCTGAACCGGTCGATGATGGTGCCGATGTTGACCACGTCGACGGGGCGTTTGATCCTGCTCTACGCGGCGGGGTCGATCGCGGTGGGATATTTCGTTCTAATGAAGATCGCGGACATCGACATATAATAGGGTGAACCGTGAGTCTCTCTACGCTGCTGTTGCTCGTTCTCGTGATGATGCTGGTGGGCGCCGTCGTGGTTGCGGTCGGCGCGTACCAGGCGAACGCGCGCCGGGCGATCGCGCTCGCGCGCGCCGGCGGCGTCGCCGCGACTTCCACGGAAGCGATTCCGCTCATCACGCTCCCCGACGACAGCAGCAGCGTCGCGATGCGGATGGGGAAGGTCGCCGAGCGCTGGCTGCCGGAAGGCGCCGTGTCGCTCGACACGTCGTCGCAGTTGATCCAGGCAGGGTTCGAGTCGCCGGCGGCCCCGGTGCTGTACACGATGACGCGGCTGGTATCGGCGCTGATCATTCCGGGCGCCCTGTTCGCGTGGGGCCCGCACGACTCGAGCTTCATGGTGCTGCTGAGCGGCGCGATCGGCATCGCGCTCGGCCTCGTCGCTCCGCCGGCGTTGCTCGAACGGATGCGCCGGTTGCGCCAGGAGCGGATCATCCGCTCGATTCCGGACACGCTGGACCTGCTGCTGGTCTGCGTCGAGGCCGGCGTCAGTCTGGACTCGGCGCTGCTGCGCGTCGGCCGAGAGATGGTGCTGCTCCACCCGGAGCTGGCGAACGAGCTGCTGACGATGAACCGGCGCATGAACGCCGGCATGCGGCGCGAAGAGGCGCTGCACGGCCTGTTCGAGCGGACCGGCGTCGACGAGCTGCGGTCGCTCGGCTCGAACATGATTCAGAGCGAGCGTTGGGGAACGTCGATCGCCAAGGTGCTGCGCGTCTACTCGGAGTCACTGCGGCGCAAACGGCGCCAGGCGGCCGAGAAGAAGGCGGCGGTGGCGGCGACGAAGATGGTGTTCCCGTTGGCGTTGTTCATTCTTCCCGCGTTGTTCGCGGTCATCGGAGGCCCGGCGGTCATCGCGATCGGCCCGGTCTTCGCGGCGATGGGCCAGTAAGATCGGGGGCGATCATGCAAAGGCTCGAATTGAAGTTGTCGAATCGGAAGGGATTCACGCTCATCCTGTCGGCGCTGTTGATCTTCGTGTTCCTCGGAGCGGCCGTGATGGCCGTCGACGTCGGGCACATGCAGTTGCGCCGCGCCGACGTGCACGCCGCGTCCGACGCGGCGGCGCTCGCGGGGATCGAGAAGTACGTCGGCACCGGGCGACGTAGACAGCGGCGCTCGCTGAGGCGACAAGCTGTACGCCGGGACAGTTCAAGGCCGACAACACGCGTTGACCTTGGCCAGACGCGGACTTCGAGTTGGGGCACTGCCCTACGGGCACTGTGCAACTCCGGGTCGTTCGTTGCAACGGGCGCCTGACGCCGGGAGCTACGAACGCCGCCGCAAGCGACGGTTCGCATTCACGCGGTTCGCTCACCTTCTGCAAGGCGCTCTTCGGCGCATATCCCGTAGCATCATCACGTCGGCCGCGACGTCGCTCGCTGTCGGCGTCGCTCCAGAAGTCCGTGACCAAGTCGAGCTGCGTGGCGCCGGTCGTGATGTCATATCGGCAGATGCTTGATCAATCAGCTCGGAGTGTCGATGAGTCGACACGCCTACACGCAGGCCGACATCGATTGGCTCTGTCCAAGGCCACCGCCGGAAAGGCAATTACTTTCGACATTCCGAACGGCACCAAAGTGAATTCGCTGGACGAGGGTGAGTTCTATCAGATCAACGTTCCGCCGGCGGAGCTCGCCGACGGAGACAGTCAGGCCGACGGTCCGCCGAGCGCGTCGGACTTCAGGAACGGCTTTACGTGCACGGGCGGCGCCATGGATCGGTATCGGCGATTGGGTCGAGCCGATCAACGGCGCAAAGGCGAACCAGACCAAGAAGGGTGCTGGACAACACTCAGACGGTTCGACCTTCCCGGTGACGATCGAGGTCGTCGCTCGCCGATCAGTCTTCGGCAATTCGCCAGCACGGCGGCCGCACGGATTGTTTTCAAATCAAGTATCGGGGGATGCTTCGCACGTCACCGTACGTCGGCGGCAAGTCCACGTCACGGGATACTTCGGTACCCTGGCACCTCCGAGTGGCGGATTTCGTCAGCGCTATCCGCTGGCCGGCGGCGTCTGGCCTCGCGATACGCTCAAGATCAAAGCCGCTACGGCTGATTTCGAAGATAGCGGCTCATACCGCCGTCGATCGGACGGCGCCGCACGGTAGCAGCACTCTCGTTCGCAGGCCGCTCGTCGCGGTAGGAATCGCAGCCGTGACCGAACTCGCAGACACGCAGGACCAAATCGTTTGTCCGTCGTGTGAGAGCCCCGCGGACCCGCGCGCCGTTGTGTGCGGGGTCTGTGGAGCCGTGCTCGCGGCCGGCATCGAGAGCGAGCAGGCCACCGAGCTGCTGCGAAAGCTCCGTGACGCGCTCCAGGGCCGTTACGTCCTCGGCACGGCCATCGGTCTCGGTCGTGCCGGCATCACCGTTCGGGGCCGCCGCCAGAGTGGTTCCAACCGCGACGTAGCCATCAAGGTCGCGTGGGACGATCCGGTCGCGCGCCGCGACCTCGTGCGCGAGGCCGACCTCTCCGCGCAGGTCGTGCATCCGAACGTCCTCCCGATGACCCGCCTCGACGTCGCACCGCCGCTCGTCGCCGTGGAGATGCCGCTCGTCGAAGGCGGCACCTCGGCGATCTGATCGACAGCGGAGCTCAGGTGCCATACCAGCGCGTCGTCGAGATCGTGCGCGGCATCGGCAAGGCGCTCGACGAAGCGCACGAACGTGGCATCGTCCACGGCGCGCTGCGCCCGGAAAAGATCCACCTCGACCGCGACGGCAACGCCATCATCTCCGGCTTCATGCTCGGACAGTTCCCGAGCGGAGACCGCGATGCGCCGCTCCCCAACTCGATCGGGTCGCCGGCCTACACCGCGTTCGAGCAGCGGCACAACCTGCAGACGATCGACGGGCGCGCCGACCAGTTTTCGCTGGCGGTCATCGTCTACGAGCTGCTCTGCGGCCGTCGCACGTGGCGGCTCCCCGCCGACGGCGTGCTCGAGATCGACGCGATCGAGATCGTTCCGCACCGCGCGATCGCGCCGGCCGTTCCGCTCGCCGCGGGCGCCGCGATCAAGCGCGCGACGTGGAAGGACCCGAGCTACCGCTACGACAACATCAACGATTTCATCGCCGGGCTGACCGGCACCGCGCTCGAGGGCACTCCGTCGGAGCAGCTCGCGCGCGTCGACCACGGCGACGTCAAGCGACGCTCGGCGGTGTGGATCCTCGCGCCGCTCGCCGCGCTCATCATGCTCGCCGCCGGCATTCGCCCCGACGTCCGGAAGACGGCGACCCACTGGTGGCACGTCGCCTTCACTGACAACACGATGTTCGTGCCGGGCGGCAACTTCAGCGGGCCGAGCCTGGATCCGAGCAGTCCGCCGACGATGCCGAGTCCGGATTCGAAGCAATCGAAGCGCGGGGACGGCAGCCAAGCGGCGCCCGGAAACACGCGCGTCGGCGTGGAATCGCAGCGCCAAGGCCCCGCCGCTGGACCAGACCGTACGTTCGATCCTTATCCAAAGGGCCCGCTTCCCAACGGACAGAATTCGCCGGACTCGAAGCGAATCGACGATCCAAAGTCGAGCGGGAGCTCGCGAGTGCAGGAGGGCCCGACCAAGCCTGGCTCCGCGCGCAACGACGGCTCATCGCGTGTCTCCATCGACGCCGGCGCGATCGGATCGCCCTCGCGCGACAAGGGGGCGACGCTCGCGGGAGACGCCGTCGGATCGGGCTTACCGGGCTCGGGATTCGTGGCCGTTTCGGCCAACGGCGGTGAGAACGTGTCCGTGTTCGTCGATGGCATTCTCCGCGGCAAGGCGCCGGTCGTCTTGAGAGCCGCGCCGGGCAAGCACGTCGTATCGGTGCGGGGATCCGGGAACCTGGCATTCCAGTCGATGTCGGTGACGATCGCCGCACGCGACACGGCGCGCGCCGTCTTCGCTCCGAGCGCGCGCGCGCCACAAGAATGACGCAGTCCCGGGCGCAAGGCGGCGTGGTACTCGCCGCGGCGCTCGTCGCCGCCGCCCTCATTCCGGGTGCGGCCGAGGCGCAGCGCATCGCACCGCTCCCCAAGCCGTGCCACGTCGAAGGGACCGAGCTCCTGCACCTTCCGCAGCGGATCCCCGGCTCGCTCGCCGTTTCGATTTTCGCGTCCGATTCGACCGACGCCGACGGCGAATTGGCCGGCGGAATCGCCGACGCGATCGCCACGCGCATCGGAAGCGCCATCCCGCGCATCCTCGTGATCGGCCGCCGAGCCCAGCGACGCCTCGTCGTCGTGGACTCGCTCAGCGCCCGCGCGATGGCCGACAGCCTCGGCGCCACCTACGTGCTCGCCGGTCGCGTGAGCGAGGGCATCCGCGGGCGCACCGTGGGGTTCACGCTCTACAACGGAGTGACAGGCCGTGCGCTGATGTATCGGACGCTGGCGCACGACTCCGCCCATGTGATGCTCGTCGAGCAGAACGTGTCGGCGCAGGTCGCGTCGCAGATTCTCGGCAAGCTGAGACCGCAGGAACAGCGCGCGCTCGACCGCGTGCCGGACGTCAGCGCGAAGGCGTATGACCTGTTCGTACGCGGCCAGGGCGCGCGTGACATCTGGAGTTTCGGCCGGGCCGCCGACTACTTCCGCCAGGCGACGCGCCTCGCCCGCTCGTACGCGCCGGCGTACGCGGAGCTCGCGCTCGCCGACGCCGAAGTCCTTCACCGCGGGGTCAACTCGAACCTCGCGACCGGGGTCCTCTTCGAGCTGCGCAGCGCGGCCAGCCATGCGATCGCGCTCGACTCGACGTCGAGCGTGTCGTGGCGAGCCGAGGCGCAGTCGCGGCTGGCGCAGGGGCGTCAGGCGGCCTTGTGGCGACGGGCCTACGATCGCGCGATCGCGGCCGATCCACGCGACCCGGCGGCGTTCGAGGAGTACGGGCTCGCGCTCATTCGCACCGGTGACCGGGAGGCCGGCCGCACCATGCTCGCCCGCGCGCTCGCCCTCGAGCCTGGGCGCGCTCAACCGATCGCCGCGCTGGCGAGCCTCGCCGTCGCCGACCACCGCGATGGCAGCGCCTGCACGCTGCTCAACGAGGCGATCGTCGGCGACGTGCTGTTCGCCCCGGCCTGGGCACAGCGCGCCGTCTTACGCGCGCGCCACGGAGACCTCCGCTTCGCCTGGGCCGACGCCGAGACCGCGACGCAGCTCGGCGCGAGTCACCTGGGCGAGAGCGCGGGCGCGATGGTGGACCTGATGGCCCGCGATACGTCGCGCGCCCGCGACCGGCTGAACGTCGAGTGGACGCAGGTTAAATCGGTGGGCACGGTGGGAGTGTTGGACGGCACGTCGATCGCCCGCGCGCTTCTCGCGGCGGGGGAGACGAATCGCGCACTGGACGTCCTCGAGCTCGCGATGCCGCGCGGACCGTGGCTGCTCGCCACGCTTCGCGACCCCGCGTTCGACAGCATCCGCAACGACAAGCGATTCCGGGCCATTACGTCCGGGCCATGACCGATCTGCGGATCGGGAGAGACCGAGTCCGCCTCTACGGAATCGGACTCGCCCTGATCGGCCTGTCGCAACTCCGTTTCGTCTCCAGCGTCGGGCACTACTGGGATTGGGTCGATTTCTACGTCGCCGGCGCGACGGCCGGCACGCGCGCTCTGCTGGACCCGGCCGCGCACGCGGCGTGGGGAGAGGCGCATCAGATCCCGGTCACGGCATTCGCGTACATGCCGGGGTTCGCGTGGGTGTTGGCGCCGGCGGCGCACCTGTCCATTCCGTGGGGGTTCGCGCTCAACGCGGTGGTGATGTCTTTACTGGCCATCGTTGCGGCGGGGCTCGCGGCTCGGATCTATTCGCTCGAGCGGGCGCAGGCGGTTTACATGACGATCGGGTGGGCGCCGGTGACGGCGGCGGTCGTTACGGGGCAAAACAGTCCGCTCGCGCTCGTGTTGTCCCTCTTCGCGATCGATGGCCTGGCGCGCGACGACGCTCTTCGCGCGGGGCTCGCGGTTGGGGCGCTCGCGTACAAGCCTACGTACGCGCTGGCGTTCGGGGTGCTGCTTCTCGCATATAGAAAGTGGAAAGCGATTGGTATTGTTGCCGCGTGCGGCGTTGTCTGGTACGTGGCGAGTGCGTACGCTGCCGGGGGCGACTGGATGTGGCCTCGGGCTTATCTGCAATCGCTTGCTGGGTACGTGGGGCCGGATTTCGCGTACAATCGGTACAAGGCGGTGAGTGTGCCGGGGGTGTTGATGCTCGCCGGCGTTTCGTCCGGCGTGGCGTTCGGGATAGGGATGGTCTTGCTCGTCGCGGCTTTGGTGTGGCTACGAGTTCGGGGAGTCGGGGTCGCGCAGGCGGCGAGTCTCACGGGGGCGATCGCGGTGGCGACGAGTCCGCATGCGTGGCCTTACGACGCAGCCATTGCGTTGCCCGCTCTGTTTTGGCTGGCTTCGAACGGCGAGGAGCCGGGGCGGACTCGGGGGATTGTGATTGCGTATGCTGTGGCGCCGTTGTGGTTGGCGGCGCATGCGTTGGGGTTTGATCCGTTTGCGGTTGTGGTGATTGGTGGGACGGGGTGGCTAGTTGCGGGTGGTAGGAGAAAGGGCGAAAGGGCCTAGGGGCGAAACTGGCGAAGGGCGAAACGGGCGAACGGCGAAACGGGCGAACGGCGAAACGGGCGAACGGCGAAACCGGCGAACGGCGAAACCGGCGAACGGCGAAACCGGCGAACGGCGAAACCGGCGAACGGCGAAACCGGCGAACGGCGAGAACTGGCGAACGGCGAATCTACGGCGAAAGGCGAAGCTACCAAAGCCGAAGCTACCAAAGCCGAATCTACCAAAGCGAAGCTACCAAAGCCGAAGCTACCAAAGCCGTAGCTACCAAGGCGGAAGGGGCCGAGGCCGAGAAGGCGTTGGGTGAGCGGGAGGGCGCCAGCTTCCTAGTAGCGCAGGCGTCTGATCATTCTCAGGATTGTCACGCCACGATTCATGAGGCGATGGAATTCGCCCTTCGCGAGTTCGTCGATCCCATGCGAGAGCCTGATCCAACCAAGCGCTTCCTCACATGAGGAGCGAGCGTACCGGTAGAAACGCATTCGATCCGGTCCCGGTCCCCGGCCGAAGCCCTCCTTAAGGTTCGCATATACAGACCCGGCAGCACGAGTTGCTTGGTCGGCGTAGGACTTCGCTCGACCAGGCCCGTGGAAGCAACGGTGCACGTCGGCTGCGAAAGCTTCGGCCGCGTCGATTACGCGTAGCGGTTTTCTTGGCATGGACCAGTCTGCCCGCATCAAGTGCGTCGCGTGCCACCATCGCATTGCAGTCGCGACCATTTCCCCCCCCCACCCAGCGAAGTCTCGGGGTTCGGCGGTCTCGGGGTTCGGCGGTCTCGGGGTTCGGCGGTCTCAGACCTCCCCGGTCTCGGAGTTCGGTAGTCTCGCCCTTCGCCAGTTTTCGCCCTTCGCCAGTTTCGCCCTTCGCCCGTCTCGCCCGTTCGCCCGTTTCGCCGTTCGCCCGTCTCGCCGTTCGCCCGTCTCGCCGTTCGCCCGTTTCGCCGTTCGCCCGTTTCGCCGTTCGCCAGTCTCGCCGTTCGCCCGTTCTCGCCCCACGGCAGTCTCGCAGTCCCGCCTTTTCCCGCCATGTTTAAGCATGCCGAAACCGATCATCCTCGCCGTCGACGACGACCCCGAGGTCCTCAACGCCGTCGACCGCGACCTGCGCGCGCATTTTCGCGCGGATTATCGGGTGATCAAGGTCGGGTCCGGCCGCCAGGCGGTCGATACGACCCTTCAGCTCAAGCAGCGCGGCTCTCCGATCGCGCTTTTTCTCGTCGACGAGCGGATGCCGGAGATGTCGGGGACGCAGTTTCTGGCCGAGGCGAAGAAGCTGTACCCGGACGCTCGGAAGGTCTTGCTCACGGCCTACGCCGACACAGAAACCGCGATCCTCGCCATCAACCGCATCGGGCTCGATCACTATTTGCTCAAGCCGTGGGAGCCGCCGACGGAACGGCTGTATCCGGTGCTCGACGACCTGCTTGCGGATTGGCGCGCGAAGGTGCGTCCGCCGCAGGACGGGCTGCGCGTGGCGGGGACGGCGCTGTCGCCGTCGAGCTACGCGCTCAAGGATTTTCTGTCGGGGAACGGTGTGCCGTATCAGTGGGTCGATCTCGACGCCGATCCCGCGGCGCGCGCGATGGTCGAGGCGATGCCGGACGGACTCCGGAAACTTCCCGTCGTGCTGTTCCCCGACGGGAACGCGATGGTGCAGCCCACGCCGCTCGAGGTGGCCGAGCGACTCGGCATGCAGACGCACGCCAAGTTGGAGCAGTATGACTTCATCGTGATCGGCGGCGGGCCGGCGGGGCTGGCGGCGGCCGTGTACGCGGCGTCCGAGGGGCTGCGGACGATTCTCGTCGAGCGCTACGCGACCGGAGGGCAGGCGGGTACGAGCTCGCAGATCGAGAACTATCTCGGGTTTCCGAGCGGCGTGAGCGGAGCGGATCTCGCGCGGCGCGCCACGACGCAGGCGAAGCGGTTTGGGGCCGAGGTGGTGACGGCGCTGGATGTCGCCTCGATCGAGCGTCGCGATCCGTATCGCGTCGTGAAGTTGTCGGACGGGTCGGAGGTGCAGGCCAAGGCCGTGCTGATCGCGTCGGGGATGGAGGTTCGGCGGCTCGACGTGCCCGGCATCGAAGGGCTCGTCGGCACCGGCGTGTTCTACGGCGCCGCGCTGACCGAGGCGGCGACGTATCGCGACCGCGACGTGTTTGTCGTGGGCGGCGCGAACTCGGCGGGGCAGGGGGCGATGTTCTTTTCACGCTACGCGCGACGCGTCACGATGCTCGTGCGCGGCGAATCGCTCACGGCGAGCATGTCGCAGTACCTGATCGACCGCATCGCCGACACGAAGAACGTCGAGGTCCTCACGCGATCCGTCATCACCAGCGTACGCGGCACGGGCAAGCTCGAGGCGATCACCATCTCCGATCTCGCCGCCGGCACGTCGCGTGAGGCCGCGGCCGACGCGCTGTTCATCTTCATCGGCACGTCGCCGCGCACGGAGATGGTGGCGGGGCTCGTCGAGCGCGACGCGCAGGGGTTCATTCTCACCGGGCGAGATTTGATGGTCGACGGGCGTCCGCCGGCGGGATGGCCGCTGGCGCGCGATCCTTTCCTGTTCGAGACGAGCGTGCCCGGCGTGTTCGCCGCCGGCGACGCGCGTCGCGGATCGGGCAAGCGCGTCGCGGCGGCGGTGGGCGAAGGGTCGGCGACGGTGAGCATGGTCCACGAATACCTGGAGACGGTGTGATGCCGAAAACTCATCCCGCCACCCGAGACGAGATCATCGAGCTGTTGCTCGCGCATCGCACCTTGGGCGGCGTGCCGCGCCCGGAGCTCGAGTGGCTCGCCGATCACGGCACGCTCCGGGACTACGACGTCGGCGACGTATTCGTCGAGCCCACCACAATACCCACGGAGATGATCATCATCTTCGAGGGCGATGGGTCGGTCTTCGTCGAGCGCGCGGGGGAGAAGAAGAAGTTCATGGAGTGGCACGCGGGCGACGTCACCGGCCTGCTTCCGTACTCGAGAATGAAGCGCGCTCCGGGCGTCTCGAAGACGGACAGCGCGATCCTCGGGCTCGTGATTCACCGCGACTGCTTCCGCGAGCTGGAGCGCGAGTGTCCGGTGGTGACGGAGATCTGCGTCCACATCATGCTCGACCGCGCGCGCCAGTTCTCGGCCACCGACTGGCAGATCGACAAGCTGGCGGCGCTCGGGCGCCTGTCGGCCGGACTCGCGCACGAGCTCAACAACCCGGCGTCGGCCATCGCACGCGCGGCGCGCTCGCTCGTCGGCACGCTCGCGCAGGCGGAGGCCGCCGCGCGCGAGCTGGGCGCGGCGAATTTGGGTGAGCGCGAGGTCGCGCTGATCGACACCATGCGCAACGGCGGCGCGTTCCCGCGCGCGACGGGAATCTTTTCGGCCATCGAGCGGTCCGATCGTGAGGAAGAAGTGGTCGAGTGGCTCGAGGCCCACGGCGCCGATCCGGCCACGGCCCAGAGCCTCAGCGAGAACGGCGTCCCCGTCTTCGCGCTCGACGACCTCGCCAACGCGGTATCGGACGAATCGCTCGACGCGGCGCTCCGGTCGGTGGCCGCGGGCGTCACGACTCGCCTGCTCGCCGAGGACATCGAGCGCGCCGCCACGCGAATTCACGATCTCGTGGGGGCGATCAAGCGCTTCACCTACATGGACAAGCGCGACGGTGCGCGAGCCGGCCAACATCGCGCAGGGAATCTCCGACACGATCGCCGTGCTCGCGTCCAAGGCCAAAGCGAAATCCGCGTCGGTTCGCATCGACATTCCGAACGACCTTCCGACCGTCGGCGCGTACGGCGGCGAGTTGAACCAGGTGTGGTCGAACCTGATCGAGAACGCGTTGGACGCGCTCCCCGCTCAGGGAGGCGAAATCGCCGTCAGCGCTCGGCCGGAGGATTCACGCGTCATCGTGCGAATCGCCGACAACGGCTCGGGAATTCCGCCCGATGTCCTGCCGAGCATCTTCGATCCGTTTTTTACGACGAAGCCGATGGGGCAGGGGACAGGGCTGGGGCTCGACATCAGCCGGCGGATCGTGACGTCGCACGAAGGGACGATCGAAGTGGAGTCGCAGGCGGGGCGGACAGAATTCAGGGTATCGTTGCCGGTATTGAAAGGCGGCAAAGGCTGACAGCGCAGAGGCCGAACGGCGCAGAGGCCGAACGGCGCAGAGGCCGAAACGGCGCAGGGCCGAACGGCGCAGAGGCCGAACGGCGCAGGAGCCGAACGGCGCAGAGGCCGAACGGCGCAGGGGCCGAAATGCGCACGGGCCAAACGGCGGTTTCCGAAGAGGCGCTAACGGCGGGTGGACGGAGGTCGGGGTGCCGCGCGCCGGGAGGGGCCTAGCTTTAGACCAGCGTAGTTGCGCAGTCAGCGCCGTTCGGGATCCCGTCGTCCGGCCATTGCGCCGTTCGGCCATTGCGCCGTTCGGCCGTAGCGCAGTTCGGCCGTAGCGCCTCCAGCCTTTCGCTCTATGCGTGATTCTTCTGCTGATCTATCCCCCGATGAATTCCGTGTCGCCGGCAAGGCGCTGGTCGACCGCATCGCCGATTTTCTAGCGACGATCCGCGATCAACCGGTCGCGCCGGATACGACTCCCGCCGAAGTCCGCGCGAGGCTTGGCGCGGATGCGCCGGTCCCGCGTGTGGGTGCTCCGGCGGGCGAGGTGCTCGAGCGCGCGGCCGACGTTCTTCTATCGGGCTCCACGCTCAACGGGCATCCGCGGTTTTTTGGCTACATCACGTCGTCGGCGTCGCCGATCGGCGCGCTGGCCGACATGCTTGCGGCGTCGCTCAACGCGAATTGCGGCGCGTGGGCGTTGTCGCCTGTGGCGACCGAGATCGAGCGGCAGACGGTTCGTTGGGTCGCGGAGCTGATTGGTTTTCCGGCCGACTCGGGCGGCATCATGGTGAGCGGCGGCAACGTCGCGAACCTCGTGTGCTTCATCGCGGCGACGCGAGACCGGGCGCAGGCTGACCTTCGAACGCACGGCGTCAACAGCGGCGGTCGCATGCTCGTGTACGCGTCGTCCGAAGTGCACACGTGGCTGGAGAAGACCGCCGACATTTGTGGGTTGGGTCTCGATGCGGTGCGACCCGTTCCGGTGGACAGCGCACTGGCGATGCGCACGGACGCGCTCCGCGAGCAGATCGCGCGGGACCGCCGCGATGGTTTTCGTCCGGCGATCGTCGTCGGAACGGCGGGGTCGGTCGGCACGGCGGCGATCGATCCGTTGCGCGAGCTGTCGGCGATCGCCAAGGAGAACGATCTCTGGTTCCACGTGGACGGCGCGTACGGAGCGCCGGCGGCGATGCTCCCCGACGCTCCGGCCGAGCTGCGTGCGCTGGAGCTGGCCGACTCGATCGCGGTCGATCCGCACAAGTGGTTGTACGCCCCACTGGAGGCGGGATGCGCATTGGTGCGGCGTCCGAGCGCGCTTCATGACGCGTTCTCGTTTCATCCGCCCTACTTCACGTTCGACGGCCGCGCCGAAGATCCGCCCACGAACTTCTACGAGTGGGGGCTGCAAAACTCTCGCGGCTTCCGCGCCCTCAAGGTCTGGACGACGATCCAGCAGGTGGGCCGCGAGGGGTATCAGCGAATGATCGCCGACGACATCGCGCTATCGCGCGAGATGCATCGGCTGGCGGGCGGTGAGGCCGAGCTCGAGGCGCTCACGCAGTCGCTGAGCATCAATACGTTTCGTTACATCCCGGCCGGTCTGGATCGGAGCGCCGCGGGCACGAAGGAATATCTCAACGAGCTGAACACCGCTCTGCTGGCCCGGATGCAAGCCGAGGGCACGGCGTACGTTTCGAATGCGGTGATCGACGGCAACTTCGCGCTGCGGGCGTGCATCGTGAACTTCAGAACGACGTCAGCCGACGTGAAGGCCACGATCGACGTGATCCTTCGGCTGGGGCGGGTCATCGACGCCGAGATGAGGCCCGCCGGCGTTCGGACGATCTCGCGGCCGGATGCCATCACTGGGCTTCTCGGATAACGGCGCAACGGCATTTGGGAGGTGTCACGCGCCTCTCGAACATCGCCGCGGTTGGCGCGAGCCCTGCTGCGAGCGGGAGCTTGAGCAAGAGCTTTGAGCCAAACTGCTTTGCGCCGTCAGACCTTTGCTCATGGCTCCTGCTCAGGCTCATGCTCGAGGCAGGGCTCACTTCCGCCTCCGAGATGCTCGCTCGGCGACGCATGACCCGAGCGCAGGCTGAATGGGGGGCCATTCGGCCCGCGGGAAGTCCCGCCGCCGTCGCCCAATAGCGCTCGCCAAAGCTTCCGAACACATTGAAGGGCTTACACGTAGTACATTCGTGGAAGCCTCGAAAATCTTTGTGAACTCGATGATCGGATTGCGACACCTCTCCCGTCGCGCACCGCTGCCGGTTTGTGCCCTCGCGCTGTCGTCGCTGGCCATTTCCGCCTGTGCCAAGAAGCAAGAACGCGCTCAACGTCCCGTGGCGATGGTTTCCGTCGCGGCCGCGCGTCGAGCCACCGTCCCCTACATCATCGAATCCAACGGGATCGTGACGCCGGTTCAGACCGTCTCCGTCACGCCCCAGGTCGATGGCATCATCCAGTCGGTGGACTTCCAGGAAGGACAGGAAGTTCGCCCGGGGCAGTCGCTCTTTCACATCGACGCGCGCCCGTATCAAAACGCGTACAATCAGGCGGTCGCCGTTCTCGCGCGCGACAGCGCGACGTGGGTGGCCGCCGACGTGAACGCGAAGCGGTACAAGGATCTGCTCGCGGCCAAGGTGATCACGCCGCAAGAGGCCGAGGTACAGTTCACCTCCGCCGCCACCGCCATCGCCACGCTGCAGTCGGATCATGCCGCGGTCGAGCAGGCGAGGTTCAACCTCGACAACGCCGTGGTTCGGGCGCCGATCCCGGGTCGCACGGGCAACGTGCTGGTCAAGCGCGGCAACCTCGTTCGCTCCGGTGCGGCTACGCCGCTGGTCGTGATCAACCAGGTTCGCCCGATCTACGTCCGATTTTCGATTCCGTCGTCGGAACTGCCGCTGGTGCAGCAGTACGGCGCGGCCGGGGGACTCCCCGTCGCGGCGGTGCCGAGCGGCGTAGCGCCGGCCACTCCGTCGATCGATTCCCTTGCGGCCGCGGCGATGAACCCGGTGGGCGATCCTCCCGGCCAGGACGGCGGCGGGTTTTCGGGAAATGGCGGCAGCGGCGAAAGCAAGTCTGGCGGACGCGGCCGGCACGGAGGGAGTGGGGGCGCGAATGGCTCCGCCGTCCCACCGGGCGGTGATCCGCCGACCGACGGCGCCTCGAGCGGAGCCAACGGTACGGCCGGTGGCGCGGGCAAAGGATCGGGCACCGGCGCGGCTCAGCAGGCGGGCAACACGGCACAAGCGGGCGGCGCGCTGCAGGGCGGCCCGCCGATCGGCGAACGCCTGATGGGGAAGCTTTCGTTCATCGACAACGCGATCGACACGTCGACGCAGACCGTGCAACTCAAGGCGACGTTCGACAACGCCAACGGCCGGCTGTGGGCCGGCCAATTCACGGCGACGTCGCTGCACCTCTTCGACGAGAACGACGCGTTGGTCGTGCCGACGCAGGCGATCGTGAACGGGCAGCGCGGCACCTACGTGTACGTCGTCGATCAGGCCGACACCGCGAGGCAGCGCGGCGTCGTCGTCGAGCGACAGGAGAGCGGGCTCGCGATCATCGCCAGCGGCATCCGCGAGGGTGACCGCGTCGTGACGGACGGCCAGTCGCGGCTCACGCCCGACGCGCCTGTGCGCATCCGCGGCGCCAGCGACACGGGAGGCGCCGCGAGCAGCGGCGCCCGTCGTGGGCGAGGCGGCCGCGGCGGGGGCAGCCGCGGCGGTGCCGGCGGTGCCGGCGGTGCTGGTGGGTCAGGAGGCGGCTCGGCGGCAGGGCGGCCGGGTGGAAACGGAGGCGGCGGCGGCGCGGGCAGCGATTAGAGGATTCGTATGAGCCTGACGAGTCTGTTCGTTCGACGGCCGGTCATGACGACGCTGATCATGATCGGCATCCTCGTGTTCGGGATCGTCTCGTACCGGAAGTTGCCGGTGAGCGACCTGCCCACCGTCGACTACCCGACGATCAACGTCGACGCGAACCTGCCGGGCGCGAGCCCGGAGACGATGGCGGCTACGGTCGCCACGCCGCTCGAGAAAGCGTTCTCGGCCATCGCCGGGATCGACGAGATCACTTCGAGCAGCAGCCTCGGGCAGCACGAACATCACGCTGCAGTTCGCGCTCGACCGCGAGCGTCGAGGCCGCGGCGCAGGACGTGAACGCGGCGATCGGCAAGACGCTGCCGTTCCTGCCGTCGACGATCCTGCCGCCGAACTACCACAAGCAGAATCCGTCGGCGGCGCCGATCCTGAACATCGCGCTCACGTCCAACGTCCTGCCGATGACGGAGGTGGACGAGTACGCGCAGACGACGATCGCGCAGCGGCTTTCGATGATCGAGGGCGTGGCGCAAGTGAACGTGTGGGGCTCGGCGAAGTACGCGGTGCGCGTCCAGGTGGACCCGGACCAGCTCGCGAGTCGCAACGTCGGCGTGTCGCAGGTCGCCAACGCGATCCGGCAACAACAACGTGATGCTGCCGACGGGCGTGCTGTACGGAAAGACGCACACGCTACACCGTGCAGGCGACCGGGCAGATGAACGACGCGGCCGAGTTCCGCCGGCTCATCATCGTCGTACCGGAACGGCGCGGCGGTCCGGCTCGGCGACGTCGCCAACGTGCTCGACGACATTCAGAACAACAAGTCGGCGAGTTGGTACGAGCAACGAGCGGTCGATCAACCTGTTCGTGCAGCGCCAGCCGGGCACGAACACGGTCGAGGTCGCGACGCGCGTGAAGGAGGCGCTGGTCGGAGATCGAGCGAGGTCTGCCGCCGACGCTCAAGGTGCACGTGCAGTACGACCGGTCGATCTCGATCCAGAACGCCGTGCGCGACGTGAAGTTCTCGCTGCTCGTGGCGCTGGTGCTCGTGGTCGCGGTGATCTTCCTCTTCCTGCGCAGCGCGGTGGCGACTCTGATCCCGAGTCTCACGCTTCCGCTGGCGATCATCGGCACGTTCTCGGTGATGTACGCGCTCGATTTCAGCGTCGACAACCTGTCGCTGATGGCGCTCACGCTCGCCGTCGGGTTCATCGTGGACGACGCGATCGTGATGCTGGAGAACATCATCCGGCACATCGAGATGGGAAAGCAGCCGATGCAGGCGGCGCTCGAGGGCGCGCACGAAGTCGGCTTCACGGTGTTGTCGATGTGTCTCTCGCTGTCGGCGGTCTTCCTCCCGCTGATGTTCATGGGCGGCATCATCGGACGGCTGTTCCGCGAGTTCGCGATCACGATCGCGGTGGCGATCCTCGTGTCGGGATTCATCGCGCTCACGCTGACGCCGATGCTGTGCAGCCGCCTGCTCCGCGCGCGCGCCGACGAGCCGAAGCACGGCAGCCTCTTCAACCTGAGCGAGCGGGGCGTTCGAGGCCCTGCGGCGCGGATACGAGCGAAGCCTCGAGTGGGTCATGCGGCACCGGCCGCTGACGCTCGTCTTCTCCGCGGTCATTCTCGCGCTCACCGGCGTCTTGTGGACGGTCATCCCGAAAGGCCTGTTCCCGCCCGACGACACGGGATCGCTCAACGCGACCGCCGAGGCCGCGCAGGGCACGACGTTCACGGAGATGCTGCGCTACGGGAAGCTGGCGAGCGCCAAGCTGGCGACCGACACGAACGTGGCGTCGTACACGGTGAACGTCGGGCAGCATGGGGCCGTCGAACCAGGTGAGCTTCAGCATCACGCTGAAACCGGCGGGCACGCGGCCGTCGGCCGACTCGATGGTCCACGAGCTGACGAAGGTCATGTCCGGCGTTCCGGGGCTGCAGGTGTTCGTGACCAACCCGCCGTCGATTCGCATCGGCGGCCGCGGCTCGAAGACACTCTACCAGTTCACGCTGCGCGGCCCCGACATCACGCAGCTGTACGCCGAGGGGAACAAGCTGCTGGCGCGCCTGCAAGACATGCCGACGCTGAGCGGCGTGACATCCGACCTGCTGAACCGAAGTCCGATCTTGCGCGTCCACATCGACCGCGCGCGCGCGGCGGCGCTCGGCGTGAGCCCGACCGGCATCGAGCAGGCGCTCGCCAACGCGTACAACCAGCAGCAGGTCTCGACGATCTTCATGCCGACGAACCAGTATCTCGTCGTCATGGAAACGGTGCCGAGCGCGCAACTCGACGCGCAGCGCGCTGGAGCATTTCTTCGTGCCGGCGCCGAACGGCAAGCAGGTGCCGCTGACGGACGTCGCGTGGTTCGAGCAGACGACGGGTCCGCTCAGCGTGGCGCACTCCGGCCAGATGGCGTCGATGACGATCTCGTTCAACCTCGCGCCCGGCGTGTCGTTGGGCGCGGCGACGGACGAAGTCGCGCGGACAGCCCGTCAGACGCTCCCGGCCACGATCACCGGCCAGTTCGCGGGCACGGCGGCGGCGTTCCAGGATTCGCAGCAGGGGATGGGACTGCTGCTCCTCATCACGATCTTCATCATCTACATCATTCTCGGGATCCTCTACGAGAGCTTCATCCATCCGATCACGATCCTCACGGGTCTGCCGTTCGCGGCGTTCGGCGCGCTGTTCGCGCTCTGGCTCGCGCACGTCGAGCTGGGGGTGTACGGCTACGTCGGCATCATCATGCTGATCGGCATCGTGGAGAAGAACGCGATCATGATGATCGACTTCGCGCTGGAGCGTCAGCGCACCGAGCGGATCCCGCCGGCGAAGGCGATCGTCGAGGCGGCGAGCGTTCGATTCCGCCCGATCATGATGACGACGGTGTCCGCCATCGTCGGCACGCTCCCGATCGCGATCGGCGTAGGCACCAGCGCCGCCTCGCGTCGCCCGCTCGGCGTGGCGGTCGTCGGCGGCTTGGCGTTCTCGCAGATCGTCACGCTATACGTCACGCCGGTGTTCTACTCGTACTTCGACGAGCTGCAGGCGTGGGTGGGTCGCCGGGCGCGCCGGGCTGTCGCTGGCGTTGCTTCGCCCGAGCCGGTGCCGGCGGCCGGTGACTGAAACGGCAACAGCAACCGACACGGTGTCGATAACTGCAACTGCAACTAAAACAGCTCAAACGCGGATGTACGCGGATGTACGCGGATGCACGCGGATCGCGCAGATAACGGCGGATAACCGCAGACCGGCTCCGTGTCGTCCCGCAATGAACGGGATTTTGTTGTGAAAGCCGCTCGGAAAGCTTCCGGGTCGAGGGGCCAGTCGTTCGCCCGGTAGCACGCCGAGCGTCAGTTCCCAAAGCATTCGTCCCGGCTCGTTGCGAACGGAACCAGCCCGATCTAGGAATCATCCGCGTCATCCGCGTCAATCCGCGTTCATCTGCGTTTAGGCAGTGGTTGTTGCAGTTGTGTGGCAGTGGTAGTTGGTAGTTGCAGTTGGTAGTCGCACTTGATAGTTGGCGGTTGCCGTAAGTAGCCGCGATTCGACTTTCCCTATCGAGCAGTTCATGAATTTCACGTCGTTGTTCATCAAACGCCCCGTCATGACCACGTTGGTCATGATCGGCATTCTCGTCTTCGGCATCGTCGCGTACCGGCAGTTGCCGGTGAGCGACTTGCCGAACGTCGATTTCCCGACGGTGACCGTCAGCGCGACGCTGCCCGGGACGAGCCCGCAGACGATGGCGGCGACGGTGGCGACGCCGCTGGAGAAGCAGTTCTCGACGATCGCCGGCATCGACAACATGACGTCGACGTCGAGCCTCGGCACGACGCAGATCGTCATCCAGTTCGCGCTCGACCGGAACATCGACGCCGCGGCGCAAGACATTCAGGCGGCGATCGCGCAGACGATCCGCAGCCTGCCGCAGGGGATCATCCCGCCGTCGTATCAGAAGACGAATCCGGCCGACGCGCCAATCCTGACGCTTGGCGCTCACGTCGAACGAAGTGCCGCTCTCCACCCTCGACGAGTTCGGCGAGACGACGTTGGCGCAGCGGCTCTCCATGGTTGGAGGGGTCGCGCAGGTTCTGGTGTACGGGGCGCAGAAATACGCCGTGCGTCTCCAGCTCGATCCCGGCCAGCTCGCCTCGCGCGGCATCGCGCTGGAGGACGTGGCCAACGCGGTCATCGCTCAGAACGTGAACATGCCGACGGGGGTGCTCTACGGGCCGCGGACGGCGCTGACGGTCCAGGCGACCGGGCAGCTCGAAAACGCGGCGCAGTTCCGCGACGTGATCGTCGCGTACCGCAACGGGGCGCCGGTGCACCTCGAGGAGATCGGGCGCGTCACGGACGACGTGCAGAACAACAAGACGGCGAGCTGGTACAACGGCGAACGCTCGATCGTGCTCGCGATTCAGCGGCAGCCGGGCACGAACACGGTGGAGGTCGCGAGCAAGGTCAAGGCCGCGCTCGGGCGGCTCTCGGCCGAGATTCCGCCCGCCGTGCAGGTGGACACGCTCTACGATCGGTCGGCGACGATCAAGGCGTCGGTGGACGACGTCACGTTCACCCTCGAGCTGACGCTCGCGCTCGTCGTGCTCGTGATCTTCCTGTTCCTGCGGAACTGGTCGGCGACGATCATCCCGAGCCTCGCGCTGCCGATGTCGATCATCGGCACGTTCTCGATGATGTATCTGCTGCACTACAGCCTGGACAACCTGTCGCTCATGGCGCTCACGCTCGCCGTGGGCTTCGTCGTGGACGACGCGATCGTGATGCTCGAGAACATCGTGCGGCATCTCGAGATGGGAAAGACGAAGATGCAGGCGGCGATCGACGGCGCGGCGGAGGTCGGGTTCACGATCCTCTCCATGACCTTCTCGCTCGCCGCGGTCTTTATCCCGTTCCTATTCATGGGCGGGATCATTGGCAAGTTGTTCCACGAATTCGCGGTGACGATCGGCGTGGCGATCCTCGTGTCGGGGTTCGTGTCGCTCACGCTGACGCCCATGCTCTCGAGCCGGTTCCTCAAGTCGGATCACGGCAAGGAACACGGGCGCCTCTACCAGGCGTCGGAGCGTTTCTACGAATCGTGGCTGTCGCTCTACGAACGGACGCTCGCGTGGGTCATGGCGCGACGTCCGCTCACGCTGGCGTTCTCCGCGGTGATCCTCGTGGCGACCGGCTATTTGTTCTGGTCCACGCCCAAGGGACTCTTCCCGACCGACGACACCGGACAGCTCCTCGCCACGACCGAGGCGGCGGAAGGCGTGTCGTTCGACGCGCTCGTCGAGCACCAGCAGGAGGTCGCGGCGGCCATCACGAAGGATCCGGACGTTCTTTCGGTGACGTCATCGGTGGGCACCACGGCCGCGGCCAACCAAGGGCAGCTGACGATCGACCTCAAGCCGATCGCCGAGCGCAAGCGAAGCGCTGATCGGATCGCGCGCGACCTCACGAAGGCGGTGGTGGGCGTTCCGGCGATCAGCGTCTTCATTCAGAACCCGCCGGCGATCTCGATCGGCGGCCTCGCGTCCAAGAGCCTGTACCAGTACACGCTGCAAAGCGGCGACATCAACGGCCTCAACACGGCGGCGCGCCAGATGGAGGCGCGAATGCGTCAGCTGCCGGGGCTGGTGGACGTCACCAGCGATCTCCTGATCGAGAATCCGCAGGTCACCGTCGACATCAATCGCGAACAGGCCGGACAGCTCGGCGTGTCGGCGAGCGAGATCGAGAACACGCTGTACGACGCGTTCGGCCAGCGACAGGTGTCCACCATCTACACGTCGACGAACGAGTATTGGGTCGTGATGGAGCTCCTCCCCGAGTTCCAACAGGACGTCGACGCGCTCGGCAAGCTGTGGGTCCGCTCGACGCGCGGTCCACTCGTGCCGCTCAGCACCGTGGCGGCCTTCCGCTACACGGTGGGCCCGGTGACGGTGAACCACTCGGGGCAGCTCCCGTCCGTCACCATCTCGTTCAACCTGGCGTCGGGCACGTCGCTCGGCACGGCGCTGAAAGAAGTGCAGCAAACGGCCGCCGAGGTTCTGCCCAATACCGTGGCCGCGAGCTTCTCGGGCATCGCCCAGGCATTCGTGACGACCCAGGAGGGGCTGCTGCTGCTGATGCTCCTGGCGGTCTTCGTGATCTACGTGATCCTCGGCGTTCTCTACGAGAGCTTCATCCACCCGATCACGATTCTCACCGGGCTTCCGTTCGCCGCGTTCGGCGCGCTGGTCACGCTGATCCTGGTGGGGCTGGATCTGGACATCTACGGATTCGTCGGAATCATCATGCTCATCGGCATCGTGGAGAAGAACGCGATCATGATGATCGACTTCGCGATCGAGGCGCAGCGCGACGGAAAGCGCACGCCGTCGGAGGCGATTCTGGAAGCGGCGAGCGTGCGGTTCCGGCCGATCATGATGACGACGATGGCGGCGCTGATGGGCGCGGTGCCGATCGCGGTCGGTTGGGGCGCCGGTGCGTCGACGCGCCGGCCGCTGGGTGTGGCGGTGGTCGGTGGACTGGCGTTTTCGCAGCTCGTGACGTTGTACGTGACGCCGGTGTTCTACACGTACCTCGACGAGTGGCAGCAGTGGTTCTCGCGGAGGAAGGCGAGGAGCGGGATGCGGGTTGTTGGAGCGGGGGCGCCGGAGCCGGCGGCCGGGGACTGAGAACCGCGGCGGGATCGCGGCCACTCTGAGGTCTGTCTCCGCCGGTGAGTACGGCTGCGCGCTCGAAGTCTGAGGTCTGACGTCCGACATCGGACATCAGACCAGGCGTGACGCGGCGAGATCCCGAGACGAGGCTGAGTGTCCGCCATTGAACGCAGGGTCTGATGTCAGACCTCAGAAATCAGACGTCAGGCGTCGAGCGGGCAGCCGCACATCGAACGGCCAATCGAACCGAGAGTGGCCGGTCCACTCAGCGCCGTTCGACCGCCGGTGCCACACCTCATCACGCTTCTGTAACAACCCGGGCCTCGGATTAGAACGCTCTAATCTGAGCCTCGCTCCTTGCGCCTGCGGCCGGGGTCCCTACCTTCGCCAGAACCAATCCGCTCGAGAGCCGCCCGCAATGGCCACCCGCCGCCCTCCCAAACGCGCCGCCCGCCGCCGCCCCGCCGCCCGCGTCGACGCCCGCGTCGACGCGATCAGCCCGGCGTCGTCCCTGCTCGACACCGAGAAGGACTTCAGCATGCTCTCGCTCCGCGACCTCGTCGCGGCCCGAGATGCGTATCACCTCCATCTCATGGAGAAGCGGCACGTCGTCGCGACGGCGGTCGGGCGGTACCTGATTCGCAGCGACGAGAAGTGGCCGCGCTACCTCGGCGACGCCGCGGAACACGACAAGAAGGTCGCGCGACAGCCGAAGAAGGAGCCGAGGACGCTGTACAATGCCGAGGTCCGCCCCTACTCGTGGCCGTGCGTCCTCGTGTTCGTGGACCGCTGGATCGATCTCGAGGACGTTCAATCGGGGAAGGTCGATCCGTCGGAGCTCGTCCCCCGCTCGCTCGACATGCCGGACGGCTCCCGCGTGCCGGTCTGCGTGGTCTATGCACAGCCGGTGGACGCGCCGGCGTACGCGCCAATCTCCCCGCGATTTCCCCGACAGTTCATCGGCGGCGGGTATCCGATCATCGCGCGAGTCCAGGAGGAGGAGCACGTCGCCTCGGTCGGCTGCATGGTGACCGACGGCCACGAGGTCTACGCGCTCACGAATCGCCACGTCGCCGGCCGCCCCGGTGAAGAGCTGTTTTCCCGGATCGGCGGTGAATCGATCCGCGTCGGCGTATCGTCGGAGAAGCAGCTGACGCGAAAGAAATTCTCCGAGGTGTACCCGGAGTTTCCCGACGGCCACATGTACGTGAACCTCGACGTCGGTCTGGTTCGCGTGGACGACCTGACCCGATGGACGGCGCAGGTCTACGGCATCGGGCAGATGGGGAAATTGGCCGATTTGTCCGCCGACAACATTTCGCTCCGGCTGATCGATGCGCACGTGCGCGCGTTCGGCGCGGCATCCGGCCCGATGCGCGGCAAGATCAAGGCGCTGTTCTACCGGTACAAGTCGGTCGGCGGCGCGGAGTACTGCTCCGATTTTCTGATTGGCCCGCGAGAGGGAAAGGTCTTGCCGACGCGGCCGGGCGACTCGGGCACGGTGTGGATGCTCGAGGACGGAAAGCAGGCGCCGCGCCCGGTCGCGCTGCAGTGGGGCGGCCACACCTTCGTCGGCAGCGGTGGCTCGAAGATCGTCGCGCCCTACGCGTTGGCGACGTGTCTCGCGACGGTGTGCAACGAGCTCGAGGTCGACGTCGTACGAGACTGGAACGCCGGCGTGTTGGACTACTGGGGAGCTGTCGGCCACTATACGATCGCGGCGCTCGCCATCGACCGCATCGATGGAAAGACGTTTCCGAAGCTCAAGAAGCTGATGCAGGCGAATCTGCCGCGCATCACGTTCGCCGCCGGATCGATCACGGACAAGAGCACGAGCGGCTTATCCAAGCACGACTTCGTGGCGCTGGCCGACGTGCCGGATCTCGTCTGGAAGAAGGGCCACAGCTCGAAGAATCCGCCCGCCAACGCCGACTTGGCGTGGAAGCGAACGCACTCGAACCGCGGGCCGTCGGAGCATCCGAACCATTTCGCCGACATGGACGCCGCTCGTCCCGGCGGCAACCTGCTCGCGCTGTGCGCGAAGAGCCTCGCCAAGAACACGAATGTCGACGTCTGGCGAAAGTATTACACCGACGTGAAGGACAAGAGTCGCGGCCTTCTGCCGTTCCGCGTGCAGCAGTTCTACGAAGGAATGGTCAAGGATCTGAAAAAGGCACAGCCGGACTTCGCGCGATTCGTCTGCGCGGCTGGAATCGTCTCACACTACGTGGGCGACGCGTGCCAGCCGCTGCACGTGTCGAGCTGGTTCAACGGCGACACGTCGCAGATGATCGACAACCCGAAGAAGGGAAAGCCCAACCAGCCGGACAAGATTCCGCTGGGCTACGGCGTGCACGGGGCGTACGAGGACGACATGGTCAACTTCCACATCGGCGACATCACGCCGGCCGTGCAGGCGGACAAAACGCCGTTGCATCCCAACTTCACGGGCGGCAAACACGCGGCGATGGCGTGCACGCGGCTCATCCTCGAGACGTTCGGGCAGATCAAGCCCAAGGACATCGTCGCCAAGTACATCACGCTCCAGCAGCAGGGAACGACAGGGAAGGCGGCCGCGGACCAGCTCTGGGCAACCTTCGGCACGGCGACCGAGGCGGTCATCGCGGCAGGGGCTCGCACGTTGGCCAACGTTTGGCAAAGCGCATGGGCGGAAGCCAAGGCTGAAGCGAAAGCGCCGGCGTCGCCGAGCGCGGTGGACGAGCCGGTGCTGGAGGCGTTGTTCGTGGAGCCGGAGACGTTTTATCCGTCGAAGACGATCGACCACATCTGTGAAGTCATCAGTTGCTGAAACGGCGAGGGCGCGGCCACTCTGAGGTCTGTCGCCGGCTGGTGAGTACGGCTTTGCGCTCGAAGTCAGGAACTGACAACTGACTTCAGACCACACACCAGGCGTGACGCGGTGGGGACCAGGAAGCGCCACGAAGCCTTACCGGGCAAACGCCGAAACCGTTGGCTGAGGTCAGAGGTCAGTTCCCGACTTCGAGCCCACAGCCGTACCGTCCACGCCGAGACAGTCCCGAGAGTGGCCGCGATCCAGCGACGCCTTTCGTTCGCCGTCATCTCCGTGACAGGTTCCCTGGATACCATTCGCTCGAACCTCCAGGGGGGCCTCATGACGTCGAAATCCACCCTCGCCTCGCTCGCAGCGATCCTCATCGCCGCGACCGCCGCGCACGCTCAGGGCACCTACAAGCGCGAGATCCCCGACTCGCTCGCCGCGAAAACCAAAATCACCGAAGCGGCCGCCTCGGCGACCGCGCAGAAGCGGTTCCCCAAGGGCGCGATCCAAAGCGTCGAGCTCGAGCATGAGGACGGGCACCTCAAGTACTCGTACGACATCGCCACGCCCGGCAAGTCCGGAATCGACGAAGTCGACGTCGACGCGCTCTCGGGGAAAATCATTGCCGTGGCGCACGAGACGCCGGCGCAGATGAAAAAGGAAGCGGCCGAGGAAGCGGCCGAAGCGAAGGCGAAGGCAGCTCCGGCGGCGAAGCCGAAGAAGCCGTGACCGCGGGCACCTGATGCGGATCCTGCTGGTCGAAGATGATCCGCAGCTCGCGTCCGTGCTGGAGAACGGGTTGGGCGAGCACGGATTTCATGTCGCGCGTGAGAGCTCCGCCGACGCCGGTCGTTCGCGCGCCGTGCTCGGCGCGTTCGACGTCATCATCCTCGATGTGATGCTCCCCGGCGGCAACGGCTTCGACCTCTGTCGCACGCTGCGCGAACGTGGCGTGGGTACGCCGGTGCTGATGCTCACCGCCAAGGACACGGTGGACGATCGCGTCCAGGGGCTGGAGTCCGGCGCTGACGACTACCTCACGAAGCCGTTTGCCTTTCGGGAACTGGTCGCGCGTCTCCGGGCGCTGGCGCGGCGTCCACCCACGCCGATCCCCGAGCGCACGTCGATCGCCGACCTGGAAATCGACCTCGGCGCGCACCGCGTGCGGCGCGGTGGCCGTGACATCGAGCTCACCGCGAAAGAGTTCGCGCTACTCGAGTTTCTGGTGCGGCACCACGATCAGGTCGTGGACCGCGCCGCGATCACCGCGCACGTCTGGGACGAGAACCATGATCCGTTCACCAACGTGCTCGAGGTCCTCGTGCGCCGCCTCCGCCGCAAGATCGACGACGGCTTCGACCTCAAGCTGATTCACACGTTGCGAGGAGCCGGGTACCGGTTGGGCGTCTGACTCTCTTCGGCGCTCATCCGCTGGCCGGGATGGATCCCTTCCTCGAATTCCTCGATCACTTTGGGGATGAACGCCGGAATGTCCGCCGGTCCACGGCTCGTCACGAGCCCCATGTCGGTCACGACGTCGCGATCCACCCAGTCCGCGCCCGCGTTGCGCAGATCCGTCTGGAGCGAGGGCCAGGACGTGAGCGTGCGGTTTCGAACGACGTTCGCCTCGATCAGAATCCAAGGGGCGTGGCAGATGGCGGCCACAGGCTTGCCCGTCTCGAAGAAACGGCGGACGAACTGAACGGCCTGCACGTCGAGGCGCAGACGGTCGCTGTTGATCACCCCGCCGGGCAGAAACAGGGCCTCGAAGTCGTCCGGGCTGCACTTGGCGAGCGGCAGGTCGATCGGGATGTCGTCAGTCCACTCGCCGTGCTCCCAACTGCGGATCTTGTCGTGGTTGGGGGAAACGACGAGTGTCTTGGCGCCGACTTTGTCGAGCGCGTTTCGCACGTCGATCAGCTCGACGGCCTCGACGCCGTCGGTCGCCAGGATGGCCACACGCTTCCCGATGAGATCGTTGCGGGGCATGGATCGACGCTCCATCTAAGAGACCAACACGCCAGGGGCAAACCGTAGACCGTGAGCCGCGCCGTTTATAGAGCCATGTCTGTGCCGCAGACGCTCCGGCGTCTCCGGCTTCGCCTCACGATCTGGTACGCGGGGACGTTCCTCATCATCCTGGCGCTGCTGGGGATCGGGCTATTCGCCACGATCACGTCGCGCTTCGATCGCGACCTGGATCTGTCGCTCGTCGATGCGACGACACAGCTGTCGTCGCTCGCGCGCGAGCGGGGTGTCGCCGCCGCCGTCGACCAGCTGCGAATCCCGGATAGGCGACTGGCCATCGCCGACACCGCCGGGTTGGCGACCCCCGGCGGCGGCGCCGCGCTCGACCCGTGGCTTCAAGACCTGGCGCAGATGGCGCGCAATGGCTCGCGGGCGGCAACCCACCGCGACGGCGAACGCATTCTTCGCGCGCAGGCCGTGCCGTTTCATTCATCCGACGGCCGCACTCTCGTCGCCGTCGCGGTTGCCGACGAGGTCGAGCTGGAGGATCGCTACACGGCGCTCATCGCCGAGTTTGCCGCGGCCAGCGTCATCGCCGCGATTTTGGTCGCGATCGGCGGGTGGGTCGTCGCCGGCCAATCCGCGGCCCCGGTCGAACGATCGATGGAGCAGATGCGACGCTTCATGGCCGACGCCGCCCACGAGCTCCGTACGCCACTCACCGTGGTCCGGAGCCGCGCCGAGGTCGCTCTCCAGCGTTCGCGCTCTCCGGACGAATACGTCGACGCGCTGCATGGAATCGAGCGCGAGACGATTCGCCTGGGGCGCATCGTCGAAGACCTGCTGACGCTGGCGCGCGCCGACGCCGGACAACGGCCCATCGAGCGAGAACGTGTGTTCCTCGACGACGTGGTTCTCGATGCCGCGGAGGCGGCCCGCGTGATCGCCGAGCGGAAAGGAGTTCGCCTCGAGGTCGCGGAGTTCGAGGAGGCGCCGGTCGTCGGCGACGCCGCGCTGCTGCGGCAGCTCGGGCTGATTCTGTTCGACAACGCAATCAAATTCACACCGCCCGGTGGACTCGTTCGAATCGCCGTGCGGATCGCGCCGAGCGGCGGGGGGGAGGATCGCCGACGCTCGCGGTTTCGGACACGGGAGCGGGAATCGGGCCGGAGGAACTGCCGAGAATCTTCGAGCGGTTCTACCGAGGCGATCCGGCGCGAACGCGCTCGGACGGCGGGGGCGGGGGGGCGACCGAAGGGGCTGGTCTCGGGCTCTCGATCGCGAAGTGGATCGCCGAGGAGCATCGGGCGCAGATATTCGTGTCGTCGAGACCCGGTTCGGGAACCGAGGTGAAAGTCGAGTTTCCTCCGGCGACTGCAAACGGCGTTGTGGATCGCGGCCATTCCGGGGCTCGTCTCGGAGTGGAGGCGGCTGCGCGCTCGAAGTCTGAGGTCTGACGTCGGACGTCGGATATCAGACCCTGCGTGACCCGGTGGGGCTCCGCGCCTGACAGGGACTTACCAATCATCCCGGTCTAGCGCTTACCCATCATCCCGACCGAACAAACGCCTGGTCTGATGTCAGACGTCTGAAGTCAGACGTCCGATTTCGAGTTACAAGCCGGAAGTCGAAGGCCAAGACATACCGAAAATGGCGCCGGAGCCAGGCTCGAGTCTGGCCTCGAACCTGCCTGCACTGTCTAGGCCGCCTGTCATTCCCGTGACAGGTCCGGCTCGCTAGGATCAAGCGTTCCCGGCCACACGCCAGAGGTCATGCGTCTTCTGATCACGACAGTGGCGCTCTGCGCGACCGCGGGTGTGGCCGTGCGTGCGTCCGCTCAGCAAGTCAATCTCACGCGCGCGCAGGCGGTGCAAACCGCGCTCAACCGTGGCGCGCGCGTTGCCGTCGCGGCCGCGGACACGGCGGTCGCGGCCGCGCAGGTCGTGGCGGCGCATGTCTTTCCCGACCCGTCGTTCTCGGCCAGCTACAGCAAGGCCGTGCCGACGCAGCACTACTCGTTCGACGTCCCGCTCGAGTTTCCGGGACTCAGGCGGCCCCGCTCGCAGTCGGCGCAGTTCGAGCTCGCGGCGGCGCGCGTTCGGTTCCATCTCGCGCGAGCCACCGCAGCACTCGACGCGGACACGACCTACACCCGCGCGGTCGCCGCCCGTGAGCACCTCGCGCTCTCACGCCGCAACGCGCTCGACGGGGACAGCCTCCTGCACATGGTCGATCGTCGTCGCGCGGCCGGTGACGCGAGTGACATGGACGTCGAGCTCGCGCGCGTGAACGCCGGCCAGCAGGAGAACACGGCCGCCGCGGATTCCCTCACCTGGATCTCCACACTGCTCGACTTGCAGGCGACGCTCGGCGACACGAGCATGAACCTCGAGATCAACGCGGTCGACTCGCTGGAGATGCCGCCGGAGGCGCGCGTCCCGGGCAGGACGACTCTGAGCGAGGACGCGGCGTCGCTGGCGCTGACGGCCGCGATGTTCAACGCACAGGCCCGCCGCCATTCGGTCTTTTCCGCGCCCACCATTTCGTTCGGGTTCGAGCACGGCGATCCGGATCAGCCGGGTCTCCTGCCGACTCTCGGCCTCGGAGTCTCGCTGCCGATTTTCAACCGGCAACGCGGCGAAATCCTCGTCGCCGAGGCGGAGAGGATCAAAGCGCAGGCGGAGTTGGCGCTGGCGAAAGTCGAAGCGCGCAATCAGATCGCGCACGCCATCCGCGAGAGAGAGAACGCGCTGGCCAAGGTAGCCCGCGATCGGCAGCTGATCGCCAGCGCGGATCGCGTCGCGTCGTATTCGCTCGTGGCATACCGGGAAGGGGCGGCCTCGCTGCCCAACGTTCTCGAAGCGCAGCGATCGGCGCGCGACGTTCGCGGGCAGTACATCGACGATCTCGCCGCTGGATGGATTGCCACGGCGGAACTCCGCGTGTTGTCCCTCACACCCACCACGCAGCTCCCATGAAACGTCGATCTCGCGAAGCGGCCGTCGTCGGTCGCGCCGCGTTGGCGCTGGCATTCGGGCTGGCGATCAGCTGCAAGTCCAAGGGCAGCGGCGGCGAATCCGATGCGGAGGCGAAGCCGGTCGTCGCCGCACAGACGATCGTCGTGACGCCGCAACCGTTCACCGAAATGCTCGGCGCGATCGGTACGGTGTCGCCGCGTCCCGGTCACGTCGCGGCGCTGAGCGCGCCCGCCCCCGGCCGCGTGGCGAAGGTGAACGTCGCGACTGGTCAGGCGGTTCAAGCGGGGCAGCCGCTGATCGAGCTGGAGCAGGGGACGTTCGAGGCGGCGCGGCAGAGTGCTGAAGCCGCGCTCACGGCCGCCGACCAAGCGGCCGCGCGGCAGCAGCGTCTGGCCGACGAGGGAATCATACCGAAGAAGGACGCGGAGGCGGCGCGCGCCGAGGCGGCGAAGGCGCGTGCCGACGCCATGGCGGCCAGACGCGCCGAACAGCTGGCGACGATTCGCTCGCCGATCTCGGGTGTCGTCACGCGCCTGTCGACCACGCTGGGCGCGACGGTGGATGCGTCCCAGTCGCTGGTCGAGGTCTCGGACCCCCGCGCGCTCGACGTGCTGCTCAGCGTTACGCCCACCGACGCGGCGCGCGTCCGCCCCGGAATGCGCGTCACGCTCAGTGCGGGGCAGGGCGCCGGCGGCGAAGCGTTGGGACTCGGTTCGGTGGCCGAGGTCGCGGGGACGGTCGACACCACGACGAGAAGCGTCGAGATCCGCGTGCGCACGCCAAACACGCGGCGCGAATTGCGAATCGGCGAAACGGTCTTCGGGTCGATCGCCGTGGTCACCCGCGCTCACGCCATCGTCGTTCCAGCGGACGCCGTGGTGCCGGAGGGCGACACGTTCAAGGTCTTCGTCGTCGACAGCGCGGGCATCGCGCATGAGCAAGTCGTCAAGATCGGCTCGCGCAACGCCAACGGCGTCGAGATCCTCGAGGGGCTTTCGCCCGGCGACCGCATCGTCACGTTCGGCGCATACGGCATGGAGGACAGCGCCAAGGTCGTGCCGCTGGACGCGGGTAAGAAACCGGCCAAGCCGGATTCGGCGGAAAAGCCGTGACCGAGGGCAAACGCTCGCTGTTCGGCGTGCTCGCACAGCAGCGCCGATTCATCTACATGGCGATCCTCGTGCTGAGCGCGGCGGGCATCTGGTTCGCCACTCGCCTGCCGTCGGCGATCTATCCCGGAGCTGGCGTTCTCGCGCATCACGGTCGTCGCCCAGGGGACGTCGCTCGGGGCCCGGCAGATTCTGTTCACCGTCACGCGGCCGATCGAGGAGGCCGTGAGCATCGTGCCGGGCGTGACGCGCGTGCAGTCACGATCGATCCGATCGGGGAGCGAGACGAACATCACGTTCAGCCCGTCGACCGACATGATCTACGCGCTGCAGCAGGTGCAGGCGCGGGTGAATCAGATTCGCGGCGACCTTCCCGCGGGGCTCGACATCGAGATCGAGCGGCTCACACCCTCCCTCTTCCCGATCCTCTCCTACAATCTCGAGGGCGGCGATCCGGCGAGGCTGTACGACATCGCGCGCTACCAGATCAAGCCGCTCATCTCGCGCGTGCCGGGCGTCGGACGCGTGGACGTGATGGGCAGCGACGTCCGCGAGATCGAGGTCATCGCCGATCCGGGCCGGCTCGCCGCGCAACAGCTCACGTACCAGGACCTGGCGTCGGCGATCCAGGCGTCGACGACGGTCGAGGCGGTCGGGCGCATGCCGCGCGACTATCGCCAGTACCTCATCGTGACGACGACCGAGGCGCATTCGGCGGACGACGTGGCGAACATCGTGGTGAGCCGCGGGCTGCGCGTCGGCGACTTGGCGACCGTGCGTTCGGGCACCGAGGACCACATGCGGGTCATCGCCGGCGACGGACGGCCGGCCGCGTTGATCAACATCACGCGCCAGATCGGCGGCAACACGCTCGAGATCGCCGACAGCGTAGCGCGGATCGCGACGTCGCTGCGCAAGACGCTGCCGGCGGGGTCGATCCTCAAGCCGGTCTACGACCAGGCGTCGCTCGTCCGCGACGCGGTGACGTCGGTGCGGGACGCGATGATCATCGGTGCGGTGCTCGCGGTGATCATCCTGCTGCTCTTCCTGCGTCACGCGCGCATCACGGCGATCAGCGCGTCGTCGATTCCGATCACGATGGCGATGACCGTGTTCATCATGTCGCTGATCGGGCAGACGTTCAACCTGATGACGCTCGGCGCGATGGCGATCGCCATCGGCCTGGTGATCGACGACGCGGTGGTGATCACCGAGAACATCGTCCGCCACTCGCACCTGACGAAGGACCGCCCGATCGCGATCCGCGACGCCGTCCAGGAGCTGATCTGGCCCGTGACGTCGTCGACGATCACGACGGTGGTCGTCTTCCTGCCGCTCGGTCTGCTCACCGGCGTCGAGGGCCAGTTCTTTCATGCGCTGTCGATCACGCTCACCATCGCCGTCCTCGTCTCGCTCATCGTCGCGCTGACGATCATCCCGCTGCTGAGCGAGCAGTTCCTGCGCGAGGAGGACATCGAGGCCGCGGCCGAGGAACAGCCATCGGCGGAACGAGGCGTCGCGGCCCGAATGGGCGGATGGATCGACACGCTGTCCGATCGCTACGAGCGCGCGCTCGGCGCATCGCTGCGCCACGCGCGCTGGATGATCGTCATCGCGTTGATGTTGGTCGGCGCCGGGGTTCTCGTCCACGCCTATGTGCCGACGGGGTTCCTGCCGGAGATCGACGAAGGGGCGTTCGTCTTCGACTTCTATGCTCCGGGCGGCACCGCGCTATCCGAAACGGACCGGCAGCTGCACATCGTCGAGAGGATCTTCGCGCAGACGCCGGAGATCACGGGCACGTCGCGGCGCCTCGGCGCGGAGCTCGGCCTGTTCGCCACGCAACAGAATCGCGGCGACATGGTGGTGCGCCTCGAGCCCGAGAGCCAGCGCGATCGCTCGACCGCCGAAGTCATCGACGACGTGCGCCCGAAGATTCAGGCGGCGGTGCCGCGTCTTCGCATCGAGTTCGTCCAGATCCTCTCCGACGTCATCAACGATCTCGCCGGCGCGGCGCGTCCGGTCGAGATCAAGATGTTCGGCGCGGATCTCAACGCCCTCGAGGACTACGCCAAGTCGCTGGAGCCGAAGCTCTCGAAAGTCGAGGGGCTCGAGGACTTCTTCAACGGCGTGAGCGAGCCGGGCGCGGAGCTGGAGATGACGATCAATCAGGCCGAGGCGAATCGCGTGGGACTCACGCCGGCGCAGGTCGCGCGATGAAGCCGGCGGCGCGCTGCTCGGCGAGCCGGCCGGCGAGATTCGGCTCGACGACCGCTCCGTCGGCAATTCGAGTCCGCGCGCCGGACTCGGTGCGGTTCGACTCGAGGCTGCTCGGCTCGATCCCCATCTTCTTCGCGCAGACGCACGCCTCCGTTCCGCTCGGCACGCTCGCCACGTTCCAGCCGGCCGAGACGCGCGCCGAGCTGCTCCGCGAGAACCAGCAGCAGCTCATCATCGCCACGTCGGACCTCGGCGAGCGCTCGCTCGGCGCGGTGATGTCGGACGTGCGCGCGGTCCTCGCCGAGAATCCGCCGCCGCAGGGCATTCGAGTGGAACTGGGCGGACAGTACGCCGGCCAGCAGGCGGCGTTCAGGGCGCTGCTGCTCGTGCTCGCCCTCGCCGCGGCGAGCGTGATCGCGGTCATGGTGATTCAGTTCCAGTCGTTCATCGAGCCGTTGGTCGTGCTGCTCGCGGCGCCGCTCTCGTTCGTCGGCGCGATGTTTCTCCTCCTCGTCACGGGAACGCCGCTCAACGTGTCGTCGTTCATGGGACTGATCCTGCTCGTCGGACTGATCGTGAAGAACGGGATCATCCTGCTCGACTTCACGAAGCACCTGATGAAGGAAGCCGGCCTGCCGCTGGAACAGGCACTCCGCGAGGCGGCGCGGATTCGTCTGCGGCCGATCCTCATGACGACGCTGTGCACGCTGTTCGGCCTCCTGCCGCTCGCGCTTGGGATCGGGGCAGGGAGCGACCTCCAGCGCCCACTCGCGCTCGCCGTCATCGGCGGCCTCGCGCTCTCCACGCCGATCACGCTCTTCGTGGTGCCCAGTCTCTTGGTTGCGATCCGCGGGCGAGACTACGCGGCGGTTGGAGATCGCTTTGCCGCGGCGGCGCCTACTGCGGAGCCAACCGCGTAGATCTGGCTACCAATCGAGGGTTTTCGCGCCTCCGTCGGCATCAACAATTGGGAAACGGAAACAATCGGAAACGACTGAAAAAGACGGAGACTGCTTTTGTCGGTTGACGGGCCAGCCCGGCGCGCGTGGCAGGCCCGTCGGTGTTCACAAAGGCATTTCTCCGTTTCTTCCGTTTTGATTCCGTTTGTTTCCGTATCCCCCCGTTGATGCCCGCTCGGCGATGCGAGCTATCCACGCCATGACGCAACGGAAGGCCCTTGCGCGAAAACAGCGAGGCCATTTACTGGAGCAGACCGGGCTCGTTGACACGACGGAGGTCGGCCGCGTGCGGACTTGCCGCCTCGGAAAACGCCGCCCCGACGATGTGGCGGCGTGGATCGAGAGCTACCAACGCATGGTCGAAGCCCGCCTCGACCGGCTCGCGGATTTCCTCGAGCAAACCAAAGGAGACGCACGATGACGAAGACCATCCGGAAAGCCGCCATCACCACGCCCGCGGATCGCGAAGTCCGCATCGAGCGAATCTTCGACGCGCCGCGCGAAAAGGTATGGCGCGCGGTGACCGACCCCGCCCTCGTCGCCAAGTGGTGGGGGCGCGGCAACCAGCTCGACATCGAACGCATGGAGGTGAAGCGCGGCGGCCACTGGCGCTACGTCGAACACGCGCACGGGCAGGCGCACGGATTCGAGGGCCGCTACCGCGAAGTCGTTCCGCCGAGCCGGATCGAGCGAACGTTCGAGTGGGACGGCATGCCGGGACACGTGGCCGTCGAGACGATGACGCTCGAGGACCTCGGCGACGGCCGCACGCGGCTCGTGAGCCTCTCGCTTTTCCACACGACGGAGGACCGCGACGGCATGCTCCAGTCGGGAATGGAGAGCGGAGTCAACGAGAGCTACGCGGCGCTCGACGAAGTGCTCGAGTCGCTTGTCGCTTGACCCACGCATGGGCGATCGGCGGCGCCTCGGTGACCAGTGCGGCATCGAGGCGCCGCTGGTGCGCGTCGAGCAGGTCGCTGCGCGAGATGATTCCCGCGAGCCGGCGCGGCGCGGAGCGTGAAACGACCGGCAGCCGTCCGACCTTTTCGTGAACCATGTGATCGGCCGCTTCGCGCAGCGTGTTTTCCTCGAATGCCACCGCCGGCGCGCGCCGGATCAACGCTCGCACCGGACCCGTCTCGTCGGCGTTGGGGTCGAGGAGATCCCGCCGCGTGACAACGCCGACGAGCGTGCCGTCGTCGGTGAGCACGGGAAAGCCCTGATGGTTCGTGCCCGCACCGCGCGTCGAGAGCCAGTCGATGACGTCGGTGAGCGCCGTGTTCTCGTTGAGTGTCACGACGTCGCGCGTCGCGGCGTCGGCTACCGAGACGCGATCAAGGAAGTCCGCGCTGTACTCGGTGCGCACGGGCGTGCCGCGACGAGCGAGCTTCTCCGTCATGATCGAGCTGCGCATCAGCAGCAGCGACACGAGATACGCGGTGCTGCATCCCGCGAGGAGGGGCAGGAGTCCCATCGGCTGTCGCGTCGTCTCGAACGCGAATACCACCGACGCGAGCAGCGCGTGTGACGCGCCGGCGAAGATGGACGCCATGCCGACGAGCGCGGCGACGTGCGGGTCGACGCCGAGTGTCGGCGCCAACGCCACCGCCGCGGCGCCAAACAGCGCGCCGACTCCTCCGCCGATGGTGAACAACGGCGCGAGCGTTCCACCCGACGTACCGCTGCCGAGATACACTGACCAAGACACGAACTTGAGCACGATCAACACGACGAGCGACATCCCGATGACCTGGCCGCTCAGGATGTGATCGATGTTGACGTAGCCGACGCCGAGCGTGCGCTGATCGACCAATCCGATCAACCCGACGACGACAGCGCCGACCGCCGGCCACCACATCCAGTGAATGGGCAGTTCCTCGTACAGATCCTCGAGTTTGTACACGACCTTCGTCGTGAAGACCGAGAGGACGCCGATCGTCGCGCCGAGCAACACGTAAACGCTCAGCGCCGGGAGCGAAGGCGGAAGCAGCGTCGGAATGGTGAACACCGGCGCCGAACCCGCATGGGCGGCGCGTACTCCCGTCGCCACGGCGGCCGCGAGCGCCACCGGCACTACCGATCGCGGACGGTATTCGAACAGCAGCAGCTCCACCGCGAGCAATACGGCGGCGACCGGGCTGCCGAACGTCGCGGCCATACCGGCCGCCGCGCCGGCAGCGAGAAGGGTTTTCCGTTCGTCGGCGGTGACGTGAATCAACTGTCCGACCAGCGATCCGAGCGCGCCGCCCGTCGCGATGATCGGACCCTCGGCCCCGAAGGGACCGCCTGTACCGATTGCGATCGCCGCCGAGATCGGCTTGAGGAACATGATCTTCGGCGAGATGCGGCTGCCGGCGTAGAGGACTCGCTCCATCACCTCGGGAATGCCGTGGCCGCGAATCGCGGCCGCGCCGAAGCGCGCCATGATCCCGACGACGAATGCCCCCGCGACCGGGATGAGCACCGACAGCACGCCCCAACGATCGGTGGACGGCGGGCTGAATTCGGTCGACAGCCGCCCGTAGTACGCGAGATTCGTGATGAACCCGATCAGGTGCGTGAGGATGGTCGCGATGACCGCACCGGCGGCGCCCACGCCCAGCGCCAGCGCGCAAATCACGATGACGCGCCGGTCGACGGGAGTGTAGGTCGGCGGTCCCTGGACCTCCGCCAAAGCCAGATCCATCGACGGTGCGACCGGAAGTCCGTCCGCCGGGTTGATTGGATTCGGCTCGATCGCTCCGCGCGGTTTATCTCCGTTCTCTTTCATCGATTGTCAGCAGCCGCTCTCATTGGTGCCCATACTGAACCATAGCGGGCGCGGCGAGCGAAATGCAGGCTGAGCCGGCTCAGTCGCGCATGATCAGATCCGGCGTCACGTCGGCGAGCGTCGCGCATCCGGCGAGCGCCATCGAGAGATCGATCTCGGCGCGAATGCGCTGTAGGACGGCGCGCACGCCGTCGGCGCCGTCGAGCGTGAGACCCCAGAGGATCGGGCGGCCGATCATCACGGCGCGAGCGCCGAGCGCGATGGCGCGGAGGACGTCGGTGCCGCGCCGCGCGCCGCCGTCGACGAGAACCTCGCACGATCCGCGGCGCGCCACGGCGTCGACGACCGCGGGGAGCATCGTGATACCGGCGGGCACGCCGTCGAGTTGCCGGCCGCCGTGGTTGGAGACGACGATCGCCGCCGCGCCATGGTCGACGGCGAGCGCCGCGTCGTCGGCGGCGAGAACTCCCTTCACCATGACCGGCATCGGGGAGATCGACCGCAGCCACTCGACGTCCTTCCACGTGAGGGCGGGGTCCCACTGGGCCGTGATGTACTGCGCGAGCGACGATCCCGGACCCGAGCCCTGGTGATGCATGGTCGTATGTGACTCGGGAAAATTCGCGAGCTTCAGATGACCCGGCATCCGCAAATTGTTGCGCCGGTCGCGCTCGCGCGGACCGGCGAGCGGAGTGTCCACCGTGAGGCAGAGCGCCGAGTAGCCGGCGGCGGCCGCGCGTTCGACGAGACTGCGCGTGATTCCCTTGTCCTTGTAGACGTAGAGTTGGAACCAGCGCGGTCCGCCCGAGGCCGCGGCGATCGCTTCGAGGCTGCAGTTCGAGACGGTGCTCGCGCAAAAGATCGTTTGTTCCGCGGCCGTCGCGCGCGCGGTGGCCGTCTCGGCCTCGGCGTGACAGAGACCTTGGAAACCCATCGGCGGCACGACGACGGGCATCGAGATCGGCGTGCCGAGCACGGTCGTCGACATGGACCGATCGGCGACGCCGCGCAGCATGCGAGGCAACAGGCGAATGCGCGACCATGCGACGCGATTCTCGACGAGTGTCCACTCGTCCGACGCGCCGCCGGCGATGTAATCGAACAGCATCGGGTCGAGATGCTCGCGCGCTCTCGCCTCGAGCTCGTCGAGATTGAGGACGTCCAGCATCGATTCTCCGCGAGAGGCTGTCTAAGTTTCCACGGTTCGCGCGCGCGTGTCCACCCACCCGGACTTCGTCCCAGATCGATGCTCGACGTCGTCACCCAGTGGGTCGCGCACTACGGCTTCGTGATCGTCGCGGTGTTTCTCTTTCTGGAGACCGCCGGCGTGCCGGCTCCAGGGGAAACGGCGCTCGTGACGGCGGCCGCGCTCGCGGGACGGGGAACGCTCTCGATCGTCGCCGTCATCATCGCGGGGTGCGTCGGAACGGTCGCCGGCGGTCACGCCGGCTACTGGCTCGGCGCGCGAGAAGGCCGATCGCTCGTCGAGCGGTACGGCAAGTGGGTGATGCTCACGCCGGAGCGGATGGCGCGCACGGAGAAAGTGTTCGCGCGCCACGGCGGCAAGACGATCTTCCTCGGACGATTCGTCGCGTTCATGCGCAGCTTCGCCGGCATCTTCGCGGGGATCGTCGGCATGCCGCTGCGCACGTTCGCGGTGTACAACGCGACGGGCGGCGTCCTCTGGGTCGTCACGTTCAGCGCGGTCGGCTACGTGTTCGGCCGCAACTTGCCGCGGCTCGTGCGTTACGTCGGGCGCGTGAGTTTGATCGCGGCCATTCTCGTCGCGCTGGTCGTCGGCGTCATCTATGCGTGGCGCTGGTTCGAGCGAAACCGCGGCAAAGTGGTGGCGTCGCTGGACGAGTCGTACGCTCGCGCGACGGCCACGCCGCGCATGAGCCAGTGGCGCGAGCGCCATCCGTTGGCGTGGCGGCTGACGTCCGGGAACTTCGCCCGGGGTGAGTATCTCGCGATCCATCTGCTCGTCGGATTCCTCGTCAGCCTCACCGTGATCGGCGTCTTCGCGACGATCACCGAAGGACTCGTCGACACGTCGCCGCTCACGCGCTTCGACGTGACCGTCGCCGGCCGCCTGGAGCAATCGGCGGCGGCGTCGCTGCTCAAGCTGTTTCGCGTGTTGAGCAGCCTTGGCGGCCGCGGCGCGATGACGCTGTTCTTGATCGGGGGCGGGCTCTATTACGCGATCAAGCGGAAGGGACTCGAGCTCTCCGGCTGGTGCGCCGCGTTCATCGGCGGCTCGATCCTCGATGCGTCGCTGCGGTTCGTGGTGCGGCGATCGGAGCTCCCCTTCGCCGACGTCGTTCTCATCGACTGGGGCGCCGGTCTGGTGAGCCGGAAGGCGCTCGGAGTGCTCGTCGGCTACGGGATGGTGGGCTACCTGCTCGCGTCGCACGCGCGCGGGGCGCTGCTCCGGACGGCCATATCGGTGCTCGCCGTCGCGCTGATCGTCGCGATCACGGTCAGCCGGTTGTTCCTGGGGCAGCAGTACATCAGCGACACGAGCGCGGGGCTCGCCGCGGGATTGGTGTGGCTGGTGACGTGCGTAACCGGAGTAGAGATCGCGCGGCAGAGGAAGTGGGGGCGGTAAGAGCCCGAAACGGCGCGGGACGTTCCGGGTTTTGCTTGGCGCGCGGACATCTCGGTGAGCGGCGCGAGCCCTGCTGTGATCGGGAGCTTGAGCAGGAGCCGTGAGCCTTACGGCGGGAGCCGGGCTCGGCGTCGATCGCCTGTCAGCTCTGGCTCAAGGCTCTTGCTCCAGCTCATGCTCGAGGCAGGGCTCGCTTCCGAATCCGAGATGCTCGGACAATCACGAGATCTCTGCTGCGACTCGGCCGAACCAGAGTCTAATGTCGAGCTGACGCCGCGATCTCGTCCTCGCCGAGCATCGGCGGCGATGCGAAATCGATCTTGGCTTCGCGGAGCCATCGCTCGAGCAAACTCGCCAGCGTGTTCTGCTCGTCGCGGCTCAGACGTCGCAAGGCGGTCATCAGCTGCGTCTGGATCGTGGTCGGCGCATCCTCGAGCAGCGCGCGCCCGGCCGGCGTGACGGCGATCTCGATACGACGCCTGTCGGCGGACGACGACGCCCGTGACACGAATCCGCGTTCGACAAGCCGCCGCACGACGACCGACACCGAGCTCTGGTGCGTCGCCGTGCGCTCGGCCAACTCGTTGAGCGAGTCCGCCGACCGCTCGGTCAGCTGCTGCAGTACGAACAGCTGCGCGAGGCTGATGCCCATCTTCAGCTCGATCGCTCGCGTGTTGACACGGAACGCGCGCACGATGCTTCGCACGGCGTTCATGGAACGGTCGACCGGCCGCTCGTTACTCACCGCGGCGGTGCTATGCGTCGGATTGGCACCCATGATGGAGAACATGCGGTCCAATCCGCGCTTCTACAAGGGGGCCATTGAAGCGCATGCCGGTCAATTTGTCGCCAGTTTCGACTTCTCACCCTTGAGCTTGGCGTCGTACCAGGTCAAAACCCGACGCCACATGTCGAGGAAATCGTCGGCCGTCGCGGTTCCGGCACCGTGGCCGCCGTTCATGTAGTTCACCCACACCACCTCTTTGCCGAGGCGTCGCAGCGCGTAGTACATCTCGCGCGTGTTGTCCGCCGGGACGTTGGAATCCTGCGCGCCCGTGACGAGCATGAGCGGCGTCGTGATCCGGTCGGCGAAAAGCACGGCGGAGTGCTGCTCGTATTTCTGGGGCTGCTGCCACATCGTTGCGCCGATGCGGTCCTGCGTTTTCTCGGCCGCGTTTACGTTACGGACGCCGAGCCGCGGGCTGTCGGTGTAAAAGCTGATCAGGTCCACCTTTCCGGAGATGTTCACCGCCGCCTTGAACCGATTCGTCTGCGTGACGAGCAGATTCGTCGCGTAGCCGCCGTAGCTCGTCCCTTGCACGGCCATCTTCGACGAATCGGTGATGCCCAGCTCGATCAACTTGTTGGCCGCGGACGTGACGCCCTTGAGCCAGGCCTCGCCGGGGAAGCCGATGTCGAAATCCACCGACGGTTGCACGACGACGTATCCGTGTCCCGCCAGGAGCGCGAGCTGCGGGTTGAACGTGTCGTCGAAGAACTCCTCGTACACGTTGAAGATCGTCGGATACGCTTTCCCCTTCTGATAATCGGGCGGGTAGTAGACGACGGCGTACTTCTGGTGGCCGTCGGCGTCGAGGAAGGGAACGAGATCGGTCGCGCCAAGCCGCTTCGCCTGGAGCTGCGGATTGCTCTCGACCAAACGTCGCGGTGACGCGAGGGACTCGTCGGCGACGTACACGTCGGCGGGGTGATTGCCGCTCGCGATCGACAGCACGACGGTCTTCCCGTCTTTGGAGAGACGGATGCCGGAGTAGGTTCGTGCGTCGCGCACGAGCGTCGCGAGCTGCTTCGACGGCCGATCGTAGCGCAGCACGGCGCGTTCCCACTTCGTTCGCGACGCCGACGTGAGGTACAGGTGTTGGCCGTCGTTCGTCCACGCGGCGAAGCTCACGCGCGGTGAGGCGGCCGAGGAGTCGTCGCTCGGCGCGACCTGGTCGCGCGCCGAGGTCGCGACGTCGACGAGCCAGAGTCCTTCGCGGTTCGAGACGAGCACCGCGTCTCCCGTCGGACTGAAGCGGACGACGGAGAAGCGCTCCTTGGCGGCGCGCTCGCGTCCGGCCTTGGTAGTATCGGGAGGTGTGGGCGTCTCGCCCGGTTTTCGCTCCGCCGGCCCAGCGAGTTGCTTCGCGTCCTTGTCGTCGATCGAGCCGACGTAGACGCGGCCGTCCTTGGAGTACGCGTAGTGCCGCCCGTCGTCGGCCCACTGGAGCTGCATCCCCTTCGTCGTCGCAAAGACGACTCGCTCGGCGCCGCCCGTCGTGGAGCGTGTGCGGAGCGACATCTCGCTGTTGAAGCTGTCGTAGTCGGTCTTTTTCTGGATGTCGACGTCGTAGGCGAGCGCGGCGCCGTCCTTGGCCAGCGTGTACTGGCCGACCATCGTCTCCGGCACGAGGTCGCGCATCACGTTGGTTTGGAGGTCGAATGCGACGATGCTCCGCACATTTCCCATCCGGCGGACGTCGTCCCACGCCAGGAACGGATCGACGCTCGACTGCACGAAGACCGGCCCTGTCGTCATGCTGGTGAACGTGTCGCGAGCTTTCTTGCGCCACTCCGTCGTGTGCACGGTGAAGACGAGCGACTTGCCGTCGGCCGTCCAACGCAGGTCGCTGTTCTCCGCGACGTAGCGGCCGGCCGGAAGATGCACGTCGACGACGCGATCGGCCTTGCGGTCCCACACCGCGGGTTCGTACACGTCGCCGTTGAAGACCAACATGGCGAGACGGGCGCCGTCGGGAGACCATCGCGCCAGGCGAACCGGCCGCTTGTCCGGGAACACCGGATGCGCCGCGCCCGATTTCGTGTCGATGACGAGCAGGCGCACGGGCACCGGATGCACATACGTCGGGTCGCCGTCGCGTCGATAGTTCTGTCCGTACGCGTCGCGCCGCACGGACGACGTGAGCGCGAGCCAGCGCCCATCGTCGCTCAGGTCCGTCACCGTCGCGCTCGTGATGTCGAGGGCGTCGTTCATCGTGAACGCCGCGCTGGACGTCGGCGCGGCGGCCCCGGCGCGCGTCGCCGCTCCGCCGGCGTTCTGCGCGAGAAACGCGACGCGAGGGACCGCTGTCAGCGCGGCGGCGAAAAGAAACGAGGCACCGAGGCGAGCGCGCATGTCGACATCCGGGAACGGGTGTCGTCCAATGTGCCTGGTTGCCGCGCCGCTCGCCAGCGTTTGACCGACCGACGCCTGGCGCCCGCGCGGCCGCGCTAGCGGAGGACGATCTCTCGCTTCGTGGTCGTGATGCCCCGGTCGGTCTCGGCGGTGACGGCGAGCTCGTACGTCCCCGAGCGCAGGCGCGAGAGGTCGACGCGCACGCCGCGCGCGGCGATGCCGTCGTGCAGTTCGGGAACCTCGTCCCATTGGAGACGAAGACCGGTGGTCGGGTCGGCGAGATGAACGCTTTCGATCGCATGCCGCAGCCAGCCCACACCGGTCTGCTGCACGCTCACGGTATAATGGACCGGCTCGCCCCGTTCGCGAAGCCCGTACGCTTCCCAATACACGCCGACGGCGCGCGCCAATGGGATCTCGGTGCTCGCCAATGCGTTGTCGCGCGCCGTGGCGAAGTCCGCGTTGGGCGACGCCTCCGCCTTGTACAACAGCAGATCCGACAGCGCGACCACGTTCCCGTCGAGCGCCGCGAATCCTTCGCGCCGTCGAGCGGCGCGGCGATCGTGATCCGCCAACAGTTCCAGGCTCACGACGCCCGAGTCGGCTCGAGCAACCGAGACGAGTCGTCCCGTTGCGGCGGCGGAATCTTGCTTCGTCACGACCATTTGCGAATCGCCGCCGGCGATGACGAGCGAGGCGAGCAGCGGACGGCCGAGCAGCGTCGTATCGCGGCGCGCGTCCCAGGCGGCGACGACGAGCGTGGAGTCGCCGCGTCGAAATCGCGCGATCTGGCTGGGGAGCTCGTGCATCGAGCGAGCGTACGCGGGCGCATAGCCCGTGCGAGCGAGCCGGTTGTCGAGCGTCCAGTCGTCGCTCGTGATGCGTGCTTCGTGATCGACCGCGTGGGCGCTCGGCAAGAAGTCGTAGGGCATGCCGGCGTCGTGGCCGGTGATGGGGATGCGCGAGTCCAGCAGCATCCGCGGAAACCCGCGCGAGTACCACTGCGGCCAACCGTATCTCATGACGAGCTGTCGCACGTCGTCGCCCCACGACTCGCCGTCGGCCGTTGCCGAATGCTCGGCGATTCGGGCGCGCACGTACCGCGTGAGGTGTTCCGTGAGCAGATCCGTCGTGCTCACCGAGTAGAGCGGCGCGCCGAGGAGAAGGATTTGACGGGCGAGCGAATCGCGCGCCTCGCACGGCGTGTGCTCGAATCGATCGGCGAGGGGGCCGTCGAGCAGATCGGTGATGTCGAGCCACCGGCACCGCTCCGGGAGCTCCATCACGGCGAGCGCGACGTCGAAGGCCGAGTCGGCGAACGCGTAGCGCTTGTCGGCGTGAGCGGCGAATCCGGCGAGCGCCGCGCACCAGGCCCGCCCGGCGTCGCAACGGGTCGCCGCGTAGCGAATCGCGTCATCCGTGCGATGCGCGTCGACGAAGTAGCGCACGAGTTGGCCGGCGACCCAGGGGTCTCCCGACAGACGGGCCGACGTGCTGTCGAGCTGCGCGATCAACGCGTCACGACGCTTTTTGACGTCGGGTGGATCCTCGGGGGCCGGGGCCTCGTCGGCGTCGTCGCCGCGCCAATAGCAGTAGCGGCCGACGCGCACGTCGCAGGGGCCGCCGCCGTCGCCGCCGCGCACGGGGAAACGACTGCGGCGAAACGACTCGAACGAACGCTGCGCCGATTCCGCGGAGCGCCTGAGGCGCGACGAGTCGGCGCGCGATAGTCCCGCGAGCTCTACCGGCCCTTGAGAGACCGCGGCGTGCGCGACCAGCGATCCGGTGAGCAGCGCTTGGATCAGCATCGCCGGCTCCTCGCGTCTTGGTTCGCTACGGCTCTCCGAGGGCCAGGAAGGGTCCCGCCGTCGCCGAGACGCCGATGTCGTCGACGACCACCGTGCCCGCCACGAGCCGATCGAAGACCAGTCGCATGGAGCGCAGGTGAGTCGGATCGAACTGCGGCGACGCCTGCGCGAATTCGGCGAGCGGGAGGACGTACGTCTGAAGCACCAGCTCGTACTGCGTCGGGTAGCGCTGCTGCTCCTGGTCGTGCCGCCGCAGGATGTGAATCTCGAGCGGCCTGCGCGGCACGCCGAAGTGGCTGAGCGGCAAGCGCGCGACGTGACCCGATGCGTCGGTCATCTCGACGGTGAGATCGACGGGTGTGGAGTCCTTGCCCGCCTTCGGTTCGGGTTTTTTGTGGCGCCTTCTTTTCGTCTTTCTTGGTGCTGTCGGCTTTCTTGGTCGTGTCGCGCGCCGGCGCGCGCGGACCGGGTTTGGCGTCCGTCGGCGCGAGCGAGAGGTACATGGCGGCCTCGCGCCCGAGGTGCAGACTGCCGACGAGCGAGTCGCTCAGCGAGATCGTGTACGACGCCGGCTTGCCGAGCTTCGTGGTGTCGTCGCCGCGGATGTGGTTGTTCCAACCGAGCGTCACCGCGTTGGTGTTGATCGGATCGTTCTGCCCGCTGCGCAGATTGAGCGTGTTCTCTTTCCACGTTGCAAGACTGTCGCCCGAAAGGGTAACCCCCGGCACGGACCCGGTCGTCACGTCCACGTCTTCGTCAAAAGTTGCCAGCGACTTGAACCCGGATTCCTCGAAGCGGGTGATGTACATCGTCTTGGGCAGCCACGCGCCGATGAGCCGGTGGTCGCGGAACATCGGGAGGTACTCGGACTTGCCGTGCAGCGTCGCCTCGAGGAATCCGCCGATGACGACCTTGCTGAACTGTCGCTGCTCTTCGGGGGTGATGAGCCCGCGCAGGTCGAGGTAGCGCCCGCTGCGCGGACCGTTGTCCTTGTTGCCCCAGACGGTGTTCCACTGCCCGTGATTCGCGCGGTAGACGTACCAGGCCGCCTTGAACCAGGGCTTGCCGTCGGTGAAGCGGATTCGCTGAAACGCTCTCAACCCGTTGAACGACGAGACGTCCCCATCGTGCGAGCCGTGGATCACCATGTAGTTCACGTTCTCGATCGGCGTCCATACCCCGGCGGGTTTGTACTGGCCGTCGACCGGCGCGATCGCGAACACCGACTTGATGTCGAAGTTGAAATTGAATTTGACATTGGCGTCATCGGGGTAATGACTGAGCCTATTGAACGCGGCCGCGATCCCCACCGCCTCGCCGCCCCGCGAGTGGCCCATGATGGCGATGTTGTGCATGTCGACCTTGTGCGAGAACGGGCCGGCCGAGCTGTCGTTCCAGTGTTTCCAATCCTCGATGTGCTTGAGGAGAAGCCAGGCGCGGCCGTCGCTTTCGCCGCGCAGATTGCCGTTGATGAAATTCTCATCGACCGATGCGAGGATGAACCCGCGCGACGCGAGCAATTCGCCCAGGTAGCCGTAGCCCGGATCGGAGTAGTCGAGCGGGTCGTGGTTGCCATGGACGATGAGCACGAGCGGGAAGGGCCCGTTGCCGTCCGGATACCAGACGCGCCCGTTGATCGGCACCTTGCTGAAGCCGAACCCCCAATCTTTTTCGCGGGATTTCGCGTTGGCCGGCTCGGTAGATACGAATGGCGAGACGTCGACGGTCTTCGTCTTGATCGTCACGGAGTCGCGGTACTCGGCGCGGCGCTTGTCGGTGCCGCTGCCGTAGTAGAGCGTCTTGACCGCGAACGATCCCTTCTCGCCGGGGTTCGGCGCGGAGATCAGCTGGTGCGAGAGGACGACCGGCGAGTCGTCCTTGGTGAGTTGGAGCGCCTGGGTGCAGCCCGTGACGAGCAGGGCGACAGCGATGCCGGCGGCGCGCGCGCGATGGTTGGGCATCAGCGAATCCTCAACCCCAGGCGATTGCCGACCCGCCCACCGCTCAGCGTCTCGAGGGCGTAGTCGATCGACAGGCGGTCCATGGTGAAGCCCGCGCCGGCGGTGAATGCCTCTTCGCCGGGGAGCGGGCGCCGAGCGCCGGCGCGTACGGCGATGTTATAGCCGCTCAGCCAACTGTAGTTGACCTCGAGTCCGCCCGCCGGCGCGAGCGTGTTGCTGCGCACCCAGGAGACGGCGGCGGTGCCGAAGAGATCGAACTCACCGACCGAGCCGCCGCGCGAAACGCCGAGCGTCGCCTGTCGCGGAAGCTCGGCCTCGACCGGGCCCGGGAGATCCGCGTCCTGCCCGAGGTTTTGCACGGCGGCGCCGACGGTGTAGGAGCCGAAGAGCACTTTCGAGACGCCAAGATCGACCAGACCGCGCTCGAGTCGCGACGCTCCGCCTTCTTGCTCGGCGTACTTCCCGGCGACTCCGAATCGGATGCTCTTGAATACTTGGGCGACTCCGACGCTCAGCTCGAGCGACGAGGACACCACCGATTGCACGAACGTCCCCGGTGTGCCTGGGCTGGATATGAAATCCCCCCCGGCGCTTTGCGTGCGCATTCCGAGCGCAACGCCGCCGCCGTTGAACCTCGTTACCGCGGAGAGGGCGGCGCCGCTGGAACCCGAGGCATAACGCTCGCCGGACGTGCTGAAGCCGTTCGCGATGGCGAGCTGCGCCGGGTTGAAGAAAATCACCTCGTCGTCGCGGCTCGTGACGCCGACGTCGCCAAGGGCCAACGTGCGCGGCCCGGACGGAAGCGTGAGGACGACCGGCACGATCGCGCGGGGCTGCGCATCGATCGCGAGGTACGGCGCCAGGAGCAGTGCAAGGGCAGGGACCGCGCTACGAAAAGTCATGTCGGTGGCTGCGAGGGGTGAATGACCTTCAATTGTCGCCCGGCAACATCTTCAGAAAATCGGCGAGGTACGATCCCCAGACCGCGGGCAGCGAATGCGTCCCGTGCCCGCGCGTCTGGTCGGTGATCGGCAGCAGCACGAACTTCCCGTTCTTCACGCGGTGGATGAGCGTATCTACGATTCCCAGCTCCGGCGGATTCACGAAGTCGTCAGCCGAATTGATCGCCAGCACGCGCGCCGTGATCTTCTCGAGGTTCGGCGACGGATCGTAGTCGCGAGAGGCGTTGAACGCGTAGACGACGTCGTTGGCGTCGTGCGTCTTCACGTTCTGGTCGAGGTACGCGCGAATCACCGAATCCGCCTTGTCGCGCGTCGGCGCCGTGCGGTGCTGCACCTTCGGCGCGGACGTCATGATGTACAGCATCCCCATGGCCTGGCGCAGGCCGGCGGGCTGCGTCGTGTAATCGCCGCCGGCATAGCCCGGATCCTTCGTGATGAAGTCCATGATCATCGTGCGGATCATTCGATTCCGCCCGGCGATCGGCGACGGTATGCAGGCCAGAGGCACCAGCCCGTCGACGAAGTCGGGATACCGCTCGCCCCACACCCATGAGTGCATGCACCCCATCGACGTTCCCATCACGAGCCGGAGGTGATTTACGCCAAGGCCCTTGGCGAGCAGCTCGTGCTGGGCGTCGACCATGTCGTCGTAGGTGTATTTCGGGAACCGCGCGTGCATCCCATCGCTTGGTTTGCTCGAGTGGCCGTGCCCGATGCCGTCCGGGAGGACGACGAAGTAGTTCGAAGTGTCGAGCAACTGCCCGGGACCGAACAGCTCACCCCCGAACGTCCGGCTCACGAATCCGGCCCCCGAACCCGTGGTGCCATGCAGGATGAGGACGGCGTTTCGCACCAGACCGGAGGCGTCGCGGCGCGGCTTTCCGAACGTGATGTAATGGATGCGAAGGTCCGGAAGCGTCTGTCCGCTCGCGAACCGGAAGTTGTGAATCGTATAGTCGTGGCCCGGCGGAGTCCCTCCCCGCTGTGCCTGGGCGGGTACAGCGACCAGATTCGAGAGGGCGGCGGACGCGATCAGTCGACGGATTGCGGACGGCATGGCCTCACCTGGATGGATTTTCGTGCTGCGACGATAGCCACCCGACGGGCGATTCGACAGTCCAAACCGGTGGATCGTTGGCTAACGTTCCTTGACCGCCGATTCGCGTTTTTCCCGCCGCTAACAACGCGCCATCCACAGGATCAAGCCCATCTCGATCGTCGCCGCGATGATCCCGAACACCAACGCCGCTCGAAATCCTTTGCTGAGATGCATTCCGTTCTGGAGAGAGGAGGGCGGGGGCGGAGTGCGGTGGAAAGCTTCGGGGACCGCGCTCGTGGCGGCTCTTGTCGTGACGGCGTGCAGTGAACCTACGACATCGGTGCGCCGTTTTCCTGTGCTCGACGACATCGGCTCGAGCGACTGGGCGTCGGTGACGGTCGGCGGCGACCACACGTGCGCCCTCAAGACCGACGGCAGCGCCTACTGCTGGGGGAGCAATCAGTACGGCCAGCTGGGCGTGAGCCGCACCGATACGATCTGCGGCTCGCTGAACGCGCGGTACTCATGCGCGACGATACCGCACTTGGTCCAGGCGGGACTTCAATTCGCGTCGATCAGCGCGGGTCAGCGTCACACCTGCGCGATCACGCGCACACGCGAGGCATACTGCTGGGGCTCGAATGAAAACGGTCAGGTCTCGGACTTCGGCAACGGTGGACCGGCCCTGATAAAGGTGCCGAGCAGCCTTCCCTGGACCCAGATCACGGCGGGCTTCAGTCACACCTGCGCCGTCCGTTCGGATGGCTTGCTCGCCTGCTGGGGGTCGAACGACCGCGGACAACTCGGCAACGGAAGTTTGTTGCCGGGGACGACCCGAACGCTCATTACCGCACCGGTCGCGACGGCGAGCGCGGGACAGTCGCGGACCTGCGCGCGTACGACTGTCGGCGTCGTGTATTGCTGGGGCGCCGTCTGGACGGAACGCAGCTCGGGACTCGAGCTCTCGCGAACGCAGCTCACGCCGCAGCTCGTCCCCGGCGCGCCGGCGCTGGCGTGGCTGACCGTGGGCTCTTTCACCACGTGCGGCGCGGATGTTTCCGGATTCGCCTATTGCTGGGAAGCGAATCCGCGCGGCGAGATGGGCAACGGAAAACAGGACGGGAGCCTGGTTCCGGTTCGCGTGGCGAGCGACCTCGCGTTCGTGCAGCTCAGCGCCGGCATCGTCCAGACGTGCGGCGTAGACATATCAGGTGCGGGCTACTGCTGGGGCGACGACTCGTTCGGTCAGTTGGGCGCGTTGCCGTCGCTTCTCGTCGAACGGTGCGGCGGACAGGTCTTGCCTTGCGCGACCAAGCCGGTCGGGGTCATCGGGCGGCAGAAGTTCGTGGAGATCAGCACGGGATTCGGCAGCCACACATGTGGCGTGACGACGCGTGGCAACCTCTACTGTTGGGGCTTGGGCCAATCAGGCCAGCGTGGCGACGGGACTGAGGCCTCGGCCGTGGCGACTCCGGCGCTGGTGGTCGAGCCGAGTCGACTGGCCGGATCGAGTCAGTAGACGCGCGGCGCGATTTGGTGTCGCCCATCACGCGAATTCAACGCTCGCGGGCCGCAGGCCGATACTGAGATTAAATTGTCGGTCGCGACTCTGGCGTCTGATCGGACCGCCGCGCCCGCGCTCGTTGTCCCCTCCCTGCCGTCACGCCTCTCCCCCTCCAATCGATGAACTTCGATCGTCGGTTCCTTCAGCGCGCGCTTCTCGCGTTTACCACCGGATTGTTTCTCGCCTGCGCGGCGCGCGTGTCGGCGGCCGACGCGGCGACCGTTCCCTCCGCCAGCGCAGCCGTCGTTCGCTAGCTCGCTCGGGTCGATTTCCAGAGACGATAGCCGCCCAGGAACGCGTTCGCGTTCTTGCCGCGCTTGACTCCTCTCGGCAGCCGCTTCATGTGCCGGACGTTTCCCCCTCCGAGCACGACGTAGTCGGCGAGAAAGGCAGCCGAAAACAGCTCGACGATGTCGAGCACGTGCCGTCGCCATCGGTGTTTACCCAGGCGGCGGAACCCGGCTTCGCCGATCCAATCCTCGTAGGTCTTGCCGTGATGATACGGCAGGTGCGCGAGCTCGAGCGGGATCAGCCCGCCGTCTTTGATCAACGCGGTGCCGAGACCGGTGCCGAGTCCGAGAAATAGCATCGTGCCGCCCTCGTAGCTGCCAAGGGCCTGCATCGCCGCGTCGTTGACGAGCCGGACGGGTTTGCCGAACGCTCTGCCAAAATCGAATCCGACCCAGCCGGGGCCAAGGTTCCACGGGTCCTCGACCGGCTTGCCGTTGCGCACCGGACCCGGGTAGCCGATCGAGACGCGATCGTACTTCCAGTCGGTCGTCGCCTCGCGAACCGCGCGCACCATCTCACGAGGCGTAAACGTGGGGCCGGACTTGATCTTGATGGGCGTGCGGTGGCCCGATGCGAGCACTTTGACGTTGGTGCCGCCGACGTCGACCGCCAGAATCTTCATCGGCGAAGGATCACGGAGCCGGGGGAAGCCCCTTTCGCGCGCGCACCGCGTCGACGAACCGCTTGGCCTCGGCCTCGTTGAAGGAATCCGAGACCTTCTGATGGTTGACACTCGTTCCGCTGAACAACTCTTTGTCGCTGCCGTCGCTCCACTGCACGCGGATCTTGCCGTCGGCGTAGCGGATGTCCTTGATTTCGGAGAGCGGAAAGACGGCGTGCGTTCCGATCGCGCCGGCGACGGATGATTTCACGATCTGGCTCACCATACCGCCGATTCCGGTCGTGTCGCCCGAGCGGGATTCGTCGATCCCATTCTTGATCTTCGCGACCGTCTTGGGCGAGAGACCGGCGAGAATCTTGTCGCCCATCAGCACGACGTCGACGGAACTGTCGGCGTTGTAGATCGCGCATGTCGCCGGGGCCGAGGGTTTCCGGCGGCGCTTGCGTCTCGACGCGAACGTGGTTGTGACTCGAGACCTTCCGCCTGACCCAGCCGATCACGAGCCAGCAGGCGAGGATGACGAGGCCGAAGCGAATCAGGCCTCCGACGAAGCGGCGAGAGTTCATGGCGATTGCCCAGCAAAGGTTGCCCTGACGTTGCTCATCGCGGTCCGGACACGATGGGCAACTCGATGAAGCTTACGTGTCCGGGCTCGTGGAAGATTCGGTGTTCCGCCTTCTTGTAGTCGCTTGCCTTCGCCCAGAAGATGTTCGGGACAAAGGTCTGCGGATTGCGATCGTAGAGCGGGAACCAGCTCGACTGAATCTGCACCATGATCCGGTGCCCCGGCAGGAACACGTGGTTGGACGTCGGCAGGGCGAATCCGTACTCGAGCGGCGTGTTCGCCGCGATCGGCTTCGGGTTTTCGAAGCCCTCGCGGTATCTCCCGCGAAGGATGTCCATCGCGATCGCCAATTGATATCCGCCCATCTTCGCGTCGCCGCCGACCTCGTCGGGGTAGACGTCGATGAGCTTGACGACCCAATCGGCGTCGCTGCCGGTCGTCGACGACACGAGATGCACCATGGGCTGGCCGCTGATCTTCACGGGCTCGGTGAGCACCGCCGTCTGGTACGACAGCACGTCGGTTCGCCCCGACGCCTCGCGTTGATCGTCCACCAGCCAGCACGGCCAGGTCGCGCAGGTGTCGTAGCCGGTGGGCTTGATGGGCCGCGACCGGAACGGCACGGGCTTGGCGGGATCAGAGATGTATGAATCGGGTGCGGAGGCGGTGGGCGGGGAAAAGCCCGCTGTAAAGTTTCCGCCGAGGTAGAGCGGCGTGCGTGTGATCGTGCAGCCTGCCGCGCACCCGCTCGGCCATGCAGTCAGTCGTTCCCACCGATTCGTGCCCGTCTCGTACGCGTTCACCGGCGCGACGTCCATCGGCGGATGGCCATCCTTGAGGTAGTGCGCGAGAAATGGCGCGAGGATGTTCTTCTGAAATTCCTTCGACGTGTTCGCGTCGAAGTCGAGCGCGCCAAGGCTGCTGCCGTTCTCGATCTCTTGTCCATGGTGCCACGGACCCATGGTGAGAAACACCATGTTGTTGCTCGCGTCCTTCGGCTTGATCGCCTTGTAGACGGCGATGGCGCCGTAGATGTCCTCCTGGTCCCAGAGGCTGTGCACGAGCATCGTCGGGACCTTGAGCGGCTGCGCGGCGAGAATCTTGTCCATCGCCTGCAACTGCCACCACGAGTCGTAGCTCGGATGTTGGAGGATCTTATTCCAGAATCCGACTTGCTCGAGCCCATGGATCTTCCCGAGCTCGCCTGCGGAGACTGACTTCATGTAGACATCGTAGTCGTCGTAGTGGTCGGTCCACCACTTCGCCGAATTGTCGCGCATCGCTTCCTGCTCGAGGATGTACGGCATGTTCTGCTGGCGAAACGCGCCGTTGTGGAACCAGTCGTCGCCCATCCAGCCGTCGACCATGGGGTTCATCGGCACGGAGACCTTGAGCGCCGGATGCGGATTGACGAGTCCCATGAGCGGCTCGAATCCGTCGTACGAGATCCCCAGTTCCCCGACGTTGCCGTTCGTCTCGGGGACGTTCTTCACGAGCCAATCGATGGTGTCGTACGTGTCGGTCGCTTCGTCGACCTTCGTCGAATTGAGCGGCCCGACGAGCGGGCGATTCATGACGTAGTCGCCCTCGGAGCCGTACTTGCCGCGCACGTCCTGCACGACGCGGATGTAGCCGCCCGGGATGATGACGTCGAGCGCGTTGTCGTAGCCGTTGAGCTCCGGCGCGAGGTGCGCGCTCTGAGCGTACGACGTGGTCGCCGTCGCGTCGTAGGGAGTGCGGGTGAGGAGGATCGGGGCGCGGCGGGCGTTCTTGGGGACGAGGATGACGGTGTGGAGCTTGACGCCGTCGCGCATGGGGATCATGACGTCGCGGCGTTGGTAGTCGAAGGTCGACGTGCTCGGCGTGAACTTCGACGGGGTTTCGGTGGGGAGTTGGGCGGCGAGTCTGACGGCGAAGAGCGGGAGGGCGAGGAGGGCGCGAGCGAGTGGCACGGGGAGCTCGAGGTAGTGGCAGGCGATAAGGTCGCGTGGGAGACGGCGGGGCGAAAGGCGCGGGTGGGCCGGCCACTCTGAGTCCTGGCGCCTGGTGGGTACGGCTTTGGGCTCGAAGTCGGGAACTGACATCTGACTACAGACAACAGTTTGGGCGTGACGGGAAGAAGATGGTGATGGGACCAGCGCGTCCGCGCTGCATTGTCGCTTCAATCGGAGCGAGAATGGGTGACTTCAAGCAGCTCGTGGCGTGGCAGAAGGCGCATGCGTTTGCGCTGGCGGTGCACGCGGCGTTCAAGGGAACTAAGGCGAACGTGTCGCCTGGCTTTCGAGCACAAATTCTGCGCGCGGTCAGCTCAATCGCAGACAACCTCGCCGAGGGGTGCGCAAAGCGGAGTCGGCGCGAGCTGGCACGCTATGCGGACGATGCGTACGCGTCGTCGAAGGAAGTGGAGAACGATCTGATCAGAGCGCGGGATCTGGGAATTCTCGAGCGACGGCTCGCCGAAGATCTCCTCACGCAGGGCGATGAGGTCTCACGCTTGTGCTTCGGTCTCGCCCGGATCGGTACGCGACGAGACGACGACCCCTGGCCCCCAGCGAGCAGCAGGTCTGAGGACCGTGGTCAGCGGTCAGTTCCAGTCGTCGAGCGAACCACGTGGCCCGTTGGCCACTCGAACTCAAAGTGGCCGAGCACCCCGCGCCGTTAGTGCAGTGGAGGCCTTCCGACATCTCTCAGCCTCCCCTTCGCCTCATTGTTCGTCGAATCCCGCCTTATCGCCTCTCGGTACGCCGTCGCCGCTCCGGCCGTATCCGCCTTCATCAACAGCACGTTCCCCCGAAACACGTACATCCCCGACGAATTCGGGTAGAACTCTTCGTTGAGCCGCAGCACCGCGAGCGCCTCGTCGAACTTGTTCGATCGGCCGAGCCGAAACGCCGCGATGTTCAGTTGGCTTTCGCCGAAATCATAGGCTCCACTGCCGTAGTAACGCTGGCGGAGTGCGCGATAGGCCTTCACGGCGGAGTCGGTACCTCCCGCGGTCGCGGCCGCGATGATCACGGCGGACAGGGGCATCGGCTTGCTGACTCCGCGATGGCAGGTCGCGCACGTGACCTGCGGATCGTCGGGCTGATGGCCGGGCAGCGTGTCGACTCGGCGGTTCGCTTCCTGCACGAGCAACATCATCTGCCGTGCGACGAGTTTCGTCCGCTTCTCGTCGCTCGCGAAGTTGAACTGCGCGAGCGGCTGGCCTTCCTCTCCGACGTGACAGAACTGGCAGCGGACGCCGAGGTCCGACGTGAAGTTCCGCATCGTGCCGATGACCTGAAGCACCGGCGTGGATTTCGGGATGACCCGGGTGTTGACGAGCGAGTCGGGAGGGAACTTCGTGGGCGCTTGGGCGAAGAGATGAGAGGCAGTGAGTGCGAGGAGGGAGACTGTCAGCGTGGAGACGCGCATCGGTTGCCCCGCGTAGTGGAGTGTGCCAACGATACCACGCGCCGGCGGGGCGGAATGTAAGAATGTTGTTCGCTACGAAGAGCGCGGAGTGGGCCGTCCACTCCGAGTTTCGATTGGCGCGTTGGGTACGGCTGTGCGCTCGAAGTCTGAGGTCTGACGTCTGACTTCTGACATCAGACCAGGCGTGACAGGATACAGTTCTTCGGCCTGTCGGGACTTCCCGAACCTCTATCGAGCGCTCTGCCAAGCAGCTGGTCTGATGTCCGACGTCCGACCTCAGACTTCAGACTTCGAGCGAACCACCTGGCTCGCTCGCGACTCGAACGAAGACTGGCCGAGCTCCGGTCTGAACTCTCACGTCTCCCGCAGCGCCGCCATCGGCGTCTCCGCGAACACGTCTCTCCCCGTCAACAGCCCAATCGACACCGCCAACGCGATCATCGCCGCCGCCACGATCCCCACCGGCGCGAACGCCGGCAAGAACGGCATCTTGAAGATCACGTGCAACAGCCCCCACGCCGCGAGCGTGGACAGCAACACTCCGGTCAGCGCGCCGAGTGTGCCGAGCAGCGCGTACTCGGCGAGCATGATCCGCAAAATCTGCCGGCGCGTGGCGCCGAGCGTCTTGAGGAGCACGCCTTCGCGCAGGCGATCGCGGCGCGTCGCGGCGACGGCGCTGAACAGCACCGGCACGGCGAGTCCGAGGCTGATGAGCGCGAGAAAGCGAACGGCCATCGTGACCTTGCCAAGCACGCTCTGCACGGTGCGCTGCACCAGCGTCAGGTCGAGGCTGGAGATGCTCGGGTAGCGCGCGACGACGTCGCGCTGGAGGTGCGCGATGGCGGTCGGCGAGGACGCGTGGACGAGAATCGCGAACTGTTTCGGCGCGGCGGCGAGCGACTTCGGGTCGAACACGGCGAAGAAGTTCGGGGCGAACGTCTGCCACTGGATGGAGCGCATGCTCGTCACGATCGTCGGAATGAGCACGCCCTGCACGTTCCAGGTCACCGTGTCCTGCAGCTTGACGCCCATCTCGACGGCGACGCCCGAGTCGAGCGACACCTGGCCGAGCGTGCCCGCGGTTCCACCCGGAGAGCCGAACCACTTGCCCGACACGAGCCGCTCGGACGCGGTCAGCGAGTCGCGAAAGGTCGAGCGGAACTCGCGCCGAAAGACCCACGGCCCGCGACGATCGCGCACGACCTCGCCGCGTGGACCGCGGCCGCCGCCTCCTCCTCGGCCGGCGGCGACCCGCGCCGAATCACGAAGACGACGGTTCCTGTCGATCTCGTCGGCGATCGCGGTCGCCGACTTGCCGTTGATCGACGCGACTCGCATCGCGACGATGGGCGTCTCGTCGATCAACTCCTCGTGGGCCGCGTGGATCACGGAGTCGATTCCGGTCTGCTGGTTCTCCTGGACGTCGAAGAAGACGACGTTGGCGCGCGCCTCGCCGAGGCGCAGGTCGAGCGACCGAAGAATGTTGTATTGCACCTGGTACAGCGTTCCCATGAGGAACACGCCGAATCCAAGCGCGAGCACCACCGCGCGCGTTTGATTGCCCGGTCGGTAGAGACTCGCGATCCCCTGTCGCAGCGGGAACGGCCACGACGGGCGGATCAACCGGCGCGCCGCCCACGACAGGCCCGCCGCGCTGAGCCAGAGGATGCCGATCGCGCCGGCGATCGCCAGCGTGAATCCCACGCCGCGCCGCGGCGTGTTCGCCCGGCTGAGTCCGAGCGCCAGCACACTCGCCGCGATCGCCAGCGAGAGCGCGATGCGCAGCGGATCCCAGCGCGCGCGGCGCAACGCGTCGGCGTCCGGCTCGCGCCGCAACGCTTGCAGCGGCGACACGCGGCGCAGCGCGACGAGCGGTCGCATCGCGAAGAGCAGCGCCACCCAAACGCCGATCGCCAAGCCAAGAAGGATCGGACGCGGCGCGAGGTGGAGGTCCACGTCGACCGGCAGGAAATCGTGCAGCACGTACGGCATAGCGAACTGGATGCCGAGTCCGACCACGACGCCCGCCGCTGCGCCGACGAGACCCATCACGCCCGCCTGCATCGTGTAGATGGCCAGCACCTGCCAACTCGTCGCGCCCACGCAGCGCAGAATCGCCACCGGGTCGATCTTCCGCATGACGAAGGCGTGCACTCCGCTCGCCACGCCGATGCCGCCCAACAGGAGCGCGATCAGCCCGACGATGGCGAGGTAATCGTGCAACTGGTCGATCGCGCCGGCGAGCCGCGACTCGTTGTAGCCCGCGCTCTGCACGGAGCCGTTGCCGGCCGCGAGGCGCTTGCCGAAATCCTTGACGAACGCGTCGCTCGTGAGCGTCGTCGGAAGCTTGAACAGCGTCTCGTACTCGGCGCGGCTGCCGAAGACGACGAGGCCCGTCGCCGGCACGAAGCGCTCGGGGATGTAGACGCGCGGCCCGATCGCCGCGGAGATCCCGACGTCGCCTGGCACGCTTCGCAGCGATCCCGTGATGACGAACTTGGCCGACCCGAGCGAGAGCGTGTCGCCAAGCTGCGCGTCGAGTGAGACGAGGAGCGCGGGGTCGACGATGGCCGACGCGCCATTCTGAATCTGTCCCCACGCCGCGACGGGATCGGTGACGATGTTGCCGTAGAACGGATAGCCCGCGCTCACGGCGTGTACCTGCACGAGCCTCGTCCCGCCGCTCCTCGGCACCAACGCCATCGACGAGAAGCCGGTGGACGTCACGTTGGGCATGCCGGCTCGGGCGAGGGAATCGACGAGCGAATCGATCGCCGGCGTGCGCGTCGTATTTCGGCGCGCGGCGACGTCGCCGCCCATCAAGGCGCGCGACTGCTCGTGCACCGAGCGAATCGTGTTCTCGGAAAACGAGTCGATCGCCACCAGCGCCGCGACGCCGAGGGAGATCGACGACATGTAGAGGAGAAGCCGCCGCCGCGCGGTGCGGCTTTCGCGCCAGGCGAGGGCGAAGAGCTGTCGCGTCGCCGACACTAGGCCGCCCGCTCGGTCTGCGAATCCGAGATGACGCGGCCGTCGCTCAAGCGAATGATCCGCTGCGCGTGCGACGCGAGCGCGTGGTCGTGCGTGACGAGCACGATCGTGGCGTTGGACTCGCGGTTGAGCGCCTCGAGCAGCTCGACGATGCGGCCGCCGGTGTCGCTGTCGAGATTTCCCGTCGGCTCGTCGGCGAAGAGGATCCGCGGCGCGTTCGAGAACGCGCGGGCGATCGCCACGCGCTGCTGCTCGCCGCCGGAGAGTTGCATCGGGAAGTGGTGCAGCCGGTCGCCGAGCCCGACGCGATGCAGCAGCTCGCGCGCGCGGTCGGCCGCGCCGGACTCGCCGCGCAGCTCGAGCGGTACTTGCACGTTCTCGAGCGCGGTGAGGGTGGGAATGAGCTGGAAGCTCTGAAAGACGAACCCGACTTTTTCGCCGCGGAGCTTGGCGCGCTGGTCCTCACTGAGGGCCGTCAGATCGGCGTTGTCGAGGAGCACCTGGCCACGCGTCGGTGTATCAAGACCGGCGAGCAGGCCGAGCAGCGTCGTCTTGCCGCTTCCCGAAGGCCCGACGATCGCGACGAAGGAGCCCTGCGGGATGCTGAACGAGACGTCGCGCAACACGGCCAACTTGTTGTCGCCGCTGCGATATTCTTTGGTGAGGTCCCGGGCAAGGAGCATGTCGCGTGAGGTCAGGCGGAGTGAAGGGGCAGAAAGAGTTCCGGCGCAGAGCTCGCCGGTTGTCCTTGGGCACGGCCGGGCCGGCCGGGCTTGCCCTTCTGGTGGCGTGCGGTAGCGGACGAACGCAAACCGGCTCGGCGGCTGGCCGATCCGACTCAACAACTCCTACGGAATCTAGAGCCACGCAGTTGCGCGGCGCGTCGGACACATCGGGCGGCACTACGGCGTCGGTCGCGCGCTCGACGATCGTCTTTGCGGGAACCAGCATCACGGCAGGGCTCGGACTCGAGCCCGACAGCGCCTACCCGATGCTGATTCAGCGGAAGATCGACTCGGCCGGGTTGCCGTTTCAGGTGGTGAACGCGGGGGTCAGCGGCGAGACCTCGTCGGGTCTCGTGGACCGACTCAACTGGCTACTCCGAGGCGCCTTCGACGTCTTCATCGTTGAGACCGGGGCCAACGACGGCCTGCGCGGTATTCCCGCGTCCACGCTGAAAACGAACCTCGAGACGACGCTGGATCGCGTCAAAGCCCAGCGGCCTGCGGCCACGGTCGTTCTCATCCAGATGGAAGCGCTTCCCAACCTCGGCGCCAGGTACACGTCGGCGTTTCACGCGGTCTTCCCGGCGGTGGCGCGCGAGAAGGGCGTGACCTTGCTGCCATTTCTTCTGGACGGCGTGGCCGGTCACCGCGGCCTCAACCAGGGCGACGGGGTCCACCCGAACAACGCCGGGGAACGGATCGTCGCGACCAACGTGTGGCGGGGCTTGGAGCCGATTCTCGCCGCCCGGGCGCAGAAATAAAGGTCGGTCGCAGGGGTCGTTGACTGGCGGCGCTAGATGCGATAAGCTTAACGGCTGTCTGCGTTTAGACCCCAGTTTTCAAGAGTGACTTGTTTATGGCAATTCCGGCTACCCAAATCCGGCGCGGAATGGTCCTCGTGTTCGAGGGCGATCCGTGCCGCGTCATAGAGTTCCGCCACCACACCCCGGGCAACCTACGCGCGATGGTGCAGGCCAAGCTCAAGAACCTTCGCACGGGTTCGAGCTTCGAGCACCGCTTCCGCGCGGCGGATTCGATCGACCCGGCGTCGATGGAAACGCACGACCTGGAGTTCCTCTACCAGGGTGGCGACACGTATCACTTCATGAACACGGAGAACTACGACCAGCTGGAGATGGACGAAGAGACGCTCGGCGACAACGCGCAGTGGATGCAGCCGAACATGAAGATCCAGGCCGAGTACTACGACGGCCGTCCGGTGGGCATCAAGCTGCCGAACTCGCTCGTGCTGGAGGTCGTGGACACGGCGCCGGTGATGAAGACGGCGACGAAGACGGCCTCGACGAAGCCGGCCAAGCTGGAGAACGGCGTAACGATCAACGTGCCGGAGTTCGTGGGCACGGGTGACAGGGTGAAGGTGAATCCGTCGACGGGTGAGTATCAGGAGCGGGCGAAGTAGGGTCGTGGCGGTAATCGGCTGGGTTGTGCAGAGCTGGTCTGTTGGTCACAGGTCACCGGTCACCGGTCGCGGAGAAAGGAGAGGCGGAGTCACGCGTTTCCGAGAGACCTGAGACCAGAGACCAGAGACCAGAGACCAGACACCTCAGAAGATTGATCGTCCTCTGAGCGCGGATTAAACTGAGAGGTTGCTTCGAAGCTGTACGGCACGCGGCAGTTCCCAATGGTGACTGTAGCTCAATCGGTTAGAGCACCGGACTGTGGCTCCGGGGGTTGCGGGTTCAATTCCCGTCAGTCACCCTGCGGCGGTCGCCGAAGTGAGGCGGCGCGGGATTGATGGTTTAGGTCGGTAGCTCAACTGGTAGAGCACTGGTCTCCAAAACCAGCGGTTGGGGGTTCAAGTCCCTCCCGGCCTGTGAGAGCGAAAGGCACGCATCAATTGCGTGAAGAGTGCAAGGAGGCTGGAGTCGGCAGGACGCAGGCGGCGGGCGTCAGTCTTACTTCGGCGGTATCGTCTAGGGGACTAGGACGGGGCCCTCTCAAGGCCCAAACACGGGTTCGAATCCCGTTACCGCTATTCGATGTCGTTGTGAGTGCTGGATCAGGTTGGAAGTCGTCGTGGTCGACCTGGCCCGTTCGTCTATCGGTTAGGACGGCACCCTTTCACGGTGCAGAGAGGGGTTCGATTCCCCTACGGGCTATCGGGCCACGGTGGTAGGTGGTGTTGGGGGCGTAGCTCAGTTTGGTTAGAGCACTCGACTGTCACTCGAGAGGTCGCGGGTTCGAGCCCCGTCGCTCCCGTGTTGGACAGCTAAAGGCGAAGTTTGGAATTGGAATTCCGATTCTCTGATAGCTGCTCGTTGGTCGCAGGTCGCAGCAGGGAAGGGCCCTGGTGGTGAAATTGGTAGACACGCCATCTTGAGGGGGTGGTGCCGCAAGGCGTCACGGTTCGAGTCCGTGCCAGGGCATGTACCATGGTCGTCGTAAGGTGGGACTGGTAGACCGCAGCATCGCCAGCGTAGCTCAGTGGTAGAGCACTCGATTCGTAATCGAGCGGTCGTCGGTTCAATCCCGACCGCTGGCTCTGAAGGTTCAGTCCTGCGGTCGGGGTTGAACCGACGAGTAATCCCGACCGCTGGCTCTGAAGGTTCAGTCCTGCGGTCGGGGTTGAACCGACGAGTAATCCCGACCGCTGGCTCTGAAGGTTCAGTCCTGCGGTCGGGGTTGAACCGACGAGTAATCCCGACCGCTGGCTCTGAAATTGAACGGGGCGCCGCGACGAGCGGCGCTTTTTTGTTGCGTGCCGATCGGGTTCACCGGCCCCTCGGCGAGCCAGAAAAGGGGAACGCCGTCGAGTTTTTTGTCGACCCGGGACTCACGCCCGGCGCGCTTCTCGAATCGCCCGTCCGGCCCCGCCCAGGTTCGCGAGCCGCATCTCGGAGTACTTGCGCGAGAGGAGCACTCCGTGCGCTCCACCGTCGAACGCCGCCTTCACGGCGCGGTAGACATCGTCCGGCGTCGTCTTCTTGCTGGTCGGCGCCGTCGGGATGTCGACGTCGATCCCCGGCCAGATCTTCATCGTCGGCCCAGCCTGGCCGACGGCCCGGCGCGTCTCGCGCAGCACGTACTCGGGCGACAGGCCTGACGCCGCGAGCTGATCGAGCGGGACGTCGTGGTATTGCATCACGTCGTACGTGAGCTCGAGCACCTGCTCCGGCGTCAGATCGGCGAACAGCGAGCGCTGCACGCTGCGGACGTACTGCGCGAGCCGCTCGCCGCCGCACAGGTTGTAGATCACGACCTTGAGAAAATCAGAATACTTCGCGAACGCCCCGTAATCCTGCTCGGCGCGGTAGAAGGGAGAGAACGAGTTGTTGTGCCAGACGTGCCAGCCCATCCCCTTCGTCGGCGCGATGGACTTGGCGAGGTGATACATGTCGCGATACGTGTCCTCGAGCGCGTCGTTCCAGAGACGCTCCCACTCCATGATCTCCGGGTAGCGTGTCAACAGCCGCCAGAACGTGACGAACGAGCCGTCGGCGGGTCGCCGCCCGTCGCGGCCGGCGTTCACGAATGCGGCCAGCTGCAGGTATCCCTCGCGAGCGCGATCGACGTCGACCCCTCGCTTCTTCGCCTCGGCCGTGCAGTACTGACAGAAGCACGCGATACCGCCGCCTGCGCCTGCGCCACCGTGGTTCGCGACGATCGCGTTGCCGAGCGGTCCCTGCCGCTCGCTGCCCCACATGAGGCCATCGACGTCGTAGGAGCGGAGATAGTCCTCGACCATACCGAGCCAGAAGTTGCGCGTGTTTGGATTGCGTGCGCACGCGAATGTCGAGGGGCGACCCGTGAGCGTGACCTCGCGCGCCTGATCGAAACCGGGCACCTTCGCCCCGATGACGTCCTCGAACCAGCAAATCACTTTCATCCCGCGCTTTTTGGTCGACGGCAGAACGTCGGCGATCACGTCGTAGTTCGGATGGTCCGGCGCCTTCTCGGGGACGATGCTCGTGTTGCGGTAATACTGTGCGTGCGGCGTCGCGAAGTTGCCGCCGTGAAAGCCGTCGTCGTATTCCTGCTTGCCGTGGTCCGGGAGGGCGCTTCCCCGCGGCTGTCGCCCGCCGATGCCGCGCCCGTAGGTGAACGTGGCGAGGAAGATCGTGTTCACCTCGGCCAGCCGCTGGAAGTTGTCGAGGACGGCGTTCACGCCCTCGTCGACGAACGACACCGCGCCGGCCTGGATGCCGATCATCGGCGCTTCCGCGGGAAGGGGAGCCGTGCCCGCGAGCGCGAGTGGAGACGCGCCGCGAAGAGCGACCCCGCTTGCGGCAAACGCAGACGCTTCGAGGAACGTGCGACGATCCATCTTCGCCTCGGGTGCGGGGAGCGGCGGCGGGGTGCGGTGACCCGCTGCAGTCTACCGGTCTACCGGCCTACCGGTCCACCGACCGGTCCACCGGTCGTCACGTGTCCGATTGGAGCAGGCGACGCACTTCCTCGTTTGCCTCGAGACGCGCGTCGATATCGTCGCTGAGACGCCGCGCGTCGTCCAGATCGCGAGTGAGATCTCCGGTGTCGACGTCGGCCGCGGAGAGCCGAAGCAGATCGAGACGGAGCATCTCGAGCGCGGCGACCACCGACTGTAAGCGACGGTCCGTCTCCGGGTTCGGCGTTCGGTCGCGCAACAGCTCCGCCTGTCGCTCGAGACGCACGGCGAGTTCCGGAAGCGCACCGAATTCGCTGCGCTGGGGCCCCGGCAGTGCGGCGAACAACGTCGCGAGCTCGTGGCGAAGTGCCACCGACGTCGGCTCACCGATCGCCGGCTGCGCGCGTCTGCCCAAGCCGAGCGACGCGGCGCGGAACATCCAACGGCCGACCCGGCCTCGCAGCAGGCGTGACCACCAACCTCCCTGAGCGCCACGCGCTTCGAGAGCGCGGCGGACCACCAACACCGGAATCGCCACCGATCCCGTGAAGCCGATCAGTTGGAGCGTGTCGCCGGGAGCACCCAGGAGAAAGATCGATCCCACGGTGCCCGCGACACCCAACGCCACCTCGGCCATCGTCCGCTTGATGCTCGTGGCCGGCCGCTTTTCCAAGTCCTGCTCGCGCGCTTCGCCGAGCAGCGCCGGGCGAACCGCGGAGTGGCCGTAGCCGGCTTCGAGCAGGCGTCGCGCGCGCGCGAGCAGTTGCACGATGCGGACGCCGGCGAGCCCGGTCATCGAAAAGGTGACAGCCCAATACATCACGACGATGAACGACATGCCGAACAGCTCGCCCGGCCGAAGCGGCATTACGGTGGCGAGGATGGCGAGAATCGTCGAGATGGTCGACGCACCGAGCGCATTCGCGACCTCCGACCCGACGTGGTCGGCCTCGCGTACGAACGCTCGAACCGGCGCGCCGATCTGGTTTCCCCCGCCCGCCGAACGAATGACGACGACGAGCTCCTCGGCCGATGGCCAGCGCTCGGCCGGATCTCGGGCCAGACAACGATCGACGGCGGTGGCGAACCGAGGTGAAACGTCGCCGCGAACTTCAGCGAGCGGCGTCGGTCTCACCAGCAGCTTCCGCGCGAGAATCGCCGCCGCGGAGTCGCCGTCGATCGGCGCGCGTCCGGTCGTCGCGAAGTAGGCGACCGCGCCGAGCGAGTAGAGATCGCTTCGTCCGTCGACCGCTTCGCCGTTGGCCTGCTCGGGACTCATGTATCGCGGCGTACCGATGATCGCGCCCGGGTTGCTCGCCGTTGGCCCGCCGTCGACGCGCGCGATGCCGAAGTCGGTCACGATCGCGCGGCCGGCGTCACGCTCGAGGAGGATGTTGTCGGGCTTGACGTCGCGGTGAATCACGCCGTGCCCATGCGCGTGCGCGAGCGCCCACGCGACCTCCTGCGTCAGGCGGATCGCGTCCGTGACGCTGAGCGGACCACCGCGCCCGACTCGAGCCGACAACGTCTCGCCGTCGACGAATCCCATGACGAAGAACGCGAGCTCGGCGTGCTCTTCGACCGAGTGAATCGGCACGATGTTCGGGTGGGACAACCGGGCGGCCGCCCTTGCCTCGCGAACGAATCGCGCGCGATGCTCGGCGTTGAGCGCGAGGGCCGGCGGCAAGAGCTTGATGGCGACCGGCCGCTCGAGCGCGACGTCCCGCGCGAGAAACACGATGCCCATGCCGCCGCGACCGAGTTCGCGGACGATGGAGTACCGCCCGGCGACGACGCGCTGCAGCGCAATCAGCTCCGGCGTCGGCCCGACGGGAGACAACGGTGCGGGAGTCATGTCGAATCCCCTACGGACTCGGCGCCGGTGAAGATTCCGGGTCTAGGCGATCCCGGTGCGCATGGCGCGAATGACGCGATCCGCGAACAGGTCCACCTCGTCGACCGTGGTGTAGACGTTGGGCGTGATGCGCATTCCGGAAAACTCGTCGTTCACCATCGGCGTGGTCACGATGTTGTGCTTGGACAGCAGCCAACCGCCGAGCTTGCCCATGTCCATCCCGTCGATCCCGTAGACGCCGATCGCGCCGCTTTTCGTCGGACCGATCTCGGTGATCATCTTCACGCGATCACTCGCCGCCAGCAACTGCTTGGCCCAACGATCTCGCAGGTAGCGAAGACGCGCGATCTTCCGATCCATCCCGATCCCACGATTGAACGCGATGGCGACCGCGATGGCGTTGTGGTTCGCGGCCGGATGCGTGCCGATCTCCTCGTACTTCCGGATGTCGGCGTCCTGCTCGACGGCCGCCGCCATGAGCGGCCAGAGCGACTTGATCTTGTCGCGCCGCACGTAGAGGAAGCCGGTACCGATCGGCGCGTGCAGCCATTTGTGCAGGCTGGTGCCGTAATAGTCGGCGCCAAGCTCGTCGCGGTTAAAGGGGAAATGGGCGAAGGCGTGAGCCCCGTCGACAAAGACCTGAATCCCCTTCGGCCGGGCCAACTCGATGATCTCCTTCACCGGCGCGATGTAACCCGTCATGAAGCTGATGTGCATCACCTCGATCACTTTCGTGCGCGGGGTGATCGCGGCGGCGATCTGATCGACGTAGGACCTCGTGCTCTTGACCGGCGTCTCGATCTTCACGCGTTTGAGGACGACGCCGTCGCGCCGCTCGCGCTGGCGCCACGACGTCTGCATGCGCGGATAGTTCTGCGTCGTGAAGACCACTTCGTCGCCGCGCTGGAGGTCGAGACCGAAGATCATGATCTCGTTCGCCTCGGACGCGTTGCGCGTGATCGCCATCTCCTCCGGGTCGCAGCCGAACTCGGTGGCGAGATCGCGCCGCACCGACTCGATGCGCGGCTCGAGCACGCGCCACATGTGATCCACCGGAAGCTCGTTGGAGAACCTCAGGTCGCGGATCATCTGCTCCAGCACGTGCGTCGGGGCAGGACTGCAGCCGCCGTTGTTCAGGTTCACCATCGTGCGGTCGAGGTCGAACGCGCGCTGGATCTCGCGCCAGTACGTCTCGTCCTCGGCGACGCTGACAGCGGCCCGTCCGGCGGCGATGGGCTCGGCGTGGAAGAGCTGGCGGAACGCGGACTGGCGCATGACGGGCAGCGACACGCCGGCGCCAAGCATCGAGGAGACGAACGATCGGCGAGTGGGCATGACTGACAATCCGTGAATCCGGGCGCTGGGTCAAGACCTCGGCGGGCGCGCACGAATGGGGTTGGGTGCGCGGGCGGGCACTCTAGGCGTCAGCAGCAGTCGCCAGCGCCAGTCGACGGTGCGTCCTGACGCTGGCGCTGACGGCTAGAGTCTTGCCGCAGCAGCGATCCCGACTACGCCAAGGCCGTTCGCCGTTCTTGTTGTTGACATCCGACACCAACCGTGCAAGTGTTGATGTAGAGAATCGACACCATGACCACGCGCCTCGACCTCCTCCAGGGCACCCTGGATCTCCTGATCCTTCGCACGCTCGTCGCCGAGTCGCGCCACGGGTGGGCGATCTCGGAGCGGATTCAGGAGCTCTCGCGCGACGTCCTTCGCGTCAATCAGGGATCGCTGTACCCGGCCCTCCACAGGCTCGAGCAGCAGGGCTGGATCGCGTCCGAGTGGGATGTGTCCGAGTTGGGACGTCGTGCCAGGTACTACACCCTCACGCCGGCGGGGCGAAAGCAGCTCGAACGAGAGCGGGAGACGTGGACCCAATTCTCGGCGGCGGTCGGCCGAGTCATGCGCCTGGCGTGACCATGGGCGCGTGGATGGATCGCCTGCGGGCCGTCCTCGCCCGCCCCCGGGCCGAGCACGAACTCTCCGAGGAGCTCGAGTTCCACCTCGCGATGCAAGTACGGAAGCACGTCGAGGGCGGAATGGATGCGGATCAAGCGGCGGCCCTCGCGCGCCGGGAATTCGGCAACGTCGAGCTGGTCAAGGAGGACGCGCGCGACGTGCGCGGCACGCGATGGCTCGAAGAGTTCGTGCAGGACGTGCGGTACGGGCTGCGATCTTTCGCGCGAGCGCCCGCGTTCGCGCTCTCGCTCGTCGTCACCATCGGACTCGGCGTCGGAATCAGCTCTAGCGCGTTCACCGTGTTCAACGCGTACGTCCTTCGCCCGTTCGACGTGCGCGATCCATCGTCGCTCTATTCGGTGAATTGGATGGATCGCTCCGGCCACTACCACGACTTCAGTCGAGCGGAGTTCGTCGCGGTCCGGCGGCCGAACGCGGCGTTGTCCGACGTGCTCGCGTTTCGGACGTTCGCCCTGAGGCTCGGATCGTCGGCGGCGACGGCTGACGCCGTCAGCGACAACTATTTCGAGATGCTCGGCGTCCGCCCCGCACTGGGGCGAACGTTTCGTACGGACGACGCGGCGCTGCCGGTCGTCGTCCTCAGCTACGCAGCGTGGTTGACGCGCTTTGCCGGCGACTCGAGCCTCATCGGGCGGCGGGTGCAGCTTCGCGGATCGCCGTTCCAAGTCATTGGGATCGCTCAGCCGGGATTCTCCGGACTCTTCAAACGCCCGCGAGACCTGTGGATCCCGTTGGGCGCCCAGGCTTCGCTGGATTCGGCACCCACGACTCGCGCGTCGAGCGCGGACCTACAGTTCATTGCGCGGCTTTCTGCCGGTACATCCGAGGCGCAGGGCACGGCCGCCGTGGCGGCCGTCCTCCAATCGTCAACGGCGGCGATGTCCGACAACGGACGTGTTGCGCGGGTGTTCTTCGAGTCTCGGGAAAGTCCCATTCCCGGATCGATAAAGTCCTACGTCATGTTCGCGCCGCTCGTCCTGTCGTTCGGGCTCATTCTTCTGCTCGCGTGCGCCAACGTTGCGAACGTGCTGCTGGCGCGCGGCATCGAACGGCGCCGCGAGCTCGGCATCCGCCTCGCGCTCGGCGCCGCGCGCGGCCGCCTGGTGCGTCAACTGGTGACGGAAAGCGTCGTGTTGACGCTGCCCGCCGCGCTGCTCGGATTCGGACTCGCGTGGACGATCGTCACCGTCGGAGTCCGCGCCGTTTTCGCGACATTGCCGGCCGACCTCGCTCCATTCGTGCGCTTCGTTCCGCTTGCGCCGGACTGGCGAGTCGTCGCGTTCGCCGTGGTCGCGACGATCGCATCCGCGTTCCTTTGTGGACTCGCTCCGTCGCTTCGCGCGACGCGGCTCAGCGTGGTACAAGCAACACGGGGCAGCTTCGACGACACCGGTGCCCCGCGTGGCCGGCGCGGTGCTCTCATCGTCGGCCAGATTGCGGCGTCGTCGCTGTTGCTCGTCACCGCCGCGCTGCTGTTGCGCGAGGCGGCGAGGCTCGGCCGAGTCGAGACCGGGCTGCGGACGCACGACGTCGTGTCGATCGAGCCCGAGGCCAAGGCGAAGGCCGCGGTGCTTTCCGCGGTCAGAGCCAGCCCACTCGTCGGCAACGTCGCCGCGGCCACGGCGCTGCCGCTCGACATGAAATGGCCGTCGGCGATTGTCGCAGGCGACTCGGCGCTCGTCGACGTGATCTACAATCGAGTGACCGCCTCGTATTTCGACGTACTCGGCATCGGCGTCATCGGCGGGCGCGCGCTGACTCGCAGTGACGAGGACGCGGCGACCCCTGTGGTCGTCGTCAGCGAGTCGGCCGCGCGACGCCTCTGGCCGCGCGCGAATGCGCTCGGACGAGTGGTGAATCTCCATCTACGCGGCGACACGGCCGATCCGCTCATCCGCTACCGGAACGCGCGGGTGGTCGGCGTCGTGCCGAACGTCGTCGTCCATTCCCTCGAAGACGGAAAGGATGCCTCGGTGCTCTATTTCCCGAGCCCGGTCGAATCGATTGGGTGCTGCCTGCTGGTTCGTGTGCGAGGGGCTGCGGACGCATCGAAGCGGGCGTTGGACCTCGCGCTCGATCGCTCGGTTCCTGGTGGCGTCGATCGGATCGACCGACTCGAGACGTTCGTGGCTGGGGGGATCTACCCGTTCCGCATCGCCTACTGGGTCGCCCTGATTCTCGGCTTGATTGCGCTCACCCTGACGGTCGTCGGTGTCTACGGCGTCGTGGCCTACCTGGTGGGCCAGCGCACTCGCGAGATCGGCATCCGCATCGCGCTCGGGGCAACGACGGGTGACGTGCTCGCGCTCGTCATGCGGCAATCGGTGCGACAGGCGGTGATCGGCACCGCGATCGGCTTGTCGCTCGCGATGACTCTCGCCCGAGTCATCGCGGCCAACGTGCCAGGTGTTCCAGTCTTCGACTTCGTCGCGGTTCTGGCCGCATCCGCGTGCGTGTTGCTCGCCTGCTCGGTCGCCGCGTTTCTGCCGTCACGCCGAGCGTCCACCGTCGACCCCACCGACGCGCTGCGCCACGACTGAGAACTGCGTCGCGAGCGGTCACTCGTATCGCAACGCCTGGATCGGATCGAGCGACGCGGCTCGGCGCGCGGGCCAGACACCGAAGAAGAGGCCGACCACGGTCGCAAACGCGAACGCGAGCGCGATCGAGGTCGGGCCCAGCACGGCGTTCCACCCGAATGCGTCCCGCAGGACGAGCGCGCCGGCGAGACCGCACGCGACGCCGATGGCGCCGCCGAGCAGGCAGAGCGTCAGAGCTTCCGACAGGAACTGCAAGAGAATGTTGCGGCGCGTGGCGCCCAACGCCTTTCGCACGCCGATCTCGCGGGTCCGCTCCGTCACGGAGACCAGCATGATGTTCATGATTCCGATGCCGCCGACGAGCAGCGACACCGCGGCGATTCCGGCGAGCAACGACGTGAAGATCTGGGTTGTTTCGTTGAGCGTCTCGAGGAAGGTTGCCTGGTTACGAATGCGGAAATCGTCCGGCTGTCCCTCGCGAAGCCGGTGGGCTCGACGCAGCGCCGCTTGGATCTCGGCCGTCGCAATCGGGAGATCTCCTTCGCTGGCCGCGAGAGCGAAGATGTCGTCGACCCAGTCCGTCTTGAACAAACGGTAGTGGCCCGTGCCGAACGGCACGATGACCTGATCGTCCGGACTGCCGAACACCGACCCGGCGCCCTTCGGCGCCAGCGTGCCGATGACGGTGAACTGCACGCCGCCGATCCGCACTCGCTGGCCGATGATGTCGTACGGGTCCGACGATGCCGAGCTGCGTCAGCACGCCGGCGCCGAGCACCGCGACCCGCTGGCGTCCGAGATCGTCGGCCGAGGTGAACATCTCCCCGGCGGCGATGCTGAACTTCTGCACGTCCAAGAAGTTCGGCGTGGCGCCCGTCACGCGAATGTTCGTGTTGCGGTCGCCCCATTGAACCTGGAACGCCTTATCCTGCTGCGGCTGGACGGCCACGACGTCCGGCGCGCGCTCTTCGATCGCGTCGGCATCGTCGATCGTCATTCGGCGGCGTGCGTTGAGCTGCACGCCCGCCTGCCGAACCCAGGTCGCGTCGATTTGCAGCGTCGTGGTACCGAGCTTCGCGATGCGGTTGCGCACCGACTGCTGCGCGCCGTCGCCGATGGCGATCATTGCGATGACGGCAGCCACGCCAATGACGATTCCCAACATGGTCAACAATGAGCGCAGCAGATTCGCGCGTAGTGCCGCGAACGCGATCGTCACGAATTCGAACCGCACTGGGCGTTTCCTCCGGGGCTAGTGGTCTACATAAGTTGTGCCCCAATATATTCAGGAGGTTCCACGAAAACGGCCACCGCGAGGCCTCTCGCTACTCGATGGCCCGGGCCAACCGACCTCGGCCTCCGGCATCGTACCAAGCGAATAAGCCGCGCGAACGATCGCTCTGGCCGGCAGCAAAAAGTCGTCAGCGCCAGTCACTATCGACTGACGCTGACGACTGTTGCTGACGCCTGGAGTCCTAGCTATACCGCGATCTCGTCGAAGCCAGGGACGGTCTCGCCCTTAGTGGCACTTGCCGCTCGCCTTGTCCCAGACTCGGCCGCCCGCCTCGACGAACTTCGACTGCCAACCGTCGTCCCCGAGCGTGAGCATCAGGACGCCGGCGCGCCCTTCGATGTGGTACGCCGAGTTGGGGTTCAGGCTGTTGAAGCCGCGAAGCTCTTCGCCGCCCGTGCCGGCAACGATCTCCGTGATCCCCTTCGTCGTGTCGAGCGCGCCCGCCGGAGTCATCGGACGGAACCGCTCGTAGTCGTGGTCGTGACCGTTGAGGACGAGATCGACGTTGTGGTCGTACAGGGTTTGCCAGAGCGGGGTGAACTTGGCGTCGTTGCCGTGCCAGCCGGAGCTGTAACGTGGATTGTGCCAGTACGCGACGGTGCACGCGGCTTCGTGGTCGCTGAGATCCTTCTCCAGCCATTTCAACTGCGCGCTTCGGTCCGCATCAGAAAACTCTGAACCGGAGACGATCTCGCTGTTCAGCGCGATGACGTGCCATTTCCCGACGTCGTAGCTGTAGTTGCCCGTACCGTCGACGCCGGCGGCCTTGCCGAAGTACTTGAAGTACGGAGCGGCTTGCGACGTCTCGTAGTCGTGGTTGCCCGGAGTCGGATGCATGTTCTTCATGACTTCCAGCTTCGGATTGCCCCACGAGGGCGTGAAGCAATTGGCGAATTGCGCCTCGCTCCCGCTCGAGTAGACGTTGTCGCCCAGCGTGAACGTCGTGGTCGGGACGTTGGCGACGCTGTCCGACTTGATGATGCTGTCGACGAGCATGGCCGTGGCGAGCCCGAGCTTCTGCGTGCAGCTCGCGATGTCGCCTACGCCGACCATCACTTGACCGGCGGGTTCATCCGCCAGGGGAACGGTCTCGCCAATGCCAACGCCAACACCGGCGATGAGTGGACCTCCCGGCCTCACCGCCTGGGGTCCGCCGGATTGTTGGACTTGTCGATCGGCGGCGGGCACCGGGGTCACGTGCATGGGGGGCTTGCAGGCGAGAAAGAGCAGGCTCGCGGGGAGGAAGCGGGCTCCGCGTTTGAATGTCATCACGGCAGAATCCTCGAAAGGCCAGAGACCAGGTAGGAGCGGAGTTACGGCGTCATGCCTCCGCACGGATGGTCGGAGCAGGCTGAGGAATTGCGCGCCCGTCCGTGATCCCCCGATTCCCACGCCCGGTCGCCGTACAAAAGAAACGGCCGGGCGAGGTCACGTCATACTACCCGCGACGTGTTTCGGTGGTCCCTGGCTGTGCTCGTCGTCAGTGACATTTTCCGCCGGCCTGATCCCAGACTCTGCCACCGACCTCTACCCACGCCGATCGCCATTCTCGGTCGCCCAGCGTGAGAAGCAGGACGCCGACACGACCCTCGATGCGATAGGCGGAGTTCGGAACGATCGCGTTGAATCCGCGCAAATCCTCGCCGCCGGTTCCGGCGACGATCTCGGCGATCCCCTTGGTGGAGTCGAGGATTCCCGCGGGGTTCACCGGTGCGAATCGCTCGTAGTCGTGATCGTGGCCGTTGAGCACGAGATCCACGTCGTGTTCGTAGAGAATCTGCCACAACGCATTGAACCTCGCGTCGTTGCCGTGCCAGCCCGAGCTGAATCGCGGATGGTGCCAATAGGCGATCGTGCACAGCGCCTTGTGGTCCTTGAGATCCTGCGCGACCCAGTCGAGTTGCTCCTTCCGCGCCGAGTCGGAGAAGATCGAGTTCACGAACAACTCGCTGTTGACGACGACGATGTGCCACTTCGCGACGTCGTAGCTGTAGTAGCCCTTGCCGACGACGCCCGCCGCCGGGCCGAAGTACTTGTAGTAGGGATCGGCGTTGGGCGTGTAGTACTCGTGGTTGCCAGGCGTCGGGTGAAGGCTCTTCATGATGCGCCGTTTCGGATCGCCCCACGCCGGCGTGAAGCACTTCTCGAACTGCTCGGTCGTGCCCGACGAGTAGACGTTGTCGCCGAGCGTGAAGACCGACGCCTGCACCTTCGCCACGCTGTCCGCGCGCAAGATGCTGTCGACGAGCATCGCCGTCTCGACGCCGAGTCGTTGCGAACAACTGGCGATGTCGCCGACGCCGAGCATCGCGGACGCGCCGCTCAATGCCACCTGCTCGGCGGGCGCGGCGGCCGGCGGCGGCGTGATGCGCACCCTCGGTTTGCACTGAAGCGACAGGCAGAGCGCAAATGCCGCGTACGACCCGCGTCGAAGCCGCGCCACGCGTCCTCGCTAGAAGCTGAGACCCAAACGAAGCTGCGTTCCGCTCTTGAAGCCGCCCGTCTCGAGCAGGCTGAGCGTCTGCGATCCGTACACGCGCCCGATCCAGATTCCGCCGCCCGCCGTGGAGTGCCATCCGCCTGGGGACGATCCGTCGACGTACACGCGCCCCGCCTCGGCGACACCCGCGACGCCTGCGCGAACAGGAATCACGAATTTGAAACGGGTCAATGGCACGAGCAGCTCGGACGTCGCGTAGAGCGACGCGTCGCCGGCGAACCGCTGCGCGTCGATGAACTGTGTCGTGTGGTCGCCACCGATCGTCGCCGCCTCGAAGAATGGAAAATCACCCCAGAGCTTCGTTCCGCCCGTTCGGAAAGTCAAAGTCGGCGTCGTGGGAATCGGTATTTGCAGCGCCGCGTCGAATGCGAGCGTGGCTTTGCCGAACGTCGAGGTGACGTCCATCATCTTCGGGTAAACGCCGCCGCTCGCCACGGCGAGAATGTGGTTCGACGGCGTGACCGAGTCGACTCTCCAAGGGTGGCGGTCGTAGCGCGCGACGAGCTGGAGCGCCCCTTCATTGAAAGTGCCGAACCCGTACGGGCGCGAGAGGCCGAGGAACGGACTCCTCGCGCTGTCCGTGGCGGCGTGCAGGATGGACGGACCGAGCGTGACGTCGGCCCACTGACCCATCGCGAGTCCCACGACCGGGCTCAAGGCCAATTGTCGCTGGTGCACTTCGAAGAAGTTGTTGCTCGACGGAAGCGTATCGAGCGAAGCGTTGCCGAATCCGAAAAAGTTGACGTACTGCAAGTCGGACACCCGGCCGAACACGCCGACGTGAAGCGGCGACGCCTCGAATCGTTTGTCGAAGAGGGCCGACACGCGCGCCCCCTTGAACTGCATCGCGTACTCGGCGTTGACGTCGAGCATCGACGAGTACGGGCGATCGAGAAACCCGTACGAGTAGCGTCTGAAGCCTAGCAGCGGTGTGAGGCCCAGCGTGCGCGGATCGTTGAGCCCGACGTGCGGCAGGATGTCGGCGCCGAGGTTCGGTACCGCCGGACCGAGCTTCCCCTTCCGCTCTTCCCAGGGCAGACGCACGAACAGCGTGTCGAGGCCATAGGAGATGCCGCTCGTCGGTCCCACGTCGTAGAAGTGGGTCGGGTGTGCGCGACCGGCGACGGTCGACGAGTCCACGAGCACGTTGTTTCCGTTGCCCCCGATCACGCGCACGACGATGCTCTCATCCGCGCGCCCGGTGACGATGGCGGTGTCGTCGCCGTTGTGGAGATAGACGAGGATCTCGCGGGTCTCGCCCGGATCGAACCGGCGCGAGTAGAACGTCGTGCCGCCGGACTCGAGTCGCACGTCGACCGAGCCGTCGGCGGTTCGCACGACAGTCGCACGATCCGCCGAGTCCGTTCCATTTACCTGCACGCGCGCCGCGAGCTCGCGGTAGTACTGGCCAGCCGCGGCGGGAATCGCCGCCCGCCGCTGCTTGAGCACTGCCTCCATGTGCGGGGCGATCGAGCGGTATTCCACGGGCAGCGTCAAGACGGCGGCGTGAATCACCGAGTCCGTCACGCGCCGCTGGAGGTCGTGAGCGATGGAGTCCCAGACCGGTTTCCCCAACCCCGACAGCAAGCGCTGGTCGATGTCGTTGGGCTCCGTGAGTCCGCGAACGCTGGGCTTGCCCGTAAAGGAGACCACGCTCGCCTTGAGCATCCGGCCGGCACCGCCGACGACGCCTTCATACGACACGAAGGCGTGATCGCGGTCGCGGGCGATCGGCTCCCACTCCGTCTTTGATTCCGGCGAGAATCGGGCCCACTTCCACTGGCCGGCGTGGCGGTCGTTGTCGTTGATGAGGAAGTCCGTGAGCCGCGCCATGAGAAACTTGCGCGCGTCGACGTGTTCCTCGGCTTCCGTATTCAGGAGCTTCAGCAGCTCCGGGCTGTCGATGATTTTCGACGCGCCCGCCCAACCCTCCTTCGAATCCTTCGGCACGTTGGGGAAAGGCTCGATCTCGCCGAGACGTCCCGCGAAGTCATGGCGGAACTCGCCGAGCGCGGGGTCGTTGGGCATCACCATCAGCGTCGCAGTCGCGTGCAGCACGCCGGCGGCTTCCACGATCGGCGCCGCGATTTGCGCCGCGGCCGGATTCTGCGAGCTGACGACGTCCTGGAGAACCTGCTGCACGGGAGTGCCGTGTAACTCGGACGGAACGCCGCTCGCCGCCTTGTCGACGAGACGAAACACATATTCGTCGCCGTTCGTCGCCTCGAGACGCAGGTTCTTCGTCTGCATCCCACCTCCTTCCTTCACCGCGCGCAGGCCGCCGGGCGCGAACGTCTGGAGGTTCAGTACGGGGACGCGAATCGTCGTCGTCCAGAGGTCGCGATAGGAGTCGCCGTCGAACCAGCGCAGCACCGGCCCGACCTCGTAGCGCGGGCCTGGGACGACGGATGCGCTCTCCGCCGGAGCGGCCGGTCCCTTTGCCGCCTTCAGTCGGACCGACGGGGGGGGGACGTCCCTCGGCGGAGTGGGTTGCTGCTGCGCGAACGCCATCGCGGGAAGCGCGACGGCGACGGCGGTTGCGCGAACGACGAGCTGCCGGACAAAGGAGCGTATGAAGTCATACATGCTACGGCCATCTAGAAAAGAGTGATCATGCCGAAGGCGGCGGCGCCGTCGTCGGCGTGATCGTGATCAGCCCGCCCAGCGGACGTCGATGTCAGAAGCTCAGGCCCAGCCGGAACTGAAGCCCGTGTTGTTCGCCGGTCGTTTGAACGATGCTGAACATCTCGGACCCGTAGCGTCGTCCTACCCAGATCCCGCCGCCGGTCGTCGAATGCCAGCCGTCGGGAGAGCTCCCCTTGTAGTAGACCCGGCCCGATTCGGCGACGCCGGTGACGCCGGCGCGCACCGGGATCAAGAACGTGAACCGAGTAAGCGGTACGTACAGCTCCGACGTGCCGTAGAGCGAGCCGTCGCCGGCGTACCGCTGCGAGGTGATGTACTGTGTCGTTTCGTGCCCGCCGAGCATGGCGGCTTCGTAGAATGGGAAGTCGCCAAAGAGTTTCTTGCCGCCGGCGCGCGCCACGAACAGCGGCCGCGTCGGAATGGGAATCTCGAACGACGCGCCGAGCGCGACCGACGCCACCTCGAACGGAGAGCGAACGCTCCACATCGCCGGGTAGTAGGCGCCGGTTGCTTGGACCAGGTACCGGTCGCGAACGAACGCCTCGTCTTCGCCCGGCGCCGGCACACGCTCGTACTTGGCGTTCAACATCAAACCCGCCTGATCGAACGCGCCGAATCCGTATGGCCGCGTCTCGGCCAGGAAAGGACTTCTCGCGCTGTCCACGACCGAGTGCTGGACGACGGGGCCGAGGGAAACGTCGGTCCACGATCCGAGCGATAGCCCGACGGCGGGATTGAGGAACCACTGGCGCTGATGGACGTCGAAGAACGACTGTACGTGCCCGCTGTCGCTGGTCGCGTTGCCGAAACCGTTGAAGCCGACGACCTGAATGTCGGATACACGTCCGAGCGCGGTGATGTGAAGCGGCGACGACTCGAAGCGCCGGTCCATCAGGACCGCGACGCTTCCCCCCTTGAACTCAGTCGCGTAGGCGCCTTGCACGGAGAGCATCGACTCGTACGGCCGGTCGAGGAACCCGTACGTATACCGCGTCACGCCGAGTTTGGGCGTCAGTCCGAGGCGGTCGCTCGAGCTCAGACCCACCGACGGCCGAATGGACGCGCCGTAGTCGTTGAGCGGCGGAAGCAGCGTTCCGTAGCGATGCTCCCATGGGCGTCGTTCGAAGATGGTGTCCGGGCCATACGACACGCCTTCGGTCTTGCCGGCGTCGTAGAACCGCGTCGGATGCCGCGAGCCGCCGACGGTGGATGAATCGACGAACGTGTTCGTGCCGTTGCCGCCGATGACGCGCACGAGAATACTCCGGCCGACGTTCCCGCTCACGATGGCGGTATCGTCGCCGCCGTGCATGTAGACGAGAATCTCGTGTGTCTCGCCGATGTCGAAGCGGCGCGAGTAGAACGTCGTGCCACCGGACTCGAGGCGAACGTCCACAAACTTGTCGTTCACCCGGCGAATCGTGGCGACGTCCGCGGAATCGGTCCCGTGTACCTGGACACGCGCGGCGAGTCTCCGGTAGTAGTCGTCGGCCGCGTTCGGTATGCCCGCGCGACGGCGCTTCAGCATGTCCTCCATCTTGGGCCCCGACTCCCAATACTCGGGCGGCATCGCGCGCACGGCGGCGTGGATGACCGAGTCGGTGATTCGTTGCTGGATCGCGTTCGCCACGGAGTCCCAGACTGGCTTCGGCAGCTCGGACAGCAATCGGCGATCGAGATCGTCCACGACCGTCAACCCCGCCGTATTGATCACGCCGTCGAACTTGACGACGCTGGCGTTGGCGAGACGACCGAACGTGTCCATGAAGCCGTCGTATGACACGAACGCATGGTCGCGGTCACGGGCGATCGGTTCCCATTCGTGCTTCGACTCGCCTTCGATACGCGCCCATTTCCATTGGTGCCAGTTGCGATCGTTGTCGTTGATCAAGAAGTCAGTGAGGCGCGCCGCCAGAAAGGCTCGGCTATCCACATGGTCTTTCGGGTCGGTCTCGAGCTGCGTCAGCAACTCGGGGCTGTCGATGACTTTCGTGGCGCCGCCGAAGCCCACGCCCTCCTTGGGCGCTTTCGGCAACTCCTCGATCATGCCGAGCTTGCCGGCGAATTCTTTTCGGTATTCGCCCAATGCCGGGTCGTCGGGCATTACGACGATTTGCGCCACGGGATGCAGAACTCCGGCGGCCGCGACGATCGGCGCCGCGATCTCCGCCGCGCCCGGATGCATCGCGCTCACCTGGTCCTGAAACAGCCTATTGAAAGGAGACTTTCGGATCTCGGGCGGCGCGCCAGTGGCGCCCTTGTCGAGGTTCCGGAACACGAACTCGCGACCGTCCGCCGCCTCGAATTGCAGCGTCTTCGTCTGCATGCCGCCGCCGGTCTTGGTTGGCTTCAACCCTCCGGCAAATTTTTCGAGATCGAGGACGGGAACGCGAATCGGCGTCGTCCAGAGATCGCGGTAGAGGTCGCCCGAGAACCATCGCTGAAGGTCGCCGGCCCGATAACGCGGGCCGGCGGTCATGGTGACGCTGTCGGTTCCCGGCATCGGAACGGCGAGGGTTCCGTTGGCGAGAGTCGGATGCGGCTGTTGCAGGGCGAGCGCCGGAGTCCAAAGCGCGCCGACCATCGACGCGGCTCCGATCACGCCGCTCATGGCTCGTGCGGAGTAGAGGCGCATGCTACGGCCACCTATAAAGAGTGATCATGCCGAGGTCGGTACCGCCCTCGTCACTGATGATGAGAATGCTGTCCCTCGTGATCGCGACCCCTTCGGGCTGGATGTGATCCGAGGGCAGGGCGCGCGCCAATACGGGCGCGCCCGTGGGCGTGATCTCGATCAGCCCGCGCTCCTTCGACGCGATCAGGACGTAGTTGCCCGAGAACGGGTCGATGGTGATGTCGGACGGATGGAACGACTTCCAGTCGTTCGTGCCGATGACCGAAGCGATCGGCACGACGAGACGCGACAGGCGGTCCTTCTTGTCGCCGGACAGACGCCATCGGTAGATGACGATGGCGTTGTTGGCGGTCGAGTCGAGGACGTGCTTGCAGGCGAGCAGCAGCGAATTGATCGTCCGGTCGTACGCGACTCCCTCGAACTCGCACGCGCTCTCGAGTTTGGTGTCGTGGACGTCGAATCCGACGTCGGCGTGGTTCGCGCCCTCGTGGAACTCGTAGAGCTTTCCCCTGCTGGTGAGGAGGTACATCACGCTGTCGACCGTGGTGATCCCCTCGAAGTCGCCGTGAACGCCGCCGTCGCCGAGCGCGAATCGCTTCACGAGGATCCCGCGGCGATAGTCCAGCTCCCAGACTTTTCCAATCTCGTCGGTCTGCGCGAGGAGTCGGCCGTCCTTCGACAGCGTCAATCCGGAGATCTCGCGCAGCTCGCGCGGCAGGACCCATCGCGCGAGAGGCGTCGTTTGCCAGGTCGGATCGCTGCTGGCAAGCTCACGCTGCAAGCGAGTCGCGCGGGCGACCGCGACGACGCTGCTGTCCACGGTCGCCAGATCGCCGGGGCCCCGCTGGCACGCCCCGGCGGCGAGCACGCACGTCGCCAGCGCCGCAGTGTGCCACGCCGACGTCATCCGTCGGTCCCCTTCTCGCGCGCTTTGCGCTGCTGTCGTTCCTCGCCGCGCTCCTTGTCGACCGCGTCGCCGACTTCGACGTCCACGTCGGAGATGGCGCCGTTGGCGGTCGAGCGAATCGCCGTCACCATCGCGTCGCGCGGCACGGACTTCCGCGTGTGCACGAGATAGTAGATCTCCGACGGCTTGCCCTTGTTGTTCACGACCTCGTCGAGCCGCCAGCGCTTCGTGACATTTTCCAGCGCGGGCTCGACGTGCTTCTGCGCTTCGGTGACTTCGTTCGTGGTGATGGCGATGACCGCGTCGTACTTCGGCTTCTTGCCCTTTGGGCCGAGCATGCTCTTCACGCGGTTGAATCGCTCGGCCAGCGCCTCGGCCTTCTTGGGCGTCAGCGCGAGGACGAGGTCGCGGTCCGGAACCGGCACGCCGCCCTGATCCGTTCCCGCCAGGTCGTGCAGCGGCTCGGCCCAGGTGGCCGCCGCGGTCGGCTCGAGGACGGGACGGCCGAAGTCATACCGCCAGAGCGCGACGAGCACGAAATTGAACAGGATCGTCAGCAGGAGCGCGACCATGATCACCTGCACGCCCGCCGCGAACCCGACGACGATCGCGAGGAAGATGTAGACGATGTCGCGTGTGTCGCTCATGTTCGCGCGGAACCGCACCGCCGCGACGATGCCGCCGAGGCTGAACGCGAGCGCGAGGCTGTTGCGAACGATGAGAACGACGCCGGCGACGATCATCGGCAAGACGATCAGGGCCTGGACGACCGACTGGTTGTACCCGCGGCCCCATCGGGCCGACATGTACACCCAGGTCACCGGCAGCATGAGAATGAACGTGCTGACGAAGACGAAGAGCGTGCTCGCGGCAAATTCCACGCGAGACTGAATGCTGGCGACCGGCGCTTGGACCTGGCCGGTCGAGAGTCCGTCCTGCAGAAACGACGGTGTCTTGGCGAGCTGCACGAGCCGGTCGCCCGACATGACGGTGTCGATGGCCGGGAAGAATCTGTACAGCAGGACGAACGCGAGCGCGACGGCCAAGTAGTAGGCGAAGAGCCGTCGAAACGGGGCTTCGGAGCCCAGGGTGATGAAGTCGATGAGACGAGTGAAGAAACTCATAGGCAGTGGGGTGCGAGCGTTCCCGACGGTGAGTGGGGCGGTCGCGTTTGCCATATCGCACGATCGGTACCAGCGCGGCGGGCCCTGCACGCGAAACCTCTGTGCGCGACTAGCTTACAGCCACAAAACGAGCGGACTCACCAACAGACGAGGCAATCATTAGATGAATCTTTTCCGGGGTCACCGGGCCTTCGCGGCCGCCTCCGTGCTTTCGGCGGCGGCGTTCGTCGCGCCGTGCACCGAGTCGAGCCAGTCCGCGGTCAACGCCACGGTCGCGATGCCGCCCATCAAGCACGTGTTCGTGATCGTGCTCGAGAACCAGGGGTTCGACACTACGTTCGCGCCGGCCACACGCGCGACGTATCTCGCCGATACGCTGAGGAAACAGGGCGCGCTGCTCCGCCAGTACTACGGCATCGGACACTTCAGTCTCGACAATTACGTCGCGATGATCAGTGGGCTGGGCGCGACGGCGCAGACCCAGATCGACTGCCCACAGTTCGTCGATTTCGTGCAGACGGGCACGACCTCCGACGGCCAGCCGATCGGCGCCGGATGCGTCTATCCGGCGTCCGTCAAGACGATCGCCAATCAGCTCGACGGGCGCGCATACACATGGCGGGGCTACATGGAGGACATGGGAGCCGACAGCACCCGTGAATCATCGGCCTGCGGGCATCCTACGATCGGACGGCCCGACTCGACCGAATGGGCGACGCCGGCGGACCAGTACGCGACGAAGCACAACCCGTTCATGTACTTCCACTCGGTGATCGATTCGCCGTCGTGCAAGCGGCGCATCGTGCCGCTCCCGGCGCTCTCGAAAGACCTCGAGTCCGCATCGTCGACCCCCAACTTCTCGTTCATCACGCCGAACCTCTGCCACGACGGGCACGACCGCCCGTGCGTCAACGGCGAGCCGGGCGGATTGGAATCGGCGAACCTGTTTCTCAAGCACTGGGTGCCGATCATCACCGAGTCTCAGGCGTTCCGCGACGACGGCCTGCTCATCATCACGTTCGACGAGGCGCTGTCGATCGATCGCTCGTCCTGCTGCGGACAAGTCCCGGGACCGAACGCTCGTGTCGCGCAGGACGGCATGTTCGGCGGCGGGCGGATCGGCGCGGTGCTGATCTCGCGATTCATCAAGCCGGGCACCGTTTCAGAGGTGCCGTACAACCACTACTCGCTGCTCAAGAGCATCGAGGACATCTTCGGCCTCGACCACCTCGGCTACGCGCGACCACGGAGCTTGGTTCCTTTCGGAGACGACATCTTCGGTTCCGGCCCCGCGCCAGCCTCATCGAAATCGCCGGCGGCGAGGTAGTGTCCTCGAAGGCACAACGACTAAGCGGATCCGCCGGCCACCGTCATATACAAGCCGAGCGCAAGCAAGAAAATCGCGATGAGGCGGCGGAAAATGCGCTCGGGGATGCGGCCGAGGACGCGGGTGCCAAATGCGGTACCGATCACGACGCCCACCGTCGTGATGACGAGACTCGGCCATACCAAGAGTATCTCGTGCCATTGCGTGGCGAGATAGACGGGGAGACGCGCGGCGTCGACAAAGAGAGCGATCGCCGTGGCCGTCGCGACGAACGACGTTCGCGGCACGTCGAAGCCGAGCATCGCGGCCGAGCGAATCCCGCCCTGATTTCCAACGAGGCCGCCGAAACCGCCGGACAGCGCGCCGGCGATCCACGCCGCGCGGCGCCCCCAGTGAACGCGTTGAATCCAGCCGGAAAACTCTGAGACGCCGGCGAAGATGAGCAGGGCACCGAAAACCACGGCGAGGCCTCGATTCGAGACGCGCGTGTGCAGGAGCGCGCCGGCCAATCCGCCCGCGGCGCTGGCGATGCCGAAGCCAACGAGCACGCGGCGGTCGACGTGGGAGCGCAGCAGCCAGAAACGCTGCAGCGATCCCACGAAGTGCGGAATCGCGACGGCGGCGACGGCGAGCTTTGTCCCCGTCTCCAGCGCGAGCGTCGGCGTGAGGAGGCTGCCGATCCCGAACCCCACGACCGACGCCACGCCACCGGCGATCAGACTGGCGACGGCGAGTAGGGAGTTGAACGGCATGGTTCGGGGAAGGTAGCACGGATAGGCCTGTGGACCGGTGGACCGGCGGACCGGAAATCCGAGAGCGCAATCACGCGACAACGCCCGGTCGTCCCGGCGGGTTTGCGCGGACGCGCTGCCGCATTGAGATTCGCGCCTCATCCTTTGACCAACCTCTAACACCATTCATCAAATGGATCATCTGCTCCGCGTCTGTCGAGCGGGCGGTTTTGTGCTGTCGATTGGCCTGTGTCATTCGCTCGACCTCATGGGCCAACAGGGGCCGGCGCTCGATACGGTCACGGTCGTCGCGTCGCGAACGCATGTCTCGGGCGTCGTGCGCAGCATCGACGTGGTCACGCGCCAGCAGATCGAAGCCTCGGCGGCGCGAAACCTGGCGGACGTGCTGTCAACCGTGATGGGCGTCGACGTGTACGGGCGGTCGGCGGCTCAAGCCGACGTCTCGATTCGCGGAACTTCCCCCGAACAGATCGTCGTTCTCGTAGACGGCGTGCGGATGACCGACGTGCAGTCCGCGCACTACACGTTGGACGTCGGCCTGCCGCTCGAGTCGATCGAGCGGATCGAGGTTCTGCGCGGCATCGGATCGGCGCTCTACGGGCCGGACGCCGTCGGCGGCGTGATCAACATCGTCACGCGCCGCGATCAGCCTGGCGAGGTGCGCGCCAGGTCGGGGAGCTTCGGCAGCGTCGGCGGCGGTGCGGCCGGCGGCGCTGTGCGCGGCGCGCTCTCCTTCTCGGCCGCGGCGGACTTCGACAAGTCGGACGGCCATCGCGACGGCACCGACTATCGAATCGGACAGGCGCGCGCGTCGCTGTCCGCACCGACGTCGGGCGGACTCGTACGAACCAACCTCGCCCTCGGCGTGCGCGACTTCGGCGCCGCGGACTTCTACGCGCCGTACAACTCGATCGAGCGCACGACGACGACGGCGCTCGACTCGCGTCTGGATCAAAGCGTCGGCTCGTGGAACCTCGCGGTATCGGGGTCGACGCGCCGGCACCAGGATCACTACGTGCTCGTGCGCGGCGATCCGTCGATCTACGAGAATCGGCACGAGAGTTGGCAGACGACCGGCGCCGTCGTCGCGACGCGGGCGGCGGGCCCGGTCGCGATCGCCGTCGGCACGGAGGGCGTGCACGACCAGCTCTCGAGCGCGAGACTTGGGGCGCATCGGGATTGGCGCGCGGCGCTCTTCGGCGAAGCGACGGCGGGCAATCCGTCATCGGCGATGGCAGATGTCGGTCTGCGCGGCGACCGCTCGTCGGTGTACGGCGACTTCTTCTCGCCTTCGCTCAGCGCGAGCGCGCCGATCGGGTCGAACGTTCGCGTGCACGCGAGCGGTGGCGAAGGGTTTCGTGCGCCGACGTGGACCGAGCGTTTCTACACCGATCCGGCGAACCAGGGTGACCCGGATCTCGGGCCCGAGCGATTCTGGACGGGGGATTTCGGCACGCGCGTCGACGCCGGCGAGTGGTCGCTCGACGTCACGGGCTTCGTGCGACGCGCGACGAACCTCATCGACTGGGTGAAGCCCGCCGGCGCCGCGCCGAGCGTAGTCTGGCAGACGATGAACGTCGGCGAGGCGACCTACCGGGGTGTCGAGTCGGCGCTCGACCTGCCGGGGATGGATGGATTCCGCGCGTCGCTCTTCGCCGACGGACTGTCGCTGACGTCGTCGCAAGGAGCATCTCTCGTGGGCAAGTACGCGCTGCGCCCGATCACGCGTCAGGCCGGCGCTCGGGTGTCCACACCGCGGCAGCGGGCGATCACGGCGAGTTTTGACATGGAGTTGGCCCGTCGTGCATTCGAGCAAGCGTACCTCACCGGCAACGCGCGAGTCACGTGGAATCGAGGCGCGTATCGGGTCTCGCTCGACGCGCTCAACCTCGCGAACGCCGACTGGCTCGACGCCTCGGGCAAGCCGGCGGCTGGACGCGGACTCTACGGCGAGGTCGCGTGGATGCGGTGATCGCGGGGTCGCTCAACCACCCACTCGTAACAGTATCTCCGACGCATCGACCGTCGCGCTCCCGCCTTGTGCACCGATGAGCCGCGAGGCGAGGATGAGCGCCGTCGCTCCGTCCGACTTGGACGCGTGTTGGCGCGGCGGCGATATGCGAATCAGTGCGTGCGAGCCGTCGCGAACGGTCGTGATCATCAATGGCGACTCCGGCCCCGCTGCCTCGGCGGCGTCGGTCACGAAGAGAGTGAGCGCCTGGGCGAGCCGGGTTCGGTCGCCCAGCACGCGCGGCAACCCCGGCTCGAGCACGGCCTCCGTGCGCGCGCCGCGACGCTCGGCGGCGGCGCGGGCGAGCGGCAGCACCGACCGGACGACGTCGTTGACCTGCACGAGCTCATTCTGCGCGGGAAGCGCGTCGCGGTCGACGTCGGCGACCTGCGCGAGCCGCCTGAGCCCGACGTCGATGGCGTCGGACGCGGCGCGCGCGTCTCGCAACAGCTCCTCCTGATTCTCGTTCAATTCTCCGAATGGGCTCTCGAGCAGGATCTGAAGCGGAAGTCGCACGCCGTCGAGCTGGGCGATGGCGTCGCTGACCACGCCAGCGAGCATGGTCGCCTGGTCGCGCAGACGCGCCGCGGCTTCGGCGTTCGTGCGCGCGCGTTCCGCTTCGGACGCGCTGAGCGCCGATCCGAGCGAACCAACGGCTCGTTCGATCCGATCCAGCTCGTCGCTCGGTCCGCGCGCTCCCGGCCCGGCATCGGTCGCGGCAGCGATGCGAGCCAGGCGCTCGGCGAAGTACCGCGCGTTCAGCCACGCGACGATCACCGACACCAGCGTTAGCGCCGTCGCGAGAACGAGAAGCATCTCCGGCGCGCCGCGCCCCTTCTTCCCGTAGTAGAAGAGCTCGACCACGAGGCCGACGGCGAGAACCGACGGGAGGACGCCCGCCGCCAAACGCCACGCAACCGATCGCGAGACACGTCGGCCGATGAGCGGCGTCGTCATTCGTCGCTCCCCAGCTCGAGCCGCCGCTCGCGCGTGGTTCTCATCTCCGCCTCCTCCGCGGATACGACGAGGACGTCGAGGCCGGTGTGCGGGGCCATCAGCCGTTCGACGATGGACCCGCGCCGAAACCGATACCATCGAGAGCGTCGCGTCGCGCCGACGACGGCCATCGTCACGCCGCGCTCGGCGGCGAATCGGACCAGCGCCGGTGCCACGTCGGCCCCATCGAGCTTTACCACTTCGGCGCCCAGTGACTGGGCGAGCTGAATGTTGTCGACGAGATGCCGCTGAAGCGTGCTGTCGATCCGATCGGGGCGCTCGTCAGGGGTCTGCACGTACACGCAGAACCAATCCGAGTTGAGCCGGCCAGCGATGCGGCTGCCCTTCCGCAGAAGCGTGCGCGAGAGGGGCGGGTCGCTCGATAGGCAGACCATCACGCGGTCCACGGTGCGGCGCGCCGCCGCCACCCCGCCGCTCTCCTGGCGGCGCACGATCTCCTCGCGAGACCGGTCCACTGAGCTCGCCGTCTCGCGCAGCGCCAGCTCGCGCAGCGTGGTCAGATTCTCGTCGGTGAAGAAATTCGCGAGCGCCGTCTGAATCTTGTCGGCGTGATAGATCTTGCCTTCGCGCAAACGCTGCCGGAGATCCTCCGCCGAGATGTCGAGGTTCACGACCTGATCGGCCTGTCCGACGACCCAGTCCGGGACGGTCTCCCGGATCGTCACACCGAGCTCGCGCTCGAGCACGTCGTTCAGCGACTCGACGTGCTGCACGTTGACGGCGGTGATCACGTTGATTCCCTCGTCGAGCAGCAGCAGAACGTCCTGCCACCGCTTGCCGTTCCGCGCGCCGGGAACGTTCGTGTGCGCGAGTTCGTCGACGAGCGCGACCTGTGGCCGGCGGGCGATGACCGCGTCGACGTCCATCTCCTCGAGCGTGACGCCGCGATACGCAATCTTCCTGCGCGCGACGACCTCGAGGTCACCGATTTGCGCGAGCGTTTCTGTGCGCCCGTGCGGTTCGACGAAGCCGACGACGACGTCGATGCCGCGGCGCTTGAGATCGTGCGCCTCCTGGAGCATGCGATACGTCTTGCCCGTGCCGGCCGCCGAGCCGATGTAGACCTTGAGTTTGCCGCGCTCGCGCTGGCGAACGAGGGCGAGGAAGTCCGACGTGCCGGTCATGGTCATGACGATCGTCTCTCGATGATACCATGTCCATGGTGGCGCGGCGCGGCCGAGGGCGTTTTTCTTTCGACCGTATGAATTGGCCCGCCGGTTCGTTCGTCCTGCTGCTGCTCGTCGCCACGATGGTCTCGCTGGCGGCGCGGCGGTTCCGCGTGCCGTACACCGTTGCGCTGGTGATCGCCGGGTTGCTCCTCGGTTCGGCTCACGCATTCCCCCCGCCGGAGCTGACCCGAAGGATCATGTTCGGCCTGGTGCTCCCGGCACTGGTGTTCGAGGCCGCGTTCGACCTCCAGATCGAGGAAGTTCGCCACGATGGGGTGACGCTGGCGGCGCTCGCCGTGCCCGGCGTCATCGCGGCGATCGTCATCACGGCGTTCGCCTTGTCGCCGGTGCTTGCGGCGTTCGGCGTTCCGGCGTCGTCGATTCCGGCTCGCAATGGCGTGGTGGTCTTCGCCGCGCTCATGTCGGCGACGGATCCTATCGCGGTCGTGGCGTTGTTCCGCCAGCTCGAGGCGCCCCGGCGCCTCCAAGTGATCGTTGAGGGCGAGAGCCTGTTCAACGACGCCACGGCGATCATCTTCTTCACGCTGGTGCTGTCGAACGCCGCCGGCGGCGTATCCGCTTGGATCGTCACGGATTTCTTCTACATCATCGGCGCCAGCCTCATCGTGGGCGGTGCCGTCGGCGCGGCGTGCGCGGAGGCGATTCGCCGCCTCTACGAGCCGAGGCTGGAATTGCTGCTTACGACGATCGCTGCGTATGGCTCGTTCGTCGCGGCGGAAGCTGTCGGGGCGTCGGGCGTCATCGCGACGGTCGCGGCGGGACTCCTGTGCGGGAGTCCTGCGGGGCGACGGGGCATGTCGGCCATGGCGAACATCGGTGTCACCACCTTCTGGGAGTACGTCGCGTTCGCGCTCAACTCCTTCGTGTTCCTGTCGATCGGGTTGATGGTTCGGCCTTCGGCGCTGCTCGCGAGCTGGCGGCCGATCATTGTCGCGTTCCTGATCGTGACGGTAACCCGGGTGGTCGTCACGACGGCAATTGCCGGTCTGCTCCCGATTTCTCTCAAGCTCCCGCGGCGCTGGACGGCGATCCTCTCGTGGGGCGGGCTGCGCGGCGCACTCTCGATCGTCCTCGCCCTCAGCATCCCGGAGTCGTTTCCCCAACGCGAAATCTTGATCACGATGGCCATCGGCGTCGTGATCCTCTCGATCGTCATTCAGGGCATCACCGTCGGGCCAACGCTGCGCTGGCTGGGGCTTCGCTATCGGCGCGGCGAGCAAGCCGGGTATGTCGGCACACAGCTCGCGCTCCTCAGCGCGCACTCGTCGTTGGCGGATTTGGACCGCACGGGCGGTGTCCTGGGGGCCAACGCACGAATGCAGCACGCACTCGCGGAAGAGTACGACGAGAATCTCGACCGCGCCGAGCGAGCCCTCACCTGGTTGGGCGAACAGCTTGGCGGCGATGACGCGTCTGCTCATGCCGCGCGACGTCTCCTCGCATCCACCGAGCGCGAGCGGGTGGAGGAGGCGTTCAGGTCGGGATCGATCGACGCCGCGCGACGCGACAAGTGGCTGGCGGAACTCCGAAAGCGGTGGTGGGAGGAAGGGGGCGGCGCCGATTCCTGAACGGCTCATGGTGACCGCGCGATGCTTCACGTCGCGGGGCTCGACGCTCACAGCTCGACCCGTGTCCCCAACTCGACGACACGATTCGCCGGAATGCCGAAGTAGAGCGTCGCGCTCCGCTCGTTGCGTTTCAGCCAACGAAAGAGCATCACGCGCCAGCGGAACATGCGGCCGACCTCGGCCGCCGCCGGCGGAACGACCGTCACTCTCCCGAGATAGTACGTCGTCATCGCCGGGTCGTCCGGGATGAAGGGTGCGCCGTCGGCCTCCGAGAGCAGAGCGGCGCGTTTGATGATGCGCGGCACGTCGGGCTCCTCCATGAATCCGTAATGAGCGACGACCGTGTTGAAGCCGAGCTGCAGCTCGGCCAGCTCCAGTCGGTCGCTGATGCGAACGCGCGGCACGTCCTCCGTGGAAACCTTGAGCAACACGACCGTCTCGTGCAGCACCTGGTCGTGTTGCAGGTGGTGGAGGAGCGCCAGAGGCACGACGTCGATGTCGGGCGCCAGAAACACGGCGACGCCGCGCACGCGGTGCGGCGGATCGCGAGACAGGCTCGTGAGAAAGTCGTCGATGGGCATGCCCTGATCGCGCGTCACTCGCAGCAGCAGCCGCTGGCCGACGTACCACGTCGACATCGCCGTGAACACGATCGCGCCGATGACGACCGGCAACCATCCACCGTCGAGGAACTTGAAGGCGTTGGCGACGACGAAGGCGAGATCCGCGGCGAGGAATCCTCCGGCGACCACCGCGACGCGCCAGCGCGGCCAGTGGAACCTCGACCGCGCCACGATCCCGAAGAGAATCGTGGTGATCGCCATCGTCGAGGACACCGCGAGCCCGAACGCGGCGGCCAGTCGGTCGGACGATCTGAAGGCGACCACGACGCCGACCGTCGCCGCCAACAACAGCCAGTTCAGACTCGGCAGATAGATCTGCCCGATCGACGATCGGGACGTGTGCACGACGTTCACGCGCGGCCCAAAGCCGAGCTGCGCGGCTTGTCGCGTGAGCGAGAAAACGGCGGCGATGAGCGCCTGCGACGCGACGATGGTCGCGGCCGTCGCGAGCGCGACCATCGGATAGAGAGCTCCGTCCGGAACCATCGAGTAGAACGGACGGGAAGCGGCGCCCGGGTTCTGAAGCAGGATCGCCGCCTGACCGAGATAATTGAGCGTCAGCGCGGGGAGGGCGAGCGCGAACCACGCTATGCGAATCGGTCGCGGACCGAAGTGTCCCATGTCGGCATAGAGCGCCTCTCCCCCGGTGAGGCACAGCACGACCGCGCCGAGCGCCAGAAAGCCGTTGGGCCCCGCGTGCGAAAAGAAGCGCGCGGCGTACCACGGATTGACGGCCGCGAGCGCGGCGGGATTCAGCGTGATCGAGCGGACGCCGAGAATGGCGATCGCCACGAACCACGTGCCGAGGATTGGACCGAACATGCGGCCGACTCGACCCGTTCCGCGCCGTTGCAGCGAGAAGAGTCCGACGAGGATGACGATGGTGAGCGGTACGACGAACCGCTGGAATGCCGGCGTCGCGATTTGAATTCCTTCCACGGCGCTGAGGACCGAGATGGCCGGCGTGATCACGCCGTCCCCGTAGAGCATCGCGGATCCGAACAAACCGAGCGTGATGACGAGCCTCGCCCGGTGCACGTGGGTGCGATCGCCGAGGAACAACGCGAGGAGGGCGAGGACGCCGCCCTCGCCGCGATTCCCCGCGCGCATGAGCACCGCGACGTATTTGAGGCTCACCATCAGCACCAATGACCACAAGAACAACGACGCGATGCCGAGCACGTTCTCGGGAGTCGGTGCGACGCCTCGCCGTCCGTGGAAGGCCTCCTGCATCGCGTAGAGCGGACTCGTGCCGAGGTCGCCGAACACGACGCCGAGAGCGGCCACCGTGGCGAGCCCGAGCGCGGGCCCCGCCACCGGGCGCTCTCGCGTCCGTGTGTCGGAGAGCAAGCTCGACCCGGCTACGGAGTGCGCCAACTTCGCTCCGAACGCGGCGTCATCGCCAGCTTGTCGGCCTGATCAGCCGGCACCTGACGGTCCGTCGCGCCCTGGAGGGTCGGCGTCGGGGCCTTCACGCGCCCCGCGGCGACTGCCGGATAATACGACGGAAGGATTTCATCCAGGGAATCTTCGGTTTTTGCCGGGTCGAGCGACGCGCTAGCGATGCGTAGCACCGAATCCCATTGCACGCCGCTGAGGGCGGTGGCATGGCCGATGACGTACTTGTTCTGTGCCATGAGGATCTCCATGCCGCGATCGCACGGTCCGGTCTTCACCACCACGGCTCGGAGCTCGGGTCCGTGGCGGCGATCATCGGCGCGACGACGGCGCCCTCGGTCGTCGGCGAATTCGGCAGCGGGGTCGGCCGCGATCGCCGTTCTCAGAAGATGTACGACACGCCGACTCCGAACGACACTTGGTTCTCCTCGCCATTGAATACCGGCAGCGTCGCCCGATCGAACCGTATCTCCGGCCGCAGCAATGCGTGTGGCCAGTAGCTGACGTTCAGCGTCGCGGTGCCGCTTCCAACCTTCATTCCTGTATTCACCGGGAAGCCGAGCACCCCGGAAGTGCGAGCGCCGTTGCGATCGTTCATGTAGTCGCCGCGAATCGCCAGCGTGGCACTCGGCGCGAAGGCATACGTCAGCCATCCGCCGGCCCCGAACCACTCGGCCAGGCCGCCGTCCGCGGCAGCGTGGGCCTCTTGGCCGTAGTCGAGTTGAAGCTGGGCCGTCAGCGTCGAAACGATCTTGCGCGACGCGACCAGGTCCGCCCCCGTGCGATTGTCGTGGTTGTTCTGCACTTGTTCCGGCCCGAGGTACCCCGTCAGCGCGATGAGCGTTTTCTCATCGGGGGTCAGACCAAGACGCCCCGTGACCGTCTTGCTCATGTTGACGTCGGTGACCTGATCCCAGCCGTTGGTCACGCGGAGCTCCGCGTCCCACTTGGGGCTGAGCTTGGCGTCGATCTCGGCGCCGGTCTCGGTGAATGGCTCGAGGAAGACGTCCTGGTAGCCGACGCCGAGATTCGGATTGAGAACGTCCTCGCCGACCTCGACGCCCAGAAGCGTCGCCATCTTGCCGGCCTTGAGCTGCACATAGCTTCCGTGCGCGTTGGTGGGAAGGTTGAGGATTCCGTAGGCCTGCCAGACGTCCGCGTCGATACCGAGGTTGAGGCCCACCGACTTCACCACCGCGGCGTTCTGTCCAAGCCACGTCTCGGTGTGAAAGCCGGCTCCGACCCGGTTTGTGGGCGCCACCCGCTCGACAGTCAGGTTCACGACGTTGAGCGAGAACATGTTCTGGTACCGATCGTAGAGGCGGCCGACGATGATGGTGTCGGCAAGCGGATGCGTCGTGTTCGTGAAGCTCGTGGTGAACGAGCCCGAGATCGTCAGCGGGGCAAGCGTGTCCGCCTTCTGCGCGGAGTCCGGCTGTTGTGCGACGAGCGCACACGGGATAATGAGGCTAGCCGTAGCGACTAGCCAAACAGGGCCTTTCATGGGGGATCTTCCTCGTTCCTTGGATCTACGGCTTGGCGGCCGACGGGAGGGGCTTCGGGCTGCCAAACATCGAATCGAGCCCGATGTTGAGCAGGAGGACGTTGACGCGCGGCTCGCCGAAGAAGCCGAACTGGCGGCCTTGGACGTGCGAGTCGACCAACGCGCGGACCTTTGCGGAGTCCGCGCCGCGTGCGTGCGCCACGCGCGCGACCTGTAGATAGGCGTTCGCCGGCGAGATGTCGGGGTCGAGTCCCGAACCGGACGACGTCACCATATCCGCCGGAATCTGACCCTTGACCGCGCCGTCGTTCTTGATCGCGCTGTCGACGGCCTGCGCGATGAGCGTGTCGGCCAGCTTGCGGTCGGTCGGCCCTTTGTTCGTTCCCGACGACGCCGTGGCATCGTAGCCGTTGCCGGCGGCCGACGGCCGCGAGTGGAAGTACTCCGGCCTCGTGAACGGCTGACCGATCAGCGCGCTGCCGACGACCTTGCCGTTGACGGTCACGATCGACCCGTTGGCCTGGCGCGGAAACAGAAGCTGGGCGAGACCGGTGATCACGCCGGGATAGACCGCGCCCGTGATGACGCACAGGACGAGCGTCATCAGGAGGGCGGGGCGAAGTTGCTTGCGGAGCATGTTCATGGATGGAACCAGTGTCAGGACACGAGGTGCGACATCACGAGCAGCACGTCGATGAGTTTGATGCCGACGAACGGTACGACGAGCCCGCCGAATCCGTAGATGATCAGGTTGCGCCGCAGGATCACCGCCGCGGAGGCCGGACGGTACTTCACGCCGCGCAGCGCGAGCGGGATCAGCGCGATGATGATCAGGGCATTGAAGATCACGCTCGCCAGGATCGCCGACTGCGGCGAGTGCAGGCGCATGATGTTGAGCGCCTGCAGCACCGGGTACGTCGCGACGAACATCGCCGGAATGATCGCGAAGTACTTGGCCACGTCGTTGGCGATCGAGAACGTCGTCAACGACCCGCGCGTCATGAGCAACTGCTTCCCGATCTCGACGATCTCGATCAGCTTGGTCGGGTTCGAGTCGAGGTCGATCAGGTTGCCCGCCTCCTTCGCCGCCTGCGTGCCCGTATTCATGGCCACGCCGACGTCGGCCTGCGCGAGCGCCGGGGCGTCGTTCGTCCCGTCGCCCGTCATCGCGACGAGCCGTCCGCCGGCCTGCTCGCGCTTGATCAGCGCCATCTTGTCTTCGGGCTTTGCCTCGGCGAGGAAGTCGTCGACACCCGCTTCCTTGGCGATGGCCGCCGCGGTGAGTGGATTGTCGCCGGTGATCATGACCGTGCGAATTCCCATCGCGCGCAGACGATCGAACCGCTCGCGGATACCGCCTTTGACGACGTCCTTGAGATACACGACGCCGAGCACTCGCGCGGCGTGTTCCGCGCCATTCTCGGCGCGGCCGTTCGCCTTCTCGGCGACGACGAGCGGGGTGCCGCCTTCCATCGCGACGCGATGGATCATCGTCTCGAGATCCGTCGGAGTCGCGCCGCCTTGCTGCCGGACCCAAGTCAGCACGGCATCACCGGCGCCCTTGCGAACCTGGTAGCCCTCGGCGTCGACCCCGCTCATGCGAGTGCTCGCGCTGAAGGGAATGAACGTGACGTCGCGGTGGCCGGCGTGCTCTCCACCGACCTCGCGGGCGCGAATCCCGAACTTGGTCTTCGCCAACACGACGATGCTCCGGCCCTCGGGCGTCTCGTCGGCGAGAGAGGCGAGCTGCGCGCGATCGGCGAGCAGCTGTGACGGAACCCCGGCGACGGGAAGGAACTCGGCCGCCTGGCGGTTGCCAAGCGTGATGGTGCCGGTCTTGTCGAGAAGCAGCGTGTTCACGTCGCCCGCCGCCTCGACGGCGCGGCCGCTCATCGCGATCACGTTCTGCTGAATCATGCGGTCCATACCCGCGATGCCGATCGCGGAGAGGAGCCCGCCGATCGTCGTCGGGATGAGACACACCAGCAGCGCGATCAGGATCGGAACGGTCGTCGCACCGCCGCTGTAAATGGCGAACGGCTGCAGCGTGGCGACGGCGAAAAGAAACACGACCGTCAGCCCCGACAATAGAATCGTCAGGGCGATCTCGTTCGGCGTCTTCTGTCGCGACGCGCCTTCGACGAGCGCGATCATGCGATCGAGGAAGGTCTCGCCCGGGTTTGCCGTGATGCGAATGACGATGTAGTCGGAGAGCACTCTCGTTCCGCCGGTGACCGCCGAGCGATCCCCGCCGCTTTCGCGGATGACGGGCGCGCTCTCGCCCGTGATCGCGCTCTCGTCCACCGACGCGACGCCATCGACGACCTCGCCGTCGCCGGGAATGATGTCGCCGGGGACGCACACGACCATGTCGCCGCGATGGAGCGCGGCGCCCTGAACCTCCTCGTAGCGCGTGCGGTCGACCCGCCCATTCGTTCCGAGCAAGCGCTTCGCCAGCGTCTGCGTGCGGGACTTACGCAGCGTGTCCGCCTGCGCCTTCCCGCGTCCCTCGGCCATCGCCTCGGCGAAGTTCGCGAACAGGACCGTGAACCAGAGCCAGAGCGCGAGTTGGAGCGTGAATCCCCAATCGCCGCGCCCCTGCGCCACGTCGCGGAGGAACACGACCGTCGTGTACGCCGAGCCGATGAGCACGACGAACATGACCGGGTTTCGCACCATGTGCCGCGGGGCGAGCTTGACGAACGCGTCGCGTATCGCCCGTCGGACGATCGGCGGATCGAACAGCGGGCGCTTGCGGTCGGCGGCCTGACGCTGGCCCGCGACGCGCGTGCCGACGCGCGCTTCGGTGCCGGGCGGGCTGGGGATCGTAGGGATCGTCGTCATGATCAGAACAGTTTCCCGGCGCCCATCGACAAGTGCTCGACGAGCGGACCCAGCGAGAGAGCGGGGAAGAACGTGAGGGCGCCGACGATCAGCACCACGCTGACGAGGAGCAGCACGAAGAGCGGCCCGCTCACCGGGAAGGTGCCGGCCGTCTCCGGCGCGATCTTCTTCTCGGCGAGGAATCCGCCGAGCGCGAGCATCGGCACCATCATCGCGAACCGGCCGATGAGCGTGGTGAGTCCGAGGAGCGTGTTGTAGTAGTAGGTCGATCCCGTCAACCCGGCGAACGCGCTGCCGTTGTTGCCGGCCGTGGACGTGAACGCGTACAAGATCTCTGATAACCCATGCGGGCCCGCATTGTTGAGCCCCTTGAGCCCATCCGCCGCCAGCACCGACACCGCCGTCATGGTGAGAATGGCGGCGGGAAAGATCAGCACGTACAGCATCGCCATCTGGACCTCGCGCGCCTGGATCTTCTTGCCGAGGTATTCGGGCGTCCGGCCGACCATGAGACCGGCGATGAAGACCGTGAGCACGACCATCACCAGCATGCCGTAGAGCCCGGACCCGACGCCGCCGAACACCAGCTCGCCGAGCTGGATGTTGGCGAGCGGCACCAGGCCGCCGATCGGGGTGAACGAGTCGTGCATCGAGTTCACGGCGCCGCACGACGCATCCGTCGTCACCGTGGCGTAGAGGGCGGAGTTGGCGATGCCGAACCGCACCTCCTTGCCTTCCATATTGCCGCCGGGACTGGTCGCCGTGGTGGCGAGGTCGATGCCGCGCGCCGCGTGAATCGGATTGCCGCGCGCCTCAGCCCAGTAGGCGGTGGTCACGCCCGCGAAGAACAACACGAACATCGCCGCCCACACCGCCCAACCGTGCCGCTGGCTCTTCACCATCCGGCCGAGCATATACGTGAGCGCCGACGGGATCATGAAGATCGCGATCATCGACCAGAAGTTGGACCACGGCGTCGGGTTCTCGAACGGATGCGCGGCGTTGGCGTTGAAGAACCCGCCGCCGTTCGTCCCGAGCTGCTTGATCGCTTCCTGGCTCGCGACGGGGCCCATCGCGATCGTCTGCTTGGCGCCCTCGAGCGTCGTGATGTCGAGGTACGGTTTGAAGTTCTGAATCACTCCCTGCTGCACGAAGATCAGGGCGAGGATGACCGACGCCGGCAGCAGGATGTAGAGTGTGCAGCGCGTGAGGTCGACCCAGAAGTTGCCGAGCCGCCCCGCCGACTTGCGCGCGATGCCGCGCACGAGCGCGACCGCCGCCGCGATGCCCACCGCCGCCGACGCGAAGTTGTGGAACGCCAGCTGCGTCATCTGCGAGAAGTACGACATCACCATCTCGCCGCCGTACGACTGCCAGTTCGTGTTGGTGGTGAACGAGGCCGACGTCTCGAACGCTTGTCGGTCAGGGACCGCGGGCAGGTGCTGCGGGTTCAACGGGAGGACCTTCTGAAGACGCAGCGCGACGTATGTGAGCAGCATCGAGGCGACGCTGAAGAGCATCAGGCCCGCCGCGTAGCGCGTCCAATGCTGATCCTCGTCGCTCGTCGACCCCGCACAGGCGGTAGATCGGCCGCTCGAGCCACGACAGCCAGCGGTACGAGCCGTCGAACACGCTGACGAGGTACACGCCGAGCGGCTTTGCGACGAGCAGTACGCAAAGACTGAAGAAGAGAATTTGAAGCCAGCCGTTGAGCGTCATGAACGGGCTCTCAGAACTTCTCGGGACGAAGCAGCGTGTAGACGAGGTAGACGAGAATGGCGACCGCCAGCGCTCCGGCGATCCAGCTTTCGAGCGTCATCGCGGATTCTCCTCCGGCGCGCGCTCGACGTCGGCGGCGCGACCCAGGCGGTCACACCCTTCGACGTAGAGGATCATCAGCGCGAAGAAGAGAATCGGTGCGCCGCCACGTAGACGACGTCGATCATGAGGCCCGTCTCCGATCTGGTGAATATGAGAATGACGAGTCGTGGCGCTCGGCGAAGAACTCGTACAGGTTCGGCTTGTCCGTCGTGTTGACCCGAGAAAGCCGGCGCGCTTCGAACAGCCGGAAGAGGTCGACTCGCAGCGCCGCCTGGACGAGCAGGAACCCTGCCAAAACGATGATGATCGTTGCCACGAAAAGCGTATCCCCGCGAATGGTGAGCACTCGGAGCCTCCTGCTATTTACAGCCCCAAGGCTACCGGGTCGGCCACAAATGCCGCATAAAAAGCGCCGACCGCGGCCATAAAAAAACTGCAAATCATTCCTCCATTGACCGAAGATCGAGGACGGTGGCCGCAGCGCCTGCCAGCGGACAGCCACGGCTTTGTCGGGGAAACCCCATTCGAGTTTCGCCCGCCAGCTCCGGCGGCGGTTCACTCGATACGTGCGGTCTCGTGGTCGATTGAGTGCATGTCGGCCGCCGGCAGCTCGAGGCTGAAGACGGATCCGCCGCCAGGGCGGGGCGCAAAGCTGACCGTTCCGCCCTGCGCTTCGGCGAGTCCCCGTGCAATCGAGAGACCAAGTCCGTGCCCCCGAATGTCCGGCGGTACGCCAGGCGGCCTGTAAAACGGCTCGAAGATTCGACCTCGCTCGTCTTCGGGCACGCCAGGCCCCCGGTCCATAACGTCGATCGCCAGCCGATCGCCGTGTCGCCGAACCCGCACGTCGATCGGCCTGTTCGGCGGTGAGTACTTCGCGGCGTTGTCGAGCAGATTCACGACTGCGCGCAGGGCTTGCGTGAGGTCGAAAGTTCCAGCGAGCAGCGTATCGTCGGGCGCGTCGATCTCCACGCGCCGCCCGCGAAGGACACCGCTCGCCGCTCGGAGCGAGGCACCCAACAGGTCGTCGACGGTGTTCACGGCGAGCGACGGGCGGACCGCGCCGGCGTGAATGCGCGAGAGGTCGAGCAGATCGTTCACTAGACCGTTCAGCCGATCCGCCTCGCTCTCGATCACGGCCGCGCGCTCGGCGTCAGCGCCGTGGCGGATCTCGGCGGCGACGCCTTTGATCGTCGTGAGTGGCGTCCGGAAGTCGTGCGAAACCGCCGTCAGCAGTGCACTGCGCAAGCTCTCGAGGCGCCGCTCCGCCTCGGCTCGCTCGGCCGCCGCGACCAGCCGCGAGCGCTCGGCGCCGAGTGCGGCGTAGTAAGCGAGCGCAATGAGAAGCCGGCCCTCTTCAGGTGTCAGCACCAGCTCTGTCAATGACGCGACGCGCAGGACGCCGACCGTGTGCTCTCGCACCTGGAGCGGAAGGGCCAGCGCGCGAACCGCCGGTCGTCCGCGCGATGCCCCGGTCGATCCGTCGCTGCGGACGGCCCCTCGAAGCGACTGCAACGCACCTCCCTTGTCGAACCGCGTGACGGCTCGGACGGCGGCGACCGTCTCGGGCTGCGACTCCCATCGCTGCCCCGCAAGCGGTTGGCTCGCCCCTGACAACTCGTGGGCGACGCGCACCGTTCCGTCCGTCAGCTCGACGGCGCTCGCGCCATGATCCAGAATCCACTGCACGAGGCTGCCCGGCTGCACGCCGCGTGAGGCGCTGAGCGTCACGCCGCCACGCGCCCCGCTCAAGTAGATCTCACACTCATCTGTGCCGATGGAATGGCGAATCACGTCGGCGATCGCGCGCAGTGCTTCGTCCGCATCGGCCGCGTTGAGCGTCTCGGCGCCGAGCGCCGCGAGTCTGTCCACCTCGATCGCCCGCTCAGTGGCTTCCTCGGCCGTCGCGTTGGCGCGATAGAGCAGCTGCGCCGCGACCACGCTCGTCACCAGGAACGCGAACAGCACGAGCCAGTCGAGCGGGTTCTGAATGACGAACGTGAGATAGGGAACGAGAAAGAAAAAGTCGAAGCAGAGGAACGCGAGCCCCGCCACGACGAGTCCCAGGGCGCGGCCGCCGGCCGCGCTTGCCCCCAGTACGACCAGCAGGTACACCAGGGCGACGTGTGCTTTGTCGAGCGAGCTGCGCACCAGATACATGCTGACCGTCGCCGCGGCGAGCACGAGCAAAGTGATCGCCCACCGCATGACGGTCGCGCGCCGCGGTGAACCCCTCACGCCGTTTCACCGTCGGGCTCGAAGCGGTACCCGACCCCGGGTTCGGTGTGGATGTACCTCGGCCGCATCGGATCCTCCTCGATCTTGCGGCGGAGATGACCGACGTACACACGGAGGTACTGCTGCGCATCGCCCGAAGCGTTCCCCCAAACGGCGCCGAACAATTGGCGATGGGTGAGCGTCTGTCGCGGGCGCGCGATGAAAGCGCGCAGCAACGACCATTCAGTCGGCGTCAGATGTACGGCTTTCCCCGACCGCTCGACGCGCCGTCGCTGCTGGTCGACGCGGACGTCGCCAAACGACAGAACGGCGGTGGACTCTCTGCGTTCGCCAGCCGCATGCGTTCCGGTCGCGCGGGCGCGCCGGAACTGGGCCCGTACGCGCGCCATCAGCTCGCTGCTGCTGAACGGCTTCGTCATGTAGTCGTCGGCACCGGCGTCGAGGAGCGCCACTTTCTCCGTGTCGGCATGCCGCGCCGAGAGCACGAGGATGGGCGCTGAGGACCAGCGACGGATCTCGCGGCAGACCGCGATGCCTTCCATGTCCGGCAGCCCCAGATCGAGCACGACCAGCGCGGGCTCCTCGGCGGCGGCCAGGTCGATCCCTGCTCGTCCGGTCTCGGCTTCGAGCACGCGCAGTTCGGGCGATGGCTGGCCGTCGTCGAGGCCCGCGCGGAGCAAAGCGGGATCTGCGCGCAGCGCGTGGCGTACGAGCCGCCGAATCTGCGGCTCGTCCTCGACGATCAGAAAGGTGAGCGTATCCGAGATCACGAATGAATGATGCACGGTCGGCGCGGACCACGGGTCCGCTTTTACGCCCTTTTTATGCTCGGCCGCCGGATTGTTTGTGCGGCGTTTACGGGCGAACTCGTAGGTTGGAAACGTCACGCTTCGCGGTCCGAGTCCACATGTTTCCTTCCACGATTTCTCCCTCGATCGGCAAGCTCGCCGGCTTTTTGTCGTCGGGCTTCGTCGGCGCCATGCTCGGCCGATTGGCGACTAAGTCGGCCGCGCCGCGCTCGTCCGCGACCGTGGTCGACGCGAACGGCGAGGCACGCCATTCGAACTCGTTGATGACGCCGCGCGTGAGCGACGGTGTCCCAATGAGCCCTGCGCTGCTGCGACGCATGCGCACGGGCAAGCTCCGGTTGCCTCGGGAGGTCGCCGAGTTGACGCCCGACGACCAGCCCGCGCTGGCCGCCGTGAACGCGTTCGCCGATCGCCTCGCCGAGCTCCCGGTCTTGGCCTGGCTCACCGTCGGCAGGGCGCTGATCGACGATCCGTCCATCTACACACAGCGCGAGACGCCGTACGCGATTCTCGAAGCAACGATCAACGATCGCGCCCTGGCGATGGCTGGCTGGTACGTGCGCGACGCGATCGAGACGTCGGCGTACTACGCAAGCCATTCCATTGTGAAGTGGACGTCGATTGAGCGTCGCGCGTTCGCCGCGGCGCACGCGGCGGCAGAAGACGCGGCGCTGGCGATCCTGGCACAGGAACATCTGAGCGCCGAGGACTTCGCGGCGCTTTGCGGCCCGTTCGCCGGCCTGCTCAGCCCAGTGACGGCGTAGGGGGCCGAGGTCGTAACGGGAGTGAGTGGCGAGCTGGCGCGATCGCGCCAGCTCGCTCACTCAGTCGCTCACGGTCCTCCGACGAGAGCGTCCAGATTCGTCACCGCGAGCGCGCTCGCGGCGATGGCGCGGCCGATCGCCAGCCCCTTATCGACGTCGAACCGGTAGTGTACGCCGGACAGCACCGTCGAGAATCCCTGCTCGTCGCCGAGTGCGAGGATCGAGTCGTGCTGCGCGGGGAAGAATCCGGCGAGCGATGCCCGACCCCGCGCCGCCCGCGCACGCATGTCCGGACGGATTCGCCGGATGATGCGGCCGCCCGCCCGGTGTCGTGATGAGTGGATCCACCATCCACGGGCGAATCTCCCAAAACGTGTACTTACGGTCCCAGCACGCGACGTGAGTGTCCATCATCGCGATGTTGAGCACCGCGAACATACGGGCTGTTTCCGCGGCGTCGAGCCGATGCTGCGTCGCGAGCTCCGATGCGATCAGATTCCATCGGCCGGGTGGCTGGAGCGTGTTGTTGCCGTCGAGCCACTTGTTCACGATCGCCAGCTGCTCGGCCGTCCGCGTATCGGAGATCTGGCGCACTTCCGCCAACCCGGCGAGGAATGCCGTGCGACCCGAACGCCGGCGGCGGATCGGCGAGGAATTGGGTGAGGTCGAGGGGGAGCCAGGTCCGAACCTGACCGAAGCAGGGAAGCAACGGCTGCGGATTCGGCGGCACGGCATCGTCGTGCCAGAACTGACTCGCCGGCGTGGGCGGCGTCGCGGGGCAATTGGCGCCCGCGGTGCCATCGCTGGCCGCGTTCGCGAGAACCGCTTGCGCCACGGCCGCTCCGATCGCGTCGCCCGCATGCGGCCCGCCGTCACCCGGCGGCGCACCGTTGAGGAAACGCTCATCGTCTTGCAGGGCGGAGGCGATCACCGCCACGCTGGCGTCGTCCGGATACAGGCCGGCGAGGACGTTCGCGGATGCGCGCGCGATGGCGGCGTCTACGGTCGCACCTTGCGCTTGCCCGTGGCGCGGGCGGATCGGAACTGCGCCACGCTCACCAACGCATAGACGCGAGAGGCCAGGGGCCCGTTCGTGTTGTGCACCGCCACGAGATCGCGCGCGATCTCGTTCCAGTGGACGCTCACGTTCCGGTTGTTCGCGCTGGCGTCGGCCGCCGACCTTGCCGCCGGCGCGATGATCCGTGGGTTGTCGTTGGAGTTCGAGCAGGCCGTCGCGGTTGCCACGACGGCGCTCACGCAAAGAATGGCCGCGGTGGAACGACTCGAGTGGAGAATCTGCTTCGCCGGTAGATCTCTCAAGGGGACCTCGATACGCTTGGTTGGGTTCGAGCCCGTCTCTCGCGCGCCGGCGTCGACGCGACGGTCCTCGGCTCGCCGAGCCGAGGTGCTAGAACCCCAAACGTCCGAACGGGGCGAATCGGGACATTCATCGCATTCATCGTCACGTCGCGTCTCGACTCGCGGCGGGCTGAAGCGTCTGCTGAAGCGTCTGCTGAAGCGTCTATGGTTTCGAGTGGACCCCGCGACCGGTAGAATTGTCGGGCATGACGACCACGATCGCTCCGATGTTGTCCGTGCGCCGCGGGTCCGAGGCGGTCGCCTTCTATAAGAGCGCGTTCGGCGCGCGCGAACTATTCAAGATCGAAGCGCCCGACGGCGCGGTGGTCGCCGAGCTGGCGGTCGACGGCGCGAAGTTCTGGGTCGCCGACGAATCGCCGGCCCACAAGAACTTCAGTCCCGAGACACTCGGCGGCGGGACCGCGCGACTGGTGCTGGTCGTGGACGATCCAGAATCGATCCACGCGCAGGCGCTGGCCGCGGGGGCGCGACAGATCTGGCCGGTGCGCGAGCAGAACGGCTGGTTCATCGGGCGAGTCGTCGATCCGTTCGGACACCACTGGGAGATCGGCAAGCCGATGGGGCCTGGCGTCGGCGAGTAGCATCGCGTCGCTTTCCGTCGGCGGTCGAGAGCGGACGTAGAAATTGCGGCGCTTGTGTTGAACCGCTCTCGGCGGCGCGGTATCTTAAACCGACGCGGGCGTAATTCAGTTGGTAGAATGCCAGCTTCCCAAGCTGGACGTCGCCGGTTCGAGTCCGGTCGCCCGCTCTTGAGTAAGTGATGAAGTGAGAAGTAGATGAGCGAACGCCGCATCCGAGAGGATGGCGGCGTTTTGCGTTCGGGGCACACAGTGGGGCACAACTATTTGAGTGTGGGGAGAAGCGCGGCAAGGTTGGAGAAGCCGGCTTCCATGCCGGTTGCCGCCGGTGACTGCAGGACGCCGTCGCGCACCGCCTGGTTGTCGTATCGGAGGAGCATGGTGAGCGTCGTGCGGCCGTCGTTCTCCTCGAGCGTGACGGTCTCGACACACTCGCCCTCATACCATTTCTGGTCGAACGACTCCGTCGAGACGATGCGGTGGGGCGGGGTGATCTCGAGGTAGGTGCCGCGCATCCCCATCTCGACGCCGTCAGGGCCACGCCACACGTAACGGAACATTCCGCCGGCGCGGAGGTCGATCTCGCAAACGGCCCAGGTCCACCCGGGCATGACCCCCATCCATCGGGTGAGGAGCTCAGGTTTCGTGTAGGCATCGAACACCAGTTTGCGCGGGGCATTGAAGACCCGGGTGAGGCGGATCTCGCGATCGGACGGTGTCGAGATGTCGAGGGTACCAGCGGTTTTCGTCGGATTCATGTCTTCACTTGCCTCGGGTTCGCCTGCGTTTCGGCGTGTCCGCCGCCTTGAGTTCCTCGAGCAGCGCATCGAGGCGCTCGTAGTTCGCTTCCCAGTATTTCCGGTAGCGCTCCAGCCACTCGTTCGCGACGGCCAGTGGCGTCGCCTCGAGGCGCCGAGGGCGCCGTTGGGCATCCTGCCCCCGCGAAACGAGCCCGGCACCCTCGAGCACCTTGAGGTGCTTGGAGATCGCCGGCTGGCTCATGTCGAAGGGCTCGGCGAGCTCGTTGACCGAGGCGTCGCCGGATGCCAGGCGCGACAGGATCGCGCGCCGGGTCGGGTCGGCGAGGGCGGCAAAGATCGCGTCGAGCTGTGGGGAGGAAAGGGTCGCGTTGTGCATAACTGATTGGTTATATAAGGCGTCAGTCGAGTCGGGGCAAGGGGCAAAAAAAGAGCGCCCGGAACCAGGTTCCGGGCGCTCGACCTTGTACCCGATTTGCGCGCGTGGGTCCGGGTCCACCGAGCGTCCACGTTGCTCCGCCATCCGTCAGCCGTTGTGCGGCGGTCCGACGTAGGGAAATTCGGAAAGCAGGTCTTGGTGGGCTCGCGTGTTGTCCGTGTTCACTTTACCGTTCGAGAAGAGAGGAATGAAGTACTCGACAACGCTGTCCGTGAGCAGCCGGCCGTTCGTCGGATAGACCGCGGGGCGTGTGGGATCGTAAGGCAGAACGTCCGGGAGCATTGTGCCCGCCACGCGCCGCGCCTCGTCGGGCGCGTAGCCGCCGCTATGCACGAGCGAGTGCGCGAACGTGGCGATGAAGCGGCTGTCGTTCGCGGGTTCTCCGGCGAGGTACGCGTCGATCGATCATCGCCGGGCAGGAAGGGCGTTTGCTGCGCTCGCGCACCGCGGTCGGCTTGCACCCACTTCCCCGTTCTTCCGTCCACCGTGCGCGCCCACAGACGGAGCGGCTTCGATCCCAGCTCGGAATTGGGCAGTTCCAGCACGATGCTGCAGATGTTCTTGTCGGCGAAATAGTCCTTGCCCGTGAACTGCAGATTGTTGAGCGCGCCAGCGACGTCGAAGAAGAACGGATCACTGCGCCATCCCGCAAAGAACCGGCACTTGCCGGCCTTCGTGATCTGCGCCGTCTGGGCCCGTCGATACCGGCGCGTTCTCGAGGACGACCATTCCGTCTTCGCCGATGCCCGCGGCGGCGTCGCCGTCGGCTCTGCGCCACGTCGCAGTCTGCTTGCCGTCCTTCAGGGGCGAGAACCGGAAACGATAGGCGATGTCGGCGACGTCGTCGCCATTCGTATCGATCTTGATCTCGTACACAGCGTCGGGCGAGAAGGGGTCGGTCGTCGTCGGGCCAGGCGGCTTCACGTTGACGGACGGGTGCACGTCCATGATCAGAACCGATGCGTTCTTCGTCTCCGGGTTTCGGAAACGCGTACAAGTCGGTGAAGTCCAGACGGGCGTCGTCATGCGGCGAGCCCAAACTCGGGCCCGGAATAGTGGTGTGACATGGCGACGAAAGTGCCGGGAAAAGACCGCGGCACAATTGGCCCAAAGGACCACTCGGCTACGCAGCGTCCGTCCGACTTCAGCGAGCGGCGCAGGCGCCGGAGTGGCGGTGACCGGCGGCGGCTTCGATCCCGGCCGGGCGTGCGCGTACATCTCCCAGGCGATGGCCTTGTACAGGCCCGCAGCGGTCGTCGCCCACGGTGTAGAGGTCGAAATGGCCGCGCCCTTCGACGTAGCGGAAGTCGGTCTTTGCCCCGAGCCCCTTCATCGTCGCTTCCAGCCGGTGCGCCGCACCGTCGAGATAGAAGGTGTCGGCCGAGCCCACGGTCAGGTGGATCTTGCCGTCGAGATCACGCCTGAGCTCCGGCCAGTGGCGGCGGAGGTGCTCGGCCACGTCGTAGTGCTCCTTCCAATAGGCGATCACGGCCGAGTCCACCGCGCCTGTCGTGCGGTCGAACATAGGGACCGGGAGCCCGTCGGCGCCGCGCGGGGAGAAGACCCACTCGAACGAGGCGAGCTGGCCGCCATACGCCCCGACCACGACTTCCCGGCGCGTGTAGTCCTCGATGGAGACCAGCATTTCGCCCTTGTCGCTGCGCCAGCGGCCAAGGCGTGCCATCGGGCTTGCGATAGACGTTGGCGTGGGGGGCGTAGAGGTCGATGCCCAAGAAGTCGTGGAAATCGCTGGGGTCGGGCGAGGTGGGCCAGGCGCCGCCGAACAGTTTGGGATAGTTCACCTGCAGCCACAGCGCCGCCCAGCCGCCGGAGGAGTGTCCGGTCAGCAAGCGGCCCGAGGGCTTGGCGTCCATGCGGTATTGGCGTTCCAGGTCGGGGATCAGCTCGGCCGTCAGCGCCTGGCCCCACGGCCCGTTGTTGACGCTGTTGACGAACTCGCTCGTGCCGCTGGGGCTCGACTGGTCGATCCCCACCCAGATCATCGGCGGCGCCTTGCCCGTCTTCATCTCATCCCACCGGGCGACGCCGACGTCGTGGAGGGAGCGCAACGAGCCGCCGAAGCCCTGGGTGTAGTAGACCGTCGGATAGCGCTGGCCGGGATGGGCCGCATAGTCCGGCGGGGTCACCACCCAGCCGTGCAGGGCGACCGGCCGACCCCAGAAGCCGCTGAGCGCCGGGCTGGTGAAGTCGATCGGGTGGATGTCGGCCTTGGCCGCCGCGTAGACCTCCCGCAGCGCTGCCGGCACGTTGGACAGGGGCTGGAGGGGATCGGCTTCAGGGACGGCGGTCGCAAGCGTCAGGAGTTGTGCTGCGTCGCCGGGCAGGTCCATCTCCACGACTCCGCTCACGAGATCGCCAGGGCCGCGTCCAGTGTAGTTGTAGCTGTGGTCGCGATCGAGCACCGCCTGCACGGCGTAGCGGCCGGGCTTGAGCTGCGAGAAGGGTGTGGGGAAGGCCGTGACGTCGGCGTCGAGATCGACCGTGGCGCCGGGCTCGAGGCGCGCCACCTCCCGGGCGGCGATGGCGGTCGCGTGGGTATCGATCTGGTCCATGTCGACGCGCGCGACGGGCCTCTTGTCGGCGGGGCCGAGCAGCTTAGCGAAGACCAGCAGCCGGCCGGAGACCGCCGTCGCCGAGGCTTGGCCCAAGCTCACATGAAACACCACGGGCGCGGGCAGGGCCGGCGTGGCGAAGATGGTCGCCACGGCAGCCAGCAGGTTGTGCGTGCGCCGCCAAGGATGAGCGCCTGGTCGAACGGATGGCGAGCTTCATGATCTTTCTCGAGAATCTCCGGGGGCGGGTCTATCGCCTGGCACGCCCTACGAGTGAATCAGTGACAGGGTTGCTTGGGTCGCCGAATCCCTCTCACAGGACAAGACGTATCTCGGCGTCAGCACAGGACAGGACGTCGGTGTCGCCGCGAAAGTACGCGATGTCGGGATGGGAGTTTCAATCGTCCCGGCGCTCCTATTAGAGTCCTTGCAGTTTGGCTCTACGGTGGTGCCGTGGCGCAGCGGCGGCAGTGCGGTCGTGCGCCCGACGGGCGTGGGAGCAAACACTTAGCCTTCGCCCGCCGCATCGCATTTCAGCGCCAATCCGTGCTCGATCTACTCCCGTCTCTGCGTGACTCTTCTCTCGCTTCAGGCGGCGCGACTCACCACGAGCATCACGCAGCCGTGCTCCGTCATTGTGAGCCCATGATGCGAGTGAGCCGCCGCGCGATGGTAATCCCCGGTGCGTAGTCGCATTCCTCGAGCAGTACACTCGCCGCTCAGCATGTAGAGCTCTTCGGCGCCGCCATGCTCGTGCTCATCGAGCGAGCTACCTGGCTCCATCCGCATGAGCATGATCTGCGTTCCGTGGGCGCGATCGCGATTCAGAAGCTTGAATGAGACGTTTCCTGAAGACATCGGTCGCCATTCTCCCTCGCGAGGCGGCCCGGTCAATCTCGCACAATCGGCCTAACGGAACTCTGTCGCCACCTGCTGGTGCCGATCGAGCCAGCTCCGCGCTGAATCGCGTCGCGCCCAAAACTCGCGATCGGCTCGCCCCCACGCTTTGATGACTGCGCGATAGTGCACCGCAGCGCTGTCCGTCATCTGCGCTCGATCGAACGCCTGCGCCAACAGCTCGTGCAGCTCCGTGTGCGTGACGTACAGGGCTCCCGCCTCGATGTCCCCACGCAGGGCCGGCTGCAATGCGGCGATCGCTTCTCTCGGGCGACCAAGTTGAATTAGACACCGGGCGAGCTCGTAGTTCACGCGAGTGAAACCCATCGTGGGAGAGTGTATCGCGGCCCGGAAGTCACGTGCTGCATCCTCGTGGCGTCCCGCCGCCGCGTGCAACATTCCACGTAGATAGTGATGCGTTTTCCGGTCACGCCCATAGAGACTTCCGCGTCCCCAGAACTCGACGCTGTCCGCGAGCGCGCTGAGCGCGACTGTGTCGCCGCCGGCAGCCAGCGCCATACCATAGAGTGTTCCGTTCCACGCGCGGTGACGCGCTTTCGTTCCCTCGGACCAGTCTTGTGGGAGCGACAGATGCAGGGTGCGCCCAAACACCGTCGCCGCTCGTTGAGGCTCGCCACGCGCGATGGCAAGGATTCCTTCGTTGATCGGATTGTGATCGCGCTTCGCCGGTGCCGCGGGCAAACCGGGAAGCGTTCCCGTGCGGAAAAACTCTTCAGCTTCGCGGATCCGTCCCTGATTTCTCAACGCAAGGATGTACCACCAAGCTCCTGAGTCGTAATCATTGGGAAGAGACGACGACAGCTGCGTCGCCAACTGCTGCTCGGCGCGGTCATACGCTTCGAGCCTGAGATGAACGCCGCTCAGATAACCCGGGCCAATGCCGCCGAGCGACGCCACGCGCTCGAAGTTCTGGTACGCGGCTGCGCTGTCGCCGAGGCGCTGCCCTACGATACCAAGCATATAGAACGGACTGCTCGCCTTTGGGCGAAGCGCACGAAAACGCTGCGCGACTCGCACGACCGCCGGCAATGAGTCCGACCACAGGTACACCTGCGCCAGGAAGTCGAAATCCTGGCAGAGCATGCAGAGCGGACCATCGTCACGCTCGCCCGCGGCATCGAGCGCGATTGCCCGCTCCATCGCCGCCACGGCCTTGGCCCAGTCGCCCCTCATCCAGTAGACGTGACCGAGAACGCCGAATGCTCTCGGATCATGATGGTATCGAGCCGTGAGAGACTCGGCCACGGCGACTGCACGCGGTTCCTGATCCTCGGTCAAGAGATCCGCCGTGATCATGAGACGCTCGCGATCGGGAGCGCGGGATGCGAGGCGCAGAGCGATTGGTCGAAGCCCGGATACATCCTGATGGCGCACCGGGTCCCACACGTCCTTACCGATCTTGACCACCCAGTAGGCCGCCATCGCGAATGTCGAGTCTTCGCCGAGGGCGGCGTTCATCAATCTTTGCGCCGACTTCCAGTCACCTTGGAAGTACGCCCGCAGTCCTTCGTCGTAGAGGCGATACGCAACCGGCGAGGTGGTCGTCGCGTCGGCGATGGAGCCCGGCGGAGATTGCAAACGAAACCGCCGAGCGATCGACTGCGTGAGGCTGTCGACCAGCGCGTACCGATCGACCCCACGCACGCGATAGGCATCCTTCACGATGCCCGTTTGCAACTCCACGCGACGCACGGCGAGCTCCAACGTGTCGCGCCTCAGCGCCACCAGTTGTCCCTCGAGCAACTCGGACGCACCCGCGCGACGTGCCGCCTCGGCATATCCGGCAGCCGAGTCCTGGCCCGGGCGCATCAACTCGAGGAGTCGAGAGTTCGAGACCACCGCCAGGCCCTCTACCCGAGCGAGATCGGTCGCGATCATGTCCGTGAGAACGCGACTCATGCCGGGCATGCCCGCGGCGCCCGCTTCACGAATGAATCCCACGGCGATCGTCGAGACGCGGACCGGGGCGCGCCGGCGCGCCGCCAATCCAGCGGCCAACGCAGCGAATCCGACAAGTGACGCGAGGACCATCGCTCGTCGTCCGCGCGGTATTGCGGCCATCGACCATCGCGCGTTGCGCGCCGATGTTTGGCGCTCTTCCGCCCCCGAGGTGCCGTCCGTCGGTCGCGCCTCGGCTGACCGTGGGGCTTCGGGGGATTCCGTCATCGCAACGGTCGAAACCGGCGTGGTCGCGGGGGATCGCGCAACGAAAGCTTCGCGCCTGTCGACGCTCGTGACGTCCGATGTCGAGGCGGCTCGAAGCTCCGCCTCGAGGCGCAGCACTTCCGGATCGGGACTCGTCTGCAACTCACGGCGGACAATCGCTTCGTGACGGCGGGCGAATGCCAAGGCCGCCGCGCGATCTCCGCGTGCGGAGAGCGCTTTCATATACTCTAATGCAACACGTCCGTTGACTGGATCGCGTTGCGTGAGTTGACCCCACCACTCCGCCGCGGCGTCGTGCTGGTTCGAGCGAACGGCGGCAGTGGCCAGCGAGACGAGGGCGGCCACTGTCTCGGTAGTCAGTCGGCCGCTTTCCTCCTCTACCCACCGCTCGAACCCCGAGGCGCCCTGGAGATAGAACCCGTCGAGGAATGATCCTCGCGCCAACAACACGGCCCGCTCCCGGTCGCCCGAGGTCAGAGCGGCCCGAAAGTCCACGACGTCGGCAGTGGTCACGGTTTCGTCGAGCGCGAGCGTCGGTCCCACGGACCGAACCGCGTCGCGTCCAAGGCCGGTTCGGAGCGCGTACAAATTCTGCCGCAGCGAATGGCGGGCTCGCTCCTCGTCGGAGTCCGGCCAGAACAACCCCGTGAGCTTTTCGCGAGACATGCCGCGATTGCCCGCAGCCGCAAGCACCGCCAGCAGCGCAAGCCTCGGCGGTCTGAGTCGCGGTGCCGTGGCCCCGTTATCGGCTTCGATTCCGAGGCCACCGAAGGTCGTTAGGCGAAACACGGTAAAGCTGAGGTTGCCGACTCGCCCACCGCTTGTCAACGGCCCGGGCTGAAGCGAGATGACGCTCGATGACGCCAAGCAGTCGGGCCGTTGACGGGCGCTCATCATCCTTCCGTCGCGGGCTCTCTGGATCAAGCAGTTGGCCGTTTCCAAACGCACTCAACGGAGGATGTGCGATGTGGCGAACGCGGTTGATACGGGCGGCGGTTCTTACGTCGATCGTGCTGGCGGCTGCGCCAACGATCGGTCACGGCCAGATCGGAGGGCTTCGCAGAAAGGCGGAGGAAGAGGCCAAGAAGAAACTCGAGGCGGCCGGCAAGAAGCCTGATTCGGCGAAAGCAAAGATGGATTCGGCAAAGGCGAAGGCCGACACCGCGAAGTCGGCACCGACCGCGAGCAAAACGGCCGCGCCCCAGCCGCCGGCCAACGCCAAGGTCTGGGAGAATTACGACTTCGTTCCCGGCAACAAGATCCTGTTCTACACGGACTTCAGCGAGGACCGCGTGGGCAACTTCGCACGCGGCATGAAATACCTGAGCGGCCCGATGGAGATCGTCGAGCGCGACGACGTCAAGATGTTGCGAGCAACCGGGCCCGGAGAGCTGCTCATCCCGCTCGGGAAAAAGCTACCGCAAAAGTTCACGCTGGAAATCGACGTCCTCACGGCGGCGAACGCGCCGATGGGTGACCGCGTTCGCGTGGAAGGCGGCAAATCACACGTTCAAAGTGATGAGCAGTCGGTCGAGATCAGCTGGGGCCCGCAGCACAACACGCTGCACGGGGGTGGGCAGGACCGCAGCGCGAGCCAACTGCACCTCACGGATGAAGAGGCCACGAAGTACGTCGACCACACGGCGCACGTTCGGATTCTCATGGACAGCGGGTACTTCAAGATGTACGCGAACGAGAAGCGCCTGTACAACATCCCGGAGCTGCTGTTCCGACGCGATAGCGTCATTCGGCTGGCGCTCGTCGGTGCCGCCGACAACGAGGCGCTCTTCATCACAAGCATTCGCGTCGCGGAGAGCGAGACCGATGTGCTCTACGATGCCCTGCTCAAGAAGGGGCGTTGGGCGACGCAGGGAATTCTGTTTGCGACCGGAAAGGCAGAGTTGCAACCGGAGTCGCGTCCCGTTCTCAAAGAGATCGCGTCGACGATGAAGAGGTACGGCGATCTCAAGATCTTGATCGAGGGCCACACCGACAATGTCGGCGGTTCGGCAAGCAATCTTTCGTTGAGTGATGCGCGCGCGGCGGCGGTCAAAGCGACGCTCGTGTCGGACTTTGGTCTCGACGCTGCGCGCATCACAACGAAGGGGTTCGGTGACACAAAGCCGTCGGCGCCAAACGCCACAGCCGTGGGTCGCGCGCAGAACCGCCGCGTTGAAATCGTGAAACAATGATGAAGACACACTTTCTCTTGGCGCTCGTGGGCGCTGCGTGCGTTACCTCCGGAGCCGCGGCGCAGGCGAGCGGTAAGATCGATCCGAAGCAACGGGCCAAGATTCAGCCAAGTGATGCGCAGCAGCGTGGCAAGATCGAACCGAGCAATACGCCAGGGCTGACCCGGCGCATAAATCTCGACAAGGGGATAACCGCTACCTCCGTCGAGAAGGGCTACGCGACTGCTCGGCTCGACGAGATCGAGCGCATCGTTCTCAAGGCGGTCCCGGAGTTTGGGCACCTCAGCTATCCGATATTCACACAGCTCGACGGCTTTCACGCATCCGCTCCAAAGTCGAACACCATTCTCCAGTACGACTACACCGTTTTCGCGGACCTCGGCTCGGGGCGCTATTGCTCGATCTTTACGGCATCGATCAACCACACTCCGCAAGGGGGAGACGAACCCTGGCCCCAGGGCCCCCACGGCGACAAGCCCGTTCCCGGCGCGAACTTTGTATTGGCCGAGCTGGTACCGCCCCCGGACCCTTCGTATGAGCAAATGCTCATTGTTCGCGACGGAGAGACTCCGTATCACCAACTCACGCGCGAAGAGGTCCGACGATGGCAGATCGTCGATGACGAAGGAGTCAACCGCGAGAAACTGGCGAAGAAGACGATGCTGCTCGCGAACACCCCCTATCAGCGATTCATGGCCGATGCCCCGGACCGGAAAAAAACGCGCGACGACCTGAGAGCCGTGCTGAAGGGAGTTCGAACCCCGGCGGAGATCGACGCGCAAATCAAGGAGATGGAAGACGCCGAGCGTGGCGCGGCGAAGGAACTCAAGGCCCAAGAGGCGGACGATCGCAGGCGGAACGACTCGATTTCAGGCGCAAAGTCGTTTGCCGACAATGCTCGCGCATCGATTGCGCGGATGTCGGCCGCAGAGCGCAAGCTTCCGGCCTGGGTCAAATCCGAGGGGGGCGACACGTTGTACAACTTCGGCACGCCGGAGTCGCCGTATGTGTCGCGTATGATTCGTTACAACCCCGCGTTCTGGACGATGCACCGATCGCGCGTAGAGGTGCGAAGCATCGACCTCGATTTTTCAGCCAGGTGCCCGAAGGAGCCTCCACCTCCCGAGGTTCACCGGGCGCTCTGGAAGCTTCGCCAGAACATCGAGTGGGCGGCGCTGAAGAGGATGGTAAATGAATCACAATAGCCTCACCGCGCCCCTCGCCTTGCTACTTGTCGTCGTTGCGCTCCCGTCGCACTCCCCACAGGAGCCAACGTGCCAGATGAAGGTGGTCTCCTGCAACTACGCTTACCTATACTCCGGGCAGTTTTCCTGGACTAACACCATCAACGGCCCCTCGTCTCGGTTCCACGAGCAGGTGACCGTCGGCGTCAAGAATGGCGTGGCCGACTGCCTCGGGACCGTTCGGGAGACCGATAACGGTCAGACCACGACTGGAGAGGTCAGCGGTCCAGGACTCTTCGCGGTGGAATTCGAGCGCGATACCGCGAACAAACTCGTCTACCGAATCACCGCGGCATGTCCGACCCCCGAAGGCATGGGCTCGCCGGTGCAGCGTGCGGAACTCGGGCATCACGACCGGGAGACCTACCAGCAGCGGGCCACCACAATCGCGCAGAAAGTTCTGCAGGGCGGTTCCAACTACCCCGCCCCAGAGACGGATTCGGTGAACGGCGTGACCGGCTCGGTGCAAATCACTTGGAACATCACACGACCGTAACGAGGACCTGCTCTAAGAGAAGTCTCACGCCGGCTATTTCGTGTATTTGAGGTTCCAATGCGCGACCATCCGGTAGGGAATTGATTGTTCGTCGTGAAAAGTCCTCGGCAATGTCCGGCGCATGAGTCCGAGGTACCAGGAATTGCCCATGCGCTTGAACTTGAAGCATGGGTGGCTCACATCGAATTCCAATTTCTCGGTGTTGATTTCGTCCGCCTTCACCACGCGATCGCAACCTCCCGCGCGACCGTCGGTCTTGGGGTCCTCCACGTGGCCCTCCATGACAAATGACACCCGCCCCCACGTATACGATCCCGTTTCGTTCTGAGGTGGGAATGGAAGGCCGGTGTCGCAGCCGTCGTTGACGGTTCTCGTCTCATTCTTTCGAGTGGTTTCCGGCGGGAGCGTCACATCGATCCGATAGTCAGTCTGAGGCGGCTTCGTATCGGCAAAAAAGATGGTGTCTTTGATCCTGACCGATGCGCCACCCGTCGTGGTTCCCGCTTGCCGTTCTATGCGTGTGGTGGTGATGACGCAGGGCTGGCCGGTTTTCGGGTGGTCGCCGTGCAGCCGGCTGACTTCTGTCAGGGTGTAGTCTGTTGTGATTTCAGCATCGTACTTCCCATCTTGGAACTTGATCGTCACCATGCGCTTGCCGCCATAACTGAGGCGAGTCTCGATAGGGCCGAGGCTGAACGTGTCGGTTGCGCTCACACTTTCCTCGAGATTGATGGTGCCGAGCACCACGCACGCGCCCTGGCCATAGTCGATCCAGTCCTGGCCCAGTCTCACGAATGCGTCTTGCCCCCCGGCCGGCGGGTCGGCGGGGGGCTGCGGCGGCTTCGGCGGATCGACGTAACCCGGGTTTCTCGCGCCCCCCATGACACCCTTGAACCCTGCGATGATCAGCTCATCACCCCGCAGGTGTTTGTCGATGAAACGCGCGTGCCCTTGCTTCTCTGCGAATTCCGCAAAGATACTGCACAGCTCTTGATCCGTTTTCCCCACGAAAAAATGATCTCGGCTCGGCAAGTCCCAATGCGACACGTCGTTGTGGCATTGCTCGCAGGCTTCTACGGTGATGGCACCGCCCCCGTGCTTGGTTGAATCGCCCGGGTTGACGCCCCCATGACAATTGATGCATCGCGGATGGCGGACCACCGGCAGCAGTTTTTGGAAGAGCTGAAACGGCGTTAGCGCCGCTTGCTGCCGCGCGATATGCGTGGCCATCCCGATCCGCGCGGACACGCCGGTGGCAAGGATTGCCGACAGCATAACCGCCGCTCCAGTTCCTTTCCGATTTGGCAGAAACGACGCATCCAATTTCCTCACGACGGAACTACGCCCAAGCGTACGCGCTGAGCGTCATCAGCTCGACACCCGCGCGTTGACCCAGCGTCATCGGACCCCCGCGGCAGGCTATTTTTGTGGTGCACACGGTGGCACCCTCGTAAGTGAATGACAGGCGCTGCGTTAGAAGTTCTTGAATCTGCGCCAATGCGTCCTCGATCTATTCCAGTCTCTGCGTGACTCTTCTCTCGCTCTCCAACATCGGCGTCTCCTTCGGCGCGACCGAGCTCTTCAAGAACGTCACCTTCACCGTCGCCGACGGCGAGCGGTGGGGCATCATCGGCCGTAACGGCGCCGGCAAGTCGTCGATCTTCAAACTCATCACCGGGGAGCTCGAGCCGACCGTGGGGAGCGTCGCGCGTAAGCCAGGACTCCGGCATGCCCTGCTCGACCAGCACCGCGCGTTCGAAGGCGCAACCACGGTCTGGGAAGCGGGTGCGGCTGCATGGCGCGACGTGATCGCTCTCGAGAAACGCATTGCCGAACAGGCAATCGAACTCGGTGAGCTCGGTGAGCGCGTGACCGACGCGTTCCTGGAGCGGTTCGGGCACGACCAAGAGCGCTTCGCTCGACCTCGGCGGCTACGTCTATCACGCCCGGGTCGACGCGGTGCTACAGGGGTTGGGGTTCGACGCTGAGGAGTCCAAGACACGTCTCGTGTCGACGCTCTCGGGCGGAGAGCGCGGGCGCGTCGGCCTGGCGGCGCAGCTCATTGCGCCCGCCGACCTGCTGCTGCTCGACGAGCCCACCAACCACCTCGACCTCGACACCACGACCTGGCTTCAAGAATGGCTCCACGATGCCGACGAAACGGTCATCGTCGTGTCGCACGATCGCGCGTTCATGGACGCCATCTGCACGCACATCCTGCATGTCGAGGCGCGCACGAGCGAGTGGTACAAGGGCAACTACAGCCAGTTCGTTCCGCAGCGCGCCGAGCGACGTCTCTCACGCGAGCGCGAACTCGAGAAGCAGCGCGCGTACGTCAAGAAGGAAGAGGAGTACATCCGGCGGAACATCGCGGGCGTCAACTCGTTTCAGGCGAAAGGCAAGCGCAAGCGACTGGAGCGGCTGCCGCGGCTCGCGCCGCCGCCGGGCGATCCGGCGACGATGGACCTCAGGTTTGAAGTCGCCGAGCGCGGCGGCGATCAGGTGATCGCGGTCAAAGACCTGCGAGTGGAAGTGCCGGGCCGCGTCCTCGTCGAAGATTTCACGGCCGTGCTGCGACGGAACGACTTCGTCGCCCTCATCGGGCCCAACGGCGCAGGCAAGTCATCGTTCATCTCCACCATCGTCGGCGATCGCGAACCGGCGAAGGGCGAGGCGAGAATCGGCGGATCGATCACACCCGCATGGTTTCGGCAGGATCTCGCCGACCTTCCGCTCCGAAAGTCGTTGTCGGATGCGATCCAGGATCAACGCCCGCTCTGGAGCCGTGGCCAGGTACAGAATTGTCTCGGCGCGTTCGGCTTCAGCGGCGACGAAGTGCAACGCGAGATCGGCACGCTGAGCGGCGGCGAGCGGGCGCGCGTTGCGCTCGCGCTCATGACACTCGCGCACGCCAATCTCCTCATTCTCGACGAGCCGACCAACCATCTCGACGTCGAGAACATCGAGGCGCTCGAAGACGCGCTCGAGGACTACGAAGGCTCGGTGCTGCTCGTGAGTCACGACCGTGCGTTCCTGCGCGAGGTTGCGACGCGCGTGTGGTCGTTCGACGGCACGCACCTCAGGGACTTCGACGGTCCATTCGTCGAGTGGGAGACGAGCCGCGCGCGGAGCGTGGCAAACTCCTAGTCCGCCGAGCGTGTTGCGCACAGTCGGAAGCAGGTCTCAGCTCCGGCGATAGCCTCGTCCCCTCAGGTCTTCGAGCAACATATCTGAGTCAGCGGCGTATGGTCGCGCAATCGCTCGGAGTGCGGTTCGAGGCAGCATAACGTCGCGCCGCTGAGTGCCCGGAACTGGCCGCCTATTTGACCACCCTCGCTCGAATCGCCACTGACTTGCTGATATCTCAATCCGACGTTCGCGTGTCTCCGCCCGCGCGCGTCGACGCCATCGACCGGCAGCGGGACCGAGAGTCGGTTGTTGACGACGAGACTATCATTGGTGCCGGCAACGATGCGAAGGCCGTGAGAATCGCACGCGGACGCAAGGGCGAACGTCAACGAGACGAACGCACCGAGCCGGAGCGCGATCATCGATGATCGGCGCTGAGAATCATTCCGCTCGTAACGCCTCGGTCGGATCGATGTGCGCGGCCCGCCGCGCGGGGATGTAGCACGCGGCCAGCGCGATGACAACGACGAGCGCGACGATCGCCGCAAACGTCACTGGGTCGCCGGGACGCACTCCGTACAGCATGCCGCCCAACACCCGAGTCCCGCCGACGGCGGCCGCAACGCCGAGGGTCACTCCCACTCCGATGAGATTCATTCCGCTCCGCACGATCAACGACATTACGGATCGAGGTGCGGCGCCGAGCGCGAGACGAATACCGATTTCGCGCGTTCGCTGCGTCACCGCATACGCGATCACGCCGTACAAGCCGACGGCCGAGAGCAGCAGGGCGACGCCCGAGAAGGCCCCGAGCAGCGCCATCGCGAATCGCGACGGCGCCATCGCGTCGCGTAAATACGTCTCTCCGATTGTAATTCTATAGACGATATTCCCCGGATCGGCGGCGAGAACGGCCCGGCTCAGCGCGGCTTTGAGATCCGCCGGCGCGATCGCCGTACGCACCACGAACGGTGTCTGAATCGGAACCGGCGGCCGGTAGAATTCCGCGTCCAGGGCCGGGCGCGGGCCAGGCATGCGCGTGTCCTCCACAACCCCCACGACGGTCGAGCTCGTGCCGACACCGCGCGCCTGCGTCGAGTAAACGCGCTTTCCAACGGCACTCTCATGTGGCCACAGTTGCGTGGCGAGCGAGCGATTGACGACGATCTCGGGCGGCGACGGAAGCGGGCCGTCGGCGAACACGCCCGACACTTCGGACTCCACGGCGGGGACCCGCCCCTGCAGCAGCGACATGCGAGTGACGCGAAAATACGTCGGCGACATGAAAGTCACTCCCGACACCTGCACGCTTCTCGACTGAGTCCCCGCATCAGGGTCCGTCTTGAAGCGCTCCCCGGCGCCGAATGCCTCTCCCGGCATGACGCCGATCGCGGCGTCGGCCACACCTGGGATCGCGCGCAATTGCTCGAGCACCGCCTTTTGCTGGCCGGGGACTTGCTCGCGCGGTCCACGATGAAAAATGACCTGGACCGAAGCCAGACCACGGGGGTCGAAGCCGAGTGGCGTGTGCTGCAGCGCGATGAAGGATCGCACGAGCAGTCCGGCTCCCACCAGCAGCAGGAGCGACATTGCGATTTCACCGACGATCAGCGCCGACCGAATGCGGCGCGCGTGTCGGTCGCCCGAGCTCGCGCGTGACTCGTTCTTGAGCACGTCGCCCGCCGATCCGGCGACCGACAACAGGGCCGGCGCGGATCCGAATAGGAGACCTGTAAGCACCGACACACCAACGCACCAGAGAAGCACCGTTGGCTCGACGCGCACGCCGTCGAGATTCTCGAGGGCTGGCGGCCGCATGGCGACGACGGCATGCAGTGTCGCCCAGGCGAGCGCGATGCCGAGCAGGCCGCCCGCGAGCGCGAGCAGAACGCTCTCGGTCAGCACGAGGCGCGTGAGGCGTCCACGCCCGGCGCCGAGCGCGATGCGCACCGCGAACTCGCGCCGGCGCGTCCACGCGCGGGCCATGAGCAAATTGGCAACGTTCGCGCAGGCAATCAGCAGAAGGGCCGCGACGGCGACGAAGAGGATCTTGATCATCCGCGTCTCGCGCGGGTCGAGCATGTCCTGCGCGCGGACCGCTCCCGCGCAGCACGTGGCTACCGTAGCCGAGGATCGTGGGGCGTTGGCGCGCGGCGGGACGCCGTCGAGGATGGTCTGAAGCTCCTTCGATGCCTGAGCAGCCGAGACGCCCGAGCGAAGCTTGGCATACGTGTCGGCCTCACCGAGTGAATCGAGACTCGCCGGAACCCAGATGCTTGGTGTCGCTTGCCTCCACTTGCTGCCCGGCGGCTCGTAGGAGATCGGAAGTCCCATGTTCGGCGGCGCAACGCCGATGATGACATGCGCGACGGCATGACGCGGCGTACCGAGCGGCGGATTGTCCGTTCTATCAGTGGCGACGATCGACTTGCCGAGCACGTCGGGCCGGCCGCCGTACACGCGCTGCCACAGTCCGTAACTGATCATCGCCACGCGCGGGTTGCCCGGCCGTTCGTCCTCCGGCGTGAAATCTCGTCCAAACGCCGGCGGGATGCCGAGCAGCCGCAAGTAGTTCGATGTGACCGCCGCGACGATCGAATCGCGCTCGCCCGGTTCCTGGACCATGATGTAGTCGATGCTCACCGCGCCGATCATCTCGAGCGAGTGAGCACGCGCCCGCCACGCATGTAATGCGTCATCACCCGGCCGCGCGAAGCCGCGATTCTTTCCTTCCATCGCGAGCATGACGATGCGATCGCCGTCGGGGTAGGGAAGCGGCGCGATCAGGAGACGATGAACCACGCTGAAGATCGCCGTGTTTGCGCCGATACCGAGGGCGAGCGTGAACACGACGAGCAGCGTGAGCCACGCATGCTTCCGAGAGTGACGCAGCGCGAATCGAAGATCTTGTCGCCACTCGGTCGACAGTTCGCGAAGTCCGGACGTGCGGACGCGGACCGCCGCGCGCCGCGCCGTGTACGCCTGAAACTCCTTTTCGTCGCCGAACCGGCGAAACGCTTCGACTCGCGCGTCAGGCTCACTCATGCCGAGCGCGCGCAGCTCCTCGATGCGCATGTCGATGTGGATTTGCCTCTCGTCGCTCATCTCGCGCGCGAGGCGTGCGCGACTCGTTGGTAGCTCGAAGATGCGGCGGACCGCCGATGGCAGGAGCGATGAATGTCGTCTCATGTCACGCCGTCTCGATGACGCCTGTGACCGCCGCCACATACCGCTTCCACGTTGCGACCGCGGCACGGAGCATCTGTCGGCCGCGTGGCGTGATCGAGTAATAGCGCGCTCGGCGGTTCTTCTCGGACACACCCCACTCGGCGGCGATAGCTCCGGCGTCTTCGAGACGATGCAAGGCCTTGTAAAGCGCCGAGTCGATGATCTCGAGCGTGTCCTTCGTGCGTTGCTCGATCCACTTGCTAATACCGTAACCGTGGATGGGTTCGCGGGAGACCGCTTTCAGAATCAACAGATCGAGCGTGCCGTAGAGGAGGTCGTTCGTCTCACGCGCCATCACGGGAGTCCGGAGGTCAGCTAGTAGCGATCAGCACGGTACTCCGTGCCAGTGAACGACAAATGCGATGTCTGCCAACGCGCCACTGGTTGGGCAAGCTCCACCAGGTGAGGGAAGAGTTCTACGGATCGCCGTGATCGTCAAGAACTGCGAAATTACGATTGGATTAAGGAGTCCAGCGATCGGGCGCCGGTCTGCGGCCCAGCGATCGGTGGCCAGCGAACCACCTGACGACGACCGTCGCTCGTTCTTGGTCGTCGGCACCAAGTTGGCGAGAGGGGACTGATGGCAGTACGCGCCGGCTGGCCTGGTCTATCGCCAGCCCAGGGCAGGCGCGACGTGCGTGAGAATTGATTCAATCACGTGCGTATTGTATTCGACGCCGAGCGTGTTGGGCACAGTCAGAAGGAGCGTGTCGGCCTCGGCGATGGCTTCATCGCCTCGCAGTTGTTCGACCAACACGTCCGGCTCGGCGGCGTACGTTCGGCCAAACACGGCCCGCATGTTGTCGATGACGCCGATTTGATCGCTGCTCTCATCGCGGCCGAAGTAAAGGCGGTCGCGGTCGTTCATCAACGCGAAGATCGATCGAGACACCGAAACCCGCGGAGTGCGCGCGTGCCCCGCATCGGTCCACGCTTGCCGGAAGAGGCGGATCTGGCGAGCCTGCTGGACGTGAAAGGGCTCGCCCGATTCATCGGCCTTGAGCGTGGAGCTTTGCATGTTCATCCCGTGCTGCGCGGTCCACACTGCAGTCGCATTGGACGCTGAGCCCCACCAGATGCGGTCGCGCAGTCCCTCTGAAAACGGCTCGAGCCGAAGCAGCCCCGGCGGGTTGGGAAACATCGGCCGAGGATTGGGTCGGGCGAATCCTTCTCCTTTCAGCAGCCCGAGAAAAACCTCGGCGTGACGCCGGCCCAGGTCCGCGTCGGTTCCGCCGTCCGGCGGCGCGTAGCCGAAATGACGCCAACCTTCGATGACCTGCTCTGGCGAGCCGCGGCTGATCCCGAGCTGGAGCCGGCCGTTGCTGATCAGGTCGGCCGCGCCCGCATCCTCGACCATGTAGAACGGATTCTCGTACCGCATGTCGATGACGGCCGTTCCGATCTCGATGCGGCTCGTCCTGGCGCCGACAGCCGCGAGAAGCGGGAAGGGGGACGCGAGTTGCTGGGCAAAGTGGTGTACGCGAAAGTATGCCCCGTCCGCGCCGAGTTCCTCCGCCGCCACGGCCAGCTCGATGGACTGTTGCAGGACGTCGCGCGCGGACCGCGCGGCTGACTGGCGCGAGGCGCTCCAATGACCAAAGGATAGGAAGCCGATCTTCTTCATGGAGCCAAGCCGGTCGGAGTCGGTATCGCGGGTGAAACGCAGGTCATGCGAGCACCCAGGCCCGCAGTCAGCAACGCACGGCTAGACGCGCTCGAGAATCGATGAAGCTTACTGGCGCCGGCAAGACAGTCGCCGATGCGTCGCAGCTCGCCACGACAGTGGGTTCTGACGGCTGAACGAACGCATGGCCCACCGCTTACTCACGCGGTCGACGGGACCGGGCTCACGCGGATTGCGACGGCCGCGTCCGCTTTCGATCGCGTGGCCGCGGCGCGCTGCCACAGGGATCCAAACCATTCGCGTTTGACAGCGGCGGCGAGAGGTCGGATTGTTGAGCGTGGCTCCCGCCCACACCGAGCGTCGATGAGAAGGGCGACCGCGCGCGCGTTCAATCGCGCGCTCTCCGTCGCCGAACGCGCGCTGCCGTTCGTTCGCACACGCCAGTGTCCGTGCTGCGAGTGGAAGGGGTTGCGCTTCCGCACCATTGCGTTCGTGGAATACATGCGTGCGGACGCCTGGTGCCCGAGTTGCGGATCCCTCGAACGACACCGGGCCCTGTCTTACTTCTACCCGAGCTTTCTCGAGTCACTCCCTCGTCCGATTGGCCGCGCGATCCATTTCGCCGCGGAAAATCCGCTCGTGCCATCGATCAAGCCGTTCTGCGGGACGTACCAGACCAGCTCGTATCCCAACAAGGGATCGGCCGATTTGAATTTGGACTTGATGAAACTCGATCTGCCCGACGAATCGTGTGACCTGTTCATCATGAACCACGTGCTCAACTGCGTGCCCGACGACAAACCGGTCGTTCGGGAAATGGCGCGCGTGTTGATGCCGGGTGGAATCGTGCTCGCCACGATGGGCCTCAAGGAAGGCCGGACGGTCGAGTATCCGCGAGCGAGCAACCAGACGTATCGCGAGTACGGAAACGACGATCTCGCGAGCGCGTTCTCGCCATTCGGTCTGCGAAGGCTCTACGCCGCCGAAACGCTCGACGCACAGGCGCGGCGGCTCCAGGGAATTCCGGAGCCCGTGCCCGTTCTGATCCTCACGAAAAACTGACGGGCCGGAGACGCTGCCGACGATGGAGAAGATCCGCCCACACTGGTTCACTGGGGCCGTGCGCATCGATCCGCTTGTCAGACGCAGGCGCCGGCGCGGGCCAACGCCGCCAAGGTGACGTTCGAAGCCGGCGCGCGCGCCGCCTGGCACACCGCTGATCCTAGCGGCCGCTCTGCTTCGCGAGCTCCGCTTCGAACTCCGATTGCTTCTGTGCGATGAACGACGCACACCCTTTCGGATCGACGAACGCGGCGGCGTCTCCGTCCTTCAGCCGCGCGTATTTGGCGTCGAGGCCGAAGTAGCTGCCGTGCGCGCCGAGGAAGATGTCGCACGGCAGTGATTTGAGAACGCGAAACATGCGTTGGTAGTCCGCCGCGATGCCCGGGTACTGCGCATTGCCGACCAGCTTGTAGCCCTGGTTCACGTTCGGGCTGCCGATGATGACGACGTCGTACGTCTTGCCGCCCTCCGTCACCTTCATGGTCCACGTGGTGCAGCCCTTGGTGTGGCCGGGGGTCAGGTGCGCGACCAACGTCACGCCGCCCAGCGTGACGCGGTCGCCGTCGTGGAGCACGCGATCGACCTTGACCGGCGGGTAGAGCGTGCCGGGATCGTTGCCGTAGTTGAAATCCGCCTTCCCGCCGGACTCCACGACGGGTACGTCCGCGTCCATGACCATGTAACGCGCGCCCGTCGCCGCCTTGACTGCCGCGCTGCCCGCGTCGTGGTCCCAGTGCGCGTGGCTGATCAGGAGAATCTTGACATCGGAGAATTTGAAGCCGAGGCGTTCGACGCTCGCCTTGATCAGTGGAACGTTCGCCTCGAGGTCGCTGTTGATCAGGATGTGACCTTGCGGCGTCGTGATCAGGAAGTTCGCCAGCCCCTTGCTGCCGACGTAGTAGAGATTTCCGGCGACGTGAAACGGCGGGAAGGGCTCGGTCCAATCAGGAGACTGCGCACTCAGCGGCGCCGACCGAATGGCGGAAGCAGCGAGCGCTGCGATCATGAGAGCGGCGCGGACGCCGGCGATGCGGTTCAGCATTCGCGCAATGTAGATGAGTCGGCGGGCCCCACCAACGCCGAGCGTCCGACCGGTCATTGCCGGCGCGCCGTTTTCTCCCGCAGCTCTCGACCCCAGTTGTGCACGACGATCGTTTGCGCCTCGGCTCCGGCGCGCTTGAGCAGCAGGAAACGACCGTCGGGCGCCACGTCGTAGCTGGCGTGCGAGGCGTCGGTGAGGTAGTCGCCGGTCACGACGACCCGGCGCGCGCCGAGCGAAAAACCGCCGCTGGTCGGGAGACCTGTCGCGCACGCAAAGTTCGCGCGGAAGCTCGGTTCCGGCTAGCCGCGGCGGCGAAGAGGTGGTCCTCGCTGCGTCGACGGTCTCCTCGCTCACCCCGCGTTCCAGTGCTCCGCACACCCTCTCCGCACACCGTCTCCGGCCTCGCCCGACTTCATCCGCCACACCACCCGTCCGCGATGTATATCTCTTCGACTCGAGGGCCTACACGAGATTGGTGCCAGCAATGACTGCTTCGCTTCGCGACAAGAGACCGGCCAAGAACGATCCCAGAATCGCTGAGCGGCTCCGCTCACACCGGATGTTGTCGGCTGTGCCGCAGTCGGAGCTGGACTGGCTGATCGAACGCGCTACCCTCGGTTACGTCTTGCCAGGCGACGACGTGGTGAACCAGGGTGAGCCCGTGAACACGCTCTACTTCATTCTCAAGGGGCGTGTGTCCGCCCTGGCCAATGTCGGCGGCACCTGGCGCAAGGTAATGGACTGGCGCGACGGCGACGCCACGGGAGTGTACCCCTACTCTCGGATCGCGGTGGCCTCGGGAGGTTCGGCGGTCAACGAACGGACCGAGTTCCTGTGCATCGACCGCGCGGACATCGATCAGATGCCGGCGGCGTGCCCGCACGTGACCGCCGCACTCGTGCACGCGATGGTCGACCGCGCGCGCACGTTCAAGGAGAACGATCTCGAGGGCGAGAAGGTGGCCTCGTTGGGTCGCGTTGCCGCCGGGCTCGCGCACGAGTTGAACAACCCGGCGTCGGCCGCGACGCGCGGGGCGAAGCTCTTCGGCGATGCGATCGCCGAAGCGGAGGATGCGGCGCGCGTGCTCGGCGCGGCACAGCTCAGCGACTCCGAGCTCGCGGCGGTTGAACGCGCGCGCGGGAATTGTCTTCAGACGCGCCCGACGGGCGTCTCGCCGCTCGACCGCGCCGACCGGGAGGAAGCGATCGCCGATTGGCTCGTGCGGCACGGCATCGACGACCGCGGCGCGCCGGTGCTCGCCGAGACGGCCATGAACGTCGCGACGCTCGACGAGTTGGCGCGCGCGCTTTCGAGCGACAAGCTGGCCGCCGCCGTACGGTCGATGGTGGCGGGCTGCCACGCGCGCGCGTTGGCGCGCGACGTTGAGCGCGCGTCGTCGCGCGTGCACGAACTGGTGAGCGCCGTCAAGCGGATGACGTACATGGATCGCGCGGCAACGCCGGAGCCCGTGGATTTGCGTCAGGGGCTCACCGACACGTCGGCGATCCTCGCGCACAAGGCGCGGACCAAGTCGGCGTCGCTGACCGTGGATGCGCCCGACGGCCTCGCGCGAGCACTCGGCATCGGCGGCGAGCTGAATCAGGTGTGGATGAACCTGATCGACAACGCGCTCGACGCGGTGGGTGACGGTGGGCGCGTGACGGTGAGCGCGCGCGCCGAGGGGCCGAGCGTCGTCGTTCGCGTGATCGATGACGGGCCGGGAATCCCTGAGGACATCAAGCGCCGCATCTTCGATCCGTTCTTCACGACGAAGCCGGTGGGGCAGGGCACGGGGATGGGACTCGACATCGCGCGCCGGCTGGTGGAGTCGAACAACGGCCGCCTCGATTTCGATTCGAAGCCGGGCAAGACCGAGTTCAGGGTGGCGCTCCCAGTTACCTGAGCGCGGATGGCGAGCGCTCAGCGAGCGCTCAGCGAGCGCTCAGCGAGCGCTCAGCGCCGCGGCTTGCGGAACAGCGCGAGGTCGATCGCCTCTCCCATCGCTTTGTACCCCGCATCGTTCGGGTGCAAGTGATCGCCTGAGTCGTAGGCCGGCAGGAATCGCGTGGTGTCGGCGGGATCGCGCGTCACCTTGTCGAAGTCGATCACTCCGTCGTACGCGCCGCTCGTCCGAATCCACGTGTTCAGGGCGATGCGCTTGGCGTCGCGAGAGGCACTTCCTCCGCGCAGCCCGCCCTCCGGTGTGAGCGTCGCCCCAAAGATCACGAGCCCGCGCTCGTGCGCGCGGTCGATCAGCTGCTGGTGACCCGCGATGAGCTCCTCCGCGCTGACCTCGTTGCGCGGATTCGCGGCATCGGTGCCGCCATTGATGTCGTTGATGCCCTCGAGCACGATCACGTGCGTGACACCTGGTTGCATCAACACGTCGCGATCGAACCGCTCGAGCGCGCTCGGTCCGGCGCCGGGCGACAGCACGCGATTGCCCGAGATGCCGGCGTTGACGACTGTCTTGACCGGTTCCGTCGAGGCGAGAAGTCGCCGGGCGAGGACGTCGGGCCAACGGGCGTTCGAGTCGGGCGTTGAGCGTGCGCCGTCGGTGATCGAGTTGCCGAACGGAATGATCACGCCGGTCACCGAGGGATTGACGACGTCGACGCCCGCGACGAAGGGCCACATCATCATCGTCGTGTCGGGCGCGACGCTCGCCGCTCCGGTGAAATCGCCGGACGCCGACACGTAGTTCGTCTGGAGTCCCAGCGCGTGGCGCGTCGCGACACGCGCCGAGTCCGTGATGAACATCGAGATCGCGACGTCGGCGAGGTTGGGAACGGTGAGCGCGACGGCATCGCTCACCAGGTTCGCCCCGGCGCGAACGACGAACGACGATCTCCCGTTGAACGTGACCGGCCGGTCCGTCGCGGGATCGATCGCGGCCCCCGACGCGCGAAGCGCGACGTGAACACTGCCGATGACGAGCGGACGGTCGCCGTACTGATTCGACACGTGTATTCGGATGCGCGTTCCGCCGGCGCTCACGCGAACGATTTCCCGGAGCGTGCGATTCACGAGAGTCGGCGTGCGATCGACCGAGTCGGCGGGCGGCCGCGGAGGTCCGGCCAGCATGCTCGCGCCCCACGTCGCGACCCAGCGCTCGTGCGCGGCGGTTTGCGCGTTGGCGCGTGCCGCGATCAGCGTCGCAGCGAGGACCATTGCTGGAGCGCGGCGAGTGGTCATGGTCAGGCCCGGTCCGGGTGAAATGACGCAGTGAAATCAGCGTGGTAAATGGCGGTCGCCGGGGCAAAGCGCTAGAGGTCGCCGGAGTCCGGTGGCGACATCACGCAAGCGGCGTTTCCCCACAGATTCGTCGGAGCGCATGTCCCATCGCGGACGTACTCGGCGTATCTAGGCTCAGACACGGATCGAGTTTCCTAGCACGTCAGCGAACTGGATGCTCTACGGTGCGTACGGCGCCACCGGCCGTTTGATCCTCGACGAAGCTCTGCGTCGAGGACATCGCCCGGTGCTGGCCGGACGTGATGGCGCGCAACTCGCGGCTTTGGCGCAACGAACTGGCCTCAGCGCGGTGCATCTGCCGCTCGAAAATGGCGGGCGGTTGCGCTCGGCCCTCGCCGACGTGAGTTGTGTCCTCCTTGCCGCAGGGCCGTACCACCTAACCGGTCCGGCGATGCGTGCCGCGTGTCTCGACGCGGGATGTTCCTATCTGGACATCAACGCCGAACTGGAGGACTTCACCGACGCACTCGCCTGCGACGCCCGCGCCCGCGCGGCGGGCGTCAGGATCGTGCCCGGCGTTGGATACGGCGTCGCCTTCGGGGAATGCCTGGCTGCGCAGGTGGCGTCGCGCCTGCCCGGCGCGACCTGGCTGCGGCTGTCGCTCGCCACGCAGACTGTTGGACGGAGCCGCGGCGCGACCCTGAGCGTGGCGGCCGGCCTCGCAGCTGGAGGACGCGAGGTCCGCGACGGCGCGTTGCGCAAACGCGCTATCGCGTTCTCCACCTGGAACGCCCCGGGCACTGACGGCCACAGAACGCGATTTGCCGCTGCACCACTCGCGGAGCTCGTGGCCGTGCAACGCTCGACCGGTATCCCAAACGTGGTCGCGGGGATCCCGCTGCCGCGCGCCGCGGCGGTGTTCATGCGCGTCGCCGGTCCGTTGGTCGGCAAGGCGCTGACACGGCTGGCTGCGCGGTCGTCGGCGCCGGTCTCCGATGCACAAGACGGGTCGATCGACGGAATTCGTTCGCGCGCTTGGGCGGAGGTCGGCGACCCCTCCGGCCGGACCGTTGCCGCATTGCTCGAGACCGGCGAGGGGTATCGGGCCGCGGCCGCCGCGTCGGTGCGCGGACTCGAGTTACAGCTGAGCAACGGGCGCGTCGGCGCGTTCACGCCCGCACAGGCGTTCGGCGCGGGCTTCGCGCTGCGCGTGCCGGGAACCACCATCAGGGAACTCTAACAGCCCAAGGCCATGACGCCGCTCGCGATCGACAGAACGACGGAGCTCGATATCAACGGCTCTCGGCAGAAAGTCCGCGTGCGCGGCGAGCGGGCCGGGCTTCCTCCGTTACTAATCGTTCAGGGCGGGCCGGGCCTGCCCATCCTGCACGAGGCCGAGAAATTTCGGCGGCTTCTCAATCTGGAAAGGGACTTCCTCGTCTGCTACTGGGAACAACGGGGATGCGGCAACGCGTCAGTCCGCGACGCGGTGAGCGGCTCGATGCCGCAGCATGTCGAGGACCTGCGTGCCGTCATACGATGGTTTCAGAGAGACGCGAGCCAGCCCCTCATCGTCCTCGGCATCTCGTTGGGTGGGACGTTGACCTTGCAGGCCGTCGAGCACGAAAGCAGTCGAGTCAGAGCGGCCGTCGTCATATCTCCGGACTCGCACACAACCAAGAGCGACGCCTACGCGGCCGCGTTCCTGCACGAGCAAGGGCGCCTCACGCCCAACGGCCGATTGAGCCGACGGGTCACGAAACTGGAGCCGCCGCCCTACGTCGACGCGGCGCCTTTTCAGCGGCGCGCCAGCCTGTTGATCGATCTCGGCGCCGTCGAATACGGGAAGAAATTCGCGCCGTTGCTACGAGAGACGCTCGCCGGGATGATTCGCGCGTACGGCCCCGTCGGGACCATGAGGGCTCTGCGCAACATGAATCGCGTGCAACGCAGGGTCCTGCCGGAGCTCGTCTCCTTGGACCTGCTGGCGAACCCGCCGCGCGTGACGATTCCCGTTCACTACGTGTTCGGCGAGCGGGACGCCCTGACTCCACCGTCGCTGGTGGATGAAGTTCCGGCAAGGATTGCCGCGCCGGGAGGCACGATCGTCTATGTCCCGAACGCCGGCCACCACGTCCACTTCGACCGCCCCGAGGTCGTGCGGTCCATCATCGCGAAAGCGTGAGGCTACGGCAACGAGACTTTTCGAACCGGCTTGTACCTGAAGTCGTACGTCCAGTACGCGACGAGCCAGCAGTCTTCCTTTCCCCACGTGTACCGGGCGAATTCCTTCGGGATCTCGGCCTTCGTCTTGTAGACCTCGATGCCCGTGATCAGGGACGGCGCCTCGGGAATATCGGCCCACGGCGCGGGGATGCCGTTCATCAACACGATCGTGCAATGCCGGCTCGACCCCACGCGCGTCGGACCGTTTTTGGTCGGCTGCACGTCGAACGTGAAACCGGGGACGTCGCGCAGCAACTCCGCCGAATAGTCGACCTGCATCGTGTCGATGTCGGTGAAATCGATGAAGGTGCCCTTTGCTTTGGCTTGCCTGCACAGGAACCCTTCGTACTTGTCGCGCGCACACGGACCGGCGGTCGCGAACATCGTGTCGAGCATCGCGACGCGGGGGCCGAGGACGAGCGCCACGTTCACGTGGCCCGCCTGCGACAGCTTCACGGACCATTCGGTCGGGAGATATCCGACGCGGCGCGCGCGCACGACGTACTGACCGTCATCGAGCGAGCGGAACTCGAAGCGCCCGAGGGAGTCGGTCCGCGCTCGGCGCCTCGCCGGGATGAGGACTACGTCCGCATCGGGCATCGGGTGGTCCGTGGAATCGCGGACGACGCCGCTGATCGCCCCGCCGGGCTGAGCGGCCGCGGGGTGCGCGAGCCGCAGCCCCGAGAGAATCGCCGCAAGCGCGGCGCGCCTGACCATCCGTCCAATGTATGGCGGCCGACCGCCGCCGCCACGCCCCTCGAAGAGGCTCTAGCCGCGCCGGTGAACGACGAGGCCGCGGTTCCGGGTCTCGTTGCTCACCAACAGCCAGCGATGCCATGCGTTGACGAGCGCCGCCGGACCCTGGAGCAACACATAGCGGGCGCCGCTGCGCCGCTTCTCGGCACTCTCGTGCGTGCGAAACGTCGCGTGGAGCTCGGCTTCGGCAGTGACGAGTTGCTTGTCCTCGAGCGAGGCGATCCAGTGCGAGTTGATGTGGTCCGGGATGTTCATTGGTACGCTCGTCATATGCAATCCTGAATCGGAGTCCGCCCTGCGACGCGGTGTGTCGTGCGCACTAGCGTTTCTCCATGGAGTGGCCAGAGGCCGCTTAGAACTTGTGGCGGAAGGTGATTCTGCCGCGGCCGAGGTCGTACGGCGACACGGCCACGGTCACGCGATCGCCGACGATGATGCGGATGCGAAACTTGCGCATCTTGCCCGCCGCCGTGGCGAGCAGGCGGTGGCCGTTGTCGAGGTCGACGCGAAACATGGCGCTCGGCAGGACCTCTGCGACGACGCCGTCCACTTCGATCGCCTCTTCCTTCATTTCGGGGCCCGCTTACGGGCCGCCCTGTCGCGCGCGCGTTGGGCCGCCTTGGACTTGATCTGGCGCGCCTCGCTCGGCTTTACATGGTGACGGCGCCGCCGCAGCTCGCGGAGGATGCCGGATTTTTGCATCTGTCGCTTGAACGTCTTGAGCGCCCAGTCGATGCCATCGGTTTCGCTGAGAAGAATTTCGGGCACGGGACTCCTAGGGGATTGCGGGAACGTCGCGGAAACGCACGAGGCGGTGCTGCTCCTCGTCCCAGAGCGCGAGACGGAGCGCGGCCATGCCGGAAACCGGCGTGATGACCGGCGACTTGGCAAAGAGCGCGTTCGAGTCGTGGCACGACTGCAGGCGGTAGTTCGGGATGCGCGGGGCGACGTGGTGAACGTGGTGCAGGCCAATGCTGCCGGTGAACCACCGCAGCGTGGCGGGGAGTCGCAGGTACGAGCTGCCTCGCAGCGCCGCGTCCACGTATTCCCACTCGTCGTGGGGCGCCCAATAGGCGTCCTCGAACTGGTGCTGCACGTAGAAGAGCCACACACCCGCCATCGCGGCCAGGTAGTAGGGGATCCCGTATGCGAAAAGCACCGTGGTCCAGCCCACTGCCCAGATCGCGAGGCCGAGCAGCAGCGCGATGGCGAGGTTCGTCGTCCACACGCTGGTGGCCTGACGCGAGCCGGTCGCCGTGCTTTGCCCCCGCAGCCGTTGCCCGATTGCGAGATGGAACGGGCCGCCGAGCAGGAGCGCGGCGGGATGCCGCACGAGTCGGTAAAGGCGGCGCTTCCCGGACGACCGCGCGAGGTATTCGCGCACGGTGAGCGTGGGGACGTCGCCGTGGCCGCGGCGATCGAGATCGCCGGACGATGCATGGTGCAGCGCGTGATCGCGCCGCCACTGCGCGAACGGGGTGAGCGTCAGCACACCCGTCACGAATCCCACGACGTTGTTCAGCGTGCGCGACGCGAAGAACGAACCGTGCGCGCAGTCGTGCATGAGGATGAATGTTCGAACCAGGAGGCCGGCGGTCGGGAGCGCCAACAACAGCGCGACCAGCATCGACCAGTCGAGCGCCATGTGGATTCCCCACATGAGCGCCGCGAGCGGAATCAGCGTTGTGATCAGCTGGAACGACGAGCGCCGCGCATCCGAGCCGACGAACGGCTCGACTACGCGGCGCCAGTCTGCTCCCGCGGAGGAAGCGATCGGCTGGGTCAACGACCCAGCTTTGTCACGTTCTCCGCGGCGGGACCTTTCTGGCCCTGAACGATGTCGAACTCCACGCGCTCGCCTTCAGCCAGCGTCTTGAAGCCGCTGCCCTGAATAGCCGAGTGATGGACGAAGCAGTCCTTCTGGCCGCCCTCGGGCGTGATAAAGCCGAAGCCCTTCGCGTCGTTGAACCACTTTACTGTGCCGGTCGTACGCATTGCCTACCCCTTTTGTGTTGAATTGCTGTGTTCGGAGTCCGGACTTTGCCGTACCGGCCGACACAACGTGCTTCGTGATCAAAGCCCTCACGATGGGCGTTCCGCGGAATGCGGATTCCTCACGACTGAACGAAAAAAAGGCCCGCTCGCAATTCGGCAGGCCCCATGAAACGTTCGGAACTTGTCCACGCGCACCGCGCGTGTCTCGCTTGAACCTAATGATAATCAGTAACACGAGTTTCCGCAACTGATGCCATTCCCGCGCCGCCAAGCCACTCGGCGAGGAGGTTGGCCGTGGAATAGGCCCGCCCGTTCGGCTCATCGACCCGCCACCGCCAATGCGCGGGGTCGCCCCCTTCCACTCGGTATGAGTGCTGACGCCCCGGTTTCGCGGACTTGAGCGCGGCGACGCCACGCGTCGTCGGCACGATGGAGCTCCACTCGATCACGAGGAGCCACCCGTCCGCGACCGTCGGGGCGCGGCCGGCAACCCACGAGAAGCTGAGGCCGACATCATCCAGGCGCACGATCAACCGGAATGGCAATGCGTGCAGCTCGAACACACCCTCGGGGTGCAGCAGGCGGCGCTCCCTGAGGTGCGACTCGATCGACACGGCGAGCGCGTCGAGCTCGTGGCGCAGCGTGGAATGCGCGCGCGGCTGGCCGAGGAACGACGGCGGAGCCGAGCCCCATCGTACCGCCGAGGCTTCCCCGGTCACCTGATCGCGCATGGACCCGATCGTGCCGCCGCACGAGGCGATGGCGTCGAGCGTAAACGTCGCGGCATTCTGCAGCCCTCCCGCGCCAAGGTCGAACTGTTGCGCGGTCGCCAGCCACTTCGGAAGCGGCGTATCGTCGAGCAAAACCACGAAGACGGACCCGGGACGCTGGCGGATGCGCTGGCGCAGAATCGCCGCGTCCGCGGTCGTCGCCGCATCATGCTCCCAGAGGCGCTGATGGAGGACGACGACGACTCGAGATTGTTCGGCGATGAGTGTCGTGAGCACCTCGTTGCCGTCGGCGGTCACGTGACCTTCCCAGACCGGCTCCGTGCCCAGCCGCTCACCGATCTGGGCGCAAAGTTCCGTGACCAGGATGGCGTCCGACGGAACGGCCGAAATCGCGAGGTCGTACGTGAATGGCATCACTCAGGCTCCAGAGTTCGCAGTCGCGCCAGCATTTGCAACCTAACTCTCGGAGCGATGCCGCGCTCGCGCCGATACGAAAGCTCAAAACCCGCGTCGATTCAGGCGCGCACCGTCGCGAGTACTTGCGCCTTTCCGCGCCGCGTATCTTGAAGCACGAATGGGCACGGGAGAGAGCCCATACGAATCAACGCGCGCAATCATCTTGCGGGAGAGCAGCGCCAAAGCGTTCAGCTGATCCTGCGTGAACGGCGAGAGATAGCTCGACCCACTGAGGATCAGCGACGGCGCGAAGTAGAAACACTCGGCAAAGGCGTAGGTCACGGTCGCGACGATGCCGAGGAAAGCCGAGAGGAGCGCCAGGGCGCGTACGCCTCGCCGAACGCCCCGAACGCGATCGAAATCAGGATCAAGACGCCGGTGATGCGGGGGTATCGCTGAATCGACGCGCCCGTGTGGTCGTGGGGATCGCCGGCGGTCATCGTCGCATGCAGTTGGTTGATTTGGCTCCGTATGGGTAACCCATACGAATGGCGTCAGCCCCGGTTTCACAAGCCGTCACGCGCGGTCAGGCCGCTCTGCCTCGAGAATGCGGACGATCGTTTCGATCGTGCTCCAACTGCGCGTCGTCACGGGCGAACCGACGAGTGTGTCGATCTGGCCGAGGTACCCGATCGTCTTCATGTGGCGGCGATACTCGCCGAAGACGAACGGGTGGTTCATGCCGAGGATCCTGACGAACCACTTTCCCTCTCGTGGCAGGTGCAGCGGCAGCGACGCCCGGAGTGGGCTGGCCTTCGACAACACGCTGGCGAAGCGGACCACGTCCCGCCGCGCCGAGCCGCTGCCGAACGGGCGATCGGCATGAGCGGACACCAGCTTGCGCGCGTCGCAGAGCATGACGTGCGTTTCGAACGGCAGCGCATCGCGCAAGGCCGCCGCGAATTCCGTTCGCTTTCCCGGGTTGCGGACGACGAACGTCCCCGCCGCGCCGATGTTCACGACGCCGTAACGCTCGAGCTGGTTCGCCAGAACGCTCGGGCGAAACGTGCGATGTCCGCCGACGTTCACTCCTCGAAGAAACACGACCAGCGTCATGCGAGTGGTCTCCGCGATCGAGCGTCCAGCCACCTCACCGTCCAGCGACCTTACTCTATAGTTACGCGCGCCGGTGTGGCCGTCGAGAGCGAAACAGCGCCGCGCGCCTGGACGACAGGGAGAAGCCCGACCCTCGCCGGACGACTCACGCCGCCGCTTCGGCGTGGTCGTGGCAGGGAAGTGAAAAGTTGAACGTCGTCGTGTCGCCCGGCACGCTCTCGGCCCACATGTGGCCGCCGTGCGCTTCGACCAAGCCGCGCGCGATGTAGAGACCCAGGCCGAGTCCCGACACGCCGCCGGCGCGCGTGCCGCTCGTTCGCCCGAACCGGGTGAAGATCCGCGAAAGCTCTTCCTGCGGGATCCCTCGTCCCCGGTTCACGACGCCGAACCTCACGGCGTCGCCGGCCTGCGCCACGTGAACGTGAATACGACTCTTTGGATCGCCGTACTTCACCGCGTTGCTCACCAGGTTGCCGAGGATCTGCTCGAAGCGATCGCGGTCTGCGTACACGGGCAACAAGGCGCCCTCGGTGGAGACGGTGACGTCGCTCTGCGGCGTCAGATGGTGCAGGTGTTCGAGCGTCTCGTGGACGAGCCGGGCCGGATCGTGCCAGCCGCGCTCGAGCGACAGGCGGTGCGCCTCGAGACGCGACACGTCCAGGAGGTCGTTCACCATGCGATTCAACGAGCGCGCGGCCGACTGAATGTGGTGCACGCTCGCTGATTCGGGTTTGGTGAGGTCGCCGGGGTGAAGATCGGGCAGCATCTCGGCGGACATCGTGATCACGCCGATCGGCTGCCGGAGATCGTGGGCGACGACCGACGTCCACTCTTCCTTCAGCCGCTCGAGCGTCTTGAGGCGCGTGATGTCCTGCGACGTGCCTCGCAAGCCGACAAACTTGCCCGACGAGTCCCGTACGGCTTCGCCGTGCGTGGCCACCCAGCAGCTCGCGCCGTCCGGAAAGACCGCCTCCAGCTCGAGCTCGAAGGGGGTTCCATCTTGCATCATCTTTTCGACGGCCGCTCGAATCGCCGCCGCGCTCTCAGGGGTGAAGAACTGGCGAAGCTCATCCGGACCCGGCAGCGGAAGCGACGGGTCCCGGTGATGGATGCGATACAACTCGGGCGACCACCAACCGGTCTTCGTCCGAAGGTCCCACGTCCAACTGCCTATGTGCGCGAGCCGCTGCGCTTCCTCGAGCTCGTTCGTCGTCGCGCCGAGAGCGCGGCGTGCTCGCCGCAAGTTCTCGTGGAGAAGACTGACCGCCGTTCCGATCGCCAGGAAAATGGTGACGGTGAGCAGATATCTCGGGTCCGCGGCGCTGAGCGCGCGCTCCGGCGGCGCGAGAAACCACCACACGAGGGCGGCCGAGAGGACCGTGGAGGCGATGCCCGCCTCGAGTCCCCCGAGCCACGAACTGACGATGACCGCGCCGTTGAACATCAGCCAGCGCGTCACTGTGGAGAGGAACATCGACTCCGCGACGAACGCGACAACCGGCGGCAACACGGCGCAAAGCCCCAGGCGAAGTGCCCGGCCCGGTCCGGTATTTACAAAGCGTTTCGCCACGCGCTCTTCTCCTGCCGAATCCTCGCCGCGCGGCGCCCGTCGGACGATTGGACTTTTGTCATGACGCGGCGGCGTCGAGTCCGGTCGCTCGGCCCGCGTCAGTTCATTTCGGCGCGAGATAGTCCTGCGCGGCGACGATCTCCCATCCGCCCTTTCGCTTTACCCACGTGTCCGTAAACCGATATCGGTGAACGAATGGCACGCCCTTGCTGCGTCCCTCGACGACCAGCCAGCCGGTGACCGCGGCGGTGACGGCGCCGAACTCGTGGACTTCCATCCCCTCGTTGCGCGCCGCGGTGACGGTGTCCGCGCCGCTGGTGACGTCGTTCAGCACCTCCTCGCGGCGCATCAACTTGTCGTTTTCCGTATAGACGAACTTCGGCGAGAGAAGCTTGTCGAAGAGCGCGCGATCCCTCCTCACGAGACCGGCGGCCCACTGATTCTCCAGACGCACCAGCTCGACGGCGCCCGGCTTCGGCTCTTTCACCTTCTTCTGGGCGAGCGCGGCCGGCGCGAGGAGCGCGACGAACAGGATCGAGCGAACGAATGGGGGCGGGGGGGGGCGTTGCATGCGGCCTCGTGGAGGTTGCAGTTTCGGGTCACTGGACAATGTGGTCAACGAAGCGTCGTCGCAACGGCGGGCCCGGCCACACGGAGCAGTCGCCGTGGGGTATGCAAACTGCCGTCCGCTCGAGCGACGCATGAGCAACGAAACGGCGAACGACGTCGCGACCGCGAGAAGTCTTCGCTGGCCACTCCTGGTTCTGGCCGCCGGCATTCTCGTCGCCGTCGCGCCGTTTCTGTCGGGGCTCGTCGGGGCGCTCATCCTTTTCGCGCTCACGCGCCGATTCCAATACCGGCTCATCGCATTCATTCCTCCAAGGGTCGCGGCGCTCGTGATCGCGATCGGCACGTTGGCGGTCGTGCTCGTTCCCGGCGCGTGGCTCGTGTCGACCATCGTGACCGAAGCGAGTACCGCGCTCCGCGGATTGACTGCCGACGATATCACTCGGTGGGTGGCTTCGACGCCGATGGGCGGCTCCGATCTGACGAAGGACATCGGCGGCGCCGTGGCGGGCATCGTCGAATGGATTTCCGCGCACGCCGTGCGCTTCGTCGGCGGGGTGGCGACGGCGATTCTCAACGCCGTGTTGGCGCTGTTCGGTCTGTACTACTTGCTGCTCGACGCTCCCTCGCTGTGGGCCCGCGTCAAGCGCTTGCTCTCGGTGCCGGAGAACGTCGCCGATCTGCTCGCCGCGCGCTTCGGGGCCGTGACGGATGCGTTGCTCCTCGGGACGATGCTCACGTGCGTGCTCCAGGGAACGATCGTCGGCATCGCGTTCGCCCTCGTCGGCCTGCGTCCGGCGGTGCTCTGGGGGTTCGTCACGGCATGCGCGGCGGTGCTTCCGATCCTCGGCAGCGGATTCGTTTGGCTGCCGGGAATCATCGTGCTGCTCGCCCAGCATCGCTTCGGCGCGGCGGCGCTCCTCGCGTTGCTCGGCGCCGGAATCGCCTCGAACGTCGACAACGTCGTGCGCCTCGTCGTCTACCGGCGTGTCTCGGGAATTCATCCCATGGTCACGCTCGTCGGCGTGTTCGCGGGAGTCCGGATGTTCGGTCTCATGGGTGCGTTCATAGGACCGTTGGTGCTTTCGTGCTTCGTCGAGCTTCTCTCGGTGTACGACGAGGCGCGCCTCGGTGCGGGCGCTCGCGTCGCGCCCGAATAGCGGCCTGATTGGACGATGAGCGATTCCATGAGGGCGGTCCTGCTCCGACGGCCGGCTCGCGATTCAGACGATCCCCTTCCGCTCGAGGCGGCCGTCGCGGCGCGGCCGACGATCGGTGAGAACGACGTCCTCATGCGCGTGTCGGCGTGTGCCGTGTGCCGAACGGACCTCGATGTTGCGGAAGGGCGAGTCGCCGCTTCGCACTACCCGGTCATTCCCGGGCATCAGGCCGTCGGTGAGATCGAAGCGGTCGGGGCGCGCGTGCGCGACCGAAAGGAAGGCGACCGCGTCGGCATCGCCTGGATCCGTTGGGCGTGCGGCGAATGCCGCTGGTGTACGTCCGGGCGAGAGAATCTGTGCCCCCGATTCCAGTCGAACGGCTGTGACGGCGACGGCGGATACGCGGAGTATGTGTCGGCTCCCGCGGCATTCACCATTCCGATTCCCACGGCGCTCGACGACACGCACGCCGCGCCGATGCTGTGTGCCGGCGCGATCGGATGGCGGTCGCTGCGACTCGCGAACATCGGCGACGGCGACCCGCTCGGCCTGACGGGGTTCGGCGCCTCGGCGCATCTCGTACTCCCAATGGCCCGCCACCGCCATCCCAATTCGCCCATCTACGTATTCGCACGGAACGAGGAAGAGCGCGCGTTTGCGCGCGAGCTCGGCGCGGACTGGGCGGGCGACACGACGGACCAACCGCCACAGCAACTCGCGGCGATCATCGACACGACGCCTGCGTGGAAACCGGTCGTCGAGGCGCTGGGCAGGCTGATGCCCGGCGGCCGCCTCGTGATCAACGCCATTCGGAAGAACGACGCCGATCGGCCGGATCTGCTGCGACTTCGATATGAGACCGATCTCTGGATGGAGCGTGAAATCAAGACCGTCGCCAACGTGACGCGTCGAGACGTGCGCGAAGCATTGGAGGTAGCCGCCGACCTCTCGCTGAGGCCGACGATCGAGACACTGCGCCTCGACGAGGCGCCGGTAGCGCTCGAGAGGATGCGAACTGGGCGGTCGGTGCGCGGTGCCACGGTGCTCGCCATTCGCTAGCTCGCGCCCGGCGTGATCCCTGCCATGGTCTCGCGCGGGGGGCTTTCATGTTTCGCAAACTGCTCGTTCCGCTCGACCGCTCGTCGCTGGCCGAGGAAGCGATCGGCCAGGCGGCGTCGATCGCCCGCGAGTCCGGGGCGTCGATGGATCTCGTGCTGGCCCACGAGCCATTCGCGTTCGGCGGGTTCGCTGATCTGCCGTGGGAGACCGACTCGTCGGCGGAGCAGAAATATCTCGAGTCGATCGCGGCCGAGCTGGAATCGGGAGCGCGCGTCAGGGCGACCTGCGCCGTCGTGCGCGGTGCGCCGGGCGACATGATCGGTCAACGCGCTCGCGACGTCGGCGCCGACCTGATCGTCATGACCTCTCACGGCCGCACGGGCTTCAGCCGCACCTGGCTCGGCAGCGTGGCGGACGCCGTGATGCGCAGGTCGGCGATTCCCGTTCTCATGCTCCGTCCCGAGCAGGGAACGACGAACGGACGGACGGCGGCGCAGCGTGTCGAGAGGATTCTCGTGCCGCTCGATGGATCGGGGCTGGCGATCGGGATCCTCCCCGCGGCCATGAATCTGGCGCGCGCCACGCACGCCTCGATCGTCTTACTTCGCGTGGTTCCCGTCATCCCGGTGATGACGGCCTACGAACCGACGGTGCCCGTGACGAGCATGCCGATCGTACCGGACAAGCCGGCAACGCAGCAGCTCGCGGATGAGGCGAACACCGAGCTCGCGTCCGTCGCGCGGCGGCTGCACGAAGACACCGGCGTCGCGGTGGACGCCGCGGTGGTGGTCGCGGAGCAGATCGCGCAGGGGATCGTCGACCAAGTCGCGGCGCGGGACGTCGACATCGTGGCGATGTCGACTCACGGACGCGGCGCGTCGCGTTGGTTGTTCGGCAGCGTGGCGGACAAGGTCCTGCGATCGAGCCGCGTGCCGGTGCTGTTGTATCGGCCAGTCGACGCACGTACGCCGACCGCGACGATCAACGACGCCGATCTCGCGAAGCTGCCCCCGACGATCAGGCTCGACTGAGGGCGCGCTACCCGACGGGAGGACTCTCCAGCGCGGGCTTGGCCGCGCCCACGACTTCCACCGGCATCGCGCTGAGCTTTCGAAACACCCGTGCGCGCCGCAGCACCGGCCACCAGTCGTACAGATACATCTCCATCGGCCGCCACATGCCGACCCAACCGGCGATGGTGAGACTCTCTCGCACATACCCCGCCCAATCGCCGTTTTCCGGGACGAAGTGTCTGCCCAGGAGACAGGTCGCGAGGAATACGAGGCCGGTGGCCAGCGCGACTCGGCCTTCGCGCATGATCCGCCTGAACTCGAGATCCGCAATGCCCGCGCGATACTCGTAGTAGTGGTGGATCGCGTCCGTGATGAGCGGAGTCGGGTCGGTCGCCGGCCAGCGCTCGAGATGCACGCGGAGCGCGAGTGGATGGTCCATCGGATACTCGCGCGCCCAGGTGACGATGTACTCGTCCGCGTCCTGATCGAGGTCCCGCTCGGGGAAGGGCGAGGGGTCCATCGAATTGAAGAGCTGACTCACCTCGTGAAGGTTCAGCTGGATCAACGAGACCGGCTTGGCGCTGCGACGCGAGTGCAAGAAGTTCATAGGGGTACCGGAGTCGTCCGTGGTGCTGCCCCGCTTGGTGATTCACGTTCCGGGCCGCCGCGAGGGCCGCATCGAGGGCCGAACGCGCCGAGGCCAGCCGTTCGGCATTACATTGCCAGCGCACGCGCAACGAGTCGACGCCAATGCCAACCGCGTTCATACAGCACCCGGGCCGACCGGGCATGTTCGGGGCTCTGATGGACGAGTATGCTCGAGCCGCCGAGGACTTCTGCCGCGTCGTCGATTGGTTCGATGCGTCGCGATTCGACGGCGAGCGTTCCGAGAACTCCGCGACGACCAAGTCGCCGCGTATCATGTGCGCGCACGTATGCGGCGCCGCCCACCGCTACGCGCACTACATTCGCAAGGCGCGCGGCGTGGACTTCATCGAGCAGTATCAGGTCGATCCGGCGCTGATCTCCTCACCGCGCGACGTGCGGCGCTTGCTCGCCGAAGGGATCATGTTCACTGAGGCGACCGTCGAGTCGCTCCGCAATTCCACCGAGGACGAAATCAGGGCGCTCGTTTTTCCCGTGCGCTGGGGTCCGCAATACGACCCCGAAATGCTCATGGAGCACGCGATCTGTCACCTGCTGCGTCACAGGCGACAGCTCGAGCGCTGGTGAGCCGCGGGTCGCTCGGACCTCGGCGCTACAGCGTCTTCAGGTACTGAACCAGGTCCGATTTCTGTTCTGGTGTGAGGTGCAGCCCTTTGCGCGAGTCGTAAAGCTCGACGACCGCCTCGAGCGTCGGCGCCACGCCGTTGTGGAAGTACGGCGGGTGCTGCCACAGCCCGCGCAACGGAGTCGTCCGGTACTGCTTCGTCGCGCTGCGCGATGCCAGGCTCGGTGCGCCGTTCGGCTCCGGTTCGCTCACGACCTCCGACGGCGAGTGCAATTTTCCCGGCGCGTCGGTGAACGTCGCCCCGACGTGACACGTCGCGCATTGGCCGGCACCGCGGAATACGGCCTCGCCCCGCGCCGCGGCCGCGGCGTCGTACGACCCGGCGGGAGCCGCCGGCTTGGACAAGCTCAGCTGATACTCCTGGAGCGCGGGCAGCAACGCCGAGACGGAGTCGGGCGGATTCTGCACGTCCTCGGGCGGCGTTAGGCGCGACTCGGTAAAACGGCCGTGTCCGTGCATCTGCGTCACCGCGACGTAGCGATTCCAATATGAGATCTCGCGACCGTCGCCCGTGTACGTGATGCTCTGGACGTTGAGCAGTCCGTACGCCGGCGGAATGACGGACGGGCCGTTCTTCCCGTCGTGGTTGTAACGAGCGTCGTACTTCCCCGGCCCCCACGAGTTGTACACCGCCTTCTGCTCGGCGCTGAGCACGGGCGACAGCGCGATGATCGCGCCCGGATTGAGATCGTGGTTCGGAAATCCGTCGAGTCGTTTGCCGATGCCGGGCGCGAACGAATTGTCGACCGTCGAGTGACAGAGCGCGCACGTGATGCCGATGCGCGTCAGCTCATCGCGGCCGTTCACCGTGGCGACCGTGCCGCGAACGCCCACCACCGCGTTCAGCTTCAGAAGCGCGACCGTCGTCGCCGGACTCTTGAGATCGACCGTTCCGTTCTTGATCCCTTGCACCACCGCCGGCGGCAACGAGTCGGTGTCCACCTTGAGGCCGACGGAGAGCGCGGTCGTCGGATCGACGCTGCTCTGGATCACTTGCTGCATGTGCAGCGAGTCCGTCCAGAACGTCTCGTCGCCGAACGTCTCGTATCGAAAAATCGTCTTTCCGCGCGCGGCAAGCGTGGGGTCGATCACACCGCCGGCGGAGGTCGACATCGCCCCGCGCGTACATGCGGCGAGACCGGCGACAACGAGTGCCGATGCCAACGTGAATGGTCGCCAAGCGGCGCCGCCGTGCTCGCCAGGAACAGTGTTCGACCTCATGGGATTCCTCGGACGGAATTCGAGCGTCATGACCGCCAGACCGAATGCAAATAGAAACGGTGCCGATCCGGTGTCTTGTGGATTCTTGACGTGGCCGAGGCTCGCGGAGCGATGAGCGCGTCTGCTCCGGACGGCGCCCTTAGGGCGCGGCGCGATCGTGCTGAGATCGCCGCCGTACCGATGGCGGGAGGAAGCGCTGTCGAGTTGATGCGCACGTCGTACCATGCGCAGAGCTTCCCCAAGCACACGCACGAGTTCTTCACGATCGGCCTGGTGCTGCGCGGCGCCGGAACCCTGTGGTACCGCGGCGCCGAGCATTTGGCGCGGCGCGGGGAGGTCGTGGTCATTCCGCCGGGCGAAGTGCACACAGGGTCGGTGGCGCGCGGAGCCGGCGTTCTCGAGTACGTGGCCGCCCACGTCCCCCCCGAGGTCGTCACCGATCTTCTCGATGACACCGGTGGCGGCTGGGCGGATCTCGAGGCGCCAGTGATTCTCGACGACGCGGTCGCGTCGCAGCTGCGACGTCTCGAGCATGCTGTGAGCGGCGATCTGGGGGCTCGTCACGCGGCGGAAGAGGCCCTCACGAACGCCGTGGGTCTGCTCGTCCATCGGCACCGGCGGCGCGGGTCGACGTCGATGCCGGACCGGGCGGATGAGCCGCGCGTGGTGCACGTCGCGCGCGAGCTGTTGGACGAATGCTATGGCGACAACGCCCAGACTTCGCTGACGGCTCTCGCCTTACGCGCGGGGGTGTCTCCTTTCCATCTTGTGCGTGTGTTCACCCGAGCTGTTGGCCTTTCTCCGCATCAATACCTCGTTCAAACGCGAATCCGGCACGCCACGCGGCTCCTCGTCCAGGGGCTGCCGTGCTCGTTCGTCGCGGCGATGACCGGCTTCGCCGACCAGAGCCACCTCACGACGCAGTTCAAGCGATACCTCGGCATCACGCCCGCGTCGTACCAGCGGTGTCTGCGTGCCGACTGAGCGGCGGCTGTTCACGTGGGGACGGCGCGCGGCGGCGTTCGCGGCCGCGGGCGCCGCCGTCTCGATGATCGTCTACCCCGGCGGAACGTACCGCGATCACTCGACGTCGGGTTACCAGTTCTTTCACAACTTCTTCAGCGACTTGGGCGCCACCGTCACTTTCAGCGGCCAGTCGAATCCGATCGGCGCGGCGCTCTTCGTGGTCAGCCTCGTCGTGTTGGTCGTCGGGATGGGCGGGATTCTCGCGGGACTGGCGCGAGTCTACTCGCGCTCGCCGCGGGCCGTCCCGCTGATTCGGCTCGCCGTCCTCGCCGGCGTGTTCGTGTGCGCGTGCTTCATCGGGGTCGCGGCCACGCCCGAGAACCGATTCTGGTCCACACACGTGCTGTTCACCAAGCTGGCGTTTCGCGTGTTTCCCGTCGTGCCGCTCTTCCTCGGTCTCGCGGCGAGTCGCGGCGAGCGGTCGCCGCGCGTCGGCGGTGCCTGGGTCGTGATGATCGCACTGCTGACGGCGTACGTCGTCGTCCTCGACTTTGGACCGCGTGCGTCGACCCCGGTCGGGCTCGTCGTGCAGGTGACGGCGCAGAAGATCGTGACGGTCGGCGCGGTACTGCTTCTCGTCTATCAATCGATTCTGGCGGACCGGGTCGAGCAGCCGGTGATTGCCCGGCAAGACATGTTGGTCGAGAGCGGCGGCTGACGACTCGCGACTGACGGCTTCTCTCAGTTTCCGGCGAGGAACTTGGCGATCGTTTTGTTCAAGAAGTCGCGGTCCTCGGGACTCGCGCCCGCGCCGGCGGGGTGCCCCCAGAGCGAGGGAATCGGCGTGAACTGCACCTTCGCGATGAACTGCTGCTCGTAGCGCGCATCGGTCATCGGGAAATACAGGTCGGTCTCGGACGGCATGTACAACAGCGGCGCCTTGATCGACCTGAGTGCCTTTTCCACGTCCCCGCCGAAGCCGGGCGTCGCGCCGACGTCGTGCCGCTGCCACGTGCGCGCCTGGAGTATCACGTCGTTGGCGTCGGCGGCAGACAGGAAGTTCGTGCGGAACGTGCTGACGTACTGATCGAACGTCGTTCCGGGCGGCGTGACCGTCTTCCATAGCTCTCGTCGCCACCACTCCTGCGAATAGAGCCACCCGGCCCACACCATGCCGAACGCTTCCATGCCTTTCTTCGGCGGCGCGGTGTAGTCCCCATCGTTGAACGCCGGGTCCGCGGTGAGTGCGGCGATCTGGCCCTCGAGTCGGACGATGCCGTGGCCGTACGTCTTCGCGGTGCCCGAGGTCGCGACGATTCGATCGGCGAAGTCCGGATGGCTCACCGCCCATTGAAAGGCCTGTTGCGCGCCCATCGAGAAGCCGATCACGGCCCGCAGATGGGTGATCTTGAGATCCTCGACGAGCAGCCGGTGAACCGCCCCGACGTTGTCGCGAATCGTCGTCACGGGAAATCGCGGTCCGTGAAACGGCTCCGGCGTGTTGCTGGGCGACGACGAGTGTCCGTTGCCGAAGAGCTCCGTCGCCACGAGAAACATCGTCGCCGTGTCGAGCGCGCGCCCCGGTCCGATCAGCCACTCGTACCCATGGTGGTTGGCCATGTAGTGCGACGGCAGCAGGATCGCGTTGTCGCGCGCGGCGTTGAGGTGTCCGTACGTGCCGTACACCACGATCGCCTTGGGCAAGACGACGCCGCTTTCGGTCTTGAAGCTGTCGATGGCGAACTGGTGGTGCTCGGCGCGGTCGACGCGTTGCGCACGCGTCGCGGGTGCCGCTGCAATCACGCAGGCGGCGATCGTGACGACCGTTTGGCGGATCAAGGGGTGCTCGGTGCGATGGTTGGTCGCCGGCTCAGAGCCACGAGCCGAAGCGGCGAATGTACCACCCCTTCACGATCTGCGTGAGCACGGCGTACGAGAGCAAGATCGTCACGAGCCAGGGGAAATAGTCTCCGGGAAGCGGGACCAGGCCGAGTTTACGGCCGAACGCGACGAACGGAAGAATGAGACCCGCCGCGATGATTGCACCCGTGGTGAGCAGCACCGGCGTCGTGGCGCGGCTCTCGAAGAACGGAAGCTTCGCCGTGCGTATCATGTGCACGATGAGCGTTTGCGTCGCCAGCGACTCGATGAACCATCCCGATTGAAACAGCGCTTGGCGCGCGGGCGCGTTCGCCCCGAAGATGTACCACATCAACAGGAACGTCGCGACGTCGAAGATGGAGCTGACCGGGCCGACGAAGATCATGAATCGGCCGATGTCATCGGCACGCCATTGTCGTGGAACGCGGATGTACTCCGGGTCCATGTCGTCCCACGGGATCGCCGCCTGCGAAAAGTCGTACAGCAGATTGACGGTGAGGAGTTGCACGGGGAGCATCGGCAGGAAGGGTAGAAACGCGCTCGCGATCAGCACACTGAACACGTTCCCGAAGTTCGAGCTCGCCGTCATCTTGATGTACTTGATCGTGTTCCCGAACGTGCGACGCCCTTCGACGACACCCTCCTCGAGCACCAACAGACTCTTCTCGAGCAGAATGATGTCGGCCGACTCTTTCGCGATGTCGACGGCCGAATCCACGGAGACGCCGACGTCGGCCTGACGGAGGGCGCCCGCGTCGTTGATCCCGTCGCCGAGGAATCCCACCGTGTGTCCGCGCGCCTTGAGCGCGCGCACGATGCGCGTCTTGTCGTCGGGCGTGAGCTTGGCGAACACCGTGTGCTCCGCCGCGATCGCGCCGAGCGCGGCGTCGTCCAGTCCCGCGAGCTCGCTGCCGAGCACGATGTGTCCGACGCCCAGCCCGACGTCGCGGCAGATCTTGCGAGTCACGAGATCGTTGTCGCCGGTGAGGATCTTCACGGAGATTCCCTGCGCCGCCAGCCCCCGCAGCGCGGGCGCCGCGGACTCCTTCGGCGGGTCGAGGAAGCCGATGAACCCGGCCAGAATCATTTCCGATTCGTCCGTCACCGAGTACGGGCCGTGCGTCGTCGGAAACGCCCGATAAGCCACCGCCACGACGCGAAACCCGTCTTCGTTCATCTCGGCCACGAGCCCCCGCGCGTCGTCGCGACGCTCCGCGTCGAGCTCGAGAATGCGCGCCTCGTCGAGCGGCGCGCTGTCGTCACGCACGAACTTGCAGGCCGCCAGGATTTCCTCGGCGGCGCCCTTGCAGATGAGTTGGTGGTCCCGGTGCTCGTGATCGACGACGACGGACATCCGACGCCGCGTGAAGTCGAACGGGATCTCGTCGACCTTCCCGTACGCCTTGTCGATCGCCAACTCGCGTTGAAGCTCGGCGTGCTCGAGGACGGCGACGTCGAGCAGATTCTTGAGCCCCGTTTGGTAGAAGCTGTTGAGGAATGCGAGCGCGAGAACGAGATCGTCCTCCTCCCCCACGACGTTGACGTATCGCTCGAGGACGACCTTGTCCTGCGTGAGCGTGCCGGTCTTGTCCGTGCAGAGGATGTCCATCGCGCCGAAGTTCTGGATCGAATTCAGCCGCTTCACCACCGTCTTCCGGCGCGCCATCGTCACGGCGCCCTTCACCAGGTTCGTCGTGACGATCATCGGCAGCATCTCGGGCGTGAGCCCGACGGCGATCGCGAGACCGAAGAGCAGCGCTTCGACCCAATTGCCCTTGCTGAGTCCATTGATCAGAAAGACGATCGGCACCATCACCGCGATGAAGCGGATGAAGAGCCAGCTCACTTGTTGCACGCCGACGTCGAACGCCGTCTCGATGCGCGGTCCGGAGACCCCCTTGGCGAGGCGCCCGAAGCTCGTCTCTGCGCCGGTCGCGACCACCAACGCGGTCGCGGTGCCGCTCACGACGCTCGTGCCCATGAAGCACACGGTCGGCAGCTCGGCGATCGAGGGAGACGTGGCCGGGCGTTGCGTACGCTCCGCCTTTTCAACGGGGAGCGGCTCTCCGGTGAGCGCCGCTTGGCTCACGAAGAGATCCTTGGCCGCGACGACGCGGAGGTCGGCGGGGATCATGTCGCCCGCCGACAAGTAGACGATGTCTCCCGGCACCAGCTCATCCAGCGGGATCTCACGGCGCCGCGTCACGGGCGCGCTTGCCGGATCGAATTCGTCTCCGGCGCGTTCGACCGCTGTGTTCGTGCGGACCAGCGTGCGCAGCGCCAATGCAGCCCGGTTCGACCGGAACTCCTGCACGAAGCGGAGTCCGGTGCTGAACACGATCATCACGCTGATGACGACCATCGCCTCGTGGTCGCCCGTCAGCCCTGACACGACGGCGAGCGTCGTCAGGAGGAAGTTGAACGGGTTGGCGAACGCCCGCGCCAGCTCGGCATACCACGTCGGCGGCTTCTCGTGCGCGACCTCGTTTCGGCCGTAACGCAGTCGGCGAGCGAGAACCTCGTCGTCGGTCAGCCCATTGCGGTTGCTGTCGAGCGAAATGAAGGCCGCGTCGGCGTCGCAGTACGCGAGCTCGACGAGGCGGGCGTCAGCCAGCGCGCCGTTCGTTCGACCGCCGTTCACGGCGGGCAGTTTAGGATTTTCAGGGCTCCGGTCAACGGTCGCGAACGCTTAAGGTTCCTAGCGCAGGCGTCGGGCCGCTAGAGCGGCTTTCCCCAACAAGCGTCGCGATTGACAGCGCGGCCCGGGCCGTCGCAATCTTCGGGCAGCGCGCGCTGGGGCGCCTCCTGTCCGCGGCAAGGGAGCAATCCCACCCAACTGGTTCGTTCGTTCGTCGCTCGGACCTTCTTCCGGCCTGTATTCAGCGGACTTCAGGCGTCTACGGGAGGAGGATCATGTCCAGGCGTATTGCGCCCACGGACTCCCTCGAGAGCCTCAAGAGGGAGGCGAAGCGCTGGCTCAGGGCGCTCCGCGAGAACGTCGAAGACGCACGCGTGCGGCTCGCGAAAGCGTTGCCCGACGCCGCCGACACACCGACGCTCCGCACCATCCAGCACGCCGTCGCGCGCGAGCTGGGCTTCCCCGGGTGGGCCGCGCTCAAAGAGCATTTCGCCGGAGCCGGGCCGGCGGGCCGCGCCACCGAGGAACTGGTCTGGCGATTCCTCGACAACGCGTGTCCGGACCACCATGTCCGCGGCGGGCCGGACCACGTGCGCGCCCGCGGCACAGCGATGCGTCTGCTCGCGCGCTATCCAGAGATTGCGAATGCGAGCTTCTACACAAAAGTCGTCTGCGGCGACCTGTCCGGCGTCCTGCACGACCTCGAAGCACGGCCCGAGCTCGCGCGGACCCGTGACGCGCCGGAGGGAAGCGGCCGAGGCGGGGCGGGGCGCAGCCGTGACCTTCTGGTGAAGGACTGGGGTCCGAAAGGCTGGACGCCGCTCCTCTTCCTCTGCTTCACCCGGCTTCCGCTCGCCGCCGTGGACGAAAACGCCGTAGCGATCGCGCGCGCCCTGCTCGACCGCGGCGCCGACCCGAACGACTACTTCATGGCCGGCAGCAGCCGCTACACGCCGCTCGTCGGCGCGATCGGCGAAGGTGAGGAGGATCGCCCGCCGCACCCGAGGCGTGACGAGCTGGTTCGCCTCCTGCTCGACCGCGGCGCCGAGTTCGCGTCCTCGCCCGCCGACTACAACGGCCAGGTCATTTACAACATCCATTTCCACGGGACCGTGCTGTGGTATCTGAAGCTGATGTACGAGTACTCGGTGCGCCGCGGCCGCGCCGCCGACTGGGACGATCCCGAGTGGTCGATGCTGTCGCAGGGCGGCTACGGCTCCGGCGCACGGTGGCACCTGTGGATCGCCGTCGACAACGACGACCTCGAGCTGGCCGAGTGGTGTCTGTCTCACGGGGCGAACCCCAACGCGCCGCCGCCTCCCGCGAAGAATCTTCCCCAGGGAAGCTCGTACGAGGAGGCCCTGCGCCGCGGCGAGACCGAGATGGCCGAGCTCCTCGCTCGCTACGGCGCGACGCGCACTCAGGTCGCCCTCTCGCCCGTCGAGACGCTCGCCGCCTCGGCCATGCGGCTGGATCGCGAGGCGGTACGCGCTCAACTCGAGCGAAGCCCCGAGCTCCGTCGCGCGCCCGAGCCGATGGCCGCGGCCGCGACGCGCAACCGCGCCGACGTCGTCGCGCTGCTGCTCGACCTCGGCGTATCCCCGGACGTCGAGAACAAGGACAAGGAGCGCGCACTCCACCATGCGGCGTATGCCAACGCGCTCGACGTCGCTCGACTCTTGATCGCGCGCGGCGCGGAGATCGATCCCGTCGAATCCAACTGGAGCAACACGCCACTCGGCGCGGCGGTCTACTCGCAGCACCAGGAGATGATCGACCTCCTGAGCCGCTACAGCCGCGACGTCTGGGAGCTGGCGTATGCCGGCCAGATCGAGCGGCTCCGCGACGTATTGGCCGAGGATCCCGAGCGAGCGCGCGTGTCGGGCGGCGGGAACACGCCGCTGATGTGGCTCCAACCGGACGACGAGTCGCGTGCGATGGCCGTCGCGAAGCTGTTGATCGCGAACGGCGCCGACCCGTCGCCGACCAACAACGATGGCATGACCGCGGCGGACAGGGCCGAACGTCTCGGCATGTTCGAGGTCGCCGCGATGTTGCGCCGCGCGTCGACGCCGGCGGCGCGCGCCGGCGTCGAGCGCTTTCAGCGCATGGCTTCGATCCTCCTCGACGCGTATCGCACGGGCACGCCGGAAGCCATGGAGCGCCTGTGGGCGCACACGTGGCACCGCAGGTCGTGGGAGGCGATGCGCCGGTATGTCCAGCTCGACCTCGGCAGACCTCCCAAAACGGAGGGCGAAGATGTTCCCATCTCCCTCGACGACGCGCGTTGGCTCATCGCGCGAGACGACGGGTTCACCACCTGGGCGGACCTGATCGAGTACACCGTCGATCACGCCGCCGACTCTCACCCCAAGGCGGCGGCGCCGTTCAGCGTGCTCGCGAGGCCGGCCGAGGAGCTGCCGCCGTCGCTCGCGCGGACACGCGATTGGGACGCCGCCATCGCGTCGATCCGAAACCGTGGACTGCCCGGGCTCGACGCGAACGGCCAGATGACCGACGAGATCCTCGAGCGCGTCGCCCGTCTCGAGCACGTCACCGTTTTGCGTCTTGGCGGATCGAAGAACCTCACCGACGCCGGCGTCGCCCACCTCGAGCGCATGACCGAATTGCGAGAGCTCGATCTCGGCGGATGTCCGATAAGCGATCGCTCATTGGAGGTCGTGGCACGACTGCCGAAACTCGAGCGGCTGGGGTTGTGGCGAACGACCGTCACCGACGCCGGAACGGCGCATCTGGCCCGATGCGAGCGGCTGACGCGCGTCGATCTCGCGTCGACGCCCACCGGCGACGGAACGATCCGCGCGCTCGCGGGCAAGGAGCGGCTCACCCACCTTCGCGCCGGAGACCTCGTCACCGATGCGGGGCTCGCCGCGCTGCACGACTATCCCGTCTTCAAGTCATGGCAGGGCGGGGAAGCGGAGTTTGGACTCACGTCGGCTGACGCCGGGCCGAACATGCTGATGTTGCGTGGAAGCATCACGGACCGGGGTTTGGCAGCGCTGGTCGGCCTCGACGGCCTGTTCGGGCTCAACGTCGATGACAGCCGGCTCGCGATCACCTCGCCCGGACTCGCGCCGCTCGTTTCGCTGCCGCATCTGGGCTTCCTTGCCTTCGACGCGAAAGACGATTCCATGCCCTACATCGCCGCGATGCCGCGTTTGCGTTTTCTCATGTGCCAGGACACCGAAGCCGGCGACGACGGGTTCGTCGCGTTGAGCCGCTCGCGCTCGATCGAGTACATCTGGGGCCGCCGCTGCCACAACCTGCGTGCCCGCGGCTTCACGGCGCTTTCCGAGATACCGACGCTCCGCGCTCTGTCGGTGAGTTGCAAGAACGTGGACGACGCGGCGCTCTCCGCGCTCCCGCGCTTTCCATCGCTTCGCGAACTGATGCCGATGGACGTTCCGGACGACGGCTACCGGCACATCGGCCGTTGCGAGCGGCTCGAATCGCTGGTGCTCATGTATTGTCGAGACACCGGCGACGTTGCGACGTCGCACATCACCAAGCTGCCGCGACTCGAGAAATACTTCGCCAGCTACACGAGAGCGACCGACCGAACGCCCAAGTATCTCTCGGAGATCGATTCCCTCGAGTCGATCGACTTCTCCTCGATCCCCGGCATCACCAACGCGGGGATCGCCGCGCTCACCAGACTCCCGCGACTGCGAGAGCTTCACCTCGGAGGCATGCAGCACGTCGACCTTCAGACACTGCCGGCGTTTCGCGCGGAGGTGAGACTCGACGTGCAGGGCTGACTATGGCAACCGTGTGTGTCTTCAAGGCGCGGGGACCCGGCATGCTTGCGGCGACGTGAACTTCTGCTCGTCGAGCCGGACGCGGCGGACCAACGCGGCGAAACGTGGATTCGAGCGCAGAACGTCGAATTGGGAGTAGCACAATGAGCCGAACGAGGGCCAGATCGCATGAAGGGCCGTCGCGCGCTCCAGTCCATCGAGCGCGCGCGCGGTATCCCTGATGCCGAGGTAGGCGTACGCGATGACGATCTCACTGGCCCAGGTTCGCGGACGTCCTTCCACCTCGCGCGCCATCTGGAGCGCAGAATCGCGCATGCCGGCCTGTCCGTAAATGAGCGCGAGGTTGGCCGCGAAGAGTGGCGCGACCGTCCGAGAATGTCGCTCGCGCCGAAGCGCTTCGTCGTAGCGCTTGGCCGCGGCGAAGCCAAGCGCCGACAGGTCGATGGCCGGCGCGACCGTCGAGTCGATCTCGAAGATGGTCTGGCTTTGCGCGAGGGCTTCGTCGAGCCGCCCCAACGCCAGGTTCGCGCTGATCATCCACGCCGGCGCGACCGCCGATACCGGGTCGAGCTGTTGGGCGGTGCGCAGCTCGGTCAGCGCCTCCTGCGGCCGGCCCACTGTGATGAGGTACCTCGCGTACTGGGTGTGCGCCGACGCATCGGTCGGATCCAACGTGAGCGCGCGCCGAAATTCGTCGCCGGCGGTGTCCCACTCCCACGCATGCGAATGCATCATGCCGAGCGCGACGTGCGCCTCGGCCTGCGTGCTGTCGAGCGCAAGCGAGCGATTCGCCGCCGCCTCGACGCGAGCGCGAAGATCGGCCGCGGATGCGCCGTTGTAGTAGGGCAGATATTCGAGCGTCTCCGCCAGGCCCGCATACGCGCGCGCGAAATTCGAGTCCTTGTCGATCGCCTTCTGAAACAGATTCGCCGCTTCGGACACCGATCGGCGCGTCAAGACGAAAAAGCGCGCGCGCATGTAGGCGTCGTGCGCCTCGGCGCTCGCCGTCCCTTGGTTGCCACCGCTCGCGGGCGCCGGCGACACGGCCGCGCTGGACGCCGTGCGCAGACCGAGATGCGGGCCGAGCGCCGCCGTGACCGCTTTGATCATCTTGTCTTCGACCGCGAAGACGTTGCGCGCATCGCCGGGGTAGCTCTCCGACCAGACCTCCTTGTTGTCGGCCGATCGCGTGACCTGCGTGGCCACGCGAATGCTGTCGCCCTCGCGGCGCACGCTGCCTTGCACGATGAACTCGGCCCCGAGCGCGCGGCCGACACTGCGCGCGTCGAGATCGCGACGTCCCTTGTACTTGTACGCCGACGAGCGTGCAGTGATCTGGACCCCGGGCACTTTGCCCAGCACGGTCGACAGCTCGTCCGTCAAGCCGTCGGCGAAGTATTCCTGCGCCGAGTCCCCGCCGACGTTCGCGAACGGCAGCACCGCCAAAGTACGCGCCGCTCCGGCGTTGTCGTCGCTTGCGCCCGCGCGCCGGAACAACAGGTCGGCGCCGGCGGCAATCAGCAACACAGCGCTGACCGCGATGAGCGCTCCCAACCCGCGCCTCGTCCGGCGGACTCCGATCGGCGTCGCTGGAGTCGTCGTCAAGTCCTCCAGCCGCAGCACGAGCTCGCTCCCCGATTGCGGTCGCTTGCCGGGATCCTTTTCCAGACACTGCGCGATGAGACCGGCAAGTCCGGGCGGCGTGTCGACTCGTTTGGCCGTCACCGCGGGCGCCGTCTCGGCGAAGTGCGCGGCGAGCACCTGGTGCATCGGGCGGCCGTGGAACGGGGTCTCGCCCGTGAGCAGCTCGTACGCCAAACAGCCGAACGCGTAAACGTCGGCGCGATGGTCGACGCTCGGATCGCCCGCGGCCTGTTCCGGCGCCATGTAGGCCGGAGTGCCGACGCCCGATCCAGCCTGCGTGATCGTCGTGTCGTGCGCCTCCGTGCGCGCCGCCGTGAGTGCCTTGGCGATTCCGAAATCCGTGACGACGGCGGCTCCGCCGGAGAGGAGCACGTTGTCCGGCTTGATGTCGCGATGCACGACGCCGCGCTCGTGCGCGTACGCCAACGCGCGCGCGACGTCGCGAAGGACGCTCGACGCTTCCGGGATCGGCAGCGAACCGACCTTGCCGAGCCGGTCCCGCAGGGACAGGCCCGCCACGAACGGCATCGTGTAGTAGGGAAGCCCCGCGGATTCGCCGGCTGAAAGCAGGGGAACGATGTTCGCCTGCTGGAGCGACGCGGCGAGCCGGATCTCGCGCGCGAACCGGCTCGCCGAAACGCCGGCGGCCATATCGGGCGAGATCACTTTGATCACGACGGCCCGATCGAGCGCCGTTTCGGTCGCCAGGAACACGCGCGACATGCCGCCGCGCGTGAGCTCCCGCTCCACGGTGTACGAGCCTCCCAATGCCGCCTGCAGCTGGTCCCGAAGCTCCATTTCCCCCGTCGGACGAGCGGACCGCCGTGAAGCTACGAAGCGCATGCAGGCGCCGCGAGGACGAAGCCGCCTTCGCGTTGGCGTCTTTGGGCCGCCGATTTCGCAATGCGAAGGGAGCGAGTCCGCGAACCCCTCAGGAGCCAGCATGGCCGAAATGCCGCCGTCAGCGCGCAATCCGTTCGGGCCGGTCGACTCTTCCCGGGTCGTGGCCGCGCTAAAGGCGGCGGGCTCCTTCGACCCCGACGTGCTCTATGCGACCAAGCAGCGAATGCTGACGCCCTATCGCGACCTGCGCCGACTCGCGGTGCTCGGCATTCTGCTCGGCTGCGCTCTCATCTTCGTCGTCGCGATGACGGTCCCCGGCATCCTCGCGTTTGTCGCCTCGGCGATCCTCTGGCGGTTTCAGGCCCGTCAGGTGGCCAACGTCGAAGCGGCGTATGCGCGGTTTCTCGCGTCGGCGAAGTCCTGATCGCCGCGAGCGCGTTCGTCAATCGGAGCGCAGCGCCACGACCGGGTCGATACGCGCCGCTCGCCGCGCCGGTGCGAGCGACGCCACGATCGCGACGCAGGCGAGTGCGAGCGCGACCGCCGCGTAGACGAGCGGATCGACCAGGGCGACGCCGAACAACAGCGCGCGCATCGGACGAGTCGCGACCGCGGCGGCCGCGACGCCGATCCCGATGCCGAGCGACGACATACGCAGACCCTCGCCGAGAACCATCGTGGTGAGGCGGCCTTCGACCGCACCGAGGGCGGCGCGAATTCCCATCTCGCGCGTGCGACGTCGCACGCCGTACGCCACCACGCCGTAGATCCCGACCGCGCCGAGAAACAGACCGAGCGCCGCGAACGCGGCGAGCAGCCGCGCGATCATGCGTCGCGTCGTCGATGGCGTCGACGCGACCTCCTCGAGCGAACGGACCTGAGCGATCGGCACCGTTTGATCGAGCGAGCGGACGGCCGCGCGCACCCGCGTCATCGCCGCGAGCGGGTTGCCGCGCGCGCGAATCACGTAGTGCATGAACACGAGCCGTTGCTGCGCGTTCGGCCGGTACACCTCGAGCGGCGCGGGCGCGTCGGCGGTTTGGGACCGCACGTCCCCGACGACGCCGACGATCGTCGCCCAGCCCCCGCCCGATCCATTGCCGAACTTGATTCGCTCGCCCACTGGATCGCGATCCGGCCAGAAGCGACGTGCCATCGTCGCGTTGATCAGGACCACGGCGGGTGCGTCGCGCGTGTCTGTGGGGAGAAAGAGACGTCCGCGCAGAAGGGGAATCCGCATCGCGCCGAAATAGTCGCCGATCACCGATCGCCAGACGACGCGCGGATGGGCCGACGTGGCCGCGATCGGCTGGCGCTCGATCTCGAGATCGCCGTTCCAATTGAAGCCGCTGAGCGGCAGGTGCTGCGCCGCTCCCACCCGCTCGACTTCCGGTAGCGCGGCCACTCGGCGCGCGATCTCGTCGAAATACGTCGTGGCGTCTGCGGCGCGCACCTGGCCGCTCGACGGCTGAATCAGCATCGTCGCGACGCGACTCGGGTCGAACCCCAGGTCCACGCGTCCGAGCCGCCAGAGCGACACGACCATCAGCGACGCGCCGACGACGAGCACCGTCGCGAGAGAGACCTGCGCCACGACGAGAGATTGGCGGATCCGCGCGGCGCGGCGGCCGCCGGCTTGGAGCGCGCTGGCGCGCAATACGCCGTCCGGATCGACACTCGACGCGACCAGCGCGGGTCCGATGCCGAACGCGATTCCCGCGGCGATCGTCGCGAGGGCCGTGACCGCGATGACGGCCACGTCGAGGTGAATCTCGCCTGCGCGGGGGAGCGATGCGGCGAGGAGCGTCCGCAGCGCTTCCGTCCCCGCGACACCGACGGCGGTGCCGATGAGTCCTCCCGCCGCCGCCAACACGAGACTCTGCACGAGCAGCTGTCGTACGATCACCGACTTGGCCGCGCCGAGCGCGCGCCGCACCGCCATTTCGCGACGGCGCCCGGCGGCGTGCGCGAGGAGCAGATTGCCGACGTTGACGACGGCGATCAGCCCGAGGATTGCCACCGCGGCGTACAGCACCAGAATCGAACGGCGCGCGTCGCCGATGAGACTTTCGTGCAAGTCGACCACGGTCGCGCCGCGCGCGTAGTCGTCGGTGTAGTTGAACGCGGCGCGCATTTGCGGAGCCAGCGCCGAGAGCTCACGCGTCGCCTGCGGCAACGTCGCGCCGCGCCGCAAACGGCCGAAGCCGAGCGCCGTGGCGCCCGTGTGGAACGGCGACGCCGGGTCGATCTGGAGCGGCAGCCACGCATCGACGTTCGATTGGAAGACCTCGAAGCTCGCGGGCATGACGCCGACGATGCGATACGGCTGTCCATCCATGTCGACGACGCGGCCCACCGCCGCGCTGTCGCCCGCGAACTGCGACAGCCAGAGCGCGTGGCTCAGCACCGTCACGTTCCACTGTCCCTTCTCCGATTCGCCGGCGAGAAAGCCGCGCCCGAGCATGGGCCGGACGCCGAGCACGCCGAAGAAATTCGTGGAGACTCGCGCCGCGTCGAGTTGTCGCGGCTCGCCGGCACCCGTCATGGCGACGCCCCAGCCTGGGCTGAACGCCGACACCGACTCGAAACTCGTTGCGTGCCGCTGCAGGTACAGCAGCTCGGCGTTCGAGATCGTGCGCTTCGGCCAGATCGCCGCCAGACGCTCGGGCTGTGCGTAGGGGAGGGGACGGAGCAACACACTGCGTACGACACTGAACATCGCGGCGTTCGCGCCCACGCCGAGCGCGAACGTCGCCAGCGCGACGACGGTGAAGGTCCGGTCCTTTCGGGCCTGCCTCAGCGCCATGCTCAGGTCACGCCGAATCGACTGCCACAGTTGGCGGCTTTGCATCCCGTCCCCTCGGTCGGATGGCGGTGGGTTCATCGGGCCCGCGAACCGCCTTTGGACATCATCCACAGGGGAAGGGTTGGGTTTTTTGTGACGGCCCGCACACAAGCGGCGCGTTTTCCAGGGTGCCGTGAGGAACATCACGGAGTTTCGGTGCCGCGAATGCCTTGCGGGTTGCAACGAACTATTATAAGAATGCTAAACGCTGGACGGACATGGTTTTCGGCTGTGACCGTGGTCACCAATGTAGTGCCCGGTTCTTGCGATTAGCCGTCTGCGAATCACCCCGTTCGCCAACCAATACCACAGGAGATCGTGCAGATGCGCCTTCATACCGGATCGATCCTCGGATGGGTCGGAACTATCGCACTCTTGAGCGGCTGCGCCACGACCGGCGCCCTCAAGCGCGCCCAGCAGCAGAACGCTGATGCCCTCGCCCAGGCGTCGGCTCAGCAGAAAGCGGCGCTCGACGCCGAAGCCAGCCAGCGCGCCTCGACGGACAGCGCACTTCGCCAGCAGCTCGGTCTGGTGCAGGGCGACGTGCAGCAGCTGAAGACCGACCTTCAGTCGATGCGCAATGATTTCAACGCCAAGATCACGGCGATGCAGGACGGTCTGCACTTCGACATGCCCGTGAACTTCGCGTTCAACGACGCGACCGTGCGTCCCGAGGACCAGGCGTCGCTCACTCGCTTCGCGCACGTCGTGCAGCAGTACTACCCGCAGTCGAAAGTGACGGTCGAGGGCTTCGCTGACCCGGCCGGGTCGGTGCGCTACAACCTCGTGCTGTCGGAGCGTCGCGCGAAGTCTGTTGCCGACTACCTCGCCGCGCAGGGCATGTCGCCCGCGCTGATCGAGACGGTTGGCTACGGCAAGACGCGCCTCGTCACCCCGAAGGCCTGGGGCGACCAGCCGGGCGCCGACCTCAATCGCCGCGCCGTGTTCGTGATCGAGACCAAGGGGCAGACGAGCGTTGCGCTCGCGAACCCCGCCGGGACGCCGTAAAGCGCCCACACCATTGGCGAACGACGGACGGCCCGCCGGTGCAATGCACCGGCGGGCCGTTTCGCTTGTCGGCCGGCAACTGCAACTGCTTCAACGCGGAGGACGCGGAGGCGCAGCGGACGCGGGGGACGGCCTGCGAACGGCCGCGACGACTTCAGCTCCGAGGTTGTTCTCCGCGTCCTCTGCGCCTCGGCGTCCTTTGCGTTAGGTAGTTCAGGACCGCGCTCTGCTTTAGGTAATTCAGGACCGCGCTCGAGGAGCCCAGGTGGTTCGGCCCGCGACCAAGGAGCCTGACCCCCGCGCACCAGGCCTTCCATCAGCCTCCTGTTGCGTTTCTACAGGAGCGAGCCTATTCTCTGTAGAAACCCTACAGAAGAGCCCTCCCGGTGGCGTCCGACCAATCCGACGTTCTGCGCGGCACGCTGGACCTTCTCATCCTGAAGACGCTCGCCCTCGAACCCATGCACGGGTGGGGGATCAGCGCGCGAATCCAGCAGTTTTCGCGAGGGGTGCTCGACGTCAACCAGGGCTCCCTGTACCCCGCGCTGCAGCGCCTCGAGCAGCGCGGATGGGTCGACAGCGATTGGCGCACCACGGAGAACAACCGGCGGGCCAAGTACTACCGACTCACGGCGTCCGGACGCCGCGCCGTCGGATCGGAGACCGACAGCTGGCGGCGCTACGTGACCGCGGTCGAGTTGATCCTCAAAACCTCCTGACGGTATCGATCGATGAGTCTCTTCCACGCCCTTCGCGCGCGGCTTCGCGCGATCCGTCCGTCGGCGGCCGATCAATTGTCGGACGAGATCCGGTTTCACATCGACCTCGAGACCGAGAAGAACGTGAAGCTCGGCATGAATCCCGAGGAAGCGCGGCGGAACGCCCTCGCGCACTTCGGCGGCGTGCAGCGCGTGCGCGAGGAGCACCGCGACGTGCGTCCGCTCAGGTGGCTCGAGGACGCCGCGGCCGACTCGCGTTTCGCGTTGCGAGCGCTGCGCCGCACACCGGCGCTCGGCCTCGCCGCGGTCATCACCCTGGCGCTCGGCATCGGCGCCAACGTCGCGATCTTCTCGGCGGTGAACGCCGTCGTGCTGCAGCCGCTGCCCTATCCGTCGCCGGATCGACTGGCGATGATCACCGAAGAGAACCCCGAGAAGCACTGGCATCTCAACACCGCCGCGCCGGCGAACGTGCTCGACTGGCGCGATGGCGTGCCCGCGTTCCAGGACGTGACGGCATACGCGAATTTTCTCGGCACGTACACGCTCACGGGCCGCGGCGACCCGCAGACCATTCAGGCGGTCAACGTGGCCGGAAACTTCTTTTCGGTCATGGGCGAGCGCCCGGCCCTCGGCCGGACCTTCACCGACGCCGAGACCTGGCGCCCGGCTGCCGTAGCCATGTTGAGCGACCGCGCGTGGCGCACGCGCTTCGGCGGCGACGCCGCGATCATCGGAAAGCACATCACGCTCAACGCGCGCGACTTCGAGGTCGTCGGCGTGATGCCGCCAGGCTTCGCGTTCCCCTTCGAGGACGTGGACGTGTGGCGGTCGATCGGGTGGGATCCGCAGTCGCGCGGCGACCCCGGCTTCCGGCGGGCGCATTGGGTCCGCGCCATCGCGCGCCTCAAACCCGGTGTGTCGCTCGAGGCAGCGGACGCACAGCTGCAAACCGTCGTGTCCCGGCTCAAGCAGCAATACCCGGGGACGAACAAGTACATGGGCGCCGCGATCTGGCCGCTCCAGTCGTTCCTCGTCGGCGACACGCGCTTGCCGTTGCTCCTCCTTCTCACGTCGGTCGCGTTTCTCCTGCTCATCGCCTGCGCGAACGTAGGAAATCTTCTTCTCGTTCAGGCGGCCGGACGCGAGCGCGAAGCGGCGCTGCGGCTCGCCCTCGGCGCGGGCCGCGGGCGGCTGGTGCGACAAGCGCTCGCCGAAAGTCTGATTCTCTCAGGACTCGGCGGAGCCGCGGGACTCTTGCTGGGCTGGGCCGGCACCCGTGCGCTCGTGCGGCTGCAACCGGAGGGCATGCTCCGCGTCCACGACTTCGGAGTCGACGCCGCGGTCCTCGTCTACGTGCTTGCCATCACGATTGTGAGCGGACTCCTGTTCGGCGTCGCGCCCGCGCTCTGGATGCGGCGCCGCGATCCAGCGGACTCGCTCAAGGAAGGCAGCCGCGGAGCGGGGCAGAGCTCCAATGCGAAGCGGTGGGGTGAGGTGCTCGTCGTCGGAGAGGTGGCGCTGGCGCTGCTCATGACCACCGGCGCCGGCCTCGTCGTCCGAAGCTTCTTGCAGATTCGCGACGTGAACCCCGGTTTTGATTCGCACGGAGTCCTGACGGCGCAAGTCGGTTTGAACCGGTCGTACGACACGAGCACCAAGGTGCAGGCGTTCATGTCGCAGCTCGAGACTCGGTCTCGCGCGATTCCGGGCGTCACGAACGTGGCCCTCGCGACGAGCATCCCGTTCATAGGAACGGGATACACGACCGACTACATCGCTTACGGGCGCGCCGCGGACCAATACGGGACCGAAGTCGGCCATCGCACGGTCACCGCCAGCTACTTCAAGACGATGAAAGTGCCGCTGATCGGCGGGCGTATGTTCGACGAGACAGACGGACTTGGCAGCCCGCCGGTCGTGCTCGTCAACGACGTGTTGGCGAAATCCTATTTCCAGGGGCAGAACCCCGTTGGCCAGCGCATCGCGTTCGACAAGGTGCCGACGGCGAAATCGACCTGGTATACGATTGTCGGGGTCGTCGCCGGCGAACACGTCGATGCGCTCGACGTTCAGCCGCGCATCGAAGTCTTCCACGCCGCGTCGCAGGAGCCGCCAACCGACGTGGTCGTGCTGCTCCGTACGGACGGCGATCCGGCGAACCTGGTCGCGTCGCTCCGCGAAGTCGTGCACGACCTCGATCCATCGCTCGCCCTGATCGACGCGAAGCCGATGGACGTGTTGCGAGCCGCGTCGATGGCGCGCATCCGGTTCATGACGACGATGCTGCTCGGCTTCGCGCTCGTCGGAGTGGTGCTCGCGGTGGTCGGCGTGTACGGCGTGCTGGCCCACGTGTCGCGCAACCGCACGCGCGAAATGGGCATCCGCGTCGCGCTCGGCGCGCAGCCGGCGCAGGTTCGGTGGCTCGTCGTGCGGCACGGGCTCGCCCTCGCCGTCAGCGGGCTCGCGCTGGGGCTCGTCATCGCGGCGTTTGCCACTCGTTTCATGTCGGCGCTCCTGTTCAACGTCGCGCCCAATGATCCGCTCACGCTCGTCGGCGTGTCCCTGATTCTGGCGGCGACGAGCCTCGTGGCGGCGTCACTGCCCGCGCGGCGTGCCGCCCGCGTCGATCCCGCGATCGCACTTCGCGCCGAATAGCTCTTCGCCTTGTCGTGAACCGCTTCACCCGCAGCGGCGAAGGCTGACTCGCTCAGGTCGGCGGAGGAACCCGGTCGTCGGGCGGAACGAAGTTCGACAGGAAGAGCCGCTCCTCCGATGTCAGGCTGCTGAGTCCCTTGGCGCTGATCTTGTCGAGGATGCGGTTGACTTCGTCGCGATTGACTTCGTGCACGGACTTGGGATCGACCCGCTTCCAGTTGAGCAGCTTGTCCTTGGCGATGGGCGACGTGGCTTTCGACCGGAATTTCTTGGCGCCAAGCCGCATGTCGAACCACTTCACGTAGAGCCAACCGGCGACGAAGCCGCCCAGGTGAGCGAAGTCGGCGACTCCGGAGCGCGACCCTTGGACTCCGCTATAGAGTGCCAGGAGGGCCATGAGAATCACCGCGACGCGGGCTTCGAGCGGCAGGATGCCGAAGATGTAGATCTGCACGCGCGGCCAGAAATGCGCGAAGGCGATCATGACCCCGAACACGGCGCCGGATGCGCCGATGATCGCCGCGCCCGGCGCGAAGATCGCCGAGAGCAACGCGCCGGCGATTCCGCTCAGAAAGTAGAGACTGAGAAAGTTGCGCCCGCCGAGCCGCTCCTCGACCCGCGGGCCGAAGAAATACAGCGCGATCATGTTGAACAGGATGTGCATGATGCCGCCGTGCACGAACATGTACGTGACGGCCGTCCACGGACGATAGAGAAAGAACGCCGGGACGAACGCGAGCTGGCGCTCCACGCCGGCGACGCTTTGCAAGAAGAAGACGACGATGTTTGCTACGATGAGTCGGCGGACCCACGGCGTCACCGCGCACGCTCCTGCGAGGGAGAGGAAGTCATAAAATTACATCGCACCGGGCCCGATCGAGGACTTCCGATTGAGGCGGCCCGCCGTCACCTTCATAACAAAACGGAAGCCTTCTTACACCCCTCAGCCGCCGGCGGCGCCGCCCCCACCAGATGCCTTCTCGCGTCTCCACTCTCGCCCAGACCCTGCGCGGGTCGGCGATTCTCCGCATCGCGGGCGAAGTCCGCGAACTGGCCAAACAAGGGCGTCCCATCCTCGACCTCACGGTCGGAGACTTCAGCTCCAAGCAATTCCCGATTCCCCGCGAGCTCGAGGACGGCGTCGTCGAGGCGCTGCGAGCGGGGGAGTCGACTTACCCGCCCTCCATAGGTCTGGAGTCACTGCGGCAGGCGGTCCGCGCCTTCTATAAGAAGCGCCTCGGCCTCGAGGTCCCCCTCGAGTCGGTGCTCATCACGTCCGGCGCGCGGCCGGCCATCTACGCGGTCTACCGCGCGCTCGTCGACGCGGGCGACCGGGTCGTGTTCGGCGTTCCGCAGTGGAACAACGACTACTACTGCACGATCGTCGGCGCCGAGCCCGTAATGATCGAGTGCGACGCCAGCACCCGCTTCCTGCCGACGGCCAAGATGCTGCGACCGTTGGTCCGCGACGCCCGCTTGCTCGCGCTCAACTCGCCGCTCAACCCGACAGGCACCCTCTACGACGCCGCGACGCTCACCGACATTTGCGATCTCGTGCTCGAGGAGAACGCGCGGCGCGGAGATCGCGAGCGGCCGCTGTACATCATGTATGACGCCGTGTACTGGATGCTCACGACGCAGGGGCTCGACCACGTCGACCCCGTCTCGTTGCGGCCGGAGATCGCCCCATACGTCGTCACGGTCGACGCGATCTCCAAGGCGTTCGCGTCCACCGGGCTGCGTGTGGGTTGGGCGATCGCGTCGCCGGACATCATCCGTCCGATGAACGACATCATCGGCCACGTCGGCGCGTGGGCGCCGCGCCCCGAACAGGTCGCGACCGCCAAGTTCCTCGGCAACGACGCGGCCGTCGACCGGTTCATCGACCACATGCGGACCGACGTCACCGCGCGCCTCGATGCCGTCTACAACGGTATGGTGGCGATGCGCGACGACGGGCTGCCGGTGGACTGCGTGCGCCCACAAGGCGCCATCTACGTGAGCGCGCGCTTCGCGCTGCACGGCATGCAGACGCCGGACGGTACCGTGCTCCACACCGACGACGACGTGCGCCAGTATCTGCTGCGTGCGGCCGGATTCGCCGTCGTTCCGTTCAACGCGTTCGGCGCGCAGGGCGACCACGGATGGTTCCGGCTGTCCATCGGCGTCGTGTCCGTCGAACAGATCGACGGGATCTTCCCGAGCTTGCGCCGCGCGATCGAAGCGCTCGGCGTGCCGGCGACGGCTCAGTAGCCTCCGCGGTATGGACGCGAAGGATCTCACGACCTACCTCGGGTTGGCCGCGGTCTATCTCCTGAGCTTCAACGTGCTGCTCGGGCTCCTCATGGGGGCCCGCTACAACACGTGGAAGCGCTGGCCGCACCGCCGGATGAACATTCTCAAGCTGCACAACTGGACGGCCTACGTCGGGCTGGGCCTGTCGGTGCTGCACCCGGTCCCGCTGCTCTTTCTCGACAAGCCGCACTTCCGCCTGTTCGACGTCCTCTGGCCCGTCCAATCGCCCGAGCAGCCGACGATCAACATGCTCGGCGCGATCGCGCTCTATCTCATCGCGTTCACCGTCGTGACGTCGATCTACCGCGCCGAGATCGGCCGGCAGCGTTGGAAACCGCTCCACTACCTGACGTACGTCGTCGCGCTGCTGCTCGTCATTCACGGCACGTTCACCGACCAGAATCTCGACAACTCGAACGTCGACATCTGGGACGGCGAGAAGGTCGGGATCATGGCGTGCGGCGCCGTGATTCTCGTCGCGACGGGCTTCCGGTTTCGCTGGACGGCGCGGCACCCGAAGTACCACCCACGCGAGACCGCCGGCGTCGGCGGCCAGCCCGGCTGACGCGCGTAACTCAGCGTTTCGATTTCGTCTGGTCGAGTGCCTCGCGAAGTCCCCTCGCCAGCTTCACCGCGTCGTCGTTCGCCCAGAAGTGCATGAAGTAGAGCTGCGGATCCGAGTCGACGAGATGGCTGTGCAGCGCCGTCACGTCGATGCCGTTCTTCTTGAACGCGCGAATCACGGGATTCACCTCGCTGCCGCGCAACACGAAGTCGCCGGTGATCGCCGCCTTTCCCGCGCCGGTGGGCTGGAAGTTGATGGCCGTCGCCACGCCCATCGAAGGCGGAAGAGAATGGCCCATCTCCATGATCGTCTCGCTCCGCGGCACGCTGATCTGGTAGACGCTTCCGTTGAGCCGTCCCCCCCCGACACGCCGAGCGCCTTCGCAATCGCGCCGGTGTCCAACTCAGCCGACGGCGCTGCCGCGGGGGCCGCCGCGCCGATCGGCGTCGCACTCTTGGCGAGCGCCGAATGGACCGTAGCGGCGATCTTTGCCGGATCACCCTCGGTCATGATGTGCATGTAGGTGATGTGCGGCGATTCGTTGAGCAGGTGATTGTGCACCGCGCTTTGCTCCACCCCGCCGGCTTGGAGCGCCGCCATCACGGGCCCGACCTCGTTGTCGAGCAACACGAGGTCGCCCATCGCGAGCGCCTTGCCCGCGCCGGTCGGCAGGAACGCGACCCAGCTTCCGAGCGCGAACGCCGGTTTGAGCGTGACGTCGCCGACGCGGACGGTCAAATCGGTCCGCGGAAAATTGAAGCGCATGACGTCGGCCGCCTGCGGAATACCCTTTCGCCCGAACGCGGTCTCGGCGCCCGACCATCGACCCGGTTGTTGGGCGGCCGCTGCCTGCGCGAGAGCGACGCCGCCGGCGAGACCGGCGAGCGCGATGCGTCTGCTCATTCTGGTGCTCATGCAAACCTCGAGGCGGTACGGTGAGCTCATTTTCGATTCGCGGCGATCGACTCCAACGCGTCGGCGAACCGGTCCACTTCCTCCAGCGTCGTGTATAGATAGCACGACGCTCGAACCGCGCCACGCCGGCCGAATCGTTCGAGCAGCGGAAGCGATGCCAGATCGCCGGCGCGCACGGCGATGCCGCGCTCGTCGAGGGCCATGGCGACGGCCGGCGGGGTCATACCGACGACCGTGAACGAGAAGACACCGACTCGATCCGGCGCGGTGTCTGTGCCGAGGACGCGCACGCCGCGAATCCTACGCACGCGATCGAGAAAATGACGGGTGATCGACTGCTCGTGCGCCCACGTCTGCGGGCGACCGAGCGCCGAGAGAAAATCGGCGGCCGCCGCCACGCCGACCGCACCGGACACGTTCGGGGTTCCCGCGCCGAACTTGAGCGCCGCGTCCGATAGAGCCGCCGAATCCACGCCGACGCCGTGCGCCATGTTGCTGCCGAGTTGATAGGGCGGCATCGCCTCGAGCAGAGCGCGGCGGGCCCACAGCACGCCGACGCCCATCGGCCCGCACATCTTGTGGCTCGAGAAAGCCATGAAATCGCAGTCGAGCTCGCGTACGTTGACCGTCAAGTGCGGAACGGATTGCGCGGCATCGAGGAGGAGGAGCGCGCCGGCGCGGTGCGCTGCGTCGGCGAGCACTCGCACGGGGTTGACGATGCCCAGCACGTTGGAGACGTGACTGACCGCCACGATGCGCACGCGCGGCGTGAGCTTGGCCGTGAAGTCTTCGACGTCGATGCGGCCGTCGTCGGTCAAACCGAAATAGCGAACGACAGCGCCCGTTCGCCGAGCGAGGTGTTGCCACGGCAGCATGTTCGACGCGTGCTCGCCGATGCCGACGAGAATCTCGTCGCCTTGGCCGGCGTTGCTCGATCCCCAGGCGGCGGCGACGAGGTTGATCGCTTCCGTCGTGCCGCGCGTGAAGGCGACCTCGAGCGGATCTCCGGCGCCGATGAACCGCGCTACGGTCGCTCGCGCCTCGTCGTAGCGCCCGTTCGCGCGGCGGGCCAGGGCGTGGAGCGTCGCCGATGGGTTGGCGTTCTCATTTTCGTAGAACGCGACGATCGCGTCGATCACCTGCCGCGGGCGGTGGGACGTGGCAGCCGTGTCGAGGTACGTGACTCGGCGTCCGTCGACCGTCTTGGCCAACGCGGGGAAGTGGCTTCGCCAAACGTCGACGGCCGGCGTTGGTGAATCGGTGAGGACTTGCATCGGACGCTCCGGATGATTCAATTGAATCAATGGAGCTTCTAACGTATCTCAGGCCGGGGAACGCCGCCACTGGGTCGCCCGAGCACCGCTGGCGATGAGCGACGCGGACGCCTGGCTCCTCTTTCTTCACCAACTGCCGCCCAAGCCGGACTACCTGCGGGTGAAGGTGCGCCGCCGGCTCAAGGGTCTAGGCGCCGCGTTGGTCAAGAACACGGTCTACGTCCTCCCCAATTCCGACGAAGCGCTCGAGGACTTTCAGTGGCTGCGGGAGGAGATCGTCGCCCAAGGCGGCACGGCGATCATCGCCGAGGCGTCCTTCGTCGAGGGGATTTCGGATGAGGAACTGCACGCCATGGTAGAGACCGCCCGCGCCGACGCTGCCGACGTCGAGCCCGCGGGGGCGTCCGCCGAGAAGATCGAGCCGGGACGCACGTGGGTTACGCGGCAGGGCGTCTTCGTCGATCGCATCGCGAGCGCGTGGCTCATTCGGCGCTCGATCGATCCGCAGGGACGCTTCAAGTTCGTGCCGGCCCGCGGCTACAGGCCACTCCCAAATGAAGTGCGGTTCGACATGGTCGGCGCGGAGTACACCCACGCCGGCGAAGACTGCACGTTCCAGACGCTGCTGCGGCGATTCGGCCTGGATGAACCAGGGCTGGTGGCGATCGGTGAGGTCGTCCACGACATCGACTGCAAGGACGAGAAGTTCGCGCGCGCGGAGACCGCGGGCGTGCTGGGCGTGTTGCGCGGCATCGCCGACAGCACGAAGGGCGACGACGAACGCCTCGAGCGCGGCTTCAGGGTTTTCGAGGATCTCTACCTGTTCTACTCGTCGAAGCGAGGAGGGAGGGACGCATGAAGTGGGTGACCCGCGAACGACGGTTTCTTAGCGCGCGCGTTCGTTGCGGCGGCATTCGGCCTGCATGAGTCTCCTAATCTTGCGCCGAATGAGGGCAGCCAGTGCTCCCAAAATTCTCGATTGGCGGTAATGACCCGGAGCGACAGACCGTTCGCCGATTTACGGACGCGAAAGGGCTGGAGTGGGTCGTCTACGCCGTCGTGAACCCGGCGGTCGGTGGGGGGATCGAAGGGGGAATTCCGGGCACGTTCCTGTGCTTTGAGCGCGGCGTGGACCGCAGGCGTCTGGCGCCGATACCCGACGACTGGAAGTACTGCGCGTCCACGGAGCTCGGCCGGTATCTCGAAAGAGCGCGGGGCGTCCACAGATCGTTCGCCAGCCCCGACCAATTTCGCGAGCGAAGGCGATAGGGCGGTCAGCCGCGGCAATGCCGCGCGCGGTCAAGCCGAGCCACACCCGTCCCTCGAACACCAAAAAGCAAAAGCGCCGCGTTAGCTCGCGGCGCTCAGCAATTTCGATATCCGATCCCGGATGGCTCGGCCTTCAGCGCGCGTCATCTGCAGCGGGCCACCGCGGCGCGTTTGGCGGGCGGCGTCGGCTGCCGAGAGCAGCAGGGCCCGCAACTGGCGCCGACGTTTGTCGGCGCCCTGGACCCGAAATGTTGGCTCGCGTTCCTCGATTCGATCCGACATACCTTCCTCGAAAGCAAATGGAGTGCCGATCTTGAGTATCGGGGGACTCCAGTTTTGCCTTAACTTTCGTCCATGTCGTTACAGCCAGGGACGGCCGTTCAGGCTCCAGAGACCCTCGAGGGCTGGTACGCCCTGCATCAGGTCTTTACGCATGATGCGGGCGCGCACGTATCAGGCGGCGACGCCCGCAGCGAATCGACACAGTCGCTGCCGTCCGTCTCGTCCGACGCCGACGGGTGGAGCGCATACGCGCGACTGATCGGCAGCAGGCACGACGTGCTCGCGGTGCACCTCCGCCCCACGCTCGACGAGATCGGCGACGTGGGCAGACAGACGCGATGCTGGGCCGGCGACCAAGGACTGTCGCTCGACTACAGCTTCGTCAGCGTCACCGAGGCCGGGCTCTATCACCTCACGGCGCAGCTCGCCCGCGAAGCCGCCCAGCGCGCCTCCGAAGGCGGGCCGATCGACCCCGCCGAGGCGGCGAAGCAACTAGCGGCGCGTGCGTCGCAGGAGCGAGAGAGCCCGCACGTCGCGAGGCGCCTCTACCCGACGGTTCCCCCGGACATGCCGTACGTCTGCTTCTATCCAATGACGAAGCGCCGCGACGCGGGGCAGAACTGGTACACGCTCACGCTCGACGAGCGCAGCCGGCTGATGCTGGCCCACGGACAGACCGGAAGGCGCTACGCTGGACGCGTCCTCCAGATCATCACCGGTGCAATCGGCTTCGACGCGTGGGAGTGGGGGGTGACCCTCTTCGCCAAGGATCCGATCGACTTCAAGAAGCTCGTCACCGACATGAGGTTCGACGAGGTGAGCGCCAAATACGCCGAGTTCGGCGAATTCTTCGTCGGGAAGCTGACCCCGCCGGCAGAGCTCCTCCGCAGCTAGCCGTACCGGTTCACCGGTTCACCGGTCCACCGGTCCACCGGTCCACCGGTCCACCCGCCTCAGAAACCATCCCGCCCCCCGCCTCGTACTGACTACCGTCACGCTACCAGAGGCTGGACGACAATGTGGTCGGCGATCAAATGGCTGTTGCTGCGCATCGCGGCGATCCGCTGGGTCTTCAAGCTCGGCTGGCTCGGCCTGCTGATCCCGATCGCGTTCGTGCTCAAGACGATCGGGCTGCCGCTCCTGCTCATTCTGCTGGTGCTGGCGCTGCCAGTGCTGTTCATGTTCTTCGTGTTCGGGCTGCCGGTGTTCCTGGTCGTGATGGCCGGTGGCGCGTTCATGGGGCTCGTGAGCTTCGTGCTGACGCTCAGCTTCGCGGTGCTCAAGATCGCCCTCTTTGTCGTCCTTCCGATCTGGCTCGTGTTCGCCATCGCGCCGCGAATCGCGCGGTGGTTCAAAGGTGGAAACGGCGGTACGGGACCGAAGCCCAGTGAGCCGCCAAGCCCGGCGACGCCGGAGAGCGGAAGCGACTTCGACCCCACATAAGCAGGCGGTCCACCGGTCCACCGGTCCACCGGTCCACCGGTCCACCGGTCCACCGGTCCACCGGTCCACCGGTCCACCAGGCTTTTTCAGGAGCTGTCACCATGTTCGGCCTCGTCCGCGCGTTGTTCTTCGGAGCCCTCGCGCTCGTCGTGCTGGTCCCCCTCGGGATTCTGCTCGCCGTGATCGGCCTGCCGGTGATCGCCGTGCTGGGTATCGTCGCGCTGCCGATCCTGCTCGTGCTCTTCCTCATCGGACTGCCGTTTCTCATTCTGTTCGCCGTCGTACTGGGATTACTAGGCGCCGTGTTCGGCGTCGTCATTGGCGTTCCTGTCACCTGGGATTCGTCGTGCTGAAGGTGGCGTTGCTCGTGCTGATTCCGGTGCTCATCATCGGATGGATCGTGCGCCGCGTCATGGGCCCATCGGACGACTATCGGCTTCGCGTTTGAGCAGTCTGAAGCACAAAGCTTCCTTAGCCTGAAATAACAAGTCGCGCAAAACGGCGATGCGCGCGCGTCGAGCCTGGCTCCGCGCTGCGCCGCCGTCGTCAGGCGCGATTCCCGGTCTCCATTCTGCAATTGTAGCGGCCGAATGCTTTTCGACTCGGCTCTTCCGTTCGGTTCGCTCGCCGACCGCGCGCATTTCCTTCGCGTGTCGATGCTTGCCGTCGTCGCAGGATCCGCTTGCCACACGCCCGGGACGCCTCGCATCGACGGCGTGGCCGGCGCGCCCACGAACCCGGCGACACCGTGGACGGTGCCCGCGTCGGCGCGCACGCCACCGCCTCCCGCGGCGCCTCCCGTGGCCCCCGCCGCGACGGCCGCGCTCATCGCCGACTCGGCGACGACCGCGGCGGTCCGCTTTTCACTGACCGAGGTCGTCGACCTCGCGCTCAAAAACAATCCGACCACGCGCGAGTCGTGGGCGAACGCGCAGGCCGCGGCGAACGAGTATGGGTCGGCGCGCGGCGCGCGCTATCCCACGCTCAACGGAAGCATCAACCTCGCTGGCGCATCGAGGGGATCCGCGTTCGGCGGCGGTGGAAACGGGTCGAGCGTCGTGATCGATACGACTCAGTCGAACCCGCGCGGCGTCGGCGCGGTGGGCGGACTGACGCGCGCGCAGATCACCCCGGCGTTCTCGCTGTCGTACCTGGTGTTCGACATGGGCGGGCGCGCCGCGACGATCGAATCGGCCAAGCAAAACGCGGTCGCTCTCAATCTCGGTCACAACGCCGCGATCAACGACGTCGTGCTCCAAGTGGAGTCGGCGCTCTTCTCGTATCTCGCGACCGTTGCCCTTCGCGACGCCGAGCTCACGGCGGTGAAAGAGGCGCAGGCCGACACGGCGAATGCGGAAGCGCGTCTCCGCGTGGGCGTCGGCACTCTGCAAGACGTATTGCAGGCGAGGACCGAGCTGGCGCAGGCGCGCCTGCAGCTGGTCACGCTCGAGGGGACGCTCCTGTCGTCGCGGGCCACGCTCGCGGCCGCGATGGGGCTCCCAGCCAACACGCGCTTCGAGATTCCGGCGATCTCGACGTGCGACTCGGTAGCGAAAGTTGCCGCTTCCGTCGACACGCTCATCAACCGAGCGATCACAACGAGGCCGGACCTCGCGCAGGCGCGGGCCGCGGCGGCACAGCTCGCGGCTCAGATCCGTGTCGCGCGATCGGCGGGCTATCCGTCGCTGACGCTCTCGAGCATCCAGAGCGTCACGCGATCGGTCGAGGGCGCGTCGTCGGCGAACGGCGTGAACGCGTCCTTCGTGCTTGGGCTGCAGATTCCGATCTTCAACGGATACTCGCGGCAGTACGACGTGCGGACGGCGCAGGCCCAATACCAGGCCGCGCTGGCGCGCGTCACCTCGACGCAGCAGCAGATCACCGTCCAGGTGTTTACGTCGTACGCGGCGCTGCAGACGGCGGGGCAGCGGCTCTACGCGTCGGCCGATCTCCTCACCGCCGCCGCGCAGTCCGCCGACGTGGCCACGGGCCGCTATCGCGAAGGGGTGGGAACGATCGTCGACGTGCTGCTCGCACGGACCGCGCTGGACTCCGCGCGCGCCGCGGACATCCAAGCGCGCTGGGAGTGGCAGACGGCGCTCGCGCAGTTGGCGCACGACGTCGGCTCGCTCGACACGCGCGGCCGTCCGAACATTCCGCTCGCGCCGGCGCCGAGGATTCGATGATCGCGCGCCGACGGATCGCGCCGAGTCTCGCGGTCGCGCTGGTGTTGGGAGGTGGCGCGTGCCGGGCAGGCCCCGCGGCCCGGAAGGCGTCGGCGATACCCGTGCGCGTCACCCCCGCGAAACGCATAGACGCGCCCGTCACCGTGTCGGCGAGCGGCGTCGTCGAGCCGATGCAAACCGTGGCCGTCACGCCGCAAGTCAGCGGCACGCTGCTCGACGTGCTGTTCAAGGAAGGCGACTTCGTCCAGAAAGGGCAGCGCATCTTCCGGATCGATACGCGCCCGCTGCAGGCGATCGTCGACCAGGCGCAGGCGACGCTGACCAAGGACATGGCGTCGGCGGCGGCTGCCGAACGCGACGACGTACGCTACAAGTCGCTCGCCGACATCGGATACGTGAGCCGCTCGCAATCCGACCAGATGCACGCCGCGGCCTTGGCCGCCGCGGCAACGGTTCAAGCCGACCGCGCCGCGCTGCGCGCCGCCCAGGTGAACTTGGGTTTCACGTCGATCACCGCGCCGATCTCCGGGCGCACGGGAAGCCTGCTCGTGCGGCGTGGAAACAACGTGAGCCCGACGAGCGGCCCGCTCGTCGTGATCAACCAGATCAACCCGGTGCTCGTGCGATTCCCGGTGCTCCAGCAGGACTTCGCGCCGATGCAAGCCGCGGTGTCGCGCCGTCCCCTCCCGGTGACAGCCGCCGCGACGGACAGCGCGCAGGAAGTCGCGCACGGTACGCTCTCGTTTCTCGACAACAACGTCGATTCGCTCACCGGCACGGTGACCGGAAAGGCCAGCTTCACCAATTCCGATCGGCGGCTCTGGCCCGGCGAGCTGGTGTTCCTCACGGTTCAACTGCGGGTCGAACGGGGCGTGCTCGCTGTTCCGACGGAAGCGATCCTCACGGGGCAGCAAGGACCGTACGTTTTCGTCGTCGACGCGAGCAACACCGCGCGCATGCGCCAGGTGCTGCCGGGGCTTCAGGTCAACGAACTCACGGTCGTTCAGACCGGACTGACCGTCGGCGAACGTGTCGTGGTCGACGGACAGTCGCGTCTCGATCAAGGCACGCGCGTAGCGATCACGGGAATTGGAACAGACACCGGTACGGCGATACTCGGTCGCCAGGTTGATTCGAGCGCCGCGGCGCGCGAATCCGTCGGCGGTGAAGTCACGGGGAGGCCACCGGCACCCACGTCGACGGGCCGTCCGCCGCCGTGAACGTCTCCGAGCGATTCATTCGCCGGCCGGTGATGACGATCCTGCTGATGGTGGGGATCGTCGTGTTCGGCGTCTTCACATACGGAAGCCTGCCGATCAGCGACTTGCCGACCGTCGACTATCCGACGATCAGCGTCAGCGCGAGCCTGCCCGGCGCGAGCCCGCAGACGATGGCCGCCGCGGTCGCGACGCCGCTCGAGAAACAGTTCTCGACCATTGCCGGCGTCGACAACATGACGTCGACGTCGAGCCTGGGATCGACGTCGATCACGCTGCAATTCTCACTCAACCGCGACATCGACGCGGCCGCGCAGGACGTTCAGGCCGCGATCGCCAAGACGCTGCGGCAACTGCCGCTCGGCATTCAGCCGCCGTCGTATCAGAAGGCGAATCCCGCGGCGTCGCCGATTCTGTTCTACGCGCTCACCTCGACCACCCTCTCGCTGCAACAACTCGACGAGGTCGGCGAGACGCTGTTGTCGCAGCGTCTCTCGATGGTCGACGGCGTCGCCCAGGTATCCGTGTTCGGATCCGCCAAATACGCCGTGCGCATCCAGGTCGATCCGACGGCGCTGGCGTACCGGAAGATCGGCATCGACGAGGTCGCCGACGCCGTCAACTCGCAGAGCGTCAGCCAACCGACGGGCGTGCTCTGGGGGCCGACGACCGCGTACACGATCCAGGCGACCGGCCAACTGAACAACGCCGCCGAGTTCCGATCGATGACCGTCGTGTATCGGAACGGGGCGGCGGTCCAACTGGGCGCGCTCGGCCGAGTGCTCGACGACGTGGAGAACAACCGAAGCGCGAGCTGGTTCAACGGCGTGCGCGCGATCGTCCTCGCCGTGCAACGCCAACCGGGTACGAATACCGTCGAGGTGGCGAGCGCGGTGCGCGCCCAGCTCGACTCGATGAGAGCGGAGATTCCGAGCGGCGTGCGCATCCAGACGCTGTTCGACCGGTCGGTGGGCATCGATCAGTCGGTGCGCGACGTGAAGCGCACGCTCTTGCTGACGCTCGGGCTCGTCGTCGTCGTGATCTTCGTGTTTCTGCGCAATGCGTGGGCGACGCTGATTCCGAGCCTCGCCCTGCCGCTCTCGGTGGTCGGGACGTTCCCGGTGATGTACGTCCTCGGCTACAGCCTGGACACGCTGTCGTTGATGGCGCTCACGCTGGCCGTCGGATTCGTCGTCGACGACGCGATCGTGATGCTCGAGAACATCGTCCGGCACATGGAGATGGGCACGCCGCCGATGCAGGCGGCGATCGACGGCGCGGCGGAAGTCGGGTTCACGATCCTCTCGATGACGCTCTCGCTCACCGCCGTATTCATCCCGCTCCTGTTTCTGGGAGGCGTGGTTGGCCGCCTGTTCCGCGAGTTCTCGGTCGTGATCGCGACGGCCATTCTCGTGTCGGGCGTCGTCTCGCTGACGTTCACGCCGATGCTCGCCAGCCGCTTCCTGCGCGCGCAGAAGAGCGAGAAGCACAACCGGTTCTACAACGGCATCGAGCGCGCGTGGGACTGGCTCCTCGGCCAGTACACGTGGACGCTCGACTGGACGATGGGCCATCGCTTGCTCACGATGGGGTTCTCCGTGCTCGTGCTCGTCGGCACGGCGCTGCTGTTCAAGATTCTGCCGACGGGTTTCATCCCGGACGAGGACATCGGCCAGATCAACATCACGACCGAGGCGGCGCAGGGGACGTCGTACGGCGACATGGTGCGCCGCCAACTGATGATCGCCGGCATCGTGCACAACGACACCAGCGTCGCCTCGTACATGTCGATCGTCGGCGGCGGCGGCTCGTCGGGGACCAACACCGGAAGAGTGATCGTGATCCTCAAGCCGCTCGGCCAGCGTCCTCCGATTCAAGCGGTAGTGAACGAGCTGCGGGCGAAGCTGGCGCGTGTGCCCGGGGTCACCGCGTATCCGTCGATCCCGCCGGCGATTCAGATCGGCGGACGCCAGTCGAAGAGCCAGTACCAGTTCACGATGCAGGGCTCCGACGTCGCGTCGATGTACGCGGCGGCGCAGAAGCTCATCGATGCCGCGAAACGCTCGCCGCTCCTCGCCGACGTGACGAGCGACATGCAGAACAACAACCCGCAGGTGAACATCACGATCGACCGCACGCGGGCCGCGGCCTTCGGTGTGACGGCCGATCAAATAGAAAGCGCGCTCTACGACGCGTACGGCTCTCGGCAGGTGTCGACGATTCTCACGCCGAGCAACGAGTACGAGGTGATCCTCGAGCTGCTGCCGCAGTACCAGCAGGATCTGTCGGAGTTGGCGCTGTTGTACGTGAAGAGCTCGACCGGCGCGCTGGTGCCGATGAAGGCCGTGGCGACGCTGAGCAAGAGTCTCGGGCCGGTGACGATCAACCACTCGGGGCAGCTGCCGTCGGTGACGCTGTCGTTCAACCTGGCGCCCGGCGCCTCGCTCGGCGCGGCGACGACCGAAGTGCAACGGCTCGCCAGTCAGACGCTGCCGGCGGGGATCACGACGGCGTTCTCGGGAACGGCGCAGGTGTTTCAAGCGACGGAGGCCGGCCTCGTCGTCCTCGTGATCCTCGCGATCTTCGTGATCTACATGGTGCTCGGCGTGCTGTACGAGAGCTTCGTGCATCCGCTGACGATTCTCTCCGGTCTGCCGTTCGCCGCGTTCGGCGCGTTGCTCGCGCTGTGGATCTTCAACATCGAGCTGTCGGTCTTCGCGTTCGTCGGCGTCATTCTGCTGATAGGAATCGTGAAGAAGAACGCGATCATGATGGTGGATTTCGCGGTGGAGGCGGAGAAGGAAGGGAAGCCGGCGGAGAAGGCGATCGTCGACGCGGCGCACGTGAGGTTTCGGCCGATCATGATGACGACGATGTCGGCGCTCGTGGGCACGCTGCCGGTGGCGCTGGCGTCGGGGATCGGATCGGAGACTCGGCGGCCGCTCGGCATCGCGGTGGTGGGAGGGTTGGCGTTCTCGCAGTTGGTGACGTTGTACGTGACGCCGGTCGTTTACACGTATCTCGATCCGCTGAATCGGCGGTTACAGAGGAAGTTGGCTCGGGAAGGGAAGGAGAAGGCGAGAGGGGATGAGCAGATGGAGTTGGGAGTGGTCAGTTGAGACTGCGAAGGGGCCAAGGGCCGAGAGTGCCGAAGAGCGAGAGTGCCGAACGGCGAAGGTGCCG
>CAVTOB010000001.1:0-1776772 GCA_963736315.1 uncultured Gemmatimonadaceae bacterium | reverse complement strand
GTAGAGGTCAGGTAGTCCGAATTGATGGCCGGTCTCGTGAGCCATTCCATATGGGGAAACACCGGGCACCGGGGACGGCGGCTGAAGGTTGTTGCCAAGGAGGACAAAATTCCGAATCTGTTTGCCATCGGCCAATACGACCGTGCTGTTGAACGGTGACGACGAGACGGTGGCGATCGGCGCCCCGCGCACCGGAACGAAGTACACGATCGAGTATTGGCTGAAGTCGACGTCCGCATCGGCGAGTGCGACGAGATCGCGCACGAAGTGGTACGGGTCGCTGCCGCCGACGCGGGGATCGTACGTATAGCTCGCGGCCGAACCGGGAAGCCGCAGCCATCTGCGCAACACGGTGACGTCGAGCGTCATCCGTCCGTACGACCCTTCCGCGTACCAACTGGCGGCGCCGGGGACGAACTCATCGGCCACCTCGTCCGGGGTCTGCGTGGCGGGCATATCGTCGAAGTCGCCGAGGAGCATGATGGCGCGCACGACGCCCTGCGGCCGGACAAACGCGGTGTAGTCGGTCGCTCCCTCGTTGTACGGATCGGCGCCGCTCGGGGTCGTGATGGAACACGCGACAGGCTCCCGAATATTCGCGCTGAACGTCGCGACTCGGCCGGCAACCGTGGCGGTCATCGTCGCTGACCCGGTTGCCGCCGGTGTCCATTGAACGTTGGCGACGCCGTCTGCATCCGTGTTCACCTGCGCCGGGGCGACATTTCCACTGCCCGCGAATGTCACGGCGAGGTTTGTCGCGGCGGTGCCGTCAGGCATCGTGACGCGCACACGCAGCGAATCGGCAAGCGCGAACCCCCGAATTCCCACCTGCGCATCGCCGGCCACCTTGCTCAGCGTGGGACCCGGCGTCGACGGCTCATTGGGGACATGGCCGTCCCCCCCACAGGCGGCGAGGAACAGGATCAGAGCACTCATGTGCAGCGCTCGTCGCGACGGCGATCGCTCGACTCGATTCATAGGCGGCAGTGAGGGCGGTCGATGTAGATGCCCCAGCCAGGAGAACCGCCGGCGAAGATCTCGCCGGCCGTTTCAAATACGTGGCGGGCCCCTTCTACGCGGACACTCGCAATCACCGGGTGCCAGGGCGATGGGCCGACTCGAGGCGGTACGCGGTGCCGAGTGTGCGTTTGAAGTCGTTCTTGGAAGTCCAAGGTCCGGGGGCGGCGGGGATCTGACGGCCGACCGCGTACGGCCGAACCGGGCGCATATTTACATAGTAGAGGTACTCCCTCGAGGCACACAGGTTGGCCGACAACGCGTCGCCGCTGGATCCGAAGACCTACCGAGCCACAGTCCTTGGCCTGCTGTCCGGCCACTGGGGCATCTTGCTCTTTGGCCTCGCCGCCGTCGGCGCCGAGACGGGCGCCAGCCTGCTCGAGCCGTGGCCGATCAAGATCGTGCTCGACACGGTGCTTCGCGCCAAGCCGCTGCCGGCATGGCTGGAGCGCGCGATCGCGTCGATGCTCGGCACGAATGCGCTTAGGCGTTCTCGAATTCGCCGTGGGCATGGTGCTGCTCATCGCGATCGTCGGGGGTGTGGGCAGCTACGTCGAAAAGCAATGCGTCACGACCCTGGGCCAGCGGGTGACGCACGAGCTGCGATCCCGGATCTACACCCATGCCCAACGCCTATCGATGTCGTTCCACGACAAGAAGCGTACGGGTGACATCATCAGCACGGCGACGGCTGATGTGGACGCGATTCAGAGCGCGATCACGTCGGGCGTGCTCGACACGTTGTACTACACGCTGCTGTTGATCGGCATGGCCGGCCTCATGGCTCTATTTCGACTGGCGCTTCACGCTCGTCGCGCTGGCGGTGCTGCCGGCGCTCAGCGTCGTCGTTTACACGCTCACGCGCCGGATCAAGCGCACGTCGCTCGACGTGCGCGGCCGGGAAGCGGACCTCATGTCGACGATGCAGGAGGTGCTGTCGTCGATGCGGCTCGTGAAGGCGTTCGGCCGGGAAGATCACGAGCGCGGCCGGTTCGAGTACCAGAGCGAGCGGATCGTCGAGTCCACGCTTCGCGCGCGCGACGCCAAGGCGAAGCTGGCGCCGGCCGTCGAGATCATCGTCGCCGTGGGGGCCGCGTCGGTCCTCTGGTTCGGGGCGCGCCACGTCCTCGACGGCCGGTTGACCGCCGGTGCGCTCGTCGTCTTCCTGCTGTACTTGAGCAAGATGTACAAGCCGATTCGCGAACTGTCGAAGATGACCGACACGTACTCGCGCGCGCTGGTGGCGTTCGAACGGATCAACAACTTCCTCGCCGTCGAGCTCGAGGTTCGTGATCGCTCCGGAGCGCGACGCGCACCTCGCTTCCGCGGTGCGATCGAGCTCGATCACGTGACGTTCGGCTACTAGCCCATGATCGACCCAACCTCGACGACGTGAGCCTCACGATCCCCGCCAGTTCCATCGCCGCGGTGGTCGGACCGACCGGCGCCAGAAAACACGCTCATCAATCTCATCGCGAGCCACAGTCCTTGGCCTGCTGTCCGGCCACTGGGGCATCTTGCTCTGGCCTCGCCGCCGTCGGCGCCGAACGGCGCCAGCCTGCTCGAGCCGTGGCCGATCAAGATCGTGCTCGACACGGTGCTTCGCGCCAAGCCGCTGCCGCAATGGCTGGAGCGCGCGATCGCGTCGATGCTCGGGACGAATACCTTAGGCGTTCTCGAATTCGCCGTGGGCATGGTGCTGCTCATCGCGATCGTCGGTGGGCGTGGGCAGCTACATCGAAAAGCAATGCGTCACGACCTTGGGCCAGCGGGTGACGCACGAGCTGCGATCCCGGATCTACACCCATGCCCAACGCCTATCGATGTCGTTCCACGACAAGAAGCGTACAGGTGACATCATCAGCACGGCGACGGCGGATGTCGACGCGATACAGAGCGCGATCACCTCGGGCGTCCTCGACACGCTGTACTACACGCTGCTGTTGATCGGCATGGCTGGCCTCATGGCCTATTTCGACTGGCGCTTCACGCTCGTCGCGCTGGCGGTCCTGCCGGCACTCAGCGTCGTCGTCTACTCGCTCACGCGCCGGATCAAGCGCACCTCGCTCGACGTGCGCGGCCGGGAAGCGGACCTCATGTCGACGATGCACGAGGTGCTGTCGTCGATGCGGCTCGTGAAAGCGTTCGGACGGGAAGATCACGAGCGCGGCCGCTTCGAGTACCAGAGCGAGCAGATCGTCGCGTCCACGCTCCGAGCGCGCGACGTCAAGGCGAAGCTGGCGCCGGCCGTCGAGATCATCGTCGCCGTGGGGAGCGGGGCGGTCCTCTGGTTCGGCGCGCGTCACGTCCTCGACGGGCGGCTGACCGCCGGTGCGCTCGTCGTCTTCTTGCTGTACTTGAGCAAGATGTACAAGCCGATTCGCGAATTGTCGAAGATGACCGACACGTACTCGCGCGCGCTGGTGGCGTTCGAACGGATCAACGGCTTCCTCGCCGTCGAGCTCGAGGTTCGTGACCGCCCCGGAGCGAAACGAGCGCCTCGCTTCCGCGGTACGATCGAGCTCGATCACGTGACGTTCGGATACGGGCCCGCTTCCGACCGACCCAACCTCGTCGACGTGAGCCTCACGATCCCGGCCGGCTCCATCGCCGCGGTGGTCGGACCGACCGGCGCCGGGAAGACGACGCTCATCAATCTCATCGCACGCTTCTACGACCCGCGGTCGGGACGCGTGCTGATCGACGGCGAGGATGTGCAATCGTTCTACCAGGAATCCCTCCGGGAACGCATGAGCTTCGTGCTTGCAGGACACGCTGCTCTTTCGCGGTCCGGTGTGGCAGAACATCGCGTATGGAAGGCCCGAGGCGAAACGCGGCGAGATCGTCCGAGCCGCCGAGTTGGCGAACGCGGATGCGTTCATTCGTGAGCTTCCCGACGGCTACAACACGATGGTCGGCGAGCGCGGCGTGACCTTGTCCGGCGGCCAGCAGCAGCGAATCGCCATCGCGCGGGCCCTCATTCGCGACGCCCCGATTCTGATTCTCGACGAACCGACCACGGGATTGGATGCGGCGTCGGAGGCGCTGGTCCTCGATGCACTTCGCCAGCTGATGCGCGGGAAGACGACGATCATGATCGCGCACAGCCTCACGACGGTGCAGCAGGCGGATCAGATCTTCGTGGTCGATCACGGCCGCGTGTGTGAGCGCGGCACGCATGCGACGCTGCTCGCGGCGAGCGGCGTGTACGCTCGGCTGCACGACCTCCAATTCAATCGCAGCGTTTCGTCGGCGAGTCTCCAGCCGAGCGGCTAACGCGCCCTTCGGCGGGCACGGGCGTCGGGTCAGCGGATGATCGCCGGATTCGCCGGGGACGAATCGAGCGAAACGGCGGATGAGGCGTTCTGCGCGAATCGGGCGCCACTACCGCGGTCGTGACTTGGAACTTCAAGTTCCTTGCATCGGCTCGTTTACCGATGCGAACGAGTGGGCACTCTCACGCCGAGGTCTCGATTGCGGACGATGTCACGCGATGTCTCTCGAGTGATTGGCGCGGCAGCGCTGCTGACCGCGTGCCTGCACCAGGCACCCGGGCCCGTGCAGTCCATGGGGTCATCGGTCGCGGACGCCCCGGCCGTCGCCGAGGGGCTGCGCGACCTGCGCGCGGCGACCGCGCCGTACAAGAACCTCGACGCGGCGGTCGCCGCGGGATACCCCCGCACAGTTGCCGATTGCATCGTCGACGAACACCACGGGGCGATGGGCTACCATCACCTCAATCGCGCGTACGTCGACGGAACGCTGGATCTGACGAAACCCGAATTCCTGCTCTACGAACGGATGCCGGACAGCAGTTACCGTTTGAACGGCGTGGAGTTCATCGTCCCGTATCGCTTTTGGTCGCGTGATTCGACGCCTCCGGTCCTCATGGGGCAGAAGCTGCACCATGAGAATAATTTCAACTATTGGTATCTCCACGTGTGGGCGTGGACGGACAGCAAAGATGGACTGTTCGCGAACATGAATCCGGACGTGCGGTGTCCAGGCGGCGGAAAGGTGTACGTCGCGACGCCGGACTCGGTTTCGTGAAGAGAGACGCCACGGCGATTAAGCGCCGTGGCGTAAATGAGCGCGGCGTTTGTTTTTCCCAGCCCTCCGAACGAGTTTGACGCATGACGCTCCTCGCCGACGTCGCGGTAATCGGAGGAGGGCCCGCGGGCGCAGCGGCCGCCCGCCTCCTCGCGTCGTGGGGGCAGTCCGTGATCGTGCTCGCGCGCGCGCCGCGACAACCGCCGCTGGCCGAGTCGCTCCCGCCGAGCTGCGTGAAGCTCTTCGACGAGATCGGAGTTCGCGCCGGCGGTCGATCGCGCCGGCTTCATTCGCGCCACCGGGAATACCGTGCAATGGGCCGACCACGAGCGCCGCGTCGAGATGTTCGATCGCTCGGCGGGAGGGCTCGGCTATCAGGTATCGCGCGACAAGTTCGACGAGCTCCTGCTCGCCGGCGCGCAGGTCGCCGGCGCGGCGGTCGAGCGCGACGTCTCCGTGCGCGAAGCGGAGCGCGAGGGCGACGTGTGGCGAGTGCAGGTCGATCGAGGGGGAGCGGCCGGGGGCGGGGCGGACACGATACGCGCACGGTGGCTTCTCGACTGTAGTGGACGAGCGGGAGTCATCGCACGCCGCGGTTGGCGGCGACCGGACTCGGAGGCGAGAACAATCGCCCTCGCCGGAATTTGGGAACGCGGCGACGCATGGCCGGTCGAGGACCCGACGCACACGCTCGTGGAGAGCTACGCGAGCGGATGGGCGTGGTCCGTTCCCGTCTCGGCCTCGCGTCGGTACGTCACCGTGATGCTCGATCCGCGCGTGACGACCGTGCCCGGCCGCTCGGAGCTCGACGCGGCGTACGACGCGGAGCTGGCGCGGACGCCCGCTCTCCGCGCTCTCGTCGAGGGCGCGACGATGGTTGGCGCGCCGTGGGCGTGCGACGCCACTCCGTATTCCGCGGCGCGGGTGGCGGGCGATGGCGCGCTGTTGGTCGGCGACGCCGCATCGTTCGTCGACCCGCTCTCGTCGTTCGGCGTCAAGAAAGCGCTGGCCTCGGCGTGGCTGGGGGCGGTCGTCGTTCACACCGCGCTCACCGACCCCTCGGCGACTGACGGCGCTGTCGAATTGTTCACCGCTCGGGAGTTGGCGATGGCCGACCACCTTCGACAAGGCGCCGCGGCGCTCGCGCGCGACGCGGCGGGAGCGCACGAGACGCCGTTTTGGTCGGCGCGGGCGGATGCGGAACCGGCTCCCGCGAGTGACGAGTGGGACGTGGAAGCGTTGCGCGCGGACAATCGCGTTCAGGCGGCGTTCGAGGAAATGAAGCGCCAACCGGTTCTTCACCTGCGGCTCGCCGACTCGCTGCGGTTCATCAAACGACCGGTCGTGCGCGGCCACCGGATCGCGCTCGAGGATTACATATGGGCTCCGCCGGTTCCGAATGGCGTCCGCTATTGCCGCAACGTCGACCTCGTCGTGTTGGCGCGCCTGGCGCCGGAGTTCGAGCAGGTCCCCGATCTCTTCGAGGCTTACAACCGCGCGGCGCCGCCCGCGCCGCTGCCGGAGTTCCTCGGCGCGCTCTCGACACTCGTCGGTTTCGGGATGCTCGACGTTGGCGTGATCGCGCTGCTGTCTCGCGCTTGACAGCGCCGAGGCCAAGTCGTATCCCGTAGGGCACTGGGAGCGTATCACTTCCACCCGAGCACCCTCAGGTCATGCCGCGACTGCTCGTCGGTTCATCGCGCGTTTGGCTCGTCGTCGGACTACTTGGCTTGGGAGGCGCGGGCGTCAGCCAGGCGCAGCGCGGCGGTGGGGGCGGAGGGCGCGGGCGCGGCGCGGGCGGAATGTCCGCCGCGGCGGTAGCCGATACGACGCCCGGCTTCGTCGTTCGCGACGCGACGACGCGCACACATTGCTCGAGCTGTCACGTGCGCGACTCCGTGGGGATGATGCAGCGGATCTCGTACGAGCGGAAAACTCCCGAGGGATGGGAGATGACCGTGCGCCGCATGGTCGCGCTCAACAACGTGAAGCTGAATCCCGCTGACGCGCGCACGATCGTGCGCTACCTGAGCGACAATCAGGGCCTCGCACCCGCCGAGTTGAGACCGGGGCGGTTCGAGGTCGAGCGGCGGATGATCGAGTATCGATACACGGCGGACACGCGCACCGAGACGACGTGCCGCGCCTGCCACTCGATGGGGCGCGTGATCACGCAGCGCCGCACGCGGGGCGAATGGGAGCTATTGGTCGCGACACACCGTGCGCTCTTCCCGGACGCCGATTTCCAGGCGTTCCGCCGCGGCGGACCCGCGGCGAACGACAGCGGGCCGGTCCCACACCCGATGGACGTCGCGCTCAATCATCTCGCCCGCGCGTTTCCGCTCCGCACGCCCGAGTGGGCGGCGTGGTCGGCGACGATGCGGCCGCCGCATCTCGAGGGCACGTGGGCGCTGAGTGGCACAGAGCCGGGACACGGTGCGTTTTATGGGCGCGTGGTCATTGCGCGCGGGGCAGGCGACGGCGAGTTCACCACGCAGGCGACCTATCGCTACGCGGACGGCGGCAAGGTCGTGCAGCGTTCTGGAAAGTCGATCGTGTACACCGGCTTCCAATGGAGAGGCCGCTCGACGGACCCCGCGCTCAAGGCGACCGACACCGTGGGACTCCGCGAAGTGATGTTCGTCGAGCCCGGGTGGGAGGAGATGTCGGGCCGCTGGTTCACCGGCGGCTACGACGAAATCGGCTTGGACGTCGTCGCTCAAGAAGCTCGGCGCGAATCCGGTGCTGCTTGGCGTCGCTCCGCGCGCGGTGCGGGTTGGAACGCGCGCGCAGGACGTTACCATCTTCGGCGCGAATCTGCCCAAGAATGTGGCCGCGACAGGCATCGACTTCGGGCCCGGCGTGACGATCGAACGCGTCGTCCGCTCGACTTCAGATTCGATCACCGTGCGGGTGAACGTCGACTCGACGGCGTCCGTCGGAAAGCGCGACCTGTACGCCGCCGGCGTGTCGCTGCGCGACGGTGCGGTCGTCTTCGACCAGGTCAGTCGCATCAAGGTCGTGCCGCTCGCGGGGCTCGCGCGCGTGGGCGGCAACGTGTTTCCGAAACAGCTCCAGCAGTTCGACGCGATCGCCTATTACAACGGGCCTGACGGGAAGCCCGATACCGACGACGACCTCGAGATCGGCCGCGTGAACGCCAACTGGTCGCTCGAGGAGTACGGCGTGACGTACGATGACGACGACGTGAAGTTCGTCGGCTCGGTCGATCAGACGGGGCTGTTCACGCCGAACGTCGACGGTCCGAATCCTCAGCGCAGCTCCAACCGCAACAACGTCGGCGACGTGTGGGTCGTCGCGACCTATCAGCCGCCGAGTAAGGCCGCGCGGCCGATCCGCGCGCGCGCACAGCTGATCGTCACGGTGCCGCTCTACGTGAAGTTCGCCCAGTGGAAAACGCAGCCATGATGCAGCTCAGGCGGGGTGAGTATCACAGCTTCCGCGGCGGCGACGCGCGGTTTCTCTACCTCGTGCCGTCGGCGGCCGTCGTGCGCCTCGACGACGTCGCCGAGGCGGTGCTCGAGACGCTCGCTGACGGAGATCGCACGGCCACCGAGCTCGCCGACTCGCTCGCGTCGCGCTGGGGCTCCGAGGTGATCCACTCGTCGATCGAAGAGCTCCTCGGCATGCGCGCGATTCACACGGTCGCGGCGCCGCCGCCCAAGCCGGTCGCCGAGAAGCCCAAGCGCCGCATTCCGCTCCAGACGCTCGTGCTCAACGTGACGAGCAAGTGCAACCTGTCGTGCGGCTATTGCTACGAGTACGGCGAGGACCGGATCGTCGAAGCCGCGAGCAAGCCGCGCTTCATGGATGAGGCGACCGCCAAGCAGAGCGTCGACTTCCTGTTCGACGAAGCCGGCGAGTCGCCCAGCGTGAACTTGACGTTCTTCGGCGGCGAGACGCTGCTCAACTTCAAGATGTTGAAGTCGGCGCTCGCCTACGCGCGGGAGCGCGCCGAGCCGATGGGGAAGCAGGTGAACGCGAGTCTCACGACGAACGCGACGCTGCTGCGCGAAGAGATCATCGATTGGATCGTCGCGAACGACGTCGGCGTCACGGTGTCGATCGACGGGGCGCGCGAGCAGCAGGACAAGTTCCGCGTCTTTTCCAATGGATTGGGGAGCTACGACCTCATCGTCCCGAATATCAAAGAACTGTTGCGGCGCCATCGCCGCCGACCCGTTGGCGCGAGGGTGACGCTCACCGGGCAGAACCTCGACGTCGCTTCCATATATCGCCACCTGTACGAGGAGCTCGGATTCTGGGAGGTCGGCTTCGCGCCGGTGACGACGTCGTGGCAGCGGGAATACGCCATCGAGGACGCGGGCTTCCAGCAGCTGCTCGCCGGTTTCCAGAGCCTCGCCGCCGAGTTTCTCGATGCGGCGCTCGCTGGACGCCGTCACGGGTTCTCGAACGTGCGCGACACGCTCGAGGAGATTCACAAGGGGATGAGCAAGGCGTATCCGTGCGGCGCGGGGCTCGGGCTCATGGGCGTGGCGACCGACGGCGACGTCGCGCTGTGCCATCGTTTCGCCGGATCGGACGAGCACAAGCTGGGCAGCGTGTTCGACGGCATCGACCACTCGCGCCAGGACGATTTTCTGCTCAAGCACCACATCGCCAACAAGACCGATTGCGCGACGTGTTGGGCCCGGCCGCTCTGCGCGGGCGGCTGCTATCATGAAGCACACACGCGGTACGGCTCGACCGTCGAGCCGAACCTGCACTACTGCGAGTGGATTCGCGCGTGGACGAACACGTGCCTCGAAGTGTACGGCGTTCTCGCTGACAAGAAGCCCGAGTTTCTGGCTCAGTTCGACTAACCGGTTCACCGGTCCACCCGTTCACCGGTCCACCTGCCCATGCGACATCTGACGCCGATCAACCAGAAGGCCCGCCGCATCGAAGCGACCATCGAGAACGACGTCGTGGCGCTCCAACAGGGCGGGGGGCCGCAGACCGGGCCGCACGTCCCACTCGGCTGTTCGTTCGTGTTCTCGCCGGGGTGGGAAGTGGACTCGAGCGGGGGAACCGCGGGACTATGCCAGCCGGTGGAGCGAGATCTGTTCGACTGCCACCTCACCTGCTTCTGGCCGGCACACGTGCCCGATCTGTACAACTACGCTCCGGATTGGACGGCGAAGTGCGCGTCCGCGCAGAAGGACTGGCGCAAGATCGATCTCGTCTTTCCATGAGTCGCCCATGAGGTTGCCCATGAGACACGCGATCTACCGCGCCGCGGCGCTCGTCGCGCTCTCGCCGCTCGCGCTCGTCGCCCAGTCCGTCAAGCAAACGTCGGGGGATCCCATTCCCTCGGGCGGCAACGGTACGATCTACGTCGGCACCTACGCGCGGAACATCCTCGTCCTCGACGAAGCGACGATGAGCGTGCGCGACACGCTGCACACGACGGTCGGCATTCCCGAGATCTCGCTGTCGTTCGACAAGAAACACCTCTACGTCAGCGACCCAGGCAACGAGAAAGTCGAGATCATAGATCTGGCTACTAAGCAGTCACTGGGAATGTTCACGCTGTCGCACGACAGCGTGAAAGTGCGGATGAACGGGTTCAGTCTCGACCCGATGGAGCGATTCGCCATCATCCTGGTCAAGATCTACACGAAGCACCGCGACCGGTACGAGATAAGCGCTCCGACGTTGCTCCGCTACGATCTCGCCAAGCGCGCCGTGACGGATACGATCGCCTGGCCCCGCGGCGAGGAGCGCGAGTTCGCGCAGATCGTTTTCCCGCCGAAAGGCGACCTGATGTACTTCTTCACGCAGGACGACGTGTTGATCTACGACACGAACACGCTCAAGCAGGTCGACCGCTGGGAGATATCGAAAACGCTGTTCGAGGAAGGCCTGGGCCGCATCAACTTCGGGCTTCCCTATGACGTTTATGAGGACCCCGGCTTCTACACCGGTCTGTTTCGTACGAACGATCCCGTGAACCATCGCACGCAGATGGGCGTGGCGCGAATGGATCTCGCGAACCGCCAGCTCGATTTCTACTCGCTGGGGCCGAGTCAGGCGGTGAGCTTTCGGCTCTCGCCGGACCGCAAGCGCGCGTACGGCATCCACAACGAGATCGGCAACTACCAATTCTGGACGTTCGACCTCGAGTCTCGGCGCGTGCTCGGCAAGACGGAGTTCGCGGGTCGCCCGCGCATGGGCCTCGTCGTCAGCTCCAACGGGACTCAGCTCTACATCACGACGGCCGGCAGCACGATCGACCGGTACGCGTCGCAGGGATTCGCGCATCTCGGGACCGTGAACCTCGGCGCGGACATGACGAACGTGATCATCGTTCCGCGCGTTGCTAGATAGAGACCTCAGGCGCGCGTTGGGCTATGTCGTGCCGCATTGGAAGCGGCTCGCACTCGTGCTGGTGTTGTCTCTCGTCAGCACGTTTGCCGCGCTCTACATCCCGTATCTCTCGCGGCTGCTGATCGATCGCGCGCTGCTCGGGCGAGACAGCGCCGCGCTGGTCAGCATCATTCTGCAGTTCGCGGCGCTCACGCTCGGCAGCTTCGCGCTCAATGTCGTGAGCGGTCTCGTGTACACGCGCGCGTCCGCCGAAATCCTGTTCGAGATGCGACTCGCCGTATTCCGGCAGCTGCAGCGTCTGTCGCCTCGTTTCTTCGCCGAGCTGCCGGTGGGGCAGATCGCGACGCGCATCAACGCCGACATCGGCGAGATCCAGCGTGTCGCCGCGGAGATCGCGCTCGCCTGGATGGGCAACGTGATCTTCCTGGTCGGCAGCGTCGTCATTCTCTTTCGGCTCGATCGCGTGCTGTTCGCGGTGAGCCTGGCGATGCTCCCGCTCGCGCTGTGGGCGCTGGTGCGCTACCGGTCGCGCATGGAGGCTGCGGTCGCGGGCGTGCGCGACCGAAGCGCGGACGTAGGCAGCTATCTCATCGAGGCGCTCCTCGGGATGAAGGTGATCGTCGCATTCAATGCACAGGAGCGCGAGGCGTCGCGCTTCCGCGCGAGCAACGACGCCTTCATCGACGCGCTGATGTCGATGCGCCGGCTGACCTACCTGTCGGGCGGCGTTCCCGGATTGCTTCTCTCGGCCGGGAGCGGGTTCGTGTTCTTCGTGGGCGGCATGCGGGTGATCGACCACACGATCACGATGGGTACACTGGTCGCGTTCATCGCCTACCAGATGCGCCTCGTGTGGCCCATCCAGGCGCTCATGGGTCTCTACGCGAGCCTCGCGTCGGCGCGCGTATCGCTCAAGCGCGTCAGCGAAATTCTCGACGCGCGGGTGGACGTGGTCGAATCGCCGGCCGCGGTGGCGCTGCCGTCGGTGCGCGGGCGCGTGACGCTCGAGCACGCGACGTACGCGTTCGGGCGCGGCGGTCCGGTGCTCGACGGCGTCTCGCTCGACGTGTCGCCGGGTGAACGCGTGGCGATCGTGGGGCGCAGCGGGGAAGGCAAGTCGACCGTCGCCGATCTTCTCGTGCGGCAGCTCGATCCGGACAACGGACGCGTACTGCTCGATGGCGTGGACCTTCGCGTGGCGCGTTTGGCGGACGTTCGGCGGCACGTGCTCGTGGTCGACCAGGACCCGTTCGTGTTCAACGCGACGCTCGCCGAGAACATCCGGTACGCCCGGCCTTCGGCGACGCACGAGGAGGTCAGCGCCGCGGCGGACGCGGCCGGTCTCGGCGCGCTGCTCGCCCGCTCTCCGCGAGGTCTCGACACGAGTGCCGGCGAGCGGGGGCGCGCGCTCTCGGCGGGCGAACGCCAGCGGCTCGCGCTCGCGAGGGCATTCCTCGCCGACCCGGCCGTCTTGGTGCTCGACGAGGCGACGGGCGCGCTGGACCCGGCGACCGAGGCACAGGTCGCGGCCGGCTATGAAGCCGTCATGGCTGGGCGCACGACCATCATCATCACGCACCGCCTGGATCTTGCGCGCCGAGCGGACCGCGTGCTCGTTCTCGAGCGCGGCCGCATCGTCGAAGAGGGAACGGCCGCGGTGCTGCTCGGACTCGGGCAGTCCTTCGCCAACCTCTTTTCGCCGGGTGCGTTGGCGGAAACGCACTAGCGCGTGCGGTTCACGCTCGCGGACGCACCCTTCGCGGGCCGCACCGGCCGTGGCGTCACGGTCGCGCTCCTCGATAGCGGAGTGCACGGCGACCATCCCCACGTGGGCGGCGTGCGTGGGGGAGCGTCGTTTCTCACTGGGACCGACGCCGACGATTTCGTCGATCGCGTGGGCCACGGCACGGCGGTCGCGGCGGCGATCCGTGAAAAGAGTCCCGCCGTCGATCTCATTGCGGCGAGGATCTTCGACCGGCAACTCGCCACGAACGTCGACGTCCTCGTGCGGGCGATTCGCTGGGCGGCCGACGAAGGCGCTCAGTTGATCAACCTGAGCCTGGGGACTACGAACCCCGCGCATGCCGAGAAGCTGTCGCCGGCCGTCAGCTACGCCGCCGAGCGAGGCTCGATGGTCGTCTCGGCGCGCGAGTGGAATGGCGCAGCGTGGCTGCCGGGCAGTCTCGCCGGTGTCGCCGGCGTGGTGGCGGATGCCGAGCTGGATCGTGATGAGATCGACGTGACGGCGATCGACGGGGGTCTGCCGCATTTCAAGGCCGCGCCGTTTCCGAGGCCGATTCCCAACGTGCCGCGCGAACGGAATCTCTCCGGCGTGTCGTTCGCCGTGGCCAACGTGACCGGTTTCCTGGCCCGCGCGACTGAAGCGCTTGGCGATCCGTTCAGTGCGGCCGGGCTCGGCTGAGAATTCCCTCGCGTCCAACCGTGACGCTCGGCTATCTTCCTCGCCCATGGTCGCCATGACACGATGACGTGGCTCGCCGACGCCGGCGAGATGGGAACGCTCGTGCGCGGCACGGATTGGTCCGCCGCGGGCCTGGGTGCGCTCGACACGTGGTCGGCGAGCCGTAAGACGGCCGTCGGCATCTGTCTCCGCGCACCGCTTCCGACAGCGCTTTTCCTCGGTCCCGAGCAGCGTCTGATTTACAACGACCACTTCGTTCGCTTCCTCCCGGGCGGGCAGCATCCGACAGCGCTCGGACGCGCGGGCAAGAGTGTGCGCGAGCGCGTGGCGGATGGGACGTTCGACTTCAGTCCCGTCATCGCATCAGACGGAGAAAGCGTCGACGGGACGTTGTGCGTGTACAACGGAGCGCGCCACGCGTCGCCGATGGACGACGCGCGGGAGCTGCGCGCGGCCGTCGACCTCTTCAAGCTGGGTCGCTATCGCCAGGATCCGGTCACGCAGGCCATCGAGTGGGACGCGCAGCTCAAGGCGATGTGGGGGTTGCCGCCCGACGCTTCCGTAGATCTCTCGCTATTCATCAGCGGCATCCATCCCGACGATCGCTCGCGCGTGCAGGCGGCGCTCGGACAGAGCGTCGACCCTTCGGGCGACGGCGTGTGCGACATCGAGTTCCGAGTCGTCGGCGTGAACGGCGACGCCGAGCGGTGGGTTGCTACGCGCGGCAAGACTGTGTTCGAACAGGGACGCGTGGCGAGTTTTCACGGCGTGGTACTCGACATTTCCAAACGAAAGCGCGCCGAACAGACGAACCTCACCCTGATCGCCGAGTTGCAGCACCGGACACGGAATCTGCTCGCCGTCGTCGACGGCCTCGCCGAGCAGACGCTCGCGTCGTCCGACTCGCTCGACGACTTCAGCGTAGCGTTCCGCCAACGCCTCGCGACGCTGTCGCGAGTGCAGGGACTCCTCTCGCGGGGCGATTCGACGCCGGTCACGATCCACGAGCTGGTGACGCTGGAGCTGCGCGCCCTGGGCGCCGAGCCCGACGGCCGCCGAGTCGTGGTCGACGGGCCGGACGTAGCGCTTCCAAGCCGGTCGGTTCAGATCCTCGCGCTCGGACTGCACGAGCTGGCGACGAACGCTCGCAAACACGGTGCGCTGCGCGGAGACGCCGCCGCCGGACGCCTGCGCGTGAGCTGGACCGTGACCGCAGAGAACGGATCGCGGCGCCTCGCCCTGCGCTGGGAGGAAACCGGCATCGCAACTCGCGGGGAACGCCCGCAGACGGAGCGGGCCGGTTTGGGACGAAACTTGATCGAGAAGGCGCTTCCTTATCAACTCGACGCACTGACACAACTCACAATCGGCGCCGATGCGGTGCGCTGTGTCGTGTCCATCGCGCTCGACCCGGAGAAAACGTGACGGTGAATCTTCCCGCATTGGACGGACGCCACATTCTCATCATCGAGGATGAGCACATCGTCGCCGAGGCGCTGTCGCGCTGCCTGCGAACGTGCGGCGCCGAGATCATCGGACCGGCCGCGACGGTGGAACAGGCGCTCAAGCTGCTCGACACGACTCACCGGATCGATGGCGCGCTGCTCGACATCGACCTGCGGGGCATCCGCGCCTACGCGGTAGCCGACCGTCTGATCGCGCGAGGTGTGCCGTTCGTCTTCGCCACCGGATACGAGACCACGATTCCGGAACGCTACAGGCAGGTCACGGTCATTCAAAAACCGTTCGACGTCGCGGAGACCGCCGCCGCGCTGTTCCCCGTGGTAACGGGCTGACGGCAAAGCGTCTCGCCGTCCGTGGTCCATCTCACAATCGCCGGATTGTGAGATAGTTGTGATCCATCGCACTCAAGTCCCGAGGGGAGTATGCCGCTACTTCAAGCGTGCAACTCTGCCTACACGGACTCGTGATGGAGCCAACTATGATCCGACGTTGTGCGCTTTCCGCAGTTCTTTCGCTCTCGGCCGCGGTCGCGTCGCAACCACTGCACGCGCAGGCCGTCGGCACGACGGGAACGACCGTCAATGGACGCGTCGTCGTGCAGGTGTTCGTGACGCTCTCGGACGAAGCGACGATGTTCCACCCGGTCGCCGGTCTGCCGCTCGGGTTCACGCGCTCGGCGCGTGACACGGCGATCGCCGTCACGGACCGCTCCGGTTCGGCGACGATTCTGCTCGCCCCGGGACAGTATCGCCTCGTCTCGCTGATGCCCACCCAATGGAAAGGGATGCGGTATTCATGGAACACGTCGGTGGTGGTGCGCGAAGAGATGTCGGCGATCGACCTGCGTCGCGCCGACGCGATGGTGAGCCGCGCCGTGACCACCGTGACCACGGTCTCGAATGGCGAGACCGCGCCGAGCATCGTCGAGAAGGCGGCGCCGATTCAGATTCGCGCCGCGGCAGTCTCGCCGGCGCCCGCACCCGCCCCGATGCCCGCGCCGGCAAAAGCGCCGGCCCGAGTGGTGGAGCCGGTTGACGCTGCGGTCACCGCGGTCGCCATTCCGGTTCCGGCCATGATGCCGGAACGCGTTGACACCGCGGCGAAGGTCGAAATGCCTCGCAAGCCGGTGCCGTCGCGTTCGTCGATGGAGCGTTCGCGCTCCAAGGGCTTCTTCGTCGGAGTGGGCGTCGAGGGCAGCGGCATCCAGACGAACATTGCCGGAAGCACGGCCGAGTCGGGCGGCGGTGGAGGTCTGGTGCTCGGCTACGGCTTCAGCAAGCGCTGGTCGCTGTACACCGACGTGAGCGACGCGGTCATAAACGAAACGGGCGGGGGCACGTACTCGCTCGCGCACGCCGATCTCGGCGCGCGCGTGCACTTCCGCGGCGGCGCTCACAGGCTCGTTCCGTTCTTACAGGTCGGCGCGACCGGTCGCGCGGTGTCGACGACTGTCGGCGGCACGACGTACACCGGCAGCGGCGGCGGTGCCACGCTCGGCGCCGGACTGAATGCGTACTTCACGCACTCCGCGGCGCTGTCGGCGGTCGCGAGCTGGTCGGTCGGCAACTTCGACAAGTTCCAGGTGGACAACACCGTCGTCGGTACGAACGCCTCGGTGAACGCCACGACGGCGCGCGTGCACCTGGGTTTGGTGTGGTTCCCGTAGTGCGGTAGTGGTGACAGTCGAGGGGTGACGAAACGCCCGGAGCTCTGCTCCGGGCGTTTTCGTTGTGCGACCACCGGTCTTCAGCCGGTCAGAGCTCGTCCGTGTCGCGCGAGAAGAAGTCGGCGACAACCCAGCGAACGATCTGCTCGAGCTGAGGGTCGCGGACGCCGCTCGATGCCGCGCCGGTGATGCCGACCGCCTCGACGATCACGTCCTCGACTCGCATTCCGACGGCGCGAGCATCGTCGACGAAATTTCGAACTGCGAGGCGCGCGGCGCCATTCCGCTCGACGTCATCCCAACCTCCCTGGGCGGTGACGTCGGCGAACACCTGCCGGAGCATGGTCGCTGCGGGGCGTTCTTCCATCGATGTCTTGGCGGGGCCTGGGTGGAGGCCGGGTTGGGAACGGCCGAAAGACTATCAACGTGAATTGCCCGCACAATGTCGGTGTATGGGATTTACAGAGATGTAAGACGGTCCACACATTCCGCGAATGCAACACGGCGCAACACTGATCACGACAATGGTTGCCGCGTTCGGTTTGGCGCTCGTACTCGGCTACGCCGCGACGCGCGTCAAGCTGCCGCCGCTCGTGGGTTATCTCATCGCCGGCGTGCTGCTCGGGCCCGCGACGCCCGGGTTCGTCGCCGATGTGAATCTCGCCCAGCAGTTGGCCGAGATCGGCGTGATTCTGCTGATGTTCGGCGTCGGGCTCCATTTCTCGCTCGACGATCTGCTCTCGGTTCGACGCATCGCGATTCCCGGAGCGCTCGGGCGCATCGTGCTCACGACCCTGCTGTGCGTGGGCATCGGTCATTTGTGGGGATGGAGCATCGGCGCGGGGCTCGTGTTCGGGCTCGCACTGGCGGTGGCGAGCACGGTCGTGGTGCTGCGCACGCTCGCCGACCGCGGACTTCTCTCCACGATGACCGGCACCATCGCGGCCGGCTGGCTCGTCGTGGAGGACCTCGCGTTGGTGTTCGTGCTCGTGCTGCTTCCGCCGCTCGCCGGCCCACTCGGCGGAACGCCGGCGGCGGCCGGTGCGCACGGATTGACTTTTACGTTGGGTTGGGCGCTCGCGCGTGTGGCGCTGTTCGTCGTCCTCATGTTGGTCGTCGCGCGTCGCGTGCTGCCATGGCTGCTGTGGCGCATCGCCGGCGCGGGGTCGCGCGAACTGTTCACGCTCGCGGTCGTCGTCGCCGGAGTCGGCGTGGCGTACGGATCGGCGAGACTCTTCGGCGTGTCGTTCGCGTTGGGCGCGTTCCTCGGCGGCGTCGTGCTGGGCGAATCGGCGCTGAGCCATCGCGCCGCCGAGGAGTCGCTGCCGCTGCGCGATGCGTTCGCCGTGCTCTTCTTCGTGTCGGTCGGCATGCTGTTCGATCCGTCGGTGCTCGTGCAGGAGCCGCTGCGCGTCCTGGTCGCGGTGATCGTCGTCGTCGTGGCGAAATCGGTGATCGCGTTCGCGATCGTGACGTGGTTCCGCTATCCGCTGGACATCGCGCTCACGGTGTCGGTCGGGCTGGCGCAGATCGGCGAGTTCTCGTTCATCCTGCTCGCGCTGGGCAAGTCGCTCGGAATCCTGCCGGCGGAAGCGGGGAACCTGATTCTCGCGGCGGCGATCATCTCGATCGCCGTGAATCCCATTCTCTTCCACGCGGTCGAGCCGCTTCGCAGACTCGGCGAGCGGCTATCGTCGCGGACCTGGTTCGTGACGCGAGCGGGAGACGTGCTCGCCCAACTGCCCAACGAGGTTCAGCCCGAGCGGTTGCACGCGCACGTCGTGCTGGTCGGCTACGGTCGCGTGGGCCGGCGCATCGGTGAGGCGCTGCAGGCCAACCATCGTACGTTCGTCGTCGCGGAGCAGAATCGCGAGGTGGTGGAACAACTGCGGCGCGAGGGCTTGCTGGCCGTCTCGGGGGACGCCGGCGACGCGGCGGTGTTGATTCAGGCGCACATCGCGCGGGCGAGCATGCTGATCGTCGCGACGCCGGACAGCCCTCGCGCGCGCAAGATGATCGACATTGCGCGCCGCTTGAACCCGCGCATCGAGACGATCGTGCGCACACACAGCGACGAGGAAGCGGAGTTGATGCGCCGCGAGCGCGTGGACGCGGTGTTCATGGGCGAACACGAGCTGGCGACGAGCATGATCGCGCGGGTGCTACGCGACGAGCTGGCCGCACCGCGAGCAGACGTGTAACGCCCGCCACCGCTTGCGGCGGTCGTAGTACTGGTCGCTGTAGCGGCGCAGCCAAGTCATGAACACGGTGAGCGTCACGAGAAAGTCCGCCACGAAGGCGAACTCGCCGATTCCCTGACCAAAGCGGCGATAGATAAAGAAGGCCCCCGCGGCGAGCGGCAGCGCGACCAGCACGGCGGGCCACAGCGCGGACTTTCGGCGCGGCGGGCGCAAGCGGGCAACGATCTGCCGGTCGGTCATCCCGCCCGCCCGAGCCTCATTCGGCGTGTTGGGGTCGTCTTCCAAGCGGCCCGCGCTCTCGTAGTAGAGATCGGCGGCGTTCACGAACGCCGAGGCATTGCACTTCGGGCAGCGCGCGTCGCGCAACTCGTGGTGGTCGTCGGAGTCGAGCTTCGAGACCGCGTTCACGGCGGCGTGGAGCCACTCGAGTCGGTCGTCAGGCGGAGGGGAGGGGGGGCTCATCGAACTGATGCGAGAGAGGTCGGGCCAAATGGCGGTACCGCCGGAAAGTTAGCGATCGAGAACGAGTCGGCGCGACGCACGGCCTCTGGGCACGTTCTTGCCCGCTCTCGACGGTACCAACGTCAACACTACACCCGCATCGCGTCGGGGAGGGGGAGGCGGGAATGGACGGAATACAGGCACGACTCGCGGATCTCTTGCAGCATCGATGGTCGGCTCTGCTGCTGCGCGGCCTCGTTGCAATCGCGCTCGGTCTTCTCGTATGGTCGAAGCCGGGCATTTCGCTGTCGCTCTTCGTGGTCGCATTCGGCGTCTGGGCGCTGATCGACGGCGTCGTGACCTCGTGGCTCGCCTTCGAGGATCGGCCGCAAAAAGCGTGGGGTTGGATGCTGCTCGCCGGTGTCATCGGCATCGTGATCGGCCTCATGGCTCTCGCCAGGCCGGGGGCGACCGCCCTCGCGCTCCTGTTCCTCGTCGCGACGTGGGCCGTGGCGCGGGGGATTCTCGAGATCGGCGTCGCGATCTCGTTGCGCAAGGAGCTCGAAGGCGAGTGGCGGCTACTGGTCGCCGGCATCCTCTCGATCGCGTTCGGCGCGATCATCTTCGCGCGTCCAGGCGCGGGACTGCTGGCCGTGCTCTGGCTCGTCGGGTTTTACGCGGTGCTCTACGGTCTGATGCTGGTGATGCTGGCGTTCAAGGCGCGCAACTTGGGCAAGCATCTCGAAGCCGGCGTCTGACGCCGTCGGCAAGGCGTAGGGAACGTCATCGGCCTCGGGTCACCTCAAGCTCCTGTGGAGATCCACTAGCACTTGGTCGAGCGGATCCACGCGAACCAGCCCGATCCGCGGGTACTCGAGGTCGAGGATGACGTAGGCGGAGATCGAGACGGCGGCGGCAATTCCCACCATGTACGTCCAGTTGCGGGTCGGTGTGGTCGCGAACGCGTAGCCTCCGAGCAGTGCGGCCGCGAGCGCGGTCAGCCCGAGCATCAAGTAGATGATCTTCGGCGGGTGGATCAACCGCGCAATCCGCTCCCGCTCCGCGGAGACGAACATCTCTCTCAGCGCGGGGAGAAGGATCAGACGCGCGCGCTCGCCGCTCGGCACGCTCACCGCGGCGACGGCTTGCAGCCAGACCGCGTGGCGCGCCTTCGTGACGTCGGATGCCTCGAGGAACTTGTCCGCCACCGTCGCCGGTTCCTCCTGCGTCGTGTCGGCGGCGAGCAGCGCCTCGAGATACTGTTTGAATCCGGCGCGTATGGGCTGTTGCGACTCGGGCGGTAACACGTCGATAGCCTCCCACCCGACGCCGATCGCATGCACCACGTCTCCAATGCGCAGTCGCCGGGCGTCGAACCGATTGGCCGCACCGGAGAAAGTGAATCCGATCAGCAGCCCCAGCAGACTGTAGACCACGGCATCGACGACGCCTACGCCGGCTCGGGCGCTCGAGCCGTGCCTTGCCGATTCACGCAGACCCAGCCGCCGCCCGACCTCGAGCAGCAGAAGCATCCCGAGGAAGAGGCCGATGGCCAGCGCCGACGTGAGCGCGACGAACCAAGAGTGCGTCACATGAGTAGGCGCGTCCGGCTGAAGACCGGACGCGCCCTTTCGCTCAATGATTCAACGCGGACGGTCAGCGCTTCTTCGCGATCATGTTGTGGGCCTGGCTGATGTACGGGTTGCCGTGGAGCGCGGCCGAGATGTCAGTGATGGCCTTTTGCCCGCGCACGCTGTTGCCCGCCGAGTCGAGCGGCGGTGAGACGACGGCGATGCCGAACTTGTCGGGCGACACGGCGATCAGGCCTCCACCGACGCCACTTTTCGCCGGCAGCCCGGTCACGTAGAGCCAACGGCCGGAGTCGTCGTAGAGTCCCGCGGTCGCCATCACCGCGAGAATCGCCGGCACGTGCTGGCTCCCGACGACCTGATGGCCGGTCACCGGATTCAAGCCGCCGTTCGCCAGCGTGGCGGCCATCGTGGCGAGGTCGCGCGCGTTGACGTTCACGGAGCACTGCTTCGTGTAGAGGTCGACGGCCTGCTGCCAGTTGGCCGAGATGTGGCCGTACGCGAACATCAGGGCGCCGATGGCCTGGTTGCGTTGGTTGGTCGCGGCCTCGGACTGGTAGACCTCCTGATTCACGTTGAGCTGGCGGCCGGCGAATTCGTCGAGCGTGTTCATGATGTTCGACCAGACCGCGTCGGCGCTGCCGCCGCCGATCATGCTCGTCGTCGTGATCGCGCCGGCGTTGACGAGCGGGTTCATCTGATGGCCCTTGTACTGCTCGATGGCGACGATCGAGTTGAACGGCTGGCCGGTGGCGTCGACGCCCATGTTCTTCTCGATCTCGGTCTCGCCGGAATCCTGCATCACTCTCGCCATCGTGAAGACCTTCGACACCGACTGGATCGAGACTTCGCTCGTGATGTCGCCCGCGGTGAAGACCTGGCCCTCCGGCGTGACCAGCGCGATGCCGAAGAGATTCGGGTTGACCTTGGCGAGCGCGGGGATGTAGTCCGCGTTCTTGCCCTCATTCAGGTTCTTGTACTTCTCGTACGCCGCGTTCACGATGCGCTGGTAGTCGGGCGCGGACTGCGCCGCGACCACGCGTGGCGAAGCGACGGCGAGAAGCGCGAGAGTGGCGAACGTGCCGAGGGTGGCGGCGCGCCGGGTCCCGGCGCGGTCGTGCAGCGTGACCGCGATCATCTGTTGCCTCCAAAGGTCTGCGAAAAGGAATACTTGCCGGAGAACTGCAGCCGGTAGTCGTTGAAGTGGAAGCCGTCGCTGTGGTTCTGGCGGTAGCCCCACTGGAACTCGCCGCCGATCAGAACGTTCTTCACCGGCGACCAGAGGAGATTCGTCGACGCGTACTGGCCGATCTTGAACGCTTCGGGCAGCTGCAGGTTGCTGTTGTCGATGTCGACGCGTGAGTAGCCGATCGAGCTCGTGAAGTGGTCGTTCCACGTGTGGTCGAGGTACAAGCACCATGCCGAAGTCGGGGAGGGCTTTGCCCGTGACCGGCGTGAGCGGCTCGTCGAGGTTCGTGCGAACGCCGACGTCGACCGGCGCGTCGTTGAAGTAGTTCTCGACGCCCGCGCCGTAGACGAATTGGATGTGAATCAGATCCTTCTTGCCGGGCTTGTAGCCGCCGCTCAGCGAAACGCCCCAGCCGGTGACGCCGCCGTTGAGGTCGAACGCGTCGGTGGTGAGGACGTCGTCCCACCGGATCCACCGCACGATCCCGGCGATCTTGGCGTATCCCCAGTTTCCCGCGTAGCGGTACGTGCCCGAGATGTCGGGGACGGGGAAGCGAGCCAGGATGTTCTGCAGCTCGACACGGTCGGCCACGCGGCCGGCGTCGGCGCTCGCGCCGGGACGCTCGAGCGCGATGATGGCGCGCGTGCCGTTCGGTTCGTTGAGCGGTTCATAGAAGAACTGCACGTTGCGAAAGAAGAGCATGCCGTTCGGACCCCAGTACTCGAGGATGTTGGGGAACACGTCGAGGTCCATGAACGGACTCTCGGTCTGTCCGGCGCCGAATACCCCCCACTGCCCGTACATGTGGCGCGGCCGAATCGTCGTCTGACCGGCGTCGACGCCGACACCGAAGAGATCCCAGTCGAACACGACGGTGATCGGCTTCGTGCTCGTCGGGATGGTGGCCTTGGTGCCGAAGCGCGACTGGCGCGCGCTGAGCCAGGTGTGCCCGTTGTGGCCGAACTCGTCGGTGAACGCCGGCAGCTTCGAGGGCCGGTTGACGTCGAACCAGTCGGGGTTGTTGGTCTTGAAATCGTTGATCATGTCGCCCTGCGTGAACCCGTAGATCTCGATCTTGATCGACGTATCGGCCTGCTGTTTTTTGACGCTGATCGACGTATCGGCCGCTTGTTTCTTGGCCCGCGCCGGCGCGCGTGTGCCCTGCGACGCGACTCCCTGCGTCGCGCCGGAACGTGCCCCAAGTACCACGAGCAGCGACGCGAGGCCGACCGACCATCGCGTGAAATCCCTTTCGGTGCTCCTCCACATTGGCTTCACCCTTGGTGTCGAGTTTCGCCGGCGCCGCTACCGCGCGTGCGCCGCTTCCCACGCGCGGACCTTACGTCGTGCCGCGTCGAACAACCGCTCGTAGTTCTCGACCCGCACCTTGGCGCGCGCTTCCGGTGTGAGGGCGGCCCAGAGCGGCCGGTACAGCTCGTCGGTGGTCAGGTATGCCGTGGCGGTCTTCGGCGCGACGGCGTCGGTGCCGAAGAGGAATCGATCGGGGAATCGGTTGATCAGGTCGGCCGCGACGCGAATCGCCTCGGGTGAGGCGACCAGGTACTTGGCGACGACGTCCCACGAGATGTCGAAATAGAGATTCGAGAACGCCGGATCGGCGAGCATCGCCGCAAGGATCGCCGCGTGACCGCGCACGGGACGCACGACGCGACCGAGGCCGGTATGGGCCCAGATGATGGTCGTGTTGGGGTGCCGGCGAATGAGCGCCTTCATGTCGTTGAGGTACGCGGGGTGCGCGACGACCTCGTCGCACGCCGCGCAGGGCGTGGCCCCCGCTGTATCGGACGCGAAGGGCACATCCATGTCGTTGTGGATGAGGGCGACGAGACCAATCTCGCCGGCGACCGACAACACGCTGTCGAGCGCCGGGTCGAGCAGGCTCGCCGGCCCGGGGCGCACCTTGTCCGAGACGAATTCCTTGTGGATCGTGAACTCGCCGATCCCGGTGAACACGCCGGGAAAGGTCCGAAGCACTCGCCGAATCTGATCGGCGGCATACATGTCGCTCGGGTTGAACCCGGTGATCATCGGGTCGAACCGCGCCTGTTCGGCGGGCGAGAGCGACCGATACTCCATCGCGATGTTCGCGTCGACGAAGGAGTAGTAGTAGAGCGGCGCGTCGGAGTGGAGATAATAGGTCGGCGCGTTCTCGCCGGTGACGGCGTCGAGCCACTCCTGCTGGAGCGGAATGCCGAACACCGCCACGCGCCCGATGCTGTCCCCGAGCAGGGGTAGAAATTGCTTCAGGGTCGGACCGCGCTGGACGTAGTTCGTGAGGTGGAAGTGGGAGTCGGTCAGCACCACCCGACTCGGCGCCGCCTGGCTCGCGAGCGGGGTCGACGCGCACACGGCCACGAGAGCGGCGAGAATTCGGCGGATCGACTTGGGAAGAGGCATGTAGGAGCGGCCGGCGTGCGGTTGCGAGCGGTCGCAAGGTGGGTCTCGGGTACGACGTGAGCCCATTGGCATTTGGGTGTACCAGCGGTCGCTACCGCCTCCCCGGCAGACCTTTACACGACTTTTGTTCCGGCGCGGCACCGAGGTTGCGTTAGTCGTTCTCTTCAAATGACCCGTGCCAGCGCCAGCAGTAGACCGAGTCGGCTCGGAATCGCTTTAGCGTCCCTACTCATGATCGCGGCGGCCGCCCCTCACCGCGCGCGCGCTCAGGCGCGCATCGGCAACCACACGCGCCTCGAGCGCTTCGGCATCGACGTGGGCTACGGTGCGCTGATGGGCCTGGCCTTCGCCGGCGTCGATCAGGCGCGTAACGATCCGCCGGAGTGGGGCGGCGGCGGCCAAGGCTACGCCAAGCGGGCAGGGTCCAATGTCGGCGAATTCGTCATACAGGAAGGCGTGACGGAAGGTCTCGCCGCCATCATGAACCGGCCGCTCGACTACAAGCACTGCAAGTGCACGAACACGGGCGCGCGGATCCGCCACGCCTTTCTCGGCGCCGTCACCGACGAGATGCCCGACGGGAGTCACAAGTTCGCCGTGCCCCGCATAACCGGCGCCTACGTCGGCTCCTTCGCCCAGGGCGCGTGGCGGCCGAACGGAGGACGCAACTGGGCGCAGGTCGGGTTGGGCCGAGGCACGGCGTCGATCGCCGTGGGCGGCTTCATCAACCTATTTCACGAATTCGTGAAATAGCGATTCGCTGTACCTCAAAAGAGAATGTCGCTGCCCAGCGAGATGATCGTTCCGGTGAGACCGGCGAGATAGTACCCGAAGCTGGAGCTGGCCGGACTTTGGTCGATGTGCACGGCGCGAAGATCGAGCCGCCAACTCCGCGTATGCGACGGGTAGTAGGCGACACCACCGCCGGCCTCCCAGGGATACCGTCGAAACTGGTCGTGGACGTATCCGCCGATCGCGTAAACGTTCACCGTTTTCGGGACGGCCATGTACCCGGCCTCCGCCATGAAGCCGCGGTCGAAAATCGAATTGAGCGGCAGTGGACCGTTGGCGACGAAATCGTTCAGTGTGCGCCAGTAGAATTCGCTCTGGAACGAAAAGCCGCGATACTTGGCGCCCGCGTCGGCGGCGATTTCACGATACGACAGCGTCGAGACGGTGACGGAATCGGCCAGCGCCCCCTCGACGAACGGATTGTCGCCGTCGGACAACTTGATCTGGCTATTGAGGGGCGGGTCGCGGAGCGGCGCGTACCGTCCCTCGCGGCTCTGCGCGCCGTCAAAACCAAACTGTGTCGCAAGATGCTTGTGGTTTTCGAAGTCGCCGAAGCCGCCTCGGTCCCCGAACTCTCCGGTCGTCGGCTGCCAGCGCAGGCCGCCGCCGAAGAGCATGTTCCGGGTGTCGAACGATTGCGGGACGCCGAGCTCGCTGATGTTGTTGTTGATCGTGAGCGTGTACTTCAGCCGCGGCAGGACCTCGCCCGTGACGAAAAAACCCGAGGAGAAGCCGCCGCGAAAGAACTCCTCGGCCATCGATCGGTCCGAGCCTGCCCAGAACGGCCACGACCCCATCATCGATCGCGCCGTCGTGCTCGGGGAGAGACCCACACCGATGACGAGCGAATTCGAGGCGATGTATTGCAAGTTGCCGAAGAGGAGCGTTTGCTGCGTCGTCGGAAGGGACCAGAGGGTGATGTTGTAACGGAACTTCGGGTCGTAGAAGAAGCCGGTCAGCCACACCAGCGTGCGGTGCCAATTGAGGAAGTTCGACGTGTTGATCGTTTGCACGTTGCCCAGATGGTCCGTGAAGGTCTGATTCCCGGGCACCTGGTCCAAGTAGCGAAACAGACCGTACATGCTGATGTTCAGGCTGCCGAACGAGGTCTTGATGATGTCGAACCCCACACCGGGCGTGAACTCGCCGGCGATCGTGTTGGGCAATCGCAGTGTGGTGTCCGGGCGCTGGGGCCGCGGGTCGGCGTCCTGAGCGGCTGCGGGCGGCGAAACCCCGAGAGAGGCGAGCGTGAGCGCCAAGAGGGGGAGACTGGGGAAGCAAGCGCGTCTACGTAGCCGAATCATCGCGTCCTCGTGTGCGGGTGACCTGCCCCCCTCCAGAGCACGCATGATCGACCTTGGTACCACGATTCACATATGCGACCTTCGGCCAAGCAAACGGCCGATCTGCGTCAATAGCGTTTGACGGAAACGGAGCCGCGTGCCCGCCGGGGTGACCGCGAGGGCGGGCTCAGAAGCGCTAGATATCACCGCGCTCAAGAGAAGAACCCTCGAGGCGCGAGGAGGCACGTGGCAGGACCCGCTGAGAGCTCGCACGTGAGGTTGGTGACGAGACTGAGGTCGTTCGTCGCGGCGCGATTCGCGCGCGGCGAGTATCTCGGCCTGCACCTCACCGTGGGATTTCTCGTCAGCGCGAGCGCGCTCTGGCTGTTCGGGTCGATCACAGAAGACGTCGTCCACAACGAGCCACTCACCGCCGTCGATTTCTCATTCCACACGTGGATGCGCGCGCACGCGACGCCCTTCGGGGATCAGGTCGCCATCGCCATCTCGTTCCTCGGCGGCCCGCTGATCATGACAGTCATCGCGCTCGTCGTCGCCATGATACTGGTGCGTCGAGGCGCGTGGCTCATGCTCTGGGTATGGCTCGCGGCGTTCGTCGTCGGCGCCTTGCTCGATTGGATGCTCAAGAACCTGGTTCGTCGCCCACGGCCGGTCGGCGCCGAGCGCTTTCTCCACGGCATCTCGTTCAGCTATCCGAGCGGCCACTCCATGGGGTCGCTCATCGGCTTTGGCATGCTTGCGTACGTGCTGTTCGAACTGTGGCCGCCGGCGCATCGCCACCGTGCAATCGTGGTGATCGCGACCATCGGGCTCGTGCTCCTCGTCGGCTGGTCCCGACTGTACCTCGGCGTCCACTACCTGAGCGACGTGATCGCGGGGTTCGCCGCCGGCGCGGTGTGGGTGACGGCGTGCATCACGGGGCTCGAGCTCGCGGTGAGGCCGAGAGAGCGGGGCGCACACTAAACGAGATCGCCGCGGGAGCGAACTCTCCAGTCGTCAGCGACAGGCGGCAGGCGACAGCGTCGAGGCTACTCGTAGCGGAGCGCTTCGATCGGGTCGAGGACCGCCGCCCGGCGTGCGGGCCACACGCCGAAGATCATTCCCACGGCGGCGGCGAACGCAAAGGCGATGACGAGGGCGCCGACGTCGATCGAGGTCTGCCACCCGAACGACTGCGACAGCACACTCGACGCGCCCGCGCCGATCCCAACGCCGAACAGGCCGCCCGCGATGCACAGGACGACGGCTTCGACAAGGAATTGCAGGAGGATGTTCCGTCGCGTGGCGCCGAGCGCTTTGCGGATGCCGATCTCGCGCGTCCGTTCGGTCACCGACACGAGCATGATGTTCATGATGCCGATCCCGCCGACGAGGAGACTCACGGCGGCGATGCCGGCGAGGAGCGTGGTGAAGGTGGCGGTCGTCTCGCTGAGCGTGCTGAGTAGATCTGCCTGGTTGCGAATGCTGAAGTCGTCCGGGCGGCTCGCCGTCAGACGGTGCGAGCGGCGCAGGGCCGATTGGATCTCTCCCATCGCGACGGTGACCGACTCCGGCGCCACGACGCGGGCCCAGATGTCGTTGATGCGATCCGTGCCGAAGATGCCGAAGCGGCCCGTGAGGAAGGGAATGAGAATCTGCTGATCGTTGTCGCCGAAGCCGGTGGTGCCCTTGCGGGCGAGCACGCCGATGACCTTGAACTGGCGCCCGGAGATGCGAATCGTCTCGCCGATGACCGCCTGTGGGTCAATGACGTCGAGAAGCGGCAGGACGTCGGCGCCGAGCACGGCGACGCGCTGGCGCCCCTGGTTGTCGGCCGACGTGAACATCGCCCCCTCGCCGAGGGCGAATCCGCGCACGTCGAGAAAGTTGGGCGTCGTGCCGGTGACCTGCACGTTGGTGTTCTTGGTCTTCCACACGACCTGGAGGTCGCGGTCCTGCTGCGGCGTGACGCCGACAACGCTCAGCGCGTGCGCCTCGATCGACTTGACGTCGTCGTAGGTGAGCTTGGCCGTCGCGGTCGTGCCGATCCCGCCTTGCATGACGCGCTGCGGATTGATCTGCAGCGTGGTCGTGCCGAGTCGCGCGATGCGATCCTTCACCGCGCCGGCCGCGCCGTTGCCGAGCGCGATCATGGCAATGACGGCCGCGACGCCGATGATGATGCCGAGCATCGTGAGGAGCGACCGCAGCGCGTTCGAGCGGAGCGACGCGAAGGCGGTGCGAATGACTTCGCTGATCAGCATGGGCGGCGCGGCGCGACGAACGACGCCGGAAATCGGCAATCCGAAGGCATCGAGGAGGGGGGCACGGCAGGTCCTGAATTCTAGCCGATCAATCCTGTCGAGAAGCTGATATCGGCGTTAGCCTTCGAGTGGAAAGCACCGAGAGCCGTGGGTCACCGAGATCTGACATGGAAACCAAACCATATTCGCCTCCGCTGGTCACGCGCCGCGCGTGGATCGGCTCCACATTCGCATCGGCCCTGTTGCTCGTCGGAGTGGCCGCGCGGAGATCGGCGCTGGGCGCGGGGGTCGCGCCCACGGGAATTCTCGTCTACGCGAGCCCTGACTGCCAATGCTGTCGGGCGTGGATCAAGCATCTCGGGGCGAACGGGTTCGTTCCGGCCGCGCAGTTCGTGAACGACGTGGCGCCGATCAAACGCAAGCGCGGAGTTCCCGAGAAGCTCTGGTCCTGTCACACGGCGATCGTCGGCGACTACACGGTTGAGGGACACGTTCCAGCCGACTTGATTCACAAGATGCTCGATAAGCGGTTGGCAATCGCCGGCCTCGCGGCGCCCGGGATGCCGAATGGAGCGCCAGGGATGGAGGGCCCGACGAAGGATCGGTACGAGGTGATTTCGTTTACGCGTGCCGGCCGGACCGAAGTCTTCGCGACGCGTTAACTCCTCGTCGTCCCGACCAAGAATGGCCGACCGACCGCACCGAATCGCCTTCGTGTGTCTGCATGGCTCGGCAAAGAGCCTGATCGCCGCCGAGCACTTGAATCGTGCCGCGTCAAGCCGCGGAATTCCCGTGAGGCCGAGTCGATGGGGATCGAACCGGACGCCGTCGTGCCGGTTCCAGTCGTCGAAGGCCTCGCGGGGGACGGGATCGACGTCCTCGGCTATGTCCCGCGTCTGGCGACCGCCGAACTACTTGCCTCGGCCACGCACATCGTCAGCTTCGGATGTGACCTTGGGCCGCTTGGCGTAGCGGATGCGCGCGCCGAGCAGTGGGCCGATCTCCCGATGGTGAGCGACGGCTTCGAGACGGCGCGCGAGGCGATCGTCGCTCGCGTCGAGCGACTGCTGACGACGCTGTCCGCCGACATCGCCAAGAGTTCCTAAGCGAGAGAACACGTCGGGCTCGGTCCTCCGATTCGCGTCACCACGCCATTCGGTGCGTGGCCTTCACGACGAATGCCCCGTTCAGCGGGTGCGAGAGCGCGGCGCGGTAGGGAAACCGCCACGGCGCGTCGGGGTCAGTCGTGAATCCGGAGTTCCACACCAGGTAAACGTCGTCGCCGATGGTCGGCGTCCAGTGAAACCTGACGTTGAAATCGGCCCGCCGATCTTCGTTCTGGAACTGCACGAAGCCGAGCAGGTCGACCCGGGTCGTGAACGCGTACTCGAAGCGACTCGTGAGTTGCGTTGCGGTGAAGCTCCCGGCCGAAAGGCGCGCTGCCGTCGCGGAATAGCCAGCCGTGAGGATGAGATGACCGCCTCCACGATACGTGCCGCTCCCTTCGAGGGTGGTGCTATGGCCGTCGTAGAACTGGCCGCCGCTCAGAACCGCGCCGGCGCTCCAGGGCCGCCCGGGCGATGTCTGATACTGGACGTTCGCGCTCGTCCACCAGTAGCGACCCGGGGCGATCGCGATGTCGCGAAAGACGTCGAAGCTCGTGGTCGGCGCGTCGAGATCGCGTTGCACGTTGACCTCGAACTCGTCGCCGGATTGTAGCTCGCCCGCGAACGCGTGCCATTCGAAATCCGCGGTCTGCCAGGTAGAAGGCCGCGAGAGATCTCCCCGCGCTCGATCGGCAATGATGTCCCAACTGGGAACTGGTGTGAGGTCCAAGCGTCGGATGCCGAGGATCCCCGGCCTCGGCATGTAGTCGACGTGGCCGGTGGTCTCCCACACCCCGGAGCGGCGGACGAAGCCCATCGTCGGGGCGAAGCCGCTGTCGATCCGATACAGCGACACAAAGTTGTCGAACAGGTCGTTCGGATAATCCGCGGACACGCGCCAGGCGAGCGGAGTTCCCGCGGCAGCGGCGGTCTGCGTGCCCATCAGCCAGATGTGCGGTTCGACGTTGTGCCCGCGTACGACGAGCGGGAAATCCAAGTCGAATCCACCGCCACGCTCCGACACGCCCCCCGGCGCGGATCGGTCGACGAACATGCCGGCGGCTGTCGATCGATCGAACATGTCGCGGCCGACGCGCACCGCGATGTCGTTCGCGTTCTCGCTGCCTCCTGTACGAACGTCGAGCAGTCCGACAGCCCACGGACCTTGTTTGCCGTAGACTCTGGCTCCCGCGACAATCGGTACCGGGGCGCCGGTTGAATCGAGCCCCAGTCGCCGCGAATAGAACAGTTGCACTCGTTCGGCGGTGCCGATGTCGAAGAGACCGCTCGACTCGAGGAAGAACTCGCGCTTCTCCGGAAAGAACGTCGGGAATCGAGTCAGGTTGATGACCTGCTGATCCGCCTCGACCTGCGCGAAATCGGTGTTCAGGGTCAGATCCGCGGTGACGGTGGGCGTGGCGCCGACCTTGGCGTCGATGCCCACGCGGCCGCCCGATCCCGCCGGGGCGAGTCGAGGTCCCGAGGCGTCGTAGGACGGCGCCAACGCGCGGCCCAGCACATAGGGGCGAACCTCCACCGGGCGATTCTGGGGCATGTCGCTCACCCCGAGGACATCCGCCGTATTGAGAAGATTCTCGATCCCCTGGGCCCGGCCCCAGGACTGCCAGAGATCCTCCTCGTTCTTGCGCCGAATGAATCGCCGCACGTTCATCCCGATTGCGTCACGCGACGGATTGAAGCGCAGCGTCCGCAACGGAATCGCGAACTCCACGGTCCACGAAACGGCATCGCGTCGCGTGGCAACATCCCAGATGCCGTTCCAGTTCTCGTTAAGGTTGTCCAGCCCGACGAGCTGCGCGTCCCACATCGCACCGTTCGCGTTCGTGCGGAAGACGAACGCGCCGCGCCGATCGCGGTAGCTGTCGATGAGCACGGTGATGTTGTCGTCCGACGAGAGATCCGCGTCTCGTCGAAGCTGCGATGCACGGACGGCGCGCATGTCGTGGTCGTAAGCGCGCACGGCGACGTAGATCCGTTCCGCGTCGCGGATCACCTTCACGACCGTGCGCTCGCTGGCGGGCGCCCCTTCAAGGGGCTCACGTTGCCGAAAGTCCGTGATCGAGTCGGCGTCGCGCCACGCGGGTTCGGCGAGCACAGCGTCGAGGTGCACGCCATCGGTCACCCGCGCCACGCGATACGCCGCTCCAGCCTGCGCCGTCGGTCGACTCGGGGGCGGTCCCGCCGACTGCGCGCCGGTCGCCGAGCCGAAGACGCCTAGGGCGACGACCGGCGTTCGCAACAGAACGCGGATGGCCGCGCTCAGACCGTCACCTGGCCGGCTCGTAGATGCGAAGCAGGGGGCGTCCGTTGATGTTCTCCAGCGGCAGAAAGACGCGATGCGTGCGCGGATCGACCGACACCGTGTGCGCATGCGGCGCATGGATTTCACCGAGGGGCTTGAGCGTCGCGCCGTCGAGCCAGAAGGCGGAAAGAACGCCGGACTCCGCCGAGACGTATAGTCGCCGCCAGTCCGCGTCCCACGCGAGGACGTCGGGATCGTCGCCGACCTTGAGCCGTTGGCTCGGCTTCATCGTCCGAAGATCCAACACGATGAGCGCGGCGTTGCCCCCGCACGAAACGAAGGCCAGCCGGTCCGGTTCGTCGATCGTGAAGCCATGCGGATGGTCCGACCCCGGGAGATCATAGCGCTGAACGATCTTCTCGCTGACCGGATCGATGGCGACCATCTGGTTTCTCGTCTGCACGGCGACAAGAATACAGTGCGAGACGGAATCGTAGTGCGTGTTCCCAGCTTCGCCGCCGAGGTCGATCGTCGAGCGCTTGCTGCCCGTTTTCGCGTCGATCACGACGTCGGCGCCGCCCGCCTCGTCGGAGACGAAGACCTTGTCGGCGCTCGGCGCGTAGGCAATGCCGTCGGGGAATCGAATGCCGCCGACGCGCGAGACGATCTTGAGCGTTCTGTCGTCGACGATTGCCACGTCGTGGGCCCCCGCGGCGGAAATGTAGACCTGATGATGCGAGGGCACCGCCCAAACGCCGGTAGCGCGGGCGACGTCGGAAATCTCCGTCACCACGCGATTGCTGTCCGCGTCGAACACCACCGTACGACCGGCGTTCATGTGATTCATGTAGATCCGGCCGGACGTCGGATCAAAGCTCTGGTAGTCGAATCGATTGGCGGGGCCGGGAAGCGGGATCTCGTGGACCAACGTGAGTCCTGGAGGGGGCGGCGTTCGCACCGACGCGGCAGGTGCGCGCCAGGTCGTGGGCGTCATCGAGCCTGGCGTCGAACTACAGGCTTGTCCGCTGAGCGAGCGCGGCGCTCCGAAGAGGCAAAGGGCGGAGCCGAGATAGAGCAGGCCCGCGAGCATCTGCGGCGGAATAGACGCGAGAAGTGTCTTCGCGAGCGGGGCACTCACGCCAAAGAGTGCCGCGGCTGCCAGCGCGAAGTCCGCGCCTCGCGGATGTGTTGTCTTCAAAGTGTTCGCGGCGGAAGCCACGTGCTGACCTACGGCGCAGGTCTGTCAGCCGGATGATATCCCCGCGATTCACGCGTTACTAGCCGCCTCGAGGAATGCGACGCGGGGCAATCAACGCGCTCTCTCCTTCGCCGGGCGGTGGAGCGTTTCTTGGCGGACGGAGAGGCGTCACGCATCGAACGACGCCGTGGCGTCGCGGCGAGGCTCGGCGAGTCGTGAAAAGGGCGTCGTCCGGGGTGCTTCCACTACGCTCAGTGAACTCACGCGACTCAGGCTAGCGGCCACGACCCACGCCGCCGCCGCGATGAACCCGGAAATCACGAACCCGGTCCACTGAAGTCGGTTCGTCGGAGCAGCGATCACCGCGGGCAGCCAGACCAGCACGGTGAACACGCCGATCATCGCCGCCTCGAGCGTCGCCGCGAGCTCGGGCAGCACGCCGAATAGCACGCCAAGTCCCGCCGCGACGTGTCCGGCGCCGCCGAGGTACGCCCAACCGGTTCGGTACGGCAGCCACGCGGGCACGAAGGAAACCGTCTGCGCCAGATAGACGAAGTGCGAGAGGCCGATCGGAAGCAGCGCGATCGCAAAAAGGTACCGCGCGATGCGGAGTCCATTCGCGCCCGTCGCAAAGCGTGGAGCGGTCGCATCGGGCTCGCCGTTCAGCGACGCGAACATCGCCCAGGCACACGCCAGCACGACGCAGATTTCGCCCAACCCGAGCCAGTTGCCCTCGACGAACGGCGCGGCCGCAACCTTGGGCACCTTCAGGAGGAGTACCCAGAGCAGCGAATAGAAAAAGAACACGCGGGCCGCGAGCGCGCGGCCTCGCGTTGTGAGGAGCGCGCCGCCGCACGCCAGCAGGATCGAGCCGGAGACGTACGCGAGAAGGCGCCGATCCGGCACCCACGCGGGCACGGGTTGCCACTGCAGCGTGAAGTCGCCGTAGACGAACGTCAGGGCCGCGAGCCCGATCAGCGCCGCGGCGAAGGTCAGCCGACTCGATGTTTGCATGAAGTTTTCCTCGCCGGCCCTCGAAGCGGTCGCGAGTCAAACTTCGGGGACCGCTCGTCCGGTCACGCTCCGCCGCGACACGAAGCGGCGGGGGACGAACCGAGACGGATCAGGGCTCAGGCGGAAGCGCGAGCCATAGCGTGACCGCGGCGCCGCCCAGTCGTTGCTGCCCGTTCGACGAGCCGTCCTTGGGTTCGACGGTCAGATCGCCGGCGAGCATGCGAGCCACGCGGCGGCTCACCGCGAGGCCGATTCCGAACCCGGGCGCCAGATCTCGCGACGAGGGCACGCGGGCGTATTCCTCGAACACCCGTTCGCGCCACTCCGTCGGAATGCCGGGTCCCGAATCCTCGACGGTGAGCGCCGCCCAGCGCCGCGCGTCGCGCATGCGATAGCCGACGCCGACGCGGATGTATCCTCCGCGAGGCGTGTACTTGTTCGCGTTCGACAAGAGGTTGTCGACGATGTGGCGCACCCGGGCCGCGTCGCCCAACGCGCGACACTCGGATTCCGCGTGGAGCTCGATCGTCTGGTCCTTGCTGACGACCGTGAAGCTCTGGTCGTCCACCGCGGCGCGGGCCAACGCACAGAGATCGATCACGGCCGTGCTGAGCCTGATGTCGCCGGTGTCGCTCCTCGCCACGGCGAGCAGCGACGACACCGTGTCGCTCGCCCGGCGCGTGAGCCGGCGAATGCGCAACAGCGCCTCCCGCTGCTCGGTGGGCTTGGTGACTCCTTCGAGCATCAGGTCGACATTCCCGAGCGCGGCGCCCAGCGGGTTTTGAAGGTCGTGAGAGATTCCCCGCATGAAGGCGCTCTTCTGGTCCATCACGGCCGCGAGAGCGCGCCTGTCCCGGTCCGCGGCTACGGCAAGGCGCACCGTCCGCTGGCCGGCGCGCACGATGAGGACGCAGGCGAGCAACGCCAGCGGCACCAGCGCGACGGGGAGCCACACGTCGACCAACTCCCATCTTCGAACGTCCACGCGCACCGCGGCGGCCGATTGCTCGAGCAGCTCACCGAGGTGGCGCGCCGCCATGAGCGCGGTATCGGCGTCCACCCGCGCCGTGTCGAGCACCGCGGCGCTGGGCGACGCCGTCATCGATTCGACGTCGTCGTGCCAGCGCGTCGCCGCCTCGCGGTACTGCGCGAACCGCTCGAGCGCCTCCGCGTTCGAATTCTCGAGAAGCGAGTCGAGCGCCAGAGCGCCGCGGCGCTCGGCGCGCAGCGCGGCGACGTAGCGAGGGTCGGCGTTCGGGTTTCCAGCGGACGAGCGCATCCCGACCGCGAACATCTCTTCGGCCAGGAACGATGTGACGTTGGTGGCGCGGACGCGCGCCGGGTCGACGACGTCGGTGATCACCTGGCGCTGGCCCCGCAGCCTGCCGCTCACCGCGATCGGCGCGATCACGAGCGTCGCGAGCACGGCGATCACAACGACGAGCGGTATCCACATGCCGCGCGTCGCCGGCTGGCTCGGCTCTTGGTCGTGGCGGTCGGGCTCGGGTCGATCCGTGCTTGTCGTGGTCGTGCCTCCGCAGGCTGATGTACACCGCGACCTGACTCGGGTTCGCAAGCTCGGCACCTTCCGAGCCGCGACACTTGCGTCCGTCTCGCCAGGTCCGATCTTCGACGTGCCCCCCCCCGCCCCCCCCACGCCGCCACACTCCGACACCGAGGGTCGCAATGTCGAAGCACACTCGCGTCATGACTGTTTGTTGGTCATTGGCCACTGCGTTTGTCGCAAGCGAATCTTTGTGCGCTCAGCAATCTCCCGGGATCGATCTCGGAGCGTCGGCGGCCGCGATGCGGTTTCGCTATATCGGTCCGGTCGGTAACCGGATCGCCGCCGTTGCCGGAGTCATCGGCGACCCGAACGTGTACTACGCCGGCGCCGCGTCCGGCGGGATCTGGAAGACGGTCGACGCCGGCATTCATTGGTCGCCCGTGTTCGACAACGAGTCGATCTCATCGCTCGGCGCACTCGCCGTGGCGCCGTCGAACCCGAACATCGTGTGGGCGGGCACAGGCGAGCCGTGGATTCGTAGCCACATCTCGATCGGTAACGGACTCTACAAGTCGACGGACGCCGGGCGGACGTGGACCCACTCCGGACCCGACTCGGCGAGCCGCACCGGGCGCATCGTCATCGATCCGGCGAATCCCGACATCGTGTTCGTCGCGGCGCAGGGTCATAGCTATGGCCCGGAGCAGGAGCGCGGGGTCTATCGCACGACGGACGGCGGCCGGACGTGGAGTAAAGTGCTCTTCGTCGACGCGAACACCGGTGCGATCGACGTCGTCATGCACCCGACGGACTCGAAGACGCTGTTCGCAGCGATGTGGCAGCTCGAGCTGCACACGTGGGGGCGCGAGAGCGGCGGCACCGGAAGCGGCGTCTACGTCACGCACGATGGCGGCGACCACTGGACGAAGCTCGAGGGACATGGCCTGCCGACGCACGAGATCGGCAAAGTCGGACTCGCCATCTCGCGGTCGAACCCGAACCGGGTCTACGCGCTGATCGAGACGGGCGACGGCAATCCGCTGCACGGGCGGCCCACGGACAACGGCGAACTGTGGCGGTCCGACGACGGCGGCGTGAATTGGAAAGTCATCAGCTTCGACCGCGACCTCGCGTGCCGGCAGCCCTACTACACGCGCATGGCCGTCGCGCCGGACAATCCGGACGAGACGTATTTCCTGTGCGCGACGTTCAACCACTCGATGGACGGCGGCTCCACGCTGACACCGACAGGACGCGGCGGCGGCGGCGGGCGCGGACGCGGCGGCGCCGTGCCGGCGACGGAGGGAGGACGCGGCGCGCCACCCGCGCCTGCGTTCACGTCTCCAGGGGGCGACAACCACGACATCTGGATCGATCCGACGAATCCGTCGCGCATGGTCGTCGGCAACGACGCGGGCGTGCACATCTCGACGACGCGCGGCCGGACCTGGCTCCACGTGAACCTGCCCATCGCGCAGATCTACCACGCCACGGTGGACAACCGGGTTCCGTACTATGTGTACGGCAACAAACAGGACGGCCCATCGTATCGCGGGCCGAGCAACAGCCGGTCCGGTGGAACGATCTCGCGCAGCGAATGGCACGCGGTGCAGGGCGGCGAGAGCGGATGGGCGACGCCCGATCCGGTCGATACGAACCTCATTTGGTCGACGGCGTCCGGATCCGGCAGCCGCGGCGGCATCGTCGTGCGATTCGACGAGCGCACGCGCACGGGACAGAACGTCGAGGTGTGGCCGCTGAGCACGGGCGGGCATTCCGCCGCCGAGGTCGAGTATCGGTTCGTGTGGGACGCGCCGTTCACGATCTCGCCTCACGATCACAACACGATCTATACCGGCAGCCAGTTCGTGCACATGTCGAAGGATGGTGGACGAAGCTGGCGTGTGATCAGCCCCGACCTCACGCGAAACGACAAGTCGAAGCAGCAGGGCTCCGGCGGCTTGACGCCTGACAACATCGGCGTCGAGTACGGCGACGTCGTGTACGCGATCGCCGAGTCGCGCGCGCAGGCCGGCGTGATCTGGGCGGGCACGAACGATGGACTCGTGCAGGTGACGCGCGACGCCGGCAAGACGTGGACGAACGTGACGGCGAACGTCCCGGGCATTCCGCCCTGGGGATCGGTCCGCCATATCGAGCCGTCGAAATACGACGCGGGCTCGGCCTACATCATCGTCGACGGGCATCAGGAGAACAACCGCGATCCGTGGGTCTATCGCACGAAGGATTTCGGCAAGACGTGGAAGCTGATCGTCGCCGGCATTCCGCACAGCGTCGTGAGCTACGCGCACGTCATCCGAGAGGACCCGGTTCGGCGCGGCCTCCTGTACCTTGGCACCGAGGGCGGGTTGTTCGTGTCGTTCGACGACGGCGATCACTGGCAGCCGATGCAACTCGGCATGCCGCACGCGCCGGTGTACGGCCTGGTCATACAGGAGCATTTCAACGATCTCGTCGTCGCGACATACGGACGCGGGTTCTTCATTCTCGACGACCTTTCGCCGCTCCAGAAGCTCACGCCGGAAGTGACGGCATCAGCGGCGACGCTGTTCGCGCCGCGCGCGGCGTATCGCTTCCGCGACATCGAGGCGAACGTCGCGCCGAATGACGATCCGACCGCGGGCGCGAACCCGCCGTACGGCGCCGACATCAACTATTGGCTGGGCGCGGCGGGCGGCACGGCGAGCGTGGCGATCCTCGACGCTGCGGGAAAGACCGTGCGAACGATTCAGGGCACCACGCGCGCCGGCCTCAATCGCGTGTACTGGGATCTGGGCAACGAACCGTCGAAAACGGCGCGCATGCGCACCAAGCCGCTCTACGACGCCGAGTTCACGATGGACGCCGACGGGACGCGGCCGGCGCCAGGATTCGGCACGCTGTCCGTACTGATGCCGCCAGGACGTTATACAGTAAGACTCACCGCGGCCGGCAAGACGATGACGCAGCCCCTCGACGTGCTCAAGGATCCGAACGAGAGGGTCACGGCGCTCGACATGACGGCCTCGACCGATCTCTTGAAGAAGGTCCAGGCGGACATGACGACGAGCGCCGACATGCTGCTCACGATCGAAAGCGTGCGCGCGCAGCTCGACTCGCTCGCGGCGCAGATCGGCGGCAATTCATCGATGGCCGACGTGCGCGCCCAAGGCGACTCGCTCGGCCACAAGTTCGTGGTCACGGAGGGCAACCTGATCGACGCGCGCATGACGGGTCGCGGCCAGGACGAAGTCCGCTATCCCGCGAAGCTCGGCGCGCAGCTCAACTATCTGGCGGGGGGAATCGCGGCGTCGGATTTCGCGCCGGCGACCCAGCAACAGAAGGTCGGTCAGGTGCTGGCGAAGCAGGTACGCGATACGCACGCGGCGCTACAGAGCCTGATCAACACGGATTTGGCCAAGTTCAACACGCTGCTGCGATCGCGGGGACTGAAGACGATCGACGCGACGGTTCCGGCCGTCGTGTTCTGAGTCTTACGGTGCGGAACGTCGCGCTCGTCGGCTGGATTCCGTTTGGTGAACGCACAACCGTTGAGGAAACGATGCGAAACGTGAAGGTGTTGTTGGCTCTCGTGCTGGTTGCGTCGGCGATTGCCGGCTGCAAGAAGGGAGGGGGCGGCGGCTACATCCAGACCGCGCCGTCGCCGGCCGCCGCTCGCTGACGCGTTAGCGGTTAGGAGGTCGCCGCGCGGATGTCGCGCGGCGCCTCCAGGGCGCGGCGGACGGCAAGCAACAGCGTTGCGTCCGTGAACGGCTTCTGCACGAAGTGAGCGCCGCGTTCGATCACACCGTGGCGGACGATGGCGCTCGTCGTGTATCCGGACGTGTACAGCGCTTCGACATTGGGGCGCAGGCGGCGAACCAACTCGACGAGTTGGCGCCCCGCCATTCGTGGCAACGATACGTCCGTGACGAGCAGGTGGATCGACTCCGCGTGACGTTGCATGGTGTAGAGCGCGTCCGTCGCGCCCGCCGCCTCGAGAACCGTGTATCCGTGCCGGCGGAGCGTAAGCGCGGCCATCGATCGCACCGCCGCCTCGTCGTCCACGATCAGCACCGTCTCCGTTCCTTCGAGAGTCGTCGCGGCCGCGTCGTCCGCCGGCGCGGACAACTCGGCGTATGCGGCCGGGAAATACAGTGTGATCGTCGTACCTCGCCCGAGCTCCGACTCGGTGCGAATCGAGCCGCGACTCTGCTGGACGACGCCGAACACCGTCGAGAGTCCCAGCCCCGAACCCCGACCCACGCCCTTCGTGGTGAAGAACGGCTCGAACATCCGCGCCTGCGTCGCTCGGTCCATTCCGATTCCCGTGTCCGCCACAGCCAATGTCACGTAGTCGCCAGTCGCGAGGTCGAGGTGCGTCGCCGGACCATCGGCGTTGACCGTGACGACCGCGGTGTTGATGGTGAGGCGCCCTCCGCCGGGCATGGCGTCGCGAGCGTTTTTCGCGAGCTGGCCGATGGCGTCACGCACGTGATCCGCGTCGCCACGGACCATTGGCAGCAGCGGTGCGGGCTCGAGCACCAGCTCGACGTTGTCGCCCGCGACGCGACGGATATCGTCGCCCGCGCGCCTCACGACTTCGTTGAGATCGAGCGGCGAGGTGCGGGCGGCTTGGTTGCGACTGAACGTCAGGAGCTGGCGAGTGAGAGCCGCGGCGCGCTCGCCCGCGGTTCGAATTTCGTCGAGGACTTCGAGCATCGGGTCGGCGGGCCCGAGATCGGCAGCGAGTATGCCCGTGTAGCCGAGGATGACGCTCAGCAGATTGTTGAACTCGTGGGCCATGCCGCCGGCGAGAGCGCCGAGCGCTTCCATCTTCTGCGCGTGGCGGAGATGCTCCTCCGTTTGACGGAGGCGGGCTTCGGTCATTCTCGCTGGAGTGAGGTCGGTGACGAGTGTGACGGTGTTCGGGTAGTCCAGCGTCCCCACGGCGATCATCACCGGCACCCGACGGCCGTCCTTACGAACGAGCTCGGCTTCCCACGGGGCGGCCGCCCCGGTTCGCTTGATCGATTCGAGCGCCGCGCGGTGCGCCTCCGCCCATTCCGGCGGCATGCGCTCGGACCATTTGACGAGACCAGCCTCGAATTCCTCCCGGCTGAATCCCAACAATGTCAGATACGAGTCGTTGGCGTCGAGCAGGTCGCCGTAGACGTTGCCGATGCATACGCCGACGATGCCGGACTCGGCGAGCTGAACAAAACGCAACGCGCCCGGGTGTCTCAACGGAGACACGACGCGGTGCTCTGGCGGGAGGCCGTCATGGCGGCGAACATACCCTGACCCCGCGGCGCCCGCCAACAAAGGTCTTTAGATCCGCAAGGGTAGGCTCGATATATTAAAGGACTCACACATATTAACAGTCTCGTAAATGTGTACGCAGTTTGTCGGGCTCGGCGCGGCGGTGCTGCCCGGCATGGTTCCATCCTTCGTTCCCGAGAGGCCGAGGAGGTAGCACCATGGAAGTCGAGATCACGCGGATGCCCGAGCAGCGCGTCGCTGCCGTCCGGCACAACGGACCGTACAACCAGATCGGTGAAGCGTTCGGCCGACTCGGCGAGATCGCGGGTCGGGCCGGTTTGTTCGCGAGTCCCGAGGCGGCGATGATCGCGCTGTATCACGATGACCCGCAGTCGACGCCCCCGGATCGACTGCGATCCGACGCCGGCGTCAGGGTCACGAGCGACGCGGCGCTTCCTGAGGAGCTCGCCGAGCAACGGCTGCCGGCGGGCCGATACGCCAAAACGGTGCACGTCGGTGGATACGACAAGCTCCCCGACACCTGGGCGCGCTTCCTTGGCGAATGGCTCCCCGAGAGCGGGGAACGATTGGGATCAGGGCCGAGCTACGAGCGGTACGTGAACGATCCCACGCAGACGCCGAAGGAAGAGCTCCTTACGGAGATCTACGTGCCGATCGCCGACTAGCCGGCGATCGGGGGCCGCGGCGCGTCGTCGGTTCGCCAACGCGCCGCGAACGCCGTCATTGGCCCGCCGGCAATCGGAAGATCGCGAGCTGCGGCTTGAGCGCGGCCGGCAGTGCGCTTCCGCCCGCGCCCGAGAACTGAATCGAGACCGTGGCGTCGGTCGATTTGGTGTCGAGGCGGAAATACGAGGACGTTCCCGGGTCGAGAACGGCGAGCGATGTGTCCGCCGTTATCGGAAACAAGGCGAGCGGCGAGGCGAAGGGAATGTCCGACGCACCGCCCGAGGTGACGAAGAGACGATTCCACATCTGCCGGACATTGCGCGACGTGAACCGGTCGGCGGCCGGGGCTGTCGTCCGCGCGAGTCCGGGAAGGCTGTCCGTGTACAAGGCGAGCGCGAAGTTGGCGAAGAGGTTCGGGAACGGCTGGCCGCTCGCCGATTCGATGTTGGCGACGCCGGTGAGCGTGTTCTGATCGAGCTTCTTGAAAATGCGCGTACCCATCTGGTCGCCGAGCCATCGCACGAGCAGCCAATCGCCGCCGCGCCAGGAGAAGCCGTCGTCGTCGTCGCTGTGGAGCGTCACGCTCGCGGTGTCGGGCAGGAGCGCGTACTGATACGAGTCGTACAGAAAATTCTCGACGAAGCCCTGCGAGGAATCGGGGAACAGTTGCGTCGGGTCGCTGCGGCACGCCGTCCCCGGACACTTCTGCTCGTAGTAGAGCGAGCCCAACTCCTCGGCGACGATGCTGAGCCCCTCGTCCAGCCAGCCGAACTCGGGGTTCGAATGGTGGACGACGACGTGCTGCGAGAATGAGATGAGGTGCTGCAGCTCGTGTAGGAACGTGCCCGGAACCGCGAAGCCCACCTCGTCGACGTTGTGCGAGCAGCTCGCGACCCCCGTGGGGTCGGGAACCATCGAGTAGAACACTTCCCCCTGGTTCGAGTTGGGATCTCCTACGCCGCCGCCGAGGTCCTCGTCGTCGAAGAAGCCGGCGACGTAACCTTGGGTCTCACAGGACGCCGCCGAGACGAGTGCGTTCACGGCCGGCGTCATCAGCATGATGACGCGCCCGTTCTGATCCACGTCGCTCGGCGCGCCGAACGCGGTCGTGTCGATCGGATAGAGCGTCTGGTCGAAGTAGGTGCCGAAACCCTGGAGCTGCGTCGAGGTGAACCCGTTCGCCGGCGCCAGCGTGTCGACGTACACGAGGACGTTCGTGCCGATGAAAGCGAGCCTGGCCCCCGCCGACGTGAACGAGTTGCCGTTCGACGCCAGGACGCGGAAGCTGCGAACGCTGCCGAGCGTCGGGAGAGGAACGAGGTCGGCCGATCGCGTGAGCGAGCGGGCGGCTCGAGCCCCGAGGCTTCCGGACATGGGCCATGCTCGCGACGCGAGCCTCGCGCGAGCGTGTGCGTGCAGCGCGCCCGAAAAACGTCGCTGCGCGGCGCCCGGTGCTTTTTGGGACGCACGAAGCGGCGTGAGTCCTACCGGCGATCTCGCCCCCGCGATGCGCGTCGAGGGGAAACGACTCGGCGCCGGAAAGAGAGACGCCGAGACGGCCGTTCCCGCCGTGACTCGATACGGCACGAGCGTGTCCGGCACGAGATCGACCGCAAACTGCGCGATGACGATGTAGCTCGCGCCGTTCCCGGCCAGCGTGACGGTCGTTCCTCCATTGCTGCAATCGACGCGCGCCGTCGCCGCGACCGCGAGCTGGAGGGTTCCGGTCTGCGAGCAGGGCGATGACTTGAACGACGCCGGTCCCGTCGGCGTGGTCGTCGTGTCGGAGCTCGAGCAGGCCCACAGCGCGCAGAGCGCGGTCGGCGCGAACAGGCGACGGATCGTCGAGGGGGAGGGGGCGATGCGGATCATGATTCCGGCAAGAGAACGTTGAACGAGCTCGTGGACACAGGACGCGCGCCGGCCCCCCGGGCGGCGGCGTCTCACCGAATTCGTTGACACGCCACGCGCGTCCTGCCCTGTCTTGGTACAGACTCGGCGCCAAAGTGTTGGGCCCGTTTGCCTCTCGCGCGCCGCATCGCGTAACGTCCTACGACAGACTCTCCGTTGGGAGGAATCGGATGACGTCAACAGCAGCGGGGTACGAGACCGTTCCGGTGCGCGCGCCCCAACCGGCCAAGGGAAAACAGCTCGCCGTCACGAGCGAATCGTTTTCAAACGGGGAAGAGATCGGCCTCGAGTACGTCTCGGAGGGTGCCGGCGGGAAGAACCGCTCGCCGCAATTGACGTGGAGCGGCGCGCCGCCCGGCACCAGGAGTTTCGCCATCACCTGTTTCGACCCCGACGCGCCGACCGGATCGGGATACTGGCACTGGCTCGTGTGGGGCATTCCCCCTTCGGCCACGACGCTCGACGCCGGCGCCGGCACGGGACACTCGCCCCCCGGCGCCCACAGCGGATACAACGATGCCGGAACGGCGTCCTACGAGGGGCCGAGCCCGCCGAAGGGCGACGGCGACCATCGCTACGTGTTCACCGTCTACGCGCTCGACGTTGAAACGCTGAAGAGTGCGAGCGAGAAGACCACGGGAGCGGGCGTCATCTTCAGAATGCGCGGGCATCTGCTCGCGTCGGGCTCGTTGACGGGGCGGTTCGGCCACTGACGCGCATCCGAGAAACGAACAACCCTGGAGCGCGGGTGGCGCCCCAGGGTTGTTCGGCTCGGACGAGCCCACCGCGTGGGCTGCGACCGCTGCGCTGAGCGGCGCCGAGCCTGACGAAGAGAGAACGCTACTTCAAGAACTTCGCAACGCCCCCGTGATTCGAGCACGCGCCCTGATGATGCGTCGCGTGCGAGTACGTTCCATCCTTGCACTGCGCGGTGGCGTTGGTCGGATCGCTGTTGTCGGCCGTCTTGGCACCCTTGGGTGCCGTTGCCTTGTCGGCCTTGGACTCGGCTTTGTCGACCTTGGACACGGCCTTCGCGGTCGTCTTGGCGGCCGCGGCGTCGGCCTTGGATGTCTGCGCGGCCGCCTTGTCAGTGGCCTTCGCGGCTTTGTCGCTTGCCTTCTCGGTGGTCTTGGCCGCCGACGTCGTGGCCTTGCTCACGGCCTTATCGGCTTTGTCGGCCTTGGCGGCGGCCTTCTTCGCGGCGTCGGTCGCCTTGGCGTCTACGCCGCCATGACTGGAGCAGGCGCCGCGCCCCGAGGTTGCTGATGTCGTGCCGTCCTTGCAAACGGTCGTGGCGGCGCCCTGGGCTGCCAGCGACGTTGCCGCGGCGAGCGTGAGCGAGAGAAGCGTACCGGCGAGAGCGCCGACTCGAATTCGCATCGTGGAACTCCGGGTGGGGGACGCCGGCAGCGGCGCGCTCGCGACACTACGCGGTCCGACGCGAGAAAAGACCCCGCGTCGAAGCGAACCGTCACGGCGCGCCGAGTGTAACGCGCGTCACACGATGCGAGGCGCGGCTAGAAGACGCGAACCGTCAGTGCCGACGGTCCGGAGCCGACTGCGATGCTGTCGGTGAGCGCGAACGTGCCGGCCTTGTAGACGAACACGTACGCCGGAAGGCTCTGCGTCCCGAAGAACGCCTGATAGACGTTGCCGGCCTTATCCGTCGTTGCGGCGAACGCGCCTCGGCAGCTGCCGTTCGCCAGCTTCGCGCAGATCGCGTTGTCGGGCGGCCGGACGAACTGATGAGTGGTGGTGTTCCAGACCGCCGTCCCATACAGGAACCCGGAGATGTACGCCAAACCCGAGGCGTCGACGAACACCGCTCCCGGGCCGACCCCGACGTTCGCGACATTGGTCACCACCTGCATGCTGGTGCCGTTCAGCACGGTGAGACTGCCCGGGCTCGAAAAGTCCCCGGTGTTCACGACGTACAGCAGGCCGTCAGGTCCCACGCTGATGTCGGTCGAGTTCGTTCCTCCCATCGTCGCCGTTCCCACGACCGTCATCGTCGCCGGGTCGATGGCGGTGACGACGCCGTTGCCGATGGGCAGAAAATTCTGGTCGAGGTTCGACGATACGACGAACACGCGCCCGCCCGAGACGGCGATGGCCGTCGGCTGCGGGGCCACCGTTACCGTGTTCGTGATCGCTCCAGCGGCTTGTCCGGTGGTGAAACGGCCGACGACGTTGGTCAGCAGGTTGGCCGCGACGACCATGGTGTCGTTCACGAACGCCGTGCCGGTCGCGTTCCCCGTTGCGAAGGTGAAGAAGCGCTTCACTGAATCGCCCTGGAGATCGACCAGTGCGACCGACGCGGCGTCGCCGAGTGGAACCGCGGCAAGGCGTCCGCGGACCGACATGCCGGTCGGCGTGATCGTGGTGCTGGAGCCGAGCGCCACCTGCTGCTGGGTCGCCGGGCTGCCGTGTTGAAAGAGGGTCACACTCCGCGCGAGCGAATTGACGACGACGCCGATCTCGTGATCGCTCGACGTTCCCCCGAGGAACCCCGGGGCGATGGGGGCGGTGGTGTCGTCCGAGCAACTGAGCGTGAAGGCGAGGGAAGCGAGCGTGCCGAGCACGGCGAGGCGAATGTTGAAGCGGTGCATGGATGTCGTGTTTGAGGAAACCGAATGCGAGTGCTGTTCGAGTTGCGCGATTGCGGTGGCACGTCGCGGCGGCTACCCGCCATCGCCGGCGCCTGCCCGACGGCTGGTGCGAAATCCGACGGTCCACCGCCGGCCGCCGAAGGGGTAGTCGACGAGCATCGAGGCGGGCCGATCGAACACGTTTTCCACGCCGACCGCGCCGTCGAGCCGCCACGAGGCGCGCACGACCGGGACGGTGAGGCGCACGTCGGTCAGCCAGTACGGATCGAGGCTGTTGAGATCCGTCCCGGCCGCGGTTCTCCGGCTGCCGACGTAACGCGTCTCGACGTCGACACGCGCGAATCGTCGCGCGATCGATTCCGAGATTCTCGCCGTCGTGCGCGGGCGATAGATGACCTGCCCATCTTGACCGCCGCCGGTGTACGTGACGTCGCTGTGGTCGACGTTCGCGCCGGCGCTGAATCCCCGCCAGGCGGGAGCGGCGAGCCTCGCGCCGAGCTGCCATCCCGAACGGCGAACGTCGACGTTCAGCGGGCTCCAGATGAATCGGAAATCGGGCGACCAGAGAATCATTCCGTCGACGTCGGCGCGGTACACGGCCGCGTCGCCGCTGAGCGACGCGACGCCCAACCCGACGTCGCGCACCGCCGCGCGGAGTTCCGTTTCGCCGCGAGTGCGTTCCGGGGCGAGCCCCGGGTTCGCTTTGACCAGCACGCCCTCGTGAAAGAACTGGTCGGCGAGGGAGGGCGGCGAATAGCCGTTGCCGATCGACGCCGACAGCGACGCCGCGCCGCGCGAAAGCTCGACCGACGCGCGCGGCGACGACACCGTCGCGGCGATCAGATCATCGTGGTCGACGCGATCGGCGAAGGTCGTCGCGATGCCGAAAGCACCGAGGTCCCGCGATACGAGAAGGCTCGCGTAGGCTCCGACGATTCTCTGCGACCGCGGCGTGTTCGACGCCAACGACGTGGCTGTGACGTCGAGCCGGCGCGCGTCGGCGCCGAGCGTGAGGCTCGCCGGTGTCACGGCGCCGAGGGTACCGGACGCCGTGGCGGACGAGGCGGCCCGCGCCTCGGTGGCATTGAGAACGTCGTCGTACGCGGATCCGAAGGGCGGCGTCGGGTCGGCGAAGTGCGTGCGGTCGCGCCCGAGACTCGCCGACCCGTCGAACGCGAACACGCCTCGCGCCGACGAAAGCTCCAGCGCGGCCGACGCATGGTGTTCGTCGTCGCGGCCCGTGAGCGACGGCTGCACGATGCTTCCCGCGAGGCCCCTTTCCGTGGAGCGCCAGTCGCCGCGCAGCCGAATGCTCCCCGCCGCGCCGTCGATTCCCGCCACGCCGAGCACGCTCGTCGACGTTGCATCGGAATTCGTGCGGAGCGCCGTGCCGCCGCCTCGCACCGCCGGTACGTCGTAGGAGAAGTCACCTCGCGTCGTGCGACGTTCCGCCGAGATCATCCCGCTGACGCGGGACGCGGACTCGGTCGCGTCGCCGATCGAGCCGCTCACCGCGCGCCCGCCCCACGAGCCGGCGTCGAGCGCGAGCGAGCCCTCGCGCTGTGCTCGGCGCGTGTCGACGACGACGACGCCGGCGAGGGCGCGCCCTCCGTAGCGCGCCGATTGCGCGCCTTCCCAGACGGTCACCCGCTCGATCGTCGCGAGCGACAGTTGCGACAGGTCGGCGACACCGGTGAGCGGCGAGTTCGCGACCACGCCGTCGACGACCACGAGGACCTCGGCCGCGCTCGATCCACGAATCGAGACCTGCGTCGGTTGTCCGGGGCCGCCGCTGCGCGTCACCACGACGCCCGCGACGGTCGTGAGCAGCTCTCCGACGTCGCGCTTTCCCGAGGATTCGATCGCGGCGCGGTCGAAGGATGCTGTCTCGCGTTCGGAGGCGGGCCGTGGCGCCGAGCTGACGACCACGGCCAGCGGCGTGGGCACCGGATCGAGCGCCGCATCCAGGAGCTCGGTGCGGCCGTTCTCGACGGAAACGTCGCGCCGGAACGCCGCGTAGCCCACGGCACGAACGGCGACGCCGTAGGTTTTCGGATCGAGGCCTCGCACGACGAATGCTCCATCGGCGTCCGATCGGGCCGGGTCGACGCGATCGGCGATCTCGATGCGGGCGCCGGCGATCGCGCGGCCTGTGGTTGCGTCGGTTATGCGTCCGCGCAGCTCGCCGGGCACCTGGGCCACCGTGCGGCGCGCCGCCACGAACGCGAGTGTGAACGCCGCGACGCCGACCGATCGCGTCGCTCGACGAAGGAACCAGCTCACACCGGCCTGCAAAAACATGAAACCCGTCCTGGCTCGAGCGAGAGCGGGGACGGGGCGAAGGGGAAAGCGCCAGGAGCCGGCAGCTTCACGTTCGACCCCGCGCCCCTCCCTCGAGGGGTTCTGTGCGGGAGTGAACGGGGACGGTCTCCTGGCTCGAGACAGTCTGGGCTCGCCTTCCCAGCGCGCGAACGCGCCAGTGGACGGATGAGCAGACCTTGGTTCGCGAGCGAGCAACGAAGGCTCGCGAAGTCTCTTACAGTGGCGGGGCCGCGCCGGATTCACACCGGCTTCCTAAAACTTGACCCCGTTCACGCGGTTCAGTTGTGTTGGGGACGGTATCAGGGGGTGCCGGTTGAGCGCAAGGCCGGTCCACCGGTCCACCGGTCCAATCCACCGGTCCACCTATCCACCATGAAGCTCAATTCAGTTTGCGTCTTCTGCGCGTCGAGCATCGGCGCGAAGCCGATCTACGCGGAGTCGGCGCGGCGCTTCGGCGAGGCGCTCGCGGTGCGCGGGATCACGCTCGTCTTCGGCGGCGGGTGCGTGGGACTCATGGGTGTGATCGCCGACGCCGCGATCGGCGCCGGCGGGCATGCCATCGGCGTCATCCCACGCGCGCTCGTCGAACGGGAGATCGCCCACCGTGGCGTCACGACGCTCCACGTCGTGGAGACGATGCACGAACGCAAGCAGCGCATGGCCGATCTCGCCGACGCGTTCGTGATGCTGCCCGGCGGCTTCGGGAGCTGGGACGAGTTCTGCGAAGTGGTGACCTGGGCGCAGCTCGGCATTCATCGCAAACCGCTCGGCGTGCTGAACGTGGCCGGCTACTACGATCCGATGCTCGCCATGGCCGACCGGGCAGTGGCCGAGGGCTTCGTGGGCGCGGTGCAGCGCGACCGGCTCGTGGTGGATGACGACGAGGATCGTCTTCTCGAGCGGCTCGCGCCGGCGACGGTGCCCACCGAAGGTGAAGTGGCTCCCCGCGCTGGCTCCGTGAGCGTCCGACCGGGGGATTTCACAGCGGATTGACCCCGGGAGTGCGTTTCTCGAATATCAGGTCGGAGCGCACGGCAGCCTTGGCGCGCTCCATCACCTTGGCCAAGAATCTCGGGGGTTACCGTGCGTCGTTCTCCCATTGTCGCCAGCGCCGCGCTCGTCGCGCTCGCGGCCGTATCGCCGATCGCCGCCGGCGCGCAGACACCGGCCGGAGCACCAGCGTCCGCGGGAGCGATGAGCCACGAGGACCTGATGACGTTCGCCAAAGCCCACGTCGCGATCAGCGTCGTGCGCGACTCGATCGGCGTCCGGCTCGCGTCGATCAGAAACACGAAGCCCGAGTCTCAACAGCAGCTGCAGGACAGCCTCCGCACGGAGATCGCCGAGATCCTGCACCACAACGGACTGACCGAGTCCGACTACGAGCACAAGATCTACCTCGTGAGCGTCGACCCGGCCGCCCGCAAGGATTTCGACGCGATGGTGGCGCAGATCAGCGGCGTGCCGACGCCGGGGCAGCTTCCGCCGCCACCGCCGCACGTGAACGTGATTCCGCCGGCGGATCTCCCCCCCGGAGCGGTGGGAACTCACATCGGCCACGTGATCAACGGGTTCAGCGGCACGCCGAACGGCGATGGGCTTCTCACGGTCGCGATCAGCGAGGCGAAGGTCGCCATTCAGCACGCGACGCTCGCGGGCAGGCAGCCGGGCAACCTCGACGCGATGAAACTGCACGCGGGGCACGTCATCAACGCGCTCGACCCGACCATCGTGCCGACAGGTCCGGGGCTTGGCTACGGACTCAAGAAGGCCGCCGCCGGCGCGGCGACGCACATCGAGCTCGCGGCCAAGGCGCCGGGCGCATCGCCGAACGTACAAACGCACGCCGCGCACATCGCGCAGGCGGCGAAGAACAGCGTGATGCGCGCCGATTCGGTCATTGCCATCGCGAAGCAGGTCCAGGCCGCGACGTCGGCCCCGGACGCGGCGGCGCTCGTCAGCCGAATGGCGTCGATGTCGGAGCAGCTGATGGCCGGATTCGACGCGAACGGCGACGGGCGCGTGACGCCGGACGAGGGCGGGCTACAGCTCGCGCAAGATCACGTGAAGATGTTGGTAGCGGGCGAGAAGAAGCAGCCCTAAGCGGTCCACCGGTCCGCCTCAGTCCTCGTGACTGGCCTCGTACTCCCGTTGCGCTCGCGTGCGATCCGACCCCTGCTGCGCGTCGCGCCGCTTCGCGGCGCGCATCGCGAGGCCTTTGGTCGTCTCCGACTTCACGCGCGGCATTGCTAGCTGCCGCTCAGCGTCCTCCGACTGGCACTCAGGACACTTTGGAAGCTTGGAAGACGAACCGCGCGTGAGGGCCTCGAACTCGTGCCCGCACGCGCGGCAGACGTAGTCGAAAATCGGCATCGTTTGACTACTGCGTGACCGTCAGCAGGACACGCAGTGGTGCTGGTTCTTCGCGCCGAGCTTCTCGAGCAGCGCGATGGTTTCGGGGAAGGGACGGAGTCGCTGCACCGGCCCGTTCGCCATGTCCACGGTCGTGTGGCCGTCGCGCGACACGGCTCGCGGATCCGCGCCGTGCGCGACGAGGTACTGGATCATGTCGTTGTCGCCGCGCGCGGCGGCGTGGTGCAGGGGCGTCATACCGCGCGGGTCGCGCGCGTTGACGTCGGCGTGCAGCTCCTCGACGAGATATCTCATCGCCGGCATCCAGCCGTCGGGGGCGTGGCGATGCGAGTTGCCGGCGAAGCCGTTTCCGTAGCCCACCCCGGCCGCCGCGTGGATCGCGTAGACGCCGGCGCCCACCGGGGCCGCCTTGGCCGCGGAGTCGATCGCCGGATCGAGGATCGGCTGGGCGCCGCGTCCGCCACCGCCGCCCCCACCTCCACGGCCGGCGAACTGCGCCGCGCGCGTCGCCGAGTCGAACGCCGCGATGTCGCCCGGCGGAGCGCCGCGTGGGGCGCCGGCGCCTCCGCGGCCACCTCGTCCGCCTCGTCCGGCTTGCGGGGCGCGGATCGCCGGGATGTTGGGATCGGCGCCGTATTTGACCAACAGCTTCATCGCGTCGACGTCGACGGCGTACGCCGCGCGCCAAAACGCCGTGGAGCCGTCGAGGTACTCGAGACCGCAGTTGGCGTTGCCGCAGTTGTTGAACGCGAAGTACCACGGCTGCGTGCCAAGCTTCGCGTTGACGTTGGCCTTCGCGTCGAGCAGTGCCTTCATCAGGTCGAGGTAGGTGGTCTTCTGGTTCTGGATCGCCTGTGGCTGCGGGTAGCGCGACTTGGGCGCCCACTGCGTATTGATCGTCGCGTAGAGCGGCGTCATGCCGACGTTGCTGGCGATGTTCGGATTGGCGCCACGCTGTACGAGCAGCATCGCGACGTCGAACTGGCCGTTGATCGCGGCAATGAGCAGCGGCGTCGTATGGTCGACGCGGCTCGTATCGTTGATGTCCGCGCCGCCGTCGAGCAGCGCGCGCGCGGCCTCGACGTTCCCCTGACGCGCCGCGTGGTGCAGCGCCGTGAATCCGCCGACTCCACCCACCGTTCCGTTGTATCCCGCGACGCCGCCGTTCAACGTGTCGACTTCTTCCGTCACCTGCGCGTTCGCCGCTGGACGCATCGCCTCGACGAGGCGTCCCGAGTCGATCGCGGCTTGGACCTGCGCCGCGGTGAACGGGCCCTTGGGCTGCGGGCCGCTTGCTCGTCCGCCGCCACCACCTCCGCCGCCACCGCGCCGAGCGAATTGCGCCGCGTTCGGCCCGGCTTCGGCCAGAGCGATCGAATCGGCGCGCGCCTGGGCCTTTGCCGCCGCGGCGACCGAATCCTTGCGCGCCTGCGGCATGAAGGAGATGAGAACCTCGTTTCGCTTCTTGGTGCCGGCCTGATCCCGCGCTCCCTCCTCCTGGAGGTTCATCACGTTCGAGCGGAGCGTCGGATCGGCGCCTTTGGCGAGCAGCGCCTTGATCGCCGCCGCGCGATTGTTTTCGGCGGCGAAGAACAGTGGGGTCTGGCCCCACTCGCTCTCGCGCGCGTTCGGGTTGGCGCCCTTTTCCAGCAGTGCCGAAACCGCGTCGGGATTCCCGGCGGCCGCCGCGAGGTGCAGCGCGGTCGCGCCGTTCGCGTCCGGACGATTCGGATCGGCGCCCCCGGCGAGAAGCGCCTTCACGACGGCGGGCGAGCCAGTGCGGCTCGCCAACTGCAGCGGCGTGTACGAGCCGATGCGCGTGGTCGCCTTGACGTCGGCATGAGCGCGGATCAGCGCCATGGTCATCGCGGAGTCGCCGTGCTCGGCCGCCCAGTGGAGCGCGGTCATGCCGTCGCCTTCCGGGACGTTCACGTCGGCGCCCTGCGCGATGAGCTTTTTCACCGCGGCCGCGTCGCGGTTCTGCGCGGCGTCGGCGACCGCCGGCGTGCGCGCCGGCGGAATCGGAAGCGTGACCTTACCGCGCGTGTCCTTCTGCTGCGCAAATGCCTGTGCGTTCGCCGCGAACAGAAGCGCCGCACCGAGCAGGCTGACTCGTTTCATGCCGCGTCCTCCTCAGACGCTGAGTGCGAACTCGCCCGTGCTGTCACCGAAGCTGTTCACGTTCAAGCCGAGCTTGTGCATGAGCGTGACGAATACGTTGGCCATCGGCGTTCCGTCGGGCGCCTTGAGGTGCATCTCGCCGGCGATCCGTCCGTTGCCGTGTCCGAGCACCAGGAGCGGGCAGCGGCGGTGGTTGTGGATGTTGCCGTCGGCCATCGGCGAGCCGTACATGATCATCGTCTGATCGAGCAGGCTCTTCTCGCCGTCCATCGTGTTGGCGAGCTTGTCGAGGAAGTACGGCAGCATGCTCACGTGGTAGCGGTTGATCTTGTTGAAGTCGAGGATCGCCGACTCGCGGCCGCCGTGGTGCGACGCCGGATGGAAGCCCTTGTCGGTGCCGCTCTCCGGATACTGGCGGCTCGATGCGTCGCGCCCGGTCTTGAACGAGAACACGCGCGTCATGTCCGACTGGAACGCCAGCACCTGGAAGTCGAACATCAGCTGCATGTGCTCGGCGAACGAATCGGGCACGCCGACCGGCGCTTCGGGAAGCTCACGCGCCTCACCGCTGGAGTTGCGCGCCTCGACCGCTTGGATGCGGCGCTCGAGCTCGCGAATGTCCTGGAGATACTTGTCGAGCCGCTGCTGGTCCGACGGGCCGAGCTGGCGCTTCAGAGAATTCGTCTCGCCGGTGATCCAGTCGAGGATGCTCTGGTTCGCCTTGCGGCGCGACATGCGGTCGGCGTTGTTGTTGCCCGCGCCGAAGAGCAGGTCGAACGCCGTGCGCGGGTTGCGGATCATCGGCAGCGGCTCGCTCGGGCTCGCCCAGCTGATCGTGTCCGTGTAGGCGCAGGCGTAGTTGTAGTAGCAGCCGCCGGCCTGGTCGAGGTTCTCGATGCACAGCTGCATCGACGGAATCGCCGTGTCGCCGCCGATTTGACGGGCGATGAGTTGATCCATCGACGTGCCGACGTACAGATCCGAGCCCTGCGTCTGCTTCGGGTGCGACTGCGTGAGGAACACCGCGCTCGACCGGAAATGGTCGCCGCCGATCTCCGGCGCGTCGAACGCCTCGGCCATGCGCGTGTCGGTGTTGCTGATGATCGTGAGGTGTTTGCGCCACGGCTCGAGCGGAATGAGCGCGCCGTCGGGGTTGAGGACGAAGTCCTTTCCGGTGGCGGCGGGCGCCCAGAGGTTCTTGGACGCGCCCCAGATGTTGCTCCCGGCCGCCCCGTGCACCGACTCGATGGCGACGAAGCGCGTCTTGTCGCCTGGCGCCGAGGTGAGCGAGCGCTTGGTCAGCGCCCCCACCGCCGGCACCATCGCGTCGAGGTAGGGGAGGGCGACAGCCGCTCCCAGCCCGCGCAGGAACGTCCGACGAGGCAACGCCTTTCCAGTGAGGATCTGCATGGTCCGCCTTCCCCCGAGTCGGGTTGTTAGTGCTTCTCTTTGGTGTCCGTCGCGGCCACTGCGTCTTCCGCTCGCTTCATCCTGAATGCATCACTGCGAACGACCCCGTTCACGAACGACGAGAATCGGTAGTCGTTGGTCTCAGCTTGCTTGGCGATCGCGCGGATCGTCGGTTGGTCGAAGTCCTCGACGCGGCGGCCCAGCGCGTACGCCATGAGATTCTCGGCGAACGCGCGCACGAGCGGAATCGGCCGCTTGAGCAGCGCGTTCGTGAGGTCCGCCGGCGTCTGAATCGGCGTGCCGTCGTACAGGTTGCCTTGCGTGTCGAGCAGCATCGCGTTCTCGCGATACCGCCACTTGCCGGTCACGTCGAAGTTGTCCATCGCGAGACCGATCGGGTCCATGTACTGGTGGCACGTGTTGCACGTCGGGTTCTTGCGGTGGATCTCCATCCGCTCGCGCGTGGTGAGCGGGTGGCCGTCCTTGCCGGCCGCCGTTTCATCGAGCGTCGGAACGTTCGGGGGCGGAGGCGGAGGCGGCATGTCCATCAGCACTTCCATGATCCACTTGCCCCGCAGCACCGGCGACGTGCGATCCGCGATCGACGTCTGCACGAGATAGCTGCCCTCGCCGAAGATCCCGCGGCGGGTGCTGTCCGGATACTCCACGCGGCGGAAGTCCGGGCCGGAAACGTTCGGAATGTCGTAATGTCGAGCGAGGCGCTCGTTCACGTAGGTGAAGTTCGCCTTGAAGAAATCGAGGATGCTGCGGTCGTTCCGGACGACGTCCTGGAAGAACAGCTCGGTCTCCCGGCGCATGTCGTCGGTGAGCTGCTGGTCGTAGTCGGGGAACAGGTAGGCATCCGGATGCACCTTGTCGAGGTCCTGGAGCCGCAGCCACTGCGCGGCGAAGCGCGTGGCCAGCGCCTCGGACTTCGGGTCGGCGAGCATGCGATGCAACTCGCGGTCGAGCGTCTTCGGCTCGGAGAGCTTTTTCTGTTCGGCGAGCTTGAGCAGCTCGTCGTCGGGGATGCTGCCCCAGATGAAGAACGACAGCCGCGACGCGAGGTCGATGTCGCTGATCTGGTAGTTCTGCCCCGGCGCGACGTTCGCCGGTACGGGCTCGAATCGGAACACGAAGTACGGGCTCGACAGGATCGCCTGGAGCGACGATCGAACGCCTTCCTCGAACCCGCCGGCCTTGGCGCCCTGCGTGTAGAACGCCATCAGGCCGTCGCGATCGTGCTTCGTGAGCGGGCGGCGATATGCGCGCGTGCCCAGCCGATCAACGATCTGCTCGGCGCACGCACGCTCGGAGAGCGACTTCGACGGCCGGCACGAGAAGATCATCCGCCGGCTCTTCGTGTCCGAGATGCCGGTGATCTTCGACGGGCCGATGACCGTCAATTCCATGACGTGCGGCGGCGTCGTCGTGCCGGCGCTCGCGTTGCCGTTCGACGCCATCGACCAGTCGTGCGGCTTGATCAGGTCCTCATACGGCCCGTCGGTGCGGCGCACGAACGCGGCGGAGACGAGCTGCTGCCCCGCCTTCACGGCGATCGGGTCGCTCGTGTAGAGATCCGCGCCGAGCGGCGCGTCGGCCGAGGCGGCGGTGCGATTCACGCCCTTCTCGTAGTGGAAGAGCGAGACGCTCTTGCCGTCGATCGAGATGTCGATGTCCTCGAGGTGCGTTCCGACGCCGCCCTCGATGACCATGCGGAACTGGTACATCCCGTCGGCGGGGAAGACGTATTTGGTGACGATGCCGCCGCGCGTGCCGAACGGCGCGCCGTCCACGTGATCCCACGGATGCTGGGACGCGAACGGCGACGACTTGTACGTCGTTTGCGTGAGCGCGGCATTCTTGTCGCCGACCGCAAGCCGGCTCACCGCCGACGCGGCGTTGAGGTACGCATCGAGCAGCGTCGGCGAAAGGATCTGTGCATCCGCGATGTTGTCGAAGTTCGCGCTCTTCGTGTCGAGCGGGAGCCAATCACCCGAGCTGACGTCGAGTCCGATCAGATCGCGGACCGCGTTCTCGTACTCGGCGCGATTGAGCCGCTGGAACGTGCGCGTGCCCGGGTTCGGCTTTGCGGCGCGATCGATGACCTGTTCGATCGTTTCGACGAGCTGCGTGAGCGTGTCGCCGCCGGGGCGCGGCGCGCCGGGAAGCGGCATCATCGCCGCGCGCAACTTGCGAATCACCTTTTCCGACGCGGCCCATCGCGTCGGCGCGGCCGCCACGTCGTAATGCTCTAATGAAAGATTGCCGACCATCATCTGGTCGTTGTGGCAATCGGTGCAGTACTGATCGACGACCGAGTTGAGGGCGCTGATCGGAATCGTCGGCGCGGGGCCGGCGGTCGCCGCGCGCGGCGCGTGCCTGACCGGAGGTTTTGCGAGAGGTCTCGTCGATGGCGCGTTGCCCCGCAAGTAGTTAGGGGCTCGCGTTCCCGTCGCGGTGCCGACCGAAAAGGCCACCGCGGCACTCACCGCCGCAACCGATGCAAACACGATCTTCATGCTCGACAATCTCCCGGGAAAGCCGGTCTGTCGTGTCGTTGTTTTCGTAGCGGCTACACGGACGATTTCAGGTGCGCACGCCGGTTTTGAGGGGATGGGGGTCCCCGGCGTCAAGTTGCATACGCACCAACACTATCAAGCGTTTACGGCTCCTTGGCAACCCTTCACCGGTCATCCATCGGCCGCCGACCCTCCCGCCACCCTCTCCTGGAACGGCAAAGAGGCGCCCGGCCACCTGCCGGGCGCCTCCCGCCAACCGATCCCGCCGCGATGAAATCAGGCGGGGAAACGGGCGATCAACCGCCGCCCGTGCAGTACGTGCAGCCCTTCTCCTGTGCCCGGTTCACGCCCCACGTGCCCGACGGAATCAGGGGGATGCCGGGGACGAGGTTCGCTGCCCATTCCTTCGCCGCGGCCTCCTTGGTCATCTTGGCGACGGGGGCGAACTCGGCGCTGAGGAATTGGAGCGCGATGTTGCAGGCACCGAAGATCGTGCCCTTCGCCATGAGCTTGTCGATCGCCATGTCGTCGATCGGCAGCGAACCCGGCTTGGGCTTGTACAGAAGGTTCTTCGTCGCCGGAGCTTTCGTCGCGCCGTCCATGAACTTGATGTTTTCGCCGATCTTGTACTTCGCCCACATGGCGTCGTTCAACGCGAACGGCATGGCGAAGTGCCGAAGGACCATCACGGTGCCGACCGTAGCCGGCGGCGGCTGCACGGCGTAGAACGAAAAGACGAACGCGAACGGGAAGCCCTCGTTCGGCATGAATGCGTCGACCAGCTGCTTATGCTGGCCTTTCAAGCCGTCGAGCCAGTGCTCGGGATCCGGCGCGGCGGCGCCATTTGCGTACGTCTTCGCCCAGGCTTCCATCGGATCGATCGCGGCCGCAAACGAAAGCCCCGCAGCTCCGGCGGCAAGTTTGCCGAGAAACGCGCGGCGGTCCTGGCCCTCGGACTCTTTCGGTGGACGATCGTTCATGCTTCCTCCCCGGCGCGTGTGCGCCGTTCTGGTGGGTGGCTCATTCGGGACTTCACTACCAACGCAAAATCAGTCGCCCTGCGGACGGCAAATGCGCACGCACCGCGGTCACGCCGGTTTCAGTTCACGATACCAGGCTTCGAAGGCACGTTGATAGAAGACTTTGTTGAAAAGCGTCCACTCTCCGAGCGACGACGGGAGCGAGAACTTGGCGCCGAGGTCCGCCGCGGACGTCCCGGCGGCGAGTCCGGCGCGCGCGGCTCGCTCGACCTCGTCGAGCATCGTCACGTAGCGGTCGTACTCCGCGGCATGACCCAGCGGCCCGTGCCCGGGCACGTAAAGCGTGTCGCGTGAGCGCCGGAGCGCCCGCACAGATGCCGCCAGCTTGGTTGGAATGGCGTCGACGAAGTTCGGAAACATGGCGTTCCAGAACAAATCGCCAGCAAAAACGATCGAAGGCTCGTCGAGTTCCAACGAGACGTCACTTTCCGTGTGGCCGAGGCGCGGCACGACGCGCACCGTCCGCCCGCCGAGGTCCAAAGTGCTCGGTTCCGCGGTGATCAGTACCGAGTCACGAACCGCGGCGGTGCGCGATGCGTCTTCGGGCTTGTTGCGTTCGATGACCAAGTCGCGCGTGCGAGCGGTGGCACGCACGACCGGATGGTCGTTCTCGGTGAGGTAGCCGGCGACGCCGTTCGCGTGATCCGAGTGATAGTGCGTGAGCGCCACGTGCGTCGGCCACCGCCCCGTGAGCTCGCGCGCCTTGCCCGCGAGCCACTGCGCGCCGGCCGGCCGGTTGAAACCTTCGATCGCGAGTACGGCGTTCTGGCCGACGATGATGCCACCGTTCGAGACCGTCGTGCTGTCGCCATTGAGCGGCGTCGAGACGAGCGCCCACACTCCTTCGGCGACGCGCTCGAGGTTGCCGAACGGTTCACGCGCCACGACGCGGCCGAGCGAAGCCGACCATAGCGCTCGCGCCGTCGTGGGCATCACGGCGGCCGCGAGCGCGAGATGCGCCGCGCACGAGCCCGATTGCGCGAGAAACGCCCGGCGACTGAACGTCGACTCTTTCATGCTCGTTGGTGACGAATGGCCGAGGCTACGCCGTTCGGGCAATTGCCCGGCAGTCGAATTCTCGCAAGTCAAGGCGCGATGAGCAACTGAGCTGGCGTGCTCGGCCGGAGCTTCGGGTCGGCCCCGGGGGTCAGGGCGTGCGACTTGCCTTCGGTCAGGGCGTTGTCCTTTCGATCACGTCAGCGACACGGAGGAGTCTGAATGACGCGACACATCGCAATAACTCTGGCCGCGGCCTTGGCCGCGGGAGCGTGCGCATCCGGCACGCGCGTCGAGTCCGCCGGCGAGATCGCGCCGGCCACTCCGATGAACGGCGCCGTGCTTCCCGCCGGCACCACGATGCGAGTTCGGCTGAATGAATCGGTTGGAACGCGCTCGAGTCACGAAGGCGATCAATTCACCGCAACGGTAACAGAAGCCGTGCGCGCCTCGAATGGGGTCGACGCGGTGCCAGAAGGTTCCATGCTCTTCGGTCGCGTGACCGGTCTGCACGCCGCGAACGTTCCGGGCGAACAAGCTGTCATCCGTCTGGCGTTCGACAGCGTTCGCATTCGCGGGATGTCATATCCCTTCGACGGACAGATTTCGGAAGTCAGGGTGGCGACCGAGCAGACCGATCCGACGAAGGCGGGTGTCGCGAAGGAGGCCGGCATCGGGGCCATCGCCGGTGCGGCGCTTGGCGCGATCGTCGGCGGGGCCGAGTTGTCGAAGATCATCACGGGCGGTCTGCTGGGCGCGGCCGCCGGTACGGTCATCTCGCTCGGAACAGGATCGACGCAGTCCGTGATTCCCTCGGGCACGCGCATGAGCGTGCGCTCGACGGACACCATACGCCTGCGCTGATGCTGCTACCGCGAGGGAGGTGCTTTCCACCTCCCGGAGTCGGGTAGCACGGGAGCGACGTTGACGAGCGTTGCCCGCGGGGCCATCGACGGGACGCCACGGATGAACGTGACGAGCCCGTCGATCGGCGCGCGGATCTCGCCGGTGGCGCGGCCGAGGTAATCGGTCGTCCGGCCGACGACCTGTCCCTTCGTCACGCGCGTGTCACGTGCGACGACGGGAAAGAAAACGCCCGCGCTGTCCGCGGCGACGCGAGCGCCGGCGCCGGCGAGCCAGGTGACGTGCTTCATCGGCGGAACCCGCCGTTCGATCATGCGCAGCGCGCCGAGCACGTTGAGCGAGCCCTCGACGAGCGACGCGAGATCCGCGTTCGAAACAACGCCGCTTCGGCCGGCTTCGGCGACGAGCACCGTCTTGCCGCGCACGAGCGCCTGCCCTGAGAGTGAGCGCCCCGCGGTCGGCGACGACGGATCGACATCGGTCACGATGATGTGATCGAGCCCGAACGCGAGCGCGAGGCGGAGACCGGCTGAATCTTGCGCGGCGCGTCCGCCGCGGAACCAATAGCTGTACGGCCGAAGATCTTCGTCCAGATCGCCGCCGTGGAGATCCACGACGACGTCCGCCGGCGCGACGATCTGCTCCGTTACCGCGGCGAGCGCGCGCTGCGTCTGCGTGCCGCTCGCATCGCCCGGATACGACGCGTTCATCCCTTTGCGATCGATGGGATTGATGTGCGGCGTCATCATCTGGAACGAATAGACGTTCAGCAGCGGCGCGACGATCACTGTTCCGGCCAGCTGCGTCGGCGCGATTCGGCCGATCAGCTTCTGCATCGCGATGATGGACGTGTACTCGGTGCCGTGGCTTCCTGCGACGAACGCGACGACGGGGCCGGGGCGTGCTCCGCGAATCACGGCGACGGGAATCGAAAGAGCCGAGTCAGAGCCCGCGGGGATGGCGATCGCGCCGTAGGCCGTTTGTCCCGCGGCGGCCGTGGCCGAGCCAACCGTGAACGACGACGGCCGCTGGGCGCCGGCCCCGGTGGCGAACAGTGCGAGCGACGCGAGGCGAAGGACGATACTCGATGCAGCGCGCATTGCCGAGCTCCGCGACGAGGTGGGAAGGCCAATCATACCACGAAAAGGCGGCGGGGTCTCGGGTGCGTCGGAAAGGAGAGCGCCCCCGCCCATGCGGGCGGGGGCGTCGTTTGGTTCGTTGCCCCGTGGGGGCTACTTCACCTCGAACTCGCGCACCATTCCATGCTCGAAGTGGGGCTTCCCGTCCTTCGCGTCGCCGATGAAGCAGAGCATGACGTACTTGCCCGGCGTCAGATTCGCGGTGAAGTACGAGACCTGCTTCGGCAGACCAGCCGAGATGCCGCCGATCAGATCCGCCGGGGGTGGCCCGGCGGGTGGGTTCGGCCCTTCAGCCGCCGCCATGAATTCGCCGACGTCCTTCATCGTCTTGCCCGGCGCGAAACGAAGAATCTCCATCTCGTGTGGCTGTGGACCGGCATTCGTCACCTTGAAGGTATGCGTGCCGGCGGCGGTCACAGGGCCGGTCGTCTCGAACTTGTAGTCGCTGAGAGCCACGGTCACGTCGGCGGTCGGCTCGGCGGCGGGCGTGCCTGATGCCGCGGTCACCGTGAGCGGACGAACCATTCCCTTATCGAAGTGCGCCACGTGGCTCGGAATGTCGACGAGGCAGATGAGTGCGTAGTTGCCCGGCGCGAGATTGACCGTCGCGTCGCTCTCGGCGCCCGGGTTCGGGGCGTTGGGACCGCCGACGAGCGTCAACCACGCGGGCGGCGGACCCTGACCCTTGAGTACCGCATCCATTGCGGGCACGAGATCCTGCACGGTCTTGCCGCTGTCCAGGCGGACGAACTGGATGTGGTGGATCGACGGACCGTCGTTCATCAGGTGGAACGTCGTCCATCCGGCTTGCACGGAATCCGGTGCATCGAAGGCGAAGTCCTTCGTGTGCACGACGGCGACATGGGTCGTCGGGTCGTACGAGGCCTTCGACGCGGCTGCGCCGGCCTGAGCGACCGGAGCGGAGTCCGTCTTGGCGGCTTCCTTCTGACTACACGCGCAGAGCGCGATAGCGGCGGCGGCGCCGATCGAGCCGAGCATTCTTTGCATCTGTCCTCTCCGCATCTGGGGGTGTAGGGTGCCCGAAACGCCTGGTGTCCGGGGCCGAGAATGTAGCGTCCGGCCAAGCGTCGTGCGACGCGCCGACGCCAAAGGCTTGCCGCGGCTCACGGCTGAGCCCAAAATGACGGGGGTCGCCAACCGCGACCCCATCTTCCAACAACGTAGAGGCACGTATGCGTCGCCCCATCCGATTCGCGGCGTCGGCCGCGCTCAATGGACTGTTGGCTCTCGTCCTCGTCGCGGGACCTGCCGAAGCACAGCGCGGACGCGGCGGCGATTCGACCGCGGGGCGCGGCCTGCCGATGACGCCGACGCACGCGCTCAAGTTCACCACCGACGAGGGCACCTGGCTCTCGCTCGATCTCTCTCCGGACGGGCGAACGATCGTCTTCGAGCTGCTCGGCGATCTCTACACGCTGCCGATCGACGGGGGCAAGGCGACGCGCATCACGAGCGGCCAGGCGTACGACGCGATGCCCCACTACTCGCCCGACGGCAAAGAAGTCGTTTTCGTCAGCGACCGGTCGGGATCGGACAACGTGTGGTTGGCCAACGCCGACGGCACGAGTCCGCGACAGGTTACACGCGACAACGCCAACACGCACTTCCAGTCGCCGACGTTCACGCCGGACGGCAAGTACGTCATCGTCTCGCAGGCGAACGATCTGCACATGTACTTCGCGCACGGCGGCACCGGCGGCTTTCGCCTCACCGGTGACTCGACGGCGGGCCGCGGCGGCGCGGCGCCGGGGGGCGGGCGCGGCGGCGCGCCGCCCAACGTCTTCCTCGGCCCGACCGTGACGAAGGACGGCCGATACATCTACACGGCGATGCGCAACAGCACGGGCGGCGGCTACAACCAGACCGCGCTCGGCTGGCAGATCGGCGTGGTCGATCGTGAGACCGGCCGCATCTTCACGAAGACGAACGCGGTCGGCAGCGGCATGCGCCCCGAGCTGAGCCCCGACGGGCGCTGGCTCGCCTACGCGACGCGCAACGGCGCCGATGAGTCGCTCGTGCTGCGCGAGATCGCCAGCGGCGACGAGCACATTCTGCTGCCGAAGGTTCAGCGCGACGATCAGGAATCGCGGCCGAACCGCGACGTCTTCCCCACGTACTCGTTCACGCCGGATTCGAAGTCCATCGTGATCGGACACCACGGGCACTTCTGGCGCGCCGACGTCGCGACGGGACACGAGACGATGATTCCGTTCACGGCCGACGTCGACCAGATGATCGCCGGCCCCGACCACTTTCAGTACGCGTACAACGACACGAGCATGGTCGTGCGGCAGATTCGCGACGTGAAGCCGTCGCCCGACGGCAAGCGGCTCGCCTTCGTGGCGCTCGACCGCGTCTGGACGATGGACCTTCCGAACGGCACGCCGAAACGTCTCACGACGACCGACGACGTCGGCCAGTTCCAGCCGACCTGGTCGCCCGATGGACAGTACATCGCCTTCGTCACGTGGAACGACATCGACGGCGGTACGGTGTCGCGGGTGCGCGCCGACGGCGGCGGTCGGCCCGAAAAGCTGACGAGCAAGCCGGCGTACTATGAAAAGCCGGTCTACTCGAATGACGGCCAGCGCATCGTCGTGGGTCGCGGCCCGCGCAACATGCACAAGGATCTGCGCGAGGACGAGCGCCCGCCCGCGGCCGCGGTCGGCGTCGAGCTCGTGTGGCTCCCGGGCAACGGCGGGAACGAGACCGTCATCGCGCCGATCTCGAACTTCGGCCGTCCGCACTTCGTGAAGTCCGATCCCGATCACGTGTATTTCGCCGAAGGCACGCAGCTCGTATCGATGCGCTGGGACGGCACCGACCAGAAGACGATCCTGCGCTCGGCCGGCGGTGGCGGTCGCGGCGGCGGCGGCGGCGGCGGTGGTGCGGGCGAGATGATGATGGCGCCCGATGGCAGCAAGGTGCTCGTCCAGGTCGAGGACCAAGGTGGCCCGCGCGTGTTTCTCGTCGAGGACGTGCCGAAGGCGCCCAACGGCGCCGCGATCAACGCGACCAACCCCGCGCAGTCGGAAGTGCCGGTGCGGAAAGTCACGGGAATCGGCGGCGAGTTCGCCATGTGGTCCGCCGACAGCCGGCGCATCTACTACGCGCTCGGCCACTCGCTGTTCACCTACGACCTGAACGCGGCCGAAGCCGCAGTGCGGGATTCGTCGGCGCAAGCGGCGGCTCGGCTCGCGCAGGCGGACAGCGCGGGCGGCGGCGCGGCGGGCGGCGGTCGCGGCGGGCGCGGCGGCGGGGGGGCGCCGGCCCGGCCGATTTACGAGGCGACGCGATTCGACGTCGCCATCGCCGTGCGGAAGGATCGGCCGTCGGGCACGGTGGTGCTGCGCGGCGCGCGCATTCTGACGATGAAGGGAAACGAAGTCATCGCGAAGGGTGACATTCTGGTGAAGGACAACCGGATCGTCGCCGTGGGACCGCAGGGGAAGGTGCAGATCCCATCGGGCACGAAGGAGATCGACGTGAGCGGCAAGACGATTCTGCCGGGATACGTCGACGTCCACGCGCACATCTGGCCGGCCTTCAACATCCACCGGTCGCAGCCGTGGGAGTATCTCATCAACCTCGCGTACGGCGTGACGACCACGCGCGACCCGCAGACGTCGACCACGGATGTCCTCTCCTACAGCGACATGGTGGAGGCCGGCGAGTTCATCGGCCCGCGCATCTACGCCACCGGTCCGGGCGTCTTTCAGCAGACGAACATCCGGACGATCGAAGAAGCCCGCGACGTCCTCAAGAAGTACTCGGAGTTCTACAATACGGAAACCATCAAGCAGTACATGTCGGGCGACCGCCGCACGCGCCAGCTCATCATCATGGCGGCGCGCGAGCAGGGGCTGACGCCGACGCTCGAGGGCGGCCTCGACTTCAAGAAGAACATGACGGAGGCGATGGACGGCTACATGGGCAGCGAGCACACCTTGCCGATCGCTCCGCTCTACAAGGACGTCCTCACGCTTCTCAAGGAGTCCGGCACGACGTGGACTCCGACGCTCATCGTCCAGTACGGCGGCCCCTGGGCGGAGAACTACTGGTACGAGCACTCCGACGTCGTCAACGACGCGAAGCTGCGTCGCTTCACGCCGAACGACGAGGTCGAACGCAAGACCGAGCGGCGCCCCGGATGGTGGGCGCCGTCACAATGGTCTTTTCAGCTGTTCGCCGAGCAGGCGGCGAAGGTCGTCGCGGCGGGCGGCCGCGTCGGATTCGGCAGCCACGGCCAACTCCAGGGCCTTGGCGCGCAGTGGGAGATCTGGAACATCGCGTCGGGTGGCATGCCGCGGTACGACGTCCTGCGCGCCGCGACGATCGTCGGCGCCGAGGCGATCGGCCACGAGAAGGACGTCGGCTCGCTCGAGGCCGGGAAGCTCGCCGACTTGCAGGTGCTCGACAAAAATCCGCTCGACGACATCAAGAACACCAACACGATCAAGTACGTGATGAAGAACGGCCGCATGTACGACGCGAACACCATGGCCGAAGTGTGGCCGCGGCAAAAGCAGATCGCCCACCTCTGGTGGTGGCCGTCCGGCGCGCCCGGGAACGGACAGGACAAGCAGTAGGCGCCGCCTGAGAACAATCGCGGCCCGCCGACGCAGTGCCGGCGGGCCGCTTGGTTTGCACGAGTAAGGACGCTCAGTCGGCGCGGAGCGCCAGGTTCGGATCGATGCGCGCGGCCCGCAGCGCGGGCAGATAGGTCGCAAGGAGCGTGACGGTCACGACGACGGCCGCCGCGCCCGCGTAGATCGACGGGCTCGTGGCGCTGACGTCGTACAGCAGCGATCCGACCAGGCTGCTCAACAAGCGCGCGCCGAGGAGTCCGGCGAGTACACCCAGCGCCGTCACTCGCATGCCCTCTCCGAGCACCAAGCGCATCACGTCGCCCCGCTGCGCGCCGAGTGCCACACGCACACCGATCTCGCGGCGGCGCTGGGTCACGCTCAGCGCGATCACGCCGTACAGCCCGACCATCGCCAGCAACAGCGCCGAAGCGGCGAAAATCCCAATGAGTGTCATGCTGAATCGCCGACGGGCCAACGACTCGGCGACGACGGTCGTCATCGGGCGTGGGTTCGAGACGGCGAGCTTGGGATCGAGGTCGCGAACCGCGGTCTTGAGCAGCGCGAGCATCGACGCGCCGTCACCGGTGCCGCGGAGCACGACATTCAACCCCGGATACGACATTTGCTGCTGCGGTACGTACGCCTGCGGTGTGGCGGGGGAATCGAGCGATCCGTATTGCACGTCGTCCACCACTCCGACGATCGTGCGCGGCCCCTGGCTGAAGTCGAAGTAGGGAATGATCTGCTGTCCAATGGCTGAACCGCCGAGGTACCGCCTGGCGAGCTCGCGACTCACGATCGCGACGCGGGCCCCTTCGCGGACGTCGGTGGCGTCGAACGCGCGGCCCGCCACGAGCTTGATGCCCATCGTGCGGAAGTAGGCGCCCTCCGTGACGAAGTACTGGGTGTGCGGCGACTGGCCCGGGTCCGGCTTCGGCTGGCCGACGATCGCGAAACCTCCCCCTTCGGCGGCGTCGGCCAACGGCAGCGCGCTGACCGCAGCGGCGGACTGGACGCCGGGAGTCCGAGAGAGTCGTTCATCGAGCTGCCGGAAGAATCGGGCCCACTTCCCCGCGTCGTTGATGAAGTCCAACCCCGTCGCGATGGGAAGCGTGATGCTCGCGGTAAACGTGCCCTCGGCGCGGAAACCCGGATCGACGCGCTGCAGGCGCGCGAAGCTCGTCGCCAACAGCGCGGCCCCAATGATCAGCATCAGCGAGAGCGACACCTCGGCGACGACGAGCGCACGCCGGCCCAACCGGGTCGCGCGACCACCGGTGACGCGAGCGCCCGGGTCGCGAAGCGTCTCCGCGACCCGATTCCATCGGACCTGCGTGCTCGCCGCCAGACCGAACGCGGCCCCGATCGCCATCGCCAGCAGCGCCGCCCCTGTGGCCACGCGCCAGTCGATGCCCACGTCGTCGGCGCGGGGCATCGACCCCGGGACGAGCGCGAGCATGGCGCGAGTCGCCCACACCGACACGAGCACGCCGAGCGCCGAGCCGGCCGCGGCGAGCAGCACGTTCTCGGTGATCAGTTGCCGCGCGATGCGCGAACGGCGCGCGCCGAGCGTCGCGCGCAGGGCGAACTCGCGGCTGCGCGCTCCCGTACGGGCGAGGAGCAGGTTCGCGACGTTCGCGCACGCGATGAACAAGAGGAAGGCGACGGCCGACATCAGCAAATAGAGTCCGCCCCGCACGTGCGCCGCCGCCTGTTCCTGGAGCGTGACGAGGTTGTAGTCCAGCTTGAGCTTCGGCGCATTCGCCTTCAGGAATTGCTGAAGCGGCACCGACAGCTCGCCATGCGCGCGCCCGAGCGTCACGCCGGGGCGCAAGCGCCCGACCGCCGACATGTTCATCGTTCCGTAGCTGGTTCGATCCTTCGCCGACAACTGGAGTGGGACCCAGATGTCGGTGCGCAATCCGAACTGCAGGCCAGTGGGCAACTCGGCGCCGCGTGGAAACGCGAAACCGGGCGGCATGACGCCGAGGAGCTTGAACGGCTTCCCACCGACCTCGATCGAGCGTCCGACGATCCCTGGGTCGCTTCCGAAGCGACGCTGCCACAGCGCGTGACTGATGATGGCGACTGGAGCGGCGCCTGAATCGGCGTCGGACGGCGCGAAGTCGTGTCCGAGCGCGGGCCGGACGCCCAGCACGCCGAAGAGGGACGGCGCCACGCGCGCGCCGGAGACTTGTTCGGCGTCACCCGAACCCGTGAGCGTAAACGGCCAGGAACGGAACGCGGCGATCGAAGAGAAGGATTGCCGGCCTGCCGTCACGGCGTCGTTGTAGAATCCGCTGGACAGCGGCAAATGGTCGCCGAACTCGCGTTGGGCGAGCCAGATCATCGCCAAGCGGTCCGGGTCTCCATAGGGCAGCGGTCGCAACAACACGCCCTCGACGACGGTGAAGACCGCCGTCGCGGCGCCGATGCCGAGAGCGAGCGTCGCCAGCGCCGCCAGCGAGTAGCCGCGGTTCTTGCGCAGCGTGCGCACGGCGAACGTGACGTCGCGCGCGAATTCGCGCAGCGATTCTCGCCGCTCGCGCGAGTTGACGTGGGCGAGGCGCGCGACACTCAGTTCGGCGTCGATCGCCGCCACGTTGCCGAAAGCGCGTCGCGCCGCCTCGCGAGCGTTCGGCTTCGGGGAGTCCTCGTTCCATGAACTCGCGCGCGCGCATCTCGAGGTGGAACTGCAACTCGTCGCGGACGTCGCGTGTCGGCTCGGACCGCCGGAAGATTCGCTTCATCGTCGTTCCTCCATCACGCCGACGCGGCGTCGATCGCGCGGGACACGGCCGCCGAGAACGTGGACCAGCGCTTGGATTCGGCGCGGAGGTGGGCGCGTCCGGCGGAGGTGAGCTTGTAGTACTTCGCCTCGCGGCCGGTTTCCGAGACGCCCCACTGTTCGCTGAGGAGGCCCTTGCGCTCGAGGCGGTGCAGGGCGGGGTACAGGGCGCCCTCCTGCACGCTCACGTCGTCGGACGTCGTCTCGCGAATCCAGCGGCCGATGGCGTAGCCGTGGCGCGGGCCCCAACACACGGCCTTGAGGATCAGCATGTCGAGCGTGCCCGTGAACAGATCGGAACCGGCCATGTGCGTCGCTCCGGGTCGAAGGCCTTGTTCACTGAGGTATATGTGCCGGGGATACCTATGTCAACTAGGTGTTCGTCGGGAGGAGGTCGCAGTACGCGAAGCGGTCGTCGCGCAGGACGACGTCGCCGACGGCGTACGCGACGGGCGCGTCGAAGATCGGGCCGTCGGAGACGAACGTGTGGAACTCTCCGCGCTCGCCGCAGGGATCGACGGAGCTCGGCAGATCGGCGAGGAAGTCGCGGTCGAACGCGCGCCCGGCGAACGACGCGTCGAGCTGCGTCGTGTCGACGCAGACGAGGCGAGCCGCGAACCCGCGGTCGACGAATTCGCTCGGCGAGTTCACGGTCGGACTGTCCCCAAAGCGGAAACGATGCCGGAGAAACCGAGCAGACGGAGTCGTGTTTCGCGATAGCGTCGGACGTCCTCGAGGAAGAGATCGCCATACGCGACGGTCTTGAGACCCGGATGCGCCTGACGCAGCGTTTCGAGCGCGTATGACACGGCCTGGTCGTACATGCGCGTTCGAGCAGTTCGGCTGGAGGACGATCTCGTGCAGCCGACATGCCGGCCGCGCGGGCCTGCGTGCGAAGGAGCGACCGCCGTACGCCGTGGATGCTGATCCGGTCGTACCCCAACGTGACCGACGTGAGAAGCGCGACGACTTCCACCGACGGGTCGGCGCGAAGCGCCGCGAGCGTGAGCGCGCTGTCCTTGCCTCCGCTCCAACTGAGCGCGACGGGCGTCGAGTCGTGTGTGGCCAAGACCAAGAATTTACGCGGTGTTTCTGTCGCGCGCCGATGGAGGGGCGGTGTTCCGCGGCGTAGATTGGGCGTCGTCGTCATCGGGATTCGTCAACGTGCGCCATTGGCTGGGACATGCGGTCGGGATCGCGCTCATCGCGGGGCAGGTGGCCGCCGCGCAGGATTCGCTGCCGCGCAAGCTGCCGCCCGTCGTCACGGTCACCCGCGACGTCGGCCGATCGCCGCTTGATCTGCCGTACGGCATCACGAATCTGCGGCCCGACTCGCTGGCGCCGGGCCAGCTCCACGTGAACGTCGACCAGACGCTCTCGCTGCTCCCCGGCGTCACCGTGGCGAATCGCACGAACCCGTCGCAGGACACCCGCATTTCCGTGCGCGGATTCGGCGCGCGGTCCCAGTTCGGCGCGCGGAGCATCCGCCTCCTTCGGGATGGCATGCCCCTCACGCTGCCCGACGGACAGACGCCGATCGACTACCTCGATCTCGAGTCGGTCGAGCGCGTCGAGGTGATCCGCGGCGCGGCGGCCGCCCTTTATGGAAACGCCGCCGGCGGCGTGATCGATCTGCGCTCCGGACCGCCGCCCGACGCGCCGTTCGCCGCGCAGGTGCGGTCGTGGGGCGGCGGCTCGGGTCTCCGCCGATACACGGGGCTGTTCGGCGGCGAAACCGGCGGAATCGGCTACGAGGGGAACGTCGGACGGACGCAGAGCGACGGCTACCGGGACTTCGCGCAGCAGCGTCTCACGAACGCCTTCGTCCACTCCAGCGCCCAATTAGGAAACACTCAACTCGGCTTCACGGGCATGGGATTGGACATGCCGGTGGCGCTCAACCCGGGCGCCCTGACGCGCGCCCAGGCCGACAGCGCTCCCGGTCAGGCGGACGCCCAGTCGATTCTCAAGAAAGCCCGCAAGACCGTGCACCAGGTGCAGCTCGGGGTCTCGGCGCGCCGGCCGATCGCCGGCGACGGCGAGCTGACCGGCCAGGTCTACGGCGGCGCTCGCGCGCTCTACAATCCGCAGACGTTCGCCATCGTGCGCGTGGACCGCCATCAGCAAGGCGCCGCCGCGCGTCTCACGTTGCCGTGGCGCATCGACGCGGTCGAGAACCGGTTCAGCGTCGGCGTCGACGCGCAATGGCTCAGCGATCTCAGGAAAAACTGGGCGAACTGCAACGGCGTGACCGCCGCGACCGCGACCTGTTCGGCGCTCCCGGCCGAGAAGGGTACGATCTCGCTCGACCAGCGGGAACGCGTCGCGAGCGTGGGACCATACGTGCGCGACGAGGTGGAGCTTGGCCGGTTCCGCGGCAGCGCCGGTGTGCGCGCGGACCAGGTGCGCTTCGACCTCGCCGATCACTACTTCGGCGACGGACGCAACGACTCAGGCGATCGAACCATGAAAGCCGTGAGCCCGATGGTCGGCGCCGCGTGGCGCGTCTCTCCCGTCCACTCCGTCTACGCGAGCGTCGGATCGGCGTTCGAGACGCCCACCACGACGGAGCTGGGCAACCAAGCCGACGGATCCGCGGGGCTCAACCGCGACCTCAAGCCGCAGTTCTCGACGACCTACGAATTCGGAGCGAAGGGCCTCGGCTTCGGCCGAATGCAGTACGATGCGTCGATCTTCGACACCGAAGTGCGCGACGAGCTGATTCCATTCCAGATTCCGAACGGCAACGGCCGCACGTACTACCGAAACGCCGGCCGCACGCGGCGCGAAGGCGCGGAGCTCGAGCTGCTCACCGACGTCGGACCCGTGACGCTCACCGGCTCGTACGCGTATTCGCATTTCCGCTTTCGCGACTTCGTGAACGGCGGCGTCCAGTTCGCGGGCAAGACCATCCCCGGAATTCCCGAGCAGCAATGGCAGGCGGCCGCGACCTGGCACGTCCCGCGCGCGCTGCTCGTGGCCGACGTTCAGTCCAAGAGTCAGGTGTTCGTCAACGACGCCAACGCCGCGGCCGCTCCGTCGTTCGCCGTCGTCGACGCGCGCGTCGTGGGCATCGCGGCGTTCGGCAAGCCTTGGCTCTCGCCCGTCGTCGGCGTGCAGAATCTGTTCGATCGGAAGTACATCGGCTCCGTCGCCATCAACGCGACCGGCGCGTCGCTCGCGGCGACGAAGTTCTACGAGCCGTCGCCGCGCCGCACTTGGATCATCGGGCTGAGCGCCGCGACGAATCCGTGGTGACGACGGCGGGCGGGATGTACCACAAGCGCATCGACGGCCCGACGCGCGCCACCGGCGGATAGTCCAGCAGCCAGTCGTAGGCGCGGCCGACCCATTCGCCGGCGAGGTAGGTCTCGCTCGCCGCGATCCATCCCGTCGCGCGCTCGTGGAGCCCGAGCTCGCGCGCGTTCGGCACGCCGGCGGCCGTGACGTCGGCCGTGCCGAAGTAGGCGACGCGCACCGTGTCTCGAATGCCTCGGGCAATGATCGTATCCCGCAACCGATAGAGGTCCTGGCCCCAGTCCAAGTTGCTGTCCACCAGAACGTGCTCTGGGTGGTCGCCCGCCAGCGCGTTGAAGTACGACAGGTGATCGGGGTGCGCGCGCACCACGATCGACAGCGACCAGGCGAGCAGCGCGCCGACGACCGCCCGAGGGGCCAACGACGATCTCTCGGACCAGAGTCGCATCGCCCCCTGGGCGGCGGCGATCGCCAGCAGCGGATACATCGGCAGTATCAGACGCACGCCAAGGTCCACGCGCACGGTAGCGCTGATGGCCAACATCGTGAGCGCCGCGGCGACCGGAACCGCCGTGCGCCAGTCCCGCCGCGCCTTCACGTCCGCGAACGCGACCGCGGCGCCGACGATCGACAAGAGGAGCAGCGGAATCGGCGTCTTCACCGCGAGCGCGACCGGGAAGTAGTACCACCAACCGCGATTCGCCGGTGTGCCCAGGAGAAAGCTCGGGTGACCCGCGCTTCCGTGCAGCAGGAACGTGTCCACTCCCGCGAGAAATGCCGGCGCGGGGACGCTGGCACCGCCGGGATGCATCGGTCCGACCGCGAATCGGTAGATCGCCCAGATCATCAAGACGAAGAGCAACGCGCTCGCGCCCAACTGCGCGCTCACGCGCGGCGACTGTGGGTTTCGCTCGATCGTCGCGCGCCGCGCGACCCACACATACAGCGCGTAATACGCGACCAGCGCCCCGCCCACGAACGCCAGGGCGGACAACCTGCTGCCGACGGCGAGAGCGGCGCCCGCGCCGAACGACAGCGCGCGGCCCATCGTCGGCGACTCCACCCATCGCACGGCGAGAAAGAGGGCGAGAGTAGTGGTGGCCGCACACGCGATGTCGGTCGTCGCGAGACCGGCGTGCGCGAGAACGTTGGGGTTGGCGACGAGCAAGAGCGTCGCGACGGCCGCTCCGGCGTCCCCGATGATGCTCTTCGCCCAAACCCAGACCACGAGCGCCAGCAAGACGAAGAAGACGAGCTCACCGTGTCGCGCGCTGGCCAGCATCTCGGAATAGCGCTCGCCGATGCCGAGGATCTTCGCGCCCTCGTCGTAGATGGCCGGGTCGCCCGAGGACCGCACGCCGTGGACGTACGGGCCCATCGCGGCGGCTATTCTGCCGAGCGGCGGATGCTGCAGGTCGTACGAGTACTCGCCGGTGGTCAACCACTGCATTCCGGCGGCAAGGTGCGCCGGCTCGTCGACCGTACCGCTGAACACGCGCGCGGTCGATGCCACGGCCAGTGCCCCGGCGAGGACCATGGTCCACGAGAGGGCCGTCCACGCGCGCGCGGCCAAGAAGGGGGGGCGTCCGATCGCACCAATCGTACTCATTCTGCTTGAGAGGACGATCCACGGGCCCTACGTTTCACCGTCGCGCCCCATCCCCCGCCGACGCATGGATCCAGAGACGATCGAGATTCGCTCGCTCGACGGACTTGATGAGTTTCAGGCGTGCGTCGACCTCCAGTGCGAGACCTGGGGCGAAGGATTCAGCGACGTCGTTCCGCCGAGCATCATGAAAGTCGCCCAGCGCGTGGGCGGCGTGGCCCTCGGCGCCTTCGGGCCAGACCGAACGCTCGTCGGATTCGTCTTCGGGCTCACGGGCGTGGAGCGAGGGCGCATCGTCCACTGGTCCGACATGCTCGCCGTGCGCCCGGAGGCTCGGAAAATCGGCATCGGACGCCGCCTCAAGGAGGAGCAGCGAAAGCTCGTTCGCGAGCTCGGCGGTGAGGTCATCTATTGGACGTTCGACCCGCTCGTGGGGCGAAATGCGCACCTCAACCTGAACAAGCTCGGGGTGCGCGCGCACGAGTACGTCGTGGACATGTACGGCATCACGGACAGCACCCTGCACGGCGGCGTCCCGACGGATCGTCTCATCGTGGCGTGGCCGACCCGCGACGACGAGATCGCCGAGCGCCTCGGCGAGTCGGAACGCGCATTGGCGTCGCTCGATTGTTGTCAGTCGCCGGTCGTGTCGAACGAGTGGATCGCCGAAGTCACCGGCGCGACCATCCTTCCACATTGCGTTCGCGTCGAGGTCCCAGCCGATGGAGAAATGTTGCTGTTGACCAACCCCGCCGAAGCAGGACGCTGGCGCCTGTCCGTTCGCGAGGGAATGCAATGGGGACTCGCGTCGGGCTACTCGGTGAGCGCATTCCTCCGGGCCGACGGCGAGTCTGCGGGGGAGGGGAGCGGTTTCTACGTGCTTTCTCGGGGCGCCCGGGGCTCCGGTGGCAGCCGATGAGCTTTCCCGAATCCGTCGGGCGCCGGTTCTCCGCGGAGCTGCGCGATCGCCTCGTGACGCTTCGGCGCGAGCTTCATCGTCATCCCGAGCTGTCGTTCGCCGAGCGAGATACGACGGCGCGCCTGGTCGAGGCCCTCGGCGCCGTCGGGGTGACCGACGTTCTGCGCATTGGCGAGACCGGCGCCGTCGCGCGCGTTCCGGGGCGTACGCGCTCGGCGCCGGTGGTCGCGCTGCGCGGAGACATCGACGCGCTTCCGATTCAGGAAGCGACGGGACTTCCGTTCGCGTCGACGGTTCCGGGTGTGATGCACGCGTGTGGGCACGACATCCACGCGTCGTGGGCCGTCGGCGCGGCGGCGTTGCTCGTGGCGGAGCCCGCCGACGGTGACGTACTCGTGATCCTGCAGCCGGCGGAGGAGGTCGGCGAGGGCGCGGTCGCCGTGCTCGAGAGCGGCGCCATCGACGACGCGCGCGCGATCTTCGGCGGACACGTCGATCGCCGGTTCACCGTCGGGCAAGTGGTTGCCGACGACGGGCTGCTCGCCGCTTCGGCGGACACGTTCGCGATCGAGATCATCGGGGCAGGGGCGCACGCCGCGCGTCCCCACGAGGCGAGAGATCCGATCGTTGCGCTCGCCGCGGTAGTGTCGGCGCTGCAGTCGATCGTGTCGCGCCGGCTCAATCCGGCGACGCCGGGCGTGGTCACGGTGGGGACGCTCAACGCGGGGACGGCGCCGAACATCATTCCCGATCGCGCCCGTGCTACGGGGACGATTCGCTCCGTCGATTCCGGCTCGCGCGCCCTCATGCACGAGGAGCTCAGGCGGGTGACCGAGTCGGTCGCCTCGGGGTTCGGCACGGAGGCGCGTGTCACCATAGATCGCGGACCGCCGCCGGTCATCAATCCCGCGGAACAGGCGGGGTGGGCGCGCGAGGCAGCGTCGTCGGTCGTTGGTGCGAACAACGTCGTCCCACTCGGCTTCCTCAACCTCGCCGCCGAGGATTTCTCGAACTACATGGAGCGGATCCCCGGTTGCTTCCTTCGCATTGGCGCCCGCGAGTCCGGCGGCCCGGTGATTCCGGCGCATTCGCCGACCTTCGCCCCGGCGGAGGATTGCCTCTTCGTCGGGGCAGCAGTCTTGGCGGAGTGCGCGCGAGTTGCGTCGCGGTCCATCCGATAAATTCGTTGATCGTGCAGACGGCTCGGAAGCTGGTGTTGATCGCGGCCGCTTCGGTTGCGTTGGGCTGCGGCGGCGACTCGACGTCGCCGGCGAGCGGCCCACCCGCGCATCTCGCCGCGGTGACGGATCTGAATCGCAACGCGGTGGTCGGCGCGACGATTCCCGGTGGACTCGTCGTCACCGTCACCGACGCGTCGGGACGCGCCGTCGCCGGGGCATCGGTGGCTTTCGCCGTGACCGGCGGCAACGGCTCGACGAATCCGCGCATCGCGACGACGGGTTCGAACGGGCAAGCGACGGCCGCGTGGACGCTGGGCACGATCGCCGGCGACAACGTGATCACGGCGAGCGTCAGCGGTGCAGACGGGAGCGTCACGTTCCACGCGATGGGCACGCCCGGACCCACGGCGACCCTATCGCTGTCGCCGCAGAGCGTGCGGATGCCCGTCAACGTGGACTCGGCGCGGATTTCGGCGGCGAGCCTCGACATGTTCGGCAACTCGACCACTCCCGCTCCCGTCCTGGTTGCGCGCGATCCGACGCTGATAAGCCTCGACGCCACGGGCCTCGTGCACGCCCTTCGGCGCGGATCCGCGACGTGGGTCGTCGCGACGTCCGGTGCCAAGTCGGATAGCGTTCTCGTCACCGTCCTGGCCGTCGGCCAGTCGATCTGCACGGGCGCGGCACCGCCGGTGGACATACCCGTCGGGCAGGTAGTCACCGGCGTATCGGGCGGCGGCTTCTGCGTTCACGGCTCGAGCCCGGGAGCCGAGTACGCGATCGTGCCCTACTACAACTCCGGTGTGGCGAGCGCCTCGACGATCCTCGAGGTGCGCGGCCAGGGGGTCGCGCCACTGTCGCTCCCGTCGGCCGAGGTGTTCAGCGCGACGCGTGCGCGCGGGGTCGAACGATCGCAGGAGCCGCCGATCACCATCGACCACACCTTCGAGAATCATCTTCGCGCGCGCGCCCGCGCCGAGGCGGCGCGACGGCTCGGCGGGCGCGGCGGGTGGCGCGCGAGCCTCGACGCCGCGCGCGCGACCGCGACGTCGGCGATTCCCGCGGTCGGCGACCTCATCTCGCTGAACGCGAACGGCAACGATTTTTGCGACAATCCCGAGCCGCGCATCGCCAGAGTCGCCGCGGTCACGAACAAGGCGATCGTCGTCGCCGACACGAGCAACCCGGCGGGTGGCTTCACCGACGCCGATTACCAGTCGATCGGCGTGACGTTCGATACGCTCGTCGATCCGGTCGATCGCGCCGCGTTCGGCACGCCGTCGGACATCGACGGCAACGGCCATGTGATTCTGTTCTTCACGCGCGCCGTCAACGAGCTCACTCCGGCGGGTGCGCTCGGCGTGACGCTCGGCTTTTTTTTTCCGCGCGACCTGTATCCGAAGACCACGGCGCCGGGGCCGTGCGCCGCCAGCAACTTCGCCGAGATGTTCTATCTCCTCGTGCCCGACACCGGGGGCGTCATCAACCAGAACAAGCGGTCGAAGTCGCTGGTGTTCACGCTCACCAACGGCACGGTGGCGCACGAGTACCAGCATCTCATCAACGCGTCGCGCCGCATGTACGTGAACGGCGTGGGGCCGGCGTTCGAGGAGCCCTGGCTCGACGAGGGGCTCGCCCACATCGCCGAGGAGCTCAACTTTTTCCGCTCGGCGAACCGGTCGCCGAGAACCAACCTCGACGCGACGGGATTCAACGATCCGATCTTCACGAACGCCTATTCCGTCTTCGCGATCAACAATTTTCGCCGCTACAGCCTGTACCTCGGCACGACGGAGACCCAGTCCCCGATCGGTTTCAACTTGGCTGACGACGATCTCCAGACCCGCGGCGCGATCTGGAACTTCCTCCGCTATGCGGCCGACCACCTTCCGGCCGGCGCGGAGAACGCGTTCTGGTTCAACCTCGTGAACTCGCATACGAGCGGAATGGCGAACCTCACCAACGCGTTGGGCACGTCACCCGCGCCGCTGCTTCACGACTGGGCGACGTCGGTCTTTCTGGACGACAACGCGCCGAACGTCGATCCGCGATATCAGCAGCCGTCCTGGAACATTCGGAGCGTCCTCACGGGGGGCGGGGTGTCCACGGCTTTCCCGTTGCTGACCCACATTCTGTCGGACAACGTGCCCGTCAGCCTGAACGTGGTCGGGTACGGCGTGTCGTTCTTGCGCTTTTCGGTGGCCAGCGGCCAAGATGCATTGCTGACCGTGACGTCCAACGGCCAGCCGCTCCCGCCGACGATGCAGCTGTCGGTGGTGCGCGTGCGCTGAGGAGTCCCGACTCCCGGCGCGCGCGGCTGTGCGAGGCGCATTTTTCAGGTAATGGTGGGCAGACCCATCACGCGAGATAAGGGACATGCGACGTTTTGCGATTGCGATTGCCGCGCTCGGCCTGGTTGGTTGCCTGGATGCCGGGGCGACCGATACCACGCCAAGCGACCCGAGCGATCCCGCGACCGAGACCTTCACGGGATTCAGTCCGCCCATCGTCATCTCTCAGATGACGAAGACGGCGCTGGGGGATTATTATGTGGACGAGAAGGTTGGAACGGGGCCCGTGCTCGAGTCACCGCGAATCGTGATCTTCAGTTACGTGACGTTCCTCAAGAACGGTCTCGTGGTGGATCAGCAACTCGGGGCGCAGCAGGATCTCAACCTGGTCGTGCGCGGTCTGCAGGACGGTATGGTCGGAATGCGTGCCGGCGGAGAGCGGGTGGTCGTCGTCCCGTCCGCGCTCGCGTTCGGCTCGTTCGCCAAGCCGCCGATTCCGGCCAACGCGACGCTCGTGTTCGACGTCGTTCTGAGCGACCTCCCATAGACATTTCGCTCATCAGGAGAATCCGATGTCCGTTCGACTGCTCACGTCGGTCGCGCTGAGCGCCGCCCTCGTCTCGCTGCCGTCGATCTCGCGAGCGCAGGGCGGGGTCTCGACAGATCCGGTGCTCGCCCGCATGTGGGCGCTCGGCATCGACAGCTCCCACACCTGGGATCTCTCTCAGACGCTCTTCGACTCGATCGGCCCGCGCCTCAGCGGAACGCCGCAGGGGCTCGAGGCGAGCGATTGGGTGATGAAGACGTACCGCGCGTGGGGAATCGAGGCGCACCGCGAGAAGTACGGCACGTGGCGCGGGTGGAAGCGCGGCTATTCGCACATCGACCTCGTCAAGCCGCGCGTCCGCACGCTCGAAGCGACGATCCTCGGCGACAGCCCGGGCACCGGCGGCAGGAACGTGACCGGCACGACGATCGTGCTGCCGATGGTGAAGGACAGCAATGAATTCGTGAAATGGCTGCCGAATGCAAAGGGCAAGTTCGTGCTCATCTCGCCGGCGTACCCGTCGTGCCGCCCCGAGGAGGAGTGGGCCGCGATGGCGACGCCCGCGTCGAAGGCGCGCATGGACTCGGCCGTCGTCAAACTCGTGAACGACTGGAACAGACGCATTCGAAACACCGGCTACCCGGTCACCGCCGGCAACCCGACGGGCAATCTGGGAATGCGCATCGAGAAGGCGGGCGCGCTCGGCGTGATCGTGTCCAATTTCGCCAACGCGCTCGGAGAAGCGTGGGGGACGTACACGGTCTACGACACCAAGAACAAGACCGCGCTCGGCATCGCGATGAGCTGCGAGGACTACAGTCTTCTCTATCGGCTGACCGAGCGTCACCAGGGTCCGCAACTGCGCGTGAACGCGGAGGCCGAGTCGCTGGGCGACGTCGCGATGTACAACACGTTCGGCGTGATCAAGGGAACCGAGAAGCCGAACGAATACATCCTGCTCTCGGCGCACTTCGACTCGTGGGACGGCTCGCAGGGCGCGACCGACAACGGCACCGGCACGATCACGATGATGGAGGCGATGCGCATCCTGAAAGCCGCGTATCCGCACCCGAAGCGCACGATCATGGTCGGCCACTGGCCGGGCGAGGAGCAGGGGCTCATCGGATCGCACGCGTACGCGTACGACCATCCGGAGATCGTGCGGGCGATTCAGGCCGGATTCAACCAGGACAACGGCACGGGACGCATCCAGAGCACGTCGGGCGTCGGACTGCCGAACGCCGGCGAACACATGCAGGCCTGGCTGGCGAAGCTGCCGCAGGAGTTTCAGCAGCAGATCCGCTACACCGGCGTGGGCGCGCCGGCCACCGGCGGAACCGACAACGCGTCGTTCGACTGCTACGGCGCGCCGGTGTTCGGACTCAGCTCGCTCAACTGGGACTACGGCACGTACACGCACCACACCAATCGCGACAGCTTCGACAAGATCGTGTTCGACGATCTCAAGGGGAACGCGACGATCGTCGCGATGCTCGCGTATCTCGCGTCCGAGGATCCGTCGTTCATCACGCGCGAGCGAGCCGACGTCGCGGCTGGTCGCGGCGGGCGGGGCGGCGGAGGCGGCGGGCGCGGTGCGCAGAGTGGGCGCGCCGAACTCTCCGCCGCGCTGCTGGGTGTCGGCGGCGGCCGAGGGGCTGGCGGAGGTGGTCGCGGCAACGCACTCGACGACAAGGGCTGGGGAACGAGCTGCCCCAAGGCGGCGCGCTTCTTCAACGACACGTCACGCGTAACGGCGCCGTCGAACCGCCCGTAGGATCCCGCGGCGATGGAGCCGATGTGGACGCCGTCGACTGAACGCGTCGCGCGAGCGAACCTCACGCGCTTCATCGCGCAGGTTCGCTCGCTCGGCGAAGACGGCCGCGCCGAGTCGGTACACGACTTCGAGTCGCTCTACGAGTGGTCGATCCGGAACGTCGAACTGTTCTGGCTCGAGGTCCGCCGCTTCGGCGGGATCGTCTCCGGCCCGCCCGATCCCGACGTCGCGTGCGAGCGCGTGCTGGTCGGGCGCGACCGCGTGGCGCCGCCGGACCCGGTGCTCGGACCCAACTGGTTCGTCGGCACGCGGCTGAATTTCGCCGAAAACCTGTTGCGGTACCGCGACGACCGGGAGGCGATCGTGTCGTGGAACGAGACCGGCGCTCGAAAACGCGTCACGTACGCCGCGCTCTATGATGAAGTCGCGCGCGTCGCCTCGGGGCTGCGTTCGCTCGGCGTCGGCGTGGGCGATCGAGTCGCCGGATTCATGCCCAACATTCCGGAAACAGTCATCGCCATGCTCGCGGCCACGAGCATCGGAGCCATCTGGTCGTCGTGCTCGCCGGATTTCGGCGTCTCGGGCGTGCTGGACCGCTTCGGTCAGATTCGTCCGCGCGTGCTCTTTTGCGCCGAGTCGTACCTCTACGCCGGCCGCGAGATCGACTGCCTGGCGCGCACGAGAGAAATCGCGGAGCGCATCCCCGCGATCGAGCACGTCGTCGTGGTGCCTTACCTCCATGCATCGTCGCCCTCGGCGATCGACGAAATTCGCGGAGCGATGACGTGGGACGATCTACGCGCGCGGAGAGGGGGCGACGGGCCCGCGCTCGCGTTCGAGCATCTGCCCTTCAACCATCCGCTGTACATCATGTACTCGTCCGGCACGACGGGACTGCCGAAATGCATGGTGCACGGCGCGGGCGGCACGCTCATTCAGCATCTGAAAGAACTCGCGCTGCACACCGACGTGAAGCGCGACGACCGCGTGTTCTACTTCACGACGTGCGGCTGGATGATGTGGAACTGGCTGGTGTCGTGCCTGTCGCTCGGCGCGACGATCGTGCTGTACGACGGCGCGCCGCTCATCCGCGAGCGTCCCATTCTTTGGGACATGGCGGAGGCCGAGCGCCTCACGATCTTCGGCACGAGCGCGAAGTGGCTGGCGCTCGCCGAAAAGGCGGGGCTTCGCCCGCGCGAGACACACGATTTGAGCGCGCTCGACGCCATTCTCTCGACGGGGAGCCCGCTCGCGGCGCACAGCTTCGACTACGTGTACGAATACCTGAAGCCCGATATCCGGCTGAGCAGCATCAGCGGCGGCACGGACATCATCTCCTGCTTCGCGGGCGGCAACCCGATCGGCCCGGTGTGGCGCGGCGAATTGCAGGGGCGCGCCCTCGGCATGCGAGTCGAGATCTTCGACGAGGACGGCAATTCCATTCTCGGCAAGCCGGGAGAGCTCGTGTGCACGGCGCCGTTCCCGAGCATGCCGGTCGCGTTCTGGAACGACCCCGACGGTGCCAAGTACCGCGCGGCGTACTTCGAGCAATACCCGAACGTGTGGCGGCACGGCGACTGGGCCGAGATCACCTCGCACAACGGGATGATCATCTACGGACGCAGCGACGCGACGCTCAATCCCGGCGGCGTGCGCATCGGCACCGCCGAGATCTACCGGCAAGTCGAGCAACTGCCCGAGGTCGTCGAGAGCGTCGTGATCGGGCAGAACGTGTCCGCGGACGGCAACGCGGACGTGCGCATCGTGCTGTTCGTGCGCCTGGCCGAAGGCGTGATGCTGACGGACGCGCTCAAGGACAAGATCCGCGCGCAGATCCGGGCGAACGCCAGCCCCCACCACGTGCCGCGCAAGATCATCCAGGTGAGCGACATCCCGCGCACGATCAGCGGAAAGATCACCGAGCTCGCCGTGCGAGACGTCGTCCACGGACGGCCCGTGAAGAACGTGGACGCGCTGGCGAATCCGGCGGCCCTCGAGCTGTTTCGCGACCTGGCGGAGTTGGCGAACTAGGAACGCCTTGCTCGCCGCGCGGGCCACTCGTGCCGGCCGCGAAAGCGTCGGTCGTCGGCGCGTCGAAAACCTCGCGCTAGTACTTCACCGGATCCCCGCACGCGAGCTCGATCCGTTCACGGTATTCCGGCGGCGCGGTCAATCGATCGAAGGGAAGGTGCGCCAGGAGCGCACCGCGGTCCGCGCGACACGCGGCGAACGCTCCGGCGGCGGCGTCCGCCGAAAGCAGCGTCATGAGCGGTCCGTAGGCCTGCATGCCCATCGTGCGTGAGACGCCGTCGACGGCGACCGTTGAGTCGGCGAACCCGCGGTAACGAGCGGCGTCGAACAGGTGCGCTCGAAGAGTACCCGGATCGGCGGGCGCGTTGACCACCGGAACGACTCGGGAATAGAGTCCTTCGATGCGCCCGTACGGCCCGAGCCACTCCATCGCACCTGGTCCCGTGATCGCGAACGTCAGGGGTCGCTTCCACGCGTTGGTGCGCACGATGTCCAGCAGCACGATCTCGGCCGGGAGCATGTAGTCGCCGTGTTCCGGCCGGATGCGCAGCGTGAGGGAGTCTGGCAGCGCATCGTCCGGCGTCAGTCCGAATTGCTCCGCCGACCCGTGAATGGGCAGCACGGTGACTGTATCCGTCCATGGCCGTTTGGCGAGCGCGGTGCGCTGCTCGAACGACAGGGAAAGCGGAAACGACGGATCACGCTTCGTCAGCTGATCCGGCCATCGCGGAACGTTCGCGACCGACAGGTTGATGATGGTGACGTCGGGCCGCACGCCCTCGACCGACTGCAGGTACATCACGGGGAACGTGTCGTTGTCGCCGACGGTGAAGTAGATCGCGTCGGGCGGAAGGCTGAGAAGCGCATTCGCCGCGTAGTCGCGCGCGAAGTAGCGTCGCGACGCGTCGTGCGCCGTCCAGTTGTTCCAGAGCTGCGTCGCCGGCAAGAGAGCCGCTCCCAACGCGCCGAGCGCGATTCGAACCGGTCGCGCCGCGGCGCGTTCCACCGCCGCGCCCAAGCCGCACGCCACCAGCACGCCGATCGTCACGCCGATGGGCAAGTAGTGGCGGTCGAACGTCCGGAAGAAATTCGCTGGAATGTTGAAGTAGAGGACTGTGAACGCGACCTGCAGCAGGAGCACGCTGACCAGCGCCGCCGCGAACCGCCGATTGCCGCGCCAGAGCGCGACGATGCCCCAAGCCGCGGCGAGCGCCGGCAATACCCCCAACGCACCCGCGCGTCCCGCGAGGTTCAGAAAATCGTGGCCGAGTACCCGCACCACGTCCATCGTCTGCGCCGACCAGATCGGCGACTTGCGCGGAAACAGCTGGAGCAAAAACGAGCCGCCGAGCTGCTTGATCGTCACGTAATCCCGGAATCGCGAGAGGCTGCTCGGATCGGAGAAGTTGAGGGTCGAATTGGTGAACGCGGCGAGTGGAATGAGGAGCAGCTGCGCGACGAGCCCCGCGGCGAGCGCGCCGGCGCTCGCCAGGATCGTCGTCGGCGAACGCAACGTCCTTGGGTGGCGCAGCAGAATCCAAACGACAGCGCCGGGAATCAGCAGCGCGTTCGTCCGGTGGACGCTGAAGTCGAGCCCGAAGAGGAGGCCGAGGAGGGCGAGCCACGCCCAAGCATCGGCGCGGTCGGCGTCGGTCCACCAGCGCAGCATCGTCCACAAAATCAACCCCGTGAAAACGGCCGTGAGGACGTATGGCGTGAACTGGGTCGCGTAGGTCCAAAGCGTCCCGCTGAAGGCGAAGGTCAGCGCGCCGGCCGCGGCGCCGAGTGCCGTCGCCGTGTTGGCGCGTCCCTGGAATCCGGCGATCCCTAGGCTTGCGAGGGCGACGACGTAGACGAGCGCCGACGTGACCGCGGCGAGAAGACCCGCGAAGAGGTTCAACGCATGCGCGGGTGAGAGGCCGAACGAAAAGCGCGCGACGGGCCAGCCGACGAGAGTGAGCAGGAGCGAGCCCGGCGGTGAGTTGACACCGAGGGTGGCCGCCGCGAGCGAGTAGCTGCTCGAATCCCACCACGTGATCGTCGGGTAGGCGGTGCGCCAGAAGACGCCCGCTGCCACCGCGGCGACGAGCGCGGCGATGACCTGCGACCTGCGGGAGTTCAGCACGCCGGCGTCCATATGAGATAAGATTTTATCACCACGGACCCGAGCCGTCAACAGGGCCGGGGATCGGCTATCGCCCCGCGATCGAGTCGCCGACTTCTCGCGCGAGCTCGTCGAGCAGCGAACGCAGCTTCGCTCGGCGGTCCCGCGCGCTGCCGGCGAAGATCGTTCGAGCGAGTCCGTAGACCCCGGCGACCGTTCCGAGCCATCCCGCGAGGGCGACCATCGGGTGGTGGGTCGACGCCATCAGCACGCCGAATACCATTGCGCCGACGCCGAAACCCCCGGCGCCCATCGTCGGGGCGAAAATCGCGCCCGTGAGACCCCTGAGGTTCTCCGTGCTGCGAATCGTCGTCTTGCCGCGCCGCGCGACGATCGTGACGCTCAATCGCCGCGCCCCGCTGGTCGAGCTCCAGTTGAGTGACCGGCCGACGGCCGTCAGCGTACCGGCGTCTCCCGCCATACGTTGGCGGATCACGTTGCCGAGCACGTCGAAGTCGCGCTCCGACACCTCTCCGTCCACGATCGCCTCGTATTCGATCACGAGCGCTTCGCCAGCGAGGCGGCTCTTCTCACCCGTGAGGTCCGTGACCGTAACGGGCGTGAGCGTCGACGCGTCGGCCGGGGCCAACCCGTACTCGGCCAGCGCGCGGTCGATCGCCTTGGTCGCGATGCCGGCTTCGCGTGCCGATCCGCGAACATCGGTGACCGAATAGCCCGACGTCGGCGCCTCCTGCGGCCGTGCCGTCGCAGGCGGAAGCGCGGGCATCGGTTGCGAGCTCGTCGCCTCCTGCAATTCGGCGGCGCGCCCCCAGATCCTCTGTGCGTCGCTGTCCGACACGACCACGCGCGGCGCCTCGAACGTGGCGCCAGGCATCTCGGCCTCGATCTCGGCGAGCTCGCGCGCGAACTGCGCGCCGCTCTGGAATCGCGCCGCCGGATCCTTGGCCAGACAGCGATCGACCGCCGCCGCCAGCCGTGTGCGGACACTCGGCGCGAGCGAGCGCAACGCCGGCGGCGACTTGGTCACGTGCGCGAGGAGGACGGCCGACGCCAACTGCGCTTCGAACGGAAAGCGCCCGCTGAGCGCGAGAAATCCCGCGACGCCGAGCGAATAGATGTCACTTCGAGCGTCCACCGGCTCGCCCGCCACCTGCTCGGGGCTGAGGTAGTAGACCGTGCCGAGCACCTGGCCGGTGGCCGTGAGCGGCGCCGCCTCGGCGAGGCGTGCGATACCGAAGTCCGTGACGAGCGCGCGACCACTCGACCGCTCGACGAGGATGTTCTCGGCCTTCACGTCGCGGTGGATGACGCCGTGTGCGTGCGCGTAGTCGAGCGCCAGCGCCACGTCGCGCAGCTCGCGAACGGCCTCTCGTTCGTCGAGCCGCCCGAGGGCGCGAATCCGCTGTGCCATCGAGTCGCCGTCGACGTAGCCCATGACGAAGAAGACGTGGCCGGCGATTTCATCGGCGCGGTGGATCGGCACGATGTTCTGGTGCGACAGCCGGCCGGCGGTCCGCGCTTCGCGCAGAAAGCGCTCGCGCACGATCGGGTCGTTGGCGAGATGCGGCGGGAGCGTCTTGATGGCGACGCGGCGGTCGAGCCGGACGTCGCGAGCGAGGTAGACGACGCCCATGCCACCGCGGCCGATTTCGCGGAGCAGCTCGTACTGGCCGGCCAGCGCTTCGGCGAGACGGCTGAAGTCGTCGGATTGTGCGGGGGGGAGGGCGGTCGTCACCGTCTATACATTATCCACGAAGGGGGGCGTCGCGCAGGTCTTCACCTGTTCACGCTGCCCGCCTAGGCTTTCGGACAGCGAGCGACGACCACACGGAGCGAGCATGGCCACGCAGACTCGACCGACCGAACCGGCGACGCACGACACGTTTCCGATCAACGGAACCGACTTCGTCGAGTTCTACGTCGGCAACGCAAAGCAGGCGTCGCACTTCTATCAAAGCGCGTTCGGGTTCCAGTTCGCGGCCTATCGCGGTCCCGAGACCGGCGTGCGCGACCGCGCGAGCTATCTGCTCGTCCAGAACAAGATCCGCCTGGTGCTCACCACGGCGCTCGGCCCCGACGGCGAGGTCGCCGACCACGTGCGCCGACACGGCGACGGCGTGCGCGACATCGCGCTCTGGGTGGATGACGCGCGCGACGCGCACGCGAAGGCGCTCGAGCGAGGCGCCGAGTCCGCGGGCGACCCGCGCACGTTGCGCGACGACGACGGGGAGGTCGTCGTGGCCGCGATCAAGATCTACGGCGACACGATCCACTCGTTGGTCGAACGGAAGAACTATCGTGGGGTGTTTCTCCCCGGCTTCCAGCCCCGCGACGCGCACTACAAGGCGGCGCCGACGGGCCTGCAGTACGTCGACCACTGCGTCGGGAACGTCGAGCTCGGGCGCATGAATACGTGGGTCGGGTTCTACGAGCGGGTGATGGGCTTCAAGAACCTGATCTCGTTCGACGACGAAGACATCTCGACGGAGTACTCGTCGTTGATGTCGAAGGTGATGGCCAACGGGAACGAGCGGATCAAGTTCCCGATCAACGAGCCGGCCGCGGGGGAAGAAGAAGTCGCAGATCGACGAGTACCTGGATTTCTATCGCGGGCCGGGCGTGCAGCATCTGGCGCTGGCGACGAGCGACATCATCACCAGCGTGACCGCGCTCCGCGACCGCGGCGTCGAGTTTCTCCGGGCGCCGACGACGTACTACGAGGAGCTCCAGGGACGCGTCGGCAAGATCGACGAGCCGATCGACAAGCTCGAGGAGCTCGGCATCCTCGTCGACCGCGACCCGGACGGCTATCTGCTGCAGATCTTCTCGAAGCCCGTCGAAGACCGGCCGACGCTGTTCTACGAGATCATCGAGCGAAAGGGAGCGAGGAGCTTTGGAAAGGGGAACTTCAAGGCGCTGTTCGAGGCGATCGAGCGGGAGCAGGGCCTCAGAGGCAACTTGTAGGGCCGGACTGTCGCACTAAACGCGATCACTGATGTGCGAGCACTCTAGTCGGCAGGCGCCAGCGACAGCGTCAGTCGACTGCGACCTGCCGCCTGCCGCTAACGCCTGACGCTCGAGTGGTAGCCCCACAGAGATCCCTTTTAGTTAACGCACGCAACCAACGAAGATGCCGATCTACCACACCCTCGGATCCATACCTCGAAAACGCCACACCGCGTTCCGCAAGCCCGGCGGCGGCATCTACGCCGAAGAGCTGATGGGGCACGAGGGGTTCACAGGTACGTCGTCGCTGCTTTACCACGTGCATCCGCCGACGACCGTGAAATCGGTCCGGCGCGTGAAGGAGACGGCGTTCGAGGCGGATCCGGATCAGACGCTGCGGCATCGCCACTTTCTCACGGCGCGCGCGAAGAAGGGCGGCAGCCCGACGCTCGACCGCGTTCCGCTGCTGTTCAATCAGGACATCGCGATGCTGTACGTCGAGCCGGACGAGCAGGATGAGCACTACTATCGCAATGCGCAGGCCGACGAGCTGGTGTACGTCGCCAAGGGCAAGGGGACGATCGAGTCGGTGTTCGGGGACCTGCCGTTTGGAGAGGGGGACTACCTCGTCGTTCACCGCGGCATCCTGCACCGCTACGTGTTCGACCCGGCGGGCGATCCGCCCAAGCTGCTCGTCTTCGAGAGCCGTGGGCACGTCCGTTCGCCCAAGCGATACCGCAACGAGTTCGGACAGCTGAAGGAAGGCGCGCCGTACTCGGAGCGCGACATCCGCATCCCGCATGAAACTCGACACGCACGACGAGATGGGCGACTTCCGCCTCCTCGTGAAGCAGTACGACGGCATCAATGAATTGATCCTCGACCACCATCCGTTCGACGTCGTCGGGTGGGACGGATACTTCTACCCGTGGGCGTTCAACATCGGCGATTTCGAGCCGATCGTCGGACGCATCCACCAGCCGCCGCCGGTGCACCAGACGTTCGAGGGCGACGGATTCGTCGTCTGCTCGTTCTGCCCTCGACCGTATGATTTTGATCCGAACGCCGTACCGGCGCCTTACAATCACAGCAACGTGGACTCTGACGAGGTTCTCTACTATGCGTCGAGCGAGTTCATGAGCCGGAAGGGAATCGAGTTCGGGAGCATCACGCTGCACCCGGACGGCATTCCGCACGGCCCGCACCCGGGGCGCGCGGAGGCGTCGATCGGCGCAAAGTCGACGAACGAGCTGGCGGTGATGATGGACAGCTTCCGCCCGCTGCACGTCGCGAAAGCCGCGATGGATTTCGAGGACCCCAACTACCACAAGAGCTGGATCGAGGCGCAGCACAGCGGGATCGCCTTCAACCCGCCGACGAGCTGACCAGCAGGTGTGCGTAGTCGGCTATCAGTGTTCAGATATCACGCTCTCGCACGAATGGCGATCGCTGATTCGCTGGCACTCTAGGCGGCAGGCGGCAGAGCCAGTCGTCAGTTGACCATCGCGGTCGCCTGCCGCTGGCGCCTGTCGCTGACGACTAGAATGCTCGCACCGTGTAGATCGCGTCTTGTGCGCGTCCGCCGTTTCTACCTTGCCCCGAAGCGAGCGATCGCGGATCGTGTGAACTCCGACAGCACCAGCGTCCCGCTCGTCTCGGCGCGTTGCTCGAGGAGGGCGGACCAATCGTCGGTGCCGGTCCACACCGCGCGCTTGATGCCCATCACCGCTTCGGGGTTGGCCGCCGCCAGCGCGGCGACGCGGCGGTCCACTTCGGCGTCGAGCGCCGCGGCGTCCTCCACGATGCGCGCGTAGAGGCCGTGCCGCTCGGCCCACGCGGCGTCGCGCCAGTCGGCGTCGATCGCCATCGCTCCGAATGCGCCGGTGCCGATCTTTCGCTCGATCGCCGGGCCCACGACGAACGGTCCGATCCCGACGGCGAGCTCGCTCAGGCGCACCGACGCGTTCGACGTCGCGATTGCGTAGTCGGCCGCGGCGACGATGCCGACGCCTCCACCGACAGCCTTGCCCTGCACGCGCACGACGATGGGCTTCGCCGATTTGATCATCGCGCCGATGACGCGCGCGAAGCCCATGAAGAACGCTTTTCCCTGAACGGCGTCGCGGATCGCCGACAGTTCGTCGAACGACGCGCCGGCGCAGAACGCGCCGCCGCCGTAGCTCCGAACGACGATGACGCGGACGTCGGCGCGGACGCTCACGTCGGCGATGGACACCGCCAGGTCACGCAGGACCGTCGCCGGAAGGGAGTTGCTCTTCGGATGACCGAAGCAGATGTCGGCGACGCCGTCGGCCACCAGCGTCGACACGCTGCCGCCGGGGCCGAGGGGCGCGTGCTGGCCGAGCGTCATGTCACGAGGCGTGCACGGACGTCACTGACCGACGCGAACCCGCAAACCGCCTCGAATCGTCCCGATCGTCGTATTGCCGTTGCGGAACGTGTCGCACCCCACGGAGCTGCAAACGCCGCCCGGCGCGAATCCGCTGCCGTAGCTCGTGTAGCCGTAGACGTACAGGGCCTCGCCGAAAACCCCGTAGCGATCGAAGAGATTCTTTTCGACGCCGGCGCCGACGGTGACTTCGGCGCTCAGGCGGTGTTGCTGTTGGGCGCGGCCGGATCCCATCGTCGACTCGTAGTGGATCGCTCCGGGTTGCCAGTCGATCAGTCCGAGTCCGAGGCTCAGGTTCGGCATGAGGTACGGGAGGGGCATCCGCAGACGAATGCCCGACGTGATCTCGAGGATGCCGGCGCGCGCCGCGCTGACTGACGTCACGGTTCCACCATTCAGCGGCGCGAAGCTCGCCATGAAGAGCGGCGTGTTCAGCGGAAGCGCGCTGTACGAGGCGTTGAGGCTGAACCCAAGACGGCTGACGCCGCTCGATCCCGTGTCCCAGTTCTCCCAGCCGGCGTAGTACGTGGTGCCTCGATCCCAAAACCGAAGGGCGGCGTGGGGACTTACCGGTGTCGCCGACCCGGCGCTCATGCGCATGTAGTTGCCTGGCACGAGCCCGTCATTCCACGGGTTGCTCGGCGTTTCGTCCTGTCCTCCGCCGCCCCCCCCACCCCCCTGCGCCAACATCGCGCGCGGTGCGAGCAGGGTCATCAGAGCGGTGGCGACAAGCAACGGTAGACGGCGCATGCTGACTGGGGACGGAGGGAGAGAACGAGTGGAAATCTATCCGGCGGTATCGGCCGGGCACTAGATTTCTCATCGGGATCGCGGGCGCAAGGTCAAGAGCGGCGCACGCTTACTCCAGTAGACACCGATGCCATCCACGAACCCTCCTTCAGCCGGACCGGCCGAAGATTCGGCAAAAATCCGCGAGTTCGAGGCCCGAATCGCTCGAGGCGAGTCGATCGAGCCGAAGGACTGGATGCCGGATCGGTACCGGCGGCAGCTCGTGCGCATGATGTCTCAGCACGCGCACTCCGAGGTGGTCGGGATGCTGCCCGAGGGCAACTGGATCACCCGCGCCCCGAATCTCCGCCGGAAAATGGCTCTGCTCGCCAAGGTTCAGGACGAGGCCGGGCACGGGCTCTACATCTACTGCGGCACGGAGACGCTCGGGGTCGACCGCCGGAACGCTGATCGACCAGCTCCTGGACGGCTCGGCGAAGTACTCGAGCATCTTCAACTATCCGACGCTGACGTGGGCGGACATCGGCTGCATCGGCTGGTTCGTCGACGGGGCGGCCATCGTGAATCAGACGATGTTGGCCCGCGCGTCGTACGGACCGTACGCCCGCGCGATGGTGCGCATCTGCAAGGAAGAAAACTTCCACAAGCGCCAGGGCTACGAGATCATGGCGACGCTCGCCGCGGGAACGCCGGCGCAACGCGCCATGGCGCAGGACGCGGTGAACCGTTGGTGGTGGCCGTCGCTCATGATGTTCGGTCCGTCCGACAAGAATTCGCCGAACTCCGAAGAGCTTCTGCGGTGGGGCGTGAAGCACAAGACCAACGACGAGCTGCGCCAGCGATTCGTGAACCTCACGGTCGCGCAGGCCAAGGCGATCGACGTCACGCTCCCCGATCCCGATCTGCGCTACGACGCCGAGACGGAGAACTGGAATTTCGGTCCGATCGATTGGGATGAGTTCTGGCGCGTGGTGAAGGGCGATGGTCCGTGCAATCGCGAGCGGCTGGCCGCGCGGCGCGCCGCGCACGACGAAGGCGCCTGGGTCCGCGACGCGGCGACCGCGTACGCGGCCAAGCGCGCCGAAGCCGGCGAAGCGGCGTGAGCCCGACCGACGACACGCAGTGGCCGCTCTGGGAAGTGTTCGTGCAGCCGCCGAAGGGCGCGCCGCACGAGCACGCGGGGAGCGTCCATGCGGCCACCGCCGAGCAGGCCCTCGAGAACGCTCGCGATGTGTACGCGCGCCGCGGCGAGGCGGTGAGCATCTGGGTCGTGCCGAGTACGGCGATCACGGCGTCGTCGCCGGAGGACGCGGGTCCGTTCTTCGACCCGGGAAACGACAAGCCCTACCGGCACCCGCAGTTCTACAAGGTCCCGCGTGGCGTTCGGGGAGTCTAGTCAGCAAGCTCTAACGTCCTCATGAGCGCTCCCGCGGCCTTTCCCTACCTCGTCGCTCTCGGAGACGATCGGCTGATTCTGGGCCATCGTTTCTCCGAATGGTGCGGCCACGGTCCGATCCTCGAGGAGGACATCGCGCTCGCGAACATCGCGCTCGACTTGATCGGTCAGGCCACGCTGTTCCTCAAGCTCGCGGGCGCGGCGGAGGGAAAAGGGCGCGGCGAGGACGACCTCGCGTACCTGCGCGACACGATCGACTTCCGGAATGTGCTTCTCGTCGAGCTTCCGCGCGGCGACTTCGCGGTCACGGTCGTGCGCCAGCTTTTCTTCAGCGTCTATTCGCTGCTCCAGATGGAGGCGCTGTCGGCCGTCGCCGACCCCGACGTGGCCGGCGTCGCCGCCAAAGCGGCCAAGGAGACGCGCTACCACCTGCGTCACGCGACACAGTGGGTCGTCACGTTGGGGGACGGTACGCCGGAGAGCCATCGGCGCGCGCAAACGGCCGTCGATGATTTGTGGCGCTACACGGGCGAGTTGTTCATCGCGACCCCGGCCGACTTGGCGGCCGAGCAGGCCGGCGCGGGCGTGAACCCGGAGTCGCTCTCGGCGGCCTGGCACGCGCAAATCGGCGAGATCCTGCGCGTCGCGGGGCTCGAGACGCCCGCCGCGGGGTACATGCAGAGAGGCGGGCGGGAAGGGCGCCACACCGAACATCTGGGACATCTCTTGTCGGAAATGCAGATATTGGCGCGATCACATCCGGGAGCCCAATGGTGATGCGGGCCCCAGTCTCCAACGCGGAATTGCTCGCGATCCTCGACGCGGTCAAGGATCCCGAGGTGCCGGTGCTGAGCGTCGTGGAGCTCGGGATCGTGCGCGACGTCGAGCGCGTGGGGACCGGAGTTGTCGTGACGGTGACCCCGACGTACTCGGGCTGTCCGGCGATGCGGGAGATCGAGCGGGACATTCGGCAGGCGCTGGCGGAGCGCGGGGTGGATCCCGTCGAGGTTCGAACGACGTACGCGCCGGCGTGGACGACCGATTGGATTTCGGATACGGCGCGCGCCAAGCTCCAGGCGTACGGCATCGCGCCGCCGGGTTGGGCCGGCGCGGCCGCATCGACGACGGCCGTCGTTCAGTTGGCGCGCCGCTCGTCGCCCGTGAAGTGTCCCCGTTGCGGTTCCGGAGAGACGACGCTGACGAGCGAGTTCGGATCGACCGCGTGCAAGTCGCTGCGCGTGTGTCGCGCGTGCGGCGAGCCGTTCGAGGAATTCAAGACGATATAGCTCACCGCCGCGGTCGGTTACTCCGTTCGGGAAATTTTCTCGATTGACGAAACGAAAGCACAATTGCACTTTGGGCCCACGCGATCGGACACGGTCTTCACCGTTCGCGTAAAGCTTCGGCGGGACGCTGTCCGAAGCGCTTGTGAGGCGGAAGTTCGGCGCCGCGTCACCGGTCACGAGGTCGCTGGACGTGACTGTAGCTTTGCAGAATTCCAGAGCACCGGATGGGACCGATACCAACCGGATAAGGGAAGTCGATCAGGCCACGCACGTTGTGGCGTCGAACCGAATGATCGAATCCCGCCAGCGAGGATGAGCCCCTCAGGCCGCAGCGTGCTGCGCCTGAGGGGTTTGTCGCTTTGTACCGGTGGACCGGTGGACCGGTCAAACTGCGAGCGTTCGCTCGATGCGCTCGGCGATGCGGTCGACGCTCGGCAAGACGGCCTCGAGCAGCACGGGATGGTACGGCATCGGCACGTCCTCGACGGCGATGCGCTCGACCGGCGCGTCGAGATCCCAGAAGGTTTCTCGCGCCACTGTCGCGGCGATCTCGGCGCCGAACCCGGCCGTGAGGTTGTCCTCGTGGACGATCACGCACCGGCCGGTCTTCCGAACCGAATCGAGCACGCACGCCCGATCCCACGGCGCGATCGTGCGCAAGTCGATCACTTCGACCCGGTCGCCGAACCGTTCGGCGGCTTCGACACACCGGTGGACGAGCGCCCCCCACGTCACCAGCGTCAGGTCGCCACCTGTCGTTCTCACGGCGGCGCGCCCGAACGGCAGCACGTAGTCGTCGCCGGGATAGTGCGCGCTGCCGTCGCTCGTCATCAGCAGCGAGCGGTGTTCGAAGAAGATCGTCGGATCCGCGCCGCGCATCGCCGCTCGGAGGAGCCCCGCGGCGTCGGCAGCGTTCGAGGGAATCGCCACACGCCAACCGTAGGCGTGCGCGAAGCGAACTTCGTCGCTCAGACTGTGCCACGGGTCGCCGACGTCCTTTCCGAATCCGCCGGGCATCCGCACAACGATGGGCGACGCGAACCGGTTCGCCGTCCGCCACCGCAGCGTGCCGCAATTGTTCAACTGTTCGGCGGCAGGATCGGCGTACTTCCGGAATTGAATCTCCGCGACCGGCATCAAACCGCTGATGGCCATGCCTACGGCGCGCCCGATGATTCCCTCTTCCGAAAGACTCGTGTCGAAGACGCGCTGCTCGCCGAACTGTTTCTGGAGTCCTTCGGTGACGAGATGGACGCCGCCCTTTCGGCCGACGTCCTCGCCGAACACGAGACACTTCGGGTTGACCTCGAGCTCGTGGCGCAGGGTTCGCCGAACCGACTCGGCAAAACGGACCACGTCGCCTTCCTCGTCGGCCGTCTCGGAGCCATCCAGGTTCGCGCGCTCGGCCCGTGAGAGTCCGCCGAAGGCTTCAGGCGAGCCGGGAGAATCGTCGGCGTAGACCCACCGCGCGACGTTGGCCGGATCCGGATACGGCCGCGCGCGGGCGGCGTCGAGCGCCTGTTGTACGTCTCGCGCGACTTCGGTTTCCAGGTCGTTCCACTCCGACTCGCTCAATAGCGACGGAACCAGATGCGCGCGCAGGCGCGGCATCGGGTCGCGCGCGACGTCGGCCGCGATCTCGGCGTCGGTGCGATAGCCGCGCTGATTGTCCGGCCCCGAGTGGCTCGACAGTCGAGGGACGGTGAGTCGCACGAGCGCCGGGCCGCCGCCGCCGCGAACGTGGGCGACGCATTCGGCGAGGAGCGTCGCCGATTCCGCGGGGTCGGTTCCGTCGCCGTCGCGAATGAACAGGTTCCCGAACGACGCCAGGTTGCGCGCGATGTTGGCGCCGGGCGTCTGCATCTCGCCTCGCACCGACAGGCCGAGGCCGTTGTCCTCGACGTAGAACAACATCGGCAGCGAGAGAGTCGTCGCCATCGTGAGCGCCGACCAGAACCCGTTCGTCGCGACCGATCCTTCGCCGCCGAGAACCACGCCGATCGCGCCGTTCCACGCGGCGTCGCGGAGCACATCGGTGTGATAGCGAATCGACTGCGCCCAGCCGGCGCACGGCGTGAACTGTGATCCCACGTCGCCGGACATCGGGAGGACGATTGGACAATCCCGATTCGGCAGGTTGCACACGACGCCGATGTCGCGCCCGTCGCTGAAGCCACCGGATCTGCCCAACGGACTCGCCAGCGCGTCCTCGAGGCTCAGTCCCAGCGAAAGCAGAAGGGGACGCGAGCGATAGTATGCACTGGCAGCGTCGCGCGGATGCGTGAGCAGCGACCCGAGAATCGCTTGCGCGACGTCGTGTCCTCGCGCGGAGAACTGGTAAAGCACGAGGTGCTCGCGCGGGACGTTCGCGCGATTCTTGTTCGTCGCCTCTTCGACGTCGTCGAGCGCGCGCGAGACGAGCGCGTGGTAGGCGATGCGCCGCCACCTCAGTCGCGAATCGGCCGCGCCGGAATTCGGCGCGGCGTCAGGAGCGGGGGGAGGGGCCGCGGGTCTACCTGACACGCGTGCGCGCGACCCGCGCGGCGGCGGTACGGTCGTCACGTCTCGAAATCTGCCCCCCTGCGATGCCCGATTCCAGCGCGCCGCGGGGTATCGAGCGTCGCGGGCGGGGGCGGGAAGGGGCTAATTTGAACGCCGAGTTGAAAAGACGCATTCCCCCGAAGGACGATCGTCGGCGACCACGGGTCCCGTTTTCACCGGCACGAGCGCGAGGCATGGCTGAGATTCTCTGTGAGGTTGCCGAGGGCGTAGCCACGATCACGCTCAACCGGCCGGACGTTCTCAACAGCTTTACGCGGCCCATGGCTGCCGCGATGCTCGAGGCGCTCGGCCGTGCCGCCGAGGACCAGGCGATACGCGCGGTTCTGCTGACCGGCGCCGGGCGTGGCTTCTGCGCCGGGCAAGACCTGGCCGAAGCGGCGCCGAAGGGCGACGTGATGCCCGACCTCGGCGATTTCGTGCGCGACAGCTACAACCCGATCGTCCGCGCGATCCGCACGTTGGAGAAACCGGTCGTCTGCGCGGTGAACGGGGTCGCCGCCGGCGCCGGGGCCAACCTCGCATTTGCGTGCGACATCGTCTTCGCGTCTTCCAGCGCGACATTCATTCAGTCGTTCGCGAAGATCGGAGTCATCCCGGACAGCGGCGGCACATTCATCCTTCCGCGCATCGTCGGCCTTCAACGCGCATCGGTCATGACGATGCTCGCCGAGAAGATGACGGCGGAGCAGGCGCGCGAGTGGGGACTCGTCTACATGGTCATCGACGCGCCGGCACTGGTCGAGACGGCGCTGGGCACGGCCCGATATCTCGCGACGCAGCCCACGCGCGGCCTCGGCCTGATCAAGCGAGGATTCAACCGCTCGCTCGGTGTGGATCTCGAAACCCAACTCGACTACGAGGAAGAGCTACAGCGGGAGGCTGGCGCCACGGCCGATTACGCCGAGGGCGTGCACGCCTTTCTCGAGAAGCGCAAACCCGTTTTCACGGGTCGTTGATGGCACTCGATGCGAGCACCGTGGTCGGCGTCGTCGGCGCCGGCGCGATGGGAACCGGGATCGCCCAGGTTGCGTCGGCGGCCGGCCACCGCGTGGTGCTCGCCGACTCGATGCGGGGCGCGGTCGAACGGGGACGCGCGTCGATCGCGAAGTCGATGGCACGCGAGATCGAAAAGGGCCGCACGACTCGCGAAGCGGCCGACGCATTGACGTCGCGCATCACGTTTCACGCGTCGACGCTCGAGCACGACCTGCTGTGCTTTCGCGAATGCGGGCTCGTGATCGAGGCGATCGTAGAGGACCTCGAGGCCAAGCGAACGATGATGCGGCGTCTCGAGGAAGTCGTCGCGGCGGACGCGGTGCTCGCTACGAATACGTCGTCGCTCTCGGTCACGGCCATCGGCGCGGCGTGCAAGTCACCGGAGCGGGTGATCGGTCTGCATTTCTTCAATCCGCCGCCGGTGCTGCCGCTCGTCGAGGTCGTCCCGCGCGCCGGCGGAACGACGACGGTCGTCGCCGGCGCCGCGCAGCTGATGCGAGCGTGGGGCAAGACGCCCGTTGTCGCTTCAGACACGCCCGGGTTCATCGTGAATCGCGTCGCGCGGCCATTCTACGGCGAGTCGATTCGCATCCTCGAGGAGGGAATCGCGGATTGCGCGACGATCGATTGGGCCATGCGCGAGCTCGGCGGATTCCGCATGGGTCCGTTCGAGCTGATGGATTTCATCGGCAACGACGTGAACTACGCCGTGACGCGCTCGGTCTACGAAGGAATGTTCCACGACCCGCGGTACAAGCCGTCGATCACGCAGCAACGCCTCGTCGAAGCGGGGCACTTGGGCCGCAAGTCCGGCCGCGGCTACTACGACTACGCGTCCGGGGCCGTCGCGCCCGAGCCGAGGAAGGACGCCGCGCTCGGGCAACGAGTGTTCGACCGCGTGCTCGCGATGCTGATGAACGAGGCGATCGACGCGGTCTACATGCGAGTGGCGTCGTCGGCGGACGTCGACGTCGCGATGACGCGCGGCGTCAACTATCCGAAGGGTTTGCTCGCGTGGGCCGACGAGTTGGGCGCGACATCGGTGCTCGAGAGAATGGAGAGGTTGCGCGCCGAGTACGGCGAGGACCGATACCGCCCGAGTCCGCTTCTCCGCCGAACGGCCCGCGAGGGCGGTCGGTTCGTCGCATGAACGCGCCGAACCCGTCGGCGGCCGAAGACCAGGCGTTGGCCGAGCGCGTCGTGTCGGCGATGATGGCGCGCGACGCGTTCAGTCAGTGGCTCGGCATCGAGGTGCTCGACGTGCGTCCGCGTGGCGTGACGATCCGCATGCGAGTGCGCGACGACATGCTGAACGGCTTCGGCGTGTGCCACGGCGGCGCGCTGTTCTCGCTCGCCGACAGCGCGCTCGCTTTCGCCTGCAACACGCACGGCCGCGTGACGGTGAGTATCGAGAACAGCGTGACGTATCCGGTGGCGATCCACGCCGGCGACGAGTTGACGGCCGAGGCGATCGAGGAGAGCGCGACCCGGAAGCTGGCGTTTTACCGTGTGGAAGTCCGGCGCGCGGCCGCGATCGTCAGCATCTTTCGGGGGACCGTGTTCAACACCGAAAAGCCCTTCTTCGCCGATTCCAAGCCGTGACGAGAGCAGCCTACCTGGTCGATGGTATCCGCACTCCTGTGGGAAGCCTCGGCGGCGCACTCAGCGAGGCGCGCCCCGACGACTTGGGGGCGCTCGTCATCGCCGAGGTGATGAAGCGAAACGCGGGACTCGATCCTGCGCGCGTGAGCGACGTCGTGCTCGGCTGCGCGAATCAGGCCGGGCGAAGACAACCGCAACGTCGCGCGCATGGCGTTGCTTCTCGCCGGACTTCCCACGTCGGTGCCCGGCGAGACGGTGAATCGGTTGTGCGCATCGGGAATGAGCGCGGTCGTGAGCGCGGCGCGCGCGGTGCAAGTCGGCGACGGCGATTTCTATGTCGCCGGCGGCGTCGAGAGCATGACGCGCGCGCCGTACGCGATGTCGAAGGGAAGCAGGCCGTTCGCGCGCGACATCGAGTTGTTCGACACCAGCCTCGGTTGGCGCTTCGTCAATGCGCGGCTGAAATCGAAGTACGGCACGGACTCGATGGGGCAGACGGCCGAGAACGTCGCCGAGCAGTATCACGTCTCGCGAGCCGACCAGGATCTGTTCGCATTGCGCTCGCAGCAAAAGGCGGCCGCGGCGCGAGGCGCCGGGCGGTTTCTTCGCGAGATCGTCCCGGTCGAGATTCCGCAGAAAAAAGGCGCGCCCAAGTGCGTCGACGCGGACGAATTTCTCCGCCCCGACACGACGCTCGAGATCCTTGCCACGCTGAAGCCGGCGTTTCGATCCGAGGGCGGCTCGGTGACCGCGGGCAATTCGTCGGGGCTCAACGACGGCGCCGCGGCGTTGGTCGTCGCGTCGGAGGCCGGGTTGAAGGAGCTCGGTGGCGCTCCGCTCGCGCGAATCGTCGCGAGCGCGGTCGCCGGTGTCGAGCCGCGGATCATGGGCATGGGTCCCGTGCCGTCGACACGACAGGCGCTCGCGCGCGCCGGCCTCTCGCTCGAGCAGATGGACGTGATCGAGCTGAACGAGGCGTTCGCCGCGCAATCGCTCGCGTGTCTGCGAGAGCTCGGCGTCGCCGACGACGATCCGCGCGTGAATCCCAACGGCGGCGCCATCGCGCTGGGCCACCCGCTCGGGATGTCCGGGGCGCGTCTGCTGCTCACCGCGTCGCGCGAGCTCGAGGAGCGCGGCGGACGCTACGCACTCTGCACGATGTGCATCGGCGTGGGCCAGGGCATGGCGACGATCCTCGAACGCGTCTGACAACCCATATGATTTCGAGGCTTTCATGACGACCACAGCGCCGGCTCCGCGACTCATCGGCGTCGCGGGCAGCGAGCCGCGGCGTCTCGAGAATTTCGTGAAGGGCGGCTGGGTGTCGGGGGACGGCACTGCCACCGACCTTTTCCACGCGGTCACAGGCGAGAAGATCGCCGAAGCATCGAGCAACGGGATCGACTTTGGCGGCATGGCGGAGTACGCGCGCCGCGTCGGCGGCCCGGCGCTTCGCAAGATGACGTTTCACCAGCGCGCGCTGATGCTCAAGGCGATGGCGCAGCGGCTGATGGAACTGAAGGAGGATTTCTATCTCGTCTCGGCGGCCACCGGCGCCACGCGCGGAGATTCCTGGATCGACATCGAGGGGGGCATCGGGACGTTTTTTGCTTACGCGTCGCGGGGCCGGCGCGAGTTTCCCAACGAGACCTTCTATATAGATGGGCCGCCGGAACCCCTGTCGAAGGGCGGAACGTTCGTCGGGCGTCACATCTGCGTGCCGATCGAGGGCGTCGCCGTCCACATCAACGCGTTCAACTTCCCCGTCTGGGGAATGCTCGAGAAGCTGGCGCCGACGCTGCTGGCCGGCGTGCCGGCGATCGTGAAGCCGGCGACGATCACGTCGTATCTCGCCGAGTCGGTGTTTCGCGCGATGATCGACGCGCGGATCTTTCCAGACGGGGCGATCCAGCTGATCTGCGGGAGCGCCGGCGACCTGCTCGATCACCTCGATGAGCAGTGCGCGGTCGCGTTCACCGGATCCGCGTCCACGGGACGCATGCTCAAGACGTCGAAGGGCATCGTCGAACGGAACGTCCGCTTCAACATGGAAGCGGATTCGCTCAACTACTCGATGCTCGGCCCCGACGCCGCGCCGGGAACGCCCGAGTTCGATCTCTTCGTGAAGGAGGTCGTGCGCGAGATGACGGCGAAGGCCGGACAGAAGTGCACGGCCATTCGGCGTACGCTCGTGCCCGAGTCGGCGCTGCAGGCCGTCATCTCGGCGATCGGCAAGCGACTCGACTCGACCACTGTCGGCGATCCGGCTGTTGACGGGGTGCGAATGGGGCCGTTGGCCGGACGGGCGCAGGTGAGCGAGGTGCGCAAGAGCGTGGACGCCATCGCGCGTGCCGCCGAGTTGGTGCACGGGAACCTCGACGACTTCGCGGTGGTCGGCGCGGACCGGCACCGGGGCGCGTTCTTTCCGCCGCTGCTGTTCTACGCTCGCGAGCCGCTCACGGCGCAAGCGCCGCACGACGTCGAAGCGTTCGGACCCGTCAACACCGTGATGCCGTATCGCACCGTGGACGACGCGATCGAGCTGGCGAAGAAGGGGCGGGGCAGTCTGGTCGGGTCCCTGTTCACGGCGGACGACCGCGTCGCGCGAGACGTCGTGATGGGTACCGCGGCGTATCACGGGCGTCTGATGCTCGTGAATCGCGACAGCGCCAAAGAGTCGACCGGTCACGGCTCGCCGCTGCCGCACCTCGTTCACGGTGGACCTGGTCGCGCGGGGGGAGGCGAGGAGATGGGTGGCGCCCGCGGGGTGCTGCACTACATGCAGCGCACCGCGCTCCAGGGCTCGCCGACGACGCTCATGCACATCGTGAACGAATACATGCCGGGCGCCGCGCGCACGACGGGCGCGGTGCATCCGTTCCGCAAGTATTTCGACGATCTCTCGGTCGGCGACGCGCTCGTCACGGCGCGGCGGACGGTGACGGAAGCCGACATCGTCAACTTCGCCGGCATCAGCGGCGACTTTTTCTACGCCCACATGGACGACATCGCGGCGCGCGAATCGTTGTTCGAGAAACGCGTCGCCCACGGATACTTCGTGTTGTCGGCGGCGGCCGGTCTTTTCGTCGACCCGGCCCCGGGGCCGGTACTGGCCAACTATGGGCTCGAAAGTCTTCGGTTCGTGAAGCCGGTCTACCCTGGCGATACGATCCAAGCCACCCTTACGGTGAAGCAGAAGACGGCGAAAGAACCGAAGCCCGATCAGCCGCCGCAGGGGGTCGTCGCGTGGGACGTCGACGTGAAGAACCAGACCGGCGAGTCTGTGGCCGTATATACGATCCTCACTCTCGTCCGCCGCCGGCCGGAGTGACGTCGAGAAAAAATTAGAGCGCTCTAATCCTGCACGACCGTACCCCGGAATGCCGATCGATTCCCCGGCTTGCCGCGGGAACCCGATGCTCAGATTACGTCGCGGCGTCGTGCGTCGTCCCGAGTAGGGCGGCGCGCTGACACCTCCATCTCCCGACTCCTCCCGTGACCCCCTTGAACTCATGACGCCAGTTCCGAGCGACGACGCGAGGAGCGGTGGGCACAACGGCCGCGCGAGGCCGGGCGCATCGCTGCGCTTCCGGTTCGCGCTGACGATCGTCGGCGTCTCGGCCGCGGTCGTCGCGTCGTTTGGCGCCGTCGTGCACCGGCAGATGTCCGAGTCGGCGACGCGCGGAGCGAGCGAGCACCTCGAGCGCGCGGCGCGCGAGGTGGCCAACATGTACGGGGCCTCCGCCAAGAACATGCGGGCCGCCATCGCCGGAGTCGCGGCGGACACGGAAATCGTAGAATTCCTCCGTAGCCCCGACGAGCGTCGCGCCGAGGCGGCCCGCGAAGGCGTGCGGCGATTGTCGCCCGGCCCCGGCCACGCCGACGTGGAGCTTTGGACGGCGTCGGGCGTTCGCACGCGGGCCTCGGACTCGGATTGGCCGGAGATGAGCGGCGCGCGGCGAACCTCGCTCATGGACCTGGTTCGCGGCGCCGACGCTACGGCGGTCACACCGATCGCCGTGATCGATACGATGCTCGTCTACGAGGTCGTGGCGCGCGTCGGATCACGGGCCTCGCCGCTTGGCTACGTCGTCGTGCGCAGGCACCTGATGGTGCCCGGCACCGACGCGTCGGCCCAACTGCGGGCGGTAGTCGGTTCGGACGCGTCGATCCTTCTCGGCAACGCCAGAGGCGACGTGTGGACGGACATGGTGCGCCGCGTCCCGATGCCGCCGGCAGCCCGCGCGGCGTCGGCGGTCGTCGAGTACGACGAGCCGCGGCTCGGTCCTGTGTTCGCGTCCATGCATCCGATCGCGAACACGCCGTGGAATCTCGTCATCGAGTTCCCGCGCGCTACCGTGCTGCACGAGGTCCAGGCCGGCATGTTGGCCATCATCATCTTCGGTCTGGCCGCGCTGCTGATCGCGGCCGTGATGTCATGGCGCCTGAGCGGCGAATTCACCCGGCCGCTGAACGAGCTGGCCACTGCCGCCGGACGGATCAGCGACGGCGACTACGACCGTCCGTTGGCCGTGCGCGGGGACGACGAGATCGGCGCCGCGGCGAGCGCTTTCAACCGAATGGCGTCGAGCTTACGTGGCAGCCGGGCGGAGCTCGAGGCCAAGGTCGGCGAGGCCGCGTCGTCGGCGCGCCGGCTCGAGCGCGTGATCACGTCGAGCGGCGCCGTCCTCTATGAACTCGCTCCGCGCGACGGGGTCATGCGGTTCACGTGGATCAGCGACAACATCCCGGACCTTCTCGGCTACGGTCTCGCTGAAGCGCTCGCGCCGGGATGGTGGTCCGGGAACGTCTACCCCGACGACCTGACGAAATCCGGCCCAGCGGCCGAGCCGCGAACGGACGGCGTACGCGAGTATCGCTTCCGGCACAAGGATGGGCGCTATCGCTGGGTGCGCGACGACCAACGGGTCGTGCCGGACGAGGCGAGCGGCCGACCGCACATCGTGGGAACGTGGCTCGACATCACCGAGCAGCGACACCTCGAGGAACAGCTGCGTCATGCGCAGAAGATGGAGGCGATCGGGACGCTCGCCGGCGGGGTGGCGCACGACTTCAACAACATCCTCACGGTAGTCACGTCATACGCCGAGCTGCTGTCGCGGACGGAGGACGACCCCAACCGGCGCTGCGACCTCGACGAGATCGTGGCGGCCGCGCGGCGTGCCACCTTGCTGACGCGGCAATTGCTCACGTTCAGTCGGAAGACGATCGCCGAACCCCAATCCATCAGCGTGAGCTACGTGGTCGCGCGCCTCGGCGGGATGCTCCGGCGCCTGCTGAAGGAGAACGTCAAGCTGGTGCCGCGCTTGAGCGACGACGTCGCCCCGATCCTCGGCGATCCGAATCAGCTCGAGCAGGTGGTGATGAACCTCGTGATCAACGCCGCCGACGCGATGCCCGACGGCGGCACGCTCGTGATCGAGACGCAGAACATCGAGCTGGACGACGCGTACGCCCGCGTGCACGGTCGCGTGACGCCCGGCAGCTACGTGATGCTCGCGGTGACCGACACCGGCGCGGGCATCGATCCCAGCATCATGGACAAGATCTACGAGCCGTTCTTCACGACGAAGCCGCCGGGCCAGGGAACCGGGCTGGGGCTCGCCAGCACGTATGCGATCGTGAAGGAGGCCGGGGGCCACATCTGGGTGTACAGCGAGCCGGGTCAGGGAACGACGTTCAAGGTGTACTTCCCGTGGGAGCGCGCCTCGAAGGCGTCACCGTCTCCATCGTCGGCGCCGAGCGAGCTTCGAATGCTGGGCACGGCCCTGCTCGTGGAGGACGACGCGCGCGTGCGGCGCGCCGTTCGTCGCATGCTCGAACGTATCGGCTTCGACGTGCTGGAAGCGCCCGACGGCGAGGCGGGATTGGGTGTGGCCGCCGGCCACGAGGGGCCGATCGACGTCGTCGTGACCGATCTCATGATGCCGCGCCTTGGCGGGGGCGCGTTCGCCAGACGCCTCGCGCTGTCGCGACCGAACGTGCCGGTCGTGTTCATGTCGGGCTACACCGACGACTCGGCGTTCCGGCGCGGGCTTCTGGAATCCGAATTCACCTTCGTCCAGAAGCCCTTTACCCGGGAGCACCTCGAGGCCGCGATCGCTCGCGTAACGCGGAAAATTCGGAGTACGGTCGAAGTTTAGGGCACCGCCTTCGTCGTGTCGCGCACCGTCGGGTACTTGATCCCGAGCTGATCGAGGTACGTCTTGTACTTCGTGGGGTCGTAGTAGTACTTCCGCATCTCGGGGCGGTATTTGTCCATGATCGCCTTGTTGAGCCACGTCGCGGGCTGATCTTCGGCGCGCATCAGCGGGAAGTACTTGATGTCCTTCGTCTGCACGCTGCGGAAGTAGTCCCACGCCTGCGTGATGACGGTCGGCTTGGTCATCAGGTCGAGCACCGTCATCGCCTGTACCTTGGCGCCGGCGACGACGCCCTTGTGCGCGATCGGCGTCGCCATCGCGATCGCGTTCCACCAGCTGTGGCCGGGCAGGCCGGGGATGTTCGACGGATAGCGAAGCGTCACCGTCGGCAGATTCCACGAGACGTCGCCGATGTCGTCGCTCCCGCCGCCGCGCAGGTCCTCGGTGCGCGGAGGCGCCGGCAGCTCCGTCATCGTGCGATCGGACAGACCGCGCGGATTCTTCTGGCCGTACTCGCGCTGGACACCTTTCGCCATCGTTTGGTCGGCGTCGCTCCACTGCGGCATGCCGACCTGTTTGATGTTCTGGAACATGTCCTCGGCGATGACCTTGTTGAAATGCCCGGACCAACCGGAGCCGAGGATGTTGACCGACGCGAGCTTGGTGCTCGTCATCATCGCCGCGGCGCGGGCGATCGTGTCGCCGAGCGCGAACAGTCCCTGCACGAGCGGTGAGTCGGTCTCGCGGAAGAAGTACCACACGGCGGCCGTCGGCGGTACGACGTTCGGCTGATCGCCGCCGTCCGTGATGACGTAATGCGAGCGCTGCGTGAGCGGCAAATGCTCGCGTCGAAAATTCCACGCGACGTCCATCAGCTCGACGGCATCGAGCGCGCTGCGGCCGGCCCACGGCGCGCCGGCGGCGTGCGACGCCTGGCCCGTGAAGTTGAACCGGGCGCTGATGAGCGCGTTCTGTCCGGACTGCCCGTACGAGACGCCGAGGTCGGAGCCGACGTGCGCGAAAAGGACGATGTCGACGTCCTTGAACATCCCGGCGCGGACGAAATACGCCTTGGCCGCCATCTGTTCTTCGGCGATGCCCGGCCAGAGGTGGATCGTGCCCGTCATGTGCTCGCGCTCCATGATCTTCTTCACGGCGATCGCCGCCGTGATGTTCATGGGCACGCCCGAGTTGTGTCCCTCGCCGTGTCCGGGAGCGCCGGCGACGAGCGGATCCTTGTAGCCCACGCCCGGCTTCTGATTCGCCTGCGGGATGTCGTCGACGTCCGAGCCGAGCGAGATGACGGGTTTACCGGAGCCCCACGTGGCGTACCACGCGGTCGGAATGCCGGCGAAGCCGCGCGTGACCTTGAAGCCGTTCTTCTCGAGGATGCCGGTCAGATACTTCGAGGTTTCCTCCTCCTGCATGCCGAGCTCGCCGAAGCTGAACACCTCGTCGACCATCTGCTGCGAGAGCGTAGACAAGCTGTCGACGAGGTGGACCGCCTCCTTCTTCAGCGCGGCAAGCTTGGCGTCATCCGAGGGCAGGTCGACGGGGAAGGCGACTTCGGGACGGTTGTCCGGGCCGCCGCGGCCGCCGCGCCCTTGGGCGCACAGCGGAACGGCGATCGTGACGAGGAGCGCGGAAATGGCGAGGCGCGAAGTCATGAGGGAGGGGGGAGAGAGGCGTAGCGGGAAAATCGTCGAGAGCAGGGCGCGGGACCTGACAATTCTTCACGCGGCGACGCGGTATGTCTAGGCGCGCATCGCCCGCTCGACCTCCGACACACGCGGCTCTATCTCGATCGGCGGATTGGCGTGCGGGCGATCCGCCCTTCGAGCGGCGTGATAGTCGGTGACGGCGTCGGGATCCTTGAGCAGATGGCCCGTCAGCACCGCCACGACTCGCTCTCCTCGCGAGATCGTGCCCGATTGCAGGAGCTTCCGCACGCCCGCGACGCTCGCCGCGCTCGCTGGCTCGCACCCGATGCCGGCGGCGTCGATCACCGCCTTGGCCTCGAGAATCTCGGCGTCGCTCACCGACGTCACCACGCCGTTCGTGTCGCGGATGGCGCGCACGGCGCGATTCCACGACGCCGGCGCGCCGATGCGAATGGCCGTGGCGATCGTTTCGGGCTCGACCGTGATGCGTTCCGCGAAGCCGTGCTCGAAGCTCCGCGCGAAGGGAGCGGCTCCTTCGGCTTGCACGGCGCAGAGTCGCGGCACACGCTCGATCAGGCCGGCCGTTCGCGCGTCGCGCAGCGCTTTGCCGAACGCGGAGGTGTTGCCGAGGTTGCCCGCCGGCAGCGCGATCCAGTCGGGGACGTTCCATCCGAGTTGATCGAGGAGCTCGAACACGATCGTCTTCTGTCCCTCGATGCGAAAGGGATTCACCGAGTTGAGAAGTTGAATCCCCAGCTCCGAGCTCGCCGAGCGCGCGAGGGCCAGGCATTCGTCGAAGCCGCCGCGTACGAACAGCGTCCGGGCGCCGTACGCGATCGTCTGGGCGAGCTTGCCGCCGGCGACCTTGCCCTTCGGAACGAAGACGAGCGCCGGCAGCTCCGCGCGGGCGGCGTACGCCGCCAACGACGCCGACGTGTTGCCGGTCGACGCGCACGCCACCGCGCGAGCGGCACTCCGCTTGGCCTGCGTGATCGCGACCGTCATGCCGCGATCCTTGAACGAGCCCGTCGGGTTGTGTCCCTCGTGCTTGATGAGCAGCTGTTCCGGGGAATCCCACCCCGCCCAGCGCGCGACTGCGCGACTCTCGAGCAGCGGCGTATTGCCTTCCGGATGCGTCACGACTTCGTCCGCGCGCGCCGACGGAAGCACGAGCTCTCGATAGCGCCAGACGCCCGACGCGTCAGGGCCGCGCGTCGCTCGGCGCCGCTCGGCGAACAGCGCGCTCAAGGACTCGCCCCCATCGAGAAACGAGTGGCGCAGCTCGAGGAGACCGCCGCACGAAGGGCAGGCGGACGCCGCGCTCAGCTCGTCGATCTCCGCTCCCGCACTCCTCGCACACCTGAACGCTCGCCACGGCCGACGTCACGAGACCTCCACGAGGCGGGCGCCACGCTCGTCCACCGACGCCACACGTCCGTCGGCCTGGACGCCGTTCGCCTCGAACGCGCCGAGCATCGCGGCGAGCGCCGCCTGAGCGCCGCCGTCGCTATCGGCCAGTGCGAACACCGACGGTCCGCCGCCGGAGATCGAACATCCGAGCGCGCCCGCGCCCAGCGCGGCGCTCTTCACGTCGTGAAACGCCGGAATGAGCGGCGCGCGCGCCGGCTCGGCGATGCGATCGTCCACGGCGCCGCGCAGCAACGACGGATCGTCCAGGCAGAACGCGGCGACCATCGTCGCGACGGCTACCGCCTGGGCGAGCGCCGTCGCGCGGTCGACCGAATCGGGCAAAATCTGACGGGCGCGTTGCGTCGTGAGCGCGAGATCGGGGCGCGCGAGCGCGATGCGCAGCCACGACGGCACCGGCACGCGGACGAATTCGAGCGGCTCGACCTGGCGAATGAGGAGAATTCCACCAAACAGGCAGGGCGCGATGTTGTCGACGTGCCTTCCGGCGACGCGCTCCTCGGCGGCGAGCGCGGCCCGCACGAGCGAACGATCGTCGAGCGGACGGCCGAGGAGCGCGTTGGTCGCCAGCGCGCCGGCGACGGCGGAGGCCGCGCTACCGCCCTGGCCGCCGGCGAGCGGCAATCGTTTGTCGACGCGAAGCGTCACGCCGATGTCGTGGCGCCCTGCGAGTCGCAGCACCTCGAGAGCCGCGAGTCCGCTCGAGTGCCGCGTGGCATCGCGAGGAAGCTGGGGATGTCCGGGCTCGTCGATCCAGACGCCCGCCGCGCCGTCGATCCGCGCCTCGACGGAGTCGCCGGGGCCCGTGAGCGCGCAGCCGAGGATGTCGAGGCCAGGGCCGATGTTGCCGACGCCACCGGGGGCGAACGCGCGGACTCTCGTCCGCGGCTCGGCGCCCGCAATCGCTTCGTTCATGCTTGATTCAAGTCTGCGCCGTTCGGAACGACAAGTGCCGATCGCGCGCGTATGTTCTCTCCGTGAACGAGAGCGCCCCCGCCCGAGATAGCGTCGAGACGCGGCCGGAGATTCCGCATCGATCCGTCGTTCGCGACGGGCGGTCGGCGCTTGGCACGTTCGCGCTGGTGTTCGTGCTGTTCTTCTGCACCTCGGGTGGGCCGTACACGACCGAGACGTTGATTCACAAGGTCGGGCCGGGCCTCGGACTTCTCATCCTCATCGTCGTACCGCTCGTGTGGTCCGTTCCGGAAGTGCTCATCGTCGGCGAGTTGGCGAGCATGATGCCGGAAGAAGGCGGGTACTACCGATGGGTCGATCGCGCGTTCGGACGCTTCTGGGCGTTCCAGAACGGTTGGTTGACTTGGATGTATTCGCTCGTCGACATGGCGATCTACCCGGTGCTGTTCAACCAATACCTGAAGCACTTCGTCCCGGGACTCGACGCGCGCTTCGAGTGGGCCGTCTCACTCGTCGTGATTTGGGGCGCGACGGCGATCAACCTGCGCGGATCGGTGCGCGTGGGACGCGCGTCGATATTCGCCGGGGCCTTCATCGTCGCGGGGTTCGTGGCCCTCGCGATCGCCGCGCTGCCGCACGCGTCGCACATCCCGTGGCGCCCGTTCGCCGCGCCGGAAGGGGGGGGCGGGCGCGTGGGTGGACTCGCCGTCGGCATCTCGATCGCGCTCTGGAACTACATCGGGTGGGACAACGCGTCGACCGTCGAAGGCGAAATGAAGGACGCGTCGCGCGGGTACCCGCGCGCGCTCGCGTTCGCGCTGCCGCTCGTCGTCTTCATCTACCTGGTTCCGCTTCTCACCACGCTGGCCGCGACCGACTGGATGACGTGGGAGGACGGCAGCTGGCCGGCTATCGCCGCCGCCGCCGCGCACGGACGCGTCGGGACGTTCCTTGCCGCCTGGGTCGGAGTGGGCGGAATGGTGAGCGCGCTCGCGTTGTTCAACGCGCTCCTGATGTCGTACTCGCGCATTCCGTTCGTGATGGCGCAGGACCGATTGCTCCCCGCGCCGCTCGCCGCCGCCGATTCGCGAGGCACGCCGCGCACGGCGGTGCTGGCGTCGGCGGTACTCTACTCCGTGTTCGTGCTGGCCCCGTTCGGCGAGCTGGTCATCGCTGACGTGCTCCTGTACTCGCTGGCGCTATTTCTCGAATTCGGCGCGCTGGTACGTCTGCGCCGCACGCAGCCCGACCTTCGCGGGTCCTTTCGAATTCCGGTCGGCCGGCGCGGGGTCGCCGTGCTCGCGGGAATTCCGATGGCCGTGCTGGTCGGCGTGATCGTGATCTCGTTCATGGACGGCGAGTACGGCGTGAAGGCGGTGCTGGCCGCGGGAGTGGCGATCGTGCTCGGGCCGATCATGTTCGCCCTGGCTTCCAGGCCGAAGAGACAGCCGGCGTGATCGGGTGTGAGGGCTCCGGCTCACGGCTTCTTGTAGACCGTCCCGCCCTTCATCACGAAATCCACGCTGCTCAGCGCCATGATGTCCTTCGTGGGATCGCCTCTCACGGCGATGAGATCCGCGAACAGTCCGGGCTTCACCGCTCCGATGCGATCCTCCCAGTGGAGCATCTTGGCGTCGTTCACGGTGGCGGCGCGCAGGGCTTGCAACGGCGTGAGGCCGTTGGTCACGAGGCCCTCGACCTCCTTCGCGTTGTCGCCGTGAGCGAGCGGACCTGAATCCGCGCCGTTGCAGATCATCACGCCGGCGTCGAGCGCGTATTTCAGCACGGTGGACTTGTTGCGCCCGCCGACGGAGACGGTCGGCACGTAGCACACGCCGCGCTCCGCCATGAGCTTGAAGACTTCCGGCGTTCCGTTGTCGCCGTGCTCGATCGTCGCGACGCCGGCCAGGACCGCGCGGCGCATTCCCTCCGCCGTCGTGGCGTGCGCGGCGACCGAGCGGCCGGAGCTCTTGGCCACGCTCACCGCGGTGTTGAACTCCTCCTGCGTCGGGCCGGGCATCGTTTCGCCGTTCGGGCCCCAGCGGTAGTCCGCGTAGATCTTGATCCAGTCCGCGCCGTGCTTGATCTGGTCGCGCACCACACGTGTGAATCCTTCGGGGCCGTTCGCCTCCTCCGCGCCCTGCGGAATGTCGTCCATGTATTCGGTCGCGAAGTTTTTCGGCGCGTACTGGCCGGTGACGACGATGGCGCGCGTCACGACCTGCATGCGCGGGCCGGGGATGATGCCTTGATTGATCGCCTGCTTGAGTCCCACGTCGGCGTAGCCCGCCCCCTCGGTGCCCAGATCGCGCACCGTCGTGAACCCCGCCATCAGCGTGGCGCGAGCGTGATTCACGGCGCGCGCGACGCGCAGTGCCTCCGATTCGTGAAGCACCTGATCGTCCCAGGGCGTCTCGTTGTACGGATGCAGGAGCAGGTGCGAATGCCCCTCGACGAGCCCCGGCAGGAGGGTCGTGCCGGGCAGCGTGATGGTCACGGCGTCGGCGGGCGCGGACACTTGTCCTCGCGGTCCCGCCGCTTCGATGCGTTCTCCGCGCACGAGCACGACCCACCCATCGTGCGGCGCGTCGGCCACCGCATCCCAGACGCGGTCGGGGACGAGCAGCGTCGGCGGACCAACCGGGGGCGGCGGGGCTCCGCGCCCACCTCGACCCTGCGCGATGACGACTGCGGGGAACGCGACGGCGGCAAGAACGAGGAGAGCTGAGCGACGCATGATTGGTGTCATGTGAAGTGGAACCGACTATTTCGTGTCGTCCGAGCGTTCAACGGGAAGGTGAGCGGCTTTCCACGCATCCATTCCGCCTTTGAGGGTCGCCACGTTGGTGAATCCCTTCGCCTGCAGCAAGCTCGCGGCGATCGACGCCCGCGTGCCGCCCTGGCAATGGAGGGCGATCGGCAGGTCGCGGGGAAGATCGTCGCTCGTCTCCGCCAGACGGCCGAGAAAGAGGTGACGCGCGTCGGGGATGTGTCCCTCTTCCCACTCGGCGGCGCCGCGCACGTCGATCACCGTACGGTGATTCCGAGCGGCGATGTCCGCCGGATCGAGCTGATCGACGCTCGCCAGTCCGTCGGCTGCGGCCCAATCGGCGCGAACGTCTCGCCCGGCCCATCCGACGACGCGATCGAAGCCGATCAGCGCGAGCATCCGCCGCGCGTTCTCGATGCGAGCCCGGTCGTCGGCAAGAAGCACGATGTCTTGGTCGCAATCGAGCAGCGTCCCGGCCCACATCGCGAACGAAGTGCCGAACGGGATGGACATCGAGCCGGGGATGTGCGATCGGGCGAACTCCGCGCTGGGGCGCGCGTCGATCACGACCTTCGACGCGAGCGCGCCGCGAAGGGCCGTCATGTCGAGCTCCGCGAGCTCGCCGCGCGCCGGCATCGCCGGGGGGCCATCGCGGTTGAGCGATTTCATGCGCGCGAAATACTTGGGCGGCTCGGGCTGGCCGGCGAGCACCGCGCGCACGAAATCGTCTTCGCTGGCGGCTTGAAACGCCCAACTCACCAATCGCTCGTAGCCGAGCGTCGTGGATGGAATCGCGCCGAGCGCCTTGCCGCACGCCGAGCCGGGGCCGTGCCCCGGCCAGACCTGGAGATGCGCCGGCAACGAATCCGTCGCGTGCAGCGAGCGATAGAGGCGGCGAGCCATCGGCTCCATGGTTCCGCCGACGTTCGCGGCGCGCTCGAGAAGATCGGGGCGGCCGACGTCTCCCGCGAAGAGGAAATCGCCCGAGAACATTCCAACTGGAACGGGGCCGGCCGCCGTGTCGGTGACGACGAAGCTCACGTGTTCCGGCGTGTGACCCGGCGTGTGCCGCACGTCCACGGACAGGGTGCCGACGTCGAACCGGTCGCCGTCGTGAAGGAGGCGGGCGCCGTCGGCGGCGGCAAACGCGTACTGCCACTCGCTGCCCCCCTCGCCCGAGAGAAGCAGTTGGGCCCCGGCTCGCCGCGCCAGCTCGCGCGACCCCGACACAAAATCCGCGTGAATGTGCGTCTCGGTGACGGCCACGATCCGCACGTGCGCGCGCGCGGCCTCGTCGAGATAGCGATCCACGTCACGATTCGCGTCGACGACCATCGCCAACGAGGTGTGGTCGCACGCAACGAGGTACGCGGCCTGCGCAAGCCCGTCTTCGTATACCCGAGTGAGAAGCATGCAGGAGAATGGCTTGCCGGCGTGGTGCACGCAACGCAGGATTCAGCGATGCGTTGCACCTTCGCCCTCTGTCTGGCCCTCGCCGCGCTCGCGCGCGCCGGCGCTCAAACCACTGAAACGCCCGTTCCGTTCGACAGCGCCCATCGCGTGCTCGTCATCACGCCGGCGTTGGCGGAGCGTCTGCGTCTCGCCGACCCGCCGTGGCCAGTGCGCGACGAATATCGCGACGTCCATCTGTACGCGTCGTCGCAAGGTGGGTTCGTCCTCGTCGCGTTGCTCCCCACCGGGTCGCTCAAGCGCTACGAGTTGAGCGAAGCGCAGCGCCTTACGCTGGGCGCGGCCATCGACGCGGCGATGACCACGTCGGGCCGACCGATCGGCCAAGTCGGTGCCGAGCCCTCGGAGCCGGCGGGAAATGGTTATGCACGCAAAATCACGGTCCTCACCGCGCTCGGTTACGCACCGTTGGCCGCGTCGCTCAGCGACGACGGCTCGGTGGCGGGCGCGACATACGTGCTCACGACCGGGGCCGCGTTCTTCATCTCGTACAGCGCGGCGCAGAACGGTCAGATCACCCGCGCCCAGGGAGACCTTTCCGCCAACCTCGGCGTCGCGGCGGCCGCCGCGGGCATCGGCGCGGGGTACGCTGCGACCGGAAACGGCGACAGAGGCGTGCGAGCCATCGGAGTCGGCGCGGCGCTCGCGGGAACGATCGCCGGCATCGGTCTCGGTCGGCATCTGACTGACGCCGAGGCCCATTCGGCGACGCTCGGCATCGAGGGCACCGCAGCGTCGGCGTGGGCGCTCGCCGCCGGCGCGGGGGCGCAAGGCCGCGGGATGGCCGCGATCGTCGCGGCGAGCGAACCGCTCGGTTATGTGATCGGGCTGCAATATCCGCGCATGGCGTCGTACGGCGTCACCGCCGGCGACGTGAACGCGATGCAGACGTCGGGACTCGTCGGCGCCGCTGTCGGCGGCGCCTTGATCGGCGGGGGACACCCGAGCCCGCGCAAGACCGGAGTGGTGCTGGGCGCGTCCTACGTCGCAGGGCTTCTCGTCGGCGACGCCGCCATCGCTCGGCCGTTCGACCTCACGACATCCGACGCGAACCTCGCCACCATCGGAGCGGTCGCTGGAGGCGTCATGGGCCTGGCCATTCCGCTGATCGCCCAAACCAACAACGGTTCAGTGATCTCGGGGTCGGCGGCAGCCGGCGCGACACTCGGCATGTCGCTCGTTTTTGCAAGCACCAACTTTCGGCGCGCGGGGGAGATCGTGCCCGCGACCGACCGGTCCCCCCCCTCCGCGTCGCGGCTCAGCTTCGGACCCGGACTTGGTGTGTTGGGCCTGGCCGCGCGAGCCCCTGGTCGTTATCCGATGTTTCGCTTCACGTTCTGAGTCGAAAAAGGCAACGCGCCAAGGGCGCGTGTCGTAGACATAGGAGCGAAGTACCACCCCCTCATTCCGAGCGTCCCCATGAAACACACTCGGCTCGCAGCTCTCCTCACCGCCGTGCTCGCCATCGTTCCGGCCGCCCAAGCACAGAAGAAAGTGCTGACGCAGGCTGACTGGGACAAATGGAAGGCGATCAACGCGCCGGCGCTTTCCAACGACGGAAAGTGGGCGGCGTACACTCTCATTCCGCAGGTCGGCGACGGCGAGTTGGTGATTCGCGCGACGAGCGGGACGACGGAGTTTCACGTTCCGCGCGGCTACCTCGGGCGCCCGAACAACGTGCCGGGCGGTCTGCGTGGGCCGGCTGGCGGCACGGGGGAAGGCGATCCGGTCGCCGCCACGGCGACGCCGGCGCAAATCACCTCGGATAGCAGATTCGTCGTCGTGAGCACGCAGCCCTCGCAGGCCGAGGTCATGCGAGCGGGCAGAGGACGCGGAGCCGCGGCCACGAACCGCCAGTCCCTCGCGATCGTGAGCTTGCCCGATGGCAAAGTCACGACGATCGCCGGCGTTCGGTCTTTCCGGCTGGCGCGCGCGAATGGAACGTGGCTCGCCTACGTGCCCGAGCCCGACAGCACGACCCCGGGCGACTCGTCCGCGCGGGGTGGCGCGGCGAACGCCGCCGGCGGCGCCGGTCGCGGTCGTGGAGGTCGAGGCGGCGGCGGTGCGCCGAGCAATCGCCGACAATTCGGATCGCCGCTGGTGCTTCGGAATCTTGCGACGGGCGCCGAAGAGCGGCTGACCGACGTGCTCGCGTTCGCTTTCGACGACAGCGCCAAGGTGCTGGCGTACACGGTCGTCTCGCGCGATTCGACGAAGGACGGCGCATTCCTGCGGGCGATGTCCGCGGGGACGACGACGACTCTGCTCGCGGGCCGCGGCGACTACAAGGCGCCGACGTTCGATCGCACCGGCACGCAGCTCGTCTTCCTCTCGGACCATGACGCATTCGGCCGCGAGACGCCGGCGCGGTACACGTTGTACCAGGCGTCGACAAAGGGCGGCTCCGCGCAGGCGATCGTGAATCCGTCGCAGGTGACGCCGGGGATGCACATCGCCGACAACGGGCCGCTGGCGTTCACGCGGAGCGGCACGGCCATCACCTTCAACGTCGCGCCGCCGCCGATCGACTCGGTGCCGGCCGACTCGCTCGTCGGCAAGTCCGTGTTCGACCTGTGGCACTACAAGGATCCCGTGCTCCAGCCGACGCAGCGCATCAACGCGCAGCGCGACCGCAACAAGTCCTACCAGGCGATCTACTTCGCGTCGACGAAGAAAGTCGTGCAACTCGCCGACGATTCGATCCCGAGCGTGAGCGTGTCGGAGGACGGCAAGATCGCCGTCGCCAGCTCGCGCGAGCGCTACATGATCGAGCAGATGTGGGGCGACGGCGGCTCGGACGTCTACGTGATCGACCCGGCGACGAACGCGCGACACCTGATTCGGGAGAAGATCAACGGCAACGCGCAGCTCTCCCCCGACGCCAAGTTCGTGATCTTCTACGACAAGGCGCACTGGTACACGTACAACACGGCGACGAACAAGCTCGTCGACCTGACCGGCGGACTGAAAGGCGTCCACTTCGACAACGAAACGGACGACCATCCGAACGAGGCGCCGGCGTGGGGGCTCGCCGCTTGGACGAAGGGTGACAAGTCCGTGCTGATCAACGACCGCTTCGACGTCTGGGAATTCGATCCCACGGGTGCCAAGCCGGCGACGGTCGTGACTGATTCGGTCGGACGAAAGAGCTCGATCCAGTTCCGTGTCGAGATCGCCGGCGGCGGCCGCGGTGGGCGGGGCGGCGGCGGTGGACGCGGCGGAGCGGCGGCGGGCGGCGAAGATCGCGGCGTGATCGATCCGGCCGAGCCGCTGATGCTCCACGCGCTCAACACCGAGACGATGGCGAGCGGATTCTACCGCACCCAACTCGGTGTGAAGAAGGATCCCGAAAAAATCGTCATGTCGGATCTCGCCTACGGCACGCCGGTCAAGGCGGCGAACGCGGACGAGTGGATGATCACCAAAAGCACGTTCACCGATTTCCCGAACCTCTGGGTCGGTCCGTCGCTCACGAGCTTGACGAAGATCTCGGACGCGAATCCGCAGCAGAAGGACTACAACTGGGGCTCGGCCGAGCTGGTGCGCTGGCGCAGCGCCGACGGCGTCGAGCTCAAGGGCATTCTGTACAAGCCGGAGAATTTCGATCCGAACAAGAAGTATCCGCTGATCGCGTACTTCTACGAGATCCTGTCGAACAATCTCTACAGCTACGTACCGCCCACCGGTCGCAACGTCATCAACCCGACGCACTACGTGTCGAACGGGTATCTCGTCTTCGAGCCCGACATCGTCTACGAGACGGGCTTCCCGGGACAGAGCGCGGTGCGGTCGATCGTATCCGGGGTGGAGGCGCTCGAGCGCCGAGGGTACGTCGACGAGAAGCACCTGGGCATCCAGGGGCAATCATGGGGAGGCTATCAGACGGCGTACACGATCACGCAGACGCACATGTTCGCGGCGGCGATGGCCGGCGCGCCGGTCGTCAACATGACGAGCGCGTACGGCGGCATCCGGTGGGGCACCGGCATCTCGCGCGAAGGCCAGTACGAGGTCGGGCAGAGCCGCATCGGCAAGTCGCTGAACGAAGCGCCGCAGCTCTACATCCAGAACTCGCCGCTCTTCTGGCTCGACCGCGTCACGACGCCGCTCTTCATCATGAACAACGACGCCGACGACGCCGTCCCGTGGTACCAGGGCATCGAGTTCTTCGTCAACATGCGCCGGCTTGGCAAGGAAGTCTATTTCATAGACTACAACAACGACGTGCACAACCCGGCCAGCCGCGCGAACCAGAAGGACATCGCGATGCGCATGCAGCAGTTCTTCGACAACAAGCTGAAGGGCGCGCCGGCGCCGGACTGGATGGTCCACGGCATTCCGTACGTCGCGAAGGGCAAGGATCAGCTCGGCCCGGCGCCCGTTCAGGCGGGCATCCAACCCGAGGTCAAGAAGCAGTAGAGATTCGCGGCGAGGGCCGGCCCGGGCTTAACTTCGAACAATGCCCGCGATCGAGACCCGAGCCTTGCGCAAGGTCTATCCCGCGCCCGCCGCACCGAAGCGGCGCGGCGCGGGAGCGATGCCCGGGGTCGGCGGACCCGGCGGTCCGTCCATCTCGACGCCATCCGGTGCGTGGCCCCGCGCCGAAATCGTCGCGCTCAAGGGACTCGATCTCGCGGTGAACGAGGGCGAGTTCTTCGGCCTGCTCGGACCCAACGGGGCGGGCAAGACGACGACGATCGGCATTCTCACGACGCGCGTCCGCCCAACGTCGGGCACGGCGCTCGTCGGCGGCGCCGACGTCGGGACCGATCCGGTGCGCGTCCGGCGGCGGATCGGCGTCGTCCCGCAGCGGCCGAATCCGGACCGGAGCCTGAACGTCATCGAGAACCTTCAGTTTCACGCCGCGTACTTCGGCATCGGCTCCTCGCAGTCGGTGCCGCGCGCCATGCAGCTGCTCGAACAGCTGGGGATCGCCGACAAGGCGCACGCCAAGGTCGACGAGATGTCCGGCGGACAGCAGCAGCGCCTGATGATCGCGCGCGCGCTGATTCACGAGCCGCACGTCATCTTCCTCGACGAGCCCACGGTGGGGCTCGACCCGCAGACGCGCTTGGCGCTGTGGGACATCCTGCGCGGCTTGCACGCCGAGGGTCGCACGATCGTCATGACGACGCACTACATGGAGGAGGCGGACAAGCTGTGCGACCGCGTCGCGATCGTCGATCGCGGCGAGCTGCTCGAGCTGGATACGCCGGCGGCCCTCAAACAACGCGCGCCGGGCGGTACGCTCATCGAGGTCACGTTGTCCGGCGACGCGGACCTCGTCGTTGACGCCGTCCGCGCGGTCGACGGCGTGCTGCGGGCCGAGCCGCAGGGAAGGTTGCTCCGCGTGTTCAGCGACCGCGGCGGCCGGGTGATTTCACCCGTGATTCAGGCGGCTGAAGAGCGCGGGACGTCCGTCGCGAACATCACGCTCATCGAGCCGAGTCTCGAAACGCTGTTCGTGTCTCGGACCGGGAGGAAACTCGATTGAGCGTCGTTGATGTCGTGACTCCACCCCCCGGCGCGGCCGCTGAGGCGCGTCACCCGCCCGGCGCGGAGGAGCACGCCGCCTCCGTGTGGTCGGTGTTTTTCGCCCTGCTGCGAAGAGACTTGCGCGTCGCCCGCAAGGAGCTCGTGTTCTTCCTCGTGCGCACGACGATGCAACCGCTCCTCTTTCTCGTCGTCTTCGGCTACCTCCTGCCGAAGATGAGCTTCCTCGGCAAGGGGTATCAGACGGCGCTTCTGCCGGGGATTCTCGCCGTCAGTCTGAGCCTGTCGGCGATCCAATCGGTCGCGCTGCCGATGGTCCAGGATTTCGGCTGGACCAAGGAGATCGAGGATCGGCTGCTCGCGCCGGTGCCGACGCTCGTAATCGCCGCCGAGAAGATCGTGTCGGCGATGCTGCAGGGCTTCATCGCCGCCGCATTCCTGCTGCCCATCGCGCGGCTCGTGATGGGGCCGATCCCGGAGCTCACGCTTTCCCATGGCGGCGAGGTCGTGATCATCGTCCTCCTCGGCTCGCTCGCGTTCTCGTCGCTCGGCATGTGGCTGGGGACGGCCATTGCGCCGCAGCAGATCGGCTTGATGTTCAGCGTGATCATCGCGCCGATGCTGTTCTTCGGCTGCGCGTACTACCCGTGGCGCGGGCTCGACGTTGTCCCGATCATAAAGTACCTCGTGCTGGTGAACCCGATGGTGTATGTCGCCGAGGGGATGCGGGGCGCGCTCACGCCGGCCGTCCCGCACATGCCCCTCTCCGTCGTCGTCGTCGCGTTGTTGCTGATCTCGGCGTTCTTCTGGACGCTGGGCACCCGGAGCTTCTTCAAGCGCGCGATCGGATGACCGACGCCCCCGCCGGCGGCGATCCGATCGCGCGATTCATCGCGCTCCTCGAACAAGCGACGAAACTCCCGCGCAACGTCCTGCCCGAGCCGACGGCGTTCGCTCTCGGCACGGTGGACGAGCGCGGCGCTCCGAGCGTTCGGATCGTCCTCCTGAAAAACGTGGACGAGCGCGGCTTCGTCTTCTACACGAACCACGAGAGTCGAAAGGGGCGCGAGCTGCTCGCGACGCGCCGGGCCGCGCTGTGCTTCCACTGGCAGCCGATGGAAGTCCAGGTCCGCGTCGAGGGGCCCGCGGACGCCGTGAGCGCCGAGGAGGCGGACGCGTACTTCGCGTCCCGCGCCCGCGGCAGCCAGATCGGCGCGTGGGCGTCGCGCCAGAGTCGAACGATCGAGCACCCGGGCGATCTCGAAGCGCGGGTCGCCGAGATGGAGGAACGATTCACTGGCCGAGCCGTGCCTCGCCCGCCCCAGTGGTCCGGATTCCGCGTCGTTCCGAGCCGTATCGAGTTCTGGAAAGGACGGCCGGACCGCCTGCACGTCCGCGACCTGTACGAGCGGGACGGCAAAGAATGGCGGCTCAGTCGTCTCTATCCCTGACGAATTCGATTATTTTCGGCGCATGGCCACAACCACTCGCGTCACAGACGCTTCCACCGGGTCAGCCGCTCCCGCGAACGGCGCGGCAGCCGGCGCGCTAGCCGGCGCGCCAGCCGGCGACGCGACGTCCAGCGGCTGGTCGATCGACGCCGCTCGAGCGCTGTACAGAATCGACGGGTGGGGCGCCGGGTTCTTCGACGTGAACGACGAAGGGCACGTGATCGTGCGGCCGGACAAGGATCGCCCCGACCACACGGTGGATCTGTACGAGATCACGAACGACCTCGAGGAGCAGGGGATCGCGCTTCCGGTGCTGCTGCGGTTCTCGGACATTTTGCGCTCGCGCATCGAGGACCTCACGACGCGGTTCGAGCAGGCGCGCGAGGAATTCGGCTACACCGGCGGCTACACGACCGTCTACCCGATCAAGGTCAACCAGCAGCGCCACGTCGTCGAAGAGATCGTCGAATTCGGCAAGGCGCACCGCGTCGGCCTCGAGTGCGGCAGCAAGCCCGAGCTCCAGGCCATCCTCGGCCTCGCCGAGGACACGGAGCATCTGATCATCTGCAACGGCTACAAGGACGAGGAGTTCATGCGCCTCGCCCTCATGGGGCAGAAGCTCGGCCACCAGGTGTACATCGTGATCGAGCAGCTCAGCGAGATCGACGTGTTGCTCCAGGTCGCGGACGAGATGGGCGTGACGCCGACGGCGGGCGTGCGGGTCAAACTGGCCTCGCGCGGGTTCGGCCGCTGGAAGGAGAGCGGCGGCGAGAAATCGAAGTTCGGCCTCAACTCCGCGCAACTGATGCAGGCCATCGACAAGCTGCGCGCCGCCGGCCGCCTCGACATCATCAAGCTGATCCACTTCCATCTTGGATCGCAGATCACGGACATCCGGTTCATCAAGCTCGGCCTGACCGAGTTGACGCGGTTCTACGTCGAGTTGCGCAACCTCGGGCTCGACATCACGCACGTGGACGTGGGCGGCGGCCTGGGCGTGGACTACGACGGCACCAACTCGACCGCCGACGCGAGTGTGAACTACTCGCTCCAGGAATACGCGAATGACGTCGTGTACACCCTCGCGGAATCGTGCCGCGAGCACGACATCCCCATGCCCCACATCATCAGCGAATCGGGCCGCGCCCTGACGGCGCACCACGCGCTGCTGCTGATCAAGGTGATCGACGTCGAGTCGCAGGCCGACCGCCCCGTGCCCGAGCTGACCGAAGACGACCACCAGCTGCTGCACGAGATGCTGGCCGACCACCGCGACGCGTCGCGCAAGAGCGTGTCGAAGCGCCGCGTGCGCGAGATCTACCACGACATGACGTTCGACAAGGAGCGCGCGCAGGAGCTGTTCAACAGCGGCGTCTTCACCCTGCGCGAGCGCGCGCTGGCCGAGCAGATCTATTTCGCCACGGCGAACGTGCTCGCCAAGTCGGTGCTGCGGAAAGGCGCCGACTTCGCCGACATCATCGCCGATCTCGACTCGACGCTCGTCGACCGCTACTTCTGCAACTTCTCGCTCTTCCAGTCGCTGCCCGACAGCTGGGCGATCGATCACGTCTTCCCGATCATGCCCATTCATCGGTTGAATGAAGAGCCAAGTCGGAGAGGAACGATCCAGGACGTCACGTGCGACTCGGACGGCAAGATCGACCGGTTCGCCGGCGAAACGTCGTCCAACGCGAGCTTGGAGCTTCACGAGTTCCACGACGGCGAGCCCTACATGCTCGGCGTTTTCCTCACCGGCGCCTATCAGGAGATCCTCGGCGACCTGCACAATCTGTTCGGCGACACGAACGCGGTGCACATTCGCCTCACGAGCAACGGCGGATACGACGTCACGGACCTCGTGCACGGCGACACGGTGACGGAGGTCTTGAACTACGTGCAGTTCCGCGCCCCCGATCTCCTGCAGACGTTCAGGCGGAAGGTCGCCGCCGCGAAGCACATCACGCGGCAGGAGGCCAACACGTTCATCGCCGATTACGTCGCCGGACTCGAAGGCTACACGTATCTCGAAGGCGAGGCCGCGCAGTAGCTACCAGTTGCCGTTCTGGTAGACGTGAGACGAGTCGAGCTTCGCCGACACCACGATCCTGACTCGATCGCCTTTGTTCAAGTTGAGCGGCCCGAGTAGCGTCGACGCGCTGTCGTTCACCGGCCGCACTTCGAATGTCGTGAGCGCATAACGGAAGAAGTCCGTCCCGATGCCGACGGTCTGGCTGGTCCCGGCCGCGACCGTGGCAACTTCGTTCGTGTCTTCGTTGGCCTCGGCGTAGACCTTCACCGCGGTCGGGAAATCGTTCTGGACGCGCAGCACCACCGCCGTCGCCACCGGCGGCTGTAGCGTATCGAACGCGAGCTCGCCCGCGGCGGTCTGAGACCGAACGCCGCTTTCGTGTGCGCACGCGGCGAGCAACACCATGGCCGCCGCGGCGGCGCCGATTGAAACGCGAGTCATGCTTGCTCCTTAGGGCGTCGAAGGACGGACCTCTACTCGCGCCGAGTCGAGGTCGGGCGTGATGATGAGGTTGGCCGTCTGGCCTTTGCTCAAACGAAACGGTCCGAGGCGCTTCGACGGTCCGGTCCCCGGGACGATCTCGAGCGAAAACGACGTGCCCGGGAAGAGACTCGGATCGAGCGCAACCGTCTGCACGCCGTCGGTCGCGACGTTGGTCAGCTCGGCGGTCTTGTCACCGATCACCGAGAAGACCTGGACGCGCGTCGGGTAGTTGTTCTGGACGCGAACCAACACCGTGCGCGACGCGGTGAACGCGACGACGTCGATGTCACCCGAGGCGGACCGAGTGTGGGCCGCCTGCTGCGTGCATGCGTGCAGCGCCGCGACGGCGGCGCCCGTGACGAGCGTTCGCATGGGGCTCATACCTCCTCCTTCGAGCGGGCTGAAGAATCGCGTCCGCTCGACTGCCACCGGATTGTCAGAGGGGCAGTTTCGGTGCCGACGCCGCGCGTTCAGCGCGTGGCGTGCCGGCCGAATACCGAACGGGGACCGCCGAGCCGCGTCACGCGATGCGCGCCACGACTCCGTGGCCTCGTTCGACGGCCTGTAGACGGGCCTTAAGGCGCTGAGTGGTGAATGTCTACCCGGGAGAGATTCAGATCGGGTGTGACGACGAGTTCAGCCGTCTCGCCTTTGTACAGCTCGAATGGACCGAGCTTCGTCGCGATGTCGCTGTGTTCGGGTCGAACCTCGAACGAAATGGACGGATAGGGAAACAGGTTCGGGTCGAGCACGACAGTCCGAATTCCCGCCGTCGCGACGCTGGCGACCTCGTTGGGTTGGCCGCCCATGATGGTGTAGACCCGCACCTTCGCCGGATAGTTGTTCTGGACGCGGAGCAGAACCGTCCGCGTGGCGGACAGTGAATCAACCTCGATGTCACCGGCGGCCGATTGTGTTCGCGTTTCGCTCTGCATGCATCCGACGAGCGCGGCCGCGCAGATCGCGCACCTGACGCCGATTCCAACACGTGTCATATGTTTATCCTCCTCGGGGAGCGAGCTGATCGGAATCGCTCGAGCTCCGTCGTTGTTGGACGAAAGGGCAGTTTCGGTGCCGCGGTCCCGCGGCATCCCACGAATCCCCCCGCGCCATCCGGATCGGTCTCGACCGCCACAGTCAATGAGAACTCTTTCACTCGCAGCCGCCGGACTCGCGCTCCTCACGCCGCCGATCGCGTCGGCGCAGGATTCGCCGCTCGCGCCGGCGGGCTCGGGCACGGTCACGATTCACGCGGCGCGAATGATCGACGGGCACGGCAAGGAAACCGCGAACGTGCTCGTCACCGTGCGCGACGGGCGGATCGCGAGCGTCGCTTCGGCGGCCGAGGGGAGCGCAAAGGCGACGTACGACCTCGGCGATGCCACGTTGCTTCCTGGATTGATCGACGCCCACGTCCACCCAGGCTGGTACATCAATCGGAAAGGCGCGCTTCACGATGGCCGCGATGGAGACACGCCGACGGAATCCGCGTTGGCCCGTGCCGGCAATCTCTACGCAACATTGAAGGCCGGGTTCACCACGGTTCAGAGCGTCGGCGGCGTCGAGGACCTCGAGCTCCGCGACGCGGTCGCGCGATGGCAGATCCCCGGGCCGCGCATCCTCACGTCGATCACGCAGCTCAGCAACAAGAATCCGTCCCCCGATTCGTTGCGCGTGTTGGTACGGTCGCTCGAGGCGCGCGGCGCCGACCTCATCAAACTGTTCGCCTCAGCCGGGCTCGGCGCCGGTGGCGCTCAGACCCTGTCCGACGAACAACTCGCCGCGATTTGCGGCGAGGCGAAGGCGCAGGGCCTTCGCTCGGTCGTCCATGCGATCAGCGCGGGCAGCGTGCGCGCCGCCACACTCGCCGGCTGCACCGAGATCGAGCACGGCACGTTCGCGACCCAGGCCGAGCTCACCCTGATGGCGCAACACGGAACGATCTTCGATCCGCAGGTCTGCCTGGTCTTCCAGAACTACATCGACCATCGCGACGTGTACGCGCGTTCCGGGTTCTCGGACGCTTCGTTCATCGCGCTGGCGAACGCGATTCCCACGGCGACGGCGATGTTCCGGAAGGCGATCGCCACGCCCGGATTGAAGATCATCTTCGGCACGGATGCCGTCGCTCTGGCGCACGGGCACAACGCCGACGAGTTGCTCTGCCGGGTAAAAGCCGGTCAACGCCCGATGGACGCGATCACCTCCGCGACCTCGGCGACGGCGGCTGCCCTGGGGCTGGGCGACAAGATCGGTTCGATAGCGCCGGGTTACGAGGCCGACCTGATTGCCGTGCGCGGTGATCCCGCGCAGGACATCGCGGCAATCACGAAAGTGACGTTCGTGATGCGGGGAGGGGTGGTGTTCGCAGGAACCCCGTGAGCGCTCGCGCGAGCCGCGCCGCCGGATTGGCGACGCCTGACCGGCTACGATGGGCGCTGATGACGCAGATCTGGAACTGCGACCCCGCCGAGGAAACCGGCGCCAGTCCTTTCGCCGTCAATCTGCGTCATCGCCGTTCAAATCTGCGTCATGGTCGTTCCCTTTCTACGCCGCCACTCGAAGCCCGCCTGCCGCGGCGTTCTAGCGATATCGCTCGGCCACCGCGTCCCAGTTCACGACGTTCCACCACGCCGTGATGTAGTCGGGCCGGCGGTTCTGGTACTTCAAGTAGTACGCGTGCTCCCAGACGTCGAGGCCGAGGATAGCGGTTTTGCCGTCCATGAGCGGATTGTCCTGGTTCGGCGTGCTCGTGATCGACAGCTTGCCGCCGTCGTTGACGAGCCAGGCCCACCCCGACCCGAAGCGCCCCGCCCCCGCCGCCGCGAACTGCTCTTTGAATTTGTTGAAATCGCCGAACGCCGATTTGATCGCGTCGGCCAGCTTGCCGGTCGGCTCGCCGCCCTTGCCGGGGCCCATGAGTTGCCAAAACAAACTGTGGTTCCAGTGCCCGCCGCCGTTGTTGCGCACCGCGGTACGCACGGCCTCGGGAACGGAATTGATGCCGCGCATCAAGTCGTCGAGCGACTTGCTCGCCAGCTCCGGCGCTTTCTCGACCGCGGCGTTGAGATTGTTGACGTACGCCTGATGATGCTTCGTGTGGTGGATTTCCATCGTCCGCGCGTCGATGTGCGGCTCGAGCGCGTCATTCGCGTACGGCAATGCGGGCAGCGTGAACGCCATTAGGCTCTCCTTGCTCTGTACCAGCCGATGATGCCAGGCGAGATCGAGAGCAGGACGACGATCGCGATCACACTCTCGATGTGCCGGTCGACTCCGGGAATGTAGCGCCCCAGGAAGTAGCCGATGAACAGCATGCCCCAGATCCACGCGACGCCGCCGATGACGTTATAGATCGCGTATCGTTGGCGATCCATCTGCGCCATACCGGCCACAACAGGAACGAACGTGCGCACGATCGGCATGAACCGGGCGATCACGATCGTCGCCGCGCCGCGCCGCTCGTAGAAATCGTGCGCGCGATACAGGTGCTTCTTGTTGAAGAGCAGGGAATCTTCGCGCGTGAAGAGCCGAGGCCCCGCCGCGGCCCCGATCATGTAGCCCACCGTGTTGCCGATGACCGACGCGACGGTCAGCAGGAGCCCGAGCAGCGCGACGTTGAACACTCCCGTCGTCGCGGCGAGCAGCCCGGCCGTCACGATCAGCGAGTCTCCCGGCAAAAAGAATCCGACCAACAGACCCGTCTCGGCGAAGATGATCGCCGTGAGCCCGACGTACCCGCCCCAGGCGATGATACCGCGGACGTCGCGGACGCGGTGCAACCAGTCGAGCAGCGTGTGCATGTGTGAGCGGATGCCGGGTTGGCGGGCACAGGAAGTTCAATGAGCAGGACGATCCAGGCAACGGTTGCGTTCGGCGGCGAACGCGTCACGTTCAGAAGCGTTCTCGAAACCGCTCGCCGGCCGGCGACCAATTTCGGAGCCGCCACCGCCGCCCCCTCCGAGTCCATCGACCGATCGTGCTCGACGTTCATCTCGTCTCTCACACGCACTGGGACCGCGAGTGGTACCTGCCCGCCGAGCGCTTTCGCCAGCGGCTCGTCGCGCTCGTCGACGAGCTGCTCGATGCGCCGGCGGGCGACGGCGAGAGCTTTCTGCTCGACGGCCAGGCGATCGTGCTCGACGACTACGCGCGCGTGCGGCCGGAGCGGGTTGAGGCACTGCGCGAATCGCTCCGCACCGGTCGACTGGAGGCGGGCCCGTGGTACGTGCTCGCCGACGAGCTGATTCCGAGCGGCGAGGCGTTGGTGCGCAACCTTCTCACCGGCCGGCGTACGCTCGAGCGGTTCGACGCGGTCGCGCCGCCGGTCCTCTACTGTCCGGACTCGTTCGGACATCCCGCGTCGCTGCCGGCGATCGCCGCCGGGTTCGGCCTGGACGTCGTCGTCCTGTGGCGCGGCTATGGCAGTCGGCGATTTCCGCCCGGTGACGCTGCCTGGTGGCGATCGCCGACCGGCGAACGCGTGCTCCTCTACCACCTCGCGCGGAGCGGCTACGAGCTCGGCTCGAATCTTCCGCTCGATTCGATCGACGCCGAGAGTCGCTGGTCGGCAATGCGCGAACAACTGGCGCCGCGCTCGACGACCGGGGTCGTGCTCCTGCCGCACGGTGCCGATCACCACGCGCGGCAGGTCGGCCACGCGGAAGCCGTGCGCGCGCTCGAGATTGCCGGCGTCCACGACGCGGTGCATCGAAGTTCGCTTCGCGCGTTTCAACGCGCGCTCGTCGCGCGCGCCGAACATGCGACGCTTCCGCTCGTCGACGGCGAGTTGCGGGATTCGTACGGCTATGCATGGACGCTCTCCGGCACGCTCGCGACCCGCGCGCACGAGAAGCGCTTCAATGCGCTCGCCGAGCGCGCGCTGCTGCGAGACGCCGAACCGTGGAACGCGCTCGCGTCGCGGCGAGGCCGGTCGCGCCGCGCGTTGCTCGACGAGGCGTGGCGGACGCTGCTCGAGGCCCACCCGCACGACACGCTCTGCGGTTGCTCCATCGACGAGGTCGCGGCGGCGATGGAGCTGCGGGTTCGCTCCGCCGGGAATCAGGCGGCCGGCGTCCGTGACGACGCGATCCTCGATCTCGTCGGCCACGATCAGGTGGAGGCGCGCACGGCGCGCGATGCGTGGCAGCCGGTCGTGCTCATCCGAAATCCGGCGCCGCGCCGTCGGACCGGTGTCGCGATTCTCGAGATCGAGGAGTTCGTCGCCGATGTGCCCGTCGGTCCGGGGTCGGCGCCCGCCGCGGCACCCGCCCCCCCGGAACCGCGACGAACGCCGACGGTGGCGGGGCTCGGCCCGCTACAGGTGCTCGATAGGGAAATGCGAAACGCGCGCACCGAATCGCCGCGGCACTATCCGGACAACGATCTGGTCTCGGTGACGCGCGTCGCCGCCTGGGTCGCTGACGCGCCGGCGTACGGCGTGATCGCGCGCCCGATCGGCCGGAGGTCGCGCGGCGCGGCGCCGACGGATCGCGTGCGCACTACGCCGCGCTCGCTCGAGAATGTCACGCTCGCCGTCACGGTACACGAAGACGCGACCGTCTCGTTGCTGCACAAGCCCAGCGGCCGCCGCGTCGAGTCGCTCTTTCGCTTCGAGGACGACGCGGATGTCGGCGATCTGTACACGCCGGCGCCGCGCCCGCGCCCATGCGAGGTTCGCCTTGGCAGCGTACGGCGCGCGCACCGCGGGCCGCTGCGTGGCGAGCTCTCGCTGCCCACGAGGGTCACGGAACCGAACGCCCCGCGCGGTCAGGGCGGCGCGGAAGTCATCGTGCGCTTGATTCTCGACGCCGGTGCGCCATACCTCGCCGTTGCGCTGACCGGCGACAACCAGCGTGACGATCACCGGCTGCGGATCGTTCTCGCGAGCGACGTCACCCATCCGGAAGTGTGGGCGGACGCGGCGTTCGGGGCCGTGCGCCGCGCACCGATCACTCCCAGCCCCGACGAAACGCAGAGCGAACGCGTGCCGCCGACGGCGCCGTTGCATCGCTACGTCTCGCTATTCAACCAGTCGCGCGGCTATACCGTGCTGGGCGACGGCCTGGCCGAGTACGAATCACGGGACGACGGGAGCATCGCCGTCACGCTCGTGCGTTCGGTGGGGGAACTATCGAAGAGCGACCTTCCGGAGCGGCCGGGACACGCGGGCTGGCCGGTTCCCACGCCGCGGGCGCAGTGCCGCGGTCCGTTTGCGGCCAATTTCGCGGTGATGTTCCACGACGCGCGCGATTCCCAGACGATCGACGCCATCGAGCGCGCGGCCGACGATTTCCTGGTGCCGACAATCGGCGCGACCCTCCGTTCGGCGCTCAGCGTTTCCGGCGACGTCGTCGGTCCGGAGATCATCGGCGCCGGGCTAGCGTTCTCCGCGATCAAAGAGAGCGAGGATGGTCGCTGGCTCGTGCTTCGCTGTGTGAATCTCACCAACGAACAAGTCGCCGGCACGTGGCGCCTTCCGTTCGCCGTCGAGGAGGCACGCGTGTCACGCCTGGACGAGACTGTCGGCGGGCCGGCGTCGACTGAACGTCAAGACGTCACCTTCACCGCGCAGCCTCGGGCCATCGTCACAATCCTCGTGCGTTAGCGGCCGGTCCGCGCCTGGTTTGGCCTGTACGACTAGAGAAATACAATTTCGCGGACCTTTACGGAGGTCCGCGGAGAAAAAAAAGAGCTTTGTTTGCTCCGCGAAATCCGTGCGGTCTTCGCGAAATCTGCAGTTCCGTTCTCGTAGACGCCGGCCGAGCGCACGGAAGTTGGCCGCGCGCGTGGGACTAGGATCTCTCTAAGCCCGATCGCGCAACGTTGCCCCGGTCTCGCCAGCCAGCCGGTCGCGCAGGTCGTCGCCGATCAGCGTGCAACAGAGCACGGTGGCGATCAGGGCGAGCCCGGGCGCGATCGCCACCCAGGGCGCCACCACGATCAGATCGCGTCCCCCAGCGATCATGTTCCCCCAACTCGGGCGCGGCGGCTGAACTCCCAGGCCGAGAAACGAAAGGCCGCTCTCGAGCAGAATCGCATTGCCGACGCCGAGCGTCGTCGCGACGATCGCCGGACCGAGTGAGTTCGGAAGCGCGTGTCGCCAGAGCACGCGCGCGCTCGATGCGCCGAGGCCCGTCGCCGCGTCGACGAAGGGGCGGGTCTTCACGCCGAGCAGCTCGGCGCGAACCATCCGGGCGACGCCCATCCATCCCGTCAACACGAGCACCGCGACGACCGTCGTGAGCCCCGGACGCCAGAGCGACGCGCAGACGAGCAGCAGGACGAGACGCGGCAGGGCGAGCAGCGCGTCCGAGAGCGCCATCAGCGACCGGTCCACTACGCCGCCCACCCACGCCGCGACGGCGCCGGCGATCGTTCCGACGCCGCTCGCCACCACCGAACCGACGATGCCGACGGCGAGCGAGATCCTCCCGGCCAGCATCATCCGCACGAACAGGTCGCGCCCGAATCGATCCGTGCCGAGCAGGTGAAAATTCCCCAGCGAGTCGCGCGAAAACGGAGGCAGGAGCCGCAATCGAAGCACGTCGCCGATGCCGAGCGGATCCTGGTGCGACACGGCCGGCACCAGCAGAGCGGCGAGCACGAGGACGGCGAGCAGCACCGCCGCCGCGCCGGGAAGCGTCCGCATCGCCCGGATCGCGCGCGACGTCACGCGCGGCGCCTCGGATCGACCAGCGGCAGCGCCACGTCGCCGGCGAGATTCGCGAAGATCACGAGGGCCGCATACACCGCCGCCGCGCCCATCACGAGCGGATAGTCGCGCGCCGCGATGGCGTCCACCATGAGCCGCCCCATTCCCGGCCACGCGAAAACCGACTCCACGAAAATCGATCCGGCGACGAGGCCGGGCAGCGACAGCGCGAACAGGACGATCAGCGGCGGCAGCACGTTGGAGAGCACGTGCCGCAGATTCACACGCGCCGGCGACGAGCCCTTGGCGCGCGCGGTGCGCACGAAGTCCTGGCTCAGCACGTCGGCGACGCTGGAGCGCGAGTAACGCGCGATGCCCGCCGCGCCGACGACCGTGAGAATGCTCACCGGAAGGATCGCGTGACGAATCAGGTCCGAAAGCGCCGCCAATCCGCTCACGTCGAGACCCGGCGCGTGAATGCCGAAGGCCGGCAGGCGCAACCACTCCGGAAGTCCCCACTCCGCCGCGCCGTAGGTGAAGACCGCTACGAGCGAGAGCGCGAGCCAGAAGCTGGGCGCGGCGTACATGACGGTGGTGATCACGGTCAGCCCGCGATCCACGACACCTCCGCGCCGCGCCGCCTGGATCAGTCCGAGCGGAACTCCGATCAGAAAGGTCAGGGCGAGCGATGCGGCGCCGAGGCCCAGCGACACCGGGAGCGCGTCGGCGATGGCGCGCGTGACCGGCTCGCGTCGCAGCGAGCTCTCACCGAGATCGCCGTGCAGCACGCCGGACGCCCACCGTGCATATTGCACGGCGACCGACTGGTCGAGTCCGAGCTCGGCGCGAATACGCGCGGCGTCGGCCGCCGTCGCGGACGGTGGAATCAGGAAGGTCGCGGCATCACCCGGGGCGAGGCGGACAAGCGCGAACGTGAGCGTGAGCACCAGCCAGAAAAGCGCGAGCGCGCCCGCGAGGCGCCGCAGCACGGCGAGTAGATGCACGCGCTGAAGCTGCATGGGCGTGTTCGAGTGTCAACAGTCTCGAGCGCTTTGGCGTCGGTCGTCGCGGCGGCGCTCGTCACCGGGTGCTGGAGTGCCGAGCGGCCGCCGGACACCGTGGTCTACGCGTCGGGAACCGACCTCGAGTCCGGCAACCCGCTCGTCACGATTCATCCGCTGTCTCGCCAGATCCAGCGATTCGTTCTGTTCGTGACCTTGGCGAAGTACGACGACAAGCTGCAACCGGCCCCATACGCGGCGACGTCGTGGTCCTGGTCGGCCGACCGCCGCGACCTCACGCTGCATCTCACCGGCGGCCTGCGATGGCAGGACGGCGTTCCGACGACGGCGCGCGACGTCGCGTACACGCTCGACGCGGCCCGCGACCCGGCGACCGGGTACCTGCGCTCCGCCGATCTCGCGAGCGTCGACACGGTCCTCGCCCGCGACGACACGACCGCCGAGATCCGATTTCGAACGCCGCAGTCGTCCTTTCCGCTCGTGTTCTGCGAGTTGCCCATCGCGCCAGCGCATCTGCTGGATTCGATTCCACACTCGGACTTGCGCCGCGCCGCGTTCAACTTCGCGCCGGTGGGCAACGGACCTTTCTCGTTCGTCGAACGCCGGCCGGGTTCGCGATGGACGTTCCGCCGCAACGAGCATTTTCCACCCGCCCTCGGCGGACCGCCGCGTGTCGCCGGGTTGGTCGTCGCCGTCGTCGACGAGCCGACGACCAAGTTCGCGGGGCTCGCGAGCGGCGAGCTGGACGTCGCCGGCATCTCGCCCGCGATGGCCTCGCTGGCCCGGCATGATCCGTCGATGCGTGTCGTCGAGTATCCGATTCTCTTCACGACGGGGCTCGTCTTCAACGTGCACAAGGCGCCGTTCGACGATGCCCGCGTGCGTCGAGCGATCTCTCTGTCGACCGACCGCACGCGGATCGTCGCCGCCGCGCTGGCCGGATTCGGCGTTCCCGCCGCCGGACCGGTCCCGCCCGAGAGCCCCCTCGCGCTCCCCGGTCCGCCGGCCCGGGACACCGCTCTTGCCGACTCGCTGCTCGATGCCGCCGGGTGGCGACGCTCGCCGAGCGGCGCTCGGCAGCGGCTCGGCCGCTCGCTCGAGTTCGACCTGCTCACGGTCGGGTCGGGCGACAACGCGCTCGAGCAATTGATTCAGGCCGATCTCGCGCTGCGCGGCGTTCGCGTAAATGTTCGGCAAGTCGAGCTGGGCACGTTTCTGAACGAGGCGCGGGCGGCGACGAAGACGTTCGACGTGTTGGTCGCCGGCGTTCCCGGGGACGTCGCGCTGTCGTTCGTGTCGGCGATGTTCGAGACGCGACAGCAGGGCGGCGCCCTCGACTACACGGGCTTCCATTCGCGCGAGCTCGACTCGCTCTTCGCCGCGGCGCGCGGCGCGAGCAACGAGCCGGCGCGGACCGCGGCGTGGCGCGCCGCGCAACGCGTCCTGAACGACAGCATGCCCGTCGCCTGGCTGTACTACTCGCGGGGAGTGCAGGGAGTGTCGGCGCGTCTCCGCAACGTGACGATGGATCTGCGCGGCGAGATGGTGTCGGTGTCCGATTGGAGCATCGAACCCGGCACTCGAAAGGTGGCCGTGGCGCGATGAGCGTCTTGATCGATCGCGCCGGTCTCGCGCGACGTCGCCGCGCCGCGGCCGGTCCGTTGAAGCCGCTCGCCGAGTCTCTGGCGTCGGACCTCGAGCCATTGCTGGGTCGCGACCTCTACTTCCCCGCCGAAAAGGCGCTCCTCTCGCGCGCCGGCGGACGCTGCGAAGTCGACGGGACGATGCTCGAGTTCGACCCTTTCTCGCTCCACGAACATCGCTGTCCGCGCTGCGGACGCGTCTACACCGGCGAGCCACACGACCGGTTCTGGAACTACTGGTACCAACTCTGGCTGGCCGAACGCGCCGTCCATGGCGCCGTGTTGTCGTCAGTCGGCTTCGGCGATCGCTACGCAACGCTCGCGGGCGACATTCTCGGCGGCTACTGCGATCGGTACCTGCGCCACCCGAACGTCGACAACGTCCTCGGACCGACGCGGTTGTTCTTCAGCACGTATCTCGAATCGATCTGGCTGCTCCAGATCTGCGTCGCCGCCGACTTGATGGCGACGCGCGAGAGCGGCCTGGTCGATCGCGTACGCGCGGAGATCGTCGAACCGAGCCGCTCGCTCATCGCCGAGTTCGACGAGGGCGGATCGAATCGCCAGGTCTGGAACGAGGTCGCGCTGCTCGCGGCGGCGCAGCTCCTGGGCGACACCGGGGCGGCGGAACGCGCGGTGCTTGGCCGAAGTGGTGTGGCGCGACAGATCGCCCATGGCATCCTGAGCGACGGAACCTGGTACGAAGGCGAGAACTACCACCTGTTCGCCCATCGGGGACTCTGGTACGGCGTGACGATGGCGGAGCAAGCGGGAGTCGAGATGGAGCCGGCGCTCCTGCAGCGATTCCAGCGCGGGTTCTCCGTGCCGTTCCTGTCGGCGCTTCCGGATTTCACTCTTCCGTCCCGACGGGACTCCCAATACGCGATCTCGCTGCGACAATGGCGAATCGCCGAGTACTGCGAGCTCGGCCTCGCGCGAGCGGACGACCCGACGCTGCGCGGCGCGCTCGCCCGCATGTATTTCGACGATGTGCCGCGAGGAACTCTGCATCGCGATCGCTCCGCCGCGGACGTCGAGCGAAACTCCTCCGGGTCCGCGCTCACGCGCGCCGATCTGAGTTGGCGCGCACTGTTGTTCGCGCTGCCGGAGCTTCCGACCCTCGACGTCTCCGCGCCCGCGTCCGCGCTGCTCGAAGGACAGGGCCTCGCGGTGTTTCGCCGCGATGAGGGGCGCGCATATGCCGCGCTCGACTACGGACACTCGGGCGGCGGCCACGGACACCCCGACCGGTTGAACCTCGTCCTCGTGTACGATGCGGTGCGATGGTTGGACGATTTGGGCACCGGGTCGTACGTCGACCGCACGTTGCACTGGTATCGCAGCACGCTGGCGCACAATGCGCCTCTCGTCGACGGCCGGTCGCAGCGGCCCACGCACGGCACGCTCAGCGCGTATGACGAGCGCGAAGACTGCGGCTGGGTTTCCGCCGAGGCGGAGATCGCGCCCGGTGTCCGCTCGCGACGCTCGATCGTGGTGCTGTCGGGCTATCTCGTCGACAGGCTCGAATGGGACGGAAACGAAGCGACCGCTCCCCCCGCCCCCCAATCGCCCGACGGCGGCGAGGTCGAGCCGCTCCTGACGTTCGACCTGCCGATCCACGCCGCGCTGGAGCTGACCCACGGCGTCGGGGAGGCGATACTCGCACCACTCCCCGGCGCCCATGGCCTCGAGGATGGTTTCGACTTTGCTCATGACACGAGCCTTCAGCAGGCCCCCGTCGGCGCGACAGTCGTGGGGCGCGTGATGCGCGACGGCGCTCGTGCGTCGGTGTGGGCGCGCTCGACGGCTCCGTGTGAATGGTGGCGAGCATCCGCTCTCGGCGCGCCGGGTCTTGGCGATCACACGTTCCGACTCGTGCGGGCGCGCGAGGTGGAGGGGCGACACGAGTTCGTGTGGAGTTGGAGGGACGCCGTCGTCGGCGTGGACTTCGGCGAGTCGCTTCGCGTGACCCTTGCCGACGGTGCAGTTCACGAGCACCACCCCGCGACGGATCGGTGGGGAATCGTGTTCACCAATGCGGGCGGCGAAACGCGCGGCGTCACGCTCGCCGGTGTCGCTCGGCGTACGGAGGCTCCGACGTCGGACGCCTCCCCGCTCGCGGCGCGCCCGCCGCTGCGCCTGCTGCGCGACGGCGAAACCAAAGTAGGATTGGGCGCGGAGCACTACCGTCGGTCGGAGGAAACGTGGACCGCGGCGGGATGTCCGACGGCCGAGCTCTCGTTCCGCGGGCGCGGCTCGACCCTCGACATCACCGTGACTGTTCCTCGAAGCGATGTGACCTTCGCGCCGCGCAACGCCGAGAACCCGCTCGACAACGAGTCCGCGGACGTCAACGGGGACGGAATCCAACTGTACGCCCGCCTCGCGGGCAGCGTCGCCGCATGGATGCTCGTGCCGGAATTGGGCGGCGACCACGTCCGCGTTCGAGGCATCACCGGTAAAGGGACGATGTCGGCTCCGCCGCATGCGGCGTGGGAGCGGCGAGGAGACGGCTATCGCGTGAACATCGACCTCGACGCCCGGGAAGTCTCGGCGATCGACCTCATCGTGAATGAGATGCCCCGCGGCCGGCACCGGCGGCGCGGGCAACTGGTGCTCAGCGGCGGAAACGGCGAGTTCGTCTACCTCCGCGGCGATCGGCAGGACGACGACCGCCTCGTCCCGATCGAATGGGAGGGGGAAGGGCCTGATGACTGAGTCGCTGCTCGATTCGGTCGTCGTCGTGCTCTACGAGCCGCTCGATCCGGTGAACATCGGCGCGACCGTGCGCGCGATGAAGAACATGGGCGTGCACCGGCTCCGTCTGATTCGCCCGGTCGTGTACGACGTCCAGCGCATCGAGGGGATCGCGCACGGGACGATGGACGTGATTCAGCGCATCGAACACTTCGACACGTTCGACGAAGCGGTCTCCGACTGCGTCTACACGGCGGCGTTCACCGCGCGGCGCCGGTCGGCGAAAATCCGTCTCGTCGAGCCGCGCGAGGCGGCCCGTGAGCTGCTCGACGCCGCGCCCGACGGCCTGGTCGCGATCATCTTCGGGCGCGAAGACAATGGTCTTCCGAACGACGTGCTCGACCGCGTCCACGTGACGGTGACCATCCCGACGACGAATCACGCATCGCTCAACCTCGCGCAGGCGGCGCTGATCGCGCTCTACGAGCTGCACCGGCTGGCGGCCGACGCGACCCGCACCATCGGCCCGCCGCGAAAGGACGCGCCGCCCCCGACCAACGCGGAGTACGAGCAGTACTTCTCGGACGCGGCGAAGTCGCTCGAGATGATCGAATTCTTCAAGACGCGCTACCCGGAACACATCATGCGGACGCTGAGGTCGCTCACGTTCCGCGCGTCTCCCGACGCCCGCGAGCTCTCGCTGCTGCGCGCGATGGCGATCGAGGTGATGAACTTCATCGAGCGCAAACGACGTCGGGGTTGACGTCGGCGAACCGACGAACCTCATTTTCGACCATGCCATTCCGCCGCTTCTTCGAGCGAGGCGCGAAGGACGCGCCCCCCGCGCCCGCGCCATCCGCGACCGCTGACGAACACGCCGACGACGAGGCGGCCGTCGCGGAGCAAGACGCTGAAGACGCCGGCGAGGCCGAGGCGATTCCAGCCGAACAGGACGAACCGGATTGGCGCGATCGCGCCGCCGCCGTGCTTCCGACGGGCGCGTCGACCGGCAGCAAGCGCGTCGCGGCGCTGTACGGCGGCGACGACGCCGTGGGCCCGACGCACTACGTCCGCGCGGTCGGGTGCCGCGTCATCGACGCCGACGGCAACGAGTACCTCGACTGCACCATGGCGCTCGGCGCCGTCTCGCTGGGCTACGCGGAGCCGAACGTCACGCGCGCGGTCGTCGACGCGATCGCCGGCGGGAATGTGAGCGCGCTGTCCAGCGTGAACGAGGTGGACGTCGCCGAGCGGCTGTGCGGCGTCATTCCGTGCGCGGACAAGGCGCAGTTTCTCAAGACCGGCGCGGAGGCGATCGCCGCCGCCGTTCGGATCGCGCGCACGTACACCGCGCGGGACGTCGTGGTCGGATGCGGATATTTCGGATGGTTGGACTGGTCGGCGGACGAGACCGCGGGCGTGCCGCGGGGAACGCGCGACGATTTTCGCCGCGTGCCGTTCGACGACGTCGCCGCGCTCGAGGCGGCGGTCGTGGCGGCGGGGTCCCAGCTCGCGGCTATCGTGATCGAACCGGTGATCGAGCGGATGCCGTCGCCGGCGTGGATCAACCGCGCGCGCGAGCTGGCGACGCAGACCGGCGCGGCGCTCGTGTTCGACGAGATCAAGACCGGCTTTCGTCTCAAGACCGGTGGCTATCAGGCGTTCGCCGACGTGGTGCCGGATCTCGCCGCGTTCGGCAAGGCGATGGCGAACGGATTTCCGCTCGCCGCCGTCGTCGGCCATCGCGACCTCATGGACGCCGCGCGCAAGACGTGGATCTCGTCGACCCTGGCGAGCGAGTCGTCCGCGTTGGCCGCGGCCGGCGCCGTGCTGTCGTGGCACGACAGCGTCGACGTGTGCGCATCTCTCTGGTCGATCGGCGCGGACATGAAACACGCCGTGATCGCGGCGATCGAAGCGAGCGGGGTGCAGGGAATCACCGTCGATGGTCCCGACCCGATGTGGATGCTGCGGTTCGACCGGCCCGAGCGCGAGCGACGGTTTCTGGAGCTGGGTGCCGCCAACGGTGTGCTCCTGAAGCGCGGCGCCTACAACTACGCCGCGCTGGCTCACGACGACGACGCGCTGCGGGACCTCGAGCGCTGCGCGAGCGACACCCTCGTCGCGCTTCGAGACGAAGAGGCGGAGGCCGAGGGTTGACCGAGCGAGCGCCGGGCGCTCCTCTGGGCGGCGGCGGTCCGCTCGTCGACGTCCACGCGCACTTTCATCATGCGCGAACCGGGCGCTCCGATTGGGCGGACGTCAACGCGGCGCGCTTTCGCGCGGGCGACCGCATCGGCATCACCTATCACGTCGCGTCGATTCTCGGCACGTGGGGTTTCTCGTCGCCGACCTACTTTCCCTCGCCGGACGACGTCACGCTCGGCAACGACGCGATGCTGGATCTCTGCGCGCGCGAGCCGGACCGCGTTCGGATGTTCACGACCGTGAACCCCAACTACACCGTTCACGCGTGCGCCGAGATCGAGCGATGCACGTCGCGCGGCGCGATCGGCATCAAGTTGCTCGCCAGCCGCCGCGCGGACGATCGGCTGCTCGACCCCATCGCGGCGCTCGCGGCCGAGCATCGACTGCCGGTGCTTCACCACATCTGGCAGCACCGAACGCGGGAGTGGCCGTCGCAAGAGATCTCTGATGGCGCCGACTTGGCGCGCCTCGCCAGCCGGCATCCGCGCGCGAGCTTCATCCTCGCGCACATCGGCGGCGGCGGCGACTACGCTCACACGTTCGCCGCGGTGCGCGACGCGCCGAACGTCTTTCCGGATCTCTCCGGCAGCGGCGTCGATCGCGGCATGCTCGACGCGGCGGTCGAAGCGCTCGGCGCCGAGCGTCTCCTCTGGGGATCCGACCTCACGATGTGCACCGGACTCGCCAAGCTCCGCGCGCTCGCTGTGATCGGACTCGGCGACGAGGAGATCGAAGCGATTCGCTGGAAGAACGCGGCGCGCCTGTTTCGCGCGGGGAGCTTTCCACGGTGTGAGCAAACGCTGAAGGCGTCGAGCGCGGTCCGCGGTTCCGTCTCGGGAGCCCGCGCGTGATCGACGTCAACACGCTGATCGGGCCCTATCCGTTCCGCGAGGTGCCGCATCCAGATCCGGACGCACTCGTGCGCGTCCTCGACCGGGAAGGGATCGAAGGCGCGTGGGTCGGCCACCTGCCTTCGGCATTCCATCGCGATCCGACCGCCGGCAATACGGCGTTGTTCGCGGCGTTGCGACGCTTCGGCGGCCGGCTTCGGCCCGTGCCGGCGATTCGGCCCGACTGGCCCAACTGGGCCGACGCGCTCGCGGCCGCGAGAGAGCAGGGGGCGCCCGCCGTCCGCGCGTATCCACCACAGTGGGGTCTCGCGCCGGGAGGAGGAGCGTCGCCCAGCCTGTGCGAGCTCGCCGTCGCTGCGGGCGAGGCCGGCCTCGCGGTGCTGCTCACCGTTCGCTTCGAGGATCTCCGCCAGCGCCACCCGATGGATTCAGTCGGCGACGTCACCGCCGCGACGGTGCGAGCGCTCGCGCGCGCGGGCGATTCCGTTCGGCTCGTCGTGACCGCCGCGTCCCGCGACATGATCGAGGAAGTGCACTGGGGCCTCACGCCGGAGGAACAACAGCGAGTCTTCTGGGACATCTCGTGGATCTGGGGGCCGCCCGAGGATCATCTCTCGAAGCTCTTTCGCACGATCGGCGCGAAGCGATTCGTGTTCGGGTCGCAGTGGCCGCTGCGTCTGGTTCAAACGCCGACCGCCAACCTCGACTTGTTGGCCGACGACGTCGCGGGCTCGACGCTCGCCGAGGCGCGCGACATCTGCTCGGCGGCGTGACGCGCCTTGCGTGCAATCTCCTGCCCTTTCTAGATTTCCCGGCCAGTCGGGCACCTTGTGAATTAGTTCACAAGACGCCTCAACCCCGACCGGTTTTAAAACTCACCCCATCGCGATGACCAAGCGAAGGAGATGGACCGCCATACCGGGGCTCTTCGCCCTGGCCGTAGGCGCCGTGATGCTCTCCGCGTACGCTGGAGCCTCGTCCTCGCAACGCCGCACCGTCATCCAGCCGATCAACTTTCCGCACACCGTCCACGTGCAGAAGCTCGGCATGAATTGTTTGTACTGTCACAACGCGGCGAACAAGTCGATGGATCCGGGACTCCCCGCCGTGTCGACGTGTATGGGTTGTCACAACGCCATCGGGCCCGATCGTCCCGCGAACGATTTGCACGGCAACAAGCCGTACAAGAGCCCCGAGATCCAGAAGCTCTACAACTACGCGAACCAGGCCGCGGTCTTCGCCGGCATGGGACCGAAGGCGATTCCGATTCCGTGGAATCGGGTCCACAAGCTTCCCGAGTACGTGCACTTCCCGCACACGCGCCACATCAACGCCGGTGTGACGTGCCAGACGTGCCACGGGCAGATCCAGAACATGGAGCGCGTCTACCAGTTCTCGAGCCTCAACATGGGCTGGTGCGTCAGCTGCCACGTCAACGGCTACAGCCCGCAGGAAGGACTCGAGGCCGCCGGCTATGCGCCGCAGCCCGGCGTCGGTGCGAACGCCGCGACGACACCCGCGGTCACGACGGTCGAGCGCAAGAAGGCGCGCTACGACTGCGCCAACTGCCACTACTGAGATGAGCAACGACACAAAAGTGCCGGCCGTCAAACGCCGCGACTTTCTCAAAGTCGTTGGCGCATCGGGTGCCGCGCTCGCCGCGACGGGCTGTCTGCCCGAGGACAGCGGAAAGCTCATTCCATATGTCCATTCGCCCGACGAGACCGTCCCGGGTGTTTCGACGTACTTCGCCTCCACCTGCCGTGAATGCTCGGCGGGCTGCGGGCTCATCGTCGAGACGCGCGACGGTCGCGCGATCAAGCTCGAAGGGAATCCGGACCACCCGCTGAACCACGGCGCGCTTTGCGCGCGCGGTCAGGCGGCCCTTCAAGGACTGTACAATCCGGACCGGCTTCGCTCGCCGATGGTGAAGGAAGACGGCGCGTGGAAGGCGATCACGTGGGACGACGCCATCACGCGCTTGAGCCAGACGATCGCCCAGTCGAGAGCGACGGCCGCCAACACGATCTTCCTCAACCAGCACGAGAGCGGCGCATTCGCGCGCTTCCTCGAAGGCTGGCTCGCCGCCTACGGCATGCCGGCGCAGTTGAGCGTGGACTTCGAGTCCGACAGCGCGGCGATCGAGGCCAATCGTCGCACGTACGGTGTTGCCTGGCCCTCGCTCAGCTTCCAGGACGCGCGCCTCATCGTCTCGTTCGGCGCGGACTTCCTCGAGTCCTGGGGCGCCAACGTTCCGCAGCAGCTCGACTTCGCCGAGGCGCGCGCGAAGCTCGCCGGCGCGCCGCGCTTCTGGTACATCGGACCGCGCCGCTCGTTGACCGGTCTGAACGCCGATGAATGGATCGCGTGCAAGCCGGGCAGTGAGCTGTCGATCGCCAACGCGCTCGCCAAGAAGACGACCATTCAACAGGCGGCGACCGACAGCGGCGTCGACGCCGCGACGCTGCAGCGATTGGCCGACGAGCTCGCGGCGTCGCAGCACGCGCTCGCGCTGGCCGGCACGACCGGTGCCGACGCGCTCGACGTCGCGCTCGCGGTCGCCGCGATCAACGCCGCGAACGGTGCCGTCGGCACGACGATCAAGCCGGCCGACCCGATCACGTCGTTCGACGGAATCGCGTCCGACGACCACGTGCTCGCCGCCGTCGAGCGGATGCGCGCGGGGCAGGCGGGCATCGTGTTCGTGCGCGGCTGCAACCCGGCGTACGCGCTCCCGAAGGCCGCGAAGTTCGCCGAAGCATTCGCGAAGGCGTCGTATCGGGTGAGCTTCTCGAGCCAGCCCGACGAGACGACGGAGCTCTGCGACCTCGTCATCCCGGATCTTCACGCGCTGGAATCGTGGGGCGACGCCGAGCCGGTGCGCGGAACGCTCTCGCTTCAGCAGCCGGCGATGGATCCGGTGTTCTCGGCTCTTCAAGGCTCGACGGCCGACGCGCTCATCGCCGTGGCGAAGAAGGATGCGGCGATCGGCGGCAAATTTCCCGCGGCGGATTTCCGCACCTATTACGTCAACAATTTCCCCGGCGGCGCTCCGGCGCTCGCCGCCGCGTTGCCGAAGGGGCTGGTGTCGGCGACGCGTCCGCCGCGACCGTCTGCACCGGCCGTCGCCGCCGGCCCGAAGTCGCCGGCGATCGGCGGCACGCAGGGCGATCTCTTCCTCGTCGCGTACCAATCGCCGGTTTTCGGCGACGGGCGCGGGGCGAACAAGCCGTGGCTCCAGGAGCTCCCCGACCCGGTCACGAAGATCACGTGGAGCACGTGGGTCGAGCTGCACACCGAGACGGCGCAGCGGCTCGGCATCGATCGAGGCGACATCCTCGAGGTGAAGACGGCGAACGGGACGATTCGCGCTCCAGCGTTCCCGTATATGGGAATTCACAAGGACGCGATCGCCATTCCCACGGGGCAAGGCCACCGCGCGACGGCTTCGATGCCGAAGTTCGAGCCGAAGAGCCACGATCCGGCACGCGTGCAGTGGGGCTACGGACGCTACGCGCGCGACCTCGGCGCGAACGTCGGCGATCTGCTCCCGATGGGCACCGACGCGGCGGGCGCGCTCGTCCTCATTTCCACCAAGGCCTCGGTCTCGAAGACGGGCGACCAGATCATTTTGCCGAGCACCGAAGGGTCGGCGCGGCAGCACGGGCGCGGCATCGCGCGCGCGGTCAACGCGGCCGACATCGGCAAGCCGCCGACCGGCGAGCGCGAGGCGCTCCCCGGCGACGCGAGCCACGCGTTCCTGCCTGGGTTGAAGTCGCCTGTCGCCGCAGACGCGCAGGGCGATCTCGGCGCGCCGACCGCGGCGAATCACGGAAAGGACAAGGGCCTCTACGATCCGAGCAACCCGCTCGGCATGACCAAGCGGCGTTGGGCGATGACGGTCGATCTCGCGCGCTGCACGGGCTGCTCGGCGTGCGTCACCGCGTGCTACGCGGAGAACAACATCCCGACGGTCGGCGCCTATTGGCAGAACGCGACGCTCTGGGCCGCCGAGCGCCCGGGGTTCAACATCGAGCGCGGGCGCGAGATGAACTGGATTCGCCTCGAGCGCTACTTCGAGGGGAATCCTGACGGCAGGTTCGGCGAACCGTTCGAAACGCGCTTCATCCCGATGATGTGCCAGCACTGCGGGAACGCGCCCTGCGAGCCGGTCTGCCCCGTGTACGCGACGTATCACTCGCCCGATGGGCTCAACGTGCAGGTCTACAATCGCTGCGTCGGCACGCGCTACTGCTCCAACAACTGCCCGTACAAAGTTCGCTACTTCAACTGGTTCGGGTACGGCGAAGAGGACCGCAAGCAGTACGCGTTCCCCGAGCCGCTCAACTGGCAGCTCAATCCCGACGTGACCGTGCGCGGCAAGGGTGTGATGGAGAAGTGTTCGTTCTGCGTCCAGCGCATTCGCGAGACGGAGAATCGGGCGGCGCTCGAGCATCGCTCGGTCCAGCCGGACGAATTCACGACGGCGTGCGCGCAGGCGTGTCCGTCGCGCGCCATCACGTTCGGTGACGTGGCCGACGAACACTGGACGGTCGCGCATCGCGTCGACGACGCGCGCGCCTATCACGTGTTCGAGGAGCTCAACACCTTCACCGCGGTGGTCTATCTGAAGAAGGTCAACCATCCGGCCGGCGCCGCCGCGCCGCGGGCATAGGGGGCGCGCGGCATGGCGACGACCGTGACCAGCTACCCCGACGCGTCCCGCCCAGGCGGCCCGCGTCCGAACATTCCTTCGGCCGGCGTGCGGTTCCCGGCGATCCGGGACTACGAGCAGGTCGATCGTGAGATCGGCGGCACGCTCAGACCGACGCTCGGCTGGTTCGCGCTGCTCGGCGTCGCGATTCTCTGCATGCTGACCGGCGCCCTGACGTGGACCTATCAGATCCACGAAGGCCTCGGCGCCGCGGGCTATCAGCCGCCGGTGATGTGGGGCGTGTACATCATCAGCTTCGTGTTCTGGGTCGGCATCGGACACGCGGGCACGCTCATCTCGGCGATTCTCTACCTCTTCCGGGCCGGCTTCCGCACGAGCATTTACCGCCTGTCGGAAGCGATGACGGTGTTTGCCGTCATGACGGCGGGGCTCTTCCCGATTCTGCACCTCGGGCGCCCCTGGAAGTTCTTCTGGTTGATTCGCGTATCCGAACTGGCGGCTCATCTGGCCGAATCCAAAGAGCCCGCTCGTGTGGGACGTGTTCGCGATCCTCACGTACCTCACGATCTCGAGCACGTTCCTGTACATCGGGTTGATTCCGGACATCGCGATCCTGCGCGATCGCGAGAAGAACCCGGTGCGGAAGTCGATCTTCGCGATGCTCTCGCTCGGCTGGCGGAACTCGGACCGCGAGTGGCGTCACTTCACGCGCGCCTATCTGTTCCTCGCCGCGTTCGCCACGCCGCTCGTGCTGTCGGTGCACTCGGTCGTGTCGTTCGACTTCGCGATGGCGCTCACGCCGGGTTGGCACGCGACGATCTTCCCGCCGTACTTCGTCGCCGGCGCCATCTTCTCTGGCATCGGTATGGTGTTCACCATCGCCATCCCGTTGCGCAAGGCGTTCAAGCTCGAGCACTACATCACGCTGAACGACCTCGACGCCGCCGCGAAGCTCTGCCTCTTCACGTCGTCGGTCGTGGGACTCGCGTATCTGACTGAGTTCCAGGTCGCCTGGATGAGCGGCAACCGGTTCGAGCAGGACTACTTCTGGAACCGCGTGTTCGGGCAATGGGCCTGGGCCGCGTGGATCATGCTCATCTGCAACATGGTGCTGCCGCTGTCGCTCTGGTCGCAGAAGCTGCGGCGCAATCCGAGCTGGCTCTTCATCCTGTCGCTGTTCATCAACCTCGGCATGTGGTTCGAGCGATTCGTGATCGTCGTGCCGTCGCTGTCGCACGAGTTCGAGCCGTGGCAGTGGGGCACATACAAGCCGACGTTCGTCGATTACGGCATCCTGATCGGCAGCTTCGGCTGGTTCTTCATGTGGTTCCTGCTGTTCATCAAGCAGCTCCCGGTGATGGCGATGTCGGAGATCAAGGAAGTCATCCCGCCGCGTTTCCGGAAAGCGCTTCCGCATGGCGACGTGGACCGCGATCTCACGATGCCGTTCGTGCACCCCGACGAGATGGGAGCGGAGCACTGATGCAAGGCGTCCTCGGAGCATTCCACGAGATCGACTCGGCCGTTCACGCGATCGAGGATCTGAAGGACCAACGTTTCGGCGACATTACCGTGTTCACGCCGACGCCGCGCCACGAGTTCGAGCACGTCATGAAGCATCCGCCCAGCAAGGTGCGGATCGTGACGCTGGTGTTCGGCTTGGCGGGCGTGACGTTCGGCTACTGGATCGCGGTGTGGATCTCGGACTACTGGCCCATCGTCGTCGGCGGCAAGGCCATCGCGACGTGGGTGCCGTTCACGATCGAGGGGTTCGAGCTGATGGTGCTCATCGGCGGCCTCGCGACGGTGTTCGCGATGTTCGCGATGTCGCACGTGCCACGCCTCACGACGACCGTGGGCTACGACGAGCGGTTCAGCGGCGGCCACTTCGGCGTCTGGGTCGTCACCGACCCCGATCGTGCCGACGACGCGATGGGAATTCTCAAGAAGCACGGAGCCGAGGAGGTGCGACGTGAGCGCTAGCGCACGCCTCGCTCGCCGCGGCGCAATGTTTCTCGCGGCCGCCGCCCTCACGGGGTGCTCCTGGTTCACCGATTTCCGCCAACAGCCGAAGATCGACCCGTGGGAGTCGTCGAACGATTCGATTCCGCCACGAGGCAATCCACAGTACTCGGTTTCCATCTATGGAAGCTCGGCGCCGGGTCTCGAGTATGGCCGTGAGAACACGATCGCCGCAGTCAATGCGATGGCGGGAATTCCGAACCCGACGCCGGCCGATTCTGGGTCGGTGAATCGCGGGCGCATTCAGTTCCAGATCAACTGCGCGCCCTGCCACGGTCCGCTCGGCATGGGCAATGGACCCGTGATCAAGTACGGGATGCCGCCGATTCCGATCGGCGCCGGAACGAACGCCGCCGAGAAACTCAGCGACGGCTACATCTTCGGCATGATCCGCAACGGCCGCGGCATGATGCCGACCTACAACCGCATCGAAGAGATGGATCGCTGGGACATCGTCAACTATCTGCGGTCGATCCAAGGTAAGTTGCCGGGGTTCCCGCCGGACACGATGCACGGACGTCCCGGCGAAACGGGTCCTCTCGTTCCCGGCGCGTCGCGCATGGGACCGACGCGGCCCGTTCCGTTCTGGAAGGCGACCACCGCCCCAAGGGCCGACACGGCTCGCGCGGCAGCGCCGGGTGATTCGACGAAAAAGCCGGAGGATCTGCGATGAGCGCCGTTCACCCGCCGCGCGAGTGGACCGCGTCCGAGGCTCTGGCGGCGACCAATCGCGAGCTGCCGGCGTGGATCAATACAGCGGTCAAGGCGCTCTTCGGCGTCGGGCTCGTCGTGTTCATCGTCGGCGTGATCGTCGCACCTGACCGCGCATGGCGGGCCTGGCACGCCAACTGGCTGTTCTTCGCCGGGCTGACGAGCGGCGGTCTTACGATCGTCGCGGTGCAGCGCATCACGACGGCGCGCTGGTCGCGCCACGTGATCCGGTTCATGGAGGCGTACGTCGCCTTCATGCCGGTCGCCTTCGTCTTTCTGCTGCTCACGCTCTTTGCCGGGCAGAAGTACGTCTTTCCGTGGGCGCACGAGGCGTATCCGGTTCCGGAGAAGGCGATCTACTTCAACCCTGGATTCCTGATCTCGCGCGACATTTTGATCTTCGCGCTGATGACGCTGCTCGGCCTGTGGTACGTGTACACGTCGCTGCGGCTCGACGTGGGACGCGTGCCGGAGTGGGGCGCGAAGTGGGCGGCGAATCTTCGCGCGCGCATGCGCGCCGGCTTCGGCAACGAGCGGCGCGAGCTTCACTCGACGCACTCGTTGCAGGGGAAGCTCGCCGTCTTCACGGTATTGCTCTACGCGATGGGCTGGTCCGTGATGTCGTGGGATCTCTCCATGGGGCTATCGCTCCATTTTCAGAGCACGCTCTACAGCTGGTGGTTCTTCATGGGGGCGTGGCTCTGCGCGCTCACGATGTTCGCGTTGCTCGTGATGGCGTGGGACGCTCGCCTCGGCACGGCGGACGGACTGATCCAGGAAGTCCACTACCACGACATCGGCAAGCTCTGCTTCGCGTTTACCGCGTTCTGGGGCTATCTGACGTTCGGCCAGTACCTCGTGATCTGGTACGGCAACATGGGCGAGGAGACGTTCTTCATGCGCCTCCGGCTCATTCCGCCCTGGCAGTGGGTGACGGTGACGTCGGTGGTCCTCGTCTTCTTCGCGCCGTTCTTCGGCCTGCTCTCGCGCGCGGCGAAGGTCTACAAGCCGACGCTCGCGCTGTTCGCGGGTGGGAGTCTGGTCGGCATGTGGCTGATGCGGTACATCGAGGTGTACCCGTCGGGCTACGGCGTCGTGCCGGATCTTCCGTTCGGTATCTGGGAGATCGGCGTTCTGTGCCTGTATCTCGGCGCGTGGGGCTGGTGCTACACGGTGTTCGTGAGCGGCTTCCCGCGCATTCGCGTCACGCTGTCGACGTCGCCCTATCGCGACGAAGTCCAGGTCCCGGTCGATCCCGAGACGATGGAGCCGCTGCCGGCGCACGAGTAGCGCCGGCGCCTCCAGCGGGTCACGCGCTCTCGGCGCGTTCGATCAGGTCCTCGAGGCCAAGCTTCTTCATCGCGCCCGTGTATCGAGCGGCTTCCTTGCCGCCGCGGAACACGATCGTCGTCGGAATCCCGCGAATGTTGAACCCCGCGGCGGTTTGTTGTGATCGATCCGTATCGAGCTTGGCCACGAGCACGGCTCCCTGTCGCTCGCGCGCGATTTCGTCGATGAACGGCGCCATCATCTTGCACGGGCCGCACCAGTCGGCGTAGAAGTCCACGAGCACGGGCACGTCGCTCTCGGCGATCGTCCGCCCGAACGTTTCGTCGTTGAGCGCGACCGGCCGGTCGAGCAGAATCGGTTTGCCGCACTTGCCGCACTTCGGGCGGTCGGGAGCGCGCGCGGCGTCGATGCGGTTCCACGTCTCGCAGAACTGGCAGCGGACAGTCATGTGTCGCGCGGCGGTCTCGGTCTGAGCGTTGTCGGTCACTGGAGTGTTCCCTCAGTCGTCTGGATGTGCTGCTAGATTCAAAGCTACAAATCGGAGGAAGACGGGGGCGTTAGCTCAGCTGGGAGAGCGCCTGGTTTGCAACCAGGAGGTCACCGGTTCGATCCCGGTACGCTCCATGTAGTTCGTTGCATCGCCGATGCGACGCGAGGTGCACGATCCTCTCAAAAACGGTGCCGGGACCCATGAGCGACGCGCGCGAACTCCGCCCCCTCTCGTGGAACCAAGCCTGGCACATCCCGACCGCCACCCGAAGCACGGGCGGCCCTCTCAGGGTCACGAACCAGGCGTTTATCGGCACGACGAACTACCTCTGCCCGTCGTGCAAAGCCGTCTTGGTGGAGCAGAGCAATGCGCGCGGCGTCGCGACGATCAAACGGCTGGACTGCTACAAGTGCGGTCAGCCGGCGACCGGCGCCGGAGCTGATGTCCTGCCGGAGCCCGACTGAGCCGAACAGGCCCGTCGACAGTTCAAAGCGTGAAATGCAGACCGAGGCCCGTAAGCCGTACCTGCTGACGGTAGAACTGCCCGTACGGCGACGGGCCGTTGTAGTACTCGGCGAGCACACTCCAACGGCGACTCTCGACCTCCCCTTCACGAGGCCGGGCGAACTCGAATCCGGCGCGCACGCTCACGCCGGTGCGTGTGGTGGTGTCGTTCACGACCTTCACGTCGGTCGCCGCGACCAACCGCACCGTGGCGACCGCTCCGACACTCACCGTCCCCCGGGGGCGCAGCTCCGCGCCGCCGTGCCACAGGAGACCGGGGAGATTGACAGGATCGCGCCGCACGAACGATTCGCCGCCGCCGTAGATGCGCAGCGCCGACATGTCGATTGAGAGCAACCCCTCGGCTGATTCGAAGGAGAGGTTCTGGCGCTTCGGCGGATTGGGGCGGAGCAGAAACTCGTCGCCGAGATGCGAGCTCTGGTGGTAGACACGCAATCGTCCCGAGAGCGGGCCGGCTCTGAACGTGAGCGGAAGGGCGATGAGATAGTCGGCGTTGAGCAGGTCGTACGACGGCGAGCCGAGGTCGAATTGCGCGAACACCGAACCGGCGACGCCCAGCTGCAAACCGTTTCCCGCGCGACCGGCAAAGACGCGGAAGAAGGGGAACTGGTCCGCGATTCCGACGGCGGCGATGTCCGTCGCCAAATCGGTTTCATTGCCGCGCTGGTAGGCGGCGAAGGAGCGCGTTGCCTTGGGGTCCGCGATGAGCGGACAGAACACGTCGCCGCGCGGCAGCGGGAGATAGGCACCGCGGTCGGCGGTAGGGCCGGCTATGCCGCAGCGCGCCGGGTACGACTCGGAGGTTTGACCTTGAAGACGTGAGTGAAGTCCCCAGGTCAGCACGACCGCCACGCTGATGGCTCGAGCGATGGACATTTGACTCCTGAGTTTTCTCAGCTCTCGGCAACGACCATGGCCGCTGAAACGCAGCTCACGCGCCGCAAAGCAATCGTCATGGGCATCCTATGCCTAGGGTGCGGTGTGCCGCCAGTGCTCGGATCACTCGGCCTGATCCCAATGAGGCTGGAACCCGGCGTTCCGCCCTGGATGGGCGTCGCGGCGGGGTCGGTGTTCCTGCTCGCCTCCGCGCTTCTTTTCGTCGACGCCGCGGCCGGCGGCGCCAACGCGGATGGCACGTTGCCGGCGAATGCGGCGCCCGCGCTGCGCGTCCTTCAGAGCGCCGTCGGACTGAGTATCGTGACGCTGATGGCGGTCATGGTGACCTGGATCGCGTTCGGCAGGGGCCCGCGGCATTTCAGCATGACGATTTCGCTGCCGTTCCTCGCCTATCAACCGAAGAACACCGAGCTCCCCGGACGCGTGGCGTTCGGCATCGCGGCGCTGCTCGTTTGGGCCATCGCTGCTGTCGGCACCGTCGCCGCGCTCAAGAAACACCTGATGCGGCTTCGTTCGGCCTGACCGCCCGTATTCGCGGTCAATACACCGAGGACAGTGTCATGTCGAACACGAGCACCGTGTTCGGTGGGATTTCTTTCCCCGCGCCGCGCACGCCGTATCCGAGGTTGGGCGGCACGACGAGACGCCGCTTCCCACCGACGCGCATTCCGAGCAGCCCTTCCTCCCAGGCGGCGATCGTCTGCCTGGAGCCGAGAGTGATCGTGATTTCGCCGTCGTCGAACTGCTTGCCGTCAGCGCGCCAACCGGTGTAGCGCACCACCGCGGTGCGTCCGCGCGCTGCGAAGGTGCCGGTGCCCGTCGTGAGGTCCTGCACGTAGAGCCCGGACGCGCGCTTCACCATCTGGTCGAGGTGGACGTTCAGCTCCGGCGCGAATTGAGTGCGCTCGATGTCGCCGGCGATCGGCTGCGGGACCGTGGTGGTGACGGCCGCCGGTCCCGAACCGCCGCCGCCGCACGCCGCGAGCAGCGCGAGGCAGACCGTGACAGTTCGGACCAAAGGGTGCATACGAGGGCTCATAGATTTGACTCGATCCAAGGGCGTCAACTCACCGCTTCCACTTCTTCGAACCATGACTGCTGTCGAATCTCGCGCCGTTCCCACCGTCGGCCAAGAAGCGCCCGACTTCACCCTGCCGTCGACGACCGGCGACAAGGTGACGCTGTCGGCACTGCGCGGCGCGCCGGTTCTGATCGCGTTCTTCCCGCTCGCCTTCACGAGCACGTGCACGGCGGAATTCTGCGAGATGCGCGACGACCACGATCAGTTCGCGCGACGCGGCATCACCGTCCTCCCGATCAGCGTCGACTCGACGGCGACGCTCAAGGAGTACCGCCACAAGCATGGCTTTCAGGTCCACATGCTGAGCGACTTCCGGCGCGACGTGTCGCGACTCTATGGAGTGCTGCTCGAGGATCGCTACTACTCCAACCGCGCCTACTTCCTCCTCGACGCGAGCGGAACCATCCGCTGGGAGCACGTCGAGCACAACCCCAGCGACCGTCGAATGGACGCCGAGTTATTGGATGAGATCGACAAGCTAACTGCTGCCAAATAGCAGGTTAGGATCGGTCAGTTAAGATCCAGTCGAGTCGCGGTTCGCGGGGTCGTCCCAGCTGAATTTCGCAGGTATCTGCCGCGCGTTGCGCGGCGCGGCGGCGAGCGTCTAACCTGTGCGTTCGGTCATCTTGTCCTCGCCTCCCGAGACCGCTGCGACGCTGTGTCCTCTTCGTCTCCGTCTTCTCCCACTCCGGGTTCGTCGGCTCCCAGCGTGCGCTCACATGCGCCGCGCAAGCGCCGACTTTCGATTCCCGTTCCACGAACCCTGGCAGCGCTCGCGGAGATCGCGACCGCGATCGCCACCGGCGATTCGGTTGGTGCGGTCGTACCGGGCGTGCTGTCGTCGGTCGCAACGCAACTCGACGGCACTCAGGCCACTCTATGGCTCCGTGGGCTCGACGGCCTTCGGCGCGCTTGGTCGGTCGCGCAGGATCCGACGGCCGCCGAGGCGGTAGCCGAACAACTCGCCCGGGGCAGTGAGCAACCGGGCGACGGCTTCGTCGCCGCGCGTCTCCTCGCCGGGCGCCAGGAGCTCGGCGCGCTCACCGTGCGCCCCGGGCGCGAGCTCTCCGGCGAGGACGCGATCTTCATCTCGGCCGTCGCCGATCTGCTCGCTCCGGCGCTGCGCGACGCCGAGTACGCGCACCGGCTCGAGTCGGAGGTGGCCGCCCGCACGCGGGAGATCGAGGATCAGCGGCGGTTCACCGAGAAGATCATCGACTCGCTCCCCGTCGGCATCTACGTGATCGACCGCTCGTACCGGATCCAGGCCTGGAATCGGAAGCGCGAGATCGGGCTACAGGGCGTCTCGCGCGAAGAAGCGATCGGGCGGACGATCTTCGAGATCCTGCACCGTCAGCCGGCCGAGGTTCTTCGGGGCGAGTTCGAGCGCGTGTTCGAGTCGGGCGAGATGCAGCAGTTCCCGATCGAATCGAGCGCGTTCGGCGAGGCGCGCGCGTACCGGATCACCAAGATCCCGATGCACCTCGACAACAAGGACGTGTCGCACGTCATCACGATCGGCGAGGATATCACGGATTGGCGTCGCGCCGAGCAACGCTTCGCGCAGGCGGAAAAGCTCGCCGCGATCGGCACGCTCGCCGCCGGCGTCATGCACGAGATCAACAATCCGCTGGCGACGATCGGCGCGTGCGCCGAGACGCTGTCGTTGGCGATCGACGAGGGAACGGTCGCCGTGCAGCGCGGCGGGGGAGAGACGAAGGAATCGCTCTCGCTCATCCAGCAGGAAGTCCGTCGCTGCAAGGGAATCATCGACGGGCTGCTCGACTTCAGCCGTCCCAAGCCGACGACGAAGACCGTGGTCGACGTGAACGTGGTGATCGACAAGACGCTGCGCCTCGTCAAACACCATCCGCGCTTCCGGCGCGTGGCGCTGAGCGTGGACGCCGATTCGACGATTCGCCCGGTGCACGCCAACGAAGAGCAGCTCGTCCAGGTCTTCTTGGCGCTTCTTCTCAACGCGCTCGACGCGATGGAGGACAAAGGCGTGATCTCGCTCCGCACCCGGTCCGACGCCGACGGCGCGACGACTGTCGCCGAGGTGATCGACCGCGGGCAGGGCATTCGCGGCGCCGATCGCTCGAAGATCTTCGAGCCGTTCTTCACGACGAAGGGACCGAGCCGCGGAATGGGTCTGGGACTCTCGATTTGCTACGCGATCGTGACCGAGCACGGCGGCCGCATCGAGGTGGACAGCACGGTCGGCGAGGGCAGCGTGTTCCGCATTCTTCTGCCGGCGGGGGACAAATGACGAGCGGCACGACTCCCGACCGGACGCCGCTCGAGCGCGCGTCCGCTGACACGCAGCCGAGCCGCGGCATTCGCGTGCTCGTGGCCGAAGACGAGGAGAATCTCGCCCAGATCCTCTGCACGTTCCTGCGAAGCCGCGGTCACCAGGTGGCGTGCGTCGGCGACGGGAAGGCGGCGCTTCAAGCGCTCCGCGACGAAGCCTACGACGTCGCCATCGTCGACATCGTGATGCCGGAGGTGGATGGGCTCGAGGTGCTGCGCCAACTGCGCTCCGAACCGGAGCCGCCCGAAGTCATCGTCATCACGGGCAACGGCACCGTCGAAACCGCGATCACGGCGATGAAGCTCGGCGCGTACGACTATCTGGCCAAGCCGTACCGGATGGCCGAGATCGACGTGCTGGTCCGCCGCGCGTGGGAGAAGCACCAGCTCGCGCGCGAGAACCGCTACCTCCAAGCTCGCCTCTCGCGCGTGGACTCGACCCCCGAGGTCGTGACGCAGTACGCGCCGATGCACGCGGTGCTGGCGCTGCTCGAGCGTGTCGCGACGACGGATTCGCCGGTGCTCATCACCGGCGAGTCGGGAACGGGCAAACGTCTCCTCGCGCGGGCGATCCATCGTCTCTCGGGCCGCACCGGTCCGATCATCGAGGCGGACAGCTCGCTGCTCGCCGAGGGCGTGCTCGACATCGAGTTGTTCGGTCACGAGCGCGGAGCGTTCAGCGGCGCGGTGACGCGGAAGGCGGGGCTCATCGAGCTGGCTGCGGGCGGAACGCTGTTCATCGGCGACATCGGGATGCTCAGCGCGAAGCTCCAGTCGAAGCTCGCGCGAACGCTGGAGCACGGGAGCTTCTTCCGGGTCGGCGGCACGCAAAAGGTCGAGGTGTCGGTGCGCCTCGTGACGTCGAGCAACCACGACCTCGAGCAGGCCGTGCACGACGGCCGTTTCCGAGACGATTTGCTGTGCCGCGTGAACGCCGTGACGGTCTCGCTGCCGCCGTTGCGCGAACGGGCGGTGGACATTCCGCTGCTCGCCCAACACTTCCTCACGCAGCTTGCCGGCTCCTCGGCCCCGACGCTGACCGCGGACGCGATCGCGCTGATGCAGGCGTATCCGTGGCCGGGCAACGTGCGCGAGCTGCGCAACGCCGTCGAGCGCGTGGTCCTGCTGTCGAACGCCGCGCAGACCGAGATCCGCGCCCAGGATCTCCCGCTCTCACCACAAGGCTCCGCGTCGCGGGCGTCGGTGGGGTCGCAGGTCACGCTGGCCGAGCTCGAGCGGCAGCACATCGAGGCGGTGCTGTCCCAGTCGAACTGGCACCAGGGACGCGCGGCAAAGACGCTCGGGATCTCGTCGAAGACGCTGTACAGGAAGATTAGGGAGTATGGCCTGTCGAGGCCGAAAAAAGGCTAAATGCGCGGGCGCACGAATGACGTGGAGTGTTGAGGCGAGTCTGTAGCGACAGGCCGCAGGCGGCAGCGTCAGGTTGAACTGCGCGGTTTCCTGGTGCTGACGCTGTCGCTGACGCCTAGACGCCCTGAATCCGCAGCGATCGCGTCTAGTGCGGGGGCAGTTCGAGACAGTTCGAGACAGTTCGAGACAGTTCGAGACAGTTCGAGACAGTTCGAGACAGTTCGAGACAGTTCGCCTTCCGACCGGTCCTCGGAGTAGGTTTTCCCGATGCGAATCCTCGTCATCGAGGACGATCCGACCGTCGGGCAGTACGTGAAGCGCGGGCTCGAGGAGCAGCGCTGGTCCGTCGATCTCGTCGCTGACGGCGAGGAGGGGGAGCGGCGTGCGGGCTCGGAGGCCTACGACCTCATCGTCCTCGACATGCGTCTGCCGGGAAAATCCGGTCTCGAGCTGCTGCACACGCTGCGCGCGCGCGGCTTCGAGCGGCCGGTCCTCGTGCTCACGGCGCAAGACGCGGTGGATGCGAAAGTCACCGCGCTCAGGGCCGGCGCCGACGACTACGTCACGAAGCCGTTCGCGTTCGAGGAACTACTGGCGCGCGTCGAGGCGATCGCGCGGCGGCCGCGGGCGCTCGCTTCGCCGACGCTCGTCGTCGGCGACCTGGTGCTCGACCAGGCGACGCGCGAGGTGCGCCGCGCCGGCGAGCTGATCGAGCTGACGCCCAAAGAATTCACCGTTCTCGAATACCTGATGCGCCACGCCGGGCGCGTCATGAGCCGGACGCTGATCACCGAGTACGCCTGGGGCTACCATTTCGACCCCGGCACGAACATCGTCGACGTCGTGATCAACCACCTTCGCAAGAAGGTCGACGCCAAGCACGGCAATCGCCTCATCACCACCGTGCGCGGCGTCGGGTATATGATCAAGGACGAGAAATCGGACGCGCGGCGTGACGACAAACGCGACGAGAAGCGCGAGGAGAAACGTGAGCCCGGTCGTGGATCGCACATGCGAACGCCTTCGGCCGGAGGCAGGGATACGAAGGACCGCTGAGCCATGATGTCGACACGGGCAAGGCTCACCGTCTCGTACGCCGTGCTGTTGCTGGCGACGATGATCACGTTCGTCGTCGCGTTGCTCGTCGGCCAATCGAAGAGCGCGACACAGGCGGCCATCGCCGCGAACGCGTTTCGCGTCGCCGACAGCGTCGTGCTGACGCTCCAGAGCGGACAGCGGCTGCACCCCAAGCTCACGTCCATCGACAGCAGCAACAAATCCTCGCCGCAGACGAAGGGCACCAAGGAGCTCGGGGACCTCCTCGACCCGTTGCCGGGCTACTTCATGGTGCTGGATCCGGCGGGCAAGCAGTTGTACACGTCGACGCTCATGCGCCTCCTTTCGGGAGACGACCAGACGCAGTTCCTCCGCGCGGCGCTTCAGCTCACGGACGAGAGCGTGTTTTTCATCGTGAGCGTGCGCAGCGACTCGCTGCGTCTTCTCGCCGTGTCGCGCGTCGCGACCGCCGCCGGGCCGAACTTCTCGCGCGTCATCGCGGCGAGTCAGGTGACGGGTACCGACGTCCCCACCCAGCTCCTCGTCGGCACGATGATCATGCTCGCGCCGATCATCTTCCTGGTGTCGATGGGGGTCGCGTACCTCGTCGTGGGCCGATCGTTCAAGCCCGTGGACGAGCTGATCAATGAGGTCGAAGCCATCACGGACGGCAGGAGCCTCCATCGACGGCTCCCCGCCGATGCGAGCAACGACGAGCTTTCACGCCTGAGCCTCACCGTGAACGCGATGCTGTCGCGGCTCGAGACTTCGTTCGGCGCGCTCCGCCGCTTCACCGCCGACGCGAGCCATGAGCTCAAGACGCCGCTCACCGTCCTCCGCGCCGACGTCGAGCGCGCGATGCATCCCGGTACGAGTCGGGGCGACCGCATGGTCGCGCTGGAGGAGGCGCTCCAGGAAACGGCGCGGATGTCCGACCTGGTGAACAGCCTCCTCACGCTGGCGCGCGCCGACGAGGGTCGGTTCGACATCCATCGCACGCCGATCGAGATGGAGCCGTTGATTCGCGAGATCTACGAGACGGCGGTCATTCTCGGAGAGGACGCCGGGCTCACGCTCAAGCTGTCGGCGCTCGAGGGTGGCGTCGTGATGGGGGATCGGACGAGACTCCGCCAGCTGTTCCTCAACGTCGTCACGAACGCGATCAAATACACGCCGCGCGGCGGTCACGTGGAGCTCTCGGCGACGCGTCGCGGTGAAGACGAGATCGCCATCGCCATCCGCGACACGGGGATCGGCATCGCGGCGAACGATATGCCGCATGTGTTCGATCGGTTCTGGCGCGCCGACCGCGCGCGATCGCGCCAATCGGAGCGCGGTGGGTTCGGTCTAGGATTGGCGATCGCGCAATGGATCGTGCAGGCGCACGAGGGGACGATCACGGTGCAGTCGCGCCTCGGCCGCGGCTCGATTTTCACGATCGTTCTCCCCATCGTCGTGCAGGCCGCGCCGAGCGCACGCGAGGCGGCGCCGGGGGAGCCCGAACCGGTGGTGGAACCTGCCGAGGGATGAATCGGCGCCCCGCCTCGCAGCGACACGAAAATTGCTACTAGGCTGGCTTCACCAACTCTTAATCTTGGCAGCATTCCGCCCTAACGGTGGGGGCGTAGGTTAAGCCACCGAAACGTCCCGCGCGTTACCTCGTACCCAATCAGGCCAACGAGACATGTTCGACCAACTCATTGAGTCGAAGGCAGCGAAGCAAAAACGTGCCGGCGGGTTCCTGTGGAGCTTCGTCATCCACTCGGCGGTGATTTCGGCCGCGGTCTACGCGACGTACAGCGTAGGCAACGCGCTCGAAAAGCCGAAAGCCGAGAAGGTCGAGTTCGTCACAGTGAAGAAGGACGAACCCCCGCCGCCAAAAGATGTCGTGAAGCCGCCGCCGGAAGTCATCATGAAGGCTCCGCCGCCGAAAGGCTTCCAGGTGTTGACCGCCCCGATCAAGATCCCCGACGTGTTGCCGCAGATCGACATGTCCAAGAAGGTCACGGACGAATCGGACTTCACGGGTAAGGGCGTCGCCGGCGGTTTCGCCAAGGGCGTCGTCGGCGGAACGCCTACGCCGGTAAACGACAACCAGACGTACTTCGAATTCCAGGTCGAGAAGCAGGTCACGCCGTACCCGAACAACACGGCGCCGCACTATCCCGACATGCTCCGCTCGGCCAACGTCGAAGGCGAAGTGCTGGCCCAGTTCGTGGTCGACACGACGGGCCGCGCCGACATGAGCCAGTTCCACATCCTCAAGTCGACGCACGACCTGTTCACGAACGCGGTCAAGTCCGCGCTCCCGAACATGCGGTTCTACCCCGCGGAAGTCGGCGGGAAGAAAGTCCGACAGCTCGTGCAGATGCCGTTCCAGTTCAACCTGACCAAGTAGATCACCACCACTTCACTGAGTCGGAGACTCGAAGATTATGGATTTCTCATTGCTCGGCCTATGGCACCAGATGGGCAATTTTGCCAAGGGCATTTGCGTCGTCATGGCGGTCATGTCGATCTACTCCCTGACGGTCATGGTGTCGAAGTGGTGGAACCTCCGCAAAGCGCAGAAGGAGACGATCAAGTTCGCTCCGGAATTCTCGCAGTTCCTCGAGGAAGACAACCTCACGGAAGCGATCCGTCTCGCCGAGAGCTACAAGAAGTCGCACGTCGCCGTCGTCCTCGGCGGCGCGCTCGGTGAAGTGAAGCCCCTCATCGCCGACGGCTCGGTCACGGTCGCCGACATCAACTCGGCGGAGCGCGCGGTCGAGCGCAACATGCTCCTCGAGATCACGAACCTGAAGCGCGGCCTGGCGGTGCTCGCCACCGTCGGCGCGACGGCGCCGTTCGTCGGACTGCTCGGCACCACGATGGGCGTCGTGAACTCGTTCACCGGCATGGCCGCGTCGGGTTCCGGCGGCCTCGCGGCGATCGGCGGTGGTATCGCCGAAGCGCTGATCACGACGGCGTTCGGTCTGCTCGTCGCCATCCCGGCCGTGTGGGCGTACAACTACTTCACGACGAAGATCGACAACCTCACGGCCGAGATGACGTACGTGTCGAAGGAAATGATCGACTACCTCATCAAGGGCGTGTCGGGCGAGTTCGGCCGGTCGCGCTTCACCCGTGAGTTCAACGCCGCCTCGAGCGGCGGCCCGATCTCGCAGTAAGTCCACCACGTCGCGGAGGGATTTCGAATGGCAATGTCGACGGGTGGAGGTGGTGCCGGTGTTCAGTCCACGCCGAACGTGACGCCGATGGTGGACGTCATGCTCGTGCTGCTGATCATCTTCATGGTGGTCACGCCGGCACTCTTGGCGGGATTCCAGGCTGACCCACCGCAGGCCCAGAACATCAAGGACCATCCGGAAGACGACCAGACCGATCAGGTGCTGGGCATCGACAAGGATGGCCATTACTACCTGAACAAGAAGCAAATCAGACAGGAAGACGTCGCGGCGGCGCTCAAGCACATTTACGTCGATACGCCGCGCGACGACTACATCATGTACCTCAAGGCCGACAAGAACCTGGACTACGCCAAGGTTCTGGACGCGCTCGACATCGCGATGCACAACGGTGTGAAGGTCGCTGGCTTGATCGGTGACCAGAAGCCGGGCACCGTGTCCACGGTGGCTGGCGACGCCAGGAATCCGACGCCGGCGCCGGGCGCGCCACCGGGAGGAGCCAAGTAATGTCGATGACCCCAGGTGGTGGCGGCGGCGGCTCGACCGGCGGTACCCTGTCCAACGAGCCGAACGTTACGCCGATGATCGACGTGCTTCTCGTGCTGTTGATCATCTTCATGGCGGTGTTGCCGTCCATGAGAAAGGCGATCGACATCCAGTTGCCCGATCCGAACCCGACGGTGCAGCCGTTTAACAAGAACAACGACCAGATCGTGCTCGAGGTAAGCCCGGGCGGGAAGTACGCGATCAACACGAAGCAGGTGTCGCGTGCGGAACTTCCTGGTGAACTGAAGGGCATTTACGATCCGCGCCCCGAGAAGATCATCTTCGTGAAGGGTGTGCCCGGCGAAAATACGCCGACATCATCGACGCGATGGACGTTGCGCGCGGTGCAGGCGTGAAGGTCATCGGTGTGCCGCCGAAAGACACGCCGGGCGCCAACGGCGCGCCGGCCCCGGCGGCGAAGTAACGCACGCAGATAAGGGGACCAAAGTCGCGGGCGGGGCCATCCGGCTCCGCCCGCGTCTCTTTTCAGGGGTGGCACGAACCCTTCGAGGGTCATTAGTCGTATAACTGGGCTAAGGACGCCACGCCCCGGCGGAGATGGCTGTGCTGATCGCTACTCGTACGAAGCCTGTTGTTCAGGCGACTGAGACGACTCCCGACCGCGAACGCCGCCGTGTACCGGCGACGCGGCTCCCGGTCGCGCGCGAGGATCGGCGCGGCTGGAGCGTGCTGTCGGCGGCGCTGCACGCGCTCATCATCTTTCTGCTCGTCGGCGACTTCGCTCTTCACACCGCTGACGTGAAGGAGATGCCGCAGGGAGCGGGCGGACCGGGGCCTGCTGGGGGGGGAGGCGGCGGACACCGCGGCACCGGCGACCACGCGCGAGTCACCTACGTTCGAATGTTGGCGGCCACTCAGCAGCCGGTCGTGAAAGCGGTCGTTCCGCCGGTGGTTCCTCCCATTGTCCCGCCGCCCAAGCCGGAACCGAAGCCCGTCGTACAACAGGTCGCGCTGAAGCTGCCCGAGATCACGCAGCCGACGCCGGCCCCGCCAGAGCTCAAGATCGAGGGGCCGAAGGCGCCCGACTCGACGGCGGCGCAGAGCGGCACCGGGGGCGGAACGGGAAGGGATGGGTCAGCCGGGAATGGTCCGGGAACCGGCGGTGGAAACGGCTCCGGCACCGGCACAGGACGCGGATCGGGCAATGGTCCCGGCACCGGCGGTGGTCTGCAAGCGAACTATCCGCCGTCGCCCACGGAGCTCTTCATTCCGCCGCTGCCGATGCCGGACAGGGTCCGCGGTTTCCATCTCGTGGCCGAGTACGACGTCGATTCCACGGGCAAGGTGATCGACTTCCATTTCACGCCGACGCGCGACGGCGGGTACAACCGGCGTCTCGACGAGGTCTTGCGATCGTTCAAGTTCCGTCCGGGGACGAAGCCCGACGGAACGCCGATTCGGATGAAGGCGCAGATCATCTACGACTTCTGAGAGGTCTCAGGTCGCGGGTCTCAGGTCTCCGCAGTTACCTGAGACCAGAGACCAGAGACCTGAGACCAGAGACCGGAGACCAGAGACCCGCTGTCCTAGCCAACCGGAACGCCTGGTTCTATCATTAGGCGATCTAGCTGAAGTGCAGGGCCCATGATGAGTTACATGGGCTTTTTTTCTGCCCCCCGGCGCAGCCGCGAGGGTCTTCGCTCCTGAAGGCTTTCGGACTCCCACTCGACATATCTCACTAATGAACCTGACGGTCAACGCGCTATTGCAGCAGGCCGCCGGCGGTGAAGCCAATCTCGTCATTCCGAACCTGAATTCGGTGACGTTCCTCGGCGTTCCCGGCGGCACGCTCCTCATCGGGGGGCTGGCGGTCTGCGCCCTCGGACTCCTGTTCGGTCTCGCGATCTACACGCGGCTCAAGAACATGGCCGTGCACGAGTCGATGCGAGCGGTCTCCGAGCTGATCTACGAGACGTGCAAGACCTACCTCGTCACGCAGGGCAAGTTCATCCTGATCCTCGAGTTCTTCATCGGGATCGTCATCGCGCTGTACTTCGGCGTTCTCCAGCATTTCTCGCTCGACAAAGTCATCATCATCCTGGCGTTCAGCCTGATCGGGATCGCCGGCAGCTACGGCGTCGCCTGGTTCGGCATTCGGGTCAATACGTTCGCGAATTCGCGGACCTCGTTCGCGGCGCTTCGCGGCAAGCCGTATCCCTGCTACGCGATTCCGCTTTCGGCCGGCATGAGCATCGGCATGCTGCTGATCTCGGTCGAGCTGGTGCTGATGCTGACGATCCTGCTGTTCGTTCCAGGCGAGTACGCGGGCTCGTGCTTCATCGGCTTCGCCATTGGCGAATCGCTCGGCGCGGCGGCGCTTCGAATCGCCGGCGGCATCTTCACGAAGATCGCCGACATCGGCGCCGACCTCATGAAGATCGTGTTCAACGTGAAGGAGGACGACGCGCGCAACCCCGGCGTGATCGCCGACTGCACGGGCGACAACGCCGGCGACTCCGTCGGCCCCAGCGCCGACGGCTTCGAGACGTACGGCGTCACCGGCGTCGCGCTCATCTCGTTCATCGTGCTCGCGGTGAAGGACGACCACGTGAAGGTCCAGCTGCTCGTCTGGATCTTCGTGATGCGCATCATGATGGTGGTGACGAGCGGCCTCTCGTACCTGCTCAACGCGGCGATCGCCAAGGCGCGCTACGCCGCCGCCGACAAGATGAACTTCGAGGCGCCGCTCACTTTCCTCGTGTGGTTGACGTCGATCCTGTCCGTCGGGGCGACGTTCATCGTGTCGAAGCTCATCATTCCGGATCTGGGTGACGGCACGCTGTGGTGGAAGCTGTCGGCGGTCATCACGTGCGGCACGCTGGCCGGCGCGATCATTCCGGAGTTCGTGAAGGTGTTCACCTCCGTCGACTCGCGGCACACGAAGGAAGTCGTCATCTCGTCGCGCGAGGGCGGGCCGTCGCTCAACATCCTGTCCGGCCTCGTGGCCGGCAACTTCAGCGCGTATTGGCTGGGCATCACGATCATGGCGCTGATGACGATCGCGTACTGGGTCAGCCTATCGTTCCCGCAGGGTGCCGGTGCGCTGATGGTCGCCCCGGCGGTATTCGCGTTCGGTCTCGTGGCATTCGGGTTCCTGGGCATGGGCCCGGTGACGATCGCCGTCGACTCGTACGGTCCGGTGACGGACAACGCGCAGTCGGTGTACGAGCTGTCGCAGATCGAGCAGATCCCGGGCGTGGCCGGGCAGATCCAGCAGCAGTACGGCTTCCCGGTGAACTTCGAACGCGCCAAGCATTTCCTCGAGGAGAACGACGGCGCGGGGAACACCTTCAAAGCCACCGCCAAGCCGGTGCTCATCGGCACGGCCGTCGTCGGCGCGACGACGATGATCTTTTCGATCATCGTGGCGCTCACCAACGGCCTCACGGCGAACATCGACAAGCTGTCGCTGCTGCACCCGCCGTTCCTGCTCGGGTTGATCACCGGCGGCGCGATCATCTACTGGTTCACCGGCGCGTCCATCCAGGCGGTGACGACGGGCGCCTACCGCGCGGTCGAGTTCATCAAGGCGAACATGAACCTCGAGAGCACGGCGGCGGCCTCCGTCGCCGACTCGAAGAAGGTCGTCGAGATCTGCACGAAGTACGCGCAGGCCGGCATGTTCAACATCTTCCTGACCGTCTTCTTCGCCACGCTCGCTTTCGCGTTCTACGAGCCGTTCTTCTTCATCGGCTATCTGATCTCGATCGCGCTGTTCGGATTGTATCAGGCGATCTTCATGGCGAACGCCGGCGGCGCGTGGGACAACGCGAAGAAAATCGTCGAGGTCGAGCTGAAACAGAAAGGCACGCCGCTCCACGCGGCGACCGTCGTCGGCGACACGGTGGGCGATCCGTTCAAGGACACGTCTTCGGTGGCGCTCAACCCGATCATCAAGTTCACGACGCTGTTCGGCCTGCTCGCCGTGGAGTTGGCGGTGTCGCTCACCGAGCAGCGCGGACCGGCGCTGAGCCACATGCTCGCGGCGGTGTTCTTCGTGGTCTCGATGGCGTTCGTGTACCGCTCGTTCTACGGGATGCGCATCGAGAGCGGCACGCCGGTGGCGCGCTAGCCGAGACCGAAATGCCGAATCTCTTCTCGCGAAAGCCGATAGCGGAGCTGATCAGCGAGGGAGACAACCCCAACGCGCTCAAGCGCGCGTTGGGTTCCGGCGACCTGATCATGTTGGCGATCGGCGCCGTCATCGGCGCCGGGATCTTTGGTTCGATCGGCTCGGCCGCGGCGGGACAGATCGGCCCCAACGGCGAAATCATTCGGGTGGGCGCCGGGCCGGCGCTCGTTCTTTCGTTTCTCCTCCTCGGCGCGTGCTGCGGGCTGGCCGGACTGTGCTACGCCGAGCTGGCGGCGATGATCCCGCAGGCCGGCAGCGCGTACGCGTATTCGTACGCGACGCTCGGCGAGCTGGTGGCGTGGATCATCGGCTGGGATCTGATCCTCGAGTACGCGGTGGGGAACGTCGCCGTCGCGATCTCGTGGGGCGACTACTTCAAGTCGCTCGTCGGCGACTGGATTCACATCCCTGATTGGCTGACGACGGGCTACCGGACGGCGCTGTTGAGCTCCGACCCCAAGGTGCACGGCCTCCTCACGAGTGCGCCGCACATCGGAAACATGCCGATCCTGATCAACGTGCCGGCGTTCTCGATCGTCATGTTGATCACCTGGCTGCTGTTGCTCGGCGTTCGCGAAAGCGCTCGCGCCAACAACATCATGGTGGCCGTGAAGCTCATCGTGCTCGCGCTGTTCATCGTGATGGGACTCGGGCACATCACGCCGGCGAACTACCACCCGTTCGCGCCGAACGGATTCCGCGGGATCCACCAGGGCGCGGCGATCGTGTTCTTCGCCTACATCGGGTTCGACGCGATCTCGACCGCGGCCGAAGAGACGAAGAACCCGCAGCGGAATCTGCCGATCGGCATTCTGGGCGGACTTGCCATCTGTACGGTCATCTACATCGTGATCGGGGCGGTCCTGACGGGAATGGTTCCGTCGAAGGATCTTGGCTCGGCCGCCGACCCGTTGGCGTACGCACTCAAGGCGACGGGCATGACCAGCATCGCCAAGATCGTGTCACTGGGCGCCATCTTCTCGATGGCGGCCGTGTTGTTGGTATTCCAGTACGGTCAGCCGCGCATCTTCTTCGCCATGGCGCGCGACGGCTTGCTCCCGCGTTGGGCCGCCAAGCTGAGCGGCAAGTCGCACGTGCCGTACATGACGACGATCGTGACCGGCGTCTTCGTCGCGCTCTGGGCGCTCATCGGCGACGCCGGCGAGACGTACGACCTCACCAACATCGGGACGCTGTTCGCATTCGCGCTGGTGAGCATCGGGGTGATCGTGCTTCGCTACACGGATCCGGACCGCCCGCGACCGTTCCGCGTGCCCTTCGTGCACTTCGTTGGCCTGGTCGGCGCGGCCCTTTGCGTATTCGTGATGCGGGGGTTGCCGAGCCTGGCGTGGGTCCGATTCGGCTGGTGGCTCGTGATCGGGCTCGTGCTGTATTTCGCGTACGGGTACACGCATTCCACGCTGCGCCGCGGGACGGGACCGATCGTGCCGGCGAGGCGCGCCTAACAGCGTTAGTAGCTCAGCGCCAAGGGGGGCCCTGATGCACGACTCGACCGCATACGCACCGCCGGCGAAAAGCAGCGCGCCGAAGTCCTTCCTGCGACGCATCACGCTGTCGCAGTGGATCATCGTGTCGATGGTCGTCGGGATTCTCGTCGGATGGCTATTCCCCGACTCCGCCCGCGACGTCCATCACGGGTGGGCCGCGTCGGACCTGAACGTCCTGTCGTCGGTCTTCCTGCGGATGATCAAGTCGTTGATCGTTCCGCTGCTCTTCGCGACGCTGGTCGTCGGCATCGCCGGGCACGGCGACGACATGAAGCGCGTGGGCCGGTTGGCGTTTCGCTCGATCGTCTACTTCGAGATCATCACGACGCTCGCGCTGGCGGTCGGACTGATCGCCGTCAACGTGGTCAAGCCGGGGCGCGGCGTGGACCTCGGCGCCGTGTCGGCCAAGGAAGGCGCCGAGCTCGCCGCGACGCACACGACGCTCACGGGCGTGATCGAGCACACGGTTCCGCAGAGCTTCTTCGAGGCGGCGAGCACGAACCAGGTGCTTCAGATCGTGTTCTTCGCGATCATCTTCGCCGTCGCGCTGTCGCAAGTGCAGGGGCCGGGCAAGGCGTTCATGCTCAGCGCCTGCGAGAGCCTCTCGGAGGTGATGTTCAAGTTCGTCGGCATCGTCATGGTGTATGCGCCGATCGGCATCGGCGCCGCCATCGCGGTCACGGTGTCGAAGAGCGGCCTGGGCGTGCTCCGGAACCTCGGAATTCTCGTCGCCACGCTATACGGGTCGCTGGTCGTGTTCGCGCTGTTCGTGCTGCTGCCCGTGGCGCTCATCTTCCGCGTCCCGATCGGACGGTTCGTACGGGCCGTTCGCGAGCCCTGGCTCATAGCCTTCACGACGGCGTCGTCGGAGGCCGCCTTCCCACTGGCCATGGAGCGGATGGAGCAGCTCGGGGTGCCGCGGCGGATCGTGGCGTTCGTTCTGCCGACGGGCTACTCGTTCAATCTGGACGGGAGCACGCTGTATCTGTCCCTCGCATCGGTGTTCGCGGCGCAGGCGGCGGGGATCGACATGCCGATCTCCACGCAGCTGGTCATGATGCTGACGCTGATGCTCACCAGCAAAGGCGTGGCGGCGGTGCCGAGGGCCGCGCTCGTGATATTGTCGGGAGCGCTGTCGCAATTCGGCTTGCCCCTTCAGGCCGTGGCCGTCATCCTTGGAGTCGACGCCTTGATGGACATGGCGCGTACGTCGCTCAACGTCATCGGGAATTGCCTGGCGACGGTCGTGATGGCACGTTGGGAAGGCGACTTCGACCGTCCGGTGTCGTCGACGCCGGCGGCGGATGCGTTGGCCGGTGAGCCGCTGAGGGTCCCGCCGGTTAGCACGGTGTAGTTGATTGGTCTCTGGTCTCAGGTCTCTGGTCACCTTAGACCACAGAGACCAGAGACCAGTGACCTGAGACCAGAAAACAACGAGGGCTCTCCGCATGGCGATCTCCTTCAAGGTCAACGGCAAGCCGACTTCGGTCGACGTTCCGGACGACATGCCCCTGTTGTGGGTGCTCCGGGACGTGCTCGACCTCAAGGGCACGAAGTTCGGCTGCGGTATCGCGCAGTGCGGCGCGTGCACGGTGCAGGTGAACGGCACGGCGATCCGTTCGTGCCAGCGCCGCGCGTCCACGGTGGCCGGGACGGAAGTCACGACGGTCGAAGGGCTGTCGACCGACGGCTCTCATCCGCTGCAGCGCGCGTGGGAAGAGTTGGACGTCCCGCAGTGCGGCTACTGCCAGGCCGGACAGCTCATGTCGGCGTCCGCGCTCCTCGCGAGTAAGCCGAATCCGACCGACGCCGACATCGACGCCGCGATGAACGGCAACATCTGTCGGTGCGCGACCTATCTCCGCATTCGGCAGGCGATTCACCGTGCAGCGCAGATGCCGGCGGCGGTCGGCGGCTCGCGCTCGAGCGGCAATCCGTGAGCCGGGAGGAGACGCCAATGACCACGACGCTCAATTCGACAGTCGACCGGCGCTCATTCCTGCGCGTCACCGCGCTCGCCGGCGGCGGCATTCTCCTCGGCGCGTACGTCAAGCTCGGTGAAACCGCCGAAGCGTTCGCGCTCACGCCGGCCGCGGCAGAAACCGCGCTCGGGAACTTCATTCGCATCACGCCGGACGGCATCGTCACGATCATCGCCAAGAATCCGGAGATCGGGCAGGGCGTGAAAACGATGCTTCCGATGATCATCGCGGACGAACTGGACGTGGCGTGGAAGGACGTGCGCATCGAACAGGCGCCGCTCGACACGAGCAAGTTCCAGGGGCAGAGCGCCGGCGGAAGCACAGCGACGCCGACGAACTGGATGCCGATGCGCCAGGTCGGCGCGGCGGGGCGGGCGATGCTCGTCGCCGCGGCGGCGCAGACGTTCAACGTGCCGGAGTCGGAGCTCGAGACGTCCGACGGGGTCGTGCTGCATCGCAAGAGCGGCCGCAAGGCGACGTACGGCGAGCTGGTCGCGAAGGCGGCGACGCTGCCGGCGCCTGATCTCGCGACGGTGAAGCTGAAAGACCCGAAGGATTTCAAGATCATCGGCACGCGCGTGACCGGCGTAGACGTGCGGAACATCGTGACCGGGCGGCCGATGTTCGGCATCGACGTCACGATGCCGGGAATGTTGTACGCGAGCTACGTGAAGTGCCCGGTGTTCGCCGGCAAGGCGACGAGCGCGAATCTCGACGAGATGAAGGCGCAGCCCGGTGTGAAGCACGCGTTCATCGTCGGTCAGGGCGAGCAGGGCGGGTTGATGGGATTGCTCTCGGGCGTCGCCCTGGTCGGCGACAACTGGTGGCTCATCCAGCAGGCGCGAAAGAAGCTCGTCGTGCAGTGGGACGAGGGCCCGACCGCCACGCAGAGCAGCGAAGGGTTCGCGTCGCAGGCGCAGGCATTGTCGAAGCAGCCGGCGCAGCAGAATCTGCGCAAGGACGGCGACTTCGACGGCGCGATGAAGGGCGCCGCGAAGACCGTCGAGGCGGCGTACTTCTATCCGTTCATCTCACACGCTCCTCTCGAGCCGCAGAACACGACGGCGCTGTTCACGGACGGCAAGCTCGAGATCTGGTCGCCGACGCAGCAGCCGCAGAGCGGCCGCGGCCTCGTGGCGCAAACGCTTGGCGTCAAGCAGGACGACATCACGATCCACATCACGCGCTCGGGCGGCGGATTCGGGCGCCGGCTCGCCAACGACTACATGGTCGAAGCCGCGGCGATCGCCAAGCAGCTCCCGAACGTCCCCGTGAAGCTGCTGTGGTCGCGTGAGGACGACATCCAGCACGACCCCTATCGCCCCGCCGGCTTCCATTTCTTCAGTGGCGGTGTGGACGCGAACGGCGCGCTCACCGCGTGGCGCGACCACTTCGTGTCCTTCGGCGAGAATGGCCGCACCGCGTCGAGCGCGAACCTCGGGGCCGGCGAATTCCCGGCGCGGTTCATTTCGAATTTCGTCATCGACCAGTCTCTGATGCCGCTCGGCGTGCCGACGGGCGCGCTACGCGCCCCAGGGAGCAACGGCATCGCGTTCGCGGTGCAGTCGTTCATCGACGAGCTGGCGCACGCCGCGGGGAAGGACCCGCTGCAATTCCGTCTGGATCTGCTGGCGAACGAGCAGCCCGCTCCGCCGCCGCCACCCCCGCCCGCGGGCGGCGGCCGAGGCGGTTTCCAAGCTCCCGCATTCGACGGGAAGCGAATGCGCGGCGTGGTCGAGGCCGTGCGCGATCGCTCAGGCTGGGCCAACCGCGCCTCGTTGCCGAAAGGAACGGCGATGGGAACCGCGTTCCACTTCTCTCATCGCGGCTACTTCGCCGAAGTCGTCCAGGCGACGGTGGCGAAGGATGGAACGGTCAAGGTCGACAAGGTCTGGGTCGTCGGCGACATCGGCAGCCAGATCATCAACCCGAGCAACGCCGAGAATCAGGCGCAGGGCGCCGTCATGGACGGCATCGCCGAGGCGCTCGGTCAGGAGATCACGATCGCCAAGGGTCGCACGACGCAGACGAACTTCAACAACTTCCCGCTGCTGCGCATGCGCCAGGCGCCGCCGATCGACGTTTGGTTCAAGGTCACGGAGTTCGCACCGACCGGGTTGGGCGAACCGGCCTTGCCGCCGGTCGTGCCGGCGCTATGCAACGCGATATTCGAGATCACTGGAAAACGAGTGAGAGCGCTGCCCCTTTCGAAGATTGATTTGAGATGGAGTTGAGGACGTTCGGGTTGCTTCGGGGCCTGCGAGCATCGCGGATTCGGAAGCGAGCCCTGCCTCGAGCATGAGCTCGAGCTAGAGCTTTGAGCTACAGCAACGGCGCGATGTGAATCGCGCCGTTGTCGCTTCTTGCTCGAGGCTCATGCTCAGGCTCATGCTCATGGGCAGGGCTCGGCTTCCAATCCGAGATGCCTAAGTAGCACGGAGATCCGCGAACGTCACGCGCCGCGATAGCGCGGGTAGCTCCCCAGATTCCTGAGCATCGGGCACTTCGCCGCGAGCGCATTCAAGGCGCGGGCGACGTTCTCATCCGATCGGTGCCCCTCCAAGTCGGCGACGAATACGTAGTCCCACGCCCGCTGCCTGCTCGGCCGAGACTCGATGCGGCTCAGGTTGATTCCGTTGCCGTCGAAGATCTCGAGCACTCGCAGCAGAGCGCCCCGCTCGTCCTGAACGGCGAACGCGATCGTCGTCTTGTCGTCGCCGGTGCGCGCGGCGTCGTGGGGCGCCAGGAGCGCGAAACGCGTCGCGTTGTGTGCGACGTCCTGAATTCCTTCGCGCAGGACCGGGACGTGGTGTAGGGCGGCGGCAAACCGGCTTCCGATCGCGGCGCCACCGTGATCCGCGGCGGCGTGACGCACGGCGGCGGCCGTCGACGGCGAGTCGACGAGACGTGCCTGGGCGACATTCTCCGCCAGCCACCGCCGGCATTGCGCGAGCGCCTGCGGGTGCGAGTAGACGCGTTCCACCTCCGAGAGCGCGGCGGCGTGCGACGCGAGGCAGTGGGTGATGTCGAGGACCATTTCGCCGGCGATCACCACATCGCCATCGAGCAGGCAGTCGAGGGCCTGCGTCACCGAGCCCTCGGTCGAGTTCTCGATGGGAACGACGCCCGTCGGCGCGTCCCTCCGTCGCACCGCGTCGAAGACGGCGTCGATCGTGGAGCAGGCGTCGTACCGCGCGCCGGGGCCGCACATCGCCCGTGCGGCCTCATGGGTGAACGTGCCGGCGGGTCCGAGAAAGGCGACGTGTGCTTCGACGGCCAACGCGACGACCTAGACGACCGCCGCGCCGGCCACGCGCAGCGCCGCCCGCACCGCACCGCGCGCGGGGATGACGGGCTCCGTCCGCAGTTGCGCGCCGGGCACCGCCGATTTGAGGCGGTGTTCGAGCCGCTTTCTCAGCATCGATCCGCGGCCGAGCATTCCACCCGTGAGGGCCAGCGGGAGCGCGGCACGTTCGTCGGTGAAGAGCTTTCGCGCCAGCGCGCGCGCGTGGAGCACCAGCTCCTCGACGGCGAGCGTCAGCACGGCGTTCGCGCGAAGGTCGCCCGATTCCGCGACGGCGACGACCACCGGCGCGAGCGTCGCGAACTGCGCGGGCGTGGCGTCGGCGGCCCAGCCGATGAGATCGATCGTCTCGTCGACCTGGACGGCGGTGAGGATCGCCCCGGTGAGCGCTGTCTCCGGCTCGCGGCCGTCCGCCGCCGCGGCGACGACGCTGAGCGCGCGTCGCCCGATCCATGCGCCGCTTCCCTCGTCGCCGAAGGTCGGACCCCAGCCGCCGCACCGCGCCGTTGCTCCCGTCGGCCCTCGCCCAAACGCCACCGAACCGGTGCCGCTCAGAATGAGCACGCCGGGGCCGTCGCCGAATGCGTCGTCGAGCGCGATGCTGAAGTCCGATTGCATCACGATCTCCGATGCCAGATCGCGCCCGGCCAACGCCTGCCAGAGCTGTTGACGTTCCGTATCACGGCCGATGCCGGCGACGCCGATGGCGAGCGCCCGCGGCGTGTCGCTGAGGCCGCACGCGGCAAGGGCCTCACCCACGACGGACTCGATCACGTTCGCCGACGCGTCGGCGCGGCCGGGCCGCACCGCGCTCGCCGGACCGACCGTCTCGCCCAACGTCCGGCCCGTGAGATCGGCCACGATGGCGTGCGTCTTCGATGCGCCGCCGTCAATGCCAACCACGATGAACGTCATACCGTTTGCGGAGGCCGAGTGGGAGGGAGAGGGGAACTACTCGAGTGAAAGAGTGAAGCGATCATTCCGGTGACGAGTGTGATGAGCGTTCCGATCAGCACGTACCACGGATACGCGATCGTCGACAGCGGCTGCAAGAGAGCGGACCACGCCGGAATCGCCACCATGATCTGTTTGGCGAACACGACGAGGCTCATGAGCGAGATTCCAACGCTCATCGCGAGGATCGCGTCGGACTGCCGCGCACGTCGCCAGAAGATAGCGAGGAAGAACCCCCCGAGCAGGCCTCCGTACGTGAACGACGCGATCGAGAGCGCGACGATGACGACCGGCGTCTTCGTGTTGGTCGGGAAGAGCAACGCGCCTCCGGTCAGCACGACGCCCCACGCGAACGCGAACCATCGCGCGACGCGCAACGTCCGCGGGTCGCCGGGTGCGCGCTTGGTGATCGGGAGATAGATGTCGTGCGTGGAAGCGGCGGCCAGCGAGTTGATCGCGCCCGAATGCGTGCTCATCGTGGCCGCCAGCACGGCGGCGAGCAGCAGCCCGACGAGACCGTGCGGCATCTTGTCGACGATGAACGTTGGGAAGATCGCATCGGGCGTCGGGAAGGTCCGGCCGCCGTACAGCGCCCAGAGCCCGACGCCGAGCATGAGGAAGAGGGTGAACTGCAGGATCACCGCGACGCCGCTCCCGATGATCGCGGCCTGCGCCGAGCGGAGCGACTTCGCCGACAGCAGCCGCTGCACGATGAGCTGATCCGCCCCGTGCGACGCCATCGAGAGAAACGCGCCGCCGATCAATCCGGCGTAGACGGTGTTCGGCTGGTCGAAGCCGGTGTAGAAGCTGATCACCTTGAGCTTGCCCGCCGCCGCTGCCGCCGGCAGGATCGCCGGCCATCCGCCGGCCACGAGCCGACCCACGATTACCACCGCCGATACCCCGCCGAGGATGTAGACCGAAGCCTGCACGATCTCCGTCCACACGACGGCGCGCATCCCGCCGCGAATCGTGTAGAGAATGGTGAGCGTGCCGAGCACCAACACGGCGACCGGCATCACCGCCTTGGCCGGGAGCAACGGTCCGATGATCAGCGCGATCGGCACCGCCGTGGCGAACACGCGCACCGAGTCCGCCATCCCGCGCGTGACCATGAACACGATCGAGGTGAAGCGTCGCGTGGCGAGGCCGAACCTGTGCTCGAGCAGAGCATACGCCGTTACGAGCTGCCCCTCGTAGTAGCGCGGGAGCAGCGTGTACGCGACGACGATGCGGCCGAGCAGATACCCGACCGCGATCTCGAGGAACCCGAGATTCGTCGTGTACGCGAGGCCGGGGATGCTGATGAAGGTGAGCGCGCTCGTCTCGCTCGCGACGATCGAGAACATCACGGCCCACCACGGGATCTCGCGGTCGGCGACGAAGTAGTCCTTCGCGTCGCGCTGGCGGCGGCCGACCCACACGCCCAACAGCGTGACGCCGACGAGGTACGCGGCGATGACGACGAAGTCGAGCGCGTTCAGGCCGCGCACGTGCTACTCAGAGCGCCCCGCCGTCCACGACATATGCCTCCATGGCGAAATACTCGGCCAAACCAAGACGATCCAGCTCCGCGGCCGTTCCCTTGTTGCGCGCTTCGACGCGCTGCCAGAACTCCCGTTCGTCGTAGCCGCCGGGGAACGGCGCGGAATCCTTCTGCGACTGGTGCTTGAAGATCGCCTGGATCTTGAGCCTCAGCTCTTCCTGCGACAGCGGTACAAGGAAGGTAGCCTCGTAAATCGGCCACTCCTGCCACGCGCCGCGGTAGAGCCAGACCTCGGGCTTGGGGAACGTCAGCTCGGCGAGCGCCCGGTCGATCGCTTCCTTGCACATGCGGTGCGTGCCGTGCGGGTCGGAAAGATCCCCGGCGACGAAAATCATGTCGGGGCGCACTTCGTCGAGAAGCGCGCGCACGATCTCCACGTCGGCCGGCCCGATCGGTTCCTTGTGCACCTTGCCGGTCTGATAGAACGGCAGGTTGAGGAAGCGCGCGGCGCTCCTCGGCAGGCCGACGGTCTCGAGGCCGCTCACCGCCTCCGTTTCGCGAATGATCCGCTTGAGCGCCTGCACGTCGGGCGTGTCGACCTCGCCCGGCGACTTTCGCTCCAGGGAAGTCCGCACGTCGTCGACGAGCGAGTCGACCTTTCCGTGGTCGATCCGATCTTCGGCCGCGAGGCGAACGAGGAAGTCGGCATAGCGGCGGACGTCGTGATCGAACACGGCGATGTTCCCGCTCGTCATGTACGCGACGGCGATCTCGTTGTCGTTCTCGACGAGCTTGCGGAGGATGCCGCCCATCGAGATGACGTCGTCGTCGGGGTGCGGCGAAAAACACACGATCCGCTGGCCGATCGGCAGCTTGGATTTCCCGCGGATCTTGGCGCCGAGCAGGTTGAACACCTTGCCGTTCACTTCGCCGGGGGAGCCGAACTTCGCGACGAGCGACGACATGCGCGCATCCGCGTAGTCCCGCTGCGTCAGCTTGAGGATCGCCTTGTTCGTGCGCTGCGACAGCCAGATCACCGCCCGGGTCATCAGCTCTTTCGTCCACAGCACCTCGTCGAGCAGCCACGGCGTCTTGATCCGTGTCAGCTCGGCGGCCGCGGCGCGGTCGACATAGAACGTGGTGTTCGGGTGTCGTTGCAGAAACGTCGCGGCGACCTCGAGGTCGACGTCGCCTTCCACCGCGCGCTCGACGATCCCGGCTTTGTGCTCCCCCGTCGCGATGATCGCGATCTCGCGCGCCGCGAGAATCGTCGCGACGCCCATCGTGATCGCCTCGCGCGGCACGAAATCCTCGCCGAAGAAATCGGCGGCCGCATCCTTGCGCGTGACGGCGTCGAGGGTCACGAGGCGTGTGCGGCTGTCCGCGCCCGAGCCCGGCTCGTTGAAGCCGATGTGCCCGGTCTTGCCGATGCCGAGGATCTGGAAATCGATGCCGCCGGCGGCGGCGATGGCCGCTTCGTAAGCGCGCGCCGCCTCGCCGACCTTCTCGCGCCGCACCTCGCCCGGCGGGATGTGCACGCTCGCCGGATCGATGTCGACATGCGAGAACAGATTCTCCCACATGAAGCGGTGATAGGAGTGGATGCTGTCTTTCGGCATCGGGTAGTACTCGTCGAGATTGAACGTCTCGACGCACGCGAAGCTCAGCCCCTCCTCGCGGTGCATGCGAATCAGCTCGCGGTAGATGCCGATCGGGGTCGAGCCCGTCGCGAGCCCAAGGACGAGCCGGGTTCCCGCCGCGGTGTGCGCTCGAATCAGCTCGGCGATTCGCAGCGCGACAAGCTTGGCGATGTCGTCGTGGTCGCCGGCGACGACGGTCCGGATGCGCTCGCGCGGCGGGTGCGAGGCCAGAAACGACGAAGGGGAGGCCGCGCGATCGAGCTCGTCGCGGGCCTCCCCTCGTCCGTCCGGGTTCACGCTAGGCCGAGAATGAACTTCCGCAGCCGCAGCCGCCGGTTGAGTTCGGGTTCTTGAACGTGAATCCGGATCCTTGCATCGACGAGACATAGTCGATGATCACACCGTTCATGTACTGGGCCGAGAAGGGGTCGACGAACACGTTCCAGTCGCCCTGCGAAAGGACGAAGTCGTCTTCTGCGGGCTCGTCCTCGATCAGCAGGCCGTACTTGAAGCCGCTGCAGCCGCCGGGCTGAACGCTCACGCGGAGACCGCCCTTGGCCGGATCGACGCCTTCCTGCGTCATGAACTTGCTGACCTCAGTGGCGGCAACCGGTGTGACGGTCACCATCACTTCAGGCTGATTGATCGTGCTCATCTGAAGCCTCCGAAGGGAGCGACCAAGTGGAACCGGCCGCGAGAGATACACCTTGAATTATAGTCGATCCTGCAAGTCAGTGGCAAACCCGGCCGCCCGTTTGGCCTCGGCCGGCGGGCTACGATCGGCGGTCGAGCCAAGGGAAACGCAGCTGACGCGGATTGGAACTGCGATGTCGCGGATGAAATGAGGTTAACCCCCATTCAGCATTATCGCGGTCAATCCGCGCCATCGGTTTTCAAAATCTGCGTCATTGTCGTTCCCCTTTTTCGAACTCAATGGAGCCAGCCGGCCAAAGGGAGCCTAGTCCGCCGCCATCGATAGCGCCTCTTTCGCGGCCATCGCCGGCGGCGGCGCTTCGTTCCGGAATGACCGGGCGATCCAGGTGAACGCGATCAGCGCGAGCGTCAGCAACAGCACGCCGCTGCCCAAATCACCGAAGATGATCTTCCCGATCCCGAACAGCGACGAGTACACGGCGACGATGCCCGCCACCCAGTTGGTCCACGCCAAGGCGCCGCCGGGAATCGACTCGCGGCCGTAGCCGAGCGCCGTCGACACCTTGACCCAGCCCGGCCCGCCGGGGCGCACGCGCTCGTAGAACGACGCGAGCACGCTGTCCGTCTCCGGCGCCGTCATGAACGTGACGGCGACCCAGATCACCGTGCTGGCGGCGACCGTGATGAGCATGATCACCGAGTCGGTCCGTGGATCGTCGGCGGGGAACCAACGGCCCGGCACGATCTTGAAGCAGATCAGCGAGATCACGAACGACGCCAGCATCGAGCTGATCTCCGACCAGGCGTTGATGCGCCACCAGTACCAGCGCAGGATCAGCACGAGGCCCGTTCCGGCGCCGATCGCCAGCAGGAATTTCCACGCGCCTTCGACCGACGACAGCTGCCACGTGACGAGCGTCGACAGCAGGAACAGCACGACCGTCGCGAGGCGCGACATACCGACGTAGTGGTGTTCGGTCGCGTCCTTCCTCAGGAATCGTCGATACACGTCGTTCACGAGATAGGACGCACCCCAGTTGAGCTGCGTCGCCACGGTGGACATGTACGCTGCGGCGAACCCCGCCATCATGAACCCGCGCCAGGGCGTCGGGAGGAGATCGACGAACGACTGGACGTACGCGGCCTCGTGATCGTGATTCGGCCCGATGCCGTTCGGATACAGGATCACCGTCGCGAGCCCGGTGATGATCCAGGGCCAGGGACGAAGCGCGTAGTGCGCGACGTTGAACGCCAAGGTCGCCAGCACGCCGTCGCGCTCGGTCCGCGCCGAGAAGATTCGCTGCGCGACGTATCCCCCGCCGCCCGGCTCGGCGCCCGGGTACCATGCCGCCCACCACTGCACGCCGAGGAACACGGCGAGCGAGAGGATCGGCATCCACGCGTACGCGGTGATTCCATTCCCACTGAATGAGATGGGGAGCACGGAGATCGCGGCCTTCTCGCTGCCGAAGTGCTCCACGAGCTTCGTCTTCATCGTCGCCATGCCGCCGACCGCGCTCACGGCGTACACGGCCAGGACGATGACCGCGGTCATCTTGATGACGAACTGCACGAGGTCCGTCCACAGCACCGCCCACATGCCGGCCGCCACCGAGTACGCCATCGTGATGACGAAGCAGATGCCCACCGCGATGACCTCGCCCGACACCGTCAGTCCGCCGATCTGCACCGGGTGGAGCCCCAACGAGATCGTGAGAATCTTGATCATCGCGCGCGTGACCCAGCCGAGGATGATCAGGTTGATCGGGATCGCGAGGTACAGCGCGCGAAAGACGCGCAGCGTCGCCGCCGGCTTGCCACTGTAGCGCACTTCGGCGAACTCCACGTCGGTCATCACGTTCGCGCGTCGCCAGAGGCGGGCAAAGAAGAACACCGTGAGCATTCCGCTCATCAGCATGTTCCACCACAGCCAATTGCCCGCGACGCCGTGCGCCGACACCAGTCCCGTCACGACCAGGGGCGTGTCGGCCGCGAAGGTCGTCGCGACCATCGACGCGCCGGCGAGCCACCAGGGCACCGCTCGCCCCGAGATGAAGTACTCGCTCAGGCTCTCGCCGCCTTTCTTCGTGAACGCGAACCCGATGCCCGCCGAGAGAAGGAAGTATGCGGCGACGATGGCCCAGTCGATCGGAGTGAGGTTCATCGATTCGTCAGTGAGGGGAGCGGAACCGGTCGAACGCGGACACGACCGAGTCCGCGAGCTGACGGCGAACTTCGGTGATCTTGTTGTTGTTCCGCGTCGGGTCCACGCGGTTGCTCAACAAGACGACGAACAGGTCACGCGACGGGTCAATCGCGATCGACGTCCCGGTGAATCCGGTGTGCCCGAAGGCGCGCGTCGACATCAGGTGTCCGGCCCACGCGGACGACGGACTCGCGAACTTCATTCCGGGCAGGTCGGGCTTCTGCCAACCGATGCCGCGGTTCGAGAAGGTGGAATCCGTGTACCCCGTGAACTGCGCGATCGTCGCGGCTTGGACGACGCGCGCGCCGTCGAGGATGCCGCCGTTCAGGTACATGCGCGCGAAGCGCGCGAGGTCGTGCCCCGAGCTGAAGATGCCGGCGTGCGCCGATACGCCGCCCAGATAGTACGCGCGCTCGTCGTGCACTTTGCCGCGCACGAGTCCCCCGCGGCGCGGATCGAACTCCGTCGGCGCGATGCGCGGCAGCAGCGCCGCCGGCGGTCGGTACATCGTTTCGTCCATCGCCAGCGGCACGAAGACGTGATCGTGCACGTAGGCGTCGAGCGTTTGACCCGTCACCCGCTCCACGAGCTTGCCGAGCATGTACGCGCCGATGTCGCTGTACACCATGCGGACGCCGGGTAACGTGTCGAGCGGCGTCGAGAACATGAGCGTGGCGAGGCTGTCCGGGTCGTGCGTGATCTCGTCGTACGCCTTGAAAGCGGGCAGCCCGGACGTGTGCGTGAGCAGATTGCGAACGGTGACGCGGTCCTTGTTCGGTCCGGTCCACTCGGGGATGTAGCGCTGGAGCGGCGCGTCGAGATCGACACGATGCTGCTCGACGAGCTGCATCATCGCCGTGGTCAACCCCACGACCTTCGTCAGCGACGCCAGGTCCCACAGCGTGTGCGCATCCGGCCCCGGCGTGGGTGCCCAATCGAGCTGGCCGACGCCATATTCGGCGAGGACGCCGTCGTGCGTTCCGACGACGGCGAACGCGCCGGGGAAGGCGCTGTCGGCGCGGGCGCGGTTCAGGACGTCTTCGATGCGGCGCTCAAGCGTCGGGCCCAAAACGGCTGCGACGGTCGGTGCAGGCGACGGTTGTGAGTTTCCCGAACGGCACGCGGCTACCGTGACCAGTGACGCGAGGATTGCTAGGCGATGCATGCTCAGCGTTGGCTGTTGATGGGTGCGGTGGTCGGCTCGGCGGCGTGCAGGCACGCCCCGCCGATGAGCACGCCAACTCCCGCGGGCGGCGTGCGGCCGGGGATCACGGTGCTGATGTCCGACAGCGTCGGCCTCGTGCGTGGCAAGCGCATCGCGCTCCTCACGAATCAGACCGGTGTCGACGAGCACGGCGTCTCGGACATCGAGGTCCTGCGCGATTCGCGCGCGCGCGACGCCGGCGTTCGGCTCGTCCGACTGTTCTCGCCCGAGCACGGCATCCGCGGGACGGAAGACCGGACGCACATCGAGAGCGGGATCGACGAGCGGAGTGGACTCCCGGTGCATTCGCTCTACACCGAGACGGCGATCGCGCCGCCGGACAGCCTGCTCACCGATCTCGACGCGCTCGTGTTCGACCTCCAGGACGTGGGCACGCGAACGTGGACGTACGTCGGCTCGATGATCTACGCGATGCGTGCGGCGGCTCGCCGCCATCTGCCCATCGTCGTGCTCGACCGGCCAAACCCGATCACCGGCGATCACGTCGACGGACCGATGCTCGACTCCGCCTTGGCGAACGCCAACGAGCAGAGCGCGCGCCGCCCCGCGAAGCCGTACGCATTATATCCGTTCCCATTGCGTCATGGAATGACGATGGGCGAGATGGCGCGCTTCTACAACGACGTGCTGGGGATCGGTGCGCCGCTGCACGTCGTTCCCGTCTCCGGCTGGAAACGCTCGGCGTGGTTCGACGAGACGGGGCTGCCCTGGGTTCGTCCGTCGCCGAATCTGCCGAATCTCACCAGCGCGCTGATCTACCCGGCGCTCGTCGCGTTCGAGGGATCGAACGTTTCTGTCGGCCGAGGCACCGCCGACGCCTTTCAGCGATTCGGCGCGCCGTGGATGAACGCGCCCGAGGTCGCCGCGTTGCTGAACGGCCGCAACACGCCCGGCGTGCGGTTCGCGGTCGATTCGTTCACGCCGGTGAATCCGGGAGACGCCAAGTATGCGGGCCGCCTCATCCCTGGCGTTCGCGTCGTGATCACCGACCGAAACGCGGTGCGCCCCGGACATCTCTGCGCGGAAATTCTCTGGGCCTTGCTCCGGACGAACCGCGACTCGCTGCGCGTTCGCGACGCGACGTTCGACGAGCGTTTCGGCAGCCCCGCGATGCGGCAGGCGCTGTTCTCAGGCGCGGATCCGGACCGAGTCGTGGACCGTGGACAGGCAGCTGTCGGCGACTTCGAGGCCGCGGCTCGCCGCTTCTTGTTGTACCGATGAGGCGTCGCACTCTCCCTCACCCACTCTTTTACGAGGTGGCCTCCGATGACCGGCAAGCGCTCGGTGACATTGTTCGTTGGTTTGTTGGTCCTGATCTCCCTTCCTGCCTGCGGCCCGCGTGCCGCGAGCGTCGGGTCTTCGCCGGCGCAGCCGGCCCAACTCTCGATTCAAGTGAACAACACGCTGGGCCAATCGGTGAACGTGTACGTGAACGTCAACGGCACGGAGACCTTTCTCCGACAGGTCGCCGCGAACAGCAACGTCACGATCCCGGTACCGAACTACTCGCCGGGCACGACGGCGACGCTCAAGGCGGTCACCTTCGACGGCGCGAGGACCTATTCTCGCACGAACGTCACGCTCAGCGGGACTTATTCCTTTCAAGTCCCTTAGCGCCGGCCGCCCACACCGAGGGCGGTCCGGGGATCGTTTGGTTGCTACAAGTGTCTGGAAAGGCTACTTTTACGCCCAATGCAGATTCTTCCGGACTGGCTCAAGAACGGCTACCTCAGAGTCATTGATCCGGTTGCCGACTGGTTCGTCCGTCGCGGTGTGCATCCCAACACGATCACCGCGGTTGGCACAGTGTGCACCGTTGCCGGCGGCGTCATCTACGGTTTCGGTCACATTCGAACCGGCGGCTGGTTCCTTTCGGCCACGGCCCTGTTCGACGTGCTCGACGGCACCGTCGCGCGACGATCCAACAAGAGCTCCACGTTCGGGGCGTTCCTCGACTCGACCCTCGACCGGGTAGCTGACGGAGCCGTACTGTGCGGGTTGGGAGTTTTTTACGCCCTCAGTCCGCGCTACCACTCTGTCTGGATGGTTGTGGTCTGCCTGGCCGGGCTGAACGGGGCATTCCTCACGTCGTACATCCGCGCCCGCGCGGAGGCACTTGGTCTGGACGCGAAAGTCGGGCTTCTCCAGCGGCCCGAGCGTTCCGTTCTGTTGGCGGCACCCCAGGCGTTGTTCGGCCTCGTGTTCAACGGCTGGGTGTTGGACGTCATCCTCGTTTTCCTCACCGTGACGGCGTGGGTCACCGTCGTGCAGCGGATGAAGTTCGTGTACGAACAGACGAACGACCGCGCCGTCGCTCCGCCGTTGCCGCTCACCACCGAAAAGTCCTTTTGGCTGCGCCGCCGGGGTCGTACCGGCACGCGCCATTAGCGCGACAGGAGATTGAATTCGTGGCTTCGCCCACCATCCGTCCTGCCACTGGCACGCTCGGCATCCTGACCCCTGGGCTCGGCGCCGTCGCGACGACCTTCATGGCCGGCGTCGAAAGCATCCGGCGCGGCCATTCCAAGCCCATCGGTTCGCTCACCCAAATGGCGACCATCCGGCTTGGCAAGCGGACCGACAGTCGTTCGCCGCTCATCAAGGAGTTCGTTCCGCTCGCGCCGCTCGACAACCTGGTGTTCGGCGCGTGGGACCCGATCCCGGACGACGCGTACACGGCCGCGAAGAAGGCGGGCGTGCTCGAGGAACGCCACATCGCGCCCGTCGCCGAATTCCTGAAAGGCATCAAGCCGATGCCCGCGGTGTTCGACAACAAATACGTCACGCGAATCCACGGCGAGAACGTCAAGAAGGGGAAATCGAAACGAGACCTCGCCGAGCAGCTGCGGCAGGACATGCGCGACTTCAAGGCGAAGCACAAATGCGATCGTCTGGTGATCGTCTGGTGCGCATCGACCGAGATTTTCATCAAGCCCGGCCCGCAGCACGCGACGATCCAGCAGTTCGAGCGCGCGATGGAGCAGAATGACGAAGCCATCTCGCCCGCGATGCTGTACGCGTGGGCCGCCATCATGGAGGGCATTCCGTATTGCAACGGCGCGCCCAACCTGGCGGTGGACACGCCCGCGCTCCAGCAGCTCGCGAACGACAAGGGTGTCCCGATTTCCGGCAAGGACTTCAAGACCGGCCAGACGTGGATGAAGACCGTCATCGCGCCGGGACTCAAGGCGCGGATGCTCGGCCTCGCCGGCTGGTATTCGACCAACATCCTGGGCAACCGCGACGGCGAAGTGCTCGACGATCCGGCCTCCTTCAAGACGAAGGAAGAGTCGAAGCTGAGCGTGCTGCACACGATCCTGCAGCCGGAGCAGTACCCCGAGCTGTACAAGGATTTCTCGCACGTGGTGCGGATCAACTACTACCCGCCGCGCGGCGACAACAAGGAAGGGTGGGACAACATCGACATCGTCGGGTGGATGGGGTACCCGATGCAGATCAAGGTCAACTTCCTGTGCCGCGACTCGATCCTCGCGGCGCCGATCGTGCTCGACCTGGCGCTCTTCTCCGACTTCGCGCACCGCGCCGGGATGAAGGGCATTCAGGAATGGTTAAGCTTCTATTACAAGTCGCCGATGGCCGCTCCCGGTCTTCAGCCGGAACACGATCTTTTCATCCAGCAGACGAAGCTCAAGAACACGCTTCGGCACCTGATGGGTGAGGAACAGATCACGCACCTCGGGCTGGAGTACTACCAGTCGTAAAACGAGGAGACCCGGCGATGCGACCTTGGCACACGATGGGGCGAATCGGCGCGCTGGTCGCGGCCGTCGCCGTGGTGGTGTCGTGCGGCGGAGACGACGGGCCTCCGCCGCTGCACCAGTTCACGCTGAGCTACGATTTCACGATCAAGCCGGACCAGGCGCCGCCGCATGCGCGCGACGACATTCATTACACGGTCCAGATCTTCGATCGGAAGACCCGCCAGCCGATCGAGGCCGGCGAAGGCCAGCTATTCGCCGGCAAGCCGATCGAGGAAGAAGCGCCCAACGGGCCCCAGTCCAAGACGTACGACGGGCTCGCCTATGGTCCGGAAGTCGGCACGTATCACGCGAAGCTGAACTTCGTCATCCCGGGTACCTGGGCGGTGGCGATTCGCTTCCGCCGCGACTCGCTGCATCCGCTCGAGCGCACCGACTGGATGCAGGACGTGCTCAACGAAAAACCGTCGAACATCCCCTGATGCGACACTTCTACCGCAGCCAAATGGAATTGGCGGACGTGCTCGCCGCCGCCGACGACTTCTTTCCGAAGATCGGTCTCGCGCAGCACACCACGGCGCCGAAGACGCGAACGTACACGGGCCAGCTCGGCGCACTCCGCTTGATCGTGCGCGCCGAAGGCGGGCATTACACGTTCGTGCAGGTCGAGACTGACCAGATGGGCGAGAGCCGTCTCGATCGGAACGTCAAGAAATTCTTCGTCGCACTCCACCGCGCCGACGACCCGGCACACCGGCTGACGTCGAGCTACTGACCGCGCTCCCGCGCCCCGCCATCCGATGGCGCATCCGTCAGGCGAGCCGGCTGCCCCGCAGCGAGCGCCCACGCCGCGTTCCGCATATTTTGGTATCGGATGTATTACGGCCATCGGCGGCTTCGCCGGGGGCGGCATGGTCGCCGTCCTCGTGGCCAAGATCGTCGGCGCGCTGTCGCGGTGCACTCCCGATGCCGAAACGGGCGCGCCGTGTGGGTGGGTGACGGCTTGGCTGATCGGGGCGTTTACCGGGCTCGTGGTGCTCCCGACGGTCACTATCTGGTTGTTCTCGCGCGGGCGGCGACGCGCGCAAAACTCGGAGCGAGGATGACGCGGTGGCACGCATAGACGTCGTGATGCCCCAAATGGGGGAGTCGATCGCCGAGGGCACGCTGTCGAAGTGGCTCAAAAAGGTCGGCGACTCGGTCAAGCGCGACGAGCCGATGTTCGAGATCTCGACGGACAAGGTCGACGCCGAGATTCCGGCGCCGGCGAGCGGTGTGATCGCCGAGATCCTCGTGATTGAAGGGCAGACGGTTCCGGTCGACACGTTGGTCGCGCGTCTCGAAACGGACGTGAACGCTGCCATTGCCGCGCCCGCGGCGCCCGCCGCCGCTCCGGCAGCAGCGAACACCCCCGCGGTCGCGGCGAAGTCTGCCGCAAGCGCCGAGGCAGCGGCGGCGAAGCCGGCATCGTCCAGCCAACCCGCCGCCCCCCCCCCATCACCGCACCCCGCCTCCGCACCCGTTCCTCACGGCAACGGTGCTTCGTTGGAGGAAAGGCTTCGCACCAAATCGTCGCCACTCGTCCGACGCATGGCGGCGGATCACGGCATCGAGATCTCCGGTCTGCAAGGAAGCGGGATTGCCGGCCGCGTCACCAAGAAAGACCTGCTCGAGTTCATCGAGTCGGGCGGAGGCGCCGGCGCGGCGCCCCGAGTCGGCGGAGCGCCGGTGCACGTGGGATCGCTGCCGCTTCCCGAACCGTGGCCGGGCGACGCCGTCGAGCCGATGACCAAGATGCGCGCGCTGATCAGCGAGCACATGGTCGCGTCGCGACATACGTCGGCGCATGTGAGCACGTTCTTCGAGGTCGACTTCACGCGCATAGCGCGGATTCGCGCCAAGAACCGCGCCGAATTCGAGAAGGCGACCGGCGAGAAGCTCACGTACATGCCGTTCATCCTCAAAGCGGTCGTGGACGGGCTGAAGGCGATTCCCGTCGTCAACGCGTCGGTGCGCGGCAACGAGGTCATCTACCGGAAGCAGATCAACCTCGGCATCGCCGTCGCGCTCGACTGGGGGCTCATCGTCCCCGTCATCAAGGGCGCCGACAACCTGTCGCTCACGGGTCTCACGCGCGCGCTCAACGACCTCGCCAATCGCGCCCGCACCAAGCGACTCGATCCGCGCGAAGTCCAGGACGGCACGTTCACGATCACCAACCCGGGCGTTTTCGGGTCGCTCACCGGTACGCCGATCATCAACCAGCCGCAGGTCGCGATTCTCTGCATCGGCGCGATCGAGAAGCGGCCGAAGGTTCTCACCGGTCCGGAGGGCGAAGACCTGCTCGCCATCCGGACCTGTTCGTATCTCTCGCTCTCGTTCGACCATCGCGTCGTCGATGGAGCGGACGCCGACAGATTCATGAGCTTCGTGAAGCGTAGCCTCGAAACCTTCCCTGAGACGGTGCTCTGACCGTGCCGCGCGCACTCACCATTCAACGTACGCTCGTCACGCCGCCGGATCGCGAGCGGTTTCATGAAAAGCTCCGGCGAAAGCACGAGCACTACGCGAAGCAGAATTGCCGTTTCTGGGCATTCGAGGAAATGGCGCTCCCGGGCGCGTTCCTCGAGTTCGTCGAGGCCGGCGACGCCGACACGCTGGCGCGTGCGCTCGCGTCCGCGCCCGAACCGATCCTCGATCCGAATCGCGTCTACATGGAAGTGGAGCTGACCTGATGCCATCGCGAACCATCACGATCGGCGGCAAGAGCTGGCTGGTGTTCCCGTCCGGGCGCGTCACGCAGTACGACCGCGACGAATTCGGGCTGATCTTCATCAACGGAACGGGCAGCGGCCGCGAGGTGCGCGTCAGCCGCTACTCGCCGGTTGGAACGCGATCGCGCGAACGCTCGCTCGTCGAGATGGGCGACGGGGACCTGGCGCGGCTGTTCGAGTGCTCGCAGCCCAGCGACACGTCGCCGGAAGCCGACTACTCGGTGTGACGTCGCCCACTTCGCGCGTCGGCGACGCCACCGCGTTCGTCGACTTGCACGTCCATTCCACGGCCTCCGACGGTACGCGCCCGCCGGACGAGGTGGTGCGCGAGGCGAAACGCGTCGGCTTGACGGCGATCGCTCTCACGGACCACGACACGCTCGACGGAATCGCCGCCGCCAGCGCGGCGGGCGCCGCACTCGGCGTTCGCGTCGTTCCGGGCATCGAGTTGAGCGCGGTGGAAGGGGACGCCGAGACTCACATTCTGGGTCTGCACCTCTCCGACACACGATCCCTCGACGACCGCCTGATCGGTCTGCGCGAGATGCGCCGGGGCCGCGCCGAGCGAATCGTGGTGCGTCTGAACGAGCTCGGCGTGCGTATCGAAATGGCCGCGGTGCTCGAGCAGGCCGCCGGCGGGGCGATCGGGCGTCCGCACGTCGCGCGCGCGATGATCGCCGAAGGCTGGGCGGTCGATTTCCGCGACGCATTCGACCGGTATCTGGGGAGCGGCCGCCCCGCGTACATCGCCAAAGAGCGACTCAGCGCGGTGGACGCGATCGCGGCGATCCACAACGCCGGCGGTCTCGCGGTTCTCGCGCATCCGGCGCAGTCCGGGTCGCGCGAGCGCATCGAAGCATTCGCGCGCGCCGGTATCGACGGAGTCGAAGTGCGGCACCCGAGCCATTCGCCCGAAGACGTCGCGCGCCTCACGGCGCTCGTGGATTTCTTCGGACTGGTGCCGAGCGGCGGATCGGATTGGCACGGCGCGTCGGAAGGCGCGCGCACGCTCGGCATGATGCGCATTCCGGAAGCATGGCTCGACCGGCAGGACGCCCGCATCCGCGATCGCGCGGCCTAGAGAAATGCAGCCGCCCTTCAGGGGTTGATGCCATGCAACTGAACGACCGGGCCGCGTTGGTGACCGGGGCGGGGCACCGCGTCGGGCGCGCGATAGCCGTCGCGTTGGGCGCGCAGAAGATGCGCGTCGCCGTGCACTATAACGCCACGGCCGACGGCGCCAAGGAAACGCTGCGAGCGATCGAGAAAGCCGGCGGATCCGGCGAAACGTTCGGCGCCGATCTCACAAGCCCCGAGCAACTGACCGGCCTCGTCGAGTCGGTCGTGAAGCGATTCGGCGGACTCGACGTCCTCGTGAATTCCGCCGCCGTCATGCTGCGCACCCCGCTCGCCCAGACCGAAGCGTCGCAGTGGGACGACATCATGGCGCTGAACCTTCGCGCGCCGTTTCTCCTGTCGCAGGCCGCGGCGCCCCATCTGCGGCGGGCGCACGGAGCGATCGTCAACATCGCCGACCTGGCCGCGTTCGAGACGTGGCCCGACTATCTCGTGCACGGCTTGTCGAAGTCGGGCGTCGTGTACCTGACGCGTGCGCTGGCGCGCGTGCTCGCGCCGGAAATCCGCGTCGGAGCCGTGGCGCCCGGAACGGTGCTCCTGCCGGACGGGTGGAGCGCGGCCGACGCCGAACGGCTTCGCGGGACGACGCCGCTCCAGCGCAACGGCAGCCCGGAAGACGTGTCGAACGCCGTTCTCTTCATTTTGGGCGCCGATTATTTCACCGGAGACACCATCATCGTCGACGGCGGGCGCCACATACGTAAGTGAGCGATGCGAAAGGCGGTTCCCGCATCGGCTACATTTTATGATCATGGGGACTACCTACAATTACGACGTCGTAATCATCGGAGCGGGCCCCGCGGGGATGTGCGCCGGACTGTACGCCGGGCGCGCGATGCTCAAGGCCGTCATCCTGGAGAAGGGTTTTCCGGGCGGCGAGCTGCTGAACACCGAGCTCATCGAAGACTATCCGGGATTCGACCACATCCTCGGGCAGGATCTCGCCCAGAAGTTCGCCGATCACGCCGCCAAGTTCGGCGCGGAGATCCGGACGGGCGTGCACGTCGATCACGTCGAGCGGTGCGCCGACGGGACATTCTCCACGCGGACGGATTCGGGCGACGTCTTTTACTCGCCGGCCGTGATCATCACCGCCGGCGGCACGCCGATCAAGCTCGGCATCCCCGGCGAGATCGAGTACGCGGGGAAGGGCGTGTCCTATTGCGCGATCTGTGACGGCGCGTTCTTCCGGAAGCAGACCATCGCCGTGGTGGGTGGCGGCGACGCCGCGACCGAAGAAGCGGACTTCCTCACGCGGTACGCCGACAAGGTCTATCTCATTCATCGCCGCGACGAGTTGCGCGCGTCGAAGATCCTGCAACAGCGCCTCTTCGCGAACCCCAAGGTCGAAGTCATCTGGAACACCGTCGTCGACGAGGTGCAGGCGGACGAGCAGGGGCTCGTGAACAACTTGCGTCTGCGCGACGTCACGACCGAAGTGACGAGGGATCTCGCGGCGACGGGAATGTTCGTCTTCATCGGCTTCCGGCCGAACACGGGAATCGTGGCCGAGCACGTCGAGCACGACGACATGGGCTACTTCCGAACCGACCCGAACATGGAGACGAGCGTCCGCGGGCTCTTCGCGGCGGGCGACGTGCGTTCGCAGCTCACGCGCCAAGTCACGACGGCCGTCGGCGACGCGACGACGGCGGCGATCGCCGTCGAGAAGTATCTCAAAGCGCGCGCGGACGGCCATCCGAGCGAGCCGATCGTCGGCATGGGAGGCTACACGGCGTGAAGATCCTGGCGGCGACGGTCGGCGAGTTTCAGGAGAACACGTATCTCGTGATCCACGAGGCGACGCGTCGCGCCGTGGTCGTCGACCCGGGAGCGGAGCCCGATCGCGTCGTGCAGTGGATCCGCTCGTCGGGGGCTACGCTCGACGCAGTGTGGCTGACGCACGCGCACCTCGACCACGTTGGCGCGGTCGCCGGCGTGCTGCGGGAGTGGCCGGTCCCGGTCTACATGCATCCCGCCGACGCTCCCACGCTCGCGCGGGCGCCGCAGGCGGCCGCGCAGTACGGCGTGGAATTCGAGATGCCGCCGGCGCCGGACAGTGAGCTCGCCGACGGCGATTCGCTCTCTGTGGGAGGGCTGACGTTTTCGGTAATGCACGTGCCCGGCCATGCTCCCGGGCACGTCGTCTTTCACGGAAACGGCGTCGTCCTCGGGGGTGACCTCCTCTTCGCCGGCTCGATCGGGCGCACCGATCTGCCGTTGGCGGATCCGCGCGCGATGGAAGAATCTCTGGCGCGCATCTGCGAGCTGGACGACGATCTCGTCGTGTATCCCGGGCACGGCCCGGCGACGACGATCGGACGCGAGCGCGCGACGAACCCGTATCTCGTCGACGCGGCTCGTTCCGGGAGACGGTAGGTCATGGACGCGCCGCCGCGCTCACCGTCGCTGGTCTTCGAGCTGGTGGGCCTGAGCGTTTGGCTCGGTGCGGCCGTGTTGTTCGCCGCCGTAGTCGCGCCGGCGTTGTTCCAAGCCCTCCCGAGTCGCACGATGGCCGGCGACGTGGTCGGGCGCGTCTTGCCCATCCTGCTCTATGCCGGCGCGGCGATCTCGTTCGTCGTCGGGGTCATCGAGGCCGTCGCCCAGAACGCGATACTCACTGCCCGCTGGCCCGCCGGTGCGCGACGTCCTGACTTGAACGACGTCGTTCATTTCGGCGGGTATCGCGGGGTGGGGCAACGGGCCGGCGCCGGTTTCCTCATCGGCGGTGCGTGCGTGTGGGCTCTCGTGATCGGCCGACGTATCGACGCACTTCGGGCGAGCATCGGCGTACCGATCGACGCGCTGCCGGCGAGCGACCCCCGCCGAGCCGACTTTGGCCGCCTGCACGCATTCAGCGTCGCGCTGCTTGGCGTCGCGATGCTCGCGGCGGCCGGCCTCATCGTCTCCACGGCGCGACGCCTGCACGGGCAACGCCCGGCGCGCCACACCGTCCCACAGCAATTAGAATCCTCCCATCATGCCTGATACGCGTCGCGAAAAAGACCCTCTTGGCCCGCTCGACGTTCCCGCCGACGCGATGTACGGCGTACAGACGCTCCGCGCCAAGCAGAACTTTCCGATCAGCGGCCTCTTGCCGCTCGAGCCGTTCGTCACCGCGCAGGTTTGGATCAAGAAAGCCGCGGCGCTGACGCACAAGGAAACGGGGCGCCTCGACGCGCGCCTCGCCGACGCCATCATCGCCGCGGCCGACGAGGTGCTCGCCGGCAAACATCGCGAGCATTTCATCGTCGACCCGTATCAGGCCGGCGCGGGCACGTCGCACAACATGAACGCGAACGAGGTGCTGGCGAACCGCGCCAACGAGATCCTCGGAGGGAAGCGCGGCGAGTATGCGCCCGTGCACCCGAACGATCACGTCAACATGGCGCAGTCGACGAACGACACGATCCCGACGGCGATTCGCCTCGCGTGTCTGTCGCAGCTCGATGCGCTCCTGGGGGCATTCGAGGGATTGCGCCGCGCGCTGTCCGACAAGGGCAAAGAGTTCGACCATATCGTGAAGGCGGGGCGCACCCACCTGCAGGACGCGATGCCCATCCGCCTCGGCCAGGAGTTCACGGCGTACGCCGGCTCGATCGCACGCGGCATGCGGCGCGTGACCGAAGCGGCGGACTATCTGCGCGACCTCGGCATCGGCGGCAGCGCTGTCGGCACAGGCGTCACCGTCGAGGCGGAATACCCGCCCCTCATGGTCCGCCACCTCCGGGAGATCTCCGGACTGTCGCTCCGCGAGGGCGAAGATCGAATTCAGCTCATGCAGAGCATGGGCGACGTGGCCGGCTTCAGCGCCGCGCTCCGCGTGCTGGCGATCGACCTCAGCAAGATCGCCAGCGACCTGCGGCTCATGGTGATGGGGCCGCGCACCGGAATCGACGAGATCACGCTCCCGGCCGTGCAGCCGGGATCGTCCATCATGCCCGGCAAGATCAATCCGTCGATTCCGGAGATGGTGAACCAGGTCTGCTTCCAGGTGATGGGGCTCGACACGACGGTGGCCATCGCGTCCGAGCACGGACAGCTCGAGCTGAACGTCATGATGCCCGTGATCGGGTTCAACGTCCTGCTCGCGATGCGCATTCTCACCAACGCGACCAACGCGCTCACCGAGCGCTGCATCAAGGGCATTCAAGCCAACCGCGAGATGTGCGCGTATTGGGTCGAACGCTCCGCCGCCCTGGCTACGGCGCTGGCGCCACAAATCGGCTACGCACGCGCCGCGGAGATCAGCAAACAGTCGGTGAAGGAGGGGATCCTGATTCGCGATCTCGTCAAGCGCGATGGGATCCTGCCGGCGGACGAGGTCGACGAGGTATTGGACCTTCGCAAGATGACCGAGATCGGCGTTCCGGGCGGTACGCACGGCGTTTCGGCCGGCGGCTGATCCCGGTCGTCACGGCGCTGGGGCGCGGGCTGACCGGGGCTCGTGCCCGAGCTTAGATTGGAAATCGATGCGCATCACCACGCTTGCCGAGTACGGAGTCATTTGCGCGCTCCATCTGGCGCGTCGCGCGTCGGAGGGGCCGATCACGGGCCGCGAGATCGCCGACCTCGAGCGCCTGCCGCCCGACTACGTCGAGCAGATTCTTCTTCGGCTGCGTCGGGCGAACCTGGTCCGCAGCACGCGCGGCGCCCGCGGCGGCTACGCGCTGGGCCGCCCGGCCGACCAGATCTCGATTCGCGACGTGATCGAGGCCTCCGAGACGATGACCTTCGACCTTCACTGCGTGTCGCATCCGGTCGGTGAAGAGCGGTGCTCGTCGTCGCACAACTGCAGCATTCGCCCCGTGTGGATGTTGCTCCAGCGCAAGATCGACGACGTGCTGGGCGGCGTGTGTCTCGCCGATCTGCTGGCGGAAGAGAGCGAGGTTCGGTCGCGCGTCGGACTGGCGCCGGCGGTCGTCGAACCGGACGCGCGGGCGCTGCCGGTTCTCCAGTCCTGACCCATGTCGATCTTTGCGCGGTGGCGGGCGGACCGTGACGCGCAGCGAAAAGCCGCACGATACGTCGCGACGTTGTTCGTGGAGCCGGCACTCCGCGACGTCGAATGGCTCACGCAGAACGCGACGCGCGGCGACGTCGATCATGCGACGTGGGAGCTCCGCTATGCCCGCCGCGCGCTCGGCTTGATCGCCGCGCAGCGGGACGCGCTCGACGACCGCACCGCGTCGATCGTCGCGCGGGAGATCTCCGAGGCGTTCGCGCGAGATCGCGGCATCGCCGCCGACAGGACCGACACGGCCGAGCGACAGTTCAACGCGCGCCTGAGCGCCTATCGCGACGGGATGGCGTCACGCGCCGGCGCTCCGACTTGGACGCGAATGGGTCAAACGCTCTTCGCGTTCGCCGGCGGCAGCTTCAAGCTCCGCGACGACAACATCGTTCGCGCGGGCGAGTTGCTGCTCGGCTATCTCACCGAGGCGAACGAGGCGCTGCGCGCCACGTTCGGCGCGGTCGCGTTGCCTGAGAACGTCGCCCCCAGCGAACTGGTCGGGCGGTCCGCGCCGCGATAGAGCTGTTCGAGTGCCGAAGGGGGGACTCGAACCCCCACGAGCTTGCGCCCACTGGCTCCTGAAGCCAGCGCGTCTACCAATTCCACCACTTCGGCAGAGCAAGAAAAGGTAGTCTCGCCTCAGGGACGCGTCAACGTATCCTGTGTTGCTGCGCGAAGATGGCTCGTCTAAGTTGCGACAACGCGCGAGGCTCCGACGCGCGCGCCCTCGCCCCGCCGTCCTATGCCAGCCCGTCCCGCCAAGTCAGCCGCCGCCGCTCAGAAGTCCGCGCGCTCCGACCCGGCGAAGAACGAGATCCAGTCGATCGCGCGCAACAAGCGCGCGCGCTTCGACTACCACATCCTCGAGACCTTCGAGGCGGGGTTGGTGCTGGTGGGCACCGAGGTCAAGTCGCTCCGCGAGGGCAGGGCGAACATCAGCGACGCGTACGGAATAGTGCGCGACGGTGAGCCATTTTTGCTCAACCTGCACATCTCGCCCTACGAACGCGGGGGTTACTCGAATCACGAGCCCGAACGCACCCGCAAACTGTTGCTCCACCGCAAGGAAATACGTCGTTTGATTGGAGCGGTAGAGCGCGAAGGACTGACCCTGGTCCCGCTCGAGCTGTACTTCAAGAATGGAGTGGCGAAAGTGGCCCTCGCACTCGCCAAGGGAAAGAAACTCCACGACAAGCGCGACACCGAACGGACGCGCGACGCCGAGCGGGAGATGGCCCGCGTGGGCCGCTCGCGATGATCGGAGTCGTGCTCGCGGCGTTCCAGTTGTCTCAAGGAGCGCCGGCGCCGGCGCTCGTCGTCCGCGATGCGCGCCGCTCGATCCGGGTCGCAATGGTCGCGACGCCGGCCGGTCCGATGCTGCGCCCCGAAGCGCTCGCGCCGCTCCTGCGCGTCGACGTCCATCACGACTCGTCGTCGTGGTACTCGCTCGAGGCATGGGGAACGCGCCTTCAGCTTCAGGCCGGCTCGACTCTGGTGCGCGTCGGTGCCGAGCTCAGACGATTGGCGTCCGCTCCCACCGTTTCCGGTGGACGGCTGTTGGTGCCGCTTCAGATCGTCTCCGACGTATTCCCCGAGTTCGTGCCGAACACCCGATGGGATGCCGAGGCGCGCCAGCTCGTCGTGTTCTCGACCGACATCGCGGCCCCGGCGGTGGTGCAGCGGTCGGCCTCCGCCGCGAGAACGGGCGAACCGCTCACGACGTCCGTCCAATACGACGACGGCGTGCGACGCCCGTCCGCCGCGTCGAAGCACGGCCGGCTGCGGGTGATCGTCGACGCCGGACACGGCGGAGTCGACAACGGAATGACGGGCCCGATCGGCGGCGGTCCGAAGATCTACGAGAAGGACATCACGCTGGCGGTGGCGAAGAGGCTCGGTGCGCGGCTCCAGGCGCGCGGCCTCGAGGTCGTCTACACACGCACGAGCGACACCCTGATCGCGCTCGACGACCGCGGCCGCATCGCCAACAAGAACGGCGGCGACCTGTTCATCTCGATTCACGTCAACGCCGCCAACCTCGGGTGGACCGATCCCGAGGCCGCCCGCGGCGTCGAGACCTACTTTCTCTCGGAGGCGCGCACCGAAGACGCGCGCCGCGTGGAGCGAATGGAAAACGCCGCCGTCCGCTTCGAGCAGACCGGCCCCGGACTCGACACCGGCGACCCGCTTAGTTTCATTCTCAGTGACATGCAGCAGAACGAGCACCTGCGTGAATCGAGTCAGCTCGCCGAGATCATTCAGCGCCGCCTGTCGGCCATCTCGCCCGGGCCAAGCCGCGGCGTCAAACAAGCGGGGTTTCGCGTGCTCGTGACGGCGTTCATGCCGGCGGTCCTCGTCGAGATCGGGTTCGGCACCAACGGCCGCGAAGCGCGCTATCTCTCCGATCCGGCCAAGCAGGACGCGATCGCCGCGGCCATCGCCAGCGGCGCGCAGCAGTACCTCGACGCTTACGAGCGACGCGTCGACGGCGGGAAAGCCGGCACCGGCGGGAGCCTGAACCGGTGACTCCACGCCCGGCGCTTCAGAGCGTCGTGAGCGGACTGATATTTCAAAATCCTGTCGTTCTCGCCTCCGGCACCGCGGGCTACGGCGCCGAGCTGGACCGCGTCGTCGACCTCGACGCTCTGGGCGGCTTCGTGACGAAGGCCGTCTCCGTCGAGCCCCGCGCGGGCGCGCCGGCGCCGCGCGTGGCGGAATTCGAGGGGGGAATGATCAACGCGGTCGGGTTGGCGAACCCCGGCCTCGACGCCGTGCGCCGCGACCACCTGCCATGGCTGGCGTCGCATCTGCCGGCGACTCGGAAGATCGCCAACGTCGTCGGCTTCGCGGTCGACGACTATCCGACGGTGGTCGCCGGGCTCGAAGCGGGTCTCGCCGACGGCAACGCGCGCGCGATCGACGCGTACGAGTTGAACGTCAGCTGCCCCAACGTGAAGGCGGGCGGCATGGAGTTCGGCGCCGATCCGCTGGCGCTGCGGTCGGTGGTGGAGCGCGCGCGGCGCGAGACCCGGCGTCCGGTGTTCGTGAAGCTCTCGCCGACGCTGGAGCGGATCGGCGACGCGGCGAAGATCGCCGTCGACGCGGGTGCGGATGCGATCAGCGTCGTGAACACGATTCCCGGATTGCTGATCGACGTCGACACGCGACGCCCCGCGCTTGGCTTCGGTACGGGCGGCGTCAGCGGTCCGGCGATCCTGCCCGTCGGCGTCCTCGCGACGTGGCGGGTTCGACTCGCGGTGAAGGTTCCGATCCTCGGCGTCGGCGGCGTCGCGAGCGGCTCCGACGCGCTCCAGTACATCGTGGCCGGAGCGTCGCTCGTCGGCATCGGAACCGCCGCGCTTCGGGACCCGCGCGCGCCGATGCGCGTGGTCAGGGAAATGTCGGCGTGGTGCGACGCGCACGGCGTCGCGCGTATTTCCGATCTTGTCGGGACTCTCGAGGGACTGACGTGACGAAAACGGCAGACGCGAGACGGGCGAACACGACGCCGATCGTCGCCCTCGACGTGCCGACGGCCTCCGCGGCCATGGCGCTCGTGGGCGAGCTTGGCGAGACGTGCGGGTTCTACAAGGTCGGCAACGAGCTCTTCACCGCGGCCGGACCTTCGGTCGTCGCGGCGATCCGCGAGCAGGGGCGTGAGGTGTTTCTCGACCTGAAGTTCCACGACATCCCGAATACGGTGGCGGGAGGAGTGCGCAACGCCGCGAAGTTGGGAGCGTCCCTCGTCACGGTCCACGCGTCGGGCGGCGGGGCAATGCTGCGCGCGGCGGCGGACGCCGCACGAGATGCGGGCGGCGGCTGTCGCGTTCTCGCGGTCACGGTGCTGACGTCGCTGAGCGCCGGGGCGGTCGCGGAGGCGTGGGGTCGAGACGCCAGGCTCGACGTGGAGGCCGAGGTGCTGCGTCTCGCCGAGGGCGCGGTGAAGGCGGGCGTCGACGGGGTGGTGTGCGGCGGCGGCGAAGCCCGCGCGGTTTCCCAGCGCTTCGGCGATCGTTTGTCGATCCTCGTACCGGGGGTTCGAGCCGCCGGCGGCGGTTCGCAGGACCAAGCGCGGGTCGTCACGCCGAGAGAGGCCGCCGCCGCGGGGGCGCGCTACGTCGTGGTGGGGAGGATGGTGACAGAAGCCCCCGACCGTCGGCAGGCGATGCAGTCCGTCGGGCTCGAGCTGAACTCAGCCGTCGGCGAGTGAGGGCGATCTAAGCGGCTGGCCCCGGTAGTTCGCCGCGTTGCGTCCGACTTCGCGCTCTTCCCCTTGATCGAAGTTACAGTCCTGTTTACTGTTAAGGTCTGTCCAGAAACGTCTATCTCGACGCACGAGGCGTGCGTCGTTTTTTGGAGCGTCCGTGAAAGTTCGCACCAGCGTGAAGCCGATCTGTGAGCACTGCAAAGTCGTCAAGCGAAACGGCGTGACTCGCATCATCTGCAAGCGCAACCCCAAGCATAAGCAGCGTCAGGGCTAATCATGGCTCGTATTGCTGGCGTCGATCTCCCTCGCGACAAGAAGGTCGAGATCGGTCTCACGTACATCTACGGCATCGGTCGAAAGAACGCCGCCGAGATCATCAAGAAGAGCGGCGTCGATGCGGCGCTTCGCGTGCGCGATCTCACCGACGCGGACGTGAACAAGATCCGCGGCGCGATCGAGCGCGAGTACAAGGTCGAAGGCGCGCTCCGCACCGAAGTCGCGATGAACATCAAGCGGTTGATGGACATTGGCTCGTACCGCGGCATCCGGCACCGCAAGGGACTGCCGGTACGTGGACAGCGAACGCACACCAACGCGCGCACGAAGAAGGGTCCGCGCCGCGCGATCGCCGGCAAGAAGAAGGTCACCAAGTAATTCTCGCGACCACCGCGACCACGTAGAGAGAACTCATTTCGTATGGCGACTGGGAAAAAGGCAAAGCGGGTGGTGGAGGCTGAGGGGATCGCGCACGTCAGCGCGACCTTCAACAACACGACCATCACGATCACCGACTCGCACGGGAACGCCGTGTCGTGGGGCTCGTCGGGCAAGGCAGGCTTCAAGGGCTCGAAGAAGAGCACCCCGTTCGCTGCGACCGTCGCGGCCGAGCAGTGCGCGCGCGAAGCGCTGACGGCCGGCGTCAAGCGAGTCCACGTTCGCGTGCAGGGACCGGGCTCCGGACGCGAATCGGCGATTCAGGCGCTGGCGACCGCCGGCCTCCAAGTGAAGTCGATCAAGGACGTGACGCCGATCCCGCACAACGGCTGTCGTCCGCCGAAGCGCCGGAGAGTCTGAGCCATGGGTCGCTACACAGGGTCAAGCTGCAAGCAGTGCCGACGGGAGGGCACCAAGCTCTTCCTCAAGGGCAGCAAGTGCTACACGGAGAAGTGCCCGGTCGAGCGCCGCCCGTACGCGCCGGGGCAGCACGGCCAGAGCACGGCGCGCCGCCGCAAGTCGTCGGAGTACTCCAAGCAGTTGCGCGAGAAACAGAAGATCAAGCGCATTTATGGGCTGAGTGAACAACAGTTCCGGAATACGTTCGACAAGGTCACCACGCTTCCGGGGATCACGGGCCACAACCTTCTCGCGGCACTGGAGAGTCGGCTCGATAACATGATCTACCGCATGGGTTTCGCCGCGAGCCGTAAAGGAGCGCGTCAACTCATTCGCCATCGGCACATCGAAGTCAACGGCAAGACGGTGGACATCCCCAGCTTTGCCGTCGTCCCCGGACAGGAAGTGCGCATTCGCCAGAAGTCGCGCGAAATCGTTCCGGTGCTTCAGTCGATGGAGCAGTCGTCGCGGGCGCCGTCGCTGTCGTGGCTGGCGGTCGACCGCGACACCTTCAGCGGTCGGATGTTGGAGCGCCCACAGCGCCCGAGCATCCCCATCGCGGCGCAGGAGCAACTGGTCGTCGAGCTCTACTCGAAGTGACCTGAGCGCGCGCCGCGCGCAAAAGACTGTGGATGGTGAATTCCGAGCGGAGGTGCGAAGCGCCGAAGCGAGGAACCATAAACAGTAGAGATGGATGCCGAATTCCGAGCCAGGTGCGCAGCGCCGAAGCGAGGAACCATCAGGCGGTTGTACGCACTACCGCACCAAGGTCGGGACCCTTACTCCCCCTCGAGTCTGCCGCGCGTAAGGGGCGGGGCAGAGCGATGCCGGGCAACCGGCAAGACCACAGGAATGTCATCACATGCCTAACACGATCGATCTCCGCGGGCTCGTTCGCCCGCAGCTCGTTGAGTCCACCAAGCGCGACGACAACCCGAACGTCGCCGAGTTCCGTCTCCAGCCGCTGGAGCGCGGCTTCGGCCACACGCTCGGCAACTCGATGCGCCGCATGCTCCTCTCGTCGCTCCGCGGCTCCGCCGTATGGGCATTTCGCATCGACGGCGTGGTGCACGAGCATCAGACCATCCCGGGCGTCGTCGAAGACGTCCACCAGATCATCGCCAACCTCAAGTCGTTGACGCTGATCCTGGCGGAGGACGTCGAGGAAGTCGTCCTGCACATCACGCGCACTGAATCCGGCCCCGTCACGGCCGGCGACATCAGCGCGTCCGGCGGAGCTCGCATCATCGAGCCGGGCCACCACCTGTTCACGCTCCAGGACGACCGCGACCTCAACGTCGATCTGTACGTCAACAAGGGTCGCGGTTACGTCGAGGCCGACCAGCATCCGGTCGACCGCGGTCTGCCGGTCGACCTCGTCCGCATCGATTCGATCTACAATCCGGTTCGGCGCGCCAACTTCACCGTCGCCGAGACGCGTGTCGGCCAGCGCACGGACTACGATCGTCTCGTGCTCACGGTCGAGACCAACGGCACCATCTCGCCGGAAGAGGCGGTCAGCTACGCCGCCGCGCTCGCGCAGACGCACTTCCAGTACTTCGCGGATTTCGGCACGCACTCGCTCGCCCCGATCGGCTTCGACGGCGACTCGGCAACGGGCGACGGCGCGCGGCTCGGCGGCCTGCTTCGCACGGCCATCGACGACCTCGAGTTGTCGGTCCGCTCGGTGAACTCGCTCAAGAACTCGAACATCAGAACGCTCGGCGATCTGGTCCGCCAGACCGAGAGTCAGATCCTGCAGGTCAAGAACTTTGGCAAAAAGTCGCTCCAGGAGATCGCCGATCTGCTCGAGCGTGAAAGCCTGAATTTCGGGATGCGGTTCGAGGAGGGTGGCGACGGCAGCGTCCGCGTGCTGGATCAGGGCACGCCGCCGAGCCGCGCCGCCGCCGCCGCGCCCGACGACATGGAGGAGTAAGAGCAATGCGGCACCGCAAAGCGGGGCGACAGCTTCGCCGAACCAGCGAACAGAAGCTCGCGCTTCTGCGAAACCTCGCGTCGTCGCTCATCGAGCACGGCGCGATCGAGACGACCGAGGCCAAAGCCAAGGAGCTGCGGCCCTTCGTCGAGAAGCTCATCACCAAGGCGCGGTCGGGCACCCTGCACGACCGCCGCCTCGCCGTCCGACACATCCACAAGCGCGCGACCGCCGACAAGCTCTTTCAAGAAGTCGGTCCGGCGTTCGCGAAGCGGAAGGGCGGCTACACGCGCATTCTGAAGACCGGTCACCGCAAGGGCGACGGCGCCGAGATGGCGCGCATCGAGCTCATGCCGGCCGCGAAGGAGAGCTAGACCCATGGCCATTCAACGCCACAAGTGCTTCACCTGCGGCAAGGGCGTCGCGTTCGGCAACAACGTGTCGCACGCCAACAACAAGACGCGCCGCACGTGGAAGCCGAACCTGCAGGTCGTCCGCACGATGCTCGACGGCAAGATTCAGAAGGTGAAGGTTTGCACGCGATGCCTGGCCGCCGGAAAGATCAAACGGGCGCCTCGCGGACAGGCCGTTGCCTAGGTCGATGGCCCGACACCGCACCGGCAGCAAGAAGGGGAGCTTTCGAAGCTCCCCTTTTTTTAGATATTCGACTACGGGCGGGCAGTGTCTCCGCACTCTCTCGCCGCACTCGTCCCAGTGCTCCGCACGCCGTTTCCGCACCCCGCACCCGCCCAACTGACCCCATGCCGACTGCCCTGATCACCGGCGTCACCGGCCAGGACGGCTCGTACCTCGCCGAGCTGCTGCTCGCCAAAGGCTATCGCGTCGTCGGCGTCGTACGCCGCAGCTCCACCACTCCCTACGAGCGGATCGCGCATCTGGTCGACAAGCTCGAGCTGGTGTCGGCGGATCTCCTGGATCAGACGTCGCTGACCGACGTCGTCGCCGAACACAAACCGGAAGAGATCTACAATCTCGCGGCGCAGTCGTTCGTGCAGACGTCGTGGTCGCAGCCCGTGCTCACCGGTGAGTTCACCGCCCTCGGCGTGACGCGCATGCTCGAGGCGATGAAGAAGGCGGCGCCGAAGTCGCGATTCTACCAGGCCAGCTCGAGCGAGATGTTCGGCAAAGTCGTCGAGTCGCCGCAGCGCGAGACGACGCCGTTCTATCCGCGCAGTCCATATGGCGTCGCGAAGGTATACGGGCACTGGATCACCGTGAACTATCGCGAGAGCTTCGGGCTGTACGCGGTGTCGGGAATTCTGTTCAACCACGAAAGCCCGCGGCGCGGCTTGGAATTCGTGACGCGCAAGGTCACCGACGCCGCGGCGCGCATCAAGCTCGGACTCGCGACCGAGCTGCGGCTCGGCAACCTCGACTCTCGGCGCGACTGGGGCTTCGCCGGCGATTACGTGGATGCCATGTGGCGCATGCTGCAGCAGGACGAGCCCGACGACTACGTGATCGGAACCGGCCACACGTGTTCGGTCCGCGACCTGTGCGACGCCGCCTTCGGCGCCGTGGGACTCGACTACAAGAAGTACGTCGTTCAGGATCCGCGCTTCATCCGACCGGCCGAGGTGGATCTACTGGTGGCCGACGGGTCGAAGGCCGCGAAGAAGCTCGGCTGGTCGCCCACCGTTACCTTCGACGAGCTCGTGCGCATGATGGTGGATGCGGACTTGAAGCGATACGAGGCGCGGGGCTAGATGCGAGCATTGCTGACCGGCGGGGCCGGGTTCGTCGGTCAATGGTTGGCACGCTCGCTCTTGCGGCGCGGCGACGGAGTCGACCTCGCGGGGCTTGGTGACATGTTCGCGGGCCCGCCGATTCTCTCGGCCGACGAGCGCGGAGCGACGCGCTGGTTCGCGGCCGACGTTCGTGACGCCGACGCGCTGGACGCGGCGATCGAGGCGAGCAAACCGGATGTCGTGTTCCACCTCGCGGGCGTGAGCTTTCCGCCCGACGCGGATCGGACGCCCACGGCGGCGTACGACGTGAACGTGCTCGGGGCCGTGCGCCTGCTCTCGTCGGTAGCACGCCGACGCGCCGCGGGCACCCTGGACCCGATGGTGTTGATCGTCGGCAGCGGGGTTCAGTACGGACGGCACGACGCGTCCGAGATGCCGCTCGACGAATCAGCCGAGCAGCGCCCCGTCAGCACGTATGGCGCGTCGAAGGCGGCCCAGGAAACGATCGCGCTGCAGATCTTTCGCGCCACGGGCGTCCGAGTCGTTTGCGTGCGAAGCTTCAACCACTCGGGGATCGGCCACGGCGCGCAATACCTGCTTCCGTCCCTCGTCGCACGCGTGCGCGACATCGCGGCCGGCGCCCCGCCTCGCCTCGCGTTGGGAAACGACGTGACGCGCGACTACGTGCACGTGGATGACGTCGTCGACGCCTACCTGTCGCTCGCCGAGCGCGGACGGCCGGGCGAGTCGTACAACGTGGCGAGCGGACGCGGCGTGACGGCGCGGCAACTGGCCGGCGACGTCTTGCACGGGGCAGGCGTGCGCGCCGACATTTCGACTGACGCCGCGCTCGTGCGCGCCACCGACATCCCGACGCTCATCGGCTCGCCCGCGAAGCTGGCGCGCGAGACCGGTTGGGCACCGCGCAAGACGCACCTCGACATCATCGACGACTTGCTTCGCACTCACGGCTCCGCCTCGGTCACCGCCCATGCCGCGCAGAACTGACCTGCACCGAATCCTCGTGATCGGCTCGGGCCCGATCATCATCGGGCAAGCCGCCGAGTTCGACTACTCGGGGACGCAGGCGACCAAAGCGCTCAAGGAGGAGGGCTACGAGGTCATCCTGATCAACTCCAACCCGGCCACGATCATGACCGATCCCGAGTTCGCGGATCGGACGTACATCGAGCCGGTGACGCCGGAGTTCGTCGAGCTGATCCTCGAGAAGGAGCGGCCGGACGCGATTCTCCCCACGATGGGCGGGCAGACCGCCCTCAACGTGTCGATGGCGCTGGCGCAATCGGGCGCGCTCGAGAAGTACGGCGTCGAATTGATCGGCGCGACCGCCGAAGCGATCGCCATCGCCGAAGATCGCAAGCTGTTCTCCGAAGCGATGCATCGCATCGGACTCGCCGTCGCCGCCGGCGGCATCGCCGAGAGTTTCGACGAAGCCGAAGCGATTCTCGACGTCACCGGATTTCCCGCGATCATCCGTCCCTCGTTCACGCTCGGCGGCACGGGCGGCGGCATCGCCTACAACCGCGACGAGTTCGAGCAGATCGTGCGCAACGGGCTGGATCTCTCGCCGACGCACCAGGTGCTCGTCGAGCGCAGTGTGATCGGGTGGAAGGAATTCGAGCTCGAGGTGATGCGCGACCACGAGGACAACGTGGTCATCGTCTGCTCGATCGAGAATCTCGACCCGATGGGCGTGCACACCGGCGACTCGATCACCGTCGCACCGGCGATGACCCTCACCGATCGCGAGTATCAGGTGATGCGCGACGCGGCCGTGGCGATCATCCGCGAGGTCGGCGTCGACGCGGGCGGCTGCAATATCCAATTTGCCGTCAATCCGCGCGACGGCGAGATGCTCGTCATCGAGATGAATCCGCGCGTGTCGCGCTCGTCGGCGCTCGCGTCGAAGGCGACGGGCTTTCCGATCGCTCGCATCGGCGCGAAGCTCGCCGTGGGATACCGGCTCGACGAGATCCCGAACGACATCACGAAGACGACGCCCGCGTCGTTCGAGCCCGTGCTCGACTACGTCGTGGTGAAGATTCCACGCTTCGCGTTCGAGAAATTCCCCTCGGCGAGTCCGTACCTCACGACGCAGATGAAGTCCGTCGGCGAGGCGATGGCGATCGGCCGCACGTTCAAGGAGGCGTTTCAGAAGGGGCTGCGAGCGCTGGAGACGGGGCGCTCCGGGTGGACGACCGCGGCGCGGCCGCAGGACGACCGGTTGCCCGACGACACGGTCGAGGCGCTTCGCGGAGCGCTTCGCCAGCCGACGCCCGAGCGCATCTTCCAGGTGAAACGCGCCTTCGAGCGCGGGCTGAGCGTCGACGACGTGTACGACCTGACGGCGATCGATCCGTGGTTCCTCCATCAGCTTGGCGAGTTGATCGACGCCGAGCGCGTGTACGCATCTCTCGTCGAGGTGACCGAGGGCGACATGCGCCGCATGAAGCGCATGGGGTTCTCCGACCGGCAGCTCGCCGTCTTGCGCGACGAGACCGAACGGGAGACGCGCGAGCGGCGCTGGTCGCTCGGCGTGCGCCCGGCATACAAGATGGTGGATACCTGCGCCGGCGAATTTCCGTCCGCCACGCCGTACCTCTACAGCTCGTACGACGAGGAGACGGAAGCGCCGCGGTCCGGCCGGCGCTCGGTCGTGATCCTCGGCAGCGGCCCGAATCGAATCGGGCAGGGTGTGGAGTTCGACTATTGCTGCGTGCGCGCCGTGATCGCGCTCCGGCAGCGCGGATTCGAGACGATCATGATCAACTCGAACCCGGAGACCGTCTCCACCGACTTCGACACCTCGGACAAGCTCTACTTCGAGCCGCTCACACTCGAGGACGTGCTCGAGATCGTCTCTCGTGAACAGCCCGAGGGCGTGATCGTGCAGCTCGGCGGGCAGACGCCGCTCAAACTGACGCGCGACCTCGAGGCCGCCGGCGTCCCGATCCTCGGCACGTCGCCCGACGCGATCGACATGGCCGAGGACCGGCGCCGCTTCGAGAAGATCGCGCGCGAGTTGGGGCTCGAGCAGCCGGCGAACGGCACGGCGACCAGCGTCGAGGAGGCGCTCGCCGCCGCCGAGGCGATCGGCTACCCGGTGCTCGTGCGGCCGTCGTACGTGTTGGGCGGACGGGCGATGCAGATCGTGTACGACCCGCCGTCGCTGCAGGAGTATTTCGTGAAGGCGGCGCGCGTCTCGGAAGAGCGGCCCGTGCTCATCGACCGCTTCCTCGAAGACGCGTTCGAGTGCGACGTCGACGCGATCTGCGACGGCACGCGCGTCGTGATCGGCGGGATCATGCAGCACATCGAGGATGCCGGCATCCACTCGGGCGACTCGGCGTGCGTGCTGCCGCCCTATCTCGTCGGCGAGACCGATCTCCAGTCGATGCGCGAGCAGACCGTCTCGCTGGCCCAGGCGCTCGGCGTCGTGGGGCTGATCAACGTGCAGTACGCGATCAAGAACGGCGTCGTGTACGTGCTCGAGGTGAACCCGCGCGCCAGCCGGACGATTCCGTTCGTGTCGAAGGCGATCGGCGTGCCGCTCGCGTCGCTCGCGGCGCGCGTCATGGTCGGCGAGACGCTCGACGAGATCGGGTTCACGGAGGAGATCGTGCCGCCCTACGTCTCCGTGAAGGAGGCCGTCTTCCCGTTCAATAAATTTGCCGGCACCGACCCCGTGCTCGGTCCCGAGATGCGCTCCACCGGCGAGGTGATGGGCATCGCCGACTCGTTCGGGTCGGCGTTCGCGAAAGCGCAGCTCGCGGCGTCGAACGGGCTGCCGCTCGAGGGCGTCGTGCTGATCACGGTGATCGATTCGGACAAGCCGACGGTGACCCCCATCGCGCGACGCTTCCACGAGATGGGCTTCGAGATCATGGCCACGTCGGGGACGGCGGCTTACTTGCGAGCCCGAGGAATTCCGGCGCAGCGCGTGTTCAAGGTCCACGAGGGACGCCCCAACTGCCTGGACATGATTGTGAATCGGGACGTCCAGTTGCTCGTCAATACTCCTATGGGAAAGCACGCCCAACTGGACGACTATCTGCTTCGCCAGGCGGCGATCGTGAACCGCGTGTCGTACACGACGACGATGTCCGCCGCCAACGCCGCATCCGACGCGATTCTCTCGCTTCGGTCGCGCCGCCCGCGCGTGCAGTCGCTCCAGGAATGGCAGGCGACGCTTCCCCATGCCCCCGCGATACCCGGCGTGGCGACTGGAGCGGGCGCGTGACCGGTGAGGCCGGAGGGGTGTTCATCCACGAGTCGGCCTACGTGGACGAAGGGGCGGTCGTCGGCGCCGGAACCAAGATCTGGCACTTCTGTCACGTCATGCCCGGCGCGGTGATCGGCGAGCGCTGCAGCTTGGGGCAGAACGTCGTCGTGATGAACGGGACGCGCCTGGGTCGGAACTGCAAGATCCAGAACAACGTCTCGATCTACGAGGGCGTGGAGCTGGAGGACGACGTGTTCTGCGGCCCGTCGATGGTGTTCACGAACGTGATGAATCCGCGGAGCCATGTGCCGCGGCGCGACGAATACCGGCGTACGCTCGTGCGTCGCGGCGCGTCGATCGGCGCCAACGCGACGATCGTTTGCGGCGTCACGCTCGGCGAGTACGCGTTCGTCGGCGCCGGCGCCGTCGTGACGAAGGACGTGCCGCCGTACGCGCTCATGGCCGGCGTGCCGGCGCGACGCATCGGCTGGATGTGCCAGTGCGGCGAGCGCCTTTCCGATCGCGGCGAGGGCCGCTGCGAGGCGTGCGGGACGACGTACGAACGAGTCGGCGATGGCGGCATCCGCGAGATCGTCCGAGGAACGCCGGTGGGATCGGAGGGAAGGGCGGAGGCCCGCAAATGAGCGAAGACGACCTGTCCACACGATCCTTTCGCGTCGCGTTGGTCGGATGCGGCCGCATCAGCAAGACCCACTTCGAGGCGCTGAAGAAGGTCGACGGCCTGCCGGTGACCGCCGTGTGCGACATCGACGCCGCGCGCGCGCAACGGGCCGGCGAAGCGCTGGGCGTTCCGTGGTACAAAACGCTCGACGAAATGCTGAAGACCTCCGGGCCCGAGATCGACGTCGTGTCGATCTGCACGCCGTCCGGTTTGCACGCCGCGCAAGGCGCGGTCGTGGCCCGCGCGGGCAAGCACGTCGTGAGCGAGAAGCCGATGGCGCTGTCGCTCGCGCAGGCCGACAGTCTCATGCGCGCCTGCGAGGCGGCCGGCGTGCAATTGTTCGTCGTCAAGCAGAATCGCCTCAATCCGCCGATTCAGTTGGTCAAGCGCGCCATCGACAAGGAGCGCTTCGGCCGCATCTACCTCGCGAACGTGACCGTGCGCTGGCATCGGCCGCAGGAGTACTACGACGCCGAGCCGTGGCGCGGCACGTGGGAATTCGACGGCGGCGCGATCATGAATCAGGCGTCGCACTACGTCGACTTGATTCAGTGGCTCGTCGGCCCCGTCGAAAGCGTGATGGCGAAGACGGCGACGCAAGCGCGGCGCATCGAAGCCGAGGACTCCGGCATCGCGATCCTCAAGTTCCGCTCGGGCGCCCTCGGCGTCATCGAGGTGAACGTGCTCACCTATCCGAAGAACCTCGAGGGCTCGATCACGATCCTCGGCGAGCGCGGATCGGTGAAGATCGGCGGGACCGCGGTGAACAAGATCGAGCACTGGGACTTCGCCGACGCCGACCCCGACGACACACTCGTCGAGTCGTCGAGCACCAATCCGCCGAACGTGTACGGCTTCGGGCACGAGGGATACTACCGCAACGTGCTCGCGGTGCTGCGCGGCGAGGCGCGGCCGGAGACGGACGGGCGCGCGGGCCGCAAGTCGCTGGAGTTGATCCTGGGGATTTACGAGTCCGACCGCATGATGCGCGAGGTGCTGATTCCCCGGCGGGACGAGAGCGCGGGCGTTCGTTGACTGAGGCCGCCGCCCCCGTGATCCTTCAAGTCTACCCCTGATTCTTCGAACACTTCACGATGGACGTCATGCCGGTTCCACTGCTGGATTTGCGGGCGCAGCACGCGACGATTCGCGACGAGATCAACCAGGCGATCTCGGGGATCGTCGAATCGCAGCTGTTCATTCTGGGCGCGCCGGTCGAGCGACTCGAGCGCGAGGTTGCCGCCCTGTCGCATACGAAGTACGCCGTCGGATGCGCCAGCGGCACCGACGCGCTCCTGCTCGCGTTGCGCGCGCTGGACGTCGGTCCCGGCGACGAGGTCATCACCACGCCGTTCACCTTTTTCGCCACCGCGGGCACGATTCACAATGCCGGCGGACGGCCGGTGTTCGTGGACATCGACCCGGGCACCTTCAACATCCTCCCCGAAGCGGCGGCCGCCGCGCGCACGTCGCGCACCAAGGCCGTGATGCCGGTCGACCTGTTCGGTCAGATGGCGCCGATCGAGCGCGTGATGACGGCGATGCGGGGCGTCCCGGTCATCGAAGACGCGGCGCAGACCATCGGCGCGCGACGGTCCATCGACGGCGAATGGCGGATGGCCGGCGAGGTCGCGACCATCGGCACGTTCAGCTTCTTCCCGTCCAAGAACCTGGGCGCGTTCGGCGACGGCGGGATGATGGTGACGCAGGACGAGGCGATCGCCTCGCGCCTCAAGCGTCTCCGCATGCACGGCGGCGCGAAGATGTACTTCCACGACGAGGTCGGGTTCAACAGCCGCCTCGACGCCCTGCAGGCGGCCATCTTGAGCGCCAAGCTGCCCCACCTCCAGACGTGGAGCGCCAAGCGGCGCAGCAACGCCGCGTATTACGACGAGGCGCTGCGCGGCATCGACGGCGTGGTCACCCCGATCGTCGATCCCGCCAACGAGTCGATCTTCAACCAGTACACGATCCGCGCCGACCGCCGGGAAGCGCTTCAGAGCTTCCTCAAGGAACGCGGCATCGGCAACGCGATCTACTACCCGCTGCCGCTCCACCTGCAACCGTGCTTCGAGTACCTCGGCTACAAGAACGGCGCGTGCCCGGAGTCGGAGCGCGCCGCGAACGAGGTGCTGTCGCTGCCGATCTATCCCGAGCTGGCCCGCGCGCAGCAGGACGAGGTCATCGCCACCATCAGAGAGTTCTATGGCCGCTGAGTCGACCACGAAAGATCGTCTTCGAGCCAAGATCGAAGACCGGAGCGCCGTCGTCGGCGTGATCGGCCTCGGGTACGTCGGGCTGCCGCTCGCGGTCGAATTCGCGAAAGCAGGCTTTCGGGTGGTCGGCTACGACGTCAGCGAACGCGTCGTCGCGCTCCTCATGCGCGGCGAGTCGCACATCCAGGACGTCGCCGCCGCGGACGTCGCCGCGCTCGTCAAGAGCGGCAAGTTCCAGGCGACGACCGACGAAGCACGCCTCGCCGAAACGGAGGCGATCTCCATCGCGGTGCCGACGCCGCTGAGCAAGACGCGAGATCCCGACATGAGCTACGTGATCTCGGCCGCCGAGACGGCGACCCGACACGCTCGCAAGGGGACGCTCGTCGTGCTCGAGAGCACGACGTATCCGGGCACCACGCGGGAGATCCTCATGCCCGCGCTCGAGGCGAGAGGATTCGTGGTGGGGGAGGACGTCTTCGTGGCGTTCAGCCCCGAGCGCGTCGACCCGGGGAATCCGGTCTATCAGACGAAGAACACGCCCAAAGTCGTCGGCGGTATCACGCCGAACTGCACCGAGCTCGCGATGGCGCTGTACACGAGCTGTATCGACACCACGGTGCGCGTGTCGTCGCCGGAGGCGGCCGAGCTCACCAAGCTCCTCGAGAACACCTTCCGCTCGGTGAACATCGGCCTCGTCAACGAGATGGCGATCGTCTGCGACAAGCTCGGCGTCGACGTCTGGGAAGTCATCGAGGCCGCGGCGACGAAGCCGTTCGGGTTCATGAAATTCACGCCGGGGCCGGGGATCGGCGGGCACTGCATCCCGCTCGATCCACACTATCTCGCGTGGAAGATGCGCACGCTGAACTACAAGACGCGCTTCATCGACCTGGCGAGCGAGATCAACAGCCAGATGCCCGCGTTCGTCGTCGAGAAGGTCTCCCAGGGGCTCAACGTCGACCGCAAGCCCGTCAACGGCAGCCGCGTCCTCGTGCTGGGCGTCGCGTACAAGCGAGACATCGACGACGTCCGCGAGAGTCCGGCGCTCGACGTGATTCGCCTGCTCGAGGAGCACGGCGCGTCCGTCGAATTCCACGACCCGCACATCGACAGCGTGCGGGAGGACGGGCACGTCCGCAAAGGAGTCGCCCTCACCAAGGACCGGGTCGCGGCGGCGGACGCCGTCGTCATCGTCACCGATCACCGCGACGTGGACTACCAGATGGTGATGGACAACGCGTCGCTCATCGTCGATTCGCGCAACGTGACCGCGAGCCTTGCCGCCTCGAAGGCGCGCGTCGTGTCGCTCTCGGCACGGTCGAATGGCCCCGGCCGCTGAGGACGCGCTGACATGAACATCGCGGTCGTGGGGACGGGCTACGTCGGCCTCGTGGTCGGGGCGTGTCTCTCAGAGACCGGAAATCAGGTGACCGGCGCCGACGTCGACGCGGCCAAGATCGAGGGATTGCTCAAGAACGTCCTCCCCATCTACGAGCCGGGTCTCGATCACCTCGTCGCGCGCAATCAATCGGCGCGGCGGCTGTCCTTCACCACCGACGTGGCCGGCGCGATCGAGGGAGCCGAAGTGGTGTTCATCGCCGTCGGAACGCCGCCGGATGAAGACGGCTCCGCCGACCTGCGTTACGTGCTGAACGTCGCCGAGACGATCGGCCGCAGCATGGCGCGCGAGACCGTCGTCGTCACGAAGTCGACGGTGCCCGTCGGGACGGCGGCGAAGGTCTCGGAGGCCGTCGGCCGCCACGCGCGCTTTCCGTTTCACGTCGTCAGCAATCCCGAGTTTCTCAAAGAAGGCGCGGCCGTCGACGACTTCATGAAGCCGGACCGCGTCGTGCTCGGCGCCGAGACCGATCACGCGCGCAGCGTGATGGCCGAGCTGTACGCGCCGTTCGTGCGCACGGGCCGGCCGATCATCTTCATGGACCTCCCGTCCGCCGAGATGACGAAGTACGCGGCGAACGCCATGCTGGCGACTCGCATCTCCTTCATGAACGACATCGCCGAGCTCTGCGAGCGCGTCGGCGCGAACGTGGACGTCGTGCGCAAGGGCATCGGCAGCGACGAGCGCATCGGATCGGCGTTTCTGTTTCCCGGCCCGGGATACGGCGGCTCGTGCTTTCCCAAGGACGTGAAGGCGCTCGTGAAGACCGCCCGCGACGAGTCGACCTGCCTGCGCATTCTCGAAGCGGTCGAAGCGGTCAACGACGATCAGAAGCACCGCATGTTCGCGAAGCTGACCACGGCGCTGGGCGGCAGCGTCGCGGGGAAGCGCATTGCCGTGTGGGGACTGGCGTTCAAACCGAACACGGACGACATGCGCGAGGCTCCCGCGCTGACGCTCATCGAGGAGCTCCTCGCCGCGGGCGCGACGGTCGTCGCCCACGACCCCGTGGCGATGGACGAGGCGGCGCGGCGACTCGGGTCGCGCGTCGAGTTCGCGGCGTCTGGCTATCAAGCCGCGACGGGTGCCGACGCGCTTGCCGTCGTGACCGATTGGAACGAGTACCGCCACCCGGATTTCGCGCGCATCAAGCAGGTGCTCAAGCGGCCCATCATCGTGGACGGGCGGAACCTCTATCCGCTCCACCGCATGGCGGAGCTCGGGTTCAAGTACTATTCGATCGGGCGCCGGGCGATCGCGTGATACGCCTCGGCGCCGCGCGAATGCCATGACCGCGCGGACGATCCTCGTCACGGGCGGCGCGGGTCACGTCGGCTCGCATGTCGTCGAACTGCTCGCGGCTGATGCGGACAACCGTGTCATCTCGCTCGACAACTACTCGACGGGAACGCGCGAGAACCACGTCGCCGGGGCGGAGTATCGCGAGGGGCACACGAAGGAGATCGCCCGACTCGTCCCCGAGACCCCGGACGTCGTCTACCACCTCGGCGAGTACGCACGCATCGCGACCAGCTTCGACGACGTCGCTACCGTCTACGACTACAACATCGTCGGGACGTTCGCGGTCGCCGAATTTTGCCGGCAGCGGGGCGTCGGCAAGCTCGTGTACTCGGCGTCGAGCACCAAGTTCGCCATCGAGGGCGACGGGCGGCATCAGAATCCGTACTCGTTCACCAAGGCGACGAACGTCGACCTCATCAACGACTACGCGCGATGGTTCGACCTCGACTACGCGATTTGTTATTTCTACAACGCGTTCGGTCCGCGCGAGGTCGGCGCCGGCCGCTACGCGACGCTCATCGCCCGATTTCAGGAGCTCCACCGCGAGGGCAAGCCGCTCGAGGTCGTTTCGCCCGGCACCCAGCGGCGCGTGTTCACGTTCGTCCGCGACCTGGCGCGAGGCATCGTCCTGGTCGGCGAACAGGGGCATGGCGACGGATACGCACTCCGGGCCGTCAAGTCGTACAGCATCCTGGACATCGCCAAGGCCTTCGGAGGCCCGATCACGATGGTCGACGGATACCCCGGCCGGCACGACGTGGCCGACGATCCGACGCGGGCCCGCGACGAGCTTGGCTGGGAGGCCACAGTGGACGTCATGGACTGGATCCGGGAGTTCAAGAACGGCGGGTAGCCGCCGGATTCGGCCGAGACCCGGAACACACCCGCACGAGGCTTGCCGGTTAGCTTTACAGGTTCGCGTCCGAACCGATGCCACACTCCCGGGGTACCAGCCGGATATGCACCGATTCCCTCGCAGACTCGTCGCGGCGCTGGTCGTGTTGGTTGGCGTTGCGGCGTGCCGGCCGGAATTTCAGCTCAAGAACTTCACGACGAACGAGGCGCTTTACACCGCCTCGTTGCGCGCGTATGACCGCCACCATTGGGACGACGCGGTCAGCGGCTTCGAGAAGCTGACGACGGATCTGCCGCCCCGCGACACCCTGTTGCCGCGGTCGTACTGGTACCTGGCGTCGGCGCACGACCACATGGACGAGCACTTGTTGGCGGCTCAGAGCTACGACCGCCTCGTGCAGACGTTTCCTGAGGATTCGCTCGCCGACGACGCCGCGCTCGAGACGGCGCGCTCGTATCGCCGAATGTGGCGGAAGCCGCAGCTCGACCCGACGTACGGCGAGACCTCGCTCGCGGCGTACAACACGCTCATCGGCCTCTATCCGACGTCGCCCCTCGTGGCCGTCGCGCAGAAGGAGATCGCCGAGCTGGAGAATTGGTTCGCGATCAAGGATTACGACGCCGGGATGTACTACATCCGGCGCAAGGATCCGTACTCGGCCATCATTTACCTCAAGGACATCCTCACCAAGTACGCGAACACGCCGAAGGCGTACGACGCGGCGCTTCGCTTGGTGGACGTATACAAGGACGTGAAATACAAGGACGACGCCAGTGACATGTGCACGCAAGTACGGCAGCGCTACCCGAACGACCCGCATGCCCTGGAGACCTGCAAAGGAATTCCAGATACGCCAACGGCCAGGGCGGACTCGGGGCAGACGGCGGCCGTGAAGCCCCCCCCGCCGTCCCCGTCGCCAACTGAGCGCTGACCCGTGCGGATCGGGCTCCTCGGGGGGAGCTTCGATCCCCCGCACAACGGCCACCTCCTGGCCGCCGGCGATGTCTTCGACGCTCTGTCTCTCGATCGACTCGTGTTCATTCCCGCCGCTTCGCAGCCTCTCAAGGCCGGACTCACCGAGGCCGCCGCGGCGCAGCGACTGGCGATGACGCGCCTGCTCGTCGACGGTGATCCGCGCTTCGAGGTCGACTCGATCGAGATCGACCGTGGCGGGTTATCTTACACGGTCGACACGTTGGCGGCGCTGGGCGGACGGTGGCCCGGAGCGGAGCTCTTCTGGCTCGTCGGCGCCGACGTCACGCACTCGTTCGCCAAATGGCGCGCGCCGGAGCGTGTCACGGCGCTCGCGACGATCGTCGTGATGGTCCGGGCGGGCGACGCGGCCAATCTGTCGGCGATTCCAGGGGCGCCGAAGTCGCTCGAAACGCGGCGGATCGACATCTCGTCCACCGAGGTGCGCCGCCGGGTGCGGGAAGGCAAGTCGATTCGAGGGTTCGTGCCGGACGCCGTCGCCGCGTTCATCGCGGCCGAGCGTCTGTACCAATAGAGGACCGCATGCTCAAGTCAGTCATCGGCGCCGTCTTCGGAACGCGGCACGAACGCGAACGCAGGAAGATCCAGCCGGTCGTTGACGAGATCAACGCCGAGTACGCTCGGCTGCACGACGTTTCCGAAGAAGAGCTGCGCGGCCAGACGGCCAAGCTGCGCGCCATCATTCGCGAGCGGACGCAGGAGCTCGAGGCCAAGGTCGTCGAGCTGCGAGAGCAGAAGAAGGTGGCGGCCGATCCGGTCGAGCGCGAGCGCATCGACGCGGAGCTGAGCGGCGCCGACGGACGCGGCGGCGCCGAAGGAAAGCTCCGCGAAGCGATCGCCGAGGTCCTCGACGAGATTCTCCCGGAAGCATTCGCCACCGTGCGCGAGGGCGCACGTCGCCTGCTCGGAACGACCCTCGTCGTCACCGGCCACGAGATGACGTGGGACATGGTGCACTACGACGTGCAGCTCATGGGCGGCATCCAGCTGCACTTCGGCAAGATCGCCGAAATGGCCACGGGCGAAGGCAAGACGCTCGTCGCGACGCTGCCCCTGTATCTGAACGCGCTCCCGGGGAAGGGCGCGCACCTCGTCACCGTCAACTCGTACCTGGCCCGCCGCGACTCGCAGTGGATGGGGCACCTGTACAGCTACCTGGGCCTGACCGTCAGCTGCCTCGACGACACCGAGCCCGGGACGCCCGATCGCCGCGCCGCGTACGCGGCCGACATCACGTACGGCACGAACAACGAGTTCGGGTTCGACTACCTGCGCGACAACATGGTGGTGTCGCTCGAGCAGCGCGTCCAGCGCTCGCACGTTTACGCCATCGTCGACGAAGTGGACTCGGTGCTGATCGACGAGGCGCGCACGCCGCTCATCATCTCGGGTCCGGTCGGGAACGAGAACGACGCGATGTATTTCGAGCATAACGCGGCCGTCGCGCGGCTGTTCCGGCGTCAGACGGAGCTGGTCAACGCGCTGGTCGGCGAAGCCGAACGCGACATGTCGAAGGGGGACACCACGTCGGCGGCGCTCCGCCTGTACAAGGCGCAGCTCGGCAGCCCGAAGAACAAGCGGCTCATGAAGCAGATGCAGGAGCCGGGCAACAAGCAGCTCGTGCAGAAGCAGGAGCTGGATCACATCGCCGACCGCCGGCTGCCCGCGTCCAAGCAGCAATACCGCGACATCGAGAACGACTTGCTGTTCGTCCTCGACGAGAAGGGACAGTCGGTGCACCTCACCGACGAAGGCGTGGCCTTCATGTCGCCGACCGAGCACGAGACATTCGTGCTCCCGGACCTCGCGTTGGACATCGGCCGTCTCGACCACGACCACTCGATGAGCCCCGAGCAGCGGCTCGCGGAGCGGCAAAAAGTCGAGATCGCGTACGCGCAGACGGCCGAGCGGCTGAACATCGTCCACCAACTTCTGCGCGCGCACGCGCTGTTCGAGCGCGACGTGAACTACGTCGTGCAGGACGGCGAAGTGTTGATCGTCGACGAGTTCACGGGCCGCACGATGCCGGGACGCCGCTGGTCGGAAGGGTTGCACCAGGCGGTCGAGGCCAAGGAAGGCGTGACGGTGAAGGGCGAGACGCAGACCCTCGCGACGATCACGATCCAGAACTACTTCCGCATGTACGACAAGCTGGCCGGCATGACCGGCACGGCCGAGACGGAAGAGACGGAGTTCTTTCAGATCTACAAGCTCGAGGTCGCGGTCATCCCGACCAACAAGCCGATGATCCGCGACGATCGCCACGACCTCGTCTACAAGACGCGACGCGAGAAGTACAACGCGATCGTCGAGGAGACGCGCCGGTTGCACGACCTCGGGATGCCGGTGCTGATCGGAACGACGAGCGTCGAAGCGTCCGAGACGCTGTCGAAGCTGTTCAGCCGCGGCGGGCTGACGCACAACGTGCTCAACGCGAAGTACCACCAGCGCGAAGCGGAGATCGTGGCGCTGGCCGGACAGACCGCCGGCGTCACCATCGCGACCAACATGGCCGGCCGCGGAACCGACATCAAACTCGGTCCCGGCGTCACGCAGTCGAAACCTTCGAAGATCAAGGATCCCGAGGGCAAAGAGATCGACGTCATCGAGGACGGCGGCCTGCACATCATCGGTTCGGAACGCCACGAGTCGCGGCGCATCGACCGGCAGCTGCGCGGTCGCTCGGGACGTCAGGGCGATCCGGGCGCGTCGCAGTTCTTCCTGTCGCTCGAGGACGACCTGATGCGCCTCTTCGGGTCCGAGCGCATCGCGTCGCTCATGGACCGGATGGGCGCGCAGGACGGCGAAGTCCTCACGCACCCGCTCATCACCAGGTCGATCGAGGGCGCGCAGAAGCGCGTCGAGCTCCAGCACTTCCAGTCGCGCAAGCGGCTGCTCGACTACGACGACGTGATGAATCAGCAGCGCGAGGTGATCTATTCCCTGCGCACCTTCGCGCTCGAGGGCGGGGAAGAGCTCAAGGGCGAAGCGCTGAAGATGATCGAGAAGGCGATCACCCATCGCGTCGAGACGAACCTCGAGGAGTTCCAGGAGGGCGAGCAGTGGGATTTCGACCTGCTCCGCCAGGATCTCCTGATGCACTACCTGCTGCAGGTCCCGGAATTCGAGAAGCACGACCTCCGGCCCACGGAGACGACCGGCGCGGTGAACGCGTCGCTGGAGGCGTCGCGCAAGGCGTTCTACGCCAAGCTCGCCAGCCTCGATACGGTTCGCGACGAGATGGGGACGCCGTACGGTGATCGACTGTTGTCGCTCGTCATGCTCAACGTGCTGGATGAGAAGTGGAAGGACCACCTCTACGATCTCGACCAGCTCCGCAACACGATCACCTACCGCAGCTGGGGGCAGAAGGACCCGCTCATCGAGTACAAGCAGGAAGCGTACACGATGTTCGTGGACCTCATGAACGACATCTACAACACGTTCGCCGACCGTTTCCTCAAGGTGCAAATCGTGTTCGAGGCGCCGGCCCCGCCGCCGCCGCCCCCGCAGGCCAAGCCGACCAAGCGCTACAACGCCCTCGGCATCCTCGAGGACATCCCGGTCGACGAGAGCAAGTCCGCGCCGACCAACGGCGCTGATGGGGCCGTCGACATCGGCCCCGCCGAGGAGCCGACCGAGAAGCCGGTCACGGCGCGAAAGGATCCGCTCATCGTCGGCGCGGGCCGCACGCGATCCCTTTCCGGCGGCAACTCCGCGGCGAACGCCGATTGGTCCAACGTCGGAAGGAACGACCCGTGCCCCTGTGGCTCGGGAAAGAAGTTCAAGAAGTGTCACGGAGCGACCGTCTAGCGCCAGCCGCCTGAAGCGGTGGCGCGAGCGGTGTCGCGCCACCAATCAAAAGAGGCATGAGGCGGCTGGTTCTGGTCACGGGGGCGACCGGGTATGTCGGCGGACGACTCGTTCCGGCGCTCGTCGATCGCGGGTACCGCGTGCGTTGCCTCGTCCGCCGGCCCAATGAGGCGCGCGGCCGATTGCCCTGCGACGCCGAGATCGTCGGCGGCGACCTCCGCGACGGGGCGACGTTGGGCCCGGCGATGGCCGGAGTGGACACCGCCTTCTACCTCGTACACGCGCTCGCTTCGGGGGGCGATCTCTGGCGTGAAGAGACCGAGGCCGCGAGGAACTTCGCGACCGCCGCGGAAAGCGCGGAGATCCGACGGATCGTCTACCTGGGAGGACTCGCTGCCAAGGACGCCGTGTCGCCGCACCTCGCGACCCGCCGGGAGGTTGGAAGGATCCTCCGCGCCACGCGGGTTGTCACGATCGAGTTCCGCGCCTCGATCATCCTGGGCTCCGGCAGTCTGTCGTTCGAGTTGATTCGCGCGCTCGTCGAGCGTCTGCCTGTAATGGTGACGCCCAAGTGGGTGAGCCGCGAGGCACAACCAATGTCCATCGAAGACGTAATCGCGTACTTGCTCGCGTCGATCGAGATTCCCGTCGACGTCAGCGAACAGATCGAGATCGGCGGCGGCGAGCGTGCATCGTACCGCGATCTCATGCGCGAGTACGCCCGACAGCGCGGACTGCACCGCGCAATTATGAAGGTGCCGGTGCTGACCCCATGGCTCTCCGGCTTGTGGCTCGCTCTCGTCACGCCGCTCAACGCGCGGATCGGCCGGCAGTTGCTCGAAGGCATGCGCAGCGACAGCGTCGTGACCAGCAATCGGGCGCGCGAGTTGTTCCGCGAGATCCGTCCACGCGGATATCGCGAAGCGATTCGCCGAGCGCTCGAAAACGAGGATCGAGAGTTCAGCGAAACGCACTGGTCCGACGCGAGGTCGTCGGGCGTGCCGCCGAAGAGTTGGCACGGCGTGCGGTTCGGCGCGCGGCGAGTCGATTCGCGGGCGGTGGATCTCGACGCCTCCCCGGTACAAGCGTTCGCGCCGGTCGCCCGCATTGGCGGCACGAGTGGCTGGTACTACGCGAACGCACTTTGGCGTCTTCGCGGCTTGATCGACCTTGCAGCCGGGGGAATCGGTCTGCGCCGCGGTCGGCGGCATCCGGAGCAACTGCATCCGGGCGATTCGCTCGATTTCTGGCGCGTCGAGGCTGTCGAACCCAACCGACTTCTACGTCTGCGTGCCGAAATGCGCCTTCCCGGTCGCGCGTGGCTGCAGTTCGAGGTGACCGGCGACGGGCCGGTCGTGTTGCGTCAGACGGCGACTTTCGAGCCGGTCGGGCTGTTCGGACTCCTCTATTGGTACAGCCTTTATCCCCTCCACGCGGCGATGTTCAAAGGAATGCTCGCGGCGATCGCTCGGACCACACGCCAGAGGGCGCGATCTTGAGGACAGCCGCTCCAAGCGGCGCCACCGCGCCAACTTGGAGCGCCCTCGTCCTGCCTGAATGAATTCGATGGCGCTCCGGGCGGCCTTTCCATGCAAGGTGCCGAGTTTCCAATCGGAGCCCGCAATGGCTGGCCAGGACGTGCAAAGAACATTATCCATTCATGAGCTGCCTCGGTCGGAGCGGCCTCGAGAGCGGCTCATCGATCTCGGAGCGCAGGCGCTCAGCAGCGCCGAGTTGCTCGCCATTCTGATCGGGTCGGGCGGTTCCGGTCGGACGGCGGTGCAGTTGGGGCACGCGGTGCTTGCGGATGCGGGGGGAGCATTGCGCCGCATTGCTCGTCAACCGGTCGCCGCGCTCACGACGATTCCAGGGGTCGGAATGGCTCGTGCGGTGACGATTCACGCGTCGTTGGAGCTCGGGCGACGCATGGCTTTCGAAGGACGGCAGGACGGCGCGCCGGTCCGCTCACCGCGCGACGTCGTGGAATACTTCGCGCCGCGCATGGAGGATTTGCCCGTGGAAGAGTTCCACGTCGCCGTGTTGGACGCACAGCATCGCCTCGAGCGTGACATCACCATCACGCGCGGGCTGCTGTCGTCGTCGCTCGTGCACCCGCGCGAAGTGTTTCGCGAGGCGATCGCCGAGCGCGCGGCGGCCGTGATTCTCGTCCACAACCATCCGAGCGGCGACCCGGTTCCGTCCGCCGACGACCGCTCGATCACCGAACAGCTCGTCGCCGCGGGTCGCCTCCTCGACATTCCGGTGCACGACCACGTGATCATCGGACGCGGCCGCTACACGAGCTTCGCCGAGGCAGGTCTCCTGTGACGGCCGCGAGCGCGACCGTCCGCGAGGTGATGCCGGGGTGGCGCGAAGACGAGCCGCCGCTCCACGACAAGCTCGATCGCGAGCTGCTCGTGCACGCCTATCGCTACAGCGAAGAGGCGCACCGCGGGCAACGCCGCAACTCGGGCGAACCGTACATCACGCACTCCGTCGAGGTCGCGAAGATTCTCGCCGAGCTGCAACTCGATTCCGTGACCGTCGCCGCCGGGTTGCTGCACGACGTCGTCGAGGACACCAAGTTCACGATCGCCGACGTGCAGAAGGAGTTCGGGCGCCCGATCGCCGACATCGTCGACGGGCTCACGAAGATCGCCAAGCTGCCGACGGGCGGGTCGACGCAGGAGCGGCAGGTCGAGAGCTATCGCAAGCTGCTCCTCTCGATCGCCAAGGACGCGCGCGTCATCATCGTCAAGCTCGCCGACCGCCTGCACAACATGCGGACGCTCGAGTTTCTGCCGCCGGAGAAGCGCGTCCGCATCGCGCAGGAAACGCGCGATCTCTACGCGCCGCTCGCCCACCGCTTCGGTATGGCCAAGCTGCGGTGGGAGCTCGAGGACCTCTCGTTCAAGCACATCGAGTCCGACGAGTACAAGGCGCTGGCGAAGAAGGTCGCGCAAAAGCGCGGCGAGCGCGAAGCGCTGATCAAGCAGATGGCCGAACCGCTCATCGCCCGGCTCACGCAGTCCGGCATCAAGGACGTCGAGGTCACGGGCCGGCCCAAGCACCTGTGGTCGATCTACAAGAAGATGAAGCAGCGCGAGAAGCCGTACGAGGAGATCTACGACCTCCTCGCCATCCGCGTGCTCGTCAACTCGGTGCCCGACTGCTACCACGCGCTCGGCGTCATCCATGACGGATGGACGCCGGTGCAGGAGCGCATCAAGGACTACATCGCGCAGCCCAAGTCGAACGGCTACCAGTCGCTGCACACCACGGTGTTCGGCCCTGGACGGCAGCTTTACGAAGTGCAGATCCGCACGCGCGACATGCACCGAACAGCGGATTTCGGCATCGCCGCGCACTGGCGCTACAAGGAGGACGCCAAGAGCGACGAGCTCGACCGGCACCTCTCGTGGTTCCGTCAGGTGCTCGAGCTGCAGATGGACGCCAAGACGCCCGACGAGTTCCTCGAGTTCCTCAAGCTCGATCTGTATCAGGACGAAATCTTCGTCTTCACGCCGACGGGCGACGTCATTCAGCTGCCGAAGGGCGCGACGCCGCTCGACTTCGCGTTCGCCGTGCACACCGAGATCGGGCTGCACTGCGCCGGCGCGAAGGTGAACGGCCGCATCGCGCCGCTGTCCCGGCCGCTGCGCAACTCGGAGACGGTCGAGATCATCACGTCGAACACCGCTCGGCCGACGCGCGATTGGCTGGCGCACGTCCGCACCGGCCGCGCGCGCCACAAGATTCGCCAGGTTCTCAAACGCGAAGCGCAGTCGTCGGCCGAGAAGCTCGGGCAGGACATGCTCGACCGCGAGGTCAAGCGCCGGCGCCTCACCCGCCCCGACGACGATCAGATGCTCGCCGCGGCGAAGGCGCTCGGCCTCACGGGCGAGACGCATCTCCTGGCGTCGATCGGCCAGGGCGACGTGAACGTCACACTCGCCCTCAAGCATCTCTATCCCGACGCGCACGAAACCGAACCGCCGAAGCCGAGCGTGTTCGACCGCTTCGTGGACCGCGTGCGCGGAACGAAGGGCGTTCGAATCCAGGGGCAGGACGGGCTCATGGTGCGCTACGCCCAGTGCTGCCAGCCCGTGCCCGGAGACCTCGTCGTCGGATACGTGACGCGTGGACGCGGTGTGAGCATCCATCGCGCCGACTGTCCCAACCTGCTGATCCTCGCCCACGAGCCCGAGCGCCGCCTGGAGATCGACTGGCAGGAAGCGCAGGGCGAGCGCTTCGGCATCCGCCTCGCGCTCGAGGGGAACGACCGTCGCGGGCTCTACGCCGACATTGCCGCCGCCGTGAGCTCGACCGGCACCGACATCAAGAGCATGGATCTGCGCAGCACCGACGGGCGGCTTACCGGATCACTCCTCGTCGAGGTCGAGAACCTGGCGCACCTCGAGAAGATCATCCGCGCGGCGCGCCGGGTGAAAGGCGTCACCGAAGTTGCACGTAGAGAGCGAGTCACGACCGAGAGCTAGCGGGTGACGGCCGGAGGGGGCATTTCTTCTCCCCCCTTCGAGGCTACGATTCTCGCCGGCCCGCGGCCTGCTGCGTGCCGCTTTGTCCGAGCGCGGCGACGACCGCGTCGAGCTCGGCGCGCATTCCTGATTTGTTGATGGTCCCCAGCACCGCGTCGTTGGCGTCGAGAAAGGCCTGGACGCGGCGGCCGGAGTCGTACATGCGTTCTTGCGGACGGTTCAAGTGTTCCTCCATGAGCTGAGTGAGTAGTTCTCGTTGATTGACCTGCGGTGTTGCGCGACTCCTACGGGTATTCGGTGGTTTGTGGCCGCGTTGAGGCACCTCGGTGTCCGGTTCGAATTGGTTGGCCTCCGATTTCGCGACCTCGAGATGCGCGGCGCATCGCGAGACGTGCGCGTCCAAATGGTTGAAGCTCGGTGCGATCAGGTCGACGTTCACTCTACGAGCCGCAACGTGGGTGAATGGTTTGTGGTTGGCGGTTCACCTCCTGTTGGTATCCGGTTGGCGGTCTCGAATGTCGGTTGGCGAGTGTCGTACGACAGGTGACGCGGCTGAAATGCGAGCGAACGGGCGCGCGGTGGATCGTGACAGTCGATTGGTGTCGCGTCACGGGCGATCGATGGACCGGTGCGGATGACGGATGCACGCGGCAGAGTGGTCGGTGCGAGGTGACGGCCCTGAGATGTCCGGATGCCGCCGTGGCATGTGCGCTCACAGGCGCCGCATGCTCGATGAAAACCGTGCAACATTCGGTGAGATCCGATCGGCGTTCGGTGAACGGCGCGCGACGTTCGGTCACCGGCCCAAGATGCGTGGTGATTCTTGTCGAATGGACAGTGGGCGGCGTCCAATGGCCGTTCACCGTCGTCGAATGGCCGATTGCCATGGTCGCATGGCCGCTCGCGAGATTCGCGACACGAGCCTTTCTACTTGGGTCTTCTAACCGACCCCCGAAATGGCGTCAGGGAATTTCTTGCCGCGTTGCCAAAACCCTAAGGGGCGATGTTAACGCGGCGCGCAGGACGCTCGCTTGACGGCAAGTAACCGTCAAAGACGCCTGAGGGTCTGGGCCAGGGCGGCCTCCGTGGTCTTTAGTCTTGGTCTCAGCGGAGCGCCGGCGGGTTCGCCCGTGGCCCGGCGAAGTTCCGCGCCCAAACCATCGTCTCCGGGGGAATTCGAAGTTCGCTGACCTGCAATGAATCCACGACGAGACGGGCGTTGCCGGCGAGCGCGATCGTAGAGAACTGCATTTCGACCATTGATGGACCGCGCACCATGATCGGGAACGTGCGCTCGGTCTCGTACGGCGCCAGCGAGAGAGCATTCCGATTCGACGACCCCGAGATCTCGACGACGTAGCGAGGGAGGGCGCCGACCACCGGAAGGTGCCGCCACGGATTGACGACGTGATACCGCATCCGTACCTCCAATAGCGTGAGCGTGTCCCGCGGCGCGTCCACTTTCAATCCGGCGCGCTGCTGATCCGGCTGGACAGGCCCGGCGGCGATCAGCCGGCTGCCAAGCGAACGAGTGTCCCGCCGCTCCCAGAAATAAGTCCACTCGGTCTGGGCCACGATCTTGTAGTCGCGCAGAAGGTCCCGGTACATCGACCAGTCGTTGGACTCCAGCCATTCCTCGTAGACGGCGTACGACGGCTTCAGCGTCTGCACGATGTCCGGGTGGGTACTCGCGAACGCGGCCTGATAGGCACGCCGATTCACCGGTCCCAGCGCGTGAATGATGTAGTCGAACGACGGATGAAACATGCCTTCGCTCGATTCGAGCATCGTCGCATACGTCGACCAGACCAGTGGCTTCCGGTGTTCGCGCGTCTCGAACTCGTCGACTACGCGCCGGCCGGTCGCGACCGCGTCTCTCCAAGGTGCCGAAAGGGTCGGCGGATCTCCAGCGAGAATGTGCGAGTCTATGATGTGCAACGGCGCGAGCGCCGCAGTTTGCAGAGCACCGAAACGCATGTACATCGTGATCATGAGTACGGCGAGCACGCCGGCGGCGCCGCGCCAACGTCGCCAGATCTCGTTCGTGGATCGAATGAGGGGCAGGCGATCGGCTGCGCCATAGACCGCGAGCAAGATCAGGATGATGCCAACTCGGACCGCCGGTTCGAGGTATACCGTTACCAGCACACCGAGGATCGACGCCATCGACAGCGCCGCGTAGATGCCGAGCACCGCTTCGCCAAGGCGCCGCCGATCCTCCTGTCCGCGCGGCATCCGCCATAGGCGGACCAGGACGACGATCGCAATTAGGACCGTGAGCAGCATCCACGGGCCGACGAAGCTCAACTCGCCGAGCTGGCCGAGTCGAGACATGAAACGATTCGGCGGCCCGCCGAAGTACCAGAACTGATCCATCGGCACGAGGCGGAAGTTGTACGTCGCCGCTCCGCGCAGGCCGGCCGCCCCTCCGCCGAGGATCAGCACGACGACCGCGTAGGTTGCCGCGCCAGCGCCAATCGTCAGGGCCGATTCCGTCGCGGCGGCCCGCCAATGACGGGTGCGAAGTGCGAACACGGCCTGTGCGCTCAGAAAGGCCGCCATCACCGCCATGCCTTGCTCGGTCCCGAAGAGCAGCGCGGCCCCGAGCATCAAGCCCGCCAGGATCGATCGCCGCACAGGTGAGAGCGCAAGCGTGAGCGCCGCGGCGAACAGGATCGGCATCGTCGAACGCACGCCCAGGAGGCTATTGATCGGTAGATAGATCGCGTCGAGCCGCAGGACGATGGTCGCCAGGGTCGCGGCGAGCGACAGCCGCATTGTCGCCAGCCAGTCTCGCGTCCACACGAAGAAAACGACCACGAACGTGACGGCGAAAAGCGCGACGGAAACGACCTGCCGCGCAATCTCCGACGCGACGAAGCCGCCGCCGAACAGCCAGAACGGGAAGAAATGGAGGTAAGGAACGCCAGCGCCGTGGAAGAACTGAAAATCCACGCCGATGTGTTGGCCGGCCGCGATACGCCTGAGCGCGTTGTACAACTGGAACGGTCCGTCAATCGGCGGGCCGTTGAAGTGAATCGCCGTTTCGATTCCCACCGACAACAATCCTGCGGACAGGAGTCCATAGCACACCGCCCACAGCGCGATTCGCGGCCACTTCCTGGTCGTCGAGTCCGCACCGGCGGAAACGACAGGTTCGGGCGGGCTCATCGCGGACGGTGCTGTCGCAGCTGACATGTCGGGACGGGGACGGAGGAAGGGGAGAGTTGCGGTCCGGCCTACGACGACCGACCCGCTCAGCTGGAATACCGAACAAAACCCGATTACCGTACTATATTTTCCGGCAATGGACCGCGCGAACTTCCGTTTTGAGGCTCCGTTTCAGCCCGCCGGCGATCAGCCCAAAGCCATCGCCGAGTTGAACGCTGGACTCGAGCGCGGCGACCGCTTTCAGACGCTGCTCGGCGTCACCGGCTCGGGCAAGACGATGACCATCGCCAACGTCATCAAGCAGCACGGAAAACCGGCGCTGGTCCTCTCGCACAACAAGACGCTCGCCGCGCAGCTCTACGGAGAGCTCAAGAGCTTCTTCCCGCACAACGCCGTCGAGTACTTCATCTCGTACTACGACTACTACCAGCCCGAAGCGTACGTCCCGTCGAGCGACACCTACATCGAGAAGGACGCGTCGATCAACGAAGACATCGACCGGCTCCGGCTTCGGGCGACGTCGAGCCTCATGGAGCGCGACGACGTGATCATCGTCGCCACGGTGTCGGCAATCTATGGCCTCGGCGATCCGGTGTCATACCGCGAGCAGATGGTCACGCTGCTTCGCGGCCAGCGCATCGCGCGCGACGAGATCCTCCGCTCGCTCGTGCGCATCCAGTACAGCCGCAACGACGTCTCCTTCGAGCGCGGCACCTTCCGCGTGCGCGGCGACACCGTCGAAATCTTCCCCGCGTACGAGGAGCAGGGCGTGCGCGTCGAGATGTGGGGCGACGAAATCGAGCGGATCTCGAAGATCAACGTCCTCACCGGCGAGACGATCGCGGCCCTCGAGCGGGCGGCCATCTATCCGGCGAAGCACTTCGTCACCCAGCGTCCGACGCTCGAACGCGCCGTCAAGCTGATTCGCGCCGAGTTGGCGGATCGGCTCGCCGCGCTTCGGCCCGCGGGCAAGCTCCTCGAGGCGCAGCGTCTCGAGTCCCGCACGAACTTCGACATCGAGATGATGTTGGAGATCGGCACGTGCGCGGGCATCGAGAACTACTCGCGACATCTGGCGGGCCGCGACGAGGGTGAACGTCCGGCCGTCCTCTTCGACTACTTCCCGGAAGACTTCCTCGTCATCGTCGACGAGTCGCACGTCACGCTGCCGCAGATCGGCGGAATGTTCAACGGCGACCGCGCCCGCAAGCTCACCCTCGTCGAGTACGGGTTTCGGCTGCCGAGCGCGCTCGACAACCGGCCGCTCATGTTCGATGAATTTCTCGGCCTCACGCCGCGCGCGATTTTTGTGTCGGCCACACCGGCGGATTTGGAGCTCCGGCTCTCCGAGGGCGTCGTCGTCGAGCAGATCATTCGCCCCACGGGGCTCGTCGATCCGGAGATCGAAGTGCGCCCGGTGCGTGGGCAGGTGGACGACCTGCTGAACGAGATCCGCATCCGCGAGCGCCGCGGGGAACGCGTCCTCGTCACCACGCTCACCAAGCGGATGGCGGAGGATCTCAGTGATTACCTCCAGCAGGTCGGCGTGCGGGTGCGGTACATGCACTCGGACATCGACGCCATCGAGCGGATGGAGATCCTTCGCGGCCTCCGGCTCGGCGAATTCGACGTGCTGGTCGGAATCAACCTTCTTCGCGAGGGGCTCGACCTGCCGGAAGTCTCGCTCGTCGCCATCCTCGACGCCGATCAGGAAGGCTTCCTGCGCAGCGATCGCTCGCTCATCCAGACCGTGGGCCGTGCGGCGAGACACGTCCGAGGGCGAGCGATCTTCTACGCCGATCGCATCACGGGGTCGATGCAGCGCTGCCTCGAGGAGACGAACCGCCGTCGCGAGCTGCAGACGCGCTTCAACGCGGAACACGACATCACGCCGACGAGCGTGTCGAAGAGCGTGGACCAGGTGCGTTTCATCACTCGCGTCGCCGACGCGCGCGCCGAAAAGCAGGAGAAGAAGGTCGCCGAGCCCGCGCGCGGCTATTCGGTGATGGAGGTCGAGTCGCTCGAGAAGATGCTCGAGGAGCAGATGCAAGCAGCCGCGGCGGCGATGGACTTCGAGCTCGCGGCGCAGTTGCGCGACCAGCTGTTCGAGGTGCGGGCGCGCCGGGACGCGAACGCCAAGCGCCCCGCCGCCGGCGGCGGGCGCTGGGGGCGGTGAGTGTCGCAATCTCCGTCCGGAGTCATCCCGCCGCTCGCGGGGCACGGCCACCTCGCGCTCGATGAGGCGGAGCTCGTCGAGTGGGGAGAGCGGTTCGGTCGCGCCGCCTCGCCGCCGCTCGTCGTCGGACTGACTGGCGAGCTGGGGGCGGGGAAGACGACGCTCGCCCGCGCGATCTGTCGCGGATTCGGCGTCAGCGAAGACGTCACGAGTCCGACGTTCACGGTAGTTCACCGCTACTCGGCACCGCGCGCTCCGGTGTATCACGTCGACCTGTATCGGCTCCGCGGTCCGCACGACCTGACGAACATCGGCTGGGACGAGATGCTCGCCGAGGACGCGCTCGTGTTGATCGAGTGGCCGGAGCGGGCGGGTGACCGTCTCCCGGCGTCGCACGTGTCGATCAGTCTCCAGCATCTGCCGGGCGAGCCCTCGAAGCGGCTCCTCTACGCCGGCGGCCACCCGTGATCACGCTCGCCCTCGACGCATCCACGTACGAAGGCGACGTCGCTCTGTTGGACGACGGACGGGTCGTTGCCGAACAGGCGGCCGCGATGAAGGGGCGCGAGAGCGAACAGTTGATGCCCGCCGTCGCCGCTGTGCTGCGGCATGCGAAGCTCGACCTTGGAGCGGTGGATCGAATCGTCTGCGGCGCGGGCCCCGGGAGCTTCACCAGTCTTCGCATCGCCGGCGGCATCGCCAAGGGGATCGCGAGCGGTCTGTGTCTACCGCTGTTCGCCGCGCCTTCGCTCGCATTGGTGGTCGCCGGCGCGGACCCGCGTCCCGGGCGATACCTGGGCGCGATCGACGCGCTCCGCGGTGAGTTTTACGTAGGACTCTACGACGTCGACGGCGAAGGATGCATCGCCGAGGTGGAACCCGCTCGCATCGTTGCCGCGGCCGACGTCGGCGTCGTCGCCGGCGAGTACCGGGCGCAGATCGTGAGCCCGACGGACTTCGAGGGCGCATTCCGCTCTCGTCCGCGCGCGAGTGGCGTGGTCCGACTCGAGGAGTTTCTCTCGGTCCGCGGCCCAGTCGACGTCCGGGGTTGGGAGCCGTCGTACGGCCGCCTCGCCGAGGCGCAGGTGAAATGGGAATCCGCGCACGGACGCCCGCTCCCGAACTGATGGCGCTCTCGATCGAAAACGCGAAGCTCGCGGATGTCCCGGCCATCGTGGCCATCGAACGCGACGTGTTCAGTGACCCGTGGTCGGCGCGCTCGTTTCGCGAGGCGTTGTCGAATCCGTCGGTGTACTGCGCGTGTGCGCGTGGTGACGGACGAACGCTCCAGGGTTATGTTGTCGCGTGGTTCGTCGCTGACGAAGGCGAGATCGCGAATCTTGCCGTTGCGCCGGGCGCGTGGGGGAGCGGAATCGGACGCGCGCTGCTCGACGCGTCGCTTCAGGAAGCGGCGGCGCGCAAGCTGAAGGCGGTGTACCTCGAGGTGCGAGATTCGAACGCGCGCGCGCGGCACCTCTACGGATCGCGCGGCTTCGTCGAGATTGGACGAAGACGTTCGTACTACCGGCGGCCCGTGGAGGATGCCATCGTGCTCCGCCGGTCGATGGACGGCGATGGCGGGTAAGGCGGGAAGTGAGGTCGGCAACACAACACGTTGATGTGCGATGATTTGGTTGCGCATCAACACGGACTGGATCATACCGTGAGCGGCGAGAGGCTGGACACACTTTCTCGCCAGGAGGAGCCGTGAGCAGAAGCCTGAACAAAGTCACGCTGATTGGAAATCTCGGGAACGATCCCGAGGTGCGTTCGACCACCGGTGGCAGCCGCGTCGCCACTTTTTCGCTCGCCACGAGCCGTCAGTGGAACGACGCGGCCGGGGCCAAACAGGAAAAGACGGAGTGGCACCGCTGCGTCGTCTGGAATACCAAAGGCTCGCAGCTCGCCGACATCGTCGAGCGCTACGTCAAGAAGGGTGACAAGCTCTACGTCGAGGGCCGCATCGAGTACCGCCAGTGGCAAGACAAGGAAGGACAGACTCGGTACAGCACCGAGATCAACGTCCGCGAGCTGATCATGCTGAGCCCGCGCAGCGGCGGCGGAGACTTCGACGCCGACTCGAGCGCCCGCCGTGCCCCGGCCGCATCGAAGGCGAAAACCGCCAGCGGCGGCGGTGCGGACGATTTCGAGGATTTTCCGAACGCCCTGAACGACGCGGACGACGACCTGCCGTTCTGAACCGAGTTTCATTCGTCAGACTCCCAGCTTCCAGCGCCGTCCGAGCGCGCGGCCCTCGCGCGCCGGGTGTTCAGGGTCGGAGCGCGGGAGCGGGGAGGCTGGCGGCTGAAGTTGAGAAATCGGTGGCGGGTGCTAAAAGCTGTTGCATAGGCCACTTGCGATCGGCCGCCTCGCGTCGTCGTGCGTTTCCCTCTCCCCACCGAATCGTCCAAACCGCAGAGGCTGGCGAGTTTCGCCACCCTGAGAGTTTAGTCCTTACACGATTCGCCTGGAGTTACGCCATGCTCGTGCGGCCCACTGGTCGGCAGCGCGGGACGTTCGCCCGCTCCGTTGCCGCGGCGTCCATCGCCATCGCCGCGTCGCTTCCGCAATTCCTGAACGCGCAACAGCCGGCGCCTGCTCCCGCGGCGCCCGCGTCGGATTCTGCCAAGACGCACACGGTCAAGCGTGGCGACACCCTCTGGGACATCGCGAAGGCCTACCTCGGCGACGCGTTCCTGTGGCCCGAGATCTATCGGCTCAACACCGGTACCATCGAGGATCCGCACTGGATCTTCCCCGGCGAGCAGCTGAAGCTCCCAGGCGATCACGCGAAGGTCGTCGCTGTTGCCGTGGCTGCGCCCGAAACGCCGGCTGATTCGTCGGCGATTCCGCCGGCGACCGCGGAGATTCCCGCCAAGCTGCCGATGGATTCGGCGGTGGCGGCCGCGCCGGTCGAGCCGCTCGCGCCCTTCGCGCTGATGCCGACGATCGTGCACGACACGGCGACCCCGATGCTCCAGCCGCGCGCCACGGCGGTTCTCCCCGGCGAGTACATCGCTGCGCCGTGGGTCGACCACAACGGCGGTCCGCGCAATCCCGGCTCGTTGATCGAAAGCGCGGACATCCCGGGGATCGCCGCGCACCAGAAGGGTCGCCTCCAGCTGCACGACCGCGTCTTCATCGCTCCGCCGTCGGGTTCCGCGCCGGCGCAGCACGCGCTCTTTCTCACGTACCGCCTCGGACCGATCCTCGAAGACTTCGGCCAGATCGTGATCCCCACCGGCATCCTCGAAGTCAGCCAGCCCGGCAACGCGGGCGAAGCGTCCGTCGCCAGCGTCGTGAAGATGTTCGGCGAAGTAAAGCAGGGGCAGCAGTTGGTCATGCTCGACAGCGGTTCGGCCAACGTCGTCGGCCATCCTTCCGCGATCACGAATGGTCGCACCGGGAAGGTGCGCTGGGTGCTCGACTCGCCGGTGCTCCCCAGTGTGCAGAGCTACGTCGTCATCGACATCTCGGGTCGCGACGGTCTCACGACCGGCGATGTGATTCAAATCTTCAAGCCGCGACAGCGGCCGAACGACGCTCACGACCTGGCGCTTCCCGAGATCCCGATCGCGCAGGCGCAGGTGCTGCGCGTCACACCGTACGGCGCCACGGCGATCGTCACCGCGCAGGAGCAGCCGCACATCGTGGAGGGCATCAAGGCGCGCGTCGCCGCAAAGATGCCCTAGTGCGCGGAAGCGCGAGGTCCTGGCGAACTAAGATGCCGTAGGCTCTCGCGTTGCACTAAATTTTGGGCGACCGCATGATCGCGATCGCCCAGTTCATCGCCATCTCCTGCTACCTGGGAGCCGCGGCCCTCGCCGCGGTTCCGTTCGCGCGCCCGGTGAAGGCGTCCGTGCGCGGCGTGACGGCGATCCTCGCCGCCGGCGTGGCGGCTCACGTCGTCGCCCTGCTGGCCTTCGCGCAGCGGTCGAGCTCCGTTCCGCTGACCGGTCTGGGGCCGGCGCTTTCGTTCGCCGGCCTCGTTCTGGCGTCCACACTGCTGATCGTCGAGCTGTTGGCGCGCGACGTCAGCCTCGCGCTCGTCGCGGCGCCGCTCGCCGCGGTCCCCACTATCTGCGCGAACGTCATCGGCCTCACGCCGGGGCGCGGCGCCGAGGGCGCGCGGGGTGTGTGGCTCTTCGCGCACATCGCGCTGAGCTTCATCGGCATGGCGGCGTTCGCGACCGCGGCGGCCGCCGGCGCGATGTACCTCATGCAACGTCGCGAGCTCAAGTCGCGCCGCTTCGGCACCATCTTCCGCTTCTTTCCGCCGCTCGCCACGCTCGATCGCGTCAACCACGTCGCCGCGATCGCCGGATGGCTGGGCCTCACGCTCGGCGTGGTGCTCGCGTCGACGTATTCCGTGGAATACCACGAGCTGAATCTCCCGCAACTCTTGTGGGGCGGCGGAGCGTGGCTCGCCGTGACGCTCGTGGCGCTGGGCCGCGTGACGCGCGGCTGGCAGGCGCAGCGCGCCGCGAAGTATTCGGGGCTGGCGTTCATCGCGGTGCTGGTTTTGTACGTCGCCTTCCGCGTCGCCGCTCCGGCCATGGGGCAGTTCCTGTGAGCGCGTACCCCCTGACCCTCGAGGGCACGTCGATTTCGGCGCTCGTCGTCGGAGCGGGTCGCGTGGCGACGCGGAAGGCGCTCGCGCTGCTGGAGTCCGGCGCGCGCGTGCACGTCGTGGCGCTCGGTGGAGCAACCGAGCTCGAACACGCCGCGGAAGACGACGATCGTCTGACGGTGACGCGCGCCGCGTACGCGCCGGCGCACATCGGCGACGCGACGCTCGTCGTCGCCGCGACCGACGACCCCGTGCTGAACGCGGCGATCGCTCGCGACGCGCTCGACAAGGGCAGGCTGGTGAACGTCGTCGACTCGCCCGCGGCCGGCAATTGCACGACTCCGGCGGTGCTTCGATCGGGCAACCTCGTCGTGTCGGTGACGGCCGGCGGAGTGCCCGCCGCGGCCAAGCGTATCCGCGATGCGCTCGCCGTGAGGCTCGATGGTCGCTACGCGTCCGCGGTCGCGCACCTCGCGGCGCTGCGCCGCGCGATGATCGACGACGGCCGGCGCGACCGGTGGACCGAGGCGTCCAACGCGCTCGTCGGCGACGACTTCTGCGAGCAGGTGGAATCCGGAACGTTCGACGAACGGGTGGCGCGATGGCGTTGACCGTCGTCGGCGTCAACCACCGCGGTGCTTCGCTCGACGTTCGCGAGCGACTGTGGTATCGCTCCAGCGAGGCGCTCCCGGCGCTCGAGGCGCTGCGCGAGGTCTCCGCGGCTCGCGAGGCGGTGTTGCTCTCGACGTGCAATCGCACGGAGGTCTACGTCGTCGAGGAGGAACGCGACATCGCGCCGGACGTGTGGGCCGCGTTCTCCGCGCGGCTCGGCCGCGACGCGTCCGAGTTCGGCTACGTCCGTCGAGACCGCGACGCGGTCACGCATCTCTTTCGCGTGGCGAGCGGTCTCGATTCGATGGTGCTCGGCGAGGCGCAGATCCACGGACAGGTGAGAGACGCATGGGAAGTGTGCCGCTCCCACTCCGGGCCGGTGCTCAGTCGTCTCTTTCAGACGTCGCTGCTCGTCGCGGGACGCGTCCGGAACGAAACGTCGATCGCGCGCGGCGCCGCGTCGGTGAGCTCGGCGGCCGTGCAGATCGCGAAGCAGATCTTTGGTTCGCTGCAGGGGAAGCGCGCGATGGTCCTCGGTGCCGGCGAGATGGCCGAGCTGGCGCTCGAATGCCTGGTGGACCAGGGCGTGCGCGCGGCGATCGTCGCGAATCGCACCTTCGACAGGGCGAAGGAGCTCGCCGACCGCTATGGAGCGGCGGCGATGCACTTCGACGAGTGTTGGACCTCGCTGGCGGAGGTCGACGTGATGGTCTGCTCGACGGCGGCGCCGGGGCCCGTCGTGTTCGTGGAGCACGTTCGCCCGGCGTTGGGTGTGCGCGGAGACCGGCCCCTGTGTATCCTCGACATCGCGTTGCCGCGCGACGTCGACCTGGCGGTCCGCCGGCTCGAGAACGTGTTCCTGTACGACCTCGACGATCTCCAGGCCGTGGTCGCGGCGAACGTCGAGCGGCGTCACCGTGAGATGCCGAGCGCCGAGCACCTGATCAATGGAGAGGTCGATCGTTACTGGGAATGGCTCGCGGGGCTCGCCGCGGTGCCGACGCTGACCCAGATGCGGACCCGCATGGAATCGATGCGCGAGCGAGAAGTCTCGGAGGCATTGCGAAGGCTGGACCATCTGGCGCCGGCCGAACGAGCCGTCGTCGAAGAACTTTCCAGGAGCCTCATGAACAAGTTTCTGCACGAGCCGACGGTCCGTCTGCGCGCCGCGGCAGCGAACGGGCGCGGCCTTGGCGTCGTCGACACGGTGAGGTATCTGTTCGGCCTGGAGCGCTCCGAAGACCCGCGCGAAGAACGCGCGAGCTCGGATCCAGCTTCGGAGCCGCGCGAGTGACGCGGCGAGCCCTGGTCACTGGCGGGGCCGGCTTCATCGGCTCCCACGTCGCGGAACTTTTTCTCTCCAACGGTTGGTCGGTCGAGATTCTCGACAATCTGTCGAGCGGCCGGCGGGAGAACGTGCCCTCGGCGGCGAAGCTGCACGTCATGGACATCCGGTCTCCCGACGCCGCCGCGCTGGTGGGCGGCGGGTCGTTCGACGTGATCGCGCATCTCGCCGCGCAGATCGACGTGCGGAAAAGCGTCAACGATCCGGCGTTCGACGCGAGCGTCAACGTCCTCGGCGCGCTGAACGTCGTCGAGGCGATGCGCCGATCCGAGCGCGGGCAGCGCGCGCGCCTCGTCTTCGCGTCCACCGGCGGCGCGCTCTACGGCGATCACGCCGAGCCGCCCAACGTGGAGACGGTTGCCAAAGAGCCCGACTCGCCCTACGGCATCGCCAAGCTCGCGACCGAATTGTACCTGTCGTACTACGCGCGGGTGCAGGGGATGGACATGGCGGCCGTCCGTTTCAGCAACGTGTACGGGCCGCGGCAGGATCCGCACGGCGAGGCGGGCGTGGTCGCGATCTTCTGCCAGCGCATCATCGCCGGACGGCCGCTCACGGTCTTCGGCGACGGCTCGCAGACGCGCGATTACGTCCACGTGAGCGACGTCGCAGCGGCAACGTACGCCGCGGCGACAAGGTCGTTGCCGGAACCGCGGCGTCTCGACGACCGCGCCTTCAACGTCGGCACGGGAATCGCCACGTCGGTCCTCGACCTCGCCGAAGTTCTGCGCAAAGCCGCCGGATCGACGACGCCGATCGAGTTCGCGCCGAAGCGTCCGGGCGAGCAGCAGCAGTCGTTCCTCACGGTGGGAAAGGCCAAATCGGATCTGGGATGGAGCGCGAAGATCTCTCTCGAAGAAGGCCTCGCCGACACGTTCCGATGGTTCAGCGCGAACACCCCTACCCCCACCCACTGAGACCGTGACGCCCGCACTTCTGCAGTTGCAGGTCTCGCACGGGGCCGTTCCTTCGAGCCCGGTCGATCTCATCCTCGACGCGACGCCCGTCACGCAGGCCGTCCTGATCATTCTCGTGTTCCTCTCGCTGCTCAGCTGGTCGATCATGTTCGGCGTCTGGCGCTCACTGAAAAAGGCGGCGAGGTCGGCGGACAAATTCTGGGCGGAGTTCGAACACGTTTCGCGGCTCGAGGACGCGGCCACGCTGGCCAAGAAGTCGAAACCCAGCGCGCTGCCGCGGCTCTTCATGCGCGCCGTTCGATTCGTCGCCGACGCGCGCGTGGCCAACCAGCAAGTTCTCGAGCGCGCGACGACGCCGAGCGGCGGCGACACGCCGACGGCGGCGACGCTCAGCGGATCGCAGATCGAGACCCTGCATCTGCTGCTCGACGCCGACGCCTCGGACGAGCGCGATCGCCTCGGTCGTTTTCTGCCGTGGCTCGCGACGATCGGCTCGGTGAGTCCGCTCATCGGCCTCCTCGGTACGGTGCTCGGCGTGATCGAGGCGTTTCTGGGAATCGCGTCGAAAGGGTCGGGCAACCTGTCGGCCGTCGCGCCCGGCGTGGGTGAGGCGCTGACGGCGACGGCGGCGGCGCTGGCCGTCGCGATCCCGGCGACGTTCGGCTACAACATCTTCGCCGCGCGCCTCAATCGGTTCGACGGACGGCTGGAGCGCTTCAGCACGGCGGTCATCGCGCTGCTCGTGCGCGAAGGGCGCATCTGACCATGCCGCGCCGCCGGCGGCCCCGCTACGACCTCAACGCCGACGTGAACGTCGTCAGTCTGATCGACGTGATGCTCCTGCTGCTCGTGATCTTCATGATCACGGCGCCGATGATGCAAGGCGGGGTCGACATCTCTCTTCCGCAGGCGCAGTCGCGTCCGCTGGAGTCGAAGGACGGGCTCGCTGTGACCGTGAACAGCAAGGGCGAGATCTTCATTGGCAACGAGAAGTTCTCGCTGGGCGACTTCCGGGTCTCGTTCAAGACGGTGGCGCAGAACCGGACGCGAAACGGCGTGTATCTCCGGGCAGACAAGAGCGTCGACTATGGGTTGGTGGTTCAGATCCTGGCCATCATGAGGGGAAACGGCGTGGCGGACGTTGGGCTCGTGACCGAGCCAGAGGTGATTCGGTAGCGTGAGCGCGATCGCCGAGCCGCGCCTTGGCGGTGGGTTCGCCGTGTCGGTGCTCCTGCACGGAGCGCTCGTGGCGGCGTTCTTTCTTCTTCGCGCCGGTACGCCGCCGCCGATGCCGCCCCTCTACAAGGTGCAGCTTTTCGCGGCCCCGCCGGGTGAGCGCGCGATCGGCGTCGTTCAAGAACAGCCGACGGTCAAGCCACCCGACCCCAAGCCCGAAAAGGCAAAGCAACCGCCCAAGCCGGTGGTCACGCGTCCGGTTCCGAAGCCGACTACCAAGGCGGTGCCCGCCGTGAAACAGGCGACGCCAACGCCACCCGAGAAAACCGCGCCGCCGAAGCAGGAGGCGCCTGCGCCGACGGCCGGCGGCGGCCCGACGGGCGGGAAGGGAGGCGACGTCTCCAACGTCGACACGGGCGGGCTCGAGTTCAACTACCCGTACTACATCAACAACATCATGCGTCAGTTGATTCTGGCGTGGGGGCAGGGCGCGCCGCGCGCCGACGCTGTCGTTCGCTTTACGATCAAACGGGATGGGTCGGTAGATCCCGCTAGCATTCAGCTCGTGGCGCGCGGCGATTATCGCAACGATCAGCGCGCGATCGGCGCGGTTGAGCAAGTCGCCGACGCAAAACTATTCGGCGCACTTCCGCCGGGGTTCCGCGAAGACATTCTTCCGGTGACCGTTCGATTCACTCCAGCAATGTTCAAATGATTCGCGCCGCCCGCGTGGTCTCGCTGCTCTCGATTGTTCTCGGCGTCGGCGCGCGCATGCTGCCGGCGCAGAGCGACACCGCGTTCAAGGGCGGGATCTCGCTCATCGTAAACTTCGATCCGCTCCGCACCAAGATTCCCGTCGTCGTGCTCCCCGTGTCGGGCGCGTTCGGCGATTCGGTTCGCGCGATCGTCCAGCGCGACCTCGACTACAGCGACCGTTTCGTCGTCATTCCGATCGACAGCGCCGATCCTTCGACGTTGCGCGCGCAGGGCGCCGCGGCGGGACTCAACTACGACGTCTTCCGCCACCTCAATGCCGCAGCTGTCATCCAAATGACGATGGCCGGCACCGGCGTTCACGTCGCGCTGCACGACGTGGGACACATGCAAGTAATGAACGCCGGCGACTTCGACCTTCCCGGCTCTGGACTCGGCCGCGACTGGCGCCTCGGCGTGCATCGCGCGTCGGACGAGATCGAGCGATGGATGACCGGCCAGCGAGGCATCGCCGCGACACGCATCGCATACATGCGTGGCAGAAACATCAGAGTCGTCGACAGCGACGGAGCCGACGAGATCACCGTGCCTACCGACTCGAACGGCACCAGTCCCGCATGGAATCCGGCCGGGACGATGTTGGCCTACTCTACTTATGGCGACGCGTCGCGGTTGGTCGTCATCGATCTCGCGACGGGGCGGTCGCACACCCTCGCCGGTCCGACGCGTAACGTCATCTACACCACGCCCGTCTTCTCTCCGGATGGCAATACGATCGCCTTCGCGCGGACGGGGGAGTCGCAGGGGGACATCTACGCGGTCGACGTCGACGGTTCGTCGGCGCCGCGGCGCCTCACCGTCGCCCACGGGGCACAGAACTCGAACCCGGTCTACAATCCGAAAGGCCAAAGGATCGTTTATGTGACCAATGTGCAGGGTCCGCCAGAGTTATATATTATGGACTCCGATGGAACGGGCGCCGACCAACTCACGAAATACGACTTCGACCCGAACAACTACCGGTCCGACCCCGACTGGTCCCCAGACGGGCGGTTGATCGCCTACCAGGAGATGATCAACGGGCGATTCCAGATTCGCACCATCCCGGCAAGTGGCGGCACCCCCAAACAGCTCACGAGCGACGGCACCAACGAACAGCCGTCGTGGGCGCCCGATTCGCGTCATCTCGTCTTCACCTCGACGCGCACGGGGGTTCGTCAGCTGTGGGTGTTGGACACGGAGTCGAATCGCGTGCGTCAGTTGACGAAAGCGGAAGGCTCGCGACTCGCGGCCTGGTCGGCGCGTCTATCGGGACAGTGAGACAAGAACCTGAACGAGCGGAATACCTGCTTCCTCCCCCCTTCCTACCTCCCCTCAAGTCTCTCTCTCGCAGGAGATCCCCGAACATGACGAGTACTCGACGGATCGCAGGCGCGGCGACGGCGGTGCTGTCGGTCGTCGCGATCAGCGCGTGTCACCACAGCACTCCGGCCTCGGCGCCGGCCCCGGTGATGCAGGCCTCGGGACCAAACGCGGACAGCCTTGCCAGAGCGCAGGCTGACGCGGCACGGCGCGCCGCCGAGGATGCGGCGCGTCGCCGAGCCGCGGACAGCGCAGCCGCGGCGGCTGCCGCGGCGCGAAACCGGGCCAACGCCGGCGCGCTGGCCGCGACGCTGACCGCGATGGTGCACTTCGACTACGATCAGGCAGAGCTCCGTCCCGGGGATCGCGCGATTCTCGACGCCAAGGTGCCGATCCTGCAGGCGAATTCCGGCGTGATGATCCGAATTGCCGGCCATACGGATGAGCGGGGCTCCGACGAATACAACCTGGCCCTCGGCCAGCGCCGCGCCGCGGCGGTCAAGGCGTATCTCGTCCAGCACGGGGTCGCCGACGCGCGCATCGCGACGGTGAGCTACGGCGAAGAGCATCCCATCGCGCAGGGGAGCGACGAGTCGGCTTTCTCCCAAAACCGCCGCGCCGAGTTCGACATCACCTCGGGCGGCAACAACCTGCGCTCTCCATGATCCGTCTCTCTCCATCGCTTCGAACGATCGCGCCCGTCGCCATGTTTGCGGCGACGGGCTGTCTCGCCACACAGGGCAGCATCCAAACGCTTCAGGACGAGATTCGCGCTTCGCGTTCGCAGCTAGCCCAGAACGACACGGCTATCCTGCGAGCCGAGGACGCTCGCCGTCGTGAGATCGCGTCGCTCGCGGCGAGTGTCGAACGCCTGAACGATTCTGTGAGGGTGCTCACAACGCGACTCGCGTTGTTCCAGGCGAACGCGGCCGGACAGTTCGATGCGATGGGGCAGCAGGTCATCAAGATCGAGGCGATTCTAGGCCAGAACACGCGCGATCTTCAAGAAGCGCGGGCGCAGCTCCAGGCGGTGCGAGAGCAGGGTGGAACCGGCGTGTCCGCGCCGGCCATCACGCCGAACGGCACCATGACCCCCGATACGAGCCAGCGCGCCGCCGCATCCGGCGTGCCCGGCCCGGCGACGATGTTCACGTCGGCGGTCGAGGAGTACCGGAAGGGCAGCTATCGCACTGCCCGGTCCGGGTTCGAGGACCTCATCAAGAATTATCCCGACTATGACCAGAATGCGCGCGCCCAGGTCTACATCGGCGACGCGTTCAAGTCCGAGGGGAACACCGCGGCCGCGGATTCAGTATATCAACTCGTCGAAACGAGATACCCGAACAGCCCGGACGTAGCCGGCGCACTCTGGCGACGCGGTCGGATGCTATGGGACGCCAACAAGAAGGGTGAAGCGCGGATCGTTCTCAATCGGCTGATCACCAAGTATCCTCAATCAGACGAAGCCGCCCTCGCCAAGGATCTCCTGAGCCCGAGCGAGTAGGCCAGACGAGAGCCTCGAGCCGGGATGCCGATTCCGAAGTCCAATAGTGGAGAGATGCCGTTCCTCGATCACCTCGAGGAGCTGCGGTGGCGAATCATCTATTCGCTGCTGGCGCTGGCGGTCTCCGTCGGTCTCGGATTCTGGCTATCGCGTGCAGTACGACGCGATCGGGCTTCTCGCGCGATCCGATCCTCCCGCTGCTCCCCGAGCACAAGCTTGCGATGCTCCATCCGAGCGACGGATTCACGATCATCCTCGACACGGCGATGACGTTCGGCTTCGTGCTCGCGTCGCCGGTCATCCTCTATCAAGTGTGGGCCTTCCTTGCGCCCGGCCCTCAAGCCGCATGAAAGGCGCGTCGGCCTCGGGGTGCTGTTCAGCGGCCTCGTCCTGTTCGCTGCGGGCGCGGCTCTCGCCTACTTCGTCGTCGTGCCGCTGGCGCTGCCGTGGCTCTTCAGCTTTGCCGGTCCGTCACTGGTGCCGATGATCACGGCGGAAGATTATTTCAGCTTCATCTTTGCGATGGTGCTCACGTTCGGCGTCAGTTTCGAGCTCCCCATCGTCATCCTCGCGCTCGCCACGCTCGGCATCGTCACGCCGATGTTCCTGACGAAGTACCGCCGCCACGCGATCGTGCTCATCGTCTTCGTCGGCGCGTTCCTCACGCCCGGCGACATGGTCTGGACGACGGTCGCCTTGTCGGTCCCTCTGTACGGACTCTACGAACTGAGCGTGCTCGCGGCGTACGTGATCCACCGCCGCAAGATGCGGCGTCGCGAGATGGTGGACGCTCCGCCGGAAGGCGGACTGCCCGCGTGATCCGGGCGGCGATCGCCGGCGCGATTCTCGTCGCGTCGGCGGCCGGCTCTCTTCATGCCCAGGTAATTCCGCGGCTTCCCGGCGTCGGTCGCGGAAACGCGCAGCCGGTCCCGCGCGACACGACCAAGGACAGCACGCGGATCAAGTGGGCGCCCCCCGACAGCGTCGCCCAGCGGCTGCTCCAGCTGCCGGGTTACACCGTCACGCGTTATCAAGGCGATACGGCGGTGTTCAACGCGCAGACGCACGCGCTCGATCTCCTCGCGGGGCCGCCGGTTCGACAACCCGGCGATTCGACCAAGCCCGGCAAGAAGCGCCTCGCGGCCGTCGATCGCGACGCGCAGCAGATCCAGAGCGACAGCGGCATCTACTACACGGAGCGCACGCACCGAGTCGTGTCCGGCGGCTCGTACATCGTGGTGCCGCCGCCCAAGAGCGGACAAGCCGACATCGTCGGCCACGGGCGCCTCGACTACAACCTCACGCAGCGCACGGCGCGAATCACCAACGCGCGGCTCCCCGTGAACAACGGCGAGATGTGGTACATGGACATCGCGCTCGCCGAGGTGATGCAGGATACGTCGGGCAAAGGCGTGACGGTCTGGGGAAAGGGCGCCATCGCCACGAGCTGTCCCGACTCGATCCCCGACTATCACTTCGAGTTCGGCGAGACGAAGCGGACGTCGGACAACACGATCGCGGGCCGCCCGGCGGTGCTCTACATCAAGGACGTCCCCGTACTCTGGCTGCCGTTTTTCTTCAGCGACACGAAAGGCGGCCGGCACAGCGGGATCATCACGCCGCAGTTCGGCCTCGGCGACATCGTGCGCAACAGCGGGACCTACCGCCGACACGTGGACCACGCGGGCTACTACTGGGCCGCGAGCGACTACGTGGACTTCGCGTCGTGGCTCGACTGGCGCAGCTCGGCCGGGTCGACGGAGGGGGATCCGGGCTGGCTCAAGCTGAACACCGACATGAACTACCGCTGGCTCGACCGATTCATGAACGGGCGCGTCGGCGTGGCGTATACCACGCAGCGCGACGGCGCCACGAACACGGCCGTCAGCTGGAATCACTCACAAGAATTCTCGAAGGACAGTCACGTTCAGGCGAACCTGAACTTCGTCACGAGCACGGCGCTCCAGCGGCAGAACACCTTCAATCCATACACGGCGCTGGCGACGATCGCGTCGGCGCTCGCCTACCAGACGAAGCTCGGCCCCGCCTCCGTCACCGTCGGCGGGACGCGGACGCAGTATCCCGGCCGGCAGCAGATCGACGAGACCGTGCCGACGGTCAACCTCACGTCGACGCCGATCACGCTCGGCGACTTCTTCAGCTGGACCCCCGGCTTCAGCTATAGCCAGCACGATGTGCTGAAGATCGATCAGCCGGGGATCGGCGCGTACGTCTTCAACCTGAACCCCATCACCGGACAGCGCGACAGCTCTCTCTCGAAGGACCGAAGCTCGCGCGACGAGACGATCACCGTCGGCGCGCCGATCCAGCTCTTCGGCTGGTCGCTCAACAACTCGGTGAACATCCACTACACTCGGCAGAACTTCCCGCAGCAGTTCTCGATCTACGACGTCGAGACCGGCGACGTCACCGCGACGCGCATCTTCGCCGCGACCTACCAAACCCAGGTCGACTGGAACCCCGACTTCAGGCTGCCCTCGCTCTGGCAGAACAAGTTCAACATCACCCCGTCGATCGCTCTGCAAAACGCCGATCCAGGGCCGTTTTGGGTCGCGTCGGAGCGGACGGACGGCGTCTACGTGCACCAGGGGAAGCGGATCACGGCCGGACTCAGCGCCGCGCCCACGTTGTTCGGACTGTTCCGCGGCTTCGGACCGTTCCAACGAATCCGTCACTCGATCACGCCGACCATCGGATGGTCGTACGGTCCGAAGACCGACGTGAGCGACGAGTACCTCGCCGCGCTCGGCCGAACCCGGAAAGGGTCGTTCACGAACCTTCCGTTGAACAACCTCACGTTCGGTCTCACGCAGCTGTTTCAGGCGAAGCTGCGCTCGCAGAACGACTCCAATCCCGAGGGAGGACAGAAGATCGAACTCCTCGCCATCTCGATGACGCCGCTGAACTACGATTTCGCGCGAGCGCAGGAGGCCGAGCGCCGCGGTCAGTTGCACTGGAAGGCGGCGGGATTCACGACCGAGACGTGGGGCTATTCGCTCCGCTCCGAGCTCCTCCCCGGGTTCGACTTCTCGAGCCAGTACTCGCTCTTCCTCGGGAGCACGTTGAGCGATACGGCCGAGTTCAAGCCGTACCTCACGTCGATCCAGGCGTCGTTCTCGCTGAGTCGCGACCAGAATCCGCTGATGGTATTCCGCAAGCTCTTCGGCGCTCCGACGCCCCCGACCGATTCGGCGAAGAAAGCGGCCGCGCAGGCGGATGCCGCGCGGATCCGGGCCGAAAACTCCGCCGCCCAACCGGTCGCCGGCACAGTGCGCGGACCCGAGCGCTTCATCGACCAGACGCCTGGTTGGCGTGCGAGATTCGACTTGACGCGATCCAGCCCGCGTCCTCCCAAGCCCGGACCGAACGTCATCGACTTCGATCCGCGAGAACGCTGCGCTCAGATCGCCGGACAGAACTCGCTTCTGTTCGACGCGTGCGTCAACGCCCAACGCGCGCAGCCGGTCACCGAGCTCCCGGTCTCCTCGGCGACGGCGGGCGGTCCGGCGTACAACATTCCGGCGACGACCAACGTGACGTCCGACATCGCGTTCAACCTCACGCCGCACTGGGGCGCGCACTGGAACACCAGCTACGACCTCGAGCACCATGCGTTCGCGAGCCAGAACGTTCAGTTGCAACGCGAGCTGCACGACTGGCAGGCGTTGTTCGGCTACACGCAGTCGCCCAACGGCAACTTCGCGTTCACCTTCACGATCCGTCTCAAGGCGGATCCGGACATCAAGCTCGACTACAATCGCGCGACGGTGCGGTCGGGCACGTTCTGACCGCGTCGTGCGAGCTGGCGCGCGCGTCATCCGCAATCCCTTGAATTGTCCGTACTGGCCGTCGACATTCCCGCCATGACGCACGAGGTCGTCATCGACGGCGATTCGCTCACGGTCGAACAGGTGTCGTCGGTCGCGAGCGATCGTGCGCGCGTGACGATCGCGCCGCGCGCCCGCGTGCGGGCCGCGACTACTCGTGCCGTCGTCGATCGCCTCGTGTCGAGCGGTGCCGTCGCCTACGGCGTGACGACCGGCTTCGGCAAGCTCTCGGAGATCGCCGTCCCCGCCGATCGGCTCGCCGAGCTGCAGGTGAACCTCGTGCGAAGCCATGCGGCGGGCGTCGGCGACTTGCTTCCCGAGCGCGAGGTCCGCGCGATGATGCTCCTGCGCGCGAACGTGATCGCCAAGGGCTTCTCGGGTGCGCGCATCGACCTCGCGGACTTGCTCGTCGGCATGCTGAACACGGGACTCTTTCCGCCGGTTCCGGAGCAGGGGAGCGTCGGCGCGAGCGGCGATCTCGCGCCGCTGGCGCATCTCGCCCTCTCGCTGATCGGCGAAGGCAAACTGCGGCGCTCGATCGGCGGCGGCCCGGGTATTCTCGAGTCGGTGGACGGCCCGGCCGACAGAATGCTCCGCACCGCCGGTCTCCAGCCGCTGACCCTGGCCAGCAAGGAAGGGCTCACGCTCATCAACGGCACGCAGGCGCACACGTCGATCGGAGCCCTCGCGCTCATCGACGCGCGCCGCCTCTGGCGCGTGGCGCACATCGCCGGGGCGATGTCCCTCGAGGCGTTGCTTGGCACGCCGGTCGCTTTCGACGAGCGTATTCAGTCGGCGCGCGGCCAAGTCGGGCAGGCCGTGTCGGCGGCGTATCTGCGCGGGCTCCTGGCTGAGAGCGAGATTCGCGAGTCGCACCGCTACAACGATCCGCGCGTGCAGGACGCGTACGCGCTGCGGTGCATGCCGCAGGTGCACGGTCCGGTGCTCGACGCAATCGAGTTCGCCGCCGGCGTCATCGGCCGCGAGTTGAACGCCGCGACCGACAACCCGCTCGTGTTCGACACGGGCGATTTGCTCAGTGGCGGCAACTTTCACGGCCAGTCGGTCGCGATGGCCCTCGATTTCCTCGCGATCGCGCTCACCAACCTCGCGACGATTTCCGAGCGCCGCATCGACCGCCTCGTGAACCCGGACTTGAATCAGGGGCTGCCGGCGTTTCTCACGCCCGACGCCGGCGTCAACTCCGGATTCATGATGGCGCAAGTCACGGCGGCGGCGATCGCCAGCGAGTGCAAAGTGCTCTCACACCCCGCGAGCGTCGACACGATCCCGACGGACGGCAACAAGGAAGACGTCGTCCCCATGGCAATGACGGCGGCGTGGAAGCTGCGCCGCGTCGTGCGGAACGTGCGGTACGTGCTCGCGGTCGAGCTCATGTGCGCGGCGCAAGGCATCGATTGCCGCGCGCCGCTCAAACCGGGGCGCGGCGTGGCGCGCGCCCACGACGCCGTGCGCAAGCTCGTTGCGCCGCTCGAGCGCGACCGCTCGTTTTCGGCTGACATCGAGCGGCTCGCGCAAGCGATCGCCGATGACGAGATCCCGGGCCCTCCCCTGAACGGTCGGTAGCGCAATGACGGCGACGATTCACGAAACGAGCTCGGAGAAACACACGGCGCGCCTGGTGCGCGCGCCGCGCGGCACGACGCTTTCCTGCAAGGGCTGGCAACAGGAAGCCGCTCTTCGAATGCTCATGAACAACCTCGATCCCGAGGTGGCCGAGCGCCCGGATGACCTCGTGGTGTACGGCGGCACCGGAAAGGCCGCACGCAGCTGGGAGGCCTTCGACGCGATCGTCGCCGCGCTGCGCCAACTCGAAAACGACGAGACGCTGCTCATTCAGAGCGGCAAGCCGGTCGGCGTATTTCGCACTCACACGACGGCGCCCCGCGTGCTCATCGCCAACTCGAACCTCGTCGGCCGCTGGGCGAACTGGGACTATTTCCGCGAGCTCGAGCGCGCCGGCCTGATCATGTACGGCCAGATGACGGCCGGGTCGTGGATCTACATCGGCTCGCAGGGCATCCTCCAAGGCACGTTCGAAACGTTCGGCGCGGTGGCGCGCACGCACTTCGGTGGATCGCTCGCCGGCCGTTTCGTGCTCACGGCGGGACTCGGCGGCATGGGCGGCGCGCAACCGCTCGCCGCGACGATGAACGGCGCGGCGATCCTTGGCGTGGAAGTCGACGAAAAGCGGATCGACAAGCGCCTCGAGACGGGCTACTGCGACCGAAAGACCGCCGACCTCGGCGAAGCGCTCGATTGGATTCGCGAGGCGACGGCCGCCAAGCGCGGACTGTCGGTGGGACTCGTCGGCAATGCCGCCGAGATTCTGCCGGAGCTGGTTCGCCGCGGCGTGACGCCCGACGTCCTGACCGATCAGACGAGCGCGCACGACACGTTGAACGGCTACGTGCCCGCCGGACTTTCGCTCGCCGGCGCGGCCGAGCTGCGTCGTTCGGATCCGTCGGCGTACGTCGCGCGCGCGAACGCGTCGATCGTCGAGCACGTGCGCGCGATGTTGGCGATGCAGAAGCGAGGCGCCGTTGCGTTCGACTACGGCAACAACATTCGCACCGTGGCGCTCGACAACGGCGTCGCCGACGCATTCGGCATTCCCGGCTTCGTGCCGGAGTACGTGCGTCCGCTGTTCTGTGAGGGAAAGGGGCCGTTCCGTTGGGTCGCGCTGTCGGGAGATCCGCGCGATCTGGCGAGGACCGACGAATTGGTGCTCGAGCTGTTCCCGCACGACGAGCATCTGAAACGCTGGATCATGCTCGCGCGCGAGCGCGTCCATTTCCAGGGTTTGCCGGCCCGTATCTGCTGGCTCGGCCAGGGCGAACGCGCGCGCTTCGGCGTCGCGCTCAACGACCTCGTGGCCAATGGTGAAATTTCCGCGCCGATCGTCATCGGCCGCGACCACCTCGACACGGGCAGCGTGGCGTCGCCGTTCCGGGAGACGGAGGCGATGCGCGACGGCAGCGACGCGATCGCCGATTGGCCGATTCTCAACGCGCTCCTCAACACGGCGAGCGGCGCGTCATGGGTCTCGTTCCACCACGGCGGCGGCGTCGGAATCGGCAACTCGCTGCACGCGGGCCAGGTGATCGTCGCCGACGGGACGCCCGAGATGCGCGTGCGCCTCGAGCGCGTCCTCACCAACGATCCGGGGATCGGCGTCGCTCGTCACGCGGACGCCGGCTATGAAATCGCGGTGCGCACCGCGGAAGAGCAGGGGATTCGTTTGCCGATGCGCGGCTGACCGGGGATCCGGGAAAGCACGGATGCTGTCCGCGCGCTTTCGCCCCTGGCACGTCGCGCTCTTCCTCGGGAAGTACGCGTGGCTCACGGCGCGCCGCCGCCCCGTGCTCGTCCATTTCGAGGTCACCCTGCGCTGCAACGCGCGCTGCTCGTTCTGCGACTACTGGACCACCGACCCGTCGGCGCGCGCGTCGGAGCTCAAGAGCTACGCCGACGCCGCACGGTTCTTCAACCCGATGCTCGTGACGTTCACCGGCGGCGAGCCGACGCTCCGCCGCGACCTCGAGGATCTCGTCTCCGGGGTGGATCGCGCCATCTCGCTGAAGTACATCACGCTCATCACGCACGGCGCGATGCTCACGCCCGAGCGCGCGCAGTCGCTGTGGGACGCGGGCGTGAATCAGTTCAACATCTCCCTCGACTATCTCGACGAGCGGCACGACAAGGCGCGAGGCATTCCCGGTCTCGCGGCGCGCATCTTCGCCGCGGTGCCCGCGATGCGCGCGCGCGGCATCGACGGCATCCGCTTCAACACCGTCATCAAGAACGACAACCTCGACCAGATCCTGCCGATCGTCGCCCGCGCGCAGGAGCTGGGCGCCGGCGTGAATTTCAGCGTCTACACCGACGCCAAGAACGGCAACACACAATTCCTCATCGGCGGCGAGGAGCTCGCCCAGGCGGACGACGTCGTGCGACAGCTTCTGGCGTTCAAGCGGCGGCGGCGCGGCGTCATCACGAACTCCGACTACTACCTCGAGCAGATTCCTCGCTACCTGCGCGGCGAGATGCGCGAGCCCTGCCGGTCGGGAATCCGCACCATTCACATCGACCCCGCCGGCCGGGTGAAGCGCTGCCCCGATTTTCCGACCGATTTTCACTGGCGCGATTTCCGGAACTACAAGCCGGTCGACTGCAACGCGTGCTACTACGCCTGCCGCGGCGAGGCGCAGGCGCCGCTCCGGTTGTCGCGCATCCGGGACGTGATGGCATGAGCGACGCCCGCGAAGCGCTGATCTTCGCCAACGCCGCGCAGGTCGTCACCTGCCGGGGACCGGCGCGCGCCCGCCGCGGCGGCGAAATGGCCGATGCCGCGATTCGCGCGAATGTCGCCGTGGCCGTCGAGGGCGAGCGAATCGCGGCCGTCGAGGCGCTCGCCGAGCTTCGCGCACGGTTCCCGCGCGCGCGAGAGATCGACTGCCGCGGCGGCGTGTTGATGCCGGGGCTGGTCGACTCGCACACGCACGGCGTCTTCGGGCGTCCACGCTACGACGAGCCCGAGCTCCGCGCCGCGGGGTTGGATTACATGGAGATCGCGCGCCGCGGCGGGGGCATTCACTCCTCGGTGCGCGACCTGCGGACGCGCTCCGAAACCGAGCTGTTCGACCTCGCGAAGGGACGCCTCCGGCGCCTCATGGCGCACGGAACGACGACGATCGAAGTGAAATCGGGCTATGGCCTCACGCTCGAGGACGAGCTCAAGACGCTGCGCGTGATCGAACGCCTCCGCCGCGAACTGCCCGCGCGCATCGTGCCGACGTTTCTCGGCGCGCACGAGATCCCGCTCGAGCATCGAGGCTCGGACGCGGATCGCCGGCGGTATGTGGAGATCCTCATTCACGAAATGATACCCGCCGTCGCCCGCGAGCGGTTGGCGCGGTTCGCCGACGTGTTCTGCGAGACCGGGGTCTACACGGTGGACGAGAGCCGGGAGATCCTCTCGGCGGCGCGGAAGGCGGGGTTGCTCGTGAAGCTCCACGCCGACGAGCTGACCTCTTCGGGCGGGGCCGAGCTCGCCGCCGAGCTGGGCGCCGTCTCAGCGGACCACTTGGCGGCTATTTCGGATGCCGGAATCGACGCTCTGGCGCAGGGACCAACCGTCGCGACTCTCTTGCCGGGAACGATGCTTTTTCTGGGCAAGACCAAGCACGCTCCTGCCCGCCGGCTGATCGAGCGCGGCATCCCTGTCGCGCTCGCAACTGATTATAACCCAGGCACTTCGCCCACTCCGAACCTGCCCTTGGTGCTGACCCTCGGCGTGAGCCAACTCAAGATGAGCGTCGCCGAAGTGGCTCTCGCGGCCACCGTAAACGGGGCCGCAGCCGTCGCCCTGGCCGACCAAATCGGGCAGATCGAGCCGGGCTATCTCGCTGACCTGGCATTGTTTGACGTTCCCGACCTTCGAGCCGTCCCATATTGGTATGGTGACAACTTTTGCACCGCCACTTTCGTGGGGGGCAAGCCTTGTCATTCAAGCACTTAGGCCGCTCCACCCGCTGAACCCGGGTTTGGGCGGTTCCTCCTCTCCGAGCCCTCGTCTGGACCCCACTGGCTGATGTCCCAAGTCGCAAAGCTGAAGAAGCAAGCCGCGGAGTTCGAGGCCAAGAAGCAGTTCGACAAGGCCATCGGCGTCTACATCAAACTTCTCGAAGGCTTCGACGCGAACCCGGCCGAGCTGGACATCGGGCTGTTCAATCGCGTCGGCGATCTGCTGATCCGTCAGGGAAACGTCGCCGATGCCGTCGACTGGTACGAGCGAGGCATCGACAAGTACTCCGACACCGGCTTCTTCAACAACGCGATCGCGCTCTGCAACAAGGTGCTCCGGCATTCGCCCGGCCGCGCCTCGATCTACTACAAGCTCGGACGGATCAGCGCCAAGAAGGGCTTCACCAACGAAGCTCGCACGAACTTCCTCGAGTACGCCGACCGCATGCAGAAGGCGGGCAAGGTCGACGAGGCGTTCCGCGCGCTCGGTGAGTTCGCCGACCTCTGCCCGGATCAGGACGAGATCCGCCTGACGCTCGCCGAGCAACTCCTGCGGGCAGGGCGTAAGGCCGACGCGGTCGAGCAATTGCAGGTGCTCCACGAACGGCTCGACGGTGAAGGGCGCGCTCACGACGCGCGGGCCGTCGTCGATCGGATGCGCGCCATCGATCCGTCGGCGGAGCCCAGAAAGAGCCAGTCGCGCGGCAATCACAAGAGTTCTGAGCTCATCTACATCGACGTCGACGAGCCGACGTTCAGCGCATCGATGCCGGGCGGCATTCCGCTGGTGCCGCCGCCCGCGGATCCGCCGCGCCTGGTCGAGATTCAGCGCGACGACAATCCGCCCGACATCGCGTCGCCGGTGATCGGAGCACCGTCAGTCCCGGGGGTGGAGGGTCCGTCCCTCACGCTGTCGAGCGCCATCGATCCGGACATCTACAGCGTCGAGGAAGCGTCGATCTTCGCCGGAGCGGTCGAGGGGTTCACGAGCACGCAGCTGGACGCGCCCGTTCCGGGACCGCTCGACGGTTGGGGCACCGCTCGCGTCATCACACCCGACCAGCTTCCCGGAGCCGCCACCGAAGAGCGCGAGGAGGAAGCCCCCGCCGACGCGTCTGACGCGAGCCGCGACGTCGCCGAAGAAGCTGCCGGCGAGGCTCCCGCAGAGTGGGTCGACGAAGTGCCCGAGCACGTGCGCGGGGACGATCGCGAGATCGTCGAAGACGAGCGCGACGGCGAGGACTCCTACGCACCCGCGGACGAGGTCGATCCCGAGGCGCAGCTGAGGGCCGCGATCGAGGACGAGAACGCGTCGAGCCCCGCGACTCCGGTCGCCGTGGCCGCCGTCGATGAACCGGCGGAGGCCGAGCCTCTCGACGGGTCGATGGAGGAGCTCCTCGGAGACGTCGGGGCGCCCCCGACCGTTCCGACTCCGAGCGGTTCGCGGGGAGCGTCGATCCCGTCGCCCGTGCTCTCACCGGCCTTATCGGTTCCTGGCGAGCCGGCCCCGCCGTCGCTCGCGGACACGTCGATGCCGAACGCCGACCTGCCGGACGCCGACGCGGCCGAGGCGTTCTTCGAAGAGAACACGCGTCCCTCCCGACCGGTGAGCGCCGAGTCGATCGACCTCTCACTCGCAGCGTCACCCGCGACGGATGCGCCAGTGGTCGAACCCGCGGCGGAGCGGAGCGAAGCCGAAGCGCCGCCGGCGCGCAGCGCGCCTCCGGAGCCGATTCCCGGGATACTGCTCGCCGACGCGCTCGGGGCGAGCTCGCGTCCCGACGACTCGAGCGAACAGCGCGCCCCGCTCGACGACGGGATCGACGAGCCGATCGCGTTCGCGACGCCGTCGCAGTCGCGCCGCTCCACCGCGGTCGCCGCGAAGTCCGTCGAAGCCCTCAGGGTGGCCGTGGAGGACGCGCCCGAGGATTTTCTGTTGCGCCGGGATCTTGGCGAGGCGATGCTCGACGCCGGCGACCGGGAGGGCGGCATTCAAGAACTCGAACGGGCCATGTCGGCCGCCGAGCACGCCGGCAAGCTCGATCTCGCATCGTCGATCGCCGAAGAAGTCGCGCGTATCGAGCCGGAGGTCGCGAAGCATCAACAGAAACGCGTGGAGTACGCGTTCCGGACGAACGATCGCGGGCGGCTCGTCGAGGCCTACCTGGGTCTCGCCAACGTGCTGCTCCGCAGCGAGCAGGTCGAGAAAGCGCGCACGATCTACCAACGCGTTCTCGACCTCGCCCCCGATGAGCCGCGTGCTCGACTGGCGATAAGCTCCATCACACCGTCGTCGGGTCGCCTCGCCACGAGCGGTTTCACGCCCCTCGCGTCCGCGGCCGTGCGCCGGAGCGGCGCCATTCCCGTGCCGAGACGCTCGGGCGGCGCTCCGGCGCGGCCTCAGTCCGGCTCGTACATCAACCTCGGCGACGAGCTGAGAGTCGACGATGTTCCGCGCGACACGCGCATGGTCGTCCCCGAGGAAGAGCCGACCGGCGACGAGCAGGCGGACTTCGCCGACATGCTGCGCAAGTTCAAGGCGGGCATCGCGCGCAACGTGGCGCCGGAGGACCACCAGAGCCACTACGACCTCGCGATCGCGTACAAGGAGATGGGGCTCGTCGACGAGGCGATCGCGGAGTTTCAGAAGGCCCTCGCCGGTCCGACGAACCGGTTGCCGACCTACGAGGCGCTCGGTCAGTGCTTCCTCGAGAAGGAACAGTTCAAGCTCGCGTCGTCCATTCTGAGCCGCGCCCTGAACGAGCGTGCCAGCGAGGACCAGTTGGTGGGTATCTTGTATCTGCTCGGGCGCGCCGCCGAGCTGCAGGGGAAGGCGGACGAGGCGCTGGCCTACTATCAACGCGTATTCGTCGTGGACATCCAGTTCCGGGACATCGTCGATCGAATGAGCGAAGTCGAGCAAACGCTTCGATGAGCGGCGTCGCCGCGCGCATGCGCACGCCGGTCACCGGGGCCCTGCGTGACATACAGGCGCCGGTCCGCCAGCGTCTCGACGACGTCGCCGCCGAGATGCAGCGAATCGTCACCGAGAGCCTGCCGATCATCCGCGAGGTGAGCGCGCATCTGCTGCAAATGCGCGGCAAGATGTTTCGCCCCACGCTGGCGCTGCTGTCGAGCGGAGTCTCCGGCACGCCCGAATCGCGCGGAACCGTTCTCGGGGCGGTCGTCGAGCTGATGCACCTCGCGACCCTCGTGCACGACGACTCGGTCGATCACTCCGTGCTGAGGCGCGGCTTGCCGACCGTGAACTCCATGTTCAGCCATCAGGTGTCGGTGATCATGGGCGACTTCCTCTACTCGCGCGCGCTCACGGCGCTCGTCGAGATGGGCGATCTCGAGATTCTGAGAATCGTCACCAACGTCGCGAACGAGCTCACGATCGGCGAGATGCGCCAGCTCGCCGCGGTCGACTCGTTGGCGTTCAGCGAAGAGGACTACTATCGGTTGATCCGCGCCAAGACGGCATCGCTGATCGCGGGGGCGTGCGAAAGCGGCGCCCTCTGCGGCGCGGCCGAATTTCGAAAGCCGCTGGCGCAGTTCGGGGACCGGTTGGGCATGGCGTTTCAGATCGCCGACGACATTCTCGACTACACCGAGGACGAGTCGGTGACGGGGAAGCCGGGCGGGCTCGACCTCCGAGAGCACAAGGTCACCCTTCCGCTGATCGCCGCGCTGCCGCACCTCAACGCGGTCGAGCGGGAGCGAATCGAGACCCTGTTCGGAATCGAGAGCCCCGACGACGGCCTCGTCGCGGATACGATTGCCATTGTCGAAAAGGCGGGGGGGCTCGAATATGCGAGGCGTCAGGGCGAGCGGTTTGCGGGGGAGGCGGAGGCGGCTTTGCGGGGGCTACCCCAGAGCCCGGTCCGGGCTGCCCTGACCGACTCGATCGCGTACGTCATGGAACGGCGGTCCTAGCATGGCACAGCGCGGACAACGTGGATCATCCAAGCACCGGCCGGGGTTTCATGCCCTGGTGCTCGCGCTGGGCTTTGTCGCCGGCGGCGCGATGCAACAGGCGGCCCGGCTCCTCTTCCCGCCGGGCGCCGCGAAAGAATTCTTGACGACCGGGGTCACGGCGTCGGTGGGGCCTCTTCCGGTCGATCTGGTGCTGATCAAATTTGCGTTGGGGCCTGTCGCCATCGATGTTTCACTGTTGAGCCTCGTGGGCGTGTTGGTGGCTTACCTCATTGCGCGGTCGCTCTTCTAGGAGACGGTATGAATTTCGGGAACATTGGGTTCATGGAGCTGATGGTCATTCTGGTCATCGTGCTCGTGCTTTTCGGCGCGCGCCGCGTGCCGGAGATCGGGGCGTCGATCGGGAAGGGCATTCGCGAGTTCAAGCGGAACATCAGCGAGGCGGACCAGCAGATTCGCGAGCCGATCCGCGACGCGTTGAACGATTCGCGCTCGAGCGACCGCCTGCCCACGGGTGAGGCGACCACCGGTCAGCGCCAAGCCGACGAGGTGGCGCGTCCGGAGCCCAAGCGGTTGATGTAGTGGCCGGCCGCGCCGCTCCACGCGGCGCGGCGCGTCTCAAGTCGCGGCGGTCCGCGCCGAGACTCAACAACATGAGCACACGAAGTCCAGCGCCGGGGCGACGCCAGTCGCCCTGGCGCGTCTTGCGATGGCTGTCAGCCTGCTCGGCCATCGTGAGCGGCGCCGCCGTCGCGTGCCTGGGCCCGACGGATCCCGGCAAGATGGGCGTGCCGGTGATCGGCAGCTGGAACTACGTCGCGACTCAGGGGTCGCCCTCCGCCGCTCAGCTCAACGGCGCACTCGCGTTCAGCGGCCAGACGGGCGCCCAGATCAGCGGCACGCTCGACGTGGTCGAGATCGGCCTGGGTGGCCAACAGCGCCGGCTGGCGGGCCCGGTGTCGGGTCGTACGGTCGATTCGACGACGCTCGACTTCGACATGTTGCTCGGCGCGGTGTCGCGCCGGCACGTGGGCCACGTGCGCGGCGATTCGCTCACGGGGACGTGGGTGGAGACGCCGCTCGACGGCGGGCTGCCATCGGCCAGCGGGAGCTTCCGGGCGTCACGGTCGCGCTAGGCGCCGCGCGTTGTGCGTGACGCGGCACCACTGAGTCGGGCGCGGCCACCTCGCCGCGACAGGTCAGGGTGCCGCGATCACGCGATACGACAGGACCGCCGCCAGCTGCGCGGCGGTGGGAACGAAGCCCCCTTTGCCGGTCGTTTTATTAGCGTTGAATAACAACGGGACGTTCTGGCCCGGCGTCGCGGTCGTGCCGCTGGCCACGGTCTGATAGACGCCTGCCGTGAGCTGGTGCGTGACGACCGGCGAGCGCGACTCGACCCAGATGACGATGAAGTTCGTGGGCGCGGGGTTCAGGGTGACCTGGAGCTGCCACTTGCTGTTGGCGTGCACGGTCACGGGAGCGTCGAAGCACGCGCCGGGGTTGCAGGGATTGCCTTGGAGGGAGTTCTGGGTGACGGGGCCGGGGCTGGCGGTGAAGGTGCCTGGGACGGTGACGCTCGCGGTCGTGTGGATGACGGCGGGGTTGGGAGGCAGGGTGACCGTGCTTGGCTGGGCAATGGCCGCGCGCGCGACAAGAATCGCCGCCAACGGCGCGAAGGCGCGAACGAGAGCGTTCGGTGTCATGGCGCGGTGATCGTGAAGTTGATCGTCAGGGAGTACGAACCGGGCGGATCGCTCGTGTAGCCGAGAAGCGTCTTGAACGCGATGATCTGCACCTTGCCGCCGATCGTTCCGTGCCCCTGACCGCCGGCGGCGATCGCCATGACTGTGGTGCCGGCCGTTGTCAGCCCGTTGAACGTCGTGCCGTCGAGCGACGCCTGAAGCGTCGAGGCCGGCTTCGTGACGCCCGCGGGGGCTGTGAAGTTCGTGGTCGCGGCGGCCATCGTAATGACGGCGGCGGTGTCGGCGAAGGCGGTGAGGGTCAGCGAGGGGGCGGACTTGAAACCGGCCTCATAGTCCGTCGCGCTCACGTTGTTGTTAATCAGGTTGAGCGACGAGGCGCTGAGCGTGAGCTGCACGACGCGGGGGACGATGAGGCTGAAGCTGATCTGCGGGCTCACGTCACACTGAGAGTTCGGGCCGTTGTTAGCGTTGCCAGTAGTGCAAGTGGCCGTCTGAGCCGCGGCCACACTTGCAAACGGCATAAGGGCGCAGAGGAGCCAGAGCGTTTGCCACGAGGTCTTGGCCACGATTTTCAAAAATTGAATTCGCATGTCTACTCGTTCTCCCTCGACTGCCACGAACGTGACGACTTGGCGGATCGCTGCGTGCTCTTGTCGCCGGACGGTCCGTCGCTCTGGGTGGGCGGCAGCACGCGAACTTTCGTCGCGCGGCCACGCAGTCGCACCTGGACGCTCGGCGTCTCGGCGCCGCCGACCTTGAACGTCGCGAGATCCATGACGCTGAGTGGCTCATCGATTCCCGACGCGTCGACCTCGAGAACGAATTCACCGGGCGGCAGCGCGTCGAACACGAGATTGCCGGAGCCGAGATCCCGAGCGAGCCACGGCTGGTTGGAACTGTCACGCGCGACGACCACGAGCTTCGACAGCTCGCTTCGTGGCACGCGCAACGTGTCGATGCCCACGAGCTCGACACTGACACGCACCGCGGTCATCGCGGTCAGCCCGACGTCGGAGGGAGCCTGCGCCGCGCCCGTGACGCTCGGCGCGATCATCCCGACCGGGATCGAGCGCGCATCGACCGAGAACGTTTGCGTCGAACCGCATTTGAATCGACCGCGCGAATCGGTGACGATCGTTCGGTCGCCGCAGTTGACCACGATCCCGGCGATTCCTTCCTCGCCGCGGTCACGCCGGCCGTTTCCGTTCCGGTCGCGGTAGATCGTGTGCGTTTCGCCGGGAGCCATGAGGCGGGGAAGCACCGTGGACCGATCAATCTTGACGGCCGTGAGCCACCCGAGATGTCCGTTGCCGGCGATCGTGTAGAACGGGTTTCGCTCGGCGACGGCGCTGATCTCGAACCAATTGCCGACTGGCACCGTGAGATTGTAGCGCTGCGACAGCGCGGGATTGCCGCCGACGGAGAAGCTGTATTCCTGGATCTCGCCGCCGACGTACACGTGCCAGCGGTCCGCGATCGGGACGGCAACCCGTTCCGCCCGGGCTCCGATCATCGATTGGCGCGGCATCATCCCCGCGGTCCCGCTGTAGCGCTGCATTCCGCCGTACATCTGAACCGATCCCGAGCTGCCCGATACGCCGAGCGCGGCGCGGGCATCGAGGTTGTTGCCGTCTTCGGCAATCGAGGTCCCGTCACCGGTCCCGACGGAGCGCGAAACCGTTCCGATCGTCACTGTGCTCGTAGCGAACGCCGCGCCGCGGTGCACCTCCGCATCGGTCGCGATGCCCGCTTCGCGATTCCCGAATCCGCCGGTCTGGCCATTCACGTTCAGCGACGAGCCACGCGCTTGCACCGACACGCTGGCGCCAAGATCCCGGGACACGAACGTGGGTCCGGCGTTCCACCCCGTTCCCGACGACGCACTGAGTGTGCTGGACGCGTCGGACGTGTGCCAAATACCGCCGCCAAATCCCAGCCAATCGAGAACGCGATGATTGGCGTTCGATGCGATCTCGTCGGTCGCGCGCGCGAACGCGCGGGCACCGCCGGGCGCGTGGAGCGCGCGGAAGCTGAACGAGCCGTCAGTCGACTGCTTGTCCAATTCGCCCGACCAACCAAGGCCTTCGCCGTCGGCGAAGCGGCGATAGCCCAGCTCCGACGCGAGCCGGCCGAACGGCGTCGTCCCGAACGATGCGCCGAGCGACGCGGCGTCGAGTTGCCGAATCGACGAGGGATCCATCAGATGCGATGCGACGACGAAGACCGTTCCGCTGTCGACGTGACGATCGATTCGCGCCTCGTCGATGCTCCCGGTTTCGACGCCGGCCGCCGGAGCCACTCCATATCGATAGGGTCGAGCGCTCGTGCCGGATACGGTCCACCCATCGACGGTCGCCGCCGCCGAGACGCCGGTCCCCGTCGCGTAGTTCCCGGACAATTCGGACAGCGCGCCACCGGTGAGGCCAGCACCGAAGCGGAACGACGGCGACACGAGCGAAAAGGACGGCGGGATCGGGGCGACGCCTAGTCGAAGGAGGGCCAGGTCGTTGGACGGCGACCGGTTCGCGTTGTTGCCGAGCCACGTTCCCGACGCGAGGACGGAGACGCTGTCGGCGATTCTGCCTTGCAGCGACGCGACGTACGCGAGGCTCGTCGGTCCCTGTTGCAGACTGCTCATCACGGAGCCCACGTCGAGCCGCGGACCATCCTGCGACGCGAGCACGTACGGGTTCTCCACCTCGACTCGGACGTCGCCGGCGGAGACTACCGCGCCGCCGGACGTGGCGGCGAGATGCACGAGTTGCGTTCCCGGAGCCGCCTGTGGCGGAATCCAGATCCGGACGACGCCATCTTGCGCCGCATGCACGCCGAGCCGGATCACTTGTCTGACGCCACCGGTGACATTCCAGCCGTCAGGAACCTGAAGGCCCAGCGAGACACTGTCGGGAACGTTGCCGAAGTTCACCGCGCGGTAGCGGATCGTGACCACATCCCCGCGCTTGGCGCCGAGGAGTTGGTCAATCAACGTCAACTCGATGCGATGCGTCGCCTGCACGGTCATCTCGACGGGGACGACGAACGCGGCCTGGCCGTCTAGCGCGTCGAAGAAGGCGCCGGCGACGCGCATTCGGCCGGCGAGCGCGGACGGGGGCGCTGCCACCGTGACCACCAGCGATGATGGTCGCGAGTCACGCCGATCGAGCACGCCTGCCGTGCGGCCGATCAGTCTGACGCCAGGAGCCGGGAGGATGTCGAAATTGACCGCGTCGATCCGTGCGAGCTCTCGCGGCAGGGGAATCGCGACGACTTCGAGTGATCCCGGCTTGCCCGACACAACGATGGAGGCCAGCTCGCGGCGCGATCGAAGCGTCGTGGGCTCGCGCGCCGAATCGCCACCAACAGTCCGTGCAGAGCGCGCAGCGCTGACGCGGAGCGAACTGTCGGGTGAGAGGGCCTGGACGCGCGAACCGAAGGCGTCCGGCGATTGCGCGTGGGCGGATGAAGCTATTGACGCCGACGTGGCGAGGGCGGCGAGCGAAAGGCGTGAGCGATAGAGATCGATCACGGCTACACGCCCTGCTGGATGTGAAACACGACCGGGAAACTATACGTGCCCGGCGGCGTGTACGGATTTGCCCCGCCCTGCCACCCAAGCTGGTACCGAACGAGAAACGAGCCAGTCGTCGTACCGGAGGCCACGCCGCCGGCCGGCGTGATCGTCACCGCGGCGGTCGTGAGCGTCGTCCATGTCGTCCCGTTGTCGAACGAGTACTGGAAGTTCGTCAGGGCAGTGGTGTTCGCCGGCTCTGTGACCGCGCCGTTCACGCCACGCATAGTCACGACGCAGTTCTGGCGACCGCAGGCGATCGTATATGAGACCGTCCCTCTGATTTCGCTGGCGGCGAAATCGGCGCCGGTCGGCGTGGCAAACCCGCCAAAGTTCATGGTGAGCGTGCTGCTGTTCTGCGCACGCAGCGGGCGAACCGTCGTTGCCGACGCGATAAGAGCAATCGCGACGGCACCGAAAACGCGAGTGAACTTGGTTGATGTCGACACGTCAGCGAACCTCATGCTCCAACTGGGCCGCGGCGATCTCGTGTCCGCCGTAGTCGAGCACCGCGAGCACCACGTAGCGGCCGACCGCCAGGACAGGGAGCGCCGCCCGTACTCGCATCGTGGCGCCGGGAAGCGCATATACCGGCGGAAGCTCCACGACCGCGACGCTGCTGTTGTCCGGCCGTCTCACCTCGACGCGTCCACGCGCGACGACGTGCTTCGTGCCGGTATTCTGAAACGCGACCTCGACGGTGTCGGTCGACGTCGATGAATCGGTCGCCGCCGCGTGGAGCGCCACGTCGGCCACCTGGCCGTCCATCATCAGCGTCGAGGGCGCCGAGTACACCTTGACCCCGGTGCGCAGGCGATACAGGAGCATGCGGCCGCCGGCGCCGGCCTGCGGCACGGCCGATTCGACGGCGACCAGCGACCAGCACTCGCGCGTCGCCAGCGTGCTGTCGGCGGCCGAGTCGAGCGCGACGCGGACGGCTTGCGCTTCTCCCGGCGCGAGGCTGAGCGTCTTCGGGAAGACGCGGAGCGAACGCGCGCACGACTGCGGCAGCGTGCCCGCCTCGTAAAAGCGGTTCGTTCCCGACTCGGCCCGATCCCAATCCTCGATCGTGATCGTGGCCTGGGCGCGAACGCTGCCTTCGTTGCGCACCGTGAGAACGGCGGTGCGCTGTGCCGAGACCGACGGGTTCAGGAATAGCTCCGTCTGGTCGACGCCGAACTGCGCCGACGCGACGGCGGGCAGCAACGCCACCAACGCCAAGCCGAGCGGCCGGGCCAGGCCAGAGCGCAGAACGATATGCCGAAACGAACGAGAGAGTTTCATCATGGAGCGGTGAGGGTGTACTTGACGACGAGGGAGTAGCTGCCCGGGGTGTCCACGGTCCAGTTGTAGATCGTGTTGTACCCGATGGCGTAGCTCGTCGAGGTGGTGCCCGTCGTGGATTGCGCGACCTGGCCGAGCGCCGTGAGCGCGCCCGCGCCCACCTTCATCTTGAGATCCGGGGCCGGCTTGGTGTTGCTGCCCCCGGTCCATGTCGCCGATCCGGCGGAGGCGGTAAGCGTGTAGCCGGTGTTCGCCTTCACGGTCAACGTCGGTCCGGCGCTGTTCACGCCGCCGGCGGTGCCGAAGTCGGTCGTCGCCGGCGTCGTCAACGTCGTCGTCGTCGCGGAGATCGACAGCCGCGCGACGCTGTTGATCGTCGCCGTCGCCGACACCGTGAGCTGGCACGTCGCGCCGCCGTTGCACGTCTGCTGGCCCGTCGCTGGACGCGACAGGGCAACAAGAGAAACGACTGCGATCAGAACGGGAGTGGGAGAACGCATCGACACGGTGAGAGGGTGGGACGACCGGGCACGGGGCGGAGGCCCGCGTGCCCGGTCACGTCAGAGGAGCGCCTACCGAATCACGGAGCCGTGAGCGTGTAATTCACGACGAGCGAGTACGAGCCCGGGGTGTCGGTCACGAAGTTGTAGAGCGTGTTGTACGTCACGAGGTGCGCATCGTCGGCGATGGCGGCGCCCGTCGCGGCGGTGAAGGGGAAGGTCGCGAAAGAACCGGAGGTCTTTCCCTTCAGATCCGTCGTCGGCTTCGCGTTGTTGCCGGAGCCGGTCCAGCTGGCGGCCGTCGACGCCGTGAGCGTCCACGGCGCGTTCGACGACACGGTGAGCGTCGGGCCGGTGGTGGTGACACCGGCGACGGTGCCGAAGTCCGACGCCTGCGGCGTGGTGAGCGTCGTGTTCGTGTTGTCGATGCTCAGCCGGGCGTACTTGCCCAGCGTCACCGACACTGTGTTCGTGACCAGGCACGTCGACGCCGGCAGCGTGGCGCCGAGCACGAGATCCGTGCCAACCTGCGGGTTGCTGCAGTTGACCGTGCTCTGCGCCGAAACGCGTTGCGCGACGCAGAGCGACGCGAGGGCCAATGTGGCCAGTGCTGCGGTGAGTCTGTCGAGCTTCATCATCTTCTGGGTCCTCCGACGGCGGAGTAGGGGGGTGATTGCAACATCCCATTGCAGGATCGCGGCTCGGGTGAGCACGACAGGCCCGGACGCGGGCGGGGAGAGAAGCAACCGACGCGCCATGCCGCGCGACCACCCCGCACGGCACCCCCTAACTCGTTGCGGCGCACGACCCAAGAGCGCGCGATGTGAGATCTCACATCTGCAGCGTCGCGTTACATTTCAAGTTTGTAAGAATTCTGCCGAGGGGAGGCGCGATGCCACGACAATGGTGGGTGCGCTCGACACCGGGGGCGGAGCAAGCCGCGCAAGAGAACACTCTGTTGCAGAAAAAAAGAGACCGCGATCACACATCGCGGTCTCTCGTTAAATCTTCCTGGCGGCCCTTCCCGGCGGCCGCCCGCGCCGCGGCAGACCTACGCCTGCTGCCGCCGCATCGCCGAATTGATCTCCTTGCGGTGATCCTCGATCTTCGCCGCCTTTCGCAAGTCGGACATGAACATCTGAATGCGCTGCTGGCGGAGCTGGTTCAGCCGAAGCTCGCGCTGCGCGGCCTTCTGCTTGTCCCAGGCCGCGCTGTCGGCGACCACGCGCTTGTCGACGCGCAGCACGTACGCGGCCTCGGCGGTCTTCACCGGCTGGCTCACCGCGCCGACCGGTAGCGCGAACGACGCGCCGACCGCCTGGGAGAATTGACCCAGACCGGGAACCATCGACCCGCGCGCGAACATCGTCGTCTGGTCGACCTTCTTGCCCGCGTCCTTGGCCGCCGCCTCGAGCGACGATGCGGCCGCCGCCGACGCGACCTTCTGCGCTTCCGGCATCACTTTGTCGATCGCGGCATCTTTGGCCAGCCGAAGCCGGATCTCGTCCTTGACCGCGTCGAAGTTGGCGTCGCCACCCGATCGCAAGGTATCGAGCCGCGCGAGGTAGTAGCCGTGGTCGTCGTCGAACAAGTCGCTGGTCTCGCCGGCGCGCGGGCCTCCGAATGCCCACGCGCTCACGCTCGGCACGACCTGCCCGTTGAACGTCGCGGGCTGATCCTCGAACGCGGTGAGGTGCACGACCGGAAGCCCGAGGTGCTTCGCCGCCGCATCCAGCTTCGATCCGTCCTCGTTCGCCGCGGCCAGTCGCGAAAGCGTGTCCGCCATGCGATCGATGCGCGCGCCGGCGGAGTCGCTCGCCTGGATCGGGATGAGGATGTGATGGAGCGAGAGGGTGTCGCCCTTGCGGCTGTCCAGCCGGATGATGTGATACCCGAATGGCGAGAGCACCGGCCCCGAGATCTCGCCGGGCTTGAGCGCGTCGGCGGCTTTCGAGAACTCCGCCACGTAAGCGGATTTCGGCGCCGCGCCGAGATCGCCGCCCTTGGCGCCCGAAATCGTGTCGATGGACTCGCGTTTGGCGACGTCCTCGAACTTGGCGCCCTTCGCGATCTCGTCTCGGAGCGACTGCGCCTTCGCCTTCGCGGCGGCGCTGTCCGCGGGTGTCACGAGGCGGGGAATCATCACGAGCGAGATCGACGCACGGCCCACGCCCTCGAACTCGTCCTTGTGCGTATTGAAGTACGCCCGAACGTCGGCGTCCGAAATCGCCTTCTTCGCCGCGTCGTCGACGGTCGGCGTGAACGTGATGTAGCTCACTTGGGCGCTGTCGTGCTGGTCACGCCACGCTCGCCACATCTCCGCGTCGGACACGTAGATCCCGGCTGACACCTGCTCCAACAGCTTGTCCTTGGGGATTTCGGAGCGGTAGTAGTTCTCGAGTTGGACGAGCAGCCCGCTGGTCTTCGCCTCGGACGTCGAGAGAAAGCGCTGGTACTTCTCGGGGTCGAACTTGCCCTCGGTCTGGAGCTCCGGGGCGTTGGTGATCCAGGGCGGCGGGGCATAGCGCGCGAACTCGCGAATTTCGTCGTCGGTGACGACGATGCCGCGCTTCCGGTACTGCTGGTCGAGCAGCTCCTCCGTCACCATCTGATCGTACACGGTGTTTTCGATGCGGCGCGTGTCGTCCTGGGTCAGCGTCTTGCCGGCGCGACTCTGCTCGTTCTGGATCTCCTGTTGGACGCGGATCTGATAGTCGCGATACGCGATTTCATGACCGTTCACTTTCGCGACCGCGGTGCTCGCGGTCACCGGGGTGCGGCCCATCAGGCCGGACGTCTGGTAGAGCAGGAAGCCGCCGACGAAGAAGAGGGCCACCACGACCCAGATGTACTTCGCCAAGCTCCGCATTTGTGTTAGCACAGAACCAACTCCCGAACCCGAAAAGGGAACAAAACGTGGGACAAAACCGTGGGTGGAACGAGCCTGAGAACATACGGCCCGACGCGGGCTAAAATCAAGTGAGTATGTGACTTCTGATTGACTCCCAGCGTCCGGCTTATGTATAATGCGGTTTCCCACCAACCCGGGCTTCGGCCCCCAGCCGCGCGCGTAAGCCGAACGCAGTCATGGCCAACTCAGCCCGCATCGACGAGCTCAGAAAGAAGTTCGACGAGAATCCCCGCCGGTACTTCGCGCCATTGGCCAACGAGTACCGGAAGACAGGTGATCTTGCCCAGGCCGTGTTTATTCTCGAGGAGTACCTGCCTCAGCAGCCGGGCCACATCAGCGGCCACATCGTTTACGGTCAGACGCTTTTCGAGCTTGGCCGGGACGAAGAGGCAAAGCGGGTCTTCGAGACAGCGCTCTCCTTAGACCCCGAAAACCTCATCGCGTTGCGCCACCTCGGTCACATTTCGCGGCAAGCGGGTGATTTCGACGCGGCGCGATCGTGGTACCAGCGGCTGCTCGAAGCGGATCCGCGAGACGCCGAAATCGAGCAGCTGCTTGGTTCGCTCGAGGCGGCCGCCCAGGCGCATGCCGCCGAGTTGTCGCGCCCGTCGCAGTCGGCGCCGCTACCGCCGCCCGCGCCCACGATGGCCGAGGTCGACGACTCGCCGCTTCAAATCGAGCACCTCGTTCAGCAGGAATCGCCGGGCGCGCCGCCGAGAGCGGAGACCCACCCGTTGGCACCGCCGCCGCTTCCGCAGAGCCAGGAATCCGCGCCGGCGATGGCGACCCCTGAGGCGAGCTCAGAGGCGACCTCGGAGGCGGTATCGGAGGCGGCCTCGGAGGCGGCCATGGAACCACCGCCGTTGCCCGAAGCAGAAACCCCCGAGGAGAGTCACGACGAGGTCGCGGTAACGGAAGAACTGCTCGATCTCGACGACTTCTCGTTCGGGTCCCTCGACGCCGCGCCGCCCGCACCGAGCGTGCACGCGTCGAGTTCGGACAGCAACGAGGCGGCCGCGGTGGAGGAGACCTCGAGCGACGACGATCACTCGACGGTACCGTCGGCCGAGGCAAGCGCGTCGACCGACGATGCCGACGCGGCAGATCGCGCGGACGACGCCATGGGGTTCGTGCCGTTCTCGGATCTCGGCCCACAGGTGCCGGAGTCGGGCGCGGAGAACGTCGACGGCCTCGAGACGTACACGTTCGAGTCGCCCGACGGCCCAGTGGCCGAAGCGAGCGAAGACGTCGTGTCGTTCTATTCGGAACCGACATACGCGGCGCCGGAGCCTGGGGAGAGCGCTGACCAGGCGGAAGACTTCGAGAACGTCGAGGCGGAATTCGCGGCCGAAGCGAGCGCCGGGGCTGAAGCCGAGACGCATCAGCATACCGAAGGAGCGGTCGATCACGTCGTCCAAACCGACTCGTTCGAGGCTCACGACGAGGCTGGCGCGGCGGAATCCGACCATCCGAGTCGTTCAACCCCGATCGCGCCGATGGCGACTCCTGTTGCGTCGCTGACTCCGGCGCGGTCGACGCCCGTCGCCGCGACCGGTATCGTCGCGAGCGCGCCGGACATGGGGACGCCCACCGATGGCGAGAGCGACGCGTTCGCGACAGAGACGATGGCCAAGCTCTACATGAGCCAGGGTCATCTCGAGTCGGCGCTGGGGATCTATCGCACGCTCTCGGCGAAGCACCCCGACGACGAATCGCTGCGCCGACAGATCGAAGAGATCGAGGACCGCGTGCAGCGACGTCGCCGCGAGCCGACGCCGCCGATGGCGATGGAGACGCCGCCGATGAACTCCGTTCCGTCGGACGACTCGGACGAGTCCGCGGAGCCGACGCCGCGCCCCGGCGCGCCGACGATGCGCGACTTCCTTCTGGGCATCATCCGCCGCGGGTCGCCGGGCGCGACATCGACTGAGGTTGCCGCGCGGCGGGGCGGAACGATCGACGCGCTGTTCGACGCGGGTGGCGCGCTCGACGACGATCTCGTTGCCGCTGACACACTCGCGCAGGCGTTCGCGCCGCCACCCGAAGCGGAGAACGATCCGCTGGTCGGCCGGCCGGCGCGCGAGGCGTCGAATGAGTTGTCGCTCGATCGCGTTTTCCGTCAGCCGACGCCTGCGCACGCGGGCGAAGCCTCCGCCGGTGGATTCTCCTTCGATCAGTTCTTCGCCGGCGAACGCACGGACGACGCCGAGCCGGGCGCCACCGCAAAGCCCGGCGAGGACGACGACATCGAGCAATTCAATGCGTGGCTCAACGGACTGAAAAAGTCGTGAGAATCGCGGTCGTCAACGGCCCGAACTTGAATCTCCTCGGGACGCGCGAGCCGGCGCTGTATGGTCGTGAAACCCTCGACGACATCGAGCGGACGTTGCGCTCGGTCGCGGACGAGATCGGCGTCGAGTTACAGTTCGCTCAGCACAACGGCGAGGGAGAGCTCATCGACGCGATTCAGTCGTTGCGCGGGCACGTCGATGGCGTCGTCATCAACGCCGGCGCGTACACGCACTCGAGCCTGGCGATTCGCGACGCGCTCACGGCGATCGCGGTGCCGTTCGTCGAGGTGCACGTGACGAACGTCTACGCTCGCGAGCCCGAGCGCCGCCACTCCATGCTCGCCGGGGCGGCCGTCGGGAGCATTGTGGGCCTGGGTGCCTACGGCTACGAGCTCGCGCTTCGCGGACTCACGCGAAAAGTCGCCGCCCGTGTCTGACCCGCGCCCGGCGCGCCTCGCCGCGCTCGTCGGCGCCATCACGGCCGCCCACCTGGACGGGCTGCTCGTCACGAGCCTGCCGAACATCCGGTATCTCACCGGATTCTCCGGATCGAGCGCGCTGCTGTTCGTCAGGCCGGGCGATGCGCTGTTCGTGACTGACTTTCGCTATCAGACGCAGGTGGTCGACGAGGTCGGCGACGCGGCGCGCGTGGTCATCGAGCCCCAGAGCCTGTGGACCGGTCTCTGGCAACAGCTCGGACAACTCGGCTCGCTGGAGGTCGCGGGCTTCGAGTCGACGCAGCTGGTGCATCGGGATTTTCAGCGGTTGCTCGAGGAGAACGCCGGCGGACGCTGGCAGTGGCGGCCCACCGTTGATCTTGTCGAGACGCTCCGCGAACGGAAGGATCCGAGCGAGCTCGCGCTCATCGAGGCGGCGAACGGAATCGCGACGCGCGCGCTCGAGCGGACGTTGCCGCAGCTCCGCGCCGGCATGACGGAGCTGCAGGTGGCGGGCGTGTTGGAGAAGGCGCTGCGCGACGAGGGAAGCGAAGGGTTTCCCTTCGAGTCGATCGTCGCGTCGGGGCCGCGCTCGGCGTTGCCGCACGCGCGATCGACGGCGCGGCGAGTGGACCAGGGCGACTTTCTATTGCTCGACTTCGGCGCCGAAACCGGCGGATATTGCTCGGACATTACGCGCACGTTCGTGATGGGGAAGGCGGCGGCCGAACAGCGCGAAGTTTACGAAATTGTACGCGTGGCCAATGAGAGCGCCGCGCAGGGCGTCCGGGCCGGAATGTCGGGACGGGATGCCGACGCCATCGCTCGCGAGTACATTCAGCGGCGCGGATTTGGCGAGCTGTTCGGACACAGTCTGGGGCACGGGTTGGGCCTCGAGGTGCATGAGGCGCCGCGGCTCGCGAAGACGGCCGATGGTGCGTTGGCGGAAGGCGCGGTGGTGACGATCGAGCCGGGCATCTACCGTCCCGGATGGGGTGGAGTTCGGATCGAGGACGACGTGGTCCTGGCGGCAGGAGGGCCGCGGGTCCTCACGCGGTTCACGCACGAGCTGATCGAGCTCGGGTGACCCGGACACGTCGTCCGGCGCGACTCTTCAGAAGCCTATGATCGACCTACGCTACGTCAAGAAACTGATCGACATCATCGATGAATCGACCGTTGATTCCATCGAGATCACGTCGGACAAGGGCTTGAAGATCCGTATTTCCAAGAGCCCGCAACAACGTGGTGCAGTGCAGGTGGCCGCGCCGATGCCGATACCTACCATGGTGCCGGCCGTGCCCGGACGCGCGTCGCCGGCGCAAGGGGTGCCCGTCGTCGCCGAGCCGGAGGTGGCGGCCGCCGAGGCCCCGAAGTCCACCGCGCTCGACGTCAAGTCACCGATGGTCGGCACCTACTACAAGTCACCTGAGCCAGGATCCAAGCCATACGTCGCGGTCGGTGATCGCGTCAAGAAAGGCCAGATCCTTTGCATCATCGAGGCGATGAAGATCATGAACGAAATCGAGTCGGAGTTCGCGGGAGTCGTGCGCGAGATTCTGGTCGAGGACGCGCAGCCGGTCGAATACGGCCAGGCGTTGTTCAGGATCGATCCCAATGGCTAATCCCGCCCCTTCGGCCCCAGCGCCGACGGCGCCTCCCCCGACCGCGGGGGCGCCCTCGGGCATCAACTTCAAGTCCGTCCTGCAGGAGATGATCCGGCGAAACGGGTCGGACATCCATCTGAAGGTCGGTCGGCCGCCGACGCTGCGCGTCGACGGCGAGCTGATCGCGCTGGAGCACGCGCCGCTGCGTCCCGAGGATCTCAAGAACCTCGCGGAGCAGCTCATGACGCCGCGCCAGGTCAACCTCTTCTCCGAAGAGAAAGAGTGCGACTTCGCGATCGGCGTACCCGGCATCGGCCGGTTCCGCGTGAACCTCTACCAGCAGCGCGGCTCGTTGTGCTTCGCGATGCGCGCCATTCCGTATCAGGCGCGCACGGTCCCCGAGCTGAACCTGCCGCCCGTGCTCGAGGAAATCGCGATGAAGCCGCGCGGCCTCGTGCTCGTGACGGGCGTGACCGGATCGGGGAAGTCGACGACGCTGGCGGCGATGATCCAGCACATCAACCAGAATCGCCGCGCGAACGTGATCACGATCGAGGATCCGATCGAGTTCCTGCACCGCGACCTGAACAGCCACATCAACCAGCGCGAGATCGGGACCGACACGGCGACGTTCGGTCAGGCGCTGCGCCGCGTGCTGCGGCAAGACCCGGACGTCATCCTCATCGGCGAAGTTCGAGACCTCGAGACGCTCGACACGGCGCTCAAGGCCGCCGACACGGGCCACCTGGTCTTTTCGACGCTGCACACGACGGACGCGACGCAGACGATCAACCGCGTGCTCTCGTTCTATCCGCCGCACCAGCAGGCCGAAGTCCGGTTCTCCCTGGCCAGCGCGCTCGCGGCGGTTGTCTCGCAGCGACTGGTGCCCCGCGCCGACAAGGCGGGACGCATTCCGGCGTGCGAGATCCTCATCAACACCGCCGCGGTGCGCGACAACATCCGCGACATGGAAAAGACGCTCAACATCCCGGACCTCATCAAAGAGGGCACGGTGCAGTACGGCATGCAGAGCTTCGACCAGTCGCTGATGCAGCTCTACTCCAAGGGCTCCATCTCGTACGAGAGCGCGCTGTTCTACGCGACCAGCCCGGCGGAGTTCGCCCTGCGCGTACAGGGCGTCTCGGGCACCAGCGACACGTCGTGGACGGGGTTCGAAGGCGGCGCGAAGAAGAAGTAAATGTTCAACAAGGTTCTCATCGCCAACCGCGGCGAGATCGCGTTGCGCGTCATCCGCGCATGTCGCGAGCTCGACGTGCAGACAGTGGCGGTGTACTCCGAGGCGGACCGCGAGTCGTTGCACGTGCGGTTCGCCGACGACGACGTCTGCATCGGTCCCGCGCCGGCCCGTGAATCGTATCTGAACATTCCGCGGTTGATCGCCGCCGCCGAGATCACCGGCGCCGACGCGATCCACCCCGGCTATGGCTTCCTTGCCGAGAACGCGGAGTTCGCGGACATCTGCGCGGCGTCGAAGATCGCGTTCATCGGACCGACGGGCGACCAGATCCGGATGATGGGCGACAAGGCCGCTGCGCGCTCCGCGATGACGAAGGTCGGCGTACCGATCATCCCCGGCACGCCGGGGCCCGTCGAGGACGTGGACGAAGCACTCGAGTTCGCGCGCGGCATTGGATTCCCCGTCATCATCAAGGCGGCGGCGGGCGGCGGCGGAAAAGGCATGCGGGTGGCGCGCGAAGCCGACGACTTCGCGCGCTCGTTCCAGTTGGCGCGATCCGAAGCCCTTTCCGCGTTCGGCAACGGCGACGTCTATGTCGAGAAATACCTCGCGCGCCCCCGCCACATCGAGTTTCAGATCCTCGGCGACACGTTCGGCAACGTGATCCATCTCGGCGAGCGCGACTGCTCCGTGCAGCGCCGCCACCAGAAGCTCATCGAGGAAGCGCCGAGTCCGGGGATGACGCCCAAGCTGCGCGAGGAGATGGGACGGGCAGCCGTCGCCGGGGCCAAGGCGATCGACTACGTCGGCGCCGGGACGATCGAGATGCTGCTCGACGAGGACGGGTCGTACTACTTCATGGAGATGAACACGCGCATCCAGGTCGAGCATCCGGTCACCGAGATGCTCACCGGGATCGACCTCGTGAAGGAGCAGATCCGGGTCGCGGCGGGGGAGAAGCTCAGCGTCACCGAGCTGCCGCCTCTGCGCGGCCACGTGATCGAGGTCCGCGTGAACGCGGAAGATCCGTCACGGAACTTTCAGCCGTCGCCGGGGAAGATTCTCACGTTCCACCCGCCGGGCGGTCCGGGTGTGCGCTTGGACACACACGTTTATGACGGCTACACGGTCCCGCCGTTCTATGATTCGCTCCTGGCCAAGCTCATTTGCCAGGGCCGCGACCGCGCCGAGGCGATCGCGCGCATGCACGTGGCGCTCGACGGGTTTATCATCGAAGGCGTGACGACGACGATTCCGTTTCTCGCCCGCGTGATGCGAAACCCACGATTCGCCGCCGGGCAGGTGGACACGAAGTTCCTCGAGCGCGAGACGGAGCTGTTCAAGGAGCCCGCATAGGTGGGAGTCGGGGGTGCGACCCATAGCGTGAGCAGTACGACGCTGAAACGTGAGATCACCGGTATTGCGCTGCTGCTCCTGGCGGTGTTCCTCGCCGGCGCGTTCGTCGCGCTGGCGCTGGCCGAGCTGCGCACGGGCGTCAGCGTCGAAGCCAACGTGGGCCCGGTCGGGCAATTCCTGTCGCAACCGCTGGTCGCGTTCTTTGGCTGGCCGGCGTCGATTCTGATTCCGCTCGTGCCGGCTGTGCACGCGCTGCGGCTTTTCGGCAGGCTGGAATCGAGCACCGACCGGTCATGGATGATCTTCTTCGCCGGGCTCGTTCTGCTTCTGCCCGTCGTGCTGGCGCTGTCGATCGCGTCCCCCGAGCCGGGCTTCGCCAGCGCCGGCATCTGGGGCGAAGCGATCGCCGTGTGGTGGCGCAATTGGTTCGGCTCGTTCGGCTCATGGGTGCTCGTCGCGCTCTCGGCCTCCGTGCTGACGGCGACGACGTTGGCGTGGAATCCGATTCGTGCGCTCGTCGGGCGCCGGCCGCCGGCGGCGCAGCCGCCGGGGCCCGACGCGGCCGCCGACAAGCCGCGACGCAAGCGCGACAAAAAGACGGCCGAGGCGACTGACGCCGACCGCGCTCTGGCACTGGCGCCGTCGTTCGACGAGATGCCGGCGATCGATCCGACGATGCCGGTCGACGATTCGCTCGGTGACACCGCCGACGCGCGCGCCATCGACGAGCCGAAGCGTCGGAGGAAACGAACGAAGGCCGAGGCCGCGGCGGACCATGACGCCGAGATCGCGGCGGCGATCGACGCGACGGCGCAAGTCGAATTGGGCGGCGACGAGCTTCCGTCGCCCGAGCTGCTGACGCCGGCCCCGCCGCACGACGTCGAGGCGAGCGCCGACGAGCTCAATGAGATGGGCTACAAGCTCATGGCGGCGCTGCGCACGTTTCGCGTCGAGGGGGAGCTCGTGGGGCGCACGACGGGGCCCGTGGTGACGCAGTACGAGATCGAGCCGGCGCCGGGCGTGAAGGTCCGCCAGATCGCGAATCTCTCGAACGACCTCGCGCTGGCCATGCGCGCGCCGTCGATCCGCATCGTCGCGCCGATCCCGGGGCGCGGCGCGGTGGGCGTCGAGGTGCCCAACCCGACGTCCCAGATCGTTTCGATCCGCGAGCTGATCGAAACTCGCGACTTCCAGAACGCGCGCGCGGCGCTCCCCATCGTGCTCGGCAAGGACCTCGAGGGGAAACCGGTCGTCGCCGATCTGGCGAAGATGCCGCATCTGCTGATCGCGGGCGCGACGGGCTCGGGAAAATCCGTATGCGTGAACACGATCATCACGAGCCTCGTCTACCGCCACACGCCGAAGACGCTGCGCTTCCTGATGGTCGACCCGAAGATGGTCGAGTTGTCGGTGTACAACACGCTGCCGCACCTGCGGCACAAGGTGATCACCGACAACCGGGACGCGGCTTCCGTGCTCAAGTGGGCGCAGCTCGAGATGCAGGAGCGTTACGAGCTGCTCGCGGCGAACGGGTGCCGCAACGTGCAGGAGTTCAACAAGCGCGTGCTCGACAAGATCGAGCTCAAGCTGCCGAAGCATGCCGACGTCGCGTTCGAGGAGACGACGTACAAGGGCGACGTGCTTCCATACATCGTCGTGATCGTGGACGAGATGGCCGATCTGATGATGACGGTGCCCGGCGAGGTGGAGACGCCGATCGCGATGCTCGCCCAGAAGGCGCGCGCGATCGGCATCCATCTCATCCTCGCCACCCAGCGGCCGAGCGTGAACGTCATCACGGGTCTCATCAAGGCGAATTTCCCGAGCCGGATCGCGTTTCGCGTCGCGTCGCAGATCGATAGCCGGACGATCATCGACGGCGCCGGCGCCGAGGCGCTCCTCGGCAACGGCGACATGCTGTTCATTCCGCCGGGCAAGTCGGAGGCCGCGCGGCTCCAGGGCGCGTTCCTCTCCAGCGAAGACACCGAACGCCTGATGAAGTGGTATCAACAGCGCAGCGACGCCAAGCGCGCCGCCCGCGTCGCACAAGGTCTCGCGGCGTTCGATCCGATCGAACCGGACATCCTGAAAGAGATTCGCGACAAGGAGAAGGAAGCACTGGAGGCCGCGGGCGCGGAGTCGGAAGACTCGGGCGACCGCGACACGCTCTTCCGCGAGGCCGCCGAGGTGGTCGTGCAGACCCAGCAGGGATCGACGTCGCTCCTTCAGCGAAGACTCAAGGTCGGGTACGGCCGCGCGGCGAGAATCATCGACCAGCTCGAGCTGGCCGGGGTACTCGGCCCGTCGGACGGGCCTCGCGGACGCGAAGTGCTCGTCGGGCTGGACGAGTTGGATCGGATCTGTGGACCGCGCGCGTAAGTCACTGGCGACGCTCGCGGCGCTGGCGGCGCTCGTGCGCTTGGCGCACGGCGCGGGCGCGCAAAATCCCACGGATACGACGGCGCGTCGCGCCGTACCGGCGAACGGATCCAAGTTCGACGCGACGAAGCTGCAATCGAGTCAGTTCGTCTATCTGACGACCCTCGAACGCGACGCGTCGACGACGCCGTTGGGAACGAGAACGGTGACGGTGTCGCCGATGTCGTACGTGGGAATTCCGACATGGCTGATCGTCGAGACCAGAGCCGGTGACGGAATTCCGGCGGCCGATTCGCTCTACGCCGACATGGCGACGCTACGCCCGGTTCACTGGTCCGCGACGAGCGGCCAGGCACACCTGGCGCTCGAATTCCGGGGCGACAGCGCGTTCGGCGGCACGAGCACGCCCGCGGGACGACGCACGATGGCACTGCCGGTTCCCCCGGGGACGGTGGTGAGCGGCGCGATGCTCGAGACTGTTCTCCGCCTGCTGCCACTCACGACGGCGTGGGAGGATTCGGTCTCGCTGCTGTCGGTCGCCGTGGGGAGCAACGCCGTGCTTCCGACGCGAATCGCCGTGATCGGCGAGGATCGCGTCCGGGTTCCGGCGGGGACGTTCGACTGCTGGGTCGTCGCCGTGCACGCCGACCAGACGAAAGGGCTGTACTGGGTGACGAAGACGGATCCGATCGTGGTGCGGAGCACGCTGGACCAGCCGATGATGGGCGGGGCACAAGTCGTCAGCGCACTGGCGAGGATCGCCAAGTAACGAGAGCTGAGAGCTCAGATTTTGAGCTTTTGAGATTGCGTTGGAGTCTGCGCGCCGACGTTGGTATCTCGGATCGTGAGTCGAGCCCTGCCTTGAGCATGAGTCGGAGCATGAGCCTTGAGCCGCGACCACGCCGTACACCGTCGTTGCCACGTACCGGTTTCTCATAGCTCCTGCTCAAGCTCAAGCTCGAGGCAGGGCTCGCTTCCGCATCCGCGATGCCGGTCGGCTGCTCAGGCAACGGAATGATGCCATTCGCGATTTTTTCGATGACGCATGTTCCGCGAGGGGGCCTAGTTTGGCCCCATGTCAGCGGCCAGACAGCAATTCGGCGAGCTGGGGGAGCAGATCGCGGAGCGATGGCTCAGGCGACACGGATGGCGTGTGATGCAGCGGCGGTTTCGGAGCGGTCATAGGGACATCGATCTGGTGGTCGAGCGGGAAGGCACCGTGGCGTTCGTCGAAGTAAAGGCGCGTCGCGGAAGCCAGTTCGGCGATCCGGTCGAGGCGGTGAATTGGAGCAAGCAACGCGAGCTGATCCGCTCCGCCTCGGTCTGGATCGACCGTCACGGCCGCCCCGACGATTCGTATCGCTTCGACGTCGTCGGTGTGCTCGTGGAGGGTGACCGCGTACGGGTGCGCCACGTGCCGAATGCCTTCGCGCTTCGAGATTCCGCTTGAATTCGGTATCCCGGTTTCGTATTTTGTTCGGGTATCGAGCCCCCCTGTGTTTCTCGCTACGATTACGCTGATCGGCCAGAGCGGACGACTAACCGAGAGGATGAGAGCATGGCTGTGTCGACCTTGCAGGACGACAAGAAGAAGGCGTTGAATCTGGCCATCGCGCAGATCGAAAAGAGCTGCGGCAAGGGCTCGATCATGCGCCTGGGGGCGGACCAGAAGGTTCGCGTGGAGTCCATCTCCACGGGCGCGATCAATCTCGACGCGGCGATCGGCGTGGGCGGCATCCCGCGCGGCCGCGTCACCGAGATCTACGGCCCCGAGTCGAGCGGAAAGACGACGCTGTGTTTGCACGTCGTCGCTAACGCGCAACGGGCCGGCGGCGTCGCGGCGTACATCGACGCCGAGCACGCGCTCGATACCGATTACGCGAGAAAGCTGGGCGTGGATGTCGAGGCGCTTCTGATCTCCCAGCCGGACACGGGTGAACAGGCACTCGAGATCTGCGAGATTCTCGTCCGTTCGGGCGCGGTAGACGTCGTGGTGATCGATTCGGTGGCGGCCCTCGTGCCGAAAGCCGAAATCGAAGGCGACATGGGCGATTCCCACGTCGGTCTCCAGGCTCGGCTCATGAGCCAGGCGCTGCGCAAGCTGACGGGCTCGATCGCGCGGTCGAAGACGTCGGTCGTGTTCATCAACCAGCTGCGGGAAAAGATCGGGGTGATGTTCGGCAATCCCGAAACGACCACGGGTGGCAAGGCGCTCAAGTTCTACGCGTCGGTGCGTCTCGACATTCGTCGCATCGGGCCGGTCAAGGACAAAGAGGACGTCGTCGGCTCGCACGTGCGTGTGAAAGTGGTGAAGAACAAGGTCGCCGCGCCGTTCAAGCAAGCCGAGTTCGACATCATGTACGCCGAGGGGATCAGTCACGCGAGCCTGGTGCTCGACATCGCGGCCGAGGCGGGGATCATCGACAAGTCGGGCGCGTGGTACGCGTACAACGGCCAGAAGATCGGACAGGGTCGAGAGAACGCGAAGCTCTATCTCCGCGACTCGCCGGCGCTCATGGCGGAAGTCGAGGAAAAGGTGAAGGCGCTGCTCGGCGTCGGGCCGCGTGAGGTGATCAGCGATATCGAGGTCACCGAGGAGTAGGTCTCGCGCTCTTCGGTAGTCGACGATAGAGTCGGGGAGGAACCGCTTGCGACGATGGGACCCGGACACTCCCTTCGACACAAGCGGTGACTCCCCGGCCTTTTCTACTCAGATGACGCGATCGAGCGATTCCCACCCAAGCGGCGCGCGCCGCGCGCGCCGCGCTGATCGATCGACCTACGAGCGAGCGCTCGATTTGCTGGAGACGCGCGCTCGGAGCGTGTTCGAGTTGCGGCGAGCGTTGATCAAGAAAGGCGAGCCCGCCGTCGACGTCGATGCCGCCATAGAGCGGCTGCGAGGCGCGGGCCTGCTCGACGACGCGAGCTATGCGCGGCAACTCGCGCGCTCGAAGGCTCTGGGGTCCGGTCAGTCGCGGCGGCGGATCGCGCAGGAGCTGGCCCGCCGGGGAGTGGCGCGTGACCTGAGTGACAAGGCAATCGCCGAGGTCTTCGAAGACGAAGGCGTGAACGAGAGTGCGAACATCGAGCGCGTGGCACGAAAAAAGATGAAGACGCTGGCAAAGCTCGATGCTCATACTCAGCGACGGCGCCTATATGCGTTTCTCGCGCGACGCGGCTACGACGTCGACGCGATCGGCGAGATTGTCGGGCGACTCGCCGCCCGCGAGGCGCGTGCGCCATGATCGATCGCACGTCATACGGGCGCTCAGCGCGGCGGTCGCGGCCCTGGTCCTGGTCTCCGCGCGCGCTCTGTCTCAGTCGAGCACCGCGTCCGGCGGGTTGCCCGAGTGGAAGGCTTGGGCATCGTTGTCGGTCGGTCCCGCCGCTGTAAACGGAGAGGGTCAGCCGGGAGCGATGATCGCGCTGTGGGCTACCCGTGACGAATACGCGTTCTCGGTCCGCGCCGCCGGCGCTTCGCGGCTTTTCGAGACAGGCGACGTGACCGATTTCTCGATTCTCGCTGGCCTTCACACGCTGCGCTCGAAGCATGCCGACGCCGTCGTCCTCGCCGGCGCGGGGATGAGCTACGGACACAGTACCGCCAGCGGCGCTCGGCTCGTGCGCGAACCAGTCCTCGCGGGCAGCGCGCAGCTGAATTTCAACTATGTGTTGGTGGGAATTGGGGTCGATGCGTTCCTGGGCATCGGGCCGACGCGGCGGTACTACGGCGTGGGACTGGCTCTCGCCGTGGGCGGGTTTCAATAACGCGTCAGCAATGCCGGCGCCGCGCACGGCGTGCAGTCCGAGCGACGGACGGAAGAAGACTGTGCGGAGGCAGTTGTACTGCGCGTTGGCATTCCTGTTCTGGTCGGCGCGGATGACGCTACACCGCGGGGCGAATTTCCGTCTCATTCGGCCGGTTCCGTTGAAGTCGTGCGACTGATTTCACCCCCTCGGCACCCTATATTCCCGGGGATGCAGGCCGCCGAGATCCGATCCCGCTTTCTCCAGTATTTCGCGCGCAACGACCACGCCGTGTTGCCCAGCTCGTCGCTCGTCCCGGCCGACGACCCGACGCTGCTGTTCACGAACGCGGGCATGGTCCAGTTCAAGCGCGTGTTTCTAGGCGCCGAGTCGCCGCCAAATGGGCGACGCCGGGCCACGACGTCGCAGAAATGCGTGCGCGCCGGCGGAAAGCACAACGACCTCGAGCAGGTCGGCCATACCGCCCGGCACAACACGTTTTTCGAGATGCTCGGCAACTTCTCGTTCGGCGATTACTTCAAGCGCGACGCGATTCGCTTCGCGTGGGAGTTCGTGACACAGGAGTTGGGACTCGACCCCAAGCTGCTGCGCGTCTCGGTGCACCACTCCGACGATGAGGCGCGCGCCCTGTGGCGGGAGATCGCCGGCTTGCCCGACTCGCGCATCTACGGACTCGGCGACAAGGACAATTTCTGGCAGATGGCGGACACGGGTCCCTGCGGCCCGTGTTCGGAGATCTTCGTCGACATGGCGCGCATCGCCAAGGACTGGCGACTGCCCGACGGTGCGACCGGTGAATGGACCGAGATGGATCGGGAGGAGTTCTCGCTCGACGCGTTCATCGAAGGATCGGATCGCGACCGCTTCATCGAGTTCTGGAACCTGGTGTTCATGCAGTTCGACCGCCAGCCGGACGGCACGATGGTGCCGCTGCCGAAGCCGTCGGTGGACACGGGCGCGGGGCTCGAGCGCATCTCGGCGATCACGCAAGGCGTGACGATGATCTACCACACCGACCTGTTCGCGCCGATGCTGTCGGCCGTGGAGCGGGCGGTGGGCATCTCGTACTGGGGGCGCGAGAGCGACGAGTCGCGCACGGGAGTGCGCACTCGCGCGGGGACCGTCGTTTCGAACGCGGTGAATCCGGCGTCGTTCCGTGTGCTCGCCGACCACGCGCGGGCGGTGTCGTTTCTTCTCGCGGACGGAGTGTTCCCGTCGAACGAGGGGCGCGGTTACGTCCTCCGTCGGATTCTGCGTCGCGCGGTGCGCCACGCGTGGCTGCTCGGGCGCAAGGAACCGACGCTCGTCCACGTCGCGCAGGCGGTCATCGACTCGATGGGCGACGCGTACCCTGAGCTGCGCCAGCGGTCGAAGCACATCCTCGATACGACGCGGCAAGAAGAGCAGGGCTTTCTCGCCACGATCGAAGGCGGCCTCGCCCGGTTCGACCAGCTCGCGCCGGTGCAGTCGGTGGGCGGCGGAAGAGACGTGCGCGGGACGATCAGCGGCGAGGACGCGTTCCGGCTGTACGATACGTTCGGCTTCCCGATCGACCTCACCGAACTGATGGCGCGCGAGCGCGGCTACGTCGTGGACATCGCCGGGTTCGAAGCCGCGCTCGATCAACAGCGCCGACGGTCGCAGGAGGAACGAAAGGCGAAGCGTGTGGGCGTGGCGCTCGACGCGTTGGCGAACCTGTCGGAGTTCGAGGCCGCGCCGGGGCTTGGCGCGTCGGCGAGTTTCGTCGGATACGACGCGATCGAGATCGAAACCCAAACGACGGCCGTTCGACATCTCGACGGCGGGCGAGTCGCGGTGTTGTTGCGCGAATCGCCGTTTTACGCCGAATCCGGCGGCCAGATCTCCGATCAGGGCGAAATCGTCGGCGAAGGCTGGCGTGTCGACGTCGACGAGGTCCGCAAGGTCGAAGGGCGGCCGGCGGCGATCGGACGAATCACCGGCACCTTCCACTTCGGCGGCGTCATCGCGCGAGTGCCGAGCGACCGGCGACGCGACACCGAACGGAATCATACGGCCACGCACCTGCTGCACGCGGCGCTGCGGTCGGTGTTGGGAGACGGCGTGCACCAGGCGGGCTCGCTCGTCGCGCCCGACCGGCTTCGCTTCGACTTCACGCATCACGGTCCCGTCTCCGCCGAGCGTCTTGGGGAAATCGAGAGCATCGTGAATCGCGAGATCGCGCGCAGCGTTCCGGTGACGACGCGCGAGATGGCGTTCGCCGAGGCGCGGGCCGCTGGCGCGATGGCACTGTTCGGCGAGAAGTACGGCGACGTCGTGCGCGTCGTGCGCATCGCCGACTTCTCGATGGAGCTGTGCGGCGGCACGCACGTGCGCAACACGGCCGAGATCAACCTGTTCAAGATCGTCGCGGAAACGGGCGTGGCCGCGGGCGTCCGCCGCATCGAGGCGGTGACGGGGCCGGGCGCGTACCAGCTGATCCGCAACGAGGAGCGCGCGCTCCACCGCATCGCCGAGTCGCTCAAGGCGCCGGTGGACGGCGTGGAGAAGCGCGTCGCGGCGTTGTTGGACGAGCGTCGGGCGCTGGAGCGTCGGCTCGACGAAGCGATGCGCGGCGGCGGCGATCAACTGCAATCGCTGCTCGGCGGGGCGCAGGCGCTGGGTCACAACGGCTCGAAGCTGGTGACGGCCGTCGTGCGCGCCGGCGACGTGAAGGAGCTCCAGGCACTCGGCGACGCGGTGCGCGAGAAGCTCGGAAGCGGCGTCGGCGTGTTGGCGGCGAGCTTCGAGGACGGGAAGAACACATTGCTCGTGGTCGTGACGGACGATCTTCGCGAGCGGGGGCTTCGTGCCGACGCGCTGATCAAGGACATCGCCGCCGCGGCCGGCGGAAGGGGAGGCGGGAAGCCGCACATGGCGCAGGCCGGCGTTCCGGATGCCGCGCGCTTCGGCGAAGCATTGGCCCGCGCCCCGGAGCTCGTGCGCGACGCCCTGGTCGGCGCCGTGTGACGGTCGGCGACTGGCTGCGCGAGAAAGAGCCCGCGCCGCCGGCGCGACTCGCCGTGCGCATCGAGTCGGCGATCGGCGCACGGCGCGCGGAGCCGGCGGCGAACGCCGCCGAAGTCTGCCTCGGGGCGTGCGAACGTCTGCTCGCCGACGTCGCTGGGAGAACGTCGCAGGGTCGCGAGTCGGCGCTCGATCTGCTCGCCGCGGACGCGCTGGCGACGTACGCCCTCGAGGCCGCGGCGGAAACGCCGCCGACGCTCGAAGCGCGCGCGCTCGGCGCGATGAAACGTCTCGCCACGATCGCCGGCGGATGATCGACATTCACACCCATCTCCTGCCCGGGGTGGATGACGGATCGAAATCGCTCGAGTCGTCTCTGGAGGTCCTGCGCCGCTTCGCGGGCGAAGGTGTCACGACGGTCGTCTGCACGCCGCACCTCGAGGCGTCTCGCGCGCACGACGCCCCGCACGAACGGCATGACGCGCTGCTCGCGCAGCTCAGGGCATCGTCGACGCGTCCTCCGGAGCTTCGCCGCGGGTGGGAGATCATGCTCGACGTTCCCGGCGCCGATCTCACGGATCCGCGGTTGGGACTCGGCGGGTCGACCGCGCGGTTGGTGGAGTTCGCCCGCCTCGGCCTTCCCGCCAATTCCGAGAAGGATCTTTCGAGGATTCGTGAAAGCGGTCTGGTTCCAGTGGTGGCGCATCCCGAGCGGTATTGGGGATGCACACCCGCGCTGGTCGCGGCGTGGAAGGCGGCGGGGGCGGCGATTCAGATGGACGTGACCGCGATCTTACCGCGCGGTGGACCTCATCGCCTCGCCGAGGAGTTGATCACGATGGGGTTGGTGGACGTGTTCGCGAGCGACACGCACGTCGACCGCCGCAGCCTGGCGATCGCGCGCGATTGGCTGTCGGGCGTGACGACCAAGGACAACGTGCGCCTGCTGACGTTCGAGAACGCGCGACGTCTGCTCGCGGACGAGCCGACGATCCCGATCCGGCCGATCCGACTCCGGCGCGGCATGGTTCGCCGCCTTGGCGAAATGGTTTTCGGCAAATCTTGACCGCAGGCCACTCAGGGAGCGATCGACCCGTGGACACCGACGTGAGCAAGCACTTCGCCGATGGACTGCGCGATTTGGCCGCCGTGGCACAGCGCGTGGCCGACTCGATGGGCCCGGACCTCGGACGGGCGCTGACCATGGTCCGCGAGACCGTCGCGCGCGGGGGCACGCTGTTCTTCTGCGGCAACGGGGGAAGCGCCGCCGACGCGCAGCACATCGCGACGGAGTACGTCGTTCGGTACGCGAGAACTCGCGGCGCGTATCCCGCAGTCGCGCTGACGACCGACACGTCGCTCCTCACCGCGGCCGGAAACGATTTTGGCTTCGACCAGATATTCGCGAGACAGGTCGACGCGCTGGCGAAGCCGGCCGACCTGCTGGTGATCCATTCGACGAGCGGCAACTCGCCCAACGTGCTCCGCGCGGCCGAAACGGCGCGCGCGAAAGGAGTGCGCGTGCTCGCTTTTAGCGCCGGAGACGGCGGCAAGCTGCGCGCGCTCGCCGATCACTCGGTCGTCATTCCGACGCCGCGCACCGACCGCGCTCAGGAGCTGCATCTGTGCGTCGAGCACCTGATCTGCGACTTCGTCGAGCAATTGATGATCGAGGGCACACCATGATCGGCTTGAAGGGAAAGCGCGCGCTGGTGACCGGCGGTTCGCGCGGAATCGGCGCCGCGACGGCGCGGCTGTTCGCGGAGAACGGCGTTCACGTCGCGATCGGCTATCGCAGCCGGCGCGCGGACGCCGAAGGGCTGGTCGCTTCGCTCGCGGCGGAGTTCGGAGTCACGGCGTCGGCGCACGCGTCGGACATCTCCACGGTCGGCGGGGCGGAGGATCTGGTGCGCGGCGCCGTCGAATCGCTCGACGGACTGGACTTCTTCGTGGGAAACGCCGGGATCTGGCCGACCGAGGACGTGGCGCTCGGATCGATGGGCGACGAGCAGTGGCGCCGCACGATCGCCGAGAACGTGGATTCGGTCTTCTACACGACGCGCGCGGCGATCAGGGCGATGAGCGATCACGGACGCATCGTCCTCGTGTCCAGCACCGCGGGGCAGAGAGGTGAAGCGTTCCACGCCGACTACGGCGCGTCCAAGGGAGCGGTCATCTCGCTGGTCAAATCGCTCGCGCCGGAGCTGGCCAAGCGCGACATCACGGTGAACAGCGTCGCGCCGGGTTGGGTCGACACCGAGATGTGCGACGAGCCGTTTTCGGGCGGCGGGCGCGAGCGAATCGCGGCGAGCATTCCGATCGGACGGATCGCCTCGGCGCGCGACATCGCGGGCCCGATCGTCTTTCTGTGCTCGGATCTGGCGCGACACATCACGGGAGAGATCGTGAACGTGAACGGCGGCAGCGTGCTCTGCGGATGATCGTCCTCGTTTTCACCGGCGGCACGATCTCGATGCGGCACGACCCGGCGGCCGGCGGCGCGGTGCCGACGCTCACCGGCCACGAGATCGTCGCTCTGGCCCCCGGCATCGACGAGCTCGCGCAACTCGACGTGGACGATTGGGGCGCGTTTCCCGGTCCGCACATGACACCGGATCGCATGTGGGCGCTGCGCGCGCGAATTCTCGAGCATCTCGCGCGGCCGGACGTCGACGGCATCGTCGTGACGCACGGAACCGACTCGCTCGAAGAGACGGCGTACCTGTTGGCCCGCTCCGTGGCGAGCGACAAGCCGGTGGTCTTCACGGGCGCGATGCGCACGTCGAGCGATCTCGGATGGGACGGGCCGGGCAATCTGGGCGCCGCGATCCGCGTCGCGGCGAGTGACGAGGCGCGCGGCCACGGTGTGCTCGTCGTCATGTCCGACCGCGTGTTCACGGCTCTGGACGTGACGAAAGCGCACACCTACATGGTCGACGCCTTCGATAGCCCCGGACTTGGCCCGATCGCGGTGCTCGACGATGGGCGAGTCGTGTTCCGCCGATCGATTCCGGCGCCGCCGCCGATTCTCAACGCGTCGGCGCTTGCGCAGCCGGTGGACATCGTCTACTCGTTCGCCGGCTCCGACTCACGTCTGCTGGATGCGTCGCGCGAGCTGGGGAAAGGACGCGGCATCGTCGTCGCCGGAATGGGGCGCGGCAACGTTCCGGTCGCGATGCTCGACGGCATCGATCGCTGGATCGCCGACGGGAAACCCGTCGTGATCACATCGCGCGCGGGACGCGGCCGCGTGGGGCATACATACGGCTACGCGGGCGGCGGGCGTCGGCTCGCCGAGCGCGGAGCCATCTTCGCTGGTTCACGCCGTCCGCAACAAGCTCGAATCGACGTGATGCTCGGACTCGGGGTCGGTTTAGACGTGGCCGAGCTTCGCGATCTCCTCGAGTCCTAGATTGCCGTTTTCCGATCGAGGAATTCAGCTCACGTCGCGCGGCGAAACGGGCTCCCAGCGCGCGAAGCAGCGCCAGTCGAATTCGTCGGCGGCGCGCAGCTGGTCGGGGAAGCCGAAACAATCCAGCCAACCCTCCTGCTCGGCGCGCCAGCGGCAATCCCAGATGAATTCGTAGACGTGCGTTTCAGTCGACGTGTGCACGTGTACGACGCCGACGAAGTCCGAGCACCCGGACCGTGCGCTGAGGGCGACGTGTTCGACGGCCAGGTGAGGCTCGGCCGCGAGGACGTGCGTGAGCAACCGGCGAACTTTGACGCGCGGCATCGGACGATCCAATCGCACCCGCTCCAGCGGCGACGGGTCGTACGCGTGCCCCTGGTACAGGCCGCGCACGACGCGCTTGAACGGTTCGGCGGCCTTCGAACGGGCTAGGAGCTGATCCAACTCGCGCAAGTGCGACGATCCTCGACGAGAATTCTTCGAGAAAAATATCGACCGGATCGCGGTGAAGCTGTAGTGCCACCACCTTCACCGCGGCGACGGGACGGGCTATTCTCCACCGCTCTTTCGCCTCGCGCGCCGCTCTCTCCCCCTCATGCCTCGCCTTCACCCGCCGACGACCGTTCTCGACATCGCGCAGCGCCTGGAATCCGAGGGGTTCGAGGCGTGGTGCGTGGGCGGAGCCGTGCGCGACGCCCTGCTCGGCGAAACGCACCTCGATTGGGATCTCACGACGTCGGCCACGCCGGACGACGTGCGTCGGGTGTTCGGGGCACGGCGCACGATTCCGGTGGGCATCGAGTTCGGCACGGTCGGAGTGCTCGACCGCGTCGGCACGATGCACGAGGTGACGACCTTTCGCCGCGACGTGAAGACCGACGGACGACATGCCGTCGTGGAGTTCGGGGCCTCGCTCGACGAGGACCTGGCACGCCGCGATTTCACGATCAACGCCATCGCCTACTCGCCCAAGCTCGATGAGTTGCGCGACCCGTTCGGCGGGCGGCGGGACCTCGACGCCAAAGTGGTGCGCGCGGTGGGGGATCCGGACGCTCGCATGCGCGAGGACCGGTTGCGAGCCCTCCGCGGAATTCGCTTCGCCGCCCGGTTCGGCTTTGCGATCGATCCGGCGACGCGTCGCGCGATGGACGCGAGCGCGCCCCACCTCGGACGCCTGTCGCCGGAGCGGGTCAAGCAGGAATTGGACAAGACCTTCGAGCAGGTTTGCCGCCCGAGCGATGCGCTGACCATCTGGCAGAAATCCGGCGCGTTCGGCGCGCTCATTCCAGCGCTGGCGGAGTTGCCGGCGCAAGCGCTCACCGTTCCCGACTTCACGGCGCGGCCCGGGCTCGAGCGACGACCCGCGCGTCGCGCGATTCGCTACGCGACGCTGCTTGCGCCGCTCGGACCGCAACGGGCGGAGGCGGTGCTCGTGCAGCTGCGCAGCGCGAAGCACGAGGTCCGCGCAGTCAGCGACCTCGTCGCGGCGTGGCAGGCGAACGGCGCGACGATCGGAGCCGCGATCTCCAGCCCGGACGCGCCCGATGACGCGAGCGTGCGCCGGTGGGTCGCCGCCATTTCGCGGCTCGCCGTGGGTTCGTTCATGCGGCTCGCGTCGGCGATGTGGGCGGTGGACCGCGCGGCGAACCGGCCGGCCCCGTCGACCGGCGCGGTGCGCCGGTTACACCGCCGGATGCTGAAGACCGCGCTGCGCGACCCGATCGACCTGGGCGGACTCGCCGTGGACGGCGACGACCTGCGCCGTGCCGGCATTCCGGCCGGGCCGGGGCTCGGTAAGATTCTCCAGTCCTTGCTCGCCACGGTGATCGAGGACCCGACGCGCAACACACCCGACTGGTTGTTGCGCGAAGCGGCGCGCCTGCAGGGCGACGCCACTCCACGCTAGACCGAGCGACATGTTCTTTCGCGGACGACAACCGGAGGCCTCGATCTGGCGCCGATTCCGCGTCAGCGCGGACGGCTTCACCTTCGAGCGCGAGGGTGACCTCTACGTCGCGCGCGTGGTCGCGAACGCCGAACGGGTCGTGGATCTCTTCTACGCGCTGAGCGAGCAGATGCCGCCGGCGGTGGACGTGGCGATCGACGACCTGCGCAGCGGCCGCTCGTGGAAGGGCGAGGCGGTGGCGCTGCCGGATGTCCGCGACTCCGTCGCGCGGCTCAAGATCTTGTTGGCGCGATACGGCGGCGTCGAGTTCGCCGTCTACACCGGCGACGATCAGCTCACGGTGAACCCGCACCTCGATCTGTTCATCTACGCCCGCACGGATCGCTGGTTGTATCTGCTCGAGGGGAAGGGCATCGAGGAGCAGGCGCGCGTTCGCGCGAAGAGCTGGCGGGTGAATCGGCAGCATTTTCCCGCGGCGCCGGATCTCGTGAACGCCATTACCACGGCGGCCGATCGGCTCGGACTGGCCCCGACATGACCCCGTCGGCGCTGGCCTACGGTACCGCCGCCGCGTTGGCGAACGTCATGGGCGCGGCGGCGGTGGCGTCGCGCGCGTCGTGGAGTGTCCGCGCGCTCGACGCGCTCCTTTCGTTCGCGGCCGGCTTCCTGATCTCGGTGTCGGTCGTGGATCTGTTTCCCGACTCGATCACGCTGGCGGGTTCCGCGGCGCCGATGATCGTGCTGGCGTCATACCTGCTCGTGCATTTCACGCAGCACACGATCGGCCGGCACTTTCATTTTGGCGAGGAAACGCACGCCGTCTCCGAGATGGTGAGCGTGTCGGCGTTGATCGGTCTGCTGATGCACACGTTCGTCGACGGCGTGGCGGTGGCGAGCGGGCTCCACGTGAGCCAAGGGCTCGGCGCGCTGGTGTTCGTCGCGGTATTGCTGCACAAGTTTCCGGAGGGGCTGGCGATCTCGAGCTTGTTTCTCGCGGCGGGTGCGCGCCGCCGCACAGGGATCATGGCGGCCGGCGCGCTCGGACTCAGCACGATCGCCGGCGTCGTCTTGACCGACGTGTCGCCATTCCTGCGCGCCTACGGATTGGCGATCGCCGCCGGCGTCACGCTGTACGTGGGGGCGTCGAATCTCGTGCCGGAGTTGCAGCATCGCCCGGGCGCGAGAATTCCGCTGAGCTTCGCCGCCGGGTGCGGGCTGTATTTCGTCGCTCGCAGCCTGGCGTCGATCTGATCGCGGCGGCAGCGGCATGAGCGATCGTCGCCGGCGCGCGGACGAGTCGGACGCGGCTCGAGGCGGAACGGGCTCGTTGTTCGAGTCGTCGGGCGGGCAGCCGCTCGCCGCGCGAATGCGGCCTCGCACACTCGATGAGATCGTTGGGCAACAGCATCTCCTCGCGCCGGGCAAGCCGCTGCGCGAGGCGATCGAGCGCGGCACGATCGGATCAGTCGTGTTCTGGGGGCCGCCAGGATCGGGGAAGACGACCATTGCTCGCGTGATCGCGCGCTACACCGACCGCGAGTTCGTGCCGTTCTCCGCCGTCACGGAAGGCGTGCCGCGTGTCCGCGAGATCGTCGCCGAGGCGGAAGGACGCCGCCGCCTCGGCCGAGGAACGATTCTCTTCGCCGATGAGATCCACCGCTTCAACAAGGCGCAGCAGGATGCCTTCCTGCCGCACGTCGAGGCGGGAACGATCACGCTCATCGGCGCCACGACGGAGAATCCGTCGTTCGAGATCATCGGGGCGCTGCTCTCGCGCGTCCGAGTGTTCGTGCTCGAGCCGCTGTCGCCGAGCGATCTGCGCGGTCTTGTCGACCGTGCGCTCGCCGACACCGAACGCGGCCTCGGCGACTTGTCGTTGACGATGGATGAAGACGCCGCGGATCTGATCGCCACCGAAGCCGACGGCGACGCGCGCCGAGCGCTGACGATCCTTCAGGCCGCCGCGGATCACGTCGGACCTAACGGACGTATCACCGTCGACGTCGCGCGCGATGCCCTGCAGCTCCGCTTCGCCAAGTACGACAAGGGCGGCGAAGAGATGTACAACATGCTGAGCGCGTTTCACAAAAGTCTGCGCGGCAGCGACCCCCAGGGCGCCCTGTATTGGATGGGTCGCATGATCGAAGGCGGCGGCGATCCAATGATCATGTTCCGCCGAGCGATCGCGATGGCTGCCGAGGACATCGGGCTCGCCGATCCCGAGGCGCTCAAGCTCGCTGTCGCGGCGCGTGACGCATATCACATGTTGGGGCCTCCAGAAGGCTACCTTCCGCTCGCCGAAATGATCGTCTATCTGGCGACGGCGCCGAAATCGAACCGCTCGATGCTCGCGCTGGTCGCGGCGAGGGAAGCGGCGCGCGCGCATCCGGCCGAGGCGGTGCCGATGCACATTCGCAACGCGCCGACCGGTTTGATGAAGGAACTGGGATATGGGGCGGGGTATCAATACGCGCACGACGCCCCGGAAGCCTACATTCCGCAGGAGTATCTCCCGGAGCCGCTCAAGGGTACGCGATTCTACGAACCGGGTCCCTACGGATTCGAGAAAGAGATCGCCAAGCGCTTGGCGTGGTGGGAAGAGCTCCGGCGTCGCAACGGGAAAGAGGGGAGGAGTGAGGGCGATGAATAGACTCGCAGTGAAAGCGTTGCTGGCGGCCACGGTCGTCGTCGCCGCATGCTCGTTCCTCGGACGCCAGGCGTTCGAACAGCCGGTCGTCCGTCTCAAGACGGTCCAGATTGCCGGAATCGGACTCACCGGCGGCAGCCTGAACGTGGACCTCAGCGTGTACAACCCCAATCACTATCGCCTCGACGCGACGCGGCTCACGTATCAGGTGTTGCTGAATTCCGACAGCGTGACGCTGGCAGCGGGAACGCTCGACCAACAATTCACGGTCCGGGAAAACGACACCGCCGTCGTCAGGATTCCCGTGAATTTCTCCTACACCGGGGTCAACGCCGCAGGGAAGGCGCTGCTCAATACCGGCGCGGTGACATACCACGTGATGGGCGACATCAGGGTGGGCTCGACCGTCGGAAGCTTTACCGTGCCGTACTCGTCCACGGGTCGTTTCACGACGACGGGAGCGGTCCGCTAGATTGCGGCCGATGATCTCGACCGAGATTCTCGCATAGCCCGGGCGCCGATCGTCGTCGCCCCGCCCGAAGAACGGGCATTGCTCGTGGGCGCGCCGCTCAAACGGCCCGGAGCCCGGCGTCTGGCCGACGAGCATTTGCGTGAGCTCGCCGACCTCGCGGACACGGCCGGCGCGATCGTCGCCGGCGAGCTCCTGCAGCAAATCGACCGGCCCAATCCCGGCACTTACCTCGGCAGCGGCAAGATCGAGGAGCTGAAGGATCGCGTCTCGTCCGCCGGCGCGACGCTCGTCATCTTCGACGACGAGCTGTCGCCGACGCAAGGGAAGAACATCGAGGACGCGATCGGCACGCGCGTGATGGATCGGGCCGAACTCATTCTCGACATCTTCGCCACGCGCGCGCGGACGGCCGAGTCGAAGATGCAGGTCGAGCTCGCGCAACTCGAATACATGCTGCCGCGGCTCACGCGCATGTGGACGCACCTCGAGAAATTCCGGGGCGGCATCGGCATGCGAGGCCCCGGCGAAACGCAGCTCGAAACGGACCGCCGGCTCATCAGCCATCGCATCAAGGTGCTGCGCGACCGGCTGCGCGACGTACAGCGCGGACGCGCCATCCAACGTCAGGCGCGCCGCTCGGAATTCCGCGCGGCGCTCGTCGGCTACACGAATGCCGGAAAGTCGTCGGTGCTGCGCGCGCTCTCCGGCGCGGGCGACATCGTCGTGGAGAATCGACTCTTCGCCACGCTGGATCCGTTGACGCGCGACGTCGATCTGGGCGAGAACGCGCACGTCCTCGTCACCGACACGGTGGGTTTCATACGAAAGCTCCCGCACCATCTGGTCGCATCGTTTAGAGCGACCCTCGAGGAAGCACGTGAAGCCGATCTGTTGCTGCACGTGATCGACGCGTCGTCGCCGACGTGGCCCGAGCAGGAAGAGGTGGTGAATCAGGTCCTGTCGGAGCTCGAGGTGTCCGGCCGCGAGACGCTGCTCGTGTTCAACAAGGTCGACCTGCTCGATCATGAATCGCTCATCGCGCTTCAGTCGAGGATGCGCGAATTCGACGCGCCGTCCGTGTTCGTGTCGGCATTGGCCGAGGGCGGTCTCGAGCCGCTGCGCCGCGCGCTGTCGTCGATGATCCGCGCCAAGCGTCCGATGACCTCGATCTCGCTGTCCCCCGGCGACGGCAAGCTGATCGCCGAGATCCACCGCCAGGGCGAGGTGCTCGACCAACGCATGGAAGGCGACCGCCTCGTGATCAAGGCGCGCATCGACGCCGCGCTCGCCGGCCGGCTCGAGCGCGCCGGCGCCTCCGTTTCGAATGGCAAAGCCCCGCACTGAGAGTGCGGGGCTCGTCGTTTTCCGGATGGAACCACAGTGGTCGCGCAGGGACTCGAACCCCGGACCTCCGGTATGTGAGACCGGCGCTCTAACCAGCTGAGCTACGCGACCGTCGACAAAGGCGGAGCACGAAAACTAGGCTGGAGCGGATCGGTTGGGTACTGTCGCGGCGGGCTGCTATAAAAATGCTATAGCGCGCCGGCGAATCGGGCTAAAGTCTATGGGCCCGGCAGGGCTCGAACCTGCGACCGTAGGATTATGAGTCCTCTGCTCTAACCAACTGAGCTACGGGCCCGGGTACACGCTAGTTAGACGCTCGGTGCCATGGGCGCAAGCGCGTGCGCGTCGTACGCCTCGATGACTTCCTCGGCGGAGACCGTCGCGGCGCCGAGCTTTCCGACTTCGACGCCGGCGGCATAGTTCGCGATCACCGCGGCCTCGAGCGCACTGCCTCCGGCCCCGAGAATGAGCGCGAGATACGCCGTGACGGTGTCGCCGGCGCCGACGACGTCGTAGACCTCGCGCGCCGCCGTCGGCACGCGTTCGATTTCGCCGCCGGACGACACGAGCGCCATGCCGTGTTCGCCGAGCGTGAGCAGCAGATGCTCCACGCCGAGCCGCGCGAACGTCGCGGGAAGCGCCTCGGCGTGCTCGAGGTCGACCGCCGCGCCGAGCGCGGCTTCCAGCTCGCGGCGATTCGGCTTGAAGATCGTCGCGCCGCGATAGAGAAAGAAGTTGCGGTACTTCGGGTCGACGACGATCGGGATCCCGCGCCCACGCGCCACCTGCATTGCCGCCTCGATCACGCGCGGCACCAACACGCCCTTGTTGTAGTCCTCGATGACGAGCGCCTGCGCGTCGTCGACGGCGCGGCGTACCGCGGTGAGCAGCCGGTCGACTTCGGCGCCATCGAGATCGCCGTCTTCCTCCTCGTCGACGCGCACGACTTGCTGCGACCGCGCCACGATGCGCGTCTTCGTCGTCGTCGGACGGTCCACCGTGACGAGCGAGCCGACCTGCGCACCGATCGCCTCGAGCATGCATGCAAAGATGCTGTCCGGCCATGTCGTCGCCGATCGCCGCCACGAGATCGCACATCGCGCCGACCGCCCGCACGTTCTGCGCGACGTTGCCCGCGCCGCCGAGCGCGTGGCGCCGTTCGCGGACGCGCACGACGGGGACCGGCGCCTCGGGGGAGATGCGCTCGACGTCGCCGCGCAGGTAAACGTCGAGCATCGCGTCGCCGAGCACGGCGACGCGGCAGCGCGACGCGGCCTCGAGGAGCTCGATCAATCGATCGCGATTCAGCAGCCGGCGACTCATGGCGAGAAGGTAATGAATGCTTCGAGAAAACGCATTGACGCGCCGTGATACGCGATCTACACTCTCGGTCGCATGTCCCCCCCGCCTGCCTCCCAACCGGATCGCTCCACGCACGCGGGCGGCGCCCCCGTGCCGCTCGTGCTGTTCCTGGCGCTGGTCGGCATCTCGTTCGCCGGGCCGCTCGTGCGTCTCTCGCACGCGCATCCCCTCACGATCGCGATCTGGCGGCTGGGGTTCGCGCTCGTGTTCATCCTCGGCGCGCTCGTCGCGACGGGCACGTGGCGGCAATTCCGCCGGCTCGATCGTCGCGGTCTGGCCCTCGCGATCGCGGCGGGGATCATGCTCGCCCTGCATTTCTGGAGCTGGAACGCGTCCGTCGGCATGACGACCGTCGCGGCGTCCGTCGTGCTCGTCAACGTGCAACCGGCGCTCGTCGCGCTGCTCTCCGGCGCGGTGCTCGCCGAGGCCCCAACCAGCGGCCAGTGGCTCGGGATCGTCACCGCCATGTTAGGCGCCATCGTGGTGGCGCTGCCGGATCTGGTCGCAACCGCGGGCGCGATGACGGGCCGCGCGCTCACGGGCGACCTGCTCGCGCTTGCTGGCGCCGCAACCGCCGCGTGCTACGTGATCGCCGGGCGGCGTCTCCGCTCGGTGCTCGACATCTGGCCGTATGTGTCGATCGTCTACGGCGTGTGTTTCGTCATGCTACTCGTGTTCGCGCGAGCTGTGAACGCACCGGTGCTCGGCCAGCCGCCGCGTGAGATGGCGATCTTTCTCGCGTTGGCGATCGGCCCGATGCTCTTTGGCCACACGGGACTCAACTGGGCGCTCAAGTACCTGCCGGCGTACGTCGTCAACTTGACGCTGCTCGGCGAGCCGGTGGGCGCGACTTTCCTCGCCGCGATGCTGCCGGGGATCCGCGAAATCCCGGGCGTGGCGACGGTGGTCGGCGGTCTGCTCGTGCTGCTCGGCATTTTCGTGGCGGCGCGCTCGACTCGGCAGGAGCGCTTCGCTCTGTGACGCGCGTGCGCGCGCCGACGAGAGACTTGCGGCGCGCTCGGGCGATTATGTTACGAGCAACGGCGGGAGGACGGGCCTCGCGTTGTAGCCTCCCCCTTGCGCGGACACGCACACGATCATGAGAACACTCGAGCTGGACGTAGTGGCTACACGAGGTTCGGAGATCGAATCGCACCATTCCGTGCACGCGGCGGTCATCGCCGATGATGATTCTCTCGTCGCGGGCGCGCGCGACACGCACATCGTGAGTTCCTGGCGCTCCTGCGCCAAGCCGTTCCAGGCGATGCCGTTTCTCGAGGCGGGCGGTTTCGACGAGTTGCGGTGGGGCGACGATCAACTCGCTTTGGCGTGCGCGTCGCACGGGGGAGAGCCGGAGCACGTCGCGCTCGCCCAGGCCATGCTCGCCGACGTCGGGCTCGAGGAGGGCGATCTCGCCTGCGGGCCCCACGATCCGATCTCGCCACGCGGCCTCAAGCTGCTGCGCGAATCGGGCGCGCGCCTGTCGCGCTTGCACAACAACTGTTCCGGAAAGCACGCCGCCATGCTCGCGCGAGCACACACCGCGGGCTGGCCGACGTACGGATACGAGCGCCGCGATCACCCCGTCCAACGGTGCTGCCTGCAAGCGTCGGCGAAATGGACGGGCCTCGAGGAGAGCGAGATCGGTCAGGCGGTGGACGGCTGCGGCGTCGTGGCGTTCTCGCTGCCACTCGACAGCATGGCACGCGCATGGTCGCGGCTCGGCCTCGCCTCGCGCGACCGCGACTCGGTCGCGAGCCGGATCGTGCACGCGATGGCGACGCGCCCGTTTCTCGTCGGCGGCACCGACCGTTTCGACTCCGTCCTCATCGAGGAGACGGACGGGCGCGTGGTGGCGAAGATCGGCGCCGAGGGGGTCCACTGCGCGGCGGTCCCGGAGCTGGGCATCGGCATCGCGGTCAAGGTCGACGATGGCGCTTCGCGCGCGCAATTCCCCGCCGTGCTGCGCGTGCTCCAGCTGTTCGACGTCCTGCCGGAACAGCTTCCGCCGCGGCTGGAAGAGTTCTTCCACCGACCGGTTCGCAACACGCGCGGGGAAACGGTCGGCGAGATTCGCCTCGTCGCCTGAGCGGCGCGCAAGAATTTGGTTCGCCGCGACGCCGACTGATGACGCCGCCCTCCGACATGCACGACAGTTTAGACGTCCTCGACGACGCGACCCTCGCGCTGGTGCGCTTGGCGGCGGTCGTCGCCGCCGGGGACGAGGACGCGCTGCGCCGTGAGCTGGGACGCGCCGCCGGTTCAGTCCCCGACGTTTGGGTCGAAGAGTTGCTGCTTCAGACGTACCTGTTCGCCGGGTTTCCGCGCGCGCTCAACGCGATGCGGGAATGGCGGCGGCTTCATCCGACGGTCGCGGGCTCGCCGGAAACGCGCGCGCCGACGCGAGCCGACGGCGAGGCGACGTGTGAGCGAGTCTACGGAACGATGTACGATCGATTGCGGGAGAACATTCGCCACTTGCATCCGCTGCTCGACGACTGGATGATCGACGAAGGATACGGCAAGGTCCTGTCCCGCCCGGGGCTCGACCTGGCGCGCCGCGAGCTGTGCATCGTGGCCGCGTGCGCCGCGACGGGACAGGATCGCCAGCTCCACTCGCATCTCCACGGCGCGCGAAACGCCGGCGCGTCGGTGGTCGCCGTCGACGCGGCCGTCGACACGCTCGCGGGAGTGCTCGGCGCGGCCCGCCTGCGCGACGTCACACTTCTCTGGTCCCGGGTGCGCGGAAAATGAGCAACGTATTCGTGGATCGCGTCGTCGTGAACGCGAAAGCGGGGAGCGGAGGCTCGGGCATCGTCTCGTTCCGCCGCGAGAAATTCATTCCCATGGGCGGTCCCGACGGAGGCGATGGGGGACGCGGCGGCGACGTCATCGTCGTCGGCGACTCCAACCTCGCGACGCTGCTCGACTACACGTATCGCGATTCGTGGCAGGCCACCGCCGGAGACCACGGCTCGGGAAACAACAAGACGGGCCGCTCGGGCGAGGACACGCTCATGCCCGTTCCAGTCGGCACCGTCATCCGCGACCTCGACACCGAGGAGCGACTCGGCGAGGTGCTCGAGGACGGCGCGCGCCTGATCGTCGCGCGCGGCGGACGGGGGGGGAAGGGCAACGCCTACTTCACGACCTCCACGCATCAGTCGCCGCGAGAATATCAGCCGGGCGAAGAGGGCGAGACCCGCCGCCTCGAGCTCGAGCTCAAGCTCATCGCCGACGTCGGTCTCGTCGGCCAACCCAACGCCGGCAAGTCGACCTTGCTGTCGGTGATCTCGGCGGCGCATCCGAAGATCGCCGACTACCCGTTCACGACTCTCGCGCCCAACCTCGGCGTCGTGCAGCTGACGGACGGACGCACGTTCGTCGTCGCCGACATTCCGGGGATCATCGAGGGCGCCCACGAGGGACGCGGCCTCGGCCTTCAGTTCCTGCGTCACATCGAGCGGACGCGCCTGCTGGCGTTCCTGATCCCGGTGGATTCGATGGATTGGCAGGCCGAGTATGATCAGCTGCGCGGCGAGATCGCCGCGTACTCGTCCGAGCTGGCCGAGAAGCCGCACTGCGTCGTCTTCACGAAGATGGATTTGCTCGGCGACGACGACGCACCCCCGGTCGACGCGCCGGATGCGTTCGGCGTCTTCGCGATCAGTGCCGCCGGACGAACGGGCCTCGACCCGCTTCTGGCGGCGTGGTGGACGCGCCTGCTCCAGATGAAAAAGAGTGCCGTCGTTCGCCCCGGCGCCGTTCCGCTCCCGTGAGCCCGTGGCCATCGAACGCATCACGAGAGATGACGCGGCGTATCCGGCCGCGCTGAACGATCTGCCCAATCCGCCGGCGCAGCTCTGGTGGATGGGCGATCTCAGTCTCCTCGCTCGGCCGCTCGTCACGATCGTCGGCACCAGGCGCGCGACGGGCTACGGCGAACGAATCACGCGCGAGCTCGCCGCCTCACTCGCCCGCGCCGGCGCAGGCGTCGTCAGCGGAATGGCGCTCGGCATCGACGCCGCCGCACATCGCGCCGCGCTGGACGCGAGCGGCGCGACGATCGCCATCCTTGGCACCGGCGCGGACGTCGCGTATCCGCGCGCGCACGTCGCACTCCACCGCGAGATCATGGCGCGCGGCTTGGTGATGTCGGAGCTTCCGCCGGGCGCGCACTCGCACAAGGGCTCGTTTCCGAACCGGAACCGCATTCTCGCCGCGCTCTCGACGCTCACGATCATCGTCGAGGCGCCGTTCGACAGCGGCGCGCTCATCACCGCTGAACACGCGATCAAACTCGGACGCGACGTCGCCGTCGTCCCCGGCCCCATCGACTCGCCGCAGAGTCAGGGGAGCAACCTGCTGCTGCGCGACGGCGCCCACCCGATCGTGTCGATCGCCGACGCGTTGAGCCTCGCCAAGCTCGCTCCGCAGCCGCGCTCCGACCCGCACCTGGACGACGAGGTGGAGATGCGCGTGTGGAACGCGCTCGCCCGTGGCGCCGCGAGCCTCGACGAGCTGTGCGCGAGGTCCGGGCTTCCCGTGGCGCAGTGCCTGAGCGCGGTGACCGGCCTGGAATTGCGGGGAGCCGTCGAATGCGCCCTCACCGGAGAGGTTCGTCGCCGCTGAGCGGGGGACATATTTCGGCGGTGCCTCCTCGACACGTGTACGTCCACGTCCCCTTCTGCGCGCGGCGCTGCGTGTACTGCGATTTCTCGATCGCGGTCCGCCGCGACGTGCCGGTCGAGGAATACGTATCGTCGGTCGCCAGGGAATTGGAGATTCGATTCGCGGGGGCTGAACGCTGGGTCGTCTCGACGCTCTACCTCGGCGGAGGCACACCCTCGAGGCTCGGCGCGGCGGGGGTATCGCGATTGCTCGACGCGCTCGCGCAACACGTCGAGGTCGAGCGCGGCGGAGAGGTGACGCTCGAGGCGAACCCCGACGACGTCTCCCTTGAAGCCGCGAGAGCGTGGCGCGAGGCGGGCGTCAACCGGCTCTCGATCGGCGCGCAGTCGTTCGACGACCGCGTGCTGGAGTGGATGCACCGCACGCACGACGCGGCGCAGATCGGTCGCGCGGTCGATGCCGCGCGAGAGGCCGGCATCGAGGACCTTTCCATCGACCTCATTTTTTCGCTGCCGGACAACGTCCAACGCTCGTGGTCGACCGATCTCGAGCGCGCGCTGGCGGTCGAGCCGACGCACGTGTCCTTGTACGGGCTCACGATCGAGCCGCACACACCGCTCGGCCGCTGGAGAGAGCGCGGCGAGTTGGACGCCTCACCGGACGAGCAGTACGAGGCGGAGTTTCTGATGGCGCACGAGTCGCTCGCGGACGCGGGGTTCGAGCACTACGAGGTGTCGAACTTCGCGCGACCGGGGCGCCGCGCACGCCACAATTCGGCGTACTGGGCGCGGGTTCCATACGTGGGCCTGGGTCCGTCGTCGCATGGCTTCGACGGCGCCGAGCGGCGGTGGAACGACGCGGCGTACGCGGAGTGGCAGCGGCACGTCGCTTCCGGCTTCGACCCGCTCGCCGGCCGGGAACTCCTCACCGCCGATGACATAGCCGCCGAACGAACGTATCTGGGCCTCCGCACCAACGACGGTCTGACCCTCGCAAACGACGAGCTCGCGCGCGTTTCAGCCTGGATCGACCAAGGATGGGGCGCCCTGCACGGTGGCAATCGGCTGGTTCTGACCCCTCAGGGGTGGCTCCGCCTGGACGCCCTCGCCGCCGACTTGACAGTCGAGCGAAGTCGTTACTATGTTTGAAGTTATGGCATCAGAGCAGCTCAACAAGCGTGAGCGCCGTGTGCTCGAGGCCGTGATCCGAAGTTATGTGGAGACTGCGGAGCCGGCAGGCTCGCGGACCCTCTCCAAGCGGTTCGGGCTCGGCGTTTCTCCGGCGACGATCCGCAACACGATGAGCGACCTCGAAGACAAGGGGTTTCTCTTCCATCCGCATACGTCCGCCGGGCGTGTTCCCACCAACAAGGCGTATCGCGTGTACGTCGATTCGCTCTTGAGTCTGCCGCCGCTCCGGGCGATGGAAACGGAGCGTCTCATCGAGGAGATCACCGGAGCGCACGCTTCGCCGATCGAGATGGTGTTGCGACGCGCGGCGCAGACGCTCGGCGTGCTGACGCAGGAGCTGGGCGTCGCACTGGGACCTCGTCTCGATCACGCGGTCTTGCGGCGCCTCGAGCTGGTTCGGGTGAGCAGCGAGCGAATGCTCATGGTGCTGACCCTCGACGGCGGTTTGGTTCGCACGGTATTCGTCGAGGTTCCGGTCGAGATCGCGGACAGCGCTCTCGGCGCCGTCACGGCGGTGCTGAACGAGCGACTGGCCGGCCTGACGCTCGGTCAGATTCGGGGCTCGCTGCCGGCGCGTTTGCGCGACACCGGCGCCGACCCGAAGGCGGCGGAGCTCCTGAACATTTTCGTGCAGGAAGGCGAGCAGCTGTTCGAAACCGCGCTGCCCAGCTCCGATGCTCAACCGGTACTTTTCGGTTCCACGTCGGCGCTCACGGAGCAACCCGAGTTCTCGGCGGCCGACCGGCTGCGCCGGTTGCTGGAGCTGACCGAAACGCCGCACGCGCTCGGGGAGACGATGCGCAAACGCGTGCACGCGCCCGGAATCTCCATCACCATCGGCGCCGAGCACGACGACCCCCGGCTGGAGGACTTTACCGTCGTCACGGCCGAGTATCACATCGGGCCGCTGGCGGGCGTCATCGGCGTCATCGGTCCGACGCGCATGCCGTATGACAAGGTGATCGCGCTGGTGAGTCACACGTCGCAGTTGCTCAGCGACCTTCTCGAGTGAACTGATGGCGGACTTCTACGGCGTTCTCGACGTTCCGCGTACCGCGGGAGACGACGAGATCAAGAAGGCATATCGCAAGTTGGCGATGACGTATCATCCTGACCGCAACAACGGCTCGAAGGAAGCCGAGGAGCGGTTCAAAGAGATCACCGAGGCGTACGACGTGCTGCGCGACCCCCAGAAGCGCGCCGCGTACGACCGCTACGGTGAGGCGGGGCTTCGCGGGGGCACGGCGGGCTTTCACCACGTGGATCTCTCCGAGGCGCTCGGCATCTTCATGCGCGACTTCGGCGGCATGGGCGGACTGGAGTCGCTGTTCGGCGTGCGCGGCGGCGGAGATCCGCGCGGCGGAGCCGACGTCAAGATCACCGTGCCGCTGACGCTCGCCGAAGTGGCCACCGGAATCGAGAAGAAGATTCTCATCAGAACACTCGAACCGTGCGAGAAGTGCGCGGGGTCGGGGGCCGAGCCGGGCTCGAAGGCGCAAACGTGCGCGACGTGCCAGGGGCAGGGCGAGGTTCGGCGCGCGCAGCGATCGTTCTTCGGGCAGTTCGTCAGCGTCGTCACGTGCCCGACGTGCCACGGAGAAGGGAAGGTCGTCCAGTCGCCGTGCAAGGCGTGTCGCGGCGAGGGGCGGTTGCGCGGTGAGCGCGAACTCAGCGTGCAGATTCCGGCCGGCGTCGCGACCGGGCAGTACATGACGGTGCGCGACGCGGGCAACGCCGGCGTGCGCGGCGGCTCGCGCGGCGACGTTCATGTGCTCTTCGAGGTCGCCGACGACCCGCGCTTCGAGCGCGACGGCGAGGATCTCTACACCGAGGTCCTCGCGACCTACCCGCAGCTCGCCCTCGGATCGCAGGTGAGCGTGCCGACGGTCTCCGGTCACACCACGTTGGACGTGCCGGCGGGAACGCAGAGCGGCCAAGTCTTTCACCTGCGCGGACGGGGGCTGCCGCGTGTCAACGCCAATGGAACGGGCGACCTGCACGTGCGGGTGCAACTCTGGACGCCGGAGCGGCTCACCGAGGAGGAGCGCCAGCTCCTGGCTCGATTGAGCGAGCTGCAGCCCGGCGTGCCGGCGGACGGCCGGTCGAAGGGCTTTTGGGCGAAGATGAAAGAAGCCCTCGGGGCGTGACGAAGGACGCCGAGTGGATCACGGTTCGCGTCACACCGGGTGCGCGACGCGACGACGTCCTCGCCGCGCTCTTCGAGGCCGGCGCTGAGGGAGTCCAGGAGCTTCCCGACTCGCTCGTAACGCACGCGCACGGCGCCGACGACGCGACTCGCCTCGAGCGCGCCGCACTGGCGATCGCCAGCGATGTCATGGTGCAAACAGAACCGCTCCAGATCAGCGATTGGTCGGAGCGGTGGAAACACGCTCTGACGGCGCAGCGCGTCGGCCGGCTCACGGTCACACCTCCGTGGCTCGCGGCCGACCTGGATCCCCAGACGACGATCGTCATCGACCCGGGGATGGCCTTCGGCACCGGCGATCACGCGACGACGCGATCCGTCATGATGCTGCTGCAGGACGTCGTCCGCCCCGGCGATCGTGTCGCCGACCTCGGCGCCGGAAGCGCGGTGCTGGCGATCGCCGCGGCGAAGCTCGGCGCGTCGCGCATCGTGGCAATCGAGTTGGACTCCGACGCGATAGCAAACGCCGAGGAGAACGTGCGCCGAAACGGGGTCGGCGACCGCGTCGCGGTGATCGAGGGAGACGCGGCTTCGCTGCTGCCGCTCGTCGCACCGGTGCGCATCGTGACGGCAAACATCATCTCGTCGGTCCTGCTCGATCTGCTGCCGACGATCGCGATCGCGCTCGAGGCCGCCGGTTGCGCGATTCTGAGCGGGATTCTCGCGTCGGAGCGGTCGATGATGCTCGAACGCCTCGACGCCGCGGGCTGGCGCATTGCCGCGGAATTCGAAGAGGGAGAATGGTGGAGCGCGACGGTCGAACGGCGATAGCCACGTTCTATTGCGAGGGCCCGCTGGTGGCGGGAATTCCCGTGACGCCGAGCGATGACGTGCGGCATCACTTGCGAGCGCGCCGTCTCGACGACGGGGACGCCGTGCAGCTCACGAACGGCGACGGGCTCCGCGCCGCGGCGACGATCCGCGCGCGCGGCAAGCACGACATCGAGCTGGCGATTTCGTCGGTGACGAGCGTCGCGCGCCAGCCGGCGATCCACCTTTGCGCTCCGATCGCCGACCGCGATCGCATGCTCTGGCTGGCGGAAAAAGCGACGGAGTTGGAGGTCGCGAGCTGGCAGGGCGTGCGGTTTCGCCGCTCGGCGAGCGTGACGCCTCGTGGCGAGGGGACGGGGTTCTTGGCAAAAATGCGGGCGCGCATGGTCTCGGCACTCGAGCAGTCGGGCGGCGCGTGGCTGCCGCCGATCCTTCCCGACGCCGACTTGGATTCGGCGGCGAGAGAACCAGGACTTCGCGTCGTGATGGACCGGGGCGGCAAATCGTTGACGTCGCTGCTCGGGCGCGATGCGGCCGACGGAGTCACATTGATGGTTGGGCCGGAGGGAGGAATCGAGAGCGACGAGCTTGCACTGCTCGAGACGGACGGATGGCTGCGAGCCAGGCTCGGAGCAGCCACGTTGCGTTTCGAGACAGCGGCGGTCGCCGCCATCGGCGTCATTCGCGCCGCGCAGGAAACACCGGAGGGGTAGATGGCCGACGATTGCATCTTCTGCCGCATCGTGCGTCGCGAGATCCCGGCGGCGATCGTCCATGAGGACGATCACTGCGTCGCGTTCCGCGACATCAATCCGCAGGCGCCGGTGCACGTCGTGATCATCACGCGCGATCACGTCGCGTCGCTCGACAATGCGTCGAGCAGCGCGCAGCTCGGAGCGCTGTCCATCGCCGCGCGCGACATCGCGCGAAACGAGAAGATCGCCAAGTCCGGTTATCGCACCGTCGTCAACACGAACTCGGACGGCGGACAGACCGTGTTCCATCTGCACATGCACGTTCTCGGCGGCCGCCACATGACCTGGCCGCCGGGATAGACGGTCAGTCGAGTCCGAGCACCAGCCGCCGGGCTCGATCATCGCTCGGACCGAACGGTCCGAGACCGACCGCGTCGGGGAACCCCGTCGGATCCTGTCCCCAGCGTGGGAACACGCGACCTCGTCGCTCGTCGGCCTCGGGGCCGGCCGACCAGATCAGCTCGTACATCCACTGGTGGATGCGGTGGAGCGCGCCTGAGTACTCGTCGTGGCGACGCGCGTATTCCGCGAGAGCGGCGTCCCAGTCGTCGGTTTCGCGCAGGACGGTGGAGAGCGCTTCGACGTCGATCATCGTGAGCGACAGCCCGCAGCCCCACGAGGGATCGGAGGAGGCCGCCGCGTCGCCGATCAACGCGACGCCGTTCCTCGCCGGCGAATCGACCCACTTGTCCGCGCCGTCGAACTCGGCAAGCGGTCCGATCGACTCGACTCCCTCGAGCCATTCTTGCGGAATGCCCACCGCCTGCACGAGCTGGAGGAACTCGGGCACCTTGCTTTTCCCGCTCAGCCCGCGCCGGCCGGCGACGCCGGGATAGATGAAATACGTCCGCGACTTCTTGTCGCCGAGCGGCGCCCAGAAGGTCGCGATGCCCGGTCCCATACACAGGAAGGCCGAGCCTTCAGGAACCTTGGTTCCTTGAATGAGCGTGCCCGCGACCACCAGGAAATCCGGATCCTGCCGCGTTTCGAAGCCGCACCACGATCGCATCTGCGACGCGCGCCCATCGGCGCCGACGACGATGCGTCCGCTTGCGACGTGCCGCTGCCCGTCGTGCTCGAACGCCACCGACGGACTCTTGCCGGGACCGCATTCGACACCGAGGACCGTTGCGCCCCGTCTGACATCAGCGCCGGAGGCAATGGCCCGCGCGATGAGTGTCTCCTGCAGGACCGGGTGAAAGATGTTGAGCATCGAGTCGCCGCCGGGCGTCGTCGCGCACAGATCGCGGACCGGCAGGGGCTGTCCCATGGCGTATTGACACCAGTTGGGCGCCGGGTGTCCTCCAGCCGCGATGAGGTCGTCGTACACTCCGAGGCGTTTTGCCGCCGCGACGCCCCAGGGCAGCATGTTCTCACCGCGAACGCGATCCCTGAATCGCCCTTCTCGCTCGAGCACGAGGACCGAGCGACCGGTTCGCGCGAGTTGGTCCGCGAGCGCGGATCCGCCAAGACCACCGCCGACAACCACCGCGTCGTATTGCATCGCTCCCCCAAGGGTGAGATCGAAACGAGGCTCAGCGCTCAGCGCCGCAACACGATACGACGATGCGGGGAGTTTCGGATTTGTTCGCGCGCTTCTTGCTCACCCCCAAGACCGGGCGGGGGGCCGCGATGCGCCCAGAGGGACTCGAACCCCCAACCTTCTGATCCGAAGTCAGATGCTCTATCCAATTGAGCTATAGGCGCAGGGCGGCGGCCGAGCGACTCGAAAACTGGTCGAGCAACGCTGAGTTGACAAGTCGCCCAGTCGATCCATAAGTTTAACGGCTTGCTTCACTTATCAGGCGCGCAAACGCCATCAAGGGGGGAGAGTCAGTTTGTCGGAAGTCATCATCCACGACGATGAGAACTTCGAGCGGGCACTCAAGCGCTTCAAGAAGAAGTGCGAAAAGGCCGGCATCTTGTCGGACCTGAGAAAGCACCGCCACTACGAAAAGCCGAGCGAACGCCGGAAGCGAAAGCTCAACGCCGCGATCCGGAAGAACCGTCGCACGCGCCACAGCTAGATGGCCGCGGCCCTGCTCGCGCGTCTGCAAAACGATCTGACCGCGGCCCGCAAGGCGCAGAACAAGGCGATCGTCCTGTTGCTGGGGACCATCCTCGCCGACGCGAGGAATCGCGAGATCGAGCTCAAGCGAGACCTCACCGACGACGACGTCGTGGAGGTGCTCCGCCGGGGCATCAAGAAGCGCCGTGAGTCGGTCGAGATGTACGACAAGGGTGGACGCACCGATCTCGCGGCGATTGAACGCGCCGAATTGGACGCGCTCGCCGCGTACCTCCCCGCGTCGGTCGACGACGCCGAGATCCGCGCCGCCGTCGTCGCCGCGATCGAGGGCGGCGCCGGCAACGTAGGCGCCGTGATGGGAAAGGTGATGAGCCAGTTCAAGGGTCGCGCCGAGGGCGGCGTCATCAACGCCATCGTCCGCGAAGAGCTGGCGGCACGGGCGTCCCGGACGAGCTGAGGCGCACGCCGACGGCTCTCGTTCGCGGATCAGCGAGGAAGCATCTGCCGTGAACGCGCACGCGCTGAACATTCTCGAGCTCCCGCGCGCCCTCGACGTCGTCGCCGGATTCGCGACGTCGAGCCTTGGCGCCGAGCACGTGCGCGCGCTCTCGCCGGCGAGGGACACGTCACGTCTCGACCGCGAGCACGCGCGGGTCACCGCGATGCGCGCCGCCTCCGGGGGCGACGACGCCTGGCGACCCCATCCCGTGCCCGATCTCGCCGCACCACTCACGCGGTTGCGAGTCGAGGGAGCGGCGTGGAGCGGCCCCGACCTCGTCGCCGGCGCCATCCTCTTTCGCTCGTCGCGCCTCACGCAGGCCGAACTCCGCGACGCGAGGCGCCCCGCGGTGGTCGGCGCCGTGCTGGCGCCGCTGCTCGACGCGTTGGTCGCCCAGCAATCCATCGAAACGGCGATCGACAAGGCGGTGCAGGACGACGGCGTCGTGAAGGACGACGCTTCTCCGGCGTTGCGGCACCTGCGGCGCGAGCTTCGCGCCGCCCACGGCACGCTCATTCGCATTCTCGAACGCGAAATGGAGCGCCTCGAGCCCCATCATCGCGTAACCGACGCCTCGGTGACGGTGCGCAACGGGCGCTACGTGATCCCCGTGCGGCGCGGCGGCCAGGTCGCGGCGGGCGGGATCGTGCACGACACGTCCGCGACCGGCGGAACGCTCTTCGTCGAACCCGCGGCGGCGGTCGAGTTCGGGAATAAGATCCGTGAGCTGGAGTACGAGGAGGTCGCCGAGGTCGATCGTATCTTGCTCGCGCTCACCGACACGCTGCGTCCGCACCGCGATGCGATGATCGCGGCCCTCGCCGCCCTCGTCGAGCTGGACAGCCTTTTCGCGCGCGCGCGCTTCGCCGACGCCTACCAATGCGCGCCGGCGCGCTTCGTCGACGCGCGAGAGGGATTCGAGATTCACGACGGGCGCCATCCGCTCCTGCTCGCCCAGGGAGTGAACGTCGTCCCGTTCGACCTCGCGATGACGGCGAACGAGCGGACCCTCCTCGTGTCCGGACCGAACACCGGCGGCAAGACGGTGTTGCTCAAGGCCCTCGGCCTGATCTCGGCGCTCGCGCAGTCGGGCGTACCCGCGCCCGTCGGCGCCGAGTCACGCATCCCGCATTTCGACGACGTCTTCGCCGACGTGGGCGACGAGCAGTCGATCGAGGCGAGCCTCTCCACGTTCAGCGCGCACGTCAAGAACCTCGGCGAGATTCTTCGCCTCGCGACCCCGGACTCACTCGTCCTCGTCGACGAGCTGGGATCCGGCACCGATCCGACCGAAGGCGCGGCGCTCGGCTGGGCGATTCTCGAGAACCTCACCGCGCGCGGAACGCTCACGGTGGCGACGACGCACCTCGGCGCGCTCAAAGAGCTTGCCGGACAGGTGGAAGGCGTCGTGAACGCGTCGCTGCAGTTCGACGCTGCCGCGCTCGCACCGACGTATCGGTTGATCAAGGGTGTGCCGGGACGATCGTACGGCATTTCGATCGCTCGCCGGCTCCAGCTCCCCGATGAGGTGGTCGCGCGCGCGGAAGAGCGCGTGCCGCAGCACGAGCGCGAGCTGGCCGCGTTGGTCGAGCAGCTCGAGCACCGCGACGAAGAGCTCGCGGCGCGCGAACGGGAGGCCGCGGCGATCCTCGACGACGCACGGCAGCGAATGGCGACCCTGGCAAAGCGCGAGCACAACGTGCGCGAGCGCGAGAGACTCGCCGAGCGCGACGCGCGCCAAGACACGCGGCGGTACCTGCTGGACGCGCGCGCCGAGATCGAGCGGACGATCCGCGACCTCAAGGCGCGCGCCGCCGGAGACCTCGACGACGCCGGCCGGGAGGCGCGTCAACGCGCGGAACAACTCGCGGCCAAGCAGAACGTCGAGCTCGACCGCCTCGAACGCGAAGAGTCGAACGTCAAGCGCCGCGACACACCGCGCGGCGCCGAGCCAAAGGTCGGCGCGATCGCCGCGGGCTCGCCGGTCGCGGTCGCGACGCTGGGCGGCAAGGTCGGTCGCGTCGTTGAGCTGCGCGACGACGCCGCGGTCGTCGTCGTCGGGGCGCTCAAGCTCACGGTCGAACGCTCGTCGCTCACTCCCGTCGAGGCGGCGGAACTGCGCGAGGTGACCGGCTGGACAGGCGATCTCCCCGACGTGCACGTTCCGTCGGAGATCGACGTGCGCGGCATGCGGCCCGACGAGGCCGAGGCGGCGGTGCTCCAGGCTCTCGACGGCGCGGTGCGGGCGGATCTGCGAATGCTGCGAATCATTCATGGCAAGGGAACGGGCGCGCTGCGCGACCGCGTCGGCGAAATGCTGCGCAAGGACACGCGCGTGCGGGAGTTCCGCCTTGGCGCGTGGAACGAGGGCGGCGCCGGCGTCACCGTGGCGGAGCTCGCGTGATTCCGGACGACGTCGTCGACCGCGTGCGCCAGGAAGCCGACATCGTGGCCATCGTCGGCGAGTACGTGAAGCTCAAGCGGGTGGGCAACAGCTTTCGAGGACCGTGCCCCTTCCACCACGGCAAGGGCCCGAACTTTTCGGTCACGTCGCGCGGCTACAACTGCTTCGTGTGCCACGAATCGGGTGACGTCTTCACGTTCGTCGAGAAGCAGCTCGGTCTGGATTTCATCGAGGCCGTGAAGTGGGTCGGCGCGAAGAGCGGCGTCGACGTGCGCGAGGTCAGCCGCCAACGCGACGAACGCGATCCGCGCGAGCCGCTCTGGGAAGTCAACGCGAGCGCCGCGGAGTTCTTTCGCTCGCAGCTCTGGACCTCGGAGCAGAGCGTCGGGCGCGAGTACCTCGCGTCACGCGGTCTGACTCGCGACGACGCCGACCGCTTCGGGCTCGGGTTGGCTCCGCGCGACCCGGCCGCGATGCGAAAGGCGCTGGCGACGCTCGGCTTCGAGGACGAGCGGCAGCGGGCCGCCGGCCTTCTGATCTCGCGCGAAGGTGAGACGGAGCTGCGTCCGCGATTCCGGGGACGGCTGATGTTCCCGATCTACGATGCCTCGGGGCACGTCGCCGGATTCGGCGGCCGAGTGCTCGACGACCGCGAGCCGAAATATCTGAACTCGGCCGAATCGGAGCTGTTCGCGAAACGCACCCTGTTGTACGGATTGAACTGGGCGAAGCAGTCGATTCGAAAAGCGGATCGGCTCGTCGTCGTCGAGGGCTACTTCGACCTGATTCGGCTGCACCTCGCCGGCATCGTCGAGGCGGTTGCCCCAATGGGTACCGCGCTGACCGAGCAGCAGACCGCGTTGATACGTAAGTACACGAAGAACGTATTCCTCCTCTACGACAGCGACAACGCGGGACTCAAGGCGACGTTTCGTTCCGGCGACGAGCTGCTTCGCGCCGGCGCGACCGTCCGCGTCATCACGCTTCCCGAAGGCGACGACCCCGATTCGTTCGTCGCGAAGGCGGGAGTCGAAGGCTTCGAGCGCGCCGCCGCGGCGTCGATCGACCTGTTCGATCGAAAGATTCAGCTGCTCGAGCGGGGCGCGTGGTTCTCCGATCTGCGTCGAAAGCGCCAGGCGATCGACAAGCTCCTGCCGACGATCCGCGCGACCTCGGACAGGCTGCTGCGCGATCTCTACATCGCGCGGACGAGCGAGGTCGCCGGCATCCCCCCCGACGCCGTGGCGCGGGAAGTGGACGCTCCGCCCCCACGCGGCGCGCCATCGGGAGGGGGAGGGCGCAACAGGCCCGATCGAACCGGCGAGGAAACGGCGCGCAAGCCCGCTCCGGCACGCGAGGTCCGGCGCATCGCGGGCCCGCGCGCGGAACGCGAGCTCGTTCGCGTGCTCCTGCATCACCGCCGCTACGTCGAAGCGGCGGCCGAACGCGTCGATCCGGACGCTTTCGCCGATGCGACCTACCGCGCGATCTTCGAGAGGCTCACCAGCCTCGAAGCGGAGGCGCCCGTCGACGAGCTGGCGCTCGCCCTCGACGATCAGGCCCTCGAGGTGATGCAACAGCTGCTCGAGGAGACCGGCGGCCTGGATCACGCGGCGGAAACGGTCGACGCGAGCATCAACGATTTCGCCCGTCGCCGCATCGGAGCGCGCATGACGGAGATCGACCGTTTCCTCCCGCTCGCGGCCTCGGACGAGAAGGACGATCTGATCCGCGAGAAGCGCCGGCTGGCCGCCGAGCTCCAGGCGTTGGGGCGGCCGCGTTGGAAAACGTTCACATCCTCGACGCCACCCGCGATACCTTCCTGATCCTGCCTACGACGATCTCACCGCTGGTTTGGAGGACTCGTGCACCCAGACGTTGGCGCACTGTTGGCTCTGCAGGACGATGATCTCGCCATTCGCCGGCTCGAAACCCAACTCGCCCAGTTGGGGCCGCAGCTCGAGGCGCTGGCGAAGGAGCGCGACGCCGCGCAAGCGCAACTCGAGCAAGCGACGCAGACGGCCGACGCGGAGGAGCGCCGGCGACACGACGTCGCGGGGCGCGTCGCCCAGCACCGCGCGCTGCAGGAAAAGAATCAAGCGGCGCTCAACACGGTCACTTCGATGCGCGAGGCGACCGCCGCGACGGCGCAGCTCGAGCAAGCGAAGCGGATGATCGACGAAGACGAACGCGAGCTGGCGGCGATCGGCCAACGGTTTGCCGCCGCTCGAAAGTTGGCCGACGACAGGTCGCGCATCGTCGCCGATCTCGAGACCGCGCAAGCGGAAAAGCACGCGTCGCTCGCGGCGGATCGCGCGGCGCTCGAGGCGCAAATCGCCGAGGCGCGCGCCGCCCGAAACGCGAAGGCCACGGCCGTACCGCGTAGCTTGCTCTCGACGTACGATCGCATTCGCTCGCGAAAGGCCGGACCCGCCGTGTTTCCCTTGCGCGGCCCGTCGTGCGCCAACTGCGACACGATGATTCCAATGCAGCGACGCAGCTCGATGACGGGAACGGGGGCGACGGTGATCTGCGAAGGTTGTGGAGTGATGCTGTACGCGGCGGATTGATGATTGTAGAGGCTGGGAGCGTCACCTAGTTTGTTTGTCGTGAGCGCTTCCGAGGTTTCCGCGGTCGCCGCGCCCCCCCTCCGCCGTCCCTTCATCCGTGCCCGCGGCCGGTGGTTGTTGCCGCAGGAGCCGGACCCGGCGATCGTCGCGCAGCTCAAGGAAGAGCTCCGCCTGCCGCACGCGGTCTGTCGTCTCCTCGCCATTCGCGGATTCGGCGAGCCGGATCACGCCAAAGCCTACCTTCGGCCTCGTCTCGATCATCTCCACGAACCGGCCCAACTCGCCGACCTCGATCGCGCGGTCGAGCGCATCGCGCGGGCCATTCGGGACAAGGAGACGATTCTCGTCCATGGCGACTACGACGTCGACGGCATCTGCTCGACCACGCTCATGGTACGCACGCTCCGCTCGCTCGGCGGCACCGTCGTGCCCTTCATTCCGCGGCGGCTGACGGACGGATACGACCTCGGCGACGCGGGCGTGCGCGCGGCGGAGGCGTGCGGGGCGCGCCTTGTCGTCACGTGCGATTGCGGGACGAGCGCGCATGCGCCCATAGACCGCCTGCAATCCGCGGGGATCGACGTGATCGTCGCCGACCATCACCTGCCGAGCGGCCCGCTGCCGGCCGCGTACGCGGTGCTGAACCCGAAGCGCCCCGGATGTCCGTCGCCCGACAAGGATCTCGCGGCGGTCGGCGTCGCGTTCAAACTGGCGCTGGCCGTCACGCGCGCGATGAATGGCAACGTCAACTCCGTCTTCGCCATGCTCGACCTCGTGGCGCTGGCGACCATCGCCGACGTCGCGCCGTTGAGGGGCGAGAATCGCGTGCTCGTGCGCTACGGCCTGCGACTCCTGAACGATCCGGTGCGACCCGGCATCCGCGCGATGATCCGCGCGACGGGGTTGGAAGGCCGCGCGCTCACTGCCGGCCGAGTCGGATTCATCCTCGCCCCGCGCCTCAATGCGGCCGGGCGTCTCGAGAGCGCGCTGCGCGGCGTCGAACTGCTGCTCTCGAAGAGCGACCAGGAAGCCAACCCGATCGCCCGCGAGCTCGAGGAGCTGAACGCGCGCCGCCAGGAGATCGATCGCGCCACGCTCGAGCAGGTTCGCGAGCGCGTCGCCGCCCTCGACTTGGCGTCGACGTACGGCATCGTGCTCGCGGAGCAGGGGTGGCACCCTGGTGTGATCGGCATCGTCGCGTCGCGGGTGGTCGAGGAGTTCGGCCGGCCGACGATGCTCATCGCGCTCGAGGGCGACACCGGGAAGGGATCCGGCCGCTCGATCAGCGCGTTCGATCTGCACGGCGGCCTCTCGGAGTGCCGTGATTTGCTGCTCCGTTTCGGGGGGCATCGTTCCGCCGCGGGCGTCACGATTGCCGCCGATCGGGTCGGTGCCTTCGCCGCGCGCTTCAACGAGGTGGCTCGCTCGCGGCTCACCGAAGACGATCTCGTCCCCGAGCTTCGCATCGACCTCGAGGTGCCGCTCGATCAGGTGAACGACGATCTGGAATCCCTGCTTCGCCACCTCGAGCCGTGTGGGATGGGAAACCCGTCGCCGCTGTTGTTGACGCGCGGTCTCACCGTCGTTGCGCCGCCGCGCGTCGTCGGCACCGACGGCCTCAAGCTCGTTCTTTCCGACGGCGACCGTCGGATCACCGCGCTTGGATGGGGGATGGGCCCGCGCCTCCGCGAGGTGGACGAAGGCGCGACGATCGACGTCGCGTACCGCCTCGAGCGGGACGTCTGGAACGGGGAGTCGCGGCTGCAGGCTCGCCTGGCCGACTTTCGCGGCTAGAGCGCGCACGTGCGGATCGTCGCCGGCCGCTGGCGCGGGCGAAGAATCGACGCACCGAAGGACGGCCGCGTTCGGCCCACCGGCGATCGCGTTCGAGAGGCGTGGATGAGCATCGTCGGCCCGTGGCTCCCGGAGGCGCGCGTGCTCGACCTGTTCGCCGGTTCGGGCGCGCTCGGCCTGGAGGCGCTCTCACGTGGCGCGGCCGTCGTCGACCTCGTCGAGATCTCAACCGAGAGCATCGCGACGATTCGCGCCAACGCCGACCGGCTCGGAGCCGGCAGCGCGGCCGTAATTCACCGTGCCGACGCGCTTCGATTCGTGGCCAAGCTTGGCGCCGGCGAGTACGACATTGCCTTCGCCGACCCTCCCTACGATCTCGCGTTGGCGACGCGCCTCGTCGAGCGTTGGCTCGACACGCCTTTCGCCTCCATCCTCGGCGTCGAGCACCGGTCGGACGAGGCACTGCCGGGCGAACCGGATACGCGGCGTTACGGCGGCACGACGATCAGTTTTTACGGATTGGAACGGTGACCAGCGGGGTGGTCCGAGTCGGACTATAATTCTCCCCGCTATGCGCACCGCTCTCTACGCAGGCAGCTTCGACCCGATCACGCGCGGCCATGAAGATCTCATGCTGCGGAGTCTGCAATACGTGGATCGACTGGTCGTCGCCGTCGCGACCAACTCGTCGAAGCAGCCGCTGTTCACCGCGCAGGAGCGGGTCGACTTGATTCGCGCGACGGTGTCCAACGAGCCGCGCATCACGGTCAAGAGCTTCGACGGACTTCTCGTCGAGTTCGCCGAGCAGGAGGGAGCCCAGCTTCTCATCCGCGGGCTCCGGGCGGTGAGCGACTTCGAGTACGAGTATCAGATGGCGCTCATGAACCGCCACCTGTCGCCCAAGGTCGAGACTGTATTCATGGTTCCATCGCTCGACACGACGTACATCAGCGCGAGCCTCGTCCGCGAGATCGCCCGCTACGGCGGCGACGTTTCGAGCCTGGTGCATCCGGCCGTCGCGGCCGCGCTCAAGAAGCGCCTCTCGTCGCAATGAGCTTCCTCGCAGGGCTGCACTCCCGCGCGGCCGCGGCCGCGCGGCGCATCGTCTTTCCCGAATCGGCCGACGACCGCACGCGACTCGCCGTGGCCGAGCTGGCGCGACGGGGAATCGTGCGCCCGATCGTCGTGCTCGATCCGTCGGCGCCCGAAACGCACGACGCGGTTCGGGCTCTCGGCGTGGAGGTGCTGGATCCTGTGCGACAACCACTTCCGGAGAGTGCGCTCAACGAGTTTCTGAGCCGTCACGCCGCTCGCGGGATCACAAAAGAGCAAGGCAATGCCATTCTCCACACTCCGCTGCACTATGCCGACGCGATCGTCGCCTTGGGTCGGGCCGACGGGTGCGTGGCGGGGGCGGTTCACACCACCGGCGACGTGCTCCGCGCCTCGCTCTGGCTCATCGGTCCGGCGGCGGGCGTACACACCGTCTCGAGCGCGTTCTACATGGTGGTGGACGCGTTCCGGGGTCCGAGTGAAGAAGTGTTGACCTTTGCCGATTGCGCCGTCGTTCGATACCCGACGGCGACCCAGCTTGCCGACATCGCCATCGCCGCCGCCGTGGATCGCCGCCGCATCGTCGGCGACGAACCGATCGTCGCGCTTCTTTCGTTCAGTACGCGCGGCAGCGCGTCCGGCGTGTCGGTCGACCTGGTGCGCGAGGCGTTGGCGGAAGTCAAGGAGAGAATGCCTGGGCTGGCGGTGGACGGAGAATTGCAAGGAGACGCAGCGCTCGCTTCGGCGGTGGCGGATCGGAAGGCTCCAGGCAGCGCCGTTGCGGGACGCGCTAACGTACTTGTGTTTCCGTCGCTCGATGCCGGCAACATCGCCTACAAGTTGGTGCAACGTCTGGCTCACGCGAGTGCGATCGGGCCGATCGTGCAGGGATTGCGAAAACCGTGCAGCGATCTTTCGCGCGGCGCGGTGGTAGATGACATATTCAACGTGGCCGCTGTGACGGCGCTCCAATCCGTGAGCGTCACGACGGTGAACGAAGCCCGCCAGGAGAGTACGACATGAGCTTCTCGATCAAGAAGGACGGGCAGGTGGTGGTCGTGGACGTCGAAGGACAACTCATCGTGGGAAATCGGCAAGAGCTGAAGCAGAAGGTTCTCGACGAGCTCGAGCGTGGCGAACGGAGATTCTTGATCGACTTTGCGCAGACGGGCTACATCGACAGCTCGGGCCTCGGCGTGCTCGTGTCCCTGTCCAAGAAGATTCGTGAACAGGGCGGAGAGCTTCGTCTGGCGAATCTGAACGACGATCTCAAGACGCTGTTCGAATTGACGAAGCTGGATACGCTGTTCCAGATCGCCGACACCCGTGACCGGGCGTTGAAGAGCTTCTGACACACCCGGACGGTCGTCCCGTCGAGCCTCCGCGCGGCTCATCCGACCATGGCGGCGACCCCACGCGGGTCGTCGAACTCGATATCCCCAACGACGTTCGATACATCGAGAACGTCGTAGAACTGGTGCGCCGGGAGTGCATCGAGCTCGATTACGGCCAGCGACAATTGATGCTCAACGTACCCGTCGCCCTCACCGAGGCGTTGTCCAACGCCATCTTGCGCGGCAACGGCGACGATCCGGCCAAGCACGTCCACGTGCGCGCCGAAGTCGATTCAGAGCGGCTGGTCGTCGAAGTCGCCGACGAGGGCGAGGGGTTCGACCTCGACGCGTCCGTCGTCGATCCGACGACCCCCGGCAACATCGACCGCGAGGACGGTCGCGGCCTCTTCCTGATGCGGAAGCTCATGGACCGCGTCGAGCGAATCGAGGTCCCGCATGGCAGCGTCGTGCGCATGACGCTGCACCGCGAATGACCGAGCTGGCGCAGGTCCTCGCCGCATTCGAGACCGCGACGCAATGCGAAGCCGCCGTCTGGATGCACGGTTCGGGCGAGCCCAAGCCGATCGTCTGCGTCGCGTCGACGCGCGCGTCTCCCGCGATCGATCGGTTTCCCGCGCCTGGCGACGAACCGCACGTAGTGCCGGCGGGGGAAGGCAAGGGAGGGCGGCAAAGCGAAGCAGTGATCTCGCTCGTACCCGGCCCGCGGCGCGCCTGGCTCGTCGTCGGTCCCTCCGTCGGTCCGATCGAGCCCCGCGCGCTCACGCAGTTCCTCCTTCCCGTCGTCGCTCAATATCTCCAGTCCGCGCTCGAGGTCGAACACGCGGCGAATGAGCTGGCCGAGCGCTACGAGGAGATCAACCTCCTCTACACGATCAGCGAGATCCTCGGACGCACGGTGTCGCTCGAGGAGGCGACGAAGACGATTCTCTCGGAAGTCTCGGAGACGGTCGGCGCGCGGCGCGCGAGCGTGCTCGTCGCCGACAAGAGCACCAACATGCTGCGCGCCGTCGCCGCGCTTGGCGTCGATCCGGCCGACGTGCCGGCGATCTCGATCGACGATGCGTGCAGCGTCAGTGCGCGCGTTTTCCGCTCGCGCCATCCGGCGCTGATCGAGGGCGACGAATCGCTCTGTCCCGAGGAGGCGAGCTATCGCCGCGGCGCGATGCTCTCGGTGCCCATCATGTGGACCGCCCCGGTGCCTCGCGAGGCCGAGACGCTCGGCGTCGTGAACCTATCCGACCGGCGGTCGGGTCAACCGTTCACCGCGGGCGACCAGAAACTCATCGCCGCGATCGCGACGCAGATCGGCACGGCGATCCAGAACGCGCGGCTCGTGCGCGCGTCGATCGAGCAGCAGCGGTTGTCGCACGAGATGCAGCTCGCCCACGACCTGCAGATGAAACTGCTGCCGGACAACGCGATCGTCGCGCCGGACGCCAACGTGGCGGCGCGCGTCATCCCGGCGGAGAGCGTCGGCGGCGACTTCTACAACCTGTTTCACCTCGGCAACTCGCGCACGGGAGTGATGATCGGCGACGTCTCGGGGCACGGCTACCAGGCGGCGTTGATCATGGCGCTCTCCATGAGCGCGTCGGCGATTCACTCGCAGGCCACGACCGATCCGGGCAGCATGCTCCAGGCGCTCGCCGGAACGCTGCGGGAAGAACTGGAGATGACGGAGATGTTCATCTCGACGTTCTACGCCGTGATCGATCCGATCGCCGGTGAGCTGCACTACGCGAACACCGGTCATCCGCACGCGTTCATCTGGTCCGCCGGCAAGGGCATCGAGCGCCTCCCGGCCAACGACCCGCCGCTCGGCATGCAGGAGCGCGCGCCGGCGACGGTGAGCCGGCCCTGGAACCGCGACAAGGATCTCCTCGTGCTCTTCACCGACGGCGTGAGCGACGCCCGCAACCGCGACGGCGCGCGGCTCGGCGAGAATCGCGTGCTTCAGATCGTCCGGTCGTTCGCCGGAGCCGAGCCCGCGACGATCCTCGACCGGATCATCGAGACGCTGGACGAACACCGCGACGGAGCCGTGCTCCGGGACGATCTCACCATCGTGTTGGTCCGCAGCTGAGCGCGCGACCGCGAATGTCGCGCGAATCGCGTTCGGCGCGCGGACTGCCGCCGGTCCGCAAGAGCCTCGGGCAGCATTTTCTGGACGACCGGCGCATCCTCGAGCGCATCGTCGACGCGCTCGACCCGAACGGAAGCGACACGGTCATCGAGATCGGACCGGGGCGGGGGAGTCTCACCGAGGCGCTCGTGCCGCGGGTCGGCCGCCTCGCTCTCGTCGAGTACGATCGCGCGCTCGCCGCGCGGCTGCGCGAGCGGTACGCGGGAACGCCGTCGGTCTCGATCGTCGAGGCGGACGTGCTCGAGGTGTCGTTGGCCTCGCTCGCGGAGGGACCGTTCAAGCTCATCGGCAACGTGCCCTATTACATCACGACGCCGATTCTCTTTCACGCCCTCGAGGCGCCGCGGGCGACGCGCATCGTGCTGCTCGTGCAGCGCGAAGTGGCCGACCGGATCGTCGCGCCGCCGGGATCCAAGACGTATGGCGCGCTGTCCGTGAACGTTCAGGCCGTGGCGACCGCGAGAATCGCGTTCCGCGTCGCACCGGGATCGTTCAATCCGCCGCCCAAGGTCGAGAGCGCGGTCGTTGTCATCGAGCCGCGACCGGACCCCGTGGTGAATGCGTCGGACGAAGATTCGTTCCGGCGCTTCGTGCAGAACGCGTTTGGAATGCGTCGCAAGCAGATGCGGCGCGTCGTGCGGGCGATTGCGTCGCTCGACGCCGAGACGACCGACGCGGCTCTCGCGCGCGCGTCGATCGAGCCGTCCGTGCGGCCCGAGACGCTATCACCGACGGATTTTGCAAGACTTCGGCGGGAGCTCTTCAGTCGCGGTTCGTGAGCGCGAAGCTCAACCCTTCGAGCTCCATCGCCATGTTCACCGTTTTAATTGCCACGTCCGCCGGCGCCTGAAGCTGGGTCGGCGCGAAGTTGAGAATCGCCTTGACGCCGGCGCGAACGACGCGGTCGACGACGCGCTGCGCTTCCTCGCCCGGCACCGTCACCACCACGATGTCCGGATGTTCACGGTTGGCGTCGCGCTCGAGGTTCTCGATGTCGCGAATCGAGACGCCGTCCAACTTGCGGCCGATCTTGTCCGGGTTGTTGTCGTAGGCGGCGAGGATGGTGAAGCCGCGCTGGCGAAACCCGCGATACTGCGCGAGCGCGGCGCCGATCTTACCCGCGCCGACGATCACTACCCGCCATTCGCGGCCCAGGCCAAGGATCTCGCGCAACCGGCCGGCAAGCTCCGGCACCGAGTAGCCGAGTCCGCGCTTGCCGAAGGACCCGAAAAACGAAAGGTCCTTCCGCACTTGCGCCGAGGTCGTGCCGCCGCGGTTGGCGAGCTCTTCGCTCGATATCGTGGTCAGCCCGCGTTGCTCGAAGTCCTCGAGAAAGCGGAGGTACGCCGAGAGCCGCCGGACCGTGGAGTCTGCAATGCGTTTCACTGGAGCTGGGCGCTGCTTGTGAATTCATTCACAAGTTAAATGAAGGCGTAGGACCACACCAGCGGCGCGGCTAGGTTTGGTCGAATGCCGCCGGTCCACGTGTCGTCGGAAATCGGACAGCTTCGCTCCGTGCTCGTCCACTCGCCCGGACCCGAATTGCTCGCTGTAACCCCAAGCAATCGGGCCGATTATCTCTACGACGACATCATCGAGGCCGAGGCCGCCCAGCGCGAGCACCGCCGCTTCATTGCGGTCCTCGAGCGGTTCGCCAAAGTGTACCAGGTGCGCTCGCTCCTCGCCGAAACGCTCGGCACGCCGCAGTCGCGCGAGTTGCTCGTCCGCGAGACGATGGACATCGTCCCGTCCGAGCCGCTGGCCCGCGACATCGGCGAGTTGGACGCTTCCGCACTGGTGCAAATGCTCATTGAGGGGCGCGACGAGCCGCCCGGCCCGATTGCCCGGGCGCTCAACGAGCCCGGCCACGTCCTGCCGCCGCTCCCCAACCTCTTCTTCACGCGCGACAGCTGCGTGGTCGTCGGCGAGCACGTCCTGATCGGATCGATGCGGTACGCGATCCGCTGGACCGAAGCCATCATCATGAAGGCGCTCTTCATGCACCACCCCGAGCTTCGCAATGCCGGCATTCTGTACGACGGCGCCGCGGAGCGGCGGGTCAACTACACCATCGAGGGCGGCGACATCCATCCCCTTCGCCGCGACCTGGTCGTCATCGGCTTCAGCGAACGATCGAGCCCGGCGGCGATCGACCAGCTCGCGTCCACGCTGTTCGACGAGACCGAAGTGCGCGACGTCGTGGTCGTGGTGATGCCGAAGGAACACAACGCGATCCACCTCGACATGATCTTCACGCAGGTCGATCGGGAGCTGTGCGCCGTGTTTCCACCGCACTTCGTCGGCCCCGAGCGGCTTCCCGTGCTGCATTGGCGGAAAGGCGAGAAGACCATCCACGAGCAGCCGAACATCTTCGCCGCGTTGGCGAACTGCGGGATGCCGCTCGAGCCGGTCTTCTGCGGCGGCGACCGACGCACGCTTCAGGAACGCGAGCAGTGGGCGTCCGGATGTAACTTCATCGCCATGCGTCCGGGCCTCATTCTGTCGTACCAGCGCAACGAGGCGACCCTTCACGAGCTGCGCCGCATGGGATTTCGACTGATCCCCGCGACGGGCTTTCTCTCCGGCGATGAACAGATCGCCGAGGGGGAGCGCGCGGTGATCACGTTCGAAGGGAACGAACTGGTGCGGGGCGGCGGCGGACCGCGCTGCATGACGTGTCCGGTGTTGCGAGACGATCCGTGGAGTTGAGAACCGCGGTGGACCGGTGTACCGGTGGACCGGTGGACCGCAACTGCGCCGTTTTCCGGTCAACCGGTCAACCGGTCAACCGGTCCACCCGCTAAATGAGCCCCACCCTCGGCACCGCGGACACCGTGCTCACCGAGCGCGCGGCGAGCTACCTGGCGGCCGGGCCGGCCGATTCGCAAACGCTCATCTCGCACGTGTGCCAGCTTCCCGGCGCGCCGCCGATGATCGCGGAGCACATGGCGGCGGCGCTGTTCGCCGGGCACCAACGATTCCGGCGGACGTCGGACGGCCGCTGGACGCTGCGCGAGGCGCCCGTGGAGGCCGCGACATGGCCCTCGCCTGCGAAACGCCGCGGCGCGCGCGTGACGGCGCGCGGGTCGGAGCTCGACGACGCGTCGTTCATCGTGGTGGACGTCGAGGCGACCGGTTCGCGGGCGTATCACGGCGACCGGGTCACCGAGATCGCCGCCGTCCACGTGCAGCGCGGCGTCGTGAAGCCCGTCTTCGAGACGCTCGTGAACCCGGAGCGGCCAATCCCGCCGATGGTCATGGCTCTCACCAACATCACCGCGGAAATGGTGCGACACGCTCCGAAGTTCGCCGAAGTCTGCGACCAACTCCTGGGAGTGCTCGAGGGACACGTGTTCGTCGCGCACAACGCGAACTTCGACTGGCGATTTTTGTCGGCCGAGGTGGAGCGCGCGACCGGACGCCCGTTGATCGGACGACGTTTGTGCACGGTCCGCCTGGCGAGGCGGCTGGTGCCGCAGTTGCAGCGCCGCAACCTCGACGCCATCGCGCACCACTATGGGATCGTGAATCATGCGCGGCATCGCGCGGGCGGCGACGCGTTGGCGACGGCACGGGCGTTCACGCGAATGCTCGACGCCGCGCGAGATCGCGGCATCGGCACGCTCGACGAGCTCGATCGCCTGGCGCGCACTCCGTCCAACCGGCGACGTCGCCGGCGCTCGGCCATGCCTCACCCCGTTTCGAAAGACACTACCGCATGAGTGCTGAAGCGAATCCGGTCTTCGTTCGCCGGCAGGGGTCCGCCACCGCGCCGGATCATCTCGTGGGCTCGGTACAGACTCGGAAACTGGGCGGCCTTCGCGTCCACGCGATTCAGGCGGGCGGCCAGAAGCTCGACGGCGGAGCGATGTTCGGCGTCGTCCCAAAACCGCTCTGGGAGCGGAGGGTACCGGCCGACGAGCGGAATCGAATCCAGCTCGGCATGCGCTGCCTGCTGATCGAGCACCCCATCGGACTGGTGCTGATCGATACCGGAGTGGGAAACAAGGAGAACGAGAAGTTCCGCGACATCTATGGGATTGAGAATACGGGCCGGTTCGGACCCACGTGGCTCGAGGACGGGCTGGCCTCACTCGAGGTGCGCCCCGAAGACGTCGCGATGGTGATCAGCAGCCATCTGCACTTCGACCACGCCGGCGGCAACACCACGCGCGGCGCGGATGGCGTGATTCGCCCGACGTTTCCGAACGCGCGCTACATCATGCAGCGCGGGGAGCTGGAATACGCGAGGCACACCAACGAGCGTACCGCGGCGAGCTACTTCCCGCACAACTTCGAGCCGGTGGCCGAAAGCGGCCAGCTCGAGCTGATAGACGGCGACGGTGAAATCGTGCCCGGCATTCACTCCGTCTTGACGCCCGGCCACACGCCGTACCACCAGGGTTTGTTGATCGAGTCGAACGGCGAGCTTGCGTTCTACATCGCCGACCTCGCGCCGACGGCAGCGCACCTCCCGCTGGCGTGGATCATGGGGTACGACGTCGAGCCGCTCGTGACTCTCGAGACGAAGCGACGGATTCTGAAGCGGGCGGTGGACGAGAAGTGGCTGGTCGTCTTCGAGCACGATCCACAGACGGCCTGGAGCCGGCTGGCCCACGACGGCAAGACGTACGGGCTTGCCTCTTCTTGACGTAAACGGCCTTCCGGCCTAAGTTTAGCGCACAATCAGAAAGCGGACCGCCTAACGGTCCCACCCTCTGGCCCTCGCCGTTGGCGAGGTGTGCTGCAGGAGTCCATGAGATCGGCCGGCGCCCAGCGGGATGCCGGCCGTCGCGCGGACTCTTTTGGGTCCGCGTTTTTTTTGTTTCTCTCAACGAGGTATTGCGTATTCAGGACACCACAAAGCGCGTACGAGTCAATCGGCAGATTCGTATCAGTCCGGTTCGCGTCATCGGAGCAGACGGGTCGCAGTTGGGGATTCTCGAAGTCGACGCCGCGCTTCGCATGGCCGAAGATTTAGGTCTGGATTTGGTGGAAGTCGCCGCGACCGCCCGGCCGCCCGTCGTTCGCATCATGGACTACGGAAAGTACAAGTTCGAAATGGCCAAGCAGGCGCGGATGGCGAAGAAGAAGCAGCACGTGATCGAGCTCAAGGAAGTGAAGTACCGCCCGGGCATCGACGATCACGACTTCGACACCAAGACGCGGCACGCGCGCCGGTTCCTCGAAGAGAAGAACAAGGTGAAGGTGACGATGATGTTCCGCGGGCGGCAGGTCGCCCACCCCGAGCTCGGCCAGGCCGTGCTCGAGCGGGTGGCGACGGCGCTCAACGACATCGGCAAGATCGAGAGCGCGGGACGTCTCGAAGGGAAGTCGATGACGATGATTCTCGCGCCAAAATGAAAATTCAGAGGGACTGACGATGCCCAAAATGAAAACCCACAAGGGCGCGAAGAAGCGCTTCAAGGTGACTGGTTCCGGCAAGGTCCGCCGCTACAAGGCGTTCAAGAGCCACATCCTCACCAAGAAGACCGCCAAGCGGAAGCGCCGCCTGCGACAAGCCGGTCTGGTGTCCACGCACGGTGAAGAGAAGCGACTGAAGCGCCTGCTGCAGGCGTAAGGACAGGAGACCACCAATGCCTCGTGCCGTATCGAACGTTCCGCGCCTGAAGCGGAAGAAACAGATCATGAAGGCCGCGCGCGGCGCTTTCGGCGCGCGCAGCAAGCTGTGGCGTCCCGCGAAGGACAACGTCGAGCGCGGTTGGAAGTACGCCTACCGCGACCGCAAGAACAAAAAGCGCGACTTCCGCAAGCTGTGGATCATCCGCATCAACGCCGCCGCCCACCAGAACGACATGAACTACAACACGCTCATGAACGGGCTGAAACAGGCGGGCATCGAAGTGAACCGAAAGATTCTCGCCGACCTCGCCGTGCACGATCCCGCGGCGTTTACCGCGCTCGCCGACAAGGCGCGCTCCGCGTTGAACGCAGCGTAAGTCTTCGCTCTTCAATCGACGGCGGCAGCGCGACCTCGGTCGTCCTGCCGCCGTCGTTGTTTTGCCGGTGGACCGGTGGACCGGTGGACCGGTGGACCGGTCAGGCACTAGTACCAAATCACTCGATGAATCTCCAGGACTACCTAGCCGACGCCGACAGCGTCGAACGAGAGGGCGCCTCCGCCCTCGCCGCAGCCGTGAATGCCGACGCCCTCGAGGCGGCGCGCATCGCGGTGCTCGGCGACCGGCACGGCCGCGTCAAAGCGTTGCAGGATGCGCTCAAGGCGATCGACAAGGCCGACAAGCCGACGGCCGGCAAGCGTTTCAATGAGGTTCGCACACGGCTCGAGTCGCTGCACGCCGAACGCAAGACGTTGCTCGACCGAACGCGCGACGGCGCGCGGCCGGACGATCTCACGCTGCCGGCCCGGCGCCAATGGCGCGGCGCCAAGCATCCGGTCACGCTCGTCAACGAGGAGATCGAGGCGATCTTCCGCGAGCTTGGATTCACCGTCGCCGTCGGCCCAGAGGCCGAGACGGAGTGGTACAACTTCGGCGCGCTGAATTTCCCGGCGAACCACCCCGCGCTCGACGCCCACGACACGCTCTATCTCGACGGGCAGGGCCTTCTGCGCACGCACACGTCGCCGGTCCAGATCCGCACGCTGCAATCGTATCCGCCGCCGATCCGCGTGCTCATCCCCGGCACGGTCTACCGGCGTGACTTCTTCGACGCGTCGCACGCGCCCGCCTTCCCACAGATGGAAGGCCTGTGCGTGGACGAGGGGATCAGCTTCGTCGATCTGAAGTCGACGCTCAATCGGTTCGCCGAGCGATTCTTCGGCGCGTCGCGTACGCGGTTCCGACCGTCGTATTTCCCGTTCACCGAGCCATCGGCCGAGATGGACGTGCAATGCGGCGTCTGCGGCGGCGTCGGCTGCCCGGTGTGCAAGGGCACCGGCTGGATCGAGATCCTCGGTTCGGGGATGGTGCACCCGGCTGTGCTCGAGGCCTCCGGCGTCGATAGCGAGCGGTACACGGGATGGGCGTTCGGCATGGGGCCGGCGCGCATCGCGATCAGCCGGTACGCGATTCCCGACATCCGTCTCCTCTACGATTCCGACGTGCGCTTCCTGGACCGGATCGCCGAATGAACGTCTCGTACGAGTGGCTCAAGGCGTTCGTTCCGTTCGAGCAGTCGCCGGTGGAGCTGCGCGAGCTGATCACCGCGCACGTCGCGACGGTCGACGAGCTGGTCGCGCTGCGACAGGAGCTCGCGGCGTTCGTCGTCGCGCGCGTCGTCGAGGAAGCGCCGCACCCTGACTCGGATCATCTACACGTGACCCGCGTCGACATGGGTACGGGCACGTTACTCGACGTCGTGTGCGGGGCGCCGAACGTGCGCGCGGGCAAGCTCTATCCGTTCGCGCCCACTGGCACCGTGATGCCGGCCGGATTCACGATTCAAAAGCGCAAGATCCGCGGCGCGATCTCCGACGGCATGCTCTGCTCGGCGCGCGAGCTCGGTCTGGGCGAAGAGCAGGACGGAATTCTCGAGCTGGACATCGACGTTCCACCGGGGACGCCGCTGCTGCGCGCGCTCCCCTTGGGCGACACGCAGCTGGTGATCGACGTCGGCGCGAACCGTCCCGATCTCCTTTCACACCTGGGCATCGCGCGCGAGATCGCCGCGCTGACGCGCCAACCGCTCACGCTGCCCGTGATCGAGCACGCCGGTGGCTCCGTCCCGGAAGCGTCGAAGGGACAGGACTCGGCGAGCGCCGATAACCTGGCCGTGCGTGTCGCCGAGGCGGGGCTCGTGCGGCGGTTCATGGGCGTGGTGATTCGTGGAGTGAAGATCGGTCCGAGCCCGGCCTGGTTGGTCAAGCGGCTCGAGTCGGTCGGGGCTCGCTCGATCAACAACGTCGTCGACGCGAGCAACTACGTCCTTCACGAGCTCGGCCAGCCGACGCATGCGTTCGATCTGTCCAAACTTGGCGGACCTTCGCTGATCGTCCGGCGGGCGAAGCCGGGCGAGCGCATCACGACGCTCGATGGAGCCGACCGGGCTCTGCGTGACGAAATGATCGTCATCGCCGACGCCGAACGTCCCCAGGCGATTGCCGGCGTGATGGGCGGCCGCGACAGCGAGGTGACCGACGCGACGACGGACATCTTCCTCGAGGTCGCGAACTTCGATCCCGGGCGCGTTCGCACCGCCCGCCGGGCGCTCGGCCTTTCGACCGACGCGAGCTACCGGTTCGAGCGCGGCGTCGACGTCGAGATCGCCCCGAAGGCACTCGAGCGCGTCGCGCAAATCATCATGCTGCTCGCCGGAGGAAGCGTCGCCGGGGCTCCGGTGGATCTCTCCGGACCCTCTCCAAAGCCGGCGCGACGCGAGAGCATCGCTGTCCGCCCGAAGCGAGTCTCCGCTTTGCTGGGGACGGAGATCACCGGTGGCGAAGTCGAATTGCTACTCCGAAGCATTGGGTTCGACGTTCAGCTCGCCGACGATCATCTCCGCGTCGCGCCGCCGTCCTGGCGGCGTGACGTGTCGCTCGAGGTCGACCTGATCGAGGAGGTCGCCCGCCTGCGCGGCTACGACAGCTTCCCGCTGGAGATGCGCCCGTTCCGTCCGGGCACCGTGCCCGACGACCCGGCGTGGCTCACGTCGAAGCGCGTTCGGGAGGCGCTGGTCGGCGGCGGGATGCTGGAGCTTCGGCCGATGCCGTTCGTCGCCGGAGGTTTCGGATTCGCGCGCGTCATGAATCCCCTCGCTGAAAACGAGGCGTACCTTCGTCGCGACGTGCTCGACACGCTGGCGCGGCGCGCCGAGTACAACCTCGCGCGCATGCAGGGGAACTTGCGGCTGTTCGAGATCGGCTCGGCTTTCGAACCGCGCGGAGGACGGTTGCCCGTCGAGGAACTCCGTGTCGGCGCTCTGGTGATGGGGCGGCGCCAGCCGCCCCACTTCACGGACCCGAAATCCCCGGAGTTCGCCGCGTGGGCCGTGTACGACGCGTGGGATGCAAAAGCGCTATCGGCCACCATCGCGCGTGCGGCGTATCCCGGGGCCGAAGTCGAGGTCGTCGCGAAGGACGAGACGGTTCTGTGGGAGAGTCTCACTGCGGTGCGCGGAGTCCACGACGACGCGCTCTGGGTCGTTGCGGTGAACGGCGCTCCGATAGGACAAGTTCGGCGCCTCACGCTCGACGCGCCGGTGTGGGCGGCGGCCGCGTTCGGGGTGGAGCTGTCGCTCGGCGAGATGTCCTCCGACGACGTCGCCCCGGCCGGGAAGTCCGCGTATCGTGTCGCCGAGCGGCGGAGCGAGGTTGGTCAGCGCTTCATTCCGCTGCCGTCGACGCCGGCGTCCGAGTTCGATCTCGCCCTTTCGGTCCCCGACGGCGTTCGCGCGGCCGACGTCGAAGCGGTCATGCGGCGCGCGTCCGGAAAGCTCCTCGAAAGCGTGGAATTGTTCGACCTCTATGTTGGCGCTGGAGTTGAACCTGGGTATCGAAGCCTCGCGTGGAGGTTGACGTTCCGGCATTCGGAGCGCACTCTACGTGATCGCGAGTTGGACGCACGACGCTCCGATATTCTCCGCGCACTGGCCGAGCTCAATGTCAGACAACGAGCGACCTGAGTCGCACGCAGTCGAGGAATTGGATCAGTTGGTTCGGCATCTCGCCGACGAGCTGGCGGCGTTTCGCCGCCGGGCGTTGACGGCCGAATCGAAGCTCAAAGAAGTCGAGAGCCACGAAGGGGGCGCGGTCGCCCTCGATCTGTCCACTCGGGTCGCTACGCTCGAGCGGGAGAACGAGCGGTTGCAGAACCGGCTGGATGAGGCGACGGCGCGCGCCAAACAAATGCTGGATCGGGTGCGGTTTCTCCGACAGCAAGCTCGCGGAGGTGAGCGGTGACCGGAAAGAAGACCACCACGCGCGTCACGATCCTGAACGAGGAGTACGCGATTCGGACGGACACGTCGCCGGAGCACGCGCACGAGGTAGCGAACTACCTCGACGCGCTGATTCGCCGGGTTCTCGCGAGCGGCGCCGTGGTCGAATCGAACCGCGCCGTGGTGCTGGCCGCCCTTCAAGTAACGGGTGAGCTGTTCGACGCGCGCGCTTCGCTCGAGGCGACGAACGCGTCGATCGCCGACTTGAGCGATTTCGTACGGCCGCTGCTGCCGCCGTCGAAGCGCGCCAGCTAGTGCCGGCCAGTCACGCCGAGCGCGGCTTCATTGCGCTTTGCGGAAACTGCTAATAGCTTAGCGCGCATAGCCGAGCTGGCCCGTAGGTCCAAGCGCCCCCGGTATTTAGCGAGACCCACGTGACGCCCTTCGCCGGCGCTGCGACGGATTCGCTGCTTCATACCGAGTGTGCGCCGGCGGGACGGCCGAGGTTCTCCTGGGTCCGCGGCCCACCCCGCGGTGGAGCATAGATTCCATATGAACGTGTACGCGATCATTGCCGCGCTTGGCACCCTCATAATTGCCGGGCCGGCATCTTTCATTTTGGGCCGAGCGAGAGGACGGGGCGGCGAGCGGCAACGTCAGGCCGACGCCAAGGCCACCGCCGAGGAAACCGCGAAGCGGATCGTCGGCGATGCCGAGCGAGAGGCGGACAACCTCCGCAAGACCGCCGTCGTCACCGGAAAGGAAGAGGTGATCCGGCTGCGCGAGAACTTCGAACAAGAGGTTCGGGGCCGACGCGAGGAAGTCGAGCGCGAAGAGCGCCGCGTCTCCGAGCGCGACACCGTGCTCGACCGGAAATTCGAGGTACTCGAGCAGCGCGACAAAGAGCTCGGCAAGCGCGCGAGCGAATTTGGGCGCCGTGAAAAGACGGTCGCCGAGCGCGAGCAGGAGTTGGAGAAGCTCGTCAGCGACGAGCGCCGCCGGCTCGAGCAGATGGCCGGGATGTCAGCCCAAGACGCGAAGAACGAGCTTCTTCGGCGGATGGAAGAGGAAGCCCAGGCCGACGCCGCCAACCGGATTCGCGAGATCAGGGACACGGCCAAACGGAACGCGGAGCGCGAGGCGAAGAAAATCGTCGCGCTGGCGATCCAGCGCATCGCCGCCGATCACACCGCCGAGACCACCGTCTCGGCCGTGTCGCTGCCAAACGACGAGATGAAGGGGCGCATCATCGGGCGAGAAGGGCGGAACATCCGCGCGTTCGAGCTGGCGACCGGGGTCGACGTGATCATCGATGACACGCCAGACACGGTCGTCGTTTCGTGCTTCGATCCGGTCCGCCGCGAGATCGCGAGGCTGGCGCTCGAGAAACTCGTGTCGGACGGCCGAATCCACCCGGGGCGGATCGAGGAGGTCGTCAACAAGTCGCGCAAGGAAGTCGACACGCAGATCACCGAGACCGGCGAGCAGGCGGCGTATGATGCCGGCGTGCATGGACTGCATCCCGAGCTGGTGAAGCTGGTCGGACGCATGCGCTGGCGAACGAGTTACGGGCAGAACATCCTGCAGCACTCGAAGGAGGTCGCCTGGCTCGCCGCCATCATGGCGACCGAGCTCGGCCTCGACGTGAGCATGGCCCGGCGCGGCGCGCTGTTGCACGACGTCGGGAAGGTTCTCACGCACGAGCACGAGGGAACTCACGTGCAGCTTGGCGTGGAGGTCGCGACCAAGTACGGCGAGCATCCGCTCGTCGTGAACTGCATCGCGGCTCACCACGACGACGTGCCCCACGAGAGCGAGATCTCGGTGTTGGTGCAGGCGGCCGACGCGATCTCCGGGTCGCGGCCGGGCGCGCGCCGTGAGGCGTTCGAGACGTACGTGAAGCGGCTGGAGGGACTGGAGAAAATCGCCTCGAGCTACAAAGGCGTCGAAAAGGTGTTCGCCATCCAGGCCGGGCGCGAAGTGCGCGTGATCGTGCTGCCCGACCACGTCGACGACGCGCGCATGACGACGATGTCCGAGGAGATCGCGCGCCGCATCGAGGCCGAGCTGCAGTACCCGGGACAGATCAAGGTCGTGCTGATCCGCGAGACGAGGGCTGTGGACTTTGCGCGCTGAGCCGATGACCGCTCCCGCGGTGGACAACAAGGTGATCGACGGGACGGCGCTCGCCGCGCGCATGCAGGGCGAAGTCGCGCGGCGCGTCGCGGTCCTCGGCGCCAAGGGCGTGACGCCCGGACTCACGGTTGTGCTGGTGGGAGACGATCCGGCCAGCGCCGTGTACGTCGGCGCCAAGGAGCGCACCTGCATCGAGCTCGGAATGCAGGGCGAGACGATCCGTCTTCCGGCGACGACCAACCAGGCGGAGCTCCTGTCGATCGTGGACCGGCTGAACGCCGATCCGACCGTGCACGGCATCCTCGTGCAGATGCCGTTGCCCAAGGGAATCGATCCCGACGCTATCGTCCGGCGGATTCGTCCCGACAAGGACGTCGACGGATTCCACCCGGTGAACGTCGGTAAGCTGTGGATCGGCGAGCGCGACGGGTTCGCCCCGTGTACGCCGTCCGGTGTGCTCTACATGTTGCAGACGTATGGCGTGACGACGGCAGGGGCCGATTGCGTGATCATCGGTCGCAGCAACATCGTTGGAAAGCCGATGGCGGCACTGATGGTGCAGCCCGGCGTCGATTCGACGGTGACGATGTGCCACAGCAAGAGTCGCGACCTCGCGGAGCATACGCGCCGGGCGGACATTCTCATCGTCGCGGCCGGGCGGCCCGAGATGGTGACGGGCGAGATGGTAAAGCCGGGGGCGGTGGTGATCGACGTCGGCATGAACCGAATTCCCGACGCGACCAAGAAGTCGGGCACGCGGCTCGTCGGCGACGTCGCGTTCGAGTCGGCGCGCGAGGTAGCATCACTCATCACGCCCGTTCCGGGCGGCGTGGGGAAGATGACGATCGCGATGCTGATGGCGAACACCGTGAAAGCCGCGGAGCAATTGGGAGCGGTGGGATGACTCCGCGGCGGTCCGCGCGCGACAGCGGTGACGGCGGCGATCTCGATCTGTTTCCGCGGCCCGAGGCCGCGGAGCATCTACCGCCTTCGCGCCCCGCGTCCGAACAGCCTGTCGCGGCACCACCGCTCCCCGCACCCGGCCGCTACCCGGGTGAGACCGCGCAAAGCGCGATCACGATCGGCACGCTAACTGAAACTGCTCGGGAGCTGTTGGAGGGCGCTTTCATACCGCTTTGGATTCGCGGCGAGGTCGGCGACTTCAAGGCGCACCGCAACGGGCACTGGTACTTCACGCTTCGCGACCGGACCGCACAGGTGCGCGCCGTCGTTTGGAATCGCGACCAACGGCGGATCGCCGCGCCGCCGGACGACGGCATGCAAGTCGTGGCGTTCGGACGGCCAACTGTGTATCCGGCACGCGGCGAGCTTCAGTTCACGGTCGTGCGACTCGATGCCGAAGGCGACGGGCTACGTCGCAAGGCGCTGGAGAAGACGCGGCAGCGGCTCGAGGCCGACGGGCTCCTGGCGCCCGAACGCAAACGAGCGCTCCCGCGGTTCCCAAGGGTGATCGCGTTGATCACGAGCCCCGACGGCGCGGCGCTTCACGACATCGTCGCCGTCGTGCGCCGGCGTCGCGCGGCCGTGCGCCTCGTCGTCGTTCCGGCGGCGGTGCAAGGCGATTCAGCGCGCGCCGAGCTGTGCGCCGCTCTCAGACGCGTGTCGAAGTGGGGGCGCGCGGACGTCGTGATCGTCTCCCGCGGCGGCGGCGCGAAAGAAGATCTCTCGGTCTTCAACGACGAAAAGGTCGCGCGCGCCGTGGCCGCGTGTCCCGTACCCACGATCTCGGCGGTGGGACACGAGATCGACGTGTGCATGTGCGACCTCGTCGCGGATTTCCGCGCGCCTACGCCGTCGGCCGCGGCCGAAACGGCGACCAGATCCCGCGCCGAGCTCGACGCCGAACTGCGTCGCATCGGAACGCGGCTCACCGGCGGGGCGCGCGCGGCAGTCCGCGCGCGCAAGGATCGACTGCGTCACGCCGCGCGGGACCTCGCCGACGTCGGGTCGAACGTCGTCGCCGGCGAGAAGAACGCCATTCAGACGATCGCCGGGCGGCTTCACGCTCTGAGTCCGCTGGCGACGCTCGCGCGCGGCTACGCGGTGCCGCGAGACCTGGAGGGGGCAACGCTCACCTCGGCCAAATCGTTCATCGAGGGTATGCCCTTCGAACTCGTGGTGCGCGACGGTCTGGTTCCCGCGCTCGTTCGCGGCGCGCCGGACAAGAAACAACGATGAGGTTCGAGCAGCGTTTGGCGCGGCTCGAGGCGATCGTCGCCCAACTCGAGCGCGAGGACGTGGACCTGGCGCAATCGCTCGCGCTCTTCGAGGAAGGGGTGGAGCACTTGCGCGCCGCGTCGGCCGACCTCGCCACCGCCGAGGCCACGGTGCACCGGCTCGTGGAGCGCGCCGACGGCACGTTCGATGTCGTCGACCGGCGTGAGTGAGCGGCTGCCGGTCTCGATCGACTGGACCGTCCAGCGTTCGGCGATCGACCGGGAGCTGTCCGCGCTGTGCGATCGGCACGCAAGCGATCTCGGACCACGCCTCTCCGAAGCGGTCCGCTACGCGTTGCTCGGCGGCGGCAAACGCCTTCGAGGTCTGCTGCTGCTAGCGGCCTATCGCGCCGCCGGCGGTTCACGCGATGCGGCGCCGCTCGCGGCGAGCGTCGAGGTCGTCCATGCCTACTCGCTCATCCACGACGACCTGCCTTGCATGGACGACGACGACATTCGGCGCGGCCGGCCGACCGTGCACCGCGCGTTCGGCGTTCAAACGGCGACCGTCGCCGGCGTGGCGATGGTGCCCTTCGCCGCCTTGTCGGCTTTCCGCGCCGCTCATGTCCTCGGCCTCGACGACACGAGCGCAGCGAACCTCTCGCGAGAGCTGCTGCGCGCCTCCGGAGCGGGCGGAATGATCGGCGGCCAGCTGCTGGACCTCGACGCCGAGGGAAGCGACCCGACCGTGGCCGACCTCGAGCGAATCCATCGGGCCAAGACCGGTGCTCTGATTCGCGCGTCGGTGGTGATCGGCGGAATGGCAGCGCAAACGTCGCCCACGAGGCTGTCGGCACTCGGAGAGTACGGCGAATCGATCGGCCTCGCCTTTCAGATCGCCGACGACGTGCTCGACGTGACCGCCACCACCGACCGCCTCGGCAAGACGGCGGGGCGCGACGTGGAGCTGGCGAAGGGCACCTATCCTCGCGCGCTCGGCGTCGCGGGCGCCGAGCGCCGGGCGGGAGAGCTGGTCGAGCAGGCGTGCAGCGCGTTGCGGCAGGAGGGTTTACTCAACGAGGAGCTCGACGCATTGGCGCACTTCGCGGTCGAGCGCGCTTCTTAGCTGGTCGCTAACTTTGAGAGCGACAATGCTCACTCACCCATGAGCGTCCTCGACCGCGTCACGACGCCCGCGGACATCCGCGGGATGAGCCGCGACGAGCTTCGCCACTTGGCCGAGGACGTTCGCGCGCGGCTGATCGACGTCTGCTCGCGCACCGGAGGCCATATCGGCGCCGGGCTCGGGGTCGTCGAGCTGACCATCGCGCTCCATTACGCGTTCGACACGCCGCGCGACCAGGTCGTGTGGGACGTCGGCCATCAGGGCTATCCGCACAAGCTGCTGACCGGCCGCAACGCTCGAATGGAGACGCTGCGTCAGGAAGACGGCGTCTCGGGGTTTCTCAAGCGCAGCGAGAGCGAATACGACGCGTTCGGCGCCGGACACGCGGCGACGTCGATTTCGGCCGCGCTGGGAATGGCCGTGGGCCGCGACGTGAACGGCGAGGACTTCAAGGTCGCCGCGGTCGTGGGCGACGGCGCGCTGACGTCCGGACTGGCGTACGAAGGGCTCAACAACGCCGGCCATTCGGGGCGCGACATCGTCGTCGTCCTCAACGACAACGAGATGTCCATCGCGCCGAACGTCGGCGCGATGTCCAAGTATCTGAACTCGGTTCAGCGCAACTCGCTCTACAACCGGGTGCGTTCGGCGATCGGCGACCTCGTGGACCACGCGCCCGGACCGCTGTCGTCGGTGGGCACGCTCGTGCGGAAATGGGAGGAGAGCGTCAAGACGTTCCTCACGCCCGGCGTGCTATTCGAGGAGCTCGGCTTCCGCTACTTCGGCCCGATCGACGGCCACGACATCGGTTCGATGATCGACACGTTCACCGCGGTTCGCGCGATGAAGGGGCCGCGGCTCATCCACGTCATTACGCAAAAGGGAAAGGGATTTCCGGCCGGTGAGCGAAGCGTCGAGAAGTGGCACGCGCTGCCGCCGGGTCATGATCCAGCGACCGGTGCACAGCGAAAGCAATCGACGTCGAACCCGGGGTACACGAAGTTGTTTGGCGCCGGACTCGCCGAGCTTGGGAATCACGAGAAGAACGTCGTCGCGATCACGGCCGCGATGCCGAGCGGCACCGGAACCGACGCCTTCGCGAAGGCGCACCCCGACCGATTTTTCGACGTAGGGATCGCCGAGGGGCATGCGGTCACGTTCGCCGCCGGTCTGGCGACGCGCGGCGTGCGTCCGGTCGTCGCGATCTATTCGACGTTCCTCCAGCGCGCCTACGACAGCATCATACACGACGTGGCGATCCAGTCGTTGCCGGTGATCTTCTGTCTCGACCGCGCGGGACTCGTCGGTGAGGACGGCGAGACGCACATGGGCCTCTACGACATCGCCTACCTGCTCGCCGTTCCCGGAATGACCGTCACCGCGCCCAGCGACGCGACGGAAATGCTGCGTCTCCTGGGCACCGCGGTGCACCACAGCGCCGGTCCGTTCTCGATTCGCTATCCGCGTGACGCGGCGCCGGACGTCCCCGCGCCGACGGCGGTGCTCGATCCGCTTGCCTACGGAACGTGGGACGTGCCGCACCGCGGCGCCGACTTCGCCATTTTCGCCGTCGGGACGATGGTGCGGCCGTCGCTCGCCGCGGCCGAGTCGCTCGCCGCCGAAGGCATCAACGTGAGCGTCGTGAACTGTCGCTTCCTCAAGCCGTACGACGAAGTGACTCTCGCCGCGATCCTGGCCGACCATCGCCACATCCTGGTCGTAGAGGAAGGGACGGTCGTGAACGGATTCGGCGCATTCATGTCGTCGGTGATCGCGCGGCACGACTCCGCCGTTCGTGTGTCGGTCCACGGCGTGCCGGATCGCGTCATTCAGGCGGCGCCGCGGGCACGGCAGCTGGCCGCGTGCGGCCTCGACGCCGCCGGAATCGCCGAGCGGGTTCGGGCGTTGCACGAGAGCGAGGCGATCGCCGGGTGATCCGCCTCGGCGTGGTCGGGCACCGCGGATACACAGGTCTCCCTGCCGTCCTGCAGACGCTCCACGAGCTGTCGCCGGCGCTGGGCCTCGAGCTGGCGTACGAGGACGAGTTGCACGAGGTCGCCGGCGGAAAGCGGATCGACGACGCGTCGCGCCTCGACGCGCTCCTGACCCTGGGCGGCGACGGCACGCTGTTGCGCGGAGCGCGCGTGATCGCACCGCATCCCGTGCCGATTCTCGGGGTCAACCTCGGGCGTCTCGGCTTCCTCACTTGCTGCAACGCCGACCAGCTCTCGAACGCGTTGATGCGCTTCGCGCGGCACGACTACGTCGCCGAGGCGCGCATGGCGCTCCGTGCCAAGGTGCTCGATGTGCGCGGCATCGAGCGCGAGCGGTGGATCGCGCTCAACGACGTCGTGCTGCACAAGGGAGGATTCGCGCGCGTCGTCGCCATCCGCGTGTCGGCGAACGGTGAGGCCGTGGCGAGCTACGCGGCCGACGGCGTCGTCCTCTCCACGCCGACCGGTTCCACGGCGTACAGCCTCTCGGCGGGCGGACCCGTCGTCTATCCGACGCTCGAGACGATCGTCGTGACGCCGGTGTCCGCGCACACGCTCGCCATTCGCACAGTCATTCTTCCGGCGAGCGCCGAAGTGACGCTAACGGCCGACGACGGCCCCGCCGAGCTGTTGGTGACGGTGGACGGCCAGGTGGGCACCACGTTTTCCAGCGGTGAGACGCTCAGCGTTCGCCGCGCCGAGGGCGACGTGTTGATCATCCGGTTCCCCGGCACGACGTTCTTCTCGACGCTCAGGCAGAAGTTGGGATGGGGAGGACTCGCCGAGCGAGACGCGGAACGCTAGGAGCCGGTGTCGGATGTTGAGCGAGCTGCGCATTCGGAATTTCGCGATCATAGAATCGCTCGCGTTGCCGCTCGCCCCGGGATTCAACGCCCTCACGGGCGAGACGGGGGCGGGGAAATCGATCATCGTCGGCGCGCTCGGACTTCTGCTCGGAGAGCGCGCCAACGCCGACGTGATTCGAAGCGGGGCGGACCGTGCCACGGTCGAGGGAACGTTCGACGTCGCCGAGCGGCCGGAGATTCGCGCGCTGCTCGATCAGCACGGAATCGAGGCCGAGGATTCACTCGTGGTGCTCAAGCGCGACGTCAGTGCCGGGCGCGCGCGGGCGTGGATCAACGGAACCCCCGTGAGCGCGAGCATCCTGGCCGAAGTGGGTCGCGCGCTGGTGAACATCCACGGACAACACGAAGCGCAAACGCTTCTCGACGCGGCGGCGCAGCGACGCATCCTCGACGCGTTCGCCGGCGCGGACGCCGATGCCGCGAGCGTGGCTCGAGCACACGCCGAGCTCACCACCGCGGTCCGCGAGATCGCGAACCTCTCCAAGCGCCGAGCCGAAGCGGAGCGTCGCGCCGACTATCTCCGGCACGTCGTGCGCGAGATCGGAGACGCCAAACTGGTCGAGGGCGAAGACGTACGGCTCGAGGACGAAGCGCGCCGGCTGGAAAACGCGGACGAGCTGCGCGCGCTGGCGGGAGGACTCGCCTCGACGCTCGACGGCGACGAGGACGCGTTACTCCACCGGCTTGGCGCGATCGCGAAACAATTGTCGTCGATCCAACGAATCGATCCGACGTTGTCGCGGCTACAAGAGATGCTCGACTCGGCCTACTTCGCGATCGAAGCGCTGGCCCGCGAGCTGACCGAATACGAGGCGGCCGTCGAGCTCGATCCCTCGCGTCTCGAGGAGGTCAGGCGGCGGCGCGACCTGCTGTTTCGATTGACGAAGAAGTACGGCGGCTCGATCCCCGAGGTTCTGCGAACCGGGGCCGAGGCACGCGCCGAGCTCGATCTGGTCGACTCGGCGGACATCGATCTGAAAGAGCTCGAGTCACGCGAGCGCGCCGCCCGCGCGGCGTTGGCGTCGAGCGCGCGCGCTCTCAGCGCGAAGCGCCACGCGGCCGCGAAACAACTCGCTCGTGCCGTCGACAAGGTCTTGCCGGAGCTCGGCATGCCCGACGGGCACCTCACGGCCTCGCTGAACCTGCTGCCGCAGATCGGCGAGCACGGAGCGGAGGACGTCGAGTTTCGCGTGGCGCTGAACGTCGGTCACGAGCCGCGCGCGTTGAGCCGGGTCGCGTCGGGCGGCGAGCTGTCGCGCGTGATGCTGGCGCTCAAGACCATCCTCGCCCGCCTCGACCGCGTTCCCACGCTGGTGTTCGACGAGGTGGACGCGGGCATCGGCGGACGCGTCGGGCTGCAAGTCGGCGACACGCTGCGCCGCGTGGCGAGCGATCATCAGGTGTTCGCCATCACGCACCTCCCGCAGATCGCCGCCCGCGCGCATCACCACATCGTCGTCAGCAAAGGCGCGCGAAGCGGAGTGACGACCGCGGACGTGAGCATCGTCACGGACGATTCGCGCGTGGCGGAGGTGGCTCGGATGCTCGGGGGAGATGCGGAGAGCGCGACGAGTCGGGCGCACGCGAAGGAGCTGTTGGTCGCTGGAAGAGCGTAACTGCGTCGGTCAGGGTTCGGCGCCGCGTGTGAGCATCGCGGCGGCGGAAGCGAGCCCTGCCTCGAGCATGAGCAAGAGCTTGAGGCATGAGCCGGAAAGCGACTTTGAATCCTCGCGCCGCGACGGCTCAAAGCTCCTGCTCAAGCTCATGCTCACGGCAGGGCTCAGGTGCCAATCCGCGATGTACACCTCGGCGCTACCAGCCTACAAACGCGGCAATCTCACCTGCCGAAATAAATCCTGAGCATCACCTGATCCCGAAACGCCTTCGGCACGGGCCCGCCAGTCCCTGTCAGCGTTTCGAGATGGCTGAACGATACCTCGTACGGCAACCGCCGCGGTGCGGGATTGCTGATGCCGGTCGTCGAATATGAGAAGCCGAACCCGAGCGCCTGCGTCGTCGCGGCGGCGTAGCCGAGCGGCGCGTTGCTGGCGATGGTCGTCGCCGGGACGTACTGGTCGGCCCCGACGTTCGTGAGCGTGTATTGTCCGTCGATCACGAAGTAGCCGGCGAGGCGCCACCGGGGAATGATGCTGATCGAGGCGACGTTGCCGGCGCTGTAGGTCCCCGGCACTGGGTCCGTGAGCGGTAGCAGCAGGTTTGCCGGATTGGGAACGCGGGCGACATTGATCGTGCCGAGTTGCGCGGTATACGATGCGAGAACGGTCGCCGAAACGTGGCGATTGAAGGCCAGGTCGCTCGCCGCGCCGACCTCGAACCCCGGCTGACCGTATCCGGTCGGGACGTCGAAGAACTTGTTGCGATCCGCCGGCTCGCCGGTGCCGAAACGAAATTCGCCGTGGACGGCGAGGCGCGCCTGTCGCCCGACCATCGTATCGCGAAACGTATTGAACAGCTGGAGCGTCGCGCCGACGGACACGTCGCCGATCGACGTGCGGCTCACGCTCGCCAGCGAGTCGCGTCCGACGTTCGCGAGGAGTTGCTGCATGTCGATGCGCGCCCCGGGCCCGCCCGCGCCGGCGACCGTTCCCGTGATCGAGACCGTCGGCAACAGCGACTGGTACTGCGCGATCAACCCGATGATGCGCGCTTGGATGGCCGCCTGGATCGGGCTGCTGGCCAGGGGAACGAAGGTCTGCCCCGGGTGGGCGTCGTCGCCGCCGTAGAGGATCTCGATCGCGGTCGCCGTCGAGCCGGTCGTTTGAATCAGCGTCTGGACCGCGGCCTGCTGGGCGAGAAGGGAAGCGCAGTCCGGCGTCGGCGTCGCCTGACACTGGGCCAACTGCTGCGTCAGCGCGGCGGCGGCGGACCGGAACGAGGAGACGAGCGTCGCTTCCGACGCGCGCAGTTGCGAATTCGTGAGCGACGGATTGGGGCCGACGTTCGCGGCACCGAGCTTCGGATTGAGCTGCTGAAAGACGGTCGATCGCGTCTCGACGAGCGGCACGACCGCGTCGATCGTGAGATGTTTCAACAAACCGTACTCGAGAATGAGCGGCGCGGTGACGACGCGCGAATTGGCCGCGGCGACGAGTCTGCCGGCGGTGAGGCGAAACGTCGGATCGGCCGCCAGCGTGCGAATCGCCGTCTCCGTAGGCCCCAACTGCGGCGCTCGGACGGTCGTGAGCGAGTCCGTGTTCAGGCTATACGCGATGTTGCGCGGAAACCCCGTGAGGCCTGGAGCCGTGCCGAACAGCTCGTCGGAGCGCGTCCACGCCGAGAGTATGCGCGCGTCCCCGACCCCGCGGGGCAGCACCGACGCGTCGATTTGCGGATTGGTTGTGGCTTGGGCGACGGACCGGCGCGCGGAGAAACAGACGAGAAGGAGGGCGCTCGATCGAATGAACTGGCGAACCGTCAATCGGAAACTCGCGTCGCGCGATGTAGAAGATGGGGCATAGCTGGGGCCCGTCCGACTATCATTCCTCGACCGCCAACAAGATACATCCGCACTCGTGTCACTGCTCCCGCCTCCATCCATTCCCTGGCAGCTCACCGGCAACCATTGGATCGCGTTGCCGTGCATTCATCCCGCGGACGCGTCGATCCACGCCGTCGGGATGCTCCATCGCGCGGCACGCTCGGCGATCGAATTCGCCGGCGGTCCGGATTTCATGGGTGGCAACGAGCCGGCGCTCGCACGACCGGTGCTCGGCGTGGATGGCGTACGCCACTATCTGTCGGAAGTTCCGATCGCGTGGGAGCGCGCGCTCGGCTGGATTCCGACGTTCACCTGCACGATCGGCGACCTGCTGGTGCGCGGAACGATTTTCGCGCCGTACGGCCGCGACGCCGACGTGTCTGGCGCGGTGTACGCGCTTTCCATCGAGAACCGGGGCGCCGCGGCGCGGACGATCGACGTCACTCTCGAGGGGACGGCGGGTCACCGGCAGCTGCGCGTGCAGACCCCGCGACCGTTCGAGGACGCGGTTCGCGTGACGCGCGCACCGTCGGGCGCGGTGCTGCTCGAAGGCTCATCGCTGCCCGGTCTCGCGACGCTGGCGATTCTCGCGGACGCCGAGGCTGACGTCGCGATCGACGGCGCGAAATACACGATCCGCCGCGGGATCACGATCGCGCCGGGGGCCCGCGAGCAGGTCGCGTTCTTCGTCGCCGTCGGACCGGAGCGCGACGGCGCCGAATCCACCGCCATCGTCCTCCGCCGGCGCGGATGGCGCGAGCTGCTCGCGTCGACCCGCGACGCCATACAGTCGCTGGAGCAGGCGTCGGGCAACGAGGCGATCGACCGGCTGATCAACCGCAACCTGCTGTTCGCCTACTTCTACGCCGTGGGTCGCGCGCTCGACGACGCGCAGTACTATCTCGTCCGGTCGCGCGCGCCGTGGAATGGACACGGCATGACGGTCCGCGATTGGGACGCGCTCACGTGGACGATTCCGGCCGTGCAGTTGGCCGACGCTCCGCTGGCACGCGAGCTGTTGCTGCGAATGTGCGAGCTGCACGGCTACGCGCCCGGCCGCGGCGTGCACTATCTCGACGGCACGCTCTTCGAACCCGGGTTCGCGCTCGAGGGAGTCGCGGGTTATCCGATCGCGACGGACCGCTACATCCGCGACACCGGCGATGATCGCGTGGTCGACGAACCGGTGCTCGCCGACACGCTCTACTTGGTCGCCGACGACCTCGACGCGCGGCGCGACAAACGCATTCCGCTGTACACGACCGAGGTGAGCCCGTCGGGAGTTCCGGCGCCGCATCCGTTCACGTTGCACGCGAACGCCGCGGCCGCGTACGCGCTCGACGTACTGCGACGCACGCTCGACGAGGAGACCGCCAAGGAGCTTCAGGATCCCGACGCGGTGCGCGCGGCGATCCATCGTCACTTCACCGTCGAGCATTCGGCGAAAACGACGGCGAGCACGATGGCGACGACGACGTCCAGCGGACGCTCGACGTTCGCATCGTCGATCGATCTCGCGGGTGCGACGTCCGAAGCGGACGACCCGTCGGCGTCGGCGTTCTGGCTGCCGATTTACGAGGCGGTGCCGCGACAGGACTCGACCTACCGCCGCACCGTGAAGGCCATCGACGTCACGCCGCAGTCGTTGACGCAGCAGTGCGCGCGGCTCATCGGCCCCGACGCGGCCAACGTGCTGCAGTGGCTTCGTCGCGCGACGCTCGACGGCGGACGTGCCGCGGAAGTGATCGACGGAGAAGGCAAGGCGGTGGCCAACGGCGGCGACGCGTCGTTGTCCGGGCTTCTCGCGTGGACGGCGTGGTACGCCGTGAACGCCCTCGGCGAGCGGCCATAGGCGAGGTATATTCAGCGCACGCGGGAATAGCTCAGTTGGTAGAGCACAACCTTGCCAAGGTTGGGGTCGCGGGTTCGAGTCCCGTTTCCCGCTCTGAGTGGGCGCGCGCCGCCGTCGGCGCGCGCGATGTATCCTCCCGACGTGTTGCGCTGGACGGGACGTACTGGTCCTCCGTGCGCCGTTAGCGAGTTGATCGCCAGGATGGCGAAACGGGTAGACGCGAGGGACTTAAAATCCCTTTCCCGCAAGGGAGTCCCAGTTCGAGTCTGGGTCCTGGCATCCCACCAGTCGGCAATCAAGACGAGGTGCGTTTTTCACCCGTCAGGATTGCGCGCCGCGCGCGACGCCGGCGCCTCTGAGCCGCGCCGGCCTGGAGCGGCCGCTCGCGACTTCTCTCGCGCGAACGCGAGCAGGTCGGCGTTGAAGCGCTCCTGGTGGGTGCTTATGAGGCCGTGCGGTGCACCGGGATAAACCTTGAGCACGGCACCCTTGATCATTTTCACGGACCGGTTTCCGCCGACGTCGATGGGCACGACTTGGTCGTCGTCGCCGTGGATCACGAGGGTGGGCACGTCGATCTTCTTCAGGTCGTCGCGGAAATCGGTCTCGGAGAATGCCTTGACGCACATGTATGCGGCGGCGAACCCGCACTGCATGCTCATCAGCCAGAAAGCGTCGTGAATTCCCTGCGATACCTTGGCGCCGGGCCGGTTGGCGCCATAGAACATTTGCGATAAGTCCTTCCAGAACTGCGACCGGTCGGCGATGACGCCGCTGCGAATCTGGTTGAACACGTCGATGGGCATTCCCTCCGGGTTCGTGTCCGTCTTCGCCATGAGTGGCGGGACCGCGTCGACGAGAACCGCCCTGGCGACGCGCTCGGTGCCGTGCCGGCCGATGTAATGCACCACCTCGCCGCCGCCGGTGGAGTGGCCGACGTGGATCGCGTCCTTCAGCTCGAGCTCCTCGACGAGCGCCGCGAGATCGTCGGCGTACGTATCCATGTCGTTGCCGGCCCACGTCTGCGTGGAACGGCCGTGACCGCGGCGGTCGTGGGCGATGGCGCGATAGCCGTTGGACGCAAAAAAGAAGAGCTGCTCGTCCCACGCGTCGGCATTGAGCGGCCAGCCGTGGCTGAAGACGATCGGTTGGCCCGATCCCCAATCCTTGTAAAAAATCTGGGCTCCATCTGTCGTTGTGATCGTTGGCACGGGTCCTCCTGGTGTCGCGCGATACGGGCGTGGAGTGTGGCACTAGCGCGCGTAGTCGCCAGCAAAACTCGTGACACGAGACGGACCGGCTCGTGAACTAACTGGGGACGGCCATATTCAAGAGTGCCCGGAGGAGACCGCCTCGCCACTCTTCTTCTTCTCGACTCGATGCAGCGATTCACCATCCTCGTCACCGACGACGTAGACCCGGAAGGCGTCGAGCTTCTCCGGCAGCAGCCCGGATTCACGGTCGACGAGCGACCGTCGCGACCATGGCGCGACTTGCTCGATGAGATCGGTCGCTACGACGCCATCGTTGGGCGAAGCGCGACGCGATTGCCGAGCGAGCTTCTCCGCCAAGCGCGCCGCCTGCAAGTCGTCGGGCGCGCCGGCGTCGGCATCGACAACATCGACGTCACCGAGGCGACCGCGCTTGGCATCGCTGTCATCAACGCGCCGTCGGGGAACACGGTCTCGGTCGCCGAGCTGTTCTTCGGATCGCTGCTCGCGCTCGTTCGTCATCTGCCCGACGCGTTCGCCTCGATGCGCGCCGGTCGTTGGGATCGAAGCGCGCTGCTGGGGACGGAGCTTCGCGGCCGCACGCTCGGAATCGTCGGTCTTGGACGCATTGGAGGCGAGGTCGCGGGACGCGCTCGCGCGTTCGGCATGCCCGTGATCGCGTACGATCCGTACATCGCCGCCGAGCGATTCGACGCCCTGAGTGTCACCCGTGCCGATTCGCTCAACGAGCTCCTCGAGAGCGCGAACGTCGTGACGGTTCACACGCCGCTCACGCCGGAGACCCGCGGCATGATTCGAACGCCGGAGCTGTCGCTCCTTCGTGATGGCGCGGTCCTCGCGAATCTGGCGCGGGGCGGAATCGTCGACCAAGGAGATCTCGTCGCGGAGTTGGCGCGTGGGCGGCTCGGCGGTGCCATTCTCGACGTCTTCGAGCACGAGCCGCTGGCGTCGGATCACCCACTGCGGACGATGGCGAACGTCATCCTCACACCGCACATCGGCGCGTCGACCGCGGAGGGACAGCGAAACGTCGCCGTCGATGTGTGCGCGCACGTGCGAGACGCGCTGCTGAGCGGATTGCTCTCGAGCGCGATCAATGTCGCTGGCGCCGATCGCGCGGACTGGGACGACGTTCGCGGCGCCCTGCTACTGGCGCGACGCGCGGCAGCGATGGCTCGCGCGCTGCTCGCGGATCGCGGCGCCCGCGCCGTCAGCCAAGTGACGCTCCGCCTCGGCCGCGCGCTCATCCACGCCGACGCGGTGTTGCTCTCGTCGGCCGCCATCGGCGTCGTCGAGGGAGTCATCGACAGCGGACGACTGAACCTCGTCAACGCTCGCGTGCAGGCGGAGTCGCGCGGTATCGCCATGGCGGTTGCGCCGGCTATGGTCGCCGAACAGCCGCGCTTCGTATCTGTCTCGGTCCGCAGCGATGGCCAGGAAGTCGTGATCGCCGGCGTGGCCGCCGCCGGTGCGCAACCGCGCATCACGTACATCGACGGATTCACGGTCGACGTCATGCCGCGTCGCACGATGCTGGTGCTGACCAATGCCGATGTCCCCGGTGTCATCGGACGCGTCGGAACCGTGCTCGGTGACGCGGGCGTCAACATCGCCGAGTATCACCAGTCGCGCACGTCGCAGGGCGGCAGCGCGTTGGCGGCCGTCACCGTCGACGGCGCCATCGACACAGCCGTCCGGATGCGGCTCTTGGCGACGCCGGACGTCCGATCCGTCACCGTGATCAACTTCGACAATGACGCCGAGGCTGGGACAGCGGCCGTACCAGAATGACAGACCCCAAGTACCGAGCGCTGGTACTGGACGTCGACTCGACCATCTCCGGAATCGAGGGGATCGATTGGCTCGCCGCGCGTCGCGGACCGGACGTCGCCCAACGTGTGCTCGAGCTCACACGCCGGGCGATGGAGGGGGAGGAAGTCGCCCTGGAGGACGTGTACGCCTCGCGCTTGTCCGAGATCAGGCCGCGGCGTGAGGACGTCGAGGCGCTCTCTCGTGTGTACCTCGAGCGGCTGGCGCCCGGCGTGACGGAGAGCGTCGCGCGAATTCGACAGGCGGGTGTGTGGGTGACGCTCGTGAGCGGCGGACTTCGCCCCGCGCTCCTCCGCCTCGCCTCACACCTCGGCCTCGCCCAGTCCGACTTGCACGCCGTGTCGATCGAGTTCGACGCGGCGGGGGCGTACATGGCGTACGACCGCGACTCCGCTCTGACCAAGGCTGATGGCAAAGCCCGAGTGGTATCAGAACTGCAGCTTCCGCGACCCATCATGGCGGTCGGCGATGGCGCGACGGACCTCGCGATGCAGGAAGTCGTGGACGCCTTCGTCGCGTTTACCGGCTTTGTGTCTCGGCCGAGAATCGTCGCTTGTGCCGAGGCGACGGCGTCCTCCTTCGCCGAAGTGGAGCGCCTTCTCTGGTCGTGACCATCTCGGCCGCCGCCGACCGAGTGCGATCCGGGCCGCTCGCTCTTCGGCCTCGCCGATGACGGTCGGGTAGTCGCGAGGGACGCTGCGATTCCATGGTCGAGCACGCCACACGCGAGAACGTTGTCAGCCACGGCGCGCAGCGCCAAGCGCCATTGGCCATGAGTCGCGGCGAAGCCGCGAATGTTCGCTGGGGGTCGTGTTGTCAACAGACCGATCGAACGTGACGACGGCCTGTCCGTCACGGCGGCCTTGCGATCACAAGTACTGGGCGAACATGTTGGCGTTAGCCGCGACCGCCCGCTCGTCATTCTCCGAGCTTCCTCACGTCGAGGTACATCATGAACCGATTCGCGTCATCGCTCGTGCGATTCGCCGTGCCGTGCGTTCTCGTCGCATCCGGCGTCGCTCCTCGTGTGTTCGCACAGGCCACCGGCGCCATCGAAGGAACTGCGACGATCGCGGGGACGAATGCGCCACTTCCGTCGGCGACCGTTTCCATCGTCGGCACGACGCGCGGTGCGCGCACCGACGAAGCCGGCAAGTTCCGGATTCCGGGCCTGGCCGTTGGCTCGTATCAAGTGCGGGCCCAGCGCATCGGCTACACATCGCAGACCAAAGCCGTTACGGTCGCCGACGGACAGACCGCCACCGCGGAGTTCGTGCTGCGCGAGGCGGCACTCTCGCTGGACGCGCTCGTCGTCACCGGCACTGCCGCCGAGTCGCGCAAGAAGGAAGTCGGCAACGCGACGGCCGCCATCGACGTGACCGCGATCGCGGCCGAGCCGGTGCGCAACGTCCAGGACATTCTCGCCGGCCGCGCAACGGGCGTCACCGTCATGGGGAATTCCGGGCAACCCGGTGCCGGTGGAACGATTCGGTTGCGCGGGACAAACAGCCTCACGCAGAGCAACGCGCCGATCGTGTACGTCGACGGCGTGCGCATCTACAGTGACCCCGGCCCGCTCACGCCGAACGCGCGGCAGAGCACGCTGGCCATGAACGACATCAAGCCCGACGACATCGAGCGCGTCGAGATCGTCAAGGGTGCCGCGGCGACGACGCTGTACGGGACGGAGGCATCGGGGGGCGTCATTCAGATCTTCACAAAAACGGGAACCGCGGGACAGCGCAGTTGGAGTCTCGACCTGACGGGCGGCCAGAACTTCATGGGGCACGTCGGCCCGTCGTCCGATCCGACCGGTCTCTTTCTGAATCAGTGCTCCGGCGCGAACCTGCACGACGCGTTCGACCACGCGTTCGTCGATCCCACCTGCCCGTCGAGCGGCACGTGGCTGCAGCACGGCGGCGTCGAGCGCACATCGCTCAGTGTGCGCGGCGGCGGCGACGCCATGGCCTACTTCCTCTCGACCAACTACAACCGCGAGGACGGCGTGGTGCGCACGAACGGCCAGAAGGACGGCGGCGTGCGGGGCAACTTCTCGTTCACGCCGGCGAAGAACTTCTCCATCGCCGTGAACACCTCGTACAACCGCAAGAACATCAACTGGCTCCCCGACGGCAACCTGGCAAACGGGTTCACGCTCAACGTCATGCGTGGGCCGAACAACAACTTCAAGGGCGGCAAGGGCGAGTGCACCGGCGTGCCGACGACGACGATCTGCGTCACGAACGGGTACGTCCTCGACCTCACGTCCACCAACGACGCCGACCACTTCATCCTCGGCGGCTCGGTCCAGTGGAACCCGGTCGCGCAATTCACGAATCGCTTCAACGTCGGCTTCGACTACAACAACAACGACATCCGCTCCGTCATCCCGTTTGGATTCCTCAATCTCGCCGCCGGCTCGATCAACAACTCGAACTGGAATCACACCAAGCTCTCGCTCGACTACGCGGGGTCGGTCCAGAACATCGTGCGCCGCGGCAGCGTCGCGTCGACGTTTTCGTGGGGTGGCCAGCTGTTCGAGGATCGCGAGCATTTCACCGGCGTCACCGGACAGTCGTTCTCCGGTCCGGGCGAGCCGACGCTCGCGTCCGCGGCGACGATCACGTTGGGCCGCGACGACCGGCCCCGCGTCATCAACGCCGGATTCTTCCTGCAAGAGCTCGTCGGGTGGCGTGATCGCCTTTTTCTCACGGGCGGGCTCCGCGTCGACGGCAACTCGGCGTTCGGCTCGAGCTTTGGGCTCCAGCGGTATCCGAAACTGAGCGCGGCGTATGTGATCTCTGACGAAGACTTCTGGCCGACCAACATTCTTCCGACCTTCAAGCTGCGCGCCGCGATCGGCGAGTCGGGGAAGGCGCCTGGGGCGTTCGACGCCGTGCGCACGTGGGATCCGGTCGCGGGCGACGAAGGCAAGCCGGGTGTGACCGTCGCCCAAGTCGGTGACTCGACGCTCGGTCCGGAACGCACCCGCGAAATCGAGCTCGGATTCGATGTCAGCGGCCTGCGCGACCGCGTCTCGCTCGAGGCGACGGCCTTTCACACCCGCACGCTCGGCGCGCTCATCGGCGTGACGCTGCCGCCGTCCGAAGGCTTCTCCCGCGCACAGCTGGAGAACGTCGGCACAATTCAGAACGAGGGCATCGAGCTCCAGCTCAACACCACGCTGCTCCGGCGCGACAACCTCGATTGGGCCACGCGCGTCAACGCGACGTGGATGCGAAACAAGGCGATCGACGTTGGGAAGACGACGATCTCGACCGGTCTCGGCAGCTCGGTGCGCGACTGCTACGGAACCGACTGTCGGCAGATGCCCGTGCCCGCGATCTACGGCGCCGTGATCACCAACCCCGGCGTGACGGGAGTCGCACCGATCATCGCCACGGACCAGTACGTCGGACCGGTGTACCCGCCGCGCATCTTCGGCCTCGGGACGCAGCTGACGTTCCGGAACTCGCTGACGCTCGACGCCCAGGCGGATTATCAGGGCGGCGCGTTCCTCACGAACTTCATCGGCTACCAGAACGCGTTGCGGAGCGTGTGGTATCCGTGCTACCAGCAGCAGAAGGCACTCAAGGCCGGAATCGGCGCCGACGGCAAACAGTACACGCCGGACGACAATCCATCGGCCTACGCCAACGTCTCGGCGAAGGATGGAGGTCGGTGCGCCGTCGACCGATTGATCGCCAACAGCGATTTCTGGATCGCGAAGAGTGACTTCGTGAAGCTGCGCAACGTGTCGCTCGCGTGGAATGTGCCGCAGCGGTTCGTGCGCGGCGCGAAGACCGCGACGCTCGTGGTCGCGGGGCGCAATCTCTGGAAGTGGTCGAAGTTCGACGGCGCGGACCCCGAGTCCAGTGACGGATCGGACGCGGGCACGAGCCTCGGCCGACGCGAGTACTACCAGATGCCGCCCTACAAGTCGATGTCGGTGTCCATTCGGACGACCTTCTGACACGGCCGAGACTCCTCTCATGCGAACGAACACACGACTGATCGCATTCGCGCTCGCTGGAGCCGCCTCGCTCGCGAGCTGCAAGGGCTTCCTCGACGTGTCGAACCCCGGGCCGATCGAGGACGCGAAGCTCCAAACGCCCGACGCGGTGCCGGCGCTCGTCGTCGGCATGTCGGCCGACTACGCGAACGTCTACGACGAGATGGTCCGCATAACCGCCATCGCCAGCGACGAAATGGGGCATGGCGGCAGTTATACGCAGGAAGGTTTGTGGGTGCGCGGTATCATCCGGCCCGAGGACGTGAGCGGGCTCTGGTCCACGATGCACCGCGCGCGCTTCGAGGCCGAATCCGGCATTGAGCGTATGAGAGCGTTCACCGGCCAATCCGGATTCGACTACGGGACGAGCGTCTACGCGGCGCGCGCGAACCTGTTCGCCGGCCTCTCGAACCGCTTGCTCGGCGAAACGACGTGCGCCGGCGTTTTCGACGACGGTCCACGGCTCAGCGACTCGGCGTACTTCACGCGCGCTGACACGTTCTTCACCGAGGCGATCAAGGTGGCCACGGCCGCGAAAGGCGCGACCGACATTCTCAACGCCGCGTACGGCGGTCGCGCCGCCGTGCGGGCCTGGTTGGGCAATTGGGACGCCGCCGCGTCGGACGCGGCGCAGGTGCCCACGGCGTTCGTCTACAGCGCGCTCTTCTCCACCAACTCGACGCGTGAAAACAACTCCCTCGTGCAGGAGACGTACGTCCGCCGCGAGTTCTCACTCTACAACACGAGTTGGGCGAAAGTGTTCGGCGATCCGCGCGTGCCGTGGGACACGATCAAGGCGTCCAATGGCACGATTCAGAAGGGCCAAGACGGCGTCACGCCATACTTCCGTCAAGCGAAGTACATCGATCTGGGCGCCGACATTCCGGTGGTGAAGGGTACGGAAATGCGCCTCATCCAGGCCGAAGCCGCGCTGCGCACCGGCGACATCACTGGCGCCTTCACCTTCATGAATCAAGCCCGCGCGAACTACAAGATGGCCGCGCTGCCAAACGCGCCGGACATCGCGACGGCGTGGAAGACGATCGAGTTCGAGCGTGGCGCAACCTTGTGGCTCGAGGCGCGGCGGTTGTGGGATCTCCGCCGGTGGTACTCCGACCCGGGGCCCGCCAAGAACACATTCTTGCAAGGCCGCGATCGGGCGGTGCCGATCAGTCTCGAGGAATACCAGACGAATCCGCATTTCCAGGGAGTGACACCAGCCGAGTGCACGCAATAGGTCGTCGGATCGCGGGGCCCCTCGCGGGCCTGGGACTCGCGGTGCTCATACACGGCTGCGGCGGCGACGGCGCGGCGGGCATCGCCGCGCCGTTGCACCCGTCGTCGATCGTGCTGACGCTGGCGAACTTCCGTGCGCTCGATCCCGCCACCGAAGGCAGCTATCAAGCCTGGCTCGTGACCGCGGGGCAGCAAGAGTCGCTCGGCCGGTTCGTGGCCGCGCCGACCGTAGAGCTCGACGTGTCGCGGCCAATCTCCAATGGCACGGAGCTCTGGATCACCGTGGAGCCGCCTGGATCGGCGGGAAGTCCGTCGCCCCAGCGTTTGCTGCGCGGTGCCTTTCACGGCGCCACGGCCGACCTCTCCCTCGTCGGCGCGGTCACGCAGGGAACGCTGACGCTGCGCGCCCACCCGGGCCAGTACACGATGTTTTCGCCGAGCGACAACGCGCTCGACGGCTATCCGTCACACGAGGAGTCCGGCGTGTGGCTGTTCAACATGTCGCCGCGGACCACCGAACAGAACGACATGTGGGTCCGCCTCACGCAGCTCGATCCGGGCTGGACGTACGAAGGTTGGATGGTTCGCGACATCGGACAGTCCGGAGCGATCTGGCTCTCCTACGGCAAGTTCGCGCCGGACTACACGGGCGCCGTCAATTCGCGCGACGACACCGGATGGGGCCCGTTCTCGGGCGTCGTGAACTTCAAGACCGACGGCGAGGAAGAGTTTCCAGGCGACGACTGGATCTCGAATCCATTGAATCTTCCGTTCCCGGAGGGGCTCACGCTGCCCCTCGATCTTCGTGAGACGACGTTCGCCGGCGTTCCGCGATGGACGCACGTGATTTCGATCGAGCCCGCGTACGATCGCGGCGAGAAAACCGGGACGGAGCGACCATTCCTAGTCCAGCCGTATCGTGATCCGTTCGGCCTGGGCGCGCCGGGCGAGGCGCGCACGATCACGTTTCATCCCGAAGCGCTACCGAGTGGCCGAGCGCAGGCCAGATGATGGCTCGCGGCATCATGCGGCGCGCGATGTGGCCCGTCGCCGCAACGGCAGCCGTGCTTTCCGGCGTTCACTGCGCCGACGGGCCGACGGCGGTGCCACGCCGCGTCGACGAAAGCGACGCCGTGCAGTGGAAGACCTGGGTGCTCGCAAGCACGTCGGAGGTACGTCCGCCCGCGCCACCTGGCGAGACATCATCGGAGACCGCGCGCGACATCGACGAGATCGTTCGTATCCAGTCGTCGAGAACCGCCGCGACGGACTCGTTGATCGCTTTCTGGGGCGGACTGCCGACAGAGCGGTGGCACGAGCAGACGATCGACCTTCTCGAGTTCTACTGGCCGCTCCTGCCCGACGTCCGCATCGCCACGCCGGTGCGCTCGGCTCGCATTTTCGCGCTCGTGAATGCCGCGATGTACGACGCCATGGTCGCCGCGCGCGATGCGAAGGTCGCGTTCCAACGGCGGAGTCCCGCCGAGCTCGACAAGCGTGTCCATGCGTTGGTCGATGAAGACGCGACGTCGAGCTATCCGTCGGACCACGCCGCGGCGGCGGCCGCGGCGGCGGCGGTTCTGTCGTATCTCTTTCCGAACGACGACACGCTCGGGCTGCACCGCCTGGAGCGACAGGTGGGCGACGCGCGGATCGCGGCCGGGGTCGCATTTCGGAGCGACGTCGATGCTGGCTATGCGATTGGCCGCGCAGTCGCGGCGCGTGTCATCGCTCGGGCGGCGTCCGATGGTTCCGGATCGCCCTGGACCGGAACGGCGCCGGCCGATGCATGGGCATGGAAACCGACGCCGCCGAAGCGAACGGCCATTCCTTTCGATCCCACCGCCGGCTCGTGGCGCACGTGGGTGATTCCGTCGGGCGCGGCGTTTCGCCCACCGCCGCCGCCGCTCCCGGGATCAGCGCAATTCGTCGCAGATCTGGCGGAGTTGCTCGACATCGCGCGCACGCGTACGGCGGCGCAAGCCGACACCGCGCGGTACTGGGCGACCGACGCGCCGTCGTCGCGATGGGAAGTGTTCATGGACGACGAGATCCGCGCCCACAATCTGGGACCGATGCACGCGGCGCGCGCGATGGCGTTGGCGAGCGTCGCAATGTCCGACGCGATGATCGCCTGCTGGGATGCGAAGTTCTACTATTGGCTGGAACGGCCAATCACCGCTGACACGACGCTCGCGACGGCCCTGTCGACGCCGCCGTTTCCGAGCTACACGTCTGGGCACTCGACGCAATCCGCCGCGGCCGGCGAGGCCTTCGCGTACCTGTTCCCCGACAAGGCGGCGTACTATCGCGCGCGCGCCGACGAGGCGTCCCGCTCGCGCGTGCTCGCCGGGATTCACTATCGCTTCGACGTCGTGGCGGGAGAGGAGCTGGGCCGCCGGGTCGGACAGGCGGTCGTGGCTCGGGCGCAATAGCAGCAAGCGGGACGAAGCCGCAGCGGCCCCCCGTGGTGGCTGGCCAGTCTGATCGCAGCACGAAACCGGACTGGCTAGCTTTGCCCGCATGACCGATGTCGTCTCGCTCGCCGCCGAACTGCTCGCGTTGGATTCCTCCACGGGCGCCGAAAGCAGCGCGGTGGATTTTGTCTCGAAATGGCTCGTCGCGCGCGGATGGAACGTCACGCTCCAGGAGGTGACGAAGGACCGCGCCAACGTGTGGGCGTCGCGCAAGGGACGCGGCGTCACGTTTTCTACGCACCTCGACACAGTCCTTCCCTACATCGCGCCCAAACGCGACGGCGATCGTCTCATGGGCCGCGGCTCCTGCGACGCCAAGGGAATCGCCGCCGCGATGCTCGCTGCCGCCGACCAACTCGCCAACACCGGTGAAGAACGCGTCGACCTGCTGTTCGTCGTCGGGGAAGAGAAGGGGTCCGACGGCGCGCGCGCGGCGAATCATCTCGCGGCGACCAGCAAGTTTCTCGTGAACGGCGAACCGACCGAGAGCAAGCTCGCGAGCGGCGCGAAGGGCTCGCTCCGCGTCACCGTGCGAACCCACGGGCGTGCCGCGCACTCCGCCTATCCACACCTCGGCGAGTCGGCCATCACCCCGATGCTTTCGCTGCTGCCGACGCTCGATCAGCTCGACCTGCCGCGCGACGCGTCCTCGGCGACACCACGTACAACGTTGGGGTTCTGCGCGGCGGGACGGCGGCGAACATTATTCCCGCCTCCGCGGAAGCTGAAATCATGTTTCGTCTAGTCGGCGACGTGGCGCCGATACGCGCCCAGATCGAGAAGTGGGCGAAGGGGCGAGCCGAGCTCGAGTTCGGATCGCACATCCCGGCGCAGCATTTTCACACGATCCCCGGCTTCGAAGTTGCACCTGTCGCGTATACGTCGGACATCCCGCTGCTCTCGCGCTGGGGTACGCCGCTCCTCTTCGGGCCCGGCTCGATCCACGTCGCGCACACGCCCGGAGAATTCATCAGCGTGCGTGAGCTCAAGGCGGCGGTCGAATCGTATAAGAAGATCGTAAAGACTCTGCTCGCGTGATCCCCGTGTCCTCGAACCCGCCCGCCCCTTCACCCAGCCCCGGTCGCCGCCGGCGCGTCGCGATCCTCGGCGCCACGGGCGCCGTCGGGCAGACGTTCATCCGGCTGCTCGTCGGGCATCCGTGGTTCGAGATCGTCGGCCTCGCCGCGTCGGAACGGTCGGCGGGCAAGCCGTATCGCGAAGCCGCGCGGTGGGTGAGCGCCGGCGACATGCCGCCGTTCGTCGCCGACATGATCGTCCAGCCGTGCGATCCGGATCGCGTGGAAGCCGACATCGTCTTTTCGGCCCTCGACTCGGCCGCGGCCGGCGACGCGGAGCCGGCCTTCGCGCGTGCGGGGCGCACCGTATTGACCAACGCGAAGAACTATCGGATGGACCCGGACGTGCCCCTCGTCATCGCCGAGGTCAATCCGGATCACCTGAGCGTGATCGAGGCACAACGGAAGAATCGCGGCTGGCCCGGCGCCATCGTCGCGAACGGAAACTGCTCGGCGATCGTCACGACGCTGCCTGTGGCGCCGATCCATCAGGCGTTCGGCATCGAGCGCATGATCGTCACGACGATGCAGGCGGTTTCCGGGGCGGGGTACCCCGGCGTTCCGTCGCTCGACATCGTGGGCAACGTGATTCCGTACATCGCCGACGAAGAGCCCAAGATCGAAGCCGAGGTCCGCAAGTTCCTCGGCTCGGTGAATGCGTCGTCGATCAAGAGCGCGGAGTTCGCGATCAGCGCGCACGCGAATCGGGTTCCGGTGGAGCACGGTCACACCGTTTGTATTTCGCTCGGGCTGAAACGGCGCGCACCGGCGGACGAGGTGTCGAGCGCGATCGCCGAATGGCGCGGCGCCGAGGACGCCAGAAATCTGCCGAGTGCGCCGGAGCGGCCGGTCGTCCTCACGGACCAACCGGATCGGCCGCAGCCACGGCGGCAGGTGGACGCCGGCGGTGGAATGACCGTGATCGTCGGGCGCGTGCGCCCGGATCCGGTCTTCGACGTGAAGCTCGTGGCGATGGGGCACAACGTGATTCGCGGCGCGGCCGGCGCGTCGGTGCTGAACGCCGAGTTGATGGTGCGCTGCGGGCTGCTCGGCGGCTCGTGATCGTCCTCAAGTTCGGCGGAACGTCGGTCGCCGACGCGGACGCCGTTCGGCGGACCTCGAGCATCGTCAGCACGCGGCTCGATCGCGAACCGATCGTCGTCGTCTCCGCGATGGGCGGCGTGACCAACTCGTTGCTCGCCCTCGCCGAGCAAGCGGCGCGCGGACACCTGCTCGGCGCGCTCGCCTCGCTCGAGGGGCTTCGCGACCGCCATCTGAGTGAAGCCGAACGGCTGCTCGGCGACGGCGGCGACGCCGTCGAGACGTGCGAGGAGTTGAGCGCGATGGTCGACGAGCTCGCGCACCTCGCCGAGGCGCTGTCGACGCTGGGGGACGTCACACCGCGCAGCCTCGACGCGATCGCGTCGTTCGGCGAGCGGATGTCGTCGCTGCTGTGCGTCGCGGCGTTCCGACGACTGGGAGTGCCCGCGGTTCACGTCGACGCCTGCGACGTGATGATCACGGACGACGCTTTTACGCGCGCCGAGCCGCAGCGTGATGCGATCGCCGACTCGTGCCGCCGCCTCATCCTGCCGCTGTTGCGAGATGGACAGGTCCCGGTGCTCGGCGGCTTCATCGGCTCGGCGGAGGGAACGCGAATCATCACGACGCTCGGACGCGGCGGCAGCGACTACAGCGCGTCGCTCATCGGCGCAGCCGTCCGCGCCGACGCGATCGAAATCTGGACCGACGTGGACGGGATGCTCACTGCCGACCCGCGCGTCGTTCCATCCGCGCGCCTGATTGAGCAGATTGCGTTCACCGAGGCGTCGGAGCTGGCATCGTTCGGCGCGAAGGTGCTCCACCCGAACACGATCGCCCCCGCCGTCCGACTCGGCATTCCGGTGTACGTTCTCAACTCGATGAAGCCGCACGGACACGGCACCAAGATCACCTTCGACGCGCCACAGCGGTCGGTGAGCGCGATCGCCGGCAAGGCGGGCGTGACGCTCGTGCGTGTCGGCTCGCCGCGCATGCTGCTCACGGAAGGTTTTCTGCGGTCGATCTTCGCGACGTTCGAGCGGCACAAGACGTCGGTGGACGTCGTCGCGACGTCGGAGGTGTCGGTGTCGTTGACGGTGGACGACGCGTCGCGGCTCGATTCGATCGTCTCCGACCTCCGATCGTTGGGAGACGTCGCCATCGAGCGAAATCGCGGCATCGTCGCGGTCGTCGGCGGCGCGATCGCCGAGGGCGGACACGCGATGGCGCGCGCGCTCGACGCGATCGGCGACGTGCGCGTGCACATGCTCTCGCTCAGCGCGAGCCGCATCAACCTGACGATGGTCGTCGACGACGAACAGGTCACGCCTGCGATGCAGCGGCTGCACGCGGCGTTCTTTGAAACGGCGGAGACGACGGAGGCGACGGCGTGACGCGCAAGCTGGCTGTCGTCGGCATGGGGAAGATGGGACGCGCCATCGCCGAGCTCGCGCCGGACCGCGGTTGGTCCGTCGTCGCGACGCTCGACGAAGGGGACATGAGGACGCCAAGTCGCGCCGCCCTCGCCGGGGCCGACGTCGCGGTTGAGTTCACCGTGCCGGCGGCGGCGCCCGCGAACATTCGGACGCTCGTCGGATTCGGCTGCCCGGTCGTGGTCGGAACGACGGGCTGGTACGACGGATTCGACGACGTGCGTCACTTGGTGGAGGAGCGAGGCGGCGCCCTTCTCACCGCCGCGAACTTCTCGCTCGGCGTGAACGCCTTCGAGCAGATCGTCGCCGAGGCCGCGCGCGCCCTGCGCGCGGCCACCGGTTTCGACGCGCACGAGGTCGAGACCCACCACGCGGCGAAGAAGGATGCGCCTTCAGGCACCGCGAAGACGCTCGCGGCGGCCGCCGGCCAAGCCTGGGGGCACGCGATCCCGATCACGAGCGTGCGGACCGGATCCGTTCCGGGCGTACACGAGTTCATCTTCGACGCGCCGTTCGAGCAGATTCGGTTGACGCACACCGCTCGCGACCGTCGCGTATTCGCCGAGGGCGCGCTCCTTGCCGCCGGCTGGCTCATCGGGAAGCAAGGCGTGTTCACCATGCGCGACGTGCTCGCGAGCGCGAAAGCGCCAGAGGACTCTCAATGACAGCGGACAGAGCACGACTGACGGGTTGCGGCACCGCGCTGGTGACGCCGTTCAACGACGACTCGACCGTCGACGAGGACGCGCTGCGCGCGCTCGTGGATTGGCAGATCGCCGAGGGCATCCATTTTCTCGTACCGTGCGGAAGCACGGGCGAAGCGGCGACGATGACGGTCGACGAGCACTGCCGTGTGGTCGAGATCGTCGCGCGACAAGCGAATGGGCGAGTGCCGATCGTCGCCGGCGCGGCGAGCAACGACACGCAGAAGGCGATCGAGCTGTCCAAGCGAGTCGCCGACCGGGGCGCGACGCACCTGCTGCACACGTCGCCGTGGTACAACAAGCCGCCGCAGCGGGGCATCGTCGCACACTATGCGGCGATCGCCGCGGCGGTCGACCTGCCGATCGTCGTCTACAACGTTCCGGGGCGCACCGCGAGCAACATCGAGGCGAAAACGACGCTCGAGCTGGCACGGATTCCCGGCGTGGTCGCTACGAAGGAGGCGTCGGGACAGCTGTCGCAGATCGCCGACGTCATTCGCGGGCGCGGCTCGGAGTTCTCCGTCCTCTCCGGCGACGACGAGCTCACACTTCCCGTCATGTCGCTCGGCGGCGACGGCATCGTGTCGGTTGTGTCGAACGCGACGCCGAAGCTCATGTCGGAGCTGTGCAACCGGATCATGGCCGGCGACTACGCCGGCGCGCGGAAGATCCACATGACCCTCCTTCCATGGATGCGAGCCGCATTCGTCGAATCGAATCCGATTCCGGTGAAGGCGGCGCTCGCGTGCATGGCGAAGATCAAGAACGTGCTGCGGTCGCCGCTCGTGCCGCTGTCGGAAGCACACGGCGAAACGGTGCGCGCCGCCTTATTGGGCGCCGGAGTCGAGCTCGCGTCGTGACGGACCTCCAAGCGCTGGAGAAGGACATCGAGTCGCTCGCCGCGACCGCGGAGGGCACCGCGCTGCCGACGCGTGCCGGCGACGCGATCGAGTCCCTTCTGGCGGCGCTCGAATCCGGCGCGGTTCGCTCGGCGAGCAGGGGCGACGACAATGCCTGGCGCGCCAACGCGTGGGTCAAACGCGGAATCCTGCTCGGATTTCGGTACGGCCGGCTCAAGGCGTACGACGGCGAGCTGTCGTTCGTCGACAAGGACACTTATCCGATTCGCCGCTTCGGCGTGGAGCAGAACGTACGCGTCGTGCCGGGCGGTTCGTCGATCCGCCGCGGGGCGTACGTCGCGCCGGGCGTCGTGTGCATGCCGCCGATGTACGTCAACGTCGGCGCATACGTCGACACCGGCACGATGGTGGATTCGCACGCGCTGATCGGGTCGTGCGCGCAGATCGGCAAACGCGTCCACGTGAGCGCGGCCGCGCAGATCGGCGGCGTGCTCGAGCCGGTGAACGCGGCGCCGGTCGTGATCGAAGACGACGTGCTCGTCGGCGGAAATTGCGGCGTCTACGAGGGAACGATCGTGCGATCGCGCGCCGTCCTGGCCGCGGGCGTCGTCCTCACGCGCGGAACGCCGGTCTTCGACCTGGCGCGAGAAACCGTCTATCGCGCCAGCGCCGACCATCCGCTGGAAATCCCCGAAGCGGCCGTCGTCGTTCCGGGCGCTCGCGCCGTGACGAGCGGCTGGGGCTCCGAGCATGGTCTTTCGCTCCAGGCGCCGGTCATCGTGAAATATCGGGACGAGAAGACGGATCTCGCGACCACGCTCGAGGCGTGGCTGCGATGAACGTCGCCGGCACGCTCCGCGTTCCAGGCGACAAGTCGATTTCGCACCGGGCGCTCATCTTGAGCGCGCTGGCGAAGGGTGAGTCGCGCGTGACGGGAATTCTCGAGTCGGCCGACGTGCACTCGACGGCCGGCGTGCTGCGGGCGCTCGGCGCGAAGATCCCCCACCTTTCACCGGATTTCGTGATCGAAGGACGGGGAGTCGCTTCGCTCGCGACGCCGGCATCCCCGCTCGACTGCGGCAACAGCGGAACGACGACGCGCCTCATGGCCGGCGTCGTCGCCGGGCGGCCCATCGAGGCCACGTTCATCGGCGACGCGAGTCTCAGCCGCCGCCCGATGCGGCGCGTCGCCCGACCGCTCGACGCGATGGGGGCCCGCATCCGTCTGGCGGCGCACGGCGGATTGCCAATGACGATCTGGGGCAGCGACCTGCACGACGTGATCTGGCAGAGCGAAGTCGCCAGCGCGCAGGTGAAGAGCGCGATCCTGCTCGCGGCGCTCGCGTCGGGCGTATCCGCTGAAGTCATCGAACCGCAGGCGACGCGCGACCACACCGAGCGAATGCTCATCGCGCGCGGCGCAGTTGTCGTCGTTCACGAGACGGGCGTGCGGATCGAGGAGCTCGCCTACGTGGAGCCGCTCGACGTCGTGGTGCCGGGCGATCCCTCCTCGGCGGCCTTCTTCGCTGGGCTGGCGGCGATCTCGGACGGCGGCTCGCTCCGTCTCGAGAACGTGTGCGTCAACGAAACGCGCATCGGATTCCTCGAGCAGCTCGAGCTCATGGGCGCGGTCGTGACGCAGGTGGATGCGCGCCTCGAGGGTGGCGAGCCTGTTGCCGACATCGTCGTCGAGCCAGGCGAACTTCGTCCGGCGACGATTACCCGGGCTGACGTTCCGGCGATGGTGGACGAGCTGCCGCTGCTCGCGTGCCTCGCGACGCGCGCGGCCGGCGAGACGACCATCACCGGCGCGAACGAGCTTCGCGTCAAAGAGAGCGACCGCATCGCAGCGGTCGTGGCGAATCTCCGGGCGATCGGCGCCGACGCCGAGGAGCTTCCGGACGGGATGAAGATCCGGGGGCCGTCGCCAGCCTTGAGCGGCAGAATCACGACCCACGGCGACCACCGGCTCGCGATGGCGTTCGGCATCCTTGGCGCCGCGGCGGGGAACGCGATCGAGATCGATGACCGCGACTGCGTCGCCGTGTCCTACCCGAACTTCTGGAACGACCTCGCGAGCGTCACGCGATGACGGAGGGACCGGTTCCGTTCGTCATCGCCATCGACGGTCCCGCCGCCTCCGGCAAGTCGTCGACGGCGCAGTGGGTCGCACGCCGGCTCGGCTACCGCCACGTGGATTCCGGGGCGCTTTATCGGGCGGCGACGGCGGCGCGGCTCGCCGGTCCGGGAGAGCCGGCGCATTGGACCGAGGACGACGTGCTGCTCGCGGCCCGCGCCGTCGAGTTCGCGCCATTGGGAGAGACGTTCGCGGTCGTGATCGGTGGGACGCCGGCGGACGATCGGCTGCGGGATACCCAAGTGACCCAGAACGTGTCGCGGGTGGCCCAGATGCAGCGGGTGCGACAGTGGGTCAACGAGCTCGTGCGTCGGACGGCGACGGGTCACAACGTCGTGGTCGACGGCCGGGACATGGGAACCGTGGTCTTCCCCAACGCCGACCTCAAGATCTTCCTGGTGGCCGACCCGTGGGAGCGTGCGCGCCGGCGACTCGCGCAGCGCCTCGGCCACAGCCCGAGCGATGAAGAGATTGCGGCCGAGACCCATCGGATCGCGCAGCGCGACGCGCTGGATGCGACGCAGTCGGTGCGGGCCGCGGACGCCGTGCTCATCGATACGACCTATCTGACGCAGGAGGATCAGGTCGATCGGATCGTCGCGCTGGCGCACGCCGCCGTGCAGCGCCGAGCCCGTCCGACGCCTCCAACGTCTCTCGGAAGTGTGAGCTAAGTCGCTGATCGAGGCCAGCTTCTGGCGTTGACGTGAGACGGTGAAGAGGGTATCATTTCTGGTTCGCGGCTTCCGCCTCGGCGGTCGCGCGATGGCGCGTCCGCGTCATCGACACATTCGTCCACCCCAACCTCGTCGCGGCGAGCGAACAATCCGCGGACGTCTCAGGAGACCACGTTTTCAGTATGCCCGAGATCGAAACCCGTAACCCCAGTGCCGGCCGTGCCGGCTCCTCTGTGACCGACCGAGAAAAACGGGACGCGCAGCGCGCGCAACTGCGCCCGCTCGTCAACCGCCGTCCCGAGCTGTACGACGAAGACGAATACTCGTCGTCCGAGTACGAGAAGATGATGGAGCTCTACAACGGTACGCTCGCGTCGATCGACGAGGGCGAGATCGTGAAGAGCAAGGTGCTCGAGATTCGCGACAACATGGTCGTTCTCGACATCGGCTTCAAATCCGAAGGCAGCGTTCCGCTCGAAGAGTTCAAGGACCACCCCGACCTCAAGCCCGGCGACGAAGTCGAAGTGCTCTTGGAGCACCTCGAGGACCAGGAAGGCTCGGTCGTCCTGTCGAAGAAGAAAGCGGACTTCATGCGCGTGTGGGAGAAGATCCGCATCGCGTACGAGACCGATCAGCCGGTGGAAGGCACGCTGGTCAAGAAGATCAAGGGCGGCGTGGTCGTCGACCTCATGGGCGTCGACGCGTTCCTCCCGGGATCCCAGATCGCGCTCCGCCGCGTTCCGAACATCGACGAGCTGCTCGGCCAGAAGTTCGAGTTCAAGATCATCAAGCTGAACAAGCGCCGAAGAAACATCGTCGTTTCCCGTCGTGTGATTCTCGAGAACGAGCGGGCGGGCAAGCGCGAGAAGCTGATGAAGGAGCTCGAGAAGGACCAGGTGCGCAAAGGCGTCGTCAAGAACATCACCGACTTCGGTGCGTTCATCGACCTCGGCGGCGTCGACGGCCTGCTCCACATCACGGACATGTCGTGGGGACGCATCTCGCATCCGTCGGAGATGGTGGCGATCGGCGCCGAGCTCGAGGTCAAGGTCCTCGACATCGATTGGACCAGAGAGCGCATCAGCCTCGGGCTCAAACAGCTCCAGAGCTACCCGTGGAAGGACGTCGCCGAGAAGTACCCGGTGGGCACGCGTGTGGCGGGCAAGGTTGTCTCGATCACGAACTACGGCGCCTTCATCGAGCTCGAGCCCGGCATCGAGGGGCTGGTCCACATCAGCGAGATGAGCTGGACGCGCAACGTCCGTCATCCGTCGAAGCTGGTCTCGATCGGCGAGTCGATCGAAGCCGTCGTGCTCAAGGTCGATCCGAACGAAGAGAAGATCTCGCTCGGCATGAAGCAGACCGAGCAGGATCCGTGGATGGTGCTGCCGTACAAGTACCCGGTCGGCACGCGCATCAGCGGCAAAGTGCGCAACCTCACGAGCTTCGGCGCGTTCGTGGAAATCGAGCCGGGCATCGACGGCTTGATTCACATCTCCGACATGAGCTGGACCAAGCGCGTGCAGCATCCGTCGGAAGTCGTGAAGAAGGGCGACACGGTCGACGTCGTGATCCTCAACATCGACTCGGAGAACAAGCGCATCAGCCTCGGTCTCAAACAGGCCGAGGAAGATCCGTGGCTCAAGATCGGTGAGACGTATCCGGTCGGCACCGAGCTCAGTGGCACCGTCGTCCGCCTGATGGACAAAGGCGTCGTCGTCGACATCGGCAACGACATCGAGGGCTTCGTGCCGCTTTCGCAGCTGACCACCACCGGCAAGACGGTGAACAGCCCGACGGACGTCGTGTACGAGACGATGAAGCTCGACCTCCGCGTCTTGGAGGTCGATCCGATCCATCGCCGCATCGTTCTCGCGGTGACGAACATTCCGGAGGACCAGCCGCCGCGCCCCGAGACCCCGTCGAAGATCATCCCGATGGAGTCCGAGCACGACATGGGCTACCCGCCCGTGGACCTCTCCGCGGTGGTCGACGAGTAGACTCGCGCGCTGTTCCTCGTTTGAATTCAAAGCGCCTCGGCCTTTCGGTCGAGGCGCTTTGACTTGCGTAGGCAGGGGGAGGGGGAGGTCAGTTGTACGACCGAGTCTGGGATCGAATCGGGGACGTCGCGCGACTCGCCCCGACGCCGCACAACACGCAGCCGTTTCGCATCGTGCCGCGCGGCCCGCGGAACGCGGATCTCGTCGTGGTCCGCGATCGGCTGCTGCCGCGCGAAGACCACGGCAACCTCTACATGGCCGCCGCGTTCGGCATCTTCGCGACCGCGTTGGAGCACGCCGCGCGCTATGTGGGGCGCGACGTCGCGATCGACGTCGTCCCGCTCGTGGACGTCGCCAGCCTGCACACGGGTGCCAGGCGCGTGGTCGTCGGCCGCGCCACGCTCGGAGAACCGGGACCCGTGGATCCGGCGGAGACGCGCTGGACGATGCAAATCGAGCCGCGCGACGGCATTTTGGCGTTGGTCGAGAGCCGCCGCACGTCGCGCTTGCCGTATCACGACAAGCCCGTGCTCGGCGCGAGCACCGCCGCCCTCGCCCGCATCGCCGGCGTGTACGGCCACCGCTTTCTCGCGTTCGACGACCACCGTCTCGTCCGGCGCGTGCTCCGCCTCAACGCCGACGCGGTGATCGACAATTTGCAGCTCGGCGACGAACGCAGGGAGATTCGCGGCTGGTATCGATACGGCGATACTCCGCCCGACGGCGACGGCTTGTGGGAGCGGCCGATGAACCAGCCGGCGTGGGAGCTGCGTTCGGCGTTCGCCACGCCCTGGCTCTACATGCTCCCCGGGTTCCGCCAATTCGCGCGACACCGGTACCTTCGCACACAGGGCGGCACACGGCACATCGGCCTGCTGTGCGGCCCGTTCGCCGAATGGCCCGACCTCGTCCACGCCGGACGGATGCTGATGGCGTTCTGGCTCGAAATGGCGGCGCACGACGTGTACATGCAGCCCATGGGGTCGATGCTGACCAACGCGAAGTATGCCGACGCCATCGCGCGGCAATTCGACGTCGACGACTGCTGGCTCGTCTTCCGGTTCGGCTACAGCGACGTGCCGCCTCGCGCGCCGCGCCTGCGGAGCATCGTCGAGCGTGAATAAGACGTTCGATCCGATCGCCGGGCGCGCGCTGAGCCGTCTGGGCGACGTCGCGCTCTCGTCATGGGGCGCGTATCGCGCGCTGTTCGCGCCCGTGTTCTCCACGAAGACGCGCAACTGGGTTTCTCGCACGCGCGCGTCGGCCGCGTTCTTCAACGCGCGCCGCACGGTGCCGGCCTACCGGGAGTTTCTGCGCGAGCACGGTGCCTTCGACGTCGAACGATTCGAGGACGTGCCGCCGATGGACAAGGCGGGTTACATCAAGCGGTGGCCCCTCGAGGCGCTCTGCCAGGGCGGGCGGCTGCCGCTGCATGGCGCGGTCATCGACGAATCCTCCGGCTCGAGCGGACAGGCGAGCAATTGGGTGCGCGGCCCCAGCGAGCGTGCCGCCGCGCGCCGTCTACTCCAATTCGCGACGCGAGCCGCGTTCGGCGACGAACCGTTCGTTCTACTCAATGCGTTCGCGCTCGGCCCCTGGGCGACGGGGATGAACGTGTCGATGTCGCTCGTCGATCTGTGCGTGCTCAAGTCGATCGGCCCCGACGCCGCGAAGGTGATCGGCACGCTCCGGCTGCTCGGCCCCAAGTATAAGTACGTGATCACCGGCTACCCGCCGTTCCTGAAAGGACTGGTCGACACCGCCGACATCGACTGGTCGGCGTACGACGTGTGCGCCGTGGTCGGTGGGGAAGGGATGTCGCAGCCGCTCCGTGCCGCGCTGAATCGGCGGTTTCGCAAGACGATCTCGAGCTTCGGCGCGTCGGACCTCGAGATCAACATCGCCGTGGAGACCGATTTCACGATCGCGTTGCGCGACGCGCTCTCCTCGAACCCGGCGCTCGCCGAAGCGTTGTACGGCCGCGAGCCGTTGCCGATGGTCTTCCAGTACGACCCGCTCAACTACTACATCGAGAGCGACGCCGATCGCAATCTGCTCGTCACGATCAACCGGCTGGAGAACGTGTCGCCGCGGATCCGATACAACATCCGCGACCGCGGCGTCGTTTTGCCGGCGAGTGAAGCGGCCGCGGCGGCCGTTCGTTTCGGCGCGGATTTGCCTGCGCCGTTGGTGGACCTGCCCCTCCTGTTTCACTGGGGACGTCAAGACAACGCCGTCGGTTTCTACGGTTGCAAGATCACGCCGGAGGACATTCAGCACGTCATCCTGCGGGTCGACGCGCTCGGCGAACGCGTGACCAACTTCGCGCTGCACCCGTACGAGGACGCCGACGCGAACAAGCGCGTCGAGATCTGGTTCGAGCTCGCGCCCGATGCGGACCTCCCCGACACCGAGCGACTGCGAGAGTCCGTGCTGAGCGAGCTGGCCGCGGTAAACCAGGACTTCCGCGAGTCGATCAAGATGGTCGCCGCCGACCGGCGACCAAGCGTCAAGGTGTTTCGCCAAGGGCAGAGCCCGATTCCCTCGCAAGACATTCGGCTCAAGCGCCAGTACATCCTGTAGACTCGACATGATGATTCTCGTTCGCGCAGTCGCGGCGCTCGCGCTGACTTCGTCCGTCGCAATCGGTCAAACCGGCCGCGTGTTGGGGCGGGTCGTCGACAGGTTGGCCGGCGTCGCGCTCCCCTATTCCGGCGTCTCGATCGTGGGGCAGTCGGCCGACCGCTTCACGAGCGACAGCGGTGCCTTCCAGCTCGAGGCCGCTCCCGGGACGATTCATCTGCGCATCCGTCATGTGGGATTTACGCCGGTCGACACGCAGCTCGTCGTCCGCGTGAACGACACGACGCGCGTGAGAATCGAGCTCACGCGGATTCCCGTGACGCTCGCCGCGATGCGAGTGACCGACACTCCCTGTCGGCTGCCCGGCGCGCCGACCGCCGGCGGCGACGCGCTGCCGCAGGTCTTCGAGCAATTGCAGCTGAACGCCGAGCAATTTCGACTCGTCAGCTCGCAGTACCCATTCAACTCCGTCGTCGAACGACGGTTCAGCCATCTCGTCGAGGAGCCGAAGGCCGAAAAGAAACCCGACGTCGCGCCCGCACTCGTGGACACGGTGGAGGTCGTCACCAAGACCGACTCCATCAACGTGCCGAGCGACCAGCGGTGGCACTACAAGCCTGGCGACATCATCGTCACGTCCGGTGTGTCGATCCTCGGCGTTCGCTACGCCGTGATGATACCGACGCTCGCCGTGTTCGCCGACGCCGAATTCGTCAAGCACCATTGCTTTCACGACGCCGGCGAGGCCACGGTCGACGGCCAGACGTTCCGCCGCATCGACTTCCGCGCGGCCGAGGACATTCGCGACCCGGACATCGACGGCACGATGTATCTCGACCCCGCGACCTACGTGATCCGGCGCTCGATCATCTCGTTGTCGAAGAAGTCGCGCTACACGATCTCCTACGACTCCGTCGTCGTCGAGACGACGTTCGACGAGTTGGTGAGCGGCGTCCCCGTGATCACTCGGAGCACCGGGCGCAACGTGCTCACCTCCGACGCGAGTCGGCCGGGGAGTAGAAGTCCGCTCCCGAGCGGTTCGCACATCATCAGCGACGGCGAGCTACAGAGTGTTCGCGAGATCCGCTTCGTCCGGGACGTCCCCGGCGCGAGCGATTCGTCGGCGCCGAATCGGCGCGCGCCGCGCGCGGTGCGGTTGGACGGTCCGAGCGGGCACCATCGAGTGATGGGCGTGTTCGACGGCGAGTCCGGCGAGCCCGTCGTCGGCGCCGCCGTGCGCGATTCGGCCAGCGGACGGTCCGCCATCACGACGGCGACCGGAACGGTGAGTCTGGCTTTCGTGCCGCGGTCGAGTGGCGTCATCCAGATCGAACACGCCGGCTACGAGCGCGCGTCGACGCCCGTGTCGCTCACGCTCACCGACACGTTGCCGGTCACGATCGTCCTGCGCCGATCCCGCGCGCCGCGCTGAGCCTCGCCGGCGCCGTCCGGCAAGTCTAGAATGCCGCGTCGGGCGGTCGTAGCTTTTTCCGCCTATGACCATGCGAGACAAGCTCGACCTCCTCGAGCGGCGGACGGCCGAGTCGGAGAAGGGAGGCGGCGAGCGTCGCGTCCAGGCCCAGCACGCGAAAGGCAAACTGTCGGCCCGCGAGCGGCTCGACCTGCTGCTGGACGAGGGCAGCTTCGTCGAGTTCGACCGTTTCGTCACCCACCGGTCGAGCGATTTCGGGTTGCAGGACGAGAAGTATTACGGCGACGGCGTGGTCACCGGGTACGGGCGCATCGACGGCCGGCTCGTGTACGTCTTCTCGCAGGACTTCACCGTCTTTGGCGGGTCGCTTTCCGAGGCGTTTGCCGAAAAGATTTGCAAGGTCATGGATCTCGCGGTGCGCAACGGCGCGCCGGTGATCGGCCTCAACGACTCCGGCGGCGCCCGTATCCAGGAAGGCGTCGTCTCGCTGGGGGGCTACGCCGAAATTTTTCTCCGAAATACGTTGGCGTCGGGGGTCGTGCCGCAGATCTCGGCGGTGCTCGGTCCATGCGCGGGGGGCGCGGTGTATTCGCCCGCCATCACCGATTTCATCTACATGACGCGCGGTACGTCGTACATGTTCGTGACGGGCCCGAACGTCGTGAAGACCGTGACCCACGAGGACGTGACGATGGAACGCCTCGGCGGCGCCGACACGCACGCCGGGGTGTCGGGAATCGCGCACTTCGTGCACGAGTCGGAGCCCGCATGCCTCGCCGCGATCCGCGAACTGTTCGCGTTCATTCCGCAGAACAACCTCGATGAGCCCCCGCGCGGAAAGGGGACCGATCCGCGCGACCGCCGCGATGCGGCGTTGCTCGACATCGTGCCGGACCATCCGAACAAGCCGTACGACATGCACGACGTCATCACACGCGTCGTGGACGACGGCCGCTTCTACGAGGTGCAGCGCGAGTACGCGCAGAACATCCTGTGCGGCTTCGCGCATCTCGGCGGAACGAGCATCGGCATCGTCGCCAACCAGCCGGCGATCCTGGCGGGCGTGCTGGACATCAGCGCGTCGCTCAAGGCCGCGCGGTTCATTCGCTTTTGCGACGCCTTCAACATTCCGATCGTGACGTTCGAGGACGTACCGGGCTTCCTCCCCGGAACCGCGCAGGAGCACGGAGGCATCATCAAGCACGGCGCCAAGCTGCTCTACGCGTATTGCGAGGCGACCGTCCCCAAGCTCACCGTCATCACGCGCAAAGCGTATGGCGGCGCCTACGACGTCATGTCGTCGAAGCACATCCGCGGCGACTACAACGTGGCCTGGCCCACGGCGGAGATCGCCGTGATGGGCCCCAAGGGCGCCGTCGAGATTCTCTTTCGGAAAGAGATCAACGACAGCTCCGACCCTTCCAAGGCGACGGACGCAAAGGTGGCCGAATACACCGAGAAGTTCGCCAACCCGTACGTCGCCGCGGGACGCGGGTACGTGGACGACATCATCGATCCGCGCGACACGCGTCCGCGACTCATCGGCGCGCTCGAGACGCTGCGCGCCAAGCGCGACCGCAATCCGCCGAAGAAGCACGGCAACATTCCGCTGTGAGCTTTTCCAAGGTCCTCGTCGCCAACCGCGGCGAGATCGCGCTGCGCATCGTTCGCGCGTGTCGTGAGATGGGTATCGGCTCGGTGGCCGTCTACAGCGACGCCGATGCGCGCGCGCCGCACGTTCGCGAGGCCGACGAGGCGGTCAACATCGGAGCCCCGCCCTCCAGCGAGAGCTACCTGCGCGGCGACAAGATCATCGAAGCAGCGCACCGCACGGGCGCTCAGGCGATTCACCCCGGCTACGGATTCCTCTCCGAGCGCGAGTGGTTCGCGCGCGCGGTGCGCGACGCCGGGCTGTCGTTCATCGGTCCGCCGGCGGAAGCGATCGCCGCGATGGGCAGCAAGACCGCCGCGCGCCGGCTGGCGATCGGCGCCAAGGTGCCGGTGGTTCCGGGCACGACGCAGGCGCTCGCCGACGCCGCCGAAGCACGATCGATCGCGGACGAGTTCGGGTACCCGGTCCTGCTCAAGGCGGCGGCGGGGGGCGGCGGAAAGGGTATGCGCGTCGTGCGAAGCGCCGAGGAAATGGACGGCTCGCTCGACGCGGCGCGGCGCGAGGCCAAGAACGCCTTCGGGGACGACGCGGTCTACGTCGAGAAGTACATCGTCGGCCCGCGGCACGTCGAGATTCAGGTGCTCGGCGACCAGCACGGCACGATGCTCTCCCTCAACGAGCGTGAGTGCTCGGTGCAGCGCCGGCACCAGAAGATGATCGAGGAAGCGCCGAGCGTCGCGGTGAACCCGGAGCTGCGGCGGGCGATGGGAGAGACGGCGGTTCGCGCCGCGCGAGCGGCCGGCTACGTCAACGCCGGCACCTGCGAGTTCCTCCTCGACCGCGACGGCAAGTTCTACTTCCTCGAGATGAACACGCGCCTCCAGGTCGAACACCCGGTCACGGAGCTGGTGACGGGGATCGACCTCGTGCAGTGGCAGATTCGAATCGCCGCCGGCGAGCGCCTCCCCTACAAACAAGACGACATCGTTCCGCGCGGTTGGGCGATCGAGTGTCGCATCACCAGCGAAGACCCTGCAAACGGCTTTCTCCCATCGACGGGACGAATCAGCTATTTGCACGTGCCGGGTGGTCCCGGTGTGCGTTGGGACGGCGGCATCGAATCGGGGAGCGAGATCGGACTCTTCTACGACCCGATGCTCGCGAAGCTGATCGTGCACGCGCCGACGCGAGACGCGGCCGTCGCCCGCATGCACCGCGCGCTCCTCGAGCTCACCATCGAAGGCGTCGAGAGCTCGCGCGATTTTCACCTGCGCGTGATGGAGGACGCCGAATTCAAGGCGGGCGCGATCGAAATCCAATGGCTGGAGCGGCGGTTGGATTCGATCGTGCGCGCCCCGGCGCCCGCCGCGACGGCCAGGGCGGCAGCGCTGGTCGGCGCGCTGATCGCCGATCGAGACCGACGCGCGCTCAGGCAGACGCCGTCGGCCGGCACGGCACGCGTCGACGCCTCACGTCGAGACGATTGGACTCAGGCCGCGCGCCTCGAGGGACTGCGGTGACGCTGGCCGAGTTGGACATCGACTCGATCGCCGCCGGCGGCGACGGCGTCGGACGGTCGAACGGCGTCGTCGTGTTCGTGCCGCGCACAGCGCCGGGGGATCGCGTTCGCGCCAACATCGACGTGCGGGGGGGCGGTCGTTTCGCGCGCGGCGAGATCGACGCGCTCGTGCGTCCCTCGCCCGACCGCGTGACGCCCGAGTGCGCGCACTACGTCGCCGACAGGTGCGGCGGCTGCCAGCTCCAGCACGTTAACTACGACGCTCAGTTGGACGCGAAGCGTGGCATCATACGCGATTCGTTGGCGCGCATCGGCAAACGGACGGTCGACCTCCCGGCGATAGAACCGAGCCCGCGGCGCTGGCGCTACCGGCGAAAGCTGACGCTCACCATGCGGCGCGTCGGCGGGGGGAAAGGCGGCGACGACTGGACGATCGGACTGCGCGCGTACGACGATCCCGACCGGATCTTCGCGCTGAAGGACTGCCCGATAACGGACGAGCGCGTGCTGTCGGTGTGGAAGGACGTCGTCGCCGCGCGCGGTTTGCTGCCCGACGCCGACGAGCTTCGGGGCGCCGTGCAGGTCGCCGGTGAGGACATTTCGGTGGTGGTACGCGGGGGCCATTCGTGGCCGCGCCGAGCGGAATTCTTCGAGGCCGTCCCGGCCGCGACGACGCTCTGGTGGCAGCCGACGCATCGCGCGCGCAACCTCGTCGCGTCGCGCGGAACGGGCGGGGACGGCGGTCGCGACGCCAGCGCGTCGTTCGCTCAGGTGAACGCCGAGGTCGGAACCGCACTCCACGCCTATGTGCTGGACCTGGCGCGAGCCTACCGGCCCGTGACCGTCGTCGACGCGTACGCCGGCGCCGGCGCCACGGCGCTTCCGCTGGCGGCCGGCGGTGCACTCGTCGTCGCCATCGAGGCCGATCGCGACGCCGCCGGCGCCTGCGGCGAGAGCCTGGCTCCGTTCGCCGGCTCACGCTCGATCGCGGCGCGAGTCGAGGACGTCATCGAACAGTCGCTTCCGGCCGACGTCGTGCTGCTCAACCCGCCGCGCGTCGGCGTCCACGAGCGGGTCACCGCGGCGATCGCCCACGCGACGCCGGCGCCGCGCTCGGTGATCTACGTCAGCTGCGACCCGGCGACGCTCGCCCGCGACGTCGCACGCCTCCCGGGCTTTCGCGTCGCGTCGCTGCGCGCCTTCGACATGTTCCCGCAGACGGCGCACGTCGAAACGGTCTGCGAGCTCGTGCCCGTCCCCCAGGGGGAGGGGGAGACCACGTGAAGTACTACGTCAGTGTCAACGGCGAGGACCACGAAGTCACCCTCGACGAGCACGGCGTGCAGGTCGACGGCGAGCGCGTGTCGGCGGCGGTCGAGTCGATCAACGGCAGCCCGGTGCGCATGGTCACGATCGGCGATGAAGTCCACCGCGTGGTTGTGCGACCGGGTGCGCGCGGTGCATACACGTTGTGGCTGGACGGCTATCGGTTCGAGGTCGAGGCGCTCGACGAACGCGCTCGCGCGATTCGTGAGCTCTCCGGCAAGAGCGCGGGGCCGTCCGGCCCGGCGCCACTCGTCGCGCCGATGCCCGGACTCATCGTACGCGTCAACGCGCAACCGGGCGACGAGGTGCAAGCGGGGCAGGGACTGGTGGTGATGGAGGCCATGAAGATGGAGAACGAGCTTCGGGCGCCGGCCGCGGGTCGCGTGCGCGCGATCCTCGCCGCGCCGGGCACGGCGGTGGAGAAGGGCGCGGTGCTCATCGAGCTGGAGTGAACGTCACGACATCGCGGAGGATGGACATGCGCTGTTCGACCGTGGGTTTGATGCTGGCCGTGTACGGAGTGCGGAGTGCGGGGGCGCAAGCAGCCCAGGCGCCTCCGGCGACCGACATCTTCCTCGCGCCGCTGTCGATCTCATCGACCGACGGACGCCCGACGATCGGGAAGCCGGTCAACGTCACCAACCGCCCCGGCTACGACAACCAGCCGGCGTTCACGCCCGACAGCAAGGGTATGCTCTTCACGTCGATCCACGAGGACGGTCAGTCGGACATCTATCGCTACGACGTCGGAACCAAAGCGATCACCCGCGTTACCTCCACGCCCGAAAGCGAGTACTCGGCGACGATCATGCCGGGCGGGCAGCGCTTCTCGGTGATTCGCGTCGAGCGCGATTCGGCGCAGCGGCTGTGGAGCTTCGCGATGGACGGCTCCGATCCGCAGTTGCTCGTGCCGACGGTGAAGCCCGTGGGTTACCACGCGTGGATCGATCCCGACAACCTCGCGCTGTTCGTCCTCGGCAACCCGAACGCGCTCGTGCACTACGATCTTCGCTCGGGACACGCCGACACGCTCGCCCGGAACATCGGGCGGTCGCTCGCGCCGACGATCGGCGGCGGCGGATTCTCGTTCACGGCGCACGACTCGACCGGCGCCGTGAAGCTCAAGACGATGTCGTGGCCTTACCAGACGATCAGCGACCTGGTGGCGCTCCCCCGCGGCTCCGAGGACATCGTGTGGCTGGCGCGCGACCTCGTGCTCTCATCGACGGGGTCGAAGCTCGTTTCGTGGAAGCCGGGAACGACGGATTGGCAGGACGCGATCGACCTCGCCCCGGCAGGGCTGTCGCGAATCTCCCGCCTCGCCCTCAGTCAGGACGGCAAGTGGCTGGCGATCGTCGCCGTTCCCGTGCCGTGAGTCTCAGCCCTTGGCGCGTATCGGCTGCGCCGGGTGCGTCTCCGCGTGATGCTTGATCGTCTTGCCCTCGGCGAGGAAGACCGCGTCCTCGCCGATGTTCGTCGCCAGATCCGCGACACGCTCGAGGTTCCGGCTCACCAGCAGCAGCTCGAGCGACGGCGTGATGGTGCGCGCATCCTCCATCATGTGGGTCACGAGGATGCGGAACACGGAGTTGTGCATCGCGTCCACTTCGTCGTCGGCTCGGCAGACGTCGCGGCCGAGGGCGCCGTCGGCGCGGACGAACGCGGTCAACGCGTCGCGCAGCATCTGACGCGCGCGCCGGGACATCTCGGCGATCTCCGGATCGGGCGTGATGAGCGTGCTGTTGGAAGCGAGTCGCAGCGCGCTCTGCGCGATGTTCACCGCGTGGTCGCCGACGCGCTCGAGGTCGTTGGCCACCTTGATCGACGCGATGATGAAACGAAGGTCGCGCGCCATCGGCTGCTGGAGCGCGAGCAGGCCGATCGCCTGGTCCTCGATCTCGAGCTCGAGCGCGTCGACGTCGCGGTCGCGTCGTCAGCACGGCGTCGGCGAGGCTGGCGTCGCGGCTCAGCAGCGCGTCGACCGAGAGGTCGAGCAGCGAGGTCGCGAGATCCGACATGTCGAGCAGACGCTGCTTCAGCTGCGCCAACTGGTCGTGAAAATGGCGGAAGCCGGTGGCGTTGGGCTCTACCGTCGTGGTCATCCGAACCTCCCCGTGATGTACGCCTCGGTGCGCTCGTTCTGGGGGCTCGTGAACATCCGGTCCGTCGGGCCCGTTTCGATGAGCTGTCCGAGGTAGAAGAATGCGGTCACGTCGGAGACGCGGGCCGCCTGTTGCAGGTTGTGCGTGACGATGACGATCGTCAGATCGCGGCGCAATTCGTACACCAGCTCTTCGACACTTCTGCGTGGCGATCGGGTCCAGCGCGCTCGCCGGCTCGTCGAGGAGCAGCACGTCGGGTTCGTTGGCCAGCGCGCGCGCGATGCAGAGACGCTGCTGCTGGCCGCCGGACAGCGCGAGCGCGCTGTCGCGAAGACGCGTCTTCACCTCTTCCCAGAGCGCGGCTCGGCGCAGCGCGGATTCGACGATCGCATCGAGATCCGAGCGCTTGCTCACGCCGCCGATACGCGGCCCATAGGCAACGTTTTCGTAGATCGACTTGGGAAAAGGGTTCCAGCGCTGGAACACCATGCCCACGCGACGGCGCAGCGAGACCGGGTCCTTGTCCGCGAAGACGTCCGTGCCGTCCACCCGAATGCTCCCTTCGTGCCGTACGCCGGGCAGCAGCGCGTTCATGCGGTTGATGGAGCGGAGGAACGTGGACTTGCCGCAGCCGGATGGGCCCACGAGCGCCGTGACCGTGCGCGGCTGCATGGAGAGCGTGATGCCGTGCAACGCCTGCTTCTCGCCGTACCAGAACGAAAAGTTCTCGGCTTCGACCGTTCCGCGGCTCGCGGCGGTCGGTTCCACCTCGCGCGGCGGCTCGGCCACGATCGCGCTCACCCGAACCGCCCGGTGACGTACGCCTCGGAGCGCGGATCACTCGGCGCGGTGAACATCGTGTTGGTCGCGGTGAACTCGACGAGCTCGCCGTTCAGCATGAACGCCGTCTTGTCCGAGATGCGCGCCGCCTGCTGCATGTTGTGCGTCACGATGATGATCGTCACGTCGGCGCGCAGCTCGTACACGAGCTCCTCGACGCGCTGTGTGCTGAGCGGATCCAGCGACGCCGTTGGTTCATCGAGCAGGAGGACGGTCGGCGATGTCGCGAGCGCCCGGGCGATGCACAGCCGCTGCTGCTGCCCTCCCGACAACGCCACGGCACTGGCTCCGAGCCGGTCTTTGACCTCTTCCCACAGCGCGGTTCGGCGGAGCGCGCGCTCGACGAGAGCGTTGGCTTCTCCCCGTGACGGCCGCTCGGATCTTGGCAGGATCTTGAGTCCGGCCGCGACGTTGTCGCGAATGGACATCGTCGGGAAGGGAGTCGGTCGCTGGAAAACCATGCCGATGTGGCGGCGAACGCTGATCGCGCTCACGCCCGGCGCATAGATGTCGCGCCCGTGAAATCGCACCTCCCCCTCGACACGCGCCGCTGGCACCGTCTCGTGCATTCGATTGAGACAGCGCAACAGCGTCGACTTGCCGCACCCCGACGGGCCGATGATCGCCGTCACCTGACCCGCCTGCACGCCAAACGAGACATCCCGAACCACTCGTGATGCGCCGAAATACGCGTCAAGGGACTCGACGGCGAGGCACTCGGTGGGCTCTCCCTGTGGCGCCGACTCGCCCTCGATGGCAGCGCCATCGTTCCTCACGCTCGTCCGCAGCGGCCGCCCCGTCCGTTGCGACATCCCGGGATCAGTCGCCACCGAGGCCAAAGCGCGATCGCGTCGCGAATCGGGCGGCGACGCTGATGACGAGGACGAGTCCGAGGAGGACGAGTGCCCCGGACCAGGCCTTCGAATGCCAGTCGTCGTATGGGGAAATCGCATAGTAGTAGATCTGGAGTGGCAGCGCGGCGATCGGCTGCGTGGGAGAGAGAGACCAGAATCCGTTGCCGAGCGCGGTGAACAAGAGTGGCGCCGTTTCGCCCGCAATGCGCGCCACGGCCACGAGCGCTCCGGTGACGATACCTGGCAAGGCGGTGCGCAGCACGATGCTCAATGACGTCCGCCACTTGGTGTAGCCCAGCGCGAGCGCGGCCTCTCGCATCGCGACCGGCACGAGGCGAATCATCTCTTCGGTCGTGCGCGCGACGAGGGGGATCATCATCGCGCCCAGGGCGACCCCGCCGGCAATGGCCGAAAAATGCTGGAACGGCTTGACGAGCAGCTGCCATGCAAAGATGCCCATGACGATTGAGGGGAGCCCGTTGAGCACGTCTGATAAGAAGCGAACCGTCGTCGCAATCTTCGCCGAGCCCTCCTCGGCCAGATACAACCCGGCGCCGATCCCCACCGGGAGACCGAATACGGAAGCGATCAGCACGAGCATCCCGGTTCCGGCAATGGCGTTGGCCATCCCGCCGCCTGTTTCCCCGGCCGCCACCGGCATCTCCGTGAAGATCCGCCAGCTCATCGACGCAACACCGGTCTTGAGCAGATGCCACACGATGAGCATCAGCGGGACCGTCGCGGTGAACGCGGCGACGTACGTCAGGCCGAGCATCACGTAGTTGACGATTTGGCGGCGGCGCCGGCTCCGAGCCGCGCTCGACGCGAGAAGCTCCCGGTGCGACGGTAGAGACGCGCGCATGCTCGCCGAACTTGCCGACGGGCCCGTCATCCGCGCCCCCCGCGCCCTGTGCGCCACACGAGCCACCTCGCGATGACGTTCACGATGATGGTGACGGTCAACAGGCCCGCGCCGACCGCCATGAGCGCCGATACGTGAAAATCGTTGGTCGCCTCGGTGAATTCGTTGGCGATCACCGAGGCCATCGTGTAGCCCGGGGCGAACAACGACGCCGCAATCTCGTGCCGGTTTCCGATGACCATCGTCACAGCCATCGTCTCGCCGAGCGCGCGTCCCAGACCGAGGATGACACCGCCGATGATGCCCGACCGCGCAAACGGCAGAACCGCATCCCAGATCATCTCCCAGCGGGTCGCGCCGAGGGCTAGCGCGGCCTCGCGCTGCGAGCGCGGCACGGCCATGAGCACCTCGCGCGTGACCGCCGAGACGTACGGCAGCACCATGATGGAGAGAATGGCGCCCGCGGCAAGCATGCTGGGGCCGTACATCGGACCCGAAAACAGCGGAAACCCGCCGAGATGCAACGTGTTCTTGATGAAGGGAGTCACGTCGTCCCGGAGCACGGGCACCAGCACGAAGATTCCCCAGAGGCCGTAGACGACGCTCGGGATGGCGGCCAACAGATCCACGAAGAACGCGATCGGTTGCCGCAGCCACCGCGGCGCGAACTCCGACAGGAAGATCGCGACGCCCACTGCGAGCGGCGTCGCGATGATCAAGGCAAGCGCCGAAGAGACGATCGTACCGAAGATCGCCGGCGCTGCGCCGAAGTGTCCTTTGACCGCGTCCCATTCGCTGCCCGTGAAGAACGCCAACTTGAACTGTCGCAGCGCAGGCCAACCGGCGACGAACACCTCGATGGCGATCAGGCAGAGCAGGAGCGGGATGAACAGCGCAAACGCCGTCGTCGCAATCCGGTAGACGCGATCTCCCGGCGATGACCCATGAATCGCGACGCCTGACGTTGGCAAGGTCGGCAACGCGAAACGACGCGCCGATTCGGGCGGCTCGGCCGGCGTTGCTATTCGGCCCGTCACCTCGCCGACCCGAGCCAACACCGCTCGACCGTGAGCGCGAGCCCCGCGCACGCGTCGGGGGAGAGGCAGACGAACGTAACCGTCATCGGTTCCCAACGTTTCATGAGATGGCCCGGCGGGGGAGAGTCGAGGGTTTTTTGAACCTTCCCCGCCGAGTGCAACCATGTTGGTAGCGTCGTGTAACGGCCAGGTAACGACTATTCGGCATGCGCCCGCGCTTGGAAACTCGGGCCCGTCGGCCGTGCCATACGCCGACGACGAGACGCGGAATCGCTGATTTCGCTCCGCCTGTGAGGGTTAGATGTTCCGCTCGGGCTGGCCGCGAAGGCCCACACGGCCCCGCCCGTGGTGACGAAAGTGTTACACCACGAGCGAAATCCCTTTACGCCGTTCGGGGAAGCTTCCGCATGTCCCCCCCTTTCCACACAGGAGCAATCGTGATTGCACGCGTTCTGAAACTCGCCGGGCTCGTGGTTGGCGGCGCGTTTGCGTTCGCAACGCCGTCGTCCGCGCAGGACCTGAACGGTGCGGGCGCTACCTTCCCGTTCCCGATCTATGACAAGTGGTTCAAGGAATACGCGGCGCAGAAGGGCGTGAAGATCAACTACCAGCCGATCGGTTCTGGCGGTGGCGTCCGTCAGTTCACGGAAGGCACCGTCGACTTCGGCGCGTCCGATGCTCCGATGAGTGACGAGGAGCTTTCGAAATTGAAAGGCCCCGCGGTTCACATTCCCACGGTGCTTGGCGCCGACGTGATCACGTGGAATCTGCCCGAGGTTACGCAACCGCTGAAGTTCACGGGCCAGCTGATCGCCGACATTTACATGGGCAAGGTGACCAAGTGGAATTCGGCTGAGATCGCCGCGCTCAACAAGGGCGTGAAGCTGCCGGATCGAGACATCGTCGTTGTTCACCGCTCGGATGGAAGCGGCACGACGTACATCTTCACCGATTATCTGACGACGGTGAGCCCGGCGTGGGCGTCGGGCCCCGGACGTGGCAAGGACGTACAATGGCCGGTCGGCCTCGGCGGGAAAGGCAATGACGGTGTATCCGGACAAGTAAAGCAGACACCCGGCGCCATCGGATACGTCGAGCTGGCGTACGCGCGCCAGAACAAGCTTCCGTTCGGCGAAGTCAAGAACGCGGCGGGCGTGTTTGTCACGCCGACGATCGAGTCGATCGTCGCGGCCGCGGCCGCGTCGGCATCGAAGGTGGCCTCGAGCCCGGACCTGCGCGTGTCTTTCGTCAACGCCTCAGGAAAGACTTCATATCCGATTTCGTCCTGGACCTACATCCTGCTGTACACGACCCAGGCTGATCCGGTCAAAGGCAAGAAGGTCGTGGACTTCCTGCGTTGGGCCATTCACGCCGGGCAAAAGGATGCAGTTGCCCTCGACTATGGTCCGCTGCCGGCGCCGGTTGTTGCGACGCTCGACAAGCGCTTGAGCACCATCAAGAACGTCGCGAAGTAGACGGTCGTCCCCGTGATCACCAAACGAGAGGGCCGGCGAGCAAAGCCGGCCCTCTCGTTTTCCGCCCACGATGGTCGACGCGTGAAGGCGGTTCGCCGGAACACTGCGTCAGCGTCGTTACGCCGCCGTTACCGGCACGTGAAGGACGTGCGACGAGTTCGCGTCAGGTTCGGGCTGCTGTGACGGAACCGGTAACAACGGCCGGGTCCGAGTTGTCCCCCAACTCCTCCAGCAGAGAGACTCCCCCCTCAATGACTCCTCGCTCTGCGCGTCTGATCGCCGTTGCCGCTGCAATCGCGATCGTTCCCGGGCTCCGCGCCCACGGCCAAACGCCAACGGCACCTGCACCCTCACCCGCAACCGCCGGATTCGACTTCTCCGGCGTCATTTTCGGCAATTGGCAGATCAAGACGGATTCAGCGGCGAAAGCGAACCTTGGCGGCAGCAGCCCGAATTTGTTCGATCTTGGCCGCGCGTACCTCACGTTCAAGATGCCCGCGGGCGACAACGGCGCGATTCGCATTACGACCGACATTTTCCAGAACACGAATCCCGCGCAGAATGCTTACTACCAAGGCTGGGTCGTTCGCGCCAAGTACGCGTATCTGCAATACACGGGTCTGAAGAACGAATTCGGCCCCGGGTCGAGCCTCGTCGGGCGACTCGGCCTCCTGCACACGGTGATTATCGATTGGGAAGAGCAACTCTGGCCGCGCTATCTCCAAAACACGGCCATCGAGAAGAACGGCTTCTTCTCGTCATCGGACATGGGCCTTGCAGGGATCGCGACTTTGGGCAACCGATGGGGCGAGATCTACGGCACGGTCACGAACGGCAGCGGTTACGCCTCGTACGACAACCCCGGCGCGGCCGGTCAGACTCAACCCGTCGGGACGAACCGGTTCAAGGATTTCGGGCTGCGAGCGTCGCTGACTCCGTGGGGCCACGATACCAACCTTTCCACCTACATCCGCAACATCTCGATCACGCCGTGGGGCTACCTGGGCTGCAACGGCAGCGCGTTCCAGTCCGGCGGCGCGGGGCAGGTGGGACCGGGCACCAACGGCGCGATCACCGACTGCATGTCGCGGAATCGCTTCGGCGTGTTCGCGGCGATCAAGGATTCGACGATCTGCGACTTCCGGAACGGCGGCCGCTGCCGCCTCACGGCCGGCTTGCAGTTCGCGCAGCGCCGGGACGAAAGCGACAACGGCGGCAACACGCTGACGGCCCCGCGCGTCGTCCACGACTCGACGGGCCGCCTGCTGGACGGCTTCTTCTTCATTCGTCCCGTCGAGGTTTTCAATCCCTCGGAGCACTCGCCGTTCAGCCTGGTCGCACGGTTCGATCACTTCACCCCGCAAAACGACCCGGACTCGAGCGTGCCCGGCGCCGCCAACTATGCCGGCAGCACGCCGGCGTACAACTTCTTCGTTCTCGGCGCTTCGTACGACGTGAACCAGAAGATCACGCTCACGGCGGACTACCAGAATCAGACGCCCACGGACTTCCCGGCGCCGATCGGGACCAACGTGCGGCCGACCCCGGCGTCATCGATCTTCTTCCTGCATTTTGTGGTGAACTTCTAGGTCTCTGGTCGCAGGTCACTGGTCTCTGGAAGGGCAGAGACCGACAACGGCCCGGCGAAATCGCCGGGCCGTTTGTTGTGCTCGCCCTTTTGTAGTTCCCAGAGACCCGAGACCAGAGACCTGAGACCAGTCCACAGATTGACACTCCCCCGCGGGCTATCTACCTTAAAGGTCTGTCAAAAAAGGCCTTAGCCGGCCTTGCCGAGACCCGGGTTGCACGACGCACCGGTGAGGCGCTCGACCCACATCAGTTCGTCGGACCAATGAAAACGTTTTCCGCCACGCCCCGCGACATCGATCAGCGGTGGTTCATCGTCGATGCGGACGGCATGGTGCTCGGGCGCCTTGCCGCCGAGGTCGCGCGCGTCATCCGCGGCAAGCACAGACCGATCTTCACCCCGCACATGGATACCGGTGACAACGTCATCGTGATCAACGCGTCGAAGGTGAAGGTAACGGGCAAGAAGAGTGAGCAGAAACAGTACTTCCATCACACGGGGTACATGGGGCACGAGCGATTCACGCCCTACGGCACGATGCTCGCCAAGCATCCGGAGCGCATCATCGAGAAGGCGGTCCACGGCATGCTGCCGAAAACCGCGCTCGGACGTCAGGTGCTGCGGCGCAAGCTGCGCGTCTACGCCGGATCGGATCATCCGCACGCCGCGCAACAGCCGACGCCGTTGACCTTCATCAAGAGCGAGAAGTAGCCAATGGCCGACACGCAGAGCATCCACGCCATCGGCCGCCGGAAAGAGGCCGTGTGTCGCGTGTTCTTGAAGCCGGGTTCGGGAAAGTGGGATGTGAACGGCAGGACGCTCGGGGACTATTTCCCGCGGGCCGCGCACGTGAGCGCGATTCAACAAGCGTTCGTCGCGACGGACACGCTCGGACGCTTCGACGTTCGCGCGAACGTGGACGGCGGCGGGTCGACGGGGCAGGCGGGCGCGCTTCGCCTCGCGGTCGCCCGCGCGCTGGTCAAGATCGACGAGGCGCATCGGCGCAAGCTCCGCGACCTCGGTCTTCTCACGCGCGACGCGCGAGCGGTCGAGCGCAAGAAACCGGGTCGTCCGAAGGCGCGTAAGCGGTTCCAGTTCTCGAAGAGATAGGTTGACCGGTGGACCGGTGGACCGGTTCACCGCGAAGAAGGGCAACGAGTCCCTACGCAGTTTCGGCAGTTGCGGTCCACCGGTAGACCGGTCCACCGGTCCACCAGCAGTTCAATCTCACAGGACGTTCGAGCGGTGGTCGGGTGCCGGCTGCGCCGGTCGATTCCGCGATGAAGGCGTCCGAAGACAAAACCACACTGAGGTTCGTTTCGCATGGCAGATCAGCAAGGCTCGTATTCTCCGACGCTCGAGGCGCTCCTCGCCGCGGGCGTGCACTTCGGCCACCAGACGCGGCGGTGGAATCCGAAGATGCGCCGGTTCATTTTCGCCGAGCGCAACGGCATTCACATCATCGACCTGCAGAAGACCCTTCGGCAGATCGATCTGGCCCAGAAGCTCGCGCGCGACGTCGTGCTGCGCGGCGAACAGGTGCTCTTCGTCTGTACCAAGCCGCAGCTCGCGAGCCTGGTGAAGGCCGAGGCGGAGCGCGCCAGCGCGCTGTACATCACCGAGCGTTGGCTCGGCGGACTCCTCACCAACTTTCAGACGGTGAAGAAGCAGGTGCGCCGAATGAAGGAGCTGGAGAGCGGCACCGAGGAAGGCGGCGAGTTCGAGAACTACACCAAGAAGGAACAGCTCATGCTGCGGCGTGAGCGCGAGAAACTGTCCAAGTATCTCTACGGCATCCGGAGCATGACGCGTTTGCCGGGCATCCTGTTCGTGGTGGATTCGAAGAAGGAGCGCATCGCGGTCAACGAGGCGAACAAGCTGGGCATTCCGATGATCGCCATCGTCGACACGAACGCCGATCCGGACCTCATCACCGTGCCGATCGCCGGCAACGACGACGCGATCCGTTCGGTCGAGCTGATCACGAAGGCCATCGCCGATGCCGTCATCGAGGCCCGACGCGAAGCGCCGGTCCGCGAGGAGGCCGAAGAGGGAGAGAGTTACACGTACAGCTCGGACCGCGGCGCGGAGCCGGCCGGCGAAGAAGATCGCCGCCGTCGTCGGCGTCCGCGGCGCCGCCGCGCCAAGCCGGAAGCGATCGCCGCTCGCCTCAAGGGACCGGGTGAAGGCGGACCGGGTGAAGGCGCCGCGGGAGCGGAAGGTGGATCGGAGGCGCCGGAGGCATAGTCTTCGCGCCGCAGGTCCACCGCAGCATTCCGCCGCCGCCGGACTCGTTGCCGGCGGCGTTTCCATGACCAAGTACACTTCTGTCTGACTGGTATTCAACTATGACCGCTACGATCACCGCCAAGGACGTTGCCGCGCTGCGCGAGAAAACCGGCGCCGGCATGATGGATTGCAAGAAGGCCCTCGAGGAGACGGCCGGGAACGCCGACAAGGCCGTCGAGTTGCTTCGCTCCAAGGGCGCCGCGAAGGCCGAGAAGCGCGCCGGAAGGCAGACCATGGAAGGCGTCATCGCCAACTACGTTCACCACAACGGCAAGATCGCCGTGTTGGTCGAGCTGAACTGCGAGACGGACTTCGTGGCGCGTACCGAGGACTTCCAGCAGCTCGGCAAGTACCTCGCCGAGCACATCGCCGCGGCCGACCCGATCGCCATCGACAAGGAGTCGATCCCGCAGGACAAGATCGATTCCGAGCGCCGCATCTTCACGGAGCAGGTGAAGGCCGAGGGCAAGCCCGACCATCTCATCGACAAGATCGTCGAGGGGAAGGTCCAGGCGTTCTACAAGGACGTCGCGCTGTTGCACCAGGCGTGGGTGCGCGACACGGCCAAGACGGTCGGCGATCTCGTGAAGGAGGTCTCCGCCAAGACGGGCGAAAACGTCAAGGTCCGCCGGTTCGTGCGCTATCAGCTGGGAGTTTGAACCGCCGGTCCACGCGGCGCCGAAAACGAGGGATGAGCATACCAGCATGCCAGACCTGAAATACCCGCGCGTCCTGGTGAAATTGTCCGGCGAAGCGTTGGCCGGCGACAAGGGATTCGGATACGACTTCGACACGGTGGGCCGCCTCGCCGACGAAGTCGTTTCCGTGTTGGGTACCGGCGCCTCGGTCGGCCTGGTGATCGGCGGCGGGAACATCGTCCGCGGATCGCAGCTCTCGAAGACCGGCATGGATCGCGTCGCCGCCGATTACATGGGCATGCTCGGCACCGTCATCAACGCCATGGCGCTCCAGGACGTGCTCGAGCGCCGCGGCGTCGACACGCGCGTCATGACGGCGATCCGCATGGAGGAGTTGGCGGAGCCGTACATCCGCCGCCGCGCCGTCCGCCACCTCGAGAAGGGGCGCCTCGTCATTTTCGCGGGCGGTACCGGCAACCCCTACTTCTCGACCGATACCGCGGCGGTATTGCGCGCCATTCAGATCAAGGCCAACGTCATCATCAAGGCGACGAGCGTGGAGGGCGTCTACTCCGCCGACCCGAAACGCGACCCGCAGGCGAAGTTCTATGATGAGATCAGCTTCCGCGACGTGATCGTGGAGGAGCTCAAAGTGATCGACCAGACCGCGATCACGCTCTGCCGCGAGAATTCGCTTCCGCTGATCGTTCTCAACATCCACCGTCCGGGCTCGGTCGTCGCGGCGATTCGCGGCGAACGGGTCGGCACCCTGGTTCGATGAGCACCATCCAACAAACGCTGAAAGACGCCCGCGCCGTCATGGACAAGGACATCGCGCACGTGAAGCACGAGTTCTCCTCCGTCCGCTCCGGCAAGGCCAGCCCCAACATGCTCGACACCGTACGTGTCGAGGTGTACGGGCAGCAGATGCAGCTCAACCAGGTCGCGACGATCAACGCGCCGGATCCGCGCGCGCTCATCGTGACCCCGTTCGACAAGAGCCAGATCAAGGTCATCGAGAAGGCGATCCGCGAAGCCGAGCTCGGGCTCGAACCCTCGGCGCAGGGCGGGATGATCCGCGTTCCTCTGCCGGCGATGAACGAGCAGCGCCGCAAGGAGCTGGTGAAGGTCGTCCACAAGTATGCCGAGGACGGGAGGATCGCGATCCGCCACGCGCGCACGCACGCCCGCGAAGTGCTCAAGAAGCTCAACGGCGTGTCCGAGGACGACGTCAAGCACGCCGAAAAGGACCTGCAAAAGCTCCACGACGACTTCATCCACAAAGTGGACGAGCTGATCAAGGCGAAAGAAGCCGAGATCATGGAAGTGTGAGCACCGTTTGAGCTCCGAGCTCGCGCGCCGCCTTGCGTTCGGCGTCGTCGCCGCACCGATCGCGGTCGCCATCGTGTTGTACGGAGGCGCGGCCTTGGCGGCGCTCCTCGCCATCGCGTCGGCGATCGCCGCGTGGGAATTCTTTCGCCTGGCGCGTGCGACGGGGCTAACGCCTCTGGACGACGTCGGCATCGTGATCGCCGGCCTTACGCCCCTCGTCGTACATGCGCGCTTTCTCGGCCTGTACGAGCCTGGCAGCTCGATCGGCGTTCTCTCGCTGGCGGCGATCGTCCTGCTCGCCGTTCTCGCGCTCACGATCTGGATTCGTGGCGTCGCCGAGAAACCGATTGGCGCGGTAAGCACCACCATCTTTGGCGCCGCCTACACCGGCGGGATGCTGAGCTTCGGCTACGCCATCCGCTATCACGACTATGCATTCGCGCCGGCGTCGATCTCGCTCGGTCGGTCGACGTTCGGGGTCGCCTCGGGCGGATTGCTGCTGCTGCTGCCGGTTCTCGCGACTTGGGCATCGGATACCGGCGCCTACGCCGTCGGCCGCACGATGGGAAGGCACAAGCTGCTTCCGGCGGTGAGCCCCGGTAAAACGATCGAGGGATCCGTCGGCGGACTCCTCGGAAGCGTTCTCGTGACCTGGCTCCTGACTCGATGGCTGTTGCGGCCGGCGGCGCATCTGGATTTTCGCTGGGCACCCGTCGGCGTCATCCTATTCGGCGTGGTGGTGAGCGCCGTGGGTCAGGTCGGGGATCTTGCCAAATCCCTCCTCAAGCGAGACGCCGGTGTAAAGGACAGTTCGACGCTGATTCCCGGCCATGGTGGTGTGCTCGACCGCGTCGATAGTCTTCTATTTGTGCTGCCTGTCTCCTACGTGCTCTTTGGCTGGCTCCTGACGTGGGCGCCGTCGTGACCGCGACCCTCCCACGCGTTCGCGGCGTCGCGATCCTCGGGTCCACGGGCTCGATCGGGACGACCGCGCTCCGCGTGCTCGAGCGGCAGCGCGACCGATTCCGCGTCGCCGCATTGACGGCCTACGACAACGCGCGCCTTCTCGGTGAACAGGCCGACCACTTTGCGCCCGACTTCGTCGGCATCGTGGGGAACGGCGCCGCGTCGCACCCAGGCTGGCACCTTGGCGAATCCTGCCTCGTGGACGCCGCGCGGCGCGACGATGTGGACATCGTGCTCAACGCCGTCGTCGGCGCCGCGGGACTCGAGGCGACGCTCGCCGCGCTCGGCGCGGGGAAGCGCGTCGCGCTCGCGAACAAAGAGACGCTGGTGATGGGCGGGTCGCTGGTGACGGACGCGTGCCGAAACGGCGGCGGCGAAATCATTCCGGTCGACAGCGAGCACAGCGCGATTCTCCAGTGTATCACCGGCAAACCCGGTGTCGAAGTTCGGAGAATCATCATCACCGCGTCGGGGGGCCCGTTCCGCGGATGGACCGACGAGCAGCTCGAGCGCGCGACGCTCGAGGATGCACTCCGGCATCCGACCTGGCGCATGGGCAGAAAGATCACGGTCGACTGCGCCACGCTCGCCAACAAAGCGCTCGAGGTCATCGAGGCCCACTTTCTGTTCGGGCTGCCATACGACCGAATCGAGGTGGTCGTGCATCCGCAGAGCGTCATACACTCCATGGTCGAGTTCGTGGATGGGAGCGTGCTGGCACAGCTCGGCGCGCCAAGCATGGAGCTTCCTGTGTTGTATGCACTCACCCATCCGGACCGCGTTCCGGATTCAGGGGTACCACGCTTCGACCCCGTCGCGCTCTCGCCGCTCACCTTCGAGCCGCTCACTGTCGAGCGGTTCCCGGCGTTCGCGCTCGGAGTCGCCGCGGGCCGGCGAGGTGGCGTGGCGCCGGCCATTTTCAATGCCGCCAACGAGGCGGCGGTGGCACTTTTCCTGTCGGGACGAATCCGGTTCGCCGAGATCGGTCCGGCGATTCATGATACACTGGACTCGCTCAGCCACCTCGGCGGCGACCATCGCGACGCGATCCTCGCGGCCGACGCGGCGGCGCGCGCTCACGTGAAGGGACGATTCGGATGCTAGGTCACGTAGTTCAAGCGATACTCGCGCCGGTGTTGGTGTTCGGCCTCGTGATCTTCGTTCACGAGTTCGGGCACTTCATCGCGGCCAAGGCACTCGGCGTCTACGCGCCGCGGTTTTCCATCGGGTTCGGTCCGGCGATTTTCCGCCGGCGCCGGGGCGAAACGGAGTACGTCCTCGCCTGGCTGCCGCTCGGCGGATACGTGCGCATGGCGTCTCGGCACGACGGGGAGACGGCGTTCCTCGAGGGAGGAACCGAGGAAGGGACGGCGCGAAAGGAGGCCGATCCGGACTACGATCCCAACGCGATGATTCCGTTCGGACCGAAGCCCGTGCCGGAGAACCGTTGGTTCGAGAGCAAACCGCTTTGGGCTCGCGTGATCATCATGAGCGCGGGCGTAGCGATGAACACCGTGCTCGCGGTCGCCGTCGCGACGTGGATCGCGCTGCACTACGGCGTGGTCGTGTATCCGGCGTCGGTCGTCGGCGCGGTGCGCGTGCCCGCGTCCGCTCCGGGGTTGGCGCAGCTGCAATCCGGCGACTCGATCATCGCGGTGAACGGGCACAGCGTCCGCGACTGGGACGAAGTGGACGAGCAGGTACTTCAGTCGGCGGGCTCGGTCGAGCTGACGACGCAGCGCGGTCGTTTTGCGCTGGCGCTCAACGATTCGACGACTCCCATCACGGTGCTCGAGTCGCTGGTGCCGTTCCTGCCTCCGGTGATCGACACGGTCTTTCCGAACGATCGGGCGATGGCCGGTGGGTTGCGCGAAGGCGATTCGGTGATGAGCGTGGGCGGCGCGCCGGTGCGGTCGTGGAGCGACATCGTCGATCGCGTGTCACCGTCCGCGGAACGCTCGATCGATTTCATCGTGCATCGCGGGGCGGCCACGGATACGCTCCACATCACGCCGAAGGCCGTCACCGAAACGGATTCGGCGACGTCGCGCTCGAAGACGGTCGGCAAGATCGGCGCTGGCGCGAAGAACCCGGTGTACGTGTCCTCGGTGAACCTGGCGGGCGCGTTCCGCTGGGGGGTGAGAAAGACCAAGTCCGATGCCGGCGGCGTGTTCACCGTGCTGCACCAGATCGGGAACGGCCAGCGCTCCGTGTCGGAGCTCGGCGGCCCGATCGCGATCACGCGGCAAGCGGTGACCGCGGCGGGGCTGGGGTTCGACAAGGTGCTGTACCTCATCGTGCTTCTGAGCATCAACGTCGCGGTGCTCAACCTGCTGCCGATTCCGATTCTCGACGGCGGCCAGATCATGATCAACGTGCTCGAATCGGCGAAGGGAAGCCCGTTCAGTCTGCGGACGCGCGAATACATCCTGCGTTTTGGCCTGCTCGCGATCGCGCTTTTGTTCGTGATCGTGATGTACAACGACACGCGGGCGGGTTTCGTGAGCTTCTTCGGCTGGATTCAGCACCTCTTCGGCGCATGAGCACCGGGGCGTAACGCGTTGCGAGCGGCCCCTTTACAACGGGTCTCGACGCGCTTAGCCTTCATAGCTGTCAACCAAAAGAGAAACGCCGCCAGGCCGGCGGAGACATCGGGACATCACAGCACATGCCTTTTGAAAAAGGTTCGACGGTCGAGAAGTACCGGTCGCACGCGACCGACACCGGATCGACGCGCGTTCAGGTGGCGCTGCTCACCGAGCGCATCAACTTCCTGAACGACAACCACATCCGCGCGCACAAGAAGGATCACCACGGCCGACGTGGGCTCCTCAAGATGGTAGGCAAGCGGCGCCGACTGCTGAACTACCTGAAGCGCACGGATGTCGACGGATACCGACAGATCCTTTCAGAGCTCGGACTCCGCTACTGACCAGCGGGCGAGCATGACCGCGCGGGCGCACAATCGGTGCGGCCCGCGCGTTTTGTCATTTTTGTCATTGTTGTCATTTTTTTCTCCAGGCTGATCTCAGCCGCACACAGGCACACAAGCAATGATGCATCGCGTTGAAAAGACCTTCGCCGGACGCCGCCTCGTCATCGAGACCGGGCGCATGGCCAAGCAGGCCGCCGGCTCCGCGCTCATTCAGTTCGGCGACACCATGGTGCTCGCCGCCGTCACGGTGAGCGACACGCAGAGCCCGCTCGACTTCTTCCCGCTCCTCGTGGAGTACCGCGAGAAGACGTACGCCGCCGGCAAGATCCCGGGCGGCTACATCAAGCGCGAAGGGCGCCCCAGCGACGGCGAGATCCTCTCGGCGCGCATCATCGACCGCACGATTCGCCCGCTCTTTCCCGAGGGCTTCAAGAACGAGGTCCAGGTCTTCATCTACGTGATCTCGGCTGACCAGGAGAACGCGCCCGACGTGCTCGCGCTCGTCGCCGCGTCGGCCGCCCTCAACGCGTCGAAGATTCCGTTCACGACGCCCGTCGCCGCGACGCGCATCGGCCGCATCCAGGACAAGTGGGTCCTCAACCCGACGTTCGAGCAGCTCGCCTACAGCGACATGGAGCTGGTCGTCGCCGGTTCGGCCGACTCGCTCAACATGGTCGAGGGCGGCGCGCTCGAGGTGAGCGAAGAGGACGTCCTCGAGGCGTTCTCCGTGGCGCAGAAGGGAATTCGCGAGTTGATCGCCGCGCAGGAGGAACTGCTGAAGCAGCTTGGCAGCGAGCGTCCGGCGAAGATGGAATGGACCAAGTCGGCGGTCGACCACACGCTCCACGCCAAGGTGCAGGACCTCGCGAACGGCAAGATCAAGGACGCGCTGAACCACAAGGACAAGCACGGACGCATCGCGGCCGTCGAGCGCGTCAAGCACGAGATCCAGACGCAGCTCCTCGTCGAGTTCCCCGACGGCAGCAAGGACATCAAGTCGCTGCTCGGCGACGTCGAGTACAACCAGCTCCGCTCGCAGGTGCTCGAGAGCGGGCACCGCGTCGACGGCCGCAAGCCGAACGAGGTTCGGCCGATCTCGATCGACACCGGGTTGATTCCGCGGGGGCACGGGTCGGCGCTCTTCACGCGCGGCCAGACGCAGGCGCTCGTCGTGGCGACGCTCGGCACGGCCAACGACGTGCAGCGCTACGAGACCGTGAACGAGTCCGGTGAGTCCACCAAGTCGTTCATGTTGCACTACAACTTCCCGCCGTTCTCGACCGGCGAAGTCCGTCCGATGCGCGGCACGTCGCGGCGCGAGATCGGCCACGGCAACCTGGCCGAACGCGCGCTGCAGAGCGTGCTGCCGGCGTTCGACGAGTTCCCGTACACGATCCGCGTCGTCTCGGACGTCCTCGAGTCGAACGGCTCGTCGTCGATGGCGTCGGTGTGCGGCGGTTCGCTCGCCCTGTTCGATGCCGGCGTGCCGATTCGCTCCGCCGTCGCCGGCGTGGCGATGGGCCTCATCAAGGAAGGAAAGAAGTACGCGATCCTCACCGACATCCTCGGCACCGAGGACCACCTCGGCGACATGGACTTCAAGGTCGCCGGAACGAAGACGGGCATCACGTCGATCCAGATGGACATCAAGATCGAAGGCCTCGATCTGAACATCATGAAGGAGGCCCTCGCGCAAGCGAAGGAAGGCCGCCTCCACATCCTCGGCGAGATGGACAAAGCGCTCGCCGCGCCGCGTCCTGATCTCTCGGCCTTCGCGCCGCGCATCGTGACGATGATGATCAGCCCGGAGAAGATCGGCGATCTGATCGGACCGAAGGGCAAGACGATTCGCGGCATCCAGGACGAGACCGGCGCCGAGCTCACGGTCGACGACACCGGGTTGGTCACCATCGCCGCCGTCGGCGGCGAGTCGATGGAGCGCGCGCGCCAGATGGTGCAGGCGCTCACCGCCGAGCCGGTGGTCGGGGAAACCTACGAGGGCACGGTCAAGACGACGACGCCGTTCGGGGCGTTCGTCGAGATCATGCCGGGCACTGAAGGTCTCGTCCACATCTCCGAGATGCGCCACGAGCGCACCGAGAAGACAGAAGACGTAGTCAAGAAGGGCGACCGTGTGAAGGTCAAGCTCATCGACCGCGACGAACGCGGGCGCCTGCGCCTGTCGATGAAGGCGCTGCTGCCGCGGCCGGAAGGGATGCCGGAGCCCGAGGCGGGAGGCGGCAACGGCGGCGGCGATCGTGGCGAGCGGAGCGACCGCGGTGGCGACCGCGGCGGCGATCGCGGCGGGCGTCCGCGCCGCGGCTCGCGAGGCGGAGAGCGCTCGCGGCGGGAGTGAGCGCCTCCTCGTTGGTGAGCGGCTCCGCCTCGCACGACGAGGGAGCCGGGCTCCATCGCACGGTTCTCCCGAACGGCCTGACCGTTCTCTCGGACCACATGCCGGGAGTGCGGTCGGTGGCCTTCGGCGCGTGGGTGCGGGCCGCATCGCTCCACGAGCCGCGCGAGCGGATGGGCATCTCGCATCTCCTCGAGCACATGGTGTTCAAGGGGACGCAGCGCCGGAACGCCCACCAGATCGCGTTGTCCCTCGAGGCCCTCGGCGGCTCGCTCGACGCCTACACGTCGCGCGAGCACACGGTCTATCAGGGGCGGGTGCTCGACGAGCACCTCGCCGACGCCGCCGACGTCATCGCCGACATCGTGTTCCGGCCGACGCTTCGCGACTCGGACCTCGCGCTCGAGCGCAAAGTAATTCTCGAGGAGATCGGGATGGTCGAGGACACGCCCGACGATCTCGTATTCGAGATTCATAACGAGGCCCTCTGGGGAGCGCATCCATACGGGTACTCGATTCTCGGCACGCGCGACACGGTGAACGCCCTCGGCATCCCGGAGCTGAAGGAGCTCCACACGCGGGCGTACCATCCGGGGCACGTCGTCGTCGCCGCGGCCGGGAACGTGGAGCACGATCACCTGCTGGACGTTCTCGCGCGAACCGGCTGGACCGACGCGCCGGCGGGCGACATGACGCGGCTCGTTTCGCCGCCGGCAACCCCGGCCGCGCCCACGACGACCCACGTTCCGCGCGACGGCGCCCAGACGCACATCGTCGCCGGATGTACGGCCGTCTCCCACTCCGACCCGGAGCGGTTTCCGTTTCTGCTTCTCAGCACGCTGCTCGGCGGCGGCATGAGCTCGCGCCTCTTTCAGCGCGTGCGCGAAGAGATGGGGCTCGCCTACGCCGTCTATTCGTTCCAGTCGTTCCACGCGGACAGCGGCATGCACGGCGTGTACGTCGCGACGGCCCCCGAGTCCGCGAGCGCCGCGCTCGACGCGATCCGTCACGAGCTGCAGCAGGTGGTCGACGATGGGATGCCGCCCGACGAAGTGGCTATGGGCCGCCAACAGCTCAAGGGGCAGGTCACCCTGTCGCTCGAGAGCGTGTCGTCGCGCATGTACCGCGCGGCGTCGGTGGAGCTCTATGACGAGCCGTATCGGACGCTCGACGAAGTCCTGGCCCTCATCGACGCGATCACCGTGGACGATGTGGCGCGCGTCGCACGCGCCTACTTCGACCCCGCGCGCATGACCGTCGTCAGTCTTGGGCCAAAAGGGACAGATTGACCGCGCGGTCGATTAGGTTGGTATCGGGCTCAGGTCTCAGGTCACTGGTCTCCGAGCAACCGCGGGGGTTCCAGAGACCTGAGACCAGAGACCAGAGACCACCCAATCCGAAATTTCTCTCCTCTCCGCCATGAAGATCGGCGTTCCGAAAGAGATCAAAACCAACGAAAACCGCATCGCCCTCGTGCCCGCCGGCGCGGAGGTGCTTGTCGCCGCCGGACACTCGGTATCGATCGAGGCCGGCGCCGGGCTCGGAAGCGGCTTCGCCGACTCCGATTTTGAGGCGGTCGGCGCCTCCGTCGCCCCCGACGCCGCCACCGTTTGGCGCGACAGCGAGATGATCATGAAGGTGAAGGAGCCCATCGAGCGCGAATGGCGGCACATGCGCCGGGGACAGCTCATTTTCACCTACTTCCACTTTGCTGCCGACGAAAAGCTCACCCGGGCCCACATCGCCAGCGGGGTCACCTGCGTGGCCTACGAGACTGTCGAGCTCCCGTCCCACGAGCTCCCGCTCCTGACCCCGATGTCGGAGGTCGCCGGCCGGATGGCCGTCCAGGAGGGGGCCAAATATTTGGAGAAACTCTACGGCGGCCGAGGAGTCCTTCTCGGTGGAGTCCCCGGCGTCGCTCCGGCCAAGGTGGTGATCCTCGGCGGCGGCATCGTCGGCATCAACGCGGCGAAGATGGCCGCGGGGCTCGGCGCGAAGGTGACGATACTAGATCTGTCGCTCGAGCGTCTTCGTTACCTATCCGATGTAATGCCCGCCAATTGCGTAATGATCCACTCGAACCGACAGAACATCCTGGAGCAGATCGAGACCGCGGATCTCGTGGTTGGGGGGGTCCTCATCCCCGGCGCGAAGGCGCCGAAGCTCATTCGTCGCGAGGATCTCAAGCGGATGCAGCAGGGAGCCGTCATCGTGGACGTGGCGATCGACCAGGGCGGCTGCGTCGAGACGATCAAGGCCACGACCCACGAGAATCCGACCTACGTCGTCGACGGCATCATTCACTACGGCGTGGCCAACATGCCGGGGGGCGTGCCCAGGACCTCCACGTTCGCCCTGACGAATGCCACGCTTCCGTACGCCGTGCAACTGGCCAACAAGGGCTGGAGGCAGGCGCTCAAGGACAACTCCGCGCTCCTCAAGGGCCTCAACATGACGGATGGCCACGTCACCTACCCAGGGGTCGCGGAAGCGTTCGGGTTGACTTACGAAAATCCTTCCGGTTTCATTTCCTAAGTACTGACGCCTCAATACCTTGAAGGGAATGCGCTGGCCTTTCCTCAAAGCGGGCTCACTCTTTCCCGCAAACGCGATCGGGGTCGACCTCGGGACCGCCAACACCCTCATTTATGTGAAGGGTGAGGGCATCGTCCTGAACGAACCCTCCGTCGTCGCGATCGACCGGGAGACCAAGAAGATCAAGGGCGTCGGGCTCGAGGCCAAGCGCATGCTCGGCCGAACGCCGGACGGCGTCATCGCCGTGCGCCCGATGAAAGACGGTGTCATAGCCGACTTCGACGTGACGGAGAAGATGTTGCGGTACTTCCTCACGCTCATCATCGAGAACCACGTCTTCAAGGTGAAACCGCGCGTCATCGTCTGTGTACCATCGGGCATCACCGAGGTCGAGAAGCGCGCGGTGCGCGATTCGGCCTTGGGCGCCGGCGCCAAGGAAGTGTTCATGGTCGCCGAGCCGATGGCGGCGGCGATCGGGGTGGGGCTGCCGGTGGAGACGCCGACGGGCAACATGGTGATCGACATCGGCGGCGGCACGACCGAAATCGCCGTCATCGCGCTCTCCGGCATCGTGAGCGACACGTCGATCCGCACCGGAGGCGACGAGCTCGACATCTCGATCGTGCAGTTCATGCGCAAGAACTACAACCTGCTCATCGGCGAGCCCACGGCCGAGCAGATCAAGATCACGATCGGGTCGGCGGCCCCCGTGGGCGACGATCGCGAAATGGAAGTGAAGGGACGCGATCTCGTCTCCGGCATCCCGAAGACCGTTCGCGTGCACGCGAGCGAGATCCGCGAGGCGATTCAGGAGCCGATCCAGCAGATCGTCGACGCGGTGCGGCGCGCGCTCGAGATCACGCCGCCCGAGCTGGCGAGCGACATCGTGGACCGTGGCATCGTCATGACGGGCGGGGGCGCGTTGATTCGCGGCCTCGACCTTCTGCTGAGCCAGGAGACGAGCTTGCCGATTCACGTCGACGAAGACCCGCTGACGTGTGTCGTACGAGGAACGGGTCGGATTCTCGACGACGAGGAAAAGTACTGGTCCGTCCTCAGCTCGTGAGGTAGGCGGGACACACCGGTGGCAAACCCTGCACGCCTTGGCAACCGAGTCGACGCCGGTCTTCTGATCGCCTGCGTCGCGCTGTCGTTCATCGCCATCGTGCTCCGAGACGAAGACCGCGAGCCGATCGCCAGCGCGCTGCGCCGCACGATCGTCGCGCCGCTCGTCGGATTGCAGCGCGGCGCCGAACGGTGGCGCGTCGCCTACGTCACGAACGACGCCCGGCAGATGGCCGTCGATTCCGTCGTGATGCGCACGATGAACGCGCAGGCGCTCCAGGTCGAGAACGACCAGTTGCGTCGCATCCTCGGGCTCGGCTCGCGGCTCGAGTGGGGATTCGTGCCCGCCGACGCGTTACGTGGAACCGCGCCGAGCGAGGCGCTCGTCACCACGCTGACGCTCACGGCGGGGAGCACCTCGGGCGTCACGCGCTACAGCCCTGTCGTCGCGCCTGAAGGTCTGGTCGGAACGATTCAGACCGCCGATCCGACGATGAGCATCGCGATCCTCTACACGAACCCCGATTTCCGCGCCAGCGCGATGGCGGTCGACGGCTCGACGTTCGGCATCATCTATCCGCACGCGCAGCGCGGGAGTGGCAGCGACGCCTACATGCTCGAGCTGCGCGGTGTGCCGACGAAGATCCAGCTCAAGCCGGGGACGCCGATCTACACCTCCGGCCTCGGCGGGACTTTTCCGCGCGGCATCACGATCGGTACGATCGTCGTCGAGCTGAAGACGTCGGAGGTCTGGACGCGCACGTACCTCGTGCGTCCCGCCGTGACGCCGTCGCAGGTGACGACGGTGCTCATTCTCACGCCGAAGCGCATCTCACAGGGCACCGGCAACATCTGGGGCGCGGCGACCGCGATGAACGCGGACTCGGCCGCCAAGCGCATCGCCGGGGCAGGTGACTCGCTCGCCAAGCGCGCCGCGGCGCTCGACGCGCGGGCCCGCGCGTCGGCGATCGATTCGCTGCGCCAGGCGGCGGTCGATTCGACGTTGCGATCGCTGGGCATGTCCGTGCCGCCGCGCACACGGGCCGACTCGATGCGACCCCGCCCCGACAGCGTCAGGCGTCCGTGACCTGGAATACCGCCGTTCGAACGATCGTCGCCTGCGCGATTCTCATCGTTCTCCACTACACGCTGCGTCCGCTCCTCGCCTGGCGGGCGTCGATCGACTTTCTCATCATCGCGCTGTTGATCGGCTCGGTGCGTCTCCGGCCCGGGGCCGCGGCGATGTACGGATTCTTTCTCGGCTTCGTCGCCGATTCGGTGGACGTGAGCGGCTTCGGCGCGGCGGCGCTCGCCATGTCGGTCGTCGGGTTCTCCGCGTCGTGGCTCAAGGCGGTATTCTTCGCTGATAACCTCGTGCTGAACGGATTCTTTCTGTTCATCGCGAAGTGGGTCTTCGATGTGCTGTTCCTGATCCTCGGCCGCCACGCCCACGGCGCCGAGCTGATGGTTCAGATGTTCGTGTGGTCCCCGATCGCCGCCGCCGTCACGGCCGTAGCCGGCGTCGTCGTGTTGACGATTCTGCGGCCGTTGATGGAGACGCGGACGGCATGAGCTTCCATCCGAACGACGTGATTCGCCGCGGCCGGGCGGCGAGCCTGATCGTCTCGGGCGTAGTCCTGTTCCTGCTCGGCGCGTTCTTCCGCGCGCAGGTGATTCGCAACGAGGAGTCGCTGCTGCAGTCGGAGGAAAACAGGCTCCGCCAGATTCCGACCGCCGCGCCGCGCGGACGCATCCTCGACCGCAACAACCGTCCGATCGCCGAGAACGTCGTCGGTTATTCCGTCGCGTTGCTCGCGCTGTCGGAGGACACGCTGCGCGCGACGCTCGACCGCCTCAAGTCGACCATCCAGCTCACGCCCAAGCAGTACCAGGATGCGATTCACCGCTACAGACAGGCGGCGAACCGTCCCACCGTGATCGTTCAGGACGCATCGCTCGACGTGGTGTCGGTGCTCGAGGAGCACCACATGGATTTTCCGAGCCTCATCATCCAATCGGCGCCGAAGCGGATCTATCCCGACGGGCAGGCGGTCGGAGCGTTCGTCGGCTACATCGGCGAGATCAACGAGCAGGAGCTGGCCAGCATGAGCGCCGACGGCTACAAGCCCGGCCAGCTCGTCGGCAAGCAGGGGTTGGAGAAGCAGTACGAGAAGCTGCTGCACGGGCGCGAGGGGATTCAGTTCGTCGAGGTGGACGCGCACAACCGCGTCGTCACGAACGGTCGGGCGCGCGAGGCGGTGACGCCGCAGGAAGGGCCGCCCCTCTACACGAGCATCGACCTCGACCTCCAGGAGTACATCCACTCGCTCTTCGGCGACTCGCTGGCCGCGGCGGCGGTCGCGCTGGTGCCGCAGACGGGCGAAGTGCTCGCGCTCTACAGCTCGCCCGCGCTCGATCCGAATCGCTGGGTGGGCGGCGTGTCGCAGTCGTACTACGACTCGCTGCGCACCGACCCGCGCCAACCGCTCTACAACAAGGCGCTCCAGGCGGTCCAGCCGCCGGGTTCGACTTTCAAGTTGGCGACGGCGGTGATGGCGCTGGAGGACAGCCTCATCAACTTCGATTCGCACATGCCGGAGCGGTGCACTGGGTTCTATTACTTCGGCAACCGGCCGTGGCACTGTTGGAAGAAGGAAGGGCACGGCAGCCTCAACCTGCTCAACGCGATCGCGCAGTCGTGCGACGTGTACTTCTACCAGCTCGGCCAGCGCCTCACCCTGTCGCGCCTTGTCGCCGGCGGGATCGGACTCGGTTTCGACAAACGGACGGGGATCGACCTGCCCGAGGAAAGCAAGTCGAGGTTCCCGACGAGCTACCCGGACTACTTCAATCAGCTGCACGGGCCGCGCGGGTGGACGATCGGGTCGACCGAATTGAACATGGCGATCGGGCAGGGCGAGAACGCGCAGACCGTGATCAATATGGCGCGCTTCTACAGCGCGTTGGCGACGGACGGCAACGAACCGACGCCGATGCTCAAGCGCGGCACGCCGAAACTCACCAAGGCGATTCGCCTCGCGCCGGATCAGCTGGCGGAACTGCGCAAGGCGATGATGGGCGTCGTTGCCGCCGGCGGCACCGCCGCCGGCGCGGCGATCTCGGGCGTCAACATCGCCGGAAAGACGGGTACGGCGCAGACGCTTCGCAAGGACAAGAACGGCAAGGATCTCTACTGGGCGTGGTTCGCGGGCATGGCTCCCGCCGAAGCGCCCCAGATCGTCGTCGTCGTGATGGTGCCGAACGTGACCTTCGAGGGCGCGACGTCGGCGACCTTCGCCACGAAGATCATCGCGCACTATCTGCACAAGCAGATCAACAACACGATCGAGAACACCGGCTGATGCCTCCGGCACGGCGCATCAACGTCGATCTGCCGCTGCTGCTCACGGCGATCGCGCTCACGATCTACGGTCTGGCCGTCGTCTTCTCGGCGGGGCAGACCGATGTGCGGACGCCGGCGACCGGCGCGTACAAGCTCCAGGCCATCTGGACGATGGTCGGCATCATCGGCGCGTTCGCCGTGAGCCGCGCGTCCGTGCGGCTGATCGAATGGATGACGGTTCCCGCGTACGCGCTGACGCTCGCCATGTTGGTCGCGCTGCTGGCGGGTCTTGGATCGGGCGCCGGCACGGCGACCAGCACGTCCGGCTGGCTCACCGTCGCGGGGCACCGCCTCGGACAGCCGGCCGAATTGGCGAAGCTCACCGTCGTGCTCATGCTCGCGCACGTGCTGAGCCAGAACCGGATCACGCCGAAATCGATGATCGAGCTGTGGAAGCCGCTCGTGATCGCCGGCGTGCCGTTGCTGCTCATCATGGCGCAGGGCGACCTCGGCACGTCGATCGTGTTCGTCGGAATCTTCTTCGCCATGCTGTTCTGGGCCGGCGTGCCGTGGCAGTTGCTGATCCTGCTCGCGAGCCCCGTCATCAGCCTCATCCTGGGATTCGATCCGTACGTGTGGGGCGCGTGGTTCCTGCTGCTCCTCGCGCTCGTGCTCTGGTACAAGCCGTTTCTGGGAGAAGGGCTGTTCGTCGTCGCGGCGAACGCGATGATGGGCATCGTCGGGCCGCTGCTCTGGGAACACATGAAGCCGTACCGTCAGAACCGGCTCCGGGTCTTCATCGACCCGTCGGTCGACCCGCGCGGCAGCGGCTATCACGTCATCCAATCGATCACCGCCATCGGATCCGGCGGCTGGTTCGGACGCGGATACCTCAACGGCCCGCAGAAGCGCGGCGGCTTTCTCCCCGAGCAGTACACCGATTTCATCTTCGCCGTCGTCGGCGAGGAGCTCGGATTCATCGGCGTGATGATCGCGCTCACGCTGTTTCTGTTCCTCTTTCTGCGCGTGATTCGCATCTCCGAACGAGCGAACGATTCTTTCAGCAGTCTCGTCGCGTTCGGATTGCTGGCGAGCTGGTTCACGCACGTGCTGGAGAACGTGGGCATGACGCTCAACGTCATGCCGATCACCGGCATTCCGCTGCCGTTCTTCAGCTACGGCGGATCGTTCATGCTCGCGTGCTGGCTGTCGGTCGGCTTGCTGGCGCGCATCTCGAGCGAAGGGCGCGGAGGCCTCGCCGGGCCGCTGAAAGTGTGATCGAGCGGCGGCCTCGGCCCTAGCCGGAGGCTCCCGGTAACCCCCAAATTTCCACCATGGCTTGGTGGAACAAGAAAGACAAAAAGGCCCGGCAGCCGCGGCGGGAGCGTCTCGAGATCCCCGCGGACGTCTGGGAGAAATGCGAGGCGTGCGGACACACGGACATCCGTGAAAAGTTCGCGCGCAACATGAACGTCTGCCCGAACTGCGATTATCATCGCCGCATTCGGGCGTCCGAGTATTGCGCCTTGCTGCTGGATGAAGGATCGATGGAGGAAGTGGAGGTCGACCTTCGCTCGACCGACCCGCTCGGTTTCCCCGAGTATCCGGCGCGCCTCAAGAAGGCGATCGCGAAAGTCGGGGAGACGGACGCGATTCTCGCGTGCACGGGCACCCTCGACGACCTCCCGGTGAACGCCGGCGTGATGGACTTCGCGTTCATGGGCGGCTCGATGGGCTCGGTCGTCGGCGAGAAGATCTCGCGCCTCGCCCAGCGCTCCCTCGAGCGCAAGTACCCGCTCATCATCGTCTCCGCGTCCGGCGGCGCGCGCATGCAGGAGGGCGTCCTCTCGCTCATGCAGATGGCGAAGGTGTCGGTCGTGTTGGCGCAACTCGCCGAGCGCCGAATTCCGTACATCTCGATCCTCACGAACCCGACCACCGGCGGCGTGAGCGCCAGCTACGCGATGCTCGGCGACGCGATCCTCGCCGAACCGGGGGCGGTGATCGGCTTCGCCGGTCCGCGCGTGATCAAGCAGACGCTGGGACAGGATCTGCCGGAGGGCTTTCAGACGTCGGAGTTCCTGCTCGACCACGGCATGCTCGACTCCGTGACGCACCGGCGGAATCTCAAGCGCACCGTCAGCCAACTGCTGCGCCACATGTCCGGCCGCCCGGCGGCGACGGGGTGGACGTCGCCCTGACCGTGCCTCCGCGGGCCGTGGCAACTCAACCGCAGCTCACCGACTACCGCGACGCGCTCGCGTATTTGTTCGCGCGCACTACCGGCGCGTTCAAGTTCGGCCTGGAGCGCACGACGGCGCTGCTCGCCGCGCTGGGCAACCCCGAGCGCCGGTACCCGTCGATCCACGTCGCCGGCACGAACGGGAAGGGCAGCAGCGTGGCGACGATGGCCGCGCTACTCGCGGCCAAAGGGCTGCGCGTCGCGACCTACACGTCGCCGCACTTGGTGGACTTTCGAGAGCGGATGGTCGTCGGCGGTGGGATGATCTCGTCGGACGACGTCGTGGCGTTCATCTCCACGCACCTTCCGCTGATCGAGGATGTCGGCGCGAGCTTCTTCGAGGCGACGACGGCGATGGCGTTCGACTACTTCGCGCGCGCGCGCGCCGACGTGGCGGTCGTCGAAGCAGGCCTCGGAGGGCGACTCGACTCGACGAACGTGCTGGACCCCGTCGTCGCCGGCGTCACGTCGATCGGTCTCGATCACATGGAGTATCTCGGGTCCACGCTGGCGTCGATCGCCGGCGAGAAGGCCGGCATCTTCAAGCCGGGCCGACCCGCCGTGATCGGCGAGCGCAATCCCCGGGTTCGCGACCTTCTCATCGAACACGCGTCGCGCGCGAACGCGTCGACCGTGAGAACCTCCGACGAGGTGCGCTTCGATCGCGTCGTGGTCGACTCGGACGGGACGTCGTGCGACGTGGAATGGCGCGGCGAGCGATTGACGCTGCGTACCCCGCTCGCCGGCCGTCACCAGGCGTACAATCTCGCCTTTTCGCTGGTGGCGCTCGACGCCGCCGGTGAGCGCTACGCCGTTTCCGGGGCGGAGGCGGCGCGCAATCTCGCGGACGTGCACATGTCCGGCCGATTTCAGCGGCGCGGACGATTCATCTTCGACGTCGCGCACAATCCAGCCGGCGTCGACGTGCTGGTGCAGACGATTCGCGCCGTCTCGCCGCCGCAGCCGATCACCGCGTTGCTCTGCGTCCTCGGCGACAAGGACTGGCGCTCGATGATGCGCGACCTGAGCACCGTCGCGTCGCGCTTCGTTGTGACCATGGCGCCGACCGCTCCGGCGAGCCGGGCGTGGAACCTCCAGGAAGCGGCCGCGCACGCGCGCACGCTCGGCGTGGAGGTCGAAGCCGTCGATGATTTCGCCGCCGCACTCGGCCGCGCGGAATCGGGAGTGGGAACGGTGCTCGTCACCGGCTCGTTTCACACCGTGGGGGATGCGCTCGCGCTGTTGCACGTATCGCCAATGGCCCGATAGCTTTAGAGGATGGCCCAGGGCGCCCTCCCCGGCTTTCGCGATTTCTATCCCGAACAATTCGCCGAGCGCGCGCACCTGATGGGTGTGTGGCGTGAAGTGGCGCGCCGTTTCGCGTTCGTCGAGTACGACGGACCCCCGCTCGAATCGCTCGAGCTCTACACGAAGAAGAGCGGCGACGAGATCGTCGGGCAGCTCTACAACTTCACCGACAAAGGCGGGCGCGACGTCGCGCTGCGGCCGGAAATGACGCCGACGCTCGCGCGCATGGCCGCCGCCAAGGCGAACGCGCTGCGCAAACCGATTCGTTGGTTTTCGGTGCCGCAGCTTTTTCGGTACGAGCGCCAACAGCGCGGACGTCTGCGCGAGCACTTTCAGCTCAACGTCGACATCATCGGCGAAGCCGACGTCACCGCCGACGCCGAGCTGCTCGCCGTCGCGATCGAGATCATGCGCGGCTGCGGGCTCACGTCGAGCGACGTCCACGCGCGCGTCTCCGACCGCCGGCTCCTTCAGGGAGTACTGTCGGGCCTCGGCGTCGGAGAGGCGCAGCTGCCCGCGGTCTTCGACGTCGTCGACAAGGTCGATCGGCGTCCGCGCGACGCGTCGATCGCCAAGCTGGAAGCCGCGGGCATGTCAGCCGCGTCGATCGAGTCGTTTCTCTCGCTGTTGGACGACTCCAGCCTCGACGCAATCGAGCGGGGCTTTCCCGACGCGCCCGGCGTGCAGGAACGCGTCGCCGAGATCCGGCGGTACTTCGGGCTTCTTCGCGGACTGGACGTTCTGGAGTGGGTGAAGTTCGACCTCAAGATCGTCCGCGGGCTGGCGTACTACAGCGGGATCGTGTTCGAGTTATTCGACAAGGCCGGCGAGATGCGCGCCATCTGCGGCGGCGGGCGCTATGATAGTCTGCTCAAGATCGTCGGCGACACGGACCTTCCCGCGCTCGGGTTCGGCATGGGCGACGTCGTGCTGAGCGACCTCCTCCGCGAGCGTGGCCTCATGCCGTCCGCGGTGCTCGGACCGGACGTCTGGCTGGCCGGTACTGACTCGGGTGACCGCTCCTCGGCGCGAGTGCGTCAGGTGGCCACGCAGCTTCGCCGCGCCGGGGTGAGCGTCGAGTACTCGTTGCGGCCGCTGTCGCTCAACTCACAGCGGAGCGCGGCGAAGCAGGCGGGGGTGTCGTTCGTCGTGGCGCTCCCGACCGCCGCGGAGACCGACGCGGCGTGGGACGAGGCGGAGGTACCGATCCACTCGTTCGAGGACAAGGAGCCGCGACGCTCCACCGTTCCCGCGCTCGCCAAGTATCTCCGCGCCGAAATCGAGAAGCTCCGTACGCCCAAACCAACCGAGTAAGAAATCAGCATGGCCGACGACAAGAAGCTCACTACCCGCGAGGCCGACTTCAGCGCCTGGTACAACGAAGTCGTGTTGCGCGCCGAGCTCGCCGATTATTCGCCCGTCCGCGGATGCATGGTCATCCGTCCGAACGGGTACGGCATCTGGGAACGAATGCAGCGCGCCCTGGACGACATGTTCAAGGCGACGGGGCATGAGAACGCGTACTTCCCTCTCTTCATCCCCGAGAGTTTCCTCCATAAGGAAGCCGAACACGTCGAGGGCTTCGCGCCGGAGGTGGCCGTCGTCACGCACGGCGGCGGGAAGAAGCTCGAGGAGCCGCTCATCGTCCGTCCGACGTCGGAGACCATCATCTACTCGATGTTCGCCAAGTGGGTGCAGAGCTACCGCGATTTGCCGTTGCTCATCAACCAGTGGGCGAACGTCGTCCGCTGGGAGATGCGCACGCGTCTCTTCCTCCGCACGCTGGAGTTTCTCTGGCAGGAGGGACACACCGCGCACGCGACGCACGACGAGGCGGAAGAGGAAGCGCGCCAGATGCTCGGCGTGTACAGCGACTTCATGGAAGGCTGGATGGCGATGCCGGTCATCACGGGCCTCAAGACCAACGCCGAGAGGTTCGCCGGGGCGCTGCGCACGTACGCGTGCGAGGCGCTCATGCAGGACAACAAGGCGCTTCAGGCGGGAACGTCGCACAACCTCGGGCAGAACTTCGCCAAGGCGTTCGACCTCAAGTTCCAGGCCGAGCACGGGGGCCAGGAATTCGCGTGGAACACGAGCTGGGGCGTCTCGACGCGTCTCGTCGGAGGGCTCGTCATGACCCATGGCGACGACATCGGCGTCCGCATTCCGCCGCTCCTCGCGCCCACGGAGCTCGTGATCGTGCCGATCTACAAGAGCGACGACGAGCGCGCGCGCATTCTCGAAGCGGCCGACCGCGTCGAGCAAAAGCTGCTCGATTGGGAGCGCCGCGACCCGGGCCGCCTGCGCATCCACATCGACGACCGTGAGGGCGTCAAGCCCGGCGCCAAGTACTACGAATGGGAGCTCCGTGGCGTCCCGCTGCGCATGGAGCTCGGGCCCCGCGACGTCGACAACAACCAGGGCGTGCTCGTCCGCCGCGACACGCGCGCCAAGAAGCCCGTGTCGCTCGACACCGTCGGTGAAGACGTCGCCGAGCTGCTGATGCGCATCCAGGAAGACATGCTGATCGCGGCGCGTGAGCGGCGTGAGGCGAACAGCATCCGGCACAAGATCAGCTACGACGACTTCAAGGACCTGATGGAAGGCAAGGGCGCGTTCGTCTACGCCGGTTGGTGCGGCGACCCGGCATGCGAGACGCAAATCAAGGAGGAGACGAAGGCGACGATTCGCGTTCTGCCCGACGAGGAGTTCCGCTCGGCCGAGGCGCCGGCGACCTGCCTCAAGTGCGGCCGCGCATCGACCGCCGAGGCGGTATGGGCCAGAGCGTACTGACGACGGGGTTCGCCCGCATCGGCGGTGAGAAGGCGGGCGTGATGTACTGCGAGGGCGTGTCCCTCGAGCACATCGCGCGCGAGGTGGGCACGCCGGTCTTCGTGTACAGCACGGCCACGATTCGCGACCGCTACGAGCGGCTCCAGCGCATGCTCGCGCCGGTGCCGCACCGGATCCACTACACGCTCAAGGCGAACTCGAGTCTCGGCATCCTTCGCGTGATGCGCGAGCTCGGCGCCGGTGCGGACGTCGTGTCGGGCGGCGAGCTGCATCGCGCGCTCCGCGCCGGCTTCGCGCCCTCCGACATCATCTTCGGCGGAGTCGGGAAGACGGCCGCCGAGCTGGCTCAGGCGATCGACGCCGGCATTCTGTTCATCAACGTCGAGAGCGAAGGCGAAGTCCACTTGATCAGCCAGCTCGCCGCCGAGCGAAACAAGACGGCCGCCGTGTCGATTCGGGTGAATCCCGAGATCACCCTCGACGCACCGCACGACTACATCAAGACCGGCGGCAAGGGACACAAGTTCGGCGTCCCGTACGACGACGCCGTCCACGTCGCGCAGATCGCGACGTCGCTTCCAAACGTCGAGCTGGTCGGCCTCGACATGCACTTGGGGTCGCAGCTCTCGCGCATCGATCCCTATCGCGAGGGTACCGAACGGCTCGCTTCGATTTTCGCCGAGCTGGCCAAGCGCGGCGTCACCGGACTCCGCTACCTGGACATCGGCGGCGGGCTCGGTGTGCGCTACGATACCGAGCAACCGCCGGATCTCGACCGGTTCGCCGAGCTCGTGCTGCCCACGGTCACCGCGACGGGGCTCAAGCTGATCATGGAGCCTGGACGATTTCTCGTCGGCAACGCGGGCGTGCTGGTGGGACGCGTGTTGTATAGAAAGCACAGCGGCGGAAAGGACTACGTCATCGCCGACGCGGGGATGACAGAGCTTTTGAGACCGTCGCACTACGGCGCGTTTCACCGTGTGGACGCGATGCGGGAGCGAGGCAACACTCGGCGCGTGGACGTCGTGGGGCCGGTGTGCGAGAGCGGCGACTTTCTCGCCCTCGACCGAGAGCTCGACGACCTGCACCCCGGCGATTTCATCGTCGTGTCGGACGTCGGCGCGTACGGTTATGCCATGGCGTCGAACTACAACAGCCGCGGCCGCGCCGCCGAAGTGCTGGTGGACGAAGACCGTTTCGCCATCATCACGGCGAGGGAGCTGTACGACGATCTCACGCGCCTGGAGATCGACTCCCCAACGTGGGAAGCCGGAGAATCGCACGAATGAAGATCGGACTCATCGCCGACACCCACGACCGTCTCCCCGCCATCGCCGAGCTCGTGAGGCAGATGCAGGCCGGCGGCGTTGGCATGTTGCTGCACGCCGGCGACTATTGCTCGCCGTTCTCCCTCACGCCGATGGAAGAGGCGCAGATCTCGGTCGCCGGCGTGTTCGGCCGCAACGACGGCGACCCGCAAGGTCTGATTACGCGCGCGCAGTCCGCGCTCGGCATCGAGCTGTTCGAGTCGCCGCACAGCTTCGAGGTCGGAGGGCGGCGCATCCTCCTCGTCCACGACATCGGCGACGTCCACGAACGCTCGGTGCTCGGCCACGAGATCGTGGTGCACGGCCACACGCATCAACAGGAGATGAAGACTCGCGGCGAGACGTTGATCGTGAATCCCGGCGAAGGGTGCGGTTGGCTCTACGGCAAGCCGTCGGCGGCGGTGCTCGACCTCGACGAGCGACGTGTCGAATTCCTGACCCTTTCCGGCCAGGAATGGGCGTACTGATGTCGTCGCGCGTTCTCATCATCGACTACGGGTCGCAGTTCACGCAGCTCATCGCGCGCCGCGTCCGCGAGGCGCGCGTGTATTCGGAGATCCATCCGCCGACACGTTCGCTCGAGTGGATTCGCGAGTGGAACCCCACGGGGATCATACTCAGCGGCGGACCGAGCTCGGTTTACGAGGAAGGCGCGCCGACGGTCGACCCCGGCGTGCTCGACCTCGCCCCGGTGCTCGCGATCTGTTACGGCATGCAGGTCGTGGCGCGCGTATCGGGCGGCGAGGTGATCGGGGCGGGGCGCCGCGAGTACGGCCGCGCCGAGCTGCGCGTGGACGAGAACTGCGGTCTGTTCGACGGATTCGCCGAACACGACGCGATGCAGGTGTGGATGAGCCACGGCGACCACGTCGACGCGCCGCCGCCCGGCTACGTCGCGACCGCGTCGAGCGCCAGCGTCCCGATCGCCGCGATGCGGCACAAGACGAAGCCGATTCACGCCGTCCAGTTCCATCCCGAGGTCGCGCACACGCCGCGCGGCGGCGAGATCATCGCGAACTTCCTCTTCCAGGTCTGCCGCGCGGAGCCGAGTTGGACGCCGGGCGCGTTCGTCGAGAGCGAGGTGGCCAAGATCCAGCAACTCGTCGGCGACGCGCGCGTCGTGTGCGGCCTGTCGGGCGGCGTCGACTCCGCGGTGGCGGCGGCGCTCGTACACCGGGCGATCGGCGATCAACTGACGTGCGTGTTCGTCGACACCGGGCTGCTCCGGCTGCACGAGCGCGAGCAGGTCGAGCGCACGTTCCGCGCGAACCTGGGGATCCGGCTCATCACAGTGGACGCGTGCGAGATCTTCCTCGAAAAGCTGGCGGGCGTCGACGATCCGGAGAAGAAGCGGACGGTCATCGGCCACACGTTCATCGACGTCTTCGAATCGACGACCGACGCGCTCCGTGACGAGGGAAAAGCCGCGGAAGGCGGCGAGTACAAATTCCTGGTGCAGGGAACGCTGTATCCCGACGTGATCGAGTCGTTCTCCCCGCGCGGCGGTCCGTCGGTCACGATCAAGACGCACCACAACGTCGGCGGCCTGAAGCCGGGAATGAAGTTCCAGCTCATCGAGCCGCTGCGCGAACTGTTCAAGGACGAAGTGCGAAACGTCGGCCGCGAGCTGGGATTGCCTGAAGAGATGGTGGGGCGGCACCCGTTCCCCGGCCCGGGGCTGGGGATTCGCGTCCTGGGCCCGGTCGAACCCGCGTCCCTCGACGTGCTGCGGCGCGCCGACGCGATCTATCTGGAAGAGATTCGCGATGCGAATCTCTACGACGACATCTGGCAGGCGTTTGCCGTGCTGTTGCCCGTGCGCAGCGTCGGCGTGATGGGAGACTTTCGCACCTACGAAAACGTCGTGGCGCTCCGCGCCGTGACGAGCACCGACGGCATGACGGCCGACTGGTACCACTTTCCCCACGATTTGCTGGGAAGGATTTCGACCCGCATAATCAATGAAGTGAGAGGAGTGAACCGCGTCGTTTACGACGTGAGCTCCAAACCGCCCGCGACGATCGAGTGGGAGTAACGGAACGACCGAGCGGCGAGACGACCGAACGGCGAGACGACCGAACACCGAGACGACCGAACACCGAGACGACCGAACACCGAATCGACCCGTCCACCTGTCCACCCGAATGCCGACAGAACTCCGTTCATGGACCACGACGTCGGATCGCGAGACGGCGGAGCTCGAGCATCTCTGCCTCAATTGCGGCGATCCGCTCCACGGGACCTTCTGCTCGGCATGCGGCCAGCGCGTCGTGCCGCCGCGGCCGTCGCTCCGTGAGCTCGTCGGCGAGGCATTCGCGGAATTCTCGGGATGGGACGGGAAGCTGGCCAACACACTGCGACTGCTCATCAGGCGCCCCGGACAGCTCACGCTCGATTTTCTCGACGGCCGGCGCGCGCGCTACATCACCCCGCTCCGCCTCTACCTGAGCGTCAGCCTCGTCTATTTCCTCCTCTCGGCCGGCGCGCCGCCCTCGGTCAGCACCGGCGGGTTCGCGAAAGCCATAAGCGCGAACACCCAGCACGTCAAAGTCAGCGTCGGCGTTCAGGCTCCCGATCGGCAGCTCTCGACCGAGGATCGCGAAGCGATTCTGGCATCGGCGGGATCGGCGCCGGCTCCTCTCCGACCCGCACTGCGACGTCTGGCCACCGACCCCTCGGGTTTTCAGAAGGATTTCAGCGAACTGTCACCCAAGGTCTTCTTCGCGCTCCTGCCCGTGTTCGCCGTAATCCTGGCGCTGTTCTATCGCGGGCGAGGTTTCGTCGAGCATCTCTACTTCACGATCCATTTGCAGACGTTTCTCTTCGTCGCACTTGGATTCGGCGTGCTTGCGCGATTCACCCATTTTCTCCCGCTCATGGTCCTTGCCGCGATCGTATCAGTCGTGTGGACGCCGCTCTACGCGCACTTCGCGCTGCGCAGAGTCTATGGAGGGTCGAACGGCTCGACCATTTTGAAAGAACTGGGAATCGGATTGCTGTACGGAGCCGTCTACTTCCCAGCGATGGTCTCGCTGGCGGTGTGGGTGGGGAACAAGTAGCGAGGAGCGCGACGGCCGATAGCCGAGACTTTCGTACTCCGAGGGTTTGCCAGTTTCGGAGTTTGCCAGTTTCGGAGTTTGCCAGTTTCGGAATCTGCCAGTTTCGCCGTCTGGCAGTTTCGCTCTCCGAGTCTCAGACTCCCTTTTCCTCCAGCAACGCCAAGAACTGCTTCGGCTCCGTCAGCTCCAACAGCCTCGCGGGGACGTCCGCCTCCTTGCTGAACTGCGCGATCTTACCGAGCACCGGCAGATACTGATTCGAGACCTCGAGCGGCGGCGCGACGATGAGGAAGAAGAAGTGCACCGGCTTCTCGTCGATCGCCTTGAAGTCGATGCCTTCTTTGCGGCGGCCGAAGGCGACGCGCAGCTTGTTCACGACGAGCGAGCGGCAGTGGGGAATCGCGATGCCTCGGCCGATTCCGGTCGAGCCGAGATTCTCCCGTCGCTTGAGCATCTTGAACAGCATTCCTTCGGATTTGTCGTCGAGCTTGAGCAGTCCGATCAGCTCGCGAAGGACGTCGTCCTTGGTCGTCCCGGCGATGTTGAGCTCGATCGCGTCTTCGCTGAAAAACTCTCGCAGTTCCATCCGTTGCGGGTCGAAAGGAGGGGCAGTCAATAGGCGTGAACCAGCGAAGCTATTCGAGCCCTGAACGCGTGTCAAATGCGCGCGTTGCTTGGACTTCGGATCACTCTTAGGTTTTGAGAATGGCGCGTTTCCCGTTTCCGCTCGATGCCGCCGTCCCGCTCTACCTCGCGCCGATGGCGGGCGTGTCGGAGTCGCCCTTCCGGCGCCTCTGCCGCCGCTTTGGCGCGGACGTCGTCGTCACGGAGTTTCTTTCCGCCGAAGGCATCCGGCGCGAGAACCCCGCCACCATCGACAAGCTCCGCTTCGGGCCCGACGAGCGGCCGATCGGCGTCCAGATCTTCGGCGCCGACGCCGCGGCGATGGGCGAAGCGGCCGCGTTCGTGACGGACGTTTTCCAGCCCGAGTTCATCGACATCAACTTCGGCTGCCCGGTCAAGAAGGTCGTCCGGCGCAACGGCGGCTCGGGCTGCCTCAAGGATCTCAACCTCGTGCAGGACGTGATTCGCGCCGTCGCGCGCAGCACGTCGCTTCCCGTCACGTGCAAGATCCGCAGCGGCTGGAACGAGGAGATGCGCGATCCGGTAACGATCGCGTTACGCTGCCAGGACGCCGGCGCGCGCGTGCTCGCGCTCCACCCGCGCACGCGGACGCAGATGTACACGGGCAACGCGCGCTGGGAAGAGATCGCCGCCGTCGCCGGCGCACTCGACATCCCCGTCCTCGGCAACGGCGACATCAAGACGCCCGAGGACGCGGTGCGCATGCATCGCGAGACCGGATGCGCTGGTGTGATGATCGCGCGTGGATCGTTCGGGCAGCCGTGGATCTTCGACCAGACGCGCGACCTCCTCGAGGGCCGGCCGATGCGTCCGACGCCGACCATAGAAGCGCGATTTGCGATCGCGCTGGAGCACGCGCGCATGGCCGCCGACTACGAGCCCGATCGCCGCGGCGCCGCGATCGAGTTTCGCAAGCACCTCGGCTGGTATGTGAAGGGGCTGCCCGGGTCGGCGGACATTCGCAAGAAGCTCCACGCCGTGAACTCGCTCGACGAAGTCGAAGGCATCTTCGACGCGTACCTGCGCATGCGCGACACGTTCGCGCCCGACGTCATCGGCGGAGACGACTCGACGGACGCCGACGCCATCGAGACGGCGGCATGAGACGCGAGCACGTCCGCGACCTGCTCCGGCAGGTGGCGGACGGCACGCTCGACGTTTCGCACGCGCTCGACGCGCTGGCTGTGGAGCCGGCCGAGTCGCTCGGCTTCGCGACGATCGACCACCACCGCGCGCTCCGGCAGGGCTTTCCGGAGGTCGTGTACGGGGCGGGGAAGACGCCGGAGCAGATCTGCGAGATCGCCCGCCGCATCGTCGCGCGCGGTGACGGCGTGCTCGTGACGCGCATCGCCGAGGACGCCGCGGATCGGCTTCGGTCGACGCTGCCCGACGTCGACGTGAACGATCTCGCGCGAACGGCTCTCGTGCGCGGCAGCGCGCCCGCGCCCTGCGGCACCGGGACGGTCGCCGTCGTGACGGCCGGCACGAGTGATTTGCCCGTCGCCGAGGAGGCCGCGGTGACGCTCGACGCGCTCGGCGATTGCGTGATGCGCGTGACGGACGTTGGCGTCGCGGGAATCCATCGCGTGTTGGCGAAGCATCAGGAGTTGATGGCAGCCGCCGTCGTGATCGTGGTGGCGGGGATGGACGGCGCGCTCCCGTCGGTCGTGGGTGGGATGGTGCGCGCGCCGGTGATTGCGGTGCCGACATCGATCGGCTACGGCGCGTCGTTCGGCGGACTCGCGGCGCTGTTGACGATGCTCAACAGCTGCGCGGCGGGCGTGACTGTCGTGAACATCGACAATGGATTTGGAGCCGCCGTCGCCGCATCGCGAATCACGCACGCTTGAAAGTCGTCGGCTCGCCGCTGGCGGCCGTAACGCTCCGCGGTGACCGGATTCGCCCTCTTCGCTTCGTTTCTAAGAGCATAGGGGTGTGAAGTTTCAATCCGTTCAGCCGGCACTGCCGTCAAATGATCTCAGATTTCTTCGTTCATGTGGCGCCCGCCAACAAGACGGCGCGCGCGGTGTTTGCGCTCATCATGTCCGCTCTCGTCGTCGTCGGCTGCAGCGACGCGGCCGCGCCACGGCAGACCTCTGGTTCGGAGGTCAGGATCGTGCCCCTCGCGGACAGCGTCTTCGAGGGTGACGTCGTTCGCTTGAGCGCGAAGGTGTTCGATGAAACCGGCGCCGAGGTTCCCGCTGCGCTTGTCGTGTGGGCGGTCGGCGACACAACGCTCGCCAAGCTTGCGGGGGCGGACAGTCTGGAACTTCTGCGGCCCGGCACGGTGCACATCACCGCCCGCCGCGGCGCGGCCACCGCCGACTACGATCTCGCGATCGGCCGGCTCGTCGTCCAGAAGGTCGAGTTGACACCCGGAACCATGAACCTCGGACGCGGCGATCGCGTGCAGGTCGCCGCCCGCGCTGTGGGGCAAGGAGACCGCACCATCACCGCCCGCACCGCCACGTTCACGTCAGGCGACACGCTGGTCGCCGTCATCGGATCACCGGGCAACGTCGTCGGAGCGCCCGGCTTCCTCATCGCAGTGGGCTCGGGTTCGACGACGATCGCCGCAAGCGTGGACGGCGTCACCGGAACGGCCCACGTGGGAGTCGTGATCGCGGACACGACCTTTGCGTTGACCCAGTTCAACGGCGCGCCGCTCCCCGCATTGGTCGCGGCGGACTCCGTCATGTTCAACGGCGTGACGGAATTCGACGAGGTCTACGCCGATGCCGGGACATTCATATTGTCGGGGCTCGCGCAGGAGCGATACAACCTCGGCGTACACTTCTCGCAATATCACGTGATCCGTGTGGGCGACACGGTGCAGCGAGAGCTTCGTCTTCAGTTTCTCGGCGAGATCGATCGTGGCGTGGTTACGGCGGGCGCGAACGGAGGCCTGTCCATGCTGTCGGAGTTCATCGGCCCGCACCTGGAGCACAGCGCGACGCTTCAGTCGGACGGCTACCTCGTGCACTTCCGCGAGCCCGGCGATGACTTCTTCATCGACCTGAGGTACGCGCGGGTCACGCCCTAGCGGGTTCCTCTGGTCCAATGGTTCTACCTCCTCGCGAGGAAGGATCTTGCGAGGGAGAGAGACATGCCGGAGCGCCTTCGAGAGACCAGAACGGGCCGGGCAATACGGTTCGGAGCCGCCGTCGTCGTGCCTGCGTTGGTCGCGTTCGGCATCCAATCGATCTTCCTCACGGAGGTGACGCGCTGGTTGCTGTTCAACGGCGCCGTCATCGTGAGCTCCTGGCTCGGCGGGCTCAAGGCAGGTCTCGCGTCCACCGTTCTTTCGTTTTGTCTCGTGTGGTGGTTCTTTGCTCCGGCGCGATTCACGTTTGGAACGAGTGATCCGCGCTTCTACCTCTCGGGGGCGGTCTTCCTCACCATCGGGGTCACGATCAGCCTCTTCCATGGGCGGCTCTCGCGGACCAGCCGGGCCCTCGCCGGCGCGCTCGAGAGTTCCGAGCAGGCCAACGAGGCGCTCAACCAAGCTGCGAAGCGCCAGCACATCTTCACCGCGCTCCTGGACAACTCATCGGACTTCATTGGGATCGCCGACCCCGACGGAAAGCCGGTGTACGTAAATCCGGGTGGGCGTCGCATGGTGGAAATGCCCGCCGATCTGCTGATCCAGAGCACGACCATCCCGGAGTATTATCCGGCCGACGTACGCGCCTTCGCGTCGGACGTGATCGTCAAGGAGATGACCGAGCACGGGAAGTGGGCCGGCGAAACCGTGTTTCGCAACTGGCGAACCGACGAGCCGATTCCGGTCTGGGATACCCACTTCATCATCAACGATCCCGACACCGGACAGGTGCTCGGAATGGGGACGATCACCCGCGACATCTCCGAGTTCAAGCGCGCGCGAGACGCGATCGCCGCCGCCAACCAGCGGCTGCTGATGGCGGCGATGGAGCTCGAGGAAGCGCAACGCCTCGCCCACATCGGAAGCTGGAGCTGGGACATCGCGGCCGACCAGGGCCGCTGGTCCGCGGAATTGTACCGCATTCACCAGAGAGATCCGGCGCTTCTCGCCCCAAACCTCGCCGACGTCCACTCTCTTTTTGCGCCGCAGAGCGCGGCGGATCTGGAGAGCGACCTCCGGCGACTGTTGGACGACGGATCGCCGTTCGAGCGCGAGCTGGAAGCGGTGCTCCCTGACGGCTCTCACCGCTGGGTTGCCGCTCGCGGGGAAGCCGTGCGCGGGCCGTCGGGACAGATCGAGCGGATTCGCGGAACGTCGCAAGACGTCACGCATCTCAAGATGCTCGAACGAATGAAGGAGGAGTGGACCGCCGTGGTGGCGCACGACCTCCGACAGCCCATCCAGGTGATCACGATGGCGGCCGAGATGCTTCCCGAGTTGCACCGTGGTGAGATCAGCCGGGACGAGCAAGACAGCGTTCGCTACATTGGCTCCGCCGCCAGCTCGCTCGCCAGGATGGTGAACGACCTGATCGACATGTCGCGCATCGAGTCACATCGGCTCGCGCTCGAGCGCGCCTGGGTCGACCCCGCACCACTGGTTCGCGAGACGATGGAGCGCCTCGCTCAGGTCACTGAACGCCACCGGGTCCAGATCTCCTCCGGCGACTCGCTTCCCGCGGTGTTCGTCGACCGGCGCAAATTCGAGCAGATCCTCGGCAACCTCGTCGCCAACGCGGTCAAGTATGGAAAGCCGAGCGGGGAAATCCGCATTGACGCAAGTCAATCCGGAGACGAGGTCGTCTTCTCGGTGACGAACGAAGGGGGCGGAATCTCGAGCGAGGACCTGCCGCAACTCTTCACGCGTTTCGGTCGATCGAGGAGCGGCGGCGAACCGGGACTCGGCTTGGGGCTCTACATCGCACGCGGTCTCGTCGAGGCACACGACGGCCGCATATGGGTCAAGAGCGACACCGGCGAAACGACGACGTTTCAGTTTTCGCTCCCGACGCGCGCCAGGCTCAAAGCCGCCGCGTAGCGTCCCAGCGGTGTGTCTCGATGTCGGCGAGGCGACGATCTCGCTGGTCGGCGTCTATGGCGCCCGCCTCGAACGCTGCGGTGATCCGTTCGCGTTCCCGGCGCGCGATGAACTGACGCGCATCGCCGCCCGACTCGGCGCCGCTGACCTGCGCACTCAGCGCCGTGAGATCGCGTTGCGCGCGATCCAGCGACTCGTTGTACTCGTCCGTGAGCGCGCCATACATGTGTTCGTCGGTGGCGACCATGCCTCCGGTCTTCTCGACGTCCCCGAGCGATGAGTGCGCGCTCAGCAACGCCTGGCGCGTATCCTCGTAACCGAGGTGACGAGTCCCCGGTCGAATGAGCCCGAGCCACCGCAGCGCCGGGCCGACCGTAATGCCCTGAATGAAGATCGAGAGCACGACGACGCCGACCGTCATCGTCACCAGGAGGTCGCGTTCTGGGAACCCCAAGGGGATGCTGAGTGCCAGGACGATGGACAACGCGCCCCGCAGCCCTCCCCACGACAAGATCGCCGTCCATCGATGCGGCAGGCGCAGATGCTCGGGGAGCAAGGCGGCGATCCCGGTCGTCACCACCACACGCGCCCCGGTCACGACGGCGTACGCCGTCAAGATCGCCCGCCAGTTCCCGAGCAGCGTCGGAACCCGCACCATCAAACCGACCGAGAGAAACACGAGCGAATTGAGGACGAAGGTGAGATACTCCCAGAACGTCGCGGTCGCGATCCGCGCCTCCGCGGACAAACCGCCACGACCGACTCGACTCCCGCACAAGAGCCCTGCCGCTACCGTCGCGATGACGCCGGACGCGTGGATGGCCTGGGCGCCGGCGAACGCCCCGTAGGCGGCGATCGTCGTGAGCAGGACCTCGAGCGTCGGCTCGGACAGTCGTCGAATCACTTCAGCCGCAGCCGCCCCGATCAATCCGCCGACGACGACCGCCGCGGCGATGACGTAGAAGAAGTTGACCACGACGAATGCCGTAACGGGCTTGGCGGCGCTCTGCACCGCGAGCGTGAAGAAGATGATCGCGGTGGCGTCGTTGAGCAGGCTTTCGCCCTCCACGATCACCTGCAGGCGCCGAGGCGCGTCCAGCGCGCGGAACAGCGCGACCACCGCGACCGGATCGGTCGTCGACATCAGGGATGCGAACACGAGCGCCACGGTTTGCGTGGAGCCCGACGGACCGACGACCCCCAGGACCGAGAGCAGAGGCGGAAACGCCATCACCGTCGCGCCGATCGCCGCGATGACCCCCGGGACCGCGAGCGAGGCCAGCGTGACGCCGTCGCGACGGATCTCGGCGAGATCGAGGTCGAAGGCCGCCTCGAAGATCAGCGCCGGCAGGACCAGCTGGAGCATCACGTCGGGCGTGAGTGTCGGCGCGGCGAAGGGGTGCACCGAGCCCAGGACGAGTCCCGCAACGACCAACGCGACAGTGTAGGGCACGCGCAACCGTCGTGCGGCGAGCCAGACGACTGCCGCGATGAGCGAGAGCAGCACGAAGATGGCGGACTGGCTCATGCACAACGCGCCGCGCCGAGGACGCCGGGACGGCCAGGCCGTCGCGTTGGCACGGCTCTGCGATCAGGGCTTCGGCGGCTGGGCGATGTAGTCCGCCGGAAGCTCACCGGTCAACGCATTGAGCCAGGAGTGAATGTCGCTGACTTGCGCGTCACTCAGCTCCCGACCGAGTTGATGGCGTGCCATCAGTCGAATCGCCGAGTCCAACTCGGCCACCGAACCGTCGTGGAAATAGGGTCCCGTCTTCGTGACGTTGCGGAGCGACGGCACCTTGAAGACGAACAAATCGGCGGCGTTTCGCGTGACCAAATAGCGTCCGCTGTCGGTCGCCGTCGGCCACGGTTTGACGGCGCCGAGCTTCGCGTAGAGCTGCCCGCCGACGTATGGGCCGGCGTGACAAGTGACGCACCCCAGACGCACGAACGCCGCGAGTCCACGCTGCTCGGTGGCCGAGAGCGCGGCGGTGTCACCCGCCAAATATCGATCCCAGCGCGATGGCGTCACCAACCCGCGCTCGAAGGCGCCGATGGCTCGGCCGACGTTGTCGTAGGTGATCGGGGTTCGGTCGTTCGGGAATGCGGCGCTGAAGGCGGCGCGATAGGCGGCGGATTCGCGCATGTGCGCGAGCACCGCCTCCGCGTTCGGCATCGCCATTTCCCCCGAGTTGAGGATCGGACCCTTCGCCTGTTCCTCGACTGTGGGCGCGCGTCCATCCCAGAATTGCGCGACCTGCCCGGCGGCGTTGTAGACACTCGGCGCGTTCCGATCACCGGCGTGCCCGACGTCGCCGAAACTCACCTTGCGCCCATCGGCGCCGTAGCCATTCAGCGCGTGGCAGGTGTTGCACGATACGTCGTGACCGTTCGAGAGACGCGTTTCATAGAACAGCGCGCGGCCAAGATCGATCTGCGCGGCAGTGCGTTCCATTTGCGGAGGCGCCATGACCGTGGGCAGCACTGCAAAACGCGCCAACTCCTCTTTGGAGAGCGGACGGATCACGACCTCGCCGCCTCGAACGATCGCCGTATCGCGGCCGGTGCGTCGCTCCGCGCGAGGTCCACACGCCACGCCCGCGACGGCAAACGCCATCAGTATGAGGAGACGCATGGAATCGGACCTCGACGAGGGTCGACCGGAGATTCTGGCCGGTCACGGCCGTCGGCCATAGTGGACCTTCGTCCCCATTCACGGAGCCCGAGCGACGATCCCCAGTGCTCAGGCAGCAGATTAGGGATTTCTTGGAACGTATTGTCGGATGGCCGTTTACGACGCGTTTCAGTCGCGGTCGTTCCGTTGCGTTCGCCGGCCGAATCGTCTAGATTTCGTCGAGTAGGGGGCGACTGGCTTCGACGGGGTATGTGAAGCCGTGGCTGCGTGCCGAGGTCGTGGGGCACCTCGTTAAACACTCCGCAAACTTCCAACTGCGAACAACAACTTCGCCCTTGCCGCGTAACTTCTAGTTACGCCGCAGGTGCCTGGAGGGAAGCCCGCCCGGGGCGGCTCTTCAGGTATCGGAAATCCGGGATTGCTGGCTCGACCGCCTCCGGCGGGCCGGTGAAATCAAGGAGGCTCATCCGCGAGTGGGTCGTCTGCCAACCAGCGCGCGGAAACATCTAAGGGCGGACTACGCACGTAGTAGCTGTGGTCGATCTATTCTCGGACCCGGGTTCAATTCCCGGCGCCTCCATCCCGAAGTAGTCCAGCACGATCCGACGGCGTCCAGAAATGGGCGCCGTTGTTGCATTTACGGGCTTTGCCTATCCGAGCGCATACGACGGCATCCCTTGCAATCCGGCCAATCTGCGGGTATTCTTGCGGGTATTCGAGTTCGATAGTCTGAAATACCCGCACGGAGTTCCCTATGATACCCGCATCGAGCCCTCGGCCGAACCGAGGCATCAACAAGCTGACCGACACGGCCATTAAGCGGTTCGTGGCGAAGGCGAAGGCCGGCCGGAAGCTCGCCGATGGGGGCGGGCTCTACTTGTTCATGACGCAGGCGGGAACGCCGACATGGCGGATTGACTATCGGTTCAAGGACGCCGGGAAGGGGCGAGTCGTAGGACGGACGTACAGCATCGGCGTCTATCCCGAGCCTGTATCCCTCAAGCGGGCGCGTGAGGTGCGGGGCGACGTGAAAGCCCAGCTAAACGAAGGGCGCGATCCGATGGTGGCGCGGCTCGTCGAGCGGGCGGCGACGGCCGTGGCGATCGGCACGACGTTCGGCGACGTGACGCGGGCGTGGCTCAAGCAGCGTCGGCCCGAATGGAGCGAGATCCACTACGACAAGAGTGAACGCGCCTTGGAGCGAGACGTGCTCCCCCATCTCGGCAGTCTGCCAGTCGCCGAGATCACGTCACCGATGATTGCGGACGTGCTCACCCGCGTAGGGGCGCGAGGCGCAGACGAGACGGCGGGGCGGATCCTCCAACACGTGCGCGACATTCTGAAACTCGCGAAGGCAACCGGAACGCCGTTCGCCGAGAATCCCGCCGTTGCAGCATCGGCAGTGCTCCGGCGACGGAAGCCGGCGACACCCCGCGCCGCCCTGCACAACATCGCCGAGTTGGGGGGCGTGCTGCGGCATGTCGAACGGGCGAACGCGTCGTCCGCGGTGAAGATGGCGCATCGCCTCGTCGCCTTCGCGCCGGGCTCACGGTTGGGCAACGTCACGACGGCGAAGTGGAACGAGTTCGAACTCGATGGCGACGGCGAAGCGACGTGGACGATCCCGCGGCGAATGATGAAAGTGAAACAGGGCCGCGCCTTCGATCATCGCATCGTCCTCGGCCCGACGATCGCCGAGGCGTTGCGCCAGTGGCGACGGATGACGGGCGGGCGCGGGTACGTGTTCCCGAGTCCAACCGGGAGTGACAAGCCGATCACGCGAGAGGGACTCGAGAAACTCTATCGCGTGACCTTGAAGGACGAGATCGGCGCGCGACACACGCTCCACGGTTGGCGCTCAAGTTTTTCCACGGAAGCGAAAGAACGTGGGTTCAGCAAGGATGCCGTGGAGCTCGTGCTCGATCATATCGCCGACGACGATGTGGTTCGCGCGTACGATCGAGGTGAACGCTTCGACGAGCGGGTACGGCTCGCCTACTGGTGGGACGCATTGCTGTCGGCGGCCGAGCGCGGGACGACGGACGCCAACGTTCTCGCGTTCGTGCGCGCAGGATAGGCTAGAGAGAGACGCGCTCGGCGCGCGACGGCACGCATCGGACTTGCGCGGCGCACCGCGCACCACTATCGTGATTATAGATCGCAGGCTTCGCAGTTCCGAGTCGCGAGTAGGAAACCGACAATTGAACGTTCGCGACTTCTTGTGTTCACGCACACTCCGCCGATTAGCGACGGGAGCACGACTCAAGGATTTCCACTCGGAATCCTGAGTCGCGGGAAGCCGAATCAGTCAGGGCACTGGGCGCGCAGCATGGAACCTCACCGTTCCGTGATTGCGCACCCTTTTTTCGTTTGCGTAGGAGCCCCGACTATGGCCGAAGAACTGCTGCGCCTTCCCGCCGTCAAGGCGAGAACGGGATTATCGAGAAGCTCGCTCTACGAAATGGTGCGCGCCAAAGCCTTCCCAGCGCCCATTCGACCCTACGGCACGAAGGCGATGGTGGCCTGGGTTGCGAGCGAAGTGGATTCCTGAGTGGACGAGCGTGTAAGAGCCGCTCGCCCCGATCGCGACGCCGTCCCCGTTTAACCCACCCTAAACGAGAAAGGCGCCCACGTCCCGCGACGACGTAGAACGCCAGATCTCGGAGACACGAACTCCGAATGACGAACACTACCAGAAATCCGAAGCGTCGGCAACGGCCGACACGCCCGAAGCAAACCATCCTCGGCTCGATCGACAGCGTCGGCCGCTCGCCCGGCCTTCCGGACGTCGACGACGGCCGAATCATCGACGCCGTCTTGACGATACGTCGCGCGCTCCGCGGCGGAACCCGCGACACGATTCGCGCGGTGCAGCAAGAGATCGCGTACCTGCGTCGCGAAGCACGCCGCGCACTCCGGCGGGCCGCGTCATGAGCGCCCTAGAACGCGTGCTCCCCCATTTCAAGAACGCGAAACGCATCGGCGACGGATGGCAGGCGACCTGCCCAGCACACGACGACAGCTCACCGTCGCTGAGCATCAAGGAAGGCCGCGACGGCCGCGTGCTCCTGAAATGCTTCGCCGGCTGCGAGACGAGCGCCATCGTCGAGAGCAGCGCGCTTAGGATGGCTGATTTGTTCAACGGTACCGCGAGCAACGGCCCGCATATCGCCGCCGAGTATCGCTACACAGATGAAGCCGGCGCGCACCTGTTCGACGTGGTTCGATTCGAGCCGAAAGACTTCCGGCAGCGCTCAGCGAGCGGCGCGTGGAGCATGAAAGGCGTCCGTCGCGTCCCGTACCGACTCCCGCAAGTCCGCGCTGGTGTCGAGGCCGGACGTCACGTGCTGATTGTCGAAGGTGAAAGGGACGTCGATGAGCTCGTCGGCCTCGGGTTCGTCGCGACGACCAATCCCGGCGGCGCCGGCAAGTGGCGAGCCGAGTATTCGGAGACGTTGCGCGGTGCGCACGTCGCGATTCTGCCCGACAGCGACGAGCCAGGGCGCGACCACGCCCTCGACGTCGCCCGGCACTTGTTCGGCATCGCTGCTGACGTGCGCATCGTCGAACTCCCGAACCTGCCCGAGAAGGGCGACGCCTCTGACTGGCTCGCCGCGGGCGGCACTGCGGACGAGTTAAAGGCGCTGGTGCGCGCCGCGCCGATTCTCACGTCGCCGCCGACGACGGTGAACGTGCAGCTCGAGACAGACTCGGATAGTGACCTCGACCTCGGAGCGCTCCGCACGACGCCGCACCTCGACGACGCGGCACTCTACGGGCCCATTGGCGAACTGGTTCGGATCGAGTCGCCCTATACAGAGGCGCACCCGGCCGGAATCCTCGTCGCGCTAATCGTCGGCGTCGGCGCGATGATCGGCCGCAATGCGTTCTTCAACCTCGGCGGTGCCGAGCACCACACGAACCTGTTCGCGATGCTCGTCGGTGAAACAGGCGCCGGGAGAAAGGGAACAGGGCAAGCGATCGCCCGTCGCCAGTTGCGGAGCATCGATCCGATGTTCATGACGACGAACACCGCCGGCGGCTTGAGTTCCGGCGAAGGCATCATCTACCGGCTCGCGGACGCCCAGCCGCGAAGGATGGTAGCCCGGCGCCCGCGAAGGATAAGCGCTTGCTGATCTCCGAATCGGAGATGTCATCCGCCTTCCGCCGGATGGCGCGCGAGGGCAATTCGCTGTCGGCCGTACTTCGGCAAGCCTGGGACGGTGACGCCCTCGGCACGCTGACGAAGGGAACGGCCGGCGCCGATGCTGGCGGCCTGCGCGCCAGCGATCACCACGTGGCGCTCATGGGGCAGATCAACCCGTCGGAACTCCAGCGATACTTGGGCGAAGTCGAACTGGTGAATGGGTTCGCGAATCGCTTCCTGATCTGCTACGTCGAGCGGGTTCGTATCTGTCCTGACGACGAACGGCCCGATGATCGCGAAATCGCGCCGCACATCGCCGCCCTGGCGAGAGCCGTACAGGCTCAAGGGGCTCGGGAACTCCGTCTCACTCCCGAGGCGCGCGTCCTCTGGCGCGAAGAGATGTATGCCGACCTGTCGGCCGGCGCTCCGGGTAAGCTGGGGCCCTTGATCACGCGTGGCGCTTCGATCGTTCGCCGAGTCGCCGCCATCTACGCCCTCGCCGATGGCACGACCGACGTCGGCGTCGTCCACCTCCGGGCCGCTCGCGCGCTGTGGCAGTATTCGCGCGACAGCGTGCGCTACATCTACGGCGAAACGATGTTCTCGCCGATCGCGGTGAAGATGCTGAACGCGATCACGGCGAGCGCTGCGGCGGGTATTGATCTCACGGAACTCCGGGCGGCGAGCGCGACGAAGAATCTTCCCGCGGCCGATCGACGCCGGGCCCTCGACGAATTGCTGATGGCCGGCGTCGTCAAACCCGAGACAGAGCAAACACTCGGGCGCTCGCGAACGCGTCTTCGACTAACGCGATTCGCGCTCCCGGTAGGCTCGGGCAGTAAGGAAATAAGGGCAGTAAGGGCAACAAGCGACGGTACGAATGGCCTTAATGCCGCCAATGCCCCTAATACCTTCCTGCCCAAGGCTCCCATTGTCGAGCAACAAGAGAGGATGCGCCTATGATCGGATTCTCTGCCGCCGATGAGCTCGTGCTGTTCGAAGTCGTTGGACTCGATATACGAATCGCTGCGGACGGTGAGCACCTCGACATCCGCGGCCCCCAGAGCGTGCTCGAGATGGCCGAGCCCAAGCTGCGGCAGCATCGAGACGCGCTGCTCAATGAACTCCGGCGCCGAGCCACGGCGACGAAGGCGGAACCCGCCACCCATAACCAGAGGAGAACCGCGTGACCACCACCACCCCAGGGACCACCGCCGGCGCCGGCGTCTGAACACGAAATGTCCGGCCCTGCCGCTTACCGCGAAACTCCGGGCGCGGGAGGCAGGTGTCCGGGTAGCGCTCTTCTCCCTCGCTTCCACCTTCTTCAAAGGATTCTGAACTATGGACAGACGATTCCAGCCCGCCGCCTCTCGCGCCGACCTCAGGCACCTCGGCGTCGCAGTCATGCAGAAGATCAACGGACGGCCGCCGAGCGCGACGCGGTCATGCGCAACCCAATGGTGCCACCAGCGAACCTTCGCCAAGTCCTGCGGCAATTCGACGTGCAGACCGACGAACTGCTTCGGACGGACCTCGAGCGCGCTGCGGGCATGATCGGTGAATTGCGCAACACGAACGTCAAGACGTTCGACCATCAACCGACCACGGTGGCTGGCGCGACGTTGCTCGCCGCGAAGCTTGGCGCGGTGGCATCCTACACGGATCGTGTGCTGGCGCAGCAAGTGAGCAACGCCCTCCGCGACGGCGATTTCGCGACGGCGCAAGCGCTCCGGCCGATCGTGGAGAGTCGGCTCGCCGGTGCGACTGGTGACGCGGCGACCAGCTTGAATCACGTGCTCGTTGATGTGGACACAGCCTTTGCTTCGACCCCGGAAGCGACGAAGTCGGCTGAATGGCAAGCGTGGTGCGACTCCGCTGCGGCAGACCTGCGATACCTCGCGGGTATCGCGCAGTCCGATGATCCTGTCGGCAAGTTGCGCGTGTATCTCGACCCGGCACTCAACGCCTTGCCGGCACTGCTTCCCGTCTCAAGCGTTGGCGGCACGGTGACGATCGGCGCCGTACCGGCGGGCGTCGAATGACGGACGCCCATTTGATAAGCGCGACGGTGAGCGTGACGCTCCAGAACGAGTGTCACTGTCCACCCTACGCATTGGACGCGGCGATCGCGGCGACGGTGCCGTATGTCGCCGTCATCAACGGTGCTGTCGCCGTAACGGGCGGCATTCGCGCGAGTGGTTCGCAATGGGTGCCCGTGACCGGCACCGACCCACGATACGCGTTCGACGGGAGCGGCGCAGGCAGCACCGATTTGCCGGTGAGCATTGGCGCCCTCGTTCGAGAACTCGGAATGTGCGCGACCTGGCCGGGCCGATGGCGGCCGGCTGGGACGCCACTCTACTAGCCATGAACACACTCACCGAACCCCGCACGTGCGGCGATAGTGGGGGCCGCCGAGTCGACGGCGCACCGTGCGGCATGAATCTGCCGCCGGACGCGCCGAGCGGCGCTCTGTGCCCACTGCACGATCCGGCGATGAAGGACGAGATGCAGCGGCGCCGCCTGAAGGGCAACGTCTCGCGCTCCCGACTCGCCACACGACAGAAGGCGGCGAAAAAAGACGGCGTGCCCGAAGATCCGGATTCCATCGAGACCAACACCACGTACGCCGCGTGGACGATCGGCCAAATGGCGGACGGACTCCTGGATCCGAAGATTGGCCACGAAATCCTGTACGGCTTGCGTGTCCACCTCTCCGGTGTCGAGAAGCGTGATCTCCTGCGCGAGCTCACCACGCTCCGGAAGGAACTCGCCGACGCCCGCGCCGAGCACCCAAAGCCGACGCTCGGCCTGCATCGCGGCAAACATGCCTAGCCCACTCGACAAACTCCGCGGTGAAGTCGGCGCCGTTGTCGCCCAGCGGGAGAAAACAAAGAACGCGCCGGACTTCACGCGGTATGCCGATGATCCCGCCGGCTTCCTGCGTGACGTACTCCATTGTGAACCGTGGAGCGCACAGCTCGAGATGGCCGACGCCGTCCGCACACAGCCGCGCGTCGCCATCGTCAGCGCGAACAGCATCGGCAAGGACTGGTTAATCGCCCGGCTCGCGCTGTGGTGGACGTACGCCCGCAACGGGTTCGTGATCTTCACCAGCGCCACCGATCGCCAAGCAAGGCACGTCACCATGAAGGAAGTCCGCCGCGCCTTCCTCGCCAACCCGACGCTCGACGGCGAACTGTTCCAAATGGAACTCCGCCGCGCCGACAGCTCCGGCTTGATCGCGTTCACCTCGGACTCGATCGAGCGCCTCGTCGGCTTCCACCACCCGCGACTCCTCATCTGCATTTCTGAAGCGCAGGGACTCGACGCCGGCGTCTTCGAAGCCGCACACGCCTGCGCGACGGGCGAAGCGAACACCATCGTCGCGTACGGCAACCCAACAGTCGTCTCCGGCCCCTTTCACACCGCGGCCACGTCCGAGCATTGGAACACCATCACCGTCCCGGCGACGGCACACCCGAACATCGTGCTGGGGCGCGAGGAGATTCCCGGCGGCCCGTCGCGCGCCTGGGTGCAGTCGATGGCCGACGAGTACGGCGCCACCTCCTCGATCTACCGCGCACGTGTCCTCTCTGAATGGCCCGACGAAGCAATCGAGGGGCTCGTCAAACGCTCATGGCTTATCGCGGCCTTCCAACGCCATGAATCGGGCGCACTCGCCGACGCCGCATGGAGCTACCGCCCGCCCGGCGCCCACGATCCCGACAACCCGCTGAGTGACAAGCACGCCATGAAATACGGGTACAGTCCACTCCTTTCGCTCGACGTCGCGCGATATGGCAACGACTCAAGTGTGCTCGCCGTCATCCGCGGCCCCGTCGTCGAAGAGCTCATCACGTGGCACGGCAAGAGCACGGACGCCTCGGCCGATCTAGTGATCGAACACGCCACCCGACTGTGGACAAACCATCTCGTCGCACCGCCCCGGATCGTGGTGGACGACAACGGCGTCGGGGCAGGGACTACCGACTATCTCAGGCGCAAGGGATGGCACGTGACGGCGTTCAATGGCGGTGCCAAGGCGCTCGATCCAAAGCACTATCTCAACATGCGGGCGCAGGCGCATTGGCGATTCAGAGAGCTACTAGAACGCGGCCAAGTCGCCTTGCCGAAGGACGAGCAACTGATGGAGGAGGCGCTCGCGATCGAGTGGTTCGTGGCGCCCAACGGCTCAACGCAGATGATTGCCAAGGACGACATTCGCAAGACGCTCGGCCGGTCACCCGACAAACTCGACGCCGTGGTGATGGGATTGGCGCAGACCATCGGACGGATACGCCGGGAGTTCTCGATCGGCGTGCTGCGCATCTAGCGGTAGACACGCCGGGGAACGAACCGACGCACGCAACGGGTTGAGCGAACGTCAGTTATGTCGCGTCGTATCGGTTCGCCGGCGAACGATACCCGCGATAGTACCCGCAACGCCCTACGAAACGGACGTGTGGCCCTACGGTTTGCTCATGAAGGTTCGATCTCGCGGCCGTGGACGAATGAGACGGGGGGGGGGGCTCCCCACGCGGCACCCGGATGCCAAATTCTCATGCGTGCTTCCTGACCCTGCCGTAACAGCCCTCGTCGGTGGCGGTGCCGCCGCCGTTGTCGCATTCGACAGCGTGCGGGAGTTTTGCAAGCACATCGCTGGAAAGCTTGGCGACGACGCTGGCGAGTTCCTACGCGAATACACGACGTATCGCCTCGTGAACTTGGCGTCGAAGATGAAGCGCGCGCACGAGATGCTGGAGGCCGCCGGACAAGAGCCGTCGGCGGTGCCGCCCCGAACCTTGCTTCCGTGGTTGGAGCATGCGTCGGTCGAAGACAACCCGGACCTCTCGGAGCTATGGGCCGCGATCTTGGCTAACGCGGCGCTCGCCACGGACGAGGAGGATGCGCCGCCGATCTACTCGGACATGCTGGCGGGTCTAACGCCGTTTGCCGCGCGGGTTCTCGACTCGGTGCAACATCTGACCAGTCGGCGCACAACGCGCGGCGGCATCGAGGGGACCACTCACACGAGCACTTCGCCCATTGACCTTCTCCGCCAAGTACGTCCGGACCTTTTTGGATTGAAAGAGACGGACCCGAACGCGATCAATGCGCTCAAGAACGAGTACCGTGCCGAGGAAAGGCGCGTCAACGCGGCGATAGACGTTCTAATTCGACAGGGGCTGGTGACTCGGACTCCCCGATTCAAGTACAAGGGTCAGGTGATCGACGGGCTCCTACCGACCTCGGACAGAGCAATGCGTGCCCTTTTTCAACAGACTCGGCAACTGGACATCGACGGCATTGAGATTCGGATGAGCGAGCTAGGCATTCGATTTCTAGAAGCATGCACGCCGCCCAAGCCCGAAGCGGCAGATGCGGGTATCGATGCGGGTAGCGGCTGACGTCGAACCGTTATTGAGCGAGTGAAGTTCTTGTGACGTCACGCCTTGTCGGATCGCGGTTCAATCCCCGGCGCCTCCATCCCGAAGTAGTCCAGCACGATCCGACGGCGTCCAGAAATGGGCGCCGTTGCTCGTTTTTGTAGTGTTCATCGACCCACGTCAGCAGTCGGCCGATGCGTTCGTGACGGTCGCATCGGAAGTCGCGCCAGTCGTGGGAACGGTGGGAGTCAAGTGACCGCCGTGGATCGAGCCGCTCAATTCCATCGCAGCAGCGAGCGTGTTGTATACGGTCCCGAACTTCTGAAGGTTCCGGTGGAGTAGCGCCAGCCGGTCGTCGGACTCCTCACTGTCGACGGCCAGCTCGTAGTCCACGCGCACCATACGCGGCGGCGAGTCCTGACGTATCCCGTGGACTCGCACCTCGGCACTGCGAAGCGAGAACTTGAGCAACGGCGTCGCGCGCTCGATGCCCTTGAGGAGACACGCGGCGAGCGCCGTCAGCAGAAACTCCGCGGGATTGAACGCGTCAGAGCGGCCAGCAGGATCGACATCGAGCGGCAGGGTCGCCGACTCGGCGCGGTCGCACTCTGCCGTTGCGATTGCCGGCACGCTGCGATAGGCCCTGATGGTGTATTCGAGCATTCTTCTCTCCCACCTGCGTGGCTGAAGTCTGGATTTGCCGACGCACATTCGCCCGGCCACATCATACGTCGTTCGCGAAGCCGTTATCGGCCCGATCCGTTACGTCACGGGCGTGGCGCGGGCGGACGACGGGGGCGCCCAGGACGAGACGCGGTATCAGGGGGCATCCCACCGCGCATGCCTCCCATCATGCCGCCGTTCTTCATCATCGACGCGTGCATCGCGACCATGCCTCCCTCCACCAGCGCGCTCACCTCCGACGCATGCTGCTGCAGAGCAGCGACGCTTGCGGAATCGGCCGACGTTTGCACGACGACGATGCCTCTGGCCGTCGTATCCGCCGACGTGTGGATCTTTGCGTTGTTACGGAAGATTGCGTGCAAGGCCGGTGTTTCGATCGGCAAGCCGGGATCGTCGCTTTTTTCGACGCGTGCCACCGTGGTGGCGACGTGCTCCTTGATCAGCGCGGCGATGCGAGGATCGTCCGATTCCGTGACCGTCCGAATGCCGTTCGGCAAATTCGTCACGGTCCGCGTGATCCGGTCGTGATTCATCACGAGCTCATGACTTCCCGCCATGAGGGCCATGGTGGCGGAATCATGCGACATCCCCATCATGCCCGCTGGCATGCCTCGCATTCCGCTGGGCTGCTGCGACTGCGCCTCCGGCCCCGTCAGCGACAAGCTGAACGCCGCGACGAATATCCCCCAAGGATGCGATCTCATAACACCTCCGCACGTTGTGTCTTTGGCTCAAGCCACCCTTCAACTTTCGCGCGAGTCGGCACGCCGCCCGCATGGGATTCCTTCTCTCACGACCGGAATCATCCGCAGAGCGCGCCCTGCTGACGCCGTGGACCCGAACGTCCGGCTCCTGTGCCAGGCCGAATCGGTGAACGGTGACGCCTTGCTTATCGAGCCAGCGCAGGTCGCGCGCGATCGTGAGCAGCGCCGGATCCACCCCCGGGCCGCAAAGCCCCGTCGGGCAGCACATCGCCGGGTCGTAGACCTCGACCGTTCCGGCGAGCTCCCGAGCCTGCGCTGGGTCGGCCGAGAGGTAGCGAGCGGGGCATTTGTAACTCCTGCGTAGCGGTCGTTGACGAATTCGCATCCGTACAGGCACACTAGATCCGTGCAAGCGAATATGACACCGGCGATACGCCGACGCCGTGTCGGGGGATTACCGACTCAAGCCGCAGTTGGAGCCGCCGCGCGAGAGGCCAGCGTCGCCGACCTCGACGAGCTCTTTCGCGGGTTCGCCGATCCCACCCGGCTTTCGCATCCTGAACGTCCTCGCTCGTGCTTCGCTGGCATCGATTCACTCGACGTCGAGCGGCGGCGCGCCGAGGCGCGTGTGCGCGATCGCGCGGAGAAATCCTGCGACTGAGCACGACCGCGACTTCGCCGGCCCGCAACTCCCCGCGGATACCAGGTAGCCGCCGTCGCCGCCGTGATCACCGAAGCCTCGGGTCGAGGAAGGGTGTCTGACGAGCGCGGTGTCGGAAGCGTTCATCGGCGGCGGCCGCGTTCGGCGGAGGGATGTCGGCGTGCTGACGCCACCGATTACGCCGATCGCAAAGCGCCGAGGGGATCGACTTTGCTCGCGCGCGCGGCGGGGATCCAGACGGCTGCCAGGGCAACAACGGCCAACAACAACGGCACTCCCACGAACACCAGCGGGTCGCGCACCTCCACACCGAACAAGAGACTCCTCATGTATCGCGACAATGCATACGCCGTCGCCACGCCGATGATCACGCCGACGAGCGCGAGCCGCATGCCCTGCAACACGACCATCGTGCGCACGTGATTCGGCTCCGCTCCGAGCGCGAGACGAACGCCGATCTCGCGCGTGCGCTGCTGCACCGCGTACGCCATCACGCCGTAGATGCCGATCGCCGCGAGCGTGAGCGCGGACAGCGCGAACACCGTCATGAGCAGCGTGTTGAACTGCTCGCGCGACGTCGATCGCGAGACGATCTGGTCCATCGATCGGACCTCGGCCACCGGAAGGCCGGTCGCCTCGCGGAGCCGTGACTCGACGGCAGCGGCAATGGAGAGCGGCGGCACCCTCGTGCGAATTACCCACGACATGGGCGCGATCTTGGTATTGAGCACGTTCACGTTGTCGGGGATCTGCGCCTGCGGGACGAACATCTTCGGGCCGGGGTTCTGATTGAGCCCGTCGTCGCGGCTATCGGCGACGACCCCGATGATCTGGCGGTCGGGCTCCGCGGCGAACTCCTTCATGCCGCCGCGGCCGATGGTCAACCGATCGTTGAGGGGATCGCCGTTCTTCCACGTCTCCTTCGCCATCGCTTCGTTGATGATGGCCACCGGAGGCGCGTTCGCGTCGTCGCGATCGGTGAACGTTCGGCCGCGAAGCACCGGGATCTTGAACACCTCGAAGTATCCCGGCGAGACGGTGATCCAATCGGCGCCGCCGTGAAACTGCTGTCCCTCGGGGAGCGCCTTGCCCACGACGCGGAACGGCAGGCCGTACCCACCTTGAAGCGGCACGCAGCACGAAGCGCTCGCGAGTTCGACACCGGACACCGTGCGCAAGCGATCGGCTCCGTCGCGAATCGCTTGCTCGACCGACGTCGACGTCTGAAACCTCGGACCCGTGAACGACATGGTCATCGTCAGCACGTTCGACGCGTCGAAGCCTGGCGCGACGGCGCGGAGTGCCAGCGATGTGCGAATCAAGAGTCCGGAGCCGATCACCAGCGCCAGCGCGAGCGCGATTTCGACCACCACGAGGGTCGAACGCACATGACGATTGGCACGTCCAGCCGACGCCCCGGTTCCGTCCCTCAGCGTGCCGCTTAGATCCTGCCGCGCGGCCTGAAGCGCCGGCGCGACGCCGAACAGCAATCCGGTCACGATCGAGACGACGATCGTGAACACCGCCAACCGCCAGTCCAGCTGAATCGCCGCGCCGCCATCGCCCAGACGCGGCAGATTCGCCGTGTTGATCGACATCAGCGACCGAATCCCAACGAGGCCGAGCGTCAACCCAGCCGCCCCGCCCGCAATCGAGAGCAGCACGCTTTCCGTGAGCAACTGTCGAATGATGCGGCCGCGGTCGGCGCCCATCGCCGCGCGAATCGCGAGTTCGCGTTTTCTCACCGTCGAGCGCACGAGCAGCAAATTGGCGACGTTGGCGCACGCGATCAGCAGTACTCCCGCAACCGCCGAAAGCAGGACGATGAGGAGCGACTGCGAGTTGCGAACGAAGACCTTCTGCATCGGTTCGACGCTGAAGGCTCCCTTCGGCCCGAGCGAGCCGGGGAAGCGGTCGCGGTACGCGGCAGCCGATTGGGCCAGCTTTGCCTGTGCCTGCTCGAGCGTCACGCCGGGCGCGAGCCGGCCGAGCACTCGGAAGTAGTGCGCCTGGTCCTGCGTGTTCGGATCGATTGGAAACATCGTCCACAAGTCGGGAGTGTCACCGAGGTCGGACTGGTCGAAGCCTTTCCCGATGACGCCGATGACCACGTACGGTTCGCCGCTGAGCGAGATCGTCTTGCCGACGATCGCTCGATCGGCCGCGAAGCGTCGCGTCCACCAACCATAGGAAAGGACCGCGACCTTGCCCGCGGTCGGAAGGTCTTCGTCGGTCGTGAACGTGCGCCCGAGCGCCGGCGTCGCGCCGAGCAGGTGAAAGAACGGCGGACTGACCTGCTCGGTGGTGACCTGTTCCGGCGTGTCGCCGCCCGTGTAGTTCACCAGAACGGAGCGGTATGCCGACGCGTCTCGCACGGCATCCGTCTGACGCCGCCAGTGCGCGAACTTGGCGGGCGACGCTGCCGGAAAGCTGTTCCCGTTCGGAGACGTGTTCATGAAGAGCACGATCCGGCCGGCGTCGGGGAACGGGAACGGGCGGAGAAGGACGGCGTTGACGACCGAGAAGACGGCGGTCGTCGCGCCAATGCCCAACGCGAGCGTCGCGACGGCGGCGATGGTGAAGGCCCGCTGCTGTCGGAGGGTGCGAAGACTGTACTTGAGGTCCTGGAAGAAATGGTCCACGGACGTTCCTATCCCATGAGGAATGGCCGATTGCGCGTGATCGTCTGAACATACAAAGCGTCGCGCGCCTTCAGCGAGCCATCCTCGTCAGCGCGGCATCAAAGCGGCGATGGCATTCGGCCTGCCCGGCCGCACGGACATGAAGATCAGAACGCTCAGTCCCGCGGCAAAGAAACACCACACCGACGTCAGCGCCTCGACGCGGATGAGCAGCGCGGCTCCCATCGACAGCACGAGCGCCGCGCCGAACCCATTCGACAGCTCGATGGTCGATACGAAGAACGACACGAGTGCCGGCGCGGCGTATGCGACGACGAGAAGCACGCGACTGACCGCGCCCGTGGGAACGCCGAAGTTGTAGTGCACGCTGCTGCCCTCGATGTACGCTCGCGGCTCCCACCACGTGAGCAGCACCGCCGCTCCCAGCGATACGAGTACGCCGGCCCATGTGAGACGCGTCAGCCATTTTCGTCGAGCGGGATTCCGCTCGGCGACGCGCAGCGACCATGGCACCCAGGTCGGCCAGACGACCAGGGCGAACGCGAGGAAGCCGAACACCGCGGCGCGGTGCAGCGTCGCGTGCGCCGGCGCATGGATCGTGAGCCAGACGATCCCTTCGGCCGCCTGCTGCGCGGCGAAACCGAGCGGAATGGCCGCGAAGAGGCGCCTTGGCTTGTCGGCGCTGACGCCGATCGAGGCTCCGCCGATGGCAGTCAGCACTCCAGCCATCGTGAAACTCGCGCCAGCAGAGAAGCACATGAGGGAACCTACCCTGGGCGAGAACGCGTGAGGCCGTTCCGTCCGCATCCGCCCGCTGCTAACGGGCCACCGCGTCGCTCGCGGAGAGGAACTGCATCAGCGAGCGCACGCTCGTGTCCTCGGCGGATTCCATCAGGCGATCGGCGGCGATCAGCGCCTCGGAGACGTTGCCGCGCGGGAGCACGCTCGCGGCGCGTCGAATGACGCGCTCCACTTCCTCGCGCACGATCTTCCATTCGCGGCGCACGATGTCCACCGTGCAGCCAAGGCGCGCCCTGTCCCGGCCGTGCTTCTCGGCGATGAAATCGTGCAGCTCCACGCTCTCGGTTACGAATTTCGACGGCTGGCCGCGCGCCTCTTCCAACGCGTTGAGCAACGTGGCGACGTCGGCGACATAGCACACGAGATGGTCGGCCAACTGCGCGGCGCGCAGCGAATCGGTGTTGGGAATGATCGCCTCGGCGCGCAGCCGATCCACCAACGCGTTGCACAACGACGGAAGCTCGCGCAGCAGGCTGGCCGCCACGTCGGAGAAACCCGCCAGACGCGCGGCGACGTCGGGCGACTCGGCGCGCCACGCCGCCGCCTCGCGCTGCGCCGTCGTGGCCTGGTTCAACCACAGAGAAAACGTCGACCCTGAGCCGGTCTCGCTCACGACGGTGAGATCGCCGCTCATGAGCCGCGCGAGGCGGCGACTAATGGTGAGACCGAGACCGGAACCGTCGGCGCTTCGCGTCGGCCCGGCTTCGATCTGGACGAACGGATCGAAGATCGACGAGATGCGTCCCCGCGGAATCCCGATGCCGGTGTCCGTCACGCGCAGCACGAGCCACGGCCCCGAACCGGGGAGACGGGCGTCGTCGTCCGGTTCGTCGACGACTTCGCAGCGCACCGACACCGTGCCGCCGGGGGGCGTGAATTTCACGGCGTTGCCGAGGAGGTTGACGAGGATCTGTCGCACGCGGTCGGGGTCGCCGTCGAACAGGAGATCGCCCGCGCATGCCGAACCATCCAGGCGCACGCCGCGGCTGTTCGCCGAGCCCTCTACGAGTGAGAGCGCCGATTGCACCACGTCGTCCACGCGCGCCGCTTCGGCGTGCACCGATAGGCGTCCCGCCTCGACCTTGGCGATGTCGAGTACCTCGTTCACTAGAGAGAGCAGATGCCGTCCGCTGGTCGTGATCCGGCCGATCTGCTCCCGTTGCTGGGTCGTCAACTCGCCGCCGATGCCGAGGTCCATCAACTCGGAGTAGCCGATGATGGCGTTCAAGGGCGTACGGAGCTCGTGGCTCATCGTCGCCAGAAACTCCGACTTCGCTTTGCTCGCGGCCTCGGCCTCCGCCCGGGCGCGCCGTTCGCGCTCGAGCTGTTTCGCGCGGTCCTCGGCGCGCTTCCGATCCGTGACGTCGCGCAGGGAAACGATTCGCGCCCGCTCCCCGTTCCAGTCGACTTCGACGAAACGCACTTCGGCGGTCACGGTGAAACCGCCGGGACGCACGACGTCCATCTCCGTCTTGTTGCTCGCGACAGCCGGGAGCCCCAGTTCCAGCCCGATCAGTTGGGCAAGCGGGCGCCCGAACAGTGCCTCCGCCGCCGGATTGGCGAATCGAATGCGCTCGTTCTCGCCCACGATGACCACCGCGTCGGGGATCGACGCGACGATTTTCTGCAACCCGGCCTCGCCGACCGCGGGTCGTGTCTCCGGGAACGTGACTGAGGGCACAAAGGGCTCTGTCATCGCTCACGCAATAGTCAACCTGCGTGCCAGAGCGAGGGCGGTCTGGACCAAAATGTGCAAAACGGTGCTGGGTCAGGGAGCTGGGCCGACGAACTTCGGGATGACGCGAGGGACGCGCGACTGTCGACATTCGTATTGAAGCTCTACGTCACGGGAGCCAGCCCGCGTACCGAGCGCGCGATAGCCAACCTCCGGCACATTTGTGATTCCGAGCTCGCCGGGCGGTACACGCTGGCGATCATCGACGTGCTCGAAGATCCTGCGGCCGCCGAGCGCGATCGGGTTCTTGCGACGCCGACGCTGATCAAAGAGCTGCCGCTGCCGCTGCGGCGAGTCATCGGCGACCTCTCCGACCACGCGAAGGTTCTCCTCGCGCTCGAAGCTCGCCCGGCTGAGCTCCACGTGCCCGCGGAACTGAGCTTGCCCGTCTCGCTCCCACTTGGCTCCCGGCAGGCGCCATCGAGCTGACCATGGAAACCACTGAAACCGCCCCGACTACCTCGCCCCGCTCCGCGCTCGTCGAGAAGGTGCCGACGGGAATTCCGAGCTTCGACGTCATCGCCAAAGGAGGGCTCCCGAAACACCGGACCACGCTCGTGTCGGGCACGGCCGGCAGCGGCAAGACGGTTCTGGCGATGCAGTTTCTCGCGGCGGGAATCCAGTCATTCGGCGAATCCGGCGTCTTCGTCACGTTCGAGGAATCGGCGCCGGACATCCGCGCCAACATGCGGGGCTTCGGGTGGGACCTCGATGCCTGGGAACGCGAGGGCCGTTTGGCGTTCGTCGACGCTTCGCCGGATCCCGACATCGAGACAATCGAAAGCGGTTCCTTCGACCTCAGCGCGCTCCTCGCGCGCATCGAGCACGCGGTCAAGAAGGTCGGGGCGACGCGCGTCGCCGTGGATTCGCTCGGCGCGGTGTTCACGCAGTTCTCGGACGAATCGATCGTCCGCCGCGAGCTCTTTCGCATCGCGTCGGCTCTCAAGTCGCTCCGCGTGACGGCCGTGCTCACCGCCGAACGCTTGGAGGAGTATGGAGCGATCGCGCGATTCGGCGTCGAAGAGTTCATCGCCGACAACGTCGCGGTATTGCGCAACGTCCTCGACGGCGAGGTGCGCCGGCGCACGATCGAGATCCTCAAGTTCCGCGGCACCGATCACGCGAAGGGCGAGTATCCGTTCACCCTCATGGCGGGCGTCGGCGCCGTGATGATCCCGCTCTCGGCCATCGAGCTGCGCCAACATTCTTCGACGGTCCGCATCTCGTCCGGCGATGCGGAGCTCGACACGATGTGCGGCGGCGGCTTCTTCAGGGATTCCATCATTCTCGTCTCGGGCGCGACGGGAACGGGGAAGACGCTCACCGTCACCCAGTTTCTCGCCGGTGGCGCCAAGGTCGGCGAGCGCGGCCTGCTGCTCGCGTTCGAGGAGAGCCGCGAACAACTGATTCGCAACGCGAACGGATGGGGCGTGGACTTCGAGGCGATGGAACGGAACGGACTACTCAAGGTGGTCTGCGATTATCCCGAGGTCGCGGGGCTCGAGGAATGGCTTCTCGTGGTCCAGCGCATCATCGCCGAGTTCAAGCCGCAGCGCGTGGCGTTGGACAGCCTGTCGGCGCTGGAGCGCGTCGGCTCGATCAAGGCGTTCCGCGAGTTCGTGATCGGCGTGACGTCGTTCATCAAGCAGCAGGAGATCACCGGCCTCTTCACGGCGACCACGGCGACGCTGATGGGCGGTACGTCCATCACGGAAGCTCACATCTCGACGCTCACGGATTCGATCATCCTGCTGCGGTACGTCGAGATGTTCGGCGAGATGAAGCGCGGCCTGACCGTTCTCAAGATGCGGGGGTCGATCCACGACAAGGGGATTCGCGAGTTCACCATCGACGCGAGCGGGATGCACCTCGGCCGGCGGTTCCGGAACGTGACGGGGATTCTTTCTGGCGCGCCGATGCACATGTCGAATCCCGACGTCGACCGGGTGTGGTCGCAGACGGATGAAGAGGGGCTGCGTCGTCGCGCGGCGGCGGCGGACGGTGGGGTGATCCAGCGGCGCCAGTCGGACCGGAGGGAAGAGCTGGCGTAGCGGTGCCCTCGGTCTCGTCGTAACGTTTCGACCGTGACCGCCGAGGAGAAGTTCACGGATCAGCAGATGGCACTGATCCTCAAGCGCGCCGCGGAGCTCCAGTCGAGCGGCGACGAGCCGGCGCATTCGCTGGAATCCATTCAGCAGATCGCCGATCAGGTCGGGATCGACCGCCAGATCGTCGCCGACGTTGCGGCGACCCTGGATCAACCGAGCGGCGGTGCGTCGTTGTTGGGCGCTCCCTCGGGGTTTCGCCTGAGCCGGCAGGTCGCTCGAACACAGGCCATCGACCAGGCTGCGATCCTCGCGACCATCCGCGACCATCTCCCGTACGGCGCGGGTGAGATGCGCCCCGTAGGCGACGGTATCGAGTGGCACGCCGGTCCCGCCGACAACAAGACCGTCGTTGCGATCGCACCGGGCCCGGACCAAACAACGCTGCGTATCGATGCGCGCCAGCATGGCGTGAAGGCGCTCGCCTACATCGGTGGTGTCTCCGCCGGATTGCTTGTGGGGGTTGTCAGCATCGGCTTGTGGCACGCGCCGGGCGCCGCGGTCGCCGCCGCGGCCATCGGTTCGTCGTTCGCGGGAGCGCGCGCCTTATGGAACCGTCACGCCGATCGGCGCCGCAAACGCTTTCAGCGACTGCTTGACGTCCTAGGCGACCAACTAACCAAGCCACGCTCAGACTAGCGGGCGCAGGAGACTCGGCCAACTGCAAGGCGTGTAGACAGTTCTGAGAATCGTGGCGTCGGCGCAACGTACAGTGCGCAACGCAATGGCGCCCACGCATGACGATCGCGTGACGCGGTGGTAGTACCGTCGGGGATCGAACAACCCGGCGACACGCCGTCGAGCATGTCCCCCCGATTTCGAACATCACCCTCGCTTCGGCGAGGCTTGGGGCCATCCCTCCCCGAACATCGGCAGGGCGGTTCGGGCCCTTGCGCACTCTACCGGCGCGAGTTGTTCCGCGACTCCGAACGAGAGTGGCCGACCCGGACTCGACAACGCGCGTGGCTCGAACGCGAGTCGGCCGACCGGCTGAAGATACCAGCGAGCTCCGAACACGAGCCACCACTACGCACACCCGCGACCCCCGGCGTGCGAAGGACGTACCCGCCAGCGCCGACTGAGGGCAAGACGACTCGATTGCATTGCTCCGTGACGCCGAACGCTCAGCGAGCGAGGCGTGCGCATGACTCCCGCGTAGACCGACACTCGCGCCGTCCATTCCGAACACCGGGCCATGCGCCCGGGGGACGACGGCCACCGCACTCCGAACACTTGGCCATTCCGCCACCGACGGAGGTCACCCGACTCCAAATACCTGGCGTCGGAGCTGCGATGATGGCCGCGGAACCCCGAACGCCTGCCGGCCAACCCCAAGCTGGTTCGCGGAAACCCCGAACGTCGAGTGCCCCGCTCGACGCGTGTGCTCGGCGAGCCCGAACATCGGCCGCCGAATGGCGAACAGTGGTCGTTCAACTCCGCTCATATCGTAACACCCATGGAGACAACAACTCATGAATCGCAGGCAAGGACGCAAGCTCATCTCGCTCTACGCCATCGAGGTCTTCCTCGACGCGCACCGAGACCAACTCCCCAAGACGTCGTCCACCGGCATGCGCGAGCGGTTCGACCGCGCGCTCGCCGAACTGCAGCTTCATGTCCAGACGCAGGCCGCGGCGCCGCTCCAGGCCGAAGGCCTGACCAACGCAAAGGACGCCAAGCGCGAGGCGCTGCTTCGCGACCATATGGCGCCGATCGCACGAATCGCCAGACTGGAGGCGGCGGCCTATCCAGCCCTCGCGCCGCTCAAGATGCCGCGCGGCGAGCCTGCCGTGCAGAAGCTCCTGGCACACGCCGCCGGAATGGCCAGCGTGGCGCAAGACTATATGGATGTGTTCATCGCGGCAGGGATGCGTCCGACGTTCATCGACGACCTCAATACCGCGATCGACGACATCCTGTCCACGCTCACCGCTCGCGGGCAACGACGAGCCGCGCACTCCGGCGCGACACGCGGGCTCGACGAAACGCTCAAGGCATGCTTCAAGTACCGGGCGGTGCTCGATTCGTTCATCCGGACCGAGGCCCGCGACGATCTGCCACTGCTCGCGAACTGGCGCAGCGTGAAGCGAGTCGACCGTCTGCCCGCTCGCCGCAAACAGCCAGCCACCGGCACGCAGACGGCGGAGCCGCGACAGATACCCGCCGCCACCCTCCCAATTCGCGACGCCTCCCGCCTCCTCGCCGCGCCCATTCCAGACGCCCTTCGTGCAACCAGCAGCGTGGCGGTCGCTGACGGCTGATCTAACCGCTATGTTCACGCCGACTTGGCGATACGCTCGCCCTCCACCAGCCTCCGAAGGATTGCGTCATGCGCACCCTTTTCGTCGTCGCTTCGCCGTTGGTTCTCGCCGCGTCGCTCGCCGCGCAAACGCCTGACCAGCTCAAAGGGCTCCGTTGGCGTTCCGTGGGCCCGGCCAACAACGCGGGCCGAGTCTCCGTGGTCGCCGGCGTCCCGGGCAACCGCGACGTCTACTACGTCGCCGGCGCGAACGGCGGCATCATCAAGACCACCAACGGCGGCATCACCTTCAAGCCGATCTTCGACAAGGAGCCGGTGGCCTCGATCGGTGCGATCGCCGTTGCGCCGAGCGACCCGAACATCATTTACGTCGGCACGGGGGAAGAGAACCCGCGCAACAACGCGTCGATCGGCGACGGCATGTACAAATCCGTCGACGCGGGCGAGCACTGGACGCACATCGGCCTGGCCCAGAGCGACAAGATCGCGCGCATCGTCGTCGACGCGAAGAACCCCGACCTCGTTTACGCGTGCGGCCTCGGGCGCGAGTGGGGGCCGAACGAAGAGCGCGGCGTCTTCAAGACGGTCGACGGCGGCAAGACGTGGCGAAAGGTGCTCTACGTCGATTCTCAGACCGCGTGCTCCGACATCGCCGCCGACCCGGGCAACTCGAACATCCTGTACGCCGGGATGTACACGTATCGCCGCTGGGCGTGGCATCTCGAGTCGGGCGGCGGCAACACGGCGGTGTATCGCTCGAACAACGGCGGTGAGACCTGGGAACGCCTCTCGGGCAAAGACCGCGAGCGCGGCCTGCCGAAGACGGACATGGATCGCATCGGCATCGCCGTGGCGCCGAGCGACCCCTCGATCGTGTACGTGATCAGCGAGACGAAGAACGAGGGCGAGCTGTGGCGCTCGGACGACGGCGGCGACCATTGGCGCACGGTGAACCGCGATCCGAACATCAACTTCCGTCCGTTCTACTACGCCGACATTCGCGTCGACCCGCAGAATCCCAACCGGGTGTTCTCGCTCTCCGGCTCGTTGTACATGTCGGAGGACGGTGGGCAGAACTTCCGTACGATCGCCCGCGACGTGCACGGCGACCATCAGGCGATGTGGATCGACCCGACGAACCCGAAGTACATCCTGAGCGGGTCGGACGGCGGATGGCAGGTGAGCTACGACGGCGGAAAGAACTTCGAGGTCGTGAACAACTTTCCGTTCACGCAGTTCTACCACATCAACTACGACATGCAGCGCCCGTACATGGTGTGCGGCGGGCTGCAGGACAACGGCAATTGGTGCGGCGCGAGCCAGGCGCTGTCGGGGCAGGGGATTCGAAAGAACGACTGGTTCACCGTGTCGGGCGGCGACGGGTTCTTCACCGTGCCGGTGATGGACAAGCCGTGGCTCGTCTATTCAGATGCGCAGGGCGGGATGATCAACATCACCGACACGCGCACCGGCACGCAGAAGACGATTTATCCGTACCCGAATCGCGTCGGCTCCGTCGGCGACGCGATGATCAGCCACAAGTATCGGTTCAACTGGAATTCGCCCATCGCTCTCTCGCCGATCAACCCGAAGGTCGTGTACTTCGGCGGCAACGTGCTGTTCAAGTCCACCGACTACGGCATGTCGTGGCAGGTCATCTCGCCGGATCTCTCCACGAACGATCCGAAGAAGCAGGAAAGCTCCGGCGGTCCGATCGTCGTCGACAACACCGCGGCCGAGTTCCACTGCACGATCATCACGATCGCGCCGTCGCCGCTCGACTCGAACGTCATCTGGGTCGGGCACCGACGACGGCAACGTCCAGGTGACGCGCGACGGCGGCAAGACGTGGAGCAACGTGTTCACGAACGTGCCGGGGCTCAAGCCGAACGCGTGGATTCCCACGGTCGACGCCTCGCACTATGACGCCGGCACGGCGTACGTCGCGGCGGATCACCATCAGGACGACGACTACGCGCCGTACGCGTTCATGACGACCGACTACGGCAAGACGTGGCACAGGATCACGGGTGACCTGCCGGTGTCGGCGGCCTGGACACACGTCGTGCGCGAAGATCCGCGCAACCGCAACCTGCTCTACATCGGCACCGAGATGGGCGTATGGGCGTCGTGGGACAAAGGCGCCCACTGGACGTCGATTCGCGGCGACCTGCCGCCGACTCCGGTGCGCGACATCCAGGTGCACCCGCGCGACAACGATCTCCTGCTCGCGACGCACGGACGCGGTCTCTACATCATGGACGACATCTCGGCGCTCCAGAACCTGGGGGCGGTCCAGACGGCCGACGCGACGCTGTTCGACATCCGCCCGGCGACGCGTTGGGTGATGTGGAGCCGCGACGGCAACCTCGGTCAGCAAAAGTGGACGGGCGAGAATCCGCCGGCCGGCGCGCTCATTACGTATTTCCTCAAGGCGCAGCCGCCGGGTGAGGTGAACGTCGCGATTACGGACAAGGACGGCCGCACGGTGCGTCGGATGCGGCGCGTCTCGGACGACGCGGGATTGAACCGCGTGGTGTGGGACCTTCGCGCGGATGCGCCGGCCGGAGACGCGGCTGGCGGTGGAGCGCGGCGGACGTGGCGGCGGCGGTGCGGCCGCCCAACGCGGCGAATGCCGACACGTCGCTCGCCGCGGTTGCGCGCGCGCCGAGCCGCGGCGCAGAGCGACGCCGAGCAAGGCGGTGGCGACGAAGGTGGCGGCGGCGGTGGCAGGTCGCGGCGGCGGCGGCGGTCTCGAAGTGCTGCCGGGGACTTACACCGTCGCCGTGTCGGTGAACGGCAAACAGCTCACCAAGCCGGTGCAAGTGCAGCTCGATCCGCGCTCGGACATGACCGCGGCGCAGCTCGTGACGCAGAACCAGACGGCCGCGCAGCTCAACGACATTCTGGCGCGTGTGAATCGCGTCATCACCGGAGCGGACGATCTGCTGGCGCAGTTGACCTCACTGCAAACACAGTTGCGCCGTGAGCAGGGCGGGGGCGTCGTTCAGCAAGGGCAGGTGCTCGGCGACATCGACGGCACGATCAAGGATCTGCGGCACTTCCGCGACTCCGTACTCGCGCGTCCGTTGCAGGGACTCGGCTACCGGCAGTACCCGCGGCTGCGCGAGGAAGCACAGACGGTCGCTGGCATGGTGAGCCGTCCGATGATGCCGCCGACGGCCGGCGAGCTGCTGCGCATGAACGAGCTGCGAACCGAGGCGGATCAGGCGCAGGCTCGATTGGACGCCATCGTCTCCGGGCGCATCGCGAAGATCAACCAGTCGCTGGCGGGCACGCCGCACGTGATCACGCCGTCGAGGCCGGTCATACCGTAGCAAGAGTGCGGAGGACGGGGAGCGGAGGGCGGAGACGAGCGGCGAATAGCCGAGGGCGGAGACGAGCGGCGAAGAGTCGAGGACGGAGACGAGCAGCGAAGAGCCGAGGACGGAGACGGGCCGCCCGTTCTCAGTCGCCGCGGGGCAACCGCAGCGTGAACGTCGAGCCTTCGCCGAGAACACTCTCGACGGTGAGGTCGCCCCCCATCGTGCGGGCCAGATCGCGGCTGATGGCTAGCCCCAGGCCGGTGCCTTCCGTCGCGCGGGAGTAGCCCGTGTCCACGCGCACGAACGGCGCGAAGATCTGGTCGCACTTTTCCCTCGGAATGCCGCGGCCCGTGTCGTTCACGTGAAAGAGCACCGCGTCATCGGCGCTTGCCACGCTCACGCGAATCGTGCCCGGGCTCGGCGTGTACTTGACCGCGTTGCTGAGCAGGTTGAGGAGAATCTGCTGCAGCTTCTCCCGATCCGCGGACACAGTGAGCGACGGGTCGACCGGCTCGTAGGCGTAGGACAACGAGCGAGCCGCCAGCTGCGGCATCACGAACGCCTCGAGCGACTCGAGAACTTCGTGAACCGGCACGTCGGCGATGTCGAATTCGAGCCGACCGGCCTCGATCTTGGCGAAATTCAGCACGTCATTGACCAATCCGACCAGCACGCGTTGCGCGTGGTGGATGCGGCGGAGGTCCTCGCGCTGGGCGTCGGTGACTTCGCCGCGGAGTCCCATCTCGAGCAGGTCGACGTAGCCGCCGATGGCGTTGAGCGGCGTGCGCAGCTCGTGACTCATGTTGGCGATGAACTCGCTCTTGGCGCGATTGGCCGCATCCGCCTCCCGACGCTGCTTCTCCGCTTCGGCCTTTGCCACCTCGGCATCGCCGCGGGCGACGCGCTCTGCGTCGTATAGTCGCGCGTTTTCGACCAGCAGGGCGGCGCGTTCGAGCTTGGCGGCGAGTTGCGTATTCTCCAACGGGGCCGCAACCTGGTCGGCGAACGCGGACAGCAGCCACTCGTCGTCGCCCGAAATGTCGCCGCGCGCCTTCCTCACGACGGCCAGCAGGCCGATGACGCGCCCTTGCGACACGAGCGGAACGCCGAGGAATCCGGTCGAGGTTCCGAACAGTCCTTGAAGCCGATGCACGAGCGTCTCGTCGAACGACGCTCGGAAGCGGCTAACGGTGTCGCCCGAAACGCCAAACGACGCGTGGACACGGAGCGCGCCATCGTCGTCGGCGAGCATCAGGATCGCCTTCTCGGCCTCGAGCAGGTCCGCCGCCTGTTCCGCCGCGTAGTTCAAGATCTCGGACATCGACCCAGCGTAGGTCAGCGTCCGACCGAGCTTGGTCAACTGCTTGAGGCGGCCCTCGAGCGACCGCGGGGCGCGCGTCTGGCCCGGTGAAGCGTCCGCGGTGTGTCGTTCCGGCGATTCGCTCACGTCACCCGCGCTCCGCGCGGGCTGATGTCGAACTCCCGCATCGCGTGCTCATGATCGCTGCCGCGCATTTTCACGACGCGAATCCCGCGCCGGCCCCCCTGCGCGTCGCCCCACGCGAGGTGGATGAGGTTGTCCGACATGTAGCTGAAGCGTTCGTCCGTCCACGAGGTGACGCCCAACCCGCCCGCGCCCGACTCGAGGGTGAGCAGCGTCGTGACGCCACGCGCCGCGAAGTGTTGAATGAGAGAATACAGATAGTCGTGGAGCCGCTGTTGGTCGTTCGCGGCGATCGCCAGGTCGCCCACGGCGTCGATGACCAGGCGACGGACGCTGCCGAGCTGAATCGTCTCGAAGATTCGAGCGACGATGCTGTCGATCTGCAGCTCGACGGGCGAGACGTACATCAATGACAACCCCTGCGCCTCGGCGAGGGCGGAGTCGTACCCGAGCTTCGTGAGGGCGCGCCGGAGCTGCGCCGGGTTCTCCTGAAAGTTGACGTACATCACCTCTTCGCCGCGTTTAACGCCTTCGATCGCGAATTGCAGGGCGATCGTCGTCTTGCCCGAACCGGTCGCGCCCACCACGAGCGTCGTCGAGCCGGCGAACGGCCCGCCGCCCATGAGCTCGTCGAGTCCCACGACGCCGGTCGGAAGGCGTTCGACGCGCAACTCGTAGTGCTCGGGGACGCGCGGCGAGACGAGGCGCGGGTACAGCGCCAGCCCGTGGCTGGTGATGCGAAAAGCGTGCTGGCCTTCGCGATACGCGCTGCCTCGCAACTTGAGGACGCGAAAGAAACGTTCGTCGCGTGCCGTCAACGGCTGCCGCGCCAACTCCACGATCGAGTCGGCGACCGCGAACTCGGGCAGGCGGCCCACGTCGGCGCGCGTGTACTCGCCGAGCAGGAACGCGGTCACGTCGTAGGCGGAGAGCAGGCCCGCGAACCGCGACATGAACGCCCGCATGTCGTCCGCCGCCATCGCCAAATCGTGGATCGCGCGAAACGAGTCGATGACTATGATGCGCGGCGAGCGCGTTTTGATCGCGTCGTCGAGCCACGTCAGGAGCGCCTTCGGCCCGTGCTCCGACAGGGCGCGCCCAAGATCCTCGTACTGGATGTCTTTACCGATCCGGTCGATGTCGAAGAATGAAAACCGCTGCACGTACGTGACGATTTTGCTGAGAGGCTCCGACAGGGTCGTGATGTACAGGAGCGGCCGGTCCCCCCCGGCGTTGTGAAACAGCAACTGCTCGGCGAAGATGGTCTTTCCCGTTCCCGGATCCCCCATCACGATGTTGATGGAGTTCTCCGGAAACCCACCGCCGAGGATGCTGTCCGCTTGCGGATTGCCGGTCTGGATGCGGCGCGCGGCGACGGCGTCGAGAATTTCGGGCTCGGCAGTCATGCGTTGTCGCCCCCTCGACCGGACGACGACCTGAGCAGCAGCAGTTGGCGGACGGTGTCCACGAGACGCCTGTCGGCCAAGGGCTTCATGAGGAAGGCGTCGGCTCCGGCTTCGCTGGCGCGCAGGTGAACGGCGAGAATGCTGAATACCAGGACAACGGTCGAATGGAGCACCGGATCCGTCTTGATCGCGCGACAGAGAGCGAGCCCGTCCAGCTTGGGAACGAGCACCTCCGTGATGACGATGTCGGGGCGCAGCGCGCGCGCCTGCTCCAGGGCTTCGGCGCCGTCCGCGGCGAAATCAACGTCGAACCCGGCTTCGTTCAGGAAATACGCCTCGAGCTCGCGGACATCGGGGTTGCGCTCCACGACGAGGATGAGGGCCCGACCGCGACGATGGATGTTCGCCTCGCCGGCTGGCACCGCCTCTTGCGGCGATGGCGGCCGCCCAGGCGGGACGGCTTGGCTCGCTTTGATCATGTGTGAGTGCCCAGGGGGCAAATGCCGTACCCGACAATAAGTCCGGTTTCGTGAATGAGATTCAGCCCTCGGTGCCACCGCTACGGGCGGTAGACGGCGCCAGAATGTAGGACGGGGAGTAAGAATCTGGTAAGAGTCGATCCGAAGCCCCACGAGGTCGCCAGATTCCGGCCGTCCTCCGACCGAATCGGATTCCACACTATGCTCTTCGCGATCGTTGTGCTCGCCGCCGCAAGTCCAGACCCGTGCCGAACGACCACGGCGCCGTCCGCACGTACGGTCCTGGACCGAGCCGCATCGGCAACCGGTCTCACCGCCGCCACGGGGCGCGTCCTCCACGTCGATGGATTCGACGTCACGAATCACGCATTCGAGTCCGACCGGCCCGGCGCGCCGCCGTTCCTGTCCGCCGTCAGCGCGATCGATTCGTGGCTCGATCCGCGCACCGGAATCGAGCGCACCACCTCACGCACCACGCTCGGCGGCACGCAGCCGCCGGTGACGACGATCGGCGGAGCACTGGCGTCGTACGTGGTACGCGACACCGCGCTGCAGCCGAGTCCATCGACGCACGGCGATCTCTACGCGACACGGCCGCTCGATGTCTGGGCGACCCTGATCGACTGGCTCGCGTCGCCGGACGCGCGCACCGTCGCCACGTGCGAGTTCCGTGACTACCCGCGTCTCGTGCTGTCACGGCGCGGCGCCCGAGGCGAAGAACGTCTCTTTGTCGATTCAAAGAGCGGATATCCGGTCAAGTTGGATCGCGTCGAGCCGGACTACCTCTGGGGCGCCGCGCACGTCGAATACGTCTATTCGACCTGGCAGAGTGATGGCGCGTTGCGGTGGCCGGTGAGCAGCTTCCGCGTGGTCGACGGAGAGACCGACGTCACGCGGACCTACGGATCGACGCGATTGGAGCCGGCGGACCGCGCTCCGGCATTGTCGCTCCCGGCACGCGCCGATACGATGGCGCTCGCGCCACCGGCGTTCATGATCGCTTCGAACCCGGACACGATCCGCGTCGGTGAGCACACGTTCCTGCTCCACAACCTCGGATTCAACGAGGTCGTGACGCTTATCCGGGACACCGTCTACGTGTTCGACGCGACGCAGGGCGAAGCCCGGGCGCGGGCCGATTCGGCATGGATCGCCAGACTATTTCCGGGGAAACATCCCGTCACGCTGGTGGTCACCGACATCGCCTGGCCTCACGTCGCCGGCGTGCGATTCTGGATCGCCAACGGCGCCACGGTCCTGACGCATCGGGCGAACCGCGCTTTTCTCCAGCGCGTCATCGATCGCCGTTGGACACGAGAGCCCGATCTCTTGGAGCGCCGCCGCGCCACGGTCACGCCACGGCTGCGCGTCGTGGACGATTCCCGCAGGCTCGCCGGCGGCGAGATCACGTTGTTCGCCATCGACGGCGTCGCCAGCGAAGGAGCGCTCGCCGCATTCCTCGCCCCCGATCGATTCCTCTGGGCGAGCGATTACGTGCAGACGCTCGCGGCGCCGACGCAGTATCTCGACGAGACGTCGGCAGCCGTCGATCGCATGCGTCTGTCGCCGGCGCGTTTCGCGGGCGAGCACTTGAAGCTTTCGGCCTGGGAGGATGCGAAGCGACTCCGGCAGCGATCACAGTAGTCCTGGATCGCCGCGGCGCCACATCACGCCATTGCCGGGCCGACCTGAGCCAGGGCATGTTTGGCGTTGATGACGCCCCCCCACATCGGCGGCAGCGCAGTGAGTCCCGACAAGACGGCGTCGGCCAAGACCGATGCGCTCGCCGCGCTTCGGGACTCGCGACCGGAGTCGCTCGACAGTCTCGTGGCGCTGACGTACGACGAGCTGCGCCGGATCGCGCGCCGGCATCTCGCGCGCGGCCGGCGCATCGGCGCGCGGAGCGGCACGCTCGGCACGACAGCTCTCGTCAACGAGGCGTACCTCAAGCTCGTCGATCAGGCGAGCGCGGGACCGCGTGACCGGGCGCACTTTCTCGCCATCGCCGCGGTCGCCATGCGGCACATTCTCATCGATCGGGCGCGTGCGCGGTCGGCGCGGAAGCGGGGCGGGGGCAACGCCGCCGTCACGCTCGATGCCGACGCGGTCGCGGGCGCCGACGATCCGCAAAGCCTCCTCGACATCAACGATGCACTCGATCGCATGGCGCTCGTCGACGCCCGGCTGGCGCGCGTTGTCGAATGCCGTTTCTTCGGCGGGCTCTCCGAGGAGGAAATCGCCGAGGTGCTCGGCGTGACGGTGCGAACGGTGCAGCGCGATTGGGCGCGTGCCCGCATGCTGCTGCGCCGCGAGCTATCCGCCTGACCGATCGCGTGAGCGACCGGCCCGACGGATCGGGTCCGTTGTCCGCGGACGAGTGGCGTGTCTTTGGCCCGCTCGTCAACGCGGCGCTCGATACGCCGCCGGAGCGCCGCGCGCAGTTCATCGCGGACGCTTGCCACGGCGACACGGCCATGACCGCGCGGCTGCGGCAGCTGGTCGAAGAGTGCGAGCAAGGCGACGCGGTTCTCGACGCGGGAGCGATCGAGCGCTTTTCGTTTCTTCTCGACGACGACGAGACGGTCCCGAAATTTCCCGCGACGCTCGCCGGCCGCTATCACGTGGATCGGGAGATCGGCCGCGGTGGCATGGCGATCGTCTTCCTGGCGCACGACGCGGCGCACGATCGGCCGGTCGCGGTCAAGGTGCTGCGCCCGTCGGCGCGCGCGCGCGTCGGCGCCGCTCGATTCCTGGCCGAGATCCGGACGACGGCGGCGCTGCGACACGCGCACATCGTCCCGCTCTACGACTCCGGCGAGGCCGGGGAGTCGCTGTACTACGTGATGCCGTACTACGATGGCGGTACGCTCGCCTCGCGCCTCGACGAGCAGCCGCAGCTACCGGTGAACGACGCCCTTCGCATCGCGTCCGACGTCGCGGCGGCGCTCGAGCACGCCCACAGCACCGGCTTCATTCACCGCGACATCAAGCCCTCGAACATTCTCTTTTCCGGCGGGCAGGCGCTGCTCGGGGACTTCGGCGTCGCGCGCCCCGTGGACCGGACGCAACGCGGTCTCACGTCGACCGGCGTCGTCGTCGGGACGCCGGAGTACATGAGCCCGGAGCAGGCGGCCGGCGCCCGAACGCTCGACGTGAGAAGCGACATCTACAGCCTGGGATGCGTCCTCTACGAGATGATCGCCGGTGAAGCGCCCGCCACCGCGGTCAGCAGGGACACATGGTCGCGGCACGCTGCGCGCGCGCGACGACGGCTGCGTGCGGCGAGACCCGACATCCCGCCGTCCGTCGAACGATGCGTGTCTCGCGCGCTCTCGCCGGACCCGTCGGCACGGTACGCCGGCGCGAGGGAAATGTCTGACGCCCTCGCCGAATGCGCGCGAATAGTCGCCCTTCCCGGGTCGGCGGTGCGGCGCGGCCTGGACTTCATCCGGCAGTCGATGACGGGAATCGTGCTGGCCGCCGCGGCACGCGGCCGCGGCGGCGGGAGAGGGCGAGCGCCGGACTAGGTCAATGTCGCAACGTGCGCTCTCGGAAGCGCAAAGAAGAACGGCCGGCCGCGAGAGCCCGGAGACCGCGGCCAGCCGTGGATCGAGAGTTCCTCAATGCGCGACGAATGGAATGTTCGCCGTTCCCACGACGTTGCCCGACGCCTGGTCGATGATGTCCACGTGCAGGGTCAATATCTGCTCGCCCCGCCGAATCTTCTTGAAGTACACGAAGCCGCCGGCCGCCGCGCCCGGTTCGATCGGCCCCTCGTTGAGCGCCCGCTGCAACATCTCCGGCGTCGGAAGCGCTACGTCGGTGTACACGGTGACGTACGGCTGATAGTACTGCGGGTCGTATGCGAACCCACCGCCGTACCGCAGGTAGGTCGGCGAAAAGCGATACGCATACGGCGCGTAGGTGTAGTTGCCCGTGAAGTAATACGGCTGCTGGACCGTGACCGGCACGCTCACCGTGCCTTGGACGTTGTACGGGGGAATGGCGTCGATCCGGTGGCCCGCGGCATCCGTCAACGCGATGTGGTCGTACCGCACGACAATCGAGCGGTCGCTGTTGTTGGTGAGCTCGAGCTGGATGGGCGTCGCTTTCGTCTCGAGGTCGGGTGGATCGAAGTGCCAGGCTTGGGTTCGAGCGACCACCTGGACGTCGGCCACCGCGGCGACCGCCCCTTCACCGGGCCCCGACGCGGGTGTCGTACCAACCGCCGGCGAGAGCTCCGCATATGATCGGGCGCACGCCGAAGCGGCGACCGCACCCGCGACGAGAATCAATCTGGACTTCACAACTGCCTCCTTCGTACGGCTATCAACGTTTCCGTGTTACGTCATCGGCATTCGACTTCCTCGATCGGTTCGGAGAGGGAGAAGGGGAGGGTGGGGGAGAGGGGGCGCGGGTCTTGCCCGGAGGCCGAGGGCCGGACGAGGCGTCGCGGTATTCCGCCCGACTCGGAGCGCGCACGTGGACGCGTCGCCCTTTCGAAGCGCCCGCGGACCGAAGGTCGACGTCGGGCTTGTGGCTACCGTTGCGCATCTGGACCAATCCTTCGCGCCGAGCACAATCACGACTCGCCCGGACGCACCTCTGTCATGGACAAAGGCAGACTTCGGGCCCGCGCGACGGATCGGTCTACGAGAGCGGCTTCAGCTTCAACCGGGCCTGAATCTTCGATCCGATGCAGTCGCCGAGCTTGCGCCCTTCGATGTTTCCGGAGGGAAAGTGGATGCCGCCGTAGATACGTGACATGCCCGCTTCCACCGCCGCGTCGCGGAGGGAATTGAACGTCCGCACGGCGTGCCCGAGCAGGACGCCCGTGCTGTCCTCGAACGGCGCGACGCCGAGCACGTCGGTCATCACGCCGGAGGCCGCGGCAGAGATCGTCGAGTGCGCCGATAAGTACTCGGGGAACGGCGGCGTCGGGATCGCCGGCTCCCAGGTCGAATCGATCGCCTCACGGATGAACGTGCGCGGGCGAATGAGGTTGAGCCGGAACTTGTAGCCCCACGCCGAAATGAAACCGTCGTTGAGCGCCACGCTCGTGGCGACCATGAGCCATGCGGCCTGCTCCGCACTCAGGTGGCGCTCGGTGACCAACTGGCTCGCGATCGACAGCCAATGGCCCGCCGGCGTACCCGACTCACCGCCGTTGTCGGCCCAGTAGAGGGCCGTCTCGCGCTGCGCGGGCGTGAGCGACTTTCCAGTCTCGTAAACGACGCGCGCTTGCTCGTAGAGCGGCGTCCCCGCCTGCAACGAAAAGGCCGGCGGCATCGGAGCGGGGCAGTCGTTCCACGCATGCAACGCGAACGGACGGTTGTAGCCCCAGTACGGCTCGGTCACGCCGGCCATGTTCACGGCTGGGAGGGTCTTGCGGCCCGCGCGTTTCGGCCGGTCGAGGATGAGCGACCGGTCGTCGACGGTGCCCGCCTTGAGCGCGTTCGCCGGATTACTCGGGGTGACGGCCATGCTGGCACCCGAGAGGCTCTGCGTCGCGAAGAGGGTCGCCGGATCGTCATTCACCCACAGGCCCGCCCCGACCGGGGCCACATACGGCTTCCCTCGCGTGCTGTCGAATCCATCGCCATGCGACCATGAGACGATCGCGAGGCCGATGCGCCGGCCGAGGTCCGTCGACTGCGCAGCGACGTCCGCGCCAATGCCGCGGTCCTTGCGCGCACGAGCAAGCGAATCGGCCAGCCGGCTCAGCGCCGATCGGGTCGTCGGCAACCCCTCGGCGAAGAGCGAATCGAGCACGGTGTGCTCGGCCGCGACCGCGGTGAGAGTCGCATCGTACGTCTTTCCAGCATCGGCGCGGGGAAGTGAATCCAGGCCATTGAGCGTCCCGACGAGCGACTCGGAGTTCATCTTCGTCGCGGTCAGTCCGGAGTACAGCCCCGCCGAAGCGTAGGCGAACACGCGCGAGGCGACTGGCGGCGAGAGACGCTCGGCGCGGACGACGCCGTAGAGCGCGCGTTCCCATTCCGAGATCATGCGGGGATCGGCGTCAGCCGACGGGCGACACGCGACCGGCGCGATGGCGAGGACGGCGGCGGCGGCGGCGATAAGTCCGGCGTTTCGATGGCTCATGCTGGAGGCACAGGCAGGCGTGGCAAAGCGAGTGCGGCATGGTGTGCCAAACGCGCTCGCGGCGGCCCCGCGCACTGTGATATACTTGCGGAACCGCCTCTGAATCGACCTTCGACAGCAAAATGTACGCGTCGCGCACGCCGCTCGCATCGGATCGCGTAACAGGAGTCGTGTCACGGATTTCGTGGCCCGGCGCCCTCGAATGGACGCTGCGAATCGGCGCCTTCCTGTGCTTCGTCGGTCACGGCGCTTTCGGCATCATGACGAAGCAGGCGTGGCTGCCCTACTTCGCCGTCGCCCACATCGGTCCCGAGACCGCGTACAAGCTGATGCCGCTAATCGGCGCCGTCGACGTCACGATGGGATGTCTGGTGCTGCTCTCACCGCGGCCCGCGGTGGTGTACTGGATGACACTCTGGGCGGTTTGGACCGCGCTGCTGCGCCCCCTTTCCGGCGAATCGGGATGGGAAGCGATCGAGCGGGCGGGGAACTACGGCGTCCCGCTCGCGATGATCGTGGTCCTGGCTCCCTGGCGCGGGATCGCCGGGTTCTTCGGGCCCATGTCCCTTCGTCAGTTGACGGATGGTCTGGTACGCCGCGTACAGGTCGTGCTCGTGGCCGTGGTCGCGCTTCTGCTCGTCGGGCACGGCGCGCTCGGTCTCGAGGGCAAGGCGGGGCTCGTCGCCAACTACGCCGCGGTGTTTCCGCAGGACGTCGCCGCGCGAATGACGCCGCTCATCGGGGGCGCGGAGATCGCGCTCGCGCTGGTGTTGGCGCGCTGGCCGTCGATCCGGCTCGCGCTTTTCGTCGCCGCGTGGAAGCTCACCGTCGAGTCGCTGTTCGTCGCTGCCGGAGCCCCCTTTTGGGAAATCGTGGAGCGCGGTGGCAGCTACGCGGCGCCGGTGGCTCTGGCGATCGTGCTCGTCATCGTCGCCCGCGGCCGAGACGGGCGGGCAGACGAGCGCGACGCGCAACGCTGACGTGCGTTCGCGGCTCGCGAAGCTCATCGGCCGACTGCGCGCCAAGTACGGTCCTCCTTCACCGCCGCCGGCCAAGACAGCGTTCGATTGGATCGCGTGGGAGAAGGTCGCGTACCTCGCTTCGGACGAAAAACGGGCGAACGCGTTCGCGTTCCTGCGCCGGAAGATCGGTCTTACGCCGCGAAAGATTCTCGCCGCGGGCCGGCCGGAACTGATCGACGTGCTTTCGACTGGAGGAATCGCCGCCCCCGAACGCGCCGACAATCTGATCGAGGCGGCGAAGCTGGTGATCGGCGACTTCGACGATTCGCTCGACGACGTGTGCCGCCGTCCGCCGCGCGAGGCGAAGAAACAGCTGATGCGTATCTACGGAATCGGCGAGCCCGGGGCGGAGAAGATTCTTCTGATGACGCGCTCACACCCGGTGATGGGACTCGACTCGAACGCGCTGCGCGTTCTGACGCGGCTCGGTTACGGCACGGCGGCGAAGTCCTACACGACGACCTATCGCTCGGCGACCGCCGCCGCGCTTCTGGAGCTCGGATCCGACATCGAGACGTTGGTCGAAGCGAACCTGCTGCTGCGCACGCACGGCCAGACGGTGTGCAAGACGACGACGCCGCATTGCGGCGCGTGCGTCATCGGCGCGGACTGCCCGAGCGCGCGGTGACGGCGGCGGGCTCGACGAGCTCGTCCGCGCGCGAGTGCAGCTCGAGCCCCGAATCCGCCGCGCGCGTCTTGCGCTTCCTGAAGATGAATTCCGGCGCGAGCGCGACGCCGAGGAGCGTCACGGGAATGATCTGCTGCGTCTGGATCAGGAGCGCGACGGCGAGGGCCGAGTTGGCGTCCATTCCGAACGCGGTCGCCGTGAGCGCGTAGAGCGCCTGAAACACGCCGACGTTGCCCGGCGTCGCGCGAATGGCGAACCCGGTGTTCACGGCGAGCAGCGCGGAAACCGTGCCGACCAGCGAGAGGTTGAAATGCGCGGCGTGCGCCGTGAGCGCGTAGGTCCAGACCTGCATCGCCCAGATTGCGACCGAGAGAGCGAGCGCCATGATGAACCGGGGCCCCGTCGAGATCCCGCCGATCGTCTTGCCGAAGTGGCGGAAGAACTCGGCGACTCGCCCCCGCCAACCGGTCGCCGTCGTCTCGAGGAACGTGACCTCGTCCAAGTGCGGACGCCGGACGAGGTAGATCATGAGGCCGACGACCAGCGCCAGCGCGACCCAAGCGACCGGTCGCGCGCGCGACAGCCACGGCGGCAGCTCGAGGAACGAAACGGCCAGCACGAACATCACGATGTAGCCGATCAACTCGAACATGCGCTCGAGCGCCAGCGAAGCGAGAATCTTCGCGCTCTGCACGTGCGCGGAGCGTGCGACGAACACCACGCGCGCCGCTTCGCCGCCGTTGGCGACGAGAATGTTGTTGAGCCCAGCGCCCGCGAACGTCGCGCGAAGCGCCAGCCACAACGACGGGACGCCGGCCGGACGCAGGAAGATCCACCATCGAACGCCCTTGAGCACGAGCGACAGCAGGTTCACGATCGCCGCGGCGAGCAGAATGGTGCGATTCGCGTCGGCGATGTGCTCCCACGTCGTCGACCAATTCACCTTGCGCGCGAAAAGGACCAGCCCCGCGATGATCGCGACCGTGAGTGCGGCACGAAGCGATCGCGAGACGGCCTTGTTCATGCGGCGTCGAGGAGGCTGAATCGGTAACCCCGATCGAGGAGGCGGTCCACCAAGAGGGGCACGGCGTGTGCCGTCTGCAGGCGGTCTCCGTCGGGATCATAGCCGTCACCATCGTGCAACAGCAGAATCGCACCCGGCGACGCGCCCTCGACCGTGCGGCGTGCGATCTCATCGACGCCGGGACGGTCGGAGTCCCACACGCCGAGCGACCACCCGACGGTGCGTTGCCCCAGCGTGCGCGCGATGTGCGTCACCCACGGGCTGCGGAAGCCGTGGGGAGCGCGAAAGAAGCGCGGCTTGGGTGCGCCGGCTTTCATCATCGCGTTTGTGCCAAGCTCGAGGTCACGCCGTACGTACGCGGGCGACCTGAGGTGAAGTTTCCGGTGGTAGTAGCCGTGGTTGCCGAGCGCGTGCCCCTCGGCCGCGGCACGGGCGACCAGATCAGGCCATCGCTCGGCGTGCCGGCCGAGGATGAAAAAAGTCGCCTTGACGCCGCGCTCGGCGAGGGCGTCGAGCACGATCGGCGTCGCGACAGGGTTCGGTCCGTCGTCGAAGGTGAGCGCGACGGTGCGATCGTGCGTCGCCAGGCGACGTATCGTGGGACCGAAGATGGGACTGTTACGGTGAAATGCGCCATGCGCGGCCCCGCCGATCACGACGGCAGCCGCGCCAAGGCCAAGCATCATACCGCGACGGCGACTCTTCCGAGAACCGTTTGATACACGTCGAGTACTCGAGCCGTGACACGGGCCCACGAGTATTCGAGCGAATTCTCCCGTCCGGTGGTGCCGAGTTGGATGGCAAGGCCTTCGTCATCGAGCACTCGAACCAACGCGTCCGCGAGCGCGTCGCGGTCGCCGCACGGAACCATCAGCGCTTCGCGGCCGTCGACCACGACGTCCCGGAAGCCGAGAATGTCGGAGCAAACGACGGGCGTCTGGCAGGCCATCGATTCGAGCAGCGTGATGCCGAACGATGCTTTCGTGGTGGGGCAGGCGTACACCGAGCTGTGCGCGTAGTAGCTCGGACGGCCCTCGAGCACGGCGCCGACGAAGCGGATGTCGCGGTCGCCGTTGGCTTGCTTGTAGTAGTGCTCGCGAAGCGGTCCGTCGCCGACGACGACGAGCCGCGCCTGGCGCCCGCGGCTGCCCCTCGCCTTCACGCGGCGGAACGAGTCGATCAGCGTCGTGAGTCCGTTGCGCGGGTCGAAGCGGCCCAGAAAGAGAATCGTCGGAACGTCGTTCGTGATTCCCGGGGGCGGAGGAGCACTCGGATGAAAAACGTCGGTATCGATGCCGTTCGGAATGATCCGCCAGTCCGCCTCGAAGTAGCGGTCGAGCGCGACGGTCGTGCTGCGCGAGACGGCGATGGCGGCGCTGAGCATGTCGAGCCGCTTCTGAAAGAAGCGCCGGCCGACCGTGTAGCCGAACGACCGGTCGAAGTACGTGTGGAACGTGCCGACGACCGGACACTCCGCCTCCTCGATCGCGAGGACGGGGAGGACCGGCGTGAGCGGCGAGTGCACGTGCACGATGTCGTACTGTCCCTGTCGAAGCACGCGGCGCATGTCGCGGCGGAGATTCCAGCCGAGTGTGATCCGCGCTTGTGATCCGTTGGCGTAGACGGGCTGGCTCCGGCCGAGCCGAATCACGTGGGGCTGCGGCTCGGCACCGGGGATGTTCGACGTGATGACGTCGACGTGGTGCCCTCGCCGGCGGGCTTCGCGGGCGAAGAAATGGACGTGCTCACAAACGCCGCCCAGGTGCGGATAGTAGTACTCCGTCACCAGGGCAATGCGAAGCGGCCGCTCATCCTGGGTCGACTCGAGGAGCGGGAGATTCGGCAATGCCGGATGATTACGACGGAAGCGCCTGGAGCGAAGAGCCGGATTCAAGAGCGGCATGGGCAGCGGCAAGACGTGCGATTGGAACTCGGAAGGGAGAACACGAGACGTAGTCCAGCCCGATAGAGTGGCAAAAAGCCACGGAGCGAGGCTCGCCTCCGTGCTCGCCGCAGATCCCAACTTTGAGCTGCGGACGCACTGTTCGACCGGCGTTTACGGCAAATCCAATCAGTTTGCCAACCCCGTTCCGGTCAAGGACCTGGAACGGGTCGTCGGGAAGTATACCACGATCTACGTAAAGGGGTAGGAACCGCCCGGCATCGTCTCGGCTCAGACCGAACGTGGTCTGAGTCAAATCATTGGTGCCAAAAGAAAAGAAATCAGCCTTCGCCGCGATCTCATCTGCTGTGAGCGCTGCGCGGGGCAACTCTATCATCGTCCCGATGGTGTAGGGAATCTCTTCTCCCATCGCACCAAGAATTCTTTGCGCGGCCTCCTCGAGGATCGCGCGCTGATTTTCGAATTCAGCAACCGTCGCGACGAGCGGCACCATGATCTCGGGACGCACGTCGAGGCCGCGACGCTTCGCGCGCACGGCCGCCTCGAAGATCGCGCGGCCCTGCATATCCGTGATCTCGGGGAATGTGATGCCGAGGCGGCAGCCGCGATGCCCGAGCATCGGGTTCGTCTCGCGCAACGAATCCACGATGTGTGACAGCTCTTCGCGCGGAATCCCCAGCGTGCGCGCGAGGAGTTTGCTCTCTTCGCCGCCGTGCGGGAGGAACTCGTGCAGCGGCGGATCCAGCAGACGGATCGTCACCGGCAATCCGCTCATCGCCTCGAAGATTCCCTCGAAGTCCGAGCGCTGCATCGGAAGCAGCTTGGCGAGCGCGCGGCGGCGTCCGGCCTCGTCGCGCGCCACGATCATCTCGCGCATCGCGCCGATGCGGTCGCCCTCGAAGAACATGTGCTCCGTGCGACAGAGCCCGATGCCCTCGGCGCCGAACCCGCGCGCGATGCGCGCGTCTTGTGGCGTGTCGGCGTTCGCGCGGACGCGCAGGCGCCGAACGTCGTCGGCCCATCCGAGCAGACGCGCGAACGACTGATACGTCGGCGCGGACCGGCGGTCGCGCGTACCGCGAATTACCTGTACGACTTCGCTCGGCGTCGTCGGCAGGTCGCCGGTGTAGATCCGTCCGGACGCGCCGTCCACCGTGACCCAGTCACCCTCGGCGACTGTCGTATCGCCCGCGGTGAAACGGCGATGGATGACGTCGACGTGAATGTCGCGGCAGCCGACGACCGCGCACTTGCCCATCCCGCGAGCCACGACGGCGGCGTGGCTCGTCATTCCACCGCGCGCGGTGATCACGGCGCGCGCGGCGACGATCCCGTGAAAATCTTCGGGCGTCGTCTCTTCGCGCACGAGGATCACGCGCTTGCCGGCCGCGGCCTGTTGCACGGCGACGTCGGGATCGAACACGGCGACACCGCTCTCGGCCCCCGGGCTCGCCGGCAATCCCGTGCAGATGGGCCGCGCGCGGACGTCGGACGCGATCACGGGGTGCAACAATTGGTCGAGCTGTTCGGGAATCACGCGCCGAACGGCGGTCGATGGATCGATCGAGCCCTCGTCCACCATGTCGACGGCGATGCGCACCGCGGCGGTCGCCGTGCGCTTGCCGGTGCGCGTCTGCAGCAGATACAGCCGCCCGCGCTCGACCGTGAACTCGAGGTCCTGCATGTCGCGGAAATGACCCTCGAGGCGCTGCTGCGTCTCGAGCAGGTCGTCGTAGGCTTCCGGCAACCGCTTGCTCATCTGGTCGATCGCGAGCGGAGTGCGAGTGCCCGCGACGACGTCCTCGCCCTGCGCGTTCACCAAGAATTCACCGTAAAACTTCTTTTCCCCAGTCGATGGATTTCGCGTGAACGCCACTCCGGTCCCTGAGTCATCGCCCAGGTTGCCAAACACCATCGCAACCACGCTCACCGCGGTGCCGAGGTCGTCGGCGATACGGTGCACCTTTCTATAGTCCGCAGCCTTCTTAAGGGTCCACGATTTCCACACTGCTTCTATGGCACCCCACAGCTGCTCAGTCGGGTCAATCGGGAACTCCTGGCCGGTGCGGTTTCGGACGAGCGCGTGGTAGTCGGCGACAAGCGCTCTGAGCGCATCGGCGGTGAGATCCGAATCGTTCTCGGCGCCGGTCGTCATGCGCTTCGTGGTGAGCAGGTGCTCGAACTGCGTCGACGGCACGCCCAGCACGACGTCGCCGTACATCTGGATGAAGCGGCGATATGAATCGAAGGCGAAGCGATCGTTTCCGCTCGCGGCCGCGAGTCCGCCGACGGTTTCGTCGTTGAGACCGAGATTGAGGATCGTCTCCATCATCCCCGGCATCGAGATCGGCGCGCCGGAACGCACCGAGACGAGGAGCGGGTTTCTCGCGTCGCCAAACGTCTTGCCGGTCGCACGCTCGAGGCGCTCCAGGGCGCCGTTCACTTCTTCGAGCAATCCGTCCGGCACGCGCTTCGTGCGGAGATACTCGACGCAGGTCGCGCATGCGATCGTGAAGCCCGGCGGGACGGGGACGCCGAGGTTCGTCATCTCGGCGAGCCCGGCGCCCTTGCCGCCGAGGACACTCTTCATGTCCTTCGTGCCCTCGGCGCGCCCGTCGCCGAAGAAGTAGACGGATTGTTCCGTCGCGGCGGTCGTCACTAGCAGCCGCAGCCGAACCGCAGTTTGTCGGGATCGGCCGGCGGCGCGGTCGGATAGTCGCCCGAGAAACACGCGTGACAGAATCCGTCAGGCCCCGACGGCACGGACTCCAGCATCCCGTCGAGCGAGAGATATCCGAGGCTGTCGACGCCGAGATGTCCGGCGATCTGATCGACGGTGTTGTTCGCCGCGATCAGCTCCTCGCGCGACGGTGTGTCGATGCCGTAGTAGCAGGGGCCGGTGACCGGCGGGGAGCTCACGCGCATGTGCACTTCTCGCGCGCCGGCCGCGCGGACCAGCGCGACCAGGCCGCGCGTCGTCGTGCCGCGCACGATGGAGTCGTCGACGATCACGACGCTCTTGCCGTCGATGACCTCGCGCACCGGATTGTACTTGACCTTGACCTTCGCGTCGCGGCCCGCCTGCGTCGGCTGGATGAACGTCCGCCCGACGTAGTGGTTGCGGATGAGCGCGAGCTCGTAGGGCAGTCCGCTCTCTTCGGCGAATCCCAACGCCGCGGAGTTGGAGGAGTCGGGGACGCTGAACACCAGGTCAGCACCGGGCGCGGGATGCTCTCGCGCGAGCCGCTTGCCGAGCGCGCGACGCGCGCGATCGACGGAGCCGCCGTAGACGCGGCTGTCCGGACGAGCGAAGTAGACGTACTCGAACACGCAGCGCCGCGATTCCATTTTCGGCAGCGGATGCGACGACTGCACGCCGTTGCCGTTGACCGACACGATCTCTCCCGGTTCGACGTCGCGTTCGTACGTAGCGCCGACGATGTCGAGCGCGCAGGTCTCGGACGCGAAGACGACCGCATCGCCGAGCCGGCCCATCGCCAGCGGCCGCCAGCCGCGCGGATCGCGCGCGGCGAGCAGCGTGTCGCCCATCGCGACGATGAGGCTGTATGCGCCGTCCACACGCTTCAGCGCGTCGGCCAGGCGTAGTGCGGGAGTCGGGGCCGTGGAGCGCGCGAGCTCGGTGGACGATGACCTCGGAGTCGTTCGTCGAGGCGAAGATCGACCCCTTGTCCTCGAGCTCGTGGCGCACCTCGGCGGCGTTGATCAGGTTGCCGTTGTGGGCCAGCGTGATGAAGCCGCCCTTGGAGCGTGCGACGACGGGTTGCGCGTTGTCGATGGTCGACGACCCGGCGGTGCTGTAGCGCGTATGGCCGACGGCCGACGTCCCCGGGATCTTCGCGAGCTCCTGGGAGAGCGTATCCGAGAGCGTGCCCATCCGGCGCACGGCGCGGGCTTGTCCGGCGTCGTCGATCGAAACGACGCCGACCGATTCTTGACCGCGATGCTGGAGGGAGTACAAGCCGAGCTGCGCGATATGCGTCGCGTCGGGATGGCCGTGGACTCCGAAAATGCCGCACATGAATTCAGGTCCGGGCTACGATCACGACGGTCGGTCTCGCCGCCGTTGCTACTGCGCGGCGAGCGCGGACTGGGCCATGATCCGGGGAATCGTTTCGTGATAGGCGGCGTCGAGCCGCTCGAGCGGCGCGACGATGCGCGTCGACTTCGTTGAAATCTGCACCGAAGAGGCGCTCGAACCTACTGTGCCGATGACGCGGGCTGGAATTCCCCGGTCCGCGGCGATGGCGAGCACGACGTCCGGGGACGCCGTGCTGACGACGGCCCGCGCCTGCGCCTCGCCATAGAGCACCGCGCGATCCGGCAGGGCCGGCCAATGGCCCAGATCGACCGTCGCGCCCCGTTGGTCCGCGCGGTCCATGATGCAGCACTCCACGATGGCGACCGCGAGGCCGCCGTCGCTGCAGTCGTGCGCGGACCGGATTACGCCGCGCTCGATCGCCTCGAGGAGCGCGTCGATCAGCTCACGCTCGTCGTCCACGCTGCACGGCGGAGGCGAGCCGGCGACCACTCCATGGATTCGCGAGAGATACTCGCTCCCGCCGATGTGTTCCGTAGGTAACCCCAGTAGAACGATGGTGTCACCCTGTTCGCGGAACGGCGCGCGGGTCACGTGCGTGAGCGATTCGACGACGCCGACCATCCCGATGACCGGGGTCGGGAACACCGCGCCGCCGGGATTCTCGTTGTAGAGCGACACGTTGCCGCCGGTCACCGGCGTGCCGAGCGCGTCGCAGGCCTCCGCCATTCCGCGGACGGCCTCGCGCAGTTGGAAGTAGACCTCCGGACGGCGCGGATTTCCGAAATTCAAGTTGTTCGTGACGGCCTTGGGACGCGCGCCGGTGCACGCCACGTTTCTCGCCGCCTCGCACACGGCGATCCGGGCGCCGACGCGCGGATCGAGGTAGACGTAGCGCCCGTTGCAGTCCGTCTTGAGCGCGAGAGCGCGGTCGGTGCCGCGGACGCGCACGACCGCGGCGTCGCCGCCGGGACCGACGACGGTGTTCGTGCGAACGGTCGTGTCGTACTGCCGGAAAACCCACGTCTTGGACGCGATGTTCGGCGAAGAGAGCATTCGCTCGAGCGTCCAGAGCGGGTCGCGTTCCTCCGGCCGCTCGGCGATCGCGCTCACGTCGCGCTCGCGCGCGTCGCGCACCGTTTCGCTCTCCTGCGCGTCGGGCGTGTAGGTCGGGCAGTCGGTGACGAGCCGCGTTCCAGGGAACTCGGCGACGACGCGGTCCCCCTCGGTCACCCGATACACCGGCTCGGCGATGACTTCGCCGATGACGGCCGCGGTGAGATCCCATTTGGCTAGAATCGCCGCGACTTCGTCTTCGCGGCCCCGCTTGGCGACGACGAGCATGCGCTCCTGCGATTCGCTCAGAAGAATCTCGTACGGCGTCATCCCCGTCTCGCGGACCGGAACCTTGGTCGTGTCGATCGTGACGCCGACGTCCCCGCGCGCCGCCATCTCCGCGGACGACGACGTGAGCCCCGCCGCGCCCATGTCCTGAATCGCGACGATGGCGCCGCTGTGGATCAGCTCGAGGCTCGCCTCGAGCAGCAGTTTTTCGGTGAATGGGTCGCCGACCTGCACGCGCGGGCGCTTGGCGTCGCTCTGCGCGGATAGATCTTCAGAAGCGAAGGAAGCGCCGTGAATGCCGTCGCGGCCGGTGCGCGCGCCGACGGCGATGATCGGATTCCCGACACCCTGCGCCACGGCGCGAATGAGCTCGTCCTCGTGCATCAAGCCGACGCACATCGCGTTGACGAGCGGGTTGCCTTCGTACGCCGGATCGAACGACACCTCGCCGGCGACCGTCGGTATGCCGACGCAGTTGCCGTAGTCGCCGATGCCTTTCACCACGCCGCCGAACAGATATCGGACGCGCGCCGAGTCGAGGGAGCCGAAGCGGAGCGAATTGAGCATCGCGATCGGCCGCGCGCCCATGGTGAACACGTCGCGCAGGATGCCGCCGACGCCCGTCGCCGCGCCCTGATACGGCTCGACGGCCGACGGGTGGTTGTGCGACTCGATCTTGAACGCCACCGCGAGGCCGTCGCCGATGCTGATCACGCCGGCATTTTCACCCGGCCCCTGCAACACGAACGGCGCCGTGGTGGGAAGCGTCTTGAGGAGGGGACGCGAATGCTTGTACGAGCAGTGCTCGCTCCACAACGCGCTGACGATGCCCAACTCGGTGAAGGTCGGCTCGCGCCCCAGCATGTCGACGAGTCGGCGATACTCGTCCGGCGTGAGTCCGTGTTCGGCGATGAGCGCCGGAGTGATGGCGGGATCGCCGGGACGCGGCTCGACCTTCGCGCTGGCTTGCATCGTCTAATCAGCTCTTTGGTTTCTTGTTCGGATCCGGTTTGATGGCCGCCTCCGACTTCTTCGCCGTGTCCTTCTTGGGCGTCGGGGCGGGTCTGAACACTTCGGGCAACTTCGGCGGAGCGGCGGCGGCTGGCGGAGCGGCCGCAGGCGCCGGCGTTTCCATCGCCGGCTTGCTCGGCGCGGTTTCGCCGTTCTCGACTTTCACCGCCTTCTCGGCTTTCTCGATTTTCGGCGGCTCGACCTTCGCCAGTTTGGCCGGCTTCGCGGCCTTGGCGGGCTTCTCCGGCTTGTCGGCCCTGGTAACCTCGAGCGGTTTGTCGGGACCGTTGTGCAGATCGGCGGCCAGGATCATGCGCGGCGAGCTGCTCGTCCCGGAATAGCGGCGAGCGTTCGACCGAAACACGGCGTCGACCACCTTGTCGCTGTCGAGCACGACGAGGTCGCTCATGCCGCACGAACGCTCGCAGCCGTTCTTGTAGAGGAGGTACGTGTGGCCGTCGTAGGTGCGCGTGGACATCGGCTCACCCAACTTGGCGACGACCTGCGCGCGGGTCATGCCCGGGTCTATGGTCGGAGACCCCTGACCGGTCTGAGAAGCGGCGATTGCGATGGCAAAGACGAACGCGATCATTGCAGTTTCCTCATGCAGTGACGCGGGCGAGCACCGATTCGAAAACGCCGAGTCCATCGGCGGACCCCAGCAGCGGATCGACGGCACGCTCGGGGTGCGGCATCATGCCGAGCACGTTTCCCGCGTCGTTGACTATTCCGGCGATGGCGCGCGTGGAGCCGTTCGGGCTCCACCACTCGTCGGCGTCGCCCGGACCGCCCACGTAGCGAAATACCACGCGCCCTTCGCCTTCCAGTCTATCGACCGTTTGCTGGTCCGCCGTGTAACGACCATCACCGTGCGCGATGGGTATTCTGAGCACCTGGCCGGCCTCGTATCGGTTGCTGAACAGCGTATCCGTGGACTCGACACGAACCGATACAGTTTCCGACACGAACTTCAGACTTTCGTTGCGCAACAACGCCCCCGGCAGAAGGCCCGCCTCGCACGCGATCTGAAATCCGTTGCAGATCGCGAGGACGGGCCCGCCGCGCTGGGCGAACGCCACGACCTCGCGCATGATCGGGCTGAAGCGCGCGATGGCGCCGGGGCGGAGATAGTCGCCGTACGAGAACCCACCCGGCAGGATCACGACGTCGCTGTGTTGGAGGTCCTGATCCTTGTGCCACAGGAAAGTCGCCTCCTCGCCGATACCGTCCACCACGGCGCGGTACGCGTCGTAGTCGCCATTCGATGCGGGGAAGGTGACGATGCCGAACTTCATGCGGCCTCCACGGCGGCGATCTCGAAATCTTCCGTGACGGGATTGGCGAGCAGTCGGTCGCACATCTCGCGCGTCGAGCGCTCCGCCTCTTGCGCGTCGCCGGCGTCGAGCTCCACGACGAGGTGGCGGCCGACGTGCACGTCGCGCACGCCGGCGAAGCCGAGCGTGTGCAACGCGTCGGCGACGGTTCGCCCCTGTGGATCGAGGATGCCTCGGCGCGGGACGATGTGAACGGCGATGCGATATCGGCTCATTCGGGCTTTCCACTCTGAGAGTCGGGAGGTGAAGGCGGCTGCGAGGGATTGGGGGCGGGCGGCGGCGACCCGGGCGGCCGGTTGCCGCGCTGGCCACCACCACCCCGCCGCCGCCGGCGGCGCCGCGAGAGTTGGGCGTCGCCGCGCGTTCCGTCGCGCGACTCTCGGCTCTCGTCATCGCGGCTGTGTGGACGCCCGTCGAAGCTCTCGGCCGACACGCCGGCGGCGGCGATCCGCGGGGGCGCGCGAGGCGGCTGCGCCCGTCGCGTCTCCTCTTCGCCCGGCTCGCCCTCGTCGTCCCCGTACGCCTCTTCCGGCGATCCGGCGCGGCTCATCATTCCGAGCACCGCCGCCCGCAAGAACCCGTACAGCACGTACGCGAGGAGAGCGGGGAAGATGAACTCCTCTTTACGCACGACGAGCAGAACGACGGATCCGAGCACGACGATCGAGCCGAGCAGCTTGCGCGGCGTCCGCCACCCGATGGCCGGGACGTTCGGGTAGGGCACCTCGCTGATCATGAGCGCCGCGAGCACAGCCATGAGTCCGCGAAGGATCACGTGCCACGGCAGATCGGAGAGCGTGCTGTCCGTGAAGAGAATGACGGACTTGCTGTAGAGCGGCGTCTGGCTGAACCAGTAGTACGTCGCGAGCGTGATTCCGGCGGCCGGCGTGGGGAGGCCGTGGAAGTACGTCTTCTTGCGGCCTGCCTGCTCGATGTTGAAGCGGGCCAGGCGCATCACGGCGCACGCGGTGAAGATGAAGACGAGCAGCCATTCCCACGTGCCGCGGCTCGGCAGCTCGAGGTACATCATGATCGCCGGCGCGAGGCCGAACGAGATCGCGTCGACGAGCGAGTCGAGCTCTTCGCCGAACCGGCTGCCGGTGCCCGTCGCGCGCGCGACGCGCCCGTCGAGCACGTCGGCGATCCCGCCCACGAGGATGAACGCCGGCGCGACCGAGAACTCGCCGCGGATGGCGAGGATGATCGCGTACACGCCGCAGAAAAGGTTGAAGAGCGTGAGCCCGTTCGGCATCAGCACGACGGCGCGTCGCACGACTTTCCGAGGCCGGCGCTCGCCGCCGGGCCCGCGGCGCATGGCGATCATTGACCGCTCAACTCACCGAGCACGGTGGTGCCCGCGAACGTCGCGTCGCCGACCTTGACGCGTAGCGCGGCGCCGGCGGGAACGAAGACGTCGACGCGCGAGCCGAAGCGAATCAATCCCATGCGCTCGCCTTGCTGAACGTGCTCGCCGACCTTGGAGTCGGTGACGATGCGCCGCGCGATGAGACCCGCGATCTGCCGCACCAACACATGGTTCGCCCCCGCTTCGATGCCGATCGACGTCTGCTCGTTCTCCAGGCTCGAGATTTCCGTCGCGGCATTCGCGAAGCGCCCGGGCGTGTGATCGACGAGGCGCACGATACCGCTCACCGGATACCGGTTCACGTGCACGTTGAACACGTTCATGAAGATCGAGAGGCGGATCGAGCGCTCCTTCATGAAGGTCGGTTCGTTCACCTCGGTGATCATCACGACCTTGCCGTCGGCCGGAGCGATGACGAGACGCTCGCCCCGTTCGCCGCTCCGCACCGGGTCGCGGAAAAAATACGCGACCCAGAGCGCGACCAGCGCCAGCGCGAACGCGAACAGCCAGAGCGGCCACGAGCGCCGGACCAGAGCGAGACCGAACACGCCGGCCGCGACGAGCGCCGCGATGACGATGAAGCTCAAGCCCTCGCGGGCGAAGTTCACGAGGTCGACTCCATGTTCAAGGCATCGTTCAGCGTCGACCCGGTGATTCGGCGAAACGCGTCGAGATAGCGGGCGCTCGTCGCATCGACGACCGCCGGCGGCAGCCCGGGAGGCGGCGCGTCCCCGTTCCACCGGCCCGCGCGGCGTTCGCCGTCGAGATAGTCGCGCAGCGGCTGCTTGTCGAAGCTGGGTTGCGCCGTTCCCGGCGTGTACCGGTCCGCGGGCCAGAAGCGCGAGCTGTCGGGCGTGAGCACTTCGTCGATCAGCGTGATCGTTCCGGCGCGGTCGCGGCCGAACTCGAATTTCGTGTCGGCGATGATGATCCCTCTCTCGGCGGCGATCTCGCGGCCGCGCTCGTAGACGAGCCGGCTCAGTCGCTCGAGCTCCTTGGCAACCGCGTCGCCCACCGTCGTCGCCATTTGGCTCCGCGTGATGTTCTCGTCGTGTCCGGACTCGGCCTTCGTCGCCGGGCTGAATATGGCAGGCTCGAACCGCTCGCTCTCGCGGAGGCCTTGTGGCAGCGGCTCGCCGGCCAATGTGCCACGCTCGCGGTACTCTTTCCACGCCGAGCCGGAGAGATAGCCGCGCACGACGCACTCGACGGGAAAGACCTCGGTCCGCCGGCACAACATCGCGCGACCGGCCAGCGCCGCTCGATGCTCGGCGAGCGACGGCACCATGGCGATGATTTCGTCGACGTCCGCCGACAGCATGTGATGGCGCACGAGGCTCTCGAACCGCCGCAGCCACCACGCGGTGATCTGGGTCAGCACGGCGCCTTTGTGCGGGATGGGTTCGGCCATCACCACGTCGAACGCGCTGACGCGGTCGGTCGCCACGAGCAGCAGCCGGTCGTCGTCGACGACGTAGACCTCTCGGACTTTGCCGCGGCGAAGGTGGCGCAGCGGGATGCCGGTGAGCTCGGCCACGGTCATACGCGCACGTCCTCAGCCTCGGTTTGAGAGTTTTCGGGGACGAGCAGGGGATCGACGACCTCGCGCAGGAACTCGTCGACCTGCTCGGGCGCGCGACCCACGAATCGTCGCGGTTCGAGCGCCGCTTCGAGGTCGCGGATCGAGACGCCGAACTCGGGGTCGGCGGCCAATCGGTCGAGCAGGTCGTTTCGCTCGGCGCCGTCCTTGAGCGCACGCGCCGCCTCGATGCTGTGGCGCCGGATGCCTTCGTGGGCGACCTGTCGGTCGATGCCGGCTTGCACGGCGCGGACGATGAGCTCTTCCGTCGCCATGAACGGCAGCTCGGCGGCCAGCCGGCGGCGGATGCGCGCCGGATGCACCTCGAGCCCGCGGGCGACGTTTTCCATCAATACGAGAATCGCGTCCGTCGCGAGGAAGCTTTCGGGAATCACGAGCCGCCGGTTCGCGCTGTCGTCGAGCGTCCGCTCGAAGAACTGAGTGCCGTGCGTGAGATTCGCGTTCGGCTCGAGTGAAATGACGAATCGCGCCAGCGACGCGATCCGCTCGCAGCGCATCGGGTTGCGCTTGTACGCCATCGCCGACGATCCGACTTGCTCCTTCTCGAACGGCTCCTCGATCTCGCCGACGGACTGCAGGACCCGCACGTCGCCGCTGAACTTCATCGCGCTCGCGGCGGCGCCGGCGACCGCCCCGAGGATCTGAGCGTCGAGCTTGCGCGTGTACGTCTGCCCCGAAACGGGCATCGAGTGCGCGAATCCGATCGCCGCGGTGACGCGCCGGTCGAGCTCGCGCACTCGTTCGTGGTCGCCGCCGAAGATCTCGAGGAAGCTCGCTTGCGTCCCGGTCGTGCCCTTCACGCCGCGGCAGGGAAGCGTGGCGATTCGGTGATCGATGTCGGCGACGTCGAGCACGAGATCCTGCAGCCAGGTCGCGGCGCGCTTTCCGACGGTCGTGGGCTGGGCGGCCTGGAGGTGCGTCGAGCCGAGCGTCGGCTCGTGCCGCCATTCGCGGGCGAACGCGGCGAGCGCGCGGATGACGCGGATCGCCTTCGCGCGCAGCAGTTGGAGCCCGCGCCGCATCAGGATCAGATCGGCGTTGTCGGTGACGTAGGCGCTCGTCGCACCGTAGTGAATGAAGCCGCGCGCCGCCGGCGCGACGTCGCCGAACGCGTGGATGTGCGCCATCACGTCGTGCCGAAAGCGCTTTTCGTAGGACGCGACCGCCGCGAAGTCGATGTCGTCGAGGTGAGCGCGCATCTCGACGATGGCGGCGTCGGGAATCGAAACGCCCAGCGCCTGCTCCGCCTCGGCGAGCGCCAACCACAGGCGGCGCCACTGGCCGTATCGCTCGGCCGGGGACCAGAGCGACAGCATCGCCTTCGACGCGTATCGCTCGGCCAGCGGCGACGAATAGCGATCGTGCTCGCTCATCTGAGCGCGAACTCCGTCATTCCAAGTTGTCCCTGCCGCACGAGCGTGACCCGCAGGTAGGTGCGATTGCCGTAGTAGTCGATCGCCTTTTGAACGTCTTCCGCCGTGCGAATCGGAATGCTGTTGATCTGCACGATGACGTCGCCCGTCTGCAGTCCGGTCTGGTCGGAGACCGTCTGGCTGACGTTGAATACGAGCGCGCCCCGGGCGCTGCGCAGGCCATGCTCCGAAGCGATCGACGGCGTGACGGTAACGAGGCTCAGCTCGCGCAGCACCTGAACCTTCGGGGCCGATACCTCGGGAAGGTCGGAAACCTCGACGTCGACGTCGAATTCGCGGGTACCGCGCTTCACGTGCAACCGCGCCGGCTGCCCCACACGCAGGTCGAGCAACGCGGCCTGCCAATCGAACGGATTGTGAATGACGCGGCTCCCTTCACGGAGGATGTCGTCGCCCGGCTGGAGGCCGGCTTTGGCGGCGGGAGATCCCGGCTCCACGTTCGCGATGAACGCGCCCTGCGTGATGACGTCGCGTGGATTCGTGGAGTTCGACTGCCGGAGATGCACGCCGATCCACGGGCTGCGGATGGCGCCGTGATTGATCAGATCGTCCACCACGCGCGCAACGCGGTTGATGGGAATCGCGAACCCCAGCCCCACCGAGCCGCCGCTCGGCGAAAAGATGCTGCTGTTCACGCCGATGACTTCGCCGTCGGCGTCGACGAGCGGTCCGCCCGAGTTGCCCGGATTGATCGCCGCGTCGGTCTGGATCATGTCGAAGTAGGAAGCCTGTCCCTCGCCCGGCGCGATGAGGTTGCGCTGCGTGGCGCTGATCACGCCGACGCTCACGCTCGGTTCGCTGTTGCCGAGGTAGAAGCCGAACGGGTTGCCGATGGCGATCGCCCATTCGCCGATGACGAGCGCGTTCGAGTTGCCGAGCTTCGCGTCGGAAAGATTCTTCGCGTCGATGCGAAGGACGGCGATGTCGTTCGCCTCGTCGGATCCGAGGACCTTCGCCGGATAGACGCTCCCGTCGCGCAGCATGACGGAGACTTTGGTCGCGCCGGCGACGACGTGGGCGTTGGTGACGATCACCCCGTCCGACCTCACGACGAAGCCGGTGCCAAGCCCCGCCGACGTGCGCGGCTGCTGCCGGCCGAAGAAGAAGTCGAACGGATCCTGCGGAGCCTGGTTGACCTGTTCCGTCTGCACCGTCACGACGGACGGCGAGATCTTGGCGACCGCGTTCGTGATCGCGTTCTGTCTCGACGCTGAAACCTGAGCGGCCGACTGCGCCGCGGGGACGGCGCTCACGAGTCGTCCGGCCGACGACTGCCCAGAGGCCTGCGCCTTCGACGCATCCGGCGGAGAAGAGCAACCTGCGACGGCGGCGATCAGCATCAGACGAATCGTTTGCGACTTCATATGGCGGTCCTTGCCGGCTCGAGATAGAGATCCGGCGGGTACACCACGTCATCGAGGAATAGCGCGTGCGCCGCGGACGGCGGCGACGCGTCCTCGTTCGTGTCAGCGTTCAGCAGGCGTGCCACGTCGTCGGCGGGTCGCCGGCCCGTGGCGACGTCGAGCATCGTCCCGACGAGAAATCTCACCATGTGATGAAGGAATCGGTTGGCTTCGATCTCGAACACCAGCCCCCCCCCGCCCGCGCGGTCTCGCCAGCGTGCTCGAGTCACGCGACAGCGATGATCGTCGTGCGCGGGCGCGGTACCCCGAACGGCAAAGCCCCGAAAGCAGTGCTCACCCTCGATGCAGGCGGCAGCGGCATCCAGAGCGCTCCGATTCAGGGGCTGCCCGAACGCCAGTTCGTACCGACCACGGAACGGGGAGTGAGCTTCGTCATCCGTGCCGACGTAGTAGCTGTACCGACGGCTCACCGCACTGTAGCGCGCATGGAACTCGCTTCGCATCTCGGTGGCCGCCGCGACCCAGACGTCCGGCGGTAGCACGGCGTTCAGGGCGCGCCGCAGTTCCTGAACGCTCCCCCTCCATCGGTCCGGCACCCGAACGCCAACCGCCTGTCCTCGCGCGTGCACCCCGGCGTCGGTCCGGCCGGAGCCCAGGGCGGCGACTCCGGCGCCCATGAGGCGCTCCAATGCCGCCTCCAGAACTCCCTGGACGGTGCGCGTCTCCGGTTGGCGCTGCCATCCACTAAATCCGGCCCCGTCATAGTGCAACACGAGTCGCACGGTGCGTTCGGCCATCGCAGGAAAGCTAGGGAAACCCGAGAGTGTGTCAAGCAACGCACTCGCGCGTCATAGTGTGGAGGCGCCTCATGTTACATGCGGTTGACTTGACGAGCGGACACCTCTCACCGCTGGCCCATCTCGTTTCTCGATGCCCCCACGAACGCTCTCATCGCTCGCCCATGCACTGACCGTCTCGGCCGACGCGGACGCCGCGCTTGCGGCGCTCGGTGAGGCACTCTCGGAAGTCGATCGCGTCGCTCGACTCGCGCTCGTGCACTTCGACGAGCGGCGGGAGATGCTCGGCGAGCGCGTGCTGCTGACAGCGGCCGGGGCCGAGCGCGTTTCGCTCGACACGACGTTCGATCACCTCCCGACGCGCGAGCGAACGGCCATCGGCGCCGGCGGACAGTTCGTGGATTTCGCCGACTCGAGCGACGAGTTCGCACGCCTCTTCCAGATTCCGTCTTTCGGCGAAGCCGGGTGGTTGAACGTCCGCGGTCTCCGTTTCGACGGACACCTGACGGCACTTCTCGTTCTGTACGAAACGCGAAAGCTCTTCGGCGCCAGAACGGCCGAGCGGTTTCTCCCCGCGATCGCGCTGTTCGAGCTCGCCTACCTCCGTTTTCTCGAGCGCGGCGCCCGCGAGGAAGCCGTGCGCACCCTCGAGGACGTCACGCAGCGCGTTCACGGCGAGTACGAGGCGAGGCTTGGCGAGTTGGAGAGTCGCCTCACCGCGGCGAGCAGTCTATCAGCTGATGCCGGCGCGGATTCGGCCCAGGTCGTGTCGCTCGAGCGCGAGCTTGCCCGCGCCACCGAGGACGCGCGTCGCGCGCTCAAGCGCGCCGAGGTGGTCGACGCTACGGTGGCGTCGGCGGTCGAGCAGTTGGAGAAGGCCCACGTGGAGCTCCATCGGCGAAGTGAAGCAGTGCGTCAAAAGACACGCACTATCTATTTGATCGACAAGGTCTTGACTCTCGACGCCTCGACGGACGATCCACGGCAGCTGGCCGACGGGCTTCTCTCCCTGGTTGGCGACGAGATGCACGCGAACCGGTGCTCGTTGATGCTCCGGACACCTGAAGGAGACAGCCTCTACATCGCGGCCGCGAAGGGTGTCGCTCCGGGAGTGATGGAGGGACTGCGCGTCGCGATGGGGCAGGGCGTAGCCGGCCGCGTCGCGCAGGCCCGCGAGCCCGTGCTCGTCCGCGACGCGACCGAGGCCCACACGCACCCGCTCCTCCAGGACGGACACTTCACGACGGGCTCGTTCATTAGCTTCCCCTTGGTCTATCACGACGAGCTGGTCGGCGTCGTGAACGTGGCAAACCGTGCCATGCAGGGGATCTTCAGCGAAGAGGATGTGGACCGCGTGCGCCTGCTCGGTCTCGTGATTTCCATCGTCGCCTCACACGCTCGACTGCCGGAACGCCTCGTCGAGGCGCTCAGTGTCCGGTAGTTCGTCGCCAAACGCGCTTCTTTCCACCGTTCGTCGTCTCACCGCGGGAGAAGCGGCCGACCCGCAGGAGCTGACGGCCGCCTTCGACGTCGTCTTGAGCGGCGACGCGACGCCGTCGCAGATCGCGGCGCTCCTCATCGGACTGCGCGTCCGAGGTGAAACCGCGGCGGAGCTCGCCGCCGTGGTGAGATCCTTTCGGCGCGCCATGGTGCATTTGCCCGCCGAACGTCCGGACGAGCTGGTAGACACGTGCGGAACAGGCGGCGGCTCGATCAACACGTTCAACATCTCGACCGCCGCCGCGCTCGTTGCCGCCGGCAGCGGAATCCGTGTGGCGAAGCACGGCAACCGATCGTTCACGACCCTGTGCGGGAGCGCCGACATACTCGAAGCGCTCGGCGTCTCCATCGAGGCCCCCGTCACGACGATGGCCGCCGCGCTGGCGGATGCCGGGTTCGTGTTCATGTTTGCCCCGCTGATGCACCCGGCAATGCGGCACGTGGGCCCGGTGCGCCGAGAGCTCGGTGTCCACACCGTGATGAACCTCATCGGGCCGCTGGCCAACCCCGCCGGCGCCGGACGGCAAGTGGTCGGCGTGTCTGATGCGAGACGTCTCCCCCTGATTGCGGGCGCGCTTGCCGAGCTCGGCGCGGTCCATGCCCTGGTCGTGCATGGGGAGGGCATGGACGAGATCTCGCCGTTCGCCGACAGCGCCGTGATCGAGATTCGCAACGGCGCGATGAAAGAGTGGAAGATCACTCCGAAGCGATACGGATTCGGCTCCGGCTCAGTCGATCAGATCGCGGGAGGACCACCGGCGCAGAACGCGGCCATGGTGCTCGACGTTCTCCGAGGCGAGGGCAACGCGCCGTCTACGGCCGCCGTCGTGCTCAACGCCGCGGCTGCATTCTATGTAGCAGGGGTCGCGCCGACGTTCGACGACGGTGTCGCTTCCGCGAGCGGGGCGATCAAATCCGGCGCGGGGCTTGTCGCACTCGAGCGCCTGCGCGCTGCCTTCTCCAAGAAAGCAGATCGCAGCTGACTGTCGCCTGGAGAACGAGTGCGGCGACGGGGTGCGGAGAACTGGAACGAGTGCGGCGGCGGGGTGCAGAGAACTGGAACGAGTGCGGCGGCGGGGTGCGGAGAATTGGGACGCGGGCGGTGGGACGAGTTGGGGGGCTGATCAGTAGCGCCGCAGGACGCCAACCACTATTCCCTGAATCGAGATGTCGTTCTCGTGGACGTACATCGGCTGCATGGTCTCGTTGGCCGGCTGGAGGCGGATGCGGCCGTCGCGCTCGCGGAAGAACTTCTTCACCGTCGCCGAGGACCCGTGTAGCATGGCGATGACCATCTCGCCGTTGTCAGCTCGCTGACGCTCGTTCACGACCACGAAGTCACCGTCGCGAATCTGCTCGTCGATCATCGAGTTGCCGCGCACCCGCAAGACGTAGTGGCTGCCGGACCGCCCGACCAGGGCCTCGGGCACGGTCAGGGTCTCGCCATGCTCGAGCGCCTCGATCGGAACGCCTGCCGCGACGGCGCCCAGCAGCGGAAGCTCGATGGCCCGCGGAGTCGCCTCGGTGGGAAGGATCTCGATCGCGCGGCTCTCGTTGTAGCTTCGCTTGATGTAGCCCTTGCGCTCGAGGTTCGTCAGGTGCTCGTGGACCGTCGCGAGCGAGTTGTAATCAAAGTTCTCGGCGATCTCCTCGAAGCTCGGTGCGAAGCCGTTTTGCTCGGTGTAAGCCGTGAGGTAGTTTAGTATTTCGCGCTGGCGCTTCGTGAGCGGCATGGACAGTGACCTGTTCAGTCGGGTTGAAGGTCTCCTGAACCCGATTCACCGAAGAAGACCCGAATCCTAGGATATCCGAATAGGTACCGAAGTGCAAGCGTCGACAGCTTGGACGGCCCCTGGAGGCACTCTTGGACGCCTCGTCGAGGAAGCGCGTCGTCGCGCCGACGCGCTGACGTCGCGTCGAAGCGAGCTCGAGCAAGCGGCCGCCGACATTGCCGCCGCCCTCCCGTTCGCTGGCTCCCTTCAGCGGCGTGACGTAGCTGTGATCGCCGAGGTGAAACGCCGCTCGCCGTCGAAAGGCTGGATCAATCCGGGGATGTCAGCCGTGGACCAGGGGACCGCATACGCGTCCGGCGGCGCCGCCGCGATCTCCGTGCTCACGGAGGCGCACCATTTCGGCGGTTCGGTCGCCGATCTGGTCGCCGTACGCGACGCGATCGCGCTGCCGGTCCTAAAGAAGGATTTTCATGTCGACCCGATTCAGCTCCTCGAGGCCAAAGCGGTGGGCGCGTCGGCGGCGCTTCTCATCGTTCGAGCGCTTCCACAGGATCAGCTGACGGAACTCGTTCGCGTCGCCGGCGATCTGCGCCTCGAGGTGCTGCTCGAGGTGCGCGACGCCGAAGAACTTCGGCGCGCCGTCGACGCCGCCTCGGGGAACAGCGCCGTGACGAGCATCGGGGTCAACAACCGCAACCTCGAGACGCTGGTAATCGATGCCGGTCGCGCCGAGGAGTTGATGGCGAACGTTCCGGCGCGGTTCGTGGCCATCGCCGAAAGCGGAGTGAGCGCGAGGGCGGACGTCGAGCGCGTGGCCAACGCGCGAGCCGATGCGGTGCTCGTCGGTTCGGCCGTGTCGGCGGCGGTAGATCCGTGCGCCGCCGTCCGCGAGCTCACCAACGTCACGAGGCGTCCGCGTGGCGTCTGAGTCTTCCGTGCGGCCAGCCATCAAATTCTGCGGTCTCACCCGGGCCGAAGACGCGCTCGCGGCCGCGGAGTTGGGAGCCGCGTACGTCGGAGTGATCTTCGCCGGCGGCCCGCGGCTGCTGACGGAAAACAGAGCGGCCGAGGTGCTGGCCGACGTGCCGCGCGACGTCGGCCGGGTGGGAGTGTTCGGCGATCAGACGCCGTCGGAGATCGCGCGAATCGCCCGCCGACTTTCGCTGCGCGCGGTGCAGCTGCACGGCGCGCTCGATCCCGACCGCGTCGGCGAGATTCGCCGCGCCGTCGACGCGGAGGTGTGGCCGGTGATTCGCATCGCCGGCGGCGAGTTGCCCGCCGGAGCGATGTGGGTCGTCTCCGATTCGGACATCCTCTTTCTCGATTCCTACGTCGCGAATGCTCCGGGCGGCTCGGGCGTCTCGTTCGACTGGAACGCGTTGGCCGCGACCGTGCGATGGCTTCGCGAGGGAAAGCGCGTAATACTGGCGGGAGGCCTGCGCGCGACCAATTTGTCGCGGGCGATCGCCGCGCTGGCTCCCGACGTCGTCGACGTGTCGTCGGGGGTCGAGTCCGCCCCCGGGATCAAGGACCACAATCAAATGCGTCTGTTCCGCGACGCGGCAGGGGTTGGATCGAACAAATGACCGCGACCACGATGGAGACGCGCGCCAGCGACCGATTCGGCGTGTTCGGCGGACGATACGTCCCCGAGACGCTGATTCCCGCCATCGACGAGCTCGAGCGCGCCTACGACGAAGCGCGCGCCGATCCGACGTTCGTGGCGGAGCTCGAGGAGATGCTCGCGAACTACGTGGGCCGCCCCTCGGCGTTGACGGAGGCTCCGCGCTTCTCGGAGCACGTGGGCGCGCCGGTGTGGCTCAAGCGTGAGGATCTGAACCACACGGGCGCGCACAAGATCAACAACACGGTCGGGCAGGCGCTGCTCGCGCGCCGAATGGGGAAGCGGCGGATCATCGCGGAAACCGGAGCGGGGCAGCACGGCGTCGCCACGGCGACGGTGTGCGCGCGATTCGGGCTCGAGTGCGTCGTGTACATGGGCGAAGAGGACATGCGGCGGCAGGAGCTGAACGTCTTCCGGATGCGGCTCATGGGCGCCACGGTCGTCGGCGTGTCGAGCGGCACGCGCACGCTCAAGGACGCCACGACGGAGGCGATTCGCGACTGGGTGACCAACGTCAACGACACGTACTACATCATCGGATCCGTGGTCGGGCCGGCGCCGTACCCGCGCATGGTGCGCGACTTCCAATCGGTCATCGGCCGCGAGGCGCGATCGCAGATGCTCGCGCGCGCGGGCCGGCTTCCGAAAACCGTCGTCGCGTGCGTCGGCGGCGGCTCCAACGCGATGGGCGCGTTCCACGCATTCGTCGACGATCGCGACGTGGAACTGGTCGGCGTCGAAGCCGCCGGTGAAGGACTCGACACGGAGCGCCACTCCGCGTCGCTCGCGCGCGGGCGTCCGGGCGTGCTGCACGGCTCGCTGAGCTATTTGCTGCAGGACGAACACGGCCAGGTGCATCCGGCGCATTCGATCTCCGCGGGCCTCGACTATCCCGGCGTGGGCCCCGAGCACGCGTACCTGAAGGACACGGGCCGCGCGCGGTACGTCGCCGTCTCGGACAGCGAGGCGCTCGAGGGCTTCGGTCTTCTGAGCCGCCTCGAGGGAATCATTCCCGCGCTCGAGACGGCACACGCCGTGAGCTGGATCGCGTCGCAGCGCGGACGCTGGAAGCGCGATGAGCCGGTGCTGCTCTGCGTGAGTGGTCGCGGCGACAAAGACGTCGCGCAGGTCAGCGCGATGGGCATTCTGGAAAAGTGACGTCGCCCTCGTCGCCAAGCGGCTCCGCGCTCAAGACCACGCCGAATCCTCCCGACGCGGCCGAACCGCCGTTCGCGCCGGCGCCGATCGAGGAGTGGCTCCGGCTGATCGCGAAAGCGGGACGAGCGCATCAACTCTACCTGCCCAACAACCCGATCTACCGCGGCGCGATCGACGCGCTGCGCGCCGGGTTTCGTCCGATCTGGCAGCACACGGAGGAGTTCTCCCTGACGATCGGGGAGACGGACCTGCGGTGGTACGACGTCGTCGTCTCCGGCGACTCGAACACCGAGAAGAACGCCGACAATCTGGCGTGGCTGCTCTACAAGGACGGTCTGCGCGAGATCACGATCGCGCGAGGGTTCGAGGACACGGAGTTCGTCAAGCTGCTCGAGATCGTCCAACGCGCGCGCCACGCGCAGCCTGACGACGACGACCTCGTGGCCATGATGTGGGAAGCGGATTTCACGTACCTGAAGTACCGCTACATCGATCTGCTCCACGACATCGGCGGCGGAGAGCCCGCCGACGGCACCGAGGTGACACCGGCGAGCCCGGAGGAAATCGCCGACGCGGCACACCAGCCGCCGCCGGAGACGAGCGTCGCGTCGGTCGTGAACATGGCCGACTTCGATTCCACATTGTATTTCCTCGACGAACCGGAGATCGAGTACCTGCAGGGCGAGATCTCGCGCGAGTACCAGCAGGATCTGCGCGCGAACGTGATCGCGGCGCTGTTCGACATCATCGACGGGCAGACCGACCCGGCGGTGCGGTCCGAGGCGATCGAGAACGTCCACACGCTGATGGCCTACCTCCTCGTCGGCGGGCACTTCCTCGGCGCGGCCTTCGTGCTCCGAGAGGCGCAGGCGTCGCTCGCGCGCGCGCGCGAGCTGACACCCGAGCACAAGCAGCGGCTCGCCGAGTTGCCGGTTCGCCTCAGCGCACCGGACACGCTCGCCCAGCTTCTGCAGTCGCTCGACGACGCGCCCGAGCTTCCTCCCACCGAAGATCTCGAGGCGTTGTTCGCGGAGTTGCAGCCCGCGGCGCTGGCGACGGTATTTCAGTGGCTCAATCGGACGCGCAACGAGCGTCTGCGCCCGGTGCTCGAATCGGCCGCCGAGCGATTGGCCTCGGCGAACACCGCGCAGTTGGTGAAGCTCATCGACTCGCCGGATCCCGAGGTGTCGCTCGAGGCGATTCGGCGCTCCGGCGGACTCAAGGCGCAGGGTGCGGTGCAGCAGCTCGCGAAAGTGCTCGCCAGCGGCGACGTCGAGCGACGCCAGGTCGCGGTGACGGCGCTGTCGTCGATCGGGTCGCCCGGCGCGCTGCAAGCGCTCGAGCGCGCGCTCGACGACGACGACCGCGAGGTGCGAGTCGGGGCCGCGCGCGCGTACGCGGCGCAGCCGCATCGCCCGGCTGCCGCCCGTCTCGAGGCGGCGGTAAAAGGGAAGGTCCGCAATGCCGACCTCACCGAACGCATGGCGTTCTTCGAGGCGTACGGCGCGGTCGCCGGCGACGCGGGCATCGCGCTCTGCGACGGCATTCTCAACGGACGCGGATTCCTCGGCCGGCGCGACGACGACGAGCTGCGCGCGTGCGCGGCCATGGCGCTCGGCCGCATCGGATCTCCGCGGGCGCTCGAAGCGTTGCGGAAGGCCGCCGGGGAAAAGGACGTGGTCGTGCGGAACGCGGTGACGCGCGCGCTCCGCGGCCAAACCGGAGCCGCGCGGTGACGGCGCCGACGCGCGCGACGGCAGCGCAGACCAGCGACTCGGTCAGCGACGCGCAGGTTCGGCGCGCGGGACGACAGCTGATCTTCGCGCTGTACGGCGCGCTGCGCGCGGTGAAGCTCTATCCCGTCGAGAACGCCGCGGTGCAGAAGGCCCTCGCCGACGTCGCCGCTCAGGCCCGCGCACTGATCGAGTTGGCCGGCGAGCTCGAGCTGCGCATGTCGGGCGAATTCATCTTCGTGAACGAGACGCGCCTTCGACTGGACCTCGACAACTTCGCGAGCTTCAGCCACCTCCTGTCGCTCTTTCGCGGCGCCGGGATCGGCAGCATCACGCTGGGGCCGAACGCCGAAGCGAAGGACTGGCTCATCTTCCTGTCGCTGCTCCAGGCGCCGAGCACCGACGACCCGTCCGCGCGCTTCGATCAGCTCGTCGAGAAGCTGTCGGGCGCCGGCGTCTCGGCGTTCCTTCTGACGCCGCCGACCGATCAGCACGACGACGACCTCGAGAAGAACAAAGAGCGCGCCAAACGCACCTACGCCCAGTCGGTCGCCGCGACTCGCGACCTCATGACGTCCGTGCGCATGGGCGCCAGCGCGAACATCAAGAAGGTCAAGCGCGTGGTGCAGGGGATCGTCGACCAGATCCTCAACGAAGAGACGTCGCTCATCGGACTGACGACGCTGCGCGACTACGACGAGTACACGTTCACGCACAGCGTGAACGTCTGCATCTTCGCCGTGGCCCTTGGAAAACGGTTGGGGCTCACCAAGCTCCAGCTGTACGATCTCGGGATGGCCGCCCTGTTCCACGACATCGGGAAGTCGCGCGTGCCGCAGGCGCTGCTGACCAAGGCCGACGGCCTGTCCGAGACGGAGTGGGTGCAGATGGCGGCGCACCCCTGGCTCGGCGTGTTCGCGCTGTTCCAGATCCGCGGCGCGCAGGAGCTGCCCTACCGCTCGATGGTCGTGGCGTACGAGCATCACATGAAGCTCGACCTGAGCGGGTATCCGCGAACGACGCACCCACGGAAGATGGGCGTGTTCAGCAAGGTGGTCGCGATCGCCGACAGCTTCGACGCGGCCACCTCGCGGCGCGTCTATCAGACAGTTCCGTGGAGTCCGGCCGAGGTGATGCGCGAGATGCGCGACAACCCGCGGCGCGGCATGGATCCCGTCATTCTCAAGGCGTTCATCAATCTGACCGGCGTGTACCCGGTCGGCACGCTGGTCGTCCTCGACACGTTCGAGCTGGCGGTCGTTCATGCGGTCAACCCGATCGCCGACATGCTCTCGCGCCCCATTGTTCGCATCATCGCCGACCCGCTCGGCAACCTGTCGCATTCCGGGGCGCTGGCCGACCTCGCCGACAGGAACGCGGACGGCGTGTATCTTCGCACGATCATCAAGACTGAAGACCCGCAACGATATGGCATCCGGATCGGCGACTATTTCGTCTGACGTGATCGCGCGGCGTTTCGCCGAGCTGCGCGCGCGCAACCGTCGCGCGCTGGTTCCCTACATCACGGCCGGTCATCCCGACGCCGAGCGGACGGTCGACCTGATGCGCGGCCTCGAGGAGGCCGGCGCGGACGTCATCGAGTTGGGTCTGCCGTTCTCCGACCCGATGGCCGACGGTCCCGTGATCCAGGCGAGCTCGCAGCGCGCGCTCGAGCTGGGAATGAATTTCGACAAGCTGCTCGAGCTGGCGGCCCGCGCGAACGTCGGCGTGCCGCTGGTCCTGTTCAGCTATCTCAATCCCATTCTCGCCGCCGGCGACGACGCGCTCGTTCGCGCGGCGCAAGCCGGCATGAGCGGACTTCTGTTGACCGATTTGCCGGTCGGCGCCGATCCGGAGCGCGAAGCGCGCATCGGTGCGGGGCCGCTCGAGTTCATCCGGCTGGTCGCCCCCACGACGCCGCTCGAGCGCATGCGCGAGATCGCCGAGCACGGGCGCGGATTCGTCTACCTCATCAGCCGACTCGGCGTGACGGGAGCGCGCGACGATCTCCCGGCTGAGCTCCCGGCGACCACGCGGCGGCTTCGGGAGGCAACGTCGCTCCCGGTTTGCGTGGGCTTCGGCGTTTCGCGCCCGGAGCAGGCGGCGCGGGTCGCGGCGATCGCCGACGGCGTCGTCGTGGGCAGCGCGATCGTCCGCGCCGCCGGAGAGAGCGTAGCGCAGGCGGTCGCCCTCACGTCGTCGCTGCGCGCGGCGATCGACGCCGCGTGATTCGCCGCGCCGGCAAGTCCGCGCCGTCCACCGCGGCCTCTGGGGGAGACGTCGAGATCACCCTGCACGCGATGCGCTTTCATGGCCTCGTCGGCATCCTGCCGCACGAGCGGGACATCCCGCAGCCGATCGAGATCGATCTCACGGTGACCGTGGCGCCGGGCGAAGGCGTGATCGACTATCGCGAGCTCTACTCGCTCTGCGCCGGCTCCGTCGGCGGGCAAACCAGCTTTCTCGAAGGGCTCGCGACGCGCATCGCCAAGTCGGCGCTCGATCATTCGCCGCGCGTGCGGGTGGCGCGCGTCGCGGTGCGCAAGCCGCACGTCGCGCTCCCCGGGCCGCTCGCCTACGCCGAAGTGGTCGTCGAACGCCGAGCCGATGCGTGACGTGGCGTACATCGCGCTCGGATCGAATTTGGGCGACCGGCACCAGCACTTGGCTCGCGCGCGCGACGCCATCGGGCAGCTTCCGTCGAGCCGCGTCATCGCCGAATCCTCGATCGAGGAGACGGCTCCGCTTGGCCGGCTCGACCAGCCGATGTACCTGAATCAGATGGTGGCGCTCGAGACGTCGCTCACGCCGCGGCAACTGTTGAGCCGCCTACACGCGATCGAGCAGCGCGAGGGTCGCACGCGGCACGAGCGCTGGGAGTCGCGGACGCTCGACCTGGACATCGTCTGCTTCGACGCCCAGACGGCGAGCGAGGCGGATCTCGAGATACCGCATCCGGGGTTGTCCGATCGGGCGTTCTGGCGGCGCGAGCTCGCCGAGCTCCGCGGGGGGGAGAACCGATGACGCAACAGGTCGGCGAGTCGCGCCTCGTGATGCCCGATTGGGCGTGCGTGACCGAGAAGCGGAAGGGGCACATCAGCCGCGTCGTGGCGTTGCTCATGCGCTGGGCCGACGAGCTCGAGATCGGCGAGGACGAGCGGCGGACGTGGCGAGACGCGGGGCTGCTTCACGACGCGCTGCGCGACGCGCCGGAACCCGATCTTCGTCGGCTGTCGGGCGACGAGAAGCGGGAGGAGGAACTGCTCCACGGCCCGGCGGTGGCGAATTTGCTCGAATCGCAGGGCAGCACGAGCGCGTCGCTGCTCGAAGCCGTGCGCTACCACACCGTCGGCTCGCCGCGTTGGGATCGCGCGGGACGCGCGCTGTACATGGCGGATTTCCTCGAGCCGGGGCGCGGCTTTTTGAAGAGCTATCGCGCGTTTCTCGCCGTGCAAGTGCCGCACGATTTCGACGGCGTCTTCCGGCAAGTGCTGCGCACGCGGCTCGAGCACGCGCTTCGCGAGGGATTCACTCTGTTTCCGGAGACCGTCGGGCTGTGGAACGAAGTCCGGTGAGTCGTCGCTGGATCGTCGTCGGGGTCGCCCTCCTGATGGCGGTCGGCGCCGGCGCTGTCGCGCTGTCGCGATCACGGCGCCCCGCGCCGGCGGCGCCGACGCGGTCGGGCGACGTCGCGCCCGAAGGCGTTCGCGTGCGCGTCCAGGTGCTCAACGGAACTCGCGTCCGCGGACTGGCGCGCCGCGCGACGATCCTACTCAGAGACCGCGGCTTCGACGTCGTGGAGACGGGCACCAGCAGCGGGCAGGCCGACACGACGCTCGTGCTCGATCTCTCGGGACATCCGGAGTGGGCGAAGCGGGTGGCGTCGCTGTTTCCGCCCGCGCGCGTTCAAGCGCGCAGCGACAGCTCACGCTACCTCGATATCGCGGTCGTGATCGGGTCGTCGTGGCGGCCGCCGGCCGAGGCGCTCCACCCGTAGCTGTCCGCACGCCGCGGCGATGTCCACACCGCGGCTCTTTCTCACCGCCACTTCGACGCCCGCGTCGCGCAACTCGCGCGCGAAGACGCGAATGCCGTCGGCGCTCGTCGGGGTGAAACCGCGCGCGCCGCCGGGGTGCAGGGGAATCAGATTGACGAAGGCGCGGCATTCGCGCGCGAGCGCCGCGAGCTGAATCGCGTGCTCCGGGCCGTCGTTCACGCCGCCGAGCATCACGTACTCGAACGTCACGCGCCGGTCGAAGACCTTCGCCGCGCGAATCACGTCGGCGAGCGGGTACTTCGTGTTGATCGGCATCAGTTCGCGCCGCAGCGAATCGCTCGGCGCGTGAATGGAGATGGCGAGGCGGAACTGCTCCGGACGCTCGCCGAGCGCGACGATCCCGGGGAGTATGCCCACCGTGGAAATCGTGATGTGACGCGCGCCGATCCCGAGGCCCGCGGGATCGTTGAGCACCGTGAGCGCGCCATCGACGGCCTTCCAATTCATGAGCGGCTCGCCCATGCCCATGAACACGATGTTCGTGATGGCGATCGGCGGCTCATCCAATCGCATCTCGCGCACCTGACCCGCGATCTCGAACGTCGAGAGGTTCCGGCTGAAACCCATCGCGCCGGTCGCGCAGAACGCGCACTGCAGCGCACATCCGGCCTGGGAGGAGATGCAGAGAGTGACGCGATCGCCGTCCGGAATCGCGACGGTCTCGATCGCCTCGCCGTCGGCCAGGCGGAAAAGGAATTTCTCCGTGCCGTCCGACGACTTCTGCCGCGCCGCGATCTCGAGCCGGGGCAACTCGAAGGCCGCCGCCAGCGACTCGCGGAGTGCCTTCGGCAGCTCGCTCATCTGCTCGAAGCTCGGCGCTGGATTCAGCCAGAGCCTTCGCGCGATCTGCGCGGCGCGATATTTGGGTTCGCCCGCGCGCTCGAGAAATGCCGCCAGCTGCGCCTGCGCGGCGGCCGGCGACAGGTTCAACAGATTCACGCGCGAGTCGGCGGAATTCGCCGATGCCGTCGTCATCGAATCGTCCGCGTCACGAGGAACTGATAGTTCGCGCCGAGGCCCGCCGCACCGTCCTCGCGGCCGACGGCCACGAGGTAGGACGCGTACCGAAGCCCGATGCCAAGTCGCAAGCGGCGGTCGCGGGCGGCGAAAGCCGTCGACCAATCGAACCCGCCCGTGGCGTTGAACCAGCGGTAGTCCACACTCGTGAACACGTAATCGTCGCGGCCGCGGGACTGCGTCACCGCCGCGGAGTAGCCGGCGCGCACGATGGTGGAGTCACGACGCAACACCGGCGCGTCGAACGCCGCCATCAAAGTCGCCGCTTCGTCGGACCGCGGGGGGCTGAACAAGAATGTCGAGGCGGCGGCGCGCACCGGCGTGCCGAGGACCTTGTCGACGATGACGCCCCCGTCGAGAGAGAACGCGCCGCCGTGATCCTGATCGACCGTGGCCCACCTGTAACGCGCGGCGAGACCGGCGGACCATGTGCCGAGACTCGAATGCTGTCGCGTCATCGCGATGCCGGCCGAGAGGAGACTCGTGCCGTACGGAATCTCGCCGCCGATCGACTGCGGGTCGGTTTCCGTGTGGATGATGTCGCTCACCGACGCTTGTGCGAACGACAAGGCGGCGGAAAGACCCGGGCGAATTCGATATTCGCCGCCAAGCATCCCGAGCTGAGCGCCCTGGTTCTGCGGGGTGGTGAGCCCGGCCAAACCAATCTCGGCGCGAGCGCTGGAGTCGGCGGATCGGCTCGCGGGATTCCAGAGACTCGCCGGCATGCGAGTGCTCAACGCCGGTGCATCGGCGAGCAGGCCGAGCGGGAACTCGAGGAGGTCGCGCGCCGGGACACGTTGGGCCGCCGCGGGCGCCGAGACGACGAGTGAAGCGAGCGCGGCGAAGGTCAAGCGCGACATATACTTGAGGTTAGTGAGCCGCGCACACATGGTCAAGCAAAATCACTACCGTCGCGAGCCGGCGCCGGGTAGATTCCGTAGACTGGAATGAACCACTCGACGAAGCAGAATCTGCTTCTCGCCCGGCACGATCGGGACGACGAGGCCTGGGCCGCGACACCACCGACGCGCGTCGACGCCGCGTCGTGACGATAGCCCAGCCTCCGGCGCGCTCGACCTCGCGGCGCGACGTCGATGCGGCGACTGCCCCGACGACTCACTCTTCGATGACCGACAAACATCTCGCAACGACCCTGCGCACGCACCTGTGCGGAGCGCTTCGCGCCTCCGACGTGGGCCAGCGTGTGCGCCTCGGCGGCTGGGTGCACCGCAATCGCGACCTCGGCGGACTGACGTTCGTCGATCTCCGGGATCGCGCGGGGATCGTGCAGGTGTCGTTCGACCCGAAGCACTGTCCGACCGACGTGTGCGCCGCGGCGGCGGCGCTCGGACCGGAGACGGTCGTCCTCGTCGAGGGCGAGGTCGTCGCGCGCCCTGAAGCGATGAAAAATCCCGAACTGTCGACGGGAGACGTCGAGCTTCGCGCGACGGCGCTGACCATCGCCGGGCCGGCGACGCCGCCGGCCATTCCAGTCGCGCGGGCGCGCAACGAGAATCTCGCCGCCGAGGAACTGCGGCTCCGCCATCGGTTCCTCGACCTGCGCCGGCCGGAGCTCCAGGAGAACATCGTCCTGCGCCACCGCCTGATGCAGGCGACGCGGCGCTATTTGAGCGAGAACGGTTTCTTCGAGATCGAAACGCCGATCCTCACCAAGCCAACGCCCGAGGGGGCGCGCGACTACCTCGTGCCGAGCCGGGTGCACGCCGGCGAGTTCTACGCGCTGCCGCAGTCGCCGCAGCTGTACAAGCAGCTGCTCATGGTCTCGGGGTTCGACCGCTACTTCCAGATCGCGCGCTGCTTCCGCGACGAGGATCTGCGACAGGACCGTCAGCCCGAGTTCACACAGATCGACATCGAGGCGTCGTTCGTCCAGGCGGAGGACATCCTGCGCCTGAGCGAGGGGCTCGTCGGCGCGCTGTGGCGTGAGGCGGGTATGGAGATTCCCGCGACGTTTCCGCGCATGACGCTACGCCGAAGCGATGGAGCGTTACGGGTCGGACAAGCCCGACACGCGGTACGGGCTCGAGATCTTCGACGCGAGCGAGGTCTTTCGCGGCGTCGGCTTCGCCATCACGACGACCGCTCTCGACGCGGGTGGCCGCGTCCGCGGCATCCGCGTTCCGGGCGGCGCGGCGTTGTCGCGCAAGCAGGTCGATGAGATCGAGTCCGAGGCGAAGAAGGGCGGAGCCGCCGGACTGCTGAGGCTCAAGTTCGTGAACGGCGCCTTTGATGGGCCAGTGGCCAAGTTTCTCGCGGCCGAGGCGAACCAGCAGCTCGGACTCGCCGAGGGTGAGCTCGCGCTGTTCGTCGCCGGACCGGATCGCGTGTCCAGCCCGGCGCTGGATCGCGTCCGGCAGGACGTCGCGCGGCGCATGAACCTGATTCCGGAATCCGCATTGAACTTTTTGTGGGTGACGGACTTTCCAATGTTCGAGCGCGACCCGGTGACCGGCGCGCTCGGCCCCGTGCACCATCCGTTCACCTCGCCCATGCCCGCCGACCTGCCGTTGCTGGACAGCGCGCCCGAGCGCGCGCGGGCGCAGGCGTACGACTGCGTGTTCAATGGAAACGAGTTGGGCGGCGGGAGCATTCGCGTGAGCGATCCTCGTCTCCAGGCCAAGGTCTTTTCGCTCCTCGGCATCGACGACGCCACGGCCACCGCGCGCTTCGGCTTCCTCCTCGAGGGACTGCGTGCCGGGGCGCCGCCGCACGGCGGCATCGCGTTCGGGTTCGACCGGATCGCGATGCAGCTCGCGCGCGCGGGGTCGCTGCGCGACGTGATCGCGTTTCCCAAGACGACCGCGGCGCGCGCGCTGTTCGAGGGCGCTCCTTCACCGGTGCCGCCCGAGGATCTGCAGGACCTGCACATCGCCGTCACGGGCGTCAAGGCGTGACCGACGGCGCGGTGACCGAGCGCCTCTCGACCGAAGGCGCCGACCCGCTCACCCTGGCGGGCGTCAATGACGGCAACCTCGTGGAGCTCTCGCGCGTCACGGGGGCCCGCGTCACGCTGCGCGGCGACACGCTCACGATATCCGGCACGTCGGAACTCGTGGCGCGCGCCGCCGGCATCGCGCACCGGATGATCGAAGCGGCCCGCCAGCAACGGGAGCTGACGCCCGACGACGTGCTGCGCATGGGTGACCTCGTCGACCGCCACGACGACGACGAGGAAGCGCCGGGCGGTGCGCCGGCCGGCGGCAACGGGATGCGCATCGCGCTCCCCGGGGTTCGCCGCATCATTCAGCCCAAGACGCCCGGACAGACCGAGTACCTGCGGATGATCCAGGAGAACGACATCGTCGTCGGCATCGGGCCCGCGGGAACGGGGAAGACCTACCTCGCCGTCGCCGCCGCGGTCGATGCACTCGCTCGAAAGCGCGTGCGGCGGATCGTGCTCGCGCGTCCTGCCGTCGAAGCGGGGGAGAATCTCGGGTTCCTGCCGGGCGACATGCAGGCGAAGATCGACCCGTACCTGCGGCCGCTGTACGACGCGCTCGACGACATGATGCCGTTCGAGCGCGTCCAGCGCGCGCTCGAGCAGCGCGTGATCGAGGTGGCGCCGCTCGCGTTCATGCGCGGGCGTACGCTCGGCGACGCCTTCGTCATCGTCGACGAGGCGCAGAACGCCAGCACGATGCAGATGAAGATGCTGCTCACGCGGCTCGGCGTGAATTCTCGCATGGTGATCACCGGCGACAAGACCCAGGTCGACCTGCCGAAGCGCGAGGACTCGGGGCTCATGCAAGTCGAGCGTATCCTGCCCGGCATCGACGGGATCGGATTCCACTACTTCACGGAGCAGGACGTGGTTCGACACCGCCTCGTCCGCGACATCGTTCGCGCGTACGCGGCCGACAGTCAGGTCTGATCACGCGTGTGCCATCCCCACTCCCCACGGCCCCGGGCGTGAGCCTCGACGTGGATGTGTCCGCGTCCGGCGTTCGCGCGCCCATCGCCGGCGCGCGACTCGCCGAAGCCGCTCGTGCCGTGCTCCGCGCGGAGCGCGTGCGCAACGCGCTCGTGTCGGTCGCGCTGATCGACCGCCGCGCCGTCGCGCGGATGAATCGAACGCACCTCGGGCATCGCGGCGCGACGGACGTGATTTCGTTTTCGTTTTCTCGTGCCTCCGTACGCGACGCGGTGATCGGCGACGTGTACATCGCGCCTGAAATCGCCCGCGAAAACGCGGCCGCGCGCGGGGTACCCGTGCGCGAGGAGTTGCTCCGGCTCGTCGTCCACGGCACGCTCCACGTGCTCGGGTACGATCATCCGGACGGGCCGACGCGAGAGCAGTCGCCCATGTGGAAGCGTCAGGAGCGGATCGTGCGGCGCCTGACCGCGCGGGAACGGCCGCGGTGATCCTCGAGATCTCCGCCTGGATCGTCGGCGTGACCGCCACGCTCGTCGCCTGCGCGTGTGCCGCCGCGGACGCCGCGCTCCTCGTGTCGCACGTATCGGAGACGGCGAGCGTGTGGGACGCCGAGTTCGCCGACCGCGAGCGCGACCACCGCGCGCTGTCGATGGCGCGCGTGCTCGCCTACGTCGTCGCGGGTGCTGCGTTCGCCCAGGCGCTGCGCCTCCCGCTGGCATCGCCACCCATCCGCGTGCTGGCGATCGTGATCGCGGCGACGCTGGTGTGCATCGTCGCCGAGGGCATGGGCCCCGCCATTGGCGAAGGAGACGCGCAAGCCGCACTGCGATTCGAGCCGCTCACGCGGCTCGTCAGCGTCGTCCTCAGTCCGGCGGTGATGCTCGGCCAGCTGATCGATCGCGCACTCCACCTGGTGATTCCCCCGGCGCCGCCGGACGACGAGGATCGTGAGACGTCGGCCGAGCAGTTTCGCGAGGTGGTCGCGGCGGAGGCCGAGGTCTCGTCGGCCGAAGAAGAACTGATCCACGGCGTGTTCTCGCTCGGGGAAACGGAGGTGCAGGAGATCATGGTCCCCCGCGTGGACATGGTCGGCATCGAAGCCGAGACGCCGTGGTCGGAGACGCTGGACCGCATTCGGAGCTCGGAGCACGCGCGGTTGCCCGTGTTTCGCGAGACCATCGACGACGTCGTCGGCATCTTGTACGCGAAAGACGTGTTGCCGGTGATCGTCGCCGACGAGGAACCGCCGAACGGATGGGGATCGCTCGTGCGTCGGGCGACGTTCATTCCCGTCTCGAAGCGCATCGACGCGCAGCTGCGCGAGTTTCAATCGAGCCGCACGCACATCGCCATCGTCAGCGACGAGTACGGCGGCACGGCGGGGCTCATCACGATCGAGGACATCCTCGAGGAGATCGTCGGCGAAATCCGCGACGAGTACGACGTGGAGGAGCCGCCGATCGAGCAGCAGGGCGCCGACCGATTCTGGGTGAGCGGCACCGTGCCGATCGACGAGCTGGCCGAGCGACTCGAGACCGACTTCGGCGTCGAAGACGTCACCACGGTGGGCGGGTTGGTCTACGCGCTCTTTCGCCGCGTTCCGCGGTCTGGCGAGTGGCTGGCGCATTCGGGATTCCGCGTCGTCGTCGAGCGCGTGAGGCGGCGCCGCATCGAGCGCGTCTACTTCGAGCGCCTCGAAGCGCGCCGCACGGCGGGAATCGAATGACGCTCACCGTGCCGCTCCTCATCGCGCTCGGCGTGATGGCGCTGCTCACCGCGGGCGGCACGGCCGTGCGGCTCGTGAGCCGCATCTGGCTGCGTCACTGGGCGGAGCGCCGGCTTCGCGGATCCGTCGCGGCGGTGACCTATCTCGAGCGGCCGCATCGGCTGCTCACGGCGGCGGGAGCGGGCGTCGCGCTGACGCTCGTCGTGGCCGGGATGTCGCTCGGCATGAGCGGGCAGGGAGCGGGGGTTCTTCTCGCCGCGACCGTATTCGCCGGAGTCGTGGTGCTCGCGGGACAGCTCGTGCCGCGCGCCATCGCGCGACGCTGGCCGTCGGCGGTCGCGGCGACGACGCTGCCGGTCTTGCGCATCGCCGACATCCTGATGATTCCGCTCGTCGCCGTCGGGCGCTGGGCGGCGAGGCTCGTCGTGCGTCCGGCGCCGGCCGTCCCGGCGCTCGAGGAGCGCGATCCGATTCAGGAGCTCCTGCGCGAGGGAGAGCTCGAGGGCATCGGCGAGCGCGACGAGATCGCCATCATCAGCGGCGTCGTGGAGTTCAGCGGAAAGATCGTGAAGGACGTGATGACTCCGCGCTCCGACATCTTCGCGCTCCCCGACGGCGTCGACCCGAAGACGCTCGCCGCGCAGATCGCGCAATCGCGCTACAGCAGGGTGCCGATCTATCACGGCACGCTCGATCAGATCATCGGCATGGTCCACGCGTTCGACGTCATCAAGGCGCACGGCGACGTTCCGGCGCGGCTTCGACCCGTCGCCTTCTCGGCTCCCGGCGCTCCATGCAACGAGCTACTGTTTCGCATGCTTCGTGAGCGGCTGCACCTCGCCATCGTTCGCGACGAGTCGGGCCACGCGCTGGGTCTCGTGACGCTCGAGGATCTGCTCGAGGAGCTGGTCGGCGACATTCGCGACGAGCACGACGAACCCGAGCCGCCGCGCGCGAAGTCGAGCGGATCGTGACGGCGATTCCGGCACTGGATCGAAACGCGCGGCTGCTCGCCGACTTCGATGCCGGGCAGAAGGCCGCGCTCGCGCGCGTCGTGAGCGTCGTCGAAAATCACCGGCCGGGCTTCGACCGGGTCCTCGCCGCGCTCCACGCGCGCATCGGCCACGCCCGCCGCATCGGAATCACGGGGCCGCCCGGCGCGGGCAAGAGCACGCTCACGGTCCATCTCGCGCGCGCCTATCGCGACGCCGGCCTCTCGGTCGGGATCGTCGCCGTCGATCCGACGTCGCCGTTCACCGGCGGCGCGCTCCTCGGCGACCGCATTCGGATGGAGGCCGTGGCGCTCGATCCCGGGGTGTTCATCCGGTCGATGGCGACGCGCGGATCGTTGGGCGGGCTCGCCGCGGCGACGCGCGAAGTCGCCGACGTGCTCGACGCCTTCGGGCTCGATCGCATTCTCATCGAGACGGTGGGCGTCGGCCAGAGTGAGCTCGACATCGCGCGCACGGCCGACACGAGCGTCGTTGTTCTCGTACCGGAGTCGGGCGACTCGATTCAAACGCTCAAGGCGGGATTGATGGAGATCGCCGACGTGTTCGTCGTCAACAAGGCGGATCGCCCCGGCGCCGACCGGTTGCGCAACGAGCTCGAGCTCATGCTCGGACTGCGCCACGGCGCGACGATGCGCAACGTGCCGGCGCACCACGGCGTGGATCTCTCCATGAATCCGCGTCGCGCTGCGCGCGCCGCGGCGCGCGAAGACAATCCCGAGCAGTGGACGCCGCCGGTGATTCGAACCGTTGCATCGCGGGGGGAGGGGATCGCCGAGGTGCTCGAGGCGACCGACCGGCACCGGGGCTATCTTGAAAAGAGCGGGGCCCTGGGCGCGCGCCGCCGGGCCCGGTTGCGCGACCGCGTCGAGGACGTCGTTGAGATGCGGGTGCGAAGCCGCCTGTGGACGGACGCCGGCACGAACGAGTGGTTGGATGCCCAGCTCGCCGCGCTGGAGTCCGGCGCGACGAACCCGTTCACCGTGGCCGACGAACTGCTGGCGCGCAGCGTGAACCTTCTAACGCGGAACGAGTCATGACGTCGACGCGAGATTTCACTGACCGCGCAGCCAACGATCGAGAGGAGCTCGATCGCTTGCGCGCCGAGGTCGCCGAATGGCGTCGGCGCTACGAGGCCGGAGAGCTGCGCGACATCGCGTTCGTGAATTCCGCGCGCGAGGTCGAGGCGGTCTACACGGCGCTCGACGCAGATCCGCAAACGGCCGAGAACCTCGGCGTTCCCGGGACCTATCCGTTCACGCGCGGCATTCACCCGACCGGGTACCGCGGCAAGCTGTGGACGATGCGCCAGTTCGCCGGATTCGGCAGCGCACGCGACACCAACGCGCGGTTCAAGTTCCTGCTCGAGCACGGCCAGACGGGGCTGTCCACGGCGTTCGACTTCCCGACGCTGATGGGCTACGACTCCGACCATCCGCGTTCGCTCGGCGAAGTCGGCAAGACCGGCGTCGCGATCTCGAGCCTGGCCGACATGGAGGTCCTGTTCGACGGCATCCCGCTCGACCGCGTGTCGACGTCGATGACGATCAACGGGCCGGCGATCATCCTCTGGGCGTTCTACGTCGCGGCGGCCGAGAAGCAGGGCGTGTCGGCCGAGAAGCTGCGCGGCACGATTCAGAACGACATCCTCAAGGAGTACATGGCGCAGCACGCGTGGTGCTTCCCGATCGAGCCCGCGCTGCGTCTGATCGTCGACTGCTTCGAGTGGGGCGCGAAGAACGCGCCGCTCTGGAATACGATCTCGATCTCCGGCTACCACATTCGCGAGGCCGGCGCGACGGCGGCGCAGGAGCTGGCGTTCACGCTGGCCGACGGCTTCACGTACGTCGAGCGCGGCATGGAACGCGGACTCGACGTCGACGACTTCGCGCCGCGGCTTTCGTTCTTCTGGGACATCCACAACGATTTCTTCGAGGAGATCGCCAAGCTCCGCGCGGCGCGCCGCATCTGGGCGCGTCACATGAAGGAACGCTACGGCGCGCGCAGTCCGCGTTCGTGGATCATGCGATTCCACTCGCAGACGGCCGGCGTCACGCTGACCGCGCAGCAGCCGATGAACAACGTCGTGCGCGTCGCGTATCAGGCGCTGGCGGCCGTGCTGGGCGGAACGCAGTCGCTGCACACGAACTCGATGGACGAGACGCTCGCGCTGCCCACGGAAGAAGCGGTGCAGGTCGCGCTCCGCACGCAGCAGGTCCTCGCCTACGAGACCGGCGCGCCCAACGTCACCGATCCGCTCGGGGGTTCGTACTACATCGAGGCGCTCACCGATCAGCTCGAGCGTGAGGCGGAGTCGCTCTTCGAGGAGATCGAGCAGGTCGGCGGCGTCGTCCGCGGGCTGGAGACCGGCTGGTTCCAGCGCAAGATCGCCGAGTCGGCGGCGCGCCAGCAGTGGGAGATCGAGCAGCACCGTCGCGTGATCGTCGGTGTGAACGAATTCGTCACGGACGAACCCGAGCTCAGCATTCCGATCCTCAAGGTCGGCGCCGACGCCGAGGCGTCGCAGCGGGCGTCGATGGCCAAGATGCGCGCCGAGCGCGACAACGCCGCGTGCACGCAAGCGCTCGACCGGCTCCGCGCCGCGGCCAAAGGAACCGAGAACGTCTTCCCGCACATCCTGGAATGCGCGCGGCGCTATTGCACGCTCTATGAGATCCGCGCGACGCTCGAGGACGTGTTCGGCGCGTACAGGGAACCGGTCTTCTTCTGAGTCACGGTGGACCGGTCCACCGGTCCACCGGTCCACCGGAAATCAGGCGATCTGATCGAAGTACTGCTCGATGCGCTTTCGCATTGCCGCATCCGGCAATCGGCCGCGCGCCGCCGCGTTGTTGTCCTCGGCATACGAAACCACGTCCGTCCCCGGAATGACGCACGTGACGGCCGGATTCGACACGATGTACTTGAGCAGAATCTGCGGCCACGTCTTCGCGTCGAATTCTTCCGCCCACTGGGGCACCGGCTTGCCGAGCACGCGCGGAAGAACGCGCGTGCGGCCGAAGGGCAGGTTGATCAGCACCGCCATGCCGAGGTCGGCCGCGGCTGGAATCAGGCGGTCCTGGGCGCTCCGATTGTCGACGGCGAGATCGACCTGGAGGAAGTCGAGGTTGTGCTTCCTCATGGCCTCCTCGAGCGGCGCATACTGTTGTTTGAAGCTCGTCGTGAACCCGGTGTAGCGAATCCGCTTCGACGCCTTGAACTCCTTGAGGAGCGGGGCGATCTCGTCCGGGTTCGCCATGTTCCAGATCTGCATGAGATCGACGCGATCGGTGCGCAGCCGCTTGAATGAATCGTCGATTTGCGCCGCCGCGCTCGCGCGGTCGTTCGCGGGGCGTCCGACCTTCGTCGCGAGAAAGTACTTGTCGCGGTTCCCAATCTCCGCGAGCGCGTTGCCGACCACGATCTCGGCGTCCCCGTACGAGTGCGCGGTGTCGAGCACCCTTCCGCCGAGTTTCGGGAAGCGCTCGAGAACGGCCTTGAGCTCCGGCAGCTGCTGCGTCGTCGGATGCTCGTACTTCACCGCGGTGCCCATGCCGACGACCGGCAGCTTTTCGCCGCTCGACGGGATCGCGCGCTCGATGAGGTCGGACGCGGTCAGGCCCGGGGACGACAACACGAGGGCGGGCAGCGCACGCGCGGACAACAACGCGCCGGCGCCGAACTTGATGGCCTCGCGCCGGGTCAAGTGATAATCGCTGGACATGGCCCCTCCGTCGAGATCGTGGACTAGCTCTCAAGATGGCACGGCCGGGCTGGTCACGTCGAATTCATGGCCCGGCCCCGACAAAATAGGACCAAAGTCGTATCGTCACCCTCGAGACCGGCCCGCTACGCTCAAGTTTCTTCGCGCGCGGTTGGGCGCCGACATCGATGATCGAGAAGTCCGTGAGCGCGCCTCCACCTGGCTCCGCGCCGCTCGGCCTCGGGCGCGGGCTTTTGCTGTTCGCGCCGATCGCGATCCTTGGCAATTTCGTCGGGTCATGGATGCGCTATCCCGAGCTGGGGAGCGCGGTGCTGTTTGCACCGTACGCCGTGCTCACAGCCGCGCTGCTCCTGTCGCCGAAGCGAGATTGGGGCTGGTACGTGGCGGTACACGTCGGCGCGCACACGCTCGCCTCTTGGCCGCACTGGGCCCTGTCCTGGGTGCTCCTCTCGGACCTCGCGAACGTGGCGCGCGCTTTCACCGCGGTTGGCCTGCTGCGTTGGGCGTTCCGAGGTGAACTGCGGTTGAACGACATCGACAGCCTGGCCCGCTTCGCGCTCGCCGCCGTAGTCGTCGCGCCGGCGGTCGGCGCGACGATCGGCGCCGCGAACGTCGTACTTCACGGTGGATCGCCGACGTACTGGCGCCCGTGGACCGCATGGTTCCTGTCGAACGCCCTCACGGGACTCACGCTCTTGCCTCCGCTGGTCCTCGGAGGCGCGTACGTCGCCAAGCGGGGCTCGGCGCGCCCAAGCCGAGCGCGCGCGACCGAAGCGGTCGCGATCGCCATAGGGTTGGCGTTGAGCGGCTCGCTCGCGTTTTTCGCCGCGGCGGGCACCCGATGGCAGTTCGCTCTCTTGCTGTATGCGCCGATCCCGGTGTTGATCTGGACGGCGCTCCGCTTCGGCACCGGGGCGGTGGGGCTCGGGCTCAGCGCCATCGCGTTCGCCGCCATTTGGAGCGCGGATCGAAAGACCGGTCTGTTCGCGGCCTCGACGCCCGATGAGAACATTCTCGTGCTTCAGCTGTTCGTGCTACTCACGGCCGTCCCGGTGCTCTGCATCGCGGCGGTGAGCGGGGCGCGGCGCGCCGTCATCCAGCTGCATCGCGCGCTCCTGGCCTCGCTCCATGACCACGTGGCGATTCTCGACGCGCAGGCAGTCGTCGTGGAAGCGAACGACTCGTGGCGACGTTTCGCCGACACACCCGCCGCCGGCGCATTCGACCGGGTCGGAGTGGGGGGCAGCTATCTGAACGCGTGCCGCGCCGGCACAGAGCGGGGAGACCCCACTGCCGCGCGCGCGCTCACCGGAGTCACGCGCGTCCTCGCCCGCGAGGTCGCGCGAGTCGAGATGGAGTACGACGACCACACGGACCACCGCCGTTATGCGCTCAGCATCGAAGCGCTCGAGCGAGGGGACGGCGGCGCGGTGGTCACACGGGCCGACGTGACCATGCGCTACGACGCGCAAATGCAGATGGACGAACAGCGCCGCGAGCTGTCCCACCTGGCGCGCGTCAACGCGCTGGGCCAGCTGTCGGGCGCGCTCGCGCACGAGCTCAACCAGCCGTTGACGTCCATCTCGAACAATGCCGAGGCGGCTCGTCACCTTCTCAGGCGTCGCCCGGTCGACCTCCCGGAGATCGACGCCGCGCTGGACGACATTCTGACGGAAGACAGGCGCGCCGCCCAGGTGATTCGCCGGCTGCGCGCCCTACTGCGTCGAGGAGAGACGCGCGTGATTCCGGTCGACGCCGCCGAGCTCGTTGGCGAGGTCCTCGAGCTGTCGCACGCCGAGTTGATCACGCGAGGCGTGTCGGCGAGCGCGGTCGTCGGCGGCGAGCTCCCGCCGGTTCTGGCGGACCGCGTACAATTGCAGCAGGTGCTGCTCAATCTCATTCTCAACGCCTGCGAGGCCATGGAGCTCGTGCACGCGCGCGGCCGGCGACTGTCGCTCCTCGTGGCACGGGATGGAAGCCACGTTCGCTTTTCCGTCCGCGATTGGGGAACCGGAATCCCGGCGCCACTGATCGACCACCTCTTCGAGCCATTCGTGACGACGAAGCGGGAAGGGCTGGGGTTGGGCCTGTCGATCTCGAGAACGATCGTCGCCGCGCACGGCGGCCGCATATGGGCGGAGAACAACGCGGACAGCGGCGCGTCGGTGCACTGTGTTTTCCCCACGGCGCCGCGAGCCCGTCGCGACAGCGCGGAGCCCTGCGCGGAGCCCTGCGCGGAACAGAGCGTGTCCGTTGACGCCGGCCTCGCGGCGTCGGCCTAGCCAAATGACGAAACTGCGAATTTCCGTCGCGATCGTCGACGACGAAGAGTCGGTCCGCACGAGTCTGCGGCGCCTCTGCCTGGCACTCGGCCTCGACGCGACGGCGTTCGCGTCGGGCCCGGAGCTCATCGCCTTTCTCGACGCGGGATCGCCGTCGCCCGATTGCCTCCTGCTCGACGCACACATGCCGGACATGACGGGCCTCGAGGTCCAGCAGTCTCTCGCCTCTCGAGGAAAGCGTTTTCCCATTCTGGTCTATACGGCGGACGACGCGCCCGAAGCGCAGGCTCGCTATCTGGCCGCCGGCGCCGCCGACTATTTGCGAAAGCCGCTGGGCAGCGACGAGCTGTTCGCCGCGGTGGCGCGGGCCGTGAGCGGCACCGAACGAGTCTCGCCGGGCCTCGCCCCGATCATTCCCATCGTGGTCGAGACGCGCCCCTGAGGCGCTAGCTTGCGCCGGATGTCGAGCGCGAACTGGTGGACGGACTACTTCGACGCCCAATATCTTCTCGAGTACGAGCCTCTGTTCTCGCCGGCACGCGACCGCGCGGAAGTCGCGAGGCTCATCGACGTGCTTGGCCTACCCTCCGGGGCGCGCGTTCTCGACGTACCGTGTGGCCAGGGACGACACGCCCATCTACTCGCCGAGGCGGGGTTCGACGTCGACGGCTTCGACTACTCGACCGAGCTTCTCGAGCGGGCGCGCGATCGCGGGACCTCGTCGCGGCTCCGCTATCGCCGCGGCGACATGCGGTCGCTCCCAGCGGCGTGGACCGGCCGGTTCGCCGCGGTGCTGAACCTGTTCACGTCGTTCGGCTTCTTCGCCGAACCGTCGGATGACCGTCGCGTGCTCGCGGAATTCGCGAGAGTGCTGGCGCCCGGCGGCATCCTGGTCTGGCACGGCGCAAGTCGAGACGGCGTCATGGCGCGCTTTCTCGCCCGCGATTGGTGGCAGACGAAGGACGGCACGCTCATCGCGCAGGAGCGCTCGTACGACGCGCTCTCCGGGATTCTGAACGTGAGCTCGGTGTGGGCGGGGGGCGAGCGGAGCGGCGAGCGCTCGCACCGTATTCGCCTCTACACGCCCACACGACTCGCCGAGCTGTGTGCGGAGGTGGGGCTCATCGTGGAGCGCGCGTTCGACAGCTTCCGCGATCGTCCGCTCACGCGACGCTCGAGCGAAATGATGCTCGTCGCGAGAAAGGACGACGTCTCGGACGGCGGAAGGGCGATGTTTCGTCCGTTGCCGCGCGCGCGTCGCCATCGCTAGCTTGAGTGCGCCATGCGTCCCATACGAGTTTTGGTAGCGAAGCCCGGCCTCGACGGCCACGATCGCGGCGCGAAAGTCGTCGCCGCCGCCCTGCGCGACGCGGGAATGGAGGTCATCTACACGGGCTTGCACCAAACGCCCGAGATGATCGCCACGGCGGCCGTGCAGGAAGACGTCGACGTCGTTGGTTTGTCGATACTTAGCGGCGCCCACATGACGCTGTTTCCGCGCGTCCGCGAGCTCCTCAGCGAGCAGGGGCGCGACGACATCCTCGTCACCGGCGGCGGCATCATCCCGCGCGAGGACATGGAGTCGCTGAAAGAAAAAGGAATCGGCCAGCTCTTCGGCCCCGGCACGCAAGACGACCGACCTGATCGACTACATCAAGAAGTGGTTCGCCGAGCGAGAGGAGCGGCTCGGGCAGGAAGCGTGACGACCCGCCTCCGGCAGCTGAGCGCGGAAGTCCGTGAGCTCGAGGCACGGCTCAGAGAGGGCGGCGGAGCGGAGAAGGTTGCCCGCCAGCACGCGCAAGGAAAGCTCACCGCCCGCGAGCGCATCGAGCGGCTGCGCGATCCGGACTCTCGCTTTCTCGAGATCGGCCTCCTCGTCGCCTACGACGAGTACGAAGGCCAGGCGCCGGCCGCGGGCGTGGTCACCGGAATCGCCAGCGTCTGCGGGCGACGAGGTCGTCGTCGTGGCGAACGACGCGACGGTCAAAGCCGGATCGTGGTGGCCGGAGACGATCAAGAAGATGCTGCGCGCGCAGGAGATCGCGATGCGCTGCCGCATCCCGATCATCTATCTCGTGGACTCGTCGGGGGTGAACCTGCCGTACCAGGGCGGCGTCTTCCCCGGCCAGTACGGCGCGAGCCGGCTCTTCTACTACAATTCCATCATGCGGCGGTATCTGCGCATCCCGCAGATCGCCGCGGTGATGGGGCCGTGCATCGCCGGCGGCGCGTACCTGCCGGCGTTGTCCGACGTGATCGTCATGGTGAAGGGCACGTCGTTCATGGGGCTCGGCGGCCCGAACCTCGTGAAGGGCGCCACCGGGCAGGTGATCGACGCGGAGACGCTGGGCGGCGCGGTGACGCACACGGAGGTCAGCGGCGTCGCGCACTACGCGGCCGACGACGACGCGTCGTGCATCACCAAGCTTCGCGACCTCGTGGCGCGCCTGCCCGAGCAGAGGCACGTCGGAAACGGTTCGTCCAATGCCCCCCCCCGGCGACCGGCGAGGCGCTGTACGATCTGCTGCCGGCCGACCACCGCATGTCGTACGACATGCGCGCCTTGCTCCACGCGCTCGTCGACGACGGCCGGCTCGATGAGTTCCAGGGCGCCCTCGCGCGCGAGATGATCTGCGGCGACGCGCGCATCGAGGGCGTGACGGTCGGCGTGATCGCGAACCAGCGCGGCCTGGTCAAGGGACGCCAGGGCGAGAAACCGCGGTTCGGCGGCATCGTGTACACGGAGAGCGCGGAGAAGGTCGCGTACTTCATCGACCGCTGCGACCGCGAGCGCATCCCGCTGCTTTTCGTTCAGGACGTGTCCGGCTTCATGGTCGGTCCGGAAGCCGAGCACGAGGGAATCATCCGCGCCGGCGCGCGATTCGTCGAAGCGATGGCCACGGCGCGCGTGCCGAAGATCGTGCTCACGGTGAATCACGCGTCGGGCGCCGGCTACTACGCGATGGCGGGCCAGGGCTTCGACCCCGATTTCATCTTCAGCTGGCCGACCGGTCGCATGGCGGTCATGGAAGGCGAAGCCGCGGTGCAAGCGGTGCACGGGCCCGCGATCGAAAAGGCCAAGGCCAAGAAGGCCAACGTCTCGTCGGCAACGGCCGAATCGATCGCCGAGATGCGCGCCGACTACGAGCACCAGCTCGACGCACGCTTCGCGGGAGCGCGCGGCTTCATCGACGCCATCGTGTATCCGGAGGAAACGCGCGACGTGATCGCGATGGCGTTGCGCGCATCGCTGCAGAATTCCGGTCCGCACCTCGGACCATTCGTGCTCCCCGCTCACTTCGACGACGCATGACCGCACCGACGCAGATGTTCACGCGTGTGGCCCGGCCGACCAAGGTCGTTCGGGTCGCGGCCGGGCAGGGCTTCTGGGGCGACTGGCTCGAGGCGCCGCGCCGGCAGGTCGAGGGTGGTCCGATCGACTACCTGATGCTCGACTATCTCGCCGAAGTCACGATGAGCATTCTGCAAAAGCAGAAGGAGCGCGATCCGAACATGGGGTACGCGCGCGACTTCATCGGTGCCGTCGAAAGTGTCTTGTCGGCGGTCGCCGAACGCGGCGTGCGCGTGGTCGCCAACGCGGGCGGCGTGAATCCGCCGGCGTGCGCCGCCGCGGTGCGGCAAGTCGCGGTCAAGCGCGGCGTATCGGACAAGGTGCGCATCGGCGTGGTGACCGGCGACGACCTTCTGCCGCGCATCGACGATCTGATTTCGCAGGGGCATGCGCTCGCCAACATGGATACCGGCGAGCCGCTTTCGACCGTGCGCGACCGGGTGCTTTCGGCCAACGCGTACATCGGGTCGGTGCCGATCGTCGAGGCGCTGTCGCGCGGGGCGAACATCGTCGTCACCGGCCGCTCGACCGACACGGCGCTCACGATGGCGCCGCTGCGTTTCGAGTTCGGCTGGCGCGCCGATGATTGGGACCGCCTCGCGGCGGGGATCATCGCCGGGCACATCATCGAATGCGGCGCGCAGTGCTCCGGCGGGAATTGCCTGTACGATTGGCAGAACATCCCCGATCTCGCCAACGTCGGCTATCCGATCGTCGAGGGCTCGTCCGACGGGACGTTCGTGATCGCGAAACATCCGAACACCGGCGGGCGGATCTCGGTGCAATCAGTCACCGAACAGCTGGTCTATGAAATGGGCGACCCGCGCTCGTACATCACGCCCGACGTCGTCGCCGACTTCACCTCGATTCGGCTCGAGCAAGCCGGCGAGAATCGAGTACGAGTGTTCGGCATCAAGGGGCGGCCGCCGACCGACAAGCTCAAGGTGTCGATCGCCTACCGCGCCGGATTCAAGGCGGTCGGCACGCTCGTGTACGCCTGGCCGGACGCGCTCGCGAAGGCGCAGCTCGCCGACCGCGTGTTGCGCGAGCGGCTGGACCATCTGGGGCTCCGATTCGATTCGATCCTGACCGAATTCGTGGGCGCGTCCGCGACGCACGGCCGTCTCGCCGGCGACCCACACGACCCGCCGGAGGTTCAGTTCCGCATCGGCGTACGTGGCGAAGACAAGGCGGCGGTCGAGCGGTTCACGCGCGAGATCGTTCCCCTCGTGCTCAACGGCCCGCCGAGCGTGACGGGCTTCGCCGGCGGCCGCCCCAAAGTCGAAGAGATCGTCGCCTACTGGCCCGCGCTCATCGACAAGCAGGTCGTGCGGACGAAGGTGGAGGTGCTCTCGTGAAGGTGCGCCTCCTCGACATCGCGCACGCCCGATCCGGAGACAAGGGCGACACCGCCAACGTGGGCGTCATCGCGCTCGATCCGCGTTGGTACGGGGTGCTCGAGCGATACCTCACCCGCGAGCGCGTGGCGACGCACTTCGCCGGACTCATCGCCGGCGGCGTCGAGCGCTTCGAGCTTCCCAATCTGAATGCGCTGAACTTCCTCCTGCACGGCGCGCTCGACGGTGGCGGAACGCTTTCGCTCAAGACGGACGCACAGGGCAAGGTGTTTTCGACCGCTTTGCTTCGCCTCGTTCTCGATGTGCCCGACGGCGAAGCGCGAGATGCCGGGCTTATGGCCGGGTAGCCGGAGCCGACGCCCGTGTCACGGCACTATTTGTCCAGTGCCGCTCCCATTCGCATCACGACACGAAGCGTGCTGTCGGCGAAAACCCCTGTTGCTCGAGTCTGATCGGGATCTCGCGCGTAGAAGATCGATCCCACGCGCAACACGGCGAGTTTGGTGCTCAGAGAAAGCGTGTGATCGAGTTGCGACGCGAGGCGCCTGCACACCGACCCGTCACGGACGGGGGACACGGTGACCTGTGCGGGGGAGTCGGGAACGCCCTGCTCATGCCGGAGCTCGACAATAAGCCGGCTGTCGCTGAACAGGATTTCCTGAACGTCCGCGCGAGCGCTGTCGAGAAGTGCCTCGCTGATGGCACAGGGTTCCTGCTCGCGCGCTCGCTGCGCGGCGAAGCCGCCAGGATTGCCCTGCGCCGCGGCGATGCTCGTGCTGACGCCGACCGCGGAGATTCCCAACGATACGGCGAACGCGACAGTCGTCTTCATGGTAGTCCTGGTCCCTGACAAGGTTAAATGGGTGACTAGCAAGCCGAAGGCCGAATTGGTGTGGCATGGGTCACGGACGAGCGATCGACTAACGTTCGCGGCGTGATCGAGATCAAGCGACGCACCGAGATTCAACTCATCCTCGCCGCGGCGGGCCTGTTCGTGTGGGGCTACGGCGCGCGCAACGACGACCGGCGGCTGACGTGGATCGGGATCGGGTTCTTCGCCGCGGCGGCGGCGCTTCGGTTCTTCAAGAGGCCGCCGGAAGGGTAGAGGTCGTCGAGAGTGCGGGGGGCGGTGGCGGGGTGCGGAGAACTGGGACGCGTGCGGTGGCGGGGTGCGGCGGCGAACACTGGTGAGCTCTCGCTTTTTTCCGCACGCGGCACCCGGTTCTCGTTCCAGGTCCCCGCACTCCGACTCCTTCCTCGTCCCAAGCCCCGCACCCCGTTCTCGTCCCAAGTCCCGGCACCCCGTTCTCATCCCAAATCGCCGTCTCCCGCGCCAGCGCCTTATCCTTCCACGATGTCGTCACGCCACGTCCCTGAGCTGCTCGCGCCCGCCGGCTCACTCGACGCCGTTCGCGCCGCGGTGGCCAACGGAGCGGACGCCGTCTACCTCGGCGCCGCGCGGTTCAACGCGCGCGACGAAGGCGCGCAGCTGTCGCTCGACGAGTTGGCCGAGGCTTGCCGCATCGCCCACGAGCGCCAAAGGCGCATCTACCTCACGCTCAACGTTCTGATCAAGCCGGCCGAGTTGGTCGACGCGCTCGTGTTCCTCGGCGAGGCTGTGGATCGCGGCATCGACGCCGCGATCGTGCAGGACCTCGGGCTGATTCGCCTGATTCAGGCGATCTATCCCGAGCTCGAGATCCACGGTTCGACTCAGACGACCGTCCACGACGAGTCCGGCGCGCGCGGTGATGCTGGAGCTTGGCGTCGATCGGGTCGTGCTCGCGCGCGAGAACACGCTCGACGACATTCGCGCCATCCGTGCGGCCGTTCCGGCGCTCGGGCTCGAGTCGTTCGTGCACGGAGCGCTCTGCATCGCGTACTCGGGGCAGTGCTTCATGTCCGGGATGATCTCGGAGCGGAGCGCGAACCGCGGATCGTGCGCCCAGTCGTGCAGAAAGGACTACGTGCTCACCGACGCGGCCAACGGCTCGGAATTGGACCGCGGCTATCTCATCTCGGCCCGCGACTTGGCGGCGCACGAACATCTGCCGGCCATCGCCGACGCGGGAATCGTCTGCCTCAAGGTCGAAGGGCGAAAGAAAAAGCCGGAGTACGTCGCGACGGTCACGAAGACCTACCGCGATTTCCTCGACCGCGTCGAACGCGGCGACGACACGCCCGCCTCGCTCGAGGAAGTGCAACCGCTGGTGCAGATCTTCAGCCGCGGATTCACCGGCGGCATGTATGGCGGCCGCGCGGGGCGCGACTACGTGACGCGCACGCAGCCGGACAATCGCGGCATCGAGCTCGGCGTGGTCGTCGGGCAGGAGCGCGGCGAGCTGCTCGTCGAGGTTTCATCGCCCATTCGCGAGGGCGATGGACTCGGCTTCGAAGCGCCAGACTCGCTCGGCGGACCGACGATGGGTTTCACCGTGGCGGCGGTGCGGACGCTGTCCGCGCGGAGCATCGTGAAGCAGGCGATCGAGTCGCGCGTCCGCGTTCCTGCCGGCTGGCGGGTGATTCGCACTTCGGAGGCCGCGCTCCTGGGACAAGCGCGCGCGAGTTTTGCGTCGATGACGCGCGAGGTCCGCACCAAACGCTCGCGCCTCGACGTCCGCCTCTTCGGCGCGCACGGCACACCGCTCAAAGCGGTGTTCACGTCGAACGGCGAGTCGGTGACGGTACGCAGCGAGGGCACACTCGCGCCGGCGACGAAGCGGCCGCTCGACCCTGAGCTGCTCCGCGACCAGCTCGGACGACTGGGTGAGACGCCGTTCTCACTCGGGGCGGTCGACATGCAGGGGCTCGAGACAGGCCTCTTCCTTCCCGTCAGCGAGTTGAATCGGCTTCGGCAGCATGCGGTCGACGAGCTCGCGCAGCGGCGCGGCTGGACGCACGACGCGGTCATCCACGAACGCACGACGCGTGTCGAAGCCGCGGTCGCCACGGTCAGCGTGTCGCAGCCGCCTTGGGAGAGTGAGTTGTTGCCCGACGCGGCACGATTGACCGCGCAGGTCTACCAGCTCGACGACGCCGATCGCGCGGCGGTTGCGGGTGCGACGGAAGTTTGCTTCGATCCGTTTCTTCGACACCCCGCGCCGCCGCTCGCCCGCGTACGCGCGCTAGGCGAACGGCTCGCCGGCGCGGGCGTCGCGCTTCGCCTTCGCACGCCGACGATCATTCGGCCGGAGGACCGCAGGTCGATCGAGAAATGGCTCGACTCCGGGCTGCCGCTGCTCAGCGGACACCTCGGCCTCGTGTCGGAATGGGGGCGGGCGGGGCGGGACGTCGTCGCCGACTACGCGACCAACGCGTTCAACGCGCATTCGGCCGCCGAGGTCTTCCGGCTCGGGGCGCGCAGAATCGTGGCGTCGGTCGAGCTCACCGTCGAGGAGCTCGCCCAGCTGGTCGCGCCTTGGAAGGGGCGGGGGTTCGACGTCTTCTTGTACGGTCGTCCCGAAGGGATGACCATCGAGCATTGCGTGCTCTCGGCGGCGTTCGACCGCGAGCCGACGACGTGTCGCGACCTGTGCGTCGTGAAGCACGCGAACGTCGAGCTGACCGACCCGACCGGCTACGCCTTCCCGGTCGCCACCGACTCCGCGTGCCGCAATCGCCTGTTGCATTCGCGTCCCGTCGATGGGTCGGAGTTTTTGCCGGAGCTCTGGGGGGCGGGGATTCGGGGGTATCAGCTGGTGTTCAACGTCCCGGGCGAGGACGTCGGCGAGATCGTCGCGCGCTATCGCGCGATGATCGACGCGCTCGGCGCGGGACAGGAGCCGGACACGGCGGAGATTCGCCGTTTGTTGGGTACATCGTTCACGCGCGGGCATTTCGCGCGCGCGGTCTAGCGATCGCGCCGGCGGCGTTTCGATGATGGTGTTTCGCGCCTGTCGTGGCACGCTGAGCTCGTGACGGCCACCGCCATCCCTCCCACACTCGAGCAGGCGCGCGCCACGTTGCGCGAGCGTTTCGGCTATCCGGCGTTTCGTCCGGGTCAGGAGGCAGCGGTCGAATCGGTGCTGGCCGGTCGCGACACGCTCGTCGTCCTGCCGACCGGCGGCGGCAAGTCGCTGTGCTATCAGGTGCCGGCGCTCATCCTGCCCAAGCTGACGGTCGTCCTTTCGCCTCTCATCTCGTTGATGAAAGACCAGGTCGACGCGCTGGAAGCGCGCGGTCTGCCGGCGACGTTCGTCAACAGCACGCTGACCCGATCACAGATCTCCGATCGCCTGTCGCGCGCGATGCGCGGCGACGTGAAGCTCCTTTACGTCGCGCCGGAGCGATTCGATTTCGGCTCAACCGCAGAAAGGCTGCGCGAAGCCGGAGTCTCGCTGCTCGCCGTGGACGAGGCGCACTGCGTCAGTGAATGGGGGCACGATTTCCGACCGAGCTACCTCAAGATCGGCGGTGTTCGCGAGCAACTCGGCTGGCCGCCCACCGTGGCGCTGACGGCCACGGCGACGCAGCACGTGCGCGCGGACATCGTGACGCACCTGCGTCTCGAGCAGCCGACGACGATCATCACGGGGTTCGACCGGAAGAATCTGTCGTATCACGTGGTGCCCACCAAGACCGACCGCGACAAAGACGACGCGCTCGTCCAGCTGCTTCGGTCGACCGAGGGACTCGCCGTGGTCTACGCGGCGACTCGCAAGGCGGTGGAGCGGATCGCCCTCTTGCTCGAGCGCGCGCGCATCGCCGCCGCCGCGTACCACGCGGGGCTCGATGACGACCGGCGGCGTGTGGTGCAGGACGCGTTCATGACCGAGAAGGTTCGAGCGATCGTCGCCACGAACGCCTTCGGCATGGGGATCGACAAACCGAACGTGCGGCTCGTCGTGCACTACGCCATGCCCGGTACGCTGGAGGCCTACTACCAGGAGGCTGGTCGCGCCGGGCGCGATGGACTTCCGGCGACCTGCTATTTGCTGCACGCATTCCCCGACCGCTTCACGCACGAATTCTTCATCAAGGGCGCGTACCCGGAGCGCGCGCTCGTCGAAGAGGTGTACGAGCTTCTCCGCCACAACGCCGACAAAGCCGGCAGCGTCGACGCCGCGCCCGCCGAGCTGGCGACACGCCTTCGGACGAAGGCGGGCGAGCGAGACGTCGAGTCGGCGCTGAGAATCCTGTCGCAGGGCGGAGCGTATCGCGTCGAAGCCGAGTCCGGGGCGCGGGTGCTCGTGCGGCTTCTCGCGACTCCTGAGCGGATCAAACGCGAGCTGGATCCCGACGCGTCTTCGATGGAGCTGGGTCTCTTGCGCGCCATGTGGCGAGTGGCCGGCTCCTCGCTCAACGACGGAGCGCCCATCAACCTCGACGGTTTGCCGCCCGGGTTCGGCGGCGGCTCCGGAGCGATGCCGATTCTCGACGCGCTTCAGTCGCGGCAGTTCCTGATGTGGAAGCGAGTCGGCTCCGGCGCATCTCTCGTGGCGCCGAAGAAGCCACTCACCGCCTTTCGCATCGACTGGGCGACGATCGACCGGCGCCGCAAAGCCGACCTCCAGAAGCTCGACATGATGCAGCAGTACGCGTACACCAAGGGGTGTCGCAGGGGGCTGGTGCTGCGCTACTTCGGCGATGCCGCCGCCCGGGCCAAGTGTTCCGGCTGCGACAATTGCATGGGTACGAAGGTCATCGTCGAAGCCGGCGCCGCGCCGAGCGTGCGGGGGCGGGGACAGGCCGACCGTGGACCGAAGCGACGCTCCGCCGACCGTCCGAGCGACGCATCGGTCGCCGACGAGGTCCCGGCGCTCTCCGGTGCCGACCAAGCGCTTCTAGCCCGCCTCCGCGACCTGCGCCGCACGATCTCGCGCGAGGAACAGGTGCCCGCCTATGTAGTTTTCCCGGATAGGACCCTGGCCGAAATCGCCGTTCGGCGTCCGGCAGACACGAGCGCGATGGGCAAGATTCGCGGCGTGGGCCCGGTCAAGCTCGAGCGATACGGGGAACGATTCCTCGACGTCGTTCGTTCGTCGGACGATACCGAAGCCGCTTAACGAAGACCGTCCCATGGATGATTCGCTCTACTTCTCCGAGCAGCACCTGGCGACTCGCGAGATGGTGCGCCAGTTCGCCCGCGACGAAGTCGCTCCGATCGCCGCCAAGTACGACGCGTCGGCCAAGTTTCCCTGGGAAAGCATCCGCAAGATGGGGGAGCTCGGCCTCCTCGGCGTACCGTGGCCTGAAGAGTTGGGCGGAGCGGGGCTCGACATCCTGAGCTTCATGATCGTGATCCACGAGCTGGCGAAAAGTGGACGCGTCGCACGGACTCACCGTCTCCGCGCACACGACTTTAGGCACTTCGCCGATCGTACGATTCGGGACACCGGAGCAGAAGCGCCGGTACGTGCCGTTTCTCGCGTCGGGCAAGGTCATGGGTGGCTTCGGGCTCACCGAGCCCGAGGCGGGGAGCGACGCCGGCGGCACGCGCACGACCGCCGTCCGCCGCGGAAACTGTTACCTGCTGAACGGCGTGAAGCGGTTCATCACCCACGGCAGCGTCGGCGAGATCTTCGTCGTCACGGCGGTGACGGATCCCTCGGCCGGAACGCGAGGGATCAGCTCCTTCATCCTCACGAAGGAGACGTCGGATCTCGAGGAGACCGCGGCCGTCGGAGTAGGCCACGAACCGTCGCTCGTTCCGATGCCCGGGTTCCGCGCGGGCAAGAAGGAAGACAAGCTCGGCTGGCGCGCGTCGGACACGGCCGAACTGATCATGGAGGACGTCGAGGTTCCGGTCGAAAACCGCCTCGGCGAGGAGAGCCAGGGCTTCGTCAACTTCATGAAGACGCTCGACAACGGGCGGATCGGCATCGCCGCGCTTTCGCTCGGCATCGCCGAGGGCGCGCTGGAGCAGGCGATTTCATATACCTCCGTTCGGAAGCAATTCGGCCAGCCGATCGTGAACTTTCAGGGCGTGCACTTCCAGCTCTCCGACATGGCGACGGAGATCGAAGCGGGGAAGCACCTCATGTACCACGCCGCGTGGCTCGCGCAACACGACAAGCCTTTCGGCAAAGAAGCGGCGATGGCGAAGCTCTACTGCTCCGAGCTGGCCATGCGCGCCACCATCACCGCGTTGCAGCTCCACGGCGGCTACGGCTACACCAAGGACTATCCGATCGAGCGGTTCATGCGCGACGCGAAGATCTGCGAGATCGGCGAGGGCACGTCCGAGATTCAGCGAATCGTCATCGCCCGGCAGCTCCTGCGCGACGCGCTGGGCGAGTCCGCGGCGGCGTTCTAGCCGTGGGACGACGCCTCGACCGACCGGACGGCAGCGTACTCGGCTCTCTAACTTGTTGCGAAAACGACAGTTCGCCATTTAGATTCTAGTACGGTGATATCTGTCGCGCTTTCTCCTGCGCTCGTCCCGTTCCGCGACTCAAAACGGACGGAGCGCATCCCACGCCAGTCGGCGGCCGACGCATTCTTGGCCCGTCTGCTGGCGTTCGTCCTGTTTCCGGTGCGCGGCCTGATTCGTTGGGCCGATCGCACATCCCTCCGTACCACGCTGAACGACCCGGCCAGCCGGCCGGACGCACTTCAGCCGGAGCCGATGTGGACGATCACCCGGGAAGCTCGGACTCCCCCTCCACGAGACGTCGCGCTCGCCAAGTCGGCGGCGCGATACTCACCCCACAATTCGAACCGCCATCGCGCCGGTTCCGCCGAGTCGCCGGAACCAGGGCAAGCGATGGGCACTGATGAAACGAGAAATTTTGATCAACGCCAACCCGCGCGAAACGCGGGTTGCCATCCTCGAGGACGACCAGCTCGTTGAACTTCTGGTCGATCGCCCCGAAGCGCGCCGCATGGTCGGCGACATCTACCTCGGGCGAGTCGAAGCAGTCCTGCCGGGCATCCAAGCCGCCTTCGTCGACATAGGGACGGAGAAGAGCGCGTTCCTCCACGCGTCGGATCTGGTGTATCCCGACGCCGATGGCGAGGACGACGAGGACGACGACGACGAATCTGAAGGCGAGGCCGAGACCCCGCGCGGCCGACGACGACGCGCGGCGGCTCCCGCCATTCAGGACGTGCTCAAGCGAGGCCAGAACTTGATCGTTCAGGTCTCAAAGGAGCCGATCTCAACCAAGGGACCCCGCGTCACGGCGCAGGTTTCGCTTGCCGGACGCTTCCTCGTGTTCATGCCGTCGGCGGACCGTGTCGGCGTGAGCAGGAAGATCGGCGATCGCGAGGCACGGAAGCGTCTTCGCTCGCAGGTCGAGGAAGTGCTCCCGAAGGACTCCGGCGGCGTGATCGTGCGCACCGTCGGCGAAGACGTCACCAAGGAAACGCTCGAGCGCGAGCTGACCACGCTCATCGGCAACTGGAAGAAGATCAAGCGGAAGACGACGTTCGTCCGCGCCCCCGCGCTCGTGCACCGCGAGACGAGCCTCACCCGCGGACTCATCCGCGACGTCTTCAGCACGAAGGTCGAGCAGGTCACCGTGGACTCGAAGCAGGTCCACAACGAGATCCTCGAGTACCTCAAGGGCATCGCTCCCGAGCTCGTGGACCGCGTGAAGCTGTACGAGGATCAGACGCCGATCTTCGACAAGGCGAACATCGAGCAGGAGCTGCGCGACCTGTTCAAGCGTCGCTGCGATCTTCCGTCCGGCGGCTACCTGATCATCGAACCGACGGAGGCGCTGGTTTCGGTCGACGTGAACTCGGGCCGCTACACGGGCAAGAAGGATCCTGAAAAGACGATCCTCAAGACGAACCTCGAAGGCGCGCGCGAAGTCGCGCGCCAGATGCGGTTGCGCGACCTGGGCGGCATCATCGTCTGCGACTTCATCGACATGGAGACGAAGTCGAGCCGCGACAAGGTGCTCCAGGAGCTGCGCACGCACCTCGGCCGCGACCGCGCGCGCACGAAGGCGTTCGCCGTGAGCGACCTCGGCCTGATCGAGATGACGCGGCAGCGTGTGCGTCAGAGCCACCTCCAGAACATGACCGACCCGTGTCCCACGTGTCACGGCACCGGCCGCGTGTTCACCGCCGAGACCATCGCCCGCCGCGTCGAACGCTCCGTGCGCCGCATCGGCCTCGAAGGGCGAAAGGATCACCTCGTCGTGCGACTCCACCCCGACGTCGCGATGTACGTGCTGGAGAACGAAAAGGACCTGTTGAAACGGCTGGAGAAGGCGGTGGGGTTCGGACTGGAGTTCAGAGACGACCCGCTGCTGAGGCCGGACGAGTTCAAGCTGGTGGTGAAGTCGGCGGGACGGGACGTGACGGAGCAGTACGCCGTCGCGTGACGTCGAAACGGCGCGCGCGCACTAATGGTGATCGCTGCGGGAAAATGGTTGTGTAGGCGTCAGCGCCAGGCATTAGCGTCAGGCCATGGAACGACGCCGGGGCGTGGAGCGAGGATATCGCTCGCTGATTGCGTGGCAGAAGTCGATGGACCTCGCGGTGCGAGGCTTGGATCTGTGCGATTCGATCCCGTTGCGAGCCGGCGCCGGGGTCGTGTCTCAACTACGGCGATCGGTTGTGTCGATTCCATCGAACATCGCGGAGGGGTACGACCGGCCGGCGGCTGAGCAGCTCGTGTATTTGCGCCATGCGCGCGGGTCACTCTGGGAAGCAGCGACTCAACTCGAGATCTTGGCGCGCCGCGGACAGCTCAAAGCCGAGACGCTGCTCGCGCTGCTCCGGGATGCCGACGAGATCGGTCGAATTCTTCACGGCTACATGGCCCGCGTCGCGGGAGCCTAAGGCCGCAATCCGTCACCGCCGTCACCCTGGCGCTGCCGCTGGCGCCTGCCGCCTAGAGGCCACCCCCGGCAGCGATCGCCTCTAGTGCGCACCCGCCGTTTCCCGTCGTTCGAGTTGACACAACCGCCTGCGTTTCCTAGCTTTGTGGGCTCACCAAGTTCACAGCCTATGCCCTACGCAATCATTCGCACCGGCGGCAAGCAGTTCCGTGTCGAGCCGGGCCGCACGTACAAGATTCCGTCCCTCGAAGGCGAAGAGGGCGGCGCGATCGAGTTCAACGACGTCCTCGTCGGCAACGACGGCAAGGCCGTCAAGACCGGCGTGCCGACGCTCAAGGGCGCCAGCGTCACCGGCGAGATCGTCCGCCACGGACGCGGCGAGAAGATCATCGTGTTCAAGCAGAAGCGCCGAAAGAACTACGCCCGCAAGCGCGGTCATCGGCAGGGCTTCACCGAAGTTCGTATCAACGCCATCTCGCTCGGCTGAGGGAGCTCGCAATGGCACACAAGAAGGGCGTCGGCTCCTCACGAAACGGACGCGACTCGAATCCGAAGTACCGCGGCATCAAGAAGTACGGCGGCGAGCGCGTGATCGCGGGCAACATCATCCTGCGGCAGTGCGGCACGAAGTGGCATCCCGGGAACAACGTCGGCGTCGGCACCGACTTCACGATCTACGCCCTCATCGACGGCGTGGTGAAGTTCGAGCACAAGAGCCGGGCGCGGTACAAGGTTAGCGTTTACCCCGCCACGGGCGACGCGTCGGTCGCGTAGCAGGTGGACCGGTTGACCGGTGGACCGGTCGACCGATAGGAAGAGCGGGAGGCAGCGCATGGCATTGCTCGACAGGCTGCGCCAAGAGCTGGATCGCGCCGGGCGCTCCGCGCAGCGCGCGATCGACGAAGGACGTCTGCGCCTGGAGCTGTACCGCGCGCGCCAGTCCGTCGATCGTTTCGCGCAACGACTCGGTTACGCCGTCTACCACGCGCGCAAAGCCGGCGGTGAGGTGCCCGCCGACGACTATACCGCGCACATGAACAACATCACGGCCGCGGAATCCGAAGTCACGCGACTCGAGACGCTCGTCGCGGAGGCGGCGCGCGGGCGGAGGGAGCTGCTCAACCCCACGGAGCCGAGCGCACCACCGCCGCCGCCCGGACCGTAGAGCGCCGCGCATTAGACGGGATCACTGGCGACTCGGGCACTCTAGTCGTCAGCGCCAGCGGCAGGCGGCAGTTGCCTGACGCTGTCTCCTTTCGCTGACGCCTAGAATATCTCCCTTCAGAGATCTCTTCTAGGCCAAAGTCCTGAGCTCGAGCCCATCGAGGAGTCTGACGTCGTCCGTGCATATGCCGTCGACTCCGAGTCCCGCGAGCCGGCGCGCCTCGGCGGCGTCGTTCACCGTCCACACGATGGTCCGGGCGCCGAGCGCTCGCGCGCGAGCGACGAGGTCGGCGTCGACGAGCGAGTAGTGGGGCCACACCTCGCGGGCGCCGATGCGTTGGACCTCGACGTCGAGTTGCGCCGCGTTTCCCTCGAACAGCAGTCCGCGAGGGACGTCGGGGGCGATCTTCTTGAAGCGCTCGATCGTCGCGTGGTCGAACGAGTGCACGGCGCAGCGGGCGGATGATCGGCCGATCACGTCGGCGACGAGAAGCTCGATGCCCAAGCCCTTGATCTCGACGTAGACCGTCGCGTCAGGTGGAACGATAGCGAGAACTTCGGTGAGCGTTGGAACCGAAATCCTTGTCACGGCGGCAGTTGCATCCACATCTTGCCACGTCAGGTCAGCGATCGCGCAGCGGACCGCGCTGTCGGGAAGGCCCAGGTCGGGGTCATGGTGAACGACGACGACCCCATCACTCGTGGCGTGCACATCCAACTCGATGGCGTTTGCCCCCCGCTCGAACGCCCGCGCGAACGCGGCGAGCGTGTTCTCAGGGAGCTCGATTCGGGCGCCTCGGTGGGCGATTCGTTCGATGGACATTGTTCGTCTAGAAAACACCAGATCGCCACGGTTTGTTCAACGGGTGCCCGGTCGAGGCGCGTCCCCTCCTGGAGACACAGACGCCGCGACCCCGCCGATCTGGACCTTAACGGCGCAAGTCCTGTGACGTCTACCGTTTGAACCGAATGAGCGACGCGGCGCGCGACGGCAGCTCGGACACCAGGAGAGACGCCGATGATGGGCCGGATTCCGAGCTCATCGCACGTTGGAAATCCGGCGACGAACGCGCGGCCAGCGCGTTGGTGGCTCGGCACGCGTCGGCGCTCGCCCGGTTCGCGCTAGCGCAGGGAGAACGAAACGAGGTCGACGAGTTGGTGCAAGACACGTTCGTGCGGGCGTTCAACTCGCTCGACGGGTTTCGAGGCGAAAGCTCGTTTCGCACGTGGCTGTTCACGATCGAGCGGCGGCTGCTGGTCGACCGGCGGCGGGCGGAGAAGCGGCGGCCCGACCGTGTCGAGATTCAGGAGGACGACGCGTCGACGGAGTACGACGCGCTCGACGGCGTGGTCGCGAGCGAGACGGAGCGGCGAATGCGGCAAGCCATGAGCCGGTTGTCGCCGACGCAGAAGGAGGTCTTTACGCTTCGGGTAGCGGAAGGGTTGTCGTACAAGGAGATTGCCGCGGCGGTGGGAACGACCGAAGGCGCGGCGCGGGTGCATTACCACAACGCGATGCGCGCTGTGAAGGAGTTTCTCGATGAGTGACTGTTCGAACGCCGAAATCCGGGATCTGTTGCCGGATCTGTTGCACGACCGCCTCGACGCGCCTACGCGCGCGCGGGTCGTCGCGCACGTCGACGGCTGCGCCGACTGTCGCTCGGAGCTCGAGCTGTTGCGATCGTTGCGAGGCACGTTGGATCGCGGCACACCGCCCGTCGACGTGAATCGAATCGTGGCCGCGCTGCCGACACCGGCGTCGGTTCGCCCGAGTCGGCATCGCGGGTGGCGAGTGCTGAACGATTGGCGCATCGCCGCGGCGGTGACGTTCATCGTCGCGGGTGGGACGTCGTTGGCGGTGATTCACGACATGCGCGACGGTGCGAGCGATTCCGCGAACGCGCCGGCCGTTCGTCATGTGGCGAAAGCAGCGAGTGAATCGACCGCCAGCGTATCCGCTCCGACTTCGGCGGGGAGCACCGTTCGCTCCCCGGCGCCGAGCGCCACGACGGCGGCGGTGCCGAGTCGGCCGCGGCCCGAGTCGACGTCGCCAGCTCCGGTGGGGCAAGGCACCACGGAGTCCGTGGCGCCGATGGACGAGCCGAAGGACGAACAGAGCGCGGGCTTGGCGAACAACCGCATCAGTGATTTGAACGCCAAGCAGCTCAAGTCACTGCTGAACGCCATCGAGCACATGGACGCGACGCCAATCACCGAGCCCGAACCGGTGACGCTGCGTGTCGGCGCGCGGACGTCGTCGCCGACCGGACTGTGAGAGTGAGCACGTGAGAACGATCGAACGCGTGCTGGTGATCGCGTCGTTGTCGGCGCTGCTGCCGACGATCGTCGTCGCGCAGGGTGGCCGAGGGGTGATCCCGCCTCGGCGTCCTGCGCGCGCGGCGCTCAAGGCCGAGCGTCAGGCCCAGCGCAACGACTCGGCGCCGCCGCTTGGCGAACAGGCAACGTTGCAACGTCGGGTGCGTCAAGCGTGGGCCGGCGCGGTGCGAAAGCAGCTCAATCTCAGCAACGAGCAGATGCGGACGCTGAACCAGGTGAACACGAAGTACGACCGTCAACGGTTGGACATCCAGCGCGACGAGCGGCAGGCGCGACTCGGCCTCAAAGCAGCGATGGAGGATACGGCGGCCGCCGACCAGAACGCCCGCATCGAGCAGCAGATGAACGCGCTGGTTGGGGCGCAGCGGCGCCGCGCCGATCTGTTCGAGAACGAGCAGAAGGAGCTCGCGGGATTTCTGACGCCGCTTCAGCGCGCGCGGTACACGGTGATGCAGGAGCGCCTGCAGCAGAGACTCCAACAGCTGCGGCAAAACCAGCAGGGCGCGCCGACCGGCCCGCCTCCGCCGGAGAATCCGCCCGAGCGTTGAGCGGGCTTGGAGCCGCGACTACATTCGAGTCCCGGCCCGGGTGGCGGAATTGGTAGACGCAGGGGACTCAAAATCCCCCGAGCTTCGGCTCTTGCGGGTTCGAGTCCCGCCTTGGGCATCGCCGGATACGACAGCGCGCTGTGGCCTTGTCACGATGCGCGGCTAATACGGGAACGAGAATCCGGCCTTGACGTCGCCGTGCGTTCCGGCCTCGACCAAAATCGGCTCGCAGCGCGATCACCTCGTCCGAGGCGACATCGACAGCCCCTTCGTCTGGCATCGCCTGCGCTAGCCATCGAAGGGCGAGTGGCACCGAAGCGGTCGTCATCGCCTGCTTATTGCCAGCCCAGTTCGCGTGCAGGTTGGCGACGCCGATGCCGGACATCGCCGCGTCGATCTGCGCCCGCCACTGGTCCGCGGGAATGTTCGATACCACCGCGAATTTCTCGACCGATTCGAGTTCCCCCATCAGCGTCGCCAGACCCCGCACAACGCTGCGGACCGCATTAGGGTCAGCCGCTACGCTGAAGACAGCTGTCCACGCCTGAAGCGTGCTGGCATCGTTCCTGGCGATCGCGCGCTCGATCCATTCGAGAGAACGGCTAGCTGCGTTGTTGCGTCTTACCTCTGTGCGTGTCGCTGTCATGATGAGACGGTGAGGGTAGTGTGGTCGGTGGCGCCTGCTCACCAAGTTCCTGCACAAGCTCGCGCAAGCCGCGGTGGGTGAGGATTAGCCATAGCAACAGAAGGTCGATGGCTGAGCCGACCAACTCGCCGACGGCACCTCGGCCGAGCCGTCACGGCGCCGATCGCGATCAAGAACTCAGCAAGGGCTGGGGCCGCGATCATGGCGGCAAACAACGCGCGACGGATCCAAAGGTCGAGCATGAGGGCTACAAGGTCCCGGTCGGGATCTTCGCCCAAGGGTGCGGAATTCGCGCGCCGTCCGGGTACCGGAACACGAACCCCAGCGCGTTCGTCGCTCGAATTCGAGCTCGATGGGCCTTGATGTAGGGCTCGTCGCGCAGATCCGACTCGAGCTTCGCGCGCTCAGTCCAACCAATCTCATAGATGCCGCAGTCCGGGCAGTCGATCGTGTCTGCGCTGCGATCGGGATCGGCCTTCTCCTCGCGGCGAATCACTGCGCTGCAGAGAGGGCAGGGCTTTCTCGTTTCGGACATCAGAGGATCCGACTCAGCGAAGGGTGAGCGCGAGCCCGGCGCGTGTGCGGCCGGATTCAGCGTCGCGCGTCAGCGTGGGCGCCAGCGAGACCCGGGCGTCAGGGCCATGCTTGGCGTTGTACCGGCGCGCTCCGTTCGGCGCGTCGTAGATCGACGCGACCCACCCGCCCAGCGCGACGAAGATGCCGATGGCCGCGCTGGTGGACGAGCGCGGCGCTGACTTCGTACACGGCGCCTGCCCGATGCAGTCGGAGAGCGGCTGATTCTCGTACGAGTACACGAGAAGGCCGACGACGACCGTGCCGGTGTACAGGGCGGCCCGCCCGGCCTCCCCGTTGTAGAGTTGGCCAAGCGACAATCCGGGGGCAATCGCCGACAGAGTGCAGGAAACCGCCGGGCTTCGCTGCGCGCCCGCCCGCGACGCAGCGACGACGAGAAACATCCACGCGAGGCCGGCGAACAATCGGTGCATGACCTGACCTCCGGCGCGTGCCGAGTCGGGGCAGGGAACATGTGCAGGTCGGTCGCGCCGCGCAAATAAGTGTTCTTGGTTACGATTGGGCGAAGGCCATGCTCGGACTCAAAATCCCCCGAGCTTCGGCTCTTGCGGGTTCGAGTCCCGCCTTGGGCATTTGATAGCCTACCAACGGCTTAACATTAACGACGGGGTGCCGATTCGAGGCTCCCCGTCGTTTTGGTCATCGTCTTGGTCATATCTGGGCGCAGCGCATGCAAAAGAAAATTGTGGCCGTAGACGCTGAGGCCGGACCGGTAACGGTCGTCCTGCGCGACGCGCACCAGCAGCACCACGACTTGAAGTACGGCGTGGAGACATTGGCCTCGCCCGGCGTGCCGGGCTGGCAGCGCGTTACGCTTCGCGCGGACGACCCTGCGACGCTGCGCGAGGTGATTGGTCTTCTCGCCAAACAGTTCGGTGAGGCGAAGGTTGACGAAACCATGGCCGCGTTCGCAAAAGGCCCAGTCCCATGAGCCGCTAGCTGGCCGCTCGCCAGCGGCTAGTACGCAACTGAGAATCCGGCTTTGACGTCGCCGTGCGATCCAGCCGCTACCATCGAGCCGAGGAAGAACCGGTCGATCTTGTTCGACGGGTGGCCGTGGTTGTAGCGCACGACTTTGATGCCGGCGAACGTCCCGATCGCGGCGCCGGAGATGATGTCGCTCGCCCAGTGCCGGTCGTCGTACATGCGCGAGAAACCGGAGAGCGTGGCCGCCCCGTACATCACCGGACCGACAATCCACGTCGCGTGCGGCCACCAACGCGCCGACTCGCTCGTGACCGTCGAGGCGAACGCGAAGCCCGACGTCGCGTGGCCGGACGGGAACGACTGACGATTGTGATTGCCGAATCCGTGGCCAAAATGGAAGTCGGTCGAGTTGGTGTCACCGACCACGAACGGCCGCGCACGAGCGAAAAGGCCGTCCAAGATGACCGTCGTGAGACCCGCGACGGACAGCGCCTCCACGGTATGGAGCCCCAAGTCGGCGACGTTCTTCCATCCGGCCAGGCGCCCGACGCCGTACGCCGAGAAACCGACGATCAGGCCGCCGGGATCGGCGACGAGTCGCAGATCGGTCGCTCCGTTCGTGAAGAACCGGTTCGCCTGAACGTTTGGGTTCTGCAGCCGGCGCGCGACCGATTTGTCGATCGGAAACATCGCGACCGTGAGCCCGGCGAAACCGGCGGCTAGCGCCGCGTCGCGGTACGTGAACAACGGCGCGGCGTGCACGCTGTCCCCGGAGGTCGGCGTCTGCGCCCGCGCGGTGCCGGACGCGCCCAGAAACGCGGCGGCGATCAAAACGACTCGTGTTGGTCTCATTCGACGCTCGTGGAGGCCTCACGAGGCAAATTCCAGACCCAACGACACGTCCGCTCAGGCTTGGTGCGCCTCTCAGGGCATCGTGCACGGCGACGCGTGCGCCGGAGATGGGGCGCCGTACGACGAGTGAATCATCCGCACTGCCTTGTCGTTCTCGTCGAGCACGAGAATATAGAGATTCGAGTACTCGTACGCGCACACTTCGGGAATGGCGGGACCCCCGAGCGCCTGGATGATCGGACCGACGGTCTCCCCGTGCCCGACAACGAGCACGGTCTTGCCGCGCATCTTGCGCACCGCCGCGGCGACTGCCTGCGCATGTTGTGCGATGTCCGACCCGTGAGGCACCGTGGTCGGGCTGAGCCCCCGCGCCTCGGCCAGTGGCCGAGCCGTCTCGCGCGATCGAAGCAGCTCCGTGGTGATGACCGCCTGCACGCCGGCGTCAGCCGAGTGCGGCAGCCAACGCGTTCGCGCGTGCGACGCCGGCCGCCGTCAGATGCGGGTCGGCCTTCGGGATCGTGTCCTTGTCGGCGTGCCGCACGACGATGACGACGGTGGACGCCTGCTGCGCCGACGCGGCGGGAACGGAGGCGAGGCCGAGGACGACGCCGAGCGCGAAGCGGCTGGGAAAGCGCATAGGAGAGGCCATGGAGTGAGAGATCACAAGAATACTCGGTGGAGTCGCTCAAGCTTGAACGGCTTTTACCTGCGGCATAGCTTTCTCCGGCTCCGATCCATTTAGCCTTTCCCAACGTCATGGCGACCTACAAGCTCGCGACCGTTCCGTCGGCCGGCGAACGCATTGCATACGAAGGCGGCGTTCTGAAGGTCCCGGACAATCCGATCATCCCGTACGTCGAGGGTGACGGGACAGGACCGGACATCTGGCGCGCGTCTGTCCGCGTCTTCGACGCCGCCGTCGAAAAGGCCTACGCCGGCCAGCGGCGCGTCTCCTGGATGGAGGTCTTCGCCGGCGAAAAGGCGTTCACCAACTACAAGGACTGGCTGCCGCAGGAGACCGTGGACGCGATGCAGGACTTCCGCGTCTCGATCAAGGGGCCGCTGACCACGCCGGTCGGCGGCGGGATCCGGTCGCTGAACGTCACGCTCCGCCAGGTGCTCGACCTGTACGCCTGCATTCGTCCGGTGCGCTGGTTCGAGGGCGTGGGCAGCCCGATGAAGGACCCCGGGAAGCTCGACATCGTCGTCTTCCGCGAGAATACCGAAGACGTCTACGCCGGCATCGAATGGAAGGCCGGATCGCCCGAGGCGGAGAAGCTCCGCACGTTCATCGAGCGCGAGTTCAAGAAGACGATCCGCCCCGACTCGGCGATCGGCATCAAGCCGATGTCGGCGTTCGGCTCCAAGCGCCTCGTCGAGATGGCGATCCGCTACGCGCTGCAGCGCAACAAGCCGTCGGTGACGCTGATGCACAAGGGCAACATCATGAAGTTCACCGAGGGCGCGTTCCGCGATTGGGGCTACGAGGTCGCGCGCGACGACGTTCGCGGGGAGGGTGGTGGCGGAGGCCGACCTCGCGAAGGGCGGGGCGAACGCCCGCGCCGACGCGGTCATCATCAAGGACCGCATCGCCGACTCGATGTTCCAGCAGCTGCTGCTGCGCCCCGATGAGTATTCCGTGATCGCCACGCCGAACCTCAACGGCGACTACATCTCCGACGCCGCGGCGGCGCAGGTCGGCGGACTCGGCATCGCGCCGGGCGGCAACGTCGGCGACGGCGTCGCCGTGTTCGAGGCCACGCACGGCACGGCGCCCAAATACGCGAACCAGGACAAGATCAACCCGGGGAGCGTCATCCTCTCCGGCGTGATGATGTTCGAGTACCTCGGCTGGAACGAGGCGGCCGTGCTCATCACACGCGGACTGGAGAACGCCATCAAGTCGAAGCGCGTCACCTACGACCTCGCTCGGCAGATGCCCGGATCGACCGAAGTGTCGACGACGGCGTTCGGCGATCAAATCATCCGTGGGATGACAGCAGGGGGTATGACCGCGTGACGCCACGCCGGCGGCCGCGCGTGAATCCACTCCGGCGAATCAACTCCACATAGACCGCGCATGAAACCCACGATCTCGGGCGCCGCACCGGATTTCGGAACGCTCGACGTTCCGCTCCTCGTCATCGCGTTGCCGACGTCGCCCTCGCTGACGCCGGAACTCGCAACCGTCGACGCGGCGACCAACGGCGCGCTCGGACGCGCGATCTCGCGACGCGACTTTCGCGGCGGCCGAGACGAGACGCTCCATCTCGCCGGCGGTGAACGCGGCGTTCAGCGCGTGCTGCTCGTCGGCATGGGTCCGGCGCTGGATCGCCCCGCGTCGCTCCGCCGTGCCGGCGCCATCGCCGCGCGGCAGGCGTCGCGGCTCGGCGTCGGGCGCCTCGCGTTCTATGCTGGAACGTTGAATGCGAGCGAGGTCGAAGCCGCGGGCGTCGGTCTGGGAATCGGCGCGTGGGATTTCAAGGAGATGAAGACCGCGCCGCCCGCCGACGAGCAGCGTGCACCGCTCGACGAAGCCGTGATCCTCGCGGCCGATGTCGAGGCGCGCACGACCGGGACGCGCGCGGCGGCGGCACTCGGTGAAGGATTGGCTCTGGCGCGGCGCCTCGGAATGCTGCCGGGCAACGTGTGCACCCCGGACTATCTCGCCGACACGGCGCGCGACATCGCCAAACGCCTCGGCATGCAGACGACGGTGATGGGTCGCGCCGCGATGCAGGAAATGAAGATGGGCTCGTTCCTCGCCGTCGCGCAGGGCACGACGCAGGAGCCGCAGCTCATCATGCTCGAGCACCGCAAGGGCGCGAAGGACGCGAAGCCCGTCGTACTCGTCGGCAAGGGCCTCTGTTTCGACTCGGGCGGCATCTCGATCAAGCCGGCGCAGGGCATGGAATGGATGAAGTTCGACATGTGCGGCGCGGCGGGCGTGCTCGGAGCGATGGAAGCGATCGGCCGGTTGGAACTTCCGATCAACGTCGTGGGTCTCATTGGCTCGACGACCAACATGCCGTCGGGCGAGGCGATGAAGCCGGGCGACGTAGTGCAGGCGTCGAATGGCAAGTTCATCGAGATCATCAACACCGACGCCGAAGGCCGGCTCGTGCTCGCCGACGTGCTGGCGTTCGCGAAGCGGATGTCGCCCGCGGCGGTGATCGACGCGGCGACGCTGACCGGTGCGTGCGTGATCGCGCTCGGCCACACCGCGACGGGCGTCATGGGCAACGACGAACCGCTCGTGCAGGAAGTGCTGGACGCGGCAAAGCGCGCCGGTGAACCCGGGTGGCCGCTGCCGCTGTGGGACGAGTACAAAGACCTGATCAAGTCCGACGTGGCCGACATCAAGAATTCGGGCGGCCGTCCCGCCGGCACGATCACCGCCGCATTGTTCCTGAAAGAATTCGCCGACGACTATCCATGGGTGCATCTCGACATCGCCGGAACCGCGTACACCGAGTCGGATCTCGGCACGGTGCCGCGCGGCCCGACGGGAGTGCCCGTGGGAACGTTCGTGGAATTCGTGCGAGGGCGCGCGCGCTGAGCCGTTCGATGCACCGTGTCTTGCTGGTCATCGGCCTCGGCCTGTTGGCCGGGGCCGTTTTGCACGCACCGGTCGACGCGCAGGTGATCGACACGATCAAGCCGAAGGTGCCGGCGCCGCCGGACACTTCCAAGGCGCGCCTGCGCACGCGCGCCGATACGCTGCGCGACAGCTTGTTCAGGGTGGACTCGATCCGGCGCGCGCGCATCCGCGCCGACAGCATCAAGTCTCCGCTCGCTCACGCCGAAGATCCGCAGGAGCTCCAAGTCGGGCGGCGGCTGTACTGGCCGCGCGATTCGCTCTTCGCCACGGGGGCGCTCACGGTCGCCGATCTCCTCGAGCGCGTCGCCGGCGTGTCGACGTATCGGGGCGGCTGGCTTCCTCCGCCGCAGGTGGGATCGTACCTCGGCGACGTGCGGCGTGTTCGCGTCTTCTACGATGGGTTCGAAGAGGTCTCCATCGACCCGCGGACCGGCGGCATCCTCGACCTGACGCAGATCAATCTCTGGTCGGCGGAAGACGCGACGATCGAGCAGACGGCGGACGAGATCCGCGTGTACCTGCGAAGTTGGCGGGTGAGAAACACGCACACCGAAACGCGCACCGACGTTTCGACGGGCGACCAAACGACGAATCTCTATCGCGGCTTCTTCGGGGCTCGGCTGAACAACGGCGGCGCGTTTCAGTTCGGCGCACAGCAGTACGGCACCACGCCGCCCGCGCAGTTCGGAGGGAGCAGCGATCAAGTGGGCATCGTGCTGCGCGCGGGATGGGCGAAGCAGAAATGGAGCGTCGACGGGTTCGGAACGCGGGTCGGGCGGCACCGCGGCGAGATCATCGGCGAGTCGTCGCTCGACGTGCAGGGCGACTCCATTCCGGAAACGTCGTCGACCCGCACCGACGCGTACTTCCGTGTCGCTTACGCCGACCCCGACGCCGACAAGGCGTGGGCGCAGGTCATGACGGTCGCGTCGCGCTACGTCTACACCGGATTTCGATCGCGATTCGCCGGGATTCCCACGACGCCCGCCGAGTCGTTGCTCGCCATCGCGCCGCTCGACACCAGTCGGTACATGGCGCAGTACATCGCGACCGGCGGAACGGTGCAAGGGCCATTTCGCGCGAGCGGGACGGCGCGAGCGTTCGTCTCCGGCGGCCAGACGATCGTCGCGCCCGCGGCGCGGGCGAGCTTCACGACCGAGCGGGTGAGCGTTTCGGGATATGCCGAGGCGAAGAGCGCGGATTCGATCGCCCGCGCCGACGTGACGTTCCGGCTGCAGCCGTTGTCGTTCATCTCGCTGCTGGGAAGCGTCGCTCGCTCGACGAACTATCGCGCGAACGACGTCGGGCTGACGACGACGTACCTGCGCGGCGAGGCTGGCCTGCGGCTTCACGAACTGTGGCTCATCGGCGGCGTGGTGCGGCGGGACAGCGCGCTTCTCGCGCCGGCGCGCGAGTACGACACGAGCTACATCGCCCAACACGCTCCGGGCGCGACCGGATTCGAGGCGGCGATTCGCGGCAAGCTGTGGGGCCCCCTCGGCGCCGACATCTATGGAATTCGGTGGAACGACTCGACGGGCGCGTATCGACCGCAGTATCAGACTCGATCGGAGCTGTACGTGCGGACGAACCTCGCCAAACGATTTCCGTCGCACGACTTCGGGTTGATGGCGTCGATCATTCACGAGTACCGCTCGGACGTCCACTTCCCGTCGCTCATCTCGAGCCAGCCGTCGCTCGGCACCGGGTTCCGCACGCTCTCGCTGTTACTCGAGATCCGCGTATTGAGCGCCACCGTGTCGTGGCAGTTCCGGAACATGCTGGGCGAGCGCTACTCGGAGATCGGCGGGTTCATCATGCCGCGGCAGATGAATTATTACGGGGTGCGCTGGTCCTTCGTCGATTGACAAATCTTCTTGTCAGTCCGTAGCTTCGGCCCTGCGATATGATAAAGAGCATGACGGGTTTCGGAGCCGCGGACGGCGACGTGGGCGGAGCGCGCGTCTCCGTCGAGATTCGCTCGGTCAATCACCGCTTTTTCAATCCCGCGATCAAACTTCCGGCCGAACTGAGCCGCTGGGAGCCGGAGGTGCGCGAAGCGCTGCGCCGCGGTGTCTCGCGGGGCCACATCTCGGTCACGGCGCGGCTGGCTCGCCATGAAGCGGAAGGCACGATCGACGAGACGCGCTTCGGGCAATACGTCGATCAGATCCGGCGATTGCAGGAGCGTTTCGCGCTCGACGGCGCGATCGACGCCGCCACGGTGCTGCGTCTGCCGCACGTGGTCGCTGCCCCATCGGACGAGACCGCCGGCAACGCCGACGAGCTGGTGAAAATCGTCGACCGGGCAATGCACGCCCTCGATGCGATGCGATCGGTCGAGGGCGCGCGGCTGACCGGGTACGTCGGCGTCCGCCTCTCGGTGATCGAGCAGGCGGTCGAGCGCATCGCGGCGCGCGCCCCGCAACGGCTGGTCGAGCAGCGCGACCGACTGCGCCACGCCGTGCAGGAGCTCGCGGCCGGCATCACCGTCGACGAGCAGCGACTCACGCAGGAGATCGCCATTCTCGCCGACAAGCTGGACGTGTCCGAGGAGATCAGCCGATTCCACACGCATGTGGCGGCGTTTCGGACGACACTCGCCGCTCCGCCGGCCGACGGCGTCGGCAAGCGCCTCGGCTTTCTGCTCCAGGAGCTGCTGCGAGAGGCGAACACGACCGGCAGCAAGGCGAACGATGCCGCGATCGTGCAGGACGTCGTGTTGATCAAAGAGGAGTTGGAGAAGATCCGCGAGCAGGCGGAGAATCTCGAGTGACGGGCCCGCGAGACCACGAAGAAGACACCGGCGCCTGGGGCCAGGTGATCTTTCCGATCATCCTTTCGTCGCCGTCGGGCGGCGGAAAGACGACGATCGCGCATCGGCTCGCTGGCGCAGCGGCCCGACGTCGGATACTCGGTGTCGTGCACCACGCGCGCGCCGCGCAGGGGTGAACAGGACGGAGTCGACTACCACTTCCTGACGCGCGACGAGTTCGTCGAGCGGCGGCGCCTCGGCGAGTTCATCGAGTCCGCCGAGGTCCACGGCAACCTCTACGGCACGCTTCGGCGCGAAGTCTCGCGGGTGCTCGCGGGGGACGGCACGTCATCATGGACATCGACGTGCAGGGGGCTAGGCTGATCCGGGAGAGCTTTCCGGCGGCCGTAAGTGTATTCCTCCTACCGCCTTCCGCCGACGTCCTCCTGGACCGCCTCAAGCGCCGGCACACCGAGTCCCCCGCGCAGCTCCTCGATAGATTACATTCTGCTCTCCACGAGCTGCGCGCCGTAAACGAGTACGACTACGTCGTCGTCAACGACGACCTCGACCAGGCGGTGGCACGCGTCGGCTCGATCGTGGACGCCGAGGTGGTGAGCCGGGAACGGATCTTCGGATTGCAGCGGAACGTCGAGCAGCTCATCGGGCGGCTCGAGTCGGAAATAGAGCGCCACTCAACAATGGATCGGAGCTGATCGATGCGGGTCTTCACCCCGGACGAAATCGCGGGTCACGCCGCGAACAAGTACCTCGGCGTTCTCGTCGCCGCGAAGTATGCCCGCGTGCTGAACGAGTTTCCGCGCGACCGTTCATCGTCGCGCGAAAAGAAGCTCACCACGCGCTCGCTCGAAGAGCTGGCGAAGGGTGACATCGAGTACCACGTCGTCCCGCGGCGACGCGCCGAGTAGTTCCATCCGCCCGTACGCGGGGAGCCGAATCCTCCTCGGGGTGACGGGAGGGATCGCCAGTTACAAATCGGCCTGGCTGGCGCGCTTGCTCACCAAGGCGGGCGCCGAAGTCGACGTGGTGATGACGCGCGCGGCGACCGAGTTCGTCGGCGCGATCACGTTCGAGGCACTCACGGGTCGGCCGGTACACGCGGGAATGTTCGAGCAAGGGCGGGCGCTGGATCACATCGCGCTCGCTCGCAGCGCGACGGCCTTGGTCGTCGCGCCCGCCACCGCCGATTTTCTCGCGCGCGCGGCGACCGGACAAGCCGACGACCTGCTCACTTCGATTCTTCTCGCCACCACCGCGCCCGTGCTGCTCGTGCCCGCGATGAACGATCACATGTGGGCGCACGCGCAGACGAAGCACAACGTGACCCACCTGACCACACTCGGCTACCGCATCGTGGACCCGGACGAGGGTGATCTCGCCGCGGGCGAGGGGACCGGTCCGGGACGAATGCCGGAGCCGGAAACGATCTTCGCGCACGTGGGAAGATTGCTCGAGCCGCGCGGGTCGCTCGCCGGCAGACGAGTGCTCGTGACCGCCGGACCGACGCGCGAGGCGATCGATCCCGTGCGGTTCATCTCGAACCACAGCAGCGGAAAGATGGGGGTCGCGCTCGCGTCGGCGGCGTGGCGCCGCGGCGCTGACGTCACGTTGGTCTCCGGTCCGATGAGCGTCGCCGCGCCGCCGGCCGTCGCCGTGACGACGGTCGAATCCACCGACGACATGAAAAGCGCGATCGACAGCGCGCTGCCGTCCACCGACGTGTTGATCATGGCGGCCGCGCCGGCCGACTTTCGTCCGTCGGACCCGGCGGGCGCGAAGATCAAGAAGAGCGACTCGCCCGCGCCGATCGCCCTCGCGCCGACGCCCGACATTCTCCAATCGACCCGCGGCAAGCGGCGGCAGGACTCGGTCGTCGTCGGCTTCGCGCTCGAGACGAACGACGTGCTCGCCAACGGCCGCCGAAAGCTCGCGTCGAAGGACCTCGACCTGATCGTCGTGAACGACGCGACCGAGCCGGGAGCGGGATTCGGCACGGACACCAATCGCGTCACCTTGATCGCGCGCGACGGCGCCGAGTCGCGGCTGCCGCTGATGTCGAAGGCCGACGTGGCCGACGCGATTCTGGATCGCGTGGAGGCGCTGCTCGATGGACGCTAGGGAACAGCTCCGCCGCTATCTCGAGCAGCGCCGCGAGATGGGCGAGACGGAGCTCGTGCTCGACCATATGACTGTCGACGAAGCGATGCGACTGCTCGGCGGCGGAGCACCGGGAAAGGCCGCTACGCCGGTTTCGCCGCCGACGAAGAGCGGCGCCCCGGCGGACCCGAACGACTGGCGCGCGATGCTTCGCGCGGCTGATGCGTCGATCGAGACGCCGAAGACAGGTGGACCGGTAGACCGGTGTGACCGGTGGACCGGTGGACCGGGTGACCGGTGGACCGGTGACTGCTTCTGGGACGACGAGCACGGAAGACACCTCGTTCATCGCGCCGGCCGGCAAGAGCGCGGAGCCTCCGCCGGCGCCGATCGTGTCGGTCGCGCCGGGAATCTCGGTGGGTACTCCGTCGTCCGAGCTGTTCGGCGGGCCGATGGCGGCGCTGGATTCGCTCGAGACGCTCGCGTCCCACGTCGCGACGTGTACCCGATGTCCGCTCCATTCGACGGCGACGAATCCGGTGCCGGGCGAAGGCAATCCCAACGCGGACTTCATGTGCGTCGGTGAGGCGCCCGGCGCGACCGAAGATCAAACCGGCCGCCCGTTCGTCGGCGCGGCGGGGCAGTTGCTCACGAAGATTCTCGCCGCGATCGACTTCAAGCGCGAGGACGTCTTCATCTGCAACGTCCTCAAACATCGTCCGCCGGGAAACCGTAACCCTCTACCGGACGAAGTAAAGGCGTGTAGTCCGTATCTCATTCGCCAGATCGAGCTGATTCGACCGAAGGTGATTCTCGCGCTCGGCACGTTTGCCGCGCAGACGCTCTTGAACACGACGCTCTCGATCGGCAAGTTGCGCGGCCAGGTTCACCGCTATTACGGTGTACCGCTCGTGGTCACGTATCACCCTGCCGCGCTTCTCCGGAATCCGGGTTGGAAGCGTCCCACCTGGGAAGATGTCCAACTCGCCCGTCGAATTCTCGATAGCTCCCCCTCCGGTACACGCGCCGACGCGTGACCCGTACCGCGATCGGCGTCCTCCTTACTCGGAGGACGCCGAGCAGGCGGTGCTCTCGGCGATGTTGATCGACCAGGACGCGGTGCTCCGCGCGGTCGAATTCGTCGACGACACGATGTTCTACGCCGAGCGCCACCGCCGGATCTTCCGCGCGATGGTGGCGATCGCCGAGCGCGGAGGCGTCGTCGATCCGCTGACGCTCTCGGACGAGCTCCAGCGCCGCGGCGATCTCGAAGGATCGGGCGGCAAGGATTACGTCGGCTTCCTCGTCGACGCGGTGCCGACCGCGGCGAACATCGAGTACCACGCGCAGATCGTTCGCGAGAAAGCGATCCTGCGGCGGCTGATCGAAGTCTCGACGTCCATCGTGACCGAGGCGTTCGACGGCCACGTCACGGCCCGCGAGCTCCTCGACGAGGCCGAGTCGAAGATCTTCCAGGTGAGCCAGGCTCAGACGCGCGACGGATTCACGCGCCTCAAGGAGCTGCTCTGGCCGACGATGGAGCGGATCGAGAAGCTTCACGCGCGGCGGGACCACGATCACGGGCGTCGCGAGCGGTTTCGGCGACCTCGATGAGATCACGTCCGGGTTCCAACCGTCGGATCTCATCATCGTCGCGGCCAGGCCGTCGATGGGAAAGACGGCGTTCACGCTGAATGTCGCGCAATACGCGGCCATCGAGCACAAGGTTCCGGTTGCGCTCTTTTCGCTGGAAATGAGTAAAGAGTCTCTCGTGCAGCGCATGCTCACGTCGGAGGCCCGCATCGATGCGCAACGACTCCGCAAAGGTTTGCTCCGCGACGACGACTTTCCGCGCCTCGCGCGCGCCGCCGGCATTCTCGGGACCGCGCCGGTATGGATCGACGACACGCCCGGCATCACGCTGCTGGAGATGCGGTCGAAGGCGCGCCGCCTGAAGACCGAGTCCGGCATCGGGCTCGTGATCGTCGACTACCTGCAGCTCATGCAGGGGCCGAGCAACGCCGAGAGCCGGCAGCAGGAGGTCAGCCAGATTTCGCGCGGACTCAAAGCGCTCGCCAAGGAGCTGAATGTCCCGGTCATCGCGCTGTCGCAGCTCTCGCGCGCCCCCGAGCAGCGCACCGGCGACAACAAGCGTCCGCAACTCTCCGACCTCCGCGAATCGGGCGCGATCGAGCAGGACGCCGATCTCATCATGTTCCTCTACCGCCAGGAGTTCTACGACGGCCCGACGGACAAGGACGGCAACTCGCTCGAGGGGAAAGCCGAGGTGATCGTCGGCAAACAGCGCAACGGACCGACCGGCCTGGTGAACCTGTTCTTCCACAAGCAATACACGCGCTTCGAGAACTATTCGCAAAAGAAAAGCTAGGTCACCTCAAGTAGTTTCGATACATGCCGAAAGTGAAGACGGCCTACCGCTGCACCGAGTGCGGCGCCGAGCACTCGAAGTGGCAGGGCCGCTGCGACGCGTGCGGCGAGTGGAACACGCTCGTCGAAGAGATCGTCGCGCCGCGCGTCGCCGCGGGCGCACTGAGCGCGCGCCGGGCCGCGGGTGCTCGAGGACTCGCCGAGGGCGGAAGCATCGCGGTCGCGCCGCGGCTGCGCGACGTCGAGGGATCGCAGGCCCACCGGTGGCAGACCGGCCTCGATGAATTCGACTTCGTGCTCGGCGGCGGGATCGTCCCGGGCTCGATGATTCTCGTGGGAGGAGAACCGGGCATCGGCAAGTCGACGCTGCTGCTCCAGGTCGCGGCGCGCCTCGAGCAGACCGGGCGGCCGGTGCTCTACGCGTCGGGCGAGGAATCCGCACTCCAGGTCCGGCTGCGCTCCGACCGACTCGGCGGAAACGCCGGCGACGTCGCGCTCCTGAGCGAGACGAATCTCGAGACGATCCTCGCGACCGCGTCGGCGGCGCCGCCCGCCGCCCTCATCGTCGATTCGATTCAGACGGTGTTCACGACCGACCTCGAGGGTGCGCCGGGCAACGTCGGTCAGGTGCGCGAATGCGCCGCGCGGCTGATGCGCTTCGCGAAGGAGAGCGGCACGACGGTGTTCGTCGTCGGCCACGTGACGAAGGGCGGCGGCATCGCCGGGCCGAAGACGCTCGAGCACATCGTCGACACGGTGCTGTACTTCGAGGGAGAGAGCACGCTCGACCATCGCGTACTGCGCGCGACCAAGAACCGCTTCGGCAGCGTCGACGAGATCGGCGTCTTCCGCATGACGGAGCAGGGGCTCGACCCGGTCGCGAATCCGTCGGAGCTGTTCGTCGGCGACCGAACGCAGATCGCGTCGGGCTCCGCGCTGACGGCGCTGCTCGAGGGGACGCGGCCCGTGCTCGTCGAAATCCAGGCGTTGGCCGCCAAGGCGGGATTCGGGACGCCGCAGCGCGTCGCCACGGGCTTCGACGGCCGGCGCCTCGCGCTGCTGCTCGCCGTGCTCGACAAGCGGGCCGGGCTGTCATTCGCGCAGCTCGACGTCTTCGTCAACGTCGTCGGCGGCATACGCCTTCAGGAGCCGGCCGGGGATCTCGCAGTCGCCGTGGCGCTGGCGTCGAGCGTGTACGACCGCGCGCTCCCGCCTGACGCCGTGTTCGTGGGCGAGGTCGGACTCGGCGGCGAAGTGCGCGCGGTGTCGCAAGCCGAGCGGCGGATCGCGGAAGCCGCCAACCTCGGCATGCAGCGGATCTATCTCGCGGAGCGCGGCGTTCCGAGACGCGTGGGTCGAGAGATCGAGGTGGTCGGCGTGAAAACGATCGGCGATCTTTTTCGGCGTGTATTTGAATGACAGGTCTCGGGTCACAGGTCTCTGGTCACCGGGAAAACGGCGAGACAAACCGAGATGTGGGAGTAGTGATCGTCGCGGGCGGCAGCAGCAGCCGGACCTCCGGAAACGAGCTGAAGCAGTTTCGATGGGTCGCGGGAAAGCCCGCCCTGCTCCATAGCCTGCAGACGTTCATGGCGCGGGCGGACGTCGTGGCCGTGGTGGTCGTGCTGCCGCGCGAGTACGTCGCCGATCCTCCGCCCTGGCTGTTTCAGTGCGACGTCGACCGGCTGATGGTATCGATCGGCGGGGCGACTCGGACCGATTCCGTGCGCAATGGGCTCGAGGACCTGCCGGACGAAGCGGCGATCGTGCTCGTGCACGACGCGGCGCGTCCGTTGGTCGGCGACGCGACGATCGATCGCGTGATCGCGTCGGCGCGCGAAGGTGTGAGCGCGATCGCCGCGCTCCCCGTCGTCGATACGCTCAAGCAGGTGGACGAACAGGGCGCGATCGTGCGGACGGTCGACCGCGAACGCCTTTGGCGAGCGCAAACGCCGCAGAGCTTTCCGCGCGAGGTCATCGAGCGCGCGCACCGTCACGCCAAGTCCGCCGGGCTCACCGCGACGGACGACGCCGCGCTTTGCGAAGCGATCGGAGCGCCGGTACGGGTCGTGCGCGGGAGTGAGCGCGCCATGAAGATCACCGAGGACGCGGACTTCGACCGCGCGGAGGCGCTCTTTCCGCTCGCCGAATGAGAATCGAGTCGCTCTCGATCCCGTTCTGGTCCGCCGAGGAAATCGGCGCGGCGATCAAGCCAGCGCTCGAGCAGATCGCCGCACGCAAGGTGCTCGCATACCCGACGGAGACCGTCTACGGATTCGGCGGTGGAATCGATCGCGAGTCGGTGGACGCGCTGGTCCGCCTCAAGAACCGGCCGCCGGGGAAACCGTTTCTGCTGCTCATCTCGGGACCGGACATGATCGAGCGCCTCGACCTGCGGCTGCCCGCTTACGCGGCGAATCTCGTGACGCGACACTGGCCCGGGCCGTTGACGCTCGTGCTTGCCGGCGGTGAGCGGCGCGTCCCCGATCGGCTGCGCGGTCCGGAAGGTGGAATCGCCGTTCGCTGGACGAGCCACGCCGCCATGACGCGGTTGATCCACGCGCACGGCGACGCGATCACGTCGACGAGCGCCAACCGTCCGGGGGTTCCCCCGGCGATGCGCGCCGCTGAGATTCTGTCGCAATGGGGCGACGCGGTGACACGTGGAGAATTGCGGGTGCTCGACGGCGGTGCCTTGAAGCCATCCAAGCCGTCGACGGTGATCGATTGCATGGGGCGACTTGCGCGTGTCATTCGACCCGGGGCGATCTCCGCCGCGACGCTGCGTGAGAGCGTGCCCAATTTGATCGGAGACGCCTGAGCCGCATGAAGATTCTCTTCGTCTGCACCGGCAACACGTGCCGCAGTCCGCTCGCCGAGGCGATCGCGCGAAAGATCGCCATCGAGCGCGGCCTTCTCGACGTCGAGGCGATCAGCGCCGGAACGAGCGCGCACCTGGGCGCGCCGGCGAGCGACGGCGCGCTGCTCGTCGGAATGGAGCGGAACATGGACCTCACGACGCACCGCGCGCAGACGCTCACGCGCGAGCTCGTGCAGGGGTCCGACCTCGTGCTGGCGATGGGACCGCACCACCTGGAGCGCGTCGAGGCGCTCGGCGGCGGCGGACGCGCGTACCTGCTGTCGGACTACGCGTCGCATGGCGCATCGGTGCGCCCGATCAGCGATCCGGTCGGCGCGGAGCTCGAGGTCTATCGCGCGACCGCGAACGAGCTCGAGGAAGAGATTCGTCGCGTTCTGGATCGCATCACCGCGGAGCGGGGCACCGGGGCGGCGTGATGCGACGGCCGCCGCCCGAGCGTCTGGTGCTGCTCGGGCATCCCGTCGCCCATTCCCGCTCCCCGCGGATGCACAACGCGGCGCTCGCCGCGGCCGGCATCCACGCACGCTACGAAGCACTCGACGTCGCGCCCGAGCAGTTCGACTCGACTGTCCGGGAACTCGTGCGCGAACGCACGGCCGGGAACGTCACGATCCCCCACAAGGAGCGCATGTACGCCGCCTGCGCGACGCTCTCGCCCACCGCGCGGCGCGTCGGGGCGGTGAACACCTGGTGGGTGGACGACAGCGGCGCGCTCTCCGGCGACAACACCGACGTGGGCGGGGTGCACGAGGCGGTGCGAAGGCTCTTCGACGTCGCGGCGATTCCACCGAACTTGATCGTCGGATTGCTCGGCGCGGGGGGCGCGGCCGCCGCCGTCGTCGCCGCGGTCGAGTCCTGGCCGTCGGCCACCGTGCGAGTCCACAACCGCACCGGCGACCGCGCCCGCGCGCTCTGCGAGCGATTTGGTGCGTTCGCGCAATCGACCGATGACGTTCGCACCCTCGCCGATGCCGATCTTCTGGTCAATGCGACATCCATCGGCATGCGGGACGACGCGACTCCCTTCGACGTTGCGACGCTCCCCGACGGCGCGCGCGTTCTCGACCTGGTGTACCGGCGCGGCGGAACGCCGCTCGTTCGCGCGGCGCGCGCGCGCGGTTTGGCCGCCGCCGACGGTCTCGCGATGCTCGTCGAGCAGGCGGCGCTTGCGTTCGAGCGATGGTTCGGGGTAACGCCGGATCGCTCGACGATGCGGCGCGCGGCGGAGGACGCCTAGCGCCGCACCTCGGGCGTCTCACGACGGCGGCGAGACCGGTCGCGGCCGCGCTCGCCGATTTCTTGCTGCCGCGCGCGTGTACCGTTTGCGAGCGAGGATTGGATCGCGGCGAGCACGGCCTGGTCTGCGGACGATGCTGGGCGCTGCTGCCGGGGCTGCCTTGGCCGCGGTGCGACCGTTGCGGCCACCCGACTTACGGCGAGAAGTGCCGCTGGTGCGAGCTCCTCCCGCCGTTCGTGCGCGCGTCGCGGAGCGTCGCGTGGGCAGCGGGGCATGTCGGGCTCGGCGTCGTGCACGCGCTCAAGTACGGCGGCTGGCATCGCGTCGCCGGCGAGATGGCCGCGCGCATGGCGCGATGCGATTGGCCGCGCGACGTCGCCGAGGAACGCGCTGCGATCGTGCCGGTGCCGCTGTCGGCAAAGCGCGAACAAGAGCGCGGCTACAACCAGAGCGAGCGCCTCGCGCGCGGGCTCGCGGCGGCGTGGCGAATTCCGGTGTGGACCGACGTTCTCGCGCGCACTCGGCACACAGAAACGCAGACGCGGTTGGCGCCGGACGAGCGATTCCGCAACGTCACCGGCGCGTTCAGTGCGCCGCCGTCGGCGCGCGACTCGCTGCGGGGCGCGCACGTCGTGATCGTCGACGATGTCGTGACGACCGCCGCCACGCTCAACGCGTGCGCCGCGGCGCTCTGCGCCGGTGGGGCCAGAATCGTTAGCTTTGTCACCTTCGGGCGGGCGCCGGCCTTGGGCGACCGTTTGTAACCACCACCGAGGGTACGGAATGGCGATTCGCGTCGGGATCAATGGCTTCGGGCGCATCGGACGGCAGGTCCTGCGCGCCTCCCGCCTGCAGGAAGTTGCGGACATCGAGTTCGTGGCGGTCAACGACCTGACGGACACGAAAACGCTGGCGCACCTGTTCAAGTACGACTCCGTCCACCGCACGTATCCCGGCGAAGTCTGCGCCGAGGACGGTTCGATCTCCGTCGACGGCCACGAGATTCGCGTCTTCGCCGAGAAAGATCCGGCCGCACTCCCCTGGAAGGACCTGGGCGTCGATCTGGTGCTCGAATCGACCGGTCGGTTCACCAACGCCGACGCCGCCAAGAAACACATCGACGGCGGGGCGAAAAAGGTCATCATTTCCGCGCCGGCGAAGGGCGAAGACATCACCATCGTCATGGGTGTGAACGAGACGAAATACGACGCGGCGAAGCACACGATCATCTCCAACGCGTCGTGCACCACGAACTGCCTCGTGCCGATGGTGAAGGTCGTCAAGGACGCGTTCGGTTTCGTGCGCGGCTCGATGACGACGATCCACAGTTACACGAACGACCAACAGATCCTCGACCTGCCGCACAAGGACCTCCGGCGCGCGCGCGCCGCGGCGATGTCGATCATTCCGACGACGACCGGCGCGGCCAAGGCGACGTCGCTCGTGATGCCCGAGCTCAAGGGCAAGATCGACGGCATCTCGATCCGCGTGCCGACGCCCGACGTGTCGCTGACCGATCTCGTCGTCGTCGTCGAGAAGCCCGTGACGATCGCCGACGTCAACGGGGCATTCAAAGCCGCGGCCGAGGGGCCGATGAGCGGCATCGTCGCGTACACCGACGAAGAGCTGGTGTCGTCGGACTACATCGGCGATCCGCACTCGTGCATCTTCGACTCGAAGTGCACCAACGTCGTCGACGGAACGCTGATCAAGGTCTCGGGCTGGTACGACAACGAGTGGGGCTACGCGTCGCGCTGCGTGGATCTGCTCCGGTACGTCGGCGCCCGCTTGTAACGATGAACAAGAAGACGATCCGCGATCTCTCCGACCAGGAAGTGAAAGGCCGGCGCGCGCTCGTTCGCGTCGACTTCAACGTCCCGCTCGACAAGGGGCGCGTGACCGACGACACGCGCATTCGCGCCGCGCTTCCGACGATCGAGGCGCTGCTCGACCGCGGCGCGCGCGTCGTGCTGCTCTCGCACCTCGGCCGCCCGAAGGGCAAGCCCGAGGCGAAGTACTCGCTCGAGCCCGTCGCTCGCCGGCTCGCCGAGTTGTTGCCGAAACAACACGTGGTGTTCGTCGAGTCGACGGACACCGACGAAGCCGTGAAGGCCACGCACGACCCGGACACGCCGGTCGTCGTGCTCGAGAACACCCGCTTTCTCGACGGCGAAGAGAAGAACGACGAAGGCGTCTGCCGCGAGCTGGCCGAGCTCGGCGACTTCTTCGTCAACGACGCGTTCGGGTCGGCGCACCGCGCGCACGCGTCGACCGAGGGCATCGCGCACTGCCTGCACCCGGCCGTCGCCGGCCTCCTGATGGAACGCGAGCTCGATTATCTCGGCGCCGCGCTCGGCAACCCGAACCGTCCGTTCGTCGCGGTCCTCGGCGGCGCGAAGATCTCCGGCAAGATCGACGTCATCGAGCAGCTGCTGCCGAAGGTCGACCGGCTCGTGATCGGCGGCGCCATGGCGTGCACCTTCTTCAAGGCGATGGGCCTCGAGACGGGGAAGTCGCTCGTCGAGGCGGACCGCGTGGAGATGGCGAAGGATCTCCTCGCGCGTGCCGGCGCGAAGTTGCTGATTCCATCGGACGCGGTCGTCGCGAAGGCGCTCGACGCTCCGCAATCCGCGCGCGCCGTCCCGTGCGACGGGATTTCCCGCCGACGAAGCGATGTTCGACATCGGGCCGACGTCGGCGGGTCAGTTCGCCGGCATCGTGGAAGGCGCGAAGACGATTCTCTGGAATGGCCCGATGGGCGTGTTCGAGACGGCGCCGTTCGACGCGGGCACGCGCGCCGTCGCCGAAGCGATGGCGACCGCGACGCAACTCGGTGCGACGACGATCGTCGGCGGCGGTGACTCGGCCGCGGCCGTCGCAAACCTCGGCCTCGAGGCGGCGATGAGCCACGTGTCGACCGGCGGCGGCGCCTCGCTCGAATTTCTGGAAGGGAAGGTGTTGCCGGGAGTCGCCGCGCTCGACGACAGGATCTGAATGCAACGGCCGGTCTTCGCGGCAAACTGGAAGATGAACCACGGCCCGAACGCCGCGCGCGCGTTCGTCGCCGAGTTCACCGACAAATGGCCGGCGCGCCGCGACCGCACGGTGATTCTATTTCCGCCCGCGCTGTCGGTCGGCGCCGTCGCCGCGGCGCTCGGCTCGCGCCCCGATATCGGAATCGGAGTCCAGAACATCTGGACCGAGGACAAGGGCGCGTTCACCGGCGAGAGCTCCGCGCCCATGGCGCGTGATGCGGGCGCGCGGTTCGCGCTCGTCGGGCACTCGGAGCGGCGACACGTATTTGGCGAAACGGATGAGCAGACGACGCTCAAGTGTGCCGCGGCGGCGCGCAATGAGCTGACGCCGATCCTGTGCGTCGGCGAACTGCTCGCGCAGCGCGAAGCCGGCGAGACCGAGACGGTCGTGCTCCGCCAACTCGGCGCCGGACTGGCCAAACTTTCGTCGGCAGCCGTCGCATCGATGGCGATCGCCTACGAGCCGGTCTGGGCAATCGGAACCGGCAAGACGGCGACGCCCGACGACGCAACCACAGTGCACGCCGAGATTCGAAAGGCGCTTCACGCCCGGGTCGGGGAAGTCGCGGTGTCGATTCCGATTTTGTACGGCGGGAGCGTCAACGCGGGAAACGCCAAGGCATTGCTCGCGGCAAGAGACGTAGACGGCCTACTGGTCGGCGGAGCGAGCCTGGCGGCCGACGAATGGGCGCGAATCTGCGGCACTTGACGGCGAGCGCTAAGTGTCGTGATATTTTAGGCTTACACTCAGTCATCTAGAGCGGCCGAACCATGCTGTACACGTCCCTTCTCATCCTCCTGATCCTCGACAGCCTCGTGCTCGTCGCCGCGATTCTTTTGCAGTCGGGTCAGGGCGGCGGCATGGCCGCGTCCTTCGGCGGAGTGAGCAGCTCGACGAGCTCGTTCATGGGCACGCGACAGGCGGGGAACCTGCTCACCAAGGCAAGCTGGTGGTGCGGCGGCCTGTTCCTCGGATTGTCCTTTCTGCTCGCGATCGCAGGGACGAGAAGCCGCGCTCCGAAATCGGTGCTCGACCAGACCTTCCAGCCGGCCCCCGTTTCAGCACCCGCTCCTGTCACCGCCCCTGCTGGCGGAGCGAACCCGGTTCCTGGTCTGACACCGGCGAATCCGGCGCCGACCGGCGCGGCCCCGGCAACACCGGGCGGCGCGAAGCCGGCGACGACGAATCCGACGACGACGAAACCAGCACCGACGCCGCCAAAGCCCGCGCCAAAGAAACCCTGATCGCGTCGTGAAGCGCTCTTCGAGCAACACTCCAGGGTTCCTTCTTCTCGAAGACGGAACCCTTTTTTCTGGCGAGCTGGCCGCGCCGGGAGGCGGGGCACCGACGGTCGCCGAGGTCGTGTTCACCACGAACATGAGCGGCTACCAGGAAGTGTTCACCGATCCGTCGTACCGCGGGCAGATCGTGGTGATGACGGCGCCGATGATCGGCAACTACGGCGTCAACTCCGACGATCCCGAGTCCGCGCAACCGCAGATCGCCGGCGTGATCGTGCGCGAGCTGTCGCGCAATTACTCGAACTGGCGCGCGGACGGCGATCTTCTCTCGTGGCTCGAGCGCGCGGGCGTGCCCGCCCTCGAGGGCGTCGACACGCGACGGCTCACCCGACATCTGCGAAGCGCTGGAGTCATGCGCGGCGTCGTGGCGCGCGGAACGCAGCCGACGCGCGAGGCGCTGCTCGCGCTCGATGCCTGTCCGCCGATGGAAGGGCTCGACCTCGCGTCAGTCGTCTCGACGCCGGATCGATACGATTGGGGACAAGCGGACGCGCCGTACCACATCGTCGCGTACGACTTCGGCATCAAGCGCAACATTCTGCGCCTCTTCGCGGAACACGGATGCCGAGTGACGGTCGTGCCGGCGAAGACCTCGGCGGACGAGGCACTGCAGCTCGGGCCTAACGGCGTGTTTCTCTCGAACGGACCCGGCGATCCGGCCGCGGTGGATTACGCCCCCGAGACGGTGCGGAAGATCGCCGATTCAGGCGTGCCGATTTTCGGGATCTGCCTGGGGCACCAGATCCTGGGGCTGACCTTCGGCGCCCACACCGTGAAGATGCCGTACGGACACCGCGGTGGAAATCATCCGGTGAAGGAGCTCGCCACCGGGCGGGTCCTGATCACGGCTCAGAATCACGGTTTCGCCGTAGAAGGGTCCGATGCCGGGATTCCGGGCGCCCCGGAGCTCGAATTGACCCACGTAAATCTGAACGACGGCACCGTCGAGGGGCTTCGGCACCGAAACAGGCCCATCTTTGCCGTCCAGTACCACCCGGAGGCGGCTCCCGGCCCCCACGATGCGAGGCCGCTCTTCGACGAGTTCCTTGAAACAGTCCGTTCCCACGCGGAGCCGGCTGCGGGCTCAGGTGGTCCAAACTCTTGACACACAACAGTTAACGGCGATAAGTTCGGTTTGTCTCCGCCACCCACGGGCGTCAGCAAACCGAGGCTTTTCAATGACCAAAGCCGACCTGGTCGAACGAGTCACCGCCCAGATCTCGCGCACCGCTGGGCCGATGATCTCAAAGAAAGATTGCGCTCGAGTCGTCGACGCTTTTCTCGACTCGATCAAGGAAGCGCTGCAAGCGCAGAAGAACATTGAAGTTCGCGGCTTCGGCACGTTCAAGATTCGCCACCGCAAAACGCGAATGGCGCGGAATCCGCGGACGGGCTCGCCTGTCGAGGTGTCTGCCCGGCCGGTCCCCGTGTTCAAGCCGTCGAAGGAATTGCGTGCGATGGTCGCTGGTCTTTCGATCGACGACATGGAGGCTGACGAAGAGGAAATGACGGAGGCGTAAGCACTTCGCCGCTGGGACTACACGGCTCGACGCAACGCGTGCGTCGAGCCGTTGTCGTCTCGAGTCGTCAAGGTCGCTAAGCTATGATACTGGCTCTCGCTTCGAGGATGACTGCTCCACTATGACGGTGACGGTGTTGCTCTTCGCGTCGTACGCCGACGCCCTCGGCGAGCGGACGATTCCGCTCGAGCTCCCGGACGGCTCGACCGTCGCGGAGGCCGTGCGCCGCGTCCGCGCGATGGCGGGGGCGGGTTCGGCCCGACTGCCGACGGAGCCAATGGTGGCCGTGAACGAGGAGTACGCTCGGTCCGACCGCGCGCTGGTGGCGGGCGACGAGGTCGCGATCATTCCGCCGGTGGCTGGGGGCTGATGCGCAGCGCGATCGTCGACCGCGTCATCGACCCGGCGGGCCTCACCGCCGAGGTCGCACACGACGGCAACGGCGCCGCCGTGCTGTTTCTCGGAACCGTTCGCGACACGAACGACGGGCGGGCGGTCACGGGGATCGAGTACTCGGCTTATCGATCGATGGCGGAGCGCGAGCTTGCCGCCATCGTCGCTGAAGCGAGTAGCGAGTTCGGCACGTCGGACGTCGTCGTCGAGCACAGGGTGGGGACGCTCGAAATCGGCGCGGTGAGCGTCGCGATCGCCGTCGCCCACGCACACCGGGGCGCCGCGTATGACGCCAGCAGGCACGTGATCGAGCAGATCAAGCGCCGCGTGCCGATCTGGAAGCGCGAGCACTACGCCGACGGCACACGCGAGTGGGTCGATCCCACCGCACGCCGCGCGACGGCCGAGGCGGGGGGGGCGCGCTGATGCAGACGCAGCGATCGCTCGACCAGTTCGGACGGAGCATCGAGTATCTCCGAATCTCCGTCACCGACCGGTGCAACTTCCGCTGTCTCTATTGCATGCCGGAGGCGGGGCTCGCCTGGCTTCCGAAATCCGACATTCTCTCCTATGAGGAGATCACCGACGTCGTCCGCCAGCTCGCGCCGCTCGGACTTCGCCGGCTTCGCATCACCGGCGGCGAGCCGACGATCCGCCCGCAGATCCACGAGCTGATTCGCATGCTGCGCGCGATCCCGGAGATCGAGGACATCGCGCTCTCCACGAACGGCGCGCGGCTGCCGGAGATCGGGCGGACGCTGCGCGAGTGTGGTCTCGACCGGGTGAACATGAGCGTCGACAGCCTGCGCCCGGATCGAATCGCGAAGATCGCGCGGCGCAACCTCGGCTTCGATCCGATTCGTGCGGCGCTCGCGGCGCAGGCCGCGGGACTCGATCCGATCAAGCTGAACGTGGTCGTGATGCGCGGGATCAACGACGACGAGATCGTAGAACTCGCTCGTCTGACTAACGAGCATCCGTGGCACGTGCGGTTCATCGAGCTGATGCCGGTCGGCGACATGCGCGAGCTGACGTGGGAGCACGTCGTGCCGAGCGACGAGATACTCGCGCGCCTGAGCGCGGTCGCGCCGTTGACGCCCGCGTCCGGACCGGCGCGCGGCAACGGACCGGCGGCCTACTACACGTGGCCCGGCGCGGCGGGAACGATTGGCGTCATCACACCGATGACGCACACGTACTGCGCGTCGTGCAACAAGGTGCGCCTCACGGCCGACGGGCGTCTTCGAACCTGTCTGTTCGGCGATCACGAGGTGGACCTTCGCGCGCCGCTGCGCGCCGGGATCCCGCTCGAGTCGTTCTTCCGCGACGCGCTCGCCAACAAGCCGAAGGAGCACGAGCTGCTCCAGATGCGCGTCGGCGGATTGCGCGCGCTCTCGCAAGTCGGCGGCTGATCGTCCGACGACGCCGGCGGTACAACCGCCGAGCCGGGCGTCTTAACTTTCGCGTGGGCACTCAACTCACAGCGAAAAACACCCACGGACATGGTCAACAAGATTACGGTCGTCGGCGCCGGGAACGTCGGCGCGACGACCGCGCAGCGTGTGGCGGAGAAGGAGCTGGCGCGCACGGTCGTGATGGTCGACGTCGTCGAGGGAATTCCGCAGGGCAAGGGCCTGGACCAGTGGCAGTCGGCGCCGATCGAAGGATTCGATTCGCGCATCGTCGGCACGAACGGCTACGACGAGACGGCCGGCTCCGACCTCGTGATCATCACGGCGGGCATCGCGCGAAAGCCGGGCATGTCGCGCGACGATCTGCTCAACACGAACGCCGGCATCGTCAAGCAGGTCGCCGAGCAGGTCAAGGCGACGTCGCCGAACGCGATCGTCATCGTCGTGTCGAATCCGCTCGACGTCATGTGCTACGTCGCGAAGCAAGTCACCGGGTTCCCGCGCGAGCGGGTCATCGGCATGGCGGGCGTGCTCGACACCGCGCGCTACCGCGGCTTCCTCGCCGAAGCGCTCGACGTCTCCGTGCGCGACATCCAGGCGATGGTGCTCGGCGGCCACGGCGACACGATGGTTCCGCTGATCTCGTATACGTCGGTGAGCGGCATCCCGATCACTCAGCTCATCGACAAGGCGAAGCTCGACGCGATCGTCGACCGCACGCGCAACGGCGGCGCCGAGATCGTCAAGCACCTCAAGACCGGCTCGGCGTACTACGCGCCGTCCGCGGGCGCGGTGCAGATGGCCGAGGCCATCGTCAACGACCAGCGGCGGATTCTGCCTTGCGCGGCGTGGCTCGAAGGCGAGTACGGAATGAAAGGACTTTTCCTTGGCGTGCCGTGCAAGCTCGGACGCGGAGGTCTCGAGAAGGTGATCGAAGTCGAGCTCACCGCCGACGAGCGCGCGGCGCTGGCCAAGAGCGCCGAAGCGGTCCGCGAGCCGATGGGCGCCGTGAAGTTGTAGTCTGTCGCCAGCCGGAACGAAATGTCCGTCAGCGCGTTCTATCGGTCGACGATCGGAAAGAAGATCATCATGGGGGTCACGGGGCTGATCGGCATCGGCTTCGTGATTCTCCATGTCGCCGGGAATCTCCAGGCGTTCGAGGGACAACCGAAGCTGAACGGCTACAGCGCGATGCTGCACGGGCCGCTCAACGAGTTGTTGTGGGTGTTGCGCGTCGTGCTGGTGGTCGCCGTCGTTCTGCACGTCACGATGGCCTATCAGCTGACGCGACGGTCGGCCGGGGCGCGGCCGATCGGGTACAAGCGCCGCGAGCCCCAGGTCTCGACGCTCGCCGTCGCGCACGATGAAATGGGGCGGCGTGCTGCTCCTCGTCTTCATCGTCTTTCACATCCTGCATTTCACGACCGAGACGTTCGACCCGGGGCACGCCGCGGGAATGGTCGACCCTCACGGCGACCACGATGTCTACGGCAACATCGTCGCGAGCTTTCACGTCTGGTGGGTCGCGGCATTCTATCTGGTGGCGATGGTGGCGCTCGGACTGCACCTCTTTCACGGCGCGTGGAGCTCGCTCCGCACGCTCGGCTACGCCAAGCCGTCGGGGCATCCGCTGCAACACCGAATCGCGCTCGTCGTCGCCGTGGCCATATGGCTCGGCTTCAGCCTTCTGCCCGTCGGCGTCATCGCCGGCGTGATCCGATGACCGGTGGACCGGTACGGCAAAGAGCGAGGATTGAATAGCCAATCATGGCCGAGCTGAACGCGAAGGTTCCACCAGGCCCGCTCGAACGAAAGTGGGAGCGGCATCTCGCTTCGAGATGAAGCTGGTGAATCCCGCCAACAAGCGGAAATACACGGTCATCGTCGTCGGATCGGGGTTGGCCGGCGCGTCGGCCGCGGCGTCGCTGAGCGAGCTCGGATACAACGTCAGCTGCTTCTGCTTCCAGGACTCGCCGCGGCGGGCGCACAGCATCGCCGCCCAGGGCGGCATCAACGCGGCCAAGAACTATCAGAACGACGGCGACAGCGTCTTTCGGCTGTTCTACGACACGATCAAGGGCGGCGACTTTCGGTCGCGCGAAGCGAACGTGTACCGTCTCGCCCAGGTCAGCGTGAACATCATCGACCAGTGCGTCGCGCAGGGCGTGCCGTTCGCGCGCGAGTACGGCGGCCTGTTGGCCAATCGTTCGTTCGGCGGCGCACAGGTGTCGCGGACGTTCTACGCCCGCGGGCAAACCGGCCAGCAATTGTTGCTGGGTGCGTATCAGGCGCTCGAGAAGGAAATCGCCAAGGGCGGCGTGACGATGTTCCCGCGCACCGAGATGCTCGATGTCGTCGTCGTGAACGGGCGGGCGCGCGGCATCGTCACACGCGACATGGTCACCGGCGCGATCCAGACGCACCTCGCCGACGCGGTCATTCTTGGCACGGGCGGATACGGCAACGTCTTCTTCCTCTCGACCAACGCCAAGGGATCGAACGTCACGGCGATCTGGCGCGCGTACAAGCGCGGCGCGGCGTTCGCCAATCCGTGTTACACGCAGATCCACCCGACCTGCATCCCGGTGAGCGGCGAGCACCAGTCGAAGCTCACGCTGATGAGCGAATCGCTGCGCAACGACGGCCGGGTGTGGGTGCCGAAACGGAAGGAAGATTGCGCCAAGCCGCCAAATCAGATCCCGGAGCCGGATCGCGACTACTATCTCGAGCGGAAGTATCCGAGCGTTCGGCAACCTCTCGCCGCGCGACATCGCGTCGCGTGCGGCGAAGGAGGTGTGCGACGAAGGGCGGGGCGTCGGCCCGGGCGGACGCGGCGTGTACCTCGACTTCGCCGACGCCATCAAGCGACTCGGCCGCGAGACGATCGAAGAGCGCTACGGAAATCTCTTCGAGATGTACCAGCGCATCACGGACGAGAATCCGTACGAGGTTCCCATGCGCATCTACCCGGCCGTGCACTACACGATGGGCGGGCTTTGGGTGGACTACAACCTGATGAGCAACGTCCCGGGACTGCACGTGATCGGCGAAGCCAACTTCTCCGACCACGGCGCGAATCGTCTCGGCGCGAGCGCGCTGATGCAAGGCTTGGCCGACGGCTATTTCATCGTCCCGCTGACGATCGGCGACTACCTGGGCTCGACGAAGCTGGAGCGCGTCACCGAAGACAACGCCGAAGTGCGAGCCACGGAGGAAGCGGTTCGCGAGCGCACGACGAGGCTCCTCGCCGTCAACGGGAGCCGCACGGTCATGTCGATCCACCGGGAGCTCGGACAAGTTGATGTGGGAGTACTGCGGCATGTCGCGCGACGCGGCCGGCCTGAGGACGGCGCTCGCCGCCATTCCGAAGTTGCGCGACGAGTTCTGGCGCGACGTGCGCGTGCCCGGAACGGGCGCGGAGCTCAATCAGTCGCTCGAGTACGCCGGGCGCGTCGCCGATTTCCTGGAGCTCGCGGAGCTGATGTGTCTCGACGCGCTGGACCGCGAAGAGTCGTGCGGCGGCCACTTCCGCGTCGAGCACCAGACGCCCGACGGGGAGGCGCTGCGCGACGACGACGAGTTCGCGTACGTGGCCGCGTGGGACTACACGGGTGAAGGGAAGCCGCCGGCGCTCCGCAAGGAGCCGCTCGTATTCGAGAACGTGCACCTCTCGCAACGCTCGTACAAATAGGAGGCGCGCGTCGCTCCCATGCACCTGACTCTCTTTGTGTGGCGGCAGGCCGGACCCGACGCGCCGGGCGCGATGCGGCGCTACGACACGGACGACGTCAGCCCCGACATGTCGTTTCTCGAGATGCTCGACGTCGTCAACGAATCGTTGGTCGGGAAGGGGGAACAGCCGATCGCCTTCGACCACGACTGCCGCGAGGGGATTTGCGGCTCGTGCGGCATGATGATCAACGGCGTCGCGCACGGGCCGATGAAGGGCACGGCGACCTGTCAACTCCACATGCGCAGCTTCGCCGACGGCGCGACGATCTACGTCGAGCCGTGGCGCTCGCGCGCGTTTCCGGTCATCAAGGACCTGGTCGTGAACCGTGGCGCGTTCGACCGGATCATCGCCGCCGGCGGTTTCATCACGGCGGCGACCGGAGGCGCGCAGGACGCGAACGACACTCTGGTCCCGAAGCACGACGCCGACTCGGCGATGGACGCCGCGGCCTGCATCGGGTGCGGTGCCTGCGTCGCGGCGTGCCCAAACGGGTCGGCCTCCCTGTTCACGGCCGCGAAAATATCCCATCTTGGCCTTCTCCCGCAGGGCCAACCGGAGCGACAGCGGCGCGCGCTCCGCATGGTGGCACAGATGGACGCCGAAGGCTTCGGGCACTGCACGCTCTATGGCGAATGTCAGGAAGCGTGCCCGAAAGAGATCAGCATCGACACGATCGCGCGGATGAACCGCGATTACATGACCGCCACGATTTCGCACCGCGAAGAGCGCGCGCAGGCAGGCACGGCATGACCGTGACGGTCACGACTGTGAACCTTTCGCGGGTCGGACCGTAAGACTACGAGACCTTCCCGGAAACACGGAGCCTTTTCTGTGACACTCTCGATTCGACTCGCCGTCGCTCACGCGACGATCGGTTTAGCGGCCCTCACCTCAGCCGGCTCGGCGCCGCTCTTCGCTCAGATGCCCGGGCACGACATGGCCGGCATGGATCACGCGACGCCCGTTTCGGCGAAAGCGCGGAAGGAGATCGCCAGCGTCACCAAAGCAACCAGCTCCCTCGGCACATCCAGCGCCGCGACCAGCGCTGGATACCAGCCCGTCTTCGGCTGGATTCCTACGATGGGCGTCCACTGGGTGGACCGGAGCCGAATGGTGAAGGCCAAGCAGAGCGACGTCACCGCGCCGGACAACCTGATGTTCTCGAAGATCGGTGGAAAGGACTCCCTCGTCGGCGCGGCGTGGGCGTACATCGCGCCCGTCAGCGACACGACGAGGCCGAGCCTGTTCGACGGCGCGCCGCCGTGGCACGAGCATCAGAATCTGGCGCCGCCGGGACAGACGCTCGTCATGCTGCACGTATGGTTCGTCCCGTCGCCCGACGGTCCATTCGCGGGGACGAATCCGAACCTTCCGTTTTGGGCGGCGGGTCTCGACGCTCCGGATGCATCGCGCATGCACGACGCCGAGTTCAGCTCACGCGTTCGCCGCGCGTCGCTCGCGTTGTCGGAGGTCATCGATACGACGGCGATCTTCGCGAATCTCGAATCGCGGCCCGCGGTGCGCGCGGTACTGGTGGCGCGACGCGATTCCGTCCGCGCGTTGATCCCGCAACTGCTCGCGGCACAGAAGGCCAAGAACGCCGCGCAGTGGGATCGCGTCGCCGAGCGTCTGGCAGCGCAGTGGGACGCGATGCAGTCGGCGTACTACGACAGCGCGCTCACGCCGGCGGGGAAAGAACGGATGGAGCACTTCGTCGAAATGCTGATGGGGCAGCACGGAGAGCGGTAGAGACCGGTGGACCGGTGGACCGGTGGGCCGGTGGACCGGGATGAAGAGGAGGCCATACCGTCCGCGACTATGGCGGACGACACATGCTTGATCTCCCCACGTTCTCCGACGGAGGAGACCATGCCACATCGCCGCACCGCTGGAGTGGCAGCGCTCGTGCTCACCCTCGCTGCCGGTGCTGTCTCCGCTCAAGCGAAGCCGCAAGGAGCTCCCGCCACAAAGCCCGCCATGAGCGTTGGCGACGAGGTGATTGCTCACGAAAAAGCGATCTACGACGCGCTCACGAAGAACGACTTCGCCACGTTCAACAAGATTGTCGGCGGTCCGTTCACGTACATCGGTCCCGACGGCATCATGCAGTGGGATCCGGCAAAGACGGCCGACATGTTCAAGGGATGCGTGAACGGCAAATGGAGGTTGAAGGACACCAAGGCCACGCCGGTCAGCGCGGACGTCGTTGTCTTGACGTACACCGCGAGTGGCGAACAGACGTGCCAGGGCAAGAAGGCCCCGTCGCCGATTCACGCTTTGAGCGTGTGGCAAAAGAAGAACGGCCAATGGGTCGCGGTCGCGCATAGCGAAACCACGGCGAACCCGCCGGCGCCGGCGAAATAGCGACGGCTGGACGGATGGACGGTGGGCAGGCATAGCGGTCCACCGGTCCACCGGTCCACGTCACCGGTCCACCGGTCCACCGGTCCACCCGTCCAGCTATAGCTTCGGCAGCGTGACGCCGACCTGGCTCTGGTACTTGCCGCCCTTGTCCTTGTAGGAGACTTCCGGCTCCTCTTCACCGCGGAAGAAGAGCACCTGCGCGATTCCTTCGTTCGCGTAGATCTTGGCGGGGAGCGGCGTCGTATTCGAGATCTCGAGCGTCACGAAGCCTTCCCACTCCGGCTCGAAGGGCGTGACGTTGGTGATGATCCCGCACCGCGCGTAGGTCGACTTGCCGACCGTGACCGTGAGGATGTTTCGCGGAATCCGGAAGTACTCGACCGAGCGCGCCAGCGCGAACGAGTTCGGCGGCACGATGCAGACGTCGCCCTCGAATTCGACGAACGACTTCGGGTCGAACGCCTTGGGATCGACGATCGAGCTCAGCACGTTGGTGAAGATCCGAAACTCACGCGCCACGCGCATGTCGTAGCCATATGAGCTGACGCCATACGAGACGACCCCGGTGCGCACCTGCCGGCCCTCGAAGGGCTCGATCATCCGGTGCTCGTGGGCCATCCGAGTGATCCAACGGTCCGACATGATGGTCATGGTGGGCGTCGACTGGTTGGGGGCTTAGGCAGGGGACGAGTGCGGGGGCGGCGTACGGAGACCTGGTACGAGTGCGGTGGCGGCGTGCGGAGAGCTGGGACGAGTGCGGCGGAGGTGCGCGGGGGAGAGCGCAGCCGCGGCGCGAAGCGCGGAAGTTTATTCGGGAGGGGTCGGCGCGCCAAGCTTGGGGACGTCGAACGACGGCGGCGAACGAATCACGCCGCGCGGCTCGCGTGATGGCTTGCGCGATGGCTTGCGCGATGGCTCGCGCGACACGCATTCCACGCCGTTGACCCACTCTCAGGCTACGGATAACTTTCCGCGGCTGGACTTAGTGAAAGTTTTCACGAAGTGGGAGATTCATGCTTCGTACGTACTTCCCAGTCCTGCTCTTAGTCGGCTTCGTCATCAGCCAAGCGGTGCTGATGCTGGGGCTCTCCCACCTCACCCTTCGTCCCCGTCCCACCCCGGTCAAACAGACCCCGTACGAGTCGGGAATGCCGCCCCTCGGCGACGCGCACGAGCGCTTCTCCGTGAAGTTCTACATGGTCGCGGTGCTGTTCATCATCTTCGACATCGAAACGGTGTTCATGATCCCGTGGGGCGCGTACTTCCGCCAACTGTCGTGCACGGTTCCACTCGCTGACAACGCGTGCCCGGCCGGGCACATCTCGTTGTTCGGCCTGTCGGAGATGATCGTGTTCATGATCATCCTTCTCGTGGGATTCGTGTACGTGTGGAAGAAAGGAGCGCTGCAATGGGATTGAGTCCGCGTCCCGAATCCCCCGTCGCCCCCGCCCCAAAAATCGTCCAGACCACGAGCGATGAGCCGTGGATCACCACGCGTCTCGATGCGTTCATCAACTGGGGCCGCAAGAACTCGCTCTGGCCGATGCCGTTCGGCACCGCCTGCTGCGCGATCGAGTTCATGGCGACCGCGGCGAGCAAGTACGACCTCGCGCGGTTCGGCATGGAGCGGCAGGCCTTCTCGCCGCGACAGGCCGACCTGCTGATCTGCGCCGGCCGAGTGCCCTTCAAGCTCGCGCCGGTGATGCGGCGCATCTGGCAACAGATGCCGCAGCCCAAGTGGTGCATCTCGATGGGTGCGTGCGCGTCGAGCGGCGGCATGTTCGACAACTACGCCGTGGTGCAGGGCATCGACACGATCATTCCGGTCGACGTCTACGTGCCGGGCTGTCCGCCGAGGCCGGAAGGGCTGCTCTACGGCATCATGATGCTGCAGAAGAAAGTGGAAGAAGAGCGCATGGCGGATCGCTCGCTGCGCGACGAGATGGAGCCGGATCCGAAGAGCCAGCTGTTCATCGCCCCGTCGGAGATCGACGAGGTGTCCGAGCCGTTCGGCAACTCGGTTCATCAGACGCGATCCGGCCTGTGAGCGGCGACGCCTCGTTCAAGCCGGTCGTGGCTGGAAGCGCGCTCGTCACCGGCGCGCCTTCGCCTTCGACGCCGCGCAACGTCCCCCGAACGGGCAGCGCATCCGAACCCGTCGGCCGACGCGGCTCGCGCGCAGTTCGGCGACGTGGTCCTGCGTGTCGACGTGATGTGGGGCGAGACGACGATCGTCGTCGACGGGGCGACGGCACACGACGTCATTCGCTGGCTGCACGACGACGCCGGCCAGCGCTACGACTATCTCTCGGACGTCACCGCGGTCGAGTACCGCGACGTCGAACGGCCGATCGAAGTCGTCTGGCATCTGCGGTCGCTTCCGTTTCGACGCTTTCTCCGCGTGAAGGTGCTGATCGCCGCGGGGTGCGGACGCTGGAGGTGCCGAGTGTGTGGGACATCTATAAGAGCGCAGATTGGCTGGAGCGCGAGTGCTACGACATGTTCGGCATCGCGTTCACGGGACATCCCGACCTGCGCCGCATCCTGATGTGGGAGCAGTACAAGGAGGGGTACCCGCTGCGAAAGGACTTTCCCGCTGCGCGGCCGGTTCAGCCGCTCCGAGCAGCTTCGACAGGCGCTGGCGGCGAATCCGGAAGCGCGCTACTCGCAGGACGAGCTGTCCATCGCGCGAGGCGTTCGAGGATCTGCCGTCGGACATGCGGCGGCGTCTCACGTCCGGCGAACGGACGGGCGAATAGCATGGCGACCACCAAACGCACGATCGACGTCGAGCTCTCGACGACCGGACTGGATTCGCAGGGTCGTCCGCGCCGCGTCCCCCTCGCGGTGGACGAAGCGGGCAACACCGTCGCGGTGGCCGAGCCGCCCGAGCTGGAGCCCGGTCTCGACGGCGAGCACATGCTCATCAACATCGGGCCGCAGCATCCCGCGACGCACGGCGTGCTGCGTCTGGTGCTCGAGCTCGACGGCGAGACGGTGGTGCGGTGCATTCCGCACGTCGGCTATCTGCACTGCGGCTTCGAGAAGATCGGCGAGTACCGCCAGTACAATCAGATCATCCCGTGGACGGACCGCGAGGATTATCTGAACTCGCCCGGCAACAACGTCGCGTTCGCGCTCGGCGCGGAGCGGCTGTTCGGCATCGAGATCACCGAGCGCTGCAAGGTGCTGCGGGTGATCGCGTGCGAGCTGTCGCGCATCATCTCGCACCTGGTGTGGCTGGGCACGACCTGCATCGACATCGGCGCCTTCACGCCGTTCCTGTGGGCGTTCCAGCAGCGCGAGAACGATCTACGAGCTGCTCGAGGCGTGGATCGGCGCGCGGCTCACGACGAGCGCTCACGCGCGTGGGCGGCATGGGTGCCGACATTCCCGACAACTGGATCGAACAGCTCACGGCGTTCGTCAACGAATTTCCCGCAGCGTCGTCGACGAGATCGATCGCGTCATCACGCGCAACGGGATCTGGGTCGGGCGCACGGTGGGGCTCGGCGCGATGTCGGCCGACGAAGCGGTCAACTACGGTCTGTCCGGACCGATGGTCCGCGCGTCGGGCGTCGCGTTCGACGTGCGAAAGGACTTTCCGTACCTCGACTACGAGACCTACGACTTCGACGTGCCCGTCGGCACGCAACGGCGACGTATACGACCGCTTCCTCGTGCGCATGGAAGAGCTGCGTCAGTCGACGCGGATTCTCGACGCAGGCCATCGCAGCGGCTTCCCGACGGACCGGTGAACGTCGACGACCATCGCGTCATCCTGCCGCCGAAGAGCAAGGCGACGAGCGACATGGAGTCGATGATCCATCACTTCAAGCAGGTGATGGAAGGCCCGCGTCCGCCGATCGGCGAAGCTACGTCGCCGTCGAGAGCCCCAAGGGCGAGAAGGGCTACTACATGGTTTCCGACGGCTCGGCCAAGCCGGTGCGCTGGCGCATCCGGCCGCCGTCGTTCGTGAACCTCTCGGCGATTCCGCGATGGTCGAGGGACACCTGCTCTCCGACGTCATCGCGATCAACGCGTCGATCGACATCGTGATGGGAGAGATCGATCGGTGAGCGGCGAACGGGGAACGGGGAACAGCGGCTCCATGAGCGAAGCCAAACGATGAGCCACGCGCACGCCGAGTCGTACGCGCCGGTCTTCACGTCGGGTGGCGCGCGACGGAAAGAGCTCGACGAGCTGCTCACGCGCTATCCGACCAAGATGGCGGCGCTGCTGCCGGCGCTCTGGATGGTGCAGCACGACCGCGGCTGGGTGAGCGACGACGGCGATGGCGGAAGTCGCGACCGTGCTCGACCTCACGCCGGCGTACGTGAAGGGCGTGGTGACGTTCTACACGATGTACCACCAGCATCCCGGTCGGACGGCACTTCATCCAGGTGTGCACCACGTCGCCGTGCAACGTGTGCGGCGCCGAGGAGGTCGTCGACGCGTTCCTCAAGCACACCGGCTGCGGCGAGCTCGGCGCAGACGTCGCCCGACGGCAAGTTCACGGTGATCGAAGTGGAATGCCTCGGCGCGTGCGGCTTCGCCACGCCGATCATGATCAACGAGGATTTCATCGAGTCGGTGACGCCGGAGAAGGTCCCGGAGATTCTCTCCGGGCTCGCCTGACGCATGGGATATCCGCACGCACCGCATCGCCGCGAAGCGCTCGTTCTCTCCAAGCATTTCGGAGAGCCGGACGCGACGACCCTCGACGGCTGGAAGAAGCGCGGCGGCTACGCGGCGCTCGAGAAAGCGCTCGGCATGCAGCCCGCCGACATCGTGAACGTCGTGAAGGACTCCGGGCTGCGCGGCCGCGGCGGCGCCGGCTTCCCGACGGGCCTCAAGTGGTCGTTCATGAAGCCGGGCGACGGCAAGCCGCACTATCTGCTCTGCAACGCCGACGAGTCCGAGCCGGGCACGTTCAAGGACCGCGAGATCATGCGCTGGACGCCGCACGCGCTCATCGAAGGGTGCGCGATCGGCGCCTACGCGATCGGCGCGGAGACGTGCTACATCTACATTCGCGGCGAGTTCACCGAGCCGATCGCGCGCGTCGAGGCGGCGCTCCGAGAGGCGTACGCCGCCGGCATTCTCGGCAAGAACGCGATGGGCACCGGCAAGACGGTCAACGTCTGGGTGCACCGCGGCGCGGGCGCGTACATCTGCGGCGAAGAGACCGCGCTGATGAACTCGCTCGAGGGCAAGCGCGGCAACCCGCGCATCAAGCCGCCGTTCCCGGCGGTCGTCGGGCGTGTTCGGCACAGCCGACGACGATCAACAACGTCGAGACGCTCGCCGCGGTGCCGCACATCCTCAAGAACGGCGCCGCGTGGTACAAGCAGTGGATGCGGGCCGACAACCCGAAGAGCACGGGCACCAAGCTCTATCTCGGTGTGCGGCAACATCCAGAAGCCCGGCAACTACGAAGTGCCGATGGGCTTTCCGTTCAAGGATTTCTTGTACGATCTCTGCGGCGGGCCGCCGCCGGGGCGCAAGTTCAAGGCGATCATCCCCGGCGGCATCTCGGTGCCGATTCAGACGGTCGACGAAGCGGAAGCCAGCCTCATGGACTACGAGGGCTTCGTGGCGCAGGGGACGATGCTCGGCTCCGGCGGCGTGATCGTCATCGACGACTCGCAGAATCTCGTGAAGCAGATCGCGCGCGCCGCGCGCTTCTTCGCCCATGAGAGCTGCGCGCAGTGCACGCAGTGCCGCGAGGGCACCGCGTGGACGACGAAGATCCTCGAGCGCATCGTCGCCGGTGACGGCACGCCCGAGGATCTCGATACGCTGCTCGACATCGCCGACAACATGACCGGCAAGACGATCTGCGTGCTGAGCGATTCCTGCGCGACGCCGGTGGTGTCGCGGCATCAAGAAATTCCGGCGCCGATTTCGAGGCGCTCATCAAGACGAAACGGACGATCCTCGTCCCGGCGGTGGCCTAATGGCAGACGCACCGATGGGCGTAACGCTCACGATCGAGGGACGCGCAGGTCACCGTCCCCGCCGGCACCTCCATCCTCGAGGCGGCAAAGCGCGCGGGCGTGCTCGTGCCGCACTACTGCTACCACCCGGGGCTGCCGGTCGCCGGCGTCTGCCGCATGTGCCTCGTCGAGGTCGAGAAGGCGCCCAAGCTCGCCCCCTCGTGCGCGACGGCCGTGGCCGAGGGGCAGGTCGTCCACGTGCACTCGCGAGAAGTCGATCGAGGCGCGCAAGGGCGTGCTCGAGATGCTGCTCATCAACCACCCGCTCGACTGCCCGATCTGCGATCAGGCGGGCGAGTGCGAGCTGCAGGACTATACGTACAGGAAGGGCGCGGCGAGGGACGCTATCGCGACCCCAAGCGCTTCAATCCCGTCGAGGACTTCGGCGGCGACGTGATGTACACGCCCAACCGCTGCATTCTCTGCACGCGGTGCGTGCGATTCATGGAAGACGTCGCCGCACGACCCGGTGCTCAACGTGAGCGAGCGCGGCGACCGCGCCGTGATCGGCAAGTTCGAGGGGCAGGACCTCACGCACCCGTGGGCGGGGAACGTCATCGATCTGTGCCCCGTGGGCGCGCTGCTCTCCAAGGACTCGCTGAACAAGGCGCGCGCCTGGGAGCTCGACCGGACAGCGTCGATCTGCCCGAACTGCTCGCAGGGCTGCAACATGATCGTCGAGACGCGCGACAACGTCGTCGTGCGGCTTCGCCCGCGCCCCAACGAGGACGTGAACTCGTACTTCATGTGCGACCACGGCCGGCTGAACTACCGGTGGATGAACCGGCAGGACCGCGTCGACGTACCGATGGTGCGTCAGCGGCGACGGACTCGCCGGGATCGACTGGCCGGTCGCCGTCGCCGAGGCGGCGACGCGTGCTGAAGGGAAAGAAGGCGTTCGTGCTCGCGTCGCCGAATCTTTCGAACGAAGCGCTCTTTCTCCTGTCCGAAGCTCGTGAAGGAGACCGGCGGCCGCGGCGCGTTCCGCGTGGAGCAGGGCGACGAAGCGCCGCTCCCCGGCGTGGAGGATCTGTCGCTGCGCACGGATCGCGCGGCGAACGGACGCGGCGCGGAGCTGCTCGGCTTCACGCAGAGCGCGACGCCGCTCGCCGGCCTCGCGGCCGGTGACGTGCTCGTCGTCGCCGACGAAGAGTTGGCTGGCGCCGACGCGGCCGACGTCGCGAAAGCGAGCGCGATCGTCGTCATCGGCGACGACGCTGCCCCCGTGGGCGCGGCATCTCGCCGCGGCCGTGCTGCCGATCGCCAACTTCACGGAAGAGGAAGGGACGTTCACCAACCTGCGCGGCCGCGTGCAGCGCTTCATGCAGGCGAAGGCCGCGCCCGGCTTCGCTCGGCCGAGCTGGTTCGTGATCGCCGACCTGCTCGCCGCCCTCGGAACGCCGGCAGGACTACTCGCTCGCCAGCGACGTGTTCGAGCGCACTCGCCGGCGCGCAGTCCGAGTTCGCGGGCATGTCGTACGACACGCTCGGCTTGCGGGGCCGCATGATCGCCGGCGCGCAGACCGCTGGAGCCCGCGCGTGACCGCGTTCGCGCTGCTTCAGGCGGTCACGCAGACCTCGCCGGCCGCGAACGGCCTGAACATCCTGCCGCCGCCCGAAGGCGGATGGCGCCTGGTTCTTGGCCACGGTCGTGAAGATGCTCCTGATCTTCACCATCTACATGGTCGGCGTGATGATGGTGATCTGGGCGGAGCGCCGCATCTGCGCGTTCATCCAGGATCGCCGCGGGCCGAATCGCGTCGGACCGTTCGGGCTGCTGCAGTCGGTCGCCGACGGCGTGAAGAACATCATGAAGGAAGAGACGTACCCGGGTCGAGGCGAACCTGCCGCTGTTCATCCTGGCGCCGGTGATGTCGTTCGTCCCGGCGCTGCTCACCTGGGCGGTGATCCCGTACGGCGCGCCGTGGGACTCGCCGTGGGGAACGATCGACACGGCGCATCGCGCCGCTCCCGATCGGCTTCCTTTTCATCCTGGCGATCTCGTCGCTCGGCGTGTACGGCATCGTGCTCGCCGGGTGGTCGTCGAACAACAAGTACTCGCTGCTCGGCGGGCTGCGCTCGAGCGCGCAGATGATCTCGTACGAGATCGCGATGGGCATGTCGACGATCCCGGTGCTGCATCCTCGCCGGCAACGTCTCGCTGAGCCGGATCGTGCAGCAGCAGGCGGGCGGAGGGCTCCACTGGAACGTGATCAACACGACGGTCGCGTTCTTCGTGTTCTTCGTCGCGGCGTTCGCCGAGACGAACCGCGCTGCCGTTCGACCTTCCGGAAGCGGAGTCCGAGCTCGTCGCCGGATATCACTCCGAGTACAGCGCGATGAAGTTCTCGATGTTCTTCATCGCCGAGTACGCGAACATGATGACGGCGAGCGCGCTGATGGCGACGCTGTTCTTCGGCGGCTGGGACATTCCGTTCACGATGTGGGACAACGTCGCGCCGCACACGTTCATCAAGACGCTCGTGACGTTCGGTTTCTTCTGGGCGAAGATCCTTTCTTCGTCTTCGTCTTCATCTGGATCCGCTGGACGCTGCCGCGCTTCCGCTACGACCAGCTCATGGCGCTCGGCTGGAAGTTCATGCTGCCGACGGCGCTGGCGTACATCGTCGTCGTCGCCGCGGCGACGCTCGGCCTCGATGCGGCGGGTTTCCATCCGTCGTCGTGGCAGTTCGCCGTCGCCATGCTGGTGCTCAACATCGTGCTGCGTCGTGATTGCTCTTCGGCGTGCTCGACCGCGGGCGGCTGATCAGCCCCGCGTACTCGCGGCTCGACAAACGGAATCTCGACAAGCTCGCGCGCGCGCGCGGTTCGAGCGCGTCCGCGCGCGCCGCCGGTCACCACGCGAAGGGGGAGCCGACTGATGGCGATCGGCGTGAAGGTGCTCGAGCGGCCCGATCGCGCAGACGAGCTACGTGCGCGCCACGCTCAAGGCATGGCGCTCACGCTCAAGCACCTGCTGCGGCCGATGTCCGAGAAGGTGACGATGCAGTATCCGGAGGAGAAGTAGTCGGTCTCGCCGCGCTGGCGCGGCACGCACCGCATGCTCACGACGGAAGACGGCAAGGCCAAGTGCGTCGCGTGCGGCCTCTGTCCCACCGTCTGCCCGGCCAACTGCATCAAGCTGGTGCCGGGCGAGGACGAGGACGGGAACCGCTATCCGCTCGTGTTCGAGATCGACGAGTTCCGCTGCATCTTCTGCGGCTACTGCCAGGAAGTCTGCCCGGAGGAGGCGATCCACGTCGGGCGGCACTACGAGAACTCGGAGTACAGCCGCGACGGGTTCGTCTACGACCTCGAGCGGCTGATGGCGCAGACGCACCCGGTGTCGCGAGCTGTGGGATCCCGCCGACCCGAAGGGCGAGTGATGACAAGCGACCGTCATGGCGCACGGGACGCTCCCGCTGCTCTACACGTTCCATTTCTATCTGTTCGGCCTCATCGCCGTCGCGTCGGCGCTCCTGTTCGTCACGCGCAAGAGTCCCGTCGCGGCGGCGCTGTGGCTCGTGAACACGATGTTCTGCCTCGCCGCGCTGTTCGTGCTGCTCGACGCGCAGTTCATCGGCGCTCATTCAGGTGCTCGTCTACGCCGGCGCGATCATGGTGGTGTTCCTGTTCGTGATCATGCTGCTCAACCTCGGCCAGTCGCCGCCGGCGGACATCCGCGGCATCGGCTGGAAGATCGCGGCGGGGGCGGTCGGCCTCGCCATCCTCGCCGACGTTCTGGCCGTGACGCGCGCCAAGACGCCGCCGATGCTCACGCTGCCCCTCGGGTTCACGGCGAATCAGGTCGCGACGACGGGCGCCGTGGCGCCGATCGCCGGCCCGCTGTTCAACGAGTACCTGCTGGCGTTCGAGATCACCAGCATCCTCCTCCTGGCGGCGATCGTCGGCGCCGTCGTGCTGGGACGCCAGCGCGGAGAAGACCTTGCTCGCTGAGGCGCTCTTCTTCTCGGCCGTGCTGTTCGCGATCGGCGTCGTCGGCGTGCTGATTCGCCGGAACGCGATCATCGTGTTCATGTGCGTCGAGCTGATGCTCAACGCCGTCAATCTCTCGTTCGTCGCGTTCGCCCAGGCCTACGGCGCCGCGGGGCAGGTGTTCGTGTTCTTCGTCATGACCGTCGCCGCCGCCGAGGCGGCCGTCGGGCTGGCGATCATCATCGCGCTCTTCCGGCATCGTCCGACGGTGGACCTCAAGAACATCAACCTGCTCAAAGGCTGATGCTGCTTCCTCTGCAAGACGTCGGCCGACGGCGACGCACCCGCTCGACGGCACGGCGGCGCGCTGGCTGTGGCTCGTCCCGCTGCTGCCGCTGCTCGGCTTCGTGATCAACGGCCTGCTGTCGCTCGTCGCCGCGTACAGCCCCGGCCCGACGGATCCGTCGGCCGCGCACGGCGGGGAAGAAGCGCACGCCGGCCATGGCGAGGGGCACGACGACGCGGGCAAGCACGCGCACCATGAGATTCCGCGTCATCGCTTCGCCGGAATCACGAGCCTCGTCGGCCCGGGCGTGCTCGTGCTCGCGTTCATCGCTCGCCGTCGCGATCTTCATGGCGATGCGCGGGCGCGGGCGAGATGCACGCGCCGTTCGTCCAGCGCTACTTCTCGTGGATGCCGGTCGGCGACCTGCAGATCGACGCCGCGTTCCAGCTCGACCAGCTGTCGATGCTGATGGTGCTGGTCGTCACCGGCGTCGGGGCGCTGATCCACGTGTTCAGCGTCGGCTACATGCGCGAGGACCCGGGCTATCCGCGCTACTTCGCGTACCTGAACCTGTTCGTCTTCTTCATGCTGGTGCTGGTGCTCGGCGCGAACTACCCGCTGATGTTCATCGGCTGGGAAGGCGTCGGGCTCTGCTCGTATCTGCTGATCGGCTTCTGGTTCAGCGAGAAGGCGAACGCCGACGCGGGCAAGAAGGCGTTCATCGTCAACCGCATCGGCGATTTCGGGTTCCTGATCGCGATGTTCCTGTTGTTCGCGAACATCGGCACGCTGGACTTCCGTGGCGTCACCGAAGCAGCGCACGGACTGGCGGCCGGCGGGCCGGTGGTGACCGCGATCTGCCTGTTCCTCTTCCTTGGCTGCGCCGGCAAGAGCGCGCAGATCCCGCTCTACATCTGGCTGCCCGACGCGATGGCCGGCCCGACGCCGGTCTCGGCGCTCATCCACGCCGCGACGATGGTGACCGCCGGCGTGTATCTCATCGCGCGCAGCTCGATGCTGTTCTCGCTCGCGCCGGTGGCGCGAGTCTGGTCGTCGTGTTGATCGGCGCGCTGACGGCGGTTTTCGCGGCGTCGATCGGCCTCAAGCAGTGGGACATCAAGAAGGTTCTCGCGTATTCCACGGTCTCGCAGCTCGGCTACATGTTCGTCGGCGTCGGCTCGGGCGCGTATGTCGCGGGCATGTTCCATCTGGTGACGCACGCGTTCTTCAAGGCGCTGCTTGTTCCTCGGCTCGGGGTCGGTGATCTACGCGATGCACGCGGCGTATCACCACACCGGGAACCACGACGACGCGCAGGACATGCGCAACATGGGCGGGCTGCGGCAGTACATGCCGATCACGTTCGTCCTGATGTGGATCGCCACGCTCGCCATCGCGGGGATTCCGCCGCTCGCCGGCTTCTTCTCGAAGGACGAGATTCTCGGCGCGCTGTTCGCCCGCGCCCAGGGCTCGACGATCGCGCAGGCGCATCTGTTCGGAATCCCCGGAACGGCGTGGCTCTACTTCGCGTAGGTGCTGGGTCTCGGTGCGGCGCTCATGACGGCCGTCTACATGACCCGCATGATGCTGTACACCTTCCACGGCCCGAACCGCACCGGCGACGCCGAGCGGCAGCATTTTGCCGAGGCGCCATGGATCATGACCGGTCCGCTGGTGGTTCTGGCGGCGCTGACGCTCGTGGGCGGCTGGTTGAACCTGCCCGAGTTCGCGCCGCTCGGAGCGGTAGGCGGCTTGGACAAGTGGCTCGAGCCTGTGGTCGGCGCAGCGACCAAACGCGTCATCGGCGGTGCGACGCCGGTCGCGCCGGGACTGGAGTTGGGCCTGGTCGCGCTCGCGGTGCTCATCGCGGCCGTCGGCATCGGGATCGCGGTGGCGCGGCTCAAGCCGCAGACGCTCGTCCCGAAGAGCCAGTCGCCGCAGGAAGAAGGCTTCGAGAAGGTGCTCGTCAACAAGTACTACGTCGACGAGATCTACGACGACGCCATCGTGAAGCCGATCGTCGGCACGTCGCGCGGTCTTCTCTGGCGCGGCATCGACGCCGGTTTGATCGATGGACTGGGCGTGAACGGAGCGGCGGTACCTGACACGCTTCGTCGGATGGGTCGGTTCGCAGTTCCAGTCGGGACAGCTCGGCACGTACGCGTGGGTGCTGGTCATCGGAGTTCTCGCGGTGCTCGGCGCCGTGACCGTGCGGTGATTCGCTTCCAACACCGGAATTCATGCTCGGCTTTCTGACCGCGATCGGCTATCAGCAGTGGGTGCTTCCCGCCCTCCTCGCCATTCCGTTGATGGGCGCGGTGGGCATCTGGGTGCACGGCATCGGGCGATCCACGCACGGCGAGGACGAGGTCGCGACCGGCGCCGCCAACGTGCCGCGTATGATGGCGCTCGTGATGTTCGCGATCGAGTTCGTCGTGTCGCTCGGGCTCTGGTGGAGCTTCGATCCGTCGGTCGCCGCGTGGCAGTCGGTCGTCGACTGGTCGTGGATTCCGTCGTGGGGGATCCGCTTCACGCTCGGCGTGGACGGCATCGCCGTGATGATGATCCTCCTCACGACGTTCATCATGGTGTTGGCCGTCGGCGGAAGCTGGACGAGCATTCGCGCGCGATCGCACAGCTACTACGCGCTCATGCTCATCCTGACGACGGGCATGCTCGGCGTGTTCATGGCGCTCGATCTCTTCCTGTTCTACGTGATGTGGGAAGTGATGCTCGTGCCGATGTACTTCATCGTCGGCGTGTGGGGCGGCGACCGCCGCATCTACGCCAGCATCAAGTTCTTCCTGTACACGATGGTCGGCTCGATGCTCATGCTGGCCGCGATCGTGTACCTCGGACTCTCGGCGCGCGACCCGGTGACCGGGATCGCGAGCTTCAACTACGATTGGGTGCTCCAGCACGCGTCGATCACGTCGACCGCGGCGAAGTGGCTCTTCGGCGGATTCTTCCTGGCGTTCGCCGTGAAGGTCCCGATGTTCCCGTTCCACACGTGGCTGCCCGACGCGCACGTCGAAGCGCCGACGGCCGGCTCGGTCGTGCTGGCGAGCATCATGCTGAAACTCGGCACGTTCGGGTTCCTGCGCCTCGCCGTGCCCCTGTTCCCGACGGCGGCGATGAATCCGACGATTCGCACGATCATCCTCTCGCTCGCGGTGATCGGCATCGTGTACGGCGCGCTCGTGTCGCTCGTCCAACCGGACTTCAAGAAGCTCGTCGCCTATTCGTCGGTGAGCCACCTCGGGCTTCGTGATGCTCGGCATCTTCGCGCTCACGGTGCAGAGCGTGCAGGGCGCGCTGATGGTGATGATCAACCACGGCATCTCGACGGGCGCGCTGTTCCTCCTCGTCGGCATGATCTACGAACGGCGGCACACGCGGTTGATCGAGGCGTACGGCGGCATCGCGCGGGTCGTCCCGATGTTCGCCGCGATGCTGACCATCGTCACGTTCAGCAGCATCGGCGTCCCCGGCACGAACGGGTTCGTCGGCGAGTTCCTCGTCCTGATCGGCGCGTTCCGGACGCAACCCGATCTTCGCGGTCATCGCGACGACGGCCGTGATCATCTCGGCCGCCTATCTGCTCTGGGCGATTCAGCGCATTCTCTTCAATCCGCTCGACAAGCCGGAGAACGAGCACATTCCGGATCTCAACCGGCGTGAGCTCGCGATCATGATCCCGATCATCGCGGCGATCATCTGGCTCGGCGTGTATCCGGCGCCGGTGCTCAACCGGATGCAGAGCGCGGCGGCCCGGTTCGTCACCCAGGTCGACCGAGGCCGCGCCGCGCAGCTTCCCGAGGTGGTCGTCGGCGGGAGCAGGCAATGACGCCGCGCGTGCTCGACGTCTCGATCCCCACGCAGCTGACACTCGCGCTCGTGCCCGAGCTGGTGCTCATGGGCGGGGCGATGGTGCTGCTCGTCTGGTCGGCGTGGCGCCGCGACAGCGACGAGCATCAGCGCACGATCGGCATGGCCAGCATCGCGCTCGTCGGCGTCACCATGGTGGTGACACTCAGGTGGGCGGCGCAATTCATCGCGGCGCCCGGTAGCGGCGTGATCGCGCTCGACAACTTCCGCTGGTTCGCCGACATAGTCATCCTGCTCGGCACCGTGTTCACCATCGGGTTGAGCATGGACGACAACATGCGCTCGGGCATCAAAGCCGCCGAGGCGCACGTGCTGGTCCTGTTGGCGTCGTCGGGTATGATGCTCCTCGTCGCCGCCCGGGACCTGATGATCGTGTTCCTCGGCATCGAGCTGATGTCGATCTCGGTGTACGCGCTCTCCGGCATCAACCGCCGCAGCGAGCGGTCCGCCGAGGGGGCGCTCAAGTATTTCTTGCTGGGCGCGTTCTCGACGGCGTTTCTGCTCTACGGAATCGCGCTCGTCTACGGCGCGACCGGCACGACGAGCCTCGTGCTGATCGCCGAGCGGACGGTGCAGTACGACCTCGTCCACGGTCCGCTGCTCGTCGCGGGAATCGCGCTGATGTTGATCGGCTTCGGGTTCAAGGTCGCGACCGTGCCGTTCCACATGTGGGCGCCGGACGTCTACGACGGCGCGCCCTCGCCGATCACGGCCTACATGGCGGCGACGGTGAAAGCGGCGGCCTTCGTCGCGTTCATGCGCGTGTGGCTCGAGGCGTTTCCGACGAGCTTCCACACCTGGCTGCCGGCAGTGAGCGGGCTGGCGATCGCCACGATGGTGATCGGCAACGCGATCGGCATCGTGCAGAAGAATCTCAAGCGCATGCTCGCGTACTCCAGCATCGGGCACGCGGGCTATCTCCTCGTCGCTCTCGCCGCCGGCACTCTGCAGGGTTCCTCGGCGCTTCTGTTCTATCTGTTCATCTACACCCTGGCGACCTTCGGCGCCTTCGCCGTCGTCGTGACGCTCACGCGCGACGGGCAGGGCACCGTGATGCTCGACGACCTGTCGGGGCTCTACAGCGTGCGACCCGGACTCTCCGTGTGCATGGCGGTGCTGATGCTCGCGCTCATGGGTTTCCCGATCTTCGGCGGCGCCGGCTTCTTCGCCAAATGGTACGTGCTCCAGGCCGCGCTTCAGGCGCCCGTGAAGCAGACGACGCTCGCCGTCGTGCTCGTGCTCACGACCGTCGTGTCGGCGGGCTACTACATGTACGTCGTGATGCTGATGTTCATGCGCCCGCGCCCCGAAAACGCCCCGGCGCCGGAAGCGGCGGGCGGAATCACGCGGATGGTGCTCGGCCTCAGCGTCGGGCTGATCCTGTTCTTCGGCTTCTTCCCCGAGCAGGCGATCGCCATCGCGCGGCTCGCCGGCCCGAGAATCGAGATGGTGCCGCCGACGTCGGCGACCGTGCCGACCGGCCAGAATGTGGCCGCGGGCCGCTGAGACGACCCGGCCACGAGAACGAACGAGCAAGAATTCAGCGCGGATACCGCAGATGAACTACGGCCAATCCTAGCTCACTCGGGGGCCGTTCTATTTTCTAGAACATGGCCATCGCCCCCGGGATCTTTCGCCAGTACGACATCCGCGGCGTCGTCGACCGCGACCTGACGACCGACGCGGCCCACGCGCTCGGCGGTGCGTATGCCGTGTACCTCGCCGAGCACCAGGTGCGCGGTGCGATCGCCGTCGGCCGCGACAACCGGCCGAGCGGCGGGCGTCTGCGCGATGCGCTGGTCGACGGGCTCACCGGGGCCGGCGTCGACGTCGTGGACATCGGCGTCGTACCGACGCCCCTCAACTACTGGGCGCTCAACAAACTTCCAGTCGTCGGGGGAATCCAGATCACCGGATCGCACAATCCGCCCGAGTACAACGGCTTCAAGCTGTCCGTCGGCACCGGCTCGCTGCACGGCGACGAGATCCAGCGTCTGTACCAGCTCACGCAACAGCCCGCGCCCGCGGCGCCGAGACGCGGAAGCGTGCGGGAAGAGCAGGTCATCGATCGATACGTCGACGACGTCGCGCAGCGAATCGGCAAGCTGTCGCGCCCCATCCGCGCGGTGTACGATTGCGGCAACGGGGCCGGTTCGCTCGTCGCGGCCCAGTTGTTCGCCCGACTCGGCCTGGCGAAAGGGAGCCGCGGCATCTTCTGCGAGAGCGACGGGACGTTTCCGAATCACCACCCCGATCCGACGGTGCCGGAAAACCTCGAGGACCTGATCCGCGCCGTGAAAGAGGACGGCGCCGAGATCGGGATCGCGTTCGACGGCGACGCCGACCGCATCGGCGTCGTGGACGGCAACGGCGGAATCGTCTGGGGCGACCGGATCCTCATCCTCTACGCGCGCGACGTGCTGAAGCGCACGGGGCCCGGACAGCCGATCATCTTCGACGTGAAGTGCTCGCAGTCGCTCGCGGACGCCGTCGCGCGCGCGGGCGGCAAGCCGCTCATGTGGAGGACGGGCCACTCGCTCATCAAGGACAAGATGCGCGAGACGCACGCGCCGATCGCCGGCGAGATGTCCGGCCACATGTTCTTCAGCGAAGGGTTCTACGGCCACGACGACGCACTGTACGGCGCGGCGCGCCTGCTGCGCATTCTCGCGGACTCGGGGCAGACGGTCGCGCAGGCGCTGGCCGACGTTCCGGAGCTGGTCGCGACGCCCGAGATTCGGATCGAGGTGCCGGAGGAGCTCAAGTTCGGCCTGGTGGATCGGGCGGTCGCGCACTTTCGCGCCAAGCACGACGTCATCGACGTGGATGGAGTCCGCGTCCTGTTCGGCGACGGATGGGGCTTGATCCGCGCCTCGAACACCCAGCCGGTGATCGTCGCGCGCTACGAGGCGGCGAACGAGCAGCGCCTGGCGGCGATCCGCGGCGAGATGGAGGGATGGCTGCGCGCCCAGGGCGTGCGCGTCTGACATGACGATGCGGCGCTGGTTCGTGGTGGCGTTGGGCGGTATCGCGATCGTGTTGCTCGCCGGCCGCGCGTTGTCGGCGATCTACGCCGACTATCAGTGGTACGAGGCGCTCGGCGCCGGCGCGCTCTGGCGCTTGCGCGCCGGGACGATCGCCGCGATCGACGCCGGCGCCTTCGCCGTCACGACGATCTTCGCATATGCGAACTTCTATGCCGTTCGCCACTCCGTCGTCTCGCTCGTGTTTCCGCGCCGCGTGGGTAATCTGGAGATCGGCGAGGAGGTGCCGGGGAAGTACATGATCGCCGCGGCCGCGATCCTGGCGATCCTCATCGGCCTGTTGCTGCTGCCATCGGGCGACGGCTGGACGACCGCGATGCTGGCGCGGTCGGGACAGCCGTTCGGCGAGCCGGAGCCCAACTTTCGCACGGATCTCGGGTTCTTCGTCTACTGGCTGCCGTTCGAGAACACGCTCTGGGATTGGGCGTTCGTCGGTGTGGGGGTCATCGGCCTCGCGGTGATTCTGCTCTACGCGCTGACGCCAAGCCTGCGGTTTCAACGCGGAACGCTCCACATGACCGGCTACGTGCGCCGGCACCTCACGGTCCTCGCGGGCATCCTGTTGCTGCTCGCGGCCTGGAGCTTTCGTCTCGACATGTACGCGCTCGTCACGTCGGGAACGGGCCCGGACGGACTGTTCGGATTCGTCGACGACAAGGTCGGCGTGACCGGAGACCTCGTGCTGGCACTCGCGACGCTGGGCGCCGCGGTGGTGGTCATCTGGGCAGGTTTCGCCGGACAGTTTCGCCTGGCCGGCGTGGCCGTGCTCACGATCGTCGTACTCGGCCTGCTCGTTCACGAGGTCGCGCCGTTCGCCGTCGACCACGTCGGCCCCGACGCCTACCGGCGTTCGCGCGACAACGACTACATGGCCACTCGCGCCGCGTTCACCAAGCGCGCCTTCGCCATCGACTCGACGGTGCTCGACTCGGGGCGCGTGTACCCGACGCTCGCCGCGGCGCTGCCGTGGATTCCGGTGTGGGATGGCCCGTCGCTCAACCGCGCGATCGATCTCAATCGCCCCGACGACGCGAGCTCGGCGATCGGCTGGCGGACGTCTCCGCAGGGAATCGTCGCCAACGTCGTCAGCGCGCCGCCGTCGGGCGCGTCGGCGCGCGCACCGTGGACCGCGGCGCGCGTTCTCGCCGCCGACGCTGACGAGCGCGGCGCGCCGATGCGCGTCGCCGGGTCGGCCGCGTCGGCGACCGACGACAGTCCTCTCGACCTGCCAATCGTGTTCCCAGGCGCATCGCCGATGACGGTCGTTTCCGATTCGCTGACGCACACGACGGGCGTCGCGCTCGACACGTTCCTGGCGCGTCTCACCGCCGCATGGTCGCTCCAGAACCTGCGAATCTTGTCTCGGGACATCGTTCAGCCACACCCGACGCTGATCACGCACCGGGACATTCGCGACCGGCTGCATCGGTACGCGCCGTTCTTCTTCCAGGGACGCCGTGTCGCGCCGCTCCTGTCGGGCGACACGCTGTACTGGGCGGTCGATCTCTACTCGGCGTCGTCGGACTATCCGCTCAGCCGGCGGGTGCAGATCGGCACGGACGAATTCAGTTATTTGCGCCACGCCGCGACGGCGGTGGTCCAGTCGTCGACGGGCGAAGTCATTCTCGTGCGCGACTCGGTGCTCGATCCGGTCGCATCCACCTGGGTGCACTTGCTGCCGTCGATGTTCACGACGTGGCAGTCGCTTTCACCGGGATTGCGGTCGCTCGTCGGTCCGCCGCTCGACGGCCTTTATGCGCGAGCGACGTCGTTCGGCTGGTACGGGCCGGGCCCCGGTATCGGACGTCGCGTTCCCGCCCTGAACGGGGCCGACAGCGCGCTCTTCGGGGACGACGTGCCGATCGCGCTGCGCGGCGGCAGTTCGACGGCGGTGGCGCTTCCGCTGGTGGACGACAGCGATCGTCTGCGCGGATTGATCATCGGACTCGGCAACGCGTCCGACTCGATGCTCTGGTATCCGCTGGCCGCGCCGGGCCCGCGTTGGGGCGCCGTGCTCGACCGGCTTCGTGCGGTCGACAGCGCCGGCGGGGCGGCCCATGACGCCTCCGGGCCGCTGGCAACCGGCCGCGTGCGCGTGGTCCCGACGCGGTCGGGCATCGCGTTCCTCCAGCCGTCGTACCGGTGGCGTTCTCAAAACACGCCGTCGATCGGTCGAGTCGCCCTTCTCTCCGACGACACCGCGCGGTCGGTGGCGCCGCCGTTCGGCCTCGTACCGCCGGTGCCCGCATTGCCCGCGACGGCGACGCCCGAGGTGAGGAACAGCGCGAGCGCGCTCTACGCGGCGATGCGCGACGCGTTGCGCCGCGGCGACTGGGTCGCCTTCGGCCACGCGTTCGACGCCCTCGGGCGATTGCTCGCACCGGAGAAGCGGAAATGATCGACGTCGCCCCGACGGGTGGGCGCGGGGAACGCCGCAGCGCGGTCGTCGCACTCGGCGGCAACGCACTCGCGCCCGCCGGTGAGCCGGCGACTATCTACAACCAGTTTCGCCACACTCGGGAGAGCCTGGCGCCGATCGTCGAGCTGATCCACGACGGTTGGAACGTGTGCGTCGTTCACGGCAACGGTCCTCAAGTCGGCGACGAGATGGTCCGGAACGAGGCGGCGCGCGAGGAAGCAAGTCCGCTCCCGCTCGGTGTTCTCGTCGCGGCGACGGCCGGCTGGATCGGCTACATGATCCAACAGTCGCTCGAGAATGCGCTGATGCGCGAACCCGGCGGGCCGCGCATCGCGCGGAGCGTGGCGACCGTGATCACGCAGGTGCAGGTCGACCCCAACGACCCCGCGCTCAGACAACCCACGAAGTTCATTGGGCATGCGCTTTCGGCGGAGCGGGCGGCGGAGCTGGAGCACGAGGGGTTCGTGATCAAGGCGGACGGTCACGGCAACCAACGCCGCGTCGTCGGCAGCCCGATTCCGCTCGGCATTCGCGAGTTGGACGTCATCCGCACGTTGATGGATTCCGGGACGCCGGTGATCGCGTGCGGCGGCGGCGGCGCGCCGGTGTATCGTCATCCGACACTGGGCTGGGAGGGCATCGACGCGGTCGTCGACAAGGACCTCGTGGCCGCCGTGCTGGCGCGAGACCTGGGCGCCGGGCTGCTCTTGATTCTCACCGACGTCGAAGCGGTCTACGCCGAGTGGGGGACGCCCCGGCAGCGTCCCTTGGCGAGGCTCACCGCCGACGAGGCGGCGGCGATGGACCGACAAAAGTCTTTCGGCGAGGGAAGTATGGCGCCGAAGATACGGGCGGCGATTGATTTCGTTCGCCGCACGGAAGCCGCGCGCTTTGGCGCCGAACGGCCGCGCGCGATCATCACGTCGCTCGCACGCGGGCGGGACGCGGTGCACGGCGAAGCAGGAACCACGATCACGGCATGAACGACACGACGCATACGGAGAACGCGTGAACATTCACGAGTATCAGGCGAAGGAGCTGCTGCGAAAGGAGGGCGTGCCGATCCCGCCCGGCGAGGTCGCCAAGAGCGCCGCCGAGGCCGAGTCGATAGCGCGCAAGTTCGGCGGCACGGTGGTGGTGAAGGCGCAGGTGCACGCCGGCGGCCGCGGCAAAGCGGGAGGGGTGAAGCTCGCCAAGTCGCCGGAGGAAACGCGCGAGATCGCGGGCAAGATCCTCGGCATGCAGATCAAGGGACTCACGGTCGAGCAGGTGCTCGTGACTCCGGCCGCCGACATCGCGACCGAGGCGTACGCGGGCATCATCCTCGATCGCGCGACGAAGAAGCCGGTGTTCATGGTGAGTCCGGCGGGCGGCATCGACATCGAGGAGGTCGCGGCCACGACGCCCGACAAGATCCTCAAGCTGCCCGTCGATACGCGCTACGGATTGCAACCGTACCAGGCCAGCCGGCTCGGGTTCTTTCTCTACGACGACGTCAAGCAGGTGCGCGCCGCGGCGAAAGATCCTGCTGCAGCTCTATGCCGCGTTCATGAAGAACGGATGCTCGCTGGCCGAGATCAATCCGCTCGTCACGACGCCGAAGGGCGACGTCGTCGCGCTCGACGCGAAGATGGTGATCGACGACAACGAGCTCGATCGGCACCCGGAGATCGCCGCGCTGCGCGACGAGAGCGCCGAAGCGCCGAGCGAGGTGCAGGCGCGCAACGCGAACCTCACGTTCATCAAGCTCGACGGAAACGTCGGCTGCGTGGTGAACGGCGCCGGACTCGCGATGGCGACGATGGATCTGGTGAAGTACTACGGCGGCGAGCCGGCGAACTTCCTCGACATCGGCGGCTCGTCGAACCCCGAGAAGGTCGTCAACGCGCTCAAGATCATCACCGAAGATCCGAACGTGAAGGCGATCCTCTTCAACATTTTCGGCGGCATCACTCGGACGGACGACGTCGCCAACGGCATCGTGACGGCGACGAAGCAGAATCCGCTCAAGGTGCCGATCGTCATCCGCCTCACCGGCACGAACGAAGAGATCGCGATGAAGATCCTGCAGGAGAACGGCTTCTCCGCGTCGTCGGACATGGACGAAGCGGTGCAGAAGACCGTCGCGCTGGCCAAAGGGGGGAAGGCCGCGTGAGCATCTTCATCGACAAGAACACGACTGTCGTCGTGCAGGGGATCACGGGCCGCGACGGCTCGTTCCACACGAAGCAGATGCTCGAGTACGGCACGCGCATCGTCGCCGGCGTCACGCCGGGGAAGGGCGGACAGAAGTTCGAGGACAAGACGCCGATCTTCAACACCGTCGCCGACGCCGTCGCCGCGACAGGGGCCAACACGTCGGTCATCTACGTGCCGCCGATGTTCGCCGCCGACGCGATTCTCGAGGCGGCCGACGCGGGCATCCAGTTGGTCGTCGCGATCACCGAAGGCGTTCCGGTGCTCGACATGACGCGCGTCTACCCGTTCGTGAAGGAGAAGGGCGCGCGTCTCATCGGCCCGAACTGCCCGGGGCTCATCACCCCGGGCCAGTCCAAGGTCGGAATCATTCCTGGACGCATCTGCACGCCGGGCGGCGTCGGCGTCGTGAGTCGTTCCGGGACGCTCACGTACGAGGTCGTGTATCAGCTGACTCGCGCCGGCCTCGGTCAGTCGACGTGCGTCGGCATCGGCGGCGATCCGATCAACGGCACGAACTTCATCGACTGCCTCGCCGCGTTCGAGGCGGATCCGGCGACGAAGGCCGTCGCGATGATGGGCGAGATCGGCGGCACCGACGAGCAGGACGCGGCGACGTTCGTGAAGCAGAACATGAAGAAGCCCGTCGTCGGCTTCATCGCCGGGCAGACGGCGCCGCCCGGACGACGCATGGGTCACGCCGGGGCGATCATCTCCGGCTCGGCGGGAACGGCGGCGGAAAAGATCGCCGCGTTCGAGGCGGCGGGAATGGGCGTCGCCAAGCGGCCGATGGATTTCGTCGAGTTGCTGAAGAAGAAACTCTGATTGTCGAGGCGGCACGGAGTCTTGCGACCCGGGAGCGGCGTGCTGAGGCAGTCTTGGCTCGTCAGCATCTCGGACGCGCTAGCGAGCCCTGCCTCGAGCAAGAGCTTGAGCATGAGCCGTGAGCTGATTGCTCTCACCGGGACCCGGTTAGCGGTTGCTCATTGCTCTTGCTCACGCTCAAGCTCATGGCAGGGCTCGACTGACTATCCGCGATCTCCGCTCGGGCGCGCGGAAGTCACCGGCGCCGCGTCATCTGTGAGGAAGAAGAGCCGCTAGTTTTGTCCAGCGCAGTCTCCAACTCACCTCGACCTCGTTATGGCCGGCAACTATACCCTCACCATCATCAAACCCGACGCCCTCGGCTCCGCCAAGGCGGGGAAGATCATCGCGCACCTCGAGCAGCAGGGCTTCAAGATCCGCGCGAGTCGGGTCATGCACATGAATGAATCCCAGGCCGGCGAATTTTACGCCGTGCACCGCGAACGCCCGTTCTTCAAGCCGCTCGTCTCGTTCATGACCTCGGGCCCGTGCATGCCGATGGTTCTCGAGAAGGAGAACGCCGTCGCCGCGCTGCGCACCGCCATCGGCGCGACCGATCCCGCACAGGCTGAGGCGGGCACGGTTCGGAAGCTCTACGCGGAGTCCAAGGAGCGCAACGCCATTCACGCTTCCGACTCCGACGAAAACGCCCAGCGCGAGGCGCGTTTTTTCTTCGCCGAATCCGACGTCCTCGGCGCCCTCTAACGTCGATCTAAGCTCTGTCGCTCCAGCAACTTGTAGCGAGCCACGTGACGGGCTATTTTTGAGGGATGCTGTCATTCGACATTCGATCCCTCGAAGCACACGCCGCGGTTGTCGACGACGTGCTGTCGGCCGACGATCCGGTCTGGGAAGAAAGTGATCGAAAGCCCGTCGACGGCGTGCGAGTCACCGGCCGAATCTCGTCGGCCGGCCAAGGTCGTTTCTACTGGCATGCCCACCTGCATGGCGATGTCGTCCTCGAGTGCAGCCGCTGCTTGGCTGACGCCAAGGCGCACGTGGACGAGGAGGCGCACATCATCTTCGCCGAGCAGGGGGGCGAAGACGCCGACGAACCCGACGTGTACGTGTACGAACGCGCCGCGGCGGACCTCGACGTTCGACCCGCGCTGCGCGAGCAGTGGCTGCTCGCGGCACCTGCCTTCGCGCTCTGCCGCCCCGATTGCAAAGGGCTCTGCCCGCGCTGCGGGGCGGATCTCAACGCCGGGCCTCACGAATGCGCGACGCAGACGGCCGACCCGCGGTGGGACGCGCTGAAGAAGCTCAACGTCTCGTCGCGATAGTTCTCCGAACACCGTCCCCGCGCCCGCCGGACTCCAAACCACCAGCAACTCTCTACGACCATGGCCGTCCCCAAGAGACGCACCTCGAAGCGAAAAAAGCGCGCCCGTAACACGCACAAGAAGGCGCCCGCCGTCATCCTGCAGGCTTGTCCGAAGTGCGGCTCGCCCAAGCGGCCGCACCGCGTGTGCGGCGAGTGCGGCTACTACGCCGGTAAACAGCGGGTCGAAGCCAGGGAAGCGTAGCCTTGGCGCGGATCGCGTTGGACGCGATGGGGGGCGACTTCGCCCCCCAGGCGACCGTCGCCGGTGCGCTGCTCGCCCTCGGCGAGCTCGATCCACGACACACCGTGCAGCTCGTCGGTCGCTCGAGCGTCGTCCGCGAGCAGCTCGACGCGCTTTTGGTCGAACCGCAATACGAATCGCTGCGAGCGCAGTGTAGTCGCGTGGAGATCGTCGACGCGCCCGACGTCATCGAGATGACCGACAAGCCGGCGGCGGTGATCCGCGGCAAGCCGAACAGCTCGATGCTCGTGGGGCTGAAGCTGCAGGCCGAAGGAAAATCCGACGCCTTCGTGTCGGCGGGCAACACCGGCGCGCAAATGGCGGCGTCGATGGTCGTGCTGCGCCTCCACGCGGGGGTCAAGCGGCCGGCGATCGCGACGCTCTTTCCGACCGGGCGCAAACCGGTCGTCGTGCTCGACTCCGGCGCCAACGTCGACTGCTCCGCGGACGAGCTGGTTCAGTTCGCGCGGCTCGGCGTCGTCTACGCCGAGGACCTGCTCGGGCGCGAGAATCCCGCGGTCGGTCTGCTCAGCATCGGCGAGGAGCCGGAAAAGGGGAACGCCGTCGTCGAAGGAAGCGCACCAGCTGCTCCAGTCGGCCGGCCTCAACTTCCTCGGCAACGTCGAGGGGCGCGACCTACCCGCGGGCAGCTTGCGACCGCGGTCCGATCGACGTCGTCGTCTGCGACGGCTTCGTCGGCAACGTCGTGCTCAAGTTCTACGAGGCGGTCGCGCCGCTCATCATCGCGCATGCTCGTGAAGGCCGGCGTGGACGAGAAGACGATCATCGGCGCGCTCAAACAACTCGACTACTCGGAGCACGGCGGCGCGCCGCTCCTCGGCGTGGACGGCGTGAGCATCATCTCGCACGGAAAGTCGTCGCCCCGCGCCATCAAGAACGCCATCAAGGTGGCCGTGCAGGCGGTCGAGACCCGCATGAACGAACACATCGGCCGGCATCTCGCATGAAGCGACCAATCGCGTACTTCGCCGGCACGGGCCGCGGCATCCCCGCGACCGTGATGACGAACTTCGACTTCGCGAAGATCGGCATCGAGACGACCGACGAGTGGATCGTCGAGCGCACCGGCATCAAGGAGCGCCACATCGCCAAGACCGAGAGCGCGACCGATCTCGCGGCGATGGCGTCGCGCTCGGCGATGGAGAAGGCCGGCGTGCAGCCCGGCGAGATCGACATCATCGTGCTCGGCACCGCGTCGCCGGATCGGCTGCTGCCGTCGGCGGCCGTCGATCTTCAAGCGGCGCTCGGCGCGAGCCGCGCGGCCGCTTTCGACGTCGGAGCCGCGTGCTCGGGATTCATCTACAGCGGAACCGTCGCCGAAAGCATGATCGCGGCCGGCAACGCCGACACGGCGCTCGTCGTCGGCGTCGAGAAGCTGAGCGCGATCACCGACTGGACCGACCGCTCCACGTGCGTGCTCTTCGGCGACGGCGCGGGTGCCGCGGTGCTCAAGCGCTCGAAGCACGGCAAGGGAATCCTTTCGACGTTCGTCCGCAGCGACGGCACGCTCGGCGACTTGCTCTGCCGGCGCGGCGGAGGCGCCGCTCGACCGTTCTCCGCCGACGTCCTCGCCGAGCACTCGCAGTTCATCACGATGAACGGCCGCGAGGTCTTCAAGAACGCCGTGCGGTCGATGTCGGAAGCGTCGACGCGCGCGCTCGACGCCGCCAAGCTCACCGGCGCCGACATCGACCTGATGATCCCGCACCAGGCCAACATCCGGATCATCGAGGCGACCGCCAAGCACGCGAACATCCCGATGGAAAAGGTCTACGTGAACGTGGACCGATTCGGCAACACGTCGGCGGCGTCGGTGCCGATCGCGCTCGACGAGGCGATCGAGAAGGGAACGCATCGGCGAGGGCTCGACGGTGCTGCTCGTGGCGTTCGGCGCGGGCTTCACCTGGGGTTCGATGGTCGTGCGCCTCTGACCATGGACGTCGTCCTCCTTTTCCCGGGCCAGGGCTCGCAGAAGCCGGGCATGGCCAAGGACCTCGTCGACTCGTTCGCCGAAGCGCGCGACGTGTTCCAGCGCGCCGACGCGGCGCTCGGCACGGCGCTCAGCACACTGTGCTTCGAAGGTCCGGCCGAGGAGTTGACCCTCACGCACAACGCTCAGCCCGCACTGCTCGCGCACGGCGCCGCGGTGTGGGCGATCGCGAAGGACGCCATCGGATCGCGCGTCGTCGCCGCGGCCGGTCATTCGCTCGGCGAGTTGACGGCCTACCACGCGGCGGGATCGCTCGACGTCGAGGACGCGGTTCGTGTCGTGCGCCGCCGGGGCGAGTTGATGTACGAGAGCGGCGTGAAGCAACCGGGGACGATGGCGGCGATCCTGGGCGACATCGGCCGTCCGATCGAGGAAATCTGCGCGCAGGCGTCGAGCGAGGCGGGTCTCGTGGTTCCGGCGAACTACAACTGCCCCGGCCAGCTCGTCGTGAGCGGAGAAGTCGCCGGCGTCGAGCGCGCGATGGCGCTGTTCAAGGAGGCGGGCGCGAAGCGGGCAATTCGGTTGAACGTGAGCGGCGCTTTCCATTCGCCGCTCATGGAAAGCGCTTCCGATGGACTCGCCGAAGCGCTTGACGCCGCGTCGTTTGGCGACCCTGACTTCCCGGTCTACTCGAATGTGACGACGGAGCCGGTGACGACGGTCGCAAACGCCAAGGCGCTGCTGCTGCGCCAGCTCGCCAGCCCGGTGCGGTGGAGCGACGAAATCGTCGCGATCGCGCGTCGGCATCCGAACGCGCTGTACGTCGAGATGGGTCCGGGCTCGGTCCTCGTCGGCCTCGTAAAGAAGATCGACGGATCGCTCAAGACCGCGACGTGCGGCACGGCCGCCGAAGTCGCGCAGCTCACCGAGCTGGCCGTCTCGTGAAGATCGATCTCGGCGGACGAGTGGCGCTCGTCACGGGGAGCACGCGCGGCATCGGCCGCGCGATCGCGGAATCGCTGGCGGGCGCCGGCGCGCGTGTCGCCGTCGTCGGGCGCGATGCTGACCGCGCGCGGCAGACCGCCGCGTCCATCTCCAGCGAAGCGCGAGGCTACGGCTGCGACGTGGGAGACATCGCCGCGATGACCTCGCTCATCGAGAGCGTGGAGAAGGACTTCGGCACGCTCGACATTCTCGTGAACAACGCCGGACTCAACCGCGACAATCTGCTGATGCGTCTCAAGGACGACGATTGGGACGCCGTGTTGAACGCGAACCTGCGGGGCGCGTTCGTCGCCATGCGTGCCGCGACGCGCGGAATGATGAAACGCCGATGGGGACGGATCATCAACATCGCCAGCGTCGTCGGCGTCGTCGGCAACAAGGGCCAGTCGAACTACGCGGCGAGCAAGGCGGGACTCATCGGACTCACGAAGTCGGTCGCGAAGGAGCTCGCGTCGCGAAACATCCTCGCCAACGTGGTCGCGCCGGGCTTCATCGAGACCGACATGACGGCGGCGATGACCGACGAAGCCAAGAAAACGCTCTTCACCCAGATCCCGCTCGAGCGGCTGGGAACGCCGGCCGACGTCGCGAGCCTTGTCACGTTTCTCGCGTCCGATCTCGCATCGTACATCACCGGCCAGGTGTTCGTCGTCGACGGCGGAATGGTCATGTGAATACGCCTGAGACAAAATAGGAAGGCCGGGGTCGCATCTTCCAATCCCGATTCACGTTAGCTGACGGCGACCGCCCTGGCCGAGTAGATTATTCGCACACCCCCGCTCCCACTTTCTCCTATCCGACGAGGACCGATCCAAATGCCCGACAACGCTCAGAAGGTTCGTGACATAATCGAGAAGGAACTGGGCGTCGAGCGTGAAAAGCTCACCGACCAGGCGAGCTTCATCGAGGACCTCGGCGCCGACAGCCTCGACATCGTCGAGCTGGTCATGGAGTTCGAGAAGGAATTCAACATCGACATCCCCGACGAAGACGCCGAAAAGCTCCGCACCGTGGGTGACGCGATCGGCTATCTGAACCAGAAGGTCGGGACCACCGCGTGAGCAAACGCCGGGTCGTCGTCACCGGGATGGGGGCGATCACGCCAGTCGGCAACGACGTGGCGGCGACTTGGCGTGCGATCACCGAGGGGGTCTCCGGCGGCGGCCCGATCACGAAGTTCGACGCATCCACCTTTCCGGTCCGATTCGCGTGCGAGGTGAAGGGCTTCGACCCGCTCATCTACCTCGAGCGCAAGGAGGCCAAGCGCGCCGACCTGTTCGCCCAGTACGCCCTCGCCGCGTCCGTCCAGGCGATGGCCGACGCGGGGCTCGAAAACGGCTCGGCGTACGACCCCGACCGCGTCGGGGTCATCATCGGCAGCGGGATCGGCGGGCTGAAGACGTTCGAGGAGCAGCACGACGTCTACCGCGAGCGCGGTCCGAGCAAGATCAGCGCCTTCTTCATCCCGATGTTCATCTCGGACATCGCGGCGGGTCTCGTCTCGATGCGGTTCAACGCCAAGGGTCCGAACTACGCGACGATCTCGGCCTGCGCCACGAGCGCGCACGCGATCGGCGACGCGTTCCGGACCATCCAGTACGGCGACGCCGACGTCGTCATCACCGGCGGGTCGGAGGCGACGGTCACGCCGATGGCCATCGGCGGCTTCGCGAACATGAAGGCGCTGTCCGAGCGCAACGAGTCGCCGGAAACGGCGTCGCGCCCGTTCGACGCGACGCGCGACGGCTTCGTCATGGGCGAAGGCGGCGGCATCGTGATCCTCGAGGAGCCTCGAGCAGCGCTCAACCGCGGCGCGCCGATCTACGCCGAGATCGTGGGCTACGGTGCCACGGGCGATGCCTACCATCTCACGGCGCCCGCGCCCGACGGTGAGGGCGCGCAGCGCGCCATGCGCCGCGCGATGAACGACGCGAAGCTCGGCCCGGGCGACATCGAGTACATCAACGCCCACGGAACGTCCACGCCCGCCAACGATCTCAACGAGACGAAGGCGATCAAGGCCGTCTTCGGCGACGCCGCGTCCAAGGTGAACGTCAGCTCGACCAAGTCGATGACCGGCCACATGCTCGGCGCCGCCGGCGCCGTGGAGTTCATCATCGGCACGCTGGCCGTGCGCGACTGCGTGATCCCGCCGACGATCAACTATCAGACGCCGGATCCCGAGCTGGACTTGAACTACACACCGAATGTCGCCGCCAACCGGCCGGTGCGCGCCGTGTTGAGCAACAGCTTCGGCTTCGGGGGGCACAACGTGACCCTCGCCATCAAGCGCTTCGAGGAATAGCGCCGTGCCGTCGCCGGCGGTCTCACTCGACGCGGGGCTGATCAGCGATCCGGCGCTTCGTCCCGTCGCGGCGAAGGTCGAGCGCGGCGAGCGTCTCACGACGGTGGACGGCGTCGCGCTCTTCGAGAGCAGCGACCTGCTCGGAATCGGCCACATGGCCGACGCGGTGAACCGGGCCAAGCACGGCGACCGCGTCACCTTCGCGGCCAACCAGCACATCAACCCGACCAACATCTGCATCCTGCGGAAGACGTGCGTCTTCTGCTCGTACGCGCGCCTGCCGAAAGAGGAAGGCGCGTATCGCTACACGCTCGACCAGGTCTACGCCGAAGCGGCGAGCGGCCAACAGCACGCTGACGCGAGAGTTCCACATCGTGGGCGGGCTCGACATGCACGCGGGGCTCGCCTACTACGCCGAGATGTTCCGCGGGCTCAAGGAGCGCTTTCCGCACGTCCACATCAAGGCGCTGACGGCGGTCGAGATCGCGCACATCGCGCGCATCGAGAAGATCTCGACCCGCGACACGCTGATCGCGCTGCGCGACGCGGGGCTCGACACGATGCCCGGCGGCGGCGCGGAGGTGTTCAGCCCCGGCGTGCGAGCGACGATCGCCGACAAGAAGCTCTCCGGCGAGGAGTACATCGAGCGTGCATCGCGAGGCGCACGCACTCGGCATCCGCACCAACTGCACGATGCTCTACGGCCACGTCGAGACGTTTGCCGACCGCATGGCGCACCTCGACATGCTGCGCGACCTGCAGGACGAGACCGGCGGCTTCCTCGCCTACATCCCGCTCGCCTATCACCCCGACAACAACGAGCTGGGTGAGACGCTGCACCGGACCGGCACTCGCGACCACCGGATTCGACGACCTCAAGAACCTCGCGGTCGGCGCGGCTCTTCCTCGACAACTTCGACCACATCAAGTCGCACTGGATCATGGTGACGCCGTTCGTGTCGCAGACGTCGCTGCACTTCGGCGTCAACGACCTCGAGGGCACCGTCGTGCGCGAGAAGATCTACCACGAGGCCGGCGCGCACACGGCGCAGGCGATGACGCTCGATCAGTTGCTGCGGCTCATTCGCGGCGCCCGAAAGGTGCCGGCCGAGCGCGATTCGTTCTACAACGTCATCCGCACGTTCGACGACGGTCCCGCCGCCACGCCGGCGGCCGCATGACGTCCATGCGCGTCGGCCGCATCCCGTACATCAACTGCTATCCGGTTTACGGCGCCATCGATCGCGGGCGTCGTGTCCGCTCGAACGGCGAATTGGTCGACGGCGTCCCGACCGAGCTGAATCGGCAGATGGCCGCCGGCACGCTCGACGTGAGCGTCATCTCGGCCGTCGAGTACGCGCGCGACGCGACGCGGTATCTGCTTGCTCCCCGACCTGCGATCTGCAGCGACGGTCCCGTGCGCAGCGTGGTGCTTTTCTCCAAGCGACCAGCCGCCGAGCTTCAGGGCCGCCGGGTGCTCGTGAGCCGCAGCTCGATGACCAGCGTCGCACTGCTCGAGCTGCTGTTCGAGCGACGTCTGGGACGCCAAGCCCGCGTTCGTGCCGAGCGACGCCGAGCTGTCGGACGTCGCGCGGTTCGGCGACGAGGACCACGACGCGCGCCTCGTCATCGGCGACGCGGCGCTGCATCTCTGGTCGCGGCTCCGTTCGCCGGAGTCGCTCTCCGGCGATCACCCGCTCACGCAGTACCGGTTCGCGTACGACCTTGGCGCCGAATGGAAAGCGTGGACGGGGCTGCCGTTCGTATTCGCCGTGTGGGTCGCGCAGCGAACGGCCCCGGTCGACCGATGCATTGGCGATTCACGCGGGACTGATCGCGTCGCGCGATTGGGGATTGCAGCACCTCGACGCGCTCGCCGCGCAAGCCGCGCTGGCGACCGGCGTCCTCAAGCCGGTGTGCGCTCGAGTATCTGTCCGGGCTCGACTACGGCCTCTCGTACCCGCACCTGGCTGGACTCACCGAATTCTTCCGGCGGCTCGTGGCGGCGGGGAAGGTGCCCGACGGGTCGCTCGCGTTTCTTCCGGCGGCCTGAGTACAAACGACATGCGCGACATGAATGACGTTCTCGACTTCTACACGAACGCGTCGCTCCTCGAGCTCGGCGCCGAGGCCGATCGCGTGCGCCGCGAGAAGCACCCGCACAACGTCGTCACCTACATCGTCGACCGGAACATCAACTACACGAACGTCTGCGTCGCCGATTGCGGATTCTGCGCGTTCTATCGCCGGCCGAAGCACGCGGAAGGGTGGACGCTGTCGTACGAGCAGATCGGCGCCAAGATCGACGAAGCGAAGCAGATGGGCGCGATCCAGATCCTCATGCAGGGCGGGCACAATCCGTACATCCCGTTCGAGTGGTACTTCGACCTGCTCAGGTACATCAAGCGCAATCACCCGATTCACATCCACGGCTTCTCCCGAGCGAGGTCGACTTCTTCGCGAAGACGTTCCGCATGGACGCGCGCGACGTCATCCGCGAGCTGATGAAGGCGGGGCTCGACTCGATCCCGGGCGGCGGCGGCGAGATCCTCGTCCAGCGCGTCCGCGACCTCGTCGCGAAGAAGAAGGCCGGTGCGGACCGCTGGCTCGAGATCATGGAAATCGCGCACAACGAAGGCATGAAGACGTCGGTCACCATGATGTACGGCATCGGCGAGACGCTGGCCGAGCGCATCGAGCATCTCGAGCGCGTGCGCGAGGTCCAGGCGCGCACCGGCGGCTTCACGGCGTTCATCTGCTGGCCGCTCCAGCCCGAGAACACGCCGACGATGTCGCACATGCAGAAGACCGACGCGATCGACGTACCTGCGCACCATCGCCATCGCCCGCATCGTGCTCGACAACGTCCCGAACCTCCAGGCGAGCTGGGTCACGATGGGCATGAAGATCGGACAGACCGCGCTGCGCTTCGGCTGCAACGACTTCGGCTCGCTCATGATCGAGGAGAACGTCGTCTCGGCGGCGAACACCACCCACCGCACGACGACGGAGGAGATCGAACGGCTCGATCCGCGACGCCGGCTTCACGGTCGCGCGCCGCCGGCAGGACTACTCGATCCTGCCGATCGAGGCCACCGGCGCGGCCGCGTGAGCGGCGGCGCGCGCCTTTCCGCTCCGCGCGTCGGCATCGGCTACGACTCGCACCAGTTCGCGCCGCCGGGACCGCTCATCCTCGGCGGCGTTCCGATTCCCAGCGACGTGCACCTCGAGGGTCACTCCGACGGCGACGCCGCGGCGCACGCGATCACGGACGCGATTCTCGGCGCCGCCGCGGCGGGAGACATCGGCGAGATGTTCTCCGATCGTGATCCGGCGAACAAGGGACGTGATTCGATGCAGATGCTGCGCGCCGCGGTGGAGCGGGTTCGCTCGCTCGGTTGGGCGGTCCACCAGGTGGACGTGGCGATCGTCGCCGAAAAACCGAAGATCGCGTCGCACCGCGAGTTGATGCGCGACCGGCTGGCGGGCGCGCTCGGCGTCGGCGCGTCGCAGGTGAGCGTGAAGGGAAAGACCAACGAAGGCATGGGCTGGATCGGCCGCGGCGAGGGCATCGCCTGCATCGCGGTTGCGACGCTCGTGCCTGTGGCGTCGTGACGGGGGGGGCATGCTGGACGAGGGCGCGGTGCTCCGCTTTCAACTCGACCGCTTCGGCGACTACCTGACGCTGGAGCAGGGGACGTCGCCGCGCACGCTCGAGGCGTATCGCCGCGACACCGAGCGCCTCGTGGCGTACGTGCGAACCAAGGGTGGAACGTCGCCGGTGGACGTCACGAGCCGCGTCCTGCGCGAGTTCGTGTACCACTTGAAGGACGTCGGTCTCTCGCCCTCCTCGATCCGGCGAAACATCTCGGCGATCCGCACCTACTTTCGCTTTCTCCTGGCCGACGGCGCGGTCGCCCGCGATCCCAGCGAGCGTCTCGAGACTCCGAAGCGGTGGCGTACGCTCCCGGAGGTTCTCACCGTGGCTGAGGTCGAGCGGTTGATTGCGTCGCCGACGCTCGACGATGCGCTCGTCTTCCGCGACCGCGCGATGCTCGAGCTGGCCTACGGCGCCGGCCTGCGCGTTTCGGAGTGGATCACGCTCGGCACGAGGGACGTCCTGATGGAGGACAAGCTCGTGCGGGTGTTCGGGAAGGGCAGCAAGGAGCGGCTCGTCCCGATCGGGCGCTCGGCGATCGGCGCCGTCGCGACGTACATCCGCGAGCTGCGTCCGCGGTTGGAGGCGAGCGGCAAGGGCGGGAAGGGAATTCTCTTCCTCAACGCGCGCGGCGAACCCCTGAGCCGCATGGGCGCCTGGAAGATCCTGCGGCGATACGTCGACCGCTCGGGAATCCAAAAGGCCGTCTCCCCACACACGTTGCGCCACTCCTTCGCGACGCACCTGCTCGAGGGCGGCGCCGATCTGCGTGCCGTACAGGAAATGCTCGGGCACGCCGACATCTCGACGACGCAGATTTACACGCACGTGGACCGGGAGTACCTGAGACAGGTCCACAAGCAGTATCATCCAAGAGCCTGAAGGCTTTTCTCCGCACGCCGCACCTCCGAACCTACGACCCCTGATCGGCCCGTCTCCGCACCTCGCTCTCCGCACGCGCCTCATGCTTCTCGTCATCGACAACTACGACTCCTTCACCTACAACCTCGTCCAGTACCTGGGCGAGTTGGGGGCGGACGTCGTCGTGCGCCGCAACGACGCGGTGAGCGTGGACGACATCGGCACGCTCGCGCCTTCGGCCATCGTGCTGTCGCCGGGCCCCTGTACGCCGAAGGAGGCCGGCGTCTCGGTCGACGCGATTCGCCGCTGGGGCGCGTCGATCCCAATCCTCGGCGTGTGTTTGGGGCATCAGGCGATCGGTGAGGCGTATGGCGGCGAGGTGGTTCTCGCCGACCGCGTCATGCATGGCAAGACATCGCAGATCCGTCACGACGGAAGCGGCGTGTTCGCCGGGCTGCCGTCGCCGATGGAGGTCATGCGCTACCACTCGTTGATCGTCGAGCGGGCGTCCATGCCCGAGTCGCTCGAGATCATTGCCGTCGCGCAGGACGATCCGTCGGAGGTACACGCGGTGAAGCACCGCGAGCATCCGGTCTACGGCGTTCAGTTTCATCCCGAGTCGGTGATGACGCCGCACGGCAAAGCGCTGCTCAGGAATTTTCTGGAGCTCGCGCGGTGATCCGCCGCGCCGCCCTGGTCGCCTTGCTCGTATGGGGCGGGGCGGCGGGAGCAGGATCGCAAACGCCGGACTCGCTGCGACCGACCGTCGGCCTGACCGGGCTGCAAGGCATCGCGATGCCGACGTACGAGCGCGTGAGCGGTCTCGGGTTCTCGCTCGGGTTCGACGTCGCCGTTCCGACGCTGCGATTCAAGGCGACGCCGCTCGGCACCTACCGATCCCAGCTCGGCGCCGTGGATCCGAGCGTCGACGGAAGCGTCGACTTTCCTCGCGGGATCACTCTCGACTATTCGGCCGCGCGGGCGGTCTTCACGAACGATGCCTGGATTCGAAACGACCTGATCAACGGCTTCGAGTTCCTCGCGTTCGGGCAGGACACGCGCAACTACTCTCGCGGCACGCGCGGTGAGTTGCGCTTGAGTCGCGAATGGAACGGCCCGGGGTGGCGCGTGAAGCCGGAGCTTGGAGGTCGCTTCGAGCATCTCGAGAGCATCCGGGCGGAGCCCGTCGTGAACAGCGCCCCATTCACCTTCCTCGACTACAGCGACTCGCTCGGCCGCTTTCGGCCGAACCCGGCGGTGCAGGGCGGCGGCATCCAATCGGCGCTGGCCGGGGTTCGTCTGGATTGGGACAGCGCCGCGATCGACACCCGTCTCCGAGTCCGCGTCGAGGTCGCGCACCAGTCTTCCGCCGCTGTCGGAATCCCCGTCACAGACCCGTTCTTCGGGCAGCTCACGCTCGACGGCGACGTCAGCTTTCCGACGTTCGGCCGGCAGACACTGCACGTGTACGCACACGTGGTCGCCACGACCCGAGGCGACACTCCGCTCCAGCGGTGGGCCTACCTCGGCGGGCCCGGCACGCTGCCGACCATCGACCTGCTCTCCCTCGGCGGCGACCAGCTCGTGTACATCGACGCGCACTACGCGATCCCGATCCGGCGCTGGACCATCCGCGGCCTCGGCGCCCCGTTGTTCGAGCTTCGCGAAGCGCTCGGCGGCGCGGCGTTCCAAGAGTTCCCGAAGCTCGAGCAGTTGAGCGGAGTGCGGCTGGCCCTGGGCTATCTCTACACCGAATGGCTCGTCGATCCGGCCCGCCGCACGTCGAAATTCTCCGCGGGGATCTCGCTGTTCTAGCCGGGGGTCCGGTTGGCGGCCCCCCCAAATCGCTTTACATTTAGGGACGTGATCGTTGCGGCCGTGGGCGCGCTTCCAGCCGTCCTCATCCCTCCCGAGCGCCGCACATGAGGGCGCTCGCCGTGATCCCAGCCAGGCTGGGTGCGACGCGTCTCCCCCGAAAACCCCTCCGTCTTCTCGCGGGACTTCCACTGGTCGTCCGCGTCTGGCAGCGCGTGACCGAGATCGGCGTCGCCGACCGCGTCGTCGTCGCGACGGACAGCGAGGAAGTGGCTCACGTAGCACGCGAGCACGGTGCCGACGTCGTCATGACCCGCCCATCTCATCCCTCAGGTACCGACCGTGTCGCCGAGGCCGCGGCGCAGCCGGAGTTCCGGGATTTCGGCCTGATCATCAACGTCCAGGGCGACGAGCCCTTCGTCTCGGCGCAGGCGGTCAGTGGCGCGGCCCAGCTCGTGAGCGACTCGCGCTTCCCGCTGGGGACGGCGGCCGTGCTCGCGCCGCGAGACGTGTTGCACGACCCGCACGTGGTGAAAGTCGTCGCCGACGACCTGGGCCGCGCGATGTACTTTTCTCGGGCGCCAATTCCGTTTCTGCAGAACGATCGCGACGCGGAGACGCAGCGGGCCCACGTGTGGCAGCACATCGGCGTTTACGCGTACACGGCCGACGCACTGCGTCGCTGGGTCGCGTTGCCGCCGAACCCCTTGGAGCAGATCGAGCGGCTGGAGCAGCTTCGGCCGTTGGCCGCCGGAATGGCGATGGGCGTCGCGTTGGTCGACGAGCCGGTCCGGCCGGGAATAGATACGGAGCAGGATCTCGAGCGCGCGAACGAACAGTGGACCGCCTTCACCACCGGATGACATCATCATGCAGCTAGCTCCGCCCCCGCACCGCGCCGGTCAAGGACCGGTGACGACCAAGTACATCTTCGTCACCGGCGGCGTGGTGTCGTCGCTCGGAAAGGGCATCGCCGCGGCCTCGTTGGGCCGGCTGCTCGTCGAACGCGGGCTGCGCGTCTCGATGCTGAAGTTCGATCCGTATCTGAACGTCGATCCCGGGACGATGTCGCCGTTCCAGCACGGCGAGGTGTTCGTCACCGACGACGGCGCCGAGACGGACCTCGATCTGGGTCACTACGAACGATTCATCGACCGCGCGCTCTCGCAGGCGAACAACATCACGACGGGGCGCATCTACCTCAACGTCATCACCAAGGAACGCCGCGGCGAATTCCTCGGTGCGACCGTCCAGGTGATTCCGCACATCACCGACGAGATCAAGGCGGCCATGCGGCGGCTCGCGCCCGAGACCGACGTGGTGATCGTCGAAGTCGGCGGCACGGTCGGCGACATCGAGTCGCTGCCGTTCCTCGAGGCGATCCGGCAGTTCCGCCACGACGTCGGACGCGAGAACGCGCTGTTCATCCATCTCACGCTCGTGCCGTTCATCGCGGCGGCGGGCGAGCTCAAGACAAAGCCGACGCAGCACTCCGTGCGTGAGCTGATGCAGATCGGAATTCAGCCGGACGTGCTGATCGTGCGCACGGACCGGCCCATCTCCGACGACATCAAGCGAAAGATCGCGCTCTTCTGCAACGTGGAATTCGGCGCCGTCGTCGAATCTCCCGACGTCCGCACGATCTACGAGATTCCGCTTCGCTTCCACGAGCAGCGGCTCGACGACAAGGTCGTGCAGAAGCTCGGCCTCGAGCTTCCCGAGCCGCCGCTCGCCGGCTGGCGCGAGCTGGTGCAGCGCGTGCTGTCGCCGCACGAGCGGGTCCGCATCGCGGTCGTCGGCAAATACACCGACTACGCCGACAGCTACAAGAGCGTGCAGGAAGCGTTGATCCACGGCGGCATCGCCAACGACGTCGGCGTCGACGTCCAATGGATGTCGAGCGAGGCGGCCGCGTCGCCGGAGCGCGCGGCGCAGATTCTCAAGCAACGTCGACGGACTCCTCGTGCCCGGCGGGTTCGGCGTGCGCGGCGTCGAGGGAATGGTCGAAGCGATTCGCCACGCGCGCGAGAGCGGGCTGCCGTTCTTCGGCATCTGCCTCGGCATGCAGACGGCGATCATCGAGTTCGCGCGCAACGTGTGCGGGCTCGACGACAGCCATTCGTCGGAGTTCGCGCCGGAGTGCGACAACCCGGTCATCTCGCTCATGGAGTCGCAGCAGCACGTCACCGACATGGGCGGCACGATGCGGCTCGGCGCGTATCCGTGCAGGCTGGCGCGCGGCTCGCGCGTCGCGGAGATCTACGGACAGCCCGAGGTGAGCGAGCGCCATCGCCATCGATATGAGGTCTCGAACAAGTACCGCGACCTGTTCGTGCAGCACGGCATGAAGCTGAGCGGCCTCTCGCCCGACGGTCAGCTCGTCGAGATCGTCGAGTTGACGGCGCACCCGTGGTACGTCGGCTGCCAGTTCCACCCCGAGCTGCAGTCGCGCCCGACGCGTCCCCACCCGTTGTTCGCCGGCTTCATCGCCGCGGCGGTGAAGTCCAAGCACACGCGCCGCCAGGGACGCGAAAGCTCGTCGTTCGTCGAAGCCGCCGACTGACGTGGCGATGCACTTCCGGCGGGATGCGCTCTTCCTGATTGCCGGACCGTGCGTCCTCGAATCCGATGCGCTGAACCTGCGCGTCGGCGAACACCTGGCCCGCCTGGCCGAGCGCGTGCCGGGCGGTGTCGTCTACAAGGCGAGCTTCGACAAGGCGAATCGATCGAACGTCGGGGCGCATCGCGGGCCGGGGCTGCACGAGGGGCTCGCCGCCCTCGACCGCGTGCGCTCGGCGACGGGCCTTCCGATTCTCACCGACGTCCATCTGCCCGAGCAATGCGCACCGGCGGCCGAGGTCGCGGACGTTCTCCAGATTCCGGCCTTCCTCTGCCGGCAGACGGATCTCCTCGTCGCCGCCGGCGAGACCGGCCGCGCGGTGAACGTGAAAAAAGGGCAGTGGATGCACCCGGAAGGCATGCGCGGCGCGGTCGACAAGGTCCGTGGCAGGACCGAGCGCAAATCGGACGTCGCCGTTACCGAGCGCGGAACGTTCTTCGGCTACGGCGATCTCGTCGTCGACATGCGCGGCTTCGCCCGGATGCGCGCGGCGTGCGACTGTCCCGTCATCTTCGACGCGACGCACAGCGTGCAGCAGCCGGGGCGCGGCGAAGGCGGAGCGAGCGGCGGGGCGCGCGAGTTCATTCCGCCGCTCACGTTCGCCGCGGCGGCCGCCGGCGCCGACGGGCTGTTCATGGAGACGCATCCCGACCCGGACAACGCGCCGAGCGACGGTCCGAACATGATTCGGCTCGACGCCCTCGACGCGCTCGTGGATCGCGCCGTGGACATCTGGGACCGGGCGCGACGATGATCGACCCCGTCTTCGCTCGCACGATCAAGCTCGTCGGCTTCGACGTCGACGGAGTGATGACCGACGGTGGCATCTACCTCGGCGACGTCGACGGGCGTCGGCTCGAGTTCAAGCGCTACGACATCCAGGACGGGCTCGGCGTCGCCTTGCTTCGACGGGCCGGGATTCGTGTCGCGATCGTCACCGGCCGGATCTCCGAGAGCGTCACGCTCCGCGCGCAGGAGTTGGGCGTCGACGACGTTGTGCAAGGTCCCGACGGTCACAAGCTCGGCGGATTTCTGAGCATCCTCGAGCGGCACGGAATCCCGCCGGAGGAGTGCGCGTTCGTCGGCGACGACTTTCCGGACTTGCCGCTATTGAGGGCTGTCGGGCTTCCGGCGTGCGTCGCCAACGCCGTCCCCGAAGTGCGGCGAGAAAGCCGGGTTCACCTCACGAGCCACGGCGGTCGCGGAGCCGTGCGCGAGTTTTGTGAGTTGCTCCTCAAGGCCCGCGGCGCCTGGGACGGCGCGTGGCAAGGCTACGTGGCTGAACGCTCCTCCAGCGCGATGCCGTCCGCGGCGGCCGGATGAGCACAAACGAGATCGTCGAGCGTGGGAAGCGCGTCGTCCGGATGGAGCGCGACGCCCTGTCCGCGCTCGAGGGCCGACTCGGTGAGGAGTTCGCGCGCGCCGTGCGACTCATCGCCGATTCGCCGGGGCGGGTCGTCGTGGCCGGCGTCGGGAAGTCCGGACTGATCGGCCACAAGATCGCCGCGACGCTCACGTCGACCGGCACGCCGGCCAGTTTCCTTCACCCCGTGGACAGCGTCCATGGTGATCTCGGGATCGTCGGCCGGAACGACGTCGCGATCCTGATCTCGAAGAGTGGCGAGTCGGACGAGCTCCTGGGCCTATTGAGCCATTTGAAGGCCTTCGGGGTACGAACGATCGCCATCACCGGGGACCCGGCATCGGCGCTCGCCAGGAACTCGGATGTGTCGCTCGACGCGGCGGTCGGCGAGGAGGCGTGTCCGCACGATCTCGCCCCGACGACGAGCACCACGGCGGCGCTCGCCTTGGGCGACGCGCTCGCCGTCGCCTTATTGCAGGAGAAGGGATTCAAGCGCGAGGACTTCGCCCGGCTTCACCCGGGCGGCGCCCTCGGCCGACAGCTCGTGGTTCGTGTCGAGGAGATCATGCTCCGTGAGGACCTGCCCGTGTTGCGTTCGTCGGACACCATGCGCGAAGCGATCATGATGATCGCCGAGCGGCGGGGCATCGCCGTCGCCTGCGACGGCGAGCGCCGCGTCGAGGGACTTCTCACCGCGGGAGACCTGAGCCGATTGGTCGAGCGCGGCGGCGACCTCCTGCCGACGCCGTTGCACGCCGTCATGACTCGCCAGCCGAAGGTCGCGCACGTCGGCGAGCTGGCCAGCGCGGTCGCCTACCGCATGGAGCAGTTCGGCATCATGGCGACGCCCGTGCTCGACGATCAGGAACGACTCGTCGGCGTCGTGCACCTGCACGACCTCATGCGGGCTCGGGTCGCGTGAGAAATCTCGCCCTCTTGGCGACGTTCGCCTTGGCCGCGCTCGTGGCCGGCGCGTGCAACAGCGCCAAACAACCGCCGGTCACCGGCGGCGCTTCCGTCGCCGACAGCGCCGACCAGGTCCTGTTCGACGCGAACTTTCTCCTCACGACGAACGGCGTGCAGCGGGGCGACCTCACCGCGGACACGGCTTTCGTGCTCGAGGAGACGACGCGCTTCGATCTCCGACGCGCGCACGTCAACTTCACGAGCGAAACGGGCGCCCCCGAAGGGACGATGGAAGCGAAGCGCGGCGTGTACAGCACGCGCACGCAGATCCTCGAGGGTTGGGGCGACGTGCTGATCAAGCTCGTCGACGGACGCACGCTGCGCTCGCCGCACGTGGTCTACAACCAGATCTCGCACGTCATCTCGAGCGACACGAGCTACACGCTCACGCGCGGCGAAGACACCCAGTCCGGGATCGGCTTCACCTCCACGCAGGCGCCGGGGCAGAAGCTCACGACGTCGAGCGGCTTCACGTCCTTCCGCTGCCTGCGCAGCTGTACCGGCAAATCGTCGGTGATGCTCCCCGAGCGATGACGCGGCGTGTTCGGTTCGCGGGGGGGGGCCTCGTGCTCGCGGCGGCGCTCGCGCGCCTCGGGGCGGCGCAGCAGCCGGGAACTGCCCGACCGCCAAGACCGACGCCGTGCACCTTCAGCAGCGACCGCCTTGCCAGCGACAGCGTGCCGGGCGTCGGCCAGGTGACGTTTTGGGGGGGCAAAGTCCAAATCCATTGCCCGCAACGGAACATCGTTCTGCACAGCGACAGCGCCGAGTCGTACCCGGACCACGCTCAGTTAGTCGGCCACGCGGCCGCCGACGAGCCCCGTTTCCACGTCACCGCGGACTTCCTCAACTACTTCCCGAACGACGAGCGGGTCGTCGCGGCGGGCAACGTCCACGCGAAGACGGCGAGCGGATCGACGCTCGTCGGGCCGCAGGCCGAGTACAAGCGAGTGATTCCGAAGATCCGCCCGCGCGAGCAGATGAGCGCCGTTGCGCGCCCGACCATCACGGTCGTGCAACGAGATTCGACCGGCAAGCTGGCGCCGCCGCTCACGGTGGTCTCGGACCACGTCTTCATGGACGGCGACAGCCTGATCTACGGCGGCGGGCGCGTCGAGATCACGCGTCCCGCCGACAACCTCAAGGACACCGCGCTCACCGCGACGGGCGATTCGGCGTTCATCGATCAGGGAAAGGAGACGATGCGGCTGATGCGGAACCCCAAGGTGGTCGGTAAACGCGACCACCCGTTTACGCTCACCGGCACGCTCATCGACCTGTACTCGACCAACAAGAAGCTGACGCGCGTGCTCACTCGCGCCAACGCCAAGGCAGTCTCGGACTCGATGACGCTCACGTCCGACACGATCGATCTTCGCGTCAAGAACGATCTGCTCGACCACGCCTTCGCCTGGAGCTCCGTGAACCGCGCGAAGGTCGTGTCGCCGAGCCAGAACATGATCGCCGACTCGCTCGACGTGACCATGCCCGGACAGCAAATCCAGCGCGTGCGCGCGCTCCGCCGTGCATTCGCGCAAGGCCGTCCGGACACGGCCAAGTACAAGGTCTCCTCGCCCGACACGACCGACTGGCTTCGCGGCGACACCATCGTCGCCCACTTCGATACCTCGGCGCGCTCGCCGCGCGATACGTCCAAGTCGCCGCGCATCCAGCAGCTCGTCGCCCGCGGAAACGCGAGTTCGCTCTATCACGTCGCGCCGAGCGACACGAACGAACACCGCGCGTCGCTCAACTACGTCACGGCGCGCGACATCACCATCGCCTTCAACGACTCGAACAAAGTGGCCACCGTGACGACCGTGGATTCCGTCACGGGCATATTCATCGAGGCGAAGGCCGACACGACGAGGCCGAAGGGAGCGTCGGCGGCTCCGTCGAAAGCCGGTGCGTCACAGAAAAAAGCCCCGCCCAACACGCCCCCCAAGACACCCGCGAAGCCGCCGTCCTCATCACCACTCGATGAGCGGGCGATCGGCCGGCCAACTCGAGATCATCCGTGACCGTTCCGCCGCCAATTCCCCCCGCCCCCGATTCCGGCCCGCCGTCGGCCGTCCGTGCCCTCGCCGACCAACTCGCGAAGGGCGACCGTTCGATCGCGCTGGCGCTGCACGCGCTGATCAGCGTCGCCGACGCGACGGGCCTCGCCAACGTCGACGCGGTCGTCAAGGTCTACCGCGACGACTACCTCGCGGCGTTGCGCGCGACCGGCCGCGACGCGGAGAAAGAGGCGGGGCGCCTCAGCCTCGACGAGGTGCGGCAACATCTCGCGATGTCGGTGTTCCCCCGTCTCGCCGGCGACGGCATCGTTGTTCCTCCGCTCGGGGGATTCCAGCGCGCGCCGCAGGTGTGGTTCTCGGAGCGCACCTGGCGCGACATCGTCGGCGCGCGCGAGGCGCTTGCCGCGACGCTGAGAGAGACGGGGGAGCACGCCGGGGCGCCGGACGCCCGAGTCGCGACGCCCGTTCGCCCCGCGGCGGCCCTCAGCGGTAGTGTCCTGGAGGCACATGGGCTCGTCAAGTCATATAGGCGGAGGCGCGTCGTCAACGACGTGGCCCTGCGATTGCAACAGGGGGAGATTGTTGGCCTGCTGGGCCCGAATGGCGCGGGGAAGACGACGACCTTCTACATGATCGTCGGCCTCATCGAGCCGCTTGCCGGGCGAATCGTGCTGGACGGCGCCGACATCACGTCGATGCCGATGTACAAGCGGGCGCGGCAAGGAATCGGGTATCTGTCGCAAGAGCCGTCGATTTTTCGCAAGCTGTCGGTCGAGGACAACATCCTGGCGATTCTCGAAACGCTCGACATGCCGGCGAACGAACGACGCAGTCGGCTCGAGACGCTGCTCGACGAGCTCAGTATCAAGCACCTCCGCACCAACAAGGCGTTCTCGCTGTCCGGCGGCGAACGGCGGCGGCTGGAGATCACGCGCGCGCTCGTCACGCAGCCGAAGTTCATGATGTTGGACGAGCCGTTTGCCGGCGTCGACCCCATCGCTGTGCACGACATCCAGCAGATCGTGGGCAACCTGCGGCACCGAGGAATCGGCGTACTGATCAGCGATCACAATGTCGAACAAACCCTGGACATCGTCGACCGGGCATACATCATGTTTGATGGGCAGGTGAAGGTGTCGGGAACCGTTCGCGAGCTCGTGTTCGACGACACGGTGGCCGACATTTATCTTGGTCCAACGCTCACGGCGCGTCTGCGCGCGCGGTTCGCCGCCGCGAACGATTCGGCGCCCGCGGCCTAACTTCGATTCATGAAAGCCGGACTTTCTCAGAGCACGCAGCTCAGGCAGGAACTCAAGATCAACCCTCGCCTGTATCAGGCGATGGATCTGCTGTACATGCCGTTGCTGGACCTGCAGCAACACCTCAAGCAGGAGCTGCTGAACAATCCCTTTCTCGACATGGTCGAGCTCGAGGATGAGGAAGGTGAGGAAGAGGAGACGGTAGAAGCCGAGGCGCCGACCGAACAGAAGGACAGCAGCGACGAGATCGACTGGGAGGAGATCCTCCTCGATGGGTTCGACACCGGCGGCCGCCGCGAAGAGCACGAGGAGCGGGAGTACTACGAGCCGGTCACCGTCGACACGCGCGACCTCTCGGACCACCTCGCCGACCAGATCACCCTCCTCGACCTCACGCCGCGACAGCAACTCCTCGCCGACGAATTCATCGGGAACATCAACGAAGACGGCTATCTGGCCTGTCCGCTCGACACCCTCCTCGTCACCGTCAACGACACGATCGTCAAGGCCGCCGAAGCGATCGAGCGCGACACCGAGGACCTGCCGCTGTACACGCTGCAGGAGGTCGACGACATGCTGCGCACGGTGCAGATGCTCGACCCGCCGGGCGTCGGCGCGAGAGACCTGCGCGAGTGCCTCATGCTCCAGCTCCGCGAGGCGGGACTCGAGCAGTCCGTCCCGTTCCGTCTCGTCCGCGACTGCTTCGACGAGTTGATCAACCACCGCTGGAGCGAGATCTCCAAACGGTTCGGCATCAGCCCGGGCGACGTCCAGCGCGCCGCCGACGAGATCAAGAAGCTCGACCCCAAGCCCGGGCTCGTGTACTCGAGCGCCAGCGACAACTACATCATCCCCGATCTCATCGTCGAGAAGATCGACGGGCGTTACCACGTCTTTCTCAACGACGCCAACCTGCCGCGCCTCAAGCTGAGCCGCGCCTACCAGGAAATCGCGCGCGACAAGAAGAAGTTCGAGGGCGAGAACAAGGAGTTCATCTCCAACAAGCTCAACTCGGCGAACTGGATGATCCAGGCGATCGAGCAGCGGCGTCAAACGATGCTCAAGGTGATGAACTACATCGTCGACCGGCAGCGCGACTTCTTCGAGAAGGGCGTGCAGTTCCTCAAGCCGCTCACGCTTCGCGAAGTGGCCGAGGTGATCAGCATGCACGAGTCGACGGTGAGCCGCGTGACGAACGAGAAGTTCGTCCAGACGCCGCGCGGCGTGCTCCCGCTCAAGTTCTTCTTCTCGTCCGGCCTCTCGACGACCGCCGGCGAAGACGTATCGGCCCGCGGCATCAAGGCGCAGATCGAGAAGCTGGTCGGCGAGGAAGACCCGAAGCATCCGCTCACCGATCAAGCCATCGTGAACATCCTCAAGGAGGGCGGGGTGCAGATCGCCCGCCGCACGGTGGCGAAGTACCGCGACCAACTCGGAGTCCTGTCCGCTCGAATGCGCAAGCGGGTATGACCTCAACGATCGGGGCGCCGATGAACCCGTACGCGGGCAGCAGCCTCGATGCGCAACGACGACGCCGGGATTCGGTCGACGTCTCCGTCCTCGTCCCCGCGAAGGACGAAGCCGAGAACCTGCCGCTCTTCATGGAGCAGGCGGCCGAGGCGTTCGCCTCGTCGCCGCACAGCTACGAGGTCGTCGTCATCGACGACGGCAGCGTCGATCGGACGTGGGCGGTGCTCCAGGAGCTCGCCCAGCAGTATCCGTTCGTGCGCTGCCAGCGCCACCGCTCGCGGCGCGGGATAGCCGACGCGTTGCGCACCGGCTACCTCGTCGCGCGCGGCGATGTCCTCGTGTTCTATCCGGCCGATTTGCAGTTCAAGCCCGAAGACATCCCCCGGCTCGTCGCGCCGATCCTCGCCGGCGAGTCCGACATGGTCACGGGCTTCAAGGAAGGGCACTACGACAAGGCGTTCGTCTCCAGCATATACAACCGCCTGAGCCGCACGCTGTTCAACGTTCCGGTCAAAGACTTGAACTCGGTCAAGGCGTACCGGCGCGAGGTGATGGACAGTCTGCCGACGCGCCCCGATTGGCACCGCTACATGGTCGTCATGGCGGCGGCGCAGGGATTCACGGTTTCCGAAATCCCCGTCCCGCTCTATCCCCGCCACGCGGGCAAGTCGAAGTTCGCCACCTGGCACCGCATTCCCGTCGGCGTGCTCGACATGCTCGCCGTGTGGTTCGAGCTCCGCTTCAGCCAGAAGCCGTTGCTCCTGTTCGGCATGCTCGGCGCTGGACTCTTCGCCGCGAGCACCCTGTTCGGCGTCATCGCGCTGGTGTTCATCCATACGCTGGGGATTCGCCCGCTGTGGACGGTCATTCAGACATGTCTCATCCTCGGCAGCGTCTTCTTCGCCACCGGGTTGATCGGCGAACAGATCGCGGGGCAGCGCGCGCAACTGCGTGAGATCCAGCGCCAGGTCGACGCCATGGGCGCCGACTCCGAGCCGCGCTGACCGATGAGAGTTCTCTTTCTCACGCACTCGTTCCCCCGCCAACTGGGCGACACGCCCGGGTCGTTCGTGTTGCGCCTCGCGACGGCGCTGCGAAGCGAGGGGTTCGACACGCGCGTCGTCGCGCCGGCCGCGCCGGGCTACCCGGAGCACGCGACGCTCGATGACGTGCCGGTGGACCGTTTCCACTACGCGCCGCGCCGGTTCGAGACGCTCGCCTATACCGGCACGATGGCGGCGCAGGTTCAGGCATCCTGGAGCGCGCGCCTCACGATGCTCGGATTCCTCGGCGCCGAGTTCCGGTCGGCGGTACACGCGCGCCGCGAATTCAAGCCGGACGTCGTGCACGCGCACTGGTGGTTCCCGAACGGACTTGTGGGCACGTGGCTCGGACGCCTCGCCAACAAGCCGCTCGTCACGACGCTCCACGGTAGCGACGTGCGCCTCGCGCGCTCCGTCGCGTTGTCTCGCCCCGCGTTTCGACACGTGTTGCACCGCTCGGCCGCGGTGACGGCGGTCTCGAAATGGCTCGCCGCCGAAGTGCAGCAGGTGGTGTCCGCGCCGGCGCCGGTGGTCGCGCCGATGCCGGTGGCCACCGACCTGTTTTCACCCGACGGCGTCGCGCCGCGCGGACACCGGCTGCTGTTCGTCGGGCGGCTCAACAAACAGAAGGGAATCGAGATTCTGCTGCACGCCATGACGAAGCTGACCGACGCCTCGTTGGGTCTCGACGTCGTCGGCGACGGCGAGGACCGCGAGCGGCTGCTCCAACTCGCGACTGGTCTCGGACTCGCCGACCGTGTGACGTGGCATGGAGCGGTGCCGCAAGATCAACTCGCCGCATTTTATCGGCGCGCGGCCGCTCTCGTCGTTCCTTCGGTTGACGAGGGGCTCGGCTTGGTCGCGGTGGAAGCGCAGCTGTGCGCCACGCCGGTCGTCGCGTTCGCATCGGGCGGCCTCATGGACGTCGTGCAGGACGACCGCACCGGGATCCTCGTCTCCACCGTCGACGCGGGTGCGCTCGCGGCGGCGATCACGTCGATGCTGGCGCGCGACGACCGCGGCGCGGCGCTCGGCGCCGCCGGACGCATGCATGCTCTCGCCACCTTTGCCCCAGAGTCGGTTGCCCGACGCTACGCCGACGTCTATAAGTCCGCCATCGCCGCCTCCCCGCGATAAACCGCGGCCTCCCCGCGATAAGCGCTGGTTGGCAGTGCAGGTGGTGGCGACGCTCGTCGTCGCCTGGTTCGTCGGCAAGGCGCTCCTCGTGCAGTGGCGCGCCGTGCGCGGCCAGCCCATTGAGCTGCACCCGAACTGGGCGATCATCGCCGCGTCGGCGCTCGTCGTTCTGGCGGCCTACGCGGTGCTGATCGAAGCGTGGCGGCGCATCCTCGTCGCCTGGAAGACGTCGCTCGCGTTTCTGGCCGGCGGCGCGCATCATGAGCGTTTCCAGATTGGGGCTATATGTGCCCGGGCGAATCTGGCAGATGGCCGCCATGGCGAAGATGGCGCGGGACGAGAGACGTGCAGCCGGTCGCGGCGGTCGGCTCCTCCGTGCTCAACACGATCGTCAACCTCGCCATGGGCTTCCTCGTGGCGCTCGTCGCCGGATGGCGCTCATTCGGGAGGATATCGCAGGGAAAAACCGGGCTTGGCGTGACGCTGCTCGTCGTCGTTCTCACCGGCGTCCTGCTCTCTGCCGACGTGCGTTGCCGCTCCTCTTGGGCTGGGCGCGGCGCGCGACGGGGAAGGATTTGATCGACGTGACCATTCCGCACCGAGCGGTGTATCTCGCCATCGTCGCGAACATCGTGGCATGGCTGCTGTACGGCGCGGCATTCGAGTTGTTCGTCCTCGGCGTGACCGGCAGCGGCGCCGGGTTCGTACGCGGACTACGTCACCACTTGGGCCTGGTCGTACCTGGCCGGTTATCTTGCCGTCATCGTTCCGGGCGGGCTCGGTGTTCGCGAGGCGGCGCTGGCCCTGTCGCTCAGTACGTTGAACTTGGCGTCGCCGCCGACGGCCGCCGTCATCGCCGTCAGTTCGCGTCTTTGGCTGTCGGTGCTGGAGGTCGTTCCTGGTGTCTCTGTTCCTGAAGCGCGTCGGCGGACCACGTCCTCGAGCCCCAACGACCTGAATGGCCACGGCCTCCACGCAATCCACACGCACACGCGGTTCGGCGCCACCACCACCGCCGTCGCGCTCAGCACCCCCGGCATCGGCGGCGCTTCCGGCTCCGCGCTTTGCGACCGCCTGGGCCGCACTCGTCTATTTCGTGGCCTCGATGACGCTCGCGTATCCGGCGATCGCCGGGCGAATCCTGCTCAATCCGGTCAGCGATCAGTTCAAGGCCGGCTACGCGTTGCGCGAGTTCGCCGCGCAGTCGCTGCGCAGCGGCCACGGATTCCCGCTGTGGAATCCCGTATCTCGAGGGCGGGCTGCCGTACGTCGCCGCGATGCACGGCGACATTTTCTACCCCACGTTCCTCCTGCGTTGGATGCTCCCCACGGACATCGCGATGACGTGGGAGTTTCCGATTCATGTTTTTCTCTGCGGACTCTTCACCTATCTGTTCCTCCGCGCATGGGGCTTCAGCTTCTGGGGCGCGCTGACCGGCGGCCTGGCCTACATGCTCGGCGGATCGATCGCCGGATACGCGTACGCGGGGCACGACGGCAAAGTTGTTCGTGAGCACGATGCTGCCGGCCGCGCTGCTCCTGCTGACGCGCGGCATTCGTGACGGTGCCCGCTGGAGCTGGGGAGCCATCGCGATCGTCGTCGGGTTGGCCGTGCTCTCGCCGCATCCGCAGTTGTTGCAGTACATGCTGCTCACGGGCGGCGCGTTCGCGCTGTACGTGGCGTTCGCCGACCACGGATCCGGGCACGGCTGCCGCGCGATGTCGCCGTGAAACGCTTGGCGCTTGCCGCCTGCGCCGTGGGCGTCGGGCTGTTGATCGGCGCCATTCAGTTCATGCCCCTGTTCGAGTACAAGCCGTGGTCGCCGCGCGCCGCCGGCCACGATTGGGCCACGGCGACGAGCTACTCGTACCCGATCGAGGAAACGATCAATTGGTATTGGCCCCAGTTCTCGGGGATTCTTCAGCAGTACTGGGGTCGGAACGGCATCCATTTTCACAGCGACTACTTCGGCGTCGTCGTGCTGATACTCGCCGGCGCGGCATTCGGCGCGACGCGCCGGAGATCGTTCAGGTGGTTTTGGGTGGGCACCGGCATCGTCTCATTACTGTGGGCGTACGGCGGCTATACGCCGTTCTTCCATTTGGTGATGGCGCTTGTTCCCGGGACGAAGTATTTCCGTGCGCCGAGCACGATCATCTACCTCACGGCGTTTTCCGTGGCGACGCTCGCCGCGATGGGCGTGGAGCGGCTCCTCGCCGGACAGGTATCGAAGAAATACGCGATCGGTTGGCTCGTCGGCGCCGCCGTCCTCGCGGTGTTGATGTCGGTCGGCGGATATAACTCGCTCGCCGGCGCGGTTGGGTCGTCGGCCGCCGACAGCTTCATTCAATCGCAAGGATATCCAGCCTCGATCCACGACCGAATCGTCGCGGAGGTGGTGCAGCGCGCGCAGGGGAACACCGCGGCCGCGATCGCCGGAATCTGGCGATCGTTTTTCGTGGCGGCGCTCGCGGCGGGAATCGTGTTCGCGTTCGTCACGGATCGGTTGAAGGCAAAGGCCGCGATGATCAGCCTGGCCGTGCTGCTGGTCGTCGATCTCTGGAGCATCGAGCGGCAGTACTGGGTGTTCTCGCCGCGGGCTTCGCAGTTGTTCGCGACCGACTCGGCCATCGAGGCCATTCGCGCCGACATCGCCAAGAATGGACCCGGGCGCGTATTCAACGGCGCGCTGAGCAACAACGTCGACCCGCTCGATCGCTTCCTCTGCGTCGGACTGTGCGACGACGTGAATCGGGGCGGCGATCTCCTCATGATCCACGATTTGCGGATTCCCGCCGGCTATCACGGCAACGAGCTCGGGATGTACCAGCGTCTCATCCAGTCCGACTCCGGCCGCGCGCAATTGCAGCCGCGCTTCTGGCAACACGAGAATGTTCGCTACTGGTACACGGCGGCCGACTCGAACCTCATGGCTTCGGTCAGCTCCCAGCTCGGAGTGCCGCCGTTCGTGAAGCTCGCGGGCCCTGTGAAGGACGCCGCCGGCAGCACCGTGTTCGCCTACAAGGTGCCGGCGGACGATCCCCCCGCATGGGTCGCGTCGGCAATCGTGAAGGCGCCGCAAGATCCGGCGCTGGCGACGATACTCGATTCACGATTCGACCCGCGAGCGGTGGCCATCGCCGACACGTCGATGAAGGGAGTCGCTGGAGCGGAACTCAAGGCGGCTCCCGCGCCGGCGACGAATTCGGCGCGAGTGACCGCGTATCAGCCGGGGCGCATCGATGTCACGCTGAGCGAGCCGGCCGCGGCGGGGCAAGCGTTGGTGGTGTCTGAGAACTATTTCCCAGGCTGGCAGGCGACCGCCGACGGCAAGCCCGCGTCGCTCGGATTGATGAATTACAATCTCATAGGTGTCGCGCTCCCGGCGGGGGCAAGAGCGATCCAGCTGCGGTTCACTGACGCGGCCTACGAGACCGGGAAGGTCGTCACGATTGTGGCACTTCTGGCGGCCTTGATCGTCTGGATTGGAGGTGGGGTTCTCGACCGAAAGGCGACGGCCCCCACCCAGGCCTGACACACAACTAGTTTGTGCCTGGAACTCGACCCGAACCCGGCTGACGAAGACGTCGGCGGGGAGCCGGGTCGAGACCATCCAACGGGACCCTCCAATGGCGTCACACGCCGACCGATCACTCACCGTGCCGAATCGTATTTTTCTGCCCACGATCGCCGCGCTCGCATTCGCCGGCGCATGCGGATCCACCGAGCCGAGAGTCGACGTCACGCCGGCGACCATCACCGGCACACCGACCGATACGATCCATGCCACTGTCGGGTCGACGGTTGTGACACCACTCACAGTCATCGTCAAGAACAAGGCGGGCAGCCCGATCGACAGCGCCGTCGTCACATTCGCCGTCACCGGCGGCGGCGGAGCCGTGAGCGCCGCCAGCGTGCGGACCGACGTGAATGGACAGGCGACCACGTCGTGGACGTTGGGTCCGACTGCCGGCGTTCAGACGGCCAGCGCCACCGCGACCGGCCTCACGCCGGTGAGCTTCGTGGCGATCGCCGCGGCGGGTGCGCCGGCCGCGGTCACCAAGGCCGGCGGCGACGCGCAGTCCGCCGTCGCCGGGGCGAACGTGGCCGTCGCGCCGTCGGTGAAGGTCGCCGACGCCTTGGGCAACCCGCTTCCCAACGTGCTCGTGACCTTCGTCGTCGCCAGCGGCGGCGGCTCGGTGACCGGCGGCTTGGCCAACACGAACGCCTCCGGCATCGCGACCGTCGGTTCGTGGAAATTGGGTGGAACGATCGGCGCGAACACGCTGACCGCCACCGCGGGATCGCTCACCGCCGTGACGTTCACCGCCACGGCCACGGTCGGCTCGGCGTCGCAAGTGAACATCACGAACACCGCGCCGACGCTTTCGACCGGGCAGACGTTCAAGCTCACCGCCCAGGTGCTCGACGCGAACAACAACGTGGTTCCGAACGCCACCATCACGTGGTCGAGCAGCAACGTCGCGATCGCCACCGTCGACACCAGCGGCACGGTGACCGGTGTCGGTTCCGGTAACGCGACGATTACCGCCGCCTCCGGGACCGGCAGCGCCACGCAAGTGGTGAGCGTCATCGGCCATCCGGCCGGAACCATCGTTGGCGCCGCGCAGATCTCGGGCTTCATGACCGGCATCGCCGTCGGGAAGACGACGGCCTACGGCGGAATCTTCAACGGCACGATCGCCAGCGTCGACCTCGCCACGGCGACCGCCGCCGCCACGACCATCCCGGTCGGAGGAACCATCACCGACATCGCTGTCGGCGGATCCACCATCGCCGCGGCGACCAGCAGTCCCACGCCGCAGGCCGTCGCCGTCAACGCGACCAGCGGGGCGGTGATACAAGCTGTGAACCTCGGCGTGACGCCGTTCAAGACCGCCATCACGTCGGACGGCAAGACGATGTTCGTCGACCGCACGGACTTCAGCATGGTCACGATCGACGTGGCCTCGGGCGCGGCCGGTACACCAGTCATCGTCGCCGGCACCGCGAACGCCATGAAGATGGCGGCGGGCGACTCGCTCCTGTACGTCGGCACCGCGCTCGGATCGGTGTACGAGATCGACGCCCGCACCAGCCAGATCAAGCGTCAGCTGAATCCATCGTCGACCGTGACGGATCTGGCGATCTCGCGCGACGGCAAGACGCTCTACACGATCGACGGCAGCACGGACGTCACGATGACGCCGCTCGCCGCCGGCGGGCGAAGCGGGACGGTGACGTTCCAGCTTCCGCTCTTCGGGGTGGCCATCTCGCCCGACAACCAGAACCTCTGGGTCTCGATGAGCGGCACGCTGTTCAATGCGCCGTTCCAGGACGGCGCCTTCCAGGTGAACTTCGTCGCCAGCGTGATTCCGATTCCGGGCGGCGGGTCGCCGACGCGAATCGAGTTCAGCACCCTCGGCGACTTCGTCGTCGCGCTCGACGCCGCCACGAACAAGATTTATGTGCTAAAATAGGGGCGTGGAAAGATCACACCCCGATCGCTCCGGCGATGACGAGGGCGCGCTCAACGCTGAGCGCGCCCTCGTCATCGTCCCCACCTACAACGAGTGCGAGAACATCGCGCGGCTCATCGACCGCGTACTCTCGCAGGATGCTCGCCTCGAGATCCTCGTCGTCGACGACGGATCGCCCGACGGAACCGCGGCGATCGTACAGGGCATCGCGGAGCGCGAGCCGCGCGTCCACATACTCTGCCGCCCGAGAAAGATGGGGCTCGGCACCGCCTACATCGCGGGATTCCGCTGGGCGCTGGAGCAGGGATACGACTTCGTGTTCGAGATGGACGCGGACTTCTCGCACGACCCGAACCATCTGCCCGAGTTCCTGACCGCCATCAACGGCGCCGACCTCGTCCTCGGTTCGCGGTATCGCGAGGGCCGAGTTTCGGTGGTGAACTGGCCGATCAGCCGGCTGCTGCTGAGCTACTTCGCGAACGTGTACGCCAGGTTCGCCACCGGCTTGAATGTGTGGGATGCGACCGGCGGCTTCAAGTGTTTTCGCCGATCTGTTCTGGAAGCGATTGATCTGAACGCTGTTAGGTCGAACGGCTACGCGTTCCAGATCGAGATGAGCGTTCGGGCGTCGAAGCGCGGTTTTCGCATCGTGGAGATTCCGATCGTCTTCGTGGACCGCACCGAGGGCACGAGCAAGATGTCGAAAGCGATCGTCCGTGAGGCCGTCTGGATGGTTTGGCGCCTCAGATGGTGGGCCATTCGCGGAAAGCTGTGATCGACTCGGACGACGCATACCGCGTGGATCGCGTGCTGGGTGACGGCGAGCCGTTCTACAAGATGAGCGGCTCCGGGAACGACTTTGTCGTCATCGACGCCCGGGGCGCCGGACCTGGTGCCCTCGAGGATCCGCGGGTCATTCGGCGCATCTGCGCGCGGGGCACCGGCGTGGGAGCGGATGGCATCGTGTTTCTGGAGCCTTCGACGCGCGCATCCATCCGGCTCACATACCTCAACGCCGACGGCTCACGTGCCGCGTTCTGCGGCAACGCGACGCTCTGCGGCACGCGCCTCGGGTTCGAGCTGGGGATGGACAGGCACGGAGCGCTTTCGATCGAGACGGACGAGGGAGTCGTCCAGGCTCGGATGCGCGGCGCGAACCCGGAGATCGACCTCGAGCCCGTCGTGGACGTCCGCGGGAACGTGGATGGAATCCCGCTGACGGTCGGCGAGACGCGCCTCGGTTTCGCTCAGGTCGGCGTACCGCACGTGGTCATCCGTTGCGCCGATTCGAGGGTCGTCGACGTCGTGGGCCGCGGGCGACCTTTGCGTGCGCACAACGCCTTTCCCGAGGGCGCGAACGTCAACTTCGTGTCCGAGACCTCCGGCTCAGCCGGGTGGTCGATGCGAACCTACGAGCGCGGGGTCGAGGCCGAGACCCTGGCGTGCGGCAGCGGGGCGGTGGCCGTCGCCATACTCCTTGCGACCTGGGAGGAAGCCGATCCTGGCGAGCCGATCAGGATCCAGTCCCGGTCCGGACTGCCGCTGTCGATCCGCCTTCAGCGATCCGGCGACCGCTGGCTGCCGAGCCTGTCCGGCGAGGGCCGGATTGTGTTCCGCGGAGCCCTCGGGGAACTGTGAAATCGTGGAGAACGGGACTTCTCCACACTTTTCCCCAGGTTGTAGTTGACATAATACATCTTATACGTACCATCGGTGGACCGGTGGACCGCGAGTCAGCTCAAGGCTCAGGCTTTATGCTCCTGCTCACGGCCGAGCTCGTTCTCGAGATCGCGATCTTCCCGCCGCCAGCCAGGACTCAGCACATCCTGCGGCGGCGAGCCCTCGCTCTGGCCTACCGCTTCGCCGTTTGAGCAGTCAGCTCGCCGAGCCGTACCCGCGCCTCGGCTGACACGCTAATCGCCGCGGGATCGGTCGCCAGCGCGCCCCAGAGCTTATGCGCCGTAGCCGTGTCGCCGGCCTGCTGGTACGTGCGCGCCGCCTTGGCCCGGAGCGCCGCCCTTTCCGTCTCGAACGTCGTCGCCGCGGCCGCAGCTTCGTACTTCTTGGCCGCCTCGCCGAGCTTCTTCATCTGGGCGTAGCCATCGCCCTCGAGGCCCAGGATCGTGGACTGGACGTTGGATGCCGCCCCGCTACCCGACGCCTTGTCGAGAAGATTGATCCCGTCTTGGACCTTGCCGGCGTCGTAGTCGAGCCCGGCAAGCAGCAACGCCGCCTCCACCCCCGCCGGCGTCGACCCATATCGGTCGTAGACCTTGGTCAGGTCGCTCTGCGCGAGCGGCAGGTTTCCCGAATTGAGCGACTGCTTGGCGCTGTTGAGCGCCCGCTCCGCGTTGTTGTTCGTGATCAGCCTGAGCCGGCCGATGAATAGGTAGACGACCACGGCGGCGACGATCACGCCGGTCGCGACCATCCAGATCGTCGAGTTGTTTCGCGCCCGGTCGACCAGGTCCTGAATCTTGTCCGCCGTCGATACCGGCGACTCTGCTTGAATGCCTGTCATGAACGATGAGAGATGTAAACTGTACCGCGCCTGACGCGCCCCGAGCCAATACCCCAGAGTGCCCCTGGCGTGACTCGAACACGCGGCCAACGGTTTAGGAAACCGCTGCTCTATCCATCTGAGCTACAGGGGCAGCGTTGGTGCATAACGACTTAGCTACTGGCCCTGCACTGCACCCGCTGGAATTTTTGCCGTTTGTTTTGCCGTTCTCGCCAGAATCGTTGTCGTTTTCGGTGAATCGCCGGCGCACGGCACGGGCCAAGTCGGCCGCATCGATGATGTTCCAGCGGTCAAACATATCGCGGGTCCTCCGGCCGCACAATTTCATTGTCTCCCCGTCTGACACGCCGCCGCGTCGGAAGTCGCGCGCTCAGGTGCGGCGGAGATCGTTGAGGAGCCGACCCTCGAGGCCGGTGGCCGCGCACGCCTTCCCCCCACATCTTCCGAAAGTCGCCGACTCAACGAACTCGCTCTCTCGGAAGATGGCGTTCGGGCGTCCCACTCGAACGCCTTGTGCTCAAGAAGATGGAGCTGCTCAAGCCACCACAACGCACGATTCTCGGCCACCAGACTCATGTTTCGCCTTGGTCACCCCGACGATCTCTCAGGCGAAGGCGAGGGGGAACGCCTCGTCCACTCACCGTTTCATCCTCGGCTGCGCCGAGAGACCGCGGCGCAACACGAGACGCTCGAGACACAGCTGGACGTGCTCGATCCGCAGCTCTCGCTGCACCGCTATCGACTCGTCCTTGGGAGTTTTTACGGGTTCTACGCTCCAGTAGAGAGCGAGCTCCCGCGGCTGGTTGCGACGACGCCCCCGCTTGGGTTTCCACTTCGAGCGCGGGCCGAGCTCCTGGAACGTGATCTGCTTGCGCTTGGCCTGTCCCGTTCTGACATAGCCGGGCTCCCGCGATGCGCGGACCTGCCTCGCTTGTGCCGAACCGAGCATCTGGCCGGCTGTCTATATGTCCTCGAGGGAGCGTGCCTTGGAGGACAGATCATCGCCAAAGCGCTGCGCGGCCGGCTACCCCTCACCAACGATCATGGGCTCTCGTTCTTCGTAGGTGACGGGAGCGAGACAGGCGCGAGGTGGCGATTGGTGATCGGCTGGCTGGAAGACTTGGTACGCCGAGGCGCCCTTGCCGACGAGATCGTCGTATCGGCACGGGAGACCTTTTGCTCGCTCGGGCGCTGGGTGGAGCTGACGGGAGCGTCCAGATGACCGAGGAGCGCGACCTCATCGACCTGACGAACTGCGACCGCGAGCCGATCCACATCCCCGGTTCCATCCAGCCTCACGGCGTGCTGCTGGTCATGACGGAGCCGGAATTGGTGGTCATGCAGGTCAGCGAGAATGTCATCGACCACATCGGCATGCGCGTCGAAGACGTCCTGACGCGGCCGCTCTCCGCTCTTTTCGATCGGTCGTCAGTCGAGGCCGTCCGGACGGCTTTGTCGGGAGGACCGTCGGAACGGGCGAATGCAATCCGGATCCTGACGTCCGGCAAGCCCTTCGACGCTATCGTGCATCGCCACAAGGGCGCGGCAATCCTCGAGCTCGAGCCGGCGTCGGCAGTCTCCGCCGAAGACACGGGCCATCACCCGCTTCGGCAGACCCTGATTCGCGTGCAGGACGTGGGCTCGGTGCGTGAGCTCGCCAACATCGTGGTCGAGGAGGTGAGGCGAGTGACCGGGTTTGACCGGGTCATGTTCTATCGCTTCAACGAGGTCGGGGATGGTTCCGTCGATGCAGAATCGGTCGCGCCAGGACTCGAGCCCTACCTGGGGCTCCACTATCCGGCGTCCGACATCCCTCAGCAAGCGCGTCAGCTTTACCTCGAGAACAGGCTTCGGATCATTGCCGACGCCCGGTACAAGCCGGCGCGCATCGTCCCGACGTTCCGGCCGGACACGAGTGCTCCGCTGGATCTCAGCTTCGCGGTGCTGCGTAGCGTTTCGCCCATCCATCTCGAGTACATGGCCAACATGGGTCTTCGCGCTTCGATGAGCATATCGCTCGTCGTGCGAGACCGCCTGTGGGGCCTCATCAGCTGTGCGAACCACGCTGGCCCGCGCCCTGTCGCGCAGCACCTGCGCGTGGCGTGTGACTTTCTCGGTCGCCTCACCTCTCTCCAGATCGACGCCCTCGAGGACCGGGAAGCGGCTGCGCGGCGCGCTTCGAGTCAGGCCACGGCTTCGGTGCTCTTCGACACGATGCGCACGCAAGACGATGCGACGAACAACGTGCTCGAAAGGTTGCTTGCGCGCAGTTCGGAGCTACTGGAGCTGGTGGACGCGGAAGGCGTCGCTGTCGTGGAGGGCACAGGAAAGCCGGTAACGGCAGGGCGCACACCGCCGCCTGCTTTCATCCAGGAAATCGCCAAATGGCTCGAGGACCGCACGAGCCAGTTCTCCACTGCATCTCTGGCGACACAATTTCCCGCGGCCGCGGTGGCCAAGGACCTCGCCAGCGGCCTGCTCACGTTCACGTTGCCCGGCCTGCCCCTGCGTCGACTACTCTGGTTCAGGCCAGAGATCGTCAGGACGGTGACCTGGGGCGGCGATCCTGGCGAGCCCGTCAAGCGCGATCACTCGATGCGTCTACAGCCCAGGGCTTCGTTCGCCGCCTGGAAGGAGGAAGTGCGGCTCCAATCCCATCCGTGGACGGACGGCGATCTCGCAGCGGCTGAGGATCTTCGCCGGTACGCGCTCGAGATCGACCTCGAGCGGCAGGTCGTGCGCGCATCTCAAGCGGTGTTCGCTCGAGATGAGATCCTCGCAATAGTATCGCACGACCTCAGGAACCCTCTGGGGGTGGTGCAGCTGGACGCGGGGGAACTAAAGACGTGGGAGATCCCAGGCGACAAAGACACTACCGACAAGCTGCGGGCAAGCGCCGATCGAATCCTGAGGTCGGTCGGTCTCATGAGCAGGCTCATCGCGGACCTATTGGATATGGCGAAGATCGACGCAGGTCGTCTCGACTTGCGGAAACAACCCGAAGCGAGCCGCGCTCTCATCGAGAACGTGTTGACCATCCTGGAACCGCTGGCGAACGCCAAGCAGATCACCATCGAGAAGGAGCTGACCGACGCACCGCCGGTGAATGCGGATCGCGATCGTATCTTCTATGTGCTCTCGAACATCATCGGCAACGCGATCAAGTTTACTCCTGAGCGGGGCACGATCACGCTCCGCACGGAGTGCCGGCGGGGCGAACTTTTGATCATCGTCGACGACTCGGGGCCCGGAATTCCACCTGAGGAGATCGCCCACGTGTTCGACCGTTTCCGGCGCGGCCGCACCAGTCAGGAGGGCATCGGCCTCGGACTCTACATAGCCAAAGGAATCGTCCTCGCGCACGGCGGAAGCATTTGGGCCGAGGCTGCGGCCGGTGGCGGATCGAGGTTCTGTCTTACGCTGCCCCTTGCCACCCCCGCGTAGCCGGCTAGGCGGATCGCCTATCAACGGCGCTCGAGAGGATGATCGCGGCAAGACGGGGGGGCGGTGCTACGGCGCGGGCCCGCGCGGGATGCAACTCAGTACGTGAGAATCGAGCTCACCTGTCGGCCGCCTAGCCGCTCTGCCCCGGAGAGAAACGACAGCGTCAGCAGGAACGACAGACCGACGACGGTCGCGCCCAGCGACTCGACGAGCCGGCAAGTCGCCGCGGCGGTGCCGCCGGTCGCGAGCACGTCATCGACGATCAGGACGCGCGCGGCCGAGCCGACGGCGTCGTCGTGCACCTCGAGCGCATCGGTGCCGTACTCGAGTGCGTATTCCTCACGCCGCTTCGTGTGCGGCAGCTTTCCCGGCTTTCGCACTGGAACGAATCCGGCGCCGAGTTGTTGGGCGACCGGCGCGCCGAGGATGAATCCGCGGCTCTCGATCGCCACGACGTGCGTCACGCCAGCATCGGCGAACGGTTCCGCCATGAATCGCGTGGCTAGCGCGAACGCTTCAGCGTCGGCGAGCAACGGCGTGATGTCCTTGAACAGGATGCCGCTCTTCGGGTAGTCCGGGATGTCGCGGATCAGTGACCTGAGACGCGCGACCTCGCCGGTGTTCTCCGAGGCGACGGCGGTCGATTCATTGCTTCGCTGGGCGGATGACGTCATCGCGCGATCTCGAACGGGAGTGGCAGCGGCTTTGGTTCCGACGGCACGTCGTCGACCGAGACGACCATCGCATGCGGCGGCCCCTTTCGCAACAGCTCTCGAAAGCGCGACACACCTGCGTCGTCGCCGTCGGCCGCGACCTCCACGTTTCCATCCGGCCGGTTCCGAACCCACCCGGCCAGTCCGAGCTCGATCGCCGTCTCGCGCACGAACCAGCGAAACCCGACGCCCTGCACCCGGCCCGACACCACCACGTGCATTCGCATCGAAGTCGAGCCGTCTACGCTTCGTCCGACCGTGCCCAGCCGTGATGCCCGAGGAGCGGCACGAAACGCACGGGCGCCTCCTCTCTCATCTCTATTCGTCCGCCCTTTCGCTCGGCGACGATCAACCGCTGTTCCTCGCGGTCGCCCACGGGAATCAGGAGCCGTCCGCCTTCGGCAAGCTGGTCGAGCAGCGGCTGCGGCACCGACGGCGCGCCGGCCGTGACGAGAATCGCGTCGTAGGGAGCGTACTCCCGCCAGCCGATGCTGCCGTCGCCGAGAAGGAGCGAGACGTTGTTCACGCCGGTTCGATGAATGTTCTCGCGGGCTTGTTGGAGCAGCGCTGGAATCCGCTCGATCGAGAAAACCTGCGCGACGAGATGCGCGAGCAGCACCGTCTCGTACCCCGAGCCCGTGCCGATCTCGAGGACCCGCTCCTTGCCGGTGAGGTGCAGCAGCTCCAGGTAGCGCGCGTGGACCCAGGGCTGAGAGATCGTCTGTCCGTTGCCGATCGGCAGCGGCGCGTCCTCGTACGCACGATGACGCAGCCCCGTCGGCACGAACGCGTGGCGCGGCGTCATCTCGATCGCACGCAATACGGAGAGATCGCGAATTCCCTTGTCGCGCAGCGCCTCGACGAGCCGATGCCGCGCGCCGAGCAATTCGCGGTCGTTCGTCGCCCCATTTCCCGGCGTCACGGCTCGCGCCACCAGCGTTCCGCGCCTTGCAGCGCGCTGTGGTGCGTCAGGTCGAGGTGAAGCGGCGTCACCGACACGTACCCTTCCTCGACTGCGCGGAAGTCGGAATCGGGTTCGCCCGTCCAACTCGCCTGCCCTCCGCCAATCCAATAGATCTGGCGCCCGCGCGGATCCTTCATCGGCGCGACCGACTGCGAGTAGACGCGGCGGCCGAGACGCGTGAGCCTTACGCCCTTCACCTCGTCGCCGACAAGCGGTGGCAGATTGATGTTGAGGAGCGTCTCGGTGGGAAGCGCGGGAAGCGACGTGAGATGCCGCAGCAGCGTCGTGATCACCGGCACCTGCGCGCGTAACCGCGCGGGATCCGCGCGCAGATGGCTCCCGGCCGCCGAGATGGCGATCGACCGTACGCCCAGGGCGAGCCCCTCCATGGCGGCCGCGACGGTGCCGGAATACAACACGTCCTCCCCCATGTTCTGACCGTGGTTCACGCCGCTGAGCACGAAGTCGGGGCGTTCCGGCATCAGCGCCTCGAGGGCGAGCATGACGCAATCGGTCGGCGTTCCGTCGACCTGCCAGCGACGTTCGCCCCGGCGCACCGGATGGAGCGGATGGTGGAGCGTGAGCGAGTGGCTCGTCGCGCTCTGCTCGCGATCGGGCGCGACGACGGTCACCTCACCGAGCGGCTCGGCGGCCGCGATCAGACACTCGATCCCCTGCGCGAGGAATCCGTCGTCGTTCGTGACGAGAAGGCGCATCGAGGCGGCGTCAGTCCGCGAGCGCGAGCGAGTCCAGCAGGGTCACCAGGTCGCGCAGATCCATCTCGAGCGATTCCAACGCCTCGACCGTGAGCGCGCCGCGCGCGATGACTTTCAGATCGCCGCTCTTGCGGTGCTCGTCGACCTTTTGGCGCGCGCCCTCGATCGTGTACTTCTCGTCGTACAGCAGATGCTTCACGAGCATCACGAGCTCCACTTCGCGGCGCTGATAGACGCGATTTCCGGACCGGTTCTTCGCCGGATTGAGAAAGCGGAACTGGCTTTCCCAGTAGCGAAGAACGTGCGGCTTGAGACCGGTGAGATCGCAGACTTCGCCGATCGAGAAGAACTCCTGCACGGGCTCCGAGTGTGCGGCGCGCGGCGCCGACTGCGAACGAGGGGTCACAGATCTTGCTCCGATCGAAGTTCACGGGCCATGAGCTCGGGAACGGCTTGTCGCGCCGTGTGTCCGTCGAACAGAATGCGGTGCACCATTTGAACGATCGGCATGTCGACGCCGCACCGTTCGGCGAGCGCCAATCCACTGGCGGTGGAGGCGACGCCTTCGGCGACGGTCTCCTTGCCCGCCAGCGCCTCCTCCAGCGTCGCGCCGCGGCCGATCTCGAGGCCGAGGGCGTGATTGCGGCTGAGCGTACCCGTGCACGTCAGCACGAGGTCGCCGATTCCGGCGAGGCCGGCGAACGTGATGGCTCGCGCGCCGAGTGCCACCCCGAGGCGTGTCATCTCGTGGAGTCCGCGCGTGATGAGCGCCGCGCGCGAGTTGTTGCCGAGCCCCACCCCTTCGACGATACCGGTCGCGACGGCCATCACGTTCTTGAGCGCGCCGCCGAGCTCGACGCCGATCACGTCGTCGTTCGTGTAGACGCGGAACGTCCGGCTGCTCAGCGCGTCCTGCGCGATGCGCGCCGCGTCGGGACGAACGCTGGCGGCGACGATCGCCGTCGGTTGGCGCGCGGCGACCTCGGACGCGAAGCTCGGCCCCGATACGCCGACGACCGGCCGACCCGGAACCTCGTCGCCGACGACCGACGTCATGAGCGCGAGCGTCTCGCGTTCGATTCCCTTGGTGGCGACCGACAACACCGCGTCGCGCTCGACGAAGGCCGCGCCCTCGGCGGCAATGCGCCTCAAATGGTGTGACGGCGTCGCGTAGACGAGGAACTCCGCCCCGTCGAGCGCGGTCGGCAGGTCGTTCGTCGCCCGCAGCGACGGCGCGAGCGTGAATCCCTGCAGGAATCGCTGGTTCTCGTGACGCGCGTTGATCGCCGTCGCGACGTCGGTCTCGAGCGCCCAGATCGTCGTCTCGTGGCCGTTCGATGCCAGCAGATCCGCGAGCGCCGTTCCCCACGCGCCGGCGCCGACCACGGCCGCGCGCATCAACCGAACCTCGCCGCGATCACGATGGCGGCCGCGACGACCAGCGCGATCGGCACGATCGCGTTCGGACGCTTCGACCCGTTCTTGTCTCCGAAGCGATGCTCCTGCCCGGCGCGCAGCCGTTGGATGTTCGCGCGGTGCGTCCAGAAGACGAAGACCGCGAGGAACACGCTGATCACGAACAACGGCGACCGCACGCCGACCGTGAGCCACAGCAGCACCGGCAGCAGCAGCGCGCTGGTCAACGATCCGAGCGAGACGTAGCCGCTCGACCAGAGGACGACGCTGAACACCGCGAGCACGAGAAGCGTCTGTACGGGCGCGAGCGCGAGGAAGACTCCGGCGGCGGTGGCGACGCCCTTCCCTCCTTTCCCCAGCCCGAGAAACACCGGGCGCGTGTGTCCGGCGATCGCGCAGATACCGCACAAAATCCCGAAGATCAGCGGGTCGTGCATCGGCATCACGTCGGGCGAGACCCAGCGGGGAAAAAAGACGACGGGGACCGCGCCTTTCAGCATGTCGAACGCGAACACGAGCAGCCCGATCCGGGCGCCGAGCACGCGAATCACGTTCGTCGCGCCGAGGTTGCCCGATCCATGTTTTCGAAGGTCGATCCCGCGGGCGCGGCCGGCGATGTACGCGGCCGGAATCGATCCGAGTATGTACGAACCGATCAGCGCGGCCGCGAGACGGAGCATCAGCCGGCTTTCCGCTTCATCACGATGCGCAGCGGATTGCCCGTGAAGCCCCAGAACGATCGAAAGCCGTTGTGGAGATACCGGACGTAGTGCTCTTCGACGAGATCCGGCGCGTTGCCGAAGATGGCGATCGTCGGCGGAGCGGTCTCGATCTGCGTCGCGTAGTTGAGCTTGATCTCGTGACCCGCCGCCTGCGGCGGTTGCCGGCGCGCCAACAGCTCGCCGAGCTTCGCGTTGACCTCGGCCGTCCCGATGCGCTTGGCCCGCTCCTGCTCCACCTCGAGCAGCACCTCGAGCACCCGCGTCACGCGCTGGCCGGTGAGCGCCGACGTGAACAGAAACGGAACGAACTTCAGGAAAGGCGCCTTCTCCCCGGCGGCCGTTTGGTATTTGGCGGACGCCTTGTCGTCCTTGGCCGCGAGATCCCACTTGTTGACGACGACGATCAGCCCGCGCCCGCTTTCCCACGCCAGCGCGGCGATCTTGAGATCCTGGTTCTGAATCTCGCCCTCCGTCGCGTCCACCATGAGGATGCAGATATCCGCCCGCTCGATCGCGCGCCGCGTGCGCAGCGACGAATAGAACTCGACGCCGTCGTCGATCTTGGACTGGCGCCGCAGACCCGCCGTGTCGACGAACACGAATTGGCGGCCGTGATAGCGCATCGGCGTGTCGATCGCGTCGCGCGTCGTGCCGGCGATCTCGGACACCACCAACCGTTCCTCGCCGAGCAGTCGGTTCACGAACGAGGACTTCCCCACGTTCGGCCTGCCGACCACCGCGACGCGAAGCGAATTCTCGGGCTCCGCGGCGGTCTGAGGCAGACGCGCGACGACGGCGTCGAGCAGATCGCCCGAGTTCTTGCCGTTGATGGCCGAGACCGGAAATACCTCGTCGACGCCGAGCTGGTAGAACTCGTAGAAATCGGCGTCGCGCGGATCGTCCACCTTGTTCGCCACGAGCAGCCACGGCTTCTGCGAATTCCGCAGCACCTCGGCGACGTTGAAGTCCGCGGGGTGCAGTCCGGCACGCGCGTCGACGACGAACAGGAGCAAGTCCGCCTCGCCGATCGCCTCGTCCACCTGGCGCCGGATCTCGACGTCCATCGGCGCTTGCGGGTCGTCGGTGATGCCGCCGGTGTCGACGAGCCAGAACGACCGCCCCGCCCAGTCCGTCTCGGCGAAGTGCCGGTCGCGCGTCGTGCCGGCTTCGTCGTCGACGATGGCCTTGTCGTCGTCGATGATCCGGTTGAACAGCGCCGACTTGCCGACGTTCGGCCGTCCGATGAGCGCGACGACCGGAACGTTCACGCCGCGACTCCGGTCAGGCGTGGGTCGCGCTCGCGCGCCAACACGTCGACGAAGTCGTAGGACGGATACACCGGCATCGGGAGCTGTTCACGCAGCGCGACGAACGACTCGTCGTCCAGGAAGACTCCCGAATCGTTGATCGATTCCGCTGGAATGAGCGCGAGATCGAGATCGTCGCGCGCGGCGAGCGCGCGGCGAATGTCGGCGCCCACGAGCAGCCCGGCCGTCGTGGTCGTCGGGCCGAAAAGCGAGTTGGTCGCGGTGAGCAGCTCGAACGTGCCGCCGGTCGCCGTCGAGATCTGCTCGAGCAACTCGGGCATGATCCCCGCCATCGAGACACCCGTCACGACGCCGATCCGTTTTCCGTCGAGCCGGGGCAGTTCGCCCAATCCCTCGCGCAGCCGCTGTCGCAGCGAGGCCACCGAGCCCACACCGTTCTCGATCTGCGGGAAATCGCCGTAGTAGTCGGCGCTCGGGAGATCGCGTTCGGCGAGGAGATACAGCTCGTCGGAGCCGTAGACCCACGCGTGCCCGAGGTGCGGCCGCTCGATGCGAGAGCGATCGGCCCACGCTCCGACGGCCGAGAGGAGCGTGCGCGCGTTGTCGCGGTCCATCGGATTACCCGTGTACAGATGCGAGAACTGCGTGAGGCCGACCGGAACGACGGCAACCGAGAGAACGGCGTCGCCGAGGGCCCACAGGTCCCTGAGGGACTCTTCGAGCACTTCGCCGTCGTTGAGACCGGGCACGATCACCATCTGGCAGTGAAACTGAATGCCGCCGTCGGCGAGGCGCGTGAGCTGCTCCACGATGTTCGGGACGCGCGGGTTGTTGAGGAGAACCTTGCGCGCTTCCCAGGGCGTCGCGTGAACCGAGATGTAGAGCGGCGACAGCCGGTACTCGACGATGCGCGCGAAGTCCCGGTCCTTGAGGTTCGAGAGCGTCGCGAAGTTGCCGTAGGCGAAGGACAGCCGGTAGTCGTCGTCGCGGACGTAGAGCGGCTTGCGGAGTCCTTTCGGCAACCCCTCGATGAAGCAGAACTCGCAGCGGTTGGCGCACCGCCGGATGGTCGGCGGCTCGAGCTCGACCCCGAGCGACTCGCCATCGGGACGATCGACCTCGTACACCACCGCCTCGCCATCCGGCTCGCGGGCCTCGATCACCAGCTCGTCGTCGGCGGTGAGGAATTCCCAGTCGAGGAAATCGGCCAGTTCGCGGCCATTCACCGTCAACAGTTCCGTACCGGGCGCGATCCCGAGCTCGCCGGCGATGCTTCCCGCCTGAACAGCTTTTACGCGAACCATGCGAGCTGCCTTGAGCGACGAAGCGGGAGGGTGAGAACGACGAGGGAGCGACGGCGTGAACAGCTCATGCAATGTAGGAGATCAACGGCCCGAAAACAAGCAAAACAATTGACTTGCACGCGACACCTCCAGCCCGTTATGCGGTGGCAGCCGGCCGCAAAACGACAACGCGCCCGCGACATGCGGGCGCGCTGCACGAACAGAAAACTGGGAGAGAATCAGTTCAACGGCGCGTAGCGGAAAGCGACGATTCCCGCTCCAGTGCCGGTCGCCTTGAAGTTCGCGCGCTCGTGCGGCGCCACCGGCCCGACCGGGACGTCCTGCGTCGTCACGGCGTTTCCAGCCTTGTCGATGAACTCGAGCTTGATGGTGTAGGTCTTCGCCGCATCCGAGTTGTTCGTCACCGATCCGCCCAACGTCGTCTTGCCGTCGGCCGCGGTCGTGAACTCGGTGAAAGTCACGCGGACGGGAAGCGCCATCGCCGACTGGTACTTCAACGCCGAATCGATCGCGCTCTTCGACGAATCCGCGTACGCCTTGATCAGCGGGTTCACCTTCGCCGCCGAATCGATGTTGGCCTTCACGACGCTCGCGACCTTCGACTTGTTGGCCCGGTCGCCGTAGATCTTGGCCTTCGCTTCATACTCCTTCTGTTTCGCGTCGTAGCCCTTCTTGATGCTGCCGTACCCGACGGCCAGGAGCTGGAAGTTGTCCGGGTTGTCCGGGTCCACCTTGACGAGCGTGCTGCCCGTCTCGATTCCCTTGGTGAAATTGCTGTCGAGGAGATACAGACGGCTCAGGTTGTACAGCACGTCGCGGTGATAGGGGTTCACCGCGCGGGCCGCCTCGAACAGCTTGATCGCGTCCTTGCTCTGCTGCGCCTTGGCGGCCGTAACAGCGGCCATCATGAGCGAGTTGTACGAGAAGGCGCCCGGGTTCGCCAGCTGGTCCGCGTACGAGCTCTTGATCGCGGCGGAATCGCCGGCGAGCATCGCGAGGCGAGCCTGACCGCTGCGTGCGTTGTCCGCGTACTTGGTTCCCGGATCCTTTGCGAGCTGGTCATATGCCGACTTCGCCTCGGCGATGTACGCGGCCTTGTCGGCGCCCTGGGCGGCTTCCGCCTGATCGGACGCGTAGTTGCCGAGATAAGCGAGCAAATTCCGCTTCGCATCGGCCATCGACGTGTCTTTCGCCGCCTCGATCGCCAGCTTGAACTGGGCGATCGCTTCCTTCGGCTGGTTGTTCTTGACCGCGGCCTGCGCGAGGACGCTGTAACCGTACGGGGCGTTCTTCGAGAGCTGAATCGACCGCTTGGCCAGCACGACCGCGGAGTCCATCTGCCCGGCGCCCGCCAGCTCGTTCGCTTGGTTCACGAGATCGACCCACGGCTTCTGCTGCCTATACGAGGCCGTCTGCGAGGCGCACTCGGGGTTTGATGTCTCGACGACGGTGAACGCCGAGTCGATGCCCGCAACGAGGTCGAACGAGGCCGCCGTATCCGTCACGAAGCCCAAGGCGCCGCGCGTCGTCTTACCGCTCGCCATTTTGGGCTGCGCCATCCAGAGCACGTACGTCTTCCCGAGGACCATCGCGCGGCCCGAGGGATTCTTCTTCAAGTCGCCCTCCTGCAGCAGCTTCACGGCATCACGCAACCGTGACGCCTGGTCTTCCGGCTTGGCCGTAGAGGCCGAGGCCGTCTGGATGTCGAGGTAGGCGCGTGCGACCTGGTTGGGCGAACCCTCGTCGATTTCGCACGCCTTCTGCTGGGCCGAGGCGGCAACCGAAGCGCTAGCGAGCATGAGCGCGGGCAAGAGCGTTTTTCCCAGACCGTACATCGTTGTCTCTCCTGAGTGTCCTGTAGTTCAGGCGGGTGGAACACCCACCAAAATCCCTACCCTATGCGTCAGCGAGCCGTTCCGCCTCTGCGGCGGCCAACCTGAAAATATCCTGTAGCGGTCTGCCGGTCGCCAGTGCGACGTGCTGAACGTCGGCGAATTCGGGCTTCGTTCGCCGCCGACCATCGGGCAGTGTGACGCGCTTCGCCGACACCTCATGGCCGAGCACGGTGATGTGGATCACGTCTCGCGCGAGGGCTCTTCGGAGCACCTCGCGGCGGCGCACACCGATCGTCGTCGTCTCGACGAGCAACAGCTCCTCGAGGCGCGAGGCCACGCCAGGGCGACACAGAAGCTCGACCCGCACCGCCGGACGGCCGTGCTTCGTCGTCTCGGCGAGCAGCACGACGTCCAGCGCGCCGGCCTCGCGCGCGCGTTCGACGATGGGCGCCAGATACTCCGGGCTCATGTCGTCGACGTCGCACACGAGCTCGACGAGTGACTCGCGCGAATCGCCCGAGCGGCCGTTTTCGAGTCCGACGCCGGCATCCTGCGTGTCGGCGAGGATGACGCGCAACGCGTTCGCGCGATCGCGGAACTCCTTCGTTCCTGCCCCATAGCCGCTCGCCCGCGGCACGTACGCGGCGGGCGGCGCGCCCTGCGACAGGATGCGCACGAGCGCCGCGCCAGTCGGCGTCACCAGCTCGCCTGAGCCTTCCGGACCCGGCGAGACCCGCAGCCCTTCGAGCAGCTTCAGCGTCGCCGGCGCAGGCACCGGCAACACGCCGTGCGCGGCGCGCACGGTTCCGTCGCCAAGCGCGATAGGACCGCAATACACCGCTTCCACGCCGAGTCGATCGAGACCCCAGATCGTGCCGACGACGTCGAGAATCGCGTCGACGGCGCCGACCTCGTGCAAGTGCACCTTCTCGATCGGCACGCCGTGAATCTCACCCTCGACCGTCGCGATGGCGGTGAACACGCGATCGGCGAGCTGCTTGACCTTCGGCGGAGCGGCCGTTTTCTCGACGAGCGATCGGATGTGGTGGATGTGGCGACCGTGCGGCTGCGGCGGGATCTCGAAGTCCACCTTCGCGCAGGAAATCTCGCCGCGTCGCACGTCGCGAATCGTCAGGCGCACACCGTCGAGCCCCAGCACGTCCGGCAGCGACGTCAACCACTCGCGCTCCAGTCCTAATTGGACGAGAGCGCCGAGCGCCATGTCGCCGGCGATGCCGCTGAACGGATCGAAGATCGCGACGCGCATCGAACTCAGAAGCGGTACGAGGCGCCGCTGCCCGTATTGAACACGAGCACCTCGGCGTCGCGCGGAATTCGATTGGCGGCGACCAGCTCGCGCGTCACCGCCAGTGCGCATCCGCCCTCCGGCGCGGTGTCCACGCCGCTGGCGCGAGAGAGCTCGAGGGTCGCCGCTCGAATCGCGTCCTCGCTCACCGCGTGCGCGTCGCCCTTGCTCTCGTACAGTGCACGCAGAATCAGCCTGTCGCCGAGCGGACCGGGCACGCGCAGTCCACTAGCGTGTGTCGTCGGATTCTCCCATGGCGTCGCGTGATCCGCGCCGGCGCGGAAGGCGCGGACCATCGGAGCACAGCCGTCCGCTTGCGCGACGATCATGTGCGGCAGCGCCTCGTCCTTCGCGAGCCAACCGCCGCGCTGCATTTCACCGAACACCTTCCACATCCCGATCAGGCCTGTGCCGCCACCCGTCGGATAGATGATGTGCGTCGGCAGGCGCCAGTCGAGTTGCTCGGCGAGCTCGATGCCCATCGTCTTCTTTCCCTCGATGCGGTATGGCTCGCGCAACGTCGAGACGTCGAAGAAGCCGCTCTCCGCCGCGAAGGCGCGCGCCTGTTTTCCCGCGTCGCCGATGTGCCCCTTCACCAATTGAAGGTCGGCGCCCAATGCGCGGATCGTGTCGAGAATCGGTTTGGGCGTCGTGTCCGGCGCGTAGACTCGCACGGGCAATCCGGCCGCGGCGGCGTACGCGCTGAGCGCCGCGCCGGCGTTTCCCGCCGTGGGCACGACGAATCCCGGAACGCCCGACCCGCGCGCGCGCGTGACGGCGGCGCTCATCCCGCGCGCCTTGAACGACGCGGTCGGATTGAGCCCCTCGTCCTTGACCCAGAGCCGCGCCACGCCGATTTCCCGCGCGAGCTTGGGCAGCTCGTGCATCGGCGTGAGGCCTTCGCCGAGCGACACCGGCTCCTCGCCGGCTTCGAGGGGCATTACGGGGGCGTAGCGCCACATGTCCCACCGCGCGGTCATCGCGTGGCGCGGCGGCATGGGCGAATCGTAGATGACGAGGAACGGCTGCCCGCATTTCGGGCAGACAGTCGCGCGCGCGCTGCCCTGCTCGTGCGTCGCGCACGACGAACATTCGAGATGCCAGGTGCTCACGTGATGTCTGACGAGTTGTCGGCGGTGTGGGAGACTGCCTGAGATTCGGAATGATCCTGCTCTGCTTCGGCCGTCGGCGCCGCGACTGGCGCGGCGGTCGGCGAACTGCGCTGCAACGCTTCGACGATGCGGTCCGCCGTCTTGCGGCCGAAGCCGGGGAGCGCGGCGATCGCTTCCGGAGATGCGTCGCGCACTCCCTGCAGACTGCCGAACGCCTCGAGGAGCTGGCGCCGCTTCGCTTCGCCGATGCCCGGCACCCGCAGCAGTTCCGACGTCATCGTACGCAGCGAACGACGCTTCCGCTGGAACGTAATCGCGAAACGATGCGCCTCGTCGCGGGCTTGCTGAAGCACGCGTAGCGCCGGCGACCGGCGCGGCAGCCGAAGCGGATCGGGCCGGCCCACGAGAAAGAGCTCTTCCTCGCGTTTGGCGAGGCTGACGATCGGCATCGCGCCGAGGGAGAGCGACTCGAGCGCCGCCGCGGCCGCGTTGAGCTGACCCTTGCCCCCGTCGATCAAGACGAGATCCGGGAGCGGACGATCCTCCTCGAGCCGGCGGGTGAAGTAGCGCTTCACGACCTCGTGCATCGACGCGAAGTCGTCGATCCCTTCGACCGTCTTCACCTTGAACTTGCGATACTCGGCGCGATACGGGCGCCCGTTCTGAAACCAGATGCACGACGCGACCGTGTCCGTGCCCTGTGCGTGCGAGATGTCGAAGCACACGATCGCCCGCGGCACCTTTTGAAGACCCAATGAGCGCTGCAATTCGTAAATCGGATCGCCCGCGCGTTCCTCCGCTTCCTCGCCGGTGAGCCGAAGCTCCTCGAGCAGGTGGCGCGCGTTCTGGACCGCGAGGTCGACCAGCTCGCGGCGCGGCCCGCGCTGAGGCGTGATGATCTTCGTGTGCTCGAGCGATACCTCGACGAGCTCGCGCTCGTCGGGGTCGAACGGGACGAGGAGCTCCGCCGCGCGGTCGTCGAGGCGCAGATAGGCGCCCGCGAGGTACGCCTCCAACACCGCGGCGTCGGTTTCCCCTTCCACGTTCTCGAGAAACTGCTGCTCGCGCGCGAGCAGCTTGCCGCCGCGGATTCGCATCAGCGCGATCGCCGCGTCGTCGCCGTCGCGCGCGTAACCCAGCACGTCGCGGTCCCCGCCGTCGATCGACAGCACGACCGTGGGCTCGGCCATCGACTCGAGGTGCTGCAGCGCGTCGCGAAGGTCGGCCGCCCCCTCGAAGTCGAGCGACGCCGCCGCTTCGTCCATTCGTCGCCGGACGCGGCGGGCCACTTCGTCCGTGCGCCCCTCGAGGAACACCAGCACCTCGTCGATCATCGCCGCATACTCGATTTGTGTTTGGGCGAGAATGCACGGAGCCTTGCAGCGATGGATGTAGTAGTCGAGGCACGGCCGCTCCGGCATCTGTTTAGGCATGTCGTAGTTGCACGACCGCACCGTGAACAGACGCTTCACGACGTTGAGCGCGCGTCGCATCGCGCCGACGTCCGTGTACGGGCCGAAGTACTGGCTCCCGTCGTCGATCAGACGGCGCGTGACCAGCACGCGCGGGAACGGCTCGGCGACCGTGACCTTGATGTACGGGTACGACTTGTCGTCGCGCAGCGCGATGTTGTACTTCGGCTTGTGCTCCTTGATGAGGTTCGCCTCGAGGATCAAGGCGTGCGCCTCGCTCGGCACGACGATCGTGTCGAGGTCCGCCGCGGCGATCATCAGGGCTTGCGTCTTGACACTTTCGGCGTGGTCGGCGGCGATGTAGTTGCGTACGCGTGACCGCAGGCGCTTGGCCTTCCCGACATACAGGACCGTCCCGTCCGCGTCGCGCCAGAGATACACCCCCGGCGATTCGGGTAGGTAGGCGATCTTGTCGAGGACGGACGACTGCAGGGCCATGCCGAAAATTACCCTCGGCGCGAGCCCCCACGCCTTTGCAGACGTCGAAGCGCGCTGCGAGCCTCCGGGACGCCCAGCGCGAGGGTAGCGCCCAAGTAGACGACTCCAAACACCATCAGTACGAGCGCGCGGGTAACGAACGTCGAGGCTCCCATTCCGTACACGCGCATCGCCCAGCCGGCGGCAGCCGCGGCGAGCGCCGCACCCCACAAGGTTCCGACGAAGCCGGCCGACAATCCGGTGACGCCGATCCGCTGATTGAGCCGGCTTCTCAGCAACGTGAACTCGACCCACCCGGCGATGCCCGCCGACGAGGTCAACCCGGCGGCGCCCCAGTGCTGGTCGATTCCCAGAAGCCGCGGACCCTCGAACGCGAACAGCGCGCCGAGGATTGTGGTCAGGGCGACTCGCACCAGGGCGAAACGCAGCGGCGTGCGCGTGTCGTGCAGCGCGTAGTACGTCGCCGAGTAGAGCCGCCCGAGCGTCGACGCGAGCAGCCCGACGGCCGAGCCGGCGAGAATTCCCCACGCGTACCTCGACTCTGTCGCCGTAAAGCGGCCGCCGTTCTGGAACAGGAGCGCCGCGATCACGTCGCCGAGCGCGAGAAACGCCATCGCCGACGGAATCACGAAGTATGCGATCTGCCGAAGGCCGCTGCCGATCCGCGCTCGCAGCTGCGCCGCGATCTGTTCCTCGCTCCCGACCGTGCGCGACATCTCCGGCAGTTCGGCCGCGGAGACCGCCATACCGAAGAGGCTGACCGGCAGCATATAGATCGTCTGCGCGTAGCTCAACGTCGCGACGACGCCGCCGGGGAGAAAGCTCGCCAGCCACTGATCGATGTAGCCACTGATCTGAACGACGCCGCGGCTCGTCAACACCGGCGCGAAGTTCTTCGACACGCGCTGCACGTCCGCCGACTTCGTGTCGAGCGACACACGCAGCGGACGGGTGAGCGCGATCGCCGTCGGCAACTGCACGAGGAACTGGAGCAGCGCACCGGCCACGGAAGCCCAAGCGAGAATAACCGCCAGGTCCGGCGGCCCGCGCTTCGGACCGAATCCCACCAGCGCCGCGATCATCGCGACGTTCCACAGAATCGGCGCCGCGTAGGCGATCAGAAATTTTCGGTGGCTGTTGAGAATCCCCAGGCACCACGACGCAACGACGAACATCCCGGCGCCGGGAAAGAGGATCCGCACCAGCACGATCGTCAGCGCGCGGCGCTCGGGGTCGAACCCCGGGGCGATGAGGGGAATGAGCCATGGGGTGATCAGAACGCCGACGAGCACCGCCGCCGCGACGACGACCGACAAGAGTCCCAGAATCGCGCCGGCCAGCTTGCCGGCGTCTTCCTCCCTGCCTTCTTCGAGGAGCCGCGAATAGACCGGTATGAACGACGCCGAAAGGGCCCCTTCGCCGAAGAGGTTATTCAGAATTTGGGGAATCTTGAACGCGGCCGTGAACGCATCCGCGGCGAGGCTCGCGCCGAGGAAATGCGCCATGAGCGTCTGTCGCGCGAGGCCGAACACGCGCGATGCCAGAATTCCCGTCGCGACGATCGTCGCGGCACCGCCGGTTCGGCGGGGAGGTGTCGGTGGAGGCACGCTCGCGTCGCTCGTCGAACCGCGAGCCGTCGCGGTCATACGCGCGCGGCGGTCGCGACCGACGGAGCGGCGAGCGTCGGAGAGTCGCCGATCAAGCCGCGCGCATGGGCGCGGGCCGCGGCGAGCATGTCGTCGAGCAGCGCGGGGCCGTACTTGGCGAGCAACGGCACGAACGCCAGCCGGCGCTCCTGTCGAATGCCTCCCGGATAGAGCGATCCGCGCACGACGGCGATGTCGCGCATCAACGCCGCCTCGCGGCGCTTCACTCCGGCGAGCACTCGGCGCTCCAGACGCTCGATACGATGCTCGATGCCGCGCCGCGCCCCGTCGAGGGCGCGCGCCGACAACAGGTCGCCGTCGGCCGCGCGCAACGCCTCGATCGCGCGAGCCAGGTCGGCCCGCAAGAGCTGAATCGCCCCGTCGACGCCCGGAGCGGTGCGTTGGTGCGCGATCCGCGTCTCGGCGGCGTGCGGATCGGCGAGGTCCTCGGCCGACAGTCGGAGTTCGTCGAGGCACTTCCGGATGCGCGGCTCGATGATCGTCGTCGACCAACGCGGCGCGACGCGGGGCACGGCGGCGCGCAGCGACTCGGCGACCGCGCTCACCTGCGCGAAGTACGCGATCTCGCCCGGTCCACCGATGTACGTCGCGGTCGGCAGGATCGCGCGCTCGACCACCGGACGCAGCAGGACCGTCGGAGAAAGATGCGCCTTCGTCAAACCGATCGAAGCGTGGGCGTCGGACGTGCCCGACGATGCCGCCTCGCGAATGGGCAGCCGTCGCTTCGTCCCGTTCTCGGTGATCGACACGAGCGACAGCCCAGCCACCTCTTCCACCTGCGGGTGGAATCCGGCGGCACGGATCGCCTCCGACCGCGCGTGGACGGCGAGCGCGAGCGAGTCCGCCGATTGCGCCGCTTTCACGAGGATGCCGCGGGCCCGCGAAATCACCGCGTCGTGCGACGCGTCGAGTACCGCGATCTCGAGCGGCTCGAGCAACTCGCGTAGCACGTCGACGTACGCGCCGCCGATGGTGTTTCCCTCGCGGGAGTAGGCGCGCTCCGCCGCCTCGAGGTACGACGAGTGCGGCGCCGATCCCGACACCGCGCGAAGATGCTGCGCGAGGGGTCGAACGGCGTCGTCGAGAGGCGCCAGCGCCATCGGCGTGCCGACGGGAGGCTTGTGCGTGAGCCGCAGTTCATCGGCGCCGCTGTCCGTGGCCACCCACACGCCGGCCGTCTCCGCGAAGTCGGCGTCGTCGGTGGCGGCCCAAAACACCGGAGCAACCGGAATCCCGGTCACGTCGCGAAGAACGTCGGCGATCGCGCGCGCGGTGATCGCCTTGGCGAGCGTCATGATCGGACCGCCGAACAGACCCGGCTGCTGCCCCGTCGTGACGACGATGCCCTGTCCGTTCGCGCTCAGCGCCAACCGCTTCGCGGCGGCGCCGTTGGCGGCAAACGCCGGCGAAAGCGCATCGAGCCAGTCGGAGCCGACGTCACCCGCAACATCGCGCGCGTGCGACCGCCACCCGCGCGCGTCGCGTGGCAGCGACGGGTACCAGTCCGGCACGCGTCCGGCGCGCGCCGCGACGGAGAGCGGTGAACCGCCAAGCGACTCGGTTCGAACCTCGGGGCGATTCATGCGTACATGCCCGCCCGAGCTACTTGTGATAGGGCTCGCGACGGACGATCGTCCCCGCGCGGTACAACTGTTCCGCGAGCACGAGGCGAGCCAGCTCGTGCGGCAACGTCCACGGCGCGAGCGAGAGCGACGACGACACGCGGCTCTTGAGCGACTCGCCGAGCCCGAACGCGCCGCCGATCACGAAGGCCACGTCCACCGCCCGCTCGCGCGCCTCCTGCAGCCACTCGGCGAAGCGCTCCGAGGTGAATGATCGGCCGCTCACGTCGCATGCGACCACCTGCGCGGTCGGCGGAATCGCGGCGAGTAGACGCTTGGCTTCGGCGTCGCGCGCGCGGCTTCCCGACACGTCGGCGCCCGATTCCTGGCGCACCTCGCGAACGTCGAGCGGCCAGTAGCGCGCGGCGCGGGTCTCATACTCCCGAATCGCTCCCGCGAGGTTGGCGTCGCGCGGTTTGCCGACCACGGCAACGACGACACGCATCGACCGGAGCGTCGCACATCAGCGGAGCGCCCACTGGCGACGACACCACCGGCACGCCGCCGACGCCTTACGCATAAATGCCGCGCAGCCGGTGCACCGTGGCCACGCGGCTGATCGAAAGCATGTACGCCGCCGTGCGCATGTTGACCTTGTGCTGCTTGGACAGGTGCAGCACGTCGGCGAAGCTTCGACACATGATGTCGTGCAACCGCTCGTTGACGGTGTCTTCCGTCCAGAAGTAGCCGCCGCGGTCCTGCACCCACTCGAAGTACGAGACGGTGACGCCGCCGGCGTTGGCGAGAATGTCGGGAATCACGAAGATGCCCTTCTCGTCGAGGATCGAGTCGGCGCTCGCCGTCGTCGGTCCGTTCGCGCCCTCACAGATGATCTTGGCGCGGACCTTTGCCGCGTTCTTGCTCGTGATCACGTTCTCCAGCGCGGCCGGCAGGAGCACGTCGACGTCGGAGAGCAGCAGCTCGTCGTTCGAGATCTGGTCCCCGCCGTCGAACCCGTCGAGCGAACGCACGCGCTTCACGTGCTTGATCGCCGCCTCGATGTCGATGCCGTTCTGGTTGAAGTAGCCGCCGGTGCGGTCGCTGATCGCGACGATCTTGCACCCCTCGCGCGACAGCAGCTCGGCGGCGACGGACCCCACGTTGCCGAATCCCTGCACCGCGACCGTCGTGCCCTGGATCGGCATGCCGAGGTGCGTGAGCGCTTCTCGCGTGACGATCATGCAGCCGCGCCCCGTCGCTTCGCGGCGGCCGAGTGAGCCGCCCATCTCGATCGGCTTCCCCGTGACGACCGCGGTCACGGTATGGCGCATGTGCATCGAGTACGTGTCCATCACCCACGCCATCACGCGCTCGTTCGTGTTCACGTCGGGCGCGGGCACGTCGCTGTCCGGACCGAGCGTGTTGATGATGCCCGCCGTGTAGCGTCGCGTGAGGCGCTCGAGCTCGCCGGCGCTCATCTTCAACGGGTCGCAGACGACGCCGCCCTTCGAGCCGCCGAACGGAAGATTCACCACCGCGCACTTCCACGTCATCCACGCGGCGAGTGCCTTGACCTCCTCGAGCGTGACGTTCAGGTCGAACCGAATGCCGCCCTTGGCCGGCCCGCGCGACGTGTTGTACAGGACGCGGTGCCCGATGAATACCTCGACCTCCCCGTTGTCCATCATCACGGGGACGGAGATGGTGATCTGCTTCTCGGGGTGGCGAAGGACTTTGTAGAGGCCCGGCTCGAGATCGAGCAGGTCGGCGGCGCGGTCGAACCGCGACATCATGGCCTCGAATGGATTCTCTTCGTTGAGAAACCGGTCTTTGTCCGGTCGAACGATTCGGTCGGTGGGGAGTCGGAGGTCGGTGACCATGTGGAAGCAAACAGGCCGGCGTCAGCCGGCGATCTGAGAGGGCGTTCGGGGGGTTCGCGTGCGTACGACACCGTCGAGCACGGAGTCCAGACCGCCGACACCGCGCTCGACCTGCACATCCTGAGAAACATACCACAACGGCGGTCCAAGGCGAGGCCAGCGCGCGCCGAGTTTGACGGCATCCTTGAGCGTGCACAACACCATGTCGACGTGCTTGAGATCGCGCGCGACCTCGGCGACGTCACGATCGGTGAACGCGTGATGGTCGGGAAAGAGACGCGCGTCCACTTTCGTGTTGAAACGCGGCCCCAGCGCGCTCACTTGCGTCACGAACGCCGCCGGGTCGCCGATCGAAACGACGACGCCGACGCGAACGCCGGCGAGCGACGACAGCGGGCGCGTCTCACTGCGATCGATCGTGTTCACGAGGTCGAGCGGAACGATTCGCACCGATACGCGCGGCACCATCGACGCCACGGTCGCCAGACGATCGTGGACGCGGTCGACGGCGTCGTCGCACGACGCCTTGCACGTCACGACGACGAGCGTCGCGCGCCGAATCGCGTGCAGCGGCTCGCGCCACGGACCGGCCGGCAGAAGTCGCGTGTCGCCCCCCGCCCACTGGTCGGCGCTCACGAGCACGATGTCGACGTCGCGCGCGATGCGGCGATGCTGGAATCCGTCATCGAGCACGGCGACGTCGGCACCGTCGGCGGCCGCGCGCTCCACCGCGGCGAGCCGGTCGGCGCCGACGATCACCGGAATGGATCTATTGAGCGACCGGTGCACCAGCGGCTCGTCATCTCCGTAGCCGCGCAATACGATCGCCGGGCGCGCACCTCGCGCCGACAGTCCGCGCGCGATCCACGCGGCGACCGGCGTCTTGCCCGTGCCCCCGACAGTCAGGTTGCCGACGCTCACGACGGAGATCGGCGCGCGGTGCGCGCGGAGCCAGCCGATGTCGTACAGCGCGTCGCGCGTGCCGACCACGCCGCCGTAAACGAGCGACGCCGGCGTCAGCAGCGTGCGCGCGAACGCCGACGCGTAGTCCTTGCCGTACCAGAGCTGCTCGACCGCACGCGGATCAGCCATGCGCCGCTCGCTCCGCCGCCGCCATCGTTTCGGCGACGCGATCGACGGACTCCGCCGCCTCGCGCGCTTCGGCCGCCGTCACGTACAGCGGATCGCTGTACGCAATCGTGACGCGGCTGAACGGCTTCGGAATCTCGAAACGGTCCCACGTCGACAAGCGCCATGGCGAGCGGGCGTGCATGAGCGCCGCGATCACCGGTGCTCCGGTGCGGTGCGCGACGATGGCGACTCCGGGCGCGACGGTGCGCGCCGGGCCGCGCGGCCCGTCGGGCGTGAACGCCAGGTCGCCGCGCTCCTCGACCACGCGCGCCGCCTCGAGCAACGCGCGCGCCGCGTTGCGCGATGTCGAGCCGCGCACCGTACGAAACCCCAGGCGCTCGGCGACGCGGGCGATGATCTCGCCGTCGCCGTGCTCGCTGATCAGCACCGTGACTCCCTCACCGCGATGATGATACAGCAGCGGCAGGAGATGGCCATGCCAGAGCGAGAACACGATGGGCTCCTTGGCCGCCCGGCGCCCGCGCACGGACTCGGCGTTCCGGACCCGAATCCGCCACGTCGCTCCGAGAGCGCGGACGAGCCAGGTTCCGAGTCGCGCCAACCACGCGATGCGCCGCTCGGCGCGCGCGTCGGCCGCGGCGCGAGGCGCGTCAGTGGCCATCGCGACCTCCCCCCGCTCGGCGAGCGCGAGCGCCATGTCGGCCACGCGGCCCGCCGCGCCGGGCTGCCCCAGCGACGCCCGAACCCGTGCGAGCCCCTCGATCATCACGCGCCGCTCGGCGCTGCCACGGTCGAGGAGCGGCATGAGCGCATCGGCGACCGCCGGCGGCCGAAACGCGTCCTGCACGAATTCCGGCGCCACCCGCGCGCCGGCCACGACGTTCACGAGACCGATATTCGAGATCTTCACCAGCCGCCTTGCCGCGGCGTAGGTCAGGCGGCTGGTCCGATAGGCCACGGCCAGCGGGCAGCCGGCGACCGCGGCCTCGAGCGTTGTCGTGCCGCTCTTGCACAGCGCGGCGTCCGCGGCGCGGAGTATCGTGAACGACGCCGATCGCACCGTCGGAAACGGACATCGCCGCGAATCGAGCTCCACGTGGGGCGCCGCGCTGACAATGACCCGGACCGTCGGGTCGCGGCGCTGCAGCTCGCGCGCCGTCTCGACGAATCCGTCGAGGTGGCGGCGGATCTCCTGCGCGCGGCTCCCCGGGAAGAGCGCGAGCACGCGCGCGCCGTCGTCGAGCCCGAGGCTTCGCCGCGCATCGCAGCGGTCTGGGAGCTGGTCGAGGCGGTCGAGAAGCGGATGTCCCACGAACGTCGCGTCGATGTGGTGCGCGCGCAGCAGCGGCTCCTCGAACGGCAGAATCGCCGCCGCTTTCGTCACCGTCTTGGCGAGGCGCGCGAGCCGGTCGGCGCCCCACGCCCACACCTGCGGCGTGACGTAGTACAGCACCGGCACGCCGGCCGCCGCGGCCGCGTCCGCGACCTTCATGTTGAACGTCGGGTAGTCGATCAGAACGACGAGCGCCACGTTGCCGCGCTTGATTCGACGCTCGAGGCTTCGCAGCAGCGCCCAGTGCCTCGGCACGTGCTGGAGCACCTCGATGAACCCCATCACGGCGAGCTGCTCGACGTGCTCGACGAGCTCGACGCCGGCGGCGCGCATCTCGTCGCCGCCGATGCCGACGGCGTGGAAGCGCCCGGTCGCGCCGCGCGCCGCGAGCTCACGCATCACGCGCGCCCCGTGCAAATCGCCGGAAACCTCTCCGGCGACGAACAGAATCTCACGCACGAACGCCTGCCGCGCCGGCCAGCGCGTCGGCCGCCATCACCCGCGGCGGCATGCCACCTCCCCCGAGACGCGCGCCGGCTCGCTCAATGTCATGGACGATCGAAAGCGCGACGGCCAGCGCTTCGCGGCCGTCGTCGCCCGTGACCGGCGGCGGCCCATCGCCGGCCACCGCTCGCACGAACGCCTCCAGCTCGAGGCGCAGCGGTTCACCTTCGGTCGCATCGATCGCGATCCGCTCGACGTACGACTCGATCGCCTGCGCGCCGCGCGCGTCGCGGACGAGCGCCGCGAGGTCCACGTCGCGCCGAAGACGGTAGATCTCGCCGGTGCCGGCGGCGAGGTCGAGCGACAGGTATCCGCTCTGCTGGAAGATTCGCAGCTTGCGCATGCGTTCGCGCGACACCCGGCTCGCCGTGATGTTCGCCACGGCGCCCGAATCGAACGTGAGACGGGCGTTGGCGATGTCCACGAAGGGTGTGAGCACGGGCACGCCCACCGCCGCCACCGAGGCCACCCCTCCGCCGACAAAAGTGCGCACCAGATCGATGTCGTGGATCATCAGATCGAGCACGACGGCGACGTCCGAACCGCGCGGGTTGAACGGCGCCAGACGATCGCTCTCGATGAACCGCGGCGATTCTACGTACGGCAGCGCGCCGCGCACCGCGCGGTTGAACCGTTCGACGTGCCCGGTCTGAATCACCGCCCCGGTGCGCTTGGCGATGGCGAGCAGCGCATCGGCTTCGTCGAGGGTCGCCGCGATCGGCTTCTCGACCAGCACGTGCAGTCCGCGCTCGAGCGCCGGCGCGGCGACGGCGAAGTGCGCCGGCGTCGGCACCGCGATCGTGATCGCCTGTACGTCATCCAGCAGCGCGTCCAACGACGTGAACGCCTTCACGCCCAGCTCCGACGCGACCGTCGCCGACCGCGCCGAATCCGAGTCGTTAAATCCGACGAGCGTCGCGCCCGGTACATCCCGCAGGATTCGCGCGTGATGGAAGCCGAGCGCTCCCGCGCCGACGACGCCGACCCGAATCGTCATCCCACCACCGATCCGCGATCGCTGCGGTCGAAGAATGCGAGAAACTCCGTGATCTCCGGATACGGGTGAAGCTCGGCCGCCGCCCGCTCGCGGGCTTGCGTGAGATTCAACCCCGACTTGAAGAAGAGTCTGTACGCGCGCTTGAGTTCTCGGCGCACCTCTTCCGGAATGCCGTTCCGCTCGAGACCCACGCTGTTGAGGCCATACAGCTTGATCGGGTTGCCCACGGCCTTCACGTACGGCGGAACGTCCTTCGCCACGCGCGAGCATCCGCCGATGAAGCAGTAGCCGCCGATCGTCGCGAATTGATGCACGGCGACGAGGCCGCTCAGGATCGCCTTCGAGTCGATCGTGACGTGTCCGGCCAGCTGGGTCCCGTTCGAGATGATCACGCCGTCGCCGATGTGACAATCGTGCGCCAGGTGCACGTACGACATCAGGAAGCAGTACTTCCCCACCGTCGTCTTGAACGACTGCGTCGTTCCGCGATTGATCGTGGTGTACTCGCGGATCACCGTGCCGTCGCCGATCTCCACCGTCGTCGGCTCGCCCTTGTATTTGAGATCCTGCGGATCGCCGCCCAGCACGGTGCCCACGCCGACCTTCACGTCGCGCCCGAGGCAGACATTGCGCTCGAGGACGGCGCGCGTCGCGATCACCGATCCGGGGCCGATCGTGCAGTTCTCGCCCACGATCGCGAACGGTCCGATCTCGACGTCGTCGGCGACGACGGCGGTCGGATGCACGATCGCGCTCGGATGAATCACGGCGCTCATTTGTCGCGCACCACCGCGCCCATCTCGGCCTCGCAGACGACTTGACCGTCCACCTTCGCGACTCCGGACATCTTGCACATCATTCCCCGCACTTGGAGCAGATCGAGCTCGAAGCGGATCTGGTCGCCGGGCTTCACCGGTCGCCGGAACTTCACGTTGTTGAGCGACGTGAAATACACGACCTTCGACGACGGATCGGGCACGGAGCCCATGAGCAGCATCCCGCCGACTTGCGCCATCGCCTCGATGATCAGCACGCCGGGCATGATCGGATGACCCGGGAAGTGTCCCTGAAAGAACGGCTCGTTGATCGTGACGTTCTTGAGACCGACCACCCGCTTCTCGTCCATCTCGAGGATCCGGTCCACGAGCAGAAACGGATATCGGTGGGCCAGCGCCTTCATGATGTCTTCGATTTCGATCACGGTCTTTTCCCTCGCGGCGTGCTGCATCGCCCGAACCAGTTGAACCGTCCCGCGGTGACTCGGCTTGACGGCCGTGACTCGCGCCCGTACTCGCATCCCGGCGAGGGCGAGATCCCCCAGACAATCCAGCGTCTTGTGTCGCACGAACTCGTCGGGCCAACGCAGCGGAGAGCCCCCCCCCAGCACTGCCGTGTCGTCGAGGACGACCGCGTTCTCGAGCGAGGCGCCTTGAATGAGCCCCATCGACCGGAGCGCGTCGACCTCGCGTACGAAGCCGAACGTCCGCGCCGGACCGATCTCCGTGGCGAACGCGTCGCGCGCGTGGCGGTACGAGCAGCGCTGCACGCCGATCATCGGATGCGGAAAGTCGATCGTCACGTCCAGCTCCAGCTCGCGCGACGGCGTCACCTCGTAGCGCGACTCGCCGTCGGCGAACGTCATCGCCTTGCGCAGCACGAGGTACTGCACTTCGCCCGGTTGCTCCAGGACACCGGCCGAAACGAGAGCGTCGACGAACGGCGCCGCGCTGCCGTCCATGATCGGCGGCTCTGGGCCGTCCAACCGAATCTCGACGTCGTCGAATCCGCAACCCGCGACGGCCGCGAGCACGTGCTCCACCGTATGCACCGACACGGGATCGTTCCCGAGCTGCGTGTGCCGTTCCGTGAGCAGCGCGTGCTCGGCAAGCGCCGGGATCGTCGGGGCCCCGTCGAGATCAATCCGCCTGAAGGTGATGCCGGCCCCGCTCGGCGCCGGATGAAATTGCAGGCAGCACGGTTCCCCCAGGTGCAGCCCGACCCCGTCGAGCGACACCGGGTGAGCAATCGTGCGACGATTCATTTTGTATCGGGTGTGGAATCGAGCAGGCGCTCGATGCGGCGAATGAGGCTGGGAAGCTTGAACAACGCGGCCTGGGCCCGCAGCGCCTCCTTGTGGGGGCGCGCCGGATAGCCGGACCACGTTTCACCGGCAGGAATATCGCCAAAGACACCGGCTTGCGCAGCAAGGCGAGCCCCGGCGCCGATCGTATGGTGCCCGGACACACCCACCTGCCCGAGGAGCATCGCGCCGTCCTCCACGCGTGCCGAACCGGCGATCCCCACTTGTGCCATGATGAGGCACAGCTTCCCGATGCGGACGTTGTGGGCGACCTGTACGAGGTTGTCGATCTTGGTCCCGGCCCCGACGACCGTGTCGTCGATGCTGCCGCGGTCGATCGTCGAGTTGGCGCCGATTTCGACGTCGTCCTCGATCAGGCATCGCCCGACATGCGGGATCTTGAGGTGCGCCCCGCCCTTCTGTACGTAGCCGAATCCGTCGGAGCCGATTCGCGCGCCCGCGTGAATGATCACGCGCCGGCCGATAAGCGATCCGGCGTAAATGGTGACCGCGGGATAGAGGCGAGAGTCGTCGCCGACCTCCACTCCTTCTCCGATCACCGAGTGCGCGCCCACGGCCACGCGGTCGCCGAGCGCGGCGCGATCGCCGATGATCGCGTAAGGCCCGATCGAGACGTGGCGGCCCAGCCGCGCTCCGCGCCCGATGACCGCCGTTTGATGCACGCCAGCCGCCGCCTCGGCTGGGCGATGAAACCGCGGCAGCAACGAGAGCAGCGCCTCCTGCGGCTGATCCACCACGACGCGGCTCGCCTGCCCGGGTGTCTCCGCCAACTCCGGCGACACGAGCACCACACCGGCGCGCGACGCGCTGAACGCCGCGGCGTACTTGGCGGCGCCGAGGAAGCTCAGATCCGTGGGAGACGCGCGGTCCAACGGCGCCACGCCGCGGATGGTCGCGGCCGGATCGCCGATCAGCCGGCCGCCGACCGCCTCCGCAATAGCCGCGGCGGTGAGGACGACACCGCCCTCACCGCCGCTGATCGTGCTCGACCTCGCCGTCGCGTCGTCCGTCACCGCGTCGGCGGCTTTGGCTTCGTCACACCGGCCGGCGCCGCCGGCGCTCCGCCCTTGGCCGCCGGAATCACGGGCGCCTTGGTCGCCCGCAAGCGCGAGATTGCCTTGTCGGTGATGTCCAGATTCTTGTCCGCCGACACGATCGGGGTCTGTCCCGGATCGTTCATGAGGATCAGCGAGTAGTTGCCTTCTTCGCGCAGATCGTCGAGCACCTTCTTCACCATGTCGGTGATCGGCGCCAGCACTTCCTGCTTGCGCTGGTCGTACTGCTGCTGGAACTGCGTGTTCTTGGTCTGCAGATCCTGCTCGAGCGCCTGGAGAGCCTTCGTCTCCTTGTCCTTCTGGGCGGGCGTCATCGTCGGCTCGTCCTTCTGGAACTTCGTCAGCCGCGCGTTGACGGAATCCCGGAGCTTCGCGAGCTGCGCCTCGAACGCGTTGCCCTCACGCGTGAGAATAGCCGTCGCGGAATCGCGCCCGGGGGCCGCTTCCATGAGAGCCGACGTGTTGACGTAGGCAATTTTCATCGGCCCCTGCGCGCGGCCTACCGCCACGAGGCCGACAGTGGGAACGAGCGCGATCACGGTCGCGCGCACGATCGGGTGCATTCGTAAACTCGCTTTTAGAAGATGTTACCGAACTTGAAGTGCACCTGCCAACCCGGTGCCGGTTGACCCAGCGCATTGGTCCTATCGAAGCCGTATCCCAAATCGACCCCGAGAGGACCCAGCGGCGTCACCAGCGACGCGCCAAAACCGGCGCCGCGAAACAACTGCGTCGGGTCGAAATCGCGGGGACGCTGCCACAGGTTGCCGGCGTCGTAGAACGTGTCGAAGTAGAGCTGCTGGTTCATTCGGATTCCCAGCTCCGCTGTCGCCCGGAAGAACGCGTTGCCGAACGACGTCCGCTGCGCCTGGAGCTGATCCGCGTTCGGTACGTATCCGAACGGCGTGATCGAGAACTCGGGATAGCCGCGCAGAGGCTCGCCGTATTGCACTCCGCCCATCGTGAACGACTGGGAGACGAAGAACGGCCCCGGATCGCCGAACACCGCGCCGGCCTTGGCCGTCAGCCCCAGAACCAACTGCGCCGGCTCGGCGCCGATCGCCTTCCCGAGCGTCGCGATCGGGGTGTACCCGTGCATCTCCGTCGTGAGGCGCTGGAAGCTGGCCGTTCCGCCGAGCGGACCGCCGTTGAGCTGGACCGACACGTTCTCATGGACACCGGCCACCGGGAACGGCATTCCCAGACGCGTGTCGTGGTCGAGCTGCATGCCGAGCGTCGACCGGAAGCAGCCATTGCACTGAATCGTCGCCACCAGCCCGTCGCCGCCGTACTTCACCTTCTCGCCGCCGTAGCTCGTGTAGAAGCGAGTAGACCGGGAGTTGAACACGGGGAAGCCGAACTGCAGCTGGCCGCCCGTCGTGACGGACTGGCCGATGTCGCGGATGATGAAGCGCGACTGTTGGTGATACGCCGAGATCGTCCCCGACACGTTCGACTGCTTGATGCGCGGATCGCTGTAGCTCATCGAGAAGTCTTTGATGTACTGCCCGAACTGCCACTGCAATGAGCCGCGCTTGCACTCGCCGAACAGATTCGGCTGATCGAATCCGATGAATCCGCCGAGACCCGTCCCCTGACCCACCGAGGCGCCGAAGTTCACGTTTCCCGTGCGCTTCTCCTTCACGTGGAAAATCAGGTCGATGTCGCCCTTGTCGTTGATCGGCCGCGTCTCGGGAACGGGCATGTCCTGCTCGAAGAACCCGAGGTTGGCGATGTTTCGATAGCTGTCGATGAAACGCTGCTTGTTGAACACGTCGCCCGGCACGACGAACAGCTGGTCGCGGATGCACGTTTCGGTCGTGACGTCGTTGCCCAGAATGTCCACGCGGTTGATGATCGCGGGCGTGCGCTCGTCGATCTCCCAGCGCAGATCGACCGTCGGAACGGAATCGGCGCCGACTTTGTGGCGCTCGACAACGGGCGCGATGCTCGCGTAGATGTAGCCCTGGTCCTCGTAGGCGTCCCGGACCCTATCCGTCGCCGCGTCCCAGGCCGACTGGTCGAAGACCCCTTTGGGAGGCCCGCCACGGCCCAGTATCCCCTTCGCCACGTCGCCCATCGTCTTGCTTCGTTCCCCGAACGGGTAAAAGAGCGCGATCTGATCGCTCGAGAAAACTTTCGAGCCGTTGACCTCGAAGCTGCCGATCCGGTACTGGGGTCCTTCCTGGACCGTCAAGCGAACCAGCGCTTTTCCCTCTTTCCGGTCGACGATCAGGGTGTCCTTCACGACCTGCATGTCGATGTAGCCGTGCGACGCGTACAGCTCGGGGATCGCCTTCGAGATGTCCTCGTTGAACTTGTCCTGGTCGAACTCGCCCTTCTTCCACCAGAAGAAGCCCTCGGGGCTGGTGCTCATCACGCCCACGATCTGCTTCGTGGTAAGTGCCTTGTTGCCCTCGACCTGAACGCCCGAGATCGCCAGCCGCCGCCCTTCGTCGATCCGGAAAACGAGAGTGGTCGCGGCGCCGTCCTTGACGGTGTCCACGACCACTTTGGCGAGGAAATAACCCTCTGATTGGTAGAGCGAGTCGATTCGGGCGACGTCCTTCGCCACCTGCGCCGGGTTGATCGGCTTTCCGATCAATATGTCCACCCGATCTTTCACCGACGACGCGGACACCTTCTCCGCCCCGACGACCGACACCTCGCTGAGGATCCGCCGCTCCGTGAGGTTGAAGATCAGGACGCTCTTGCCCCCGATGATCTCGCAGGTGGCCGTCCCGTTCGCCTCGAAGTTGTTGGTGGCGTAGAGGTTCTTGAGGGCCTGGGTGACGATCCGCCCGCTGATCGTCGACTTTGGCGTGATCCCGATGTCCGACCTGACATCCCCTTCGGGAATCCTGGAGAGACCGCGAAACGCCACGCTGTCTGGGGTCGCACAAGGCCCTGTCGCGGCACTCGCGGCTGACGATGGCTGTTGAGCGCGGACGGCCGGAAGGGCCGCGACCACGCCGATCAAGCTGGCTAGTAGGCGCGCAGGTCGCATAATCCCGCAATATACACAAAAAGCACCCGGTCAGGTCCCGCAAATCGCGGGCTCCTGCCGGGTGCCTACCGCGTGCAAGGCTTCGAATTCTTTACGCTTGTGTCGAGCCGGTCAGTACGCGGAAATCGAGGTGCTCGCCATCCGCCGCTGCGTCGACCTCCAGCTCGTCCCCGCGCGAAAACTCGCCCATCAGAATCTTTTCCGACAGCGGGTCCTCGATGAACTTCTGGATCGCCCGCTTCAACGGCCGCGCGCCATACTGCTCGTCGTAACCGTGCTTCACCAGGAAATCGGTCGCTGATTCGGTGAGGCGGAGGCTGAGATCCTCCTCCGACAGCCGGCGGCGAATGTCCTTGAGCAGCACGCCGACGATCGACGCGATGTGCTCGCGGCTGAGCGGGTGGAAGACGATGACGTCGTCGAGACGGTTCAGGAACTCCGGATTGAACACGATCTTCAACTCGTCCCGGACCTTTTCCGCGCGCCGCTCCCAGTTCGCCTTGTCGTCGCCCGACGTGAAGCCGAGCGCCTTGGACTTGCTGAGGTCGCGCGCGCCCACGTTCGAGGTCATGATCACGACCGTGTTCTTGAAGTCGATCACGCGGCCGTAGTTGTCGGTCAGGTGCCCTTCGTCCAGCACCTGCAGCAGGATGTTGAACACGTCCGGGTGCGCCTTCTCGATCTCGTCGAGCAGGATCACGCTGTACGGCTTGCGACGCACGGCCTTGGTGAGCGTGCCCGAATCCTCGTACCCCACGTAGCCCGGAGGCGCGCCGATGAGCCGCGACACGGAGAACTTCTCCATGTATTCGCTCATGTCGACGCGAATGAGCGCGCTCTCGTCGGCGAACAAGAACTTCGCCAGCGCTCGCGCCAACTCCGTCTTGCCGACGCCCGTCGGTCCGGAGAACACGAAGCTGCCGATCGGGCGCCGCGGATCCTTGAGTCCCGCGCGGCTGCGACGGATCGCCTTCGAGATCGCCTTGATCGCCTCGTCCTGGCCGATCACGGTCTCGTGCAGCTCGTCTTCCATGCGCAGCAGGCGCGACGTCTCGGCTTCCTGGAGACGTGTCACCGGAATGCCCGTCCACCGGCTCACGATGAACGCGATCTCCTCTTCGCCGAGCACGGGACGGTGCGACTGACGCCGCGCTTCCCACTCCGACTGCTTCTGCTTGATGCCGCCCTGGATCTCGCGCTCCTTGTCGCGCAGCGACGCGGCGCGCTCGAAGTTCTGGTCGCGAACGGCGGCCTCCTTTTCCGTGTTCACCTTCTCGAGATCGGCCTTGAGCGCGGCGACTTCCGGCGGCGGCGCCTGCGCCGCGAGCCGCGCCCGTGCGCCCGCTTCGTCGATCACGTCGATCGCCTTGTCGGGCAGGAACCGGTCGGTGATGTAGCGCTCGGAGAGCTTGGACGCCGAGACGAGCGTGACGTCCGGGATCGTGACCTTGTGGTGGTCCTCGTACTTCTTGCGAAGGCCACGCAGGATCTCCACGGTCTCGTCCACCGAAGGCGGATCCACGATCACGGTCTGGAAGCGACGCTCGAGCGCGCCGTCCTTCTCGATGTATTTGCGATACTCGTTGAGCGTCGACGCGCCGACGCACTGCAGCTCGCCGCGTGCCAACGCCGGCTTCAACATGTTGCTCGCGTCGATCGCCCCTTCGGCCGCGCCCGCGCCGACGAGCGTGTGCAGCTCGTCGATGAACAGGATGATCTGCTTGTTCTGCGCGATCTCGTTCATCACGGCCTTGAGCCGCTCCTCGAACTGGCCGCGATACTTGGTGCCCGCGATGACCGCCGCCATGTCGAGCGACAGCACGCGGTGATCGCGGAGCGACTCCGGGCACTCGCCGTTGGCGATGAGCTGCGCGAGGCCCTCGACGATCGCCGTCTTGCCGACGCCGGGTTCGCCGATGAGGACCGGGTTGTTCTTCTTGCGGCGCGTGAGCACTTCCATCACGCGCTGGATTTCCTTGGCGCGCCCGATGGTCGGATCGAGCTGTCCTTCGGCCGCGAGCTGCGTGAGGTCGCGGCAGAAATGGTCGAGCGCCGGCGTCTTCGACTTCTTCTCGCCCTTGGGCGGAGTCGCCGCGGGCGCCGTGCCGGCGGGCTGCTGTCCGCCCCCCTGAGGCATCTCCGTGCCGAGGATGCGCAGTGTCTCGGCGCGGGCGGCGTCTAAATTGACGCCCGCGTCGGTCAACACCTGCGCCGCAATCCCCTTTTCCTCACGGAGAAGCCCAAGCAGGAGGTGCTCGGTACCGACGTAGCTGTGATTGAGGTCGCGCGCTTCGGCCATCGCCAATTCGAGGACCTTCTTGGCGCGCGACGTATAGGGCAGGTCGGGGCCGGTAGTCTGGCCGGCTTTGCCCTTCTTGACCGTCTCTTCGATCTTCTGCTGGATGTCGTCCAGCTCGACGCTGAGGTTCTGGAGCACCTGTGCGGCGACTCCTTCACCTTCGCGAATCAATCCGAGCAGAATGTGCTCGGTGCCCACGTATTCGTGGTGCAATCGCGCCGCTTCCTCGCGGGCCATCGCGAGGACCTTGCGCACGCGCTCGGTGAAGTTGTAGCCGTTCATTCTCCCCTCACATCCCGGTGACCGTCATGGTCACCCAACAGAGCCCGTTTCCTCTTCGAGCGCGCGACGCACGTAGCGCGCTCGCGCCAAGTTGGTCTCGCTTTCCGTCAGCGCCCGGCCACCGCCGCCTTCTGCGTACGCCAGGTGCGCGGCCTGCGAAAAGATCAGGAGCTTGTTGAGGGTATATACACTTAGCGAGGAGATCAGTTTCAGCCCGACGGCCAGCCGAACGCCGCTGAGGTAATTCATCGCCTCGTCGAACGTGAGGCTGCGAGCGTATCGAAGCGTGCCGTATGCGCGCCAAAGCTTGTCCTCGATAATATAACCCGCGTCTCGGAGCAGAACACGGCGAGCCTCCGCCTCTCGTTCGACGACGTGCCCGACGACGCGCAACAGTTGGTCGAGCAGCTCCTCCTCGGACCGCCCCAACGTGGTCTGGTTGGAGATCTGGAAGAAGTTGCCTACGACCTCGCTTCCCTCCCCATACAGTCCACGGTAGGTCAGCCCCATCTGCTGCAGGCTGTTGAGCACCTTGGCGATCTCCTTCGTGAGAACGAGACCGGGCAGGTGAATGAGGACAGAGCCCCGGAGGCCGGTACCCACGTTCGTCGGACATGCAGTCAGGAACCCGAATTCCCCGTGATACGAGTACGGCACGCGTGAGCCCAGCTCGCGATCCAGCTTGTCGATCGCGGCGTACGCCTCCTGCAATGCAAATCCCGAGCGCAGAGCTTGCAGCCGGAGATGGTCCTCCTCGTTCACCATGACGCCGAGGCCGTCGGCCAAAAAGACCGCGGCCCCCGTCCGCAGCGGATGCGGCGGCTCCAACCCCGCCAACTCCTTGCTCACGAGGTGGCGTTCGTGCAGCAGCGATCGGGCGGTCGACCCCAGTTCGTCCAGGCGGTACATGACCGAGTCGGCCATGGCGGGAATCGACGTCACCGCCTCGCGCACTTGCGACAGCACGCGCAACCGCTCGCCGTCGCGCGCGCGGCCCGTGAACGCGTAGCCCTCGACGTTTCGCGCGAGGCGAATGCGCGTCGAGAGCACGATGTCGGAGTGCTGCCCCGACGCGTCCAGCCAACCGACGCCGCCGTCCGGCAGCAGCGAGAGATCCACCGTCATTCCATCACCCGAATCTTATCGCGCAAGTCCGCGGCGAGCTCGAACTGTTCGCTCTCGATCGCCCGGCGCAGCCGCTCACGCAGCTCGCCGATCGCGGCGACGCGCTCGAGCGCCTCCCCCATCGGCGGGCGATAAGCCCGTCCCACGTGCCGGTGATTCCCCTGCACGCGGCGCAGCAGCTCGCGAATCGCCGCTTCGAAATTGGTGTAACAGCGCGCGCACCCCCACCGGCCGGTCGTCCGAAAATCCGCCATGGTGGTGTTGCAAAACGGACACCGCGCCGATTCACCCGATGTCAGTCCGGTCAGCGCGACCTGCTGCTGGACGTCGTGCAGGAACTCGCCCAGCGGATGGTTGGGGGCCGCCGCCGGCGTCTCGACCCCACGCTCCGCCGCGCACTTTTCGCAGAGATGCAACTGGTGCACGGCGTTGTCCTCTATCGTCGTGAGGTGCACCGCCGCATCGCGCTCCTTGCACACGTCGCAGACCATCAGGGAACGACCTCCCGCACCTCGGTCGGCGTAAGATGCCCGTCCTCGAGCAGCAGAGTGCGGTCCGCGCGCGCCGCCAGCGATCGGTTGTGCGTCGCGATCACCATCGCGATCTCCAGATCGCGCGACAGCTCCACGAACAGATCGTGCAACCGTTCGCTCGTCGTATGGTCGAGGTTGCCCGACGGCTCGTCCGCCAGCACGACGGCCGGATCGATCGCCAACGCGCGCGCGACCGCGCTGCGTTGTTGCTCGCCTCCCGACAGCTCGGACGGCCGATGCTCCATTCGCGCGCCGAGTCCGACGCGCTCGAGCAGCTCCGCGGCACGCCGATGCGCGCGCGCTTCGTCCCATCCGGCGATGCGAAGGGGCATCGCGACATTCTCCAACGCTGTAAACTCCCGCAACAGGTGATGGAACTGAAACACGAACCCGATTGACCGGTTCCGAAGCGCCGACACCTCGAGATCCCGTTTGCCGGCGAGCCGCCGGCGGGCTCGCCGCTCGCGAAATCGGCTGACGCCAGAAGTGGAACTGTCGCGGTCGGATGAAACGTCACTGCCGGCGCGGGCGCGCGAGCCGGGGAGTCGAATGCCGTTGATGAACACCTCGCCGCGCGTCGGCTCGTCGAGCGCCCCGAGCAGATGCAGCAGGGTGCTCTTCCCCGCGCCGCTCGCGCCGACGACGGCCAGCATCTCGCCGCGGGCGACCTCGAGGTTCACCCCGTCGAGCACGGTGATCGTCCCGCCGTCGCCGCCGCGGTATTCCTTCCCCAGTTCTACGGCCTGGAGCACCATCATTCGTGTCGGATCGCCTCGACGGGATACAAGCGTGCCGCCTGCAACGCGGGATAGACCGTCGCCAGCGCGGCCACCGCGAGGCTCGCGACGACGATGAACGTCACGTCGAGCGGCTGGGTCGCGACGGGCAGGTGATCGATGAAATATATGGTCGGGTCCAGAGCGATGAGCTTGTTGCGGCCGATGATGATCGCGGCGGTTAAGCCAACCACGAGCCCCGCGCCGGTCCCGACCACGCCGATCACCAACCCTTGCGCGAAGAACAAACGCCGGATCGAACGCGCCGGCATTCCCATTGCGCGCAGGATGCCGATTTCCCGCGTCTTGTCGGTCACCACCATCACGAGCGTGCTGATGATGTTGAACGCGGCCACCAGCACGATCAGCAGCAGGATCACCGTCATCCCGAGCTTTTCGAGTTTGAGCGCGCTGAACAACTGATTGTTCTGCTGGTGCCAGTCGAGCACGCGCAACGGGCCGAGGCTGTCGGCCAGCTGCTGGCCGATCTCCGGAGCGACCCACCGCGTCGGCGTCCTGACCTCGATCCCGGTCACCGCGGTCCCGAGCTGCGCCAGCTGCTGCGCCGTCTCGAGCGACACGACGACATACGAATTGTCGTATTCGTACATCCCCGTGTCGAAGATGCCCGTCACCTCGAGCTGCAGCGACTTGGCCATCGGATAGCCGGTGACGGCATCGATGTGCTTCTGGTCGATGCTGAGGAGCGTGATCGAATCGATCCCCGGCGTGACGTTGAGCTTCTCGGCCAACTTCGACCCGAGCACCGCGCCGCGGTGCTGACCGTCGAGCGTCTCGAACTTGAAGTTGCCCGCCGTGGCCCGCTGGCGAATCGTCGTGACCTGCGGGACGCCCGGCCCGTCGGGCGGCAATCCCTCGACGAACACGCCCTCCATGTACTTATGGTGGCCCGCCAGCACGAGCGCCTGCGTGTGCACGAACGGACCGGCCGCCACGACGCCCTTTTGCCGCAGCACCTTCGCCAGCACGCCCTTCCAATCGTTCATCACGAGATCTTCGCCGTACGTCATCACGCGAATGTCCGGACTGCCGATCAGGATCTTCTCGCGCAGATCGGTCTGCAGCCCGTCCATGACGCCGATGATGACGATGAGCGCGCTCACCGCGACCGTTACCCCGAGGATCGCGATCGTGCTGATGAGCGACAACAGGCGGGATCCCCGCCGGCTGCGCATGTATCGCCAGGCGATCGAGATCTCGAGACGAGTCATCATGACAGGTGTACCGGCATCACTCGGGCCGCAGCGTGGGAAAGAGGATCACGTCGCGGATGTTGGGCGTGTTCGTGAGGTACATGAACAACCGGTCCACGCCGATCCCGACGCCGCCCATCGGCGGCATCCCGTACTCCATCGCCCGCAGGTAGTCCTCGTCCACGCCGACGGCTTCCTCGTCGCCGGCGGCGCGCAACGCCGCCTGCGCCTCCAGGCGGCGCCGCTGGTCGATCGGATCGTTCAACTCGCTGAACGCATTCGCCATCTCGCGCCCGCGCGCGAACAACTCGAACCGCTCCGTGAGCGCGGGGTTGCCGCGCTTCGGCTTCGCGAGCGGGGAGAGCTCGACGGGATAGTCCACCACGAACGTCGGCGACACGATCTTCGATTCCACCAGGGTCTGGAACATCTCGTCGAGCACTTTGGGCCGGCTCATGGACTCCACCTTCTGTACGCCGGCACGCCGTGCCGCGTTCCGAAGTTCCTCGTCGCCGAGCGCCGCCGCGTCGGCGCCGAGCGCGCGGTTGAGCGACGGGAACCACTCGACGCGAGGAAACGGCGGGTTCAGCTCGGGCACGGGCTCGGTGCCGTGCTCCACGGCACCTTCTGTCGTGGGCGGCGACCAGACAGACTTGACGGCGGCTGCCGCCCGGGTCACCAACGTCTCGACGCGCGACATCATTCCCGTGTAGTCGGCGTACGCCTCGTAGAACTCGAGCATCGTGAACTCCGGATTGTGAGTCCGGTCGATCCCCTCGTTCCGGAAGTCGTGCCCGATCTCGTAGACCCGGTCGAACCCTCCCACGACGAGCCGCTTCAGATACAACTCGTCGGCGATCCGCAGGTAGAGCGGCATCTCGAGCGTGTTGTGGTGCGTCGTGAACGGCCGCGCCAGCGCCCCACCGTACAACGGCTGCAACACGGGCGTCTCGACCTCGAGGTAGTTCCACTCGTCGAGCACGTGCCTGAACTCGGCCACCATTCGCGACCGAGCGCGGAACAGCGCACGCACCTCCGGATGCACGGCTAGATCGGCGTACCGCTGCCGATACCGCTGTTCCGCGTCCGCGAATCCCGAATGCCGAACCTTCACGCCGTCGACCTCTTCTTCCTTTCCGAAAGGCAACGGGCGCAGCGATTTCGCGAGGAGACAGACCTCGGTCACGCGCACGGTCACCTCGCCGGTGCGCGTGCGAAAGAGCGGCCCCGTCACGCCGACGACGTCGCCGATGTCGAACAGTTCCAGCGTCGAGTACAGCTCGTCGCCCAACGCGTCCTTCTTGAAGTAGAGCTGAATGCGCCCACTCTCGTCGGCGAGGTGGGCGAACGTCGTCTTCCCGTGCGCACGCCACGCGACGATGCGCCCAGCCACGCGGACGACGTCGCCCTCGCTCTCCCCCCCCTGATCCGCCGGATGCAGGCGCACCGCGTCGGCGGCGGCATGCGTGCGGTCGAATGCATACGCGAACGGCTGCACGCCGCGCGCGACCAGCGCGTCGAGCTTCTCGCGTCGCGCGCGACGGACGAAGTTCGCCTCGTCGCTCACGCGCCCCCCCCGCCGCCCCCGCGGTTGCCACCGTTGCCACCGTTGCCGCCGAGTGACGTGAGGTACGCCTCGATAAAGGGATCGATGTCCCCATCCATGATGCGCTGCACGTCGGGGATTTTCAGTTCGGTGCGGTGATCGTTCACCATCGTGTACGGCTGGAACACATAGCTCCGAATCTGGTTGCCGAAGCTCACGTCCGACTTCGTCGCGTCGAGCTCCGCCTTCTTCTTTGCCTGCCGCTCGGCCTCGAGTTGGTAGAGGCGGTTCTTCAGCATCTTCATCGCCGTGCCTTTGTTCTTGTGCTGCGAGCGTTCCTGCTGCGACGACACGACGATCCCCGACGGGATGTGCGTGAGACGGACCGCGGAGCTCGTCTTGTTCACGTGCTGTCCCCCCGCGCCCGACGCGCGGAAGACGTCCATCCGGATGTCTTCGTCGCGGATCTCGATGTTGATCTCTTCGTTGACGACCGGATACACGAACACCGACGCGAAGCTCGTGTGCCGCCGAGCCTGCGCGTCGAACGGCGAGATGCGTACGAGCCGGTGGACGCCGATCTCGGCCTTGAGAAACCCGAAGGCGTACGCGCCCTTGATCTCGAGCACCGCGCCCTTGATGCCGGCTTCTTCGCCGTCGCTCATATCGAGGATCTCGATGGCGTAGCCTTTTCGCTCGGCCCATCGCGTGTACATCCGCATGAGCATCGACGCCCAGTCTTGCGCCTCGGTGCCGCCGGCGCCGGCGCTGATCTCGAGCTGCGCGTCGCGGTGATCGTCGGGCCCGGAGAGAAGCGAGCGAAGACGGAACGCCTCGATCTCTGGTCCCAGCGCCGACGCTTCCCGATCGAGCTCGGACGCCATCTCGGCGTCCGGCTCGGCTTGCAGCATCTCCTCGAGCTCACGTGCGCTCTCGATCCGCCCCCCGATCGAGTCGAACGGCTCGACCCATCCCTTGACTGATTTTATCTGTTGGACGGCGGCCTGTGCCGCCTGCTGGTCGTTCCAGAAACCCGGTGCCGCCATCCGCTCCTCGAGCGAGCGAAGCACCTCGCGCTTTGCGTCGAGGTCAAAGGTACCTCCGTAGCTCCGCCAGTCGCTCGGCGTATTGCCGGAGCTGGCGTGCTCGCTCGCTTTCCGCCATCGGTCGTTCTCCCGGGTATGAGACGAGCCGTCCCGCGGTCGCGACGGACGGCTCGCACGTGATCCCTCACACCTTGTCAACCTAGCGCCACCTCCCGGTCGGCGCAGGTCCGCCGCATCAGAAGATCCGCTGTCCTCCGGCGAGAATGTCGTTCAGCGCGTCTTGAAAGTGCGTCGTCGATTCGGCGAAGTCGCGGCCGACCTGCTCGACGTACTCTTCCTGAGACTTCTTGATCTCGTCGCGAAAAAGCTCGCGCAGCGTTCCGTCGCGAAGGCCTTCGTCGCGCCGCTGCGGGAAGTACGTCACCAGATCGGACACGAGCGCGCGCGCGAGGCGCCGAGCCTTCGCGTTCGGGTCGTTGGCGAGAAACGGATTGATCGGCGCGCGCGTCGGCGTAGACGGCGGCCCACTGGCCGCCGCGCTTGGCGGCGCCGCTGAGGGCGGCACCGGTCGGGCCGGAGCGATCGGCGTCGCGGGTCGCGGCGGGGTGCTCTGCGCGGGTCTCACCGCAGGACGCGGTGCGCCTCCCGGCGTGATCGCCGGAGGCACCGGCAGCGCGCCGGACGGCCGAGGCGCGAGAGGCGGACGCTGAGTTCCCGCGGGCCCCGCGAATGGCGGCTGAGCCGGACGAGGCACCGATGATGCCCCCGGTCCGGCCGGCCCCCGCGACGCGAAGACCACCGGCCGCGAGGATGGAGCAGAAGGAGTCGGCGCCGACGCGGCCGGCGCGGCAGGAGGCGCTGGCGGCTGGGTTGCGGCGGGCCGATGGGCGGGCGGAGTGGGCGTCGCCGGCCGGGACGTCGGCGTCGGAAACGGTATCGCCGCGGTCGGTGACGCCGGAGTCGCGATAGCGGGACGCGGCGGCGGCGTTGGCGTGGGGGCCAGCCGTGGCGCGGTCGGAGAAGTAGATGCCGGTGCCGGCGTCGGCACTGAACTCGGCGCGAGGCTAGGCGGCGGCGCGCCCAGCGACAGCGGTGTCGCGGCCGGCGTCGGCGCGAACTCTTCCTCGATCGGAGCGCCCGCCCCGACGATGATGACGCCGCCGCACACGGAGCATCGCGCGCGGACGCCGCCCGACGGGACCTTCGCCGGATCGACGCGGAACACCGAGTTGCATTCCGGACACGAAACGTTCACTTGACCTTTTTCCCTCCGCTTTCGGATCGAGTGCTCACTTCCGCCTCTCCCCGCCCCGCGACGCCGCCGTGCGATAGCGCGCGCTCCGGCTCTCCCGGGCGCTCGGTCACGGCATCGGTGCGGCGGTCGATCGAATACACCGAACCGGGCAACGTCTTCGCGTAGCTCTTCATCTCGGTCGCCAGCGCGCTCACTTGTGCCGCATGACCGAACCGGCGCCGCTCGTTGGTCACCACCCCGATCGAGACGGTCATCAATGGTACGCGGTGAAGCTGGCCTCGGCGATCCTTGCCGAAGAAGTAGCCCGCCCGCCGGTCCTGCTCCGAGTACTGGTACGGAATGAGAGTATCGAAGATCGAAACGATCTCCTCGCACACCGCGCTCACGTCCGGCAGCGGCACGATGAAAATGAAATCGTCGCCGCCGATGTGCCCGACGAATCCTTGCTCGTGACACTGACCCTTCACCACGTCGTGGAGGATCTGCGCGAGAATCCTGATGACGCGATCCCCCTCGTGATAAGAGTATCGGTCGTTGAACTCCTTGAAGTGATCGAGGTCGGCGTAGCAGGCGGCGAACAGGGCGCCCGAGTCGAGGCGGCGGGCGATGTCTCGTTCAATTTCCACCGCGCCGGGCAGCCGGGTGGATGGATGCACGTACAAATCCCGGTCCGACCGGCGCAGAACGGCTCCCAGGCGCACCGCGACCTCGTCGCGCGAAATGCCGTCGCGAATGACTTCGTCGGCGCCGGCCTCGAAGGCGGCCTGAAAAATCGAGGTGTCGTCGCCGACGAGCGCGACGGCCGGCACGATGCCCGTGTACGAGTCCGACTTGAGCCGGCGCAGCGCGTCGAGAATTCGCGGCGGAGCGCCGCGCGCGTCGAACACCACCACGCGCGGACGGCTGCGGAGGGCGATCGACATGAGCGCGTCGACGTCGGTGAGCGCGACGATGGGGACGTCGAGCACCGCGAGCCACCGGTCGATGGACTCGAGCGGCGCGGCGCCTTCGCCGGAGAACAGGATCGCGCTAACGGTGGCCACTCTGTTGCGTCGTCGGCGGGTTGGAGCGGCGTGAAGAAGCGCGCCCGTCGCAGGCGCGAACTCGAATCAAATCAAACGAAGACGCGCGGACAGTTCCAGCACCCGCCCACGATTCAGCGCCGTCATCCGGATGACACCGGTCACCAGCGCGCGCTCGCACTGAACGACGCCCCCGGGCGTCCCCCCCCCCCGGATTCAGGACGAATCTGCAACCGGAACGTCGCGAACGCGTCGACCATGCTCAGCACGTGGTTCGCGGCGATGAAGAGCAGATCCTGAACCGCGGCGTGGGCCGCGTCGTTCCGCTTGTCGGTCGTCCGGATGAACTGGTCGTACTGGAGCTGCGCGTTCCGCCACGACCACTGGAAATTCGGCTTGATCGCCTGCGCCTCATACGCGGTCAGCGCGGCGTTCGTGGTCGCGTTCGTCGCCAGCAGCTGCTGCCAGAGGTGCCCGTTGTACGTCAGCGTGTCGGTGTCGGGAACCACCGACCCGTTGTTGTTCATGGAATACACACCGCTCTCGAGAAAATCCCGCATGTTCTCGTAGTATGTCCAACCGCCGTCGGGCGGCGCGCTCGAGAAGTGGGAGCGCGCGACCGTGCGCGCGATCGCCTTGAACGCCGCCTCCTGCTGCGACTGCTCGTGCCAACTCTTGCTCAGCCGCCACCACCCGACCAGCTCCGCCGCGGTGTAGACGATGAAGCGCTGGTTGCCGAGGGCGAGCTGTCCGCTCCCCGGAACGATGGCCGACGCGATCGGCGCGAGGCGCCGGAGCCCCACGTCCGACGTGCCGGGCGTGGTGCGGCGGACGGAATCGACTCGCAACATGAGCGTCGAGTCGGGCGCCGCGCGGTCGGCCCGCGTCACGCCGGCGGGCACCACCGAGGCGACGCCCTGCGCGCGACCGGGGCCCGCGAAGAGCGCGGTGATCCCTGCCGCGAGCACACACACCGCGGCGATCCGGCCGAGACTCGGCATCGGCGTCAATAGAGATATCTCAACGCGACGTACGTGGGCGTCACGCCGGACTGTTGGCTGACGTCGTTCAACATGCGCGCGAAGTCGATGTGCAGCCGTCCCGTCGAGATCCCCGCGCCGAACGTGAGCCCCGATCCCGTCGGTCCATTCGCGACGTAGCCTCCGCGCAGCTGGTATCGTTCCATGAACGATAACTCACCGCCAAGGTTGACCCCCGGCGTGCCGGCGTCCGAGAGCCGCCAGACGAGATCGGCGGCCGCGCGCACCCGCACGTCCTTCGGCCACTGCGAGAACTTCGGCGCGGCGGCGAAGCCCAGATAGAGTCGGCCGGGAAGCGCGTCCGCCTGCGGCGTATCGTTCACCTGCAGCTTGAAGCCGACGTTCCGAATCGCGGCGCCCACCGTGAAGGCGGAATCGTCCGTCACCAGATATTGGGCCCCGAGATCCAGCGCGCCCGTTTGCGGCGATGTCGTATTGCCGATCGTGAATGAGCAATCGCCCGTGCACGGGAAGCCGATGCGAAGGAGCTTCGCGGTGAGCCCGAGCGCGAACCGGTCGCCGAACGGCGCCGCGAAGGTAGCGGCGACGATCGTCCCGGTCTGCGCGAATTTGCCCGTCAGCTGCTGCGTCGAGTCGGCCGCGTCCTGCTCGCCGTAGTTGAGGTAGCGCAGGCTGAGTCCGACCGCTCCGACGCGCGGCACGCCGTAGATGACGGAGACCCCGAGATCGGCGCCGGTTTGCGTCGCGAGCGTCTGCGTGATCTGCATCGACGCCTCGCGCGGACCGCGCGCGATCAAGGCGGGATTCCACCAGAGCGCGTCGGAGCCGATGGCGAGCGCGGTGCCGGCCTGACCCATTCCCACCGTGCGGGCGCCGATCGGGAGCAAGAAATCCAAACCGCCCTGCGCTCCATTCCCGCTCTGCGCACGCGCGGAGCGGGGGAAAGCGATGGCGGCGGCCAGCAACGACACCCACAGAAGGCGGCCGCGGCGGAACGACAGCCGACGACGCGCGGAGACCAACTGCGTCAGAACGGCGTCGCCTCGTCGATGAGCATGACCGGAATCCCGTCGCGCACGGCGTAGCGCAGCCGGCACTTGTGACAGACGAGCACCGATTCGGTCTCGACGAATTCGAGATCGCCCTTGCACTTCGGGCAGACGAGAATGGCGAGCAGTTGCTCGGGCGGACGCGTTGTCATGGGGATCTGTCCTCGGGAATCGTATAACCAAGCCGCGCGAGCGCGCTCGGATTGCGGCGCCAGTTTGGGAGGACCTTGACCCACAGGTCGAGGTAAACCGGCGACCCCACGAGCGTCTCGATCTTCCGGCGGGCGTCGCGCCCAATGTCGCGAATCCGCCGGCCCCCCGAGCCGATGAGGATGCGCTTTTGACTGTCGCGCTCGACATGGAGGACCGCTCGAATGTACACCGGCGTTTGCGATTCTCGGAACTCCTCGATGACGCACGCCACGCCATATGGCAACTCTTCCTCGAGTTGCTCGAAGGCCGTCTCCCGGACCAGCTCCGCCGCAAAGAATCTCACCGTCTGGGTGCTGAGCTCGTCTTCCGGGTAGAGAAAAGGGCTCTCGGGAAGCAGCGAAGCCAGGCGGGCGACGAGCGCGTCGATCCCCTCTCCGGTGGCCGCGCTGACGAGGGATGCGTCGGGCATGCGGTCCGACATCGCCGCGCGGTCGGCGCGGGTGAGAAGATCGAGCTTGTTGATCGCGAGCACGATGGGGGCCCGCGGCGGGTGGTCGAGACCGGCCAGTGCGGCAAGGGGCTCCGGCTCGCCGGAGGTGGCGTCGACGAGGTAGAGAATGACGTCGGCGTCGCGCAGCGCGGCGAGGGCTGTGGCGCGCATGGAGCGCTGGAGCGCGTAGCGCGGATCGAGTAGCCCCGGCGTGTCGAGGAGGACGATCTGCGCATCGGCGGTGGAGTGGATGCCGACGATGCGGTCGCGCGTGGACTGCGGCTTGGGGCTGACGATCGCGAGCTTTTCGCCGACGATGCGATTGAGCAGGGTCGACTTGCCCGCGTTGGGTCGTCCGGCGACGGTGACGATGCCCGCTCGAGGCACGAGTCGGTGAGCTGAGAAGATTGGGGACGGAAGCGCAAATGCCTCAGCCGAAAGGCTGAGGCATTTACAGGTCAGCGACCGGGTGGTCGGCGACCAGGGGGTGCCGGCGACGGCCTACTCTCCCGCGCTCTCGCGAGCGGAGTACCATCGGCGCTGTAGGGCTTAACGATCGTGTTCGGAATGGGAACGAGTGTGGCCCCTACGCTCTAGTCGCCAGCGAAATCGGTTGTCAAAGAACGACAAGAAGGAACGACAAAAAAAAGGACGACAAAAAAGGACGACAAAACAGAGAAAGGAATGACGACGGAGGATTTGGTAGATGGTATTTATGGATCTTTCAAATTCAAGATCGTGCGCTCTGCTTGCAGGTGCTTGGTCCCCAATGGCGGAAGCCACTGGGAGTAGTCAAGCCACACGGGCGATTAGGACCGCTGCGCTTGGAACCCTTTGCGGGGCGTCCACGTGCGGCCTATCGACGGGGTAGTCTTCCCCGGCCCTTTAGGAGGCTCAAGGCCTCGGGAGAGTTCATCTTGGGGCGTGCTTCCCACTTAGATGCTTTCAGCGGTTATCACAGCCAACCATCGCTACCCGGCGTTGCCCTTGGCAGGACAGCCGGGACACGAGCGGGTCGTCCGACTCGGTCCTCTCGTACTAGAGTCCGCTCCCCTCAACTCTCCAACGCCCACGACGGATACAGACCGAACTGTCTCACGACGTTCTGAACCCAGCTCATGTACCACTTTAACCGGCGAACAGCCGGACCCTTGGGACCTTCTCCAGCCCCAGGATGTGATAAGCCGACATCGAGGTGCCAAACCGCATCGTCGATGTGAACTCTCGGATGCGATAAGCCTGTTATCCCCAGCGTACCTTTTATCCGTTGCGCGATAGCCGCTCCACACCGGGCTACCGGATCACTACGGCCCACTTTCGTGGCGGCTCGATCCGTCGATCTCACCGTCAGGCTGGCTTTTGCCGTTACACTCTATAGGCGCGAGTACCGTCCGCGCTGAGCCAACCTTGCGCGCGCCTCCGTTACTGTTTCGGAGGCGACCGCCCCAGTCAAACTGCCTACCTGCCACGGTCCTGGAAGGGGTTTTCCCTTCTCAGTGAGGGCGTCGCACGACGCAGGGTGGTATTTCACTGTTCCCTCCCCTCGAGCTAGCGCCCGAGGTTCAACGGGTCCCACCTATGCTACACAGCGATGTGCAACGTCCAATGACAAGCTGCAGTAAAGGTGCATGGGGTCTTTTTGTCCTGTCGCGGGGACTCGGAATCCTCACCGAGACTGCAATTTCGCCGAGCACGTGGTCGAGACAGTGCCCAAGTCGTTACGCCATTCGTGCAGGTCGGAACTTACCCGACAAGGAATTTCGCTACCTTAGGACCGTTATAGTTACGGCCGCCGTTTACCGGGGCTTCGGCTCAAGGCTTCGCCTTGCGGCTAACCTCTCCCCTTAACCTTCCGGCACCGGGCAGGCGTCAGTGTGTATACGGCGCCTTGTGCGGCTTGGCACACACCTGTGTTTTTGCTAAACAGTCGCTTGGGCCGATTATCTGCGACTCGAGAAAGCTTCACTGTTCATGTCACCTTCTCGAGCATCCCTTCTTCCGAAGTTACGGGATCATTATGCCGAGTTCCTTGACCACGTTTCACTCGTTCACCTGAGGCTGCTCGCCTCACCCACCTGTGTCGGTTTCCGGTACGGACGTCGCACCGCTCCCCACAGAGCTTTTCTCGCCTGTCGACTCCACGAGAATTGCGCTTGCCTTGCGGCGAAGCACTTTCGGTACGGTCTCGGCCATTTTTGAGGTGGCCTACACCATTCGACGGTCAATCCACAAGACCGATCTCGCTTTGTTCCAGTGTCCCTCTGTGGTTCATCACGGTACGGCGGGACGGGAATTTCAACCCGTTGTCCATCGGCTACGCCTCTGGGGCCTCACCTTAGGATCCGCCTCACCCTGCGCTGATTGCCATGGCGCAGGAACCCTTGGGTTTCCGGTGTCTGGGGTTTTCACCCAGATTTGCGCGTACTCATTCCGGCATCCTCACTTCTGGTCGCTCCAGGACAACGTTTGCCACGGTCCCTTCACAGCTTCCAGAACGCTCCCCTACCCCTGCTGCTTACGCAACAAGGCCAAGCTTCGGCGGGCCGCTTAATCCCGACCATTCTCGGCGCATCCACGCTGGACGAGTGAGCTATTACGCACTCTTTAAAGGAATGGCTGCTTCTAAGCCAACCTCCTCGTTGTCACGGCACGGACACATCCTTCGCTATACTGAGCGGCCACTTCGGGGCCTTAGCTGTGGCTCTGGGTTCTTTCCCTCTCGCCGTTGGACATTATCGCTCAACGACTGCCTCCCGAGGTCCATTAGACAGGTATTCGGAGTTTGGTTGGGGTTGGTAGGCCGCTCTGGCCCCCGCGCCCATCCAGTCGCTCTACCCCCTGCTAACAATTCTCGAGGCTCTACCTCAATAGATTTCGGGGAGAACCAGCTATCTCCAGGCTTGATTGGCCTTTCACCCCTACCCACAAGTCATCCGAGCGGTTTTCAACCCACACCGGTTCGGGCCTCCACTGGGTGTTACCCCAGCTTCACCCTGCTCATGGGTAGATCGCCCTGGCTTCGGGTCTGCACCGCGGTACTTCAAGCGCCGTCTTTGCACGACTCGCTTTCGCTGTGGCTCCGCCGGCAACCGGCTTAGCCTCGCACCGCAGTAGCAACTCGCCGGATCATAATGCAAAAGGCACGCAGTCAGGAGACATCACGGCCGAAGCCGCGAGCTCCCTCCTACCGCTTGTAGGCATGTGGTTTCAGGATCTCTTTCACTCCCCGCACAGGGGTGCTTTTCACCTGTCCCTCACGGTACTCGTCCACTATCGGTCACACGGGAGTCTTTAGCCTTGGAGGGTGGTCCCCCCAGATTCACGCCCGGACTCTCGTACCGGGCGTTACTCAGGAACTCCACCGCCTGCGACACCTAGCCTTTGCCTACCGGGCTTTCACCGTCTCTGGCGCCCTATTCCATGGGACTTCGGCTGGCGTCGTCGCAAGGTTCTGTGGGTCCTACAACCCCGTCCCCACGAGGAGGACGGTTTAGGCTTGGCCCCTTTCGCTCGCCGCTACTCAGGGCATCTCAATTGATTTCTCTTCCTCGAGGTACTGAGATGTTTCAGTTCCCTCGGTTCGCTCTCGCTTTCGCGAGTGATCGGGCTCGCGCCCGACCGGGTTTCCCCATTCGGCCATCCAGGGATCAATGCGTGTGTGCCGCTCCCCCTGGCTTATCGCAGCTTACCACGGCCTTCATCGCCTCCGTGTGCCCAGGCATTCCCCACATGCCTTCGTTCGCTTGACTACAAAGCTGATATTGTAGCAAGCAGATTACGCGCGATCTTTTCAGATCAATTTACGAGTGACAATCATTTCTAAAAAACGAAATAGAGAGTCTCTCTTCAGATTCACAAATCCGCGATCTACCAAATCCATCCGTTGTCAAACAGCATTGACGCTCGCAGTCCGAAGACCGGGCGTCTCAGCGAAAATCAAACATGGGAAGAGGAATGTACGAGACGAGCGACTTACGGACTCTTTCAGTCACACGGATACGCCGAAACAAATTTCGAAGCGCACCGGGACCTACTCGACGGTTCCGTTAAGGAGGTGATCCAGCCGCAGGTTCCCCTACGGCTACCTTGTTACGACTTCGCCCCAGTCACTGCGCTCGCCTTCGGCCGCTTAGTCCTTTGCAGGTTCTGACACGGACTTCGGGCGCTCACAGCTTCCATGGCGTGACGGGCGGTGTGTACAAGGCCCGGGAACGTATTCACCGTGGCGTAGCTGATCCACGATTACTAGCGATTCCAGCTTCATGGAGGCGAGTTGCAGCCTCCAATCCGCACTGAGGACGGCTTTAAGGGATTGGCTTGCCATCGCTGGCTCGCAACCCACTGTACCGGCCATTGTAGCACGTGTGTAGCCCTAGACGTAAGGACCATGATGACTTGACGTCGTCCCCACCTTCCTCCGGTTTGGCACCGGCAGTCTTCCCAGAGTCCTCGGCATAACCCGTTAGCAACTGGGAACGGGGGTTGCGCTCGTTGCGGGACTTAACCCAACATCTCACGACACGAGCTGACGACAGCCATGCAGCACCTGTGCACGAGTCCCGAAGGAGGGCTCTGGTCTCTCAAAGCTTTCCCGTGCATGTCAAGCCTAGGTAAGGTTCTTCGCGTTGCGTCGAATTAAACCACATGCTCCACCGCTTGTGCGGGCCCCCGTCAATTCCTTTGAGTTTCAGCCTTGCGGCCGTACTCCCCAGGCGGGGCACTTAATGCGTTAGCGCCGGCACTCAGGGGGTCGCTCCCCCAAGCACCTAGTGCCCATCGTTTACGGCGTGGACTACCAGGGTATCTAATCCTGTTTGCTCCCCACGCTGTCGCGCATCAGTGTCAGTTGTGGCCCAGCCAACCGCCTTCGCCACCGGTGTTCTTCCGGATCTCTACGCATTCCACCGCTACACCCGGAATTCCATTGGCCTCTACCACACTCGAGCACGGGAGTATCGCCGGCCGATTCAGGGTTGAGCCCTGAACTTTCACCGACGACTACCCGCGCCACCTACGCGCCCTTTACGCCCAGTGATTCCGGACAACGCTCGCACCCTCCGTATTACCGCGGCTGCTGGCACGGAGTTAGCCGGTGCTTCCTCACCCGGTACCGTCAGTCCTCTCGAAAGAGGATGTTCGTCCCGGGCAACAGTGGTTTACACCCCGAAGGGCGTCCTCCCACACGCGGCGTCGCTGCGTCAGCCTTTCGGCCATTGCGCAAGATTCCCCACTGCTGCCTCCCGTAGGAGTCTGGGCCGTTTCTCAGTCCCAATGTGGCTGGCCATCCTCTCAGACCAGCTACCCGTCATCGCCTTGGTGGGCCGTTACCCCGCCAACTAGCTGATAGGCCGCGAGCTCCTCGATTTCCCCCGGAGGTTTCCTCGCCGAGAGACTCCTCTCAACGAGCGTATGCGGTATTACCCGGCCGTTGGGCCGGCTATCCCCCAGAAATCGGCAGATTGCTCACGTGTTACGCACCCGTTCGCCGGTTGCCCTTGCGGGCCCCCGTGACTTGCATGTGTTAAGCACGCCGCCAGCGTTCGTCCTGAGCCAGGATCAAACTCTCCACAAGAGTATTTGACTAGCTCGTTCAGACTCCGCTGTCTCACGCTGTCGCTTTCGCTTAAGCGAAGACAGCGCGTCCGAATCACGAAATGTTCAGGTTTGAACTCTCCCCTTGGGCCCCGAACAGGCACCAAGGATTAACGAGTTCGCCTCGCACATCCGTTCTTCCCACGTTCGATTATCAATCAGCGATTGCAAAACCCTGTCGCAAACTGCGACAGCCTCTAATTGTATCCGCGCGTAACGCTTGCGTCAAGCGCGAAAACAGAAATTTTCGATGGTTTTCTATCCGCCTCTGTCCCTCACCCGGCGCCACTCGCACACCATCCTGACGGACTCGTGCGACGCGTTTTCCCAGGTTCTCGGCGGGCCTTGATTCTACCCACGGATCATCGCCGAAACAACCCCTATTTCAGAGGCCCTTCGCGCGTGTCCCGACCGTCTCGAGCCCCTTCCACGGCGATCCCCCGAGCTCCAAAAACAAACGCTCGAACTCGACCGCGACGGACGCTCGCCACAGAACCCCGCACCACCGCCGAGGTTCCTCTCAACTGCTCCACACAAACATCGGCCGGCCATTCGTCGGCCGACCGCAATGGGCCGTGTAGGAATCGAACCTACAACCTAGCGATTAAGAGTCGCTTGCTCTGCCAATTGAGCTAACGGCCCTTTCCAGGGCTCTCGCGCATACGCAATCGTTCGCCGGTCGTGTGGCGCGCCAGGAGGGAGTCGAACCCCCGACCCACAGCTTAGAAGGCTGTTGCTCTATCCACCTGAGCTACTGGCGCTTCTCACCAATGGTGCCACGCGATCGTACCGCTCCGCACCTACCTCCCCCGCACGTCGGGGCGCCCGGATTTGAACCGGGGACCTCCTGCTCCCAAAGCAGGCGCGATACCAGGCTACGCTACGCCCCGCGAGCCTCACAATGTACCGACGGCGAAAGGCGGAATCAACTGTGACGCACCGACTTCCGCGCCAGCTCGGGACGCTCGGCGATCGCGCCGAGCAACGAACTGAACGCGCGCGCCCGGTGGCTGACCGTCTCCTTCTCCTCCCGACCTGCCTCACCGAACGTGCGTCCACCAAGCTCGTCGGCGGCGAAGTACGGGTCGTAGCCAAAACCTTCGTCGCCGCGCGGCTCGTCGATGATCCGGCCGTGCACCTCGCCTCGGCACACGACTTCTCCCGCAGAATCGATGTACGCCGTGGCGCACACGTAGTACGCCCGCCGGTCCTCGATCCGCGCCTCGCGCAGGCGTTCGAGCAAGAGCCGATTGTTCTCGTCGTCGAGAGCCCGACCGCTCAGGTCGGGGCGCCCGCTCCAGCGCTTGCTCTTCACGCCCGGCAGACCGCCCAGCGCCGGCACGACCAGGCCCGAGTCGTCCGCCGCGGTCGGCAGCCCCGTCTGCGCGTGAAAGTGCCGCGCCTTGGCGAGCGCGTTCCCCTCGAAGCTGTCGAGCATCTCGAGCTCATCCTCGACCCGCGACTCCACCACCCCCGCGGCGTCGAGCCCGAGTGCGTTGATCCCGCGCGCGGCGCACATCGGAAGCAGCTCGCGGAGCTTCCCCGTGCTGCGCGTGGCGAGAAGCAGCACCGCGTCCATGGGTCAGGCTGTTCCCACCCCGGCGCCGGCACCAGTTCCGAGGGGATCGAGCTCGAGCGTGCGTAGTTGAGCGGCGTCCAGCTCGCGAAGGCCTTTCACGGCCAGATCGAGCAAGCGGTCCAACTCGGGGCGGTCGAAGGTGCCGTGCTCACCCGTCCCCTGAACCTCGACGAAGCGTCCCTCGCTGCTCATTACGACGTTCATGTCGACCGCGGCGCGAACGTCCTCCTCGTAATCGAGGTCGAGGCGCGGCGCCGTGCCGATGACACCGACGCTGACGGCCGCCACGCGCCGCTTGATCGGCGTGTGGCGCAGGCGTCCGGTGCCGACCAGCCACGAGAAAGCGTCGCTCACCGCGACGCACGCGCCGGTGATCGACGCCGTGCGCGTGCCGCCGTCGGCCAGAAGCACGTCGCAATCGAGCTTGATCGTGAACTCGCCGAACTGAAAGTCGTCGAGCATCGCGCGCACGCTCCGGCCGATCAGCCGCTGGATCTCCTGCGTGCGTCCGCCGACCTGCGATCGCTCCCGCGAGTTGCGCGTTCGCGTGGCGCGGGGCAGCATCGCGTATTCGGCCGTCATCCATCCTTCGCCGCTGCCGCGTTTCCACCCCGGGACGCCGTCTTCCACCGACGCGGTACAAAGCACGCGCGTGGAGCCGAACGAAACGAGACACGAGCCTTCGGCATATGGAGCCACGCCGCGCTCGAGGGTCACCGGACGCATCTCGTCGTCACGCCGGGTGGTGCGAGTTGTTTGAACGTCAGGTGCCACGCAGTCGCTCGATCGTAGAGGTCGTCGAATGGCCCGGGGTGAGCGGCACGACTAGAACCTGGCCGCCCCATTCCCGCAGCTCGTCCGCGCCGACGACCGTCGCTTCCGTGTAATCGCCGCCTTTCACGAGCACGTCCGGGCGCAGCGCGCGGATCAGCTCGAGCGGCGTGTCCTGATCGAAGATCACCACGGCGTCGACCATCACCAGCGCGGCCAGAACATAACAGCGCGCCGCCTGATCGCGCACGGGGCGCGACATTCCCTTGAGGCGCTGCACGGATGAATCGCTGTTCACGCCGACGACGAGGAACTCACCGGCGCGGCGCGCGGCGAGAAGCACGTCGAGGTGGCCCGTGTGCAGAAGATCGAAGACGCCGTTGGTGAAGACCACGCGTCCCCCGCCCTTCCCCATCCGCCCAGCCCGCCACTCTCGCGCGCGATCCCAGGTGAGGATCTTCTCACGCGGGTCGCCGGCTTCGCTCAAAGCGGGCCTTCGGCGCGGGGATGGAAATGGAGCTCGCGAACGTGGCCCGGCAGCTCGACCGGCTCGTCGTAGTATGACTCGATCGAGATGACGCCGCGCACGCGGCGAATGATGACGTGACCCGCGGCCTCCGGCAGACCGAGCGAATCGGCCGCGGCGCGCAGGCGCGTGAGAATGGCGTCGTTCGTGTTGTGCCCGGCGAAACGCACTTCCTGCTGGATGTCGTCGCGGAACTGATAGAAGCGCCAGTACGCCTCACCCGCGTTCACGCCGAAATACACCACCGCGGCGATGAGGAGTAGGCCGAACAAGCAGCCCATCGAGCTGGCACCACGCCGCGTCGTCACCAATTGCTTTGCACTCCGTCCACGATCTGCTGGACCAGTTTTGCGATCGCCTGGCGCCGTCCTTCCGGCTCGGCGCGCTCGTTGTAATCCGCTTCACCGCGGAGCGATTTGTTCGTGAAGAGCATACGGCCGTTCGACTGATCGATGATGTCGACCTCGATCGTGATCTGGAGGTGTCGCCGGGCGGTGAGGGCCTGTTGCGGGTTGGCGCTGAAGCCCACGGGCACGTCCGCGTCGTACGTCTGGATGACGCCCTTGACCAACGCGTCGGCGCGTTCCGCCGGCGCGTCGCGCACGCCGAGCTTGTGCTGCAACTCGTCGTGCATGCGGTCGTACAGCTCCTTGGGCACATCCGGCGAGGCGGTCTGATTGTCGAACGTCGAGATCGCCATCGTGTGGATGTTGGGCGGCAGTCCGCCACCGGCGAGGCTGTAGAGGCAGCCCGACAGGAGCAGGAGTGAGAGACTACCGATCGAACCGCCAAATCGCCGCATCGAAGTCGCCACCGTCTTCCGATTTTGTAACCGTGAGCTGCACTGTCCGCCGCGCGCCTTCATTCCGATACTTGATGTGAGAGGGGTCACTACGATCGACCCACTCTGCTACACGGTCTCCCTGAACGCGTTCGACGCGAAACAGCGAGTCGCCGTGAAAGCTGAGACGCCACGCGACCGGTCGCCCGATGTCGGCCCGAAGGGTCACGCCCTCAACACGGATGACGGTGTCCGGGAGATTTGGCAACGCAACCCGGCCCAAAACCGCCCAAAGCAGGGTTGACGACGGAATGAGACCCTTTGGCGCGTCACTGTTGGGGGGAGTTCTCAATGAATCCCCGACCAGGACGACGAACCCGCCGCCGAATCCCCCGCCCAGGAAGAAGTCCAGACGAGCGCTGTCCGGCGACGCGATTCGGGCCAAGCCCTCGCCACGCGTCGTCATCTCGTACTGATTGACCTCCCAGTTGAACACGATCCGGTGGTGTCCGCGGCCAATCGTGGCCCGCGGCAGCCGGCTCGTCGCCACGAGGTCACCCATCAGCGGCGTGAGTCGAGGAGGGCGGCACGCGGCCATGCCAAGCAGAGCGGCGCACGCCAACACGCCGGCGCGTCGCGCATCTCGGGGCGCGTCGAAGCATTCAGCGACTCTCCGGCGTCTTGCCGTGGGGTTGAGGGTGGGGGTGGGGGTGGAACAACGCGCGCACCGTGGAAGGAATGGCGACGAGGCGTCCGTTCTTGTCGATCGACACGAGGGTGGTGCTCGCGCTCACGAGTCGCTCGTCGGTCTCCGCGTTGGTGATCACGTAGTCGAAGGTGATGCTTCGCGAGCGAACCTCGGCCAGAGTCGTGCGTACGCGAATCAGGTCGTCGTAGCGCGCCGCGGCGTGGAACCGCGCCTCGAGGTCAGACACAGCAAGACCGACGCCTGATCGCTCGATGTCGGCGTAGCTCATTCCGCGCGCACGGATGAAGTCCGTTCGCCCGACCTCGCACCAGATCAGGTAGTTCGTGTGATAGACGACACCCATCTGGTCGGTTTCGGCGTAGCGCACGCGAAACTGGACGTCGTGCGGTGGCAGCGCCCCCCCCGGAGGGGTCACGACGCGGGGGGCCGCGGCATCGTTCGTCACGTCGCGAAGATCGTCGAGCATGGTTTGTTTGTAAAGCGAGCGCGGCACAGATAGAATTCGCGCGTGCTGAAGGCGCCTTGCTACGTCCTCTCCGACGCCCACCTGGGGTTCGCCGGCGCCGACGTCGAGCGCGCGGTCATCGCCTTTCTGCGCCACGTCGCCGAGCACGCGGGTTCGCTCATCGTGAACGGCGACCTCTTCGAGTTCTGGTTCGAGTGGCGCACGGTGATTCCTCGCGGCGCGTTTCGCACCGTGGCCGCGCTCGGCGACGCCGTCGACGCCGGCGTGCAGGTGCTCATGGTCGCCGGCAACCATGACTGTTGGGGAGGCGACGTGCTCCGCAAGGACGTGGGCGTCGACTACCGGTTCGGCCCTCTTGTCGAGGACGTCGCGGGCTGGCGCACGCACATCGAGCACGGCGACGGGCTCCGTCCTCGCGAGGATCGGCGGTACCGGGCGCTGCGTCGCGTCCTCCGCAACTCGTGGGCGATCCGGTCGTTCCGCTGGCTGCATCCGGACCTGGCGACGCGCCTCGCGTCAGGCAGCTCGAACGCGAGCCGCAACTACGCGGCGCGCGATCACGGGCGCGGGCTGCGCGTCGCCGCCGAGCGAGTGGCGGTCGCGAACCCTTCGATCGACTTGGTGCTGTTCGGTCACTCGCACGTGCCGACGCTCGAGCGGCTCAGCGGCGGCGCGGCGTACGCCAACGCGGGTTCCTGGCTCGACGCGCCGACGTTTCTTCGCGTCACGCCCGAAGAGATCGTGCTGCGCCGCTGGGAATCCGGCGCGCACGGATCAGCCGAGAGTGCGGATCTCGACGTTCTCCACCGCGCCGCCAAGAAAACGCTGCCCAACGCGTAGGAATTGATCGGGATCGTCGGACGCGATGAAGCGATACGTAGCCGACGAGGCGTCCGGAGCGGAGAGGCTCTTTCCCGCCAGCGTGCGCGCCGCCTCGGCGGCCGTTTCCTCGGCGCTGTCGATGAGTCGCACGTCGGGACCCATCACCGTTCGCAGAAGAGGCTTGAGCAGCGGATAGTGGGTGCAGCCGAGCACCAGCGTGTCGACGCCCGCGGCGACGAGGGGCCCGAGATACTCCCGCGCGACGAGGAGCGTCGCCTCGTGGTCGATCCAGCCCTCTTCCACGAGTGGAACGAACAACGGACAGGCGCGAGCCGTAACCTGCGCGGCGGGCAGAAGCGCGCAGATGGCGCGTTCGTAGGCGCCCGATTTGATCGTGCCCGCGGTACCGATGACTCCGATCCGGCCGGTTCGGGTGGCGGCGACCGCCGCGCGCGCGCCGGGCTCGACGACGCCGACGACCGGCAGTGACAGCTCGGCGCGCAACGTGCCGAGCGCGTGCGCCGTCGCGGTGTTGCACGCGATCACGATGGCCTTGACGCCCTGATCGCTCAGAAACGATGCGATCTCGCGGCTATAGCGGCGCACGGTGTCGGGACTCTTCGGCCCGTACGGTACGCGGGCCGTGTCGCCGAAATACACGATGCTCTCGTGGGGAAGCTGGCGAATCAGCTCGTGCACGACGGTGAGTCCGCCGATACCCGAGTCGAAGACGCCGATCGGACGGGGGCTGGCCATCAGCGCTGAATCGCCACGGCGAGAGCGAGACCGCGGCCGCCGGGCATCATGCGCATGCCGACGTGGACCGGGACGTCCCAGAGGTGCGACGCGACGAACGCGTCGGCGCCGGCGAAGAGATGGTTGCCGACGAGCAGCGCCGCCCAGTCTTCGACGTGCGCCTCGCGCGTGTGGATCTCGGCGTCGCCGAACCGCGGCCCCGCCGTCGTCACCGCCGGATTGCCGGCCGCGTCGACGTACGAAACGATGAGCGTGTCGTTGGCCGAGCGGCGCGCCTCGTGAACATCGGCGCCGGACTCCCGGATCATGGCGATGCAGATCGCCTCGACGAGCATGAACGCCGCGGCCGCCTTGTGGCGACCGAGTATCGACTGCGCCGAGCCCGGGACGAGGAACGAATAGAAGAACGCCCGGCGGGCGCTGATCGGCGCGTTGAGCGAATCGGGCGGAACGGTGGCCAGCGACCGGATGGGTTCTCGCGCGGCCGTCGAGTCGGGGCGTTGCCCAAACCCGCGCGACGGCAGCGCGAGCGCCGCGATGGCGGCTGCGGCGACGATGCCACGCCGGAGATTAGAGATCGACAATAATCGCATCATGATGACCGGCGACCGGCTCGCAACGGCGCGTTGGCGGGAGTGCATGGGAATCGAACCCACCCAACCCGACAAAGGTCAGGTCGCAGACGGTTTTGAAGACCGCGAGAGCCACCAGGCCCCCTCCACTCCCCCACTCGTTCCCTCCCCCACCCTCCCAACGTCACGCGAGCACGAGGCCGTGCGTTCGGCGCTCGACGACTGCGCCGATCTCGATCGCCTCGGGAACCAGCGAAAGGTATTGGTCGACCAGGCCGGCCGGGACAGCCACGAGGAGCCCGCCCGACGTTTGCGGATCCATCGCCAGCGCACGGAAGAACGGCGAGGAGGTCTGCCAGTCTACACGCGTCTCGAGATAACGTTCGTTCCGCTCGGAGCCGCTCGTCGTGATGCCGCGCTCCCACGCGTCGCGGGCTCCCGGGAGCACGGGGAGCAGCTCCGATTCGATGACGATCGAGACATGGCTCGCGTCGGCGATGTGACTGGCGTGGCCGAGGAGCCCGAATCCGGTGATGTCGGTCGCGCAGCGCGCGCCCACGGCGACCGCGCCTCGACTGGCCGACGCGTTGAGCTTCGTCATCGAGTCGATCAGCCCCTTCGTCTCTTTCGCTCCGAGGTCGCCGCGCTTGGCCGCCGTCGCGAGAATGGCGGTGCCGAGCGGCTTGGTGAGGACGAGGCGGTCGCCGACTTTCGCGTTCGCGTTGCTCAAGATCTTCCTGGGATCCACGCGCCCGGTCACCGACAGCCCGAATTTCAGCTCGTCGTCGATGATCGTGTGGCCGCCGACGACGAGCGCACCGGCTTCGTGGACCTTGTCCTGCCCGCCGCGAAGCACGTCGGTGAGCACGTCGAGCGAGAGCCGGTTCGCGGGGAATCCGACGATGTTGAGCGCCGTGAGCGGCTCGCCGCCCATCGCGTAGACGTCCGACAGAGCGTTCGCGGCGGCGACCTGGCCGAACGAGTACGGATCGTCGACGATGGGTGCGAAGAAGTCGACCGTCTGCACGAGGGCGAGATCGTCCGACAGCTGAAACACGCCGGCGTCGTCGAAGGTCTCGCGCCCGACGAGCAGCCGCGGGTCCGATTTAACGGGGACGCCGGCGAGGGCCTGCGAGAGATCGAGACGTCCGAGCTTCGCGGCGCAACCCGCGCACCTCGCGAACGTCGTCAGTCGGGTGGCGTCCTGCGCGATCATGGAACGGCGACCACCGCGTCGATCTCGACGAGCACGCCGCGCGGCAGCGCGGACACCTGCACCGTGGAGCGCGCCGGACGCGCTTCGCCGAGCGCCTTGCCGTACACTTCGTTCACGACGGGAAAATCGCCCATGTCGTGCAAGAACACGGTGGTCTTCACGACGTCCTTCCACGTCGCGTTGACCGTGGTGAGCACGGCGGCGAGGTTGGCCATGACGCGCTCGGTCTGCTTCGCCACGTCGCCGTTCACGATCTGCCCCGTCGCGGGATCGATCGCGATCTGGCCGGCGGTGAACAGAAATCCGTTGGCGACGATGCCCTGCGAGTACGGTCCGATCGCCGCGGGCGCGGCGTTCGTGTGCACGGTCTTCACGCTCACGAATGATTCTCCCGAGAGATGGATAGTCCGAACAAGCGCGCGGCGTTCCGCGACGTTGCGGCGCCGAGCGTCGAGGGATCGACGCCGCGAACGGCCGCGACGCGCGCGACGGTCAAGCTAACCCAGGCCGGTTCGTTTCGCCGACCACGGTTCGGGACGGGCGCGAGGTACGGCGAATCCGACTCGACGAGGAGCCGATCCGCCGGCACGAGGCGAATGACGCCGTCCCCATCCCCGCCCCACTTCTTGAACGTCACGATGCCGCTGAACGAAACGTACCAGCCGGCCGAGAGCGCCGCCTCGGCCAGGGCGGCGGTGCCGGTGAAGCAATGGAGGACGCCGCGCACGCCCGCGGCTCCCGCCTCGACGACCATGGCGCGGGTGTCGTCCTCGGCCTCGCGCGTGTGCACGACGACCGGCCGGTCGAGCTCTCGCGCGATCGCCAGTTGTGCCGCGAACGCGCGCCGCTGCATCAGGCGTGGCGAATGGTCGTAGTGGTAGTCGAGGCCGCACTCCCCGATCGCAACCGAGCCGCGCCTTGCCAGATCTCTGATGCCCGCGCCGTCGCGCTGCTCGTCGAACTCGGCGGCGTGGTGCGGGTGAACACCGGCGGTGAACCAGACGAACCCGCGATGGCGTCCGGCCAACTCGGCCGCGCGCTCGCCCGCGGCGATCGATTCGCCGATGCAGACGATTCCGACCGCACCGGCGGCGCGCGCGTTCTCGATCACGGCGTCGCGGTCCGCGTCGAAAGCCGGATCCGACAGGTGGGCGTGGCTGTCGAGGAACGTCGTCATGAAAGCACGAACCGCCGCACGAGGCGGCGGTTCGTCGACATCGTCAGCGCGTTCCGACGGGGGTCGGCCGCTCGCGACGGCGTTCCTCGGCGAGGGCGCGAGCCGTTCCCTTCTCGTGCGGGGGCGCGGTGCGCGGCCACCGGTGTTCGATGTACAGCAGGATGGCGCCGGCCACGTAGATCGAGCTGAACGTTCCCGTGAACACGCCGAACGCCATGATCCATGAGAACGGGCGGATCACTTCGCCGGCGAAAAAGAGGAGCGAGAGCGTCGCCGCGAACACGGTGGCGTGGGTCAACACCGAGCGCGGGAGCGTCTCGTTGATCGATCGATTGAGCACTTCGCGCAGGGTCTCCTTGCGCTGCTTCTTCAGATTCTCGCGGACGCGATCGAAGATGATGATCGTGTCGTTGAGCGAATAGCCGATCACGGTCAGGATCGCCGCGACGACCGTGAGCGAGATCTCGAGGCGCATCATGGCGAGGAAGGCCATGGTCGTGAGGATGTCGTGCGCCGTCGCGATCGTCGCCGCGACCCCGAAGCGCCACTCGAAACGGATCGCGAGATAGATCAGCGTCACGAGGAAGGAGAGGAGGATCGCCGTGATCGCCTTCGTCTTGAGCTCGGAGCCGACGCGTGGTCCCACCGATTGGGCCTGTTCGACGCGCGCCGGGTTGGACGGAACTCGCTCTTTGAGGACGCTCACGAGGTGCGCGCCGACGCTGTCCGCGTTAGAGGCCGCCGCGACGCCCTCGACCGGCGGCACCTTGATCAGGAAGTCGCGCGCGTCGCCGAACGTCGTGACCTCGGACCCGCTGAACCCCGCCGCGTCCACGGCGGAGCGAACGACGTCGGTCGGCGCATCCTGCTGGAACTGGATCTGGACCACCGTGCCGCCCGTGAACTCGATGCTCTGGTTCAACGCGTTGCCGTTGTGCCGGGCCGCGTGAACGACGAGCAGCACGAGACCGAGGGCGATGAACGCGACGGTGCCGATCGCGGCGGTCTTCCAGTGCTTGATGAAATCGAAGTTAGTGTCGTGAAGAATGCGAAGCATGGAGGACCCTTAGATGCTCAGTGCCTGGGCGCCGCGGGAGCGGTTCAGCCAGATCATGTAGAAGGTGCGAACGACGAAGATCGAGGTGAACAGCGACGCGGCGATGCCCGCGATCAGCGTGACGGCGAAGCCCTTGACCGGGCCGGTTCCGTACTGGTAGAGCACGGCCGCCGTGAGGATCGTGGAGACGTTCGAGTCGACGATCGCGGGCATGGCGTGGCGGAATCCCTCGTCGATGGCGGTCCGGACCGTCTTGCCTCGGGCGAGCTCCTCGCGAATGCGCTCGAAGATCAGCACGTTGGCGTCCACCGCGATACCGATCGAGAGCACGAATCCGGCGATCCCCGGCAGCGTCAGCACGGCATCAAAGCCGGCGAGCGCGGCCAACGTGTAGAGCACGTAGAGGCCGAGCGCCGCGACAGCGAGAAATCCGGAGAAGCGGTAGTACACGAGCATGATGATGACGACGAGGGCCACCGCGATCAGCGAGGCGCGCAATCCTTTGTTGATCGAATCCTGGCCGAGGCTCGGTCCGATGCTGCGGACCTCGGCGACGCGAAGCGGCACCGGCAGTGCGCCGGCGCGCAAGACGAGCGCCAGATCCTGTGCGTCGGCGAGGGACTTGCCGCCCATCGTGATCTGCCCGCGCGTGGAGATCGCACTCTGAATCACGGGCGGACGACCCTGGACGCGATCGTCGAGGATGATCGCCATATAGTCGCCGATGTGCTTGCCCGTCTCGTTGCGGAAGCGACGGCCGCCCTCGTTGCTCAGCGTGAACTCGACGACCGTGCCTTCGAGCGCCTGCTGGTTGGGGCGTGCGTCTTTCAGGTAGTCGCCGGTGATGATCGGCTTGGCGTCGACGAGGTAGTACGCCTTGTACAGCTTGCCCCCGAGCATCGCCGAATCAGTCCCCGGGAGAAATTCCTTTCCGGGAGGCAGCGCCGACTTGACGGCGGAATCGGCGAGATAGCCGTCGAGGGTCGGCACGTTGTCGTTGGCGACGTAGAACCCGCCGGGCGTGTCGCCCTGCTGGAGCAGGCTCGAGAACGCCCCGCCCGCTTGCAGCTTGAGCGAATCGGCGTTCAGCGTGTCCTTTTTCGTGGTGTCCTTTTTCGCGGCGCCCTTGGCCGCGACCGCGACCTTCTTGGCCGAATCCGTCTTACCAAGCGGCAGCTCGACCTTCTTGCTCGTGTCTGCCTGAGTCAGAAGCCCCTGCAGTCCCTTCGCCGCCGCCGTTGCTTTGGAAGTCGTATCCGACTTTCGGCTCAGACCGCGCTGCCTGATCACCTGGTCCAGCTTGGGCAGGTCGCGCTCGAGCGCCTGCGTCTTGTCCGTGATCTTGAACTGGAGGAAGGCCTGATTCTGCATCAACCTCTCCGCCCGCTCGCGATCCTGAATGCCCGGGAGCTGAACGACGATGCGGTCGTCGCCCTGCTTCTGCACGACCGGTTCCGAGACGCCGAAACCCTCGATGCGCGAGCGGACGGTCTTGAGCGCGCGGTCAATCGCTTCCTTCTTGTCGGAAGCCGCGATGGCTTGCTTGGAGTCGTCCACTTCCAGCGCGAGGTACATGCCGCCCTGGAGGTCGAGGCCCCGGCGCAGCGGAACGTGGCGACTGGTGTCGACGCGGAGAACGCCGTCGGCGCCGCGATAGCGCGTCGCCACGTCGCGCGGGAACAACAGGTAGATCGACGCGAGGCAGAGCCCGACGATGATGAGAATGCGATACTTCAGGGGCATACGAACCGCGGGTGGAAGGTTGGTGTGCGGAACCTTTAACGTTAACTGGCCCTTACGCTTGCGTCAACGAGCGGCGAGCCATGTCCGCGTCGCGGCCGAGTTGGGTCACGAGGGCCTCCACGGAATCGAACTTCGTCGTGTCGCGGAGCCGCTCGACGAGCTCGACACTCACCGATTCGCCGTACCAATCGCCAGTCGCACCAAACAAGTGGACCTCGAGCATCCGATCGAACTCGCCGAACGTGGGACGCGAACCGAGGTTCATCATCCCGCCGAAGGAACCGCGCGCGCTCTGCGCGCGGACGGCGTATACCCCGGCGGGCGGTAGAAGTTTGCGCGCCGACCCCAGCTCGAGATTGAGAGTGGGATAGCCCAGATCGCGGCCGCGCTGGTGGCCCGGAACGACGACGCCGCGAAAACCATAGTGGCGTCCCAACGCCGCTTTGGCCTGCGCCAGGTCGCCGTGCGCTACGGCGGTGCGAACCGCGCTCGACGAGATCGGTACACCGCGCGAATCGAGGGTTGGAGCCACGACGTCGACGTCGAACCCGATTTCGCGCCCGATCTCCGAGAGGAAGCGAGCGTCACCGCTCCGGCCCCTACCGAGCCCGTGGTCGTAGCCGATCACCAGGCGGCGCACTCGATACCGCCGAACAAGAAGGTCTCGCACGAACGACTCGGCCGAGTAGGCGGCCAGCGACCGCGTGAACGGCAGCGCCGCGACGAGCAGTGGCCCGCTATCGACCAAGGCGTCGAACTGCTCTAATCCCGGAGTCAACAACATCGGCGCCGCCGATGGGTTGACGACCTCCAGCGGGTGCGGCCGAAACGTAACGAGCAGTGCCGGGCACGACGACTCGGCGGCGTGCTGGTGGAGCCGTCGAAGGATGTCGCGATGGCCCAAATGCACGCCGTCGAACGTGCCGACCGTGACAACGGCTCCCTCGACCAACTGCGGAAGACCCGCCGTCTCCTCGTCGGCGCTCACGACGCGCGCGATTTCACCGGGCATCCGCGAGCACCGTCTTGGGACGAAGCTCGTCGTCGTGACGTTCCGCGACGGCGACTAGCGCGCCCGAATCGTCGAGCAACGCGACCAGCTGACCGTCGGTTCGAGCGGGCACCGGATTGCCGTGCGAGACGCGACCCAGCTCGGCTTCGGTCAAACGCTGGACGGGCAGGTGTGATACCGCATCGAGCGGCGGCCGAACCGCGGCCTCGCCGTCGCCGAAATCGTCGAGCGTCGACACGTCGTCGACCGAGAATGCCCCGCTCCGCAAGCGGCGCAGTGCCGTGAGGTGCGCGGCGCTTCCGGTCGCGCGACCCAGGTCGCGGGCGAGAGCCCGAACGTAGGTGCCGCCGCCGCACGTGATGCGCGCGTGGAGATCGTTATCGACGCGAGGGCCAAGCTTCCACTCGTGAACGACGACACGCACGGGAGAGAGATCGAGCGCCGCGCCGCGCCGAGCCGCCGCGTACGCGCGGACGCCGTCCACACTCTTGGCAGAATACGCGGGCGGCAGTTGCTCGACGACGCCGGTGAGGCGTTCGACGCCCCGCGAGATGGCGGAATCGTCGGGAGCGGCGGCGCGTCGAACGACGATGCCGGTCGAGTCGTCAGTGTCGGTCTCTTCGCCGAGGCGGATCGTCGCGTCGTAGACCTTCGGCTCTCCCTGCATGTGCGGGATGAGCCGCGTGGCGCGTCCGAGCAGGACGACGAGCAGCCCGGTGGCGAACGGGTCGAGCGTGCCGGCATGCCCCGCGCGTTTCGCGCCGGTCGCGCGCCGCACGACCGCGACGACGTCGTGCGAGGTCATCCCCGCGGGCTTGTCGACGAGCGCGAGGCCGGTGACGTCAGTCGTCCGCGTCTCCATCCGGTGGCGTCTTGCCGTCTTTGATCTGCGAGAGCAACGACTCGATTCGCGCTGCACGCTCGACGCTTTCGTCGGCGAGAAACACGATCTCGGGCGCGAGGCGCAGACGCAGCGCGCGGCCGACGCGCGCCCGCAGGTGCGTGGCGACGCTGTCCAGCCCCTCGAAGGTCGCTTTGCGGTCGACGTCGGAACCCATCACACTTACGAACACCTTGGCGTGTCGCAGATCGCGAGTGACCTGCGCGCCGGTGACGGTCACGAGCCCCGTGATTCGCGGATCCTTAACCTCTTCGGCGAGGAAGGTCGCGACTTCTTCGCGAATTGCTTCGGCCACGCGGTCGGCGCGGCGATGGTCGGTGGCCACGGCACTCCCGGAAAATCAGGCCGACGCCGAGCCTTCGAGCGTCCGCGCGACCTGTTCCTTGCGGTAGCACTCGATGACGTCGCCGACCTTGATGTCGTTGAAGTTCTCGACGCCGATGCCGCACTCGAATCCTTCGCGGACCTCGCGGACGTCGTCCTTGAAGCGCTTGAGCGACGCGATCGTGCCGTCGAAGACCTCGACGCCGTCGCGCACGACGCGCACGCGTCCCTGCCGGTTGATCACGCCGCTGCGAACCGAGCAGCCGGCGATCGTGCCGATGCGGGAGATCTTGAACACTTCCCGCACGGTGGCTTCGCCGAGGATGACCTCGCGCTCTTCGGGCCGGAGCATGCCTTCCATCGCCGAGCGTACGTCGGCCACCGCCTCGTAGATGATGCGGTAGAGCTTGATCTCGACGCCTTCGCGCTCGGCGGCCGTACGCGCGTTGTTGTCCGGACGCACGTGGAAGCCGATGATGATCGCGGCCGCGGTCTTGGCGAGCAGAATGTCGCTCTCCGTGATCGCGCCGACGCCGCGATGCACAACGTCGACCTTGACCTCGGGCGTCGAAAGACCGATGAGCGAGTCGGCGAGCGCCTCCGCCGGTCCACCCTGGTCGGCCTTGATCAGGATGTTGAGCGTGCGCGCGCCGCCCAGCGCCGACTGCGCCATGAAGTCTTCGAGCGTGACGCCTGCGCGATTGCCACGGCGGCTCTTCGCTTCGCGATCGAGACGCTCGCGGCGTTGGGCGACCTCGCGCGCGGACGCCGCGTCCTCGACGACGAGCAGCTGATCGCCCGCCATCGGTACGCCCTGGAAGCCGAGGATCTGCACGGGAATCGCGGGCCCCGCCTGCTTGACGGGCTTGCCACGCTCGTCGAACAGATTGCGGACGCGGCCCGAGTACATACCGCAGATGAAGTCGTCGCCGACCTTGAGCGTGCCGTTCTGCACGAGCACCGTGGCGACCGGCCCCTTGCCCGGATCGAGCGACGCCTCGACAACCGTTCCCGACGCGCGACGGTTCGGATTCGCCTTGAGGTCGAGGATTTCCGCCTGGAGCAGAATCTGGTCGAGCAGGGCGCTGATGTTCGTTCCCTTCTTGGCCGAGATCTCGGTGGAGAGCACGTTGCCGCCGAACTCCTCGAGCACGACGCCGTGCTGGAGCAGCTCCTGCTTCACCTTGCCCGGATTCGCCTGCGGCAGGTCGATCTTGTTGATGGCGACGATGAGCGGCACGCCGGCGTTCTTGGCGTGGGAGATCGCCTCGATCGTCTGAGGCATGACCGAGTCGTCGGCCGCGACGACGAGGACGACGATGTCCGTCACCTGCGCGCCGCGGGCGCGCATCGCGGTGAAGGCCTCGTGGCCCGGCGTGTCGAGGAACGTGATGTTCTTGCCGGACGGCAGCGAGACGTGGTACGCCCCGATGTGCTGCGTGATGCCGCCCGCTTCGCCCGCGACGACGTTCGCCTTGCGGACGTAGTCGAGCAGCGAGGTCTTGCCGTGGTCGACGTGGCCCATGATGGTCACGACTGGCGGACGCGATACGCGCTCCTCGGGCAGATCGGCTTCAGCGGCGATTCCGCCTTCCTCGGCCTGGTACTCGCTTTCGCGGACCGCCTGGAAGCCGAACTCGCCGGCGATCAACTCGATCTGGTCGAAGTCGAGGCGCTGGTTGATCGTCACCATCAGGCCCATCTCCTTGAACGCGAACGCGACGATCTGCGTCGCGGGCACCTTCAGGATCTGGGCGAGCTCGCTCACCGTGATGAATTCGTTGACGCGAACGGTTTTGCGCTCGCGCTCCGCCTGCGCGGCGCGCGCCGCTTCGAGATCCTCGCGAGTACCACGACGCAGATCGCTGGCATTGCGCCGCGAGGGCGCGCCGCGCATCGACGCCATCGTCTTCGCGATGTTCGCATCCACCGCTTCCTGGTCGACTGCGCCTCGCTTCCCTTTCTTGCGCCGACCTCGGTCCATGACGCCGCTGCTCGGACCACCACCCATTCCGCCGCCACCACCACCACCACCACCGCCGCCGCCCATGCCTGGACGCTTGTCGTCGCGACGCGGGGGCGCCGCTCCGCCGCCCGGAGCCGCCGATGCGATGGGACGCGGCGGGAAACCACCGCTGCTGGCGACTGGACGTGGACGTGGCGCGCCCGGCGTGATCGGACGCGGGCGCGGGCGATCGGACGCGGGGGCGCTCGGCGCGGTGGCCGCGCTCGCGCGAGCGCCATCGGTCGCCACGGGTCGGGCGATCTCGGCCTCTCGCTCTTCGCGCTCCTCGATCTCGGCAGCGGCGGCCTCCTCGCGCATGCGGCGGTCTTCCTCGGCGCGCAGCACCTCGGCGCGTTCCGCCTCGATGCGCGCGGCTTCGGCGGCGGCCTGTTCGCGGGCGTCGGCTGCCGCCTGCGCGGCGGCCGCAGCCGCGGCTTGCTCTTCCGCCGCAGCCTGAACGTCGGCGGCTTTTCGGCGACGCCTGATCGGCGCCTCGGCGGCGGGGGTCGGCACGGGAGCGGGTTCTGGCGGCGCGGCCGCGGTGCGGCGGCGGCGCGCCGCAGGGGCCGGCGCGGCCTTCTGTTCGGCGCGCACCCGCTTCTCCCGTTCCCATCGCGCCCGGACGCGTGCGACCTGATCGTCCGTGAGCATGCTCACGTGGCTGCGAAATGGAATGTCCATCTGGCGAAGCAGCGAGGCTACTTCGTCAGACGGCATTCCGAACTCATTCGCCAACTCGCCAACCGAAAGCTTGCTCAAACATCCTCCTGAACGGTCCGGGTTCCGCGAGCAGAGGCCAGCGTCCGAACCCCCGCAGCCAACTGCGGATCAATGATGCCAACGACGGCCGTTTGGTCCCGGCCGACGGCGGCGCCAAGCGCCGCGGCGGAAGGTACTTCCATAAATTTAACTCGCCGAGCCTGCATCAGCGGCACGATCTTGTCTCGGCTGTTGGCCGAGGCGTCACTCGCTACCACCGCGAAAATCAACGTGTTTCGCCTTGCGGCTTCACGTACTTGTTTGACTCCCACTACCGCGCCCCGACTGCGCACGCCGAGGCCCAGCAGGCGGTAGACCCGCGAGGCAATTTCGGCGTCCGTCGTCACGCCGCCGTGTTCCCTTCTCCTCCTGCTCCGCCCGCTTCACCGCCCCGCGATTCTTGGTCGCCGCCGGCGTCTTCGGTCGTGAGCTCGTCGATCAACGCCATGATGCGATCGGCTTCTTCGGGCGCTATGCCGGGGAGCTTGAGGAAGTCCTCGCGCTCGAGATCGATGATGTCGTTGAGCGTTCGATACCCGACCTCGGCGAGGACGGCCACCGTGGCCGGCGGCATGCCGGCGATCTCGGTCAGGCGAACGTCGGCCATCTCCTCGGTCTCGCCGGGAAGCGGAGCGAAGATCTGTCCTTCGCCGCCGCGCTCCAGCCATTCGCGGCTCGAGTAGAGGTCGATCTTCCATCCGGTCAGCTCTGACGCCAGGCGAACGTTCTGGCCGTTCCGGCCGATGGCGAGCGAGAGCTGGTCCTCGTCGACGACGGCCTGAATGGTCTTCGTGCTCGGATCGCTGAAGACGCGCGCCACCTTGGCCGGGGCGAGCGCGAGCTTCGCGAACCGCTCCGGATCGGGCGACCAGGGCACGATGTCGATTCGTTCGCCGTTCAACTCGTTGACGACGGCCTGCACGCGCGAGCCTTTGAGACCGACGCACGCGCCGACCGGGTCGATCGAGTCGTCGCGCGAGAAGACCGCGATCTTCGTCCGGCTGCCGACTTCGCGGGCGGCCGCACGGATCTCGACGATGTTCTGCTGGATCTCCGGCACCTCGAGCTTGAAGAGCGCCTTGACGAAGAGCGGATCTCCACGGCTCAGTACGAGGCGCGGCCCTTTGGGGGTCTCCTCGACGCGCTTCAACACCGCGCGGATCGGCTCGCCCTGGTGGAAGTGCTCGCGATGGTTCTGCTCGCGGTACGGAATGATGGCTTCCGCCTCGCGGAACTTGTTGAGCATGACGACGAGCTTTCCGCGCTCGATCTGCTGGATCTCGCCGGAGAGGAGGTCGCCGACGCGCGTCGCGAACTCGTCGCGAATGCGCGTGCGCTCGCCTTCGCGGACCCGCTGGATGATGCGCTGCTTGGCCGCCTGGACCGCGGCTCGTCCGAAGACGGCGAAGTCGATCGGCTCTTCCATCACATCGCCGGGCTCGAAGCTGTCGTCGAACGCCTTGGCGTCCTCGACGGAGATCTGGTTGCTCGAATCTTCGACCGTTTCCACGACGGTCTTGAGGAGCACGATCTTGATGTCGCCCTTGCCGTCGTCGATCTCGACCTCGGCCTGAACGTTCGGGCCGTACTTCTTGGCGAGGGCGGCGAGGATTCCGTCCTGGAGCAACGCGTACAGCTCCGCGCGATCGAGCTGTTTTGTGTTCGATACCTCGCGAAACGCGGACAGGATTTCCGTCGAGCTGACCATCCAGGACTCCTCGTGAATGTCTCCGCCCCGCGGCGGCGAACGCCGACGGGTGCAACCATCGATTACAGATGAAACGCCAGCCGCGCCTCCTTGATTGCCGCCAGCGGAATGCGGCGCACTGCTCCGTTCTCGAGCTCGAGCACCGCGGCCTCGCCTGCTGACCCCGCGTCTCCCTCCACCGTCATGATTCTTCCTTCGACACGACCACCGTGCTCCGGGCTCAGCACGTTGGCCCACTCGCCGACGAAGCGCCGCCAGTCGGCGCCGGTCCGCAACTGGCGCTCGCCCGGCGACGAGACTTGCAGCACGTACTGCGGCGCGACGATCCCGCTTCCGTCGAGCCGCGCTTCCAGCGCCCGCGACGCAACCGCACAATCGTCGATCGTGACCGCGGCTCCGTCGCGCCGATCGATGCGAACCTCGATCAGCGGCCGGTTCCGCGTCCCGCCACGCCTGAGCTCGACCAGGTCGTAGCCGACCGAATCAAGCTCCTGCGCCACAACGTCTTCCAGCGCGTCCTTCACATCGAGTCGAGGAAGTCGTCAAGAACAAAAAAATGTGGGGAGCCTCCCCCACATTTCACTCGCGGCCCAGAGAGCCGCGCAGCATGAACAATGTAATGGCGGAACTAGAACGCGGGAAGGGGCGGCGCTAGGCCGCACCTTCCCGCGTTTTCCCAGCCGAAAATGCGCTGAGCCAGAATACCCGCGTCAGTCCCCAGGGTTCACTTGCGGCGTCGAGAGCGTAAAGCTCTGCGTGGCACCGGAGGCCGCCGTCGCGGTCACGGTCATGACCGCCCCGGCGACCGCGGGGGCGGTCAACGTCACGGAGGTCAGCCCGTTGGCATCGGTCGTCGTCGCCGTGGCGCTCAGCGTACCACCGCCAACGACGCTCCAAGCAACACCCGCAGCGCCAATGCCCGTCCCACCAGCATTGGCCACCTTGACCACCATTGGCAGAGAAACCGCGCCTTCGTTCACAACCTGGTTGTCCCCGCTGACCTTCGCGAGCGTTGCTCCGGCCGCCGACGAGGTCGCGGTGATCGTCACCGATGCGCCGGTCGCGATCGAAGCGGTCAGCGAATCGAGGCCGACCGCCGTGCCGAGCGTCCAGAGGGTCGTCGCGTCGCCGTTGGAATTCGTCAGCGAGCTGGCAACGCTCACCGAGCCCCCGGCGCCGACAACGGCCCAGGCCACCGACACGCCAGCCAGCGCGTTGCTGTTCTGATCCGTCACGTGCACGCTGATCGGATTGGCGAGCAGTTGGCCCGCCGTTCCCGTTTGGCCGTTGCTCCCGGCGTTGACCGTAACGAAAGTCGCGATGAGCGGCACCAGGTTGTTGTTGTCGTTGTCGCTACACGCGACTCCGAGCATGGTACTGAGCGCCGTGACCACCGCGAGCGAAACACGCGTCACTTTCACCGTCTCCTTCACCATGACCCTACCTCCCATCCCGCTGCGTTGACTGTTTGCTTGCTCGCGCCCCCGGCCATCGCCGGCATCGCCGATCCGGTGGCTCGCGCGACTGTGGCCCGCCACGCTACTGCCCGGCGCGAGCCCGGAGCCGTTGCTCGCGCCGAAACCGAGAGACGAGGCCGTTGCCCATTCGCGGTCCCGTCCGTTCCTTTCGAGTTGAGAGACCGAACCGAGTTGGTCCTTCCCTCGTTCTCGCCCCGAAAAAAAATCCACGACGATGTGGTCAAGAACTGCGCCGACGACGGCGAGTTTCGTCTTATTCGCGATGTCGAATGCCATCGCGCAGCGTGACACGCTCTCATCTTCGCCGCGTGTGCCGCGCGATCGCGTGTCGATCGTTGCCGGGTTCGCCGACGGACAGCGCCGCGACGTCGTCGTTTCGCCGCTCACCTATCTCGGCAACGGCTACGCCGCGTCCGCCGCGTACGATCACTACGGCGCGCGCTCCGCCGTCGCGGTCGTCGCCACGTGGGACGCGCAGCGGCTGCGGCCACAAGGCAACGTGAACGAAGCGACCGAACTGGTCATGCAAGGCGGCCTGCGCGCCGCCGCGCTGCGCAGCTTGGCGAACAGCGGCGGGTGGACGCTCTCGGCGGGTGCGTCCACCGGTCTCTGGGGCGTCGGCACCGAACACCGCTATCCCGCGCCGTACGAAAGCCGCGCCGGCTTCTTCGCCGCCTTCGCCACGGTCGGGCCGGCAGCCGAGCTACGCCGGCCGCTCCTCGGCGGCGCGGCGCGGCTGGAGCTCGACGCGCCGGTATTCGGATTCTCTGATCGCAGCTACTCCGAGACCAAGATCGGCCAACCGTTGTGGAGCATCGACCGCGTCGGACCGCGGGAGATGCGCGCGCTGAACGGCGCGCTCACCTATGCGCCCGCGCCGCTGGGACGCGTCGGCGTGCTCTTCTCCTACAGGTTCTCGATTCTCGACTACCGCGACGCGCAGCCGATGCGCACCGCGTCGCAGAGCTTCTCGATCGGATTGACGCGTTACCTGGGCAGCCTCCCGCTTCGCCGATGAAGGCGCGCCGTCTCGCATGGATGGCGGCGGCGTTCGTGGCGGTGGGTTGCGCCGACGTCGTCGGTCCGCCGGCGGCGACCGACCACGCCTCGCTCTTCGACGACCTGTGGCACCAGTTCGACCTTCACTACTCGTACTTCACGGTCACGCGGGTGAACTGGGATTCACTCGGCGCGTACTATCGCCCGATCGCCGCGGCCGCTCCGAACGACGTGCAGTTCGCGCGCGTGCTCGGAGCGATGCTCGCCGAATTGAAGGACATGCATGTCTCGCTCTCGGCCGGCCCTGCCGGCACGATGCGCTACATCTCGCGGTTCGATACCACCGCCACCTACTTCAGCGACGTGGCGACGCTCGGCCGCTACGTCCGCATCCCCACGTCGACGCCGAGCGGCCACATACAGTACGGTCTCGCGAGCGACTCGATCGGATACGCGCGCATTCCCACCTTCGACGGGGGCAACTGGTCGGGCGAAATGGACGACGCGATCCGCGGCATGCCCGGCATGCGCACGCTGATCATCGACGTCCGCGACAATCCGGGGGGCGACTACGTGCTGGCCGCCGCGCTGGCCGGCCGGTTCACCACCCAGCGCCGCGTCTATGGATACACGCGGCGCCGCAACGGGCCGCGACACGATGATTTCACCGATTTCTCGGAGGAGACCATCGCGCCCGCCGGCACGCACTTCGGCGGCCGCGTTCTCGTGCTGGCGAACCGCCATTCGTTCAGCAGCGCCGAAGACTTCGTGCTCGCCATGCGGTCGATTCCCGGCGTCGTGATCGTCGGCGACACGACCGCCGGCGCCACGGGCGGACCGATCGTCCGCGAGTTGGCCAATGGTTGGACGTACCAGCTGTCGGAGTGGATCGAGTACACGCCTGACCGGGTGCCGTTCGAGTCCATCGGTCTCGCGCCCACGATCTTCGCGCGAACCACCGCCGATGATGCGTCGCGCGGAGTCGACGCGGTGGTCGAACGGGCAATGGCGGTCGCGCGGCAGCCCTGATCGGCCGCCGAAGGACGATCAGCCCGCGCTCGCGACCATCACGCCGAGCTGCCGGCCGGCGTCGCCGGCGCGATGCGAGAAGAACCGCGCGTTATCGTGACGGGTGCACCACGCGCTGATCGACACGTCTCGACATCCGGCCCGCCGCGCGTGGTCGGCGATCAGCGCGCGGAGATCCACCCGTGTCGGTCGTCCCGGATTGGTGCCCGTGAGCTCGGCGTAGACGTCACCGCTCACCTCGTAACAGTCGCCGCAGATCGCCGGGCCGAGATGCACGCGCAGCTCCTCCGCGGCAACGCCACGCTTCGCCAGCGTGTCGATTCCGCGCTCCACGATGCGCGCCGCCGTCCCGCGCCAGCCCGAGTGCAGCAGGGCGATCGCTCCCGACTCGTGCGCGATGAAGACCGGCACGCAGTCGGCGACGGTCACCGCCAGCGCGGTGCCGCGGTCCATCGCGACGTGCCCGTCCGCGTCGTCGGCACGGAGCCACCCCTCCCAGCACGTCGCGTGCACGAGAACAGTCGAGCCGTGCACCTGGCTCGCCGTCGCCAGGCGCGGTCCGGCGCTGCGAAGCTCGCGCCGCAACGCCGACCATCGCTCGGTCACCGCCTTGGCCGGCTCGTCGCCCGCCAAGCCGAAGGTGCCGACGACGCGGGTCGTGGTGAACGCGAGCACGCCGAGATCGGCGAATCCGGGCGCGATCTCCGACTGACCAACGACGTTCATTTCGACCGCCGGTCCTCCACGCGCTCGATTCGCGCGCCGAGCGCGAGCAGCCGCTCGTCGATGCGCTCGTACCCTCGCTCGATCTGCCCCACGTTGTTGATCGTGCTCTCGCCCTCGGCGCAGAGTGCGGCGATGAGCATCGCCATCCCCGCGCGAATGTCGGGCGATTCGACGGTGCTCCCCCGCAGCCGAGACGGTCCGGCGACGAGCGCGCGGTGCGGATCGCAGAGGACGATGCGCGCGCCCATCCCGACCAGCTTGTCGACGAAGAAGAGGCGCGACTCGAACATCTTCTCGTGAATGAGAATGAGCCCGGTGCACTGCGTCGCCGTCACGAGCGCGATGGACATCGTGTCCGCCGGGAACGCGGGCCACGGCTGATCCTCGAGCTTGGGCACGTGCCCCCCGAGGTCGCTCTGAATCTCGCGCTCCTGGTCCGCCGGGATCACGAGATCCCGCCCTTCGATCGTGCACGAGATGCCAAGTCGCGCGAACCCCATCAGCGTCGATCGCAGATGCTCCACGCCGGCGTCGGCGATGCGGAGCGTGGACCGAGTGACCGCGGCGAGCCCGATGAACGAGCCCACCTCGATGTGATCCGGACCGATTCGGTGGGTTCCTCCCTTCAGCGGTTTGGCGCCGTGAATCGTGAGGAGGTTGGTACCGATTCCCTCGATGTGCGCGCCGAGCGTGACGAGAAAGTTGCAGAGATCCTGGACGTGCGGCTCGCAAGCCGCGTTGCGCAGGATCGTCGTGCCCGTCGCGGCAACGGCCGCCGTGATCGCGTTCTCGGTGCCGGTGACGCTCGGCTCGTCGAGAAACACGTCCGCGCCGCGGAGCCCGGGGGTGCTCAGTCGAAAGGTGTCCGTCAGATCGAACGATGCGCCGAGTCGCTCGAGCGCGAGAAAATGCGTATCCACCCTCCGCCGGCCGATGACGTCTCCCCCGGGCGGGGGCAGCTCGATCTGACCGCACCGGGCGAGCAGCGGCCCTGCGAGAAGGATCGAGGCGCGTATCTTTCGGCAGAGGACGGGGTCGAGGCTCGCCGCGCGCACGGTTTTGGCATGGATGCGAAGGGTGTTGCGCGCTTCCCACGAGATATCGGCCCCGGTCGACGCAACGAGCTCCACGAGGGTCTCGACGTCGCGGATCCGCGGGACGTTTTCGAGCGTGACCGGCTGGTCGGTGAGAAGAGCGGCGCAGATGATCGGCAGCGCGGCGTTCTTGTTGCCGGATGGACGGACGGTGCCGGAGAGGGGGGCGCCGCCCTGAACGATGAACTGCGAAGCCGTCATGTGCGGAAGTCGCTCGCGCGAAGGTGTGGTCGGAGCGAAGAATGACCGGGGGCCCAAGCCGAGGTCAATGCCGCTGTTCGCTTGCACTCGTCGAAAGTCGTCGGTAGGATGCGCCGCGTTGGAGCCGTCATCCCGAGCCTTGAACCACGATGACTGACATCTTCCAGCAGATCACCGCGATCAGCACCGCCGTCATCGGCGTATCGCTCGTCGTGCTGATCGTGCTGATCGTCGTCGCCGCGGCACGGGCGCGGTCCGCGGGCAAGCGGCTCGAGCAGGTGCTCCAACGGACGCTCGACGACCTGCGGCCCCTCATCGAGCGAAGCAAGGTGATCTCCGAGGACGTGTCGGCCATGACGCACTCGATCCGCGGCGACGTGGCCGCGGTGAGCGAGACCGTCACCGCCGCCAACGAGCGGGTGCGCGCCGCCCTCGCCGCGACCGAGGAGCGGCTGGCCGAGTTCGACGCGCTTCTATCGGTCGTGCAGAACGAGGCCGAGGACATTTTCATCTCGACCGCGGCCGCCGTGCGAGGGGTTGGCCGCGGCGCGGCTTCGCTCGGCCGGCGCCGTGGGACAAACCTTGCGTCCGTTGAAGCCGAGGACGCCGCCGCCGGCGGCGACGCCCAAGACGAAGAGGAGGGCCACCGCGATGCGATCGATGAAGGACGAGATGAAGAGGTCCAGGAACCTGCTCCGCGAATTCGACCCCGTGCGCCTCGTCCGCGGGCCTCGTAGGCGCAATGCGGAGGTCGTCACCGCCGCGATCCTCGGTGCGGCGGTGGGGGCCGGGCTCGTCTACCTGCTGGCGCAGCGGTCGCGGGGGGGGCGCGGGCGGTCGCTGGGCCCGATGATGCGCGGCCTCCGACGCAACGTCGCCGAGTACGCCGGGAGCGCGCGCGAGGCGATCGACGAAGCGGTCGAGTCCGAGCTCAAGGACCTGCGCCGTTCGATTCGGCGGCAGCGCAAACGCTTTGGGGTCTGACGTGCGTCGGCCCGCGCGTCGGGGGCGGGCGCCCCGGGTGCCGGCCTGCCTCTGGCTGGCGGTCGTGCTCGTCGTAGTCGCTCCGGCGGTCGCGCATGCGTGGACCCCCGGTACGCACGTCTTTCTCGGCGACGCGGTCATTCGTTCTCTTCAACTGCTGCCCCCGACGGTCGCCGCGTTGCTGAGCGAATTCCCATACGACTTTTTGTACGGATCGATCGCCGCCGATACGAGCATCGCCAAGAAGTACGCGCCGGCGGGCCGGCACTGTCATTCGTGGACCGTCGGCATGGAGATCTACGACAGCGCGGCCGAGCCGCAGCTCCGCGCGTTCGGGCTGGGCTACCTCGCGCACCTGGCCGCCGATGCCGTCGCTCACAACTATTTCGTGCCGCGCCAGTTGGCGGTCACGTCGAGCACGTCCTCGCTCGGCCACTCGTACTGGGAGAGCCGGTTCGAGACGCACCTCGGCACCGAGGTCGCCCGGCGCGCGCGCGAGTTGATCCTCATCGACCACTCGCGCTCCGACGGGCTGCTCGACCGGGTGTTGAGCCCGACGATCTTCAGCACGCCGACCAACCGGCGGATCTTCCGCGGCATGGTGATCGTGGCCGACAACGAATCGTGGCAGCGGATCTTTCAGCTGCTCCGCGAGAACAGCCGCTGGGATCTCGCCGAGGACGACGTCAGCCGCTACCTCGCGCGTGCCTATGACTTCATCATCGACCTGCTGATGCGCATGGACCGGGCGGAGCCGTATCAGCTCGATCCCTCGGGCGACGCGGCGTTGCGCATGGCGAAGCGCATTCGGCGGCGCGTGCTCCGCGCCGAAGGCGAGGACCGGCTTCACGACGAGGCCGAACGGCAGTTCGGATTGCCGGCCACGTCGCTGGCCTACTCCGCGAGGCTCCCCGCTCCGCTCTACGAGACGCGCGTCGCCAGCAACTGATTCACGCGCTTCGGGTCGGCGCCGCCGCCCGACTTCTTCATCACGAACCCGACCAGGACGCCTTGCAGGCGCCGCTCTCCGCGAAGGAAGCGGCCGGCTTCACCGGGGTGTTCGGCGAAGACTTCGTCGATCCAGCGCGCGAGCGCGTCGTCGTCGGTGACCTTGAGAAGTCCCTCCCGCTCGGCGATCGCGCGCGGTTCGCCGCCGCGCTCGGCCATCGCGGCGAAGACCTGTTTCGCCGCCGTGTGGCTGACGACGCCGTCGCGAACGAGGGCCAGCAATGCGCCAAGACCGGCCGGGCGCACGCGCAGCTCGTCGATCGACTGACCGGACGCCTTGAGGGAGGCGAGGACCTCTCCGAGCACCCAGTTCGCCGCGGCTTTGGGATCGCCGCTGCGGGTCGCCAGATCGTCGAAATAGTCGCCCAGCGCCCGGCTCGACGTGAGCACCCCGACGTCGTACGCCGTGAGCGACGGATACGACGTCGTGAACCGCGCGGCGCGCGCCGCCGGCAGCTCGGGAAGCTCGCGCCGGATCCGCTCGATCCGTTCGCCCGTCACGATCAGCGGAGGCAGGTCGGGATCCGGGAAGTACCGGTAGTCGTGGCTTCCCTCTTTCGACCGCGCCGGCCGCACCTGCTCCATCGTCGCGTCCCAGAGCATCGTCTGCTGTTCGACGCGCCCGCCGGAATCGAGCAGCGCCGCCTGGCGCCGCGCCTCGGCGTCGATGGCGCGCACGACGGACGAGAAGGAATTCATGTTCTTGATCTCGGTCTTGGTACCCAGCGCGGCCGCACCGGGCAGCCGAACGCTGACGTTCGCGTCGACACGGAGGCTTCCTTCCTCCATGCTCACGTCGCTCACGCGGGCGTATTCGAGGATCTGCTTGAGCGTCTTGAGATATGCCTCGGCCTCCGCCGCGTTCCGGATGTCCGGCTCGCTCACGATCTCGGCGAGTGGCACGCCGGCGCGGTTGAGGTCGACCGCCGTCGCGGCGGTGAACCGGTCGTGAATGGACTTCCCGGCGTCCTCCTCCATGTGGAGGCGCGTGATCCCGATCGTCCGCGGCGGCTCGTCGAGGCGGCCGGGGAGCGTCACGCGGCCGTTCGTCGCCAACGGCCGGTCGAATTGAGAGATCTGATATCCTTTGGGCAGGTCCGGATAGAAGTAGTTCTTGCGCGCAAACACCGAGATGGGATGAACCGTGCAGTCGAGCGCGAGCGCGGCACGGATCGCCAACTCGACCGCGTGGTTGTTCAAGACTGGGAGAGCCCCGGGCAATCCGAGACAGACGGGACAAGTGTGCTGGTTCGGCGGCGCCCCGAAATCGGTGGAGCAGCCGCAGAAAATCTTCGTCTTGGTCTGGAGGTGAACGTGCACCTCGAGCCCGACGACCATCTCGTACCCCGTGCCGCCGGCGGCCGTCATCGATGTGCTTCGGCGCCCAGCGAACGCTCGAGCGCGTAGGCCGCCGTGAACATGCGCGCCTCGTCGAAATGGTTCGCGATCAGTTGCCCGCCGACCGGAAGCCCGGCGACGCGCCCGATCGGAAGCGACATCGCGGGCACACCGGCGAGGTTCGCCGTGCAGGTGAAGATGTCGCTCAGATACATCTCGTACGGGTCGCTCTTCGCGCCGAGCGCGAACGCGGGAGTCGGGGTGGTGGGAGTGAACAAGACGTCGACGCCCGCCTCGAACGTTCGCGCGAAATCGCGCGCGATGAGCGCTCGAACCTGCTGCGCCTTCCGGTAGTATGCGTCGTAGTACCCGGCCGAGAGGACGTACGTGCCGAGCAGGATCCGGCGCGTCACCTCGGGGCCGAAGCCGCCGGAACGCGTGGCCTCGTACATCCCGCGCAGCCCGTCCCCCGCGAGCCGCAGCCCATATCGCACGCCGTCGAATCGCGCGAGGTTCGACGACGCCTCCGCCGGCGCGACGATGTAGTAAACCGGAATCGCCAGCTCGGTGTGCGGCAGCGAAACGTCGCGGATCTCGGCGCCGAGCGAGCGGAGATGTTCCAGTGCGGTGTCGCATCGTTCGCGCACGCCGCGCTCGAGGTCAGCGGGGAAATATTCGCGCGGGCGCCCGACGACGAGACCGTGCAGCGACGCGTCGCGACCTGCGCGGTAGTCGCCGGCCGGCCGATTCGCGCTGGTCGAATCGTTCGAATCGTGTCCCGCGATCGTCTCCAGCGCCATCGCCGCGTCGTCCACGCCGCGGCCGAAGACGCCAACCTGGTCGAGCGAGGAAGCGAATGCGACGAGTCCGAAGCGGCTCACGCGCCCGTACGTGGGCTTCACGCCGACCACGCCGCAGAACGCGGCGGGCTGGCGCACGGACCCGCCCGTCTCCGATCCGAGCGCGATCGGGACGGCGCCCGCCGCCACCGCCGCCGCCGAACCGCCGGACGATCCTCCCGGGACGCGATCGGGCGCGAGCGGATTGCGCGTCGGGCCGAACGCGCTGTTCTCGGTGGACGAGCCCATCGCGAATTCGTCCATGTTCGACTTGGCGACGACGACCGCGCCCGCGGCGCGCAAGCGCGTCACCACCGTCGCCTCGAACGGACTCACGTACCCGTCCAGAATCCGCGACCCGCACGACGTCGGGAGCGTGAGCGTCGCGATGTTGTCCTTGACGACGACGGGAACGCCGGCCAGTGCGCCGACGGAACCACCCTGCGCGCGCGCCTCGTCGCAGCGAACCTCGACCCCCGCGGCGTCGGAGAGCGCCGACTCGCGATCGAGATGCAGGAGCGCGTTCAGCCCGTCGCGTCCCAGCCGAGCCGCGTTCACCCGCTCCAATGAACGCAGGACCGGATCGACCGCGGAGAGTCCGGCCTCCACCGATTCGCGCAGCGTGGCCGCCGAATCACGATCGAGCGGTGTCGGACTCACGCGTCGTCGTCTTCGTGGGTCGACAGCCGTGGCACGAGCAAGAAGCCGTCGCGCTCGCTGGGGGCGAACGCGGCGATCGGCCGCTGAAGGGCGACGGACGGTCCCGAGTCGCCGCGCAGGGGCGCACTGTCGACGCCGATCGCCGTCAGCGGATCGACGCCCGTCGTGTCCACGCGCGACAACACGGTCATGTGCTCGAGGATCGTGTTCAGCTCGGCCACCAGGGCGCGGGCGCGCTCGTCGGAGACGCCCAATCGGGCGAGCGACGCGATGTGGCGCACGTCGTCGATCGTCACCGCCATGTCACTCGTCTCCGCGCTCGAGGTTCGCCTGCGCGATGACGAGCGTCTTGCGGCCGATCGCTTCGTCGTCGAAGTCGATCTTCACCTTGGCATCTCGCCCGCTACCGGCGAGCTCGGCGATCGTTCCAGTGCCGAACTTGCGGTGCCGTACGCGCGCGCCGATCGCCAACACGGCTGCGTCCTGCGACTCGTCCTCGACCCTTCGCGCCCCCGCCCCGCCGCCACCAAAGTTCACGGGCACTCCCGGACGTCGCGATGCGGCGGACTCGCGCCGTGGCAGATCGTCATCCCACGAAGAGGTGGCGCCGCGAGGTGACACTCCGCCGGATCGTCCATACCCGCGCCCGTACACCTGGTGATCCGCGCCCGCGCGCATGAACGCGCGCCCGGAGCTGCGCACCTTGATCGTGCTGCGCGATTCGAGCATCGCCGCCGGAATACCGTCGAGGAATCCCGACGGCCGCGCGCCCATCAACTCTCCGTTGCGGCGCCGTTCCTCGGCGTGCGTGAGATACAACTTTCGCTCGGCGCGCGTGATGCCGACGTAGAACAACCGGCGCTCCTCCTCGAGCAGCGGCGGGTCTTCGTACGCTTTCGCCAACGGAAACAGCCCGTCTTCGAGTCCCGTGATGAACACGACCGGAAACTCGAGGCCCTTGGCGTTGTGCAGGGTCATGAGGGTCACCGCTTCGGCGTCGGCCGCCAGCGCATCGGAGTCGGCGACGAGGCTCGCACGCTGCAAGAAATGGTCGAGCGGGCGAAGACCGACTTCGCCCAATTCGTCCGCCACCAACTCGGCCGCGCCCGTGATCAGCTCCCGCACGTTGTCCAACCGCTCGGCGGATTCCGGGCCTTCGGCGCGCAGGTAATCGCCATACCGGATCGCGTCGACCAGCTCGCGCAGCAACTCGTCGACCGCCGCCTCCTGCGCGCGCTCGCGCAGCCCGACGATCAAGCGGACGAACTCGGCCAGCGCGACGCGCGCGGCTGGTCGAAGCGCGGCGACGATCTCCCCGCGCTGCGCACCCTCGAACATCGGAACGCCGGACATGCGCGACGCTTCGGCGAGTTGGTCGATCGTCGTTTCGCCGAGGCCGCGTTTCGGCACGCCCACCGCCCGTCGGAACGCCTCGTCGTCGGCGGGATTCGCGATGAGCTTGAGGTAGGCCATCAGGTCGCGAATCTCGCGGCGATCGTAGAAGCGGACCGCGCCGACGAGCCGGTACGGCATCGCCTGGCGACGCAACGCTTCCTCGAGCGCGCGGCTCTGCGCGTTGGTGCGATAGAGCACGGCGACGTCGCCGTAGCCGGCGGGCGACGGACCCGACCGCCGCACGCCGATTTCGCCCACGACGAAATCGGCCTCGTCGCGCTCGTCGAGCGACCGCACGAGCGTGATCGCCTCCCCGCCGCCGCGGGTCGCGCGCAGCGTCTTGCCCATCCGCGCCGTGTTCGCGCTGATGACGACGTTCGCCAGATCGAGGATCTGCGGCGTCGAGCGGTAATTCTCCTCGAGACGCACGACCGCGGCGCCGGCGAAATCCTTGTTGAAGTCGAGGATGTTGCGGATGTCGGCGCCGCGCCATCCATAAATGGATTGGTCGTCGTCACCGACGACGCATACGTTGCCGTGCTGTCCGCCGAGGAGCTTGATCAGCTCGTACTGCGCGCGGTTCGTGTCCTGGTACTCGTCGACGAGGATGTACTTGAACTGGTCGCGATAGCGCGCGAGCCGTTCGGAGTGGCGCTGGAGCATGCGCACCGGCAGCACGAGCAGGTCGTCGAAGTCGACGGCGTTGGCGAGGCGGAGCGCCTGTTCGAGGCCCTTGAAGACCGGCGCCACCGCCTTCGAGAACGGATCGAACGCCATCCGCTCGTACTCCGCCGGCTCGACGAGCGCGTTCTTGGCGTCGGAGATCGCCGAATGAACCGCGCGCGGCGCGAACTGCTTGGGCGGGATTCCGTGCCGCTCCATCAGACGCTTCACCACGCCGAGCGAATCGTCCTGGTCGTAGATCGTGTACGTCGGCGTGCGGTCCACGAGATGCGCCGACGCGCGGAGCATGCGGGCGCCGATCGCGTGGAACGTGCCGGCCCACATGCCGGCGGGCGCGCTGCCGAGGAGCCGGCCGATGCGGTCGCGCATCTCGCCGGCGGCTTTGTTGGTGAACGTGACCGCGAGAATGTTTCGCGCGCTCACCCCCTCGATGTCGATCAGGCGCGCGATGCGCGTGGTGAGGACGCGCGTCTTGCCCGACCCCGCGCCGGCGAGGACGAGGAGCGGACCGTTCACGTGGAGCACAGCCTCGCGCTGCGCCGGGTTGAGGCCCGCCGTCAACCGCTCGTCCAGCATTGTCTGCATCAGTGAAGAATAATCTCGAACGTGGCGCCGCCCGCGGTTCCACCCCCGGCGACGCCGGCGCCGGGCTCCGACGGCGCGAGCTGTAGCACGCCGTTGTGGTTTTCCTCGACGATTCGCCTCGCGAGCGAGAGGCCGATCCCCCATCCGCTCTGCTTGGTGGAGAAGCCGGGCTCGAATACGCGCGACCTCAGTTCGCGCGGTACGCCCGGGCCGTCGTCGGCGACGCGAATCGCCACGCCCTCGGTGCCCGAATGCGAGGCCGTCAACCGGACACGCCCGCCGCGCCCCGCGAGGGCGTCGATGGCGTTCTTCGCCAGCACCTCGATGGCCCACTCGAGGAGCACGGCGTCGCCCTTCACCTTCGGCAAGCCGGGCTCCTCGTCGTGCTCCACCACGATCGTGTTGGCGAGCGTCGGTACCCGCGCCTGGAAGTAGCGGGCGACCCGGGCGACGAGCGCGCCGGCGTCGACGTCGTCGAACTTCGCCTCGCGGCCAATGCGCTCGAACCGGTGGGCGACGCGATCGAGCCGATCGAGGTCGGCGCGCATGTGCAGCGCGGCCGCGGCCGACGACTCGTCCTGCGCCCGCTCCTCCATCAGCTCGATCCACCCGGCGAGACTCGAGAGCGGAGTTCCCAATTGGTGCGCCGACTCGCGCGCCATCCCGGCCCACAACCGCTCGCGCGCCGCGTCGCCGCGCGTCCGTACGATGTATACCCACGCCAACAACAAGATGGCGGCCATGCTCGCCTGCAGCGCCGGGATGATTCGCAGCCAGCGCACAACGGACGGATCGCCATAGTAGACTTTTCCAATGAGCGAGTCGACAATCGGCGGATGCTCGCCTTGGAGAACGGCCACGTACTCCTTGATACGGGAGTCGGTGTCGGAGAGACTATGCGCCACGTCGAAGGGCAGATTGGCGTGGCCGGCGACGACGCCGTTCGCGTCGGTCCAGACGAGCGGGACGCCCTGGGCCTGAATGCTCTTCGACAGGTCGACGAGCGCCGCGTCCATCGCCCCGGGAGAGCTGTCGGCGAAAGCGCGAAAAACCCGGGCATACATCTCCGTCGATCGCCGCGCGTCGGCCCGCAGGTCGACGATCACCCGCTGCGTGTACCAGACGTACGACCCCAACAATACCAGGAACAGCGTGGCGACCAGCATCTCGGACTTGCTGCGCCGCATGGCCGGAGCTCAGCCGAGCGTGTCGACGCCGAGATACGCGCGAAGCGCGGCCGGCACGGTGACCGTTCCGTCGGCGTTCTGATGATGCTCCAGCAAGCAGGCGATCGTGCGCGGAAAGGCCAGTCCCGATCCGTTGAGCGTGTGCACGAATCGCGGCTTCTCACCCTTGCCGGGACGATACCGGATGTTCGCTCGGCGCGCCTGGAAATCGGTGAACGTGCTGCACGACGAGACCTCGAGCCACGCCCCGACGCCCGGCGCCCAACACTCCAAATCGTACGTCATCGCGGAGCTGAACCCGGTGTCGCCGGCGGCGAGCAACTTACGGCGGTACGGCAGTTCCAGACGCTCCAGCATCGTCTCGGCGTGGCGCGTGAGCAGCTCGAGCTGCTCGGCCGACGACTCCGGCGACGTGTAGCGCACGAGCTCCACCTTGTCGAACTCGTGCGTGCGCAGGATGCCACGCGTGTCCTTTCCCGCCGATCCCGCCTCGCGCCGGAAACACTTGCTGTACGCGACGAAGGCCATCGGCATCGCGTCCGCCTCGATGATCTCGTCGCGATAGAGATTCGTGACCGGCACTTCCGCCGTGGGAATCAGGAACAGATCGTCGCCGCGCGTGCCGTAAGCGTCGTCCTCGAATTTCGGAAGCTGTCCGGTGCCGGTCATCGTCGCGCGATTGACGAGCAGCGGCGGCCAGACCTCTTCGTAGCCGTGCTCCTCGCGGTGCGTGTCCATGAACATCGCGATGAGCGAGCGGATGAGCCTCGCGCCTACGCCGCGATAGAAGACGAATCCCGAGCCCGAGACCTTTCCCGCCCGCTCGAGATCGATCATCCCGAGCGATGCGCCGATTTCCCAATGCGGCTTCACGCCGTCGCGGGCGCGCGGCGAGCCCCACTCGCGCGCGATGACGTTCTGCGTCTCATCGCCCTCGGGCACGGCCGGCAGCGTGACGTTGGGAATCTCGAGCAGCGTCTGGTCGAGATCCCGCTGCGCGGCGGCCAATTCGTGCTCGAGCTTCGTGATCTCGTCGCCGAGCGCACGTCCCTGGGCGATCAGCTCGTCGGCGTCTTCCTTGGCGCGCTTTCGCCGGGCGACTTCCTGCGAGTTGGCGTTCCGCGCCGCCTTTCGCTCCTCGACCGCCTGGATCAGCGTCCGGCGGTCACGCTCGAGCTGGATGCCGCGGTCGATGACCGGCGCGAGCCCATCGAGCGCGCCGCGGCGGCGGAGCCCATCGCGCAGCAGATCGACCTGCTCGCGGAGCATCCGGGCGTCGTGCATGCGCTAGTTCTTGGGCACGCCGTCGGCAAACGACACGAAGCCGCAGTTCGGATCGACGGTGAAGACGACCTTCATCGAGCGCGTCGCGGGATCCACCGCGGTCACGATGATCTTGGCGTACAGGTTCTGGCCCGAAATCGCCAGCCCGCACGTGGTGAGATCGTTCGACTGCGCGACGATCGTCACGTTGGCCGCGCCGATGAGCGTCGTGTCGGCGCGATACCCGTTCTTTGGAGCGGCGATCAGGTTTTCGAACGACCCTTGCGTCACCTGCAGGCCGACCGCGTGCGTCGGCGCGAGCGCCGAGGCAATCGTTCGCAGCGGCATGAACAACACGTGCCCCGCGGTGTCGATGTCGAAAGCGATGTCGAACGCGAAGCTGGACGACGCCGGCACGAGCTGGCCCGACGAGATCTGCAGCGCCGTTGGCGCGCCGAGCGGCGCGCCGTTGATGGCGTAGACGATGCCGCTGTCGGTGAGCACCGGAAGCGACGCCGGCACGCCGGTGAGGTCCGTGCAGGAGAGGGCGGTGACGGCGGCGGCGAACGTCGCCAACGCGAAAATCGGGGCCGGAAGCGGCAAGAAACGACGAGTGGTCATTGGGGGAGTCGAGCGAAGGATACGGACGTGTTGAGGATTCTTCAAGCGATTGGGGCCGCTTGACTTCGACCACTTCGATCTCTAGCTTCGCCACCACTTCGGGGGGAAGCGCGAACGACGGAATGCCGAGCATTCGTGATCTGGTCGCTGCCATCCGGCAGCGCGAAGGAGTCGACGCCGCCGTCGTCCTCGGACGCGACGGGTTGTTGATCGACGGCCAGCTCACCGAGGGCCTCGACGCCGACGACATCGCCGCCCGAATTCCCGCCATCCTGAGCTCCGCCGACGAGCTCGGCGTTGCCGCGAACCGCGGCGAACTGCTGACGGCGGTTCTCGAGCACCGCCGCGGACTGGCGATCGTCTCGGTGCTGACGACAGATGCCGTGCTTCTCGTCCTCCTGTCGCCCGGCGCGGCCGTCGGCCAACTGCTGCTCGAGATTCGCCGCAACCGCGAACGCATCGCCGCTCTCGTCTAAGGGCATCGATTCACCGTGTCCAACTCGCCCACGTGTCACGTGCTCGTCGCCGACGACGAACCGCACATCGGCCGCATCATCAAGATGAAGCTCGAGCAAGGACCGTTTCGCGTCACTCTGGCGTACGACGGCCGCGAAGCTCTCGAGACGCTCGGCCGCGAGACCGACATCTGCCTCGTGATGCTCGACCTCATGATGCCGCACATGAGCGGCCTCGATGTGCTGGCCGCGATGCGCCGCGATCCGCGATGGCAGAAGATCCCCTGCATCATCCTGACGGCGGCGGGCCAGGAACAACAGCACACCAGCGCCATGGCCCTGGGGGCGAACGACTTCCTGACCAAGCCGTTCAGCCCGAAAAAGCTGTACGCGCGCGCCGCCGAACTGGTGGGCTTCGCGGCCGACGATTCCAACGTCGACGTCCCCCCCCCGCGGGATGAGCCGCTGGGCGGTGGTGCTTGCCGGCGGGGTCGGGTCGCGATTCTGGCCGCTGTCCACGCCGTCGCGCCCCAAACAGTTGTTGCCACTCGTCACCTCGCAGCCGCTGCTCGCGGACACGGTGGTGCGGCTTCGTCCCCTCGTGTCGTCGGATCGCACCCTCATACTCACGAGCGAGGCGTTGGTGCCAAGTGTGGCCGCGCTCCTCCCCGATGTCCCGCGAGCCAACATCCTCGCCGAGCCAAGGCCGGCGGGAACCGCGGCGGCCCTGACCTGGGCCGCCCAGGAGATCGCGCGCCGCGACGGCCCGGCGGCCGTCATGATGTCGGTGCACGCCGATTGGGCGGTCGCCGACCCGGCCGGATTCCAGCAATCGCTCACCCTCGCGGCCAAGACCGCCGAGCGGCATCACGCGCTCGTGACCGTCGGCGTCGTGCCCACGCGCCCCGATCCGGGCTTCGGATACATCCAGCCCGGCGAGGCGCTCGACGCCGAGACGGCGGGGGGGCGCGCCGGGTGGCGCGGTTCGTTGAGAAACCCGATCGGGTCCGGGCCGAGCAAATGCGCCGCGACGGCTACCTCTGGAACTCGGGCATCTTCGTGTGGCGCGTAGGCGATTTCCTGGACGACGTCCGTCGGCTCACGCCGGAAGTGTCGCGCGCCCTTCATGCCAACTCCGACGACATGCTCGGGTTCTTCGGGGCGGTCACGCCGATCTCCGTCGACGTGGGCGTGCTCGAACGCAGCGACCGCGTCGTCGTGCTCGCCGGCGACTTCGGTTGGGACGACGTCGGGACGTGGGGCGCGCTGCGCCGCGTTCGGCGGACGGACGCGGCCGGGAACACGGCGAACGGGCGCCTCTACCCGATCGACGCCCGGGACAATGTCGTCCACGCGCCGGCGTCCACCGTGATCATGTACGGGGTCTCCAACCTCGTGGTGGTCATCGAGAACGACACGGTGCTGGTCACGACGACCGACCGGTCCGCCGATTTGAAAACGCTCATGGACGCGCTGCCGCGCGGCGTCCGGGAGCGCTCGTGAGCGCCGTCTACCTGTACGACGACGCGATAGCGCGCCGCTTCGAGCCGTTCGCCAGCACGCGTCCGGTCTCCGAGCTCGTGTCCGGCGTGGCGCTCATCCGCGAGCGATGGCGGCAGCACATGCAACCGAGCGACGGGCTGTTCTTCCTGGCCGGCGAGCGTCACGCGGATTTCGACGAACCGGGCGCCGTCGCGGCGAACGGTGTGATCCCCGCCGGCTCGATCGTCGTGAACAGCCGGTGCGTGCCCCAGCTGCCGGCCGACCCTCAGGCCGTCGCCAGACGTGTCGCGCCCTGCACGATGTGGCGCTGCGGCAATCAGATGGCGGCGCTGCGTCTCCGCGAGCCGATGGACACGCTGGAGTTCGCCGATGGATCGCTCTCGCTCGACGAGATCGCCGCCGGCACGGGCGCGATCGCCGAGGTGCACGGTTGGTGGCTGGAGGACGTCTGGGACTTGATTCGGCTGTTGCAGGCGCAGCTGACGGCCGACATCCCGATCGCCACGCGCGGCATGTCGGGGTCGCTGCCGCGGCACGCGACGATTCTCGGCGATCAGCCGGTCTTCGTCGCGCAGGACGCCGTCGTCGAGCCGTACGTCGTACTCGATGCGACGGCGGGTCCGATCATGGTCGGGGAGGGATCGCACGTCCGCGCGTTCACCAGGATCTCCGGCCCCTGTTACGTCGGACGGCACGTGACGGTGCTCGGCGGCGACGTGACCGGGAGCTCGATCGGCGACTGGTCGAAGGTTCGCGGCGAGTTGAGCACGAGCGTCGTGGTCGGCCATTCGAACAAGGGACACGACGGGTTCGTGGGACACTCGTACCTCGGCCGATGGGTGAACATCGGCGCGGGGACGATCACGAGCAATTTGAAGAACACGTATGGTCCGGTCGCGATGTGGACGCCCGACGGCGTCCGCGACACGGCCATGCAGTTCCTGGGCACGATGTTCGGCGACCACGTAAAGACCGGCATCGGGCTGCGGCTGACGACGGGAACGGTCATCGGCGCCGGGTCGAACGTGTACGGCGCGATGCCGCCCAAGGTGGTCGCGCCGTTCTCGTGGGGGGACGGGTGGCCCTACCAGCTGCATCGCGCCGACAAGTTCATCGAGGGCGCGACCCGCATGATGGCGCGCCGTTCGGTTACCTTGAGCGATCGCGGGAGGCGGCACCTCGCCGCGGCGCACGCCAGCCGGTGGGTCCTCGAGGAACGCGAATCGTGAAGCTGTGGATGCTGGGGAGCGGGAGTCGCGGCAACGCGATTCTCGTCGAGTGCGACCGGTCGCGACTCCTGATCGACTGCGGCTACGGCACGCGCACGCTGGCGGGACGCCTCAAGACGATCGGCGTGAAGCCGGATTCGATCGACGCCTGTCTCGTGACGCACGAGCACGGGGACCACGTGCACGGGGCGAAGTCGGCGATGAAGCGCTGGGGATGGGAGCTATATGCGACGCCGGCGACGGCGCGCGCCGCGAAGTTGAGCGGGTCGAACCTCAACCGCTTCGCCGCGGGGACCACCCTCCACTTCCCGACGATGACGGTGACGACCACGCCGACGCCGCACGACGCGCACGAGTCGGTGGGGTTCGTCGTGACGAGCAAGTCGACCGGCGCGCGCGCGGGACTGTTCTACGACGTCGGCCACGTGAGCCGCGCGATCGCGCGGGCGTGCGCGTCGCTGGACATTCTGGTGCTCGAGTCGAACCACGACGACGACATGCTGCGCGCGGGGCCCTACCCGCCGTGGCTCCAGGCTCGTATCGCGTCGCGCGTCGGCCACCTGAGCAACCGCGATGCCGCCGCATTCGCGCGCGAGGTCGTGACGCGCGAAACGAATCACCTCGTGCTCGCGCACTTGAGCGAGAAGTGCAACACGCCGCGCATCGCGATGGCGAACATGCGAGCGGCACTGGCCAAGTCGCGGTTCCGCGGAACGCTCACTGCCGCCAAACAGGACGCGGTCGTCGGACCGTTCACGCCGGGTGCCGCGCGGGCCGAGAAGCCGGTTCAGTACACGCTGTTCGGCTGACCCCGACCCGACGGCTGGCGCGAGTCGGCTCGGAGTGCCCTTATTGGGGTCGCAGTTCTCGGGTTGAACGCCCGCACCCCACTCCATCTCCCTGTCCCCGAGGGTCTATGCGCAACGCTCGCCTATTCATCGCCGCTGTCACACTCGTCGCGTGCTCGAAATCGGAATCCGCAAAACCCGATTCCGCTGCCGCCGCCGCCGCGGCCGCTCCCGCGACGCCGGTAGCCGTCACCGCGGCCGACATGGCCGCCCCCGTGAGCGGCAAGGTCATGCCGCAGAATTCCGACTCGGTGCTGTTCACCTTCACTTGCGCCTCGGGTGCCACGCCCAACACCACGAAGTGCGTGAACTCAAACGAGCCGAAGGACACGGTCACGTACACCTACACGCTGAGCGGCGCCGACAGCGTAATCTTCGAGTCCGCGCCGTTCACGCCGACGACGCCCCCGAAGAGCCCCAAGCTCGTCAATCACGTCGTCGGGCACCTGTCTGGCAACAAGTGGACGGGGACGACTGTTTCGGTGCTGGCGTCGAAGCCGGATTCCGTCGTGCAGCGTGTGCGATGGGAGGCGACCAAGGGGCAGTAAAGCCAGCGCCGTGAACCGGAAGACAAAACGGGCCGCCTTTCGGCGGCCCGTTCGCTTTCCCAGAGACCGGAGACCTGTGGCCCGATCCCCGGCCGTTTCTAGTACATCCCGCCCATGCCGCCCGGACCGGCCGGCGCCGACGGCTTGTCTTCCTTTCGCTCGACGATGAGCGCTTCGGTCGTGAGGAGCAGACCGGCGATCGACGCGGCGTTCTGCAGCGCCGTGCGCGTCACCTTCGTCGGATCGATCACGCCCGCCTGCACGAGGTTCTCGTACGTGTCGGTGAGCGCGTTGTAGCCGAACGCGTCGTCCTTCGAGTTGCGTACTTTCTCGACGACGATCGAGCCTTCACCACCCGCGTTCTGCACGATCATGCGGATCGGCTCCTCGATCGCGCGGCGAATGATGTCGACGCCGATCTGCTCGTCGGCTTCGCCGAGCTTGAGCGTCTTGAGGGCACGCTGCGCGCGAATGAACGCCACGCCGCCGCCCGGGACGATGCCCTCTTCCGCCGCGGCGCGCGTCGCATGCAACGCGTCCTCGACACGGGCCTTCTTCTCCTTCATCTCGGCTTCGGTGGCCGCGCCGACGTTGATCACCGCCACGCCGCCGGCGAGCTTCGCCAAACGCTCCTGGAGCTTTTCCTTGTCGTAGTCGCTCGTGCTGGCGTCGATCGCGACACGGATTTCCTTGATGCGGCCCTGGATCTTGTCGTCCGAGCCGGCGCCGTCGATGATCGTCGTGTTGTCCTTGTCGACGACGATGCGCTTGGCCTTGCCGAGGTCCGTGATCACGGCGTTCTCGAGCTTGAAGCCGACTTCCTCGCTGATCACCTGTCCGTTGGTCAGGACCGCGATGTCTTGCAGCATCGCCTTGCGGCGATCGCCGAAGCCCGGCGCCTTCACGGCGCAGACCTTGAGCGTTCCGCGCAGCTTGTTGACGACCAGCGTCGCCAGGGCTTCGCCTTCGATGTCCTCGGCGATGATGAGCAGGGGACGTCCCTGCTGCGCGACCTTCTCCAGCACCGGGAGCAGGTCCTTCATCGACGAGACCTTCTTGTCGTGGATCAAGATGAGCGCGTCCTCGAGGGCGGCTTCCATCTTCTCCGGATCGGTGACGAAGTACGGCGAGACGTAGCCGCGGTCGAACTGCATGCCCTCGACGGTCTCGAGCGTCGTCTCGAGGCCCTTGGCCTCTTCGACGGTGATGACGCCGTCCTTGCCGACCTTGTCGAACGCGTCGGCGATGAGGTCGCCGATCTCCTGGTCATTGTTCGCGGAGATGGCGCCCACCTGGGCGATCTCTTTCTTGCCGGTCGTCGGAACGCTCATCTTCTTGAGCTCGGCGACGACCGCGTTCACCGCCTGGTCGATGCCGCGCTTGATGGCCATCGGGTTCGAGCCGGCGGTGACGTTCTTGAGGCCTTCGCGGAAGATGGCCTGCGCGAGGACGGTCGCGGTGGTCGTGCCGTCGCCGGCGATGTCCGACGTCTTGGTCGCGACTTCCTTGACCATCTGCGCGCCCATGTTCTCGAGTGGGTCGCTCAACTCGACTTCCTTGGCGACGGTGACGCCGTCCTTGGTGACCGTGGGGGCGCCGAATTTCTTGTCGATGACGACGTTGCGGCCCTTCGGACCGAGCGTGACTTTCACGGCCTCGGCCAGCTGATCGACGCCGCGCTTCAGTGCCGCGCGCGCATCGACGTTGAAATGGAGTTCTTTGGCTGCCATGGGCGAAATCTCTATAGTGAGTTGTCTAATTCAAAACGGGACGAATGGGGGCGGGTGCTCAGGACAGCACGGCGAGAACGTCCGACTCGCGGAGAATCAGATACTGCTCGTTGTCGATGGTGACCTCGGTGCCGCTGTACTTCCCGTACAGGACCTTGTCGCCGACCTTGACGTCCATCGGGACGCGCTTGTCCTTCTCGAACCGGCCGGGGCCCACGGCGATGATCTCGCCCTGCTGCGGCTTTTCTTTGGCCGTATCGGGGATGTACAGACCGCCCCGCATTTGCTCCGTTTCCTCGAGCGCGCGAATGACGACGCGGTCGGCCAGGGGATTGACCTTGATGCTGGTCTTGGTGGCCATACTGGGTGCTCCTCCTTGCTCTGTCTGCGAAGACGTGAAGGCGAAAATGCCTTAGCACTCAAAGGCGGCGAGTGCTAACAGCCATCAAGTCTAGGGAGGCCCGGCACGCGAGTCAAGCATGGCGCACAAGAGGCCATAAACGTAACTCGTTCGTGACAAACGGCTTAGAGCCGTCTCTCGTTCTGCGCAAGAAGGCTGTACGCCAGCGCGAGTCCTTGGAGCGTCAAGTGAGGCTCCACCCGATCGAACGACTTGCACAGCTCCGCCATCGTCGTCGCGAAGCCGCCGGTCGCGATCACGGTCGGCGCGCTCCGTCGCGGCCACTCCCGCTTGATCCGCGCCACGAGTCCGTCGATCGCGTCCGCGGCGCCGAACAGCACGCCCGCGCGAATGCACTCCTCCGTGCGCTTCCCGATCACGCGTTTGGGGATCGTCAGCTCCGTCGCCGGAAGCTTGGACGTCCGCCGCGTGAGCGTCTCCGACGACGTCATCACCCCGGGAGCGATCACTCCCCCCAGGAAAACCCCGTCGGACGTGATGCAGTCGAACGTCGTCGCCGTGCCGAGATCGACGACGATCGCGTCGCGCTGGTAGAGACGGCTCGCCGCGAGCGTGTTGATCAAGCGATCCGCCCCCACGGTGAGCGGCTCGTCCACGTCGAGCGTGATCGGCAAGCGCGACGACGCGTCGACGATGAGCGGCGCCCCCACCGTGAAGTAGGCCTGACACCCCTGCGAGAGCGGACCCGTGACGCGCGGCACCACCGATCCGATGGCCACACCGTCCACGGCGTCCGGCATGAAGTCGCTCGCCGCGAGCAACGAACGAAGGAGCACGCCGAATTCGTCGGGGGTGCGGGGGACGTCCGTCATCACGCGCCAATGTCCGCGCAGCTCGGTTTCCTGGAACAGCCCGATGGTCAGCTCGGTGTTGCCGACGTCGAAGACGAGAATCACGTCGCCTCCTCTTGGAGCACGAGAGATCCGGCGCGCACCGCGGCAATGCGCGACCCGGTGTTGATGAGCAGCGCGCCGGTGCGGTCGATCCCGGCGACTCGCCCGACGATCGGCTGGACACACCCCTGCCCCGCCGCGATGTCCCGCGCCGCGAACTCGGCCAACTCGGACTCGGCCAGATGTCCCCGCGCCGCGGCCGCGGCGCGCAGCAACGGCACCGCGGCACGCAAAACGGCGAGACGCGTCGTCCCGGCGGCGAGCCCGATGCCGCGCGGCTCGTCGCTTGGCGCAACCACGTTGATGCCGACGCCGACCGCGACCCACTCGATCGCGCCGTCGCGCCAGCGCGCTTCGGCGAGCACGCCGGCGAGCTTGCGCCCGGCCGAGTAGACGTCGTTCGGCCATTTGAGGTGGACGCGGTCGGTGGCGAATGGATCGAGGGCGCGCGCCAGCGCGAGGCCGACGCGCAGCGACAGCACGTCGGCGGACGCGGGATCGGTGGGGCGCTCGATCATCGTGAGCCACACGCCGGCACCCGGGTTCGAGATCCACGGGCGGCCGTGTCGGCCACGCCCGCTCGTTTGCTCGTTCGCGAGAACCAGAGTTCCCGCCGCTGCGCCCGCGGCGGCGAGTTCGTGGGCCACGTCCTGCGTCGACGACACCGTCTCGAGCAGCTCGACGCGCGGCAGCGCGAGCCGCGACGCCAGCTCGGCGGCCGAAGCGCCGTCGTACCGGACGATTCCGCCCGCGTCGGCGTTCGTCATTGTCTTTCCGTATTCGGTCAGCGAGAGAATGCGATACCCAGGACGATCAGTCCGATGATGATGCGGTACGCCGCGAAGACGCCATAGCTTCGGCGCACCACGAACCGCAGGAGTACGGCGATGGCCAGCCACCCGCTGATCGCGGAGGCGATGACACCGGCGGCGAGCGGAGCCGTCACGCCCTCCGTCCTGAGCACGTGCGGCAGTTTGAGCAGCGCGGCCGCCGCGATGATCGGCATGCTCATGAGAAAGCTGAACACGGCGGCATCTTCGCGCGTGAAGCGAAGCGCCCGTCCCGCCGTGATCGTCGATCCCGAGCGGGAAACGCCCGGCACGATGGCGAACATCTGCGCCAGACCGACGAGCAACGCGTCGCGCGCGGTCATCGTCGGCAACGATCGGTCGGACGCCGCGGATTTGTCGACCCACCAGAGCAAGACGCCCATCACGATCAACACGGTGGCGATCAGGCGAGGGTCGCGAAACGTGCTGTCGGCGTATTTCTCCAGCGCGAGCCCGGCGATCGCGCCGGGGATCGTGGCGATGATGAGAAAGACGACGCGCCGGCGTTCCTCCGGCGTGCCCTTCCCGAGCACCGCGCGCGCGAGGGCGATCCACTGCACGCGGAAGTACCAGAGGACGGCGATCAACGTGCCGGCGTGCAGCGCGACATCGAACGCGAGGCCTGGATCGTCCCAGTGAAACAGCCAAGGCACGAGCGTGAGATGCGCCGAGCTGCTCACCGGCAGAAACTCGGAGAGTCCCTGGACGATCCCGAGAATGATGGCGTGGGCGAGACTCACGCGACCCCGCCCGGAGCAGCCGCCGCGCGCGCATTTCGCTCAGCACCCGAGGGCGAAGAGAGCGTGTACTCATAGAACGCCTCATAGTCGGCCACGATCGCGTCCCGCGAAAAGCGCTCGCGCGCATCCTGCGCCCCGAGGCCACTCATCGCGTGCCACCGGTCGCGGTCGCGAAGGAGGCCCAGCGCGGCGGCCGCCATGGCGTCGATGTCGCCGACCTCGCGAAGGAATCCCGTTTCACCGTCGCGAACGACCTCCGGGAGTCCACCGGCCTTCGATCCGATGACCGGTACGCCGGACGCCAGCGCCTCGAGCGCGCTCAGACCGAATGACTCCGTACTCGACGGCAGGAGAAAGAGGTCCGCGCCGGCGAGCAAGGGCGCCACCGCGTCGATCTTGCCGAGGAAAAACACCTTGTCCTGCACGTCGAGCGCTCGCGCTTCGGCCTCGGCGTCGACGCGGTCCGGCCCGTCGCCGATCATCATCAGCACCGATGGCACTTCTCGCTCGACTTCGGCGAAGATCTTCACCACGTCGGTCACGCGCTTCACCGCGCGAAAATTCGAGACGTGCATCAGCACGCGCTTCCCGGCGTCGACCTGTTCGGTGAAGATCGAGGGATAGCGCGCACGATCATAGACGTCGGGGTCGACGAAGTTCGGGATGACCTCGATGCGGCACGCCGTACAACCGAAGGTCGTGAGCGTCTCGGTCTGGAGATAGCGGCTGACCGCCGTGAGCCCGTCCGACTTCTCGATCGAGAATTTCGTGATCGGGCGGAACGACGGGTCCTGACCGACGATCGTGATGTCGGTCCCGTGCAGCGTCGTCACGACGCGGATGTCGCGCTTCGATTGCTTGAGCATCTCCTGCGCGATCCAGGCGCTGGTCGCATGCGGAATCGCGTAGTGGCAATGCAGCAGGTCGAGCGAGTGGGCGAGCGTGACCTCGTGCATTCGCACCGCGAGAGCGAGGTCGTACGGCGGGTACTCGAAGAGCGGGTAGCGCCCCACGTCCACTTCGTGGAAGTAGATCCCGGGAGTGAACGCCGGGAGCCGAAACGGCTGCTGGTACGTGATGAAGTGGACTTCGTGGCCACGCTGGGCCAGGGCGATCCCGAGCTCAGTGGCCAGCGCCCCCGAGCCGCCGTACGTCGGGTAGCAGGTGATGCCGACCTTCACCGGCTCGCTCTCGCCGAGCCGCCCGATTTGTCTCCGTACACGATCCCCGTCGTCCATCGCGCGACGACCTCTTCCCAATCACGCGCCAGCGGATTCACGGTGAGCACGCGGTCCGGTGGAAGCTGATGGCGGAACCACGTGCGCTGGCGCTTGGCGTATTGTCGCGTTTCGATCAGGATCGCTTCGCGCGCGTCGGCGCGCGACGACTCACCGCGCGCCAGGCGTCGCACGGCCTCGTATCCCGTCGCCTTCCATGCGGGCGCGTCCGGTGGAATCGAATGCATGAGTCGCTCGACCTCGTTCGGCCATCCAGCGTTGAGCATCGTATCGAGCCGCGCGCCGATGCGTTGCGCCAGCGCGGGACCCGGATCCACCAGAAGATAGTGCGGGCGCCAATGCGTCCCGGGAGCGGTTCCGCCGCGCTGCACGGCGTGCAGATCGCTCACGCGCCGGCCCGTGAGCAGCGCGATTTCGGCGGCGCGCAACAGTTGCGCGCGTCCGAGGTGCGCGCGCGCCGGATCGAGCCGTTCGACCCACCGCTTCAGCTCCTGCGTCGGCAGCGCGGCAAGCTCGGGCTCGAGACGCCGCCGCTGCTCGGCGTCCATCGGCGGCTCGGCGAAGAGGCCCTCGAACAACGCGCGCACATAGAGCCCCGTGCCGCCTACCACCAGCGGCGTGCGGCCGAGCGCGAACGCGTCGGCGATCCAGTCGCTCGCGGCATTCGCCCACGCCGCCGACGAGTAGCGAATGGTCGGTTCGACGACGTCGATCCCCGCGTGCGGGACGCGGGCCCGGTCGTCGGCGGTCGGTTTCGCGGTTCCGACGTCGAACCCGCGGTACACCTGACGCGAATCCGCGCTGACGATCGTGATCGGCTGGCGCTCGGCGAGCCACATCGCGATCGCGCTTTTTCCGCCGGCCGTCGGCCCGCAGATCACCCCGACGTCCGTGGCGGTGAACTCAATGGCGGCCGAATCGCCGGTCGATTTCATCCCACGTGAGTTGAACGATCGTCGCTCGGCCGTGCACGTCGTGCGCGGGGAGCGTCGTGTCGCGCAAGGCGACGTAGAGCGCGCGCTGTTCCGCGGGCGACAGCGCGTCGCCCGCCTTGATTGCCGCCTTGCACGCGACCGTCGCGGCGAGCCGCTCGTGGCGCGAATGCTCGCTCGCTCCGCGATCGCCCGTGATCACCGCCAGCGTCTCGCGCAGGCAGCGCTCGGGATCGAAACGCGGATGGGGCATCGGCACGGCGCGAACGATCAGCGTATGGCCGCCGAATCCCTCGATCTCGAAGCCCAACTGCTCGAACGCCGGGCGATGGCGCTCGAACGCGTCGCTCTCGGCGGGGCCCAGGTGCAGCGTCATGGGAAAGAGCAATCGCTGCGCCGGCTGTTCGCCGCGCTCGAGATTGCGCATGAACTGCTCGAACAAGACCCGCTCGTGCGCCGAGTGTTGGTCGATGAGGACGACGCCGTGCTCGTGCTCGAAGGCGATGTACGTGCGACGGAGTTGGAAGAGCGGCGGAACATCCGGTGGACCGGTGGACCGGTCGACCGGTGGACCGGATGCGTCGCCAGGCGCCGGCCCGGTGGACGGGTGGACGGGTGGACCGCCGGGCTCGGCGAACAACTCGTCGGCGCCCGGCGGCGGCGCGACTGGAATTGAATCGAGCTGGGTCGATTCGGGCGACGCTTCAGCCGACGGCACATGGGTCGGCCACACGCGGCGGCCGAAGGTGGCGCCGGCGTCGAAGGTGCCGAGCGCGCGGCGGACCGCGGTCTCGATCGCGCGCTCGATCGTCCACCGGTCGCGAAAACGGACTTCGGCTTTGGCGGGGTGCACGTTGACGTCCACCGAGTCCGCGGCGACTACGATGTCGAGAAACAGCGTCGGCCGCACACCGGCGGGAATCGTCGACCGATAGGCCGTCTCGGCGGCGCGCGCGAGGCCCGCGTCGCGTACGGCTCTGCCATTCACAGAAAGAAAGACGCGACGCGTGGCCGTCCCCGCGTCGGACGGGCGCTCGACCAACCCGGCAACGTGCGTCGTGCCGCTCACGTCGTCCACGTCGAGCAGACGTTCGGCGAAGCGTCCGCCGTAGATCGCGGCCAACCGCTCGCGCGGCGTCGCGCTCGCCGGCAGAGACAGGATCGATCGTGCGTCGTGCGACAGCGAGATGCGCACGTCGCGGCGCGTGAGCGCCATCGTGGCCACGACGTCGAGAATGGCGCGCCACTCGGAGCGCGCGCCGCGGAGAAACTTGAGCCGCGCCGGTGCGTTGAAGAACAGGCGCGACGCGCGCACCGTCGTGCCGCGGCGCCGGCTGATCTCATCGACGTCGATGACTCGTCCGCCGGCGGCGCGCACGAGTGTTCCGGCGCCGTCGTCGGGCGCGGTCTCGAGCTCGAGCTCCGACACCGAACAGATGGCCGCCAGCGCCTCGCCGCGAAACCCGAAGCTGCGCACGCCGACCAGATCCCGTGCAGACCGAATCTTGGAGGTGGCGTGGCGCTCGAGCGCGAGCACGGCGTCGTCGCGCATCATACCCGTGCCGTCGTCGCTGACGCGAATCGTCTGCCGGCCGCCGTCCTCGATCGCGACGTCGATCGCACGGGCGCCCGCGTCCAGCGCGTTCTCGATCAGCTCCTTCACGACCGACGCCGGGCGTTCGACGACCTCGCCCGCGGCGATTTGGTCGGCGACGTCGCTCGGCAGGACGGCGATGCGCGGGGGAGAAGCGACGGTCACGGCGCCAAAGCTACCGGCGCGTCGCGCAACCGGTCAATTGCCGATCTGCGACGCGTCCCGCGTGTCGAGGGAAATGAGCGCCGCGGCCTCGATCCAGCCGTCGCGCCCGTCGTCGAGGCGGACGCGCGTCCACGCGCCCTGTCGGCCGATCTCGCGCACGACCTCGCCGACGATCGCCGTGGGCCCTCGCTCGCCGCCGATCTCGGGATCGGAGGTGAGCGACGCCGTGGTGCGCAGCACGTCGAGGTGGCGGCCGGCGGCGCGTTCGACGAGCGCGAAGCCGCAGAGCACGACGATTCCGGCCGCGACGGCGAGCGACGCGACTCGCGTTCGCCGAACGAGGTCGCCGCGTCGCGCCCGCACGCCGGCCCAACCCCACGTCGCGAGCCACAGGATGGCGGCCGCGATGAACACCCATTCGACCGGGATCGGCAGCACGAAGCCGCTCGCCGTCCATGGCAGCGAATGTACCAGCTCCACTCGCTCGCGCACATCCGCGGCGAGCGGCTCGAGCCGCAGCGCGCGCTGCCACGCCGCGACGCTGCGCGCCGTGTCCGCGACAGCCCATGCGGCCGTGCCGAGGTTCGCCCACGCGTCCGGCGCGCGGGGATCCGCTTGCACCGACTCGAGGAACGACTCGCGCGCCGCGACGAACTCGTGGCGCCCGTATGCCTCGACCCCCGCGTCGAACGCCCGTCGCGGATCGCTGCCCTGAGTGAGCGCGTGCGCCGCGGCGGCTCCCAGCGCGGCGACGACCACAATCCTCATGACGCGCGTGAAGATCTGCGTGCGAGGAAGTGCCTCGTCGTCCACGGCCCGATACAATCGCTCCGCGCGCTCGGCCGCGTCGGCCGGCAGCGCGCCGCCGGCGGCGAACGCGGCCTCGTCGAGCTCTCGCAGAAATCGCTCGGCTTGAGTCGCGATGCCGGTGGAAACGCCGCGGCGCCGAAGCACCCTGGCCAACCCTCCGGCTCGCGTGAAGCTCTCGGGTTCGAGCGTGAGGCGCTCGCTCAGCGCCGCCGTGTAGACGCGACGCACCGTCGAGGCGTCGCGGGATTTCGTCGCGGCCTTCACCGCCGCGCCGAGTCGGCGTGATGGCTCGTGAGACCGATCGGCCGTCGGACGTTTCACCGAGCGCCGGCGGAGCGTGATCGCCGGGAGCGGGGCAAGCGCGAGGAGCGCCCAGAACGCCGCGTACTCGTGCATGGGAGTACGCGCCGCGCCGCGGTACCGCGGACGGAGAGGCAGGAGTGTCTCGGTGCGTGCCGTGTCGGCGGAGGCAAGCGACCCCGGACCGACGTGCACGCGCGTGCTACCCGTCGACGCGACCTCGTAGCGACGCGTCTCGGGGTTGAAGTAACCGTAACGAATCGGCGGAAGGTCGAGTTCGCCTGCGACCTTCGGCGTGAGCAGCCAATCGAATTCCTTCGACCCGGCGATTCGGCGCGCCGTCGTGTCGACCCGCACGCGCTCGTCGCCTTTCACCAGTGTCGCCCACGACACGCCGACCGCGGGACGCGGAAAGAGCTTCACGTTTCCCGTGCCCATGACGCGGACGGTCAGCACGATCGGGTCGCCGACCCGCGACGCCAATGTGTCGAGGCGGGTGACCACGCGCACGTTCCCGACGGCTCCGCCGAAATCGGCCGGGCGGCCCGCCATGGGCGGCTCGACCGCGACGATGATCGTGCTGTCGGTCTCGAGGTCGTGCGTCTCCTCGCGGCTGAAGAAGCTCGCCGAGAGCGGCAGCGAATAGACGAGTTGCGCCGGCGGAATCGCGAAGCGTCCCGGCATCAACGGAAAGAGCGCGCGCTGGTAGACGAGCGCGTCGAAGCAATGCGAGCCGCCTTCCCGTCGCGGCGGGTTCGCGCGCGCCGGCAGGTCATAGGCGAGCATCGACTGCATGTCGGGCGGAAAGAACGTCGGATTTCGGCGGAGCCGGTCGCGTACCGCGGCGTTGAGAAAGACGGCGACCTCGTAGTTCGCCTGTTGTCCGACGTAGACCGTTTCGGGAACCGACAGCGCTCGGAAGTCGACGGCGAGGCTGGTGTCCACGCGCGCGCGCGCGACCACGACGGGAACCTGCGCGCGCCCGGCCGAGTGCACAGCGATCTCCACCGCCCGCGACCGAATGACGTCCTTGCCGAGTCGCGCTTCGAACGGAGACAGCGCGTAGGTTCCGATGCGATCGGTCGTGAGGACGTATCGGTATTCCGCGGTCACGGATCCGTTGCCGCGGTCGTAAGACACGTGCGGCACGGGGGACGAGCGCAGAATGTCGAACGGATAGAAGGACGGCGCGACGAGCCGGGGGACGGTCGAGCCCCTGGCGCTCACCGCGACGCTCACCTCGAACGCCTCGCACGTCGACGCCGAATCCGGCCCGTGCGCGACGATGGCGAGCTGCGCGATCACAGCAAGGGCGCCGATCACCAGTCTTTTCCTCCAGGCGGCGGCTCGACGCGATTCGCTTTCTGTCGCTTGGACTGCACGTCACGCTCTTCGCGCGCCGCGCTGCCGAGCAGCTGTTCCGCCTGCTGCTGTCCGAGACCGCCCTGCGGTTGCGGCGAATGCTGTTGCGGCGGCGCACTCGAACCGCCGCCCCCTCCTCCGCCGCCGCCACCGCCGCCCTTCTGCTTCTGTCGGAGCGCGAGCTCGTAGTTCCATTTGGCGTCTAGGTCGTTCGGACGCATGAGCAACGCCTTCTTGTAAATGGCGAGCGTAGAATCCAGCGCGCCGCTCTGATCGCCCCCGCCGCCGCCCGGTGGGGCCGCGAGCGCAGGCTTCAGGTGCGCGAGACCGAGATTGAACAGCGTACGGAATCGAAGCTCGTCCTTCTTGATGTCGGTGAGCGAGCGGAGCGCGTCCACGGCCGACGTGTTCGAGTCGGCGGCGACGAGCGCCGTCCCGAAGTTGTAGAGCGCCTCGGCCGACTTATCACCCGCGGCGATCGCGTCGCGGTACAACGACGCCGCCTGAACGTACCGGCCGTGATGATACGCCGCCGCCGCTTGCTGCGATCGCGTGAGGCGCGCGCATCCGTCGAGCGAGACCATCAGCAGCAATCCGGCGGCGGCGGCGGCCGTCTGAGAGGCCGAGCGAGTTGCGCGGTGACCACGGCGCTCGATGAGCAGCGTGTCGAGCAACAGGAGGAGCAGCGCGGGAAAGAGGAACCACTGGTAGCGCGGCGTCTTCGTCTCGCCACCCAGGCTGGCCCGCGCTTTCGTGCGAAGCGTGGCGAGTGCCGATTTGATGCGAGCGGCCTTGTCCGTCGCGCCCGCGGGGATGAACGTCCCGCCGGCAGCGTCGGCTGCGCCTTTCAAGAATTCTGGGTGGTAGTTCGTGATCACCGTGCTGCCGTTTTCGTCCTTCTTCGTGGTGGTCGACCCGTCGGGATTCTTGATCGGGATCGTCGTGCCTTCCGTCGTGCCGAACCCCACCGTCACGAGGCTGATTCCCTGCTGCGCCGCCCGCCTGGCCTCGGTTTGAACGTCCTCGAGCGGTTCGAACGCCTCCCCGTCGCTCATGACGACCAGTGCGCGATCCGAGCCACTGTTCGTCGCGGTCAGAAGGTCGACGCCCTGGTGAATGGTTCGGGCCAGCGACGTGCCGGCCTGCCCGACGACGGTCGGGTCGAGGTTGTCGAGGAAGAGGTCGAGAGCGCCCTCGTCGATCGTGAGCGGCGACAAAACATAGCTGCGCCCGGCAAACGCCTGCACCCCGATTCGGTCGCCGGGCGAGAGAGCCCGCAGGCGCCGGACTTCCTCCTTCATTCGCTCGAGGCGGCTCGGCCGCTCATCCTGGGCCAACATCGAGAGCGACGCGTCGAGCGCGAGCACCATGTCGATGCCGCGCGTACGAACGACGGTCCGCTCGTCTCCCCACCGCGGCCCCGCAACCGCGACACCGACCAGCGACCCGGCGACACCCAGCCGCACCATGCGCCAGCCCGGCCGCACCAGCGTGCGCGGCGGGATGATCCGCGAAATCACGTCCATGGTGCCGAGACGATTCAGCCGCGCCTTGCGCTGCGTGAACGCTCGCCGGAGGACGTAGATCGTCAACAGCGGAAGGAGAACCGCGAGGATGAGCAGGTAGGGATAGTCGAGCGACACGTCGGGGATCACGGCAGCGGCCCCCGGCGCGCGGCGAGCATCAACTCGGCGAACAGCATCAGCGCCGCGAAGTACAGCGGCCAACGGAATAGCTCGGTGTACCGCACGTAGGCGCGCGTCCGCACCGGCTCACGCTCGAGCTGGTCGATTTCCTGATAGATCCGCTGGAGCGCGGCGGCGTCGCGCGCGCGGTAGTACCGGCCGCCGGTGGTCTTCGCGATGTCGGAGAGCAGCGGCTCGTCGATCCGCACCAGACGGTTCTCGTAGCGAAGCCCAAACAACCCGCGGCCCACAGGCACCGGCGCCATGCCTTCGGTGCCGACGCCGACCGTATAGATCTTGATGCCGAAGACGGCCGCTGCCTTCGCGGCCGTACGCGGATCGATCGCGCCGCGATTGTTCTCGCCGTCGGTAAGAAGGATCATCACGCGCGATCGGCCCGGCGCGTCGCGCAGCCGGTTGGCCGCCGTCGCGATCGCCGTACCGATGGCCGTGCCGTCCTCGAGCTGACCCGCGGCGAGGTTGTCGACCGCCATGTTCACCACGGGATAGTCGGTCGTGAGCGGCACCTGGGTGAGCGCTTCGGACGCGAATGCGACGACGCCGATGCGATCGCTCGAGCGCGCGGCGATGAATCGCTTCACGACGTCCTTCGCGACCTCGAGGCGGTTGTTCGGCGTGAAATCCTGCGCCAGCATCGAGCTCGAGAGGTCGATCGCGAGAACGATGTTGATCCCCTCGCTCGTCGTATTCTCCGAATGCGATCCCGACCGGGGCCGCGACAGCGCAACGATCGTGGACGCGAGCAACAGGTTCCGGAAAAGAAAAAGCATGAACGGCGTTCGCCGCCCAGCGCGCGGCCCGCTGGCCAGGACGGCGACGCGCGAGAAGACGATCGCGCTCGGGCGGCGGCGGCGGCGAATGATCCACCACGTCGGCAGCAGGAGGAGGAACGCCAGCACCCACGGCGTCGCGAACTGGATTCTGCCGAGCGCGATCACGCGGCCTCCGAGGACGAGGCCGCCGCCGTCGGAGAGGACGTCGTCTGAGATTCCGGTGGCGTCGCGGCGTGCTCGGCGGCGACGATCGCGCGCGCCTCGCGACCCAGATCATGCGCCCGGTCCGTGCTCACGGCGCGCCGCGCGAACTTGATCAGGTCGGCGTCGGTCAACACTCGCCCGAGCCGACCTTCGGGGACGGTTGGCAACTCGCGCGCGGCGCGCTGGAGCTCCGTACTCGTGAGCGACAACGCCGCGCGCGTGTGACGCGCCGCGAGATAGTCGCGCAGCACCTCGATCACGAGCGTCACGTAGCGTCCGCGCTCGCCCGCTTCCAGCAAGGCCAATCTCTCGATGCGCTCGAAATCTGCTTCGGCCAGCTTGAATGGATCGATGGCGGGAATCGGCGTCGTCTTCCGGCGGCGGCGCCTCCACCACCAGTACAGGAGGATGAGGCCGACCACTACGGCTGCGAGGAGCGCCCACAACCACCACGGGAACGGATTCACCTCGAACAGGTCGCGCGGCGGCTTGGGGATTCGCTTGGCGCTGTCCGCCGGCAACACGCTCTTCACGAAAATCGTCGCGCCCGTAACGGGAATCCGCCGCGTCGCCGACCCGAGCTTGACGATGATGTCGTCGAGGCGGATGGGCTGGCGGCCAACGTCCCACGCCGCGACTCGGTAATCCGCGTACTGCTCGACCGCGGACGTGTCCGCGCTCGAACGAACGTTCACCGGATCCAGCGACTGCACCGCGCCGCTCGAGTCGAGCTGGCGCGGAAAATCGATCGTCGCGCCCGGGGGCGCGCGAACGCCGATCGTGACACGGAACGGATCGCCGACGCGCACACTGTCGGCCGCGACCTTGACGGCCGTCTTCACCTGAAGCGCGCTGGGCGCGTTCTGCGCCACCGCCGCTTCCGCCGAGAACGCGACGAGACACCACGCCATCGCCGCGCGGCGCGCCGTCGCGAATCCCGGTATTCGCACTCGGCGCGTCACCGTTGCACCCTCGTCTCGCGCGTGCGGAAGAACCGCAACAGCGGTTCCATGATGCCGCGGTCGGTTCGCACGGCGATCTCGTCGATCGCCAAGCGGCGCAGCAGATGCCGCCGCCGGTCGGCTTCCTCGGCGACGGCGGTGTTGAAGCTGTGGCGCACGGCGGGATTGCTCGTGTCCACGTCGAGCATTGCTCCGGTTTCCGGATCGACGAAGCGCGCGAGGCCCACGTCGGGCAACGTCTTCTCGCTCGGATCCTCGACCGTTACCGCCACGAGGTCATGTCGCTGCGCGAGGAGCTTGAGCGGCCGCTCGATCTGTTCGCCGAGGAAATCGGAGACGAGGAAGATGATCGCTTTGTGCGCGAGCATCTTGTTCAAGTATTCCGTCGCGCCGGCGATGTCGGTGCCGCGCCCCTGGGGCGTGAACGCGAGAATGTCGCGAATGAGGCGCAGCGCGTGGCGGCGCCCTTTTCGCGGCGGAACGACGTGCTCGATGCGGTCGGTGAACATCAACCCGCCGACGCGGTCGTTGTTGCGAATGGCCGACATCGTCAGCACGGCCGCCAGCTCCGACGCGACCTCGCTCTTGAACCGGCGCCGCGTGCCGAACCGCTCCGATCCCGACACGTCCACGGCGAGCATCACGGTGAGCTCACGCTCCTCGATGTAGCGCTTGACGTACGGACGCTGCATGCGGGCCGTGACGTTCCAGTCGATGCTGCGCACTTCGTCGCCGGCTTGGTACTCGCGGACCTCGGAGAACTCCATCCCCTGCCCCTTGAACACCGACCGGTACTCGCCGGTGAACAAGGAATTCACGAGGCCGCGCGTGCGCAGCTCGAGCAGCTTGACCTGCCGCAATACTTCGGGCGGCACGGCCGGCGCGGCGCCGGTCGACGTGGAGACGGCGAACGATCCGGAGCGCCGCGGCGGCGGAACCGGCGCGGGCGCGGAACGGCGAAAGAGAGAGAACGCCACGTCAGGCCTCGGAGATCGGCCTCTCGAGCGGGCACGCCGGCGACAGCATCACGGGCTCTCGATCTTCGCGAAGACGCGCTGCACGATCTGATCGCTCGTCACGTCCTCCGCCTCGGCCTCGTACGTCGTGAGGACGCGGTGGCGGAGCACGTCGGGACCGATGGCTTTCACGTCGTCGGGCGTCACGAACGCGCGGCCGCGCAGGAACGCGTGCGCCCGCGAGGCCTGCGCCAACGCGATCGTCGCGCGCGGGCTCGCGCCGAATTCGATCAGCGGCACGAGGTCGGGGAGGCCCGCCGCCGCCGGCTCGCGCGTGGCGAGCACGATGTCGACGATGTAGTCCATGATGCGGTCGTCCATGTACAACTCGGTGATGCGGCGCCGAGCGTCGAGGATCTGGTCCGGTTGCGCGACGGCGTCGACGTCGATCGGCTCGCCGCTCGACATGCGCCGCATGATCTCCTTCTCCTCGTCGCGCGTCGGGTAGCCGACGCGCAGCTTGAGCATGAACCGGTCGACTTGCGCTTCGGGCAGCTGGTAGGTGCCCTCCTGCTCGATCGGGTTCTGCGTGGCGAGCACCAGGAACGGCTCCTCCAGCTTGAACGTGGTGCCGCCGATCGTCACCTGCTTTTCCTGCATCGCCTCGAGGAGCGCCGCCTGCACCTTGGCCGGCGCGCGGTTGATCTCGTCGGCCAGGATGATGTTCGCGAAGATCGGCCCGCGCTTCACCGAGAATTGCCCGGTGGACTGGTCGTAGACCTGCGTCCCGAGCACGTCGGCGGGGAGCAGGTCGGGCGTGAACTGAATGCGATGGAACGTCGTGTCGATCGTTTCGGCGAGCGTGCGCACGGTGAGCGTCTTCGCCAGTCCGGGCACTCCCTCCAGCAGCACGTGACCACCGGTGAGAATGCTGATCAGCAGGCGGTCGACCATGTAATCCTGCCCCACGACCCGCTTGGCGACCTGGCGGGCGACTTCCTGGACGAGTCTCGCGTCCGCCGCGTTGGATACCTGAGTAGCCACGTTCAATGGAGTTCGAGTTTGCGGAGTGACCGAAGCGGTCACTCGTGCATCATTTGGACAACCGACGACGAGGTCGGCCCTGCCGTCCTACCCCAGGTTTTGACGACGGTGCCGGTGGCGCGCCACTCGGAGGGGGCGGGGGTGGTCCCAAGGATCCCAACGCCTCGCGCTCGGTCCGTGTGAGTTCGCGCACCGCACCCGACGGCAGCGCCCCCAGGGCAATCGGGCCGAACCGGGTGCGCACCAAGCGTTCGACGCCCAGCCCGAGCGCCGTGCACAGACGGCGGACCTCCCGCTTCCGTCCTTCGGTGATCGTGACCTCGAGGTCCCAACGGTCGCGTCCGACGTGCGTGGCCACGACGCGCTTCGGTTGGACGGGGCCGTCGTCGAGCATGACTCCGCCGCGCGCGATGTGCGCCGCCTCGTCGCCCTTGCCAATGACCGTCGCCACATAGGTCCGCTCGATCTCGCCGCGCGGATGCGACAGGCGGTGCGCCGCGTCGCCGTCAGTCGTGAGCAAGAGCAGACCTTCCGTGAGATAGTCCAGGCGGCCGACGTAGGTCAGGCCGCGAACGTCGGGCACGAGGTCGAACACCGTGCGCCGGCCGTCGGGATCGGAACGCGTCGTCATCACGCCCGCGGGCTTGTTGAGGGCGTACCACACGACGCCGCGCGGCGCCTCGACCGCGCGCCCGTCGACGACGATCTCGTCGCGCGACGGATCGACGATTTGCCCCGTGCGCGCGACTTCTCCGTTCACGCGCACTCGACCCGCGGCGATCAGCTCCTCGGCCTTTCTTCGCGACGCGACCCCGGCGCGCGCCAGCGCACGCTGGATGCGCATCGTCTCCGTCACACTACACGCCCGCTTCCGCGAGACCCGGGGCGTCGGCGTTGGTCTCCACCGATTCGGGACGCGACTCTTCGACGGTGATATCGGCGCGAACCGACGGAACCTCGACGGCGCGATCCGCTCGGTCGCTAACATCCGCGGCGGGCACGTCGGGACGATCCGGCGCGCGGAGGGCGATCGCCAACTCGTCGCCGCGCGGCAGCTCCTCGAGATGCCGCAGCCCGAAGTATTCGAGGAAGACCGGCGTCGTTCCGTACAGGAGTGGACGGCCGAGTCCCTCCCCGCGGCCCGTCACGTCGATGAGCCCGCGCTCGTGGAGCGACTTGAGCACGCTCCCGACCATCACGCCGCGAATCTCCTCGATCTCGAGGCGGGAGATCGGCTGGCGGTAGGCGATGATGGCGAGCGTCTCGAGCGCGGCGCCGGAGAGACGGGCCGGGCGCGCCGCCAACTGCGCGCGCTCGATCGCTTCGGTGTACTCCGCGCGCGTGAGGATCTGCCACCCGCCGCCGAGCTCTTGCAGCTCGACGCCGTGGCCGTCGACGTCGTAGTGCTCGCGCAGCTCCTCGAGTGCGGCCTGCAGCTCTGCCGGCGACGCATCGGGTTCGAGGACGGCGAGCTCCTCGGTCGCGATCGGTCTCGCGCTGGCGAACAGCGCGGCTTCAAGCAGCTTCGCTAGCGGCGTCACGTGAGATCTCCACGTCGGCGAAAGGTCTGGGCTGCTCGACCCGCAGCTCGCCGAGCTTGGCGAGCTCGAGAAGTCCGAGCAGGGTCGAGAGGATTTGCCAGGGTTCGGCGCCCTGTTGAACGAGCTGCGTCCACCGGATGCGCGCTTTGAGGGCGAGCACCGAGCGAATGACCAGGATGGCTCCCGGAATGTCGAGCGCGCGCGGAATCACCTCGTGCATGTCGGGGCGAGCCACGGTTCGCAGAACGCGGTCCACCGCGGCGAGCAGTTCGGCCAGCGAGAGCGCAAGCGGGGCCCGCGCGGGCGCCGGCGCCTGGGGCAGATAGGCGCGCGCGAACTGATTGCGCCGTTCTTCGCCGCGGCGCTCGAGCAGATCGACGACCTCGCGCATCTGTTGATACTCGAGCAACCGTCGCACGAGCTCGGCGCGCGGATCCTCCCACTGCTCCTCGTCTCCGTGCGGCAGCAGCATCTGCGCTTTGATGCGCAGCAGCCGGGCAGCCATCTCGAGATACTCGGCGGCTTCGTTGAGTCCGAGTGTCCGGATCCGCACGACGAATTGCTCGCAGATGCGCGCGATGGGAATGTCGTAGATGTCGAGCTGCTCTTCGCGAATGAGCGAGAGGAGCAGATCGAGCGGTCCGGAGAACGCCGAGACCTCGACGATGAAGCTCCCGTCCGTTGGAGAGGCGGGAGCGAGCGGCGCGGCGCTCAGCGGGGTGAACGCTTCCGGAATGTAGGTCTGGGTCATGTGGTGATCAGGCGAGCCATTCAGGAAGACTCGGTAGCGCGTACGGCCCGAGCAACCCACCGATGAACGAATCGGCGGTGCGCTGCCACAGGCCCAGCAGATTGCCCCCGAACGCGAGAACCAGGACCAGGATCACGATGCCGAAACGACCGATCTGCTGGTACCACACGGCGAGGCGCAGCGGGAGCAGATACTTTACGACGTGCGAGCCGTCGAGCGGCGGAATGGGCAGCAGATTGAACACGACGAGCAGCAGGTTGAGCTGCACCGCGACGTACATCATCGCCTGCACGATCGTGAGCGTCGTCTCGATTCCGGAGAGCGCGTGCCCGAGGAAGCCGGCGAGCACGAACACGATCATCGCCCCGAGGGCGATGAGCAGATTCACCGTGACGCCGGCCAGCGAGACGATGATGTCGCCGCGCTTGAAGTTGCGATAGTTGCGCGGATTCACGGGCACAGGTTTCGCCCCGCCAAGAATGATTCGACCGCCGCTCGAGACCGCGAGCACGAGCGGGAGGATCACCGTCATGAACGGATCGATGTGCTTGATCGGATTCCATGTGAGACGACCGAGGCTCAGGGCGGTGGTGTCCCCCTGTTTGAGTGCCGCATAGCCGTGTGCGTACTCGTGCGCGATGACCGAGAACAACAGCACCGGCACAGCCATCAACACATCTTGGATATGCAACGTCGGCAGTCGGGAGCGGGTTGGCGGTCGCCGGCCCGGCGGTGAGACGCTCCAGGCCGGGGCTTCGGTCCCGCGCGTAAGGTAGTGGTGCGCAAGGAACGTGTCAAAGCGTTATGCCGCCTTGACTTTCGTGTTATTGAACTCTAGCTTCAACCCCTCGCCAGAGCACCGTCGTTCCACTGATTTTGGAGAGTCGTTTTCGTGCCGAATATCGCGTCCGCCAAGAAGAACATGCGCAAGACACGCGCGGCCACCGTGCGTAATCGCGCGCAACGAGCCGCCCTGCGGACGGCGGTCAAGAAAGCGGGGGCGCCCGGAGCCAGCAAGGCCGCGAAGCTGGCTGCCGTCAAACTCCTCGATCGCGCGGCGCGAAAGGGATTGATTCATCGGAATACCGCGGCTCGAAGAAAGAGCGCGATTGCGAAAACGGGCTGACGGCCGAAACTGCGTAACGCGAGGCTGCCTCGCGGCAAGACGGCGGCAACAGCGGACGTAGAAATGAAAAGAGCCCGGAATCTCCGGGCTCTTTCGTTTGCATCTCTCACTCCGGCCGCCCTGCCCTCACCGCGGATCACACCTCGTTTCACCTTCTCAGCCCGCAGGTTTCGGCGTTCGGTGGTCTCGGCGTTCGGTAATCTCGGATTTCGGTAGTCTCGGCTTTCGGCAGTCTCGGCGTTCGTCAGTCTCGGCGCTTACAGTGCTGCCAGTTCCGCCCCACACCGCTCACAGTACCACTCGGTCGGGTAATTCATCGCCCCGCACTCGCTGCACTTGAGCGTCTTCGACTGCTCCGTCTGTCCCGACGTCCGTAACACGATCGGGGTATTCGATGGCACGTTCGCGGCGAGCGGACGCTCGACTCGCGTGGGATCGATTCTCACGCTTTCGACGAGCTGCTCCTGCGACGCGCGGCCGCGTAGCGGCACGTTGTTGCTCCCGACGTCTCGCGCTCGCGCTACGCTCGGCGCGGTGGCCGACGCCGTGGGCGCACTGCCGTCCGGCCCGACGACGTTGCGTACGAATGCCATCTCGTCGAAGCGGCCGTCGGGCGTGCGCGGCGTGCCGCGCTCGGCCGGCAACGGCTCGGTGGACGGAATGATCGGCTCTGCGCGCTCCGTCTTCGCGGCCGCGACGGCGACAGGGGCCGGCGGAGCGGCGGCCGGCGCGTGCGCGGTGCTCGGCCGAGGCGGCGCGGGCGGAGGAGGCGGACTGATCGGCGCGGCGGCACGCGGCGGCGCGCTCGCCGGCGCGGAGGCGGGCATCCTCGGAAGACCCAGCGGTGGCGATTCCATCGGCGTGCCTGGCGGGGTCGCGAAGGGCTTCAGCTCCAGCAGCGCGTCCAACTCTGCGATCCGGCTGGACAACCCCGTCTTCTCACCGACGAGTTGTCTCAGCGCGTCGTCCACCGCCTTGAATGCCGTGTCCGCCTCACCACCCTCGAGCTCGCCGACGTGCTGGCGCAGCTCGAGCTCGGCTCGCTCGTCGCGGCGGAGCTGCTCCTCGGCTTCGAGCAATGAACGGCGCGAGTGCAGGCTCGATCGCTCTTCCTGCACCGCCTGACGATGGACGGCCAGCTCCTCGTCCACGCGCTCCAAGCGGCCTGTATAGTCGGCTCTCACCCGCTCGAAGACGTGCTGGGGCGTCGTCTCGCGGCGAGCATCGAGCGCGATCAACCACTTCTCGTATTTGCGGCGTTCGGTCAGGAGCGCCGGCAGTTCCTGTAGCGAGCGATTCGTGTCGGTCATCGATGATCCTCGTGCCGCGAGCGAAGGGCGTCCACGTCGGCGACATTCAACTCTCGCACTCTGCCGACCGCGCGCGCGGCGAGCACGATGCGCGCGGCGTGTTCCAGGCTTTCCATTCTGTGGTGCGCCTCGGTCAGGGTAGCCCCGAGTGTCGTCGCTCCGTGATTGGCCAGCAAAAACGCGTCGTGCCGATCGAGATACGGGTCCAAGGCGTCCGCCAGCGCGTCCGTTCCGGGTGTGGCGTAGGGTACCAAGGGTACCGCGCCCATCTGCAAGATAACTTCCGGCAGCACGGGCGCCATAAAGGATTCACCAGCAACCGCGAACCCGGTCGCCGTGGGTGGATGCGCGTGGACGACGGCCCTGACATCGGGGCGCCGCGCGTAAATGCGAAGGTGCATCCGCAATTCGCTCGAGGGAGGCAGAGCGCCCTCGAGCACCGCCCCCTTGGTATCGACGACGACCAGGTGTTCGGGGGTCACAATCCCCTTCGACAGCCCGCTCGGCGTGACGAGAATGGAGCCGTCCGCGAGCCGCGCCGACACGTTTCCATCCGGACCGGCGATGAGACCGCGCTCGTACAGCCGGCGGCACACGCCGACTATCGTAAGCGCCACCGCATCGCGATCGCGCGCGGTCATTATCGCGCCGCCCGCCCTGCCCCGGCGGAAGTGACCCCCGCTCCGCCGTGCACGACGCGCCCGTCGACGAGCGTCCAGCGCACCCGTCCGCGCAGCGCATGACCCGCGTACGGCGTGTTTCGCCCCTTCGACTTGAACGCCGCCGGATCCACCGTCCATTCGACGTCCGGATCGAACACGGTGACGTCCGCCGCGCTGCCGCGCCGGAGCGTTCCGCCAGGCAGCTTGAAGACGCGCGCCGGAGCGCACGACATCTTTTCGATCAGCGTCGGCAAGTCGATTCGCTTTTGAGCGACGAGCCACGTGAGGTTCACCGCCAACGCCGTCTCGAGGCCCACGATCCCGTTCGGCGCGTCGGCGAATTCGCGCTCCTTCTCGTCGTAGTGGTGCGGTGCGTGGTCGGTCGCGATGAGATCGATCGTCCCGTCGCGCACCGCTTCCTGAAGGGCCGCGACGTCTTCCGCGGTGCGCAGCGGCGGGTTCATCTTCGCGTTCGTGTCGTAGGCGCCGACCGCCTCCTCCGTCAGCGACAGGTGATGCGGACACACCTCCGCCGTCACGTTGATGCCGCGCTCCTTTCCCCAGCGAATCAGCTCGACGGATCCGCGCGTGCTCATGTGGCACAGATGAATGTGCCCGCCGGTGCGGCGCGCGAGGAGGATGTCGCGGATCGCCATGATCTCTTCCGCCTCCGACGGCACGCCCTTGAGGCCGAGTCGCGCGCTGACGATGCCCTCGTTCATCGCGCCGCCCTTGGCGAGCGTCGGCTCCTCGCAGTGGTCGGCGACGGGAATTCCGAAGGTGCGCGCATACTCGAGCGCCGTCCGCATGAGGTGCGCGCTCACCACGGGTCGTCCGTCGTCGCTCACGGCCACCGCCCCGGCCGCAACCATTTCTCCGAATTCGGCGAGCGACTCACCCCTCTGTCCGACCGAGATCGCGCCGATCGGGTAGACGCGCGCCGCGTTGGCGCGCTGCGCTTGCCGGATGATGAATCCGACCGCCGCCTGATTGTCGGTGACGGGATCGGTGTTCGGCATCGCGCACACGGCGGTGAATCCACCGGCGGCTGCCGCGCGCGCGCCCGTCGCGATCGTCTCGACTTCTTCGCGCCCCGGCTCGCGCAAATGACAGTGCACGTCCACGAAACCCGGCGACACGACGAGCCCGGAACAATCGAGCGTCTCGAGTCCGTCGCGTCCCTCGGCGTCGTTGCCGGCGCGCGGGCCGATCGCGGCGATCCCGCCGTCGACGACGAGCACGTCGCCCGTCGTGTCGAGTGATTGTGACGGATCGATGATGCGTCCGCCGCGCAACAGAAGCGAGCCGCTCATCGCTCCCCTCCTCTCTTCGCCGCTTCGGCGAGCTCCGGACGTCCGCCGGACAGGAGATAGAGCACCGCCATGCGCACCGCGACGCCGTTCGTCACTTGATCGAGAATCACGCTGAATGGACCGTCGGCGACGTCGGAATCGATCTCGACGCCGCGGTTCATCGGCCCGGGGTGGAGGATGAGCACGTCGCGTTTCGCCGCGTCGAGTCGCTCGCGTGAAATACCGAACACACGATTGTACTCACGGAGCGACGGGATGTAACCCGCCGTCATGCGCTCGAGCTGAAGCCGGAGAATATTGAGGGCGTCGGCCCATTCGATGGCTGCCTCGACGCGATCGAACACGGTCACGCCGAAATCGTCGATCGCGCTGGGCAGCAGCGAGCGCGGTCCGCAAACGCCGACCTGCGCGCCCATTTTGGTCAGCCCCCAGATGTTCGACCGCGCGACGCGCGAGTGCAGGACGTCGCCGACGATGCAGACCTTGATCCCGTCGAGCCGTTTGAAGTGGTCGCGCAGCGTCAACATGTCGAGCAGCCCCTGCGTCGGGTGCTCGTGGGTGCCGTCGCCGGCATTGATGACGTTCGACTCGATGCGGTCGGCGAGGAAGCGCGCGGCTCCCGACGCCCCGTGGCGGATGACGACCATGTCGATTCGCATCGCCTCGAGATTCCGCGCGGTGTCGACGAGCGTCTCCCCCTTCGTCACGCTCGACCCGGACGCCGCCACGTTGACCGTATCGGCCGAGAGCCGCTTTTCGGCGAACTCGAACGACACGCGGGTTCGCGTCGACGCCTCGAAGAACAGATTGACGATCGTGGCGCCGCGTAGCGTCGGCACCTTCTTGATCGCTCGCTCGCTGATTTCCTTGAACGGCTCGGCGGTGTCGAGAATCAACCGGATTTGCTCGCCGCTGAGCGGTTCGAGCCCCAGAAGATCCTTGCCGAGCGGTTGCGTCACGCCGTGTCCTCGCGTTGCGCGATGACGACCCCGTTCTTGCCGTCGATTTCCTGCACGAGCACGTCCACGCGTTGCGACATGAGCACGGAGACTTTCTTGCCGACGATGTCCGGCTGGATGGGCAGTTCGCGACCGCCGCGATCTATAAGGACGGCCAACGCTATGCGTTTTGGCCTCCCGAAGTCCGCCAGCTCGTCGAGCGCCGCGCGAATCGTTCGACCCGTGTAAAGGACGTCGTCGACGATCACGACGCAGCGGCCGTCGATGTCCACCGGGATCTCGGTCTGCCCCACGACGGGTCGAGGTCCGACCGTTTGGAGGTCGTCGCGGTAGAGAGTAATGTCGAGGGCGCCCCGCGCGACGTCGGTCTTCTCTCGTTCGCCGATCGTCGAGACGATTTGCGCCGCGAGTTGGACTCCGCGGCGCTGAATGCCGACGATGACGAGATCGTCGGTCCCGTCGTTCAGTTCAACGATCTCGTCGGCCATCCGCCGAACGGTTCGGTCGAAGGCCCTCGCGTCGAGGACGGTAGTCTGTTTTGGCGGCGCGGCCATCGGGAGCACAATATAGAAGGGTCCCGTCCTGGCTGTCGACTGTTAGCCGAACGACAGGTTCGCTCGAGCCCGTGGACGTACATTGGGCTCGAGACCAACCGCCACTCGCAAACGAAGCCCCGACATGCCTCGCCTCTCCGTCGCCATGGTCCTCTGCGCTGCCGCCACGCTTTCCGCGCAGAACCCGTCCTCGTATCGCATCACCCAGTCTTATCCCCTCGGCGGCGACGGCAGTTGGGACTACCTCGTTCCCGATCCGGCGCACCACCGCGTGTTCATCGGTCGCCAAAACCGCGTGATGGTCGTCGATGAGAACGACGGCAAGCTCCTCGGCGAGGTGACCGGCATCAACGGCGCGCACGGAACGGCCATCGCCGAGAATGCGGGACACGGCTTCGCGACGTCGGGGAATGACAGCTCGGTCGTCATGTTCGATCTCGCGACGTACAAAATCCTCGGTCGCGCGCACGCCGCGGAAGATGCCGACGCGATCATCTACGATCCTGCTTCGAACCGGGTGTTCACCTTCAACGGCGACGCGCACTCGTCGACGGTGATCGACCCCGTGAGCGGCAAGACGATCACGAACATCGATCTGGGCGGCAAGCCGGAGTACGGCGTGTCCGCCGGCGATGGAAAGGTGTACGCGAACCTCACGGACAACGGCGAAATCGTCGAGATCGATGCGAAGAATCTCAAGGTCACGCGCCGCTGGTCCACCGCGCCGTGCAAAAACCCGGTGTCGATGGCGATCGACGCCGCGCACCACCGGTTATTCAGCGGATGTCGGAGCGGCGTGATGGCGGTGTCCGACTATGCGGCCGGGAAGATCGTGACGACGCTGCCGATCGGCATGGGGGTCGACGGAGCCGGCTACGAGCCGTCGAGCGGAAACGCGTTCGCGTCGAACGCCGACGGCACGCTCACGGTGATCCATGAGGACACGCCGGACACGTATCACGTCGTGGAGACAGTGCAGACGATGACCGGGTCGCGGAACATGGGCCTCGACCCGACGACGCACAGAATTTTTCTCGCCGGAGCGAAGTTCGGCGCGGCGCCGGAAAACGCAGGTGGACGCCGAGGGCGAGCACCGATGGTGCCCGGGTCGTTCGTGGTGCTGGTCGTCGAGCGGAACCCCTGAGGGCGCGAACGCCAAGAACAGTGTCCGGTCTTGGGACCCGCCGCCAAGAAATGTGACGGACTCGTTGTTCATGGTTCGCGAGTGGTGGCGCGAGGAGCGACGGGTCGTCCCCTAGGTGGTAGCCGCCGCACTCCCCTCCACCACCGCCCGCAGTGCGCCTCTCCGGTTCAGACCTCCGCATAGCCGTCCGCTCGTTCGCGCGGCATCGCGGATTCAGCATCGTCGCCGTTGTCTCGCTTGGCTTGGCTATCGCGCTCAACACGACGATGTACAGCGTGCTCGACGCGATGATCAACCCTCGCGTCGACGTGGCGAGTCCCGGCGAGCTCTACTCGCTCAGCGTGTGGGGCGATCGGTTCAGCAAGATCACGCTCCAACAACGCGCCGACATCCTTGCATCGGCGTCGAGCATCCTCGCCGCGACAGCCTTCCAAGGTGGTTCCCGTGAACCCGCGATGCTCGAACACGGAAAGCGGCTCAGGCGCGGTGGGATCGCCAGCGTTTCGCCGAACATCTTTCGCTTTCTCGGCATCCGCCCCGCCGAAGGCCGAGCCTTCACGGACGCCGACTACACCGATTCGTCTTTGCCCGTCGTCATCAGCAGCGCGGTCGCGGGTGGGCTCTTCCCCTTCGAGTCCGCGGTCGGCTCGACGATCAGCATCGACGGCGTCTCGCACCCGATCATCGGCGTCATCGATCGGGCGTCGCAGCTGCCCGGATCGGAGTACTCGGTATGGATGCTACCACCTCCGAGTGTTCCACTTACTGCCCTGCCGGCCAACATCGCGCGCCTACGCCCGGGGCTGACACTCAAGCAAGCGCAGCCAACGATCGACGAGCTTTCGCACCGCTTCGGTCTTCTCGCGGCGTCGGCCGGTGAGCCGCTCAAAGGCGCCGGCTTCCTCCTCAAACCGATTGAGTACCGGCAATTCCATTTTGCTGGTTTCCACTTCGCGCTGATCGGCGCGGTGCTCGCCGTGCTCCTCATCGCCTGCGCGAACCTCGCCAACCTGCAGCTCGCCCGCGGACTGGGACGCAGCCGAGAGTTGGCGCTGCGGACGGCTCTCGGCGCGACGCGGGGAGACATCATCGCCCAGTTGCTCCTCGAGAGTGGACTGCTCGCCGTCGCGGGACTCGCGTTCGGTCTCCTAGCCACCCTCTGGGCCAACAAGCTGCTCGAGGCGCACATCCCGCCGAGCGTGGCCGAGTGGGTTATCGCGCCGCAGACGAGCTGGCGGATGTTCGCGTTCGGTATCGTCGCGTGCGTCGTCTGCGTCGTCATCATCGGCCTCGTGCCGGCGCTCCACGTATCGCGCGCGGACCCGAACGAGCTGCTCAAGTCCGGCGCCGGTACGGGGGCCAACACGCGCAACCGCCGCAAGTACTCGCTCATGATCATGGTCGAGATGGGACTGTCGCTCGCCGTGTTGAGCGGGACTGCGATCGTCGTGCGGAGCGCCCTCGTCTTCAACTCGTACGACACGGGTTTCGATCTCAAGCCACTGTCGGAGGCGTGGTTCTTCGTTCGCACGCCTCACGTCGCCCTTCGCTACGTGGACGCGCAGAACGAGATCCTGAGTCGGCTGGCCAACGTTCCGGAGGTCGCCGGCACCGCGGTATCCACCGGCGGATATCTGGAAGACAATGGAATCGCCGCGGTCGACGCACACGGTGACAAGCGCGCCTACGCGGCGCTGCGTCAGGGCTACAGCGTCGTGTCGCCTGGGTACCTGCGCGCGATGCAGATTCCGATTGTCCAGGGCCACGACTTCACCGATGGCATCGCGGCCGAAGGCGAGCTGATCATCGACGAACAGACCGCGCTCTATCTCTGGCCTGACGGCCAATGGGCTGGCAACCAGATCAAGCTGGGTAGCGATTCGTCGCACGCGCCATGGATCCGCGTGGTCGGCGTAGCGCGGCGCACCCGCACCTACGTCAATCAGCACGACGTGGACAATCCGCACGCGCCGCCGCCCCACGCGCTCGGGAGGATGTACTACCGGCCGGCGGCGACGGACTCGTTCGTCGCCAACAGGTACGGATACAGCATGAACGCGGTCATCCGGGCGCGGCGCGACCCGCAGCACATGCCGCTCAACGTGCGACGCGCATTCGCGATGCTCCCGGCATCCTGGATGGCGAGCGTCGGGACGATGGAAGAAGCGATGGGCCTTTCGCGCCTTCGCGAGAGCCACTCCTTCGTCGCCGACATCTTCCAGCTGTTCACGTTTCTCGCGCTCGGACTCGCCGCGCTCGGCATCTACGGCGTCGTCGCACACTCCGTCGCCGAGCGAAGGCGCGAGTTCGGCGTCCGCATCGCGCTCGGCGCCGACACCCGGCAGATCCTGCGCGCCGTGCTCCGCGAAGGAAACGCCGTTGCCCTCGGCGGCGTCGCCGTCGGCCTGCTCTGCACCAAGTACACGGTGAGCTGGCTCTACGCCTTCTCGTTCGACGGTGACCAGTACGACGCCCCGCTCTTCGCCGCCATGGCCGCGGTCCTGTTCATCGTCGCGATCGTCGCGGCGCTCGGACCGGCGTTACGCGCGACGAGAATCGATCCGGTGGAGGCGATGAGGTCGGAATAGGGTGGACCGGTGGACCGGTGAACCGGTGGACCGGTGGACCGGTCGAGGCTACCGGAGGACGAAGCCGTCGTAGACGACCGCGGGCAACTTTGCGGCGAGATCGGCGGTGTTCGGAATCTGATTGATCATGAACACCACGGTGAGCTTCTCCTTCGGATCCACGAACGCGATCGTGCCGTAGCCTCCGCGCCAGCCGAACGTCCCCACGGACTTCGGTCCGTCCGCCCCGGTGCTGTCGATCGTGTAGAACCCGAAGCCGAACCCCTGCCCCGGAACTCCGTACCGCGCGCCGATCTGGTTGTGCGTCATGAGATCGACCGACCGGGATGAGAGAATTCGTACACCGTCGACCGTGCCGCCGGCCCTGATCATCTCCAGAAAGCGCAAATAGTCGCGTGCCGTCGAGAGCAGCCCGGCACCCCCCGCGAAATTCTTGCGCGGTCCGTCCACATAGTCGCCCTGGCCGCGCGGCCCCGTCGGTCCACGCACCGCGTGCCGCGTCGAATCGCTCGCATACACGACGACGAGCCGCCCACGCTGTTCGGGCGGGAGAAAGAAATACGTGTCCTTCATACCGAGCGGCGCCGTGATGCGGTCGTGAACGTATCGATCGAGCGGCATGCCCGACGCGCGCTCGACGACACAGCCGAGAACGTCGAGGTTGTAGCCGAACACCCACCGCTCGCCCGGCTGCGCCACGAACGGAAGCGTTCCCAGTCGCTCCATCGTCGCGCACGCCGGCTCGTCCTTGTCCGCCGTGTACCAGCCGAGCCCCGCGCCGGCGCCGGGGCCCAGTGCTTTCGTCGAGTACCGGGCCGCGACCTGCGGCTCGAGACCGTACGAGATCCCCGCGGTGTGGGTGATGAGATCTCGAATGGTGATCGGCCGACGCGCCGGAACGAGCGTGCGGCCGCTATCGCCCGTGGCATCGCCGGCGACGAACGTGTGCGCGAACGTCGGCAGCCACCTCGACGCCGGGTCGTCGATCGACAACTTCCCCGCCTCGGCGAGCTGGAGGATCGCCACCGACGTGATCGGTTTCGACTCGGACGCGATCCGGAAGATCGCGTCCGCCGTCATGGGGCGTTGCGCCTCTCTGTCCGCCCAACCGACGCCGCGTTCGTAGACGACCCTCCCGTCGCGCCGAACGAGTACGACCGCGCCGCCGATGCGGTTCGAGTCGACGTAACTCTGAAGGAACCGATCGATGCGCGACGGCTCTTGCGCGCCGATGGCCGGCGAACCAACCGGCGCGAGCGACGCGATGCCGGCGACGAGCGCGGCGGCAACGAGGGGTGATGGCGACGCGAAGCGTGTGACCCGCGGCGGGACGGCACTCATCAAGCGCCTCCTCGGCTCAGAGCGGTGGGTGGACGGCTCTCTTCTCTCTCAAACGGTCCCGCCGAACGGGACCGGACGGGAGTCGTCCTGATTATACACGATCTCGGCCGGCGCCACGCGCGCCCGGCCGAGTCGGAATCAGCGACCCGAATCGCTTGCAGAGCAGGTTCCACTCGAGCATGGCGGCGAGTCCGCTCAACACCATGCTGCCGCTCAGGTAGTAGACGCCCTCGAGCACGACGCGGGTGGCCTCGTACTCGCCGAACGTTCCGCCGACGAGGGCGTTCCATGCGGCCAAGACGGCGCCCAGCGCCGCTCCGGCGTGCGAAACACGCTCTTCTATGAAGACGCGCCGGCCCATGCGGCGCGCGGCCTGCCAGGCCTGGCGATCCAACTCGTCATTCGACACGACGTCGAGAAAGGCAGCAACCGTGCCCTCTCCTCGGCCGCCGGCCGAAGGCTGCCCGGCTCCAGCGTCTCGTCAGTGAATCAGCGCGTACATCAGATAGTTGACGCCGAGCTTGTACGCCTCGTTCGACTCGTCGATCGGGCGAAATCCCGAAGCGGAATACTCCCAGTAGTTGGAGACGTCGGTGTTGAAGTTGATCATCACCATCAGCCGCTTCGATCGATCGTTGCCGGCGAAGACGCCCTTGAAGACCGGAGGGCCGTAGTCGTAGTACTGCTTGACGATGTCGAATGAGGGAATGTCGAAGAACGAGTGAAAGATCGGATGCGCGAGCTCCATGTCCAGCGGATGCAGCCCGGGCAACACGAGGTTGAGCATCGCCTCGAGATTGGCCCATCCCGATTGCCCGCGGCGGTTGTCCTCACGCGAGTCGTCGATGATGAGGAAGCCGCCTTTGAGCAGGTACTTCCGCAGCGCCGCGACTTCCTTTTCGTTGAGCGTCAGGTAGCCGCCCTCGACGAGGAACGCGACCGGATAGTGAAACAGCTCGGGGTCGCCGATCGCGATGACGTTCGTCGCGTCGAGATGGGGGCGGAGCGTGCTGATGTCCGCCGTGATTCTGAGCAGATTCGACTCGGCCGTTCCATGGTCGGTGTAGCCGTAGCCATGCGCCCACGACGGCTCGCCGCGATAGTAGCACTGGCCCGGGCCGCCCGTATACATCAAGCGGGCGAACGTGAATCGGCCGTCATACGGAATGTTGTTGATCGGCGGATTGGTGCAGAAATAGCCGCCGAACGAGTTGCGCTGCGCCTGCGCGACCGTCGTCGCGCCAAGCGACAGCAGCGTCGCGACCGTTGAAACAATCCGTCTATTCACAGATCGCTGTTTTCCGGAGGTACGCCGTGAGCGCGGCGTTCGTGACGGCGCGAATTCTCGCCGACACCGCCGGGTGATGCGCGTCGGCCAGAACGCGGTCGGTGATCGGCCCGAGGAAGCGTGCGTATTGCGCGAGCGCCGCCTGATCGTTGGCGTCTATCGCCGCGCGCACCGATTGCACCGTCCCCGGCGAAAACAATTCCATGCGACCGACGAAGACGCGCGTCACGCGCGAGGGCGCGGGGCTAATCTCGAGCGGAAGAATCTCGTCCACCGTTCGCCGCGGCACGATGTAGAACACGCGCAACCCGTCCTCGAACCACGAGTCCCGCCACGTCTCCACCATCGCCGACGCCTCCTTCGTGGTGAGCCCCTGCGCGACGAGCGTCTGCTCGAGTGTCTTCCGCAAGCCCTCGAGCGTGCCGTCGAGCGACGGCGGCGCGGCGAGCATCTCTCCCCCGATCAATCCGAGGGCGCGGAAGCCGAGCTTCGCGCCGCGCCGCTCGAAGAGAATGGCCCCCGGGATTTCGGCCGGTGAGCGATTCTTCACGAGAATCCGGCCGTCGCTCTCGAACGCGGCGATGATCGAAGCATCGAAGTCTGCCACGCCGCGATAAAAGAGGAACCGCTCGCGTGCTCCACCCACCGCCAACGGCGCGGCGTCCGTCGTCCTGGCGGCGTAGTATCTCGATTCCCCGCGCTCAGTGGCAAAGGCCGGCGCTGCCGCCGGCATCACGTGGACGCTCGGCCATTCGATCATGCTGCTCGCATTCGGGTCGCGAAGCGTCGCCGCGCCGACGGCTCCCTGCGTAACGGCCGCCGGGGGAAACCACTCCGTCATCAAACCGTGGTGGAAGTTGACCCGGACTCGAACCGTCGTGTCGCGATCCGAATAGAAGTAGACGACGGGCGTCTCCATGCGCACGCGCGCCGCCATCTGTCGACGGGCCGCATCGTAGGTAGCGCTCCCCACTCGCGCGGCCGCCGTGGCGCTCGTCCCCGCGGGACGCACCGCCAGCGTCTTGACGTACGGGTCGTTGTCGAAGTGTTGCACGAAACAGGGCAGATCGCTCGGCCCGCCGAGCGGCAGCCAGTCGATCGCTCGTCCGTCCGGGCCCGCGACGGTGGTGAAGGTCCCCCACTCGTGCACCGCCAGCTCGCCCGACTTCGACACAGGTCGCTGAAACTCGGCAACGCGTGCGCCGATGGAGACGCCGGCTGACATCGCGAAAACGACCGCCACAACGGAGCGACGCATGCTCCTCTCCCCGAACGTTCGATGAAATGGACGACCCTGTCCCGACAAAGGAAGTCACACCTTCGAACGTTCGATCGTTTGTCTGGTATGAACCTGGCATGCCGGACTGATCACGCGCCATGCCGTTTGTTTCTCTTTGCACAATGGAGACTGGCTCATGCGCTTTCTCTTCCTCGCCGCGCTCGTAGCGCTGCCCTCGACCGGCTTCGGCTCAGCTTCGCATCTCCGTTGGAGCCGGCGCCGGTCTGTCGGGTTCGACCGACGAATCGCTCTCGTATGGAACCGGCGCGCCAGTGGTGATGGGCGAGATCGTTCGCCCGGTGCTCCCCGGCATCGGACTCGGCGCCGAAATCGACTACTGGAAAGGGAGCGTCTCGCACGTCGCGTTCGCGACGGCCCTCGCGCAGGCGCACATCCCGGTCATTCCACTCTACTTCAAGGCCGGACTCGGCTACGGCAACGGCGACCCTGACGGCAATGGAAACGTGGCCGGACTCGCGGGTCAGCTCGGTGCGATGTATGACATCACGTTTCCCGGCGCTCCGATCGCGCTCACAGTCTTCGCCAACGCTTTGTACGCCCATGCGAGACTGCGGAGCGTGCAGACCGTCGACGCGGGCTTGGCCATTACGTGGCGTTGAGGTTTTTCGAGGGCACGCGCGACGGTGGCGTCATTTATGCGACCTGATCGGCGCCACGCACGAACTCCCTTCACGCGAGACGAGGAACAATGCCGAGAATGGACAGCACAGGTGACTTTGCGCGATCGGCCGACTTGCGGCGCGCCTCCGAGGAAGTGATCGCCCGACTTGAAGGGCTCGGCATCACGCTCAACGGCGACGAAAGCCCCGAGTCGTTGATCCTCGTTCTCGAGGAGGTCGAGCGGTTCGAGGACGCGGTCGAAGCGTGCGGAGGAGATCTCATGCTCGACGAAAATCCGCCCGGCACCGTAGCGCAGCCCGACGATCCGCGGTTCGCGCTTCCGCTTCGCCGAGCTGACGAGACGATTCGTTCGTATCGCGAACGGTTGGCCAATGCGACGGATGAATTGGTGAAACAGGGGCCGTAGAGAAACACCGAGACCACCGCACTCCGAGACGACCGAACTCCGAGACGACCGAACTCCGAGACTGCCAAGCTCCGAGACTACCACCGTCCGAACCTGACTGCCGACGAAAGCCGACGGTGGCAGAACCGCGGACGAACGAGGACGGCGTCAAGAGCGCATGACTGATCGCTCTCGGCGCCGTTCTTTTTCGCCCCTCGGTTGACCCTCTCGGCCTTTTGGCCTCTTCGGCTTTGGCCTCTTCGGCTTTGGCCGTCTCGTCGTTCGGTCGTCTCGCCTTTCGGCCTGTTCGGCCCTCGGCCCTTTCGCCGTCCGGCGGCGGCACTTATCCTACCTATGTAGACTTCTACCTAGCCCCCCGGACAATGCCTTCCTCTTTCCGCCTGACCTACCCCACGGCAATCGTCCTCCTCGCGGTGACTCGCGGTTTTCGCCACGGCTTCGACATCATTGACGCGTCGGGGCTCAAGAGCGGGACCGTGTACCCGATCCTTCGCCGCCTCGAGGAGGCCGGCATGCTCCGCGCGCGTTGGGAGTCCGTCGCCGACGCGCGGGACGCGCAGCGTCCGCCTCGCCGTTACTACCAAATGACCGGCGCCGGCGCCCAAGCGTTTCGCGACGCCACGGAGCGATATCCGGGACTCGCCCGCACGCTGGCGCCCGGTGCCGCACCGGCGGCCACGTGAGCGGCCGGGGTTCGACCGGGCACCTGCCCGGCGAACGGCTCGTGCGGCTGGCCGCCCTCGCGCTTCCCGACTCGCATCGCGATGAATGGATCGCCGAATGGCTCGCGGAGCTCGAGTGGACCTGGCGGCGCGATCCGAAGGCGCGGCGCTCGGCGGGCGACGCGATGCGTCTTCGCCTGCGGTGCCTCGGCGCGATCGCCGACGCCGTGACACTCCGCCGCCGGATCCTGCGGGACGACGACGTCCGATCGCACACCATTCTGAGCGACGCGCGATTCGCCGTGCGATCGCTGCGACGGACGCCGATGTTCACCGCCGTCGTCGTGGCGACGCTCGCGCTCTGCATCGGCGCGACGACTGCGGTTTTCAGCATCGTCGAGTCGGCGTTGTTGAATGGTCTCGGCTACCGGCAGATCGATCGGCTCGTTGCCGTGTGGTCGGACAATCCGCACGAGAACAACGACCACTATCAGGTCTCCGTCGGCGACTACTTCGATTGGCGGGCACGCACTCACGCTTACGCGCAGCTCGCCGGCTTTTTCCCGTCGTGGAACACGCTCTACTCCGGACCCGACGGTGTGGACCGAATCGACGTCGGCGCGGTGTCGGCGAATTTCCTGCGCACGCTCGGCGCGGCGCCGGCGATCGGGCGCGATTTCGCCGACGGCGAAGACCTGCGCGGGGCGGCCGGCACCGTCATCCTGTCGCACGAGTTTTGGTCACGGGCGCTTCAGGCTGATCGGCGGATCGTCGGGCGAACGCTCACCTTCGACGGGAGGCCGTACGTCGTGATCGGGGTGATGGACGCACGGTTCGTCTTCCCCGAGTCGAGGGTGGACGTGCTGCTACCGCTCTCCGTACTCGGCACGTACTTCGATCGCCGGGAGGTGCACCTGCTCTCGGTCGTCGGCCGGCTCCGCGACGGCGTCTCGCTGGACGCGGCCCGGCGCGAAGCGGCACCGATCGCGGCCCAACTCAGGCAGGAGCACGCCAAGGAAGACGGCGGACTGGGAATCACCGTCCGTCCGCTGCGGGACGATCTCGTCGGCAGCGTCCGACGCCCGATTCTCATTCTCTTCGGCGCCGTGTGCGCCGTGCTCCTCATCGGCTGCGCCAACGTCACGAATCTCATGTTCGGTCGCGCGTGGAGTCGCCGCCAGGAGCTGGCCGTCCGAACGGCGATGGGCGCGCAGCCCGGCGCGATCGTGCAGCAGTTGCTCGTCGAGAGCGCGGTCATCGCGCTCGCCTCTGCTCTCGCGGGAGTGGGCCTCGCCGTCGTCGCGACTCGCGCGCTGTCCAACCTGCTGCCGTCGTCGATTGCCCTTCTGGGCCACGTCGGGGTCGACGCGCCGGTGCTCGCCTTCACATTGATCGTGAGCGTGGTGGTGACCCTCGTGTGCGGCACGGCGCCGGCGTTCGACGCGACCCGGAGCACGATGCGCCGGACGCTGGGCGATTCGGCTCGCGTATCGCACGGGCGCGGTGCTCGCCGCATGTACCGCGGCCTCGTCGTCGGCGAATTGGTGCTCGCGCTCGTGTTGACGGTGGGCGCCGGTCTTCTCATCAACAGCTTCGCGCGACTCTCGGGCGTCGATCCGGGCTTCCGACGAGAGCGGCTGGTCCGGATGAAGGTCGCGCTGCCGCAAAACAGGTATGCGACTCCGGCCGCGCGCTTTCGCTACTATCAAGATCTCCTCGACCGGGTGCGCGCCATCCCCGGCGTTCGCGCGGCCGGCACGATCAACCGATTCCCGCTGCACGACGGCACGTTGACGACGGCTGTCGTCGTGGATGGCGATCCGCCGCCGCCTCCCGGACTGGCGCCCACGGCGGACTATCGGATCGCCAGCGCCGGATACTTCCAGGCGATGGGCATTTCGGTGCTCGCGGGGCGCGATTTTGCCTCGAGCGACAACACCGACTCGACCGCGCGGCTGGTCGCGATCGTCAACGAGACGGCCGCGAGGACGCTTCTCCATTCGACGAATCCCGTGGGCAAGCGCGTCGGGCTCGGCGGAAACAACCGCCAACTTTTCACGATCGTCGGCGTCGTCCGTGACGTGCACGATGCATCACTCCGCGACGCGCCCCGTGCCCAGATCTTCCTCAGCGCGCAACAGGCGCCGCAGAGCGGAGGCAATCTCGCGGTCTACCACGACGGCGCGGCCGCGCCGGTCGTGACCGCCGTGCGCCGCATCGTGCGATCGCTCGACAACACGGTGCCGCTGTTCGACGTCCAGACGATCGGCGAGGTGCTGGACAAGACCAGCGTCGGTGACCGATTCACCATGGTCGTGCTCGCGGGCTTCTCGTTCCTCGCGCTGCTGCTGGCGGCGCTCGGCACCTACAGCGTGATGGCGTACGGGGTGTCCGAGCGAACGCGTGAGATCGGCGTTCGCATGGCGCTCGGCGCGCGCGCCGAAGACGTCCTCGCGATGGTGCTCCGCGAGGGCGCGCTGTTGTTCGCCATCGCTCTCCCGTTTGCGCTGGGCGGCGTGTGGGCGACGACGCGGGCGATGCGCAGCCTGCTGTTCGACGTCGCGCCCAACGATCCGCGGACCGTGTCCCTCGCCGTAGCCGCGCTCGCCGCGGCAACGGCGGTCGCGTGCTACCTGCCGGCGCGCCGGGCGGCGAGGGTCGACCCGATGAGCGCGATTCGAGAGTAGGCTAACGCGTTCGTGCATCTGTTTTTCTTAATGCCGCCTTGAAAGGCTCAGTTCGCTCGACGAAGGGTTATGGGCGATTTACGTTGCGGCCTCCTCAGCGGAGCCACTCCATGTCGTCGAGCCGCAAAGCCGCCACCTTACTCGCCGCCTTCGCTCTCCTCCCGAGCTCACTCCAAACCAGTGCCCCCGGCGCGAGGCACCCGCTGTCGGTCCGTGCACCAGCGGATCCCGACGCCTGCACGCTGCTCACCGAGGACCAAGTGAGCGCGGCGATCGAGGCCAAGTCGCAGCCAGGCCAGCACGGCGGCAAGACGACGACGAAGACCTGCATCTGGTCGGACGATCCAAATCACGGCGTCGACCATCGACGCGTCACGCTATCGATCACTTCGCTCACTGGGTTCAACGTCGGCAAGACGGTCAAACAGGCGACGGTCGAACCTGCGAGTGGGGTCGGTGATGACGCGTACTACATGGTCTACACCGGTGATGCGCCGACCCTGGTGGTCCGCAAAGGGGATACAGCGTTCAACATCCGCCTGCTGAACGGGTTCAAGGTCAAGCCAATTCCGCTGTCCGAAGTGAAAGCCCGCGAACTCACGCTCGCAAAGGCGGCTGTGACGAAACTCTAAGGGAGAAGTGCGGCGTCTCTCGGGGTCCGGTAGTCTCGGGGTCCGGTAGTCTCGGTAGTTGGAGCCTCACGCCTTCACGCCGTACCTCCGTTCGGCGAAGCTCGGCGCGTTTCCGCTCTCCAGGAACTCGACGATTTCGCTCGCCGGTCCTGCCGGCGCGACCAGCCGGCCGTCGGCGGCAAGTCCGACGAACATGTCGACCGACGGCAGCGTCTCGCGCGCCGACGTGCGCGCGCTGACTTGCATCGGCGTATCCACGGCTCCCGGCTCGTACGAGAGAATCGCGATGTCTCGCTGCTCACCGCGCGACCGCGCTTCCTCGATTTCGGCGGCGAGGACCATGCCGGCCATTCGCAGTCCGGCCTTTCCCGAGCCGTAGGCGCCGAGTCCCGCGAATCCGCGCACCGCGGCTGCCGTCGAGACGTTGACGACGCGCAGTGGAGTCGCGGCCGGCGTCCGCCGAACCGCCTGCCCCATGAACCAGATCGGCGCGACCAGATTCGTCGCGAGGACGGCGGGCAGCTGCCCGACGTCCATGTTCGCGATCGCCCCGAGGAGCCCGACGTGCGCGGCGTTGTTCACGAGTCCGACGCGACGCAGCCCGACCTCGCCGAGCAGTTCGCTCAGTCGCGGTTCGACGTCGCGCTCGAGTCGAGTCAGGTCGCTCAGATCGACGGCGATGTGCCCGTACCGCTCGTGGCGCAGCGTCGCGTCTCGCCGCGCGATGCCGACGACGCGCCAACCGCGCTCCAACAATTGCCGCGCGACCGCCTCGCCGATGCCCGAAGTGGTCCCCGTGACGACGGCGAGTCGATCGCTCATGCGAAGTCGCCGCGGCTCGTCGATTTCGCCGCTCAGTTCATCAGCTTCCTGGCGAAGTAGACGTACTCCATCGCCGACGTGTGCGCTTTCTCGCGCAAGTTCGCCCCGGCGCCGTGCCCGCCTTCGGTCACCTCGAAGAAGAGGTACGGCAACCCCATCGCGCTCATCTTCGCCGCGAACTTGCGCGCGTGCTGCGGGCCGACGCGGTCGTCCTTCGTCGTCGTCCAGATGAGCGTTTCGGGATACTTCACGCCCGCCTTCAGGTTCTGATACGGCGAGATCGAGGCGAGGAAGGCGCGCTCGGCGGGCACCGACACGCTCCCGTACTCCCCCACCCACGATGCGCCGGCGTCGATCTGCTCGTAGCGAAGCATGTCGAGCAGCGGCACCTGAATGTCGACCGCGTTCCAGAGGTCGGGATGCTGCGTCAATTCGACGCCCATCAGGAGGCCGCCGTTCGAACCGCCCACGATCCCGAGGCGGCGCGGGCTCGTGATCTTGTTCGCGATCAAGTCCTGCGCGACGGCCGCGAAGTCGTCGTAGATCACCTGCCGACGCGTCTTGAGCCCCGCTTCGTGCCACGCGGGACCGAACTCGCCGCCGCCGCGAATGTTCGCCAGCACGAACACTCCGCCGTGCTCGAGCCAGAGCTTGCCGATGGTTCCGGAGTAGAATGGCGTGCTCGTGACCTCGAATCCGCCGTACGCGGTCATCACCGTCGGATTCGCGCCGTCGAGCTTCATCGCCTTCGGGTGCACGACGAAGTACGGCACCTTGGTTCCGTCCTTCGACGTCGCCTGGCGCTGCTCGACGGTGTCGCGCGACGCGTCGAATTGCGCGCGCAGAGTCTTGGCCACGGCGATCGATGCCGCGTGCGCGTCGGCGAGCCACACGCTGCTCGGCGTGAGAAAGCCCGCGACGTTCAACAGGGCTTCGGTGCCCTGCAGATTCACGTCGGCGATCGAAACCGCCAGGTTGTCGGGAAGCGGCAATGGAGCGCGCGTCCACGTTCCGTTGGCGGCGCGCGTGAAGACGAACGCCCGGCCGCGGACGTTCTCGTACACCGTGGCGACGAGCCGGTCGCGCGTCGCCGAAGCGCCGTCCACCGACTCCCGTGGTCCCGGCTCGAAGACCGCTACCGGCGACAGGTGCGTCGGAGTGGCCGCGGCCTTCGCGGCGTCGAACGACGCGAGCGACCCGCTACGAATGTGGGTCGCGCCGTCGTTCCAGGCCTCGGACAGCTTCACGATCACCTGACCGTCCACCATCGCGACGGGCTGCGACTTGAGGGGCAAGGCCAGCTTCGTGACTCCCGACGTGCCGACGCCATAGTACTCGTTTTCGAAAAAGCTGACGCCCCGATACAGGACCACGGCGCGATGGCCGGCGCCGTCGAACATGCTGGCGGGTCCCACCGATACGTCCTTGGGAGTGCCGCGGTAGACCTCGACGGCCGCGCTGAGCGGCCGGCCGCGCACGAGCCGCTTCACGATGTACGGGTATCCCGACGCGGTGAGCTCGCCCTTGTTCCACTCGCGCGACACGAGCAGCGTGTCCTCGCCGACCCAGGCGACGTTCTGCTTGCCGTGCGGAAGGACGAATCCATCCTTCGGGAACGAGCGTGTGGCGAGGTCGAACTCGCGGAGCGTCACGGCGTCTTCGCCACCATCCGACAGACTGAGCAGGCACCGACGCTCGGCCGGCAGCGCGCAGTCGGCGCCTTCCCAGACCCAGTTCGCCTTCTCCACGCGCGCCAGCGAGTCGAGATCGAGCACCGTTGTCCACCGAGGCGCAGCAGTTCGATAACTCGCGAGCGTCGTCCGACGCCAGATTCCGCGCACGTGCGCGCTGTCCTGCCAGAAGTTGAAGAGCTGACCGGCGATGAAATGCACGTTCGGAATGCGGTCGCTCGCCTGCGCGACCGCCAACGCGTCGCGGAACAGCGAAGCGAAGCGAGGATCCTTCTCGAGCACCCCCGACGTCTTCGCGTTCTCGGTCGCGACCCAGGCCATCGCCCGAGCGCCCCGCTGATCTTCGAGCCACAGATAGGGATCGGCAGGAGACGCCGCACCCGCCTGCGTTTGCGCGGAGGCGCGAGTGAGGGCGAAAACGGCAAGAAAGAACGAGAGCGAACGGCGGGACATTGCGGCTCCGTAGGAGGGCTCGCAGAGGAATGAAGGAGAGGGGAACGAGGGGCGCAAGACGAAGACGCCGCCGTTTCGGCATTCGGCCGTTTCGGCCTATCTCATGTTCCCCGTATGCCCCAACGAGTATCTCCCCGGCTGCGGCCACACACATAGACCGTGCGGCTCCTTCCCCACCGGAATGCGATGCGTCAGCCGCCCGCTCGCCGTGTCGAACACATAGACCTCGCCGTCGTATCGCCCACTCACCCACAGTTCCTTCCCGTCCGCGGTGACGTTGCCCATGTCGGGACTGCCTCCTCCGGGAATCGTCCATGTCGCAACGACTTTTCGCGCGACCGGATCGACTACGCTCACCGAGCCTTCGCCGTGCGGACGCGCCAGCAGCGTGTTCCAACCGCGGTTCGTCACGTATAACTGACGGCCGTCGCGGCTCGGGTAGATCCCATGCGTTCCCTTCCCCGTGTGAATGAACCCGACCTGTGTGAAGCTCGCCGGATCGATCAGGCGAAGGCCGTCGGCCTTCATGTCGGCGACGAAGAAGATGCTTCCGTCGGGAGACGAGCGAATGTCCTGCGGCATTGCACCGTGGCTGCCCGACGTGTCGTCGAGCGCGAGGTAGGCGACGGGCTTCTGTTCCGTGAGGTCGACCTTCAACAGGCGGCCGTCGAACTCGCACGTCGCGATGGCGTAGCGGCCATCGTCGGTGAATTCCATGTGGTCGATGCCGCGGCAGTCGGTTCGCACCGAGTTCACCGTCGCCATCGTCACCGGATCGTGGAAGTCGAGCTGCTGGTGTCCTTCCGCGACCACGATCGCCAGCCGTCCGTCCGGGCTGTAGTACATGTTGTACGGATCGATCACTCGCACGGGCGTGCCTTCTTTGCCCGTGAACGGGTCGATCGGCGTGAGCGTGCTCGAGCCGTTGTTGAGCACCCACAGCGTCGTGAGGTCGTATGACGGCACGACGTGTTGCGGCACATTCCCCGTCTTGAACGTGCGAACGACGGCGTACGTCGCCGGGTCGATGACGCTCACCGTTCCCGAGCGCGAGTTGGGCACGTAGACGAGTGGCTTGGCGCGGGCCGCGACGGCTGAGAGCGCGTTCGCGCCGGTCGCGGCGTAGATGTTGACCAGGCCTTTCAGGATCCTCGACCTCGCCGGCGGCCGTGTACGTCGTGTAGTGCCGCTTGCCGTCGGCGGCGACGAGTCGGTCGCGTTCGTCGCGTGAACCGCGGCAGGCGAGCACGAGGAACACCGCCGGGCTCAGGAACCGCCGCAACATCCGAGTCGCGCGCATAGCTGCAACGCCAAAGGGCAAGAGCGATTCCCCAGGGCGGCCGAGGCCCGTGACACCGACTGGACGGCTCTCCATATTCTTGCGCCACACTCGCATGCGCGGACCCGACCCGACGCCGCGAACCTCGCGCGGCACACTACCATCGTCCACCGTGTCGCCTGAATCGGCGTCGGTCGCTGACGCGCTCGGCGGCGCCCTCGACGGACGATACCGGATCGAGCGCGAGATCGGCCGCGGCGGTATGGCGACCGTATATCTGGCCGACGACCTGCGCCATGGACGTCAGGTCGCCCTGAAAGTGCTCGATCCCGAACTGGCGCACGCCGTCGGTCCGGAGCGATTCCTTCGCGAAATCGAGATCGCGGCGCGTCTCAGCCACCCGCACATCATGCCGCTCTTCGACTCGGGCAACGCGGGCGGACACCTGTTCTATGTCATGCCGTTCGTGCGGGGCGAGTCGCTGCGCCAACGCCTCGAGCGCGAGCGGCGCCTCCCGGTCGCCGACGTCCTCGCCATCGCGCGAGACGTGGCCGAGGGGCTCGAGCACGCGCACGCCCGGGGCGTCATCCACCGCGACATCAAGCCCGAGAACATCCTGCTCTTCGAAGGCCAGGCGATCGTCGCCGACTTCGGCATCGCGCTGGCCGCGAGCGCCGCGGCCGACAGCCGCATTACGGGAACCGGCTTGGTGGTCGGAACGGCGGCATATATGAGTCCGGAGGCGCTGCTCGGCGAAAATACGGACGCGAGGAGCGACGAGTACAGTCTCGCGTGCGTCATCTACGAGATGCTCGTCGGCGAACCGCCGTTCGCCGCACCGAGCCCGCAAGCGATGATCGCGCGCCGTCTCATGGACACCGCGCCGTCGATGCGCCGACTCGGTTCCACCGTGCCCGTGGCCACCGATGACGCGGTCAAGCGAGCGCTGGCGAAGGATCCCGACGGCAGGTTTCCCTCTGTCGCCGAGTTCGCGCGCGCCCTCACCGCGCCGAGCGAGCGCCGCTCGAAGTGCGTCGCCGTGCTCCCCTTCTCCAACTTCAGCGCCGACCCCGAGAACGAATATTTCGCCGACGGCATCACCGAGGACGTCATCGCGCATCTGTCGAAGATTCGCTCGCTCAAGGTGATCTCGCGAACGTCGGTCATGCCGTATCGCAAACGGGAACAGAGTCTCACCGAGATCGCGGCCACGTTGGGCGCGACGACGCTCCTCGAGGGAAGCGTGCGACGCGCGGGGGACCGCGTGCGAATCGTCGCCCAGCTCATCGACGCCGAGAGCGACCAGCACCTGTGGGCCGAGACGTACGACCGGAAGCTCGTCGATATCTTCGACATCCAGACCGACGTTGCCCTGCAGATCGCTGCCGCGCTCAAGGCCGAGTTGACGCGCGACGAGGAATCGCGCGTTCGGAAGGAACCGACCCGCGACATCCGAGCATATCAGCTTTTTCTCTTCGGCCGGCAGTCGCTGATCAAGTACACGGCCGAGCGCATGCACGCCGCCATCGATTTCTTCGGGCGGGCCATCGCTCGAGACCCGTCGTTTGCGCTGGCGCACGCCACCAGGGCGCTCGCCTACATCGAGCTGGCCGAGATCGGCGCAGTCGAGCCCGCGGGAGCATTTGAGCGCGCCGCCGCCGATGCCCACACGGCGCTGGAACTGGATCCCGACGCGAGCGAGGCACACTGCACCGTGGGGCACCTCAAGATGACGCGCGAGCTCGATTGGGCCGGCGCCGAGTCTTCGTTCAAGCGCGCTCTCGAGCTGAACCCCAGCGGGGCCGACGCGTACGATCTGTACGGCCGCTTGTGTGCGGCGCTCGAGCGCTACGACGACGCGCTGGCGCTGGTCGCCCGCGCTCAGGAGCTCGACCCGCTCGCCCATCGGCTCGACATGGCCACCACGCTCCTTCGCGCCGGTCGATACGAGCAAGCCACCACCGCCGCCAGAATCGCCGTCGATCTGGACCCCTCCGGTGATCGCGCGCGCGCGACGCTCGCGTGGTCGCTCTTTCTCGGCGGTTCGCGCAACGAAGGTTTGGCCGAGCTCGAAGCGGCCGTCTCCCTTTCGCAAGGCGGGTCGTTCTGGCTCGGGCAGCTGGGTGAGGCGTATGGCCTCGCCGGCCAGACCGAACGGGCGCTCGACGTACTGCGTCAACTCGAAGACCGAGCCGCGAAGAGCTTCGTGTCACCGTACACGTTCGCGTACGTGTACACGGGATTGGGCGACGCCGACCGTGCGATCGATTTGTTGGAGCGCGCAGTCGCCGAGCGAAGCGGCGCCGCGTACGGGATCAAGGGTTCGTTCCTGTTCGCACCGCTGCGGGCGCACCCCCGCTTCCAAGCCCTGCTGCGCGAGATGCGACTCGCCTGACGCCGCTTCGGCGTCGCAGAAAACAACCAAGCGACCAGCCGCGCGTTTGGTCGACCGAGGCCCGAAGTGTGCGACCTTCGGACAGTGGCGCCGCCCCGTTATGTCCACTCTGGCGCCCAGGAGGAAGCGTGCGCAGCAGAAGTCACGGCAGCCGGAGTCACGGCAGCAAGAGTCACCGCGGCGACAAGTCCCCCAAGTCCCAAACCAAGTCTCGAGAGCGTTCTCATGAGACCGTTGGCGACCCGCGCGAGAGCGGCCAGCCCGGCGGCGGCGCGGGGCGACGCGATGAGGTCGGTCCGACCGGCGTCCATCCCATGTCCGCTGGAATTCCCAAAGGCAAGCACCTCGAGATCCGTACGCCGGCGGCGTGGGGTCAGGGCGAGCGCGGCGCGGCGGGATACGAGGACTCGGGCGGGTCCGAGCTGATCTACAAAGACGGACAACTGTTGGGCGGTACGACCGCCGGCCCCGGTGGCGAGCCGACCATCGACATCCACGGCGGGGCGTCGCAGCCCCACCCGGAAGACACCACCGAACTCAGGAGGCCCCCGACGAAACGTCGCAAACGCAAGAAATAAGGTCCTGTGCTGTTAGAAGGAGGTACATATGAATTCCAGAATCTTTCTCGCCGCCGGCGCGGTCGCCGGCGCCGTGTGGACTTTGGGATGCGCGAGAACAGTCGCCGAGTTGACCCCGGCGCCTGGCGCGACGCGCGTCTCGGGAACCGGTGAGGGCACCACGTCGACCGTCGCCGGAGTTCAAGTGGTCGCACGGAGCAAGGCGTGGCACTGGGATCCGGCCGACCTCGATACGAAGGTCAGCCGATCGTTACCGTGCCTGCCGCGGCGTCAAATTGCGTCGGGTAGGACGTGAGGCTGCTCGTGCGTTGCCCTCCCATCCAGTGGCCGGAAAAGTCGAACTCGGCGCCGTGCCCTGGGCACAAAAACCCGAAGCTCGCCGTGTTCACCGTGCTTCCCGCGTGAGGGCAGATCCTCGACAACGCGACGAACGTCGATGTCCCCGTTCGGACGACGGCGAGTGGATTGCCGTCGGTGTCGCTCACGAACGCCACTCCGTCGACGTTGGCAAGCGACGGGTGCTCCGACAACGTGATCGTCACCGGTTGAGACAAGCTCCCAGGTGCAGTCGGGGAGCTCGAGAGACCGCATGCCGCGAGCGCGGCCGCGAGCGCCGTCATTCCACCTTGGGCAAGAAACGCCCGTCGATCGATGCCGCCGGCCTCCTTCGTCGCACACGCGCAATCAGGGCCACATTGCTTTTCCATCTGCCTGCTCCAAAGGTTCTACGTAAGAGTTCTCCTACCGTACACCGCCGTCGGCTCGACCCGCTTCAATCCTTCCAGAACCACATCATCACCGTGCCCGCCGTGCTCAAACCGATCGACGTCAGCGCGATGGCGCGGTGGTGGTCGGCGTTCGAGCGCGACCGATTCGCGTCCCCTCCGGTCGCCCCTGCCCAGACGAAACCGGCGTCGGAGCCCAGCATCGCGAACGCGTGGAGATACCGTCGCGTTCTCCCTGCCGGCTCGTGGCGGGAATCCCACAGGTTCCAAACGCCGGTGACCGTGTTCACCGTGAACAGCGCTCCGATGCCCGCCGCCACGGCTTGGTGCGTACCCCGCATCCAACTCGGCGGGTCCTGATCCTGAAGAAGATTCTGCCCGAGCGACCACTCCGCGGCGAAGAGCGGAAGCATCGTGTAGCTGCCGATTCTGTGAACGGTGAGGCGCCGATTGTACCAATCGCTGTACTGAATTGCCTTGGGCCGGCGCGTGACCGGCGTATCCACCGGAACGACGGCGCGCGTCGAATCGATCGCGAAGTAGGCGCGCGGCTCCACTTCGACGTGGATCGCGTGCGCATGGCACGGCCACCCGGCGACGGTCGCGCAAACAACCGCGGCGTGAATCGAAAGCATTGTTTGCCCACCCAGTTTGACGGACACTGATGCAGTGGCAAACCCCGATCCGCTGCTACGGTACAGGGGCGACAGATGCGCCGGCTGGCGGCCGCGACGGCGGGGCTCGCTTGGGCGAGGGCAGGCTGACCAGAATCGACGTGACGATGAGAACGACCGCCGCGACCGACAATTCCAGTGTGGCCGAGCGGCGTATCGAGCTTGCCGCCGACTCCTTCCCCAGCGTAGGCCGTTGCCGTCGCCAATTGAAGGCGCCGAGCGCAAACACGGCCGCGACGAACGACAGTTTGATGATCAACGTCCTGCCGTAGGGCGTCTCCCACAGGCTCGCCACCGTCGGCAAATGCAGCCACGCGGTGATGACGCCGAACGCTACGACGACGCCGCCCATCGACAGCGCCATAGGCGAGAAGCGATTGACCATGTCGGCTGCCACCGCACCGCGCCGTTCGCCGAGCTCGGCGTTGCGAAGGAGAGGCGTGAGGCCGCACGCGACCATGATGAACAGACTCCCCAGCCAGAGTCCGGCCGCGAGGCGATGAACCGGGTTCACCACGGCGCTCCAACGCCCCGAGACGAGCGGCGTGAGAGCATTACCGACGAGTCCAACGGCGGCGGCGATCCAGCCGGCGCGCACGTTCGCGGTCGCGAGTGCGGTCCCCGCGAGAACGACGGCCGGCCAGGCGATGGAGAGCGCCGCCGAAGCGTTTGACGTCAGCAATTCTCCGACGGTGACGTGCGCGCGCGCGGCGAGTGCCGGGAGTCCGAGGAGCGAGAAGGCCAATCCGATGGCCGAGCCAACGACCCCGAGAACGGCGGCACGGCGCAACGCCGAGTCGAAGAAGATGGCGGCCGACCCTTCGGCGGACGTCGCTCGCGCCGCCGTGAATCGAAACCCGACCGCGCCGGCGGCGAGAAACGTTCCGAGGAACGACGTGAGTTGCTGCACCGGCTCGGACCAGGTGATGAGCGGCTGTGGCGCCATGCCGGACGGAGTAGGCAAGGATGGGACCGCTGCGACAGCCACCGGTTTTGCCGCCTCGAGGTGTACGCGCTAACGGGTAGCCTCGAGTTTGCGCTTCCTTGACGACGTGAAGCTGATGACCCGCCCTCCTCGTGTCGCGGTGAACTATGCCGTCGCCATCCTGGCCCCTGCATTGGCCCTGGGCATGTCGTTCCTGTTGCGGCCGTTCGGGACGACGACCTCTGCCATGGTCTTCGTCGGCACAATCGTGGTCGTGGCCCGATTGGGGGGTGCCGGACCGGCGCTGCTGTCCGGCGCCATCTCAGTCGCGCTGCTCGACTACTATTTCATCCCGCCGATTCACGAGTTCGACGTTCTACAGGCGGAGCAAGGCGTCAACGCGCTGGTGTTCGCGCTGGTCGCGTTGACCGTCGGCTCGATGACGGCCCGACTGCGCGCCGCGGAGCACGCCATGCGCGAGCGCGCCGACGACGAGCACGAGATGCGGAAAGCCGCCGAGGAGCTGGCTCGCGCCCGCGAGCAAGTGCTCGCCGTTGTCGCTCACGATCTGAGAAACCCACTGAGCACGATTCTGGGCGCCGCCTCGCTGCTCGAAAACCCCAGGCAGGATCCGCGCGAGGCGAACGAGGTGCTCGGCTTGGTTCGGCGTGCAGTCGATCGAATGAATCGGCTCATCGGTGACCTGCTCGACGTCACCCGACTCGAAGCTGGCCGGTTGGTCCTCGAGCAGGAGTCGGTCGCCGTGACGGACCTGTTGTCGCAGACACGCGAATCGTGGGAGACGACCGCGGCGAGTCGCGATCTCTCGCTCGAGGTCGGGCCCGCCCCGGAGAATCTCGCGGTGTTCGCCGACCGGAGCCGCGTGCTACAGGTCCTGGACAACCTCGTCGGAAACGCCGTGAAATTCTCGGAAACCGGCGGGCGAATCGCGGTGCGCGCGACCCGGAGCGAAGCCTCGTCGACAGAGGTCAGGTTCACGGTGTCCGACACGGGGCCCGGAATTCCGCCGGAAGTGCTGAAGGGGCTGTTCCAGCGTTTCTGGCAGGCGAACGCCGCCGATCGCCGAGGTATCGGACTCGGACTCGCCATCTGCAAGGGCATCGTCGAAGCTCACGGCGGCCGCATTTGGTGCGAGAGCCGAGTGGGGCACGGCGCGCGCTTCACGTTTACACTCCCCGTCTCGCATCAAACCGCTGCCGCCCTGCTGCCTCCGATGTCCCGCGCGTCCTGAGTGCTTTTCCGGTCCACCGGTCCATCAGTCCACCGGTCCACCGGTCCATCGTTCCACCGGTCCATCGGTCCATCGGTCCATCGGTCCATCGGTCCACCGGTCCACCGGTCCGCCGGTTCTCAAGGCACGACTTTCCCCTTCACGTATTTGTCGAACCAGGCGCGCTCGTTGAGCATTCTATGAACATTGTTCCACGAGCCGGCGATCCCGTGCGGTTGGCCGGCGTACTGGATCATCTTGGCCGGAACGCCCTGTTTCTTGATGGCCACGTAGAGTTGTTCATTCTCCGAGAACGGCACGCGGTGGTCGATCTCGCCGTTGATGAACAGCGTCGGCGTCCGAATCCTGTTGGCGTACGTGATCGGCGACTGCTTGATCATGATCTCGCGCGCCTTGGGATCCGACGGCGGTCCGTAGAACTCGGTTTCCTTCGTCCGGGGAATGTCCGAGTTGGCGTAGTCGCTCGTCCAGTTCGCGATCCCCGCGCCCGACGCGGCTGCGGCGAAACGCTCGGGATATTGGGTGATCAGCCAGTTCGTCATGAACCCGCCGTACGAATGCCCGATCGACGCCACCTTCCTCCGGTCGATCGAGTAGTGCGCGATCGCGTAGTCGACGCCGGCCATCACGTCCTGGCCGTCCTTCGTGCCCCACGCGCCCCACGTTCCCCAGAGGAACTTCTCGCCGTAGCCGGTCGAGCTGCGGAAGTTCACCTCGAGCACGAAGTAGCCGTTGGCCGCGAAATACTGGTTCTTGAAATCGAAGCCGTACTCGTTGGCCGAATGCGGACCGCCGTGGTTGCTGACGATGAGCGGGTACAGGCCCGCGTTGGCGCGGTAGCCGTACGGGTAGATCAAGAACCCTTCGATCGGCGTTCCGTCGGCGCTCGTGAAGTTGAGCCGATCCGCTTTGCCGAGAGCGACTTCGTGCCTGAAGTCGTCGTGTATGTGGGTGAGCTGAACTTCGCCGCTCCCGTCGAACCGTGCCGCGAAGATCTCCGACGGCGCCTCGAACGTGCCGACCTCATAGGCCATTCTCGTCTGCGCGCGGTCGTAGCTGAAGCCGCTCAACCGGCGCTGGCCCGTCGTCACCTGCTCGACCTTCCCGCCCGTCGCCGTCACGCGGAACAGATGCGTGGTGCCCCCGATGCCGCCCGTGAAGTACACGTACTTCCCGTCCCGACTCCAGAACGGCGCCGACGGCAGATAATCCCACGCCTCCGTGAGATTCACTTCGCGGCCGCCACCTGGCGCGACGAGCACGACGTCGACGGGCCCGCCGTTGTCCATTTTCTTCGCGATCACCCAGTCCGTCGGCGTCGAGCGCGTCGTGAGAATCGACGCGCCGTCGGGCGAATACTGCGCGCCGGCGTAGGAGAAGGCGGGGTTCGACGTCAGCTTCTTGAGCGCGCCGTCCGCCGTCACCGTCCACACGTCGCTGCGGCCGTACACCATTTCGTTGCGGTACGTCGAGTCGGCGGTGAACGCGAGGGTCGTCCCGGCGGGATTCCAGTTCGCGCCGGCGGGACGAAGCCCGAGATGCGTGAGTTGTCGCTCCGCGCCACCGCTCGGTGTGACGAAGATCTCCTGCGCAGGATTCACTTGCGGGTCGGCGCGATTCGCGAGCGGGAACGGCGCCGCGTCGCGCTGGAAATCCATCCAGTCGAACTCGACGCCCTTGAAGCGCTCTTCGTGCCGTTTCGCGAACTCTGATTCGTAGACCGCCTCTCGCTTCGGCGGCGGCGTGTCGCGCACGATCGCGCTCATGGTTCCGGCGGAGTTCGGCATCGTGCGCCCGCCTCCACCACCACCGCGTCCGCCGCGCCCCCCGCCCCTTCCGCCACCGACAGCACCGGCAAGGCCGACCGTGGGGACTTCCGTGACTTCGGCCGGCGTCGCGGGTTGGAGGGCGAACGCCCGCCCACCGGCCGAGAAACGCAGGCGGCCGTCGTCGAGCCACGCGGGCGCCGCGGCATTCGCACCCTCGGCGCTGACGCGACGCGCGGGCGCCGACCCGTCCGACGCCACGAGCCACACCTCGCTCGTGTTGTCGTTCGTCGCCTCGACGCGCGTGCTGACCGTGAACGCGACCCACTTGCCGTCGGGTGAGAAGTCCGGATTGCCGACCGTCTTCACGCGATAGTAATCCTCGATCGCCAGCGGGCGACCGGTCGGCGACTGTGCGGACACGCCGAGCGCCGCGACGAACGAGAAAGTGAAGGACACGACTCCACGGCGAACGACGCTGGACGCTGACATCGACACCCCCCGAGTGGGATTCGCTGACCACCGCAGGCAGATACTCTGTCGCGCGCGCGGCGCGTCCACCAGAGGTCACCGGTGCGCCGCCCCAGAAACGCCGGATCGCAGGGAACAGTGAGCACCAGCCCAAACCGTTGGTGACACGCATCTCGACTTCGCCACGCGCAAAGAAAAGCAGAGCGACCCCTCTGTTCACTTGCGCTCCTCGTACCACTCGAAGCGGTAGGCGACGGCGGGTCCGTGGTCGCCTTCGTACGCGAGCCGCGCGATGAGTAGCGTGAACGGCTCCGTGAACCGCGACATCCGAAGTGGGCCGGCGTCGAGCGGCTCGAAGCCGACGTCGCGAATGAGCCGCGCGGCGACGTTCTTTGCCTCGGCATTGTCGCCACAGTAGAGCAGGCTCGGCCGAGGGCCGGTCCTGGCTGTTTCGAAAACGCTGAAGAACACCTCGCTGGGTACGGTGCCGAACGCCGAGACGACGTGCGCGCCCGGCACCTTCTTCGCCAATTCTTCGGCGCCGGAGGAAGTGTGCGCGACGACGAGCTCCGTGTCGTCGGCGTTCATCGGCATCGAACAAGTGACGATCACCTTCCCCGACAGATCGCCGGCCTGCCTCAATACGTCGTCCACGCGCGACCAGTGGACTGCGAGCAGCACCGCATCCGCGTCGCGCGTCGCTTCCGCCGGCGGTGCGGCACGAGCCACGCCACCCGAGTCACGCGCCAACCGCTCGAGCTTCTCTTGCTCTCGCGCGTAGCTGAACACCACGTCGTGGCCCGCGCGAACCCAGATCGTCCCGAGCTTCCCGCCCATCAACCCCGAGCCGAGAATGCCTATGCGCATGTGCGTGGCGCCGCCGGATTAGTGCCGAGAACGCCGCACGAGGTCGTCCAGCGCGTTGTCGAACGACGTGCTGCCCGCGAGATAAGGCTTCCAAGCACCGGTCAGGATCTCCTCGAGCCTCTTCGTCTCACTGTTCCGCGACCAGATACCGAACCGCTCCGCATACGGAATGTGCGCGGGAATCAACCCGGAGAGGATCTCGCCGGTCGTGTAGAAGAGGAGTACGTGGCTCAACTCGGATTGGAGCGCGATCCCGCGCTTTGCCGCGTCGGCCGTCATCACCGAGTCGGCGGGCTGGAGCAGCTGCCCGGCGTGCGCGCTCTCGTGCAGGATCGTCTCCAGCGCGTACAGCTCCTGATTGCCGACCGCGTTGGTGGAGATGGTGACCCGCGGACCCGCGACCGTCGTCGTGTATGCGCCGAACCACGAGGCGTACGTTGTCGCATAAATGTTGATTGGTGCGGACGGCCACGGCCGTTCGAGATCGCGTTGCAGTTGGGGGAAGACGCATCCGCCGTACCGCTCGACGAGGCCGCGCGACGCGGCGATCCAGGTCTTGTTATGCGCGTCGTGGATCGGCCACCAGACACTCCGGTAGATCGGTGCGACGTCCCTGAGCACCGCGTCCAGCGCCGGGTCCAGGTCAGCCGCCTCGAGGGATTCCTCCGGCGACGCGGCGAGACGGTCGTTGACGCGTGCCACGACGCTGTCGGCGCCCTCCATCCGATCCGTGAGAACGTGCGCCGCGTAGTAGCTCAACGCGCTGTTCCACGCTCGTCGCTCGGCCGCGTTCAACGGGCGGAGCCCCATCGTGTCCGACTGGATGTTTCCGCGCGCGCCCTGCCCGTCGTCGTCGATCCGCTCGCGCCGCTTGGCTTCCTTGTTCAGGAAGTTGTGGAGGTTGAGCCAGAAGGCGCTTTGGAATTGCAACCGAGGCTCGACCATCGGCGGGCATTGCGCCACGGGAACCGCGCGCATCGGATCGAGCCGAGGTGGGCGCGGCGCCGCGCAGTTGGCGACCAGCGCCCCGGCGAGCAGCCGCCCAAGTGCAATGCGTTCGTGTCGACCCATCCCACCACGCAAACACTGCCCTACAATGCGCGCAACCGCAGGACCGGCTGCCTCGGTGGAAAACACGAGATCCTTACGCCTTGTCCGGTCCACCGGTCCACCGGTCCACCCATCCACCCACCCCCCTCGAACCCTTTTCTCCTTTTGGTTATCTAAAGGGCATGCCCAACGACCGGCTCGGCCCCCGCGCCGAAGTTCTCAGGGGAACGCTGGAGATGCTCGCCCTCAAGCTCCTCAGCGAGCAACCCATGCACGGATGGGGACTGTCGCTCAGGCTGCGCGACATCTCGCACGACGTGTTCGACGTCAACCAGGGATCGCTCTATCCCGCGCTGCAGGCGATGCTGCGCCGAGGGTGGATCCGCGCCGAATGGCGCGCCAGCGATAACAACCGGCGGGCGCGCTATTACCACATAACCACAGCAGGGCGCAAACAGCTCGGCGCCGAGCTTGCGGAATGGAACCGCGCGTCGGCCGCCGTCAACCGCGTGCTCCAACACGCTCTTGCAGGAGCCTGACATGGCCTGGTACCACGAGATCGCCTCGTCGCTCGCGTCGCTCGTCCGTCGAGGGCACCGGGACTCGGAGATGGACGAGGAGATGCGCTTCCATCTCCAGATGGAGGCGCGCCTTCGCGCCGGCGAGGGTTTGTCGGATCGTGAGGCAAGCCTGCGCGCGCGCCGGGATTTCGGCGGCGTCGAGCGCCACAAGGACGACGCGCGAGACGAGCGCGGCACGAGCGGTTTCTTCGACGCGTGGAGCGACCTACGCTTCGCTCTCCGCTCGCTCCGACATCGGCCGGGCCTCACTTCGGCGGCGACGCTCACCCTCGCGCTCGGCATCGGCGCGACGAGCGCCGTGTTCGGCGTCGTGAAGCACGTGCTGCTCGCGCCGCTCCCGTACGCGCAGCCTGACCGCGTCGTGGCCGTGTGGAGCGCTTGGAAAGGCTTCGACCGAACGTGGCTTTCATATGATGAGTGGGAGGGCTGGAAAGCGAGAGTGGGCGCGTTCTCCGACATCGGCATCTATACCGACGGCGCCGCGACCGTCGATGGGGACACACCAGAACGCGTGCGATCGGCGAGCGTCCAAGCCAACGTTCTCCCCATCCTTGGCGTCGGCCCCGAACGCGGCCGAGGCTTCTCGACAGATGAAGATCGTCCGGGAGGTGCGCGCGTCGCCGTGCTCAGTCACGAGCTGTGGGACAGACGCTTCGGCGCCGATCCATCGGTCGTCGGCCGGCAGGTTCAAATCTCCGGCAACGCGACGACGATCGTCGGCGTGATGCCGGCCGGGTTCCGCATGCCGCTCGACTACGCGGCCGGCGAGCGCACCGACGTTTGGTTTCCGCTCGCGACCGACGCGCCGAGCGAGGGCGCGCTGCCGGGCCCGGCGTTCCCGAAAGGCGGCGCGAGTCACGGCTTTTACGGCGTCGCGCGACTCGCTCCCGGCGCGACGGCCGCGACGGCGAACACGCAGCTGCGCGGCATAGTGGCCGAGCTCGAGCAGTTCGGCTACATGGCGAAGGTCGGGTTTCACGCGTTCGTCGTTCCGATGGATGAACAGATCACCGGGCGCGTGAAGCCGGTGCTCCTCGTCGTCTTCGGTGCGGTGGTGCTCGTGCTGCTCATCGCCTGCGCGAACGTCGCCGGCTTGCTGCTCGTGCGCGGCGAGACGCGCCGGCGCGAGCTGGCCGTGCGAGTCGCGCTGGGAGCGGGAGACAAGCGCCTCGCGCGATTGCTCATCACCGAAAGCGCGGTGCTCGCGACCTTCGGCGCCGTGACCGGTATCGCCCTGGCCGCGCTCACCGTTCGCCTGCTCCGCGCCAACGCGCCGCCGGGATTGCCTCGTCTGGCGGAGACGTCGATCGACTGGAGCGTGCTGGCGTTCGCGCTCGCCATCGCGTGCGTCACCGCGCTGCTCACGGGAATTCTTCCGCTGGCTCACGCGCGCCGCCTTGCTCCCGCGGGCGAGCTTCGCGAAGGCGGACGCGGTGCGACGACCGGACGCGCTCGGCTGCGTTGGCGTCAGACGCTGGTCGCCGCGGAGATCGCGCTGGCGGTCGTGCTCGTCGCCGGCGCCGGACTCATGATCCGCACGGTGAACAATCTGCTCGCGATCGATCCCGGATTCCGCGCCGACGGCGTGCTCACGATGCGCGTATCGACACCGTCGATCTGGTATCCGGACTCGCTCCGCGTCGTCGCCTTCTGGGACGACGTACAGCGCCGAGTGTCGGCGCTTCCCGGCGTGAAGCGAGTCGCCGCGGTGCGGTTGCTACCGCTCGCGACGGAGATGGGCGACTGGGGAATGACCATCGACGGCTACACGCCGCCGCCGAATCAGGGCGCGCCTGGTGACTGGCAGGTCGTGACGCCAGGCTATTTCGAGACGATGGGGCTCACGCTGCGCGAAGGCCGCGCATTCACCTCGGGCGACGACATGGGCGCCCCGCTCGCCATGATCGTCAACCGCGCGTTCGAGCAGCAGTACTTCGCGGGACGCCACGCGCTCGGCGGACGCGTGCGGATCAACTCGCGCGACACCACGCGCTGGTACACGGTGGTCGGCGTGACGAACGACGTGCACCACAACGCGCTCGTTGGTACGGTCAAGCCGCAGTTCTACGCGACCCTGGCCCAGTTCGCGTCCGCGCCGGGAAGCACACGCCGATCGATGAGCCTGGTGGTTCGGACGGACGGCGATCCCAATTCTCTCATCGCCTCGGTCCGCGCCGCCGTTCGCGCGGCCGATCCGCGCCTGGCGGTGTCGGAGGTGCGGACGATGCGCGACATCGTCGACGCGGCAATCGGCGGCCAGCGGTTCGCGATGCAGACGCTCGGCGTTTTCGGCCTCGTCGCTCTGCTCCTTTCGGCCATCGGGATCTTTGGCATCGTGTCGCAGGTGGTCGCGTCGCGCTTCCATGAATTTGGAATTCGTGCGGCGCTCGGCGCCACGCCGAACGATCTCATGGCGATCGGCCTTCGCTCCGGGCTCCGACAAGCGATGACCGGATTAGCGATCGGAGTCGTCTCGGCGTTGCTCCTGACGCGCGTGCTCCGAACGCTGCTTCAGGGCGTGACGCCGAGCGATCCGCTGACGTTTATTGCCGTGGTTGCGGTCACCGGGGTCGTCGCGGTGCTGGCCAGTCTCGCACCGGCGATACGGGCGGCGAGGATCGATCCGAATACGGCGCTTCGAGCGGACTAGGGTCGAAGGGGCGTTCTGTGGCGGGCGGATCGTGACGAGTGGTCAGACCAGCATCGAGCTGAATGCTCGATGCTGGTCTCGTATCTGGTTCCCACTCGAGCGTCTTGTGATACTCGTCGAGCCCGGGGCGTCAGTTCACGCCCGCGTCGAGCCACTGATCGCCCGCGATCCATTTCGAATCCGGCGCGAACAGGAACACCATTCCACCATCCGCGAGCTTCGGCAGCAGCCGCTGCGCGCGGGTCGGCTCCATCGCCGGACATCCCTTGCTGGTCCCCGCTCTATTCGGCGTGACGTACGGCGCACCGTGCGCCACCACTCCGCGAGCGAGCGCCTTGTCGTTGAATCCGTCGGACACACCGTCCAGCTTGAGCCCGATGGACCGATAGGCTTGGCCCCCCGAATGGCCGTGGAACGCGTACGTCGCTTTGGCGATGTAGAGCCCCAACGAAGTCGCCGCGCTTCCGACGGCGTTCGAGAATCGCGTCGGAATCGACGCACCCGACGGCGCGGAGCCGCGGCCGTGCGCCACCGTGAACGGACCGTCCACGACCTTCAGCGCCGCCATGTCGAACACGTAGCCGCGCGGCTGGGTATTCGGCAGACCATAGTCGACGAAGTAGAGGTACGGCTTCTTCACGTCGTTCGGGTGGGCCGCCTTGAACGCGAAATAGCTGTTGAACGCGTCCTTGAGGGCGCGCGGATCGCTGAGCTTGCGCACGGCCGAAGAAAAGACGGCGAGCGCCGCTTTCGCGCGCGTCGCTACCGCCGTAGTGGCGGGAGCGGCCGAACCGGACGCGCCGGTGGCGATCGATTGCGTGACGGTCTGGGTCTGAACGGCGGCGGGTGCGGAATTTCCGTTGGCGCTGAAGCCAGCGGTGCCGAACAGAATGGCGGTCGAACCGATCAAGAGCTTAGAAAAGCCGTGTTGGAGCAGCATCGCTCGCAACCTCCTCTACAAATAGAAACGCCCAACGTTGGAACGTCGCGTCGGGCGCGGACTTGTTGTTGATACCCTGCGAAGCACGCGAGGGGTCCACGATTTCGCTACGGCTCAGCGTGCTTCCTAGCGGGCGCGACAGCCACGACGGTTGCGTCCGCCCCGCGTATGAGCCATCCTTCAGACGATGCGACGGCGCGCCATGCGCGCGGACAAGTTCCGACTGATTCAGGGGCCTGCCGAATTGCGAGCAGGCCTTTTTTTGGTTGGTCATCCCATAACCACCCTGAAATGCCAAAGAAACCGAACTACAATTTTGAGAAGCGGCGCAAGGAGATGGCGCGCAAGGAGAAGCAGGAAGAGAAGCGCGCCCGGAAGCGCGAGGCCGAGGCCGAAGAGCTTCGGCAGCCGGACCCCAGCGCGGCGCCCGACGAAACAGCGAATCCACCGAAAGAGTAACTCGAGCTCGCTTCTGAACTGGGGAAAACGAAGCGGCCCGCACCGAAGAGTCGGTACGGGCCGCGTTGTGTTCCGTTAGCGAGTGCGGGGAGCGAAGACGGCGTCGGGGACCTCCAGACTTCGCTGCCAGCTACCTGCTAGGCCTTTTCGGGCGTCTGGCCCGGGGTTCCCGGCTCGGCGGGCTTCGCCGCGGCGCGACGCTGGGCCCAATGGGTGCGGACCTCGCGGGGACGCTCACGATCGGCGACCATCTGCTGATAGTACGCGAGAATCCGCGGGCGCAGGTTCGTCGGCGCGTCGCCTTCCTGCGTTCGGAATGCCGCGTACCGCTGAGACTCACCGGTGATGCTGACCCACCACCAAACTGTCTCCGGAGTCGCCGGAGACGACGCGGCGTTGCATGTGAACGTGCGATCGCCTTCCCGAAATTCTAGCGCGTTCATTGGCGGCTCCTTTGGCGGTTTCTTTGCACCCATCAGTTCACCTTCGTCGGTTGCGGAATGGACACGTGCCGGCCCCGGGATTGTGATCGCACGACTCGAACATCGAGCCCGTGCTCAGCCGACAAATGACGAAGGGTCCGGACCGCGCCGGACCCTTGGAGATTCCGTTCTGCGTGGGGGTGGAATCGTTATCGACCTGCTCCGTTAAATGTAGTCGGTGCACCGACGAGGTCGTAGTGGTTGCGGCGGAACCCCTTTTTCGCCGCCCCAACGCGCAAAAACAGCCCCGGGCGCCCCCCTAAGGCCGGCCAGGCGTTATCGGGAAAGCGTCCGCGGGCACGCCATGCCAACCGTGGCGCCGCAAAAAGAGAGCGGGAACGATCGCGATGAACAGCACGGCGATCCCCGCCCCTATCATGAATATTCTCAAATGACGTCGCATTCGAAGATTTGCCTGTCCGAGGTCGTTCCAAAAAAGATCCTTTCGCCGTTTCTCTCTGCGTCTCCGCGTCCTCTGCGCCTTGCGTTGAGGTCGTTGCAGTTCGCTGTTGCAGTTGTCGTAAACCGCGAGGCCGAGAACTTGCGGCATCAGCGCGCGGTAATCTGCGCCCCTGCCTCCGGGAGATTCTACAATGAAGATCGGCATCATCGGTTCGGGTCACATCGGCGGCACACTCGCGCGCCGCCTGAGCGCGCTTGGGCACGACGTTTCCGTCGCCAATTCGAGAGGACCGGCGACGCTCGTCGGGCTGGCCGCAGAGACGGCCGTCCAGCCGGTCACAGTGCGCGAGGCAGCGCGCGGCAAGGACCTGGTGATCATCGCCATCCCCGAGAAGAGCATCCGCGATTTACCCAGAGACTTGTTCGCGTCGGGGGATCGTACAGTCGTCGTCGACACGGGCAACTACTATCCCAAGCGAGACGGCCGAATCGCCGCGATCGAAGACGGCACGCCGGAGAGCCAGTGGGTCGCGCAACAGCTCGGCCGTCCGGTGGTGAAGGCGTTCAACACCATTTACGCGCAGCATCTCATGGAACGCGGCCGAGCTGCAGACCAGGCGGGGCGCATCGCCCTTCCGGTCGCCGGCGACGACTCGTCGGCCAAGGCCACTGTGCTTCAGTTGATCGACGAATTGGGTTTCGATGGAGTGGACGCCGGCACTTTGGCGGATTCTTGGCGTCAACAGCCGGGCACACCCGTCTACGGCGCCGATCTCAAGGCCGACGAGGCCCTGTCAGCGCTGAGCTCGGCGCAACGCGAACGGGCGGCGGAGTTCAGGGCGTCGGCACGGAGTTGATCGCCGCCTCGCCGACAACACCGACGCCGGGGCGCGGACCGACCGCCGCCCCTAAGCTGCCGCGCATCGAGACGCAAATTCCAGCCGCCACGAGCGCCATCGCGGCCAGGCACAGAAACGCCCCCGTGTCCCCGCCGGTCGCCGTTTGCAAGAACCCGATCACGTTCGGCCCCACGAAACCGCCGACGTTCCCGATGGCGTTCACCAACGCGATCCCCACCGCCGCCGCGCTGCCGCTCAGCAACATCGTCGGGAGGCACCAGAACGGCGCGAGGAAGCTGATCACGGCGACTTCGGCGAGCGCCAAACTCGCGATGCGCAACGCCGGAGTTCCGAGCAAACCCGCTCCCGCGCAACCGAGCGCCGCCACCGTCGCGCACGCGGCCGCGTGCAACGCGCGCTCGCCGGTCCGATCCGAGCTCGCACCCACGACGAGCATGCCGATCGCGCACAACGCGGCGATTCCACCTGTCAGCCAACCGGTCGCCGCGTTGCTCGTGTGCAAAGCGCCGCGGATCAGCGTCGGACCCCAGAACAAGTAGGCGTACCCCGCCGTCGTCACGAGAAACTCGGGAAGAGCGGCGAGCCAGATCAGTGGATGCGCCAGTCCGCGCAACGCCGAGAGTCCGTGCGCCGTCTGCGCCGTGCTGCGGTCCCCATCCAGCCGCGCGACGAGCCACGCCCGCTGCTCGCTCGACAACCAATGCGCGTCGCCCGGTCGCTCCGTCAGATACCGCAGCACGACGAGTCCGAGCAAGATCGACGGAATCCCCTCGACGACGAACAGCCACTGCCACCCGGCGAGTCCCCAGCGCCCGTTCAGGCCAAGCAGCCATCCGCCGAGCGGACCGCCAATCGTCCCCGACAGCGGGATCGCGATCATGAACCACGCGCTCGACCGTGCTCGCATCGACGACGGATACCACTGGCTCAGGTAGTACAGAATCGCGGGAAAGAACCCGGCCTCGGCGACGCCAAGCAGAAATCGAAGGACATAGAACTGCGCCGGCGTACGCACGAACATCAGCGCCGACGCCAACACTCCCCACGTGATCATGATGCGCGCGATCCACCGGCGCGCGCCGACACGAACGAGCACGAGGTTGCTCGGCACCTCGAACAACGAGTATCCCACGAAGAAGATGCCCGCACCCAGGCCGAACGCGCGCGCGCTGAACCCCAACTGGGCGTTCATCTGCAGCGCCGCCAGCCCGACATTCGATCGGTCGAGAAAATTGAAGATGTAGAGGACGAATACGAACGGAATCAGCCGCAGCGTGACGCGCCGCAGCGTCTCCCGTTCCAGCGCCCTCTCAGAATCTGATTCCGCCGCCGACCGTGACGACTTGACCGGAGATGTAATCGGACTCGGGGGTGCAGAAGAGATAGACGCCATTCGCCGCCTCCTCGACGGTGCCCAATCGGCCCAACGGGATTTGCTGCTTGGCGAGTGAATCGAGCCGCGCCTCGCCGAGCGGCTCCGTCATCCGCGTGGCGATGAACCCGAACGCCACGCAGTTCACGTTGACGCGATACCGCCCCCATTCCTTCGCCAGCGTCTTGGTCATCCCCACGACGGCGGCCTTGCCGGCGGCGTAGTTGATCTGCCCCGCGTTGCCGCAGAGCCCCGACACCGACGAGATGTTCACGACTTTGCGGAACACCTCGCGGCCTTCCTCCGCTTCCTGTTTGGCGAATCGCCGGATCGGTTCGGCGGCGGCGCGCAGGATTCGAAACGGCGCGGTGACGTGGATGTCCAGCACCGCCTGGAACTGTTCGTCCGTCATCTTCTGAATGACGCTGTCCCGCGTGAACCCGGCGTTGTTCACGACGATGTCGAGACCGCCGAAACGATCGAGCGCCGTCTGCACGAACCGCTCGGCAAATCCCGCCTCGACGACGCTTCCGTTGCACGAAACCGCCGCCCCGCCTCCGGCGCCGATGGCCGCTACGGTTTCTGCCGCCGGCTCGTCATCGAGATCGTTGACGACGACACGCGCGCCCTCACGCGCCAGCTTGAGCGCGATCGCGCGGCCGATGCCGCGCCCAGCCCCGGTGACGAGTGCGACTTTTCCATCGAGCTTCGTCATGCCTGAGTGGGCACGACGCCGCGCACGAACCGCTCGATCTCCGCATTCACCACCGACGCCCCCGCACCGAACACCATCGTCATGTGATTGCCCGGCACCTGGACGTACTGGGCGTCGACGAACGCCGCCGCGGTCTGCTTGGCGTATTCCGGCTCGACGAGCGCCGGCGTTCCGGGCGGCCCGTAGCCGCCGGTCGCGTTGAGCAGCAACGTCGGTTGGCGGACGGCGCGTACCAATTCCAACCACGGCTCGGTCGACACTCCCTGCAGCGCCTGGCCGATCGCCATGGCGCTCGTCGCCGATTGTGCCGTCCCGTCCGGGTTTTCTTGAATCTCGGCGCGGAAGTACTGCTCGACGTCGACGCCCCAATAGCCGGTCAGATGCGGCGCGCTCCGCGCGTCGGCGAGATACGCGTCGACCGACGGCGAGATGCGGGTCAGTCGGTCGAGCGACGGCTTGAGCAGCTCTCCGACGCGCGGATTGAGCGTGATCGACGCGTCGATCACGATCAGCTTCTCGACGCGGTCCGGGACTTTCGCCGCGATGTAGATCGCGAGATATGCGCCGAACGAATGGCCGCCCAGCACCACGCGCTGGAGGCCGAGCGCGTCGAGCAAGGCCAGCACGTCCCTCGCGTGGTCGGCCATCGTGTAGCCGGTCGCGGGCTTGTCCGTTTTCCCGCGCCCGCGCAGATCGGGCGCGATCACGCGAAACGTGGGGCTCAACCCCGCTCCGATCAGGCCGCCGAAGGAGTGCGCGTTCGCCGACAACCCGTGCAGCAAGACGAGCGGGGGCGAGCCGCCAGGAACGTCGAGATAGTGAATGTTCACGTCGCCCGCGGCGAGGAATCGGTCCGCGGCACTCGCGGCGATGGCCTCACTCGCGGCGTCGATGGGCTTATGAGTTGTCATATTACGCGGTCGTTAGCGGTCGCGCCGCGGGAGCGGCGTCGGGCTGAGTCGCATAGACGTCGCGCAGCACGCGCTTGAGCGTCTTGCCGGCCGTGCTGCGCGGGAAGTCGTCGACGATCACCACACCCTGCAGTTGCTGATACCGCGCGGCGACGCGCGCGTTGATCCATGCCCGCAGATCGTCCGTCGTCGCCGAGCCGCCCTCTTTCAGAATCACGGCGGCGAAGGGCGACTCGCCCCATTTCTCGCTCGCCACGCCGAACACCGCGACCTCGCGGATCGCCGGATGCTGGACGGCGATTTCCTCGATGTCCTTCGGGAACACGTTCACGCCGCCCGATATGATCATGTCCTTCTTGCGATCGACGAGATGGAGATAGCCGTCCTCGTCCACCATGCCGACGTCGCCCGTGTACAGCCATCCGTCGACGATCGTCTGCGCCGTGAGATCCGGCCGCTTGTAGTAGCCGGGCATCATCAGCGGCGAATATCCCACGATCTCGCCCGGCTGGCCTGGCGGCAGATCACGGCCGTCGTCGCCGACAATGCGCATCCCGCCGAACGGAATGGGCGTGCCGACCGAGTCGATCTTGCGCGCGAAATCGGCGCTGTCGAGCACCGTGATGAACCCCTCGGTGAGTCCGTAGAGCTCGTACAATGAATTCGGAAGCGCCGGCAGGAGCGCTTCTTTGTGTTCGCGGTGCCACGGCGCGCCGACCGAGCAGAGCATCCGCAGCGACTTGAGTTTCTCGCGCGAGAAGTTTCGCGGCATTGAGCACGGCGACGATCTGCGACGGAACCATCATCACGTGCGTCACCTGCTCGCGCTCGACCAGCTCGAGAAACGCCGCGGCGTCGAAGCGCTCTTGCAGAACGAACTTGCACCCGAGATACCAAGCCGGCATCAGCGTCACGAAGGCGCCGTTGAAGACGAGCGACCCGGCGTGCATCACCACGCTCTCGGGTGTGAACCGGAATTGGCTGGCGAACATGGTGCAGTACAGCGCCCGCACGTAATGCGTGTGGATGATCCCTTTTGGCTGACCGGTCGTGCCGCTCGAGTAGATGACGTTGTAGACGTCATCGTCTCGAAGGTCCGGGGCGGCCGGCGGATCGGCGCTCGCGGCCGCGGTGAGCGCCGCGTAGTCACGATACCCGGGAGTGCCTGGGGCGTCGGTCAGGATGTAGTGGTCCGCCGCGATTTGACCGAGCTCGCGGCGCGCTTCGTCCAACGGCTCGACCATCGAGCGGCAGGCGAGCACCGCTTTCGTATCGGAATCGCGCAGCAGCGACACGAGACCCGCCCCGCGCAGCAATGGGCTCAGCGGTACGGACACGACGCCGAGTTGCGCGCACGCCCGATACGCCTCCAGCAGCTCGATGCAATTGGGAAGGATGATCGCCAGCGCGTCGCCCTTCCTCATACCGAGCGAGCGCAACACGTCGGCGAACCGGTTCACGCGTGCGTAATGCTCGGCGAACGTGAACCGGTGCGCGCCGCACACGACCGCCGTGTCACCCCCGCGGTAGCGTGCGTGGCGCGCCAACAGCGAGCCGACGTTCACCGGTCGACGCGCACGCCGAGGAACAGCATCGTGCCGATCTCAGGCGAATTCAGCATCTCGACGTGCTTCTTGCCGAGTCCGCACTGGCGATCCTGGGCGTAGATCGACGCGCGGCCGCTGGCGATCCAACCGTTCGGCGCGACCGTGCCCGCGCGGCAGGCGAACAAGTTCTGCACGCTCAGGTTGATCCGCGCGCCGCTGTCCTTGAGGCGATAGCTGGCGCCAATGTCGAGAGTCGAGAAACCCGGGATATGACCGACGTTCACACCCGACAGGAAGTCGTAGCCGGTGACGAACCGGCCCGCCCAGCTCGCGCTCAAATCACGCGACCCCAACTCGGCGAACGTCATGCCCAACGTCGCCTTCGCCGTCGGGCTGTTGAACGCCGTCGCCTCGGCGGGATCGGTCGCCTTGCGTGAGATGTTGTCCACCTTCTGGATGCTCGTCGTGCCGTTGATGTCGATCGTCGGCGTGAGCAGATAACGAAGGCCGACGTCGGCGCCGTGTATCTTGGCGCGGCCCACGTTGAAGTACGTGAGCGGGATCTGCGGGCCGCCGGTCGCGCCGACGATCTTGTCTCCCGTCACCGCGTCGTACGCCGTCGTCGGGCCGCCGGCCGATGCCGGCGTCGTGAAGTTCGCGATGATGACGAGCGGGCTCAGAAAGCGGTCGAAGATCGAGTAGTACCCGGTCGCGTCGAGGTAGAGCGATCCATTGATCACGCCCTTGTAGCCGAGCTCCCAAGTGTTGTTCGTCTCCGGCGTGATCGGATCGATCGTGTTGACCGTGGTTCCAGCCGCGTTCTTGATGATGAAACCATCCTTGTTGCCGAACACGCCGATGAACGGCTGGAAGTCCGGATAGAAGAAACTCGTCTGCAGAATCGACGGCGACTTGAACGCGCGGTTGTACGTGACCCGTACCGTCTGATCCGGCGTCGGGCTCACGAGAATGCCCGCCTTCGGGCTGAACTGCGCGTCGTAGAAGTCGTGTTTATCGTAGCGACCGGCGGCGATGAGCTTGAGCCAGTTGTTGATCGGCGCCTCGAGCTGGCCGTACACGCCCTTCTGATTGATCGTGACGTCTTCGCCGGTCTTCCGATCGACCAGCCACTGCCGCATCGAGCTGACGTCGTCGTGCCGGTACTGTCCGCCCCACGTGAACCGCGTGTCGTTCAGCTGGCCGAGCGTGAACGTGTTTTGCAGCTCACCCGCCGTGAAGTTCGCTTTGTCCGGGAACGCCGAGAGAGATCGGACCGAGTCGTCAGTGATCGTCGGATAGCGGAGACGATTCTGCGCGAACCCGTTCAGCTGGTACGTGGCGCCCGACCGCGATTCAATGTGATAGACCTGACCGAACCAGTTGTTGTCGGTGTAGCGAAGTTGGCCGTGTCCGTATTTCCAATCCTTGATTTGATTCCGGCCCACGTTCGTGAGTCCGATCGTGTTGTTCTTGCTCATCCCGGCGGAGAGCTCGAGACGACCGCTCGGTCCAATGCCGTAGTAGACGAGCGAGCCTTCACCGCGCGCGACGCTCGTATTGAAGTCGGCGCCAACTTCCTGGGATGGCGGCGCCGTCGTCGCGATCGGCGCGTAGACGTCGTGATTGTCCCAATCCTTCGCCGCCACGTACTCCGCCGACAGCTTGTAACCGAGGTGATCGCCGGCGGCGCCGGCCTGGCGCCCTTGAATGTCGTAGAAGTTGCGCGATCCGCCCGTCACCTCGAACGACGACCCCGGGAAGGCGCGCGGATCCTTGGTCGTGAGCGTGACGACGCCGCCAGATGCATCCGGTCCATACAGCGCCGAGCCGGGGCCGACCAAGACTTCGACCGACGAGATATCGACCTTGGGGATCGTCGTGAACGAGCCGAGGGGAAGCCCGTTGTCCGGCATCACGGCGAGCCGTCCGTCCTCGAGCTGCAGCACGCGATTGTTGAAAGCGCTGTTGAACCCTCGCGCATTCACGGCGACCGACATGATTCCCAGCTGGATGTAGTCGAGCCCTTTGACCTGCTTGAGCGCGCCGCCGAACGAGTTGCCGACGCTGTTCTGAATTTCCTGGACGTCGAGCCTCGTCACGGTCGCCGGTGCCTCGGTCACCTTCTCCGTCCGTCGCGAGGCCGACACGACCACGCCCGATAGTTGGAGTGGCACGCGAGCGAGCACGATCGAAACGTTGGTTGCTTCGTTCGCGCGCACGACGACGCCAGCCACGGTGACGGCGCGCTGTCCGAGGCGCTGGACTCGGAGCTCGTACGTCCCGGGCGCAACGCCGGTGATGACGAATCGCCCTGATTCATCGCTCCCCGCGCGCAGCGGCTGTCCAACGACGGTTATCTGGGCACCGGCGAGTGGAGCCTTGGCGGAATCGATGACGGTTCCGGTGATCCGGCCGGTCTGGGCGGCCGCCGTGGCGGGCCGAGCCGCCGCGAGGAATACGAGAAGTGCCGAGTAGCCGACGGCAGCAAGCAGGCGTCTCATCATGACAGAGCTCTCCGCGGGAGTGGCGGTTGGGCTGGAGGGGGGCGCTGGTAATGCGTATAACCAACCAGCTAATACGTATTATCAGCGCACTTTGTCAAGAGAGGCTTCCCGGACACCTCAACCCGGAGGCGCTAAGCCCAGCGCAACTCCCACTCGCAGTACGCGTCGCCCTCGTGCTCGCAGCGCACGTGCGTCACCCGCACCTGCTTCCCCCCGGCCAGCTCGGTCGCGCGCCGCAGCCCACCGGTCTGACGCCGGCAGAACAGCGGTCCGATCGCCGGAAAGTCCACCAGCCGCGCCACCGCACGCGACCCTTCCAGCTCCACGGGCACCATGTCGCCCGGCGCATAGTACAGCCGAAAGAGCGACACCGACTGCGTGATGAACTCCATCGGCGACGACTTCCGCAGCAGGCCGCCGTACAGCTGCTGCCCCAACGAATCGATGGCAAACGCGCCGGCCTGCTCCATCCAATCCGGGTCCCGCTCCCGAAGGCTTTCGTCGGCCGATCGCCAGAGCGTGAGAAGATGTTCGTACGGCAACTCGTCCGTCATCGCCGCTCGCTCGAGGATCGCGCGCACGCTAGCGTCGAGCGTGTCCAGGATCGCGTCGAGCACCGCGGCGCCATACGTCTCGCGAATGAACGCGAACGTCGCGTGCACGGTGGAGCCCCGCGCCGTGGCGGTCGTTGCCGCCCTCATGATTCCACCGGCGGTGGAGCCGTGCTTCCACGCGCGACGAGGCGAGCGCTCAGTGGCTTCGCCCGGCCACGCGGAGCGTCGCCTTCGACCAATCTGATCAACGTGCGCGCGGCTCGTGCCCCCAACTCCCGCGCGCGGATATGCACCGTCGTCAGCTCGGGCGTCACCAGGCGCGCGGTCTCGATGTCGTCGCAGCCGCAGATCGACATCGCGTGCGGCACGCGAACACCCGTCTCGACGCACGCCTTGAGCGCGCCGAGCGCCAGGAGATCGTTCGTGCAAAAAACCGCCGTCGGCCGGTCGCGCTCGGCCAGCAACGCGCGCATTGCGGTTCTTCCCCCCTCGACCGTCGGCGGCGTGCGGCGCAGATGATCCGATGCGATGCGTCCGTTCCCTCCTCCGACGCCGTCGCGGATGGCGCGCACGAAGCCTCGCTCGCGCATTCGAAAAGCCCAGAGATCGCTCGCCGGTCCGATCATTCCGATGCGCCGATGCCCCAACTCGAGCAGATGATTGGCCGCGAGTCGCCCTGCCCCGACGGCATCGCTCATCACCGAGAGGTGAACCTCCGACGGCTCGTCGATCAATACGGCGTTGAGGTCGGCGAGCGCCAGCGCGTCGAGCGACGCGGCGCCGACGGCGTCGATGATGATGCCGTCGATCTGCCGCGCCCGCAACGCTTCGGCGTGTCGCGTCGCGTCGACCTCGACGGCGTTGCACAACAAGACGGCGTAGCCTTCACCCGCCGCCACGCGCTCGACGCCGGCCACGACGTCGACGAAGAACGGATTGTGGAGATCCGGCACGATGATGCCGAGCGAATACGAGCGGCTCTGCACGAGCGCCCGCGCGATCACGTTCGGCCGATACCCGAGCTCCTCGGCCGCGCGAAGAATCCGGCCGCGCGTCGCCTCGGAAACGCGAACCGACTGACTCCCGCCGATCACCATCGACACGAGCGGCTGCGACACGCCTGCGCGCTGCGCGACGTCGTGCATCGTGACGCGCGACGAGCGGGCACCGGCGACGCGGGAGGCGTTGCTCGCTGGGCGCCCGGGATCAGCTGGCATGTCGCATCGTGCCGGGAAGCATGCTCTATCGTAACACGTCGCGGGGTTGCGCACAGCATGACCTAGCACCGAAGGCCCTGCGTTTCATCAGGGAATTCCCGGCGCATACGTATGATTTCGCGCGTCTCACTGCGACCTTCGTGCATCGGCTCGTTTCGTGCAGCCTAGGGTCATGATCCCATGACGACGGCGTTCAACGTCACCGTCGCTCCAATTCATCGGCCGTTGCCAATGGTGGGATAGGCGCAGCCCGACGAGAGGGCCTCGTTACGAACCATATCGGCGGATGGATGGGCGGAGGAATGTCGCTTTGGACGCTGATCGGCGTCCTGGTCGTCGTCCTGCTCGTGGTCGCGATTGGCAAACTGGCAAACAAGAAATAGTCGTCGTTCGACGAGTCAGACCGCTGTCGGAGCTTCGTTCGCCCGCCCCGCCTGCTCCGCCAAACGACGTAGGCCGCCGTTCATCCCTTCGTGCGATGGCTCGCGCACCCCGATGACGCGTAACTCTATTCCACGGAGCGATCTCTCGCACTTGAGCGTGCATCTCAATGACCCGAACCAGGACAATCACCATCGCGGCCGTGGCGCTCGGCGCCATTGCCGTCGCGGTCTGGATCGTACGTCGCGCAGCCGACGCGGGTGAAACGGGATATCGATTCGCCACCGTGGAACTCGGAAGCGTCCTGCAAACGGTGTCGGCGACGGGTGCCCTGAGCGCGGTGAAGACGGTGCAGGTCGGCACGCAGGCGTCCGGACAAGTCGCGGAGATTCACGCTGACTTCAACGATGTCGTCAAGAAGGGCCAACTCCTCGCCCGCATCGATCCCGTCTTGCAGCAACAAGCGGTGAGCGATGCGCAAGCGCAGCTCGAAAAGGCAAACGCGCAGCAGCTCCAAGCCCAGCAAGAATACGATCGCAACGAACCGCTGTTCACGCAGCAGTTCATCAGCGCCACCGAGTTCGGGACGATGCAGGTGAACCGGTCGGTCGCGATCGCGGCGGCAAAGTCGGCCCAGGTCACGCTCGACAAGGCCAAGCAAAACCTCTCGTACACGAACATCTACGCGCCGATCGACGGCGTAATCGTCGAGCGCGATGTCGACGTCGGACAAACCGTCGCCGCCAGTCTTTCCGCGCCGCAGCTCTTTCTCATCGCCCAAAACCTGGCGCAGATGCAGATTCTCGCAGCAGTCGACGAGAGCGACATCAGCGCCATCAAGGACGGACAGTCCGCGCGATTCACCGTCGGGTCGTTTCCAGGTCGTACGTTCGACGGCGTGGTCGAGCAGGTGCGCTTGCAGTCGAAGCTCAGCGACAACGTGGTCAGCTACACGGTCGTCGTGACTCTCGACAACGCCGGTTCCCAGCTGCTTCCCGGGATGACCGCCACGGTGCAGTTCATCACCGGTTCGGCCATGAACGTGCTCACCGTGCCCAACGCCGCGCTGCGCTTCACGCCTACGTCCGAGGAGCGCGCGGCCTCGGGCCTTCCACTCACGACCCCGGGCGCCGATTCGTCGCGCGGTACTCGGGGCGCCGGCGGAACAGCCGACACCCCGCTGGCCGGAATCGCGGCGACGGTGCGTCCGCGCCGCACCAGTGCATCAGCGGCCGGTGGCCCCGGTGGCCCCGGTACCCTCGTTAGCCTCGGTGGCCTTTGGACGCTCGACGCGAACCAGAAGCTCGTGCGGCTTCCGGTGCGCGTCGCCCTGAGCGACGGCCAGCGGACGCAGGTGAGCGGCGTGGGAATCGCGGCGGGCACGCAGGTGATCATCGGCAGCACCTTGGTCACCACCTCGTCACAAGCCGCACCGTCGGCCAACCCGCTCGCGCCGGCGCCGGGCGGCGGACGCGGGGGGGCGGATGATGAAGGTGCCCACCGTCGCGAACGGATTGCGACCCGTCATCGACGTCGCCGGAGTGACCAAGATCTACCGGATGGGTGAGAACGAGGTATTCGCCCTGCGCGGCATCGACCTCCAGGTATTTCCGAACGAGCTGATGGCGGTCATGGGCTCGTCGGGGTCCGGCAAGTCGACCCTCATGAACATTCTCGGCTGCCTCGACGTGCCCACCGCCGGACAGTACACACTCGACGGCGTGCGGGTCGACGGCTTGTCCAAGAATGAGTTGGCTGATTTGAGAAATCAGAAGCTCGGCTTCGTCTTCCAGGGATTCAATCTTCTCGCGCGGACGTCGGCGGTCGAGAACGTCGAGCTGCCGCTCCTCTACGACCGCACGGGCCGCTGGAAGGACACCCGGGCGTCGGCCGCCGAAGCGCTGACGCGCGTCGGCCTTGGCGAGCGGATGGACCACCAGCCGAGCGAATTGAGCGGTGGACAGCAGCAGCGCGTGGCGATTGCGCGTGCACTCGTGACCCAGCCCACCCTGCTGCTGGCCGACGAGCCGACAGGGAATCTCGACAGCCGAACGACCATCGACGTGATGGCTCTGCTGCAGGCACTGAACGACCAGGGGGTCACGGTGGTGATCGTCACGCACGAGCCCGACGTCGCGCAATATGCCAAGCGAATCGTCGAGCTTCGCGACGGACGCATTCTTCGCGATCACGCGGTGGACAACCGGCGGAGCGCGGCGGCGGATCTCGAGGCGCTCGGCGACGACGTCATCGGGTTGCCGGCCGTCGTGAAGGCGGCATGAAACAACGCACGCTGCTGCGCCTGGCCTGGCAGAGCATCCTCAAGAACAAGATGCGGACGCTGCTCACGATGCTCGGCATCGTGATCGGCGTGGGCGCGGTGATCGTGATGGTGGCCGTCGGCCGAGGCGCGCAGTCGCAGATCGAGGCTCAGATCAACAGCCTGGGGACGAATCTCATCATCGTCCTCCCCGGTTCGACGGCGCAGGGCGGGGTGAGCCAGGGCGCCGCGACGTTCAACCGCCTGTCGATCGACGACGCGCAGAAGCTCAAGCGCGAGGGGACGACGTTCGCCGCCGTGTCGCCCGTCGTCGTCGACGCGACTGGTGGTGATCGGCCCGCAGGGTAACTGGCGGACGTCGATCAACGGCGTGTCGCTGGATTACTTCACCATCCGCGATTGGTCGGCAACGTCGGGCGACATCTTCACCGACGTCGACGTCACCTCGGGGCGCAAGGTCGCGGTCCTCGGCGCGACCGTGGCCAAGCAACTCTTCCCGGGTCAGGAGCCGACCGGCGCCCAGATCCAGATCGGGCACGCGCCGTTTACGGTCAGCGGAGTACTCGCGGCGAAGGGCCAGAACGCAGCCGGGCAGGACCAGGACGACGTGATTCTCATGCCTTACACGACGGCGCAAACGCGCCTCAGCGGCAACGTGCGCATCGGACAGATTCTCGTCAGCACCTTCTCGCCCGGCGACATTCCGGCCGCCCAAAGCGAGATCACGGCGATCATGCGCGAGTCGCACAAGTTGGGCGACGGCGCCGACGACGACTTCACCGTGCGCAATCAGACCGAGATCGCCACGGCGGCGACGAGCACGACGTCGGTGATGTCCGGACTGTTGGCGGCGATCGCCTCGGTCTCGCTGGTCGTCGGCGGCATCGGCATCATGAACATCATGCTCGTCTCCGTCACCGAGCGGACGCGGGAGATCGGCATCCGCATGGCCATCGGCGCCCGCGGCTCGGACGTGCTCACGCAATTCCTCGTGGAGAGCATCGTCATGAGCGTTCTGGGTGGCCTCGTCGGACTCATTGCCGGCTACGGGGGCGCGATGCTGCTCGCGCGCGTCACGGGATGGCAAACGGTGGTGCCCCCGTCGGCCGTGTTGATGGCGGTTGGATTCTCGGCGGCGGTCGGCGTTTTCTTCGGCTACTATCCGGCGCGCAAGGCAGCGGCGCTCAATCCCATCGAGGCGCTGCGGTACGAGTGACAGCCGCCCGCGCCCGACTCGCCGTCTCGATCGTCGCGCTCGCGGCGAGCGCGCAGGCACTCGTTGCGCAAGACACGGCGACGACGCGCCACCCCGAGGCGGGGCCGATAACGCTCCCCGAGGCGATCCGCATCGCCCTGGCGCAGAACAGTTCCGTGCGGTTGGCGCGGAACGCGACGACGCTCGACTCGCTCAGCGTTCGCCAACTTCGCAATGCCTTCCTTCCCAACCTGTCCGCGAGCTGGCAGACGTCGCAGGGGTACGGCAATGGCTCGATCTCGCCAAACTCGTTTTCGGGCAGCGGCGGCGTCTCGAGCGGTGTCACGCTGTACAACGGGCGGCAGAACGTCAACTCGCTGCACGAGTCCGAGCTCATCCTGAGCGCCGGATCTCAGGACCTGGGCCGGACGAGACAGACCGTCGTGTTCACGGTCGCGTCGGATTTTCTGAATCTCATCACGCAACAGGAGCAGGTGCGGGTGCAGCAGGAGAACCTCGTCGCGCAGGAGCAGGAGCTCACTCAGCTCGTGGCTTTCACGAAAGCGGGGACGCGCGCGATCGGCGACCTGTACCAGCAGCAAGCGGCCGTCGCCTCGACGCGGTTGGCCGTCGCCAACGCGCGGCACGCGACGGAGCTCGCCAACGTCGATCTCATTCAGGACCTCCTGTTGGATCCACGAGGCATCTACACGTTCGTACCGCCGACACCGCGCGACACCACGAAGCCCCCGCCGGATTTCTGTCTGGACAGCCTGATCACGGTCGCACTCACGCAGCGCGTCGACGTTCAGGCGCAACGCCTTCGCGTCGAAGCGGCCAAGCGCGAGATCCTGGTTGCGGAAGGCGGACGCTTTCCCCTCATCTCAGCGACCGCCGGATACAGCAGCGGGGTCAACAGCACCGCCGACGGCAGCTTTGGTAGCCAGCTCAATCAACGGCGCGGCGGGTCGTTCGGCATCGGCGTCTCGGTGCCGATCTTCGACCGAAGCACCGTGTCCATCGCGCGCCAGCGCGCGCAGATCCTGCTCGAGAACGAGACGCTGGCGCTGCGCGATGTCGACCAAACCGTCGCCCTGGAGGTGCGCCGCGCCTTCCTCGACTATCAAGTCGCGCAGGAGCAGCTCGTCGAGACGAATGCTCAGCAGCAGGCCGCCGCGCTCGCCCTCGAGGCGGCGCAGGCGCGCTACCGCGACGGCGTCTCGACGTTCGTCGAAGTCGCGCTCGCGCGCGCAACGCTCATCCAGGCTCAGAGCTCGGCGGTTAATGCGAGGTCGAGCCTGGCCTTCCAGCGGGCCCTGATGGCGTATTACACCGGCGTGCTCGGGGCGAGCAACGCGCGACTGGAGCGCTAATGTGTTCCCCGTCCGCCTGCCTGAGGGTGGTCATCCCGATTCAAGAGATTTTGCACCATATCCGCTCCGATGAGGTCGCTGAGGATCTCGACGATAGCGGCCAACAGCGCTTCGACGGCCGCGCCTGCGCTAGCCGCCCCGTGGCCTTCGACGGCCGTGATGACGTCCAGGCGAATTCCAGGCGCGTCGGCGCGGCGAATGTTCTTCAACACCGGGTGCTGCGCCTCCGCGTGCACTAGCGCCCGCGCGAGCAACGCGTTGTACCCGTCCTCGCCGATGGAGCGTCGGAGGGTTTCCGATACGCGCGCCCACGCTCGCTGAATCGCCGCGGCGCGGCTGGCCGCGTCGGTGGTGTCGGCAGCTTCGCGCTCCAGCAGATAGCGAGCCAGTTCACGCGCGGCCGTTGCAGCTGGTTCTGGGGTCGTCATCCCGATGTGCCCTTCTCCGTGTGGCGCCGGCATCGCGCACCACGAAAATATTCGGGTCGTGGCACACGAGCCATCGCACGAGCGGCGGGACAATCAGCTGGCGCGGGGAAGCGTCAAAGTGAACCGGGAGCCGGCACCGAGCGTGCTCTCGACCGTGAGATCGCCCTTCATTCCGCGCGCGAGGTCGCGGCTGATCGCCAAGCCAAGGCCGACGCCGCCCTGCCGGTCGCGACGACCGTTCTCGAGTTGCACGAACGGCTCGAAGATCGCCCCCAACTTCTCTCTCGGAATTCCGGGGCCGGCGTCCGACACGTGAATACGGACGACATCGGGGCCCGCGGTGGAGCTGAGCACGATGCCTCCAGCTCCGGTGGGCGAGTACTTCACCGCGTTCGTCACCAGATTCACCAGTATCTGGCGGACTCGGACATGGTCGGCCCACACCGCCGCGTCGTAGTCGCTCGGCTGCACGCGGAGTCCGAGATCCTTGCCGGCCGCGGCGCCGGCCAGCATGTCAGCCGCCTCGCGCACGAGGGGCCCGACCGGGAGCCGTGCGAGCTGGTAATCGGTGTGACCGGTCTCGGAGCGTACGTACTGGAGAATTCCAGAGATCAGCGCGACCAGATGCTCCTGATTGCGTTTGATGCGCTCGAGGTCCGCCCGCTGTTCCGAAGTCACGGGGCCGTGCAGTTCCATCTCCATGATGTCGGCGTATCCGCCGATGGCATTGAGCGGCGAGAGCAGCTCGTGGGTCATGTTGCCGAGGAACGCGGACTTCGCCCGATTCGCCGCGTCGGCCGCCTCGCGGAGCTCATCGGCCTGGGTGAACAGGCGGGCATGGTCCAGCGCGATCGCGCAGCGCTCGGCGAGCTCCGACGCCAGCGTAATCTCGTCGTCGGACAACGGCGCATCGCCTTCTCGCGTGACGAATGTGATCGCGCCGAGGCACCTGTCACGCACGAGGAGCGGAACGACCAGCAAAGCGCCGAAGCCGAGCTTGTGGAGCAGCTCGAGGTTTTTCGCTCCGTGCGCTGCGACAATGAGCGCGGCGGCCGAACCCTCGGTGATGACCCTCGGCTCCCGTCTGGAAGGACGCGCCGCGTCTATTACGCTCGAGGTGTCGCTCGTCGGATTCCACGTATCCTCGAGAGAACGCGCCAGGGCTTCCTTTGTCGGATCGGGGTGGGCGACGGCGAGGCGATGGACGGCGCCACTCGATTCGACGAGATCCACGATGCACCACGACCCGTCGCGCGGTAGGGCGGATCGCCGAACGATCTCACGGATTGCACCCCGATCGAGGGCCATTGCGAGATCGCGCCCCGCCGTCGCGAGGAATTTCGCGCGCCCCTCCGCCGCCGCCGCCCGATTGGCGGCATCCCGTTCGCGCAGGGCGCCGAGCAGCAATCGTTCAGCGACAGCGAGTTGCCGCAGCCTCGCCTTCTCGCTCGCCTCGAACTTGTGACTCTCGTTCGACCGTTCGGAGGGCACGAGGACGCTCGCCGGAATCGGCGATGTTGGCAGTCCGTACCCTTGGGGCTTCCGGGTGAACGCGATCGTATCCGGCGCGACGGAGAGCATACGGTGTCCGTGGAAGGACCAACGCGGAGGTTCTGGCTGCGACGGGCTCATCGGACGGCGACATCTCGCGAACGATACGCTCGCCGCCTAAGGGCGGCCGTCGGGAAACTGCCAGAACGCCTTCAGGGATCCCCTGATCACGGCCACGTGAAGATCGTTGACGGCGCCGCCCCGCTGCGCCCGCGCGCCACGTCATCCGGCTCGCGCCAGAACCTTCGCGTCCAATAGCCGGTCAGGCGAATTTCCCCGCGCGCATGCGCGTCAGGGCTCACCGGCACGGCGACGTCCAAGCGCCACAGCCGTTGCGACTGTGGCGGGAAGGCCGCCAGGAGTCCCACGCCAATCCCGACCTTCACGCTGCTGTTCACGCCGAACGGTGCATCGCCCGCCCCGACCCGGCCGGCGTCGACGAAGCTCGCGAGACCCAGCGCGTCGTGCGACGTAAATCCGCCGATCGACCAGCGTTCTTCGAGGCGCGCGACGCCGCGCATCGCGCCGGCATCGCTCGACGCGGAGTAGCCGCGCACGCCGCCCTGCCGGTCGCCAAGCGCGAGTTGGAACGGCACACGCTCGCCTCGCTCGCCGGACAATTCGAGACTGCCAATGACGACGTGCGCCGCGGCAGGCTTGAAGTACCAGGCCAATCGTCCGCTGCCGATCATGGAATCCCAGTCGCCCGTGCGTCGGTCGTCGCGCGCCTCACCGTCGATGCGCACGGCACCGAACGACGTTGGCGACCCGATCCCCGCGTAGAAGTCGGCCGAGACGAACAGGTCGTCGTCGGTATTTCCGAATCCCCGAACCGTCCGCCCGACCAGTGCGCCGAACTGCGCGCCGAGGGCCACGTCCTGCGCGGCGGTGAGCGCATCGAATCCGCGCACCGTCATGAACGACAGCGCGCGGACGCCGGCGACACCATTGACGCGCAGGTTTCGGTACGGAGAAACGGAATCCACGAGTCGAGGACCGACAGCAGCGACGAGTCCGGAGTCCGAGATCACGACGAATCGGTCCGTCGGTGTCACGTCCTCGTGCGTGACGAGGGTGCCGACAAACGCGCTGCGACGCCCCAGCCCGATGCGGCGGACGCCGCCGATGTCCCAGAACCGACGCCGCACATTGAGCGACAGCGCGTCGTCGTCGGGAACGCGGAAGGACACATAGCGGTCGATGTCGCTGAGGCCCACGTGCCACGCGGTTCGCTGCAAGTCGGTGAAGAACTTGTGCCCAAACGCGGCGGTCAGCTCTCCGCCGAGCGGCGCGCGCTCCGCCACGAGCGCGAGCGTGTAGGGCTCCCCGAGCACCTGATTCGCCACGGAGTACACGCCGAAGCCGTTGCGATAGGCCAAGCCGCGCTCGGCACTCGCCGCCAGATAGAGTCCCTGGCCGCCGACGTTGCCGTTGCCGAAGCGGACCAGCGACGGGTGCGTGCCTCGTAACCGAAGGTCGAGCACCGTCGGGAGCTCGTCGATCGTCTCGACGGCGATGCGCACGCCGGCCCCGGTGTCCGGCACGACCCGCACGCTTGCGTCGGCCAGAAAGGGTTGCAGGCGCAGGATGCGCTCCGACTCCGCACGCTGTCGCTCGGTGCACGGTTGCCCAATCGAGAGGAGCAGGAAGCGGCCGATCGTTGCCGCTTTCGACGTCGTGGAGAGCAATCCCACGGCGCGCGCCACTCCGCGCAATTGCCGCGGAATGGCGAGGAACGATGGATCGCGCGGCGTGATGGCGATCGAGGTCACGATCTTGCCGTCGCACGCGCCTTCGGCGGGGCTCGCGCGCTGCGCGGCCGCGTGCGCAGCGGCGATCGAGAGGATCAGGGCGCCACGCTTCACCGTTTCCATATCATGGCTCTCTATGCCGCTAATACGAACCCCGCAGCGACGGGCGTCGCTGCGGGGTGAGTTGTCGGGACCGGCTTCCGCACCGGGTCGCCGGTGTCAACAATCGATTCGCGGCACAGTGCCATCGAAGCGTGCGGCGATCATCACTGCATCGCCTTGAGTCCGAGAATGGTAATCAAAAGGGCGGCCAGGATGACGGGCGTGCCGTTCTCAGACCTCCCATATCGGTATCGGCTGTTGTATCCGTCCTCGTACCCGCGGCGGAAGCCCTGCCGGAAGTAGTAATTGTAGTCGGACTGGTCGACGTACCTGCCGTCGTAGCCGTAGTTCGCGTCCTTGTACTCGAAGGTCGTCTGGTATGATGACCGCCTGCGATCCTGGCGGTCCGCTTGGCCGGCCCGGTAGCCTTGCTGATAGCCGTCGTTCACCGCCTGGCGCAACACGTCGGCCCCATACTGGTTGGTCTGACGCGTATTGCCGCCGATGACGTAGCGATACGTGTGTGGCGTGGTCACGTACGGGTCGTGCGAGTAATCGCGCGGGGCCTGGAGCCGCTGCTGCTGCTGGCGCAACGCGGCGGCGTATTGCTCCTGGGCGGCCGCCTGGGCGGCCCGCTTCTGCGCCGCGAGTTGCGCCGCCTGCTGCTGCGCCGCCGCAACCTGCGCGTCGAGACGCTGTTTGTATTGCGCCGCGCGCTGCTCCTCCTGTCGCGCGCGCTGCTGCTGCTCCTGCGGCGGGACCTGCTTTTCGGGCTGCTTTTTCTGTTCCTGTTTCGGTTTCTGCTTCTCCTGCCCGCGGCCCTGGGCGTACACGGCCGCATTGCCACCGACGGCCAAGAGAAGGAATGTCGCGCTGAGAACTCGTATGCGCTTCATCTGTCGCGCCTCCCTGTGGAGCATAATCCGCGAACGCCGGCGAGGCTGCCTGAATGACTGCGCTCGATGCACCGCGGTCCGTATGCGTATGACTGTTCCAGCCGTTGCTGCGTGCGCGGCGGCGACAGGCGTCACCGCCGAACCGCGTTGCGGCTGACCTTGGCATCGCAAGTCCGATGCCGATGCAAGGACGCAGCACTACTTATCACCGCGGGCCGCGCATCGTGTCAGGTGTTTGCCCATCAGCGATACCGGCACACGACTACACGAGTGCAGACACTGCCCCGACTTCGCGCCACCCCCCGCGACGACATACTGAAGCATCGTGGGCGCTCCGCCACACGCGCTTTTTAACAATTGTATTAGTGGTCGCGCAGTCGCTGCCACTGACGAGGAGACACTATGCTGATGACGCTGATCGTCGTCCTGCTTGCCCTCTGGCTTCTGGGCATGGCGACGGCGTACACGATGGGCGGGCTCATTCACCTCCTTCTGGTCATCGCACTCATCGTCGTTGTCATGCGCGTGATCCAGGGGCGAAGGGTCGTCTAGACGAATCGCGGACTATCTCGCGTTCGTCACGGTGTAGAGCGATGCCCGCTGACTCCGCCGCCGCTGTGAAGTCTCGATCCCCGCTCAGAAGGCTGAGGATCATCGACCTCGTTCGGCCGCACTGGAAGGCGCTGGCGATTGCGGTCATCGCCGTGTTCGGGGAGACGCTCGCCAGCATCCTCGATCCGTGGCCGATCAAGATCGTCGTCGACAACATCCTGAAGGCGAAGACGCTGACGGGACTCGTCGGGCAGGCGGTGACCCGCACGTTCGGCCATGGGCCATACGCGGTGTTGAATTTTGCCGTGGCCGCGGTCGCGGTCGTGGCAGTCGTCGGCGCAATCAGCGCGTACTTCGAGAAATATCTGACCACCAGCATCAGTCAGTGGGTGGGACACGACCTGCGGCGGACCATCTACCACCACATTCAGCGGCTGTCGCTCGCCGAACACGACAAGACACGAACGGGCGACATGATCACGCGGGTCACCACCGACATCGAGGTCATTCAGGACTTCATCGAATCGGCGCTGCTCGGCATTCTCGTCGACGTGATGACCATCGCCGGCATGATCGGCGTCATGCTCTATCTCAATTGGCGGTTCACGCTCATCGCCCTATCGGTGATGCCGGTGCTCTTCGTGGTCGTGTACCGCTACACGCGGAGCATCAAGAAGGCCTCGCGGGCGGTGCGCAAGAAGGAGGGCGACCTCCTCTCCGTCGTCGAGGAAGCACTGACGTCCATCCGCGTAGTCAAGGCATTTGCGCGCGAAGACTACGAGGAGGAGCGATTCGAGACGGAGAGCCTCGCCAACGTCGACGCCGGCATGCAGGCCCGAAACCTCAAGGCCAAGCTGGCGCCGGTCGTCGCGTTGATCGTCGCCGTCGGCACCTGCCTGGTCCTCTGGTACGGCGCGCGGCTGGCGATGACGGGATCGCTCAGCGCGGGCGTGCTCATCGTCTTCCTGATGTATCTCGGGAACATGTACAAGCCGATGCGCGACCTCTCGAAGATGACCGACACGGCCTCCAAGGCGATGGTCGGTTACGAGCGAATTCAGGAAGTGCTCGACATCGAGAGCGTCGTTCGCGACCTGCCCGGCGCACGCCCTGCCCCGAAGTTCACCGGTCAGATCGAGTTCAAGAACGTCACGTTCAGCTATGCCCCCGACAAGCCAATCATCAAGGACGTCAGTTTCAAGATCGCGGCGGGACAGGTCGCGGGTATCGTTGGTCCCTCGGGTGCGGGCAAGACGAGCATCGTCAGCTTGATCCCCAGGTTCTACGATCCGGCGTCCGGGCAGGTCCTCGTCGAAGGCACCGACGTTCGCAAGTACAAGCTTCGGTCGCTGCGCGATCAGATCAGCTTCGTGCTGCAGGACACGCTGCTCTTCAACACGACCATCTGGAAGAACATCGCCTATGGGAAGCCCGGCGCGTCATCGGCGGAGATCAAGCGCGCCGCCGAGTTGGCGAACGCGAGTGAATTCATCGAGGCGATGCCCAAGGGATACGACACCATCGTCGGTGAGCGTGGCGTGACGCTGTCAGGCGGTCAGCGCCAACGGATCGCGATTGCCCGTGCGGTCATTCGCAATACGCCGATCCTGATCCTCGACGAGCCCACGGCCGGGCTGGATGCGGCGTCCGAACAGACCGTGATGGATGCACTCCAAACCCTGATGAAGGGCCGCACCTCCGTCGTGATCGCTCATCGCCTGGGCACGGTCCGTCACGCGGATGTCATCTTCGTCATCAAGGACTGCGCACTGGCAGAACAAGGCACGCACGAAACGCTGATGGCGCTCAACGGCGTGTACGCGGAACTGCTCAAGATCCAGACCCCCCAGGAGGAGCCGGCGAAGCCTCCGACGCCGGCCGGCGTTGCCGAGCCGCCGCCCCCCGCTCAACCGGCGCCCACGCAGTCGGCGCCCTCGACACCGGCACCCACTCAACCGGCACCGATCGCCGCATGAAACTCATCATCGAACCGACCGACGGCGTGGCGCCAATTCTGTCCGCCATCACGAACGCGAAAAAGAGCATCGACATCGCGGTCTTCCGCTTCGATCGCAAGGATCTCGAATCGGCCCTCGTCGCGGCGGTCGCGAAAGGCGTCCGCGTGACGGCGTTGATCGCCTACACGAATCGCGGCGGCGAGCCGGGGCTCCGCAAGCTGGAGCTTCGGTTTCTCGCAGCGGGAATCATCGTGGCCCGTACCTCCGGCGACTTGAGCCGCTACCACGACAAGTTCATAGTGATCGATCGCCGCATCCTGTGCGTTCTCTCGACCAACTTCACGCACCTGGACATCGATCACAGCCGGGGCTTCGGCGTCGTGACCACGCGCGCCAATTGGGTGCGCGAGGCCCGCCGGCTCTTTCGCGCCGACTGCAGCCGCGCCAAGTACGTCCCCAAGACCGAGACGTTCGTCGTGAGCCCCGCGAACGCTCGCAAGTCGCTCACCGCGTTCCTGCACCGCGCCAAGAAGGAGTTGCTGATCTACGATCCGCAAATCTCCGACAAGGAACTCCTGGGCGTGCTCCAGGAGCGCCAGAAGGCGGGAGTCGCGATTCGGGTCATCGGCACGGTTTCCGGACGGGTCCCGCTCGATGCGCAAAAGCTCGACAAAGTGCGGCTGCACACGCGCACCATCATTCGCGATCGACGCCAAGCCTTCATCGGCAGCCAGAGCTTGCGTGCACCGGAGCTCGATTCACGCCGTGAGCTGGGTCTGATCATTCAGGATACGAAGGCTGTAAAGAAGCTGATCGAGACGTTCGAGGCCGACTGGGATACAAAGCGGTCGACGAAAGCGAAGGAAGAAAAAAAGGAGACGGCCGTGGCATTGGAAAAGGAATCCGAGAAGGCGGTCAAGGTCCTTACGAAGGACCTGGATCCGATCGTCAGTACGATGAAGAAGGCGGTGAAGCGAGCCGTGGCCAAGGCCGGCGAGGACGTCCTGCACGACAAGGGCGTCAAGGACACGATGAAGCGAGTCGTCAAGAAGGCGGTGAAGGATGCGGTGCATGAGGCGGTGCAAGAGAGCAAGACGGCGTGACGTGGAGGCGGTCACGATGATCCCCATGCACGCTCGCCGTCTCGTCGTCGCACTGACGTTGGCGCTCTGCTGGCCCACGATCGGCCGGGAGTTTGCCGCCGCGAGAGCCCAGCAAGGCGCCCAGACGCCCGGGCCGGTTCAGCTTCCGAACAAGGCCGGGTCGCTCAAGTTCGCCGCGTTCGGCGATTTCGGAAACGGAAACGCGGCGGAGTATCAGACCGCGGCTCAACTCATCAAGACGTACGGCGGGTTCCGATTCGATCTCGTGACCACCGTCGGCGACAACCTGCTGGGGTCGGAGAGCCCACAGGACTTTCGGGACAAGTTCGAGATTCCCTACAAGCCACTCCTCGACTCGGGCGTGAAGTTCTACGCAGCGCTCGGCAATCACGACCTTCGGGAAGAGCGAGACTACAAGCCGTTCAACATGAATGGCAGGCTGTACTACTCGTTCAAGGCGCCCAACCAGGACGTCCGGTTCTTCGTGTTGGAGAGCGGGGACATGTCCCCTGACGAGGTGAAGTGGATCGACAACGAGCTTCGCACGTCGTCGGAAGCATGGAAGATCGTAACCTTCCACGTGCCGGTGTACTCCTCCAGCGCCACGCACGGCTCCAACCTGGCGCTGAGAGCGACGCTCGAACCGATGTTCATCAAGTACGGCGTGAGCGTGGTCCTCTCCGGACACGATCACGTCTACGAGCGCACCAAGCCTCAGCACGGCATTACCTACTTCGTCGTCGGCTCGGGAGGCGAGTTGCGTCGCGGCGATCTCCGCCGGACGAGCCTGACCGCTGTCGGGTTCGACGCGGACAATGCCTTCTTGATCGCGGAAATCATCGATGACTCCATGTACTTCAACGCGATCTCTCGCACCGGCAAGATCGTCGATTCGGGAATCATTACAGTCCGCAAGGCGCCCTGATGCATCGTGCGGCCCTGTCATTTCCCGCGAACTCGAACGCCGCGATCATCGCGCTGGGCCAGCACTCGCTGACTGCCGCGATGCCGGGTGATGCGTCACCGCTTCACCACTTCACCGCACCGAATTGCTGGGCGCCGAGGAATGAGTACGAGAGGGTCACGGTCCCCTCAGCGAACCGCTTGTCCGGCAGCTTGCCGTAGCGCGCGTCGCGATTCGATTGGACGAACCGCACCCCGATCGTGTGGCCGCCGACGAGCCGCACGTTGAAGCCCAGGTTGCCGCGGAAGATCGTCTCCGACCCATGTACGTCGTCGGAGCCCACGCCGCTCACGTAGTACTCGCGTCCCGCCATGTCGACCATCGCCCTGTCGCCGGCGATGAAGCGAAGCGCAAGGAGCGCCTGCGGCGTGACGCCGAAGTGGTAGTCGCGAATCGCGGCGTTGGTCGGCGTGCTCGGGATCACGGTGGTGGAACCGGCCGCGCCGTACCCGACGCCGCCAAGCATCGAGCCTTGAAGCGCGAGGCCAGGCACGATCCAGTACTGACGCGTCGTGCCGAGTGACACGGCGGTGCTCGACACGCGAAACAGGAACGGCGAGATGTAGTCGTACGACCCGTACAGTCCCCAGATCCCGCGTGAATTGGCCGTCTCCGCCGTCTTGGCCCCCACGAGCAGCCCGCGGATCATGACGTTTTCGATCGGATTGCTGGTATTCGAAAGTGCGGAAAGCTGAAAATCGAAATAGTCGAGTGGTCGCGTGTACGCGTAGCCGGGCTTTCCCGGGAGACCGTACGTCATCCAGAACTCGGCCGTCGCGGCTCGGTTCAAAAGAGTCGCCGGCGCCCCATAATCGTGCGCGACGGCGTCGAGGTTGGCGCCCAGTCTGATTTGCCACGACGTCGCTGGCGCGCTGTCGGGAAGTTGAGCTCGAAAGCGCTCGCCAAACACGCGACGATTCAGGGCACGCGGCGGAGAGATCGCATCGGCGACGTATTCGCGCCAGCGGGACGTTTTGCCGCTGGGTTGGTCTTTCAAGACGAGGTCCGCCATCCGGTACAGCGCCTCGCCGAGGAGGCTTCCGGCCTGGCCGGTGGTGATCAGGTCGTTGATCGACGGCGGATCGGTCTCGCCGGCCATTTTCCATACGAAGCTTCCGAAGTTCGCGTGCGCGAGCGACGTCCAGAAATCGTGATCGGCTGATCGAGCGAGACCGTACATCGTCGCACCCTGATAGGGATGCTCGAACTGATTGACGTTGAACGGATCCTGGTCGTGTACCCAGCGCTGCTCGCGGAGATGATCCCAGGTGCTCGAGAATGTCGAGGAATACACCTTCTTGCCGTCCTGCACCGCGTTGGCATATGCAAAGCGATCGTAAACGCTGAGTAGCGTCAGGAACCCCGTGATCTCGACGACGGGGACCAGATTGCTCTTCCCGCCCGTCGTGTCGGCGGAAGCGCCGGCTTGGGCTGCGGATCGGGGTGCAGCGGTGAAGGCGAGCAGTATCGCGAGGATTGAACGACCAACACCGTGGTTCATGCTCGATGGGAGGGTGCAATACGCGCGCCGTGCTCGACCGGGACGCGGAACGCGTTGCTCCGACGGCCGCCTGAGGCCGCCGTATCGCCACCTTCTCCGCGGCCCCGGCGCCGTTTTCCGTTGAGAGTAGACTTCGCTGGCCAATGCCAGAGTCAACCTCGATCGTCGTCATCGGTGGGGGCCTCATCGGCCTCTCGACCGCGCGTGCCCTGCTGCTAGCCGACCGTTCGCGCCGCGTCGTCGTACTCGAGAAGGAGGCGGCACCCGGGCAGCATCAGAGCACGCACAACTCCGGCGTCTTGCACGCGGGCCTCTACTACAAGCCCGGGTCGCTCAAAGCCGATTTCGCGGTGCGCGGCATTCGCGCGATGACCGCGTTTTGCCGCGAGCACGGCGTTCCCCATGAGATTTGTGGAAAGCTCGTCGTCGCAGCCGACGACTCGGAGGTCCCGCGGCTTCGCACGCTGCTCGAGCGCGGGACGGCCAATGGACTCGTCGGACTGCGTTGGCTCGGTCCCACCGAGGCGGCCGAGCTCGAGCCGAACGTCCGTTGTGTCGCCGCCGTGCACGTGCCCGAAGAAGGAATTGTCGACTACGGGCGGGTTGTTCAGGCGCTCGCAGCGGAGATCGCGAACATGGGCGGCACCGTGCAGACGGGCGCCCGCGTCCGGCGGATCGAGGCCGACGCATCCGGCTGGCGCATCGACACCGACGCAAACGAGTTTCGCGCTCGAGCATTCATCAATTGCGCCGGCCTGCACTCCGATCGCATCGCCCGGTTGGCCGGAGAACAGACCGATTGCCGCATCGTTCCGTTTCGCGGTGAGTACTTCATCATCCGCCCCGAACGCCGGTCGCTCGTGCGAAACCTTGTCTATCCGGTTCCTGATCCGAACTTCCCGTTTCTGGGAGTCCACTTCACGCGTACCATCGACGGCGAACTCGAGGCCGGCCCAAACGCGGTACTGGCACTCAGCCGGGAGGGCTACCGCCGGCGTGACATCTCGGTTCGCGATGTCGGCGAAGCGCTTGCGTTCTCGGGCCTCCGCCGTTTCGCCCTTCGCTATCCACGACAGACCTTCGCCGAGATCCGCCGCTCGCTGAGCGCCACCATGTTTTGCCGATCGCTGCAGCGGCTGGTGCCGGAGGTCGAGCTGCGCGACCTGGTTCGTGGACCCAGCGGCGTTCGCGCCCAAGCGATTCGGCCCGACGGAACGCTCGTCGACGACTTTCTCCTCGTCCAACGTCCGAACGCGATCCATCTGCTGAACGCGCCAAGTCCTGGGGCCACGGCATCGCTCGTGATCGGCGAAGCGCTGGCATCTCGGCTCACCGGCGACTTGTGATGCCGGCGCGGGTCACGTTGCTCGCTGGGCGCCCGGATTCAGCTGGCATGTCGCATCGCCACGGGGGCGGGGAGCATGCTCTATCGTAACACGTCGCGGGGTTGCGCACAGCGGTCTGCCAACGCGTAGCGACTACCCATGACACGATGCCCACCGGCGGCTTGGCGCCGCCTCACATCGTCGAGTCCTCTCGCGCGATGCGACGCCCCTCCGGTGTCAACTGCACGTGAATCGCCGTGTAGTGCACGTCCGCCCGCGTGTAGTCGAGCAACGGCGCGCTGACCAGGTCGAAGTGCCCGCTGCTGACATGCTCCATCAGCAGCGTGGCGAGCGCGTCAAACGCGTCGACTTCGGCCTCCGGGGCGATGGTGGCTCGCTGGAACACCTGGTCGCCGCCGTTTGCATCGACGGCTCGAAGGAGGTCGCGGTCGATCATACACGCATCTCTGGTACGGGACAGGATTCGAACCTGCGACCGGCTTTCAGGGCAACCAATTCTTGGTCCACACCAACAGAACTCCGCACTTCATTGCCGCGGGGTCGCGATACCGAAACGGCATGCTTGGGTCCCAGTGAGCATGGGTTTCGATCATCGCGATGCTCTCAGGGTTGCGCGTGTAAAGCTCGATCGACACCTCGCGCGAGTCGGGGTAATGCACTCCGTCTATGTAAACGCTGCATCCCTCGCCGAGGAAGGCGCGCGCGTCTCGAATCGCTTCCATTCGTCAACGAGGGGGCGGAATCAAGAAGCGTGAGCCGTCGTCCGATACAGGAAGGATGATCAGTGTCTTCCAGCCTTCCAATCCCGCCGCCGACGACCGCGCCGCGCGTGTCGTGCGGGCCGCGATTCGCGCCTATCTCGACGGCGTAGGCGCCGCGGACTGGCTCGTCATGCCCTGCGCGGCCCTCGACGGACGCTCGCCCCTCTCAGTGGCCAAAGAGAGCGATGATGGATGCGCGCGTGTCTGTGCAGCGCTCGAGTCCGCTCGATCCGCGGTCACCGGGGATTAGCCGCTCCAACTCACTCGGTCCGGGACCTCGCGCTCCGGGCGCGAATGGATAGGGCGTCGAACGCGCGAGCCGAGGGCGGCGCGGACAGCGTCGTTTGCGGCGGCTAGATCCGCCGCCAACGGACCGTCGCACTTGTCCGCCGCGACAGCCCCCGCCCGCTCGATCGCGCGAACCACTCGGACGGCCATCGTGAACCCACACGTGAGATGCACTTCGCTGGCGCTCGCACCCCGGTCGTCCACGCCGATGCGCACCGGATTCACTCCATCACGCCGCGCTTCGGCGATGATTGCTATCGGATCGATCGCCGCGAGCGCGCGCCGGGGCAACACCAATTGCACCGGTTCGTTCGGCACAAAATCGTCGGCCGCGGACACTTTGTCCGTGTCGGAGCAGACGACCGGCCCTTGCTCCGCCGGCAATGGTGCGGGGTTCGACATGTGGACTCGTCACTGGCAAATACCGCGCCGACTGTGCGGTGCATCACTAGCGCTCCGACGTAGCGGCAGCTCGTGAAGAGCGACAGCTGCAGCCTGCCGTCCCCCCCCTTCGCACTGGGAGGAAACCGGCCGCCTGTCGGCGTAGCCTCGATTCCCGCCGCGAGCGCGATGATTCCCGCCGCGAAGCGCCGCGGCCAGCGTTTGCTGCGCCTTCGTCGCCCGCGCCTGCGTTTCGCCCTTGGGCAGTTTCGCACTTTCAGAGATGTAAGCCCCCGCCCGCTCGTGGCCGCCGCCGCCCGTCGTCTCATTACGCGACGCGCTCGATCCACATCCCACACACAACGGTCATCGAGGAGCGATTGCACGACTCCGACGACGCGACCCGCTTGGCAATCGAGCTTCGAATGAGGCTCAGCGACCTCGCACACCCCGTCGACAAATCGACGGAAAACGAGCTCCACCAAACGGTCGCTCGCTACACGGCCGCTCTGCGCACACTCGGCATGAAACCCGAAGCGGCGGTGGCGGCGGTCAAGTCCGCGCTGCGCGAGGCCGGGTTCGAGGCACGGCCAGATGCGCAGCCGGCGGGCGCCATCACGCCCGAAGATCAGCTTTTCACCGACGTCGTCGGCTGGTGCGTCGAAGGCTTCGGCGACCTCGAGGCCGAACGGACGCCACGACCGCCCGAGCCGGAACGCGGTGTGGACCCGCTCTGACCCTCGCCCAGAGCAAGGCTCGGCGCCACGGCGGCGGCCGAGCCTTGCTCTGTCTGTCAGCTACTGCTGCGCCGTTTCTCAAGTGATCGCCGTGCCGCCCCGCTCCTGTTGACCGTCTGAAGTACGGCCGCTATGGTTCTCCAGTCCATCTGAAGGAGAGCCGGTGAACGACGACCGCGGCGGAGAGCTCGTCCAGGGCACGCTCGAGATGCTGGTCCTCAAGACGCTCGCCCTCGAGCCGATGCACGGCTGGGGCATCGCGCATCGGATCGAGGCGATGTCGGGACGGGTCTTCCTCGTCACGCAGGGCTCGCTCTACCCCGCCCTCGTCCGCATGAAACGCCGCGGCTGGATTGCGTCGTCGTGGCAGACGACGGCGAACAATCGCCGCGCGCGATACTACGCGCTCACACCGGCCGGAGAACGGCAGCTCGCCGCGGAACGCGCCTCGTGGCAGCGCGCCGCGTCGGCGGTCAACGCGGTGCTCGGCGCCCGTGTGGTTCCGGCGGGCGTATGAGCCTCTCTCTCATTTCCGACCTCTTCGAAAGGATTCGATCGCTCCTCACTCGACGCCGCGAGGAGCGCGAGCTCGATGAGGAGCTTCGGTTCCACGTCGAAATGGAGGCGGAGCATCTGCGGCGCACCGGCGCCGACCCACGCGACCTTCGACGGCGAAGCGTCCTCGCGCTCGGTGGTCTCGATCGCACCAAGGAGGAGGTCCGCGACGCGAGTGGCGTCCGATGGCTCCGAGACGCGTGGGACGACGCGCTGTTCGCGCTCCGCGTCCTGCGTCAACGACCCACGTTCACGATCGTGGCGGTGCTCACCCTCGCCGTCGGCATCGGCGGAACGACGGCGGTGTTCAGCGCGGTCGACGCGGTGCTCATCAAGGCGCTGCCCTACGACCATCCGGGGCAGCTCGTCCGGCTCTACTACGTCGACACACGGCGCAAGATCGACCAGGGCTTCGTCACGCCGGTTCACTATCTCGCGTATCACGACCGCGCCAAATCATTCTCGGCCCTCGCGGCGCTCAACACCTACGGCGAAGGCGGCGGCGATATCACCACCGACGACGGCGCGCGTCGGATTCACGTCCTCCAGGTGAGCCACGACTACTTCGACGTGCTTCGCACGCCGGTCGAAGCGGGCCGCCCGTTCGAGGCGCGCGACGAGACGGGCGGGCGCGCCATCATACTGAGCCACTCTCTATGGATGGAGCGGTTTCACGGCGACGCGTCCGCTCTCGGACGCCCGCTGGCGATGAACGGAGAGCCGTACACGATTGCCGGTGTGATGCCGGCCGGTTTCGCCGATCCGATCGTCGGCGCCGTGGACGCCTGGATTCCGATGGACATGGCGCCGGCCCGAGATGCGAGCAACGCGGACAATCACTACGTCACGGTCATCGGCCGGCTGCGTCCCGGCATGACGATCGCCGGCGCGCAAACCGAGCTCAACGCGCTCGGCCCGCAACTGTCGAACGAATATCCCGGCACGAAGTACGTCGGCGCGAGCCTTTCTCCTCTCAAACAGGACGTCGTCGGCGAGTCGACCCGGGCGCTGGAGTTGATGTTCGGGGCGGCGGTGGCGGTGCTGCTGCTCGTGTGCGTGAACGTGGCCAATCTGCTGCTCGTGCGCGGGTCGGAGCGCGAGCGCGAATTCGCGCTGCGCGGCGCGCTGGGCGCGGGCGAGTCGCGCCTCGTGCGTCAACTGCTCATGGAGAGTCTGGTGCTCGCCATGGCCGGAGACCTCGCCGGTCTCGCCGTGGCGGGCGCGGCGATGCGCGGCATCGTCGCGATGAGCGGCGGAGCGATTCCGCGGCTCGCCGGACTGTCGCTCGATCCCCGCATTCTCGGCTTCTCGATCGCGATCTCGTCGGTCTGCGCCGTCTTGTGCGGACTCGCGCCGGCGCTGCGCGCCCGCCGCTCAGATCCGAACGACACGCTGCGCGGCGAGACCCGATCGTCGACCGGCGGCCGGTCGCACGCCCGGCTGCGGTCACTGCTCGTCGTCTCGCAGGTCGCGCTCGCGTTCGTTCTCGTGACCGCGGCCGGTCTTCTTCTCGCGAGCGTACGCCGGTTGCGCGAGCTCGACCTGGGCGTACGCGCGGACAACGTGCTCACGTTCGAGCTGCACCTTCCGGACACGCGGTACGATTCGCTCGCCCGCGCGCGGGTCTACGAGGATGTGGCGCGTCGACTGGAAACGATTCCGGGCGTCGTCGCGGCGGGCGGCGTGTCCAAGCTCCCCGCCACGGGCGCGTACAATGAGTGGGGCGTGGAGGTGCTGAGTGGACCGCTCGCCGGCACGACGCGCTCGAACGTCTCGGCCCAGCAGCGAGTGATCTCGGGGGATTACTTCAAGGCCGCCGGCATTCGCGTGCTAAAGGGACGCGCGTTCGACGCGCGCGATCTCGCGCGCGCGCCGCGCCGCGTGCTCGTGAGCAAATCGCTGGCGACGAAGATTTTCCCAGGGGTCGACCCGATCGGCCAGACGATCGCCGTCGACCGCGGGCGTCCGTGTGAGATCATCGGGGTCGTGAGCGACGTGTCGCTGGACGCAGAGGGGCACATCGACGACTACGTCTATCACGCGCACGTGCAGTTCGCCGGCGATCGCAATTGGGCATTGGCGCAGGTGGTGGCGACGACGAAGGCTCCCGAGTCGATGGAGGCCGACGTGCGCCGCGTGCTCGCGTCGGTCGATCCGCAGCTCGTGATGCACCATCCCGCGCCGCTCGACGAGGCGATCGGCCGCGGTGAAGCGCAGCGCGTGTTCACGCTCCGTCTGCTGGCGAGCTTCGCCGTCTTGTCGCTGGGACTCGCCGCGCTCGGGCTGTTCGGCGTATTGTCGTACGGCGTGAAGCTGCGAACACGCGAAATCGGCATTCGCGTCGCACTCGGCGCTCAGAGCGGCGCGATCCGGCGCATGGTGCTGCGCCAGGGGATGTCGATGACGGCCTTGGGCATGGCGGTCGGACTGGCCGGAGCGCTCGCCACCTCTCGCGTGATGGCGTCGATGCTGTTCCACGTTCCCCCCGCCGACCCGACGATTCTCGCCGGCTCAGCGTTTTGCCTGGCGCTGGTGGCGGCGCTCGCGGCGTATTTGCCTGCGCGCCGTGCGACCGGCATCGACCCGCGGACAGCGCTGCAATAGAGGTGGACGGTCTAGTCGCCGAGCTGACGAACCGGCCGCTGCTCCGCCGGCTCGTCAGGACGGCTCCATTGAGCGGAGTCCAAGAGAAGCAGCAGGTCAGCCGGCGTCACAGTCGCGCCTTTATCAGCGATCAAGCCATGCGCGGTCGGATCGTACTCGCCGTAAGTGAGCCAGATCGGATCGACGCCGTAATCGCGCACGAGAGCGGTCATCACTGACAGGCTCGGATACGGGTTTACGGGGTCGACGGACCGCTCGAGGGCTTCAGCGTCGACGCGGAGGCGTCGCGCCGTCGCCTTCAAATCGCCCGCGTCGCTGCCCGCGAGGAGTCCGCGGATCCGACCGGCGATTGCATCCAAGTCGAGTTTGGGCGACATGGGCTGGGTCGCTGCAGGACCTGTGCCCTCGGGACTCGTCACGATCGTCGAGTCCGCGACAGGTCACCACCGTTTGGCCAATCCCGCCCCGATGAACCGCTCGCTCCCCGTCTCGCCGTTTCTCACGCCGATTCTACAGATACGCATGCTCGCCATGGAGCGACTCGTCGAGCCCGACTTCCTCGTCGGCCGCGCTGACCGTGACGGGAGTGATGCGGTGAATCACCGCGAGCATCCCATACGTGAAGACGAAGGCGTACGCCGCCGCCGCGATGACGGCCAACGACTCCTTGACGAAGAACGCCGTGTTGCCGTGCACCAGTCCGTCCGATCCGGACGGGTTCATGGCCTTGTAGGCGAAGATCGCCAGGGCGAAGACGCCGACCATTCCCCCGACGCCGTGCACGCCCCACACGTCGAGCGCGTCGTCCCATTGCATCTTGTTCTTGAGCGAGATCGCGTAGTAGCACACCACGCTCGCGACGATGCCGATCAGAATCGCCGTCGACGTGCTCACGTAACCCGCCGCCGGTGTGACGGCGGCCAATCCGGCGATGGAGCCGGTGAGGAGTCCGAGGAACTTCGGCTTGCGCTCGTAGATCCACGCCAGCACCAGCCACGTGACCGCGGCGAACGAGGCGGCGACGTCGGTGTTCAGAAACGCCAACGCCGTCACGGAGTCGACTTTGAGCTCGCTGCCGGCGTTGAACCCGTACCAGCCGAACCACAGCAGGCCCGTGCCGAGTGCCACGAGCGGGATGCTGTGCAGCCCCGCGTCGGGCACGCGCCGCTTGCCGACGTAGAACACCGCGGCGAGCGCCGCGAAGCCCGCCGTGGCGTGGACGACGATTCCCCCCGCGAAATCGAGCACGCCGTGCGCCTGGAGGAATCCACCACCCCACACCATGTGGGCCACGGGGAAGTACACCAGCATCAACCAGGCGACGAGGAACAGGAGATACGCCTTGAACGTCACCCGGTTGGCGAACGCTCCCGTGATGAGCGCGGGGGTGATCTGCGCGAACATCATTTGATACGCCACGAACACGATCAATGGAATCGTCGGCGATCCGGGGAACGGCGTGAACGGGTCGATGCCGCGAAAGAACGCCAGGTCGAAGTTGCCGATGATCCCCGCGATATCCGGATTCGTCGCGCTCTGGTAGCTGCCGCTGAACGCCATCGAGTAGCCGCACACCACCCACAGCGCCGTCGTCACGCCCATCGAGACGAAGCTCTGCAGCATGATCGTGAGGACGTTCTTGCGTCCGACGAGGCCGCCGTAGAAAAAGGCGAGGCCCGGCGTCATGAGCATGACGAGGCTCGTCGAGACCAGCATGAAGGCTATGTTGCCGGTGTCCCAGTGCATCGGTGTCCCTCCGAGGAGTGGCGCGAATATGGGACGGCGGGGGGCGTCTGTCACGTAGAAGACGCGACGACTATCGATCCGCGACGTGGGACCAAAGCGGTTGCTCGAGGCTCCGCTGAAAACCTGAGACGACCCGTTTGATGACGTTCCAACCTGAGATAAATGAGGCGCTGCGTGCGCGGCTCACCGCGCTGTGCGCCGAGGGGTGGGCCCTTTGGGATCGCTTTGACGAAGAGGTGCGCCGACACCACTTCCATCCGTTCGTAGCGGCGGAATACGAGGTGGTCGTCGACGCACTGATGCGGCACCGAGGCCCGAATCTTCGGTTTCTCGAGTGGGGCTCGGCGACCGGCGTCATCACCGTCATCGCGGATCTGTTGGGCTTCGACGCCTGCGGCATCGAGTTGGATCGTGACCTTGTTGCGACGGCACGGGATCTCGCGAAAAGGTTCGACTCCGGCGCTCGTTTCGTCGCGGGAAGTTTCTTGCCGACGGGATATGAGTGGCGGCCGCCGGACAGAGACGGACGCACGGGCACGCTGGGAACGGGAGCGTCCGGGTACCGCGAGCTCGGTCTCAGCCTGGACGAATTCGATGTGGTTTTCGGATATCCATGGGACGGCGAAGCGGCACTCATGCTCGATTTGATGAACCGCTACGGCCGCGCCGATGCGACGCTCCTTCTGAACCACGCGAACGACGGCGTCGTAGCGTATCGTGGGGGCCGGAAGCTCGACGGGAATTGAGCGACGGTCCGGGGATGCCTCGTCGCCGACACTATCGAGCGAATCCGCCGGGTTCGGGCGGCGGGTCGCACGACATCCATGCGCGGAACGCTAATGTCAATTTTGGGATGGGGCGGCGTCGGCGACCCGGCCCTCCTCGTCGCCCGGCCTGGCTGAGCATCCGGCCAAGCCGGCACGTGCTTGGACGGTCCCCGCCGAGATGCCCGGCGCCTCCGAAGCTTGACAGTCCCCTACCGGTCGACATACAGTAGGCGCACTCATCCGCCCGCCCGCCGGCCTGGCCAGACAGCTGCTCTCCCCGACGAAGTGGAGGACGCTCACCATGCGGCAGTCTGTCGCCACCGTTGTACTCACCGGCTGTGTGTGCGCGGCGGCTTGCGACGTCCCGACGTCGCTTCCGAACTGGGACATGACCTGGGATTTCCCGGCAACCAGTTCGACCGTCAAGGTCAGCTCGTTCCTACCCAACGGCGTGTCGCTCACGCCGAACGGCGCGGCGTTCCAGGCGAATGTCGCCACCGTGACGATCACGCGCACGCTGGCTCAGGACTGCCCGCAATGCACGGTAGGCGTCGCCGCGCTCAAGCCGAGTTACACCGCGACGACGACCGGCGGGCCGGTCACGCTCCCCGCGAACGTGGCGTCGGCGACGCTGGTGGCGGACACTCTGTTCGTCACCATGGTGAACCGGTATCAGTTCGATCCGATCAACCCGGGCGCGGGCGCAGCGGGCACGATGACGTTCACGGTGGCCAGCGGATCCACCGTCCTCGGGACGCTCACGCTGACCGGGCCGACGAACACGATTCCCCCGAACGGAGCGACCACCAACGTGAAGGTTCCTGTGGCGGGCGTCGTGGGCTCGGCGGGAATCACTCTCCGGGTGGACGTGACTTCGCCGCTGGGCAGCACGATCACCCTCACCAATACCGGCGCCCAACAGTTCACCTACACGGCGCACGCCGGCTCCAGCGCGCAAGGACAGCTCACCGCGTCGTCGGCGAGCGTGTCGCTGACCAATCAAGTGGTCAGGCCCAATCCGACCGACTTCAGCTTCCAGTTTGGCTCGGCCGATCGCGCCGACTCGGCCCGTGTCTTCGTGACGATCACGAATCCGTTCAACCTGAGCGGCACGTTGAACGTGAATTTCCTCGGCTGCACCGATCCGAGCGGAAATTTCGTGGACTCATGCCCCACTCCTACGGTCCTGGTCTCTCGGTCAGTGCCGCTCCCGGCCGGCACGCAGACGGCTACGGTGTTCGTGTTCGGCCCAAATGGCGCGAAGGCTTTGCTGAACGCCAAGCAAATCAGCTTTGGCGGCTCGGTTTCGGGAACCACGGCTGTTACGCCGAGCCAGACAATCAACGTCTCGAATCGAGTGCAGATCACCATGCACACGGGGAGTCAATGATGCGACCCTCGTTCCGTCTTCACGCTCTTCGTGCGGCTGGTGCGGCGATGCTCGTTCCGCTCGCGATCGCGCCCCCCCCAATGGCTTTGGCCCAGCAGCTCAACACCAGCGCAGCGGCGGCTGGTCTCGGCGGCAACTTCATCGCGCGCGCCCGCGGCTATGAGGCCGTCGCGTGGAATCCGGCCAACCTCGGCTTGCCCGGCAATCCCGGGTTCTCGCTCACGCTGCTGCCTGTCGCCGCCAGCTTCACGCTCGACCCGATCACGCTCGGCGACATCAAGAACGCCGAGAGTTACAAGGTACCCAACGTCGTGCCGCGTGCCACTCGCCAAGCGTGGCTCGACAAGGTCACGGCGGCAGGCGGCGAAAAGGGAACGCCGTCCGGCGGAGCGAACGTCGCGCTGAGCGTGGGTCCGTTTGCCGCGCAGTTCGGGATGACGGCGTTCGGCGCCGTGGACCTGAACCCCGACGCCGTCGAGGCCATTCTATTCGGCAACGTGCCGGCTTCGGGCTCGGGCGCCGACGGCTCGAACGTGCGGACGTTCAATTTCAGAAATTCGAAATTCGATGCCGGCGGCGTGACGACCGCCGCCTTCAGCTATGGACATGCCTTCGGCAGTCAAAAGCCCGGCGCCGGCACGCTCGCCTTCGGCGCGACCCTGAAGTGGGTGGGGGGCGCTTTCGTCGGCATCGCCCAGGATGCGGGAAGCAGCATCAACGCGAGCGGTGGGACGATCTCGTTTCCGACTGTCGCAACGCGCTCCTTCCAGGACTGCCGGGACGACAGCGGTCAACTCAAAGCCGGCTGTACGCAGATGCCCGGCGCGGGTGGATTCAGCGGCAGCGGTATCGGCGCCGACATCGGAGTCTCGTGGCTGCGGGACAAGCTCGGGCTCTCGGCGGCGATCCAGAACGTCTTCAACTCGTTCAGCTGGGACGAGTCGGTCTTGGCCTATGTGCCGGGATTGGGCCAGTTCGACGTGAACGGCGACACCACCAACTTCGACGAGCAACCGTACGCCAACGCACCGGCCGCCCTCAAAAATGCGATCGCGAACTACAAGCTCAAGCCGACGGTCTCGGCCGGTCTCGCCTATGAATGGAGGAAGGACGTCACCGTCTCCGCTGACCTGCGTCAGCAGTTGGGTGGCGACGAGGCGATCGTGATCGGCCCGAAAACGAGCGTGGGCGGAGGCGTGGAGTACCGGGGCATCCCCATGCTTTCTCTGCGCGGCGGCGCCGACTACATCACGGGCGGGACCGCGCTCTCGTTCGGAGCCGGTCTTCGCATCCGCCGCTACGAGTTGGGCGCGGCGATCGCCCTCCAGCAGGGTGACAACAAGGGAACGAGTCTGCTGGTCAATCTGTTCTCGATCCGCTGAGTCGGCCGGCTCTATCGCGCGTATGTCCTCGCGGTCATGACTTCGCGAGGATGTTGCCCGCTTTGACGAGTGCGGTCTTCGCCGCGTCGCCGCTGGGCATCCCGGAAACTCTTGAGAACCACGATGTTCGTGGCTCCCCGAAAAACAATGCTGCCGTCGTACGTCTGGCCGTTGGCGCTGGCGCGAACCCACCCGGTGGACCCGGTGCCGATGCCTGGCGCGAAACTCTGTGGTTTCCCCGGAATGTTCGGATGTGACAGGCTGGAGAACACGCTCGCGAGATCCTTCGGAATCGGCGTGTAGACGAAGTACGACATCGTCCGCGCCATCGGGTCGAGACTGACCTCGACATAGCCGCAGGCAAAGACGTCCATGTTGTCCGGCTGCTGCTTGTGGTGCCCTTCGGATGGGTTGCTCTTCGCTTTCGGCACGCCGAGTACGCCGGCGGCCGATGCGGCATTGATCGTCTCGCAGTCGATCGTTGCCGCCCGAGCCAACCCGGATGAGCCCACCGCGAGAAGCATCGAAACCACAATCGCGTTGCCGGTTGAGCGGACACTGTGCGCCATTAATCGACCCCTGGTGAACGGGACACACAAAAGTATCCGAGACGACCGTGTCCCGTCACGTCTCACGCCTCGAGTCGCCGAGCGACGTGGATCCGTCGAGCTGACGTCGTAGAGGAGTGCGCCGAGCAGATGCGACGTGGCCAGCGCGACGACCAGTCCGATCGATGCGGATGCCGATCTCGCACGCCTGCTCCCGCACCAGCGATGACATTCGCCAGAGCAGACCAGTAGCGCGGGACAGCCTCCAATTGAGCTTGGCGGGAGCCGACCTCGTTCACGGCGTCGCGCGTTGCAGCGTGAGGACCTCGCGCGCGGGCCACGGCGGGTTTATGCCGTCGACGTAAATCAGCGACGAATCGCGCCTGGTGAGCGTGAGCACGTTCCCATTCACGCGGAAGTCTTGATAGTCCTGCAGCGGGCAAATCCACCCTGCCCCACAAGGCGACGTGTCCTGGATCCAAGGCGATTGAGTGGTGCGGCCGAGCCACCAGCTGGTACCGATTGTCGCGGTCCCTCGGATGTCGGCCGATCCACTGTCCGCCCCTCCGAGCTGCCAGGTCATTGTCAGCCGCCACACGACCGAACCGGGTCCGGCCGTTCCCCCTGCTGCGCCGACAACGAGATGAAGCCGGTAGTAGGCACCTGGCCCCCAACCAACAACTGGGTCGTCCCAGATGGATGGCGCATTGACGTCTGTAAATCGCCAGCTCGTTGCGTCCCATTCGCCGGTCAGCTGACTCACCGCCGTGGTATCGCCGGTCGGAGCGGTTTGAAAGAAAACCGTGACGGAGCCAGACGGCGTCGCTCCAGTCACACCGGCGAGGGCCAGGCCTATGTAAACATCGTAGGGCTCGCCAGAGGCCAAGATGGTCACCGGCCGAAGTGTCACTCGCGTCCCGCTCGAGTCGACCGCCAGCGACGCAGGGACATCCTGGCCGATGTGGCTGAGACGTATCCCTCCGGACAATGCCGCCGGATTCAGCGGCTCGCTGAACACAGCGACGACCGACGCGTCGAGGGCAACCGCATTCGACGCGTTCACGGGATCGGTCCGAACAAGCCTTAGCGCGGTTCGCGCGGCCACCACGCCGAGAGTGTGTGTGACCTGGGCCGTGGGATACTCCCAGACGGTGACGTCGACGGTGTCGTTCAACGCGGCGTCGATCGCCACCGGATCGAAACCGCCAGCAATCACGACCGGCCAAACAATCAAGCCCGTTCTGCGATTGGTGAGGAAGACGGAGTCCGTTGCATTCACGTGGCCGGGCGGAAGCGAGACGTATGCGACACTTCGCGCGCTCGTGCCGCTACCGCGAACGATCGGGCTCGAGACGGTCAGCCACTCGGCGAGAGGCCCGGGTTGGGGAGCCGGGGTGGTGGGCGTCGTTGGCGCCACGGGCGTCGGCTTTGACGGCGCCGACACCTGGTCGCTGCACGCCACGATGAGCAGTGAGAGCAGGCTAGAGTATTTCATCGTCGACAAAGGGATCCACGCGTTCCGCAGATGAAGGCCTCGCCCTGGAATACGACCTTTTCGATCGCCGGCCGACAAAGATGCGGCCCCCCCAGCCCCGGGGGCACCGCGGAGATTCGGCGGTCCGGAGCGACAGTCCTCTAGCGCCGTGCCGGCAGACCGACCCTCCGCATCAGATCCCCGAATCGCGGGTCCGTCCTCGCCGCGGCGAAGCCCGGCGCGAAGATGTTGTCCCGAAGAGTGAGGTCATCGACCGAGCGATTGAGCCAGGTGAACGCGCTGTCGTACTCGTGCAGGCCGAAGAAGACGCCTGCCACATCCCACGCCCGACCGCGACCGACGTTCCATCGCGCCTCGAGACCTCCGAGAATCGCGCGGGCCTCCGCACCGCGCCCCGACTCGGCGAGAATGCGCGCGATGCGACCTGAATCGTTGCCGGCTTCGACCATGGCATCGCCCCACATTCTGCGTTCCTCGTAGATGCTTGCCACAGCCTCGCTGACGCGACGGACCTTGGGACGCAATGCCTGCAACGGCTGCAGGAGAACGAGCGCTTCGTCTTCCCGCCCGGCCATCGCGAGGATCCGACCATCGTGCGCGATGGCATCAATCGCGCGAGGGCTGAGTGCGACGGAGCGGCGTGACTCCGCGATTGCCTCGTCCACGCGGCCGAGCCAGAAGTCGACGGCGGCGACGAACTGGTGGGCCTCGGAATTGTCCGGCTCCACGGCCACTCCGTGGCGCGCCGCCGCCTCGGCCGTCGAGAAATCGAGCCGATTGAGACTCGCCCAGGCAAGTTCGCCGTAGCCGTCGGCGAGGCTCGAGTCGAGCGCGATTGCGTGCCGCGCAGCGACCGCACCGCTGTCGCACGCCACCAGCCGGGCCGGGCGCGCCTCGCCGCCCAGACAAACGGCGTTGTACGCGCGCGCCAGGGCGGCAAATGCGCCGGGAAAGAGCGAGTCAGCCGCCACCGCGCGACCGAGGATCCCAACCGCGGCTCGCGTTCCGCTGTCGCTGCGGAAGAGCCGCTGATCCGTGCCGCGCATATACAGCTCGAACGCATCGGCGTTGGGACGATGCCCGCGCGTGGCGATGACCGCATAAGCCGCGACCGACACGGCAGCCACGAACCCAATGCCCCCCCCCACCACCCAGCGTCGCGTCGCGCGTCGAGAGCGGGCGATCGCGAACGCCGCCGAGAACGCGTGCTCGAAACTCGAAGAAGACGGAAACCGCTCGGCCGCGTGGCGGGCGAGGGCGCGCCGCAGCACATCGTGCGCGGCCCACGGCACCTCCGTCGACGACGTGAGCGAGGGATTGCTCGCGTCCATCGACGATCGGCCGAGGATTTCCTGCACGACGACGGCCAGCGAGTAGACGTCGCTGCGCGCGTCGACCGGTCCACGTCCGTCTGCCTGCTCGGGACTCATGTACTCGGGCGTTCCGGCCGAAGCGCCAACGGACAAGGGCGGTCGAGCGACGCCGAAGTCGGCGAGCATGGCGCGTTCCCCGTCGAACAGGATGTTCTCCGGTTTCACGTCGCGATGGACGACGTTCTGCTCGTGCGCGTGCGACAGCGCGGCGGCGATCTCGCGCACGATTCGCTGCACGGCCTCTGACGAAAGCGGCGTGCCCGAGGTCAGCCGTTGTCGCAAGCTGCCACCGCGCATCACGGGCATGACGTAATACAGCCAGCCCTGCTCGTCTCCAGAGTCGTACAGGGGGACGATGTTCGGATGATGAAGCCGGGCGGCGAACTTGATCTCTCGATCGAAGCGGTCGGCGCCGATCGCGGCCGCCGCGTCGGGCCCGAGGATCTTGACCGCCACTGGTCGATCGTGCTTGCGGTCATGAGCCAGATAGACGACCGCCATGCCGCCGCGGCCGATCTCGCGTTCGATCACGAATCGCCCATTCAAGATTCGTGGCGGCGTCTCTTCGAGCAGGGCGGCAAACCGCGCGCCGGCGGGCGCGTCGAGGAGCGCGTCGCCCCGTTCGCAAGCGGCGACGAGGCGCGCGAGTTGCGCACGCAACGGCCGATCACCGTCCGAGGCCCGGTCGAAGTATGCATCGCGCTCCTCGGGCGGGAGATCGAGCGCCGCATCGATCAGCGGTTCGAGTACTGCCCACCGTTCGGACGAGATCGAGGCGCGCTCGTCGATCCCTACCGGCGTGGGATATGATCGCGGTGGATCGGTCACTGCCCGAGAAGCTCGCGGAGCAACATGCGGGCCTTCGCCCAATCGCGTTCGACGGTGCGGACGGTCACGCCGTTCACGTCGGCGATCGCTTCCGGCGGCAAGCCGCCGAAGAATCGAAGCACCACGACCCGAGCCAGCCGCTCGTCGATCGACGCGAGGCGGTCGAGCGCGTCGTGAATTTCGAGTACCGCCTCGGATTGGTCTTCCGCGGCGATGGCTTCCTCGTCCAGCGTGACGCGGTAGCCCGCCCCGCCTCGCTTGAGCGCCCGCCGCGCCTTCGCGCGATCAACGATGACTTGGCGCATCGCCACGGCCGCCAACGCGAGCACGTGCACACGATCCATTGAAGCGGCCAGCCTGCTGCCGGCCAGCCGGAGATAGACCTCGTGCACCAACCCGGTGGTGGCCAGCGTCGAGCCGCGGTCGCGCGCCAGCTGGGCGTGAGCGATCCGCCGCAGTTCACCATAGACGAGCGGCATGAGCGCGTCGAGCGACTCCGAGCTTTCAATCGCAGGGCCGAAATGTCGGGACGCAGCCACGGGCGTCGTTTTCTGTTCAGCGGATCTCGATTGTCGAGCGACTCATTCGAGCGTCTTGACCGTTTGAACATGAGAACGACCGTCGGAAGTTGCAATCGCTCGCTTGCCACGTCACTCGCCCTCACGGAGTGCCCGAGCCGGATCGATCTTGGTCGCGCGGTGCGCCGGGAGATACGCCGCGACGGCACCGATCCCCAGCAGCACGGCGCACGCCACGCCGAGCGACAGTGGATCCGTCGAGCTGACGTCGTAGAGGAGTGCGCCGAGCAGATGCGACGTGGCCAGCGCGACGACCAGTCCGATCGCCGCGCCGCTCGTCGTGACGATCGCGGCGCGCGCCAGGACGGCGCGCCGCACCACCGATGCCGTCGCGCCGAGCGCGATGCGGATGCCGATCTCGCGCGTCTGCTCGCGCACCAGCGATGACATCACGCCATAGAGCCCGATCGAGGCGAGGAGCAGCGCAACGAGCCCAAACGCCGACATCAAGAGCGCGCTGACGCGCGGCTCGGCGAGTGGGCGATCGAGCAGCTCGCCCATCGTCCGCGCGTTCCACAGGGTGAGCCCGGGATCGGCATCGCGCGTGGCGGCGCGCAGCGCCGGAAGCAACGTGGCGAGCGGCACGGGGCTGCGAAGGGCGAACGACCCTTGCCAGGTGCCTTGACCGATCGGGAAGTAGACGATCGGTGTCGTCTCGCGCACGTTGCGCAAGCGCGAATCGTGCGCCACCCCGACGACGGTGCGCCAGCCATTGCCACCGACAATATCCGTCTCCCGCGCCGCCGGCATTCGCACTCGTTTCCCGATCGCGTCTTCGCCGGGCCACATCCGTCGCGCGAACGATTCGCTCACGATGAGGACGAGGGGCGCGCTCGCGTCGTCGTGATCCGTGAACGCGCGGCCCTGCGCCATCCGTATGCCGAACGTCTTGAAAAAGCCCGCGCCGACAATGTCGGCCGGCAGCGTGGGGTTCGACTGCCACTCCACTCCGTGCTGCTCGGCCTTCTCGAGTCGGATCTGCCACACGCCCGTGCCCATCAATGGCTGCAACACGAGCGGCGTGGCCGCCGTCACGCCGGGAACCTGTTCGAGACGCAGCTCGAGACGGTGGGCGAGCTTGGCGCTCGCCGGCCCGATCGCGTCGCGCGAGATGTCCCACGTCACGTCCAGTATGACCAGATGATCGCTCACGTAGCCGGGATCGTCGCGTTCGAGGCGTTCTAGACTTCTCGCGAGCAATGTCGAACCGCCAAGCATGACCATCGCCAGCGCGACCTGTGAGCCGACGAGGGTTTGGCGAGCCATGCGTCGCCGGCGCGTCTCGCGGCCCGAGCGTGCGTCGAGCCGGAGCGGTGAGCCGAGGTTGCCACGCGCCGCGACCAGCGCCGGCATCAAGCCGAATATCAGCACCGCGAGCGCCGACACCGCGATCGCGCCGACGATTGGAGCGCCAGCAAGGCGAATCTCGTCGAGCCGCGGCACATTGGGCGGCGCGATCAGTGGAACGGCACGCACCAGCGCCGCGGCAACGAGCAGCCCGGCGACGCCGCCGCCCACGGCGAGCAGCACGGCTTCGACCAACAGCTGCTGGACGACATTGCCATAGGTGGCGCCGAGGGCTCGCCGAACGGCGAACTCGCGCGTGCGGCCGGAGGCGCGAAGCAGCAAGAGGTTGCCGACGTTGATGCAAGCGATGAGGAGCAACAGCGCCGCCGCCGCCGTGAGCAGCGCGACAATCGGCTTGACGTTCCCGACCACGGCGTTCGTGAACGTTTCGGCGTGCGCGCCGGTGGCGCGCAACAGCGGAGCCGTGCGATTCGAGACGGCGAGATACTCGTCGCGCGCCGCCGCGAGTGAGCTGGTCCCGGCGAGGCGCCCGACGACGAACACCGACGTATATGACTCGCCAGCCGCCGACGATCGGGATCCAGACATCGGTGTTTACCGGATAGTCGAGGCCCGGCGGCGCGACGCCGACGATGGTATAGGTCCAGCCGGTCAGCCCGTCGGCCAGATGTCGTCCAACGACGGCGGAGTCGCCGCCAAAGTCGCCTTTCCACGTGTGGTAGCTCAACACGAGACTTCTCGAGACGCTCGGCCCAAAGCGGAGCGAGTCGGTGGCGTCGTCGTCGCTTGATCGAAGCAATCGGCCGACGACGGCCCGCGCGCCAAGCACGTCGAAGAAGTTGCCGGTCACGTAGGCGTTATTGAGGTTCAACGCGCGATCGCCATCGCGAATGGCGCCCGGCGCGGCTCCCCAGTGCGCGACGCCGGCGATGTCGGTCATCGTGCGCGACGACCGGCGGAGATCGCCGAGCTCACGCGGGTCGAGCGCGAAATCGGTTGACGGCTCCCGATACGTCCACATCACCGCGACACGGTCCTGGTCCGTCACGGGCAGCTTTCGAATCAAGACGGTGCGGAAGACGGTGAAGATCGCCACCGACATGCCGATGCCCAGCGCGAGAACACCGATCGCCGTACAAAGAAACGCCGGTGACGCGCGAAAGCCGCGAAGCGCGAGGCGAATGTCCAGCCGCAGCCGATCCATGCGTGCTCCGAGCCATGAGTGCAAACAATCCAGCTACGAGGCCCCCAACCAATCGACACCGATCGCGACGGCCGGCCCCAACGCGCGGGGAATGGCGGCTAGGGTTCGCGGCGCTCGCGTCCGAGCCCACCACTGCGCACTGCGTGGCTCGATTCGAGCATCGCCGCATGAGTCGAAGGATCAGTGAACACCATCAAGGAATTCGGAAGATGATATAGCACACATGGAGGAGGTGGACGATGAAGGCAATCGTTGTGACGGACCAGGCGGCCGGACCGGCTGGGATGAAGCTGATGGAGCGGCCCGAGCCGCAGGCGGCAATAAACGACGTCGTCGTTCAGGTGCATGCGTCGGGATTCGTCGGGACTGAGTTGGCGTGGCCCTCGACCTGGACTGATCGCCTCAATCGTGACCGAACACCGTCGATCCCTGGGCATGAGCTGGCCGGAGTGGTCATCGCCCTCGGATACGGCACGACGGGGCTGTCGGTGGGACAGCGGGTGTTCGGCCTCACGGACTGGACTCGCGACGGGACCCTGGCGGAATACGCGGCCGTCGAGGCACGCAACCTCGCGCCGCTGCCGGGCGACGTCGACTTCACGGTGGGCGCGAGCCTGCCGATCTCGGGCCTAACTGCATGGCAGGGACTGTTCGAGCACGGCCGCCTTCAGGCGGGGCAGAGCGTCCTCGCGCACGGCGCAGCCGGCGCAGTCGGGTCGATGGTGGCGCAGCTTGCACGAGAGGCCGGCGCCCACGTCATCGGCACTGGACGCACTGCCGACCGTCAGAAGGCACTCGACTTCGGCGCGCAGGAGTTTGTCGACCTCGACAACGACGTCCTCGAAGACGCCGGCGGAGTCGATGTAGTGTTCGATCTCATCGGCGGCGAAATCGGGAAGCGGTCCGCACGCCTGGTTCGAGCCGGAGGAACGCTGGTGTCCATCGTCGGGCCGTCCGAGGCGCGGCCCGACCACGGCCTGGCCGTCGACTTCGTCGTCGAGTCCGATCGTGCCCAATTGAGTGAGATCGTCCAGCGGGTGCGGGACGGCCGGCTGCGGACGAACATCGGCACCGTCTCGACCCTCGACGACGCCGTCGCCGCCTTCAACCCGACCGCACGACGCCCCGGGAAGACGATCATTCGCGTTCGTCCATGAGCAACACACGCTCACCTAACCAGCGGGGCTCACGAGTCGGGCTAGAGCACTGGTTGCCCATCACGCTGGGGCGCGACACGCACGACGTGTTCATCTGAGCGTGACCCCGCTCAGGCACCGCGACGATCTGCGGGAAGTCCCTGGTTACAACGGGCATCACCCGTGTACTACATCGGCCGCGCCACGTGATTCCCTCTCGCTGCAATGAGAGTTCCAGTGGTTGGCCTTTCCACGGATGGGGTGGGATTCGAACCCACGGTACGGTTTTGCCGTACACACACTTTCCAGGCCTCTGAATCCGTTCGAGAACGGAGCCAAAACCGGTACAATGACGGGCAAGATAACGGACATTTCATAGCGACGAAGGCTGGATCCGCCGACCTTCACGCTGTCACGACGCAACCAGAGTTTCGCGAGCAGCGGCCGGCAACGGAAACAGCAACGGAAACACCGGCGCCAGTCGCACGAAGGCTCGGCCCGAGATTTCGAGGTCCGCCGAAAGAGCGACAGCCAACAGAAGGCGAATTGGCTTTCGCCGCGATTGTCGCAGCGATGCGCAGTGTACGCGCCGGCGATCCCGTGGCCGATCACATAGCACTACCGCCACGGTCGCGGCTTACGTCAGAGTTGGAGCTCACCCGGTTTAGTAGACACCTTGGTTAGCTGACTTTGCTCATTTCTGCTTCGAACTGGACCGGCGACCGATAGCCGAGCGATGAGTGCCGCCGCTGTCGATTGTACCAGATCTCGATAAACGCAAAGAGCTCGCGATTCGCAATCGCCCGCGACTCGAACAGCCCCTCCGCCAGCAACTCCTTCGTGAGCGTTGCGAAGAAGCTTTCCACGACGGCATTGTCCCAGCAATCCCCGACGCCACTCATGCTCGGTGTAAACCCTGCTCCCGCGAGCAGCGCCTGGTACGCCGCGCTGGCGTATTGCACGCCACGGTCCGAGTGATGGAGCCCGCCGCGAGCCCCGCGGTGCCGCAGCGCCATGCGCAATGCACCGAGAGCGAGCTCCTGATCGAGGCGCGTCCGCACAGCCCAGCCCACGACCCGGCGCGATGCGAGATCGAGAATGACCGCGAGGTACAGCCAGCCTTCACGAGTCGGGATGTACGTGATGTCGGCCGCCCACACGCGGTTGGGGCCGGACTGCGCACTCACGCCGAATCGACGCGCCAGATGATTCGGGGCGACCGCTGCACGATGGCCCGATTGCGTCGTCACCCGAAAGCGCTTCGGTGCCATCGCCCGGATGCCGGCCTGGCGCATGACGCGTGCGACACGCTTCTCGCCGCAGCGCACGCCCGCCGCACGCAGGTCGCGATGGACGCGCGGGCTTCCGTACGACCGGCGCCGCCCCGTATGGATCGCGCGAATCCGCGCCGCGAGGACGGCATCGGCCTTCACCCGCTCACTGAGCGGCTGCGCACGCCACTTGTAGAACCCGGCCTTCGACACCTGAAGGACCCGACACATCGTCGTGACGTGAAAGATCCCTTCGTGCGCGCGGATGAACAGAAACCTCATTGTGCATCCTTGGCGAAGAAGGCCGTCGCTTTTTTTAAGATCTCTCGCTCCTCGAGCAGCCGCGCGTTCTCGCGACGCAGCCGCCGATTCTCCTCCTCGAGCGATGGCACCGTGGTCGCGGCCTCGCCGTCGCCCGCTGCGCGTGCCTTGCGCCGCCAGTTGCGGAGCGTCTCCAAATGCACGCCCAGCTGGCGTGCCACTTCGGCGATCGGCATCGTCCCGGACTCGGCGAGTCGCACCGCCTCACGCCGGAACTGCTCATCAAACGCCTGTCGTCCTCGTCGCTTCATCTCCCACCTCCTGCCTCGAATCTCGATCGAGGCGCTGGAGGTGTCTACTCAACCGGGGGAAGTCCAAGTGCCGGGGCCGCTATTGAGGGACGCGTACCGGCGCATCGTCCCGCCTACAATCGACTGGACGCTCGACACCTAGCCTCCGGCGCAGCTCCACAGGATTGGAGTCAGAACGGCCACACGCCCACCAAAAGTAGTGGATTTGTGGCCGTTCGTTTCCTACTTGTCCAAGCAGTTGTCGGTCGACCGCAGCTTCTCGAGCCTAGTTCTCCCGTCTTCGCGCGGCCGAGCGCCGCCGCTGTCGATCCATGGCGTAGACAGATACCAGCATCAGGATGACGGCCGGGGCAAGTATCAGGGCACCCTGCCAGGTGCCTTCGAGACCATAAAGCGATACAAGACCCCAGATAATCAGACCTGCTCCGAACCCGGCCAACGGCCTCGCCTCGTCGTGGTACCTGAACGCAATCGCGCTCACGACGGCCCCACACGCGATGACGAGCGGCGGAAAAAGGGCATCATGCATTCTGACCTCCAGAAATCGCCCAGTTTGAAGCAACGGAGTACGCGTCTAACCTAGCTGCACAATCAAGTTTTGGCATAACACGCCATCGCCGTCGCCGTGGTGTGGGCGGCGACTTCCGATCCACCTAAGACACCGGCCCAAAGCCCTGCGAGCGCAAACTTCGAGACTGGGTCAGGGCTGAAGATAGCGATGGCGAGCGCCGCACCTACTGCCGCATAGGCGAGGTATGCGCCCGCAGCGTCCGCGTATTCCCAATAGCATCCCGGCACGTTCGGGCCGAACTGCCCGATAGCCGGGATTGGCGACGCCTCAAGCGCTTGGCGAGTTTCGTCGACCACGCCCGCGGACTCGACGAGTCGCTCTGCTGGAGAATCGCTTTCGACGTAGCACTGATTCGCGGCGACACAGGCGTCGTTGTTATCCTGCTCGTCTGCTTGCATGCTCTCCACGTCGGAGTCCAAGGCAACATACGACGCCCAATAGTCGTCGCGATCCTCCTGGGTGGCACAGTCATCGGGATTGTCCGGGCAGTACCCCCCCGTGACGGCAAGCTGCTTCCCCGACGTGTTGGATGGCGAAATCTCATCTGACACGTAGGGGCCTCCGCCGAGAGGCTCGGAGGCGCCCTGGTCGGAACCCGTTGGTGCCACCTCGATGACACGCGACTTCACGATGCCGTTGAGGTAGAACGTTACGATGGTCCCCCGGTGGCCCGCACCGTCGTCGTAGACCTGGGCATCGTGCGTAACTGGGAGCAGTCCAATGAGACGGTGCCTCTCCCGATCGCTAGGCGCGGCGAAGGCATCGAGGACTTGAAGCGCGAGGCTCATGCTGCGCTTCCCATGCGTGCGAGCTGCATACTGCTCAAGCTCAGATCGGAGTCTAGCAATTTGCTCAGGAGTCAGACCCGAACTGGGCACAACGGGGCTGTTCGAATCCTGTAACGCCCGCGGCGGCCCTTCGATTCTTTTCTTTAGCACGCCCTTGTTCGAATACAACTCCACGACCGCCCCGATCTGTGTGCGTTGGCGGCGAACGCCAAGGCCGTATGCAACAGGGCTTAGTGTCGAGCACAGCATGGCGCTCCCCACGATACTCGCGGCACTCCGACGGAACGTCAGACCACGCAACATTGGGACCTCCTCGTGAGAGTAGTGACGCCGTGAGTCGAATGGCCTGGAGCCAGATCACTCACGGCCGACTGGGCACTTGTCGGGGGGGACAGCATCTCAGCGACGCCGAGGCGGCGAAGTCGTCGTCACCGGGGGACGGAAGATCCTCATCGGAGACCGTCACTCGCTCGGTGGCGTTGTGGCGGGGCGCGGCCTCGCGCCCACATACCCACGACCGCAGCGCACTCCGGATTTCAGGAGAAGCAAGCGCGCCACGTCTCTGTGAGCCGCGTGGACCGTATCTCGCCTTAACAAATTTGTCAATAGTTACAAGTATGGGCACAATAGGAATTAAAATGCTTTAATATTTTCCCTTTGGCGCCAACCTGCAGGGCAAAGATTAGAGCGCTCTCATAATTCGACCGGCGGCGGGAACGTTCTAAGAAGCGCGTCGTCCGATATCGGGGGGAATGGTCAGGGCAGCGCAGCCTCCGAACCCCATCTCCGATGAGCGCGCGTCCCGCGTCGTCCGCGCTGCGATTCGCGCCTGTCTCGACGGCGTACGGGCGGCTGACTGGGTCGTCTCGCCGAACGATGCGCGCGACGGGCGAACCCCGCTGGCAGTGGCGAAGGAGAGCGAGGATGGGTGCGTCCGCGTCCTCGCGATGGTCGCCCCGCTTTCCGAATCCGGAGCGTGCTCTCGACTAGGGCGTCGCCCGTAAACGCAGCGACTACCTGTTCAGCATCGAAAGGACGAGAACCAGCGCGCCTAAAAGGCCGAGTGTGACGCCCCACGCGATGCGCGTCATTCTCTGATCCGACGCCGCCTTGGCCGACGGGGCGCCACAGGTCGGGCACGCCTGCGTCAGTTTACAGACAAGTAAGCCGTTCTAGACGGAGCGGGCGCGGCCGGTGCACGAGCTCTGGCCGATGCCGTTCGGCGGCGGGTACGTCGGGAAGCCGATCGGCGACGTCCCAACGTCGGACCTCGAGAAGCTGCTCCAATGGGCGATGCGGAACGGGAAGCAGGCCGAGTTCGTCGAGCGCGCGAGCCAGATCCTGGATGACCGGCGCTGGTCATCCGAGGCCGACGCTGCCGCGGGAGGCCAGGTCGCGTGACGCTCGCGGATCTCATCGCTCGATGGGAGTCTCGTGGGGCCGACTTGGCTCGCCTCCGCGCCAGCGTCGACGCAGAGACGATCGTCGCGGAATTCGTCGCGGACCTGACCGCGCTCGATCGAGTGGAGAGTGTGGACGTCGTCACCCTTCGCGAGGCGAGTCGGATCGGCGGATACAGCGTCGATCGACTTCAGCATCTGGTCGCGAACGGGCAGCTCAAGAACGCCGGCCAGAAAGGACGGCCGCGGATCCGACGCGCCGATGTACCGACGAAGCCTGGTCGTCGATTGCCAGAACAACCCGAGCCGACTCAATTGTCTTCACGTCGGCGGATCGCAGCCTCAGTCGTCACGGGAGAAACCACGTGACCCGACAGAGGAACGCGACGACGAAACGGGACGCGCCGAAGGGCGGCACCTGTTGGAGCTACATCGCTGGGGAGAAGGGCCGAAACCGCGTGCGTGTGTTTCAGCGCGGCTCGGTGCTATGGGTCGACTACCGGCTCGAGGACGGCCGGCGCTCGATGCAGTCGTTGGAGCATTGCGATCGGCAGCGCGCGAAGGAGGCAGCTGATACCCTGGCTGCGAAGTTCGCACGCGAGGCGTCTCGCCCAACGGGCGTCACCACGCTGAAGTCGCTGTTTGACATCTACGAACGCGAGAAAACCCCTGGAAAGGCAGGCAGCACCCAGGCGCACGATCGACGGACGTTCCCGCTGCTACTTCGTGCCTTTGGTAGCCAGCGGCGCCCCGAAACGCTCAACGTTCGAGATTGGACCAGTTTTATCGAGCGCCGCCGATCCGGTGAGCTCTCGCACGACGGACGAGAAGGCCGAGTCGTTCGGGCGGAGATCATCCGCCAGGATTGCAAGTTGTTGCTCGCCGTGCTGAACTGGGCCGAGCGAGCGCGGGACGACCGTGGCGGGTATCTGCTGGACAAGAATCCGCTCCGCGGTCTCGCCATGCCGATCGAGGAGTCGCCGCAACGGCCGGTGCTGTCGGCCGAGCAGTTCGCGACGGTCCGTGCCAAGGCGGCCGATCTCTCGATGCAGGCCGAGCTGCTGGTGCTGTTGCTCTGGTTTACGGGGCACCGCGCGGCGTCTGTGCGTCAGCTGCGCTGGGATGACATCGACCTCGAGAAGCGCATCGTTCGCTGGCGCGCCGAAGTCGACAAGATCGCGTACGGGCATTCCAACCCGTTGCACTCGGAGCTCGTGCCGGCGCTGTCTCGAGCTCGGGCGGTCGCCGAGCTGACGGGCGATGTCTGGTTGTTCCCGTCGCCGGTCGAGTCCTCTCGAGCGGATTCACCTTCCAAACCGGTGAGCCGAGCGTACGTGTGCAAGTTGTGGCGAATCATCGCCGACGCGGCCGGCATCAAGGCCGGCAGTCGGATCGGCACGCACAGCTTTCGACGGGCGTTCGCGTCTCGACTCCGAGACGTGCCGCTCAGAGAGCTGAAGGATCTCGGTGGCTGGAAAACCGAGAAGACCGTGATCGGGACGTACCTGCAGCCGGATGAAGACGCACAACGAGCTGCGCTCGAGCGACTCGGCAATTCAACGGGCTGACGACGGGATGAACGGAAACACCGAACGGAAACAGTCGTCCGGAAAACCACGCCGCCCAAGCGATGTAAGTGCAAGCGCGGCAACGGATGGGGTGGGATTCGAACCCACGGTACGGTTTTGCCGTACACACACTTTCCAGGCGTGCGCCTTAAACCACTCGGCCACCCATCCAAGAACGACGCAAGCTAGCGCACGCCGACGAGTCGGAAAAGTTCGCCCGGCCAGGGCGGTTTCCCGCCACGCCCCGCGCGGACCTCTTGCGCCCTGACTCCCCACTCGCGTTCCTAGTGGAAGAACGCCTTGCCGGAGCCACCACATGCCAGCGACCGCCCGAACAGCCAAGCCTCGCACCGACGCGGAAGCGCGCCTCAAGGAATTCATCGCAAAGTTCGACGCCAAGAACGCGGCGACCATCCGCGCCGTGCGGCGCGCTCTGCGCAAGCGCTTTCCGACGGCGACGGAGATCGTATACGACAACTACAATTTCTTCGTGATCGGATACTCACCCACCGAGCGTCCGTCTGATTCGATCATCTCGATCGCCGCCGGGGCGAACGGCGTCGGCCTGTGCTTCATCCACGGCGCCCGCCTGCCCGATCCGACCCGCGTGCTCCTCGGCTCCGGGAAACAAACGCGCTTCGTGCGCCTGGAATCGCCCGGCGTTCTCGAGCGTCCCGAAATTCGAACGCTTCTCGCCACAGCCGAAGAACGCGCCAAGACGCCGTTCTCGGCGACCGGGCGGCACCAGCTCATCATCCGGTCGGTGTCGGCGAAGCAGCGGCCTCGCCGTCGTTCTTGATCGGGGCGCGCCGGGGGAGAGGAACGGACAGGGAGAGATTCGAACTCTCGATACCGGGTTCACCGGTATGCCGGTTTTCGAGACCGGTGCCTTCAGCCACTCGGCCACCTGTCCAGAGCAGCCGAGAAAATTAGGTCGTAGATGAAGGCGAGTCAACGACTTGGCGCCGCTGCTCGAAGAATTCCGTGAGGATCGTGCCGCACTCGTCCGCGCGTACGCCCGCGAGCACTTCCGGGCGGTGGTTGAGCTTCGGATGGCGCAGCAGGTCGCCAACCGACCCCGCCATTCCCGCCTTCGGATCCCACGCCCCGAACACCACGCGGTCGACGCGGGCGAGCACGATCGCACCGGCGCACATCGCGCACGGCTCGAGCGTCACGTACAGCGTGCACCCGCCGAGCCGCCAATCGTCGAGCGACTCGGCCGCGTCGCGAATGACGAGCAGCTCGGCGTGCGCCGTCGGGTCGCGATCGCGCGCGGTGCGGTTGCCCGCGGATGCGACGACCGTGTTGTCGCGCACGAGAACGGCGCCGACCGGCACGTCGCCCGACTCGCCGGCACGACGCGCCTGGTCGAGCGCGAGGTCCATGAATGCGTTGTCGGCGGCGTCGGGAATCATCGATTGGACAACCTAGTGCACGTGGACATGGATGACATCGAAAAGAGGCCTTACCTTTGGTGCATGGACGCGCCGAACGATACGTCGCCCGCGATGGAGCGCTTCGTGTTGGAAGGCTATCGTCGTATGTCGCCGGCTGAAAAGCTGGCCCGCGTGGTGGCGTTGAACCGCGCGCTCGACCAACTGGCGACGGCACGGATCAAGGCACGATATGGCCCCGAGCTCGGAGAAGGCGAGGTTCGGCTTCGATTGGCGGCGCTGCGCCTGGACGCCGGACTGATGACCGCGGCGTTCGGGTGGGATCCGTCCATCCGAGGCCTGTAGTCTCGTTCGTTCTCTCGCGCCGATCGTGACAGGACGCGCGTGGACGAGATAATCGAGATTACCCTGTCCGTCACAGCCGCCTGCGAGCGCCTTGGCGTTCCGTACGCCGTGGTCGGCTCGTTGGCCAGCTCGTTGCACGGCATTCCGCGCGCGACGCAGGACGTCGACATCATCGCCGCGCTGACGCCGGCGGATGCCGATGCGTTCGCGTCTGCGCTGCGCGGCGATTTCTATCTCGACGACGATGCCATCCGTGAAGCCATACGGACGCGGCGGTCGTTCAACGTCGTACACCTCCGCTCGTACTTCAAAGCGGACGTATTCATCCCGAAGGGCGATGAGGCGTCTCGTCTCGAGCTGGAGCGCCGGCAACGCTTCGTGATCACCGAGTCGCCGCGCCGAGAAATCGTCGTCGCGAGCCCCGAGGATACGGTCGCGCAAAAACTCTACTGGTACGCGCTTGGCGATCGCGTGTCGGAGCGTCAGTGGAGCGACGCGCTCGGCGTCATCAAGGTTGGCGGCGACACGCTCGATCTCGGATACCTTGGCCGCGCGTGCACGCTCCTCGGTGTCGAGGAACTGCTCGAAGAGGCGCTCGCCGCGGCTCGGATCGAGCGTTAGCAGCCATTGCAGTGCGCTTCCCGCGTTCCGCTCGAGGTCGCTTGCTCGGCATCGGCCGAGTCCTCTAGCATTTTGAGATTACCCCAATCGGAAAGGTCGCGCATGCGCCTCGTGCTCCCACTCGTAACGCTCGTCGCGGTCTCCCTCAGCCCGGTGACCGCTCGTTCACAATTCGCGAACGTTGATGCGTGTACTCTGCTCATCCCGTCCGAGGCCAGCACAGCGATCGAAGTCCCCGTGACCCAGGGGCACTATATCACGGAGACCACCAAGAGCGCATGCTCGTGGTCGGATGCCGGATCGGCGGATCCCGACCATCGCCGAGTCACGTTGTCAATCGAACCACCGTCTGTGTTCGCCAGCATGAAATCGAGCCCCAGGCTGAAGACTGAGGTCGTATCAGGCGTCGGCGACGAGGCGTACTACATCTATCCCTCGGGGGCCGGTCCAATCCTGGCCGTGCGAAAGGGCGGCGTCGCTTTCCAGATCAAGATCCTCAACGGCTTTAAGGTCAAGCCGCCCCTGGCGGCGAAAGACGTCAAAGACCGAGAGCTAGTGCTCGCGAAAGCGGCCGCCGGGCGGGCTTGAGACTCGAGCGTGGCCTCGTCGACTGCTCTCAAGCACCGACAGTTTCTTTCGCCGGCTCGCTCGAGAACTCCAGCGCTCCCTTCCCGTCCGGCCGCACGACAATCGCGTCGCCGTCGATGAACTTCCCCTCGAGCACGGCCATCGCCAGCGGATTCTGAATGAGCCGCTGGATCGACCGCTTGAGCGGACGCGCGCCGAACGCCGGGTCGTATCCCTCCTCGGCCAGAACCCGCTTCGCCTCAGGCGTCACCTCGATCGAGATCTTGCGCTCGGCGAGGAGCTTCTCGAGCCGCGCGAGCTGGAGGTCGACGATTTTCTCGATCTGCTCGGTGCCGAGCGGGTGGAAGATGATGATGTCGTCGACGCGGTTGAGGAATTCGGGCTTGAACGCCTGGCGCAGCGAGCTCATGACCTGCGTCTCGACGAGCGCCCAATCGCCTCGCGCGTGCTCGAGGATGAACGTCGAGCCGACGTTCGACGTCATGATGATGACCGTGTTGCGGAAATCGACCGTGCGTCCTTGCGAGTCGGTCAGGCGGCCGTCGTCGAGGATCTGCAAGAGAATGTTGAAGACGTCCGGATGGGCCTTCTCGATCTCGTCGAATAGGATCACCGCATACGGACGCCGGCGAATGGCCTCGGTGAGCTGTCCGCCCTCCTCGTAGCCGACGTACCCCGGCGGCGCGCCGATGAGACGAGCGACGGCGTGCTTCTCCATGTACTCGGACATGTCGATGCGCACCATCGCGTGCTCGTCGTCGAACAGGAAATCGGCGAGGGCGCGCGCGGTTTCCGTTTTGCCGACTCCCGTCGGCCCGAGGAATATGAACGAACCGATCGGGCGATTCGGGTCCTGCAACCCGGCGCGCGAGCGGCGCACGGCGTTGGCGACGGCGTGCACCGCCTCTTCCTGGCCGATGACGCGCCTCGACAGCTCTTCGTCGAGCTTCGTGAGACGCTCTCGCTCGCTCTCGAGCATGCGCGAGACGGGAATGCCGGTCCAGCGCGCGACGACCTCGGCGATGTCGTCGGCGCCGACTTCCTCTTTCAAGAATTGTGGGCGTCCGTCCGTCGAGGCGAGTTTGCGCTCGGTGTCGCGCATGCGCCCCTCGAGCTGCGGGAGGCGGCCGTACGTGATCTCGGCCGCCTTGGCGAGATCGCCCCGGCGGGTGGCTTGCTCCGCTTCAATTCGTGCCTGATCAATCTCCTGCTTGATCTTGCCGACGCCGCCGAGCATCTCCTTTTCCTGCTGCCACTGCGCCTTCATCGCCGACGACTTCTCACGCAGTCCCGCGAGCTCGCGCTCCAACTCCTCGCGCCGCTCGATGGCGGCGCGGTCCTTCTCCTTTTGCAGCGCCGTGCGCTCGATCTCGAGCTGCATGATGCGCCGCTCGACCTCGTCGATCTCCTGCGGCATCGAGTCGATCTCGATGCGCAGTCGCGACGCCGCCTCGTCGACAAGGTCGATCGCTTTGTCCGGAAGAAAACGGTCGCCGATGTAGCGGTGTGAGAGAGTCGCCGCGGCGATGACCGCATCGTCGGTGATGCGCACGCCGTGGTGCGCCTCGTAGCGCTCCTTGAGTCCGCGCAGAATCGCGATCGTGTTCTCGACGCTCGGCTCGCCGACGTACACGGGCTGGAAGCGCCGCTCGAGCGCCGGGTCCTTCTCGACGTGCTTGCGATACTCGTCGAGCGTCGTCGCGCCGACGACGCGCAGCTCGCCGCGCGCGAGCGCCGGCTTGAGCATGTTGCCGGCGTCCATCGAGCCCTCGGCCTTCCCCGCGCCGACGATCGTGTGGAGCTCGTCGATGAAGACGATGAACAGGCCCTGCGCGTCGGTGATCTCCTTGAGCACCGCCTTGAGCCGCTCCTCGAACTCGCCGCGGAACTTGGCGCCGGCGATGAGCGCCCCCATGTCGAGCGAGACGAGCTGCTTGTTCTTCAAGCTCTCCGGCACGTCGCCGTTGACGATGCGCTGCGCGAGGCCTTCGACGATCGCCGTCTTGCCGACGCCCGGCTCGCCGATGAGCACCGGATTGTTCTTCGTGCGGCGCGACAACACCTGCACGACGCGGCGAATCTCCTCGTCGCGGCCGATGACGGGGTCGAGCTTGCCCTTGCGCGCCGCCTCCGTGAGATCACGCGTGTAGCGCTGGAGCGCTTGATACTGGTTCTCGGGCGTCTGGTCCGTGACACGGTGCGTGCCGCGCACGGCCTCGAGCGACTCGAGCAGCGCGTCGTACGTCGCGCCCGCCGTGTTGAGCAGCCCCTTGCTCTCGGCGCCCTTCGTGTCGGACAGCGCGAGCAACAGATGCTCGGTCGACACGTATTCATCGCCGAGCTTCTTGGCCTCGGCCTCGGCGCGGTCGAAGACCTTGTTGAGCTCGCGCGATGCCGTGGGCTGTGCGTCGCTCTGTTTGGGATAGCGGTCGATCTCGCGCGCGACCTGCTCGCGCAACTGCGCGACGCTCGCGCCGAGCTTCTGAAGGACGGGAACGACGATGCCCTCGTCCTGCTCGAGAAGGGCCGCGAGGAGATGAAGGTCGAAGACGACGGGGTTGCCGTTCTTGCGAGCGATGCCGACCGCGTCGTTGAGCGCTTCGCCGGCTTTGACGGTGAGTCGATCGGGGTTGATCATGCGCGCGTGAAGGGCAACGAGAGTGCCTTGCCGGTCCGCCAAAGCGGCGGCGATTGGTCCGCTTTGAACCTACGCGCCACGGCCGAAACCCGCCGACGGGTGCCCAATTGTGCCGAATTGTCGGCTCCGCCAGATTCCGTCGCCACGCGTAGGCCGGCCGGCTACGATTGGCGGGGCAGAAGGGGAACAACGATGACGCGGCATCCGCGTTGAATTGTTTTGGTTTTTTTTGATGGGAAGAGAGGGCGGCTTCGCGTTCAGGGCCCGAAAAACAGAAACGCGCCGGGAGCGACTGCTCCTCGGCGCGTTTCGTGTTCTTCGAGTCGATCCCACTACTTGCGGTAATAGATCCGGGTCGAGCTTACCAGCTTACCGTCGACGACGAGCTGAACGATGTAGGTGCCGGATGCAGCCTCGCGGCTGTGATCCTGAACCTTACCGTCCCAGAACGATGTGTAGTCCCCGCACTCCAGCCGAAGGTTGGAGATCGGTGACCCGTTCATCGAGCTGGAGGCACTCGACGTCGAATTCGCGGACGGTCCGTACATAACCGGAATCACCACTGGCTGCGCCAGGATGTTCAGGATCCGCACGGTGACCGCGTGTGTCTCACCCGCGGCACACGTTCCACTACCAACAGTGAAATTCGTGTACACGTGGGGGTTGAAGGGATTCGGATAACTCCTGCCGAATTTCCCCGCACTGGGCTTTTGGGGCGACTGACCTTGCTGCCCCCCCGCTTGTTTTGGCATCATCGCCGAAACAACAAGCGCCAGCACCAGTGCTGGCCAGCGGTGGAACATGATTTCTCCGCGCTAACGAAACAGGACCGTTACACGAGCTCCTGAAGGGGTTGAACAACGAGGACTGCTGGTGGTGCTTGGATATTTATGGCCCGAACAGCTACCTGTCAAGCAACTTAAAACACGTCCGACGTCTATGTGGCACAGAGCTTTACACGTCTCGCCACACACGGCCACTAGGCCCCCGAACCGTGAGGCCGGCGCGGTCGCAGTACTCGAGAATCGGAATCAGAAACTTGCGCGAGAGACCAACCCGGTCGCGAAGTGTGGCCGGCGTCACATCATTTTCGTGCTCCATGACCACCCGAATCCGATCCAGAACTGACGAGAGGTGATTCCTCCTATAGTACCGTAATTGCTCGACTTGCACGATGTCGCCGCGTCGCTCGAGGAAATGGAGCACCGGAGCGAGCGGCTGCCCGATCTCCGACTCCAATTCGGTCGTGCTCGGCGGCTCAGCGCCCGCCCGATCGAGATGCTCGAGGATGCGCTCGGCGATTGTCGCATCGGTCGCGCCAAGCGTGACAGACCATCCGGGGCGAGCGGCGATCCCACCATCCGACCGCAGGCGACCGGCGGCCACCAGCGCGTCGATCGCGGCGGCGGCGAGCGTGGGAGGAACCTTGAGCCGGCTTCTAAGCAGCTGCAGCGATATCCCCGGCTCGAGCGGCCGGTCGGCGTGAAACGCGTCGACGATGGCGAGGATCGCGCCCTCGTGCGAGCGCCGAGCGTCACACGACATCACCAGATCGCCGACGAGGATCGCGTCGTCACGGAGCTCGGCTATTAGCGTTTTCATATCGGTCGGCGAGCAGCCCAGCCGAACCGGAAGCGAGGCCAGCCGCACGCCGTGCCCGGCGGATTCCTCGAGCAAGCGTCTGAAACGTTCAGGACGATCGATGCCCGCGGGCCACGGCCGCCCCCGCCGCGGCGCGTTCGGGTCAGTGATGACGCCACCGCCGATCGTGTTGAGCGGCGCACTCTCACGGAGCACGAATCGATCGCCGCTTCGCAGCACGACCGGCGCGTCGAAGGCGAGCCGCGCCGAGAACGTCGCGCCGGATTTGGCCTCGCGGGAGACGACGCGCGCCCCTACCTCAGTGGTGCCAACGTGGAAGCGTACCCAACTCCGCGACCGCGGCGCAGGCGCCTCGCTTGGCAGCAGAGTGACGTCGGCCCGGGCGAACATCGTCGGGCGCCACTCGAGATCCGTGACGAGCGTCGAGCCCCGCGGCACCTGAGACGTCTCGACACCGGTGAGCGCGATCGCGGTGCGGCCTCCGGGCTCCGCGGACGCCCGCTGGCTCCCGTGCCCTTGAACCCCGCGCACGCGCGTGGAGATCGCCGACGGCAGGATTCGAACGACGTCGTCGCGATGCACCGTTCCCGACCATACGGTTCCGGTCACCACCGTACCGGTTCCCTTGATCGTAAAGGCGCGATCTATAGGCATTCTGAATAGGTCATCCCGGTCGTGCGCCCGAATCGACGACGCGAGCGACGAGAGCGCGGCTCTTACCTCGTCGAGGCCGCGACCCGTGCGCACGGACGTCGGGATGATGCGCGCCGAGGGCAGAGCGCCTGCGGCGGCATCTCGCACGTCCTCTTCGACGAGAGCGAGCCAGTCGTCGTCCACGAGGTCGGCCTTCGTCAGCGCGATCACGCCGGTGTTGACGCCGAGCAGCTCGAGGATCGCGAGATGCTCGCGCGTCTGCGGCATCACGCCCTCGTCCGCGGCGACGACGAGCAGCGCGAGGTCGATTCCCGTCGCGCCGGCGACCATCGTGCGCACGAACGCTTCGTGCCCTGGAACGTCGACGACGCCGGCGACACCGACGCCGGCGAGTGTGAGCGGCGCGAAGCCCAGCTCGATCGTGATTCCGCGCTTCTTTTCCTCGGGCAAACGATCCGTGTCAACGCCGGTGAGCGCGCGTACGAGAGCGGTCTTGCCGTGGTCGATGTGCCCCGCGGTACCGATGATCACCTACACCAACTCCCACGCGTCGAGCGCGCGCAGCGGCTTGTCGTCGGCGAGATGCTCGCGCAGGAATTCGCGAAGCAAGCGCTGGTGCGCGCGCGCCTCGAGCGGGTCCGCGATGTCGTACGAGCCGCCTGAGAGCCAAACGCGGAGCGCGCCGCGCGCCGACGCGGGCAGCGTACGCCCCGTGCGGGCGAGCGTGCGGCAGCGCGCGCACACGACGCCGCCAGCCGGGTGGCTGAACAGCGCCGGTTCGTCGAGCCCAACCGCCGCATGGCATTCCGCACACTCATCGACTGTCGGGGCGACTCCCAGCGCCGCAAGGACCCGCCATGCGGCGGCGAGCGTCGCGTCGCGCGCGGCGGTTCCGGGCGCGGCGGCGATCTCGTCGAGGGCCAGGGCGACCGCGTCGAACAGGTCGGCGTCGGCGGCGCCTTCGTGCGCGCACCGCAACGCCATCTCGGCGATGGCCGCGGCGCCGTTGAACCGGTCGAGGTGGCCGGCAAGCTGCGGGCGCGCGCGGTTCAAGTCGAATCCGCCGAGCGTGTCGAGGTCGCGCCCCGGCTTGGTGTGCAGTTCGGCCGAGCCCTGCGCGTAGAGATCGAGCGCCGCCCCCCCGCCGAAGCGGCGTTGCGACCGCCGCGCGCCGCGCGCGAGCACCGAACGCACGCCGGCGTCGCGCGTCAACAGTCGAAGGATGCGCGACGACTCGAGGTAGTCGAACGAGTGAAGGACGATCGCGTCCGTCACCAGCAGGGTCATGCTGAAAGCTAGCCCCGGTCGCGAGGCGAACTCGCGCGCAGCGGGACGAGCGCCGGCGCGCCCACGAGCGGGTCGTGCGTGACGGCGAGCGGCCACTCGTACACGCGCTCCAGCACGTCCGGACGCATCACCTCGACGGGCGAGCCCTCGGCCACGACCGACCCGCGCTGCAGGAGGACCATGCGGTCGGCGAACCGCGCGACGAGGTTCAGTTGGTGGCTCACGAGCAGCACCGCCTGCCCCGCCGCCGCGAGCCGATGGAGCAACTCGAAGACGGCCATCTCGTGCGCGACGTCGAGGAACGCGGTCGGCTCGTCGAGGACGAGCGCGGTGCCGCCTTGAGCGAGCGCGCGCGCGAGGCGCACTCGCTGCCACTCGCCGCCCGAGAGCGCGTCGATGCGCCGGGCGGTGAGCGACTCGACGCCCGCCTCGCGCAGGGAATCGGCGATCGCGCGGTGGTCCTCCGCACGCGCGGCGTGCCAGATGCCGAGGTGCGGGAAGCGGCCGAGCGTCACGTAGTCGGAGACCGTGACGGGAAACGCGAGGTCTTCGCGCTGGCTCACGACCGCGACGCGGCGCGCGATGTCTGGCCGGGAGAGCGACGCAAGCGAATCGCCGTCCACGTTGATGGCACCGCGCGTGAGCGCGACGCGGCCGACGACCGCGCGCACGAGCGTGCTCTTGCCGCTGCCGTTGGGACCGACGACCGCCGTGATCGCGCCGCTCGGCGCCTCGAGCGTGACACCGGCGAGGGCATCGGTCTCCGAGCGCGGGTAGCGGACGGCGACGTCGTCGAAGCGAATCACGTGAGTCGCCGAAGCTTGAGCAGAAAAAATGGAACGCCGACCAGCGCCGTCACCGCGCCGAGGGGAAGCTCGGCGGGCGGGCGGAGGATCCGTCCCAGGAGATCCGCGACGACGACGAGCGTCGCGCCGTTCAGCGCGCTGCCGATGAGCAGCGAGCGGTGACGCCTGAGGCCCGCGGCGCGCGCGATGTGCGGCACCACGAGACCGACGAAACCAACGAGTCCCGCGGCGGCCACCGTAGCCGCCGTGACGAGCGACGCCAGAAACAGCACCCGACGGACCGACGCGTCGACGTCCACCCCGAGTCCGGCGGCTGCTTCCTCACCGAGGCTGAGCACGTCGATCTCGCGACCAAGGAGCACGAGGGCGCCGCCGCCTACGCCGACGTAGATGAAGAGCACGACGATCTGCGTCCACGTGGCCTCGGCGGCGGAGCCCATCATCCACCACAGTGCGTTGCGCACGATGTTCGGCTGTGCGTTCGCCAGCACGACCATGATCGCGGCGTTCGCGAACGCGCCGACGACAACGCCGGCCATCAGCAGAATGCGCGGATCGCCGCGCGCGCCAGCGGCTCGCGCGACCATGAACGCGGCGACGACCGCGGCGATGGCGCCGGCAAAAGCCGCCAGCGGCACGATGGCCGACGCGAGGCCGATGCTCACCGCGAGCACGGCGCCGACCGCGGCGCCTCCCGACACCCCGAGCAGATACGGTTCGGCGAGCGGATTGCGCATCACGCCCTGGAGCGCGGCGCCGGACATGCCGAGTCCCGCGCCGACGAGCGCCGCGAGCACGACGCGCGGAAGTCGCAGCCCGCGAACGATGAATGCACTGTCGCCGATCCCTCGCAGACCGTCCCATACCTGGGATGGCGACAGGCGAATCGTCCCGACGGCGAGACCTAGAATTCCGGCGACGATCAGCGCTGCGACGAGGACCGTCCAGCGGGATGCGCGCATCTCTTAGCGAACCGCGCCGGGATGCAGCAGGTCGGCGATCGAACGCGCGGCGGCGCCAAGCGTGACGGAGGGTCGTCCGACAAGGATCGTATCGTAGACGAGCACGTGCTTCTGCCGGACGGCCGACAGCGCGCGCCACTTCGGGTCGGTGCGAATGTTCGGCGCGGCAGTGGGACTCGTCATCACGTAATCGGGGTTTCTCTTCGCCACGTCTTCGATGGTCACGACGGCGGATGGGGTCGCCATGTCTTCATATATGTTCCGCGCGCCGGCGATGTCGAGCAACTGGCTGAGGAAGCTTCCCCCGCCGATCGCGATGAGCGGACGGTCCCACGTCGGGATGAAAACTGTCGGCCGAGGAAGGCTCTTCGTCGCGGCCTGAACGCGGTCGAGCGTCGCGGCGACGGAATCGACGAGCGAGTAGGCGAGCGCGGAATCGCCGGTCAGCCTGCCGAGGAGGCGCGTGTCGCGCTCGAATTGCGCGATGCTGTCGATCTTGAGGGCGAGCGTGCGAACGCCCGCCTGCTGGAATCGCTGCGTGGCCGGACGATTGTCGGCGCTCGCGTACAGGATCACGAGATCGGGGTGGACGGCGAGTACCGCCTCGACGTTCGGGCGGAGCGGCATGCCGACGTCGGTGACGCTCTTTGCGTCGCCGGGAAATACATCGTACGTCGAGCGACCGACCACGCGATTTCCCGCGCCGATGGCGAAGAGGATCTCGGTGGTGGTCGGGTTGAGCGACACGATGCGCGACGGACGATGCGATGCGTCGACGACGACGCTGTCGCCGAAGTCGTCGCGCTCGGTGCCAGCGGTTCGCGCCGCCGGTTTGGATCCGGCGCAGGCGAAGATGGCCATGGAAAGCGCGCCGGTGAGCGCGTACAGCCGGCTATGCCGGTGGTGCATCATGGATCTAGCTCGTGAGTCGTTCGTCAGCCAGCGCGTCGGCGAGTTGCTGCTTGAGCTCCGAGCGACGCGACTGGTAGGCCGCGCGCTCGGTATCGTTCGGCGGCGCGAATCGCTCGAATCTCTCGTCCAGTTCGGCGATCTGGCGTGCGACCGCGCTCGACCGCGGCACGTCGGCGGCGGCCGGCGCGGCGGCGGCCGATGAGTGAAGCGGCCGGCGTGAACGACGCATCGCGAAGAGCAGCGCGAAAAGCATCGCCGCGGCGATGGCTGCACCGACGCCAAAGTCCACGCGCTCCGGCTTGGGCCCGCCGGCGCCCGGCACGTCGATTCGCACGACGGTGCTCGCGTCGAGATCCTGGGCGATGAAGCGGCGGAACGTGCGTCCGTCGGCGTTCACCGGGGCGACCTCGCGCAGCCGCGGCGCCGCCACGCGAGCGCGCGCATCTTCGACCATTATCTCGAGCAACCCGGTCGAACGCTCGAGCGGAATGGAGAGCGGAAAGGACTTCGTCGGAAGGTCGTACGAGAACGCGACCTGGCGAAAGCCGGGACTCAGCGGCGCGTAGAGCCCCGCGACGCCATCGCGAAAGGTCATGGCGCCGGCGGCGATCGTCCCGCCGGCGTTCGTACGCGCGCCGCGCGCGTCGGCGGGAATGTGCGTGCTCCACAACGGCGTCGTGGAATCGCGCGCCACGAGCGTCACCGTGCTGTCGTTCTCGAGATCGTATACCTCACCGACGGGGCGCGTCCCGCCAGGTGTCGCCGCGGCGACGATGATGTGCCGGCCGCCGATCGCGATCGGCACGGGGCCCGACGTCGTGTCGAACACGGTGAGACGCGCGTCGTCGCCCGACGCGTTCAGCGATCGCAGCGGCGGCGTGAAGTACGCCACGCCACCGTACGACGTGGACGCGAAGTAGAGAGCCGAGGTGTCGCCCGTGGCGCGATAGCGGATCGCGTAGGCGCCGCTCGCCGTCGTGCGAACCGAGTCGAGCGGCCCCGCGTGATCGGGACCGACGCGGTGGAGCACGACCCACTGTCCCGGGATGGGAATCTGACTCGCGCGCGTCCCGCGGACGACGACGCCATCGACACGGCGCACCGGCTCACCGGGGGCGGGGCCGCCGGTCCCTCCGCCTTGCATCGACGTTCGGCCGATCACGGATTGAACTTGCCGAAATCCTCGGGGCGGAGCTGCTCGAGATACTCCTTGAGTTGTTCGGCGCTCAACTCGGTCGAATCGCGCGCGCCGGTGTCCGGCGGAACGCTGAACTCGCTGGGCTCCTCTTCTTCTTCAGCCGACACGAGCAGCGCGTCCGACGCATAGATCGGCGCGTCGAGGCGCAGCGCGATGGCGATGGCGTCGGACGGCCGCGAATCGACGCGCAGCGACTTGCCGTCGCGGTCCAGATGAAGCTCGCCGAAGTACGTGTTGCTCTCGACCCTGGTGATCTGCACGCGGCGCAACTCGGAGCCGGTAGCGAGGATGATGGACTTGCAGAGGTCGTGGGTGAGCGGCCGGCTCCGCTTCATGTTGTGCATCTGCATGACGATCGACTCGGCCTCGACCTGCCCGATCCAGATGGGCAGCATGCGTCCCCCGCCCTTCTCCTGGAGGACGACCACATAGGACTGGTTGCTCGGGTCGACCCCGAGCTTCGAGACCACGACTTCGATCATCATGCTCGCAAGATACTAAGTGGTCAGCGGACGGCGCGCGCCAGCGCGGCGGCGCGGTCGGTACGCTCCCACGTAAAGAGCGTGCGGGCCGCCCGGCCCCGCCCCACGCGCTGGGGCGTCCGGCCGAAATGACCGTACGCCGACGTGGCGCTGTAGATCGGCTTGCGAAGGACGAGGGCGGCAATGATGCCGTGCGGTGTGAGGTCGAACACATCGTGCACCGCGCGCGTGATCACGCTTTCCGGCACGGTCGCGGTTCCGAACGTGTCGACGGCCACCGAGACGGGCTTGGCGACGCCGATGGCGTAGGCGAGCTGAACCTCGCAGCGTCGCGCCAATTTCGCCGCGACGATGTTCTTGGCGACCCATCGCGCGGCATAGCAGGCCGATCGATCGACCTTCGACGGATCTTTGCCGCTGAACGCTCCGCCGCCGTGGCGACCCATCCCGCCGTACGAGTCGACGATGATCTTGCGACCGGTGAGCCCGGCATCTCCAAGTGGTCCGCCGATGACGAAGCGGCCGGTCGGATTGATGTGATAGGTGATTTTGCGGTCGCGCAGCTCGACTGGGATCGCGGGCTCGATCACCTCTTCTATGATGGTCTCGCGGATCTCTTTCAGGGAAACGTCCGGCGCGTGTTGCGTGGAAACGACGACGGTCTCCACGGCGACCGGCAGATGATCCTCGTACGCGACGGTGACCTGCGACTTGCCGTCGGGGCGGAGCCACTCTATGTGCCCGGATTTCCGGTGTTGGGCGAGTGCGCGGGTGAGTCTGTGGGCGAGGACGATCGGCATCGGCATCAGCTCTTCGGTCTCGTCGCTCGCGTAACCGAACATCATCCCCTGGTCGCCGGCGCCGCCCGTGTCCACGCCGCGCGCGATGTCCGGCGATTGGCGGTCGATCGTGCTGAGCACGGCGCAGGTGTGCGAGTCGAAGCCGTAGGACGCGTCGGTGTAGCCGATGCGCGCGATCGTCGCGCGCACGATGTCGGGCACGGACACGTAGGTCGAGGTCGTGATCTCGCCGGCGACGCAGGCGAGTCCGGTCGTGACGAGCGTTTCACACGCGACCCGCGCGTCGGGATCGTCGGTCAGGATCGCGTCGAGAATCGCGTCCGAGATCGCGTCGGCGATCTTGTCGGGATGTCCTTCGGTGACCGACTCGGACGTGAACAGCCGACGATCCGGCATCGACGAACCCTCAGTCGGCGGCCGCGTCGTGGCCGATCACTTCGGCCAGACGCTCGCGCAAGATGGCCTCCGACTCGGCGGCGGTCGCCGAGTCGGCGGCGGCGTTCGCCGCTTCCTGCGCGGCCGCCACGGAGATCCCGCGTACGATTCGTTTGACCAGCGGCACCGATCGCGGCGCGACGCTGAGCTGCCGGACGCCGAGTCCGATGAGCGCGAAGGCCATGAGCGGCTGCGACGCCATCTCGCCGCACACGGCGCTGTCGAGCAGATGCTGGTCGGCGGTGAAGATCGTGCGACGAATCAGCCGCAAGACCGCGGGGTGGAGCGGCGTGAACCGCATCGCGAGGTTCGCGTTGCCGCGATCGACGGCGAGGGTGTACTGCACCAGGTCGTTCGTCCCGATGCTGAAGAACGCCACGTCGTCGACGAACGTGTTGCACGCGACGGCCGCCGCCGGCGTCTCGATCATCACGCCGAGCGGCACGTCGCGGCGGAACTCGGCGCCGCGCGCCTCGAGCTCATCTGCGGCTTCGTCGAGCAGCTTGCGCGCCTGGCGAACCTCGTCGACGGTGACGACGAGCGGCAGCATAATGCGCAAGTCGCCATGGACCGCCGCGCGCAACAGCGCGCGTAACTGCACGCTGAAGAGCTCGGGCTGGTCGAGGCACATGCGGATTGCGCGCCACCCGAGAAACGGATTGGGCTCGCTGGGAAATCCGCCGACCGGGAGCTTGTCGCCGCCGATGTCGAACGTGCGAATCACGACCGGCTTGCCGCCGAACGCCTCGACGACGCGCCTGTAGGCGCGATATTGCTCGTCCTCGTCGGGCATCGTCGCGCGGCCGACGACGAGGAACTCGGTGCGCATGAGCCCGACGCCCTCCGCGCCGCTCGTCGCGCCGATGTCCGCCTCTTCAGGGAGGTCGACGTTCGCGCGCAGCGTGATGCGCACGCCGTCGGTCGTGACCGCGTCGAGGCCGGCGAGGTGGCTCAGCTCCGCTTCCTCGAGCGCCTCCTGTCGCGCGCGCTCCTTGTACGCGTCGATCTCGAAGTGCGTCGGGTTGATCGCGAGAAGGCCGGTGGATCCGTCGAGGATCGCCGTCTCGTGTCCGCTCAACTGCTGCGTCGCCGTGCGAAGACCGACGATCGCGGGCAGTCCAAGGGATCGCGCGAGAATCGCGACGTGTGACGTGCGCGTGCCGGCGTCGGTGGCGATCGCGATGATCGCGTCCCGGTCGAGCTGCACGGTGAGGCTCGGCGTGAGATCGTGCGTGACGAGGATCGCGTTGGCGCCCTTGGGCAGATCCACCGGATCGTGGTCCGGCAGGTCGAGCAACAGGGTCAACACACGGATCTCGACGTCCTTCAAATCGCCGATGCGCTCGCGGAGCATGGGATGGCCGGCGCGCGCGAAGCGCTCCCTCCACTCGAGCATCACGATCTCGAAGGCCTTCTCGGCCGAGAGATTCTGCTTGATCAGCGCCTCGGACCCGGCGATCAGCTCGCGGTCGTCGAGGATCTCGCGCTGCACGTCGAAGATCGCCGCTTCCTGCGGCCCGGCGGTGCGCTCGACGCGGTCGCGAATCGACTGGAGCCGGTCCTTCGCCCGCGCCCGCGCCTCGTGGAGGCGGGCAATCTCACGCGGAATCGCGTCGTCGGGAATGATGTGCTGGGGCACGTCGGGCACCTCCCACCTGAGGAGATGCACCGTGCCGACAGCGATGCCCGGTGACGCGGGGATTCCGGTGAGCTTCTTGTCCACTCAACTCTCCCCGAACTTGTTGCCGACGAGCGTCGCCAGCGCGTCGAGCGCCTGCGCCGCGTCGGGACCTTCGGCGCGCAACGTGATGCTCGATCCGTGTTCAGCCGCCAACATCATCACGCCCATGATGCTCTTGCCGTTCACGTCGAGATCGTCCTTCACGATCGTGATCTCGGCCTGGAATTTCGAGGCGAGCTTCACGATCTCGGCGGCCGGCCGCGCGTGCAGGCCGTTGCGGTTGACGATCTGAACGGTGCGTTCGGGCATTAGGCGATCACCGAAACGAGGACGAAAGCAGCGAGAACGCCGAGCGAGAGCCTCCAGCCTTCGATGCGACCCTTCAGACGCACGACGACGAAGGCGCCGACCGCGACGGCGATGAGGACGCCGCCAAGGAGATTTCGCCCGGGGCCGATGATCCGGCCGAGCGACAACGGAATCGCCACACCCGTGGCGAGCGCAGCCAGCCGTCCAATCTGCTCCGGTCCTCGACGCAGCACCGGGTTGCCGAGCGCCGACGCCACGCGCAGCCCGTGCTTCCAGCCCGTGCGCAGGCCCCACGCGCGCAGACCGAGGTGTCCGGCGTTGTAGACGAGCAGAAAGAACCCGACGACCACGGGCGCGCTCGCACCCAGTCCAAAGATGGCGAGCGACGCAAGCGAGCAGAACGGAAGCCAACCCGCCCACACCAGCCGGTCGCCGACGCTCCCGAGCGGCCCGCACAAAGCCGTGCGGAATCGCTCGATGCGTTGTGGCGGCTCGCCGTCGAGCTCAGCGCGCGCGAGCGCGCCCACCGCGACCGACGCCAGATACGGATGCGCGTTGAAGTAATGACTCTCGCGGGCCAGCGCGGTCTTGAAGCGCTCCGAGTGAATCCCCTCCGGGAACAACCGCAACGCCGGCTCGAGGCAAAATCCAATGCCGTTGCCGAGCAGACTTTCGTAGTTCCACGACCCCTGAATGGCGAGCAGGCGCATGAAGATCGCGAGTCGAGTCCGAAACGGCAGCTCGCTGATCGGGGTCGGAACCCGAGGCTGAGAGGGCTGGGCGGCGGTCGTCATTTCGCGAAGAGGATCACGAGTCCGACGGCAAGTCCGCCGACGAAGAACCAGCGCGCGCCGGCCGTCGCATGAAAGAGTTTCCACGCCGCGCCGGCCGCAACGCTCGCCACCGTCGCGACGACGAGGCTGCGCGAAACACGCGCGTCCGTCGTCCAGAGTCCGATCGTCGCATTGGCGAGCGGGGAGAGAATCAGGAACGCGATCAGCGTGAGCAGGCCGCCGCGCAGGAGATCCGCGGTGAGACCCATCAGTTGGAGCGAGATCACCGTGCCTCGCGCGCCGGCCTCGAGGCCGTCGCGCCGCGCGCGAGCCCAACGCGCGTTCAATTGTCGCAGCTTGACCATCGTCCAGCCGCCGACCCAGGTCGTGGCAAGGGCGCCGAGCGCGGCGATGGTCATCGCGCCCGCCGGATGCGACGGATGCTCCGAGAAGATCGCGCCGCCGACGACCGCGGCCGATCCCCACTCCGGATATCGAGACGCGCCGAACGGCAGCGTCTCCAACGCGACGAGCTCCAGCGCCACGCCGATGAGCAGCCCGCTCGACGGCTGTCCGAGGAGCGCGCCGGCGAGCGTCGCGGCCACCAGCGGGCGCGAGAACATCGCCTGCGGAAAACTCACGACGTCCAGCCCGAGCAGGCCGCCCAACAGCGCGATCGGCAGCACCTCGACGACGCCGGTCACAGGTCGCTTCCATGCAGCAGGTCGTCGAGCGGAACGCAGCGCGCGCCGGGCAGGTCCTGAGCGGTCACCTTCACGCCACGCATCTCCAACGCGCGAAGTTCCGTCGCCTCGTCGCTGGACAGGAAGACGTAGCGCAGCCGCTGCACGCGACCGGGCCGTGAGTGGATGCCGCCGACGTTCACCGCGTCGAGAGGGGGCGTGACGTTTTCGGCGAGACGCTGCATGGTCGCGATGTCGCCCGTGAGGAGCAAGCCGGCGCGCGGGTCGGCGCGATACACGGGGATCCGCGTCGCGGCCGTGTCGACGTCGTGAAAGAAGACGTCCATCTCGGGCGGCACGCCCATGCGGTAGAGCTCCTGCTCCCAGGCGCTCGACGCCACCGCGTCGTCGACGAGCACGATGAACTTGAGGTCGAGCGGCTGGCCCCAACCCACCACGACCTGTCCATGAATCAGGCGGTCGTCGATGCGAAAGAGCTCGAGCGTCACTTCGATGTTCCGCCGATGGCGACGATCGACGCCTTGCCGCGCTCCGCCGCGTGACGCGCGGCGACGACGGGCGGCATCGAGTCGGCGAACACGAAATCGAGGAGCGTCGGCAGGTTCACGCCGGCGACGAGTACGGCGTCCTCCATGCCGTGCAGAATCCTGCGCGACGCCATCGTACAGCTGCCCGCTTGCAGGTCGGTGAAGATCACGCGGACGCCGGTGGCGACCATCTCCTTGCGCAGCAACGCCTCGATGTCCTCGACGCCGAGCTGTTTGATGGCGAGCGGGAGCAGCATGCGCCCGCGCCCGGAGATCTGATCGACGGCGGAGATCAGTCCCGCCGCGAAATCTCCGTGCCCGGCGACGATCGCCCGCGGGCCCTCGCCCGAGGGGACGCTTTCGCTACTCATCGTCCTCCTGGAGATACCGCTGCACGTCGGACCGGCCGCGCAGCTGTTTGACGAGACGATCGTTGAATCGCTGCGCCGGGTCGATGCCGCTGTACTTGAGCAGGTGATTCATCGCGATCACTTCGGCGATGACGGTGATGTTCTTCCCGGGGTTGAGCGGGACGCGCATCTTCGGCAACTCGACGTCGAGAATCGTCGTCGTTTCGGTGTCGAGGCCGGTGCGGTCCGGCGGGTCGCCGTGATCCCAGTGCTCGAGCTGCACCACCACCTCGATGCGCTTCTGATGGCGCACTGCGCGCACGCCGAAGAGCGACGGAATGTCGATCAGTCCGACGCCGCGAATCTCCATGTGGTGTTTCTGCAGCTCGTGCCCGCGCCCGACGACGACGCTGCGTCCGCGCCGGCGCGCGATGACCAGATCGTCGGCCACGAACCGGTGGCCTCGCTCGACGAGATCGAGCACGCATTCCGACTTGCCGATGCCGCTCTTGCCGACGAACAAGAGCCCGACGCCGAACACGTCGGCGAGCGACGCGTGGAGGTTGGTCGTCGGCGAGAATTCCTCCTCGAGCCAGGGCTTGAGGCGGTTGTAGAACTCGTCGGTCTTGAGGTGCGAGCGGATCAACGCGACGCCGGCGGACGCCGCGATCTCGAGCAGATCGGGCCCAGGCTCCTGCCCCTTCGTGATGAACACGCCGGGGATCGGGAACGAGAAAAACTTCTTGAGATTCTCGCGGCGCAGCGTCGGGTCCATCGACTTCAGGTACGTGATCTCGGTCTCGCCGAGCACCTGCAGGCGTTGCGCGGGAAACCGTGCCGTGTACCCGGCCAGCACGAGGCCGGGGCTCGACGCGTTCGGGTTCTCGATCGTTCGCCCGAGGCCGTCCGTTCCCTCGACGTGCTCGAGCTCGAGAGTGTCTTTGAGGCGCTCCAGCAGGCGTCCGATGGTCAGCGGCTTCGTCACGCGCGGCTCCCGGCCGCGATCACTCGCTGCAGGTGCGCCTCGGTCTCGTCGGCGGCGCGCTCCCACGTGAAGCTCTCGGCGAACACGCGCGCCTCGGCGCCCAGCCGCTCCACGAGCTCGCGCGACCCGGCGATGCGGCGCATCCCCGCCGCCATGGCGGGAACGTCGCCGTGCGGGACGAGAAAACCCGTGTGACCGTCGCGCACCGACTCGCGGATTCCCGGCGAGTTCGATGCGACGACCGGCGTGGCGCAGGCCGCGGCCTCGAGGTTCGTGATTCCCCACCCCTCCTTTGGAGACGCAAACACCAGCGCCCATGAGCGTCGCAGCAACGAGAGCTTCTCCGGCTCGCTGATTCGCCCAAGAAACTTGACGCGATCGCGGAGATCAAGCGAGTGAGCCAATTCCTCGAGATCGGGCCGATAATCGCCCGCGCCCGCGATCTCGAGTACGGCGTTGGGAACGTTCAATTCCGCGAACGCGCGAATCACGAGATGCACGCCCTTGTATCGTTTGAGCCGCCCGAGGTACGAGAAGACGGGCGTCGCGGCTCGCAGCGACGCGTCGGGGGTATAGCCGATCGTGTCGACGCCCGGGTAGATCACCTCGATCGACGAGCGCGCGATGCCGCGCCCCGCGAGGTCGTCGGCCGTGCTCTCGCTGATCGCCTCGAACGGCACGCCGCGGTACACGCGCCCGAGCGGGCGCTCCGCGGTCCACACCGCGGCGGCGAGCGGCGCGGGCAACTCCTGAAACGCCGTCGATCCGAACAGATGCGGCACGAGGGCCATCGTGCGCAACTTCCCCCCTCCCGGCGACGTTCCCCTCCCCCATCGCGGCGTGTACAGCGGCACCTTGTTGATGTCCTCGACCAGGATGTCGGCCCAGCCCGCGAGGTGCGCCCGATAGTGCCGGCGTGCGCGGAATGGAAAGCTGTGGCGCGTGCCGACACGAAACACGTCGATCGCGTCGAGCGTCGCGCGCGGCGGACAGCCGGGCCAGCCGCCGCAGAGGAGGCGCACGTCGTGCCCCTTCGTCGCGAGACGACCGAAGATCTCGTGGAGATGAATTTCGGCGCCGCCCGCCTGCGGATTCTCGCGATCCTGCCAGTTGACGACGAGGATGCGCACTACATGCGCCCCATGCGCCGAGCCAACGCGTCGATGACGCCGTTGACGAACTTCGCGCTGCGCGCCGAACCATACCGTTCGGCGAGGTGCACGGCTTCCTGGATCACGACGCGCGGCGGCGTCTCGCCGCGCTCGAGCTCCGCGGCCGCGAGCCGAAGCACGCTGCGCTCGACCACACCCAATCGCTCGAGACGCCAATTCGTCGTGACGTCGGCGAGTTCGGCGTCGAGGGCCGAGCCGCGGCGCGTGAGCTCGTCGACCAGTGGTTTCGCGAACTGACGCTCGTCGGCGGGCACCGCGAGGTCGTCCCAGATGCGATGCGCTACGCGCTCGAGCGACTCGTTTCCGCGCAGGTCCCACGCATACAGCGCTTGCAGGACCCGAGCGCGGGCCCGGGTTTCAACCCTCGTCCGCGGCATCGAGGCGATCGAACAGGTCCGCCATCTCCAGGGCGGCGAGCGCCGCATCCCAGCCCTTGTTGCCGTGCGCGCCGCCCGCGCGCGCCAACGCCTGCTCGTCATTGTCGCACGTCAGGACGCCGAACCCGATCGGCGTGTCGAACTCCGTGCTGGCGCGGGCGAGGCCGCGCGACGCTTCGCCGGCGACGTAGTCGAAGTGCGGCGTGTCGCCGCGAATCACCGCGCCGACGGCGACGAGCGCGTCGTACCGCTCGCTCGTCAGCAGACGGCGCGCGGCGATGGGCAGCTCCCACGCGCCCGGCACCCAGACGACATCGACGTCGTCGGCGGACGCGCCATGGCGGACGAGCGCGTCGAGCGCGCCGTCCACCAGCTTTTCGACAATCGACTGGTTGAACCGGCTGGCGACGACCGCGAATCGCCGATGTGCACCGGACGGTGTCCCGGCGAATTCGGCCATCTTTATATGAGGGTCCTCAGGTCAATCGGCTGCGTCGGACGTGAACAGATGTCCGAGCTTGTCACGCTTGGTGCGGAGATAGTCGGCATTCTCGTCCTGTGACGGCTGGACGATCGGCACGCGCTCGCCGAGGTGAATCCCGTAGCCCTCGAGGCCGACCATCTTGCGCGGGTTGTTCGTGATCGGGCGGATCGACGAGATCCCCAGGTCGAGGAGAATCTGCGCACCGATGCCGTAGTTGCGCAGGTCGGGCTTGAAGCCGAGCTGTTCGTTCGCCTCGACCGTGTCGGCCCCGCGGTCCTGGAGCTCGTACGCCTTGAGCTTGTTGAGCAACCCGATGCCCCGCCCTTCCTGGTCGAGATACACGACGACGCCGCGTCCTTCCTTGGCGATCATCTCCATCGCCTTGTCGAGCTGCCAGCCGCAGTCGCAGCGGAGCGAATGGAACACGTCGCCGGTGAGACACTTCGAGTGGATGCGAACCAGCACGCCGTCCACGCCCGCGACGTCGCCATACACGAGCGCGACGTGCTCGTGCACGTCGACGTCGTTCTGGTAGCCGACGATGTGCCACTCGCCGTGCGCCGTGGGCAGCCGCGCCTCGGCGACGCGATGCACGAGCCGTTCGCTCTTGAGCCGGTGCGCCACGAGCTGCGCGACGGTGACGAAGACGATGTTGTGCTCGGCGGCGAACTGCTCGAGCTGCGGCCGGCGCGACGCCGAGCCGTCCTCATTCAAGATCTCGCACACGACGCCGGCCGGCGAAAGGCCGGCGAGACGGGCGAGATCCACGGCGGCTTCCGTATGGCCCGTGCGCTGGAGGACGCCGCCTTCGCGCGCCCGCAGCGGGAACACGTGGCCGCCGTGCCGCAGGTGTCCGGGCTCGGCATCCGCGTCGACCGCGACGCGAATCGTCTTGGCGCGGTCGTGCGCGCTGATCCCCGTCGTCACGCCGAAGCGCGCCGACGCGTCGATGCTCACCGTGTAATTGGTGCGGTAGTCGTCGAGATTGGTCTCGCTCATCGGATCGAGGCCGAGCGCGTCGACGCGATCGCCGGACAGCGCGAGGCAGATCAATCCGCCCGCCTTCTTGATCATGAAGTTGACCATCTCGGGCGTGATCAGCTGCGCGGCGCAGATGAGATCGCCCTCGTTCTCGCGGTCCTCGTCGTCGGCGACGATGACGAACTTGCCGTCCCGAATCGCCTCGATTGCCTGCTCTATCGTTCCGAAAGCCATGTGGATTCCTTGAGCAAACGCTGCACGTATTTCCCCAGCATGTCGGCTTCGACGTGCACGCGATCGCCGGCAGCCAGTGCGCCGAGCGTCGTGTGCCGCAGCGTATAGTCGATCAACGACAGTTGCAGGGTCCCCCGCCCGGTAGCCGGAAGGTCGTTCACCGTGAGGCTCACGCCGTCCACCGCCACCGACCCGTGCGGTACCATAAGCTCGGCGAGGCCGGAAGGGAGAGCAAGGTCGATGACGCGGGCGTCGCCGCGCTGTTCCAGCGTCTCGACCGTGGCAACCCCGTCCACATGACCTTGGACGAAATGTCCGCCCAAGCGGTCGCCGACGCGCAGCGCCCGCTCGAGGTTCACGCGGGCGCCGGCGCTCCACGTACCGATCGTCGTCCGATCGAGCGTAGTCGTCACGGCGGCCGCGGTGAACCATTGTGGGCCGTGCTCGCGAACCGTGAGGCACGCGCCGTTCACCGCGATGCTTTCGCCCGGCGCGAGATCGGCGTAGCGGCACTCGATGCGGAACTCCCGGCCGGCGTCGGAGGACGCGACGCTCGTGATTCGTCCGACGTCGTCGATCAGGCCGGTGAACACGCGACCTCGTGCAGAGCGTAGATAGTCATGGTGTCGTCGCCAAACGGCCGCTCGTCGACCACGCGCGTTCGCGCGAGCGACGCCGCAAATCCGGCCGGCGCGAAGTCGAACGCGCCCAGCCCGTGGCCAACGATCCTCCGTGAGCGAAAGATAATGAGCCTGTCGACGAGCGAGCGCTCGAGGAACGATCCCGCGAGGCGCGCTCCGCCCTCGAGGAACAGCGACCGCACACCGCGCACGCGCAGGGCGGCGAGCGCCGCGTCGAGATCCGGTTCGGTGACCACCTCGACGCCCTGATCCAACAGCGCGCCGACGGCGGATCGGTCCGCTCCCGGCCGCGCGATCACGACGGTCGGTGTTTCGCGCGCCGTACGGACGAGCGTCGCCTCCAACGGCATTCGCGCCTGTGAGTCGAACACGACGCGCCGCGGTTGCACGCGCGGCGCCGGGGCGTCGCGCACCGTGAGCGCCGGATCGTCGGCGAGCACGGTCCCGATGCCGGCGGCGATCGCGTCGCTGTTCGCGCGCAAGCGGTGCACCTCGGCGCGGGCCGCCGCGCCGGTGATCCACCGATTGTCCGGCGACGGATCGGCCACGCGATCGTCGGCCGAGAGCGCGAGCTTGAGCGTCACCCACGGACGCTCGCTCGTCTGCGCGTGGAAGAACGGCGCGTTCAGCTCGATCGCGTCGTCGCGTTCCCCCCGCGGCGACACATCGGCGACGACGCCCGCCGCGCGAAGCTTGGCGATGCCTCCGCCGGCGTCGCGGCTCGGATCACCTACGGCCGCGACGACGCGCGATACTCCCGCTCGAACGATCGCGTCCGCGCAGGGCGGCGTCTTCCCGTGGTGCGCGCACGGCTCGAGGTTCACGTAGAGCGTTGCGCCCTTCGCGGCGGCTCCGGCCTCGCGGAGCGCGACGACCTCGGCGTGCGCGTCGCCGAAGCGCGCGTGGAAGCCTTCGCCGACGACGCGACCGTCCGAGACGATGACCGCGCCGACCATTGGGTTCGGCGCGGTCTGACCCCATCCGCGCTCGGCCAGCGCGAGCGCGCGACGCATGAATTCCTTGTCCGCGCGCCCCGCGTCGTCGGTCATGGCGCGGCGGGCGACCTCACCGGCTGAGGCGAAGACCGAACGACCCGTAGACCTGCGAGCGGTCCGCTCGTCCGCCGGCGAACGAGTTGTACGTCGCGACCGATCCACCCAACGCGTCGCCGGCCTCGAAGACGATCTTGAGCAGCGGCAGGTTGATGGAGAAGTCACCGAAGAAGTTGGTGCGGCCCAGCGTTTGTTTCGCGGCGAGCGATTGGCTCACCGAGGCGCCGAACTGGTTGACCGTACCGGTGAGCGTCGCCGACTGCTTGTAGCTGTCACGGCCGATGCCCGCGGCGACCGAGAATGCGATCAGGCTCTTGCTCGCCACGATGCGCCACGCGCGCGTCGTCACGTCCATGTTGCTGATGTCGATGGCGCTCCCGTTGACGCCCACGTCGGCGGACGCGTTGACGCCGACGTTGATCGTCGGCAGGTCGCGCTCGATCCAGGTGAACGAGACGCCCGGGAACGCGATCGATTCGGAAAGCAGTCCGATCCGCGCGCCATACCCGAACCGGAAGTTCGACGAAGGGTCGAGCGAGAAGTCGTTCTGGTGGATCGTCGGCACGTACTCCGCGCTCACCAGTGCGTCGACCCCGAGCACGTTGGTCAGCGCGAGCGGAAACCCCTTGTACAAGCCGATGGCGGCGTCCGCCGTCGGCGCGCCGAACCACTGGCCTTTGGTCGCCAGCGTGCGCCGCTGAGCGCCGTTCGTGCTGACCGGGTAGCCTCCGCTGCTCGTGTTCGGGAACAATCCGTCGAACGCGTTGACGCGCACGCCGACGGAAAAGTGACCGAGCCCACCGAGCACGCTGCCCGTCCCGGCGGTCGCGTTACCGCCGGCGAGCGCGAGACCCAGCTGCGGCGCGATCAGTTGATAGACGTCGTACGCCTGTTGGCAAGCGTCCTGCGCGATGAGCGTCGCGGACCCCGGTGGGCCGCCGATGCATCTGGGCGTCGCGAGATCCTGGGCCTGAACACGCAACGGCAACGCCGCGACGATTCCCATGACCGCGGCGATCCACGACACCCGACATCGCATACGCTATTTCCCCTCGTTGAGGACGACGCGACCCGACCCGGCGCTGACTCGGCCGATGGTCCATCCGCGCACACCGGCGGCGGTCACGGAGGCGATCACCGCGTCGACGGAATTCGGCGGCGAGATCACCACCATTCCGACGCCCATGTTGAACGTTCGGAACATTTCGGGCTCCTCGACCCGGCCGGCTCGTGCCAGCTGCTGGAAAACGTTGGGCACGGTCCAGCTCTGGACGTCGACCAGCGCGTCGAGCGCCGGCGGCAATGCACGATTGAGATTGCCCGGAATGCCGCCGCCGGTGATGTGCGCCATCGCGTGAACGGAGCCGTCGGCAAGCACCGGTCGCAACGCGGCGAGATACGATCGATGGATCGCCAGCAGCACGTCCGCCGCCGAGCGATCGTCGCCCGGAAAGCGGTCCGAGACACCGAGATTCATCCGCTCGGCGACGATCCGCCGAGCGAGCGAGAGGCCATTCGTGTGGAGTCCGCTGCTCTCGAGGCCGATCAGTACGTCGCCTTCCTGCACGCGCGCGGGGCCAAGGATCGCGTCTTCGTCCACGTAGCCGACGATGAAACCGGCCAGGTCGTAGTCCGGCGGGGTGTAGACGCCCGGCATTTCGGCCGTCTCGCCGCCAATGAGGGCGCAGCCGTTCTCACGACAGCCCGCGGCGACTCCGGCGACGATGCCTTCGACCACCTGCGGTTCGAGCGCGCCCATCGCGACGTAGTCGAGAAAGAACAGCGGCAGCGCGCCCTGGACGAGGATGTCGTTGACGCAGTGGTTGACGAGGTCGTGGCCGACCGTGTCGTGCCGGCCCGCCTCGATCGCGACCTTGAGCTTCGTCCCCACGCCGTCGGCGCTGGCGACGAGCACCGGCTTCGGCACGTCGGTCGGGACGCGGAACATGCCGCCGAATCCGCCGAACTCGCCGCGCGCGCCGGCCGTGAGCGTCGACAGCACGTGCGCCTTGATGCGATGCTTCGCGTCGTCGGCCGCGTCGATGTCGACGCCGGCGGCGCGGTAGTCGAGCGGTCTCCCCGCCGTCACGCGTCGTGCTCGAACGAGACGAGCCGGTGGAAGTCGCCGACTCGACTGCGCAGGTCATCCGGCGTGATCTCGAGCAGGCGGTCGACGGAGAATTTCTCGACCGCGAACGAGCCCATCGCGGACCCGTACACCACGGCGCGCCGCAGATTCGCCTCGGAGAGGTCGCCCGTGCTGGCGAGATAGCCCATGAATCCGCCGGCGAACGAATCGCCCGCGCCGGTCGGATCGAACACCGATTCCAGCGGATAGGCCGGAGCGAAGAACACGTTCGAGTTCGTGAACATGAACGCGCCGTGCTCGCCCTTCTTGATGACCACGTGCTTCGGGCCGCGCTCCATGATCCAGCGCGCCGCCTTGACGAGGTTGAACTCCTCGGTGAGCTGGCGCGCCTCGGCGTCGTTCAGCGTGATCAGATCCACGTGGGACAGCAGCTTGAGGATGTCGGGACGCCGGCTCTCGATCCAGAAGTTCATCGTGTCGCAGGCGACGAGCTTCGGCGTGGCGACTTGCGTCAGCACGTCGAGCTGGAGCCGCGGGTCGATGTTGCCGAGGAACACGAACGGCGCGCTCCGGAACTGCTCGGGAATCTTCGGACGAAAGTTCGAGAACACACCGAGGTGCGTCTCGAGCGTCTCGGCGACGTTGAGGTCGTGACGGTAGCGACCGCGCCAGCGAAAGGACGTCCCGTCGGCTTGCTCGAGCCCCGAGATGTCGATCGGCCGCGACGCGAAAGCGCGCTTCAATTTGTCGAGCGGAAAGTCGGCGCCGATCACGCCGACGAGCTGCACCGGCGCGAGGTGGCTCGCCGCCGCCGAGAAGAACGTACCGGACCCGCCGAGGACGTTGTCCGCGCGCCCGAACGGCGTCTCGACGGAATCGAGCGCCACGGAGCCGACGACGAGAACTGTCATGTGGGTGGGTAGAGGGTCGGACGGCTGCCGATCACATTCGCTCCGGCGCCGAAATGCCGAGCAGCGAGAGGCCGTTGCGAATGACGAGTTGCGCCGCGCGCGCGAGGACGAGGCGAGCCCGCGTCAACGGCTCGGGTTCGTTCAGTACGTGCGCCTTGTGGTACCAGAGGTGCGCCTTGCCGGCCGTGTCGTGCAGGTAGTTGGCGATGCGATGTGGCTCCAGCGCCGCCGCCGCGCCCGCGACGATCGCCGGGTAGTCGAGCAGCGCTTTCATGAGCTCCTGCTCTTCAGGCAGGGACAGGAGAGAGAGGTCCGCGTCGACGCCCGTCACCGACGCCGGATCGATTTCGCCCACGCGGAAGATGCCCGACATGCGCGCGTGCGCCATCTGGATGTAGTAGACGGGATTCTCGTCCGACTGCGAGCGCGCGACGTCGACGTCGAACACGAGCTGCGAGTCGCCCTTGCGCATGAGGAAGAAGTAGCGAACCGCGTCGCGCCCGACCTCGTCGACGAGATCGCGCACGGTGACGTAGCTGCCGGCGCGCTTGGAGATCTTCACCTCTTCGCCGCCGCGCATGACCGTCACCATCTGGTGAAGCACGTAGTCCGGGTATCCCTTGGGGATTCCGGCGTCGAGCGCCTGTAATCCGATCCGCACGCGCGTCACCGTGCTGTGGTGATCCGCGCCCTGCACGTTGATGGCGCGCTTGAACCCGCGCTCCCACTTCGTGACGTGGTACGCGACGTCGGGCACGAAGTACGTGAAGGTCGCGTCGCTCTTGCGCATGACGCGGTCCTTGTCGTCGCCGAAGTCGGTCGTACGCAGCCAGAGCGCGCCGTCCTTGTCGTAGGTGTGTCCCGCCGCGACGAGCCGCCGCACGGTGTCGTCGACGCGGCCGTCCTCGTAGAGCGACGACTCCAGGAAGTAGACGTCGAAGTTGACGCCGAACGCCTGGAGATCCCGGTCCTGCTCCTGGCGCAGCTCGCGCACCGCGAACCGGCGAACGGCGTCGAGGTCGGCGGCGTTCGCGTCGCTCGCGTTCTCCTCGACGTATCGTTGGGCCAGCTCGCGGATGTACTCGCCGTGATATCCGCCCTCGGGGAGCGAAACGGACTCGCCGGCGATCTCGCGCACGCGCGCCTGCACGCTGAGCGCGAGGTTCGCGATCTGCGCTCCCGCGTCGTTGTAGTAGAACTCTCGCGAGACCCGCCAGCCCGTGGCGGACAGCAGCGCCGAGATCGCGTCGCCCAACGCGGCCTGCCGGCCATGCCCGACGTGCAGCGGCCCCGTCGGATTCGCCGACACGAACTCGATGTTCACGGGGCACTGCTCGCCCGCGTTCGAGCGCCCGTACGCATGGCCCGCCGCGATCAGCGCGCGCAGTCCTTCGGCGAAGACGTCGGTGGCGAGGCGAAAGTTGATGAACCCCGGCCCCGCGATCTCGGCCGAACGGATTCCCGCCCGCAAATGGTCGAGGCGCTCGATGATCGCCGTCGCAAGGTCGCGCGGTTTTTTCCCGAGCGGCTTGGCGAGCACCATCGCGAGATTGGTGGCCCAGTCGCCGAATGCGGGATCGCGCGGCCGTTCGATGACCGGCTCGACGTCCTCCGGCCCTCCCAGCGCCCGGACGGCGCGAACGAGCTCGGCGCGGAGCGCCTCGGTCGTGTCCATCAGCCTTCAGACCCGCCGCTCGAGCCGGGCTTCTTGGGCGAGCTCGAGCTCGACGAATCGGGCTTGCTCGTCGAGCTCGTGCCGCCCGAGGTGTCGCTCTTGGACTCCGTCCGCTTGGATTCGGTCCGCTTGGATTCTGACCCACTCGATGAGGCGGATTCGGCCTTCGACTCACCGCCTTTGGACTCAGGCTTGGACTCGCTCTTCCCGCCTCCCTCGCCCGCCGATTCGCTCGATGCCTTTTCGGACTGCTTGCCGGCGCCCTCGTTTCGGTGGGCGTTTCTCCCGTAGTCGGTGAGGTAGAAGCCCGAGCCTTTGAACAGGAGGCCGGCGCCGCCCGACATCTGGCGCTCCGCAAGTTTGCCGCACTCCGGACACTCGAGCTCCCTCGCCGCGTCGGCCATGTTGCGGTAGAAGCGCTCGAAGCTGTGGCCGCTTGGACAGCGGAACTCGTAAGTTGGCATTTTCCTGAGACTTAGACGACGCGATCGAGATCGAAAGTTAATGAGGTTTGGGAGGGGAGTTCAAGACGGGTGGACAGGTCCACGCCTCCACCTCATCACGCGGGCCGATACTCGCCCCACGCGTCTCTCAGCGAATCCGCGATCTCTCCCACGCTCGCGCGCGCGCGCGCGGCGTCGATGATGAGGGGCATGAGCTGTGTGTTCGCGCCTGCCGGCGACAATCCGGCGCGGGCCGCGTCGCGCAGCGCACCAAGCGCCGCCGTCACACGAGCGGCATCGCGCGCGCCGCGCGACGCCTTGAGCCGCGCCACCTGCTCGCGCTCGAGCGCCGAATAATCGGGCGACGGAATGATCGGCGGTGGCGCCTTGTCGGCGAACTTGTTCACGCCGACGATCACCGTCTCTCCGCGCTCGACCCGCATCTGCTGGTCGTACGCGCTGCGCGCGATCTCTTCCTGAAAGAACGACGCCTCGATCGCGTGCGCCGCGCCGCCCAGCGCGTCCACCGCGCCGAGCAGCTCGAGCGCGCGGCGTTCGAGCTCGTTCGTCAGGTGCTCGACGTAGTAGCTCCCGGCGAGCGGATCGGCCGTCGCCGCGGCGCCGGACTCGAACGCGATGAGCTGTTGCGTGCGGAGCGCGAGCGTCGCCGCCTCCGCCGTCGGCAGCGCGAGCGCTTCGTCGTAGCCGTTCGTGTGGAGCGACTGCGTGCCGCCGAGGACGGCGGACAGCGCCTGCACGGCGACGCGCACCACGTTGTTCAGCGGCTGCTGCGCCTGGAGCGTCACGCCGCCCGTCTGCGTGTGAAAGCGAAGCCGGCAGCTCTGGTCGTTCGCCTGGAATCGCTCGCGCATGAGGCGCGCATAGATCCGCCGCGCCGCGCGGAACTTCGCGACCTCCTCGAAGAGGTCGTTGTGCGCGGCGAAGAAGAACGAGAGGCGCGGCGCGAACGAGTCCACGTCGAGACCGCGCGCCACCGCGCGATTCACATACTCGATCGCATTCGCGAACGTGAATGCCAACTCCTGCACCGCCGTGGCGCCCGCCTCGCGAATGTGGTAGCCCGAGATCGAGATCGGGTTCCAGTTCGGCACTTCCTTCGCGCAAAACCGGAACACCTCGGCGACGAGCGCCAGGCTCGGCTCGGGCGGATAGATGTACGTGCCGCGCGCGATGTACTCTTTCAGGATGTCGTTCTGAATCGTCCCGCTCAGCTTGGCGCGGTCGATCCCCCGCTCTTCTCCGACGACGATGTACATCGCGAGCAGCGTCGATGCCGTCGCGTTGATCGTCATCGAGGTCGAGACCTTGTCGAGCGGGATGCCGTCGAGCAGACGATGCATGTCGTCGACGGTGTCGATCGCCACGCCCACGCGCCCGACTTCGCCCCGCGCGCGCGGGGAGTCGGAGTCGAGACCCATTTGCGTGGGCAGGTCGAACGCCACGCTGAGCCCCGTTTGCCCCGCGTCGAGCAGCAGGCGGAATCGCCGGTTCGTCTCGGCGGCCGTTCCAAACCCGGCGTACTGGCGCATCGTCCACAGGCGGCCGCGGTACATCGTCGCCTGCACGCCGCGCGTGAACGGGAAGTCGCCCGGGTCGGCCAGGTCGCCGGCGTAGTCCAGCGGCACGTCGGCCGGACGGTACACGACGTCGACCGGAATACCCGACGGCGTTTCGCGTTTTTCGTTGTTTCCGCGTGGCTGGCTCATGCGCCCGGAAGATAATCCTCTTCGGGTGCTGGACGCGGGCTGTGCGTCGGGGGCGCCTGGTAGTGGCGCGTCAGCCTGTACGACTCGGGAACTACAATTTCGCGGAGGGGCCGGACTAGCGCGGAGAAAGCAAACGCTTGAAGAAAACCAAAAAGCAATTCCAAGAAGTTGCCGTTCTCCGCGAAATCCGCTTCTTCCGCGAAATCGTTGCAGTGTCAAATCGTACAGCTACCCAGGCGATACGATCGACGAGTCCTCTGGGACCCCGAGCGGAACCCCACGCGGAGCTACGCGACGACGAGGTCCGGCCGCGGAGAAAGGATCTGCTGGGCGAGAGCGACCTCGTTCTTGCTGCCGATGTAGAGCGGCGTGCGTTGGTGCAGTTCGTTCGGAGCGACGTCGAGGACGCGCTGGCCGCCGTCGATCGCCGCGCCGCCGGCTTGCTCGACGATGAACGCGAGCGGATTCGCCTCGTAGAGAAGGCGCAGCTTCCCGCGCGGCGTCTTTGTGTTCGCTGGATACGCGAAAATTCCGCCGCCGAGGAGGTTGCGGTGGAAGTCGGCGACGAGCGAGCCGACGTAGCGCGTGCTGAGCGGCCGGTGGTCGTTCTCGAGGCCGCGATAGTGCCGCATGACGGAACGGACGCGCTCGTCCCACATCCCCTCGTACGAATCGTTCACCGAGAGGTACCGGCCGTCTTCGGGAATGCGAATGTTCGGGTGCGACAACAGGAACTCGCCGATCGACGGGTCGAGCGTGAAGCCGTGGGCGCCCTGCCCCGTCGTGTACACCATCATGGTGCTCGACCCGTAGATCACGTAGCCGGCGGCGACCTGCCGGCGCCCGGGCTGGAGGAGGTCCTCCATCTCGCCGTGGCGGCCGCGCGTGATCTTGCGGACGACGGAAAAGATCGTGCCGACGGGGACGTTGACGTCGATGTTCGATGAGCCGTCGAGCGGATCGAAGAGCAGCACGTACTTGCCGCACTTGAAATGCTCGGGGATCTGGATGATCCCGGGCTCCTCTTCCGACGCCATGGCGCAGAGCCGGCCGCCGTGGTCCATCGCCTTGACGATGATCTCGTTCGCCATCACGTCCAGCTTCTGCTGCACCTCGCCCTGCACGTTCTCCGTGTCCGCCGACCCGAGAATGTCGGCCAGACCGGCGCTGCGCACTTTGTTGGCGATCATCTTCGCCGCAAGCGCGAGGTCGTACAGGATGCCGGAGAGCTCGCCCGTCGCTTCAGGGTGGAGACGCTCCTCCTCGATGATGAAGCGCTCGATCGTGACGACCGACGTTGCCGTGTGTTTGACCACGCTGCCTCACCTGTCCGAGGTTAGTCGCGCGGCGGCGTACTCGCGCGCGTCGACTTCATACCGGTTTCCGTGATATCCGCGTCGCACAGACTCCCATAGATACCGAACCGCGAACGTCCGGTCGGACTCAAACTGGGCAACGTGCCGGATTTCATGCAAGAGCAATTCTGCCGACGCGCGGTTCGGATGCGCCAGCCAAATGGTGCGCCATAAGGTGATCGCCGACACTGACGCCCGGCCCAGACACCATCCCCCGATCTTCGGCGGCAGCCCGCCGCCGCGCCAGCGAGCCGTTCGAAGCTCCGGATAGCGCTCGACCAAGGCCGGCGGCAGCTCGATCGGCTGTCCGACTACGGCTCGCGCGGCCCGACGGAGCGCGGCGGCAATACCCATGTATCTCCCGCGGCGTCGATGGTCAGCCGGTGTCCGTCCGTGCGCGCGACGATGGTCCCGAGCCGGTCGGTGCGCAAGACCCGCGCCCCGTGCGACGCCAGACGCTCCATGATCGCCGGCGTCGGCAGGTGATACGAATTCCCCTCGCCCACGGACACGAGGGCCAGTCGCGGCGCGACGGCGTCGAGGAATCGCTCGCTGCTGCTCGTCTTGCTGCCGTGGTGGCCGACCTTCAGCACGTCGGCGTGCAACTCCTCGCGCTCGTTCGCCAGGAGCCACTCCTCTTCCGGTTGCTCGGCGTCCCCCATGAGCAACATGCGGATCGCGCCGTAGCGAACGAGCACGATCACGCTCGCGAGATTGGGATCCACGAGCGACGCCGTCCACGCCGAGTCGGGCGCGAGAAATTCGAGGGCGACGCCGTCGACCGCCATCTCGTCGCCGGGGTGCGCCCGCACCCATCGCACGTGGTCGCGCTTCGCCGCGTCGAGCGACGCGCGGTACGACTCGGCCGCGCCGGGAAAACCGGCGTCGACGTAAGTCGCGGGGTGAAGCGCGTCGAGGACGGTCGCCGCCCCGCCGACGTGATCCGTGTGCGGGTGCGACAGCACGAACAGATCGAGCGGTCCACCCCGGCGTCCGATGTACGGCACGACGGTCTGATGTCCGGCGTCCCCGCCGCGCCACGCGCGTCCCGCGTCGACGAGAACCCAGTGGCCATGCGGCGTGCGCAGCGCGATCGCGTCGCCCTGCCCGACGTCGATCATGTGCAGCTCGAGCTCGCCGTCCGTGGTCGCCGCGACGCGCGACGACGCGACCGGCAGCCAGAGAAGCATCACGGCGGCGACGGCCGAGATGGTCGCCGGCGCGCGCCAGTCGCGGGACGCACAGGCGACGATGAACGCCGCCGACAACACGGCGGCGATCGCGGCGCACGCCGGCGTGGGCGCGACGAGAACTGACGCGCCCGGTGTCGCGGCGGCGACCGTCGCGACGCGATCGAGGCCCCCGAGCAGCGGATGCGCGGCGTCGGCGAGCAGCGACGCGAGCGGGTGGATCGGCGCAAGCAGCATTCCGACGAACAGCATGGGCTGCGCGAGCTCGAGGAGCGGCGTCGCGAGAAGATTGGTGAGTGGCGCGGCGAGGCTGATCCGGCCGAACACCCACGCGACGATCGGCGCCGATCCGATCGTGGCGACGGTCGTGCCGAGAAGGATCAGCGCCGGGGCGCGCGCCAGCGACGGAAGGCGGTGCACGCCGATGCGTCGCGCGACGCGCGCCGCGGCGATCATCGACGTGACCCCGACGACGCTGAGCTGGTAGCCGGCGTCGAGCACGACTCGCGGGTCGACGAGCGGTTGCGCGGCGCCCAGCGCGACGATCGCCCAGCGCGACGTCGGCCGCTGCGCGAGACGGCTGGCGAGAAACGCGTTGAGCATGATCGCCGCGCGGACCGCCGGAATCGGCGCGCCGATGACGGCCACATAGACCACGACGGCGGCGATCGTGAGAATGTTGGCGCGCGAACGAGGCACGCCAGCGAGCTGCAGCGCGAGCTCGATGGCCAGCGCGATGATGCCGACGTGCAGGCCCGCGATGGCGAGGATGTGCGCCAGCCCGGCGGCGGCAAAGCGGTCTCGCACCTCCGGGGCGAGCTCGCTTCGGTCCGCGATGAGCAGCGCGCGTACGAGGGGCGCGTCGCCGCCGAACGTTCGGTCGATCGCGCGGCCGGCCGCCTGTCGCCACCGTACGAGCAGCGGCGGTCCACGAGAGGGCGTGATGCTCGCCTGATCGATCAGCACGCCGCGCTGCGTGCGCGCGACGTCGCCTCGGGCGACGATGCGGGCGCCGGCGGCCGCTCCGCCCGTCTCAACGGAGATCCACACGCGTCCACACGCGCCCGCGTCGCCCGCGACGTAGCCGCCCGGCCCGACGCTGTCCTCGACGACCACCGTGAGCGTTGCCCGGCGCGGCGTCGACCCCGCGCATGACGCGGACGCCGCCGTCGTTGCGCGCGCGATGCCGAATCCGGCCGCGACGAGCAGCGCGAACGTCGATCCGATGACCGGTCCGCGCCGCCACCCGATCGCTCCAGCGACCGCCGCGACGCCGAGCGCCGCGATCAGCGAGCCGGAGGGCCCCGCGAATCCGGCCAGCAAGCCGGCGAGGTAACACGCGAGAGACAGCACGACGAGCGGCACGCGCCCAATGTCGCGCACCCGCCACCTACATCGCTCATCGGATCATCGCAACCCAGCGCAAACCACCGCAGCGGTCGCGATCAAACCGCCAAGGGCAGCGGCCTCCGCTCGGCGACGATTTGCCCCGTGAACGTCGACCCGGTCGTCCCGGTGAGCTCCACGGTCACGTACGAGCCCAGCATGGTCGGGTCGCCGGGCACCATCACCGTCTTGAAGTCGCGCGTGCGCGCCATGAATACGTCGTCGCCGCGTCGCGCCTGCCGCTCAATGAGTACTTCGTAACGACGGCCGAGCTGGGTCATGTTCGTCGCGCGCGAAATGCCGCGGATCGTCTCGACGAGCCGAGCCAGCCGTTCGCTCGCCAGCTCGTCGCTCACCGTCAGCTCGGCGGGCATTCGCGTCGCCGGCGTTCCGTCGCGCGGCGAGAACTTGAACGTGAATCCGTCGGCGAATCCGACTTCCCGCACGACCTCGAGCGTCTCCTCGAAATCTTCCTCGGTCTCGCCCGGGAAGCCGACGATCACGTCGGTCGTAAGGGAGAGTCCCGGCACGGCGGCGCGCAGCTTCGCCACACAGGCGAGATAGCCCTCGCGCGTGTAGCGCCGCAGCATGCGCTTGAGCACCCGCGTCGATCCCGACTGCATCGGCAGGTGCACGTGCTCGCACACCGCATCCACCTCGGCGACGGCCGCGATGACGCGATCCGAGAAATCGTTCGGGTGGGGGCTGGTGAAACGAACCCGTCGCACACCGTCGACGGCGCCGACCGCGCGAAGCAGGTCGGCAAAATCGAACTCGCCGTCGTGATAGGAATTCACCGTCTGCCCGAGCAAGACGACTTCCGTCATGCCTTCGGCGACGACGGATTCCACCTCGCGCACCACGTCCGCCAGCCGCCGGCTTCGCTCCGCGCCGCGCGTCGTCGGCACGATGCAGTACGTGCACCGATAGTCGCAGCCCCGCTGCACGGGGATCCACGCCTTCACCTTGTCGAAGCGGCGCGGCTGAAAATCCTCGTAGTGCTCCTCGAGATCGAACGTCGTCGCGATCGTGCGCTCACCCGCGCGCGCGCGGTCGATCAGATCCGGAAGCGCTCGATAGCCGTCGGGCCCGATCACGATGCTGACGTGCTTGGCCTTGGTGAGCAGCTGAGGACCCAGCCGCTGCGCCATGCAGCCCGTCACCCCGACCACCGACCCAGGCTTCATGTTCCGCTTCAACTCGCCAAGCCGGCCGATCACGCGCTGCTCGGCGTGATCGCGGATCGCGCACGTGTTGACGAGAATGACGTCAGCGCCGTCGGGCTGATCCACCGCCTCGTAGCCGTGCGCCGCGAGCTTGCCGAGCATCAGCTCGGAGTCGCTCACGTTCATCTGGCAGCCGTAGGTCTCGACGTATACGGTGGGGCGCTGCTCCGTCATAACCAGAAGTTACTCACTGCGTGCGCCCGTTGCTTTCGACGCCGAGACCGCGCACAGCGAGTCTCCGTTTGCGACGAGGCGCGCGACGAAGCGATCGCCGCGCACGAATGAGGGATCGGCAATGCGCACGTCGAGATAATCGCCGGTGACCCCTTCACGTTCCGCCCCGCCGCCGACCACCACGACGTCCGCGAGCCCCCCGGTTCGCGCCCCGGCATAAGTCGCCGCCTTTCGACGTCCGAGGTCGCGCAACTGCGCCGCCCGTTCGGTGATCGCCGCCGGATGTACGCGATCGTGAAGCCGGTCCGCCGCCGTGCCCGGCCGCGCCGAATACGGAAACACGTGCAGGTACGTGAACGGCAACGCGTCGAGTGTGCGCATCGTTGCCGCGTGATCGTCGGCGGTCTCACCCGGGAACCCGGCGATGACGTCGGCGCCGAGTCCAAGGATCGGCATACGGCTCGCCAAACTCTCGATTGACGCGGCGTACGACGCGCGCGTGTACCAGTGCCGGCCCATTCGCTTGAGCACGCGATCCGACCCGGACTGTAGCGGTGCGTGCACGTGCGGGGCCAGGCGATCCGGCGCGCTGGCGAGCAACGCGGCCAACCGATGATCCAACTCCGTGGCTTCGATCGACGAGAGGCGGAAGCGCACGACCGGCACGTCCGCCACGAGTCGCTCCATCAATTCGCCAAGCGACGACCCGCAGTCGACGCCGTAGCCCCCGATGTGGATCCCGGTGATGACGATCTCGGGATGCCGGTCGGCGAGTACCGTTGCCTCGCGTACGAGCTCGGCGATCGGCCGGCTACGATTCGCGCCGCGCGCGAGCGTCGTCGCGCAGAAGGTGCAGTGCTCGTCGCAGCCGTCCTGGACACGCAGTAACGCGCGCGTCCCAGCCTGCGCGGTCGTCCGCGCGGCAAGCGGACGCTGGGCGAGTCCCAACACGCCCGCGATCGCGTCGAGATCGGCTCCGCCCACGACGCGTTCCACGCTCGGCAGCGAAGCGACGCGCAATGTCGCCGGCCGCGTATCGTCGAGCGCCGCGGCGCATCCCATCACGACGCTCCGCAGCCCCGCGCGTTCGCGCGCGCTCCGGCGCACGACCTTTCGGAGCTCGGCCTCCGCCTCGGACGTCACCGCGCAGCTGTTGAACACGGCGACGTCCGCGTCCACGGCGCGCGGCACGATCTCGTGGCCGTTCGACTCGACCATCGACCGAACCGCTTCGCTGTCGTAGTGGTTCGCGCGGCACCCGAAGGTGCGCAGGTAGACCTTCACACCGGCACCGCTCCGGCCATCGTCACGCGCACCTCGCGGTGCGCGGGCTTGGCCGGCAACGAGAAGTGAAACGCGCTCCCCTGCCCTTCGCCGGCGCTCTGCACCCAAATCTTTCCGCCGTGGGCATCCACCACGAGCTTGCAGAACGCCAGGCCGAGTCCCGAGCTGCGCGTGCTCGGCACGTTCTGATTCTTCACGCGCTCGAACTTGCGGAAGATCACTTCGTGATACTCGGGCGGGATGCCGGGGCCGTTGTCGGCGACGGTGAACAGAATTCCCTCGCCGTCGCGGCGCGCGGACAGGTGCAGCTTGATCGCGCTGGCCGAGTGGGTGAGGGCATTCTGCACGAGATTGCCGAGCACGCGCTTGAGAAGCGCCTTGTCGGCCTCGAACACCGGCGCGTCGTCGCTCGAGTCGATCGCGGCGGTCGCGCCCTCCTGCTGGAACCGGATGCTCCACTCGTGCACGATCTCGTTGAGCAGCGCGGCCGGGGCGATGGGCTGAAGGTCGAGCGACATCGTCGCCTCCTCGATGCGCGAGACCTCGAGCAAGTCGCCGATCAGCGCCAGCAGATCTTCGGCCTTTCCCTCCGCGTCGGTGAGCATCTGGCGCTGCCGGTCTTGCAACTCGCCGAAGTCGCCGTCGATCATCATCTCGAGCGTGGCGAGGACCGACGTGAGCGGCGTTTTCAGGTCGTGGACGATCATCTTCATCAGATCGTCGCGCATCTTCTCGACCTCGCGCAGCTTGCGCAGCGTGTCCTCGAGCGAGTCAGTCGTTGCCTTGAGCTTGAGGAGGCTGCGGACGCGCGCGCCGAGTACCAGGCGGTTGTGCGGCTTGGTGAGGAAATCGTCGCCGCCCGCCTCGATCGCCTTCACGCGATCCGTCGTGTCGTTGAGCGCCGTGACGAAGATGACCGGCATGCTCTTCGTGCGCGGATCGCGCTTGATCCGCCGGCAGACCTCGAACCCGGTGGACCGGTCGTCCACGCCGAGGTCGCCGGCGGGCATCGACACGTCGAGGATGCACAGGTCCGGCCGGCGCTCGAAACACATCGCCAGCGCCGACGGGCCGTCGGTCGCCGCGATGGCGCGAAATCCCAACACGTGGAGTTGGTCGAACAACAACTCCACGTTCGCCGCCACGTCGTCGGCGACGAGAATCAGCGGGGCGTTCGCGGGCGGGCTGTTGTTCTCCACGTTCGGATCATGGACGGATGCTGAGACCGATGCTGATCGTCCACGCGTTCTCCGACGCGTTCACGTCCGCGCTCCGGGTCGCGTGGATCAACGCAAGATCGCTCAACACCCGTCCGTTCGCGAACAACGTGCCGAGGCCGGCGCTCACGCTCTTTTCCGTGACCGTCGTGGCATTGGCGGTAAACGGAAGCGTGCGGTCGCGGAATCCGGCGCGCAAGAAGAGCGGCCGCGACCCCAGCTTGGGCCCGGCGATGTCGGCCCCGACGCTCGTATCCCAGCCGTCGACGCCCTGCAGTCCGGGATTCCCGAGGCTGCCGAGCACCGACCAATTGTCGTGTGCCGTCCGCGCCGAGATGAAGGAATTGGCGATCCCGGTGTACGTGACCGACGCGCCAAACTGATTCGGGACACGGGCGTGCGTCAGTATCGTATCGCCGGCCGACATCGACAGCGTGCCGCCCTGCCGCGCCGACGCGGCAAAGGTCACGTCCTTGGCCAGGAACTGCGCTCCGACCGACGCCGCCGTCCCGCTGAAGCTGAGAATGCGCTGCTGGCGCGCCACCGCGAATGCCAACGTGTCGTCGAACGACTGCGTCAGCGTCACGAGATTGTGCCCGGTGATGGCGTGAAGGCCGAGCCCGAAGCGGAACCAGGTCGCGGGCGACCAGCCCGCGGCCAACCGGACGTCGTTCATCGCGCCCTGGATGGCGAGCTTGGTCGTCATCAGTACCGTGTCGGTACCTGAAAGAATCTGCTGCGACGCGAACGTCGTCGTGCCGGTTCGATCGAGCAGACTCGACGAACCGAGGCTCAAGACCAGGCCGCTCGTCACGGGGATCGCCCCGAACACGTTCGGATAGCGCGGCGTCGTCGTGTTGTCCGTCCCGCTCGGCGAATGGACCGTTCGAAACTCCGGCTCCGCCTGGAAATAGATCATCCGCGTGAGCAGCAGCGCCACGCTTGCCGGATTCACCGGCGTCAGCGGGTCGATTTCCGCCAACGATCCGCCCGCGCCGAGGGTGCGCGTGCTCATCTGGCCGGCCGGAAAGCCGAAGCCTTGCAAGCTCAGGCTGGCCTGAGCGGAGGCCCGCGACGCGAGACCGGCAGTGCCGATCAGCGCGCCGATGGCCCAGCGCCAGAGAGTCGTCGAGCGAGAACGGAGTCGTGTCATTTACGGCAGCCCGTAGTTGATCGCCGGTACGAAGGTGATGCGGAGTCGCGGTCGCAAAGCGGCCGGCGCGCGGCTCGAGAAGAAATCGATTTGCGCGGGCCGCTGACCCTCGGTGCCGGCCAACAGGGCCAGCGCGCGCTGTGCAACCGTCGCCGGCTGGTTCTTCCAGAGGCGCGTGAGCCCGACGATCTCGAACGACTTCACCCCGCTGTCGCCGGGAGCGAGGAAGAGCGAGTCGAGATTGAACTCGCCGGCGTTCCCCACGAATTGCAGCAGCGACGTCACGTCGGTGACGGCCGGAGTGGACAACACGGCGATGGGATAGACTTTGATCGAGTCTTTGGCGTCGACGAAACGATTCGGCGATTGGGTGACGAGCAGCGACGCGCGCACGATGGTCGTCGAGTCGATGATCCGCGCCGGGATGTTGAACCTGAGGAAGGCCCGGCGAGGCGGCGGCCCGCCGACGCTGAGCAGCATCGGGTTGATCGGAGTCGCGCCCTTCACGAGGATGCTGAAGTCCGACAACGGCCCTGACAGGAACAGCTGATCCGTCGGCGTCGTCGAGATCGGCGTCACGAGCACGGGCGTGGCCGCCGTGTCCTTGGACGCTTTGATGCGCAGCGCGACCGACTGCCCGCCGTTCGAGGCACCGACGCGAATGTCGTAGCCCGGGCGGGCGACCAAACGCAGCCCGACGCGGAGCTTCTTTCCGTTCTTGATCCGGTCGAGCACCGTGTCGGTGGAAATCGGAATGCGAAGCGTGTCGGTGATCGATTCCGGCGCGAACGTCTTGCTGCCGAGAAACCGATCCGGCCGGAAGAGCGTCGCGAGGATCGACGCCACCGTGTCGGTCGCGGCCGTGTCGACGTCGTACGCCTCGATCGTCACCGGAGCGGTCGGACGACGCGCCGTGTCCTCGGCCGCGATCGGCATGACCAGCTCGGCGCTGTCGACCTCGGTGATCGTGCTGTCGGTCGCGGCGGCGCCGGTGAAGGTTTGCGTGATCGTGTCGTAGCGGATGATCGCTCGGCTGTCGAGCGTATCGCCATGCGACGACAGCATGAGAAAGACTTCGTTGCCGATCGACGGGATGCCGAGAACGGTCGTGTCGGCGAAAACTGCGTCGATAATCGTGTCCTGCAGGGTGATCGCCTGCTCCGGGCAGAGCAGGGGGCATGACTTGCCGGCGTTGAGATTGTCGCTGCAAGCGGCAATCGCCAACGTCGACGCGACCATGCCAAAGAGGACGGCGCGCTTCTGTTTGATAAAAAACTCTCCGGTCATCGCCGGTGAAGTGAATTCGTGGTGAAAGCTCTTGGGAGAAGCTCGTCGAGCGTCCAGCGGGCCTCACGGCCCTCGCGGGTCGTGGACACGACGAGCAGGTGCGGAGAGAACTCCTCCAACACCTGGCGGCACATGCCGCACGGCGGCGTCGGCTCTTCGGCTTCCGTCGCTATCAGGACCGCCTCGAACCGCTGGTTCCCGCGTGCCACCGCCGCGGCAACCGCGCTGCGTTCAGCGCAGATACCCGCCGGGTACGACGCGTTTTCGACGTTGCACCCTTCCGCGACGCTTCCGTCCGAGGACAGCAGCGCCGCCCCGACCCGAAAGCCCGAATAGGGCGCGTAGGCGCGCTCCATGGCCGCGAAAGCACGCTCGCGCAGCATGGTCAGGGTGCGTTCGTCGCCGGTCGGCTCCACGCCCGGCCGCTGCTCGACCGCCATTGTCAGCGGGCGATTGCCGTGAGAAACGACGTCCCGCGGCCTCGGAACCCGACCCCGAACCACTCGGCAACCGTCGCGCCCAGGTCCGAGAACGTGGAGCGCGTGCCGACGCTACCCGGGCGAACTCGAGGTCCGAGGACCAACAGCGGCACGCACTCGCGTGCGTGGTCGGTCGACGGGGTCGTCGGATCGTTTCCGTGGTCGGCGGTGATGAAAAGCAGATCGTCCCCTTGAAGCGAGGCAAGTAAGTCTGGGAGCGCCGCGTCGAACTCGCGCAGCGCCCCATAAAACCCCGCAGCGTCGTTCCGGTGCCCGAAAGCTTGATCGAAATCTACCAAGTTCGCTAAAAGTAACCCCTGCTCACCGTCAGAAAGCCACTTCAAAATCGCCGTGATCCCATCGGCATTCGATGCGGTGTGTCTGGACTCGATAGCGCGCCCTGCAAAGAGGTCATCGACCTTGCCGACGCCGGATCGCGGCACTCCAGCGGTTGCCAGCGCGTCGAGCAGCGTCTCCGAGGGCGGAGCGATCGAGAAATCACGACGGTTCTTGGTCCGGGTGTAGGCGCCCGGCGTGCCGACGAACGGCCGAGCGATGACTCGCGACACGTCGTTCGGCGCGACGAGCATCTCTCGCGCCACCGCACAGGCGCGGTACAGCTCGTCCAGCGGCACGACGTCCTCGTGCGCCGCAAGCTGAAAGACCGAGTCGGCGGACGTATACAGTATCAGATCGCCCGTCCTCTGATGCTCCGGTCCGTAGCGGTCGATTACCGCCGTTCCGCTCGCCGCGATGTTGCCGATCGTCCGCCGTCCGACCTTCGCCTCGAACGCCGACACGACCTCCTGCGGAAATCCATTTGGATAGGTCGGGAAAGGCCGCTCGACATGAACCCCGGCTATCTCCCAGTGACCCGTCGTGCTGTCCTTGCCGGCGGATTGCGGGACCATCTTGCCCCAAGCCCCGCTCGAGTCGCTGTCCGCCCGCATTCCGGCGAGCTGCGAGATTCTTCCGAGACCGGCCTTCTCGAGGTTTGGCAGCGAGAACCCGCCGACCGCACGCGAGAGGTTGCCGAGCGTGTCGCTCCCGCGATCGCCGTAGGCAGCGGCGTCCGGAGCCTCGCCAATCCCGACGCCGTCGAGCACGATGATCGCGGCACGGCGGGTCATGCGGCCTCGTTCACGTAACGTCGCGGCAATCGTCCGCGGAGTCCGGTGAGCACCTCGTACGGACTCAGCCCGCCGAACGCCGCGAGCTCGGAGACGGTGATCTCGTCGCCGCCGTCCCTCCCGATCAACGTCGCAACGTCGCCCACGCCGCAGGGAATGTCGGTCACGTCGAGCATGGTCATGTCCATCGTCACGACGCCGACCACCGGCGCGCGCCGACCGCCCATCAGCACGACGGCGCGGTTCCCGAGCACACGCCGGTAACCGTCCGCGTAGCCGATTCCCAATGTCGCGATGCGTCGCCGGCCGGCCGCGCGATAGGAGGCGCCATAGCTCACCGTCTCACCGGCCTCGATGAACCGCAGGTCCACCACGCGCGCCCGAACGGACGCCACCGCGCGGGGAACGAGGCCGCTCGCCGCACCGATGCTCACACCGTAGAGAAAAATTCCCGGCCGTGCGACCGTCCACGGGGACTTCCCTCGCCGCTCCACGGCCGAGCTGTTTTCCGCGTGCAGCATCGGCGGTCGCACGGGGAGCGTCGCGATCGCCCGCTCGAATCGATCCTCCTGCGTCGCGCGGGATTCGTCGGCGAGATCAGCCGAGTGGAAATGGGTGAAGGCACCTTCCGGTGGAGAAGCGGCGACCAGGTCTGCGATGGAACCCAGCTCGTTCCATTGAATCCCCGCGCGACTCATCCCGGTGTCGATGGCGAGTTGCCACGGAAGACCAGTCGCGCGCCAAGCCAGGATGGTCTCGCGTGCACCGAGCGACGGGGTCAATCGCGCCCGCTCGGCCGCGCCGAGATCGTCGACGAGCAGCGGCGTGAACACGACGATCGGGCGGGTCACGCCGGCTGCGCGCAGCTCTTCGCCTTCGTCCACCGTGGCGACGCCGAAGCCCCAGGGTTCGAGACGCTCCAACGCGCGGGCGACCGGCACCGCGCCCAGCCCGTACGCGTCCGCCTTCACCATGGGCAGGAGCGGCACGCCGGCGCGCGCCGCGTACGCGGTTCCGTTTTGCAACAACGCGCCGAGGTCGACATCGACCCAGGCGCGCGCGTTCAAAGCGTGCATTGACCGGTCGTTCAGAGGGCGGGTAGTATACCGGACCCGTGGAGGCTATGCAAGTGAAACCGTCGCTTGAAGATACGCTGTCTCTGATGCGCGACCTTCGCGCCCGTTGCGACTGGGACGCGGCGCAGACGCACGAGTCGCTTCGCCCCTATCTGATCGAGGAAGCCTACGAGGTCGATGACGCCATCCGAGGCGGCGACGACGCCAAGCTTCGCGAGGAGCTCGGCGACCTTCTGCTGCAAGTCTTGTTTCATTCCGTTCTCGCGGAAGAGCGCGGCGCCTTCGACATGCACGACGTCGCCGACAGCTTCATCACGAAGATGAAAGCGCGACACCCTCATCTGTACGGCGACGGCGTGAAGCAACCGTGGGAGCGGATGAAGGCGTCGCGGCGCGCGAGCATCGTGGACGGTCTCCCAGCCGACCTGCCTGCCCTGCACCGCGCCTTTCGGCTTCAGGATCGCGCCGCCGGCGTCGGGTTCGATTGGCCGGGCGTCGAAGGCCCGCTCGAGAAGGTCGACGAGGAGATCGGCGAGGTTCGCGCCGAGCTGGCGTCCCCGGGCGACGACGCGCCGAGTCGCGAGCGGCTCCAGGCCGAGCTTGGCGACCTTCTCTTCGCGGTAGTCAACCTGTGCCGCAAAGCCGACGTGCATCCAGCGCTGGCGCTCGACTCCGCGAACGTGAAGTTCGCGCGGCGTTTCGAGGCGGTGGAGCGACTTGCCGCCGAACGCGGCCTCGTCGTCGGCAAGGCGTCGCTCGGCGAGCTGGACGCGATCTGGGATGAAGTGAAGCGTGACGAGTCGCAATAGCGGCCCCGAATCTCGGAGAGGCTGGACGTCGTAGCGCGTGGATCAACTTGTGTAACCGCGCCGGCTTGACCTTTGTCGGCTCAGAGCGGAGTGTATGAGGAGATGCGCCTCTCACTCCCACCCACGTGGCGAGGCGCGACCGTCGCTGCGGCGTTGTGGATCGCGGCCGGCGTGTCGGCGCCCGCGGCAAGCGCGCAGGAATTGCGTGGCAGCGTCCGTGACAGCGCGTCGCGACAGCCAATTTCAACCGTCGTTCTGATTCTCTCCGACTCGGCGGGCAAGCCGATCGTTCGCGACCTCACGAACGAGCGCGGGGAATTCCGCGTGCAACTGCCCGCCGGCGCCCGACGCCTGCAACTGCTGCGCATCGGTTTTCGCCCTCGCTCGGTCGCGGTCCCGCTCCCGACCGACGGCGTCGCGACGCTCGACCTGACGATGCGCATGATCCCGACGCTGCTCGATCCGGTGCAGGTCACCGATTCGCCGAACTGCCCCCGGCGCGACGATCGCGCGGCCGCGTTCGCGTTGTGGGATCAGGCGCGATCGGCGCTGCTCGCCGCGGTGGTGGCGCGCGAGACGGAGCAGGCGGTGATCAAGCGGCTGCACTTCGATCGCCAGATGCAGCAGGACGGGTTCACCCCGGCGAGCCAGACGGTGCACGTCGACTCGAGCTCCGGAACGCGTCCCTTCGTCGCCACGCATCCCGCCGCGGAGTTCATCGAGCGTGGATTCGTGGACGACAGCGCCAACGTGGCGGTGTTCAACGGACCCGACGCCGACGTCATGCTCGACGACGCGTTCCCGCGCGGCTACTGCTTTCAGCTCGCGAAGACGGATCGCGAGCGCCCGCACCAGGTGGGGCTCGCCTTCGAGGCGGCGACGCACAAACGCGGACGCGTCGACGTCGAGGGCGCGTTGTGGATCGACTCGACGACGCGGTCGCTCGTGGAGATCGTGTTTCGTTACATCGGCCTCGATCGGCGGTTCGAGAAGTACGAGCCCGGCGGGCGGGTGTCTTTCCACACGATGGCAGACGGAACGCCAATCATCGATCGGTGGTCCATCCGTCCGATCGGTCTGCCGGAGTCGTCGCGCATGAGCGTCGTCGTGATATCGCCCGGCGACATGCACGAAAGCGGAGGCGAGGTCGCGCGAGCACGATGGGCCGATGGGCGAACGTGGATTGCGCCACTCGGCACACTGACCGGCATCGTGACCCGCAATCGCATTCCCGCCGGCGGCCAACTGGTGACGCTCGCCGGGACCGAGTACTTCGCGGTGAGCGATTCGGCGGGACGGTTCACGATAAACGATCTGGTGCCCGGACCCTACGCCGTGGCCGTCGCCGATACGATTCTGGCGCCGTTGGAGATCGTGCTTCGAACGCAGGTGTCGTTCAGCGCGGTGCGCGATTCGACGACAAGGGTGGCCTTCGAGGCGCCGACGGCCGAGGAGTTCGCGGCTCAAGTGTGTTCCCGGCATCCGTCGGCGGTGGGCCAAGGCGTCATCGTAGGGCGCGCGCTGCTTCCGGATCGCTCGCCGGCCATCGGGGCGCAAACCGAGGTATCGCTCGTGACCACGGCCGGGCTCGAAACGCTTTCGAAGGACAAGACCGACGGGCGCGGCCTGTTCCACGTCTGCAACGTGCCGATCGGCTCGAAGGTCGAGGTGCGCGTCGAGCGCGAGTCGCGCACGGAAATGTTGACGGCCACCGACGTTCACGACTTCGCCCACACCGTCGAGGCGTTGCGCGTGACGCTCCGCGCGACGCCGCGATCGCGGTGAACGCCCTCGCCGGACGCGCTAGGGCTTGAGGCGATTCATCATCCGCGGGAAGGCGATCACCTCGCGGATATGTTGCAGCCCACAAACCCACGCCACGGTTCGCTCGAGCCCGAGGCCGAACCCCGAATGAACGAAGGTGCCGTACCGGCGCAGATCGAGATACCAGTCGTAAGCATCGACGGGCAGCCCCTCCTCGTGAATTCGATGGAGGAGCTTCTCGAGGTCGTCCTCGCGTTGCGATCCGCCGATGATCTCGCCGTACCCTTCCGGCGCGAGACAGTCGTTGCACAACACGGTGCGCGGATCGGCTGGATTCTCCTTCATGTAGAACGCCTTCGCGCCCTTGGGGTAGTTCATCACGAACACGGGCCGGTCGAAATCGGCCACGAGTAGCGCTTCGTCCTCCGCCCCCAGGTCGTCGCCCCAGACAATCGAGCTTCCCTTGCCCTGCAGGACCTTCACCGCGTCGCCGTAGTCCACGCGATGGAACGGCGGCTTCACGCGCTCGAGCGGCGCCGTGTCTCGCTCGAGCTCCTTCAGCTCCGCCGCGCGCCGTTCCAAACACCGTTGCACGACGAACGAGACGAAATCCTCTTGCAAACGCATGTTGTCGGCCGAGTCGTTCCATGCGACCTCGGGCTCGATCATCCAGAATTCCGTCAGGTGGCGGCGGGTCTTCGATTTCTCGGCCCTGAACGTCGGGCCGAAGGTGTAGATGCGTCCAAACGCCGCCGCCGCGGCTTCGCCGTACAACTGGCCGGTTTGCGCGAGGTACGCCGTGCCCTCGTCGAAGTACTTGGTCTCGAACAATCCGCTTCGCTCGCCGATCGCCGCGGTGAGAATCGGCGTGTCGATACGCAGGAATCCGCGCTCGTAGAAAAAGTCGTGGATCGCCTGCTCGATCTCGTTGCGGATCGAAAAGATCGCGCGTACACGGTTGCTGCGCAGCCAAAAGTGCCGGTTGTCGAGGAGGAAATCGATCCCGTGCTCCTTGGGTTGCACGGGATAATCGATCGGGCTCGGCCCGACGATTGTGAGACCGGTCACGCCGAGTTCGTACCCGCCGGGCGCGCGCGGCTCGGCGCGTACTTCACCGGACACATGGACGGACGTTTCGAGTGTAAGTTCCTTGAAACGCTCCCAAACGTCCGGTGGCAATTGCGTCTTGACGAACACCGCTTGAACGATGCCGGTCCCGTCGCGCAGCACGGCGAACGCCACTTTTCCCGACGATCGGACGTGCGTGACCCAACCGCGAATCGTCACGGTTTGGCCGACGAATTGATTGAGCTCGGCGATGCGCGGAGTCGGTGGAGCGGTCGGCGCGGAATCGGCCATGGTCTGTCGGAAGTCGGGCGGAGGGAACGCCCGAGGCGAGGCGGGTCGTTGCGGGCGAGAGGCTTAAGGCTATACGTGCATTTCGTTCGTGGGTACCCCTGGCGCCCGAACCGCGGTCCGCGCGTTGTTCCACTCGTGCGCGCTCTGACCACAGCCACCACGTCTCGCGAATGACCCTCCGCTCGAGACTCGGAGTGGGTCTGGTCCTCATCGCGCTCATCCTCGTCGGTCCGCTCGTGTGGGCCATCTGGGGCATCGAGGCGCTCCGGGACGACGCCAACAACCTCCGCGAACGAGACTTCGCGGCGTCGCAGCTCATCGGGCGGCTGCGCGACGGACTCAATGACCTTCGGCGCGAAGAGTTGTCGCTGCTCTTCAATCGCACAGTCGCCAATCGCGAATCCATGGACCGCGAGCTGAAGCACGTCGGCGCGCTGACCGATTCGCTGGCCAAGTACGACCTGCCGGACTTCGCGCGCGGCATCGAGCCGTCGGTGGACAGCATGACGCGGGTGGCGCCCGGAGAGTTCGATGCGGCGGTCCGCGGCGACACCACCACCGCGGACTCGCTCTCGGCCAAGGCGTTCGTGCCGGCGCTCAGCCGGGTCGACTCGCTCGTCAAGCTGGCCGAGCGTGCGCTGTTGACCCGCACGTCGGACGACGCGAACGTCGAGGCCACGCGGATCACCCTCATCGCGTCCGGATCGGTGATCGCGCTGTTGCTCGCGCTCGTCGTGGCCGCCGCGGTCGCGTTCTGGCTCACGCGGTCGATCAGCGGTCCGATTTTCGATCTCCGCGCGGGCATGCGCGCCGTGGCGGACGGCGACCTCTCGTATCGCATGGGAGCGGTGGGCGACAAGGCCGACGAGTTCGGCCAGCTCGCGGCGAGCTTCACCGAGATGACGCGGCAGCTCTCGGAGCTCGACAAGCTCAAAGCGGAATTCGTGTCGGTCGCGTCGCACGAGCTCAAGACGCCGATCAACGTCATGGTCGGCTACCTGCAGTTGCTCGACGAGGGCATCTACGGGCCGGTGGACCCGCGCCACATGGAGGTGCTTCGCACGCTCGAGACTCAGGCGAACACGTTGGCGCGGCTCGTGAATCAGTTGCTCGACGTCAGTCGTTTCGAGGCCGGCGGCGGCCGTCTCGAGCCGCGCACCGTGAACCTGGACGACATGCTGACGGAGCTCGAGCGCTCGTTCCACGTGCTCGCCGTGCAGCGCGAGATCGAGTTCCGCGTCGAGCGCGAGGACGGGCTGCCACACGAGGTATTCTGGGACGCCGACCGTATCAACGAAGTCGTCGGCAACCTGCTCTCCAACGCCTTCAAGTTCACTCCGCACGGCGGCACGGTTTCGCTCACTCTGGAACCGGACGAGCGGTCGGTGATCATGCGCGTGAGAGACACGGGCGCCGGGATTCCGCCGGAGCAGCTGCCGCGCATCTTCGAGAAATTCTATCAGGCCGACAACCAGCGCGCCGCCCGCGCCGTCGGGACCGGCTTGGGACTTGCGATTGCCAAGGGGATCGTCGAAGCGCACGGAGGATGGATCTCGTGCGAGAGCACGGTTGGAGTCGGCACGACGTTTACGATCAGGCTGCCAGTCCGCGCGACGCGGCGCTCCGTGGCGCAGCGCGCGACTCCGGTCATGCCGGCCACCGCCGGCCTGTGACGCAACTCACGCGGCGGCTGGCGACGCTCGCGGCGTTCGGGGGGGTCGTGCTCGCCTGCGCTCCCATGGCGCGGGTGGTCGGGCCGGCGCCCGTTCGCGTGTGGCCCGGCGTTCTTTCGCGCGCCCAGCACTCGGCGGCCCGCGGCGAGTTTGACGCCGCCGACAGCATGCTCGCCGGCTTCGCGACACGCTATCCCACGAGCGACGAGGCGCTCGAGGCGTTGTACTGGCGAGCCCTGTTCGAGCTCGACCCCTCGAATCGCGCCGAATCGGTTTCGGGCGCGATGGGGTTGCTGGATTCCTACCTCGCCGACACTCGGCCGCGCGAGCACGTCCTCGAGGCGACGGCGTTGCGCCGCGTCGCCGGCCAGCTCGACGCGCTGAACCGGCTCGCGGCGAGCGCGATCGCGCAGGCGAAGGACGCGAACGCCGCCGCGGCGATCGCTCGCCAATTGTCCGACGCGCGCATCGAAACGCCGCGTGCCGCTGCCGAGAGTACGTCGACGTCGGCCGACGCCGAGATCAAGCGGCTGAAGGACGAACTGGCCAAGGCCAACGCGGAGCTCGAGCGCATCCGTCGCCGGCTCGCGCAACCGCCGCCGGCGCGACGCTGATCTGGGCTAGCCGACGCGGAACAGCTCCAACGACCGCGCGTACCGGTCGCCCAGCACGCGCCGAAGCCCGCCGTGCTCGGGATGCTCGAGCGCCTCGTCACGCTCCAGAATCGCGGCCGCGGCCTCGCGCGCGCGCTCGCTGAGCTCTTCATCGCGAAACGGATCGGCGATGCGGAAGGTCGGCACGCCGCTCTGCCGCTCGCCGAACAGATCGCCCATGCCGCGAAGGCGAAGGTCCTCGCGCGCGATCTCGAATCCGTCTTCGGTCTGCACGAACACCTGTAGCCGTTCCGCCACGTCCGGACTGACGTCGCCCAGCAGGATGCAGTAGGACTCCTCCGCCCCGCGGCCGACGCGTCCGCGGAGTTGGTGGAGCTGCGAAAGCCCAAACCGCTCCGGATGCTCGACGAGCATGACCGTCGCGTTCGGCACGTCGATGCCCACTTCGATCACCGTCGTCGCGACGAGCAGGTCGATCGCCCCGTCGCGAAAGCGGCGCATGACGTCGTCGCGCTCTTCGCTCGGAATGCGGCCGTGCAGCAGCGCCACGCGCCGTTGCGCGAACGGCCCGGCGGCGAGCGCCTCGTACATCGTCGTCGCGGCCTTGAGGTCGGTCTTCTCCGACTCCTCGATGACCGGATACACGACGTAGGCCTGGCGCCCCAGATCCAGTTGCCGGTCGACGAACTGCAGCACACGCGCGCGCGCCGACTCTTTTCGCAGCGCCGTCGTGATCGGGCGTCGGCCCGGCGGCCGCTCGTCGATCATGCTCAAGTCGAGGTCCCCGTACATCGTGAGCGCGAGCGAGCGCGGGATCGGCGTCGCCGACATGAGCAGCACGTCGGGCGCCTCGCCCTTCGCGGCGAGGGCCTTGCGCTGCTCGACGCCGAATCGGTGTTGCTCGTCGATCGCCGCGAACCCGAGACGCGAGAAGGCCGTCGCGTCCTGCACGAGCGCGTGCGTGCCGACGACCAGCACGGGTTCGTCGGTCGCGAGACGCGCGGCGATCGCCTTGCGCCGCTTCGTGGAAAGGCTTCCCGTCAACAGCACCGGCTCGATGCCGAGCGGCGCGAGCAGCCGGCCCATGGAAACGACGTGCTGTTCGGCGAGCAGCTCGGTCGGCACCATGATCGCGGCCTGCCGCCCGTTCTCGATCGCCAGCATCGCGGCGAACAGCGCGACGATCGTCTTGCCGCTGCCGACGTCACCCTGGAGCAGCCGCTGCATTCGGCGGTCGCTGCACATGTCGGCGACGATCTCGCGGATCGCCCGCGCCTGCGCGCCCGTGAGTTGGAACGGGAGCGCTTCGCGCAGCGCCGTGGTCAGCTTGCGTTGGTTGACGAATCGAATGCCGGCGCGCGGTTCGCGCGCCAAGGCCTTCGCGCGCTGATGCAACAGGTGAACGAAGAACAGCTCCTCGAACGCGAGGCGCGACCGGCCGCGCATCGCCTCGGCCAGCGACGACGGCCGGTGCATCATGCGCAGCGCGTCGCCGATGCCGGGAACTCCCGCCGCCTTCACCACGCCCGGCGGCAGATACTCGGTGACCAGCGGCAGCAGCGCGTCCAGGTGGGCGTCGATGATCGATCGGATCACCTTGAACGACAGCCCTTCCGTGGCCGGATAGACCGACAGCACCCGGCCCTGCGCGGTGGCGTGCTCGTCGGCGCCGAGGTTCACGTACTCGCGAGGCTGAAGCTGCCGGCCGTGAAAGAAGCGCACGTTGCCGCTCACCAGCAGCACGTCGCCCTTGTCGATCGTCCGATCGAGGAACGGCTGTCCGGGCCATGAGACTTCTATCATGCCCGTCTCGTCGCGCAGCACCGCCTGAAAAATTCGAAGGCCCTTGCGCGTGGGGAGCACGCCCTTGGAGATCACGGTGCCGACGACCGTGCCGTGCATCCCCGGCTCGAGGCTCTTGATCGGCGTGACGGTGCTCGCGTCCTCGTAGCGGTGGGGGACGTGATACAACAGGTCCCCCGCGGTCGTGATTCCGAGGCGGCGCAGCGCGTCGGCACGCGCGGGGCCGACGCCCTTGAGATAGGTGACGGGCGTGTCGAGGTAGAGACGGCGTCCGCCGCCGGACTGGGCCGAACGCCGCTCGCTCTCGGTAGACGCGCTCACTCGCCGCCCAGCAGCTCCCGGGAAAACACCGCCGCGTCGAACGCCTCGAGATCCTCGGCCGCCTCGCCGACGCCGAGAAACTTGACCGGCACGTCGATCGCTTCGTGCACCGCGATCACGACGCCGCCTCGGGCCGTCCCGTCGAGCTTCGTCACGACGAGCCCCGACACCGGCACCGCCTCGGCGAAGATCTTCGCCTGCTGCACCGCGTTCTGCCCGATCGTCGCGTCGAGCACGAGCAACGTCTCGTGCGGCGCTCCGGGAAGCCGTTTCGCGACGACGCGCGCCACCTTGCGGAGCTCTTCCATGAGCCCCTCGCTCGTATGCAGGCGGCCGGCCGTGTCGACGATCAGCACGTCGGCGCCGCGCGCGACCGCCGCGTCGATGGAGTCGAAGGCGACGGCCGCGGGATCGGCGCCCGCTTTTGCGCCGACGAACATCGAGCCGGTGCGGTCCGCCCACACGCGCAACTGGTCGATCGCCCCTGCGCGAAACGTGTCGGCGGCGGCGAGCATCACCTTGTTGCCCCCGCGGCGGAGCCGCTCGGCGAGCTTACCGATGAACGTCGTCTTTCCCGCGCCGTTCACGCCGACCACGAGGATGACGCTCGGCGCGGTGAGCGCCAGGCGGAGGGCGGGGTCGCTGTTCCCGGCGCGCAACGAGCTCTCGATGCCCCGCGCCAGCACGTCGAGGAATTGGTCCGTGGTGTTGACGCCGCCCCGTTTCGCGCGCTGCTCGACCTCGTCGATGAGCCGGAGGGTCACCGGGACGCCGAAATCGGACTCGAGCAGCAGCTGCTCGAGACTTTCGAGCGACGTCGTGGACACGCCGCCGCGCACGAACACGCCGGCGTCCATCAACGCCACGTCCTTGATGCGTTGCCACAGCGAGCGCTTCGGTACGTCTCCGGACTTACGTAAGAGTCTCATGATCCAAGTATGATCAACGCATGCCGCGTCGGCGGCGGAGAATCCATTCGGCGCACACCAGCAATATCGCCAACGCGTACGGCCAACCGGCGCCGCGGATGCGAGGGGCCGCGTCGGCCGACAAGGTGCCGCGGGTGCGATCGGCGGCGGCAACGGTCGGCGAGCGCGGCAGCCACTCGCGGGACGGGTTCACCGGCAGGAGCGCCAGCCCCCCACGCGTGGTGACGTCGTATACACCGGCCGCCAGCGGCCGCGTGTCCACCACGGTGACACCGGGCGGGAAACGAAGCATCAGCGTGTCGCCGCGGGGAGCACCATGGCGTTGCACGACGACCGTCACGAGCGAATCGGCGGCGGATCCTCGCCGCCAGCGTACCGGATCGCCGGCCCGAACGACTCGTTCGTCCGGAACGGCGGCGCGGCGGTCGGCGCGCGCCGCGGCGAGCCAGTCGAAGACGCTCCCCCAGACCGCCGTAAACGCGTCGCCGGCGACGCCGCCGCGAAACTTCCAGCGCCAGAGCCCCGATGCGGCGATCACCGCGACACGGCGCGGCTCCTCCATTCCTACCACCACTGGCTTTCGCTCGTCACCGCGGCCGCGGCGCGCTTCCACGCCGACCCAGCTCCCTTTGGGAACCGTCGGCGACAGTCCGACGGGTGGCAGACTGTCCCAGACGACGCCCGAGAGCGACGGCGCCAGCGGCGACAGCGGGGCCGACGACGGATACCATTCCCCCTCGGTGCCCGTCGTGACCACCAGCGCCAGCGGACCGCCCGTCGCGGCACGCGGCGGACCGAAGATGGCCGTGTCACCGTGGATGATGGCCACCGGGGCGTCGCGCAACGCCTGGCGCACGTCCGCCTCCGACGCGGCCGAGAGCGAGCCGTCGGCTCGCCACTCTCCAGGCGCCACTCGGAAAAAACCGCGCGTCGGAATACCGAGCGACCCCCGCAATACCGCGAGCGCATACCGGGCATCGAAGTCGGGGGAGGTCGACACGAACACGGCGCTCGCCGCGCGCGACAGGTCGACCGCCACGCTCAACGTGTCGTCGTGCCAATTCGAGTCGCCCGGCGAGGACACCGATGCGCGCAGCAGCGCCGAGCCGCTCGTGCCTTGAAGCCGCGCCTTCATCGAGATCGTCCGCTCGGCGAACGGAGCGATGGAATCCACCGCCGTCGTCGTGATCGGACGGTCGTTCAACGCGAGAGTCAGAGTGCCCGCCGACGCACCGCTGCCGCCGGCCGTCAGTGTGACGCGCACTTCCGCCGTGTCTCCGCTCACGAGCGCGCGCGGCGCGTCGATCGAGACGACACCCAGATCGCGCCGCGGCGGATGCTTGACCACGATGAGCCGGGAGCCGGCCGGAAGCGACGCGAGCGCGTCGGGGTCGTCCACTTCGCCGTCGGTGATGACCAGCAGCGGATGGCCCGCGCCGAGTGCCCGTTCCACAACCGGACGGAGTCGCGTCGTCGGATCCGAAGGCAGACCGGCGGTGTCGCCTCTCCGAATCGAATCGCCGAAGACGAAGACGCTGTCCGCGGCGCCTGTCCGCCCGGCACGCCGCAGAGAATCGCGGGCGGCCCGCCAAGTGGCCGAATCGTCGCGGACCATGCTGGACGAGACGTCGAGCGCCGCCCACGCCGAAGTCGGCGCGGCGAAGCCGAGCGGTGCGTCGAGGATCAGCGCGACGACGAGCGCGATCACCACAGCGCGCAGCAGCGCCGCGGCAACGGTGAACGCACCCCCGGTTCGGAGATCGCGAACGCCGTATTGAGTGAGGGCCACCACGAGGCCGGCGCCTACGGCGATCAGCCAGGCTGACATTCGGCGAAAGCTAACCGTCAGGTCGCGGGAGGCCCGCGCTCACCGCAGCGCCAGTTTCGCTACGCCGGGTGCGGGCGAATCGAGAGACGCGAGAATGCGATCTCGCGCCCGCTCGAACGCGGAGCGCTCCGCGACGGGAATCGGCGCTCCCCCGACCGACTTGAGTGCGACGCGCGGGTCGCGCTGTCGTCCGCCGACGAGCACCTCGAAGTGCAAATGAGGTCCGGTGGCGAGCCCGGTGCTCCCCACGAAGGCCACGGTCTGGCCGATCGTGACGCGCGAACCCGCGTGCACGCCGGACGCGAATCGGCTCAGGTGGCCGTAGCGCGTGACGAATCCGTTGGGGTGGCGGATCTCGAGCAGGTTGCCGTACCCGTTGCCCCAACCTTCGCGGACGACGACTCCATCGCCGATGGCGCGCACCGGCGTTCCCGTCGCGGCCGCGTAGTCGGTTCCCTTGTGCTCGCGCCACCCACCCAGAATGGGATGCTCGCGCCCGCCGAAGACGCTCGATATCCGTCGGAACTCGAGCGGCGCACGGAGAAAGGCGGCCTTCATCGACCTGCCGCTCTGGTCGAAGAATTCGCCGTTGGAGGAATCGCTCGAGAAGCGAACGGCTTTGATCGCCGACCCTGACAACGTGAATGTCGCCGCGACCACGCGCCCGATTCGAACGGCACCGTCCGGCGACACTTCGCGCTCGGCGACGACGCCGAAGTTGTCGCCCACCTGGAGATCGCGGCTCATGTCCACGCGGTACTCGTAAACGTCGGCGAGCGACCAGGCGAGCTGCTCCCGTGCGGAGGCCGGCAGATCGTTCCGCGCGCTCGCGTCCATCGCATCGTACAGATTCGACGCGATGGTCCCGCCCACGATGATCGTGTCGGTCGTCCACGGAACGCGCTCTTCGGATCCCGTCCATGACTCACCCGACCGCCGGAGATGGAGCACGCGATCCAGCGACAACTGCAGCGAGACCTCCGACGGGACGGAATCGGCGGCACGGGTTCGGATCGTGACCGGCATACCGGACGGAATGCGCCGCTCGTTCAGGGACGCCGAGGCCGCCGCCCGCAGGACACGGCTGGCGTCGCCGTCACTGAGTCCGCCGCGTTCGAGGAGCGACTGGAGCGACTCGCCGCGCCCGAGTGTGTCGAAGCGCAGCTTCCATGAAGGGGTCGCGGCCTGGGTCGTGAGCAGGTCGGCGGGCCGCTGTGCCTCGTCGGGAAGTCTCGGCGTAAAGCGAATCGCGCCGGCCAAGGCCAGCGCGAGGAGGGCGTACAGGGCGACCCGGACGAACGCCGGCTTCAATCCATCTGCCGACGGATGAACGTCGGGATCTCCATGTCCGTGACGTCCTGCGGCGCCCGCTCACCGAGGGAAGGCCGGGCCGAGCGGGTGGTGTCGGTTGAACGGTTGCCCGTGCCTTGCCCGCCCCCCCCCGTACCAGCCACGCGCGTGGGACGCGTCTGCGGAAACTGGATGACCGGTGAACCGGTGCTCTTCGTCACCGTCGCCGGCATCGCGTCGACCGACCGCGCCGTTCCCATGTTCAACGCGCGGTCGAACCCGGTGGCAATGACGGTGACGCGAATCTCGCCCTGCATGGCGGGCTCGTGGACGGCACCGAAGATGATCTCGGCGTCGTCGCCGACGGCGTCGTGGATGATCTCGTTGATCTGATGCACCTCGCCCAAAGTGAGGTCCGCGCCGCCGGTGATGTTCACCAGGACGCCGGTCGCGCCGGAGACGCTCACGTTGTCGAGCAGGGGCGAGCTGATGGCCTGCTGCGCCGCTTCCATCGCGCGGTTCTCACCGCGGCCGATCCCGGTGCCCATCAAGGCGGAGCCTCCCGCCTGCATCACCGTTCGGACGTCGGCGAAGTCGACGTTCACGAGGCCGGTGACGCTGATCAGCGACGAGATACCCTGGGTGGCATGGAGAAGCACCTCGTCGGCTTTCTTGAGGGCGTCCTGAAACGGAATCCCTTTTCCGACGACCGCGAGTAACCGTTCATTCGGCACGACAATCATCGTGTCGACGTTCTTGCGCATGTCGTTGATGCCCTGCTCCGCCTGTCGCATCCGCTTGCGCCCCTCGAACAGGAAGGGCTTGGTCACGATGCCGACCGTCAGGGCTCCCGCCTCGCGGGCCAGCTCGGCGATCACGGGCGCGGCGCCGGTTCCGGTGCCGCCCCCCATGCCGCACGTGATGAAGACCAGGTCCGCGCCGGTCAGCGACCGCCCGACTTCATCGCGGTTTTCCTCGATCGCCTGGCGGCCGATTTCCGGCCGCGCCCCGGCTCCGAGACCTCGCGTAAGCTTTTTGCCGATTTGGACTTTGACGTCCGACTTCGAGTTGAGCAGCGCCTGGGCATCCGTGTTCACCGAGATGAACTCGACGCCCTCGAGATGCTCGTCGATCATCCGGTTGACGGCGTTGCCGCCGCCCCCGCCCACGCCGACGACCTTCATGCGGGCGTTCTGTGTCGCGCTCTCTTCGAACTCGAAGATCATTGCGAACGGTCCGTACGTCGAATGTGGATGAGTCGACTCGAGGAAGGAACGGCATGCGTCGAGCGCCACACGCGGCTCATCGGGCTCGGAAGCGCTCGGGCAATATAATGCTTTTGGCCATTCCGACTACCCCTTTTGACGACGCCCCCGCGAAATCTTCACCAACGATACCGTATCGACTTTTCCACAACCGTGACGCGCGTGACACAAATTTGATGCGCCGCCTCTCACGGCGACGGTCCACCTCGCCACGTTCTCGAATTCTGATGCCAGTCCTCAAAAGAAATCCTGGAGCCAGAACTTCAGCTTGGACGTGATCCCTTCCATCCCCTTCCCGATCGGCGTCCGCCGAGCGCTGGTCGTGACCGCACCCAGCGCTACCCGGTTGGCGCCGTACTGCGCCAGCCCCACCACCGTCGCGAAGCGCGGCGCCTCCACGGTATCCACTAATCCACCGACGTTCTGGGTAGGCACCCCGACGCGGACGCCGGTGCCGAACACCTCGTTCGCCAGCTCGGCGCTTCCCGGCATCGCTGCCGCGCCGCCGGTGAGCACCACCCCGGCACTCAGCTTCCCGGCGAAACCGGCGGCCGTGATCTCGCGCTGAACGAGGTCGAATACCTCGTCCATTCGCTGGTGGATGATATGGGCCAGCAGCTCTCGCGGAATGTGGCGTTCGCCTTGGGCGGCCGTGCTCGGCAGCTGAATGACCTCGCCGGGATCGACCATCGGCTCGTAGGCTGAGCCGAAGCGCTCCTTGAGACGCTCCGCGTCGGCCTGCGTGACGCCCAATCCGTGTACGATGTCGCGGGTGACGTTCTTGCCGCCGAACCGGATCGTCCCGATGTGGCGGATCTTTCCCTCGGAGAAGATCGACAGGTCCGTTGTGCTCGCGCCCATCTCCACGTGCGCGACGCCGAGCTCCTTTTCGTCTTCCGTGAGCACGGCGAGCGCGGCCGCGAGCGGCTCGAGGACGAGCTCTCGCAGCTTGTACCCGGCGCGCTCGATCGATCGGCGCAGATGGATCGGCGGCGAATTGCCGATCGTCACGAGGTACATCTCCGTCTCGAGGCGCGTGCCCGTCATTCCGATGGGATCGCGAATCCCCGCGTTCCGGTCCACCGTGTACTCCTGCGGAATCGCGTGCAGCAGCTGGCGGTCCGGCGGAATCGCTTGCGCGCGCGCCACCTCGTTCACCCGCTCGACGTCCGACGCGGTGATCTCGTCGTGGCTGATCGCCACGATCCCTTTGCTCGTCATCGTTTCGGCATGCTCGCCGGCGATCCCGCAGAAGAGATCCTCGACGTCCGTCCCTGCCATCCGCTCGGCGTCCTCGACCGCCTTTTTGATCGAGTTCGTGGTCTCCTCGATGTCGGAGACGACCCCTTGGTGCACGCCGGTCGTGCGCGACTGTCCGACCCCCAGCACCTTGATGGTCGGGTGCTTGGGCAGATCGCCCTCTACTTCGGCGATGATGGCGGTGGTCTTCGCCGACCCGATGTCGAGTCCCGCGACGATGCGTTCGGAGTTCATGGCAGTCTGGCGATCACTTGGTCACGATAGCGGAGATCGATCTCCGTGGCGCGCATCTGTTTTTTCGCGAGGTCCTGTTCCACCGGCTCGACGTCGGCAAGGCGCTGAAGCGTGAGGTCGTCGTTGGCGCGAACCGTTTCGGTCTGTGACGCGGTGCTTCCCGGCGGCTTGAGGTCCAGCGCGATCTCGCCGCGCCCCGGGCGCCGAGCGGCACTCACCCGCGCGTACATCGCCGGCATGCCCGCCCGGATGGAGCCCAGCAATTTGAGCAAAGGAACGTCGCGCTCCATGAGCACCGGCGCATCGACGGTCACGCGCGTTGGGTCGATCGGCAGCGCCGTGCCGCGATCGTCGTAGGCGCGCAATCCCCCCGGCGCCGACACGAGCGCCACCGGCACTCGTTCGACGATCTCGACGACAAGCGTTCCCGGCAGCTTTCTGCGGACATTGGCGCGCGCCACCCCCGGGTACTTCTCGACTCTGGATGCCAACGGATCAGTCGGATCCCAGACAGATGCCAGCGTATCGACGTTCAGCCGCGCAATAATGTCACTCGGCGTCAAATAGCGGGCGCCGACGATCTCCACGCGCCGCACGTGAAAGAACGACATGCGTCGCAGAACGAGCGGTGCCAGGAACGGCGCCGACGCGAGCACCAGCAGAGCCGCCGCGACGGCGGCGATCTTGGTCCGGTTCATCGGGGTGCCTCGGCCCGCGGACGCGCCCCCCCGAGTTCCTCGAGCAGCGCGGGTCCCACCTTGGTCACGTCGCCGGCGCCCACGGTGAGCACGACGTCGCCGGGGAGGACCTGGGCTGCCAACGCGGTCGGCAGGTCCTCTCGAGTTCCGCGCCACGCCAACCGTCCGCCGGCTGCCGTGAGCGCGTCGGCGACGAGCGCCGACGTCACGCCTTCGATAGGTCGCTCGCGCGCCGGATAGATCTCGGTGAGAAAGACCGCGTCCGCGGCGGCCAGCGCTGCTCCGAACTCGCGCGCGAAGTCTCTGGTCCGCGTGAAAAGGTGCGGCTGAAACGCGATGACGATCCGCCGTTCCGGAAAGGCTCCGCGCGCCGCGGCGAGCGTCGCGGCGATCTCGGTCGGATGGTGTGCGTAGTCGTCCACGACCAACACGCCGCCCCGCTCTCCCAGACGCTGAAAGCGACGCTCGGCACCGGTGAACGAGCCGAGCCCGTGGGCGAGTTCCGCGAACTCTGCGCCAAGCGCGAGACCGGAGCCCACCGCGGCGAGCGCGTTCAAGACGTTGTGCTGTCCCGGAACACCCAGCTGGACGCGACCGAGCAGATCGTCGTCGTAGACGACGTCGAAGCTGGACGCACCCGCGTGCGATTCGATCCGGCGCGCGACGAGCCGCGCATCGCGCGACGTGATTCCGTAGCGAATCACTTCCGTCGTGCTCGGAGTGGCGAGACGATTCGCGCCAGCGTCCTCCGCGCACAGCACGATCGACCGCGCGCCGCGCACGAACTGGGCGAAGGCCCGTTCGATGTCGGCGATGTCGGCGTAAATGTCGAGGTGATCCGCCTCGATGTTCGTGACGACGGCGACGGTCGGCGACAGGGCGAGGAAGGAACGGTCGTATTCGTCCGCCTCGACGACGTAGAGGCGCTCGCCGCCGGCGAGAAGATTCCCTCCCCAGGACCCAACCCGCCCGCCGACGAGCGCGGTCGGTTCGCGACCGGCCGCCGCGAGCGCGACCGCCGTCATGACCGTCGTCGTCGTCTTGCCGTGCGTTCCGGCGATGCCGACCAATTCGCGACCGGCCGTGACCTCCCCAAGGGCCTCCGCGCGGCGAATCACCGGGATGCCCAACTCGCGCGCGCGTACCAACTCGGGGTGCGTCTTGGGCATCGCGGAGGTTACGACGAGAGAGCGCGCGCCTTCGACATGCGCGGGATCGTGCAGCCCGACGTGGACCCCGAGACGCACGAGGTCGGCGGCTCCCTCGGGATTCGCGTCGCACCCCGTGACCTTCACCCCTCGCCGGATGAACAGCTCGGCGAGCGCGCTCATACCGGCTCCGGCTATCCCGACAAAGTGAATCGGACGCGCGTCGTTGGGATCGAGGAGAGGCATGTCGTGGTGGGGCAATATAGAAACCGGCTCAGCCGACTCAAAACGAGTCGAGCAGCGCGATGATGCGGCGCGCGATCTCGGCGGCGGCGTCGGGGCGCGCGCGGGCACGCGCACCAGCCGCCAGCCGCTCGAGCTGCGCCGGCCGCTCGAGGATCGAGCGGACGGTCGCGTCCAGCCGTTCCGCGGTGAGCTGTGCCTGCGGCAGATGAACCGCCGCGCCGGCCTGTTCCAGCGTCACCGCGTTGACCGTTTGGTGGTCCGCCGCGGCGGTCGGCAGCGGAATCAGTACGGCGGGAATCCCCCACGCGAACAGCTCGGCCGTCGTCATCGCGCCGGCGCGCGCGATCGCGAGGTCGACGGCCGCATAGGCGTCGGCAATCGGGGCGAGGTAGTCGCGCACTCGCACGCGCGGCGACTCTCGGTCCTTGAAATGGGCGAACGATCCTCGACCCGTGCCCCAGATGAGCGAGACCGACTCGGGGAGTCCGCGATCGATCCACTGCGCCACGGCCCGATTGATGGCCAGCGATCCCTGACTGCCCCCGTAGACGAGCAGAACTCGTCCGTCCGGCGGCAGACCCCACTCCTGTCGGGCCGTCCGGCGATCGGGCCGCGGCGACGGCGGCGGCTCGATCGGCGCGCCGGTGTCGACGAGCGAGCCCGCATGGTGCGCGTGCAACGCGCGCGCCGCTTCGGGGAAGCTCAGGTACATCTCACGCGACCAGCGGCTGAACGAGCGCGCGGTGAGCCCGGGATGGCTGTCTCCCGCCTGCTGCACGATCGGAATGCGATGCGCGACCGCGTACGCCATCGCGAACGCCGCGGCGTACCCGCCGGTGCCGACCACCAGCTCCGGTTTCTCCGAGCGCGCCAGGCGGCCGAGTTCCCGCCATACGCCGACGCCGCCAAGCAACGTCTTGGCGTTGTTCCACACCGCGCGGCGGTAGAGCGGATGCGCGTCGAGCAGCGCGTACGGAAATTCCAGCTTCGGCAGCACGTCGCGCTCGATGCCGCGCTTGGCGCCGATGAAAAAGGGCGCGATCGAGGGCCGCGCGCGCACGAGCGCGCGCGCGATGGCGATACCCGGGTAGAGGTGTCCGCCCGTGCCTCCGCCCGCGACGAAGATCCGCGCCATGGCCGAGGAGGGTGGCGTGTCTAGGCGGCTACGGCCAGCGGGTCCGTCGCCGCGCTGCCCACCACGCGCTCGCGAGTACTGCCGATGTTCACGAGGATGCCCGTGAACAGGAGCGTCAGCACGAGATTCGACCGGCCGTACGACACGAACGGCAGCGTGAGGCCGGTGGTCGGAAGCAGGCCGATCACGACGCCGATGTGAAGGAACGCCGTCAGCGCGGTCGTGAAGGTGAGCCCGACCGCCACGAGTTGCAGGAACGGCGTCCGCGCCTGGCGCGCGATGCGGAATCCGAGGAGCGCGTACAACGCGAAGGCAATCGTGATTCCCGCGAGCCCGACGAAACCCCACTCCTCGCCGACGTTGCTCGCCACGAAGTCGCTGTACGGGAACGGCACGAACGAGATTTGCTGCATGCCCTCACCAAACCCGCGCCCGAACCAGCCTCCCGAGCCGACCGCGATGAGCGACTGGTTGAGCTGGAAGCTCACCGTCTCCGGCGCGTTGCCCGGATGCAGAAACGCGGTGATGCGCGAGAGCGCGTACCGCCACTTCTCGACCCTGGCGATGAACACCGGCAGGCACATCGCGCCCAGCGCGATGAAGTGACCCATGCGCGCGCCGCCGACGAAGAGCAGCAGCGCCATCAATAGCGTGAGCAGCAAGGCGACCGAAAGGTCCGGCTCCAGCGCGGCGAGCACGTCGAGCACGCCGATCACCACGACGAACGGAATCAGTCCCTTCGTGAAGCGGCGCAGATTCTCCCCCTTCTTCACGATCAGCATCGACACCCAGACGACGACGGCCAGCTTGGCGAACTCGGACGGCTGAAACGACGCGCCGAAGAGAAATCGCTTCGACCCGTGGATCGTCGGCGCGATGCGTCCGGGCAGGACGAGCACCGCACCCATCGCCACGATGGTGAACCACATGACCGGCCACGCCCATCGGCGGAGCTTCTCCGCGTCGAGCTTGGCGGCGACGAGGAACATCAGAATTCCCGCGGCGAGCCCTTCGACCTGGCGAATGAAGAAGAACATGCTCGAGTCGTGCTGGGCGACGGCGACGAACGCGCTCGAGCTGTACAACACGGCGAGGCCGAACGCGCAGAGTATCGCGCTCACGAGCACCAGGAGCCGCGCCTCCGGGCCCATGCGCCATCGGTATCGAACGTCAGTGCGCGCGTCGGCCGTACCCCGACCGTCGCGCTGGGCGTCGGGGCGAGAACCCGGCTTCGCCGCGGCTGGCCGCGGCTGGAACAGCAACTCGGTCATCTCTTGTGGGGTGTGTTCTACGCAGCGGTCGCGAGCTGCTTGAAGACAGCGCCGCGGTGCTCGTAGTTGTCGAACATGTCGTAGCTCGAACAGGCGGGAGACAGCAGCACGGCGTCGCCGGGCTGCGCCAGATGGCGCGCGGCGGCGACGACGTGCTCAAACGACGATTCGAGGCGGGTCAACGGCACCACGTCCTTGAGATCGGCCTCGATGAGCGGCGCAGCCTCCCCATACGCGATCACGGCGCGACCGATTCGCCGCAACTCGGGGGCCAGCGCCGAATACGGCTCACCTTTGTGCTTGCCGCCCAGCAGCAAGACCGTCGGCCGCGTCATTCCGCGAATGGCGACGAGCGTCGATGTCACATTTGTGGATTTGGAATCATTTATCCACAACACCCCATCGCGCTCCGCCACCGTCTCGATACGATGCTCCAGCGCGTGGAACCTCCGCATTCCGTCGCGGATGCGCTCCAGCGCATGCGGCGTGCGGTGCTCCCGATCGGCCAGCATGACGGCCAGCGACGCCGCCAACGCGTTGGCAACGTTGTGGTCCCCTAAGAGCGGCAGCTCGCTCCTCCGCATCAACGGATGGCCAAGAACCATCAGCGTCTCGTTCGAGCGGTCCAGGTATGCCTCCGCGCTGCCCTCCACCGAGAACCGGCAGTGGAGCCCGCCAATGTCCGCCGTGAGGCGCTCCGAGTCCGCATCGTCGGCGTTCGTCACCCAGCTCGACGCCGGCTTGGTGTTCCTGAACATCAGCATCTTGTCGCCGTAGTACTCATCGACGCCGGCGTACCGGTCGAGATGGTTCGCCGAGAGGTTCGTGAGCACGCCGACCGTGGGATCGATCGACGGCGTATCGTGCAGCTGGAACGACGAAATCTCGAGCGCGACCCACGCCGGCGGCGTTTTCGAGGTCGCCAGCTCGCAGAGCGGCGTGCCGATGTTCCCCGCCGTCGACGCACGCCGGCCGAGCGCGGTGAGCAGTTGTCCCGCGAGCGCCGTCGTCGTGGTCTTGCCGTTCGAACCGGTGATGGCGACGTACGAGAGCCGGGGCAGAAACCGGAGCCCGATCTCGACCTCGCTCACGATGTCCACCCCTGCCTCGCGCGCCACGACGAACGGCGGCGCGTCCGGCGGCACACCGGGACTCGCGACGATGAGCGATGCGCGTGCTATTCGATCGAGGTCGTGGCGGCCGACGTCCGTGCCGACTCCTTCGTCGCGCAGCGCACGGGCGGTCGCGTCGACCGAGGACGACGACGACACGTCCGACGCGTACACGTCGGCGCCGGCCCGCGCGAGCAGTTGCGCGGCGCTCCGGCCGCTTCGTGCCAGCCCGACGACCGCGATCTCTCCGCGAAGCCATCGAGCCGGAAGCGCCGCGTCGAGGACGCGCTCCATGGTCACCGCAGCTTGAGGGTGCTCAGGGCGAAGAAAGCGCACAGGATCCCGATGATCCAGAACCGGACGACGACCTGACTCTCCGACCAACCCAGCTCCTCGAAATGATGGTGCAGCGGCGCTCGCCGAAAGACACGGTGCGTCCGCGCGTATTCGAGGTTGTGCCGCCGCTTCAGGTACTTGAACGTGTAGCGCTGCACGATCACGGACATCATCTCGGCGACGAATACCGCGCCGACGAACGCCAGCACGAACTCCGACTTGAGGAGAATCGCCACGGCGCCGAGGCCGCCGCCGAGCGCGAGTGACCCCGTGTCGCCCATGAAGACCTTCGCCGGGTACGTGTTGTACCACAGGAATCCGATGAGCGCGCCGACCATCGAGATGCAGAACACCGTCAGCTCGCCGGAATCCTGGAGATACGGCATGAACAGAAAGCGGGTGTAGTCCACCCGCCCCATGATGTACGCGAAAATCGCGAACGTGCCGAACGCGATCGCCGAGAGCCCGGCCGCCAACCCGTCGAGACCGTCGGTGATGTTCACGGCGTTGCTCGTGCCCGTGAGGATGAACGTCGTGAACGCGACGTACGCCCACGCGAACCCGGGCAGGAAGATCACGATGTAGTACTTGAAGAACGGCAGGCTCGTTGACGCCGCCGGGAGGTTCGGCTGGAGCGGGTAATGGAGCAGATACCACCCGAGCGCGAGCCCCGCGGTCACCTGGCCGACGAGCTTGTACTTCTCGACGAGGCCGTCCTTGCGTTCGCCGCGGCGTTTCTGTCGCAACTTGAGCACGTCGTCGACGAAGCCGATCAGCCCCATCCAGAGCGTCGTCGCGACGGCGACATACAAATACGGGTGCGAGAGACTGAAGCGCCCCCACAGCGCGACCGAGATCAACGCGCTGTTGAGGATGATGAGCCCACCCATCGTCGGCGTCGCGCCTTTCATCGCGTGCGAATCCGGCGTGCCCTCGCGCACTCCCTGGCTCACCGATTCCCGCTTCAGCGCCGCGAGGATGATCGGGCCGACCACGAACGACAACAGCAACGCCGTCACCGCCCCGCCGACCGCACGGAACGAGATGTAGTTGAGGACGTTCAGGACTTTCAGCTGTTTGGCGAACGGCAGGAGGAAGGCGTAGAGCAAGTCAGCGACCGGCTGAGGTTGGCGCCGTCGCGGAGTGCTGCGCGGCCCAGTCGGCAATCGGTTTTAGAAGTCTCTCGAGACGCATCCCGCGCGAACCTTTGAGGAGGATAACCGCGTCGGGTGTGACGCGCGACGACAACCCGGCCCACAAACCGTCGGTATCCGCCGCCGTCACGACGCGAGTTTCCCTCGGCGCCAACCGCTCGAACGCCGCTCCGAACTCACCCAGCGCGCCGATGAGCTCGACGCCCGAATCCAACACCTCTCGTGCGATCTCGTCGTGCAGCCGTGGCGTGTGCGGACCGAGCTCGAGCATCGAGCCGAGGATCGCGACGCGTTGCTTCCCGCGCCCCGCGTGGCTCAACAGCTCGAGCGCGGCGCGCGTCGAACCGGGGTTCGCGTTGTACGCGTCGTTGATCAGCGTCAGCGCGCCGAGCCGCTCGAGGTTCGACCGCATCGGCGGCGCCGGCATCGCCGCGATGCCACGCGCTGCGTCGGCGACCGACACGCCCGACGCGCGCGCCGCGGCGATGGCGAGCATCGCGTTTCGAAGGTTGTGCGATCCGCGCAGCGGGACGACCACCTCCACGCCCTCCACCATCGCGTGTCCTCGGCCCTCGGCATCGACCGACGCGTCGCTTCCGGCGACGTCGCCCTGGTCGATCCCGGCCGTCGTCACGTGGCGCGCGCGCGCGCGCGCGGCAATGACGACGTTCTCCTGAGACGCAGGAACGATTGCGAGCGGCACGTCATCGGTCGCGGCCATCTCTTCGCGCATCACGCCGTCGAGATCTCCCAGTCCTTCCAGGTGCTCCTCGCCAATCGAGGTGACCACCGTCACGTCCGGCTCGACGATCGCGCGCAGTCGCGGCACCTCGCCGGGTTGGTTCGTCCCCATCTCGACGACCGCGACGTCCGCTGCGTCGGGAATCGCCAGGAGAGTGAGCGGAACGCCGACGAGGTTGTTCAGGTTGGCGCTCGTCGCGTGCACCTCGAGCACGCTCCCCAACGCGGCGCGCAGCAATTCCTTGGTGCTCGTCTTTCCGTTCGTCCCCACGACGCCGATCACCGGCTTGTTCCAGGCGCGCCTGCGGTAGGTGCCGAGCGCCCCGAGCGCGACGAGCGTGTCCGAGACGACATACGCGGGAATGCCGAGGCCTTTCGCGGCTGTCGCCTTCGAGACGACGACGCCCGCGGCGCCCTTCCCCACGGCGTCCCTCAGAAAATCGTGTGCGTCGAACTTCTCCCCGACGAGCGCGACGAACAGATCGCCCGGTTCGATCGTGCGCGTGTCGGTCCAGACACGCCGAAACGCGGTCGGCGTGACCGGCGCGTTCGTCGTCGTCACGGCCGAGAGCGCGTCGACAACGCGCTCGGCCGTCCAGAACGCTTGCGGGCCATTGACGGACGACGCGCTCACGACCGCCCTCCGCCCGACGCCACGCCGCGCGCCGACAGCTCGGCGACGATCTCACGCTCGTCGAAGTGCAGCTTCGTCGTCCCCCGAATCTGGTAGGTCTCGTGGCCCTTCCCCGCGAGCAGCACGACGTCGTCGGGCGTCGCAATCTCCAGCGCGCGAGCGATCGCGGCGCGACGGTCTTCGATCCGCTCGTGATTGGTCTTGCTCATCCCTCGCTCGATGTCGTCGAGAATCGCTTCGGGATCCTCGCGTCGCGGATTGTCGCTCGTCAGGATCACCCAGTCCGCGTCGCGCTCGGCGATGGCGCCCATCTCTGGTCGCTTGCCCTTGTCGCGATCGCCCCCGCAACCGAACACCACGATGAGCTGCCCGCGTTGCGGCGTGAACGGGCGGACCGCCGCGATCGCGCGCTCGAGCGCGTAGGGCTTGTGCGAGTAGTCGCGCAGCACGGTCGGGTGGTTGCGGAGAATCTCCAGGCGTCCCGGCACCTGCGGCACCGTGTCGAGCCGCGACGCGATTCGCGGGATGGGGACCGACAACGCGTGCGCCGCCGCCGCCGCGCCGAGCGCGTTGATCACGTTGAAGTCGCCGATGAGCGGCAGCCGCACCGGCGCGCGCTCGTCGCCGACGACGAGCGTCCAGTCGCTCCCCTTCCCCGAGAAGCGTATGTCTTCGCCGTGAACCTCCGCCGACTCGAGGCGCTCGCTGAAGCCGATCGTCGAACGATCGGTGGGCAGCGCGCTCCACGCGGCGTCGTCGCGATTCACCACGATCGTCGACGTCGCGGTCAGGTGGTCGAGCAATCGCGCCTTCGCGCGGAAGTAGGCTTCCATCGTGTGATGATAATCGAGGTGCTCACGGGTGAAGTTCGTGAACACCGCGACGGTGAAGCGAAGCCCCTCGACGCGTTGTTGCTCGAGCGAATGCGACGACACCTCCATCGCGACGCGCCGCACGCCGCGGTCGCGGAGTGCGCGCAGCACGCGTTGCAGATCGATCGGCCCGGGCGTGGTGAGTCCGCCGCCGTCGTGCGCACCGAGCACTTCACCGGCTTGACCGATCAGGACGCCGAGCGTTCCGATCGACGCGGCGGTGTTCCCGTCGTCGAGCAGGTGGCGCAGCATGTTGACGGTGGTCGTCTTGCCGTTCGTTCCGGTGACGCCGACGAGCTGCAGCTCGCGCGCTGGCCAGCCGAAGAAAGCGGCTGCTGCGACGGCCGCCGCGCGCCGGCCGTCGTTGACGACGAGGGCGGGAAGGTCGGTGCGCGACGCGTCCTGCACGATCGCCATCGACGCGCCGGCGGACGCGGCGCTAGCGAGATAGTCGTGGCCATCGCGCTCCGTGCCGCGCACCGCGGCGAAGAGCGCGCCGGCGGCGACGGCGCGGCTGTCGTCGGTGATGTCGGTGACCGACTCGGGAAGCGCGCCGCGCCGCTCGACGAGAAGCCCCGCGTCGTCGAGCGCTCGCGCGATCACTTCCGTTCGGACGTTCATCTAGTGTTCGATGAGCAGGCGGACGAGTGTCCCGGTTGGCGCGAGCTCGCCGGCAGCCGGCGCCGTGGTCGTCGGCGAGCTGGCGCTGCCCGACCCTCGTGCGATTCGGACGCGGAAGCCCGCGTCGTGCAGCGATCGCACCGCGTCTCGGAGCACCAAGCCGCGAACGTCGGGCACCGGCCGAACGACGCGAGGCGCCGGACGCGGCGCCGGCATCGGCAGCGCGACGACAAACGTCTTGCCCGCATCGGCGCGCCGCGAAGCTTGCGTATCGGGGGCGGGGGCGGGAACGGAAGTCGCAACCTGTTCGGTCGAGGTGGGCGCGAGCGTGCCGGCCTGCTGCACCGTTTCTCTCGCCGAGTCGCGCTTCGACGGTACGACGCTCGACGCGAGCTTGCCGCGGTCGAGTGCCGCATCGCGTGCCGCGAGGGCGGCCTGCAAGATCGCTTTCGTCACGGGCGCCGCCGTCTCGGCCGCGAAGATGGAGCTCCGCGGCGCCGTCAGCTTCACCACGATCACATATTGCGGATTGTCGCCGGGAAAAAGTCCCACGAAGTTCGGGTTGTAGCGTCCCGCGATGTAGTGGCCTTTCACCGAACCGCGCGGCGTCCCGGTCTTCCCCGCCAACAAATAGTTGTCGAGCGCGGCCTGAAGCGCGGTGCCCTCGTCGACCACGTCGAGCAAGAGATGCCGGACCTTCTCCGCGGTCGCGGGAGACACGACCTGCCTCACCACGCGCGGCGTGTGCCGGTAGCGCACCGTCACCGTCGGGGCCGACGATCTCGTCGACGAGGGCCGGCTCCACGAGCTTGCCGCCGTTGGCGAAGACGGCGTACGCCGATGCGAGCTGCAACGGCGTGACCGACACCTCGTATCCCATCGCCAGCGACGCGGCCGACTGCTTCGACCACGACTTCGGCGCGCGAAGCATGCCGCCGCTCTCCGTGGGATAGGGCACGCCCGTGGTCGTGCCGAACCCGAAATCGCGCAGCGTCTCGAATTCCTCGCGCTCGCTGAGTCGAGACGAGAATTTCACGATCCCGATGTTGCTCGACCAGCGAATCACGTCGGCGAGCGGCGCGCGGCCGATGTGGTGCTCGTCGTGGATCTCGCGGCCGTTGATCTCATAGACGCCGTCGCCGGTGTCCACGGAGTCGTGATCCGTCACGCGCCCGCGGTCGATCAGCCCCGCCGCCATGAACGGCTTGGCCGTCGATCCGGGCTCGAACGGGTCGGTGATGACGGTTGCCGCCGTCTGCTTGGGATCGAGCCGCCGGCTGGCCATCGCGCGAATGGCGCCGGTGTGCGGATCGAGCACGACGATGTCGCCGCCCTCGGCGCCCATTCGCGCCACGGCATCGGCGAGCGCGCGCTCGGCGATCTCCTGCAAGTCGGCGTTGATCGTGAGCACGACGCTGTTGCCCTTCACCGGCGCCGTCCCCGGTTCGATCGGCGACTCTCGGCCCTGGCCGTGCGAGTCACGCACCATCGTCGCCGTTCCCGGTTGTCCGCGAAGGATGGAATCCAGCGAGAACTCGAGACCGTCCACCGCCTTGTTGTCCGCGTCGACGTGACCGACGAGGCCCTCCGTTCCCGCCGACACGGCGTCTTCGCGCGCGATCGTGGCGAACGAGTGGACGCCGCCCAGCGCGATCGCGGGAGCGGCGTCGACCGCGAGGAATTGCTTGGGCACCGTCAGGTACTTGGACGACGTGTCGATCGCGCGAGCGATCAGGGCCGGCTCGACGCGGAGCTTCGACAGCGCGGCTTTCAGCTTGCGCGGTTCCCTCACCTCCCACGGCGCGATCTCCAGGCGCACGGTCTCGCGACTCTGCGCGAGGACGCGGTGCGTTGCATCCATGATGTCGCCGCGCGGCGCCGGGACGACGCGCTCCGCCGTCTGCTGGCGGGCGGCGCGCGCGCGCCACCTCGTGCCTTGCACGAGTTGGACGTCGGCGGCCTTGAATAGGATCGCGATGGCGAACGCGGCCAACACGGCGTGCGCCAGCCCGATCCGTTTTGAGCGAATCACGGGAGGGGCGTGCGTTGTGGCGAGACTGGAGTCGTAGGACGCGCCAGCAAGACCTGCTGGTCCGGGGAGGGGATGTGCATGTTCAGCCGCTGCTCGGCGATCGGCTGCAGGCGCGCCCGGCTCGACGCTTCACGGATCACGCCCTCGAGCCGGATGCGCTCCGCCTCGAGTCCGTCTCTCCGCTGACGCAGGCGGCGAATGGTGGACTCCGCCGCCACACCGAGCACCCTGCGTGCTATGACGCCCGTCGCCATCAAGACGAAACCAACGAGCACCAGGGCGATGAGCGACCTGGTCCCCGGCCGGGCGCCGCGCCGCGATCGCGCCTTGCCTACGCCTTTCGCCATGCGCGCAGACGCGCGCTGCGAGCGCGCGGGTTGGAAATCGTCTCGGATTCGGACGGAACGACCGGACGACGCGTCAGCGTCGTCCCCAACGGCCGTCCGCGGCACGTGCACACCGGCTGCCCTGGCGGGCAGACGCACGCGGCGCTCCAATCCCGAAAGGCGTTCTTCACGATCCGGTCCTCACCCGAGTGATACGCGATGACGACGAACACGCCGCCGGGCAACAGCCGATCTCGAAGCGCGGGCAGCGCGCGCTCGAGCGACGAGAGCTCGTCGTTCACGGCGATCCGGATCGCTTGAAAGAGCCGAGCGAAATCCGGAGCGCCGCTTCGGGGGCCAAGCACCGCACGGATCGCGCCGACGAAGTCGTCGCTCGTCGTCATCGGGCGCGTTTCTCGGCGGCGAATCACTTCGCTCGCCAACCGCCGCGCGTGTCGCTCGTCGCCATACGATCGAAACGCATCGGCCAGCGTTTCGCGGTCGGACGTGTTGAGAAAATCGGCGGCGGTCATGGGCTCCGAGCCGTCGTCGCCCGCACCCATGCGCATGTCGAGCGGAGCGCCGGGACGAAAGCTGAATCCCCGACTCTCGTCGTCGACCTGGTGTGAGGAGATTCCCAGGTCGAGGAGCACGCCGTCGATGGCAACGCCGTCGAGCGCGTGGATCCGCGGCGCATCGACGAAGTTCGACTGGTAGACCGAGAATCGCCCGGCCACGGCGAAATCGCTCAATCGCGCGCCGGCCTCGGCGACGGCCTCCGGATCACGATCGAGGCCGATGATCTCAGAGACGCCCGCCTCGAGAAGCGCGAGGCTGTGCCCTCCTCCACCGAGCGTCCCGTCGAGCACGCACTTGGCGTCGCGGAGGAACGACGTCACCTCAGCGACGAGGACCGGTGCATGGAATGCGCTACTCAACGACCACCCTCTCGGGTCCAGCCGTCCCGCTGTCAAGCCGTCCAGCTGACCAGCTAAAGAAAACAGCCCGCCCGCCGCTCGAAGCGCGACGGGCGGGCCGTGGTTGATGCCGCGCTACTTGCAGGCGAGCGCTTTCTTGAACTGCGGGACGTAGCCGCTGTAGGTCTGGATTCCCTGCATGATTTGCCCAGCGGCGTTCTTGTCGACCGACGCGCCGGCCGGCATGGCGATCTGCGCGGTCGTGAAGTTGTCTTCCGCAACCTTGACCTCTTCGCACGCCTGCGCCTTCTGGTCCTTCGTTGCCTTCTTGTCGTTCGCGATCTTGTTCACGTTGGTTAGCGCGTCGGCCGCTATGCTGAATGACGACATGCCGATGAAGAACTTGGTTTGCGGCGACGGCGCAATCGCGTCGACCGTCTGCGAAGCCTTCAGTGCCGCCTCCCAGTCGGCGCGCTCCTTGGAGTTCTGCGCCTTCTGGAACGCGGGGAACGCGTTGGCTAGCAGCATCTGCCCGAGCGAATCCTTGCTCGCGCCGCCCGCGATCGCCTTCTGCGCGATCGCCATCGCGGTGTCGGGCTGATTCATGTTGTTTGCGGCCGTCATCGCGAGCAGCGCCGCCGTCGTGTTCTTGGGATCGACGTCCATCGCGCCGCGCGCCGCGGCGATCGCCTGCTGCGACTGTCCGCCCTTCAGATAGACCTGAGCCAAGAGGAGCTTGAAGCTGATCTCTTTGGGAAACTTCTGTGACGCTTTCGCGGCGAGTTCCTGCGTCTTGGCCGCGTCGTTGTCGTTCTGCGCGGCGCCGACCTGACGCCGGAAGTAGTCGAGGTTCGCGGCGCCAGTGTCCGCTTTCACCAACTCCTCGCCCGCCGCAATCGCCGGCTTCCACAGCTTCGGATTCCCCGCGCTCGCCGCCTTCAGCAGGATCTTCCACTTCGTGCTGAGCATCTCCGGATCGCCGGGCATCTGCACTAGCATCGTGTCGATGATCGGCACGGCGATTTCGGGCGAACCCGACTGCCCGAGCACGTTGATGATCGACTTTGCGATCGCCTGATTGGTCGGATCGGCCTTCCACATCCGCATCGTGTACTCGACACCCTTGGCGGTGTCGCCCTTCGCCATGTACGCGTCGGCGGCGTTGCCGAGTGCGAGGAGGCTGCCGGGGTCATACTTCAGAATCGCCTCGGACACGGCGATGATCGTATCCGGCGCGGGCTTCTGCTGGCTGTAGATCATCAGCAGGCATGTCCGCGCGAGAGTCGAGCTCGGATATGCCACGAGCGACGTCTGCGCGTCCTTGATCGCCGCGTCGTATTTCTGCGCCATGTAGTCGTTTCTGCACAGCTTGTAGCCCGGCACGCCCTTGAGCGCCTCGCTCACCACTTTCTCGATCTGCTTTGCCGCGTCGCCGACGTCCTTGCCGTCGACCGCCGGGAGCGGCTGCGTGAGCGTCTGCTGCCCCGATCGCGTGAGAATCCGCGCCTCGAGGCGCACGGCGTCGCCCGTGCCGGTCTTGTTGACCTTGCCCTCGAGCACGTAGTCACCGCGGAGCTGCTTGGCCAGCTCCATCAGGTCCGCGGCGTTGAGCGCGGAGTCGGGCTTGTAGCCCGACGCCTCGAGGGTGTTGTTGATGTTGTTCTTCGGAATGACGTACAGCTCCTGGGCCGAGTGCTCGCCCTGGAACCGCGAGCGAATCTCGTCCGCCGCCGTTACGGCGAGCAGGCGGTCGCTGCTCTGGAGGACCGGAATGAGGATGTACGGCGTGTCTTGCTTCGGCACGCCCCCTCGCTGTGCCGGTTGTTGCCCTGGGCGCGGCTGCGCCAGCACCGGCGCGGCAACGAGAATCGCCAACAGGCTCGCGGCCGATGCCGCATGGCGTCGCAATGACATCAGTCCCTTTCCTCCCAAACGTTGATCCAAGATACCCCGCGTCGCTTGCTCCGGTTCGTCATTGCACGCGTCGTGCTCAGCCAAATGGGCGAAGAGGGACTCGAACCCCCGACCCCCTGCGTGTAAGGCAGGTGCTCTAACCAACTGAGCTATTCGCCCGCCCTCTACGCCGATCAGTTACTTCAAAATCGCGATCGGAACGAGGACGCAGTAGCCGACGGCCAGAAGGATCGGGGCGATGGTTTCTCCACCGCGCGCGAGATCGGCAAAACCCGCGACGATGACCAACCCCGCGAGTCCCCACCACATCCAGCGTCGTGTACGTGTTTCCGTTCCGGTCTCCACCATAGGGCGTGTAGTGTAGACCACCACGTTAGGGGTGTCAAGCAAAGTCCTGACGCGAAGTTACGCGATGATGACTACAACATTACGGCGAGGTTAAGAAGGCGGCGATGGCGTCGGCTCACTCCCCGATTCGGGCGGTTCGTCCCCGCGCAACAGGGCCTCGATCACGCTGTCCCGCGCCGCGGCTTCGGCCACCCGGTCGGCTTCCACGAGGGCGGCCATCCTGCGCCGGTCGCGCTGCGCGCGCAGCACGTAGAGTGGAGCGATGATTACCAGCAGCAGCAGGCCGGCCAATGTCACGTCGCCGATCAAAGCGAGACCGCCGTAACGTCGCCTCGTCTGTCGCTGCCACCGCAGCTCGAATTCCGCCATCGTCATGCCGTAGTTCAGGCGAATCGCGCGCTCCATCGTGCCCTCCTTTTTCCACGTCGCGAAGAAACGCGACAACCCGTGCGCCGTGTCGAGCGACGCCAATTGATCCACCGCGCCGTACGCAAGCGCGTACGCCGTCTGGGCCGTCGTCGCCCCCTCGAAGAATTCGCTGTCCAGCTCGTCGAAGGTCGGTGTGCCCTTGATCACCAGCGCGAGGTTGGCGGCCAGCGCGTCGGTGCGCCCGGTCTCTCGCGCCGCGTAGCTCGCGTAGCCCTCGTCGAACCATCGCGGGGCGACGTCACCCAGATACTCGTGCAGCGCCAGGTGGGCGAGCTCGTGACGGAATACCTCGCGCGGGTCGCCCGCGTCCGCGCCGGCCGAGCGGCCCTGCATCACGATCCGACGCGAATCGGGGAACGCGACCGCGGCGCCCCACTCCGGCGCGTGCGGACCGACCCAGTCGCGAAACCGACGCTTGTCGGGGGCAATCGCGATGAGGACGTGCTGCGTCGGCCGCGGCAGACCTGGGAACGTGTCGTTCGCGATGGCGAGCGAAATCAGCGACCGCGCGAGGGTCTGCTCACTCGGGTAGAACAGCGCGGTGAATCGCGACCGGTCGAGGCGGAGCGGCGCCTCTTGCGCCGCCGCGGCGCGCGGCCGCAGCGCCCCCCCGCCGCACAGCGCGATCGCGACGAGCGCGGCCGCGCGACGAAAAATCAGGGCACGCCGCCGGCGGTCACCGTCTCGATGGCCTCGACGCAGCGTTTTCCCCACGGATTGAACTTGTTCGCCGCGAATCCGGCCTGCCACGTCGACGTCGCCTTGTCACGCTGCGAGTTGAACCAGTACGCGCGGCCGAGCTCGAAGTACGCCTCGATCAGGTTCGGTCCCAGAATCAGCGTCTTCTGGAAGAACGTCTGCGCGTCCTCGAACATTTCCCGCTCGAGATAGACCAGGCCCAGATAGAAGTGCGCATAGAGCGTCGCCTTCTTGTCGTTGTCGAGCCTGATCGCCTTCGACAAATGTTCGATCGCCTCTCCAAAGATACGCTTCTTGAGGCAGATGTAGCCGAGGTTCACCCGCGCCAGGGCGTTCATCGGCTCCTTCACGAGCACGCGCTGGAAGCTGACGAGCGCGTCGTCGTAGCGGTCCTGCAGCATGAGCGACCAGCCGAGCAGCGACTCCGCCTGCGGGTCGCCGGGCGCCAGCTCGAGCGCCTTCGTGAGGTGCGCGTCGGCCTCGCTGTACTCGCCCGACGAGATCTTGTGCCACCCCTTCTCGATGAACGTCGACGCGCCCAGGTGATCGCTGTGCACCGCGGGCTTGGCGCCGTCGAGATGCGGCGCGACCGCGGCGCTCGACGAGCGCACGCATTTCCATTTCTCGACGAGCGCGAGGACTTCCTCGCGGAGCGCGCCGAGCTCGCGGTACTCCTGGTCGATGGTCTTGAACAGCGCGCCGATGTCCGCCTTGAGCGCGTCGAGTTTCGCGCCGGCGTCCGGCGCGTCGAGGCGCGCGTCCAACAGTGCGCGTCTCGCGCGCAGCCCGTCCATCACCGCCTCAGTCAACAGCAGGTCCCCCCCTCCCACCCCCCAATCCTGCGCTCCGTGTTCGACGACGATGCGGTCGGCGTTCCACATCACGCGGTCCACGTCGAGCACCACCACGAGCTGATCGCGAATCTTGGTGACCGCGCGCATGACGTCCGTCGCCACCCCCTTGAACAGCGCCGGCGGCGGCGACATCGACTCGATGGGCACGACGGCGACTTCGAGCACGGCGTCCACGATCGCGCCGACGCGACCCGAGCTCGTGTTGAGCACCAGCGTCCGCGTCTCCGGCGTGATCGTCGTCTCGGCCAGCTCGATGCGGCGGCGCAGATCGATCACCGGGATCACCTCGCCGCGGTGTTCGGTCACGCCCTCGACCCAGCGCGGGACGTCGGGCACGCTGTTGGGCGGCGAATAGCGCAGCACGCGATCGACCGCCAGCACGTCGGCGGCGAACAGGTCGACGCCGAGCTGGAAGACCACGAGTTTGACGCCCACTCCGGTGCCATTGGTCTTCATTTGCTTCCTCCCGGCGTCGCCGCCAGTACGCCATCGAGCAACGCGGGGACATCGAGCACGCCGATCAGCTCCGAGCCGCGCAAGACGAGACCAACGAGCGCCCCGTCCGACCCGTCGCTCCCCGGCACGCCGCGCAGCTCGGACTCTTCGATCGTGATGGTGTCGTACACGTCGTCGACGGCGAGACCGACGCGATGGCCGCCGCCGCGGCTGAAGACCAGCGTCGCCCCGACCTCCAATGCTTCGCCGGCGTTGATGGACGGCCCGGGCGCGCCACGCCCCCCACCCGGCGCGCCGAGAAGCGCGAGCGGGTCGTAGACCGACAGCAACTCTCCGCGCAGCGTCGCGACGCCGCGAACGTGTTCCGGCGCGTCGGGCATTCGTTGGAGCTCCGGCGACTCGATGACTTCGGCGACTGCCTGCAGCGAAACCGCAAAGCGTTCGCCGCCAACCCGGAAGACGAGAACTCGCGCCACGCCGTCACGGAACATGACCGACCTCCTCGGCCGCCATTCGGCCGATGAGTCGTCCGATCTCGGGCAGCGGAGCGACGCAATCCGCTCCCGCCAACTGCAGCGCGGCGCTCGGCATGCCGAAGATCGTCGCCGTCCCGCGATCCTGGATCACGGCGCGCCCGCCCGCGTTCCGAATCGCTCGAGTCCCGTCGGCTGCGTCGCGCCCCATTCCGGTGAGCACTACGGCCAGCACCGACGACCCGAACACCTGGACGGCCGAATGGAAGAGCAGATCGGCCGCGGGCCGCACTCCCCAGACCGGGGGGCGCTCGTCGAGCGCGATTACCGGGCCCGCGCCGTCGTCACGCACGGTGAGATGCTGGCCGCCGGGGGCGACATACACGCGCCCGTGCACGACCGGCTCCCCCTCTTCGGCCTCGGCGATGGGAATCACGCTCATCGAGTCGAGTCGCTGCGCGAAGCTTTTCGTGAAACCGCGCGGCATGTGCTGCACGATGAGCACCGCGGCGGGAATCGCCCGCGGCAAGTGCGGGACGATGGCGGCGAGCGCTCGGGGGCCTCCCGTGGACGCGGCGATCACCACCGCGCTCGATGCGGGCGGCCCCGCCGGCGCGACGCGCTCCACCATGATCGGCGTGCGGCGCTGGAGCTGCCGCAGTCCCGCGGGATTGGCGGCGGCCGCCGCGCGGAGTGCGTCGAGGAGTCGAGGCGCGATCGTCGCGAGATCGAGGCTGATCGACCCCGACGGTTTGAGCACGAAGTCCACGGCCCCGAGCTCGAGCGCGCGCAGCGTCGCCGCCTGTCCGCCCTTCGTCGTCCCCGCGCTCAACATGACGACGGGACGCGGCGCGTCGCTCATGATGTGTCCGAGCGCGCCGAGCCCGTCGAGCTCCGGCATGTCGACGTCGAGCGTGACGATGTCGGGATTGAGCGCGTGGACGAGTCCGAGCGCTTCGTTCCCGTCGCGCGCGACGCCGGCGACCTCGAACTCCCCCGACTCCTCGAGGATCTGGGAGATCAGCCGCCGCATGAAGGCGCTGTCGTCGACGACGAGCACGCGGCGCTTAGAGGACACGCGACCCCTTTCGCACCGAACGCACCTCGACGCGTCCGTCGGTCAGATAGAAGTACACGCTGCGACCGTGGTCGCTGCCCGTGTCCTCGCCGACGATTTCGATCCCGCGCGCGGCGAGCGCCTCGCGCACCGCGGCGACGTTCCGCTCGCCGATGTTGATGCCATTGGACGACGAGAAATTGCTGAACATGCTCGCGCCGCCGGCGATTTTCGCGCGGACGCGGCCGGGCAGCGCGCCGAGCTTCTGCATCTGCGCGAGCACGAGCGGCACGGCGGTCGCCGGGAACTTCGCGGGATTCGTGCGGTCGCGCGACATCGATTCTTCGGGAAGCAGGACGTGGGCGAGTCCGCCGACGCGAGCCACCGAGTCGTACAGGATGATGGCGACGCACGACCCCAATCCGATGGTCGTGATCAGACCGTCGGCGGCCACCGCGTAGTCGGCGACCTTCACCCGAACTTCGCAAGGATCGGCGATCATTTGCGGCGGAAGATCCGTTCGCGCGCGTCGACGGCGACGAACTTGGGTCGCGCCGGTCCGAGCACGGTTTCGACTTTGCCGAGCAAGAGGAAGCCGCCCGGGGCGAGCGCGTCGTGGAACACCTCGAAGAGCCGCGATTGCGTGTCGCGATCGAAGTAGATCAGCACGTTGCGGCAGGCGATCAGATGGAGCGGTCCGCCCGGCGCCGGCTGGGCGAGGAGATCGCGCTTCTCGAAGCGCACCATGCTCCGCACCGACGGGGAGACCGTGAACGGCGACGCCGGCGAGAAGTAGCGCTCGCGCAGGTCCGCCGGCGTCTCCGAGAAATCGGGCTCCGAGAACTGGCCGTGCCGCGCCGCGGCGAGCGACCGCCGGTCGATGTCCGTCCCCAGCACGTCGACACGCGACAGCCGCGACAGCTCGCCCGTCTGATCGGCGTGGCGGTGCAACAGCACCGCGAGCGAATAGGGTTCGTGTCCCGACGAGCACCCCGCGCTCCACACACGAATCGTGGACAACGGGGCCGCCCAGAGCGCCGGCACCACGTGTGCGGCGACCGCGCGATACGCCTCCCAATTCCTGAACAGCTTGGTGACGTTGATGGTCAGCGCGTCGAGCAGGCGCTCGTACTCCGACGCGTCGGCGTCGAGCACGCGCGAGTATTCGCCGTACGTGTGCACGCCGCGGGCTCGCATGCGAACGGCGATCCGCCGCTGGAGACATTTTTCCTTGTAGCTCGCGCAGCCGAATCCGCGTTCGACGGAGATCTTGTGCGTGAGGGCGAGGAAGTCGCCGGTCGCTCGCTCGACCATCAGTATGCCTGGCGGACCGAGTCGAGGTTCGAGCGCACGATGGCGTTGTCGGGGTCGAGCTCGAGCGCCCGCTCCCAGCACCGCAGCGCCTCCTCCCGCTCCATGCGGCGCAGGCGGATGTTCCCGAGCTTGAGGTAGGTGTCCGGCCCGATCTCCGGATTGGCGCGTGTCGCGCGCGAGTACGCCTCGAGCGCTTCGTCGTACCGCGCGGCCCGATAGCGCAAGTCGCCGATGTTCTTGTGCAGGTGCGCGACCCCGGCGTCCTCGTGCAGGCCGCGCTCCGCCGCCGCGTGCGCGGCGTCGTAGTCGCCAAGCCGCTCGTTCACCGCCGCGAGGTTGTTGTGGAGCGTGGCGGCGTGCGGGTACGCCGCCACGCCGTCGGTGAGAATCGACGCGGCCCGGCGGGCGTCGCCGCGGAGCGCGGCGACGAGCGCGGCGAAGTGAAACCATGCCGCCGTCGGCGCCTTGGCACCGAACAGCGACCGCGCCCCCGTCAACGCTTCGTCGGCCGCGGCGAGATCTCCGGTGAGCAAACACACGACGCCGAGCGACGTCCGCACGCGCGGGTCCTTGGCGGCGCCACGCTCGATCGCGGTCTGCAGCGCGGCGCGCGCCTCGTCGTAGCGATGCTGCTGCTCGAGAACGAACGCCAGATTGTGAAACACCACCGGCTTCGCGGCGCCGCGCGACGCGCATTCCCTGAGCGCGGCCGCCGCCTCCTCCCATTTCGCCTGACGGGCGAAGACGAGCCCGATGTAGTAGCGCGCCGACGTGTCGTCGTCGCGCAGCTCGATCACGCGCCGGAATTCGCGCAACGACTCCTCGAACATGCCGGTCTTGAAAAACGCGACCCCGAGGTTGCGGTGTTCCTCCGCGCGGCCGTTCGCGGCGACCGGGGGCGCCGGCGCCGTTTTTCCGATCCGATGAACGAACCCGGCGTTCAGAAGTCCGAGCAACGCCTTGCCGACCTCGAACTCCACGAGCCCGGTGGCGTCGATGATTCCCTGCACGTCGCGCATGCCGTCGATCTGCTCGAGCACGCACGTCTGCTCGTCGGTGAGCTCGGCGTCGCTCTTCAGGATCCGGTTGTGGTCGGCCGCGAAGATCAGGTCGAAGCTCGGGATCTTCTTTTCGACGAGGCTCCACTCGTCGACGCGGCGCGCGCCCTCGAGCAGCAGCGACTCGGGGTTGATCGAGACGAGTTGATCCTGCCCTTCCGGCGCGACGTCCGACTCGAAGTTGAACGTGCCGTGGTGCCAGGTGAACAGGAAATACACCGCCTCGCGAATCTGCACGTCGACCGCTTGATGCAACTGCTCGGCGCTGACCGCGCCGTGTTCGACGAGCAGGCGACCGAGCGGCGTGTCGTGGCGCTTGGTCTGCGCGTCGAGCGCGGCGTCGAGTTGCGTCTGCGTCAGAACGCCGCTCTTCACGAGCATGTCGCCGAGGCGATCGCGCCGATTCACGACCGACGCGTAGCAGATGCGCCCCTTGTCGAAATAGATGTAGCCGAAGCTCGCCCGGTGCGTGATGCTCAGGCAGCCGGTCTTCTTGCCCATGGCCAGCAGCTGGAGCACGTCCGGGAGGCTGGCCTCCTTGAGGTTTCCGCGGATCGCCATCAGTCGCTCCGCGAAACGAGGCGGCGCGTCATGGCGCCTCCTCGATCAGACGCGCCGCGGGGTCCGGCCACTGCCAGATCACCTTCTCGCGGTCGAGGAAGAACGGATCACTCGCCGCCTTGAGCGCGGCCGCGCGCGACGGTTCCGTCTCGTCCGGCTCGAGCGCGGCGCGAATGAAGCCGATCGTCACGGGAACGGCCGCGACCTCCGCCGACGCGACGATCCGGTTCGCGATGCCGATGATCTCGCGCACGCTGGCCACGGTGCGCTCGGCGAGGTAGACGATCATCTCCGGATTCGGCTCGACGCCGAGATCGCGGAGGTAGCGCGCGTAGAGACGCTCGCGCAACGAGCGGTCGGGCGCCTGCATCGGCACGACCAGGCCGCCCTCGAAGCGCGAACGCAGACGATCCTCGAGCCCCGACAATTCGCGCGGCGGCCTGTCGCTCGCCAGCACGAGCTGCTTGCCGTCCGCGTACAGCGAGTTGAAGACGTGAAACAGCTCTTCCTGCGTGCGCTCCTTTCCGGCGACGAACTGCACGTCGTCGAGCAGCAGGGCCGACGCGGAGCGGTAGCGGGCGCGCCAGCGGTCGACCGTGCCTTCCTGGAGCGCCGCGATCAGCTCGTCGATGAAGAGCTGCGCCGGGACGCACGCCACCGGCCCGCGCCCCGCCGTCGCCGGCGCGAGTCCGTGCCCGATCGCGTTCAGCAGATGCGTTTTGCCGACGCCGCTGGGGCCGTGGATGAACAGCGGGTTGTAGCGGGCGCCCGGCGCGCTGACGATCGCGTCCGCGGCGCGCACGGCCATCTGATTGCTGCCGCCCACCTCGAAGCCCGAGCGCGAGAACGCCGATGAGGGGCCCGGCGGCGGAGCCGCCATGCGCAGCGCGCGGTCGAGCACCTGCTCCGCCTCCTCGACGCGGTCGGGGTCGCGAAACGAGGGATGGATCGCCATCGACGCGTCGGCGCGGGCGGTTTGCCGCTCGAGATCCCGCAGCCGGGTGACGCGACCTTCGAACTCGCGGAGAAACGACTCGACGCCGTTCGCCGGCGCGCTGTCCTGGAGCGCCCGCTCGAGACTCGCCGTGCGATAGCCCTCGCCGCCCCAGTAACCGATCGCTTCGGAGATGCGTTGCCGCCACTGTTCGACGTGCTGCGCCACGGCCGACGCGATATCGGTGAGAAAGTTCGCGAACTCTCCGCTCGGCCGCGGCGGCGTCACGCGCCGGCGCCGTTCGGCGAGATCGCCGAGCACGGCCATCACGTTCTCGACGGAAACGTGCTCGCCGCCGAGCGCCTGGAAGGCGATCAGGCGATTGAGCGCGCCCTGCAGCTCGCGGATGTTGTCGAACTCCAGACGGCCGACCTCGTCGATCACGCCGGCGCGGAACCGCACGCCGCGCTCCTCGCACTTGGCCTTGAGGATCGCCATGCGCGTTTCGAACTCCGGCGCGCCGATGTCGACGATCAATCCGCCGGCGAGCCGCGTGATGAGCCGGTCGTCGACGTCGGCGATTTCGGCCGGCGGCCGATCGCTCGTCATGACGATCTGCCGTCCGTCGCCCGAGAGCGCGTTGAAGATGCGCAGCAGCTCGCTCTGCGTCTCTTTGCGCGCGGTGAGAAACTGGATGTCGTCGATGAGCAGGACGCCGACGCCGAGGTAGCGCGCTTTGAACGCGTCGACCGCCCCCCCCCGTCGCCGATCGCCGCGTGCAGCTCGCCGACGAACTCGTCGAGCGTGACCGCGGCGACGGTGAGCGACGGCCGGCGCTGCGCGACCTGGTTGCCGATCGCGCTCATGAGGTGCGTCTTGCCGAGCCCCGATCCGCTGTAGACGAAGAGCGGGTTGTAGGCGGTCCCCGGCGCCTCGGCCACAGCGTGCGCGGCCGCGACGGCCAGCCGGTTCGACGAGCCGACGATGAAGTTGTCGAAGCGAAGCTTCGGATCGAGCTGCATGAGCGGTTCGCTATCCGGCGCGCGCGGTGATGCGCGGGGCGACCGTGGGCGCGCCGGCGCTGAGACGCTTGAGCACGAGCTCGGAGATGGCGCGCAGGGTCTCGAAGACGCCGGGCCCGTGGAGCGCGTCGGCGGAGAATTCGGGGACGCCGCGGAAGTTGAGCGCGTCGGAGAGCGTGGCGCCGTCGAGGATCAACTCGCTCGGCAGATCCTGTTTGTTGTACTGGAGCACGAGGGGCACGGCGCGGACGTCGACGCCCTGGTCACCGAGATTGGCGTGGAGGTCCTGGAAACTTTCGATGTTCTCGTCGAGCTGGCGGGCCTGGCTGTCGGCGACGAAGACGACGCCGTCGGCGCCCTGGAGGACGAGTTTGCGCGTGGTCTGGTAGTAGACCTGGCCGGGCACCGTGTACAGCTGGAACCGGGTGGTGAAGCCGGAGATGGTGCCGAGGTCGAGCGGGAGGAAGTCGAAGAACAGCGTGCGGTCGGTCTGCGTCGCCAACGACACCATCTTGCCGCGCCGGTCGGCGGGCACCTGTTCGTAGATGTAGTGCAGGTTGGTCGTCTTTCCGGACCGGCCCGGTCCGTAATAGACGATCTTGCACGTGATCTCTCTGGTGGCGTAGTTGACGAGGGACACAGGACAGTTATTGAGTTAGCGTATGGACATGCTTATCGTTGTACTAAATAGATTGTTCTTAGAATCGTATACTCTAGAAGCAGTCGGCAGCGACAGGCGGCAGGCGGTCATCGCCCCTCCCAACGGTCGCGGGGACGGAAGAGGGCGGACAGGTTGCGGTTGAGCTCGGCCTCGAAGCCGCCGGCCAGCACCGGCACCGACACCGGCGGCGCCTCGAGCGCGGCGGCGGCGAGGTCCCGTCCCAGCTCCTCGAAGTAGATCCGGATCAACCCGAGCGACGTCTCGTCGTCGAAAACCGTGAAACAGATGTACGAGCCGCGCGACGTCTGGAGCGGCGCCAGATACATCTGCTTCTCCGGACCCGCGTAGTGCAGCCCGCCGAAGGCGCGGCCCTCGACCTGGCGGCCCAACTCGCCCGCCGTCGCGTGGATCGCCGACGCCAGCGCGCACGCGGTCATCACGTCCACCTCGCGCGTGAATCCCGCCTGCGCCAACACCTGCCCCGACGGATGGAGCAGCAGCGCCAGACGAGCGCGCGCGTCGTCGACGTAGCGCTTCAGCGGCGCTTCGACCCACGGCTCGACGGCGGCGATTTTCATCCGATCAGCTCCAGCGCCTTGAACAGTTCCATCCGGATCAGCCCCACGTTCGCCGCCGGGTCGGCCACCGTCACGATCACGAGGTCGTTTCCGGCGCCGGCCACGCAGATCCGGCCCCGTTCCGCGTCGAGCTGCAGGAACGTCACCGCCCCCAGCCGGGCCGCCTTCGCCGACAGTCGCGCCTTGCGATAAACGGACGCGGCGAGCGCCGCGACGCGCTCGCCGTCCTGGCCGAACCGGAGACTGGAATCGATCACGAGACCATCACTCTCGGAGACGATCAAGCTCGCCCGCACGCCACGTTGGCGCGTCAGCGTTTCCAGCACCGGGCGAAGGGACGCGCTCACGAAGTCTCCTCCCCCTCGGACGCGCCGCTCCGAAGCCACGCCGAAGCCCGCGTCGCGCACCGGTCCAAGAGGCGACGCAGGAGTCCCAGTGGCGTGAGCTTCGACGCCGCCACGACCAACAGACCGCCGTCCTCGCTCGGCGCCATTGCGACGACCGTTCCGCGAGTCTCGAACGTGATCGAGCGCCAGTCGCCGACGTCGAGGTATTTCGTCGACCGCCGCACTTCGTCCGAAATCCCGCTGAGTCGCGCTCCCACTTCCTGCGACACGTCCGCGCCCTGCCCGTCGACGTACACGCCGCCCAGAACGAGGCCGTTCGCGTCCAGCAACAGCGCCGTCTGCCCCTCGTCGACGAGCAGCGTTTCGAACAACCGGCGCGGATCATTCGACGACTCCGGCGGGGGCGGGGCGTACACCGGATCGGCGGGCTGATTGGCGATCGTCGCGTAGTTTCCGGACGCATGGCGCACCGCGCGGAGCGCGCTCGCCACCGACGGCTCGTCGGTCTCGGCGGCGCCCGTGAGATAGCGCTCGGCGTCGTCCACGCGACCCTGCTGAAAGCTCAGATAGCCGAGCCCCTTGAGCGCGCCCGCGTGGCCGGGGACGAGACGGAGCACGGCGTTCCACTCGTCACGCGCCCGCGCGAAGTCGCCGCGGTCCACGGCGATGCGCGCCAGGAGATCGTGCGCGTCGGCGTTGTGCGGATGCCGCTCCAGTCCGCGCAGCGCCACCTTGTGCGCGAGATCGAGCTGCTGCTGCCGGCGAAGCGCGTCGGCCAGCTGGAGGAACACGAGGCTCCCCGGCTCGCGCGCGAGCTCTTCGCTCCAGCGGCGGACGTCGTCAGCCATGGGCGTTCACCGCGAGCACGCGTTCGAGGCGAGCGAGCGCTTCGAGCGCATCACGGGCTTCCGGCGCGGCGGCGCCCGTCGGGGCGCGGCGGAGCAGTGTTTCCACGGCGGCGCGCGCCGCGCTGACCTGCTCGGCCAGTCCGCTCGGCGCGGACTCCGACGCCGGCGCGAACGATCGCGACGGCGACGCCTCGGGAGCCTGCCGAATGGCGACGACGCCGGTCGTCGCCAGCCCGTAGGCGATCTTCGCCGTCTCGAACTCGTCGCGTCCGAGGAGGGCGGCGATCGCGCGCAGATCGCGATCGCCGTCGATCATCGTGAGGACCTGCCACTCGTGCGGGAGGAGGTCGAGCGTCGGACCGCCGTCTTCCCCGCGATCGTCACCCACCGGCGCGAGCTCCGGAACCACGTCCAGGTTCGGCACGACCTCGGCGATGCGCGACCACTCGTCGATGCGCCGAGCCCCTTCCATCAAGAGCGACTCGGTCGACACGGCGATGCGCGTGTCCCGCGGCAGCTCGTCGCGCGACCGTTCCTCGAACGAGAAGAACCCCTCGCGCCACGACATCAGTTCGAACACCACGCTCTCGATCTGCAAGCGGAGCTGCCGCTCCAGCTCGCGCTGCGTGATCGCGCCGACCCGAACGAGAGAATCGACGATCGTGCGCCCCCGCCCCCCGCGGGCGTCCGCGTCGTCGCCGGCGGCGTGCGCGTGATCGAGATCCGCCTGCGTGATGCGGCCGGCTTCGAGCAGCACCAGCTCGATCGGAACGCTCTTGCTGCGGATGGAGGCGTGCACGACGCTGCCGTCGTCGAAATAGACGACGCCCTCGTCTTCGCGCAGCTTCGACGACACGCACAGCACGCCCGTCTTCCGGCTCAAGTCGAGGAGCTGGAAGACGTCGTGGATGCCGAGCTCGCGAAGCGGGCCTTCGATCGCCATGGTCAGCCCGCCCGCAGGGTGAGAATCCGCTGTAGATCGGACGCGCTCCGCAGGTCGCGGCGCGCCCGGCGGGCGTACGTCGACGCCGGATCGAGCGCGATGACGCGGCGCCAGCGGTCGGAGGCTTCGCGGAATCGATGCTGCTCGGCGAGCAGCGAGCCCTCGAAGAACAGCGCGCCGACGTTTTCCGGATCGAACCGCAGGACACGCGCAAACGCGTGGCTCGCGTCGCGGCGCCGCGCCAGATCGATCAGCGCTTCGCCGAGGGCGATGAGCGCGTCGAGGTTGTACGGGTCGCGCTGCAGCAGCTCGATGAGGAGCGGCATCGCATCGGCCGAACGGCCGAAGCGGCGGCGCAGCTCCGCGAGCGCGAGCGTTGCCTCGGCGTACGTCGGCACGGCGTCGAGGGCGGCGACCAGTTCGCGCTCCGCCTCGCGGTCGCGGCCTTGCGATTGAAGCAGCTCGGCCAGTCGGAAGCGCACCACGGCGTAGTCGGCGTCGAGCTCGAGCGCGGCCCGGTACATGTCGATGGCGCCGTCGACGTCGCCGATCGACTTGGCGATGTCGCCCGTGCGGAGCAACACGTCGGCGCGCCGCGGGGCCACCCGACGCGCGCGTCCGAGCAGCCCGATGGCGGACGCGGGGTCCCCGGCATCCGCGCAGGCCTCCGACGCGAGCATCAACGCGTCGACGTCGCCCGGGTCGCGTTCCACCAACCGCTGCGCGATGGGACGCGCCTCGGTCGCGCGACCGAGACGCAACAGCGCCGAGGCCTCCCCGGCCAACGCCGCCGGACGGTCGGGATCGAGGGCGAGCGCGGCGCGATATCGCTCGAGCGCCTCGCCGAACAAACCCTGTTTCGAGAAGACTTCGCCGAGGAGCGTCATCCCTTCGGCGCGGTCGTGTCCGCGGGCCAGCGCCCGGTTGATCTCCGCCGACGCGCGGTCGTAGTACCCCTTCGACAAATAGTCGGCGGCCATCGAGAACGGCGACGCGTCGCCCGAGGGCCGAGCCGGGCGAGCGTCCGCCGCGGGTACGGGCACGAGCTCGGTGAAGAGCGTGTCGAGCGATTCCGGATCGAAGTCGAAATCGGCGACGACGGCCTCGGTATGCTGGGCACCGCCGAGGTCCGGCGGAACCGTGAGGTCCGGATCCTCGTACTCGACGTCCATGGCGAGCTCGAACTTTTGTGGGACGTAGTATGGATCCAGTTCCAGTGCACGCTTGGTCTCGCGGAGCGCGCCTTCGAAGTCGCCGAGGTTCGACAGCGTGAAGCTCATGTTGTAGTGCGCCTCGGCGAAGTCGGGGCGCGCCTGGATCGCGCGGGCGAACGCGTTGCGCGCGTCGTCGAACTTCTGCAGCTCGGCGAGCACGAGTCCCACACCGTTCCACGCCACCGGATTCTCCGGCGACAAGCCCAACACGTGGCGGTATGCGTCGAGCGCCTGCTGGAATCGTTTCGCGCGACTGGCGAGCAGCGCGAGGTTCAAGCGGGCTTTCACGAACTCCGGACGATGCGCGAGCGCGGCCCCGAAGATGTCGAGCGCCTTCTCGGCGGAGCCTCCGTGGTACAGCGCGACGCCGAGGTTGTTCTGTGCGATCGCGTACGAAGGTTCTTCCTCGAGCGCGCGACGGTAGCTCGATTCCGCGTCGGCGAAGCGGCCTTCCTGGTGCAATGCGACACCATGCTCGTTCCACAGCTTGGGGCTGTGCGGCTGCCGGCGGAGGAGATCGTCGTACAACGCGATCGCTTCACCGGGTTGGCGCAGCAGGAGGTGCACCTCGGCCATCGCCTGCAGCACGAGATCGCGATCCTCGCCGCGATCGAGAGCGACGCCGTACTCGCGCATCGCTTCGGCGTAATATCCCTTGCTGCGGAACGCGAGACCGAGGTTGTAGTGCGCGAGCTGCCCCTCGACCGAGACCTGGAGCTCACGCTTGGCCGGCGCGCCATCGCGGCTCGCCCGCTGCTGCTCGAGCGAGAGGTTCGCGTGGGCGCGCGACAGCGACGGATTCAGCTTGATGGCGCGGCGCGTCGCCGCCTGGGCGTCTTCGTGGCGTCCGATGTCGCCGAGCACGAACCCCATCAGGTACAGCGCGTCGTGGTTCTCCGGGTTCCGCTCGATCGCCCGCTCGAGGGCGCGAAGCGCGTCGTCATTCAACCCTCGGTGATATAGAATTTCGCCGAGCGTGAACTGCAGCAGCGAGCTGTCGGGATCGCGGGCCAGCGCGCGCTCGATGCACTCCTGCGCGCGTTCCATGTCGCCGGCGTTTTTTTCGGCGAGCGCGAGCTGCAGCAGCGCGGCGACGTCGTTCGGGGAGTACTTCAGCAGGGCGCGAAACTCTTCGGCGGCCTCGTCCTGTTTGCCGAGCAGCGAGAACGTCCTCCCGAGTTCCCAGCGCGCGCCGCGGTCGTCGGGACACTGTCGCAGGCGCTCGCGCAGCTCCGGAACGCGCGTGTCGTAGTAGCCGGTATTGAAGTAGGCGATCTCGAGGTTGCGCTGCGCGACCTGCATGGTGTGGTCGAGCTCGAGCGCCATCATGAAGGCGGCGACCGCCTCCTGGTACAGGCCCTTGTTGTAGTACAGCACCCCGAGGTTGTTGTGCGCGCCCGCGTCCGACGGATTGATCCGCCGGGCGAAGGATCGCAGAACCTCGCGGTCTCGCTCCGAAGTCAGGGGCGCCGACGGGAACATGATCACGCGACGCGTATCGCCTTGAGAATCGCGCCGAGCGACGCGGTATCGGGAAGGAGGAGGAAGAATCCACGCAGCTTCTCCTCGGATTCACTCAGCACGAAGTCGCTCTCGACGCAGAACACGAAGTCCTTGTCGCCGCCGAACTGCAGGTAGGTCGTCGTGAGCACGGCGTCGGACATGTCGATCGCCAGCGACGGCGGCGACGGGATGAGCATCATCCCCATGAAGTCGCTCAGCGCGTTCATGTAGGCCGAGCTGAGGATGTTGCCGGCTTCCTTGATCGCCGACTGCTGCATGTCCGAGAAGTCCTCGGTGGTCTCGCGGCGGCGCAGGAGCAACTCGGCCAAGCGCAGCGCCGTGCGCCGCGGGAACACGAGCAGCGTACGTCCGGTGAGATCGCCGAGCATGTGCATCAGCACCGCGGCGACCGGTTCGTCCGGCGAGGTGATGTGCGGCGGCACGTCCTCCAGCCGCGCGACGTTGATCGTCGGGACGCTGATCATGATCGTCTCGCCGATCATCTGCGAGAGCGCGGTGGCGGCGTGCCCCGCCCCGATGTTGGCCACTTCGCGGAGCGCGTCGAGCTGCAGCTCTTTCAACGCCAGAAGGTCTTCCATACGAAATCCTTTAAAGGAGGCTGCTCACGTCGACGATGAGTGACGGCCGGCCGTCGCCGAGGAGCGTGGCGCCCCCGAAGAACGGCGGACCGTCGCGAACCGCGTCGTACTGTTTGACCACGATTTCTTCCTGCCCGGTGAGCTCGTCGATGACGAGACCTGCCCGCCGGTCGCCGAGGTCGATCACGACGACGTGCTCGAGGTCGATCTCCGTCGCCGGCGAATACGCCGGCAGCCCGACGAGCGTCCGCAAGCGGAGGAGCGGGAGCACCTCGTCGCGCGCCAGGAGCACTTCCTTCCCCTTCACCGTGCGCAACACGTCCGGCACCAGCTCCACCGTCTCGCTCACGTGCGCGAGCGGGATCGCGTAGGTCTCGGCGCCCACGCGCGCGAGCAGCGCGCGCATGATGGCGAGCGTCAGCGGGAGCCGGATGAGCACCGTGGTGCCCTGTCCCGGCACCGAGCGAATGTCCATCGCGCCGCCGAGCGCCCGCACCTTCGTGTAGACCGCGTCGACGCCGACGCCGCGGCCGGAAAGGCCCGTCACCTTTTCGGCCGTCGAGAATCCCGGGCGGGCGAGCAGGCGAAGCAGCTCGTCCTCGGTGAGATCCGTCTTCGACTCGTCGACCAGCCCGTCGCGCTTGGCGCGAGCGAGAACCCGCTCGCGGTCGATGCCCTTTCCGTCGTCGCTCACCTTGATGACGACCGCCGAGCGATCGCGGACCGCGCTCAACACGAGGCGGCCGACGGCCGGCTTTCCGGCGGCGGCGCGGACCTCGGCCGGCTCGATCCCGTGATCCACCGCGTTGCGCAGAAGATGCACCAGCGAGTCGGCGATCTCGTCGAGCATCGACCGATCCAGCTCGATGTCCTTGCCCTCGACGACGAAGTCCACCGGCTTGCCCACGCCGCGCGCCGCGTCGCGCACGACGCGCGGGAAGCGGTCGAACACCTGCGACACCGGCACCATCCGGCTCGCCGTGATCTCGTCGCGCAGCTCCGTGATGAGCCGCGACGATTGCATCACGGTCTCTTCCAGCGAGAGGTCGCCGAGCTCGGTCGCGAGCTGCGTCAGTCGCCCGCGCGCGATCACCAGTTCGCCGATGAGGTTCATCAGCGCGTCGAGCCGTCGCACGTCGATGCGCACCGAGCGAACGCGCCCGCTTTCCGATCTCGTCTCCGTAGACGGAGTCGCCACGGCGCCGTGCGCCGGCGTGAGCGTCATGCCGGACAACGCCGCCATATCGTGCGCGGGCGTCATCGAGATCGCCGGCAGCCCCCACGCGGGCGTCGGCGCGGCCCACGCGCCGGACGCGCGCGGCTCGCCGACCTGAACCTCGAAGACGTCGCCCACGGCGCGAGCGACGCGCTCGATTTCGCCGGCGGGTTGCGACGTCGCCAGCCGCACGGAGAACTCGTTGTCGAAGTCCTCATTCTGGAGAGCGGCGATCGGCGGCGTGGTGGAGACGATCTCGCCGATCGTGCCCAAGGCCTGTACGATGAGGAACGCGCGAACGCCCCGGAGCGGCGTCTCGGGGTGCAGCCAGATGCGCACGAGTTCCGCGCTGCTTGCGGGCGTCGCTTGAGACGCCGCCGCGGGCGCAGGGTCCGAGGGCGCCGGCGCGGGGGCTACGCGGGGCGCGATCGGAGCCGCTGTCAGCGCACGAAGCGCGGCGATGAGATCCGCGGCGACGACGTCGCCTTCGCGTCCCGCGACCGCGGCCTCGACCGCCTGCTCGAGCACGTCGGCGGACCGAAACAGCGTGTCCATGATCGTCGCCTCGATCGACATCTCGCCGCGGCGAACGCTGTCGAGGACCGTCTCGAGCTCGTGGGCGAGATCGGCCACGAGTGTGTAGCCCATCGTCGCCGCCATCCCCTTGATCGTGTGGACGGCACGGAAGATCTCACCGACCGCCGACGCGGCGCCGGGGCCCGTCGCATCGCGCTCGAGCTGCAGCAGCGATTGATTGACGGCGGCGACGTGCTCTCGGCTCTCGGTGAGAAAGAGCTGGGCGTACTCGCGGTTATCCACGGCGCTGGGGTCGCACGGGGGCCGTCCGTGCTCAGCCGAGTACGCGCTGAACCGCTTCGAGAACGCGACTGGGTTGGAACGGTTTGACGACGAAATCCTTCGCGCCGGCTTGGATCGCCTCGACGACGAGCGCCTGTTGCCCCATCGCGCTGCACATGAGGATTCTCGCGCCCGGGTCGAACTTGCAGATCTCGCGCACGGCATCGATTCCGCCCATGTCGGGCATCACGATGTCCATCGTCACCAGATCCGGACGGAGCTCGCGGTACTTCTCTACGGCCTGAAGTCCCGTCTCCGCCTCGCCGACAATCTCGAACCCGGCCTGGGTGAGGATGTCCCCGACCATCGTGCGCATGAAGATGGCGTCGTCACAGACCAATACTCGTTGACTCAAGAAACCCTCCCGAAGACCTAGGACAGCAACACTTGCCGGATGAGAGCGGCCAGGTCGAGCACCACCACCGGTGCGCCGTCGAGCGTCGCCACGCCACGCACGAGATCACCAGCCGCCTGCGACGCGCCCGAGGGGTCGACCTCGAGCTGCCGAACGTCGGCGACCTCGTCCACCACTACCCCGACCAAGCGGTCTCGATGGCGAACGAGGAGAATGGATCCCTCGGCGGCGGGCTCGGCTGACGGGTCGAGCCGGACCCCCAGGTCTAGTATCGTCACGATGGTGCCGCGGACATTGAGCAGGCCGCGCACGAAGACGGGCGCTCCCGGAAGTCGGGTGATCTCACCCATCGGGATCAACTCTCTGACATCCGCGCCATCGGCCCCAAACACGGTACCCCCCGCGCGGAACGTCAGCGCGGAGGTCAGGGTGGTGTCAGGAGTCGACGCGATAGAAGTCAAAGCGATCGAGCGGATCTGGGTCTGCGGCTATTGGGTCGGAACCCGCGGCGGCTCCGAGGGCCCGGCGAAGCTCTTCCGGCAGCGGCGAGCGCAGATCCACCAGATCCCCGGAGACCGGGTGCCGGAAGATCAGCCAGGCCGCGTGCAGGAAGTGACGTCGTGCCGGAAGGTCCACGAGCTTGCGACCTCCGCCACCGCCATAAGTGTCGTCACCAACGACCGGATGGCCGATCGACGCGACGTGCACCCGGATCTGGTGCGTGCGCCCCGAGTGCAGGTGCGCCCGCAACAGGTCGACGGAGTCGAAGCGCGCGAGCCGAGTGAGATCTGTCCTCGCCGGCCGTCCTGTAGAGACGACCGCCATGCGCTTTCGGTCTCGCGGATCGCGGGCGATGGGTTTGTCGATCGTCACCTGGTCCGCCGCTAGGTGACCCCAGGTCAGCGCGGCATACCGGCGGACGATCTGGCGGGCCTGCAGGGCGGCCCCGAGCACTCTGTGAGCGCGGTCACTTTTGGCCACGAGCAGCAGACCGGACGTCTCCTTGTCCAGGCGATGGACGATCCCTTCTCGACTGGTATCGGATCCGGCGGACAGGGCGGTCCCCCGTCCCTTCAGAGCGTTGACGAGCGTCCCGGACCAGTTGCCGGGGGCCGGATGGACGACCATCCCCGCCGGCTTGTCGATGACGAGCACGTCGTCGTCCTCGAGGACCACCGTCAACGGGATGGATTCTCCGACGACCGGACGACCCACCGGCGCCGGAACGTCGACGTCGATCTTCTCCCCCACCGCGGCACGGTAGCTCGCGCGCTCGCGGCGCCCGGCGACGAGGACGTGCCCGTTGGCGATGAGCGTGGCCGCCTGATTTCTGGAAATGCCGAGGTGTTGAGCGACCAGCACGTCGAGGCGCGGCGCGTCGTCCGGCGACTCGAAGGCCCGGCGGCCGCTATCCGTCACCGCTCTCCGCTGGAGGGCTGGTCGCGCATGGCCGCTTCGCCCGCGGCGATCGCCAACTTCTCACGGTCTTCGCGCCACAGGATGAACGCGAGCGTGATCGCTCCGACGGTCACGGCGGAGTCGGCGACGTTGAACGTCCAGAAGCGGACGTGGCCCACGCCGATGTCGATGAAATCGACGACGCCGTTCGCGCTGCGGAACCGGTCGATGAGGTTGCCCGCCGCGCCGCCCCAGGCGAGGCCAAGCGCGAGGACTCGAATCCAGTCGCCGCTCTTGGTCGAGCGATAGAGCCACCACAAGACGACGAGCGCGACGAGCGCGAGTCCGCCGAAGAAGTAGCGAGACTTGTCGCCGACCGACATGCTGAACGCGGCGCCCGGGTTGAAGGCGAGCGTGAAGCGGACGACGTCGCCGATGACCCGACGCGGCACTTGCGGCATCAGGTGCTTGACCGCGAGCGCCTTGGTGATGACATCGAGCACGACCACCGAGACAGCCGCGGTCCAGAACACGAGGCCGTTTCTCGATCGCGAATCGTTCATGTCGTACCGGATGTCGTGCCGGATGTCGTGCCGGATGTCGTGCCGGGAGTGCTACGAGAGCTCGCGCGTATCGGCGGAGACGGCAACCGGCGCGCGAACGCCGGCGGCCTCCGTCTCCGTGTCCTCACCCCACAGAACCCAGGCGAGCAGAAAGGCACCGAGGCTCACGGCCATGTCGGCGACGTTGAAGGTCGGCCATCGCGAATCGCCGAAGCCCATGTCGATGAAGTCCACCACGCCGTTCGGCGAGGTGATGCGGTCGATCAGGTTGCCGACGGCGCCGCCGCAGACCATGGCGAGGGCGATCGAGCGCACCGTGTCACCGCGACGCGTGGACGTGTAGAGAAAGCCGAGGATCACGAGGGCGACGATCGTCAGCGCCATGAAGATCCAGCGCGAATGCGAGCCGAGGTGCAGCCCGAATGCCGCGCCCGGATTGCGCACCAGCGTGAACCGGACCCAGTCGCCGAACACTTCGTGCGGGAGACCCTGCGGCAGGAGCCGCTTGGCCGCGAGGTACTTCGTGCCGAAGTCCACCGCTGCGATCAGACACAGCGCCGGCCAAAAGAGTCCCGCGTTCCCGCGTTCGGTACTTCCATTACTTCTTTGCATCTTCCTCGCGCTGCTTGCAGTTGATGCAGTAGCGTGCGTGTGGTAGTGCGTCGAGTCGATCGTACGCAATCTCGTTGCCGCACTGGTGGCACTTGCCGAAGTTGTCGGGGTCGCGGTAGAGGCGGCGAAGCGCCTCGTCGATGTGCCAGAGGAACCGGCCTTCCTGGCTGGCGAACAGGAACGCCTTCTCGCGCTCCATCGCGTCCGTGCCCTGGTCGGCCATGTGGAACGAGTAGCTGCTCAGGTCGCCGTCGGCCGATTGCGGCGTGGCGCCGAACGCTTCATCGGCGCGGCCAAGTTCCTTGAGCACGCGTCTTCGCTCGTCGAGCAGACGCTTCTCGAAATGCTGAAGCATCTTCTTGCTCAGCCCCTTCACCTTCTTCGTGTTCGCGGTTGCCATTGCTACGGTATCCTGGTAATGGCCACGAAGGCCGTCATTCCGTCGAGATCGAGCGCCGTCATGCCGCCGTGGGTCGCGCCGGATTCCGGCTGATCCACGAGCACCACGTCGGTCGCCAGCGTTTCGTCCGCTATCCACGCGCGATGAGCGCGAACGACAGCGTGCACATCGCTCCCTCCTCCAATCGTCAGCGTAATTCGATCGCTGACCGCGAACGAAGCCTCCTTTCGCATGCGCTGTACCCGGCTAACGAGTTCTCGGGCATATCCCTCGAGCTCCAGCTCCGGCGTCACCGCCGGATCGATCGCAGCGAAGAACCCGGCGCTCCTCCTGAACCACGAGGTCGCCGGAGGCCCGCCGAATGATCGTCAGATCGTCAAGCGTCAGCTCGTGCGACTGCCCCTCAACGCTAATGACCAGCGGCGCTCCATGCTCGAAGGCGCGGAGCTGTTCGCTGGTCAGCGCGCTCGTCGCCGCGGCCGCCAACGGGGTCGTCTTGCCGAACCGTTTACCGAGAGCGCGGAACTCAGGCTTCGCTTGCAGCGTGACGAGCTCGTCGGCGGAGGTCGCGAAATCTACTCGCTTGACGTTGAGCTCCGAGGCCAGCAGTGGGACGAGCGGGATCAAAGCCGATTCCGGCACGCCGGGCGCGACGCAAACCATGCGGGCCAGCGGTCGGCGCACCTTGATGCCGACGTCTTCCCTGGCTGCGCGCCCCAGCCTGGCGAGCGTGCGGATCGCGGCCATCGGGGTGTCGAGATCGGACGCGACCGCACCGCGCGGCGCGACGAACGGCGCAAGGTGAACCGACTCACCCGTCAGTTCCCGGTAGATCCAATCGCTCACGAACGGCGCGATCGGCGCGAGGAGGCGGCACACGGACGACAGCACCTCGTGCAACGTGGCGAATGCTGCGCGGTTGTCGTCGCCCTCGACGTCGTAGAACCGCCCGCGGCTCAACCGCACGTACCAGTTCGCGACGTCGTCGTCGACGAACTCGATGATCGCGCGGGACGCGGCAGTCGCATCGTACGCGCCGAGCGCGGCGTCGACGGTTTGCTCGAGACGCGCGAGACGGCTGATCATCCACCGATCGAGCGCGGGGCGCGCCGCGAGCGGAGGATCCGCGTCGGACGGGTTCCAGCCGAAATTCGCGTACTGCGCGAAGATGCCGCTGTACACGTTCTTGAGCGTCCGCAGGAATCGGCCCGACTGCTCGGCGAGCAACTTCTCGTCGAAACTGCGCGGCACCCAAACGGCGCTCGACGCCACGAAGAAGAGCCGAGCGGCGTCGGCGCCGTGGCGCGACATCACGGCCCACGGGTCGACGACGTTGCCGACGCTCTTCGACATCTTCTTGCCTTCGGCGTCCAAAACCTGGTCGTTCACGACGACCGCGCGATACGGCGACGCGACGTCCGCGAACGTGTTCGCGCCGCCCGAGGGCCCCGCATTGTTCGGCAGCGCGTCGCCCAGCCCGGTCGCGATTGCCAGCAGCGAGTAGAACCACCCGCGCGTCTGATCGACGCCCTCGGCGATGAAATCCGCGGGGAACTGTTCCGCGATCTTGTCCCGGTTCTCGAACGGATAGTGCCACTGCGCGAACGACATCGAGCCCGAGTCGAACCAGGTGTCGATCACTTCCGGCGCGCGGCGCATCGTCCCGCCGCATCCGGCCGACGAGCATCGCCACGTGAAGCGATCGACGTTCGGCTTGTGCGGATCGAAGTCGGACGCCAGGCGCTCGCCCGATCGTTCGCTCAGATCCGCAAACGAGCCGAGACACTCGACGTGCGACGCTTCGCCGTCGCAGATCCAGATCGGCAGCGGCGTACCCCAGTAGCGATCGCGAGAGATGGTCCAGTCGATGTTGTTCGACAGCCACTCGCCGAAGCGACCCTCGCCGACCGATTGCGGATGCCAATCGACGCGCGCGTTGCGCGCCATCATCGCGTCGCGGTACGCCGTCGTGCGGACGAACCACGACGTGCGCGCGTAGTAGATGAGCGGCGTGCCGCAGCGCCAGCAATGCGGATACTGGTGCGAAATGCGCCCCGCCTTCCATAGTACGCCGCGACGCTTGAGCTCTTCCGTGATGAGGTCGTCCGCGTCCTTCACGAACAGTCCGCCGACGAGCGGCATCGACGACGGGAACTCTCCGCGCAGCCCGACGGGCTGGATGAACGCGAGATTGTTTCGCTTTCCCGCGGCGTAGTCGTCGGCGCCGAATGCCGGCGACATGTGCACGACGCCCGTCCCGTCGTCAGCCGAGACGAATTCCTCGCCGACGATGATCTCGTGTTCCCCTTCGGGCGGGAAATCGACCCAGTCGAGCGGCCGCTTGTAGCGGCGTCCGACGAGGTCCGCGCCCGTTATTCGCCGTACCAGTTCCCACCGATTCTCAAAGTCTTCGCCGAGCACCGCGCGCACGCGCGACTCGCCGAGAATCAGCGTTCTCTTATCCTTCCCCTCCTCGCGGCGGATCAGCTCGACGTAGTCGAGATCCGGGTGCACCGCCAGCGCGGTGTTCGACACGAGCGTCCACGGCGTGGTGGTCCAGACGAGAATTCGCCGGCCGACGGTCGGGTGCAGCGTCTCGTCGCGACCGCTGGGCGCCTCGACGAGGTCGAGCGCCACGTAGATGCTCGGGTCTTCGTCCTCCCTGTAGCCGAGCGACAGCTCGTGGCTCGACAGCGCCGTGCCGCAACGCGAGCAGTACGGCAGAATCTTGTGCCCGCGGTAGAGCAGATTCTTGTCGAACAGCGTCTTGAGCGCCCACCAGACGCTCTCGACGTAGTCGTTGTGGAAGGTGACGTACGGGTGCTCGTAGTCGAGCCAGTACCCCATACGCGCGCTCAGCTTCTCCCAATCCGAGCGGTACTTGAACACGCTCTCCCGGCACAGGCGGTTGAACTCGGCCACGCCGAGCGCCTCGATCTGCTGTTTGCCGCTGATGCCGAGCTGCTTTTCGACTTCGATCTCGACCGGCAGGCCGTGCGTGTCCCACCCCGCTTTTCGAGCGACGCGATAGCCCTTCATCGCGCGATATCGGCAGAAGAGATCCTTGATCGTGCGGGAGAAGACGTGATGGATGCCCGGCCGGCCGTTCGCCGTCGGCGGTCCCTCGAAGAACACGAAGTTCGGCGCGCCGCTCCGAGCCTCGAGCGCGCGGGCGAAGAGATCTTCCTCCTCCCAACGGGCGAGCAGCTCGCGCTCGACGTCGTCCGCGGGACGATCCGGCGGAAGCGGTTGATATCGCGTCATGCTCGGCGCCGTCACATGCGCTCCAGCACGCGTCGCACGAGCGTCGTCAACGCAGGCTCGGCGCGATTGGCCACGGCGATGATCTTTTCGACGGTCGCCGGCTCGAGCGCATCGGGGTCGCACATGTCGGTGATGATCGACAAGCCGAGGACGCGCATTCCCGAGTGCACCGCCACGATCGTTTCCGGCACCGTCGACATTCCAACGACATCCGCGCCGATGGCGCGGAGGAAACGATACTCCGCGCGCGTCTCGAGATTCGGGCCGACGACGGCGACGTAGACGCCTTCGCGCAGACCGATCCCTTCGTCCGCCGCGACACGACGGGCGAGCGCACCGAGCGCCGTATCGTACGGCCCCGACATGTCCGGGAAGCGCGGACCGAGACGATCGTCGTTGGGACCGATGAGCGGACTGTCGCCGAGCAAGTTCACATGATCCGTGATGAGCATCAGGTCGCCGGCGTTCCAGAGCGGATTCAATCCGCCGCACGCGTTCGACACGAACAGGGTGTCGGCACCGAGCGCGCGCAGCACGCGAACTGGAAAGGTGACCTGCTGCAGAGAATACCCTTCATACCGATGAAAGCGCCCCTGCATGGCGATCACGGTCCTGGCACCTAACGTGCCGCACAGCAGGCGCCCGGCGTGCGACTCGACCGTGGACGCCGGAAACCCGGGGATGTCCTCGTACGGGATGGCGACCGGGTTCTCGATCTCCATCGCGAGCCGGCCCAGCCCCGTCCCGAGGATGATGGCCGCGTCGGGACGCGCCGAAAAGCGCGCACGGATGACGCGCGCCGCGTCCTCCGCCGCTTCGAATGCATGAACCCCCGGCGCCGTGTTCGGCGCCGCGAGGACTGCCGGAGCCGCGAGCGTCATCCCTTGATCGTCGATGCGGCGCGGACGGGTGAAACGGGCATGCCGTCCCGGCGCAGGCCGTCGACGTTCGTCTGCTCGGCGGCGGTTATCTCGGCCAGGTGTCGCTCCACCATGGAGCGCAGCTGCGCGAGGTACGCGCGCCGTGAGTGCTCGAGGCCCGCCACGCCTTCCTGCATCCGGCGAATCTCGCCGCGCGCATCTTCGATGATGCTATCCGCCTCGGCGCGGGCTTCCCGGATGATGAGCTGCGCTTCCTTGTCGGCCTGCTCGCGAATGTCGCCGCGGAGCTGTTGCGCGGACACCAACGCCTCGTTGATCGCCTTGTCCCGCTCGCGGAACGCGCGCAGCTGCTCGTGGAAACCGCGGGCCTTGGCCTCGAGCTCCTGGTTCAAGCGCGACAAGCGCTCCAGCTCCTCGGCGACCTGGTCGCGGAACTGGTTCACGCGCTCGGGATCGTAGCCGCGGATCGCCTTTCCGAACTCGTAGCGGCGAACGTCGAGCGGCGTGAGGTGGAAGGTCTCGTCCATCATGCGGGTCTCGCTCCGAAGAGAATCGTTCCCAGGCGGACGTGCGTCGCGCCCTCTTCGACAGCTACTTCGAAGTCGTTCGACATCCCCATCGATAGCGCCGTCGCGTCGTGCCCGGCGGCGCGAAGTTGATCTCGCGCCGCGCGTGCTCCTGCAAAGACGCGCCTGAGGGTCGACTCGTCAGCATCCAACGGCGCCATCGTCATGACGCCGCGGATGCGGACCCCTTCGAGTTTCGACAAGCGCTCGGCTTCCACCGCGATGTCCGTGGCCCCGATCCCACCCTTGGACTCCTCGCCGACGACGTTCACTTGCAGCAGGGCCGCGAGGGGGCGCCCGGATTCAACCCCAAGCGCGTTCACCGCGTCGGCGAGCCGCGCGCTGTCGAGCGCGTGCAGGAGGTCGAAGCGCGGCAGGTATTTCACCTTGTTGCGCTGAAGGTGTCCAATCAGATGCCACCGAACCGGGGCTGATACGAGATCCATCTTCGGGAGGGCTTCCTGCACACGGTTCTCGCCTACGTCAGCGAGCCCCACATCCCAAGCCGACTGAACGGCGTCGGGGCCATGCGTCTTGGTAACTGCGACGATTGTAACCTGCTGACCGTGACCACCACGTCGCACCGCCGCTTCGATTCGGTCTCGGACTTCGCGGAGCCGGTCCGGAAGGTCAGGAAACGGCATAACGTACCAAGTTACCGTAGGTTACAAAGCGAATCAAGAGAAGCGCTCGGCGGAGCCGCCGCCCCTTCCAGCAATCGCGAGGGACACGAGAGCAGGCGCAGGAAGTACTCGTGGATCGAATCCGGCTCGTCTCGCGCGCGCCGGCCTCGTCTCCAGTCGTCGATCGATCGCGCTACTCGCCGCAGCGCTGCGGTGTCCAGCGAGATGTCGACCGGTGCGTCCGAGATCTGCCCCGGCTCCGGCTCGGCGATCGCCACGAGACCAACGACCCTCCACCGTCTCGCGATTCCCTGGCGCTCGCTCGGTTGAAGTGTGTTCGCCGCGGCGATCGGACGATTCTGCCCGACAGCGTCCGCGGCGATGCGCGTCGCCGCCGTCGCGTCGGACGCGTTCGTGCCGGCGCCGAGTTCGTAGCGGCGCCGAAGCTCGTCGAGGTACCATTGTGCGCCCAGCAGCGGCAGCGTTACGACCGTGACGTCGCGGCGTTCACCCTCTACCTGTTGCGCATACCAGAGCGGGTAGGTGTCGTTGTCGCCTTCGACGAAGAGCACCGCGCGGTGCGGAAGCGGCTCGAGCAGCTGACGCGCCGTCTCACGTGGAAGGGTTGCATCCGGCTCCGGTCGCCGATCCACGACGCTCCAGTTGAGAAGGATCGGAAGCGCCGCGACAGCCACGCCAACCCACGCGCGCGCGAAGCGCCGTGCCAGCGCAACGGCGCCGATGCCGGCCCAAATGCCCCACGCCCAGAAGCCGAGCGTGAAGAAGTAGTCCCGGTCTCGCGCCTCATGCGCCGCGTCGTTCTGAACGAACGACCAGGCGAACGTGCGCCCGGCGCGGAGATTCAGGTACGCGATCACGCCGAGCGAGCCGCACGCGAACAGGAGAAGGACGGCGCGCCAGGTCCGGGCGTCGCGCCGCCGATGCCACGCCGCGCCGGCGAATCCAAGTCCCGCGAATAAGCTCGTCGCGAGTACGCGCCAGACGTTCGGGACCACGCCAGGCGCGAACGCGCAACGCCCACTGCCAGTCGGCGTACTCGAACCAGTTCGCCAGCTGCAGCCAGACCGGCGCTCGGCGAGGCCAGAGCCCGGCAACGTCGTATTGGCGTCGCGCCAACGTGTAAGCGAGTTGACTCCACGTGCGCGGATTGTCCTGGTTGATCGGCGGGTCGAATCGCGACCGAATGATGAGGAAGCCGACCGCCGACAGCGCGACGCAGCCGACCATCACCGCCGCGATCGCGACGCCGACGCGTGCGCGGCGCGAATCGCCTTTCTCGGCCACTTCCCGTCGAGGCACGACGGCGAAAAGAATCAACACCAAGCCCGCGCTCATTACCGGGACGGACATGCGTCCGACTCCCGCCGTCGCGACGCTCACGCCGGAGAGAACCAGCGCCGTGCGGCCGTCGAAACCACCGCCTGGTCTGCTCGACGCCAACAGAACTGCTACCGGCGCGGCGACGAGCGCGCTCAAGTGGACGGGCACGGCCAGCGCGAGGAGATACGCAGTGAGCAGAGTGAAGCGGGCGTCACCGGTGCGGCCGGCACGGTCCGCGGCGACGATCGCCGCGACCGAGAGGAGGAGTGAAGCCGCGTAGACCTCCGTCTCCGTCGCGTTCTGCCAGACGGTGGACATCGCGCCCGCCGCGATTCCCGCGGCGAGTCCGGCGAGCGGCTCTCTCGTTGCACGAGCGATCCACAGTGTCGTGAGACCGACGGCGGCCGCGGTGCACGCGCTCGAGAAAAGATTCGTCGCCGCAGCGAACGGCAGAAAGGCGAGGAGCTTGGCCCACGCGCTGAGGACCACGACGAACAGCGGTGTGCCCGGCGGGTGCGGAATTCCGAGGCTGTGCGCGGCGGCGATGAACTCGCCGGCATCCCAGAACGTGACCCCCGGCGCGAGAGTCGCGACGTAGACCGCCGCGAGCGAGGCGGCGGCGAGGAGCGCGGCGCGGGGCGCCGTCACGACGGGACGGCGACTCCTGCCTCGAGTGCGACGTCTCGCAGGGGCCGCCCCGCCACGAGGTCGCGCACCTGCGCCGGCGCGAAGTCGCGCCACAGCCGTCCGCCCGATGCGACGGCGATCGCCGCCGTCTGCTCCGACACCACGAACACGAGAGCGTCCGTTTCCTCGGTGAGCCCCAACGCCGCGCGGTGCCGCGTCCCGAGCGAGCGATCGACCATCGACGCCTGCGAGAGCGGAAGGATGCACGCCGCGCCGACGATCGTGTCGCCCCGGATGATGACCGCGCCATCGTGCAGCGGCGAGTTGGGCGTGAAAATCGTGGTGAGCAGGTCGGCCGAGACCTTCGCCTGCATCACCGACCCGGAGTGCACGTATTCGTCGAGGGAAACCTCCCGCTCCACGGCGATGATCGCACCGACGCCTTTGCGGCTGAGACGCTCGACCGCCTCGGAGACGCGGTCGCCGACCTCCGCTTCCTTCATTCTCGCGAATACGCGCGAGAATCGCGAACGACCAAGCTGCGCGAGAGCCGCGCGAATCTCGGGCGCGAACACGACGAGCAACGCGATTACGCCGTAGCTCGAGACGAGTGTCAGCAGATACACGATGACGCCGAGCTGCAACACGTAGGCGACGCCGTAGCTCACCGCGAGCAGCAGCAGCCCGACGAGCACTTGGAGCGCGCGCGTGCGATGCACCAGGAGCAGCACGCGATAGATCACGAAGCTCACGATCGCGATCTGCAGCACATCGCGCCAACCGGCGTGCAGGAGGCGGAACTGCTCGAAGAGGCTCACCATTCGGTGCCTTCCCGCGTCCCGATCCCCAAGTGGGCGGCGCGCGACGCGCGCCTGATCGCCCACGCGACGTCCAGCGCTTCGCGCGACGGTTTCACGTCGTGCACGCGAAAAAGCAGCGCGCCGCGCTCGAGCGCCGCGACGTTCGCGCCGATGGTCCCGCCGACGCGTTCGCTCGGCTCCGCGACGCCGGTGATCTCGCCGATGAACCGCTTGCGCGACGCGCCGACGAGAACCGGATATCCGAGCGCGACGAGGCGAGAGAGCTCGGACAACGCCGCGATCGACGTCGCGCTTCGCTTGGCGAACCCGAGACCCGGATCGACGACGATCCGGTCTCGCGCGACGCCGGCGCTGACCGCACCGCCCGCCGCGGCGCGCAGTTCCGCGATGACTTCACCCACGGGATCGTCGCCGTACGTGGCGTGGGCGTACGTCGCCATGGTGGCAACGTCGCCACGCGAGTGCATCAGGACAACCCCCGCACCCGCGGCGGCGCAGACGCGCGCCATCGCGTCGTCGAGCCGAAAGGCGGAAACGTCATTCACGATCGACGCGCCGGCCTCGAGCGATGCATATGCGACCGCGGCCTTGGTCGTATCGACCGAAATCGGCACGGCCGGATGGTCTCGACGCACCGCCTCAACGAGCGGCACGACGCGGCGCCGCTCCTCGTCCGCGTCGACGGCTCGGGCGCCCTGCGGCCGAGTGGACTCTCCGCCGATGTCGACCGCGTCCGCCCCCTCGGCGATCAGCCGCTCGACGTGTCGCCGCGCGTCGTCGAGCGTGGGGAGACGGCCGCCGTCGCTGAAGCTGTCCGGCGTCACGTTCACGATTCCCACGATCCGCGGGCGGTCGAGCGCCAGAGCGCCGGTGGCATGGCGCCACACCGGGGCGTTCTCGCGTGGCGCGTCGGTACCGGCTTCGCCCATCGTCGTCCGTGATTCCCGGGTGCTGGTCATCTGGGGGGCCAGAAGAAAACGGGAGCCTCTCGCGAGACTCCCGTCGGTCGTTTCCGATCAGATCGTCCTTACGCCGGACTCGGCTCCGGCCCACCCAGAAGCGGTGGTGCGCTGCGCTTGGGTTCGAGCGACGGCGGCGCCACCTGCGCCGGTGGCATCGGCGGCATGCCGGACGAGCGCGGCGGCAACGTCTCGCCGCGCGCCAGCATCTCGATGTCGACGCCCGTGAGCGTTTCACGCTCCAGGAGCGCGGCCGCGACCTGGTGCAACAATGCGAGATTCGCTTCGAGCGTCTGCTTCGCGCGGTCGTACGCGTTGTCGATCACGCGCTTGACCTCCGCGTCCACCAGTTGTGACGTCTGCTCCGAGACTTCGCGCCGGTGCTGAATCTCGCGGCCGAGGAAGAGCTCCTGCTCGTTGTCGCCGACGAGGATCGGACCGATGGCGTCGGACAGACCCCACTGGGTCACGTACCGGCGAGCGATCGCTGTCGCCTTCTGGATGTCGCTCGCCGCGCCCGTCGTCACGCGATCGTGTCCGAAGATCAACTCTTCGGAGACGCGGCCGCCGTACGACATCACGAGCACCGCCTCGAGCTGCTGGCGCGTGACCGACACACGATCGTCTTCCGGCAGCGTGAACGCCAACCCAAGCGCGCGTCCGCGCGGCACGATGGTCACTTTGTGCAGCGGATCGTTGCCCGGCACGCGCATCGCGCAGATGGCGTGACCGGCTTCGTGGTACGCCGTGAGCCGGCGTTCCTCTTCCTTCATGACCATCGACTTCCGCTCGGCGCCAAGCATGACTTTGTCCTTGGCATCCTCGAGGTCGGCCATGAAGATCTTTTCGTGGCTGTTGCGGACGGCCAACAGCGCCGCCTCGTTGACGAGATTCGCGAGATCGGCGCCCGCCATTCCCGGCGTCCCGCGCGCCAGCGTCGTGATGTCCACGTCGTCGGCGATGGGCTTGTTGCGCAGATGGACCTTGAGAATTCCCTCACGGCCTCTGAGATCCGGTGCGTCGACGACGATCTGCCGGTCGAAGCGGCCGGGGCGCAAAAGCGCGGGGTCGAGCACGTCGGGCCGGTTGGTGGCCGCGATGAGAATCACGCCGTCGTTCGACTCGAACCCGTCCATCTCGACGAGCAGCTGGTTGAGCGTCTGCTCTCGCTCGTCGTGACCGCCGCCAAGGCCTGCACCCCGGTGCCGGCCTACGGCATCAATCTCGTCGATGAAGATGATACATGGAGCGTGTGCTTTCCCCTGCTCGAAGAGGTCGCGGACGCGGCTCGCGCCGACGCCGACGAACATTTCGACAAAGTCGGAACCCGACATCGAGAAGAACGGACGCGCCGCCTCGCCGGCGACGGCCTTGGCGAGGAGCGTCTTGCCGGTGCCCGGAGGACCCACGAGCAGCGCGCCCTTCGGCAAGCGTCCTCCCAGCTTCGTGAACTTCTGCGGGTCGCGCAGGAACTCGATGATCTCCTGCAACTCCTGCTTGGCTTCGTCGGCGCCGGCCACGTCGGCGAAGGTGATCTTGGGGGTGTCGCCCGTGAGCAACTTTGCTTTCGATTTGCCGAACGAAAACGCCTTGGCCCCGCCGGCCTGCATCTGCTTGAAGACGAACAGGTAGAAGCCGATGACGATGAGCCAGGGCACGAAGTTCACGACCCACGCCGTGACCGAAACGCCGGCGTCCTTCGCGTCGATCGCGACACCCTTGGCGTTCAGCGCGGCGACTTCGGCCTCCGAATTCTCCACCGGAAGTCGGACGCTGAAGTTCTTGTATTGCTGATCGTTGTTGGGCGGAATCGTGACCCGATTCTTGAAGGTGCCGTTCACGGTCTTACCGGCCGTGATCGTCACCTTGGCGATGTTCCCGTGGTCCAGCTCGTCGCGATACTGCGTGTACGAGATCTGTTTCGACGCCTCGGACTTCGTTCCCGAGAGCTGGATGAGGACGACGGGAATCAGGATGAGGAGAATCCAAAAGGCGACGGTCTTGGAAAACCGCCCCCAACTGAACTCCTTCTTGTTGTTTTTCGGCTGCATCGGAAGTGGCATTACCGCAAGCTCGCTATGTACGGAAGGTGCCTGAAGTTCTCTGCGTGATCCAATCCATACCCCACGAGGAACTCGTTGGGTGCATCAAACCCGATGAAACGCGTCGGATACCGAAGTTCCTTCGCGATGTGCTTGTGAAGCAACGCGCATATCTCCAACGAACGCGGCTTCCGTGCCCACAGCAAATCCATCAGGCGATTCAATGTACGGCCCGTATCGACAATATCCTCGACCAGGAGAATGTGCTTACCCTCGAGCTCGGTCTCGGGGTCGTACACCAAACGCACGTTCCCGCTTGAAACCGTCGAGTCGCCGTAGCTCGAAGCTACTAGAAAGTCGACTTGCAGGGGCCGCCGAATCTGGCGCACCAAATCACTCAGAAATATAAAGCTCCCCTTCAAGAGACCGAGCACCAGCAGCTCGTCATCCGGGTACGCCGCGGTGATTTCGGCGCCAATCGCCTGGACGCGCGTCGCGAGATCGGGCTCCGAGTAGACGATTCGTCGTACGTCGCGACCCTGGAGCCGCGGATCAGCCGCCGTTGCGTGCACAGGAAAAGGCCAAGATGGGTCTGCCCGCCTCCGACTGCGCGGTTGCCGCGTCGCTGCGGCGAACTCCGGGAATCCATACGATTCGATCTCCCGACAGTACTACGGGCCAGCCCCTCCGTTCGTGACCGGTGACACCAGCGTCGTTCAAGAGCCGCTTGACCTTCCGGCCCCCCCCGTCGCCCCCGAGGCGCCGATGAGCCGGTCGCCGGGTCGCCACTCCCGCACGCGCAGAGGCCGGTCCACGGGCAACCGTGCATTCCATCCGGACTGCCCAGCCGCGGCCGCAGATACCGAACCCGGCCGAGCGCCGGGCCAAAACGTCCAGCCCGCCCACGTTGTCGACGTGGACGGGTCCAGAACGGTTTCGGTGGTCGTCCGTGCGTCCCCGGAGGACGCCTGCAGGCGAAGCGCATGTCGCGATCGAACGACCTCCCAACCCCCGGACAGCTGGACCCGCGCGCCAACGCGCGAATCGCTCGAAAACGAGCTCACGCGGCGGATGCCACGGTGGTCGAGCGCAACGCCGATACGCGCCGCCACGGCGGGCCATACCACGGCGAGTTGCTCCGCATCGAGGCCACGAATTGCGGCGATCCCGATCTCTACCGCCCGGGCCGCCCGGTCGACCGTGGAAACCACGTTCGCCACGGCGTCGGTTTGGCGCCGCCACTCAGCGGCACGCTCGGCGAGCTCCTGGAGTTCTTCGTCGATCCGAGGGTTCGCGCGCCGAAACGCCGGCAGGACGTCGTGGCGAAGCCGATTTCGGAGGAACCGTCGCGACGCGTTCGTCGGATCCTCCACCCACTCGACTCCCCGCGCGGCCACGAACTCGGCGAGCGCGGCACGGCGGAGCCCGAGCAGCGGGCGGAGCACGTCGCTCGGCGCAAGCAACCCGGCCATGCCGCGTGGACCCGCACCGCGCAACTCGCGCATCAGAACCGTCTCGATCTGATCGTCTGCGGTGTGTGCCGTCGCGACGCGCGCACCGCGCGCCCGCGCCAGCGAACGGAGGAACCTCCAGCGGGCATCGCGCCACGCGGCTTCGGACCGCCGGATTGAGCCCGGCGCGGAACGACCGACGACGCACTCGATGCCGCGATCATTCGCCGCGCGACGGACCAACGCGCATGCCGCCTCGGCCGCGCTTCCGGTTCCATGGTCGTATGTGGCGACGAGGAGACGCGCTCGCTCGCACACCGCGGAGGCCGCGTCGAGCAGCGCCATGGAATCGAGACCGCCCGAGATGGCGAGCACGACCCGGTCGTACGGCGCCAGCGATGCGCCGACCGTGCGAAGCATCGAGTCCACGAGTGTCGACGACACGTGTGCAAGATAGCCGTGCCGCACTCCTCCCGAGCCTCGCGCGCTGGAAGCATTCCCATCGGATTGCTATACTTCTTCCGCCCGTTCACGCGTCAGGAGCGCTCATTTTGGAAACGCACGGTCCCTTCGGCACTCTCTGGGTCGGTCTTGGCCTCGGCTGCTTCTACATAGCGCTGATCTGGCTCAACACGCTGCTCGGCTTCTTCCTCACGCCGCTGTTCGTGATTCCGGCAACCTGGCTGCAGGACCGCTTCGCGCCGGCAAAAAAACGGGACTAGCCCCCCCACGCCTCGCGGCGGCGCGGGCCGTCGCGCTCCTGCTCCTCGCCGCCGCAGCGCCAGCCCGCGCACAGTTCGTCGTCCGGACATGGCTGCCCTGGCGGACGATCGAAACGCGCCACTTCGCTTTTCATTATCCGCTCCCGCTCGAAGCGTGGACGCGGCACATCGCGGAGCGTGCGGACGCGATCGACTCGGCGGTGGCTCAACTCGTCGGGTACGCGCCGACCGCCAAGACCCAGGTCGTCGTCGACAATCCGTATTCGACGGCCAACGGCTCCGCGTGGCCGTTCCTCAGGCGGCCATCCATCTATCTGTGGGCCGCCCCGCCGGACCCGCGCGACGACATCGGGGAGTTTCGAGACTGGGGCGAGATGCTCGTCTCGCACGAGTTCGGCCACATCGCGCACCTGACACGTCCGTCACGGAGCCGGGGTCTGCTCGACAACTTGCGACGCGCGCTTCCTATCGACGCGGGACCGATCGCGATCCGCGCGCCGCGCTGGGTGATCGAAGGCTACGCGACGTTCATCGAAGGGCGCGTCACGGGCTCCGGCCGGCCGCACGGCGTTTGGCGCCCGGCTTTGCTCCGTGAGCTGGCGCTCGAAGGGCAGCTGCCTCGATACGAGAACTTGAATGCTTCCGGCGCGTTCGAGGGCGGATCGTTCGCGTATCTCGCGGGATCGGCGTTTCTGGAATGGCTCGCCGAGCAGCGCGGCGACTCGAGTCTCGTGTTCGTGTGGCGGCGGCTGACCGCGCGGCAAAACCGCTCGTTCGACGAAGCGTTTCGTGGCGTGTTCGGCGAATCGCCGGCCGTGATGTACGGACGATTCACGGCCGACGTCACGGGCAAGGCCCTCGCGACACGCGCGACGATCGAGGTCGGCGCGGACACTGGCGACGTCGTCCAGCGCCTCGCGTGGTATACCGGCGATCCCGCGATTTCGGCGGATGGCAAGCGCATCGCGATTCTCCTGCGCTCACCGATTGCGCCGTCGCGCCTCGTCGTCTGGAGCACGGCCGCGGAGCCGGACACGGGACGCGCGCGTCGCGATTCGATTCTCCTCGCGCGCGACCCCGCCGACGTTCCCGCGAGAGCGATCTATCCGCAGCCCAAACGCGTGCTCGCGACTCTTCAGGCGGGTGCCGGCTCCCCGTACGAGTCGCCGCGTTTTTTTCGCGACGGACGCGTCCTCGTGTCGAGGGTCGCGCCGCGGGGCGACGGGTCGTTCGCCCCGGATCTCTTCATCTGGGACGTGGGACGCGGCTCGGTCCATCGGGTGACTCGCGGCGCGAGTCTCTCGAACGGCGATCCGCTTCCCAGCGGGCGCAGCGCCGTCGCGACGCGCTGCCGCATCGGTTGGTGCGAGCTCGTCGCCGTCGATCTCGAGACCGGCGCGGTTCGCGTCATCGCGGAAGGCGGCCCGGACGAGTCGTACTTTCGTCCGCGTGTTTCTCACGACGGATCGCGCGCCGTCGTGTCCGTGCACACGCGCGACGGTTGGCGTCTCCGGCTCGTAGACCTCGCGACCGGCGCCGGCACGCCCGTGGCCGGACTCGAGAACGTTGATGCGTACGACGCGGCATGGCACGACTCGACATCCATCGTGACGACGACGGACGCCACCGGCGTGCCGCAGATCGAGCGGTTGAATCTCGCGACGCACGAGCGACGGCAGATCACCGACGTCACCGGCGCGGCGGTTGCGGCCGAGCCGAATCCATCCGACGGCAGCGTGTGGTTCCTGTCGCTGTATTACCGAGGCTACGATTTGCGGCGCCTGACGTGGAGCGCGTCGGTGCCGGTGGCAGCACAAGTCGCGGCGAGCCTGACTCCCGCGGCCGCTGTCGCTCCGGTTCCCGTGCCCGCGTTCGCGACGGACGTTCCGTCTGCGCCTCGCCCGTTCGGGCTCGAGCCGCGACTCTTCCTCTGGATCCCAGTCCCGCGCGCCGATGCGGACGGTGTCGGCGGTGGGCTCGCCCTGAGCAGCCGCGACCTGATCGGACGAAGCGCATTGATGCTTCAGGGCGCCCTCGGTGAGCCCGCGGAATGGCGAGGTGCGTCGGCGACCGGCGAGTGGTTCGGCACGCGCCCGGGGATCAGGCTCGACGCGTTCGGCGCGACGCAGCGGACGTCGGCCCTCGCGAACGACGTCGCGGCGATTCGCTTCGATTCGCGCCTGATCGGGGGCGACGCGATGCTCGACGGCAGTCTCCTCTACGATTCATGGGCATTGCGGTATCGCGTGGGGGGAAGCGCGGCCAGTCTGAGCCTCGCCGATCCGAACGCTCCGATCGTCCCCCGCGTGATGACGACGCGAGCGGTCGGCTTCGCGACGGCGGGCTTGGCGGCGTTGCAACGCGGCGACGCCGCGACGTTGACCGAATCGCTGAACGCTCGCGGCACATTCGGGCAGGCGTTCGACGCGCCGATTCGCCGCATCGTCGCCACCGGGGCGCTCTCGCTGTCGGGCCGCGCGGCGATCCCGCTCTCGGCCTCCGCGACGTACGGGCGCACCAACGTGGACGCGCCCGTGTTCGAGCAACTCGCGATCGGCGGCGGACCCGTCGCGCTCGTCCCCGCCGAAGTCATGTCGCAGCGCCTTCCGATGCCCGTCCTTCCGTCGGCCATCATGGTCGGCTCATCAGCATTTACTTATCGGGCGTCCCTCCAGACGCAGCCGTTCTCGCTGTACTTGTGGGGAGGAAGAACCGCGCCGGCCGGCGAGCCGTTCACTCAGTGGCAGCGGGTCGCGGGAATCGAATGGACACAATCGATTTCCGCGATTCCCATGGCGGGGACGCCGCCCGCGCGGGCCCTGGTCGGCATCGGCGAGTCGATCGACGCGCCGGTTCGTCACCGCGTTCGCGTATACGCGGCGCTGGTTCTTGACCCGTAAACCATTCGTCGACGCCCGAAAAATCGCCAACAGTTCTCGACGCGTCAGGGCGTCGTGTCCGCGATTCGACTACGACAAATGACGTACTTGTAATTCCCTGTCCGTTCCTTAAGATCGGGAACGCTCATCGACGTGCCGCTCTCGTCTATAAGCGCCGGTCGGTGCCCCACCCCACCTGACCCGTTCTGGGTTCCCCTCTCCCTTTCGGAGGCCTGCATGTCCTTGCAGACCGTACGATCCATCGTGCGCCCTCAGTCGATCCTCAATTCACCGAGTGGTGCCCCGTGGCGTCGAGCCTGGGTCGCAATTCTCGGGGCGGCAATTGCCGCCGCACCGGCGGCCGGGCAGACCGGCACCATCACCGGTCGCGTGACGGAAGCGCTGTCGAGTCAACCGGTGGCGAACGCCACGATCAACGCGCTTCGCGCCGGCGGGAGCGGAAACGTCACGGTGCGGTCGACCGCGGACGGCAAGTATACCGTGTCCAATCTTCCGGCCGGCACGTACACGGTGACGGTCACGGCGCGGATCGGCCTCGCGAAGAAGCAAGTGGACGGCTTGGTCGTCCAGGCGGGTCAGACGGCGACGCTCGATTTCGCGATGGCGCCCATCGCCGCGCAGCTCGAGCAAGTCGTGACGACGGCGACGTCGGGCGCGGAGCCGGAGCGCATTCAGGATTCTCCAAACCCCATCTCCGTCGTCACGGCCGCGCAGATCGAGGAGCGTCCCTCGCTCACGGTCACCGACCATTTGAAGGCGGTGCCGGGCCTTTCGATCTCGGCCGGCGGCCTCGCGCAGGCGAACATCGTCTCGCGCGGGTTCAACAACGCGTTCTCGACGCAGATGCTCATGCTGCAGGACTATAGATATGCGGGCGTCCCGTCGTTGCGCGTGAACGTGCCGCTCCTGTTCACGGGCACGAACGAGGACATCGATAGAATCGAGGTTCTACAGGGACCGGCCGCGGCGCTCTACGGGCCGAACTCCGGAAACGGCGTGCTGCACATCATCACCAAGTCGCCGTTCCAGTCGGCGGGGACCTCGTTCACGCTCGACGGCGGCGAGCGATCGCTCCTCCGCGGCAGTCTGCGCCACGCCGGCATCATCGCCGAGGACAAGTTGGCGTACAAGTTTTCGGCCGAGGCATTCACGGCGAAGGATTTCGAGGTCGTCGATTCCAACCAGGCGACAGTCTACTCGAGTACCGATCCGCGCATTCCGCCATCGCGGCGCGGTCAGGCCGTGGTGAATGACCACAACCTCAAGCGCTACGCCGGCGAGGCGCGCCTGGACTACAAGATCGACGAGAACACGACGCTCATCTCGAGCGCCGGGTATTCGATGATCGGCAGCGCTCGCGAGATCACGACGACCTTCGGCGCGGCGCAGGCCAAGGACTGGAGCTACCTGAATCTTCAGGAACGGCTGCACCACAAGGGCTTCTTCGCGCAGGTCTTCTACGACAAATCGAACTCGGGAAACTCCGACAGCCTCGACGCCAGCGGCACGTATTACCTGCGGACCGGCATCCCGGTTGTCGACAAATCGAGCATCCTCGCGACCCAGGTGCAGCAGGCCCTTCAATGGAGCCGCACCAAGTTCGTGCTGGGCGCCGAATACCTCGCCACGCGCCCGCAGACTCAAGGCACGATCGACGGCCGAAACGAGAACGACGACAACATCAACGAGTATGGAGGATACGTACAAACGACGACGACGATCACGCCGAAGTTCGACTTCTTGGCCGCGGCTCGCGTCGACGCCAACTCGCGCATCGATGGCTACCAGTTCTCACCGCGCGCCGCGCTGATCTTCAGACCGGATTCGAACAACAACTTCCGCGTCACGTTCAACCGCGCGTACGGGTCCCCCACGTCGTTCTCGTTCTTTCTCGACCAGTACTCCGGACAGACGCCGGCGCCCGGAATGCCCGTACAGATCCTTGGCAATCCGCCCAAGACCGGCTGGCAGTTCGCCAACAATTGCACCGGAGCGGTCGGGTCGCTCTGCATGCGATCGCCCTACGTGTCCGGCGTCGTCGGCGCGTCGGCGGCGGCGGCTTATGCGGGATTCCTGACACCGTCGGCCGCATTCGGGGGCGTCAGCCCGCTCGAGGCCATCATTCGCGCGCAGCCGGCGAGCGCCTTCGGCGGTGAGGCAAATCGTCAGGGGCTATTGGCCGCGTTGCCGCTGATCCGCGGCCTTCGGCCGACGGACGCACAGGTTGGCAGCGTTCTCGTCGATCTCAACACGAGCAATCCGCTGGCGGCACCGCCGACCAACTACGCACCGCTGGGCGCGGACTTCGCCAACACCTGGGAGCTCGGTTACAAGGGCTTCCTCTCGCAGCGCGTCAGCCTCGAGGCCGACGCGTGGTATCAGCGGCGTCCTTCGGACCCCACCACGCAGATTCTCAACCCGGCCGTCCTGTTCAACGGGCAGCAGCTCGCCCAGTATCTCGGCCCCCAGATCGCCGGCGCGCTCATCGCGGCAGGCGTTCCCGCGGCGCAGGCGGCCGCGCAGGCGGCCGCGCTTGCGCCCGGCTTCGCACAAGTCATGGCGAAGGTGCCGGTCGGTGCGGCGGCCTTCAACAGCCCGCTTTACTCGCAGCCGTACCTCGTATTCTCCTACCAGAACTCACCCGGGTACATCAACGTCTACGGATTCGACGTTGCCGCAGACTTCCTGCTTCCGCAGGGCTGGTCCCTCGCGACCACGTATTCGAATCTCAACAAGAACGTCTACGGCGACGCACCCGGCGCGACCCCGGCGAATCCTCTTGCCGCGAACACTCCGAAGCATCGAGCGACCGCTACGTTGCGATACGACAACCAGGAGCACGGATATGGCGTCGAAGTTCGCGGCCGGTACGCTGACGCCTTCCCCGTCAATTCCGGTGTCTTCAACTCGTACGGGTTGCCCGCGGGTTCGAAGCGGTATGACCCGGTGCCGGTCAACGCGTTCCTCGACGCCGGCTTCTCGTGGGTTCTTCCGGTCAACGGAGCCCCGCGGTGGTCGCTGAACGCGACGAATTTGCTCGACAATCAGGTGGCCAGCTTCGTCGGCGTTCCGAAGATCGGCCGCATGATCATGACGCGTATCGCGTACACGTACTGACGCGTTCGAGGGGTACAGCGGGCGCCGGGGTCGGAGGCGAGTCGTGAACGTCCTCGCCGATTTCGATCCCGGCGCCCGTCTTGTCATCGGCCATCGCGGCGCCGCGGCGCGCTTCCCCGAGAACACCTTCGCGGCGTTCGACTACGCAGTCGAACTCGGCGTCGATGCGATCGAATTCGACATCCGAATCACGCGCGACGGCGTCGTGGTGGTCATCCACGACTCCACCCTCGATCGCACGACCGGCGGCCGGGGTCAGGTGGCCCAGCTGTCGGCGCGCGACCTCGCGGCGGTCGACGCGGGAGCGCGATTCAGCGGTGACGACGGGCGCACCTTTCCCTTCGCAGGCAAGGGGATCTGGATTCCTAGCCTGGAGGACCTGATCGAACGCTATCCGGCGACCCCGCTGCTCATCGAGATCAAGGTGGCGGAGGCGGCCTCGGAAGCACTGCGACTCTTCCGGCGCCACGGATGCGAGGACCGCGTCTTGGTGGACTCGATGGATGTCCGCGCGCTCGGGCCGTTCCAAGGGACGCGCGTAGCTGTAGGCGCCGCCAGGCGCGACGTCATCTCCCTGACGTGGCGGAGCACCGTGGGGCTCGTGCCGAGGTCGCTGCCGTTCTCCGCGCTGTGCATCCCCGAGCGATACGGCATCGAGGTGCCCGTGAGCCGGCTCACACGGGCCGCCGCATCGCGACGTATTCCCACCCATGTTTGGACCGTCAACGACCCGGAGGACGCGCGTCGTCTCTGGTCGAACGGTGTCATCGGCATCATCAGCGACGACCCCGAGACTATGCTTCTGCTGCGGAAGCAGATGACCGGCTCAGCCAAATAGGCAGCGCAGATTTCTTGGATGGCGAGGCGCGCGGCAGCGGTCTGTTGTCTCGCGCAATTGACGCTCGAGTCCGGCCTCCTTGTGTACGAGGTCTCGACGCAATCGTCGGCGTGTTGGGTCACGCAACCGGGACGGCCACCACCGCGCGGTCGTAGCCAACGCGGTGCGGCGCTCGTCTCAGGCGTGCTCGAGCGCGGGTCGCGCAGCCGCGCCCCGGCGACTCATTTCCCGGCGAAAGCGCACGAAAGCTGGCGCGTACACGCGCCGATCAGATTTGTGATATTCGTGTAACCGATTAATTTCACAGTCCAATCATGTCAGAACATGAAGTCCTTCAGCACATCTTTCTCAACATGGCCCGATCCGGCCCAAAACGGATATTCTGACCGCTGAGATTGATGCCAACCACCGACCGAACGCGGTTCACCGACGACGCAGGGATCGACTTACCGATCATCTGCGGGGCGATGTACCCGTGCACCAACCCCGAGCTCGTCGCGGCCGCGTCCGCCGCCGGCGCCATCGGGATCGTGCAGCCGGTGTCGATGACGTTCGTCTACGGCCACGACTTTCGAGAGGGGCTTCGGCTCATCAAGCGAACGACCGACCGCCCTTTTGGCATGAACGCCCTCATCGAGAAGTCGTCCCGGTCCTATCACGAGCGGCTGGTGCGGTGGGTGGACATCGCGCTCGAGGAGGGGGTGCGGTTCTTCATTACCTCACTCGGCAACCCGAAGTGGGTCGTAGATCGGGCGGCGCAGGTGGGCGCGATCGTGTATCACGACGTCACCAACCGGAGCTGGGCGGAAAAAGCGGCCCAGAATGGCGTCAGAGGCCTGATCGCCGTCAACAGCGAGGCTGGGGGTCACCCGGGCAAACTCGGGCCTGCGGCGCTCCTGGACGAGGTTTCCGCGCTTGGACTGCCGGTGATTTGCGCGGGCGGCGTCGGAGACGCCAAGGCCTTCCGCGCCATGATGGACCTGGGATACGCCGGAGTCCAACTAGGAACCCGCTTCATCGCCTCGGCTGAATGCCGGGCGCACCCGGATTACAAGCGGGCCATCGTATCGGCCGAGCCAAGGGACATAGTGCTCACCGAGCGTCTGACGGGCCTTCCAGTCGCCGTTCTGAACAACGAGTACATCCAGCGGCTGGGACTCCGGGCTGGACCGATCGCGCGGTACATGCTTCGGCACCGGAAGATGAAGTACTGGATGCGGGCGATCTACGCCGCCACTTCACACAGGCGGCTGAAGGAATCGTCGCTCACCTCAGCCGGGGCAAAGGAATACTGGCAGGCTGGGAAGAGCGTGGGCGGGGTCAGGGACATCCGGTCGGTCAGGGAGATCGTGGAAGAGCTGGCTGCAGCCCTTCGCTAACGGCGGCGAAGAGCGCGGACGGGCCGGGCACTCCGGGTCCACGTGGCGGTTGGATGTATCGGCTTTCCGCTCGAAGTCTGATGTCGGATTTCGGACATCTGACATCAGACCCTGCGTTTGGCGGCGGCTTTCCTCGCCCCACAAGCTGAAATCCGCCTCGTCACGCCTGGTCTGATGTCCGATATCAGATGTCGGACCTCAGATTTCGAGCCCAGAGGCGTACCTGCCAGCCGTCCCGCCCCTCAGAATGGGAGACTTCCGCAGTCTCAACCCAACCTTCCCCTCCCCAACCGTGTCTATTGCCTGACTTTGAGACACTCGTGAGCTCACCCCTGCCTCAAGCTGTCGCCTCTGATCCGCGTGCGGTGGATCGCCACCTCGTTGCCCGGTGCATCGATGGCGATGGCACCGCGGAGCGGGCGCTGTACGACGCCCACGTCGAGCGGATCTACCGGCTGATGCATCGCATGGCCGGAGACGGCGACCTCGCGGCGGATTTCACGCAGGAGACCTTCATTCGCGCGTTCCAGCGGCTCGAGCAGTTTCGCGGCGACTCATCGCTCGCCACGTGGCTGCACACGATCGCCGTCTCGGTCGCGCTGAACGGGATGCGCAAGGTGAAACGATTGCGGGTTCGCACCGACACCATGGACTCGATCGCGGAGTTGCCGGCCACAGGCAGCGCGGCGCGAGCGGGATTGACTTCCGATCTTCGCACACGCCTCCACTCCGCCATCGACGCGCTGTCGGAAAAGCTCCGTCCCGTGTTCGTCATGCACGACGTCGAGGGCTGTACGCACGACGAGATCGCCGGCACGCTGGGCATTCCGGTTGGGACGTCGAAAGCGCGCCTGTTCGACGCCCGCGCGCGCCTGCGTTTGGCGCTCGCGGCGTTCGCTGGAGACCACATCGTATGACGCAAGATCATTCTGACCGCGCGGACGAGCTGATCGCGCAGGCGGCGCGGGACTACAACGCGCCGGGCCCCGTCCCTCGCGACGAGATCTGGAACCGCATCGTCGAGGGTCGCCGCTCGCCGGTCGCGGCTCGGCCGATCGCATCTCCGTCGCGGCGAACTCGCTACTGGATCTGGCCGAGCGTCGGTGTGGCGGCGGCGGGGCTGTTGGCAATCGGCGTCGCGATTGGACGGAACACCGAGCGAACGAGCGTGCGCGCTCCGTTGGCGATGGCGCCGCGCGATTCCGCTCGGACGGCGCCCGATTTGCCCGCGACCGCCTTGCCCGCGGGCGGTGTGCGCGCGCTCGCGGTCAACGCGGTGGCGTCCGACAGCACCTCGGCGGGCGCGCCACCCGTTGCGCGGGGATCGTTGGCCGTTGGCGACAGGACCAACTCCGACAACCTCGCCTACCGGCTGGCCGTGGTGAACCACGTGGTCGGCAGCGAGGCGATGATCACCGCGTTTCGCGCCTCGGCGCGGCGCGGGGAGGTGGACGCGCAGCTCGCCAAGTGGTCGCACGACCTGCTCGGCGAAACGCGACTGCTCGAGAGCTCGGCGCCCTCGGACGACGTGACGATGAAGCGCTTGCTCGAGGACCTCGAGCTCGTCCTCGTGCAGATCGTTCAGTACACCAACCACGGCACGCATTCCCCCGACGACCTCGATCTGATCGATCGATCGATTCGGCGGCGCGGCGTCATGACCAACATTCGCAACATCTCCGCCGGCCAACTGCCGAGCGGTACCTGATTCGATGAGGAATCGATATGCGTAAGACTCTGATGGTGGTTTGCAGCGTCGTGACCCTTGCCGCGGTGGGCGGCGCGCAGCCGGCTCGGCCGTCCGGGGCGGCGGCCGCCCGCGACACCGCTACCAGCGATTCTCTCTTTCGCTCGGCCCGTGCGCTGCTGGATGACCGCCAATACCGCAGGGCCGCGAGAGCGTTCGCGTCGCTGGCCGAGCTCTATCCGACGACGGCCCGGGCGGGGGATGCCCTGTATTGGCAAGCGTGGGGCCTCTACCAGCTCGGCAAGGACAACAGCAGCAAGACGGATCTCGGTCAGGCGCTGGACGCCCTGAACCAGTACAACCTGAACTACGGCAAGAACACGCAGATGGCCAACGACGCGACGGAGCTGTACGCCCAGATCCGTGCGCTGCAGGCCAAGCTCGGAGACGCGAACGCGGCATCGGACATCACCAGGCAAGCGGGAACGCTGCGCCAAGCGGCGGCCTGCACCGGGTCGCGCGCCGACGATGAGATGCGCATGGCGGCGCTCGACGGCCTGATGAGCATGAACTCCCAGGACGCCATTCCCATCCTCGAGGCGGTGCTCAAGCAGCGCGACCCGTGCAAGATCGAGCTGCGCAAGCGGGCCGTGTTCATGATCGCGCAGAAACGCGGGTCGTCCGTCGTGCCGACGCTGCTGGACGTGGCCCGCGCCGATCCGAGCACCGACGTGCGCGGCGACGCGATCTTCTGGCTGGGATCCTCGCAAGCGGAAGCCGCCATTCCGGCGCTCGATTCGATCATTTTCCAATCGAAGGACGACGAAGTTCGAAAGAAGGCGATCTTCGCGCTGTCGCAGCAGCGGCGCGACGTCGCGCGGCAGACGCTCCAGCGCGTCGCGCAGGACGAGAAGATCCCCGAGGACGTGCGCGGCGACGCGATCTTCTGGCTGGGACAGAACGGGATCGCCGACCTCGATTTCTTCAAGACACTCTTCAAGTCGACGAAGAGCACCGAGCTTCGAAGCAAGATCCTGAACGGCGTCGCGACGGGGCGTTCGCCCGGCGCGTCGGCGTGGCTGCTCGACATCGCGCGCGACAAGAGCTTCGACATCGAGACACGCAAGAATGCGGTCTTCTGGGCGTCGCAGCGCCGCGAGATGGATCTCACCGTCTTGAATACACTGTACGACCAGTCGCGGGGCGAAGACGAGATGCAGGAGCACATCCTGTTCATCTACTCGCAGCGGCGCGAATCGGCGGCGGTGGACAAGCTCATGTCGATCGCGCGGAGCGACCCGAACACGGAGATGAGAAAGAAGGCGTTGTTCTGGCTCGGCCAGAAGAACGATCCGCGCGTCAAGGCGTTCATTCTGGAGCTCATCAACAAATGAGGTGGAGCGCCGCGGTACTCGCCCTCGCTGCCGCGGCGCCATCGCTCGCCGCGCAGTCCGTCTCGCAGCGGGTAGCCGCGGTGCACGACGGCACCGTGCGTCTGTCGTACGCGGCGCGACCCGGCGTGTGCGGCAACGGTGACGGCGGCGTCTCGGTCACTGGCCGTCATGGAGATGGCAGCCAATACTGGGGCGCGCGCGTGTGCGAGCCCGGGCCGGTCCGCGTAGCGGTCGGGCGAAGCGATGGGCGGACGGTCAGCGTTCGCAAATACGTCGGCGGCCGGTGGTCGTCGTCGTCGGACGTCACGGACCTCGGCGTCGTCGACGCGACGGAGGCGGCCCGCTACCTCCTGTCGGTCGCGCCGTCGATCGGCGGCCGCAACGCGAACGAAGCGATTTCGGCCGCCGCCATCGCCGACGCGACGACCATCGCGCCCGAGCTCACGCGTCTGGTGCAGAATGGCGACGCGCCGATCGACACGCGCAAGGACGCGCTCTTCTGGCTCGGCGAGAGCGAGATCGGCGCCGCGGAATTCGCTCGTCTGTACGATCGCTCGCAGCCATACGCCCTGCGCGAGCAGTGGACGTTCGTGCTCTCGCAACGGCACGACGAGGACCCGGCCCTCGACAAGTTGATCGAGATCGCGCGCGGAGATTCCGACGTCGAGATCCGCAAACGCGCGATGTTCTGGCTCGGGCAGAGCCGTGACCCCAAGGCGATCCAGTTTCTCCATGACCTCATTCTTCGCTGATCATCGCGCGCGTGTCGCGATCCTGTTCGCCGCCGCCGCGACAGCACCGGTCGGCGCGCAGACGATCGCACAGCGGTTGTCCAGCGCGAATCGACCCGTGCAGGTGATCTATCCGAGCCGGCAGACCGCGTGCGGCGACGGTCGGAGCTACATCGGGCACGTGTTCGAGGACGGCTACTACTTCGGCACCGACGACAACACGATGTCCCGCGGCGAAGGCTCGTCGCGCGGAGTGTGCGTGCACGGGCCGGCGCGTGTCGTCGCAACGGTGTTCAGCGGCGAGGTGACTCGCTTGCGCGTCTACGTTGGACCGATTCCACCTGCGTCGACGGACGTCGAAACCGTGAATGCCAGCGCGGCCGACGCGGCGGCGTGGCTGACGTCGTTGGTCACGGGCGACAATGCGCGAGTGGCGGCGAGCGCGATCCTTCCGCTGGTGCTCGTCGACGCGCCGGACCCGTGGCCCGTGCTGCTGCGAGTGGCGCGTGACAACAGCCGGGGCATGAGCGTTCGCCGCGACGCGTTGATGTGGCTGGGCAACGGCGCAATAGCGCACCTCGGCATCGAGCAGAAGCGCGACGACACGCCGGACGACGAGATGCGGACCCAGGCGGTCTTCGCGCTATCGCAGCGACCCAAGTCGGAGAGCGTGCCGACGCTAATGGACCTCGCCAAGGCGGCCAAGTATCCGTCGGCGAAGCGCTCGGCGATCTTCTGGTTGGGACAGACGGGCGACCCGCGCGCCGCCGACGTCTTCGCCGAGCTCCTCGGGCTACGCTAGCAGCAGGAAGGCGTCGTACAGCGCGTGGGTCCACGCGGTGATGCCGAACCCGCGCATCAGATACAGCCCGCTGAACGCCAACCCACTCAACGCGCGAAAGACGAACGACTGCAGCTCGAGCTTGTCGCCGTAGGGGCCGATGTAGTGGAATGCCGAGAAGATCAACGCGCCGGCGACGGCCGCGATGACGCCCGACGCCTTCGGGCCCAAGCCGAGGACGACGCGCGCGCCCGCGGCGATGCCCGTCACGAGGAGCACGCGGAAAAACAGCTCCTCGTACAGCCCCGCGCCCAGGGAGAGCATGAGCCGCGTCGACCACGTCGTCTGATCGATCGGGCCGAGGCTCAAGGAGTGCAGCGATCCGAGCAGCTTCGCCGTCGTCACACCGACGACGATGCCGAACACGCTCGCGAGAAGGATCGATTCGCCGAGCATGCCGGCGAAAACGCCGGGGCGAAGCCGATCTCTGCTCTGGCGAAGATCGCGGAGCACGAGGGCGATGCCGATCACGACGATCACGGCGATGAAGATCAGCGATCCGCGGCGGCCGGCGACGGCGGTGAACACGGCGCGTAACATCGCGTCCGCGCCATTTCGCAGCTCGGGTTTGCCCGGTCGCGCCAGCGCGGCGGCGAGCGCCTCGTATCCGAGCAGGAGCGGCAGCGCAAACAGAATGCTGTAGCGATGCGCCCGGCTGACCCTGAAATATGTCCAGCGGCGGGCCGGGGAACGGCTGCCGGCCTTCGACCGCGCGAGAGTCGCCGTGTTCATGTGTTCATTCTACGCGGCGACGGGTCGGGAAGTTGCGGAACCGTGTTCCATTAACTAGGGTAGGATAACCGTCGCGCTGGTGCGACGCACGCGATACGTCACCCGAAATCCGAGGAGGTGATCCATTGTCTAGCGGAACTCGTAACGGCAGGATCGCCGGAAGTCGCTGAGCAGTTGATTGCAGCTCGGCCGCCGGAAGCCTGCTAGTTCCGGTGAAAATTGAGAATAGCGAGGCCGGCGTGGAGATCACGCCGGCCTCGCGCTTTTCAGGGGAACGGCGATGGTGGGCCGGCCAGTCTGAGTTCGATTGCCGCCTTGGGTAGGCGGTGCGCTCGAAATCGGACGTCGGACATCTGACGACCGATATCAGACCCTGCGTTGGATAGTGAAGCCCAACGTCAGTCGCGCCTCACCTCGTCACGCCGGGTCTGATGTCAGATATCGGACTTCTGTCCTCCGACTTCGAGCGCGCAGCCGATACATCCAACGCGACGACAGACCTCAGAGTGGCCGGAATCCCCGCGTCCCCACCGCAGTCAGGTGCCGGTGCTCCCGAACCCTCCGACCCGCTCCGTCGTCACCTCGACCCGCCCGCTCTCGATCGGCAGCACCTCGAACCTGGCGAGCACCATCTGCGCGATGCGCTCGCCGTGATCGATCCGAACCGGCGCGGTCGTGGGATTTTTCACCAGGACCATCCACTCGTCGGGGAAATCGGAGTCGATCGTCCCCGGTGCGTTCGGAATCGCGAGCCCCTTCTTGAAAGTGGTCCCGCTGCGCGGTCGGATCTGCGCCTCGACGCCGAGCGGCAATCGGGCCTTGAAGCCGAGGGGCACGAGAGCCGTGACGCCCGGTGCGAGGTCGAAGACGTCGCCCGTGTCCGCCACCGGCTCCTGCGTCCACGTGCGTTGGCCGTCCGAACATTTGATCGATCGCGCTCGCAAGTAAGCGCACAGGTCGTAGCCGGCGGATCCCTCGGTCGCCCGGCGCGGCGCGCGCGCGTCGTCGTGCAGCAGTTCCACGGTGATCGTCATGCGCGGAATGTAGCTCGCGCGACGTGACCGCGCGGCGGGCTTGCCGCGTCGACGCTCGGCGCTATAGCGTCCCGCATGCCGACACGCCGACACTTCCACGCCGCGCTCGTTGGGGTCACCGCGTTGACGTTCACGCGAGCCGCCCCGCCCGATTCGATGATGGGCCCCGGCGTCTCGCGCGAGCTCGCCACGGAACGCGCTGCGAACGTCTCCGGCGTGCGGTACCACATGGATCTGTCGGTGGTCTCACGCGACACCGCCCGTGGAACGATCGCCATTTCGTTCACGGCGAGACGCACGAGAGACGTCGTCCTCGATTTTCGCGGACCACGGCTCGCTGAGGTCCGCGTCAACGGCGCCGAGGCGGCGACGGAATTCAACGGCGCGCATCTGCGCATACCGGCCCGTGCGATCCACGTCGGTCCGAACGAGGTGACGGCGTCGTTCGCGGCGCTGATCGCGCCCGCCGGGGCGAGCATCATCCGCTTTCACGACGACCGCGACAACGCCGACTACCTCTACACGTTGTTCGTGCCGTCGGACGCGAACGCCCTCTTTCCGTGCTTCGACCAGCCCGACCTCAAGGCGCGTCTCACACTTTCGTTGACGGTGCCGACCGCATGGCACGCGTTGGCCAACGGAGTCACCCAGCGGGTCGACACGACCAACGCGGGGCTCACGTACCACTTCCGCGAGACCGATCCCCTGCCCACGTACCTCTTCGCGTTCGCTGCCGGACCATGGCACGAGTTCACGAGCGGCCCACGGAACACACACCTCTGGGTTCGCGCCTCGCGGGCCGGCGAGGTCGAGGTGGATTCGCTGCAGACCCAAGTCGCCTCGGCGATCACGTCGCTTCAGAAGTATTTCGGCGTGCCGTACCCGTTTCAGCAGTTCCAATACATGCTGTCGCCGGCATTTCCATTCGGCGGGATGGAGCATCCGGGCGTCACGATGTTCAACGAGGAGTCGTTCATCTACCGCGAGCCGCCGACGCTCAACCAGCGGCTTGGCCGGAGGGCGACGATCTATCACGAGGTCGCGCACCATTGGTTCGGCGACGACGTGACCATGCGCTGGTTCGACGACCTCTGGCTCAAAGAAGGGTTCGCGACCTACATGGCGGCGAAGATGCAGGACCTCGAGGGACTGCCGAACCCCTGGATGTCGTTCTATCTGCGCAACAAACCGGCCGCGTACGACGTGGACCAGACATCCGGCACGACGCCCGTCTGGCAGCAGCTCGCCAATCTGGATCAGGCCAAGAGCAATTACGGCGCGATCGTCTACAACAAGGCGCCGGGAATTCTCAAGCAGCTCAACTATCTGGTCGGCGACTCCGCCTTTCGCGCCGGACTTCACGATTTCCTCATCGCGCACGCGTACGGCAACGCGACCTGGCAGGACCTGCTCGCGTCGATTGGCAAGGCGGCGCACCGTCCTCTCACCGAGTGGGGACGAGAGTACATCCTTCGGCCGGGGCTGCCCGTCACCGAGCAAGTGCTCGAGACCGAGAACGGCACGATCAAGCGTCTCGCGCTGATCCAGCACCCGGCGCAACGGCTCTCTGGCCGTGGCGTGTGGCCGATGCGCACCGAGGTCGTACTCTGGTCGGCCGGCGCGGCGCCGACGTCGATTCCCGTGGAGGTCACGGCCGAGACCACCGTGGTGGCCGCGGCGAAAGGCCGGCCCGCCCCGGACTTCGCGTTCGCGAACGCGAACGATCAGGCGTACGGCCTCGTGATGCTGGATCCCCAAAGCTCCCGTTGGCTGCTCGCGCACGTCGGCGACGTGAGGGATACGTTCCTGCGCGCGATGCTATGGGGGGCGCAGTGGGACCTGCTGCGCGACGCGCGTCTCGCGCCGACGGATTTCATCGCGTCGGCGACCCGCGAACTGCCGCACGAATCCGACGAGCAAATCGCCGCCGGAGTACTCGGCCGTCTGAGCCGCGCGACGTCGGCGTACCTGTCGGACGCGCAACGCGCGCGCATGGCGCCGAGCATCGAGGACATGCTTCTGTCGGTCGCGTCGGACGGAAGGCGGACCTACGGCATACGCAAAAATTTTCTCGACACCTACGTCTCAGTGGCGACCTCGCCGGGCGCGCTCAGGCGACTTCGCTCGTGGCTGGACAGCGCGTCGATCGCGGGGACGCCGCTGCGGCAACCGACGCGATGGTCGATCGTGACGCATCTCGTCGAACGAGGGGCGGACGACGGCGACGCGCTGATCACGGCGGAAGCGCGTCGCGACACCACCGTGAACGGGCGGCGCAGCGCCTTCGTCGCAGGTGCGGCACGACCGCAGGCCGCGGTCAAGGCCGAGTACTTCAATCGATTCTTTCACGACTCGACGCTCAACGAGGACTGGGTGACGGCGAGCCTTCGCGCGTTCAACGCACCGGATCAATCAGCGACGACGCTCCCCTTCCTCGTTCCGGCGCTCGACTCGCTCACCTGGATCCAGAAGAACCGCCGCATCTTCTTCCTCGGCTCGTGGCTCGGCGGGTTCATCGGCGGGCAGCAGTCGCCGGACGCGTTGCACCGCATCGACGACTTCCTGGCGCAGCACCGCACGCTGCCCACGGACCTGCGGCAGAAGATCCTGCAGACGAGGGACGACCTTGAGCGAACGGTGAAGATACGGACGAGGTTTGCCGGCGCTGTTTAGGAAAGAGCGCTGGTGGCTTAAACAGGATCGCTGCGGGGGCGGGTCGTTCCCGCATCGATCTCCTCTAAGCCAAGCCGCCGGGTTTGAGGAGCCGCTCCACTCCGGCAAGTAGGGCGTCGACGGCAAGCGCGAGCAGGGCCGCTGGGATCGCTCCTGACAGGATCATGCGCGTGTCGGAGAGCGCGAGGCCGGCGACGATTGGCTCGCCGAGTCCGCCGGCGCCGATGAAGGCGGCGAGCGTCGCGGTACCGACGTCGACCACGGCGGCGGTGCGAATACCGGCCATGATGATCGGCGCGGCAAGCGGGAGGCGCACGTCGCGAAGGATCTGCATGTCGGTCATGCCGAGCGCGCGAGCGGACGCCACCGCCGCCGGATCGGCGTCGCGGACGCCGGTGAATGTGTTCCGCATGATCGGGTAGAGCGAGTAGAGCACGAGCGCCGCTAGCGCCGGCACGACGCCGATGCCGAGCAGCGGGATCATGAACGCGAGCAGGGCGATGCCGGGGAGCGTCTGCAGAACGCCAACGCCGCGAATGACCGTTTCCGCCTTTCCGGCGGCGCGTTCCAGGACCAGTCCGAGCGGGACTGCAAGGAGAATGGCGATGAGCAGCGAAGCGGTGACGAGCTCGATGTGGCGCAGCGCGAGGCGCGCGATCGTCGCCCGCTGATCGACGAGATAGTCCATGAGCGACGTGCGGCCCTGACCCGTCGACGTCTTCGCCGGAGGCGCGACGGAGCCGACGAGTCCGAGTTGCGCGAGCGCGTCGCGCGCGACGGCGGCCACGGGTTCTCCTTTGACCTCGACCCGCTCGTTCAGCGCGCGCATCCGCGAGACGTCGATTTGCCCGCCGAGCTCCTCGAGCGCGGCGATCGCGCGCGGCTCGCTCGCGGCCAGGCGTGCGCCGACGAGAGGCGCGGCCTCGTACGGCGGGAAGAAGTGGCGATCGTCGCGGAGCACCGTGAGGTCGTACCGCGCGATCAAGCCGTCGGTCGAGTAGCCGTCGATGACATCGACCTGTCCGGCGGCGAGCGCTTGATACTTGATCGCCGGGCCGAGCGGACGCACCTCGCGAAAGTGCAGGTCGTAGGCGTGCTGAAGTCCGACGAGACCGTCGGGTCGTCCGATGAAGTCGGCGGTAAGTCCGGCGCGCAGCTGGCGCGCGTGCCGCGCGAGATCGCTGAGCGACTCGAGATGCAGCGAGTCGGCGGTCGCGCGGCGCACGGAGATCGCGTAGCCGTTCTCGAAACCCAACGGCGCGAGCCACCGAATGCCCCATTGTCGCCGGAACTCAGCCGACACGCGGCGATAGGCGTCGCCGGCACCGCCGCTCGGAGCCTCGTGAAGAATCGCGAGGAGCCCGGTACCCGTGTACTCGGGATACACGTCGATGGCGCCCGATTGCAGCGCGCTGAACGCGAGGTCCGTCGCGCCCAAGCCCGGGCGACGGTCGACGCGCAGCCCGCGCGCCTCGAGCAGCTGGGCGAACATCTCGGCGAGGAGATACGACTCGCCGAAGGGCTTCGACGCGACGACGACCGGACGGCCGGGTGAGCCGCCTTGCCCGCCATGCGCGGCGAGCGCGATGACCGCGGCCGCGACCGAAGCGATCATGCGCGCGACGTCGCCGGCTGCTCGCCCACGCGCGAGCGTTGCAACAGCAGACGCACATAGTCGCTCCCGGGCCGCCCGACCAACTCCGACGGCGAGGCGACCTGCTCGATTCGTCCAGCGCGGACGACGGCGACGGTGGTGCCAAGGAGGATCGCCTCGTGCAGATCGTGCGTGACGAACACGGTGGTCACGCCGATGCGCTCGCGGAGCGCGGCGAACGCGTCCTGCAGCTCGGCGCGGGTAATCGCGTCCAGCGCGCCGAACGGCTCATCGAGCAGCAGCACCGACGGCTCGGCGGCCAACGCGCGCGCGATCGCGACGCGCTGGCGTTGACCGCCGGACAGCTCGCGCGGCCATCGATCGGCGAAACGCGCCGGCTCGAGCCCCACGAGCGCGAGCGCATCGCGGGCGCGCGTCGCGACGTTCGCCTCGCCACGAAGCCATAACACCAGCTCGACGTTGCGCTGCACGCGCCAGTGTGGAAGGAGGCCGCCGTCCTGCGGGACGTAACCGATCTGCCGCCGAAGCACGATGGGGTCGATGCTCGCGGCATCGACCCCATTTACGTGAATGATTCCCTTGTCGGGCTCGATCAGACGATTGAAGCAGCGGAGGAGCGTCGTCTTTCCGGAGCCACTCTCGCCGACCAGCGCGACCGCCGCGCGCTGCGGCACGTCGAGCGAGACGTCAACGAGAGCTGCGACGTCACCGAAGGATTTGCCGAGGTGCTCCGCGACGAGCGCGGAGGTCACCGCGCCTGCGCCGCCACCGACTCGTCGGCGTCCTTGCGCGACGCCGACATGGGCTCGGCGACGCACTCCTTGAAGGTCTGGCCGCCGCAGATCGTCTTGGCCGACTGCACGACGTGCCGTCGCACGACATCGGGATACTTGTGACAGTTCGGCGTGTTGCTGCCGGTGACACAACCGTTGTAGCGCAACAGCGCGTGGCGCCAGGCGTCGTCCGCGTCGACGACGATCTTGCTCGTCTGCGTGGCGAGCCAGCCGAGGATCCAGATGCCGTACTTCAGGTTCGTCGAGTCGGCGCGCAGGTTCGTGCCGAACTTTCGGCCGAGGGTGGACGTCCAGATCTTCGGCATGATCTGCATCAGGCCGACCGCGCCGACATTCGAGCGCGCCGTCGATTTGAACGCGTCGTTCTCGGTCATCATCACGCCGAGCACGAGGGCGGGCGGGATTTTCCGGGTATACGCTTCACGTACGGCGACGTCGGCGAGCGACCGCGCGCGACTCGGATCGACGCGACCGGTGCGGACGAGGTCCATCGCGAACGAATCGCGGTCGTGAAAGAACTGCGGCGACTGCAGGGCGACGCCGGTCGGAGACGAGGCCCACGGAGTACGGGAATCCGTGGAATCGAGCGACTTGACCGTGTCGGACACCTGCGCGCTCGCCAACAGCGCGCGCGCGACTACCGACTCGTCGCTCGAGTCGATGTACCGATGCGCCGCGATCTGCGCAGCCACCGGTTCGCGCGTCGCCCTAAGCGGACGGCTGAGCTCGATGCCGATCGCGATCGACGCGACGAGTCCGGCAGCGAGCGCAATCTGCAGCCATACATTCTTGATCGGGCGGATAGTGGCCTCCGTGCAGGAGAGGTCGAGGTGGGATACGCGCCGTGGGGGCGAACGCCCGCGCCACGTGACACGCACTTGGTAGTACACCCAGACCAACCGAGGGTCCCGATTCGTACTACTGCCGCGCCCGCTTTTTACAGCGTGTTCAGCACTGTGAGAATAGCGCGGGGGCGGGTCGAAGGCAACTAGCTTGCGTCACGCAAGAGCCCCGGTTTCGCCATGAGACACACACCTCACGTTCATCAGCGATCACGAGGATCGGGCGCACATCGGCGCCCGTCGGGCGGGGGCCGCTACGCGACTCGCGCGCTCATTCTGCTGACGGCGATCGCGATCGTCGCGCTGGTGCTCCGCGCCGATCGAACGAATCCGCGCGATGCCAACGCCATCGCCGAGCGCGAGCTGCGCATCAACACCCTGCAGCCGGGCGAGCAGGTGCACCGCGTCGTTCCCGTGTTCAAGCGCCCGGCCATCTCCTACTTTCGCGCGACCCGCGGCCTCCTCGCACTCACCGACCGGCGTCTCGTGTACCTCGGGGTCGAGCCCCGCGACGTCCTTGCCGCTCCGGACCTTCCACCGACGTTCGAGCAGCGGGAATTCGCGCTCGACACGAGCGTCCACGTCTCGTCGGGGCGGACGTTTTTTGGTCTGGCGAAGGCGATCGTGATCAGCACGCCGAAGGACCAGATCCGCCTGGGCGTGCCTTCGGCGTCGGGCGCGTCGGCGAACTTGCTCGTTGCCGCGATGGCATCACGGCGCGATCGGGCGGTCGCGCTCGCCGCGTTGCGCGGCGGTGAGATGAGAGAAATCGAAAAAGCTCGCCAGGCGGCGGAGGCGCGACGCCGCAAGGCGAAGTACTACACGGTGCGTCGCGGGGACGCGCTCGGCGGGATCGCCACGATGTGGAACACGACGACCGACCAGCTGTTGGCGTGGAATCATTTGACCGCCAGCCGAATCCGCGTCGGTCAGTCGCTGCTCGTGCGCCCGGCGTTCTGACCGTCGTTCCCGCGGCTCGATCGACCGACGGCGTTACGCGAGCGAGCCGCGGGCTGGCAGGACGCGGCCGCGGCATTCACCGAAGCCGATTCGTCGCGCGCCGCGGCGCTCGCAATAGCCGCGAAAGATGACGTCGTCTCCGTCCTGAAGAAACGAACGTATCTCGCCGCCTGGAAGCGCGACCGCTTCTGTTCCCCGCCACGCGCGCTCGAGCAAGCACCCTCGCGTCTCTTTGGCGGCTCCCGAAACCGTGCCGCTGCCGAGGAGATCGCCCGGTCGAAGGTTGCAGCCGTTGCTGGAGTGGTGCGTCACGAGCTGTGCGACGGTCCAATACATGTCGGCAAAGGTGCCGCGACTCAGCAGCACGGGATCCCTGCCGGCGTCGCGCATCGCGGAGGTCGACAGGTAAACGTCGAGCGTGATGTCGAACCCACCGGCCTCAGCGTCCGCGCGATCGCCGAGGTATGCCAGCGGCTCCGGGTCGCTCGACGGCCGCGCTCGCGAAGGGACGCGAAAGGGCGCGAGCGCCTCGAGCGTGACGACCCACGGCGAGATGGACGTCGCGAAGCTCTTCGCGAGGAACGGGCCGAGCGGTTGATACTCCCACGTTTGGATGTCGCGCGCCGACCAATCGTTCAGAAGGCACAACCCGAACACGTGCGCGCTCGCGTCGCCGATCGAGATCCGGTCGCCCAAACGCGAACCCGGTCCGATGAACGCGCCGATCTCGAGCTCGTAGTCCAATCGGCGGCTCGGCTCTACGCTTGGCGCCGGCGCGTCGCCGTCTCGCGTCTGCCCAACCGGGCGCACCACATCGGTCCCGCTCACCACGATCGACGACGCCCGTCCGTGATACCCGATCGGCACCCACTTGTAGTTCGGCAGCAGCGGATTGTCCGGCCGGAACATCGAACCGACGTTGGTCGCGTGTTCGATCGACGCGTAGAAATCGGAGTAGTCGCCGATCGCGGCGGGCAGCGCCATCTCGGCGTCGTGCGCGGAAAGGAGACAGCGTTCGACGTCCGCGCGACGCGCCCGCTCGTTCCCGCCGCTTCGCAACAGGTCGCTGATCGTGAGCCGCAGAGCGCGCGAGGCGTCGCGCCCGCGCTCCATCACCCGATTCAGCGTCACGTCGCCGAGACGCGCGACGAGATCGTCGTCGAGCGACAGCAGCAAGCCGTCGCTCGCGCAAGCGGTGAGGTCGAGGATCTCGTCGCCGATCGCGACTCCGATGCGCGCGACGCGGGACGTTTCTCCCCGGCGGCGAAAGACGCCAAACGGAAGGTTCTGAATCGGAAAATCGGTGCGCGGATCGTTGGCCGACGCCACCCATGACGCGGCCGCGGGATCGTGGGTTCGGTCGAGATCGCTCACGAGAGCAGAGCCATGGACCGCAGGTCGTCGACCGGCTCACGGAACGAGCACGAGCCGAAGGATCCGAACACTCGCTCGTGGGTGGCGGCCAGGTGCGCCGTATCGAGGCGGCGCCCACGCCACTCGACTCCGTCTTCCCCGAACACGAACGCCGACGCGTCCCGATCGTCGAGCAGCCGAGTGGCGTCTTCATCGGACATTCCCATCGTGAGAAATGCCGCGGCGAGGAAAACGTTGAGGAATCCGAACATCGTCCCGCGCGGCGAATCGGGCGCATAGGTCAGCGGGTACGTTCCCGTGACCGGATGGTGCAGCCCAGCCGTGGCCTTGAATGGAACGACCGCGTCGAGACACGCGCGCATGAAGCGCACGACGGACCGCGCGCTCGGGAACGCTTCGGTGGTGATGCCTCCCGTCCGTACCTTTGCTCGAGCGCGCACGGCCCGCACGGCGTCGACGAGCAACTCGAGCTCGCTGTCCCCCCCAGTGGAAGCTCGACAAATACCTCGAGCGTCGCGGACCGCCCCGACGCGAGTTCGTAGATCGCGCCCGGCCGGTCCGCCTTGGCTTCAATGGAATCAACCGTGGCTCGCGACACGCGTGCATTGAACGCGATCACCGACTGGATGTCGGCGGCGATGTTCGCGCCCAGCACGGCGCTGACTTTGATCGTCTCTCCGGGCCGATCGAGCGACTCGAGCTCCTCAGCGAGCTCGCTCAGTCGCGCGGCGGGGGTGACGAATCGGCCGAGCAGCGAGGCGTCGTCGCCGACGCGATACGACGCGTAGTTGCGAATCGCCGTTCGCATGTCGAGCGCGGCGGGCGGGAACAACCCCGCGTAGTCGATCGCGCCCGCGAGGAATTCGCGCACGACGCGGGATGCGGCACCCGCCGCTGACGGCGCCTTACGGCTCATGCGACGAAATTAACGGGGCACCGCCATAGCCGGGCGGCGGACTCCCGCGGCGATCCACGAATTGGCGAGCGATCCACCCTTGGCGATCGAGAAGAACTCAACGCGGGTGACGCGGCTTGAAACAGCAATGCCGCAGATGAACCATCTGTTGGTTCATCTGCGGCATTGTCGTTCAGATCTGCGGCATCTGCGCAAAGGTTCTAGCCCGCCGCCAGATGCCCGCCGCCAATCAGAAGTCGAACTTCAAACCACCGGTCAGCGCGAAGTTGTTCGCCGTCTGTCCCGTCAAGCCGAATCCCGTCGCGTCCTGGAAGTTGAACTGGCCGATGTAGTCCTTCGCCATCAGGCGCAGGGCGACGCCGCGCCCCACGACGAAGTCGGCGCCGAGGCCGACGTTGCCGGCCAAGTTCGTCGCCTGGGTGGAAAGGAAGTCGCCGTCGATGTTGTAGTGCATCGCGCCAACCCCGCCCGTGACGAACGGCATGAACGGAATCGAGCCGCTCTTCGTCGAACGGAAGTCGTACTCGAGACCGGCGTCGTACATGTACATCGTGCTGCGCAATCCGGTGCCCACTCCGCCGAAAAACGGCACGCCGATTTGAATGTCCGACGACGTGTAGCCGAGGTTTCCAACGAGCGACACGTTCGACGACAGCGGAAGGTTGAACTGCGTTCCGTACATGAGAGCGGGCGCGTTCGTCAGGGTCGTTCCGACCGGGCCCTTCAGATAGTCGCCGAAAAACATGTACCCGGCGTATGGCGTCACCTTCAACGTGGTGGTGCCCGACTCCGAGGTCTGGGCGCCGAGCGTTCCCGCGGCCAACACCGATGCCGCGACGACAAGGCTGCGAATGCTGCGCATAAGACTCGAGGTTTGATGTGAGAGATCGCTGCGCGGCCTTGCACAGGCATGGCCGAGACCAGCGGAATCCCTCGCCCTCACGCCCATCGAAGTCCCTCGCGGCGAACGAGTTAGAGCGGCGCCTGTGATGCGGGTCCCACTGGGAACCGTCCGCGAACGTGGACGAAAGCCCGTCCCCGCGATGCGTCGCCGTCGTTCTACGGTGCGAGCATCAGGCCGGCTTGGCGATGCGCCAGCCGAATCGCGCGAGCGACACACGGCCGCCCGCGTTCACGATCACTCCTTCACGCACGAGCAGAATTCGCTGCGTCGTTCCGGAGCTTTTCCCATCGCGCTCGAGGCTGAGCTTGCCTTGCGCGTTGATGACGCGATGCCAGGGCACGCTCGTTCCCGTCGGCAGCGCGGCGAGCGCGTATCCAACCTGGCGCGCATGCCCCGGGAGTCCGGCGATGCGCGCGACATTGCCGTAGGTCGTTACTCTGCCTTTCGGAACTCGACGGACGACGGCGTAGATGCGCGCGTAGTTTCCGCGCCCGCTCACGCGACGCCGCTGGACGCGAGCGCGCCGCGCTGCTCGCGGCGCGGCGCGTCGAGCGTCGGCCGGCAAGCCAGCCGCTCACGAATGAGCGCTGTCACGTCGGCCAGCTCGGCTCCCGCCAGCTCGAGGCGCGGCGGACGTACCGAAGCGTTCCCCTGCCCTACCTCGGATTGAACGAGCTTGATGAGCTGGACGAACTTCGGAACGGTGTCGAGGCGCAGGAGCGGCAAGAACCACTCGTAGAGCGCGCGAGCCTCGTCGAAGCGGCCGTCTCGCGCGAGCTCGAAGACGCGTACCGACTCGGCCGGAAGCGCGTTCACGAGGCCGGCGACCCAGCCGCCCGCGCCCATGGGAATCGACTCGAGAATCGCATCGTCCATGCCGGCGAAGATGACGAGCCGGTCGCCGAGCGTCTCGTGGATTGCCGTGACACGTCGCACGTCGCCGCTGGATTCCTTGACGGCATGGAGATTCGCGTGCGCCGACAGCTCGATCATCTGTGCCGCCGACACGTCCGTGCCGTAGGCGATCGGGTTGTTGTAGAGCATGCACGAGAGCTTCGTCGCGCCGATGATCGCATCGTAGTGCGCCTTCGTCTCGCGCCAGTCGCCGCGATACACGTACGGGGGCAGCACCATCAATCCGTCGCAACCCACGGCCGCGGCGCGCTCGGCGAGCGCGACGCACTCCGCCGTCGCCAGCCCGGCGATGCCCGCCACGAGCGGTACGTCGTTGCCGAGCGCTTTGCGACACGTTTCGAGAATGCTCACCTTCTCGTCGAAGCGCAGCGTGGCCGCTTCGCCGAGCGACCCGAGCGCGACGATCCCGCGGCAGCCCGAGTCGGCCAGCCAGCGCACGTGTTTGCCGAGGCGGGGATGATCGACGGCCAATCCGGCGCCGAACGGCGTCGTGATCGCGGGAAATACGCCTTGCCAATCGCGCTGCTCCATGGTCGCGAGCTCCGTCAGAGTTCGATGTTCACGGGAGAACCGCATCGTCCGGGGCGCCGAGGAGCGCCGCGACGCGAGCGGGTTGAATCGGCGGACGCGGCACCTCATGCGGCCAGCCCCAAACACATTCTAGCGCGGAGGCGCAGATTCGGCCCTGGCAGGGGCCCATACCGATTCGCGTGTAGAGCTTCGCCTGCCGAGGGGTCCACGAACGATCGAGCTCGCCGAAGCGCACGTCCTCGCAGCGGCACACGATGGTGTCGTCGGTCGCGAGAGCGTGCAGCTCGGGACGGAGCGCAAAGGTCTCCGCGAGAAGCGTTGCCTCGCGGCGCAAGCGCGCGCGCGTCGCCGCAAGACGTCGGCTCGGCGATCCGCCGGCCGCCGCCGTTCCGCCGATCTCGCCTTCGACAAGCGAGAGATCGACGCCGCCGATCCCCGTTGGCTCGCCGACGCAAAAGAGGCCGCCGATGCTCGTCGCCTGCACTTCATCGACCTGAACGCCGTCCGTTCCAATCGCACATCCGGCGAACCGCGCGAGCTCCAAGTTGGGAAGAAGCCCGAACGCGGCGCACAGGATGTCGCACTCGATCGTTCGACTGGCTCGTCCGTCCGTGAGCGTCACCGACTCGACGCGCGCCGCTCCGTTGGCGCGCGCGATCCACGTGCCCGTCGAATAGCGAGGAGCAGCGCCCAGTCTCGCTCTCAACGCCAGCGCCTGACCCGCGCGACCGGGCGTGCGCCAAAGCGACCCGGCGAATCGCGCAACTCGGGGGAACGGCGCCTGCTCGGCCACGACACGCACGCGCGCCCCATGCGACGCGAACGCTGCAGCCACCGCGAGCACCAACGGTCCCGTGCCGGCAACGACGATGCGTTTTCCGCGTACGGACATCCCGGACTTCATGAGCGCCTGGCCGCCGCCGACGCCGAACACGTTCGGCAAGGTCCAGCCAGGGAACGGGAGGAAAAGCTCGCGAGCACCCGTCGCGAAAACGACCGCGCCGGCGTCTATCGAGATGACGTCACCTCGCGCGTCGGCGAGGGCACGAAAGCGATCGCCAATTGGTTCGATGTCGACGACGCTCGTTGAGCTCCTGATCGCCGCGCCGCTGCGCGCCAGTCGTTCGACCCATCGGCGCGCCACGGCAGCTTGCCGCCCGCCGACGCTCGCGCGCCAAATCTGTCCGCCGGGCGCGAGCCCTTCGTCGACCAGTAACGTCCGCGCACCGAGCTCCGCCGCCCGCGAGGCGGCGGCGATGCCCGCCGGTCCGCTGCCGATGACGAGTACGTCGCAGGTCGCGCGGATCATCGGTGCTCCGCACCGGCGAGCACTCGCATGCCGGGGCGCACTCTCACCAGACAGGCGCGCTGCTGTTCGACACCGTCGATGGTGACCCGGCACTCGTAGCACGTTCCCATTCCGCAGAGAGGCGCCCGGGGCTCGCCGCTTTCCGAAATGCGAAAGGCCGATTCCCGCGACGACAGGAGCGCCGCCGCGACGGTCGATCCCTTGTCGGCCCGAACCGCGCGACCGTTGACGCTGATCTCGACCGTGCCGCTCACGCGGGAACCTTGGCTTCGGCATCCAGCCGCGCGCTCGCGCGTGTCGGTGCGAACGGCACCGCGTCGATCGCCGGGGCTCGGCCGGCGACGAGGTCGGCGAGGATGCCGGCGGTGGCGAGCGAGGTGGTTATGCCGAGGCCTTCGTGTCCCGCGGCGACCCACACCCCGGGCGTCGGATCCCACGCTCCGATCAAAGGAAGCTTGTCGGGAGTCGCCGGACGAAATCCGGTCCAGCAGCGGATCACCGACTGGTTCGCGAGGATTGGGACGAAGTCCACGGCGCGAGCGAGCATGCGTCGCAACACGGCGCGGTTGATGGACGCGTCCCAACCCACGAGCTCGCGCGACGACCCGATCAACATCTGTCCCGTCTTGCGCGGCTGGAGATTGAACGCGACCGATTCGGTCGTCATCGAGTGCGCGCTCGCGAGATAGCCAAGCTCGACGAGCTGGTGCCGACAGGCGTGCGACGTACGATCGGTGATGGCGAGGTGACCTTTGCGCGGCACGATCGGCAGCTCCGGCGTGAGCTGGGCCGCGCGCGCCCCTGCCGCGTTGACGACGACATCCGCATGAATGGTCTCGCCGGTCTGCGTGCGGACGAACCCGGCCTCGAGCGCCACGACGCGCACGCGCTCGCGGAGAACCGCTCCGCGAGCTCCCGCACGGCGCAGCAACTCGAGCGTGGCGCCGGGTGGATAGACGACGGAATCGGCCGGAACACGAAGCGCTCCGGCGAGCCCGCGACGGAGCATCGGCTCGGCGATCTCGAGGCCGCGTGCATCGAGAACCTCGGTCGCGACGCCGACTCCGCCATACGCGTCGCGCTTCGCTTCGAGCGCCGCGAGTTGCGTCGAGTCTTCGGCGATCCAGAGCGTGCCACATCGCTCGACTTCCGATCGACGATCCGAGTCGAGGCCGAGCTCGCGCCAGAGTCGGTCGGAGTAGGCGGTCAGCGCGAGCTGCTCGGGTGAGTCGTCCATCACGACGATGTGTCCCATGCCCGCGGCCGTCGTGCCCGAAGCGGCGAACGTTTCCTCGAGAATCGTCACTCGCCAGCCGTCGCGCGCGAGCGCCTCGGCGCACGCGGCGCCGACGATTCCCGCGCCGACGACGATCGCGTCAGAGGTGGCCCCCACCCCTGCGCGCACGGTCAGCCGCCTATGCCGAATCGAAACGGATCGGCTGGGTCGAATCGGAGAGTCGAATCGCCGGTGATGAACGCGCGCCCGCGGATGTGCGGAATCAATTCGCCGTCGTTGCCGCGCGTGAGCCACCCGGTGAACCGGCCGCCCGTGATGCTCTCCTGCCGCCACGGCTGCTCGAACGCGAGTGACCCGCGCCGGTGCAGCGCGGCCATCACGGCCGACGTGCCCGTGCCGCACGGCGAACGATCGTACTCGCCGCCGGAACAAAGGACGAAGTTGCGCGCGTCGGATTCGGGGTCGTGCGGCGCGCCTGACAGCTCGATGTGGTCGATCGGCGCGCCGCCGGCGGGACGCTGCGCGTCGATCGCGCTCTGCATGGCGCGGGTCAGGCGAAGCAGCTCGTCGACGTTCGACGTGTCGAGCTTCGCCTGCACGTGCGTGATGAAGAACCAGTTCCCGCCATAGGCGACGTCGCCGACGACGCGGCCGCATCCGGGGACGTCGATGGCGACGTCGAGCGCGTGCGCCTTCGCCGCGACGTTCTCGATCGTCACCGATCCATCGTCGTTCAACTCGGCCGAGACGGGCCCCACCGGCGTGTCGAAACGCGCGACACCGGGCGACAGCCGCCCGAGATGCTGAAGCGTGCGCGCGACGCCGATCAGCCCATGGCCGCACATGCCGAGGTACGTCTCGTTGTTGAAGAAAACGATGCCGGCTTGCGCGCCCGGTGTGACGGGAGGTGTGAGCAGCGCGCCGACGATCGCCGCGTGGCCGCGCGGTTCACCGACGACGCCTCGTCTGAGCTGGTCGGCGTTGCGCCGCAGGTCGTCGCGCCGCTCGGCCATCGTGGCGCCGGCCGGCTGCGGCCACCCGTCGACGATCACACGCGTGGGCTCACCTTCCGTATGGGAGTCCACGACGCGCAACTCGAGTGCGTCGCCTCCGGCTCGATCAGGCATTGAGCTGAACGGTCTTGATCTCGGTGTAGAACTCGCGCGCCGCCGGACCCTGTTCGCGACTCCCCGAGCTCGATCCTTTCATACCGCCGAACGGCGCGTGCGGATCGACGCCGGTCGTGTCGCCGTTGACGCGCACCATGCCGACGGCGATTTGATCGACGTAGCGGAGCGCGCTGCGCAGGTCGCGCGTGAACAGCGATGCGCTGAGTCCGTACACGGTGTCGTTGGCGAGCGCGATCGCGTGATCGAGATCGTCGGCCGAGAAACTCGCCAGCACGGGGCCGAAGAGCTCTCGTCTCGCGAGATCCGAGTCCGCGGGCGCGTTGCGCACGACGGTCGGCGCGACGAAGTAGCCTTTGGCGAAATCGCCCGAGGACGGAACGTCGCCGACGTACACGCGCTCCGCGTTCGATCCATCGAGCACTCGCCGAATCGAATCGCGCGAAGCCGCGCTGATCACCGGGCCAATCGCCGATGCGGGATCGGTGACCGGACCGAGCGGGAGCGCCGCGATGCGGCTGCGCAGCCGGTCGAGGAAGTCGCCTTCCACCTCGCGCGCGACGACGACCCGGCTCGTCGCCGTGCATTTCTGTCCGGCGTAGCGCATCGCGCCGGCGGCGGTCAGCGAGGCCGCGAGATCGAGATCCGCGTCGGGCATCACGATGGCGACGTTCTTCCCGCCCATTTCCGTCTGATATCGAATGTTCCGCCGCGCGGCGGCGGCGGCGACGGTAGCCCCGATCTTCCCGGAGCCGGTGAAGCTCACCGCCTGCACGTCGTCGGCGTCGATCAGGCGCGCTCCCACGATGTCGCCCGCGCCGAGCAGGACGTTGAACACGCCCTTCGGGATTCCCGCGGCCGCGGCACACTCGGCGAGGAACACCGCCGACTGCGACGACGACTCAGCGGGCTTGAGCACGACCGTGTTGCCGAACGCGAGAGCGGGTGCGGCCTTCCACAGCGGAATCGCCACCGGGAAGTTCCACGGCGTAATGAGGGCGACGACGCCGAGCGGGCGGCGCAGCGTGAACTGCAACGAGCCGGCGGTTTGCGCGGGTATGACCTCGCCGACGGCGCGCACCGCATCGCCCGCGTAATAGCGGAGGAGCGTCACGCACCGACCGACCTCGCCTCGCGACTCGCCGATCGGTTTTCCAACTTCGCGCGTGACGAGTTGCGCCAGCTCGTCGGCGCGCGAGCCGATCGCGTCGGCCCATTTGTAGAGCAGTTCGGCGCGCGCCGGGCCGGTCAGGGCACGCCACGCACCCTGTGACGACGCGGCCGATCGCACGGCACGGTCGACGTCGTCACTGGTACCCGCCGGAACTTGCGCGACGACATCCTCGGCGTTCGAGGGATTGACGTCGGCGATCCAGCGGTCAGAGTCGCTCGCGCGCCACTCCCCGCCGATGAAGTGGCGGAGTTTGGCTGGGGCGGTCACCGGTCGGCGTTGGCGACGACGACCGGCACCGACGCGGGCGTGGCCGAGCCGTTCCGCTGCGCGTGGAGCAATTCGAGAAGCGACTGGCCGGCGCCGAGAATGTGCGACCGCATGAGCTGCGTAGCGGTTTCGATGTCGCCCTTGCGCACCGCCGCGGCGATCGCCCGGTGCTCCTGGCTGGCCGTGTGTCCGCCGCCGGCGAGCAGGACCTGCATGCGGAAATAGCGATCGCTGTGCTGATGCAGCTTTTGAAGCACGCCCATGGTGAAGTTGCGCGCCGCCGGCGCATAGAGCGCGGCGTGGAAGTGCCAGTTGAGCGGCCCCCAACGCGACGCTTCGCCCTTGGCGAGCGCGTCTTCGAATGCATCCAGCACTTCGACGGCACGGTCGAACTGCTCGTCGGTCATCAGGGGAATGGCGCGGCGGAGCAGATCGCCTTCGATGTCGGCGCGGAGCTCGAACAGCTCGTCGATCTCGTCGAGCGAGAGCGTCGAGACGACGGCGCCGCGGTGCGGGCTGAAGCTGACGAGGCCCTCGGCCTCGAGTTGGCGCAGGGCTTCGCGGACGGGGATGCGGCTCACTCCGAGTTCGTCGGCGAGGGCGTCCTGGCGAAGCGGCTCGCCGTCGGGGAAGTCGCCGCGAAGAATGCGCTCGCGGAGGGCTTCGACGGTCATGCTGGCGACGGTTTGTCGCCGAATGGGGGTCGACACGCGCGCGGCGGATGGCGCATAGCGGTGCGCGGGATTAACGTCAGGTACAGTCCGAAGGGTCATGCAAACTCCAATGCGACAAAAGTGGGAGCGGATACAATATCCGCACGCACAGGCCGTCGCAAGCGGATGAACGAAGGCCTTCGCGATGCACAACCTCCCCTTCACCGCGAATCCCATGGTGCAAACCGCCTCTGGCCCAGCGCCCGTCCCCGCCGGCGGATCGATGATGGCGCGTAACGCGCTGTTCGTGGCCCTTGCGATCGTCACGCTCGGTTATCTGGTGATGCTCGTTCGCTCATTGCGTCAGCGGGCCGCGGCGGGAGATGCGATTCGGCCCACGCTTGGCATGTCGGTCGTCAGCTTCATTGCGAACTTCTTCGACACCCTCGGCATCGGCTCCTACGCCACGACGACGTCGATGGTGCGCCAGTGGAAGCTGATTCCCGACGAACGCATCCCCGGCACGTTGAACGTCGGGTACGTGATCCCCACCGTTATCCAGGCGTACATCTACACCAAGCTCGTTCCGGTCGACAGCACGACGCTCATCCTCATGATCGTGGCGGCGGTCCTCGGCGCGTGGCTTGGCGCGGGCGTGGTGAGTCAGTGGAATCGGCGGAAGGTGCAGATCGGGATGGGCCTCGCACTGCTCGGCTTCGCGATCATCATGATCATCCGGCAGACCGGCGAGGCACCGACCGGCGGAGCGGTTTTGAGCCTGACGGGCGCAAAGCTGGCCATTGGTGTAGCGGGCAACTTCGTCCTCGGCGCGCTCATGACGCTCGGCATCGGGCTTTACGCGCCGTGCCTGATCCTCGTGGGGCTCCTCGGCATGACGGAGACGACTGCCTTTCCGATCATGATGGGCTCGTGCGCGTTCCTGATGCCGTTCGCGAACGTCCGCTTCATGCGATCGAACGCCTATCACGCGCCTTCCATTATGTCGATGCTGTTGCCGGGCATTCCGGCCGTTCTGATCGCCGCGTTCCTCGTAACGAACCTGCCGCTCACGGTCCTCAAGTGGCTGGTCGTCGTCGTCGTCATCTACACGGGGACGAACATGCTGCGCACGGCGCGGCGCGAGCGAGATCTAGCGAGGGACGCGACAGCGGCCGAGGCACAGCCGGCGTTGTAGCTTCGCGCGGGGACCGACCCCACCGGTCGTGATAGCCGGCGCCGCGATGGCGCCGGCTATTTCTTTTGTGGCGGTGTCTCGCGTCCCGTGCGAACCGCCGCGCAGAAATTCTTGAGCTCCTCGGCCACATAAGGCCGGAGCTTCGCGACGTACTCGAGGTACTGCTTCGCGGCGTCGGGAGCGGCGGAGCCGCCGCTGACGAGGTTGATCTCGGCTTCGGTGAGCGACGAATCGGCGAGCTTCGTCAGGTCACAGCTTTTCGCCGGCGCCGCTTCGGTCGCGGCGGATTGGCCGATCGACAGCGCCGACGCTCCAACCAGGAACTTTGCTTCCGGTGACGGCCGGATGCGGACGGCGAGGGTGAGGAACTTCATCGCGCGCTGAAAGTCCTCGCGCTTCTGCGTCGTGCCCGCCGACTTGAAGAGCGTGTTGCCGCGCGCGAGCGCGAACTGGGCGACCGTGGTCGAGTCCTCGCCGCTCTTCAGCGCCATGTCGATCGCCGCGAAAGCGCTGTCGGTCTCACCGGCGTCGACTTCGAGCTGCGCGAGCTGCAAGTAGCCGTGCGGAAGTCTTGGGTTCACGGCGAGCGCCCGTTTTGTCTCGGCCAGCGCCGCGGCTTGGTTCCCGGTGCCCTTGAACGCCTGCGCCGCGAAAACGTGGACTTCGGCGTTGTCCGGGAACGCGGCCAAGCCGCGCTGGAGCGCCGAGTCGGCCTCGGACTTGAGCAGCTGTAGATAGAGAACGTAGAGCGACGCGGATTCCGGGAACTTCGCGACGGCGCTGGCGGCGACCGCCAGCGCGCGCTCGGACTTTCCGTCGGAACGCAGCGCCATGGCGAGGCGTGTGTAGAAGTCCGGATCGCTTTGCGCCGCCTGGTCGCGCGCGAGCATCTGATCGCCAGCCTGGATCGCGCCCTTCCAGTCATTCTCGGCGAGATGGACCAGCCAGCGCACCTTGAGCAGCGGCAGGTTGTCGGGGTGGGCGTCGGTGCCGCGATCGATAATCGGCGCGGCGAGATTGGGAAACCCTTCGCGGGCGAGCGCGTTGACGACCTTTTCGATCATCGCCTCGCTGGTGGAGTCGGTCGCGAGAAGCTTCGCCCACACGGGGGCGGCCTCGCGCGCCTGACCCTTCGAGTCGAGCGCCTGCGCCAGATCTTCGAGCGCCACCGCGTTGGCCGGCGCGACGATGAGCGTGGCGCGCGACACGGCGATCACGCTGTCGGCGCTGACCTCGAGGTGCGAGAGCGCGTTCAGCAAACAGACGCGCGCCGGCACGGCGCGAGAATAGAGCAAGATCGCCGTCGTCGCGGCGGCCGCCGCGTCGCGGGCGTTTCCCGCGCGATCGGAGTTCTCGCACTGGCGGAGCGACGACAGCTGTCGACGCGCGGCGATCGCTTCCGCCGCGACGGCCTCCGCCGCCTGCGGAACCGACGGCGCGTTCGCCACGATCGGCTGCGAGAGTCGCAGATCTCGAACGAGCGCCAACGCCGCCTCGATGCGAATGGATCCGTCCGGCTGACGCGTCAGCGTGCCGGTGATGCGTTCGTCGGCACGGAACTTCCGCGCCATTTCCTTGAGCTCGCCGTCGCTCAGCGCCGGATTCTCGTCGAACCCCGAGCGCCGGAACCAATCGTCCATGTCGCCGCCGGAGACGACGCGGAGCTCGTTCTTCGGGAACGCACCGGCGACCCGCGACCGAACGATGTCCGCACCGCGGCTCGCCACGCCCCGGTCGGGGCCCAAGAAGGCGGGGACGATCAATACCTGTGTCGTGAACTTCGGTTGGTTGGGCGCGTCCTGAGCGCCTTGAGCGAACCCGGTCGCCAGAGGCCCCGCCAAGAGCGCGAATCCAACACCGAGTGTGAGGCGACAGGACATTCGGAGGCGGGCCCGAAGAAACGTTTCGAGTCAGGTGGCCTAACGTGGCGGCGAACGCGCGGCGTCGTCACGGGGACCACCCAGCGCCGGTCCGCAAAGCCTTCTTAACCTAAGGTAAACGCATGATCCGCCTAGACGTTGACCCACGCCCGAAGCCAGACACCGACGCCCGGAAAACGAATGCTCGCCCTGGGCAGGCGAGCATTCGCGCGAAGCACGGATCTGGGTGACCCGGCCAGGAGCCGGGACGAAAGGCCGCTACTGAACGACCACCTGTCCCGACATGGAGCTACCGTGGATCGTGCAGTGATACTTGAACGTGCCGGCCGAGGCGAACGTCCGGTTGAAGGTGCCCTGGTTCTGCTGCGGCGAGACCGTGCCGCTCCCGTCGTCGAACATGATCTGGTGCGTGATGCAGCCCGTACCCCCGTAGCCATAGCCGCCGGTCGTGTCCGTGCACGCGACCCATTGCCAGGTGACGGTCTGTCCGGACTTGATGGTGATGTTCGCCGGATTGAAGCTAGAGTCGACGAGCGTGACCGTGTTCGGATTGCTGTTGTTGTTGCCGTTTCCCGGCTGGTTGCCGGGGCCGGTCGTCGTCGTTTCGCCGCCGCCACCGCCGCACGCGGCCGCGACCACGATGCCGATTGCCGCCAGCGAAAGTCCCCACATTCGCATGCTGTTATCTCCTCCGATGGCTGGCCGTCTCGCGGCCGGAACTCAGGGCACGAACGGCGGGCCGTATAGTCGTCGCGGCGCCTGCTAGTCAGGCGCCGCGCGATGAATCCAGAGACCCGACGTAAGGTTCCAGGCTACGGCATCGCGATCGTCGGGCGCGGTACACGGCGCGACGCCACCACGACCGCCCTCATGTCGCTTGCTTTGGCGCCGGCCATCAGATCCCTGATTTCGCCGAGACGGACGGACGTGTGGTAGATGGTCCAGTTGGGGCCCGCGAGCGCCGACGGCCAGATATCGAGGAGATCGGTCGCCGGGTCGTAACGCAGCGTGCCTCGATACCAGGTCGAGACCGCGCGCTTCTTCGCGATGCCCATTCCACGCCACAGCACCGGCAGCGCGAGCGTATGCCAGGCCAACCCGTCGTCGCTCGTGGCGAGCCACAGGTCGCTCTGCGAGCAACTGTTTCCGCGCGGGAATGCCGCGATCAGCGCCACGTAACCGCCGAACGGAAGCTCGGCGACGTCAATGTGCCACGGCACGTACCCTGGAATCGCGAGGTCGGTGGCAACCGGCGCGCTCCATTGGGCCGACTCGAAGTCGTCGGTGAGTCCCGGGCGCGCGGTTCGAAGCTGGAGCGTGGTCGTCTCGGCGTTGCAGCCGGCAACTCCCGACTTGATATACCAGACTTTCGCCATGCGATCGCGCTCGATGATCAGCGACGGCGAGACCGCGTCGTGGCTGTGCACCGAGAACGCGATCGCCGGCGTCGTCCATTGGCGCGCGTTGGCGGTCGACATGAGCATGATGCGGTTCGTCGTGTCGACGACGACGCGGAACACCTGAATGAGACGCTGGGTCGCCGGATCGAACGCATGGTCCGGATCGGAGTTGTAGGCGCCGATGCCCGGGTAGCCGACGATCGGGTTCCGAATCGACGAGGGCGTCATCCACGTCGTATCGTTCGCCGCGAGCAGAAACCCCGGGTTCTCCCACGAGGGATCGGAGTTCTTGTACGGCGTGTACATCAGCCAGCACTCGGCGCCGTTCCATCCGCCGGCGGGACAGGCGATGTCCGGGTGTACCGCGTCGGCCGACTGCGAGAACGCGTCCGGCGGGAGCGTGACGCGGCCGAACTGTCGGCCGACGAGCTCCTCGACACGGTCCTTTACCGAACGTGGATCAAACTTCTCAGTTGACGGGCCGGGCTCCGAGATTCCGGTAGCGGGCGCGAGACGTGAACGAGCAGGAGCTGTCGGACTCGCGTCCGAGCAGGCGACGAGTGCGGCGGCGCACATCGTCAGGTACATCAGTCGCATTGAACCGTTGGCCGAGAGAGGTCGGGTGCGAAATCACAGTGCACGACCGCATGAATCGGTCCGATCGAAAACGTGGACCTCGACACGAGTCCGATCGGGCGCGGCGAATGTACCGCGCGCGCACGCACTCGGCATGTTTTGTATACTTGATCGGTGGGACTCCATCGACGTCGGCGCAAAACAGCGCGCCACGTGCCGAATCACACCGCGGCGGATACTATCCGTCGGTCTCGATAGGGAGAGAAGATGGTCGGTCTGATAGCCACAGGAATCGTCGTCGTTTTCGTGGCCTCGCTGATCGCGCGATGCGTGAAGGTGATCGGCCAGGCCGAGGTCATCGTCATCGAACGCTGGGGTCGTTTTGACCGCGTCGGTCGTTCGGGGCTCAACATTCTGATTCCGGGGATGGAGCGGCCTCGCACGATCGACGTTCGATACGTCGAGACAGACCCGAGTGGCACGAAACGGATCATGTCGGGGTCGACCGCGCGCATCGATCTGAGGGAACAAGTCCTCAGTTTTCCAAGCCAGCCGGTGATCACGAAGGACAACGTCACGATCGACATCGACGCCGTCCTCTACTATCGCATCGCCGATCCGCAGAAGGCCGCGTACGCGATCCAGAATCTGCCGTTCGCCCTCGAGACGCTCACCCGCACCACGCTGCGCAACATCGTCGGCGACATCGAGCTGGACCAGACGCTCGCCAGCCGCGACATGATCAACCGCAGGATGCGCGAGGTGATCGAGGAAGCGTCGATCGGTTGGGGCGTAGACGTCACGCGCGTCGAGCTGCAGGCGATCGAGCCGCCGCGCGACATCCAACAATCGATGGAGCTGCAGATGCGCGCCGAGCGCGAGCGTCGCGCCGCGGTCACCAACGCCGAGGCGTCGAAGCGCGCCGCCATCCTCGAGGCCGAAGGCGTGCAGCAGTCGCAGGTGAGTCGGGCGCAGGGTGAGATGGAAGCCGCCGTGCTCCGCGCAAAGGGACTCGCCACGGCGCGGCTCGCGATGGCGGACGCCGAGGCGCAGGCCATCCAGAAGATCTCCACGTCACTGCCCTCGGGCGAAGCGGCGATGTACATGCTCGGCCTCAAGTATCTGGAGGCGCTGCCGCTGGTCACACAGGGCAAAGGCACGACGATTTTCCTACCCGCCGAAGCCGCCGGCGTGATGGGCGCCCTCGGCGGAATCCGCGAGCTCATCATGCGCCAGGCGAACGCGACCGAACCAACGGCGCCTCCGAGGTCGTCGGGCGCTCTCGGGAGCCCGCCCGCGATCCCACCCAAAACGGACGGGCGGTGATCGTTGCCCCGGATCACGCAGGAGCGCGCCGAGCGCATCGCGAAGGGCCACGCGTGTGAGAACTGTGGTGAGTACAGTTACAAGAAGCTCAAGGTGAAGCCCGCGCCGCCGCAGACGGGCGAGCTCTCCTCGGTTCGGTGGATCGCGAACAAGGTGTGCGGCGTGTGCGGCATGGAGATCGAGATGGGGATCGATGAGGAGGGGGAGATCGTTTACGTGTCGTGACGAGGGGTGGACCGGTGGACCGGTGGACCGGTGGACCGGTACGACAGACGGCGGGCGGGCGGCTAGGTTTTCGATATGCGGTTCGCTTTCGATCCTGATGAATTCGACCTCGAGCGGGACTTCCCGCTCGGTGACGGCACGGCCGACGTGGAGGGCGAGGTCACGTGTCCCTACTGCGGCGAGGCGATCGTCGTGGCCCTCGATCCGGGAAGCGGACAGCGGCAGGACTATGTCGAGGACTGTCAGGTCTGCTGCCAGCCGTGGCGCGTCCACGTCGAGTACGACGCGGACGGCCACGCTGCGGTGACGGCGACGGCGGCGGACGACTGACGCGCGCGAGCCGCGATCAGCCGTTCTCGCGAGCCCGACGGATGCGCCGCAGATCGGCGACGAAAAACGCGGATCCGACGGCCAGCCAAAATAGGATCGCGTAAGCGCTGCCGCCTACGAGCGCGTCGATCAGCGCAACGCCGAAGAAGAGCAGGAAGATCGTGGTGGCTGTACCCGGAACGTTCGCTTTCATACACACCTCCGAGCCGGTCTGCGATTGGTGCGGCATGCGCCCCGCTCAGGATGAACGGGGCGCTCTTGCTACGGAACGCAGCCGGCGCCCCACGTCGGGCGCCGGCCGTTGCTGCCCTCCTCAGAAGCCGATCGTGCCGGCGACCATGAAGCCCTTGAACTGCCCGCCGTTCCGGATATCGGTCGTCGGGAAGTCCAGGTACTTCTGATTCACCCACTCCAGCTTCGCCAGCGTGTTCGGCGTGACGAACCAGCCGCCGCCGAGCTGCGTGCGATTCACCGTCTGATCCGTGTACGTCTTCGAGATCAGCTCGCCGTTGACGTGGATGTACCGGCCGCCCAGGTACAGCTTGTCGTCGGCGAAGCGGTACAGCGCCTCGTACACGTTCTGGTGCAGCGTGCGCAGCTTCGGTTCGGTGAACGCGCCACCCGTGGCCGTCTCGAAGTGGCCGTAGAACTCGGCGCCGCCGACCTTGATGAAGGGGTTCACCACTTCGGCGTTCACCTTGTTCGAGAAGCCCGGGCGCACCTGGCCCGACCACGCGTTGGCGGTTTCCGTCGACGCCGTGTTCTCGAGGACGTCATAGTAGGGCGAGCCGCCGCGATCGCCGGTGTAGAGCGTGTTGCTCGCCGCCTTGTTGTTCGCGTAGAACGAGCCGGTCAGGCGGAAGCGGAACTGATCGCCGAACCGTTGGTCGAAGCCCAGCTTGCCGATCGTGCTCAGGGACCGCGCCGCCGGAGCGGTCACCTGGCCGCGGATCTCGCCGCCGGTCGCCGCCAGCATCGCGATCACCCCGTCAGAGCGCGCGTAGACCTCGGCGCCGATCTCGGTCGTGAACGCGTCGAGGACATAGTTGCCGACGAACGGGTTGAACATCGAGTTGCCGTTGTCGCTGCGGCGGAAGTGCGAGTCGCCGTAGTTGATCTCGAAGTGGCCGACCTTCACGGTCGCGTACTTCATGATGTCCTTGAGCAGCACGTTGTCGATCGGCGACGCATCCATCAGGACGTAGCCGTCCTTGACCCACGTCTCCTGGTGGTGCCGCGCCGAGAGGTACGACGTCATGGCCACGCGGATGCCCGGGGCGAGCTGGACGTTCACGTTCAGGTTGGCGACCGCGTTGTTGAAGCCGTGCCCGATGGTCATGAGCTGATTGCTGTTCACCCCGCTGACCACGACCGGGGCGGAGTTGTTGTAGTGGGCCAAGCCCTGGAACTCCTGCGTGAAGGCCCCGCCCAGGGAGAGGACGAAGCCGGTGTACGGCACCTCGTCGTCTTTGGGCGACTCAAACACGTTCACGCCGCGCATGTCGGCCGGGCGAATGTGGTTGATCTCCTGCGGGCGGAAGAGACTGATCGGCGTGGGGATCACCTTCTTGCCGGAATCGGGGGCGGCCTTGGTGGTCGTCGCGGCCGAGTCCTTCCCGCTGCCATTGGTCGGTTGCTGGGCGGAACCGCTTCCCGCGATGGCTACCAGTAGCAGGGCCGTGAGGCCGAGCGTCATGTTGGTTTTCATAGAATCATCCTCCGGTCGGGTTGAGCTTCGTGCGGTCTGATTGCAGAGCGCGTGTGGCTCTATTGGAGCACGGGTCGAAGCTACGGTTCGCCGTGGTCGCCATCCGTCCGGGAACAAGGCAGCTCTCGTAGTGAGTTGCTTGTTTTTTTGTGAGGGATTCCCGGACGACACCGAGGCTAGAGAGCTAGACGGCTGAACCGCTGGACAGCTGTCGGGCCGTCCGGCTGTCGAGCGGATAACGGGCGCATGCGACGGCCGCGCCGACCGTCGCGAACCGCCGCATGTCCCGCCTTTCTCCAGCGCCTCTACGAGGCGAACGTCAACAGCGTCTGCCCAGCGCCGTGGGCGACCCGAAGCGCGAGGTCGCGTCCGCGCTCGTCCTGCAGGATGTCCACGGCCGACGCGCCGGCGATTCCGCGCGTGAGATGCGGCGCGCCCCAGGCCAGCTCGCCGAACATCAGCGTCACACGCTGGTCGTGCGAGTCATAGGTCGCCCCACGCAGCGGATAGTCGAACTCCTGCGCCTGCGCGCCGATCTCCGGATCGTCCACCTCGAGCGTGCCGCGGCGGCCAACGTTGCGGCGAGAGAACGCGTCGAGCTGCGCGCCCCAATCGCCGTGCGGCACTGCGCGCACGACGGGCGGCTCGACGGAGATGCCCACCTGGGTCATCACGGCCGCGTGCGGGACGGTAAGCACACTGCACGTCGAGCATCGAACGAGTCGCGTCGCCACGCTGCCCACGAGCATTCGCGCGACGAATCCGTGGCCGTGACTCCCGGTCGCGATCAGGTCGGCATTGACGCTCGTCGCGAACGCCAACAACTCGGTGGCCGCGTCGCCCTGGAGCAGCACGTTCTGCACGGTCATGCCGTCGGGGATGCGCAGTTGCTCGCGCGTCCGCTGGAGGGCATCGCCGACACTCACCTTGTACGTCGTGCCCCAGCCTTTCAGGTCGGCCCACGAGCTGTCGCGTGGCGCGACGTGCGCGAGGTAGACGGTCGCACCACTCGCCGCGACGTCGAGCGAGAGGCGGGCGGCGCGGAGACTGGTTTCGCTGAAGTCCATCGCGACCACGATGCGGCGCGGCGCGCGCGCGGTTCCGGTCGCGGTGGCGTAGACCGGCACGTCAGCGGCGCGAATGAGACGAAGCGCCGTCTCGTCGCCGAAGACACGATCGGTCACGCGATGTCGTCCGAGTCCCGCCACGATCATCGATGCACCAGCTTTGTGGGCCAGTCGGGCGATGGCGGTCGCCGGGTCTCCCTCGTGGAGCTCGACGTCGGCAACGTCCTGCCAGACGCGGTTCGCTTGCGCGACCACTTCGTACCTTGCCTCGGTCCGCCGAGCGTTTTCCACGTCCATGGGAATTTGGATCGGGACGTCGGGGACCATCGGCAACGTTCTCAGCACCCTCACCAACCGAACCGCATCGCTGGACCCGGCGAGCAACCGTCCCAACGCAAGCGCCGCGTCCGATTGCTCCTGTCCGTCCGTCGCGATGATGATCGGCGCGGCGACACTCGCGCGCACCCCGACCTCCGGTACCGCCGACGGGATCTTCAGCGAATCCATGGTCTCCTCCTCGGTCACACCGCGCGACGTCGATTCGTCGTCGGGTCGTTGGAGGAAGGTGCCGAAGCGCGAGGCGTCCGACCGTCAGCGCTTGCCCGTAAGGTTGTCGGGCATTCTACGGAAAAGAGGTGGCCCCCCGGTGGATGGTGAACCGGTCTACCGGGCTCCCGGCTTCGCGCCCTTTCCCACGATTTCGTCCGCGTGGATGCGAAACAGCAGGTCCCGGTGCGGCGTCGCGTCGGCCGACGTCAACGCATCGGCGTCGGCGGATCGAAGGATCTTCACTGCGTGTTCGTAGTCGTGTCGATCGGCCTCGCGGCTGGCGTCGATGAAATAGATCGTCCCGTGCACGACGACGCTTCGCCAGTCAACGCGGCTGCGAATCTCGTCGACCTCGAACGCCACCCACGGATGGTGCTGGACGATCGCGAGCTTGGTTCCGGGGGCGGTACGCGCGTATAACCAGTCGCCGGAAAAGACGTAGGAGATCGGCTCGATGTCGACGCGATCATGGAAGCTGAAAGCGAGCCGTCCGACGTGATTTCGCGTGAGCAGATCCTCCGCCTCCTCTCGCGTCAGGTCGAAGAACGCCGCCTTGCGCGTCGTCGTCATGGCTCCTCCCGCCGGACGCTCCGCGCCTCGGCTTTCGGTATGGTGAAGGCGAACTCGCTTCCCTCTCCGGGCACGCTGCGCACCCAGATGCGGCCGCCGTGCGCCTCGACGATGCCCTTCGCGATCGAGAGGCCCAGCCCAGCGCCGCGCTGACGCGCGCCGGCGGACGACTGCCAGTACCGGTCGAAGACGCGGGCCTGCTTCTCGACGCTGATTCCCGGACCCGTGTCGGTCACCGAGAAGACGACGCTTCGGTCGCGCGGCGCGGCGCTGACTTCGATGCGCCCGTCGCGCGGTGTGAACTTGATCGCGTTGCGCACGAGATTGCTCAGCACCTGCACGACCCGCGTCCGATCGGCGACGACGAGAGGCATGTTGGTAGGCAGCCGCGCCTCGAGCGCGATCCCGTTCGCTTGGGCCTCGACCTCGAACATGTGCAGCGCTTGCAGCGCGATTTGCGAGGGCTCTTCGGCCCTTGTCTCGAGCGACAATCGGCCCCGGTCGATGTTCGAGACGTCCAGGAGATCTTCGATGAGGTGATTCATCCACTCGGTCGATTCGCGAATGGTGGCGAGCAGCGCGCGTCGTTCCGCGTCGTTGGCCGGCGGGCTCTCCTCGAGCACCCTCGCGCACATGGAGATGGCGCTGAGGGGATTTCGCAGGTCGTGAGAAACGACGCCCAGCACTTCGTCGCGCGCCATGTTCGCGTGACGCGCGGCATCGTAAAGTTGCGCGTTCTGGAGGGCGGTCGCTGACACCTGGGCGAACTTTTCGCCGAGAGAGCGCTGCTGCTGGTCGAACGGACCTGCGGTCCCGGCGCGTATGAGCGTGAGTGCGCCGCGCGTCTCGCCGGCGACGAGTGGAAGGACGAGGATCGACGTGGCGCCGATCGCTCGCCAATGCGGGGCGGCGTCGGGATCGGCACTGCTCTCGAGCCAGTCGTCGTCGATCGTCTCGACCAACTCCGCTCGCCCGCGGCGGATCACGTCGACGATCGGTGACGGAGAGTCCTGCGTGAGGCGGTGCATCGCCAGCGCGTCGAGCGCCGGGGTCAGCGCGGCCCGCTGTCGCGTGCTGGCGACACGCGGGAACGCTGCTGCCCCGGCAGCGCTTTGCAGGTCCACGAGGTCGAGCAGCGCCGCGTCGGCGAGCCGCGGAATCGGCAAATCCACGATGGCACGCACGGTCGCGTCGACGGCGAGCGTATTCGCCAGTTCGCCGGACGCGCCACTGAGAAATCGCTCATCCTCTTCGGCGCGCCTCTGCACCGTAGTGTCGCGCATCACGACGGTGAACAAGAGGCCGTCCGGAGTGACGAGCTTCGAGATCGATGCCTCCGCGGGAAACTCCGTGCCGTCGGAGCGGAGCCCGAAGATCTCGCGGCGCTCGCCCATCTTCCGTGCCGTCACTGCCGACCGCGCGAACGATTCGATGTGCGCGTCGTGGACCGCCCGGAACCGCGGCGGAAGCAGGATCGACAGGTGGCGTCCGATGGCGTCGTTCGCCTTGTACCCGAACATCTCTTCGGCGCCGTTGTTGAAATGAACGATCCGCTGGCTGTGGTCGATCGTGATGATGGCGTCGGCGGCAATGGCCAGGATGCCCGAGAACTTGGCCTCCGAGGCGCGGAGGTCGGCCTCGGTTTTCTCCTTGGCCCCGAGCCGCGATCTGACGAACACCTGCTGCGCGACGAGAAGCGACGCGGCAAGCCCGGCAACGAGCCATGGAATCAGCAGGCGCTCAGCTCTCCGAAAGAAGCCCCAACCGCAATGCCACCTGAACGTAGTCGGATCGATGAGCCAGCCCGAGCTTTTCCTGGATCCGCTGCTTGTAGGTGTCCACGGTCTTGGGGCTGATGAACAATTTCTCGCCGATCTCCGGCGCGGAGTAGCCCTGAGCGACGTATTTCAAGACATCTTGCTCCCGTTGCGTGAGCTTCTCGAAGCGTGCTCGTTCGTCGGCGGCCGGATCCTTCTTGGTCAGGTTCTTCGCCAGCACCCGAGCGGCCGTGGGACGGACATACGTGTCACCGTGCGCAACGGCTCGGACCGCATCCACCAGCTCCCGGTCGGCGGCGCTCTTCACGAGATACCCGGCCGCGCCGGCCTCCAGCAATGGGACGAGGTAGTCCTCCTCGGCGTGCATGGTCAACACCAGCACGCGCGCCGCCAGTCCCTTCGCGACGATCTCCTTCGTTGCCGTCACGCCGTCGGTATCGGGCATGTCGAGATCCATCACGACGACGTCAGGCTGAAACCGTTCGGCCATCGTGACGGCCTCGCGGCCGTTCCGCGCTTCGCCGATGATCTCGATGTCCTTCGCCGCGGCCAACACGGCGCGCAGGCCCGCGCGCACCACCACGTGATCGTCGGCGAGGATCACCCGAATAAGATCGTTCGTCATTGTCCCCTTAGAATGGATCCGGCTTGGACGCGGCGTCCAGTGGCACCGTCGCCGAGATGGTCGTACCGCTTCCCGGCGCGGTCTTGATCTCGAGCCGCCCGTCGATCAAGTCCACGCGTTCCTGCATCGACGTGAGGCCCATTCCTGACCGCCGCGCCTCGGCCTCCGCGAAGTCGAATCCGACGCCGTCGTCGTGGACGCTGAGCGTGGCTTCGTCCTCCGTCTGATGGACCGAGACGCGGATTCGGCGCGCGGAGGCATGGGTCGTCGCGTTGCGCACAGCCTCCTGCGCAATGCGGTACAACACGCCTTCTACGTCGCGCGGCAACCGGTGCTCCCGCGCGGCGTAGTTCACGTCGATGTCCACGCCGTTCCCGTTAGACGCGTCGCGCGCGAGTTTGCGAAGCGCCGCCTCGAGGCCGAGGTCGTCGAGCACTCCCGGATGCAGCGCGTGCGACAAGGCGCGAGCCTCGTGGAGAGCGAACTCCGCGGAGTCGCGCGCCTCGCGCAAGCGCTCGGCGACGACTGGATCCGACGAGTCTCTTTCCGCGGCCGAGAGTTGAAGCAGGACCGCCGCGAGGTGCTGGGCGACGGAATCATGCAGCTCGCGCGCGAGTGCCGATCGTTCGCGGTCACCCGCGGCGATCACCTCGGCCGCGAGAAGGCGCATCTTCGCGCGATCGGCGGCGAGCCCATCGAGGAGGATGTTGAACATCGATCCGACACGGAGCACCTCCTGATCGGCGACCGCGGACCGCTCCACGCGAACCCCATAGTTGCCGTTCCACACATGAGTGGCGACGGTTTCCAGATCGCGAATGGGCCGCAGCGCGATGAGCGCGAGGCCCAGATGAACGCCGACGACCGCGCAGACCACGACAATGACGACGCTGTTGAACGGTCCGCCGGCGCTGAGCCACACGGCCGTCAGCAGGGCGACGACGAGGATGTTCGCGCCGACGAGCTTCGCGACGAGCGGCACGCGGAGCGCGGCGAGGCGAATGCCCCGCCGGGCCTGGAGCGATCTCACGCCTGGACGACCAGGGCGGTCACCATTCCGAACATTCCATGCTCGGACTCGGCGTGCGGCAGGATGTGGCAGTGAAAGGCCCATGTTCCGGGATTGTTGCAGTTGACGATGACGTCCCAGCGTTCCCCCGGCGCGACGTTCAGCGTATCGCACTTCCAGGGCGCGGGAAGCGGCCAGCCATCCTTCGCGATGACGGTCATGTGCATACCGTGCAGGTGCATGGGATGGATCATCATCCCTTCGTTCATGAAGCGGATGCGTACCTTCTGCCCGAGCTTGGCCACGATCGGCTGCGTCGCGGGGAAACTCTTTCCATTGAACGTGTAGCCGTGGGCGCCGTCATTCAGGATGAAAACCTGGTCGACGTCGGGCGTGTCGTCCTTCGTCTTCTGTTTCGGCTCGACGATGAACGCGCCGAGCAGACCGAGGCCGACCTGCTTCGCCGAATCGTGGTGCGAGTGGTACATGTGCGACCCGGAGTTCGGCACTACGAACTCATAGGTGAACGACTCTCCCGGTTTCACCGGTGGCTGCGTGATGTACGGGACGCCGTCCATCGCGTTCGGCAGCTCGAGGCCGTGAAAGTGAATCGACGTCGATTCGGGCAGTTGGTTGTGTAGGATGACCTTGATGCGTTCGCCGGACGTGACGCGAATCTGCGGTCCTGGCACCTGATCGTTGTACGCCCACGCCTCGACCATGTGACCGGGCTCCGTCTCCCACTGGATCTTCTTGGCGGTGAGCTCGTAGACCATGACGCCCTTCTCGATCCGCGGCTGCATGAGCTGATTCCCGACGCCGGCGGTCTTCGCCGGAAAGGCCTTGATGCCCTTCTCGTGCATCGCGTCCATCGACTGCGCGGCAGCAAGCGCCGCAGCGCCCGAGGACGTGTCGTTCGGACCCATCGTGCCGCCGGTTTGGCCAGATGCCGTCGTCGGCGTCTGCGTCGTGGTCGGGGCCTTCGAGGGCTCCTGCTTACATGCGGTCGCGGCGCCGGCAAACACCGCCGCCAGTCCGCCTTCTCGGAGAAAGCGACGGCGAGAGGTCGTGCGGTCGAGCAGGTCAAGGAGGCGACTGTTGGACATTGTTCGATGAAGGACGGGTGTGAGGTGTGCGGAAATCTCGGGCTGACCGCGTTCGCGCTCTGTCGGGCGAGAAGTGGACGTTTGAAGGAGAATCCCCTACACGCGCGGAGAGGAACGCATCCGTGCGAGCTGCGTCCCTCTCCCTCCCGAGCGATACGGCCGCCGGACGACTGCCAGTGCGGCTATTTGTCGTTCGCGACTTTGTCGTTGATCGCGGCCGCGATCGCCCGGGCCCCCACCGTCAGCGCGAAGTTGACCTTCACTTCGTCTCCCGTCCGCAGCGTGCCGAACATCGCCGTCGGCGGCTTGATGCCGAAGTCCGTCATCTTGATCGGCACGACGCCCGTGGCCTTCACGGTGCCGTCTGGCAGCCGGACGGCGACGACATCCATCGTCAGCTTGTTTTCCTTCCCGGCGATGGCCAGCGTGCCGTTGGTCTTCAGCGTGAACCCCTCGGCGTCGCCCGGCGCCGCGTCGAAGGTCGCCAGGATGTAGCTGATTTCCGGCGTGTCGTCGGCCTTGAGCGCCTTGTAGAGGTTGTCGTTCATTCCGCCGTGGCCGCACTTGAGCGCCTTGACGGGGACCTTTACCTCGACCCGCTTGAGCACCTTGGGCGTCGCGGTCGCCAACTCCGCGACGGCCGCCGCGTCCAACTCGATGGTCGCGTCGAACTTCTCCGCGGTGCAGCTCCAGCCATGCAGATTCGACGTGCCTTCGATCCACAGCTTGCTCTCGGGCGAGACCGCTACGCGGGCCGTCATTTGCGCTGCGCCAACCGCGGCGAGTGCGCCAAGAAGGGCGGCGGCGGCGATATAGGTTCGGGTCATGGTTCCTCTCCTCTTCGGGCGTCGACGGGGTGCTGCGCCGGTCGGCGCGTAGGCCCGTCGTCGATCTGGCCTGAAGATCGGGTCGCCGAGGCACTCCTTCCGTCGGGCGAAGGAGGAAACTCGGTGCGGAAAATCGGTCGCGAGATGTGGTGAAACCCCCGACCAGTCGTCACTTCGGAACGCGGATATTTCTGGCGCTCGGGACTGACCGGGAGAGTGCCATGCGGCAGAGACGAATCGTGGGCGCGACGCTCGGGCACCGTTCCTCGCCGCGGGGCCGTCGGCATACGCACTCTACACGTACATCCAGTTCGTGCTCGTCCCCGACGACTCGCGCTATGCCGGGAACAACGAGCGCCACTTCTTCTTTTATCTGGGATTGGTCATCCTGGGTTGGACGACGCTCCTAGCCGCGCGCCGGGCCATCGCGCTGGACACGCCGCACATGACCGCGCGGCTCAGTCGGGCCATGGGCCTCGCGATGCTCGTCGTCGGAGTCGCGTTCGCCCTCGCGTGGATCGGCTCGATCGCGCGACTCTCGCATCCACCGCTACCCGCGGAGTATCTCGAGCACCCGACCGCGTTCTGATTGACGCTGTGCTCTTTCTGGCGCTCTATACGGTCGCGCTCCGCGGCGCGGCCGTCGAGCTTCGCCGCACTGGGGCGGCCAGCGCGTGACGGGGCCGATCAGCGCGGCGGCGGAGCGTAGCCTTGCGTCGACAAGCGCACGCCTGAGGCCTCGTACCCCTCGGGCGAGAGCGGCTCGACGCCGTTCATGTCGACGAACGCGTTGTAGAACTGAAACAGGGCGATCACCATCGTGGCCAGGTAGACTTCGTCGGGCGTCAGCACCGCCGTCGCCCCGAGCGCGATCTGGTGCCGCCGTGCCACGTCATTGTCGCACGACGAGTGGACGAGGCTCCACAAGGCCTCCTCTCGGCGAGTGAGATCGCGTCGCTCGAGAACACGATCCACGGTCTCGCGCCCGAGGAACTCCGCGGCGACCGCCGCGTGCGAGCCGATTCAGAAGAGACAATGATTTTCGGTCGACGTCATCGCGGCGAGCAACTCACGCTCACCGGGCGACAGCGGTCCGGGTCCTCTCATGACCTCCTGAGTGAATCGGAGCAGGTGCTCGGATCGCGCCGGGTCGTAGGCAAACAACCGGCGGAGATCGGACTGCCCGTTCGCTTGCGGCGTTGAATCCGCGAAGTGTCGAATGAACATGGGTGCTGCAGGGCGCCAGGCGGATTGTTCCCAGAAGCTAGCGCCGCGTCGCGAGGTCCCGCGAGGCCCTGCGGCGACTTTACCGCGACGGAGCGCGACCCGCCGGCCACTCAGTTTCCGGCGCGTTGTTTGTTCGCTGCCTCGACCCGATCTCGAATGCCGCGCAGCATCGCTCGCTCCATGAGGAAGTGGGCGGGCTCGAAGACGAAGACGTCCACCGGAGCGAACACGAACGAGCGTATGCCCGGCGGGGCGTCTCCGCGCGTGCGGACGATGAGCCGTGTCGTCGTCGAATCGATGGGCCGCAGTACGAAGGTTCCCCAGTTTTCCAGGCCGACGCGGAAGCGAGACGATTGCGTCTCACTGAACGATGAGATGCCCCTTCATGCCGAGCGCTACGTGCGGGTCGCACTGAAAGTAGTAGCTGCCCGCCGGCATCTTGACCGCAAAGTCGAGCGTCTGTCCGGGCAGTTGAAGCATGTCGCTGGGCAGCTGGGGATAGCTCGAGCGGCCGGCGTTCGAGTCGGCGAGGAAGTGCACGTTGTGCACGCCGACCTTCAGCGTGTAGCGGATCACGTCGCCCGGCTTCGCGTGCACCTCGGCTGGCTTGAAGTAATTGCCGATGGCGTCGGAATAGAGCTCGACGGTGACGACTTTGCCGCCGGGATCGGGGCTCAACGGCGACGTACTGAATGTCACGGCGGATGGCGCGGCCGCAGCGGCGGCTGGAGCCTTCTCGGTCGCCGCCTTTTGGTCCCCTCCACAGGCGAGGCCAAGGAGCGCGACGGCGAAGACGATCACCTCCGGACGGCACGCAATTCGAGAGCTTCTCATGGTCGGTTGGTCGATTGAAGACATGATTGTTGAATTAGAAATCCTTGCGCCGGAACCAGCGTGCCCCCGCGGCGACGGGCGCCGCGATCCAGAACAACAGCATGCCCGCGGCGAGGGCTGCGCCGGTATTGCCCGCGAAGAACCGCGCGAACACGGCACCCGTGTATCCGAGCAGCGCGGCGGCGTCGAGATGCATGAGCAGCAGAACGCGGCCGAGGTCCACAGGATTCGCGAACATGAGTGCGAGCACCGGACGTTCGATCGGGTAGTCGCCGAGCAGCGCGACGGCGGTGAGCACGAGGCCGTCGTACGCGACGGCGACGAGCAGCCAGACGCCCAGCGCGAGGCCGACGCCGCGCAGGCGGTCCTCGGTGCGAAGGGCGACGCAGAAGGCGATCGCCGTGAAGGCGCACGTCAGCGCTGCGCCAACGAGCAGCAGCGTAGCGAACGCGCCGCGCAACGCGGGGTCGCCTCCGCCCCGCAGCGCGAACGGGACCGCGACGCCGGCGACGAACCCCGCGCTCGCCGGGAGCGCCAGGCCGGCGTAGAGGCCGGCGTAGAGCGACGAGCGGCGGATCGGCTGGGCGAGAAGCAGCTCGGTGAACTCGCGGGCGGAGTAGAGGTAGATCGTCGCGAGCACGAGCGTGGCGAGCGGAATGATCATCAGACTCGCCGTCGCGAGGCTCAGCATGGCCTTGGCCTCGTCGCCGGAGAAACGAAGCAGCCCCTCGCTCAGCAGGAAGAAGAACGCGGAGTAGACGAGGATCCATCGGCTGCGAATCACGTCTCGCGCCTGGATCCCTGTTATCGTGACGGCGACGCTCTTCATGCGACTTCCCGGATCATCAGCGTAGCGATCGCGCGCTCGAGGCTCACCTGCCGCGTCTGTTCCGTCAGCGCTCGGATCGAGCCGGCGTAGCGGACGGTCCCGTCGAGGAGGAACGCGACCTCGTCGCACAGGTCCTCCAGCTCGCCCATGACGTGCGACGTCACGAGGACCGTCGTCCCGCCGTCGTTGCGTGCGAGGATCTCGTCCTTGAGCGTCGCGCTGGACAGCGGGTCGAGGCCGGCCGTGGGCTCGTCGAGCACGAGAACGTCCGGCCGGAACATGAGCGCGAGAGCCGCGTTGACCTTCTGTCGCGTTCCACCGGACAACGCGCGAAGCGGCTTGTCGAGTTGATCGGCGAGCCCGAGCCGCTCGACGAGGCCGTCGACGGACGACGCCGCGTTCCCGCGCAGCGAACGCAGCATCCGGAGGAGCTCCGCGGCGGTCAGGTTCTCCGGAAACCTCGCGATCTGCGGCATGTACCCGATGCGCGCGCGATACGCGTCGCCGGCGCTTATCGATACGCCGTCGACGAGGATGTCGCCGCCCGTCGGGTGCGCGAGGCCGAGCAGCAGCTTGATGAGCGTCGTCTTGCCGGCGCCGTTTGGACCGACGAGGCCGACCACCCGACCGCGCTCGATGGTGAGGTCGACGCCGCGCAGCACGTTCGCCGCGCCGAAGCGCTTCGCAATCCCCCGGAATTCGATCACCGGAGCGCAACGGTGCGAGGAAAGGAGATGCGCTGCATCGCTGGAGTGGAATCGACGAGCGCGTCGGGCGTGAGCGAGGGCAGAACCCGCTCGGCGGCATCGAGCAACGTCGCGAACGTGCTCCGCAGCAGAATGAGCGACGCCGGCTCACGCGCGACGATCAGCGAGAACAGGCGGACCGGACGGTGCGGCACGTCGCCAATTCCGTCGCGATCGACGTCGTAGCCGCGGTAGTCGTCCCAGTAGTTGCCGGCGAAGACCGTCGACGGCGACCGGCTGTTGGTCGCGAGGTCGAACGTATTGCCGACGAAGTTGTTTCGCTCGAAGCGGCCGTCCACCGTACTTGCCTCGAGTCGCACCGCCCAGCCGTTGTTGGCGAACTCGTTGCCGACCGCCGCGATCCGGTTGGCGCCGTCGGCGACGAGCGCGGTCGTGTTGTGGTCGAAGACGTTTCGCTCGAGACGCGCGTCGCTGATTTCCTTGAGCAGCAGTCCGTAGGCGGCCGATCCCCAGTTGTTCTCGAACCGGTTGGCGGTCATGGTCACGCCCTTCGTGTACATGACGGCGACGCCCGAGCCGTTCTCGCGGAACGTGTTCGCCGCGTAGCGACAGTTGTCCGAGTACATGAAGTGGAGACCGTAGCGCAGGTTGTGCGTGCTGGTGTTGTCTCGCACATCCGTGTCGTGAACGAACTCGAAGTAGATGCCGTCGCGCTGCCCCGACACGTCGTTGTTCTCGATGGTGATGCGTCGGGCGCGCCAGAGATGAATCCCGTTGCCGGCTTCGGTCTCGCGCCTGGCCCGTCCGCGGATGACGTTGTCCGCGACGCGACAGTCGGTCACGTCCGCGAGGTAGATGGCGAAGAAGCCGTTCTCGATGCGATCGTGATCGATCGAACAACCGCGCACGTGATTCGCTTTGATCGCGGCCCGATCCTCGACGAAGCTCGTTCCCACGTTGCGCAAGAACCAGTCCGCGCACGGTGACATCGTCGGCGGTGACCAGAAGCAGCCCGTGTTTCCCTTCTCCGTCGAGGACGGGGGCGCCCCTACCGACGAGCGCGATGCGCTTGTCGATGGTGACGAGCGGCTCTCGATAGAGCCCGGTGTGAACGACGACGGTATCCCCGTCACGAGCCGCGGCGACGCCCGCGCCGACGGTCCGGTACGCCCCCGTCGTGGCGACGTCGATCCGCGCCCCCCGTTGCGCGGCGAGTGCGGCCGGCGCGAGCAGGCAGAGGACCGCACCGGCTCTCATTGCAGGTCGCTCCACCGCTTGATCGCACCCGCGTCGATGACACCGATCGCGGCGGCGTCGCGTGCCGACGCGACGGCCGCCACTCCGCGTCCGACACCCATCGGCGTCCGACCCTCGCCGACGTCGATGAAGCGAGCCGTGCTCGCGTCGAGCAGCGTGCCCGGATGGCGATAGTCCGACACCCAGACCGACGCGACGTCGTGCGCCGCTGACGCCTGCCGATAGTAGGCGAGGAGGCACTCGATGGAATCGAACTTGACCGTTCGTCCATGGGCGGTGACGATCGCCGCGGCGAAGCGCCCGTCGCTGATCAGCATCCGGCAGTAGGTGCATGCGTCGGAGTCGAAGGCGATCGGTTCCGGCTTGCCCGGCGCGCACGCGACGACCAACGACAACATCGCGGCGCGCACCGCGTGCTTCCTCGCGCGCCGGACCAGTCTCCCGGTGCGCATCACGCGGCCGCCCCCGCCAACGCGGTTGCGCGAGGACGCGCGAGGTACACGGACACGCAGCCGATGACGAACGCGACGCCGATGAGAATGGCGCCGGTCGTCGGCCACGAAATCGCCGTGAAGTTCAACAGCTGCTTGGACCCGATCAGCGGCGGCTGGTAGGTCATCCCGGGCACCTTGATGATCGCGTGCACGGTGTCGAGGTCGTGGCCGTACTCGTACTCCCAGTGATAGAAGTCGCTGAGCGCGATTACGCCGAGGATGGCGAACGACGCCAGCCAGCCGATCGCCATCCAGCGGCGTCCCGACGCGGCAACGCCGAATCCGAGAACCGCGAGGCCGGCGATGCACCAGGGAATGAAACGAAGCTCCGCGATCTCCTCGGGCTCGATGGCCTTCATCCCGATGTAGTGATTGAGCGAGTTGATGCTCTGGAGATCGTGCTCGCGGGCGCCAACCACGCTTCCGGCGTGGATGTCCATCCCGAGACCTTCCGGGTATTGCGGTGCCAGCAGCCGGATGCGCCACAGCGGCGTGACCAGCGCCACGAGCACCAGCGCGGATGCGAGTAGGACGAGGAGTCGCGAAAGCTTCGACATATGCCGCTCTACTTGGCGTTATGGTCCATCTGGGCTTGCGCCTTCTTGCTCACGTTCGCTATGAGCTTCACGCTCGACCCAGACGGCGAAACGCGGATGTAGCCTTGCATCTCCTGGTGCAGCGCCGAACAGAAGTCGGTGCAGTAGAACGGGTAGACGCCGGGGCTCTTGGGGATCCAGGCGAGCGAGCGCGTCTCGCCCGGCTGCAGAATCAGCTCGGAGTTGTTGTTTCCGAGGACGGCGAAGCCGTGCAGGATGTCCCAATCCTGTTCGATGTTCGTCACGTGGAACGTCACCGTGTCGCCGACCTGCACGCCCTCGATGTTGTCGGGCGCGAAGTGGCTGCGGATCGCGATCATCTTGATGTCGACGTGCTTGCCGCTGCGCGTGATGCCGCCATCCGACTCGCTCCGCGTGACCCAAGGATTCTTGTTCTGCGAGAGCTGGAAAAATTTGACTTGTTTGTCCTTGATCATCGACGCGGGCAGCGCCTGCGCGTAGTGCGGCTCGCCGATCGTCGGAAAGTCGAGCAGCAGTTTCATCTTGTCGCCGCTGATGTCGATCAGCTGCGCCGACTGCGCCATCTCGGGACCCGTCGGCAGATAGCGATCCTTCGTGATCTTGTTCATCGCGACGAGATACTTGCCCCACGGCTGCTTGCTGTCGCCGCCCGGAATCATGAGGTGGCCGATGCTGTAGTACGTCGGGATGCGGTCGACGACCTCCCACGTGCCGAGCTTCCACTTCACGACCTCGGACGAGATGAACATCGACGTGTACGCGTAGCCCTTGCCGTCGAACTCGGTGTGCAACGGTCCAAGACCCGGCTTCTGGACCTCGCCGGCGATCACGGCGTCGTACTTGAGCACCGGGATCCCGTCGACGGTCTTCTCGAACGCCTTGTCGGCGATGGCCTTTTGCAGCTTGGTGAAGGAGTGCACCGGAATCACCGTGGCGAGCTTGCCGCCGGCCACGATGTATTCGCCCGTCGGATCGACGTCGACGCCGTGCGGGGACTTAGGGGTCGGCAGGTAGTAGACGACGCCTTCGCAGTCGGCCGGATTGATCATCTTGACGCCCGACTTCTTCTCGGACTTCGCGATCCGCGACGATTCGTCGACCCAGTTGTGGTAATACTCGGCGGGCGCCGGCTTCGCCTTCCCCTGTGCGACGCACTCTTCGGCCCGCTTGTAGTTCACGGCGGCAATGAAGTCCTTGTCGTTCTGCGACGCGTTCTCCTCGAGCTTCGTGTTCGCCTGCTCGCTGTTGTACGACGTGAAGAAGAACCATCCGTCCGACGGCCCTTTTCCCGCGTGGCCGAGGTCGTAGTCGAAGCCGGGCATGAGGATCTGGAACGCGATGTCCATCTTCCCCGGCTGGTCGGCCGTCGCGAACGTCAACGTGCCGCGAAAGTTCTGCTTGTAGCTGTCGATCGGAACGTCGGTGTTCGGGATCGGCACGCTGAAGCGCGTGGCCGAGACGACGTACTTCGAGTCGGGCGTCGTGAACGGCGACGCGTGGCCGCCGGCGGCGTTCGGGATCTGGAGGACCTCGTCGGTCTCGAACCGCGTGAGGTCGATGCGCGCGATGCGCGGCGTGTTGTTCGCATTGATGAACAGCCAGCGCCCATCCGGAACGCCGTTCGTCATCGACAGCTCGGGATGATGCGAGTCGTCCCAGGGCACGAAGCCATACGTGGTTTGAAAGAGCGGCTTCGTCTCCTCGTTGTAGCCGTAGCCGTCTTCAGCGAACTGTGAAAAGACGGGAATGACCTTGAGGAGGCGCCCCGACGGCAGGCCATAGACCGCGATCTGCCCGCTGTACCCGCCGGACAGAAATGCGTAGTACTCGTCGTAACTGCCCGGCGCGACGTACACCTTCGCCGCGGCGTCGCCGCTGACGAGCGACTGCGACGGCGCACGGTTGGCCGTGCACGCGTAGAACAGCACGATGGCGATGGCGACGGCGGCGCCCGCCAGTCTCGTCGACCAATGTCGAAGAGTCGACATATGAGAAAACCCCGCGAGGAGAGAGAAGTGCAACGCTCACATCGAGGTGCGAGTTGAACTGAAGATCGCGTCGCGAAGAGGCGCAGTCCGTCCGGCGGTTGACCGATTCCGCGTCAGGCAAGACCCGACGAGCGGTGCGGGGAGTTCGCGACGGCGACCAGCCGCGTTGGTGTGCAGGTTTCGCGAAATGCTTCGCCATTCGCCGCGGCCGAGAACGACCGGTGCTCTCGACGACCGCTGATCACGCGCTCCGCGCGGTGCTCTACTTGGCCCAACAGCCGAAGGGACTGGTCACGTCCGCCGGCGAGATAGCGGATGCGATCGGGGCGCCGAGGAACTATCTCTCGAAGACGCTGCACGCGCTCACGAGAGCCGGCGTGACGACGAGCGTTCCCGGACGCGGCGGCGGGTTCGCCCTGGCCATTCCCTCACAACGCTTGACCTTGGCCGAGCTGATCGGCGTGTTCGACGATGCCGAGGCGCCGCGCCGATGTCTACTCGGCGACCGCCCCTGCACGGCCGACCGCCCGTGCGTTGCACACCAACGCTGGACGCAGATCCATCGAGCGCACGATCACGCGCTCGGATCGACGACCATTTCCGACTTGCTCGGCCGGTGATCGTCGCGCCGGACTAGGCCGCGCGACGCGGGGCGTCGTGCCGCGTCGCCGGAGCGGCGTGCGGCCCTCCGCTGACCGCTCGGCGACCGCGCTCCGACGCGGGAGTCGCCGACGTCCGCAACGCGTTGAGGATCACGGCGACGTCGATCACCTCTTGCAGCGCTGCTCCGACGATCGGCGTCAGCCCACCAAAAGCGGCGACGAGCATCGCGAGGCCGCTCAATCCGAGGCCCACTCTGATGCTCTGGCGGGCGATCCGCATCGTGCGATCGGCGATCAGTTTCGTCTCGCTCACGCGCGAGAGCGAATCGACGAGGATGATGATGTCGGCCGCCTCGGCGGCGATGCCTCCACCGTGCGCGGCCAGCGCCACGCCGACGTCGGCGGTGGACAACGCCGGCGCGTCGTTGATGCCGTCGCCGATCATCATCACGACGCTGCCTTCGGCGCGCATGCGTTCGATGAACTGCGCTTTGTCCTCCGGCATCAGGTCGCCGTAGGTCTCCTCGATTCCGACGCGGGCCGCGATCTCGCGCGCGATCGGCGCGTGATCGCCCGAGAGGAGGGCCACCCGGCGGATTCCAGACGACTCGAGAGCGCCGAGCAGACCGGCGAGTTCGGGGCGAAGCTGGTCGGCGAATTCCAGGACCGCGGCGAGGCGCCGATCGACGGACACGTACGCGCGCAACGTCGCTCCCGACCGCTCGAGTCGGGCCGCGGCCAGCACACCGCCTTCGCAATCCGGGACGACGAATGCGCGCGCGCCGACGCGCACATCGTGCCCGTCGACGACGCCGCCGACACCCTGCCCCGGAGTCTCGAGGGTGCCCGTGCTTTCCGGGACACGGATACGTTCGCCGCGCACCGCATCGACGAGCACGCGGGCGAGCAAATGGCTGGACCGCCGTTCGACGGCGGCGGCGTAGCCGAGCACGGCCGCCCGATCGAAGCCGGTGTCGAGGGCGACGCGCTCGAGCATCGGCGTGCCCACGGTCAACGTTCCCGTCTTGTCAAAGACCGCTGTATCCACTTCACTCAACGCCTCGAGCGCTCCGCCGTGTCGGATGATCACGAAGCGGCGCGCAGCCCGGTTGATCCCGCCAATGATCGCCACCGGCGTGGCGAGAATCAGCGGGCAGGGCGTCGCGACCACGAGAATGGCAAGCGCGCGCATCCAATCGTGGGTCAGCCAGACCGCGATGCCGCACACCGCCACCGTGATCGGCGTGAACCACACGGCGTACCGATCGGCGATCCGCTGAAGCGGAGACTTGCTCGCCTGCGCGCCGCGCACGAGCTCGACGATTCGCGCGTATTGGCTCCGTTCGGCCGGCGCGAGCGCGAGCATCCGGAACGAACCAAATCCGTTGGCCATGCCGCTCATCACGCGCGTCTCACGCGTGGCCCTCAGGGGAGCGGGCTCGCCCGTGAGTGAGGAGGTGTCCAGCTCCGATTCGCCGTCGAGCACGACGCCATCACACGGGACGAGATCGCCGGGAAGAATCAGAAGGCGGTCGCCGATCCGGACCTCGGCAGCGGGCACGTCGTCGACCTCGTCGCCGCGAACCCGACGGGCCATGCGCGGCGCGGCGGCTTCGAGCGCGCGAACGGCGGCTGACGCGCGGCCCTCGGCATAATCCTCGAGCGCTTCCCCGCCCGCCTGCATGAGCACGATGACGAGGCCGGCCAACGGTTGGCCGAGCGCGACGGCGCCGATGATCGAGAGCGAGGCGACGATGTCCGTTGCAAAACGCCCCCGAGCGACGGCGCGCAGAGTGCGAAAGACGAGCGGCGCGCCCATGGCGACCACACCCAACATCCACGCGTTCCGCGCCCAGTCCGCCCGACCGAGGATCGCGCACGCGCCACCCACCGCGAGGAAGAGGAGCGTCAAACCGAGAGAGAGGAGCCGAGTGCGCATGTCTGGGATCTCGCGCCTCATGCCCCCCGAAGCGTCGCGAGCGCGGCAGCGGCGTCCGATTTACGCAGACGCGACAGCGCCCGATCCTTGATCTGCCGGACGCGCTCGCGTGTCACACCCAGTCGTTGTCCGATACTCTCGAGCGTCATCGAATCCCTTCCGTCGAAACCGAAGTAGAGTCGTACCACCGTCTCCTCGCGTCCTCGAAGGGCGCCCAAAGCGACCTCGACGGATTCCGCGATGTTCGCGTCCCCGGCGTCTCGATCGGGCGGATCGGCCGAGTCGTCCGGCAGATACTCGATCAGAGCCGCGTCATCCCCTGCCGCCACGTCCAAGGAGATGGGCGTCCTGGAGATATGCATCGCGATGACCGCGTCGGCCTCGCTGATGCCCGTCTCCTGGATGAGCTCGAGTCGCGTCGGTTCGCGGCCGAGCTGCTTGCGTAGGACGTCGGCACGGCGTTCCACGCGTCGTATCGCGCTGAAGCGGCTCATCGGAACCCGGACCGCGTGCCCGCATTCGGCGATGGCCTGCACGATCGCCTGCCGGACCCACCAGATCGCGTATGAGATGAATCTGACGCCGCGCGTCTCGTCGAATCGGTGTGCGGCGCGAATGAGACCGAGGTTGCCCTCGTCGATCAGGTCGGCGAGGGGGATTCCGTGGTGCTGATACTTCTTCGCCACGGAAACGACGAAACGGAGATTCGCGCAGATCAACCGATCCATGGCGCGTGCGTCTCCGCCTCGCGCCCGGCGCGCCAGGCTCGCCTCGTCGGCCGGTTTGAGGAGCGGGTACGACCCGATCTCGCGGAGGTAGGCGGTGAGTGAATCGCCGACCGAATTACGATGGCGACGAGCGGATGTAGGCATGAGGCGACCGGAGGTTCGATGCGCACGAAGCCTATCGGTGAGCCGAGCCGTGTTCAGTCGGCGACCACCGGAAGAAACGTCAGGAGTCCCCTGACGGCCTCCGCACGTCGGGATTCTCCGGAGGCATGCGCTTCGTTTGTCGGACAGACGGCGCGACGCGGTCGGCCTATGATGGACACGTCGAACGCCGCGGAGCACCCAGAGCCGCGCTCACCATAGGGGGACATATGATCAAGACCGATTCGCAGGTACAGCGGGACGTAATCGACGAGCTTCGTTGGGATCCGGCCGTCGGATCGGCGGAAATCGGCGTGGCGTCGAAGAACGGCGTCATTACGCTCACCGGGCAGGTCGACAGCTTTGCCAGGAAGTACGCCGCAGTGCGCGCCGCCGAGCGCGTCGCGGGCGTGAGGGCGATCGCCGAGGAACTGAAGGTCGTGCTGCCGATGTCGCACGTGCGAACCGACACCGACCTCGCGCATGGCGTGGCGACCACGCTGAAGTGGGACGTGCAGGTACCCGACGACGCCGTGAAGGCGCGCGTCGAGGACGGATGGGTGTGGCTCGACGGTGAAGTCGACTGGCAGTACCAGTCCGCGTCCGCGGAGCGCGCCGTGCGCAACCTGATGGGCGTGCGCGGCGTGAGCAACTTGATCCGAATCAAGAAGCTCCCGTTGGCGACGGACGTGAAGACGCGGATCGAAAACGCGTTCAAACGTCACGTCAATCTGGATTCGAAGGGGATTCGTGTCGAGACGAGCGACGGCCGTGTAACGCTCAGCGGAACCGTTCGTTCGTGGGCAGAGCGTCAACGAGGCCGAATCCGCTGCGTGGTCGGCGCCGGGTGTGACGAAAGTGGAAGACCAGCTCTTCGTGCACGTCTGAGTCGCGCCAGCAGGGCGTTACGCTTTTGGGGCTGCCGGCCGACCGGCCGGCAGCTGAAGGAGGAAAGATGCGGCGCGACCCTCAACTCGAGATCGATTCGCGACTCCAATCGGCCGTGCTCGACGCGCTCGCCGCCGAGGTTTCCCTCCTCCCGGAGGAGATCGGAGTCGGAGTGCGTGATGGCGTCGTCTCGCTCATGGGAGAGGTGGACAGTCTCATGAAGCGCACCCGCGCCGAGCGCACGGTGGAGAACATGCCGGGCGTGCGGTCGGTCGCCAACGACATTACCGTTCGCTTGGCTGGGGACCAACGACGAAGTGACACCGACATCGCGCGCGACGCGGTGAACGCCCTCGTGGCGGACGACCGCGTACCGGAGAAGACGATCAAGCCACGGGTTCAGGACGGATGGATCTGGTTGGTCGGTGAAGCCGACGACGAGTCCCAGCGTCGCGCGGCCGCGAGCGCAGTCGAGGACATCGCGGGAGTCAAAGGCGTGACAAACGTGGTACGCCTCAGGCGGCTCCGCACTTGATGCGCGGGGCGCACGAGGAGCCGGATGTCCTTCGCCTGAAACGACTCGGGATCGATACGTACCAAGAGCTCGTCATCTTCATGGCGCGCTCGGCGCCGATTTGCCGGTCCGAGGGGTGGGCGGCGCAATCGCGACTTCAGGTGACGTGCAAAGGACGCTCGATCGTCGCGACACTGAACGTCACGACCGACGGGCTGCTCGCCGCCGACGAGGCCAGTCTCTCCGAGGGTGCCTGGCAGTTGCTCGGAGCAGATGACGGCGACCTCGTGCGTCTGTCGCAATCGCCGCCGGTCGATTCGTTGAGCTACTTGCGCGCCAAGGTCTATGGCGAGGTGCTCGGTCCGGCAGCCATCGAGGCGATCATCCGCGACATAGTCGCGGGACGATACTCGGACATCGACCTGGCGGCGTTCGTGACGGCGTTCGCTGGACCGCGCGCGAGCGCCGACGAGACGATCGCGCTCACGCGGGCGATGGTCGACACCGGCGAGCGGCTGTATTGGGGTCATTCTCCAATCGTCGACAAGCATTGCGTGGGAGGTCTGCCCGGCAACCGCACGAGCATCATCGTAGTCCCCATCGTCGCCGCGTGCGGACTGACGATGCCGAAGACGTCCTCGCGCGCAATCACGTCGCCTGCCGGCACGGCCGACGCCATGGAAACGATCGCGCCCGTAGATCTCGATCTGGATGCGATGCGGCGTGTCGTCGAGCGCGAAGGGGCGTGCATCGTATGGGGAGGCCGCGTTCGGCTGGCCCCGGCCGACGACGTGATCATCAGCGTCGAACGACCGCTCGACTTCGACAGCCCCTCTCAACTCGTCGCGTCGATCCTCTCGAAGAAAGCGGCCGCCGGCTCCACACACATCGTCATCGACATGCCGATCGGTCCGACGGCGAAGGTGCGTTCCCAAGTCGCGGGCGACGTCCTCGAGACCTTGATCGACACGGTCGCGCGCTCGCTCGGAATGTCGCTGCGAATCGCGCGCACCGACGGTACGCAGCCCGTCGGGCGCGGCATCGGCCCGGCACTCGAAGCGCGTGACGCGCTCGACGTACTGCGCCGCCATGAGCGAGCGCCGGCCGACCTGCGGCAACGCGCCATCGCGCTCGCCGGCACGGTGCTGGAGCTCGCCGGCGCAGCCGACCCGGGATGCGGCGTGCGTCGCGCAGCCGAGGTCCTCGACGACGGCAGCGCCGAGCGAAAATTCCAGGCGATATGCGAGGCGCAAGGTGGAATGCACGAGCCGACGGTGTCGGCGCTCACCCACGTCGTCACCGCCACGCGCGCGGGGAGCATCACAGGAATCGACAATCGCCGCCTCAGCCGCCTCGCGAAACTCGCCGGCGCGCCGCGTGCCCCGGGCGCGGGCGTCGAGCTGCACACGAAAGTGGGCGCAACGGTCGCCTCTGGTGAACCGCTGCTCACGATTCACGCCGAAACGCCCGGTGAGCTGGATTACGCCCGCACCTACCTCGGTGCGAATTCCCAGATGATCGGTCTGGAAGACGCGGACGTTGGCGACCATCCGGCCGGAAGGCATTGAAATGCCGCCGCCTCTGTTCTTCTCTCTGCCCGGCAACGAGGAGGCGTGCGGGCGAATTGCGCTCTTCTCGGAAGGAGAGGTTGGTGAGACGGAAAGCCCGCTGCTTTCCGGACGGTGAATCGTACGTCCGGGTCGCGACCGACGTGTCGGGGCGCGAAGCGGTCGTGGTATGCACGCTCAACGAGCCCGATGCCAAGGTGCTTCCACTCCTGTTTCTCGCCGACGCGCTGCACGACCTCGGCGCCCGGCGGGTTGGACTCGTCGCGCCTTATCTCGCGTACATGCGCCAGGACACCCGCTTCCGCGCGGGCGAGGCGATCACGTCACGGTCGTTCGCCGACATTTTGTCGGAGCACGTCGATTGGTTGATGACCGTCGACCCGCACCTCCATCGAATCAGACATCTCTCGGACATCTACGGCGTGCCCGCCGTGGCCGTGCATGCATCGAGGGACATCGGCCGTTGGATCGCGGCCAACATTTCGAATCCTCTGATCATCGGCCCGGATGAAGAGAGCGCCCAGTGGGTGCGCGACGTCGCGATGGCAGCGAACGCCCCGTCGACCGTGCTGACGAAAGCTCGGCGCGGCGACACGGATGTCGTCGAATCGATCCCGAATCTCGCCGATCACCGCGCATGTGTTCCCGTCCTGGTCGACGACATCATCTCGACGGGGCGAACGATGATCGCGGCGCTGGACCACCTGCGTGAACAGGGGGCGCCCGCCGCGTGGTGCGTCGGCGTACACGCGGTCTTCGCCCGCGACGCGCACGAATCTCTTCAGCGCGCTGGCGCCGCGGGCGTTGTCACAACGACCACGATCCCCCATTCGTCGAATCGCATCGACGTCGCCGTGACCCTCGGTGTCCACGTTCGACAGCGGCTCAACGAGGGATAGAAATCCCGTCGTTCGCCGCGCCCGCCTCGCTCAATCCGGCATCAGCGACGGAAGCTGCCTCACGACCTCGGCCTCGTCGAGAGTGAGTGACGTGGCGCGGACCTCGATTGGCCGGTAAAGCAAGACGGGAATCCGACTCGAGCGAAGGACCTTGTCAGCGACGCTTCCCAATAACAAGCGTGACGCCCCACGACCGTGCGTGGACATCGCGATGACGTCGATGTTCCGAGCCTCGGCCTGGTCGACGATCGCCTGTGCCGCGTGCCCCGAGACGACCACATGTGAGTCGACGGCGATTCCGGTTTCCTCGTGCAGACGCTGCGCCGCCGACTCGAGCTCGGTGGTCGCCACATCCACGAGTTGCTGCGTCGCCGCCTCATCGGGCACGACGGGCAAGCTCGTGACTGGCAAGGTTGGTTCGTACGCCATGACGATGGGAACGATGGGCACGACACGAAGCAGCGTGATCGACGCGTGCGCGGTGCGGGCGAGGTCGGTGGCCGCCGGGACGATGCCGGTAGCCAGCGCCGAGCCGTCCATCGGAACCAGAATACGCTTGACGCCCCGTGCGGCGACGCGTCGTTTCGTGGTCTCGCTTTCGCGTTCCGGACGCAGCATGAAAACGGGGACCGCGGATTTCCGCATGACCGCGTCAGCGACACTGCCGAGCCAGGTGCGGCTCAAGCCCGTCCGTCCGTGAGAGGTCATGACGATGAGATCGGCGCCGACCTCGCGCGCGCGACGAATGATCATTTCCGCCGGCGCGCCGCGCAAAACGGAGCACGTCGCCGTGACCTGTGCCCCCGACTCGAGCTCGTCGGCAACCGCCTCGAGATATTTCTGCTCGGCCGTCGCGTCGGCGTCCCCCCCCACGGCAGGTCGGCGTAGCCGGCGAAAGGAAACGGTTCGTGGACCAGCACGATGTCGATCGTCGCGCCGGACTCACGAGCGATGGACGCGGCATGACCGATCGCCTGTTCGGCCAGCGACGATCGATCGAGTGGAAGGAGCAGTTTGCGAAACATGGATGCCTCGGCGAGAGCGATTGACCCAGTCAATTTTGTCCCGGAAGCCGCCGCTGAGGATCGGCGATTGACCGGGGCTGTGTCGGCGTTTCACCGACAACCCGTCTCCAGCGCAGGGATCGCGCCCCCCTGCCGTCGCCGCGCGGACCATTGCGCTGACTACGCTACCGCGGCGAACCGGACATCCATCTCCGGTTCGCCGCGGTAGCCACTCCGACCGGCTCGTCGATTGCCGATCAGAAGAACTGGAGCCCGACGACGATCGGGGTGAAGCTGGTGTAGGTCCCTACACCGCCGTTCAGGTGATAGGCCAGGTCCGTCTTGACCTGGAAGAACCGCGTCTCGACGAACAGCTCGGTGGGTCCCCACTCCAACGAAGCGCCCGCTCCGACGTTCCAACCGAGGGAAGTCTTGGCGTCGCTGAAGTTCAATTTCTGCCCGGCCAGCAGACCCGTCGCGCCGTATACGCCTTCCGCGACGCGGTGAGCGCCGATGCCGCCGAGGGCGTATACGTGCGATCGCGTCGGCGCGCCCGGTGGGTGCGCGCGGAGTTTCAGGTCGGCGTTGAGCGACCAGACGGTGATGTCGCCGCTCGCTCCCGTCGTGACACCCGCCGGATCATGGATCCGCGTGCCGTTCATGTGGTCGACGGAAAAATCTGTCCGAATGCCGAACGGTCGATCGCTCGCATCCCAGCCGAACGGAATCGTCGTATTCCAGCCGCCGGTGTAGCCGTTGCGCGTATCGCGCTGTGGGGCGGCCGCGCCGCCGGCGAGGCCGACGTAGAAGCCTCGAGCGAGATGACGCTGGCGAGCGAGGGCTGCGTCGTCCGCCGCCTTCTTCGCGAAAGCGACCGAATCGAGGAAGCGGTTCTGACGTTCCGCGGCCGCGATGGCGCGCTCCCGATTGACGGCTTCGCGTACCCGCCCCGCCGCGAGCATCGAGTCGATAGTCCGCTGGTCGTCTCGCGCGTGCTGCTCACGATCGAACTGCTCTCGCCGCACCGCGGCGACAGCTCGATCGAGCGAGTCCTGATCCACCGGACAGGGCGCCAACCTCACTTCGCCGGCGGCAGCACCTTGGACCTTCACCGAGGGCTGCGTCTCCTTGATGATCTTCACCCGTTGGTCCGAGACGACGGGTTTTGTCGCTGTGTCCTTCACGGTCTTGGGCGGCGCAACTTGCGCCGCGACGCGCTGGCCAATGCCGCTTCCGAGAAGAAGCAGGCCAACAACGGCCCCCCGCGCGCAATCGAGTAATCTCCGGCTTGACATCGTCGCCTCCTGTTAGGCTTGCCAGTGTCGAGGGGAGGGCCAGTGCGCCCAGAAACATCCGCCCGACATCGACAGACTATCGGCCGGCGTCCTAGTCGTCTGTCGGCCGGCTAGCCAACGATTGTGCGGGTGCGTCCGTCGGCCGAAACCCGGAGTCCGTGCGGGCTCGCCTGACCAACCTTGGACCCATCGCGGTGGCACTCGCGCGAGTGGACCCTTCCTTCGCGGCATCACTCCGCGGGCGCGCGGCGTCCAGGATGAGCGACTGTTCCGCGACGGCGATGTTGTGTCTCGTGCGGTCGATCGCGTCAACGTTCACCGAGATCGAATCGATCCCCAGCCGGACCAACATCGCCGCGTATTCGGGATGGACCGACGGCGCCTGCCCGCAGATCGAGCACGTGAGTCCCAGCTCGCGGCAGGTCGTGACGATCGATCGAATCGCGTCGAGCACCGCGGCGTCCCGCTCGTCATACCCCGCGCCGAACAACTCGCTGTCGCGATCGACCCCGAGCATCAACTGAGTGAGATCGTTCGAGCCGATGGACACGCCGGTGATGCCAAGCGCGGCGTATTCCGGCAACCGATGGACCACCGAGGGCACCTCGGCCATGATCCAACGCTCGAGGCGCGCGTCTTGGCCGAGCGCGCTCGCGTCGACCAGACGTAGACAGGCAGCCAGCTCGGCCGGCGTGCGAACGAACGGAATCATCAAGTGGAGATTCTCGAACTCGCCTCGCACGTCGGCGAGCGCGCGCAACTCCAGCGCGAACAGATCCGGCTCGCGGATGTACCGTTGGCATCCGCGATAGCCGATCATCGGGTTGGCCTCGACCGGTTCGTGGTCGGCTCCGCCGGTCAGGTTCCGAAACTCGTTCGAGCGAAAGTCCATCGCCCGGTAGATCACGGGTCGCGGCGCGAACGCCCGAGCGAACATTCGCATGCCCTCGCTCATTCGATGCACGAAATCGTCGCCCGAATGTTGCGCCAGGAATTCGCGCGGGTGCATGTGGTCGAGCGCCTCCAGCATCATGAACTCGGCACGCAGCAGCCCGACGCCATCGACGTCGCGTGCCGCGATCTCCTGGGCCCGCTCAGGCTCGGCCAGGTTGACGTAGAGTTTGGTGGCGGTGACGAGGGCGCCGCGCGGGGATGCCGCGGATGCGCGCGACCCAGCCACAGTTGCCTGAACGTCGGGCGCCACTCGTCCGATCGACACCGTCCCCGCGCCGCCATCAACCGTCACGACGGTTCCCGTGACGAGCGCGCGCGTGGCGTCATGCGCTCCGACGATGCAGGGTAATCCGAGCTCTCGGGCGACGATCGCCGCATGCGACGTCATGCCGCCGGCGTCGGTCACAATCGCCGCCGCCCGTCGCATGATCGGCACCCAATCGGGCGAGGTCATGCGAGTCACCAGCACCTCGCCCGCCTGCATCGCCGACTCTTCGCTCGGTGACATGAGGACGCGTACCGCGCCAACGGCTGTTCCGGGGCTCGCCCCCAGTCCGTGGACTACGGGCTTCGCGCTCGCATGGGGAGGCGGACTGCTCGCCGGGGTTGCCGGTTGCAGCGTCGTGATCGGCCGGCTTTGCGTCAAATAGATCGCGTCGCCCTCGATGGCGAACTCGAGGTCCTGTGGCACGCGATAGTGCGTCTCGGCGCGCCGGGCCAACTCGCCGAGTGCCGTCAATTCTGCACTGGTCAGCACGGGCGCCGACGCACGCGGATCGTGCGCCAAATCGATTCGAGTGGTCGCGTGGCTCACCGAGTCCCACGCCAGCAGGAATTCCTTCCGCGCGATTTGCGTCATTATCACGGCGAGCGACGCTTTGTCGAGCACATGGCGATCGGGCGTGACCGCTCCCTGCACCACCGCTTCGCCCAATCCCCACGCCGCCTCGATGACGATGCGCGTGGAATCGCGCGTCGCCGGGTCCGAGGTGAACATGACGCCCGATTTATCAGAATTCACCATGCGTTGCACGATGACCGCCACGGGCATCTCGGCGGGAAGACCTTGCTTGATTCGATAGAAGAGTACGCGCGCGCTGAAAGTGGACGCCCAGCACGCCTTGACGGCGTCGACGACAGCCGACGCGCCGAAGACGTTGAGGAAACTCTCGAACATCCCGGCGAAGGAGAACTGCGCCGTGTCTTCCGCGGTGGCGGAAGATCGCACGGCGACCCGCCGGCACAGCGTCTGAGTCTTCGAAAGATCCTCGTAAGCCCGGTGAATCGCGTCCTCGAGATCGTCCGGTACACGACCGCCGAGGATGAGCGCGCGGACTGCCGCCGCGGTTCGCTCCAGCGACGCCGGGTCGTCGACGTCGACGTTCCGCAACTCGGCGGCGATACGTGGGCCCAGGCGATTGCTCTCGTAGAACTGGAGATAGGCGTCGATCGGCAGCACGAAGCCCGGCGGAACTGGAAATCCGGCGGCGATCATCTCACCGAGATTGGCACCCTTGCCGCCGACGGTGCTCACGTCACCATGCCGAATTGCAGTCAGCGGCTGCGCCATGGTCCTCGAACGGCCTGGCGGCGCATCAGCCGCGGAAACGAGCGGAGCGACGGTGGTCGTCATCGGCGTGACTCCGATGCGAGTGAACGATCGGCGTCCGCCGTGTCGGCCGGCGTCGCCCAGCGGGCCGGGTCGGGCACAGGAGCGGACCGGCGCAACAGAATCGGAAGACCGCTCGCTCTGAGAACCTTGTCCGCGACGCTGCCCACGAAGTAGCGGGATGTGCCGCGTCCGTGCGTCGATATCGCGACGAGGTCGACGTCGTGGGAGCGCGCGAACTCGACGATACCATGCGCGACCGTCTCCGCGACGACCACGTGTGCGTCGACCGACGCCACTCCATCGTGCATGAGTCGAGTGGACAGCTCGTTCAAATCCTTGCGCGCGTTCTCGACGAGCAGGTTCGTGACCGAGTCGTCACGGAGCAGGATCGAATACGGAGCGAGATTTATCGGGTCGTACGCCGACGATGGAATGGGTTGGACTACACCGAGCAAGGTGATTCGGGCATGGCTGCACCGCGCGAGTTCGACCGCCGTCGGAAGAATCTCGGCCGCTAGAGCGGATCCGTCGAGCGGAATGAGCATGTGGTTGAACAGGTTATGCTCGGCGGCTCGTCGTGCATCGCCGGCGATCGGGCGGAGGATCAGCACCGGTGCCGGACCTCGCCGCACGAGTCCATCGGCCACGCTCCCGAACCACGTGCGACTGAAGCCGGTCCGCCCGTGCGACGTGATCACGATCAAATCCGCTTCAATGTCCGCGGCCCGGCGGGAGATCATCTCTTCGGGATCACCGCTCAGCATCGAGTGCGCGACGCGGATCGAGCCACCCGCGGTGACCTCCGATGCGAGAGTCTCGAGATACCGATGCTCGTCGCTCCACGATCGATCATCGCGCGGCGCCTCACCGTATCCGTCTTGCGCGGGCGGTTGGTGAACCGTCACGAGATCGATTGCCGCGCCGGTGGCGCGAGCGATGGCGGCCGCTTGGCCGAGAGACTGCTCGGCCAATGCCGAGCCGTCGAGGGGAACGAGTAGCGTCTTGAACACTGGAACCTCCTCCGAGGGTCGGTGCAAACACAGTGCGCGATGAGCGAAGTCGCGGCAGTCGGCGGAGCCGGACGCTCGCGTCAGGCATTGGACTACGGCTCCGGCCGATGCTCGAACCCCCGCGGCCGGCATCACTGCCTCCCGCGAGGGTTCATTGGCTGGCGATCGTCAATCGTTCGGTTCGGTGCCGTGCTTCCGACAGCTGTTTCCAACCCGTGTGCACGGCCGACTGCCGACCTTCCCCTTGTCGGACGAGCCCGACTCAGGTGCCCTGTGATCACAGGGCCTCGGTTGTGTCCAGCGACCCCACAACCCGCATGGCGAAACCGAACTCTCGTCATGCGCACCCTTTGCCGACGTCTCGTGAAAGGGCTTCCGTTCACCGATTCTCGTTTCCGTGAACGCACGAGCAATCTGCGAGGCTCGCGAGGCGCCGTTGATAGGGGGAACCCGGAATCTTTGTCGAGCAATTCCCTGACGAACTGAATGGTGTCGGTGTTCCGCCGACGTCGACGCGGCGGACCACTGATCGCGGAGCGCCGCGCCGACCGTCACGAGGCTCTAGAACTGATCTGGCATATGTGCGGCGCGAGCCTTGAACGACCATACACGCGCCCCGCCGGCATCGTGCCGGAAGCGCTCAAAGGAGATGAACATGTTGAGCCCCTCGGACCTAACTGCCCTCCGCCGCTCATTGCGCGATGAGCACGTGCTGAGCGTTTTCGTCGACAGGTCGGCCTCCGACCCGGCCGAACAACGAGCGTGGCGGACCGCGCTCGACAACCGCTTCGCCGTGCTGCGTGACGAGCTTCAGGGATCGTCCGCGGACGAGCGTGAACAATTCGAGCGGTGCGTTGACTTGGCGGTCAACGCCCTGGAGGAGTTGGGCCCGACGGCTGGCGCCTCTGGATGGGCCGCATTCATCACCCCCGACGGGGTGCGGGAGTCCAGAGCGCTCACTGTCGGGACGCCGACTTTCGCGATGTGGAGCCGGGGAGCTTGGCTCGTTCCCTGTCTGGCAGATACCAGAAAGGATCGCTCGATCGTCGTCATCGCCGACTCTCGCCACACCTCGATTCACGCGTTTCACAACGGAGTGGTTGAGCGAATCGACCGGGTCCGCGCGCACCACGAAGTCCAGAATCCGCCCCTTCACATGGCTAGTCCCCCACGTACCGGGTTTCACCCCGGCACGCATGGCACGACGGGACACGATGCCGCACAGCGCGGATCGCTCGCTGGACGCGACCACATGATCGCCGATGCCGTCGAACGCGTGTCGCGACACGCCGGCGATGACGCGTGGATTCTCGTCGCGGGTATCAAGGCGGTCCGAGCGCGCCTGCTCGCGGATCTCACCGCGATGGCCGACCGCACGCTCGAGTTGGAATCGCTGGACGTCCATGCGTCCGACGCCGAGATCGCCGATGCGGCTCGGGCAGGCGCGTCCACGCTGTGCGATGCGCTCGATTCACGTCGTATTCACGAGATCGTCGAAGCGGCCGGTCCGCACGGTTTGGGCGCGGTCGGAGCCGAGGCCACCAAGGAAGCACTCGATCATGTGTGCGTGCACCAGCTTTACCTAACTGAGCGTTACGTCGCCGAGCACCCGGCAGAAGCCGAGACGGCCGTGCGGGAATCACTCGACCAGAACGCACGTGTCGAGGAAGTCTCGGGAAAGGCCGCCGAACTGCTCGACGGCCTCGGGGGAATCGCGGCCGCGCTGCGCTTCAGGCCGACGGCCACGCGCACCACGCGCACCACGCGCGCGGCCTAGTCTGAAGTCAGGTTACACGGACGCGTCGGCCGCCGGCGGCGCGATCAAGACCGAGCACGCGGCGTCGCGGACGACGCGCGTGCGGACGCTGCCCAGAAGAATCCGATCGATCAGGGCCATCGGATGTCCGCCGAGCGCGATCAGGTCGCACCGCTCTCGTCGCGCAAAGGCCACGATGGCGCTTCCCGGCTCGCCCGTCAGCATCACGCCCTCCACTCGGCGCTTCGTCCGAGTCCGCAACAGCGACGCCGTTTCGTCCAGCTTCACTTGCGCTCCGGCGCGATAGATGTCGATCAGATCCCCTGACTTGGCCTTTGCTTCGCCGAAGGCGCACACGTGGGCGACGAAAAGCGTGCCGTCCTTCGCAAGCAGCTGTGCGGCGACTGTGGCGGCGGACAAACTCGCGTCGGTGAAATCCACGGCAGCCACGGCGCGCGCCGGGAGGCCCGTGGCCCGCTTGTGAACCGCGAGCACGGGAATGCGAGCGCTGCGCATCACCGCCACCGCGGTCTCACTCCCGAAGATCCGGTCCAATCTCGTGTGGCGTCCCGTGCCGACTACGATCATGCGTGCCTTCCACTGCGCAGCGGCCGCGTGCACGAGATCGGCCGGCGTTCCCGTGAACGCCCGCACGACCCACGATTCAGATCCGGGAATTTCGGCCAGCGAGTCGCGAATCCGCTCGTGCAGATCCCGGCGCGTCTGTTCGTCGATCGACGGCGGCGGACCCAACGTCACTCTCGCCGAAAGGTTGTGTGGGAACGGTGCGGCCACTCCCAGCGCGACGACAGGAGCGCCGTCGATCGCGGCGAGCGCCGCCGCTACTCTCAGCGCGCCGCGGGATTCGTCTTCCCCCGCGGTAGCGACGAGGATCGGTCGTTCTGGCGCCGGTGCCTTCGGCTCCGCGCGACGCGAACGAGTGGCAACACTCGTCATCGGTGCTCTCTCCCCTGTTGAGCTTCAGTGGACTGCGCGACGCCCGCGGCCGCCGACGCCGCGCCGGCCCCCGCCCCCGCCCGAATCTCCGTGTGGCGAATCTGCCCGCCGAGGTTGGCGACATACCCGACGACGCCAATCGCCGCGAACACGGCGACGACGGCAGTGACCGTCACCCGACGAGCGACCGGACGCCGGCGGTAGACGACGAGCGCAATCAATGCGAACACGCCGATCGCGACCATTACGGCCGTGGCTGCGACAGCCGCGTCCTCGTGACGCTCGGTGATCTCGCGCGAGAATGTCGGAAGCTTCTCGATGGCCTGTTCAGCCGGGCCGCCGGTGGCGAACACCAATGCCGTCGCCCCCCCTAACAGCACCAGGAAGCCGAACGCCACCTTCGTCAACTCGTCGCTGTGGCGCAATACGGCTATTGAGAGCAACAGTGCGGCAAACACGACTCCGATGACCGGCGCGTGATTGAGCATAAGATGAAGGTGCACGAGACTCATGATCTCTCCTTGTCGACGACGCGCTATATTCGCGCCACGCGGGTCGCGCTCCGCGCGAGCGCGATTCATGTTTGGGGCTCACGGGGAGCACGAGAGTCGGGGAACGGCCTCTCGTGACTCAGCGGTTGCCTGACACGCCCGGCGTTGAACTGCCGCCGTCGGTTGTGAGCTACAGGCCGGCAAGCGGCTCGGCGACAACGAACACCGAACACGGCGCGCGGTGGAGCACAGTTCGTAGCGTGCTGCCGAACGGAGACGGGGCGATCACGAGCCCGCCGCTTCTGCCCATCACGATGAGATCGGCGTGCGTCGCCGCGGCGATGTCGAGGGTGACCTCCGCGACCTGGCCGTGCCTCACGATCGCGGCCGCGCGGCGGCCGTGAAAGCCGGCTTCGGTCAAGTCGGCGAGCCAGTGCGTCGTGGCGTCGCGGATCTCCTGCTCGACGACCCGTTGCGCCACGAGGTCGTCGCTGCTCCCGGCGTGCGCCATCGACGCCACGTACGCGTAGAGCGATTCACTCCACACGTGGAGGAGCTTGACCTCTGCGTCGAACGATTCGGCGAAGCGGCTGGCCCAGGCGAAAATCGACCCGGTCAACCGACTCTCGTTCACCGGAACGAGCAGCGTCCGCGGTGGATGGGACGGCGGATCGACCGCGACGAGCACTGGAATCGGCGACGCGCGGACGATTCGTTCCGCCGTCGCGCCGAGCCAGCGTGAGCGCGCGTGCCGATCGTCGTGTGGTCCGACGAGGATCACATCGGCGTGCCGCGCTCGCGCCGCATCGACGATTTGCTCGTCCGGCTTCCCGAATCGGATCTCGAATTCGGCGCGCGGGGAGATCGACGCAATCGCGTCCCGCATGTGCCGCTCGGCACTCCGGCGCGCGGCGGATTCGATCGTATCGGTCGCGGGCAGCAGCTCCGCGGCGAATGTCGGACGATCGGGGAGAGCAACGACGTGCACGAGCGTGATGTCTGCGTTCGGCGCGAAGTGTTCCGCTGCCCAGCGCGCAGCGACGATCGACGTCTCGCTGAAGTCCATCCCGACCACCACGGATCGAATACGCATGGTGCACGACTCCTCTCAAACGCGCTGTGGCTCGAGCGCGACGCCGCGGCGGCGATCGAGGCTCGCCTCTTCGTAGACAGAGATCAACTCTACGAAGCAAGAGAGTACGAGGGGCCCGATGAACGCACCCACGAGGCCGAATGTCCGGATACCGGCGATCGCCCCGACGAGCGTGAGCATGGGATGAATTCCGGAGACGCGGCGGTACACGGTCAGTCGCACGACATTGTCGATGTTCGAGGCAAGCCCGCCTCCGAGCAGCGCCAACAGCGCGGCTGCACCGAAGCGGTGTGTGGCGAGCAGTACGATGATGCCAGGCAGCCAGACGAAGCCGCTACCGAGAATCGGCAGGACCGCCGCGCATGCCGTGACGAACCCCCAGAGCACCGCGGGGTGAAGACCGACGAGGGCAAAGGCGATGCCGACGATCGTCCCCTGCAGGACACACGTCAGCATCGTCCCGAGCAGCAGCGCGTCCGTCACCGCCGCGAAGCGCGCGACGAGGAGGTCCGCGATCTCTTCGGGAACGGAAAGGACCCGTTTGACACGCGCCCATAGCGATGGCGCGTCGAGCAGCAGGTAGTACAAGCCCAGCAACGCCAGCAAGGCGTTGAGGATCGTGGTCGTGAGGCCGCCGACGAACTGCACCGCGCGACCGGACAACCAGCCGACAATCGACGTCGCGGCGGCGGCGATCTCCTTTGAGATGTCGGAGCCCCCCAGCGGCGTGGACGCCGCCCACCGCGTGAGATCGTCGGCGGTCAGCCCACGGAGCGCCGTACTCGCTTCGGAGACGATGGTCGAGACGAGCCACGCGCCGGGAACCAGCAGCACCGCCAACGTACCGATCGCGATGATGCCCGCCGAAACGCGCGGTGGGAGAACCGACGCAAGGCGGTAGTGCAGCCTTCGCGTGACCGCGAACAGGATGAGCGCCCCGACGAGGCCCGACAGAAACGGGAAGATGGCGATCAGCACACCGGCAGCGATCACGACGAGCGGCAAACGCAGCCCTCTCGCGCGCGCGGCCCCCGCGTCGTCGTGGAACACTGGATCCGGCACCGCGCCGCGTGGCATCGTAGTCAGCTCCTGCGCAGCCGAACGCGCGCGCCCGCCTTTACTTGATCGGACGGAAATACGACGACCGTGTCGCCGGCCTTCAGGCCGGCCACCACCTCCGCCTGCGCGCCGCCGAGGTGTCCGAGGCGAACGCTGCGCACCTCGAGCCGGTCGTCGCGAACGACGAACGCGCTCCACGTCCCGGTCCCTGCGGCGGCCGGCGTGCTCTGTACCAACGCGCTTCGCGGCACCGACGTCGCGGACGGCGTCGACCAGACGACGATGCTCGCCTCGACCCTGAACCCGTCACCGATGCTCTCCGGCACCCTGTCCGGATCGACGATTACGTTGACGCGCTGTTCCTCGACGCCCAACGCGGAGATCTTCGTGTATCCCGATGGTTCGATCTCGCGGACGTGTCCGTCGAGCGCTTCATGTTCCGAGTCGTTGCTCGTCCATTCGGCGAGACGGACGCGGTCACCGGGATGAATCAATGCGCCATCGCTCGACAGCACGTCCACGACGATCTCGAGCGAGCGCGGATCGCCCAACTCGATCAACGGCGCGCCCGCGGCGACGACGCGCTCGCTTCGCTCGGGTACGCGAAGCACGCGTCCCGGCGCCGGCGCTCGCACGACTACGGTCATCCCAGGAGCATCGATCTGCCCGGCCAACATCGCTCTGGCCTGCTTCGCATCGGCCTCCGCTGCTCGCGCTCGCTCGCTTGCCGAGCGAAGCGTTTCCTCGGCCTGCGATTGCGCGAGCTGAGATTCTTCGACGACGCGCGGCGCGACCCCGCCGACCTCGGCCAGGCGTTGCGCGCGCCACAGCTCGCGGCGCCTTTGATCCAGATCGGCGCCGGCCATGCGCGACTGCGCCGCCGCCTGAACGACCAAAGCGTCTGCGGCCTCGATGCGCGCGCGAACCTGCGCGACCGTCGACGAGTCGAGCGGCATCGGTCGCAGCGTAGCGACGATCTGCCCGGCCCGTACGACCGAACCCTCGACGAGCACAATCCGCTCGACGCGCCCGGCAACCGGCGCGACGACCAGGTATCGGTCGCGAACGCGCGTCTTGCCGTCCGCGTCGACGGTCGCGTCGAGCGGGCCGATCGTCACCGCTGACGCGTCCACCTCGATCGGATTGGGCCGCATGAGCAGCGGACACGGCGATCAGGAGAGTCGCCGCCGCCGCACCGACTGATCATCTGCGTTTTTGAAAGTCGCATAACATCCTCCGAGACTCCGTCATTCGCGAGTGCGCAGCGCCGCGACCATGTCCAGTCGGCCGACTCGCCGGTGAACGACGAGGCCCGCGAGCGCGGCGGCTCCGATCACGACCCCTACCGCCAACAGTTGACTCTGAAACGCCACGACGAACGGGAACTGAAACCGTTCGGTCTTGAATCCAAGCACCAGGGCGAAGCTGAACGCGGCGCCAAACGCGATGCCCAGCGGCAGCGCCACCAGCATCACGGCGCCTTGCTCACCGAGCAGCATCCGCGACACCTCGCCCGTCGTGAATCCGAGCACGCGCAGACTGGCCAGCTCGCGCCCACGCTCCGAGAGCGCGATGCGCGCGCTGTTATAAACGACGCCGAGCGCGATGATGCACGCGGACGTGATGATCAAGGCCAGGACGAATACCATGCTCTGACGCATTTGCTCGTTCATGCTGCGGATTGTCGCTGCCCGCGACACCACCCCGCCGACGCGCGGATACGCCTTCAACCCCGACACGACGTCGGTCTCGCGGCCCGGCGCGATCGAGAGATACGAGCCCGATGCCAAGTCCTGCTCACGCAGCAGGCGGTTCAGCGCGTGGCGGCTCATGTAGATGCCCTGTCCCACCATCGGGTCGTACGTCCCCGCGACGACGAGATCGACGCCTCGGCTTCCCTGCTCGAGCAGGCCGACGACGATCGTGTCGCCCACCGCGACGCCGAGGTAGCGCGCGAGCCATCGAGTGATCACACACCCGGCAGGTGGAGGTTGGAACTCGCGGCCGTCGGCGTCGACCAACCGATAGAGACGGCCTGACGGTTCGATGCCGGTAATCGTGGTGGACCGCATGGCGGTTCCGCGCTTCACGCGAATGCTCGTGGTGCGGAACGGCTCGGCCGCCAACACGCCGTCGACGTGACGAAGCTCCAACGCGGCGGCGGCGGGAGTCGCCTGGGTGAACGCCGCCAGAGCGTCGTAGCGCTGCGCGAGGTGAAACTCGACCTCCATCAAGCGATCGAGCGCGTCGTACGGAAAGCGGCCCGACGCGAGCAGCGCCACGGCGAGCGCGACACCGACCGCCGTCGACGCGGTACGGAAGGGGCGGCGCTCGACATTGCGAAGCACCATTCGCACCGCCGGCGACAAGAATCGACCGAGACCGAGCGCCTCGAGCGTCAACCTTCGAAACCGGTTCGGGGCTTCGGGCCGCAGCGCTTCCGCTGGAGTCAACCGCATCACCCGACGAACGCCGCTCAGTGCCCCGAGGAGGGCAAAGCCGCCACTCACGCCGACGCCGACTCCGACGGCACCCCAGTCGATGACCGAGGGGATCGACGGGAAACGGAAATAGTCCTGATAGAGACGGCTGAAGCGCGCGCCCATCCAGGCACCGGCGGGGATGCCCACGGCCGCCCCGAGCACCACGGCCGCGATGCCGAACCCGAGGTAGTGCCAGCCGATCTCCCGATCGGTGTACCCGAACGCCTTGAGCGCGGCAATCTCTTCGCGCTGCGACGCGACCAGGCGAGAGAGAACGACGTTCAGCAGAAAGGCCGCGACGAACAAGAAGAAGAGCGGAAAGATCGTCGCATTGGTCCGCAGCTGGCTGAACTCGTCCTCCAGCACACGAGCAGCCGGCTGGTCCTTGCGGGCGAACGAGGGAGCGCTTCCCCACGGTTGGAGCAGCGCGTCCAGATCGCTCCGCACACGCGCCTCTGCCGTCGCCGACGCCAAGCGAATCACGACGTCGTTGAACGCGCCCTTCATGTCGAACGCATTTCCAACCAACTCGCTGCTTGCCCAGACGATGCCATACCGACGGTTGTCGGCGAAGAGACCGCTCCCCGCATATTCGACGACGAACTCGGGAGAAATCGCCACGCCGACGATCTCGAGACGCTCCCACCGGCCGTTGATCACCGCCGACAGACTGTCGCCCGGCGCGAGATGATTGACCTCGGCGAACCGATCGCTCACCAACACCTCGCGCGGCGAGCCGGGAGCGATCCAGCGACCGCGACGGATCAGCAGTTCGTTGAGCATCGAGCGCCGCACCGCGGGAATGGATACCATGTGTCCGATCGCCGGTTCCGACAGCCCCGGAACGTCCAAGCGGACATCGCGGACGACGCGCGTTTCGATCGCGCCGACGCCGCGGATCCGAGCGATCCGCTGGGCAACGACATCCGGCGCGCGCTCGAGGTGCGCGAAGACGTCGCCAAAGCGATACACGTCGAAGTAATTGTCGCGCGCCGCCCGAATGGACGTGAGCGTGCTCCGCAGCCCCATGATCGTCATCGTCCCGCATCCCATCACCAACGCTATCGACGTGATCTGGACCCAGTGGCGTCGGAGCTCTCGGAACAGCTTTCGGTCGAGTGCGCGCATTGTCGGCCACACTACCAACTGAGCTCGTCGACGGAGACGCGCTTCACGTTCCGCCGCGTTTCGACGATTCGCCCGCTCGCCATCCGCAGGACGCGGTGCGCGATTCCGGCGATGACCGCGTTGTGCGTGATCACGGCGGTCGTCGTGCCGACGTCTCGATTCACATCGACGAGCGTCTCGAGCACCAGGCGTCCGGTTTCAGCGTCCAGCGCGCCGGTGGGTTCGTCGCACAGGAGCACGTCCGGCCGCTTCGCGATGGCGCGCGCGATCGCTACCCGTTGCTGCTCCCCGCCGGAGAGCTGCGCTGGAAAGTGATCGAGTCGGTCTCCCAAGCCCACCAGATTGAGCGCCTCCTCGGGAGTCATCGGGTCATCGGCGATCTCCGTGACGAGCGCGACGTTCTCACGCGCGGTGAGGCTCGGGATCAGATTGTAGAATTGGAATACGAATCCGACGTGCTCGCGGCGATACGCGGTGAGCGCGCGATCGCCGGCTCCCACCAAGTCGTGGTCGCGAAACCGGACGACGCCGCCCGTCGGCGCGTCGAGGCCGCCGAGGATGTTGAGAAGCGTCGACTTTCCGCTGCCTGACGGGCCAAGAATGACGACGAACTCGCCCTTGAAGAGATCGAGATCTACGCCCTGGAGAGCGGGCACTCGGACCTCGCCCATGAGATAGGTCTTGGTGAGACCGCGCGCCCGGAACACGACGTCCGCCGCGCTAACGTCGCTCGTGTCTTCTGCGGTGTCGCGGTCGGTCCCGTGCAGCAAGGCGCTCATGTTCGCTCAGGCGAAGAGCAGGCCGACGGCCGTGCTCGCGGCGAGCGCGGCGAGGCCTGCGGCTGTCCGGCGTCGATAGGCGGCGCGACCGACGGTCGTCGCGACGGCCAACTTCAGAATCGTGTTCGCAAGAACGCCGATCGCGATGGCGTGAGCGGCGACGCTCGTCGCGAGGCTCGTCTCCTGTCTGCTCATCGAGACGGTGAGCGCGTCGACGTCGGTCAATCCGAGGATCGTCGCACCGCCGTACACGCCCGCGTTTCCCCACAGGCGCTGCGTGAACATCACGGCCAGCATCGCCGCCTGAAACGCGATCGCCATCTGGATCGCTGTCATCAAGCGGAGCGGGTTGGCGGTCGGCGCGGCGGCGGTGCGCGGAGTCGCGCCCTCCGATCGTTTTCCGAGAAGTGTGAACGCGAGCCCCACGGCCAGCGGCAACGCCAGCATCGGCAGCAACGCGAGCGACACGGACGGATTCAGGAACGCGCTCACGATCAGTACCCGCGGAATTAGAACGGTGCACGCGGCGAGCACGCCGCGCGCCAGCGACGTGCCCAGATCCTCCTCGGTACGGCTCATCCGCGAAAACGTGAGCGTGACGGCCGTCGACGACACCACGCCGCCCAGTGCGCCCGCGACGCTCAAGCCGCGATGCGCTCCCATCAGGCGGCGGGCCACGAACCCGCCGAAGTTGAGCGCCGAAAAGAGCAGCACGATCATCCACAGCGCGCGCGGCCTGATCGCCAGATCACCGAAGTACGGTCCCGGCGGAAGGAGCGGCAGCACCACGACGGCGAGCACCGCGAACTGCACTCCGGCGCGCAGCTCCGGCTCGCTGAGTTGTCGCACCAGCCAGTGGAGGCGCGTCTTTTCGCTCAGCAGCAACACGACGATCGCGCCGGCGCCGGCGGCGATTCCGATCCAGCCGAATCCGGCGAGCGCGCCGAGCGCCAGAACCGCGAGCGCGGCGGCCTCGGTCGTTCCGTCGGGCGAGGCTCCCGGCTTCCGCGCGGCGACCACATACGCCGCGACACACAGGGCTGCGCCGCCGCCGGCCATCGCCGTCGCCATCTGGACCTGCGAAGACGACGCCAGAATTCCCGCGATGCCGCCGAGGAGTCCGAGCAGGCAGAACGTGCGTAGTCCCGCGAATCTGGCGTCGGGACCGGATGCGTGGCCGGACCACTCACGCTCGAGCCCGGCGGCCAGGCCGACGAGTGCGGCGATGGCCAGTCTGGTCGCGATGTCTCGCTGCCCGTCCAACGGCATGACGCTATTTCCTCGATTCCGAAATGGTGTCGTGCCTCGAACACTGCGGGTCGCCGTGGACACAGTCTGTCAGGCGAAGGATGTAGGCGGTCAGGCGAATCCCGACTGCCGGCGCTCGCGCCGAGGGGCAGGTTGCGTACTGTGACCCACACCTCGTCCTCCACGGATGCCGAGCGCGACACGCTGCGCGCCGAATCGCTGCGCTGGCACCACGCCGGGCGATGGATCGTCGACGACGTCGGCCTCACCGTACGACGCGGCGAGATCGTCGGCCTGCTCGGCCCGAACGGAGCGGGCAAGACCGTCACGCTGTCGATGATCGTCGGACTGATCAAGCCGACCAGCGGCCGCGTCTGGATCGGCGACGCGGACGTTACCGAGCGTCCCCTGTACGAACGCGCGCGTCTCGGGCTCGGCTACCTCCCGCAGGAACGGTCGATCTTCACGAAGCTCAGCGCGCGGGACAACATCCTCGCCATTCTCGAGACACGCCCGATGCGCCGCCGGGCTGCGCGCGCCCGCGCCGGGGAGCTACTCGCTCAATTCGGCCTCGAACACGTCGCCGATTCGCTCGCGGTCCAGTTGTCGGGAGGCGAACAGCGTCGACTCGAGATCGCGCGCAGCCTGGCGAGCGAGCCGCACTTTCTGTTGTTCGACGAGCCGTTCGCCGGCATCGACCCGCTGACGGTGGAATCGCTCCACCAGGCCCTCGTCGCGCTTCGCTCGCAGGGTGTCGGCATTCTGCTCACCGATCACAACGTGCGCGAAACGCTGAGCCTGTGCGACCGGATCTACGTGTTGTTCGATGGCCGCGTCCTCGCCGAAGGAAACGCGGACTCGCTCGTCTCCAATGAGGAAGTTCGCCGCCATTTCCTCGGCGAGTCCTTCGAGCTCGATGCCGCGGCGCGCGACGCACGGAGCGACGCGGACCAACACTCCATCTCCGCGGTCGCGTCCAGCTGAAATAGACCGGCCGCCCGGGTCAGTCCGGGCGGCCGTCGAAACCGATCGCGTCGCGCGAGGGTGAGTCAGAGGCCTTTTCAGGCCGGCTTGATCTCCACCTTGCGACCGGCCGGTTTCACTTCGCCGTTCTTGGGGATGTGCACCTTCAGCACACCCTTGCTGAACTCGGCGTTGACCTTGGAGGCGTCGACTCCGGTCGGCAGCGAGAACGTTCGCTGGAACGACCCGTAGCTTCGCTCGTAGAGGTAGACCTTCTTGTCTTCCTCTTCCTTCTTCTCCTCGGTCTTTTCGCCGCTGATCGCCAGCACCCCGTCTTCGACGTTGACCGTGATGTCCTTGAGCTCCATGCCGGGCAGCTCCGCGGTCAGCGCGAACTCCTTGGGTGTCTCGACGATGTCCATTGCCGGAATCCACCCGATAGTCTCCGGGAATGTGCGTCCAACGAACGGCTCGTTCAGCGCGCGTTCTATGAATCGATTCATTCGATTTTCTACGTCATCGAATGTCGGGAACGACGTCGACGGAAAGAACCCCGGGAACGCAAGGCGGGGTTCGCGACGGGTAAGTCTCATGAGTGCCATATCGGCTCCTGGCTGGTGATCATCCGGTGCGCGATGTTGCGTCCAGACGACACCATGATGCACGATTTCGTTCGCGCGTCAGTCGGCGTTCACGGAAGCCGTCGTGCGGAGGCGCCCGTCGGAGAATTGCTCGACGCGATCGATACGCGAGCGTCGAGCGCGAGTGCTCCGCTCGCTCGAGCGAGCAACGGATTCACGTCGAGCTCGACGACGTCGGGACAATCGATCGCCAGCTCGCTGATTCGGCAGATTACCGACGCGAGCGCATCGCGGTCGACGGGCGGCGCGCCGCGCACGCCGTCGAGCAGCTTCGTCCCGCGAATGGTGGCCATCATTGCGAACGCGTCGGCGCGCCCGAGCGGCGCAATTCGGAAGACCACGTCGTGCAACGCTTCGACGAGAACGCCACCCAGACCGAACATGATGAGCGGTCCAAATGAGTCGCGCGTCATCCCGACGATCGTCTCGTAGCCGCCGACGGCCGCTTCCTGCACGAGCACGCCGTCGACGCATGCTCCTGGCGCCGCTTGCGCGACCCGCGCCACCATCTCTTCGTACGCGACCCGTACGTCGAGCGCCGAGTTGAGTCCGACGCGCACGCCGCCGACCTCGGTCTTGTGCACCACGTCCGGCGACGCGATCTTCAGCGCGACGGGATAGCCGATCGCCTCGGCGGCACGTACCGCGTCGTCCCGCGAGGCGGCCAGTGTTCCGCGCACCGTCGGAATTCCGTAGGCGCGCAATACGTCCAACGATTCGGTTTGACTGAGCTGCGTCCGCCGATCCGCCGCCGCACGATCGAGGACGGCGCGCGCCGCCGCTCGATCGATGCCGTCGAGCGGCGTTCGAGCGGCCGGCGGACGCGCGGCCCACTCCACCTGCCGATTGAGCGTCAGTAGCGCGCGCGCCGCCGACTCGGGAAAGATGTACGTCGGGATGTGCGCGCGCTGAAGCTCGGCGCGCCCGTGCGGCAGGCCCTCTCGACCCATGAGCACCGCGAGCACCGGTTTGTCCGACGTACGCGCCGCGCCAACAATGGCCTCCGCCACGTCCTCCTGTTTAATGCCGAACGGCGGCACGAATATGGGAACCACGGCGTCGATGCGCGGATCGGCGAGCAGCGCCGTCAGCGCGCGGCGGTACCCGTCGGGTGTCGCGGACGCGATCATGTCGAGCGGATTTCGAATCGACGCTTCCGCGGGAAAGAGCGGCCGCAGCTTCTCGACCGTCGCTGGGCTCAACTCGGTGACGTCGAGGGCGTAGGCCTCCATCGCGTCCGCCGCGAGAATACCCGGTCCTCCGGCGTTGGTGAGCACGGCCGTTCGGCGCGAACGCGGCGGCGACCGGACCTCGAACGCCATTGCCATTTCGAACAGCTCTTCGATCGTCGACGCGCGCAACACTCCGGCCTGCGTGAGCAGCGCCTCGACCGCGCTATCGTTCGCCGCCAGCGCGCCCGTGTGCGACGATGCCGCGCGGGCGCCGGCTCTCGACCGTCCGGACTTGACCACGATGATCGGCTTCGTCTTCGTGATGCGCCCGGCGATCTCGAGGAAGCGGGTCGGGTTGCCGAAGTTCTCGACGTACATGAGGATCACGTCGATGGTCGCGTCGTGCTCCCATTGCACCAGCACGTCGTTGCCGCTCACGTCGGGCTTGTTGCCGACGGAGACGAACTGCGAGATCCCGATGCCGTACTCCCGGGCGTAGTCGAGCACGCTGAGCCCGAGCGCCCCCGACTGGGACACGAAGCCGGCGTGGCCGAAGGGCGGCATCGCCTTCGCGAACGTCGCGTTCATCGAGACGGCCGGGTCGGCGTTGACGATACCCATGCAGTTCGGCCCGACCATGCGCATGCCGTGGCGGCGAACCACCGCCATGAGTTCCTGCTCGAGCGCGAAACCGGTCGGCCCCACCTCGCGGAATCCCGCCGAGATCACGATGAGCCCCTTCGCGCCGATCGCGCCGCATTCCTCCGCGACATCGATCACGCGCTCCTTCGGCACGACGATCACCGCCACGTCGAGGGCGTCGGGCAAATCGGCGACCGATGGATACGAGCGGATCGAGCAAACCGAGCTTGCCTTCGGATTGACGGGGAAAACCGCGCCGGAGAATCCGTCGGCGACGAGATTGCGAACCATCTCGTGCCCGATGCTGTCCGTTCTGCGAGACGCGCCGATGACCGCAACGGTTCGTGGCGCGAACAGAGGCGCGATGGAACTCCGCTCGCCCGCCTCGGCGCGCGCGGGACGAATGCTCGTGGTCATGAGGCTTTCCGTCTCTGAGATTTGGTCAGTGGAAACGTTGGCGATGCTGGCCGGCGCGCTCAGTCGGTCCGCCCCCCGGAATCGTGTGAGGGGTTTTCGGACGAACCCCGGCTATCGCCCGACCGACGTCGGCTTCGGCCCGGGGCACCATTCAATAGATCCGTTCAGCATGGGGCGTGGCAAATGAGCCGACGTTCACGAAATGCAGTCCGCACCGTGATCTCGCTCGCTGCGATCGCGAGCGTATGGCTCGTGTCGAGCGAACCCTGGGGACTTGGCGTGGAGCAGTTGCTGATGTTCGCGGCGCCGGGCGCCCTCCTCGGCCTCGGCGCATCGTGGGCCGCGCATGCCTCGACGCAACGCCAGTGGACGTGGAAGAGCTCCCGACGTGCCGCGCTGGTCGGCGCCGTTGCCCTGCCGCCCGTGCTGGCGTTCGTGGTTGCATGGGACGGCAACGCACGGCCGCAGCGGCTCCTGGTCGGCTTCGTCTACGCCGCGTGGCTCGTGTTGATCGCGGGCGGCGTGTTCGCGCTCGTCCGCCAGCCGACGACGGGGCGCTAGATCCACAGGCGCGACTAGAGAATTCGCGACAACATCGCCGCGCCTCCTTCCAAGGCGCGCTCCCAGAGCGAGCGGGCCGCAAGCGCGCCGGGCGTCATCTCCTTCGCGCACCGAAGATCGTCGAAGAACACCGACTCCATCTTGCTTCCGAACGCCGAATCGAACACGACGAGATTCGACTCGTCGTTGAGCGCGAGCGAATGATTGTCGAAGTTCATCGAACCGACGGTGCTCCAGCGGCCGTCGACGACGATGGCTTTGGCGTGCATCATGGCGGGCTGGTACTCGTACACGCGCACGCCGTGCGCGCCAAGCGACTCGTAGTACGAGCGTCCGGCCAGCCACGGCGTCTTGACGTCCGTCAACGGCCCCACCGTGAGGACGCGGACGTCGACGCCGCGCTCGGCGGCCTCGGCCAGCATCCGTCGAAAGTCGGCGTTCGGCACGAAGTAGGAATTCGTGATGTACAACCGCGACCGCGCGCCGAGGATCGCGAAGGTGAGAAACTGCTCGGCCGCTGTCGTTCCGCTTCCTGTAGTCGGTTGCGCGAAGAGAACGCCGGCGGCCACCGCGCCGGGGTCAGCGGAAGCCGGTTCGGCAGTCGTAGGGAAAAAAGTGTCGCCGACCAGCCACTCCCCGGTCGACTCGCGCCACGCCGCGGCGAATGCGGCCTGCAGCGCTTCCACGGCCGGACCCTCGAATCGCACGTTCGTCTCGCGCCATTGGTCGCGATGACGCCCGTCGCCGAGCCAATAGTCGGCGAGCCCGAAGCCGCCGGTGTAGGCGACGCGTCCGTCGACGACCACGGCGCGCACGTGCGACCGTTCGGAGGCGCTGTGAATCGTGAACCACTCCAGTCCGCGTAACAGCGCCACTTCGACGCCGCATTCGCTCATGCCACTTCGCCACGACCGCGGGATCGCGGCCGAGCCGAATGCGTCGAGCAACAGCCGAACCTCGACGCCATGCCGCGCTCGATCGCAGAGGATCCGCGCGAGCGTGTCGCTCACCCGGCCGGGGAGCGCGTAGTACATCTGCATCGTGATCGTGCGACGCGCGTCCGCCAAATCGCGCCACAGCGGTGGGTAGGTGCCGTCTCCGTTCAGCAGGAGGTCGACGCGGTTGCCCGGATCGATGCGCATCCCCGTGGCCAGCTCGAGCGCGCGAGTGAATCGCGCGTCGACCACGGCGGGCGCATCGACGGATCCATTCGAGAGGTAGAGATGCGGCCGCCGATGGGTGGCACGCAGCGCCTCGAGGAGAATGAGGCTCAGCCCCACCAAACCGAGCGCCAACGCGCCGAGCCGGCGGCGATTGATCGGCCGCGACGATCGCGAGAGGCGGCGCATCGAGCCTCCCGCCTCGGTTACTTGCCGCTGAGCAGTCCGAGCCTCAGCGCGAACTGTACGTATTGCGACCGGTGCGCGAGATCCACCTTCTCCTGAATGCGCTGCTTGTACGTGTCGACCGTCTTCGGGCTGATCTGGAGCTGCGCGCCGATCTCCGGCGCCGAGTAACCCAGGGCGATGCCGCGGAGCACATCGCGTTCTCGACCGGTGAGCCGTTCGTACTGCGCGCGCTCAGTGGCCGCCGGGCTTTTCGCAGCGAGCTTCTTCGCCAGGACTCTGGCTGCCGCCGACTGTACGTACACTTCGCCGTGCGCGACGCCCCGAATGGCGTTGACGAGCTCTCGGTCGGCGTTCGTCTTCACCAAGTAGCCCGACGCTCCCGCCTCCATCGCGGGGACGAGATAGTCCTCCTCGGCATGCATGCTGAGGATCATGACGCGGGTACCGAGACCGCTCGCGACGATCTCCTTCGTCGCCGCTACTCCGTCGACGCCGGGCATCGACAGATCCATCACGACGACGTCGGGCTTGAGGCGTTCGACCAACTCCACCGCTTCACGTCCCTCGCTCGCCTCGCCGACGACGGTGATGTCCGGGGTCGCGCCGAGGACCGCCTTGAGCCCCGCTCGCACGACGCTATGGTCGTCCACGAGCACCACGCGGATTGATTCGCTTATCATGATCTCGTCTCCGTTGCTTCCACTCGTCTACGAGGGCCGGACTTCCCGGCCATGTCGGTAGTAGTCTGTCATCGTCAGGCGATCCCCGGCGTCCGGCGAAGCCCGGTCTTGCGTCGGGGAATTCCGGACAGCGTCAACGGTATTGCGCAGCGTCGAGTTGAGGCCTTCACCCGACGGCCGCCGCATCGCACCCTCGGCATAATCGGAGTGGAGGTGTCCCCATGAGCGTCATTCGGCTTGCCGCCTCGGCAATTCCCATGTTCGTGGCCCTTGGGATTGCCGGAACCACCGGTGCTGCCCAAGCGCCGAGAGGAGCTGCGCTCGAGGCTGAGAGTGCGGCGAAGCAGGACTCGACGCTCCGTATCATCATCTCGGTGGCTCGGAGGACCCTGTGGGTTGTCAACGGAGCCTCGGATACGATGCTCACGGCGCCGGTCGCCGTCGGGTCAGAGCGTTCTCTCGCCTACGGGGGCCATCGTTGGACGTTCAGAACGCCGCGGGGCGTTCATACGGTCCTCGCGAAGGAAGAGAGTGCTCGGCGAGGGAGTCGGGATTCACGGCACGCCGGACGCGTCATCGGTCGGCCACGCCGTGACGCACGGATGCATGCGCGCTCACGATGCCGACCTCTCCTGGCTGTACGAACACGTCCCCGTCGGAACGCACGTCTACATCTTCTAGAGCCATGCGGCGGGGTCCAGCGACCCAGGTAGTCCCGGATCGCCGAACCACGCTACCGCCGAGCTTACGGCGCCGGCGCGAGCACCGCCTCCCAGAGGTCGGAATTGGCCGACCAGCGCTCCTTCTCCGCTGACTCGGAGATTCGCGCGACGTTGAGCTTCATGCGGCCGTACGCGGCGTCCGTCGCGAGCCGGGCGCCGGGCATTGGCATCGAAGCCATCCCGCGCATTCCTGACATCGGCATCCCGGGCTCTGCCCCGCACGGCATCGCCGCGGCGGGTTGTCCAGACTGGGACAGCCGCACGTGAATGAACGCTTGCCACAGGCGGATGTTCGCCTGCCACCGCTCGCGCTCCGCGGGACTCGCCACGTTTGCGACGTTGCCGCGAATCGTTTGGAGCGACGACTGGAGCAACTGCACGTCGGCAGTCGACAGATTGCCGGGTTTGGCGAATACGATCTTCCACATCGACACGTTCGCGTTCCACCGCTCCTTCTCGCCCGCGACGCCGATGCGCGCCACGTTCGACTCCATCAGGTCCAGACGCGCCTTGATTGACGGAGTCGCGAGTGGCCCGACCTGCGTCGTCGCCGCGGCCGGAATGAACAGCGCCGCGACCATCAGCCTGGGGATTCTCATAGGTCCTCACTTTGGATTTCAGCGCGCGCAATGCGCGCGAACTCAAGCTACGAGTCGCCGATGCGACAGCCGTCGGCAAAGCGTCCATGGCGCGTGCGGGCTTGCCTGAGCGTCGGAACCCCTACATCCTCACGCCGATCGCTCTCACTCCGGAGTCCAATGCCCCGCGCGCGTCATGTTGAACGGCACTTCACGCAACGCATCGGCTGGCTTCGAGCGGCGGTGCTGGGCGCCGACGACGGTATCGTCTCTACCGCGTCGCTCGTTGTCGGAGTCGCAGCCGCGCACAGCGGGCGGAGCGCGGTGCTGCTTGCCGGCGTGGCCGGGATGGTCGCCGGCGCGATGTCGATGGCGGCGGGCGAATTCGTGTCGGTCAGCTCCCAGGCCGACACCGAGAAGGCGGATCTGGCGCGCGAACGCAAGGAGCTCGCGGAATCACCCGATGCGGAGCTTCGTGAACTCCAACAGATCTACATCGACCGCGGACTCGATGCCGATCTCGCACTTCGCGTTGCGCGCCAGCTGAGCGCCGGCGACATCCTGGCCGCTCACGCTCGTGACGAGCTGGGAATCACCGCCGCGCAGGCCGCGAACCCAATACAAGCAGCAGCCGCATCGGCCGCCACGTTCTCCGTTGGCGCGGCGTTGCCTTTGATCGTCACCGCGCTAGCGCCCGCGTCGGTGCTCGTCGAGCTCGTTGCGGTGGCGTCGCTCGTGAGCCTCGCTGTGCTGGGCGCGCTCGCCGCGGGCGTTGGTGGCGCGAGTCGAATGCGCGGCGCCCTTCGAGTCACAGTGTGGAGCGCGCTCGCGCTCGCCGTGACCGCGCTGGTTGGACATCTGTTCGGGGCCACGGCGTAGCCGCTGCCATCCTTGGCGGCCTGAGCTTCTCCGTCCGAGAGGGCACGACCTTCGCGATCATCGAGCCGAACGGCGCCGGCAAGAGGTCGCCGCCCGTGGCGCTCGAGATCGGCGGCAAAGCCAGTCATTTATGAAACGAGTAGACAGCAAAGTGGCGCTGGTGACAGGCGCCGCGATGGGAATCGGGCGCGCCTGCGCTGAATTGTTGGCCGCCGAAGGCGCTGCGGTCGTCGCCACGGATCGCGAGTCCGCACTCGTCGCTGACGTCGTGAACGGCATTCGGAAGGCGGGTGGCAACGCCGTGTCTGTCGCGCACGATGTGACGAGCGAAACGCAATGGTCGCATGCGGTCGGCGAAGCGCGTCAGGCCTTCGGCAAGCTGAACGTGCTCGTGAACAATGCCGGCGTGGGACGCGCCGGAGATGTCGAGCACGAGACGCTGCAATCATGGCGCGATCTTCTCGCGGTCAACCTCGACGGTGTGTTTCTGGGGATCAAACATGCCATTCCGGCGATGCGCGACGCCGGCGGCGGCTCGATCATCAACCTTTCGTCCATCGAAGGCCTGATCGGCGACCCGGCGCTTGCCGCGTACAACGCGAGCAAAGGCGGCGTCCGCCTGCTCACGAAGTCGGCGGCACTCTACTGCGCGAAGGGCGGGACGAAGATTCGTGTCAACTCGGTGCATCCGGGATACATCTGGACACCGATGGTCGAGCAGTTCACAAAAGCGTCGGGCCGCCCCGAGGAGTCGCGCCGTGCGCTCGAGCAGCTGCACCCGGTCGGCCACCTCGGCGAAGCGATGGACGTCGCGTACGGTGTGCTGTACCTCGCGTCGGACGAGTCAAAATTCGTGACCGGCGCGGAGCTCGTCATCGACGGAGGCTATACCGCACAATGACCGTCGGTCTTCAGCCGACGGCCTGTAAGCGGTTTTCCGGATTCGACTCGATCATTGGCGCCGCATGATTGATCCAGCCAAACGGGAAAGAGCTGCCATGACCGCGACAGCGACGCTCGCACCACTCCGCGGAATCGCACGCCCACTTTACGGCGAGTCGGGCGACTTCGATCCGTTGCTGCGGCGCATCGGTGAGGCACACTTTGTATTGATCGGCGAGGCTACGCACGGGACGCACGAGTTCTATCGGGTCCGCGCGGAGATCACCAAGCGCCTGATTCGCGAGAAGGGGTTCTGCGCGGTCGCCGTCGAGGCGGACTGGCCGGACGCGTATCGCGTGAACCGATTCGTGCGCGGCCGCGCGGACGACGCGGACGCCACCGAGGCGCTCGGCGGCTTTCGCCGGTTTCCGCAATGGATGTGGCGCAACGCCGACGCGCTCGATTTCATCGGCTGGCTGCGGGCTTATAACGATGGCCTCGGGCGGAACGAGCAGCCGGTGGGATTCTACGGTCTCGATCTCTACAGTTTGCACGCGTCCATCGAAGCGGTGCTGGCGTATCTGCGCGTCGTCGACCCGGAGGCGGCGCGGCGGGCGCAGGCCCGCTACGCGTGCTTCGATCACTTCGGCCCCGACCTTCACAGCTACGGCGCGGCCGCGCGGCTCGGTATGACGCCGTCGTGTGAGCGCGAGGTGGTGGCGCAGCTGGTCGAGCTGCAGCGTGCGGCGGGAGAATACGTCAAGCGCGACGGACGCGTCGATCCGGATGCGCTCTTCTATGCCGAACAAAACGCGCGCGTCGTGCACAGCGCCGAGGCATATTACCGCGCCGCGGTCGGCGGTGGTGCGGACTCGTGGAATCTGCGCGATAAACACATGACCGGCACGCTGTTGCGTTTGACGGAGTATCTCTCACGCAACCGCGAGCACGCCAAGGTGGTGGTGTGGGCGCACAACTCCCACCTCGGCGACGCCGAGTGGACGGAGCTGGGCGCCAGGGGCGAGCTCAACGTCGGGCAACTCGTGCGTGAACAGTACCCGCACGACTCGGTGCTCGTGGGGTTCACGACCTACACCGGGACGGTGACTGCGGCAAGCGACTGGGATGCGCCCGCCGAGCGAAAGCAGGTGCGGCCCGCGCTCCCGGGGAGCTTCGAGCGCGTGTTCCACGACGCAGGGCTGAGCAACTCCCTTCTTCTCTTCCGACATCAGCACGACGTGTCGTGGACGCTCGACGAACCGCGTCTCGAGCGGGCGATCGGCGTCATCTACCGCCCGGAGACTGAGCGAGCCAGTCACTACTTCAGCGCGTCGATCTCACGCCAGTTCGACGCCGTGCTGCACTACGACGTGACGCGGGCCGTCGAACCGCTCGAGCGAAATGCGGCATGGGATCGAGGCGAGCTGCCCGAGACATTCCCGTCGACGTTCTAGCCGCCCGGCGATGGACGAGCAACGACGAGTTGGCGTCTATTCGTCGTTCACGATTCGGCTTGCGCCGGCACGGCGCCGATCGAGCCGATGGGCTGCACGAGTACGGCGACGTCGGCCAGCCGAATGACCTTTGACGCCACGCTGCCGATCGTGAGCCGTTTCCACAGCCCGTAGCCGTGGCTTCCGAGCCCGATCAGATCCGCGCCGCGCGATCGGACCGCGTCGAGAAGCGTGGGTGCGGGCGGCCCCGAGAGAACGGCCACTTCCGTTTCGATTGAACCACCAGCGTCGAGCGCAGCGGCAAGTTCGCGCAACCGGGCCTCCGCACGGTCGGCGTTCGCGCCGCCGTGGGCCGAGCCTCGCACGTATAGTCGACAATAAGCTCTGCTCGAGTCTGCGGCCGAGGAGCTGATCACTCGATGAGAACGGTGCGCCCACCGGCGGCTGGCCGAGCAGGTGCTTGAGAAATCGACGCACGGGAACAATGCCGATTGATCGCTCCGCGCTCAGCGGGAAAGCCCCGCAACAAAGGTCGGGGGAAACTCTACGCCGAAGTCGGCCGGCGACGACGGCCGCGAGGCTCGTCGCCGATCCGGGAGACAACCGCCTGCGATACGTCGACGCCGTTCGCGTGTGGGCAGTCGCCATCGTCTTCGTGGTGCACGTCGCCGAGGTCTTCAATCCGTGGGACGAATGGCACATCACGAACGCAGAGAGAACCCCGGTTGCCGGCGAGATCGCGCTGATTGCCGCGCCGTGGGTCATGCCGATCATCATGCTCCTCGCCGGGGTGAGCGCCTGGTATTCGCTGCAGCGACGTGGAAATGGAGAGTACGGCCGCGAGCGCGTCGTCCGCGTACTGCTTCCGCTGATCGTCGGGACGCTGACCATCGTCCCGCCGCAGGTCTACCTCGAGCGCAGGCTCCGCGGGCAGTTCCACGGATCCTTTATCGAGTTCTATCCTCACTTTTTCCAAGGCATCTACCCAGACGGAAACTTTTCCTGGCACCATCTCTGGTTTCTGGCGCACCTGTTCCTCTATTCCCTGATCGCACTGCCACTCTTTCGACACTGGCTGCGGAACGGCGGCGGACGCACGATGGGCTGGGCCGCGCGAGTGTCCGGCGCTCCGGGTGGGATTCTATGGCTGGCCATCCCGCTGATTCTCGAGCGAAATCTGCTGTGGGGACTCTCCCCCGAACGACATATGCTGGCGAGCGACTGGTCGAACCACGCGCTCTTGTTCGTCGCCTATGTGTACGGATTCGTGCTCGCGGGAACGCCGTGGCTCGGCCGCGCGATCGACGCGCAGTGGCCGCGTGCGTTGATGACCGCATTGATCGGAACCCTTGCCCTATCGATTGGTGCATGGCTCGGTGTCGTGCCCACGCGAATTCCGCCGCCGTATTCGCTCGAATACCTCGCGTTCTGGACCTTGTACGCGATCGGCGCGTGGGCATGGATGGTCGCCATCCTCGGACTGGCACGCCGTTGGCTCGACAGAGACGGCGCGGTCGTCCGCTACGGCCGCAGAACAGGTTACACGGTCTACATCGTCCACCAGCCGATCATCGTCGCCGTCGCGTACGTCGTAGTGCAGACCTCGGCGTCCGTCGCGTCAAAGTTCACGACGATCTTCGTGATCTCCGCCATCGCGACGTTCTTCTCGGCAGAGCTCCTCACGCGCCTCCCGATTGCCGCCCTTTGGCGTTCCCGGAACGAACCGGCGTGAGCCGCTGTCGATGTCAGGCGTTCCATCCGAGTTCGTCTGCGTTCAGGCGAGTCCTTCCCCCCTACGGACGGGCCTTTCAGGCATGCGTTTGGCCGCGCAGCGTGAAAGTGCGGCGCAGACGGGCACGAAAGGGAGTGATTTGTTGCGTGGTTGTCTTGTACCATCTCGTGTGCCGCTTCAGCGTCGCGAGCCTGGCGCTCACAAGCCCGAGGGCCCGCGTAGGTCGCCCCACGCCAAGAGGGGCGCGTCCGTCGGCAACGCGGCCTCAGTTACGAACGGGAGGAGAGCCGCTCGCCCGATAGCCCCTCGCGCGCGAGACCGTGCATGACCGTCTCGTAGTGCAGTCCCTTGATCGTGAGGTTGAACGCTTTCACGAGATATGCGCCCGGGAAGCGATGCAGCCGCCGCTGCCTCAGGAAATACTCGCGGCTCCATCGGTAGATGGACTGCACTTCCTCGACACTCACCACCCCCTGGCCAATGCGCGTCTGTGCTTCCCGCGCCCATGCAGCGATGTCGTCGAGACGCCGCGCGGAATCGGCGCGCACCATTGCCTCCTGTGCGTGCGCGACGAGCGGCGAGAGACCCGGCAGCCCACGCTCGGCAAGCCGGGCCTGGGTCGCGGTGGCCAACGAGTGCATCTGCCGTTTCACATCGGCGAGCCCGCGCCTAGCAGCGCGGCGTGCCGCGGCGTCGCGCTGCCGGCCTTTCCAGAGAAGCCGGAAGTAGTCGAGCCGCGACGCCCGCAGTACACCCTGGAGCCAGAGCGAGCGCAGAGCCGCGCGAACGTCCGACGCGCGGACGTTGCGACCGTGAAAGATGTGCGGCTCCAGGCGATCGAGCAGCGCGCGCGAGCGCTGAAACATCGCGCCGGGCGCGAAGAGCGATTCGAGAATCTGATAGTAGCCCCGCTGCATCTCGGCGACGCTCATGCGACGCGGCACGAACTGCACGGCATCGTCGGTGTTGTTGCCCGAAAACTCCGCCTCACGCAGGCGCCCCTCGCCGCGAAGGCGTTCGCCCAGCGGCGTGTAGGGGATCGGTGTGAGCATACCGGTCATCGCCGTCGGGATGGCGACCTGCGTGGCGAACGATGCGATCGCACCGGCCGTGTCGATCGTGTCCTCGTCCGAGCCGAAGATGAAGCCGGCCATGACCTCGATGCCGGCGGCCTGGATCTGCCCGACGGTGGCGGCGATGTCCACCTTCGTATTCTGAACCTTGTTCATGCCCCGCAGCGCGATCGGGTCGGGGTTCTCGATCCCGAGAAAGACCTCGGAGAACCCCGCCTGCTTCATGAGCGGCAGGAGATGACGCAGCTTGGGCGAGCCGAGGTCGAGGCTCGCCTGCGTGTAGAAGCCGAATGGATAGTCGTGCTCGCGTTGGAAGTCGATCATCACATGCAGGATCGACTCGATGGCTGCGGGATTCCCGACGAAGTTGTCGTCGACCGTGAAGATGCCGCCCCGGTAACCCAGGTCATACAGCGCGCCCAGCTCGGCGCGCACCGACTCGAGCGTTTTTGGGCGCGTGAAGCCGCCGTTGAACTGGATGATATCGCAAAAGTCGCAGCGGAAGCGGCAACCCACCGTCGTCTGGATCATCATCGAGCGGTAGTCGGCGATGTTGATCAGATCCCACCGCGGTAGCGGCGTCGTTTCCAGTTCCGTGAAGATTGTTCGATCGTTGAGGGCCTTGCGCGAGCCCGGCTTCTGCGCGGCGATGGCGTCGGGGATGAGCAGGAACGGTGCGTCGTCAGAGTGCCGGCGTCGCTCGCCGTGGAGGAGATCGTCGATCGTGTTCACCCAGCGGCCAGCCTCCCCCCACACCAAACCGTCGAGGCCTCTGTGGAGGATCCGGTCGGACTCCGTCGTCGGGTGCAGGATGTGGTCGCGATAGCTCGACGGGTACGGCCCGCCAAGCACCCACGGCGTGTCGAGGCCGCGGGCCGGCCCGGAAAGCACGTTGACGAGCGATCGCTTCTGGACGGACATCGCGCTCACGAACACCGCGTCGGCGGTGGCGATGCGCGCGCGCAGTTCGTCGTCCGGCGGGCGCTCGACATTCAGGTCGAGCAGATCGAACGACCACTCCCGCGGCATGAGCGCGGCGAAGGTGATGAGACCGAGCGGTGGAAACGGTGCCTTCGCGCCGACCATCCGCATGACGTGCCGATAGCTCCAGAAGGAGCTGGCGGGAAACTCGGGATACAGCAGCAACCCGTGCATGCTGCCTCGCGGTGGTGTCGTGCCGGTCGTCCTGGCTGCAGGTGTCGTGCCATGGTAGGGTACGCCTTCGGCGCAGCGTCGCACGTGACCCGCCGCGCTGCGACTTCGGCACCGTCGCGCGGTGCTGACGACAGAATCCCGCGTCGAGCAAATGCTCGGCGCGGGGATTCGGCGTTGCTTCGCCAACGGCGTTCAGCGAGGAACGTTCGGCAGGCAGTGCGTGCAGCCTCCAGGCAGCGTGCATCTGGGCATCGGCTGCCCTCGATATTGTCGCGCTATGCTCTTTGCCCACGCGAGACCGAACAACGGCGCCCTTGGCTGGACCAGTTAATCGGCGAACTGCTGCTCGCGAGGCCCCGCGCACGCACGACATCGCCGTGCTGGTGAACGCCGGCGACCGCACGGTGAAGACGTCCGCGACGGACGCCCTCTCGCGCAATTGGTCGACCCACGGCGCGTCGGTTTCCGTGTTCGAGCTTCCCGACTCGTTGCGTCTTCCTCATAACATCATCGACCCGCTCCGCGGCCGCGCCGTTGGCGAGTCCGTGCTTGCGATGATTCGGGACCTGGCGTACGGGCAATCGCAGACTGCGTTGGCGCCAAGAATTTCTCCGCACGACGAGTGAGTAGACGACGCCCGTCGCCTCGACGCGATGACTAAGGTGACGAGCGAAAGACGACTTTTTCCGGAGCGGCTCAGGCCAGCTCGCGCAACGAGCCGCCCTCGAGCAGCCGACCGATCGCGGTCGCGAGCAGTGGCGCAATCGACACGACCGTCGGAACGAGCCGCGCGGTGTCGTCACCGCGCGGCTCGATGCTATCGGTGACGAACAGGTTCCGAACCCCAACGTTCCCGAGCTTCTCTAGAGCGCCTGGGACGAGCACGGCGTGCGTCGCTGCGACAACGGGCCCTGCCAGCGCGCCGGCTTCGGTCAGCGCGCGAACGCTCTCGACGATCGTGCCGCCGGTGCTGATCATGTCATCGATGATGATGCAGCGTCGCGCCACGACATCGCCCGTAATCCGGCTGACGGCCACAGCAGATCCGTTCAACCGTCGCTTGTGGCAAACGGCAACCGGCAACTCGAGTTGCCGCGCATAGCGATTGGCGAGTCGCACCGCGCCGATGTCCGGCGCGACGATCACCGATCCGTCCATCGCGTGCGCAAAATGATCGGCGACGGCGGTCGCGAGGGTTGGAACGGCAGTCACGTTGTCGACCGGTATTCGAAAGAACCCCTCGACGGCTGGCGTGTGCACATCGATGGTGACGACGTGATCGATTCCCGCACGTTCGGCCAGCTCCGCGACGAGACTGGCCATGATCGGCGTTCGTCGCCCGTCGCGGCGATCCGATCGCGCGTAACCGAAATACGGAACGACCGCCACGATCCGCGCCGCATCGGCGCGGCGGCATGCGTCAGCAAGTGCGAGCAGCTCGACCAGGTGGTCGTTGACCGGCGGCGCCGTTGCGGCGAGGACAATGACCTCCTCACCGCGGACGGGATCATCGAGGCAGACGGAGACTTCGCCATCCGGAAATCGCTCAATGGTCGCCTTTGCGAACCGCCGGCCGACGTCGCGCTCAACCGCCCCCGCGAGCGAGCGGCTCGCCGACCCGACGAGGAGCGTCGCCGACATTCCCGCGCCAGACGAATTCTCTCTTGGAATCATTTTCGGGGTCCATGCTGCGGCGCGCGCTTGAGGACGGCCGTTCTTCACGTCTTGCTCAGGATGTTCGTCGGCGTGACTGCCTGGCTCGCTCGTCCGGCGCGGCTCGCCTGACGGAGTCGACAAGCTCGACTCGGGGGCGAGCGAGAATTGCTTGAACATCCTGATCGTCGAGCTGAGCAAACTGGTCGTACCACAGCCCGATGCCGTACAAGTCGCGAGGTTTGAGCACGCACACGATCTCGTCGACCTCACGGGCAAGCTCCCGGACCATGGACTCCTGCGCAACCGGCACGGCCAGCACCAGATGCGCCGGCTTTTGAGCCCGCACGACGCTGATCGCCGCGCGTACCGTCGCCCCGGTCGCGATTCCGTCGTCGACGAGGACCACGGTTCGCCCTGCAAGCTCCGGTGCGGGCCGGCCGCCGCGATACACACGCTCCCGTCGATCCAGTTCTTGTCGCTCGATGTCCGTGGCGTCTTCGATGACTTGGCTCGTAATCCCGGCCGCGCTGATGACGTCGTCGTTCAGCACGCGTACTCCCCCCGTCGCAACCGCACCCATCGCGAGCTCTTCCTGCCACGGAACGCCGAGCTTGCGGACATTGAGCACGTCGAGCGGCGCATTCAGCGCACGCGCAACCTCGTCGGCGACCGGCAAACCGCCGCGCGGCAACGCTAGAACGATGAGGTTTCGCCCACGAAGATGTGCGAGCAGGGTCGCAAGCTGGCGCCCCGCATCCGCTCGGTCCTTGAATCGTTCGGTCATGAGACTCACCCGACCTTTGATCTCGACACAACGCACCTAGTTGCGACGGGCGTGCCAACTAGCTGCCCTCGGGCGTTTGCTTCACGGACGCGTCGCGACCACTCGCGGTGTTGCCGACGGGAATCGTTCGACGATGACCCGCGCCGCCATGGCCAGCTGCTGAACGTTTTCGGCTGGGTCATCCGAGAGCTCCGCTTTGCCTTCGCCGCGCCACAACAGTCGATGCGTGTTGCCCTTCACGACGTCGACGACCACGCTGCCCTCGGTATACGTCGTCATGATCGGCCGCCGTTCCGGATAGCGGGGCCAGCCCGGGTAGAAGGGATACCAGCTGCGTCACAAGATCGATGACGCCGTGCGATACGCGCACGAACACCTTGAGGATCCGGCGGAACTCCACGACTGGACGTGAAAGGACTGATCGCTTTTCGCTGGGATCAGCGCTCTGCCCGAGGCCGCCGAACGCGCCGCAAATCCGCGGCGACGAACACGGCCCCGACGGCCAGCCAGAAGAGAATCCCAAACACGCTGCCGCCGGTGAGCGCATCGATGAGCGCGACGCCAAAGAAGAGCAGGAAGATCGTCGTCGCCGATCCCGTGAAAGTCGTTTTCATGGTGAGCGCCTCCCAGCTTCGTGGTGTTTGATGCGGCGAACGCCCCGGACGAAGCAAGCGGGGCGCTCTCGATACGAACCGGCCGGCGCCCCACGTCGGGCGCCGGCCGTTGCTGCCCTCCTCAGAAGCCGATCGTGCCGGCGACCATGAAGCCCTTGAACTGCCCGCCGTTCCGGATATCGGTCGTCGGGAAGTCCAGGTACTTCTGATTCACCCACTCCAGCTTCGCCAGCGTGTTCGGCGTGACGAACCAGCCGCCGCCGAGCTGCGTGCGATTCACCGTCTGATCCGTGTACGTCTTCGAGATCAGCTCGCCGTTGACGTGGATGTACCGGCCACCCAGGTACAGCTTGTCGTCGGCGAAGCGGTACAGCGCCTCGTACACGTTCTGGTGCAGCGTGCGCAGCTTCGGTTCGGTGAACGCGCCGCCCGTGGCCGTCTCGAAGTGGCCGTAGAACTCGGCGCCGCCGACCTTGATGAAGGGGTTCACCACTTCGGCGTTCACCTTGTTCGAGAAGCCCGGGCGCACCTGGCCCGACCACGCGTTGGCGGTTTCCGTCGACGCCGTGTTCTCGAGGACGTCATAGTAGGGCGAGCCGCCGCGATCGCCGGTGTAGAGCGTGTTGCTCGCCGCCTTGTTGTTCGCGTAGAACGAGCCGGTCAGGCGGAAGCGGAACTGATCGCCGAACCGTTGGTCGAAGCCCAGCTTGCCGATCGTGCTCAGGGACCGCGCCGCCGGAGCGGTCACCTGGCCGCGGATCTCGCCGCCGGTCGCCGCCAGCATCGCGATCACCCCGTCAGAGCGCGCGTAGACCTCGGCGCCGATCTCGGTCGTGAACGCGTCGAGGACATAGTTGCCGACGAACGGGTTGAACATCGAGTTGCCGTTGTCGCTGCGGCGGAAGTGCGAGTCGCCGTAGTTGATCTCGAAGTGGCCGACCTTCACGGTCGCGTACTTCATGATGTCCTTGAGCAGCACGTTGTCGATCGGCGACGCATCCATCAGGACGTAGCCGTCCTTGACCCACGTCTCCTGGTGGTGCCGCGCCGAGAGGTACGACGTCATGGCCACGCGGATGCCCGGGGCGAGCTGGACGTTCACGTTCAGGTTGGCGACCGCGTTGTTGAAGCCGTGCCCGATGGTCATGAGCTGATTGCTGTTCACCCCGCTGACCACGACCGGGGCGGAGTTGTTGTAGTGGGCCAAGCCCTGGAACTCCTGCGTGAAGGCCCCGCCCAGGGAGAGGACGAAGCCGGTGTACGGCACCTCGTCGTCTTTGGGCGACTCAAACACGTTCACGCCGCGCATGTCGGCCGGGCGAATGTGGTTGATCTCCTGCGGGCGGAAGAGACTGATCGGCGTGGGGATCACCTTCTTGCCGGAATCGGGGGCCGCCTTGGTGGTCGTCGCGGCCGTGTCTTTCCCGCTGCCATTGGTCGGTTGCTGGGCGGAACCGCTTCCCGCGATGGCTACCAGTAGCAGGGCCGTGAGGCCGAGCGTCATGTTGGTTTTCATAGAATCATTCTCCGGTCGGGGTAGAGCTTCGGAACTGCTTGGTCAGGGAAGCACAGGTTCTGGTCGAACCGTGGTCGAAGGTACGAATGGCGAGAGCGGCTATCCGTCCGGGAACACGGTGGCTCTCGTGGTGAGTTGCTTGTTCTTTTGTGGGGGATTCCCCGCTGGGGCGGCGGGCGCTCGTACGCCCCGTCCACCGGTCCACCCCGAAACGGGAGCATGCGACGGCCGCGCCGACCGTCACGAACCGCCGCATGTCCCGAATCCGAACCGGCTGAGCGCGAAGATCAGCGGGTCCTTACTTGTCGTTCAACGCCTTGTCGATCGCCGCCGCGATGGCTTTGGGGCCCACGGTCAGCGCGAAGTTGACCTTTACTTCGTCACCCGTCCGCAGCGTGCCGAACATCGCCGTCGGCGGCTTGATGCCGAAGTCCGTCATCTTGATCTGCACCATCCCCGTCGCCTTCACGCTGCCGTCGGGCAGGCGCGCCGCGACCACGTCCATCGTCAGCTTGTTCTCCTTTCCCGCGATCGCCAGCGTCCCGTTCGTCTTCAGCGTGAACCCGTCGGCCTCGCCAGGCGCCGCGTCGAACGTCGCAAGGATGTAACTGATCTCCGACTTGTCGTCCGCCTTGAGCGCCTTGTACAGATTGTCGTCCATTCCGCCGTGGCCGCACTTGAGCGCTTTCACCGGAACCTTCACCTCGACCCGCTTCAGCACCTTGGGCGTCGCGGTCGCCAGCTCGGCGACGGCGGCGGCGTCCAACTCGATCGCCGCATCGAACTTCTCCGCCTTGCAGCTCCAACCATGCAGGTTCGAAGTCCCTTCGATCCAGAGCTTGCTGTCCGGGCCTACAGCTACCCGGGCGGTTGTTTGAGCGGTGCTGATCGCGGCCAGTGCACCGATCAGGGTGGCGGCGACGATATAGGTTCTGGTCATGTGTTGCTCCCTTTTTCGACTCTCGGCTAGGGTCTACGCCGGGTCGGCGTGTAGTCCCGTCGTCGATCTGGGCTGAAGATCGCGTTGCCGAGGTGATGCTTCCGTCGGGCGAAGGAGGAACCTGAGTGCGGAAATACAGCCGAGGGTGTGGTGAAACCCCTGACCGGCGTCAATCCCTGTTTTGTCACCTTACTGGACGGTATGCGCACTCAGACTCGCGGCTCGTCGGCAGGATCTCACCAGACGCGCGCGCTGCGGCTGCTCGCGATCGCGATGCTCGCCGCCGGACGAGCGCTCGCGCAGCATCCGGAGCCGGCGATCGAGGAGTATCTACGCGACTCGATCGGCGTCACGGGCGGCGAGTTCGCCGATGTGCGCCACGGCAAGGTCGTCACGAAGCTCCTTCCGACGTTGAATCCGCGCGACGTCACGGTGTTCGGCATGGTGCAGATCGCCACGACGCGCGACGTCTTCGCGCCGCGTCTGGCCGATGCGCGGCGGATCGTCTCGCTGCGTTCGCCGACGTTCGAGATTTTCGACGACCCCGCGAGCCCGGCGAACGTGGCGCGAGTCACGGTCGATCCGTCCGAGTACAAAGGGCTCCGTGGCTGCCGCGTCGAGCACTGCGACTTCAAGCTTCCCGCCGCGACGATGCGCGATTTCGCGACGCATGTGGATTGGACGAGCGACGCCGCCAACCTCCAGGTCGACTCGATCGCGCGCGCCAGTCTGCTCCGGTTCGTCAATGACTACCGGGGCGACGGGAGCGCGGCGATGGTCCAGTACGACGACAACCACGCGGTGAAGTCGTACGAGGCGTTCGCCGCGCTGCTCGATCAGTCTGGCTATCTCCGCGACTTCGCGCCCGGCCTCCGCGACTACTTGGCGCTCTACCCGGCGCGCCGCCCCGAGGGCGCGAAGGAGGTGTTGTTCTGGGAGGAGGATCGCCTGCCGCACCTCCGCCCCACGCTGACCGTCTCGCACATGGTGATGTACACGACGCCGTCGGGGACGCCGCTGGTCGCCGTCAAGCAGGTCTATGCCGACCACTACTTCGAGGGCGCGCTCGAGTTGACGGGCGCTTTCGACGCGCCGCCGAGCTCGAAAGGCCCGGCCATGTATCTGATCACCGTGCGCCGCTATCGGTTCGACGCGCTGCCGAGCGGGGGGTTTCTCAACCTTCGCGGGCGCGTGCGGGGCAGGCTCGCTGACGCGGTGCGGGAGGGGCTGGACCGGGAGCGGAGAGCGGTCGAGGACGCCAGCACGCCGGGAGCGACCTCGCCGCCGCTGTAACAGGCCGTGTATTGCGCCGACCAATAGAAGGCCGCATCCTGACGGACCCGTATTACAATTGAACGATGCGACTACCAAGACGCCTTCTCATCGGGCTAGCGCTGCCCTGCACGGCGGCGTTCCTCGCCTGTCCGAGCGACGACGACCTGACGGATCCGTTCGCGCCGATGGACCTGGCCATCCAGGTCGCGCCGACGCAGGTCCAGCTCCTGATTTCGGACACCGTGACGGCGAGCGACAACACGCAGCTTCAGCTCAGCGCGACGTCGCTCGGATTCCCCGTACTCACCCCGCACGCGCGGTGGACGACGTCCAATCCCAACGTCGCGCTCGTCGACTCGTCCGGTCGGGTGCAAGCGCTGCGTGTCGGAGTGGCGACGATCACCGCGCGCGTCAACGGCGAGACGTCGAAGTCCGTCGTCGTGGTCGGAAACGCGGTCACGGGCGTCACTCTGCTTCCCTCGACGGCGTCGGGCGCGGTCGGCGACAGTACGACCCTGACCGCGAGCGCCGTCGGTGCGAACGGCTTGCTCGTGGGTGGAACCGCATACGTCTTCACCATGACGGATCCATCGGTGGCCGGTCTCACACGCACCGGGAATCAGACTGTAAGGCTCAATTTGCTGAAGGTAGGAACGACCAAGGTGATCGTGACAGCCGGGGGTCAGACCGCCTCCAGCACCATCACGGTGCACTAGTCCCTCGCGTTCGAACGGACGAAGCGCCACGGCCTCCGCTCGTCGGAGGCCGTCGTTTTTTTTGTCTAACGCGAGCGATTGCCGGACTTGCGCGAAGACGCCGAAACAAGGAATCGTCTACGTGACAGCACCTTGGCGGAACCGCGGGGTAGGAACTCCTCATAACAGGACGGAGTCATGATGCATCGATTGCTTCCGTTTCTCGCCCTCCCCGCCCTGCTCGCGTCGACGTCTTTCGAGACGGGTGTGCGGACAGGCGATACGCCCGCCGAGCCCGTGTTCGACCCGGCGCAATCGCGGATGCTCTTCAGCGAGAACTTCGACAACTATAGTTTTGAAAAGCTGCATCCGGCATGCGGATCTGCCGAACCGCCGCACGCGATCGTCGATCATTCGTGGGGCTACTGCAAACAGTTCACCACGAACGGCGGCCCCGGCGTCGATCTCGGCGTGAAGGTCGTGCCAGGGCACTCGGGGAACGGCATCGCGTGGCACTACGATGGCGTGTATCAGGAGACGCACGGCGTGGTCACGACGGCCAAGTCGGTCACTCCGACGGGAAAGGCGACGACCGTCGTCCAGTACTGGGCGAGCTACCAAGCAGACCCGGGCCATTCGCTGACGAGCACCGACGCGAAGGGTGTCAGCAACGCGGTCATCCAGATCAAGAACATCATGCTCTGGCACGAGAACGGGACGCGGTTCCAGATCATGACGCACGGGCACTTCGGTTGCCCGACCTATGGACCGTCGTACACGCTACTGGGCGTCATTGATCAGGTCGAAACGACGTGCAACTCCGATCAGCCGGTGGGGCCGTTCTTGAAGAGTTTCGCGGACGGCCAGTGGCATCGGTGGACGATCCTCTACAAGCCGAACACGGCAAAGGGATCGCGCGACGGACGGGCGTTGCTCTGGATCGACGGAAAGCTGGTCATCCGGATCGAGAATTCGGCCGTCGGCGTGACGCCCCCAGGCGGTTGGAAGCCGTGGTGTACGGCCGAGGAAGTGGACGCGCTCTACTCGGGATCGTACGGGGTCGGGGTCCTCGAGTGGGGGGCGAATCGGACAGATCAGACGGGCATCGCGTTCACGATGGCGATCGACGACGTGCGGTGGTGGGTCGCCAAATAGGCCCTGCCAAAGCGCAGCTCACGCTCGCCGTTCTGAACGGTTCTACACCGGCTCTCTCACGTGCGCGTCGGATTTCGCGGACATGAGCCACGCGACCCAGATCGCCAGCGGCACGACGGCGATCCAGGCGGCCAGCGCGCCCATGTGAACCGAGCCGGACCAACTGGTCGTTCCGTGCTCGGTCACGACGAGGCTCAGAACCCAGTTCGCGAAGCTCACGCCCGCGCTGCTGTCGTTCGGTGTCGTCGAGCGCGACGCGCGCCAGACCGCGAGGACCGCCGGTCCAAGCTTGACCGCGAAGAGCGCCGCCCAATACGCGGCCCACGACCCAATCAACCAGGTTATGCTGCGGCGTTTCATCTGCGTCTCCCCCCGAGCGATGCGGCTGCGTTGGATTTGCGGTCCGTTCACGATTTCAGCTAGTACCCAGCGCCGCGCCCCGGTTCCGGGACGTCGGCGAAGCCACTCGATCCAGTCGGTGCGCGCGGCGGACTGAAGCGACTGTCCGGTCGTGGGAAACCGTGCCACGGTTCGTTGCGTATTGTGGCGACGGCGAAGCGCGCGAAGAGGCGGATCGTCTTACCGGTGACTTTCACCCAGAACGACTTCGTGATTACACGATCGCTGTTGATATCGTCATTCGCCGCGTTGTGCGCCGGTTCCGTCGCCGCCGCCCAAGGCACCCCGCCGGCGAACACGCGAGCTCAACTCGGCGAGATCCGCGGCCGCCTCACCGACTCCGTCGCGGGGCGCGTCATTGCGTCCGGGTCCATCGCCGTACGCCGCGTCGGCGACTCCGCCTTCGCGGGCGGCGCCCTTCCCAAGGAAGACGGCTCCTTCCGCGTCGACGGCCTACGGCCTGGGCACTATACGCTTCGAATTCGCGCGATCGGGTACGCGCCGGTCGTTCGCAACGACATCGCGATCGCGGCCGAACGTCCCATCGTCGACCTCGGGGCGATCGCATTGAAAGCGGTCGCCGCGAAGCTCGACGCAACGCAAACGGTGGCCGAGCGCGAGGACGTCGTGCTGGCGCCGGACCGGACGAGCTACAGCGTGAAGAACCTGCCCGCCGCGAGCGGCGGCACGGCGATCGACGTGCTGCGCAACATTCCCCTCGTCGAGGTGGATGGCTCGAACAACGTGAGCCTGCGCGGCAATGCGAACGTCGTCGTGCAGATCAACGGCCGCTCGACGCCCCTCAAGGGCGATCAGCTCGGCGCCTTCCTCGCGCAGCTCCCCGCCGGCACCGTGAAGAACGTCGAGGTGGCGACGAATCCGTCGGCGAAGGACGATCCGGAAGGCACCGCCGGCATCATCAACATCGTGCTCAACCAGGAAGCACAGCTCGGGCTGAGCGGCGGGCTCTCGGCGGGAACGGCGTCGACCGGCATGGTCAACGCGAGCGGAAACATCGGCAAGCAGCAGGGCAAGCTCACGTTGTTCGCGTCGGGTAGCATGTACCACGACGAACGCGCGACGTCGGGAACGACGTCGCGGACGAATCTCGTCGTCCCGGTCCCGGCGTTCACGACGACACGGCTGGCTGGAAGCCAGTCGCCGGTCTCCGGCGGCGGGACGCTGCGGTCGGAGTATCGATTCACGGAGCGGAACACGCTGTCGTTCGACGGCTTCTTCTACGGCGGGCGGTTCGGCGGCGACCAATCGTCGGCGTACACCGATCTCGACACGACCCACGCCGTCATCGGTCTGTTCGACCAGGCGTCGTCGCAATCTTCACGCAACGTCTCCCAGGACTACGACGTCACGTTCCGGCGGCTGAACGCCAAGAAGCAGCCGCTCTTCTCGACGGAGCTCGAGTACTCGAACACGAACGGCAACACCGACATCGACTTGTCGGGCAGCGTGCTTCACGCCGACGCGTCGACGCCGCTCGCCATTCCGACGGAGCACGACCGAACGGTCGGGCGCTATCCGTATCTCAACTGGAAGACGGACTACACGGGCCAATTCGGCGCGACGACGAAGCTCGAGGCGGGCGTCAAAGCCACGCGACGCACGACGACGAACGACTTCGACGCGGCCTATCGCGATTCGACCGGCGCTTTCGTGTCGGATCCGCTGCGCCGCACGGCGTTCGACTATCACGAGGACATCGGCGCGGCGTACGCGCTGCTCTCGAACAAGTTCGACAAGGTGCAGACGCAGACCGGACTTCGCCTCGAGGACGCGGCGACCTACTTCGATTTGACGACGCTCGATCAGCAATACGATCGGCGGTACGCCAGCGCGTACCCCAGCGCGATCGTCTCGTACAACTTCACGCCGGTGCGTTCGGCGCGGATCAGCTATTCGCGCCGCGTCAGCCGGCCGAATCCGTATCAACTCAGCCCCATCGAGTTCCATCAGGACACGCGCAACGTCTTCCGCGGAAACCCGGAGTTGCGGGCCGAGTACACGAACGCGATCGAGGCCGGTTATCAGGAGTCGCGGAGCTGGGGGTCGATCCAGCTGAATCCATACATCCGCAGCACGACGCATGCGGTGCGCAACATTCAGTTCGTGGACTCGACCGGCGTGTCGGTGAGCACGTTCGACAACGTGGCGAGCACGTTCACGGTGGGGTCGGATCTCAACGTGAACGCGCACGCCGGCCCGCTGCAGCTGGGCGGCGGCGGAAGCCTCTATCACTACTCGAGCGACGCGTCGAACCTCGGGGGCAACCTCTCGGCGCACGCGATGGTGTGGTCGGCGCGCACGAACGCGACGTGGAAGTTCTCGCCGAAAGCGGACGCGCAGCTGATGGCGTTCTACCGCGCGCCGTACGCGACCGAGGGCGGATCCCAGCTCGCGTCGGTCGTGATGATGACCGCGGCGCGCTACAAGGTGTGGGGCGACCAAGGCAACATCTCGCTCCGGGTCTCCGATCCGTTCAAGCTGCAGAAGTACGGCTATCGCACGACGAATGGGACGGTGGTCGAGTACAGCGAGCGGTTCTTCGGGTCGCGCGCCGTCTTTCTCACCATCACGCGGAACTTCGGGCAGGCGCTCAAGCTGCAGCCCAAGCAGCCGGACCCCGACGCGCAGGCACAGACGGGGCCTCCGCCGGGACACTGAGATCGTTTCAGCGCCGCGCCGCTTGAATGCCGGGAACGGCGCCGATAACATAGCCGTATGCGCGCACGCGGAGCCCGATCCGCACCACGAGGCCGGCGGCGGAAACCACTCCGCCGGTTGCGCGCGTTCGCCTCGTTCCTGGCATCGCTCGGCTTCAGCGTCGGCGTCGCTCGCACTGCCCTTCCGGCTCACGGGGTGGCGCATTTCGCGAGAGCGGCGACCACCATCCAGGCGACGGTCGACGCCGGACTGACGAACGCCGACGACTCCGTGCCGCGAGTCGACGAAGCGCGCGCGCCGCGCGGGGGGATGCGGCGCATCGCCCCGACGACCGGCCCGGGCATCGGCGAAGACTATCGCTCGCTCGAATCGCGCGACGCGAACCGGCGGTCGCCGTGGGAACGCGACGTCGCGGTCCCGCCCAGCTTCGTTCCCCCGCCGCCCTTTCATCCGCCGCGCACGCGCTGAGCCGGCGCGTTGACGCGGTCGCCGACCGCGCCACGCCCTGAACCTCGACGCTTCGTCGCCTGAGCGCGGAGAGTCGCGATGAGTCGTGCTTCGCCCGCCGATTGGCGAGGCGAGCCCGGCGCCGCATTCGGCGGCGCCGCCGCGGCTGACTGGCGTTCTCAGGCTCCACGTCAACAACTCGGAGCTGACTCCAGTGCGCGAATACTCTTATCAGCACTCGCTCGACAGCTGGGATTGGGAAAGAATCCCGGCCGATGTGGATCAGGTGGTAGTCAGATGGTGGGGACTGGTGCACGATCGCCTGCCATGGCGTGAGATGCCGGCCGACGACGGTCTCGGTTACATGCGAGCCGTGGTCAGCGAGCTGTTGAATGAGGCGCGGCATCCCGCCGACGGGATGCGCGAGCGGCGGCTTCGCCGCGCGGCGCGAACACACGGCGAGTTTCGACGACGACAGCGGTGCGACTTCGGCACGCTCACGGACGAGCTGGCGGCGTTGGGCGTGGCGATCGAGACGGCCATGTTGGAGGGCGGACAATCGTGCGGCCTCGTCAACGACTATCTGGTGCTTCTCGGGCCCGACCTGGAATTGACGCGCGTCAACGCTGGGGACGGCTGGAGCGCGGGGTCGAGTCAATGAAGCGAGGGTTGCGCCGGCAACTCGGTGCGCGCCATTCTGAGGATCATGACGTACAGCGATGACGAGGTGAGTGGCCGCACGGCACGACGCAGTTTTTTGGGACGCCTTCTGGCCGGCGGCACCGCGCTGACATTGATCGGCGCGGTGCCGCGCGGTGTGGCCGCGGAAGAGATTTCCGTCGGCCAGGACGCGGCGCCCGGCGACGACTGGATGCGCGAGCTCACGGCGAAGCATCGAGTCGCGTTCGACTGGTCGGCGCACAAGAACGGCAAGCCGCTGTCGCAGGGGAAGAACTACCTCGATGCATGGCGCGACGCATTCAAGGTGACCGAGCGCGACGTCAATCTCGTGTTTGGCGTTCACGGCGACGCGATTCCGGTGGTGCTCTCCGATGCGCTGTGGTCTCGCTACAGGATCGGGGAGCAGTACGAGGTGATCGACGGAGCCACCAAGCTGCCGGCGGTCCGCAACGTGTTCACCGCTGCCAATGCCGCCGCGGGCGGACTCGTGGCTCCCGCGGAATCGGTGGAGAGCCTGCAGAAGCGGGGGGCACGTTTCGTCGTCTGCAGGAACACCGTTGCCGGCGCGACGAAAAAGCTGGCGGCGGCGGGCCTCGGCGCATCCGATGAGATCCGCGCGGCGATCCTGGGTGGCTTGCTCCCGGGTGTGATCCTGGTGCCGGCGATGCTCGTCACGCTGACGCAGTTGCAAGAGCGCGGGGTCAGATACCTGAAGGTCGCGTAAGAGCGCACTGTCGTCGAATGCTCGCGGCCGCCTGCGCGCGTCAGTTCGCGCAGTAGCCGCCATCGCCGGCGCGCGGCCGGTCGGCGGCGCTCTCCTTGCACTCCGCGCGGGCTATGAGCCGCGCGGACCCGAAGTCAGTGACTTCGCCTGAAACGGCCGCGCTCGCGCTTCTCCGGTCGTACACGACCATGGCCGAGTCGCTTCGGAATTCGATGGGCGAGGCCGGACGGGCGGCGCTCCTCGCGCGAGCGCTCGCCTGCACCGAAGGAGCCCATCCGGCCTTGAAGGATCTGCGCGTACTCCGACATGACGCCGTTCGGCTCGATGACATCGTCGCGAGCATCGACGCCCACGGGCGCGAACAGGTGGCCGCCGGGATCGACGCGCTCATCGGCGCCGTCCGCGACACGCTCACCCAGCTGATCGGAGCGGACATGGCGGTGCAGCTCATCGGCGACAGCGCCAGTCGCCAGGCGCCCGGCGCCCTCGAGCCATGACGACCCGCACGCTTCCCATCATCCGAAACGTCGCGACCGGCGTACCGGGGCTCGATGCCGTGTTGGGCGGCGGCCTCTGTGAGTATTCGTTCAATCTCGTCGCGGGACCTCCGGGATCCGGCAAGACCACGCTGGTCCAGCAGATCCTCTTCGCCAACGCGACGGAGGAGCGCAATGCTATCTGCTTCACCGTCCTCGGCGAACCGACGGTGAAGATGATCCGATACCAGCAACAGTTCGCTTTCTTCGATGCCTCGAAGGTGCCCGCCGCGATTCGATTCGTGAACCTCGGGGCCGAGGCCGCCTCCGCCGACCTCGATGCCCTTCTGGCTCGCATGGTTGCCGAGATCACCGAGCGCCGGCCGGCGTTCGTCGCCGTGGATTCATTTCTCACCATCGGCCGACATCTCGCGCCGGGAGCCGATCGTTCTGCCCCGACGCTCGCGGATTTCATCCAACGTCTGGCGCTGCAGCTCACATCGTGGGAGATCACGTCGTTCCTCATCGGGGAGTACTCGGAGCATGAGGCGCGGCACCCGGTGTTCACGGTGGCGGACAGCATTCTCTGGCTTGCGGAGGACGTCGATCGCAACTCCGCGGTCCGCAAGCTCCGCGCGGTGAAGGTCCGCGGCCGCTCGCCAATTCCGGGCTTGCATACGTTTCGCATTGCGGGCAGCGGGATCGAGGTCTTCCCGCGGATCCCCGAGCAGCAGCACGGCCGGATCACGCGATCCGCCAAGCGCCTGCGCAGCGGAGTGCCCGGGCTCGACGAAATGATGTGCGGCGGCATCCCGGAAGGCGACGCCGTGATGCTCACCGGGCCCGCCGGCAGCGGCAAGACGACGTTCGCTTCACAGTTCGTGGCGCAGGGACTCGCCGAGGGCGACAACTGTGTCGTCGCCGTCTTCGAGGAGTATCCGGAGGCCTTCTTGGCGCGAACCAAGTTGGGACCGGTGAGCTTCGGCGAGATGATCGACGCGAAGCGGCTCACCCTGTTGTATCTCCGGCCGATGACCCTCTCGGTCGACGAGATGCTCGTCGAATTGGCCAACACGGTGAAGCGCGTCAATGCCAAACGCGTGGTCATCGATTCCCTGTCGGGGTTCGAGATCGCGCTGGCGCCGACGTTCCGGCTCGACTTCCGTGAATCGCTCTACCGCCTCGTTGGCGCGCTCACGGCGATCGGAGTCACCGTCATGATGACCGCCGAGGTCATCGACGTGTTCCCCGAGATCAGGTTCACGAATGAGCGCGTGTCGTTCGTGACTGACGACATCCTCGCGCAACGATACGTCGAGATCGACGGTCATCTCGAGAAAGTCATCGCCGTCGTCAAGATGCGCGGCAGCGACCACGCGACCGACTTCAGGCGTTACCGCCTCACGCCATCGGGCGCCGTCCTGGGCGAGGCGCTCCGCGGTTACCACGGGATCACGACGGGTATACCGAGTCGCGACGAGCCATGCGTCGAACCGCCGGACGGTGTCGCCGGCGACGCGTGATACAGCGCGTGCACGATCGCACGGAGCCACCGACCCTCGATGCGGCGGTCGGCAAACATCTCGCGCTTGCGCCCGTGGCGTTCGCCGTGATCGAGGCGGCCACAAATGCCATCCTCTACGCGAATGCGCAGTTTCGGCATCTGCTGGCGACCGAACAGGTACGGATCGGCGAATTGGGCGACGATGGACGGCGAGCCGGGATTTCCACTCTGGCGCCGCTGCTCGCTGACGCGGTCCGAGACGGCCGCACGATCCGTGATGCGATTCTCGAACCGCCGTACGGTGGGGCGGCGACGTGGAGCTGCAGTATCTGGCCCGTGGCCGATGCCACCGACAGGTCGCGGCGACTGGTCGTCGAAGTGCGCGATGTGGCGCTGGTCGAAAGTGTGAAGGACCGGCAGCGCGCCATCGCTCAAGAACTTCTCCTCGGCGCGCTCCGCGCACAGGATGCTGCCGGCGATGCCGCCAGCGCCGGCGAGCGAGCGCGCCTCCTCGCAGGGGCCAGCCGCGACCTCTCGCTGTCGCTCGACGAGTCAACGACGCGCGAAACAATGCGACACCTCAGGCTGCCGCGACCGGGGACATGGTGCATCGTCGACATCGTCGAATCGAACGGGACGATTCACCGGCTGGCGGTGATTCACCCCGACCCGGCGAAGCAGCGGCTGGCCCGTCTTCTCGAGGAGCAGTGGCCAGCGACGTCCGACAGGTTGCCGGACGCGGCCGCCCTGATGACCATGCGCCAGCCGACCGTCGTGACCGAGAACTCGGGGACCGCCCTCGTCCGTGCCGCGCACGGACAGGCGAACCTCCGCATTCTCCGCGAGATCGGGTTCGGTTCACTGCTGATCGTTCCACTCATCGTTCGTGGCCGCGTGCAGGGAGCCATCACGTTCGTGAGTCCGGAGGGAGATTCTCCCTTCTCCCGCGACGAGATCCGGCTCGCCGTCGACCTCGGCGCTCGTTGCGCGATGGCGCTCGACAACGCGCGATTGTACCACGAAACGGATGCGCTGCGGCTCGCCGCCGAAGCGGCGAATCGATCGAAGAGCCAGTTTCTCGGAATGATGAGCCACGAGCTTCGCACGCCCCTCAACGCGATCGGCGGCTTCGCGGAACTGCTCCAGATGGGCGTCGAAGGCCCGATGACCGAGAGGCAGCGCACCGCGCTCGGACGGATCAAGGCCAATCAGGAGCACTTGCTGACGCTGATCACCGAGATTTTCAATTTCGTGCGAATCGAGAGCGGCCGCATGGCGTATCAACTCGGCCGGGTCTCGCTCCCGCAGGCGCTCGGCGACGTAACCGGCATGTTGAGTGGAGCAGCCGACGCGAAGAAGCTCACCATCGCGACCGCTCCGGGAGAAACGGACGTCACCGCCTGGGCCGACGCGGACCGCGTGCGACAGATCCTTTTGAATCTGATAATGAACGCGGTGAAGTACACTCCGGCTGGCGGGACCATCACGGTGTCGTGCGCGGCGCTCGACGACACCGTCGTCGCCGAAGTCGCCGACACGGGGCCGGGCATCGAGCCGAAGCAATTGGACTCGATTTTCGAGCCGTTCGTTCAGCTCGCCGCCGGACTCAAGGATCAGCGGGGCGGCGTCGGCCTCGGGCTGCCAATCAGCCGGGATCTGGCTCGAGCGATGAAGGGCGACGTCACCGTGGAGAGCACGGTGGGTGCGGGATCACGTTTCACGCTGTCGCTGCCTCGAGCGCAGTAGGGCGCATGGGAGGCGCCGATAGCCTCTCCGGTGAAATCAACGGAGTGAGCCGGTTCCCCATGCCGGTTGCGCCCGATCAGGGCCGAAGGGAGCGGGGATGCTACTCCGTCGTCTGGCCGGCGAAGTGCTCGGCTTGCCGCTCGGCATCTGCTTTCGTGTGGCGCACAGTACCGTCGGCATGCTCGGGAGGCGAATACAGCGTGTACAGCTTCAGTGGTGTGTTCCCGGTGTTCTTGACGTTGTGCCGGGCGCCGGCAGGAACGATGATCGCCGTGGCGCTTTCGATCGACGTCTCCCGTCCGTCGATGAAGACGATGCCCTTCCCGTTCTCGACCCGGAAGAACTGGTCCGTCGATTCGTGGACTTCCTCGCCGATATCCTCGCCGGGTTCCAGAGACATCAGCACGAGTTGCAGGTGGTGGCCGGTGTAGAGCACTCGTCGGAAGTCGCGGTTCTTCGAGGTGCTGCTTTCGATGTCGCCGATGTAGCCTTTCATGAACCTCTCCTGAAGAGCTCACCGCCTGTTGCGGCGAGATGAGCCGGAAATGGACAACCGCACCGCGGCGGCGGCAACCTGTCGATGCCGCGGGCCGTTGCCGTCTCGTGCGTTCTCCATCAGGGCTTCTTGCAAGAAGCGGCGCGGGCGAAAGAGTCGCGAGCGAACCGTGCCGATCGGCACGCCGAGCGTGCTGGCCGCGTCGGCATAGGCGTAGTCTTCGATGTCGATGAGAATCATGACTTCACGATACTCCGATGCCATGGCGCTCAGCCCCCGCTCGAGCGACGGGCCGCCATCGGACTTCATCCTCGGCGGACGACTGGGCGAGATCCACGACTTCCGTGATCGGATGAAAAAGAGACAGCCGTGACGAATGGTTCCAATCGCGTTGGAACCTTGAGGGGCTGCCATGCTTTAGCGAAGCACGATGCGACCTCGCTACATGAGCACCCACCGCCGCCGCGTGACGAAGCGTCTCGCCGTTCTGCTGTCGATCGTCGCGCTCGACGCGGCGGGGGTCGGCGTGATCTTCCCCGTGCTCCCCGGCCTCCTGCGCCGGCTCGTGGGCAGCGCCGACGTCGCGATCCTCTATGGTGCGGTCGTCGCGCTCTACGCCCTCGCGCAGTTCGTCTGCTCGCCGATCCTTGGCGCGCTGAGCGATCGGTTCGGCCGGCGTCCCGTGCTTCTCGCGTCGATCGCCGGAGCGACGGTCGACTACGTGTTCATGACGTTCACGCCGAGCGTCTGGGGCCTGTTGGCCGGGCGCGCCATCGCCGGCGTGACCGGCGCGAACGCCGCCGTGGCGACGTCCTACATCGCCGATCTCACGGATGGCGATCGTCGTACGCGTTACATCGGCTACGTGAATGGCGCGTACGCGGCCGGGATCATCATCGGCCCGGTGGTCGGCGGAATGCTCGGCAACGGCGGATCGCGCCTGCCTTTTCTGGCGGCGGCGATCCTCAATGGCCTCAACCTCGTCCTCACCTACTTCACGCTCTCGGAATCACGCCGCGCCGCGAGCGCATCGACCGTCGTCCGATTCAATCCGTTCCCCGGCATACGACGGACGCTCACCGTCGCACCGCTGATCCCGCTTGTCGCCATGTACGGCCTCATCGAACTGATCGCGAATCTGATCGGCACGCTCTGGCTGCTCTCCGGACACGATCGTTTTCATTGGAACGATGCCACGCTCGGCGCGTCGCTCGCGACACTCGGGCTGTTCCACGTCGTCTCGTTCGCGTTCCTTGCCGCGCCGCTCGCGCGGCGACTCGGCGAGCGCCGGGCGGTCGTCGTCGGCATCGCGTGCGACAGCATCGCGATGATTGCGATCGCTACGGCCGGCGGCGGTTGGGTGGCGTTCGCGGTCGCGCCGCTGTTCGCGGTCGGTTCGATCGGAGTTCCCGTTCTCCAAGCGTCGATGACGAGAGCGGTCGGCGCCGACACGCAGGGCGAGCTGCAGGGCGTGTTGACAAGCATCGTCAGCCTCGCGTCGATAATCGGCCCGTTGGTCGCGTCGGGCGTGTATGCCGTCACCGCACGGTCGTGGTCGGGAGGGGCGTGGCTCGTTGGCGCCGCGCTGTACACGCTCACCATTCCTCTGCTCCAAGCGAGACCGGCGTCGCCGACGACGCAGCCGCAATCCCTGGAGCGCTCTGCGGCTTAGCTCGCTGTCATCGCCCGTTACGCGAAATTCTTGGAACTCTTATTCGAGTAGTTCATTTTGGTCGCGACCCGGGCACGACGACACAACCGCGCGGACTCTCGCGCCCTTTTCTCTTCGCATCGGAGATTCACACGTGCGCAGTTCACTCCTGGCCGCCTTCGCCGCACTCAGCCTCGCGGCGTGCAGCGACAACTTGTCACCGACCACTCCACGATCGTCCGCATCGGCGCGTCTCGACGCCAGCAAGGGCGACGACGCGGGCGCGGTGTTCACGCTGACGAATTCGGCCGCCGGCAACGCGGTCGTCGCGTTCACACGCGCCGGCGACGGCTCGCTCACCTTCGCGGGGACGTTCGGCACCGGCGGAAACGGCATCGGCGGTACGAACGATCCGCTGACCTCCCAATACTCGCTCCTCCTCGATGGCGAAGATGACAAGCTGCTCTTCGTCGTGAACGCCGGCAGCAACAGCATCTCGACCTTCCGTGTGGACGGCGCGGCGCTGTCGCTCGTCGGAACGAACGGCGCCGGCGGTTCGCTTCCGGTGTCGCTCGCCATCGCTCGCCACACGCTCTACGTGCTCAACGCCGGGTCGAATTCGATCGCGGGCTTCGACGTGGCCGAGGACGGCGCGCTCACCCCGAACGCCGATGCTTCGGCTTCGTTGAGTGCCGGCACGTCCGGCGGGGCGGCGATTCGTGCGAGCCGCGACGGACAGTTTCTCGTCGTCACGGAAAAAGGCAGTCAGACCATCGACGTGTTTCGGATTGGCGCGCACGGCGCGCTTGGTACGCCGGTCCGCAGCCCGTCGAGCGGCGTCACGCCGTTCGGGTTCGACTTCGTGAACGGCGACGAGCTCGCCGTCTCCGAGGCCGGCACCGCCGCTGCGTCACTGTACGACGTGACGCGCACAGGTGGCCTGACGGTCGAAAGCCCGTCAGTGTCGACGAACGGACAAGCAGCGCCATGCTGGCTGATCGCGACGACCAACGGCCGCTTCGCGTACACGGCGAACGCCGGCAGCGGCACGATTTCCGGCTACGCAATCGGCAACGGCTCCATGCAGCTCCTCGTGCCGAGCGGAGTGAGCGGCAGCACGGGAGCCGGCTCGACGCCGCTCGATCTCGACCTGAGCCGCGGTGACCGGTACCTGTACGTTCTCGAGAGCGGGACCGGACGCATCGGAGCGTTCGCGGTATCCTCGAACGGCTCACTCACAGCGCTCGCGGGAATCGGCGGGTTGGCCCCGCAGAGTGGATTCCAGGGGCTCGCCGCGTACTGACGCTGCCCGGATTTTTGTGGTCCGAGACGGGCGCCAACGCAAGTGGGCGCCCGTTCTCTTTCATCGCCCCTTCTCTTTCATATAGATGAGCGGTGCCCGCCGAGACGTTTGCCATTGTGAACCCGCGAACTTAAAGTTCGGTATCCCTTACATTCGATCCGGGCCGTGGCGACGGGCCGGGGCAGCGCCTCGAATCGAACTCGTCGCGACCCGCGGAGCAGCAGTTGACGCATGCAAGCGCTCGCTCGTTGGAGCCGGGCGAAGCACCATGGTATGAGCGGCTCGTCGAGCTGGTCGAAGACGTTCGCCGCCGTGAGGATCGCGTTGCTCTAGCGCTCAGCCTGCTGATCGGCGCGCTGGTCGGGTTGGTCGTTGTCGCGTTCATCCTGCTGACCGGGCGTTTGGCGGTGCACATGTATCCGGCCGGCGGCGAGGGCTGGCGGCGCATCGCGTTCCCGACGGTGGGCGCGCTCGTGACGGGGTATCTGATCTTTCGCTTCTTTCCCGACGCGCGCGGAAGTGGAATTCCGCAGACGCGCGCGGCCATCTTCATCAACGACGGGCGCATCACGCTGCGCACCGTGCTCGGGAAGTTCCTCTGCTGCTCGACGTCGCTGGCGAGCGGTATCGCGTTGGGTCGCGAGGGTCCGTCCGTTCACATCGGCGCGGGGATCGCTTCCGTCATCGCGCGGCGCCTCGGCCTCAGCGCGCCACAGGTTCGCTGGCTCGTGCCGGTCGGCGCGTCGGCCGCGCTGGCCGCCGCGTTCAACACGCCGATCGCCGCCGTGCTCTTCTCGCTCGAGGAGATCATGGGCGACCTGCACGCGCCGATTCTCGGGTCGGTGGTGCTCAGCTCGACCACGTCATGGATGGTCCTGCACCTCGTCCTCGGCGACGAGCCGCTGTTTCACGTCGCCGCGTACCACCTCGTGAATCCGTCCGAGTTGCTCGTGTACGTGGTCCTCGGGATCGTGGGCGGGTTCGGTTCGGTCGTGTTCGTTCGGCTGCTCCTCGAGTTGCGAAAGGCATTCGCCCGACTTCCGCGATCGACGGTGTGGTTTCAACCGGTCGCCGGCGGCCTGTGCGTCGGGCTGCTCGGATTCTTCATTCCCGCGGTGATGGGCGTCGGGTACGACCAAGTGGGGCACGCGCTGAGCGGCGACCTACTGCTGCAAACGGTGATCGTGCTGGCGGTTCTCAAGATCGTCGCGACCGCGGTGTGTTACGCCTCGGGCAACGCGGGCGGCATCTTCGGACCGAGCCTCTTCATCGGCGCGATGATGGGAGCCGCCGTCGGACACGTTGCGCATGGCTTGCTGCCGGCGACGACCGCGGGACCGGGCGCGTACGCGCTCGTCGGCATGGGCACGGCGTTCGCCGGGATCATCCGCACGCCGCTGACCTCCGTGATCATGATCTTCGAGGTCACGCGCAACTACGCGATCATCGTTCCTCTCATGATCTCGAATCTGCTGGCGTTCTACATCTCGCAGAAGTTTCAGCATCAGCCGATCTACGAGGCGTTGGCTCGGCAGGACGGGCTGCACCTGCCGACCGGCGAGGCTCGCACGGTGGCCCGCCACCTGCGCGTCAGCGTCGCCACAAAACCGGCTCCGGCGCCGCTCGCGCCAGAGCTCTCGTCGAACGACGCTCACGATCGCATTCGCGGCTCGTCGCTGGAATCGTGGCCCGTGGTGGACGGCGACGGCCTGCTGGGGATGGTTCGCGTGGCCGACATCATCGCCGCCGTCGCCGAAGGCCGCGGATCAACGGCTGTGAGGGCGTTGATCGACGCGAACGGCGCGCTCAACGGCACGACGGAGGAGCGCGCCACGCCGCCGCACGTGCACGGCGATCAGCCGCTCGCGGTCGCGCTGGCGCGCATGGGGTCCACACGCCACACCGTGCTACCGGTCGTCAGCCGCGCGAACGTCCGCCGGGTGCTCGGCGTCGTGTCGTTGCCCGACATCCTGCGCGCGTACGGCGTGCAGCGCGCCGACGAAGTTCCCGGGCTCCCGGACGCCAAAGATGGCTGACGCCACCCTGCGCTCGTCGGGTCCGCTCCGCGTCGCCAACGCGTCCGTGTTTCTGGCGACGATCGCCGGCATCATCGTACTGATCGTCTTGCTGCTGTCGTTCGACTTGTTTCTGGCCGGGCTCGATCGGCGCGAGTCCGCGGCACGCGCGGCGGCGGAATATTCCGCGGGTCTCACTTTGCTGGGGGAGGGACGCGCGCCCGACGCCGCCGAACGGTTCGGAAACGCGGTGAGCATCGACCGTACGAACGTCGGCTACTCTCTCGCGCTCGCCGATGCGATGCTGCAAGAGGGGAAAGTCACGGACGCGGAAGCGACGCTCCGCGCGTTGCTCGATCGAGCCGAGAACGACGGCGCGGTCAATCTCACGATGGCGCGCGTCATGGTGCGCGAAGGGACGGGCCACACCGACGAGGCCAAGGCGTACTTTCACCGCGCCATCTTCGGACGATGGGGAGCCGACTCCGTCGCGCGAAGACGCCAGACGCGGTTCGAGCTGATCGATCTGCTCGCGAAGTCGGGCAGTTCTCGTGAGCTGCTCGCCGAGCTGCTGCCGTTCGAAGAAGTGCCGGCTGATAGCGTGGACCTGCGACGCCGTCTGGGCGGACTCTTTCTCCAGGCGGGATCGCCGGCCCGGGCCGCCGCGATGTTTCGCGAAGTTCTTCGCCGCGATCCGCAGGATGCCGACGCGTACGCGGGCATGGGCGAGGCGGCGCTCGCGGGGGGAAACTTTCGCACGGCGCGCGCCGATTTCGCCGAGGCGGCGCGGTTGCGTCCTGACGACTCCAAGATCGCGAGCCGGCGCGCGCTCGCCGACACCGTGCTGGCACTCGATCCCACGGAGCGAGGGATTGGCGCCAGCGAGCAGTACGCTCGCAGCCGTGTACTGCTCGCGCGGACGGTCGACGACGTCGGCTCCTGCGGATCGCCCGTGGGCGCGCTGGCCGATTCCGCGCGACAAATGGTCGCCCGCCCACCCAAGCCGGCGCGCGCCGACGTCCTCGCCGAGGCGATGCTGTCGCTGGCGATCGACGTCTGGGATGCGCGGCCGGCGCCGTGCCGAACGCCGCGGAACGATGAGGCGCTGCGTCTCGTGCACGAACATCTCGCGCAGTAGGCGCGAACCGATTCGCTCGGTCGAGTGTCTATCTGACGTTGCGGCCACGCGATGAGGAAGGCACTCATGACTTCCGGAAGGCGGACAACCGGCGAGTCGTGTCACCGGACCGCGGCCGTTGGGGGGTTGTGCACGGCGTTCGGTCTCGCGATCGGCTCGACCTCGGCCGCTCAGAGTCAGGGGTGCATCGCGAGAGCGTCGCCGCCCAGATGGCCGAAGTACTCCTCGACGCACCAGAGAATCACGCGCCGGGTCAGGGCGAGGCGCGCCGAGGTCGGGACGATGTCGGCGCCGTCGACCAGGCCGGTCAGTCGCACGATGACCAACGCCGGGGGAACTCCGGCGCGGCGCTCCGTTCCGACGAAGCTCCAGACGGCGCATCGAAGGGCGTGCTCATCGATCGGCCTGTCCGAAAGTGCCGTCGAGATCACGGCGCGCAGATCCTTGGCGTCGGCGAGGTCGTCGACGGTGCGCAACAGGACCGTGCCCTGGTTTCTATCCATGGTGCCTCCGCCCCCACTTCCACGAGCGAGCTGACCAGAAGGCTCGGGGATCCGGCGCGCTCGAGTGCGCGACGCGGAGGCCAAAGGGAGCGGAACGATGCCGCTCACCAGCTGTTGTCTAAATATAGTCGACGTCGGCCGGAAACGCGGCCGCGCCGGCCTGCGAGCCGGAAGGTTGACAAGGAGCTCGAGGGCGGGCGGCGCGGCAGTCGCCGATATCGCGCTATTTGTCTTGCAGCACGAACGTCACCTTGAGCAGCACGCGATACTCGGTGACCTTGCCCTTCTCGATCACGACCTTTTGGCCCTTCACCCACGCGCCGGTGATGTTGCGTAGCGTCTTTTCGGCGCGGGCGATGCCGACTTCGAGCGCGTCTTCGAAGCTCTTTGATGAGGATGATTGGATTTCGGTAATCTTGGCGACGGACATGGGAGCGCTCCGGATTGAAGTGGGACGCGGCGCCCCGGTGACCTCGCGTCACAGGTGCGCCGCCGACAGCCGTCAGGAAAACGCTAGCACGAAATCCCCGGAAAGGGGCGGCCTCATCTCATAGCCGCCTCAGCCGGCCGCCCAAAAGTCAACCTCCCTCGACGGCAACACTTCCGCTCGGTCGCGACTACTCTTCGATAGGCGGTTCGCGCGCGACATCCCCAGGGGAGAGCTTCATGAAGGCGTCACCGATGGCCGGCGGGCTCGACTCCGCCCTGACCGACGCCGCGTCGCGTCGCATGTCGAACCAACTCGCGCGCGCCTACCGTGGGACGTTTGGCGCCCGGACCGGTCTGCGAATCATCGTCTTGCCGCTGGCGCGGCAGATGCTTCGCGGCGGCGTATCGCCCGACGCCGCCAACGACGTTCTCGAGCGTTGCGTTCTCGACCATCCGTCTCGAACGATCGGCGATGCGCAGCGGTCGATGGAAGGCGCGGCCCATTCGGGAATGCTCATCGACCTGATGCACGAGTGCGTGGCCGCGGCGGTCCTCGAGTGCGCGCCCGCGCCGCCGAGCCGAGAGCCGTAGCCGATCGGCCGTCGGCCGCCCATCGACACGATCAACCCTCAGCCGCGCGCGCGCAACGCCGCCGACGCCCCGGCCGCGAGCAGATACCCGAGCCAATAGTAGATCGCGACCCAGAGCAACGACGCGATCGCGGTGCCGATCATGAAGACATCGCGCCGCATCCGCAGCGCGCCAGCGGCCACGGTCAGCACGATCCGCAAACCGGGCGTGAGCCGGCCAAGTACGATCGCCGTCGAGCCGCGCCGTTCCAGCCATCGCTCGACGCGCTCGGCACGCTGTTCGTTGAACCCCAGGCGGCGGCCGATCTTCATCAGCATCGGTTGTCCGAGCCGCCGCGACGTCTCGAAGAGGATCGACGTCCCGCCGAGAGTCGCGGCGAACACGGTGGCCGTCGCCATCGCGAAGCTCGACAGCCTTGCCTGGCCCGCGGCGCCGAGCGCCGCGATGAAGAGGTCGCCCGGCAGCGGCAAGGGCACGCCGGCCTCCTCCGCGAAAATCGCCGCGAACACGCCGAGATAGCCCCAATGCACGACGAAGGCGGCGGCGGTGTCGCGATTCACAGTTCGCTGATGTCGAGACGCGCGGCGTCCGCTCCGTCGCGGCTGATCGCGATGAACTCGAGTCGCTGGTCGGTCAGATGTCCGGCGTTCGCGTACCGGTCGCCCGCCACCAGGTGTTGCCGGTGGATGTGCCCGAAGATGCCGATCCCGCTCATCCGCCGAGCCACCAGCTCGCGGCAGCGCCTGCTGAACACCGTCTCCACGCGGTGCGCCGTGAGGGAGGCGCTCTGCTCGGCGAGGCGCGCCGCGAGGCGAACCGCCGGGATCCATCCGAAGCGACGGGAGATGAAGTCGCCAAGCCGTCCGACGGGCGACATCCGCAGCGGATCCGCGACGTGGCCGTGCATCACGAGAATCGGTCCAAGGCGCTCGTGGGCGAGTACGATCGCCGCGGCGCCGGCGCCCGGGTCGTGGTTGCCTTCGGTTCGGCGCAGTTGTCCGGTGCGACTCATCGCTTCCATCAACGACGCGACGTGGGGATGCGCCGCTTCCGATAGTGCCACGGGTTCGAAAAGACCCTCGAAAATGTCGCCGTTCAGAATCACGTCGTCCCCGGACGCGCGCGCGCGCTCGAGAAAGGCGAGCGCCAACGTCGACGTCGCGGCCGAGCTGTAACGGCTCAGGTGCCAGTCGCTGGCAATGAGCGTTCGCTCCGACATCATGCTCGCAAACGAGCGAGGGCGGCCTCTCCGCGTCGCTCGATGATGATCTCGTCGTACAGCGACTGCGTGGCGCGCCACGCGCGCTCGTGGAGGCGCCGCACAACATCGATGTCGTCCGCGTTCTCTTGCGATCTCGAAACCCCGATCGGCGTGCCGAGCGCGACGTCGAACCGCGCGGGAAGCGGCACCGGTAACCAGAACGACGATTTGCCCCTGGACCATCCCGGATACGCCTCGAAGCCGCCGACGACCGCGAGCGGAACGATCGGAGCGCCGGTGAGCAGTGCCAAGCGCGCGAAGCCGAAGCGGTCGCGCCAGCGCAGCCGGTAGTCGCGCGCTTCCGGCCGCGCTTCACGACGGCCGCCCGGGGTGATCAGCAGTTGTTCGCCGCGCTCGAGGACCGCGAGGCACGCGTCTTCCGATGGGTCGATGATTCCGGCGTGGCGCTTGGCCGCGCGAAGTCCGGGCACGACGCGCTCCATCGCGTGGTCGCGGGACGCGACGATGCGTGTCGGCGCCGCGGGGCCGCGGCGCTCCTGCCACGCCCGCCATCCCAGTTGGTAGCAGGCGACGACGAGATCGAGCGTGAAATACCCGGCGCCGTGGTGTGCCACATAGACGCACGGACCCGTCGAGGGAACGCTCGCGTCATAGCGCCGAACGCGCGTCCGATGGTACGCCGAAAGCAGGCGCGCGGCGGCAACGTAGCCGTACCGGTAGTACCATCGGCCGATGTCGAGCATCGGAGCGCACCGGGCGTCGCCGCTCATGACGCGAGTCGTCGTCGGCCTCGTGCGGCGAGGCCTCGGTCGATGAGCGCTTGCGTCGCGCACTCGACGTGCGCGGCGTACTCCCGTACGGCGCCACTCTTTTCAGCCGCCGGCGGCGCGATGGGGTCGCCGTAGTAGTAGTCGAGCCGCACGGGAAGCGGAAAGGGGGGTAGCCAGAGGCTCGACCTTCCGGCGCGCAGACGAAACGGATGCTGCCGGTCGGCGCCGATGATCGCGAACGGTACGATCGGAGCCTGCGCCGCGATCGACAGTCGAGCGAATCCATCGCGGCCCGACCAGCGCAGGCGATCAGGCTCGCCATAGAGCTCTCGCGTTCCGCCCGGAAAGATCAGGATCGATTCTCCGCGGCGCAGCGCCTCGCGAGCGTGCGCGCCCGTGGCGGCGAGCGTATTGACGTGCCGGCGCATCCAGCCGATGACCGGTGCGCGGTGCAGCGACGTCGCACGCGTTTCCAGAACGCGGAGAGGCGCACCATCGCGATCCCACCAGACCTGCATCCCAAGCATCAACGTCTCGAAGTAGAGAAACGTGCGCGGATGCTTCCCAACGAAGATCACCGGGGCGCTGCGCGGAATGCGCTCCACTCCGAATGCGCGCGCGCGAAAATAGGCGGACATCGCATGCGCGAGGGGCATGAGCACTTTCGTCAACGGCCAGTCCCGGACGAAAGGAACGTATGCCTCCTCGGTGCGCGCACTCACGCCGTTTCTCTCACCGCGAGCGGCGGCGCGGACGCGGGGTACACCGCGTCGCCCGCCAAGGCGGATTCATATACGGATATCACCTCGCTGGCGAGAGACGTCCACGACAGCTCCTGCGCGCGACGCGCACCGAGCACGATCGCCTGCTGTTTCAGGCTGTGATCGTCCGCCATCCGTTGCAGCGCGTTCGCCAGCGCGTTCGCGTCGCTCGGGGGCGCGAGGACAGCCGCGCCATTCGAGGCCTCCCGGTAGCCGCGGATGTCGCTGGCGACGACCGGACACCCGCACGCCATCGCCTCGACGAGCACGAGCCCGAAGCTCTCTCCGTGTGTCGCCGGCGCGCAGAACACGTCCGCCGACCGGTACTCGTTCGCCAGAGCGTCGTCGGTGAGCCGCCCGAGAAACACAGCGCCGGCGCGCGCGGCGATCCCGGCGAACGATTCGCGATTTCCCTGCCCCGCGATTCGAACCTCGATCGCACGACCCGATTCACGAATCAGACACGCCGCGGCGAGCAGGTGCCGTAGCCCCTTGCGCGGCTCGTCATATCGGCCGACGAAGAGCAGGCGTACCGGTTGATCGCTCTCGTCGAGTTCCCGATTGTGCGCGCTCCGCGGTCGGGCCGACGCGCCAAACGTCGACAGATCGATGCCGTTCGGGATGAGACGAATCGATCCGCGGAAAACTCGGCGCGCGAACGCGGCGGCCACGCGCGACACCGCGATCCCATTTGGAATGTCCCGCAGCGGCCGAGCCAGCGTGCGTCGCAGCATGCGCACGGGCGCGGACTCGCGCTCGGCGTACGTGTGAAACGTGACGACTCGGCTTACGAACTCAGTGGCCGCCGCGTGTCGCGCGATGCCCGGGATGCACGGCTCGTGAACGTGCACGACGTCGAACTCTCCGTCATAGAGATAGCGTCGCACGGCACGCCGAGGCACGAGCAGTCCGATGCGCGCTTTCGAGCCGTTTGCCGAGAGCGACACGATTCCGGGCAGCGAATCGCAATCCGGGGGCGAAGGACCACTGGCCGGGCCGAAGACAGAAGCTTCGTGTCCGTGAATGCGGAGCGCGTGAGCCAGCGCGCGAACGTGCCGGTTCACTCCACCGTCGCAGGACAGGTCGTACGGCGTCACGAGGCACACGCGCATCAGGGCGCTCGGCGATAAATGCTCAGGGTCGCGCGCAACCGATGAGGACAGTGGAACGTAACGACATATGGGCCTTTGAAAATGACACTCGGATTATACGCGCCGCCGGCAGGCGCGAAGATAGCCCTGCGTTCCCAAACCGTTACGTGTCGTTTCATCCGGTGTAGCCAAATTGTCGCGGAGTGGCGCGATCCTGGCACCCATGACTCCAAACACGCACACCATCCGATTTGCGTGCACCGCCCTCGCCGCCGCCCTGTTCGTGGGCGGCCCGGTGCGCGCGCAGCAGGGGAACCCCTTCGTCCCCCGCTCGAACAACGCGCTGACCCTCGCCGTCTACGGCGACTCGCCGTACGGCACGACACCCACCGACAGGACCGAGACCGACCTCACGGCTGCGTTCATCGCATCGATCAACGCCGATCCGAAGGTCGACCTCGTCCTCCACGTCGGCGACATCCACTCAGGCAGTCAATTCTGCACCGCGGCGTACGATCAAGAAATCTTTGGCCTCTGGACCACCTTCAAGAATCCCCTGATCTACACGCCGGGCGACAACGAGTGGACGGACTGCCACAAGGCGAAGGAAGGCGGCGGCGTGGTCGTCAATGGTCAGCCGGTCGATTACGCCGGTGGCGATCCCGTCGCGAACCTCGACCTCGTCCGCTCGTTCTTCTTTGCCAACCCCGGCTACGCACTCGGCGGCCGCCACAAGCGTGTCTTCAGCCAAGCGGAGGTGTGGAACCCGGCGTCGCCGAGCGATGTGAACTACGTCGAGAACGTGATGTGGGATCAGTCGAAGGTTCTTTTCGTGACCCTCAACATCCCGGGCGGCTCGAACAACGACGCCGATCCGTGGTTTGGTGTTTCGGTCGCTACGAAAGCGCAGACGGACGAGATCGCGCAGCGCACGGCGGCCGACCTACACTGGCTCGATGCGGCCTTCGCGCAGGCGCAGCACGACGGCGTCGAGGCCATCATCATCCAGTCGCAGGCGGACATGTGGGATCGCGACGGCAAGGACGTGTCACACATCGCGAACTACGAACCGTTCATCGCGAGTATCGCGGCGCACACGACCGCGTTCGGCAAGCCGGTGCTGCTGTTCGAGGGCGATTCGCACCACTATCGGTCGGACAATCCGCTCGAGGCCGGGCAGCCCTGTTTCTTCGAGGCGGCGAGCGGCACGGGCGTGGTGCCCTGCAACTCGATCGCTGAAAGCTCGACCTTCACGCAGGACGCCTCGAACAACCATCCCGGCTACAACGTGCCGAACTTCCATCGGGTCGTGGTGCATGGCAGCACGACGCCGCTGGAGTGGTTACGCTTCACGATTACGCCGGGCAGCCAACATCCGACGACCGCGTTCTCGTTCGGATCGTTCTCGTGGGAGCGAATCCGGCCGCCACTCGGGATGTAGGCCGATTCGAGACGGGTCGCTCAGGTCCCGGGTCCGGCGGCTGTCTACTCCGCGGGGGGTGACTTCCGCCGACGCGTCGCGGTACGCTTGCGCCCCGTTCGCGGGGTGCTCAGCCGGCCCGCGACTTCGAGCATCCGTGCCTCGCCGTTCTTCTTGAGGACGTACCCGTTGGCGCCTTCGGCGATCGCCCATGCGCGGTCTTCCGCGCGGCCGTGCCGCGTGTAGGCGAGGACCTTGTGGCGTTTCGTGGCCGACGTCTGCCGGATGGTGTGCAACAGACAACGATCGGCGCCATTTCCCAAATACAACTCGGTTACGATGAGATTGATGCGCGGACCGTCGACGACCGAGAGGGCGTCGGCCGCGGAGGCGGTCGAGATGACTGTGTAGCCGTCACTCTCGAGCGCGGACCGCAGAGCGGACCGCGATTCCTCGTCGGGCTCGACGATGAGAACGGTGCGGGCGGAGTTGGTTTGCATGGCGCCTCACTGGCTGAAGACCGCTGGACCGAATGCCTCTTGAGTCCGATGGCCCATTCGAGGGCGCCAGGAGACCAGGGGGACGTGGCGTCTCGCCACTCACCAGCATTTGAAACATACTCGGGTGCGCACTCTCCTGCGCGCCCTTGACCGCCGCCCGGCGGCATCGCATTCTTCCCTCCACCAGGTGGAGGAAGAATGGCGGAATCCAAGGACCTGCTCTACGGAACCCTCGATCTCCTCGTGCTCCGCGCCCTCGCCGGCGAGCCGATGCACGGTTTCGCGCTGAGCAAATGGATCGACCGGCAGACCAACGGCGACCTTGGCATCGTCGACTCCGCCCTCTATAAAGCGCTCCACCGCCTCGAGGACGCCGGCGCCGTCCACGCCGAATGGGGCGCGTCCGCCAACAATCGTCGCGCCAAGTACTACTCGCTCACCGCCAAGGGACGCCGGCAGCTCCGCGACGAGCTCGCGAGCTGGAAGCACTACGTCGCCACCGTCACCGGTCTGCTGGAGGGACGCTGACGACATGCGCGACGATCCCCGGACACTTCCGCGCAACATCCGGCGTCTGTTTCGTCTTCCCGCGACACGCCGGCGCCTGATCCAGGAATCCGACGAGGAGGTTCGCCTCCACATCGAGCTCTGGACCGAAGATCTGCGCGCTTGCGGATTGAGCGCCGCGGACGCCGAAGCGGAGGCTTACCGCCGCTTCGGCGATCTGCCCACGTATCGCAGCTACGCCGCGCAACGCGCCGAGCGACGCGCTCGCTGGCAGCGCGTCGCCGACTTCTGCGTCGAATGGATGTACGACGTTCGGTTTGCGCTGCGCCATCTCGCCAAGGCTCCCGCGTTCACGGCCATCGCCGTCATGACCCTCGCCCTCGGCATCGGCGCGAACACGGCGATCTTCAGCGTCGTCCATCGGCTGCTCATCGCCCCGCTTCCCTACGACAACGGCGACCGCGTCGTCGCCTTGAAGACGATCGGCCATCCCGGCTTCGTCGCCGGGCTCGCGACGATGATGGCGTCGACGGACGCGCCGGGCGATCCGTCTCGCCCTCTCATGCAGACTTGGTCGGCGCGCGCGCACTCGTTCGAGATGATCGCCGGCGCCGAGCAGCTGTTCCTCTCGCTGCTCCCGGACGGAAGCCAGGACACGGTGACGCACGCCTACGTGACCTCGAACTTCCTCGGCCTGCTCGGCGCGCGCCCGTCGTTCGGGCGAACCTTCCGTCCGGAAGAGGAAACGCCGGGCCACGACCATGTGGCCATGATCAGCCACGCGTGGTGGCAGCTCGCCTACGGCGGACGCGCCGACGCGCTGGGTAAGACGCTCGATTACGAGGGCGAGAAGTACACGATCGTCGGTGTCATGCCCGCGGGCTTCAGCATTCCCATGTCGCCGCGCGTCCTCGACGGGTTGTCCGTACCGTCGCCCGACGTCTGGCTCCCGGCGCCGATTCAGAACACCTCGATGGGATTCGGCCTGCTGCGCCGTGGCATCTCCGCAGAGGCGGCGTCGAAAGAGCTCACGGCGATCGCCAACACACCCGCCGGCCGAGGCGAGGGCGATCCGCGCCAGCTTTTCGCGTCAAAGGATTCGATCCGCGCCCGCGCCATGCGCGCGCAAGACTTTCTCGCGCCGCGCGAGGTTCGTACGATCGAGATCCTGTTCGCGGCCGTCGGCGCGCTGCTTCTCATCGCGTGCGCGAACGTCGCCAACCTCCTGCTGGCGCGAGCGTGGACTCGCCGGCGCGAGTTCGCGGTCCGCCTGGGGCTCGGCGCCGGGCGCGCACGGGTCGTCCGTCTCGCATTGACCGAGAGTACGCTGCTCGCCGTCGGCGCGGGGGTCGTCGGTGTACTGATCGCCTGGGAAGGGCTTCGCGTGATCGTCGCGCTGCGACCACTCGCGCTCGACCGGCTCGCCGACGTTGGCGTCGAGCTCCCGGTGCTGTTCTGGACCGCCGGCGTCTCGGTGATCGCCGGCATTCTGTTCGGGTGCGCTCCGGCATTTCTCGTTGCGTCGCAGCGCGTCGGCGACTTGCTCCGGTCGGAGGCGCGCACGACGGCGGGCCGCGTGTCGAGCCGCGTACGATCCTCGTTGATCGTGGCCGAAGTCGCGCTGTCGTTTGCGTTGCTAGTTGGTTCCGGGCTCTTGGTGCGGTCGTTCATGGCCCTCGAGCACACGCACCTCGGGTTCGATCCGCACAATCTCGTCTCGGTGGATCTTCTCACGGGACCCGCGATCACACGGGCCGGCCAGCGGCAGGCCGCGCGTATCGCGGTGGCCCGTGCGCTGGGGGAGGTGCGCGGCGTCACGTCGGCCGGCGTCGGACTGCTGCCGACCGCCGGCTATCAAAGCAGGGACGCGCTTCTGGTGCAGGACGGCCCGGACGAGTCGATCATGTCGCCCAAATCGCAGCGCATGGTGACGTGGATCGACTCGAACTATTTCAAGACGGCTGGCATCGCGCTCGTAGCCGGGCGCGTACCGCGTTCCGGCCAATCCGACGAGCCAGCTCCAAGGCCGATGCCGGGACAGGCGTACCGCGGGCTGTCGGAGGAGGTCGTCGTCAGTCGGTCGCTGGCGCGGCGCATCTCGCCGGACGGAAACGTGGTCGGTCGGCGCATCCGTCTGGTGCAAGACTCTCACAATCGCGCGCCGGCGAGCGATGACTGGTCGACGATCGTCGGCGTATCGGACGACGTCCACCTGCCGGGTTTTCAGGGCGACCTGTGGGACTTTCAGCTCTACACGCTGCCCGTGATGCGGCTGCCCGAACCGACCTTCGTCGTCCGGTTCGCGAGCGTTCCGCCGAACGTCGAGTCCGTGCTGCGCGACGCCGTGCATGGCGTGAACCCGCTGCTCATCGCGCGCCGAGCGCGGGTCGCCGACGACTACCTCCGCGAGGCGCTCGCGCCGACGAAGTTCACGCTCGCGCTGCTTGGCACCTTCGCCGGCGTCGCGCTGCTGTTGGCCGTCGTCGGTCTCTACGGCTCGATCGCGTACACCGTCAGCCAGCGGACGAGGGAGATCGGCATTCGCATCGCGCTGGGCGCGTCGGCCGCGAACGTGAGCCGCCTCGTCCTCGGAGACGGGCTCCGGCTCGCGGCGCTTGGCCTGGCGATCGGCGTGAGCGTCGCGATGGCGTCCACGCGCGCCTTGTCGAGTCTCTTGTACGACGTTCGCCCCGCCGACCCGCCGACGTACGCGGCGATCGCGGTGCTCGTCGCCGCCGTCGCGCTCGCCGCGTCGTACCTGCCGGCTCGGCGCGCCGCGCGCGTGGATCCGGTGGACGCGCTTCGAGCCGACTGATGTCGACGTTGGGTGCGGTTGCTCGGACGGTTGGCATTGCCACGGGGTTGGCGATCGCGGGACGCGCGGTCGCCGGCGATCTGCGCGATGACCGCGCGCGGTGGCTCGTCGTCGACCGCGACTCGGGCTACACCATCGCGATCGACACGTCGCGGATCGTGCGCGAATACGGCCGCACGTACGAGATCTGGTATCGGACCGACCACGCCTCGAAGCGGTTCTACAGAGGCAAGACGTTCACTCGCGAAACCGTACACGCCATTCTGCGCTGCGACGGCTACTACTTTCGCGTGATCAGCACCACGATGTCGCTGGGGTCGTGGCGATCGGTCTTGCACCAGGAAATGGACAAACGAGACCTCGCGCGCGAGGACTGGCGCTCGGTCGATCCGGGGAGCACGGACGAGAAGGCGGCGCTCGCGACGTGTCAGTTGGCCGATTGGAAGTCATGGGGTCGACACTGACGAGCTGGAGGGTGAGTCCTCCGGACACGGCACATTGACTTTCAGCTTTGGACGAGTATGTTTAGAAATCTCAGATGCTGTGATCCCCGAGGCGCATGCGGAGTCATGCACGGTCGCCGAGGCCTCGGGAGGAGCAAATCGCGAAACCGGCTGAGCAGAGATCCACACACACCGTGGAGCTCCTGCCCGGCCGATTTTGTTTTTTGTCCGCGCTTCACTCGCCGGCAGCGTGATGAGGGCCATGCCACACTCGCAGCAGATGCTGGAGGCCATCGGGACCCGGCCATCCAGGCTCGGCCCGTCAGGGCCCCCGATTACACAGAGGCAGTATGAACACCACGTCTTCGCCAACGATGCCCGCCTCCTCTCGTCTGTGGTTCGAATTCGAGCGCTTGCTCGAAACCAACTTCGGACTCCGCGCCATGAGGGGAAACGCGCAGACCGCCTTGAACGAGTGGAGTCCCGCGGCGGACATCCACGAGACCGAAGAGGCGCTGACCTTCGCCGTTGAACTGCCGGGGATCTCGCCGGATCAGGTGCACGTGACGGCCGAGGAGAACGTGCTCACCATTCGCGGGACGCCGTCGCCGCGCCATCAGGGAACGGTCGCCCCCCGCTTCCATCTCATCGAGCGGCACGATGGAACGTTCGTGCGCCACTTCCAACTTCCACTGAATGTCGATGCGTCGATGATCACCGCCGAGTATGCAAACGGCTTGCTCGCGCTCCGCGTACCGAGGGCGGCCCTCCCGCAGGCGACGGTGATTCCGGTGAAAACCATCTCTGACGATGCTGTGAGTACCTCGAGTGTGTTGCCGCGCGGCGAGGTTCGCGTCGCGCTGAAGCCGGGGGCAGCTCCGAACGGCTCGAGCAAGACCGCTCGTGCGGGCAAATCCTCGTAGCAGACCGTAACCCGAACAGGTCGGTTCGAAGACCGAACCGGCCTGCGAGCGCGAGTCAGGGAAGCGGTGGCGACTTCAACAAGCGCACGAGCTTCGGGTGGACCGAAGCCGTCCGGGCGATCGCGAATGCGCTTAACCGCGTTCCGCGCGCGCGCTGCCTCCCATGGGAGCGGGTCGGAATCGGAGGCCGGCTGCGATGCCGCCCTCCGCGTCCAACAACTCCGCCGCCTTGCCGGAGACCTCCTCGACGACCGCGTCCTGATCGAGCGCCGCCCGAACGGCGTCCTCCGCATCGCGTTCGTGGCGGCCAACGTACCGATCGGTGACGTAGAGGTCGCGGACGCACGCTTGCTCCAGCGCGTATTTCGTCGCTGCGCCGCCCACCGCTCCGAGTCCGTGCGCGGCCGCCGCGCCGGCGATCTCGGCGACGCGTTTGGCGTCCGCCGCGTCCTGCAGTTCAGCCGCGCCGCTGCGCGCGCCCGCGGCGATCTCAGCCTCCGACGCGTGAACGTCGAGCGAAGGGAGCGTGATCACGCGATGCGGCGCGACGGAAGCAAGCTCTCCCTCCAACTGAGACGTCTCTCTCTTGATTCCGCCGAGGACGACCCAGGAGTCGCCGTCGGCGAGCTCGGCGACGCGCGCGGCGGTATCGGCGAGCATCCGGTCGCGGCCCTTGAGCAGCGCTCGCTGCGCCATGTCGTGGCCGGTCGTCCCGCGCGTGCCCGTGTGGAATCCGGGGCGCGGCGGCGTTCCCATGTGTTGCGGGGGGTCGACCGGGTGATGCGCGTGGATCCTGTCCTTGCGTTCCAGCGTGCCGGCGCGATGAAGGTAGATCGTCGCCTCAGTCGCATCCGCGACGATCACGACCGCTGGGCGATTATCCTTGAGCGCGCGGAAATACGGCGCCAGGTACGCACCCGTTCGCCACTTGGCCAGCGTCGGCGTGCCCGATGACAGCGCCGCCGACTCGTGCACTCGGTCGGACGTGACGAACGCGGCCCAGCCCGGCGCGCCGACTGAGGGATCGAGACTCGCGAGTGCGGACGAAAGTAGTCCGAGGCATTGCTCGAGGCGGTCTTTCTCGCCGGCCAGCGTTCTGTCCAACGAATGGCGGATCTTGTCGAGATGATGGTCGAGCTGAGTGCGCCACGATCGCTGCTCAGCCGGGTCGGCGGCTGAACCGTCGATGTAGACGCTCAGGACGCGCTCGCCACGAAGCGAGCGATGAAGCGTGAGGACTTCCGCCTGGGTAAGCATGTGCTCTGCCCTCGGTGCTCGGATGAACCGCGAGACTCCCCGACGCGGCGTGCACGATCCGTTCTCACGAGGTTCGCGCACTCCGTCACTCGAGAGCGTCACGACGCTCGCGCCAATCGCCGAAGCCGGCGCGCGAACGCCTCAGTCGGCCCGAATCGCGCTGAGCGGGTCAACGCGGGCGGCGCGCCGGGCCGGTATGTACGACGCGAACAACCCCGTAGCACCGAAGACGATCGCCGCCGCGACGAACGTCATCGCGTCCGTCGTTGGAACGCCGTAAAGCAGGCCGCGCATGATTCTCGCCGCACCGAGCGCAACAACCAGTCCGCCGACGATGCCGACGGCGACGGGCACCGCGCCCGCCCGCAGCATCATCGCGATCACCGCGCGCTGCGGCGCGCCCAGCGCGAGACGAATTCCGATCTCCGCCCGCCGCTGCGACACGCCGTACGCGATCACGCTGTAGATGCCGACGCTTGCCAGCAACAGCGCGAGTCCGCCGAACGCGCCGAGCAGCCACGCCTGAAAGCGGGGTCGCACTACCGAGTCGGCGATCAGCGACTCGAACTGGCGCGCACGGTGGACCGTGAGTCCGGGGTCCACGCCGCGCACGACGTCGCGAATCTGGGCCGCGACGGCGGCTTCGCTCACGCTTTGCGATCGAATAGCGATGTAGACGCCGGGAAACGGCGACTGCGCGAATGGAAGGTAGATCGTCGGCCGAATCGGTGTCCCGAGTCCTTCGTACACCGCGTTCCCCGCGACGCCCACGATCGTGCGTGTCACGCCCGACACGTCGAGCTGCCGCCCGACCGGATCGACTCCGGCGAAGTAGCCGCGCGCCAGATCGCTGCTCACGACGATGACGGGCGGCGCCGATTCATCATCACGCGCGTCGAACGAGCGTCCCCGAATCAGCGGGACGCCGATCGCGTCGAGAAAACCTCCGGTCATCGGAATGAATACCGCGGTCGGTTCGTGGCCCGGCTCCGGTTTCGCCTGGCCGGTGACCGTGAATGGTTCGATCTCCTGTGTTCGGGTCGGCGGTAGACTCGTGCTCGCTCCAACCGCCGTGACTCCCGGTTCGGAGCGCAACTTGTCGACGACGCTCTGGAGCGCCCGTGAGCGCGTACCTTGGTTTTCGTACGTCGGGCCGATCATCACGAGTTGCGAGATGACGACGCCGGCGGGCCGCACGCCGAGGTCCGCCGACGTCATCTCGGCGAAACTGCGGAGCATGAGTCCCGCGCCGACGAGCAAGATCACCGCGAACGCCGCTTCGAGTGACGTCAGCATCGCGCGCACACTGCCGCCGCGGGCCGCGCCGGCGGCCCCCGTCCCCTGCGCGCGCAACGTGTCGTGGAGCCCGCGGCCCTCCCCCCAACCGATCAGCATCGGCACGACACCAAAGGCGATGCCGGTGACGACGGACACGATCAGCGCGAAGCCCAGCGTCGCCCCGTCGATCGACGCGGCGTCCAGTCGCGGGATGTCGCCGGGGTTCACGCGTATGAGAATCCGCATCGCGCCGAAGGCGACCGCGATCCCCGCGGCCCCGCCCAACAGCGCCAGCAGAACCGTCTCGGTCACGAGCTGACGCGCGACGCGCTCGCGGCCGGCGCCGAGCGCGCGGCGCAGCGCGAACTCCCGCCCGCGCCCGGAAAGTCGCGCCAAGAGAAGGTGGGCGACATTGACGCACGCGAGCAGCAGGATCAACCCGGCGGCCCCGAACACCGTCCACATGACGCGCTGCACGCCGCCCAGCGCCTGGTCGCGCACCGACCGCAACCGGATGTCGGTGCCGCCGTCGGCGTCCGGATATTCCTTCGCCAGGCGATCTTCGATCTGATTCATCACCTGCTCGGCCTGCCGCATCGTCACGCCGGGGGCGAGGCGCGCGACGACGCGATACCCGTGAAGCGAGCGACTCGTGATCCACGGGTTCGGCCCAGCCGCTGCCGGCTGCGCCACGATGGAGTAGAGCGTCGTCCATAGATCGATGTCCGGACCAGGGAACTCGAACCCGCGCGGCATGACGCCGACGATCGTGTACGGTTCGCCGTTGAGCTCGAGCCGACTGCCGACCGCCGTCGCGGCACCGGCGAATCGTGACTGCCAGAGCCGGTAGCTGATGGCCAGAACTGGCTGCCGCTCTTCGTCGCCGCGCGGCAGCCGGCCGATGAGCGGACGGGCGCCGAGCACGCCGTACAGCTCACCCGTACCCTGGACCGCGCGCGCTTGCGTCACACCCTCGGGACCGTTGAGGTCGAAGCGGTTGAAGCCGTAACCGGCGAGCCCGCTGAACACCGTCGCCTGATTCTGCCAGTCGCGAATGTCCGGAAGCGACGCGGGATTCAATTCATTCGGCGCTCCGGCCGAGATCGTCGATACGGACACGAGCTGTTCGGGATCGGCGTACGCGAGCGGCCGGAGGAGGACCGCGTTCACGATGCTGAACACGGCGGTGTTGGGCCCGATGCCCAGCGCCAGCGTGACGACGACGGCGGTCGTGAAGCCGGCGTCGCGTCGCAGGACGCGCGCCGCATACCGCACATCCTGCAACAGGTCGTCGAACAGGCCCAGGCTCCACATGGCGTGCGCCTCTTCTCTATAGTAGGTCGCGTGTCCGAGCGTTCGATGCGCGCTGCCCCGCGCGTCACGCTCGATGAGATGGCGGTGGTGCCGCAGCTCTTCGTCCAGCTCCGCGGCGAGCCGCTCTCGACGAATACGGTCGCGCAGGCGTCCGACCAGTTCGCGAATCCGCATCGTCACACCGACCGCAGCACGCGTTGAATGGCGCCGAACAATTCGCTGAACGACTGCTCTTCGGCGCCGAGTTGTTTGCGGCCGTCGGCGGTGAGCGTGTAGTAGCGCGCGCGTTGGTTGTTGGGGGTCCGCTTCCACTCGGCCGCGATCCATCCGCGCTGCCGCAGGCGCTGGAGGGCCGGATAGAGCGACCCTTCGTCGACCAGCAGCACCTCGCGCGACGACGTCTTGATGTTCGACGCAATGCCGTAGCCGTGCTGCGGCCCGCCGCTGAGAATCTTGAGGATCAGGAGGTCGAGCGTGCCGGGGAGCAGGTTCTGTTTCGGGGACATGGATGGGCCATGGGATAGGCTGTCTATGTCCTAGACACACGCCGCGCGGAAAGGGTTGGCCCCGCCCTGCGCTCGGTCAGTCGCGAGCGGTCACGGCGCTCGCGCCAATCGTCGAAGCCGGCACCGAAAGCCCGTACAGGGCACGCCGAGCAGCCGCACCGTATCCTGTTGCGCGACACTCTGTCCACGTGCCAGCGCCCCGACAACGGGATAGACGAGGGTCGTGTTGCCGCCGTGCACGGTGAGCTCCATGACGTTGTGCGGAAGGTTGGTCGACCCCGTGAAGCGGTATGTGCGCACCGACCGCGGCAAACTGAGTCGGGGCATCGGCGAATCCGTGCAACAGCACGTACACACGGGGCGCGGGTGCGCCGCGCGTCATGAGGATCGAGCGGCCATTGGGAACGGCGACGCTGTCGTCCTGACGTTGTTGCAACGCGATGCGCGCGACAGCATCGGCGTACGAGGGTGCCGAAATGGAAGATGACCAAACCGACGCTGATCCCGCTGCGGCGCGCGACACTACGGACCGTCGCGGCGCGGACGCCTCCGCGAAGCGCGAGGTCGTAGGCCGCCGTCACGATCTGCTCGCGGCGAAGGCGTTCGGCGATTTTGGTTCCAGGCATGTTGCCGGCGGTTGGCGAGAACACTGCCGCTCATTGAGCGTGCGTTCAACGAAAGGAAGCTCGCTGTTGAACGCTAGTTCAACAGGCCGCCCCCACCGCGCGCGGGAATGCGTCGTCTCCTCGCGTCGACGCGAATGGTTCCGCGTTCAGCTCGTGCCGGTGGACCAAGGCCTCCAGCTCAACGTGATCGTGAACTGGGCCGAGGAGCTGGCGAAGCGAACGTCGACATCATCGACCGCGCGCTAGCGGTGCGTCAGCGCATTTCTTGCCGCGCCGCGACCGCGAACTGGAGGAAATACTTGCTGAGATAGTTCGCGAGATCCGGCTCGGCCGTCTCGTCGAAGAAGACCCGGCAGAACTGTTCGCGCGCACGAAGGATCTCCCGGCGTCGATGACGCTTCCACCGAGGATCGGACGCGGTCAGATCGAACAGCTCCAGCGCGCGGTCGAGAGCCCGCTCGGCGCGATCGCCACGTCCCTGCGCGCGGGCGCGAATGGCGCGGTCGACCTCGCTGCCGACGTTGCCAAGTTGCTCCATCAACGAGAGCGTCTGCCACCGCCCCGCGGCGAGCGATGTGTGGACAGGCGCCTGCGTCATCCGCGGCGCACCAATTCGCCGACGAGCCGGCGGATCGTCGATTGAATCGTCGGATCGTCGACGCCGCGCGACCGATTGCCTTGCGCTGGACGGACGTTGATCATCGAGTCGAACTCGATCCAGTCATCGCCAGGCTCGGTCGGATACAGATTGATGCCCCACACGTCGGCTTGTCTTGCGCCGTCGTCGAGCAGCAGTGCCTCCTCATCCGAATGTAGCTCGCCGCCAAGCGCCATGACTCCGCGGCCAATGTCGACGGACGCCTTTACCATGTCGCCAAAGCGAGCCTGCGCCAATTCCCGCACTTCCGCGAGTGATATCGGCTCGCGAACGATCCGGGGCGTGTCGTTGCTCATCGGGGTAAGGTAGCAGTCGAGTCTACGGCGACGATTGGATGCCCCGACGAGCCATCCTGTGACGTGCCTATCGGTCCCGAAGTGATGCGGAGGTGCAGGAAGGGCTTGGAACCGCTGGTGCTCCCCCTGGAAGGGTGATGCTCCAGCCGACCGCCATGGCCGGGACGAACTCGGACGTGCTGGGCGAGGCTAAGATCCGGGAGACCGATGGCGGCTGCACGCCGAGCGCCACCGGCTTGGCCGTGTTCCACACGAACTTGGTCGTTTCCCCCGGGCCGCTGACGACGAACGTAGCGGAGATCGGGATGGTGACGCAGAGCCGAGGCCCACTCATCGTTCCGAGGTCCACGGACCAAAAACCCCCGGGGGTCTTGGGCTGATTGCTCGGAAAGGCCAGGACTTCTTGCACGCTGCAGGGCCCAGGATCGCAGCTGCCATTCGTGACCAGAAGCGTGACGTTGCTCCTTGGCTCGAGCGACGAGGAGCAGGAAAGAGCGGCGAGCATCAGCGACGGAATCGTGATCAAACGACGTAGGTGCATGTTCTCTCCTGTCAGCCCGGTAGCACAATCGTTCGCAGGGTTTCAGCACGACCCCGGCCGACAATCCTAGATGATGTCGCCATCGATACCGATGGCAACAGTTGAGCGGTCCACCGGCGGCTCAGTGTCGGCCCGCCGGCCATGCCCACCCGATCAGGCTCCCGAGGATCCCGCCGGCGAGCGCGCCTTCGCCGGCGAAGAGTGCCGTCGCGCCGACACGCCCAAGTACCGGATGACACGGATCCAGTTCGCAGCCGACATTGAGCTGGGTGCTGCCCAAGGCGCCGAAGACGCCGCCGATCACGGCGCCCGTGACGAAGCCGCGCCCCGCGTGCCCCGATCGCTGATGGACGATGGAGTCCGTGAGGTGCGCCGCATCCATCCGCGAGGTGCACGGGTGGTCGCGACCGGCGGCAACGAAACCGATCAACGCTCCGGCCGAAACCGATGCGGCGACGATGAGATGACTCGTCGTCTGATCGTGCCGGTGCACGATCGTCGCCGGAATCGCGGCTGCGGCGGCGCCGAGTCCCGCGCCGACGAGAGTCGACCACGTGCGATCGGTCCTGCAGTCATCGCCCGGCTGCGCGATAGCTCGTCGGGACGAAAGGCACGCCAGCAACAGAGCGAATCCCAAGACGTCCATCCGACGAAACAATTGCATGAACCCTCCGTGGTTGGTGGTGGTGAGCGAGCGAAGCCGAACCGCGCGTCCGACGTGGGTGTACGAGCCTCAGCGCGAACGCAATCCCAAACTGATTGGAACGAAGGGAAGCGGCGCGAGCCGACGTTTTGGTTGCGGACTTGTGCAGCTTTGCCAGGGGCGATGTCCGGCGATGCCCGGGTCAGCGTCGAGCCGGTGACATTCCAGAGAATTAGAACGTCAGGACCGGCTCGGTGCAAGCGTCGACACGAGGTACAGCTGAGCAGAAAGCGTGTTACTACAACGCCAATTATACCGCTAGTGCTGTTCGTTCCTCTTTGCGGCGGCGATCTCTTGCGGGATCGGTAGGTCCTGTTCGCCCGTGGGTGGACGCATCGGGGTTCGTTTTCCGATAGTCGCTACGGGAGCGCCTTCTGAAACGTTTGCGCTTCCGCTGGCACGTTCGCCGGGGCGCTACCGAACAGCAGTTGCGTGGTGGTCACGCCGCTGCCGTAGTAGGCTGTGTCGTCGTCCTTGTCCGGCTTCAGTTCCGCGCCCTCGAGCGAGAGCCCAGCAAAGAGGCCCTTCGACTTGGCGTAGGAATAGATCTCGGCCTTGAGGTCGAGGTTGGTGGCGGCTTCGGCGCTGCGCCCGAATGGGCCCGCTGCGACGCTGGCCTGACCCCCCAGGGTCACGCGCGATCCGTCGACCAGCGAGCGCGCCCCGCGGTCGTTCATGAAGAACAACACGATGTCGGACGACTCGACGCCGAGCTGCACGCCCCAACTTCCACCGCTGATGCTGACGAATGCCGGTGTGCTCCACCCGCTCTCCGTGCGACAGGACATCACGCCACTCCCGTGCCGCCCCCCGAAGCCGATCGCCGCCTTGATCACGCCGGGCAGGACCGCGATGCACTTGGCGTTTTCCAGCAACTGCTTGGGAATCGCCTTGTCGGTCGCCGTGATCAGTTCGCGGTACACCGCCGTCGCGTCGGTGAGTTTACTGCCCGGCCCCTCCCCCTTGTCTCGCGGCGTTTCCGCGCGGGCGGGTCCCACCGCGGCCACCGCGGCACACAGCGCTAGCGCGATTGCGTGTTTCCTCATGTCAGTCTTCCTGGCTGGGGCTATTGGGCCTTGTCTGCCCGTTCAGCCCGAGTGCAACTCCCGAGCCGCGCTCGCTATCGCGGCTTCGTCGACGGAACTAAGACATCCGACGGGAGCATCAGAACCGAAACGAGATCGCGACGCCCGGAGCGTCACGTCGATCGGCGACTCGCATCACCGTCGGCGCGATCGTGACGCGTGACGCTCGCAGCGAGCGCACCGTATTGTTGTAACGCTGCGCACCGTCGGCGGCGGCGTACGCCGACCCGATCCAGAAGCCGGTTGCGAGAAGTACGGCGGAGGTCGCCAGAGTCGACGACCGCAGACCCGAGCTGCAACCGACGAGGCCGACGCAGCTACTCACGTGCTGACCGTTGTACACAGACACGTGCTGCGACTCGTACACGGCGATGAGCACGCTCACCGCGACCCCGCCGGTGAACACGACGGCGTGACCGGGTTCGCCGACGTAGTACGAACCGATCGCGAGGCCGGGGGCGCCGAGCGACAGGGCGGCCGCGGCGGCCCCGCTCCTCGAGCTCGACTCCTGAGCCCCGAGGTCGCGTGTGTTCGCGGCCACCGCGGCCACCAGCAGGACGGACAGAGCGCGCACGACAAGTCGTCGGTCAGACATTAGAGCACTCTCAGAATCGGCAAGTGGCCGCGGCGGTCTGGCTGGGTCTCCCGTGGCTGGTACCACGCGGAATTTTGAGTGACGAGGACCGCTCGTTCCTTGGTCCGTGCGTCGCCGTTCGCGGTCGAGCATGGCACGGCACGCCATTGAAGGAACGTAGAACGCGCCGCTTACGCGTCCTTTGAGTATACCGCATTCCCTATCGCGTGATCGGGAAATTGCCCGGCGTTCAGCAGCGTACTGATCGGTGGCTTGCCGGCAGCCCTCTCCGGCGGCTCTTACGGAGTCCGGACGCGATCCTCACGCGTATAGAGGATGGCGGGCCAGAACTTCAGCGATTGAAAATCCATGACCATACCACTTGGCTCGGAATTCCTCCGGCGTGATCACACCGTTCGCCGCCTTCACGTTGCGCTGAAATTCCGTCATTAGAGGCGAAAGGGCCGTGGTTACGACGGCCGGCAGCGTGGTTGCCGCGGAACGTGTTACCCCGATGGCCAACCTCGTTGAGCCGGTCAGGTTCGACGCGCACCGTCGCTGCTCGGGCCGAACGAAGGTCGCTCTTCTGCCTCGGCGTCGAAGCTTAACGCCGGCTTAACGCGACGCCTGCTCCTTCTGCGCACGCCGGTTCTTGGCGTACTGTTGCTTGATGCGAGTGCTCGTTGTGGAGGACGATCCTCAGTTAGGTCCCATGCTCGCCCGCGGCCTCCGCGAGCGCGCGTACGCCGTCGATCTGGTCGCCGATGGCGCCGACGCCGTGGAGCACGCCGCGCTTCACGAGTACGACGCGGTGGTGCTCGATTACATGCTTCCGCATCGTGACGGCGTCGCCGTCGCCCGCGCGCTGCGTGCCAGAGGTCTCCAGATACCAATTCTGATGCTGACGGCCCGCGACGCGATCGTCGATCGAGTCGCGGGGCTCGATGCCGGCGCCGACGACTATCTCGTGAAGCCGTTCGCCTTCGACGAGCTCCTGGCGCGACTGCGAGCGCTCGCCCGTCGTGGCGGCGTGGTGCTGCCGGCCGTCATCACGCTCGGCGACCTCACGATCGATACACGTGCCCAGCGCGTCGAGAAGCGGGGTGTGCACGTGCCGCTCACCGCAAAGGAGTACGCGTTGCTGGACTATCTCGCGCGGCGGCGCGGTGTGCTCGTGTCGCGCGCCGACATCACGGCGCACGTGTGGGATGAGAATCACGATCCCTCGAGCAACACCCTCGAGGTATACATCAATCGTCTACGCAAGAAGATCGACGACGCCGACGCGCCCTCGCACATTCAGACGCGCCGAGGCGCGGGCTATCTGTTCGATGTCCCCGCCCCCAACCTGCCGGACTCGCCGCCGTGATTCGCACCAGCGTCCGCGCACGCCTTTCCGTCTGGCACAGCGGCCTGCTCGCGTTCCTGGTGACCATGTTCGCGGTGGCGAGTTATGGCTTTCTGCGTCGAACCGAGTTGGCGCGAATCGACAGCACGCTCCAGGAGCAGTCGGAGATCGTGGCACAAGCGATGAGCGCTGTCGCGGCCGGGGGTACGCTCACGCACACCGATTCGGTCGGGCTGCTCGCCGTGATGCACGACCTTCGTGCGCGCGGGTTGCGCGCCTGGGTTGTCGACGGCGCCGGGCGTCCGATCGTCACCACGGCGATGGTGCACGAAAACGAGGGTGCGGCCGAGGAGCGGCGCGTGCTCGGCGACACGCTGCCTCCGGCGGTGTTGCGCGAAGTCGGCCCGGTCGCCAGGACGGGTGTCGTCCAACAGACGGTCTCGACCGACTCGGGGCGCGCGCGCCTGTATGGCGCACCGCTCCCGGAGGCGCTCGGCGCCGGCGCCGTCATCGTCTCGACGTCCATTCGCGACCTCGATGCGCTGTTGCGGGATGCGCGCAACGCCGCAGTCGCGGCGGTGCTCGTGGCCGTGCTGCTCTCGGCAATTGCCGGATACGTCCTGGCGCGCCAAAGCTTGCTCCCGGTGACGGCGATGAGCCAGCAGGCGGACCGCATCGGAGCCGCCAATCTGCACGAGCGACTCGCGGTCACGAATCCGCAGGACGAGCTGGGACGCCTGGCGACGACGTTCAATCGAATGCTGGACCGGGTGGACAATGCGTTCGAGCAGCAACGCCGCTTCATGGCCGACGCGTCGCACGAGCTCCGGACGCCGGTCGCGATTCTGCGCGGCGAAGCGGACATCGCTCTCTCGTCGGACGCGCGGACGCGCGAGGAATACCGCGGTGCGCTCGTCGTTATGCACGATGCCGCCGATCGGTTGTCGCGGACCGTCAACGATATCTTCTTGCTGGCGCGCGTCGATGCGAGCCAGGTGCCGACGGCATCCGCACCACTCTACCTCGACGAGCTCGTCGCCGATACCTGCCGTGCGATGCGGTCGCTCGCCGCGCAGCGCGGTGTCACGCTGACGTGCGAGACCGCCGGTGAGATTCCCTACGTGGGCGACACCGTGCTACTCGAGCGACTCGTGATGAACCTCGTCGACAACGCGATCAAATACTCGGACGACGGGGGGACAGTGAACGCTCGCCTCGACCGAAGCGCGCAGGGCATCTGCCTCACCGTCGTGAACGGCGGCCCTGGCATTCCCGCCGAGGCACGGCCGCACGTGTTCGATCGGTTCTATCGCGTCGACGCCGCGCGTACGGCCGCGACGCGCGGTGCGGCGGCAAGCAGTGGAAGCGGTCTCGGACTTGCCATCGCGCGTTGGATCGCCGAGTTGCACGGCGGCGCCGTCGACCTGACGGCCTCGGAGCCGGGCCGAACGGTGTTCACGTTTCGCTTGCCGCCGGAGCCCAAGCTTCAGGAGGGTGTGTAGCCCCCGTTTATCGAGGGTTCAGGTCGATGCGAGAGCTTTGATCGGCACTTCCCCCGAGAGAGTCCCACCGTGGTGACGCTCGATCAGATCGCGCACTGGCTCAGCCCCTGGAACCACCTGTTCGCTCATTCCAAATGGGTGGCCGGTACGGTGACCGGCTCCCACATCATTTCGCTGATGTTCGGCGGCGGGTTTGCGATCGCCGCCGACCGTACGACGCTGCGGGTCGATCGAGCCGACTCCGAAGCTCGCGACGAACAGATCCGCGAGATTCGTGCGGTTCACGCACCGGTGCTCGTGTCGCTCGTGGTGCTCCTGGTGAGCGGCGTGCTGCTCGGCGCGTCCGACGTCGAGACATTCCTGCCGTCCATCTGGTTCTGGATCAAGATCGCGCTCGTCGCTCTCCTCATGATCAACGGCTCGGTGCTCACCCTGACTGAACGGCGGCTTGGACGCGGGCTCACGGACGCAGGTTGGACCCGATTGCGGACGCTCGCCCGGACGAGCATCGCACTGTGGACGGCGACAGCCGTCGTCGGCATCGTCCTCTCGAACATCTCCTGAACGCGCCGTTAGGAAAGCTTGACGAGCGCGGCCGCCCATTGGGTGGCGTCGCCGTCTTCTTGATAAAGCTTATCGAGATCGACGGTGACGGTGTCGCCGGTGCGAACGACGGCAAACCGATCCATGTTGCGCGTTGCGCGGCCGCTGTCGGGGATGTAGTCGCCGTTCGGCTGAAAGCGGGAATGGTGCTTCGGACATTCGAACTGATGGTCGCCGTCCGACCAGCGGAGTGCCGTGTTCTGGTGCGGGCACGAGAGATCGAAGGCGTACACGGCGCTCTGCCAGCGGACGAGAATGACGTCGTTCTTCTTGTCGATCTGCGCTCCGTCCGCGGCCGGGATCGCGTAGCTCACCGTTTGGCCGGCGCGACGCTTGGCTTCGATGAAATCGAGCGGCATCGCAAGGGCGGATGTCCGGCTCACGCCAACGGCGACCAGCGCACCCGCCATGCTCAGAAACGTCTCTCGCAAAAAGCGCCGTCGGCTCGCGGGCAGGTCGCAGCCGGCGCAGTCATTCGCGCCCGGCGTTGGCCCGTCGTTTGATATGGTCGTCATCGCTTCGCTCGTGGTTCACGACGTTGTGTATCCTCTGCGTTCTCGTACCCCATTCGCAAGATGCGGTTCTCCACGATCCCGTATTTATCAAGCGTTAAGGAACGAAAGGATCGGATCGCTGTCGCTACGCGCGTTCCGCCGGCGCGGACCGGGGTACGCCGCTTACGAGCGTGTCGTTGGACAAACGAGCTTTTTGCTCACGACACGGAGTAGCCTGATGGATCGAGACAGTAGTCGACCGACTTGCTTGGGTTGTCTGACGGCTGATTCCCTGCGAGTCGGTGCGCTCACCCCCGTCGAGGAAGGCATCGGGCGGCGCACCTTCCTCGCGCAAGCGGGCATTCTCGCGGCGATGGCGGCGCTCTCAGCGTGCGGCGCAGCCAGCGACTCGACGGCGCCCACCTTGCCATCGAACAGCCAGATCAACGTCGGGAATTACCCGACGCTCGCGAACGTCGGTGGTGTTGCGCTGGTTTCGCTCGGCAGCGCGCCCGTTGCCCTCGTTCGCATTTCCGCGACGTCGTTCATCGCCCTATCGCGAGTGTGCCCGCACCAAGGCGGCATCGTCGCCGAGTCAAACAACCGGTTCGTGTGCCCGAATCACGGAGCCACCTTCGATCTGAACGGCAAGTGGATCGGCGGACAGCCAACATCGAGTCTGCATCAATACGCGACGACGTATGACGCCGGATCGAACACCTTGACCATCGGTTGATGGTCGAGACTCACGCAGGCAACCCCAATTCACATGCTCGCCTCGACCCTACTGCTTCTTGCGATCGTGCGCGCACCACTCGACACGCCGACAACGCAACGGTCGATCCTCGACACGGCATCCGTGGTCCCTATGGAAGTGGTCGCGCCGCTCGACACGCCCGTGGTGAGGCGACGCGCGGTCCAGTATAGCGATCAGTACTACACACGGCTCACGATACATCGGTTCGGCAGCTATCTGATGCTGCCGTTGTTCGCGGGCGAGTATGCGCTCGGTCAGAATCTGATCAACGACGCGAATCCGCCAACCTGGATGAAGCCGACCCACCTGGGTGTTGCCTTGGGCATTGGAGGATTGTTCACCGTCAACACGGTGACCGGTGCCATGAATCTCTGGGAGTCGCGCGACGATCCGTCGAATCGCGGGCTACGTATCACGCACACGGCACTGATGCTCGCGTCGGACGCCGGCTTCGCGATCACTGGCGCGCTCACGCCGAAAAGGCACTCGTTCGATTTCGCCGAGCTTCAGGCTTCTCGGAACCGTCACCGGAATTGGGCGCTCGGCTCGATCGCCCTTTCCACTGCGGGGACCGCGTTGATGTGGTTCGTGAAGCACTGACCAGACCGTCAGCCGTCTTGTCCGAACAGACCTTGCGTCGCGGCGAGAAACTCGTCGATGTCCACGTTCTTCGGATCAATCATCGACTGCACGGCGCACCCCTTGATGAAGCTCACCGACACGGCGGCCAGCCCATCCGCCGTCACGCCCGCAAACCGGGCAGGTTCGGCTCGCAGCACATCTTCGGCGATCGGACGAAACGCCTCCCGGTACCGGTCCAACTCGGCCTGCATCTTGGCACGGATGCGCCGGTGCGCGAAGCCGAGCGCCCAGAAGTCGAAGAAAAGGCGAATCCTCCGCGGCTCACTCGAAAGCCGCCGCATCTCGCGCCGCAAGAGTGCCAACAAACGTTCGCGCGGCGGCGCGATCGCTTCGATGTCGGCCGTCATGTGCAGCACGGTCGTCGTCGCCAGCACATGATCGAGGACGGCGATGATGAGCGCGTCCTTCGCCTTGAAGTGAAAGAGCACGAGGCCCACGCTGAGCTCGGCGCGTTCCGCCACGTGGCGCACGGTCAACGCGTCCAGTCCGCCTCGCGCGGCGATGTCATACGCGGCCTTCAGGATCTGCGTACGTCGCGTCGCCTCAGACGCTTTTCGTCCAGGCACGTGGGGCCTCCCTCCCGAGCAGGCGAAGCAGTCCGTCCAGAATCGTCAACGGGTGGGGTGGACATCCGGGAATCCACAAATCCACGGGAATCGACGGTGGAATACCGCTCGCTTCGGGACTGTCGGAAAACACGCCTCCGGAGATCGCGCAGGCGCCGACGGCGATGACGATCTTCGGATCGGGAACCGCTTCGTATGTTCTGGCGAGCGCCTCGCGCATGTTGACACTCACGACGCCCGAGACGACGATGCCGTCGGCGTGCCTTGGCGATGCGACGAACTGAATGCCGAAACGCGCCATGTCGAACACGACGTTGCCGAGTGCCGTGAGCTCGGCCTCGCAACCGCCGCAGCTCCCGGCGGCGACGGATCTGAGACGCAGCGAGCGACCCAGCAGCGCGCGCAGTCGCGCGTCGAGAGCGGTCGCCAACTCGAGTTCTCCGCTCGTCGTTTCCAACGCCTCGCGTGTTCGCGTGGCCATTCGGTAGTCACGCGTGAACGTGAGACCTTCACCGTCGAGCTCCTCTGGCGCGAACACACTGCGTCCCAAGTCGATGACCGGCAGCGAACGACCCACCTTCCCGCTCGGCTCCCCCGCCCCTTCCCCCACGCCGGCCGGCGCCGGGCGGCCGCGAAACCGCGGGGGCAGCGCTGCGCTGTCCGCCGGCATCGCCACCGGGTCCGTGCGTTGTCGGAGACGCGTCCGCAGGAGGTCAAGCATCGTCGTGCCTAGAGATCGTGGCCCGCATAGGAGAGGTTGAAGCTCTTGTTGCAGAGCGGAAAATCGGAAATCAGGTTGGCGGTCATGGCGCCGGCCAGCGCCGGCCAATTATGGAAGGACGGGTCGACCACTTTGTGACGCTGCACTCGCCCGCCGGCGTCGGTCATTACGATATGCGCGATCTCGCCGCGCCACCCTTCTTCCAGCGCCACCACGAGCTCCGAAGGCTCGAGCGGTCCGCACTCGACGCGCGCTTTGCCTCGCGGTAGCGCGCTCGCCTGCTCGATCACGAATTCCATCGATCGCTGAACCTCCAGTCGGCGAATCAGGGCGCGCGCCTGCACGTCTCCCGCCCACGTCTGGGCGACCGGGATCTGCGCGAAGCGGTAGATGCCGTACGCAAAGTCGTGACGCACGTCGCGCGGAACGTCACAGCTGCGCGCGACGAGCCCCACGTATCCGTTGGCGAGAACCTGTTGCTTGGTCACTGCGCCGACCGCCTCGAAGCGCGATTGCACCGACGACGCATCGAACAGGAGTTGGAGAACCGGCGCGAGCTCCTCGCGAAGCTGCTCGACTCGACGCACAATCTCGCGAGCCATGTCGTCGGGTATATCGAACGCTGCACCGCCGGGCCGAATGAGCCCCCGGCCGTAGCGATTGCCGCTGATCGTCATGAGCAGATTGAGACATTCACCGCGCAGCCGCGCGAGGTAGGCGGATGCGGGGTGAAACGCGACGTCGCCGGAGAGGGCCCCGAGGTCACCGATGTGATTCGCCAGCCGCTCGAGCTCGAGCGCGATACCACGGATCGCTTGACCTCGCGGAGTCTTGCGGCTCCGCGACAACGCCTCGATCGCTCCGCACGCCGCACTAGCGTGCCCGATCACCGTGTCCCCCGCGATCGACTCGGCCACGAGCGTCGCGCGATGACGGTCGGCGGTTTCAAGCAGTCGTTCGACGCCGCGATGTTGATATCCGAGCATGATCTCGAGCGCGAGCACTTCCTCACCGTGTGCCTGGAAGCGAAAGTGCCCGGGTTCGATCACTCCCGCGTGCACGGGGCCAACTGCCACTTCGTGCACCTCTTCCCCGGAGACCACGGCGAAAGAGTATTCGTCTCGGTCGCGTGGCGCGACGCTCCATTCCGCCGGGGCGTGATCCGGCGGATGGCGCCGCAGCGGCTGGACCGAAACCAAACCCTCCGGAAGCGCCCCGCATTGTTCGGCGATCTCCCGCTCGAATCGAGCCGCCTGACGACAACGGGTGGACAGCGCTGGATATCGCTGGCCGACTACGCTGCTCGCCACCGCGAGTTGGCCCGCGTCGTCGCGCGCGATCACGGCAACGAGCCTGAGCAGCGTGGCCGTTTCTGGCGTTCCGAAGAGCGCTACGATCCGCCAGCCCTCACGCGTCCGGGATTCCAGCTCCATCGCCAGCTCCTCGGTTCCCAGCTCGGGCAGCCCCGTCCGACGAATGCAACGGCGGTTCGAGATTCCCAGGAATGTTCCATCTGTCATGGCGGGCCACCGCCAAGCAGGCGCGCCGCATCGACGAGCGAGGCGCGCAGCGGCCCGGGAATGTAGACCCCGAGCAAGAGCACGATCGCCGCGAGTACGAGCGGGCCCGCAACGAGCCATGCCGACTCGCGGCCCGCACTCACATCGCTGCTCCCAGCCCGCTCGCCGAATACGACGCCCAGCAGCATGCCGCCGATCCCAACGAAGATGACGGAAAGCAGGATGAGAAGGGCGGCCGCGACCCACACGTAATGCTCCCGAATCGCACCGCTCACGATGGCGAACTCGCTCACGAACAGTCCGAACGGCGGAGAACCGGTGACGGCAAAGAGGCCGACGAGCAGCAGCGCCACAGAAATCGGCCGCGCGCGGAGGTAACCTCGCAGGTCCGCGGCTGCCGACGAACCCGACGCGAGGACCAGGTTCCCGGTGGCCAGGAACAACATGCCCTTCGCCAGGCCGTTGTTGAGGACGTGAAGCACCGAGCCGAACGCCCCGGCGCCGCCGACGCCGAGCCCGAGCACCAGCAGCCCCATATGTTCGACGCTCGAGTACGCGAGCAACCGTTTGATGTCCGACTGACCAATCATGAATGCCGTCGCGACGACGAGTGACACAAGACCGAAGGCGATGAGCAGCGGACGCGCGAAGTCGTCCAGTCCCGCGGCGAAGACGATCGCCGTGAAGCGGGCCAGGCCGAGGAACGCGCAGCTCGTCAGCGCTCCCGACATGAGCGCCGACACGAGGCTCGGCGCCTCACCATACGTGTCCGGCTTCCAGGAATGGAGCGGCGCGAGTCCCATCTTCGTGCCGAAGCCCGTGAGCGCGAACACATACGCCGACCGAAGCCACGCACGATCGAGCGATCGCGCATTCACCAGAAGGTCTCGAAAGATCAGGGGGCGCGATCCACTCGACACCGGCTGCGCGGTCGCCATCAAGAAGACGCTCAGGAGCGCGAACGCGATGCCAAGCGACGACAGGACCAGGTACTTCCACACCGCCTCGAGCGATCGGCGATCGTGACGGTGAAAGATGAGTGGCGCGATGGTGAGTGTCGTCGTTTCCATGCCCACCCACAGGAGCGCGAGATTCTGGCTCACGCAGACGAGCGAAGTTGCCGTGAGAAACCCGAGCAGGCAGCCGGCGAACCACCGGCCGCCGCGCGGACTCTCGTGCCGAAGAACCCCGACGGCGTACGTAACCACGGCGGCGAACAGCACGCTCACGAGCGTCAGCACGATGAGCCCGAGCGAATCGACGGCGAGCCACCCGTTCAGCGCGTCGGCGCGAGGGCCCTGCCACAGGCCAGCGACGATCACGAGGTGAGCGGCGCTCACCACACCCAGCACCACCAGTCGCGCGCCACCCCGCCGGAGCGCGAACGCCAACAACGCTCCGCCAGCCGACAGGATCAAGAGCAGAAGGATCAACATGCCGCGCCGATGCGACTCACGACTCTTTCAGCTCCACGAGATTCTCCGCCGAGATCGAGTCGAACTCGCGGTTGATGTGAAAGACCACGATCCCCATGATGAACACGGCGACGAACACGTCCAGCAATACACCGATCTCGACGAGAAATGAGATCCGGTCGACGAGGGTGAGGCCGAACAGGTAGACCCCGTTCTCCAGCATCAGGTAGCCGACGACCTGTGTGATGGCCTTGCTGCGCGTAGTCAGGACGAGCAGCCCGGAGAGGAGTGTGGCCAACGCGACCGGGACGAGGAGCTCCATCGGGGCGCCGTGGCCCGGTTCGACGCCAGGGAGACGGCTCGCGACTGCGAAGGAGACGCCCACGACCACGGCACCGAGCAGCAGCGACGCCATGTAGCCGATCGCCGGCTCGACCTCGCGCCGCACGGCCGCTTCGCGCATTGCCCACCTGAGAAACCACGGGAGCACCAACGCTTTCACGATGACGGTGCCGGCGCCGAGCGCAACGGAGTGCAGCGACACCGGACGCTCCACGGCGACGGACAACAGACCAAGCAGCGCGCCCTGTATCGCGACCATTCTCACGCACGCCGTGACGCGCGACGTCCCGAGCACCGCGAAGTTCGTCAGCGCGACGAGGAGAAGGATCGGCTCGATCAATGCCCGCACGCTCGCTACCTCAGCACCAGCACGAACCCGAGCGCGGAGAGCGCCGCGCCGCCGGCAATGTAGAGCGGCACCTTGGTCATCTTGAGCCGCGCCATCGACGCCTCCACCACGCCAATCAGAACTCCGATGAGCATCAATCCCGCGGCAAGCGCGGCGAGACGCACCTCTGGCGCGAACGTGGCGACGGGCCAGACGATCCGCGCCAGCAACGCCGACAGGACGCTCAACTTGAGTGCGTTCGCGTAGAGAATGACGCCGAGGTCCGGACCGCTGTGGTCGAGCACCATCACCTCGTGGATCATCGTCAGCTCGAGATGCGTCGTCGGATCGTCCACCGGCGACCGTGAGCATTCGGCGAGAATGAGAATGAACAGGCCCGCCGCCACCATCGAAAGCGCCGGCGCCGCCGACGACCATCGGTCGGCGAGTGGCGCGCCCGTCATGCCGGACAGCGAGAGCTCGCGCGTCACGACGCTCAGCGCGGCGAGACTCAGGAAGACCGCGAACTCCACCAGCGCGGCGACGGTCACCTCGCGGCTCGCACCCATTCCCTCGAAGCTGGAACCCGCGTCGAACGCGCCGAGTACGAGGACGAACCGCGCGAGCGCGAGCGTGTACACGAACGCGACGACGTCGCCGGAGAAGGCGAAGACCGACGATCTCCCGTCGAGTGGCACGAGCACTGCCGCCGCAACCACCCCTGCCAACGCGACGACAGGAACGAGACGGAACGGAGCGGTCGTCACGCGCGCGTACACGATGCCGCGGCGCGACAGCTTCCACAGGTCGGCGTACAGCTGCCAGACGGGCGAACCGCGCCGGCCGGTCAAGAAGGACCGCGTGCGCGTCGCGATGCCGGGGATCAGCGGCGCAATCACCAGAGTGAGGACGAGCCCCGCGATGGGAGACGCGTGCTCGGGAATCATCGGGCGCCTCCGCGCACGACGAGATAGGCGAGCAGCACCGTCAGCGTGGCGACCGCGTATATGAGATAGGTCCGCAGGCGGCCCTGCTGCAGGCCGCGCAACCGCACCGCGACGCGCTGCAACGACGCCCACGCCGGTCCGACGGCGCCATCGAGCACGACATCGAACGGCTCGGAATGGAACACCGTCGCGCCGCGGTGCGTGCGAATCCCGCTCGCGCTTCCGAATACATCCAGGAGCGGTGCGGCGAAGGACGATGCCGTGTACTGCATGCGCGGAGTGATCGGCGCGTAGCCGCAACCCCACGTGTCAGACACGCGCCGTGACACGCGCGACCGAAGCCGGCGCATCAAGAGCGCCGCGATTCCAATCGCGGCGAGCAATATCAGCGCGAAGATCGCAAGTCGTTGCGCGGAGCCCGCCACCTGGGCGGCCGCGGCGGGATCCACCGTTACGGATCCGACGTAGGCCCCGGTGCGCAAGAGTACCGGAACGACGACCGGCGCCGCGACACCGAGCACCGCACACGCGACGGCGATCAGGATCGCCGGCCCTCGGAGCAAGAGGCCCGGCTCCCGTGCCTCCGCCGCGCGCGGCGACCGTGCCGTTCCCAGAAAGACGACGCCACCGACCTTGGCGAAGCAGGCAAGCGCAAGCCCGCCGACGAGTGCGAGCGCCGGCGTCCCGAGCGCGGCAAGCCGCAGGGGACCCGTCGATTGCCCAGCTTCGAGAAGCCCGCGGTAGACCAGCCACTCACTCGCGAAACCGTTGAACGGCGGAAGTCCGACAATCGCCGCCGCACCAACGGCAAACGCGAGCCAGACCAGCGGCATGCGTCGCGCAAGCCCGCCGAGCAGCTCGAGGTCCCGCGTTCCCGTCTCGCGGGAAACCGCCCCGGCGCAGAAAAACAACAAGCTCTTGAACAGCGCGTGGTTGACCGTGTGGAACAACGCCGCGGCGTATCCCACCGCGGCAAGCGTCGTGTTCCCGGAGGCGCTCGCCAATGCACCCAGTCCCAGACCCATCAAGATGATGCCGATGTTCTCGACGCTGTGATACGCGAGCAGGCGTTTGACGTCGTGCTGCGCGAGCGCCCACAACACGCCGAATATCGCCGACAGAGTTCCGATGGCGAAGACGGTCCATCCCCACCAAAACGGCGGCGGTCCGACGAGCCACACGACGCGCAGCAATCCGTAGATGCCGATCTTGATCACGACGCCGGACATGAGCGCCGACACGTGCGACGGCGCCGCGGCATGGGCGGGCGGGAGCCAGAAGTGCAGCGGGACGAGGCCCGCCTTCACCCCGAACCCGACCAGCGCCAGGGCGAGAACGGCCGTGCGGGCTCCGCTTGCCCCGTGCGTCCCCGACCGCCAACGCGCCGAATGTCCAGTCGCCGCTGTCACGCGCGAGCGTCGCGAAGAGCGCGAACAGCGCAAGCGTCCCGACATGGGTCGCGACGATATATATGAAGCCCGCCCGCCGCGCCTCGGCCTGTCGATGCTCCGTGAGAATGAGTAGCAGCGACCCGATCGCCATCAGCTCCCACGCGCCCATGAACGGCACGACGGACCGCGCGCACACGACGAGCGACAATGCCGCCAGCTCGAGCGCGAAGAACGCATGGCTCGGCCACGCAACGACGTGGTCGTCGTAGCGCATGTAACCGATGCCGTACACGGCGGCCAACGCCCCGGCGGCGAAAATCGCGATGAGGAATACCGCGCTGAGCGGGTCGACACCGATGACCCAATCGCCGCCCGGCAGCGCGCTGGGGATGCGCGTCGAGACGGTAGTGCCGTCGCGCAGCACCGCCGCGGCCGTCGCGATGCCGAGTACCGAACCCGCCGCAACGAGGATACCGAAGGCCGAATCGGCCGCGCCTCGACCGCGGAGGAACAGCTGCGCCGTCGCAGCCAACACCAGCAACCCGACTCCGATCCAAAGGGGGGTCACCCGGATGGCTCTTGCGTTTTCACACGGAACGACCCGGTGGTCCGGGTCGCTTCGATCAGCTCGATTCTGTCGAGGATCGCCTCCGCTGGTGCACGGTCGCGCAGCAACTCGCGGAGCGTGTCGTCACGGAGCACGAACCCCAGCTGCGCGAGAATCCGCAGATGCGTCGGAACGATCGGGCTCACGACCATGAAGAGCGCGTGCACCGGTTTCCCGTCCATCGCCGCGAACTCGATCGGCTTGGTGAGCAGCCCAAGCGTCACGAACGGTCGCGCGATGTGCAGGACGATTGGATTGCGAACGTGCGGGATGGCGATCCCGTCGCCGATTCCCGTCGATCCGAGCGCCTCGCGGGCCTCGAGCACGTCGAGCAGGAACGCGCGGTCCTGTTCGGGCGGGAGCGGAAGCCGCTCGACGAATTGAGCCAACACGCGGTGCTTGGACGTCCCGTCGATGTCGTGGAAGATGCCCCCCTCGCGGAGCAGCGCCGACAGGGCCGGCAGTTCGTCCGGCGCGCGGTGGGCCACGTCGAGCAGCGCCCGTGATGCCGGCACGCCGGCCTCCACGGCCCACTCCCATAGCTCGATCGGGTTGAGATACAGCCGTTCGCTGACCGTGTGCGCGGGCAGCGCACGCTGGTCGATCCAACGGCGGATCGTGCCTTCGTTCACACCGAGGTAGCTCGCTGCCTGCCGGAGCGTGAGTTGCACGGAGTACGCGTGCCTCGCGTTGTGACGTGTCTTGCCTGCGGAGTATATTGAACCGCCGTTCAACGTCAAGCGGGGATCGCGCGGTGCTGGTACCCAAGCTCGTCACCACCCTCAAATCCTACTCGCGGGCCCAGTTCGCCGACGACCTCGTCGCCGGCATCATCGTCGGCATCGTCGCTCTCCCCCTGGCGATCGCCTTCGCCATCGCCAGCGGCGTGAGCCCCGACCGCGGCCTCTATACCGCGATCGTCGCCGGCTTCATCATCTCCGCGCTCGGCGGATCGCGCGTCCAGATCGGCGGCCCCACCGGCGCGTTCGTGGTCATCGTGTACGGCATCGTGCAGAAGTACGGCTACGACGGCCTCGCCGTAGCGACCGTCCTCGCCGGAGTCTTTCTCGTCGTGATCGGCGCCGTCCGGCTCGGCGCCGTCATCAAGTTCGTCCCGCACCCGGTGGTCGTCGGATTCACGAGCGGCATCGCTGTCATCATTTTCTCGAGCCAGGTCAAGGACTTCCTCGGCTTGAAGATGGGGGCCGTGCCCGCCGACTTTCTCGAGAAGTGGCGCGCGTTCATCGAGCACTCGTCGGCCGTCAATCCGTACGCGATCGCGGTGAGTGGCATCGCGCTCGCCATCATCGTGGTCTGGCCGCGCGTCAACCGCCGCGTGCCCGGTCCATTCGTCGCGCTCCTCGTATCGACGGCGCTCGCCCAACTACTCCACTGGCCCGTCGAGACCATCGGATCCAGGTTCGGCGGCATCAGCGCGGCGCTGCCCCACCCCGTTCTGCCGCACATCACGTTCGCACAGGCGCAGTCGCTCGTTTGGCCGGCCTTCACCATCGCCATGCTGGCCGCGATCGAGTCGCTCCTGTCGGCCATGGTGGCCGACGGCATGATCGGCGGACGCCATCGCTCGAACATGGAGCTGGTCGCGCAGGGCATCGCCAACATCGTGTCGCCGATGTTCGGCGGCATTCCGGCGACGGGCGCCATCGCGCGCACCGCGACGAACGTGAAGAACGGCGGCCGGACGCCCGTGGCGGGTATGATCCACTCGGTGACGCTGCTCGTCATCACGCTCTTCTTCGGGCGGTGGGCGGCGCTCATTCCGATGGCGACGCTGGCCGCGATTCTCGTGGTCGTCGCCTACCATATGAGCGAGTGGCGCTCGTTCCTCGCCGAGCTCACCGCGCCCAAGAGCGACGTCGTCGTGTTGCTGGTCACGTTCCTGCTCACCGTCCTCGTCGATCTCACGGTCGCGATCGAGGTCGGCATGGTGTCGGCCGCCTTCCTCTTCATGCGGCGGATGGCGGAAGTGGCGAACGTCAACGCCGTGACGATCGAGCTGGAGGACGACGGCGATCAGTACGCCAGCGACCCGAACGCCATGAGCCGCCGCGTCGTGCCCCCGGGCGTCGAGGTGTTCGAGGTGAACGGGCCGTTCTTCTTCGGCGTCGCCGAAGCGTTCAAGGATACGATCGGGCAGGTCGCGAAGAAGCCGCAGGTGCTCATCATCCGGCTCCGCAACGTGTCCTCGATCGATTCCAGCGGAATGCACGCGCTCAAGGACGTGGTGCACCGGAGCCGCAAGGACGGGACGGTCGTGTTCCTTTCCGACGTGCACACGCAACCGCTCATCGCCATCAGCCGTTCGGCGGTGTTGGATGAGATCGGCGAGGAAAACCTGTTCGGGAACATCGACGACGCGCTGGATCGGGCGCGCGATCACCTCGGGCTGCCGCATGGCGCACGGCCGCCGGGAACCACACCGACCGTCGCGCGAGAGACTCCGAGCAAGTCACGCTCGGCAAGTGAGTGAACCGTGGCAGGCGCAGCAAAAGCGGGTTCCCTTCTCTTCCTCGATCCGTCGTCGAGCACGGCGCGGATCGCCGCCATGAGAATCTGACAGTCCGCGAGCCGTCTATTGCATGTCGCTCTCTCCCTCAAGAGGCTGTCATGCGAGGCCGGTCGTTTCCGCGCGCACGCCACGTACGCCGGCTCATTCGCCGAGCACTGCTCGTCGCCTCCATCGCGTTTGCGCCGTCGGCGAGCCAGGCGCAGGGCGTGACGGTCGGCGCAGTTGGTGGAACCGGAGGCGATCCCTACACCCTCAGCTGCGGCACGAAAGCGATGGCCGGTATCGGTGGACAGGCGGGCGGGTCCTCGACTCCGCTCGATCGTTCTCATCGGGCGTCGCGCTGTGCTCCGTCGCAGCTACGTCCGTGATCTCTTCTTCGACTTCACAGACTTCGAGGCGGACCGGCGCGATTTCTTGATCGCTTTGCCCGCCGTGATCTCGTCCATCTGCCGCCCCGAGACCACCGACTGAACGTCTTCTGACGCAAGCGTGTCGTCGCCCACGACGAATTCGTCGGCATGCTTGATCAACAGCCATTGTCGGCCGCGGCCGCGCAGCTTGACGAGCGTCCACGTCCCGTGCAGTCGCTCCCCCTCGAGCGTGAACTTGAGCGCGCCGCGCTCGAGCGCCTGGCGGATCGCGTCCTCGTCGCCATCGGGCGACGTGTACGTGCCGCGGTCCCAGATCATCACCGTACCGCCGCCGTACTCCCCCTTCGGAATCGTCCCCTCGAAAGCGTTGTACGCGATCGGATGGTCTTCGACCTGCATCGCGAGCCGTTTCACCGACGGATCGCGGCTCGGGCCCTTCGGCACGGCCCAGCTCTTCATCACGCCGTCGACCTCGAGACGAAGATCGAAGTGCAAGTGCGACGCGAGGTGCTTCTGGATCACGAACGCCAGCCTGGCGGCGCGTCGCCGCCCACCGCCGGCCGGCTCGCGCGTACGGGCAAAATCGCGCTTGCGCCGGTACTCGACGAGCGACTTCTCGCCGGCCCTGACGAGTCCGGAGGAGCTAGAACGGCGCCGGCGCCGTTGCTCTTTGGAGGCCACACGGATCTCCGCTGATTTCCCCCTGAAAAATGGCAGGGGACGTGCCGGGAGCCCCGAGGACACCGGGCGTGTCGACCCGACCGTCGCATTGCGCGCCGATTGAGAGCCGGCGCGGCATAGGTGGGCCGCCGCTGAGTGAACCCCCGTCGCAACTTGCAGTGGGGGTTCATTTTTCGTTGCCGCGTCGGGTCGATGTCGGCGATGCTTCCGTTGTTCATCGCCGCTGCGCGCGAGCGTAACCCGCAGTCTAACGAGCATCCTGTGCCCTCGACCGAGCGACGGCTCGTCTATATCATCGACGCGCCAGCGACGTGGCAAAGCGTGGGCATCGTTGCGGAGATCGCCACCGAGCACCGAAGGCTCGACGGATCGTGGGAGCTACCGACGTCGCTGCCGGCATCGGCGTTCGAGCTGCGCGGCGCCGCGATCGAAGCGACGCTCCGGCACGCCTGCGACGCCGAGCGCTGTCGCCTTCGAACCGCGGCCGACGAACGGCCGACGAAGTCCCTGCGCTGGGATGATGGGCCGCCCTGGCAGCTCCGGGTCCACGTGGCGCGCGAAGAGCCCGAGCACTACGTCATCACTGCCGCACTCCATCGCGGCGGTGTCGAAATGCCAATCACCGAACCGGCACTCGTGCAGTGGGAAGGATGGGTGATCGCGCGCGGCACGATCGCGCGCTTCGATTTCAACGGCGCGTTCGCGATCGCGGCACTCTTTCGCAACGCGGGCCACATCGCCGCAAGCCGCGAGGAGCTCTCGGATTTCCTCACCAGCTTCAACGCGCTCCCGCGTGTTCCGCCGATCGACCTTCCCCATGGCGTTCCAGTCACGGAGGTCCACGCTGCTCCCATACCGACGCTGAAAGTCCTACCGCCCGTACCTTCGGCCCGAAGAGTTCGTCGCCTGGCCGCGGGCTTTCGTTACGGGCCGTTGGAAATCACTGGCGCCGAGCGAACGCCGACGGTGTACGACGCCGACACACGTACCGTGCACTATCGCGACTTCGCCGCCGAAGCCGCCGCGCGCGCGCGACTCGCATCGCACCGTGTCAAGCAGGAGTGGGGGGAGGATTCCGAGCTGGGCGAACACAGCCTGGTGATCCCCGCCCACAAACTGGGCACGCTCGTCGCCGATGTCGTGCGTGCCGGCTGGCAAGTCGACGCCGGCGGCGCGGAGTATCGCAGTCCCGGACCGACACGGGCAATCGTGCGGTCGGGCATCGACTGGTTCGAGCTCGACGCCGGCGTGCAATTCGGGGAGGTTGAGGTCTCGCTCTCCGAGCTGCTCGAGGCGCGACGAGCAGGTGCGACGAGCATCCTCCTCCCCGATGGCGCCTTCGGTCTTCTCCCATTGGAGTGGCTGGCCCGATTGGGGCCGCTCACCGCCGGCGGGAGGTCGGTCGGCGGAGTCATCCGCTACCGGCCGTCGCAAGTCGCGTTGCTCGATGCGCTGCTGGAGGCCGTGCCCGAAGCGAGCGTCGACGCGACATTCGAGAAGGCGCGCGCCGAGCTCCGCAGCTTCGAGAAGGTGAGTGCCGTCGACGCCGGGCCGGACTTCGGCGGCACGCTGCGCGCCTACCAGCGCGAGGGCCTCGGCTGGTTGGACTTTCTCCGCCGATTCGGCCTTGGTGGATGTCTCGCCGACGACATGGGCCTCGGGAAAACGGTGCAGGTCCTCGCGCTGCTCGATGCGGTGCGCGAATCGCCGGACGCGCCGCGGCGTCCGTCGATCGTCGTCGTGCCACGATCGCTCGTCTTCAACTGGATCCGCGAGGCGGAGCGTTTCGCGCCACGACTCCGAGTGCTCGACTTCACGGGCAGCGCGCGCCGCCTCAGCTCGATCGATTCCGAGACGGTCGACGTCGTCATCACGACGTACGGAACGCTGCGTCGCGACGCCGCGGCGCTCGCGGCGATTCGGTTCGACTACGCGATCCTCGACGAGGCCCAGGCGATCAAGAATCCCGACTCCGGAGCGGCCAAGGCGGCGCGGCTCCTCACGGCGAATCATCGCCTCGCGATGACGGGAACGCCGATCGAGAACCGCGTCGAAGAGCTCTGGAGCCTGTTCGAGTTCTTGAATCCCGGGATGCTCGGATCGGCGTCCGGGTTTTCCGAGCTCGTCCGGCTGACCGAGATGGACGACTCGCCCTCGGCGGGGGGGCGGGCGGCGCCCTCGGCACCGCGCGACCTCCTCGCGCGGGCGCTTCGCCCGGTCATTCTGCGACGGACGAAGGAACAAGTCGCGCGGGACCTTCCGCCGCGCACCGAGCAGACGTTGAAGGTCGTGCTCCAGGGAGAGCAGCGCGCCTTCTACGACGGCCTGCTCGCGTCATACCGTCACAGCCTGCTCGAGCAGGTCGACCGCATGGGCATCGCGAAGGTCCGGATGCACGTGCTCGAGGCATTGCTGCGGCTGCGCCAGGCCGCTTGCCACGCGGGGCTCGTCGACCCGCGCATGATCGACGCGCCGAGTGCGAAGCTCGACGCCCTGTTCCCGCGGCTGGAAGAGATCACCGAGCAAGGCCACAAGGCGCTCGTGTTCTCGCAATTCACGTCCTTTCTGGCACTCGCTCGCGCTCGTCTGGACGCCGCCGGCATTCCATATGAGTACCTCGACGGGCAGGTGCGCGACCGGAAGGCTCGTGTCGATCGGTTTCAGTCGGATCCGGCCTGTCCACTCTTTCTCATCAGCCTCAAGGCCGGCGGCCACGGCCTCAATCTCACGGCGGCGGACTACGTCTTTCTACTCGATCCGTGGTGGAATCCGGCGGTCGAGGCGCAGGCGATCGATCGCGCGCACCGGATCGGCCAGACGCGGAGCGTGCTCGCGACGCGGCTGGTGGCGCGCGATACCGTCGAGGAGAAGATCCTCGATCTCCAAGCGACGAAGCGCGCACTCGCGGACGCCATCCTGGGACGCGATCAGGGCGTGCTGGCGGGGATCGGCCGGGAAGAATTGGAGGCGCTCCTCGCGTAGACTTCAGCATGGATCGAGCAGACCGAAGCGGACATCGCGATCTCGGCATCACGGTCATCGCCGTGTTCAAGTTCGTGAAAGCATTGCTGCTCTTCACCATCGCCCTCGGCGCAGTCGGGCTGGTCCGCGGTGGAGTGCCGCACGCGTCGGAGCGGCTGCTGTCCATGCTTTCCTCCGGCACCGAGCGGCGCGTAACGCAGGCCGCTCTCTCGCGCATCACGAGCATGGGCCCGACCCGCATCGCCGCCCTGGGCGTGGGCGCCTTTCTGTATGGGGCGCTCTTCCTCGTCGAGGGGACCGGTTTGTGGCTTCAGCGCCGATGGGCCGAGTATCTCACCGTTGTCGCGACGGCGTCGTTCATTCCGTTCGAGATCTATGAGGTCGTGCGCCGCATCACGATCACGCGTATGGTGGCGCTGGTCCTGAACGTCGCCATCCTCGTCTATCTGATCGTTCGGCTGCGCCGGCGACGCACGATGTCGAGCCGCCGTTCGTCATCCCACTTCGGCTGATCGTCGCCGACACGCGTCGCACGATCGAGAAGCTCCCACGATCGCGGCGAGCGGGTACGCCGTGCCGTTCCTCCGTCTCGCGCCGTCCTATGCGACGCTCCGCGACACGGTCTCGGGCGCTTCCCCTGCTTGGAGTTGACCCGATTTCGTGGACGCCTCACTCGCCCTAACTTCGGGGCGGAGGTGGCACATGAAGTCGAATCGGAAAGTGGGAGCGGCCGGACGGCGTGAGCGGCGGACTTTCAGCGCCGAGTTCAAAGCCGAGGCGGTGCGGTTGATGGTGGAGCGACGGGCCGAGGGAGCGACGCTGGCCCAAGTCGGCCGCGAGCTGGATGTCCGACCAGACCAATTGCGGGCGTGGGCGCGCCAGCAACATCGCGAGATCGGGACGGGATCGGCGATGCCGGGCGAGACGATGGAGCAGGAGAATCGCCGGCTGCGCCGCGAGGTCGCGGTCCTGCGACAGGAGCAAGCGTTCGCAAAAAAAGTGGCGGTGTACTTCGCGAAGGAGTCGCGTTGAGGTACGCCGTGATCACTCGCCATCGCGGCGAGTTTGAAGTGCGACTCATGTGCCGCGTGCTCGAGGTCTCGTCCTCGGGCTATTACGCGTCGCTCAAACGCCCGCCGAGTTGGCACGCGCTCGTCGATGAAGTGCTGATGGCGCACGTACGGATCATTCACGCCGAGAGTGGCGAGACGTACGGGGCGCCGCGCGTGCACCGCGAGCTGCAGGCCGAAGGGCTGCCCGCCAGCCCAAAGCGCGTCGCCCGGCTGATGCGCGAAGACGGCCTGGTCGCGCGTCCGCCGAGACGGCAACGCGTCTCGACGACCGATTCGAACCACGATCATCCGATCGCGCCGAACCTGCTCGCGCGGCAGTTCGACGTGAATGGCGTCGGCCTCAATCGCGTCTGGGTCGCGGACATCACGTATATCCCGACGCGCCAAGGGCCGCTCTATCTCGCGACCGTCCTCGATCTCGGGTCGCGCCGCTGCGTCGGCTGGGCCATGCGCGAGACGTTGGAAGTCGAACTGGCGCTCAGCGCGCTCCGGATGGCGCGCGAGGCACGGCAGCCAACCGCCGGGTTGATTCACCACTCGGATCGCGGGAGTCAATACACGTCCGGCGAGTACCGCGCCGAGCTCGCGGCGCACGGCATGATTGCCAGCATGAGCGGGAAAGGCGACTGTTACGACAACGCCGTGGCCGAGAGCTTCTTCGCCACGCTCGAGTTCGAGTTGCTGATGCAGAAGGATTGGCACACGCGGGAGGACGCCCGCCGCGCGATCTTCCGCTATATCGAGATCTGGTATAACCGGAAGCGGCGTCACTCGACCCTCGGCTACATCAGCCCGGCGGCGTACGAAGAGCAGTTGTTGGAGGCGGCGTAGTTCCTATCACTCACGCGTCCACCAAGTCGGGTGAAGTCCAGGTTGTGCTGTGTATCTTGGCGAGTACGCGTGCTGCTCGGACCAACTCACCGGTCAGTCTTGTTCGTGCATTTTCGCGGAGTGACCGGGCCTCGCCAGCGGATTTGCACTAGGCGCGATAAGCGGATCCCTGGAGCGCTATCCTCTCGGTCTAGAGCGGGTTGACGCGCGCCTCGGGCAATCAACAACTCGCCGCAGACGGCGAGGGCAGTCCGTTGCGGCATCGTGCCAGCCTGCTCAGGTGTTCCGTCGTCCATGCGCGGTAAGCGCCGGCATCGAACTCAACTCGCAGCCGTGGCAAGGATACGTAGCAGTCCTGGTTTCCGCCGCCTCCGCTGATGCCGAGCAGCCGCGCCACAACTCGCAGCTTTCTGGAGGCTGGCCGTGTCGTTCGTAGCCAAACTGGAATCTGCCGCGACTGCAGTGCTCGCTCTGTGCGCGGTCATTGTCACAGTCGTGGCAGTCAAACACGAACTGTTTCCGAGTCCTAGTAGCGCCCTCCCTAAACCTGTTGCGATCACCAATTGGCGAGACTATGCGACCGGGCGCGAAATACTCGGTCGAGAGAAGGCACCGGTTACAATTATCGAGTTCTCAGATTTTCAGTGTCCGTATTGCGCGAGACTTCACTCTTCGATCGCATTGATACTGAAACGGCACCCGAATGAGGTCGGAGTCATCTATCGCAACTTTCCGCTGTCGGCCCTGCACCCCCATGCTCGTGCGGCCGCATTGGCTGCCGAGTGCGCCGCGGATCAGAATCGATTCGCCGAGTATCACGACTATCTGTTTGAACATCAAGATTCCATCGGCCGGGTTACGTGGTCGACTGTTGCCGCTCGGGTCGGCGTTACTGACAGCGCCAGGTTCGACAACTGCCTAAGTAGCAAGACTGTTAGCGACGCTGTGGAAACCGATTCCCTCGCGGGGGAAGCACTGAATATCAGAGGGACGCCCACAGTGCTGATAAATCAATGGAAATTCCCCTTTGCCCCGAACGATAGTGCGATTGAAGAGACGATTAGGCGAGAGTTACGCAGTCGATCCGGCTCTTAGCATCCCGGGAATCAAGAACGGGGCAGCATTTGGTCACCGACTGTGAGACACTGACGAGAATGTGCGCGATGGATCACTATCAATGAGGAGCCTGGTATAGACGTGGTTACTCGGAGGCGCGACGAAATGCGCCGGCGTTGGCGGCTCGCCAAGCTCCTAGCCACTTGCATCGCGTCGCCGGAGCCGATGTGGAGGCACATGATTGGCGCAGAAGGCGTGGTACGCCCCGCCCGCTCCCTTTTCTCAGGGAACCCCAAGGCGACATGGCTCGTCGGTGTCCTTGAGAGCGGAAGGCCCCCATTGCCGGCACGTCGCACGGAGTGCGTTCAGTTGGGCAGTCGGCGTGACGCTGGAGGTCCCAAACTATATCCGGGCCGGGGACTCTCGGCGACGGCGTGATGGCCGCGGCGTTCATCGACCCCTGGTCCATCATCGACACGTTCTCAACACCCGCTGCCACAAGCACCACCAGGGGCTCAGGTCTCAAGTGCGACGGCCACGGGCGTCCGGGGGGCCAGCCCCGGGTGCAAGAAAAGATCGAGTTTCCCGGACGCCACGATACCGCGACACTTGCGTTCCCTCGTCGAACCCAGCGGAGTCAGCTGGCGCAGTCGCAATGGGGCTGGTCGTCGTGATCGCAATAGCAGCTGCAGCCCGTGCCAGTTGCGTGGCAACTTCCCTTGAGACATCCGGCATCACAGTCTAGGCGGTGCGTATTTCTCGACGACGCCAGCAGACTTCCGGGCACGAACGCAGCAAATCCGACGACGAGAGTTCCGATCGTCCACGCTCTCTTGATCCTCATAGACACCTCTTCCCGTGAAGGTTGATTTCGCGACCGGTTGATCGCCGGTCCTCCGCGATGCTCGACGCTTTGGGACAAGTCTTGCGAGAGTATTGCTCAGCTGTCCAACGTCGAACGACGGCGCGTGGCCATCGCGACCCATCGATTCGCTGAACTCAACATCCACCATCCGATTTCGACAATGTGTTCAATGCGCCAAACCAAAGTGCGATGCGCCATGTCTAATGAAATAGCGCCATGTAGCACTCGCGAGCGTGCTCGATTTGGTTACAAGGGGTATACTCGACGGTCGGGCCGAGACAAATGCGCTCAAAATCAGCATCCATGAGACTTGAGGCGATCGAACCTTGACCACAACTCGATTGGTTGCGTGGCGGAGATGGCGCGGCCAGTGGGCCGTGTTATTGGGCCTCTCGCTTAGTGTGGGCCTTGGCGTGGGGGCGAATATCGTCGTGGTGGATTCGGTGCACGAGCTCGTTCGTGCCGACCCCCTGCAGGCAACCGATGGGTCACAGTTTGCGCGACTGCACACCCTAAGTTCAGCGTCCGGACGCCTTACTCGAGGAGCATCAGTTTCGTATCCCGTTCTCGATGCTCTGCGTGCGGACTCGCTGACCGTTGGACGGGTGGGGGCCTATTCGTCCGTCGCGGTTGACGTAGAGGTCGGCGAGCGCATAGTTCGCTCGAACGCGGCTATCGTCTCAGAGGGGTTCTTCGACGTCCTGGGGATCGCCCCCGCCATCGGTCGCCTTTCCGGACAAGATTGGTCCGCGAGTGGAGTCGCCATAAGCCATCGTTTCTGGCAAGACCAACTCCGAACGACACCAGTGCCACTTGGCTCGCACATGCGAATTGCCGATCGCGAAGTCACGATCGTGGCTGTGCTGCCGCGGGATTTTGCCGGTTTGGATTTCGAGCGCGTCGATCTTTGGATGCCTTTGTCCGCCGCCTCGGCGGGCTTGCCGACTGCATGGAAGACCAATTCAGCAAGCGCCTTTTTGAGGCCGATTGCCCGGATTCGTCCCGGTATATCGCTCAATCAAGCTGCGACCCGGCTGTCCGAATTGCTGACGGGTGCCGCGGTGCCCTCTGCCCAGAAAGGGACCCGTCTTAGCGTCGTCGCTGAACGGCTTGCGAGGACAGAGGGCTCAGCTCAGCAGCGTCTGGACATGATTTCATGGGTTCTCATCGCCGTCTCGGCGCTGCTGTTGATTGCTGCAGCCGCGAACGTTGCGGGTGTACTCTTGAGCCGCGTCATGCGAAACGAACGCGAGTTGGCCGTTCGTCGAGCCCTGGGCGCCACAGCGAAGGATCTGTTGCTGGTTCTCATCTCCGACGCTTTGCCGGTCGTCATTCTCGGAACCACGGCCGGTGCGCTCGGGGCGCTGATCGCAACGGACCAGGTCCGGGCGAACGCCTTGCCGGCGCTGGCATGGCGTGATTCGACATCGCCGTTTCAAGTAGTCTTGCTGGGTGGACTCTTGGGCATGGCCTCGCTGGGCGCCCTTCTCTGGCTCCCTTGGCGTACGGCGCGTCAAACGAGTCTAAATGCGGTATTGAGCGTTGGTGCATTCGGCAGCACTTCTCATCGGTCGCGATCACGATCCCTATTGATCGGCGTTCAAACCGGAGGTGCGACACTTCTAATCGCTGGCTCAATCCTGTTCATCCGTACGTTCCAAGCATTGGGAGGAGAACGCCTCGGCTTCAACGCGGATCAAGTCGGAATTGTGGATTTCGGTAACTCCGCCGACACCGTCCCGATTGCAACGATGAAGACTCGCTTGTCAGATTTTGCCTCGCGAGTTCGGAGTCTGAGTGGCGTCGTCGATGCAGGAGTAGCGAGCGGCATTCCCCTTAGGCAGAGCTCCGCCGCCTCGATTGCTTTCAAAGGCACAGTGGTGGAGCCGCTCTCCACGGGAGGCCCATACGTAGACGCCTTGGACAGCAGGGCGCTGTTAGCCCTCGGCGCTCGACTCGTTCGTGGTCGGCTCCTTGCTGCGACGGATGTTGCGGGCTCGGATCCAGTTGTGCTCGTAAATGAGACGATGGCGCGATCCGTGTGGGGCAGTGCAAACCCCCTCGGGAATTGCTTGTACTTTCGAGTGGAACGAAAGTGCCGTGTGGTGGTTGGTGTCTTGCACGATATTCAGCGCGACAACGTTCTCGAGGGCAAAACGCTTCAAACGTTCATTCCGCTTGAACAGGCGCCCGATTATATGCGCCCGCGGGCTGTGTTCGTCCGCGCGCTGTCGCCGGCCAAGGTACGCCCTCTCCTTCGCAGACTAGCCGTCACCTCCGACTTGACCGGAATGCCGTATCGCTACGACACGTTTAGAGATGGTCTAGGGAATTGAGACAGGTTAGGCGGCTGGGATAAGTGGACGGGCGCGGGGTGAAAGGGGTTGCAGTTCAGGCAAGTGAGTGAAGTACACGCTGGCCGGGGTTCGACGCGAGAGCGCGGTGTGCGGCCGTCGGTGATTGAAGAACTGGAAGTAGCGGGTGAGACCTGCGCGGACGTCGGAGACCGTTTCGTACGCGTGGAGGTAGATCTCCTCGTACTTGACCGAGCGCCAGAGCCGCTCGACGAAGACGTTGTCGCGCCAGCAGCCGGTGCCGTCCATGCTGATCTGAATCCGGCGACGGCGGAGGACGTTGAGGAACTCGGCGCTCGTGAATTGCGACCCTTGATCGGTGTTGAAGATCTCTGGGCACCCGAAGCGGTCGAGCGCCTCCTCGAGCGCCGCGACGCAGAAGTCACTGGTGAGCGTGGGCGAGACGCGCCAGGTGAGGACCTTCCGGCTCGCCCAGTCCATGATCACGACGAGGTACACGAAGCCGCGGGCCATCGGGAGGTACGTGATGTCGGCGGCCCACACGTGATTCGGTCGGGTGATCGTGAGCGTGCGCAGCAGATACGGGAAGACCGGGTGGGCCCGATGGCGCTGCGTCGTCTTCGGCCGCTGATAGATCGCCGTGATCCCCATGCGCCGCATCAGCGTGCGCACGTGCGCCCGACCAATCACCACGGCTTCGCTCCGCAGCAGGTCCCGGAGCAGGCGACTTCCCGCGAATGGCAACTCGAGATGCAACTCGTCGATCCGCCGCATGAGCGCGAGATCCGCCTCAGGCACCGGCGCCGGCGTGTAGTAGACCGACGCCCGGGAGAGCGCGAGGAGCCGCGCTTGCCGCGTGACCGAGAGCTCGTGCGTCCGGTCGATCATCGCTTTCCGCTCGGACCGGGGCTTCGTCCGAGCGCGTTGGCCAAAAAATCCAACTCCAGCGCCTGCTGCCCGATCTTGGCGTGCAGGGCTTTCACGTCGATCGCGGGCTCGCGCCGCTCGCCGTCGGCGCCGAAGGCGTCGGCCGCATGCGCCACCAGCTGGCGGCGCCATTCCGTGATCTGGTTCGGGTGAACGTCGAAGCGCTGAGCGAGCTCGGCGAGCGTCGCATTGCCTTCGAGCGCGGCCAAGGCCACCTTCGCCTTGAACGCCGGTGAGTGATTTCTGCGTGGTCGTCGCATCGGGAAACAGCCTCCTGGTCGGCGAGAATCTCGCCTCGTGGAGCGCCCGTTTCCACCTATCCGACCTGTCTCAATTCCTCAGACCACCTCTGTAGCACCAGTAGTCGGCAAACGCCGGAGCGGCGCTCATGACAACCACGGCAAACGCTACCATCGTCTGGGCCAGCAGCTTTTTGGGACGCATGTGTGTTCCTCGAGAAGGTGATCCGTAGGGTGCCCGCCCGCCGGCATTTCGGTTTGCTGCGCATTTTTGCAGTCGCTTTGAGCCGACTTGTCGCGTCATGCTCCGACGATGTCAACAGACCCACAGCCGCGCGACGGCCCGATTCAAGTGAACACTGGAGTGACGTGCGTGTGGTGGGGATCACCTTACTGCGCGCGAGGGATAGTGAAGGCTCGTCTGAGCGCTTGGTTTTGCTTTGCCTCAGTTCTGGGAAGGGCGACGAAATATTGGGAATCTCTAAGACAGCGAGTCGTGCTCACCTGGAAGCCCACGTTTACCGGCGGTGAGGCTCTGCGGTCAAACGCCACAGGTAGTTGAGAACTTCTCGGTTTCCTGGCCAGCACGACTACGAACGCTGGCGGTCACGCGCGCGAAGCGCTGACACTCAACGGCCGTCTGTCATCCGGCACGCCCCTTGGGAACGTGGCCGAGCGCGGTTGGAGTGTTGCGTGCCAGCCTTGGAGGACCCGCCGCTGCTTTGCGAGGGAGCTAGCTAGCGATACGTTGTGCGCCACAGCACAAGCCCTGCGACCATCAGACTCCGCCCCAACGACATCGCCGGAGGCCCGGAGGCGCGAAGAGTTGCGAACACTCTTGACGGCGGGCACTGTAATCAAATTTTGCGGTACGCGCAAGGGAAAAGTGCAACGGCCGGCACATTAGAACGCTCTAATATTCGCGACCGCGCCGTCCGCGTGCTCCCTTCAGAGCTCGCTGACAATTGCCCTTGCACCCGCCCTCGGTGGAGCAAGACACCCGAGTCGCTCCTTGATGAGGCGCGGCCAGGCTCGCTCCACCCGCGCGCTTGTTGGTGACCTTCGCTTGTGATCGCCGATGCCCGCGTCTGTTGCCCGGGGGCCAAACACTGGCATCCGCCCCATTGGTTATTCGTTGGTCCACACGCGTCGGAGTCCCACCACCCCATGGCGACACCGCTCCGCGTTGTCCGGACCCGAATCAGGCAAGCGACTCGAATGATGCGTCGCAGCGTTCATGCCGCCGCTCGGCGCGCGACGTGGAGCACTAGAACGGGCCGCCACTCTGATCGCAACCCGAATCCCGCACGTCACATCTGCTATTCCGACTCGGCCTCTGTGGGCGACTTAAGACTGGCAAGGCTACGCCGAGCATGGTCGGCTGCGCGCGATCCCGGCCGCCGGTCGATGAAACGGCGCAGTTCAACCATCGCGCGCCCACGATCGTTCAACGGTCCGAGATAGAGATCTACTAGCCGGTTCGTGACATAGACGTCGTCGCCGCTCGCCAGGAACGGTAGCCGCGACACCTCGCGGAACAGTTCGGCTGCCCTAAGATGGTCCGCCTTTTCCGCGATGTAGAGCTCTGCCGCCCTGATGCGCGCCGCGACCAGTGCCGGCTCGGCCGCGATCACTGCCTCGAACGAGGACAGCGCGTCATCAACTCGCCCCTGCATCACGAGCGATTGCTCGTATGAAAACTGCCGTTCGTACGGCGTGCTCGATCCGTCGACCGCGACGGCGTTCCATGCATCGCCGATAACGCTTCCGATGAACCATCCGATTCCGCCGCCAAGTGCTCCAAGCCCGGCGCCAACCGGAAGCTCCCACCAGCGAAACCCGACTCGGGCCATTAGGGTGCCGGTCGTCAGGGCGAAAATCAGCAGGCCATATCCCCAGGCTTGGAGGAGATGTCCGGCGTCAGGACCGTGGCGGTCGAACAGAGTTGGCTTGTAGGCCATTGGCACAATTAATGGGGCGACAACTGTTCCGGCCAAGTCCTTGGAGAAGCATGGGTGCGGAGAGGGCCCTCTGAACTGCGCACTCATGGAACGCTCTTCGAACTCTGTACGGTGCGCAGGATCCTGATATCTGGCTATCCTGGCACAGATATGAGAAATCGAGACCGCGTTCCATACGCCACTGCGTTGGAAGAATGCTTACTGGGCCATTGACGTGGTCGTTGATCGCATCAAACTCACATATGCAAGTTTGCCAACTCCTCCAGGCGCTTTTGCTGCATAGCTAGTCGATATGAACACTATTCTCTCAGATTGAGCGAGAGACGGAAGGAGATCGATTGTGCTGGCGACGCCTTGTTGTCACGAGTGCGTGATATAGTGGAGGCCTGAACACCAAGTCATACTCCATTGTCTGTTATCTGGCCGGCCCCCTCCGGGACCAGGTCCGCGCTCTGCAACAGGAGCTCTTCGACGTCACCGGCTCACGCAAATGTCTGGACTCCTCGGAACCGGAATCCCGAGACACAAAGACCAAGAAGAACTAAGCCCATCTTACCAGAGGCGACCCGAATTGGCTCGTCCTAGGTGTCTTAGCAGGCCGAGGAACAGATCGAAGTCACCGCTCGTGAGAATCTCGCGAATGTTGTCGTACAGAGTCTCGTTCATGAAAGAAATAATAGCAAACCAGCGAGGTGAAGCCTACGGACACCGCCGCCCAGTGCGCCGCGGACCCTCGACCCCCATCGGCGGGCGGCGGGTTCCAGTCCGCTTCTACGACAGAGGTTCTTGAACCAAGTTGGAGTTGACCCGATTTCGTGGACGCCTCACTCGCCCTAATTTCGGGGCGGAGGTGGCACATGAAGTCGAACCGGAAAGCAGGAGGAGCTGAGCGGCGCGAGCGGCGCGTCTTCAGCGCTGAGTTCAAAGCCGAGGCGGTGCGGTTGATGGTGGAGCGACGGGCCGAGGGAGCGACGCTGGCGCAAGTCGGTCGCGAGCTGGATGTCCGACCGGACCAGCTGCGGGCGTGGGCGCAGCAGCAGGCCCGTGACGCCGGGACCGGGTCCGCGATGCCGGGCGAGACGATGGAGCAGGAGAATCGCCGGCTGCGCCGCGAGGTCGCGGTCCTGCGACAGGAGCAAGCGTTCGCAAAAAAAGTGGCGGTGTACTTCGCGAAGGAGTCGCGTTGAGGTACGCCGTGATCACTCGCCATCGTGGCGAGTTCGAAATGCGACTCATGTGCCGCGTGCTCGAGGTCTCTCCCTCCGGCTACTACGCCTCCCTGAAGCGATCGCCGAGTTGGCACGCGCTCATCGATGAAGTGCTGATGGCGCACGTGCGGATCATTCATGCCGAGAGTGGTGAGACGTACGGGGCGCCGCGCGTGCACCGCGAACTGCAGGCCGAAGGGCTGCCGGCCAGCCCGAAGCGCGTCGCGCGCCTCATGCGAGAAGACGGCCTGGTCGCGCGCGTCCCCAAACGACACCGAGTCGCGACGACCGATTCGAACCACGAGCATCCGATCGCGCCGAATCTGCTCGCGCGGCAGTTCGACGTGAATGGCGTCGGTCTCAATCGCGTGTGGATCGCGGACATCACATACATCCCGACGCGCGAAGGGGTGCTGTATCTCGCGACCGTGCTCGATCTCGGCTCGCGCCGCTGTGTCGGGTGGGCGATGCGCGAGACGTTGGAAGTCGAGCTGGCGCTCAGCGCGCTGCGGATGGCGCGCGAGGCGCGGTGCCCGGCGCCCGGATTGATTCATCACTCCGATCGCGGGAGTCAGTACACGTCGGGCGAGTACCGCGCCGAGCTCGCGGCGCACGGCATGATGGCCAGCATGAGCGGGAAAGGCGACTATTACGACAACGCCGTGGCCGAGAGCTTCTTCGCCACGCTGGAGTTCGAGTTGCTGATGCTGAATGATTGGCACACGCGGGCGGAGGCTCGCCGCGCCGTCTTCCGGTACATCGAGACCTGGTACAACCGGAAGCGTCGGCACTCCACTCTCGGCTACATCAGCCCGACGGCGTACGAAGAGCAGGTGCTGGAGGCAGCGTAGTTCCTATCACTCACGCGTCCATCAAATCGGGTGAAGTCCAAACTGCCGCTTGCCGATCCGCTTGACTCGCTGAGGACTGAAACCCGATCGCCACCATGCTTCGCACCCACGCGAACCTGCGGTTCGGAGCCGACGATACGTTGCCCAGGGAATCGAAGAGGGCGGTTGGCGTTGTATCGGGCGAAAGCGCAGGGACGACGGATGCTACGAGCTCGAAATTGAACGTTGTCGTGACACCCGCGACTCCTATACTGAGGCGATCCACGTTTCCTCGAAAGCCCGCCCACCCCGAACCTGCTTTCAATACTACCGCGCCCAACGTTGCATGCACTCCAAGATCCGGGAACGCCGTTACGAGCGCCGCCCACGTGCACGGGCTCGATTGAACGCAGGCATTCGCTACTAGCGCGCCACCCCGCCACACGGAAGACTTAGTGCCCCACCATTTTCCAGCCTTCGCGTCCCAAGACTGCCACGCCCCCTGCACGACCGTTCCGGGCCCGCCCTGATATGGTTCGAACACAAGGCGCCCTTGATAGTTATGGGCGGTGTCTGTGAGGTCGTAATCGACATTGAATTGCAGCGCGATTGCCAGGTTATTGCCGGCGTCCGCTGTTTGCCGGTACGTGGAGTAATGGAGGTCGGTGATCTGATCGAAACGAGTGCCGCCGTAGTCGGGGAGGAGTAGCGCCTTGCCGTCGCCGGCGGTCGACGTCGCGAGCTCGGCGCTGCCGCCGCCAGCCGGAGGAAGCCCTGGGCCCTGCACCATCGAACAGACCGTTTGATCCGCGCAGGCCACATCGTGCTGATCATCATAGAACACCCATCCGTGCATGGCATTCGGGGCGACCACGACGTTTCCGGAAGGGTTAAGTAGCCGACTCGGTCGCGTGCCCGATCGTGCATTCGGCCTGGTTAACTGATCGCATGCCCAGATTAGAAGCGTTGAACATCCGAGGATCGCGACGGCCTTCAGCCGCCCGGTTCGCGGGAAGCCACGGAGGAATGCGCGCATTGTCGATTGGGGTTGTAAGCGTCGGTTCAGTTGGGGGCCCTGAGGCTGGCTCACACTGCCTGCGAGAGGAACTGAAAAGGAGATCGACTGCTAGCGCGGCTTTTTCGCGCGTTGTCGCGCTTCGAGATACATCGAATCGCGTGTGAGCGGATGCGCGATGGCGACCTGCGGGAGCGCTCGTTCAATCGCGATGGCCTTCTGTATTCCCGCAAAAGTCGCGTCTGGAATTCGAAGAAAGTAGTCGCCGTCCTCCCCGCGAAATCGAATGCCACCGACGACAATACCATTCACCTGATCGACAGCGGATTGCCGATCGGACTGGGAAGTACCTGCCCGGAAACCGACCGCCACGATGCTACGAATCCAAGGGAAGCGAACGCCGGGCGCGGACGACACACTGCCGAGCGAATCGAAAAGCGCGTAGGGAGTAGAATCAGGCGAGATGGGCGGAACGGTATTTCGGCTCGAGACGCGCGAGCTCAGGTGCGCCGCGTGGCACGCGGGGAGGAGGACCGCTAACCCAAAGGCTGCGCCGCGCCAACGCCGCAACGACACCCGCAACGACACCCGCCGTGACACTTGGAGAGAGCGAAGCCGACCAGGCATACGTTCCTCGGGGCTGTGTTTGAGTTGTTGTAGTCGTCGGTGCGTTGGAGCCGCGATGAGACTGGACGGAATAGAGGTCAGATCACCGAATGGGCCCGACACGGCCCGCTTCAATCCTCGAAGCGTTCTTGTTCGGACATACTACACACCGGTAGCACGGCTCTTTCGGTGCGCTAACGGCGAAGAGCCACCTCGGCGATCGAGGGCGTTGCGGATACGGTTTGTATGGGTTGGGCCCGCTCGAACCAGGGGGGCTGTCCGGCTTCTCCGCTCCAACGGCATCGCGGGAGCCCAGAGGGGCGCGTGTGCGCGCTCAACGGAGGGACAATACGCGATACCGTGCAAACGCGCAAGAGGGCGCGCACACCATTGTACATTAGAGCGCTCTAATGTCCCTCCGCTCGAAAGCGTCGCACCACCCATGCACCCGTCGTATCACGGAATGATGACGCTTGTCACGACCGCTCGAATGAATGGCCAGGCGAGAGGATTGATCGGCGCGGGGCCGTTCGGCGAATATGCGAATGCGCTCAAGCGCAGATCGGCCTTCCTAATTGCAGGCCACGGAAATCGCAGAGCCGCCATCGAGAGGCGATCGACGGCCCGCACGATCGTCCACCCCCGTCGTGTGCCGCGGGCCATCGCCGATGACGAAAGGGGAAACCGCGCAAGCAGGCGTCGCACGCCCCTGTCGACCAAGTCGAGATTCCGCTGGCCGGCGTGCGCCGCATCGTCGACGGCGCTGAGTGGCTTCACCGCGGATTGTGCGCGCTGCTCTACGGCGCCGGCGCGGAGATCTTCGCCGCGCTCACGTGCCTCGACGCCGACGTATACGTAAAGCGCCGAGAGGTGCGGGCGCCCGGCTCCAAGAGCGCATACGCGAGACCGCGTCGGGCGGGTTGCCGAGCGGGCCTGGCCATCCCTCGAGGCGCATCTCGACACGCTCGCGCCGGCCGAGCGGTTGTTCCGCGGGCTCGATCGCAAAACGCTTGGCGATGTCCATCGCGCCGACTCTAAGCGCTCGGGATTCCACGTCATCGGGTGCACGACGCGCGAACTTTCTACGCGATTCGCGCCGTCCGCGCCGGCACACCGTACGAGCTCGTCGCGCGCCAGCTCGGCCACGCGGACGTACAGAGGGTGGCGACCCCGCTACGGCCGCTACGCGCCGCGCAGCGATGAGCGCGACCGGTGGAAGAAAATCGCCGCGCAGCTCGATGAGCCGACGCCGATGACGGCCAAAATAGGTGCCATTTTGGGATGCCCTGCCTCAGAACGATTCGAGCCAACCACCGGTAAGTGATTGGCTCGTCGATAGCAGGGGTGGGACTCGAACCCACGACCCCGGCATTATGAGTGCCGTGCTCTAACCACCTGAGCTACCCTGCCCTGAACTGCCCCAACAATCACCAACTCTATAACAAAATCGGCCGGTCCGTTGGGACCGGCCGATCAGTAGCGGGGGCGGGATTTGAACCCGCGACCTTCGGGTTATGAGCCCGACGAGCTACCAGGCTGCTCCACCCCGCGGCAGTACTGGAAAACTAAGGTTAGCTCGAGGAGTGTCAAGTTTGACACTCCGCCCACACGGGCCCACCCGGACCCGACGCCTAGAACTCGCGCTTCTTCATTTCCTTGAAGAACCTCGTGCGCTCGATGTCCGCGTCCGCGTCCTGAGGAGCAGGCGGGAGCGTTTTGTCGAACTGGCGGCCGTCGCGAGCCTTGCTAAGCTTCGCGGCCTTCGCGGCGTTCTGTCGGACCAACTTCTGTAGCTGTTTCTCGTCCATGGCGGGGTCGGGTTTGGCGGACTTTTTTGGCGGGGGGGGGCTTCATGAATTCTAACACCCGTGCGACAGGGCGGCTCGGAACACTACGTCACAACGACGAGCGAAGGAGCATCGTGGTAATCGGCTGGACAGCTGGACGTCTAATGGGCTGGACAGCTAATCGGCTGGACTGCTAGACGGCTGACAGCTTGACGGCTGTCCTGCTGTCTAGCCGTCCGGCTGTCGAGCGCCCTCACACGCGCCGGCCTATCGTCTGCTCGGTCGTCGTCGCGGTCGCGCTCCAGATGCCCAGCCCGACCATGATGACGCCGACAACAATCGCGTTCCACATCCATGGCGCGCCGGCGTACCCGTAAACCCACGGCGCGAAGATCACCCAGATGCCGATCACGGCGTCGATCCAACCAGCCCAGGGACCTGCTTTCCCGGACAGTCGCGTGGACGCGAGGACTACGGCGATGATTCCGAACACGACACCGTTCGCCTGATTCGCGCCGTTCACACGATTGATCAACGAGGACAACAGGAGATACAACCCGGCGAACACGTTCAATCCGCTCGCCACCTTCACCTGACTCTCGTTCGGATGCGGGTGATACTCGGGCGGCACTGCTGTGTGTGTCATCTGCACCTCCACTCGAGCTCGCGCGCCCATGATCGCTCGGCGAACGAGCCGCACACCAACGGCGCCGCAAAGCGCGCACCGCGGATGGCACTAAAGTCCTATTGGACGGATGCGTGCGGGTGAACGGGTGTAGCGGTGGACCGCTGGAAGCGCACCGTTCGCCAGTGTGAAGCGCACTTTTCGGTGGTGGAAGCGCACAGTTCACCAGTGTGAAGCGCACTTTTCAGCGGTAGGAGCGCATCGTTCACCAGCGTGAGGCGCACTTTTCAGTAGTGGAAGCGCACCGAACACCACCGTGTGGCGCGCCTTTCGCCGGTGTGCGCGCTCCGTTCATCACCCTGACGCGCGCCGTGCGCCGCTGAGCGCGACCCGTTCACCGCCAGGACGCGTCCCGTTCACCACTGCGAATGAAACGGGCTCGCCCGAGGGCGAGCCCGTTCACTGCTGCGAGCCGCGGCGCCTGCGCCGTGACTGTCCTCTGCCCGACTACGCGGCCTTGGCGTCCGTCGTGGTGCTCGCCGTGACTTCGCTGGCACCGAGCGGTGTTGCATTGCTCGACGACGGTGTTACGGCCGGCGCGATCGGTGAAGCGACCGGAACGACGCGTGCTACACTCTGCGTCGCCGGTAACACCTCCAGAACGTCTCGTGACGTCGCGCCTTTGAGCGTGACCCGCTTTGCCTGGCGCCATGACGCCAGTGTCGGGGGGTCGGACTTCAGTGCGTGCGCGAGTGATGCGTCGATCATCATCACGATCTGCCGCCCCAACGAGCGTTCACTCGTCAGGGTCTTCGATGCACCGCTGACACGGCTCCGCGCGATCCCCCGCGCGTCGACGCTCTCCTTCAGCGCCGCGATGGCCCCGTCGAGCTGGTCGAGGAAATCGGCCGGCAATCCGTGCTCCACGAACACATCCTTGTAGACGCCGGCAGTCGTGCGCAGAGCCTGCGCGGCGTGCACGAGGTTCTCGGATTGCATATCGCGAGACGGGAGCTTGAAGACTCCCATTCCCGGTACCTTGCCACGGAGTCCTTGGGCCAACGTGACGATCGATTTCAAATGCAACGATCGAACGTCCGCACGCAGCACCGTCTCGTCCTTTGCCGCGAGCGTGGCCTGGCCTTTCTGCGTCGTCTGCTCCGTAGCACCAGCCGTCATGGCATCCACGACCTGCGCCAGCGCATCCAACTGCTTCGCAAGCGCGTCCTTGCTCGAGCCGCTGTTCGCGAGCACCTCCGGGTGCTGGACGAACCACGCCTGAACTCGGCGAAACGCCTGCAGGGCCCTTCCCTGTTGCGCCTTCATTGTTCGACTCTCCACTGACAGTGGGGTTCCTTCGACGTACTCGATCCGAAAGGATCCGTCGAAGAGACGCGTCCCATCACCAGTCCGGCCGTGCGTCACCCGCCGAGGCACGCCTACGCCAACGGCGTTCGTCGGTGCCGAGATGACGGAAGTGTCATCGCGGCCGAAAGCCGGATGGGGAGCTTGCGAGAGGCGGGGACCCCTTACGAACGATTCGGACCGCCGCGGTTTTCGCGACCGCGTTCTCTGCCGTCCCGTGTGGGACACGACCATGCCGTCAGGCATCAGAGTCGGATCTCCCCTCGTTCATGGTCCTCATTGCACTCTCGACTTTTCGCCGGTTTTCTCTCCGGACTCTCGGCAGGTCCGCCGCTCGCGGAACACCGCCGGGTGCTGCGTGAGTGCGCTTTTCTGCTCGCTCGAGGCGAGCGCGTGCCGAATTGAGTTGGGCACGCAGGCAACTCGCGGGCACGATAAACCCGGAGCGTCAATCCATCGTCAAGCGAGGGAGCCCAAAGAGTCCGAGAAGCGAGACTACCGAACTGCGAAGGGGACGAAGGGCGAGACTGCCAAACGCCGAAGGTGCCATAAGCCGAAAACCGCCGGGTTGGCGGTTTCGGAGTGGAAGTTTCGGAGGGTGGAAGTTTCGAGTTCTGGTGCGTTTACGGCTTTCTCGCTGCGCTGTCAGCCGGCGTCGTGAACCGGTAGAGCAACTCCTTGTTGCCCCGGACCATGCCGAACACCTCGCGGGCGATTCGCTCCTGCGTCGCAGGGTCGCGCTGCACTTTGTCGGCGTACTGTTTCAACGAATCCACAACCTGTTGCAGCGAGTCGATCGATTTCGTGATCCGCGCCTGCTCGCTGCGCTGCCGAAAAAGATCGAGCGTGCTGAATTCGCCTCCCTCCACCGCGAACCACGCGCCCACGACAAACAGCGCGGCGATGCCGAGGCGCTTCACGACAGGCGGCACCGCACTCGCCACGACTACAACCCGTACAGCGCGCCGCCGGGGAACTCGGCGGACGGGCCAAGCTCCTCTTCGATGCGCAGCAGTTGGTTGTACTTCGCGATCCGATCCGTGCGGCTGGCGGAGCCGGTCTTGATCTGACCCGTGCCCGTCGCCACCGAGAGGTCGGCGATGAACGTGTCCTCCGTCTCACCGGAGCGATGAGAAATGATAGAGAGATACCCGGCGGCGCGCGCCATCTCGATCGCCTCGAGCGTCTCGCTCAGCGTGCCGATCTGGTTCACCTTGATGAGAATCGCGTTTGCCACGCCGCTCTCGATGCCGCGCGCGAGACGCTCGGTGTTCGTGACGAAGATGTCGTCGCCCACCAACTGGCAGCGGTCGCCGAGCGCGGACGTGAGCTTCGTCCAGCCATCCCAGTCGTCCTCGGCGAGACCGTCTTCAATAGATACGATCGGATACTCGTCGAGCCAGCTCTGGTAGAGCTCGACCATTCCCATCGCGTCCTTCTTCGCGCCGCTGCTTTTCTTGAAGGTGTAGACGCCGTCCGAGTACAACTCGCTCGCCGCGACGTCGAGCGCGAGCGCGATCTCCTTCCCCGCCGTGTATCCCGCCGCGTCAATCGCTTCCAGGATGACCTTGAGCGCCTCCTCGTCGTCGCGAAGATCAGGCGCGAAGCCGCCTTCATCGCCGACGCCCGTCGCCAGCTTGCGGCGCACGAGCACCTTCTTGAGCGCGTGAAAGACCTCCGCTCCCATGCGCAGCGCCTCGGCGAACGACTCGGCGCCGACCGGGACGATCATGAATTCCTGAAAGTCCACGCTGTTGGTCGCGTGCGCGCCGCCGTTGAGGATGTTCATCATCGGCACGGGCATCACGCGCGCGAGCGGGCCGCCCAGGTAGCGATAGAGCGGCTGGCCGGAGGCCATCGCGCCGGCGCGCGCGCACGCGAGCGACACGGCGAGCATCGCATTGGCGCCGAGATTCGACTTGTTGGTCGTGCCATCGAGCTCGATCATCGCGCCGTCGATCGCCAGTTGGTCGGTGACGGCCTGGCCGACGAGCGCCGGAGCGATCGTCTCTTCGACGTTCTGCACGGCGTTCAGCACGCCCTTGCCGCCGTAGCGATTCGCGTCGCCGTCGCGCAGCTCAACGGCCTCGTGCTCGCCGGTGCTCGCGCCGCTCGGTACGGCAGCGCGGGCCGTAAGGCCGTTGCTGCAAACTACGTCGGCCTCGAGGGTGGGATTGCCGCGGCTGTCGAGGATTTCGCGGGCATTGATGGCGGTGATTGTAATCATCGGGGGGTGCGGAGTGCGGGGGCGGCGTGCGGAGAACTGGGACGAGTGCGGAGGCGGTGTGCGGCGAGGGGACGAGTACGGGGCGGCGTGCGGGGATGTCTACTCCTGGCGTTCGCCGGCGGCTGCTATCGCGCGCTCGCTGGAGGTGACGCCGTATAGACGATGAAGGGCGTCGGCCATCACCGACCAGACGGTGGTCGTCAGCTCGCTTCGAGCTTCGTAGTCGAGGCCCGCGGTGGGGATGGGGTCCAGGAAGTGAAGGTCGACGACGCCGGATCGAATGCTGAACGAACCTTTCGGCATGACCTCGCGGGCGCCGTGGACGATCGTCGGGATGACCGGCGCCTGGGATGCGATCGCGAAAACGAAGGGGCCCTTTTTGAAGGGACGCAGATGATAGTCGAAGCCGCGCGTCCCTTCCGGACAGACGATGACCGAACGGCCGGCTTGCACCGCGCCCGCGGCGACTTCGTACGACTCGAACGCCGACTTCAGGTTGTCGCGATCGATGAAAACGATGCCGACGACCTGCGCCGCGAAGCCGAAGAGAGGGATCTTTCGCAGCTCCGACTTGGCGATGAAGCTGCACCAGGGCACCTCGGCGGCGAGCGCGAAGATGTCGAACCAGCTCACGTGGTTGGCAACGTAGACGGCACCCTGGCCGGCGGGCATGCGCTCGCCGTGGACGCGCACCCGCACACCCGCCGACCAGTTCACGGTGCGCGCCCAGAGGCGAACACAGCGCGCGTAGATCGAGTGGGGACCCTGCGCTACGCGAAAGAGCCCAGCGACGATGACGACCGGGCCGAGCAGGACCGTCATCAGCAGCGCGATCAGGCCGACGAATAGACTCCGCATCAATTCGAAAAGTGGTCGTGCCCGGACACGGCGGCAACGCGCGCGCCTTCAACTCCGACTTCGACCGGGCCAGGCACGACCCCGCCGATCTCCGTGAGATCCAGCGAGAACCGTCGCGCGAACTCGGCGGCGTCCAACTGGTTCGGGGTCGTGACGATCAGCTCGTACTCTTCGCCGCTCGAGAGCGCGGTCTCGACGCTCACATCGGGAAAGCGGGGCACGCGAGCGGCGTCGATGGAGATGCGCACGCCGCTCGCCGCGCTCAACTGTCTAAGGTCGGCGATCAAGCCGTCGGAAATATCGACGGCCGCGGTCGCCCCCCGGTCGGCGAGCCAACGCGCCTCGTCGAGCCTCGCCGCCGGATTCGCGAAGCGCTCGCGGAAGGGGCCGGGCGATTCGCCGCGCGACAGTCGCTCGACCGCGGCGCGCGGCGCGCCGAGGCGGCCGGTCACGTACACGCGATCGCCGAGTCGCGCGGTGCTGCGAGCGAGCGGCGCGAACGCGGAGCCGAGGACGGTCGTCGTGATCGAGAGCTCGGAGCCGTCGCTCAGGTTGCCGCCTAGAACGTAGGTGTTCGCGCTGGACACGGCGTCGGCGATGCCGTCGGTGAGCGAATCGAGCTCGGCGCGCCACACATCGGGGATCACCATCGCAACGAGGACGCCGAGCGGGCGAGCAGCCATCGCGGCGAGGTCGCTGAGCGCCGCGACGACCGCTCGGCACGCGATCTCGCGAGGCGAAAGCCAACCGGGTCCGAAGTGCTTTCCCTCGACGGCGCTGTCGACGCTCGCGACAAGCGAATCGCCGCGCGGTACGGCGAGAACGGCCGCGTCGTCTCCAATGCCTTTGGCACGCGGGCCGAGTCGGCGGAGGATCGAGCGAATGGCGTCGAACTCGGCACCTGAGCCCATGTCGGTCATTCGGCCGGTGGACCGGTGGACCGGTGGACCGGTGGACCGGAACGGCTTAGGAGAGGGAGCTCGGCGACGACGGGATAGCGCGCCGGCCGCGTATCGAACGACCAGCTCGCGCGCAGCTCGCGGATGACGTCGTCGAGCGAGAGGCCGCGAACGGTGCCGTCACCTGTGGCGGTCGCGCGCTCGGCGGCGCGGCCGTGGACCCAAGCGGCGACCGCGGCTGCGCGGAAGGGGTCGCCGATTTGAGCGAGCAGCGTTCCGGCGATGCCGCTCAACACGTCGCCGCTGCCGCCGGTGGCGAGGACGGGAGTTCCGGCCGCGCTCACGAGACGGTCGCCGTTGGGGTTGGTGATGACCGTCGGAACGCCCTTGAGGAGAACGGTCGCGCCGGTTCGTTTCGCCAGATCGCCGCCAATCTCGAATCGATGCTCGAGGACGGAAGCCGGCTCGACGCCGGCGAGTCGAGCGAACTCGAACACGTGCGGCGTGACGATCGTGGGGCGCTCTCCGAACAGCTTGGGGAGAGCGTCGCGGTGTTTGGCGAGGTGCGTGATCGCGTCGGCGTCGATGAGCGTCGGACCTTTCCAGGCGGCGAGCACTCGGGTGAGAAGCGCTTCGCTTTCCGGTCCGAGGCCGAGGCCCGGTCCGATGACGATCGCGTCGGCCCACGACAAGACGTCGCGTCGAAGCGCTTCGTCGTCGGCCGGCCAGGCGGCACAGAGCGCCTGGGGCTCCGATTCCTGCACCGGCTGCACGCTCTCGTTGGCGACGACGAGCTTCACCATACCGACGCCGCTTCGCAGCGCCGATCGAGCGGCGAGTACGCTTGCCCCGGCCATCCCGCGCGCGCCACCGATGATTGCCAGCTTCTTTCGCGTTCCCTTGTGCGCGTCCCACGCGATCGGCGGAAGCTGAGCGGCGACCCACGCTTCGTCGATCAAACGCGGCAGGGTCGAGTCGCCAGACTCGACGAGCCCGATGTCGAGCACGACGACCGTTCCGCACATCTCCCGAGCTATGAGATGGCCGCGCTTGACCGAGGCGAAGGTGAGCGTGACATGGGCGCGAGCGACTTCGCCGGGCGTTTCGCCGGTCGACGCATCCATTCCGCTCGGGACGTCCACCGCGACGACGGTCGCGCCGCGCCGGCGCGCCGACTCGCAGGCGACGACGGCGCGCGCGATCTCGCCGCGCGGCGCGCCGGTCGATCCGGTGCCGAGCAGTCCGTCGACGACGACCGACTCACCGCCGGCGGCCGCCTGATCAAGCGAGGCGATGGCGCTCTGACCGAGTTGCTCGACGGTGAGCGCGCGTTCGGCGCGGGCATCGGGAGAGGCGGCGGCGACGGGTTCGACAATCCGAACTGCAGCTCCGGCCGCGTGCAGCGCGCGCGCGATGACCCACGCGTCGCCGCCGTTGTTTCCGGGGCCGGCGAAGATCAGGACGCCGGAGTCTAGCCGATTCATGTATCGGAGGCTGATTTCGGCAGCTGCGGCAGCGCCGGCGCGCTGCATGAGCGCGCGAGAAGGGACGCCGGCGTCGATCGTGGAGGAATCGAGGGCCGCGGATTCCGCACTCGTGACCACTCGGACCAGAGGGCGCACGGTGCGTTGAGTGGAGACGGCGCGGGGTTCGGTCTAGCTCAGACCGAGATCGCCCCGCACCACGGATACTCGCGTTCGAACGCCTGGTCGAAATCGAAGACGCCGATGAACTCTTCGCGGCTGTCAGTCGGTTGGCTCATGAGGAGCCCGAGGTCGACCAGCGTGAACACGACGTCGCCGATGTCGGCGCTCGAATGGAGACCCCAATGCTCGAGCACGAGCCGGGACATGACGCCGAACCGTTCGAGCGCCAAATCGCGGCAGGCCAGGGCCAGCTCTCGGCCGGTGATGTGTCGGCGTTCGTCGAGGCGCTGCTGGCAGTATTCCAGGGCGGCCAGGACGAAGACGTAAGCGCGTTCGTCGAAACGCGGCTCCCGGAGCCGGATGCGGTCCATGATGCCTTCCCGGAACGCCAGCTCAGGCATCTGGACGGGCCACGTGTAAAATCGTGGTGGGGGCCAACTTAGTCAGTGATACGGGGTTGAGACGCTGGGTCACGCCCAAAAATGGCGCGGAAGGCGCCCATCCACAACTCCCCGGAGCGAGGATTTAACCGGCTTTGAGCAGCATGACGGGATAATTGGTAGATTATCCAATCCTGGCGGTTCCTGCAGCATCCTCGTTGCCCCCCGAGAATGAAGCGCGCCTTCAAGTACGACGCCGCTATTAGCGCCACCGAGTTCGACGCACTTGGAGTTGGCGAGCTCTCCAGACGGCTGCAGCACCGCATCGGCAAGACCGTCTATGCGACCCCGCGGAATGGCGAGAAGCCTCAGACCGCCGTGACGTTGGCCGCCGCGAAGAAGGTGATCGAGAAGGAGTCGCGCGTCGTCGTCGTCCTCTTCCAACGGCTCTGGGGAACCGGAGCGACGGCAAACGACGCCGCCGCGCTGAAAACTCGGATCGGAAAGCTCAAGCGGAAGGACGTCATCGTCGTGCCGCTCGACAACGCTCCGATCCCCGGCTGGCTCAAGGGAATCGTCGTGCGCGCATCGGGCGCGCCGGCGAGCAGCGCCGTGGTGGACGCGATCGTCGCGGCCGTCGTGGCCGCGGGTGGATCGTCCAAGCGCCAAACGGACGCCGCCGTCGCCGCTCGCGCGGCCGACGACGACAAGCGCGCGAAAGCACGCACGGCATTCCTCGCGTCGCAGCGGGCGCTCGCGCTCATCAATCGCGAGCTCGACTCGCTGTCGAACGCGGTGCTGCGCTTGTGTCAGACGCCGGGCACGCTCCCGCCCGGCCTCGCTCCCGAGATGCGGCGCACGCCCGATCGCTACACCGTGCAGCTCGGACCGGTCGGTCTGAGCTTCTCGTGGATTCGCGGACGCTCGAACTCGATCGCCGACGGACAACTGCTCGTGATCGAATGGAGCGGACAGCTCGCCGACGCGAGCCCGACGACGGAGTCCGAGCTTGCGATGCCGGCGTTCGAGCACGTGCTGCAAGCGCATGCGACGAGTCCGGAGGATTGGCATTGGAAGCGCACCGATCTGGATCTCGTGGCGTACACGACGAGAGATCTGGCGGCGCAGTGCGTGACTTCGGTCGTGAAGCGGCTGGCGAATGGAAAGCCGATTGCCACGAATGCAAAGCCGATTGCCACGAATGGGAAGCCGGTTGCGAATGGAAACGGGGTTGCGAGACCGGTAATAGCGGCGGCCGCGGCGGGAGCTCGGTAAGGGACGAGAAGGGCGAGACTGGCGAAAAGCGAGAACTGGCGAACGGCGAAAACTGGCGACGATCGAAGCCGGCGAAAAGCGAACTGGCGAAAACCGAGAACGGCGTCAAAAGCGAGTCAAACGATCGCGATTGACGCCGTTCTCGGTTTCGGTCCTCGCTCGTTGTCAGCCTCGAAGTTTGGCAGTTTCGCAGTTCGCCAGTTTCGCCGTTCGCCAGTTTCGCCGTTCGCCAGCCGGTCTACGCGTAAAGCGGAAACTCCCTCGTCAACGCATGAACGTCTTCCTTCACCGAAGCCGCGACGTTCTCGTCCTCCGGCGCGGCGAGCACCCGATCGATCAACCCGGCGATGCGGGCCATTTCGGGTTCTCCCATCCCTCTCGTCGTCACGGCTGACGTTCCGACTCGAATCCCGCTCGTCACGAAAGGCGACTGCGTTTCCTTGGGCACGGTATTCTTGTTGACCGTGATCGCCGCCTCATCGAGCGCGATTTGCGCGACCTTGCCGGTGAGTCCGCGGCTGCGGAGATCGACCAGCATCAGATGGTTGTCGGTTCCACCGGACACGATCTGAAATCCGCACGATGCGAGTGAAGCGGCGAGGGCGCGGGCGTTGGCGATGACGCGGCGCGCGTAGCCCTTGAACGAGGGGTCGAGCGCTTCCTTGAAGCACACCGCCTTCGCGGCGATCACGTGTTCGAGCGGCCCTCCCTGGCTGCCGGGAAAGACCGATTTGTCGATCGCCTTGGCGTGCGTCTCCTTGCACAGGATGAGACCGCCGCGGGGACCGCGGAGCGTCTTGTGCGTCGTCGTCGTGACGACGTCGGCGTGCGGGATCGGCGACGGATAGACGCCGGCGGCGGCGAGTCCGGCGAAGTGCGCCATGTCCACCATGAGGATCGCGCCGATCTCGCGCGCGATGTCGGCGAACGCGGCGAAGTCGATCACGCGCGAATAGGCGCTGTAGCCGGCGAGCACGAGCTTCGGGCGATGCTCGAGCGCCTTGCGTCGCAGATCGTCGTAGTCGAGCAGCCCTTCATCCGTGACGCCGTACGACACGGCGTGATACAGCATGCCGGAGAAATTCACGGGCGAGCCGTGCGTCAGATGGCCGCCGTTCGAGAGATCCATCCCGAGGAACGTGTCGCCGGGCTTCAGGAAGGTGGACATCGCGGCGAAGTTCGCCTGCGCGCCGGAGTGCGGCTGCACGTTCGCATGCTCGGCGCCGAAGAGCTGCTTCGCGCGATCGATCGCCAACTGCTCGACCTGGTCCACGATCTCGCAACCACCGTAATAGCGTTTGCCCGGCAGTCCCTCGGCGTATTTGTTCGTGAGCGAAGATCCCATCGCCTCGAGCACGGCCGGCGAGACGAAGTTCTCGCTGGCGATGAGCTCGAGCCCTTCCCGCTGACGGCGAGTCTCGGCTTCGATGAGCGCGGCGATCTCGGGATCGGTCTCGCGGAGCGCCGCTCCGGGCGACGAAAGGCGGTGCCTGATCCAGTCGTTCATCGTTGCCGTCGCGGATTTCGCGCCTCGTTGTCGCTGTCGCCGCGCTCGATCTTCTGAATGCGCCGCGCATGGCGTCCTCCCTCGAACGGCGTCTCGAGCCAGGCCTCGAGAATGGCCGCGCCCTGGTCGGCGCTCAAGAACCGCGCGGGCAACACGAGCACGTTCGAATCGTTGTGCTGCCGTGCGAGCTTGGCGATTTCGGGATTCCACGCGACCGCCGCCCGAACTCCGGAATACCGATTGGCGGTGTAGCTCATGCCGAGGCCGGTCCCGCAGAGCAGAACGCCGCGGTCGGCTTCTCCGTCCGACACGCGCCGCGCCAGCGGATGCGCGTAGTCGGCATAGTCCGCGGACTCGGCGCTGTCGACGCCGAGGTCGTCGACTTCGAAGCCAAGGTCGGCCAGGCGATGCTCGAGCGCCTCTTTGAGCGCGAAGCCGGCGTGGTCGGAGGCGATGAGGATTCGGTCAGGCATTGAACTGGTCTCTGGTCACTGGTATCAGGTCACTGGTCCCTGGCCTCTGGCGGTTCCCAGTGACCTGTGACCAGTGACCAGTTCCCAGTTATTTGTTCGGCCACTGCGGCCACGTCCTTACCATGGAATTGACCGCGCGAATACGCTGCTCCGCGAGTCGGTCCGCGGCCAGATAGGTCGGGACCTTCTCGGTCTTGGCGATCTCGAACACCTTGAGGACGGTGTCATAGATCTCGTCGGCCTTCCGGAATGAGCGGGCCGACGTCCAGCCGGCGAGCTCGCCGTAGACGTTGATCACGCCGCCGGCGTTCGCGACGTAGTCGGGCGCGTACGTGATGCCACGCGCCTCGAGCGCGTCGCCGTGCCGCTCCTCGTGCAACACGTTGTTCGCCGCTCCGGCGACGACGGCGACCTTGAGCTGCGGAATCGTCTTGTCGTTGATGATCGCGCCGAGCGCGCAGGGCGCGAAGATATCGGCCTCGGCGCAGTAGATGTCGTCGAGTCCCACCGTCTTCGCCGAGAATTCCGCGGCGACGCGCTTCACGCGATCCACGTCGATGTCGCTGACGACCAGCTTGGCCCCTGCCTCGTGGAGTTCCTTGGCCAAATAGTAGCCGACGTGGCCGCACCCCTGAATCGCGATCGTTCGGTTGGAGAGATCGTCGGAGCCCCAACGCTCCTTCGCCGACGCTTGAATCGCGCGGAACACGCCGTGCGCGGTGACCGGCGAGGGATCCCCCGAGCGGCCAGCCAGACCGCTCACGTAATCGGTCTCCATGTGCACGTAGTCCATGTCGGCGGTGCTCGTACCGACGTCCTCCGCGGTGATGTAGCGGCCGCCGAGGCTTTCGACGAACCGCCCGTGCGCGCGAAAGATCATCTCGCGGTCGGTCGTCTTGTTGTCACCGATGATCACCGACTTGCCGCCGCCGAGGTTCAGTCCGGCCACCGCGTTCTTGTAGGTCATTCCGCGGGCGAGCCGCAGCGCGTCGACGACCGCGTCCTCGTCGGTGGCGTAGCTCCAGAAGCGCGTGCCGCCGAGGGCGGGTCCGAGCACGGTGCTGTGAATGGCCACGATGCCGCGATATCCGGACGCCGAATCCTGACAGAGCACGAGCTGCTCGTGCCCCATGGCGGCGATTGTATCGAAGAGCTTCATCGAATGGTTCAGAGGAAGAAAAACGTGAGGGTGAGTGGTCTCTGGTCTCAGGTCTCTGGTCTCAGGTCTCTGGTCTCTGGCAGTTCCCAGTGACCTGTGACCAGTTACCTGTGCGAATACAGCTCCCGCGCGATGACGATGCGCTGGATCTCCGACGTGCCCTCGTAAATCTCCGTGACTTTGGCGTCACGGAACAGGCGTTCGACGGGATAGTCGCTCACGTACCCGTACCCGCCGAAGATCTGAATCGCCTGGGTGGTGACCCACATGGCCGCGCGGCTGGCCGACAGCTTCGCCATCGCGCTGAACTGCGTCATCTTCTCGCCGCGATCCTTGGCCGTGGCGGACATGTGCAGGAGGGCGCGCGCTCCGGCGACGCTCGTGGCCATGTCGGCGAGCTTGAATTGAATCGCCTGGAATTCCTTGATCGGCTTCTTGAACTGCTTGCGCTCCGCCGCGTAGGCGGCCGCGTGGCGCAGCGCCGCTTCGGCGATGCCGATCGCCTGCGCCGCGATGCCAAGTCGCCCGTTGTCGAGCGTCTGCATCGCGTAGATGAAGCCACTGCCCTGCGCGCCGAGGAGACGGTTGCCCGGCACGCGCATGTCGGAAAAATGGAGCTGGACCGTTGGTGAAGCGCGCAGCCCCATCTTGTCTTCTTTTTTCCCAACGCTAAAACCGGGCAGGTCCGGGGTAACGATGAACGCGCCGATCCCGCGCGCTCCGCGGCGATCGTCGGGGCAATCGGTCCGCGCCATGGCGAGGATGACGTCGCCCTGCGTGCCGCTGGACACCCACGCTTTGGTGCCGTTCAATATCCAGTCGTCGCCGTCGCGTACCGCTTGCGTACGAAGCGAGGCCGCGTCGGAACCTGCTTCAGGCTCGGAGAGCGCGAACGCGCCGAGCATCTCGCCGCGCGCGAGCGGCTTGAGCCAGGCCTCTTTCTGTTCCTCCGTTCCCCAGCGCAGAATCATTTGCGTGGGAAGCGAGTTGTGGACGCTCAGCATGACCGCGACCGACGCGTCGACGATGGCGATCTCCTCGAGCGCGACGAGATACGTCAGCGTGTCGAGGCCGAGTCCATCGTATTTCTCGGGGATGAGCATCCCGAGGAACCCGAGCTCGCCGAGTTTCCCGACCAGCGATGGCTCGAAGTACGCTTCGCGATCCCACTTCGCAGTATGCGGTGCGATCTCCCGCTTGGCGAATTCGCGCGCGACAGCCTGAATCTCGCGCTGCTCCGGGCTGAGCGGCGTCAGCGCCCAAGTCATCTAAGGAGGGGTGCGGAGGGCGACGAGCGGTGACCGGCAGCGAGGCTCCGCGGACGATCAATAGGCATAGAAGCCGCGCTTCGACTTGCGGCCGAGCCAACCGGCGGCGACGTATTTCCTGAGGAGCGGGCACGGACGGTACTTCGGATCGCCGAGCCCCTCGTGCATGACCTCGAGAATCGCGAGGCAGGTGTCGAGGCCGATGAGATCGGCGAGGGCGAGCGGTCCCATCGGGTGATTCATACCGAGCTTCATGACCGTGTCGATCGATTCGGCCGAGCCGACGCCTTCCATGAGGCAGAAGACCGCCTCGTTGATCATCGGCATCAAGATCCGGTTGGCCACGAATCCCGGGTAGTCCTGCACTTCGACCGGCGTTTTGCCGAGCGCTTTGCTGGTCTCGAGCACTCGCTTCGTCGTAGCATCCGACGTCGCGAGGCCGCGGATCACCTCGACCAGTTGCATCACCGGCACGGGATTCATGAAGTGCATGCCGATGACGAGCTCGGGGCGCTTCGTTTGGCTCGCGATCTCAGTGATGGAGATCGAGCTGGTGTTGGTGGCGAGGATCGCGCCCTCGTCCGCCAGCGTCTCGAGCTCGGAGAAGATGCCCAACTTCAGGTCGCGGTTCTCGCTCGCGGCTTCGATCACGAGCCAGGCGCCTTCGACCTCGGTGAGCCCGCGGGCCAGGGTGATGCGACCGAGGATCGCTTCCTTCTCGGCGGCGGGGAGGGTTCCCTTCTTGATCTGACGGTCGAGGTTCGACGCGATCGTGTCACGGCCGCGCTCGAGCGCGTCGTCCGTCACGTCGATCATCGTCACGGGAAAGCCGTTCTGCGCGAACACGTGCGCGATCCCGTTCCCCATCTGTCCTGCTCCGATCACGGCCACAGGTTCGGCCACTATGTATCTCCGGTTGAGCTATTCGTTCGACCGCGGCGCGAAAAGAGCCACACGCTGCCTGCGATCATGGTCAGCGCGGCGGGCAAACCGGCCTCAGGCCCCCACGATCCGCCAGTCGCCCAATCGGGCCCCGCATCAACATAACGGTAGTGGGGAGACTCGAGCGGCAGACCGCTCACGGATACGTGAAAGACGACCGCCATCGTCCAGTTCCAGGCGAAGTGCGCGGCCCAGGCGGCGTACAAGCTCCGCGTCGCGAAGAGAATGGCGCTCAGAAAAACGCCGGCGATCGTGACGAGCGCGATCGACTCGATCGTCGCGCCCGGGTTGAACATGTGCAGCGCGCCGAACGCCAGACTCGTCGTCGCGATGGCCCACGGCCAGCCCCACCACTTGGCCAGCACCGACAGGATGTAGCCGCGAGAGAGGAGCTCCTCGGCGAGAGCCGCCGGCAGGAGCACGAAGGACACGCGAAGCGCGCCGCCCAACCAGGACGTCGCATCTCCGGGGGTTCGAGCGAGCCAGTGAATCGCGGCCAGCGCCGCCGTCGGCACGCCGATGCCCACCGCGCCAAGCGCGAAGCCGAGTCCGATCGCGCTCGGCCGCGCGGCATGTCGGTCGAGCCAGACGTCGCTCCAGCGACGGGTGGACCCATGGACCGGTGGACCGATGGGCGGGTTCCGCTCGAGCCACGACAGCGAGAGGCCCGTGCCGACGAGCAGTGCGAGGCATGTGGCCCAAACGTCCGAGGCCAGCGCGCCGCCGCCGGCGAGCGGGAGGCCGGTCGCAAGCAGGAAGCCTACGGTCGCTCTGACAACGACGTATGAGCCGAGCGTGATCCCCGCAAACGCGACGACGCGCCAGAAAGGACGAATCCTTCCCGACGCGTCGTGGATGAAAGCGCGCGAGATCAGGCGCCTCTACGAACGATCCGCGATCCGCTGATGACGGCGGCGAAGAATGCCTTGACCAGGTCGAGCGCGGCGAACGGCGTAATGCCGAGTTGAACGGCGCGCGTGACGCTGCCGGTGAGAAGCGTGAGCTGGGCGAGGCCGCCGAAGAAGATCACGACCATTCCGGCGATCGCCGCGAGCGATCGTGCGAGGAGCGTCGAGGCGCGTCTATTGAGCGCGCCGGCCACCCAGGCTGCCGCGGGATAGGCGAGGAGGTAACCGCCGGTGGGGCCGAAGAAGCGCGCGATGCCCGGCGCGCCGATCGGCGTGAACACCGGAAGGCCGGCCGCACCCGCAACGAGGTAGAGCGCCATGCTCGCCGCTCCCGCCGCGGGACCGAGCCACATGCCGGCGAGGACTACGAGCATCGGCTGCAGCGTGATCGGAACCGGAGTCAACGGAAGTGGAATCGCGATCTGCGAGGCCGCGGCGACAGCAGCCGCGAAACCAAGGACTCCGATGACGATTGTGCGCGACGGACGGAGTACTGCGGTCGTGCTGGTCATTCGGGTGGACAGGTGGACGGGTGGACCGGTGGACCGGTGGACCGGTACGGCAAGCTGCGGTTAGTTCATTCGAGTGACGCTGAGGGCGACCGCGTCGCCCCCACCCAAACAAAGTGTGGCCAAACCGCGCCGGAGTCCACGGTCTCGAAGCGCGAAGAGCAGCGTCGTGAGAACCCGTGCGCCGCTGGCGCCGATGGGGTGACCGAGCGCGATGGCGCCGCCGTTCACGTTGACGCGGTTCCAGTCCCAGCCCAGCGCTTCTCCATCGGCGAGACTCTGAGACGCGAACGCCTCGTTCGCCTCGATCAGGTCGAAGTCGCCGATCTTGGAGTTCTCTTTCGCCATGAGGTTTCGCACGGCGAGAATCGGCGCGAAGAAGAGATCTTCAGGCTCGGTGGCCCCGGTGGCGTAGGCATCGATGCGGGCGAGAATCGGCAGGCCATGCGCCTTGGCGTACGCTTCGGACGCCACGACCAGTGCCGCGCCGCCATCGTTGAGGCCGGGAGCATTTCCCGCCGTGACCGTGAGGTCGGCCGTCGAGCCGTCTTTGCCCGGAAACGCGGGTCGCAGCTTGGAGAGCGCTTCGACGCTCGTGTCTTTCCGCGGGCTCTCGTCGGTGTCGACGGTCATCGTGCCCTTGCGGCCGGCGACCTGCACGGGGGCGATCTCGTCCTTGAACTTCCCCGCCTCGATCGCGGCGACCGCTTTGCGATGCGACGCCGCGGCGAATTCGTCCTGCGCCTCGCGAGTGATGTGGGCTTTCTTCGCGGTGTACTCGGCGTGGCGTCCCATGTGGACGTCGCAGAATGCGCACCAGAGCCCGTCTTTGATCATGCCGTCGATCATCGTCTGATCACCGGCTTTCACACCGCCGCGCATACCGTAGACATAGTACGGCGCGTTGGACATCGACTCCTGCCCGCCGGCGACCAGCACCTCGCGGTCTCCCGCCTTGATCGCCTGCGCGGCGAGCATGACGGCTTTGAGACCGGAGCCACACACCTTGTTCACGGTCATGGACGAAATCGTGGCGGGGATCCCCGCCTTGATCGCGGCTTGTCGCCCCGGGGCCTGGCCCACGCCGCCCTGGATCACGTTGCCCATGATCACTTCCTCCACGGCGCCGGGCTCGATGCCCGCGCGCTGCACGGCGGCGCGAATGGCGACCGCGCCGAGCTCGGGGGCGGTCAGAGTCGAAAGTCCGCCGAGGAACTTGCCGATGGGCGTGCGAGCGGCGGAAACGATGACGGGGGTTCGAGTTGGATCGGACATGAGGGAAAAATAGCGATAGAGGCTAGCCGGGGTGGACGGCCACCTGCGCCGTTGCCGTAACTGAGCGGTTCACTCCGTTTGTTTCCGTTTGTTATCCGTTTGTGTCCGTGTTCCAATCGTTGATGCTCGGCGTGGCGGGTCAGTCTCGAGCGCCAAGACCGGCCGTAACAATCGGGAAACGGAAACAGACGGATAAATAACGGAAACAAACGGAGACTGCCTTTTGTGAGCCACACAAGAAGCACCCGACGATCTTGACGGTTCGACGGTTAGGCCACATGTTCCCTCCAGACTCTCCATAGAGCCTCTCCAATGAGCCGCTTGCCTGTCTTGAAAGGAACGCTCGACCTGCTCGTGCTCCGCGCGTTGAGCTGGAGTCCCATGCACGGATTCGAGATCGTGTCGTGGCTCGAGCGCGCGGCGGGCGGGTCGCTCGACGTCGACGACTCGGCCCTGTACCAGGCGGTGTATCGCCTCGAGGAACGCGGGCTGCTCGCGGCCGAGTGGGGCGTGACGGAGAACAACCGGCGGGCGCGGTATTACAAGATCACCCCCGCGGGGCGCACGCATCTGCGCGCCGAAACCAAGAGCTGGATGAAGTACGCCGAGACGGTGACGACGATTCTGACGGTGGCGGCTGAAGACGGAGCACCGGCCCGGTGATCCGGTCCGGCATTCGACGGGCGTTCGACCTCGCGCTGCGCCGGCGTGACCGGTGGGAGCGCGAGGTCGAAGAAGAGATCAGGCTTCACATCGCGCTGCGAGCCGAGCAGCTCGCGTCGGCGGGCATGCCGGACGACGAGGCGCACCGGGAGGCGGTCCGCCGATTCGGGGGGGACCGTTGTCTGAATCGCGCGCCATGCTGCTCGACGCGGCACACCATCGGGAGACTCAGATGCAACGCACGGAGTTCGTCGCCGACGCGCGGCAGGATTTTGCGTTCGCGCTGCGCACGCTCGGCCGCCAGAAAGCATGGACGGCCATCACGATCGCGACGCTGGCGCTGGGAATCGGCGCGACGACCGCGGTGTTCAGCGTCGTGAGTGCGCTGCTCCTCCACCCCCTTCCCTATCGAGACGCCGATCGCGTCGTCTACGTCGAACAGCAACCGACGCGCGGCAACAACACGGGCGTGTCGGTGAGCATCATCCCGTCGGCGCCGGTGATCCGGGAGTGGCGCGCGACGTCGCACTCGTTCGAGGCGATGGAGCCGCAACTGACCCGGCGCGTGGACCTCAAGACCACGACCGGCGAGCCGAGCAGCGTCCTGTCGACCACGACGCTGCCCTCGTTCGCCGCATTCGCGGGCGTGCGTCCGATTCGCGGGCGGATGTTCACGGAGGCCGACGCCCGGAGCGGGCACGTCGTCGTGCTCGGCGAAGGGTTCTGGCGCGAGCGACTCGGCGCGAGTGAAGGCGTGCTCGGCCAGGTGCTGACGCTCGGCGACTCGACGTACACGATCATCGGCGTCATGCCGGCGTCGTTGACCGTCGGCGCTCCGGGCGCGAGACCGACGGAAGTGTGGCTTTCGTTCGACCTTCAGGACCCGCGCTTCGCGGCGGGCCAAGTGATCGCGCGTCTCAAGCGCGGGGTCTCGATCGAGGCCGCTCAGCGCGAGCTCGACGTGATCGCCGCGCGGGTCGACGGACGGGAGCTGGCCGCGCGCGGCACGCCGCCGAGCGGCACGACGGCGCCGGCCTTCAAGACGGTCGTCTCGACGCCCGCGCAGCGCGTCCAGTTCCGCGCGTCGCTGCTGTTGCTCACCGCGGCCGTCGCGCTCGTGTTGCTGGTGGCGTGCGTGAATGTCGCCCACTTGCTGCTCGCGCGGTCGGCGACGCGGCAGCGCGAGATGGCGGTTCGTGCGGCGCTGGGCGCGGGGCGCGGTCGTCTCTTCCGGCAGTTGCTCACGGAAAGTCTGGTGCTGGCCGCGGCAGGCGCCGCGGGCGGAGTCGGTCTCGGGTGGGCGATCCTGCGCGCGATGATCGCCATGCGTCCGTCGTCACGCCAGGAGCTCACGGCGGCGCATCTCGACCTGACGACGCTTGGCGTCGTGATCGGTGTCGCGCTCGTGAGCGGCGTGATCTTCGGCGCGCTGGGCGCGGTTCAATCTTCGCGATCGTCGACGCACGATTCGTTGAAGGCCGGGTCGCTGTCGTCGTCGGCCGGGCGCGGCCATCGGCGATTGCGTTCCGTCTTGGTGGTGAGTGAGATGGCGTTGTCCGCCGTACTCGTCGTCGGCGCGGCGCTGGTGGTGCGCAGCCTCGTGAGTTTGCAGAACACGAACCTCGGCTTCGACCCGCACGGGCTCTACGCGATCGACTTGGTGCCGCGCTCCGGATCGATCACGACGCCGTCCGGGGCGGCGCTGCTCGACGAGTTCGCGAAGCGCGTGAGCCGGCTGCCGGGGGTTCGGTCGGTCGCCACGACGCGCTCGGGGCCGGGTTGGCGCTGGATGAGCGTGGGCCGGTTCGAGATCGACGGCGAGCCGACACCGCCCGAGGCGGCGACGTCGTTCACCGATGTCGACTACGTGCAGTCGAATTATTTCGCGACGATGGGGATCGCCTTCCGCGAGGGACGCAACTTTCGCGACACGACGGCGGCCGCGCACGAGGTCATCGTCAACGCGGGATTCGCGCGAGCTCATTGGGAACCGGGCAAGGCGATCGGGCATCGCATCCGCATCGCGGAAACCGCACCGGATGATCCTCGGCGAGCCGGTTCAGGCGGTGAACCGTGGATGACGATCGTGGGCGTCGTGAACGATGCGCTGACGACCGGTCCGCTCACGGAGTCGCGCGCGCCGTTTCTCTACGTTCCGCTCGATACGGGGAGATTGGCCAAGACGGTGATGGCGAGAGTCGACGGCGACGGCGGCGCGTCCGTACTCAAGCCGGCGATCGCGATCGGGCGCCAACTCGGCATGCGCGACGTCACGATCGGCGGCACCGAGGCGTTTCTCTCGCGGTCGGTGTCGGAGCCGCGGTTCGTGACGATGGTGATGAGCGTGTTCGGCGCGCTCGGCCTCGTGCTCGCGGCGGTCGGTTTGTTCGGCGTGATGTCGTACACGGTGACCCAACAGACGCGCGAGATCGGGATCCGTGTGGCGCTCGGCGCGTCGAGCGCCGACGTGGTGCGTCGGGTGTTGGTGCGGGGCACCGGCCTCGCCGCGGTCGGCGCCCTCGTGGGGCTCGTCGCGGCAGGTTGGGGGACGAAGCTCATCGAGTCACAGTTGCACGGCGTCCAGCGGCTCGACCCGATCTCGTTCGCGCTGGGGGCGATCGTGCTCATCGGCGCCGCGCTGGCGGCGTGCGTCGTGCCGGCACGCCGAGCGCTCGCGGTTGATCCGATGACGGCGATTCGCGCGGAATGATTCGCGACGGCATTCGCCGGGCGTTTTCACTCGCGCTGCGCCGGCGCGACCGGTGGGAGCGCGACGTCGAGGATGAGATTCAGTTCCACCTCACGCTGCGCGCCGAGCAGTTGCTCGCGGAGGGGAGAACGCCGGCCGACGCCTACGCCGAGGCGGCGCGCCGGTTCGGACCGCTGCACGATTCCCGCGCGCGCTTGTTGAAGGCCGCGGAGCACCGGGAGCGCGCCATGCGACGAGTCGAGCTGCTCGACGACCTGCGGCAAGACCTGTCGTTCACGTTGAGAACGCTGAAGCGGCAGAAGGGGTGGACCGCGGTCGCCGTGATCACGTCTCGCGCTCGGCATCGGCGCGGCGACGGCGGTGTTCAGCGTCGCGAGCCGCCTGCTGCTTCATCCGCTTCCCTACCCCGACGCCGATCGCGTCGTCTTCGTCGCGCTGCGCGAGCGCACCGCCGGCGTCGGCTCGGTGAACGTCGCTCAGTTGTCGACGCCGCCGCCGTCTGGTGCGCTTCTGGAGAGAGCACAATCGATCGCTCGAGAGTCTTGGAGGCGTATCACAGCGGCGTGACCATGATGAAGACCCTCGGCGATCCGTCGCAGCTGTCGGGCAGCTGGGTCTCGTCGTCGTTCGCGTCGTTCGCCGGGCCAGCATCCGCTCCGCGGGCGCAACTTCTCGGCCGACGAGCAGCGCACCCGCGCGCACGTCGTCCTCCTCGCCGAAGTCGTCTGTGGCGCGGGCGATTCGGGGCTGACGACCACGTGATCGGCCGAGCGATCACGCTCGACGATTCGCTCTACGTTGTCATCGGCGTGATGCCCGCATCGCTTCGCATGCCGTTGTCGGCGCGTGGCGAACCGGACGTGTGGCTACCGCTCGACGCCGACGAACAACCACATCGGCGTGCAGCTACATCGCCCGGCTCCGCCCCGGCGTCCCGCTTGCCGCCGCCGACGCGCGAGCTCGACTCGCTGTCGGCGAGATCCGAGCGTGCTGCGCCTCCCAAAAGAATCTCGCCTGGGTCGCGCAGCTCGTGACTCCGTCGCAGCGCCGTCGAGCTTCCACGATTCGCTCGTCGCATGCTGTGCGTGGCTGTCGGGCTCGTGCTCCTCGTCGCGTGCACGAACGTCGCGCATCTGGTGTTGGGTCGCGGCGCCGCCCGTCAGCGTGAATTCGCCGTGCGTGCGGCGCTCGGCGCGGGACGCGGGCGACTCGCGCGGCAGTTGGTGACGGAGAGCCTCGTGCTCGCGGGCACAGGGTGCGCCGCGGGCATCTTGATCGGACAGGCGGCCCTCGTCGTGCTTGTCCGGACTCGACCCGAGCTCAATTGTGGGAGCTCGCGACGGCGCACGTCTCGACTCGACGACGCTCGTGGCGGCCGTCGGCCGCGGCCATGCTCACGAGCGTCGCCTTCGCGCTTTCTCGGACTCCTTCAGCTCGCGCGCGACTCAGCGGGCGACACGCTGACGAGCGGTCGTCTCGCGGGAGTGACGCCGAAGCGGGGCGAGCGGCTCCGGTCCGCGTTGGTAGTGAGCGAGATGGCGCTATCGGGCATGCTCGTCGTCTGCGCCGCGCTGCTCCTGCGGAGCATCCTTAATCTTCAGCGGCACCGACGTCGGTTTCGTTCCCTCGCGTCTCTACACGCGTCGGACTCTTCATGTCCGCGTGCGCAGTATCCCCGATGCGGCGTCGCGCGCGTTCGTTCACATCGCAGGTCGTCGATCGCGTCCGGCAGCTTGCGCGGCAGTTCGCGATGTCGTGCTCACCGACAGTCGGCCCGTACGGACGCATGACTCAGATCGGCGTGCTCGAGATCGCGGGCGAAGCGTCCGCCCGATGCCGCGATGCAGGGCATGCGTGGACGTCGAACGGCGTTCAATCGGCGTACTTCAGCACCATGGAAATGCAGTTCCTCGAGGGACCGGACGTTCACCGATACGAGTCGCGCCTCGCGCGAGGTCATCGTGAACGCGGGCTACGCGCGCCGGCATTGGAAGGCCGGGACCGCGGTCGGCCAGCGCCTTCGCCTCGGTTACGAGGGCAAGCCCGTCGACTGATTGGCTGACGGTCGTCGGCGTCGCGCCCGATGCCATGCTCACCGGGCCGGTCGCCGAGACGGCGTCGCCACTTCTCTACCGCCCGTGGAGCGACGTTCGTCACCCGACGATCATGTTCCGAACAGATGGAAGCGTCGACCCGGTCCTGCCGGTTCGATCGCTGATTCGTGCGCTCGATCCGCGAATGCCGCCGGCGTTCGTCGTCAACATGGAGCACGCTCGTCGCGAGCTCGCAGGCGAGGCCGCGCTTCGTCATGCTGCTGCTCAGCGGATTCACGTTGATCGCGATCGTGCTCGCGGCGGTCGGACTGTACGGCGTGATGGCGTACTCGGTCGTGCAGCGCACGCGGGAAATCGGCATTCGCGTCGCGCTTGGGCGCGACGCACGGAGCGATCGCGCGCACCGTACTCGCGCGCGGATCTACCCTCGCCGCGCTCGGTGCGGTGCTTGGCCTCGCCGGCGCCTATTGGGCGACGCACCTGTTGGCGACGCTGCTCTTCAACGTGTCGCCGCTCGACCGAGTCTCCTTCGGGGCGGGCGCCGCCGTCCTCATTCTGACGTCGCTGCTCGCGTGCGCGGCGCCGGCGCGGCGCGTCCTGGCCGTGGATCCGGTAACGGCGATTCGCGCGGAATGAGCACCGAGTTCCCGTACTAAGGGCCGGCCACTACGACGGGTAAGAAAAACTCAACGCGGATTGACGCAGATTTGAGAAGCAATGACGCGGATGACGCAGCGGGGTCTCCCGCCTTTCCATCTGCGGAAATTGCTTTCCAAATCCGCGTCATCTGCGTTCACATTTCTCTAACGGCTTAGTGGCCAGCCACGGGCAGCGTCTACGCGTGCGCGGCAAGCACCAATGACCGCGCCCGATTCTCCCCGACGACGCGCCGCACGAACTCGTCGAGCGGGATCGCGTTCGGCTTCTGCTCCTTGCCGGCGCCCCGCACGTTGACCGCCACGGTCCCCTGCTCCGCCTCGCGCCTGCCGACGACGAGCATGTACGGCACCTTCATCCGCGCGCCTTCGGCGACGCGGTACTTGAGCGTCTCGGCGCGCGAGTCGAGGTGCGAGCGGACGCCGGCGTCGTGCAGGGCCTTGTGCACCGTCCTCGCGTATTCGCCGTATTCGTCGGTGATCGGCAGCACGCGCACCTGCTCCGGCGCGAGCCAGACCGGGAACGCGCCGGCGAAGTGTTCGATGAGGATCGCGATGAAGCGCTCGAGCGAGCCGCTCACGGCGCGATGGATCACGACCGGACGATGGTTGGTGTTGTCTTCGCCAACGTACTCGAGGTCGAAGCGCTCGGGATTGTTGTAGTCGAGCTGGATCGTGCCGAGCTGCCACGCGCGGCCGATCGAATCCGTGACGTCGAAGTCGATCTTTGGACCATAGAAGGCGCCGTCGCCCGGCTTGAGCTCGTACGCCATCCCCGTCGCCTCGAGCGCGGCGCGCAGCGCCGACTCGGCGCGGTCCCACAGCGCGTCGTCGCCGATGCGGACCTCCGGGCGCGTCGCGAACCTGTACGCGTCGCGCTCAAGCCGAACGTCTCGTAGTAGCCGAGGATGAATTCGACGAGGAAGCGCACCTCGTCCTTGATCTGGTCGTCCATCAGGAAGACGTGGCAATCGTCCTGCTGGAACTGCCGCACGCGCGTGAGGCCGGAGAGCGCGCCCGTCAGCTCGTTCCGGTGCAACACGTCGAACGTCACGTAGCGGAGCGGCAGCTCGCGGTACGAATGCTTCTTCGCGAGATACAACAGATAGTGCGACGGGCAGTTCATGGGCTTGAGCGAGAAGTCGTGCTCCTTGGTCTCGGTGTCGAGCACGAGGAACATGTTCTCGCGGTACTTGCCCCAGTGACCGGAGATCTCCCACAACCCCTTGTTGTACAACAGGGGAGTCTTGATCTCGTTGAAATCGTCGCGCTGGCGCTCGCGAATGAAGTCGGTGAGCGCGTTGAACAACACCGTGCCCCGCTCGGTCCAGAACACGGCGCCGGGCGAGAACGGGTGCATCATGAACAGGTCGAGCTGCTTGCCGAGCACGCGATGGTCGCGCTTCTTCGCCTCTTCGATGCGGGCGAGGTGCGCGTCCAGTTCTTCCTTCTTGAAGAACGCCGTCCCATAGATGCGCTGCAGCATCTGGCGCTTGGAGTCGCCGCGCCAATACGCGCCGGCCGTGTGCGTCAGCTTGAAGTGTTTGACGCGCGACGTGTCGGGCACGTGCGGGCCGCGACAGAGGTCGATGAACGGACCGTCGGTGTACGTCGAGATGACCTCGTCGTCGCTCAGCTCGGAGAGCCGCTCGAGCTTGAGCGGGTCGTCGACGAAGCGGCGCTGCGCCTCGGCGCGATTCACCTCTTCGCGGACGAACGGATACTTCTCGGCCGAGACCTTCCGCATCTCGTTCTCGAACGCGGCGAGATCTTCGGGCGTGAACGGCTCGGCGACCTCGAAGTCGTAGTAGAAGCCCTCGTCGATGGCTGGGCCGAAGCCGATCTTCGCGTCGGGCCGCAGGCGTCGCACGGCCGTGGCGAGCATGTGCGCCGCGGAATGCCGGAGCACGCTCAGCGACGACGCGTCGCGGTCGGTGAGCACGCGGAACGAGCCGCCGGCGCGCAGCGGCGTGGCGAGGTCCTGAATGCTGCCCGTCGACTTCCACGGCGACGGCCGCCTGCAGCAGCCGCTCACCGATCGAGCGGACCACGTCGGCGGGCAGCGTGCCGCGCGACACGTGGCGTGTCGAGCCGTCGGGGAGGGTGAGTGTGAGCGCGTCCCCATTCTGAGATGGCGACGGGTGTGTCTGATCGATCATGAATTTCGCGTCGGAAAGTCGGTGTCCGTCACGCGCGCGGGGGTTCCGGAACGACGAGACTCGCTCGCGCCGCGGGCCTTGTTCTTGCACGCCCAGCCGCTACGCCCCTCGCGCTTTCCAACAGCGTAACCTATCGTTGTAGAACAACCTCCGCCACAGGGCTCGCGCGCCATGTCACCATTTCGCTATCGCGACGACGACGACTCGAAGTCCGGCATTATTCTCGGCGCCGTCGTAGGCGCACTCGCCGGATTCGCCGCCGGAATGTTCCTGGCTCAGAGCGTCGGCACGCGCGACCGAGCCGAGATCGAGGGCGAGCACGCGGACGAGGAGCGGCACGAGCGCCTTCGCGGCGCGCACACCCCAGCGGTGGCGGACGAGCTGGACGAGGACTACGAGGACGCCGCCGAATTCGAGGAATCGGCGTACGCCGACGACGACTACGAGGGCGAGGACGCCGACATCACGCTCGAGGAGCGCGTGCTCGAGGCGTTCCGCAACGACCCGATCCTCTCGACCCGCGCCGTGGACATCGGTTCGCTGCGCACGGGCGTGATCGAGCTGGCCGGCGTCGTCGACACGGCGCAGGAGGCCCAGCACGCCGTTACGATCGCGCGGGGCGTCCCGGGCGTCACGACGGTCGTGAATCGCATCGTGACCGGCATCCACGAGCCACGCTATCACGAGTCGTCGCAGAGCCGCCATCGGAACACGTCGGCGCGCGACGTCGAGCGGACGGTGAGCGAGCCGCCGGTGCGGGCCGACGAGCCCCCGCCCGCCCCGTAATCCCGAGTCGGTCAGGCCCCCTCGAAATATCCTCGGCTAACGGCGGCAAGCCGTTAGCCGAACGCTGTATTTTTCAGGACTATGTCCGAACTCCCTGATCGCTTCGACTTCGCGTCGGTCGAGCCGGAGATTTACGCGTCCTGGCTGGCCGCCAACTGCTTTCACATCGAAGCGTCGGAGTCGGTCAGGGTCGGCGGCGACAGCGAGCCGTACACGATCGTGATGCCGCCGCCGAACGTCACGGCGATCCTGCACGTCGGCCACGGACTCAACAACACGATTCAGGACGTGATCGTGCGCTGGGCGCGGATGAAGGGCACCGGTGCGCTCTGGGTTCCCGGCACCGACCACGCCGGCATCGCGACGCAGAACGTCGTCGAGAAGATGCTCGCGACCGAGGGAAAGACGCGGTACGACCTCGGCCGCACCGCCTTCGTCGAGCGGACAGAGGCGTTCGTCGCAGAGACGGGCGGCGTGATCCTTCAGCAGTTGAAGGCGATCGGCGCGTCTGCCGACTGGTCGCGCACGGCGTACACGCTGTCGCCGGAACTGTCGGTCGCCGTGCGCGAGGCGTTCGTGCGTCTCTACGAACGCGGCCTGATCTACCGCGGCTATCGGGTGATCCACTGGTGCCCGCGCTGCCTCACGTCGTTGAGCGACGAAGAGGCGGAGTTCCACGACGAGCCGGGGACGCTCTATCACATCGCGTATCCCGTGGACGGCCAACCGGGTCGCTCGCTCACGATCGCCACGACGCGCCCCGAGACGATGCTCGCCGACGTCGCGGTGGCCGTGCAATCCGAGCGACGATCGGTATCGCGATCTCGTTGGAAAGACCGTGCGGTTGCCCATCGTCGACATCTCGATCCCGGTGGTGGCCGACGACTACGCCGATCCGGAATTCGGCACGGGCGTGGTGAAGATCACGCCGGCGCACGATGCGAACGACTTCGAGGTCGGGCAAGCGGCACTCGCTGCCGATGCCGATCGTGATCGACGAACACGCGGTGGTGCGCGAGGTGAAAGACGCCGACGGCCGAGTGCCGCCGGCGATCAGCGGCTTGGATCGGTTCGAGGCGCGGGAGAAGATCGTCGAGCTGCTGCGCGCGTCGGGCGCGTTGCAGAAGACCGAAGCGCACCAGCACGCCGTGCGGCACTGCTATCGGTGCGACACGGTGGTCGAGCCGCGCCTGTCGGATCAGTGGTTCGTGAAGATGGCGCCGCTCGCCGCGCCGGCGCTCGCCGGGTTCCGCGAGGGAGCGATCCGCCTTCTGCCGCGAGCGCTGGGAAGCGGTCTACGAGAACTGGCTCACCGGCATCCGCGACTGGAACATCTCGCGCCAGCTCTGGTGGGGACACCGCATTCCGGTGTGGTACTGCGACGAATGCGATCCGCCGCAGAACATCATCGTGAGCCGCGAGGACATCACGACGTGTCCGCACTGCGGGTGTCCCGCGCGCCAGGACGAGGACGTGCTCGACACCTGGTTCTCCTCGTGGCTCTGGCCGATCTCCACGCTCGGCTGGCCCGGCGAGACCGCGCCGGATCTCGATGCGTTCTACCCGACCGATACGCTCGTGACCGCGCCGGAGATCCTCTTCTTCTGGGTCGCCCGCATGGTGATGGCGGGCTACGAGTTCATGGGCCGCGCGCCGTACCACACGGTCTACCTCCACGGAACGGCGCGCGACACGCAGCATCGCAAGATGTCGAAGTCGCTGGGGAACGGGATCGACCCGCTCGACGTCGTGAAGCTCTATGGTGCCGACGCGCTGCGATGGACGCTCGTCGCCGGAATGGGGATGGGCGCAGACGTGATCCTCGACCCGGCCGACATCGACAAGTCGTTCGCGACAGGGCGCAACTTCGTCACGAAGCTCTGGAACATCGGACGGTTCCTGCTCGACCGCGTGGGAACCGAGCCGGTCAGGCGGGTTAGTGATCTCGATGATGGGGCCCTCACTCGCGCCGACCACTGGATCCTGCACCGCCTTCGCGCGGCGATCGATCAGTGCGACGTCGCGATCGGTCCGTTGCGTCCCGAGGTGGCGAACGACTCGCCGGATCAGCGCGTGTGGCGAGAGCTCGAGCGCAACTCCGGCCTCCGGCTCAACGAGTACGCGGAGGCCGCTCGGCGTTTCGTGTGGAACGAGCTCGCCGACTGGTATTTGGAGTCGCTCAAGAGCCGGCTCGACGCGGGCGGCGAGGACCGCGAGGTGGCGCGCGCCGTGTTGGTTCACACGTTCGACTACGCGCTCCGTCTCCTGCATCCGATCGTGCCGTTCGTGACCGAAGCGCTCTGGCAGAAGCTGCCCGGGCACGAGGACGGGACGTTCCTCGCGACCGCCGACTGGCCGGACTACCTGACGCGCGGGGCCCGCGACGAGGAAGCGATCCTCACCGGCGACCCGGAAGTCGCCGAGGAGTTCGAGTTGGTGCGCGAAGCGGTGCTGGCGATTCGCCAGATCCGCGCCGAGAACAACGTCGGGCCCGGAAAGTCGATCGAGGTCGTTCTGCGCGCGGCTGACGCGGACCTCCAGGACATCTTCGGCGAGGAAGCGGCGACCGTCGGCCGGCTGACGCGCGCCGACGTGCGTATCGCCGACGGCGTGCCGGTGAGCGCGGCGGCGCACGCCGTGCTGTCGGGCGGCGCCGAGGTGATCGTGCCGCTCGCGGGACTCATCGACGTGACGAAGGAGTGCGCCCGCCTTCGCTCGGAGGTGGCGCAGCTCACGACGCAGATCGGATCGCGCGAGGCCCGGCTGTCCAACGCGAAATACCTCGAGCGCGCGCCGGCCGACGTCGTCGCCGGCGACCGCGCGATCCTCGACGAGATGAAGTCGAAACGCGAACAACTCACAGAACGGGTCCGATCGTTGTGCGGCGGCTGATCGCCGTCGCCGCCGGTTGGTTCGTCGTGGCCTGCGCGTCGGCCGGCCAGCCGCCGGGCGGGCCGGAGGATCACGACCCGCCCGTGATACTCTCGGTCAAGCCCGACTCGGGCCAGCTCAACGCCAGGCCGGGACAAATCGACTTTCAGTTCGACGAGGTGGTCGCGCAGCAAGCGCTGGGCGCGGCCGACTTGTCGAAGCTGTTTCTCGTCTCGCCGCGCAACGGCGATCCCGACGTGTCGTGGCATCGCCAGCGCATCACCCTCAAGCTGCACGGACAGTTTCGGACGAACACCGCGTACGTCGTGACGATGTTCCCCGGCCTCGCGGACCTGCGCGGCAACGTGCGCAAGGAAGGCGCGACGATCATCTTCTCCACCGGTCCGACGATTCCGCGATTCGGCATCACGGGCATCGTCTTCGACTGGGCGGCGCAGCACACGGTGCCCAACGCGTACGTCGAGGCGATGTTGCGGTCCGACACCACGCTCAAGTTCGTCGGCGTGAGCGACACCACCGGACATTTCGAGATCGGGCCGTTGGACACCGGCACGTATCTCGTCCGCGGGCTGATCGACCAGAATTCGAACCATCAAGTCGATCGAAACGAGAAGTGGGATTCGACCGTCGCGCACGTGACCGACGTGCGCCCGGCGGTGGAGCTCGACGCGATCGAGCGCGATTCGACGCCGCCGTTGCTCACCAACGTGAGCGTCGACGACAGCGTGACGCTCCACGTCGCGTTCGACAAGTACCTCGACCCGGCGCTGCCGCTGCAACCGGCGCTCATCGAAGTTCGCGGCCCCGATTCGACTCGACTGCAGGTCGATCGCGTGCAATGGGCGGCCGGGTTCGACGCCGTCAGGCGAGCGGCCGACTCCACGCACAGGGCCGACTCGTTGCGAAGGGTGGATTCATTGGCCCGCGCGAGAGACACGAGCCGCGGCCGCGCCGGGCAACCACCGCCCGCGGCCGCGCCGCCTCGACCGCCTGCCGGCATCGGCGTGCCGGGGGCGCGGCCGCCGCCGCCACCGGCCAAGCCCAAGGTGCTGCCGCCCGACAAGGTCGTCGTCGTGACACTCTCTCCGACCACGCCGCTCGTGCCGGGGAGATCGTACCGGATCAGCACGCGCGGATTTCGAAACCTGGTCGGACACGCGGCCGATCAGACGCGTACCTTCCAGCCGCCTCTGCCGAAGCCCCCGCCGAAAGACACGACGCGCACGCGGCCCCCCGCCCAATGACGGACGCACGACGAGGTCTCCCGAGTGTCACGTCGCTCCTCGAGAGCGAGGGAATTCGAACGCTGCTCGAGCACGTTCCGCGCGGCGTGGTGGTCGACGCGATTCGGCGGACCATCGCGTCGGTCCGATCGTCGCACGCCGAAGCGCCGGCCGACGCGGAGGGTTGGACGGCGGCCGTGGCGAACGCCGTGGACGACGCCACGCGTCGTTCGTTGCGGCGCGTGATCAACGCGACGGGCGTCGTCCTGCACACGAACCTCGGCCGAGCGCCGCTCGCCGCCGTCGCGCTGGACGCGATCGACCGTGTGGCGCGAGGATTCTCGAATCTCGAATACGACGTGGCGGGCGGGCAGCGCGGATCGCGCTACTCGCACTGCGCATCGCTGCTGCGCGAGCTCACCGGCGCCGAGGACGCGCTGGTCGTGAACAATTGCGCGGCGGCACTGGTGTTGGCGCTCAACACGCTGGCCGACGGGCGCACGGCGATCGTGTCGCGCGGTGAGCTGATCGAGATCGGCGGGAGCTTCCGCATTCCCGAGATCATGGAACGGAGTGGGGCCAGACTCGTCGAAGTCGGCACGACGAATCGCACGCACCTCGCCGACTATCGACGCGCGCTGGAGGCGGACGGCGCCATCATCCTGAAGGTCCACCGCAGCAACTTCGAGCAGTCCGGCTTCGTCTCCGACGTCTCGGCCAACCAGCTCGCGGCGCTCGGCGCCGACCATGGCGTGCCCGTGCTGTACGACCTCGGCAGCGGGCTCCTGACGTCGCTCGAGTCGTATGGATTGACGGGCGAGCCGACGGCTCGCGATGCGATGAAGACCGGTGCGTCGATCGTGACGATGAGCGGCGACAAGTTGCTCGGCGGTCCGCAGGCCGGACTCCTCCTCGGTACGCGCCGCATCATCGACCGGATTCGGGCGAACCCGCTCACGCGTTCGTACCGCGTGGACAAGCTCACGCTCGCCGCGCTGGAGGCGACGCTGGCGCTCTACCGCGAACCGGCGCGCGCCATTCGCGAGATTCCAGCGTTGGCGCAGTTGACCGCGGACGTCGCGACGCTCAAGCAGCGCGCCGACCGCCTCGCCGCCGCCATCGGCGACCCGCGCGTGAGTGTGGTCGAGACGGCGTCGAGCGTCGGCGGCGGAGCGTTTCCCACGGCCACGATCCTGTCGGCGGCGCTGAGGGTGAACGCGACGGCCGAAAAGGTCGAGCGACGTCTGCGGGGACGCGACCCGGCGATCGTCGCGCGCATCTCCGACGGGATGGTGATCCTCGACCTGCGAACCGTGTTCGTGACCGACGAAGAGGAGTTGGTGCGCGCGGTTCGCGCCGCGCTCGAGGCGGCCTCCGCGTGAGCCGCGGATCCGTCGGCGCGTTCCTCGACCGTGACGGCACGATCATCCACGACGCCAACTACGTCCGCGATCCGGACGACGTCGCGCTGCTCCCCGGCGCCGCCGCGGCGATCGCCAGGCTGAATCGCGCAGGCGTGATCGTCGTCGTGGTGACCAACCAGTCGGGGATCGCCCGCGGATGGCTCTCGACCGACGACTACGACGCGGTGCGACGGCGGATCGACGAACTCCTGGCGCGCGAGGGTGCCCGGATCGACGCGACGTACGTGTGCCCGCACTTTCCGGAGATCACCGGTCCGTGCGACTGCCGAAAGCCCGCGGTGAGGCTGTTTCGCGACGCGATCGCCGACCTGGGCATCGATCCGCAGGCGTCGGTGTTCATCGGCGACCGCTGGCGCGACATCGCGCCGGCCGCGGCGCTCGGCGGCCGCCCGATCTTCCTCGACGTGGCGTCATCGCCGTCCGAGGATCGCGAACGCATTCGCGCCGAAGGTCTGGAGGTCGCGCATTCACTCGGCGAGGCGGTGGACCGCTTCCTCGACGCGCTTCCCGCGCCGTCGGGCGGGCAATAGAATCCGCGCGATGACTTCGCGCATCGCGGTGCTCGCGTCGGGCGGCGGCTCGAACCTCCAGGCCATCCTCGACCATTTCGATGCGCTCGGCGACCGGCGCGGGGGAAGCGTCGTCGTCGTCGGGACCGATCGATCGACCGCGGGCGCGCTGGAGCGCGCCGAGCGCGGCGGCATTCCATCGATGGTGCTGTCGCCCGAGACGCGAGGCGGCGCGCAATCGATCGACCGTCTGATCGACGAACACGGCGTGGACCTGATCGCGCTCGCGGGCTATGTGAAGATGATTCCGTCGGACATCGTGTCGCGGTTCGAGGGGCGCATGGTAAACGTCCACCCCGCCCTGCTTCCGGCGTTCGGCGGGCGCGGGATGTACGGGAACCGCGTGCACCACGCCGTGATCGAATCGGGCGCGCGGGTCAGCGGCGTGACCGTTCATTTCGTCGACGCGCAGTACGACCACGGCACGATCATCGCACAATGGCCGGTGCCGGTGTTCGCGAGCGACGACGCGGGAACGCTCGCCGCTCGCGTGCTGCGCGTGGAACACATTCTCTACCCGCGCGTGCTCGACGCCGTGGCGTGCGGGCGATTTTCGCTCGCTTCCGGCGCGCCGTCGACCATCTCGGCCGATACCAGGCCCGCGTTCACACTCCTTCCGCACGAGGATTCCCGACTTGCCGAGAACATCGAGCTCGCGCTTTCTCGCTGAGGCGGTTGGCGCATTGTTCGCGGTTGCGGCGGGAGCGCCGTCCGTCCGCGCGCAGGATACGCTCGCGACGCCGCCGTACTCGCACGCGGTCTCGACGTGGATCGCGCTCATCGCGACGCCGGGGTACGAGCGGCTCGCCACCGACCGGATTCTGAGCGCGACGAGCGGATGGACGCGGGACGACAGCGGGAATCTGGTCAAGCACCTGGGCAGCGGATCGCCCACGCGCGTCGTCGCGTGCGGCATCGACGAAACCGGATACGTCGTCAGCGACGTCACGGACGACGGCTACCTCCGCGTGCACGGCATCGGCAACGGAAAGCATCCCGCGCTGTGGGATCAGTACCACGAGGGCCAGCGGGTCATCGTCATCGCCGTCGATCGCACCAATCCGCTCCGGTCTCACAACGTGTCCGGCGTGTTCGCCGTGCGGAGCAATCACCTGTGGCGCCGGCGCACCGCTGACGACGCGCCGACGTCGATCGAGAACCTTTGGCTGGACGTGGGCGCTCGTTCGCGTGCCGAAGTCGCGAAGATGGGCATCGACCGCCTCGACCCGGTCGTGCGCGATTGGCCCGAGTGGAGCTTCAGCGACTTCGTCGCCGGTCCGGCGGCGTCGAACCGCGCCGGATGCGCGGCGGTGGTCGCCGCCGCCACGCAGGGAGAGCCGAGCAACGGCGAGACGGTGTTCATCGTCTCCGCGCAGAAGTCGTTCGCGTGGGCCGGACTCACGTCGGCGATCCGGCGCCTGGGCCGGGTGGACTCGCTGTTCGTCGTGGATCGAGAGCTGGGGCGGATGCAGTCGACACCGCGCGAACTGCGCGCGCCGTGGCCGCCGCTCGCCGGACTGAACGTGGGCGCCACGTTGTCGATCGGCGCACTGGCCCGCTTCGGCGGCACGCTGGCCGAGACGCTGCAGGAATCGGACATCGCGTCGCTCTTTCGGGCCGTCGCACGCGCGGGGGCGGTTGGAACCGACGCTCCGCGACCGATCGCGGTGAGACATGGTTGGGCGCCCGCACCGCCGCTCATGGTGCAGGACTCGCTCTCCCGATACGCCGAGGTACTCGGCAAGCTCGCCGACGTGTACGCGCCGTCGGGCTTCGAGCAGCCGATGCGCGACGCGATTCAGTCGATGCTGCCGGCGTGGGCGCGCGGACTGGCACGCGTGGACTCGGCCGGGAATCTCGTGGTGGCATTGGGTCCGGACCGCGACACGACCGTCATCGTCGCGCACATGGACGAGATCAGCTTCGTCGTCACCGCCATCGATCGCAACGGGATGCTCTCGCTCAAGCCCCGCGGAACGTTCTTTCCGTTTTTGTGGGAAGGACAGCCGGCGCTGCTGCATCGGCCGACCGACCACCAAGCGCCGCGCGACGGAAAGCTCGGTTGCGAGGCGTCGCGCGCGGGGCCGATGCGCGGCATCTTCGTGCCGCGGGACAGCTCGCCGAACCGCGAGCCGGCGACACTCACGGCGTGGTTCGCGCGAGACTCCGTCGAGCTCGTGAATTCGGGCGTGCACGTCGGGCTCGCGCTGACGGGTTTCAAATGCTCGGCGCGCATCGGCGACGTGCGGATCACGGGACGCTCGATCGACGACCGCGCCGGAGTGACGGCGCTGCTTCTCGCCCTCGATGAGGTCGATCCGGCGAAGCTCGACCACAAGGTGATCTTCATGTTTTCGGTGCGCGAAGAAGGCGGATTGGAGGGAGCGAAGGCGGCAGCCGCGATCTTCGGTCCGTCGGTGCACCGCGTGCACGCCGTGGACACGTTCGTGTCGTCCGACTCGCCGCTCGAGAGCCAGCGCTTTGCCGACGCGCCAATCGGACAGGGCGCCGTCATGCGCGCGCTCGACAATTCGAGCGTCACGCCGCCCGACGAGATCGACCGCGTCATGCGCATCGCGCGCGCGAACGGCATTCCACTTCAGGTCGGCGTGACGAACGGCGGGAACGACGGCTCCGAGTTCGCTCGCGTCGGGGCAATCGACGTCGCGCTCGCGTGGCCGCTTCGCTACAGTCATTCGCCGGCCGAGGTGATGGACCTGCGCGATCTGCGATCACTGACCCGCATCGTTGCGGCGGTGGCAAAGGCGGCGACGGCGAAGGCGGCGAAGTAGGGCTCGACAAGGGGGACGAGTGCGGCGGCGGAGTGCGGTGATGTTCGACCGATCGCCTCCGCACTCCTTCTCGTTCCCCGTTCCAGGCCTCCGCACACCGCCTCCGCACTCGTCCCCATCTCCGCACACCGCCTCGTTCCTCGTTCCAGTTCTCCGCACACCGCCTCCGCACTCGGCCTGATGATCGAGGAGTGCGGCGACCGCCCCGGAGCCGCTATTTTCACGCACCATGTCCCGCGCCCTGCTCTCCGTTTCTGACAAGACCGGTATCGTCGATTTCGCGCGTTCGCTCGCCGAGCTCGGTTGGGAGCTCGTGTCGACTGGCGGGACGGCGAAGGCGCTGCGGTCGGCTGGTCTGACCGTACGAGACGTCAGCGAGGTCACCGGATTCCCCGAGATGATGGACGGCCGAGTGAAGACACTTCACCCGGCCGTGCACGGCGCCCTGCTCGCTCGGCGCGACGTCCCCGAGCATATGGCTTCACTCGCCCAACACGACATCACTCCTATAGATCTCGTCGCGGTCAATCTGTATCCGTTTCGCGAGACGGTGGCGCGGAACGGCACGACGCCGGAGGATGCGATCGAGAACATCGACATCGGCGGGCCAAGCATGCTGCGATCCGCCGCGAAGAATTTCGCGTCGGTGTGGGTGATCGCCGACCCCGACGACTACGAGCGCGTGCACTCGGCCCTCGACGCGGGCGACGACGACCTCGACCTGCGCCGCATTCTCGCCGGGAAAGCGTTCGCTCACACAGCGGCGTACGACGCGGCGATCGCGTCGTGGTTCGCGCGCGAGCGCGGCGACAAGTTTCCGCCGGAGATCGTCGTCTCGTTCGAGCGCGCGCAGTCGTTGCGCTACGGCGAGAACCCGGGCCAGTCGGCCGCGTTTTACGTCGAGCGGCCGGGGGCGGGGCTCGGCGGACTGACGCAGCGCGGCGGCAAGGAGCTTTCGTTCAACAACCTGCTGGACCTCGAGGGCGCGCTGCTCGCCGTCGATCCGTTCTCGACGGAAACGGCGTGCGCCATCGTGAAGCACACGTCGCCGTGCGGGCTCGCCGTCGGCGCGAACGCGCTCGACGCGTACAAGAAGGCGCTCGCCTGCGACCCCATCTCGGCGTTCGGCTCGGTGATCGCGTTCACCGTGCCGGTCGACGACGCGACGGCGAACGCCGTGGCGAGTCTGTTCGTCGAATGCATCGTCGCCCCGGAGTTCAGCGCCGGCGCCGTCGAGATCCTCGGCCGGAAGAAGAACCTGCGCGTGCTCGAGGGGCGCGCGAACGTCGTGAACTCCGACAACCATCTCGATTACAAGCGGGTGCGCGGCGGCGTGCTCGTGCAAGAGCGCGCGCCGGCGGTCATCGACGACACGGGTTGGACGCTCATGACAAAGCGCAAGCCGACCGACGACGAGTACCGCGATCTGCTGTTCGCGTGGCGCGCGGTGGCGTCGGTCAAGTCGAACGCGATCGTCCTGGTGCGCGCCGGCGCGACGATTGGAATCGGCGCCGGACAGATGTCGCGCGTGGACGCGGCGTTTCTCGCCGCGCACAAGGCGGCGCTCGCCGGGCATGCGACGACCGGTTCGGTCCTCGGGTCGGACGCCTACTTCCCTTTCCGCGACGGCGTCGACCAGGCGGCCGAAGCCGGGGTCCGCGCGATCGTGCAGCCGGGCGGCTCGGTGCGCGACGCCGAGGTCATCGCCGCCGCCGACGAACACGACATGGCGATGCTCTTCACCGGCAAACGGCAGTTCCGCCACTGAGATTCGCCGTGCGCCATCGGTATTACTCTGGACTCGCGTCGTGACGCGCAAGCGGCGCGTCGGCGTCATCGGCTCGATCGTGTGGGACGTGATCTACGGGCGCGACGCGCGCTCGATTCCGATCGAGGAATGGGGCGGGATCAGCTACGCGCTCGGCGGCATGGACGCCGCGCTGCCGGAGGAGTGGGAGATCGTTCCGATCATCAAGGTCGGAGAGGATCTCGCGCCGGCGGCGGCGCAGTTCATGGGCGGGCTCCGGCGGATGGCGGCGGACGGACGCCCGATCGTCGTGCCCTATCCCAACAACCGCGTCGAGCTCCGCTACTTCGACGACGAGCGGCGGAGCGAGGTGATGCACGGCGGAGTACCGCCGTGGACATGGCTCGGGCTCAAGCCCGTGCTCGAGACGGCGCGATTGGACGCGCTGTACATCAATTTCTTGAGCGGCTGGGAGCTCGACCTCGAGACGACGATGCTCATCCGCCGGTCGTTCGCGGGTCCGATGTACGCCGACCTGCACATGCTCGCCTGGGCGGTGCAGCCCGACGGTCTCCGGACCCTGCGCCCCATCTCGGACGTCCGCGAATGGTGCGGCTGTTTTGACGTGCTGCAAGTGAACGAAGACGAGATGCGGATGCTGGCCGCCGATCCGATGGCGCTGGCGGCGACGGCACTGCACGCGGGCGTCCGCTGCCTCGTCGTCACGCTGGCCAAGCGCGGCGCGGTGTACTTCGCCGCCGCCGACTTCGACCGTCTCGCCTTGCAGCGACCCGACTCGCTCCGGCCGTTCGAGGCGCTTGCGCCGGACGTGCGCCCGATGCGCACGGCGATCGTGCCCGCGGATCACATCATCGAGGGTGGCGACCCGACCGGCTGCGGCGACGTGTGGGGCGCGACCTATTTCTCACGACTGCTCGCCGGTGATAACTTTGGCGACGCCATCCTTGCCGCGCACCGCGCGGCGGCTCGCAACGTCGGGCATCGTGGAGCCTCCGGGCTCTCCGACCATCTCCGGGGAACAATCAGCCTCACGTGACTCAGGTCATCACTGTTCCGCCCTCGCTCGACGAGCACACCTTCGAACAGGTGCTGGAGCAGTTGGCCCCGCTTCCCCCGGACGCGAAGCTGCTCGTCGACGCGCGCCACGTGCGGTGGGCGTCGCCCTATGGATTGACGGCGCTGCTCACGCTCGCGCAGACGCGTGAAGAGCGGCCGGTGCTCGCCGTCCCGGAGCTCGACGACACGACGTCGTATTGGGAACGGACGTCGTTTTTCCGCCACGCCGAATCGCTCTACGAGCTGCGCGGCTCGTACCCCAAGCGGCGCGAAGCGGGCGAGTCGAACGTCCTGCTGGAGATCACGCCGATCACCCGCAGCGGCGACGTACACGACGTCGTGGGGCGAGTGCAGGAGCGCGCGCAGCGGATTCTCCAGAACGAGCTGCACCTCGAGTCCAAGGCCATCCTCGGCTTCACGATGACGCTGTCGGAGATCTGCCAGAACATCATCGAGCACGCCGGACAAGGCGGATGGGTCGCGGTGCAGAGCTACCGTTGGACCAAGCGTCTCGGTCGCCGAGTCGTGGTAATCGCGGTATGCGACGCCGGGCTGGGGTTCCGAAGATCTCTTGAAAGCGCGCCGGGGCACCTGCCGACGACGCGCTGGGACGACGCCGCCGCGCTCGAGGAGGCGGTCATCCGCGGCGTCAGCCGATTTCGCGAGCGCGGCCGCGGGCACGGCCTCGCCGGCGCGCGGAACTACGTCGGGCGCTGGCACGGCAAGCTGTCCGTGCGGAGTGGAACCGCCAGAATCGGCATCGTACCCGACTGGGACGACGATCCGCCGCTCGTCGAGGGCCTCCCCCAGTTCCCTGGCGCGCAAGTTCAGGTAATCATTCCTGAAGCCATGGACGGAGGATCGACGGAGCGATGATGCACCATATCGATCTGAGCAGCGTGCTTCGCCAGACGCTCGAGTGCGACCTCTACTCGAATCTCGTCACCCGGCCGACCGGCGCCGCGGTGCGTACCCAGATCGAGCTGCTCCTCAGCGACCCGACAGCCGCCGACGACGCGCGCGCTTTCACGATCATCGATTTCTCGCAGGTGTCGATGATCGACTTCTCGTGCGCCGACGAAGTCGTGGCCAAACTGCTCATGCGCTACTCGTCCGACGACGCGCCGCGCGATGCCTACTTCCTTTTCCGCGGCGTCAACGACGACCACTGGGTCGCGATCGAAGCGGCGCTCGAGCGACACGGCCTCGCTCTCGCGGTCGAAAACGCCGAGGGCGTGCGCGTCGCCGGCGTCCTGACCGACGAAGAGCGGAGCACCTGGGAGGCCGTCTACCGTCTGGGGACCGCCAACGCCCAGGACGTCGCCATCGCCACCGGCAGCGACTCGACACACGCCCGCGGCATGCTCGACTCGCTGTGCGGCCGCCGCCTCGTGATGCGGGCGAACGACGAGTACGTCGCGGTCGGCCACTTCCCGGCGTGACCTCGTGGATCGCGAGACGCTGGACAAGCCGCTGCGCGTCCTGCGGCTCGATACGACGCGAAAGGGCGACACCGACCGAGGCCCGATGGTGACGTTGAACCCGGGCGACGCGCGCGCGCGACTTCTCAACGACGGCGAGCTGGCGTGGGTGTACGGCCCGCGCCGCGGTGAGCTGGCGACGGTGCGGATCGACGAGTCGCTCCGCGCCGGCGACGTCGTGCTTCGCGACGTGGCGGGCGCCTCGCCGTCGGAAATAGTGCGCGTCGTGAAGCCGGACCTCGACAATCGCGGACGGAGAAACACGGCCTTTGCCTAACCATCCTCGCGCCCGTCGTCACTCGGGCTCGACTCGCGCCGCCCCGCTCGACATCGCGACGCTCGCCGTGCACGCGGGAGCGCCGGCGCACGAATCCGACACGCCGGTCGTTCATCCGCTCTTTCAGTCGGTGAACTTCAACCAGGAGATCGGCACCGGCGACGGCCTTCGGTATCCGCGCTACGGAAACTCGCCCAACGCCGAGATCGTGCAGGAACGAGTCGCCGCGTTGGAGGGAGCCGAGAGCGCGGTCCTGCTCGCGAGCGGAATGGGCGCCGTCGCGTGCGCGCTGCTCGCCCTGCTCCGCCCGGGCGACCATCTCCTCGCCAGCGGCGCCATCTACGGCGGCGTGAGTCGCCTGCTCGCGACCGAGTTCGCGACGTTCGGCATCGACGTCACGCTGATCGATCCGACGGAGACGCGCGTCTGGCGGAAGCGCCTACGCAAGACGACTCGCGCGATCTTCCTCGAGACGCCGATCAACCCGACGTGCCGCGTCATCGATCTTCGTCCCGGTCAGCTACATCACGAAGGAGCTGGGCATCGCGCTCGTCGTCGACTCCACCTTCGCGAGTCCCGTCAACCTGCGCCCGCTCGAGCACGGCGCGGACGTCGTCATCCACTCGGCCACGAAGTATCTCAATGGCCACCACGACGTGCTCGCCGGGGTCGTGTGCGGAACCGCGCCGTACATCGAAGAAGTGCGCCAGAAGATGATGGTGTGGGGCCAGGCGCCCGACCCGTTCGCGGCGTGGCTGCTCGAGCGTGGACTCAAGACGCTGGACATCCGCGTCGCGCGACAGAACGAGAACGCGATGCGCATCGCCGAGTGGTGCGCCACGAATTCGGCGATCGGCAAGGTCCACTACTCGGGTCTTCCGGATCATCCGGACCACGAGGTGGCCAAGAGCATGATGGACGGCTTCGGCGGGATGATGGCCATCGAGTTGGCCGGCGGAGCGGACGCCGCGACCCGGTTTCTTCAGCGGATCCGCATCTTCCGCCACGCCCCGAGCCTCGGCGGGGTCGATTCGGTGGTCTCCGAGCCCCGGTTCACGTCGCACGCGCACCTGTCGTCGGCCGAACGTGCCCGCGCCGGGATTCCCGACGGGTTCTTGCGGCTGAGCGTCGGGATCGAGAGCGCCAAGGACCTGATCGCGGACATCGAGCAGGCGCTGCGCTGAGGGAGCCGGTGGACCGGTGGACCGGTGGACCGGTAGACCGGTGGACCGGCAAACGACGGGGACGCGCAACGTCGAGGTTCGATCGGCAACGCCGCGGTGACGCTGGAAACGACCGTGCGTCAAATGGTTGGCCATCCCATGATCCGCTTCGATCGAGTCTCGAAGGTCTATCCCCGCGCCGTCGCGGGAAGTTCGGCGTTGCACAACGCCACCTTCCGCATCGCCAAGGGCGAGTTCGTGTTCCTCACCGGCCCCAGCGGGGCCGGCAAGAGCACGATCCTCAAGCTGCTTTATATGGAAGAGCGCCCCACCTCGGGCGAAGTCCGGGTGAGCGGCTACAGCTCCGACCGGCATCAAGCGACGTGACGTCGCCAAACTTCGCCGCCGGCTCGGCATCGTCTTTCAGGACTTTCGGCTGCTCGAGGACCGGACGGCCGAAGGAAACGTGGCGTTCGCGCTCGAGGTGATCGGCGCGCCGCGTGCTTCCATCGCGAACCGAGTCGCCCGCGCGTTGACACAAGTCGGCCTGTCGTCCAAGGCGACGGCCTATCCCAAGGAACTGTCGGGCGGCGAACAGCAGCGCGTGGCGTTCGCCCGAGCGCTCGTCAACGACCCGTTCGTCCTCATCGCCGACGAGCCGACCGGCAATCTCGACGACCGCGCCAGCCGCGGAATCTTCCAGCTGCTGCGCGAAATCAACGCCTCGGGAACGGCCGTGATCATGGCGACGCACGACCTCGACCTGGTGCGGTCGAGCGACTACCGCTGCCTCGAGCTCAATCACGGCGAAGTGGTGTTCGACTCGGCCGAGACGCCGAAGGTGGAGCTGGAAGTCGAATGACGTCGTTCAACACTGCGTTCACCGCATTTCGCCGCGCGCCGCTCCTGAGCGCGCTGAGCATCACGACGATCGCGTTTTCGCTCTTCGCGTTCGGACTGTTCGGGCTCGTGGCGCTGAATATCCGGGCCGCGCTCCAGCGAATCGAGGAGCGTGTGGAGATTCGGGCCTTCATCGCCGACAGCACGTCCGACAAGGAGATCGCGGACGCCGCCGACCAGATCGCGAAGTTCCCCGAAGTGCTCAGGGTCGACATCGTCACGCAGGACGAGGCGCTCGAACGTGCCAAGAAGGAGCTCGGCGAGTTCAAGGACGTGTTCGAGGCCGGCGTTCTCCCCGCCTCGCTCGACGTCAAGCTCAAGCCGGGCAATCGCGACCCCGCGTCGGTTCGGCGCGTCGCCGACCACCTGCACGAGATCGACTTCGTCGACGACGTTCGCTTCGGCGAAGAGTGGATCACGCAGCTGTACAAGCTGCGGAACATCGCCGGCGTGGCGGGCATCGCGCTCGGTCTCGCGTTCGCCGCGGTGGCCGTGATCATCATTGGCGCGACGATCCGCATGGCGGTGCTGGCGCGAAGCCGCGAGATCTCGATCATGCGGCTCGTCGGCGCGACGGACGGGTACATCAGCCGCCCCTTCCATATAGAGAGTGCCGTCAAAGGCATCCTCGGCGGCGCGCTCGCGCTCGGCATGACGTACGTCGCGATGCGAATGCTCGGCCAGTATCTCCATTTCCAGACGGTGTTCTTCGACAGCCACCTCGCGCTGCTCGGCGTTCTCTCCGGGGCCGTGATGGGATTTGGCGGCAGCGTGGTTTCGGTCGGCCGCCATCTGCGCCAGGTATGAACGTCGCGCGGGTCGTCGTCGCCGGCTTCATGGCGATCGCGTTGAGCGTCGGCGGCGGCGCCGGTGCCGCATCGGCACAAACCGATAAGATTCGCGCTCAGCGCGACACGCTCGACCGCATCCGGCGCGAACGCGAAGCGCTCGAGCGTCAGGCCGCCGACCTCCAGAACAGCGTTCACGACCTCGACGCCGAAGTGGCGAACCTGAACGAGCGCGCGGATGCCACGGCGCGACTGGTTCGCGCGCTCGACGACCAGCTCGCGACGATCACCGGTGAGGCCGACGCCGCGACAAGAAGCGTGGCAACCGCGGAGAAAGAGCTCGGCGTCAAGCGAAACGCGCTGCACGCGCGGCTCGTGGAGATCTACAAGCGCGGCCCTCTCTTCACGACGCAAGTCATGCTGTCCGCGCGATCGTTCGGCGAGCTGGCGGCGCGCTACAAATATCTGCACACGCTGGCGCTCCACGACCGCGCGCTGGTCACACGCGTGGAAGAGCTGCACGATCGCGTGACCCACGAGCAGACCCGGCTCGTCGGCCTGCGCAGCGCGCTCGAAGTGAACCGCGGCGACAAGGCGCGCGAGGAGGCGCAGCTTCGCGCCCTCGAGGACGAGCGGGGGGCCACGCTCGCTCGGACGCGGGCGCAAGCGAGGTTCACCGAAGACCGGCTCCTGCGCATCAAGGCGACCGAGGCGCAGTTCGCCAACATCATCGCCAGCCTCGACGCGGACCGCCGTCGCCTCGAGACGACGCGGCCGAACGCATCGCTGAACACGAGCACGATTCACACGAGCGACTACGGCCGGCTCGATTGGCCGGTGGATGGCCCGCTCGTCTATAGCTTCGGCAAGGCGCAGACGGCGAGCAATACGACCATTCGCTGGAACGGTGTCGGCATCCGCGCGCCGGTCGGCACGAGCGTCTCCGCCGTGGCGCCGGGCCGAGTGGTGAACGTGGGGCAGCTTGGCACCTACGGCCTCACGGTGATCATCGATCACGGCGGCGGCGACTACTCGATCTACGGCTCGCTCGACAAAGCGGACGTCCGCGCGCAGCAAACCGTGGCCAAGGGACAGGTCGTCGGCGAGGTCGGTGTGTCGGACCCCGAGCTCCCGCCGCATCTCCATTTCGAGATTCGCCACGCTGGTGTGGATGGGCGTCCGGCGTCGGTCGATCCGGCGAGCTGGCTGAAAGACCAGCGATAGCGCGCTCGCTACTTTTCGGCGATGGCCACTTTCGCGTTCCACCGTTCATGACGAAACGGTGTTCGGTCTGCGGACGCTTCCGTTCGTACGACCCCGACGATCGCTACTGCATCGGCTGCGGTAACGAGTCGCTCGAGGGCGCGTGCTCGTGCGGACGCGCGTTCGACTACGCGCTGGACGAGAACGGCCCGATTCATTGTCCCAGGTGCGGGCGCTCCTTCCATGGCAAGTCGCAAGAGTTCGACGGCTAAGCGTCGCCGGCGGTCCGCCGGCAAAGCGCCGCGCGCAAAGAAACGCGGTACAGCCAGGAAAACACACGTTGCGGTCAAGGCGGCTCCGAAGAAGCCGCGCGCACGTCGAACGACGCGGGTGCGCGACAGCGCCGACGATCCCAATTGGCGCGCCCCCGCGTGGGACGACTCGCTGCTCCTCGGCGCGCACGTCTCGATCGCCGGCGGCACGCCTCACGCGCCGCGGCGCGCGCGGGCGATCGGCGCGACCGCGATGCAACTCTTCACGAAGATGGCCAGCCGCTGGGCCGAGCGAGCGTGCGCCGACGACGAATCCTCGGCATTTCGAGAAGCGTTGGGGCAGACACGCGTGGGCGCGACAATCGCGCACGACTCCTATCTCATCAACTTGGCGAGTCCGGACCCTACGCTGCGGCGGAGATCGATCGAGTCGTTCGTGGGCGAGCTGGCCCGCTGCGAGGCGCTCGGCATCGATTTTCTCGTGTCGCACCCGGGCAACTACATCGACGACCGCGCGAGCGGCGTTCAGCGCAACGCCGACGCAATCACGGAGGCGCTGGCGCGCGTCCCCGGTCGTACGATCCTCTGTCTCGAGTCAACGGCCGGAGCAGGCACGGTGATCGGCGCGACGTTCGAGGAGCTGGCCGCGATCATCGACGCGGTGCCGCCGTCGCTGCGGGCGCGGCTGGGTGTATGCGTCGATACCTGTCACGCTTACTCCGCCGGCTATGACTTCGTGAACGCATACGACGACGTCTGGAGCCGGTTCGACGACACGCTGGGACTGGCGCGTCTGCGGGTCATGCACCTCAACGATTCCAAGACCCCGTTCGCCTCGCGCCGCGACCGTCACGAGCTGATCGGTGAAGGCTCGCTCGGCGAGCGCGCCTTCCGGGCGATCATGAACGACGAGCGCCTTGCGCGCACGCCGAAAGTCATCGAGACACCGAAGGGCGCGGACCCCACGGCAACGGACGCACGGATGCTGACCAGACTGCGGAGCTACCGAGCGAACGCCTGAGGCCACACGCTCTTCGCTTCCAGCAACAGATTCTGCTCGACTACCGCTTGAGGTACCGGAAGACTATGCCGCCATTGTTGACGGTCACGGTGTCGCCACTGATCGCCAGTTGCGTGTCGCCGCCGCCATCCCAGAACATTCGATAGGCCTCGCCATCGGGCGCGCAAGCGCCAGTGGATTTGCTGTCGAACGAACTCTGACCTGCCGGCTTCGTATCGCGACGCGTCGTCGACATCGAGAACGCCCCATTCGCCTGGAGCGTCAGCGTGCCGCCGAGAACCTCCGTCGGCCCGAGCGCGGCATCACCGGCGACCTCCGGGGCGTATGGCAGTCGATGTCCGTTCACGCTGACGAGCGCGTAGTCGCTCGCCGCGGCGCCGAACAGGCTCGATTGTCCGGTCACCGTTGCGACCGCGGGAGCCGGTTCCTGCGCCGATTGCGACGGGCTCGTTCCACCACTCGCGCAGCCGATGATCGGGATGCACGCGGCAGCTGCGAGTGCCAGTTTCTGCCACATAAGTCCTCCGGAGGTAGATGTCGTCTATCTCATCTACCACGATCCGAGGACTCAGCGCGTCCTCTTTTCCCGGATTTGTGTCAGGGCGTTGCCGACGGGGGCCACGCGCACGCGCATTCTTTCTCTATTGCACGTCTCGCCCTGTTTCGACGGCGTAACGATGTCGCGCGCAAATGGAAGGCCCATTGGCAAATCTCTTTGGCGGCTTTCGTGGCGTCGCGACAACGATTTGCTTACGACATATCGGTGAAACCTCTCAACCAAATCCGCGTGTAGTCTGTCCAATGGCGTTGACCGGACGGCTTGCTTCGCCCGGGCACCCCCACCAGCAGACTCGACACTCGGATGATTCGATTGGCAGTTGGCGTCGCGCTCGCCCTCGTCGCGCAGTCGCAGGCAGGCTCGCAGGAATACAGCAAGCGCACACCCGCGAGCGGCGCGCGCCGCACGGTGCCCCCGCCGACCGATTCGGGCGCCTACGCCATTCGGACGGAGACGGCGCCCGTCATCGACGGCAAGGACGACGACCCCATCTGGCGAGCGGCCCCGCCGATCGCGGCGTTCCAGCAGTGGCAGCCCACCGAAGGAAAGGAGCCCCGGTTCCGCACCGAGGCGAAGGTCGCCTACGACGCGGCCAACCTGTTCGTGTTCGTGCGCGCGTTCGATCCCCATCCCGACAGCATCATCAAGATCCTCGAGCGGCGCGATTCGTACACGCCGTCGGACATGATCTGGCTGTTCATCGACTCGTACCACGACCGGCGCACGGGCTTCGAGTTCGGCGTGAACGCGGCCGGGGTCAAGATGGATCAGGCGATCTACGACGACGGCAACGAAGACAGCGCCTGGGACGGTGTTTGGGACGTGGCCACGCGGATCGACTCGCTCGGCTGGACCGCCGAGTTTCGCATTCCGCTGTCGCAGCTGCGATACGGCCGCGACAAGAGCCACACGTTCGGATTCACGATCGATCGCGACATCTATCGCTACAACGAGCGACTGAGCTGGCCGCTGTTCAGACAGTCGAAGGCGGGCTTCGTGTCGCAATTCGGCTCGCTCGCCGGCCTCGACGATCTCGAGGCGCCGCGGCGCCTCGAGGCGATGCCGTACGTCGTTACCAAGGATGCGGCGAGCTATCTCGGCAGAACCGCTACACCACGCGCTCCCAGGCGACGCTCGGCGGTGATCTCAAGTATCGCGTCGCATCGAACCTCACGATCGACGCGACGATCAACCCGGATTTCGGGCAGGTCGAGTCCGATCCGGCCGTGCTCAACCTGTCGGCGTACGAGTCCTTCTTCGACGAGCGCCGGCCGTTCTTCGTCGCCGGCCGCGGGCTCTTCCGCTTCGACGTCAACTGCAGCCAGGTGAACTGCAGCAGCGAGGGACTCTACTACAGCCGGCGTATCGGCCGCACGCCGCAACTGGCAGGCACGTACGGCGACACCGTCCCGCAGGCACCGACCACCATCATCGGCGCCGCGAAACTGCTGGGGAGATTTCCGAGCGGGCTCACGTTCGGGGTGCTCGACGCGACGACGCAGCGCGCGTCGAGTCCGGGCGACACGACCTACGAACCGGCGACCAACTATACGGTCGCGCGGTTGAAACAGGATTTTCGCGGCGGCAACAGTTCGATCGGCGGCATGGTCACCGCGGTGAACCGACGAGTGGATCAGTGGACCTCGCCGTTCCTCTCGTCGAGCGCGTACGCGGCGGCGATGGATTTCCACCACCGTCTTTTCTCGAACCGCTACGAGCTGACGGCGGCGTTCGACAAGAGCCGGGTGGAAGGGAGTCAGGCGAACATTCTCGCGCTCCAGACCAACGCCGTGCACTACTATCAGCGGCCCGACGCCGGCCTGCCGCTCGACTCGAACCGCACGACGCTCGACGGCGACGCCGAGGAGGTTCATTTCGGCAAGGTCGCCGGACAGAACCTGATGTTCGAGACGTCCTATCTGCGGCGGTCGGCGGGGTTCGAGGTGAACGATCTCGGCTATCTGCGCCGCGCCGATCAGCAGTCGTTCAACAACTGGGTGGGTTTCTTCGACCGGAAGCAGCGCGCGTTCACGAACCGCATCCAGTGGAACAACAACTGGTGGCAGTACTGGACGACCGACGGTCTCCCGCTCGAGGCGGCGTACAATACCAACTTGCACATCACGCTCCGCAACAACACGGGCGTGCACTTCGGCGGCACGGCCGGGCAGCTCGGGACGACGTACGACGACCGCTCGGCACGCGGCGGACCGGCGGTCCGCCAGGACCGCTACCTCGCGCCGTGGATGTTCGTGAACGGCGACGACAAGCGATCCGTCGTTCCGTACTTCAACGCGAACTGGTTCGTCGGCTCCGGCGGCCGCAGCCGCTCGTGGAACGGCGGCCCCGAGATCGACTACAAGATGCTCGGCCGTTTCAGCTCGGCGTTCTCGCTCAACTACGCGCGCAACGTGTCGGACAACCAGTGGTACGGCAACTTCGCCGACTCGGTGAAGGTCACGCACTACGCGTTCGCGCACTTGAACCAGACCACGACGTCGGCGACCGTGCGGCTGAACTACACCTTCACGCCGAACGTCTCGCTCCAGGCGTATACGCAGCCGTTCATCTCCAAGGGCACGTACTCGAACGTGCGCCAGCTCTCGGCGACGCCGAGGGCGGACGCGTACGACGACCGGTACGCGGCCTACGGAGACACGTCGGTCACGAACCATCCCGGCGGCTTCAACTTCAAGGAGTTCCAGTCGAACGTCGTGTTCCGCTGGGAGTACCGCCCGGGCTCGACGCTCTTCCTCGTGTGGAACGAGGGACGTCAAGGTTCCCTGCCGACGCAAGGCACCCACGATTTCACGGGCGACGTCAAGGACTTGATGCGGCTGCATCCGGCGAACACGTTCCTGGTCAAGCTGTCGTACTGGCTGAATCGCTGAGCGACCGCGCCGCCGCCCTCGTCTGAGTGCTCGCGCCGGCCGACGCCGGCGCGACTCCTCCCGAGGGTTCGGCAATGTTTCCGAGACGCATCTCCAGCCGGCGTTTTGTCGCGCTGGCCCTTTCATTCGCCGCGGCGCTCGCCACGCCTTCTCTTGTGCGCTCGCAATCGATCGCCGGCGCCGTGCTGGCCAAGAACGAGCCGCATCACCATCTCGTGTACGAGGATTCGACGATCCGCGTGCTGCGCGTTCGCGTTCCGCCGCACGACACGACGCTGCTGCACGAACACGATCCCGACTACTTCTGGATCGCTTTGGGAGCGAGCACCCTCGTCAACGTTCGACCGGGCGCTCCCGACGCGACGGTCACCTCTCCTGACCTGGCCGTGCATTACAGTTTCGGAAAGTTCGCCCACATCGCGCGCAACCCCGGCGCCGCGCCGTTCGACAACATCACCGTCGAGCTGCTCGAGCCGCAGACCGGCGTGCGCAACCTCTGCGAGTCAGCCGTCGCGGACAAGCCGCTCGACTGCCGCGAGTCGTCGAAGGGCCAGAAGACTCGATTCTCCGGCGGGACGGAGCATCCGGCGTTGGCCACCGACCAAATCACCGTGAGTCTGTTGGCGATCGAACCGGGCGCCACGCTGCGACCGGTCGCCGGCTCGAAGACGACCTGGGTGATCGCGCTCGACTCGTCGGACACGAAACAGAAGCTCGTGGTCGGCGGTGGCCCGAAGTGGGTCGGGGGAACGTTTCGCGCGACGAACGGCCGACCGTGGGCGCTATCCAACATGAGCGACGGGCTGATTCGCGTCATCAGCGTCGTCAGGAACTGAGCGGTGACCGACGTGCGGCTACCTTCTCTCTGATGCGGTTCGCCTCCATCACCGGCTGGGGCTCGGCGATGCCGCCGGCGGTCCTCACGAACGCCGATCTCTCCACGTTCCTCAATACGTCGGACGAGTGGATCACCACGCGTACCGGCATGAAGGAGCGGCGCATCTCGCACGTCTCGGCGGTCGAGATGTCCACCGTCGCCGCGGCGCGTGCGTTGGCGTGCGCGGGGCTCGACGCGCGCGACGTCGATCTCGTTGTCTATGGTAGCTGCAGCTACGAGGAACAGGTCCCCAACGCCGCGTCGGCGGTGCAGCGGGCGCTCGGCGCCGAAGGCGCGGCGGCGATGGACCTCAACACGGCGTGCACGAGCTTCCTCTACGGTCTCACGGCGGCAAGCGGCATGATTCGCACGGGAGTCGTGCGCTGCGCCGTCGTGATCGGCGTGGAGCTCATCAGCCGCTACATCGACTGGAGCAACCGGAACGTCGCCGTGCTGTTCGGCGACGGCGCGGCCGCGGTCGTGGTCCAGCCGTCAGACGCAGAAAGCGGCGTGATCGGCGCGCTGCTCGGCTGCGACACCGAGGCGCGCGCGTCACTGCGCGTTCGCGGCGTCGGGCTGGGATACGGCGGACGCGGCATCACGCTCGGCGACACGGCGTGGGACTTCGACGGTCAGGTGATCTTCAAGCGCGCCGTCGCGGCAATGTGCGACGCGTCGTCGCGCGTGCTCGCGCAGTCCGGCGTCTCCGCGGACGACGTGAGTCTCATGGTGCCGCACCAGGCGAATCTGCGGATCATCGAAGCCGTGGCAAAGTACGCCGGCATGCCGATGGACAAGGTCATGCTCACCGTGCAGAAGTACGGCAACATGAGCGCGGCGACCGTGCCGGTCGCGCTGGTCGAAGCGCTCGAAGCGGGTCGCGTGAAGCCCGGCTCGTTGCTGCTGATGCCGGGCTTCGGCGGTGGGCTCACCTGGGCGTCGCTGCTCGTGCGATGGGGCGATCGCGTGACGCCGCTCGGCACGTCGAGCCGAGAATTGCCGCCGAGCACGAAATCGGCGCTCGAGATGGTGAACGAGATTCGCGCGACACAGGATCCGCACGGGCGATCGGCCGCCGGACTGGCGCAGCCCGTCTGATGTAGATCAGCCCAGCCGCGAAGGAGACGGCGGCGCGACGAATCTCGACGACGCGCGTTCGTAGGCGTGGGCGAGCGCGAGCACGCGCGCGTCGCTCCCGGGCAGGCCGACGAACGAGATATTGCCCGCCGGCATGCCGTCGGCGCCGAGTCCGGTGGGCACCGACACTTCGGGTAAACCCATCCAGTTTCCGTAGCCGAGCGTCGTGCGGACGTCGGGCCACGGGTCGACGGCGCGCGGCGCCGGGAACGGCATCGTCGGGTAGATCATCGCGTCGAGGCGCTGCGCGCGGAACGTCGCCGCGAGTTGCGCGATGGCCGCCTCGCGCGATCGGGCGAACGAGAGGCCGGCCGGGTCGCGCTCGTACGGCTGGTCGATCAGGGCCGCCATTTCCGGCCATTCCTTGGGCAGCACGTCGTAGAACGCTCGATAGGGCGCGAGTCCGCGCTCGACATCGCGCCTCGCGTCGCCGGCGTGAGTCTGGAAATACCTGAACAACGCGTTCGCCGTCGCCGCCGGCGAGTTCGCGTTCGGCGGGACGTCGCCGCGGTCTTTCGCAAGCTGGACGAAGAGATCGCGCACCGTCGCGCGCGTCACGCTTGGCGCGCACGGCTCGACCAGCGCGCCCGCCGCTTGAAGGTCGGAGACGGCACGATCGAAAACCGCCAGCGACTCCGTGCTCATCTGCGCGCGAGGTACGTGCGTGTCGACGAGCCCGAGCCGGGCGCCGGCGAGTGCGTCGTCGCGCAGCGCGGACAGAACGCCGCGCGTCCAGGGCGTCGTAAGTGCCAAGCCGTCGGATGCGTCGGGCCCGGCGATCGCGTCGAGCAGCAACGCCGCGTCGGCGACGTGGCGCGCGAGCGGACCGTGCGAGTCGAGGTACGGCCACGTCGGAATCACGCCCGTGCGCGGAACGAGCCCGAAGGTCGGTTTCATACCAACGATGCCACAGAACTGCGCCGGAATCCGATTGGAGCCGCCGTCGTCGGTGCCGAGCGCGGCGAAAGCGATGCCGCACGCAACCGAGACCGCCGACCCCGCGCTCGAGCCGCCGGGAGTCTTCACGCCGGCGGGGTCGTACGGATTGCGCACCTGGCCGGTGAGCGAGCTCGTACCGTTGCCGTGGTACGCGAAATCGTCCGCGGCGGTTTTGCCGAGCACGATCGCGCCCGCCGCCCGCAGGCGCGCAACCTCGAGCGAGTCGCGCGCGACCGCGCCGGGAAAGAGTCTCGCCCACTCGGCGCTCGATCCTGTCGTCGGCAGACCGCTCATGTCGTAGATCGACTTGGCGAACAGCGGAACGCCGTCGAGGGGCCCAAGAAGGCTTCCGCTCCGTGCGCGGGCGTCGGAAGCGCGCGCGTCGTCCAATGCCCTCGGCGAGAGCTCGTCGATCGCGCGGAGCCAGCCGTTCAGAGAATTCCCGCGATCGAGCGCCTGCTTCGTCACCTCCGCGGCGCTCCAGTCGTGACGTGCGCGTCCCGCTTGATAGTCGGCGATGCTGCCGGCGAGCGGATCGGCGAGCCGTTCCGGCCATCGGACAAGCGGGATGGCGAGAAGCGCGCTCAGCTCGACCAGCGCTTCGCGACGGGTGGGTGACATCGTCCGAAAAGATGATGGACGAGTGGACCCGTGGACAGGTGCCGGTCCTCCGGTCCACCGGTCCACCGGTCCACCGGTCCACCGGTCCACCGGTCCACCGGTCCACCGGTCCACCCGACGCTGGCAACTGGGCGATGTTCGCTGCAGCTTACCGCGACCCTACCCCCCTGCAATGAATCGAGCCGTTCTTTCGTTGGTTGCCTGCGGCGCCGCCTTCGCCTCGACTTCGGCCCGGGCGCAGAGCGCGCCGGCCGTCACGCTGACGCGCCTGCAATGCGGCACGAACGCCGCTCCCACGGATGTCGGCCAGCGCTTCTCCGACACGTACGCCTACAACGGCCTCAAGGTGCAGCTGACATTCAGCTGCTACCTGATCGGGCACGGCAAAGACTACCTCATCTGGGACACCGGCAATCCCGTCGGCACAGCCGCGACCGCGCCCAAGACGAGCCTCACGGATCTTCTCGCGCAGCTCGAGGTCACGCCGGCGCAGGTGAAGTACGTCGCCATCAGCCACTATCATGGCGACCACACCGGACAAGCGAGGCAGTTTCCGCAGGCGACGCTGCTCATCGGCAAGGGCGACTGGGACGTCGTGACCGACCCCAAGGCAACGACGCCGATGGATCCCGCGATCTTCGCGCCGTGGACCACGGGCGGCGGGAAAGTCGAGCCGGTCGTCGGTGACAGGGACGTCTTCGGCGACGGGACCGTCATCATGCTGAGCACTCCCGGACACACGCCGGGACATCACAGCTTGCTCGTGAAGCTCAAGGAGACCGGCAACGTGCTCATCACCGGCGACCTCGCGCACTTCCGCGAGAACTACGAGGGCAACGGCGTGCCGACGTTCAACACCGACCGCGCACAATCGATCGCGTCGCTGGACCGGTTCAAGAAGCTGGCGGCCAATCTGAAGGCGACGGTGATCATTCAGCACGATCAGAGAGACGTCGAAAAGGTCGTGGGGACGCTGCGTTGAACGACTGAATTCGCAGAGGCCTAACGGCGCGGAGGCCTAAACGGCGCGGAGGCCGAACGGCGCAGAGGCCGAACGGCGCAGAGGCCGAACGGCGCAGGGGCCGAACGGCGCAGAGGCCGAACGGCGCAGGGACCGAACGGCGCAGGGACCGAACGGCGCCCCGGCCAGGCGGCGGGGGGCGGCCGAGGAGCCGTCGGAAAACTCGGCGGGGTGGGCGCTAGGCGCCGCGTTTCATGAGGGCGGTCAGCATCTTGATGATCGTCACCAAGCGATTACGAAGGCGCCAGAAGACTGCCTGGCCAATTCGATTCGCCCCGAAGTTCGCCCGCAGATGACGGATCGTCTCCTCTGCCTCGCCTCGCGAGACGCGCAGAGAGTAATTCCGTTCGGAATCGGTGCCGCGACCGAATCCCTCACTGATGTTCGATCCGATCGCCTGAGCCGCCTTTCGCAGCTGCGTCGTGTGAATGAGCCGTGGCGGCGATTCGTCGATGAGGCGGTTGACCTCGTCCGCCACTTGGTCCGCTGCGTCGAGCACGTCGAGGTCTCGATGATTACCCATGCGCGACGATAGGCGATGCGAGGGGCAAGACCATCACCGTTTGCACGCGCTCCCTACCTCAGTGTTGCCTTCGTCTTTCCGCCTCAAGCGCCGTTTCGCTTTCCCGCCGCTCGGCCGTTGCGCCGTTCGGCCGTTGCGCCGTTCGGCCGTTGCGCCGTTCGGCCGTTGCGCCGTTCGGCCGTTGCGCCGTTCGGCCGTTGCGCCGTTCGGCCGTTGCGCCGTTCGGCCGTTGCGCCTCAAGTCGTTCCCCATTCGTACCTCTAACCGTGTCCCTTCCCCCGGACGTAGATTCCCGCCGTGTCTGACCTCCAGTCCCAGCTCCAGTCGACGCTGAGTGGAGCCTACACGCTCGAGCGGGAGCTCGGCGGCGGTGGCATGTCGCGCGTCTTCGTAGCCGACGAGATCCGGCTCGGACGCAAAGTCGTCGTGAAGGTGCTTTCGCCCGAGCTCGCCGCCGGGATCAGCGCGGAGCGGTTCGAGCGCGAGATCCGCATGGCCGCGTCGCTCCAACAGGCGAACATCGTTCCGGTGTTGGCGACGGGGGACACGAACGGCCTGCCCTACTACACGATGCCGTTCGTCGAGGGTGAATCGCTGCGGCGGCGGATGGCAAAGCAGCCGCCGCTCTCGATCTCCGACATCCTGCGCATCCTCGGCGACGTCGCGCGCGCGCTCCAGTACGCGCACGAGCGCGGCATCGTGCATCGCGACATCAAGCCGGACAACGTGCTCCTTTCCGGCGGCACGGCCGTCGTCACCGACTTCGGCATCGCCAAGGCGCTGAGCGACTCTCGGACCGGCGGCGAGACAGACCGGTCGACGCTCACCCAACTCGGCACGTCGATCGGCACGCCCGCCTACATGGCGCCGGAGCAGGCCGCCGGCGACCCGGACGTCGACCATCGCGCCGACATCTACGCGTTCGGCTGTATGGCGTTCGAACTGCTCGCCGGGGAGCCGCCGTTTTCCGGACGGACCCCCGCGCGCGTCCTCGCGGCCCACATGGGCGAGCCGCCCCGCGCGATCGGCGAGTTGCGACCGGACGCGCCGGCTGCCCTCAGCGATCTGGTGATGCGCTGTCTGGCGAAGGACGCGAACGACCGCCCGCAGAGCGCGTCGGACATGATCGCGACGCTCAACAGCGTGACGAGCGGCAGCGGCATGCAGGCGATGCCCTCCGTACTCATGAATGGCCCGGCGGCGTTTCGGCGCGCGCTGTTCATGTACCTCGCGGCGGTCGTCGCCGTGGCCGCGATCGCCAAGGCGGCGACGGTCACGATCGGACTCCCGACGTGGGTGTTGCCAGGTGCGCTGATCGTAATGGCGCTCGGCCTGCCGGTGATTCTGTTCACCGGGTACGTCCAATCGGTCGCGCGCCGCGCCATCACCGCGACGCCGACGCTCACGCCGGGCGGCGGGCAGGTGCCGCACGGCACGATGGCGACGATCGCCCTGAAAGCCAGCCCCCACGTCTCGTGGAGGCGCACGACGCGCGGCGGCATTTACGCGGTCGGCGCGTTCGTCGCGCTCATCATCGCGTTCATGCTCATGCGCGCCTTGGGCGTCGGGCCGGTGGGCTCTCTCTTCGCCTCCGGAAAGCTCAGCCAGCGCGACGTGGTGCTCGTGTCGGACTTTGGCGTGAGCCGCGCCGATTCGAGCGTCGGCAGCGTCGTCGCCGAGGGCGTGCGCGCGAACCTGGCGGAGTCGCAATCGATCAAGCTGTTCAATCCGGCGAACGTCGTCGCCGCGTTGAGACGCATGCAGCTGCCGCCCACGTCGAAACTCGACATCGCGCTCGCGCGCCAGCTCGCGCAACGGGAGGGCGTCAAGGCGATCGTCACCGGCGACGTCACCGGCCTCGGGAGCGGATTCGTGATCGCCCTGCGGCTCGTCGCGGCCGATTCGGGCACCGTGCTCGCCGCGTTTCAGACGACAGTCGATGGACCGAGCCAGCTCGTGAAAGGCGTGGACGACGTCACGCGGCGGTTGCGCGGCAAGATCGGCGAGTCGCTCAAGAGCGTGCAGGCGAGCCCGCCGCTCGACCAGGTCACGACGTCGTCGTTCGACGCGCTCAAGGCCTACACAGAGGGCACTCGCGCCTTCGACATCGAGCACGATTTCACCAAGGCGATTCCGCTGCTCCGGCGCGCCGTCGCGATCGATACGGGCTTCGCCACGGCGTGGCGCAAGCTGGGCACCGCGATGAGCAACTCGTTCTATCCATCGTCGGCGGTAGACTCGGCCGTCACCAAAGCCTACCAGTTGCGGGCGCGGTTGTCGGAGAACGAACGGTATCTGACCGAGGGATACTACTTCCAGCGCGGCCCCGGCCACGACCGGCAGCGTGCCATCGCGGCGTATCAAGCGCTGATCGACCGAGGCGACACAGGGTACGCCGCGAACAATCTCGCCGTCGCGGTCTTATCCATGCGCGAATTCGCGAAAGCGGAATCGCTCTTCCGCCTGTCGATGCGCGTCAGCCCGGACAACTCGATTCCGTTGCCGAACTTGGTGAACATGGCGGTCGCGGAAGGGAAGAGTGCGTTGCTCGATTCCCTCACGACGGTCGAGGCGAAACGGATTCCCAACAGCTCTTCCTATCTGTATGCCCTGTACCTCGTCCCCTACAGCGCCGGGCAGTACGACCGCGCCGAACAAGTCCTCGACAGCGCCAATACCGCATCGCGGTCCAACGACGTGCGGGTCGTCGGGACATTTCTTTCGTCCGAACTGCTCGCGGTCCATGGGAGGTTGAACGCGTCCGAGCGGCGATATCGCGAATCCGCCGCCATCGCAGCACAGCTCGGAAGCGTGACCGTGCCGCTGTCGGACTCGATCACCATGGCGGCCTACGACGTGTGGCTCAGGAACCAGCCGCAGCGAGCCGCGGCGCGACTGGACGCCGCGCTCGCCGTGCATCCGCTCGCGGGTCTGCCTGAACGCGATCGCCCCTACACGCTCCTGGCAAGCACCTATGCTCTCGCCGGCCGGCCGGATCGCGCGCGCGCCGTGCTTGGCCAGCTCGCGCAGATCAAGGACACCGCGCTTCTTCGAAGCGTGCAGCCATACACGCACGCGGCTCTCGGTGAGATCGCGCTCGCCGAGAAGCGCTACGGCGATGCGATTCGCGAGTTCCAGCGAGCCGACACCGCGGCGGACGGACGGCCGGTGAACGAGGATCCGGTGATCATCCACTTCAATCTTGGCCGCGCGTACGACTTGGCGAACAAGCCTGATTCGGCGATCGCCGAGCTGGAAGCGTTCTTGCGAGCCCGATACGACAGCCGGCTCGACGACGATTTGTTCGGACTCGCGGGCACGCACAAACGACTCGGCGAGTTGTACGACGCGAAGGGCGATCGCGACAAAGCCATTTCGCACCTCTCCACCTTCGTCGAGCTGTGGAAGAACGCCGACCCGGAATTGCAACCTGCGGTCGCCGACGCCAAGCGACGCTTGGCCAAACTCCAGGCGGGCGGCAAGAGCTAGCTCACGTTCCATCATACGAGGAACCCATGATTCGCGTCGCCGTCGGCGCTCTGCTCTGCGCGACAGTACTTCGCGCACAAGATCGGACCATGCCCCCCGAGGCCGAGCGACAGCTCGCCCGCTCGATCTACAAGGAGATGATCGAGATCAAATCGGGCTACACCACCGGCGCGACGACGCCCGTCGCCGAGGCCGTCGCCAAGCGACTCAAAGCCGCCGGCTTTCCCGCCGCCGACATCTTCGTGGGCGGCGCGAGTCCGACCAAAGCGAATCTCGTCGTGCGCTACCGCGGCACCGGACGACGGAAACCAATTCTGCTCCTCGCACACACCGATGTCGTCGAGGCGAAGCGTGAAGACTGGAGCATGGATCCGTTCGTTCTCACCGAGAAGGACGGCTACTTCTACGGCCGCGGTGTCGGCGACGACAAGGCGCAGGCCGCGGTGTGGATCGCGAATCTCATTCGGTACAAGCGCGAGGGATTCAAGCCCGACCGCGACATCATCGTCGCGCTGACGGCGGACGAGGAGGGCGGCGGCCCCTACAACGGTGTCGAGTGGTTGATCAAGAACAAGCGCGACCTGATCGACGCGGAACTGTGCCTCAACGAAGGTGGTTGGGGCGAATCAGTCGCCGGTACACGCGTCGCGAACGACCTTCAGGTCAGTGAGAAGTACGTCATCAACTACCGGCTCGAGGTGCACAACAAGGGCGGACACAGCTCCCTGCCCGTCGCCGACAACGCCATCTACCATCTCGCCGGTGCTCTCGACCACCTCGCGAAGTTCGGGTTTCCGTTGAAGACGAACGAGGTCACGCGCGAATACTTCCGCGCGATGTCGGGCATCGAGAAGGGCCCGATCCGCACGGATCTCGCCGCGGCGGCCAAGGGCGACGCGGCCGCGATGCAGCGTGTCGCCGGCGCGTCGACGCCGTGGAACGCCACGCTCCGCACGACCTGCGTCGCGACGCAGCTCGAGGGTGGCCACGCCAAGAACGCGCTCCCACAACTCGCGGCGGCGAACGTCAACTGTCGCGTGCTGCCCGACGACTCGATCGCCTACGTGACGGCGACCCTCAAGCGCGTCATCGGCGACACGGCGGTGTCGCTCACGATCGACGGCACGCCGCACAACGCGCCCGCGTCACCGATGCGATCGGACCTCATGAGCGCGGTGAGCGGCGTAACCACACAGCTCTGGCCGGGCGTTCAGACCGTTCCCATGATGGTCATGGGGGCGACCGATGGCGCCTACCTTCGCTCGGCTGGAATTCCAACGTACGGAATCCAGGGATTCTTCTACGACCGCGACGACATTCGATTCCACGGCAGGGACGAGCGGCTCAGGGTGGAATCGTTCTATCAAGGACAGACGTTCCTGTACGAGTTGGTGAAGCGGATGAGCGGAACGGGGCCGCAAGTTTGAAACGGCGCCGGTTCTTTATTCTGGCGGCACTCGTGGCAACGGCCGCCGCTGCAGCCTTGCCCGCCGAGACGAGCGTGTCTCGGACGGCGGCCGCGAGCATTTCCGGCGACTCGGTGGTCGCCTTGCTCGGCTATCACACGAAGGCGCCGGCCTCGTGGTCGCCTCGCCCGCCCGCGTCCTCGTCACGATTGGCTCAGTTCGTCATTCACGGATCGGATGCGTCGAGCGATGGCGAGGTGGTGGCGTTCTTCTTTGGCGCCTCGCAAGGCGGGAACGTGGACGCGAACCTCGCCCGCTGGCGCGGCCAGTTCTCGACGCCGGATGGATCCGCGGTTCCCGAGACGGTCACTCGCGACTCCTCGGGGGCGTTTCCCGTGACGACGGCCGAGTTTCGCGGCACCTACCGTCGGGGCGTCGGCGCGGGGTCGGCCGATTCCGTTCGCGTCGGCCAGACGCTGGTTGCCGCGATCGTCGAGACGCCGCGAGGCGCCTTGTTCATCCAGCTGTTCGGCCCGACAGCCACGGTCGCCGCGCATCGCGCCGAGTTCACGAAATTCGTCAAGGAGCTCAAATAGCGGTATCGTAGGAGGCAGGAGGGGCGCCATGCGAACTCGCATCATCTACGATCCCGGAGAGCCGGTCGTCCTCCGCGACTACCCGCTGGAGGCGCTGGCCATCCTCGACAAGGCGATACTCGAGGCCGGAGACATACCTTCGATGATTCGCCACGACCGGGCCGGCGAGATCTTGCAGCGGACCTTTCTCCTCGTCCGGCGCGAGCATGTGAAGGAAGCCAAGGAGCTGCTGAGTGTTCCGCTCGCGCCCGTGGACGAGGACGTCGACGAAAGCACGGCTCCCTGATCGCCAGGCACAGGAGACACTGTTCATGCGGCTTTTCGTCGCGCTCGCGTTCACCGCCGCCGTCGCCGCTCCGAGTCTTCGCGCCCAGGCGTCGACCGACCCGCGTTTCGACACGATCGCGACGCTCGCCGCGTCGAAGATGAAGGAGTTCGGGGTGCCGGGAGTCGCGCTCGGCATCATCTCCAACGGCGTGGTGACGACGCGCGGACTGGGCGTGACGAATGTCGAGGATCCGCTCCCCGTCACGGCGCACACCGTATTTCCCATCGCGTCGATCTCCAAGACGTTCGCCGCGACGGCGATCATGCGGCTCGTCGAACAGGGCAAGATCGATCTGCACGCGCCCGTGCGAACCTACCTGCCCGACTTTCACGTCCGCGATTCCGCCGCGAGCCGCGAGGTCACCGTCTGGCATTTGCTCACGCACCTCGGCGGCTGGGAGGGGCAGGTCTCAGGACCGGATCGCGGCACGGAAACGCTCAAGGACTTCGTCGAGTCGCCGACGGTGACCGACTTGATGCAGGTCGCGCCGCCCGGCGCGGCGTGGAGCTACAACAACGCGGGCTTCAGCATCGCGGGACGAGTCATCGAGGTCGTCACCGGCGAGCCGATCAACCGCGCGATTCGCGATCTCGTGTTTCAACCGCTGGGCCTCGAGCACGCGGGCACGACTCCGGGGGAGTTCATCGTCCAGCGGTTCGCCGCGGGGCACACGACGCGCAACGGAACGCCGACGCTGCAACGTCCGTTCGTGCCGTCGTCGAGCGTCACCGCGGGCGGCGTCGGTCTGTGCATCACCGACATGATGACGTACGCGCGGTTTCACATGGGCGACGGAACGGCGCGGAACGGCGAGCGCGTCCTGACACGCCAATCGCTCGAGCTCATGCGCACGCCTCAGTCGCGCAAGCAGAGCACCGACGACGACATCGGCATCGCGTGGCATCTGCGGCGCATGGGCGACATTCACACGGCCTCGCACGGCGGCACGTTGAGCGGACACATTCTCCTCCTCGAGATCGTGCCCGAGCGCAACTTCGCGATCGCCATTCTCACCAATTCGAACGTCGGCTGGCGTTTGATCCAGGACGTCGAGCGCAAGGCGCTCGAGTCCTACCTCGGCGCGACGTACGCGCCCAACCAGGCGATCGCGCACCGCGGGCTGGTCGAGACGCTTCCCAACGTCGAGCCGCTCGCGCAACAGCCCAACCCGGCGTCGTACATCGGGACGTACGCCAGACCCACCAACACCGTCATCGTCCGCGTGGACGACAAGCAGCTCGTCGTTCAGGAGAAACAGAACAGCGGGCGACTCGGCACCGAGATGCCGATCGCGTTCTTCGGGCCGGATCGCGCCGTCGTGACCGACGGCACCGAACGCGGTCAGTCGATCGAGTTCGTGCGCGACGCGGCGGGAACCGTCAGGTGGATTCGCGTCGTCGGACGCGTCGCCGTGCGAACGCCCTGATCGCTCTGCTGGAGGACCGGCGCTGGCGCTGAGGCGGCGAGACCCCGCGCCCGAAACCCGGGCCTGTCGACCTACGTAGGTGCGGGCAACAACCTCGATTCGGGTTCCCCTTTCTTCCGGAGCTGCGACATGGATAGGGTGGCGTTGGTAGCCGTCGTGGCGGTAGTCGCCCTCGTCGGGTTGGGGACGAGTTTCAAGTTCCTGCTCCGGCTCATCGAGCTCAGGCACGAACGGTCGCGCCAGACGCGGCCCGACGCATTCGCCTCCCTCTCGGAGCGACTCGATCGAATCGAGAACGCCGTGGAGACGACCGCGCTCGAGGTCGAACGGATCGCCGAAGCGAATCGATTCATGGCGAAGCTTCTCGCCGAGCGAGGCGCCGCTTCCCCAGTGCCGCCGCCGGCCAGATCCGAGCGCGTCATCACGCCGCACTGATTCGCGCGGCCCTCTCGCAGGTTGCATGACAAAGGTCTAACGACCAGGCTGTGCCGCGCGCGCCACCGAGCGGCACCTGGCCACCGTCTTGCCCATTAAGAAAGCAAGAACATGGGAGGACGACATGAAATTGACGCGCCGATTACGCTTTGCGACGCTCATGACCGTTGCTCCGCTGGTCCCCGCAGCCTTGCTGTGGACGCACTATCGGACTCACTCGGCCGCCCAGGCCGAGATGCGGATTGAAGTAAGTCTCTCCGATCGCGTGCTGAAGGTCATTCGAGACGGAGACGTCGTACACAGATATGGGGTCGCTGTTGGCCGCCCGAGCCACCCGACGCCGACCGGACGCTTCCGAAGCGGAGACATCGACTGGAATCCACAATGGGTTCCGCCACCGACCGACTGGGCCCGCAACAAGCACTACGAACCCCCCGGCGCCCCGAGCAATCCGATGCAGGGCGTGAAGATCTACTTCGAGGCACCGTACTACTTCATCCACGGCACGAACAACCCCGACTCCATTGGCGAAGCCGCGTCTCACGGGTGTATTCGCATGACACCAGACGACGCCATCAGCCTCGCGCATCAGATCGAAGATGCGGGAGGAGGTGTGCCCATAGTGATTTACGATTGAGGGCTACACCCGACGGGTAAGAAACCCTGACGATCCCCTGCCCAGCGCGCGCCGTGTGGCCCCAGCGCGCGCTGGTCTGATGTCCGATCGTCTGATGTCGGTCCTCCGACTTCGAGCCCAAGATCGGGGCCCGCCCGGCGACGACAGACCGCAGAATGGCCGGGATCCCCCCGCTCTTCGCTCTTGCGAAACTTTTTCCCACGAACCTAACGTCGTATGGGTAACCCATAGGACGCCCCTCGATGCCCGACAAGCTCGACGTCAAGCAGGGCACGCTCGCCCTCATGATCCTCAAGACCCTCGAATCGCTCGGCGCGCTGCACGGCTACGGCATCGCGCGCCGAATCGAAGAGACGAGCGGTCATCGCCTCGCGCTCAACTACGGCACCCTCTACCCCGCCCTTCTCAAACTCGAGCAGGAGGGCGCGATCGCGGCGGACTGGCGCCAATCCGAAAACAATCGTCGCGCCAAGTTCTATTCGCTCACCGCCGCCGGCCGCAAGCAACTGGCGCGCGAGACGCGTGACTGGCAAGAAACCGCAGAACTGATCGCCGCTTTTCTCACGCCGCGTCGCGGCAGGGAGGCCTGATGGGCTTCGTGAGGTGGATTCGCGCCGCGCTCGCCCGCGTCGGTGGATTCTTCGTCGGCTCACGCGGCGACGACGATCTTCAAGAGGAATTGCGCGCGCACATCGACATGGCGACCGCCGAGAACATCCGTCGCGGCATGGATCCGGACGCGGCGCGACGACAGGCGATGCTGGAATCGGGCGGTGTGACGCAGGCGGCCGAGGCCGTCCGCGACCGGCGCGGGCTGCCGTGGCTCGACGGCATCGTGTCCGACGTGAAGTACGCCGCGAGGTCGCTGCGCCACAGCCGCGCTTTCGCCGCCGTCGTCATCATGACGTTGGGACTCGGCATCGGCGCGAACACGGCGATCTTCAGCGTCGTCCGTGCGGTGCTGCTCAAGCCTCTGCCGCATAAAGACGGCAACCGTCTCGTGTATCTGCGCCAGTCGATGGACGGTCCGGGCGGCGAGGATCTCAACTTCTCGGTGCCGGAGATCAACGACTTCCGCGGCGGCGTGAAGTCCCTTGGCGGAATCGCCGAGTACTCTCCGTGGTCGATCACGATGCGTACCGACCGCGAGGCGGAGCGGGTCTCGGTCGGTCTGGTCACGGGCAACTACTTCGAGGTGATGGGCCTCTCGCCTGTGCTCGGCAGAGTTACGCGGCCAAGCGACGACGGTCCCGGCGTGCCGGCGGTGATGGTCCTGACGCACGAGTTCTGGATGAAGCGGTTTGGCGGCGATGAAAGCATCGTCGGCAAGCAGATCAAGATTGACGGTGGCTCGGCGACGGTGATCGGCGTCCTGCAGCCCGCGCCGACGTTTCCCGACAAGATGGACGCGCTGATGAACATGGTCGTCAGCAAGCACCACCTGAGCGCGCAAATGGTGCAAGGGCGCACGCATCGCATGACGGCGGCCGTGGCGCGCCTCGCGTCCGGCGCGAGCCTCGAGCAGACGCGGACCGAAGTGAACGCCGTCTACGCGCGAATGCAGGGAGATCACAAGGACTCCTACGACCCGAACTCGCATTACCGGGTGGCAGTGATCCCGTTCAAGGAAGCGCTCGGTGAAAAGGCTCGCCTCACGCTGTGGTTGCTCATGTCCGCCGCCGCGTTCGTGCTCATCATCTCCGCCGCGAACGTCGTGAACCTCACGCTCATGCGCGGCGTGAGACGTGAACAGGAACTGGTCGTTCGCGCGGCGCTCGGCGCCGGCGTGATGCGTTTGCGCCGGCTGATGCTCGTCGAGAACCTTCTGCTCACGCTCACCGGCGCCTCGCTGGGCATCGTCTTCGCGGTCGGCGGCGTGCGACTGCTCACGTCGCTCGCGCAACGGTACTCGACGCGCGCGAACGAGATCCGGCTCGACCTCGTCGTTCTTGGTTTCGCGCTCGCGCTGTCCACCGCTGTCGCGCTGCTGCTCTCGTTCGTCGCGTCCCTTCCCAAGGAGGGGACCTTCGGCTCATGGATCGCTGCGGGCGCCCGCCGCACCACGGGCGGCGTGCGCCGTCAACGCCTCCAGCGTGGGCTGGTCGTCGCACAGATCGCCGTTTCGGTCGTGTTGCTCGCCGGCGCCGGTCTGCTGACGCGTACGATGGTGCAGCTCTCGGAAGTGAACACGGGCCTCAAGACGGAACAGGTGCTCACGATTCCGGTTCAGCTCCTCCCCATAGGCGATGGCGACTTCGCGCGCATCATGCAGGCTGACGCCGCGGCCAAGGAAGGCTACGATCGCATGGCTCGCGAGATCCGCGCGCTGCCTGGCGTCGTCGACGTGGGCGTCGGCTCGTCGTTTCCGCTGCGTGGGTCCGACGTCGGCTTCGAGGTCAAGGCGGAGGGTAGAGCGCTCGCGGTCGGCGAGGCGGTTCCGCGCGCCGAGGTGCGAACGGCGAACCCCGAATACTTCCAATCCGCCGGCATTCCCTTGCTCAAAGGACGCACGTTTGCCGCGACCGACCAGCGCGGCGCGGGCAGGGTCGTGATCGTCAACCAGGCGTTCGCCGACAAGCTTTTCCGCGGACAGGATCCGATCGGCAAACGCGTCGCGTGGACGGGTGACGTACTGCGTTTCACGCCGTTCAGCGGCGATTGGCGCACGATCGTCGGTGTCGTCGGGAATACGCGCGACGGGGGACTCGACGCCGAGTTCCCGCCGTCGATGTACATGCCGTTCGCGCAGGAGCTGGCGATCGGCGGCGGCCTCGTCGTCCGGGCCGACAGCAACATCGCGGCGCTGACCGCCTCGGCGACGCGAATCGTGCGTCGCATCGCGCCGACGGTGCCGCTCGGGCAAGTGATGACGATCTCCCAGATCAAGGACCAGAGTCTCTCGCCACGCCGCCTCAACGCGGCACTGGTGTCGTCGTTCGGAATGCTCGCCGTCCTCATCGCCGCGGTCGGCATCGCGGGAGTGCTCGCCTTCTCGGTCAGCGCGCGCACCAACGAGATCGGCGTTCGCATGAGTCTCGGCGCCGACTCGGGCCGCGTGCAACGGATGATTCTCGGCGAGGGCGGCGTGCTGCTCGTCACTGGCCTGGCGCTCGGCGTCGTCGGCGCCTTTTTCGGCGCCGGAGTCATTCGAGGATTGCTGTTCGGGGTGGCGCCCCACGACCCCGCGACGTTCCTCGGCGTTGCCGCGCTGATGTCGCTGATCGGCGTGGTCGCCTGCTGGATTCCGGCGCTCCGTGCAGCGCGGATCGACCCGGCGATCGCGATGCGCGCATAGGAGGGGGCGGACAGCGTGGCGACTAGCCTCGATCGCCGCGCTGGGCACATTGTCGCGAGACGTGGGTACCGTCCTCGCAATGCGAGCTCACTGGCCCTATCTACAGGCGTACCTCGTCCGCGGAACGACGTGCTGGCTCGCGGCCCACGCGGTCGTGGGTATCGTCGCGTGGTTCGGCAGCCTCCCCGCCCTTCCGCTGACGGTGTCCGGCGAATTCGAGATGATTGCGCTGAGCGTTACCCTGGGTTTCGTCGACACGCTTCGCCGGCGTGAGATGGCGCTGATTGGGAATCTCGCAATTCACCCGGTCGCGTTGACCGGCGCGCTCGCGATTCCGGCTATTCTCGGCGAGTTGATTCTGCACGCGATCGGGAACGGCGCGCGTTGATCCCCGTGCTCGCCGCGGACTGCGTGGGAAAGTCATTCGGCGGCCGGCGCGTGCTGACGTCGGCATCGTTGCGCGCCATACGCGGAGAGCTACGGGTGGTGCTCGGCCGCAACGGCGCCGGCAAGTCTACCCTGCTCAAGATCGCCGCGGGACGCATCGCGCCCGACAGCGGCGCTGTGCACTACGACGGGCGTGTCCATCTTCGCGCCTCGCTGCGAAAGTTTGCGCTTCTAGGCCTCTTCTACTTGCCCGATCACGACCTCCTCTCGAACGCCTTCACCGTTCGCCGGCAGCTCGAGATGATCCGGCGCCGATTTGATGGCGGTGACGTGAACGACGCCGCCGGGCGCCTGGATATTCTCGACGTGCTCGACCGGCGGCCATTCCGACTCTCCGGCGGCGAGCGGCGCCGCGCGGAGGTCGCGGCCGCGCTCGTGCGCAAGCCGACGTGTCTGCTCGCCGACGAGCCGCTCCGCGGAATCGACCCGAAGGACGCTGAAGACATCACTCGCGTGCTCTCAGAGTTGGCGGCCGATGGCACCGCGGTCGTAATCACGGGTCACGAGGTGTCGTGCCTCCTCGAGGCGGCGGATCACGTCACGTGGTGCACCAGCGGAACGACATATGAGCTGGGTCCGCCCGCCGTCGCCACGCAACACGACCAGTTTCGCCGGGAGTACCTCGGATAACTGGGACGAGTGCGACAACGGAGTGCGGGGACCTGGAACGAGGGCGGAGGCAGCCCCCTATAATCCATGCGAAGAACTCGATCAGCGTGAGGCGCAAATGGCACCGCGGTGGGAGTACATGATTCTCGACGTCGGCGTTTCTGGGTTCTGGCTCGGCCCGAACCTCGACGGCAACGCACTCACGGCGAAGCTCAACGAGCTCGGCGCGGAAGGCTGGGAAGCGCTCGGACTCACGGAGATGTCGACGCAGCAAGGCCGCACGAAGGATCTCGTGATCGTCCTCAAGCGTCCGTCGAGCTGACCGCAGTATGGGCGCCGTGGTCCCCATCGAGATTCGAACCGAGCGTCTCTGCCTTCGCCCCTGGCGCGCCGAAGACGCCGAGGCGCTGCATTCGATTCTCGTCGCGAACTACGAGCACCTCGCGCCCTGGATTCCACCGCGGGTCGCGACGCCGGCCGTCGTGCCGCTGCTCGCCGAGCGACTGGCGGCCTTCGGCGCCGAGTTCGAAGCCGATCGAGAGTGGCGGTTCGCCATGCTCACGAGCGACGAGCGAACGATTCTGGGCGAGGTGGATCTCTTTCCTCGCTCGGCCGCGGGCCGCGTCGCCTTGCCCGACGCCGACCGCGCCGAGATCGGGTACTGGATCCGCGCCGACGAGAGTGGGCGCGGTTTCGTGACCGAAGCCGTGTCGGCGATCGTCGGCGTGGCGCGACGGACGGGCCGATTCACTCACCTCGAGATCCGCTGCGACGCGCGCAACGCGCCAAGCGCCGCGGTGCCGAAGCGACTCGGCTTCGACCTGGCGACGACGATCGCCGAACCGCCGCCGACTCCGCGGGACACCGACGTCCAGCTGCAGATCTGGACGTTGGACGCGCGCTGACCGCGATGCCGGCTGGTCCAGGGTCGAATCTTGCCGCGAGAGCGTTGACGTCGCTCGTCGTCCTCGCCGCCGTCATGGGCCTTCTTGTCTTCGGGACAGCCGGCACCGTTCGCTATTGGCAGGGCTGGCTGTATCTCGCCGTTTTCTTCGGTGCGTCCCTCCTCACGACCCTCGACCTCATGCGGCGCGATCCGGCGCTGCTCGAGCGCCGCATGCGCGGCGGACCAATAGCTGAAAAGCGCCCGGCCCAGCGACTGGTGATGCTCGGCGCGTCGGCGGGATTCATCTCGTTGCTCGTGCTGCCGGCGCTCGACCGGCGCTTCCATTGGTCCGACGTCTCGCTCGGCGTGGTCCTTGCCGGCGATGTCCTCGTTGTAGTCGGATTCTATTTCATCCTTCGCGTTTATCGCGAGAACACGTTCACCTCGGCGACAATCGAAATCGCGCCGAACCAGACGGTCGTGTCGACCGGCCCCTACGCGATCGTCCGGCATCCGATGTACGCGAGTGCGTTGCTGTACGTGATCGGAACGCCGCTCGCGCTGGCTTCGTATTGGGGTCTACTTGGCGTTGCGGTGATGCTGCCGTTCCTGATCTGGCGGCTATTCGACGAGGAGCGGATGCTGGTGGCGAATCTTCCCGGGTATGTCGAGTACCAGCGGAAGGTCCGGCATCGGCTGATACCGTTCGTGTGGTAGACATCGGTCAAACAGCGATTCAATTGGGCCGGCCACTCTGGGTTCGAGCGCACTAGTCGACGAAGGGCTGTCCGCTCGAAGTCTGGGACTGACATCAGACCAACTGACCTCAGACCCTGCGTTTTGGAGGTGGGGTTCGTCGATGGCGCCGGCCGCGTCACGCCTGGTCTGGATTCAGATGTCGGAACTCTGTCCCCGATTTCGAGCGCGCAGCCGTACCATCCCGGCCAAGACAGGCCGCAGACTGGCCGCGATCCCGCGCAGTTCGGGCGTCGTTGAGCAGCCCGCCCAACCCTCCCGACTCATTCGCTGTCTATTCCGGCGACGCCCGCGCCTCCACTCAGAGAACGCCATGCACGACGCCCGCTACGCCCTCCGCTCCCTCCGCCGCCAACCCGGCTTCACCGCCCTCGCGCTCGTCACCCTCGCCCTCGGCATCGGTGCGACGACGACCGCCTTCGCCGTGCTCGACACGGTGCTTCTCCGTCCGCTGCCATACGCGAATCCTGACCGCTTGGTCCTGTTGCGCGAGAAAACCAAGACCGGCGCGCTGCAAGTCGCGTCCTTCCCCAACTTCTCCGACTGGCGGGATCGGGCCCATTCGTTCAGCGGACTCGCGTCGGCGCAGTTTCCTCAGGCCGCGACTGTCACCATCGGGTCGAACGTGAGCCGCGTGATCACCGTGGGCGTGTCGCGCGGTTTCTTCGCGGTGCTCGGCGCTCCACCCGCCGTCGGCCGCGAGTTCTCGGCCGACGAGAATCGCGTGGGCGGCGCGCCGGCCGTGATGGTCTCGTACGATTTCTGGCAGACCCGGATGAACGCCCGCCGACCGCTCGGCGTCATTCAGGTCGCGGACCGACCGGTCCCCGTCGTCGGTGTCGCGCGCGCCGGGTTCAAGTTCATCGACGATGCGGACGTCTACTGGCCGCACGAGCAGGCGCCGGGCACCTGTAGAACGTGCCGCAACTACCGTGTCGTCGGCCGGCTGGCGCCGGGCGTAACGGAGACGACTGCTCGCGCCGAGATGACGGCGCTCTCGCGCGCCTTGCTCGCCACGTACGGCAACGAAACGTCGGCCGTCGACGCCGATCTCGCGCCGCTTCACGAGTACGTCGTCGGTCGCTATCGACTGACGTTCGCCGTCGTGCTCGCCGCCGCGGCACTCGTGCTGCTCGTCGCCTGCACGAACCTGGTGAGCGCGCAGTTGGCGCGAGGGCTGAGTCGCGGCCGCGAGCTCGCCGTGCGCTCCGCGCTCGGTGCGCCCCGCGGCCGAGTCGTGCGGGAGCTGTTTCTCGAGAGTGGTCTGCTCGCCATCGTCGGCGCGGCGTTGGGCGTGGTGCTCGCCATCGTGTTCACTCGCGTCGTGCGTGTGCTGGGCACCGGCCTCGTGCCCCGCATCGACGAGCTCCACGTCGACACGAGCGTCCTTGGATTCGCCGTCGCGCTGAGCGTCGTCACGTCCGTGCTCATCGGGCTGTACCCGGCGTTGCGTTTGGCGGGCGGCGACCCCGGCTCGCTGCTGCACGGCGCGCGCGGGTCGACGCACACCGTCCGCGCCTCGGTGTGGCGGTGGCTGGTAGGGTTCGAGATCGCGACGGCGATCGTTCTCCTTGTTGGATCCATGCTGCTCATCCGGACGATGCGAAACATCCTCGCCGCCGACACCGGAATTCAGGTGCACGGTGTGGTCACGGCCTCGCTCGTACCCGGCGACACTGTCGACGTCGGAGCGCTGGGCCACCTCGGCGACGAGCTGGCGAGCCTGCCCGGCGTGAGCGGCGTGGCATTCGCGAATCACATCCCGCTCGAGTGGGGCAGCACGGCCGGCCCCGTGCGCCGCACGACGGACCCCATCGACCACGACTTTCCCGCGATGGCGGGATTTCGCCTGGTGTCGAACGGCTACTTCGACGTCATGCAGCAGCCGATCGTCCGCGGCCGCACCTTCACGTCGGCCGATCGTGACGGCGCGCCGATGGTCGCAATCATCACGCCCGGAATCGCCAACGCGCTCTGGCCCGGGCGAAACCCGGTTGGCGAGCGGATCATCTCGAACTACCTCTGGAACCAGGTGCTCACCGTCGTGGGAGTCGCCGCCGAGGCGTCGCTCTGGAGCATGCCGCGGGGAGAGCAGAACGAGATCTACGTGCCGCTCGCGCAACACCCGACGCGCACCGAAGGACAGCTCGTCGCGTTCATCCGAACGACGCGCGACGCCGGAGCGTTGATTCCTTCCGTTCGTGCGCGTCTCCACGATGTCGCCCCGACGATGCCCGCCACACTCGGCACGCTCGACGAGCGTATCGCGAGAAGCGCCGCCGACCGCAAGTTCGCGACGGTCGCGCTCACGATCTTCGGCGGAATCGCCCTCGTACTCGCGGCAATAGGGATCTACGGCACGATGTCGTACACGGTGGCCGCGCGCACGCATGAAATCGGTGTGAGAATGGCGCTCGGTGCGACGCCGTTCCAGGTAAAAGCCGCCGAGCTGACCGACGCCGGTTCGGTGGCGCTCGCGGGCATCGTGGTCGGGCTGTGCGTCGGGTTCGTGGCCTCGCGATTCGTAGAGTCCACGCTCTACGGCGTCACTCGCGTCGATCCAACGGCCTACGCGACGGCGGCGGCGATCGTCTTGGCCGCGGCGCTCATCGGCGCGTACGTTCCGTCGCGTCGATCCAGCCGGGTGGATCCGCTGCGGGCGCTGCGAGCCGAATAGCTCTTAACGGCGCGGGGCGGTTCTCGCCGTCGCTCCGGCAGTCGGCATCGCGGACGCGGGAACGAGCCCTGCCGTGAGCAGGCGCTTGAGCGGGAGCCTTGAGCGCCAACTCGGAAGGTGGGCTCGAGGCTCTTGCTCACGCTCGTGCGCGAGGCAGGGCTCGGGCCAACCACCGAGATCGTCGCCGCGGGCGGAAACTTGGAACACCGAAATCTCGTCGTGGTCGACGATGAACCCATCCACTATTCGCTCGCTCGTCTCGTACGCGGTCGCCGTCGGCGCCGCGTTCGCTTTCGCCAGGCAGTGTCGCAAGCCGAAATGGTTGGTCGGACGGTTCGTCCTCGCGCGCATGAACGCGGGACATTCGGCTTTGACGGCGTGGGGGCTCAGCCATCTCGAGATTCGACGAAACGCGACCGTCCTGGACGTCGGATGCGGCGGGGGGCGGACGATCGCCGCGATCGCCGACATCGCGACGATGGGCAGAGTCGACGGTATCGACTACTCGCCCGCCAGTGTCGCCGCGTCGCGAGCGCACAACGCGAGGCGCATCGCCGACGGGCGCGTGGACGTGCAGGAGGCTTCGGTTTCCAACCTGCCGTTCCCGCCGTCGACGTTCGACGTCGTCACGGCCATCGAGACACACTATTACTGGCCGCACTTGTCGACCGACCTGCAGGAGATCGTCCGCGTGCTCAAACCCGGCGGCGCGTTCATGATCCTCGCCGAGACGTACAAAGGCCGGAGCTTCGATTGGCTCTACCGGCCGGTGATGACCGGGCTGCTCGGCGCGACTTACCTGAGCGTCGACGAACATCGCGCGCTGCTGTCGTCAGCCGGCTTCGCCGACGTTCAAGTCTCCGTCGAGCGGGCCAAGGGATGGATCTGCGCCGTCGGGCACAAGCCAGACTCCGTGTCCTGAGGTCGCTTCTCGCGCCGAAGAGTCGCTGAACGGAGCGATCACTCCTCCGGCGGGCGAACCCCCGTTTTCGCGTCGAGCGTCCGCGCCACCGCCGCACTTCGAGCCCGCATCGCCGCGTCGGGCGAAGTTCCATTGGCGATGTCGCGCTCGATCGCCGCGCGCAGACTCGCGAATTCCGCGTCCGGCGCCGCGCGCGACAGCAAGGTCTCGAGCGACGATACTGCGACGTCCGCCGAGACGCGCCGAGCGACCAGGTCGGCGAGCACGACGAGCGGCATCACCAGCCGATCCGACTTCGCCGAGCTGTTCCCGCCCGCCCCCACCCCGAGCTGCGCGACGTGGGCCAGTTGTGACGACGTGACGCCTGCGTGCAGTGCGCTCGCGGCGGCGACCAATTCCGCGCTCGGCGACTTCGGGCCCAGTATGGTCCGCGCGGAGTCCAGCTCAGCCAAGAGGCGCCGTACGGCAGTGACGATTCGCGCGCTGTCGGCGCCCTTGAGCGCGCCCTCGCGCGCCTTGGAGACGAGCGGATCGACCGGCAAGCCGCGCCCGCGCGCCGAGTCGACGAGTCGGTTCACCGCCACGGCTACGTTCGCGGGCAGCCGCGGCGCGACCGACGAGTCCTGGCCTACGGCTCCTGACTGCGCCGCCGACAGGGACGGCATCGCGGCGGCCAACGCCACGAGGCAGATCCGATACGAATTCCACGAAGTGAATCCGCGCATCAATCGCTCCCCCGGCCCGGCACCACGACCACCGACCCTGGAACACCGAAGTCATCTTCCACTGCGCGCGGCGCCTCGGCGTCAGCGCGCAGCGCGCCGTCGATCGAGAACGCGAAAACGTGGCGCCCCGGCTCGAGACGAACGTCGACCACCCACACGTCGCTCGACCCACGCCGCATCGGTACCGCCCGTGGATTCCACCCGTTGAAGTCACCCACGAGCGACACCCGTTTCGCGCTGGGCGCGGAGACGGAGAATCGCACGCGGTCTCCGCCGTCGACCGCCGCATGTCGCTCGACGCCGACGGCCGCGCACACGGCCGCGGCGATGCCGACGGGAATCCAGACTCGCATCGGGATGCGGCGCGCTCGCGGCGGAGTCGACACCCGCGACAGCAACTCGTCGCGCCATGCTTGTCGCACGGGCTCGGGCCGCCGCAGCAGCGTCGCCGCGCGTTCGACGGCCGGGTCCAGCCCTTTGTCGCGAGAGATGTTCAATTCATGGTCGGTCATCGACTTTCGCTCCTTCGTCGAGCAAGACCTTGAGTCGTTCGGACGCCCGCTTCACTCTCATCTTCAGCGCCGATATGCCGGCGCCCGTTGCTTCTATCATCTCCTCGTAGCTCAGCCCTTCGACGTGGTGCAGCAGGAAGGCCTCGCGTTGTTCGGCCGACAGCGCCGCCAGCGCCCGTTCGATCTCGTCCCGCAGCTCCAACGCCTCGCCGCCGTCGGCGACGAATGAAAGCGCGACCGCGTCCGCGTCCGCCACGACCGTTCGCTCGCGCCGCGCCCGACGCGCCATCGCCGTGCGGCAGCGATTGATGAGAATCGCGAACAGCCACGTTCGAAAAGGCAGCCGCCAATCGTAGCTCGCCAGCGCCCGGTGCGCGCGCAGGAACGCCTCCTGCGCCGCGTCCTCGGCGTCGGCGCGGTCGCCCAGCATGCGCGTCGCGTATCGCAGACACGCGGGCGCATGACGATCGACCAGTTCGGTAAATGCTCGTGCATCGCCATCGAGGGTACTTCGCACCAGCTCGGCATCCGTCATTCCGATTGGTGGTACCTCGGCACGGCCACCGCGCGTCACTGAACGACGAATATTCCCACCTCGCCGGCGAAATCGTCATCCATCGACGCGAGCCCGGGCGGCGACGTCCATCGGCCGCCGTTCACTCGAATGTTGGCCCGGTGCAACCCGGCGAGCGCCGCGACGTCGACCACCCAGCGGTCGCCCTCTCGCGTCATCTGAACGGGGCGCCACTGGGTGCAGTCGGACGCGAATTCCACCGAGTCGGCGGACGCGACGCGGATCGCGATGCGAACTCGCCCAGAGCCGGTTGGCGAAATCATGAACGCCGCGTTCGCCGGGCTCGCGGCGACGACGCCTGGCCGTCGTGAAAAGACTCCCGCGTTGAAGCCGAAGCCGACACTCACCGTGTTTCGCCCCGGCTGCGCGCCCGCGAGGAGTCGTGGCGACGACGACGCGCCGACGAGGAGCGATGCGCCGCGACCGATCTCCGCGCCGAGCTGCAACCCGCCCCAGAGTCCCGATCCTTGCTGCGCGACGGCCATACGACCGACGAGCGCCGTCGCCCACCAGCGATCCTCCCGCCAGGTGAGCCGCGCCTCGGCGGACGACCACCGAATCGCATCGGTCGCATTCGACACGTACGTCGTCTCGGCGTGAAGGCCGCCGAGCGTATCGCCATAGTTGCGAATGTGCTGAATCACATTGGCCGGCCCACCTTTCAAAGGGCGGGCGATGGTCGCGCCCTGGCCGATCCGCGTCGCGATGTCGATGTGGCGCCGCGCGTACGACAGGCCGACCTGCGGCGATGAACGGGGCCCGGCAACCGCGACGCGCAGCGGTCCGAGCAAGCCCACGTCGAGCCCGAATGAGGGCGTGGGGTCGCACGTGACGAGCGTGCACGCCACCGCGCTTCCGAAAACGGTGACGGACGGCCGCGAGGAGTCCGTGCTACTCGGCCAAAGCTGCGCCGACGGGTTGAACGCGACTTGCGCGGCGACCGGCGTCCAGCCGGTCACCACGACGAGAATCATGAGCCCACGCAGTCCCCTGCCGCACCAACGACTCGCGAAGTCGTTCACGACACGCTCCTGGCTACCGCCGTATACCCTCGCGTTCCGGCGAAAAGTCACATCCCTGCCGCGGTGACTTCGCGCCCGCCGATCGAGGTACCACTCGGCATGTTCGATTCAACTAGTCTCACACTAAGCGGAGGAAGAATGAACCGAGTTGTGACGAGCCGGGTCGCGACGCTGATGACGGCGGCCATTGTCGTTGTAATCGCTGCCTGCAATGACACGAATGGCTCGCAGCCCAGCTTGACGGGCCCAAACGCGTCCGCCTCACAGGGCGGGTCGGCGGGCGACTCCGCCAAGAATACGCCGGGCAATCCGAGCGGAGGACACCCCGACACTGGCATTACCACGACCCCTGGTCCGAAACCGGTCGCCAGCTTCACCCTCGCCGTCCACGTCGGCTCACCGCGTCCCTGGCGGGACCGACACGCTGGCCACCAACCCCGATCGCCGGCGCCACCGTCTCCGTCTTCGAGGAGACGTTCACCTTCACCCCGCACGCTGGCGCGGACACGGTCAACATCAATCAGACCCTGGTTGGCAGCGGCACATCAGACGCAAACGGCGACTTCACCGTTCCGAATCTCAAGGGCACCAGCCAGTACTTGATCAAGGTGGCGCCGCCGGCGGGCAGCAACTTCGGGCCGGCGTCGGTCGGCATCAGCCAGGTGTCGGTTGATCGTCGCGAAGGTGCTGGTGACGCTGCACGGTCGTTGACGGCGCGGTTCCGTTCTCGGCACGGCGCCGAGAGTGGGAATCGCGGAGAGGGGAACGAGCCCTGCCGTGAGCAAGAGCTTGAGCCGGAGCCTTGAGCCGCAACTGCGAGATGGTTGGTGCAGTTGGCTCAGAGCTCTTGCTTAGGCTCATGCTCGAGGCGGGGCTCGGGTCGGAGAGTCGAGATTCCCGCCCGGGACACTGATGCCCGCCGCGAGCGGCCTCTCGCGAGGTCGACGTCTCGCCACCGGTGGCCCCGCCGTGCAGATTCCCGCGAGTTCTTCCCTGCCCGGCGCTGGGCAAGCCATGACGGACGTCGACGAGGTAACACAGCACCTCACCGCTCTTCAGAATTCGCCGCCGTCGGAGCTCCACACACACTTCTCCCGCGCCCTGGGTGGATTCCGCTTCATCCCGCGTCCAACGCGGCGTGAGCTGGCCGACGGATTCTTTCGGTGGGCGGACCAGACGAGCGACGCGCAGTTCGCGCGCCCCTTCGCCGTCGTCTTGCAGGCGCTGGACCGCTTCATGGCCGAGGAGCTGCACGCGTCGTTGCAACTCGTGACGGAAGCCCGCGCAACGTTCGCCGAGCGCGATGATCCGGAAGGGTTGGGATTGTCCGACATGCTCATCGGTGCCGTGTACCGCACGCTCGGCAACTTCGACCTGAGCCTCGAGGTGCTGATCGAGGCGTTCGAGTTGCTCAAAGCGTCGAAGAAATATCCGATCTTCCTCGCCGCAACCGCGAACAGCATCGGGGGCATCAACCTCGAGCTCGGCCACTTCGACGAAGCGCTCGAAATGTTCAACGTCGCGTGCGAGGAGAGCGCCAGGGCGAATGACTTCTACTTCGGCGTCTACGGGCTGCATGGGCTCGGGCGGGTCTACGCGCAGCAAAGAAACGACGCCGAGGCCGCCGACGCGTTCCATCGCGCGCTCGAACTAGCCGAGCGTCATGACCACCCGTTGCACATCTCCAACTCGTTGACCGAGCTCGCCACGTTTCATTTCCGGGCCGGCCGGCTCGACGAAGCCGAGACGCTGAGCGAGCAGGCCCTCGGCATTCGGGAGCGGCACCACCAGCTCGCTGGAGCGGTGACGAACTGTCTCCGCCTCGCCGAGATCCAGATGGCGCGAGCCCGTTGGACCGAAGCGCGCCGGCTCCTCGAGCGCGCGCTGTCGGTCGCCGAGGAGCTGAAGGTGAAGCCCAAGATCGCCCAGGTGCACCGGCAATTGTCCGACCTGTACGAGAGGATGCGTCTCGCGGACAAGAGTCTCTTTCACTTCAAGCGCTTTCACGAGCTGCGTGAGGAAGTCGAGCGCGAGGACAACGCGAGGAGCCTGGCCAACGCCAAGGCGATGTTCGAGGCCGAGCAAACGCGCAAGGAGAATGTCGTCATCAAGCGGCAGAAGGCGGAGATCGAAACAAAGAATCGCGAGCTTCAGGACACGATCGACGAGCTCACGCGAGCGCAGAATCGGCCGCAAAGGCGAAGGCGCTCACGCTCGGCGTGGCGATCGTGCTATTCATCTTCCAGGACGCGATCCTCGGCACTGCCCTCCGGCTCCTGAACAGCGACAACTATTTTCTGCTGCTCGCGGTCAAGATGGCGATCATCTTCTCGCTGGCCCCGATCAACAAGGGTATCGAGCACCATCTCTTGAAAGGTGTGATGCGCAAGGAGCGGCTGCGCCGCGCGGCCATAGCCGGTGCGATCCCTTCAGCCGTGTGAGGTCACGGTGATCTTCATGATCGTCGAGCACTTTCGAGACGGCGACGCCAAACCGGTCTACGATCGATTCCGACGCCGCGGACGTTTGGCGCCGGATGGTCTCCGGTACCTCGGCAGTTGGGTGACGCCCGACCTCGCGAGCTGTTACCAGGTGATGGAGTGCGACGATCGTGCGTTGCTCGACGAGTGGATGCGTGCCTGGCAGGACATCGTGGAATTCGAGGTCCACCCCGTGATCACGTCGGCGGAGGCCTCGGCGCGCGTGCCGGCGTGAACGGCTCCCAGGCATCCTTGACGGCCTGAGGCGTTCACGCGCCGAGCGCGCGTCGCGTGAGTCGCGGGGCTCGGTCGCGGGAGCGTCGTGGTCGCAGTAGTGTGCGCACGCGGTGATCGCGACGTGCATCGGCGGGCTTACGCTGTCGTTTCGCCGACCGAGTGAGCGAGCGCGTGGGACTGTCCGGAGCGGAGCCGAGGCAGAATTGCCCGGCAGTATCGGCAATTCTGCACTGGTCCGCGGAGGACAGTCCCACCCCGAGCACCCGCGCACCGCGCACCGCGCACCGCACCCCGAGCAGTGCTTGACTCCCCACTCGGGCGCGTCTAGCCTCTTGAGCAGCGCGAGGGGCGCATCCAGTCCGCGGAAAGGGCCATGCCCACCCGTCAGTTCTACAATCGAGAGCGTACGAACTCCTTCACGCCCTACACGAGCGGACTCCGGGCGGACTCTTGAAAGGAGCTTCGTGTGGATACGCTTCCTCTCCCGCCGTCGCCGAGTCTCGAGCAGTACAAGAAACGAGCAAAGGCACTCGTCACCGCGGCTGAATCGGCCGATCCTTCCGCGATACGCGAGTGGGCTCGCAAATGGCTCGAGTCGCTCGCGTCCTCGCTCGTCGCTGACATCACGCCGTTCATCCGCGACAGCATCGACCGCGCGGTGGCGCACATCGAAGCGCGAGTGCGCGACCGCCGCGGGTCGAAACCGTTTCTCCTGGCCGACGCGCAGCATCTCATCGCCGAGGCCCACGGATACGAGAGTTGGGCAGCGTTCGCGCGGTACGTCGAGGACGCCGCGGGTACGCGCCCCCGTGACGACTTCGAGCTCGCCGCCGACGCGGTCGTCAACGGCGACCTCGCGACGCTCGAGTCGCTCGCCCGAAAGAACCCGGAGCTGATCCGCGTACGATCTCGGCGCGTTCATCGCGCGACGCTTCTGCACTATGTGGCCGCGAACGGCGTCGAGGACTTTCGTCAGAAGACGCCGAAGAACGCGGTGGCGGTCGCTCGGTTTCTTCTGGAGGCCGGATCCGACGTGGATGCCGCCGCGCAAACGTACGGCGGCGGCCACTGGCAAACGACGATGAACCTGCTCGTCTCCAGCGCACATCCGGCCGGCGCGGGGTTGATGCCCGCCCTCGTGGATGTGCTCGTTGACTACGGCGCTGCGACGAACGGAGTGGGCGACGACGAATCGCCGATGATGACCGCGCTGGACTTCGGCTACGGCGACGCCGCGGAAACGCTGGCCAGACGGGGCGCACGCGTCGACAACGTCGTCACCGCCGCCGCGCTGGGGCGACTCGACTTGGTGCGACGCTTAGTGGTCGACAAGCGGACGCTCGCTCCCGGAGTACCACTCGTCGCTCCCAGATGGCGAATGCTGCCCGCCGATCCAACCGTCCACATCGAGCTCGCGCTCGCGTGGGCGTGCAAGTTCGCGCGGACCGATGTCGCCGATTTTCTGCTCGACATCGGTGTGAACACCGCCTCGAAGGACGGCTATGACATGACGGCGTTGCACTGGGCGGCACCGAACGGAATGATCGCCGTCGTGCGCCGCCTGCTCTCGCTCGGCGCGCCGCTCGAGGTGCTGAACCGGTGGGAAGGCACGGTGCTCGGCTCGACCATCCACTTCGCCGTTCACATGCCGGTCAAAGGCGTCGACTATCCAGCGGTCCTCGAACTGCTCATCGCCGCCGGCGCGAACGTGAACGCGGCCTATCCGTCGGGTAACGAGCGGATCGACACCCTCTTGAGACGACACGGCGCCGGGCGCGCGGGGGCATAGGAGGCGCAGTCCTTGCAGCGCGGATACCCTCTCGCGAGCCTCAACGTCGCGGCTCGCGACCTACCTAGCTCAGGAGGCCAAACATGGCAAAAGCAAAGCGAGCAGTTCCGGAAGGATTGCACACCGTCACCCCGGCGCTCACTCTCGACGACGCGACCAAGGCCATCGACTGGTACAAGCGCGCCTTCGGCGCCGAAGAGAAGTCACGAGCGGTAGGACCGGACGGAAAGGTCCTTCACGCCGAGATCCGGATCGGCGATTCGAGCGTCATGCTGCACGACGCGATGATGGGGGCGAAGTCGGCGCGCGCCCTCGGGGCCACGCCGATCGGGCTCTGGGTGTACGTCGACGACGCTGACGCTCTCTACCGGCGCGCAACGTCGGCCGGCGCGAAAACCGCCGAAGGGCCGATGGGACAGATGGCCGATCAATTCTGGGGCGACCGGTGCGGGACGATCACGGATCCCGAGGGCTATCAGTGGACCATCGCCACGCACAAAGAGGACTTGACGCCGGAAGAGATGAAGCAGCGACAGGACGCCTGGATGGAGCAGTTCGCGGCGCAGAGCACGCACGCCTGATTCTCAGTCGCGGAAGGCGTACGGTCGAGATCGATCGCTCTCGGCCGTACGTCCCACCATCAGCGGAGCCAACCATGGCCATATGCGAAGTGTGCGGCAATGACTACGAGATGTCGTTTCAGGTGACGGCCGCCGGACAGACGCACACCTTCGACAGTTTCGAGTGCGCCATCCAGAAGCTGGCGCCGGTGTGCGAGCACTGCGGCTGCAAGGTGATCGGCCACGGCGTCGAGGCGGACGGCTCCTTCTATTGTTGCGCGCACTGCGCGCACGCCGAAGGCGCCGAGGCCATCGTCGACAACGCGGCGCACGCGACCCATTGAGCGACCCTGTCGCGGCGTTGCCCGCGGAGGCACGGTCGCGGCTGCGCAAACGGTCCATGCCTCGGTGGGTGCCGCCGATGCTGGCCACGCTCACCGACGATCGCTTCTCCGACCCGGGTTGGATCTTCGAGCCGAAGTTCGACGGTGTCCGCTGCCTCGTCTTCCGCGACCGGCGCGGCGTTCGGCTTCTCTCTCGCAATAAGTTGTCGCTCAACCGCCAGTATCCCGAGATCGAGGAGGCGTTCCGCGCTGAGCCGGCGGGCGACTACATCCTCGACGGCGAGATCGTCGCGTTCGAGGGGAAGCGAACGAGCTTCGCCCGCCTGCAGCGCCGCATGCAGCTGCGCGATCCGGCACGGGCGACACGAACCGGCATCGCGGTGTATTTCTACGCGTTCGACGTCATCTACGCCGGAGGATTCGACCTCGCTCGGCTGACGCTGCTCGAGCGGAAGTTGGTCTTGCGCCGCGTGCTGTCGTTCAACCGCCGCCTGCGCTTCACCGCACACCGCGTGGCGGACGGCGAGCAAGCCTGGCGCGACGCGTGCGCCAACGGGTTGGAGGGCGTCATCGCCAAGCGCGCCGACTCGCGCTACGAGCACGGCCGCTCGCGCGACTGGCTCAAGTTCAAGTGCGTCAACGAGCAGGAGCTGGTGATCGGCGGGTACACCGAACCCGCCGGCGCCCGAGTCGGACTTGGCGCGCTGCTGCTCGGCTACTACGACGACGGCGCGTTCGTCTACGCGGGAAAGGTCGGCACCGGGTTCGATGAGCGGACGCTAAAGACCCTCTCGACTCGCCTCGCGTCCCGCCACCGCACGCGATCGCCGTTCAGCCGCGGCCGAACGCCGAGCCGCGGCGTCCACTGGGTTCGGCCGGACCTCGTCGCGCAAATCGGTTTCACGGAGTGGACGCGAGACGGGCAGCTCCGCCATCCGCGCTTCCTCGGTCTGCGTCGCGACAAGGCAGCGCGAGACGTGGCCCGAGAGCGGCCGCAGTGAAGTGAGTCGCCCCGCCCGCTCACTGCATGGGCGGATTCCGGCTGTCGGGCTGTCGGGCGTTGAGACGTCGCCGGCGCTCGGCCGCGTCGAACGTGCGCCACATGTTGTATATGAACCCGAACGCCCCGATCGCCCAGAGCGAACCGCCGATCGCGGTCACCGTCATCCCCGCGCTCCCGATGTTCGGTGCGAGAAAGAAGCCCGCGACGAGTCCCGCCAGGCCGAGATTCGCAAGCCACACGTGCGCTTCCGCCCACGCCTTGCTGTGGATCGGGTGGCCGAAGAAACGAGGAAGCATTTGGTAGCCGACGCCGAAGATCATCATCACCACGAACCCGACGAGGTTGATGTGGGCGTGCGCGGGGCGGTACACAATCCACGCGGGATGGACTGCCATCGCCAGTCCCATCGCGATACCCGCGGCGAACCAGAGCAGGCTCGCTCTGATGAACGCCTTCGCGAACCAATCCACTATCGCGTCGCGCTCGAGCTGGCGGCCTGGCGGCCCTGATTCATGGCTCCGCCTTCAGCACGCCGACCGCGCCTTTCGTCGCGTCCGCGAAGGCGTGCGTCACGAAGGGATATTCGCCGGGTTGCTTGAGGCGAATCTCGAAGATCGATCCGCCTCCGACCGGCACGCTCACCGTCTGGACACCGGCCAACGGGCTCGTCTGCGACCCGTCGACAAACACCCGTTCGAAGATGCCGCCTACGACGTGGAACGACGAGAATCGGTTCGGTCCCGCGTTCACGACGTAGAGTCGCACGAGCTCGTTGACCTTGACGCTGATTGGATGCGTCGCGTACTGCGACGCGCGTCCGTTGAACGTCACGAAATCCGGCGCGAGCCCGAGCAACCGCTCCCACGATAGCGAGCGCGGTTGAGACGTGGTGTCGGGAATCATGTAGAACTCGCTTTGGACGAGCACGAGCTCCCGCGCGGGCGGCCTCGGCGAGCGCGGATCGACGATCAATGCGCCGTACATGCCGTTGGCGATGTGCGCCGCGACGGGCGCGGTGCCGCAGTGATACATGAAGACACCGGGCACTTCGGCGACGAACCGATAGTGAATCGAGTCCTTCGGCATCACGTTGACGTAGTACTTGTTCGGCGCGATCTGCGCGGCGTGGAAATCCATGCTGTGCGCCATCGATCCGTGATTCACCAGCGTGAAGTCGACGCTGTCGCCCTGGGTCACGCGTACAGTCGGCCCGGGGACCCGTCCTTCAAAGCTCCAGGCGCGGTAAGTGATGCCCGGTGAGACCACGATCAACGTATCGTGGATCTCGAAGCGCACGCGAACGAGGTGGACGCTCGCGCGCGGAGGCGGCGTCGGATCGACTGGCGCCGAGTCGACGGCGGTACCCACGCGAGCCTCCCCGTGCGACATGTTCGCCGGAACAGCGGTTGGGGCGGCCTGTTCCCCGCCCCCTCGGGGAGCGGATGCCTGTTCGGATGATGGCGGCGCGTTCGACTTGCAGCCGGAGACAATGGCGAAAGCCAATGCAAAGCATGCGTGCCGAGCCACCATCGTCCGCCTCCTTCAATCGAGTTCCGCCGCGAAAGCCCCTTCTCGCGGACGCTACTTCGGGAAGATCACCGGAAACACCACGTCGGTTGTAAAGATGCAGCGATCGTTGTGCCCGCACTCGGGGACGATGATCGCGTTGTGCTTGGCGCCGAGCGTCTCGGTTACGTACTTGAAGAAGGCCTCCCCGCGCGCCCGACGCGTCGGACCTTGGGCCATCGCATTGGGCGACCCATCGAAGCCGCCGAGGGGGAGCACGTCCACCTGGCCAAGCAGGTAGGTCGTCGGGCGCTCCACGAGCTGCTTGATCAATTGCTCATTGGAGGCTCCGGCGCTGTAGCCGGTGCGATTCTCGAGTCCGGCCGGCCAACGGTTGTAGTTGCGCGCCTTCGTCGTGTCGAATGCGCCGAACTGAAAGTGCGTGTGCACCTTCTCGCCGTCGGGCCCGAGCGCCTCCTTGTCGGCCGTCGCCGGGTCCGCATCGCCCGACGGCAACGGCCGCACCGCCGCGGGCCAGGCATAGGTCGACGGGTTGGCGACGACGTACGTGATGCTGACGCCAGGCGTCCCGTGGACTTTGTTCGTCATCTCGTATCGGGTCGCGACTTGGCCGCCCGCGGAGTGACCGGCGACGACGATCTTCGTGAGGTTGGGAAAAACTCTCTTGTCGGCGAGTTTGCGGACGATTTCATCCAAGAAGTCGAACGCCGAGATCGCGGCATTCGTCGGCGACATCCCGCCGGAGCGCCACGAGTTCTGGCCCTCCGGCCACATGATCTCGTTGGCAGCCGGTTTGTCCTGGCCCGCGATGAAGTGCGGCGCGACGATGATCGTGTTGTCGAGCGCACCGGCGAGGAAGCCGGCCGCGGTACTGGTCTCGAAGTAGTGATCGGCGTTTCGACCGGCCCCGTGGACCATGATGAGGGCGCGCGTGATCGCCGGATTCGCTACGTCGAGCGGGTACGACGCGTACACCATCGAGCGGGCCGGCCCGTCGCCGAACGTGATCCAGCGCTCGCACGGAGCGGTCGCCGTCGTACACGGAGCGGGGGCACGGACCGCGACGAACGTCCGCGGGCCGGGGTTTGCGCCGGCGACGCCGCCGAAGGGTGTAGCGAAACCGAGCAGGGCAAGAGCAATATTGGGGCGCATGGCAATGAAATGAGAGAGGCGACGGGTTGTCCGGATTCGTATCTAATGATGGAACCCCATCCCCTGCGGGGCGAGAGGCGCCCCGACGGGGAGGAGCAGAAGCCGTAAGAACCGCTCGGCGAGTCTCGTGGGTCGACCGTCGCATTACCGTTTGGGCATCGGGTCATGTTAGTCCTTGGCTTTCTGAGACAATGGCCGCTGGCCGCATTCCTGCCAGCCGCGCTGTTCTTCGCCCTCGCGCTGCGCACGGGCCGCGCACTGGTGTGGGGAGCGGCGTTCATCTGGGCGATCTACGCCGTCTACGAGTTCTTGATGAACCGCGGGGTACTCTGTCCCGACGAGTGCAGTCGCGTCGACCTCCTGGTGATCGATCCCTTCTTGGTGGTTCTCTCGGTCGTAGCGCTGCTCTCGTCGCTGCGAGGCCGAAAGGAGATCGACCTCTCCTGACGTTCGTCGCGCGGCCGCGCATGGCGATGGCTGCACTGGTATCGCTCAACGCTGCCGAAGGAAGTTCAGAGCATCGACGTCGCACCCGAAGACGCGGGCGTGCGAATCGTCATGCTACAGACCGACGACCCCAACGGCATGGACATGAAATACTCGAATCTCCTATCCGGCACCTGGGGACCAAGCGGCTTCTCGGCGTTCGAGGCGGTCCCGGTCGTCAGGCAAGCCGGAGCGCCAACGATTACACGTTCGGCGCTGCTCGTCCGGACGCGACTAGCTGGCGCGTATTTCAAGGACCACTGATATTGGTCGGGCCTCTTCGCGGAGTATGCTGGGTCATGATGCGTCACGCGGTACTGCTCGCGATTGCGTCCGCATCGCTCGCGGCGCAAACGCCGGCCCCGTCCCCAGCGCCCCAGCAGACGCGGCTCACCGACGTTCTGCCCGGCGACGTTCGCGTCACACAGATGGTGCTCACGCCGGACGCCCGTCGCGTCTACTACGGCGACTCGGCCCGCGCACTCTGGATGTACGATCGCGCCGATAAACGCAACGTCCGCCTCGCCGACGGCGAGGCGTGGGATCTCACCGTTTCGGCGACAGGCAACGCGCTAGCCTTCAAGCGAACCGCCGTGGGATCCGCCGACCAGCACGTGTGGGTTCTTCCGCTCGACGCGCGCACCGGAGTGGCGACCGGGCCGGCCAGGCGCGCCAGCGAGCGGCAGGGCGACACTCCGGCGATTTCCGTCGATGGAAAATGGCTCGCCTTCGCCGCCGACGATTCGGTCGGCGTCGGTCAAGGAGTCGTGATCGTCCCCGTGGGCGGCGGACAGGAGCGCGTCGTCGTTCCGTTCATGCGTGCGAGCGTGAGCAACATCAGATGGTCGCCCGACGGGCGCTCGCTGTACTACGGCGTCAATCCGCCGGTGGCCTGCGATCCCGAATGGAGCTGTCTGCCGCTCCACGAAGAATTCAAGCAGACGACCGGCAGCATCCGCCGCGTCGCCGTCGACGGAAAGGGTCAGTCGACGATCGCACCCAGAGTCACGGGCGGATGGCCGGGCCTCTCGGCCGACGGTTCCCTGCTCGCCTACGCGGAAGGCGGCTTTCCGGGTCGCATGATCGTCGCCGACACGACGGGCAAGCAGCTCGGTTCATTCCCGCTCGTTCCGCGCCAGACGGCGGAAGGATGGGTGAACGGTTCCACGCTTTTGTTCTCCGACCGCGGCGACGTACGCCGGCTGCGCAGCTACTCGATCGCCGACGGTTCTCGTCAATTGCTGGACGACTCGGTCGATCCGATCACCGAGGCAGCGTGGTCGCCCGACGGCACGATGATCTCGTCGCTTCGCTGCTCGCCGGCCGCGTGCCAGCTTCGGCTCAATCGGGCCGACGGCACGCCGCGGACCTCGGTCGACCTGCCCGACAGATTCGCCAACGCGAGCACATGGTCGCCCGACCAGCGGTGGATCGCGTACATCGGCGGTCTGCCGAACGCCGACCGGTACGTGACGGCCGTCGAGCTGGCGACGGGCAAGGTGCAGCGCATCGCGACGGTGCGCTTCACCGGCGCCCTGCTCGTCTGGCTGCCCGATTCGCAGGGACTCGTCCTCTCGGCGACGATCGGCGCCGGCGCGACGCGGCACGCGTCCTTTCAAAGAATTGAATTGAACGGCGCGTCGCGCACGCTCCGCGAGTTCGTGCTGGGACCGGCCCCGAATCTGGCGTTCGCGGTTGACTCGAAGACGGCGCTGATCTATGCCGGCGGTGAGCTGAAGCGCCTCGCCCTCGACGGCGACTCGGTGGAGACTCCGCTGCTGAAGGGCTCGGGGCGCTATGTCCCAACGTACCCGGCCGTCTCCAATCCGGTGGCCAGATTCGCGTTCAGACGAAGCCGCACAACCGACGGCGACCTGGACGCGATCGAGGTCGTGTCTCCGGACGGCTCCGGTCAAACGACGATCGCGCTTCCGTTCTCGATGCTCAACGGACCCACCGGGCTGCGCATGATGCCGGACGGTTCACAAGTGATCGTCATGGGGCTGCCCTGGCAGGAAGAACGGGACATCGGCGTCTACGCCGTGGCGCTCGACACGAAGGCGATAAGAAAACTGTTCACCATTCCCATCTCCTCGTTCACCGGCGAGCTGTCTCTCTCACCGGATGGGCGCACGGTGACGTACGTGACGAACGATCTCACGACGCCCCGGGTGTACACGATGGACCTCTCGTCGCTTCGAACAAACGGCCGGCAGTAGCCGGCCTTTTTCACCAGAGCTCTCTCAATGCGCCTTCCCGTCCTTCTCACCGCGCTACCCGTGGTCCTTCTGCTCGGGCCGCGGGCTCCGTCATCGGGGCCGCAGTACACGCGGCTCTACACGCTCAAGCCGAAAGAAGGCGTCTTCGCCTACGCACGCATCTCGCCCGACGGCCGCACGCTGGTGTACGCGTCGGAGAAGAGCGATGCCCGCCATCCCAACGGCATCAAGACCGCCGAGACGATGGTCGACCTCGCGACGAAGAAGATTCTCTTCACCGAGGAAGGCATCGACGCGTATTGGTCGATCGACGGAACGAGGATCATTTACTCGGGCGGCCCGAGCGTCTCGATTCGCGACATGCGCTCCGGAGCGATCGCCCGCAACGTCGCCCCACCCGGCCTCGGCGACTACTACAGCTGGGCGCGGCGCGACGGCAAGGATCTCATCCTGACGATCGTCAGCAACTACTACTATCTGGACGGCAACAAGGCGGTGCTGCCGATCTCGAAGGTCAAAGCGTGCGACAAGATCGGCACCGGCGAGCGTCCGCTCATCTCGAAGGACGGCAAGCGCATCTCGACGTTCGTCGACGGAAACATCGTCGTGCGCGGGCTCGACAACTGCGACGACATATTCGACACGGGCATCAAGGGCGCGAAGGCGGATTTCTCGTGGGACGGCCGCTACATCGCCTTCCATTCGCTCAAGCCGCAGGGGTCGGGCTACAACATTCAAATCGTCGACTTGCAGCAGCGCACGATCCGAACGCTGCCCGGCCTCGCGGGGTCCGCGCTCTTTCCGAGCTGGACGAAAGACGGCCGTCTCTGCTTCCGCTACGACGGTCCCGACTACCGCGGCTTCATGCTGGCCGGCAACGTGCTCGACGTTCCGGCCCAGCCGCTTCCCGCCGTCGCCGAACCGCTGCCGCATCGCCGCACGTGGGAGGACATCTTCCAGAGCGCCGCGCGGCCCAGCCATCGCCTGAACGTGGTGTTGATCTGGGCGCCGTGGAGCGCGCACAGCCAGGAAGCGTTCACGAACCTCGACCGCGCGCGTGACTACTTCGCGCACGCCGACGTTTCGATCGCCGCCGCCGCCGACCCGGGAAGCTCGGAGAGCGAGATCACGCGGCAGTGGAGCGCGTTTCAGACGAGCGTTCCGCGCCTGCCGTTGTCCTCGAGCGGCCTGGCGCTCACCGAAGCGCGCAACCAGATGCCGACGACGCTTCTCTTCCGCGACGGACTGCTGGTCGACAAGAAGCTCGGCGCTCAGAGCTTCGAGCAGTTGCGAGCCTGGATCGAGAGCGTAGACGCCGTCAGCTCGGAAGGTGCGGGGGCGATGTCGGGGACGACGCCTCGGTGATCCGAGGTGTCGCCGCTCGCACGAACGAATCGCGTCGACGACACTGAGACGGCGAGCTGCGACTTCGGTACCCGAAAGACGTAGGCTTCGCCGAACCCGTTCGGCCGACCGCCCGTCTCCTCGCCGGGCGTCGGGGAATCCGAATCGGTGAACACGCGAGCCCTGCCGCGGCGACTCCCGTCCAGCGCCAGCGCGTCCGCTTGGCACGCCGAAAGGCGTAAGCCTCAGTAGTGGGGCCGATCAGCCCCCGTCGATCACGTCGACATTTTCGCGTACAAATTCACCTGGAGGTGCATCGGCCATGAACGCGTATGTGAGCTCGCTGCATCCGAGCATTCGCTTCTCGCGGTTCGTATTTCGACTCGCCGCCTTCGTGGGCCTCGTCGAGATCGTGCCGCTGTACTTCTCTGAAGGCGTCGTCAACCGCATGCAGCCGCCGGCGATCACGCACCCGGAATTCTATTACGGCTTCATCGGCGTCGTGGTTGCTTGGCAAATCGCCTATTTGATCATCTCCGAGGATCCGGTGCGCTACCAGCCGCTTTTCCCCGCCATCTTCCTCGAGAAGCTTCTCTACCCCGCGGCCCTCGCCATCCTGTTCGCGGGCGGCCGAGTACAGTCGCCCGCAGTGCTGATCGGCGGAGGGGTGGACTTGTGTCTTCTGGCATTGTTCATAACGGCTTGGACGAAGATGGCCAAGGTTCCGGCCGACCCCTGGGCGATCGCGTCGGCGTCGAGGTGGTGGTAGCCGTGTAGTACACAGCACGGGGCTACGTAGGCTGACGTATCGATGGCGGCACCTCCGGAACGTACTTTCGGCCCACCCACCGTTCTGGAGGTCGTGATGAAGGAAGTCGTACACGCCACGTCGCGCGCGGCTCGGAGCGCCATCGTCTCCTGCTTCGCCTTGGTGTTTTTCACGGGCGCCACACTGTCGGCTCCCGCGCAAACCACGACGCTCAGGCCCGGAGCGTGGATTCGCTTCGCGATGGGCGACGGCGGCCAGCGCTTTGTCGGCAGAGTCGTGTCGGTTTCCTCCGATTCGATCACGCTTCAGTACGGCGAATCTTGGATGTCCGAACGACAGGTGGCCCAGTATGCCGCGACCACGCTCCCGATCCGCCAGGTCAGTGGGATGGAGGTCCAGACTGCCAAGCACACGCATGCCGCGGAGGGCGTTGCGGTGGGCCTGATCACCGGCGCGTTCGTGGGAGCCAAGCTCGGCGCGAACGCCCAAACCCCCTGCGACGGGCCCGGTTGCTCGTTGGCTCCCTCAGTGGGAGCGGCTCTGGTCGCCGTACCACTCGGAGCCCTCGGGGCCCTTCTGGGCGCAGCCATTGGCGGGTCGATCGGTACCGAGGTATGGACCTCGGCGGACACCAAGACCGCGACGCACCTGGAGCTCATGCCGCGAAAGAACGGAGTCGCTGCGCGCCTCTCAATCTCGATTCACTGACCGCCTCCTCCCGCAGAAGCGATCCGATACTCGTGCTTGAATTGGAGCCTCTGGCCCCCCCAGGAAGGCCGCGGTAACATCGAGGCGTATCCGATCCGAGGTTTCGGTGCGTCACGCGATAAGAGTAGGCTTGGCCATTCTCCTGAGCGCGGGAGCCCTCATCGCCTCAGTGCACACCTTCAACGCGGCGACACGACCGGCCGCGCCACCGGGCACCGTGGAAGTCACGGAGGTCATCGCGGTCTACGTCGGCTCGGTCGGCACGGACTCCGTGACCGGCATGGCGCAGGTGCTCAGCGACATGAGCACCGCCCTGCGCCGGCAGACCGCGTCGTCCGGACGTGGACTCATCATGCGGGGCGTCTCCATCGAGCCGACCGTCGAAGGCGGTATCCGCCACCTCTCGCGCCTTGGCGCGTTCGACGAGGTGAGCGTCGGCGGGAACTGGACCAACTCCGCCGTCGTCCGCTACCTCGGCGCGAACGAGGGCCGCGTGTCAGACTCGCCGATTCCGGAGCTGATTCTCCTCCAGCGCACCGTTCGCTCGGACAACACCCGGATGCTTCAGGTCGGTCCCGAGCGCGAGCTGGCTCGTTTCGTGGGCCTGGACAAGATCAACGGCTGGGTTGCCCGCGGCGCCCCGCTGCCAAAGTAGACGGCCTACGCCGCCGCCCGAAGCAGCGGTTCCTCGCGCATCGCGTAGATCGCCGCGCCGGCGTAGAGCACGGCGGCGAGGATGTACATCGCCTTGATCCCCAGCGCCATCGCGCTGTACTCCAACACGCCGCCGAGGATCGCGCCGAGGAGGTTGTAGGCCAGCGCGCGCGCGGCGTCGCCGCGGCGTGACAGCAACGTGGAAAAGATCAGCGACGCGAACAGAATCGGCAGGGCGACCATCAACGCGCCCGCGCCCCACTGCGCCGCGGTTCCCAGCGGAAGCAGCGCGCTCGCCGGGATGAGGTAGGCGCCGGCCAGCGTCGCAAACAGCGCCAAGAAGAGCGGACGCGTGCTCTTCGGCTCGCGCCGCTGGACGATCACGTTGGCGATCAACACCATCAGGAGGATCGCCGCGAAAACCATGAGATTGACGGTCCACGTCGACCCAAAGAGGAGCGACATCTCGGTGACGCTTTTCGTCTCGACGAGCAGGAAGCCGGCGCCCATGAAGAACATCGCGGCGTCCCACTTGCCGCCGGTCAACGATTGCCGCGCGCCGACGCCCATGAACAGCCCTGTGATGAGCAACAGCACGCCGAGCGCGACGATGTAGTGCATCGGGATCGTGCGGCCGGTCAGGTAGAGATACGGCCAGTCGTCGTGAGGGCGCTCGGTCTGCTGAGTGAGGTCCCTCATCACACCCGGAGACGCCGCCGGGACATCGTGCGCACCGTGCCCCGCGACGAAGGTGAGATCGAACAAGTAGTCGTTCTCGTAGAACACCCCGGGCGCCTCGCCGAACGCGTCGCCGATCATCTGGTACAGCTTGGCGGCGATCGACGCGTTCGCCGACATGTGGTAGGCGATCAGCGTTCCGTCGGGCGCGAGCCGGCTGCGCGCCGACTTGAACGACTCGACGGTATAGACGTAGTTGTCCAGGCGGACGGAGCTCATCCCCGACAACAGCGTCTGGCTGTCGAGCGTACCGAAGACGATCACGTTGTAGTGGCGCGGCGTCGTGCGGAGAAACGCGCGGGCGTCGTTGATGTGGCGATGGACGCGCGGGTCCGAATAGGGCTGCTTGGGATGGCCGGCCGCGCCGATGTCGGCGATCGCCGGATCGATCTCCACGGCGTCGATGTATTTCGCGCCGTTCTGCAACAGGAGCGCGAGGTCGTTCCCCGTTCCCGCGCCGACGACGAGCGCCGTGTCGAGACGGGCGGCGTAGCGATACGGACGCACGTAGGCCGGGAGCACCGCGTGTACGTACGATCCTGGGATTGCCGCGTGCTCGGCGTCGAGCGGGAGCATGATCTGGTGGAGCGATCCGTTCACCATCAGCGTGAAGCCGCCGTCGTCGCGCCGCAGCAGATTGATTCGGTAGTAGGGCGACCAGAATTCCGGCTTCACTCGGCTCGTCCACGACGCGAGCATGAGCGACGCGGCGCCGACCGCACCGACCGCCAGCACGAACCGCCGATCGCGGATCGACGCGAGCACGAGCGCGGCGAACCCCACGGCAAGCCAGACGACCGGCGGTTGCCGCAGCGCGCTCAGAACGCCGAACGCCACAATGCCGGCCAGACTGCCGGCGATGTCCGCGGCATACGCTTTGAGCGGCGGCATCTTGCGGAATTGCTCGCCCGCGAGGGCGCCGAGTGGTACGAAGAAGAGCGCGATGAGGGAGAACAGCGCCGCGACGACGACGATCAGCGGAACCGATTTCGTGCCGCCGGTCCCGAAGATGCCCCAGATGAACTCGTTCTTGTCATCCGGAACGGCGATGCGCGCCGCGCTGAACAATCCGACGGCGACCAACAGCACCAACGCGGCGGGAGGCAGCAGCCATTTCAGGCGACGCGCCGATGAAGCGCGCAGCAGGCCGACGCCCATGCCGAGGAATGTCGCGATGAGAACGAAATTCTGATAGAATCCGAATACACGGACGTAGCCAGACGTATATCTGATCCACGCCAGCTCGAAGAACAGGATGACGCCAGTGTAGCTGGCGAGCTTGAGCGCCGCGCCGGCGGACTCGGACGGTGTGGCGGATACGAGGACCGGCGTGAACCGGGCTGGCTGGTCGACGCGCTCGTGGACGCGGGCAGGGGCGGACATGTATGCAGGACGACCCCCTCGAAGGGGGCGTCACGCGCGCCGAGTGCGGGGAGCGGCGCGCCTGCGGGGACGTGCCGGCTGTCTAGTACTCGAGCGACAGGCCCATGCGCGCATCCCCGCTGGGTCCCGGCCTGAACCAGAGTCGCCGAGGAAAAACCGGTCGATGAAGTTGCCGGTGTGACCGTGGTTGTAGCGCACGATCTTGATGCCGCCGAAAGTGCCGATCGCCGCGCCGAGGGCGACGTCGCTCGCCCAGTGCGCGTTGTTGTACATCCGCGACAACCCGACAAGTGTCGCGACGCTGTACGTCACCGGCCCGACGATCCAGGTTTGATGCGGCCACCAACGTTGCGACTCGCTGGTCAACGTCGACGCCAGCGCGAACGCGGCGGTCGTGTGACCCGAGGGGAACGACGAATAGTTCCCCTTGCTGAACCCTCGGCCGAAATGAAAGTCGGTTGGATTCGTGTCTGCCGTGATGAATGGCCGCGCCCGTCCGGCGAAACCCTTGAGCAGCGTCGTCGTCGCGCCAGCGACCGCGATCGCCTCAAGGCCATGTAGACCAAAGTCTGCCACATTCTTCCATTTCGCGATGCGGCCGACGCCGTACATCGACACGGCGATGATCGTCGTTCCCGGATCGCCAAGCATCCGGACGTCCGTGGAGGCATTACGGAAGAAGGCGTTGGCCTGTTCATTTGGATTCTGGAGGCGGCCCGCGACCGACTTGTCGATCGGAAACAATGCGACCGTGAGGCCGACGAAGCCGGCGGCGAGCAGTGCGTCGCGGGAGGTGAAGAGCGTTTTCGCGGCGTGCACGCTGTCGTGGGGCATGGATGTCTGCGCCGCCAAAAAGCGCGGGACGCAGACAGCTCCAAGCCAGATCGAGACAAGTTGCCGCCGCATCGAGGACGAGATCATGCCGGCAGCATTAGCAAAATACGAACCGGCGAGCGCGACGCTGGGCGTCCGAGGCTATCACCATTCCTGTCATGGAGATGACAAACGGGCTCGGCCGGCTAGTTCGGCGCCACGAGGCCCGTCGCGACCTTGAGATCGCGAACGTCGTACCAACGGCCGGCGCGAAAAACCTGCTCGACCTTCCGCAGATCGGCCACGTGCTCGGCCGGCTTGCCGCCGACGACGATGATGTCCGCGACCTTCCCGACCGACAGACTGCCATAGTCGCGATCCTGCTTCATCACGCGCGCCGAACCGATCGTCGCGATCTGGAGAACCGCGGGCGCCGGGATGCCGGCCTTCTCGTACAGCTCGAGCTCCGTGTTGTACGACGAGCTCCCGAACGCGTCGGTCCCCGCCACCAGCGTGACGCCGCCATCGTACAGGCGCCGCAGGAGTCGCATGTAGTTCGAGTCGGCCTTCTGCACGTTCGAGGGAAGCCCGCCACCGACGGCCTGCGCCACGCCCGTCCCCGCCCCGATCACCCACACGCTGAACGTTCCGTCGATCACGGTCTTGTGGCGCTCGAGATCGGCGATGAGCGCCGTCATCGGCGCGCCGTCCACGTCGATGTTGGGCGCGACCGTCGTGGCGACGAGCGAATACGCGCGCATCGTCGGCATGTACAGCGAATCCTGGTAGAAGGTCGAGAACAGGAACGCCGCGTGATTCACTTCGTCGAAGCCGAGCTCGATGGCGGCCGGCACGCTCAGCCCTCGTGGAATGTGTCCGCTCACGCGCATTCCCCGGCGGTGCGCCTCGGCGACGATCGTCGGAATGAGGTCGGGGTGAACGAGATTGTAGACCTTGATCTGCTTGTAGCCCATCGAGTCGTAGGCCGCGACCCAACGGCGAGCTTCGTCCTCGGTGCGAACGATCGTGGCCGTCGGGCCCGCCCACTTGCCGGGGCCCTCCATGAAGCCGGCCAGAATCGTATGCGGCGCGGCGATCAGTCCGCGCTCGGCCCGATCGCGCTGCGACGTCGCGACGTCGATGTCAGAGGCCAGGTCGCGAGCTGTGGTAATCCCATAAGAAAGCTGCATCGGGCTGCCCAACGACTCGCTGAACAGCTGCATGTGGTTGTGCATCTCCCAAAGGCCCGGCATCACAGTCTTGCCGGCGGCGTCGATGACCGTGGCACCCGCGGGAACGCTCACCGAATCGTCCGGTCCAACGGCTACGATTCGGTCGCCGCGCACGACGACAGTGGTTCGCGGCCGCACGACGCCGCGGTCGCTGTCGAAGACGTCGCCGTGGACGATGGCGATCGTTCCGGACGTCGGTTTGACGAGCCGCCGGTTCATCGCCTCGGCCTTCGCGTCGCGAAATTCAGTTTCGATTTTCCGGAGCGCTGGCAGCGCCGCTTCGGCGCCCGGCTTGACGGTGATGAACCAGCCGACTTCGGTCGCCAGTAACTCATCGTTGCCGTCGAGCCAGACCATCTCCGGGGTGTCGGTCGTTCCTCGATAGAGAGCGACGAGCCGCGCGCGCTCTTTCCCGCGACTCGTCTGGATGCTGGTCTCCTTCACGACGTCGAGGCGCATCGCCGGCGACGTCGGGCCCGGGAGCTTGGTCGTGTGGTCGGGCCGGCGGAGGAGAAACCGCGCGAGCGCCACCTCTTCGAAGGGCGTGAAGGTCGACCCGTAGTACGCGTCGGCGTGGTACGCTTCAGTGGTCGTGCGGGCGGGGGTCCATCGGCGGATCGAGTCGCCGACAACCTCGAGGCGCGACGTCGGCTCCCCGCTCCGATCGTCGGCGAGAATCGGGCCGGTTTTCGGAGAACACGATGTGCCCGTCACGAATGACGTAGCGCGTCTCGAGGCGGGTACCGCGATTGCGGTCGGTGAATATCCATCGCACGGTTACCGAGTCGCCGTGCCGCACGACGACCATCGAGCCGGCCGAGCGATCGTGGTTCAGGACGGGATAGACCGTGCTGTCCGTGGCGAGCGCGACCGCAAATAGCAGTGTGAACATGTGGCGCGGGGTTGGACGGTGGGTCCGCTGACCGGAACGCGTGCCGAATTATGTGGGCTTACGAAACCCACCGTCAGGACCGGACGCGCGATCCCTCCGCCGCGATGCAGCGCGCCCCTTCGCCGAGTGCCCCGTGCTCTATCGGCGCTTCTTGCCGGACTTCTTTGCTCTCTTGACGGGCTTTTTCGCCGCGGTCTTCGCCGCTTTGCGCGCGCTCTTCTTCGCGACGGGCGCTCTCCTCGCTGCGGGCGCTGCTGCCGCGGGCGCTGCCTTCGCGGCGGGCGCCTTCTTCGCGTCAGCGGGACGCTGAGCGTTCGGGCCGATCTGGTGGAGCCCGATCAAGTTGTTTTCCGGATCGAGAAACGCCGCGATCCAACCCATGCCCCCGCCGATCTCCTGCTTCGGCAGCGCCGTCCGAGCGCCGCTCGCCTGCGCCGCGGACAGCATCTGGTCGATCGAATCCACCGTGACGTAGTTCGCGAACGGCTGCCCCGGCATCTTCCGCTTCATCAAGCCGCCGTTGATGCCATTCTCGCCGTCCTTCGCCGTGATCATGAAGTACTCGTCCTCGCCCGGCGAGGTCGGGTACGACTCGAACTTCCAACCGAACAACTTTTTGTAGAACGTCTTCGCGCGCTCGATGTCGTCGGCGGGAATCTCGAAATGCATGATCACGTTCGGCATGGCGTCAACCCTCAAGGAGACGTGTGGTTATCCGGGACATTCATCTTAACACGGTCGGACCGAACGCTCGAATCGGTGAGCGTCTGCAAGAAAGCAATGACGGCGTCTCGCTCGGACGGTGTCAGATGTAATGAATCTGTGGCGAGGGTCTGGTTCGGGAGGCGGCCATGGGCACCGCCACCCTCGTAGAAGTCCATGACCTGCCGAAGCGTGAGGAACGTTCCGTTGTGCATGTACGGAGCGGTGATGGCCACGGTGCGGAGCGAAGCCGAGATGGCCGAACGCGAGAACCGCCGCGGCCATCCATGCGCCGCGGCGGCTCGCCCCCCAGGAGGACTCCCGGCCTCCCGTCATTCGACCACTTCCAAGTGGTCTCGCTCGAATCGGCCAACGATGACTCGACCGCTCCAGGCTATCGACGAAACTCGACGGCGGTGTGACAATGCGTCACACGGCCGTCACGATTTCACTCGGAGCCGCGTTCTTCGCGATGTGCGCGGCTACCGTTGTCCGATCGCCTTCACGGTGTGTCCGAGAACCTCGGCGATGGGCGAGCCGTCGAGTCGTTCCGTCGGTTTCACGCCGAGCAGCGCCGCCAGCGTGGGCGCGATGTCGACCGTGCGAACCAACCGCTCGTGCCGTCCCGTCGGAATCGCGGCGCCGATGAACGAGATCGGGACGGAGAGCGTCATCGCGTTCGGCGTGGCGTGCTCGGCCGTCGACTTCCCCGGCGACCAAATGAATCCCGGCGCCGTGGCGAATACGGCCAAGTACTGGAGGGATGCCGGCAGGCTGCGTCGCCAGCGAACGGCCGCGCTGTCCGACGACGTCGCGAGCGTCGCCGGCGTGAAGCCGGCGCGAACGCCGGCACGCTTCATCCCCTCCGCGACCATCGCCGACGCGAGACTGTCCGCGTTGACGCCCCGAGCTCGTAGCGCGGCCACATCGCCGAACATCAGCCCATTGTCGAAGTCGATCCCGAAATCGGTGGCAAAGCGCGATTCGAACGTCTGCTCCGCCCCCCTTCCGATGTCGCCGATCCAGATCCGGCCGCCGTGGCCCGTCTTCGGCACCTCGAGCTCGGGCAGCGAGGAGACGCCGTGGTCGCCGGTCAGCGCGTAGACGATTCGCGCCGACGGAATCTCGCGCTCGAGCTCACGCATGAAATCGCCGAGCCAGCGATCGACGCGCAGCACCTGGTCGTGGATCTCGCGCGAGTCTGGTCCGAACGCGTGGCCGACGGCGTCGGTCGTCGAGAGCGAGATCGCGAGCAGATCGGGCATGGTCGCCGCGGACGGCGAAGCGAGCGCACGCCTGCCGATGCCGGTGCGCCGCACGCCTTCGAGGGCGAAGGCGAGCGTCACCGAGTCCATCTGCGGGTACGACTGCAGCTTCGTGGCGATCTGGCCCACAGGGGGCAGCACGTGCGGAAACACGAAATCGGTTCCCGCGTTCTCGACCCACACGGAGTCCGGCTCGGGATACTGGTTGGACGGCAGCAGCAGATCCCATTTGTTGCCGGCGAGCCGCTCGAGGTGGATCGAGTCGTCGAACGCCGTGACCCACGACGGAAGCGTGTCGGCGTAGTAGCGGCTCGTCGTGAATCGGCCGTCGGAGAACCAATAGACGTCGCCGCGCGCGCGGCCCACGGTGAGGATCGCGCCGCGGTCCTTGCGTGAGACGGAAAGGACGCGGACCGCGGAGTCGCGAACGCGCAGCCAATCGTAGAGCGTCGTGCCCACAAAACGGCGCGGCGATGCGCCAGTCGCTCTCGATCCGATGAGGGGCGACAGCTCGTCCGGCACGCCGCGGTTGTTGGAGATGATCTCGGTGTGCACCGGCTCCCGCCCCGACAACATCGTCGCGTGCCCGGGCGCGGTCTCGGTGATCGAGTGATCCTGCCAGGCGTGCGGGAAAAACGCCGACTGGTTTCGGAACCTGGCGAGCCCGCCCGTGAGCTGCGACGAAAACCGGTCGAGGTAGTCGCCGCGCAACTGGTCGACGGCGATGAAGACGACGAGTGCCGGTCGCTCGCCCCCTTTCCGACTGGCCGGGGCTTGGGCGGATAGAACATGCGATGCGGCGGCGAGCAGCGCTGCGGAGGCGGTGAGACGCATGTCGCGGTTGGTGAGAGTCCGCGAAACGTGCAACTTCCCGCGCGCGATGCATCGGCATCAGCGTCACAACCACGTCACGACGGACCCCGCAGCTCGAGATGGTGCGCCGCCATCAGGCGGCCGACGCGCCTACACCAGGCGGAGTCGAGTCTGGTCGGCGCCGCGGCACGCGCGCGCTTCGAGGGCGGAAACCACCGCGTCGACCCCGCCGGCGTTTCGAATCTGGCCGGCGCGCTGTCCCGTGTAGCGCTTGATCGTGTTGCGCAGCGCCGTGTCGGACGCGTAGCCCAGCTCGATCGCGATGCGCTCGATCGTGCACGCCGTCGTCTCCAACATGTACGCCACCATCGCCAGTCGCCCCCACGCGATCAGCTCCGCGGGCGCGAGGAAGCTCGCCTTCCGACAATGGTTGAAGAGCGTCTTACGATGCACGCCAAGCGCGGCGCCGAGCTGCGGAACCGTCTTGATCGCGTCGGGACGGGCGAGTGTTGCTTCGAGCATCGGGTGGAGACGACTCGGCACCACCGGCGCGAGCCGCGTCATCACCCATTCGGCACCGCACTGTCGCCGGGCGAGATCGAGCACGGCGCGCAATGCGATGCCGTGATCATCGATTCCCGCGAACAGGAATTGGTGCGCGCCGGCGACGGCGAGCGCGCGAATCTCGACGGAATGATGCGCGCCCGCGTCGCACCAGACGACGATCGCGGTACGAGGGCGACCCGCGGCGACCTCGCGCACCATGCGGCTCGCGTCCTGCCCCGCGGCGTCGCAGGCCGGCAGCACGACGGTGTCGATCGGATCCGGCGAGAGTCGCAGCCGTTTGGAGAGCTCGTCGAAGCTCGCGCAGAAGTCGAGGGTCGCGCGGCCGCGGAACCCGTCGATCAGCTTGGTCCGCTGCGGCGGAGTGACCGCGCACGCCAGCACGACGGGATGATCCGACGGAATCGGCACGCGCTGTAATGCCGCTTCACGCCGCATAACCGACCAACGGCGTATCCGCGTCTACATAAGGCGCTCCCGGTGTCCCCACCAATCTCCCGGAGCGCTCCATGGTCACGAGGAAGCTCGGCGTCGTCGCCGTTCTCGTCGTCTCGGTTGCCGCACTCGCCACCGTCGGCTGCAGCAACTCGGTCACCGGGGCTGACGCCCCCCGACGCGAAGCTCAGTCAAACGCGTCTCACGACAGCACCGGCGGCGGCACCTGTCTGTCGGGTTGGATCATCATCGACGGTATCGCGACCTGCCGTAGTCACTGAGTCTCGCCTCGCGTCAAGCCGGGACGGCGACAACCGACACGGAATCGGGGAGCCGTCCCGGCTCCATCGACGCGATCCGCCCGGCGATGCGCCGCGCCCGCCCGCCGAGAGTGAAAGCAGTTCCGGCATTCGTCTGCTCGCGCCGATCGATTTCGGCGGCGCGGACCGTGACTTCGTGGAATCCGTGCTCCGCGGCAATCGTCGCGGCTTCGGAGCGCAGCTCGTCCGACGCCGCGACCTCCCCGATGCGCGCCATCGCGATGCTGCACTCGAGCAGCGCGAGCGACAGGAGGTATCGTGGCGCCCCGCCCGCCTTCAGCGCGCGCAGTTGGTTCGCCACCCAACGCACCGTCGCCCCGCGGCCCGACTCGGCCGCCGAGATGGCGAGCCCGCCCAACGCCGGCACGATGATTCTCGCGGGGAGTGCCCGCGCGACCACTGCGGCGAACGCAGCCCTGGCCTCATCGAAATGGCACGCCTCGACCATGAGCTGGCCGAAGGTCTGCAGAATCTCGCCTTCCTCGAGGGCGTGGCCGGCCGATGCGTGGTAGACGGCCCAGCCGTGAAAGAGGGCCGTGTCGAAGTCGTGCTTCGCCGCCGCCGCGATCAGCAACCCGATGCGGGCGTAGCGCTCGATGAACGAGAGCCCGGCGCGCCGCGAGATGCGTAGCGCGCGGCGGCCGAACGTTTCCATCGCGGGATAGTTGCCCCGCATCTGGGCGATCGATCCGAGCCCGAGCCACGCGCGGGCCCGAAGCTCGTCGCTGTTCGCCTCCCTGCCCAATCGCTCGATCGCCACGAAATGATCGCGCGCGTCGTCGATCCGGCCGAGGCGAGACAGAATGCGGGCGCGCCGCGCCAGGAGGCGCCCCCGCTGCACAGGCGACAGCGACCGGTCCGCGCTGTCGAGCGCCGTGACCATGGCGAGCGCCGTCTGGAACGCGTCGTCTTCGTACGCTTCGTCCGACAAGAGCAACAGGGCGTCGCCAGGGAAGCGATGGTCCGGCCATTCGCGATCGCCGCGACGACGAATGAAGTCCTCGCCCAGCGTTCCCCGCGCCATCTCGACCGCGGCTCCGACCAACCGGGCAGAGTCGCGCTCTACCAGCGGCGCGTGCTCGAGCAGGGTCGTGACGGCAATCCAGATGCCTTCGCGTGCCTCACTCCGCCCCCCCGTCGCCAAGCGACGCGGCGTGCCGTCGCGCATCGCGTCCGCGCGATACGCTCGCGTGCCAGAGATGGATTGAAGGATGGGGCTAGGCATGCGCGCTCGAGGATTCAAACGCCGCCCGACGGTGGGGTTCGCTGCTCACCCCATTCTGATGCTTGGTGGAGCGGCGCACAAGTCGCATTGCACATTGTGTAACCATACTCGGGGCCGATTATCGCGATACTCAGCGTCGACGCAACCCCGATCGAGGATGAAGCGACTCCACTCGGCTCGCCCTAGCGATGTGCAAGCCCTCTCCTCGTTCTCGCCGCGACTCGTCGGCCGAAACAACGAGCGACGGCTGACCGCGACTTTGATCATGTCCGAGACCGCGAGCCAGCGATTGCTCGGCGTTCTCGCCCGAGGCGGGACGGATTTCCGCTTGAGCGCCGCCGACGGATCGCTGATGCTTCGGCTGCGCCTCGCCGTGAGCACGACGGGCGCGGCGGAAGAGCACATCAAGGACCGCGTGTTCGTGGACTGGTCGCGGTCGACGGTGTCGAACGAATCGAACCGCGTACGCTTGTCGCGCACCGAGCTTCGACTTCTCGAAGCACTGCTCCGTGCCAATGGCGCGACGGTCACGCGGCTCCAACTCATCGAGCGTGTGTGGGCCGGCAGCACGCTGCGCCGGTCGGAGCGGGAGAACGCGCTCACCGTCTACATCTGCACGCTTCGCAAACGCCTGAGCGCGATCGGTCTCCGCAACGCCTTGCACACCGTGCGGCGGATGGGGTATCGGCTGGCTCTCTAGCGCGGTACCGCCAGGTCGGCGCCGCGCTCGGTGAGGAGCGCACGAAGGATCGACCGGTGACAGCGATCTTCGCTCTCGCAGTAGCAGCCGAGCGAGAAGTTGGTCTGGTGCGAGAGCGCGGCGAGAAGGTCGAGCAGCCGCGCGGCTCCGGGCTCGCGCATCTCCGTCCTGAACCTGCGCTCGAACGTCCGCCACGTTTTGGCGTCGCGCGAGTCGAGCGCGAACGTGACGAGCTTCTGGCTCGGAGACAGCGCCGGGAGCCAGACATCATAGAAGTCGCGCTTGGCGAAATCCGATTTGGGAACGCCGCGCGGCGGACGGCGCACGGTACCGAGTCGGATGCCTTCGCCGGGCGCCCGCGGGGAGCCGAGGCGCAAAATGGTGATTGCCACGTGGTGTCCGCGAGAGGATGACCGCTTCTGGAGCCGGAACGCGGCTACAGTGCTACAATATGGAAGACCGGCGCCGCTGTCGAGCCGTCCACCTACGCCTCGTTCGCAGCACGCTCGTTCACATCGCGACATGCGCGCGTTCTCGCGGGACGTCCGCAGGAACGACTTGACTGCGTCTCTACTTATTGAGTGGAACGCAGCCCTTTTCCGGCGGTCACGTCATGCCTCAGCTTCTCACGATCTCGGGCAGCCTGCGCAGCGAATCGACCAACTCGACGCTCCTCGCCGCCGCGGCGCGCGTGGCGCCAAGCGGGATCGAGGTAACGCCATACACCGAGCTCGCCGCGTTGCCGGCGTTCAGCCCCGATGTCGAGGAGGATACGACCGCGGTTCCGGCGGCGGTCGCGCACTGGCGCGCCGCGCTCGCCGCGGCCGACGCCGTGCTCTTTTCGAGCCCGGAATACGCGCACGGCATCCCCGGCGCCTTCAAGAACGCGCTCGACTGGGTCGTGGGGAGCGGTGAGTTGGTGGACAAACGCGTCGGTCTTGTTTGCCCGTCGGCGGCGTCACAGTTCGCGCATCCACAGATCGTCGAGGTCCTCACGACGATGAGCGCCGTGGTCGTGCCGCGCGCGACTGTGGTCATCGACCTGCCGCGGCGCGGCCTCGATGCCGATCGGCTCGCGAAAGACCCCGCGGTGGCGTCGGTCCTGCGCGGCGTGATTCTCGAGCTGTTCGACGCTCGCTCTATTTGATTCGAGCCCTCTCCAGGTGCACGGTTCCCGCTGAATCCTTCACCGCCATGTAGATCGCGCCCGGACCGAAGCCCGCGATCGTCCGGAACGGAGGAAGCTGAACGCGATCGGCGATCGTGCCCTGCCTGTTCACCACGTCGTACACCGGCTGTCCGTTCACCAGCGTCGTCGTGCGGATCCAGAGGTTTCCCTCCGCGTCGGCCCGCGTCGAGCCACGGAGGAAGGCGGGCCGATAGTCCGGCAGCTCCCCGAGCGCCGGCCTGCCGTCGATGAGTTGCGGGGGAGGCGCCCCGCTCCCGTCGCCACCTCCTCGATCGACTCGCCACGAAAACCTCCCCTATTTCGCCGGACCGCCTCTCGCGATAGACGCCGCTTCCAGGTGAACCACGCCTTCTGCGTCCTTGACCGCCATGTACACGACGCCGGGCCCGAACCCGGCGATCGTCCGAAACGGCGGCAGTTGTACTCGGTCGAACAGCTCGCCGCGCCGATTGACGAGATCGTAGACGGGCTGCCCGTTCACCATCGTCGTCGTGCGAATCCAGAGGTTGCCTTCGGCATCGACCCGCGTCGCGCCGTGCGGGAACGGCGGTCGATAGTCGGCCACATCGTTCGGCTCGATCTTCGGATCGTCGAACACCGGCGGCGGGCGTTGCGGCGGAACTCCTTCGCCGCCGCCGCCGCCGCGACCGACCGCGACGCCACCACCCAGGCTGCCGCTGCTCGTCCCCGCGATCAGCGAGTCGAGCCGCGCCTTGTTCGCCGCCGCGGCCGAGTCGATCAGCACCTGCTTTTGCGTGTCGTCGAGGTGTTGCCAGTCGAACGCCATCTTCGGCGCCGACGACCACTTGCCGTTCGCGTCCATCCAATCGACGTGAAAGTCTCGGCCGCGGACGATGACGAGTGAGCCATCTCCGCGCACGACCCAGTCGTCCACCACGGGAACGGGGTCGGCCGTGATGCTGCGCATCGAATTGATTCGGCCGTTCTCGTCCGTCCTGACCGTCTGCCGCGATTTTGGCATTCGGATCGTCGCGACGGTGTCGTACACGCGGGTGGCGAAGTCGTATCGCACGATCAACGCGGAGTCGATGATCCTCGTCGTCGTGGCACTGGGCGGCTGCGTTTCCCGCGACACAGTCATGCTTTGCGGCAGGAAATACAGCAGGCGGCCCGCCGCATCGAATCCCGGCGTGAAGTACAGGCTGCCGACCGCCACGGGTCGGTTGTTCGGTCGTGGCGCGGCCATTACGCGCGCGATTCGTCCCGCCGGACTCAAGACGGGCATCGCGCTCGATTGCGGATCGAGAAACAGCGCGGTATCACCGTGAAATGGAATCAGCGCGCCGGCTCCGAAGCCGTAGGCCGTCGCCGTGACGCTCGCCGAGTCGGTGACCATACGCGCGGTCGCCAACGTGGAATCGAAGAGCATGACCTTGCGAGCGACGATGTCGTTGACGAACAAGCGGCCGTCCGAAAGCCGCGTCGCCGACGCGACGCTCGACAGCGGCTCACTCGACACGTGGGTGATTGGCCCGATCGGCCGAATCGCCGGCGGCTTTTGGCCGCCGCTCGACGCACTCACCGAAACGAGAAACGCAATCGCCGTAACCCATGAGATTCTCATCCGCCAGTCCTCCCTCCAAGTCCGGGAACGCCGGTCGTTCCGCTGCCGGGAGCGAACACGCCCCCCGGCGTTCCTGACGTCCCAGATCGCACCGCGGCGAGATAGCGCAGATCCAGATACGCCGAGATGAGATCCGGCAGCTTGCGCCGCTGCTCGGCCGTGAGTATCGACTTCACCGACGGCACGATCCCCACTAGCACGTCGACCGATGCCTCGCGCGCTCGGCGGTAGCGGTCATACGCGTCGCTCTGGTTGTAGACCTCCGGCAAGACCGCGTAGTACCTCGTGACCGGCGTCCAGATCGAGTCGAGCTGAATGACGTAGCGACGGTTCATCGTCGCGATGCTGTCGGCTTGGTCGGTTGTGAGCTTCAGCGTCACCGCGTCGCGCAGGATCACGTCCATCGGATTGATGATGCCGCCCGAGTTGTACGCGAACCGCAGCATCGCCTCGGTCACCTTCGCGCCCCCGGACGTCCGCCCGCGGTCGAGCGTCTGCGTGAGCGCCTGCCGCTCGCGCGGCGGCCCGACGTCGACTCTGAGCGCCGCCGTGATCGTCACCGGATTCCGAATCGCGCTCGCCGCCTGGCTCGTGTTCCCGAATCGCTGGTTGACCTGATACGTGTACGACAACGACTGCGGGTCGAAGCCGCGCACGAAGAGAAGCCGAGAATCCGGAAACGCGGCCTGCCCCCAACCGTGCGTGTGACTCTCGCCGTGGAGCAAATAATCCGCGGCGCCGAGCGGATTGCCGATCGCGAAAGACAGGGTCGCCCGCTGCGGCAGACGAATACGCACCGGGTTGAGCGCGATCGTCATGAACGCGGTCGACGTCCAGGGACCCTCGCAGCTGTTTCGCGCGGCCAGGTCGCCGAGTTGCTTGTCGAGACACGCCCGCACGCGCTCGGACGACGAGGCGAGCAGCGCGGCCATTCCCGGGGCGAGCGACGCCTCGGTCCCGGTCGCGTGGGCCGGATCGAGGATGAACGCGCGGTCGTTCGCGTAGCCGTCGCCATTCACATCGCCGGCGACCATTGGCGTGAACGGCAGCCCCGACAGGAATCGCTGATTCCAATTCACGCGCACCACGTCGAACACGTTGGCGCCGACGCTGACGAGCACCTGATGCCGCCAGTCGGCCGACGAGCGGCCGCCCGACTCGTCGAACGGATTGCCGACCGTGCTGGTGAACCCGCTCACGTTGTCGCGCACGCTGTTGAGCGTGTAGCTCAGCCCCCACGTGTACCGCGAGTTCACGGTGGAGGGCGAGAGCGAGACCGTGAGCTGCCGGCTCGTCGACGTGAGATTCGAGCGAAGCTCGGTCACGCGATTGAACTGATCGGTCGCGTGCCCGTCCCTCGGCGCGATCGCGCCGGTGCTCGCCACGATGTTCACCGCGTCGACGAACACCGGACGGCCGTCCTCGCCCGGCAGCGTGAAACGCGCGGCCGGCGTGACGTTCAGGTCGACGAACCCGGGCTGATTCATGTTCCGCGAGTAAGTCGAGGTGACGGTCGCCAGCAGGCGGTTGTCTAGCACCGCCCCCGCCCACTGGAGCGTGGATCGAAGGCTTCGCTGCGACGCGTAGTTCGGCGCGAACAGCGTCACGTTCGAGCCCGAGTTGGCGAACGGCGTGCCGACCCGCCCGTCGAGGCACTCGCTGGGAATCGCCGAGGGATCGGTGGCGTACGCGCGCCAATCCGGAATCGGAGTCGCGTCGCCGACACACGTCACCTGCTGTTGTCCGCCCTGGAGTCCCGAGTTCACGAACGCCTGGCTCGGCAGCGACGCGCTCAACGAATTCTGAAAGATGCCGATGCCGCCGCGCACCACGGCGCGTGGGAGACGTGCCGCGCCTTCGAACGCGCCGATCTGCGGCGCCGTTCCATACGTCCACGAGAAGCCGACGCGCGGGCTCACGTAGACGCCATTGGGCAGGTGGTCGTTGCGGACGTCGAGGATGTTCAGGACGTCGGAGTTCAACGTCGGCACCTGCTCGTATCGATTCGCGTCGACGCGCGCGCCGTAGACGATCTGCAAGTCGGGGTTTCGGCGGTAGGAATCGCCGAGCGAGAATCCGCCGATCCATTCGCCGCCGCTTGCGCGGGTCGGCGTCAGTTGGCGCGTGTACGACGCCGGCCGATTCGCCTCGAGATCCGACAGCGAGTTGAAGGTGAACGTGCCGAACGCGTTGGTCGCTTGATCGAGCAAGTAGCCGTCGCGCCGTACCTCGCTCGTCACCTTCACGCGGTGCTTGTTGTTCGCGCTGAACCACGACAGCTGGTTCGTGAGATCGACCGAGTTGTTCGTCGTGCTGGTGCTCGCCGAGGTGCCGCCGAAAATGATCGACTGCACGCCGCTCGTGCCGTCCGGGAACGTGGAATTCACGATCACGTTGCCGCTCGACAAATCGAGATAAGGCGTGAGGTAGCGCCGCGACGCGCTGTAGCCGAGCGCCGTCTCGCTCAGAACGCCGAAGCCGTAGAACCCGCTGTGATGAGCCTGCACCGCGCCCTGCCATGTGGTCGAATTGAAACTGGCAGCGGGCAGTATCGTCGCGAGCGGCGACGCGGGCGACGAGCGGTTCCACGCGCCCTGGAAAGTGAGGTTGTACGCCTGGCCGCTGGTGGAGGACGGCGGCGTGAGGTCGAGACTGCCGAGGACGAGCCCCTGTTCGTTGAGGCGGTCGCTCGGGAAACCGCGCACCGTCGCCGGAACCTGGACTCCTTTCAGAATAGAAAGCAGATGATCGAGCGAGTCCACCGCGATCCCGTCGGCCTCGAGGCCCAGCGAGTCGGTGTTGAGCAGGGTATGGAGATCATTCCCGCGTCGCCCTGCCTGATACGCCATACTATAGAAAGCCTTGTCCAGCGCGAACGGCCCCGACACGGCGCCGCCAATGTTGGCGTTCGTGTACTGTTGGCCGAGGGCGCGGCCGGTACGGTCCGTCCACTCCAACTGCGGCGCGTTGAACACGACGCTCGACCCGCGATTGATGTAGTTGGAACCCGGGGACGTCCGGATGTTGATCCGCCCGCCGCTGAATTGTCCCTGCGACACGTCGTACGGCGACGTCGCGAGATTGACCGTGACGTTCGCGTCGCGCGGGATGTCCGCCGCGCCGCTGTTGAGACCATTGAGCGACGTGTTGTTCTGATCCTGGTCGAGCCCGAGCACCGAAATGCCCGACGGATCGCCGTTCACACCTTGGATGAACAACACGCCCGGAAGCGTCGCGGCCATCGCGGCCAAGTCTCCCGCCTGGTCGGGCGGCACGAGCCCCGACGTGATCGACTTTTCGGTGCCGCTGATGTCGGGCGCCGTCGCGCCGCGAACCGGACGGTTGCGGTTCCGCTGCCCCGTCGTGACCACCGTGTCGAGCACCGCGCCGATCGGCGTGAGGCGCGCGTCGCCGAGCAGAATGTCCTGATCCGCGGTGCGCTTGACCTCGATGCGCCTCGGCGAGTACCCCAGCGCGACGAAGGTGACGAAGTAGTCGCCCTCGGCTTCGGGGAAGGTGACCGTATAGCGGCCGTCCCTGTCGGTCTTCGCGTTTCGGTTGACGTTGCCATTGAGCGACGTCGCCGTGACCGACACGTTGGCGATCGGTGCGCCCCCCCCGTCGGCACCGGCAGACGTCACCCGGCCGCGGATGACGTCGACCTGCGCCTCGAGCCGATTGGCGCTGAGCGAGGCGAGCGCCGCGCTGAGACCAATAGCAAATAGAACGCGGCGGCGCATCGTCGTCGCTATCTCGGTGGAGCCTCGATCGTTCTGACCACTTCGACGCGGATGTGCGACTGGAGCGTCGCGCGATCCGCGTCGTTCGACAAGATCGACGCGAACGCCGCCGCGCTCTCCGGCGACATGACCACCTGATTCGAGAACGGCGGCCGCGCGATGATCGTCCCCGGCGGCACGGGCGGGTTCACTGCCCGCAGGTCCGCCTGCATCTTGGTGAGGATCGTGCGCGCGTCGCCCTCTTGCTGCGGCGTCAGCGCAATGCCGTCGAAGTAGCGGTGGAACTGGAGGTCAGTCACGGCGACCTCCGTGAGAACGCCGCCCCCGCCGCCGCGCGCGCCACCCCGGCCGCCTCCGGCAATGGCGGCCCCAGTGACGACGGGCGCGGCACCGCGGCCACCACCACCGACCCGCGCGCCACGCCCGCCGCCACTGATGAACACCGAGTCACCGACGAAACCTCCCGATACCGCGCCCGCGCCGACGCCACCACCGCCACCGCCTGACCGACCGCGGCCCCCGGGCGCCTGCGAAGCGAATCGGCCGTGCAGAAGCGCCTTGTCGGCGTCGTTCGTGAGCAAATTCTCGAGAGTGGAATCCGCGTGCGCCTGGATTGCCTGCCTGAGCGGCACGGCAGCGAGCAGCGCGCGCACCGTGTTCGCCATTTGCGCAAGCTGCGCGGCCTCCAACTGGGCAATGAGCTCTCGCGCCCTTGTTTCCTGGTCTTGCGTGAGCGTGATGCCGTTGAAGAGCCGACCGAAAATCGAGTCGCCGCCTTGAACAGGGACCTCGGCGAGGCCGATGGGCCGTGTCGCCACCGGTCCGGGCACCTGACGTCGAGTGAGCGTCTCGGGGAGAGCGGCGGAGTCCGCGAGCTTCCTTGCCGACACGGCGAGCTCGGATTTGTGTGCGGAATCGGCCGCGCCACGCGACGGTTGCGATTGTTTCGTTGCCGCGCTGGCCACCACCGCGGCCTTGGTTGGAACCGGCGAGGAGACGGCGACCGCTTGCCGTTGCGGTGGCGTTACAGACGAATCCCGCGGTGCTGGCTTTGTGACTGGTGTCGGCAACGCCGGATGCGACGCGCGCGGCGGAGCGGGCGGACGCGGCGCGACCCACGCCGCGGACACGACGACCACTCCAACGGCTGCCGCGCCGAGTCGTGCTCGCCGCGACGCGCTGCCGCGCCGTCGTCCGATCGCGCGAATGCGGCGCTCGAGCTGCGACGCCCGTTCGGCGAACGCGGTCGCGCCCATGAGCGCGAGCCGTCGCCGTGGACGCGCGACCTCCAGCAGCAGGTCGCCGTACGAGCGCGCGTCGGCGTCGCGCAACACGCGTGCGTCGCAGTCCAGCTCGACGGCGACGCGCAAGCGCATGAGCTGCCACCAGAGCGCGACGTTCCACGGCATCGCGATGAGCGCGAAATGGGCGAGCGTGAGCAACTGGCCGTCGCGCGCGCGCCGATGTTCCTGCTCGTGCCGCAGCATCAATTCCACCTGTGCCGCGTCCATGGCGAGCGTCCACTCGGGAACGACGATGGCCGGCGACAAGGCTCCGACGAGGGCGGGACCGGTCGCTTCCGATACCAGCACGTCGATCCCCTGCACCGTGTCGCGCCGCCACCACCGGCGCATCCACGCGAGCGCGACCGTTCCGCACAGGAAGTGAGCGATCAGGGCCGACGAGAGCGTGAGCCAGGCGATGGCGAGCGGCGCGTCGGCCCGCGTCAACGCCGAACGCCAATTCCAGCGCGGCGCCGTCGGCTGAGCGTGAACCCCGGCCGTCGGCGAGGTGTTGGCGAGCGAATCGGCAAGCGTGGGGAGCGCGAGCGCCGGATCGTCGCCAACGGCGACAATCGTGGCCGTCGGACGCGATGCGACCCGATACGCGACGGCCGGCACGACCAGCGACAGCAACACGGCGAGGGTCCACACATGCCGCACGGGCACACGCCCGGCGAGCAACGTTTGCTCGGCGACAACGGCCGCGAGCGACAGACCGAGCGCGCACAACACGCAGTAGAGCATCCACTGGGCGATCATTTGTCGGCCTCCCCTCCCTTGAGCTTGTCGTCCAGCAATCGGCGGAGGCGCCGCAATTCAGCCGGCGTCACGCTCCGTTCGGTGACGAGGTGTGTGAGCAGGCGCTCGGTCGAGCCGCCGAAGAGCTTCTCGACGAGGCGCGACGCCGCGGTGGCACCGGCGACGTCCTGTTTGACGCGCGCCTGGAAGCGGTGCGCCTTCCCTTCTTCCGTGTGGGTGACGTAACCCTTGTTCTCGAGCACGGTGAGGACGGTGAGCACCGTGTTGTGCGCGAGGTCGTCACTCAGTCGCGCCCGTACCTCGGCGACCGTCGACGGTCCGCGCTCCCACAGGATCGCCATCACGTCGAGCTCCCGGTCGGTGAACGTCGGCGGCATCCAGTTCCTCCTACGCCTCTCGGTGACCCTCGTGGGTGCGGGCTCCCTCGTGATTCCGCCTGCCGGCCCGCGCATCTCCTATATTTCTAGGAGATAATGAGACGCCGCGCGGCGGTTGTCAATAGTACGTGTGAGTCGCGGGACCGTTGGGGCCTCGGCCCCGGCCGGTTCCCGGCTTTTTCGTCCTCGCGCGCTGCCCCCTCAACAGATGGGCCCCCTAGTGCGATAATCCATCGGGGCTTCCAGGTCACAACTCATCAATCGTGAGAACGGAGAATGTTCATCGTGAATCGCCTTTGGCTTGCCGGGATTGCCGCGTCGCTCACGCTCGCCGCGACGACGGCGGCACAACAGCGGCCCAACGCTCCCGGAGGGCGCGGCGGCGCCGCCGCATCGGAACCCGCTGAGGCCGGCGTGCCGGCCGTCGAGAAACTTTCGACCACGCACCACACCGCGAACATCAACGGCAAAGCGATCGCCTATACGTCGAACGCGGGCACGATGGTGATTCGGGACGATGACGGGAAGCCGCAGGGCACGGTCTTCTACATCTCTTACACGCGCGATCAGGAGGACCTGTCGACGCGCCCCGTCACATTCTTCTTCAACGGCGGCCCGGGCTCAGCGTCGATCTGGCTGAGCATGGGGTTGATGAGCCCCAAGCATCCGGACATGGGGCCCAACGGTGCGGAGCCCGCCCCGCCATACAACCTGGTCGACAATCCCTTTTCGCCGCTCGACGCGACGGACCTGGTGCAGGTCGACGCGATGATGACCGGCTACTCGCGGCCCGCACCGGGTGTGAAGGTGACCGACTTCACCGGGGCGGGAAACGACCTCAAGATGTTCGGCCAGTTCATTCGCAATTATCTCGACAAATACAACCGGTGGGGGTCACCCAAATTCCTCTTCGGCGAGAGCTACGGCACCTTCCGGTCCGCCGGGCTTTCGGCGGAGCTGCAGAGCGCCGAGGGCATCGAATTGAACGGCGTCATGCTGCTCGGGACGGTGCTGGATCTCGCGCTCATTCAGCCCGCGCCGGCGAACGACCTGCCGTACGAGTGCTTCCTTCCGACGTACACGGCAACGGCGTGGTATCACAAGCGGCTGCCCGCCGACGCGCAGAAGCTCTCGCTCGAGCAGGTGGTTCAGCAGGCACGGACGTTCGCGTTTGGCGAATACGCCAGCGCTCTGGCCAAGGGCAACATGCTCACCGCCGCCGAGAAGAGCGCGGCCGCGCAGCAGGTGGCGCGGCTCACCGGTCTGTCGACGCAATTCATACTCAATACCAACCTGCGCGTCGATCCCGGCGTGTTTCGGACCGAGCTGCTGCGCGATCAACGCGAGACGGTTGGCCGTTACGACAGCCGCATGATCGGTCTCAACGGCAACGCGTCGAGCCAGCGGCAGGACTACGACCCGTCGGACGTGGCGCCGTCGGGAGCGTTCATGTCGGCGTACATGCGCTTCCTCCACAACGATCTGGATTACAAAACCGACCTCCAGTACTACACGGGCGGTCATGCCGGGCGATGGGACTACTCGGGCATCCTCGCCGCGGGCAATCTCGGAAGCGGGTATCCGAGCACCTCGGAGGCCCTGCGCACGGCGATGGCCAAGAACCCGTATCTGCACGTGATGGTCGGCGCCGGCTACTACGACATGGCGACGCCGTTCGCCAACGCCGAGTACACGTTCCACCATCTCGGATACGACAAGACGTACGCGGATCGCGTGCAGTTCAAGTACTACGAGAGCGGGCACATGGCGTACTTGAACCAAACGTCGGCGAAGCAGCTGAAGGCCGACATCGCGGGCTTCGTCGAGTCGACGCAGCGGCAGGCGAACCTGACGCCGTGAAGTCGGTCAACTCTTTTTCGCCGCGTGGTATTCTCGGCGAATGCGATCCAGGTCCACCGTCGGCTTCGGGTAACGCATCCCGAGCGCGTCGAGCTGCTCGACCATGATGCGCGCGATCGCGAAGTTGCGGAACCACTTGTGGTCGGCGGGAATCACGAACCACGGCGCGTGCTTGGTGCTGCACCGAGAGAGCGCGTCGTCGTACGCGCCGATGTAGTCGTCCCAATGCTTGCGCTCGGCGTAGTCCGCCTCGCTGATCTTCCATCGCTTGGCGGGCTCGTCGAGCCGATCCTTGAAGCGCCTCAGTTGCTCTTCCTTGGAGATGTGCAGAAAGAACTTGAGGATGTGTGTTCCCGCCGCCGCGAGTTCCTCCTCGAACGCGTTGATCTGTTCGTAGCGCTCCGACCACACTGATTTCGGCACGAGCGTGTGCACGCGCACGACCAGCACGTCCTCGTAGTGCGATCGGTTGAAGATCCCGACCTCGCCCTTGGCCGGCGTCGCGCGGTGCACGCGCCAGAGAAAATCGTGCGACAGGTCTTCCGCCGACGGCGTCTTGAACGACGTCACTCGGCAGCCCTGCGGATTCATCGCGCCGAAGATGTGGGCGATCGTCCCGTCCTTGCCGGCGGTGTCCATCCCCTGGAGGCAGACGAGGAGTGAGCGTGCGTTCTCGGCGTAGAGCAGCGCCTGTAATTCGTGGAGACGCGCTTTGTCGGCCTCGAGTTCCGCGGCCGCATCGGCCTTCCCGTCGCTGCCGTGCTCGAGTCCGGAGTCGATTCGGTCGAGACGAACCTTCGATCCGGGTTCGACGATGAAACGGTCGCTGTAGTCCATCGAGCGGGCCTCGGTCGGGAAGTTTCGATGCGCGGGTCCGAGCTACTTTCCCGCAGAGACGCGGTGAGTCTCTTGTTGTTCTATGAACTCGCCTTCGTGACGAGCATGACGACGCGATCCGGCTCGACTTGCGCGGACTGCGGAAGCGTCAGCGTGACTCCGTCGCGGGACTCGACGACGTCGACCCGTTGACCGCCGTTCAGCATCGCCGCGCGAACGACGCGCATACCGAGTGGCGGAAGTGAAAGAGAGCGGTCGGGCCAGTCGAGTACGTGAACGAAGATCGTGTCGCCGCGCCGCGTCGTCGCGCCCCATGCGCGCGGACTCACCGGGCCGCCGCGCGTTCCATAGATGGAGCGTCCGTAGGTACCCAGCCAGTCGCCGAGGCCGCGCAGGCGTTCGACGGCTTCCGGCTGAATAGTGCCGTCCGGCCGCGGGCCGATGTTGAGCAACAGGTTGCCGTCGTTCCCCGCTGCGCGCACGAGGTAGCCGATCAGCTCCTTCACCGTCTTGAATTTTTTGTCGGTGATGTTGAACCCCCACGACTGGTTCATCGTGAGCGACGTCTCGAGCGGCAGCGAGCCGACTTCTTTCGTATTGAATCCCGCCGTGTTCGCGCCGGGCAGATCCTGCTCGAACGTCTGAACGTCTTCATCGGGCTTGGGCGCCTCGTGGTGGTTGGGCACGATGAGCGCCGTCGGCTGAAGGCGGTGGATCAGGGCGTACGTCTTGGCCAGCCGCCAGTCGGCGTCGGGCTTGTCCCACATTCCGTCGAACCAGATGCCGCCGATCGGCCCGTAGTTCGTGAGCAGCTCCGTCAGCTGCGCGTCCATGAAGTCGAGGTAGCGGTTCCAGTCACCCGACTCGGGGCGACCCGTCGCATGGCCGGTGCGTCCGCGCGGCCAGTAGTCGGGATTGTGCCAGTCGAGTTGCGAGTAGTAGAAGAAAAGTTTGATCCCGTTCGCCCGGCACTCGGCGGCGAGATCTTTCATCGGGTCGCGGGCGAAGGGCGTCCAATCGACGATGTTGTAGCGATTCGCCTTGGTGGCGAACATCGAGAAGCCGTCGTGGTGCCGCGCCGTGATCGTGATGTAGCGGACGCCCGCGGCTTTGGCGGTGGCGACCCACGCGCGCGCGTCGAACTTCACGGGGTTGAAGGCCGACGCGAGCCATTCGTAGGTGTCGACCGGGATCGAACGGTTCTCCATCACCCATTCGCCTTGGCCGAGTTGGCTGTACACACCCCAATGGATGAACATCCCGAACCTGGCGTCGCGGAACCACTCGCGGGCGGCCAGGCGTTCGGCGGGGATCGCCGGCGCGCTCTGGCCGAGGACGGCGCGAGCCGACAGATGAGCGACCATCAGCCCCACGGCGAGACGAGCGAAGCGCATCGCGGGACAATACGCATCCCGGCGTGGAGGGCAATCCCCGAGGCCGTAAGGGCGACTTCACGCTTGACGCCGAAGAGATAAAATATTATCTACTGACAGACACTTTCTTGTCGCGGCGACCATGACGACCGATCTCCGAGAAACCATTCGCGCGCTCCGACGAGCTCCGGTGTTCACGGCCGTCGCCGTCCTCACGCTCTCGCTCGCCATCGGGAGCGCGGCCGCTCTGTTCAGCGTCGTCGACGCCGTGTTCGTCCGCGGCCTGCCCTACCCCGCCGCCGACCGCTTGCAGACCATCTACGAGCGCAGCGACGACGCGTCGCTCCGCGTGCCGTCGTACCCGACGTTCCTCGATTGGCAAGCGCAGGCGTCGACGATGCGCGGCACGATCGAGGGCCTCGCGTTCGTGCGCGGCGACGGAGTGCTCATTCCGGGCAAGGACGGCCCGGAGCGGCAGATCGCCGCGTTCGTCACCCCCGGCTTCTTCGACCTGATGGGCACACGTCCCTTCATGGGGCGTCTCTTCTCCCCCGACGATGAGACGCCGGGCTCTCCGCGCGTGGCCGTGATCTCGTACGACTTCTTCACGCGCCGCTTCGGCGGCGATCGTGCCGCGCTCGGCTCCACGATCAGCATCGACAGCGTGCCGACGAGGATCATCGGCGTCGCCCAGCGCGGTTTTGCTTATCCCAACTTCGCGGGCACGGGGAGCTGGCTTCCGCCCGTCGTCTGGCAACCGATTGCCGTTTTTCAGTCGACACACACCGCGCTGGCGAAGCGCGGCCTGCACGTCGACAGCCGCGCGCTGGTGCGCTTGGCCGCACGCGCCGACACCGCGCGCGTGACGGCTGCCATGAAGGCTCTCCAGACGCATCTCGCCGAGGCGTATCCGGTCGAGCAGGCGCATTGGACGTCGGTGTCCCTGCGAAGTCTGCCCGATGAGCTCTTCGGAAGCTTGTCGACGACGCTCACGCTCATCGGCGGCGCCATCGCGCTGATGCTGGGCCTCGCCTGCGCCAACATCGCCAATCTCCTGCTGATTCGGGCGAGCGTTGGAGAACGAGACATGGCCGTGCGCGCCGCGCTCGGCGCCGGAACGTGGCGACTCGTGCGGCGACAGCTCACCGAAGTCGCCGTGATAACGATCGCCGCCGGAATCGTCGGAACGTGGCTTGGATCGCTGGCCGTGGCCGCGCTTCGTCCATACGCCGCTCAACGATTTCCCTTCGCCGGCGACATTCACGTCGACTGGCGCGCCGCCGCGTTCGTGTTGGCGCTCGTGATCGGCATCGCGGCACTCGTCGGAATGTTTCCGGTGCTTCACCTGAAGCGCAGCAGGCTCGTCGACCGCCTGCGCGGCGGGGCGACGATGCTCGCGCACGGAGTGGCGGAGCGGCGAACGCGCGATACACTCGCCACGATCCAGCTGGCGCTGGCGATCGCCGTCCTCATCGGCGCCGGGTTGCTGATTCAAAGCCTGCGCCGACTCTCGGACGTTCCGCTTGGCTACGATCCGGATGTTGTTTCGTTCGCGATCTCACCGCCGGCTCACCGCTACGACGAGCCGGCCGAGGCCGCGGCCCTCTACAAGCGCATCCTGGACGCGACGGCCGCGGTGCCATCGGCCGAGGCCAGTGCGGTGGCCGGAGGCGCGCTTCTTCCGGCGAAGATCGAGACGGAAGGCCAAACCAGCGCCGTCGCGCCGCCGACGGCGCTGTATCATCCGGTGTCGGCCGGCTACTTCGCGCTCATGAAGATCCGTCTCGTTGCCGGGCGGGCGTTCAACGACCAGGACATGCGCGCGCCAGCCGGCTTCGTCATCACCGAGAATCTGGCGAAGAAGCTTTGGCCCGGCTCCAGCGCGCTCGGTCAGCGAATCACCGTCCACCGTCAATCGCAGGCGCGGGCCGATTTCGGCCAACCGATCACGCTCCCGGTGCTCGGCATCGTGGCCGACCATCGCGTGTTCGGGGCCGAGGCCGATCCGCCGTCGCAGATCTTTCTGCCGTACACGCTCGAGGTCTGGCCGTGGATGAACTTCGTCGTCCGCGCGCCGCGCACGGCGGCCGTCGCCTCGCAAGTCGAGCGCGCCGTCCGCGAAGTCGAGCCGACGGTCAATTTCCTCGGCAAACCGAACGCGGCACCGACCGGATTGGCGCCTCTGCTCACGAATCCGCGCGTCTTCGTGATGAGTCTCATGAGCGCGTTCGGCGCGATCGCGCTGTTGCTCGCGGCGATCGGCCTCTACGGGATCATCGCGTATGGCGTGACGCAGCGGACGCGCGAGATGGGCGTTCGCATCGCCGTCGGCGCGACGTCGAGAGACGTTATCGCGCTCGTGATGCGACACGCGCTCGGACTCGTGGCGTTTGGCGTCCTCGCTGGACTCGCGGCCGGAGTGCTCGGATCGCGGCTCGTGCGCTCGTTGTTGTTCGCGACGAGTGCGACGGACGGAGCGACGTTCGTCGTCGTGCCGTGCCTGCTCGCGATCGTGGCGGTGATCGCCAGCCTCGTGCCGGCGCGGCGGGCGGCGCGCGTCGACCCGATCGTCGCGCTTCGCGGAGAGTGACCTTTCCCGACAAGCGCGCGGCCCTGCTCGGCGCGTTTCTCAATCGTCTGGCGATCGGTGTCGTGATCGGCGCGACCGTTGGAGCGCCTCAGGTTGACGTGCTGCGCTTGCCTCCGTGGATCATTGGAGTCGTCGTCGGCCTGCTGCTCAGCGCCGCGGACGCCGTGATCACGAAAGCATACGCACCAATTCTGCTTCTTGGCGCGATTGGCGGCGGAGTGATCGGCTGGTTGACCGGGCGCCTGGCGCAATAGGCTCGCCGGTCGCGTGGATGATCCGCGCGGTTCTCCTACGTCGAACGCCTGAGCGGGACGAGGACGTACGTCGTGAGCATGGAGAGCAGGCCCAGTGCATATGACTGCGTCTGGTTGCTCAAGAGGAACAGGACGCCGCCGAAGAGAGCGGCTCCCTCTCCGCACGCCCACACTGAGAGGATTTTTGAATTGCGCTCAGGACCGTCGTCCATTCGCCTGATCCCTCCGCGCATCGCGAGGGCGAAGACGACGGCGAGGACGCACGCGCCGAGTTGTGCATAGGTCAGCGGCGCCTGCGCCGGCCGGATTGGGAACGTGCCGGCGCGATGAACGAACCAAACGACGACGCCGAACGCGAGGACGCCGAGCCAGAGTGCGATGCCGATCAGCCCCAGCGCGTTGGTCGGGAGTTGGTTGGTCTGGGGTCTGGTGGCCACGGTCGCGTCTCACGCCTTGAAGGTGGGTGGCACCAACGTACGGCTCCCGCGATGACGCGGAAAGCGTCGCGGCCGTGGGGGACTCTTGACGGTCCGCCCGGGTCTTAGCATCGTGAATGCGGCGCCGATCCGCGCCCAACCTCTCGAGACTCCGCCCCAGCCGGAGTCGAGTGCGAGGCAAAGGGGGGCAGACTCCCGGATCCGTTCGTCGGTCCTTTGCGTTCACCGCGTGCTCTGCTGGGGAGTGGCCCGTGGTGTACCCAAAGGAGACCAGACGATGCCCAGCCAGAAAGATTTCAAGCGCCTCGTGCGCGCTCGTATGCGGAAGACCGGTGAAGCGTACACCGCGGCCCGCGCCAAACTGCTCGCCAAGCCGTCACGTTCACGCACCGCGAAGAAGATCGCGCGCGCGAGCGCGCCGGCCGTCGACTATGCGAAGCTCGCCGGCATGAGCGACGTCGTTGTGAAGGAAAAGACCGGCTGCCAGTGGGATCGGTGGGTGAAAGCTCTCGACCAGCACGGTGCCGCGGAAATGCCGCATCGCGAGATCGTCGACCTCGTTCAGAAGAAGTACAAGGTCGGCGACTGGTGGTCGCAGATGGTGACGGTCGGCTACGAGCGCATCAAAGGCCTTCGCGCGCGCGGCCAGCGCCGCGATGGTTCGTACGAAGCGACGAAGTCGCGCACGTTCAACGTTCCAGTCGATGCCCTGCACCGGGCCTTCGCCGATGCGGCCATCCGAAAACGATGGTTGGCTGAGCCAGGCGTGCGGGTGCGCACCTCGACGCCGCCAAAATCGATCCGGCTCGGTTTCGTCGACGGCAGCATCGTGGCGGCCGGCTTCACGCCGAAGGGCGACGCGAAGAGCATGGTGGCTCTGAGCCACGCGAAGCTGCCCACGCGCGAGGCAGCGGAGAGAGTTAAGCGGTACTGGACCGAACGCTTTGCGGCCCTGGCCGACGCACTCGGCTAGTCGCGCGGGAATCTCAGGTCTCAGGTCTCAGGTCTCAGGTCTCAGGTCTCAGGTCTCAGGTCTCAGGTCTCAGGTCTCCAGGGTTAAGAAGACGCAAAGACCAAAAATCTGAGGCCAGAGATCTGCTGAGTTCTCTCCGAACTGTAGTCATTCCACCTGGCGTAGTAGGGGTTTCACCTACTGACAGCGTCTGCACGTGGACCTAACGTGGTCCCATCGGAATCGGACCAGGTCGCCATGCGGTTTGCGCTCGCCAGACGATGAAGGAGCCGAGTGCAACCATGAAGGAGCCGAGTGCACCATCGGACCCGGGAGGGCGCCCGGAGGAGTCGAATGACCTCGGGCGCCGACGGTTTCTTCGCTGGGTCAGCGGCATTGGTGCAGCCATCGGCGGCGTTCTCGTTGGCGTCCCGGCCCTCCGCGCGTTCATTTCCCCAATCCTCGCCACCCCGAAGACGGACGATTGGGTCAAGGTCGCCGACGACATCGCGCTCCTCGACGTCGGCACACCGGTTCGGGTGAACTTCGTGCAGAGCACCGTCGACGCGTGGCTGGAAAGCCGAACGCTGAACGGCGTGTGGTTGTACACCGAGGACGGCGCGAAATTCAAGGCGTACAACGGCCACTGCACTCACTTGGGGTGCAGCTACGCGTACGATTCCGATCGCAAGAATTTCTTCTGCCCTTGTCATCGAGGGCAGTTCGATGTGAAGACGGGCCGGGTGCTCGCCGGCCCGCCTCCCCGTCCACTCGACGAGCTCCAGGTCGAGATTCGGGACAGCGCGGTCTTTGTGAAGTACAAAGACTTCCGGTTGGGCGTCCCCGAACAAATCGAGGCGTAGGCGCGTGGGCGCGATCACTCGGTGGATCGACGATCGCGTTGATCTGGCTTCGATGCGCCGAACGTTGCTCGACCGGAAGATGCCGGCCGGGCTCACCTGGTGGCACACGCTCGGCAGCGCGACGCTCGCGGTGTTCACGGTGCAGGTGGTGACCGGCATCGTGCTCGCGATGTACTACTCGCCGTCGCCCGATCACGCCTACGACAGCATCCGCTATCTCGAGCGAAGCGTCGTCAGCGGAGCGACGTTGCGCGGCATTCATCATTGGGGCGCGTCGGCGATGGTGCTGCTCGTCGTGGCACACGCGGTGCGCGTGTTCACGATGGGCGCATATAAGTATCCGCGCGAGGCGAACTGGCTGCTCGGCGTCTTCCTGCTCGTTCTGGTGATGGCCTTCGGGTTCACGGGCTATCTCCTGCCCTGGGACCAGAAGGCGTACTGGGCGACGCAGGTCGGAACCAACATCGCCGGCACGACGCCGGTCGTCGGGGGAACGCTCGTTCGGCTCCTGCGCGGCGGAGGACAGCTCGGAGCCGCGACACTGGCTCGGTTCTTCGCGCTCCACGTACTCGTGCTGCCCGCGCTGCTGGGTGGCATCGTGCTGCTGCATCTGGCGATCGTCGTGCGTCAGGGCATCGCGCCGCGTCCGGCACTCCTCGAGGAGAACGCGCCGGCACGCACGAATGATCCCCACTACTCGAAGTTCTACCGCGAGCGATATGCCGAATCGAAGGCGCACGGCGTGCCTTTCTGGCCGGACATCATCGTCAAGGATGTCGTGGTGGCGACGGTGGTCATCGTCCTGCTCGTGATCCTGGGGCGGTTCGTCGGCGCGGGGCTCGAGTCGCCCGCTGATCCCAACGATGCCGCGTACACGCCGCGTCCCGAGTGGTACTTCCTGCCGTTCTTCCAACTCCTCAAGCTCGTCCCCGGATCGCTGGAGAGCTTCGTGGCGGCCGGCCTGCCGCTCATGATGGTGCTCGTCCTGCTGCTGCTCCCATTCTTCGACCGCCGGAGCATTCGATCGCTGAAGCGGCGGCCGCTCTCGCTTGCCGCGCTCGGCGGCACCACCGCCGTGTGCGCGTTGCTATTCGGGGCGGCGGCGAACGAGGCGCCGCGCGGCGTCGTTCCGGAGCTCGGCCGGCCGCTGACGTCGGTCGAGCGCGCCGGACGCACGCTGTTCGCGCAGCAGCAGTGCGGGAGCTGCCACAAGGTGGCGGGTGAAAAGGCCGAGAAGAAAGCGGATGCACCGGATGCGCCGGAGCTCACCGAAGTCGGGCTCAAACACTCGCCGGCCTGGATGCACAGTTTCATCGAGGATCCGACCCGCTTCCATCCCGATTCCAAGATGCCCGCGTTCGGCCCACCCGACGCTCAGTCATCAGGAAATCGAGGAGCTGTCGCAGTACCTCTCGTCGCTGCGCGGACCCAACGGAGCAACGAAGCAACCGGAGTTCCGCGACACCTTCCCCGAACCCGTCAAATCGAAGGAGAAACCATGATGGTCCGCTTGGTGGCCCTGATCGCGTGGGTGGGCGTCTCGACGGCGGCGGGATTTCACGCCGTCGCGCAAGGACCCGACGGGAAAGCGATCTACGAGTCGAACTGCAGGCGCTGCCACGGGGTGATCGGCACGCCGCCCAAGACGATGAAAGCCAAGTTCCCGAAGATCGCGACGTTCGACGCCGCGTTCATCGCGTCGCACAGCGAGGACTCCATCGTGAAGATCCTCACGAAGGGCAAGGGTGAAGACATGAAGTCATTCAAGGACTCACTGAAGACCGAAGAGATGGTGGCTGTCGCGAAGTACGTGCGCGAGCTGGGGTCGAAAGCCAAGCCGTAAGCGGAACGACGTCTCCCGAGGTTGTCGTAGATCGCTCTCCGAGCTAATCGAGGTGCCAATGCGGTCGTGGCGATGGGCTTTGTCGGCGTTCGTCGTCCTTTGGATTCCGAGTCTCGCGGGGGCGCAGCAGGCCCCCGCGAAGGCGAGGCCCGAGGGCTACGCAGGCAGTGCGTCGTGCAACCAGTGCCACAAGCCGGAAGTGGCACAGTTCACGGCGAGTGACAAAGGGAAGGCGTTGCTCGGCCGCCCGCGCGACGCGCACGACAGCCTGGGCTGCGAAAGCTGTCACGGTCCCAGCAAGCGGCACGGCGACTCGGGCGGCGAAGAGCGCGGCAACATGATCGTATTTGGTGGCAAGCACCCGTCGCCGGTCGCGGAACGCAACGCCAACTGCCTCTCGTGCCATCAGAAGACGGCGCGAATGGCGTGGCAAGGGAGCGCGCACGAGTCGCGCAGCGTCGCGTGCGCGGACTGCCACACGGTCATGCACCCGGAGTCGGAGCGCAGCCTCCTCAAGAAACCGACGGTGCTCGCGACCTGCGGGAGCTGTCACGCGACCGAAAAAGCCAAACAGGCGCGCTTCGGCCACATGCCGCTGGGGCAGAACAAGATGGAATGCACGAGCTGCCACAACCCGCACGGCTCGCCGGCACCCAAGCTCCTGCTCGCCAGCTCGACGAACGAGACGTGCTTCACCTGTCACGCCGACAAGCGTGGCCCGTTCCTCTGGCAGCACGCGCCGGTGGTCGAGAATTGCGCCAACTGTCACGACCCGCACGGCAGCAGCCATGAGAAAATGCTCAAACTCTCGCGTCCGCGCCTGTGCCAGCAATGCCACCAGAGCACCGGCCATCCGATTGCCCCGCGCAATCCGGCGACCGCCGCCGATTATCAGTTCCTGTTCAATCGCCAGTGCTCCAACTGCCACTTCGCCATTCACGGCTCGAACCACCCCTCGGGCTTCGCCTTCACACGGTAGCGCCGTGCGCATCAGGAGACTCCATATGTCACCACGTGGCGTGGTCGCGGCGATCGTCGGCGCCGCCGGCTGTATCGGGCTTGCGTTGCCCGGCGCGGCGTTCGCCCAAGCGGCGCCCCCGACGCCGCCGCCGCCGTCTGACAGCGGACCGGGCGTGCACGTTGCCGCCGACCTCGGCCCACGCACCTTCAGCCAGCCGATCACGGCCCAGCAGCGCGCCAAGTTTCTCGACTATCGTGACGTGCCGTCCAAGGCCCTCGTTCAGGCGTTGGTCCTGGACTACACGCCGGCGGACAACTATCGGCGCTTCGAGCTCGGGGCAAGCGACGTCGGACTGCTCGACCAAACGATCGTTGCCCACGCCAAACAGCCGGGGCTTTTCGACGTATCGCTCCGCTGGGACCGAATTCCTCACACTTTCTCCACCGACGGCCGATCGCTGCTCACCGAGACCAGTCGGGGCGTCTACACGCTCCCCACGCCGCGCCCCGACACGGCGGCGTTCAACCGCGCGCCGTTCATCGACCCGATCCGTTCGATGTGGGACCCGGTCAAGCTGGCGATCGGCGTGACGCCCTCGAAGCAGTGGGACTTCAAGGCGGAGTACACGCGGATCGGCAAGAGCGGCGACCGGCCGATGGGCCAGGCGTTCGGCGGCTCGTCGAACAACGCCAGCGAGATCCTCGAGCCGATCGACCAGACGATCCACGACTTGAAGATCTCGCAGAGCTACGCACGGGAGCGATTCCAGTTCGTCGCGACGTACGACCTGTCCATCTTCCACAACGGCATCAAGTCGGTGACCTCCGACAATCCGCTCGACATCGCCGACACGCCGGCCGCCGGCGCGGCGCGCGGACGGACGGCGCTCGCACCAGACAACCTGGCGAACACCGTCGTGGCCAACGGAGGACTGAACCTCGGATTTCACACGCGTGTCACAGGGAGCGCGGCGATGTCCTGGTGGCGTCAGAACGACGCCTTCGTTCCCGTCACGACCAACTCCGCCATCGTCGACCCGCGCATCGCTCAGGAGCCGACTTCCCTTGGCGGAAGCGCCACCACGGCCAACTTCGCCGGCGCGGTGACTTCTCACCCGACTTCCTATCTGACGCTGTCGGCACGGTATCGCAGCTACGACTTCCACGACCGCGCGACGACGTCCGTTCTGCCGATCATCATCGTCAACGACCGCTCGGTGTCCCCCGCCGACACGGCTCGCCGCGATCCGTTCACGCGACGAAACGCCGACTTGAGCGGCACGTGGCGAATTCTGGAGCCGCTGTCGCTGACCGCCGGTTACGCGTGGGAACAGATGTCGCGCGACTCTCTCACGCGAAACGTCGCGCGGACAAACGAAGGCACGCCTCGCGCGAGCTTGGACTTCACGGGAATCGATTGGCTGACGCTGCGAAGCAGCTATAGCAAAGGGTGGCGGCGCGGCGGAACATACTCGCAGGTGGCCACGAGCGAGAACGCGGATTCACGGCGTTACGACGAGGCAGACCGGAACCGCGAGCGAACGACGCTCATGGCCTCGGTCACGCCGATCGATCCCGTGACGGTGAGCGGCACCTGGGAGGTCGGACACGACCTCTACCCCCATTCGGCGTACGGCGTGCAGAGCGACTTCAGCACCTCCGTCGGAGGCGACGTTTCGTTCTCGCTGACCGACTGGCTGACCGCGGGCGCGGGCGTGATGCGAGAGACGTTCGATGATCTGATGCGCGCGCGCTATCGAACCGGCACGCAGCTCACGAACGCCACCTACGACTGGGTCGGCTCGAACACCGACGTCGTCACGACGTCGTCGGTGGACCTGACGGCCACGCTGATTCCGAATCGGATCGAGCTCGGCGGGTCCTATCAGCTGTCGCACGCCCGCTACGCGATGGCGACGAGCAATCCAACGACGCCAACGGGTGGCACGGCGGCGCAAAATACGAGCGCAACGGCGTTCAATCTCCCCGAGGTTTCCCAGAGCCTGCAACCGATCGACACGTACGTGCGCTACCAGTTCCGCCCCGACTGGGCCGTGACGCTGCGCTACCACGGAGAGCTCTACTCGCAGAACGACTACAAGACGCTCGGTCTGGCCCCCGCGAGGGCCACGTCGGCGAACGGACTGTACGTGTTCCTGGCGAACAATTTCCAGAACTACGATGCGCGGTATTTCACGATTTCGTTCACCTACCATCCGCGTCTGATCAGGCTTGGACGGTCGACCATCTGAGAGGCCGTCGACCCTAGCGGACACGGCGCCGGCGCGAATTCGCGCCCTCCTCCACACCCTCCGACTTCGGCTACTCGAGCCTCTCTACTTATTACTTATCCGCCGACCGCGTTTTGGTACCACCCCCTAACCGCCGTGGGAGGTTATAAGCGTCAAGCGAGCGTCATGGCGGCGTCTAAAGTCGTTCAATTGAACTTTTAGAAGAATCCGGGACCGCTACCAATGACGCCTCGGTCGCCGGCGGCGGCGCGGCGATGCCGGCAGTTAAGTCCGTCTATCGAGGAACAACTTCGGGCAAGAAAAACGCTCTCCTAGATCGACTAGGCAAAGAACCCCATCACACGACTTTGCCTAAATGGTCTAGGAGAGAGCGCCCACGAATCGCGGAATTTCCTCGTCTTGTGAGCTCGGTTGACAGCAAGAGCGGGTCATTATGACCGATCTCGGCGTGCTTAAGTTCTTCAATGAGGCTTTTACAACCGGCAAAATTTGCCCTGACGCCAAATCGCCGTCCGGCGACAATATATAAGTAGAGAGGCGCGTGGCGCGAAGTTCTCGCCCGCCTCCGGCGCAGACGCGCGAACGGCCATTCCTCGCCGTTCACATCCTAGACCACTAAGTGAGGCGACTCGCGCCGCCGGCTCCGCCGAGCAGGCGTGGGGGTAGGGGGCACTACTCGCCGCTCCGCGACCATTCGCGAGCGTTGACACGGCGTTCTCGAGGTCGACGTGATCGTTCGACCACCGAACGCATTCACTCAACCGCGTTCACCGTTCACTCGACCTGTTCATCGTTCACTCGACGGCCTTCGTCGTTCACTCGACAGAGTTCGCCGTTGACTCGGCACGGAATCGTCCGCATCCGGCCGATTTCAACACCCATCACAAGGAGGCGCCACACCATCGCGACGTGAACCGCTCACGTTGGAGCTCGTGACGACGACATCTACATGCCTCGACCGAGCATCAACTCACCGAAACGACAACCAAGGAGGCAAAGCGAAGGCATCAATTGTTCGGAAACGCACTTCAGCGGGACTGCAAGACAGCTCGACGGCAGTTCAGCAAATCACTCATGTGTCGGAGGACACTTGAACAGTCTACAAGAACGGATCTACAACACGGGACGCCGCATCCAGGCGTTCCTGATCGCCAACGACGCGGTGTTGGGCACCATCAACAAATCCGGAATGCGCGCCGACCTCGACGGGATCGTCGATGCACTCGGCAACAGCGGCGGGCAACAGGCCGCGGGGCGCGTCAACGCGATCGGAGAGACCGCCAAACAGCGCGCGTTGCGGCTCGCGCTGCGGTTGAATCACATGCAGCCGATCGCGTCGGTCGCACGGGCGAAGTTGAGGAGCGTCCCAAACTTCCAAGCGATGACGATGCCGAGCCCAAACACCCGCATCGTCAGTCTGCTCGCCCACGCGCACGGCATGGCCGAGGCGGCGCAGCCGTACGCGCAGGTGTTCATCGACGCGGGTCTGTCGCAGGAGTTCATCGCGAAGCTCACGGCCGCGGCCGACGCGGTCAAGACGTCGATCGACACGCGGGCCGCGGCGCGCGGTCAGCGCTCCAGCGCCACCGGGACGCTCAAAGACCTCGAGAACCGTGCGCGCCTGGCGTTCAAGGCGCTCAACGACTTCGTCGTCCCGATTCTCTCGGCGGACGTCGCGCATAGCGGTTTGCTGGCCGAGTGGAAGAAGGCGCGGCGAGTCGACTCGAGAGGCGGGCCGGTCGCCGGGGTAGAGCAGGCGGCGCGGATGCTGAGCCCGGCCCCGGCTTCGACGCCTTCACCATCGCCGAGTGCGCCACCACCGGCGCCGGCCACGCTGGTCGCACCTGCACCGGCCTAAGTGGCCGCCAGCTAGGAGGTAGGAGTCTTGAGCTGGGTGCTGGAGGCTGAAAGGTGTCGTACTCAGCTCAAGCCTCGGCCGAGTTTGCCAGGCGGTCGCCAAGACCACGACCGGTTCGAATCATCTGACGAAGTGGTGGGATCGACGAATGAGTGGAGAGGGTGCCAAGTGAAACGCCACGAAGCGCGCGAAGACGAGCTTGGTGTATTAGCATTTTCATATTCCCCCTTCGGTCGATTGCGGCATCCATCATGCGGCGAAAACGGCCTATCCACGCCTCACCAACCGGAGGGCACATGTCGCCACAGACGCAGACGGAACAATCGCAGCCCGACCATGCGCGAACTGCGCATCCCCACGTTCACGGCCCGAATTGCGGCCACGCCAGCATCAAGCACGACGGGCACCAGGACTATCTTCACGAGGGGCACCTTCACCACCAAAGCGGGTCGAGGGTGGAGGAGCACCGGATCGGCGTGAGCGCCACGAACCCGGCGGCGTGCACGCCGGATCACCAGTGCGACGGTCACGACAAGTCCCATCGGCACGGCCCAGGCTGCGGACACGACGCCGTGCCGCACGGCGACCACACGGACTACGTGGTTCAGGGCCACCTGCATCACGTCCATGCCGGTCATTGCGACGACCACGGCGCCGTGACGCTGAGTTGACGCCAGAACCGCGAGCCGGCCGATGTCTCACGCCGACTCGCGGCCCGCGCCGTTTCCCCTGAGACCAGAGACCAGCGACCTGAGACCTGCTCTTACGGCACCCGCGGCGCCATCATCCGACCCATCTCCCGCCATTCGTCGACGCTGATGACTCCGGTCGTATCGTCGCGATAGGCCGCCGCCGCGGCGAGGATCACCGCCCGCTTGCGTGAAGGCGGCACCGTGCTCGACACGAGAATGTCGGATACGACGTCGTGGAGCGAATGAAGATTGTCGAACACGATCGCCGCCGTCGGATACCGCGCCGTGAAGAGCGGCGCCGACCCCGGCGACATCGGCATCTCCGTCGGCATGCGTACTGGGGCGCTGTCGAGCATTCGAAAGAAGGCCGCGACTTTGGCGTCGACACCGGCCTGGAGCTGACGCTCCGAGCGCCCTTCCATGAGCGCGTCGTACAACGACATCTGTAGCCAGTGATATGACCACAAGAGCCCGTTGAACTTTGGATCCTGCCGTCGAAAGGCCAACGAGTACCGCTGGCCCTCCATCAGATCCATGCTCTTGGGCCGCGTGCTGAAGGCGAGATCTTTCCGCGACAGATAGTACTTCAGCGCGCGCGCCACGGCCGAGTCGCGCTGCCACACCGTCAGACCGTAACCGCCCCAGATGTCGTAAATCTGCCGGTGAAACGCGTGCGCCCAACCGAACATCGCAGCGACCTCGGGCACGAGCTTCACGTAGTCCGGGCCGATCGCCGCTTCCTCGAGCGGAACCTTCGGCGGGTGCCGCAGCACCGAGGTCGTGATGAAATCGAACTCCCGCGACTCGAGGCGCCGGGATGCGTCCGACCGGGTCAGCAGCGTTTCATATAGAATGGCGTGCCCGTAATCGAAGCCGTTGAACAGACGGTCCGCCTGCGGGAAGTGCTGGCGAAACGACCAGTTGTAGTCCGCCGCGAGGTACGATTCCTCGTACGTCCGTGTTCCGGGCCGCGCGCACGCGAAAAGCCCGAGCACGGAGATCGACGTGAGGAGAACGGCTCGCCGGGTCACGGCCAGGAAAGCGGGTGCGTCGCCAGCTCGTAGGTCGCACCAAAAGTGAAGGAGAACGAGCGGAGCACCCCGGCGAAGTGCCACGCGCCCCCGGCGTCGACGGCCATGACCGGCGTGACCTGGCGTCTCACGCCGGCTTCCGCCGATACGTCGGGACGCGGATACAACCCTACGAAGCGCTCGGCGAACACGTCGGCGGTGATCATCGTCGAGCTGAGCGCGAAGGAGTGATCGTAGCCGACGCCTGCAAACCAATGTTGGCCGGCGAGGCTCGTCCGGACAGTCGGCGTCGACTCGATCTGCTCGGGTGGCGGCATGCAAAAGCGGGACACGCCTGTGACATGGCCCGGCGTCACCGAGCAGGGAGAGTCGATGACGCCCCCCGGCAGCTGGCTGCACGGCGAGCCGGCGAGCCGAACCGACACCAGTGTGCTACAACTGGTATCGACCGCCGAACCGCTCAAGCGCACCGAGTACGTGCCGCCGGCGGCGTTGAAGTGCCATCGGCCGATCGACGTCGTTTTGGTCGCCAGGAACTTGAGCGAGTATGACCCCACGGGACCCGCCAGCGAGCCCGCCGGCGCGAGCCACTCGCCGGCGACCGCGACGGCCGGAACGTTCGACGTCTCGACGTTGAGGGCGTGGAGGAATCCAAGGCCGACCCCGCCCAGCCCTGTGGTAAACCGCGCGCCCAATGCGCGCGGCGGATCGACCGCGACGACTGGAATTCGCAATTCTATTTCTGTGAACGGCAGCGCGCCGTACGACACTCGCGGCTCGGCCCGAAAGCGGCTCGTGCCGCCCCTCAATCGCTCGTACTGCAGCGACGACGGATCGAGATCGAGGCTGTACAGCGGCGTCGGCTCGGCGTCCTCGACCCGCCCGGGCCGACCCGCGTCGAGGTTGTAATACTGTGTCTGGGCCGCGGCGCGCCCGCCCGCGACCGCCAGCAGCGCCGCCAACGCCGGAGCCCATCGCATCTCGCAACCTTAGCGCGGAAGGCCACCCCTCGAACCCGAGGACCAACGACTGGTCGAATTCGGACGACGAGTGGCCGTTTCCTGGCGATGGAACTTCGCACTAAGCGCCGACTCGCCTCGACGGAAGAAGCCGCGCGGAGTTGAGAATGAAGGTCATTTCGGGCGCCACATGAATGAACGCCGCGAGGAGAGGATTCAAGAGTCCGAACGCGGCGAGGCCCACACCGGATCGATGACATCAGTACGCTGGCGACCGGACAACGGCCCCCGCGAACCACTCGTGAGGATCCCGTTGCTTATGACTGAGAACCGGCTGTCATTGAGGCCCGGTCTCTCCCGTTGCGTGGGCGCCGGTTGCGGTGTAGCGCGCGATAGAAGTGGCCGAGGCTGACATGATCCTTTGCCCGGTGTGAACGCTCGGATGAGGTACGCCGCATACGCCGTCCTTGCCGCGGTGGCTGTCGGCACAGCGACGCGGCTCGATGGCTGGACGTATCGCCATTTCGTGATGCTCGACGTGTACGAGCACGATTGGGGTCGGCTGTTGCGAATAGTCGGCTACCTGCCGACGTGGATCGCGGTGGCGGCAGGCGCGGCGGCCGCGGACCGACGAGTTCGGACCTGGCGCGAGGCCGCGGCGACGCCGTGCGCATTCGTCCTGTACGCGGCGACCTTGGCGGGCTTGGTCGCGGAGCCCCTGAAGATTCTCATCCGCCGCGACCGACCCGACGCCGGACACGGGACGTACGTGTTTCGAGCGTGGTCCGATCGCCCGCTATCGAGCGCCGGTTTGGGCATGCCGAGCAGCCACGCGATCGTGGCGTTTGGCGCGGCGGCAATGCTGTGGCGCGTCTATCCGAGGGGACGCGCGCTTTGGGTCGCGCTGGCGATCGGCTGCGCCGCGACTCGCGTCGCCAGCCAGGCCCACTTCCTCAGCGACGTCGTGGTCGCGGCGATGCTTGGCCCGGTTGTCGCTGTGGCGACGACAAGACCTTTCGCCGCCGTCGGTCACCAGACAGCCAATGTGGGCTCGTTTACGGAAAGATCGTCGGCGGAAATCCGGCACTAATCCTCGCAAGGCGCCCGTGACGATCCCCTATCCACGCATTTCTCCGGAACTCGTCCGTATCGGGCCTTTCGCGCTGCGGTGGTACGCCGTCATGTACATCGTCGGCTACGCCGTCGGCATCGCCATCGCCAAGCGGCGCGTTCGCCGTGGAATGGTGCCGTTCGACGAGTCGGTGATCGATGCCCTGGTGGGCTATCTCATCGTCGGCATGCTTCTCGGCGCGCGCATCGTCTACGTGCTGGTCTACGACCGCGCCCACTACGCGGCTGACCCCCTCGACGCGCTCGCCGTCTGGCACGGCGGACTCTCGTTTCATGGCGCCGTGCTGGGCATGACGGCGGCGTGCATCGTCTTCGCCGTCCGGCGGCACATTCCCTTCTGGCCGCTCGCCGATACGCTCGCACTCGCTGGAACGCCCGGACTTTTTTTTGGGCGAATCGGCAACTTCATCAACGGTGAACTGTACGGCCGGCCCACCAACGTGCCGTGGGCGATGATTTTTCCCACCGATCCCAAGGGGATCCCGCGACACCCTTCTCAACTCTATGAAGGACTGTGCGAAGGGGTCCTGCTCTTTCTCGTGCTGCGGTGGCTCGAGCGCGCCGGCACACGCGGCGGTTGGTATCGCCCGGGCCTCCTCGCGGGAGCGTTTCTGATCGGGTACGGCGCGATTCGATTCTCTCTCGAGTTCACGCGCGAACCCGATCCACAGCTCGGGTTCGTTGCGGGCCCCTTCAGCATGGGACAACTGCTGTCGGCGATCATGATCATCGTCGGCGCGACGATCATCGTCGCCATCGCGCGGCCGACCGCACTCGCAACCTCGCTCGCTCGACGACCGGTAAGCGGTAAGGCGGGACCCCCACGGCTGGCTCGAGGGTACTATTGGGCCCCTCCCCCGCCTTTCAGAAATCGTCCCCGCCATGCTACTTCAGTACGGGATGAACGCCCGAGACCTGACCGCTCTGGTTCACCTCGTCGGCTTCGGCACGGGCATCGTGCTCTACGCGATGCTCGGCGTCATGACGCGCCGGCGATTGGCGAACGTCACCGCGCCGGCGGAGCGAAAGAACGTCGATCGCGTGCCGTTGGCGGCGGCGCTTCTCGGCGTGATCTGGAACGTCGGCGCCATGATGGTTTTCGCCGCACGCGACTTCGGCGCGAACTACGAATTGACCTGGGTCGCGGCGATCGCCTACGCGGCGCTGGGGTTTCTACCCGCCGTCGTGGTCCACTCGACGCTGCGCCGAGCGCAGCGAGCCGACTTTGCGTGGTTCCTGGGTGTGGCGTACTCGGCCAGCGGCGTCGCCGCCGTCATGCACGTCACCGACGCGCTGCGCGGCCAAACGCCGTCGTCGGCCGGGCTCCTGCTGCTGACCATCACCTACGGTGTGCTGCTCGTCGCGCTCGCGGTCACCGAGCGTCGCCGGCCGGGCTTTCAGCGAACGATCCTCGCCGTCGCGCTGGCGGCGTTCGCGGTCTCGGCCCTGCATCTGAGCCGCAATCAGGGAGCTGCCGATCAGGGGCCGTGGCTCGTCGAGCTGATCGGGCACCACGCGTCGCTTCCTCTCGTTCTGGCGATTCTCTATCAGGACTATCGCTTCGCGTTCACGGATCTCTTCCTGAAGCGCGCGCTTTCGTTGCTGGCGCTCGTGGGTCTCGTGTCGCTGCTGTACGCGCTGTTCGCCGCGCCGCTCGTCGATCCCCATGCGTTGGCGGCGCGCCAACTCGCGCGCGACGGCTCCCACCTCTGGTCGACTGGAGCGCTCCTCGGGCTGTGGATCGTCACCGCGCTCGCATACCCATTCATCCAGCGCCGCATCTTCCGATTCGTCGATCGAGTGATCCTGCGGCGACCAGACTATCGCGCATTCCGAGGCGAGCTGGCGAAGGCGCTGAGCGAGTCTCGAAGTCCGAACGATGTGCTCGACGCGACGTGCGTGTTGCTTGGCGAGGCGTTTGGGGGGACGGGTGTCACCTGGCGCCCATTGGCTTCGACCCGCGCACCTGATGCGGCGATCGAGGTCGACCCTCACCGCACGGGCGCGTTGATCGTCGTGCCGACCGCCCTCGCCCCGACTCTCGAGATTCATATCTCGGAGTTGAGCGGGGGCCGCACGCTTCTGTCCGACGACTTCCTGTTGCTCGACGCCGTCGCGGCGCTGGTCGGCCGCCGCATCGACGAATTACGAATCGACGCGGACCGCCGAGCACGCGAGCAGCGCGAGCAGGAGATGCGGCAGTTGGCGGCGGAGGCCGAGCTTCGCGCCTTGCGTGCGCAGCTCAATCCACACTTTCTGTTCAACGCGCTCAACACGCTGGGCCACCTCATGCAGACGGCGCCCAACAGAGCCCTGGCGACGCTGTACCAGCTCACGAATCTGCTGCGCAAGGTGCTGCGGCGAACCGACGGCGGCTTCGTCGCGCTTCGCGACGAGCTCGACATCGTCGAAGCGTATCTGGCCATCGAGCACGAACGATTCGAGGAGCGTCTCGCCGTGTCGATCGACGTCCCGGAGGATCTCTGGCACGCGCGGGTCCCGCCGCTGTTGCTGCAACCGCTCGTCGAAAACGCGGTCAAGCACGGGATTGCTCCCATGCGGGGGGGAGGACGCGTCACGGTGCTGGCGAGGCGCTCGGACCCGTTGGATGCGGACGCCTTCCTGACGCTCATCGTGTCCGACACCGGATCCGGATGGAACGGCGTCCGGGGGGACGCGCGTGAGACGCGGAGCGGCGTGGGGCTCGAGAACATCGAGAGCCGGCTTCGTCACTACTTCGGCGCATCGGCCGCGATGGCGATTCGCCCGACGGCCGGCGGCGGGACCACCGTCGAGCTCTGCCTGCCATTGGTCGGCGATCACGTGCTGGCGGCCGCCAGCTGAATCCGACGATGGCCGCATGACGACCGTTCGTATGATCGAACAGACCATTCATTTGGAAGAAATGGCGTCGCACTCGGGATCGCCTATTCTGGCCATGAGCGATGGCCACCCCCACGCGTACGCTCGCCGCTCCGGCGCGGCGACGGAATCGATGAGCCAACTACGCGTCATCATTGCCGACGACGAACGTCCGGCGCGCTCATTCCTCACGTCCATTCTCCGCAACTTCGAGGACGTCGAGCTCGTCGGCGAAGCGGCGAGCGGCGCCGAGTGCGTGGAGCTCATCGAGCAGGTGAGCCCGGACCTCGCCCTCATCGATCTCCAGATGCCGGAGGTCGACGGACTCGGGGTCGTGCGGCTCATTCGGAAGGATCGCTTGCCGCTCGTGGCGTTCGTCACCGCGTTCGACGAATACGCCGTTCGCGCGTTCGAGATGAATGCGGTGGACTACCTGCTGAAGCCGGTGGACGCGACCCGGCTGCGCAACACGGTGAACCGGGCAATCGAGCGCCTCGAGCGCGCGGATCTCCGCCCGGGCGATGGAGAACGGCTTCGCGCCGCGGCGACGGAGTACGCAGCGTCACTGCCACCGACGACGCTGCGACGGATTCCGGTGCGCAAGCGCGACGACATCTACCTCGTCCCCGTGGATCAGATCGTGTCGATCATCGCCGACGGAGAGTTGCTGCACCTCGCCACGAAGCAGAACGAGCGCTTTACGATCACCTACCGCCTCAAGGACCTCGAGCACAGGCTCGATCCCTCGCAGTTCGTTCGCATCTCGCGTGGCACACTCCTCAACGTCGCCATGATCCAGAAGATCACGCCGATGCCGGGAGGGACCTATGTCGCGGTCACGCACAGCGGCACGCAGCACCAGGTGAGTCGCATTCGCGGCCGAGTGCTGCGCGACCAGCTGCTCAGACTGTAGCTCCTTAGAATGCCGCCTTGAGGCGCAGCTGGAAGCTGCGCGGCCGGCCCACGGACGGCCCGCTGAAGAAGGCGCCCTTCAGCAGGTACTTCTTGTTGAACAGGTTGTCGACGTAGAGCTCCGGCGTGAATTGCGTGCCACCGACGCGCACGGCATAACCCGCTGCCCCGTTGACGATCGTGCTCGGTGAGACGTGGATGCCCGAGTTGAAATCGAACAAGCCCTGGCCGATCGCGCAGTTGCAGTCGCTCGGGTCGACGCCGTTGGTGAGTCCCGAGCCGTAGATCGCCGTGCCGCTCAGGAAGAAGTTGCTCGGCGAGTACGTGGCGCTTGCCACCATCGAAAGCCGCTGGTCGTGGTCGAGGTCGAAGGAACCACCCGGCGGCTCGCTGGGGAAGAATCCCCCGGTGATGGCTCCGTAGCCGTAGGCGTGGTTGAGCGCGGCGTTGATGTAGCCGGAGACCGGGCCGCGCGGCCGGATCTCGAGCACGCCCTCGATGCCGGTGATCCGCACCTGCTCGATGTTGACGTCGGTGACGATCGCCGAACCGGGCACCGTGTTGTCGTCGATGCCGGGGCTGCTTTCCTTGTGGTACGCCGAGAGCTTCGCGACGAGGCCCGCTTCGGGGAACCGCTGCACGAGGCCCGCCTCGAAGAAGTGATCGCGCTCGGGCAGGGTCGGTTGCGCGGCTTCGCCTCCCTGCGATGCGCTGGTGATCGTGCGAAGGTCCTCGGTGTTGGTGGGCATGAAGAGCCGCCCGTAGTACAGGTAGGCCGTGGTCGAGCTCGAGGGATAGAAGTTCACGCGGAACCTCGGGCTCACCTGGCTTTGTAGCGGCGTGTCCGGCGCCGAGTGTGAGTCGTAGCGCACCCCGCCGCGGAACTCTACCCACTCTACGGGTGAGTACGACGCCTGCCCGTACACACCTATGTCGTGGCCGCTGAGATCCACGTTTGACTGCGGGCCTGTCCCGGTGACGTTGAAGGCCGAGAAATCCTCATGCCCGTTCGTCAGCGACGACAGAGTGCCGAACTTGAGCTCAGTCTCGCGCGCAGGTCGAAATGCGTAGTCCGCCTTGAGGCCGACGATGTTCGCCGAGCGATTCTCAGCGATGTTGTAGAAGTTCGTGTCGGGGAAGAACTGAAACGCCGGATCGTCGCGCGCGTCGGGGTTGAACTGGAGCGACGCGTGCCGATAGAAGAGCCCACCGAAGAAATCGCCCGCCGTCTGGCCATCCTGGTTCGGATCGCCAACCTGATGATGCCAGCCAAGGTTGACGAAGCTGTTCCCGTCGTTCTGATGGTCGTTCTGGAAGGCGCCACCGCTCGAATCGTAGGGGACGGCGAACTTGGTCGTCGAGAGATTTCCCTCGAGGGTGAACACGTCGTGCGAGCCGGGAGAGTACTGGAGCTTGCCGAATCCGTAATAATCGGTGCCGTCGTTGTGAAAGTTGCTGATCAGCTTCGAGTCGGGATCGATGACGACCGGCTCCAACCGCATGTCGGTGAACTGCCGCGCGCCGGAGAGAAAGAAGCCCCACGGACCGCTGTTGCCGCTGACGAGACCGGACTGGCCGTTCGAACCGGTGGGTCCCGAAATCGTCGATCCCGAGTAGCCGCCGCCGTATCCGCTGAAGCTGCCGTGAAAGCCGCCGGACGGGATCTTGGTCGCAACGTTCACGACCGCCGCGTTTCGGCCGCCGTATTCCGCGTCCCACCCGCCCGTCTGGAAGTTGATCTGGTTCACGACCTGGGGATCGAACAGCTCGTTCATCGATCCGGAGATTCCCGGCGGCACGGGGACGCCGTCGATGTAATACGTGTATTCGGCGTGCTGTCCGCGGATGTGCACCTCGCCGGTCGGCGCGCGCGCCGCTCCCGCGATCGACTCTTGAATGATCTGCGACGTGGTCACCGTCGGCGCGCCGTGGAAGTCGTTCTGCTTGAACACCTGATCGCCGCTGCGCGTATCGACGGTGACCGTCGCCGGCGCGATCACGCGAACCGTTTCGAGGTTCAGTCCGACCGGCGTGAGATTGAACTTCAGTTGCTGCGTCGCGCTCGCGGATGCGGCTATCGACAGAGGCCGCGTGATCGGCCGGTAGCCGATGAGGTGGACGGAGATCGAGTAGGCGCCGGGGCTAATGTTGTGGATCGTGAATCCGCCGAACGTGTTCGTCGTCGTGTTCGCAACAACGGCTCCGCCGGCGTTGCCGATCGTGACCTCGGCCGATTCGAGCGGCTGGCCGTTGGTGCTGTCGGTGACGACGCCGGTCACGTCGACATTCGCGACCCCGACACGTCGGCCGACGTCGGGCACGGATGCCGCCATGGACACCTGAGTCGGAATCACGAAAGCGGCAAGAAAGCACGTGTGAAGGAGGTACCTGCGAATCATCAGAAGCCCCGTGGAAGTAGGGACGCAAGACCACCGGCATCGCTCGGCGGTATCCCTGGCCCGTAAACGCTACGGAGCGTTCGCGATGGATCGCGTTGGAATTCAACGTTCGGCTGATTTGGTGGGGTGAGTGGTATCCGGAGCGTGGTCTCTGGTTCTTCACCGCCGAGACCAGCGACCTCAGTTCGACCCCGCCAAACGCGCCGGGGCAAGCTCGCGGCGGAGGGTCGCTGCAGATCAGAAGGTCGCTTTGAGCTTCAGCTGGAAGCTGCGCGGCCGGCCCACCGACGGCCCGCTGAAAAATGCCCCCTTGAGCAGGTAGCTCCTGTCGAAGACGTTCTCGACGTAGAGCTGGGGCGTGAAGACCGACCCATGGACGACAAACGAGTAGCCGCCCGCCGCGTTGAAGATCGTGTTCGGCGAAACGTGAATCCCGTTGTTGAAGTCGAACAGCCCCGTGCCGACGGAACACTTACAATCGGCGGGATCGACGCCATTGGTCAGGCCCGAGCCATAGATGACCAGACCGCTCACGAAGAGATGCTTCGGAGCGTACGTGCCGCCCGCCACCACCGACAACCGCTGATCGTGGTCGAGGTCGAAGTTGCCGCTCGGCGGCGCGGCCGGGAAGAAACCTCCGGTGATTGTGCCATAGCCGTACGCGTGATTCAACGCGGCGTTGACGTAACCCGAGAACGGGCCTTGGGGCTGCACCTCGAGAACGCCTTCGATGCCCGTCACCCGAACGTGTGCGATGTTGACGTCGGTCACGATGGCGGAGCCGGGGACGGTATTGTCGTCGATGCCTGGATTGCTCTGCTTGTGGTACACCGAGAGCTTCGCCACGAGGCCGGCTTTCGGGAACCGCTGGATAACGGCGGCCTCGTAAAAGTTGTCGCGTTCAGGAAGCGTTGGTTGATTCGCCTCGCCGCCCTGCGCGGCGCTCGTAATCGTGCGAAGGTCCTCGATGTTCGTCGGCATGAAGAGACGACCGTAGTACAAGTAGGCGGTCGTCAACGCCGACGGATAGAAGTTGAGCCTGAGGCGCGGGCTCAGCTGGCTTTGCGTCGGCGTATTTGGAGCTGATTGCGAATCGAATCGGAGGCCCGCTCGTATCTGGAACCGTTCGGCGGGCGAGTACGCGGCCTGTCCGTAGAAGCCGAGGTCGTTCCCGTTCAACGTGACGTTCGACTGGGGCCCGAGCGATGTCGCATTGAAGGTGGAGAAGTCCTCGTGGCCGGTCGTCACCGACGAGAGCGTCCCGAACTTGAACTCCGTCTCGTGACCTCGGCGGAGCGTGTAATCGAATTTCACGCCGTAGATGTTGGCGCTTCGGTTTTCCGCGATGTTGAACAGCGTCGTGTCGGGAAAGAACTGAAACGCCGGGTCGTCGTTCGGGTCTGGATCGTAGCGCAGCGACGAGTGGCGGAAGAAGAGCGCACCGAAGACGTCGCCGCGCGTTTGCCCAGCCGAGTCGGGCTCGCCGATCAGGTGATGCCAGAGGACGTTCACGAAGCCGTTGTCGTCGTTCTGATGGTCATTCTGGAAAGCGCCGCCGCCCGAGTCGAAGGGGACGGCGAACTCCGTGGTGGAAAGGTTCGTCTCGAGCATGAACACATCGTGCGGGCGCGTGTATTGAAGCTTGGCGAAGCCGTAGAGATCGGTGCCGCTGTTGTGGAAATTGCTGATCAATCCCGTGACCGGGTTGATCACGAGCGGTTCGAGACGCATGTCGCTGAACTGCCGAGCCCCCGAAACGAAAAATCCCCATGGGCCGTTGTTGTCGCTCACCAGCCCCGACTGCCCATTCGACCCCGTCGGACCCGCCACCGTCGATCCGGAATACCCACCACCGTAAGCGCTCGCGTTTCCCTGAAACCCGCCTGAGGGAATCTTGGTCGTGACGTTCACGACCGCGGCGATGCGGCCGCCGTACTCGGCGTCCCATCCGCCCGTTTGAAAGTTGATGTGGTCCACGATATCCGGGTCGAAGAGCTCGTTCAGCGAACCCGAAATCCCCGGTGGCACGGGTACGCCGTCGACGTAGTACGTGTACTCCGCGTGTTGGCCGCGGATGTGCACCTCGCCCGTCGGACCACGCGCCGCCCCGGCGATCGAAAGCTGGATGATCTGCGACGTGGTCGTCGTGGGCGCGCTGTGAAAAGCATTCTGTTTGAAGATCTGATCGCCGGTCCTCGAGTCCAGCGTCACGATTGGTTGTGTCGTCACTTGCATGGCTTGCAGCGTCTTCCCGATTGGGACCAACGCAAAGTTCACGATCTGCGTGGCGTTGGCCGAGGCGCCGATGGTCAGCGGTTTTTCCTCGGCGCGGAACCCGATCAGGCGGACGCGGACCAGATAAGAGCCCGGCGCGAGGTTGTGAAAGGTGAACGCGCCAAACGTGCCCGCCGTCGCGTTGGCGATCACCGCGCCGGCTTGGTTCGCGACGCTCACCTCGGCCGAGGCGAGCGGTTGCCGATTCGTGCTATCGGTGACGACGCCGGTGACGTCCGCGTTGAAAGCGCCGGCGGCGTGGCCCGAGGGGCGCGCTGCGCGCGCGGCGTCGGACGGGATCACCAACAAGCCCAATGCGACCAGCCAACGACGAACTGCCTGTCCAGACATCGAAACTCCGATAGAAGCCGACACGCAAAGGCCCGCCGACATCGTCTCGCGGTGCGGCTTTCCTCGGTTCTAAGCGTAGAAATTCCTGGCCGAGTCGCACGTTCGAATTCAACGTGCGGCCGTGCCCTTCCTACAACCGGCCGTGTCCCGACAACGAAAGGTCTTACTGCTGGGTGCTCTAGGCATTTTCGCCGCGTCCGCTATACCGTTCGGTCCGTGCGACGCCCCGTTTGCCCATCGTCTGCTCACTGCCCTGTGTTTGCGAATTCCGCGCGCTTGATGCGCGGCCCGCCCCTCGCGCGCAACCGCCGCCGCCAGCGCAAGGCGGCGACGTGATCGACACCTACGTTGGCGCTCCCGTCGCGCTCTCGGCAGGCGCGATCGTCTCGACGCTGACCGGAGGAGTTTTCGCAATACGCCTTCGCGCGCACTTGCCGCTCGTCCTCGCGTTTACGACTGGAGTCGTCCTCGGCATCGTCGCCTTCGACCTGCTGCCGGAGGTATTCGAGCTCACGCATAGCTATGGCCTGGACGCCACCGGGCCGATGAGCGGATTGGTCGCAGCCTTTCTGGTGTTTCGCGCCAGCGAGGAGTTGCTCCTCGCGCGCGCGCCAGAGCCGGACGGCGTGTCAACCGAGCAACGACGCAATCCGCATGCGGGGCTGCTGTCCGCGACCGCGTTGATCGGCCACAGCACGCTCGACGGTGTAAGCATCGGCCTGGCCTTCCAGATTTCGTCAGGGATCGGCCTGGTCGTCGCGATCGCGGTGATCGCGCACGATTTCGCGGACGGCATCAATACGGTTTCGGTGATGATCGCGCACCGGAATCAGATGCGACACGCTTCGGTGATGCTCGTCCTGGACGCGGTCGCGCCCGTGGTTGGCGCGCTCTCGACGCTCTTTTTTCGGTTTCCGCCTAGTCTGCTCGGAGTCTTTCTTGGCTTCTTCGCCGGATTTCTTCTGCAGGTCGCGACGTCGGCGTCGCACACGATCGTACCCGGACAATCCAGGCTACGCGTCGCCCAACTCGTCGGCGTAACCACCGCCGGCGCCGCGTTCGCGTTCGCGGTAACGCGGCTCACCCCCTGACCCGCGACCCATCCCGCGGCCGACGACTTCGGCCGCAGGCGGCCGCTCCGCCCATGTCAGGAGGGAACCGCGGTCCACAAGCTCCACAACCGTCGAAGAGCGATGTAGACGAGAATGATGCCGACGATGACCATGACCGCCGTGAGGGTCGGGCTCTCGATGCGCTTCAGCATGGCGCGCGGGTCGCGAAGTGATGAGCGCGCAGCTTAGCGAACGCGCCGATCCGGCGCAGGCACAATCCAACGAACGGTCATGCCCGTGTTGCGGACGGGCTCTCGCGGCAACCGGCCAACCGCGGCGCCCGGCGAACACGCGATCACGTCTTTGCCGTCACCGGCGGGCGCGTTGAACGGGCGCCCCTCACCGCCTCGACCTCAACCTCATGATCGTCCGCTCGACTGCCGCGCGCGTCTCCACGTGCGTCAGCTTCGGCAGCGCGCTCTCGAGTACCGCGAGCTGCCGAGGCGTCTCGATCGAACCGAAGGCCGCCAGCGTCCACGCGCGCACCCAACCACGATCGTCGTTCAGGTTTGTCGTGAGCAAATCGAGCGCCTGTTGGTTGCCGCGCGCCACGAACGCCGCCAGCACGCGCGACGGGAGGGCCTGATCGCCGACGACGCGCTCGACGTCGGCGACCATGGTGGTGTCGTTGCTCCGCGCGATCGCGGTCAGGGCAGCGTTCTGAATCGCGCCCTGATATGACGGGGCCGACAGCGCCTGACGCAGGATGTCATGTCGCCCGGTCGGATCGAGCCGCGCGATGGCCGTCACCGCGCTTGCGCGAACCGCATAGCTCGAGTCGTGCTCCCACGCGGTGCGGGCGAGTGTGAGCGCTTCCGGTCCGCTCAACCCTCCGAGCCCGCCTGCCGCGGAAGCGCGCACCTGGGCCGACGTGTCGCGCAACGCACGAGCGAGCGCCGGCAGCGCGACGTCCGCGGGAAACGCGTCCATCGCGCTCGCCGCGATCGCGCGCGTGTACGGATGGTCGGCGCTCGTTACCGCATCGGCCACCGCACGTGCCGCCGTCGGGTCGGTCGGGCGCTTGGCGAGTTGGCTCAGCGCCCACTCTCGGTCCCACAGGTCCGCATCGTGGCGCAGCTGCGTGGCGAGCCACGCCGTCGGCTGATCGAACGTCAGCGACTTGAGGATGCGGTTGCCGTCGTCGAACACGACCATCGTCGGCTCGGACGTCACGTTGTCGACGACGATCGTGTCCTCACGCTGCCGGATCTGCGCCTGCCGCACGACGTCACCCGCGGCGGTGCCAACGCGAACCGTCACCGGCATGGTGAACGTCTCGGGGATGACGAAGCGCATTCCGGTGCTGTCGGCCGGGAGTGAATCGCGCTGCGTCTGTCGGGCGACGATCGTGACGCGATGCGCCGCCGCGTCGAACTTGGACGTGACGGTGAACGACGGATACCCCGCGCTGTAGATCCACTCGCGCCAGAACCAGTCGAGGTTCTCACCAGTCGCGTCGAGGAACGCCTGCCGCAGGTCGTCGGTCGTCGCCACGCCGTAGGCGTGGTCCGTGAGATAGCGATGCACGCCGGCCCAGAAACGATCGTCGCCGAGGTACCGACGGAGCATCTCGAGGACGAGGGCGCCCTTGGGATAGATGTTGTTCGATCCCATCGACGCGAGCGGCATCGGCCGCCGCCCTTCGATGTTCATGAACTGGTGATACTCGTCGGCGTAATAGTCCTCGCCCGCGCGCGCGCCCAACTTCTGCGCCCAGTACTGGCCCGGCATGAACTCGGCGAAGCCTTCGTTGAGCCACGTGTTGGCCCAGTTCTCCGTCGTCACGTAATCGCCGAACCACTGATGCGCGAGCTCGTGCGGAATGAGAATGTGCTGGTACCACGGCCGGTCCTGATAGGCGCGCGCATCGGGCAGCCAGTCGACGAGCGTCGTCGCGCTCACGTTCTCCATGCCGCCGAAGAAGTCGGCGACCGTCGTCTGCGCATACTTCTGCCACGGATACGGAATACCGGTGAGCCGCGAGTACACGTCGATCATGTCCGGGGTGACATGGAACAGCCGCCACGCGAGCAAGCTGTCCTTCGCGTACACGTAGTAATCCACGGGCACGCCATGCCATGCATCGTGCACCTTCACGAGCGGCGCGACGACCAGCGAGATCAGATACGTCGCGCTCGGCCGAGCCTGGCTCCAGTGCAGCGTATGCGCGCCGCTCGCGTCGGGGGTGTCGCTCACGAGCGCGCCGTTCGAGACCGCCATGGAGCCGCGCGGCACCGTCGCCTCGAGCTCCCACGTTGCCTTGTCGTTCGGAAAGTCGTACGTCGGAAACCAGAAGTGATTGTCCATGGCCTCACCCTGGCTCCAGATCTGCCGCGGCGCGCTCGGGCGCTGGTCGATGAACGTGAAGCCACGGCCGTTGTCGACGCGGCCGTCGTAATCGATTGTGAATCGGAGCGTGTCGCCGAACGCGGCGGCCCGGGCGAGATGCACGACGAGCGTGTCGCCGCGTCGATCGCCGCGCAACGGCGCGCCCGATACCGGCGTGATCGCGCGCAGCCGCAGGCGAGAGCCCATGTCGAGGATCACCGAATCCATCGCCGCGCGCCGCGCGACGAGCGTCGTCACCACGCGGCCCGTGAACGCCAGCGAGTCCCAGTTGAAGTCGCGCACGCTGATGCGCTGATGCACGAGATCGTAGTCGTGGGAACGCGTGTAGACGTCGTTCGTGATGCGTTCGAGATTGGTGTTGGCGGGCTGCTGCGCGAGGATCGGCGCGGCCGTGATGACGACGATGACGAAGACGAGCTTCAGTTGACGCATCGAGCCGGCTCGATCGAGAGGAATTGTGGGAGGCGGAGCTCCGTGACAGCGAGGCCCATATTCTCAAGTTACGTGGTCAACCGGACTACGCGCGTTTGTACTGATGAGCGGCTCGATCCACCGGCACCGACTACCGCGGCGTGAGACGAAAGCCGATGTCGAGCGCGCCCGTCGGACGCGGCGCGACGAAGAAGTCGTCGTAACGGCTGTCGCGCCAAATTCTGAGGGTGTGAATCGCCGCCACGCCGCCGTATATGAGGGTGATCTGCGTTTTCGTGAGCGCGCGCGTGCGCGCCATGAAATCGACGTCGCTCACCGACCCCGACCGTCCGATCGTGAGGTAGAACACGGTCGTTCCGATGCCACCCGCAAGCACGCCGCGCTCGAGGGCCGCGCCGCGCCAGTGCGGGATGTCGAGAATCGCTTCGTCGATCAGGGATTGCGCCGTCAATCCCGCCGCTGAAAACAGGAATTGCTCGTGCGGCTCGACGTGTGAATTGATGCCCGAGTAGATCGTCGGGCGAAACTCGTCAAACCCGAAGGTCGGGTGTTTGCCGAGGGCCAGCGCAACGGCGATGTGCGCGAGCTCGTGCGCCGTGATGCTCGCGGCGGAGCCAAGGCTGAAGTCGCGCCAATATCTCGGCGACGGGGGCGCCTCGGCCGCGTATCGCGCGGCGGAGGAATCAGCGGACTGCGCGTAGAGCGTGGCTGGGACCAGCAGGGCGGCCGCGAGGGCACAGAGCGCGGTCGGCGGAAGCGCGCGGGTGAAAGGGGTCCGGTCGTCGCGCCGACCCGGCTGGACCTGCGGTGATGTGAACATTGTTCAAGCTACGCTCGCTTGCGGAACCGCCGGTACAAAAACGAGCAAGGCCTCAATAGCCGGTTGTCCTGCACCATCGAATGGTCGGCTGCGGCCACGGATGGTAGAAGTCATCGAAACAACAGGCACCGCTGGGACTCCGCCGCTCGATGCTCCCGAACCTCCGCCGGTATCGGCGAGTATTTGCGTGTCATTCAGTGTACGCAGTCGCATTTCAACCTCGCCGACAGTGATGCCACGACGACCGATTCCCTCGACCCGGCTACTCGCCGCGCTCTCGTTCGCGGCCATTGCGGCCGCTTGCCACGATACGACGGCGCCCGTCTCGAATAACCCGACAAGCCACGGCGTACCCTGCTCGGTCACGGGCACACTGCAATTGTCCGTGAACCAGGCCGCGCGGGTCGATTGCAGCAACGGAGGATCCACGCTCACGCTCACCGGAAGCGGCGCGAGCTATCTCGTCGTTCCGCAGTTCGCGGTGAGTTTGGTTCCAAACACCCAGGTGGCGTATAGTCTCAGCTCGAGCGCCGCTGCGTCGGCGTCGATCGTCCCCGACATCGCGAGCGTCGCCGAGAATCGAGCCATCTCCACCGAGTTCGCGACGTCGTCGGAACCGCAGCCGGGGGCTTGGCAGCGCCGTTTCGATGGGATGTTACGGGAGCGCGCGCGCTCGCAGATCGCCGCCAACGTCTGGACCCCATCATTGAGTCGCGCCTCGCGATCCACTCGGGCGTTGACCACCTCCCAAGTGCCTTCAGTGGGCAGCCTGCGCGCGTTTCGCGTTATCGCGAACGCCTCCGGCAGCGCGTTCAGCACAGTCGGGGCGCGACTCGCGTTCGCCGGCGTGAACGTCCTCGTCTACATCGACACGCTGTCCCCGGCCAGCGGGTTCACGGCCGACCAGCTTCAGGCGTTCGGCGTTTTGTTCGATCAGACGCTCTATCCGATCGATACTGCCGCCTTCGGACCGCCGACCGACATCGACGGGAATGGTCGCGTCATCATGCTGATGTCACCCGCGGTGAACGCGCTGACGAAAGCCTCCGACTGTCAGACCAAAGGATTCATCGCGGGCTTTTTCGACGAATTGGACCTCGGTGGGGCGCCCACAGATACGAATTCGAACCATGGCGAGATCTTTTACTCGGTCGTCCCCGATCCTGCCGGCTCGGTGAGTTGCGCGCACAGTGTGACGAATCTTGGACTCACCGTGCCCGCAACGTTCATGCACGAGCTGCAGCACCTGATCTCCTTCTCGCAGCACTTCGTCGTCCACAGGGGAAACCCGGAGTACGGTTGGCTGGACGAGGGGCTCAGCATCGTCGCCGAGGAGCTCGGCTCGCTGTTCTACGAGCAGAAATGCCCCGGCACGGCGTGTCGCACGAACCCCGCGCAAATCTTTCCGGACTCGTCGCAGGGTTTCGTTCAGGGTTTCTTGTTCGACTCGTACGAGTACGGGCTCCGCCCGGACACCGCGAGCGTCACGCTGCACAGCGACTCGGACGGCGGGTTTTCGTGGCGGGGCGGTGATTGGTTGCTCATGCGGTGGCTGGGCGACCAGATGCCCGCCGGTTTCTACCGCAAGCTCGACCAGAGCGTCACGACGGGCGTGGCGAACATCGAGAGCGCATCGGGACAATCGTTTCCAACGCTGTTCGCAAACTTTGGTCTGACGCTCGTGACGGATAGCCTCCCCGGCCTGCCGCGCAACACGGCCCCCCCGGCCAATCGATTCGTCACGCGCAACATGCGACAGCTCTGGGCGAGGCTGTTCGCGACGTCGGCGGGCCCGCAATTCCCGCTCGCATTCCCGATTCCGATCGCGCCGATCTCGAGCGATACGAGCGCCCACAGCATGGTTCCGGGTACGAATGGGTACTTCCGTCTGAACACGCCGGCAGGGACACCGACGGTGACCGTCCGGTTCGCAGCGCCGGGTGGTGTCGCGGTGTCGGCCAGTCTGAAGCCCCAGTTGGCCGTCTTTCGATTGCCGGCCGGACAATGACAGCAGGTCTCGCGATCGAGCTCGCAGTCCAGGCGAGACGGGCAAAATCCGCCTGAGAAAATTCGGCGCGATTGTATGCGAAAGCCCATGACTTGCAACTATATGGGTGGCTTCGGCGTACCAACGAGTGGACGCATCGGGCCGTAAGTGGTTGTGGCTGCCTGGCGCCCAGACTCGTCCAGGAATAGGCTTACTCCACCGAATGCCCGCCCCGCTCCAACACCGACCCACACGCCGGCATCCCCTGACGCTGGTCATCGCCTTTTTGGCGTTGATCGCGCAGGTGACTGTCGCGTTCTCCCCGCTGGCCGAAGGTCGCCGGGCGGGGATGGGGGCGCACGTCGAGAGCGGCGGGGTGAAACTGCACTACGCGCACGACGAAGCCACGTGTGCGTCGTGCCAGGCGCGTTCGATCCATGGAACGCCACGGTCGGCGGGTGTGCCGCTGCCGCCTTCGACCGAAGTCGCGACCATCGTCGCCACGGCGCGCGTCCGCGTCGTCGCCGCCGACCGATTTTCCCAGGACAACCCGCGCGCACCTCCCCGATTGATCTGAGCTCGTCGCAGTAGCAGCACGCCTCAGATCCACAATCCGGGACAACATGCGCCTTTTATTTGGAGTGTGTGCGCTGGCCGCGTTGGCCAGTGCCACTGCTCCGCGTTGCATCGCTCAAGCCGGTGCCACGCGGGCAAATCAAGATCGATCGACCGACACGCTACGCCTATCGCGCCGGCAAGCCATAACCGCCGCGCTGACGGGCAACGCGCAGATCGAGGTCGCGCGCCAGCAGACGCGTGAAGCCGCGGCCCGGCGCGTCACGGCCGTCGCGATTCCAGATCCGCAGTTCACCGCGGGGTTCGATCAGGAGACCAGCCCGTTCGCGTTCAACGGCGCGCCGTCGCGGCCCGTCACGCTGGGACTGTCCGTTCCATTTCCCGACAAGTTCCGGCTCAACAACAAGATCGGTCTCGCCGACATCGGCAACTCGCAGGCGAACCTGCGCCTCCAGCAACAGACGATCGCGCTCGAGGCGTCGGCCACGTACGACTCGCTGCTCGTCGCGCTGCTCCACCGGCAGAACCTGCTCGATGCGCTGAAGCTCGCGCAGGATTTTCTCACGCGAACGATGGCGCGGTTCGAGGCGGGAACGGTCGCCAAGCTCGACGTCATACAGGCGCAAGTCACAGTCGCCCAGTCGCAAAACGATCTCATCGCCAACGAACGCGACCTGCTGAACGCGCAGGCCTCGCTCAACCGCACGCTCGGGCGAATCATCGGCGCGCCGATCGTTCCGACCGACACGCTCGCGCTGCCGCCCGCGCTCCCCGATTCGACGACGATCGAACAGATCGCGCTGGAGAATCGTCAGGAGCTCAAGGCGATCCAGCAGCAGCAGCTCGGCCAATCGGCCACGACGAAGCTCGCCAAAGAGTTTTGGCTTCCCGACCTGTCGTTCGCCGTCGCGAAGGACTACTCGACCACCGGCTCGGCGCTCTTCACGACGGGAATCGCGCTCCCGTTGCCCGTTTTCTATTGGCAGCACGCGCGCGGCGACATCGCGCTCTCGCAGCACACGGAGAGCGAGCTCGCCGCGACGTACCGAGACGCGCGCGCGCAGGTCACGCAGGACGTGCGCGCCGCCTACGCCAACGCGAGCACGGCGATGCGGCAGGTGACCTTCCTGAGCGACGAGCTCGTTCCGGCGGCGCGAGAGGCCTACCGCGTCTCCTCCACCAGCTACGGCCTCGGTGGCTCGTCGGCGCTCGACGTGATCACCGCGCGAACCGCTCTCTTGCAAGCCGAAGCCCAACTCGCCGACGCCCTCGCGGCGGCGAACACGGCCCGCGCCGATCTCGATCGCGCGCTCGGCCTCAGCACCACCGCCTACGGGGCGGTCATCCGATGAATACTCGACTCTCCCGCGGATTCGTTTCCGCTTGCCTGCTCACCGGCGGATTCGCCGCCGCCTGCTCCTCGAACGACGCGGCGGGCCGTCAGCTGGGCGACACGTCGCTCGGCCCCAAGCCGAGCAACCTGACCGTCACCGCCGAGCAGCGTCAGCGAATCCACCTCGTGACCGTGAAGACGGTGGCGTTTCGGCCGACCGTCGACGCGACGGGCAACGTCGCGTTCAACGGCGACCACTCGACACAGGTGCTGTCTCCCGTCTCAGGTCCCGCGACCCACGTGATCGCCGAACCGGGAGAGTTCGTGCACAAGGGTGACGCGCTAGCCGAGGTCTCGTCGCCGGACTTTGCGGCGGCGGTAGCGGCCTATCGCAAGGCGCGAGACGGCGTTCCGCAACGCGAAGCGGATCTACGTTCAGGATTCGGCGCTCTTCAAGAACGACGCGCTGGCGCGCACGGAGTTGGAGCAGGCGCAGTCCGACGTCGCGTCGGCGGACGCGGACGTCGGCGCGGCAATCGAAGGCATGCGCTCCCTCGGCGTGGACGAGGACCAGATCCAGGCGGTTCGCGACGGCAAGAAGGCGTCGATCGCGGCGGTGGTCCGCGCGCCGATCGACGGCACGATCGTCGAGAAGCTCATCTCGCAAGGCCAGCTGCTCGCCGCCGGGACGACGCCGTGCTACACGATCGCCGATCTCTCGACGATGTGGGTGCTGGCCAACGTCTATGCCAACGATCTGGCGGACGTGGCTGTTGGCCAACCGGTGGACGTGATCACCGACAATGCTCGGCGCCCGATGCCCGGGCGCGTCGACTACATCGCGTCGCTCGCCGATCCCGGGACGAAGGCGGTCCAGGTTCGCGTCGTGGTGCCGAACGCGAACCGCGCGTTGCGACGCGACATGTTCGTGCGGGTCCAGATCAAGTCGACCAGTGAGCACCGCGGCATCCTCACCCCGGTGTCGTCGGTGATGCGCGACGAGCAGAACCTGCCGTACGTGTTCGTGGCCGCAGCGGGGAATTCATTCGCGCGGCGCAAGATCACGCTCGGCAACCGCGTCGGCGACACATACGAAATCCTTTCGGGGCTCGTTGACGGGGACCAGGTCGTGGCGGAGGGCGCGCTCTTCCTCGAATTCGCGGAGACGCAGTGAGCGAGCCGACACCTTCCGCGGCCGAGCACGTCTCGGCCGGCGGCGCCGCGTCGAGGCGCGGCCCAATTCAACGGCTCGTCGAAGCATCCGTCGGACAACCGCTCATCATCGCGCTGATCACGCTCGGCATCATCGGCGTCGGCATCTTTTCGCTCAAACGGCTGCCGGTCGACGCCTACCCCGACGTGTCGCCGACGTCGGTCGCGGTGACCTCGGAATGGCCGGGCCACGCCGCCGAGGAAGTCGAGCGCCTCGTGTCCGTGCCGATCGAGACCGCGTTGAACGGACTGCCGAATCTCGTCGTGATGCGCTCCGTCTCGCTGTACGGATTGTCGAGCATCCGCGTCACGTTCGCCGAGGGCACCGACGTCTACTTCGCGCGTCAGCAGGTATTCGAACGTCTGGGCGACGCGTCGGTGCCGGACGGCGTCAGCCCGGGGATCGAGGCCCCGTTCTCGCCGTCGGGGCTCGTGTACCGCTACGTGATCAAGAGCTCCGATCGCTCGGCGATGGACCTGCACGTCCTCCAGGATTGGGTGCTCGACAAGGCGTATCGCGCAGTGCCGGGAGTCGCGGACGTTGCGTCGCTCGGCGGCGAGACGATGCAGTATCAGGTGCTCGTGGATCCGACGAAGCTCGCCGGCGCCGGTTTGGCGGTCAGCGACGTCGCGACCGCGCTTGGCGCGAACAACAGCAACGCGGGGGGCGGTTTCTATTCGGAGGGCGGCCAGTTCTTCTATGTGCGCGGTCTCGGCCGCGTCGTCACGCTCGAGGACATCGGCAACATCGTGCTCGCGGTGAAGAACAGCGTTCCCATTCTGGTGAAGGACGTCGCGAAGGTGGAGATCGGCCACGCGCCGCGGCTCGGCCAGTTCGGGTTCAACCAGACGGACGATGCCGTCGAGGGCATCATCCTCATGCGCAGGGGTGAGCAAGCGCAGGTGGTCCTCAAGCGCGTCGAGGCCAAGACTCGGGAGCTGAACGACCAGGTGCTTCCAAAGGACGTGAAGGTCGTGCCGTACTACGACCGGAGCGACCTCGTGGCACTGACGACGCGCACGGTGGCCGACAATCTGATCCGCGGCATACTGCTCGTCGTCGTCGTCCTGATCTTCTTCCTCTACGACATTCGCTCGGGATTGATCGTCGCGGTCACGGTGCCGCTGGCGCTGTTGATCGCGTTCATGTGTCTCGACCTGCGTGATATTCCGGCGAATCTGCTGTCGATCGGCGCAATCGACTTCGGCATTCTTGTCGACGGCGCGGTCGTGATGGTGGAGAACATCTATCGACAGCTCGCCGAGCGGCACGGGACGGAGTACCGGCTCAAGGACGTTCTGTTCGACGCGGCGTCGGAGGTGAACCGGCCGATCGTGTACGCGATCGCCGTGATCGTGGCGGGATTCCTCCCGATCTACGCCCTCACGGGGCCGTCGGGGAAGCTGTTCAGGCCGATGGCGGACACCACGATCTACGCGCTGCTCGGATCGCTCTTCCTCACGCTGACCTTGATCCCGGTGTTGTGCGCCATCGTGTTGCGGCGCGGCGTGCGCGAGCGGAGGAACCACGCCTTTGAGTGGATTCGTCGTCAGTACGCGCGCGGACTCGACTGGTGCCTCGCGCATCGCTCGGCGACGGTCGTCGCGTCGATCGCCTTGTTCGCCGTCTCGGTGGGGATTGCGTGGACGCGCGGCGGCGAGTTCATGCCCAAGCTCGACGAAGGCGCGCTCTGGGTTCGCGCGACGATGCCCTATACGATCTCGTTCGAAGAATCCTCGGCGATCGTCCCGCAGGTTCGCCAAATCCTGAAGAGCTTCCCGGAGGTGACCGACGTCGCGTCGGAGCACGGCCGGGACGATGCCGGCACCGATCCCACGGGGTTCTTCAACGCAGAGTTCTATGTTGGGCTCAAGCCGTATCGGGAGTGGAACGGACCATACCACTCGAAGGACGAGCTGATCGCGGCGATTCACAAGAAGCTGGTGGTGTTTCCCGGCATCACGTTCAATTACACGCAGCCCGCCGAGGATGCCGTCGACGAGGCGCTCACCGGGCTGAAAGCAGTCACTCGACGTGAAAGTGTTCGGCACCGACCTCAACGTTCTCGAGGAAAAGGGCCGGGCGATCAAGGCGGTGATCCAGAAGATTCCGGGCATCGAGCACGTGACCCTGGTGCAGGAGTTGGGGCAGCCGAGTCTCACGATCACGGCCGACCGCGCGAAGATGGCGCGCTATGGACTGAGCGCCGACGCGTTGAACGGCTTGATCGAAGCGGCGGTCGGCGGCGTGTCGGCGACACAGGTCGTACAAGGGGAGCGGACGTTCGACCTCGTCGTGCGGCTGCAGGAGCAATATCGCGGCACGCCGGACCAAATCGGGAACATCCTCCTCGCGACCCCCGATGGAAATCAAGTGCCGCTGCGCGAGGTGGCCGACGTGCAGATCGCGAATGGCGCCGCGTTCATCTACCGCCAGGACAACTCGCGCTACATCGGCGTGCAGTACTCCGTCGAGGGGCGCGACCTGGCGAGCGCTGTCGCCGAGGCGCGAGCCGCGGTCGACAAGCAGGTGAAGCTGCCGAGCGGCTACACGGTGCGGTGGGGCGGCGAGTTCGAGGAATACACGGCGTCGCGCGCGCAGATGAACGTCGTGCTCCCCGTGACCATCATCCTGATCTTTGCGATTCTGTTCTTTCTATATAAGAACCTGAAGTTCCCGCTGATCACGGTCGTCGGCGTGATCCTGTCGGCGCCGCTCGGCGGATTGCTGGCGATGCTGGTCACCGGCACGCCGTTCTCGGTGTCATCCATGATCGGGTTCCTCGCGCTGTTCGGCGTGTCGGTGCAAACGGCCGTCGTCTACATTTCGTACGCCAACGAGCTGCGACTCGGCGGACAGGAGATCGAACAGGCCACGCGCGAGGCGGCGCTGCTCCGGCTCCGGCCCGATCATGATGACGGCGCTCGTCGCCGCGCTGGGTCTGCTGCCCGCCGCGCTGTCGACCGGCGTCGGCTCCGACACGCAGAAGCCGTTCGCGCTGGTGATCGTCGGCGGGCTCTTCTCGCGCCTCTTGATCAGCGTCTTCCTGATGCCGGTGCTTTACGTGATGTCCGCGCGCCACGACGACCATTTGGAGGTTTGAGACAGGGGCGGTGGCGCGAAGGGGACTCGGCCACTCTGGTGTCCAAGTGGCTGTTGGATTTGGCTGCGCGCTCGAAGTCGGACGTCGGAAATCTGACGTCCGACATCAGACTCGGCGTTGCGCGGTGAAGCCTCGGTGTCACGCGGGGGCTCTACCCCATCACGCCTGGTCTGCTGTCCGATAATCGGACGTCAGACCTCGGACCTCGAGTGATAGGCCGAACGCACCGCGGCCGCGAGGAACGCCAGAATGGCCGCGATCCCGCCGCTCTTTTCGACCGCCGTGGCGTGACGTAACCGTCTCGGAGAGCTATTTTTCCGGTCCCTCATGACGAAACGCCAGGACGCGCTCGACTACCATTCGAACGGCCGGCCGGGCAAGATCGCGGTCGTCCCGACGAAGCCACTCGCCAACCAGCGGGATCTGTCGCTCGCGTACTCTCCGGGCGTAGCCGAGCCGTGCCTCGAGATCGAGCGGGACAAGGACCTCGCATACACGTACACGGCCAAGGGCAACCTCGTCGCGGTCGTCACGAACGGCACGGCGGTGCTCGGGCTCGGGAATATTGGCGCCATCGCCGCCAAGCCCGTGATGGAGGGCAAGGCGAATCTCTTCAAGCAGTTCGCCGACCTCGACGTGTTCGACCTCGAGGTGGGTTCGGAGAATCCCGACGACGTCATCAAGTTCTGCCAACTGCTCGAGCCGACGGTCGGCGGCATCAACCTCGAGGACATCCGCGCCCCCGACTGCTTCTACATCGAGGAGACGCTGCGCAAGACGCTGCAGCATCCCGGTGTTCCACGACGACCAGCATGGCACGGCGATCATCTCCGGCGCGGCGCTCCTCAACGCGCGTCGAGGTCGTCGGGAAGAAGATCGAAGACATTCGGGTCGTCTTCTCCGGCGCCGGCGCGGCGGCGATTTCCACCGCCGAGCACTACGTTCGCCTGGGCGTGCAGCGCGCGCACATCACGCTTTGCGACCGACACGGCGTGATCTACAAAGGGCGTCCCGAGGCAGCCGATCCGTACAAGGCACGGTTCGCCGGCGAGACCGACGCTCGGACGTTGGCCGACGCGCTCGTCGATGCCGACGTGTTCGTCGGGCTTTCGGTAGCTGGGGCAATGACGAAGGAGATGGTCGAAGTCGATGGCGCCGAAGCCGATCATCATGGCGCTCGCCAACCCGGTTCCCGAGATCCTCCCGGAAGAAATCCGCGAGGTACGCGACGACGCGATCATCGCCACGGGCCGCAGCGACTACCCGAATCAGGTCAACAACGTCCTCGGCTTCCCGTTCATCTTTCGCGGCGCGCTCGACGTGCGCGCCACCGAGATCAACGAGGAGATGAAGATGGCGGCGACGCGCGCGCTCGCGTTGCTCGCCAAGGAAGACGTGCCGAACAGCGTCTCCGCGCTCTACGGGCTGCGCGACGTGCAGTTCGGCGCCGAGTACCTGATTCCCTTCCCGTTCGATCCGCGCGTGCTGCTGTGGGTCGCGCCGGCGGTCGCCTGGGCGGCGGTGGCGTCGGGCGCGGCGAACGACTTCGTCGACATCGACGACTATCGCGAGCGACTCGAGGCGCGGCTCGGCCGCGCGCGCGGCGTGATGCGCGGGTTGATCAACCGCGCGATCAGCAACCCGAAGCGCGTCGTGTTCCCCGAGGGCGACGAGCCGAAGATCATTCGCGCCGCGTACATCTGCGTCGAGGACGGCATCGCGATGCCGATCCTGCTCGGCGACCGCAAGAGCATCGAGCAGAAGGCGCGCGCCATGAACATCCCGCTCGACGAGATCGTGATCGAGGATCCGGCGACGTCGCCGCAAGCGCGAAGACTACGCGCAGCACATGTGGGCCAAGCGCCAGCGCAAGGGCATGAGCCTCGACGAAGCGCGACGGCGTCTCTACAACGGCAACTACTTCGGATCGTGCATGGTCGTACGCGGCGACGCCGACGCGCTCGTGTCGGGCGTCAACCTGCACTACCCCGAGACGATCCGTCCGGCGCTCGAGGTGATCGGCGCGCATCCGAAGGGCGGCCTCGTGAGCGGCATGTACATGCTCGTGTTCGAGAAGCAGCTGGTGTTCTGCGCCGACACCACGGTCAACATCGACCCGACCGCGGAGCAAGTGGCGCAGATCGCCTACTCGGCGGCGCGCATCGCACGCACGATGGGCGTCGAGCCGCGCATCGCCATGCTGTCGTTCTCGAACTTCGGGTCGGTTCGGCACCCGGACACCGAGAAGATGGCGCGCGCGGTTCAGCTGCTCCGGCAACGCGATCCATCGCTGGTCGTGGACGGCGAGATGCAGGCGGACACCGCGTTCGACCCGGAGATCATCTCCCGGGACTATCCGTTCAGCACGCTGAAGGAAGAGGCCAATGTGCTTATCTTCCCCAACCTGAGCGCCGGTAACATTGCGTATAAGTTGTTGAACCACTTGGGGGGCGCGACAGCGATCGGGCCGATACTGGTCGGCATGAGCCGGCCGGTCCACGTGCTCGAGCGTGGCGCGGACGTGCAGGACATCGTCAACATGGCGGCGGTTGCGGTCGTCGACGCGCAGGAGCGCTCCGTTCCGACCGACGCCGGGACGCCTTCGCATGACGGCGGAGGCGGGGGCGGGGGCGGGGGCACCGCATCACCAACGGTTTTCTCGAGGTTGTGATCGCTATGGGAATCTTGTCGAAGCCGAAGGACGATAGTGAGTTGAACGGCAGCGCGGCGGGTGGGCTGGAGGCCCAGGGGATCAGCCCCGCCGGTGAGGTCCATTGGAACCTCACCGCCCCGGTCCTGATCCAAGCGGCCATCCGCCGCGACGAAGGGCAGCTGGCCGACATGGGACCGTTCTGCGCGGTCACGTCGCCGCACACGGGGCGCTCACCGAACGACAAATTCGTCGTCAAGGAAGAAGCATCGGCGGGTGACATCGACTGGGGCAAGGTGAACCAGCCGATCACCGACGAGCACTTCGAAACACTGCTGGCCGACGTGCGCGACTACCTGAGCGCCCGCGACGACCTCTTCGTCCAGGATCTCTACTGCGGCGCCGATCCGGAGTACCGCCTGTCGGTCCGCTACGTCAGCCCGAACGCGTGGCACATGGCGTTCGTGCGGAACATGTTCATCCGCCCCGACGCCACCGCGCTCCCGACGTTCGATCCGAACTTCACGGTCCTCCATGTGCCGGAGATGCGAAGCAGACCCGAAGCGCCACGGCACGCGCACGGGAACGTTCATCGTGCTGAACCTCGCCCGCCGCATGATTCTCATCGGCGGCACGCGCTACGCGGGCGAGTTGAAGAAGGCGATGTTCACCGTGATGAACTACTACATGCCGAAGCAGGGCGTGCTCTCGATGCACTGCTCCGCCAACGTCGGCAAAGCCGGCGACACCGCGCTGTTCTTCGGACTTTCAGGCACCGGGCAAGACGACGCTCTCGGCCGATCCCGAGCGCGCGCTGGTCGGCGACGACGAACACGGGTGGTCGCAAGCCGGCATCTTCAACTATGAGGGCGGCTGCTACGCGAAGGTGATCAACCTTTCCCCGGAGGGGGAACCGGACATCTATAGAACGACGCAGATGTTCGGCACGATCCTGGAGAACGTCGTCCTCGATCCGATCTCACGCGCAAAGTGAAGTTCGACGACCTGTCGATCACCGAGAACACGCGCGCGTCGTATCCGCTGCCGTACATCCCGCACCACGTCGCGAACGGGCGCGCCGGCCATCCCAGGAACATCGTCTTCCTCACGGCCGACGCCTTCGGAGTGCTGCCGCCGATCGCCCGTCTCACCCGCGAGCAGGCGATGTACTACTTCCTCTCCGGGTACACCGCCAAGGTCGCCGGCACCGAGCGCGGCGTCAAAGAACCGCAGGCGACGTTCTCTTCGTGCTTCGGCGCGGTCTTCCTCGTGTGGCATCCGAGCAAGTACGCCGAGATGCTCGGCCGGTTGATCGACGAGCACGGGTCGGACGTCTGGCTCGTCAACACGGGTTGGACTGGCGGCGCATTCGGCGTCGGCAAGCGCATGAAGCTCTCACACACGCGCGCGATGGTCGCCGCGCTGCTTCGCGGCGACCTGCACTCGGCTCCCGTGGACACCGACCCGATCTTCGGATTGAAAATTCCGCGGCACGTCGCGGGGGTCCCGGACGACGTTCTGCGCCCGCGTAGCACGTGGAGCGACGGCTCGGCCTACGACGGACAGGCGAAAAAGCTGGCCGGCGATGTTCCGCGAGAATTTCTCGAAGTTCGAGAAGTTCGTTCCGGACTCCGTAAAGGCGGCGGGTCCGCACGCATAACCGCGCGGGCGGCCACTGAGCCGTTCCTTAAAAGCTGAACGCGGATGCCCGCGGATCTGAAAAGCGATTGACGCAGATGGGACTGGTTTTGCGCCAGCTCTATCTGCGTCAATCCGCGTGCATCCGCGGAAATTGTCGTTCCCCTTTCTCGCCCCGCACAGTGGCAAACTGGCGGCGAAACGGTCCCTAGTGGGGCGTTATGGACTGCCGCACCGCCTGACGCTCCGCGACGCGGATCGGTTCGATCGGACCGGCGCCGAGCGCGAGGAACGGCTTGGCCTCGCCGAGCCCGGCGGCTGCATCTCGCGCGAGCGGCGACTCGGCGGCGACGTTCACCTGTGCCTGGGCCGGCCGTTCGGCGAAGACCTTCGTCACGAATCGCTGACCCTCGGCAACGCGCTCGACCTCGATGGCGATCGCCTCCACGGCTTGCTCGAGGCGGTCGAGCCGCGGCGCGATCGCGTCGGGCTGCGCCTGCGTCGACGGCTTGCCGCGCCAGATGCGCCGCGCGTACGCGATGGCCAGCGGGAAAGCCACGGCGATGGCGAGCGTGAACGACATTCCCACGATGACATCCGGGTCGGGACCCCGCCGCGAACCGTAGTCCATGAACGACTGCTGGAGGAATCGTCCGTTCGGCCCGATTCGGTCCACCGGTACGCCGAGCCTCGACGCGATCTGCGCTCGCGAACCCGCCATGTCCACCTGGAGCTTGATGAGCTGATCGTCGAGCGCCTTTCGCTGCGCAATGAGGTCAGCCGCGGCCGGACCCGGGTCGGTGATGTTGATTTGCCGCTCGATGATGACTCGCTGCGCCCGGAGCACCGCGACCTGCTGCGCCTGCCCGGCGAGTTGCGCCTGGAGGACGTCGATGGACGCCCCTCCGGTCTGGATCGTCGCTCTAGCCACTGCTGGTGTGGCGGGGTCCTGAGATGCGATCGGCATCGGTGACGGCTCGAGGGTGGACATGAAGGTTCTACGGTTCCCGGCGTGTCCCGGTTTCCCTCGCAAGAAGGGGGTTCGCCGAGGGCCGCCGGGCCCAACTATCATACGCGAGCCGCCAAGAATCCGTGGACATCATCCGCGATCCGCTCTGGAACAACATCCGGTTCGATCCGCTCGCGTTCGAGCTGATCGACACGCCGGCATTCCAGAGGCTCCGATACGTTCGGCAGCTCGGGCTGGCCTTCCTGGTCTACCCCGGGGCGACCCATTCGCGCTTCGAGCACGCCCTCGGCACGTACCACCTGGCGCGCCGCGTGTTCACCCTGCTCGAGGACCAGCCCGACTTCGCGCTCGTCGATCGCGAAGACGTTCAGCTGACGCGGCTCGCCGCGCTTCTCCACGACATCGGACACTACCCGTTCTCGCACGCGCTGGAAGAGATCGGTGCGATGCATCACGAGGACGTCGCTCGTCCGCTGATCTGCGAGGGCGAGGTCGCCGAGGTGTTGAGGCGCGAGCTGGGAGACGAGGCGCCGCAACGCATCCACGCGCTCATCTGCGGCCGCAGCGAGAGTCCGCTGCAAGGACTCATCTCCGGCTCGATCGATCTCGACAAGCTCGACTATCTCCGACGCGATGCGTTCATGTGCGGCGTGAGCTACGGAGAGATCGACGTCGACCGCCTGCTCAACGCGCTGGCGATCGTGCGCGACCCCGAGACGAATGCTCCGCGCATCGGCATGATCGAGAAGGGACTCTCGGCGCTCGAGTCGCTCTTGTTCGCGCGGTATCAGATGTACCGCAACGTGTACTGGCATCACGGCGTCCGCAGCGCGACCGTGATGTACAAGCGGCTCGTCGCCGACGCGCTCGACGCCGGCACGCTCGACGCGCGGACGCTCGCCGGCTTCACCGACGAGGGCTTGCTCCACGCGTTGCAGACGCGAGCGCCGAACCAGTTGCTCGACTCCCTCCGCGGTCGTCGCTTGTACAAGCGCGCCTTCGAGTGTCCGGCCGCCGATCTTGGCGGCGACGACGCCGAATGGATCGCCGACGACCCGAAGCTCACCGCGGCGGTCGAGAACCAGCTCGCGCGCGAGGTTCAGTTGCAGCCCGGAGAATTGTTGCTCGACTACCCCGCGAAGACACAAATGCTCGGACTCGACCTGTTGATCCAGCGTCCCTACGGCGACGTCCGCCGCGTGACGGCGGCCGGCTGGGAGGGCGTGATCAATCTTCCGAGGTTGTCGGAAGAGTTCTATCGATCGGCGCGATGGCTGCGCGTGTTCACGTCCACGCGCATGGCGATCGACGCCACGAAGATGATGGCAATGGCGAAGCTGTCCGCCGACGACGTTCGCGCGCGGGTTGCGCGCGGGCAGGCTCTGCTGGGATGAACGTCGAGGCAGCGACCGAACTGCCGGAGAGAAACCTCGACCTGCTGCGCGCGGTGGCCGTGCTGAGCGTCCTCGCCTCGCACATGGCGGCCGCTGGCGGTCTCCGGGCGTGGTTTCGGTGGACCGGACAACTCGGCCAGATCGGCGTCGCGTTGTTCTTCGTGCACACGTCGCTCGTGCTGATGGGATCACTCGAGCGGCACAGCAGCGTCAACCGGGTCCGGGATTTCTATTTTCGACGCGCGTTTCGCATCTACCCGCTCTCCGTCGCCGCGATCTGCCTTGCGCTGGCGATCCGCCTGCCAAACCAGATGCCGGTGATGCACGGAACGATGCGCGCCTTCGAGCCGCCGAGGGAGAGCACTGTGCTGAGCAACCTGGCGCTCGTCCAGAATCTCACGGGGCGGCGGGATCTTCTGGCGGTGCTGTGGACGCTCCCGATCGAAGTTCAGATGTACCTGACCCTTCCAGCGTGCTTTCTCGTCGCGCGCAGGAACGGAAGACTCCTGATCGGTCTCTTGGCCGTCAGCATCGTCGTTGGCCAGGCTCAGTTGACCTACGCGGGCCTCGTCCCGGTGTTGTGGCGCCTGAACGTCCTGGATTTCGTTCCGTGTTTCCTGGGCGGCATCATCGCGTACGCGTTGTTGCGGCGCGGGCCGAAGCTGAAATTGCCGAGCACACTGTGGCCGTTGTTTCTCCTCGGGTGGGTCGTGGTCGGTTGCCTGCTCCCGTCGGTCGATGACGACCGCGTGCTCTGGCCCCTCTGGACTGTCTGCCTCGTGCTGGGCCTCGTCATCCCTTACGTCTCGAACATCGGCCCGAGCCGCTTCGCGACCGCGTGTGCGACGATCGCGAAGTACAGCTACGGCATCTACCTTCTGCACGTGCCGGCACTGTGGGTCGGGCTCGTCGCGTTTCGATGGCTGCCGCCCGCGGGTCAGTGGGCGGTGTTCGTCGTGGCCCTCGTCACGACGACCGTGCTCGGCTATCACCTGATCGAGAAGCCGGGCATTTTGCTGGGCGCCCGGCTGGTGCGGCCGCGGCGCGCTGTACCCAGAGTCGCGCCGGGCGTCTAGCACCCCGCGGTTCGCGCCAGACTCACGCGCGGAAGCTCGCTGATCGCATGGTGATGTGCTGATTGGCTCGGTCATTGCCCTCCTCACGGGTCGCGGAGGGTTTATGAACAAACGTTTACTAGCGCTTCTGCTCGGGGTCGCCGCGTGTTCGCGCGGCGGACAGAGCGGCGGCTCGACAGACTCGGCCGCGGGCGACGTCGCCACTGATCCACCGACGCGCGCCGCACGCCTGAGCTCGATGGAAGGAACGGTGTCGTTGCAAGCGCCCGGCTCCAATGACTGGACGCAACCGACACTCAACTACACGCTGTCCACTGGAGACCGGTTGTACGCCGGCCAGGACGCGCACGCGGAGCTCGACTTCGGCAGCGGCGCGGTTCGGCTCGATCACGGCGGCGATCTCACGCTCACGAACCTGACCGACAACTTCACGCAGCTGGGGTTGGATCAGGGAGCGCTCGAGGCGAGCCTGTATCGATACGACAGGGGTGACTCGCTCGAGTTCGACACGCCCAACGGCGCGCTCGTCCCGACGGCCCCGGGGACATACATCGTATCGATCGAACCGAACGGCGGCACGGTCGTGGACGTCCAGTCCGGCGCTCTCGATGTTTCGGGGCCGGGACTTGATCAAACACTAAACGCCGGACAGGTCGTCCGGCTCGTCGGAACGAACCCGATTCAAATCGTCTCCCTCGACGCGTCGTATGCGCAGACGCAACCGGCGTTTTCCGATCTCGACTCGTGGCGCTCGCGGCGCGACCCGCTCTACGCGTCGACGGGATACTCGTCGCGCTACGTGTCGCCGAGCATTCCGGGGTGGGAGGACCTGGACGACAACGGCGTCTGGCTCGCCGACGCGGCCAACACTCAGGTCTGGTGTCCGACGCGCGTCAGCAGAACGTGGGTGCCGTACCGGGAAGGCCGTTGGTCCTGGGTCGAACCGTGGGGCTGGACCTGGGTCGACGACCAGCCGTGGGGATACGCTCCGTTCCACTACGGGCGCTGGGAAACGGTCGTCAACAATCGTTGCACGAGCAGTTGGGCGTGGGTTCCCGGTCCGGTCGTGGCGCAGCCGGTCTGGGCACCCGCGCTCGTCGCCTTCGTCGACGGCGCAGCGCTCGATCTGAGCCAGGGGCCGAACGTCGAAGCGTGGTTCCCTCTCGGACCGACCGCGCCGTATTTCCCCTGGTACCACCACAGCGACGCGTACCTGCGCGACGTGAACGTCACGAACCTGATCGAGGTGCGCGACGTGGACGCGATCGTTCGCGACAAGGATCTGGCCGACCATCGCTGGATCAACCGGGACAACGCGCTCACCGCGGTTTCGTCGGCGGGGTTCAGCTCCGGCGATCCAGTCGGGCGTCACGCGATCAAGCTGCGAACGGATCTGTTGCCGCCGCTTCGCATGGCGCAGCATCCGGCGGTGAATCCTCGGCGCGAGCTCCTCGCGGGCGGGTCTCCCGCGCCGCGCCCGAAGTTCGCCGAGCGACCTCAGACACTCGTCACGAGAGCCGAGCCGCGCGGCGGCGCGCACGAGCGAGCAACTCAGAACGCCCCGGCATCGAGGATGTCGCGCGGCATCGCCGTGAGTCCGCCGACAGGCGTGCGTGAACGACCCGCGCCGGTCGTCACGCGGAATCAACCGCCCGGGCAGCGTCGCGCGGAATCACAAGCGGGAGGCGAGGTCGGGCCGACGCTCTCCCATGGCAATGGCAGGAACAACGGTGGGAATCGCGCAGCCGCCGCGGCGGCCCCGCGCGCGTCCGCGTCGCCGCGCCCGCTGATCGCGAGAAACGCCCCGCCGCCGCCGCGCCCGAACGTGACCGAGCGCCAGTCGGCGATGCAAGCGCATCCGGGAAGACCGCTCGAGCCGCGGCAGATCGAGAACTTGCGCGCCGGTCGGCCGGCGGGTGCGCCGCGCGACCACGAGGTCCCCAACCATCGCGAGGCCGCTCCGGCAGCCCGAGCCCAACGGCCTCCGCCGCCCGCGCCGCAGCCCAAGGGTCGACCAGCACAACCGGCGGCGCGTCCGGCACCAGCTAAACCCGCGCAAAAGCCGCCCAAGGGCAAGCCCGACCGACCGGGCCGAGGCGGCGGCGGGCGTGGGCACGAAGGCTGACTTAGTGGAAGAGAGAACGGAGGTTTGATGCGCTGGTCATGGACGGTTGCACGGATCAAGGGAATCGACGTCGACATTCACGCGACGTTCCTCCTCCTGCTCGCCTGGATCGCGCTTGCCGACTATCAGCAAGCGCACACGGCGAGCGCGGCGGTGGTCGGCGTGCTGCTCACGCTCGCGATTTTTCTTTCCGTCGTGCTGCACGAGTTCGGTCACGCGCTCATGGCCGCGCGCTTCGGCGTGAAGACGAAGAGCATCACCCTCCTGCCGATCGGCGGAGTCGCCCGGCTGGAGCGGATGCCCTCGCGTCCTCGCGAGGAACTGTTGATCGCCCTCGCCGGTCCCGCCGTCACGGTGGCGATCATCGCCGTTCTCTACCTCGCGCTGCTCGTGGGGAAGATCTCGCTCGCCTCGGCCGCGCAGGCCCACGGCATCTGGCTGTTCCTGGCCCAGGTGATGTGGGTGAACGTCATTCTCGCGATCTTCAACCTGCTGCCGGCGTTCCCGATGGACGGCGGCCGGGTGCTGCGCGCGGCGCTGGCCATGCGCACGAGCTTCGAGAACGCGACGGAGATCGCCGCGCGACTCGGCAAGGGGTTCGCGCTGCTGTTCGCGCTGTTCGGACTGTTCGTGGTCAACAATCCGTTCCTCGTCATCATCGGCGTCTTCGTGTGGCTCAGCGCGGCGGCGGAGTCGAGCGCGGCGCAGCTCAAGATGACCGTCGGCAACGTCGCCGTGTCGAAAGCCATGATCACCGACGTGCGAACGCTGGCGCCGACGGAATCCGTCTCGGCGGCGATCGAGGAAGTCCGCCATGGCTTCCAGCACGACTTCCCGGTCGTCGACCATGACACCATCGCCGGCGTGCTCACGCGCGAGGGGTTGTTGCGCGCGATGGCCGAGGGTCACGCCGACGAGCCGGTCGGCGAGGTGATGCAGAAGAAATTCTGCGCGACGACACCGGACGAGTCCCTGGAACAAGCGATGCAGCGCCTGCAGGAAGGCCACTGCCAGGCGATGCCGGTTCTCCAAGGGCGCCAGGTGGTCGGGCTGCTGACGGCGGAGAAGATCCAGGAGTTCGTCCTCATCTCCACCGCCGCGCGCGCGGGAAACGGCCGCGCCGCGGCGTAGCCCGCGCGCAACGGGGGGAGAGAGGGGACGCGCTATTTCTTGTCGATCGTCGCGTTCGTCCGGTAGTAGTCGCCGAGCAGGTGCTCCGCGAAGTACTCGAACATCAGGTGGTTGGTGTACGGCGTGTCGTCGCCATAACCGTGCGGCTTGCCCGGCAGCAGCATGAAGTCGAACCGCTTGTTCGCCTTGATGAGCGCGTTCACGAGGCGGATCGTGTTCGCCGGGTGCACGTTGTTGTCCATGTCGCCCGTCTCGAGCAGCAGGTTGCCCTTGAGGTTCGGCGCCAGGTCGACAGTCGTCGGTACGTGAATCTGAAACGCGTCGGTCGTGTCGCCGTCGGCGATGGAGCCGTCGAGCAGCGTCGGCGCGGCGCTGGCACCGCGCCCGCGGGGAGCGTTCGCCGCGGCCGGTCCGCCGTTCTCGTTACCGTTGCCGTCGGTCGACGGGACGGCCGACCCAGCCTGCAGCACGCCGGTCCTCCCGCCCGCCTTCGCCACGATCTTGAGACCGTGGTACTGCTCGCTCCAGTTCTGGTTGTAGATGTTGTTGTCGTGGTTTCCTGATTCGCTCACGCCGACCTTGAAGAATTCGTTGTAGGGCGGCAGCAGCATGGCGGCCGCGGTGAGGAACCCGCCGCCCGAGTGGCCGTAGATGCCGACGCGGTCGAGGTCGATCCACTTGTGTCGCGCGGCCAGCTGTTCGATGCCGGTCTTCTTGTCGGCCAACGCGTAGTCGCGGAGGTTGTAGTAGCTGAAGCCCTGATACTCCTGCGAGCGCTGCGGGCTGCCGCCGCGGTTGCCGATCTGAATCACGATGAAGCCGAGCTGCGCGAGCTGCTGCGGCACCGCGGTCGGTGAGAACGTGAAGCTGACCGTCTCCGTCTGCGGACCCGGATAGACGTTCGCGATGATCGGATACGACTTCGTCGAGTCGAAGTCGAACGGCTTCCACATGTTGCCGTAGATGTCCGTCACGCCGTCGGCGGCCTTGGTCTGGAACTTCTCCGGCGGCTTCCACCCGAGCTCCTTGAGCCCGGAGACGTCCATCGTCTCGAGATCCATCACGAGCTTGCCGGACGCGTCGCGCAGCACGGCGTGCGGAATGAGGTCGACGCGCGACGAGTTGTCGACGATCCACTTCTTGTTCGACGACAGCCGCGAGTCGTGGGTCGCGTCGCCCGCGTCGAGCAGCGACATGCCGGTACCGTCGAGATTCACGCGGTAGAGGTGCGAGTAGTACGGATCCTCAGCCGGCTCGCGCCCGACGGCGGAAAAATAGAGAATGCCCTTCACCGAATCGACGTCGACGATTCGCTCGGCGCGCCACGCGCCGGAGGTCAACGTGCGCTTCAGATGACCGGTGTTGTCGTAGAGGTAGTAGTGTCCCCAGCCCGACCGCTCCGACCACCAGATGAAGTCGCCGCCGGCCTTCACGTAACGGACGTTCTGACGTTCGCTCGAGTTGTTGTCGACGTCCTCGCGAAGCAGTTGCGTCGTCGTCTGCGCCGGCAGCGCGATGTCGAGCAGCTCGAAGTGACGCTGCGTGCGGTCGCGACGCACGAGTCGCATGTGGTCGCCTGTGCCGTCCCAGTGCAGGTCGAACAGTTGCTGGTCCTTCCATTTCTTGATGCCGACCCCCGTGAGCTTGGTGTCGCCCACGTGCCAGGACCAGAGCTCCTCCTGGCCCACGTCGACCTCACCCGGCATCGCGTACGTGTACTCCATGAGCTCCGGACGCGGGTTGGCGAGATTGTTGACCAGGTAGAGCGGCTTGACCTTGCGCTGGTCCCGCCGGATCACGGCGAACGCCTTCGAGTCCTGCGACCAGACGACGTTCGCGCGGACGCGAGGATCGCGGTTCACGCCGCCCCGGCCGCCGCCGTCTCCATTCACCTGCGTCGAATCGCCCTGCTGCGTCTGTTGGCGCGTCAGCTCCTGCTGCTGTCGCTCCAGGACCGTATCGCGCGCGCCGAAGCTGTAGTTCTTCACGCCGTCGTGCGTGAGTTGAACCGTGTCCTTCGACGCGACCTTCACCAGATACAGATTGTGCTCGCGCGCGAACGCGAACATGCTGCTGTCCGGCGAATAGTTGCGGAAATCGCCGCCGCGGCCGCCACCGAAGCCGCCGCCGCCACCACCGCCGCCGCCCGCGCGTCCGCCACCGCCGCCGCCACAGGTGTTCACCGTGTCAGGCGGCGCCGCGTTCTGCCCGCCGCCGACGCCACCGCCACGACCGCCGCGGCCGCCGGCGCCTTGCGCCGGCCCGCCGCCGTTTGCGGCCGGACCGAGCTTCTTGAGCGTTTCAGTCGCGACTTCCCACTCCCACCGCGCGGTGTCCGCCGTGAACGTGAACGTCTTGCGGTCCTTGGAGAACGTCAGCGTGGTGAACGGCAGGTTCTGCGGATCGTGCGCGTGGTGGCTCTGTTCCGAGAGCTGCGACGCGAGCTTCGCCTGGTCGAACAGCGGCTTCTTCGTCTTGCTCGTCGGGACGACGAGGAAGAACGTGCTCCCGCTGCGATCCTTCCAGTCGTAGCAGAGCGAATCGCTCTGACCGAGCCAGTGCGGTGCCACGGCGCTCGTGTAGACGCGCGACCGCAGGTTCGCCGCCGAGAACTTGTCGGCGAGCTCCCAGTTTGCCTTGTTGGAGTGCTGCTGGCCCGAGGCGGTCAGCGCGAACGCGCCGACGAGGACGAGGCCGAATTGAACGGCGCGGACGGTGAGCGCGAACCGCGATCTGTTCGGGCGGCGCATGGACATGCTCTCCGGATGTGCTGAACGGCGTGGATGAGGCGAACGGGTGGTGGTTCGCCGCGGGATGGCAATGATTTGCAGAGGTGCCCGACTTCTGGGAAGGGCTACGCGGAAGGAGCGACGCCCGCTGACGTGACGCCGGCCAAGCGGCTCGTCGTCAGCTCCCGCCTACTTCTGGGTTGCACTCGGCCCGTTGGAGGGTCCGTTCCCGTCCTCGTCGGCCGCGACCTGCACGACGATGGCGGTGATGTTGTCCAGTCCGCCCCGCCCGTTCGCCTCTGAGATCAGCGCGAGGACTTTGCGCTCGGGCTCCGCGCGCGACATGAGCAGGATCTGCAAGCGCCGGTCGTCTACCATGCTCGTCAGCCCGTCGCTCGCCACGAGGAACAGATCGCCGACGCTGACGTCGCCTTGATAGATGTCGGGCTCGACCTCGGGGCTCGCGCCGACGCAACGCGTGATGACGTTGCTGTAGGGGTGATAGCGCGCCTGTTCCGGCGTGAGGAATCCGGCGTCGACCTGCTCCTGAACGTACGAGTGGTCCTTCGTGAGCTGATGCAGCGCCCCGTCGCGCAGGAGGTAGACCCGCGAATCGCCGACCTGGCCGATCAAATACTTCTTGTCGTAGATCAACAGCACCGACGCCGTCGTCCCCATCCCCTGCTTGTCGACTTCGGTGATCGTGCGCTCGTGGATGTTTCGATTCGCCTTGCGGAGCGCCTGGTCCAGGCGGTCGCCGGTCGAGTCGTCGAGGTCCCTCAGCCCGTCGAGCTCCTGCTCGATCGTCTGGACGGCCATCTCGCTGGCGACCTCGCCGGCGGCGTGGCCTCCCATGCCGTCGGCGACGATGAACAGCCCGCGGTTTCCGCGGGCGGTCACGGCGAAGTTGTCCTCGTTCCCGGACCGGATCATCCCCACGTCGGTCCGGGCGGCGTGAAGCAGGCGAACCATCATTACTTGATCATGTAGTAGGCGGCGAAGCCGAGTGCAAGCAGGACGACGGCCCACATCCATCCGAAACCCGATCCGCTCCGTTGGGACACGGCCGCGGAGGACGGGAGCGGCGTGTTCCCTCGCAGCTTGTCCTGATAGGCGAGACGACTGGCGACCGCGTGCGAGCTCGATGGCGTCCGGCGGACCGACGTCGAATCGCGCGGTGTTTTTGACTTGGCTTTTGGAGCGAAGGCCTGAAACGACAGCGTCGGCGCGAGGGCGGTCGCGTCGGCGTAAAAGCGGAATTCGTCTTTCGCGATCTTGATCATGTCGGCGCGGGACAGCATGTGCGACCCGTTGATTTTCGTGCCGTTCACGAAGACGCCGTTCGAGCTCATGTCCTTCAGCTCATAGCCGCGAAGCGTCGGCGTGATCATGGCGTGTTTCCTGGACACCTGCTTGTGCGCGAGGACCACGTCGCACCCCGACTCGCGGCCGATCGTCAGCCCGGCCTCGGGCACCGGGTATTCACGGCCGTCAACCAACGACACGAGTCTTCCCCCGGTTGCCCCGCCGACAGTCGTGGCTGCGGCCGTTGCCGCCGTGGCTCCAGCCGCCGTGGTTCCCGCCGACACCGCGCCCGGCCCCCGAACGGTCTCCCCGAGTTGGATCGGCTCGCCGAGCCTCGGCCCCGGAGGGGCCTTGGCAGGCGCGGTCACCGCTGAAATCTCCGCTCTCGAAACGAATGTCGTGGCACCCGATTTGGTGTCGTCGGAAAACGAAAGCTCCTTGCCCGCGACCTCGAGCTTGTCGCCGTGGAGCAAGGGGGTGGGCTCCGCCAATGGAACGCCGTTCACCAGAACCTTCACTTCCTTGCCGGCAACCGGCCGAATCACGACGCCTTCCGTCCCCGTCACTTCGACGATTGCCTGAACGCCGAGCGAGACGTCCGGCGAAATCGACAGTTCGACGAGATCGCCCCCGCCGAGTCGGTTGGTTCCCGGGCGCAATAAGAACTGTTGATCGTTCAGCTTTATAACTGGCATCGCGATGCGCTCGGCAACGGACAGTTCCGGCAGAAAGTATCCCATCGGCCACTGCGGAAGCAAGCATCAAGCACCCGCACGAATTGCATCGCTGTCCACCCGCTCGTCGTCGCCATCGCGTTCGGCCGCGGAATCGTGCAACGCGTCGCGGACCGCTCCCGCCTGGAGCCGGTACAAACGCTCGTAGAGGCCTTGCCGGGCCAGCAACTCTCGGTGCGTCCCGCGCTCGCGCACCTGCCCGTGATGCAACACGAGGATTTCGTCGGCGCCGACAATTGTACTCAATCTGTGGGCCACCGCGATCGTGGTGCGTCCCGACATCAGCGCCGTGAGCGCCGCCTGAATTTCCGCCTCGATCTCACTATCGACGGCGCTCGTCGCTTCGTCGAGGACGAGCAGCGCCGGATCTGCCGCGACGGCTCGCGCGAACGAGAGCAACTGGCGCTCACCGACGCTGATCGACGCGCCCCGCTCACCGAGCGCCTGCTGATAGCCGCCCGGCAGACGCCGAATCACGCGGTCCGCGCCGACGCGCGAAGCCGCGGCGGCGACCTCGAGCTCCGAAATCTCGTTCGAGAGACGGATGTTCGTCAGCACGTCTCCGGCGAAAAGGAAGATGTCTTGCTGCACGTACCCGATCAGCGCGCGCAACTCGGACACCGGGATCTCTCGAATGTCGACGCCGTCCACCAGGATTCGCCCGCGCTGCGGGTCATAGAAGCGCAGGAGAAGACTGATGATGGTCGTCTTCCCCGCGCCGGTGTGCCCCACGAGCGCGAGCGTCCGCCCCGGCTCGACGGTAAAGCTCACACCCTTGAGCACCCACTCCGGCGACGCCATCCGGTCCGAATCGCGCGCGACATGGCCCAGATCGTACGCGAACCACACGTCGTCGAACTCCACCCGCACGCCACGGCGCTTGCTCGCTGTCGTGGACGGCGCCGTCTCACCCGCCGCGGTGAGGCCGACCGCCTCCGGCTCGTCGAGCAGACGGAACACGCGCTCGCTCGCCGCCATCGCCTGCTGGAGCGTGTTGAACTTGTCCGACAAATCCTGCAGCGGTTGGAAGAACCGGCGCACGAGCTGCAGGAACGCGGCGACCGTTCCGACGGTCAGCGTTCCCACCTCGACACGGTGCGCCCCGGCCACGATCAGGCTCGCCAGCGCGATCGACGTCAGCACCTCGATCACCGGGAAGTAGAGCGCGTAGTATGTGATCGAGTCCAGGTTCGCCTTCAGATGGCCGCGATTCAGATCGTCGAAGCGTTTCGCCTCCGACGCCTCGCGGCCGAAGACCTGCACGATGCGAATGCCGCTGATACGCTCCTGGAGGTACGCGTTGATGCGCGCGAGCCGCGTCCGGATGTCGCGATACGATTCGCGCACCTTCAGCCGAAACAGGTGCGACGCGAGGTAGACGAGGGGAATTACGCCGAACGACGCGAGCGCCAGCCGCCAGTCGGTCCAGAGCATCAAGCCGCTGATCGCGAGCAGCGTGAACAGATCGCCTAGCCCCGCCACGACGCCCGCCGTGAACAGCTCGTTCAGCGATTCCACGTCGGACGTCACGCGCGTCACCAGTCTGCCAACCGGGTTGCGATCGAAGAACGTGATCGAGAGCCGCTGGACGTGCCCGAAGATGTCGCGGCGAAGATCCCGCATCACGCGCTGGCCGAGCAGCGCCGTGAGCAGCGTCTCGCCGTACTGGCAGGCGAAGCCGATGACGAGCGATCCGGCGAACATCAGCGCCGAGCGCCACACGAGCGACGCCGAATGGGCCGGGAGCGCGACGTCGATGACGCGCTGCGTCATCAGCGGACCCACCAATTGCATGAGCCCGTCGACGATCAGACATGCCAGCGCGGCCCCGACAAGCACCGAATACGGCCGCGCATAGACGAAAAGCCGCCGCATCAGGCGGGCGTCCAGCGGCTTTCCGGTCACTTCGTCGTCGTGCATATTGGAAACGTAGTCGCGCGTGCGACGTGCTCGACCGTTGAGCGCGTCGGCGAACCGGATGTGGTACGTGCGTTGCGTGGCTGATGGGCTCAGCCAACACACTCCCATAACCGGAGGCGATCGTATGGGTGTTATCGCGTGGATCGTGCTCGGCTTGATTGCCGGCGCCATCGCCAAGGCGATCATGCCAGGCAAGGATCCCGGTGGAATCATCGTCACCGCCGTCATCGGGATCGTCGGCGCACTCGTCGGCGGTTACATCGGCAATCTGATCACCGGAACCGGACTAACAGGTTTCTCCCTGTGGAGCATCATTCTCGCGATCGTCGGATCGCTGATTCTGCTCTGGATCTATCGCGCGGCGACGCGCAATCGCACCACCACGCCGCCGATGTAGCTCCGGTACACGGATCCGGAAGGGCCCAGCGCGCGGTTCGGGTCCAATGACTACGTGGACATCCGCGTAGCCATGCCGCTGTGGCTCTTCTGGATCCTGCTCGGCCTGATCGCCGGAACTCTGGCCAAGTTCCTCATGCCCGGTCGCGATCCGGCCGGGTGCATTTTCACGGTGGTCCTCGGCATCCTCGGAGCGATGCTGGGCGGTTTGATCGGCACGCAGCTCGGCTGGGGACGCGTCACAGCCGGCGATCTGGACGCGCGCTCGATCGCCATCGCGACCTTCGGCGCGCTGATCGTGCTGATCATCGGCCGGCTCGTGCGTCGGCGGCCGAACCGGTGATCCGGTGGACCGGTGATCCGGTGGACCGGTGGACCGGGCGGACTGGACGACGCAAGCGAGAGGTCTGAGGTCGGAAATCTGATGTCAGACGTCCGATTTCTCCGCCGCGCTTCGTCATTTCTTCGGTGCCCTGTTTAGGTTTGGCGTTATGAAGGACGCCATCCTCGTCCGCGGAGCGCGTCAGCACAACCTCAAGGGCTTCGACCTCGAGATCCCGCGCCGAGCATTCACGGTCATCACCGGGCCGTCGGGATCGGGCAAGTCCTCGCTGGCGTTCGACACCATCTATGCTGAAGGACAGCGCCGCTACGTCGAGTCGCTGTCCGCGTACGCGCGCCAGTTCCTGGAGCGCATGGAAAAACCGGACGTCGACTCTATCGAAGGGCTCTCCCCCGCGGTGGCGATCGAGCAGAAGAACCCCACGAAGACGTCCCGTTCGACGGTCGGGACGGCGACGGAGATCTACGATTACCTGAGGCTGCTCTGGGCCCGCGTCGGACACACGTTTTGTCCGTTGTGCGGGCGCGAGATGCGCCCGGACACCGTGCAGTCCGTTGTTGACGCGGTGATGGCTCTCCGGCCGGGGATCCGGTTCCACGTCGCCTTCCCGCTGGTGCGGTCGCCGGAGGTCACGCACGAGGTCGTGGTCGAGAACCTTCGCGCGCAGGGCTTCGTGCGTGTCAGCCTCGACGGAGCGATCAAGCACCTCGACGACCTGCTCACCGCCGCGGTCGACGTCACGCTCGCCAAGGAGTTGTTGGTCGTCGTGGACCGCCTGGTCGTCGGCGACGAGGCGCGCGGCCGTCTCGCCGACGCCGTCGGCACCGCGTTTCGCGAGGGCGACGGCGACTGCGTCATCCTTCTCTCCGAGCCCGTTTCGACGACGCTCACGCCGCGGCCGTCGGACCGGCTGCGATTCACCGAACGCTACGAGTGCGCCAACGACGGCACGCGCGCCCCGACGCCCACGCCGCAACTCTTTTCGTTCAACAGCCCGCGCGGCGCGTGTGAGCGTTGCAACGGATTCGGCGCGACGCTCGAGTACGACGAAGCGCTGATCGTCCCGTACCCGAGCCGGACGCTGCGCGAAGGCGCGATCGATCCGTGGACCAAGCCGCGCTACGACAACAAGCGCCGCGCGCTCGCCGAGTTCGCGAAGCGTGAGGGCATTTCGTTCGACACGCCGTGGGAGCGTCTGCCGGCGACGGCTCGCGCCAAGCTTCTCCACGCACGGAGCCGCGGGTTCAAGGGCATCCTCCCCTTCCTCGAGGATCTCGAGGAAAAGAAGTACAAACAGTACATCCGCGTCTTCCTCCGGCAGTATCAGACGGCGCGCGAATGTCCCTCGTGTCACGGCACCAAACTGCGCCCGGAAGCTCTTCACGTTCGCGTCGGCGGCGAAACGATCGCCGCGGTGTGCGAGCTCCCGGTGGACCGAATGCTCGTGTGGCTCGACGCGCTCGAGCTCAGCCAGTTCGAGCGGCAAGTCGCGGCGCACATTCTCAAGGAAACGCGCGACCGCGTCCAGTTCTTGTGCGACGTCGGGCTGAATTATCTCACGCTCCACCGCGGCACGCGCACGCTTTCCGGCGGCGAGGCGCAGCGGATCGGGCTCGCCAATTCGCTGGGATCGCAGCTCGTCGACACGCTCTACGTGCTCGACGAGCCGTCGATCGGGTTGCATCCGCGCGACATGGACCGCCTCCTCCGGCTGCTCCATCGTCTGCGCGACGGCGGCAACACGGTGCTCGTCGTCGAACACGATCCGGAAGCGATTCGCGCCGCGGATCATATGGTGGAGCTGGGACCCGGAAGCGGCGAGAAGGGCGGGCAGCTCGTCTTCAACGGGCCGATCTCGCGTATCGCGGAGAGTCCGCTCACCGGCGCGTATCTCACCGGCCGCCGCGAAATCCCCATTCCCGCCGAGCGGCGGCGCGTGGGGCCGCGATGGATCACGCTGACCGGTGCGCGAGAGCACAACCTCAAGAGCGTCGACATCAAGATCCCACTCGGCGCCGTCACGGCGGTGACGGGAGTCTCGGGCTCCGGCAAGAGCACGCTCGTGCACGACGTGCTGCTGCGCGCGCTCGAGACCAGGCTTCACGGGGAGCATTCGGCGAAGGAGTATCTCGGCGAGCGCGTCGGGCACTACGACACGCTCTCCGGCGCCGACGCGATCGACGACGTCATCGGCATCGACCAGAGCCCGATCGGCAAATCGCCGCGGTCGAATCCCGTCACGTACGTGAAGGCGTTCGACGAGATCCGGCGCATCTTCGCCGACGCCCCGCTGTCGCGCGAGCGCCGGTACACCGCGGGAACGTTCAGCTTCAACGTGGCGGGTGGCCGCTGCGAGACGTGCGAAGGCGCCGGCTATCTCCAGGTCGAGATGGTCTTCATGGCCGACGTGTACGTGCCGTGCGACGAGTGCGGCGGCAAACGATTCAAGCCCGCCGTGCTCGACGTGCGCGTGAACGGGCGCAACGTCCACGAGGTTCTCGAGCTCACCGTCGACGAAGCGATCCGCTTCTTCCCGCGCGAGGAGAAACTCGGCCAGGCGCTCTGGCAGCTGCAGCAGGTCGGACTCGGTTATCTGCGACTCGGCCAGCCCGCGACGACGCTTTCCGGCGGCGAGGCGCAGCGTCTCAAGGTCGCGCGCGAGCTGGCTCTCGGAAAAAAGACCGGACGAAACCTCTACGTGATGGACGAGCCGACCACCGGGCTTCACCTCGACGACATTCGAAAGCTCGCGCAGGTCTTCGATCGGCTCGTCGACGCCGGCCACACGCTCGTGCTGATCGAGCACAACCTCGACGTCATCAAGCTCGCGGACTGGGTGATCGATCTCGGTCCGGAGGCGGGCGACCGCGGCGGCGAAATCGTCGCCACCGGCAGGCCCGAGGATCTCGCGCGATCGGCGGTGTCCCACACCGGTCGCTGGTTGCGCACGGTGCTCCCGGGGTTTGCGGAATACTCTCGCTCGTCGCCGCACCCCGCCGCCGTACGCGACGTGGTGTCGCAGGCGGTTTAAGTGGATGCTGTGCCTGCGTTTGGCGTCGCCGAGCGCGGTTGACTTCGGCGTCGTGTTCACTACCTTTATCGGTCTGATTCGTCCAAGTACCGATCCCCGATAGCTCAGTTGGTAGAGCGCTCGACTGTTAATCGAGTGGTCGTAGGTTCGAGTCCTACTCGGGGAGCTGCCCAGCCGCCCTTCGCGCCCACGATCCAGCGCGAAGGGCGGTTCTGTATTTCTGGTTGATTCGCGACTCGAGCGCGCCCCGTGCTCATCCGCTCGTCACGCGGGGCACAGGGTGCTTGGCGCTATCCTTGTATCCAGCGCCGTTAGTCTCCAGCACCCGAAGCTGAAACCTGCCGTGTTGCCAAGCATGAGTCGTCGTTTTCGCCTCGGCGGTCGTTCGATCGCCGCGCTCGTCGGCGCCATTTTGCTCGGCGCCGCCGCCAACGTGTCAGTCGCCCAAAGCAAGCCGTCGCAGCCGCATTCGAAGCCGAGGGCGGCGCCGCGCGCGCAGACTCGAACGGCCGCTGGTGGCGTCGCGCCCGCGCCGACGGACACGATCGGCTCTCACCTGATTCCGGGTCGGAACGCGCACGACAAGACGTCGTACGGGTCGGCGGTCCGCAGGGGGACGGTGATGGCCACAAAATGGCCGGCCGGCCCCGCGCCGTTGCCCGGCGCGGTTTTCCCCGGCAAGCGAATCGTCGCGTTCTACGGAAATCCGCTCGCGAAGAAGATGGGCGTGCTCGGCGAGTATCCGGTCGACGAGATGCTCGGCAAGCTCGATCAAACCGTGGCCGAATGGCGTCGCGCCGATCCCTCGACGCCGATTCAGCCCGCGCTGCACCTGATCGCCGTGGTCGCGCAGGGCGCGCCCGGCCGCGACGGGATGTACCGCCTGCGCATGGACACGTCGCTCATCGAGAAGGTCTACGGGTGGGCGAAACGCAAGAACGCGCTCCTCTTTCTCGACGTTCAGGTCGGGCACAGCACGCTGCAGGCCGAGCTCCCGCGCCTGCTGCCCTTTCTCTCTCGACCCGACGTGCACCTCGGCATCGACCCCGAGTTTTCGATGCATTACGAGCGAGAGGGCATGCGGCCGAGCACGAAGATCGGGGAGATGAGCGCCGACGACGTGAACTACGTGATCCGAACGCTCACGCAGCTCGCGCAGGAAAAGCACCTGCCGCCGAAGGTGCTCGTCGTGCATCGCTTCACGCAGAAGATGGTATTGGGGGCGCCGAACATTCGGCCGACGCCACAGGTGCAGGTCGTGATGGACATGGACGGTTGGGGGCCGCCGTGGCTCAAGTTCGACTCGTACCGCGACTACATCGACGCCGAGCCCGTCCAGTTCACGGGATTCAAGATCTTCTTCCACAACGACGTGAAGAAAGGAGACGCGCTGCTCACGCCGGCCGAGGTCCTGCGACTCATGCCGCGGCCGCTCTACATCCAGTACCAATGAGGTAGGGCGCCGAGCCTACGGGAGTCCGCCGCCACGGCCGATACTCCCGTAGGTGAAGAGTTTTCGCCCGGCGGGATCTCGGTTCGCCTCCGCGCTCCGCGTGTCTTTCGCCGCGGCCGCGATCGCCCTCGTTCCGCCGGCCGCGACCGGCCAATCGCCACGAACCTTCTCGTTGCGCACGGACAACGACGCGTTCGATTTCTGGATGGTGCCGTGGAACCGCCCCGACGAGGAATACACGAGCGGCGTCCATCTCGCCTACGATGGCGGCGACGCGCCGTGGTGGGCGCGCCGCGTTCTGAGCGGCCTGCAGACGTGCACCGCTCGATCGAGTGCCTGTCGAACGTCGCGCGTCGAGATCGGGCAGGACATCTACACGCCTCTCGTGCCGCCAACGGGCGTTGCCGCGGCGACCGAGCGGCCCAACGCCGGATGGCTGTACCTGAGTCAGAGCGCGCGGCGGCTCACGACCGAGACCTCTAACGCGCTCACGATCACGCTCGGCGTCACCGGGCCGCCGTCGCTCGCTCGACTCACGCAACGCATCGCGCACAGCGCCGCCCCCGCGTACAACCGCCCGACCGACTGGAGCCGCGCGGTCGGGTTCGAACCGGGAGCGATCGCACGCGTCGAGCACGCCGTTCGATTCGCCACGCCGTCGAACGCACCGCTCGGGCTCGACGTTGTCCCACGTGTCGGCGCTTCGCTCGGCAACGTGCTCACGGGGGCGGATGCGGGCGCGCGTCTTCGATTCGGCTGGCGTATGTCGCATCCCTGGTTGCCGCCCGCGCGCGACATGGGATTCGACCTGTTGATCGGCGCGTCGGCGCGTGCGGTGGCGCGCGACATGTTCCTCGACGGCAACACATTTCAGGATGGTCCGCGAGTGGGTCACGAACCGTTCGTGAGGACCGGCGAGGCCGGATTCGAGTTTCACATGCGCGGCGTGGCGTTGGGCTACCGAGGCGTGACGGACTCGCGCGCGTACCGGGGCGGGCCGAAGTGGCACCCGTGGGGATCGATGACGGGGAGCATCACGATCGAATAGGCACGACGCGCGCGCACCAGACGCGATCGCTTCAGTGCGGGACTCTAGGCGTCAGGCGGCAGCGTCAGGCGACAGCGGTCCACCGGTCCACCGGTCCACCGGTCCACCGGTCTATCGGTCTATCGGTCTATCCGAATCCTCACCAGGCGATCCAGCTTCGGGAATTCGCGGTCGACGTAGGCGTTTCCGCCGTTGAGGAGCGGTCCCTGCTTCCCCGCGCGCATACCGCTGCCCGAATTCTCGCCGTAGCCGCCGTACAGGCTGTCGACGACAGCCATCCCTTCGACGACTCGCCCCATCGGTGAAAAGCCTTGCGAGTCGTTGCGCGTGTTGTCGGCGAGGTTGATGTAGATCTGTGTCGTCCGCGCGTTGGGACCGGTCATGGCGAAGGCGAAGGTGCCGCGCACGTTCAGGTGGTGCGACGAATCGTCGGGAAACGATCGCGCGACCCAGGTCGCGTTGATCGCCGAGTCGCGAGCGATTCCGAATTGAGCGATGTAGCCGGGCACGATTCGCGTGAACCGAGAGTCGTCGTAGTAGCCCGCGCGGATCAGGTTGTAGAATCTGTCCGCGCCCAGTGGCGCCCACGCGCGGTGCACCTCCATCACGAACTCGCCTCGCGACGTCTCGACACGCGCCCGATACACGCTCGGCGCCGTGTCGCGCCAAAATTCGCTCGACGGTTGCAGCAGGGCCGACGTGACCGAGGGCGACCCGTGTGTGCGACCGGCGACGCAGGCGCCCGCGAGCATCGCTGGTGCAACACAGCACAGCGCCGTAAAGCGTGACCGACGCGATGCGCGCGGCCGAACGATTCGCTTTGTCGTGAGCACGCGTTGACGCTACTCCTCATGTCCCCTCGGATCAACGCCCTTCCTCGCCTTTACTCTGCGCCCGCCGCGCACGATGTTAGCGCGTGCCCCGCCGCCTCTTCGCCCTTCTCGCCCTTGCGCTCCTGGCGTCGAACGCCGGCGCTCAAATCAAAGCGCTGAAGTTTCGCGCCGTCGTCGACTCGCCGGGCCACGTCATCCCGAACGGCATCGTCCTCGTCGACGGCGACAAGGTCAGCGCCGTCGTCACGACCAACGATCGCCTGCCCGCGAACGCCCAGGTCATCGACCTGACCCGCTACACGGCGATTCCCGGCCTGATCGACGTGCACACGCACATGACGTATTACTGGGATTCGACGTCGGGCACGGATCCGTGGCGGCAGCCGCAGCGCACGCCCGCGCAGACGATCGAGCTCGCGCGCGCCAATTTGCGCCGCACGCTCGAGACCGGCGTGACGACCGTTCGCGACCTCGGCTCGTCGAACTACATGGACATCGCGATGCGCGACTCCGTCGACAAGGCGGGTTGGATCGGACCGCGAATGTTCGTCGCCGGCTACGGGCTTTCGCGCGCGCGGCCTCCCTATCGCCCCAACACCGACACGACGCGCACGCAGCGAGGGCGCGTCTTCTCCATCGCCCAGATCCCCGAAGCGGTGAAGCAGCAGGTGGACGCCGGCGCGGACTACATCAAGATGTACGGATCGACGGGCACCGGCGCCGACGTCACCGGGAACGAGACGTTCACCTACGAAGAAATGAAGGCCGCCGTCGACGCGGCCAAATCCTTCGGCAAGCGGATCGCGATTCATTCGTACGGGCCCGACGGCGGCCGCGACGCCGTGCGCGCCGGCGCGACGTCGCTCGAGCACGCGATCGACCTCGACGACTCGACGCTCGCGCGCATGGCGCGCGACGGGATCTTCTACGTCCCGACGATCGATCACAACCGCTATTACGCGCAGTACCGCGAGGCCTACCACTACACGCCGCAGCAAGCGGCCGGGCTCGACTCCTTCCGACTGCTCAACATCGCGACGGCGCGCCGCGCGTACAGAGCCGGCGTCAAAATGGGCATGGGCTCGGATGCCGTGCACATCATGTTCGGCCAGAACACGCGCGAGCTCGAATGGTTCGCGCAGATCGGCATGACGCCGGCCGAGGTGCTCGCCACCGCCACCACGAACGGCGCGGCGATCCTCGGGATGGAAAGCTCGCTCGGACGCATCGCGCCGGGCTACTATGCCGACGTCGTCGCGGTCGCGGGCGATCCGCTCGCCGACGTTCGCGTCGTGATCGACAGCGTGCGCTGGGTCATGAAAGGCGGCACCGTCGTCGTCGACAAGACGCGCTAGGGGCCGGGTATATTTCCGGCGAATCCTCCCTCCTTCGCCGGCCCCGCATGCCCACTCGTAAACCGTCCGCGCGCGACTCCAAACCGTGGGTCGGTGTGATCATGGGCAGCAAGTCCGACCTCAAGTACATGCAGGCGGCCATCGACCTGCTTCGCGAGCTCGAGGTCCCGCACGAGGCGAAGATCGTCTCCGCGCACCGCACGCCCGACTTGATGTTCGAGTACGCGTCGTCGGCGGAGGGGCGCGGACTCGAGGTGATCATCGCCGCCGCCGGCGGCGCCGCCCACCTGCCCGGAATGGTCGCCGCGAAGACCACGCTTCCCGTACTCGGCGTTCCGATTCCCGCGACGACGCTCGACGGTCTGGATTCGCTGCTCTCGATCGTGCAGATGCCCAAGGGTGTGCCCGTCGGAACGCTCGCCATCGGCGAACCCGGCGCGATCAACGCCGCGCTCCTGGCAACGGCTATCGTCTCGACTGCGCGCGCCGACGTTCGCCAGCGGCTGCGCGCGTGGCGGCAAAAACGCACCGACGACGTCCTTGCAGACACGACGCTACCCATTCGGTGATCAGGTGATCCCGCCGGGATCGACGATTGGCATCCTCGGCGGCGGCCAGCTCGGCCGGATGACCGCGATGGCCGCACGGACGCTCGGCTACTACGTGCACGTGCTGGATCCAGATCCGAAGTGCGCCGCGGCCGCCGTGGCCGACCGCGTCGTCACGGCCAAGTTCGACGACGTCGACGCAGCCGTCGATCTTGCTCGCCAATGCGACGTCGTCACGCTCGAGATCGAGCAGATCGGAATCGACGCGCTGGCCGCGGCGTCGGCGCATGCGCCCGTCCGGCCGCACCCGGCGATCATCGCCATGGTGCAGGATCGGTCGCGTCAGAAGAATTGGCTCACGAAACATGGGCTTCCCGTCGGCGACTATCGCGACGTCGCGTCGCTCGCGCAACTCGCGAACGCGCAGCGAGACCTCGGGGCCCTCGTGGTGAAAGCGAACCACGGCGGCTACGACGGCCGCAGCCAGGTGCGCGTCGCCGATGCCGCCGCGGTCGAGGGCGCCTGGAACGACCTCGGCCATCGCGCGTCGGTCGCCGAGCGCGCGCTCGATCTGCGATCGGAGATCTCGGTCCTCGTCGCGCGACGGCCGAGCGGCGAGGCTCGCGTCTATCCGCCGGCGCTCAACTTTCACGAGCGCCAGGTCCTCGCCTGGTCCGTGCTCCCCGCCCCGATTGATGCCGCGCTCGCCGCGCGGGCCGAAGAGATCGCGCGCGAGATCGCCGCCGCGCTCACGCTCGAAGGCATCCTCGCCGTCGAGATGTTCGTGCTCGACGACGACGAGCTCCTCGTGAACGAGCTCGCGCCGCGGCCGCACAACTCCTTCCACGAAACCGAAGTCGCGTGCTCGACGAGCCAGTTCGAGCAGATCGTGCGCGCCGTGTGCGATCTCCCGCTGGGCGACACGCGGGCTCTGCGGCCAGGCGCCATTCACAACCTGTTCGGCGATCTCTGGCTCGACCATGACGGACCGCCGCCGTTCGAGCGCGCCCTCGCGCGACCCGGTGTCCGGCTCCATCTCTATGGGAAGCCGGGGCCGAGACCGGGACGGAAGATGGGGCATCTGTCGGCCGTCGGCGACACGGCGGACGACGCGTTGGCGCGCGTTCGCGCCGCCGCCGATACGCTCGTCGCACCACCAACCTGAGAGGCCGCACGTGACTCGATCACGTTTCTTTTCTCTGTTGATCAGCTGCGGTGCGCTCGCGTGCTACACGGGCGGACCCTACCCCACCCCGACGCGCACGCCGACTCCCACGCCTCCGCCGGCGTCGGCGCCTCCGCCTCGCGCCGCGATCGCGCCCTCACCCACGACGGCGACCGCGGTCGTCCACGACGCAACCGGACGGCGCGTGGGCTCGGTCGCGTTCAGCGAGACCTACGCCGGTCTCCTCGTGCGCGGCTCGGTGAGCGATCTCGGAATCGGCGCGCACGGCATTCATCTGCACGCGGTTGGAAAGTGCGAACCGCCGTTCACGTCGGCGGGCGGACACTTCAATCCGGAGAAGCGCGCGCACGGTTTCAATAGCCAGCACGGTCCTCATCTGGGCGACATGCCCAACATCTTCACGCCGGCGGCGGGAAAGCTCGAGTTCGAGTTCGTCGTGCCGGGAGTATCGCTCAAGGGACCGTTCGGCCTGCTCGACGCGGACGGGGCGGCGATCGTCGTGCACGCGACCGCCGACGATTACCTGACGGATCCGGCGGGCAACTCCGGTGCTCGCATCGCCTGCGGTGTGATCACGGCCGCGCCGTAACCGTGCAGATCGCGGACTTCACGCTCGAGCGGTACTTCGCTCGCTGGGAGTTCGCGGTCCGCCACGTGCTTTGCGCGTCGGACGTCGAGCCGTATCGCCTGCCGGAACTGCTCGCGCTGGCCGACGACGACTGCCGGCAGCGTTGGGAATCTCTGAGCCTCGGCTACACCGAGTCGCAGGGACTGCCCGCGCTGCGCGAAGAGATCGCGACGCTGTACGGCGGCGTCGCCGCCGACGACGTGCTCACCTTCGCCGGCGCGGAGGAAGCGGTGTTCCTCGCGATGCACGCAACGCTCGGCGCAGGCGATCACGCGGTCGTCGCGTGGCCGGCCTACCAGTCGCTCTACGAGGTCGCGCGATCCATCGGCGCCGACGTCACGCTCGTTCCGCTGAATCCGGCGGACTGGTCGCTCGACGTGGACGCCGTCGCCGCCGCGATGCGGCCCACGACGCGAATCATCGTCGTCAACTCGCCGCACAGCCCGACCGGCGCGCAACTCTCATCCGAGCAGTTGGCGCGTCTCACGTCAATCGCCGAGTTGCACGGCGCGTGGCTGTTCTCCGACGAGGTGTACCGCTTTCTCGAGCACAGCGCTCCGGCGCTTCCGCCGGCCGTATCGCTCTCGCCGCGCGCGCTGAGCCTTGGGGTCATGTCCAAGGCGTTCGGGCTGGCCGGCCTGCGCATCGGCTGGCTCGCCCTCCGCGACCGGTCGCTCCGGACGAAGCTCGCGTCGCTCAAGGACTACACGACGATCTGCAGCGCGGCGCCGAGCGAGGTGCTGTCGCTGATCGCGCTCCGCGCGCGCGAGCGCGTGTTGGCCCGTTCGCGCGGCATCATCGAGAACAATCTGTCCGCGCTCGATGCATTCTTCGGCGAGCACTCGGATCGGTTGTCCTGGGTTCGTCCGCGCGCCGGGAGCGTTTGCTTTCCCAAACTCGCCGGTCAGAGCATCGATGACTTCGCGGCGACGTTGGTGCAGCGCGAAGGAGTCCTGCTCCTGCCGGCATCGCAGTTCGGGTATCCGGGGAATCACTTCCGGCTCGGCTACGGGCGCGTCGACATGCCGCAGGCGCTCGAAGGCCTCGCCCGCCACCTTCGCACCAACTAGGGCCGCGTCAAACCTTCAGGCCTCCGCGGCTGTCTGAGCCGGAAACCCACCAGCTCACCAATGACTCAAATCCGTTTTTCCCCTCGCGCGATCGCCCTCGGCGCCATCGTCGCCACCATTCCCAGCGCGGCCACCGGCCAAGCCGAGCATCGCAGTCTGTCGGGCGAGCGCGTCGCGGTGTACAACCTCGCCGGCCGCGTTCGCGTTCAGGCGGCGACCGGCTCGCAGGTGACCGTGGACGTCACGCGCGGCGGCCGCGACGCGAGCAAGCTCAAGCTCGAGACTGGCGAGGTACGCGGTTGGAACTCTCTGCGCGTCATCTATCCGTCCGACCGGATCGTCTACCCCGAATGGCAGTCGCGCGGGCGCACGCAGATCCACGTGAACTCCGACGGCACCTTCGACGACGACTCCGACTGGCGCGATCGGGATCGCGTCGAGATTCGAAGCTCAGGCGACGGCCTCGAGGCCCACGCCGACCTCACGATCGGCGTTCCGAAGGGACAGCGGATCTACGTGCACTGGGGCGTCGGCGACGCGACCGTTTCGAACGTCGACGGCGACCTTCGCGTGAGCGTTGCCTCCGCTTCCCTGACGTCGGAGCACACGCGCGGAAAGCTGTCGTTGGATACCGGCTCGGGGACCGTGTCCGTCACCGACGCTCAAGGCGAGGTGAAGCTCGACACCGGCTCGGGCAGCGTGACGATCGACGGCATCAAGGGCGAAACGCTCGACGTCGACACCGGCTCCGGCTCGGTGCGCGGCCACAACATCGATTCGAAAATGCTCAAGATCGACGTCGGATCGGGCGGCCTGTCGCTGGATCGCATCACGTCGCCTCGCGTGACGGTCGATGCCGGCAGCGGGCACACGGACCTCGGTTTCCTGCAGGCGGTCGAAGACGTCGCCATCGATGCCGGCTCGGGCGGCGTGACGCTTCGTCTACCCGCCGCGCAGGGCGCCGACGTCGACATCGAGACCGGCAGCGGTGGTATCGACAGCGATTTCACCGTGCAGACGACGCGCCTTTCGCGGGACCACCTGCGGGGTCAAATCGGCGACGGCAAGGGACGCATCAAGATCGAGAGCGGCTCGGGGACCGTCCGGTTGGTCAAGAACTGACCTCGCCGATCCCCGCCTCGCGCACGCGGTCGGCGAGCTCGCCGCGCGATTCGACGCCGAGCTTGGTGAAAATGTTCGACAGGTGCGTGCTCGCCGTCCGCGCCGAGATCCCGAGAGCCGCGCCGATCTCCTTGTTGGATCGGCGTGCCGCGACGAGCCGGACGATCTCGACCTCGCGGCCCGTGAGTCCGGCCATTCCCTGCGTGATGCTGCGCGCCGGCGGACGCGCGCCGAGCTCGCGAAGCTGCTCGCGCGTTTCATTGAGCTCTTTCTCGGCGCCGAGTCGAGCGAATACCTCGTGCGCGCGACGAAGCTCGCGAGTCGCGCCTTCGCGATCACCGGTCCGCGCCAACGCGCTCGCGAGCTGACGTCGCAGTCGCGCCGCGTCGGCGACGTACGGGATCGCCTCGAGCGCCTCGGTCGCGCCGCGCAATTGCTCCAGCGCGCGCTCCGTGTCGCCGACCAGTAGCTCGCTGATCGCGTCGCACGCGTCCGCCCACGCCAAACCGAGCCGCTGACCGAGCGCCGTCGACTGGCGGCGCAAGCGCGCGGCGAGTGCCCTCGCGCGCTCGTGGTCCGCGGCCCACAGTGCCGCTTCGGCGATGATCGGCATGAGCCGGTGAATCGCCCACACGACGTATCCCGACTGATCGGCGATGCGCAGCCCGCGCTCGCCGACTTCGATGGCCGCGGTGTTTTCGCGGATCGCGAGATGGTAGCCGGCTTTGCCGATGTGCGCCGGAACTGTGCCGTACACGTCTCGTCCCGGGGCGGTCGGGTCCGCGGCGCCGGACAGTTCCCACGCCTCGTCGACGCACTCTCGGCCCCGCTCGATGTCCCCGCGACCGAAATGCAGCAGCCCGAGCCAGACCAGCAGCCGCGGCACGAGCGTGCGTTGGCCGAGCGCCCGCGCGAGCGGGATGGTGCGTTCCGCGAGCGAGACGGCATGATCCCACTCGCCCGTCCCGGCCGCGTACTCGATCTCGACTTCCGCGGTCCACACGCGGAACAGCGGCGAGCGAGCTTCGTCGGCCAACCGCGACGCCTCGGTGAGATGCAAGCGAGCTTCCTCGGCGTTCCCCGTGAGGCCGCCGAGCATCGCCAACGCCCAGTGCGCGGACCACGCGACCCCGAGGTTTTTTCCCTCCGTCGATTCCGCGATCGCGATCGCGCGCGCGCCGCTCTCGCGCGCCCGATCGGCCGGCCCCGTCCACAGGTAGTGGAGCAGCAGCGCGCGGTGGGCGCGAGCCAGCAACCCCGGCTCGTTCTCGTCGTTCGCGATCGCTACGGCGGATTGGATCTCGCGTGCCGCATCTTCGGTGCGGCCGAGCGCCTGCAAACAGCTCGCCTTGGGCAGCAGCACTCGCGCCTCGAGCGAACGTTCACCCGAGCGTCGAGCCGCGTCGATGGCGGCGTCGAAGTGCGCTATGGCCTTGTCGAACGCGCCGCTCCAGTAGCTGGCGAGCCCCATCGATCGTTCGATCGAGCCCACCCTCGCGACGTCGCCACGCGCCGACGCGATCGCCAGCGCGCGCTTCCAGAGGTCGAGAGCTCCGTCGTAGTCGCCAAGGCGCTGGCGGATGCGCGCCAACTCGAACACCACCTCGTCCGCCTCGGCACCGCTCGCGGCTTCGCCGCCCGCGAGCTCGAGCGCGGTCGTCAGATAGTCGGCGGCCTCGCGGTTGGCGTGCTTCGCCGAGGCGTCGCGTCCGGCCGCGCGCAGGTATTGCACCGCCTTGTCGGCGAGACGTCGCGTGTCGGTTCGCGCGTAGTGGAAGGCCAGGCGCCCCGCGTGCGCCATCGCGCCGCCGCCGTACAGCATCTCGAGGGTTTCGGCGATCGTCCCGTGGAGCGCGCGCGTGCGCGCCAGCCCGATCTCCGAGTACAACGTTTCCTGAAGAAGCGGGTGCGAGAAGTCGTACACGATGTCGTCGGCTCGGCGCCGCTCGGCGAGCACGTCGGCGGAACGGAGCTCGTCGATCGCCGCGATGAGCGCGTCGTTGTCGAGCTCACTGACGGCGGCAAGCTCGGCGTGCGTCGCCTCGGCGCCAAGCACGGCGGCGACGTCGGCGAGTCGTCTGGCATCGGGCGACAGATCCGCCACGCGCGCCAGCACCGCCTCCCGAATCGTCGCCGGCACGTGGAGGTCCTCGACGTCCCATCCCGTCCACGCTCCGTGCGCCTCGCGAAGCTGTCCGCTCTGCACCAGCGACGTGACGGTTTCGTCGATGAAGAAGGCGTTTCCGCCGGTCCAGCGGTGAAGCCGCTCGGCGAAATCCGCGACCCGCGCGCGTTCGGCGTGAAATCGCTGCTCGAGCAGCGCCACCACGTCGTCGACGCCGAGCGGCTGAAGCCGGAGTCGTTGCGCGCCCTTGAGCCCGCGCAGCGAACGCTCCGTGCCGCGAAGCGCGGCGTTCCCCCGCAGATCCGGATCGTTGTGCGTCCCGACGAGCAGCAGGCGCTCGCCGCCGATCTGTCTCGCGACGAAGTGCAGCATCTCGAGCGACGCGCTGTCGGCCCACTGGAGGTTCTCGAGCACGAGCAGCAGCGGCCTTTTCGTCGCGAGACGGGAGAGCAGCTGCGTGAAATTCCAGAGGATCCGCGACTTCAGCTCGGCCGGGTCGCCGCGCGCCGGCGAGACCGGACGATCGCCGTTCCCCAAGGCAGGAAATAATTGCGCCAGCTCCGCCGTACCGCCGCGCGTGAGCAGCATGAGCACGGACGGTTCGATGCCGCGGAGGAGCGGCATCAACGCGTCCGAGAACACGGCGTACGGAACTCCCGTCTCGACGGGATAGGCGCGTCCGGTCGCGGTGGCGAAACCCCGGCGCGACGCGTGCTCGACGAGCGCCTCGACGAGCTTCGTCTTGCCGATGCCGCTCTCGCCGACGACGAAGACGGTCGATCCGGCACCGGCATCGGCCGCCGTCAGCGCCCCGACGAGCGTATCGAGCTCAGTCGCGCGACCAACGAGGGATGAACGGGAAACGGTGTGCGGACCGGGCGCCATGATTCGCGGCCGGCGGGTGGGATTCGGCACACCCAGAATCTCTTATGAGAACCGCCGCTCGGCTAGACCCGCCCGGCGTGTCAGCTCGCGGCTTGCGCGGGGACGGCCCCGAATCGGCGCTCCCGCCCCGCGAACTCGCGCAGCGCGTGGAGCAACTCGCCCTCATTGAACTCGGGCCACATCCGGTCCGTGAAGTAGAGCTCCGCGTACGCGCACTCCCACAACATGAAGTCGCTCAAGCGCTGCTCCCCGCCGGTGCGGATCAGCAGGTCCACGTCTCCCGCCTGAACGGCGTCGTGATTGACCTCGGCCAGGAGGCGGTCGAACAGCGCGGCGCTCAACGGTTGGCCGTTGGCGCGCGTCGCCGCCCGCATGATCGATTCGCGCGCGGAGTAGTCGATGGCGATGCGGAGATGCAGATTCCCGCCCCGGGACGTGGCTCGCTCGGCGTCTTCGATCGCGGCAACCAACGCGGGCGGCAGACGATCGCGCCGACCGACGATGGAAAGGCGGATGCCGTTGTCGATGCACCGCTTCGATTCGACCGCCAGCGAGCGGCGGAGGAGACGCATCAGCGTCGAGACCTCGGACGCGGGGCGGCGCCAATTGTCGGACGAAAACGCGTACAGCGTGAGCGTACCGACGCCGGCGCGGGCGGCGGATTCGACGATGTCGCGGGCCACACGTACTCCGGCGCGATGGCCGGCCGTGCGCGGCATCCCGCGGGCCCCGGCCCATCGGCCGTTGCCATCCATGATGATGCCGACGTGAATCCCCTTGCACACCTCGGGGAGTCCGGCCGGGCCAGCGCTCGGTCGCTTCATGTCTGAGAGGGAGACGATTGAAAGTCTCGAACGTTTACCGGTCGCGCGTCAGCCGGATCAAGGCTTCCATGTGGTCGAGGTACCGCTCGAGAGCACGCCGGCCGACCGGGGTGATCGCATACCGCGTCCGCGGCACCCGTCCCTCGAACGACTTCGTGCAGGTGATGTAGCTGGCTTCCTCGAGCTTCCGCGCATGGACGCTCAGATTCCCATCCGTCGTTCGGTTGAGCTTCTTGAGGTCGTTGAACGTCAAGCTCTCATTTACGGCCAACGCGCTCACGATCCCGAGGCGGAGGCGCTCGTGAATCAGCCGATCGAGCGCCAACGGCCCCTGATCCGTCGCTTTGCCTCGGACCGGCGCGAGCGGCGTCGGGGCCTTTTTCTCCGCCGGCTCCGTGCGCCCGTTCCCCCGTTTCTGCTGCGGCCTACCCACCGTGTCTCCTTGCGATCCAAGCGCCGAAACCGATGTGCAATCCGCCGAACGACGTGATCATGAGCGGCGTCGTCCACGACTCCGGCGCGACGAGCGCCGTTGCGCCGCACAGTATGAAAGCCGTGCCCATGACCGGTACGCTGCTCACCGAGTAGGTGCCCGCGCTCACGACCGCCGCCCCGTAGAGCAGCATCCACGATCCGGGAATGAGCCCGTACAGTCCCTGGCGGACGAACACCGCCGTCAGCACGGCGCCGGCCAACATGGCGGGAGAAAAGCTCAGTATGAGTTTTCTCAACGGGCCCGAAACCAGGGGCACGTTGTTGGCGTGCGACTTGAGCGCCATCGACGCGACCGACAGCCCGGCGGCGATTCCGGCCTCGGCGACCCACGTCGCGACGCGCGTCCACGGCGATTGGCGCGCGGCGACCAGCGCGGCAACGATCGCCGTGATGCCGATCACGACCTGTCCCCAACCGGACACCGCGGTGAACGTCCCGGCGTTCTCCATCATGCCGCGGATGTAGCGCAGATTGTCCATCGCCCGCGCTTGCATCTCGGGCGGTTCCGGGCGGCTTGGCCGAATCGGCGTGACGCGCGTCATGGGTTGTAGGATAGCGTGCGGCGGCAACACTGGCAAGTACTTTGTCACATAAAGCTACACACCGCCCGCCGGCCTACGGTTGCTGAGGCGGATCGCTCGCCGGAAAGCTCTCGTCCGACGCCTCGTCGATCCGTTCGTCGTCGCTCCTCGGCCGGTGCGGATCCTTTTTTTCAGGCTCGCCCGGCTTCCGGTCGGTATACCGACGATTCCGCGGTGGTTGCTCGCGCTCGACGTCCTGATCCCCGCCTCTGCCACCCCCACCCCGATCGCCTTCGTCGGGTTCATCCATGAAGCCTGTCATTGGGCATCACCCCCTGACGGCAATGTCCGTCACGAAGCGTGCCTAGCGCCGAGCCACGTTGTACTTGGCCAGCACCTCGCGCACACGGTCGAGCGGGATCGCCTGGACCGTGTGCCCGTTGCCCGTCGTCGTCGTCGCCTCGAACAGGGAATTGTAGATCGCCTCTTCCGTCGCCTCGACCGCGGCCTCGAACAAGCCCGACATCTGCTCGTTCGCCAGTTCCTCGGTGGTGAGCCGCGTTGCGTTCGCGGCGCGGCGGACCTTCTCGTTCGTCGAGAACGCCAGCGCGTAATCGCCCGATCCGTTCGACGCCGACGAGCCCGTTCGCGCCAGGCCCATGATTGCCCGCGCGGCCAACCGCTCGAGGTTGCGATCGGAGAGCGGCGCGTCCGTCGCGATGACCATCACGCACGATCCGTCGCCGCGCTCACCCGGAGATTGCGCGTCTCGCTGGAAAGCGTACTGGCCCAGTTCCTTCCCCACCGGCGCGCCCAACACCTGAAGCACGCCGCCGAAATTCGTCTGCACGAGCACGCCGACTGTCCAGCCGCCCAGCGACTGCGGCAGCAGCCGCGACGACGTGCCGATCCCGCCCTTCCAGCCGAACGCCACCGTGCCGGTGCCGGCTCCCACGCTCCCTTCGGCAACCGGGCCATCCGAGGCCGACGCGAGAGCGGCGCGCACCTGCTCCGCCGTGATCGGTCGCGAGCGAATGTCGTTGAGCGTGCCGTCATTCGTTTCGGCGACGACCGGATTGATCGACCTCACGTTCCCCATTCCCGGCAGGCCGAGCATCCAGTCGACCATCGCGTCGGCCGCTTTCCATACACACAGAGTGCAGGTGAGGAGCAGAGGCGTCTCCAGCTCGCCGAGTTCGTGCAGCTGAGTCGCCCCCGTGATCTTGCCGAACCCGTTTCCGACGTGCAGCGCCGCGGGCACCCGGTCGGTGAAAACGTTCCCGCCATGCGGCAGAATCGCGGTCACCCCGGTGCGCACGTTGTCGCCCTGCACCACCGTCGTCTGCCCGACGCGAACGCCGGCGACGTCGGTGATCGCGTTGAGCCGTCCAGGCGCGAACACGCCTGGTTTGACGCCGAGATCGCGAGCCCGCGCGCGTTGGGCGATCGCCTGCGTGGAGAGTACGGTCATCGCGAGGACCGTCGATAGCGAAATGGCGTGGTTCAGCATCGTGATGGATGATGACGCCTCACCGTATCGCCGCATCCTTGCGCCGGCAACCCCAATGTCGCGTGGTGACGTTGAGCCACTCCATCCCAAGTCCTATCTTGCCTCGCGTGCCCCCGCCCCCTCCCCGCCGTTTGCTTCCGCTGCACGGCCACGCGGCCCTTCGCGCCCGACTAGCCGGAGCCGTGTCCCGGGGCGACCTCCCGTCCTCCCTGCTGATCGAGGGTCCGCGGGGGGTCGGTAAGCAACAGCTCGCCCTGTGGCTCGGCCGGTTGTTGCTCTGCGAGAATCCCGAGAACGATTTCCACACGGGCGAATCCGCCGCGGCGAAGGCCGCCGGCCGGCTCGCCGACGCGGCGCACTGTCGCACGTGCAAGCTGACCGAGTCGCTCCAGCACCCCGATCTGCTCTGGGTTTTCCCGCGTCCTCGGCTCAAAGGTTCTTCCGACCCGGACCTCGCCGACATTCGGGAAGACATGGGCGAAGGGATCGCCGAGCGCTTGGCGGGCGGCGGCCTGTATGAGCCCCCCGGCGGTGACGAAGGAATCTTCGTCGCGACGATCCGCTCGATCGTACAGACGGCGGCCCTCAAGCCGGCGATGGCGCGGCGGAAGGCGTTCGTCATCGGCGACGCCGACCGCATGGTGTCGCAGGAGGGGTCCGATCAGGCGGCGAACGCGTTCCTCAAGCTGCTCGAGGAGCCGCCCGCCGACACGACGATCATTCTCACCTCGAGCGAGCCTGGCGCTCTGCTGCCGACCGTTCGCTCCCGTGTGATCGCGGTGCGCGCGCTCCCACTGACGGACGCCGAAATGAAGGCGTTCGTCGAGGACAAGAAAATCGCTCCTCTCCTCGATCTGTCGACGAACTCCGCCGAGCTGGTCAAGTCGGCGGCGGGAGCACCGGGCCGCCTCGCCGAACGCGACGCATGGAACGCCGCGATCGATCAGGCGACGCGGTTTCTCGACGCGGCAGCGGCGCCCGACCGGGGGCGACGCGCGAGCGTCGCGCTGAGCCAGGGAGTGAGCGGCGCCCGCGGAAAGTTCAGCGACACGCTCGACGCGCTCACGTCCCTGCTGCACGATCGCGCACGCGCAGCGGCCGAGCGGGGGGAAGACAAGCGAGCCAGCGGGGCCGCGCGCGGAATCGCGATCGTCGAGCGGACCAAAGAGCTTGCGACGGGCAACGTGAATCCACAGCTCCTGACCGCGGCCCTGATTCGCGATCTGGCCCCACTCGTCCGATGAGCGACAAGCTCTCCCACGTGGACGATTCCGGCGCGGCGCGTATGGTCGACGTGTCGGGCAAGCCGGAAACGCATCGTCGCGCCCGGGCGACAGGGGCGATCCGGATGCGCCTCACGACCCTTCAGGCCATAGTGAACGCCGAAGTAAAGAAGGGCGACGTGCTCGGGGTCGCGCGTGTGGCGGGGGTGATGGCCGCAAAACGGACCGCGGAGCTGATCCCGCTCTGCCATCCTCTGACACTCGACGACGTTCAGATCTCGCTTACGGCGGACGAGTCGCTCCCCGGCATCCGCGCGGAGGCGTCCGTGACGACCACCGGTCGCACCGGAGCTGAGATGGAGGCCCTTACATCCGTGGCCGTCGCGCTCTTAACGGTCTATGACATGGCAAAGGGCCTGGACCGCGGCATGGAACTTTCCGATATATCGTTAGCCTCGAAGTCGGGTGGACTCGGCGGCGATTACGCAAGAGTTGATGGCACGAGCTCTGCCACCTAATGTGCGGGCAGCGGTAAAGCCGTAGAGGCTGTTTAGTAGTTAACCACTTGCCTTCACAATACTTATGCGCAACCTACGTGGGACGTACGTCCACCGGGGTGACGCGTTGCGGCGGCGGAGGCGGTTCCATCGGAACCTGTTTCTGGCTGGCTCAGTGGTCCTGTCGCTCGGGGCCATTACCGTCCATCGTGCTGCCACGGCGAACGCCGAACCTGCCGTAACCGAGAGCCGCGCCGGGGGGATGTTCTCCCGCGGGGACTCGCGGACGCTGCGCTCCGAGCTTGCCAACACCCAAGGCGAGCTGTCGCTGCTGCGCGCCCAGATCGAGCGGGCGGACAAGGTCATTCAGTATTCGACCCAGTACGCGATCCCGGCCGGGTTGGCCGGCAAGGTGTTCGACGCCTCGCTTCGCGAGGGCATCGACCCCGAGCTCGCGTTCCGGCTGGTGCGTCTCGAGAGCGAGTTCAACGCGCGCGCCGTGAGCAAGACGGGCGCGATCGGTCTGACGCAGCTCATGCCCAGCACCGCCGTGATGTTCGACAAGACCGCGACGCGTGACAAGCTGTTCGTCGCCGAGTTGAACCTGAAGATCGGGATGCACTACCTCCGCACCCTGCTGGACATGTACAAGGGCGACGTGCGGCTGGCGCTGCTCGCGTACAACCGCGGCGAGGACGCCGTCTGGCGCGACGTTCGCGCCGGCGTGAACCCGGGCAACGGGTACGACCGGATGGTGATCGGCGACTACAAAGGGAAAGGGATCATTCAGTAGATCGGGGGACCGGGGGACCGGGGGACCGGGGGACCGGAGAAGCAAAAGAACGGGTGGACAGCGCTGACTTGGCTGTTCACCCGTTTCGTCATTCAGTCCTGCCGTCGTTCGCCCTTACCGGTTCACCGGTCCACCGGTCCACCGGTCCACCGGTCCACCGCTCTCCCGGCCTCCCGTTCCACCGGTCCACCTACTTCTTCGCCTTGCGCGCCCGCGTCCCCACAACAATCGACTGTCCCGGGAAGATGATCGCCCGCTTGAGGCCATTCATCCTCATCAGGGCCGACGTCGACGTGTGATACTTCTTCGCCAACGACCCGAGCGTCTCGCCTGATTTCACGACGTGCAGCACGCGCGTCCGCGAAGATCCGTAGCGCTCGATCGCCGGGTCCGGCGCACTCGTCGCGGCCGCCGCCACGGCAGCAGTCGGGACCATCACTACCTGACCGGGCACCAGGTTGCCGCTCTTCAATCGCTTGATCTTCGGGTTGAACATCGCGAGTTGCTGCGCCGTCAGCCCGTTCTTGTTCGCGATCGACGCCACGCTCTGACCCTTCTTCGATTCCACCGTCTTGTAGGCCGTGTGGGCAGCGCTTGGGAGCGCGGCCAACGCGACCGCAAAGCTGTCGGCGGCCCCCACCGGGATCCGCACCCGCGACGAATCCTTGGGCGGCGTCATCCCGCGCAGGATCTGCGGATTGAAGTCCTTGATCGTGGCGACGTTCGTGCACGCGGCGGCCGCGATCGCGGCGAGAGGCGTCGACGGCCCGACTCTCACGGAGTCGTACGCGAACGCGGGCTGTGGGCGGATCGTGAGTCCGTACCGCTCCGGCTCCTTGCCGACGAGCGCGGCCGCGATGAGTTGCGGAACGTACTCCCGCGTCTCGGCGCGCAGATAGTTCTTGTCGGCGAGCGCGAAGAAGAGGTCGTCGCCCGTGGTTCCCTCGAAGGCGTCGGCATAGCGCGACAAGCCGCGCGCAATGCGCCCCGGTCCGCCGTCGTACGCGGCGGCGGCGAGGTAGAGCGACCCGAATTGTTCTTTGAGATCTTTGATGAAGCGCACCGCGGCCGTCGTCGAGCGCACCGGGTCGCGGCGCTCGTCGACCCACCAGTCGACGCGCATGCCCATGTCGCGGGCCGTCGTCGTCATGAACTGCCACATGCCGACGGCCGCCGCCTTCGAGTACGCGTTCGGGTCCCAGCCGCTTTCGACGAGGCCCAGATAGTACATGTCCTCCGGCAGGCCGCCGTCGCGCATCTTGGCGCGGATCATCGCCTCGTAGCGGGTGCCTCGCTCGAGCTGCTGCTGGATGCTTTCCTTCGCCGAACCGGAGAACAGCCGGACGTAGCGTCCAACGCGAGCCCTCGCCTCGTACGCGTGCACCTCGATGTCCCAGGCCGGTTCGATCGCCGAATCGGCGACCGCCACCGGATGCACCGCGGAATCACCCGCCCCGAACAGACCCGTCACGCTGCGATCGACGTCGATCTTGGTCACGGGCACCGTGTCCGCCAGCCGCGCGGAGTCGGCGGCCTGGCGGCTTCGCGGCGTCGTGTCACCCGGAATCGCGTGCCCCGCCAGCTGCGCCACGTCGCCCGTGGAGAGCGTCGTCGCCGGACGCTGGGTGCTGGTGGCGCTCGGCGCCGGCGACGGGCCCGCGTTCCCCACGCGAGAGCCCGCGCAGGCAGCCGAGACCATCGCTCCACCGAGAAGAACCACGTTGCGCACGCGCATCAGGCCGATTCCACTCCGTTTGTAAGTCAGACTTGACCTGGCCGCTCGAAAAACAATCGCCGCTCGAGGCGGCGAGGGGTCGTCGGCCAACATACTACAACGCGGACCGGGCACCAGCCCGCTGGGACCAACGAGCTATTGCGAAGCGATGAAGTTTCCGAGGACGCGGTTTGTGGCGTTCAAAACGGCCACGGCCGCGCCGCGGCGCGTGTCCGCATCCACGAGATAACAACCGACGAGACGCGTCAGCTTGCCATCCTGGCGCATCGCGATCGAGACGATGATGAGGTTTTCGTCGAAGGCTCGCATCTGTTTGATGCCGAGCAGCTCGAACTGTATCGCGCCCTTGGCGAACGTCATCAGGGCGTTGAGCGCGGCCTCGGCGGCCACGCGGAAGTCCCCGAGCGGGCTCGATTGCCCTAGCGCCTTCCCCACGAACATCTCGCCGTCCCACTCGAGCGAGACCTCGGAGTTGCACTGGCCCGACGGCGTCCGCGTGAAGGCGAAATGCGCGAACCGCAGCCGCTCGCGACGCAGGCCGAGGGAGAAGATCGAGCTGTCTTGTTCCGGGCGCTCTTGATCCTGATCCATGCGATAGCAACAGGGTGGCGGACGGCTTGACCAAGGAGCACCCTCGCCCCTCTGTTAAAACGAGTGGTTTCCACGCCCCGCAACACGGTCGTTGTAACTCCAATCACGAACTTCGATGCACGTCGTGATACAATTTTCAGTATCGGCAGCTTTCGCGGGCGCGCTCACTCTCGTCGGGCTCGCGCGGCCCGCGATCGCGCAGGCGAAACCCCTCGCCGCGGACGTCGAGCGCCGTGTCGCCCAGGTTCCGGGAGCGGTCGTCGGCGTGGCCTTCCACGACCTCGAGACGGGTGACAGCCTCTATCTCCGTGCCGACGAAAGCTTTCACGCGGCCAGCACGATGAAAGTGCCCGTCATGATCGAGCTTTTCCGGCAAGTGGACGCGCGCACCCTGCGGCTCGATCAGGGCGTTCCACTGGTGAATCATTTTGTTTCGATCGCGGATGGGTCGACCTATTCGCTCAACGCGTCCGACGATTCCGACAGCCTGGCTTACAGTCTTGTAGGAACCCGCGTCCCGCTGCGCGACCTTGTGGACCACATGATCACCCGGTCGAGCAACCTTGCGACGAACGCGCTCATCGAGCTGGTCGGCGCCAAGAACGCCGACGCCACGGCGCACCGACTCGGCGCCACCAACATCAAGGTCCTGCGTGGGGTCGAGGACAACCCGGCGTTCCGGGCCGGAATGAACAACACGACCACCGCGCGCGACCTCGCCATTTTGCTCGAGGCCATCGAGACCGGACGCGCCGCCTCGCGGGCCAGCTGCGACGCGATGCGCGACATCCTCGCTCGGCAGGAGTTCAACGACGAGATTCCCGCCGGTCTTCCGCCGGGGACGAAGGTGGCCCACAAAACGGGTTGGATCACCGGCGTGCTGCACGACGCCGCCGTCGTTTACCCTCCCAACCGCAAACCGTACGTGCTCGTCGTCCTCACGCGCGACATCCCGGATGAAAAGGTCGCGCGCGCCCTGATCGCCGACGTCTCGCGACTCGTCTGGGCACACGCCGTCTCCGGCCGGCCGGCGCTGCACCAATGATCGTCGCCCTAGGCTGCGACCACGCGGGGTTCGCTCTCAAGGATGGCGTCGCCGAGGCCATTCGCGACGCGGGTCACGAGGTGCTCGACTGCGGCGCCTTCGAGCTGACCCCCGGCGACGACTATCCCGACTTCGCCGCCGCCGTTGCGCGAGCCATCCTCGCCCGTCGCGCCGAGCGCGGAGTGATCGTCTGCGGCAGCGGCGTCGGCGCGTCGGTCGCCGCCAACAAGTTCCCTGGAATCCGGTCCGCGCTCTGCCACGACACCTTCTCGGCGCATCAGGGCGTCGAGGACGACTCGATGAACGTCTTGGCGCTGGGAGCGCGGGTCATCGGCCCTTCACTGGCGGCCGAGCTGGTCGGAGCCTTTCTGCGGGCCGAGTTCTCCGGCGCCGAGCGTCACCGACGCCGACTCCAGAAGGTCGCGGACATCGAACGGGAACAGATGTCTCGGTGAGGCACCGCGGCAATCCGCGTTGAATTCTTCTCTTCCGCCTATCGTGGCTCGCCGGCCAATCGCGGCCGGCTCACCCCGACGACCGCTCCGCTCCCGCCCGATACACGATCACGTCCACTTTTTCGAGCGTGATCAAACCGCCGCCGATCATCGAGTCCAGCTCGGGAAGGATCTCGTCGATCTTCTCGGCCGAATCGACGCACTCGATGACGATGGGCAGATCGCCGGACAGCTCGAGGAACTTCACCGTGTGGACGTGCGCGGTCGCGCCGAACGACATGATGCCGCGGAAAACGGTCGCGCCGGCGAGCCGCCGGGTTCGCAGCAGCTGCACGATCTGCTCGTACGTCGGCTTCCCGTCGTACTTCTCCCGCTCGCCGACGTGAATGCGCATGAGCACGCGCTGACCCTTGAGTCCTTGCATCGCAGATTCCTCTCCCCGGGGGTCGTTGTGCGTCAATCCGCCGAAAGCCCGGTCCGACCCATCGAGATCAGGCGTCCCGCCGCACCCATGCCGATCGCGCAACCGAGCAGCGCGAGCACGACGCTGGCTACGACATACAGCCCCGCGGTTCGATATTCGCCGTCCTCGAGCAAGCGGAACGTCTCGTAGCTGAAGGTCGAGAACGTCGTGAAACCGCCGCAGAATCCGGTCGTGAGGAAAAAGCGCATCTCGGGACCGAATGCCGATGTCTCGAGGCCGAGCCGCACGAGGAATCCGAGCAGCAGCGAGCCGCTGATGTTGATGGCCAGCGTCCCCACCGGGAGAGCCGTGGCGAAACGGTCCTGAATGAGCGCGCCGATGAGATATCGCGCGACGCTCCCGAGCGCGCCGCCCACAGCGACGGCGGCGATCAGTCGCCAATCCATCTTCATGGAGACTCCTACGGACAACGGGTCAGTAGGAGCTATCAGCCGAGACGCGGCGGTTGAGGGCGAGCTCCATCGCCCGCGAGAACGCTAGGCGACTCGCGCGATGCTTGTCAACGCTTCGGCTGTCCGTCGAGCCTCTGGTCGGCCGCGGCCTTTGTGATGTCCATGGCCGTCACGATTCCGACCAGCGCCTCGCCGTCGGTGACCAGCACGCGGTGCACCTTCTGTTTCTTCATCATCTCGGCGGCCGTCGACACCTCGGCGTCGGGCGGAAGCGTCGCGAGCGGGGCGCGCGTCATGACCTCGCTCACGTCGTGCTCCTCGAGGAAATTCCACTCGGGCGTGTCGACGGTGGCGGCGCGTTCGGAGGCGTCGACGCCGGAGTCGTCCCAGAGCTCGGCGAAATACGCCGCCGCGGCCTCGGTCTCGTTTTCGGCGTCCTGTTCCACCGAGTCGTCCTCGTCGTACGCGTTCGACGCGTCGGCCAACTCGCGCTCCGTCGGCACTCCGGGAAGGGCGCTGGCGAACGTCATGAGGTCCCCGCCCGTTACGACGCCGGCCAGCTTACCTCCGCTCACCACGGGGGCGCCGCTCACGTGGTTCTTTCCAAACAGCTCCATCGCCTCGCGGATCGACATCTCGGGGCTGACGGTCACCACGTTCGTCGACATGATATCTCGCAGTCGCAACATCATTCCTCCTGATGCTCGGCTCGGTTTCAGATGATCTTCGTGCGTGCGACGAGCGCCGCGCGCTCCGTGCGTGACGCAACACGCTGATTCGAGGGTCCAAGGTGCATTCATTGTGCCGCATGGCGGGCTCGGCATCGCATCGACGGGAAACGATCACGGGCAACCTCAGAAAGGCGGAATGAAAACACGCGTCGCATTCATCTCGGTGTTACTGGCGGCCGCGTGCGGAGGCTCGGAGCGCGCGGACCACGATGCGTTCAGCGTGACCGCCACCTTCCCGCACGATCCAACCGCATACACCCAAGGACTCTTCTGGGCGGACAGCGTGCTGTTCGAGAGCACGGGGCTCTACGGCCACTCCGACGTGCGCCGCGTGGACTTGAGGAGCGGACGTGTCCTGGCGTCGCGGCCGCTTCCGGCCGACCGATTCGGCGAGGGACTCGCCCTCCTCCACGGCCGCCTCTATCAGCTCACGTGGGAATCCGGCGTGGCCTATACCTACGACCCGGCAACGCTCGCTCCAGGCGACTCCTTTCACTACGAGGGTCAGGGTTGGGGACTCACGACCGACGGCACGTCGCTCATCATGAGCGACGGATCGGACTCGCTGCGAGTCGTATCCCCGGAGACGTTCAAGGTCGAGCGAGTGGTTCACGTCAAATACCGGGGCGCCCCTCTCAAACAGCTCAACGAACTGGAGTACGACCGTGGCGACCTGCTGGCGAACGTCTACCAGACGAACTGGGTTCTCCGGATCGATCCGACGACCGGCAATGTGCGCGAGCTTCTCGATTTCGCCGACCTGTATCGCGACCGGTCGGCAAAGGCGGAGGTCATGAACGGAATCGCGCTCGCCCCCGACGGCACGCAGCTGCTCCTCACCGGCAAGCTCTGGCCGACGCTCTTCGAGGTGCGCCTCGACTCAGCGCGGTCGAGCGTTCGGCCGTAGTCTCGTCGGCGGCTCGCTCCCGGTCGCCAACGCGAAGTGCCGGTGCCACATTCGTGCGCACCCCCCTGCCCCACAACTGTTTGGAGGCCGATCCATGCGCCGCCCCTCCCCCTCCCCCTCCCCCTCCGGTTCTCCGTTCCGCGTTTTGCGCGCGGGTTCTCTCGCCGTTGTGCTCGTGGCCGCACCGTTTTTCGTCGCAACGGGGCAGTCCGGGGCTGAAGCGACGGTCGGCGCGTCGATCGGGGCGTCGGCCAAGAAGCCTGAGGCGAAGGTCCTTCGGCTCGAGGACTTCGCGCAGTGGAATCGAATCACGTCTCCGGCGCTGTCTCCCGACGGCAAGTGGATGACGTTCACCTATTCGCCCAACGAGGGCGGGCAGACGATCCTCCACGTGAAGGCGCTCGACGGCGGCAAGGACTACACGGCGTCAGTCGGCACGGCCGCGGGTGGCGGGCGCGCTGGCGGAGCACCGGGTGGACGCGGTGGCGGAGGAGGTGGCGGCGCGCCGTCGTTCTCCAGTGATTCGCGCTGGGCGGCCTACCTGGTCACGCCGGAAGGACGCGGCGGCGCCGGACGAGGCGGTGCCGGACGCGGGCGCGGCGGGCAGCAGACGACCGTCCCGCAGGAAGCGCCGACCGTCGCGCACCTCGAGCTGCTGAACCTCGCGAGCGGTGAGAAGGTCTCGATCCCCAACGCCGCATCATGGAGGTTCTCGAGCGACGCGCATTGGCTCGCCGTCAAGCTCAATCGCGCGCCGGGCGCGGCGGCGGCGGCGACTGGCGCGGACCTCATCGTGCGCGACATGACCTCGGGCGTCGTGCGCAACATCGGCAACGTGAACCAATTCGACTTCGACGATGCGGGGCGCCTCCTCGCCTACACGCTCGAGGTGCCGGAACGACTCGGCAACGGTGTGTATCTGCTCGATCCGGCCACGGGCGAGTCGCGCGCGCTCAACACCGCGCAAGCGGACTACGACCAGCTCGCCTGGAGTCCCAGCGGCAACAACCTCGTGGTGTTCCGCGGCGACAAGCCGCGGGGAATGAAGCAAAAGGAGAATGTCCTTCTGGCGTGGCAAGGCGTTTCGACGGCCGAGTCCAAGTCGATCACGTACGATCCGGCGAAGGACGCGTCGTTCCCGAAGGGAATGGTGCTGAGCGAGTTCACCGCGCCGCGCTGGAGCAAGGACGGCTCGCGCGTGCTCGTCGGCGTGAAAGAGCAGGAAGCGGAAGTTCCCGCGGCGGACTCGAACAAAGCGAACGTCGACATCTGGCACTGGAAGGACCAGACGCCGCAGTCGGTGCAAATCATCCAGCTTCAGCAGCTGCGCCGCGCCACGCTTCCGGCGGTCGTTCTCCTCGCGAGCAACAAGCTCGTGAAGCTGGGCGACGACAACGCGCGCAACGTGACTCCGGCGGCGAACTTCAGCGTCGCCATCGCCCGCAACGACTCGGCGTACCGCGGTGAAGTGGCGTGGGGCGGCAGCCGCGCCGACATCTACAAGGTGGACGTGGCGACCGGCGCGCGCACGCTGATCGACAAAGGGCTTTCGCGCGAGTACGGGACGTCACCGGACTCCAAGTGGTATCTCTACCTCAAGAACAAGCAGCTTCGCGCGTTCAATCTCGCCGACGGTACGTCGTCGACGCTCGACGCCGCCGGAGTCGCCGGCAAGTCGTTCGTGAACGACGACGACGACCACGCGTACGAGAAGCCCATCTGGGGTCTCGGCGGCTGGACGAAGGAAGGCAAATCCATTCTGCTCTACGACAAGTACGACGTGTGGAACGTGCCGCTCGACGGGAGCAAAGCGACGAATCTCACCCAAGGTGTGGGTCGAGCGCAGGGGATTCAGTTCCGCGTCGTGCGCTTCGGCGCGGGTGGGGCGGGCGGGCGCGGCGGCGGCGGCGGACGCGGTGGTGCTGGAGCGGCGGCCGACAGCGACGGGGTCGATCTCTCGCAGCCCGTCACGCTGAGCGCCTACGGCGACCGCACGAAGAAGTTCGGCTACTGGCAGGTGGCCGCCGGCCAAGCGCCCAAGCCGCTCATCTGGGAGGACAAGAACGTCGGCGGCGTGATGAAAGCCGCCAATGCGGACCGGCTCGTGTTCACCGAGCAGGACTTCAACGAGTTCCCCGATTACTGGGCCACCAACACGGCCTTCGAGTCGCCGAAAAAGATCACCGACGCGAATCCGTTCCTCTCGGAGTTCGCGTGGGCGAGCAAGAAGGTGCTCATCGACTACAAGGACCGGTTCGGCCACCAGCTCCAGGGCACGCTCACGCTGCCGGCCGGCTACGAGGCCGGCAAGAAGTACCCGATGCTCGTCGAGTTCTACGAGATCATGTCGAACACGCATCACAACTTCCCGACGCCCGGCTACGCCGACAGTCCGCAGATCTCGATCTACGCGAGCAGCGGCTACGCGGTCTTCCAGCCGGACATCGTCTACGAGATCGGCAAGCCCGGCACGTCGGCCGTCGATTGCGTGACGAGCGGCGTGAAGAAGGTGATCGAGCTCGGCTACGCCGACCCGAAGCACATCGGTCTGCACGGCCACAGTTGGGGCGGATATCAATCGTCGTTCATCGTGACGCAGACGGACCTGTTCGCCGCCGTCGTCACCGGCGCGCCGCCGACCAACCTCACGAGCTTCTACAGTGAGCTGTACAAGAGCACCGGCACCGTCCAGCAAGGCATCACGACGGTCGGACAGGTGCGCATGGGCGTCGGCGTCGACCCGTACACGAACACGAAGATGTTCGAGGAACAGTCGCCGATCTTCCACGTGAAGAACATCAAGACGCCCTTCATGATTCTGCAGGGCGGCGACGACGGCGCCGTCGACTACGTGGAAGGCCTACAGTTCTTCAATGCGGCGCGAACCGCCGGGAAGCAGGTGATCTTCCTGACGTACCCCGGTCAACCGCACAACCTCACCGATCGCGACGACCAGAAGGACTTCGCGATTCGGATGAAGCAGTTCTTCGATCACTACCTGATGGAAAAGCCGATGCCGGAGTGGATGGCCGACGGCATGCCTCAGGTGAAGAAGGGCGGCCCGATTCGGTAACAACCTCCGCGGTGGACCGGTGGACCGGTGGACCGGTCTACCGGCTCGCCCGGTGCGCCGCCACGTAGTCGCGCAGCACGCCCGCCTCGGTCTCGACCTGGTGCAGTCTGGCCTTCACCAGATCGCCCAGCGAGATCACGCCGCGCACGGCGCCGCCCGACGTCACGAGAAGATGGCGCTGGCGCTCGAGCGTCATGCGCATCATCGCCTCCTCGATCGTGTCCTCCTCATCGCAAGTCGGCGCGGTGTGCATCGCGTCGCGCACGCGAAGGCGATCGAACGAGTAGAACCGTTCGTGCGTGGCCCGCACGATGTCCCTCTCGTCGAGGATTCCCACCAGCGTGCCGCTCGCGTCCACGACCGGCAGCGCGCCGATGTGGTGGGTCACGAGCAGCCGAACCGCCGCCCCAAGGTGTGCATCCGGTCCGACGGTGATCAGGTTGACCGGCTTTCGCTCCAGCAAGTCGTGCACGTGCATCGTCTCCTCCCCTCAACAAATGGGTCCCTATTCCCAACATACCCGCCGCGCGCGCGAATGATCGGCCGGGGGGCCGGCGGGGCCGCACTCATCCGCTGGCCCGCATTTCGCCTTACAGCTGGGCATGATGAGTCGAGTAGTGTTGACCGCGGCCGCTGTGCTCGGCATGGCGTGTGGACGCGACGGCGACGCGGCGTCGAGCGGCGAGGTCAGCCGAGGCTGGGCGCCCGCGCAAGCGGGCACCGTCGCCGGAGTTTCGACGGACGACATACGCCAGGCCATCCAACGACGATTGCACGGCGCTCGTCCCACCGAGATCACGGCCGAGCGCTGGCTGCACGCGCAACGTTTGTACAACTCGTTCAATGGCGCTCCGTTGTGGATGGAGGCCGAAGGGCCCAACAGGCCGCGCACGAATGCCCTGCTGCGCGCGATCGTGAACGCCGGCGACGACGCGCTGCGGGTCGACGCTTACCCTCTCTCGGAGTTGGTCCAGGCGCTCAGCGCTGTGCGCGAATCCAAAGCGCCGACCGCCGAACAGCTCGCCGACGCCGACGTACTGCTCACGACCACATATGTCGCGCTCGCCGAAGATTTGCTGGGCGGACAGACGGACCCGAAGCAGCTCTCGCAGGCCTGGCACATCGACGCCGGCGGACGCAGCGAGCGCGTGGACAGCGCCCTCGCGCGGAGCCTGCGCACGGCGAAGCTCGACGAGGGCCTCGCTCGCATGCGCCCGCAGTACGACGACTACGCCGCGCTTCAAAAGTCGCTGACGCACTTTCGAGACATCGTGACGAACGGCGGCTGGCAGACGGTCCCGAGCGGCAAGCTGTTGAAACGCGGCGACCACGACTCGGCGGCGCGGCTCAATGCGCTGCGCGCCCGACTCGCCGCGGAGGGGTTCACCGCCGAGAGAGCTGACTCTACCGCCCGGACGGCGACGACGGTGTACGACCGCGCGCTCGCCGGCGCCGTCGCCGACTTTCAAGCCCACCACGGCATCGTCGTCGACAGCATCCTCGGCGACTCGACGGTGCAGTCGCTCAACGTCCCGGCGCGGTATCGGCTCGCCCAGATCGCCGCCAACCTCGAACGGCTGCGCTGGCTGCCGCGCGATCCGGGGCAGCGCTACATCGTGGTGAACGTTCCCGCGTTCCGCCTCCAGGCCTACGACAGCGGGCAGAAGGCGCTCGAGATGAAGGTCATCGTCGGCGAGGAATACGAGGGCAAGCAGACGCCGGTGTTCGCCGACACCATGCAGACGGTGGTCTTCCGTCCGTATTGGCAGATCACGCCGAACATTCAGGCGAAGGAGATCGGGCCCAAGATCGCCGCCGATCCGGGCTACTTGGACCGGAACGACATGGAGTACTACAAGGACGGCGGGGCAACGCGAATCCGGCAGCGCCCGGGCGACAAGAACTCGCTCGGCCTCGTGAAGTTTCTCTTCCCGAACGACTTCAACATCTATTTGCACGGGACGCCGGAGGGATTGCTGTTCGACAAGGACGTGCGTGCGTTCAGCCACGGCTGCATCCGCCTCGAGAAGCCCGACGAGCTCGCGACCTGGGTGCTCGGGTGGCCGCTCGACCGAGTCGTCGCGGCCGAGCACGGCGAAAACAACCACTCCGTGCGCGTCCCGAGTCGACTGCCCGTCTACATCATCTATCTCACGACGTATTCGCGCGACGGCGACCTGTACTTCGGCAACGACCTGTACGGGCGTGACGACAAACTTGTGCAGGAAATCGCGTCCGGATCGGTCGCGAGCCCGGAAGCTGCGCAGAACCTCGACAGGTTGAGAAAACTCGTGAACGAATGATCTTCGCGTGGTTCTGGCTGCTGATGCTCGGGTGGATTGCGGCGTCGTCGAACGCCCAGCCCCGAGCTCGAGTACAGCCCCACGCTGATTCGGTTCGTGTCCCGATTCTCGTCTACCACTCGATCGCTAAGCATCGCGCCGGGCAGAACGGCGAGCAGCGCGAGTTGGACGTGGACACCACGGTTTTCAGAACGCAGATGGATTACCTGGCCTCTCACGGCTATCAGATCATCTCGTTCCCGGCGCTGGTCGATGCGCTCGAGCATGGCACCGGCGTTCCGCCCCGGTCGGTCGTGATCACGTTCGACGACGGGTGGGAAACGCAGTACGCCGTCGCGTTTCCTGTTCTGCGCCAGCTCCACTTCACGGCGACGTTCTTCATCTTCTCGCAGCCCATCGGCGTCGATCCCGGTTACATGACGTGGGCGCAGGTCAAGGCGCTGCAGGCAGCGGGGATGACGATCGCGGCTCACTCGCGCACACACCCAAAGCTCACGCTTCCCGGCGTTTCACTCGCCAGCGAGGTAGCGGGAAGCCGCGCGGACGTTCAGCGCGCGCTCGGCACGGCTCCGGACATTTTCGCGTATCCGTACGGCATCTGGGACGACCGAGTGGCCTCGGCCGTGCGCGCCGCCGGATTTCAAGCGGCGCGCGCGCTCTCGGGCGGCGAATGGAACTCGGCATCCAACCTCTACGCGCTGCACAGCGTGCTGGCGACGGACAACATGCAGCTGTTCGAGCGCGCGCTCGGTCCCTAGGCCTTGCGGCGCCTGGCGCCGGCTCAAAGGTTCAAGGCGCCCGTTCTGATTCTTCGAACTGTCGCTCTCTCCTCGGAGGTCACCGTGACTGCCGCGACGACCGCGCCTCGCGTGTACAACCCGATCTCCGGCTCGAGCTGTCTCGCGCCGGCATACGCGTCCGATCTCGACGTCCTTCCAAGCCACGTGGCCGCGGTGATCGACGACGCCAGGTCCATCGTCGCGGCGCTCTCCGACGCGCAATTCAATTGGAAGCCGTCGCCAGGGCAGTGGTCGGTCGCCCAGTGCCTCAAGCACTTGGTGCTGACCGGTACGTTCGCGGCCAAGGGACAAGAGGCGGCGATCGCACAACTGCGAGAGCGCGGGCGACTGTCGGACGGCCCCTACGTCTATCGCGGAATCTCGGCGAAGATGGGGACCATGATCAGCAAGGGCGTCGAACCACCGGTGAAAAAGAAGTTCAAGACCGGACGGAAGGTCGTACCCGCCGAGCACCACGATCGCGACACGCTGCTCGCCGAGTTCATCGCGGTGCACGAGCGCCTGGCGAAAGCGATCGTCGCGGCCAAGGGCCTAGACCTCTCGGCGGCCGGTGTTCCCCTCCCTATCCCGATGTTCTCGATGCGGCTCGGCCAGAGTCTCGCGTTCGAGATCGCTCATGCGCGGCGTCATCTGTGGCAGGCGCGTCAGGTGAAAGCGTCGCCCGGATTCTGAACGCGTTGGGTGTCCCGCGGACAGTCGCACGGCTAGTGCCGGGTCGTGTCGCGGTCGTAGGCGGCGATGTGTCCGTTCACGTCGACGCGAAAGTAGTAGGATCGAGTCACGATGTACTCGGGACGCCCACGCGCGGTGATGCTGTCGAGCTCCGCGCGCGGGATCGCGGCGACGTGGTCGGCGGACCGCCACTCGGGTTGTTGCGCGATGCCGATGGCGGGAACCGCGACAGGAGCCGCGGCCAGCGAAGAGGCCAGAACAATGCGACGCACCGGACCCCCCAAAAGGCCGGATGGTGAGTTGCGTCCAGGCTGCGTCGCCGGCACGAAGGAAAGACGCGCCGCCGGGCGCAACGGCAACGCGAGCCATGCTACGGTTCTAATGCGCACGATTCACTGATACGCCGTTAACGCCCCCGAGCTTGCGTCCGCTCCGCGAATCGCTATGTTCGTCGGGTCGGCCGCCATGCGATGCCGCACGGAGCCACCTGATCGCCCTCCACCAGGAGATCACGTGTCGCTCGTTTCGATCCGCCACGCCCGCCGCGCCGCGGGCATGCTCGCCCTGATCGCCGGAGTCGCTCATCGGAGCGACGCCCAGGTGCGCGCGTGGGACGACTACTGCACGACGGGGTCGCTCCAGATGTGCATGAGCATCGGCGTCGAATTCGCCGTCGTCACTCCGTTCGGAACGCCCCTGACACTGGTGACCCTCACGCTCCAGAATCTGGAGGGGTCTATCGGATCGCAGGCGTGGGGACTTCAGGGCGTCTTCTTGTCGAACTTGGCGCTCGACGGCCAGCCCATCACGGCCCACGTCTTCGACTCGTCGTCACCAACCTTCGAGGGCAGCGCGCAGGACCATGGCGTTCCCACGGCGATACTGAACGGCCTCTGGCTCTGGAATACCACGACGACTTCCACCGCCAGCTTCGATCGCGAGACTCAGCTTGGCGACGGAGGGTACCCGATTGGCGGCTGCTCACCCCTCACCGCCAACCCGGGATTCGGTCCGCTCCACGGCGAGATCGGATATTTCTCGACCTGTGGCACCTCCGCGATCCAGTACAGTTTCCTGATGCCGCAGGTCGAATTCACGAATGCAACCACGCTGAGCATCACGGGGTTCGTCGACCAAACGTCGCAGCCGTTTTCGTGCACGTTCGACGTCGACTGCGTGTCCGTCACTCCCGAACCAAGCACCTTCGTGCTCGTGGGCGCTGGACTCGCGGCTGTCGGCCTGTTCGGCCGTCGCCGGCGGCGGCGGCTCTCGTAGCCCCGCGATTTTCTCCGCGGGGAACGAGTGCGGCGGCGGAGCGCGGGGACCTCCGCACACCGATCCCGCACCCGTTCCGGTTCTCCGCCCACCGCCTCCGCACACCTCCCCGTTCTCCGCACACACCTTCCCGCCCCCGCACGTCGCCCCTGAGAAGATTCCGCCGCCTCGCTCGTTAGTTCGAGCAACAGGAGGCGGTCCACATGATCAGGCATATAGGCAGATTCCGCGGCGTCGCGCCGCGGCGGGACGTGATGTTGGGCGGAGCGGTGTTCGCACTCGCGGTGTTGCCGGCATCGCGGGCATGGGCAGGCGTCGAGTACGTGACGACCACGAGCAATTGCTCGACGCACATCGCCGGATCGGGAAACGCCTTGACCGTGATGGCGGGGCCGACGATGCGGTTCGAGGTGTGGGGGAATTCGGTCGACCTCACGAGCCCTTCGACCGGCTTCACCTTCAGCGGGCCGTCCGGGATGACCGCCAGCATCGTCACGCGGCACAGCGGCGCGGACAACTCGGGCCGCGGATGCGGCTTCGTCGGGTCCGCCGTCGTTCAGATCAGTACGCCCACGACTCTGACCTCCAATGCCTCGGCGTCCGTGTCGTTCAAGATGCCGCTCGGCGACCGGTCGACGCTCTCGATGACGATCGTGGCGCAGCCCGCGCTGTCGCAGGCGATATGGACGACGAATGGATCGCTCCAGCCGAGCGCCATGTCCTGCATCATCAAGACGGGATCGATCAGCACGATCAACCAGGACACCAAGCTGGTGATCCAGCTTCCGCCGGGGGCGGCGCAGGATCAGACGACGTGCACGAGCAACGCGATCGAGCTGAGGGTGCATCCGGCAACGACACAGAACGCCGACGTCGCGACAGCCATCAAATACAACGTGACGGGCCTGCCGTCGTTCGTGAGCGTGAGTCAGAGTCCGGCGACCGCGTCGCCGTCCGCGGTGCCGCTGCTCACCTTCACCTTCAACGTGAGCGGGATCCGGCATTTGACGGCGGTGAGCAACACCACGATCACGATCGCGAATCCGATCTCGACGAACCGGTCGACGACGCTCACTCTCCAGGTCTCGCCCACCGCGGGTCAGGGCTTCTCGCAGGTGGCGTCGGCTAATCCGACGAGCACGAACGCCGGCAATCCGGTCGACTTCACCGTGCGACTGTCCGCGCCGGCGAGCGCGGGTCAGGTCATCACCTGGCGAATGACACAGGCAGCGTGCTTCAAGCAGGCGCTCGCGGAGGCACCGTATTCCGCCAACGCACCGTTCCAGTTCTTCAGATTCCCGCAGAACGCGACGTCGGCCATCATCCGCGTCCTGTCGGTCAACGGCGGCGGCTGCACGAACAAGCTTGCCCCGACGACGCACATCTTCGAAGCGTGGACCGGCGACTCGCGGACGGATCCGCAGGTCACGGCCGTGACGACCGGAGCGACGTATACGAGAACGACCATTTCGCTCCTGTCGCCGTAAGGGAGGTTCGGACGGGGCAGACCGAGTTCACGACGGGGTCGCCGCGAGGCGGCCCCTTCGTGTTCAACTCGACGCCGGCGGCAGACGAACGGTGAATAGCGCGCCGCCGAGTGAATGATTCTCTGCCCGGACGCGGCCGTGGTGTCGCTCGACGATCGATCGCACGATCACGAGGCCAAGGCCCAGTCCTCCGGTCTTCGTGGAGAAAAACGGGTCGAACAGGCGCGGGCGCACGTTGGCCGGCAGTCCGGGGCCGCTGTCGTGGACGGTCAGTTCAACGCCGTCGGCGTTCATCTCGGTGTGTATGAAGACGGCGCGCTCGGCCGCCGACGACGATGCCGCCTCCATCCCGTTGAGCATGAGGTTGAGAACCACTTGCTGAAGCTGAACGGGATCGCCGGCGACGGTCGGATTCGTGGCGGAGAGGGACAGCTCCAAGCGTGTCTGTCGAAGCTCCGCCTCGTGCTGCAACAGCCGCACGGATTCCTGACACACTTGGTTCAAGTCGACGGTCGTCGCGAACACTTCGTCTTTTCGCAAGAGCTTTCGGACGCCCTCGATGACCTCCGCGGCGCGCTTGTCGTCGCCAACGATGCTCTGGAAGATGTCGCGTACTTCTCTCAGATCCGGCGGCTCGAGCGTGAGGAGACGAGCACCCGCCTCGGCGTTCGCTCGAATGGCCGCCAGCGGCTGGCGAAGCTCGTGCGACATCGTCGCCGAGAGCTCGCCGACAAGGGCGAGTCGTCCCATGTGGGCGACCTGACGCCTCGTCTCCTCGGCGCGGCGCTCGGCGAGACGCCGGTCCGTAATGTCCAGGTGCGTCACGATCGCACCGCCTTCGGACACTTGCAGTCGATCGACGAAGATCTCATACGCGTGCTCGTCGGGCGTCGACCAACGGTATTCGTGACGGAAGGGCCATGCGCGCCGCTCGAGCACCGCTTCGACCCCGCGACGGACCTTCCCCGCTTCTTCGGAGCCGCGCGCTTCCGCGCGACGGCATTCCTCGAGATAGTTCCAACCGACGACGGCATTACCGTGCGTCTCGACTTCGCCGAAACGCGCGCCGTCGCGCCACGCCTCGTTGACGCGGATGATCGTGCCCTCGCGATCGAGGATGGCGATCTGCGCCGAGAGAGAGGCGAGCACCGCCCGACTCAGTTCTTGACTCAGCTTGCGGCGCCGGCGCTCGAGCAGGAGCAGGCCGATCAAGAGCGCCTCGGCGGCGATGAGTCCGAGAGTGGTCAGGGCCGCCGTCCGGTAACGCTCCCACGCGGTCGATTCGCGGAACAAGACATCGGCGCCCATCGGCAGGAGAGCCTCGGAGAGCCCGAATCGCCGCAGCTGGCGCCAATCGGCGACGAACGAGTTGTCGACTATCTCCACCGGGGGTAACGGCTCGCCGGGCGCTCTGCGGAGTACTCGAACGACCAACCGGCCGGTGCGCACTCCTTCGTCGTCGAAGCGGGTCACGAAGCCGCCGACGACGCCCTCGCCGATGTAGCTGCGCAGCTGTGTGTACATCGGCGCGGCCGACGCGCGCGACAAGCTTCCGACGATGTCGACGGGATCGAATACCTGCCCGAGCCCGTCCCGCCTGAAATTCGCGAGAATCACGATGCTGCGCTTGGGAAGGGAGCGGAGCCTTCCGAGCAGCGAGTCCAGAGCCAGTCCCTGAAGGAACGAGACGTGGATCGTGTCGCTGATGTCGGCGATCGCCGTGTTGACCGCGGCGACCGACTGGGAGTCGGCCGCGCTCGCGCCGCCGATGACGACCACCTGCCCCGCGTCCGGTTGGAGCCCGAGCGCCATCGAGAGTGTCGGCTCGAACCGCGACGCAACGGCGATCCGACCCGTGACGTTCGCGGGCAAGGCCGACGGGTTGGTCTGAGGCACGGCGGCCAAGGCGAAAACAACCGGTGCGCCGGGAAGGACGCTGCTGAGGTGATCGCTGGCGAATTCCAACGCGCGTCCGCCGATCGGCACGACGGCGTCGATGGCGAATCCGCGGTACTTGTCTTCGAGATAGCGAGCCAGCCGTTCGACCGTCGCAAAGCGGTCGAGATCCAGCGACTCCTGGTAGAACTCGACCGGCGACGCCAGCTCGTTCTGGATCGTCGCGCGCAGCCGTCGAGTGAATTCCACCATCTGCGGCGCCTCGGCCTGCTGTTGGTAGAGCAGGAGAATCCGTGTCGGGCGCGGCGGACGGGCAACCGCCCCGGCGCTTCCGGGAGAAGCGAGCGCCGCAGCCAGCATGACAAGCGCCTTCAGCCGAGCGGGTCTGGCCAGCATAAGGCACCTAGAAGATGTACCGCACCGCCAGTTGGATCTGATAGTACGTATCAACGTTGTCGTAGCTATAGCGTCGCATCATCGAATCGAAAGAATAGACCGGCTGTGCCCGCGAGGTTTCTGCCGACTGGGAGAGCAGCGAGACTTGATTCGTGGTCGTGGGCGTCGCTCCGGTCGGCAACTGTTCCCGCCCCCACCGGGAATTGAGCAGATTCAGGACGTTGAAGACCTGCAGCTCGAGGACGAGCGCCTGTGCTCCGGTCGTCGGCAGCGTTTGACGAAGGGCCAGATTCGTCAGGCTCATCCACGGCGTGCGACAGCTGTTTCGCGCCATGATCCGCCCTCGCTGCTCGCGCAGGCAGTCCGCGCCGTCGATGAAGCGCTCGAACGCCGACTGCTGCGCCGCGACCTCCGCCGGAGATCCGCTGAACCTGATCTCCGACGTGTCGAACGCCGTGCGCGGGATGTAGATCGGATCGTTCCCCACCGCCCCGTCGGCATTCAGGTCGCCACGCCCTTGAGTTCCGCCGGCCACGTACGTGTACGGAAGTCCGGACCCGCCGATGTAGAGGAACGACACGTCGGTTCGAAATCGCGTCCAGGGAGAATGGACGGTTCCCGACGCTCGGACGCGAAATGGCTGGTCGTAGTCGGAGATGCCGAGCGCCATGTCGTCCTCCTTGCCGGCGACGGTGCGTCCGAACCGCCAGTCGTCGACGAGAAGAGCGCTGACAGGCCGCGGACTCTGTACGTCGCGCGTACGGCCGTAGCTGAGCGACACGGAGACGTCGGCCGCTCGCCCCGCCTTCCGCACCTCTCCAGTGACATCGAACGCGTAGTCTCGCGATTGGCCGCCGACGGATACGACATCGCCAAGCTGTGAGGCGACACGCCGCGGAGACGCCACGCCGCTCGCGCTGATCGTTCCGTACATCAGCCGTCCGTCGTGATCCGTCGCGACCGGCTGCGCGAGGTTGATGCCTGAGAACCAGATCGCGTTGGTGGCGTGCGTATAGAGGCCTTCGATCGTTCCGGCGAGACCGAATGGAAGCGCACGATCCAACGCGAGCGATGCGCGCAATGACTGTGGAAGACGGAGATGGGAGTCGATGACGTCGATTTCGCCTGTCGTCGACGCGCCAAAGCTCCGGCCGCCGCCACACGCAAGCGGCGGATTATGGTAGTCGGGGTTGAACGACGGCGCCGGGCCTGCGTCGGAGGAGAGAAATCCACATTGCAGCGTCCGCTGCGCGAGTCCGTAGGCGGAAAATCCGCCGAACAACCAAAAGAGAGCGGGACGCCCCGTGAAAAGCCCGACACCGCCGCGCAACCGCGTCGGTGCGCCCGCCGTCATGAGATCGTACGCGAACCCGAGCCGCGACGACCATTGGGCTCGACGGGAGGGGAGCGCGTCGGTGCGCAGGTGAAAAGCCGAGTCGACCGCGCTCACATACGGAAGGTTCGCCGAGACGAGCGGCATGTCGGATCGGAGCCCGAGCGTCAGCGACAGCCGCGACGTCGCATCCCACTCGTCGCCGACGTAGACGGCTCCGTAGCCGCCGTTGGCCGCGGTGATGCTTCCCGTGTCCCGCGTCACACGGTATCGCGAGGCGACGCCCGCCTGCAGTGAATCGAGGCTCGCGAACTCCCAAACGCCATAGGCTCCACGCTGCTGAAAGGCGCGCAAATTGAACACTTGTGTCGAGAGACCGGCCGTGATGCGGTGCGCTCCCGCCGAAAGCGAGAGATTGTCCGTGAATTCCGTCGTCCAACTGGCGTTTCTCTGCCCGGTCGCGATCTCGTGCGTCCCCGACTGCAGCACGGCCGGCGACCCACCGGTTCCAGGTACCGTGACGAGCACGAGCGGCTCATCCACCGTCGGTCGAAAGCCCGACACGACGCCGGTGTACCCGACGAGGAGCTCGTTGTACGCGCCGCTCGCGAAGTTGGAAACGAACTGGACGCCGGTCGACCGCTTGTCCACCCACCGCGAGTGTTGCAGCGACGACAGAGGGAAGCATGCGTTTGTCGGACAGTTGGTCGGGGCGAGCGCCGTCGGACGCGCGAAAATCGAGCTGTCACCACGCGAGTAGCTCGCGCGCGCGGTGATTCGGCTGTTCCATCGCGACACCGCCGCGTCGAGGCGGAGGAAAACCGTCGACGACGGATTGGCATTCGTCACGGCCCCCGCCGTCCCGCCATCGAGCCCGTCGGCGCCGAGCAGCTTCTGAAAGCGCGAGATGTCGGCGATGCTGACCGGCAGCATCGATTGGCTCGTGGGCCCCTGCTTCCACGTAGGGACCGCTCGCCGGAATCTCGCGGCGCTGGAACTCCGACGCGAGAAAGAAAAGGAGGCGGTCTTGAACGATCGGCCCGCCGAACGACAGTCCGTACTGTTCCTTGTCGTAGTGCAAATCTTGTATGAACGGCACCTTCGCGCCGAGCTGCTGACTGGTGCCGTAGGCAAAGGCGTCGCCGTGGAACTCGTTGGTTCCGCCTTTCGACACGACGTTGATGCTCGAGCCGGCGAAATCGCCGAGGCGGACGTCGAATGGAGAGAGCGACACCTGATACTCCTTCACGGCGTCCAGCGGAATGGCCTTGGCTCCGTACAACGCGCCCGCCGCCAGAGTGCTCGACGACACTTGGTCGCTGATTCCGTCGATCCGAATGCTGTTCCCTCGCGTGTTCGATCCTGACGCGGTCGAGGCGTACCAGGTGGACGTCTGCGGCACGAGCCTGACGAGATCGTACAGATCGCGATTGATGACCGGCAGCTGGTGGATCAACGAATCGCCGAGGAGCGCCTGCGTACCCTGGTGCGTCCGCGAGAACCGCACGGTCCGCGGCGCCTGCGTCTCCATGCCTTGCACCGTCACGGGCTGCTGCTCGAGCGAAACGTCCACGCGCAGCTCCTGACCCAGACTCAGAAAGAATCCCGTCTGCGCGGTCGGGCGCGATCCGAGGCGTCGCGCGGTCACGGAATAGGGACCGCCGACGTCGAGGCCGCTCACCCTGTATCGCCCGTCGGCGCGCGAGAGACCGTGCATGGAAATGCCGGTCGCCGGATTGGTCACGACGACTTCGACGCCCGGAACCGCTCGCCCCTTTTCGTCGACGATGCGTCCCGCAATCGCCGCGGTCGTCGTGCCTTGCGCATGCGCGCGACCCGCCATTCCCCAGAGTAGGCACAGCAACGCACACGCTTTGCTCGAGGCGAAACGCGGAACGTGGTGCGATGACATCGGTGGGGCTACTTCGGCGGCGAGTGAAGGTGCGGGCGCAAGAGCGCGACCAAATCGTTCGTGTCGAACGGCTTGCGCAAGAAGCCGCAACTTCCGGCGGATCGCGCGCGTTCCGCCGGCATGTCGTCATGGCCGGTGATGAAGATGATGGGCGGGGGCGTGCCGTCTGACGCGAGCCGGTCCCGAAGCTCGAATCCGCTCATCTCGCCGAGATGTATGTCGAGCACGATGCATACCGGTTGGCCCGTCACAGCGCGGAGCAGGTATTCCTCCGCGGAGCGGAACGTCTTCACCGAGATGCCGTTTCCGCGAAGCACTCGCGCCAGGGCGACGCGGAGCGATTCATCATCATCGACGACGCCGACCCAGGAATCGTGTCGGCTTGCGGAGCCCGACACGCGGACATCGGCGGTTCCTGCCACGAATCCCCCCCAGCGGTCGCGAGCTTGATGATCCGCCAACTGGCGAGCTCGACTCCATTGGACTTTGGGCCTACCTGTCCTGTCGGGGCGGCGGACGGACCTCGGCTCGATCGCGGACCCGGGAGCTAGTTGGTAGAGCAATGGACTCTTGATTCAGGACCATTCCGGCCGCCACACGCGATCGAGCTGTGCTCGCACGCGGCGAAAACGCGCGTCGTCGCGAATCGCGTCGAAACGCGGGTCCCACCAGACATCCGCCGGCGCCGACCAGAGGAGAAAGGATTCGCCCTCCAGACACTGAAACGCGCGGTCCGCATCGCCGGCGCTCGCCCAGGCGAACGCGAGGGGCAGTGACGCCGCGCCGGAAGCGCTTGCCTCGAGCGCGAGGCGGCGCGCACGCGTCGAATCTCCCAGAACGGCAAGGGCCGAGGCCCGCTCGGCGAGGAAATCTCCGCGCAGATCACTTCGCTTCGCCAGACCTGCCTCGAGGGTTGTAATTACGGTCGCCTCGTCGCCCAAACGCGCGGCCACGCGCGCCAGGCCGGCGTGTCCTTCTTCGAGCTCGCCGTTGAGGTCGAGCACCGGCTCCATGCTCGACCGCGATGACCGGTACTCGCCACGCAGATACCGCTGCCACGCGAGCGTCGCGGAAAGAACAGCCGACAGAGAATTGAGCTGCGCCGCAATCGCCTCCTCGCGAACCGCTCTCTGGCGATCCCCGAAGCCGGTCAGCAGGACCATCGAGAGCCAATGGTGCGCGTCCGCATTCTGCGGATCGAGGAGGATCGCGTGGCGAAGCGCGGATTCGGCGTCCGGCCACCGCCGGCGCAGGATGTTGACGCCCCCCATGGCAGCGTGCACGGAGGACCGCGTATCGTCGAGGCTGGCGGCTCGCTCAGCGCTCCTGGCCGCGCGATCGATCGCGTCGCCAACGGGCATGTGGCCGCGGCTCCCCATGACCATCCAGCAATCGGAAAGCCCGGACCACGCGTCGACCGCACGCGCATCGCGCTCCGCCGCGCGCGTGAAATAGGCGATGGCGCGTTCGACCGAAGCGCGCGTGCGCTGATGCCAGTAGTGTCGGCCGCGCGCGATGATGCTCGCGGTCTCGGAATCGACGGCTCGCGCCGGGCGCCCGTGACGTTTGGCGGGAGCTACCACGACGATCCCCTCCCCGTTCGGCGCTGCGCCGGCGTCCCGCACGAGCCGCAGCGTATCGGCGGACGGAGAACCGCCGAGATCGAGCGCCAGCCGCTCGATGAAGCCGCGTGCCGCCGCCGCCGCCCGGGTGCGGTTCTCCGAGAGGAGCAGCAATCTTATGAGATCGCGAAATATCGCTTCATCATACGGCGCCACGTCGAGGGCGCGCTCGGCCGCGACGACCGCTTCGGCTATGCGCCCCGCGCTCTCGAGCGCGCCGACGCGCGCCGAGGCCGCGCGCGTCGCGAGCGCGTTGAGACGACCGCGCTCCGACGCGGCCCATTGGTCGAAGTCGACGGCGTTGCGCACGTAGAACCCGTCGAGGAAATCGCCGCGGTACAACGCAACCGCGTCGGACCAGCGCTCATCGTCCAGCGCGCGGCGAAACTCGGCCACATCGGTCCAAACGAGATCCGGGGACAAGCGTACGGAGTCGGCCGTGGCGACGATGGCCGCGTCGCCGAGCGTCCGGCGTAGGACGTAGAGCGAATCCGCCAGGAGATGCCGCGCCGTTCGCTCGTCGCGGTCCGCCCAAAGAAGGCCGACGAGACGGTCGCGAGCGACGGATGCGCCCGCGGCGCTCGCGATGACTGCGAGCAGCGCCATGCGCCGCTGTTGCGATGCCCGACGCGCAGATGCTCCGTCCGGACCCGCAAGGGACACCGAGCCGAGGAGACAGAGGCGACTGCGCATGTACCAGGGACGCGATTCCAGACGATAACCGGACGATACGGGCGCGATACCCTGGTCCGACGCGATTCGCTAGCGGGCGCGTCGCGTGAGGCGGGAGTGCGAGTGCGCGCCCCGTCGTGACCGCTACCCTTTGGAGGCAGAAAAATGTTGTTGAGGCATCTGGCACTGGGAACCATGATCGTCGCCCTGACCGTCGCCGCCTGTTCCGACAAGGACGGCAGAACGACCGCACCGAACGGCGGCTCGCCGCCCGGGGCAACGGACGGCGCAAACAGCGACAACACCGAAATGAGTGGTGGCACTCAAATCGTTTGGGGGCCCGCTCCGCCGATTTTTCCGGCCGGCGCGCAGTTCGCCGTTGTCGAAGGGGATCCGGGCAAGGCGGGCGACGTCTTTACCGTGCGGCTTCGTTTTCCCAACGGCTACATCCTGCCGCCTCACACCCACCCGGCCGACGAATATGTAACGGTGCTCAAGGGGACCTTTCTCGCGGGAATGGGCGAGGACTTCTCCGCGGCCGCTCTCGTCGGCTACAAGGTGGACGACTTCGTCACCATGCCGGCGACCATGGCGCATTTCGCCAGCGCGCGCGGGTCCACCGAGGTACAGGTACACGGCATTGGGCCGTTCGCCCTGACCTACGTGCATCCGCAGGACGACCCGACGAAGTAGCGAGAGAGACCGCAAAGTCTCCATGACGACAGCCCCCGCCGCGATCAGCGGTGGGGGTTCTGTCGGCCCTGAAGGTTTCCTTGCAGAACTCACGATTTCGAATTGAAACTCCTGCGCATCCGACGACAGGTGTGCTGGCGCGCGTTGGCGCCTACCTCCATACTAGGTCACCCCTCCATTCTGGGTCCCCCCTCCGTTTCCCGTGCACACTACGCCAGGTGCCCTTCAGGGAATCATTGCCGGCCGTTACACCGTCGGGCGCGAACTCGGGCGCGGCGGCATGGCGATCGTCTACCTGGCCAGCGACGTGCAAGGGAACGAACCGGTCGCGATCAAAGTACTGCGCCCCGAGCTCATCGAGTCGGTAGCCCGCGACCGCTTCTTGCGAGAAATCCGCAACACCGACAAGCTGCGCCACGCGAACATCGTCCCCGTGCTCGACTCGGGGGAGCACGACGGACAACTGTACTTCGTATTGCCGCACATGTCGGGCGGAACGTTGCGAGCCCGGATGAAGCGCGAGACGCAGCTTCCGCTCGACACCGTCGTCACGATCACGCGCGCGCTCGCCGAGGCGTTGTCGCACGCGCACGCGCGCGGTCTGGTCCACCGCGACGTGAAGCCGGAGAACGTTCTGTTCAACGACGCCGGGGAACCGGTGCTCGCCGACTTTGGCATCGCGCGCGCCCTCGAGACCTCGATCGACGACCCGCAAACGTACTCCAGCGTCGTGCGCGGCACCCCGCTGTACATGAGCCCCGAGCAAGCTCACGGCAACCCCAACATCGACGGTCGCAGCGACATCTACTCGCTGGCGTGCGTCGTGTACGAGATGCTCTCGGGAATGTGCCCGTTCGTCGGACCGACGCTCGAGTCCATCAACGCGCAGAAGCTCACCAGTCATCCGCGGTCGGTGCTCATCTACCGCCCCGGCTTGCCGAAGGCGGTAGACGCGGTCCTCGACAAGGCGTTGATGGCGGTGCCGGCCGATCGGTGGCAGACCGCGGCCGAATTCAGCGACGCCTTCGCGGCAGCGTCCAAGACGGTGGACGAGGCGCGCGTGCCGCGCATTCGCCGCCGCGCGACCCGCTGGGCGGCCGCTCTGGCGGCCGTGGTACTCGGCGCCGTCGCTTGGCGAGCGAAGTTCCCGGCGAGCGCCGGCCTGCAGAACCGCGACTGGGTCCTCGTCGGCGACTTCGACGGACCCACGGACGATCCCGATCTCGCCTATGCCGTTCGCGAGCTCGCCACCGCCGAGCTGAATCAGTCGCGAACGCTGCGCACGCTTCCGCGCTCGCAGCTGGCGGCGGCGATGCGATTCGCGGGTGTACCGGAGACGACGCGCGTCAGCCCGCAGCTGGCGAGGGAACTGGCATATCGCAGCGCGGTGCGCGCGGTGCTGTCGGGGAGCATCACACGCGCGGGGCGCAACTACTCCGTGGTGCTGCGTGCGGTGGACGTCGCTGACGGCACCGACATCCTGTTCGCGGACGCGCAGGCGAGCGACAGCACGCTGATTCCCGTCGTGCAGCAGTTGGCCCGCCGCGTGCGCGAAGGTCTCGGCGAGCGCCGTTCCTCGATCGATGCAGCGCTGCCGCTCGACCAGGCCGTGACGGCCTCGTTCCCCGCGTACCGCAAGTATGCCGAGGGGCTGCGGATGCAGGCCGCAGGGGATCCGCACGGAAGCAACGTCATGATGCGCGAGGCGCTCGCGTTGGACACCGGGTTCGCGTCTGCCTGGTATTCGATGGGGTTCAACTTCCAGAACGACCGCCAGTTGGATTCGGCGCGCTGGGCGTTCGCGCAGTCGATGGCGCGTCGCAACCGTTTGAGTGAGGCGATGCGGTACCGGCTCCAGGCCGACGCCGCGTACATGATCGACTACGACCTGCCCGGCGCGGTGCGCGCGTACGATCTGTATCTCGAGGTGAGCCCGCGCTCGTGGGCCGGGTTCAACAATCGCGGCAACTATCTACTGGCTCTGGGACGATACGACGAAGCGCTGCGGTCATTCAGCATGGCGGTCGACGCACATCCCCTCGGCCCGCAGCGCGCGCAGATCCAGGTGCTCAACAAGGCGATGACGCTGCTCGCGCTCGGGAACGTGCGCGAGTCGGACCGGGTCGCGCACGATCTCTCGGGAGTGTTCGCCACGTACATGCGATTGATGCGCGCCATCGCCGGAGACGAGATCGCGTCGGTGGACAGTCTCGCCGGGTCGACCGCGACCTCGCCGTCTACGCCGACGTTCCTCAGAACGCCGGCGACGATTATCGTTGCGGCGAACCTCGCCGCGAGAGGTGACGTACGCGCCGCCGATTCGACGCTGGCCCAGGCTGGCGCCACGGCGGGCGCCGACGTCGCCCGCTGGTATCATCGCGCGCGTCTCCTCCTGGCGCAGGCGGCGGAACAGCCGATGCCGGCGTTGCCCGCGGCGCTCGCGGCCGACCGGTCGCCCGCCGGGCTGGTGACCAACGGACTCGCGGCGGCCATGGCGGGAGACACGAACGCGGCGCGACGCGCGCTCGATGGGCTGCATGCTGCTGCGACCGTGGAGGTACGCCGACTCGGGAACGGACCTCTGCTCATCGAGAGCTGGATCATGGCGCGCCGCGGGGACTGGCGCGGCGCGGCCGATCACGTTGCCGCCGCCGCGACCACCGGAGAGCACGACAGCGCCGCGCTCGATCGGGTGGGAAGTGAGTCGCTTCGCTGGCTCGCCGCGGACGCGCTGGCCCGCAGCGGCCGCGCAGATTCGGCGGCGAGAATGATGGAACTCGCGATCACGCCGCAGCGGATGCCGGGAAACGAGCTGGCCCTTCGTGCTTTGACGGTAAAATTCGCCCGCGCGCGCGTCACGCGATGGAAATAGCGCAGGTCGGGTTCGTCGTTGTTCGTCCGTATCTGTAGTTGAAGGATGCTCTCTCTCCCCACTTCCCACTCCCACCTCCCTCCCCCACTCCCATGAAATCCAGCATCGGGCGTCTCGCGCTGTTGTCCGCGGCGGTCCTCGGCCTCGCGGCATGCGAATGCAAGGATGTAGCTGCCAAGACGATCTTCGTGGACGGAAGCGGCAACGCGGACAGCGCCGTCTGCTTGTGGACGAGAGGCGCGACGGTCGTCATCTGCACCCGGTACTCCGCCGGCGCCGTCACACGCAAGGACACGTCGGGCCTCGGCCAGTAGCTAGCGCCGGAGAGCCTTCACGGTGAGGTTCGGTTCATACGTCACCCCGCTCCGTACGGAACTGGGTGGCGTGAGAACCATGAAGTACCGCGTGTCGCGCTTCGGGTGAAACGCGAGGCGCGTCGTCGAAAGCGGTTGTCCCGTGCCGGCGACGCGCTCACCGTCCTGGGAAAAGATCTCGACGCCGACCGGCTTGGCCGCCGACGCCATTGTGACGCTGTATCCGGCGTTCGTGGAGTCGGCGAGGCAGTGCCCCGAGGGAGACGCCTGTTCACACAAGGGACTCATCTCGAAGATGACCCGATCGTCCGGGCTCCTGAAGCTGAAGCGCGGGCCAGTGGGCCAGATCGGCCAGCGCAGCTGGCGCTCGCAAATCGCCGGAAACCTGACGCACAAATTCGCCACGACGTAGTGGCAGAAGCCGACTCGCAACGCGCAGACCGTAACCCAAGACGGGAACGGCACGCCGATGAGCGAGAACGTCTGCGGCCCCATGGGAACCGAGAAGCCGGTGACGATGGCTCGCCACTTTCCGGCGGGTCCGGTGGCCGTCACCTGCTCGACGTTGTTGAGGTGATCGGGTCCCATGGTCCCGTGGGCCGACGCCAGCTTCGCCGACGTCAGAGTCTCCGTCGACGATAGCACGCGCTCGATCACGATGTTGTCGATGCCGCCGCACGCTTGCTCCTGGGGGAGCAGCGCGAAGCCCGCGGTGTTCTTGATCACCTGATTCACGAGCGACGGGTAGTGACTCGTTCCCATCGGATCCACCAGGACGAGATCGAGGTCGTTGACCAGGAACGTTTTCTCCGGCGCGAGCAGCGGTTCGGCGGCGGGATCGTCCCACGCCAGCGTCACCTTCACGGTAGGGTTCCCTCTGCCTTGCGCGTGGACGGTGAAATCGTACGTCTGCTTTGCGCAGTTTCCCGTGATCGTGCCGGTCCGGAACAGCTGATTCGAAACGATGTCCGATGCCGCGGCGGCGTTCAGCAAACCGAAGCCCGTGCTGACGTCGGGGCCGCGGAAGCTCGTTATCGGGTCGCCGTTCGGGTACGGATCGCCGGTCGCACCCGCGACGTCGCCCGCGGAATGGAGCAGGATTCCGCGCAGTGTGCTCGGCAGCGGCGGCGCCAGGCGGAGGTCCATCTTCAGCTCGTCGCGCATCTGCTGAAGGAGTTCGGCGGCCACGCCCGTCGTAACGGCGGCGGCGAGAGATGTCCCGCAGTCCGCGGTGTAGAAGTTGTGGAACACGGCGGTGGTCATCAGCATGCCGGGCGGCAGCGAACCGCTGAGGCACGTCCCGATTGGGGCGGCGGATTCTGGACCATCCCAGTATCCCGCGGTCTTCACCGGAGATCCGGGGGCCAGGATGTCGGGTTTGATGCGCCCGTCCATTGTGGGACCGACACTACTCGTGTTCGAGATCTGATTGCTCGTGCGCCAGCTGCCCACCATGACAGCATTCTTCACCGAGCCGGGGTTGATCGAGAAATAGCCGTTCGGTCCGAGGTTACCGGCGGACAGAATCTGGAGACGCGGTGGAATCTTGGTTCCATCCGCCGTAGTCGCATCGCCGCGGATGAGCGAATCGCGCTGCGCGGCGAAGAACCCGTACGCATCGCTGGCTTCGACGCTGTACGAGTGGTTGGATAGATCCATCGCGTTGTCGGCGATGAGCTTCTGGAACATGTCCCGCAGCGCGTAGGTGTCGTTCACCAGGGCGTCGCCGTTGTAGACACCGAGGAGCTGGGCCTCGGGCGCCATTCCGCGCCATTGGTACGCGGTGGTGCCGTTCGAAGTGACGCCGGAAGGACCATTGAATGTGCCGTCGCTGTTCTTGCCGTTGCCGCCGATGATCGCGGCGACCATGGTGCCGTGGAGACTGACATGTCCTCCCATGGCGACGTCGATGACACGCGAGACGCCGGAGTCGAAGCCGCCGACCAGCTTTTCGAAGTCGGTGTGCTTCGCGTCGATCCCGTTGTCGAAAACGCCGACGTTGATTCCGGAGCCGCCGTATTTGTGTGAGCTTCCGTCGACGGTGCTGAAGTCCTGAACGCCGTCGACGCCGATCATGCCACGCACCACGTCGGTGTCCGCGTGTCGCGGGATGACGGCGTCGATCCACTCCACCCAGACCGGCGTGGCCAGCGCCGCGAGCCGGTCGCGCGTGACGGTGACGCGCCACTGGTGTGCGTTGATGCGGGCCGCTCCGTTCCCCGCGGCGTCCAACAACCGTTGCACGTCGGTCTCGGAAGTGCCCCGTCGCACCGACACACGGAGACGGAGCGAATCGCCGCCGGCGAGCAAGTAGTTGATCGTGTCGGTTCGCGGGGCGGGCGCCGGCGCACGAAAGACGTTGTATTTGCCGTTCCAGATCTCCGGCATCACGCGATCCTGCGGCCGGAGTTGGGCCGCGGCGAGCAGCAAGGTGCTCACGGCGCTGTCGGCGGGGTCTGGCGCGCGCCGAATGCGGACGCGATAGATCAGCGAATGCGCGAAGTCGAGGACCGTGATCCCATGCGCGTCGAGCAGCCGCCGATCCTCGGCGGAAAGCGGCCTGGCAAACAGCGCGAAGCCGTCGACCGGTACGCTCGCCGCACGCACCGCGGCGAAATAGCCGCGCGTCGTGTTTGGCGAGATCGGGAGGTTCCCCGTGCGGAGCTGGAGGAGCGCCGAGTCACGAGCGACAACCCTTTTCGCGTCGAGGGGCGTAGCCGCGGTGACGAGGTGGGACGAGACCGCTACGCCGGCGATCGATGCAAGGATCGCGAGGCCGGCGGCGGCGCCGAGCGTCGAGCGCGTGCGCATAGGCGGGGTCCGATTCGGGAGGGAGGCTGCCGCGGCTGGGGGGCCGCGGACCTTGGGATACGCTGCACGTCGCAGAGGTCGTTGTCAATCGAGAGCATTCTTTGACACGGGAACTCGAATGCCTATACCACGAGAAACGCCGACGCGGCGCGACAGGCGCGCGCGACGGGCATATGGGCCCGCAACCACGCCCCGGTGCCGGCCGGCCGAAGGGCCATCCGCACGGCGTCAGGGCGCGCCGAGTAGATTCGGTTCCATGTTACGCCTCACGCGTCGTGTTCTGACGACGAGCCTCCTCGTCGTCGCGATGTCGCCTGCGGCCGCGGCGCAGGGCAGACCGCGCACGCTCGTCGCGCTGCTCGCGCATGCCGACGACGAAACTGCGGCGTCGCCCGTCCTCGCGCGCTACGCCCGAGAGGGCGTCCAGGTTTATCTGATCATCGCGAGCGACGGAGGGGCCGGGAGCGGATCGCAGGGGCAGTATCTCGTGCGCCCCGATTCGGGCCCCGTCGGCGACGCGCTCGTGGCCGTGCGGGCCGACGAGGCGAAATGCGCGGCCGCTGCCCTCGGCGCGCAGGCGCCGATTCTGCTCGGCTTTCCCGACGGCAAGCTCGGCGACTACGTCGGTGATCGCACCCTGATGTCCCGACTCACCGACCGAATAGCCAAAGAGATCGAGCGTCTGCGCCCCGACGCTGTGGTCACCTGGGGTCCTGATGGCGGTACCGGCCACCCGGACCACCGGATCGTCGGGAACATCGCGACGCAGCTACAGCGCACCGGCGCGCCCGGGATGCCAGACCACTTGTTCTATATGTATCTGCCGCTCGAGTCGTTTCGGCTGGCCAACCCGCAGCGCGGCGCGCCGCCCTTGCTCGTTCCCGAAGCGAAGTATTTCACGGTCAACGTTCGTTTCACCCCGGCCGACGGGGAGGCCGCGCTGAAGGCCATGGCCTGCCACCGCTCGCAGTTCACGCCCGAGGTGATGCAGCGTGTGCGGCCGGCGATGGACCGTGTGTGGAACGGCGCGATCGCGTTCATCCCCGCCTCCCTGGCGACGAAAGGCGACGACCTGTTCCGGTAGATCGCTCAGTTGTGTCGCGGCGATGGTGGTCGTGTGTGCGGGCACAAGTCGGGCGCAGCGATTTCGCCCTTTCGACGCTCGGCCAAGGATCCTCGCCACTGGGTCCCATCCACGCGCTGTCGGAAGGCCTAGCAATGAGGCCGCCGCTACCTCGCTCTGGCCTGTTGCAGTCGGTCTAGAACTGCCTCCCGATAACTCCGGCTCACCACCAGCCGCAGTCCGTTCACGAGGGTAAGGCGATACTCTCCGCCGCCCAGCGGCGTGCACTCGCGGACGCGCTCCACGTTCACGATCGCCGAGCGGTGAATCCGCGCGAACGTCGCCCGCGGCAAGAGCTCCTCCAACCTTCGCATGGTCATGCGGATGAGGTGCCGCTTCGACCCGGCGTGGATGCGCACGTAGTTATCCTCCGCTGAGCACCAATCGATTTCGTGCGGAGGGATCACCAGAATCGTCTCGGCGGTCCTTACCACGAGTCGCTCGGGGGTAACGACAGGTTGTGCCGACTGCAGCAACGCGTCGAGCGCGTCGTTCGCGCGTCTTCGGCTCCGTTGCCGCTCGTGCAATCGTGAAACGGCGGCCGCCAGGCGCTCACGCGTGAACGGCTTCAAGAGGTAGTCGACGGCGTAGAGATCAAACGCCTGAATCGCGAAGCGGTCGTACGCCGTGACGAACACGATGTGCGGCCGTTCGGCGGGATCCAGCGCGCGCACGACGTCGAGGCCCGCCAGCCCCGGCATGGCCACATCGAGGAAGGCCGCATCGGGCCGAGTCACGCGAATCTGCTCCAGCGCCGCGATCCCGTTTGGGCAAGTGGCGACGACCCGCAATTGCGGGCTCGCGGCGAGCCGCCGAGCGAGGCCGTTCAACGCGGCCGGCTCATCGTCGGCGACGACCACACGAAGCGCGTCGTCCGCCATCAGGCCAGCTGCGCGTCGAGCGGAATGCGAATCGTCACGAGCGCGCCCCGCGCGCCCGCGTTCCGCATTTCGCACCGAATCGAGCCCGCGTCGCCATAGCGCAGCGCCAAGCGCTCGCGCGTGGCCGGCAGCCCCACGCCGCCGACCGCGAACGGATCCGCGCCAAATCCGGGCCCGTCGTCTTCCACCGACAGCAGGAGCGCATCCGCTTCGCGCGCCGCGCCGATGGCGATGTGCCCCGTCTCCACGCGCGGCGCCACGCCGTGACGGACGGCATTTTCAACGATGGGCTGCAACAGAAAGCTCGGGACGCGCTCGTCGAGCGCATCGTCAGGAACCACGAACGTCACGACTAAACGGTCGCCGAACCGCGTCTCCTCGATCGCGAGATAGGCGCGCAGCAGATCGAGCTCCGTGCGCAGCGGCACCTCCGGCACGTCGCGCAGACTCAGCGTCGCGCGCAGCAGCTCAGCGAGCTTCACCGCCATCGACTCGGCGCCCGCCGGATCGGTGTCCGTGAGCATCGCGATGCCGTGGAGCGTGTTGAAGAGGAAGTGCGGCTGGAGCTGCATCTGCAACGCGCGCAGCTGCGCTTGCGCCAAGTCGGCCTCGAGCCGCACGGTGTCGAGCTCGCGCCGGCGGCGCGCCGCGCGCTCGTCCATCGCCATCAGCACCGCCACGAGCGAGGCGTAGACCGCGACCCCCAGCAACACGTGTCCGCCGATGAGCCGTTGGAGCGTCGCGCCGTACGACTCCGCCGGAAGCGTCGGTGGTCGCGAGAGCCACAGCGCCCACGCGGACCACGCGGACCAGGCGAGTGCCGACGCGGTTGCGAGCACGACGTGCATTGTCAGCGGCCGCCACAGCGGGCGCTCGAGCGGCACACGGCGCATCGCGACGCGCACGGCGGGCGCGATAGGGGCCCAGATCCACCACGACACGAGGAGTGCCGCCCCGAGCCGCCCGAGGTACGCGCGCGTTTCTGGCTCGATCGGCAAGAACAGCACGGTGGCCGCCCCGGCGACCAGTCCGGGAATCGTCCACCCGGCGAGCGAGAGGAGCGCGGAGCGGATGTGTTTCACAGCGCGAATCTACTGCCCGTGCGGGCCCTCGCCGAGTGTGGCGCGGCCGATGGACGAGCGCTTTGTGGCGAGTCACGGCCACGTGCCGTGAACCGCGCGAAGGGCGCGCGGCCGCGGTGTACCTTCGTCAATCATGACGCACCAACGCCTGCTCGTGCGCACGTCGCTCCTCTCGGTGCTCCTCCTAACGCTGCATCTCGCGGAGGACGCCTATCATTCCCCGCCGGGCACGATCGAGGCGGGATGGGGCAACCTCACGGCCGTTGTGGTTCTGACCCTGATGCTGGCCGGGCCCGCGCTCGTCCCCGAGCTCCGATCCGGACGGATGATCATGTTGTTCGTCGCGCTCGCGGCGATCGGCATGCCGGCACTCCACTTCAGCAACAACGGAAATCGCAGCCGGTACAGCGACGCGTTGCTCTTCATATGGTGCTTGATCGCGCTCGGCGTGAACGGGCTGTTCTCGCTCATGCTGTGGGTGTCGGAGCTGCGCCGCCTACGGACCGAACGCCGGATGGTCGGGTGAGCCTCGACCCCGCCAACACGTTGGCCGACGACTATCACCATTCCCTAGGAGGTTGACATGCACGACACAAAGGAGCGGTTGTCGTTGTTGTGGATCTTCGCGTTGCTCAACTATCTGTATGCGGACGTGATTGCCTTGTGGGCCCTGGAGCTCACCCGGTTTAGTAGACACCTTGGTTAGCTGACTTTGCTCATTTCTGCTTCGAACTGCACGGGTGAACGGTAGCCGAGCGATGAGTGCCGCCGCTGCCGATTGTACCAGATCTCGATAAACGCAAAGAGCTCGCGATTCGCAATCGCCCGCGACTCGAACAGCCCCTCCGCCAGCAACTCCTTCGTGAGCGTTGCGAAGAAGCTTTCCACGACGGCATTGTCCCAGCAATCCCCGACGCCACTCATGCTCGGTGTAAACCCTGCTCCCGCGAGCAGCGCCTGGTACGCCGCGCTGGCGTATTGCACGCCACGGTCCGAGTGATGGAGCCCGCCGCGAGCCCCGCGGTGCCGCAGCGCCATGCGCAATGCACCGAGAGCGAGCTCCTGATCGAGGCGCGTCCGCACAGCCCAGCCCACGACCCGGCGCGATGCGAGATCGAGAATGACCGCGAGGTACAGCCAGCCTTCACGAGTCGGCATGTACGTGATGTCGGCCGCCCACACGCGGTTGGGGCCGGACTGCGCACTCACGCCGAATCGACGCGCCAGATGATTCGGGGCGACCGCTGCACGATGGCCCGATTGCGTCGTCACCCGAAAGCGCTTCGGTGCCATCGCCCGGATGCCGGCCTGGCGCATGACGCGTGCGACACGCTTCTCGCCGCAGCGCACGCCCGCCGCACGCAGGTCGCGATGGACGCGCGGGCTTCCGTACGACCGGCGCCGCCCCGTATGGATCGCGCGAATCCGCGCCGCGAGGACGGCATCGGCCTTCACCCGCTCACTGAGCGGCTGCGCACGCCACTTGTAGAACCCGGCCTTCGACACCTGAAGGACCCGACACATCGTCGTGACGTGAAAGATCCCTTCGTGCGCGCGGATGAACAGAAACCTCATTGTGCATCCTTGGCGAAGAAGGCCGTCGCTTTTTTTAAGATCTCTCGCTCCTCGAGCAGCCGCGCGTTCTCGCGACGCAGCCGCCGATTCTCCTCCTCGAGCGATGGCACCGTGGTCGCGGCCTCGCCGTCGCCCGCTGCGCGTGCCTTGCGCCGCCAGTTGCGGAGCGTCTCCAAATGCACGCCCAGCTGGCGTGCCACTTCGGCGATCGGCATCGTCCCGGACTCGGCGAGTCGCACCGCCTCACGCCGGAACTGCTCATCAAACGCCTGTCGTCCTCGTCGCTTCATCTCCCACCTCCTGCCTCGAATCTCGATCGAGGCGCTGGAGGTGTCTACTCAACCGGGGGAAGTCCACCCTTCTTGGGACGCCAGCAGCGGACACACCGCACCTCGGGCAATTGGCTCTAGCGGGTTCGGCCGTATTGATGGAAATACCGATGGCCATGATTGTGGCGTGTCGGTTTCTTCCGCTCAGAGCGAACCGGCTGGCGAATATCATCGCCGGCAGCATCGTAACCCTGGTCAACGGTTCCCTCACCTTCGTTCCGCCGCTGATCGGGCTGGGACGGCCGCCTGCTTTGCCAGAGTACTTGTTCTTCGCGACCATCGAAACGGTATGCACCTCGATCATCGTCTGGCAGGCATGGACTTGGTCGGACGCCAAGGCCGCAGCGAATTCGCAGCCAATTGTCCGCGGACCGGCAGCTGCGATCACCACTTCTTGACCCATCGTGTGGTCTTCTCCCCAGGGCGCGCTGTAGACAGCACCAGTCGGCAAGGCCGCGGAAGAAGTGCTTCGGCGCGTGAGTCGCCGAACGGCGGGCGCGCTTCTTCGCCTTGGCGGTTCCGCGTCGGCGTTGGCGTCCGGGAAACGGGTCCACGCTCATACGGGAGCGGCGGCTGGCGAGCGATCAACGGTTACACATCGGTCGCGCGTCGTCGCGTGCGACGTGGATCATGCGATTGCCGACGGCGCGTGCCCCTCCGAGGGCGCTACAGCTGTGAGGGCTTCGGACCCAGAGTGACCACTGCGAACCGCTTCGCTACCTGGTACGGCGCGCGCGCTTTCAGACTTCGCCTGCGCTTCACGCGCGAGATTTCGCGTGGCGTCGCGAGTGCCTGCGCCGCGGGTAGCGCATGACTCGCGGTATGCCCGCGAGAAGGGTGCGGCGTCGATCAATTCCAGAGTGGCGCGGCGGAGCGCGGTGACGTCGTCCAATGGTCGACTCTTGGGCTAAGTTGCTTCGGGCCTTCACGTGATGGCGTCACGAAGGCGTTTGAGCTTGCGACCCTCTCGCCCTGAACACGTCGTAGAGCTGAAACGCGTCTTGATCGTTTCGCGCGCGAAACGGGTTCGCCGGAGGCCGCGTTCGCCGGTGCGCTCTCTTCCTCGAACACCTGCGGCGGTGGGCCTCTTACGGCGCGAGGCGTTCCAGGTCGAGTTCCCCCTCAGCGATCGCTTGGAGCGCCTCCGCTTCTGCTTGGCGCAGCTGAGCAAGGTGGGCCGGAGATTTTGCTCGACGTATTTCCTTCTCAACCCGGCGCAGCCGGTCCGTCGCTGCGTCGAGGTCCGTTCTCACGCCTTTCACAACCCGCATCGCGTGCTCGCGCCAGGCGACCTGCGCCTCGTCGTTCAAGTCCAACACCTCTACCGCCACGTCGCCTGCGTCGGTGCCGAGAGACTCCACCTGCGCTTTGTCATACTTCAAGTGATCGGACATCACGTGATCACAGGGGTTCGGTATGAAGTGCGTGTCCCGTCGGCTTCTCGGCGGCCAGTAGGCGCGCTTGCGCCCGTTGCAATGAGCGCACGAATAAAAGAGGTTCGAGTATTTAGTCAGCGACCCGCCCCTGCTGCGCGGTTTGTAGTGATCGATATGAAATACCCCCAGAGCGCTCGGATCGTCGGGGCGACGGCAATAGCAACATCGACGAATGAACTCGGTGCGGAGAAACGGCTTGTAGTCCTGATAGTTCGCGTATCGCGTCGGCGGCTCACACGTTCGGACATGCTTCGCCCGAGGGTAAGCGAGAAAGTGGGCTTGGAGTGCGCGTTTACTCAATGCCGGCTGCCTTCATGGCCGCTTCGAGACGCGTTCGGCGTGCGATGCGTCGGGCCTCCATATCATCGAGCCTCGCAAAGTCACTCGCGTCCACACCAGGCAGCAATGCGCGGACTCGCTCCGTCAGCATCCGTAGGCGCACTCGTTCCTCATCCGAAAGCTTTTCCTCAGCGTACTTGCGAACGAGCAACGCTAGGCGCTGTCGGTTGGCTCGCTCGCCTTCCGATTCAGCAGGAGTCTGAGCGTTTGCGTCGATTGTTGAGGCTGTGGACTGTCGCGACGCCGTCAGCGAGTCGCGTGACCGCAGCGCCGGCTCCAGGCTCAGCGGCGTGTCCTCGCTCGATGCTTCGTCTGGACTTGGCCAAAGGCGCTCCCAACGGCTGAGCGCTTCTTCTTCGGTCGGAGAGCGCTCACCCGGAACGAAGGGGTCGTCCGTCATCGTAGTGCGCTCGGCGACCATCGCGCCACCGCCTCGGCCGCTCTCGCCCCACACTTCTCCCGCCGTATCGTCCTGCCACGAAGCCATCAGTTCCTCCCGATTGCTGGACCTTCACCCCGTAGGTAGGACAAAGCGCGCTCCCCGATTGCCCAGCGAAATAGTGCGTAAGAACCAGCGTTGAACCCGTGAAGTTCCTTGAGCGCCGCCGTGGCCTCAACAGTCTCGTCGTAGAAATCTAGGTCAAGCGTGTATCCCAAGTCTCTTCTCTCAACGCGGCCAATACCATGCCGGAGCGTGAATTTGCCATCAGATGTGTATCCTCGAACCTCCTGAGTAAACGTTGACACGGCACCGTAGACGCCCTGGGCCAGCGGACGAACCAGATCCGGGTTGATCCATCCGTTGATTGACCTTACGTCGTCTTGGTTGAACGGAATCGAGTTGACGTACCGGAGGCCGATCCGCGTAAAGAAGTCCGAGTCGATCAGCCCTTTCGCGCTAGGGATGATCACGTCGAGCAGACTCGCCAGGCTCACGAAGGATGTATAGCGTCGAGATTCGAGGACGAGAGCGCTCGGCTTGAGCAGGAGAGTGACGTCATTCCCCTTGGTGCCAAAGCGATACTCGGTTTCTGATCGCTCACCTAGTGTAAGATCGACCGATCTTACTTGGTCAAATCGAGGAAGTACTCGTCGAATAGCCTTTCTGAACGTATCGAGCGGAACACGATCAATTTCGACGAGGGCCGGAAAGCGCAGCTCGCACGCGGCCATAACCAGAAAATTTCTTGAAAAGACTTCGTGATCCGGGCGCGGGACATTCAGGGTTGCCCGACGCGGCTCGGGGGATTCAGACATGTAGGTAGTCGAGTGGTTGGGGCACGCGCCGAAATGCCCGATTTGGACTGAAGAATGGATGGCTCCGTCACAGATCGCCAGTGGAACGGTTCCGGCGCGGAATCGTTGTTGTTGGGTCGCGCGAAGCGTCACGTGTCCGCGCCGGGTCGCCCCTCGATCTAGCTCGATTCCCGCCGGGCGCGCCTCTCGCGCAGACGCTGTGGCGGGGAGCGTTCCACCCCCTCCCGGGGTCAACCGGAATCGTCGTTTCGGATGCCGGTCGAACCTCCACCCACTTGCGCGTCGAAATTATCGCATCGTTCACTGCGACCCGCTCCGTGATCACGGAGTTCGACCGCCATGAGACGCACGGCGCGCGGCGATTCCTTCGTCGGTGAACATGTTTGCGAGCCCGCGCTCTTCACAGAGGTCGCGCCGTCGGTCGGCCGCCGTCGTTAGATTCCCGACACGTTGACCCAATCGCAGACACGCGCGGGTCGAAGCGATTGTAGCGCAGTTTGTAGCAAATCAACGGCAGTCTTGGCACCGCCAGTCAGTAGCAGGCGTTAACCGCCAGAGGGAGAAGCACCTGACCCGGTAGCTCAGTTGGTAGAGCAACGGACTTTTAATCCGTAGGTCGCGGGTTCGAGACCCGCCCGGGTCATTCAAGCACAAGCATTTCGCTCGATGCACGGCAGGCGGCGCTTCACGCTGGTGATGGAATTGGTAGCGAAACGCAGTGCTCAAGCTGCCTGTTCGCCCTCGGGTGAACGCCTTCGCGCCCTGCCGCCGGACCGACCGGGTCCTTGCCTCCTCAGATCGGGCCGAATGCTCCATGCACTCCAGCGACGACCTGATCATCCTGCCCGGCTCGCCCGTGACGCACGCCTCCGACGAGACCGAGCACGCCGCACCTTCGGGCAAAATGGGAGGCGATGCGCGGCCCGAAGGCGGACGCGTTCGTCGCCAGAGCGATGGCGCGGGCCGCTGTGATCGTGACGGCGCGCAAAACGCCGGAGTCCTAATCGCAGAGCCCTGTCCCCGGCCCAATCGCGGCGCTCGGCGCAGTGCTTGCGGCAACTTTGATCTCCGAACCTTCGATGGAGACTGGCATGCGGAAGGTCAGTTTGGCTGGGGCGTTGATGATTGCGACGACGACGCACGTCGTGAGAGCGCAGAACATACCCGCGACCGTTCGAGAGGCCGAAGCCCAAGGGGCTGCTTTCGCGCACGCTGCTCCGCAGGTGGTTCAGCAACCCTATTTCAGTGATTCGCGGTTCGGCGGAACCGCCGAACGACGCTGCGTGGTTGCGGCGTCGTACGTCGCGTACACGTCGGCCCCGAACGGCTCGTTGCGCTCAGGCGACTTTATCGTTCGCGGAGGGTTTACCGACGCATCATGGGGTGGGTTTCACGCGGTAAAGGAGCACAAGGTCATCTGGCTCCCGTTACACGGCTCTTCGTTGCAGAAACCTCCGCTCGTCGTTCGGGCGGCTCGCATCGACAACCCGGCTGACTCGATCCGATTCCGCGTTGAAGGCTTGGCCTACTCTCCTGGACCGTCTGGACGGTTGTACGGCTATCCGAGTGACGTGTCCTTTCCGAGCGCGGGCCAATGGGTCATCGTCGCCACAGCGGGAAACGACTGGGGGTGCTTTGTACTCGACGTAGCCCCACGAGCAGATGGTAATTAGCTGATCCGAAGCCCGACGAAGGGGAGAGCGATGGCGCGGGCTGCTCTGATCGCGGCGGCAAGGAAAGCGCCCGAGAACTGATCGTCTCGGGTTACTCTTCCCGCAACAGGTCGACGGGTCAATGAAAACGGCGACGCGCTATCGCTCGGTCAGGCGAAACGGGGGCGAGATCGCGTCTATCACAGGCGCGCTTCGATCGTCCGGATCAGGCCCCGCGTGGCACCTTGCAGTAGTTCGCGGACACGGGCGCCTGCGTGCGATTCGTGTAGACGTAACCGATCGCCGCATGATAAAACGGCTTCATGAACGTCACGGTGTATTGCATGGAATCCGCGCGGAGCATGACCTCGGCAGCGGGAGTGGACTGCCGCACGGGACCCGCGTGGCAATCGACGCTCGCCAGGGTCACAAGAAGAAGCCAAGCGACTACTGGCGGCAGAGTCTTGAGCCCGTGCACGATGGGGCAAATCCTCTAAGCTGGTTCACGACGCCAACTGCCGACGAAGATCGTAAGCAACTGGCCTGCGTTCAACCGCTCTTGGCCCCGGGGCGTGACGTGCAGCGCGACGCCCGCCGCCCCGTTGGCCTGCGCCTTATTTCTTCGTCGTAAACCGAAAGGGCACGCTCACCCATGCGGCAACCGGCTTCGATTCCGGTGCGTGAGTGCGGGCGGGCTCGAAGCGGAAGCGGGGCAGGATGTCGCGCACGGCAGACGTGAACAGCTCGTGATCCGATCGCTCCACGATCATGCTCGCGGCGTCGACACTCCCGAACTCGTTCACCATGAAGCGCACGACGACCTGTCCTTCGCGGGGTCCCGAGCGCAGCAGCGCGTCGGGGAAGCGCGGCTCCGGCACGCGCCCGATGATCTTGGGGGGAGTGACCGGGGTGACCGGGGTGACCGCGTTATCGACGTCCGCCGACGCGGGGGGTGAGACCCTCTCCCTCGTTCCAATCCGATCGGTGTCGGACGCGCGCTGCCGCTCCGCTACCGAACGCGCGATCGAGTCGACGGCCGGCGCCGTCGGGATGCTGGCAACCGGGATGCTCGGGATATTTATCGGACGCAGGTGAACGTCGACGCGGGGCAGGCGGAGCGGAGCGCTCTCCGGCGCATTCTGCTCTGGCTTTACCACCGAGCGGTAGCCGCGGGCGTCGCGCCTGCGGACGGGAGCGACTCGGCGCCCGTTCCGACCACTATGGCCGCCGCGCTGGTCGCTGTGGCTCCGGTCCTCGTCGCCGGCGCCGTCACGACGGGAGCGACGGCTGCGGTGGTGCGCTGCGCAGCGCTCATCTTCGTGGAGACGGGGTCGCTGCCGCCGCCCGCGCGCGGGCGCAACATCAGTAGCCCGGCGATCGCAACGGCGGCCACTCCGATTGACGCGTACAGCACCGTTCGTTTCTTGCGCGCCGGCTCGGGCGAATCGGCCTGGACCGGTGCGATTGTGGATCGCCAGTCGCCAGGCGCAGCATCCTCACTCGCGACATCGCTGTGCGCGACATCCGCGAGAACGTCGTAGCGATGCGGGACGCCGCGACCGGCGAGGCTCCCGGACGGACGAGCACTCTCGGGTGGAGAGATGACGATCTGGGAAGCAGACGGCGTCTGTATCGAAGATGCCATCAACGAGGCTGCCGCCACCGCGGCGGTGACCGTCGGCGTCTTCGCGCGTTCGCGTGAAAGGGCGGCGGGGCGAAGCACCCGCGGCTCGGCGGCCTTCGCGGCAGCAGCCGCCGCCGTGTCGGCCGCGACGGCGGCCTGCAGTTCGAGCTCGGCCACGCGCGACCGCGCGACCTGCACCGTTGCATGGCCAGGACCCAACGCCACCTCGCGCGTTGCCAGACCGCGCCGAAGCAGCGCCAACGCTTCGGCGAAGTTGCCGCGTGCCGCGCACGTTTCAGAGAGGTGCTCCAGCGTGACGACCGTGACCATGTGACTCGGCTCGAGCACCTTCTCTCGAATGCGCAATGCGTCTCTGAACAGTGCTTCCGCCGAGGCGTCATCGCCGAGTTTGCGTTTCACAACGGCGAGGCCGGCGAGCGCCGTGGCGACGTCGGCGTTCTCCTCGCTCTTGCCCCGTGCGATCGCGAGTAAACGTTCGAGGACGTCCTCGGCACGCTCGTGTTGCGACCGATGAATGTGGAGCCGGCCCAACTCGTTGAGCAGCGGGACGAGTGCGGCGTGTTCCCTGCCGAAGAGCTCTTCGCTGATGGCGAGGGCTTCGGTGAGGAGCGGCTCCGCTTCGGCTTCCCCTGCCCGGCCGAACTTCCGCGAGAGCTTCCCAAGGTGGAAGAGGGCGACGGCCAGCTCCTGCCGGAGACTGGGATCGGTGCGCGCCACGACGATTGCCGAGTAAAGGGATTCGGCGGCGGCGGGCTCGTCCCCGGCGGTTAGCGCTGTGCGCGCGGCATCGAACCGTTGGGTAAACAACGCTTTCGTGTCAGCCATGTACATACCGTGGCGTGGCGCCTCGACTCCAAGGCATCAAGATCGGACGGTGCGAAGATATTTTCGGCACCGATCGACGGTTTGTTTAGTACGACCACAGGGCGGTCGCGAAACGGCAGGATGAGATGCGGCCAGCGTGCCTCCGTAGGTCGCTGGTTCGAGACCCGCCCGAGTCACTGCCTCCGTTGTTCACGCCCTGCGAATGGGCGCGCGCTGGCCGGCGATGATCCGATCGTAGAGCGCGTCCGTCGCGGCGTCGTATGCGCCAGCCTGCGGCGGGAACTGCTGAGCGACGAGACGCATTCCCTGCCAGGGGTCGATCGGGCAGTCGAAGTCGCCCGCGATCGACTTCGCTTTGGTGTTGTCGAACAGGACGGACGGCGCCTTGTCGCCAAGCAGCGGCCCTTCCCAGTCGGGCTCGTAGCGAATGAGCGTGTCCGACGCGACGTGAACGATGTCCGGTGAGTCGACGCCGATCGCTGCGGCGATCGCTCGAAAGATCTCGTTCCAGGACCAGGCGCGGTCCCCGGTGATGTGCACCGTCTCGTTGAGCGCGGCGGGCGCCGCGATCAACCGCGCGAACGGCCGCGCGAAATCGGTGGCGTGCGTGATCGTCCACAGCGATTCGCCATCCCCGTGCACGACGATGGGCTTTCCACGCAAGAGTCGCGAGACCTCGCCGCCGAGCGGCGTCGGCATCTTGGTGCGGTAGGTGTGACTCGGCCGCACGATGACGTAGGGCAGCGCGGTCTGCCCGCGGAGGATGGTTTCCATCTCCGCCTTGGCGCGCGAATAGGCCCAGTGCGGATTGTGCAGTGGAGTCCGTTCGGTGATCGGCAGGACTCGAACCGGCTTCGCGTACGCCGAGGCGGAGCTGATGAAGACGTACCGGCCGCAGTGCCCGGCGAACGCGGCAATGTCCCTGCGGATGGCATCGGGCGCGAAGAGCCGGAACTGGCAGATGACGTCGAACTCCTCGGCGGCGAGGCGCGCGTACGCGGCATCGTCGGCGACATCGCCTGTGATGAGACGACAAGCGGACGGCAATCCCGCGTTGTGGTTGCCGCGATTGAAGACGCTGACCTCGTGGCCGAGGCGCACGCTTTCGTGCACACAGGCGAAACTGATCTCGCCCGTGCCGCCAATATAGAGAATTCTCATGTCGCTGTGGACAGCGGCGAAGAACCGTGTATCATGAGGGGCGCTGGGGCCGCGGATTCGTCCGCTCGGAGGACGTCTTGAATCGACGGAAGCATTGACAATGCTATGATCTCTCTCGCGCTAGGCGCCAGCGGCGTTGCGATTCAAGGAAATGCCCCCCACCGCCCGCCTCCCAAAGCGGGCGATGATATTGGCTTTTGAGCTCACCGCGCCGTCGCGGCCACGGTGGCGACGCGGACGACAGTGGTGAAGTCGTTTGCGTGCCCCCGACTCGTTATGAACCTCGCGAGGGAACGATGGTATGACGTTGGCAGTGGTGCACGTCGCCACCGCGCAACCATCGCTCAGTGTGAGTCGTCTGGCCTTTGATGCATCGTCCGCTTCATTTCCTCACTCTCGCCGCATTTCTAGCCGGCTCAGCGGCGGTTGACGCCGTCGCGGTCACCGCAAGTCGTTGGGTGGCGACCGATGCGTCCGCGCGCCTGCCGCGCGTGGCGCCCGAGTCCGTCGGGATGTCGGTGTCGCGACTGGCGATGATCGACGACGTCGTGTACCGCGGGATTCGAGCTGGTGGCTTTCCCGGGGCCGCGGTGCTTGTCGCCAGGCACGGCGGCATCGTCTGGGAGCGTGGCTATGGCACGCTGGACTGGCGATCAGGAGTCGCGGTCGACCCCGAGCGAACCATGTATGACCTCGCATCCCTCACCAAAGTCGTCGCCACGACCGCGGCCGCGATGGTTCTCGTGGATCAGGGGAAGTTGCGGCTCGACGAGCGCGTCACGCACTATCTGCCGGCGTTCACCGGCGGAGCGAAGGAGCAAGTCACGATTCGCGACCTGCTGACGCATCGATCCGGATTGCCGGCCGGGCGCGACGTCTCGACGCGCGGGGCCGGCCCCGAGTCGGCGCGAAATGCCGTGCTGGCGACGAGCCTCGTTCGCGCGCCGGGCGCGGAGTACGAGTATTCGGACCTCGGACTCGATGTGATGGGCTTCGTCGTCGAGCGCATCACGCACCAGCCACTCGATCAGTTCGTTCAGAGGGCGGTTTACGCGCCACTCGGCATGCGCTCGACGATGTTTCGGCCGGCATCCTGGCTGCGCGGGCGCATCGCTCCAACAGAGACAACCGTCGCACGCGGCGAGGTGCATGACCCCACCGCGCGCGCGCTGGGTGGTGTAGCGGGCAACGCGGGACTGTTTTCCACGGCGAGTGACCTCGCCGTGTTCGCTCAGCTCATGCTCGATGGAGGCGTCGCGGGGAGCAAAAGACTCTTCGCCGACAGCATTGCCCGCGCGTTTACAGCGCCCGGTCCGGGATGGCGCGGGCTTGGATGGCAAACGTGTCCGGGAGATGGAAGCTGCGGTCACTATCTGTCGACGCGCGCCTTCGGGCACACCGGGTTCACCGGGACGTCGATGTGGATCGATCCGGAGCGCGACCTTGTCGTCATCGTGCTCACCAACTGGATTCACGGACGTCCGTTCGGTGGTGTAGCTCCAGTCGGCGTCGTGCAAGACGTCCGCAGCGACATCGTCGACCTCGCGGCGCTCTCGATCACCGATGATGGGCCCGAGCTCGCGTTGCCTTGGCGTCTCCGAAGCCAGATTCAGGCGGGGTGGAATTCCGGCCAGTAGGGGCCGGCTATCTGGACACTACAGTCCGCGCGCGCCATCGTCCCCGCGTCGTCACGGTCCCCTCCCTCGCGATGGTCCCAGCATGCTGAAGCGCGTTGCACTGCTGCTACTATTGTTCGTCACCAGCCTCGCGTCGGCCCAAGAACGCGACGTCGTCGTCACCGGCGGTTGGCTCTTTGCGTCGACGAGCAACGCCCGTGTGAGAAATCCAGGAATTCTCGTCCGCGCCGGCAAGATCTTGCGCGTCGGCGGCGACCTGTCGATTGCCGCGGCCGATGCCGAGCGCGTCCAGGTCGCCGACAGCGAGACCGTCGTTCCGGGCTTCTTCGATCTCCATGCGCACTACGCCATGGATTTGTTCAACGCCGGGCGAAAGGATGAGACGGTCGCGTACCCGCCGCTGTTCATCGCCAACGGCGTCACGTCGACCTTTCCGGCCGGTGAGATGAACCCGGACGACATGCGCGCCCTGCGCATCAAGATCGACAACGGCGAGATTGTCGGTCCGCGCCTCATGAACTCGGGACCGTACTTCGGCACGGCGCGCCCCAATTGGAATCGCGAGATCACCCGCGACCAGATCTACGCGGAAATCGACCATTGGGCCGAGCTGGGGGTCAAAGGCATCAAGACCAAGGGCATCACGCCCGACGAGCTCGAGGCGGTGATCGAGCGCGCCCACGTTCACGGACTGACCGTGACGGGTCATCTAGACTCCGGCAATCGGAACAGTGTGAATCCGCGCGACGCCATTATCATGGGCATCGATCGCATCGAGCACTTCATGGGCGGCGACGCCTTCACCCCCGACAAGTCCGCCTACGCCTCGTACGAGGACATGACGTTCGATACGCCGGCCTTCAAGAAGATCGCCGCGCTGTTCATCACGCACCACGTCTACTTCGACGCCACCTTGAGCACTTATGGTATGTACGGCGCGCAGGACACCGTCCTCACGGAGTACTACGCGGGCGACGAGCGCCGCTTCCTGACGCCGTACATGCGCGAGGTGCTCGCCAAGCGTCCGCCCCGCACGAACAACAAGCAGTTCGAGAAGATCTACTACGTGAAGCGAAAAGAGATCAAGGCGTTCTTCGACGCCGGCGGCGGCGATCTCATGACGCTCGGCACCGACCATCCGAGCTGGGGCGAGTGGTTCACCCCCTTCTCCGCCGCGCGCGAGATGTACGCATACTCGGCGTCAGGCATTCCTAATTGGCAAATCCTGAAGATCGCGACGATCAACAGCGCTCGGGCGATGGGGTTTGGCGACCGCCTCGGCTCGGTCGAAGCCGGCAAGTGGGCCGATCTCGTGGTCCTGCGCGGAAACCCGCTGCAAGACATCAAGGTCGTCCGCAATCCGCGCGTTGTGATCAAAGCCGGACGCGTCTACGATCCGGCGACGCTGCTCAAGTCCGCCGAAGGCAAGATCGGTCCGGCCAGCGCCGCCGATACGGCCGTCTGGGCTCCGACACCGCGCGCCACCCGCCGCGGCGGCCCGGAAGTCCGTGAGAGCTCACGAGAAGATAGCGCAGTCCCGATTCAGGGACCGGCCGGACTGAGCGTCATCCGAATGAGGTGATCGAGCCGGGCGTAAAGGGGTGGGCGGATCATGAGACGCATGGTGCTCGGCGGCCGATCAGTACCCGACGGCGACTCCCCCCGACCGCGGTTCCCCGACCCCCTCGAGCCCGTTGCCGACGCGCATAATCGAGTTGGCCGTCGCCAGTTGGCGCGTACCCAACACATGCCCCATTGCCTTGAGCGAATCCTGGACGGCGACGGTGAGACCGTTCGCCTCGTAGTCGAGACGGTCGGGCAGCCCCTGATGATGAAGGCGCGGCGCGTGCATCGCGTCCGAGAGACTCATATGAAATTCGATGACGTTGAGAATCACTTGCATCGTCGTCGTGATGATCGTCGGCCCCCCCGCCGCGCCGGTGACGAGCAACAGTTTGCCCTGCGGATCGAGCACGATCGTCGGCGACATCGCCGAAAGCATGCGCTTGCCCGGCTGCACGGCGTTCACCTCGCCCTGGACGAGACCGTACATGTTCGGCGTCCCCGGCTGCGCGGCGAAGTCGTCCATCTCGTTGTTCATGAAGAACCCGGCGCCGCGAATCCAGACGCCGGAGCCGTAGCCGCCGTTCAACGTGGTCGTCGTCGCCACCGCGTTGCCCGCGGCATCCACCACGGAGTAGTGTGTGGTCTCCATCTCCTCGCCGCGCGCGTTGAACACCGGAGTCACGGACGCGTGACGCGGGTCGATCTGCGACGCGAGCGTCTTGGCGTACGCCTTGTCGATGAGGTGGTCGACCGGAACCTTCACGAACGCGGGATCGCCGAGCTTCTCGTTCCGGTCGGTGAAGCTGCGCCGCAGCGCCTCGGCGACGAGATGCGAGTACTCCGTGCTTCCCGGCGGCGGCAGCGGCGCGAAGTTCTCGAGGATGTTGAGCGTCTCGTTGATCGTGATCCCGCCGGATGACGACGGGGGCATCGTCAAGAGCGTGTAGCCGCGGTAGGTCGATCGAATCGGTTCGCGCCAGACCGGCGTGTACCGCCGAAGGTCTTCCTTGGTGATGATCCCGCCGCCGCGCTTCTCGTCGGCCACGAGCGAGTCGGCGATCGCGCCCTCGTAGAACGCCTTCGGTCCCTGCGCCGCGATCAGTTCCAGCGTGCGCGCGAGATCCGGTTGCTTGAGGCGAGTGCCGGCTGCAAGCGCTTGTCCGCCCGGGCAGAAGAGATCCCTCCCCTCGAATCGAGCGACTGACGCGCTGCAATTCCTTCCCCGCCCCGCGGTTCCACCGCGACGACCACCGCTTGCACCGCTCCCGCTATCGGTCTCGGGGCGTCCGGTCACGAAACCCTCGTTCGCGAGTCGGATCGCCGGCGTCATCACTTTGGCGAGCGGCATCGTGCCGTACTTGCGCAGCGCTTCGGCCATGCCGGCGACTGAGCCCGGCACGCCCGACGCGAGATACCCGATCCGGCTCTTGTCGGTGAGCTTGCCGTTCTCGACGTACATGTCGTGTGTCGCCGCCAGCGGCGCGACTTCGCGATAGTCGAGCGTCGCCACGCGTCCGTCGGCCATGCGGATCGTCATGAAGCCGCCGCCGCCGATGTTGCCGGCGGTCGGATACGTCACCGCGAGCGCGAAGCCAGTCGCCACGGCGGCGTCCACGGCGTTGCCGCCTTCCTTGAGAATCTCGACGCCCGCCTCGCTCGCGTCGCGCGACATGCTGACCACCATGCCGTGCTCGGCGAACGTACCGGGGATGCCGGGCCTGAATCGCCAGTCTGGTGGAAACGCCGAGTGGACGATGGCCGCCGGACTCGCGGCGACGCCGGGAGCGGGCGCGGATGGCGTGCCCGAGCGATGGCAGGCCGCGAACCCCGCGGCGGCGATGCACGCGGCGGCGAGCGAAAGGCGATGGGACTGGCTCATTCGTTCATCCTGACACGTCGCGCTCCAGCTGTCCAGCCTCGGGGTCTTCTCCCAACCAGAAGCCGCCTCTACCCTGGCGCCTTCGAAGCGAGCTTCAGAACGGATGGTATTCCGGCGAGTAGACAGCCGGCGCGCGTAGCAGCCGACCGCGCGTCATGTCGCGCCTCCGGGAGCCGCACGGAGCCGCATGATCGCCGAAATGGCGCCGGCCAAGCGATCCCAGTTGTCGGACTCGAGCCGGAGTTGCTTGCGGCCGGCCCGCGTCAACGAATAGAACTTGGCTCGCCGATTGTTTGCGCTCGCGCGCCATTCCGCGACGATCCAGCCCTCCTGCTCGAGCTTGTGGAGCGCGGGGTACAGCGAGCCGCTGCTCACGCGGAGCACGTCCGCCGACGCCTGCTTGAGCGCTTCGGCGAGCGCCCAGCCGTTCATGGGCCGCAGGATCAGCATTTTGAGAATCAACAGATCCAGCGTGCCTTGGACGAGATCGGGCGGCTTGCTCACGAGCGGCTCTCTATCGGTGACCGACAGGAGTATATGCCCCTGCCCACGCGGTGAACAATGGGTCGCCGATGGGCCGTGTGTAAGCGATTTGCGTGGGTCGCTCGTATCCTCTTGCCGACCGCGGAGCGCCGCGATACCCATATACTCATCTCGGTAACCGACAGAGCGCCTCATGCGGAAGTCCATCGTCGCCCACCTTCGTACCGTACCGCTCCGCCTTCGTTCGCTCTTCCGGCGCGACGTCGTCGAACGCGAGCTCGACGATGAGCTCGAGTACCACCTCGAGCAGCAGATCGCGAAGAACGTCCGACAGGGCATGCCGCACGAGGAAGCTCGCTACGCCGCGTTGCGCGACTTGGGCGGCATCGGGCTCCGGAAAGAGCAGATGCGCGACACGCACGGCACGAGGTGGCTCGACGAGTTGATCGGCGACTTACGGTTCGCGATGCGCGGCATCCGGCGCGCGCCAGGCTACAGCTTCACGATCGTGCTCACGCTGACGCTCGGAATCGGCGCCAACACCACGATGTTCACGCTGCTCCGCGGCACGCTGCTCAAGCCCCTGCCCAACCGGCACGGCGAGCAGCTGGTGTATCTCCGCCAATCCACGGCGAAATCGCCGAACGAGCTCTTCTCCGTTCCGGAGATCGCCGACTACCGCGCGGCATCGACCACCCTGTCCGCCATCGCCGAGTACTCATCGACCATCTTCACGCTCACCGGCGACGACGGACTGCCCGTCCACGCGCAGGCCGGCATCGTCACGGGCAACTACTTCGAGGTGATGGGACTGGCCCCGATTCTCGGCCGCCTCACCGACCGCGGCGACGACGGTCCGGCGGCGCCGCCCGTCGCGGTGCTCACGTATGAATTTTGGATGGATCATTTCGGCGGCGATTCGGCGATCGTCGGGCGCACGGTCCGCATCGACACCAAGGTCTCGACGATCGTCGGCGTCGTGCAGCGCGCGGCGCACTATCCACGGCGCACGGACGTGTTCGTCAACACGGTGACCAGCCCGCATCATTTGGGCGCGGCGATGACGACCTCGCGAACGCACCGAATGACGGAAGTCTTCGGCCGGCTCGCGCCGAACGCCACCGTCGAGCGAGCGCGGGCCGAGATCGCGCGGCTGTCGGCGACCCTCGCCCGCGAGTACCCGGACGCGTACGGCAAGGACGAGCGGTTCGCGGTCTCGCTGGCACCGCTGCGGGCGGTTCTCAACGAACGCGCGACCCTCACCCTCTGGGTGCTGATGACGGCCGCGGCCTTCGTCCTCTTCATCGCGTGCGCCAACGTGGCCAACCTCACGCTGATGCGCGGCATCCGCCGCGAGCGCGAACTGCACGTGCGCGCCGCGCTCGGTGCGAGCCGGTGGCGTCTGCGTCGTCTGCTCATCGTCGAAAACCTCACGCTGGCGCTCGGCGGCGGCGCACTCGGGGTGCTGACGGCGGTCGCCAGCCTGAAGACGCTCGTCGCCTTCGCAGAACAGCTGACGCCACGCGCCTACGAGATTCGTGTCGACGGTGTCGTGCTCGCCGTCGGATTCGCGACGAGCATCGTCGCCGCCATCGCGCTCTCGTTCGTGCCTCGCATCGACGGCGGCGCGCTCGCCCCCTCGCTCACAGCGGCGAGCCGGCGAGTCACCCTCGGGCGCGGACGCCAACGCGCGCAGCAGTCGCTCGTCGTCGCCCAGCTCGCGGTGTGCATGGTCCTGTTGACGGGCGCCGGCCTGCTCGTGCGTACCCTCGTCAACCTCGAGGCCGTGGATACCGGCGTCCGCGCCGAGCGCGTGTTGACGCTCGAGCTGCCGATGGCCGGACCGATGTTCACGTCCGCGGCAGACCAAGCGACGAACATCGCGACCTACGAGCACATCCGCGATCGGGTCGCCGCACTTCCGGGAGTCGACGTCGCGGCGCTCGGATCGGCCGTTCCGCTGCGGCGCACGATCGAAGCCGAGGTCGCGGTCGAGGGCGTCGAGACCGCCCCGAACGGTTCGGTTCCACGCGCGAGTCTCAAGAGCGTCGATCCGCGCTACTTCACGGCCGCGGGCATTCCGCTTCTCGCCGGTCGCACCTTCACCGCGGGCGACCGCGCCGAGTCTCCGCTCGTCGTGCTCTTGAACGCGTCGTTCGCCAAGCAGCTATTCGGCAACCGGAATCCGATCGGCCGGCGCGTCGCGGCAACCGGCATGATCGTGAAGTTCACCCCGGTGACGGGCGCGTGGCGGACGGTCGTCGGCGTCGTCGGTGACACGCGCGATCAAGGTCTCGAGGCCGACCCGACGCCGGCGATGTTCGAGCCGTTCGCGCAGGGAGTCGCCAATGGCGGCGCTCTCGTCGTGCGCACGCGAACCGATCCGGCGTCGCTCGCGCCGGCGGTCGTTCGAGCGATTCGTGAGATTTCACCGCACCACATGATCGAGAAGGTGGAGACGCTCGAACAGGTTCGTGACGAGACGGTCGCCCCGCGCCGCGTGAACGCCACGTTCATCGCGCTGTTCGGCGTGCTGGCGATGGTGATCGCGATGGTCGGTATCGCGGGCGTGTTGGCCTTCTCGGTGAGCACACGGATTCCGGAGATTGGCATTCGCATGAGCCTCGGCGCCGATGCCTCGCGTGTGCGGCGGATGGTGCTCGGCGAAGGCGGCGTGTTGCTCGTCACGGGCGTGGTGCTCGGATTCGCCGGCGCACTCCTCGCCGTGCGCGTCTTGCGCGGAATGCTGTTCGGTGTCGCGCCGAACGATCCGACAACGCTCGTGGGCGTGGCGGTTCTGCTGGGCGCGGTCGGCATGATTGCGTGCTGGCTGCCCGCCGCGCGCGCGGCCGCCGTCGATCCGGCGATGGCGTTGCGCGCTGAGTGATCACCGAAGTCCCGGCACGCGGGACTCGAGCGACGTTATCAGCCTTCGGTGAACTTCCCGTGCTCGTACTGGCTGATGAGCGCCGCGTTCGTCCGCTCCGTCTCGTTGAGCTGGCTCTCACGGAAGCCACCGGTCGGCTTGTACCACGCGAAGCTGGCGAAGTAGCGCTGGAGCTGCGGATCCTGAAAGCGCCGCCCGTGGCGGGCGTAAATCTCGTTCCGTAACCGCCGCGCATCTTCGGGAATCAGGCCCTGCACGTCCGCGACGGTGAGGAGTCGCGTCCCGAGCGACCGATGGAGCTCCTCCTCGCGCTTCGTGATGATGGCGATGTTCGCGCGCTCCGTCGCCGAAAGCTCGGTGTCGGTGAAGTTTTTGCGCGGCGTGTACCAGGGCTCCGACCGGAAGTACTCGGCCAGCCACGCCGTTTGAAACGGCCGGCCGTGGCGGGCGTACACCTCGTTCCGTAAGAGGCGCAGGTCATTGATCGAGACGTTGGCGAGCATCCGCTCGGTCAATGGCGTCGACTGGAAAAGATTCATCAATCCGGGCGACACCGATCGCTTGTTCCATCGCATGACGGCGAGCGCGATCGTGTCGAGATTCTGCTTCTCTACGCCCGAAAGTTGTGCCGCTTCGAAGCCGGCGTCTGGCTTGTACCAGTAGCGCTGGTCGAAATAGTGCTGCAAGTCGTCCGTGGCGAGCATGCGGTTCACCGCCCGATCGGACTCGTCCTCGGTGGCAAACACGTATCCGTGATTCGCCAGGACCTCCGCCTCGAGCACCTCCCAGTCCTGCGGCGAATGGTCGCCGAGCATCGCCGTCGTGATCACGCGGTCCTGGTAGAAGCGCATGTCCCCCGGCTCGATCTGCGAATGCTTCTTCGCCTCGGCCGCACGCACGACCTCGAGGTTCCCGCGCTCGCCGGCCGTCAGGCGTGCGTTGGTGAAGGTCGTGTCCGCGTGATACCACGAGCGCGTCGTCAGCCATGCCTGGAGCGTCGAGTCCTGAAAGACGCGCCCGTGCCGGCCGAAGATGATTCCTCGAATGCGCTGCACTTCAATGAGCGGAAGTGACGCGAGCGACTCCTGCGCGACGGTGTGCGCCGAGTAGTCGAACCGCTCCCACTCGTCCATGGACGTCGCCTGGAGCCCCGCCGTTGCCGCCGTGGCCGAGGTCTTACCCGCCTGCGCCGCGCCGGTATCGGCGTTCGGCTTCGGCCTCTGCGTGCAGCCGGCGACGAGGACGGCCAGCGCGATCACACCCGATAGGCGTGGGATCATCGAACCCTCGGTGAGTTGGTTGCCGGGGCATAGCGCGCGATGCCTTGCGCGATCGCCTGCGCCATGAGCGACTGTCCTGTCGGTTGCTTGATGAACGCGGCGTCGCGCGCGTTGCTCAGCGTGACCATCTCGACGAGCACGACCGGAACGTCCGAGAACACGGAGCCGGTGAGCGCGCCCTGCTTCGAACCGATCGCCGTCTTCGAATCGCCGCGCACGCCGCCGTCCTCGAGCTTTCCGGCCAACATCCGTGACATGGACACGTGCAGCGACTCCGCCGCCGCCGCGCTCGCGCCGATCACCGCCTCGCCTGGCCCCGTGCGACCGTGAACGGTCGCCGCACGATCCGGATGATAGATCGCGTAACCACTGCCGGGACTGTCGTCGCAATGTAGCCGGACGACGAGCGTTGCCCTGGCCGCGTTACCGATCCTGGCCCGCTCGACGTTCGTGACCATCGTGCGCTCGGCGGGCTTCGTCAGGACGACGGAATATCCCTGCGCACGCAGCAGCGCCGCGAGACGCTGGGCGACGAGCCATGCGATGTGGACCTCGCTCGTCCCGTGTTGCATCGACCCTCCGCTGCTCACCTCCGACGGATGGCCGGGGTCGATGACGATAGTGGGATGCGGTTCGACGCCGCGGGCGAGGGCGAGGGCGAGTATCGCCCGACTGAAGGCACGGATCATCTATGGTACAACCTGCGCGGTGTATCACACGCGCAAAAGTGGCGCGGCGAAACCGGTGCACAAAACTTGGGCCCGGGTCGCTTATCGACGGATCGACGGTCGAGACGTTCGTTACGCCGACCGCGATCCGTTTGCGGCGCTATTGCGCTGTTCCTGCTCTCGCTCCTCCGCCAGGTCGATCTTCGTGAGGTCGGGCCGGGAGAAAAGCGACACCGTCCAGTCGAGCGCGATCCGAAACCGCGTGTCCCAACGCGGCATCTGGAACAGATAGTACGTGCGGCGAATCCACCAGGCGATGAAGCCCGTGAGCTTGATTCCTCGCACATCACACGCGGCGCGCGTATGCCCGAACGCCGCCATCATGCCGAGGGGTTCGTACACGAAGGGTTTGGCCGGCCGGCCGTCGACCGCCGCGGCCACGTTGCGCGCCGCCATCCGCGCGGCGCGCACCGCGTGCTGTGCCAGCGCGGGGTATGGCTTGCCATCGGGAGCCGGCGTCGACGCGCAGTCGCCGAATGCCCACACTCGCGGATCGCTGGTGCTCCCCAACGTCGGATCCGTCACGACGCGGCCGCGACGATCGCGTGCGACGTTCGTCGCCGCCGCGACGGCATTCGGCACGATGCCGGCCGCGAGCACGATGGTCTGTGAGCTCACGGTGTGGTCGGCCGAGCGAACGAATGCCGGCCCGATTTCCTCGACCGGCGTCGCGACGTGCAACGCCACGCCTCGCCGGCGGAGCACGCGTTCCGCGTACTCGCCAAGAAACGGCTTCGACTCCGGCAACAGCCGATTGCCCGCTTCGAACAGGTGAAAGCGCAGCTCGTCTCGCCGAATGCCCGGATAGTACCGCAGTTCGTCTTCGACGAATGCCGTGAGCTCGCCGAGCAGCTCGACGCCGACGAGGCCTCCGCCGATGACCGTCACGGTGAGCATCGCGCGACGGCGGTCCGGGTCGGTCTCGGCGTGCGCGCGCTCGAGCTGCTCGATCACGTGGTTGCGGAGCAGCAGGGCGTCGGCGACGGTCTTGAAGGTGCGCGCATGCTCCGATCCGCGAATCTGAGAGACGTTCGTGGTGGCGCCGAGGGCGATGACAACGTGGTCGAATGGCAGATCGAGCACCGCGTCGCCCGGTCCGGCGACGCGGACGATGCGCCGCGCGACATCGATCTCCCGGGCCGTCGCTTCGATGAATCGCACGCGGCGGAGGCATGGGCGGATGGGCTGCGCGCAGTGACGCAGCTCGAGGACGCCGGAGCAGGCCTCGAAAAGCAGCGGGCTGAGAAGAAAGAAGTTGTCGCGGTTCACGAGCGTGATCTCGACGTCGCGCCGCCCGCCCAACAACCGGTCGAGACGGCGCGCCGCGGCGAGTCCGCCGATGCCGCCGCCGACGACCACGACCCGCGTTTCGATGTGAGATCGACGCGTCAGGAACTTCGCGTCCTGCGCCTCCCGGTATACACGCTCGATGAACAGCAGCTCGAGCACCCCCTTGATGAAGAGGACGATCGCAACCGCGGACAGCCAGGAGCCGAGGTCGGGCTGAAAGAGGATGAGCGCTCGCCACGCGGGAACGGCGAGCCACAGATAGAGCAGTCCGACGGGCAACGTGAGGTTCAGGGCGACGGCGATCGCGGCGCGGGACCACAGCTCGGAGCGGCTAGCGATCCCCCGCTGTGCCATCCCCCGATGGCGCCGCCGAATCCGCGCGAGCGACATCAACAGCGCGGCGCTGAGCAGCGCGATCACGACGTTGAACATCACGGTCAGCCGCCGATGGCCAATGCCTTCATCCGGCAACGGTTGATCGGTGGCGATGCTCAACACGACCTGCGCCATCGCGCGGGTCGTCTGGCCGTCGAGCGGCGACAAGCCGTGCGGCGACGAGAAGGCGTCGAGCGCGTTGATCGCGTTCGCGGCGACATACACGCCGACGCGGGCCGCGGGGTCGATGAACAACGACGATTGAAAGTTCGCGGTTCCACCGTCGTGGTTGATCAACACGCGTTCGCCGACGCGGGGGAACTCCCATCCGAGGCCATAGGTGTTGACCGACGGCGCGGCGTGGCGCATCGCCATGCCGCCCGGCGACAGCACCGAAGTATCGCCGTAGCGGCCGTCGTTCATCTCGGCGATCAGGTAATGCGTCATGTCCTCCGTGCTCGCGATGATGTAGCCCGCCGGCAACTCGGCGCGCCGGTACGGCATCGTCACCGCGACTGGCACCCCGAACCACCATCGATAGCCGGACGCCATCCCGTGACCGAGCGCGTCGTCCTGTGACACAAAGCTGTTGTGCATGCCGAGCGGCGCCAACACGCGTCGCTTCATGTAATTCTCATACGAGTCGCCGGACACCGCCTGCACGATCAGCCCGAGCGTCTCGTAGTTCGCGTTGGAGTAGCCGAACGAGTGCCCGGGCTGGCCGGCCAGCTTCTTCGTGGCGAGAAAGCGCACGGTACGCTCCAGCGCGCCGTCGTCGCGATCGGTCCAGAGTTGCGTCTCGTACACTTGCGGCAACCCGCTCGTCATCGTCAACAGTTCGTGTACGGTGATCTCGGACGACATGCTCGAGTCGTCCACACGAAACCATGGGAGGTATCGGCGAATCGGCGCGTCGAGGTCCACCTGGCCACGCTCGACGAGCTGCAGCACGGCGAGCGCCGTGAACGACTTGGTGACGGATCCGATCAGAAATGGCGTTTGCGGAGTGACGGGGCGTCCCGACGGATCGGCGCGGCCAAACCCGCGCAGATAGACGACCCGATCGCCCTTCACGATGCCGACCGCCGCGCCGGGAATGCGCGCCGATCGCATCATGCGCGTGACGTACGCGTCGATCCGATGCAGGTGCGCGGGATCATCGGCCTGCGCATGGGCGTCGCGTGGCGCGAGCGTGACGACGAGGCCGAGCAGAGCGATCGCGAGGCCGAGCATGGACTTCGATGAGGACGCGGGTTCCGGGCCGAATAGAGAATGCCGGAGAGAAAGCGCGCCGTGCGATCAGGACAAGCTCAGCCGCGGCGGGATCATAAAACGAATATGCGCTTAGCGCGCGCGAATCGACTCGATGAGCGCGTTCGTTTCCGCGGACGGCTCGACCTCGAGATCGGCGCGAAGACGGGCCGCAAAACCCTCGTAGAGCTTCACCGCCCCGGCGCGATCGCCGAGGCGCTCGAGCATCGTCATCGCGCGTCGTAACACGCGCTCGTCGGTCCACGCGTGTCGCGCGGCTCGGCGAGCCCACACGCCCGCATCCGTCAGCTGCTGGTCCCCCTCGAGCGCGACGGCGAGCGCCCACGATGCGGCCGCCGCGCGCTCGCGCGCCGTCGTTCGCTCGTCCTCGAGCCATTGCTCGAAATCCGCACAGCCGGCGAGAAAGAATCCCGGCATGAAGTCACCGCGGTACAGCTCGACCGCGCGGGCGAAACGGCCCTTCTCGATCGCCGCCGCGAACTGCACGGCGTCGCAGCGCAACGCCGCCGGAGCGATCGCGATCTCGTCGTCGCCGCGCGCGGCGATGAAGTCCGCGCCGAGCGCGGCGCGCACGTCGTGAAGGGCCTTGCGCAGGGCCGCGCGCGCGTGTGACTGGTCGAGCTCGGGCCACAGAAGGCCGACCAGCCGATCGCGCCGTTGAAATCGGCCGTCGGGCGACAGCGCCAAGTACGCGAGCAGCGCAACGGGTTTCGATTGCGCGAGCAAGGCATCGGCTACGCCCGGCGCGGCTCCGCGAAGCGCGATGCCGCCGAAAAGGGAAAGCTCGAGACCACTGCCGCCCGCGGCCGCGTCTTGCGTCACACGACAAAAGAACGGTCAGGGAACGGTGGGCGCAACGGCCACCCCACGCCTCGTTGGTAATGTCGGTCCCGTGGCATCGACCAGATGCCGGAAATCACCAGACCTTCATCGGAGAAAACACATGTCGACCAACCGCTGGATTCCCGTAATCGCCGCCGCATGGCTGGCCGCCGGCACGGCATGCAGTGACTCGCTCGCGCCCGCCGGCCACGCGGCGCCGGCAGCGCCGAACCAACCGGCGGCCGCGCTCATCTCGATCGTCGGGATCGTCCATCAGACGACGGACCTTCGGAATTCGTTCACGCTCAGCACGGACGACGGCCAGGAGTTCGTGCTCGTCGGCGCGAACCTGGCATCGGTTGCGCGCGTCGACAGGGCCGAGGTCGAAGTGCGGGGCGCCTGGAACGCCGACGGCGCGCTCGAGGTGAACGATTTCGTGGTGCGCAGTGTGGAGGGTGCACCCGCCATGGACGGGATTCTCATCGCCCGCTATGACGAAAGCGGCCAGGACCTCATCGGCCCGACGCTGCTCGGCTACGGCCTCCAACTGACGCGAGGCGGCACGATCGCCTTGACCGATCCTCCGGCCGATCTCGTCGCGCACCTCGGCGAGCGGGTGTGGGTGACGGGGGATCCCACCGCGGCCCCGACGGCGTTCGGATTCATCCAATGAACAGCGAGCGCGGCGTGATCTTCCCGGCGGACACGCAGTCCGCCGGGAAGCGCGCCATCTGGGACGAACAGGCGGCCTCGGGCGTCCGCCCTCGGCCCCGATGGCCGATCTCAACGGTGACTGAGGCGACTGGCGATGTGCGCGCGAAAGACACATACTCCACGAAATTCCCCCGCCAAACGTGTCGTCAGAGACCGGCCATCCGGACCACGACGAGCTTCCCTTGCACGCGATCAGCGACCCCGCTGATCGCGCGCTTGCCAACGCCCTGCCTCAGATCGTCTGGACCTGCGACGCCCAGGGTGAGCTCGACTGGGTCAACGACCGCTGGTTCGAGCTCACTGGTTTGACCGCGCGGCGGACGTTCACCGACAAAGGGGCGCTCGACGCCGTACACCCCGATGATCGCGGCGAGCTGTGGCGCCGCTGGGCACGCGCGATCGAAACGTCTACGCCGACCGAGTTCGAATATCGGATACGCGACAGGCGCGGCGAGTATCGCTGGCACCTCGGAAACACTTCCCCAGTCCGAGACGCTCGAGGAAACGTCGTTCGATGGGTCGCGGTTGCATTCGACATCCAAGACCGGCGCGCAGCCGAAGACGCGCTGCGAGCGTCCGAACGACGATTCGAGACGGTCTTCAATCTCAGTCCGCAGCCATTGGCCATCACGCGCGAGGCGGACGGACGATTCCTCGTCATCAATGATGCGCTGTTGGAGCTCTTGGGATGCACGCGCGAGGAAGCCATCGGCAAGACCACCGTCGAACTCGGACTGTGGTCTGCCGAAGAGCGCGCTGCGTTTATCGCATCGGTGAACAGCATCCCGCAACGGAGTTTCGAGGCTACTAAGCGCAGCATGGACGGGCGAGCCCTGCGCATCGTCTTGTCCGCCATTCGTGGAGACGTCGACGGCGAGCCCTGTTTGATCAACGCGATAACCGACGTGACCGGACAGCGAGCGATCGAGGACGCCCTACGGAGGGCCGATCGCCGAAAGGACGAGTTCCTCGCCCTCCTCTCGCACGAGCTGCGCAACCCGTTGACCCCGATCCTCACCTCGGCACGCCTCCTCGAGCGTCGCGTCGACGCGGAGGGGCGTCAGGATGTCGAGACCATCGTTCGTCAGGTCAAGCACCTCGCGCGCCTCGTGGACGACTTGTTGGACATGTCCCGCTTTGCCCACGGCGCGGTGACGCTCTCCAAGACGCAGCTCGATCTCGCCACGGTCGTATCTCGAGCCGTCGAGGCGACGTCGCCGCTCTTCGAGGAGCGCGGCCATCGGGTCGACGTCTCGATGCCGGCGACCGGCCTCCAGGTCGAGGGCGACGAAGTGCGGCTGACGCAGGTGGTCGACAATCTCCTCTCGAACGCGGCGCGCTACACGCCGCCCGGCGGCGTGGTCACCGTCACCGGCGCGCGCGAAGGCGACTCGGTCGTGATTCGCGTTCGCGACACGGGCGTCGGGATCGACCCTGCCCTGCTACCCGATCTCTTCGATACGTTCGTGCAAGGCGCCCGCGGCCCCGACCGCGCCGAGGGTGGGCTCGGCATCGGGCTGTCACTCGTCAAGACGCTCACCGAGTTGCACGGAGGAAGCGCGACGGCACACAGCGACGGGCCGGGACGAGGCAGTGAGTTCAGTGTCCGCCTTCCCTCGGCCGTCGCATCGAACGAGTCGGCGCGACCCGCCGCTCCCGACTTCGGCGCGCACGAGTCGCCATCGGTCGCGACCCGCGTTCTCCTCGTCGACGATCACAACGACGTGATCGTAGGGCTCTCGCGACTACTCAAGACCTTCGGGTACGACGTTCGCGCGACCAAGAATCCGTTCGACGCAATCGAATTAGCCGAGGCGTTTCGTCCGCAGATCGCGATCCTCGACATCGGTCTGCCGACGATGGACGGCTATTCGCTGGCCGGCGAACTTCGACGCCGTCTGGCCGACTCTCCACCTACTCTCATCGCGCTCAGCGGGTACGGCCAGACGCAGGACCGGCAGCGGAGCGACGCCGCCGGATTTGCGATCCATCTGGTGAAGCCCGTCGATGTCGACGAGCTGGCAGCTGCGCTCTCACTCCGCTCCGACGTCGCTCCAGTCTGACGCCTGCGGACGGGCGGACGGGCGGACGGGTGGACGGGTGGACGGGTGGACGGGTGGACGGGTGGACGGGTGGGGCGGGGTGGACGGGTGGACCAGAATCCGCGAGACGAGTCCTCCTACTTGGGTAATAGCGCCGCCCCCTGTTTTGGCCTCACATGTCATTTTGTCAGTAAACTCTTAACTGACAAATAACGGGCTTTAGCGAAAACGCTGACGATCATTTCGGGCGCGTTTCGGTCGAGCCGATTGAGGCCATTTCGGGGGTCGGCGCTATTACCCAAGTAGAGAGACTGATGTCGATGACTCGGGCTCCCGGATGCGGTTGCCCCCGGCAACCGTCTCGATGCCGAATCGGACTAGGCCGGACTGTAATTCGTGGCAAGGCGACTCTTCCGTCCGGCGAATCGGCTTTACCGCTCGGTCAGCGAATCGGTCCCAACGGAAATTGGAATTTGCCGAGTGGTCCGTGAGACATTTTCGAGCTGGCGACTTCGTCGGTCGGGCGCGTCAACTCACTTTCCCCGCCGACAATCGCATCGGTCGCCGCGATCAGCGCGATCGTCTCGGCGGTCGATTCAACGTGCGAGACAGCCAGTCTCGTTCAGCGTGCCGATGAGCGAGCGGGCCGGCTGGCGAGTCGATCGGGGCGACCGGCCAGTTCGGTCGGAGGTTCGGTCGGCCGATCGTGCGCAACCGTGCGCGTTGGTTTGCTCACGCGGTCGTCGGAGTCTTCCGACCGGATAGCTGATCGAATCCATCGTACAACTGGTCCATCCCTTCGTCGAGATCCTTGGCTGGCGTCGCCAATACGCCGCGTGATTCGGGAAGACCATCCTTCGCTGCGGCAAGTCGACTCTACCACACGGCAAGATTACACGCGCACGCGCACGGCTCTTTGCTAGCGATATCGATACAGCCTCACCCGCTGGATCGTGAATTCGCCGGGTGGCAGCCGAATGTGCCGCCCTTGGTGAGTCTGATCGCCGTTGAGGCGCCGACTGATTCTCCATTGCCCATTCACGAAGCGACGCTCGTCGGCGCTCAGGATTCCCGCGATCGGGTCGCCCGGCCCCGTTGGTTCGAACGTCACGACGATGCCCGATCCTGCGATCAGCAAATCGTCCGGCGCGAGCGCGATGATGAGTCCTCCGCCGAGTGCACGAGCCACTGTCGCCTGCGATTGCCCGGGGGGCGACTCGAAAGACACGGTCGCGGCGAACGTGCCGCCGACGGTGACCCGCTGCGGCGAATCGTCCACGGTTCCGTCGAACGACACGGGGGGAATCACCCCGGTCATCGAACCGCGCCCCTGCTCGCGGAGAATCAGCGGCGCGAGCTCGCCGAGCATCTCATAGGCGCGGCCGATCGAGGCCTCATCGGCGTCCGTCGGCGATTCGATGGCGAACGGGCTGAACCCGATCGCGTCGTGCGCGCCGATCGAATAAAACGCCTCGAGCGGCGCGCGAGCGTCGAGCTTGACTTCGGGAATGAACAGCGGATTCCCCGAACGCACGTAGTTGCCGGTCCACTCGACGAAGTTCGGGAAGTAGATGTCCGGCGCGAGCAGGTCGATCGACGGCGCTGCGGCGCGCCACACGTCGGCGAGATGCGGCAGCGGTCCCGCCTTGGCCAAAGCGGGCGCAGGTACTCGAGGCTCGACGCGCTCGAGTTTCCCAACTCGCCGCCCAGTATGAGGAACGGCGCGCCGTCCACGACGAGCTGCGTCGCCGTGCCCTGCTTTCGCAGTTGCGGAATTCCCCCGCTCCGACGCTGACCCTGCGCATGCGCCGCCGCCACCGCGAGCGCAACGCCCGTAGCAAGCGCAATGATCCGCCGTTTCACCCGTCCACCCGTCCACCCGTCCACCTGTCCACCTGTCCACCGGCTTCCTCGCCTTTCGAATATCCCGACGTATAGTTTCGTAGATACCGTTTCGTTCGAGAACATACCGCTGCACGCCAGGTCCACCATGCCGAATCGTGCCCACCCCCGAGCACTCGATGGATTCGCGCTGCCGCTCATTCTCACAATGGCGGTGACGCTGGTCGCAACCGACGCGCGCGCGCAGCAGAGCGGATCCGCCTCGAGCGCGAGTGTCTCGCCGTCGAAAGGATGGACCGCCGCCGAAGACCATCAGCAGATGATGGAGCAACTCGGGATCAAAGCGCTGAGGCCCGGGCCGAGCGGCAACGAGCAGGACGCGAATCACGCGAACTACGACGAAACCAAGGCGAACCCGTTCCCCAACCTGCCCGATCTCCTGACACTCAAAGACGGGCGCAAGGTGACGAGCCCCGCGCTGTGGACGCGCAGGCGCGCCGAGCTGGTGGAGGACTTCGAGCGCGAAGTCTACGGCCGGATTCCGAAGAACGTACCGCGCGTGACGTGGAGCGTGGTCTCGACCGACAGCGGCACGATCGCCGGGCGACGCGTGCTCGGCAAGCAGATCGTCGGACACGTCGACCACTCTGCGTATTCCGACATCACCGTCGACGTTGCGGCGACGCTCGTCGTGCCGGCGGACGCAAAGGGTCGCGTCCCGGTGATGATCATGTTCCGGCCCGGGAATCTCGACCAGGCATTGGGTCGCCCGATTCCGCCACCGACGAACCGACCCGCGTTCACCTTTCCGCCGCCACCGCCGGGAAGCGACGCGCCGGCCACGGAGCAGCTCATCCTCGACGGCTGGGGATTCGTGTTTCTGAATCCAACGGCCGTTCAGGCGGACAACGGCGCCGGACTGACGAAAGGGATCATCGGCCTCACGAATCGAGGGCAGCCGAGGAAGCCCGACGACTGGGGCGCGTTGCGCGCCTGGGGTTGGGGCGCGTCGCGGGTGCTCGACTATCTCCAGACGGACAACGCTGTCGACGCAGCGAAGGTCGGCGTCGAAGGTGTGTCACGCTACGGAAAGGCGGCGCTCGTCGCGATGGCGTTCGACGAGCGATTCGCGCTCGTGCTGGTCGGGTCGTCCGGCGAAGGCGGCGCGAAACTCAACCGGCGCAATTGGGGCGAGGCCGTCGAGAATCTCACGGGCACCGGTGAGTATCACTGGATGGCGGGCAACTTCCTCAAGTACGGCGCGTCCGATTCGAACTTCGGCAGCAAGAACGCCGGCGATCTGCCGGTGGACTCGCACGAGCTGATCGCCCTCTGCGCGCCGCGTCTCACGTTCGTGAGCTACGGCGTCCCCGAACGCGGCGACGCGAAGTGGCTCGACCACCAGGGGAGTTACATGGCGACGGTAGCCGCACAACCCGCGTTCCGCCTGCTCGGCGCCCAGACGCTCGGCGTGTCCGACGACTATATGAAGGAGAAGATGCCGCCCGTGAACGTCGGCTTGCTCGACGGACAGATCGCGTGGCGCCAGCACGATGGCGGGCACACTGATGCGCCGAACTGGAAGTATTTCCTGTCGTGGGCGGACTTCAACTTTGGGCGGCGCTATACACCGGCGCCGCCGATTCCGAACAGCGAGAAGCGCTGACTCCCGAACGGCGCCGACTTAGAGACGGCGCCAACTTAGAAGCGGCGCCAACTTCCGAAGGCCGCGAAATGCGCAACTTCCAAGTTCTTTAAGGACCCAGATACAACACGTGCACGTACGTGCCCGTCCGGACGTTGTATGCCAGGTACCATCCCGGGTGATCCGGATCGTCGTACAGCAGGACGTCGTCGGTGTCCCAGAGCCAGTCGCTCACGTACGTGTAGTCGAGCGGCGCGACGCTGAAGAAGAAGCCGTTGAAGCCGAATCGCTGCGGCCCGCCGCCGGCGAGGCGATAGACGCGGGTCGCGCCGATCGTGCCCGGGAAGTGGCCGCCTTATTGTACGGCCATCGCGAGATGCAGCCTCTCTTCCGGCTTGATGTAGTGCTCCGCGTTCTTCGCGTCCTCGCCCTGGTCGAGCTGGACCCAGTTCACGACACCGTTGAACTCTCGGCGATCGTAGTCCTTGGTGACCGGCGATCCGAATTCGGTGCCGATGTCGCAGGTCTCGTCGGCTGAGAAGATTTGGGGCTCCGTCCGTTCGATGCGCCCCTCGCCGTCCGGCTTGCCGTCGAGGTACAGCGTCAGCGTGCCACCCTTGGCCGGCCCGCCGCCGTCGTACGCAAACTCGACGCGCACCTGGTGTCGGCCTTCGGGTAGACGGGTCTTTCCCTCGACCATGAATTCCTCGAGGCCGAAGAAGTTGTAGCAGTGCTTCGCCTTTCCGCCCTTGGCGTAGAGGCTCCATCCGCCGGTGATTCCGCCCAACGCGATGATGACGCCATCGGCATCTTCCTTCGGCACGACGATGTCAGCCGTCACCGCGTAGGACTTGTTGTGCAGGTTCAGGATCGAGCTTTCGGTGATTCGGCCCATGCCGCCGAAAAGCAGTTGGCGGCCGCCCTTCACGAGCTGCGGGCGACCAGCGGAATCCGAGTTGAAGCGCTCCACCCCCCGATCGTCGAGCGGCAGGACGTTGTATTTCGTCGCTTCGATGAGCCACAAACGCTGAAGCTCGGCGAGCTTGTCCGGTTGCTCTTTCGCCAGGTCGTGCGCCTGCGACCAGTCCTTCGTCGTATCGTAGAGCTCCCAGCAGTCGGCGTCGAACGAAGGGAGCTTGGCCGTCATGGGCGCCCAGGGCGTGCGGTGCTTCGTCACCGCCGTCCAACCCTTGTGGTAGATGCCGCGATTGCAGAACATCTCGAAGTACTGCGTCTCGTGGCGTTCGGCGGCTTTCGCGTCGTTGAATGAGTACACCATGCTGACGCCTTCGATCGGCCGCTGCAGGACGCCGTGCACGATCGTCGGCTGCGGGAGGTGCGCGGCTTCGAGTACCGTCGGCGACACGTCGATCACGTGGTGGAAGTGGGGCCGGACTTCGCCCTTGGCGTCGATCCCATGAGGCCAGTGCACGATCGTGCCGTTGCGCGTGCCGCCCCAGTGCGACGCCACCTGCTTGGTCCACTGATAGGGCGTGTCCGTGGCGTGCGCCCAGCCGACGGCGTAGTGGTTGTACGCCTCCGGACCGCCGAACTTGTCGATCCGCGACGACATGTATTCGGGCGTCTCGAGCTGGCCGAAACCCGTCAGCGTGATCATCTCGTTGAACGTCCCCTGCAGCGATCCCTCCGCCGACGCGCCGTTGTCGCCGATGATCACGTAGATCAGCGTGTCGTTCAGAATGTCCAGATCCTGAAGCGCGTCGACGAGCAATCCGACGTGGTGGTCCGTGTGCTCCAGAAAGCCGGCGTAGACCTCCATCTGCCGCGCCAGCACCGGCTTCATCTCCGGCGTGATCGTGTCCCAACCGGGTAGCTCTGCCGGACGCTTCGTGAGCTCGCAGTCCTCGGGAATGACGCCGAGCTTTTTCTGCCGGGCGAAAATGTCCTCGCGAAGTTTGTCCCACCCCGAATCGAATTTGCCCTTGTACTTGTCGGCCCATTCCTTCGGAACGTGATGCGGCGCGTGCGTCGCACCCGGCGCGTAGTAGATGAAGAACGGCTTCTCGGGAGTGAGCGACTTCTGTTGGCGGATCCACTTCACCGCCTTCTCGGTCATGTCAGTCGTGAAGTGGTAGCCTTCCTCGGGCGTCGTCTTCTGCTCTATCGGCGTGGTGCCTTCGAAGATGGCCGGATAGTACTGGTTGGTTTCCCCGCCGATGAATCCGTAGAAATACTCGAAGCCGCCTCCGCCGCTCGGCCAGTGCTCGAACGGACCGACCGGACTCGTCTCCCAGACCGGGACCTCGTGACACTTGCCGAACTGCGCCGTGGAGTAGCCGTTCAGCTTGAGCACCTCGGCGAGCGGCGCGCACGTGTTGGGGCGAATCGAGTTCTGTCCCGGCGCCGACGTCGCCAGCTCGGTGATTGCACCCATGCCGACCGTGTGATGGTTGCGGCCGGCCAGCAGCGCAGCCCGTGTCGGAGAGCAGAGCGCGGTCGTGTGAAAGCGATTGTACTTGAGTCCTCCGGCCGCGAGCTTCTCGAACGTCGGCGTCTGGCACGGGCCGCCAAACGCACTCGCCGCGCCGAATCCCGACGTCGTCGATGAGTACGACCAGCACGTTCGGCGCGCCGGCGGGCGGACGCAGCGGTACGATCGGCGGATACTTCGTGTCCGGGTCTTTCGCGTCGTACGTCGTCAGCCCGACCGGGGTGACGTCGGGAATGGGCAACACGTCGCGCATGCGCGTGTCATTGACGCTCGTCATCGGTCGCGCTCCACTTCGCTTGGTTGTCAGGGGGCTGATCGGCGCCAGCGGATCATGGGGCAACGAGCGAGCGATGACGATTGGACGGAAGTCCAATGCAAACGGCGGGAACGCGAGACTCGCAACTGCCGAACGGCGCGACGGCTGAACGGCGCAACGGTGACGGCGAACGGCGCGAGGGCCAAACGGCGCGAGGGCCAAACGGCGCGAGGGCCAAACGGCGCGAGGGCCAAACGGCGCGAGGGCCAAACGGCGCGAGGGCCAACGAGCGCGACGGCCTGAAGGCGAGGGACGTCCGAGAGTCGCCGACTGCGCCAAGTGCGAGAGACGAGATCGCGAACCAGAAAACGACGGCGCGAGCGATCAACTCGCTCGCGCCTTTTTCGCCTTCTCCCGTAGTCAGCGCCGTCCGACATCCGTCGTTCGGCAACCGCGCCGTCCGGCCGTCGCGCCTCTCGGCTGTCGCGCCTCTCGGCCGCAGCGCTCCCAGCCGTTCGGTATCAGCCGGGGCCTGTCTTCATGTCCGCCGAAATTTTCGCGCTGAATTGCAGGTCGTAGTTGTTCGGCGTCCGCGTGTGGAAGCTCTTGTAGTTCGCCGTGTGAATGTCGTGCTCCAACGGCGGCGACGACGCGATCGCGCCGGTGTCGACGCGCGCCTGAAGGCCGCGCTTGCACATCTCCTCCCACATCTTGTCGGCGTCGAAGGGCGAGACGCCGAACGAGATGTGGTTCATCACGGCTCTGCGTTGAGCTGGCATCACGAACCCGGGCGCGAGAGCGTTGCCGCTCGTGCCGCTGCGAATGAGCAGCCCGCCAATTTCCTTGGAGATCTGAGTCTCGTTCTGGCTGCCTTCGTCGCCGAGTCCCTTCCAACCGATGAGCGCCTCGTAAAAGGCGACCGTCTCCTTGTAGCTCGTGCACTGGTACGAGATGTGGTCGAGGTACATCGTCTTCCAACCCGTCGGCTCGAACGGCAACGCCACGTTGAGCTTTCCGTTCGCGGGTCCCTTGCGGCGATTCTTCTTGTTGCCGTTGGTGAGCCAGACGTCCATGCCGTCCGGATCCTTCACGTGAAAGCTGCGGAAGTCGTCTCCGGTGTGGTCGGCGACGGGGTCGAGGCCACGCGCCTTGAGCGCGGCTTCGACCTTGTTGGTGTCCCACGGCTCGATGCCCCAGGCGAAACCGTCCCAGAGCGCGCCGCCGCCGTCGACACCGGCAACCTTCGGCGTCGTGCACGCGGCCATGTGGCTCGGATCGTCGCGGGGCCCAGCGCCGCCGCCTCGGCCACCAGCGCCCCCTCCGCCTCCACCACCGCCGCCCCGGCCGCCCCGGCCGCCCGTCGTGTCACCGGCCTGGCGGGCTCCACCGCCACCACCGCCGCCGCGACCACCCTGGCCGCGCGCGGGCGGCGTGTAGCCGCCGCGGATCTTCACGCCGCCCCAGTCACCGATGTCCATGTAGATCTCGTTCCCGTCGTTGCTGCGGACCTTCCAGCCGAGGAACGCGGCGTAGAACGCGGCTTCTTTCTCCGCGTCGGTGACGCGCATGTTGAAGTGGTCGAGGAGGACGGTCCTGAATCCCGTCGGCTCGAACGGCGGCTTGAAGGGCGTCTTGTTGCAGGCGGCGGTCGTGTCGCTGGCGCGGCCGGCGCACTGCCCCTGCGCAAAGGCGCGCGCGAGCGGTACGAACGGCGCCGACAAGGCAACGAGGCCAAGGGTCTGGAAGAGCTGGCGTCGCGAGATCGCTCCGCGATCGAACTCGTCGAACAAGCGAGTGGGGTCGTCCACCGGAAGCTCCTGCGAGATTTTCGGGTGAAGTGGGGTTGCCCGGGACAGCAGACTATGGATCGAAGTCCACCGCCGAGCAAGGGAGCCGGGAATGGCCGATCTGCATCGTTGTACGTGGGCCGAGGGCGATGCGCTGATGCGGGCGTACCACGACGAGGAATGGGGCGTTCCGGTGCGGGACTCCCGCCTGTTGTGGGAGGTGTTGATGCTCGAAGGATTCCAGGCTGGCCTCGCCTGGATCACCGTCCTGCGAAAGCGGCCGGCCTTTCGGAAGGCGTTCGCCGGTTTCGATCCGGAAAAAGTCGCTCGATTCGGGACGCGAGACGTCGCCAGGCTGATGGCCGACGAAGGGATCATCCGCGCGCGGGCGAAAATCGACGCCACCATTCGTGGGGCGCAGATTTATTGCGAGATGGAGGATCGCGGCGAGCGGTTCGTCGACTTCTGTTGGTCGTTCAGCGAGGGCAAGGTCGTGAAGGGCAACGGCCGCACGGTGCCTGCGTCATCACCGCTTTCCGAGCGAATCTCGAAAGAGATGAAGCGGCGCGGATTCAAGTTCGTGGGCCCGACGATCGTCTACGCGTGGGCGCAGGCGGTGGGGATCGTCAACGACCACTCGGCCCGCTGCTTCCGGCGCGCGCAGGTGATGAATCTCTCATTCGGATCGCCCGCCTCATTGTAGCAGGCGCTTGAGCTCGCCCACCTCCTCTCGCAATTCAGCCACCTCGCTCCGCAGCGACTCGATCGTTTTCTCCAGGAACTCGAGCCGATCCGGATCGTCGCGGACGCTGGGGCTGGCCGGAGCAGGTGCAGAGGATGCGACGACCGTGACTTCGCCGGACAACAAGTGCGCGAACCTCGCCTCCTTCTGGCCCGGCTGGCGTTCGAGGCGAGTGACGAGTGGGGACGGCGTCCGGACGGACAACGCGTTGAGAGTCACTTCGACTTCCTCGAGATTCTGAAAGTCGAATAGGCGGGCCGTGCGCGTTCGAATCTCGCCGACCGTCTGCGGCCCGCGCAGCATGAGCACGCACATCGTCGCGACCTCAGGCCGATCGAGGTCGAGCGCGTCACTCATCAGGTGCATGTACTTCATGACCCGCGCGTCGGCTCGCTGGATGCTGCGGACGAGGGAGTATTTGCGCAGACGGTCCACCGCGGCCTTGACCGTCGCCTCGTCGTACTTCACGACTGGATCGCGATTCGACTGCTGATTGCAGGCGTTCGTCAGCGCGTTGAGTGAGAGCGGATAGTTCTCGGACGTCGTCAGCTCTTTCTCGGCCAGCGAGCCCAGGACGCGGACGTCTTCGTCGTTGAGCAGTTCCATGGACGGGGGGTAGGCCGCGGCCGATCCTCGCGCGGCCTACTCGCTAAGGAATGACCTTCGGCCGCGCCGTGGCTTTGCGGGCGGCGACCAACGAGTCGAATTCGGCCTGCTCGAGATAGGTCACGTCGATCCAGTTGTGGGCCATCTCGTCGACCGTTCGGTCGCCCCAGCCGACCCACTGGTTGGGGTCGGGGTTGTTCTTGTTCGCGGCCGTGTTGTCGTGCCACGCCGTGAAGGCGAGCGTCGTGCCCTTCGGGAGAAGCGGCGCGACGTCGTCGGCGTAGACGTAGTTGATGTGCCAGTTCCACTGGAAGTTCTTGACCTGGCTCAAGACTTCCTTGCGGCCGTCGGGGTAGATCGCCTCGAGCGACATCGCCGTGCCGCGCATGTGCATGTGCGGCTGGAAATTCTCGAGACGCGCCGGCGCCTGAAGGACGTAAAAATTCTGGGTTATGGTTTTCTCGTTCGGCGGAATGTCGAGGTCCGAGTTCCGCGCCACGTTGAACATCGTGAGCACCGTGCGGTGCTTCGGGACGAATCCCTTCGGGTAGAAGTAGATCGCCAGCTCGACCTGGCTGTCCTTGTACTCCTGCCCAACCGCGTGCATGTGGATCTCGTACCGGATCTTCGAGCCGGGAAGCATCAACTTGCCGGCGTCGGCCTCGTAGATCTGGCCGGTCTTGCCGACCGCCCACTCCATGAACAGACCGGGATTGTTCTGGTGGTCGTGCGCCGTGCTGGCGAGCCCCGTGATCTCCGGCTCGTCCTGGATGAGGTACGCGAGCACGTGGTGGACGATCTTGCGGTCGCCGGGATGCACGGGCTTGATCTCCATCGCGCGCACCCAGCGCGGCTCGGTCAGCCCGGTCTCGATCGTCGGGCGGTACCACTTGTCCTGCGTGTGCGCGGCGAGTGTGTACGGCGTCGAGCGGATGACGAGATCCGGCGGTCCGCCCATCTTGTCGGCGAGCTGCCAGCGATTGGGATCGGCGAACACGCGCGGCGGCGGTTCATCCGACGGATTCCCGCGCGGCGTCCCGTCATCGACCCAGTTCACGATCGTCGCGATCTGCTCGTCGGTGAGGCTGCGATCGTTCTTGAACTTCTGGATGCCCACGGTCTTGTCGATGTGCCAGGGCGGCATCAACCGGTTCGCGACCTTGTCCTTGATCGCGTCGGCGTTGTCGACGGCGTCCCCGTACGTGAGGAGCGACATCGGCGCGATCGAGTTCGGCTGGTGGCACTCCTGGCACTTCTGCTGGAGGATCGGCGCGACGTCGTTCGCGTAGGTGACGGCGCGATGCGTCGTCGCCACGGCCGGTTTGGGGCGGTAAAGCGCCAGCGGCAGAGCCAGCGCCAGTGCGCCGGCGACGGCCAGACTCGAGGTGTACAGCCTCATGGCGTCACCCTCACTTTGACGTATGCGTTGGTCCAGCAGCACTGCGCGTGTCCCGCGGCCGCGACATCGGAATCATTCGCGCGGACGCGGAGGATATAGTCGCCTGGTTGGCTGAAGGTCGCCGTCGTCGTCCCCTTCCCCCCCGTCGGCGCGAGACGCGAGCTCGGCGGGGCGAACGTGACCTGAGCCGGCCCTTGATGCGTGAACCAGGTCAGCGTGACGGGAGCGCCGCCGCGCGAGAGCGCGCCGACTCCGGCGCCGTCGTCAGTCGCAAAAACGGTGAGCGCGAGCGGCTTGCCGACGGTCGCCGATCGCTCGACCGTGATGCCCGCCGGCCCGCGCCCCTGAGGTCCGCCCCCCCCTTCCTCGAAGCCGAGCGCCGGCGGCGTGTTGTTGGAGCCGGCCTCGCCTTGGAGCGCGTCGATCTGCCACTCCTCGCGCAAGCTTCCCGGGACGGAGAACGTTTGGCCGCGAATCTTGATCGTCCACACGACCTTTTTCTGGTCGCCGAAGTCCGCCGGCACCTTCACCGCGAACACTCCCCAGTTTCGCCGAGGATAGAGGAAAGCCGGCTGACCTTGATTCGGATTTCCCGGACTGACGAAGTTGTCGGCGCCGATCGGGACCGAAAGGACTTCGGTCGTGTTCCGGTTGTAGTAGCCGAATGAGATGCTGTAGGTGCCGTCCGGATTCCTGTACCAGCCCTCGAAGGCGGGCGTGGCGGTCTGCCCGTTCGGCGCCGCCGGAGCCAGGGGGGCGGGTGCCTGGGCGACGAGCATCCGCGGGATGACCACGGGGATTGTCGCAACCGCGCACGCAATCAACCGGTTGATCACTGGTCGCACGCCGTTCGGCCCTCTGGGTGGGGGATGGGCAGCGTGAAGTTGGTGGTTTGGGTGCGCGGACGGCAAGGTCTTCCCGACAACTCTTCCGGCGCCGGCGCCTTGGCGTGAGCGCGACGAAGCATCCCCGCCAGGGTTCCGTCGTGCCGTCTACGTCGGGCTCGGAAGGGTGAACGAGAAGCTCGCGCCGCCGCCGTCGTTCGGCTCGGCCCAGAGTTGCCCACCGTGCGCCTCGACGATCGAGCGGCTGATCGAAAGACCCCACCCCATACCGTCGGGCTTCGTCGTGTAGGACTCGCTGAACAGCCGCTCGCGATCGACATTCGCCAGGCCAATGCCGGTGTCGCTGACCGTCAACCGGGCCGTGCCGTTGGGGTTTACCACGGCGGAGATCGAGAGGCGGCGTGTGCGCTCGGCGCCCAATTGCTCCATCGCCTGAATCCCGTTGCTGATCAGGTTGAGGATGACCTGTCGAAGCTGGACGCGATCGCCGCGGATCATCCGACCTACGTCGAGCTGCACGTCGAGGGCGATGCGGTGCTCGGCGAGCGTGGACGTCACCATCATGCACACTTCGTTGACGATGGCGGCAAGGTCGATCGGTGTCTGCTCGGGATCGCCGTGGCCGAAGAGGTGGCGCGTATGGTGGATCACGTCCCGTGCGACGCGCGACGACTCGAGGACGTCGTGCAGGCTCCGGCGAACCTCGGCGAGATCGTTCTCGTCGCGGTCGAGCAGCCGGAGCGAGGCGCGTGAGTTGGCGATGATCGCCGTGAGCGGCTGGGCCAATTCGTGGGCGATGGACGCGGCGAATTCGCCGAGAGTCGCGAGCTTCGATGCGCGCAGAAGCTCGAGCTGCGCATTGTGGAGCTCCGCCTGCGCTCGCTTCTGCGGCGTCACGTCGCGGATGATGCTGAGCATTTTGTCGGACTCGCAGCGAACGACGCGCGCCTCGAAGCATCTGACTTCGCCTGACGGCAGCGGAATTTCGTACTCGACCACGACGGGTTCTTCCCCGTCGAACAGGCGCCTGAAACTTCTCCTCGAACATCATCGGACACGGCGGCGGCATGATGTCGCGCATCTTGCGACCGAGAAACCGGGACGGCGGGACGAAGAGCAGTGATTCGTCCTTCGCGTTGTAGTCGATGTAGACGCCATCGCGCGTCTGACGAACATCAGATCGGGAAGGGCGCGAAGAATCGCGCTGTTGCGCGCCTCCGTGCGGCGCCAGCGTACGCGGCTGACGAGGAGTGCAGCGATCCATCCCGCCTGGGCGGCCACGATGAGCGCGACGGCGGCCACAATCGTCTCTCGGGACATCAAGCGACTCCGGGTAACCGTGTGTCCTGCTTCGGCTAAGGCTGCACCAAAAGATGGTGTAGCGCCAGACTACGCGCGGCATTCCGGTTTCCGTTGCATCTCGCCATCATTCCGCCCGACCTTTGGCCACGAGACACGAATGGCGCGTGACGTTCGCCTGTTTGCCCGCGAGTTGAAGCTCGCGTTCCTTGCACTCATCGTCGCCGGCTCGCCGGTGCACGCGCAGGGGGCACAGCCGCTCACGACGAGTCACGGCGAGTGGCCCAGCTATGGCGGCGACACGCGCGGCTCGCGTTACTCGCCCCTCGATCAGATCGGCGCGGCCAACTTCAGTTCGCTCGAGGTCGCCTGGCGGTTCAAGACGGACTCGCTCGGCCCCCGCCCCGAGTACAAGCTCGAGTCGACGCCGCTGGTCGTCGGTGGCGTCCTTTACACGACGGGAGGAACGAACCGGGCCGTGGTCGCGCTCGACGCGGTCACCGGCGCGCAGAAGTGGGTGCATCGCGAGGACGAGGGACCGCGGGGTGCGGCCGCGCCCCGCCAGCTCTCGGGACGCGGGCTCGCGTACTGGACCGATGGCCGCGAAGAACGAATCCTCTACGTCACGCCCGGCTACCGCCTCATCGCGCTCGACGCCAAGACCGGCGCGCGCATTCCGACGTTCGGGGCCGAGGGCGCCGTCGATCTCAAGACGGACATCGACCAGACCATCCTGCCGGACCTCATCACCGGTGAAATCGGATTCCAGGGCGCGCCGGTCGTCGGCCGAGACGTGATCGTCGTCGGCGCGGCATTCCGCGAAGGCACCGCGCCGAAGAGTTTCAAGAACAATAAAGGTTTCGTTCGGGGATTCGACGTTCGAACCGGCAAACGTCTCTGGACCTTTCACACCGTTCCACAGAAGGGAGAGCCAGGATACGAGAGCTGGTTGAACGGCTCCGCCGAATACGCGGGGAACACCGGCGTGTGGTCCCAAGTGACGATCGACGAAGAGTTGGGGCTCGTCTATCTGCCCGTCGAATCGCCCACGGGCGACTACTACGGCGGGCATCGTCCGGGCAACGACCTGTACGGCGAGAGCCTCGTCTGTCTCGACCTGCGCACCGGCGCGAAGAAGTGGCACTACCAGATCGTGCATCATCCGATCTGGGACTTCGACATCCCCGCCGCACCGATTCTCGCCGACATCAAGATAGACGGAAAGACGATCAAGGCCGTCGCCGTGCCGACGAAGCAGGGCATCCTGTACACGTTCGACCGACTCACGGGCAAGCCGGTGTGGCCGATCGAAGAGAAGCCTGTCGAGAAAGGCGAGGTGCCCGGCGAATGGTATTCGCCGACGCAGCCGATGCCGACCAAGCCGCCGGCGTACGCCAAGAACGGCACGTCGATGGACGACTTGGTCGACTTCACGCCGGAATTGCACGAGCAGGCCGTGGCGATCGCGTCGCGCTTCAAGCTCGGCCCGATCTTCACGCCACCGGTGGTGAGCAAGGCGGACGGTCCACTCGCCACGCTCGCGCGCGGCCCGACGAACGGCGGATCGAACTGGCCCGGCGGCGCGTTCGATCCGGAGACGCACATGTTCTATGTCGCGTCGTCGAACGCGGCGCCGATCGCGCTCGGGCTCGCGCAGCCGAGCAAGGAACGCTCCGACATGGACTGGGTGCTCGGCATCGCGCCGCAACCGAACGGCGCGCGCGTCGGCCTCGCGGTGCAAGGGTTGCCGCTGTTCAAGCCGCCTTACGGAACGATGACGGCGATCAACCTCGACAAGGGCGAGATCGCGTGGCAGGTGCCGCACGGCGAGACGCCGGACGTGGTGCGCGAGCATCAAGCGCTCAAGGGCATGACGATCCCGCGAACGGGACAACCGGGATTCATCGTCGGCACGCTCGTCACCAAGACGCTCGTCATCGCCGGCGACCCGCAGGTGACCACGCTGCCGACGCGTCCGCGCGGCGCGATGCTGCGCGCGTACGACAAGGCCACGGGCGCCGAGGTCGGGGCGGTGCTCCTCCCCGCCCCGATCAGCGCGTCGCCGATGACGTACGCGGTGAACGGGCGACAGTACATCGTCGTCGCGGTGAGCGGCGGGCCGTATTCGGGAGAATTCATTGCGCTGAGATTGCCAGGAAGCAGGTAGACGGGTGGACCGGTGGACCGGTGAAATCAGACGGCGGCGTCAACAAGGAGACGACGATGGACAATCCGATCGATCGACTGTTCCGTGAGTTCGACAAAGGAATGATCTCGCGCCGTGAACTGCTGCGCGCGCTCGGCGTCGCGGCGATCGCGATTCCCGCGTCGTCGTTCGCGCAGGGTGGCGACACGACGGCCGGCCGAGGACGATTGGGGCGCGGAAATCGCGCGCCGGCCGACACGACGCACTTGCCGCCGCCGTTCGATCCGACCGGTTGGAAGACCGTGTGGCTCGACCACATCACCTACCAATGCACCGACTACCCGAAGGCCGCCGCGTTCTATTCGGCGCTGATGGGATGGAAGGTGCGAAGCGACGACGGCAAGCAGGCCGTGCTCGACATCGGCGACGACGTCGGCGGGGTCGTCATGACGAACGGTTTCGTGCCGCCGCCGGCGCCTGCGCCGGCACCTGTTCCGGCGGGCGACACGGTGGGTGGTGGGCGTGGCGGCGGCCGTGGTGGTGGGCGCGGCGGTCCGCCGCGTACGGCGCGCATCAGCAACCTCGCGTGGGGCATCGAGCCGTGGGACACGAACAAGGTCGAGGCGGAGCTCAAGAAGCGCGGGCTCAATCCGGTCGCCGATCACGCCGGGGATTTCAAGAGCTTTCACATCCAGGACCCCGACGGCTTCGACATTCAGGTCACCAACGGGACGAAGGCGAATCGCCGCAAGGGAGCGGCGAACGGGAAGGTCGCGGCGGCGGCGCCGTTCGCGCCCACTGGATGGAAGACCGTGTGGCTCGACCACATCTCGTACGGCTGCACCGATTTCCGCAGGACCGTGGCGTTTTACGAAGCGCTATTGAGCTGGGTGCCGCGCAGCTTCGCCTCGGGAAATCAGTCGCAGGTGCACATCGGAGACATCGGCGGCGCGATCATCCGCAACCGGCCGGCGGTCAACATCGACCACATCTCGTTCGGCATCGAGGGGTTCGATCCGGACAAGGTCGAAGCGGAGCTCATGAAGCGCGGGCTCGGCCAGTCCGAACCGCCAGGACCCGTCGCACCTCGCCGTCGACACCGGCGGCGGCGGCGACATTCACACGTCCAAATTCAAGAGCTATCATACGCCGGACCCGTTCGCCTGGGATCTGCAGATCAGCAACATCACCAAGGGGACGCGGGACGATACGTGATCGAGTGAGGGGAGCGGGGTGCGGTGAACTGGGACGGGAGCCGGGTGCGGCGAGAGGCGCGCGAGTCGCGGCACCTTAGACTGGGTGAGCTCGAGTGAACGTGGCGACCTCCCACAATAGCATCCGCGTTTTCGTTGCCAGGTCGAGGCCGTGCTCCTTGAGTACGGCCTCGATCGCATCGGTCGGATGGACGAAGACGCGAAACTCGGACTCGCGGAGTCGCATCACGTAGTTGACGCATCGCGCGCCGACACGCATCCACCACGTGTTCGGCGGGTAGACGGCGCCGAGGATGCGCTGAGTCTTGTCGGCGGCCGCTCCGACGAGCGCGGGCATGTCGGGATAGCAGCAAATCACGCGGTCCAGCGTCACGACGTCGGCCGGTGCAATCGATGGGGCCAACGTCACGAAGTCGCCCTGGACGAACTCGATGGCCTCGAGATGACGGCGACGAGTCGCTTCCTCGCTCGCGGCGTCGATGTAGGCCGGCGACGCGTCGACGTGCACGGCGCTCACGGCGCCGGCGTCGAGCAGCTCGTGATGGATCGCCCCGATCCCGCCGCCGATGTCGAGGAGAGTGGAGTCGGGGGTCAACGCCGGCTTGATGGCCGCGAGCAGCAGACGCGTGGACCGAGTCGGCCCGCGACGACGGTAACGCCGCAGCTCGCGTTGAGCGAGGCGGCGGTCGAATTCACTTTCGATACCCTGGCACTGGCAACAGGCCATCTCTCGTGCGTGGTGAGTGGAGTCATTACATGTAATGGCGGCCAGGCGGCTCGGCCACTCTGAGTTCGAGCGCACTGGCGGGTTCGGCTTTGCGCTCGAAGTCGGAGGTCTGACGTCTGACTGCGGAGATCAGACCAGGCGCGACGCGGAGAATTCCGACCCGCCACCGAGTCCCTCGCCGACAAACGCAGGGTCTGACGTCAGACGTCCGACCTCTGACGTCAGCCTTCGAGTGATAAGCCGAACAGCAACCAGCCACGTCAGGCCGCAGAATGGCCGCGCTACACCTCGCGACTCTTGGCTTCGCTCTCTAGTTTTCGCCGCCATGTCCGAATCCCAAGACACCGGCGTCACCTATCCGCTCCACCACCACCACCTCTCCCACCTGCCTCGTCTGCACGCCGACGAGGAGGTTTTCGCGACACGCTTCGCGTCGTCATGCTCCATGATGAGCTGCAGCGCGAAATGTTGTCGCGGCGGCGTGTACGTCGACCTCGAGCATCGCGACCGCATCCTTCGCGAGGCGCCGCTCGTCATTGGGCACATGGAGCCGACGCAGGAGCAGGACCCCACGCGTTGGTTCGAGTCGGAGGAGATCGACGACGAGGATTTTCCATCGGGGAAATGCGTCGGCACACAGGTCGTGGGGCACGGCTGCGTCTTCCTCGACAGCGAGCGGCGGTGCGTCCTGCAAATCGCCGAGTCTTCGTCGCCGGGGCTCAAGCCGTTCTACTGCCGCGCATTTCCGGTGGTCGTGTCCGACGCCACGCTGACGCTCGACGCCGAGTGGTGTCCCGAGGAGACGCAGTGCTGCGGTCCGGATCCGAACGGCACGCAGACCGCGCTCGAGATGCTGGCCTACGAATTCGAGCACGTCGTCGGCCAGGCCGGCCTCGAGGAGCTGCGGCAGCTCGCCCGATCGCGCCGCGACTCGTAGCCTCCCGAGGTCCCAAAACAAAATGCGATCGACGGCGGACGTCGTGATCTGTGGCTGCGGCATCGCGGGCGCGGCGGCGGCGTACCACATCGCCGTCCGCCGCGGGATTCGGAACGTCGCGATCGTCGACGAGCGTGAGCCGCTCACGCTCACGAGCGACAAGGGGACCCAGGCCTATCGCAACTGGTGGCCGGGCCCCGACGACACCATGCTGCGCCTCGTCTCCCGCAGCATCGACCTGCTCGAGGAGACATCCGCCGAGAGCGGCCACGCGTTCCGCATGAACCGCCGCGGCTATCTGTTCGCGACGGCAAGCCCGGAAAAGCTCGTGCAGATGGAAGAGACCGCGCGGCGCGTCTCGTCGTTCGGCATGGGCGACGTGCGACGCCACTCGAGCATCTCCACGTACCGGCCCGCGCCCGCGGAGGGATTCGACGAACAGCCGACGGGCGCGGATCTCCTCGCCGGCGACTCGGCGCGCGCGGCGTTCCCCTACCTCGCCCGAGACACGGTCGGCGCGCTGCACGTGCGGCGCGCGGGCTGGCTGAACGCCATGGCGCTCGGATCGTGGCTGCTCTCGCAGGCCGTGGCGAACGGCGCGCGCTTCGTGCGCGAGCGCGTGACCCGCGTCGACACGGCGGGCGGCCGCGTGCGCGAGGTGCACCTCGCGTCGGGCAATTCGATCACGACGGACCGTTTGGTCGTCGCCGCCGGACCGGGACTTCCCGCCTTCTCCAAGTTGCTCGGCGTCGACCTGCCCGTGTTCAGCGAACTGCACGCCAAGATGACGCTGCGCGACCCGCGGCGCGCCGTCGGCCGCGACGCGCCGTTTCTCATCTGGACCGACCCGGTGCATCTCGACGGCGAGACGGACTCGCGCCCCGCGGGCGTCCACGTGCGCCCGATCGACCTGGGCCACGGCGATGAGCTTTATCTCATTTGGACATTCGAAACCGCGCCGAGAGAGTTCAGCTGGCCGCCGAGCTTCGACGAGTCGTACGGCGACGTCGTGCTTCGCGGCGCGGCGCGCATGGTCCCGGGGCTCGCGGCCTACGTGGCCGAGGGAGCGGCGGCCAACGGGTTCATCGACGGCGGCTTTTACTGCAAGACGCCTGAGAACCGGCCGCTCATCGGCCCGTTGCCGATCGAGGGCGCATTCGTGCTCGGCGCGCTGTCGGGAATGGGCGTGATGTCCGCGCACGCGAGCGGCGAACTGGCCTCGCTCCACGTCGCCGGGGAATCGCTCCCCAGCTACGCGAAGTGGTTTCTGCCGGCGCGATACGACGACCCGGCATATCGAAAGCTGGTCGACGAGTGGGGTCCGCTGGTGGGGCAGTTGTAACGAGGCGACAACCTCCGCCGGACCGGTGCCATCGACGGCGTGCTGAGTTCTGAGTTCTGAGTTCTGAGTTCTAAGTACTCAGTCGTCAGATTTGTTCGTTGATCTCGATTGCTCGCGCGCACCCCGGATCTGGAAGTGAGCCCTGCCTCGAGCTTGAGCCTGAGCATGAGCCTCGAGCAACGCTCGTCTGGCTCACGGCTCATGCTCAAGCTCATGCTCAAAGCAGGGCTCGGGTAGCCGAGTCGAGACACCCGTGCGCACGCCGTCAACCATCCCAGTCCACCGGGCCGGTCTACCGGTCTACCGGTCTACCGGTCCACCGGTCCACCGGGTCCACCGCCCTATCGCGCTCTCTGCGGTGCCTCCCGCACGTTGAACGTCTGCGTGTACGTCTGCCCACCGGCCGAGAGCCGCGCGGTGAACGTTCCAGTGAGCGCACCTCCGCCACCGCCGCGTCCACCGCCGCCCCGCCCCCGTCCTCCTCCACCGGCGACTGGCGCCCACGTCACGCGGTGCACGCCGGCCGTCGTCGCGAATGGCTCGGGCGTCGGACGCCAGAGCGCCGACGTATTCGGAATCCCGCCGCCTCTTCCTCCTCGGCCCCCTCCAAACCCCGCACCTCCGCCCCCCGCACTGGGAAATGTCGCGACGACGGTGCCGCTCGCGTCGACGACCTCGATCGACACGGGGCCGGAGGCGTTCGTCTTGAGGTAGTAGTCGATCGCCGCGCCGAACGCCGGATTCGGCGCTTGTGGCTCGTCCTTCTGGAGCGGCGTGCCGTTGTCGCCGCCCTGCGGCTCGTAGACGACGTCCGCCGGCTTGAAGAGGTACGCGTCCGACGCCAGAACGGTCGCGCTGATCTGGCGCAACGGGCTGATGTCGTCGACCACCCAGAATCCGCGGCCGTGCGTCGCGACGATGAGATCGTTGCTATAGATCTCGAAATCGCGGACCGACGTCGCGGGCAGATTCATCTGGAACGGCTGCCAGGTGTCGCCGTCGTCGAGCGAGACGAACGCGCCGCGCTCGGTGCCGGCGAAGAGCAGTCCGCGGCGCGCCGGGTCCTCCTTCACCACGTGCACGTATACGCCCGCGGGCAGGCCGTTGGTGATCTTCTGCCAGGTCTTGCCCATGTCGCGCGTGCGATAGATGTACGGCTCGAAGTCCTGAAGCTGGTGCCGGTCCACGCTCGCGTACGCACTGTTCGCGTCGAAGTGCGACGCGTCGATCATGGTCACTCGACTCCACGGCGTGAGCGCGCTCGGCGTCACGTTCTGCCATGTCTTGCCGTCGTCGGTCGTGAGGTGAATCAAACCGTCATCGGTGCCGACCCAGAGCGTCGGCGCGGCGATCGGCGACGGCGCGATCGTGTAGACGACGCCGCGCTTGCCGTTGCGATCGACCTGCGCGGCGGCCGTCGCGTCGAGATTCGGCGGAGCGCCCGGGTCGGGACGCGTCAGATCCTGGCTGATCTGCGTCCACGTCGCCGCGCCGTCCACCGTCTTGAAGACGTACTGGTTCGAGTAGTAGAGCGCCTTCGGATCGGCCTTCGAGAAGACGAGCGGCTGCGTCCAATCGGTGCGCGCGCAATCGGGCGAGCGCGGCGCGGTCGTGCCCCCCAGCGACGTGTTGGTCTCGAGGTCGAATCGTTGGCCCGTGCCGCCGAAGATGATTCCGGGGTGTTGCGAATCGCCGGCGGTGTAGCCGCTCTCGCCGCCCGCCGCGACCGGCTCCCAGTCGCGCATCGAGATCTCGGCGAACTTGCCGCGTGAGCGCACGGCGACGGCGCCCGAGTCCTGCTGCGCGCCGGTCACCCAGTACGGGAATCGGTAGTCGACGGAAAGATGATAGATCTGCGCGGTCGGCTGGTTGAGCCACGAGCTCCACGTGACGTCACGCGGATCGTCGGTGAGCGCATTCCTCGTGATGATCGTGCCCTGATCACTCGCCACGATCATCGTGTTCGAGTCGTCGGGCGAGATCCATGGTTGGTGATAGTCGTCGCCGCCTGGAGACCCGCGCAGCGGGACCCATGTGTGGCCGCCGTCCTTGGATCGGGATACGGAGACGTTCGACACGTAGACATTGTCGGCGTTCTTGGGATCGACGACGACGTGCTCGAAGTACCACCCTCGTCCCCAGAGCGCCTGATCGTTCGACAACTTGGTCCACGTCGCGCCCGCGTCGTCGGATCGGAAGAAACCTCCCTGCCCCGGCGGCGCCTGTGGCTGCGCACACGCGGGATTGCCGCCGCCCCCCGTCCGCCGCCGCCGGCCGCCGGCGGCGGCGCGTTTGGATCGGGCACGAGGCAGTCGACGACTAGGTATACGCGGCGCGGATTGCTCGGCGCGATCGCGATGCCGCTCTTGCCGATTCCTTCCTTCGGCAGACCGTTGGTGAGCGGCTTCCACGTGTTGCCGCCGTCGGTCGACTTGAAGATTCCGCCACCCGGGCCATTCGTCGGCGCGTACGTGTACCACGGTGGCCGCCGCGTATTCCAGAGGCCCGCGTAGACGACCTGCGGATTCACGGGATCGATCACGACCTCGACGGCGCCGACGTTGTCGTCCTTGAACAGGACCTTCTTCCACGTCTTGCCGCCGTCCGTCGTGCGGAAGACGCCGCGCTCCGGGCTCGCCGCGTAGAGATGCCCGATGGCGGCGACGAAGACGATGTTCGGATTTCTTGGGTGTACGGCAACTCGGCCAATGTGTTGGGTGTCGTCGAGGCCGATGTGCGTCCACGTCTTCCCGGCGTCGGTCGACTTGTACATGCCGTTGCCGAAGCCCGTCGAGTCGCGCAGCGTCGATTCACCGGAGCCGACGTACACCGTGTCGGGCGCCGACGGAGCGACGGCGAGCGCGCCGATGGAAGCGACGGGCTGCCCGTCGAAGACCGGCTCCCAGACGCGTCCCGCGTCGACCGTCTTCCACACGCCGCCGTTCACGGCGCCGAAGTAGAACTCGTTCGGGCGGCCGTGCACGCCGCACACCGCGTCGGTGCGTCCGCCGCGGAAGGGGCCGAGCATGCGCCATTTGAGTCCGGGCGCAAGCGCGGCAACTTGCTGGGCCGGCGCGGGAGGCGTCGTTCGTCCCCACACGCCGCCCTCCGTACGCACCAGCAGGTCGCCCAACCGAGGCGTGGCGTACATCAGGAGCCCGAGGCGGCCCGCCTCGGCGATGAAGTCGCGGCGTGAAAAAGCGGACCCCTCCAGCGTTACGTCGTTGCTGGAAGGGTCCGCACCCGGGTGGGTCCGAAATTCCGAATTGTCAGGCTGTCGCTTCGTCACCGAGGTTCCCCGTGAGTGTCACAGACACTCAGGTAACCGCGGCAAGCGGCGGCCGTCAAGCCACTATTGGACCTTGAACATCAAGCCGACGTTGAGCGCGGCGCCGCCGGCGCCGGCATCGGCGTAGATCGACATCTTCGGCGCGAAGAAGTAGCGAGCTCCGACGCGGCCGATGAAGTAGATCCCGCTGTTGTATCCGCAGCCGACGCTTCCGAACGAACCCGTGGCGCTGCAGCTGACGATGTTGTAGCCGAGACCCGCGCCGATGAACGGATCGATCTTCGGTTCGTCGAGCTTGAAGTGGTAGTTCGCGGTGACGCCGATCGGGATGTACTTGTAGCTCCAGCTGTACCCGACGAAATCCTGGCCCCACGAGTAGTAATCGAAGGCGGCCTGGATGCCGAGCGTGCCGTTGCCGAGATCGGGCAGCGGCTTGATCGCGTGCTCGAAGCGTCCACCGAACGACGCGCTCGCGCCGTTGATTCCGCCGACCCCGATGACCGGGCCGACGTCCGTGTAGCCCGTGGAGAAGTTCGCGGCGCCCTTCATCTGGGCCGCGGCCGGCACCGTTGCCAGGGCGAGGCACGCGGTCGCAAGGGCCAACATCGAGCCATGCCGAGCTGCCATACGTCGCATGTTCATCTCCTACGAGTGAGGGACGGGGGAGAACAGGGGGCTTGCAGGCCTGTCGCGCCGAAGATATACGAAACCGTAACGGTTAACCAGAGGAGCCGGGCCAGCCCTTGACGGACCGCTGGCCGCACTCCCCATTGCGCAGGGAAGCGTCGGAAACCGTCACACCGCCGGAGAGCAACGTGGCTCACGGGCCCGAAACGGGGAGCGAATTCGACGACGGGCGCGCGCTCGACGACTTGTTCAGCGCCACGTACGAGGAGCTCCGCCGCCTCGCCGCGGCCGTGCGGCGGAACGATCCGAGCGCCACCATCAGCCCCACCGCGCTCGTCAACGAGGCCTGGCTCAAGCTCCGCGAATCCCCGGGCGTCGCTCACACGTCGCGGCTCCACTTCAAGCGGATCGCGGCGCGCGCCATGCGCCAGGTGTTGATCGAGGCAGCGCGCCGCCGCCGGTCGGGCAAGCGAGGCGGCGGCGCCGTGGTCGTGACCTTCGACGACGAGCTCCAGGAGACGGCGACCACCGCCGATGACCTCGTCGCGCTCGACGAGGCGCTCGACGACCTGGCGCGCCTCGAGCCGCGCCAGGCGCTGCTCGTCGAGAGCCGGTTCTTCGGCGGCATGGACGTCGCCGAAACGGCGCAGCTTCTCGACATTTCCGAGTCGACGGCGTTACGCGATTGGCGCGCGGCAAAGGCCTGGCTCGCGCGCGAGCTGCGCATGGGCGGCCCGAGTCACTGAGATGGACGCCGCTCGCTGGGCTCGCGTTCAGACGCTCTTTCACGACGCGGCGGAGCTCCCTCCGCCCGATCGGCGCTCGTTCCTCGAGACGCAATGCGGCGACGATCCATCCCTCGTCGACGACGCGCTTGGCGCTGCTCGCCGAGGACGAGCGCGGCGACTCGCTGCTCGATCGCGGCATCGGAGCCGCGGCGGATTCGGTGCTCGGCACGTCGGGCGAGCACGGCGTGCCCGGCCAGCGCCTCGGACCGTACCGCCTGACGCGCATGCTCGGCGAGGGCGGAATGGGCGTCGTCTACCACGCCGAGCGCGAGGATCTCGGCACGGTGGCGGCGATCAAGCTGCTGCGCGACGCGTGGCTCTCTCCGGCGCGGCGCGAGCGCTTCGCCAGCGAGCAACGCACGCTCGCACAGTTGAACCATCCCTTCATCGCGCGTCTCTACGACGCGGGCTCGCTCGCCGACGGCACGCCCTGGTTCGTGATGGAGTATGTCGAGGGGACGCCGCTCACGGAGTATTGCCGCACGCACGCCACGTCCGTCGTCGGACGGGTGCGGCTGTTTCGCGACGTGTGCGAGGCGGTGCAACACGCGCATCGGCATCTCGTCGTGCACCGCGACCTGAAGCCGTCGAACATTCTCGTCGGCAACGACGGCATCGTGAAGCTGCTCGACTTCGGGATCGCCAAGCAGCTCGACGGGCTCGAGGCACGGAAGGACCGCACGCGCACCGGGCTCCGACTGCTCACGCCGGCCTACGCGGCGCCCGAGCAGATCCGCGGCGCGCGCATCGGCACGTACACGGACGTGTATGCGCTCGGCGTGATTCTCTACGAGCTGCTCGTCGGCCATCTTCCCTTCGAGGCTGGCGACAACCTCGACGACCTCGAGGCCGCGTTGTCCGATCGCGAGGCCGAGCGCCCGTCCGTCGCCTCGAAGAAGAACCCCGCGGCGGCTCGCGGCGACCCGGCGGGACAACCGCTGCGCCCCGCCGAATGGTCGGATCTCGATGTCCTTTGCTTCAAAGCGATGCACCGCGATCCACAGCGCCGCTACGCGACGGTGGACGCGCTCATTCGCGACGTCGACCACTTTCTCAGCAGCGAGCCGCTCGAGGCGCGCGCGGATAGTCTGCGCTATCGCGCCGGCAAGTTCGTGCGCCGCAACCGCGAGTCGGTGCTCGCGACGAGCATCGCCGTCTTGCTCGTGGTAGGACTGGTCGCCTTCTACACGGTCCGGCTCGCGCGGGCGCGCAACGACGCGCTCGCGCAAGCGGCGCGGGCGCAACGCATCCAACGATTCACGCTCGACCTTTTCCAGGGCGGCGACAAGGCCGCCGGTCCCGCGGACAGTCTCCACGTCGTCACGCTGCTGGATCGCGGCCTGCTGCAGGCGCGCTCGCTCGACGCCGAGCCGGCGGTGCAAGCGGAGTTGTACGTCACGCTCGCCGGCATCTACCAACACCTCGGCAACCTCCCGCGTGCCGATTCCCTGTTCCGACTCGCGCTCGACCGTCGGCGCGCGGTGCTCGGCCCGACGCATCCGGACGTCGCCGCGTCGCTCGTCGCGCTCGGCGACCTGCGCGTCGACCAGGCGCAGCTCGAGGACGCGGAGCGTTTGATTCGGCAAGGCGTCGATCTGGCCAAGTCGGTGCTCCCGGCGAACGACCCGGCCGTGATCCACTCGCTCGCCGAATTGGGGCGCGTGCTCGAGGAGCGCGGATCGTACGACAAAGCGATTCCAATCATGCAGGACGTCGTCCGCCGCGACACGGCCGCGCGCGCGGCGCGCGTGGATCTCGCCGCGAATCTCAGCACGCTCGCCGACGTCAACTTCTACGCGGGGCACTACGACGTCTCCGATTCGTTGAACCGCGAGGTGCTCGCGATTTACAAACAGGAGTATGGCGCACGTCATCCACAAGTCGCCGAGATTCTCGTGAATCTCGGCGCGTCGCAGCAGGAGCGCGGGAATTACAAGGACGCCGAGCGATTCGACCGCGAGGCGCTTGACATGACGCGGGCGTTCTACGGCGACAGCAATCCCGCGACGGCGCTCGACCTCACGATGCTCGGCCGCGCGCTCGAGTTTCAGAACCGCTTCGGCGAGTCGGACTCGGTGCTCCGGCAGGCGCTGGCGATTCGCGAGCGTGTCTATGGCATGGTCCATCCCTCGGTGGCGTCGACGCTGAACGAGTTGGGGAACATCGCCTACCAGCGCGGCAATTACGACGAGGCAATCGCCTACCACACGAGAATTCTGGACATGTATCGCAAGATTTACGGCGACAAGCATTATCTGATCGCCCTTGCGATCTCGAACTTGGCGACCGCGATCTACGGAAAAAAGGATTATCCGCGTGCCGAAGCGCTGTACCGCGAAGCCGTGCGGCGATACACTGAAGCCCAGGGACCCAACCACTCGAATACCGGCATAGCGCGCGTAAAGCTCGGGCGAGTGCTCCTACGAGAACGGCGATTCGCGGAAGCGCAGGTGGAGAGCCAGGCGGGCCACGATATTCTCGTGAAGCAGGCGAGTCCCGGGCTAGGCTTTTTGCGGAACGCGCTGAAAGATCTCGTGGCGGAATTCGACACGCTCGGAAAACCGGAAAAGGCGGCCGAGTATCGCGCCGAGTTGGCGGCCGCGGAAAAGGCGCCGGCTAAGTAGGGTGAGTCCGTTGCGCGTCGGCGGGCATCTCGACTCGGCTACCCGAGCCCTGCCCTGAGCATGAGCTCGAGCATGAGCCGTGAGCCCAACGAGCGGTGCTCAAGGCCCATGCTCAGGCTCCAGCTCAGGGCAGGGCTCACTTCCAGATCCGCGGTGCTCGCGAGCAATCGAGATCAGCGAACGAGCCTGACGATTGAGTACTCACACCTCAGAACTCAGCAAGCCGTTCACTTGGACAGCGCGTGATTCGTGTATCTGACCTCCTCCGTGACCTCCCGCTCGACGAATTCCGCCAGCCACGCCGGCACCACTACGACCTGATCCACCGCCCTCAGCTCGACTTCCGCCAGCCAGAGTCCAGAACGGTCGAGAAACTCGTCGACCTCCCACAGGAATTCCCCGTCGGGCACCTCGTAGCGCCGCTTCTCCACCCGGTGGCCGAGCGTGAGCGGCCAGACCGCGGCGAAGAACCGTTCGTCGGTCTCCTCCTCGATTTCGAGCTTTTCGATTCCCACGCCGGACTTGATGGTCCGGTGGTATCGGACCACCCCGTCACGTTTCGATCGGCGAACGCGCTCGTTGATGCGAACGCCGGGGAGGTAGCCCTGATCGATGTGCACCGCGGGTGCCGTCCGTACGCGCGGCGGAAGGGCGGTTAGCAGATATTTGCGCTCGATCTCGCGGTTGCCAGTGGACATGTCAGATTGTACGTCGAGTTTGTTTTGAACTGACAGGTCTCTGGTCTCAGGTCTCTGGTCTCTGGTCTACGCATCCAGTCGTTCCGGTCCACCGGTCCACCGGTCCACCGGTCCACCGGTCCACCCGTCCACCGGTCCACCCGTCCAACCGTCCACCCGTCCACCCGTCCACCTGTCCACCCGTCCACCCGTCCACCGTCATGCTCCAGGAACTCCTCCAGCCCGGCATTCCGATCCTCGAGAAGCTCCTCCGGACGATCGTCGTCTACGGGTTCCTTCTCGTCGGACTCCGACTCGCCGGGAAGCGAGAGCTGTCGCAGATCAACCCGTTCGATCTCGTGGTTCTGCTGCTGCTGTCGAACACGGTGCAGAACGCGATCATCGGCAACGACAACTCGCTGACCGGCGGCATCATTGGAGCGGCGGCGCTGCTCCTGGTCAACGCGATCGTGGTCCGGGTGCTCTACCACTACGGGGAGCTGGACAAGGTCGAGGGGCGGCCGGACGACCTCATTCGAAACGGGCGCATCCTCCGGCATCACCTCGAGCGTGAGCTGATCACCGTCGCCGAGTTGGAGTCGGCCGCGAGACGGCAGGGCATCGAGTCACTCGCCCACGTGCAGGCGTGCCGGCTCGAGACGGGCGGCGCGCTCACGTTCGTCCAGCGGCATCCGACGGACGACGAGACGCGACACCACGAGACGCTCGGCCTCCTCGGCCAGCTCGAGGCGCGTCAGCGCTCGATGGTCGAGCAGCTCGCGGTGCTGGAACGGAAGATCGCCGGGACGACGGGCACGACACCCTGAGCCCAGGGCGCGCTCGATAGCTCACTCACGACCGACGAGCGCAGCGCGTCGATCACCGACTCGCCGACGTCGGTGCGCCAGGGCGGCGTCGCGAGCAACCCGCGCGCCCACTCGGCGCGCAGGCTCGACGGATAGTATCGCGCGCGCCGAATCGCTGCGCCGCGGGCGCGCGCGTCGATCGCCAGCACGAACAGCCGGTCGCGCGCCGCCGCTTCGGCCGACTTGCCCGTCGAGCAGAGCGCCATCGAAGGCGCGCCGAGCATCGACGCGTTCGCCTGGGTATTCGGCGAACGCGCGAGCTGCTGCCAGACGACGCGCCAGGAGAGCGGCGTGTCGAGCACGCGGCGGACTAACAGCGTCGGATCGATGATCGCGGGGTCGGACCACTGGGACTCGAACGCGTCTCTCGCCGAATCCGGGATGAACGTCATCTGCGCCAGCGCGCCGAGCAGCGACTCAGCGCCCGCCGTGCCGACGACCGCCGGCGCGCCGGCCGCGTAACCCGGCAGCATCGGATCCTGAACCGCCGTGAGGAAACCATTCGACCGCCCTTGCATCGCGAGCGTCGACGAGACGAACCAGTCCACGCTCCGCGCGAACAACTCGGCCGGCCGGTCGTTGTGCGCGGGCGCGCTCGGCCCGCCACCGGGACCCAGACCTCGAATCACGCGCGCCTCGGCCAGACCGCGCACTGACTCGCCGAGCGCGCCGCGACGGTCCTCCATCGCGCGATCGGTGCTGTAGCCGCGGCCGTTGGCGTACATCCGCCGCGCCGTCTGCCAGTCCAAGTCGTGCGACAGCTCGTGCGCGATCGTCCCGGCGGATGACGCGATCGAAAGCTGGATCGTGCGCGTCCGCGGGTCGTGCATCGCGAGCGCCGAATCGGGAAGCGTCTGGTTTCCGAAATGGACGTGGAGTCCGGCGAACGACAGGGCCGGAAACACGCGCCGCATGTCCTGCAAGGCGGTCTGGAGCGACCCGAGGTAATAGGCCCGCCACGCGCGCGGCACGTCGCGCCCGAAGGTCACCGACGCGAGCTCGAACTCCGCCGCCAGCTCGGCGGCGCTCACGGTGGAATCACCGGGAAGCCAGGGCCGCTCCTGCGCGAAGGCGCGGAGCGCGACCGCGTCGGACAGCAGCGCGCGAGCGGCGATGCGTCGGGCCGAATCGGTGGACTGCGGCGCCGCATCGTACGCGGCGGCGAGCGTCTCTTCGTTCGTCGCCGGTTGGGCGCGGTCGTTTCGCAGCCGCGATGCGACGACGATCGGAGCCGCCGGCGGCAGGTCGGCGCCCAGCGTGCTCGCGCGAGCGGCGAAGTGCGGGCCGAGTACGGGGTACAACGCACGACGTGCGGAGAGGGTCTGCGCCGATCTCTCGAGCGTGTCGAGCGCACGGACCAGCGCCGGCACGGCGTTCATGGCTTCGGTCCGTAGATCCGAATCGAGTTGCTCGCCGGCGGGGCGCTCGACGCGGAACGAGGCGCTCTCGCGGCGATCCTCCAACAGCGACAGCACGTCGCGGTTTTCCGGGTCGCGCGTCGCGTCGGCGAAAAGATCGGTCAGATCCCGCTGCGCCAGCACGCGATCTCGCACGAGTGCGGCGGCTTCGGTCGCGATAGCCGGCGCCGACGACGCGAGGGTCGCTTTCCCCGCGCTGATCATGTAGGCGAGGCGCACGGCCAATTCACCGGCGCGCGGATCCGACGCCGACTCGACTGCCCGCTCGATGAGCGCGAGCTGCTGCGCACCGGTCGCGCCGTGGCCGTCGGCGTCCCAGGGCCCGAGGCCCTCGAGAGCGGACGAATCCACGACGTACGCGTCGCCGCGTCGAAGCCGGCCCAACAGTGCCCACACGACGCGTGTACGAAGCGCGGGGTCGGCGTCGAAGCGAGGGTCGTCCAGCGCCTGGTCTACGAGCCGGAACGGGCTGCCGAGTCCGAGACGCAGTCGCTCGAGGTAAGTGAGCCCGACCGTGAGCGCGTCGCCGCGAGCGCCACGCGGGCTCGCGTTTCGCGCGAGGACGATGGTGCTGTCGAAGTACGACGTCGACCTCGTGAGCTGCGAGGCGGCGTCGGCATCAATGTCGGGCCGGTCGTGCATCGCGCCGACGATGAGGGCGGCGGCGAACAGAGCGGCCGTGACGAGGAGGGAAACACGGCGAACTACGTCCATCGTTAGTTCGTACCCATTGCGGGCCGTCGGGTTGCCGAACCGCTCGGCGCCCCGTCTATGCTAGTAACGTGCAATTCTACACGATGACAACACTTAACAGGTGGACCGGTGGACCGGTGGACCGGTGGACGGGTCCGCTGATCGACCGGCTCGTTCCGTTTGGACTCGCGGCAGCGCTCGCGCTGGTGGGAACTCGTGGTGGTGCTCAGACGCCGCGTCTTTCGATGGCCCCGGGGCGACCCGGCGGTGGGACGCTTACTCGCTTGACGATCGACCGACTCGACGGGCACGCCGACTCGGTCGTATCCGTGGTGGGAGAGATGGCTGGCGAGCCCCTGCATTTCCTCGACGCCGGGAAAGGCAAGCTTCAAGCGCTCGGGGCCGTTCCTGTCGAGGTGTCGGACTCCGTCGTGGCAAATGTGGTGATCGCGCGGGCATCGGGGAAGTCGGATACTCTCCGACTCAAGCTCGCGTATCCGCACCAGGCGCCACCGCCCCCGGCAATGGGGTCGAGAGGACGAGCGCCCGGCGCGCGCCGCCTGCGCGTCGACGCGCGCTTCACCGCCCGTCCTGACTCCGCCACCGAGGCGCGCGTCGAGCACGAGAACGAGCTGGCGCGCGACGTCGGTCGCAAGGCGCAGGACACGCCGTCGCTCTGGCGGGCGGCGTTCGGTCGCCCGCGCAGCGCCAAGGTGACGAGCAAGTTCGGCAGCGGCCGCGTGTTCAATGGCCGCGTGTCGAGCAGCCACCTGGGCGTGGACTACCGCGGCGCGATGGGCGATCCGATCTACGCCGCGAACCGCGGGGTGGTCGCGCTGGTCGACACGTTCTTCCTCGCCGGGAACGTCGTGTACATCAACCACGGCGACGGCCTCGTCACGGGCTACTTCCATATGAGCCAGCCGGAGGTGGCGATCGGCGACACGGTCGAGAAGGGGCAGGAGATCGGAAAGGTCGGCGCGACAGGGCGTGTGACCGGACCGCATCTGCACTGGAGCGCGCGCTTTGGAGCTTTGACAATCGATCCGGCCGATCTGTTGTCGCTCGGACCACCGTTTGTAACGACACCCGCGCCGGCGCACGGCGGCTCGCACGTGACCGCGCGCAAGCGCTCGGCGACTCCCGTCCGGCGGCGCTGACAGCGTCACGTTTCAGTCGCGCGCGGGCCGGTGACTCCGAACACCGGTCATGCGACCAGACGCGCGGGTCATCCCACTCCGAAGGCTCGGCGAAGCGATTAGGCTGCGTATTTCAGCGAATCGCGAACCTCGAACGTCACACCATCCTCCACGACCACCCAACCACGAACGCCGGCCGCCCGACCAGATCGTCGTGTCAGCGGACTCCGAACGCCGGCCGCCCGACCGGGTCGCCGTCCCAGCCGACTCCGAACGCCGGACTCGGGACCGAGCGTGCTGTCACTCGACTCCGAACTCGGACGCGCGGCCAGACCGTACCGCAATCCGACTCCCAACGCAGGATGCACGATCCGACTCGCCGATTGCGCATTTCGGCGGGCAGTTTCAGCGATCCACGAACGCGACATCGCACCCCGCCCCGCCGATCGTCGTGCTCGGGATGCATTGCAACCTCCTCACGGGCAAACTCTTGATCGCGAAAACGGGGGGAGCGCCGATTGGCACTCCCCCCGCAGTTGTTCTAACTACGCTGAACTCCGTGACGGTCTAGGCCTTGGTGTCGAGGCAGCCGTGGAAGTTCGGGTTGTTCAACTCGTGGTCAGGAACCGGGAACGCGACCTGCGATCCGTACTGGCCCGACGGCGTGCCGTTGCGCGTGAAGTTGCCGCTCGGGAAGACCTTGTCCTGCGTGCGGCCGTACTGGCGAACCAGGCGGCGCAGGTCGCCCATGCGGAAGCCACGCTCGAACTGCCAGAGCGCCTTCTCGCGGAAGAAGAGATCCGTCGCCGTGGTCTTGTCCGCCGGCGTGGCGAGGGCCGACATCGCCGCGATCTTGAAGATGCCGAGCGTCTGAGGCGCGGTGCGCAGCGCGTTCAGAATCGTCATCATGCCCGCGATGTCGTTGGCCTGCAACTTGGCCTCGGCTTCGACCAAGCGAGCGTCGATGCCCGAGAGCGGCGGAATCGGATCGTCGCGGCCCCAGTTCCCCTGATCGATGAAGATCGTAACGTTGTCTTCGCCCGGCGCGCCCGAGTTGACGACTTTGACGCGTGGGTCGTTGAGCCGCGCGAACGGAATCGCGTTGGCGATCGGCCCGGCGACATTGATGCTGTCGCCGAGCGTATATCGCTTCACGCTCGTGCCCATGATCCACCATTCGTTGTCGAACGTGGTCTGGGTGTAATCGAAGCTGTACTGGAAGCTCGTGGGCACCGCGGACGACGGTACCTCGGCGGCAGCGCCGGCGAAATCGCCAAGATCGACCTTGATCCGGGCGCGCGTGACGAGGACCGCCTGCTTGAGAGGCGCGTCCGCCGTTGCCGTGAGGAACGTGAGCGCCGTGTCGAGGCGGGCCAGCGCCTGCTTGAAGACGTCGGCGGTGGTGAGCGGCTCGGTGTACTGCGGCACGCCGCCCACTGTCTCGCCCAACGGAATGCCGTTGCAGAAGGATTCGCCGAGCTCCATCTCGATGTAGCCCATCGCCAGATACATCTCGCCGACGTGTTGCTTACCGGCGGCTGTCTGGTCGTACGCGAGGAGGCCGTTGATGGCGTCGCGCGCACGGCCACGCGCCTGCTGCGCGCCCTGGTAGATCGGCGTGAGCACGCCGTCGTTCGTCGCCAGGTTGCGCGAGTCAGCGTCGTTGCGCTGCGAGAACGTATCACCCGACTGCAGCTCGTCAGTGAACAGGGCCTGCCAATTCCAGAGCGCCTCGGTGTTGTTGCCGCCGCCGTTCATCGACGACTTCCAGCGGCCCAGCGCGCCGACGAACAGCGCATCGGCGGCGGCCGTGTTGGCGACGCTTCCCGGATCGATGACGCCCGGATTCTGCGGCGCCAGCAACTCCTGCTTCACGTTACACGCGCCGAGGAGCATGCTCCCGGCGACCACCGCGATCGCGGTGGTCACCCGCCCGGCACGATCTATGAGTCTCGTCATGTCAGAATCGTCCTCGGACTCGGTTTAGTAGTGGAGGTTCGCGCGCACCAGGAAGTACGTGCGCGGAGCGGTGGTGGAGAAGTCGGTCTGCGTGTCACCGGGGCTGTAGTTCGCTTCCGGATCCGTACCGGTGTACTTGGTCCATGTGTGGAGATTGCGCGCGGAGAAGACGATCTGTGCGTCGCGCGCGCGGATCTTGTTGGCGACCGAGTTCGGCAGCGTGAGGGCCGCCGAGACTTCGCGCAGCTTCCAGTACTGGCCGTTCTCGAGATAGCCCTGCGTCGACGCCGTCGGGTTCTTGGCGCTCGAGTTGGCGACCGAGCGCGCCTGGTCCCAGAGCGGTGTGGTCTTGAGGTTGTTCGAGTACCACGTCGCGAAGTTCTGCGAGTAGAACTGGCCCGACTGATTGTACAGAATGTACCCGCCCTTGTAGTCCGCGAGCGCCGTGAGGCGCAGCTTGCGGCTCGAACAGGTCGATGCCGTTGGTGATCGAGAAGATGTCGCGCGGCACCGAGTAGCCGACGTACTCGAAGTTCGGGCTCACGGTCACTTCGTCCGGCGTGATGATGCCGTCGTGGTTGTTGTCGGCGTACGTATAGGGCCGGGTGAAGAAGCCGTTGATCGAGGCGCCGATCGAGTCGCGGGTCGTGCCTGTTCCGATCGTCGGGAGCGCCTTCCCCGCGGCGTCCTTACCGATGTCGATGATCTGGTTCGAGTTGTGCGACGCGGCGACCGTCACATCCCACCCGAGGGCCCGGCGATCGAGCAGCGTCGTGTTGACCGAGAGCTCGTGGCCGCTGTTGGCGACCGACCCGAGATTCTTCACGACGGAGAGTGTCGAGGCGCCCGACGATGCCGCAATCGGCTGCGACACGAGCGCGTCGTGCGTCTTCTTATTGTAGTACGTGTAGTCGAAGTGCACGCGGTTGTTCAGCACGCTCGTCTCGAAGCCCACCTCCGTCTCGACCGAGCGCTCCGGCTTGAGGTCCGGGTTGCCCAGCGCCGCGGCGAGAAGACCCGGCGTGTCGGTGCCGGCCGTTCCGCCGGCGGTGCCGATGTTCGCCGTGCTCGCGTTGAACGTCTGGAGGGCGACGGTGCTGCCCGGCTGGTTGCCCGACGCACCGTACGCGCCGCGCAGACGCATTTGGTTCAACCAATCGAAGTGCGGGAAGAAGCTCTCGTCGCTGATGATGTACGAGATGCTTGCCTTCGGATAGAATGACGCGCTGGAACTTGGTACCGAACGCGCTGTTCTGGTCCGTGCGGGCCGCGACGACGAGGAAGAGGCGGTCGCGAATCGACGCCTGCTCCTGGCCGTAGTAGCCGAGGATCTTGGTGACCGTCTGGAGCGTGTTGCCGCCCGTCACGACCGCGGCGGCATTGACCGTCTGCGCGCCCGGCGGAAGGTTCGTTCCCGCGTCGTTCACGCCGTCCTGCTCGCTCTGGCCGTACTCGGTACCGAGTGTCGTCTTGAAGTTGACGCTCGACGTGGCCTGCCACGTCGCGTTGCTCGTGATCTTCGCGCTGAAGTTGCGAAGGTTCGTCTGTGTGTCGCTGATGCGGCCCTGGCGAAGGGTACCGGAGTTCGGGCACTCCGCGAAGCGGCAGACGCCTACGAACACGTTGTTGGCGAGGTCGACGCCGGCCGTCGCCTGGTTGGTCATCCAGGCCAACGGACGCCAAGTGGCGTCGGCCGAACCGATGAACCGCTGCGTACCGTTCGTGTTGTAGACCTGGAACGTCTGCGCCGGGCTGAACCCGCCGTAGCCGTTGCGGTACACGGCGACCTTAGACACGTTGTCGACCGTCTGCGCTTCGTTGTAGCCGAGACCAGCGCTGCCCGTCGGGCCGTTGCGGTTGAAACCCGGGTTGTTGAGCGCGCTGTAGATGAAGCTGAACGTGTTGTTGTCGGTCTGCGGAACGCGTTGGTTCAGGTTCGAGAAGCCGGCGTTCGCATTGAAGTCGAACTTCGGCGAGAACGCGGCGCTCAGGTTGGCGCGCATGCTGTACTGCTGGTACTGCCTCGGGGTTGATCCATTCGTCATGAGCCGGCGTGCCGAGGGAGTCGAGCGTGCGGCGCGCGAACTGCGGCATGAAGATCGGGCCCATCTCGTTCGTCATGTCGCCGCTGACGAAGAAACGAACCTGATCCGAGCCGCCGCTGGCGTTCATGCCATACCCGTCGTGGTGGCCAAGGTGGATCGGCGACGTCGTCGGATTCATGAGGACATTGTATGACGTGAGGCTGTCCAGGAGGCACGAGCCCTGGCTCTCGCTCACCAGCGTGCAGCGGGTGAGCTTGCCGGTCGCATCGTGGCCCCACGACGCGTACGTCGTCGGGTACTCATTGCGGTCGCTGACGCCGCCGCCTTCACCGTACCACGTCCAGCGCGTCGCGCCCGCGCGCCCCTTCTTCGTCGTGATGACGATGACGCCGTTCGACGCGTTCGTGCCGTAAAGCGTCGCGGCGGACGGGCCCTTCACGATCTCGATGTCTTCGATCTCGTTCGGATCGAGGTCGTTGAGGAAACTGGCCTGCGTACCACCTGAACCGAGGTTGATCGAACCCGCCGAGATGTGGACCCCGTCGACGATGTAGATCGGGGCGTTGCTGATGCCACTGCCGTTGGTGGCGAGCGAGTTGAGGCCGCGGATGCGGACCGTCGGCGCGGAGCCCGTCATGGCGCCCGGGAGCACGACGACGCCCGGAGCCTTCGCGACGAGGAGGTCGCCGATGTTCGTGATCGGCGTCGTCTCGACCTTCTGGTTGACGTCGCCGAGCGTCGAGACGGCGTTGCCGATTTCGACGCGGCGCTGGTCACCCGTGGCTGTCGTCACAATCTCCTGCAGTTGAACGATCGCCTGCTTCATCTGGAAGTTGACGGTCACCGAAGCGCCGGCGCTCACGGCTACCGCTTTCTTCTGCTCCTGGTAGCCGACGCGGAGCACGCGCACCTCGATGTTGCCGGTCGGCGCGTTACGGATCGTGTAGCGTCCGTCGGCACCGGTCGGCACGATCAGGCTGGTGTTCACCACCATGACGCGCGCATCGCTGAGCGGTTCGTTGGTTTCTGCAGTCGTCACCTGCCCCGTGACGGTTCCTTGTGCCCGCAGCGCCGCGGGCATCGCGAGGAGGGTGGCGGCTGCCAGGATCGGAACGAGTCCGGACCCTGCGCGCTTCGAGGGAGTCAATCGCATTTGGTTCGCCCCTTGGGGAGTTTGAACTACGAGCGTCCACGACTTCCATGAACGGACTTTCGAACAACGTGGTCCCGCGTCCTTCCGCACCGGGTGGGTGCGCCCTGCGTCGTTGAACGACCTGCGCCCTGCGACGACCGGGATCGGCGCAGGGAAGAACTGGCTCGACGATCTAACCCATGGCGCCGCCCCGACGTCACATGCGATGCGCCTACAAACGCTTATTTGCGAAAGCGCACTAAGATCGTGTCCCCATTCATCCTGCGGGACATTGTATACGATATACCGACGGGATGGCCCTACTTCGCGCGGAGACAAACCTCGAATCGCTCCTCCGCGTTCCCGGAGCACGGAACGGGAGGGTGAGGCCTCCTCATTTACCCTGGGCTTCGAGCCGCTCAAGGCAGGAAAAGAGCATGCGGCTCAGCCGCCGATTTTAGCCCTCGCGCGGCGCGCACGCAAGACGGCCTATCCCTGACGTGACGAGCCGAGAACGGCCCAAAAAAGGAACCGCCGCGCGCTCCGGAGAACTCGAGCGCGCGGCGACCTCTGGACCCGGTTCTTTGCCGGTCTACCGGTCCACCGGTCCACCGGCCCACCGGCCCACCGGCCCACCGGTCTACCGGTCTACCGGTCCACCGGCCCACCGGTCCACCGGTCTACGCCTTCCGGTCGATGCACCCCTTGAAATTCGGATTCGTCTTCTCGTTGTCCGTCACCGGAAAGTTCACGTCCGTCCCGTACGACGCTCCCTTGAAGAACGCTCCGACCGGGAATACCTGATCCTGCGTCCTTCCATACTGACGCACCTGGCGCCGGTCGTCGGACAATCGCTGACCGCGGCCAAACGTCCAGAACGCCTTCTCACGGAAGAAGAGCGTCACCGCGTCGTCCTTCGTCGCCGGCGTCGTCGCGATCGCCGCCATCGCCGGCACGCTCAGGTTTCCGAGCTTTTGTGCGCTGGTACGCAGCGCGTTGAGGATCGTCATCATCCCCGCGATGTCGTTCGCGTTGAGCTTCGCCTCGGCCTCGATCAACCGCGCGTCGATGCCGGAGACCAACGGGACCGGGTCGGTGCGCTGCGCGAACGCGCCCTGGCTGAACAGCCCAGTCGTCCCGTCGAAGCCCACCTTCTTCGTGTTTACTGCCGCCACGCGTGGATCGCCGGCGGACGCGAACGGCAGCGCGTTCTTCACGACGCCCGTCACGTCGAAGCTGTCGCCCACCGTGTAACGGCCCGCGCTGATGTTGAGGCTCCAGATCTGGTTGTCGCCGGTCGATTGGTCGAACGTGAGCAGATACTGGAAGTTGGTCGGCACGGCGCTTACCGGAACGAGTGCGGCCGCGTTCGCGAACTGCCCCTGATCCACGAGCACGCGCGCGCGCATCACCAGCACCGCCTGCTTCTGCGCCACCGACAGCGCGTCGCTGCCGTTGGTGCGCGCCAGCGCGCTGTCGAAGAAGAACCCCGCGCGCTTGAAGACCGAGTCCGTGGTGAGCTGGGGGCCGTACTCGTAGACGCCATTTGTCGTGTACGTCTCCGGGACGCCGTTGCAGAAATTCTCGGCGATCGTGAGCTCCGTGAAACCGGCGGCCATGTACATCTGGCCGATGTTGCGCGTCGAGTCGGCCGTGTACTTGTTGAGGAAATCAATCGCCGTCCGGATGAAGCCGCGCGACTGCTGGACGGTGGTGTACGCGCCCTGGATGTTCGCGTTGTTGGTCTGCACGGTGCGCTGGTCCGTCTCGTTGCGCTGCGAGAAGGTGTCGCTCGACTTCCATTCATCGGTCAGCAACCCGCCGTAGAGCCACATGCTCTCACCACCGGCCGTGATGGACTTGAGACGGCCGAACGCACCGACGCGCACCGCCTCGGCGGCGGCGGGCGAATTCACCGACGCCGGATCGATGACGCTCGGATTCTGCGGCGCCAGCAACTCCTCCTTCCAATTGCAGCCGGTCGCGGCGACGACCGCGGCCACGGCGGGGATCCACGCCCATCGAGGGCGATTCATGCGATTCATCATGTGAGTCGTCCTCGCGGTTAGTAGTGGAGGTTGAGCCGGAACTCGAAGTACGTCGGCGGTCCGGTGGTGATGAAATCGGTCTGGACGTCGCCGGTCGAGTAGTTCGCTTCCGGATCGATGTCGGTGTACTTGGTCCAGACGTGCAGGTTGCGGCCGGCGAACACGAAGCTCGCATCCCGCGCGCGTAGACGATTGGCCCACGCGGTCGGAAGCGTGAGCGACGCGGAGACTTCGCGCAAACGCCAGAACTGCCCGTTCTCCCAGTAGCCGCCGGGCGACGTGAACTTGGTGCCGTTCACGACGGTGCCGTAGAGATTTGCCACGGCGCGCGCCTGACGCCACATCGGCGTCGACGCGATCTCGTTCTCCTCGCACGCCTGCGGCGCCTGCTGGCAGAAGAACTGCCAGGTGTTGTTCAACAGGTTGAAGCCGCCCTTGTAGTCGAGGCTCGCCGTGACGCGAAGCTTGCGCGACAGCAGGTCGATTCCATTCTGAATGGAAAGGAGATCGCGCGGGAACGAATAGCCGCGGTAGACGACGCCGGTGTCGACGGTGAGCTCGCCCGTCTGGACGATGCCGTCGCCGTTCGCGTCGGTGAATTGATACGGCCGGAGGAACAGCCCGTTCACCGGGAACCCGACCGAGTCGCGCGTGCTGCCCGTTCCGATCGTCTTGTTGGGATTTCCCGCCGGGTCGACGCCGAGCGAGAGAACCTTGTTGCTGTTGTGCGAGGCCGCGATGGTCACGTCCCAGCCGAACCGCCGCGTGTCGATGAACGTGGCGTTGATCTGCGCCTCTAACCCAGAGTTCTGCACGCCGCCGAGGTTCGTGCGAACGCTCGTCGCGGACGGCGACGCTGACGGCGCGATCGGGAGGGAGATCAGCGCATCCTTCGTCTTCTTGTTGTAGTAGGTGAAGTCGATGTTGGCGCGATTCCCCCACACGCGCGTCTCGAAACCACCCTCGAACTCGCCCGACGTCTCGGGTTTGAGGTTCGGGTTGCCCAGCGAGCTTTCGATGAGGCCTGGCGTGTCGATGTTGGCGATCGCGACCGTCGTGGTCGAGAAACGCCGCAGCCCGTCGGTCGATCCCGGCTGCACGCCCGACTGTCCGTACGCCGAGCGCAGTCGGAATTGGTTGACGAAGCTCCACTTCGGAAAGAACGACTCGTCGGAGAGGATCCACGAGAGGCTCACCTTCGGATAGAACACGCGCTGGAAGTTCGTGCCGAAGGCGCTGTTCTGATCCGACCGCACCGCCGCGGTGAGGTACATACGGTCGCGGATCGAGGCCTGCTCTTGGACATAAACGCCGAGTGTCTTGGTCGCGCTCTGCTGTCCGTCGGAAGCGCTCTTTACGGCGCCCGCGGAAACCGTCTGCGCGGCCGGTGGCAGCGTGCTGCCTCTGGCGCTCGCGAAATCGCCCTCGTTGTTGAGGTAGTCGGCTCCGCCGGTCGTCTTGAGGTTGAGCCAGGGTTTCGCGGTCCACGACGCGTTGCTCACGAGCTTCACCGTGAACGCACGGTCGTTGTCGTGCTCGTCGCTGACGAAGCCGGCGCGGTTGGAACCGAACGCGGGGCACTCGGTGAAACGGCAGATGCTGAAGTAGACTTCGTCCGCGAGGTCGACGCCGACGATGGCCTGGTTCTGCAGCCAGTTGAAGGGCCGCCATTGAGCGTCGGCGCTCCCCGTGATGCGCTGGATGCCGGTCTCGTTCACGTACTGGAACGCGGAGGCGGGCGTCCAGCGGGCGTAGCCGTGGAGGTCTTCCCCGAGCGCGCCAACCGGGTTGTAGTCCAACCCGCCGTGATTCGTCCCGTACGTCAGGTACATCATGCCGCCGATGCCGTTGACGTTGTTGTCCACCTGCGGCAGCCGCTGGTCGGACTTCGAGAACCCGGTGGAAACGTTGACGTCGAACTTGGGCGAGACGCTCGCGCTCACGTTGGCCCGAATGTTCTGCCGCTGGAATGCCTCCGGATGGATCCATTCGTCACGCGCGCTCGACTTGGCGGTGTCGGAGAGCCACTGTTGCGCGAACCCCGGCATCTTGTACGGCCCGACTTCGTTGAACAAGTCGGCCGCCACGAAGTAGCGGACGGCCTCGCTGCCGCCCGAGACCTGGCCGCCGTAGTTGGTGTTCATACCGTTGGCGATCGGCGTGATTCCCGGCGTCGCCGACAGATCGAACGACGTCGTGCTGTCTACGACACACGTGGTCGGCGTCATCGTCGCCAACTCGCACCGTGTGCTCTTGCCGTTGGTCGGGTTGTGTCCCCACAGCGCGTACGTCGCCGGATAGTTGTTGCGGTCCTCCACGCGCTGGGTGGACGCGAACCAGTTCCACCGCGACGAGCCGGCGCGTCCTTTCTTGGTCGTCACGACGATGACGCCGTTGGCCGCGTCGGTGCCGTAGAGCGTCGCCGCCGACGGCCCCTTCACGATCTCGACGTCCTCGATCTCTTCCGGCGAGAGCGAGTTCATGAAGCTCTCCTGCGTGCCGCCGACGCCCGAGCTGAACGAGCTCGAAAAGAACCGCACGCCGTCCACGATCATGATCGGCGCGTTGCTCAGGCTGAGCGAGTTCAGGCCGCGGATTCGAATCACCGGGGCGGAGCCGCTCATGTTGGGCGGCGCGATCACGACCCCCGGAGCCTTCGCGACGAGGAGGTCGGCCATGTTCGACACCGCGCCCTGCTCGACGTGCGTCGGCGCGCTGATCGTCGACAGCGCATTGCCGATCTCGACCTTCCGCTGGTCGCCGGTCGCCGTCGTCACCACTTCCTGGAGCTGAACCACCGCCGCCTTCATCGAGAAGTCGAGCGTCACCGAAGCCCCCGGCGCGACCGCCACCGACTTCTTCTGTTCCTGATACCCGACCCGGATGACGCGGACTTCGATCGTTCCGGTGGGAACGTTGCGGAACGTGTAGCGCCCCTCCGAGTTCGTCTGCGTGACGGTGCTCGAGTTCACGATCATCACGCGTGAGTCGGCGAGGCTTTCGTTCGACTCGGCGGCCGACACGCGGCCGGTGATGACCGCCTGCTGGGCGCCGACTCCCCACGGCGCGGCGAGCAGCATGAGTCCGAGGGCTGGTGATAACCGACGGCCGGAATGACCTCGTGCGACTGTTCTCATGACAACGCTCTCCTGGTGGTGGACAGGGTGTGCGTCAAAAAGCGCCCCGCGCCGGTGGCGCGGCGCGCGAAACCGCTAAGGGGCGGGAAGCATCCGGCCCTCGATCGAGATCATTTGAATTGTCCCGTGCCGTCGACGACGATCTAGCGTGCAGCCGAACCGACAAGTCGAGGGTCAACTCATCCCGGCGTCACTGCCTCATCGCGGCACGACGCGGCCGCTCGTGGGCTCGAGGCAGCGAAAGGACGGGAGCCCGGTGGGGAGTGGGATTCGGGAGAGCGCGAGCGATTGTACGCGCCGCTCACGAAGGGCGCAAGAAGCAGCCGACTCGACCATCGGATCGCGACGCCCAAGGGCGCCGCGCCTCGTGGACTATCGCAACTCGGCCGGCGACGCGTCGAGGTCCGCCTCGACGAGCAGCGTGAGCGCGGCCACGTCCACCTCGACGCGCTCCGTCGGACCGGCGCCAAGATCCGCGATCCCACCGAAATCGAGCGAGAGCTGCCTGACCGGCACGAACGAGCGGCGATGGTGCGGCGTGAGGCCCGCGGCGCCGAGCCCCTCGAGGTGCGCCGCGGTCGCGTAGCCGACGTTGGTGTCCCAGCGATAGTTCGGGTAACGCGGCGCGAGCGAGTGCATCAAGCGGTCGCGCGTGACCTTCGCGACGATCGACGCGCATGCGATCGAGTAGCATGCGTCGTCGCCGCCGACGATCGCGGTGTGCTCGATGCCGAGCGTCCGGATCGGCTTGCCGTCGATGAGCACGTGGTGCGGTCGCTGGGCGAGGCGCGTCAGCGCGCGTCGCATGGCCAGCACGGTCGCATGGTAGATGTTGAGGCGGTCGATCTCACGCACCGACGCGGCGCCGACCGAGATGCAGACGGCGCGCTCGCGAATCTTGACCACCAGCTTTTCGCGCTCGGCCGCCGTGAGCTGCTTGGAGTCGTTCACACCGCGAATGGCGCGCTCACCGGGCGGCATGATGCAGGCGCACGCGACAACGGGGCCCGCCAGGGGGCCCCGTCCCACTTCGTCGACACCGGCGATCAGCGGACCGGCCGTCTGTCGGAGATCACGTTCGATCGGCTTCCACCGATCGCGTCCCATGGTCGCGGCGCCCTACTCGGGCGTGCCGGTTTCTGGAACGGCGATGTGCGTTTTCTTCTCGCGAATTCGCGTCGCCTTGCCGGTGAGGTGGCGCAGGTAGTACAGCTTGGCGCGACGGACGCGGCCGCGGCGGACGACGTTCACTTCGGCGAGCATCGGGCTGTGCACCGGGAAAATTCGCTCGACGCCGACGCCATTGGAGATCTTGCGCACCGTGAAGGTCTCGCTGACGCCGCTGCCGCGGCGCGCGATGCAAATTCCCTCGAAGGCCTGGATGCGCTCCTTCTCGCCTTCCTTTACGCGAACGTTGACGCGGACTGTGTCACCGGGACGGAACGGCGGCACGTCGCGGAGCCACTCTTTTTGGGTTTCGATGAAAGCATGCATGTGGGCACTCGGCGCTGGAGTCCGGGGGAATCGGCACCCGGGGGCCGACCTGGAAAACATCTGGTAGAGACAGGGAATTGTAAGCCGGAGCCCGATTTAGCGCCACTGGCGGGCTCGCGACCGCTCGGCCTGTTACTTGGCTCCGGCCTTCGCGAGGGCCTGAACCGCGGGCGGATAGCCGGGCGAGACCCTCAACGCGCGCCTGAACAGCTCCACGGCTGGGCCCATTTCACCCATCGCAGCCCGGACCATGCCGAGTCGAGTGATCGCCTCGGGGTCGTTCGGAGCAAGGCGGGTCGCCTCCGTCAGGTCACCGCGTGATCGACGGCGAGCGACAAATTGACGGCCGGCCGCCCCGAGACGGCGAGCCGTGGCGGAGGATTCAACGATGTCGAAAGAGGAAAAACGTGTTCGATGGTTGGATTGCCCGGGATGCTCCCGACGTCATCGAACGCGAAGGGCGCGCGGATGGCGCGGGCGAACGCGGCGAACGCCGCGGCGATCATCACGGCGATCCCGATCCGCGCCGGCCGCGACGACTGAGAGCACTTCCCCATCGCCTATCGCTCGCGGCGAACGCGCGAGAGGCGCTCGGCCTCGGCGCGCCGCCATGCCTCGATCTTCTTGTGGTCGCCGGAAAGCAGGATCTCGGGCACGATGTGCCCGCGATAGTCGGGGGGCCTCGTGTAGCTCGGAGCGCTCACGTCGCGATCGAAGAACGAATCCGTGCGCGCGCTCTCCAGGTCGGACATGGCACCGGGGAGAAGCCTGACGATCGCGTCGATCACGGCGAGGGCGGCCGGCTCGCCGCCGCTCAGCACGAAGTCGCCGACGGACAGCTCCTCGGTGGCGAGAAAGTCGGCGACGCGCTGGTCGACATCCTTGTAGTGGCCGCAGAGCAGCGTCAGCTCGGCGCCGGCGGCGAAGCGAATCGCGTCGGCCTGCGTGAATCGCCGGCCGCGCGCCGACATCAGAACGATCGGCGCCGACACTTGCAGCGAGTCGACCGCCTCGAAAAACGGCTCGGGCTTCATGACCATCCCGGCGCCGCCGCCGTACGGATAGTCGTCGACGGTGCGATGGCGGTCGTGCGTGAAATCGCGCAGATCGACCACGCGATAGTCCACCGCGCCGGCGGCCCGCGCGCGGGCGGGAATGCTGAGGGCGAGCGGTCCGGCGAAAAACTCCGGGAAGATCGTGACGACGTTGACGCGCAACGGCGCGCCGCGCGCGCCCCTCCCGTCGTCGCTCTCGCCCGGGTCAGTCATCGAGAAGTCCAGCGGGCGGATCGATGCGAATCACGCGACGCTCGCGGTCGACGCTCGTCACGATGCGGTCGTACGGGATCACCACCGAACCGCCGGTTTCGCGCGCGACCTCGAGCGCGAGTCCCTGCGGCAGCTCGTACGTCTCGGCGACCGATCCGACCGGCGCGCCGGATACGAGCTCGACGCGCATTCCGAGGAGATCGTGGACGTAGACCTCGCCCTCGCCCAACCCCTCCAGCTCGTCGGCGGGCAGGAGCAGAAACCGCTCGCGCCATTTTTCGGCGACGTCGCGGTCGCCGATCTCGGTGAAGTGCACGATGAACCCGCCCTTGAACGGCTGGGCGGACGCGATGTGCAGCTCGCCGCCGCCGCGCGCCGGGTCGCCGGTCGTCGTACCCGCGAGCAGGCGGCGCCCCGGCGAGAAGACGGCGTCGGGATCGTCGGTCAGGGGCTCGACGACGAGGTCGCCGCGCACGCCGTGCGCCTTGCGAACCCTGCCGACGATGATCGGCGCCGTTTCGGGCGGCGTGCCCACGAACGAGCGGCGGTTACGCCGTTCCGGATTCCGACTGCTCCGCGAGCGGCACCGCCGCGGCGGTCCGCTCGCGACCGAGGCGCGCCTCGTGGCGCGACTTGAGGACGCCGGCGCGGCGAAGGAGCGAGCGCACCGTATCGGTGGGCTGCGCGCCGTTGTCGAGCCAGTGATTGACGCGGTCGGTCTGGAGATTCAGCGCGTTCTCACCCTGGCGAGGCGCATACTGCCCGACGACCTCGATGAACTTGCCGTCGCGCGGGCTGCGCGAATCGGCGACGACGATGCGGTAGAGCGGCTGCTTTTTGCGGCCGGTTCGGCGGAGGCGGATCTTGACGGACATTGGTGGTTCCCTCATCAGGGTTCATGAACTGCGCCGGGCTCATCGCGCACCGCCGGACGGCGGCCGCACCCGGGACCACGACTGCAACCTCGAACTGACGACTGACGACCGACGACTCGCATTAAAAGAGATCGGCGCGCATGACTGCCACTCTAGGCGTCAGCGATCAGCGCCAGGAAGACTACGCTCTTATTTCCGCCGTTGACTGACGCTGCCGCTGACGCCTGACTACTAGAGTCTCCCTTCCGAGAGTAACGTCATGCGGCCAAGGCAGTTATGCGCCTTCACCGCGCCCCAAACATATTCGGCCTGAACTTCCCTCCCCCACCAGGAAGATTCCCCGCCTTTTTCATCATCTTCTGCATCTCGCGGAACTGCTCGAGCAGGCGGTTCACCTCGCTGATCGGCCTCCCGCAGCCCTTCGCGACTCTCGCCCGCCGCGAGCCGTTCATGATGTCGGGGTGCTTGCGCTCCTCGAGCGTCATCGAGAGCACGATCGCTTCCAGGTGGCGCATGCGCTTCGGGTCGGCGGCCTTGAGCTGCTTGAGCATCTTCCCGTTCACGCCGGGGAGCATCTTGAGCAGCCCCTCGAGGGGACCGAGGCGCTCGATCTGCTTCATGGCGGTGAGGAAATCTCCGAGGTCCATCCCTTCCTTGCGGACCTTTTTCTCGAGGCGCTTGGACTCTTCAGCGTCGAAGGCCGTTTGCGCCTTCTCGACGAGCGACACGATGTCGCCCTGCTGGAGAATGCGGCCGGCCATACGGTCCGGATGGAACTCTTCCAGCGCGTCGGCCTTCTCGCCGACGCCAATGTACTTGATGGGCTTCTTCGTCACCCCATAGATGGAGAGGGCCGCGCCGCCCCGGGCGTCGCCGTCGAGCTTCGTGAGGATGACGCCGGTGATGTGAAGCCGCTGGTCGAAACCCTGCGCGATCTTCACCGCGTCCTGGCCGGTCATGCCGTCGGCGACGAGCAGGATCTCGTCGGGGTGGATCGCCGCCTTGAGCTTCTCCAGCTCGTCCATCATGTCGTCGTCGATCTGGAGGCGGCCGGCGGTGTCGATGATGACGACGCGGTCGCGCCCGCGGCGCGACGCTTCGATCCCCGCTTTGGCGATCTTCACGACGTCCTGCGTCGAACGGTCGGCGTAGACCGGCACGTCGAGCTGAGTGCCGAGCGTCTCGAGCTGGTCGATGGCGGCGGGGCGGTACACGTCGCACGCGACGAGCCGCGTTTGCCGGCCTTCGGCTTTGAGCTTGCGCGCGAGCTTCGCGGCGGTCGTCGTCTTTCCAGACCCCTGAAGCCCGACCATCATCACGATCGTCGGCGGGACGGAGCTGAGCTTGAGCCCCTCGCGGGTCTCCCCGAGCATGGCGGCGAGCTCGTCGTAGACGATCTTGACGAGCTGCTGGCCGGGAGAGACGGTGCGGAGCTGCGCGATGCCGACCGCTTTCTTTTCGACGCGCTCGAGGAATTCGCGCGTGAGCTGGAAGTTGACGTCGGCCTCGAGGAGCACGCGACGGATCTCGCGCAGCCCCTCTTTGATGTCAGCTTCGGTGAGGACGCCCCGGCCGCGAAGCCGGGCAAACGTGGCCTCCAGTTTTTCGGAAAGCTCGTCGAACATAGACTGTGAAAGGTAGCCGAGAGGGTCGGTTCGTTCAAGCAAGTCACGGTGCGCTATCGAGTTTGTGCTGTTATACTTAGCCGCGGTTGATGGCGGCTTGACGGCTCGACAGCGTGACGGCTGGACAGCTGTCAGGCCGTCTAGCTGTCGAGCTGTCCAGCCCTCTGGTCCCCCGCCCCTCCCCATGGCCAAGACCCAGCGCAAGGACGACATCCTCAAATCGGAGCTGCCGCCGTCGCTTCCGCTGATGGCGCTCCGCTCCACGATCGTCTACCCACTAGGCACGATCGCCGTCCAGATGGGCGCGCCCGAAAACCTCGCGCTCCTCCGGTCGAACGAGCAGTCCGGGTTGATCGTGGCGCTGGTCGTCGCGAGCGGCGACCACGACGAGCCGATCGACAACGAGCGCTTCCGCGGCCGCGTGGGTGTCGCGGCCCGCGTGCACGAGCGGATCAATCTGCCCGGCGACACCGTGCAGATCACGCTACAGGGACTGCGCCGCATCGTCATCGACGAAATGGTTCAGCTCGAGCCGTATCCGGTCGCCAACGTGCGCGCCGCGCGGGAGACGCCGCCCGACCCGAACGAGCTCGACGACCTCGTCGCGCGCGTCGTGTCGTCGGCGGAGACGCTGGCCGAGCTCGTCGAGCGCATCCCCGACGAGGTGCCGGCGATCCTCAAGATGAACGTCTCCGATCCCGGGCGGTTCGCGGACCTCGCGGCGACGAACATGAACTTCCGCATCGCCGACAAGGACGAGGTGCTGCAACGGCTCGACGTCGGCCAGCGGCTGCGCTTCATCCTCTCGCGGCTCGAGCGCGAGGTCGCGCGCGCGCGCGTGATGGAGGACGTGAAGAAGCAGACGGAGATCAAGATCGAGCAGCACCAGCGCGAGTTCTATCTCCGCCAACAGCTGCGCGCGATTCAGGCGGAGCTCGGCGAGGCCGACCCCGGCGAAAAAGAGGCGATCGATCTTCTCAAGAAGATCGACGACGCGAAGCTCCCCGAAAAAGTCGGGCAGGAGGCGAGGCGCGAGACGGAGCGCTTGCGCATGCTCTCGCCCGCGTCGAGCGAGTACCAGGTCGTGCGCACGTACCTCGACTGGATCCTCTCGTTGCCGTGGAATAGGCGCACCGGCGAAGAGCTGATCGACCTCAAGAAGGTCGAGAACGCGCTCGACGACCGGCACTACGGACTCGACGAGGCCAAGGAGCGCATCATCGAGTACCTCGCCGTGCGCAAGCTGCGGGGCGGCGACCCGCACGGGCCGATCCTCTGCTTCGTCGGCCCGCCGGGCACGGGCAAGACGTCGCTCGGCGAGGCGATCGGAAAGTCGATTGGGCGGGAGTTCTACCGGATTTCAGTCGGCGGCGTGCGCGACGAAGCGGAGATTCGCGGCCATCGCCGCACGTACGTGGGCGCGATGCCGGGGCTGGTCATCCAGGCGCTTCGCCGGGTCGCCGTGAAGGATCCGGTGTTGATGATCGACGAGATCGACAAGATGTCGGGTGGCGGGTCCGAGCGGCGATCCGACGGCGGCGATGCTCGAGGTGCTCGATCCGAGCCAGAACAACTCGTTCGTCGATCACTATCTGAATCTTCCGTTCGACTTGTCGCAGTGCCTGTTCATTTGCACGGCGAACAACCTGTTCGACATCCCCGCCCCGCTGCGCGACCGCCTCGAGATCATCAAGATCGCGGGCTACACGATCGAGGAGAAAGTCGAGATCGCGTGGCGGTACCTGCTGCCGCGCCTGCTCGAGGAACACGGCATCACGGACAAGGATCTCCAGTTCACCGACGAGTCGCTGTCGTTCATCTCGAACCGCTATTCGCGCGAGGCGGGCCTCAGAAATTTCGAGCGCAATCTCGCCGCGATCATGCGCAAGCGCGCGCGCGCGAAGGCCGAGGGCGAGGAGGGCGCGTGGGTCGTCGACGTCGAGAAGGTCGAGGAAGTGCTGGGCATTCCCCGCTACGCGGCGGAGGAAGCTGAGAAGATCCCGGAGGTCGGCGTCGTTACCGGATTGGCGTGGACCTCTACGGGCGGCGACATCATGCTGATCGAAGCGCTGCGCATGCCGGGCAACGGCCGCATGACGGTCACCGGCCAGCTCGGGGACGTGATGCGTGAGTCGGTGGACGCGGCGTACTCGTACGTCCGCTCGCGCGCCGCGCAACTCGGAATTGAAGATTCGGTATTTCGAGAGAACGACCTCCATATCCATCTGCCCGCCGGCGCGATCCCGAAGGACGGCCCGAGCGCCGGGATCACGCTCTCGCTGGCGATCGCCAGCGCGCTGAGCGGTCGCCCCGTCCGCCGCGATCTCGCCATGACCGGCGAGGTCACGCTGCGCGGCAAGGTGCTGGAGATCGGCGGCGTGAAGGAGAAGGTGCTCGCCGCGTATCGCGCCGGCCTGCGGCAGGTGATCATGCCCAAGGCGAACGAGAAGGATCTGCGCGACGTGCCCGACGAGGTGAAGAAGAACATGAACTTCATGTTCGTCGACCGCATGGACGAGGTGCTCCACCTCGCGCTCCTGCGCCCGGTCACCAACGAGTTGGCGGATCACCTCGAGCCCGAGGAGACGACCTTGATCGCACCGAACGCATCGCCCGCGGATCGGGTCGCGCCGTCGGCCGAGACCGTGGTCGGGTCGGACTGACAAAAGCTTTTTAACGCAGAGGACGCAGGGGCGCAAAGGCCGCAGAGGACAGCACCAGCGTTCATGGTCCGTCTCGCGACGAGCCGAGAGTCTTTTTTTGGGACTGACGCTCGGGAACTGCTCTCGACGCGAAGACCTACGATTCTCTGATCGAGGCATCCCGAGCGGCTTCACAAAACATCCCGACTTGTTGCGCGACGGAACTCGGACTCCGCAGCCTGTTCCCTCTGCGCCCCCTGCGCCCCCTGCGCCTCCGCGTCCTCTGCGTTGAGCTGTTGCCCGGGCCGTGGCAGTTACTTGAAGAACGACGAGATCACATAGATCAGTAGACCGGCGAGTCCGCCGACGATCGTTCCGTTGATGCGGATGAACTGCAGGTCTCGACCGATCGCCAGCTCGACGCGGCGTGACGTGAGCTCCGGGTCCCACGACGACACCGTCGACGCGATCAGCTCGCCGACTTCGTCCTGGTATCGCGCGACGAGATAGACGGCGACGTTCACCGCGAACTCGTCCAGCTTGCCCAGCAGCTCGTCGTCCTGCGCCGCCTTCTGGCCGAACGTCGTCAGCGCGTGTTCGATCGCGCCCGGCGCCGCCGAGTCGGGGTTCGCGACGTAGCGCGCCAACGCGTCCTTGGCTTCCTGCCACAGCGAGAGCGAAAACCGTCGCGCCGCCTCGTTGTCGAGGAAATCCTCCTTCCACGCGTCGACGCGCGCCGCGAGCTCCGGAGAGTTGTTGAGCCGGTCCACGAATCGCCGCAGCCCGTCGTCGAATCGCGCGCGCAGCGGATGGTCGGGGTCCTGACTCAACTCGGCCAGCAACCGTTGGATCGCGCGCAGCACCCGCTTGAAGATCTTCTCGTCCACCGCCGACGGAATCCACCACGGCGTCTCCTGCTCGATGCGCTGGCGAATCAGCTCGCTGTTGTCGTTCACCGTGTGCGACGCGAGGGCGATCACCTCATCGAGCAGTTCCTGGTGGCGGTCGCCTTCGGTGATGACGCCCAAGACCTTGCCAAGCAGGGGAGCCAGATGCATGGATCGCACGCGCTGCGCCAGACTCCGGTCGATCACGTCCTGCACGTCTTCGTCGCGGAGCATCTGCGCGGCGGAGCTCACCGCCCCGGCGGCGCTGCGCGCGATCGTCCGTGCATTCGCCGGTTCGGCGAGCCATTCGGCGATTCGCCGGCCGACCTCGAGCGACCGCAGGCGGTGCTCGATCACGTCCCGCGACAAGAAGTTGCGCTGCACGAATGCGCCGAGCGTCCGGCCGACGCGATCCTTGCGCGCGGGAACGATGGCGGTGTGCGGAATGGGAATGCCGAGCGGATGGCGGAAAAGCGCGGTGACCGCGAACCAGTCGGCGAGTCCGCCGACCATCGCCGCTTCCATCGTCGCCCGGACGTAACCGAGCCACGCCCACCGCGTTTCGAGCGCGCGCGTCACCACGAACAGCACCGTCGCGGCGACGAGCAGCATCGTCGCCCGGCGCTTCATCGAGTCGAGCTGCGCCTGACGCGTCGCCTCGTCGTGCAGGATCTGCATCGCGCGCGGTCCACCGGCCCCGCTCGCCGGCGGCCCTATCGGTCCGGCGGGCGCCGGAATTGGGGAGGCGCCCTTCGCGCGCGGCGTCGCGGACTGCGGCGACTCTGCCGCGGGTGGAGGGGGCGCGTTCTTCTGCGCCGGGCTCGTCACCGCGGAACGACCTTGACCTTGCCGAGGTCGACGAGGTCGGTGGGCGAGCCCGCGGGGACGTCGACGTAAAGCACGACGGGGCGTCCGGCGATCTCGCGCACGTCCACCTCGATCGTGCGGGTCGGCGTATCGAAGTGGCGGCGTTCGCCGGTGACTCGCGGGCGCACGTTGAACCGCTCTCGCATGACTTGATCCATCACCGACATGAATTCGGCCGCGTCGCCCGGGCGGTCCCACACCGTGACCCACGCAAGCGAGTAACCGGCCGCCGTCTTCACCAAGGCATAGCGGTCGCCGTCCCATCCGTTCGACGCGCGGATCGACGCGTCCTGATCCTTCGTGTGGGCGAAGACGAGAAGCCGCGTGCCGAATTCGCCGAAGTCGTTTTCGTCGACCGTGCCCGGGATCTTGGGAAGCGTGACATCGCTCGGCACGTCCCGCCGCTGACCGAAGTACGAGGAGTCGTGCATGAGCTGCTCGGTCGACGCCGGCAGGTCTGACAGGGGAAGCTTTCCTTTTTCGCGAGCGTTGAAACGCCGAATGAAGTCGGAGCCGTTGATGTACGGAAAGAGGAGCGTCTCCTGAATCACCATCGGCGCGGACGCGAAGATCGGCTGCGTCGTCTGGGCCTCGCGAATCATCTGGCGAATCGACTCCCACCCGCCGGGGAGCTGCGCGGCGATGTTGCCGCCTCCGCCCGCCATGATGTAGGCCTGGTCGTACGTCGCCTGCCCTTCGACGACCGCCTGCGCGGCGAGCTGCCGATCGTCGTCGCCTTCGATGTGCTCGAGCGAATCCAGGTTCGCGTATTGGTCCTGCAGCGCGTGAATCAGCTCGTGCATGATCGTGATGCCGACGTATTCCTCCGGCGCGCCGTTCACGACGTACAGCACCTTCGTCTTGGGATCGTAGAATCCCATGATCTGCTCGGTGAGCACCTTCACGTAGAAGTCGGCCAGGTGCATCGTGTCGCGCACGAGGCCGAGCATCTTGTAGAGCGCTTCCTGGTTGGCGAGCTGCTTTTGCATGCCCGGCTCTTGCAGCTTGTCGACGAGGAACTTGCGGACCTCGTCGCGCGATCGAAGCTCGAGCTTGGGCGGCGTCTTGAACTTGACGCCGAGCGCCGCTTCGATCTTGGGCACGTCGGCCGCGACCTTGTCGGCGTAGGGGCCATCGCCGGCGGCTTCGCCGCGACGGCAGGCGGCCGGCGCGAGCGCGGAAAGCGCGCCGATGAGCAGCGGGGCAAAGCGACGTCGCATCCAGAGGCGCGTCATGGAATCGGCGCGTTGTCGTCCCACTTCACGTCGACGCCGGCCATCAGTCCGACGACGCGGGCGATGTCGTGCCCGCGGATGACGATCCCCTCTTCCATCAGCTGGTGCGCGAGCTCCGCCTCGATCGGCGCGAGCGGCGGCACGACGGAAGGTCTCGCGGCGCCGTTCGCGTCGCGGGCGCCTGGTCCCGTCGCTACCGGCGCGCCGACGAACAGCGCCTCGAGCTCGGCGCCGAAGCGCTCGAACGCATTGCCGGGTTGACGCGCGGCCGTCTCGCTCTCTCGACGCTCTTCCGCGTCCTTGTCGGTGCGCGCCACGTCCTTCAGCGCGGCGATCCGCCGCTCGATGAGCTGCTCCGTGCGCGGCGAGTATTTCACGGTCGCCTGCATGTGCGCGCAGGCCTCGTCGATCGCGTCGATGACCTTGTCGGGGCGCAACCGGTCGGTCACGTATTGGTCCGTGAGCTTCACCGCGGCGCGGATCGCGTCGTCGGAGATGAGCACGTTGTGGTGGCGCTCGAGTCGTTCTTTGCGCGCCTGGAGGATCTCCAGCGTTTCGGCTTCGCCGAGCTCGCGGACGACGACTTTCTGGAATCGCCGCTCGAGCGCGGGGTCGCCCTCGACCCACCGCTCGTACTCGTCGCTCGTCGTGGCGCCGATCACGCGGAAATCGCCGCGCACGAGCGCCGGCTTGAGCATGTTGGCGGCGTCCATCGCCGCGCCGATCGCGGTGCCTTGCCCGATGAGATTGTGCAGCTCGTCGATGAACAGGATCACGTCGCTCGCCGCCGTCGTCTCGGCGACGATGCCGCGGATTCGCTCTTCGTACTGGCCGCGGTACGTGGTGCCGGCCAACAACGCGACGTGGTCGAGCGAGAGCAAGCGCACGGATTTGAGGACGATCGGCACGCGCTCGGACGCGATGCGCTGCGCGAGCCCCTCGGCGATGGCCGTCTTGCCGACGCCGGCGGGCCCGACCAGCGTCGGGTTGTTCTTGCCGTGCCGCAGCAGGATGTCGATGACGCGCGAAACTTCGTCGTCGCGGCAGCGCACCGGCTCGAGGCGGCCGGCGCGCGCCGCGGCCGTCAGGTCCGTCGTGAATCGCGCCAACGCACCGCCGGCGGCTTCGTTTCGCAGGTATTCGCCGATCATTGGCGAAAGCTAGCGGCGGGGATGGGACCGTCGTTGGATGCCAGGCCGCGAGTCGGCGGCCTATCGCACCAGCCAGGCGAGCAGTGCATCGCCCCAAAACAACGTGAGCAGCGCGGCAGGCGCAAGGAAAACTCCGAACGGTACGAGCGGCGTTTCCAGCGGAATGGTGCCGAGCGCCAGCTCGGTCTGCTCCCGCGGCTGACCGCGCCGCAGCATCGCGACTGGAATCACGACGACACCAAACGCCAGAGCACCGAGCGTCGCACCGAGAAAGATCGTGATGAGCGCGCGCGTCGGTCCGAGCGCGGCGCCGATGAACGCCATGAGCGTCACGTCACCGAGGCCCATCGCCTCGCGTCTGGTCACGACCTCGCCGAGCCAGCCCACGATGGCGATCATGCCGGCGCCGGTGCACGCGCCGATCAACGCATCGTACGGCCCGGCGAAGATGCCGGTTTCGTTCTGGAAGAACCCGATCAGCGCGGTGAGCAGCGCGAACACCATCCCGAACAACGTGAATCCGTCGGGGATGAGATAGTGGCGCGCATCCGTCATCGCCACGCCGAGCAGCACGGTGCCGAAGACCGACACGCGAAACGCCGTGAGCGTCGCGCCGAAGTGGCGTATCGCGAGCAACCACCCGAGCGCCACGACCAGCTCGACCGCGGGGTACATCGGCGAGATCGGCTCGTCGCAGCAGCGGCACCGTCCGCGCAGCGCCAGCCAGCTCACGATCGGAACGTTCTCGAACCACGCGAGCTGGTTGCCGCACTTCGGGCAACGCGAGCGCGGACGCACGATCGACCGCTCGTTGGGCCAGCGGACGATGCACACGTTCAGAAACGATCCGACGCACGCGCCGACCATGAACGCGTACGCCTGCACTAGAAGAGACGGCGTCACCGCGAGAGCTCGTGTAGGAGGATGCCGGCGGCAACCGCGACGTTGAGCGAGTCTACCGGTTGGGCGATGGGGATGGCAACGAGTCTTGTGGCGCGTTCGCGCGCCGCGGCCGACAGGCCGCCTCCCTCGTTCCCCACCACGACGGCGACGCGCGCCGGCGCGGCGGTCGAGTGCGACAGGGGCTCACCCGTCGCGTCGGCCGCCCAGAGGTCGAAGGGAACCTGGCGTCGGAACGTGTCCAGGTCGTCCCAGGTACCAGCCAGACATAGATGATGAAAGTGTGCCCCCATCCCGCTACGGACGACTTTGGCGTTCCAGAGGTCAACGGTTCCCGGCAAGGCCACGGTTGCGTCCGCGCCGAGGGCCGCGGCGGTTCGGACGATCGTGCCCACGTTGCCGGGATCCTGCACGGCGTCGAGCACCAGCACACGGAGCGACGCGCGGGTCGCGAGGAGCTCCAGCGACCGGTCCGGTACCTCGGCGACCGCCAGAATCCCCTGCGGCGACTCGGTTTCGGCCGCGCTGGCGAATTCGCGGTGGTCCACCCGTTCGGCGGCGATCCCGCGGGCGCCCAGTTCGGCGAGGAGGGCGGTGCCCCTGGGTGTCTCTTCCAGTTGAGGGGCGGCGAGCACCCCGCGAATGACGAGGGACGAGCGCACCAGCTCCTCCACCGTCCGGACGCCTTCGGCAACGAACAGCTGCTGCCGTTCGCGGGCCTTCCGGCGACGGAGGTCGCGGGCGAGGGTCAGAAGGCGCACGTTAGGCGAGAGGGCGGAGAGCGGGGTGCGGGGAGCGGAGAAAGAAGTCCACTAGAAGGCGTGTATTAACGGGGCGGGCTCGGCGGGTGTCCGGAATATGACTTGCCCTTCCCCGAAGTGAACTCTTCAGCCTGACGGAAACGCAAACAATGACACGATTTGGTGCGGCCGCCGCGGCCGCGGTGGCGATAGGGCTGTCGGCCTGCGCGATCTCACAGCAACAAGAAGTCGAGATCGGCGCCCAGCAGTCCCAGCAGGTGAACGCGCAGCTTCCGATCATCCGCGACCCGGAGATCAACCGGTACCTCCAGGTGCTCGGCGATTCGCTGGCTCACGTGACCAATCGACGCGACCTGGACTGGCACTTCTTTCTGGTGAACACGAACGACTTCAACGCGTTCGCGCTTCCCGGCGGCTACGTCTACATCAATCGCGGCGTCGCCGAGCGCTCCGACCGCCTGGATCAGTTCGCGTCGGTGATGGCCCACGAGATCGGCCACGTCGTGCTCCGCCATTCGGTGAAGCAGATGCAAACGATGCAAGGCGCCAACGTCGGCGCGGCGGTGTTGTGCACGCTGACCGCGGTGTGCAACGGCATCGGCGGGGCGGGAGTGCAGGTCGGCGGCGGACTGTTGTTCGCCAAGTTCAGCCGCGGCGATGAGGCCGAAGCCGACGCGGCGGGCGTCGACGAGTTGGTCCGCGCGGGCATCAACCCGACAGGGATGCCGGAAATGTTCGAGAAGCTGATCGCCGAACGCCAGGCGCGCCCGGGCGCCGTGGACCAATTCTTCACCGATCACCCGCTCGAGGAAGACCGGGTCAACAACACGCAGGCCCAGATCTCACAGATCAATCCCGCGATCATTCGCACGCTGACCAACGACTCTCGCGCGTTCCAGGACTTCAAGGCTCGCGTGCGCGCGTTGCCTGCGCCGGTCGCCCAGCGTGCTCGCGGGGGGCGCTAGCGCCAAGGCGCTCGACGACGCCTGACACGAGGCGAACGAACGCGTCCGCCGCGCGGGCGGTCGTGTCGAGGACGTCGGCGTGCGTCAACGGCGCCGACGAGAGTCCGGTCGCGAGATTGGTCACGCAGCTGAATCCGAGCACGCGCATTCCTAGCGCGCGGGCGACGATGACCTCGGGCACGGTGGACATCCCCACCGCATCGGCGCCCAGCACGCCAAGCATGCGAACCTCGGCCGCGGTCTCGTACTGCGGGCCGAGGAGTCCCGCGTAAACACCTTCGCGCAGCACGACTCCCTGCTCCCGTGCGACGTCGTGCGCGATCGTCGCGAGATGCGGGTCGTACGGCGATGACATGTCGGGAAACCGGAGATCACCGCGCTCGAGCGGTCCGACGAGCGGATTGCGAAACATCAGGTTGATGTGATCGGCGATCAGCATCAGGTCCCCGGGCGCGAAACTCCTATTGATTCCGCCCGCCGCGTTGGAGACGATGAGCGTTCTCGCGCCGAGCGCATGCACCACGCGCACCGGGTAGCCGGCCAGCGCGGCGTCGTGTCCCTCGTACAAGTGAAAGCGTCCCGCCAGCGCGAGGACCGGTACGCCGTTGAGTGAGCCGGCGATCAATTTTCCCGCGTGCCCGGCGACCGTCGCCGCCGGGAAGCCGGGAACTTCTCGGTAGTCGATCGCCGTCGCGTTCTCGATCTCGTCGGCGAGCTTTCCGAGACCGGACCCGAGGACGATCGCCGCGACGGGCGAAAAGTCGCCGACCCGGGTGCGAATGAGCTTGGCCGCGGCGAGCGCCTCCGCGGCACCGTGGGGGGAGGCGCTCACGCCGCCGCACCCGACCGCACGCGCGCGAGCTCGGCGTCGAAGTCGGCGAGGAGCTTCGAACGTTCTTCCCACGGCAGGAACGCGCTCGCGAAACCGTTTCGCGCGACGCGCGCGAGCTCGTCGAAGGTGAAGTCGAGCGCACGCGCGGCGTGGAGATACTCGTCGGTCAGCGTCGTGCCGCTCATGAGGCGGTTGTCGGTGTTGAGCACCACGTTCAGCCCGCGATCGAAGTAGCGCCGCAGCGGGTGCGCCTCGTACGACACCACGGCGCGCGTCTGCACGTTGCTCGTGAGGCAGATCTCGAGCGGAATGCGGCGGTCGTTCACGTACTGCGTGAGAGCCTCGTCCTCGATCAGCCGCGTCGCGTGGCCGATCCGATGCGCGCCGCACCGGTGAATGGCCTCGCGCACCGACGAGGCGTCCGCCCCTTCACCGGCGTGACACGTGCACGCGAGGTCGTGCGCCTGCGCGAACTCGAACGCCGCGGCGTGCGGCGATGCCGGATTCCCCAACTCACCCCCCGCGAGATCGAATCCCACGACGCCGCGCGTGCTGTAGGCCACCGCGAGGCGGGCCAGCTCGAGCGACACCTCGGGCGACAGGTGGCGAAGTCCGCAGATGATGATGCGGCCGACCGCTCCGCCGTCGCGCTCCGCGCGCTCCAATCCGCGAAGCGGCGCCTCCACGGCCTCGCCGAGCGAGAGGCCGCCACGAATGTTCAGCACCGGCGCGAACCGCACCTCGATGTAGCGGACGCCGTCACGCCCTGCGTCGATCGCCAGCTCGTATGCCACCCGCTCGAGCGCCTCGGCCGTCTGAAGCACGGCGAGCGTGACGTCGAACTTGGCGAGGTAGTCCTCGAGACTCCGCGCGTCGTCCACGCGCATGAACTCGCGCAACGCATCGGGGTCGTCGCGCGGGATCGGCTGCCTGTACTCGCGCGCCAGCTCGAGCAGCGTCTCGGCGCGAACGGAGCCGTCCAGGTGGCAGTGCAGCTCGGCTTTGGGCAGACGACGGAGCAGATCCGACGTGATCGCAGGGGAAGCGCTTGGCTTCACGACTCGTCCGCCGAGCGGGCACGGGCAGACACGACGCGGAGGATCGAACCCGCGCTCATCACGGTCGAAGGCGCCAGCGGAAGCCCGCGGCTGTCGGTGATGACGCGACTGCCCTCAGTCACCGCGGCTGCCTCGCTCGCATCGAACGCCCGAACGGCAGCAAGGGCATCGCAGCCTGCCGGGAGGTCGAGTGCGACGGAGTTGACAAAGACTCGCAAGAGCCGAGAGGCGAAAGGACCGAAAGCCGAAGGCACCAGGGGGCGAAGTTGCCAAGGAGCGAAACTAACCAACGGCGAGAAGGGCGAGAACTCCGAATTGACGCGCCCTCGGGCCCGCCCCTTGCCTCCTTCGCCCTTCGACTCCTTCGCCTTCGTTTTTGCTACTTCGCGGTTCCCCTGCTGTTCACCACTCTCCACTTCGTCCCCGCGAACTGCTCGGGTCGAATCGTTCCTCTCTTTCTCACTTCCTCGATGAGGAGCTCCCTGATGTCTCGCTGCTGATCGTACACGACCGGCGCGTCGTGCAGCATGGAGAATCCTCCTCCTCCCGCCTGCCGAAAGTTGCTCACGGCCATCGTGAACGAGTCGGCTGGAGCGACAAGCTTGCCGTGGAATTCCAAGCGAGTCACCCGGTCGCCGATCGGCCGCGATACGTCGATCTCGTATTCCGCTCCACCGACCACGTCGTAGTTGTACCCGGGAATCGTCGGATCGGGCTCGACCCCGTTGGCGTCGGAGCGGAAATAGCGGGCGCTGTGCTCGAGATAGGCGCGGAGCTGCGCGCCGGTGATGCGCACGGCGCGCAGCGTGTTGTCGTACGGATACAGCGCGGCCATCTCGGCGACGGTGATCGGACCCGGGACGAGCGAGTTGTCGACGGAGAAGACGGCCGCCGACGCCAGCTGCGCTCCGGACGCGCGGCGCTCGACGTCGAGCACGAAGTCGATGAGAGGGGTCGCGGTGACGCGGCCGGAGTCGGCGCGCCACGTCGCCGGCGTGTTGCCGATCGTCGTCGCCGCGTATCGGACGGCGAGCCGATGCCCCTCGGCCGCCACCGCGAGCACCTGAGAATCCTCACGATGGTGGACCGCCTGGATGATCCGGCCGTGTTTGTAGGTCACGGCCCAGCGGCCGTTGCGGCGCTCGAGCCGAAGTTGGGCGACGGCAAGGCTCGTCGCAAAGTTCTTCGGCTGCATCAACAGCGTGCCGGCGATGACCGTGTCCGCCATCTCCTTGTGCGTGTGGCCGTACACGATCACGTCGATCCCGGGCACTTCGTGCGCGAGGCGCGCGGCGACGTTCTCGCTTCCCGCCCCTGTTCCGACGGTATCGTACGTGGCAGGTTCGTCGAGCCCCGAGTGCACGACGGCGATCACGACGGCGGCGCCCGCGTTTCTCGCGTCGCGAACCGCGCTGCGCACGTCGGGAATGATGTCGCGAACCTGAAGCTGCCCGGCGAGCTGGTCGCGGTCGAGCACCATCGCGCCGGGGGTGGTGGCGCCGACGATGCCGACTTTGACGCCGCGGCGAATCTCGACGGTCCATGCGGCGAAGCGCCGCTGTCCGTTCGGTCCGTACACGTTGGCGGCGAGAAGCGGAAAATTGGCCTGCTTCAGCGCCCGGTCGAGCGCCGGCAGCCCGTAATCGAATTCGTGGTTGCCGATCACCGCCGCGTCGTATTGCATCGCGTTCATCGCCGCGATCACGGGATGCCGAACCGTGGTGTCGAGGCGCGCCGCGGTGTAGGTCAGCGCGGTGCCCTGCAACATGTCGCCGGCGTCGACGAGGATCGGCATCGCCCCGATCGACCGGCGAATCGAGTCGACGATCGTGGCGAGGCGGGCGAGGCCGCGAAGCGTGTCCGGCCGCCCCGTCAAATAATCCCACCCTTCGATGTACCCGTGGACGTCGGTCGTCGCCGCGACGACCAGGTCCACGGTGCCATTGGCGCCCAACGTCACGCTCGTGAAGCACGCGGTGGCCGCCGACAGCGCGAGCACCGACAATCCGCGCATTCGCATCGATGCAAGCTAGCGATCGTGCACGTGCCGATACCAGATTGTGACAGTGTGACGACTTCTTTTCCCCTGATGGCGCCGCCAATGTTCGCGGCGAATGAGCGCGTCGCGCGGTCGCAATGAACCCCTTCATCGTCGGAATCGCCGGGGGTTCGGGATCCGGAAAATCGACCGTGGCGCGGCACGTCGCGCAGGCCCTCCGCGCCGAGTCGGTCGCGTTCATCGACATGGACGCGTACTACGTGAACTTCGCCCACCTCTCGCTCGACGAGCGGCGGAAGGTCAACTGGGATCACCCGGACGCGTTCGATTGGCCCCTGCTGGTTTCACACCTGGAGCGGCTCGCCGCGGGCGAGTCGATCGACAAGCCGGTCTACGATTTCGTGACGCATTCGCGGCGCGATACCACGGTCGGCATCCCGTCGGCCCGCGTGATCGTCGTCGACGGCATCTTGCTCTTCAACGACCCGCGCGTTCGCGACCTCTGTGACGTGAAGATTTTCGTCGATGCCGACGCCGACCTCCGACTCATCCGGCGCATTCGCCGCGACACCAACAAGCGCGGCCGCCCGCTCGACGAGATCATCGAACAGTATCTCACCACCGTCCATCCGATGCACCTCGAATTCGTCGAGCCGACCAAGCGCTACGCCGACGTGATCGTGCCGCGCGGAGGGCACAACGCCGTCGCCCTCGACATGATCGTCTCCAACATCCAGCGGCGGCTGGCCGCGGCGGGCTCGCCATGACCGCGCCGCGCCCCGTCACCGGCGAGCGAGTGCTCGTCGTCGACGACGAAGCGGACATCGTCGCCCTCGTCGCATACCACCTCGTCAAAGCCGGGTACCGCGTGTCCACGGCGGCCACCGGACCCGAAGCGCTGAGCGCCGCTCGACAGGAGCGGCCCGCGCTGATCGTGCTCGATCTCATGCTGCCCGGCGCGTCGGGGTACGACGTGCTCGAACAGTTGCGGGCCCACGAGGCGACGCGCGACGTGGCGGTCCTCATGCTCACGGCGCGCCGCGAGGAACAGGACCGCATTCGCGGACTCGCGCTCGGCGCCGACGACTACCTCACCAAGCCTTTCAGCCCGCAGGAGCTCGTGCTTCGCGTCGGCGCGATCCTGCGCCGGATGAGCGCCGGCGGCGTCGGGCCCTCCGACGTCGTTTCGATCGGTCCGGTCACGATCGACCGCGCGGAACACCGCGTGGCCGTGGACGGCCGGGCCATCGAGCTCACGCCGACCGAGTACAAGCTGCTCTTGACGCTCGCCGAGCGGCGCGGTCGTGTTCAGGGACGCGCGCATCTCCTCGAAACCGTCTGGGAAGCCGCGCCCGACATTCAAACGCGCACCGTCGACATGCACGTCCAACGATTGCGCACCAAGCTTGGCGAGGCCGGTGACCTGATCGAAACCGTTCGCGGATTCGGCTACCGACTCAAGAGCAATCAGGCACGTCGCGGGTGAGTCTCACCAAGCGGTTGTTGGTGGGTTCGCTCGTCATCGTCGTCCTGCTCGTCGCCGTCGTCGTCCTCATCGCCGGCAACCGGCTGGCGAACCGGCTCGCCGGCGAGACGCAGTCGGATCTCGAGCGCGAGGCGCGCCTCGTCGCCAGCGAATGGCACGCCGCCATGAACGACGATTCGCTCGCCGACGCCGCGGGCGCCGCGCTCGGCCGGCGCGTGACGCTCATCCGACCCGACGGCAAGGTCGTCGGCGACTCCGAGTTCAGCGGCGACGACCTGGAGCAACTCCAGAATCACTTCACGCGACCCGAAGTCGCCGACGCGCGCGAACACGGCCTTGGCGTTTCGCGGCGTCGCAGCCCGTCGGCCGGCGACGATGAGTTCTACCTCGCCATCAAGCACCCGCTCGGGACCGTGCGGGTCTCCGTCAGTACGGCGAAGTTCCGCGCGATCGTGAACGGCGCGCGCGACGACGTGATCGCCGCCGGATTGCTCGCGCTCGCCGGCACGCTGATCGTCGCGTTCGGTTTCTCGCGCGCGGTGTCGCAGCCGATCATCGAGCTGCGCGACGTCGCCACGGCGATCGCGGCCGGACACCTCGAGCGGCGCCCCGCTCTCTCCGCGCCGGGCGAAGTCGGCGACCTCGCCGCCGCGCTTTCGCGCATGACCGAGCAACTCTCGTCGCGGCTGTCGGCGCTCCAGGCCGAGGACGCGCTCCTCTCCGCCGTCATCGACTCGCTCGACGAGGGCATCGTCGCGGTGAGCACCCGCGGCAGCGTCGTGCGGTTGAACGAGAGCGCACGGCGGCTGCTCGACCTGCGCCCCAACGTGCCGTTCTCCACGGACCTGCTCCCGCAGGACCGGGTGGTCCGCGACGCGGTCCGCGGCGCCATGTCGGGCGTCGCCGCCGGCCCGCTCGAGATCGGCGTCGGCGAGCGAACCTTGCTCGTCTCCGCGCGCCCGCTCCCCGACGGCGGCGCGGTGATCGCCGTGCAGGATCTCACGACGCGCCGACGACTCGAGACGATTCGCCGCGACTTCGTCGCCAACGTCTCACACGAGCTCAAGACGCCGCTCACCGTCATCGCCGGATTCGCCGAGACGCTCCGCGACCGCGAGCTCCCCATGGACAACCGCGAACGGTTCCTCGACACGATCGAGGCCAATACGCGGCGCATGCAGCGCATCGTCGACGACCTGCTCGACCTGTCGCGATACGAATCGGGAAGCTGGCGGCCGAACGTCGTGTCCAACGATCTGGCGGGCGTCGTCAGCGACGTGTTCACCAGCGTCGCCCGGGCCGCCGACGCGAAGGGGCTCACGCTCGGATTTCAGGCTTCACCCGACGCGCAGCGCGTCGACGCCGACCCGACCGCGCTCCGGCAGGTCCTCGGAAATCTCATCGAGAACGCCGTGCGACACACCGCGCGCGGCGGCGTCACGGTGAGCGCCGAAGCGCCGCCGCGCGGCGGCACGACCCTGCGCGTTCGCGACACGGGCAGCGGCATTCCGACCGAACACCTCGGAAGAATCTTCGAGCGCTTTTATCGGGTCGATGCCGGTCGGGCACGTGAAGAAGGCGGAACCGGCCTCGGCCTCGCCATCGTTCGCCACCTCGTCGAAGCGCACGGCGGATCGGTGCGGGCCGAGAGCGTCGTCGGTCAGGGAACGACGATCACCGTGCACTTTCCGGCGAGCTCCGTTACGCACGCGTGACGCCGGGAGGCGCGTGCGTTGAACTCGCGCGCCTCCTCCAACATATATTCGTAGCCGTGTAGCGTCCGCGACGACGCGCGGTCGACGACAGCTCACCCAAGCGCAGGAGGCACTCGCTTGTCCGTGACTATCCCGGTCGGGCGCGGTGATCGCCCACAACGACGCGCGGTCGCGCCGGGCCACCGGCGCGTCGCCGCGATCGACATCGGATCGAATTCGATTCGTCAGATCGTCGCCGACGTTTCCACCGACGGCACGATTCAGGTCGTCGACGAGATGAAGGCCGCGCCGAGACTCGCGACGGGCCTCGCCGCGAACGGCCGCCTCTCCGACCTCGCGATCCGCGCGGCGATCGAAGCCGTCGAGCGAATGGCCACGCTCGCCAAGGAACTGGGCGCCGCGCGCGTCGACGTCGTCGCGACGAGCGCCGTGCGCGACGCGACCAACGCCGCCGCCTTCATCACCGAAGTCCAGCGCGTGACCGGTTTGCGCGTGCGCGTGCTCGACGGCCCGGAGGAGGCGCGTCTCAGCTTCCGCAGCGCAGTCGCCCACTTCGATATGGGCGTCGGGCGCACTGTGGTGCTCGACATCGGCGGCGGCTCGGCGGAGCTCGCGCTCAGCGCCGAGGGCGTCATCGAGCGTCTCGTCTCGCTGCCGTTCGGCGCGATCCGGCTGACGGAGGAATTCTTCGAGCACGGCGTCACGCCGCGCGGCGTGCGCAAGCTCCGGAAAGCCGTCGGCGGCGCCATTCGCGCCAACGTGCCGCGACGCGATTGGCGCGGCGCCCAGCTCATCGGCTCCGGCGGAACGTTCACCAACCTCGCGGGAGTCTTTCTCGCGCGGCAGGGAATCCTCACGGCGGCGCGGTCGGTGCACGCGGCGCACATCCCGCGTTCGGACCTCGAGCACATCCTCGACATGCTCGCCGACATGACGCCGGACGAGCGACGCGAGGTGCCGGGTCTGAATCCGGAGCGCGCCGACATCATCGTCGCGGGCATCGCGGTCGCCGCCGAAGTGCTGCGCCGCCTCGAGTCGCGCGAGCTCGTCGTGTCCCGCTACGGGATTCGCGAAGGACTGCTCCTCGAGGCGGCGCGCGTCGTTCCGACGATCGCCGATCCGGGCGACGCGCGCGCGCGGTCAGTGGGCGACTTCGCCCAGCGCTGCCACGCCGAGGAACCGCACTCGGCGCACGTACAGATGCTCGCGCTCGCGCTGTTCGACGCGCTGGGCGAGCGACTCGGCTGCAATCGGGACGACCGCGCGGCGCTCTCGGACGCGGCCTTGCTGCACGATGCGGGCTATCACATCAGTTACGAGCGGCACCACAAGCACTCGTACCATCTGGTGCTCCACGCCGACCTGCTCGGCATGCCGCCGTCGGAGCAGGTGGTCGTGGCGAACGTTTCGCGCTATCACCGCGGATCCGAGCCGCGGCGCCGCCACCGCAACTTCGGCATGCTCGACAAGACGCTGCGCCGCCGGATCCGCCGCTTGTCGGCGATCCTTCGCGTCGCGGACGGCCTCGACCGCGGGCACGTGAGCGCGGTCGCCGGGGTCAAGGTGCGCTGGACGCAGCGCGCGATTCGCATCACGCCGGTGCCCGCGTCGCCGCGTCCGCGTGGCGCGATGAGACTCGAGATGTGGGGCGCGCACCGAAAGTCCGGACTCCTCGCGAAGGTCGCGGGAACGGCGGTGGAGATCGTCGCGCCGGACGGACACGTGTTGTCGTCGGACAGTCTTGGGGGGGAGGAGTTGGAATAGTCTCGGAACTGAGATCTCAGAACTGAGGTCTCAGAACTGAGGTCTCAGTTCTGAGCTGGCTTCTCCGCGCCGGCATCTCGCTCCGAGTTTCGCGATCTGGAAACCAGACCAGCATCGAGCATCCCGCATCGAGCACTCGCCGAGCTCAGTCTCCGAGGGCCGGCGTCCGCTCGCCTTGTCTCTCCGCTGCCGGGATCTCCCGCGCGGTCGCCTGCTCGTGCGGAACTCCCCACGGCTGCCTGATGAGCACCTCATGGGACGGCCGCGCCGTGCTCGCCGGGTTGCGCTGCGTCCACGTGCCGTCGGGTCCGAGGTCCCACGCCATGCGCTCGTCGTCGAGGTACGTGCGCAGCAGCGTGCGCACGCGGTCGTGGACCGCGGGCGTCTCGATCGGCGCGACTGCTTCCACGCGGCGGTCGAAGTTCCGCGGCATCCAATCCGCGGAGCCGAGGTAGAACTCTTCTTCGCCGCCGTTGGTGAACTGCCAGAGGCGCGAATGCTCGAGGAAGCGGCCGACGATGCTCACGACGCGAATGTTCTCGCTCACGCCCGGAATCCCCGGGCGCAGGCAGCAGATTCCGCGAACGATGAGGTCGATCTCGACACCGGCCTGCGAGGCGCGATAGAGCGCGTCGATCGTGTCGGCATCGACGAGCGCGTTCATCTTGCCGACGATGCGCGCGGGGCGGCCGGCGGCGGCGTGTTCGGCTTCGCGGCCGATCAGCTCCAGGAAGCGCGCCCGCATGTTCACCGGCGCGACGAGGAGTTTGCGATAGAGCCGCTGGCGCGAATAGCCGGTGAGCGAGTTGAACAGGTCGCTCACGTCGGCGCCGATCGACGGACTGCAGGTGAGCAGACCGACGTCGGTGTACAGCCTGGCGGTGCGCGAGTTGTAGTTGCCGGTGCCGAGGTGGATGTAGCGGCGAATGCCGTCCACTTCTCGCCGGACGACGAGCGCCGTTTTCGCGTGCGTCTTGAGCGTGGCGGATCCGAACGCGACGTGCACCCCCGCGTCCTCGAGCTGCCGCGCCCAGGTGATGTTGTTCGCCTCGTCGAAGCGCGCCTTGAGCTCGACGATGACCGCCACCTGCTTGCCGCGCTGCGCCGCTTCGACCAGCGCCGCGACCACGGCCGTGTCGCCCGTCGTGCGGTAGAGCGTGACCTTGATCGCGAGCACCTGGTCGTCGCGCGCCGCCTCCTTGAGCAGACGCTCGACCGACGACCCGAACGAGTCGAACGGATGGTGGACCAGCAGGTCCCCCTCACGGATGACGTCGAAGATGTTGCGCTCGGCGTCGCGAAGCTCGGGTGGTGTCGCGCCCACGAACGGAACGTCGCGCAGCGTCGGAATGTCGAGCGTCGCGAGGCTGCTCAGATCGCTCAAGTCGAGCAGGCGCCCTGCGTCGACGATGTCGCGCTCGTTGAGGCGCCCGCTCTCGGCGACGTCGTCTTCTCTCAGCTCCTCGAGAAGAAGGGCTCGCAGGTGGGCCGGCATGTCGTCCTGCACTTCGACACGGACGACCTCGCCGAAACGCCGCTGGAACACCTGCTCCTCGATCGTCGCGAGCAGATCTTCCGGCTCTTCGACAGGAATGTCGAGGTCGGAATACCGAGTGATTCGGAAAACGTAGGACGCGACGACTTCCATGCCCGAGAACAGCGCCGTGAGGTTCGCGCCGATGACCTGCTCGAGCGGCACGAAGTGGTTCGGCCGCGCGCGCACAGGAATCCAGCGCGGCAGGCTCTTGGGCACCTTCACCCTCGCGAAGCGAATCGCGCCGGTGTCGGGGTCGCGAATCTCCACGGCGAGCGAGAGCGAGAGATTCGAGATGTACGGGAACGGATGCCCCGGGTCGACGGCAAGCGGAGTCAACACGGGGAAGATCTGCGACTCGAAGTACTCGTCGATCTCACCCCACTCGGCCGCCGTCAGGTCGCGTACGCCAAGGAGACGGATGTCGTGGCGGGCGGCCTCGTCGAGAAGCGACGTGAGGCACCCGCGCTGCATCGCGCTCAGGCGCGCGACCTCGGCGTCGATCGCGTCGAGCTGCTCCTGCGGAGTGAGACCGTCCGGCGGCGTCAGGACGACGCCGGCCGCGACCTGACGCCGCAGTCCCGCGACGCGAACCATGTAGAACTCGTCGAGGTTCGCGCTGAAGATCGCGAGGAACTTGACGCGCTCGAGCAGAGGCACGCGCGGGTCGAGTGCCTGTTGCAGCACACGCGCGTTGAATGCCAACCAACTCAGTTCGCGATTGAGGTACAGCGAGGCGGGACGAACGTCGATCATGGGTTCAGCATGGGACGAAAAAGGAGGGCGCGTGCCTGCCGCCCCCCTGTGTACTTACGGCGCTCCGGCCATAGGCGGCCAGAGGGCTTCGTGATGTTGATCGTCACGTTGGGGTCACGATTCCGGATGTTGAAAAGCTACTGGCAACATTCGGACCGAGCAGTGTGAGTGGTCACGGCGATGACTCGAGGGCGCCAAACCTTGTCATAATTCATTACCGGCGCTTGACTTACGGAGCTGAATCAACGTACGGGCTCTACAGCCGTACGAACTGGGCGAGCGCCAAGTAGAGGATGGCCGCCATGCCGGCCGAGGCCGGTATCGTGAGCACCCAGGCCCATACGATTCGGCCGGCGATACCCCACCGGACAGCCGACGCGCGCTGCGTCGCACCGACGCCGACGATGGCGCCGGTGATCGTGTGCGTCGTGCTCACGGGGATGCCGAAGTGCGTCGCGATGAGAATCGCCGTGGCGCCTCCGGTCTCGGCGCAGAAGCCGCTCACCGGCCGCAGCTTGGTGATCCGCTGCCCCATCGTGTGCACGATGCGCCAGCCGCCGAAAAGAGTGCCGAGCGAGATCGCCGTGTATGCGCCGAGCTCGAGCCAATGCGGCACCGTGTTGTTGTTCGGCAGGTAGAGCGCGTGCAGCCACCCCGTCTGGTTGGCGAACGTCCCGTGCACCGACACGAGCAGCCCGACCACGACGCCCATCGTCTTCTGCGCGTCGTTCCCGCCATGCGAATACGACAGCAGCGCCGAGCTGGCCAACTGAGCCGAGCGGAAGAACCGGTCCACCCTCGAGGCCGACACGCGATGGAAGATCCAGAATATCAGGACCATGAACAGATAGCCCGCGAGCATGCCGAGGAGCGGGGACACGACGATGAAGGACAGCGTCTGAATCCACTTCGTGCCCCACGTGATCGCCGCAGGTCCGGCCTTCGCCACCGCGGCGCCGGCGTACCCGCCGATCAGCGCGTGCGACGAGCTCGACGGAATGCCGAAGTACCAGGTGATGATGTTCCACGCGATCGCGCCGAGCAGGCCGGCGAGAATCACGTTGGGATTGACGATGCTCTGCTCGATCATTCCGCCGCCGACCGCCTTGGCGACGGCGAGTGAGCCGGTGAACGCGGCCGCGAAGTTGAAAATGGCCGCCCAGAAGACCGCGGCCAGCGGACTGAGCACCCGCGTTCCGACGATCGTGGCGATGGAGTTCGCCGAGTCGTGGAAGCCGTTGCTGAAGTCGAAGACGAACGCGATCAGGATGATCGCGACGACGTAGGCGATCACGGGATCCGGGGGGGTCGCGTCATCCGTTTTTCAACGAGATGCTCAGAAGGACCTGCGCCACGCCCATGCAGCTGTCGATGGCCCCCTCGAGCGTGTCGTACACGTCCTTCCATTTGAGCACCTCGAGCGGGTTCGGGTTGCCGGCGAACAGCGCGCCCATCGCCTCGTGGTAGATGGCGTCGCCCTCTTCCTCGAGATGCTTGATCAGCGCGACGTGCTGATTGACGGCCGGCGGTTTCCGCATCTCCGAAACCGCGGCCTGGATCTCGGTCGCGGCGCGGACCAGCACGCCGCTCAACTGCCGCGCGGGGGGAAGCACCTCGCTGATGTGCAGCATCTCGAAGCGCCGGGCCGTGCCGTCGATCAGATCGATCACGTCGTCGAGCCGAGTCGCGAGCATGTGAATGTCCTCGCGGTCGATCGGCGTGATGAAGCTCTTGTCGATGCGCTGATTCACCGTCAAGGTCAACAGGTCGGCCTTGTGCTCGACGTCCTTGATCGCCCTCACGTGGTCGTGCACGTGCGAGGCGTCGCCGAGCAGCGTGTCGAGCATGCGCGCCGTCGTGGCGAGGTGAGCAGCCAGCTGATCGAACAGCTCGAAGAACACGTCGTCGCGAGGGAGCAGACGGCCGAGCATGAGTCTCCGATGAACGGGTGGACCGGTGGACCGGTGGACCGGTGGGCCGGTGGACCGCGGGCCAACCTGCGGCGACGGCAGGTAACGGACGGGTCACGACGGCGTTTCCGCCCCGAAGTTACCGCTGCGGGGAAAGCCCGCCAACCCGCCCGGAAATCGGGTCGGTCAGGCGCTTCGCAGCGTCCATTGCTGCTCGCTCCGAATCCGATTCCGCTCGGCCACGAGCTCCGGATTCTCGAACAGCTTGATCAGCAGCATGCCGGAGATGAAGCCGCCGATGTGCGCCCAGACGGCGACCCCGCTCGAAACGTCGGGCTGTAGCGGCGTGAGGTAGGCGGTCACGACCTGGATGCCGAACCAATAGACCAGGACGATCCACGCCGGGATGCGGAAGACCTTGAAGAAGATGATGAAGATGAAGAGCATGTGGACCCGCACGCGCGGGTACATGATCAGGTACGCCCCGAGGACGCCGGAGATTGCGCCTGATGCCCCGACCGTCGGGGCGGCGGACGTCGGGTTGAGGAGGACCTGCGTGGCCGCGGCAACGAGGCCGCAGATGAGATAGAAGACCAGGAAGCGTCCCGGTCCCATGCTGTCCTCGACGTTGTTGCCGAACACCCACAAGAAGATCGCGTTGCCGAGGATGTGTCCCCACCCGCCGTGGAGAAACATCGACGTCAGCGGGGTGAGGATGTTGATCCGATCGTGGTCGACGACGCACGCGAGTTGGCCCGGGATGATCCAGAACCCGGTCCCGACCGGGACGCGGCCGGTCAGCTCTCCGGGCACCATGCCCAGGTTGCAGACGCTCTTCGCGAGTTGAAGGTCGCCGCCCGGGAGCCCGCCTCCCTGCACCACGAACCAGACGGCGAAAATGGCGCCCAGGATGAGCCAGGTCATGACGGGCGTTCGGAGGGTCGGGTTTTCGTCTGAGAGCGGAATCATGTGCCTGATCTGGAGCGAGAGCCGGCGTGGCACGACGGTCTGACAGCCAGCCGCCGTCGCCGTTCAGTCGCTGTTGCGAGAGCCCTGCCAAGTTGGCGTAGGAACCCGGTCCCGCATTTGCCTTCAACCACCGCGTTCACGGCAGGGGACTTTTGGCCTGCCACAACCCGGTACTCGAAGAGGAAGCAATGGCCGACAAAGTCATTGGAATCGATCTCGGAACGACGAACTCCGTCGTCGCGGTCATGGAAGGAGGAGATCCGGTCGTGATCCCGAACGCGGAAGGCGGTCGGACCACGCCGTCGGTCGTGGGTTTCACGAAGGACGGCGAGCGTCTCGTCGGCCAGGTCGCCAAGCGTCAAGCGGTGACCAACCCGCAGAACACTGTCTTTTCGATCAAGCGGTTCATGGGCCGCAGGCTGAGTGAGGTTCCCGACGAGATCAAGCGCGTTCCCTATAAGGTTGTGGCGGGACAAGGCGATCTCGCCACGGTCGAAGTCCAGGGCAAGCGCTACACGGCGCCCGAGATCTCGGCCATGATCCTGCAAAAGATGAAGCAGACCGCCGAGGACTACCTCGGCCACTCGGTGTCGAAGGCCGTCGTCACCGTTCCCGCGTACTTCAACGACGCGCAGCGGCAAGCCACAAAGGATGCTGGTAAGATTGCCGGGCTCGACGTCCTGCGCATCATCAATGAGCCCACGGCCGCGGCCCTCGCCTACGGACTCGACAAGAAGAAGGATGAGAAGGTCGCGGTCTTCGATCTGGGCGGCGGCACGTACGACATCTCGGTGCTCGAGCTTTATGACGTCGAGGGCTCACGCCAGTTCGAGGTGAAGTCCACGAACGGCGATACGCACCTCGGCGGCGACGACTTCGATCAGCGGGTCATCGACTGGATCGTCGGCGAGTTCAAACGCGACCAGGGCATCGACCTCTCCAAGGATCCGATGGCGCTCCAGCGCCTCAAGGAAGCCGCCGAGAAGGCGAAGATGGAACTGTCGAGCACGATGTCCACGGACATCAACCTCCCGTTCATCACGGCGGACCAGAGCGGCCCGAAGCATCTCAACTACACGCTCACGCGCGCCAAGCTCGAGCAGTTGGTCGACGACCTCGTGCAACGCACGATCGAGCCCATGAAGAAGGCGCTGAAGGATGCCGGCCTCGAGCCCAAGGACATCGACGAGGTCATTCTCGTCGGCGGTTCGACCCGCATGCCCAAGATCCAGACGGTCGTGAAGGACTACTTCGGCAAAGAGCCGAATCGCTCGGTGAATCCGGACGAGGTAGTGGCGATCGGCGCGGCGATCCAGGGCGCGGTGCTCACCGGCGAGCAGAAGGACGTGCTGCTTGCTCGACGTCACGCCGCTTTCCCTTGGAATTGAGACATTGGGCGGTGTGACCACCGTACTCATTCCGCGCAACACGACGATCCCGACGAAAAAGTCGGAGACGTTCTCCACGGCCGACGACAACCAGACGACCGTCGAGATTCACGTGCTCCAGGGCGAGCGCGACATGGCACGCGACAACCGCACGATCGGGAAGTTCCAGCTCACCGGAATTCCACCCGCTCCGCGCGGCATGCCGCAGATCGAAGTCACGTTCGACATCGACGCGAACGGCATTCTGCACGTGTCGGCGAAAGACAAGGCCACGAGCAAGGAACAGAAGATCCGTATCGAGGCATCGAGCGGTCTTTCGGACTCGGACATCGACCGTATGGTGAAGGACGCCGAGAAGAACGCGACGGAAGACAAGAAGCGCCGCGAGGAGATCGACGCCCGCAACCGGCTCGACAGCATGACGTACGAGGTCGAGAAGAACGCGAAAGAGTGGTCGGAGAAGTTGCCTGCCGAGCTCAAGACCAAGCTCGACGCGGCGGTCGAGCGGGCGCGCAAGGCGATTCGCGGCGACGACACGAACGAGATTCGGGCGGCGCAGGAAGAGCTGAGCCGCGCGTACAGCGAGGCCGGCCAGTCGTTCTACGCTCAGAACCAGGCGCCGCCGGGCGGCACGCCGGGGGGCCAGGGTGGCGAGCCTGGACCGACCGGATCAACTTCGACGGGTGGAAAGCCGCAGGAAGACGTCGTCGAAGCGGACTATGAGATCGTCGACGAGAGCAAAAAGTAGCCGTCGGCCGTAAAGTTTTTGTGATGGCCGGCTCGCGGGGAAACCTCGAGCCGGTCATGCGTGTCATAGGACGAAGGGCCGACCTGAGTAGCCGAGGGCGCTCGAAACTTGCACGGCCTCGGCGGGTACGATCCATATCAACTCTTTTCACGCAGGTAGAACTGCCTTATGACCAGTCGTTTCTCTCGCGCACGTTTCAGTGCCGCCGTCGTGGTGGCGTTCTTCTGCGGGCTGATCTTTGCGTCGGGTTTCGACCTCACGCATTTCAGTTGGGCGCAGGGGCGCGTCGGCTCGACGGGCGCGGCACCGAAACCCAGCGCGTCGCAAGTCGCTCCGGCCGTCGACCTCGAGTCGGCGTTCGAGGCCGTCGCTGACCACGCGCGACCCGCGGTTGTTTCGATCGACATCGAGAAGTTCGCCAAGGCCAGACCGGTCACGCGACGGGTTCCGCGGGGACAGGGCCAGGGACAGCTCCCGCCCGGAATGGAGGATTTCTTCCGCCAGTTCCAGGGGCCCAACGCACAGCCGGATGACACGCCGGAAGAGGCGAGCGGCTCGGGCTTCATCGTCTCCGAGGACGGGTACATCCTCACCAACAATCACGTCGTCGCCGACGCCGACCGCGTGAACGTCACGCTGTTCGACAAGCGCGTGTTCCCGGCCAAGGTGGTCGGCCGCGATTCGACGACCGACGTCGCCGTCATCAAGATCGACGCGGGCAACAACCTGCCGACGGTCTCCCTCGGGGATGACATGAAGGCGCGCGTCGGACAGTGGGTCCTCGCCATCGGCAATCCGCTGACGCTCGACTTCACTGTCACGGCGGGCATCGTGAGCGCCAAGGGCCGCAAGGCGACCGGGCTGCTCAACCCGAACGGACAGAATCCATACGCGATCACGGACTACATCCAGACCGACGCGGCGATCAACCCGGGCAACTCCGGTGGTCCGCTGCTCAACATCCGCGGCGAAGTGATCGGCATCAACAGCGCGATCGCGAGCGGCACGGGCCGGTACGAAGGCTACGGCTTCGCCATCCCGATCACGCTCGCCAAGCAGGTGATGGACGATCTCGTGAAGTACGGCAAGGTGCGCCGCGCCGTCGTCGGCGTCGTCCTGGGCGAAGTGAGCCCGGCCGATGCGAAGGCAGCGCGTCTCACGCAGGTGGGTGGCGCGCTCGTCGGCGATTTCAACCCGCCGAAGGACAGCCCCGCCGAGAAGGCCGGCATCCAGGTCGGCGACGTGATCGTTACGGCCGACGGCAAGCCCGTCGACCAGGTGAGCACGCTCCAGCGCATCATCCGCGGCCACAAGCCGGGCGACGTCGTCGATCTCGAGGTCATTCGCTACGGCGAGAAGAAAGACTTCAAGGTCAAGCTCGCCGAGCCGCCCACGGACACGAAAGTCGCGGCGAACGACGAGGAAAACTCGACGCCGGTACGGCCGACCGCCTCGACCGGCCGGCAGAACGACAAGCTCGGCATCACGGTGGACGCGATTCCCGCGGACTTCCTCCAGGAGAGCCGGCTGCAGCAGCAGTATCGATCGGGGCTGTACGTCAGCGCGGTCAGCGGGCGCGGCCCAGCGTTCCGCAGTCTCTTTCAGAGCGACATCATTCTGAAGGAGATGGCGCCGTCGCAACGCGATATTCACACCGCCGAGGATCTTCAGGCGGCCGTCGCGTCGCTCAAGAGCGGCGAGGTCGTTCAGTTCAAGGTTTGCGCGAACCCGGATCCCAGGGTGGGCAGCTGCCCGACGCGCATCGTCAGCATCCAGGTTCAATAACAGAATTCTGAACCGCAAGAAAAAGGGGAGCCGCTCGCGGCTCCCCTTTTTTTTCGCCCCTCCACCGGTCTACCGGTCCATCGGTGCACCGGTCACGGCGTCGTCATGGTGAACTTCACTGTCATCGAGTAGCTGCCCGGCTTGTCGGTCGCCCAATGCGCGATTGGGCGCATGTAGACGGACACGCTCGGCGAACCGGGGCCGGCCGATCCCGTCGTCAGCGTCGACGCCGTCGTCGACAACGTGGTCGTCGGCCCCCCCGGCGTGAGACTCCAGATCAAATCGCTCACGGGCTTGCTGGCCCACGCACCCGCGCTGGCCGACCAGAACGCCGCGTTGCCATTGACCTGAATCGTCCAGGCACGATTGGCCTGCACGGTGAGCGAGATTGGCGTGAAAGCCGCCAGTCCCGTGGCTTGATCCATGTCGGTCGTGGTGGCGGTGTACGTCGACGCCGTCGGCGAGACCGTGAGTTGCAGCAACGCGGGGTTCACCATCGTCGCCGGCTGATCGAGCGTCACCGTCGGAGAGCACTTGCCGGACTGCCCCGACACGCTGCACGTGAGCACGGTCTGCGCGGCGACGGCGGCCGTCGACAGGGCGAGCGCCGCCCAGATCGCGAGCGACGCGACCGCAAAGCGCACTATCGCCGACGCGCGATCGCGCGCGCCGGGACTCATGGCTCGCTCCGGTCGTTGCCGCGCTTCTCGGTTTGCTGCTTCGTCTTGAAAATGCGAATCGGCCGCGTTCTGACGGTCACGACGGCGCGCTGCCGCCCGGGTGTGCCCCCGATCTCGATCGTCGGGATCGGATCGATCAGGAGCGGCTCGCTCGACCCGTCGAGCTCCATGGTCAGTTTGTAGCGCCCCGCGGGGAGCGCGTCGAACGACGCGTGCTGGGATGCGTCGGCGCGCGAGACCCACTCGCGCCCGGTCGAATCGCGCAGCGCGAGCGTAGCCACTCCGACACGCACGGAAGGCACCGTCCCATCCGCCAACGGCGCGACGTCGATTCGCACGTCGAGCGCCGTAATCGGAATGACGCCGAGCACGAGTGGGTCGCTCGCCCGGTCGAGAAGCCGTGGACTCTGCTCCCAGCCTTTCGGGAGCGATCGGTCATCTACATCGGCGCGCGCCGACGACCCGCTGTTCATGCGGAACTCACCGTTGGCATCGGTGACGGCCGTCTCCGGTCCACGGTGCACGACGATGCCCGCTACCCCGGGCTCGCCCGGATCGCGAATCCCGTTGGCGTTGCGGTCCTGAAACACGACGCCGGTCTCCTGGCGGCGGTCGAACGCGCTGATGCTCGACGCGCGCTCGACCTTGAGCGTGATCATCGTGTGCAGCGCCCCGAACTGATCGCGCGCCGTGCCGCGCTCCGCGCCGAGCGCGATCCGCAGCGAGTTGAAGACGTCGACGTTGAGCTCGGCGCGCGACGTCATCGTGCTCACCGGGCCATAGCTCAGGTGCTGCGCGGCGGCGCTCACCGTCCAACGCGGGAATCGCGGCCAGAACTGGAAGCGCTCGAGGTGCGCGCCCCAGCTCGATTGCGCGGGCGTCGAGCTCGTCCCGAAGCTCGCCGTCTCGATCGATCCGCCCACGCCGATCACGCCGCGTGCGCCGACGTGGTCGACGCGCAGCTGGTTGACCACGCGCTCCGAGCGGCCGTCCTCCATGGAAACGATCGAATCGGCGATGCTCTGCGCCACGTTCGTCAGCCGCGTGTCGGCGCCGATGTCGAAGCCGGCCGCCAGAAAGCGCGCTCTCAGTCCATAGTCGACTTGCGTCGAACCGAACCCGCCGAGCGAGTCGCGCGACGTGACGGCGGAGTGCATCACGTTCGCGCCCAGCGTGAACGTCGAGAAGACGTCGTAAGTCGGCGAGAGTGACCAACCGGTCGAACCGATCGACGCGCGACGCGCGTCGCCGTCCTGCGTCGACCAGTAGTTGAAGTTCGTGCGCAGCCTGCCCAGCGCGCGGTCAACCCCGACAGTAAGCACGTCGCGAGCGGGAGCGAACGCGAGCGTTCCGCCGGGCGCGTGGACGGCGCGAAGCGCGAGATCGCCCCCCGCGACCGGCCCCCTGAAGTCGCCCTCGGCGCCGATGCCGCTGCCGTCGGTGTACGATCGGCTGGCGAGCGCGCCCGACGCGAACGCGTTCGCCCACGGCTCCGTCTCCAACAACACGCCGCCGGCGTCCACGCTGCGCACGAGGTACGTCGAATCGCGCAGGTGCGAGAAGAACGCCGTGAGCATGCTGGAGCCGAGTTGCTGCTGCGCTCCGGCCGCGATCAGCGTCGGTCTGTTCCAGGTCCCTTCCGCGATGAGGGGCGCGGCGGCGAGGAACTGCAGCCGCTCGTCGGCCGCCCCGATTCGAAGCGAACCTCCGCGTCCGAACACGTTCTGGCCGCCGAGGTCGCCGAGACTCACGCCGGTAGTGCCGAGCGTCGCTCCCCAACTCGGCGCGTTCATGGAGAGGAAGTTCGACTGCGAGTTGTACCCGAGCGACGAGAGTGCGCGGCCGTTCACCAAATCGTTGGGCGTGGGCGTCGAGAAGCGTCCGCTCACGCTGAGGGCGTCAGTCAACGGCCCATCGATCGCCACCGATTCGACCGACCGACTCGGCAAACCGGCGCTCATCACCGAGCCCGCGCCGAGCGTGATGACCGGGCCGGGACGGCGGCCGCTGTGCAGCGGGTCAGTCACCTCGACGATCGCCGACGCGACCGCGCGTTCGCCCGAACGGCTTCGAGCGATCATCGTCACCGCGACGTCGCCGAGATCGGCGACCAGCGGAATGGCGGCCGTCACCGATCGCTCGATCGACTCTCCGCGCGCCAGCACGAGTGTCGGCGCGCCTACCAGTCGGGCGTTCCACGTGCGGGGCGCGTCGACCTCGAGGTCGAGCGTGTCCTGAAGGTTTCCGGCGTTGAGGATCGTGAACGCGAGCTCCAGGCGGTCGCCGGCCTGCGCGCCGCGCATCGACTGCGTCGGCGTGACTTCGATGCGGGCGATGCGCGCGATCGCGACGTCGATTGGCGCGCGCACCGGCGTTACACCGCCGGCGCTGAATCGCACGAACCCGGCTCGCGTGAGTCCCGCCTGCGCTGACACCGGCACGCCGACGGTGAGCACCACGCCGCCGGCTCGAGCAACCGTGCCGCTCCGCGCGCCGAGCAGCGGAACGTTGCCGCTCGCTACCACCTCGTACGTCACCTTGCCGGCGCCGGCGAGCTCCGGGGGCACCGGAACGCTCACCACTCGATACGATCGAGGCGCCGCCGCGGCGACGACCACGCCGGTCACTTCGCGCTCGTCGCCTGGATCGCGCCGCGTGGAGTCGCCCTCCCCTCGCGCCACTGGCGCTCCACGTGCGATGCTCGCCGTCAGCGTTGGCCGCGGCTGTTGTGCGCGGACTTCGGCGGCTCCGAAAGCGGCCGCCGCGAGAACGATCGAAACACGACGCGGACGCCGGCTCACGGCGTGCTCACGTTCACAGTCATCGCGAGCGTCGTCCCGTACGACGGCGCCGTGTCGGTCCAGTCCAGGATCATGCGCAACTTGACGCCCGACGAGAACGAGTCGCCCTTGTTCATCGTGGCGGTCGTAATGGTGCGTGCCGGGTCAACGGCGCCCGCGCAGCTGCTCGTCATCGACTGCCACGGCTTCGATGCGTCGCTCGGCTGCCACATGAGCTTCGAGATCGCCTTGCCGCTGCCGAGCGTGGCGGTCGTGGCGCAAATCTCGACGGAGACTGTGTGGCTCTTGCCCGCGGGGCCGCCCGTCAAGCGAGACGCCGAACGTGATCGTGGGTCCGTCGATGAACCCGGCGACGTAGTCGGCGAGTCCGGGCTGGGCGAACGTCGACGTCGATCCGCCGGTGATGGTGAGCGTGGTGTTCTGTACCTGCGCGCAGAGCGCCGGCGCGCGAGCGCCGATTGCTGCCAGTCCGCAGGCGACGATCGCCGCGCGCGCGGCGCCCACCACCCGGGTCACGGGATATCCAGTTCCACCTGCCCAGCGGCGATCTCGGCCCCCTCGTAATCGAGGAGTGCAAGCAGCACGTATCTCCCCGAAGGGAGATTGGGAAGTGCGACACCGAGGCGCCTCGTCGCGCCGGGAAGCGTGGGGAACTCGGGTATGTCGATCTTGGAAACGACGGAATTGTCGGTCCGCCGAATCTCGACGGCGCCGTGGGCCATCGTCTGCCGCGCGCCGGTGTTCTTGTACGTGATGTCGAGCTGGCGAGCGCGTCCGCCTGCCTGCGCGCTCAATTTACCGCTCGCGATCTTGGCCTTCGTCTCGCTGACGCCGACGTCGGTCACCTCGGCGCTCAGCGGAGTCTCGGGCTCGACGTAGACCTTCACGCCGTATCGCACGCTGTACTGCACGGCGGTCGACTGCGCGGTCCTCGGCGGCGGCGGGTTGTCGACGAAGAGAATCGCGTAGCAACCCCGGCCGATCGCGGCGCCGCTGTCCACCGTGACGCGGATCGTTTGCACCGACCGAGGCGCGAGTTGGAGCACGGACGGGAAGACGCTCACGTGCTTGCCGCACGATGTGGGCAGCGTACCCGTCGGGTAGTAGCGATTCTCGCCCGTTTCGCTGCGATCCCAATCTTGGATGGTGATCGTCGCGTTGGCGGGCGTGATGCCGCGGTTGGCGGCGTGAAAGGTCGTGGTGGTCGACGTGCCGCTCGGCCGTGCCGAGACGCGCAACTCGAGCTCGTCGACGGCCACCTGCGCGCTCACGATGTTGGGGAGCGCGACGAGCGCGCCGGCGAGGGCGATGAGCCGCCCCGGCCGGCGCGCTATGCGTGTCACACGAGAACGCATTCCTCCGCTCCGGAGGTAATTACGGAGCGACCAGCGTGAACTTGACGTCGAGCGTGTACGAGCCCGGGACGTCCGCCGCGATGTTGTACGTCGTCTGGTAGAAGACACCGGTCGCCGCGCTCAACGTCGTCGGAGTACCGGAGGTCATGTCGACCGGGGTCGTGGTGAGGGCCGCGTATCCGCTGCCGTTCACGTTTGACCACTGAAGGTCGCTCGCGGGCTTGGCGTACGGGCCGGCAAACGCCGCGGTCGCCGCGCTGATCTGCACCTTCCAGTTGCGGTTCGCCGAGACCGTGAACGTCGGACCGGTCGTCGGCATCTGAATCGTGCTCGCCGTGTAGTCCGCCATCGTCGTGGGCGCGTTCAGCGTCATCGCCGTTCCGGGCCCGGTGAAGCCGCTCATGTTCAGCGTGAGCAGCGACGGGATCGTGAGGCTGTGCGTCGAGGTCACGACGCACGGTGCCGGGCTGGCAGCCGTCGAATTGATCGAGCACGTACCGGTCTGCGCTGCCGCGAACTGGGCACTGATTGCAACTGCGCAGGCTGCCGCGCCTGCAAAGGACTTCCTCATGGTGTTCAACTCCGGTGAAGTGTTTAGCTGCGTCGCTAACCAGCGGCCTTGCTGCGGTTGCCCCCGCGCATCTGCCGCGACTCGACCAGGTTCTGCGTGCTGCCCAGGGGGCAAGAGGCTGACCACCGGGCTCGCTAGTGGACGCGCGCGATCAGGCCGGAGAAACGCAAAATTTTACAATTCTGTATGTCTTTGTCCCCAAAGGGGATGTGGGGCGAGCGCACCGGCGGACGAAAAAATCGGGAGCCGTTGATGGGCTCCCGATGGCAGGTGATCTCTCCGCGGCATCGCGCAATCTGCGGAAATCCCTAGCAGAATACGTCGATTCGCCCGGGGTGGGCGCGACGCCAGGACTATGTAGATCGGTTGTAGAGGAACTGGCTTCCGCCGAACAGAATGGTCAGGACGCTTCCCTTGACGGAGCCGGCGAAAGAAACCGATCCGCCGCCGCTCGTCTGCACGAAGTTGATTTGCTGTTGTGCGATCGTATACGTGCCGCCGATGTTGGTCACGGTCGTCGACTTGGTCCCGTCGGCGAGCAGGGTGACGGTGTAGACGCTGGTCTCCACCCACGTTCCGTCCGACGCGATCGCCACAGTGTCGGAAGCGAGGTCGAACTCCTGGGTCGCGGTCACCGTCGCGATGACGGGGAGTGGCCCCCCGTTGATCGTCGAGAGGGCGAACGAACCCGCGACGTTGGCGTCGGTCGGATCGAGACTCAACGAGTCGCCGGTCGAGAGGCACGCGCCCAACAGTATCGGGACCAGCAGCATCGCAATTCGCCGCACGTACCGCTCCGCGCTGAGGTGGATGCGAAGGGGGGGACTCGAACCCCCAAGCCTTTCGGCGCCAGATCCTAAGTCTGGTGCGTCTGCCAGTTCCGCCACCCTCGCCGAAGAGTGGAAGATAATGAACCCGGCTTCTAGAACGCGAAACCGAGGATCAGACGCGTCGTGACCGTTGCATAATCCACGTCGGCCCGCTGGCGTTCGCCCTCCGAGGCGAGAATGCGCTTTGCGCCGATGCCCGTGCCGACGAGAAATCGTTCGCTTCGTCCCAGCAGCCAGTTGTAGTCGAGCAGGATGCCGGCGGTCGGAGCGGACAGCGACTGTCGTACGTCTTTCACCGGGCGCGAGTATCGAGTGGCCCCCGCGCTCACGCCGACCGCGAAGCCGCGCAGCACGACCTCGCCCGGATAGTACCGCACCTTGAAGTCGGCGGTCGCGTAGCGCGACTTGTCGAAGTCGATGTACGACCCGACCGCCCCGACCGTGATCCCCGACGTCACCGCGTTCTCGAGCTCGAGCGTGAAGACGTTCGCCGGAACGCCCAGTGGATTGAATCCGACGTAGGTCTGCGTCGGAATCGGCACGCGGCCGCGCGGCGCCGGCGCTTGCGCCTGCGCGCGCACGGAATCCGCGAACGAATGAATGAAGACCGCGGCGAGCGCGGCGGCAGCGACACGGGTGGGTCGCATCAGGCGAATCGCATCGAAAATGGAAGTCGAGGGAGACGTGGTGGCGTTTGCTGACCTCAACGGTAACGACTGGGAACACGCAATCGGTACGGCCTGCGAGCGACGGCGTCCGTATCGCTCGTCACGGGGCCCGCCTCCTCCCCTCTCGCGGCACGCCCCCGCTAGCTTTCGCGCATGAATATCGAGATCACCCCGAAGAAGACCGACGGCCTGGAGCGGCTGATCGAAGTTCGGGTGCCGATCGAGACCGTCCGCGACGCTGAGGATCGCGCGGCGCGACGATACGCGACAGGCGCACGGCTCCCCGGGTTTCGTCCCGGAAAAGCGCCGCCGGCGATGATCAAGAAGCGTTTCAAGGACGCGATCCGTCAGCAGGTCATCGAGTCGCTGGTCCAGGAAGCGTTTCAGGAAGTCCTCGACCGCGAAAAATTCAAGGTGGCGTCGCAGCCGCACGTCCACGATCTCAAGTTCGAGGAGGGGCAGCCGCTCAGCTTCGAGCTTCACGTCGAGGTGCGGCCCGAGGTCGCGCTGGCGCGTACGCAGGGGTTCCGCGTCAGCCGCACGCGACCCGAAGTCACCGACGAGTCGGTTCGCGACCAGATCGAGCAGATTCGCGAGCAGAAAGCCACGTGGAGTCCAGTCGAGGAGCGTCCGTCGCCGGGCGACATGGTCCGCGTGGAGCTCGGCACGGCCGAGGAAGACGGCAGCTTCCCCGAGCCGCGCGAGTACCCGCTGGTCCTCGGCGCCGGGCAGGCGATCGCCGGCGTCGAAGAGCTGATCATGCAACTCAAGTCGGGCGAGACGGTCGAGCAGCCCGTCCGCTGGCCCGACGACTTCCCGGACGAAGCGCAGCGCGGCAAGACGAAGCCCGTGCGCCTGCATCTCCTCGAGGTGAAGCGAAAGACCCTTCCGCCGCTCGACGACGCGTTCGCGCGCGGCGTCGGCGATTTCGAGTCCCTCGCTGCTTTACAGACCACCGTACGTAAAGACCTCGAGGATCACGCCAATCGCGACGCCGATGCCGGCGTGCGCCAGCAGCTCGTCGACCAGTTGTCGGCCGCCAACCCATTCGACGTGCCGCCGAGTTGGGTCTCGCAGCTCATCGACGGGTACGCGCAGGCGTACCAGGTGCCCGACGCGGACCGCGACAAGTTCCGCTCCGAGTTCCGCCCGGTCGCCGAGCGTCAGGTGCGGCGCGACTTGATCATCGACGCGATCGCCGAAACGGAAGGCCTCAAGGCCAGCGAGGCCGACATCGACGAGCGCGTGGCCGACGTCGCCGCCAAGCGCGGCGCCGATCCGGGCCAGGTGTACGCGTCGCTGCAGAAGGCCGGCCGGCTGCGCGAGATCGAGCAGAGCATCACCGAAGACAAAGTGTTCGCCTGGCTGCTGGAACGAAACGAAGTCGCCTAGTCCTCCACCGATACCAGACATCGCCTCATGGCCACCATTTATCCGCCGTATGTGATCGAGCGCTCGCCGCGCGGCGAGCGGAGCTACGACATCTTCAGCCGTCTGCTGATGGACCGCATCATCTTCCTCGGCACGCCGGTCAACGACGACGTCGCGAACATCGTCATCGCGCAGATGTTGTTCCTCGAGGCCGACAACCCGGACCGGGACATCTTCCTCTACATCAACTCCCCGGGCGGCAGCGTGTCGGCCGGGCTCGCGATCTACGACACGATGCAGTTCATGAAGTCGCCGGTGAACACGATCTGCATGGGGCTCGCCGCGAGCATGGGCGCCTTCCTGCTCGCCGGGGGCCGCAAGGGCAAGCGGTCGACGCTCCCGCATTCGCGAATCATGATTCACCAACCCTCACAGCAGGGCGGCGGCGGATCGGCGTCCGACATCGAGATCCAGGCGAAGGAGATCCTCTACCTCCGCGGCAAACTGAACCAGCTCTGGACGAAGCACACCGGACAGTCGCTCGAGCGTATCGAGCGGGACACGGACCGCGACCGGTACCTGTCGGCCGAGGAAGCGAAGGACTACGGCATCGTGGACCACGTCATCACGCAGCGCGGTGAGGTCGTGGAACCGAGCACGCTAGCCGCCGTCACGAAGTAAGCGCCGTACCCTGTGGCGGCGGCTGTCACAAAACGTTCGTCTCGCTGAGTCGTCTCTTGCTTGACCCGTGGTCAACCCTTAACTCTCAGCAAGACCTTCTGTTCCTTCTCCCACCGGTCGCACGCCAACGCTCGGGCCCCGCGACTCCCTGAAGTCACCCGCTGAGTGAGATGTCATGTCGCACGACAAACACCTTCGCTGCTCGTTTTGCGGAAAGTCGAAGGATTCGGTCCGGAAGTTCATTTCCGGACCGTCCGTCTACATCTGCAACGAGTGCATCGCGCTCTGCAATGAGATCCTCGCCGAGGACGAGGAGCGCGAGGTTGCCGAAGCGATCACTCAGGTCCCGACGCCGCAGGAGATCAAGGACACGCTCGATCAGTACGTGATCGGGCAGGAGAAGGCCAAGAAGGCGCTGGCGGTGGCCGTCTACAACCACTACAAGCGCATCAACTCGTCGTCCGTCCGCGACGACGACGTCGAGCTCGACAAGTCGAACATCCTGCTCATCGGCCCCACGGGCGTGGGCAAGACGCTCCTCGCGCAGACGCTCGCGCGCATCCTCGACGTGCCGTTCACCATCGCCGACGCCACGACGCTCACCGAGGCCGGCTACGTCGGCGAGGACGTCGAGAACATCCTCGTCCGGCTGCTCCAGGCCGGCGACTTCAACGTCGCCGAGTGCGAGCGGGGCATCGTCTACATCGACGAAATCGACAAGATCGCGCGTAAGTCGGAGAACCCGAGCATCACGCGCGACGTCTCGGGCGAGGGCGTGCAGCAGGCGCTGCTCAAGATCCTCGAGGGCACGGTCGCCTCGGTGCCGCCGCAGGGCGGCCGCAAGCACCCGCAGCAGGAATACATCCAGATCAACACGAAGGACATCCTGTTCATCTGCGGCGGTGCGTTCGATGGGCTGGAGAAGATCATCGAGGCGCGAACGGGCCGCCGTCAGATCGGCTTCAACAAGGGCGACGACGCGCGGACGCCGCACCAGGCGAAGAACCCCTTCGCCGAGGTTGAGCCGGACGATCTGCTCCGCTTCGGCCTCATCCCCGAGCTCGTCGGCCGTCTCCCGGTCGCGGTCGCTCTCGAAGCGCTCGACGAGGACGCATTGGTCCGCATCCTCAAGGAGCCCAAGAACGCGCTCACCAAGCAGTACGCCAAGCTGTTCGAGCTCGAGGAAGTGAAGCTCACGTTCGAGGACTCGTCCCTTCGCGCCGTGGCCGGGAAGGCGCTCAAGCGCGGCACCGGCGCCCGCGGACTGCGCGCCATCCTCGAGGAGCTCCTCACGGAGGTCATGTTCGAGCTGCCGACGCGCGAAGACGTCGAAGAGGTCAAGGTGACGGAAAGCTCGGTGCTCAACGGCACCGCGCCGCTCCTCGAGATCTCCCCGCAACGGAAGAAGAAAGAGGCCTGACGGCGCCGCCCAAGGGCGGCGTCCGAATCGCGCGGCAGAGAGCCGCGCGCAAAGTGTGAGGCGAAGCCAATCGCCTCACACTATTTTTTGTCATGGCATCGTCCCCGCCTCCCGTCCCCCCAAAGGCGTCTCCGGCTTCCGGCCCTCCGCCCGCGAACCCTTCGACGGGCGCCGGAGCGCCGGCCGAGGTACAGCGCGCCGCCGTACTACCGCTGCGCGACGTCGTCGTCTTTCCGTACGTCGCCATGCCGCTGCTCGTCGGACGGCAGGCGTCGCTCAACGCGATCGAGGCGGCGGCCGCCGACGGCGGCACGCTCTTCCTCGTGGCGCAGAAGAGCGCCGACACCGAGGAACCCGCGGCCAGCGACCTGCATCGCGTCGGCGTCGTCGCGCGCATCGTTCAAGCGACGCGACAGGCGAATGGCACGGCGCGCATCCTCGTCGAAGGCGTGAGCCGCGCGCGCGTGACCCGATACATCCCGGCCGCCGGCTACCTTCGCGCGGCGTTCGACGACGACGCCGGAGACGAGGACGCGGACCCCGAGGCGCTCCAGGTATTGTCGCGCCGCGTGCTCGCGCTCTTCGAGGAGTACGTCTCGCTCCATCGGCGCATCCCCAACGAAGTCGTGGCGCTCGTGCAGAGCGCGGACTCCATCGGGCGACAGGCGTACGGCATCGCGGCGCACCTCGCCGTTCGCGTCGAGGTCCGCCAGACGCTCCTCGAGGCCCCGAACGTTCCCGCGCTGCTCGACGCCCTGAACCAGCTCCTCGTGAGCGAAGCCGAACTGCTTCGTCTCGAGCGAAAGCTCGACGAGGAAGTCCGCGGCTCGCTCTTCCAGAACCAGCGCGAGTTCTACCTGCACGAACAGCTCAAGGCGATCCACCGCGAGCTGGGCGAGGAGGATTCGGACGACGCGAGCGACCTCGAACGAACGATCGAGGCGCGCAAGCTCCCCGAGGCGGTCAAGACGCGCGCCATGCGCGAGATGCGCAAGCTGCGCCGGATGTCGCCGCTCTCCCCCGAGTCCACGGTAGCCCGAAATTTCATCGACTGGATCGTCGCGCTGCCGTGGACCGAGCGGACCGACGACGTGCTCGACGTCGCGCACGCGCGGCGGATCCTCGACGAGGACCACTACGGGCTCGAGGAAGTGAAGGATCGTATCCTCGACTACATCGGCGTGCTGTCGCTCGTCGAACGCATGGAAGGCCCGATTCTGTGTCTCGTCGGGCCGCCAGGCGTCGGCAAGACGTCGCTCGGCCGGTCCATCGCCCGGGCGTTGGGACGCAAGTTCGTGCGCATGTCGCTCGGCGGCGTTCGCGACGAGGCCGAGATCCGCGGGCACCGGCGCACGTACATCGGGTCGATGCCCGGGCGCGTGGTCCAGGCGATGCGGCGCGCCGAGGTGGTGAACCCGGTGATTCTGCTGGACGAGGTCGACAAGCTGGGGACGGACTACCGCGGCGATCCGTCGGCCGCGCTGCTCGAGGTCCTCGACCCCGAGCAGAATCGCGCGTTCAACGATCACTATCTGGAGATCGACTACGACCTCTCGCAGGTGCTCTTCCTGACGACGGCGAACTATCTCCCGCAGGTGCCGGAACCGCTGCGCGACCGCATGGAGATCATCCGCCTGGCCGGCTATCTCGATCAGGAGAAGTACGCGATCGCGAGGCAGTTCCTCGTGCCCAAGCAGCTCCGCGCCAACGGCCTCGATCCCGCGTCCGTCGAATGGGAGAGCGACGTCGTTCCGGCGATCGTGCAGAACTACACGCGCGAAGCGGGCGTGCGCGAGCTCGAGCGGCGACTCGGACGCATCGCGCGCAAACTCGCGCGGCGCGAAGCGGAGTCGCGCGACCTCACCAAGACGCCGCCGACGCCGGGACCCAAACCCGTGGTGCGCGCCGCCGACCTCAAGGAACTTCTCGGCACGGCGCCGTTCGATCCGTCGGCGCTCACGCTCGACCACAAGGTCGGCGTCGTCACCGGGCTCGCCTACACCGCCGTCGGCGGTGACGTGCTCGAGATCGAGGTCAGCGTCGTCTCGGGGCGCGGCAAGCTGCAGCTGACGGGCACCCTCGGCGACGTGATGAAGGAATCGGCGAGCGCGGCGCTCAGCTACGCGCGCTCGCGCGCCAAGGTGCTCGGTATCGACAAGGATTTTCATCGGACGCGCGACCTGCACATCCACATTCCGAGCGGCGCTACGCCCAAGGACGGACCGTCGGCCGGAATCGCGATCGCGACCGGGATCGTGAGCGCGCTCACCGGCATTCCGGTGCGCGGCGACCTCGCGATGACGGGCGAGATCACGCTGCGCGGGCGCGTGCTGGCGATCGGCGGTCTCAAGGAAAAAGCGGTCGCCGCGCATCGCAACGCCGTGCGCCACGTGCTCATCCCGTACCAGAACCTGCGCGACGTCGACGAGCTGCCGGCCGAGGTCAAAGCGGCGGTGACGTTCCATCCGGTGAAGACCATGGACGAAGTGCTCGCGCTGTCGCTCGTCCGCGCCGGGCTCGACGCCGACGCGCCGACGATCGCGCCGAACTAGTCGATATGTCCGCGCCGGCGCGCGAACCGTTGGTGATCCGATCGCTGGAGTTCCTCGGCGGGATGGCCAGCGCCGGCGGCTGGCGACCGGAGCCGACGATGCCCGAGATCGCGTTCGCGGGACGGTCCAACGTCGGTAAGTCCTCGCTGCTCAACCGGCTCGTTCATCGAAGAAAGCTCGCGCGCGTCAGCAACACGCCGGGCCGCACGCGTGAAGTGAATTTCTTCAAGGTCAACGACAGTTTCGTGTTGGTCGACCTCCCCGGTTACGGCTACGCGCGCGTCTCCAAGGAACGCCGCGCCGAGTGGAGGCCGCTCATCGAGGGCTACGTGCGCGCGAGCCCGGAGCTGCGCGGGATCGTCGAGCTGCTCGACGCGCGACACGATCCCACCGCCGACGACCTCAAGATGCTCGACTTCCTCGGCGAGGTCGGCGTCCCGACGATCGTCGTGTTGACGAAGATGGACAAGCTCACGCCGGCGGAACGCAAAGTCCGCGCGACGGAGCGGGCCGCGCAGCTGGGTCTCGACGCCGACCAGGTGATTCCGTTCAGCGCCGTGACCGGCGAGGGCCGCGACGCGCTGGCCGAAGCGATCGAGGCGCTCCTCGAGCAACCGTCGTGGCGGGCGCCGTCATGAGAGGCGTCGCGTTGCTCGGGCTGGCGGCCGCGTGCGCCGGTCGAGCGGGAACGCCGTCGTCCGCGGCCACCGCGGCGGCGCCGGCGACTCAGGGTGGGCGCATCGCGTCGGACACCAGCGCGAACTTCATCCCCCCCGGCCTCGGCACGCTCAAGGAAGCCGACATCTCGATCACGCTCCAGCCGCCGACCGGCGTCCGCGTCACGACGTTCCCGCTCGACGAGTCGGTCATCCGCACGCTCGCGCCCGATTCGTATCGCGCGATGCACGCCAATCTCGAGAGTCGCGCGCCGCAAATCCGCCAGCGCGCGTCGATGCACGGCGAGCGGACGCCGAGCGTGTGGTTTGTCCGGTTCTACGGATTGGCGCCGGATGCACGGTATGATCCGACCGACGTGACGGTGAGCGTCGGCGGCCGCGACTTCCGGCCCTTCGACGTGATTCCGGTCTCGGGCGACTTTGGAACGCACCAACTCCAGCCGCGCGAGACGCAGACGGGGCTGTTGCTGTTCGAGGGGGGCGTCGACGTCTCGCAGCCCATCGTCGTGCGCATGGGCGCCGAGCAGAACACGGACTGGGGAGACGTCATTCTGCGGCGGGTCGACGCCGAGCGCGCGGCGGTGCGCGCGCGGGCCGCCGCGAAAACGCCGCCGCCGCCGAAACCGTAACAACCGGCGCGCTTCGCGCCGCTCATTCACGAATCGTAAGCGAGGCACCTCATGGCGTACCTTCCCCTGCGACAAGTGCCCGAGTGCCCGAGTCGATCGATCGCCACCGAGTGGCTCGACGGCTTGAACGCCGCGCTGGCTGATCCCGCGACCGACCGTCGGTTGTTCTGCCGGACGACGTTGGCGGAGCTGTTTCATCCGGAGTACGCGGCGAACTGGGAGACGGCGGTCAACGACTCCAAGCTCCCCGTGGCGAGGCGGCTCGCGTTGAACAGCATGGATCCGTGCAACGTCACGCTCGAGCCCGAGTACTACGCCGACTGCGACCAGGAGCGGTTTCAGCGCGTGAAGCCGTTGCTCTGGCTCTGGTACTCGTTCGACCGGAGTCTGGCGGGCGGCCAAAACGTGTGGCTCGGCGTCGAGCTTCGCCGGATTCTGGCGGGGCACATCTTCAAGCGCTGCGGCGAGAACTTCAAATCGTTTCACAACGTCGAGTTCTCGTTCGGCTACAACATGGACGTGGGCGACAACGTCGTCGTCCACCGCAACGTGCTGCTCGACGACCGCGGCGGGATCGTGCTCGGCAACAACGTGTCGATCAGCGACTACGCGAACGTCTACAGCCACACGCACAGCATCGTCGACGCGAAGGACGTCACCAACGCCACGACGGTGATCGAGGACGGTGTCCGGATCACGTACCACGCGACGGTACTCGCCGGCGTGCACGTGCACGAGCAAGGGATGGTCGGCGCGATGGCCGTCGCCACGAAGGACGTGCGGCCGTATCACGTGTACGTCGGGATTCCGGCCAAGAGCGTGCGCGTCAAGCCCAACGCGCCGCAGGCGGCGACCGTTCTGCGCGCGAGCAGCGACCGGCAGACCGGCGGGCGCTGACCCGCGCCCGTCGCGTCAGCGCACGCGCATCACGTCTTCGACAGGGCCGGCGTCGCCGGCCCCGAGGAGCTCGACGACCTCACGCAGCGAGACGCGCTCGCCGGGAAACGCGAAGCGCGACAACGCGTCGTCGACGGACAGCCACTCGGCCTGTTGATGCTCGCCGGCGATGGTGACCGCAGCCGGCTCGGCGACGAACGCGGCGAAGACGACCGCGAGTTGCAGCTTGCGAGTGCGGCGAACGTAAAACGGGTTGACGCGGACGACGTACAGCCGCTCGGCGGACAGCCCCGTTTCTTCGCGAAGCTCGCGTAGCGCGGCGTCCTCGGGCTCCTCGCCGGGGTCGATGTGTCCGTGCACCGGTTCCCACGCCGAAGGGCAGCGCGTGTCGTTCGCGCGCTGCAAGGCGAGCACCCGCCATCCGGCGGAGAGCGGACGCACGACGTAGACATCCACCGTGCCGACTTCGATGCGTGTCATGCGGGGGAACCTACGCCGGCGGGCGCGCGCTCGCGCGACCATGACGTCGATGTCGTCGCGCAGATGGAAGGCGCGCCCGTCGAAGATCAGGTTCATCGCGCTCTCGCGCGCCTGGCCGGGTTGGCGCGCCGAGGGCGGTTCATAGTCCGGCACGGTCGGGCGCTCGATCTCGTCCGGTGTCGCGACGCGCCTGATCTCGTCGATGGTCGTGCGGCCGGCGTTCGCGTGCGCCACGCCCGACGCCCACAGGGTGCGCATGCCGTCTGCCCGCGCGGCCTCGGCGATGCGCTCGGTCGATTCCCCCGCGGCGACGCGCCGCTCGAACTCGGGCGTGGCGACGAGCACCTCGGCGATCGCCAGGCGGCCGTGAAACCCCGCGCCGCCGCACTCCTGGCACACGGCCGAGTCCGCGCCGCGGCACGACGGGCAGAGGCGGCGCGTGAGTCGCTGCGCGAGCACGCCCTTCACCGCCGTCGCGATCTTGTAGCTCGCCACGCCGATGTCGATCAGGCGCGTGACCGCGCTCGGTGCGTCGTTCGTGTGAAGGGTGGAGAGCACGAGGTGGCCGGTGAGGGACGCCTGAATCGCGATCTCCGCCGTCTCGCGGTCGCGAATCTCGCCGATGAGCACGACGTCCGGGTCTTGCCGCATGATGGAGCGGAGCGCCGTCGCGAAGGTGAGGCCGGCCTTTTCGTTCACCTGCACTTGTACGATGCCGGGGAGTCGGTACTCGATCGGGTCTTCGACCGTGACGATGTTGACGCCGCGTTCCTTGATGCGGCGGAGCGCGGCGTAGAGGGTCGTCGTCTTCCCCGATCCGGTCGGACCGGTGACGAGAATGAGCCCTTCGCGCGACTGAAGCAGCCGCTCGATCCGTTCCCGCTCTTCGGGATGAAATCCCATGCCGTCGAGCGTCGGGACGGTGGAACGGCCGTCGAGCACGCGGATCACCACCTTCTCGCCGTGCGACGCGGGGAGCGTGGAGACGCGGAGGTCCACGGCGGCCCCGTTGATCGCGACGCGGGCGCGGCCGTCCTGTGGGCGGAGCCGGTCGGCGATGTCGAGCCCCGAGAGAATCTTGATGCGCGACACGAGCGCGGGTCCGAGCGTCCGGGGAAGCGTGCGTACGACGGCGAGCACGCCGTCGACGCGGTGGCGCACGGCGATTCCCTGCTCCTCCGCCTCGATGTGAATGTCGCTCGCCCGGCTCGAGATGCCCGCCGCGAGGAGCTCGTCGACGAGGGCGCTCACCGTCGCCGAGGTATCGCTGCCCGGGATTGGCGGCGCGGCATCGGATTCACCCCGCAGGTGCTCGACCTCGACGGCCGGTTCGACTCCGGCGTCGGACGAGTCACCGCCGTAGACCTCGTCGATACGCCTCGCGATCGCCGGCGCGGCGGCGATTGCGAGGCGGATCCGTCGTCCGGTCGCGAACCCGAGCGTTCGCTCGCAGTCGACGTCGAGCGGGTCAGCCGTGGCGATGAGCAAGTCGTGCTCGGTCGCGGAGAGCGGCAACACGTGGAATCGCCTGGCCCACTTTTCGGGGACGAGCGCGATGGCCTGCTCCGTCGCGCGGGTCAGGTCGGCGACGGGCAGCCGGAAGCGGGTCGCGAGCGTCGCGACGTCGAGAGCGAGCGGGGTCGGGAAAACGGCTTGAATGTCCACGCTCACAGAATTGCGGCCGTCGGTTCCGCGTCCGTCATCGGATTGACGCGGCAAGGGCTATTCCGGCGCATGCCGGCGCACGGCCCACTACGCCGTTCAGAAAGACTCGACGCGGATGAACGCGGATTTGAAAAGCGATTTCCGCAGATCAATAGCATGGAGAATCCGCGTGTATCGCTGTTCAGATCCGCGGCATCCGCGTTCCCTTTCTGCGATTCGCGGTAGTGGCCCACTCGGGTGGCTAGCGAGTGGACCGGATCCGCGGCATCACAATATCGACCAGAACTCGCGACTGACGTCGATGTTGAACGTCCACCGTCCACCCCGCGCCACGCCGCGGGCGACGTCGATCCTCACGACGTCGAACGGCAGCAAGTAGGCAGCGCCGAACGACGGATACAGCCGCGGAACCGCCGGACAACGAGAGCCGGACGAACCGACGCTCGATGTGCACACGACCGGCTGCTGTCCGATGAGCGCGAAGTGCGCGTAGGGCGCGAAGGAGCCGTGGGCGGGGACGCGACCGAATCGTCCGAGCGAGAATGGCACGAAGGGCGCCGGCACGCGCCACTCGAGGTGCTCGGTGGCGCCGACGTTGGAGACGAGCGAGTGAAAGTCGTATCCCGGCGCGGAAACGGGCCCGCCGAGGTACACGAGCTCAGAACGCTGCGGCGCGTCGACCGTGTTCTGCCCGCCGACGCCCGCGACGGTCGTCGAGGTCACGAGGCGCATGTCGCCGAGGGGACGCTCGAGCTGTGCGACGAGCGAGCCGCGAAGCGTCGTCCCCAGATCGCCCACGAAGAGGGGACCGGGCTCCGGCGCCGCCGGTCCTTGCGGCACGACGAGACGCGCCTGCGCGTGCACCGCCAGCTCGGTCCCGAACACCCAGAGCGACGGCGGCCGTGCCAGGTCGAGCCCCCATCGCAATACGTGCAGGTCCGCGACCGGAACGGTCGGCACGAAGGTGCCGGTGACCGGGGTGGCGCGAACGGCGACGGGCGTTTGCCACTCGATGGCTCCGCTCGCGGTCGCGTCGAAGCCCAGGATGGACGTCGCCTCGGCTCTCAAGCCCGCGGCGCGCACGAGGTACGGGTCGGTGTAGTCGCTCGCGAATTCCTGTGCCGCGAGACTGTTCACCGCCATCGACCGTTCGGCGACGTCGCCAAGATCGCGATACTCGCGCGACGCGAACGCGCGAATCGACGACCCGTCGGCGCGCGACAGACCGAGCTCCACTCCGCCCTTGACCAGCTTGTCCGCCGATCCGTAGCGCGCCCGAATGTTGGAGACGACGCCCGCGCCGAACTGCTTCGACAGGCCGGCGCCGAACGCCAAGCCCTCCGCCCGATCGAAGCGCGCGAAGTCCGAGAGGTTGCGCGCCGAGAGCGTCGCGGCCTGGGCCCGCGCGAGCGCCTGCGCGCGCACGAGCTGGCGCACCTCGGACTGCACGCGCGCGATGTCGGGCTCCGACACCGCGCGCACGTCGGGGGGGAGCGAGTCGAGCACTCGCCCTTTCCATGTGTAGCGTCGTAGCTCCGAAGGCGGCGCCTGCACGATCTCGGGGCCGGTAAAGATCTGTGTCGAGATCGACGTGTTGAACTGATAGTCGCCGATCTCCCAACGGCCGCGGATGATGCCGCGAACGGGATAGTCCAACCACGTGCCGCGCCGTTCGATCTCGATTTCCTGCCGGCTCGGCAACCAGAATCGGCCGCCGACGAGGCGGTTCTCCAGTACGATCGACAGGTCCTCGAGCGCGTTGTCGAGAAACGCGGCGCGCGTGAAGCCGAAGTTCATGCGCACGACCTGCCCGCCCGAGGGATCGATGTAGATCGCGCCGGCGACGCGCGGCTTTTTATCGTCTTTCGGGCGAACCTTTGATCTCGTAGACGTTGATGCGCTGCGCGCCCGCGCCGATCGCGAAGCTGTCGGTGAGCGCGAAGTCGTACTCGCGGAGTCCGGCCGGCGACAGCGGATGCGGCACGTCCGCCACCTCGTCGCCTTCCCCGATGCGAATGATGTTGGGGAAGTTGTTCTGGACGATCCCCAGGTGGTCGCGATGATACGCGATGTCCGTAGGGAGCAAGAGCGTGTCGCGCCGGCCCACGATCCGCTGCTTGCTCAGGTTGGGCGCGTGCCAGTAGACTTCCAGCGCCAACTCGTCGGCTTTGATGACCTTGGGCGGAGTGCGAAGCCCCTCACCAAGCTGCGCAAGAAACGTCACGTACCCATGGGCGGTAGCCCGATAGTCGGCGAGCCCCGTGTCGGCCAACTGCTCGGCGCGGCGCTGCGTGGCGCCGGCGACGAGCGTGAGACTGCGCGGGTCGTTCCACGTCTGCGCTACGACCGCCCGTCCGTAAGCGGGGCCCAACACGACAACGTACACGCACGCGGCGGCGGCGCGACCGCGGGCCGCGAGGAATCGAAGCATGATTTGCGAATATCGCGGAGCGGTTCTACGGGAGCAACCGACGGCGTGAGTCTCGAGGAATTTCGCGTACGCGCGCGTCTCGCCGACAACGGCTCGCCTCGTCTCGTCCCCGTCTGGCGCGACGTGCTGCTCGACGCGTACACGCCGGTCGCGGCGTTCGCCAAGATCCGCCACGGGCCCTTCGCGTTCCTTCTCGAATCGGCGCCCGCCGGCGGCGAGACGTGGGCGCGGTACACGTTCATGGGCACCGCGCCGCGAGCCGCCTGGCGGCTTCAGGACGGACTGGTGCACGATTGGACCGCCGATCGAGGGTGGCACAATGCGCGCCGGCCCGCGGATCCGCTCGCCGACCTCGAGACGCAGCTCCGCGCCGCGGATCCCGTCGACGCGCCGGAGATCGGCGAGTTCTGGAGCGGCGCCGTCGGCTACTTCGGCTACGACGTCGCACGCCTCATCGAGCGTCTGCCGACGCCGCCCGCGCGCGGCGTGGACGTGCCCGACGCGTTGTTCGTCTTCACCGACGCGCTCGTCATCTTCGACAACCTGCGCTCGCAGGCCCGCGTGGTGGCCGCGGCGCGGGTGGAGCCGAATTCGACCGACGCGCAGCTCGATTCGTCGTACGCTCGCGCATGCGCCGCCGTCGAAGCAACGGTCGAGCGGCTCCGCGGCCCGTCGATGCTCGAACCGCTCGACCTCGACCCGTCGGCGCCGGCCGTCGCCGGCCGCTCGAAGTACGCCCGCGACAAATTCCTCGCCGACGTCGAGCGCGTGCGGCAGTACATCATCGCCGGCGACGCGTTCCAGGTGCAGATCGCGCGCCGCATCGACGTCCCGCTCGACTTCGCGCCGACGGATCTCTACCGCGCCTTGCGCGTGATCAATCCGTCGCCGTACATGTACCACCTCGTCCTCGACGGCACCGAGATCGTCGGGAGCTCGCCCGAGCTCCTGATCCGCGTCGCGACGGACCGCACGGTGACGCTGCGGCCGATCGCCGGCACGCGTCGGCGCGGGCGGTCGGCCGAGGACGACGCGCGCATGACGCAGGAGCTGGTGAGCAACGAGAAGGAGCGCGCCGAGCATTTGATGCTCGTGGATCTCGGGCGCAACGACGTCGGCCGCATCGCCGAATACGGCACGGTGAACGTCTCCGAGCTCATGGTCGTCGAGCGCTACTCGCACGTGCTGCACCTGGTGAGCCAAGTCGACGGCAAGCTGCGCGACGGGCTCACGGCGATGGACGCGTTCCGCGCCGGCTTTCCGGCGGGCACGCTCACCGGAGCTCCCAAGGTCCGCGCGATGGAGATCATCGACGAGATGGAACCCGAACGACGCGGGCCGTACGGCGGCGCCGTCGGCTACATCGGCGCGGGGGCGAAGCGCATGGACCTCGCGATCACGATTCGCACGTGCGTGATCGCCAACGGCGTCGCGTCGGTCCAGGCCGCGGCCGGCGTCGTCTACGATTCGATTCCAGAGCAGGAGTTCCTCGAGCACGAGAACAAGGTGCGCGCGTTGCTCACCGCGATCGGCCAGGTTCGCGCCGCTCGCCGCACGAGCGTCCGGGTATAACCGAGCGATGCCCTACCGCCTCGCGAGCACCGACGGCACGCTGACGTTCGAGGTCACCTCGGTCTCGGCGATCGTCGGCCGCGCGCCCACCGCCGACCTCCCCGTCGTCGACCCCACGGTCTCGCGGCGACACGCGCAGATCCTGAGCGACGAGAACGGCCTCACCGTGCACGACCTCGGATCGAGCAACGGGACGTTCGTCAACGGAAACAAGATCGACACCGCGCCGATCGTTCCGGGCGACGTGATCGCGTTCGGCAAAGTCAGCTTCCGTCTCGAGGGTGAAGCGCCCAAGGTCCAAACGGCGGCCACCGCCATCACCGGGCCGACGATCGTTCGGCAGCGCGCGATGCTCGACGGCGACGCGCCGGACCTGGGCGCGGGCGAGAAGAGCCGCCGGAAGCTGGCCACACTGCTCGAAGTGTCGAAGGGACTCGGGTGGGCGGCGGACATCGACGCCCTGCTCGCGAAGATCGCGGGGTACGCGTATCAGATCCTCGAGGTGGACCGCGTCGCGATCATCCTCGTCGACGAGCGGGGCAACCTGCAGCCGAAGTTCGCTCGCGACCGCAAAGGCACCAACACCGCCGGCGCGATTCCGAGGTCGATCGCCCGAAAGGCGCTCGAAGACAAGATGGCGATCCTCACCGACAACGCCGGCGCGGACGCGCGGTTCACGGGACAGTCGATCGTGATGCAGCAGGTGCGTTCGGCCGTCTGTGTGCCGCTCATGGGCAGCGAGGGGCGGGCGCTCGGCGTGCTGTACGTCGATTCGGTCGGGTCGGAACACCGGTTCGACGAGGAGGACCTCGACTTTTGCGTCGCGTTCGCCGGGATCGCGGCCGTGGCCATCGAGAACGGCGAGTTCATCCAGCGCATTCAGCAGCAGGTCATCGCCCGTAGCAACTTCGAACGCTTCTTCGCGCCGCAGATCGCCCAGCGCATCGCCGATTCGTCGGAGACCATCCGGCTCGGCGGCGACAAGCGACCCGTCGCGGTGCTGTTCAGCGACATCCGCGGCTTCACCGCGCTCGCCGAGTCGATGCGCCCCGAGGACACGGCGAGTCTGCTCACCGAGTACTTCACCGAGATGGTGGATTGCGTGTTCCGGCACAACGGCACGCTCGACAAGTTCATGGGCGATGCGCTCATGGCGCAGTGGGGCGCGCCGATCGGCGGCGACCAGGACGCCGACGACGCGGTCGCCGCGGCGATCGACATGATGAAGGCGCTCGACGGGTTGAACGCGCATTGGCGCACGAGCGGACGCCCGGAGCTCGACGTCGGCATCGGCTTGAACTACGGCGAAGCGTTCGCCGGAAACATCGGCTCCGAGCGGCGGCTCGAGTTCACGGTCATCGGCGACACGGTGAACACGGCGTACCGTCTCTGCTCCGCGGCCGACGCGGGTGAAATCCTGATCACCGAGGATCTCCGCCGAGCGCTCAAGACCCTGCCGAGTCTCACCGAGAGTCCGCCGATGGAGCTCAAGAACAAGGCGCAGCCGGTGACCATATATCGCGTCGCCGTCGTTTGATGACGTCCGTCTCGCACGACGTTCCATCGGGCTACGCTGCGTTCGCGGTCGGCGGCGTCGAGGCGGTGAGCGCGGACCGAGTCGCTCCGTCGATTCGCTCCGCGCTCGCGTCGGGCGCTTCGACGCTCCACGAGTACGCGCGGCGTCACGCCGACTCGAGGCCGCTCGCGGGACGCGGCATCGCATACGCGGCGCCGCTTCGCGACGGCACGCGCGTCGTCGTTCGGCACAATAGGCACGGCGGGCTCATGGGGCCGCTCACGCGCGATCTCTTTCTGCCGCCGACGCGCGCACCGCTCGAGTTGGAAGCGTCTCTGCGACTGAGCCATGCCGGGGTGCCGACACCGGAGTTGCTCGCCTACGCGATCTATCCGGCGCCATTCGGCTTTCGGCGCGCCGACGTCGTCACGGGCGAGGTCGCCGACAGCTTCGACCTGTCGGCCGTTCTCACGCGAGCGGACGAAGCGCTCCGCGCTCGCGCCTGGACCGCGGTTGCCGATCTCCTGCGGCGACTCGCGGCGGCTGGTGCGCGGCACCACGACCTCAATGTGAAGAACGTGCTCCTGCGTCCTCTTGGTGACAGACTCGAGGCACTCGCCCTCGATGTCGACCGCGTGACGTTCGAGTCGGGTGACGTGATGACGGCGAACGTCGCGCGGCTGTCGCGCTCCGCGCGGAAATGGCGCGAGCGTCAGGGCGCCACGCTGGATGAATCCGAGCTCGCCGTGCTCGCGCGATCCGTTTTCGAGGCGTCGCTCTCCGCGGTCACGCGCTCGTAGATGTCGATCGTGCGATCCGTCATCCGCTCCACCGAGAATTCACGCACGCGCCGCCGGCCGCCCTCGGCGAGGCGGTCCGCGAGGGCACGATCGTTCGCCAGACGCGCGATCGCAGCGCCCAGCGCGTCTGGATTCTCGCGCTCGGCGAGGAGCCCGGATTCCCCGTCGACGACGACTTCCGGAATGCCGCCCGCGATCGTCGCCGCGATCGGCCGGCCGAAGGCCATCGCGTCGAGGAGCACGGAACCCATGCCCTCTTCGCGCGAGCTGAGACAAGCGACCGAGGCCGCGGCGAGGAGGGAATCCGCATCATCGCGGAAGCCTGTCAGGTGGATGACATCAACCAGGCTGAGCCGCTGGATTTCGTCAGTGACGTCGGGGCGAAGCGGGCCGTCACCCACGAGCAGCGCTTGCAACTTCGTGCTCCCGCGATTTGCGTACGCCATCGCGCGGACGAAGTTCACAGGATCCTTATGCCCGACCAGTTGCGCCACTTGGACGACGAGGGGACGGTTCGGCGCCACGCCGCACGCGGCGAGCGTCGCGGTCGTCGCCGGCTCGACGGTTCGACGCAAGTCGACGCCGTCCGGCACCACGGCGATCCGGGAGCGCGCGACTCCGCCGGCGACGAGCACGTTCGCCACTGCGTTCGACACGGCGACGATCCGGGCGGCGCGGCCGTACTTCCAGCGCGTGCCGGCGTTCCCGCGCAGCGGGAAGTCCACCCGGCGGGCGACGACCAGCGGCACGCCCGTGCCCAGGGTAGCCATCGCCCCGATCGCCACGGCGTGCGCGGTGTGCGCGTGAACCACGTCGATTCGTCGCGACAGAATCTCGCGCCGGAGCCGCCACGCGGCTCCAGGATCCAGCTCGCTGACGGGCCGGCAGTCGACGACGGAGAGGCCCGCCGCCGACGCGCGCGCCGCCAACGGCTCCCCATGTCGCGCGGCGAGGACCGATTCGTGGCCACGCTCGGCCATTGCGGCGGCCAGCCAGAGCGTTTGTCGCTCGCCGCCACGCCACCCCTTCTCCGTGTCGACGTGCATCACGCGGATCGTCACGGCGCGCAACTTCCGTCGTTCGCGCGGGTGACGCAAGCGTCGGTTCGCCGCCCCGGTGCGCGACACGGTGTACGGACGTCATGACCGGCGTTCCCTTCACCACCCCAGAACGGATCCTGATCGTCGCCCTCGACAACCTCGGCGATCTCGTATTTGCCTCGGCGCTCGCCCCGCCGCTGCGCGAGGCGTTCCCGAACGCGACGATCGACGTCTGGTGCAAGGCCTACACGGCGCCCGTCGCCGCGCTCGTCCCCCACGTGCGACGCGTGATCGCGGCGGATCCCTTCTGGTCGCCGCCGGCGGGACAGTCTCGCGGCCCCATGCTGCGTTTCTTCGGCGCAATGAACGAGGTGCGCCAGGGACAGTACGACGTTGCGGTATTGAGCGAGGCGCCGTGGCGCACGGCGGCGGCGGTTGCGGCGGCGCAGATCCCGGTGAGAATCGGTCTGGCGCGCCATCGCAACGACACCTTCCTCACGCACGTGCTCCCGGCGCAGGACCCGCAGAAACCGGTCGTCCGCGAGCAAGGCAGAATGCTCAAGGCGTTCGGGATCGACAACCGCGCCAACCACTACCGACTGGATCCCGCTCCGCTGTCGGACGCGGTTCGCTCGCTCGGCGACGTACTGCCGGAGCGGTTTGCGGCGCTCCATCCATTCGCGGGCGACCGTGGCCGCTGCGTGCCACTCGGCGAGTGGGCACGGGTCGCCTCGCAGCTCGATTCACTCGGCATGCCCACGGTGTGGATCGGGACGCCCGAAGAGCTCAGCGAACTGCGTCAAGCGCATCCGAACCCGCGCAGCTTGTACGCCGACCTGCTCGGCGACGGGTCGCTCGCCAGCACCGCGGCGGCCCTGTCGCGCGCGACGTGTATGGTCGGACACGATTCAGGGCCGCTGCACTTGGCCGCCGCCTTCGGCGTGCCGGTCGTCGGCGTGTTCGCGCCCGGGCAACCCGAGCGCACGTTCCCGCAGGGCGCCGGCGTGTGGCGAATGCTGCACCGGAAGGCGCCGGGCGAGATCACGGCGTCGATGATCGTCCGCGAGATCGAAGAGCTCGAGGTCTTGCCGGGACGATGATCGAAGCACCTCCCCGCCTCGGCCGCGTCTGCATCGTGATGATGAGCGCGGTCGGGGACGCCGTACACGTGCTTCCGCTACTGAACGCGCTCAAGCGACACGCACCGGACGCGCGCGTGACGTGGATTCTGCAGCCGGGGCCGATGAGCCTCGTGCGCGGCCACCCGGCCGTGGACGACATCGTCGTGTTCGACCGCGCGCGCGGGATGCGGGCGTTCCTCGACGTGCGCCGCGAGCTGGCGACACGTGAGTTCGACGTGGTCCTCGACCTGCAGGTCTACTTCAAGGCGGGGATCGTCACGTCGTTCACCCGGGCGCCCGTCAAGCTTGGCTTCGACCGCGCGCGCGCGCGCGACATGAACTGGCTGTTCACGACACGGCAGATTCCTCCTCACGAGCCGCAGCACGTACAGGATCAGTACTTCGAGTTTCTCACCGAGCTCGGTGTGCCGGTCGGGGAGGTCGCCTGGAACCTCGGACCGTGGGACGAGGAACGTGCCGCACAGCGGGCGTTCTTCGCGCCGATCGACCGGCCGGCGGCGTCGATCGTCGTGGCGACGAGCAAGCCGCAGAAGGACTGGATCCCCGAGCGCTGGGCGGAAACGGCGGACGCGCTCTACTACGATTTCGGTTTGCAGCCCGTGCTCGTCGGCGGACGCTCGCCGCGCGAGCTCGCGGCTGAACAGATCATTCGCGCTCGGGCGCGCGCGCCGCTGGTGTCGGCGCTCGGCAGCGGCCTTCGCAATCTGGTCGGTATTCTCGACGGCTCGGCGCTCGTGCTGTCGCCGGACACCGGTCCGCTGCACATGACGGTCGCGCTCGACCGGCCGGTGATCTCGCTCATGGGCTACACCAATCCCAGACGCACGGGCCCCTACCGCCGCTTCCACGAGCTGGTCATCGACGCCTACGGCGACCCCGGTGAGAGCTACCCGATCAGCATGGAGAACCGCCTCGACCGGATGCAGCGCATCGGCGTGCGGGACGTGCTCGAGTTCGTCGATCGGTGGCGCGGGTCCTACGCCCCCGCGGTGAGCGGCCCGAAGTCGTAGCCGAGTCCGAGCGCGCGGCAGAGTCGCACGAGTCGGTTGAGCGGCAGACCCATCACGGCGAAGTAGTCGCCGTCCACGCGGTCGACGATCGTCGCGCCGAATCCCTGGATGCCGTAGGCCCCCGCCTTGTCCATGGGCTCGCCCGTCTCGACGTAACGGCGGATCTCGTCGTCGCTCAGCGGGCGGAACGTGACGCCGGCCTCTTCGACTCCGGAGGAGATACGTCCGCTCCAGGCGACCGCGACGCCGGTCATCACGACATGCGCGCGACCGCTCAAGCGGCGCAGCATCGCCACGGCCTGCTCGCGGTCGCGCGGCTTGCCGAGCACGTCGCCGTCGACGACGACGATGGTGTCGCTGCCGATGACGATGGCATCGTCCCGTTCGATCGCGCCGGCCTTTTCCCGCGCGAGGCGCTCGGCGTAGGCAGCCGGCGCTTCGCCGGGTGGATGGGTCTCGTCGATGTCGGCTGGAATCACCGTGTGCTCGATGCCGACGAGGTGCAGCAGCTCGCGGCGCCGCGGCGACGCCGACGCGAGGACGACCGGCGGGCGGCTCACCGCTCGATCCAGAGGGTGACGGGGCCGTCGTTGACAATCTCGACCTCCATCGCCGCTCCGAACTCGCCCGTCTCGACGCGCACGCCGCGCTGTCGCAGCCCGTCGACGAATCTGTCGTACAGAGGCTGCGCGTGCTCGGGCCGGGCCGCGTCGACGAAGCTCGGGCGACGTCCCTTCGCGGCGTCACCGTAGAGCGTGAACTGCGACACCACGAGCATCGCGCCGCCCGCGTCGACGATCGAGCGATTCATCTTGTCCTCGTCGTCGGCGAAGAGTCGCAGGCCGACGAGCTTCTCGGCCATCCATTCGACGTGCTCGAGGGCGTCGGTGTGCGTGAAGCCGACGAGCACCGCGAATCCCCGTTCGATCGCGCCGCTGACACGATCGCCGACGCGCACGCTGGCGCGCGTCACGCGCTGAACGAGAACTCGCATGGTTGCGCGGGCATGTCGACGCAAGAAGCTAGCGGCGACGTGCCCGCGCCGCTGGTCAGGCCACGGTCATGCCGCGGCGCTCAGCGCTTCGAGCTTGTGAAAGATCTCGACGTCGATGCTGATCTTGACCTCGGCGCCGACGGCGACGCCGCCGGCTTCGAGCGCCTGATTCCAGTGAAGGCCGTAGTCGTGTCGATTGATCTTGCCGGAGAGGCTGAAGCCCGCGCGCTCGTTCCCCCACGGATCCTTGCCGCGACCCTCGAGGTGCGCGTCGAGCGTGGCTTCGTGAGTCGTGCCGCGGATCGTCAGGTCGCCGATGATCTGAAAATCCTTGGTCACGTCGCCGACGATTCGCTTGCTGACGAAATGCATCGTCGGGTAGTTGGCGGCGTCGAAGAAGTCGGCGGATCGAAGATGGTTGTCGCGCATCTCCTGCCGCGTGTCGATCGAGTTCACGTCGACGGTCACGTCGATCTTGGACTTGTTCAGATCAGCGTTGTCGACGGTGACGGTGCCTTCGACTTTGCCGAAGCGGCCGCGAACGTTGTTGATCATCAGGTGGCGGACGGCGAACGCCAGTTCGGCGTGGGCGGGGTCGATGGTCCAAGCGGTGGTTGAAGCAGTGTCGTTCATCGGTTCTCCTCCGGAAATACTCCCATTGAAAGTCTGTTGAGACGAGCCGGCATCGGTCATCCCTGAATCATTCGTACATCGAAAGTGCATACCTGTACTTCACGGGCAAAAAAACTCAGTCCGGACACAGAGAACTCAGCGTAGCGCAAGCAGCATGCGATGAAGCGCGGCTCCATCGGTAGCAGACACCATCGCCGCGAGGTCCCGCTCCAGCGCATCCACCCTTCGGGCGCCATCGGCCTGTCGCCGCTGGCCCTCGTCGGTGATCTGTGCCTTCACCGAGCGCCGGTCGGTCGGATCCGCGACGCGACGAACCAATCCGTCGGCCTCCAAGCGATCGACCAGCTGAGTCATGTTCGAGCGAACGCACGCCAGCCTGGATGCCAACTCACTCAACGCCAAGGGCGACCCGGAGCGCACCAACTCGCTCAGGACAGAGAACTTGGCTCCTGATAGCCCAGCGTCCCCAAGCGCCGCTTCAAGGCGCGCTTCGAGGGCGTGTGCCGTCTGGAGAATCGTGTCGAGATGCCTGAGCTGCTGACCGGCGATAGTGTCGTTCATGCATGAATAGTACAGGCGGTGAACGCACAAGTCAAGTGACCCAAGATCACTCCACTGTCACTGACTTCGCCAGGTTCCGCGGCTGGTCGACGTTCAGCCCGCGCTTCACGGCGATGTAGTACGCCAGCAACTGCAGCGGGATGACCGTCAGCACCGGGTACAGCATGTCGATCGTCTGCGGGATTCGAATTTCGTGGTCGATCATCCCGTCGAGGACCGGTTCGGGCTGGCTGGTGATGCAGATGACCTTTCCGCCGCGCGCTTTCACTTCCTGGATGTTCGACACGACCTTCTCGAACACGGCGTCGTGCGGGGCGACGAACACCACCGGCATCTCGGAGTCGATCAGCGCGATCGGGCCGTGCTTCATCTCCGCCGCCGGATATCCCTCGGCGTGGATGTAGCTGATCTCCTTGAGCTTGAGCGCGCCCTCGAGGGCCACGGGGAAGTTGTAGCCGCGACCGAGATACAGGAAGTTCGTGGCGTTCTTGAACCGGTCGGCGAGCTCCTCGATCTCCGGCGCGCGGTCGAGAATCGACTGAATCTGCTCCGGGAGCGCGAGCATCGCTTGCGCGACGTTCTTGCCGGCCACGACCGACATGTTCCGCAGACGCGCCAGCTTCAGCGTCAGGAGGGCGAGCGCGATGACCTGACTCGTGAACGCCTTCGTGGACGCGACGCCGATCTCGGGACCCGCGTGCAGGTAGATGCCGCCGTTGTCCTCGCGCGCGATCGTCGAGCCGACGACGTTCACGAGGCCCAGCGTCTTGGCGCCGCGGCGCTTCGCTTCGCGCATCGCCGCAAGCGTGTCCGCCGTCTCGCCCGACTGCGAGATCACGACGCACAGCGTGCGGTCGTCGACGATCGGGTTCCGGTAGCGGAACTCCGAGGCGTATTCGACTTCCGCGTGCACGCGAGCGCATTCCTCGATGTACATCCCCCCGATCAGCCCGGAATGCCAGCTCGTGCCGCACGCGGTGATCACGACGTGGTTGATCGACTGCAACTCTTCCCGAGTGAGGTTCAGACCGCCGAGTTTGGAAAAGCCTTCGTCGACCACGAGCCGGCCGCGCATGGTGTTCTGGATCGTCTGCGGCTGCTCGAAGATCTCCTTGAGCATGAAGTGCTCGAACCCGCCCTTCTCGATCTCGTCGAGCGACCAGTCGATCCGGCTCACGCCCTTCGAAATGCGGCGCGCGTTCAGGTCGAGGACCTCGTAGCCATCCTTCGTCAGCACGCCCATCTCGCCGTCGTCGAGGTAGACGACCTGGCGCGTGTGCTTGAGGATCGCGGCGACGTCGCTCGCCACGTAGTTCTCGCCGTCGCCGAGGCCGATGAGCAGCGGGCTTCCCTGCCGCGCGCAGACGATCTTGTCCGGGCTCCTTGCTCGACAGATCACCGCGATGCCGTAGGTGCCTTGCACGAGATTGAGCGCGTCGATCACCGCGTCCTCGAGCGGCTCGTCGGGAAGCGCCGCCTCGATCAGGTGCGCGAGCACTTCGGTGTCGGTGTCCGACTTGAACGTGTGTCCCTGCATCTGGAGCATTTTCCGCAGGGCGCTGTAGTTCTCGATGATGCCGTTGTGGACGACGGCGATCGTGTCGGAGCAGTCGGTTTGCGGATGCGCGTTCAATTCGCTCGGCGCGCCGTGTGTCGCCCAACGCGTGTGCGCGATGCCGACGGTGCCGTGAATCGGATACGACCCGACCAGCGACTCAAGGTTCGAGATCTTGCCCTTCGCCTTCCGCGTCTCGAGCCCGTTGCCGTTGCTCATCGCGATGCCGGCCGAGTCGTAGCCGCGGTACTCGAGGCGCTTGAGCCCCTCGATGAGCATCGTCCCGGCGCTACGCGAGCCGACGTATCCGACTATTCCGCACATGAATGGCGAGTCCTTTTCAATGTTGAGCGGCGAGCGCGTCGAGCGGCTCGCGCGACCGGCGCACCAGTTCTCGAGCGGCCGCGTCGGTGGGAGCCTCGGCGATCACCCGCACGATGGGCTCGGTGCCGGACGGACGCACGTGAACCCAACGGTCGTTCCACGCGAGCCTGAGGCCATCCTGCGCGTCGGCCTCGGCGTCGGGGAACGCGGCACGCAGTGCATCATACACCGCTCCGAGCGGAGCGGACGGACGGTCGAGCTTGTCCTTCACGATCACGTACTTCGGCAGCCCGGCGACGATGTCCGACAGCGTGCGATTCTCCTCGTGCAGCAGTTGTAGAACGAGCGCCGCACCCACCGGCGCGTCCCGTCCAAGATGCACCTCGGAGAGAATCACGCCACCGTTGCCTTCGCCACCAATCGGGGCCCTTTCGTCGCGCATGCGCACCGCGACGTTCACTTCGCCGACTGGCGCTCTCACGACGGGCACCCCCGCGGAGACCGCCACGTCTTCGACGATCCGGCTGGTGGAAAGATTCGTTACAAGCGCGCCGGGCCGGTGCCGGAGCACCACCCGCGCGGCCAGCGCGAGCGTGAAGTCTTCCCCGATCGCTCTTCCCTCGTTCGAGACCAGCGCGAGTCGATCCACGTCCGGGTCCACCGCAAAGCCGATCGCGGCCCCCGTCTTGAGCACGAGTCGTTCCAGGTCACCGAGATTCTCGGCGACCGGTTCGGGCGGGCGCGGAAACCTGCCGTCGGTTTCGGCGTTGATCGTCGTCACGCGACAGCCCAGTCGCTCGAGCAGCTCGGGCATGATCGCGGCCCCCGCCCCTCGCACACAATCGAGTGCGACCGAGAAGGCTCGCCGGCGAATGCCGGCGACGTCGAGATACGGTATCGCAAGGACACGTTCGATGTGTCGCGCGATCGCACGGTCATCGAGCTCGATCTCACCCAGGTGGTCCCACGTGGCGCGCGGGATTCCTTGTTCGACCAGCGCGCGCATCTCGTTCCCCTCGGACGCCTCGAGGAAGAGGCCCGTCGGTCCGATGAACTTGAGCGCGTTCCACTCGATGGGGTTGTGGCTCGCCGAGATCATCAGCCCTCCCGCGGCATGGTGATGCTCGACGGCGAGCTGACAGGTCGGCGTGGTCGTGAGTCCGATGTCGATGACGTCGCACCCGACCGATTGGAGCGCGGCGAGGACAACTCGATGGAACATCGGGCCGGACACCCGGCTGTCGCGGCCGACGACGATTTTCGCCCGGCCCGGCGACACGGATTGGGCCCGCTTGGCCGACCACGCGCCGAACGCCGCGGCGTAGCGCGCGACGACGTCCGGAGTGAGAGCTTCACCGACGCGCCCGCGAATGCCCGATACACTGACCATCAATCCGTCGGTCGACATCGGGCGAAAACTAGTCGTCGTCGGAAAGGCGGTGCCGTCGGGAAGCGTCCCATTCCGCTGCGTGGAAGGGGCGCGCCCCGATGCAGTGATCAATGCGCCGGCATCAACGGACCGGCTTGCGGCGATTTTGGAAGAAGCTGGAGGTCGTCCGACGCCACGGCGCGCGTCAGCGCCTCGACGACGTCAGGGTCGAACTGGGTCCGAGCGTTGCGGCGGATCTCGTCGAGCGCGCCGCACAGGGACATCTCGCAGGGGCGGTACGGCCGGTCGCTGGTCATGGCGTCGAGCGCGTCGGCGACGGCGACGATGCGCGCCTCGAGCGGGATCGCGCTGCCGCTCAATCCGTCCGGTGTGCCGAGACCGTCGTACCGCTCGTGGTGCGAGCGCACGATGTTGAGCGCGAACGGACGATCCGCGAGCAGCGGCGCCAGAATGCGCCAGCCGAGCACCGGGTGCGTCATGATGTGCTCGTATTCCTCGGCGGTCAGGCGCTCGGCCTTGTTCAGCACCGCCTCGCGTACGCCGATCTTGCCGATGTCGTGCACGTGTCCGCCCAACTCGATCTGGCGCAGCATGTCGCCGCGGAGTCCCATCGCGCAGGCGATCGTGCTGGAATACTTGCTTACGCGGATCGAGTGTCCGCGCGTGTACGGATCCTTGAGCTCGAGCGCCTCGGCGAGCGATTGAATGCTGGCGAGGAACAGCTCCTCGTTCTCCCGCGCCTGCTCTCTGACGCGGTCCTCGAGACTCTCGCGATACGCGCGATTCTCGAGCAGCAGGCGGCGCTTGTCGAGTGCCTGCGCGACCCGCGCCCGCACGTCTTCGAGCTGGTACGGCTTGACGACGTAGTCGGCCGCGCCGCCGGCGAGACAACTCACCGCGACTTCGACGTCGGCGACGGCGGTGATCATCACGACGGCGAGGTCCGGGTACAGCTGGCGCGATTCGCGCAGCAGCTCGAGCCCGCCCATCTTGGGCATGCGCAGGTCGCTCAACATGAGCGCGACCGAGTGGCGCCCGAGCTGTTCGAGGGCCTCGACGCCGTTGGCCGCCTCGATGCACTGAAATCCTTCGGCGCGCATCAGGTGGACCATGGCCTGGCGAAGGCGCGGTTCGTCGTCGACGACCAGACAGCAGGGTGAGACGAGGAGGGTTTCGTGCGGCCGGGCGATCATCGCGTGGGGTTCGGTTTCGTCAGGTCGCCTTCATGGGTTAACTTCTACGCATGGCACAGGATAGAGTATCGGCATGACTCGAGTCTTTGATGACGATCTCGCCGCGGGCTTTGGCACTCGGGCGATCCACGCCGGCCAACGTCCCGAACCCCTCGCCGGCGCGATCATGACGCCGGTATACCTGACCTCGACGTACGTGCAGGAAGGGTTGGGGCAGAACAAGGGGTACGAATACGCGCGCGGAAAAAATCCCACGCGCGAGGCGTTCGAGCGAAACGTCGCCGCGCTCGAGAACGGGCGACACGGCTTCGCCTTCGCCAGCGGCATGGGCTGTCTCGATTCGATCATGAAGTTGTTCCGCGCCGGCGACCACGTCGTCTGCGCGGAAAACGTCTACGGCGGCACGTTCCGCCTGTTCGACAAGATCCTTCAGAATTTCGCGCTGACCTTCACATACATCGACACGCGCGATCCCCAGCGGGTCGCCGACGCGATTCGCCCGGAGACGCGGCTCGTGCTCGTCGAGACGCCGAGCAATCCGCTCATGCGGCTCACCGACATCGCCGCCGTGGCGGAGATCGCCCACCGAGCGCAGGCGCTTCTCGTCGTCGACAACACGTTCGCCTCGCCGTACTTCCAGCGGCCGCTGGAGCTGGGGGCGGACATCGTCTACCACTCGACCACGAAGTACCTGAACGGCCACAGCGACATGATCGGCGGCTGCGCCATCACCCGGGACGACGATCTCGCCGCGCGGCTGCAGTTCATTCACAACGCGGCGGGAGCCGTCGCCGGTCCGTTCGACTCGTGGCTCGCGCTGCGCGGAACGAAGACGCTGCACCTGCGCATGCGCCAGCACGACGCGAACGGCCGCGAGATCGCCAAATGGCTCGTCGAGCGCGTCGGGGCCGAGAACGTGTACTACATCGGGCTCTCCTCGCACCCTCAGCACGAGTTGGCCAAGCGGCAGATGTCCGGTTTCGGCGGGATGATCAGCGTGGAGCTCGGAACGAAAGAACGCGCCGCCCACGTGCTTGGACGGGTGCGCGTCTTCGCGCTGGCCGAATCGCTCGGCGGCGTCGAGTCGCTGATCAGCCAACCCGCCGGGATGACGCACGCGTCGGTGCCGCCGGACCGGCGCGCCGCGTTGGGATTGAGCGACGGCCTGGTCAGGCTTTCCTGCGGGGTGGAAGACGTCGGCGACCTGCTCGCCGACCTCGAACAGGCCTTCGAGGGCATTCCGGAACGGGCCGGGAGAGAACCCGCGAGGGGTTCGAGGGCTCGCGACACAATCGGCAGCGGCGCACCGTAGGGCTCGAGGCGACCCGCCCAGAGACAGCGACCCCCTTCCAGACTTCGCCATGGCAAACCGCGTCCAACTCGTCCAGATCTCGTCCCGCGCGTGGGAACACCCGGCCGACCGTGCCGCGCTCAACACGCTCCGCGCCATTCCCGGCTTCGACGAGGTAGTGAGAAAGGTCGCCGGCTTCTTTGGCGAGCGTGGGATCCGCCAACTGTTCCTCGGCGACGCCGTACAGGTGACGGCCGGCCAGCGTCCGCAGCTGAACGCGATGTGGACCGAAGTGCTGGAGACCCTCGATTGGCCCGAGCGACCCGAGCTGTACGTGAGCCAGACGCCGATCGCCAACGCGATGGCCGTCGGCTTCGACAAGCCGTTCGTCGTCATGCACTCCGGACTGCTCGAGATCCTCGAGGAAGACGAGGTTCGCTCGATCCTCGGCCACGAGCTCGGGCACATCATGAGCGGTCACCCGACGTACACGACGATCGCCGTCATTCTCATGTACTTCGGGGTGAGCAATCTTCCCTTCCTCGCCGCGGCGGCGCTGCTGCCCTTCCAGCTCGCGCTGCTCGAGTGGAGCCGCAAGAGCGAGTTCTCGTCGGACCGCGCCGGCCTGCTCGCCGTGCAGGACTTGAACACGGTGATGGGCGCCGAAATGAAGCTCGCCGGCGGCAAGCCGTACGGCGACCAACTGCGCGTCGACGAATTCATTCGCCAGGCGGAGCAGTACGAGACGGGCGGCGACGCGTGGGATACCGTTTTGAAGATTCTCAACACCGTGATGCGCACGCACCCGATGCACACGGTTCGCGCGGCGGAGCTGCTGCGCTGGCAGCGCGCGGGAGGCTTCGACAAGATCATGGCCGGCGACTACGTCCGTCGCGGCGGCGGCGACAAGGATCAGCCGCTGGGCGAGGACTACGCCGACGCCGCGGGCTACTACGGCCAGAAGACCCGAGAGACGGTCAATCAGTTCAAAGATGGGCTCAGCCGCGCGCGCGATGCGGTGAGCTCGGCGTGGCGGAACCGCTGACCATCCTTCTCGTGGGCGGGGGCGGGCGCGAACACGCGCTCGCCTGGCGCCTGCGCCAAGAAGATCCGTCGTGTCGCATTCTCGCCGCGCCCGGCAATCCGGGCATCGGCGAGATCGCGAGTTGTGTGGAGCTTCGGGCCACCGACGTCGCGGCGCTCGTTTCGCTCGCGCGGCAGGAGCGCGTCGACTGGACCCTGGTGGGCCCCGAAGCGCCGCTGGCCGCCGGACTCGCCGACGCGTTTCGCGCCGAGTCGATGGCGATCTTCGGCCCGACAAAGGCCGCCGCGGCGATCGAGTCGTCGAAGGCGTTCGCCAAGGAGATCATGACCGAAGCCGGGGTGCCGACCGCGCGCGCTCGCACGTGCAGCTCGCTCGCCGAGGCCAATCGCGCGATCGACGAGTTGGTCGACGACGAGAAGCGCGTGGTGATCAAGGCGTCGGGGCTCGCCGCGGGAAAAGGAGTCGTCGTCGCGATGAGCATCGACGAAGCGCGCCGCGCCGCCGCGGCGATGCTGAGCGACCGCGCGTTCGGCGAGGCCGGCGACACGGTGCTCGTCGAAGAGTTCATGGACGGCGAGGAGCTCTCGGTCTTCGCAATCACCGACGGCGAACGCGTCGTCACGCTTCCCGCGTCGCAGGATCACAAGCGACTGATCGATGGAGACCGCGGGCCGAATACTGGCGGGATGGGCGCGTACTGCCCCGTGTCGCTCGCCGACGCTCCCGGATTCACCGACGACGTCGTCGATCGAATGGTGCAGCCGACACTGGCGGCGATGAAAGCGCGAGGCGCACCGTTCACGGGGTTGTTGTACGTGGGTCTCATGGTGACCACGGCCGGGGCAAAGGTCGTGGAGTTCAATTGCCGCTTTGGCGATCCCGAGACGGAGGCGGTCCTGCCGGCCCTCGGCTCGGACGCGAACGTCTTCGAAGCGATGGCGACGGTCGCTCGCGGCGGACGCCTTTCGGAACGCTCCATCGCCGCCGACCGCGCGGCGGTGACGACGGTGATCGCCGCCGCGGGATATCCGGAGCGGCCGCGCACCGGCGACGCCATTCGCTTGCCCTCCGCCGAGGAAGACGTGTTCGTTTTTCACGCGGGGACCAGGCGAGGCACGGGCGGCGGCCTCGAAACCGCGGGCGGTCGCGTCCTCGCGGTGACGGGGGTCGGCGCGACGCTCGAGGATGCACGCGTACGGAGCCAGGAGTTCGCCCGCGGCGTGGAATTCGCCGGCAAGCAGTTCCGTTCGGACATTGCGTGGCGCGAACTTTCGCGCCGTGCCCGAGCTTCCCGAGACTGAGACGATCGCTCGCGACCTCGACCACGAGGTCGCGGGCCGGCGCATCGAGCGGGCGGTCGTCCGGCGCACCGACGTCCTGCGTGAAAGCTCGCCGGCGCAGTTCGTCCGCCGAGTCACCGGAGCGACGATCGAGCGCTGCTGGCGGCGCGCCAAGCTCGTCGTCGTCTCGCTGTCGACCGGCGAGCGGATCGTCGTACAGCCGCGGTTCACGGGCGCGCTATTGATCGACGACGGAACGCTCTCCGCGGCCGAACGCCGTTACTCGACGATCGAGCTCACGCTCGACGATGGCCGATCGCTGCATTACCGCGACATCCGCCGCCTGGGTACCGTGACCGTGATGTCGCCGCGGCGATTCGAGGAGTACACGGCTTCGCTCGGGATCGAGCCTCTTGACCGCGCGTTCACCGCCAAGCATCTATCGGCCCTCCTCGAGGGCCGCCGCCAATCGATCAAGAAAACGCTGATGGATCAGCGCGTCGTCGCCGGTATCGGAAACATCTACGCCAACGAAGCCCTGTGGCGAGCGGGGATCGATCCGTCGCGCGCCGCGGGGTCGATCGCGAACGGCGAGGCGGATGCGTTGCGCAGGGGGATCGTCGGCGTGCTGCGTGAGTCGATCGCCGCGCGGGGCACGAGCTTCAGAGACTACCGCGACGCGCGCGGCGAGCGGGGAAGCTTCGTCGAACGTCTCGCCGTGTATGGACGCGGCGGCGAACCGTGCGCCCGCTGCGGCGCGCGCCTGATCGAAACGCACGCGATCGACGGCCGGACGACCGTGCTGTGCGCGCGATGCCAAAAGTAAAGCTGCTTCGACCACCGACATCCGACGCGCAGCTGCGGGTCATGCGCACGCACGTTCGCGAGAACGCGCTCGACCGGCCCGCCGTCTATCAGATGATCGCCGCCGACGGCGAGATCGTGTACGTCGGCAAGTCGAAGCAGCTCCGGTCTCGCCTGCTGAGCTATTTCCGCGCGGCGTTTCCCGACGACAAGGGCGCGCGGATTCTGCGCGAGGCCGAACGGATCGAGTGGGAGTACGTGCCGAGCGAGTTCGGCGCGCTCCTCACCGAGCTGCGTCTCATCAAGCGATTCCGCCCGCGATTCAACGTCGCGATGAAGAACGACGGGCGAAACTACTGCTTCATCAAGCTCGCGAAGGGGCCGGCGCCCAAGCTCGTCGTCGTGCGCGGACCGGGCAGCGACGACAACGCGGTCTACTACGGTCCGTTCATGGGCGCGATGGGGGTCGGCGAGGCGCTGCGCGAGTTGAACGACGTCCTCGGTCTGCGCGATTGCGCCGCCGACCAGCGGATGCACTTCGCCGACCAGCCCGAATTGTTCGACTCGTTCCCGCGGACGCCGGGGTGCATCCGGTTCGAGGTGAAAAAGTGTCTCGGGCCGTGCGTCGGCGGATGCACCGTGCAGCAGTACGACGAGCGACTGTTTCTCGCGCGAGCGTTTCTCGACGGCGTCGACGATGGCCCGATCGAGCGTCTTCGCGAGGACATGGAAGCGGCGAGCGAACGCCTCGAGTACGAGCGCGCGGCATCGCTGCGCGACAAGATGCGTCGCCTGGAGGCGTTGCGCGGGCAGTTCGCCCACCTGCGTTTCGCCGTCGAGAACCTTTCCTTTGTGTATCACGTTCCGGGGTATGATGGGGCCGACCGCGTCTATCTGATTCGTCGCGGGCTCGTGCGCGCCGAGTCGGCGGTGCCGAAAACGCGCGACGAGGCCGCGTCGCTCATGCACCTGATCGACAGCGTCTTTACGCCGGCCGAGCGCCGGACGACGCAGATCCCGACGCATGAGATCGACGAGCTGCTGTTGTTATCCTCATGGTTTCGCCGTTTTCCCGAGGAACTGCATCGCACGAGCGCGTCGCCGGCGGCTGTGGCCGCGGCCTCGTAGAAGATCCGGTCGGGAGCCGGGCCCTCAGCGGCCTGGGGCGAAGTTGGCGCGCGTCCTGCACAGCGACATTGAGCGCACCGCTCGTCCCGTGCGCGTCACCCGCAACCGCCCAACGAGAGCGATGGCGACGACGTCCTGGCAGCCGACAACGCTGGTGAAGTGCGTGAGCATTCGCCCGTGGCTCGTGTACCCCGGATGCGATGAGCCCGGCGGGTGCCACGACCTCACGCTGGGCAAGATTTACGAGATGCTCGGCGTCGAGGGCAGCGGGTCGTTTTATAGAATCATCGACGACTCGGGCGAGGATTTCCTGTACCCGGTGTCGCACTTTACGCTGCTGTAGGCCGGCGCGTCATGGAGCGAGGTCGAGTGTCTGCACCTCGACCGCTCCGCCGGCAATTGTCAGCTTGGCCACACTCGGCAGGAGATCGAACCGCCGAGGGCCTGCTGCGCCTGGATTCACCACCCACCGGTCGCCGGCGCGAGTCACCAATTGCTTGTGCGTGTGTCCGTAGACGATCACCTCGGCGTCGTATCGTTCGAGAAGCCGTTTCGGGTTGGGACTGCCGACTTCGTGCCCGTGGCTCACGTGGATGCGCACGCCGCCGACGGTCAGCTCGATCGCCGCGGGCAGCGGCGGATCGTCGGGCGGGTCAGTGTTTCCGCGGACCGCGCGAACAGGCGCGATCAGCGCGAGCTCCGTGAGCACATCGCCGCCGCCTACGTCACCCGCGTGTAGAATCAGCTCGACCCCGCCGAGCGCGGTGTGAACGTCCGGCCGCACGAGGCCGTGTGTGTCCGAGATCAGCCCGATGACGTGCGGCGCTTCCGACATGCCCGACATACCCGTCACTCCGCGCCGCGTTCGCTCCAGCGAGGCACGAGCGAGTGTGAGACGCCAAGGTGATCGAGCACGCGCGCGACGACGAAGTTCACGAGATCGTCGATCGACGCGGGCTTGTGGTAGAATCCCGGCGCGGCCGGCAGCACCACCGCGCCGGCCCGCGTGACGCGAAGCATGTTCTCCAGGTGGATCGCGCTGAGCGGCGTCTCCCGCGGCACGAGAATCAGCTTGCGGCGCTCCTTGAGCGCGACGTCGGCCGCGCGCTCGACGAGCGATCGCGACGAACCCGCGGCGATCGCCGAGAGCGTGCCCATCGAGCACGGGCAGACGACCATCCCGGCGTTGAGCGCGGAGCCGGATGCCGGCGATGCGCCGCGGTCGGCGTCGTCGAACGTCGTGATGCACGAGTCCCAGGCGGCATGGCCCACTCTTTCGCGGAGCGCGCCGATGGAATCGATGCCCATCTCGGTGCTCAGCAGCCGCAGGCCGTGCGAGGACACGATGAGCTGAACCGATTCCTTGGCTTCGGCGAGCGACGAGAGGAGGCGCACCGCGTACGGCGCGCCGGATGCGCCCGTAATGGCGACGACTATCGGCGGCCTCGTCATGCGCCGACCGCGCGCAAGGCGAGGGTGATCGGATTCGTGTGCGCCAACCGCTCGATCAGGACGCAGACGAAAAAGACGATGCTGATCACGCCGTTCATCGTGAAGAAAGCGGCGTCCAAGCGCGAGAAGTCGTCGGACTTGACGAGCGAGTGCTCGTACACGAGCAGCCCGGCCGCGAGGGCAACGCCAAGCGCGTAGAACGAACCGCCCGATCCGCTCCCGAACGTCGCGGCCCCCACCGCCGTGAGACAGAGCACCGTTCCGATGTGGAGACCGCGCGCGACGTTCAGCGCCCGCGCGCCGCCGACCGCCGCCGGAAGGGAATGAAGCCGGTGCTCGCGATCGAAGTCGATGTCCTGGAGCGCGTACAGCACGTCGAACCCTCCGCCCCACGTCGCCACGCCGAGCGCCAGCGCGACGAGCATCCACCACGGCGTGCTCCATCGGCCGGTCACCGCGAGATATCCGCCGACGGGGGCGATCGACATCCCGACGCCGAGCACGAGGTGACACCAGCGAGTGAACCGCTTCGTGTAGCTGTAGAAAAACACCCAGGCCAGCGCCAACGGCGACAGCTTGCCGCAGAGCGAATTCAGTTGCCACGCCGCCCAGACGAACAGCGACGACGCGATCGCGACGGCGACGATCGCCTCGGCGACGCGGAGCATTCCGCTCGGCAGTTCGCGTTGGCGCGTGCGCGGGTTCCGGGCGTCGATCTCGCGGTCGACGATGCGATTGAAACCCATCGCCGCGAAGCGGGCGCAGGTGAACGCGAGCACCACCCAGCCGAGCGAGCGCCACGTGACCGGCGCGTGGTACGACGCGAGCACGACCCCGACGAGCGCGAACGGCAGGGCGAACAACGTGTGCGGCAGCTTGACGAAGTTCACGTACGCGAGCAGCCGCGATCCGCGGTGCGCGAACGTCTGCCCTTCGCGCGCCTGTTCGGCGCCCGGGGCAGCGGTCATCGCTTGGCTCCCGGGCCAAGACCGAGCGTCGGCCAAAGGTCGTCCACGCGACGCTTGGTCGCGTCATCCATGAGGATCAACCCGGGCCACTCGCGCGTGAATCCTTCCTCGGGAAGCTTCTTCGTCGCGTCGATGCCGAGCTTGGAGCCGTACGTGAAGGTGCGGCTCGAGTGATCGAGCACGTCGACGGGGCCCATGGAGAAGCGCGCGTCGCGCTGCGGGTCGATGTTGTTGAGCGCGACCCACCACGCCTCCTTCGGGTCGCGCACGTTCACCCAGTCGTCGACGATCACGAGCACCTTGGCGAGGGACATCAACCCCTGGCCCCACAGCGCGTTCATCACTTTGTACGCCTGGCCCGGATACTCCTTCTTGATCGATACGAAGACGAGGTTGTGAAAGATCCCCTCGGCCGGCATGTGGTAGTCGCGGATCTCCGGAATCGTCAGCTTCAGAAGCGGGAGGAAAATCCGCTCGGTCGCGTGCCCGAGGTAGAAGTCTTCCATCGGCGGACGCCCGACGATCGTCGCCGGGAAGATGGGCGACTGGCGCATCGTGATCGCCGTGACGTGCACCTCAGGGTAGAGATCGGCGAGCGAATAGAAGCCGGTGTGGTCGCCGAACGGCCCTTCGGTGACGAGCGATTCGGCCGGATCGATGTACCCCTCGATCACGAAGTCCGCCTCGGCCGGCACCTCGAGGTCGCAGGTCACGGCCTTGGTGAGCGACACGGGCGCGCGTCGAAGGAATCCCGCGAAAAGGAATTCGTCGACCGTCGGCGGGAGCGGCGCGCTCGCCGAGTACATCGACGGCGGATCGGCGCCGAGCGCGATGCAGACCGGCATCTTCTCGCCGCGCTCGGCCATCTCGCGCCAGTGCGCCGCGCCGACTTTGTGGCGCTGCCAGTGCATCGCGAGTGTCGTCTTGCCCGTCTGCATGATGCGGTACATCCCGACGTTCCGAATGCCGCGCTTCGGGTCGCGCGTGATGACCATCGGGAAGGTGATGTACGCGCCGCCGTCCTCGGGCCAGCACTTCATGAGCGGCAGCTTGTCGAGATCGACCTCGGCGTCGCGCCAGACTATGGATTGCGACGCGGCTTCGCCGCGTCTCACCCGCGGCGGGAACTTTCCCACCTCGAGCAGGCGAGGCAGGAGCGCAAGCTTGGCGATGATCCCTTCCGGAACCTTCATCGCGAGCATCTCGTCGATGCGCACGCCGATCTCGTCGAGTGACTCGACCCCGAGCGACATGCTCATGCGGCGCATCGACCCGAACAGGTTGATGCCGACCGGAAAGGCCGAGCGCTGGCCGTTCATCAGGACCGGTTGCTCGAAAAGGAGAGCTTTGCCTCCGCCCTCCTGCTTCATCACGCGATCGGCGATCTCGCACAACTCCAGGTTGAGCGAGACCGGCTGTCGAACACGAACGAGCTCGCCAGCCTGCTCGAGCCGCGCGACGAATTGCGAGAGTGTGTCGATGGTGGACACGCGTTACGCTTTCCGGCCGGTGTGGATCGCGGCGATGCCGAGGCTCAGCGACGCCCAACCGACTTCGGAGAACCCCGCGCGATGCATTCGGTCGGCGAGCTCTCGTTCCGGCGGAAAATTCGCCACCGATCGCGGCAGGTAGGCGTACGCGCTCCGATGCCCGCTGAGCATCGCGCCGATGCGAGGCAACACTTGATGGAAGTAGAAGTGGTAGAGCGAGCGCACGAGTGCCAATCGGGGCGTGGTGAACTCGAGGATGACGAATCGCGCGCCAGGCGCCAGCACGCGGTGGACTTCGCGCAGCGAGGCGTCGAGATCCGCCACGTTGCGGATTCCAAACGCGACGATGGCGCCCGACGCCTCGCGATCGCGGAGCGGCAGGTCGAGCGCGTCGGCGACGACCGGCCATACCGTGGATGCCGAGGCCTTACCCAAACCAGCCCGCAGCATGGGCTCGGCAAAGTCAGCCCCCACGACCCGACCCTCGAATCCGCGCGCTCGTGAGAGCTCGGCGGCAACGTCGAGGGTGCCGGCGCACAGGTCGATGTACGTGCCCGCGGGAGCCCTGGTCCACTCCAGCGCCGCGATCGCCTTGCGTCGCCAGGCGCGATCGATGTTGAGGCTGAGGAGGTGGTTGAGCCGGTCGTAGGTCGGCGCGATCTGACCGAAGGTCCGGCGGACGTAGGCTCGCTTGACGTCGCCGCCGGCGGCGGCGGCACGCGCTTCTTCCGTCTCCAGCTCGCTCACCGTCATGCGGCGTAAGTTGCCCGTGCCCGGATGGCTGGGCAAGCCGAAGCGGCTGGTCGATGGATACCGACCAGCCGAAGTGGCTGGTCGATGGATACCGGCGAGCATAGCTTTGGTCAACCGACGGCGCCGCTTCGTGATGGGCACGCGCCACGAGGCCGATGCCACCAGCCCTCGACCTTCAGAATCTCCCGGACGCCGACGTCGTCGCGCTGGCCCAGAATGGACGGGACGGCGCGTTTCGCGAGTTAATCCGTAGATATGAGCGACCAGTCTTTTCGCTCATTTATCGGATGGTCCGCGACCGTGAGCTGTCCGAGGACCTCGCTCAGGACACCTTCATCAAGGTCCTGAACCACCTCGACCGCTATCGGCCGGAATTCAAGCTGTCGAGCTGGCTGTTCAAGATTGCCAACAACGTCGCCATCGATCATCTGCGGCGGCGGCAACTGGAAACGGTGAGCATCGACGGCTCGCCGCACGCGCTGACGCCGGACGCAATCGAGGCGACCTCGTTCGACATCACCGGGGACCAGGAATCCGCCCTCGACGAGCTCGAGGCCAGGGAACTTGGCACGTCCATCGAGCGCGCGATCGCGGGGCTCAGACCCGAGTACCGCTCCTGCATCATGCTGAGACACGTCGAGGGCCGCTCGTACGAAGAGATCGCGGCGACCCTCGACCTACCGCTCGGGACCGTGAAGACCTACATCCACCGCGCCCGGCACGAGCTCCGCCGGTCGCTCGAACATCTGCGTGAGAGCGGGTGATGCGAATCACCCGACCCCGATGTCGGGGCTCACCCGACCTGGACCAAACCGTGAAACCGGCACCGTCAACCCTCCGTACTGATCCTCCGGAGACTCCATGAACCACCGGCACCTCCTTCCAGACGAGATCGACCTCCTCCTCGATGACGAGGTGGGCTTCGGGGTGACCCCCCTTCGAGCCCATGTCCGCGAATGCGCGCGATGCCGCGCGTTGGTCGATGAAGCACGCGTCGCCGTAGACGCCCTGGAGGCAGTCCCCCACTTCGCGCCGTCCCACCTGTTCGCCGACCGAGTGATGGCCGGCGTGCCTGTGTTCATTCCTTGGCACGTCGCCGCAAGAGATGCCGCCGAGCGGTGGCTGCCACAGGCTCCGCGCACCCGGTACATCGTGGCGGGACTTGCCACGTCGGTCGCGTCGCTCGTCACCCTCGCAATACTGTGGGTGGCGACCCAGACCGACGCGCTGGTGCTGGCTACCGGCGCCGCGGGCGGTGAGCTGCGAGGCGTGGCGATGGACGCCGGCCAACGTGCTCTCGCGGCCATCTTCGGCGAGCAGGCGCTCCGGCTGGTCCAGGGCGCCGGTCCGCTGGGCATCGCTGCCGCGTTGGGGATACTCGTTGTGGCGACGGCGGGGTCCGTCGCCGGATTCCGGGCGCTAGCGCTCGCTTCGAGCCGACGCCGGGCGTAGCGATGCGCCCCCTGATTGCGATCGCCGCTCTGGCGCTTGGCAGCATGCAGGCGTCGGCGCAGGCAGGTCAAACGAAGACGGACACCGCCCGAAAGTCAGCCGCTCCGGCTGACTCGACTCTCGCGCGTGAGATCGCGCAGCGTCGCGCGCAGGGAGACGACCGGCTGCCGGACGCGAGCAGCTTCACCGTCGGCGATCGTACGATCGCGGCGGACTCGACGATCCACGGCACGATCGCCGTCGCGCGCGGCAACCTCGACGTGTTCGGCACCATCGACGGTGACGCTGTCACGCTGGCCGGCAACATCCGCGTTCACAACGGCGGACGCGTCACCGGCGACGCATGGGCGGTCGGAGGCAGCGTGTCGATCGACGGCGGCGTCGTGGAAGGGGTGCGGCGCGCGGTCGCCGTGCCGAAATACACGGGCCCGCGCGTGGCTCGCACGCCGCTGACGGTTTGGCAAGCGCTCAAGCTCGCGGTCGGCTGGTTCGCCGTGCTGGCGATCATTGGCATCGGCGTGATGCTTTTCGCCGACGCAAATCTCGACGGCGTCGTCAGTGAACTTGAACGGGGCGTGGCGCGCGCCTTCTGGATCGGTCTCGCGGGACAACTGTTGGCGCTTCCCGGTCTGCTCATCGTCGTCGTCGGACTCGCGATCACGGTACTGGGGCTCCTGCTCGTCCCCTTCGCTATCGTCGCGTACATCGTGGCGGCTGCCGGACTGCTCACGCTCGGCTTCCTGGCCGCCGCGCGACTTCTAGGCGGCGGCCTCGCGTCGGACGACGGCACCGCATCCCCGCGCGGTGTTCATCTTCGCGCGCTGTTCCTCGGCCTGCTCGTGTATCTAGCTCTATGGATCGCTACCGCGCTGTTCTCCCACACGCCGGGGGTCGGCACTGTTCTGCGCGTGCTGGCCGTGGCGATTACTTGGGTGGCCGCCACCACGGGACTTGGCGCGACCATCTCGTCGCGCGCGGGAACCCATCGCGCAACGGCGCCAGCGTCCAAGTTCAGTGGCGACGAGCTGGCCTGGCAGACTCCGACTCCGGTCACGGGCGTCGCCGCGTCGTCGCGCCGGCCAGTGTCGTCGTCCGCTCCCTGAGGAGCCTCGCTCCGTTCAGGACTCGACACGCAGAATGACCTTGTCGCCGCGAGAGAGATGCAACGCTCTCGCGGCGCTGTCATTTCGGACCGAGATCTCGATCGCGCCGCCGGACCCGACGACCGCGAGTGCTTCGCCGATCTCGACGTCTGCGTAGGCACGGTGGATCGGGATCGTCCTGTGTCCCACGACGACCGCGGCGACGCCGTCGGCCGTGAGGTTCGTGATCGCGTTTCCGAATCGGTCGATCGCGACGACCTCACCCTCGATCGTTCCACCGGGACCTCGAACAGGCTCCGGCGATCGGCGCACGATCGGCGCTTGATCTGGCGGCGAACCGAGAGCGGTGATGGGCTCGCCCCGCGCGAGCGCGGCGGCCGCGGGAGCGAAGACGTCGCGGCCGTGGAACGTCGCCGACGCATCCGCGGGCACGCGAACCACGACGGACATCGCGCCGGCGTCCACCAACGCCGAAGAAAGCACGCCGTTGTCCGGCCCCACGAGGTAGCGGCCTTCGCATCTCACAGCGAGCGCCGCCCGCGGCGAGCCGACGCCGGGATCCACCACGACGAGGTGCACCGTGCCCTCCGGGAACCGATGCCAGAACCGCGCGACGGCGAGCCTCGCGTGGTCCACGTCGTGGCGCGGAATGTCGTGCGTGATGTCGACGATCGTCGCGCCAGGCGCCTGCGCGTGCAGGACCGCCTTCATCTCGCCGACGTAGCCGTCGGCCGTACCGAAATCGGTGGTGAGTGTGACGATGCGACTCATCGTCGAAGCTCCCTGCGCGATCAGTTCGCCGCGGCTGCCACTGTGTCGTTCACCCGCTCGGCGACGCGACCGGCGATCGAGACGAGGGCGCGCGCCGCGGACGACGCGGGATCTGCGGCGACGATTGGAGCGCCGCGATCGCCGCCCTCCATCACGCGCTGATAGAGAGGGATCTGTCCGAGGAGCGGCAACTCGAGCTCCTTCGCCAGCCGCTCGCCGCCCCCGCTGCCGAAGAGGGGGGACGGCTTGCCGCAGTGCGGACACTCGAACCAACTCATGTTCTCGACGATGCCGAGCACGGGTACGGTCACGCGCTCGAACATCTTCACGCCGCGCAACGCGTCACCGACCGACACTTCCTGCGGCGTCGTGACGATCACCGCGCCGGTGACCTGCGTCGCCTGCACGAGCGTGAGCTGCGCGTCGCCGGTGCCCGGCGGAAGATCGACGATGAAGTAGTCGAGCGTCCCCCACGCCACGTCGCGGAGGAACTGCGTGATGATCTTCATGATGATCGGGCCGCGCCAAATCGCCGGCTGGTCACGATCGATGAGAAAGCCGAGACTCATGACCTTCACGCCGTGGGCCTCGAGCGGGATGATGCGCTCCTGGATCACCATCGGCGGCTCGTTGACTCCCATCATCAACGGAATGTTGGGCCCGTAAATGTCGGCATCCATCAGACCGACACGCGCTCCCTGCTGCGCCAGCGCGACGGCGAGGTTCACCGCGACCGTCGATTTGCCGACACCGCCCTTGCCGCTCGAGATCGCGATGATCTTGCCCAGGTTCGGGTAAGCCACCGGCGTCGGCGCCGGGACGCGCTGCTGTGTCGGCCGGTCGTCCATCACCGGCAACGAGCGACCGGCGGACTTCGGCGCCGACTGGGGCGGCGCCGGCTGATTCGTCGCGACGACGTCCACGGTCACGTCGGAGACACCGTCCACCTGTTCGACGGCCTGCCGAATCACTCGAGCCAGCGCGGGGTCGTCGCCGGGCGCGAGTTGAAGCGAGAGCCGTACTCGACCCGTCGTCGTCGTCGCGATGTCGCGAACCGCTCCGCTCTCCATCACGTCGCGTCCGGTGCGCGGATGCCGAACGCGGCCGAGCGCTTCGGCGATTCGGTGCTGTAGCGTCGCTGCCATGTCTAGAAGGTAGGAGTCTTCACGTTGCCGCGCGCGCGGACTCGGTCCCGTCGGCCGAGAGCGGAGGCAGGAAGCGCTGCGCGGCGGCAAGGACCCGCGCCCTGACGTCGTCGAGGGATCCGGAGATCAATGCGCCGGCCGCCTTGGCGTGGCCGCCGCCGCCGAATTGTCGTGCGAACGCGTTGACGTCGATCTCGCCGGTACTGCGAAACGACACCTTCACCTTGCCATAGCCGAGGTCGCGGAAGAAGAGCGCCATCCGCGTGCCGGCGATCGAGCGCGCGTGCTCGACGATTCCGTCGAGGTCTTCCTGCCTGACGCCGTGTTTCTCGAGCGCGCCGCCGCGCATCGACAGCCAGGCGATCCCATGCTCCTCGTCCACGCCGAGGCTGTCCAGCACTTCGCCGAGCAAACGCACTCGACCGGCGGGCGCGGAGGCATAGATCCGGAGATACATCTCCTCGGGTTCGACGCCCGCGTGCAGCAGGTCGGCGGCGATGGCGTGGCAGCGAGGAGTCGTGTTGCTGAAGCGGAAGCCGCCCGTGTCGGTGAGGATGGCCGTGTAGAGCGCCTGCGCGACGTCGGGGTCGATCTCCAAATCGAGCCCGCAGGCCAAGTCGTAGACGAGCTCGCCCGTCGCGCACGCGGCCACGTCGGTGAACACGACGTCGCCGGCAGGGTCGTCCGACGCGATGTGGTGGTCGATGACGAGCTTCGGAACGCGCAGCTTGCGAACGGCATCGGCGAGCGCGCCCAACCGTTTCACGTCGCTGATGTCGAGCACGACGAGAACGTCGATGCCGTCGAGGGCGGCGGCGCCGCGGGCCGTCATGTCGCGCACGCCGCCGTCGAGCAGGAACGAGAAGAGCTCCGGCCAAGGCGTGGGGTTCACGATGCGCACGTCGAGGCCGATCTGGGTGAGCAGCCGCGCGAGCGCCACTTCCGAGCCGCATCCGTCGCCGTCGGCGTTCATATGTGTCGACAGAGCGACGCGCCGACCGGGCACGAGCTCGCGACGCAGGGCTTCGATCGCCGCGCGCCGCGACTCGGGAATCTTCAGATACTCCTGGATCGTGTGCGACACGTCGTGCCGATGCTCTCCCAAGAAATCGAAACGGCGCCCGGACTCGGGCGCCGTCTCCAAAGCTAACGCGGCTTACCCCCGCCGTCAGTCGCCGGCGGCTTCCATGGGCTGACTCCCGACGCGCGAGTGGCCCATGCTATAGAAGAAGTAGATGAACAGACCGACGGCCATCCAGACCACGAGCCGGAGCCAGGTGTCGCCCGGCAAGCTGTACATCATGTACGCGCAGATCAGAATGCCGAGGATCGGAACGACCGGCACGAGCGGCGTGCGGAACGGGCGCGGGATATTCGGCCGCTTGTAGCGCAAGACCATGATCCCGAAGCACACGATCACGAAGGCGAGCAGCGTTCCGATCGATACGAGCTGTCCGAGTAGATCGATCGGGAAGAAGCCGGCGACCAGCGCGGCCACGACGCCCGTCACGATCGTCGTGACGTACGGCGTCTGGAACTTGGGGTGAACCTTGCCGAACACCGCCGGCAGCAGCCCGTCGCGGCTCATCGAGAAGAAGATGCGCGGCTGGCCCATGAGCATCACGAGCACCACCGACGCGAGGCCGAGGATCGCCCCGATATTGATGAAGTAGGTCAGCCACTTGAGCGACGGACCCGCCGCGGCGATCGCCACGTAAACCGGTTGCGGGACGTTCAGGTTCTTGTAGCTCGTGAGCCCCGTCATGACCAACGCCATCAAGATGTAGAGCACGGTGCAGATCGCCAGCGAGGAGAGAATGCCGATCGGCATGTCCTTCTGGGGATTGCGTGCCTCCTGCGCCGCGGTCGAGACCGCGTCGAAGCCGATATAGGCGAAGAACACCACTGCCGCACCGCGGATGACGCCGCTGAATCCGAAGTGGCCGAACTCGCCGGTGTTCGCCGGAATGAACGGATGCCAGTTCGCCGCGTTGACGTAGAAGAACCCGAAGCAGATCACGAGGATGACGATCGCCACCTTGATGAACACGATGACGTTGTTGAAGTTCGCCGACTCCTTGATCCCGATCACCAGCAGCGTCGACATCAGCCCGACGAGGAGGATCGCCGGCAAATTGATGATCCCGGGCTGCAGGAGCGCTCCAGCCTGACACGCGCCGTTCACGGCCGCCGTCGCCGCGCCGGACGCGTCTATGCACATCAGGTTTCTGACGAGCGTGTGCGTCCCGACCACGCCGAGCGGCGCCTGCGTCCACGCCGCGGAGAGGTGAATCCCCAGGTTGTCGCGCAAGAAAGCGACGAAGTAGCCGGACCACCCCACCGCCACCGTCGCCGCGCCGAACAAATACTCGAGGATCAGGTCCCAGCCGATGATCCACGCGACGAACTCGCCGAGAGTTGCGTACCCGTATGTGTACGCGCTGCCGGCGATCGGAATCATCGACGCGAACTCCGCGTAGCAAAGGCCCGCGAATAGGCATCCGAGTCCGGCGACGACGAAGGAAAGCACGATCGCCGGACCAGCCGTTTGCGCGGCGGCCGTGCCGGTGAGCACGAAAATGCCGGCGCCGATGATCGCGCCGATGCCGAGCATCGTGAGGTTGAGAGCGCCAAGGGCGCGCTTGAGCGTGACCTCCTGCCCCTCGGCAGCAGCCTCGCCCTGCAGCACGCTGATGCTCTTCGTGGACCACAAGCCCATTGAAGGTCTCCTTGGGTCTGACCTGCGGATCTGACGTAAAAGAGGCGGCACCGATGAATCGCGCCGCCGGCGATCGAAATGTCCGTCGAGCCCGCTCGGCGCCACGGTACGAGCGGCACCGACGAACTACTGTATACACTTGTCTGCGCGCAACTTGCGCCACATTAAAAGCGTTGTCAAGCAATCCCGCCTGATCCTGACACGCCTCTGACCTGCGCGATACGGGCTAACGCTTCGACGGAAGAACCCGCTGCGATCGGCCGCCGTTCGTCGTCCGCCACGATTTTCCGTCGTCGCTCGTCTCGAGACGCCAGCTGTACTCGTCGCGCTTGGAGAAGTCGTTGATCGTCCGGAACCAGCGGCCGCTGGGACCGGCGGAAAGGCCGCCGTAGGTCCAGGTCGCGCCGTTGATGATGAGCGGCACCGGTGCGAGCGTGTCGCCAGGATTCGGCACGACGTAGAACACGAACGATCCGGTCCTCGGATTCCGCGTGAAGAAATTCATCGCGTGTTGTACGCCGGCCACCGTCGTGATGGTCTGATCGCAGATCACGCCGTTGCCTTGCGGCGTCCAATCGCAGCTCGATTTCGCCGACACGCCCTGCGTCGCGTCGCTCTGCCACACGCCGACGATCGCGCCGAGCGGTTCCGCTCCAGGCACGGGCCTCGGTTTTTGCGCACCGAGCGGCGACGCCATGGCAAGCGCGACGACCGCGGCGACCCAGTCTCGCCGGCGGTCCACCGGTCCACCGGTCCACCGGTCCACCGTCACACCGAGTAGTTCGGCGCCTCGCGCGTGATCTGCACGTCGTGCGGGTGCGACTCTCTGAGACCCGCCGAAGTAATGCGCACGAACTCGCGTTTCCGTCCGCAGCTCGTCCACCGTCGCGCATCCGACGTAGCCCATGCCGCTGCGCAGACCACCGACCATCTGGAACAGCACGTCTCCCACCGGCCCGCGATACGGCACGCGACCCTCGATGCCCTCCGGCACCATCTTCTTCGGCGAGAGCTCGCCTTCCTGGAAGTAGCGGTCGGCGCTCCCGTCCTGCATCGCCGAGAGGCTGCCCATGCCGCGCACCATCTTGAAGCGGCGCCCTTCGAGCAGGAACGACTCACCCGGACTCTCTTCTGTCCCGGCGAGCATCGAGCCCATCATCACGCACGACGCGCCGGCGGCGAGCGCCTTCACCGCGTCGCCGGAGTACTTGATGCCGCCGTCCGCAATCACAGGGACATCTCCAGCCCCGTCGACAGCGTCGAGCACCGCGGTGAGCTGCGGCACGCCGACGCCCGTCACGACGCGCGTCGTGCAGATCGAGCCGGGACCCACGCCCACCTTCACCGCGTCGACGCCGCGCTCGACCAGCGCCTCGGCGGCCTCGCGCGTGGCGATGTTGCCGGCGATGAGCTGAACGTCGGGAAAGGCTTCACGCACCCGTGCCGTCGCCTGAAGCACGGCGTCGGCGTGTCCGTGCGCCGTGTCGACGACGATCGCGTCCACGCCGGCGTCGATGAGGGCGCGCGCGCGCGAAAGGAAATCCCCCGCCGCGCCGATGGCCGCCGCGACGCGCAGCCGCCCGTACTGGTCCTTGTTCGCGTCGGGATACTGCCGGCGCTTGTGGATGTCTTTGATCGTGATCAGCCCTTTGAGAACGCCGCGCTCGTCGACCACGGGCAGTTTCTCGATCCGGTTGCGGCCGAGGATCTGCTCCGCTTCGTCGAGCGTCGTGCCTTCGCGCGCCGTGATCAGCCCTTCACTCGTCATCGCCTCGCGCAGCGGCCGGTCGATGTTGCGCTCGAATTGCAGGTCGCGGTTGGTGATGATGCCGACGAGCTTTTCGTCCTCGTCGACGATCGGCACGCCCGAGATGCGAAAACGGTGCATGAGGGCGGTCGCCTCGCGCACCGTATCGCTCGGTCGCAGCGTGATCGGCTTGAGAATCATGCCGCTCTCGGACCGCTTCACGCGATCGACCTCGGCGGCCTGGCGGTCGATCGACATGTTCTTGTGGAGCACGCCGATGCCGCCGGCTCGCGCCATCGCGATCGCCATGTCCGATTCGGTGACGGTGTCCATCGCCGCGGAAACGAGCGGGACGCGCAGCTCGATGCCGCGCGTGAAGCGCGAGGTCACCGAGACGTCTTTGGGGTGCGTCAGGGAATGGCGCGGGACGAGCAGCACGTCGTCGAACGTGAGCGCGTAGTCGTCGCGCACCCGCGCGGCCCCGCGCCCGCGATGCTGAAGACGCGAAAGCCCGCTCCCCGAGGTGTCCGAGGTCGCGGGCCGCACTGGTGGTCGAGTTCTGGTTGCCATGGTGAAAAATAGGCGCGGCTCCTAATGGATGGTAGGCCGCGCGGGCAACCTCGCGAGCCGCCTAAAGCCGTCCAATCACGCGTAGCCGCCGGCGAATTCGCTTCGGAAGAAAGAACGCCGCCGCCGCCAATGCGCTCTTCAGGTTGAGGTCCGCGAGGTCCGCCCGATCGCCCGTCCAGTGGTCGAGCACCACCTTTCGGCCCGCGTTGTTGATCAAGTGCTGCAGCGCGAGCACGAGAAGAAACAGGTCGTCGATCTCGCCGAAGAACGGAATGAAATCCGGTATGAGGTCGATCGGCGACACGATGTAGACGACCGCGCCCGCGACGAGAAGCTTGTCCAATATCGCGACGCGCTTGTCCATGAGCAGCCCGCCGAGCAGGCGCACGTATGCGGGCAGCTGGCGCACGTAATACATCACCGTGCGCTTGGCGCCGGTGCGAGGCGCGCGCACCTCTCGCTCCTTTTCCTCGCGCACCGCGCGCTGCGCGCGCTCGGCCGATCCGTGTCGCACTCTCATAGTTTTTCTCCCGACCCGCCCGGTTCCTGGATGTCACGCGCCGGCGACGATGCCGAATCTCCCGTCGCGGGCGGCGGTGGCGCGGTCGACGGCGCGGTCGACGGAGCCGATCGAGACGAGCTGACCAGCTCACTCGCCATCGACTTGCCGGTCTCGAGGGCGCTGTTCAGCACGTTCGCCGCGCGATTCATGAAGCCGACGGTCTCGGCGATCGCGCTCGCCGAAACGCGCCCGGCGCGAAGCTGATCCTCGATCGCTTCCGTGAATCGCGTGAACGTGCTGGCGGTCGGCGACGCGCGCTCCGCGTACTTCGATTCCAGGAATTCGACGAAGTCGAGCACCTGATAACCGCGCTCGTCGGGCAGTGTTTCCAGTTTTCTGAGGATCCGGTCGCGCAGGTGCTCGTTCATCGTCTCTCAAATCGGGAGCCGCGCGAGACCTACGTCAACCCCGTCAGCCGCGCCAGCGACTGCGAGTGCCGCGCGCGTCGATGTGGACGTACGGCGTGTTGTACCGTCCGCTGACGTACAGGCCGAGGCCGCCCACCAAGTCGGGGTGCTCGGCTTCGACTTCGTCCACGGCGCGCGCGACGAGCAACTCGTCACGCAACGTCACGCGCCCGTCGCCGTCCGCGTCGATTGCAAGATCCGCGGCATCGCCGTACTCGTGGCGGCTGTCGGTCGCGGCGCGCCACACGCCGTCGTTGTGCGCCGGCGTGCGGTAGCCGCTGTGCACGTCGAACGCGACCTCGTTCGCCGGATCCTCCGCCGAGCCGTCCGTATTCGCGCTCGCCATGCGCGCGTGCGTACCGAGCCTGGCGAGCACCAACTCGAGCTTGTCGAGCAACCGCGGATTCAGCGCGACGTACTTCGGCCAGACGTCGTCCTGGTGGTCGTGCGTGATGAAGTCGCCGAGGCGCAGATGCTCGCTGACCTTGAGGTCGACGTCGGATTGCCCGACCTCGACGAAACCGGGCGGATGGTCGTGCTGGGCGAATCGCTCGGCCACGTAGGTCCCGATACGATAGCCGTTCAGCATGCTGCCGACTTTGCGCGAGAACGGCACCAGCACGACGAGCGTCGGCTCGGGCAGGACCTGTCGCGATGTACCACGCTCGATCGCCAGGTGGTAGAAACCGGGGCGCCGCGGCGCCGAAAAGCCCGCGCCGCTGAGCGGCTGCGGGAGCTCGACGCCGACCGAGTCGCCTTCGCGGATCCACTCGTACGTCAGGGATTCGATGTCGCCGCCAACCTGAACCGGGAACTCCACGCGCTGCTCGGGCAGCGCGACGCGCACCCGAACCTCGTGGCTCGCGCCGAAGGCGTTGAGCGAGGCACCAGCCGCGATCCCTTCTCCGGCGATCGCCGCGAATGGGCGCGGTCGGCGCCGGAGGAGGGCTGTAAAACGCCGCGACGCCAAGTCCCGACACGACGATCGCCGCGAATGCGCTCACGCGCGCGCGATCGATCCTCGTGGCGAGCTGCGCGCCGCGGCCGAGTATCATTCGCCAGCCCCCAGACCCCAGTGGGCCGAGAAGCCGCGCACGTCGATGTGCGCGAACGGCCCGTGGGAGGAGTTGCCGGCGTACACGCCCTCTCCGCCGGCGAGCTCCGGATGCTCCTGACCCACGCGATCGGCCGCGTTCGCGATCACTCTCGAGTCGCGCCAGTCGACTCTACCGTCGCGGTTCAGATCCGACATCCTGCCTCTGCCATCGTTGTCGACGAAGACGTCTGAGGCGTCGCCGTACATGTGCCGGCTCCGCTCGGCGCGGCCGCCCGTGGACCCGCCATTCGCGTTGTACCACGGCGTCCGGAAGCCGCTCATGATGGACATGTGCTTCACCGGAACGCCTTCTCGCTGCAGCTCCTGCCAAACCAGCTCGAGCTTGTCGATCAGCTTGTCGTTCAGCACCAGATACTTCGGCCAGACGTCGGCCTGATCGTGTGTGAGGAAATCGCGGAGCGTGAAGTGCTCCGAAACCCGGGTGTTCACGTTCGCTTGCGTGACTTCGATGAACCCTTGGGGGTTGGCGTACGCGGGCGACCTGACCGCGTGCCTTTCCGCGGGCCAGAAGCCAAGACGGTACGAACCCAGCTTCATGCCGTGCTTCTCCGCGAACGGATGCATCGTGATGAACGCAAAGGGACGCGCGAGAGGCGCGACGGGATACATCCCGGGTCGCCTCAGGCTCGAATCGCCGAACATCGCGGCGAACGCGGGCACCGCCGGCGTCTTTACGGCGGGGGACACGAAGCGCGCGAACAGGCTGCCGCTCAGTCCGCGAAGTGCGTCGGCGAAACGGGAAATGGTCGATGCCGCGGGCTGCGTCGAATCGCCGCGGGCGAGGGTCGCCGCCGCACCGTGCCGAGGGGCGGCGTCCGTTTGGGTCGGTGCGGTGCGCGCGTCACCTCGGCGGGGGCCCGCTGCGGCAAAGAAAAGGCTCAGCATGGCGCCCAGCGCGATGAACGTCGCGGTGGAGCGAATTCGATTCGACATCGGCGAATTTTGGCTGACGCGGGCGTGGTGGGAACTCACTGCGCCTTGACGACCCCGGCCATCATAAGCTGCCGGCTACAAATGCAACAGGTAGGACATATTAGTCAACCCATTTGTTTTCATTCCGTTCCACCGCGCGAACGTCGGGCAATAGATTTCGGGCTCGTCGTTTTCACCCTCGTTCCAGCGAACCGTGCCCAGCAGTAACGCCCCCTCTCCAGTTGCGCTCATAGTGCTCGACGGGTGGGGATATCGCCGCGAGCGCGATGGCAATGCCATCGCCCTTGCCGAAACGCCCACGTGGGATGGTCTCATCGACCAATACCCGTGGACGCTGCTGTCGGCGTCAGGCCGAGCGGTCGGTCTGCCCGAGGGACAGATGGGCAATAGCGAGGTCGGCCACTTGAACCTCGGCGCCGGCCGCGTCGTGTCGCAGGATCTCGTTCGCATCGGTGAATCGATCCGCGACGGCTCGTTCTTCGAGAATCGGGCGTTCGTCGGGGCGTGCGACAACGCAGTTCGCACGGGCGGCACCGTTCACCTGGTGGGCCTGATCGGCAACGGCGGGGTCCACGCGCTCGATGCTCACCTGGTGGCTCTCGTCGAGCTCTGCGCGCGGCGCCGCGTGCCGCGCGTCGCAATTCACGCCCTGCTCGACGGCCGCGACACGATGCCTCGCTCTTCACTCGGCTTCATGCGCGAGCTACTCGGCAAGGTGGCCGGACGCGCCGCTGTCGCCAGCCTCGGCGGCCGCTATTTCGGCATGGACCGCGACAAGCGTTGGGATCGCATCGAGAAGTGGTATCGTGCGGCCGTTCAAGGCGTCGGCCCGACGGGCACCGATCCGCTGCGCGTGATCAGCGAGGCATACGAACGGAGCGAAACGGACGAGTTCATCACGCCCACGGTGATCGTCCTCGACGGACAGCCGGTGGCCACGATGCGCGACGGCGACTCCGTCATCTGCTTCAACTTCCGCGCGGACCGCATGCGGCAGATCGTCCGGGCGCTAACCGACCCGTCGTTCGATGGGTTCGACGTGAGCGGGCGCCCCTCGCTCCACGTCGCGACGATGACGTCGTATGACAGGACGTTCGACGTTCCAGTGGCCTTTCCGCCCCAGACGATGGCGAACATCGTGGGCGAAGTGGTGTCCAAAGCCGCCATGCGGCAGTTCCGCACCGCCGAAACGGAGAAGTACGCGCACGTGACTTACTTCTTCAACGGCGGCTTGGAAACTCCCTTTCCGTGCGAGGATCGCCTGCTCGTCCCCAGCCAGAAGGTCGCGACGTACGACCTCATGCCAGAGATGAGCGCGCCTGGCGTGACGGACGTGCTCTGCAATGCGATCGAAGAGCGCGAGCACGAGTTCATTCTTTGCAACTACGCCAACGCCGACATGGTGGGACACACGGGCTCGCTCCCGGCGACGATCAAGGCCGTCGAGACGGTCGACGCGTGTCTCGCGCGTGTGCTGAAGGCGGCCGAGTCGAGCGGGACGCGATTGCTCGTCACGGCGGATCACGGTAACTGCGAGCTCATGATCGATCCCGAAACCGGCGGGCCGCACACCGCCCACACCACCAGCCCAGTGCCATTCATCATCGTTGATCACGACGCCAAGTCACCGCTGCGGTCGGGGGGCGCGCTTTGCGACGTCGGCCCCACCCTGCTCTCGCTGCTCGGGCTCGAGCAGCCGTCGGAGATGACCGGCATCGACCTTCGCCAGGGAGCACACGCCCAATGACAAGATTGCGAGCGTCGATCGGTGCGATCGCCGTTGGAACCTTGCTGGCGGCGAGTGGCCGACTGGCCGCCCAAGGAACGCGCGTCGGCTATCCGCCGGCGAGCAGCCCGTACGTCGACCTCCCGTTCTCGCAGGAGCTCACGTTCATCGGCGGGATCTACCACGCACACCGCGATATCGCCGACGTCGGACCGGGGAGTGGTCCCATTACCGGCGTCCACTACGAGTGGCGGGCGGGCGGCCCGGCGCACATCACCGGCGAAGTCGCGTACATCTCGTCGGACCGGCGGCTCATCAATCCGCTCAAGTCGGGGGTCCTGCGCGAGCTCGGACAGTCCTCGCGCCCGCTCTATACGGCTGACGTTGGACTCGGTATCGGCCTCACCGGGGAAAAGAGCTGGCATCACCTCGTTCCCGAGCTTGGTGGAGGAGTCGGGCTGATCTCGGACCTCCGATCGCAAGCCGACTCCGGCGGCTTTCTATTCGGAACGCGGTTCACCTTCAATGGAAGCGCGGGCGTCCGCTACGTGCCCGGCGGCAAGTTTCAGATTCGCTTCGACGTGAAGGATCGGCTGTATACGATCTCCTATCCGCAGACGTACTTCACGGCTCCGAGCGGCGGAACGGCGGTCGTGACGACGCACCTGGAAAAATCCTACTGGCTGAACAACCCGTCGTTCACGCTGGGCCTGTCCTACCTGTTCTGATCCGCGCACCTTCACGCGTGCCGACTTTCCTCACCCGCCGCGTCACCTTCGCCGCCGCGCACCGATATCGGCGGCCCGAATGGTCGGACGAAGAAAACGCGCGCGTGTTCGGCCTCTGCGCCCGCGAGAACTATCACGGACACAGCTACGTCTGCGAGGTGACCGTGACCGGCGACGTCGATCCGCGAACCGGTATGCTGGTGGATCTCGCGGTCCTCGACCGCGTCCTCGACGCCGAAGTGCGCTCACGCTTCGACCATCGCAACGTGAATCTCGACGTCCCCGAGTTCGCCGACGGAAGGCGAATTCCCACCGGCGAAGAGCTGGCCCGGTTCATTCACGACCGCGTGCAATCCGCGCTCGGTTCGCTGCGCGTGGTAGAGGTGTCGATCGCCGAAGACCGGACGTTGCGGGCGAGCTACCGCCCGGACTAGGGTGTCCGGCCACGCGCATCGCGGCGTGACAGGCGCCATCGTCGCCGGCGGCGCGAACGAGCGGTTCGGCGGCGAGCCCAAGGGACTGCGCCGGGTAGGCGGCATTCGCATCATCGATCGGGTGGTGTCGGCGATTCGCGCCGTGACGCCGGAGATCGTTCTCGTCGCCAACGCGTCGGACGCTGAACGATGGCTCGCCGGAGTCACGGTGTACCGCGACGTTCGGTCGGAGCGCGGCAGCATCGTCGGTCTTTACACCGCCCTCGCGTCGATTCCCGCCGACGACATTGCGCTCGTCGTCGCGTGGGATATGCCGTTCGTCAGCGCGGGACTGCTCTCGCTTCTCACGCGCCGCGTGCGCGAGGGCGCCGCGGCGGCGATACCGGAGAGCCCCACCGGGCCCGAGCCGTTCTGCGCCGCGTACTCGACGGCGTGCCTCTCCCACATCGAGCGGGCGGTCGCTCGCGGGGATTTTCGCATGTCGAGCATCGTCGCCGCGCTGCCCAACGCATCGCGCGTCGTCGACGCCGAAGTGCGGAGCTTCGGCGACCCGGCGCGCCTTTTCTTCAACGTGAACACGCCGGCGGATCTCGAGAAGGCAGAGCAGATGGCGGCGGACGCATGACGCCGCCTCGCCAACGCGCGTCGCGATGCCCTATTGTTCACGCACCCCCACGGAGCTCCCGTTTGACGTCCACTTTTACCCGTCTGCGCGCCGCGACCGTGCTCCTCGGCGCAACCCTCGCCTGCCGCCCCGCGACCGCCGTCTCGCCGGCGTCGATCAGCTTCGGCCGGGATCCCGGGCTTCGCCGCTACATCGACTCGCTCACCGACGCCCCCGAGTTCTCGAACGCGCATTGGGGAATTCTGATCGTCGACCCGTCGTCGGGCGACACGCTCTACTCGCGCAACGCGGGCAAACTCTTCATGCCCGCGTCGAACATGAAGATTCTCACCAGCTCCACCGCGCTGACCCAGCTCGGCCCGGAGTATCGCTACCGCACGTCGTTTCTCGCGCGCGGGACGATCGCCGACGGCACGTTGAACGGCGACCTGCTCGTCGTCGGCCGCGGCGATCCGTCCGTCAGCGACCACATGATGCACGACGCGATGCTGCCGCTCCGCGCCATCGCCGACTCGATCGCCGCGCGAGGCATCCGCCGCATCACCGGCCGCGTCGTCCCCTCTGGCGACGCGTTTCCCGGCGAGGTGCTCGGCTACGGCTGGACGTACGACGATTTCGAGGACTCCTACTCGGCGCCGATCGACGAGCTCCTCTTCAATGAAGGGTTCAGTGCGATACACGTGCGCGGCGGCGACGCACCCGGCGCGCCGGTGCGCGTCGAGGTCGGACCGGCGCGGTCGGTGCCGCGCGTGCGAAACATGGCCGTGACCGTCGCGGCGAATCCCGACACGACGCGCGCGCGCCGGCCGCGCACGCTGCGCGCGGTGAAGGACAGCACCACGTGGGACGTCGTCCTCCAAGGCCAGATCGGCGTACACGACTCGGCGACGATCGAAGTCACGCACCACGATCCGGACGCGGCGTACGCCGCGGCGGTCGGGGAGGCGCTGGCCGAGAAGGGGATCACGATCGATCAGGGCTGGGCGGACACGACGGCGCGCGTCGACACGCTCGCCACGCTCACGTCGCCGCCGCTCAGCGAGATCCTCAAGGCGCTCATGAAGCCGTCGCAGAACCAGATCGCCGAGATGCTCTTTCGCACGGTCGCGATCACGAAGCCGGCCGACAGCGCGCGGGCTGTCGTCGGACGGCAGATCGCTTCGTGGGGCGTGCCTGTTCCGTCCGAGGCCATCGTGCGCGACGGAAGCGGCCTCGCGCGCTACGACTACATCTCGCCGCGCACCGTCGTGAGAATTCTCGACGCCATGCGCAAGGCGCCGACCTTCCAGGTGTTCTACGACGCTCTGCCGATCGGCGGCGTGGATGGCACGATTCGGAATCGCATGAAGGGAACGCCGGCCGCAGGCAACGTGCACGCCAAGACCGGCTCGGTCGCCCAGTCGCGGTCGCTGTCGGGATACGTTACCACCGCGGATCAGCACATGCTCATCTTCAGCTTCCTGTCGAACAACTGGACGGTGCCGGTGCGGTCCGTCGAGATGGTCCAGGACTCGATCGCGGCGCGCCTGGCCGGCATGCGGCTGCGCTAGCGATCGTGGCGTTCAGCGTTCAGGAGGCCAGCGAGCGCATTCTCGCCGCGATTCGCCCGCTCGGCACGGAATCCGTTCCGCTGCGCGACGCGCTCGGTCGGGTTTTGGCGAGCGACGCGCGATCGTCGATCGAGCACCCGCCGTGGGACAACTCGTCGATGGACGGCTACGCGGTTCGCGCGTCGGACGTCGCCTCGGCTAGCGCGTCATCGCCCGTCGTGTTGCCGGTCGCCGAGACGGTGCGCGCCGGACAGCGCCCCTCGGCGCCGCTCCGGAACGGCACGGCCGTGCGCGTGATGACCGGCGCCCCCGTTCCCGACGGCACCGACACGGTGATTCGCGTCGAGGACACGGACGGCGGCGAGACGCGCGTCGAGATCCGCGACCGGCGAGACGCGGGTCGCAACGTGCGGCCGCGCGGCGAGGATCTTCATGTGGGCGGCGTCGCCGTGGTTGGAGGCACCGTGCTCGGGCCGGCGCAGCTCGGCGTGCTGGCGTCGATCGGCTGCGGAACCGTCGAGGTGCACCGGCGCCCGCGCGTGGCGATTCTCACGTCGGGCGACGAATTGGTGGACGTCGACCAGTTCGACCTCGTGCGCCGCGGCGACCGCATCGTGTCGTCCAACGGATACACGACGACAGCCGCGGCGAAGGTCGCGGGCGCCGATGTCGTCGATCTTGGCATCGTGCCCGACGATCCCGCGGTCTACGCGGAGCGACTTTCACGCGCGCTCGACTCGGATTTGGTCATCACGACGGGAGGCGTGTCCGTCGGCGCCTTCGACTTCACGAAGGACGTGGTTCGCTCGCTCGGCGCCGATCTCCACTTGTGGCGCGTGTTGATGCGACCCGGCGCGCCGCTGGGGTTCGGCACACTTCGCGGCGTTCCGTGGCTCGGCCTCCCCGGCAATCCGGTGTCGGCGATGGTGACGTTCGAGATCTTCGCGCGGCCGGTGATTCGCCGCCTCCGCGGCGAGCGAAATGTCTTCCCCCATCCGATCGCGGTGCGCCTGCGTGACGACGTGTCGATCGGAGCGCCGCTCACCCACTTCATGCGCGTGATCATATCGTGGGAGGACGGCGTCGCGTGGGCGCGCCTCACCGGACCGCAAGGCTCAGGTTTGCTGACGTCGATGTCGCTCGCCGACGCGTTGCTCGTCGTGCCGCCCACCCGGCCGCTCGTCCGAGCCGGAGAAACGGCGAGCGCGATCCTGCTCGGCGATCGCGCGCTCTCGACCGCATCACTCTCGCTTTGAGAGATCGCGTGGCCGCACTGTCGGACGAGGTGGATGAGCTCCAGGCGTCGCTCGACCGTCGCTTTCGCGTGACGGAAACACGCGTCGAGATCTCGTCGCGGACCTTCGTCATTCGGCATCCGGCGAACGCCGACGACCTGATCAGCGAGGAGGATTACGTCCGCGACGAGCGCCTGCCCTACTGGGCCGACATCTGGCCGTCGGCGCGCGTGCTTGCGTCGCGTCTTCTCGACGAGAACGGCGCGGGGCGATCGCTCATCGAGCTGGGCTGCGGCGCGGGTCTCGTCTCGGCGGCGGCGGCGATCGCCGGATTCGACGTCGTCGCGACGGACTACTATGAGGATGCGCTGCTCTTCGCGCGCCTGAACGCGAATCGAAATACCGGGCGAGACATCGGGACGAGGTTACTCGACTGGCGGGACATCGCGCACGACGTCGGGCGGTTCGACTGCGTCGTCGCCTCGGACGTTCTTTATGAGAAGACGTATGGAGCGCTCGTCGCGAATGTGTTCGACCGGCTCCTGGCACCAGATGGCTTCGCGCTGATGGCCGATCCTGGAAGGATCAGCCGAGACGATTTCCTGAATGCGCTCGGGCCGCTCGGCCTCGCGGTCACGGGGCGTGTCGACGTTCCGTACGAGGAGGGGGAGATTCGGCAGACGATCGCGATAATTCGCATCGAGCGATCAGAACGAGCGTCAGATCCTAGTTCGTCGCCACTTCAAAGACCAACAGATCAATCGGCTCGGTGACCGGCCGCGGATCCACCGTCGCCGCGTGCTGTCGGACTCGCTCCAATCCCGCTTCCAGTTCCGTCGCGGTGACGCGCGCCAGGACCGAGTCGGCGCCCGCCGCCAACTTCTCGGCATACTCGTGCCACGTCGGCGCGATCGTCTGCGTGATGAGATCCGATGAAACGTGGCGCAACCCGGCGCTCTCGAACACGCCGCGGATTTCGGCGAGCGACGGCAGCACCTCCTCGTGCAGACTTCTCGTGACCGGGATGAAAGGCACGTAGGCGTACGCTTCGATCTGTTCTCTGGTCCCCGCCCTCACGAGCAGGACACCGCCCGGCCGCAGCACGCGCCGGCATTCGCTCGCCGCGAGCGCGCGATCGGTGAAATGGTGGAACGTCATCGACGTGAAGATCATGTCCATCGACTCCGCCTCGAGCGGAATCGCCTCAGCGCGACCTTCCACGTAACAGACCTGCGGCTCGTGCAGCTTGCCGCGTGCGATCGACAGCATCTTGCGCGACGGATCGACGCCGACGACTTCCGCGTCGAAGCGAGCGGCGAGCGCCTGCGAGAATCGCCCCGTGCCGCAGCCGAGATCGAGAATTCGTTCGATGGATCGCCCGCGCACGCGCGTCTCGATCGCCGACATCCACAGCGCGAGCGCTTCGGGACCGTGGTCGCGGCCGCGGTCGTACCCTTGGGGGATGCTCGTCCGGTCGTAGTCGACCACGGCCGTCAGGTCGTCGCCAGCCGCTCGGCCACGACCTCCGCGATGTCGACGACGGGCACGCTCGAGTGGGCCGCCTTCACGCCGTCGCTCATCATCGTCATGCAGAACGGGCACGCCACGGCGATGCGGTCCGGCTCCAGCGCGAGCAGCTCCTCGGTGCGCTCGACGTTGATGCGCTTGCCGGTGCGCTCTTCCATGAACATGCGACCGCCGCCGGCGCCGCAGCACAGCCCCCGGTCACGCGTGCGCTTCGGCTCGAGCAGCTCGACGACCGGCAGCGCGCGGCGAAGCGTCTCACGCGGCGCGTCGTAGATGTCGTTGTAGCGGCCGAGGTAGCACGAGTCGTGGTATGCGACCGTGAGCCGCCGCCCATTTTCACTTTCCAGCGGAACGCGATGCTCGGACAGAAGCCGCTCGATGTACGTCGAGTGGTGGATGACCTCGTAGTTGCCGCCAAGCTGCGGAAACTCGTTGCCGATCTGGTGAAAGCAGTGCGGGCAGCTCGTCACGATCGTCTGCACGCGATAGCGGTCGAGCGTCTCGATCGTGTCCTTGGCCAGCATCTGATAGAGGTACTCGTTGCCCATGCGGCGCGCCGGGTCGCCGTGGCAATGCTCCTCTTGGCCGAGGATCGCGAAGCTGACGTTGCAGGCCTCGAGGATCCTCGCGAACGCGACGGTGATCTTCTTCGCGCGGTCGTCGAACGATCCCATGCAGCCGACCCAGAAGAGCACGTCGGGGCGCTCGCCGCGCTCCGCCATCTCGGCCATCGTGCGGACGTTCATTCCACGCGCCCAGTCCGCGCGGTCGGCCGGATTGAACGCCCACGGCGAACCGTTGCGCTCGAGGGACTCGAACGCCGGCTGGATCTCCTCCGGAAAGCGAGACTCTGACAATACGAGATTTCGCCGTAATTCATTTATGATCTCGAGCTGGTCGATCGAAACCGGGCACTCCTGCACGCACGCGCGGCAGCTCGTGCACGCCCAGAGCTCCTCTTCCGTTATGTAGCCGTCGAGGAGCCGATGCCCGCCCGATTCTCCGGCCTCGGCCGACGCCACCGCCGCGGTCTCGTGAGCCAGCGCCGGTCCTTTGAACGCCATCCAGTCGCCCGTCGCGACCGGACCTTTCTCCATCAGCCGTTGGCGCGTGTTGATCACGATCTTGCGCGGGCTGAGCGCCTTCCCGGTGATGTTGGCGGGGCACGCCGCCGTGCAGCGACCGCACTCGGTGCAGGAGTAGCCGTCGAGGAGATTCTTCCACGACAGCTGCTCGACGTCGGCCGCGCCGAACTGCGCGTTCTCGGCCTCGAGATCCATCGGCTTCATCGCGCCGCGCGTGCCCGGACCGCTCGTGTTCGAGAGGTAGACGTTGAACAGCGACGTCACCACGTGCAGGTGTTTCGAGTACGGCAAATAATTCAGGAAGATCAGGACCAACAGCACGTGCGACCACCAGAAACCGGTCGCGAACGCGGCCGCATTCGTGACCGACGGCGCGATGACGCCCGCGACGGCCCGCGACACGACCTTCTCCGGTCCGATGTCGCCCCCCCGGTCGCGGCGAGATACGCACACGCGTTGGCGAGCAGCAACGTCACCATCAGCCCGCCGATCAAGCTCAGGATGATCAGCGCATCGGTGTGCTCGAGCTTGTCCCCCTCGAGGCGCGCCGGGTGAATCACCAGCCGGCGATAGAGCGCGAACGCCACGGCGGCGATGACGAGCGCCGCGAAAGCGTCCTGCGAAAACGAATAGAGGAGGTAGATCGGCTTCGGGAGAAACAACTCGAACGAGAAGCCGCGGAAACACGCCCTGGATCATGATCTCGGCGGTGCCCGCCGTCAGCACGACGAAGCCCCAGAAGATCGTCGCGTGCATGAGCCCAGCGGGCTCCTCGCGGAAGATCTTGCTCTGCGCGATGCCGATCGACAACAGATTTTTGATCCGCGTGCGCGGATCGTTGGTGCGATCGTCCGGCAAGCCGAGCCGCGCGTAGCGCGCGAGGCGCTGCACGTTGAGCGCGAACAGGCCCGCGCTCGCCGTGAACACGGCCAGGAAGATCGCGATCGACGCGGGGTGGGACATCAGTGTCCCGCTTTCGCCTCGCGCACCGCCTTGGTGAGCGCCGGAACCACCTCGAGCACATCGCCGACGATGCCGTAGTCCGCGACCTTGAAGATCGGCGCCTCGCGGTCCTTGTTGATCGCGACGATCGTTTTCGACGTGCGCATGCCGGCGAGATGCTGGATGGCGCCCGAGATGCCCACCGCGACGTACAGCCGCGGGCTCACTTGCCGCCCGGTCTGGCCGATCTGGTCGCTGTGCGGACGCCACCCATCATCCGTCACGGCGCGCGTCGCGCCGACGGCCGCGTTGCCGAACGCCGCGGCGAGGTCCTCGACGAGCTTGAAGTTCTCCGCCGACCTGAGGCCTCGTCCGCCCGAGATGATGATCGGCGCGTCGCCGAGGTCGATCTTGCCGGTCGCACCCTCGGCGATCTCTTTGACCTTGATCTTCGACGCAGCCGGGTCGGCGCCGAGCGCGATCGACTCCGAGCGCGCGCTTCGTGGCGCTTCCGCCGCGGTGATCGCGCTAGGCCGGACGGAGACGATCGCGAGCGGGCCGGTGACCTCCAAGGTCGCTATGACTTTATTCGCATAGACGGGATGCTTCACGACGAGCGCGTCTCCCGCGGCGCTGACGCTCGTCACGTCGCTCGCGATCGGCGCATCCAGGAGCGCCGCGACTCGTGGTCCGATGTCGCGCCCCTGCGCCGAGAATCCGAGCACGATCGCGCGGTAGCTCGAAGACTTTCCGCGCGCAGCGAGCGTCGCCGCGACGACCTCGCAGTCCACCTCGGCGAGGCGAGCGTCTTCCGACACCAGCACGACGTCGGCGCCGTAGCGTCCGAGGTGGTCGGCGAGTGCACCGACGCCCGGCGGCCCGACGAGCAGCGCATGCACCTCGCCACCGCCTGTCGCATCAGCAAGGGCGCGCGCGGCGGTCGTCGCCTCGAGCGCAACCTTGCGAAGCGCCGTGCCGCGGCTTTCGGCGAATACGAGAATGTTCGCCATGGCTCAGAGCACCTTCGCTTCGGTGTGGAGGAGACGCACGAGCTCCGGTACGGCGGCGATTCCCTCGCCGATGATGCGCCCCGGTGGACGATCGGGAGGCAGCTCCATCGACTTCACGCGCACGCGCGCCGGCCCGAGCTGCGCCGGCTTGCTCTCGAGCGGCTTCTTTTTCGCCGCCATGATGTTCTTGAGCGAGGGGTATCGCGGACGGGCGATGCCTTCGTCGATCGTCACCGCGGCCGGCAGCGCGAACTCGACGATCTCGCCGGCGCCTTCGAGCTCGCGACGCGCCGTGCCGCGGCCGTTCGCGATGTCGAGCTTCGACGCCGCCGTCACGCACGCGATGCCGAGCAGCTGCGCCGTCGCCGTGCCGACGACTCCGCCGGACGTGTCGAACGCGTGTTTGCCGAAGAGCACGAGATCGTAGCCGCCGCCCTTCAACTCGGCCGCGAGCGCTTTCGCCACGGCGAGCCCGTCGTAGGGGACGGCATCCGCCTTCAGTTGCACCGCGCGGTCGGCGCCCATGCTCATCGCTTTGCGCAGCGTCTCCTGTACGGAGTCGGGGCCGATCGCGTAGACGACCGTTTCACCGGGCCCTTGTTTCTCGTTGAGCTGCAGCGCGACCTCGACCGCGTAACTCGCGAAGTCGTCGATGTCGAACTTGAGCCCGGACTCGTCGATCGTCGTTCCCGACGACGCGATTCTGAATCGCGACTCGGAATCCGGCGTTCTCTTGATGCAGACGGCGATTTTCACCGTCGACCCTCGCTGTTGAGGTATTGCCGTTCGCGCCGTTCACTTGAACGCATTCAGCCCCGTCACCGCTTGCCCGAGCACCAGCGAGTGCACGTCGTGCGTGCCCTCGTACGTGTACACGCTCTCCAGATTCTCCATGTGCCGCATCGCCGAGTACTCGGCCAGGATTCCGTTCGCGCCGAGCAGCCGGCGCGCCTCGCGCGCGATGTCGGTCGCGATCGACACGTTGTTCCGCTTCGCCAGCGACACCTGCTGCGGCGTGAACGTCCCTGCGTCCTTCAAGCGGCCCAGGTGGAGCGACACGAGCTGTGCCTTCACGATCTCCGTCAGCATGTCGGCCAGGCGCTCCTGCTGAATCTGGAAACCGCCGATGGGCCGGTCGAACATCACGCGCGTCTTGGAATACGACAACGCCTCCTCGAAGCAGGCCATGGCCGCGCCGACGGCGCCCCACGAGATGCCGTAGCGCGCCTGCGTGAGACACATGAGCGGACTCTTGAGCCCACCCGATTTCGGCAGCAACGCGTCGGCCGTCAGGCAGACATCCTGAAAAACGAGCTCGCTCGTGTCGCTCGCCCGCAGCGAGAGCTTGCCCTTCTGATCCTTCGCCTTGAAGCCCTTGGCGTTCGTCGGGACGACGAAGCCGCGGATCGATGAATCGCTGCTGTCGCCGTTCGTCTTCGCCCACACGACGGCGATCTGTGCCGTCGATCCGTTCGTGATCCACATCTTGGCGCCGTTCAGCAGCCACGTGCCGTCGCTCTGTTCGCGCGCCATCGTGATCATACCGGACGGATTCGACCCGAAGTCCGGCTCCGTCAGCCCGAAGCAGCCGATGATCTCGCCGGACGCCATTTTGGGCAGATACTTCTGCCGCTGCTCCTCGCTGCCGAAGGCATAGATCGGATACATGGCCAACGCGCCCTGCACGGAGGCGAAGGACCGCACGCCTGAATCGCCGCGCTCGAGCTCCTGCATGATGAGCCCATACGCGACGTTGTTCAGCCCGGCGCATCCGTATTCCTCCGGCAGATTCGCGCCGAACACGCCCAGCTCCGCCATCGTCGGAACGATCTCGCGCGGAAAGCGCCCGTCGACGTAGCACTTCCCGATGACCGGGAGCACGTGCTCGTCGACGAACGCGCGAACGCTGGCCCGCACTGCGCGCTCCTCCTCGGAGAGGAGCGAATCGATGTTGAAGAAATCGAGCATCGCTGGAATTTACGACGATCGGTGCGCTACGGCCCGCTTTGCCGCCGCGTCGATGCCGACGTCGCGCGCTTTCGCCCTGAACCGCGGCCCGTGGTCGATCGGCTGCCCAGTCTCATCTTGCCACTGGTGCACCATCTCGTGGATGAGGGTGTGGACGACCTCCTCCCACCGGTGGCGCCGAACGTGCCGCCAGCTGATCGCGATCTCGCCACCCCCCTTCGCCGTTTGCCCTCCCGGTCCACCGGTCCCCCGGTCCACCGGTCCACCGGCCGTGTAGTGCCCCAACCTGCTCTTCATCCGCCGAGAAACGCGAATCGGCACCGGTCGCAGCGCTCCGCCGAAGTATTCCGCGTTGAGCCGCGCGTGCCACTCCTCGAGCTTCCGTGCGAGCGGCTCGTCCTCGGGGCGCGTTCGCTCGCGGCGGCCGCTGTCACGCCACGTCGAGCCGGCGAACGCCACGATCTTCTTCGTTGCCGCGCGCCGCTCGGCCGCGCGACCGGCTTTCGACGAAAGCGACGATCGCCTCGTGAATGTCCGGAGACGCCGAGAGGTACCCCTCGTGCACGCGAAGCTCGGCGCCGCGCCAGCTGACCATCACGTTGGCGTTGCGCGTCAGCCGGCACGTCGCGATGCGTTTGAGTCCGAGCGACCGGAGCCGGGCGAGCAGGTCGTCGGCCGTGCGCAGCTGCCCGGCGTCGAGCTCGAGCACGAGCTGCGCCGGGTCGCGTCGTCCGAGCAGCGATTTCAGCGCGCGAAGCATTGATCGGGACCCGGGGAGAACGCGCGCGTGTCGCTCGACCAGACGAGCGTCGACACCTCGATCTCGTCGTCGGTGATGCGAATGCTGTTCACCGACGACGGCCGGCCGCCGCGCGACCGGTCGCTGATCGTGCCCGAGATCGAGATCACCGTGCCGCGCTGCGTGTGCTCGACGTAGTGTACCGCCTCCTGATGGTCGTGGCCGCACAGCACGAGGTTCACGTGCATCTCGGAGAACGCGCCGAGCAGCCGCTGCGTGTTCTTCAACCCATAGCGCTGTGAGAGCTGGCCCTTCACGGGGTTGTGGTGCATCACGACGATCCGCGCGTCGCCCGCCGACGACTGGTCGAACTCGGCCTTCGCGCGCGCGACCTGCGACGCGTGCAGGTGCCCGATGATCGAGAGGTCGCGCATGTTCCACGTGAGCGTCTCGAGCGTGATCCCGTGCGACGTGTTGAGGCCGACGAAGGTCGCGCCAGGCACGCGGAGCACCGGCTCCAGGTTGGCGTCGACGTACATGCGGTACTTGAGGTAGAGCCGGCTCGAGTCGCCGATGCCCAGCGGGGCGAACCACCATGCGACGTCGTGGTTGCCCGGCACGACGATCGTCCGGCTCACCCGCTGCGCCTGGCGAATGAACTCGCGGGCGCGCTGAAATTCGCCGGCCCGGGCGCGCTGCGAAACGTCGCCGGAGATCGCCACGACGTCGTAGCGCCGCTCGGCGATGAGCTCTTCGATTGCCTCGTATTGCTCCGGCACCGCCGGATGGCCGAAGTGCAAATCGGAGCAGTGGAGGACGGTCAGCGCGCTCACAGCTTGGCGATCACGGCCTCGGTGAACTGGTCGGTCGACGCGCTGCCGCCGAGGTCGCGCGTCACCGTCTTTCCCTCTCGGATCGTCGTTTCCAGCGCCTGCCGAATGCGCGCCGCCCGACTGTCGTCGCCGGTGTGCTCCAGCAACATGCATGCGGCGAGGATGAGCGCCGAGGGATTCGCGATTCCCTTGCCCGCGATGTCGGGGGCCGTTCCATGCACGGCCTCGAAGATCGCTCCGTTGGCGCCGATGTTCGCCCCCGGTGTGAGGCCGAGCCCGCCGACGAGCCCCGAGATCTCATCCGACAGAATGTCGCCGAACAGGTTCGTCGTGCAGATCACGTCGAACCGTTCGGGGTGGAGCACCAGGTTCATCGCCATCGCGTCCACGATGCGCTCGTCGAACTCGATGCGGCCGGCGTAGTCGCGCGCGACCATGCGTCCGGTGTCGAGAAACAACCCCTGCGAGAACTTGAGGATATTCGCTTTGTGGACGAGCGTCACCTTCTTGCGTCCGTAGCGCACCGCGTAGTCGAACGCGTAACGGACGATCCGCTCCGAGCCCGTGCGCGTGATGATCGCCACCGACTCGGCCGCCGCGCGCGGATCGTCGCCGATCTTGATGTAGTGCTCTATGCCGACGTACAGCCCTTCGGTGTTCTCGCGGATCAGCACGAGATCCAGATTCCCGTACCGGCCGCCAGGCGCGATGCTATGCGCGGGACGTACGTTCGCGTACAAATCGAATGTTTTTCGCAGCGCGACGTTGATCGAGCGAAACCCTTCGCCGACCGGCGTCTCGAGCGGACCCTTGAGCGCGAGCTTCGTTCGCTTGATCGAATCGAGCGTCGAATCGGGGATCGGGTCGCCGTAGAGCGCGACGCCCGCCATCCCGGCGACCTGGGTGTCCCACTCGATGTCGGCGCCGGCCGCCGCGAGGATCTTCACGGTCGCGCCGCTGATCGACGGCCCGATCCCGTCTCCCGGGATGAGCGTGACGTGCTCGGTCACGGCGCGATGACGGCGCTGAGCTTGGAGGCGATGCTCGCGGTGATCGACGGCCCGAACGCCGGCGCGGGATCGCTGACGACATCGCCGATCCACCGGACGGACGACATGCGCGCGTCCACGAGTACGAGTCGCAACACGCCCCGCCCCGCCCCCGCCCCGCCGGTGGCCGCCTCGATCCGAAGCTCGACCGGCGCGAGCACGAGACGCGTGTCGTCGTGGAGCGCGACGATCGTCCGCAGCTGCGACGCGATCGGCTCGGGAAGCCGCTGGTCGCCGCTGAGCGACGGCGATCGAAGCGGCTCCTCGGCGAGCGTGTGCGGGTCCGTGGCGTAGGTCGGATTGCGCCGAAACGCGCTGTCCAGGCCACTGGGCAGGATCCACGTCTTTATCCCCCGATCCCGGAACGCCTCGGCGATGTCGGCGTCCTGAGTTCGCGCGACCTCGGTTAGCCGAGGAACCGTCCAACCGAGTCCCGGGGCAACGCGTACGACGTACGTGGGAAGGAGCACGACGTGCTGGGCCGCCAGTCCCGAAAGCGCGTGCTCGGCGGGCTGGGCCGGCGTGGGCGAGGAGGTCTTGCACGCTCCCAAGAAGGGCGCTGCGGAAAAGAGCAAGCCCGCCAGGACAATCCGCTGGGACGACATGCCGGGGAACTTAAACGGATCGACCCTTGTTGTCCCTTCTTTCGCAGCGCAATTTGGCTCCGGTCGTCCCTCAAATCAGGAGCACTCGACACATGCCGAAGGCGCTTCGCTTCGGGATCTGGGTTCTCGTTGCGGCTCTTGCCGCGCTGGCGTTCGGCAGGATCGCGCTCGTGCGCGGTGAAACGATCAACGCCGCGTGGCTGCTCACCGCAGCTTTGTGCAGTTACGCCATCGCATACCGTTTCTACAGCAAGCTGATCGCGGCCAAGGTGTTCGCGCTCGACGCGAATCGGGCGACGCCCGCAGTGCGGCTCGAAGACGGCCGAGATTACGTGCCGACGAATCGATGGATCGTCTTCGGCAGCCATTTCGCGGCCATCGCGGGCCCGGGGCCGCTCGTCGGCCCAACGCTCGCCGCGCAGTTCGGATACCTGCCGGGCGTCATCTGGATCATCGTCGGCGTGGCGCTGGGCGGCGCGGTGCAAGACTTCGTCATCCTGGCATCGTCGGTTCGGCGAAACGGCAAGTCGCTCGGCCAGATGGCGCGCGAGGAAATCGGACCGGTCGCCGGCGCCACGGCATTGGTCGCCGTGCTGGGCATCATGATCGTGCTGCTCGCCGTGCTCGCGCTCATCGTCGTCAACGCGCTCAAGTCGAGCCCCTGGGGACTCGTCACGATCGGGCTCACCATCCCGGTCGCGATGTTGATGGGCGTCTATCTGCGATGGTTGCGTCCCGGACGCGTGCTCGAGGCCAGCGCGATCGGAATCGTGTTGATCGTGCTTCGCGCTCTTCGCCGGCCAGTGGGCATCCAACCAGCCGTCGCTCGCCGCGACTTTCACACTGAGCGGCACGGCGGTGGCGCTCGCCGTCATGGCCTACGCGTTCTTCGCGTCGGTGCTTCCGGTCTGGCTGTTGCTCGCTCCGCGCGACTATCTGTCGGCATTCGTGAAGATTGGCGTGGTGCTGGCGCTCGCGGGCGGAATCATCATCTCGCTCCCGCCGCTTCACATGCCCGCCCTCACCCAGTTCACCGACGGCAGCGGCCCTGTGTTCGCCGGCAAGGTATTCCCCTTCGCGTTCATCACGATCGCGTGCGGAGCGATCTCCGGCTTCCACGCGCTCGTCGCGTCCGGCACGACCCCCAAGATGCTCCAGCGCGAGCCCGACGCGCGCATGATCGGCTACGGGGCGATGCTCATGGAATCGCTCGTCGCCGTGATGGCCCTCATCGCCGCCTGCGCGCTGACGCCGGGCGTGTACTTCGCCGTCAACGCTCCGGCCGGCGCAATCGGCGCGACGGCGGCCAGCGCGGCCGAGGCGGTTCGGCATTGGGGCTTCACGCTCGACCCGACCCAGATGGAGACGCTCGCCCGGCAGGTCGGCGAGAAGACGCTCCTCTCGCGGACCGGCGGCGCCCCAAGCCTCGCTCTTGGCATGGCCCAGTTGTTCTCCAATGTGCTGGGCGGCAGCGGCGCGTTGGCTTTGTGGTACCACTTCGCGATCATGTTCGAGGCGCTGTTCATTCTGACGACCCTCGACGCCGGTACGCGAGTCGGCCGGTTCATGGTGCAGGACCTCGGCAAGCACCTCTGGGCCCCGCTCGGACGCGTGTCGTGGTATCCGGCCGTCGTGATCTCGAGCGCGCTCATCGTCGCGCTCTGGGGCCATTTCCTGTATCAGGGCGTCCTCGATCCGCTCGGCGGTATCAACTCCCTCTGGCCGCTCTTCGGAATCTCGAATCAGCTGCTGGCCACCGTCGCGCTCTGCGTCGCCACGACGATTTTCATCAAGATGGGCAAGGCACGCTTCGCCTGGATCACGCTCATGCCCATGGCGTGGCTCTTCGCGGTGACGATGACCGCCGGCTGGCAGAAGCTGTTCGCCGCCGACGTGAAGCTCGGGTTCCTTTCCCACGCGCACGGGCTGGAGGGGCAGGTGGCGAGCGGGGCGCTTCCCGCCGCGATCAATTCCATCGCTGACGCTCGGCGCATGATCTTCAACGACTATCTCGACGCGGCGGTGACCATATTCTTCATGGTCTCCGTCGTCGTCATCATCGCCGACAGCACCCGCGAGTGGATGTCCGTGCTGCGCGGCCGAAAGCCAGTGGTATCGTCGGAGGCGCCGTTCGAGGCCATACCCGTCGCCGGCGACTGATGCCGACCGGAACACTTCAGCGCGGAGCGACCGATGACGTCGCGTGAGCTGGTACGAACGGCACGACTCCGCGTGGCGAACGCGGGGGCGATCGTGCGCCGAATCATCGGTGCGCCGGACTACGATCGCTACGTGGCGCACCTGCGCGATCACCATCCGGGCGCGCGGCCGATGACGTACGACGAGTTCGCGCGGCAGCGGATGGTGGAGCGCTACAGCCGCCCGGGCACCCGCTGCTGCTGAGCGCGGTCGGCCCGGGCCTTGCGCCCCACGCGTAAGCAATACTCCTTGAACACGATGAGACCGCAGGGCACGGGGGGGGCCTCCGAAACAGCCACGACGCACCGCGCGCTCGCCGCAGCGCACGCGCGCCTCGCGGCGCGCGACGACGCGATCGTCCGCTCGCAGATCGCGGTCGCGCAAATCGCCGCGCCGACCGGGGAGGAGTACGAGCGCGGGAGCTGGGTCACGCGCCGGTTCCACGACTGCGGCTTGTCGGACATCCACACGGACGCGGCCGGCAACGTCATCGGCCGGCGCGCGGGAACGTCTCGTCTTTCGCCCGTCGTGATCTGCGCGCACCTCGACACTGTTTTTCCTCGCACGACCGACCTCTCGATTCGCCGCGACGGCGAGCGGCTCGTCGGCCCCGGCATCAACGACAACGGCCGGGGCCTGGCGGTCATGCTCGCGCTGGCCGCCGAGATCGACGGTACGCGTGTGCGCACTCAGCGCCCCGTCGAGTTCGTCGCGACGACCGGAGAGGAAGGCATCGGCGATCTGCGAGGCGCCAAGCACTACTTCGCGGGACGCGGCGCGAACGCGCACGCCGTGGTTGCGCTCGACGGCGCCGGCGACGAACGCGTCATCCATCGCGCGCTTGGATCCCGGCGCTTTCGCGTGTCCTTTCACGGACCCGGCGGCCATTCGTGGGCGGCGTTCGGCGCGCCGAACGCCGTTCACGCCGCGGCCGGCGCGGCTTCTCGATTGGCCTCGATTCACCTTCCGACCGCTCCGCGTACGACCCTGTCGGTCGGCCGCATCGGCGGCGGCCTTTCGGTGAACTCGATTCCCGCGTCGGCCTGGCTCGAGATCGACGCACGATCCATCTCGTCCGCCCAGCTCGACGACCTCGAGCGCACCGTTCGTCGCGCCGCGCATGCGGCGGCAGACGAAGAGAACGCGCGCCGCACGCTCGGCGCCGCGCCGCTCACCGTCAGCATCGAGTCCATCGGCGAGCGACCATGCGGCGAGACGCCGGTCGAGGATGACCTCGTGCAACAGGCGATCGAGGCGACGATGCTCATCGGCCGCCAGCCCGATCTCGCGCTCGCGTCGACCGACGCCAACGTGCCGATCAGCCAGGGCATTCCGGCGATCGCGATCGGCGCCGGCGGCCGCGGCGGCGATGCGCACACGCACTCCGAGTGGTTCGACAATCTCCGCGGCACACTCGGCGTCGCGCGCGCCCTGACCATCGTTACCGCGGCGGCACGGCTCGTCGCTTAGAAAGCCTGGGCGTTCGGCTGACGGCCGTCACCGGCCGCGGTCATGTCGTTTGCAGTGGTTCAGCGCGCGTGAGCGCTCGTCCGAGCCACAAAATGGCGGCGTACGTTTCCATCGCGAGCACCGCCGCCGCGACGACCATCGGCAGCCAGACCGCGAACAGCGTCCGCTCGCGCATGCCGCCGAGGAATTGAAACGTCAGCGCGGCGAGCACCGTCGGCGGGAGCAGCGCGACGAGCAGCGTGAACAGGTTCGCGACCATCGCGAGCACGTTTTGCCCGAGCGTCTCGACGCCCGTGCTCACCGCGGCGCCCAGCCGAATCCACGCCGGAAAGAGAATCGCCATTCCGTTCTGAATCGTGATGAGCGCGCCGTTGATGGCGAGCATGAGGAATGGGGCTCCGGCCACGATGGCGAACCGCATGGTCGCCGAAAGCGTGACTCGCTCCGTCCCGAAGCTGGCGACGCACGCGATCACGATCACGATCAGCTGCAGCGCGACGATCGGCAGCGTTGCCGACGCGACCTCGGCCAGCACGATGTCGCTCGAGCGGACCGGAACGGACTTGAGCAACGGCAGATGCAGCATGTCGTGCCGCAGATCGTTTCGAATGATGCGCCCGCCGAACACGATCAGCAGGCCCGCGAACGTCGTCGCGGTCGCGGCTACCCATAGCGAGAAGTCGCGCGCGCCGCTCGACAGCGCTGCGCCGAACGCGATCGCCATTCCCGCCGGACCGATCAGCAGCCGAAACTGCGCCGTACGCCGCAGGCAGAGGATGTTCTTCCAGAAGATCGCCATCGCCGGGTGGCCCAACGCGTTGAGACGAAGCGTCGTCTTGGCGGCGAGCGACGACTTCGGCACCACGAGCGAGCGGCGCGACCGGATAGCGTCCATGCGCCGGGCGCGCGCCTCCGAAGCCTCGAGCGCCGCGTCCTCGAACGCCGCGTCGTTCCGCAGCACCCAGAACACGTGAAGACCCATGACGGCGATCGCCGGGATGATCGCGTACCGCCACTGCGCGATCGAGCGCGCGAACGTCGGAGCGACGACGAGATGGAACGGCCAGAGCCCGATCGACGCCGGAGGTTGCGCCAGCACGTGCGCGACGGCGATGAAGAAGTCGCCGATGCCCGTCGTGTCGAGCAGCTCGCGACGATTCACGACGAACCCGCTGACGAGCGCCGCGCCGACGAAGCCGAAGAGCGCGATCGACCACCAGTTGCGCTTCGCCGCGGCACGGCCGTGCTCTTTCAGCGACGACTGCACGAGCGCGGCGCCGAGCCGGTGGAGGTTCAGCGTCGAGAAAAGCACCCATACGCCGACGGCGCGCAGGGGGGATGGGAGGAAGTTGCCGCCGCGACGCAGCACGAACACCCAGATCGCGGCGTTGATCAGCACCGCGACCTGCGCGCGAAACAACTTGTGGCCGATGAGGCCGCGCCGGCTGAGCGGCGCCGGGAACAGCATCGACACCTCGGCCTGTGTGAACGCCAGCGCGAGCGTGTCGGACCCGAACACCCACGGTCCCGCCAGCGTCAGCACGGCCAGCAGCGTGATGAGCATCTCGCTCGGCTGGCTGAGGAGGAAGCTCGTGGCGCCCGGGTAGTTCACGGGCCGCCAGAGGAATCCCCACAGATAAAGCCCGCCCACGATGAGGGCGACCGCGTAGCGCGGGCTGCGCGCACGCCGGAAGGCCGACAGGAATCGGTTGCGCGCGCTGTTCCAGCTCAGATACAGCAGCGCGTTCATCCGGCCGACAAATCCGTGGCGGTGAGCGAGAGGAACACTTCCTCGAGCGACTTCGACATGAGCGACGGGTGCGCCTCGATGATCTCGCCGATCGTCCCGTACGCCACGGCCCGTCCCTGCCGGAGCACCAGCAGCTTCGTGCACAGCTCCTCGACGAGGTTGAGCAGGTGCGAGCTGAGAATCACCGAGGTGCCTTGAGCCGCGCGCTGCGTGACCGTCGCGCGCATCCGGCGCATCCCGGCCGGATCGAGTCCGGTGAGCGGCTCGTCGAGAATGAGCACTGACGGGTCGTGCAGCAGTCCACACGCGATGGCGAGCTTCTGCCGCATGCCGCGCGACAACTCCCCTGGAAGCGACCGGCGCTTGTCGCCGAGCTCGAGCTCGTCGAGCAGCGGACCGATGCGCGTCTCGACGTCACCGACGCCGTACAGCCGCGCGATGAAGCGCAGGTGCTCCTCGACCGACAGGTAGTCGAAGAGGTGCGGCTCGTCGGGGATGAACGCGAGCGCGCGCTTGGCGGGGATGGGGTCCTTCTGGATGTCGTGCCCGGCGATGGCGACGGTGCCGCTCGACGGCGCGATGATGCCCGCCAGACAGCGAAGCGTGGTCGTCTTGCCGGCGCCGTTCGGGCCGACGAGCCCGAGGATCTCGCCCGCGCCGACGTCGAAGCTCACGTCGCGCACGGCCGCGAAGTCGCCGTAGAGCTTGGTCAGCGCGCGAACCGAGATCATTGGGGTAGGTGGGCTCGCGTTGTCTCGAGGGGCGCTCCTACGAGCGCACCTTCACCACGGAATGGTCGCTCACGTTCAACTGCCCTTGCGCCCCGTCCACGACCGCCGCGTCGCCGATCAGCGAGCCGGCCAGCGACGAGTCGACAATGGACGTTCCGTCGCCGACGATGGTGTCGCGAATCCGCGACCGCTCGATCCGGCTCCCGGCGCCGATCGACACGTTGGGGCCGACCGTCGATGCGACGAGCGCGACGCCATCCTCGATGTACACGGGGTCGATCACCTCGACGCCCGGCGGAAGGACGGCGGGTTTTCTCGCCCTTCCCTTCTCGAGCATCGTGCGATTCGTCTCGAGGAGCGTGCCCTGTTCGCCGGCGTCGTACCACCCTTCGACGTCGATCACCTTGATCCGCGCGCCGTGGTCGATCATGTACTGGAAGGCGTCGGTGAGATAGTACTCGCCCTTGTTCTTCGGCTGCTTCAACGTCCAATCGATGCCTTCATATAATAGCTTCCAATTACGAATGTAGTAGAGGCCGATGTTGGCTCGCTTGGACACCGGCGTCGTCGGCTTTTCGACGATCTTCGTCATGTTCCCCGACGCGTCGCTCACGACCACGCCGAACCGCTGATAGTCCTCGACGGTCTTCACCCAAATGATGCCGTCGGCGTCCGTGTGTTTCACGACCGACAGGTCCGCGTCGAAGATCGTGTCGACGAAGATGATGAAAACCGGCTCGTCCACGTACTCGCGCGCCAGCGCGACGGCGCCCGCCGTCCCGTCCTGGACCTTCTGCTCGATGAACACTGCGTCGAACGCGTACTTCGCGCGCACGTAGGCCTCGACCTTTTCCTTGAGGTGTCCCGTGACGTAGATGACCTGGGTCGACCTCGCCGAGCCGGTGCCAAATCCTCCATCACGTAGTCGATCACCGGCTTGCCGGCGATCTTGAGCATCGGCTTCGGCGTGATGTGCGTGTGCGGTCGGAGCCGCGTGCCCTTCCCCGCCAGCGGGATGATGACCTTCACGGCGCGCTCGTCCCTTCGCGGCCGTACCGGTCTTCCAGCCGAACCACGTCGTCCAGGTGCGGCGTCGAAACCTCCAGAATGTCGCAGTCGGTGACCGCTTCCATCTGATGCACCGTGCCCGGCGTGACCCGGAACGCGTCGCCGATCTCGAGTTTGACGTCCACCGGTTCGTCGCCCTCCCAGATTCGATATTTGAGCTGCCCGGACATCAGGTAGACCGTTTCGTCCTTGACCGTGTGATACTGGACCGACAGGGCTTCACCGGCTTTGATGTGCAGGATCTTCCCGACGTAGGCGTCGGTCTTGGCCCAGATCGTCTCGTGTCCCCAAGGCTTCGGAACGTGCGTGATGGCCGAGCGACCGCTCATTGGGTTCGGGCGGGGGTGGACGCGCGGGCGGGTCCGGTCATGGGACCGAAATAAAGATGGTCGGGAAAGGGCGCGGTAGGCGCGGATCTACCAGAGGTCGCCCACCGTGATCGTCCACCGCCGCGCGATCGATCCGCGCCCACCCAACCCCGCCCCGCCCGCCAGGCCGCTTTGGTTCACGAGCACGGGGGCGTCGAGGCGAACGTAGACGTCGCGGTCGTAGAGATGCCCGCGCGCTACCAGACCGGCGCCCGCATCGGCGAGCGTCTGGTTGCTCAGCGCCGTATAGGTCGCTGTCGCTCGTCCGGCGTCTCCGAACAGGCTGACCGAGATCGACCCGCGACCCCACGATCCGGTCGCCTCGCCAAGGCGCTGCACGAACTCCCCGTTGACCGCGCCGACCGCGTCCAACGCCACGTCGGTCCGGAAACCGCGCAGCGCCGCGCCCCCCAGCGGGAGGTAGTTGACGCCGGGCTGCTTGAACAGCGCGCCGCGCCCGCGGAAGAGGTCGTTGCGGAACGTGTCGAACGGATCGTCGCTCGACGCGAAGATCGACCGCTGCCGCGGCGCGTTGTGCGCGACGCCGCCGTAGACGCGGATGTGCAGCTGCGACGCGCTCCCGTTGAGCGACCACGTCCCACCCATCGACGCGTCGGCGCGCATGTACCCGCGCGTATGCTCCTGCCGCGTCGCGAACACGCTCGTGGCGAGGCCCGACGCGAGCGAGCCCCGCATGGTGACGTAGTCGCTGTCCGCCGTCACCGCCGAGCGGTACGACGCCGTCCCGCCGGCCTCGACCACGGTCGCCGGTGACCATTGCTCCGGAAGCAAAAGCGAGTCACTCGGCACCGCCACCGTCGCGTAGGCGCGTGCTTTGATCTGCGGCCCCGGCGTGGAAATGAACGGACTCAAATCCCAGTCCTTGTACGCATCCGCTTTGAACAGCCCGTCGAGGTAGTTCACGTCGGCGCCGTAGCCCATCAACGGCCGGTCGAACCCCGGGAGGTACGGATTCTCGAGACGCGCCCACACGTTCGCCCGCGCGAGCACGTTCGACGTTTTTCCGGTGAAGGGGTCTCGGGGGTTGCGCGACGTGAACGCGAAGCCGCCGTCGTGGATGTCGACCGTCGATAAGTAGTTGGTCTTGGCGCGAAGGCCGAGCACGATGCCCTGCGGGTTGGAGTACCAGCCCGCCGGCGCCAGCTCGACCAGCGTCTTCGCTCGATCCGTCTGTTCCAGGTACGGCCAGTTGAACGTGAGCCGGGGATCCGGGAGCGTGATGAGCATGTCCTCCGGCGCATCGTTGCGGCGGTCCCAGTCCCACGTCACGTGGTACGGATCGAGCCGGACTTCCTCCGGCCGCTGGCTCGTCGTCACGGTGACGACCTGGCGCGAATCTCCCGTCGCCTGCAAATGCGCCATGGACCAGCCGCTCGGCGTGCGCACGCCCACGGACATCGGATGCCGCAGATCGCCGCGTCGCACGACGGCGACGGCCGTGTGCCAACCGCTCGCGTCCTGCGCCACGCCGTACGAGTCGACCGCATAGTCCATGAGACCCGTCGCGTGCACCCACTGGTCGAAGAACCAGCCGAGGTCGCGCCCGGAGACGAGCTCCGCCGCGCTGCGCATGGCACGCTCGTCGACGTGCTTGAGCGCCCAGTCGTCGTAGTAGCGGCGCAGGAATGCGCGGAACGTCGAATCGCCGAGCACGTCGCGCAGCTGTCCGTACATGACCTTCGCCCGCGTGTAGATCATGTCGTTGTAGATCTCGAACTCCGAGAAGTCGCCGGCGTTCGTTCCGATCGGTTGTGCGCGGCCGAGAAGCTCGACACGCAACGACGACAACCCGGCGCTGTCCTTCGCCGGGATCGTCGCCGCCTGGATTCGATAGCCCCGCGGAATGAGCGGCGGCACCTGCGGCCGGTCGATCAGCTCCTGGGGCGTTTTTCCCAGCGCCCAGTCGGTTTGATAGCTGGTCAGCCCCTCGTCCATCCAACCCGAGCGCCACTCGTTGTTGCCGAGGATCCCGTATGTATAGATGTGGCCGGCCTCGTGCAGGATGAGGCTCTGCGCCGCATCGCCGTCCATGATCATCATCGGGAACTCGGTACCGCCCTTGTCGAGCCGATGCACGTTGGTGATCTGCGGATACGCGTACGGACCGTAAATCGACTCGAGCCACTGGAGCGCGAACACCGTTCGGTCGAGCGCGCGGCGGTCGGCCCACGACGTATCGTCGCCCGGCTTGTACAAGACGTTCACCGACACGGTATCCCACGTCGGGAAGTGGGCGTGCGCCGGCGCCGGTCGAACGTACGTGCCGCCCTCGTACAAATAGTCGGGCGACGCGCTCCACGCGAAGTGATGGACGTCGTTCGCGACGAATCGCACCGAACGAAATCCGGCCGGCGCCTCCGCGGCGAGCGTCCGTTTGGGCAGCTCGGCGTACGAGTGTTCACCGAGCCGCGCCGGACCCGTTTTCGAGACGCGCGTCCACCCCGGATCGCCGTCGACGGGAACACCGGTCGCTGCGAGCACTTGGTCGTCGCGCACGATCATCGTGACGTCGTAGGTCCCGTACTCGCCGTATAGCTCGCCCGCTGGCTGAAGCGCGTTCGGTTCCCAGCCTCCGCGATCGTAGACCGCGACCTTGGGATACCACTGCGCGAAGTCGTACGTCCGTCCACTGCGCCCCTGCCGGCGAGCCACCGTCGACGGGCGCGCATTCCACGCGAAGTGAACGCGAATCGAATCGTGCGGCGCCAGCGGACGCGGCAGCCGAAAGTGAGCGACCGTGCTGTCCGGCTCCCCCGGGTAGTCGACGACCACCGGCGTTCCGTCCACGGTCGGCGCCTGCGTGAATCGCTCGTACCCGAAGTCGGGTTCGGCGAGATTCTGGAAGCGAACGCGATTCTCGTACGCGTCGCGCGCGCTCCACTTCGAGCCTGGGCGAAACGCGTTGAGATACTGGTGCACGAACATCTCGCGGAGCGTGTCCGGCGAGTTGTTGGTGTAGGTCAGCACCGCCTCCGACTCGAGCCGCGTCTGCGCCTCGTCGAGCTTGGCCACCACCTCGTAGTGAACGCGCTGTTGCCAATATCCGGTCGTGTCGCCGGACGGCGGCGTCGTGGCGCCGCGAACTAAGCGGCCAGGGGTAGGCTGTTGGAGGGGCGAAGCGGGGGCGATCCGGGCGGCCGCGAGCGACGCGGCGACGACACATGCGAGCATCTGTGATCGATTCGTGTTAGGCTACTTGCAGAGGTGGGGCTCCACACGACACGTTCAGCGCTCAATGTACTCGACGTGCATCTTCTGCAACCATTCGCTCGGCGCGAATAGGCGGATCGAGCACTTTCCGGTCGGCGGACGTTTGGCGTTCGACGGCGCCAAGGGCCGGCTGTGGGTGGTGTGTCCCGATTGCCACCGCTGGAATCTCTCGCCCCTCGAAGAGCGATGGGAGGCGATCGAGGAATGCGAGCGGCTCTTCCGGGGCACGCTCGTCCGCGTCTCGACCGACAACATCGGCATGGCGCGCCTCGCCGACGGCCTCGAGCTGATCCGAATCGGCAAGCCGTTGCGCCCCGAATTCGCCGCGTGGCGATACGGCCGTCATTTCGGGACGAGACGGCGTCGCGCCGCGGTGATCGGCGGCGCTGGTGTTGCGGGAGCGGCCATCGCCGGCCTCGCGCTTGGTCCGACTCTCGCGCCGGCCCTCGGACTCGGCGCCATCTCCATCGTGGCCGTCCCCGGCCTGACGACGGTGATGGGCGTGATTCCCATGGTGGGGATTCTCGCCGCACGCGACTACATCCAGCACGATCGCGTCGTCGCGCGCCTCGCGCAGGGCAAGCGAGTCGTCACCGTGCGCGCGAAGCACGTCGGCAACGTCGAGCTGGACGTCGGCGGCGCGGGCGACGGTCGCGCGTCGCTCGTCGTCCACCACGACACCGGCTGGACTCAGTTCAAGGACGCGGCGGCGATTCACGCGACCGGCGTCATCATCTCCGGCGCGAATCGATTCGGCGCCCACCACACGCGCGTGCAGGATGCCGTGCGCGAGATCGAGCACGCCGGCGACGCCGCGAGCTTCTTGTCCGCCGCGTCGCGCCGCAATTCGTGGCGCGGGGGGCGCGTCATGTCGCTCGTCAATCAATACCGGCAGCTCGGCGCGATGAAGCTCTCGCCCATCGAGCGTCTGGCGCTCGAGATGTCCGTGCACGAGGAGAACGAGCGTCGCGCGCTCGAAGGCGAGCTGGCCGTGCTCGAATCCGCATGGCGCGACGCCGAGCACATCGCCGCCATCTGCGACGACGACCTGACGCCGCCCAAGCTCTACGAGTGACGCCGCGGCGTCGCCACCGGCATTCCGCCGCCCCACGCGGTCCCGTTCAGCTCCGCCGCCGCGTCCAACGGCCGAAACGCGATGACGTTTCCCCTGCCGACCTCGCAGCGAAACATCGCTATCGACGCGTCAGCCGCCCACTCCGCACGCAACTGAATGAGCTCGATCGCGTCGCGCGCCTGCCGCTGCGCGAGAACGTCCGGCGCCGCCCAAGGAAGCTTGCGCCGATAGTCGGCGCAAACGGCTTCGTCCGGCCCGTCGCGCGCCGGTCCGTGGAAGAGCAGAACGATCTGCTTCACCTGGTGCAGCTCGACGAGATACTTGCACTCGCCGCGTAGCTGCTGCGCGCGGAACACGTCGCGGTCGCTCGCCGAGAGCGCGCCGCCGCCACCCGGCACGTAGAGACGGTCGAACTCCTTGAGGCCGAGTTCCGCCTCGAAAAACGAATCGGTCGCTTCTTGCAGCCGCCCGTCCGAGCACGCCACGACGAGCGTGCGAGGCCGGGTCGGCTTCCATTGCCCGTAGTTCCGGGAAGTCATCGACGGCTCGCCCCCCTCCAAAAACACGACGCCCGCCGGAAAGCCGGCGGGCGTCGAGTATAGCCGTCAACGGCGTGTCAGGGAACGACCGCCGCGGGCTTTTCCATTTTCTTCTGCGGGTTCTTCACGTAGACGTCGAACCACGCGATCCATCGCGCCCACTGGTCGAGATCCGACTCGCGCGTCGCCGGACCGTGATCCTCGTACGGATACATGAACAGCGCGGCCTGTTTCCCCTGCCCTTGCAGCGCCTGCATCATGCGGATCGACGAGATCGGATCCGTGCCGACGTTCTGGTCCTCGAGCGAGTGGTACATCAGCACCGCTCCGCTCAACCGGTCCGCATAGAAGAACGGCGACATCTCTTCGTAGGTGTCCTTCGCTTCCCAGAACGTGCGCCGCTCGTTCTGGAAGTTGTACGGCGTGAGCGTCCGGTTGTACATGCCGTCGCCGGCGATGCCTGCCTTGAAGTACGGCGTGTGCGTCATCGCGTTCATCGTGCTGAACGCGCCGTAGCTGTGGCCGCCGATGCCGAGCCGGTCGCGGTCGAGATACCCGGCCTTGTCCACCGCGTCGATGACGAGATCGAGGTCCTCGCGGAGCTCGTCGACGTAGTGGTCGTTCATGCGGCCCGTGGGACCGACGATCGGGATGTCGACCGGCTGAATCACGACGTAGCCCTGCGTGACCCAGATCTCCGGGCTCCGCGCGGCGACGTTGGCGAACTGGTTGATGTTCGTCGTGCGGCGGCGCTGATCGTACTCCTGCTGCGTCGAGAACTCGGTCGGATAGAACCAGATGATGCCAGGCAGCCGAGTGCCTTCTTTATAGTCGCGCGGCAGCGTGACGTCGATGTAGAACTTGTAGTTGTCGCGCGGACGCTCGACGAGCAGACGCTTGCGAATGGCCTGCGACACTTCCGGCGCGAAATCGCTGTTCTTCGTGAGCTTCGTCTCCGACGCCGTCTTCATGTCGCGCAGGTACGAATCCGGAACCATCGTCGGCGACTGCTTGGACACGATGACCTTGGAGTAGTCGTCGTCGAGCGGCGCCACGACGTCCTCGGCGATGTCGCCCTTGCCCTCGAACACCCGCGTCTTCTGGTCGGTCTCGATGTCGACCTTGTCGACGAAGTTGTGCGGCGCTTGCTTCGCCCATTCCGGGAAGTACTTCGTCCCCTCGAGAAACACGCTCTTGCCGTCCGTGGAAACCAGGACGACGTTGCCGCCGTTCGGGCTGCGCTTCACCTGCAGCGCGCCGGGGTTGGCGAAGAACGCGGAATCGCTCTGCGCGCCGCCGCGGCCACCCCCGCCGCCGCCGCCGCCACCGCGGCCGCCGCGGCCGCCGGCCGCGATCGATCCGCCCTTGGCGATCTCGTAGTGCTTGCTCGGATCGGCGAGGCGCACGGCGTAGAGATCAGTGCCTTCGTTCACGAACAGTGTCTTGCCGTCCGCGCTGAACTCGGCCGACGTCATGCGGCTGTTCGCCTCGAAGAGTTGCTTCACGTCGCCCGCGCCGAACGGCGCCGACCATACGAACACGCGGTCCTTCCGGTTCGCTCCGCCACCGGCGCCCCGGCCCGCGCCGCGACCGGCGCCTCCGCGCGCGGCACCGCCGCCGTTCTGACCGGCCGGTCCGGCTTCGCTCTGCAGATACACGAGGCCCGTGCCGACCGGATTCCACTGAACGTTGCGCTTCGCAGTATCCGCCCCGCCCCCGCGGCCGCCGAACCCGGCGCCCCCGGCGAACGCCGTCGTGTCATTCGCGCCGCCCGTTCCTTCGCGCAGCACTGTCTTCGAGATCTCGGCGAGCTCCTTGCCGTTCGCGTCCCAGATCTGCTCGACCGTTCCGAAGTTCGCGACTGGAACGAGGTACGAGTACGGCTTGGTCTGCAGCGTCACGCGGAAATACTGGCCGTCCGGCGACGCGTCGACATTGGTGAACAGCGCGGGCGCGCCAATCTTCTTGACGGCCTTCGTCTTCACGTCGATCGTCGCGAGCTGGCCGAGCGTGTAGTAGTCGAGAAGCTCCTTGTCGTACGGATCGCGGAGCAGACTCGCGTAGTTGCGGTTCTGGAGCACCTTGCCCGCTTCGCTCGTGCGCACGAGCGGGCCCGTTTCCACCGGCGGCCGCTTCGGCTCGGCGGGACGTCCATCCGGAAGCAGCACCGCGACGACGTTCTTCCCGTCCGCCGTCCAGTCGAAGGTCGTCACGCGTGCCGCGAGGAGCGGCGTCTTCGCGGTGATGAGCGTCGACTTGCCGGTCGCGACGTCGGCGACGTAGATGTCGGTTCGCGCGTCGAACGACGCGATGTAGCCGATCGACTTGCCGTCCGGCGACCAGGTCGCGCCGTTCACGACCGCGCCCTTCGGCGTCTCGATCGTGCGCATGGCGCCGCTGGTGGGATCGAGCAGCGTGAGCCCGATGCTGCCGCGGGTCGTCAGCGCGCGTGCGCGGTTCGCCTTGTAGTCGATCTCGACGCCGCCGAGGCGATAGTGCGGCTTCCCGAACACGTCGATCGAGGGAAGTCCCTCGCTCTCGGTTTTGAGGAAGTATCTGTGGTCCGGACTCGGGTTCGCGAACGCCACGTTGTTACGCGGCGCCGTCACGATCCGCTCGACGATCTCCGGCGGTTTGACGTAGGTCTCCTTCGCCAGAACGTCTTTCGGATTCCAGCCTTGCTGCGTGACCCCTTGCGCCGATATCGGCGCGGCGAGAGCAAGGCAGGCGAGGCCGATCACAGCGCGCAACGAAGCACGCACAACGGGGGAGGGGCGCGTCATCTCTGACTCCAGCGCAAGTGGCTACAGGTGGATCGGGAAGAGCTGGGTGGGCGCATCACGCCCCATTATACGGAAGGCGGGCACCGTCTGCTGGGCGCCCGCCCCGTCCAACCCTCGAGCCGTCAAGCTGTCCAGCCGTCAAGCTGTTCAGCCGTTCCCTACCTGCCCAGCATCCCCCTCCTCAAAATCGCCAAGCGCTTTCTGACCGAACCGTCCAGCACGGTGTCCCCGACCCTCACGACGATCCCGCCGAGGACATCGGGATTGACGTGGAAGTGCGGGACGACCGTCTTGCCCAAGGCGCGAGACAACTGGGTAGTCACCAGCTCGCGGTCGCGCTCATCGGCCTCGCGGGCGACGGTCACCGACGCGTGCACCCTGCCTTCGACCTGGTCCACGAGGTCGTGGTACGCGTGGGCGATGAGCGGGATGAGCATTTGACGGCGGTGGTTCACGAGCGCCTGGAGGAAGCGCACGAAGTTTCGGGGGAGCGCGCCTCCGTACGCCTTCTGTATGATCTCGTTCTTCCGCTGCGCGCTCACGCGGGGCGACTCGAGGAAGATGCGCAGCCGCCGGTCGGTCTCCAGCGCGTTCGAGACGCTGTCGAACATCTCGCCCCAGCCGCGCAGGTCTCCCGCGCGCTGAGCCAGCTCGAGGAGAGCCTCAGCGTAGTTCCGGGCGATCGTCGGTTCGCGCATCAGCCGACCTTCACGTTGCCGATAGAGGACAGGAACGACTCCACGAGCTGGCGGTTCTTGGCCGACTCGAGGTTCTGCTCGATGACCTTGCTCGCGCCGGCTAGCGCGAGGTCAACCGCCTCCTTACGAAGCTCGGCGATCGCGCGCTCCTTCTCGCTGACGATCTCCCGACGAGCTCGCTCGAGCATCTCCTGCTGTTCGCGGCGCGTCTGCTCGAGCAGGTCGCCGCGCATCTTCTCAGCGACCGAACGGCCGTCGGCGATGAGCTTCTGCGCCTCTCCACGCGCCGCCTCGATCTGGGCCTGATGCTCGGCGAGCAACTTGGCCGCGGCCTCACGATCGGCCTTCGCCGCGTCGATTGCCTGCTGCAGCGATTCCTCTCGGGCGCGCACGGCCTTGGTCAACGGGCCGAAGGCATAGCGTGACAGGACGACCATCAGAACGGCGAAGATGATCAACGTCCATATGATCAACCCGCTGTCGGGCTGCATGAATGGGCGCGTGCCGCCAGCCGATTCCTGTGCCATGGCGACGGCTGGGGAAAATGCCAGCGCCGCGAACGAACGAAGCATCGAAAGACGCATTGAAGTCTCGGATGGGACGACGGGCGGCGGTCCCGGGCCGCCGCCCGATCGCCGTTAGAACTTGAAGTAAATCATCATTGCGACGACGACGCCGAACAGCGCCACGCCTTCGATCAGAGCGGCCAAGAGAATGGCGTTGCCGCGGATCTGGCCGCCTGCCTCTGGCTGCCGGGCGATCGCCTCGGACGACTGTCCGCCGATGCGGCCGATCCCGATACCCGCACCGACCGCGGAGATTCCTGCGCCGATCCCAGCTCCAAGCAGCGCCCACGCGCCGGTGTAATCCCGCGAATAGGCCGCGGCGGCCTGCAACAATGGCATCAACGAGTGCATGTCGAACTCCAAACGTGAAATCGTGAGTCTAACGGCTCCGCGCCGACGTCCTATCTCAACAGCGCCGCTCGTCAACGAGGCCCGGGCCTCAACGAGCATCCCCGATCCCTCGATCGGGTACCCGCCAAGGGTCGGAGCTACTCCCCTGGCGGCTCCAGCCAATTAGTGCCCTTCGACGGTCCTGATTTGCCCGATGAACGATGCCACCAGCAGCGTGAACACATACGCCTGCAGAAGCGCGACGAATAGCTCAAGCATCATGATCGCAACCGCCATCAGCATCGGGGCGATGCCGATCAGAACCGAACCGAACATGAAAATGATCGAGATCAGCGCGAGAACCATCACGTGGCCCGCCGTCATATTGGCGAAGAGACGGATGGTGAGCGCGAACGGCTTCGTGAACTTCCCCAGGATTTCGACGGGGGTCATGATGGCCGTCATGATGATCTTGCCGAACAGCGGCATGTCGTGCGGCCAGTAAACGATCGTGCTGATGTAGCCCTTTCCCAGCGCGATCATCCCGGACACTTCGATCACGACGAACGCGATGAGAGCGAGTGCCCCGGTGACGGATACGTTGCCCGTCGCGGTCGATCCGTAGGGGAGCAGCCCCAAGAGGTTCGCGAACAGGATGAAGAAGAACGTCGAGAGCAGATACGGCACGAAGACGTCACCCCGCGGGCCCACCGCGGGTAGGATGACTTCGTTTCGCAGATAGAGAACCATCGCCTCGACGGTGCCGGAAACCCCCTTCGGCGCCACGCCGCGGGCCGTATGGCGGGCCTGGGCCCGCGCCGCGCCGATCAGGATGACGCATGCCAGGAAAGCGGCGATGATCATCATCACGACGTGCTTGGTCGGGGAGAGATCGAGCGCATGGTTGCCGATCATGATCGGACGCCAATGCGGCAGGTGGACCACCCGATAGCCCGAAAAATTGAACCACGGGACGTCGAGCTCATCCGAGTCGCTGATGTGCGGGAGGATGATGTCGACCTTCTTCGCGGCTTGGCTCATCGCATGGTCGGAAGGCTGCGACGAGTCGGCGACGGTGACAGGCCGTTGAAACGCGACGAGCGAAGCTGCCCGGGAGGCCGGCACGAACACAAGCACGATCGTCGTCAGAAAAAATCGAAGCAGTCTGCTCACTCTCATAGCGTTAGCAACTTGGGTTCGACCAATGTCGACACGAAGAAGAAACTCACCAAACTGATCAGCGCCACCGGCGCGTGCATTCCGAGGATCCTGACTGCCACGACGCCGTAGGCCACGAGGGCGACGAACCGCATTCCAATACCGAGCACCCAGCCGCTACCGAGACCGCTCACGGTCGGCCGGCGGGCAAGCAGAAACGCACACATCTGAACGCCGAAGGCCACCGCCCCGCTCGTCTCGATCGCCCGTCGATCTGCACTCGACGAGAATGGAATCGCGAGGAGCCGCCCCACGACGAGCACGATCACGAGCAAAGCAGTTGCAAACCAGATTGTCGCTTTCATCGTCCGTCCGACTTCGGCGGCACCTGCTTGTCAGGCGGGAAAACCCTTCGATACATCGCGAACATGAAGACTCCGGCACTCAGAAAGACGCCGACAATCATGAACAAGGGCGTCGTTCTGAGCCGCCCATCGAGCCATCGCCCCCCGAACAGGCCGACGAGGATGGCAATCACGAACTCCAAGCCCATCCCGGCGAGGCCCGACCCACTCAGCGCCGAGGAGTCCCCGTCGCGGCGATGATTCGGTGTCACGCTATCGCCTCCGGAAATCCGAGTGGCGATGCTTCGACGCTCGACCACGCCGCCGGACGATCACCGGGCCCTCGAAATGCGAGGCTCAAAATCGCTACCCCCAAACCCGCCACGGCCACAACGAGCAACCCGTACCGCGCAAGTGCTTTGGTCACCTACCCCGCCCGGTCCCGCCGCCAGATTGCCCCTGGGCGACGACGTCCTTGGACTTCCGTTGAGCCGCTGTAACGCGCCGATACATCGAGTAAAAGCCGCCAGCCGCGCCGACGAAAACCGAGATGAGAATGAACCACGGGGACGTGCCTAACCTGTTGTCGAGCCAGACGCCGGCGAACGCGAAGACCAGGATCGTAATGGCGAACTGGATCCCGATTCCCGCGAATTCCATCCCGGACACGGCTCCGGCGGCGCCTCGGCGTGTCCCGAGTCCGCGTCCTTCCGAGCCCCCTCGCACGTCCCGCTTGTCGTCCATTCCGATGCAGAATTTACGAGCTTGTGAAATTTTTCGCAAGCAAACCTGGCAGTCTGCAATGCCATTTGCCAAACGCCTGACCATTCCTCTTAAGTCGATGTCTGACTGCCGCTTCCCCGTTGCGCCTCATGTTGACTATTCGTCCACGCGTTGATAGGTTGGCGCACGCCCGTTCTGTGAGCGCATCCCGCCGCTCACGGTCCACCGGAGGCCAACCCTCGCCGCCACCGGGATTCATGAACATTCGTTTCGCCATCGCGTTGGCTTTCGCAGGCGCACTCGCGTTCGCCTGTAGCCCGCGCTCGCGCTCCACTTCGCAGAATTCTCAGCCGGCCGCGCTCGCGAGCGCGATGCTGCTCAAGTCGAGCGCAACCGGTGAAATAGTCGAAAGACCGAAACGATCGGAACGAACGCGTCTTCGTTCTTCGGCGAAATCGACGAACACCGCAGCGACGTCGACGAAGGTCGCACCCAAACTCGATTCGCACCTCGTCGTCACCGTTCAACCCACCGCGATTCAGTTCGCACTCGGTGTGAAGAACGTCGGCAAGAAACACGTCGAGCTCACGTTCCGCAGCGGACAGTCGTACGACTTCGTCGTCGTCGACTCGGTCGGACGCGAGGTGTGGCGGTGGTCGGCCGGCCGAATGTTCACGCAGGGCGTCCAGAACAAGCAGCTGAGCAGCGGCGACTCGATGAACGCCCGCGAAGCCTGGACGGCGCCCGCCCCCGGCCGCTACACGGCGATCGCCACGCTCAACAGCACGAACTTCCCCGCCGAGGAGCGCGCCGACTTCGTCGTGCCATAAGAGAACGCTAAACATGCCGGACGACGGTTCGGGCCGCCCAGATGGGCGGCCCGTCGTTTTTTTCAGTCGGGATGCCCGATCTCTCGCCGTCGAATCCGGCGGCCCTGGACCGTCGCGCCGCACCGGTTAGGTTGTCCCGGATACCTCAAATTGCCAAAGGATCCCGCGTGGCCACGCGACAGGTAGTGGTGGACGATTCGCGCGACGTCGAGATGCTCGAACAGCTCTCGCGAGCGCGCTCGGAGCTGATCGCACAGATCGGCCGCCGCATCATCGGGCAGCAGAAGATCGTCGACGACCTCGTCGCGGCGCTCCTGGCCGGCGGCCACGTGCTCCTCGTCGGCGTCCCCGGCCTCGCGAAGACCCTCCTCGTGCAAACGGTGGCGCAGGCGCTCGACCTGACCTTTTCGCGCGTGCAGTTCACCCCGGATCTCATGCCCAGCGACATCACGGGAACCGAGCTGCTCGAAGAAGATCACACCTCCGGCGGCGCGCGGCGGTTCTTCAAGTTCGCCAAGGGCCCGATCTTCGGAAACGTCGTGCTCGCGGACGAGATCAACCGCGCGCCGCCGAAGACGCAGGCCGCGCTCCTCCAGGCGATGCAGGAGCACGCCGTTACCGCGGCCGGCCAGACTCACCGGTTACCGGAGCCGTTCTTCGTCCTCGCGACGCAGAACCCGATCGAGCAGGAAGGAACGTACCCGTTGCCGGAAGCGCAGCTCGATCGGTTCATGATGCAGCTCACGATCGGATATCCGAGCCGCGACGAGGAAGAGAGGATCGTCGCCGCGACGACGGGCGACCTCGACGTCGAGATCCGCCCCGTCCTCGACGCCGCGCAGTTGCTCCAGCTCCAGCATCTCGTACGGCGCCTTCCCGCGCCGCCGTCGGTCGTCAGCTACGCCGTCAAGCTCGCGCGCTCGACGCGCCCGGCCGCCGAAGAGGCGACGCCGATGGTGAAGAAGTACGTGAGCTGGGGCGCCGGGCCGCGAGCCTCGCAATACCTCATCCTCGGCGCCAAAGCCCGCGCCGCGATGGACGGCCGCGCCGTTCCCGATCTCGAGGACGTGAACGCGATGGCGGTTCCCGTGCTCACGCACCGCGTCGTCGTGAACTTCCAGGCGGAGGCCGAGGGGATGTCACCGGAAAAACTGGTGACGGTCCCCTCGAAGCCGTAGCCGCCCGTCGCTACTTCATTCCCATCCCCAGGTTTTTCTTGAGGAAGTCGACTGTCTGCGGCCAAGCCTCCTTGGTCGCGGCGAGATTCGCCTTTTCCTCGGCTTGCACGATCGGCCTTCCGTCTCTCGGGCTCGCGGCTGTCGCGGATCGTCCTGTGCACGGGCGAATCCGTGGATGGCGCCAGCGAAGTTCTTCCCGTAGTACGATTTGTCCGAGCGCTTTCATCGCATTGAGTCAACGGCCGGCATTCGGGCCCCGGTGCGAGTGTCCTTGGCGCCGTTGTACATCATCACAGGCTTGTTGATTTTCGCCAGCGAATCGCCGTTCGGACGGCGCCGTTCCTGTATGGCAGCCCGTAGAACGCGACGCCGCCTGAGTATCCAGGGACTCCGCCGTTGACGGCATGCATCCATACCGTCCCGCCGCCCCAGCAAAATCCGATCACCCCATAGCGCGGGTGCCGCTGCCGGCTGAGACATTGCGTAACGGGCCACTGCCGTCGATTCCCTTGTTGCGCTCGGCCGCGGGGAGCGGTCGCGTGAGCTTCCGACGCCGAGTCCGTCGTCAGATCGAATCCATGCCCGGGCCGCCTCGCACGCGAGACGTGAAATCCGGCGCTATCGCGATGAAACCATCAGCGGCGGCTTGATCGGCGACCGCTCGAACCCAGTCGACAGACCGTAGATCTCGTGCACGACGACAACCACCGGTGATTTGGGATTCGTTCGTCGACGGGTACACGATGTAGGCCATCAAGGAGTCCTTCGAGCCTGGCTCCCATGCGACCCTTACCCACTCACCATGGCGCGGACTCGACGCCAGGCGGGCGGCGGAGTGGATGCTGCTCGCTGGAAGCGTCATGTCACCTTGCTCATTCGATGCGGGGATGGCGGGAAGGCCAAGATCGCCGGCCGACATGTGCGCCATGTGCTCGTCCATCGGCGGTTGGCGGTGACACGCCGCCAAGTAAGGGCAGCGGAAGCAGCAATGAAAACGCGCGGGGAAGACATATCGTAGCTCTCCGTTCCGTATGAGGGCGATGATTCTCTGCGTGGCCGCAAATCAATACGCGGCCTGACAATAGATTCCCTGTCCCTTGCGCGGAAGGGTCGGCGCGCTCAGAGCACCCAGGGAATCAGCGCGCGCGTCGTGCGACGGTATTCGTCGTATCGAGGACCAAATACCTGCGCGAGGTTCTGCTCCTCGAGGCGAATCTTCCTCAGGTATGCCGCGGCGATGACGGCAACGGCAAGAAATGCGTGCACATCTCCCGACACGAGCGCCGCACCGAAAAACATCCCGATTATCGCCGTATAGATCGGATGCCGCACGAAGCGATACGGGCCTGAGCGGATGAGTTCGTGGTCCACCTTTTCAGTGATGGCACCGCTCCAATTGCGGCCGAGCGTACGCCGAGCGCTGATAGCAAGGCCGAAAAACCCCATCTGCATGGCGAGCCCGAGGACGACCCAAAGGGCGCCGGGCGGCAGGATGCGGCGATCCAGCCCGGGGAGCGGGGCGAAAAGGAGAAAGAACGCCAGCAGCAGGAGATACTGGTGAAAAGCGCGCGATCGCGTGGTCTCGCTGCGAACTGTCGACCCCGTTTTCGTCGCCGCTACGCTCCAGTAGACGTTCCAAGCGATCCACAGCAGCGCGGAGATCGTAAACGGCGTGGCGCGAATTCGCGCGCGATAGTGAAAGACCAGCGACGACGATGCCGGCGAGCAGTAGCAACATGCCGCCTGGGCCGAGCGCCCGGTCAGGCGCAGCGGTCCCGACGCCAGCACTGCCGTTTCGCGCCCCCTCGCGTTTCCTCGAGGCGGCCGCGTCCACTCGCTTCGTCCTGCCCGGCTCCGTTCAATGCCTGGTCACACCGCTCCGCGCTCATGGAATTTCCCCGGCTGCGGGTTGATTCGTGTGGCCCGGCATCGGACCTTCGTCCAATCTTTGGCCCCAAGCCCTTGCGGACTCTTGCCTTCCCCGCCGATTATGTCGCTGTCTCACGCGAACTTGCACACCGCGACGATCCCGGCCGAGAGGAACACCGATGGGTCTCCCGCAGCGCGCAGGATCACCCGCAAGCGCATTCCCCGCGCTTCCCCCAGGCGTCGCTGACGCCGCGGGACAGTATCAGCGACTGCGTGAGATCGAAAAGGGACACCTCGCGATGATGGCGCGGCATAACCTGCTCGCCGACTGGACGCCGGAGATTCGCGAGACGGTGATCGAGGCCCGCAAGCACATTCAAGAGGCCAGCGTCGCGCGCGAAAAATTCCGTGCGCTCGTTCGCGAGATCGTCACGACGCTGCGCGCGGAACGCATGTCGCTCTCCGGCGTGCTGCGCCACGCGCGCTCGCTGTTGCAGATGCTCGAGCAATCCGGCGCGATTCTGAGCGACGGCGGCTGGCTCGAGGCCGACGTGCTCGAGTGGGCGATCGAAGACTACGAGTCGAGCTCGTGACGAGCCGAGCGACTCCGCCCGAGCGTCAGACGCGCGCGCGCCACTCCGCGGTCGCTTCGGGGACCAGCCGCGCTCCCCAATGACTGACCTCGAGGATGTAGTAGTCGCGCCGCTTCGGATCCCGGGGATCGACGACCTCGTAGTACGTCGGCTGGGGCTCGACCCGTACGGTGAGCCCGTTGCATTCGCCGCCTTCACACGTGACCTGAATCATTCGTTCATCCTCCGGCGGTCGTCAGCTCGCCTGTTGAACGGCGGACGTGGCACCGCCGGTGAGAAACCGGGGACCGCTCTCACACGCGCGCTCGACGGTGCGCGCGATGCTTTCCGGCAGACGCACCGCGCCTCGCGCGTGCGCTTCGAGCACCAGAGTGAGCGCGCGCCGCTGGCGGTCGAGCGCCGAGAGGAGCTGCGCCCCGCCGTCGGGAGTCGCGAACACCCCGTGTACGAGGGCCTGCAGCGAGCTCTGCTCGGCCGCGTCTGATGCGTCGTTCATGCAGACTTCCAGATTCCAGCTATTGCGGTGCTGCTCGCACAAACCGGTCCTGCTATCGCGTGGTGCGTCCTGGGCGCACGCCGTACACAGAGCGATCGCGCGCAGCAGGTCCGCACTCGGAACGAATGACATCGGGTCTTCCTCGAGAACTTGTCGGAGCTCCTTCGCCAGATCGGGATCGCGCGTCGTCGCGTAGACCAGGTGAAGGCGGCGGCGGGCGTTGGGTTCGATGCTCATGAGTGGACTCGCCGCGGATTTGATCGCAAGCTGTTACCGTGCTTTGAAATGCCCGTCAGAGGAGTGAGCGAGGATGGGGCGCCGACGCCCGCATCCTCGCGTATCGCAGATCCGCCGACATGACTACGCCGTCGATCCCGCCCCCCGCCCTCTCGCCGAACGCGCTCGAGACGCTCGACCGTCATTGGGCCGTGAAGATCGTCACGCCCGAGGACCGGGCGTCGTCGATCCAGTTCGCAATGGGTGTGCTCACGCGGCTCGGCGCCGGCGAGACTCCGCCGGCGGAGGCGACGTTGCCCGAGTTCGTCGTGCCACTGGCTGGCGCGTACGTCATCGCGGCCAGCGAATGGCTCGACTTCGAGGGTTCCGCTTCGCCCAGCGCTCTGCTCTCCGCCGAACAGGAGGCTCAGCGCACGGCGCACGTCGAGGTGGGCGCCGATCGCGCGTTCATCCTCACGGCGGCGCTCCCCGTCGAGCCGCACGAACAAGTCGCCGCCCTCTACCGCACCCTGCTCCTGGCCGGACTCGCCCAGCTCGGCAACAAGCAGACGGAGTTTCGCCACTGGCTCCGCGCCTACGCGCCCATGCTCTTCCCCCCCGAGGGGCGCGGCGAGCGATGGGACATCGTGCTGTTGCGGCGCGTGGTCGAGCTCTGGACGCACGTGCTCCGCGGCGCCGGACCGTCGGGGCTGGGACACGCGATGGAGATCATCGCGTCGATTCGCGAGGAGCGGCCCATTCGCGAGGCCGCGCAGCTCGCGACGATCGACACCGCCGACGAGACGCGAACGCGGTTCTATCTCTTCACGCTGTTCCATCTCACCGAGGCGGCCACCGAGCTGTTGCTCTTCCGCCTGCACGGCGAACCCTCGCGCGTCGACGCGCGGCTCTATAGCCATTTCACCCTCGCCCGGGACGCCGCCGGCGGCGATCCGCGCCTCGATGCCAGCTTCGATTGGCTCTACGAGGCCGCTCGGCGAGTGGTCGAGCTGCGCACCGCGCAGCTCGAGCTCCTCCCCGAAGGAACTCGTTGAGCGTTCTTTGATCATCGCTGGGATCGTCGGGTGCTGCCGACCAGCATGCGGCGGCCGTTCGGCGATCGCGCCACGACCACCGAGACCCTCGATCCCGGGCGTCCGGTCGGCCTGAGGGCGAGCACTCGCGCGCCGGACTGCGCGGAGCTTTGAGGCGCGACGTCGTCGGCGAGCTGGAACCACCCTACGTCGCCCGCGTCTTTCGTGCAGCGAACGTAGTATGCGTCAGCGGACCAGAAGCCGTCCCAACGCTCGCCCTCGGTAAGGTCGGCGAGCAGCGCCGTACGCGGCGCTTCCTCGAGTGGTTCGGGTGGCGTAGCACAACTGACGAGTCGCATTGGTCGAGACGCGCTGTCGGTGGGGGGAGAGACCGTCGTGACGCCGATGTTGCAAATCGAAGGGAGCGGGAACCTAGAAAACACTGATTCAAAGCGCAATAGTAAAGTTTTCCATAACTCCTTGTCGTTGCTGTGGATAGCCGATGTGGAGAGTTGTCGATAATTCGGTAACTCCGTTCGCACGCTGGCTTAACACCGGGCCTCGTGCTGTTGAAAAAGACTGTGGACAGATGTGTACGAAATCCGAGTGCCGCGAGCGGGGGCGAGGCGCGGAGACCTGCAAACTCCGGCGGGAAAAAGCGCGCGTTTTCTCGAGTTTCGCGGCACAAAATCGGCGGGCCGATACTCACTGACGCGTAACCAGTTTGTGTGGTCGCGGCGGTCGCGTTCGTGTCGAGAAACCGAAACCTGTCCACACGCGAATGTGGACACGCTGTTGATAGCATCAACGTTGCCGGGCTACCCTGGCGCAACGCGGCGACGCGGGAATATTGCCGGACATCAAACGTCGGTCGCGCGCGACGACGGAACCCAATCGGATGACGAGAACGAATCTCGAGCGACGATCCACCGACGCGCTGATGGCGAAGTTGGTCGTCTACCTCGGCGAGCTCGAAAGCGCGTTTCTGGCGCGCAACTCGCTGCGCGTCACCGCGCTGTTGCGCCGCCGCATGGCCGCGCATCTCCCGCGCGAAGTGCGCGAGGAGTTGATGGTGCTATCGCGCGCGCCGCGCGACAGTCATCGCGCGCCGGTGCAGTTCTATCGCTTTGGGCACCGCATGACGCAACTCGCGGAAGGCGGCGAGCGGCTGCTCGCGGCTCAGATGGAGCTTCGACTCGATCCGCGAGTCGGCGGCGCGGCGCGTCGGCGCGCGCGCTCCGCGGCACGCGATCCCGTCGAGTCGGAACGGGACGACTGACGCCGCGGAGCTACGACTCCGACGATCCCGCGTCGACCGACGCCTTGAGTCCTTCGGTGAGCGCCTGCTCGCCGCTCACGATCGAGCGCCACGAGACCTCGGGACCGTTGCGACGCCCCTTTTCCGTGACTTTGATCCCTTCGGGACCGATCGCGATCGTGTAGACCTTTCCGTCCAGCTCCAACTCCCGCTTGATCGTCTTGTCGAGCTTCGCAGTCATCCTTCCTCCTCTATGGTTCGGGCACCGGGTGCCGTCCGAATCGAGTAACAGAAAGTAGCACCCTCGGGATCAAGGCGTCGGGTGACGCCGTTCCATATATGTAGAGGTCGCCATTCGGGTGGAGAACCCGAATCGTTCGTACAGTGCCTGCGCGTCGCGCGTGAGGAGAGCGATCCGGCGAAGCCCCTGAAGATCCGGATGCGCGAGGATCTCCTCGACCATCCACGAAGACCCGCCCCAATGGGAATCGTGCAACATCGCGAGCACCGCTGGTTGGTCGATGCGCGCTCGATCGGTCGACAGCAACAGATCGCCGCGGCGGCGCTCGACCAAACGGTCGTTCATCGAGGTTTGCCCTCGCGCAACTCCAGGACCAGCAGGTCGCCGGGCAGTTCGAATCCCGTGCGCTGGTAGAGCGGCGTGCTGCGTTGCGTCGGCCAGAGAAACACCGTGTCGACGTGATGCGCGCGACAGTGTGCGACGGAGGCGCTCAGCATCCTCGTGCCGACACCGCTGTTTCGCTCGGCGGGAAGGATGAAGAAGTTCGAGATGTACGCGTGCAGCTCGGATTCCGGTCCCGGGTTGGGAATCTTCTCGACGAACTGCATCCAGAGGTTGCCGACGATTCGTCCGTCGCGCTCGGCCAACCACACCATCCAACGCGAGTCGACTCGCAGTCGTGGGCGCATCCAGTTTGAACAACGCGCCGTGAATGCTTCCGGCGATTCCGTCGCGGGCCGCTGCTCCGAACGGAACGCGTATCGGAGCTCGGCGAGTGCGTCGGCGTCTCGCGGAAGTGCCCGTCGGACTTGAACCGGCCGACGTTCGGTGGCGGGGGTCTCGGTGGCCTCGTTCATGTGGTGACCCAAAGCACGATAACGAGACCAGCGCGGGAGGCGACAGCCCGCCATCAGATCCTCTCGGAGCCAGAATGACCGATTTCGCCAAGGGCCGACCCTGGCGAAACGCGAGGACGTTGCGGCAAAGCGCATGAGCTCGTCCCGACTCTTGATAAGAGGACGAGGAGATGGAAGTGTCGCACGCGATGCAACTGCCGACCAATCCCTGCCCGCACGAGCTGCGCCCCGGCACGACCGTGTGTCTACACTGTCGCTGGGAGGCGCGAAGCGCCACGCGAAGGCGTCGTCGTCGCCTTCTCATGAAAGGGAGCTCGGGGCTGGCTCTTCTGTCCACGCTGGCCGTGATGGGGCTGGTGGGGCGAGTCGCTTTCGAGAAACGTTTGTCATCCCCACGACTTCGCGTCGCAACAGCGACGGTGACGAGCGATGCGGGCGGCGACGCGGCAAAGGCAATGACTGCGGCGCCGAGCGCGGCCCAACAAGGTGTGACGATGCCGGCGTCGCCGGCGACTGCCCCCGTACCCACAGCACCGGTAACACCCGCGCCCGCGAGCCCGCTCGTTCCGCAGGGGAAATCCAGCCTCCCGGACAGCCTGCTCGCAACGCGCACGGACAGCGTCATCACGGTGTCCTTCGACCGGACGATGATTCGAACACGCAACCCATGGAAATTCGAACGTCTCGTGCGGTCCACGCTGCCGGCGCTGTACGGCCCGGTCGCGGACTCGGCGCTGGCTCGCATTCCGGAGGGTGGTTTGGTGCGCCAGGGTGATCTGATCAACGAGCTCCCGACGCGCGGAATGCGCATTCCGCTTGCCCCCGGATGGACGTTCACGCTCTTCCCGATCACGCGACCCGGGCTGGACGGCCCACTCGTCACGCAGTACCGGGTGTCGGTGGTTCGCGGCTAGCGCCGAATAACCGTCGTCCGCTCCAGACCGTCGTCGGCAGGCGCGCCAACCATCGGCGCGCCTGCTTCGTATCAGGCGTATGGTCAATCGACGTACGGGAGCGCACCCCCGACATTCGGGGGATTGATGGCCAAACTTTCTTTTCGTCCGCAACAATCCGGCAGCCAGCCGCTCGCGCTTCCTCCAACGCAGCGGTTCCTTCCCGCGTTGCTGTTGCTGTTTGTCGGCAGCGGCTGCGCGGCGCTCATCTACGAGATCGTCTGGTTTCAACTCATCGAGCTGGTCATCGGCTCGTCGGCGATTTCGCTCGGCGTGTTGCTCGGGACGTTCATGGGGGGCATGTGTCTGGGGAGTCTGCTGCTGCCGCGGTTCGTTTCTCCGGCGCAGCATCCTTTGCGCGTGTACGCGGCGCTCGAGGCGGCGATCGGCGCGCTCGGGCTGATCGTTCTCGTCGTCGTCCCGCTGATGGGAAGCATCTATACGGCAACGCCGGTCCAGGGCCTGGCCGGCATTCTGTGGCGCGGCGTGCTCTGCGCCGTATGTCTGCTTCCTCCGACGCTCCTGATGGGCGCGACGCTTCCGGCGATCGCGCGATGGGTCGAAGCGACGCCGACCGGCGTGTCCTGGCTCGGGTTCTTCTACGGGAGCAACATCGCCGGCGCCGTCTTCGGCTGTGTTCTGGCCGGCTTCTATCTGCTGCGCGTCTTCGACATGACGGTCGCGACGTTCGTGGCCGCCGCCGTGAACTTCGGCGTCGCGGGCGTCGGCCTCGCGCTGTCGCGCCGCGCTCCGCATCGACCGGCCATTCCGCGTCCCACCGTCGAAGCCGAGCGAAGCTCGGCGGGCATGAACGCGATCTACTTCGCGATCGGTTTGTCGGGACTCTCCGCGCTCGGCGCCGAAGTGGTGTGGACGCGCCTGCTCTCGCTAATGCTGGGCGCGTCGGTCTACACCTTCTCGATCATTCTCGCCGTCTTTCTCGTGGCACTCGGCGCGGGAAGCAGCGCCGGCGCGTACATCGCGCGCTCGTCGCGACCGCGCACCGCGCTCGCGTGGAGCCAACTGTTGTTGACGCTCGGCGTGGCGTGGGCGGCGTTCATGATCGCGCGGGCGCTTCCGTTCTGGCCGATCAATCCGTCGCTGTCCCCGAGCCCGTGGATCACGTTCCAACTCGACGTCGTGCGCGTCGCGGTCGCCGTGTTCCCGGCCGCCGTGCTCTGGGGCGCCAGCTTCCCCCTGGCGTTGGCCGCGGTCGTCGGACCCAGCGACGACGCGGGGCGTCTCGTGGGACGCGTGTACGCGGCGAACACGGTGGGCGCAATCCTCGGCTCCGCGCTGTTCAGCGTCGTGGTCGTTCCACATTGGGGCACGCGTCACGGCGAGCAGATCCTGATCGCGATCAGCCTGGCCTCGGCGGTCGTCGTGTTCGCCGCGGTTCGTCGTGCGCGAGCGGTCGAAGCCGCGAACGAGCGCGACGCGCAGCGCGCGAGCGGTTGGGTGCCGCGGCCGGCGGGGACGCTGCTCGCTGTCGCCGGAGCGGCGGCGGCGATCGCGTGCGTGATCGCCGTGCCCAACGTTCCCGACGGGCTCGTGGCGTACGGCCGGTTTCTCCCGACCTACACGAACCAGCCCAAGTACCTCTACGTCGGTGAAGGAATAAACTCCTCGATCGCCGTTTCGGAGGAGCCGAGCGGCGTGCGCAACTTCCACGTGGCCGGCAAGGTCGAGGCGTCGAGCCTGCCGCAGGACATGCGGCTTCAGCGAATGCTGGGACATCTGTCGGCGATGTTGACGAAGGCGCCGCGCACCGTGCTCGTCGTCGGATTCGGCGCGGGCGTGACGGCCGGGTCGTTCGTGACCCAGCCGGGCGTGGAGCGGATCGTGATCTGCGAGATCGAGCCGCTGATTCCGCGAGTCGTGTCGACCTACTTCACGCAACAGAACTACGACGTCACGCAGGATCCGCGCGTCCAGATCATCTACGACGATGCGCGGCACTACATCCTAACGACGAAGGAGAAGTTCGACGTCATCACCTCCGACCCGATTCACCCGTGGGTCAAGGGCGCGGCGACGCTCTACACCAAGGAGTACTTCGAGCTGGTGAAGGAGCATCTGAATCCTGGCGGCGTGGTGACACAGTGGGTTCCGCTCTACGAGAGCTCGCCGGAGGTCGTGAAGAGCGAGCTGGCGACCTTCTTCGACGCCTTCCCCGATGGAACGATCTGGGGGAACGACATCAACGGCAGCGGCTACGACGTGGTCCTCGCCGGTCACGCGGCGCCGCAGCCGATCGACGTCGATTCCGTCAACGCGAGGCTTTCGCGGCCGGAGTACGCGCGCGCCGCGCGATCGCTCGCCGACGTCGGGTTCTCATCGGGGCTCGCACTGCTCTCGACCTATTCGGGCCAGGCGCGCGATCTCGCGCCGTGGCTCGCCGGGGCGCAGTTGAATCGAGACTCGAACCTGCGGCTGCAGTATCTCGCGGGTTTCGGACTCAACATGTATCAGAGCTCCGCCATCTACTCGCAGATGCTTCGCTATCGAAGGTTCCCCGACGACCTCTTCGTCGGCGGGGGCCCAGCGCGAGAGCAGTTGCGAACTCTGATCGAGGCTCCGCGCGAAGAGCCGTGAGCGACGCCAACCTCGTCGCCATAACACGCGCGCCGTCGCCGCGAATGGAGCTCGGCGAGCGCACCTTCGTCGACGACGCGCCGATCGACGGCGCGCTGGCGGTGCGCCAACATCAGCAGTATCAGGACGCGCTCCGCCGCTGCGGCGCCCGCGTCGTCCCGCTCCCGGCATGCCAGGAGTTGGCGGACTGCGTGTTCGTCGAGGACACGGCCATCGTGGTCGACGAGCTCGCGGTGATGATGTCGATGGGCGCCGTGTCGCGGCGAGACGAAGTGCCGACGATCGAGGCGGCGCTTCGCGAGTTCCGCCCGATCGGGCACGTGAAGCTGCCGGCGCGAATCGACGGGGGCGACGTCGTGCGCAGCGGACGCGAGGTTTTCGTCGGACTCTCGCAGCGGACGAACGCCGCCGGCGTCGACGCGCTGCGCAACATCCTCGCGCCCTTCGGCTATTCAGTGACGGCGGTTCCGGTTCTCGGCTGTCTCCACCTCAAGTCGGCGTGCAGTGCGCTCCCCGACGGCAGCCTCCTGGTAGACGCGGACCTGATCGCCGTCTCCCCGATTCGGGGGCACGAGTTCGTATCCGTTCCGAAAACCGAGCCGCTGGCCGGCGACGTTCTCGTGATCGGCGAGCGGATCATCGCGTCCGACGCGTTTCCGGAAACGATCTCCCTTCTTGGGTCGCGCGGCTGGGAAGTGATACCGGTTTCGGTGAGCGAGTTCGCGAAGGCCGAGGGCGGCGTGACTTGCATGAGCCTCGTCTTCAACGCGGGGCTCGATTGATGGGCTAGCACCGCGACTCACTTCTTGCCGGCTTTCGGGCCCTTCCCCGCTTTGGGGCGTGTCCACTTCTCGGCGAGCAGCGCCAGCATGATGCCGAACGGAACGTTGAGCGCGGCCATCAGAACGGCGACGAGGAGCGACAGGAAGTCATAGGGTCGCTCGGTGCGGGCGAGATTGATGACGACGGCGGCGACCGCGGCAAGCAAGCCGAGTATGAACCCCGTGCGGCCGGCCGCGTCCTGACGCGCCTTGATCTCCGGATCGTCTTCCGGTTTTCGTCGTGGGAGATCCACGCGGGAGAAGATAAGCGCAGAAGCGCCTCGTCACGACCACGGCTGCGGCGACCGCACTGCTTTAGCAGTTCAGAAACGCTGAGAAAAAAGTGCGCACCCGCCGACGGTGGATCGTCGACGGGTGCGCACGTGCACAGGCCGCTACGTCACACGGTCAGCGCGCCTTGAACCACTTGTCCTCGAGCACCTCGAACGGCTTGGTGTACGTCTGGCCGTTCACGACGACTTTCGCCGTGTAGGTGCCCGGCTGAATCGCCGCACCGCCGCCTCCACGTCCGCCGCCTCCTCCACCACCGCCGCCACCGCCACCACCGCTGCATCCCGGATCGGCGGCGCCGCCACCGCCGCGGCCGCCGAACCCGCCTCCACCGCCACCGCCACCGCCGAGAGCGGGCGCGATGAGCGCCCACTGCACCTTGTGGATGCCGGCGGTCTTCGGAGCCTCCGTCGTGCACAACGTCCGTCCGATGGCGTCGACGACCGACACTTTCACGTCGGTCGCGTTGGACTTGAGGTAGTAGCTGATCGCCGTACCGCGCGGCGCGTTCTCACCGATGAAGTTCTTCTGTCCGCCGATGTGCGGATTGTTCGTGAGATCCGTGATGTAATCGATCGCCGGCCGCGGATTGAAGACGTGCACATCTTCGTTCATCACCGTCGAGGTCATCTCCTCGAGCGGTGTGATGTCGTCGGCAATCCAGATGCTGCGGCCGTGCGTCGCGACGATGACGTCACCCTCGCGCGGATGGATGAGAATGTCGTCCGTCCGCACGGTCGGGTAGTCGTTCATGAACCGCTCCCAGTGCTTGCCGCCGTTGAGAGAGGTGTAGAGTCCGAACTCGGTGCCGACGAACAACAGGTCCTTGTTCTTGGGATCTTCGCGAACGACCTGCACGTTGCCGTACGCGGGCAGGTCGTTCGTGATGCTGGTGAACGTCTTGCCGTAGTCGCGCGTGACGAACACGTACGGATGCAGGTCGTCGCTGCGGTGGCCGTCGATCGAGACGTACGCCGTGCCGGCGTCGAAGTGCGACGCGTCGATGCGCGAGATCCAGAACGGATCGTCGTTCGTGAGCGCGCCCTGCGGCAGACCCTGGATGTTCCTGCCGACTTCGGTGAAGGTGAGTCCGCCGTCGCGGCTCACCTGCAGATTGCCGTCGTCGGTGCCGGCCCAGACGACGCCCGGCATCACCGGCGACTCGCTCACCGCGATGATGGTGCTGTACGCCGACAGGCCGTCGTTCTTGGAGAGCTGCGACTTGTCGCCGGCCACGCCCATCACGGTGACCTTGCAGCGATCGACCTGCTTGGTGAGGTCGGGGCTGGCGACCCACGACGTGCCGCGATCGTAGGACTTGAACAGGCGGTTGCCGCCGAGATAGATGATGTCCGGGTTGTGGGGCGAGAGCTCGTACGGCGTGTTCCAGTTGAAGCGATACGTCTCGCCGCCCTCCGCGTTGATCACGTTCTTGCGTCCGCCCGCGCCGCCGCGGCCGCCACCGCCGCCGCCCCGGCCACCGCCAGGCGCGCGGCCGTCGACGCACGCGGCGGCGGACGTCTCACCGCCCGCGGCACCGCCGGCGAGCTGCACGCGCGGGCCGGCAGTCGGACGAATGCTGACCGTCTGTCCGGCGTTCAGGTCGTAGCGTGAAGTGTTGCCGTCCTGCGACTCGCAGAAGATGATGTTCGGATTGTTGACGTTGACGCCGGTGTAGAAGCCGTCGCCGCCGCAGATGCCGAACCAATCCATGTTGGTGATCCCGCCGCGTCCGCGCTTCGAGCTCGGGCCGCCCCAGCTGTTGTTGTCCTGAAGGCCGGTGTAGACGTTGTAAGGATGCTCATTGTCGGCCGTCACGACGTAGGCGAGACCGGTCGCCATCGTCGCGACGAAGTCCCACGTGCGCCCCTGGTCGTAGCTGATGTCCAGGCCGCCGTCGTTGCCGATCATGAGGTGCTTGCCGTTGCGCGGATCGACCCAGATCGCGTGCTGATCGACGTGCGCCGGCGATTGGTTGCCGCCCGCGTCATCGAGCGTGGCGAAGGTCTTGCCGCCGTCGAGCGACTTCGCGACGGGGAGCCCCGCGACGTAGATCGTGTTCGGGTTCTGCGGATCGACGCGCAGCTGGCTGAAGTACATCGGGCGCGAATTGCAGTTGCTCACGAAGGTGAACGAACGCCCGCGATTGTCGGAGCGGAAAACGCCGCCGAGCTTCGGATCCGGCGCCGGAAGCGCGGGTGTCGAATCCGCGCCGCCGCGGCCGCGACCACCCGCCGCGCGAGGCGCGCCGTTGTTGCAGTAGCCGGTGCTGGGGTCGACGCCGCGGCCACCACCGCCGCCGCCACCACCGCCGCCGCCACCACCCGCGCCGCCCGCCGGAGTCGCCGCCTCGGTCGCCGGGCCACCGCGGCCACGCAGCTGGGCGCCGCTCTCGCCGGCCTCGACCTGCGCGTACACGATGTTCGGGCTCGACGCGGCGATGCTCAGCGCGATGCGTCCGTACGTGCCCGGCGGAAGCCCGTTGGTCAACTTGGTCCACGTCTTCCCGGCGTCTTCCGTCTTCCAGATCGCGCTGCCCGGACCGCCGCCGTTGAAGCAGCAGCTCGTGCGCCGGCGCTGATAGCTCGACGCATAGAGCACGTTGCTGTTCGACGGATCGATGGCGATGTCGTTGAACCCGGTGTTCTCGTCGATGTACTTGATCTTGTTCCACGTCTTGCCGCCGTCCGTGGTCTTGTAGACGCCACGTTCCGGATTCGGGCCGAAGAGGTGGCCCGGCGACGCGACGTACACGACTTCGGGGTTGTTCTTGTCGATCACGATGCGCCCGATCGACTGCGTCTCTTTCAGCCCGAGGTTCGTGAACGTCTTTCCGCCGTCCGTCGACTTGTAGATCCCGTCGCCGAACGACGACGTCTGACGATTGTTCGGCTCACCGGTGCCGACGTAGACGATGTCGGGATTCGTCGGGTGAATGGCGATGTCGCCGATCGACGCCGACCCGTACGTCTGGAAGATCGGCTTGAACGACACGCCGTTGTCTTCGGACTTGAAGACGCCGCCGACGGCGTAGCCGATGTAGATGACGTTCGGATCGCTGAGCGAGACCTCGATGTCGTCGAGACGACCGCCCATGCTCGCCGGACCGATCGAGCGAAACGCGAAGCTCGACAGGAGCGGATTCGTCGATGTGTTGAAGGGCGCCTCGCGATCACGCGCCCCGCGGCCTTGTGCGGGGATCTGCGTCGCGAGGAGCGACGCGGCGATCGGAAGGAGAGAACTGTAGCGCGCACGCATGACGGTGCCTCCAAGTGGGGTTTTTGCGCGCTGTGAACATGCGTCGCGAAACACCATCTGGCGAGCGCTCCGCGCGAACTACATTCGCCCAACGTTATAGACGGCACCCGCGTAGAGCGCGTGCGGTTGCGGCCCGCGCACGGGCACGATGACGCCGGCGTCCAACGCCAGCCACGTTCGAAAAAGAAAGGTCGGACCGGCGAGCAGGGCGACGATCGGCGCTTGCCCAGCCGGACCACCCGCGCCCGGATATCCGTAGCACTCGGCCGTCCAGCCGAGCTGCCCGGCCGCCGGGCCGCCAAACGACACGGTCCAGAGCGAGGCGTTCGTCGGCGCGTTGGATCCATCGCCGCTCCGGCGCGTGTAGCCCGCGTTGATGTCCATCGACACCGCACCCAGAGAGTGACTCGAGATCAACAAGAACGATGCGTCGGTCGTGCCTGTGCCGGTGCCCTTGCTCGCGTCACCGGTCGGAAATTTCACCGCGGGAAGAACGGCGAAATCGCCAAGCAGCGGGGCGTCGTCGAGCAACCGCCATTTGACTCCGGCGCCGACGTCGCCGAGGCCCGTGGTCACGGGGTCGTGGACGACGGAGCCGAAGACGCCGAGCTGCAAGTGGCTCGCGAGCCCGAACTTGAAGACCGTGGGCGTGAGCGCGGTGGAAATGCTCGGGAAACGGTCGTGCTCGAATCCGGTCTCGATCTCGAGCCAGCCTGCGGCGACGGTACCCGCGTGCGTCGCGACGGTTGGGCGTTCGGGCCGCACGGCGTGCGGATCGCTCGCCTCCTGCGCGCGGAGCGTCCCCGTGACGGCGATGAGAGCGGCGAATGCGAATCGCGCAGTGCGCGCCCGTGTGCCGCGGCGGCTCATGCGTTCCCGCGCGACCTCAGCGTCCCGCAGGAGCGGAACCCCAGCCGATCCCTCGGGCCTCGAAGGCGTCGACGTCGGCGAAATAGTCGAGCACCATGTCGCTCGACCGCGGGTTCGTGTAGACCTCGGCCACCGGATTCTCGATCACGCGCGCGAAGACGTCGGCGACGTCTTCCACGGATTGCACGTATGGTCCGGAGTAGACCGGCGTGCCGGGCGGCGAATAGACCGCATTCTTTCCGAATTCCGTCGCGACCATGCCCGGCATGACGAGCGTGACGTGAATGTTCGGGTGCGTCTTGCGAAGATCCATTCGGAGATTCGCCGTGAGCGCGTTGAGCGCGGCTTTCGAGGCATTGTAGGCCGAGCGATGCGTGGCCAGCGGCACCCGCGCGAGGAACGACGACACGTTGATGATTTGGCCGGCGGCGTCCGCCCCCTTGGACATGAAGTACCCGGCGGATATCTGCATGCCGTGGAGCGCCGACTTGAGGTTGACCGACATCATTTCATCGACGTCGAGGTCGGTCAGCTCGAGGACCGTGCGAGTCATGCCCTGGCCGGCGTTGTTGATCCAGACGTCGAAGCCGCCGAATCTGTCGATCGCGATGGTGGCGACCGTTTGCAGGTCGGTGCCGCTGGTGGCGTCGGCCACCACGGCGAGGGCGCGGGAGCCGGCGGCGTTCAACTCGTCGGCGAGGCGCTCGAGCTCAGTTTGGCGCCGAGCGGTCAAGACGAGGGTATGACCATCGGCGGCGAGGCGCCGCGCCACACCGGCGCCAATGCCGGCGCTGGCGCCGGTGATCACGATCGTCTTGTTCGCCATTTGTCTGCGTCAGCTCGGTGCGGCTGGATTCGCGGGAACATAGCGGAAGGCCCATCGACTTTCGACTGCGCCCACCCGAACTTATTCAAGCCAGCTTCGCAAACTTCTAGAGGTTATCCGTCATGATCGACAGGTTCACGGCCCGGTGCTTCGCAAGGATCGGGCTCGCGGTCCTCATCTCCACCGCGGCGGCACATGCCGTGGCCGCGCAAGACCGCCTCAAATCGATGCCGGGGTACGACCAGTACCAGCGCATGGCGCCGCAGATCGCGCAGGTCGCCGCGTCCGTTACGAGTCGCGCGTTCACGGTGACGGGCGCGGGCATCACGTGGACCCCCGATAGCAAGTACGTGACGTATCAGATCGGCGGCGAAGCGCGAACGTACGACGTCGCCGCACGAAGGACCGTCGATCACGCCGCCCCGCCGGCGGCCCAGACGCCGCCCGCCGGGCGTGGGCGCGGGCGGGGTTCGGCAGGCGGCGCACCCGAACGCGGCCGCCAATTCGCGGCGACGGTCGCGCCGGCTGGAAATCACCGCGCGATCTACAGAGACCGCAACGTGTGGATCGGCGACTCGACGGGCGCGAACGCGGTCGCGATCACGACCGACGGCAGCGACAAGTCGCGCCTCAAGTACGGCACCGCGAGCTGGGTGTACGGCGAGGAGCTGAGCCAGCGTACGGCGATGTGGTGGTCGCCCGACGGCAAGAAGCTGGCGTTCTACCGCTTCGACGAGAGCAAGGTCCCGGATTTCTACCTCACGCCGAACCTCACGAAGATTCAGGACACGCTCGACGTCGAGGCGTATCCCAAGCCCGGCGTGGCCAATCCGATCGTGGATCTGATGGTCTACGACGTGGATACGAAGACGACCACCAAGATCAACGTCCGCGACGGAAAGGATTTCGCGAACGACGTGCTCGGATACTATGTCTTTCGCGTCGAGTGGTCACCGAAGGGCGACGAGCTGACGTTCCTGCGCACGAATCGCCGGCAGAACGTACTCGAGATGGTCGCCTGCGCGCCGTCGGGGCCGACTTGTCGTGTCGTAGTGCACGAAGAATGGCCGACCGGTTGGATCGACGACGATCCGGCGCCGACCCTGCAATGGCTCGCCGACGGCAACCGGTTCATCTGGGAATCGGACCGCTCCGGTTTCAAGAACTACTATCTGTACGATTTCAAGGCCTGCAAACTGATCAACCCGATCACGAGACTCGGCGCCGAGGTGTCGAGCATCGTGCGCGTCGACGAGCCGTCGAAGACGCTCTACTACATGGCGCGCGACGGCGACAACTACATGAAGTTTCAGTTTCACCGCGTGAAGCTCGACGGGACCGACGACGTGCGGCTCACCGACCCGAAATTCAACCACACGGTGCAGCTCTCGCCGGACATGAAGCACTTCGTGGACGTGGCCGAAACGCACGACCAGCCCGCCGTCACGCGGCTCGTCGACATGAAGGGGGCCGTCGAAGGCGAGATCGCGCGGGTCGACATCACCAAGTTCGAGCAGCTCGGCCTCAAGAAGCTCGAGATGTACTCGTACCCGACGTCGGACGGGCAGGCGACGCTGCACGGCTTGATCAGCTATCCGTCGACGTTCGATCCGAGCAAGAAGTATCCGGTGTTGGTCAGCGTGTACGGCGGTCCCGGCGTCGGCAACAGCACCAACGAGCGCTTCGGCGTGCCAAGCGCGCTCACCGAGTTGGGCTTCATCGTGCTTCAGGTCGAGGCGCGCACGAACCCGGGCATGGGCCGGAAGTATCTCGACGCGGTGTACCTCAAGCTCGGCCAAGTCGAGATCGACGACATGGCGGACGGCGTGAAGGCGCTGTTCACTCGGCCGTACATCGACCAGAATCGCGTCGGCATCTTCGGCACGTCGTACGGGGGCTACACGTCGGTGATGGAGTTGCTCCGCCATCCCGAAGTGTTCGCGGCCGCGTCGGCATCGTCGCCGCCGACCGACTGGCGCAACTACGACACGATCTACACCGAGCGCTACATGTGGATTCCGCAGGAGAATCCCGACGGCTACAACAAGGGCTCGGCGATGACGTACGTGAACAACCTTCGCGGGCGTCTGATGCTCTACTTCGGCACGGCGGACAACAACGTGCACCCGTCGAACATGATGCAGCTCGTCGCGGCGCTGCAGCGCGCCGGGAAGAGCTTCGACCTGCAGCTCGGGCCGGACCAGGGGCACTCGGGACTCAATTCGCAGCGGATGCTGGAGTTCTTCATCGAGAATCTCGTGATCTCGCCGCCGGGCCCGAAAACGCACTGACGGAATGTTCTCCGGCGAAGAGATCGCGTCGCTGCTCGAGCGACTCGGCGTCACCCACGTGGTGACGGTGCCCGACAGCACGATCGGACCGTGGCAGTCGGAGCTCGAGCGGCGCGGTACGATTCGCGTCGTGCGCGTCTGCCGCGAGGGTGAAACCTGGCAAGTCGCCGCCGGGTTGCACCTCGGCGGCGCGGTTCCGCTCGTGCTGATCCAGTGCACGGGACTGTTCGAGTCCGGCGACGCGATCCGCAACGCGCTGCACGACTGGAAGCTTCCGATTCTCAGCATGATCGGCTATCGAAGCTATCTGAATCAGGACAACCTGCCGGGCGACACCTGCCTCGTGTTCACCGAACCGACGCTCGACGCCTGGCGGATTCCGTATCGGCTCATCACGCGCCGCGAACAAATGCCCGAGATCGAGGCGCACTATCGGGCGGCGAGCGTCTCCGGTGCGCCGGGCTCGGTCGTGATCGCCGAGGGAAGATCGTGAGCGGGCGGATGCCGGCCCGCGACGCGCTGGCCGTAGTGCACGCAGCGCGCGGCGAACGCGACGTCGTCGTCACCACGATGACGCCGGCGCGCGACTGGATGACGTTCACGCAGCACGCGCTCGACGTCGTGATGGTGCCGTCGGCGATGGGGCACGCGACGTCGATCGGCCTGGGGCTGGCGCTGGCGCAGCCGACGCGCCGAGTAATCGTGTGCAACGGCGACGGCTCGATGCTCATGAACCTCGGCTCGCTCGTCTCGATCGCCGACGCCAAGGCATCGAACGTGATCGTGGCGATGTTCGAGAACGGCGTCTACGAGGTGACGGGCGAAGAGCCCATCCCCGGCGCGGGTGCCGTCGACTTCGTCGCGATGGCGAAGGCGGCGGGGTTCTGTTCGACGTTCGAGTTCTCTGATCTCGCGGCCTGGCAGTCGAGGGCACACGAAGTATTGGCCGCGCCGGGACCGACGTTCGTCACGCTTCACGTCGAGACGCAGCCCGGAACCCCCGCGCCTAAGTCGCCCGGACCCGCATCGGAACGCGGCCGCCGCCTGATGGACGCGCTGCGAACCTAGGAAAGCGCCTTTTGCAGTTCACAAGAGCAGTCTCCGTTTGTTGAACGCTTTGTTACGGCAACGGCGAAGCGTCACTCCTCGCGCAACGCCACGTTTGGATCGAGCGACGCCGCTCGGCGCGACGGGACCCAGCACGCGAACGCGGCGATCGCGGCGAAGAGGACGGCGATCGCGGCGTAGGTGATTGGGTCTGTCGGCTTGATGGATACGAGCATGTCGGCGCGTTGCATGACGCCTGTGAGCATCAACGCGGCGACCAGACCGCCGGCGATGCCGATGCCGCTGAGCACCATTCCCTGCCCGATCATCAAACCAAAAATGCTCCGGGCCGTTGCCCCGAAGGCCATCCGCACACCGATTTCGGCCGTGCGCTGACGAACGGTCGTCGAGAGCACGCCGTAGAGACCGATCGCGGCAAGCGCCGCGGCCACGATCGCGAACACGCCGATCAACACGAGCGAGAACCGGGTCGGTGCCATCGCGCGGTCCACATAGTCGGACATCGGCTTCAATTCGCCGATCGGCACGAGTGGATCGACCGCCGCGACGGCGCGACGGATCTCCGGCGCGAGTCGAGCGGGATCGCCGCTCGTGCGCACGGCCCAACGTCCCGCAAACCCGAACCCTGCCGTCCCGTCGACGACGAAGACTCCCTCGCGTCCTGGTTCGGCGAGCGAGAGATGGCGTTCGTGCGCCGCGACGCCGATCACCTGGTACATCTGTGGCTCGGGCGTCACGATGCGGCAAAACAGTTGTTTGCCGATGACCTGCGACAACGGCATGCCCGGGAACGCGTTCGCGGCGAGCAGGTCGTCGATGATGATGCCTGTCGACTGGTTGGTGTTGTCGGCGTCGGTGAACGCGTGGCCCGCGAGAATACGTGCGTGCATCGCCTCGAAATAGCCGGGCAGCACGAAGTACACGGTCGCCTGACGGTAGCGGGACGCGTCTTGCGCGGCATTGGGCAGACCCCAGCGCATGGTGAAATCGAGTCCATCGAGCGGCAGCGGGCTGGCGGCGGTCACCGCGGTCACGCCCGGAATCGAGGCGAGGTGCTGCTTCATGTTGGCGGTAAACGCCTGCCGAGCCTCGGGAGTACGCAGCCCGTTGGCCGGCGCGGTGAACGTCATGACTCCGCTCGGGTCGTAGCCGGGATCGACGCGGGAGAGCGCCATGAAGCTGCGAAGCATGAGCCCCGAGCCCACGAGCAGTACGAACGAGAGCGACACCTCGGCGACGACGACGGCCTGTCGCACATACTTGCCGGACTGAAGACCCGAGGATCGCCCGGACGCACGAAGCGTTTGCGCCAGGTTGGGGCGCGACGCACGCAGCGCCGGGAGAATTCCGAACACGAGCGCCGCGACCATCGCGACGGCCGCGGTAAACCCGAGCACCATCGGGTCGATCGAGACGTCCGCGATGCGCGGCAGATTCGACGGCGCGATGCTCAAGAGGAGATTGATCCCGAGCTTGGCCAGGCCGAGCCCGACGACCGCGCCGCACCCGGCGAGAACGAGACTCTCGGCGAGCATCTGCACGATGAGCGCTTGCCTCGTGCCACCGAGCGCCGAGCGCACGGCCAGCTCGCGCTCCCGCGCCGAAGCGCGGACGAGCAGCAGGTTCGCGACGTTCGCGCAGGCGATGAGCAAGACGAACGTCACCGCGCCCATGAGGGCGAGGATCGCCGGCCGGACGCTCTTGACGATGCCCTCCGACAACGATTCGGCGTACCACACCGTGTTCGACGTCTTCTTGATCGGAAAACGCGCCTGGAGGTCGGCCGTGAGGCTCGCCAGCTGCGCGCCCGCCGTGGCCAGGTTCGCCCCCGGCTTGAGTCGTCCGACGGTGCGATAGAGAACGTTGATGCGGGACGCCGTCGTGTAGTCGATGCGATTCGCCTGATACGCCTCGGGCTCCGGCGCGTCGCTCCCGCCGAATCCGGCCTTGAAGACCATTCTGAGCCCCGGCTCGGCCACGCCGACGATCGTCGACCGCAGGCCGAAGATCTGGACGGTCTTGCCGATGACGGACGAATCGCCACCGAACTTTCGCTGCCAAAACGCGTGGCTAAGAATCGTGATCTGCGGCGGCAGCCTCGCGGGATCGAACGGCAGCGGCTTCCCGTCCGGGCCGTTCGGCGGCGGCGGGGGCGCCGCCCCGTCCGCCTCCACGAAGTTGCGTCCAAACGCGATGCGCGCGCCGAGCACCGTGAAGAAGTTCGGCGTCACGCCGGCGACGACGACTTGCTCCGGCTTGGCGTCGTCCCCCACGAACGGACCGGGAAACGCGGCGATTCCCGCGATCGACTCGAAGGCCGTGGCCTTGGAACGGAGGTCGAGCCAGTCGCCCGGAGCGATCGGGAAGTCGAGGACTTTCCGGGTACGCATGTCGGACTTGATCAACGCCAGCCGATCCGGCTGCACGTATGGAAGCGGCCGCAACAGCACCGCGTTCACCACGCTGAAGATCGCGGTCGTCGCGCCGACGCCGAGCGCAATCGTCACGACGGCGGTGAGGGTGAACGCCGGATGGTTGCGCAAGGATCGGACGGCGAAGCCGAGGTCTTTGGTGAACACGAGGGTGGGGGGCGGAGGCGGAGTGCCGGGAACTGGGACGGGTGCGGGGTCGGCGCGCGGGAAGCGGCCGCCGCGACGAGACTGAGCCGGTGGTAGCACGCACCGTTCCCGCGGTCGGTCGCGCCAAGCCGTTGAACCATTGACGCTTACAATTCCGCGGGCGATGTTCCGGCGCTCGGCTGTGGGACGCGCTGTTCGGATACGAACATGGGCCCACCAGACCTCGCGCGGTTTTGGGCGCTCGCGCGTAGATCAATCGAGCCGACGGCTCGGAATCACCTGTAAGGACCCGCCCACTTTCAGTACAAGGAGATCGGATGTCCCGTTCGATTCGATCGATCCGCCGATGGAGCACGATCGTCGCCGCCGGGTTGTCACTGCCCGTCGCCGGCGCTCTCGCGCAATCAGCGCAGAAAATCGATCAGGAATACACCGCGCAGATCAAGAAGGATTTGTCTGATCCGCGGATCTCGACCGAATTGGTCGACCACTTGCCGGCATCGAACACGGTGCCGACGCCGCTCAAATTCCTCGGACACATCGTGGGCGCGCCGGGCGTGCTCGATCACGCCGAGGACATTCATCGCTACCTCGAAGCGGTGACGAAGGCGTCGAACGGCCGCGCGAAGTTCTGGAAGATCGGCAAGACGGAAGAGGGACGCGACATCGTGTTGATGGCGATCGCCGATCCAAAGACGATCGCGAGCCTCGATCAGTACAAGGGCTACCTCCACGAGCTGACCGACCCGCGCAAGACGACCGAGGCGCGCGCCAAGCAGCTCATCCACACGGCGAAGCCGATCTATTGGATCGTGAGCGGCATGCACTCGCCGGAGTCGGGCGGCCCCGAGATGCTGATGGAGCTCGCGTACCGGCTCGTCGTGGAAGAGACGCCGCTGATGCAGAACGTGCGCAACAACGTCATCACGCTCATCACGCCGGTGATCGAAGTCGACGGACGCGACAAGTTCGTCGACAACCACAACTTCAACGTGAAGTGGGCGAAGGATCACCCCGACACGAGCGGTCGCGCGGCGGCCGGCGGTCGGGGCGGCGGCGGTCCGCTGCCTCTCATGTACTGGGGCAAGTACGTGCAGCACGACAACAATCGCGACGGCATGGGGCAGTTCCTCGACCTGACCAAGGTCACGACGAAGACCTTCCTCGACTGGACGCCGACGTTCCTGCACGACTTGCACGAAGCGCAGACGTACCTCTACGCGTCGACCGGCACGGGCCCGTACAACGACGCGCTCGACCCGATCACGGTCGACGAGTGGTGGTACATGGCGAAGAACGACGTGATGGAGATGACGAAGCGCGGCGTGCCCGGCGTGTGGACCTACGGGTTCTACGACGGCTGGGTGCCGAACTACATGTTCTTCATCGCGCACACGCACAACGCGACCGGCCGGTTCTACGAAGTGCAGAGCTACTGCTGCGACAACTACGTCGTGAAGCCGCCGCCGCAGACGACGAGCAAGGAGTGGTTCCGTCCGAACCCGCCGCTCGACTCGATCATGTGGAGCCCGCGCGCCAACACGAACATCCAGGAGTCGGCGATTCTCTTCGCGCTCAACCGGGTCGCGAAAGACAAGGAGATGTTTCTCGAGAACTACTGGATCAAGAACCAGCACGCCGTCGACCGGGGCAAGAAGGGTCCGGTCTACGCGTGGGTCATCCCCGCCAACCAGCACGCGCGTGAGAATGCGGCCGAAGCGGTGAACGAGCTCGAGACGCAGGGCCTCGAGTTCCAGCGCGCCACATCGTCGTTCACGGCGGGCAAGGTCCAGGTCAACGCGGGCGACTACATCATCCGGGGCGACCAGCCGTATCGCACGATCGCCGACATGTACTTCTCGCTCCAGAATTTCGCGCCGGGCAACCCGTCGCCGTACGACGACACGGGCTGGACGTTCCCGCTCATGCGGAACATCACGGTCACCGAAGTAACGGACGCCAGTGTGCTCAAGCAGCCGATGACGGCGGTGAAGGGACTCGTCACGGCGCCGGGCGGAATCACCGGCACGGGAAGTACCGTGGTCGTCGAGAACAACAGCGACAACACGCTGGTCTCGTTCCGCTTCAAGAACCCCGGCGTCAAGATGTCGGCGGCCGAGGAGTCGTTCAGCGCCGACGGCCACAACTTCGCGGCGGGCGCGATCATCGTCGCCAACGCCAACCGCGAGCAGCTCGACCCGTCGCTCAAGGCGCTCGGCCTCACCGCATATGCGGTGTCGTCCGCTCCGGCGGTCAAGTCGCACGAGCTCGACATCCCGCGCATCGGCTACATCCATAGCTGGACGCGCACGCAGGACGAGGGTTGGGTCCGCGCGGCGTTCGATACGTACGGCGTTCCCTACAAGTACTTCGGCGAGAACTCGGTCGCGAAGATGGGCGACCTCCGCTCGCAGTTCGACGTGATCGTCTATCCGCACGGGGGCAGCGGCGTCGGCGGCGGCCGCGGTGGACGCGGCGGTGCCGGCGGTGGCGGCGCCGCGCAGGACCTGCCCGTTCCGTACAAGAGCACGAAGGAATTCCCCTCCCTCGGCTATCCCGATTCGACCGACGACGTGCGCGGCGCCCTGGGTGACGAAGGCATGAAGGCGCTGTACGCGTTCGTGCAGCACGGCGGCACGCTCATCACGGAAGGCGGCACGTCGCAGATCCTGCCGGAAATGGGCCTCACGCCGGGCGTGAAGTACGAGTCGGCGCAGGGCCTGTTCGCGCGCGGAACGATTCTCCGCGCCGAGATCAAGGACGCGAAGAGCCCACTGGTGTACGGTTACAATCGCACCGAAGTCCCGGTGTACTTCAGCTCCGGCCCGGTGCTCAACGCGGGCGCACCGGCGGTCGCGTCGACGGCGCCCGCCGCTCCGGCGGACGCTGCCGGCGGCGGCCGTGGAGGCAACCGTGGTACGCTGACGCAAAACACGACGCCGATGGCCACGCCGCTCAAGCTCTCGGCGTGGGACCCCGATCACACGGGCGTCGCATACGGCGTCGCGACGAGCATCGGCAACGACTTCAACGTCGCTCAGGCAGGCCAGCCGGCCGGCGGACGCGGTGGTCGTGGCGGAGGCGGGTTCGGCGGCTTCGGCGGCGGCGGTGGACCGGCTTCGGTGCCCGGCCTCACGGCCGACCCGAGCTCGTCGACGCGCGTCGTGATGGAGTTCCCGGCCAAGGCCGAGGACATGCTGCTCTCGGGCACGCTGGAGAACGGCGCGCTGCTCTCGAACCGCGCGAACCTGGTGGACGAAAAGGTCGGCCAGGGTCACGTCGTGATGTTCGCCTTCCGTCCGTACTGGCGCTGGCAGACGCAAGGCACGTTCGCGATCGGCTTCAACGCGATCATGAACTGGAACGATCTCGACGCGGGCAAATAGTTCGCCCGATGTCCCAGAAGTAGGAACGGCCCGCGATGAGCGGGCCGTTCCTTTTGGTGGCTCCGGTGCACTCGTGAGGCTCAAACAGCCTCAACGCGGATGTATCCGCGGTCGTCCGCGCTTATCCGCGTGCATCCGCGTTCAAGCTTCTATTTCCCGACGCGGCGCCCGAGAATCATCTTCACGATCTTCTTATCCCCTCCCGCCGTGAGCGTCGTGCCGTAACCGAAGTTGAACTCCCACTGCGGACCGAGGTCGAGGTTCGTCGCGAGGAAGACTTGGTGCTCCTGGTCGCGGAGCGGGTCCAACCGGTTGATCGGCCCGGTCGCCCCGTAGTACTCGACGGACAGGTTGACTCTCTTCGTGACGTCGTACCCGACGTCGACGTTCGGCGAAAAGACGAACGGCACGTTCGCCGTCGGGCCTCGCAAGGATTTTTCGAGCGTGGGGTTGATCGACGCGTACCACGGGCCCACCTGTTTGTCGATGATCGGACGAAGCTCGTACGTCCACGTATCGCCCGTGAACGACGCCTTCGAGTAACCGATCTCCTGCGAGATGCTCACGCCGACCGGCCAGCCCCAACTGTCCGGCACCCGCACGCGCGGACGCAGGTGCGTCCCGACCCACTGCAGCGGCTGACCCGACGGCACGGACGTGAACCAATAGAACCCCAGCTCCGACCAGTCGTTGAAGCCGTGCGTGATCTCGACCGTTTCGTGCCACGCATGGTTCGTCGGACTCAAGCCGCCGCTCGATCCGACCCTGCTGCCGTCGATCGTGAAGTTGGAGTGGAGCTCGAACATCGTCACGCCGCGCGGAACCGTTTCGGATCCGTACACCTGGATCTCGTAGTTCTCCTGAGCGCGCAACGAGGGAGCGCTCGCGGCGACCGCGAACAACGTCGCGACGGCGAGCAGACGGGAATCGAGGGAGGGCATTCGAGATGAGTCGGGGGAAGAAGAAAGGCCTTCTCGAGTTCTTACGCCGAAAGTCGCCTCGGCGCTGGGCGTTGACGCCGAGCACCGCTGCAAAGTATATCCGCGGACGTCCCCATTGAATCGGAGGATCCGTGGGTCGAACGCCGTTCATGCGCATCGTTTCGTCTTGCTTCGCCCTCACGGCGGCATCCGCGTGCGCCAATCCGCCGTCCCAATCGGGCATCGATCCGGCGCTCGCTCGCTACATCAACTCGATTCACGCGATCGACGATCACGCCCACCCGATGCGCCCCGTCGTCCAGGGCGCGCCGGTTGACACGGATTTCGACGCACTGCCGCTCGACGGCATCCCGCCGTTCGATTTGCCGTCGCGGCTCAAGCCCGACGACCCGATCTGGCGACAGGCGCAGAACGCCCTCTATCACATTCCGCTCACGATGAGCGGCGCGACCTACCATTCCACGCTCAAGAACGACGTCGCCGCCGCGCAGCGGACAAACGGCCTCCGGTTTCCCGAGTGGGCGCTCGATCAGGCGAACATCGACGTCATGATCGCGAATCGCATCTCCGTCGGCCCGGGACTCACGCCGCCCCGTTTTCGCTGGCTGGCGTTCGCCGATCCGCTGATGCTGCCGCTCGACGTGAGCGGTGAAGCGGCGCTGACGCCGGACACTCGGCCGCTCTACCCGCGCGAAGCCAAGCTCCTGCAGCGATACATGCGCGAGGTGAACGTCCCGGTACTGCCGGCCACGTTGGGCGACTACGTCCACACCGTGGTCTCGCCGACTCTCGCGCGCGAACGCGCGAACGGCGCGGTCGGAATCAAATTCGAGGCGGCGTACCTCCGTCCGCTCGACTTCGACGATCCCGATTCAGCCGCGGCCGCGAGGATCTACGCGAAGTACGCGCACGGCGGCGTACCGACACACGCCGAGTACAAGACGGTCGAGGATTATCTCTTTCGCGCCATCGCGCGCGAGGCCGGCGCGCAGACGCTGCCCGTCCAGATCCACGTGCTCGAGACGTTCGGCGGCTTTTATGCGACGCACGGCAGCGCACCGCACCTGCTCGAGCCGGCGTTCAATGACTCGACGCTGCGCGGAACGAAGTTCGTCATCGTACACGGCGGCTGGCCGCTCGTCGGCGAGACGCAGGCGCTGCTCAGCAAGCCGAACGTCTACGCCGACATCTCGATGATGGACAACATTCTATCGCCTACCGTGCTGGCAGGAGTGCTCCGCCAGTGGCTCGGCGAATGGCCGGACAAAGTTCTGTTCGGCACCGACGCCTTCGACGGCGGCGCCGAGCAGGGGTGGGAGCAGATCGCGTGGGTCGCGTCGACGACGGCGCGGCGCGGGCTAGCCATCTCGCTGAGCGGCATGATGCGCGACGGCGACGTCACGCGCGACCGCGCCGAGTCCCTCGCGCGAATGGTGCTGCATGACAATGCCGCCGCGGTCTATCGATTGAAGTAGCAGGCCTCAGCGCCGGCGGGAGGCGGCCATCATCGACCAGGCCAGCCCGCCGAGGAAGACGATGGCGACCACGAACAGCGGTCCCGCGATGTATTTCTGTCCACGATCGTACGCCTGATAGGCGAGCACGCCGGCGGCGGTGCCGATCACGGCGTAGATGAGCTGCCGTGCGCCGGAGTAGATGAGCCGCGCCGCCGCGCTGATCTCTGGCACGCGGATCTCCAACTCGCCCCGATTGGCGCGCCCGAGCGTCTGGCGAACGTCCTCGGGAAGGACCGTCGCGCTCTTGGCCATCTCCTTGATCGCGGTGACGATCAGGTCGCTCCAGCTGCGATCAGGTCCGGCCACGACGCCCTCCAGGTAAGGACGGATCACCGTCATCGGGTTCCACGAGGGAGCAAGCTCGATGCACAGGCCGATCAGCAGCAGCAGCGTTCGCTCGAGCAGCACCCAATTCTTCGGCACCTGAAACGTCGCGGCCAGCTTGCGGAACGAGACGTCGAGGCGGCGCAGATCGGCCATCGTGTCCAGCTTGGCGCGCATGTCCAGCTGGAGCTGGCCCAACCCCCACGACTCGGTCGTGAGCTGCTCGAACACCGTGCGCTGAAAGTAGTCGATCACCCGTTGCGCCACGTCGATCGACCCGGCGTCGCGCGCGATGAACCCCATCGTCCGCACGCCGTTCGTGATCTGCGCGGCGTCGCGCCGGATCACTCCATCGAAGAACTCGCGTACGCCCCGCCGCATGTCGTCGGACATTTCGCCCACGGCGCCGAAGTCGACGAAAACGATGGCGCCGTCCGGCGCGACGAACAGGTTGCCGGGGTGCGGATCGGCGTGGTACACGCCATCGACGAAGATCATCCGGCAGTATGCGCTGACCACGCGCTCGGCGACCGTGCGCCGGTCGAGCCCCATCGATTCGATCGCCGCGAAGTCGATGACCTTGGCGCCGTCCACGAACTCGGTGGTCAACACTGTGCCGGTGGATCGCTCCGGTACGACGCGCGGCATGCGGACGAGCCGATTTCCGGCGAAGCTCCTCGCGATGCGCGCGACGTTCTCCGCCTCGCGCCGGAAATCCAGCTCCTCGCCGATCATCTGGCTGATCTCGGGATGGTACGACTCCATGCCGCGCACGCGCGTGAAGAATTGGACGATGGCCAGAATGCGCCGGATCGTCTCGAGATCTTCGGCCGCGATGCGTTCGATGTCGGCGTGCTGCACTTTGACCGCGACGCGGCGGCCATCCGCCATCCGCGCCTCGTGCACCTGGGCGAGCGACGCCGTGGCGAGCGGCTCGCGCTCGAACGACGCGAACACGGTATCCGGTTCGCCGCCGAACTCGGCGCGAATGCGCGCGATGATCTCCTCGAAGTCTCGCGCGGGAAGCCGGTCCTGGAGTCCCTCGAGCTCCGCCCTGAAATCCGCCGGGAGCACGTTCGCGAGGACGCTGATCAGTTGCCCCACCTTGATGAACAACCCGCCGGCGCGAACGATGGCATCGCGAATCCGGCGCGCGTTGACCCGGTGCTTGGCCTCGAGCAACTCGACGTACCGCGCCGGCTCGACGAACGGGCGTCGGGCTCGCAGCAGGAGGTAGCTCCCGAGCACGCGCGTCGTGGTGCCGTAGATTCGAACGAGGCGGAAGCGAGCGCGAGCCATGCCGCGTAAGCTACAGCACCCCGTATGGAGGGTTTTGAGATGATCGTCGGGCGCGGAGCTTGGCGGCTCACGCTGGTCGTGCTGGCGGCGCAGTCGATCGGCGCGCAATCGCGGCCGTCGGTTACGGACAGTTCACATTTTCGAGCGCTCACGCTGCCGACGCCGAACGAGTATCGCGCGTCGGACGGCCGCCCGGGCCCGAAGTACTGGCAGCAAAAAGTCGACTATCGCATCGAAGCGACGCTCGATCAGTCGCGCAACGAAATCCGCGGGGCCGAGACGATTCACTACGTGAACCGCTCGCCGATGACCCTGCCGTATCTGTGGCTCTTCGTCGAGCAGAATCTCTGCGAGCCGAACAGCATCACGAACCAGCTCAACCAGCCGCCGCTCGTCTTCCTCGGTTCGAGCTTCGATTTCTCGTGTCAGGGCTTCAACAGCGCGCCGAGGCTCGAGTCGATGACGATTCGCGGCCGCGAGGTGAAGCGCACGCGTTACGGCACGACGCTCCGAGTCGACCTGGACTCGGCGCTCGCTCCCGGAGCATCGGTCGACATCTCGGCGCGGTGGCACTTCAACGTGCCGGCGCAGGGCGGCGGCCGCATGGGGCACGACGGGCCGCTCTACGAGATCGCACAGTGGTATCCGCGGCTCGCCGTCTACGACGACGTGAAGGGCTGGAACCACGAGCCGTACATCGGCGCCGGGGAGTTCTATCTCGAGTACGGCGACTTCGACGTCACGCTCACCGTGCCGAACGAGGACATCGTCGCCGCGACCGGCGAGCTGCAGAACGCCGCGCAGGTCCTCACGACTTCGCAGCGGCAGCGCCTCGACGCGGCCAGGCATTCCGATACCGCGGTGGCGATCATCGCGGCGTCGGAAGCCGGCGACGTGGCGAAAACGAGGCCGGCCGGACCCGGCGGCGCGCAGCCGGCGACGCGCACCTGGCACTATACCGCACGCAACGTACGCGACTTCGCGTTCGCGGCCGGACCTGGCATGCGCTGGGACGCGAGCGGCTACAACGGAATTCTGATCGAGGATCTCTATCGCCCCAAGGCCGACAAGTGGCCGGAGGTGAACCGAATCGGTCGCGAGGCGATCAAGTACTACTCCGAGCAGTGGTTTCCGTATCCCTACTCGCACGCCACGACCGTCGAAGGGCCGATCGAGGGAATGGAGTACCCGATGCTCACGTTCACGCCCAACAGCCCGACGCGCGAAGACCAGCAGTGGGTGATCGCGCACGAGTTCGGCCACGAGTGGTTCCCGATGGTCGTCGGGTCGAACGAGCGGCTCTATCCATGGATGGACGAGGGCTTCAACACGTTCATCGACCTCGGCAATGCGGCGAAGTATTTCACGGGCACGACGTACGGTGACACGATCGAGGTGCATCCGCTGCACCTCTACGCCGAGCATGCCGTGCCGGGGAACGAGCAGCCGCTGATCGAGAAGCCCGTCGAGGTCCGCGACCTCTTCTGGGGCGGCTACCAGAAGCCCGCGCTCATGATGCAGATGCTGCGCTACGAGGTGCTCGGCAAGGATCGGTTCGACCCGGCGTTCCGCGCCTACATTCGCGCCTGGGCGTTCAAGCACCCCACGCCGTCGGACTTCTTCAGAATGATGCGCGACGAGTCGGGGATGGAGCTCGACTGGTTCTGGCGCGACTGGATCTTCACGACGGCGCGTCTCGACCAGGCCGTGGACTCAGTCAGCCGCGCGGCTGACGGGCAGACGAGTGTCTATCTCTCGAATCGCGGCACGATGGTCATGCCGGCCACGCTGGCGATCACGTTCTCGGACGGCACGACGCAGGACGTCAAGCTGCCGATCGAGATGTGGAACCTCGGCGACCGGTTCGCCTATCGCGTGCCAGGCACGAAGACCGTCCAGCGCGTCGTCGTCGATCCGCGAAACGCGCTACCGGATATCGACCGAACGAACAACGCATGGCCGAGAAAATAGGTCTACCGGTCGACCGGTGGACCGGTGGACCGGTGGACCGGTGGACCGGTGGACCGGTGCACCGGTGGGCCGGGACGGCTAACTGCGGACTGCGGTGACGATGTCGCTGATGCGGGATGGGTCCACTTCGCAGCGCGCGTGAAGCTCGGCGACGCCGGTCTGGTCGACGAGTGAGCGCGCGTTGTCGGCGCGAACCTTTCCGCCGGCCATGATCGTGATGCGGCCAAGCGCTTCGTAGACCAAATCGCGCAGCATGTCGGCGCCTTCGACGGCGGTACCGGGGCCGCCGCCCGTCAGCACGCGATCGACTCCCGCTTCCACGATCGCCTCGAGCGCGGTGGCCTGGCTGCGCGCCGCGTCGAAGGCGCGATGGAAGGTGACCGGATGGAACGCCGCGCGCTCGACGAGCTCGCGCGTCAGCGCGCGGTTCACGTCGCCCATTTCGTTCAAGGCGCCGATCACGAGGCCGTCGGCGCCGAGGTTGAGCGCGGCGTCGATCGATTTGCGCATCTGATCGGTTTCGGCGGCGGTGTACACGAACGAACCGCCGCGCGGGCGAATCATCACGAACACCGGGATGTGCACCGCTTTCTTCACGGCGGTGATGAGATCGGCGCTCGGCGTCGTGCCGCCGACGTCGAGCTGCGCGCACAACTCCAGGCGCCCGGCCCCGCCCTTCTCGGCGGCGATGGCCGACTCGACGCTGTCGACGCAACCCTCGACGAGCACGGTCACCGTGAGGCTGGTCGCTCGTGTGTCGGATTCGCGTTGTATTCCCGGGATTTGCCTTTCGGAATGGTGATCCATTGCCAATCGCTCGAGAGGATGCGTGCGAGGATGATGATTTGGCCGCAGTGGTTGGCGATGTGCGAGAGCGATCGGGTCAGCTGCGCGTGCACGCTGGCCCCCTGTCCCCGAATGTAGACCGGCTTTCCGAGATCGGCGTCGGTGAGCGACCCAAGCGTGCCTTCGAGCGTACCCCAGCCGACATCCCAGAGCGCTTGCGCGTCCGGGCGCGTGAACGGTCCTTCGTCGAACTCACTGTCGCGGTCGCGCCACGGCTTCTCGCCGTCCGACGTCAGAAAATCGGTAAAGCGCGATTTGAGATTGCCACCGACATGGCGCATCAGCATCGCGATCGAGTTGCCGTCCTTCGCGAAGATCCGATTGAGATCGTCGTCGCCGGCAACCTGCGCGATCGCCTTTTCGGCGGCGAGGCGCCAGCGGCGGTACTCCTCGTCGAAGTCCGTGATGTACATGGTACGTGTATCTTATCCGCTTCCCGTTCCCCGTCTACACCCGCTGCACGTATGGATTTTCACGCGACAGCCGTTTTTCCGCGCGGGTTCCGGTGCGCGAGCCGGAACTGCGGCCTCAAGCCGGCCGCGAAAGACCTCGCGCTGTTCGTGAGCGAGGTCGACGCCGCCGCGGCGGCGGTCTTCACGCGAAACCAGTTTCCCGGCGCGCCGGTCGTACTAGGGCGAGAGACGATTCGCGGCGGCGCGCTGCGCGCGATCGTCGCCAACAGCAAGTACAGCAACGTCGCGACGGGGCCCGACGGCGTGGAGTCGGCTCGGCGGATGGCCGCCGCCGCGGCGAATGAGGTCGGGAGCGAGGCGGCGCGCGTTCTGGTCAGCTCGACAGGCGTCATCGGCGTGCGCCTGCCGATCGAGACGATCGAGGCGGGCATTGTCGGTATGTCGGCCGACCTCGTCGCGGACCCGCTCGTCGGCGCGGAAGGGATCATGACGACCGACACGTACGCCAAGGCGCTGTCCGCGACGGTGCCGGGGAGGGATTCTCGCGCGACGATCACCTGGGTCGCCAAGGGCTCGGGGATGATCGAGCCGAACATGGCGACGATGCTCGTCTACATCTTCACCGATGCCGAGGTCGACGCAGCCTCGCTCGACCGGGCGTTGCGCGACGCGGTGCACGTGTCGTTCAACATGCTCTCGGTCGACACCGACACGAGCACGTCGGATACGTGCGCGATCCTCGCCAATGGCCTCGCCGGCTCGGTGGATCGTGCGCGCGTTCAGCGAGACGCTCACCGCCGGCTGCATCCGGATGACGGAGATGCTGGCGCGCGACGGCGAGGGCGCGGAGCATCTGATCCGCGCGACGGTGCGCGGCGCGGCAAATGACGAGGAGGCGAGGCGCGTGGCGAAGTCGCTCGTGAACTCGCCGCTGGTGAAGACGATGGTGCACGGCGCCGACCCGAACGTCGGGCGGCTGCTGATGGCGGTCGGCAAGTGCTTCGACGTGCATCTCGATCCGAATGCCACGGACGCGGCGATCAACGGACATCCCGTCGTGCGCGGGGGGCGGCGTCTCGACTTCGATGATGACGTGGTCCGCGCGACGCTTGCCGCCGAAGAAGTCGATCTCGAGGTATCGCTCGGCGTGGGCAACGCGTCGGCGACGGCGTACGGGTGCGATCTCACGACGGGGTACATCGAGGAGAACGCGGCGTATTACTCGAGCTAGTTCTCTGGTCTCGGGTCTCAGGTCTCTGGGGAAACGGCGAGAAGAGCCGAGCTATCTCTCGCGGGTCCAGAGCCAGAGAGAACCGCACCCCTGGTCCGTACTGGAATGCATGTCGATCGGCATCGACGCGCCGCCAGCGTAGTACTCGATCCCGGCGAGATCCGTGACGCCCATCTTGGCGAGATCCGGTGGGTCCTCTCCGCTGCCGGCCGCTTCATGGCGCCTCCCGCGTCTACGCCACGGCCATGCACTCGATCTCGACACGCGCGTTCAGCGCCAGCCCCGACGCCGCCATCGCGCTGCGCGCCGGCTTACGCGCGCGGAAGTACGTGAGGTAGATCTCGTTGAAATCATTGTAGTCGCGAATGTCGGCGAGGAACACCGTGCACTTCACCACACGGTCAAGGCCGGAGCCATGCTTTTCGAGCGTCGCCTTGATGTTGTTGAGCGCCTGCCTCGCTTCGGTCTGGAGTCCGCCCGGGATGAGGCGACCGGTCGAGTCCGTGCCGATCTGACCCGCCAAGTACAGGATGTCACCGACGCGAACGGCTTCGGAAAAGGGAGCGGTGGGGCGAGGAGACGGAATCCACTCGACCTCGAGCGCGTTCGGGTGGGCGCAACCGACGGCGAGTAGCGAGGCGAGGACGAGAACCAAGGCTGAGGTGCGTTGCATGGGTTGGCGGGAGAGAGTTGAGCCCATGATGCAAGGGGAAGGGTGAGCGGCGATAGGGTGAGGCGGCCAATCGGCCCTTTCACTTTTCCGCACCTTCGCCCAACGTTTTTCCCCTCCCTTGTGTCACATAGGGTACGATGGCCGACGCCCAATCCGATCTTCTCCGCAGCAGCCTCGATCTCCTCGTGCTGAAGGCCCTTTCCTGGGGCCCTCTGCACGGGTACGCGATCAGTGAATGGATCGACGGAGCCAGCGAGTCCGTGTTGCTGCTCGAGGAAGGCACCCTCTACCCCGCTCTTCATCGCCTCGAGCGACGCGGCTGGATCGCGGCGGAGTGGGGAGTCTCCGACAACAATCGCCGCGCGAAGTTCTACAAGCTGACGGCCGCGGGGCGCGCGCGATTTCGGGCCGAGTCGCCCATATGGCACCGGCATGCGAGCGCGATCGTCGCCGCGCTCGCGCGCAAATCGGCGGAGCCGTCATGAGCCTGGGACCAGGCTGGCGCCGGCTGTTCAGGATCTCGGGCGACGGCCAATCGTCGCATCGCGACGTCGACGACGAGATCGCGTTCCACCTCGCCATGCGCGAGGAGAAGCTGCGCCGGCTCGGCGCGTCGCCGAGCGAAGCCGAGGCCGAGGCGCGCGCCCGGTTCGGCGACCCCGGGCAGGTCCGAAACGAGTGCGTCACCATCGACCAGCGCTACGCGAGAGAGGTGCGTGTCATGGAATGGATCGAATCCGTATGGTCCGACCTTCGGTACGCATTCCGCACGTTGCGCCGCATGCCGGCGTTCACCCTCGTCGCGACGCTCACGCTGGCGCTCGGGATCGGCGCGACGACGGCGATGTTCACGCTCGTGGACGAGATCCTGCTGCGGCCGCTGCCATACCCTGATGCGAATCGGATCGTCCGGCTGATTCAATCGTATCCGGAGATCGGCCTCGACACCTGGGGCGTCTCGCAGGAGAACATCGCGATGTACCGCGACCGCGCGACGGATTTCGAGTCGTTCGCGGGTTATCGCTCGGCGGGACTCACGCTCACCGGCGACGGCCGCGCCGACCGCCTCGATGCCGCGTTGGTGACCGCCGACTTCTTCCACGTACTCGGCGTCGACCCGGCGCGCGGCCGTCCGTTCACGCGCGCGGAAGACACGAAGGGAAACAACGACGTCGCCATCCTCAGCGACGCAGTCTGGCGATCGAGATTCGGCGGACGCGCCGACGCGATCGGTTCGACGATCGACCTCGACGGACGCCCGATTCGCATCATCGGGGTGATGCCGCCGGGGTTCGCGTTCCCCCGCCCCGAGACGCAGGTCTGGCTGCCGATGGGGCTCGATCCGTCGCGGCGGTTCGGGTGGATCAACAGCGGCATAGCTCGACTGAAACCTGGCGTGTCCGTCGAGCACGCTCACAAGCAGACGACGGCGATCATGTGGGACTGGGCGCGACGCGGGCCGGATCTGGCCGGCGGAAAGTCAGTCGCACCGGAGCGCACGCACATGGCGACCATCGTGGCGCCGCTTCAGGAGGCGATGACGAAGCGGAGCGCTCGCCCGCTCATCGTGCTGCTCGCGGCGGTCGGGCTCATTTTGTTGATCTCGATCGCCAACGTCGCGACGCTGCTTTCCGGCCGCGCCGCGATTCGGCAGCGCGAGATCGGGCTTCGCGCGGCCCTCGGTGCGACGAGCAGCCGGGTGATGCGACAGTTGCTCACCGAGAGCGTCGCGCTCGCTCTGCTCGGCGCGGCGGCCGGCGTCGCCTTGGCGTTCGGCGCCGTGCGGGTCTTTACGAGCTCGCGCATCGTCGCGCTGCCGCGCTTGCACGAGGTCCACGTCGACGGTCGCGTCCTGTCGGTGACGCTCGCGCTGTCGGTGATGAGCGGCATCTTGTTCGGACTCTTGCCCGCGCTGCACAGCGTCCGCGCGCGCGCGACCGGCGAGCTCACGACACGCGAGACCGCGCAACGGTCCGTTCGACGACTGAACAGCGGGCTCGTCGTCGCGCAGCTCGCGCTGTCGGTTGTTCTGCTGATCGCGGCCGGCCTGATGCTGGAGAGTTTCCGGCGTCTCACGGTGCTCGATCTCGGTTTTCGCCCGGAAGGCGTCACGTCGCTCGCGCTGCCGCTTCCGCCCAAATACAACAGCGCGTCGGCGGCGAATCCGTTCTACGCGACGGTGCTCGATCGAGTACGGGCGACTCCGGGAATCAAATCCGCGGCGCTCGCCTGGGGGCTGCCCTTCGAGAGCGAAGCGAACTACGACGGCTTCCTCGTCGGCGACCGTCCAGCGCCGCCCTCGGGGGCCGAGGGACAAACGTATCAGGTCGGCGTGAGCCCGGGCTATTTCGCGACGATGGGCATTCCGCTCCTGTTCGGTCGCGACGTGTCGGCGGCGGACGATACCACCGGCGTTCCGGTCGCGGTGATCGACGAGGCGATCGCCAAGCGATACTGGAAAGGCGCCGACGCGATCGGGAAGCGCATTCGCGTCACCGGCGACACGACGTGGCTGACGATCGTCGGCGTCGTGGGGGCGATTCACGACGACGACGCGACGCGACTGCCGGCGCCGCACATCTACGTGAGTCTCGCCCAGAACGGCGCGCAGCGTGTGTCGTTGGCGATCCGCACGGGGACCGATCCGGCGTCTGCCGTCCGCGCCGCGCGGTCGGTGCTGTCCGGGCTCGATTCGTCGATTCCGCTCGACGGCGTACGGACCCTGGCGTCGGTCGTCGGCGATTCGCTGGCGACGAAGAGGCTGACCGAGATTCTGCTCGCGGCCTTCGCCGCGGTGGCGGTTCTACTGGCCGCCGTCGGCATCTACGGCGTGATGTCGCTCTCGGTCGCCAACCGCCGGAGGGAATTCGGCGTTCGGCTCGCCGTCGGGGCCGAGCCGCGCGCGCTGGTCCGACTCGTGTTGCGCGAGGGCGCGGTGGTGGCGGCGGCCGGCGTAGGAATCGGTGTGATCGGCGCGCTCGTCGCGACGCGATGGATGGCGTCGTTGCTCTACGACGTCAGTCCGACCGATCCGATCGTGTTCGTCTCACTGGCCGCTCTGCTGGGGACGATCGCGGTCGCGTCGTGCTTCATTCCGGCGGTGCGAGCGTCGAGAAGCGATCCGCTCATCGCATTGCGCGCGGACTGACACACACAGACTTCGCGCGCAACGCCGGCCGAGCTCACAGCTTGTACAGCGCCTTGGCGTTCTCGCCCATGATCTTCTTGCGCTCGGCGTCGGACACGTCGAGCGCGGCGAGACTCGACTTCATTTTCGGAATGCTGCCGATCTGGTGCGGGTAGTCGCTCCCGGCGAGCACCTGGCCCGCGCCGGCAAAGTCCACGCACAGCCGCACGGCGCGCGGGTCGAAGTTCACGCCGTCGTAATAGAAGTGGCGCAGATACTCGCTTGGCTTGATCGAGATGTCGGCGCGGCAATCCGGAAAAGCCTCCCATCCGCGATCGAGACGCTCGACGAGATACGGGATCGCCCCGCCGAGGTGACCGAGCACCCACTTGATGTTCGGGTACCGCTCGGGCACGCCGGCGAAGACCAGCTTGGCGGCGGCGAGCGTCGTGTCCATGAGAAATCCGACGAGCGGCATGAGCCAGTAGTCGGTCATCGCCTCGACGCCGACCGGATCGGTCGGGTGAATGTGCAGGATCGCGCCGAGGCGGTTGGCTTCGGCATAGAGCGGCTCGAAACGTTGGTCGGCGAGGGCGACGCCGTTCACGTTGCTGAACAGCATCGCTCCCGGCATGCCGAGCTGCGTCATAGCGCGCGTGAGCTCGGCCACGGACGCCGCGGGATCGCAGAGCGGGAGCGTCGCGAGCGCGGCGAAGCGCGGCGAGCGCTCGCGCACCACCGTCGCGAACGCGTCGTTCACGAGGCGCGCGAATCGCACCGGCGCGGTCGGGCGGCTCGACGTGCGTGCCGGGCGTCGTGAAGGTGATCACCTGCGTGTCGACGCCTTCCTTGATCAAGACGTCCTGGCGATACGCGATGTCGCGATGGCCGCGCACCGCGACGTTGTAGTCGCCCGGATAGTGGAGACACGGATTGCCCTCGGCGTCGATCGTGAGCTTGACGGCGCTGTCGCCCGCCTCGAGCGCTTCGAGGTATTCCGGCGGATAGAAGTGGTTGTGGACGTCAATCAGCATGTCGTGGGGTTCGCGAGAGGGAGGACTTGCGGAAGAAGACAAAGTAGACGGGCAACCCGGCGGCAACGAAGAGGAGTCCCGTCCACGCGTTGGCGGCGTCGGTCACCAGCTGGTGCGCGACGATGAAACCGGACGCCAGGATGAAAACGATCGGCACCGCGGGGAAGCCCCACACGCGGTACGCGGGTTGGTAGCTGCCCCGCGCGCGCAGGCGAAACAGCCCGGCCGCCATCAGGGCGAAGAAGATCCATTCGGTGTAGACGACGCGCGTGAACAGCGCGCGGTAGGTGCCCGTCGACACGAGAATCACGGCCCAGATGCCTTGAAGCAGGATCGCCCTGTGCGGCGTGTGGAAGCGCGGATGGATGGCCGCCGCCCATGAAGCGAGCAATCCATCGCGAGCCATCGCGAGGTAGGCGCGCGGACCGGAGAGGATCACGCCATTCAGCGCGCCGAAGGTCGAGACGGCGACGATGGCGGACATCAGCGCCGCGCCGCCGCGACCGAGCACCGAATCGGCGGCGTCGGCGGCGACGCGCGACGAGGCGGCGATGCGATCGGGGCTCAGCACGTGGAAGTACGCGGCGTTGAGCGCGACGTAGCACGCGGTCACGAGGAGCACCCCGGCGACGAGCGCGCGAGGGATCGTGCGCTCGGGCGCGCGCGTCTCCTCGGCGGCGTAGGTCACCATGTGCCAGCCGCCGAACGCGAACAGTCCGGCGACAATCGCCGGGGGAAAGCTCGAGAACGTGAGCGATGCGGCCGGGGCCTGACCGGGGGCGACCGGAACGCGCGGGCCGAGCGCGAACGCGACTGCGATGATCAGAACGATGGCCGCGACTTTGAGGAGGGTGAACGTCGTCTGCACGACGCTTCCCTGCTTCACACCGAGGTAGTTGACGGCGGTGAGAGTCACAACGGCGGCGACGGCGATGCCCCGCGCGCCGAAATCGCCGGCCGGAAAAAAGAACGTGACATAACGGGCGAACACCGTCGCGATGACGGCGATGATTCCGGTGTGCATCGTCCAGAACATCGCCCAGCCCCACAAGAACCCGACCGCTGGCGAGAAACTCTCTTTTAGAAAGACGTACACGCCGCCGGCATGCGGATACGCCGACGCGAGCTCGGCCGCGATCAGCGCGCCGAAGAGCGTCAGGATGCCGGAGGCCACCCAGACCGCGAACACGCCGCCGACCGTCGGGACCGCGCCCGTGATGACGGACGGTTGCACGAAGATCGACGCGCCGATGATGATGCCGACGACGAGCGCGGTGGCGTCGAGCTGGGTCATGGAACGCGAAAGCATTGGCGCGGAAACCTGGGCGTGGGTGGCTGAGGTAGCCAGTAGCCCGCGGCGGACGCGGCTGTCCGGAACGTCGGACGCGCATCTGTCCGAGCGGACGGACGAAGTGCGCCGTTGCCGCTGCGCCGCCGGTCACAAATGCCCGGTTACCATTGGTCAATTTGATCGTATAAGTACAGCAACCACAATCACTTGTACGATGCGAGCCCGAGTTCCGGCGCGCGCGGGGCAATGCGGCATAGGCGCTGCTAGTTCAATGGGCTCAGGCCGGCCAACACACCCGGGCCGGTCTCAACAAGGAGCTAGAAATGACAAAATTCACGTGGATTCAGCGCTCGATTCCGTTGGCTGCCGCCGTGCTCGTCGGCGCGGCGCCGGCGGTCGTGGCGCAGGGTCAGCAACTCTTCCAGTGGACCGGCCGAGTGGACCGTGAGGTCCAAATCGTCATGCGGGGCAACCAGGTGTCGACGCGCAGAATCGGCGCGACCGAACCCAACTGGGCGCAAGGCCGAGCGATGAGCGACCTGCCTCGGCAGAACGGCGTCGTTCGCGTGCAAGTATTGCAGGGACGCGGTGACGTCGCCGTGATTCAGCAGCCGAACGCGCAGAACGGCTTCACGGCGGTCGTCCGCATTCAGGACCCCCGCGGTGGATCAGACTCGTATCGTCTCGTCGGCTATTGGGAGGGCTACTCCAACGGCGAGTACGTCGGTTGGCCGGGGCGCGGCCGTGGACGCGACCGGAATTATCCGGGCAACAACAACGGTGGTTACGGCGATCGCGGCAACGGTCGCTCCGGCAACCGCACGATGCTGCACTGGAGTGGGAACGTCGACGACGAAGCCGAGGTTCGCATCCAGAACGGCCGAGTCACTTCCCGCACCCTGCGTGGCAAGAACCTGACGAACGAGCGCGTCGACGCGGGCAACATGGACATGCCGCGCGGCAACGCGAACGTGACGGTGGTGCGGAACACCGGACGGGGCAGCGTGACCGTGGTGCAGCAGCCGTCGTCGTGGAACAACTACACGACGGTGATCCGGATTCGGGACCCGCAGGGCGGTTACGGGTACTACGACTTCGACCTGATGTGGCAGTAACGAAGTTCCGTCGTTCGAGATCGCGCCGCTTTCGCGATTCGCGATTCACGAATGACTACGGAACGACGGCGGCGTAGCGGACTCTCCGCTACGCCGCTGTTTTCTTTGGTCGGGCTACCGCGGGTTGTGCGTCGCACCCATTCTTCAACGATCTTTGGACGACCGGACTCGTCATGGCAGTCACGAACGGCGCTGGCGGAAGATTTTCGGTGTGGAGATGGGCATCCCGCGTTGCGCGATTCGCGGCGACCCTCGGCGTGGTCGCGGCCGGACTACCGGCGCCCGTCGCCGCTCAAGAACTGCAGTCGCGCGGCGCCGAGCAAAACCTGCCGGCGCGCCTCACCGACAGCGTATTCTGGAGGCTGGTCACGACCACCTCCGAGCCGGGGGGCTATTTTCGCTCCGACAACTTCGTCTCGAACGAGACCAGCTATCAGTGGGTGATTCCGGAACTGCTTCGCACCGCCAAGACCGGGGGAGTCTACCTGGGCGTCGGGCCGGATCAGAATTTCACCTACCTCGTCGCGCTGCATCCGAAGATCGCGTTCATCTTCGACATCAGGCGTCAGAACATGTTGACCCACCTGATGTACAAAGCGCTGCTCGAGCAGTCCACGGATCGCGCCGACTTTCTCTCACGGCTGTTTTCACGGCCGCGGCCGGCGCACCTCGACACGCTGTCGGCACCCGAGTCGCTCTTCGTGGCGTACCAGCTGGTGCCTCCCGACAGCGCCGCGTACCGGCGGAACATGGCGTCCATCCTCGACCATCTGTCGAAGAGGCACCACTTCGCGCTCTCGGACGATGACACGGCGACGATCGCGCACGTGTACCGCTCGTTCGTCGCCTACGGACCGGACATCACGTACAACTCCAACCAGGGCCGGGCCGGGTACGGGCGGATGCCGAGCTACGCGCAACTGCAGATCGAGACCGACAGCGCCGGATTGCACCGCAGCTACATGGCGAACGAGGCGAACTTTCGTGTCCTCAAGCAGCTCGAGGTGGACAACCTCATCGTGCCCCTCGTCGGCGACTTCGCCGGTCCGACGGCCATACGCGCCGTCGGGACGTACCTCCGGGACCACCACGCCGGGGTTTCCGCGTTCTATCTGTCGAACGTCGAGCAATACCTGTTTCAGCAGGGCGACGACTGGCGCCATTTCTTCGACAACGTCGGCGAGCTGCCGCTCGACTCGAACAGCACCTTCATCCGATCGGTGTTCGACGGCGCGGTCTACTATCGAGGCGCGCCGCCGTTTGGCGGCTACATGCGCGCACGCCAGATGCTGGCGTCGATGCTCGCCCAGGTCACGGCATTCAAGGCGGGCAAGCTGATGACGTACAGCGACGTCATCGAAACGTCGCGTTAGGCGGGTGGACCGGTGGACCGGTTGACCGGTGAAGGGCCTACGATACCAGGCGCGGGCGGGGCAGAGTTTAAGAATGTTGTTCGCGACGACGGGCGCTGAGTGGGCCGGCCACTCTGAGCTCGATTGGCGAGTTGGGTACGGCTTTGCGCTCGAAGTCGGGAACTGACGACTGACCTCAGACGACACACCCGGCGTGACGGGGCAGAGTTCTCTGAAGCCTGGTGTTTCTCCCGCTCGCCCAAACCACCACGTGACCACACCGCCAAGCGATGGTCTGAGTACAGTGGTCCGCGGACAGTTCCAGTCGTCGAGCGAACCACGTGGCTCGTAAGCCACTCGAACTCAGAGTGGCCGAGACCGAGACCGATGTCTCACGTCTCCCGCAGCGCCGCCATCGGCGTTTCGGCGAGCTTATCGCGGACCGGACGGGACGTGCTCGTTCAAGAATCGCGTCAGCAGGTTGAACAAATGCACGCGCGTGCCCGGCCCCTCAGAGATGCCGTGCGTGCGGTTCGGGTACTCCATCATCGTGAACGGCTTGTTCGCCGCGACGAGCGCGTTGATCAGCTGCTCGGTGCTCTGATAGTGCACGTTGTCGTCGCCGGAGCCGTGAACGACGAGCAGAGCGCCGCGCAGGCCGTCCGCATAGTAGAGCGGTGACGCGTCGTGGTAGGCCGGCTCGTCGGTGCTGGGCAGGCCGACGTAGCGCTCCTGATAGATCGTGTCGTAGTTGTGGACGTTGGCCACGGGTGCGACCGCCATGCCGGCGCGATAGACGTCGGGCGCGCGGAACATGAGGTGCAGGGTCGACGACCCGCCGCCGCTCCAGCCCCATACCGCGAGGCGTGTCGAGTCGACGAAGGGCAACCGGCCGACGATTTTCGCGGCGGCCGACTGCTCGCGCACACGCAGCGACCCGATCTGGTTGCGCACGACCTTGCGCCACTCGCGTCCGCGCGGGCCCGGCGTCCCGCGATTGTCGACGCTCGCCACGATGTAGCCGCGCTGCGTGAGCATGAGGTGCCACAGGTACGTGCTGCCGCCGTACGCGTCGAGCACGGTTTGCGACGCGGGCTCGCCGTACACGTAGAACAGCACGGGATACTTCTTCGTCGAATCGAAGTCGGCGGGCTTCATCATCCACGAATCGAGCTTCACGCCGCCGCCGATGTCGATCTGCGAGAACGCGACCGCTCCGCGCCGCAGCGACGCGATGCGCGCCGCGACGTCGGCGTTCGATTCCAACGTTCGCACGACCTCGTGACTCGGCAGCCGGACCAGATCCGTCACCGGCGGCGTGCCGAACGTCGAAACGGTGTGAATCGCCCAATGCGCGCCCGGGGCGATGTCGTACGCGTGCGTGCCGCGCGCCGCCGCGGGCGTCAACCGTTCCGGACGGCCCGATCCGTCGAGCTTCGTGCGCCAGAGAAACATCTGCGTCGCGTTCGCCGGCGAGGCGTCATAGTAGAGCCAACCGCCCTTCGTATCGACGTACGCGATCTTCATCACGTCGAACTCACCGGGCGTGATGAGCCGCATCGCGCCGGTCTTGGAGACCAGGTACGCATGCCGCCACCCGTCGCGCTCCGACAGGAAGACGAATCCCGAATTGTCGGCGAGCCAGTCGACCGACGGGCCGGTCGCGTCGGAGTAGACGTCGATCCACGCGCTGTCGCGGTCGACGAACAGCGGCTTCGCGGCCCCGGTCGTCGCGTTCGCGACGTAGAACGTGTTCTGCGTCTGCCGGCGATTGAGCTGCTGCACGAGCACGTCGTTCGTGCCCGGCTCCCAATCCATTCGCGCGAGGTAGTTGTCGCGCGGGTCGCCCGGAATCTCGAGCCACGTCGTCGGTCCGCCGCCGGCGCTCACGACGCCGATGCGGGCGGCGGAATTCGTCGTTCCGGCCTTCGGATACTGCACCGGCTTGACGAACGAGTAGAGCGAGTCCGTGTTGTCGATGAGCAGAAAGTCGCGCACTCCTTTCGCGTCGAGTTGCCAGTAGGCGATGCGCTTGCCGTCCGGACTCCAGCGGAATCCGTCGCGGTCGTCGAGCTCTTCCTCATAGACCCAATCGAACGTGCCGTTGATCGTCGTGACCGAGCCGTCGTGCGTGAGCGGCATGATGTGAGCGTCGCTCAGCGATTCGACGTAAACGTTGTGGTCGCGCACGTAGGCGACGCGGGAGCCGTCGGGCGAGAACTTGGCGAACATGAGCGTCGACGGCTTGGCATCCGGACCGCCGAGCTTTCGTAGATGGCCGTTCGATTGCGACAGGTCGAGCACCCAGTAGTCGCCCCGTGTGTTCTGCCGCCACACGCGCGCCGTGTTCGTGTAGACGAGAAGCTTCGAGTGGTCGGGCGACCACGCGTAGTCCTCGATCTCGATCGGGTCGCTCGCGCCGGACGGGACGAGCCGCGCCGCCGGAACGATCACGGTCGCCTTACCCGTCGCGGCGTCGACCCGAACGAGGTTGCCGCCGCGCCCCCCCGGAGCGGGTTCGATCGTCGTGTAGGTGCTGTCGTCGAGCCAGCGCGCCGGGCCGAAGCGGCGGACGGCGAACTCGCTGGGATCGTAGATGCGTTCGACGGTGAGGAGTGACGGATCGCCGCCCCCTCCCCCCCGCGCTGGGCGAGCGTGGACCGAGCGAACACGTTCGCGGAGAGGGCGATGGCGGCGGCGACGACCATCCGTCGACCGCGCGAGGTTCGCGAATTCGTCAGAGACATGGAGTCGAGCCCGGGAGAGATCGGCGACAGGAGGCCATCAAGATATTCCGAGCCGGTTGCGAAGCGCATCCTCGGACCTAGAATCACGGAATGCCCGACGACGCCTCAGCGCTCGCCCTTCCCCCCAACCAGCGCGCGCCGGCGTACGACGTGCACGCGCTGCGCCGGCGCATTCCGATCCTGTCGACGACGATTCCGATGAACAACTGCTCGCAGGCGCCGCAGACGACGGCGACGCGGGCGGCGGCGGAACGGTATCTCGAATCGTGGGCCACGCGCGGCATGGATTGGGACGCGTGGGTCGCCGAGGTGGACGCCGCGAAGCACGAGTTCGCCCATCTCATCAACGCGTCGGCCGACGAGATCGCCGTCTTCAGCTCCGTCTCCGAGGCGACGAGCGCCGTCGCCAGCGCGCTCGATTTCGCGCGCGGACGCCCGAAGGTCGTCGTGACCGAGGCGGAGTTTCCGACCATCGGGCACGTGTGGCTCGCGCAACAATCGCGCGGCGCACGGGTCGAGTGGATTCCTGTCTGCGAGGGCCGGATCGACGCGACCGAGTATGAGCGGCTCGTGGACGACCAGACGGCGATCGTGTCGGCGACCCACGGTTATTTTCTCAACGGGTTCAAGCAGGATCTCCCGCGCCTCGTGACCGCGGCCCACGAGCGCGGCGCCCTGCTCTACGTCGACGCCTATCAGACGCTCGGCACCGTGCCCGTCGACGTACGAGCGCTCGGACTCGACTTTCTGGCCGCCGGGAACCTCAAGTTCCTCATGGGAATTCCTGGGATCGCGTTCCTGTACGTTCGACGCGACCTCGCCCCGCGACTCGAACCCTCGGTGACCGGGTGGTTCGGGCGAGCGAACCCCTTTGCCTTCGATGTGAAGCATCTCGACTGGTCTCCGACCGCGAGCCGGTTCGACACCGGGACGCCGCCGATCGTCAACGCGTACGTGGCGCGCGCGGGGATGGAGATGATCAACGAGATCGGCGTCGGCGCGATCCGCTCCTGGCTCGAGGTGCTCGGCCAGCGATTGATCGACGGCGGCCGCGCTCGCGGACTCGACCTGCTCGGCACCGACGACATGGCGCACAAGACGGCGACGACGGCCTTCATCGTCGGCGAGTCGCACGTCGTCGAGGCGAAGATGCGGGAGCGAGGGGTCATCGCGTCGGCGCGCGGGCCGGTCATCCGGCTTTCGCCGCACTTCTACAACACGATCGAGGACGTGGACGCGGCGCTCGACGCGCTCGTAGCGGTGTTGGCCGGCCGGTGACGGCAAGCAAGCTCCGCGGCGGTATATTCTCGCCGCGATGACGAGTCTGACGGACCTCCAGCGGCGGCGAGATAGCTGATGGCACCAGAGGGAGTGACGGCCAAACCGCGCGGGTTGGCCGCGCCCGGGTCCACCGCGAAACCGCGCGAGACGTTCGCGTCGCGATTCGGCACGCTCGTCACGGTCATCGGCGTGGCGATCGGACTCGGCAACGTCTGGCGGTATCCGTACCTCGTCGGAAAGTTCGGCGGCGCGGCGTTCGTTCTCTTCTACGTCTTCGTGGCGGTGGTGATCGGCGTGCCGGCGCTGATGGCCGAGTTCGCGCTCGGCCGATTCGCCCGGCGCGGTCCGGTCGGCGCGTTCAAGGCGGCCGGCCTTCCCGGTGGAACGGCAGTCGGCTGGTTCTTCTTCGTCATCGTGATCGCCGCGACCGGGTACTACACGGCCGTGGTGGGGTGGGTGTTGTATCACGCGGTCGCGCAGATCGGCGCGGGAGTCGGGCTGCACATCGACGCGTCGGCGATTCTGCCACCGGAGCACGGGTTCGACGTCGTGTCGTTCACGCTGCAGATGTGCTTCACGGCGATCGTGGCGCTCGCCTGCGCGGTCGTCGTGGCGAAGGGATTGAGAGCGGGGATCGAACGCGCCAGCACGTGGGTCATGCCCGTGCTGCTCGTCGCGCTCGTGCTGCTGATGATCCGGTCGCTCACGCTGCCGGGCGCGATGGCCGGGGTGCGCTGGTACATCCTGAAGTTCCGGTGGGCGGATCTCACGCCGACGGTGATGGTCGCCGCGATCGGCCACGCCATCTTTTCGCTCTCGCTCGGCGGGACGTTCATGGTCGTGTACGGGTCGTACATGAAGCACGACGAGAGCGTGGCGCGGCCGGCGATCTGGACGGTCATCGGCGACACCGGCTCGTCGTTGCTCGCGGGGTTCGCCGTGATTCCCGCGGTGTTCGCGTTCAACCTCGAGCCGACGTCCGGACCGGGGCTCATCTTCGCGACGCTGCCGAAAGTCTTCGCGGAGATGCCGGCGGGGGCGCTGTTCGGCGCGGTGTTCTTCATCGGGCTATCGTGCGCCGGCTATCTGTCGGATGTCGGCGCGTTCGAGGTGCTGGTCGCGGGACTCACCGACAACACGAAGATGGCCCGCGAGCGGGCGGTGTCGCTCGTCACCGCGGCGATTTTCGTCGCCGCCATTCCGCCGGCGATCAACACGCGCATCTTCGTGCCGTGGGACCTCACGTTCGGGTCGGGGATGCAGACCCTCGGATCGCTCGTCGCGGTGCTCTCCGTCGGCTGGTTCATGAAACGCGGCAATGCGTTGAAACAGCTCGGCGAGCGCGGCGAGGTACCGGTCCCGGTGTGGCTGTACTACTGGGTGCGGTTCGGGATTCCGGCGGCGATCGGGGGCGTCGGCATCTGGTGGCTGTTGTCGAGTGTGTTCAATACCGTTCGGGCCGTGTGAGGAGTGCGGAGGCGGAGTGCGGAGGCGGAGTGCGGAGATGGTGCGGAGTTGGGGTGCGAAGAGGGTGAGGCGTAAGGGGTCGGGGTGCGGCGTGAGTACGGAGTTCGCCGGTCCACCGGTCCACCGGTCCACCAGGTGTTTGAGGAATGACATGCCTGTTTCCGTTTCGAGCTCGAAGCTGATCTATCAGTGCCTGCGGGACATCGGCGTGCGGATCGTGTCCGCGTTGCCGGAGACGTGGCTCGTGCATCTCATCCGGATGGCGGAGGAGGATCCGGAGATGCTGCTCGTGCGCCTCGCCAAGGAAGAGGAAGGCGTCGGCATCTCGGCGGGTGCGCATCTCGCCGGCGTGAAGTCGGCCATGCTGATGCAGAACCACGGTTTTCTCGCGTCGGTGAACGGCATCGTGTCGTGCGCGCAGCTGTATCGCATTCCGCTGCTGATGTTCATCAGCCATCGGGGCGAGTTCGGCGAGCGCGATCCGTGGCAGACGGAAGGCGGCGGCGTCACGACGCACGTGCTCGACGCGCTGCGCATTCCGCACACGATGCTCGATTCGCCCGACCACGTGTCCCGCCGAATTCACAAGGCGCAGACGCTCGCCCACTCCGCGAGCCGCCCGGTCGCGCTGTTGCTCGGGCGCGACCTGATGTGGGAGGAAGCGTGAAGCGCCGCGACGCGATGGAAGCCATTTACGGCGATCTCGATCGCTGCGTCGTCGTGACGATCATGGGCGCGGTGGCGGCCGAGCTCCAGTCGATCGGACACAAGCCGAACTTTTTCTATCTACAGCACGCGATGGGGCTGGCGTCGTCGATGGGGTTGGGGATCGCATTGAGCCGCCCCGAATTGACCGTGGTCGTGTTCGATGGCGACGGGTCGGTCCTGATGAACCTCGGCGGACTCACGACGCTCGCCCGCTACCGGCCGAAGAATCTCGTCCACGTCGTGTTCGACAACGAGAGCCTGCTCTCGGTCGGCGGTTTCCCGACGGCGACGTCGACGGGCAGCGACATCGCGGGGATCGCTGCGGCGGCGGGAATTCCGCGGACGATGACCGTCACGGCGGTCGACGAATTCAAGAGAGAGTTCGCCGAGGCGCTCGCCGCGCACGACCTCACGACGCTGGTCGCCAAGGTCGAGGCCGTGGGGCCGTCGGGATACGTGACCGATCTCGCGTTGCTCGAAAACCGATATCAGTTTCAGCGCCACCTTCGCAGCCTTCAGACTTCACAACGGTCGAACTGACTATGAGCACAATGACGATGACGGTTCTCACTCAACTGGTGGACGAGCTCAACGCGGGCAAGCTCAAGGTCGTCGACCTGACGCAGCCGCTCGGCCCGGAGACGCCGGTCATCGGACTGCCGCCGATGTTCGGCCAGTCGCCGGGGCTGACGATGGACGTGATCTCGCACTTCGACGACAAGGGGCCGGCGTGGTACTGGAACGTGTTGCATCTCGGCGAGCACACCGGCACGCACTTCGACGCGCCGGTGCACTGGATCACGGGCAAGGATCTGCCGGACAACCGCTGCGACACCATTCCCGCGCGCCGGTTCGTGGGCGCCGCGTGCGTGATGGACGTGTCGAAAGAAGTCGCCAAGAACGAAGACTTCGTCCTGATGCCCGAGCACGTCACGGCGTGGGAGAAGGAGCACGGCCGAATTCCGAAGGATGCCTGGTTCCTGCTCCGCACGGACTGGAGCAAGCGGTCCGATCCGAAGTCATTTCTCAACGTGAAGGCCGACGGCCCGCACAGCCCGGGATTTCACAAGAGCACCTCCGAGTTGCTGGCGCGGGACCGCGGTGTGCTTGGCGTCGGCGTGGAGACGGTCGGAACGGACGCGGGCCAGGCCGGCACGTTCGATCCTCCGTTTCCGAATCACGCGACGATGCACGGCGCCGGGAAATTCGGACTGGCGAGCCTGCGCAACCTCGATCAGCTTCCAGCGACTGGTGCCGTCGTGATCGCCGCGCCGCTCAAGATCGTGAACGGCAGCGGGAGTCCCCTCCGCGTGATCGCCATCGCGCCGGCCTGAGCTCACTCGTCGTTCACAGCACTCGTCGTCGGGAGAACACTTCATGTTGTCGTTGACGCGCGCCGCCGCCGCGGCGGGTACGTTCGCGGCGGTCGCAATCGTCGGAGGCGCGACGCAGGCTTTCGCCCAACGCGCGCAAATGGCCCCGACCGGGCAGCCGGTCGCGGGGATCTCCTGCGACGCGATGGAAGGGCAGCGGATTCACATCCATCAACATCTGCTGATTCTCGACCACGGCACCTCGGTTCCAGTGCCGTATGACGTCGGGCGGCCGGCGGGCAATCAATGCCTCTACTGGCTGCACACGCACACGCCGGACGGCGTGATTCACATCGAATCGCCGGCGAACCGCACCTTCACACTCGGCGATTTCTTCGCGATATGGGGGCAGCCGCTGAGCACGACGCGCGCGGCGAGCGCCTTCGCGAAGGAAGGGTCGAAGCTCAAGGTATGGGTAGACGGAAAGCCCTATGCCGGCGATCCCGCGAAGATTCCGCTCGCCGCGCACACCGACATCGTGATCGAGGCGGGTCCGCCCTTCCCGACGCCGCCCAAGTTCACGGATTGGGGAGCGCGATAGCGGCCCTACGCGATTGAAGGCGAAGCTCAGCGCGCAAATTGAACATGTGGTACCGCGTCGCAAGTCGTGGACCCGGGTCTCCCACTCGTGGGAGACCCGAGCCAACGGTTGGGTTCTTCATCACTATGCGCCGCAACTCACCTTTGGGTTGGTGGTCGCGTACATCCCATTGGGATTCTCTCTCCAAACCCAAACATGCAACTCATAGGTCGGGAACGGCGGACTGCTCCAATCCGGAGTCCGTTTGTCCTCGAAAATCTGATCGCCCAACAATGGCGGACTGCTATGCGTCGGGTCCCACGCCGCCGCGGGCACGACGAAGGCAACCGCAACCAACTCGATATCGCCGTTTGAACGCGGCTCGTAGACGAGCAACTCGGGCTGGCTGGGGTCGACGACCGCATTGAACAAGGACGCCTTGCGGTAGTGTATTCCGATTCCCTCACCAGGCACCGACTCGCACGGACTCCCAAGGGCATAGCCGTCGGCAACTGCGGCGGCGACCTGGTGGTATCGGGCAGTCGCTCCGCGGATCGTCGCTAGAAGCTGATTCTGTTCTGTCTTCGCCGCATCGGCGTTGGGTCCATTTGTCGCGGTCCGCGCGGTGAGGCCTTGGGCAGGTTGTAGTGGCGAGTCGGGGGAGCAAGCGGTCGCTGTTGTCGATACGGTCGCGACGACGGCTGCGATCGCAAGCCGACGAAGGTTCTTCGATGTGCTGCGCATGATGTGCCTCGTGTCAGCGTGAAAGGGCCGGTCCCGCGATTCGCAGACGACCGGGGTTGCACAGTACGCGGAGGCCCTTCACTGGGACTCACCTGGATCTCACCCGCATCGGGTGTCATCTCAATTGAGGCTGAAACCCCCTTCCGTCACGGAGCCGCCCAAGTTCACCGACTGGGGATCACGATAGCGCCCCTACGCATTGGAAGGCGAAGCTCGGCACGCGAATTGAACCGATCCGCGCTCCGCCAACCGAATCGCGCGCGTATGGCGCGTTGGAATTGACGTCCAACCTGTATACATCGGCCGTCCTCGAGCACGACGACCAGACGGTGGCGACCGCCGCCGACCAATCGTCGGGCGGAGACCCTTCAGTGGGGGTTACCTGGATCTCAACCGATTGCGACCGAGCGGCCCTTCCGTAGATTAGAGATTTCTTTTTAGTACCTGATGGAGCCCACGATCCAGTCCTACGACGAGTCTTTCCGTCCCCGTTTTCGCGTTCGCACGCTCGGCGGATTGTCCATCGAGGGCCGCCATGCGGACGTTCCGGCACCGGTCAATCAGCGGAAGCGTCTCGCCTTCCTGGCGCTGCTGGCGGCCTCGGGGCCCCATGGGATCGCCCGCGAACGGCTGCTTCTATTGTTGTGGCCCGAAAGCACGACCGATCGGGCGCGTAGCGCGCTCTATCAACTCGTACACGTCGTGCGGCAGGCCTTTGGCGAAGGAAGCGTCGTTGGAACGGACGAGCTGCGTCTCGAGACGAGAATCGTCGATAGTGACGTGTCCGGTTTCACGGGCGCAGTTGCGCGAGGGGACCTGGCCGCCGCGGTGGACTTGTACGGCGGGCCGTTTCTAGATGGGGTTCACCTGGCGGATGTTCCCGAGCTCGAACGGTGGATCGAGCAGAAACGGCAGGAACTCGCCCGCAGCTATCGGTCGGCGCTCGCGCGCCTTGCCGCCCAGGCGCTCGAGGTCCGCGGCTACACGGCCGCCGTCGCATTCGCCGAGCGCCTCGTCGCGGCCGATCCGCTGAGCGAGCGCGCCACGGTCCTCCTGATGGAGGCGCTCGCGACGAGCGGCGATGTCACGTCCGCGCTCGAGCGGGCACGCGCCCATGCGGCGCTCGTGCGACAAGAGTTGGGTACCGACGTCGACGCAAGCGTCAGCGCGCTTGCCGCGCGTCTGAGGTCCGAGACGAAGGGCACCAATGCTGTGACGCCGGAGCCGGCGACGGCGCAGAGCCACGAGGCTGCAGCACAGAAGCCTGCCGGCGGCCTGGGCGAGAAGGACCCGAGCGTGCGGCGTCGGACGGCGGCCGAGTTGACCAGCGCCGTCCCGGCGGCGCGGGAGAAGAGCCCGCTCCGGTCGTCAGCACGCTTCGCGATTCGCCGGTTCGCCGTCGTGGGTGGAGTGCTGCTGGGAGTTGGCGTTCTTGCCGGCGGGTTGTGGCTTCGGTCTCCTGCCACGCTCATCGGCAGCGGAAGGCTCTCGCCCCGCGACACGCTCGTTCTCGCCGATTTCGAGGTCGGCGGACTGGATTCGAGCCTCGTCCCGGCGCTGACCACGATCCTCCGGCGAGACTTCGCGGACTCAAGGGCGGTGTCGCTCATGCCGTCGAGCACCGTGCGCTCGGCCCTGGAACGAATGCGCCGGCGTCCCGAAACTCCGATCACGCCGGAACTCGCCCGCGAGATCGGGCGGCGTGAGGGCGCGCCGGCGGTCGTCAACGGCCGCGTGTCTCGGCTCGCATCCGGCTACCTCGTGACGCTGCGGCTGATCGAATCCGAGACCGGGAACGAACTGGCATCCGCCGTTAGCACGGCGGCCAACGCGGAGCGGGATCTGCTTCCCGCACTGTCACGTGGGGGCCAGGCACTTCGCCGCAGAATCGGTGAATCGTTGCGCGATGCCAAACGGACTCAGTCGCCGGAGCGCCAGCTCACGACGACATCGCTCGAGGCGTCTCGCCTGATGTGGGCGGGGACCGGCGCTCCTCGAACCGTCGAACAACGAATTGCCGCCGAGCGCGCGGCCATCCGGCTCGACAGCGCATTTGCGTATGCTTGGATGTCGATCGGCAATCAGCTTTCGTGGACAGGGTATAGGAGTGCCGCGCGGGATTCCGCACTCTCGATGGCCTTTCGCTTCCGTGACAACCTCAGTCCCATGGAACGCGCGCAAGTCAGCTACCTGTACTGGAGCAACGTGCAGCGAGACCGTGTCCGAGGATTGGCGGAGCTGGAATCCGCACTCGCAGTCGACACGACCCTCTTTCGGGTGGTGCCTCTGAACATCACCGAGGCATTGCTCGAGACGCGGCAGTTCGAGCGCGCAGAAGCGCTCGCGCGGCAGATCGAACGGTGGAAGAATGTCGGCGAGCCCGCCTTATCCGCCGTCGCGCGAGCACAAACGGCGCGGGGCGAGTACGCCGCCGCCGACTCGACGGTCGCTCGTCGACGGTCGCTGCTCGGACCAAAGGAAACGGGAAGTGTCGCCCGGATGGTTGCACTCAATACACTCCGCTTCGACTCGGCCGAAAGCCTTCTCGAGAGAGCGCCCAAGCAGCGGGAAGACGCGACGGGGGAACGGATACGCCTTCTTCGGCTCCGAGGGAGACTGGATGAGGCGCATCTCATGGCAGATCGGGTGGACTCGATCCACGCCACCATGGCGGCAGCGGCGGGCGCGCGATTCGATCCGGGCGGGGGCCGCAGCCTCGCGCTGGCCCGTGAAGAGCTGTGGCTCAGGCATGATCCCGCCGCGGCGATTGCTTTTCTCGACACGCGCTGGCAATCTCCGCCGCGAATTCACGACATACAGGATCGCATCGATGGCATCCAGGCGGCGGGGCTGTATGCGGCGGCCGGCCGAAAGACCGAGGCTCGCGCGCTTCTAGCGACATTCGAAAACGGCGCGGACACGATCGCCAAGCGCGCGACGTACGAGCACCGCCAAGCGGCCCTCGCTGAGATTGCTCTTGCCGAAGGGAGGTTCCCCGATGCGATGCGCCTATTCCGCGCGAGCGACCTCGGCGCGGACGGGCTCCCCGTATCGGCGTGCGCCGTGTGCGTGCTCCCCGACCTGGCGAGAGTTGCCGAGCGCGCCGGCTGGTCCGACTCGGTACGCGTGTTCTGGGAGGCGTACGTGAGCCGGCCCGCGATTGAACGGCTGGGCACGGACCAGTGGTTCCTGGCGGCTGCCTACAGAAAGCTCGCGGCGCTCGCGATTGAGCGCGGAGATTCCGAGCGCGCCGCCACGTACCATGGCGCGCTCGTCGAGCTGCTCAGGCAAGTTTCGCCGCGCGCCCGTTGACCTTCAGCAGGTCTGGGCATCGGGGCGCCTTCGTTTGCCGTTAGGCGAACCGAGGCAATGCGGCCACGATAGGCCGGCGGACTAGAGCAGCGGCTTGTCGCCGCGAGTACCCATCGCAGCAGGACGTTCGCGCCATTGGCGATGTCCGCCGGCCGTGAGAATTCTTTCGGCGAATGGCTGATGCCGCCGACGCTCGGAATGAAGATCACGCCGATCGGGCCGATCGCCGCCATCGCTCGAGCGTCGTGCCCGGCGCCGCTGGTCATCTGCCGAGTCGAAAAGCTTGAGAGGACCTGCCGCATCCCTGCTGATCTTGCGCATGCGCTGATCGGTCGGCGCGGCGACGTTGACGTCAGCTCGGAGAACGCGAACGACGTTCCGTTCGGCTTGCCGATCGCATCGGGGTGACCGTGCCGCCCAGGGCGATGGCGTTGAAATCGCGTCGGTTCATGAAGGCGGAGCTTGGCGAGCGCCGGCGTTGGCGGGAACGTGACTCCGATTGCCGGGGGTTCGTGCTGATTGTCCGAGATTCGTCATGAAACTGGCCGGAATAGCCTGGGTATGCACATGATGATGCGAATGACCAACCTGAACTCACGATGCTGAAACAGAGTCGCCAATCGCTGACGCCCGATCTCACGCCCGAACACGGCGCGAGATGGGTCGCGCGCGAGCCGTACTACCTCGCGTCGGGAGACGAGGTCGAGGTTTTCGCCAAGTGCCACGCGCGCGGACTCCCGGTGATGCTCAAAGGACCGACCGGCTGCGGGAAGACGCGGTTCATCGAGCACATGGCGTGGAAGCTCGGACGTCCGCTCGTGACGATCGCGTGCCACGACGATCTCTCGGCGAGCGATCTCACCGGACGCTTTCTGATCAAAGGCGACGAGACCGTGTGGATCGACGGGCCGCTCACGACGGCCGCGCGGCTCGGCGCCATCTGCTATCTCGACGAAGTGGTCGAGGCGCGGCAGGACACTGTCGTCGTGATCCATCCGCTCACCGACGACCGGCGGTTGCTGCCGATCGAGAAGACCGGCGACGTCGTCGAAGCGGCGCCCGGATTCCAGCTCGTCATCTCGTACAACCCGGGCTATCAGCACGCGATCAAGGACCTCAAACCGAGCACGCGTCAGAGATTCGTCACGCTCGAATTCGATTTCCCGGCGGCGGCGGCGGAGGCGGAGATCGTCGCGCACGAAAGCGGCGTGAAGCGGGGCACGGCGCAGTCGCTGGTCGAGCTGGCGCACAAGGTGCGCCGATTGAAGGATCAGGGGCTCGCCGAAGGACCCGGAACTCGATTGTTGGTCTCGGCGGCGAAGCTGATCGCCGACGGCGTGTCGCCCCAGGACGCGTGTCAGGCGGCGTTCGTCGGCCCGCTGACGGACGATCCCGATCTCGTGAGCGCCATCACGGACCTCGTCGCCGCGTTCTTGTAGTGACACGCGGCATCTCGCGCGCGAGACGATTCGCCCGCAAGGCGGAGCACTTGGCGCGGCAAGTGCGCGATCGCGCTCGCGCGCGGTTTCGCAAACCCCAGCCGACCGTGACGCTGGAGGCGGTGCAGCGGCGGCTCGAGCTGGTCGTCGCCGCGCTGTACGGACGGCCGATCGCGCTGACCGTGACCGAGCGCGCGCCGAGCAATTGGGTCGACAAGCTGGCCCGGTTCCTCGGCACGCAAGCGGACACGCGTCGGACCACGCCGTCGGTCGACGGCGAGTTGATACGGCTGCCCGAATCGCTCGACGCACCGAACGGCGTCGCGTCGGCCGTCTCGCGCTATCGCATCCTCGCCATCGAACAGGCCGAACGAATCGCGCGCGGCACGCCGAGTCATCTGCCGACCGCCGACCCGCTCGAGCGCGATCTCTACCTGCTGCGCGAAGGGATGGCGATCGACGCCGACTTGATGCGGCGCCACCCCGGGTTCGCGACCGCGTTGAGCGCCGAGCGAGTGTCGGCGTTGCACCGGCGCCCGATGCTCTCCTCTCTCAGCCCGCAGGAGCGCGACGTCGAACTGCTTTTGCGCGACGCATTGAGCGGCGACGAGGCCGCCGGCTCACGCGATGCGACCACCGAGGAAGTCGCGACCCCGGCCACGTCACTCGAGTGGGCTCGAGACGCCGCGTCCCGCATTCGCCGACGCGGCGGACGGTATCGCGGGCTGCCGCCGACGCTGCACTGGGGCACAGTCGCCGGCGCCGAGATCATTCGCCAATCCGACAATCCGTTCGACCAGGCGCCGCACCACCTGCCGATCGCCGGGTCCGACGCGGCGCCCAATCGGCGCTCGGCCGCGATCGACCAGGCCGAGGAACGCAAGTCGGACGACGAAGGCGAATCGCAGGGGAAGGCGTTCGATTCGAGCGCGCCCCCGGACGACGAGTTGAGCGACGATGCGTCCACCTTCGACCCATACGCCAGGCCCGATCCGAATCGCCGCGCGCTTCAAGGCACGAACGCGTTCGAGCGCATGCGAGATCGTCTCCCGACGATCGAGGCGGACGAGTTCGCGATGCTCCCGCCGGTCGTCGCCGCGCAGGACGAGTGGGACGCCGAGGCAGGTCGCTACGAGAAGCGCGTCGCGCTCGTCCGGTTGCAGGACCCCGCCGACGGAGATGCCGCGTGGGCGGCCGACGTCGTCCAGCGACACCGCGCGCTCGTGCGCACGATCCGCCACCACTTCGAGCGATTGCGCGCGCGCCGGATGCTGCTCAACCGCCAACTCGCCGGCGACGAGCTCGACATCGCCGCGTGGGTCGACGCCGTCGTGGATCGCCACACCGGCGACGCGCCCGATGACCGACTGTATCGAGAGGCGCGTCCGGCGCGTCGCGGCCTGGCGATCTCGCTGCTCGTGGACGTCAGCGGGTCGACGGAAACGCGCGTTGGCGACGGACTGCGAATCGTCGACCTCGAGAAAATCGCGCTGCTGCTGGCGAGCGAGGCGCTCGACGCGCTGGGCGACTCGTTCGCGGTGCACACGTTCGCCGGGAAGACGGCCGCCGACGTTCGCGTTTCGCGAATCAAGGATTTCGCGGAGCACAGCGGCGATCGCATTCGGCGACGGATCGCGGGCATCGAGCCCGGCGGCTTCACGCGACTCGGCGCCGCGGTGCGCTTCGCGTCGCGGCACCTCGCGCGTCGCTCGGCCGGGCATCGACTGCTATTGATTCTGTCCGACGGCCGGCCCAACGACGTCGATCGCTATCAGGGTCCGCACGGCGTGGAGGACGCGCGGCAGGCGATCCTCGAGGCGCGTGCGTCGGGGATCTTTCCGTTTTGCCTCACGGTCGATGCGGACGCGTCCGAGTACTTGCCGAGGATTTTCGGGCGGGCGGGCCATCGCATGGTGCAACGGCCGGCGCAACTTCCGTCGGCGCTGCTGGCGGTGGTGAGTGCGCTGGTGCGGCGCCGGTAGCGAACCGTCGCCGGGCACCCGGGGATTCCAATCTGAATTCCGCAAGGACCCAAAGGCCCATCGCGCCCGAGCCCGGCGGGGAGCATTCTGATCGGGTCGGAGCGCCGGCGAACGGATGCGGAGAAGGAAGCCAGACAGGTCAATCGTGGAGGAGGCGAGCAGGATGATAGCGCCGACGGAAAGACGGTCTCCGCTCAAGGTCTTCCTCGCGACCCTGCTGCCGCTACTCGTCGTCTTTGTGCTCGAGGCTTTTTTTTGGGGCGGCATCGGGTAGATGGTTTCTCCTCTACCCGGCTGTGCTCGCCTGCGCATGGTTCGGCGGTTTCGAGAGCGGCGTCGCCGCCACGATCCTTTCAGCCGCCGTCATGTGGTGGTACTTCGTACCGCCGGAGCATCATCTCGTCAAACCGGACGGCTCCAATATTTCATGGCGCTGACGTTCGTGCTCGTGGGCAGCGCAATCAGCGCGGTCATGCGTCTCTTGCATCGTAATGCCGTCTGAGCTTTCACGCAATCAACGGTTGCTGCAAGCGATTCTTGACCACTCGCCGGAGGCGATCGTCATCAAGGACCTCGAGGGTCGTTACGTCCTGGTCAACAAGGCGTTCGAGGCCCTCAGCGGCGTCACGGCAGAGGCGGCGCTGCATCGCACAGCCAAAGACCTCTTTCCGCGCGTGATCGCCGAGGATTGGCGGGAAAGGAAAAGATCGTGCGAGAAACGCGCGTGCCGATGCACTACGAGGAGCCGAACGCGGTCGAAGGGCGCGTCTTCCTGTTGAGTAAGTTCCCGCTGGTCGACGAGTCGAACGCTGTGTTCGGCATCGGCACCATCCAGACCGACATTACCGAGCGCAAGCGCGACGAAGAGGCATTGCGAGAGGCGATGGGGGATCTACGCGTAGCACAGCACGTCGCGCACGTCGGCAGCTGGCGCTGGGATTTCCGAACGAACCAAGCCAAGTGGTCCGACGAGCTGTATCAACTCTTTGGAATCAACCCGAGTCAGCCGCCGTCCCCGCTGGTCTATCTCGGCGCCAGGCTGATGACCGCCGACAGTCTTGCTCGGCTCCGCGGCGCCATAGAGAGACTACGCATCGAGGGCGAGCCCTACGACCTGGAGCTCGCGTTCACGCGTCTCGACGGAGCGCTGCGCTGGTGCGCGACGCGCGGTGAACCGGTTCGAGACGCTCAGGGACAGATCATCGGTATCAACGGCACGGTCGACGACATCACGCACATCAAGGAACTGGAGCGCTTGCGCGAGGAATGGACATCCGTCGTCGCCCATGACCTGCGGCAGCCGCTCAACGTCCTCACGATGGCTTCCGACTTCCTTCCCACGCTGCACGAGGGCTCGAGCCAGGAGGAGCGAACCACGTTGCAGTCGATTCAGTCGGCGACGCAGACCATCGAGCGAATGGTCGATGATCTCCTCGACATGTCGTTGCTGGAGGCACATCGGCTGAAACTGGACCGAAAATGGACCGACCTCCGCGCGACGGTCCGCGAAACCGTGAAGCAGATGTCACACCTCGTGGGTGCTCGCATCGACGTCCACGAGAGTGGCCAGCCGGTGTCGTGCCTCGTCGACCCGATGCGCATCGGACAAGTACTCGGCAACCTGATCTCGAATGCGGTGAAATACGGCGATCCAAAGACCGCCGTCGACGTGTCGGTGGATCGCACGGATGGCGAGGTCAAGATCGCGCGTGACCAATCACGGACCGGGAATCGCGACCGACGAGATGCCCCGGCTCTTCGAGCGCTTCATGCGATCAAAGACGATGCGGGGCTCGGGCGTGACGGGATTGGGGTTGGGCCTCTACATCGCGAGGGGGATCGTCGAGGCACACGGCGGCCGAATATGGGCCGACAGCGCGCCGGGCAAGGCGACGACGTTCTACATCGCGCTGCCGGCCGCCGTGGTGAAAAGCCAAGAGGCCGCATGACGATGGCGAGCGCGAGCGGCGGGAGCGCTTGAAGGTTGACGGTGGCCGGCTGGCGCTAGTCGCGGGCGGATGGTTCGCCGAGGGGCGAGAAGGTCTTGAATAGGAGTCGCAGCGACGGAATCAGAACCAGATGCTCCCCCCGTGAGTCCGACGAGCAGCAGCTCCAACGTTTCGTCGGGCGCCGCGCTCTGGCGAATAGTGAGCGAGGGCGGAATGACGAATGGATACTGTGCGAGCGCCCAACCCCACAGGATCAACGTCACCTGTGCGCCGACCGCGACCCGCGCCAATCGATAGCGCCGCCACCACAGCGCGGCCATTGCCGTGAGCGCCGCGATCGCGGTGATGGTGTGCAACAAGAGCGCCCACGGTGAAGCGGTGACACCCTGTGCGATGCGCGGTGCCGACGACGCCGACATGAGCAGCGAGACTCCCGCCACGACGCCGACGACAACCGCCGCGACCAGCGCCCGACGACGAAAGTCCTCGCGGAGCGCGTCGTCTCGCGCGGCAAGCGCGAGATAAACGGCGGCCAAGAGCGCGAACAACGCCAACGCGAACAACCCGACCGTCAGCGGGTAAACGGCCAGCCATGGCTCGACGTAGACCTCGGTGAACGACCCACCCCCGGCGCCGGCCCGCGCCGACACCTGGCCGACCGCGCCGCTCGAGATGGCGCCGATCACGATGCCGAAGCACAACGGCGTCACGACGCTCGCGATCGAGAAGACCAGTCCCCACCGCTCGACGATCCTGCGCTCGGCGCGGCCGTAACTCCGAAACACGAACGCCGACCCGCGCAGCACGATGCCGATCAGAAGAATCGTGATCGGAACGTGCAGCACCGTGCCGAGCACGCCGAACGCCGCCGGAAAGCCGGTGAACAGCACGACCACCGCCACGATCAGCCAGACGTGGTTCGCCTCCCAGATCGGACCGATCGACTCGGCGATCAGCCGGCGTTGTTCCTCGCGGCGCGGCCCGCGCGCCAGGAGATCCCACACCCCGCCGCCGTAGTCCGCTCCGCCGGTGAGCGCGTAGCCGGTGAGCGCCATCATGATGGCGCCGGCCACGATCTCGGGCAGACCGATCGCGAGGCCGCTCCTCATTGCGTCTCCGCCACCAGCGACCGCATCAGCAGGACGACGATCGCCGCGAGGCCGATGTAGAGAATTGTGAACAGCGTCATCGGCACGGCGACGCCGGGCATCGGCGTGACCGCGTCGGCCGTCCGAAGCACGCCCTGGACCACCCACGGCTGGCGGCCGACTTCGGTCACCGTCCACCCGGCCTCGGTCGCGATGAACCCGAACGGCGTCGCGATCGCGAGTGCGAGGAGGAGCCTGCGCTTCGCCAGGATGTCTTTGCGGCGCACCAACACGACGAGCGACCACGCGGCGACGATGGCCATGAGCGTGCCGAGGCCAACCATGATCTGAAAGCCCCAGTGGACGGGAGGCACGGGTGGCCACAGCTCGCGATCGAACTCGGACAGCCCCTTCACCGTCGCCCCCGGATCGTGAAACGCGAGCAGCGACAATCCGCGCGGTATCTCGATCGCGAATCGCGTGCGGCGCGCGTCGACGTCGGGCCAACCCCCGATGCGCAGCGGCGCGCCCACCTCGGTGTCGAACTGCCCCTCGAGCGCGGCGAGCTTGGCGGGCTGCGTGATTGCGACAGTCCGCGCGCTCAAGTCGCCGGAGATCGGCTGCAGGACCGCCGCGGGCGCGCCGATGCTCAGCGACGCGATGAGTGCCGCTCGATGAAAGCGCCGCGTGCTGCCGCGCAAAAGCACGATCGCGTGCACACCCGCAACGGCGATGCCCGTCGCCGCGTACGCGGCGAGCACCATGTGCAGCGCCTGCTGGAACGTCGACGGGTTGAGCATCCCCGCGATCGGGTCGACAGCGGCGATCCGGCCGTTCGCGAGCGTGATGCCGCGCGGCGTGTTCATCCACGCGTTCACCGCGACGACGAACACGGCCGACGCCATTCCGCTGAGCGCCACGACGACTCCCCGAGAGCAGATGCGTCCTCGGCGACACTCGTTCCCAGCCGTACAGATAGATGCCCAGGAAGATCGCTTCCGTGAAAAACGCGAACCCCTCGAGTGAGAACGGGATTCCAATGATCGGCCCCGCGAATTCCATGAAACGCGGCCAGAGCAGGCCGAGCTCGAACGACAGCACCGTGCCCGACACCGCGCCGATCGCGAACAGAATCGCCGTGCCTTTCGCCCAGCGCTTGGCGAGCTCGAGCCACACATCGTCGCCCGTCTTCCGCCAGCGCCATTCGGCGAGCACCATCATTGCCGGCATGCCGATGCCGATCTCGGCGAAGATGATGTGGAAGCCGAGTGAGATGGCCATCTGCGCGCGAGCGGCGAGCAGGTTCGACACGGCAATAAGTTTAAGCCACCCCGACGAGGCCAACGCGAATGTCCCCCTCCCCCTCCGAGATCACCGGAATCCACCACATCACCGCCATCGCCGGTGACGCGCAGGAGAATCTGGACTTCTACACGAACGTGTTCGGGATGCGGCTCGTGAAGCGCAGCGTCAACCAGGACGATCCAGGCACCTATCACTTGTTCTACGCCGACGCCGACGGCCATCCGGGGACGGACCTCACCTTCTTTCCATTCCGCTTCTCAGCGCCGGGACATCTGGGTGTGGGGCTCGGCGTCGAGATCGCCCTGGCGATTCCGAGGGGCAGCCAGGAGTACTGGAAGGAACGCCTCGCCGATCTGGGCGCGAACGTCACGGGCACCGAGGATCGTCGCGGTGATCGCGCGCTCAAGCTGACCGATCCTCACGGGCAGCACCTGGCGCTCGTCGAGGCGCCCGCGCGTCGCGATTTCGCGGCGTGGGATCGTAGCCCGGTGCCGGCCGACAAGCAGATCCTCGGCCTTCACGCGGTGCGGGTCTGGGAGCGCGACAAGGACGCGACCGCTTCGTTTCTTTCGCAGATTCTGGGCTTCCAGAATTTCGGCGAGGAAGACGGTTGGCATCGCTTCGGCGTCGGCTCTGGTGGATCCGGCGAGCACATCGAGATTCGCGAGATGCCCAACGAGCGGCGCGGCGCGTGGGGCATCGGCACGATGCATCACGTCGCGTGGCGCGTCGCCGACGAGTCGGTCGAGCTCAAGCTCCGCGAGCGAATCGCGAAGGCGAATCGCCGGCCGACCGAGGTGATCGACCGGTTCTGGTTCAAGTCGGTCTACTTCCTCGAGCCGGGCGGCGTGTTGTTCGAGCTCGCGACGGAGGGGCCGGGCTTCACCGCCGACGAGCCGCTCGACCACCTGGGCGAGACGCTCGTGCTCCCGCCCTGGCTCGAGCCGCACCGCGCGCAGATCGAGGCGTCGCTGCCGGTGTTGAGCGGACCGGCGAGAGTCGGCTGATCGCGACGCGCCCAATCGCCGGGCCGCTCCGCGCTAGTTACGGTTTCTTCAATTCGACGGACTTCGCGGCGTCACCTCGCGCCGCCATCATCGAGTCGCGTCGCGCCTTGAACTCGGTGCCCGGCTTCCATTGGGGCATGTCGGTCACCTGAGCCACATCGAACCCGACGCGGAAGAGCGTCGCCATGTCTTGCACGGCACCGCTCAAATCCCAGTCGGGCTTCACTTCGTCCGACACGTTGTGATAGTCGTGGTTCGTGTATTCGTCGCGTTTCTGCATTCCGTATCCGGCCGGCTTCCCGATGTAGTCGATGCCGGCGTCGGTATCGAGGGCGGGCACGCCGACTTTCGCGAACTCGAAGTGGTCCGAGCGGTAGTAGAACCCTTTCTCGGGCTCGGCGTCCGGACGAACGATACGATCCTCGCTCTTGAGCGTGTTCTCGAGCACGTCGTCGAGCGTCGAGTTCCCCAGCCCGATCACGGTGAGGTCCTTCGTTTTCCCCCACTGGTTGACGCCGTCGATGTTGATGTTCGCGGCCGTGTTGGTGAGCGGATACAGCGGATGCGTCGCGTAGTACTTGGATCCGACGAGGCCTTTTTCCTCCGCCGTCACCGACAGAAACAGAATCGATCGCCGTGGAGGCGTCGGCAACTTCGTGAACGCTCTCGCGATCTCGAGCAGCGCCGAGCTGCCGCTGGCGTTGTCCAACGCGCCGTTGAAGATCTGGTCGCCCTTCAGCGTCGTGTCCTTGCCGAGGTGGTCCCAGTGCGCCGAGTAGACGACGTACTCGTCTTTCTTGTCGGTGCCGGGAAGCTTGGCGACGACGTTGTGCGATTGAATCTTGCGGACGTCGATCTTGACGTCGAACGTCGCCGTGGCGTTGAGCGGCACCGGCTTGAACTGTTTCGTCGCCGCCGACGCCTTGAGTGAATCGAAGTTCTGCCCTGCGTCGCGCAGCAGTTCCTTCGCCTTGTCGAGAGTGATCCACCCTTCTATCTGGACCCGCTTTTCGGCGTCGGGGGTGATGACGTCGAACTGCTCCTGCGAGTTGCTGCTGCTGACGACGCCGTACGGGTAGCCCGCCGGGCCTGTCTCGTGGATGATGATCGCCGCGGCGGCGCCCTTCTCGGACGCGATCTCGTACTTGTACGTCCACCGGCCGTAGTACGTCATCGCGCGTCCCTTGAACATCGCCGTGTCGAGCGACGTGTCGCCCGCGACGCGCACCGGCGGATCGTTGACGAGCATGAGGATCGTCTTCCCCTTCACGTCGACGCCCTTGTAGTCGTCCCAGCCGTATTCGGGCGCGACGACGCCGTATCCGACGAACACGATGTCGGACTTGTCGATCTTCGTTTCTTTCTTGTCGTGCCGCGAATTCGCGATGAAGTCCGCCGGATACGCCAGCGCGATCGTCTTGCCCCCCGCCGAGAACGACGCGGTCGGGTGCGCTTTGTACCCGATCAGATCGACGTTCTGCAGGTAGGTGCCGTCCGGATTCCCCGGCTGGAGTCCGATGGCCTTGAACTGCGACTGCATGTAGGCGATGGCCTTCGCTTCACCGGGAGTTCCGGGCGCGCGTCCTTCCATGGAATCGGCCGCCAGATCCTCGATGTGCTGGAGAAGGCCGTTCGGCGTGATCGCCTGCGCGGCCGAATCGACTCCGGCGGTCGAGGCGCCGCCGGCGGTTTTCTCGGAGGTACACGCGGCCGCGGCGCAACACAGCAAGGCGGCAAGGCGGCGCAGGTGAATCATCGAATGCTCGGACACTGGAAGCATCGGATAAGGGATTTGGAGGAGACGTCTCGTCGCGGGAGCGGGCGATCGAGGCTATCATGCAGAATGTAGTCCACGGTACACCGCACTCGACACACCGTGCCAGCCAAGCCCCCCCCAAACAGCCACTCGTACCTCACGCAGGTCGTCTGGACCGGCAATCGTGGCTCCGGGACGAGCGCTTACCGCGCCTACGATCGTGCGCACGAGATTCGCGCACCGGGCAAGCCCGCGCTGATGTGCTCATCCGATCCGGCGTTCCTGGGTAATCGCGAACGCTACAATCCTGAAGAGCTGCTCGTCGCGTCGCTGTCGTCGTGCCACATGCTCTGGTATCTGCACCTCGCGGCGGACAGCGGGATCGTCGTCGTCGACTACCGCGACGACGCGACCGGGACGATGGTCGAGACTCGCGACGGCGGCGGAAAGTTCACCGAAGTCACGTTGCACCCGGTCGTCACGGCGCGCGGGCCGCTGGACGAGCGACTTGCCGCCAGTCTGCACGAGCGCGCGCACGACCTCTGCTACATCGCGAGCAGCGTCGCGTTTCCCGTCGGCTGCGAACCCAAACTGGTGCTCGCCGCTGAAACGCCCGCGGCTTCGCCGCAAGCGGACGGTGCGTGAGCCGTAGCTCGATCGCCAGGTCGCCCGCCACGCGCGCGATGGTCGGACTCGCGCTCGGGCTGATCACCGGCGGCGCGATTGCGTGGAGCGGTTCTCGCGGCGGTCAGGCATTCGCCGATTTGGTGACGCCGATCGGAACGATTTGGGTGAACGCGTTGCGCATGACCGTCGTGCCGCTCGTCGCCTCGCTGCTGATCGCGACGCTGGCATCCGGGCGGGGCGCGCGCTCGTTCGGAGTGCTCGGGCGCCGGGCGATCGTGGTCTTTTTCGTCTTCCTGGTCGCGATAGCGATCATCGGCATCGTCACTGTTCCGCCATTCTTCTCGCTGCTGACCGTGGATCCGGCGGCGGCCGCGTCGTTGCGCGCGAGCGCGGCCGAGCCGGCGTTGACGCAAACGCCAGGCTTCGCCCAGTGGATCACCGGCGTCGTCCCGCCCAACGTCGTAAAGGCCGCGGCAGACGGCGCGATGCTGCCGATCATCGTCTTCGCTTCACTCTTCGGTCTCGGACTCGCGCGGGCGACCGAGATGTCGTCTCGGCTCGTCGCCGTTCTACGTGCGGTCTCGGACGCGATGATTCAGATCGTGCGATGGGTGCTGCTGTTCGCGCCGATCGGCGCGTTCGCCCTCGCTGTGCCACTGGCAATGCACCTCGGCAACGCGGCTGCCGGCGCGATCGCGTTCTATCTCGCCGCCATGGTCGGTTTTCACTTGGGCGTCGTCGCGATCATTTACCTCGTGGTACCGCTCGTCACCGGAACGCCTATCGCCCGGTTCGCGCGTGCCATGCTCCCCGCTCAAGTCGTCGTGGTGAGCACGCGATCGTCGCTCGCCGCGCTGCCGGCGATGCTCGAGGGAGCGCAGCACGAGCTCGACATCTCACCGGACGTCGCGGGCTTCGCCATTCCGCTCGGCGTGGCGCTCCTGCGTGCCAACATCGCGATGTCGTGGATCATCCAGGTCTTTTTTCTCGCCAAGCTGTATGGCGTGTCGGTGAGCGCGACGACCGTCCTGTGGGTCGCCGTCGGTTCGATCGCGCTCAGCTTCAGCGTCCCGGGAATTCCGAGCGGCGGCTTCCTCATCGCCGCCCCATACTTGCCCAGCCTAGGCCTGCCGATTCAGGCGATCGGAATTCTCATCGCGCTCGACGCGATCCCCGACATCTTCAAGACGCTGCTCAACGTGACGGCCCACGTCTCGACGGCGCTCGTCCTTGCACGACTCGACCCGGCGACCCGGCGCGCCGAGGTCGGCGTGGCGGTCAGCGGCTGACGAGCGCGGTGGTCAGCTGGTTGACGCGTTGCTCCATGGTTCCTTTGGTGGAGCAGTGGAACGGCTCCTGAGCGAACGCCAGGGGCTTGGCCGACGACTCGAAGTCGACCGTCATCGCGGTCGCACCGCCCGCCGTCGCGGTCAGCGTCGTGGTCAACGTCAGCGTGACGTCGTACGACTCGGCGTTCGGACCGATCTGGGTCGTCCCACAATCGATGTAGCGGGCGAGGCCGACTTTCCCGAGCTTCCCGCGCACCTTGAAGCCTCGGTTGCCGATCGTGTGCGTCGTCGGATCGAGCAGCGAGATGGGAATCGAGAGCGAGTCGAACACCGCCGGCATCACCTTCCAGACCTTGTCCAGCGGGGCCGCGAACTCGCGGCTCGAGATTCCTGAGCTGGCGACGACGTTGAGTGACCCCACCGAACCAGGGACGACCACATGCTGCTCCACCGGCGTCGAGCCGGGGGTCGGGGCCGAACCGGCACACGCCAGCGCGGGGGCTAAGCAAGCAACAAGGAATCGTCGCATCGAATCTCCGAGAACAGTTGGGGATCACCCCGGACAACTATGCGTAATGGATACAAAAGTGTCCAGGGAGTGGCGGTCCGCCGGTCCACCCGCTTACGGAATCGCCTTGGTTCCCCGATCCAGCTGCTCGATCGTCGCCGTCGAGGGCTTCGTGGTCGACCGAAGCTTCGCCGACACACGTTCGGCTTCGGCGAGCACGCGCAGCACGTTGCCGTTCGCCAGCTTCGCCAGATCGGCGTCGCTCCAGCCGCGGCGCGCAAGCTCGGCGAACAGCGCCGGGAACTTCGAGACGTCCTCGAGGCCGACTACCGTCTCGGTGATTCCGTCCAGGTCGCTTCCGATGCCGACGTGATCGACGCCGGCAACCTTGCGCACGTGGTCGATCTGGTTCGCGACGTCGGCGAGGGTCGCCTTCGGCCGCACGTGGGCCCCGCGCCAGGCGTCGACTTCCTTCTTCGCGGCCACGCTGTCGCGCGGATGCCGTTTGGCCGCCGCGGCCGTCTCGGCCTCGAGCGCGTCGTCATCGGCCTTGACCGCGGCCGACACGAACGAGTTCACGAACGGGACCATGACGACGCCGCCGTTCTTCGGCATTCGAGCGAGGATCGAGTCGGGCACGTTGCGGCGATGGTCCACCATCGCGCGCGAGCCGGAGTGCGAGAAGATCACCGGCGCCTGCGTCACGTCGAGCGCGGCGCTCATCGTCCCCGGCGACACGTGCGACAGATCGACGAGCATGCCGAGCCGGTTCATCTCGCGCACGACTTCCCGTCCGAAAGGCGTGAGCCCGTGGTGCTTCGCGCTGTCCAACGCGGCGTCGGCCCAGTCGAGCGTCACGTTGTGCGTGAGTGTCATGTACCGCGCGCCCAGCTCATAGTAGAGACGCAGCACCGGCAGCGAGTTCTCGATCGCGTGGCCTCCCTCTAGGCCGAGGAGCGACGCGATCTTTCCCTTGGCCATCGCCGCCTTGGCCTGCGACGCGGTCGGGGTCCACGCGAGCTCCGGATATTTCGCGATGACCCGCTTCGCGATGTCGAACTGCTCGAGCTGGACGCGCGCGTAGCCCGGAGTGCTCGCCACCGAACCCTTCGACTTGTAAACGGCGTCGGTTGGCTCGCCGGGGGTGTAGATCGACCAGAACTGCGCGCCAACGTGACCCGCCGCGAGCCGGGCGAGATCGGTCATGCCAGCGGTTCGCTTGTGCAGATCGTAGGCGTCGACGTCACTCGGGTGGATCGAGTCTTCGCGAATGCGCCATGGGAGGTCGTTGTGGCCGTCCATGACGGGCGCGGCCCGCAGCACGCGGAGGGCGCGCGCCATGTTCGAGTCGGCGGGCGCTTGGCCCATCGCTGGGCTCGCGGCGAGCAGCGCCGCGGCAGCAATACCGGGAATTCCGAGAAAGAGACGCATTCCAGTGACCTGAGACGGGAGACCTGAGACCGTTTCGCCGAGGCCAACCTACCGACGCGTACACTCGCGACGCAACGCTGAGGCAATCCCGGGTGTCACACTCGGCATGACCTTCGAGAGTCTCGTTCAGGACCTCAAGTACGCCGCGCGGGGTCTGCGTCTGAAGCCGGCCTTCGCCGTCGCCGTGATCACCACGATCGGGCTCGGAATCGGCGCGAACGCCGCGATGTTCGGGATCGTCGATCGCCTGCTCTTTCGCCCGCCGAATCTCATCCGGGATCCGGCGACGGCGCACCGCGTCTACGGCTACCGGACGTCTCGCGGCAAGGAAAGCGTCGGCTTCGGGGGCCAGTACGCTCGATACAAGGACATGGAGAAGTGGACGACGTCGTTCTCGGCCGTGGCGGGATACTCCTTCCGACGCCTCGCCGTAGGCGTGGGCGAAAGCGCTCGTGAGATGAGCATCGGCACCGTGAGCGCCAACTTCTTCGGCTTCTTCGACGCTCCCCCGACCCTCGGCCGGTACTTCACGCCCGCCGAGGATTCGATTCCCGACGGCTCGCCCGTCGCCGTGATGAGCGACGCGATGTGGCAGTCGCAGTACGGCGGTCGTCGTGACGTCCTCGGCTCCAAGGTTCAGATCGCGTCGGTCGTGTACACGATCATCGGCGTGTCGCCGCCGGGTTTCGTGGGCCTGTGGGCGGATCAGCCCCCGGCGTTCTTCATTCCGCTCACGACGTACGGCGCCGCCACGGCCAAGAGCAACCCGTTCCTGAAGGGGACTTGGTGGCGCGCGTACAGTTGGGGCTGGATGTCGATGATGGTCCGGCGCAAGCCGGGTGTGTCGATCGCCAAGGCGAACGCGGACCTCACGCAGGCGCTGGTCAAGACCTATCAGGTTCAGATCGAGCAGCAGCCTCGTTCGCCGCCGCTCGCGCTCACGCGGCCCCGCGCCGTCGCCGGATCGATCATCGCCGAGCGAGGGCCGAACGAATCGCCCGTGGCGAAGGTCGCGACGTGGGTCGGCGGCGTGTCGTTCATCGTTCTGCTGATCGCCTGCGCCAACGTGGCGAACCTGCTTCTCGCGCGCGCGCTTCGGCGGCGTCGCGAGATCGCGTTGCGACTCGCCTTGGGAGTCGGGCGCGCGCGCCTCTTCTCGCAACTGTTGACGGAGACACTCCTGCTCGCGTTGCTCGGCGGCGTGATGGGTCTCTTCGTCGCGCATTGGGGCGGCGCGGTCCTGCGCGCCGTCGTGCTCGACCAGAGCGAGGCGCCGGCCGGGTTGCGCGATCCGCGCACCGTTCTCTTCGCTCTCGGCGTTGCAATCGTCGTCGGGCTGCTCACCGGGCTCGCACCGATTCTCCAGGCGGGCCGCGCGGACCTCACGTCGGACCTCAAATCCGGTTCGCGCGAGGGGACCTTCCATAGATCTCGCGCCAGAGTCGCACTGCTCGTGCTACAGGGCGCATTGTCGGTCGTGCTGCTCGTCGGGGCCGGGCTCTTCGTGCGCAGCCTCAAGAACGTCAACGACGTGAAGTTGGGCTACGACGTCGACCCGGTGCTGCTCGTCGACCTGAACATGCGCGGCGAAACGCTGGACAGTGTCGCCGCGATCGGCCTGCGCGAGCGCCTACTCCGCGCGGCGAGCACGGTTCCCGGCGTCACGCACGTGAGCGCGCAGGTCTCCGTGCCGTTCTGGAGCACGTGGAGCGTCGGTCTCTACGTGCAAGGGATCGACACTGTGGGTCGCCTTGGACAGTTCAACCTCAATGCCGTGTCGCCGGACTATTTCGCGACCTTCGGCACACGAGTCCTCCGTGGCCGCGGCATCTCGGCGCAGGACGTCGAGCACGCGCCGCGCACGATGGTCGTGAGCGCCGGAATGGCGAAGACGCTTTGGCCCGACAAAGACCCTATTGGCCAATGCGTACGAGTCAACGCCGACACGATGCCTTGCACGTACGTCGTCGGCGTCGCCGAAGACATCAAGCAGCAGAGCCTCGGCGTCGACTCGGCATTGTACAACTACTACTTGCCGGCGACGCAGTTCAACCCGAACCAGGGCGGGCTGTTCGTACGCGTGAACGGGAACGCGAAACGCGCCGCCGACGGCATTCGGCGCCGCCTGCAGCGCGAGATGCCGGGCGCGTCATACGTGACTACGACCCCGATGGAGCAGATCATCGGCAGCAGGACGCGGTCGTGGCACCTTGGCGCGACGATGTTCGCGGCCTTCGGCGTGTTGGCGCTCGCCCTCGCGGCGATCGGGTTGTACAGCGTGATCGCGTACAACGTCGCGCAGCGCACCCACGAGCTCGGCGTGCGCGTCGCGATCGGCGCGCAGTCGGCGGACCTCATCCGCCTCGTCGTCACCGACGGCCTGCGGCTCGCCGTCGCCGGCGTGGCGATCGGCGCCGCCGCGGCCTTCTACGCAGTTCGGTGGGTCAAGCCGTTGCTGTTCGACGTGTCGCCGACGGATCCGCTCGTGTTCGGCGGAGTGGTGTTCGTTTTGCTCGCGACCGCGATCGCCGCCAGCTGGCTCCCTGCACTTCGAGCGTCGAAAGTCGACCCGAACGTCGCGCTCAGGTCGGAATGAGTGGTTCAGATTTTCCGGTCCACCGGTCCACCGGTCCACCGGTCCACCGGTCCACCGGTCCACCGGTCCACCGCTTACGCCGATGTCACCCCGAATTGTGCCGCTCCTTCCTTGCTGAGCAGCACCCACAGGGTGTAAATGCCGAGCGCTGTTCCCAACGGGAATCGGATCAGCGAGATCACGCCGAGCACGATGGTCAGGATCCTCGCCCACGGCTTTCGCTGGAGCAGTCCCCAGCCGGCCACCAGCTGCAGCGCCGCCATCGCGCCGAGGAAAATCGCCGCGAATCCGCCGGCCAAGCCGACGATCGCGGAATTCGTGAAACTCCCCGCGAAAGCCGCGCCGAACATCGTCCCACCGAGAACGGCCACCGCCGCGAGCGCGCCGAAGAGGCCGAACACGATATGCAGCCAGGCCAGGATCTTGATGTGCGTCGTCATACGCGGCTCCGTGGGAAGAGGGAGGGTCGCTGCCGTCGTTCGCGCGTCCAAACTACCGCGCGCCCCCACCCTACATCCAGAACCCCCACCGCTGTGTGACGATGACGAACACGGAAAGCGCGAGGTTGGTCGTCGCATGGCAGACCATCAAGTCGCCTAGCGACCGTGTGCGACGCATCCACCAGTTGTAGACCACGCCCGTCAGTAGCCCGACCTCCCAGAACGGTCCGTGTTCGCTGGCAAAGAGGGCCGCGGTCGCCCAGAACGCGAGCGGCGAATACTGGCCGAGCGGAACTCGATTGAATTGCGGGTCCTGAAGCCACCGCGGGAGCCACCCGCGCCAGAACAATTCCTCGAGCACCGGGACGAGCAGCGCGGCGCGCGCGGTCCGCAGGATGAGCATCAACGGCGTCAATTCGCGGGGGTCGATCGACACGGTCACGCGGCCGAGGATCCCGTTCTGAAAAACGACGCTCGACCGCCATCCGGGAATCAGGATGTCGGGCGCCACCCAGAGCGCGCAGACGCCGACCCCAATGCCGACGCTCGCCTTCCAGTACGGCGCCTTCGTCGGAAGGACCCTTCGCGAGAAGATCAGGATCGACGCGAGTAGCACCGCGTCGCGGACGATCTCCTTCCACGGGTTCGCCAGCGGAACGTACTTGTCGAGAAGCAACCAGATGGCGAAGACGACGAAGGGGCCGATCCACGCGATCGTTCCCCCCGCCCGATCCGTCGTCGATGGATGCGAAACAGCGGCCGCACCGGCATCCGTGTCCGTCATCGCGGCGGAGTATAGCACCGCTCGCCGCGCCGCTGCACTATCATGCCCTCGATGCAATTCCGCTCTCTCGCCGCCGCCATCCCCTTCGGCCTTCTCATTGGCGCGACGTTCGTCGCGTGTGGCCGCAACGGCACGGCGGCGCGACACGCGCTCGATCCGCTCACGGCCGGCGAGATCGACCGCGTGCGCGACGTACTCGGCGCGCACGCGCTGATCGGCGGCTCGCGGCGCGTCAGCACCGTCGATCTGCTCGAGCCGGCCAAAGCGGACGTTTTGCGCGGCGCGGTCGGGCCCCGAAAAGCGTTCGTCGTGCTCTACGACGCGGCGCGAAATGCCACGACCGAGGCCGTCGTCAACGTCGACGAGCGGACGCTGGAAAGCACGCGCGACGTCCCGGGCGTCGAGCCGCACCTCGACGGCGTCGACGCCGACGCGGCCGAGGCGATCACGCGCGCGAACGACGCATGGCGGCGCGCGCTCGCCCGCCGAGGTCTGTCGCCGAACGACGTCGTCGTGATGGCGTGGACCGCCGGCAACTTCGGGCGAGGCGACGAAGACCCGTCGCGCGGTCGTCTCGTGCGTGCGCTGACGGTCGTGCGCGCCGCGTCGGCGAACGAGTTCTCGCGGCCGGTGGAGGGTCTCGTCGTGCTCGTCGACGTGGCGGGGCGCCGCGTGCTCGACGTGCAGGACAGGGGCGATGTCCCGCCGCCGAGCGCGGCCAGTGAACGCGACGCATGGCAGCCGCTCGCCCGCCCGACGACTCCCAGCCCGCGCGCCTCGTCGCGCGACGAATCCGCGGCTCGTTCGGCGGCGATCGACGTGAGCGGCCACACGGTGACATGGGGACGCTGGCGGCTCCACGCCGCGGTGCGTCCGCGGGAGGGGCTGGTCCTGTACGGCGTGGGGTTCGACGACGGCACCGCGGTGCGCCGCATCTTGTACCGCGCCTCGCTGTCGGAGATGGTCGTGCCCTACGGCGATCCCTCGGCCGCCTGGTATTTCCGAAACACCTTCGACGTCGGGGAGCTCGGCGTCGGCACCGCCGTGTCGATGCTCGCGCCGGGCGTCGACTGTCCCGTGGGCAGCAACTTCATCGACGCCGCCTTCGCCGAGGCATCCGGTTCATCCCGCCACGTGCCCCGCGCCATCGCGGTGTACGAGCGCGACGGCGGGATCGCGTGGAAGCACGCCGGTGCGGGCGCGCGCGCGCGTGAGCTCGTCGTGTTCTCGGAGAGTCGGCTCGGCAACTACGACTATGGTTTCGAATGGGCTTTTCGAGAAGACGGCACGATCACGCATCGCGTGCTGCTCACCGGCGTCATGGCGTCGAAGGCGGCGGCGGCGCCGGATTCGGTGGCCGGACAAGTGTCGCATGGCGTCGCCGCGGTGAACCATCAGCACTTCTTCAACTACCGCCTCGACTTGGACGTGGACGGCGCGTCGCCCAATCGCGTCGAGGAGGTAGAGGCTCGTCCGCTCGGCGCGATGGTCAATGTCCAGGCCGGCGGATTCGCGTCGCACGAACGGACGTGGTCGACCGAGCGCGACGCGCTCGGAAAGAGCGCCGTACCGTCGCCGACGGGTTGGCGCATCGTCAATCCCGGGCGGCGTAACGCCCTCGGGGAGGCAACCGGTTACGAGCTGGTTGCCGGCCAGATCGTCGGCCCGCTGGCCGACTCATCCGCCTCGCTCCGCCATCGCGCGGGCTTTCTCGATGTGCCGCTGTGGGTTACGCCGCAGGTAGACTCGGAGCGCTGGTCGGCCGGCGACTACCCCAATCAATCGCGAGGGGGCGACGGGCTCACTCGTTGGACGCGGGCCGGACGATCCGTGTTGGATACCGACGTCGTGCTCTGGTACACCGTCGGCGTGACTCACCTGCCGCGACCGGAAGACTGGCCGGTGATGCCGGCGCAAAGCGCCGGGTTCAGCTTGGTGCCCGTCGGTTTCTTCAATAGAAATCCGGCGCTGGGTCCGCCCCAGTAACGATTTGTTACAGCGGCGGACGCGCCTTGACGCTCGATCCGGACGCGCGCATTCTCAGCGTACAAGCGGCTCGGCGGCCTCGAAAGGCGGGGCTCGCCGAATGATTTCTGGCGTTAGCGTTTTCTCATTGGAGGACGGCATGAAGAACATCGCAACAGCGCTGGCGCTGCTCGTCGTCGCGGCCGGGCCGGCATACGCTGGCGTCGTGACCGCGACACCGGAACCGGCCACGATCACGTTGGTCGCCACCGGCGCCGCGGTCCTCGGCGTAGCGGCATGGGTTCGCCGCCGCAAGAAGTAGGCGTTAGCGTTTTCTCACTGGAGGACGGCATGAAGAACATCGCACGGGCGCTGGCGCTGCTCGTCGTTTCGGCCGCACCGGCATACGCCGGCAGCCCGGCGGTCACGACACCGGAACCGGCCACGATCACGCTGGTCGCGACCGGCGCCGCCGTGGTCGGCGTGGCGGCATGGATCCGCCGGCGCAAGAAGTAACGCCGCGAATTTCCCGACGAACGACGGCCCGCCGCGAACCGATCGCGGCGGGCCGTTCTCGTTGGGCACCACATCACCGTAGCGCCGCGGCTCAGAGCCCCGGCAGGCGAAGCGCTTCCGTCCGCGCTTCGAGGTCGAGCAGCTTCTTTTTTCGCCACAGCCCGCCGCCGTACCCGGTCAGCGATCCATCCGAGCCGATCACCCGGTGGCACGGAATCAGGATCGCGATCGGATTGTCGCCGTTCGCCTTTCCCACGGCCCGCACCGCGGAGGGCTGGCCGACCGACATGGCGAGTCTGGCGTAGGTGGTCGTCGTCCCGGTCGGGATTCGCCGAAGCTCGGACCACACGCGCATCTGAAACGGCGTGCCGCGCGCGTCGATCGGAATCGTGAACGCCTTCCGCTCGCCGCGGAAATACTCGTCGAGCTCACGACGCAGCTCGCGAACGATTCGCGACTCGCCACGCTCGAGTACGAAACCGGTCGTATGCGTCAGACGCTCGAGCTGCGCATCGAACGTTCGTCGCCTGGCGAACTCGAGCAGCATGAGGTGGGTATCCGTTGCTCCGGCGATCATGTCGCCGATCGGCGTGTCGACGTCGGCGAGCCAGGCGATCTGCGACGACTTCGTCTTGAGCAAGCTCATTCCACCTCCATGGCGCGGGGCGGGTGGCAATGTAAACTTCGACTGTGCCTCCCGCCCTCCCTGGCTCCCCCTCCCATCGGTCGCTGGGGTTCGACCTGATCGCGAACCGCGCATGGCGCCGCGCGTACAGCGAGTTGTCGGCCGCCGATCGCGACGGCGAGCTCGACGCGTCGGGCCTCGAGCTGCTGGCCCGGACTGCGTTTCTCCTCGGTCTGGAGGCAGATGGAGCGTCGGGGTTGGCGCGGGCGCATACCGAGTACGCCGCCGCGGGCGATTTCGAGGGCGCGGCCCGCGCCGCGTTCTGGCTCGGATTCCGGCTGGTGGATCGCGAGCCGGCGCGAGGCAGCGGATGGCTCGGACGAGCCGCGCGAGTACTCGAGGAGGCGGGGTGCGACGATTGTGTCGTACACGGGTTCCTCCTGCTCACCGCCGGCATCCGCCACGTCAGCGAAGGCAAAATCGATCAGGCCTGCGTCGATTTCGAGCGCGCCGAGGCGATTGGGCGGCGGTTTCACTCCCACGAGCTGATCGCCTTTGCTCGACTCGGCGAGGGGCGAATCTGCATTCAGGGCGGCCGGATCACCGACGGCACGAGCCTTCTCGATGAAGTCATGGTCACGTTGGCCGACGGCGGCGTTTCGCCGGAGAACGTCGGCGTCGTGTATTGCGTGGCGCTCGAGGCGTGCGACGAAATGTTCGACGTTGGACGCGCGCAAGAGTGGACGGAAGCCTTCGGGCACTGGTGCGACTCCCAGCCCGAGATAGTTCCCAACCGCGGCGACTGTCTGGTGCGCCACACCGAGATCATGCGGATGCGCGGCGAATGGGCCGATGCGATCGCCGAGGCGCACCGCGCCTGCGATTTGCTGGCCAACGAGCGCACGACACCCGCAGCGGGCGCCGCGTTCTATCAGCTCGCCGAGCTGCATCGACTGCGCGGGCAACTGGCGGAAGCGGAAGCGGCCTACGGTAACGCGAGTCTGAACGGGCGCGAGCCACAGCCCGGCTTGGCGCTGCTGCGGCTCGAACAAGGGCAGACGAGCGCGGCGCTCGGCGCCATTCGCCGAGCGCTCGACGAGACGAGGCGCCCGGGACGCCGCGCCACGTTGTTGCGGGCGGCCGTCGACATCGCGGTGGCAGTCGGCGACCCGGCGCGCGCGCGTACCGCCGCGGAGGAGTTGGCGGCGATGGCCCAGCGCGTCGGCGCGCCGCTGCTTCGCGCCGCGTCCGCGCACGCCGAGGGCACCGTCCTCCTCGCCGATGGTCAGCCGCGCGCCGCGCTCCCCGCGTTGCGAAACGCCGCAGCGACCTGGCAGGAACTCGGCGCTCCGTACGAGGTCGCTCGCGCCCGCGCGCTGCTCGCCCGCGCCCATCTTGCGCTCGGCGACAACGACACCGCGCGGCTCGAGCTGGCCGCCGCGCGTCAGACCTTCGAGCGCCTCGGCGCCGCGCCCGATCGAGTCCGCTGCGACGCAGAAGCGACCCGCAAAGGCGGCGACGACACCGCCGATCCGGCGACGTCGCTCACCGATCGTGAGGTCGAGGTTCTCAGACTCATCGCCACGGGACGCACGAACCGCGCGGTGGCCGGCGCGCTGGGTATCAGCGAGAAGACCGTCGCGCGTCACGTGAGCAATATTTTCAGGAAGCTTGGCCTCTCGTCGCGCGCCGCGGCCACGGCGTATGCACACCGACGCGGACTGGCCTAACCAACCCGTCGTAGTCGCGACCGGCTGGACGCCGACTGGCTCTACATAGAAATACCCACACGCGATGCAGCGCCTCGTGCATCGTTCTTCCGATGCGTGGGAATCGCGCGTTGGCCTATCCTCCACCGGTCAAACTCAAAATCGAGGATGGTGGCATGACGAGCACAGAACGAATTGACACCGTCGTGATCGGCGCAGGCCAGTCGGGCTTGTCGGTTGGATACCATCTCCAGGGGTCGGGCATCCCGTTCGTGATTCTCGAAGCCGACTCGCGAATCGGCGACGTGTGGCGGCGGCGTTGGGACTCCTTGCGCCTGTTCACGGCCGCCCGCTTCGACGGACTCGTCGGAAAGCCGTTTCCCGCGTCGGCGAACTCGTTCCCAAGCAAGAATGCGATGGCCGACTATCTCGAAGCGTATTCCCGCGAGTTCAAGCTTCCGGTGCGCACCGGAACCCGCGCCGAGCGCGTGACGAGGGAGGGCGACCGCTTCCTGGTCACGACGAACCATTCCAGAATCGAGGCCGACCAAGTCGTGGTGGCGATGTCAACGTTCCAAAGGCCCGCCACACCTTCGTTCGCCCGCGATCTCGATCCGCGGATCAAGCAGATTCATTCGTACGACTATCGCAATCCGAGTCAGCTCGCCCCGGGCAGTGTGCTCGTCGTCGGCGCCGGGAATTCCGGAGCCGAACTCGCGATGGAGGCGGCTCGCGCTGGGCGTGCCGTCTGGATGTCGGGACGCAGCACGGGCGAGGTTCCGTTCCGAATCGAGTCGTTCGTCGGACGAAACTTCATCGCTCCGCTGGTCCTTCGATTCGTCTTCCACCGTTTGCTGACGCTCGGTACGCCAATGGGGCGCCGCGTCCAACCCGCGGTGCTCGCGAAGGGCGGACCGCTCATTCGCACCAGGTCGAAGGATCTCGCGCTCGCCGGCGTCACGCGCGTCGAGCGGCTTGCCGGCGTGAGGGACGGATTGCCCCAAACCGCCGATGGGCGCTCGCTGGATGTATCGAACATCATTTGGTGCACCGGCTTCACGCCGGGCTTCTCGTGGATCGACTTGCCCGTGTTCGACGCCGCCGGTGCGCCGATGCACCGACGCGGAATCGTCGACGCTGCGCCGGGGCTGTACTTCACCGGGTTGAACTTTCTGTACGCGATGTCGTCGACGATGATCCACGGCGTCGCGCGCGACACGGAGTACGTCGCGAACGCGATCGTCAAGCGGATTGTCACACGTTCAGAGGCAAAGCGTGACCCTTCTCTCGCGACGGCAGGCGTCGGTTGACCCCGCGTTCGTCCTCGCAGAAGGCGCTCACCCCTCCCAGCGCCGTCTCATCTCGCCAATCGGGGTGTCCAAGTCGGCGAGCGAGGCCACCTGCGCCTCGGGCTCGGTCTCGCTCATACGGGCTCCAGTACGTGGTACGGTTCCGCAGGCAGCTCGATGACGATCGAGTCGCCGGTGCGCACGAGTCCGCCCTCGACGACCACGCTCATCACCCCGGCGCGTCGCACGACGTCACCCGCTTCGTTGCGGACGGCGACCTTCGCGAGCAGACCCGACCTGAACCGGTCGATCTGCACGCACGGCGTCCGCAGACCGGTGAGCTCGATGACGGCGTCGTTCCCGATTCGTAATCGGGCGCCCGTGGGCAGATCGAGGAGCGGAATCCCGCGCGTCGTCAGATTCTCGCCGAGCGCTCCGGGGGCGACGTCGAACCCGGACTCCGCCAGCTCTTCCAGCAGCTCGGCGTGAATGAGGTGCACTTGCCGCAAGTTGGGGCGCGTCGCGTCGCGTGCCACGCGGGACCGATGCTTGACCGTCGCCCCGCCGTGCGCGTCGCCTTCCACGCCGAAGCCCTCGATGAGGCGTATCGCGTCGCGGTTCGCCTTCTCGAACGAGTGCGTCTCGCTCCGGCTCACGGCGACGACGGTGCCTCGACGACTGTCACTGCCCGCTGCCATCTGCTCCCCTCGAGGTCCTCTCAATAGTTGTACTTATCATGATGCCGGACCCATGCCTGCGGGTCCGACAACGGCGCTTCGTCCCGCCCCTTCGGCGTGAGGTCGAGGAAGTTGTAGGTGACGTTCAGCAGATCGATCCCGCGCGCATAGGTCGAGTAGGTGTGGTAGACGTCTCCATTCTCGGCCTTGTAGAAGACGCTCGCCCCCTCTCGCTCGCTCCCGCTCTCGCCGGGCACGTAGTTGTATACCCCGGCTCCGCGGGCCTGCTCGTCCAGTGTGAACGACACGCCGAAGTCGAAGTTGAAATCGCTCGGCGCCGACGAGACCCACTTGAACGACCAGCCCATCCGCTGCTTGAATGCGTCGATCTTGGACAGCGGCGCGCGAGAGACGGCCACGAACGTCGTGTCGCGATGGTTCAAGTGCGTGCCGAGCGCGTTGAAGCTGTCGGCCCAGAACGAGCAGTGCGCGCAGCCTTCCTTCCACGACGGGTCGAACATGAAGTGGTAGACGACGAGCTGCCGCCGCCCCTCGAACAGATCGGCCAGCGTTTCGCGGCCGCTCGGACCGTCGAACGCGTACGGCTTCTCGACCTTCTCCCACGGCAGCGCGCGGCGTAATCGTGCGATCTCGTCGCGCGCCTTCGAGAATTCTTTCTCGCGACGGAGGAGAGTGAGACGTGTGGCGACCCAGGCGTCGTGCGAGACGACGTCGTGATCACGAATCGGGCCACTGTCGTAGTTGGGCATCCCGCACCTCGCTGCTCTGGAATCGCGTTGTCAGTCAGTCGCGGAAGGTTCGATCGCGCTCTGTCCGGCCTTCTTTCGTTTTGCGTTCAGCGCCGAGAGGCCCGAAGTCTTCAGTGTAGTCCACCGCCTCATCACCGCGGCGGCATCTGTTCTCGCTTTCGCCACCGCCGCGACCTGCGAAGCGGTCGGCGCGGCCTCCGCGGCTTGCATCGCCATTGCGGCGGCCATCTGTGACGTCATTACGGTCTCGAGATTCTGAACTTCAGGCGCGCCGCCCCGGCCGCGGCCACCGCCGCCGCCTCCACCAAATCCGCGCCCGCCCCGTCCACCCGCCGGCGCGGGCGGCGCGAGTGAATCGACCTCACGCTTGAACGCGGCCGCATCGTCGCCGCCGGCGCTCTCGAGCTTCGCCGACAGCGCGCGCGCCTGTTCGTACGCGTCGTGCGCCGCCGCGGCGCCGTTGTACATCTCGCGTGTCAGCGACGCGAGCTGCGCGAGCGCGACCGCCGGCGTCTTCACGCGCGGGTCGAGACGGAGCGTGATCGGCTGCGTGTACTGCTTGCCGTCGACCGTGAGACGAACGGTGTACGCGCCGGGCGGCGCCCAGGGAGCGGCCACCCCCGGATACGTGTGATGCGGAACGGCGCCGCCTGCCCCGCCCCCGCCACCACCACCCCCGCCCGCCGCGATCGGGTCCATCCGCAGATCCCACGCGAAGCGATGGAATCCGGCACGCTGCGACAACACGATGGGTGCGCCCGGCCAATACAACGGGAGATTGCAGTCGGGCGCGCCCGGCGTCTTGCGACAGATCTGGTCGTACGCCTCCGGATCGAGCGCCGGATGCGGATTCATCATGGGGTCGGCGCTCGAGTAGTGGCGCACGACCTTTCCCGCGCCGTCGAGGATCTCGAGCGTGACCGGCGCCGACGCGTTGCCGGCCAGGTTGTAGTCGATGATGCCGCCGGGCATCGGGTTTTCTCCGGCCGGCCATTCCGGCGGCCACGGCGTCGGGTCGTTCATCCCGTAGCGGACACGGATCGCGGTGATCGGCTTGAACAGGTACGCGCTCCCCGCGCTCTGCGCCGCGCGGGCCTCCGCTTCCTGACGCAGCGGCGTCACGTCGTCGAGGATCCAGAACCCTCGCCCGTGCGTGCCGGCGACGAGGTCGGCGCACAGACAGGTACTGTCGTCCTTGAGCTCGAGATCGCGCACCGAGATCGCCGGCATGTTGAAGCGGAGCGTTCGCCAGTGGTCGCCGTCGTCGGTGGACATCCACACCTGCACGTCGGTCGCCGCATACAAGAGTCCTTTCTTTCTCGGATCCTCACGGATCGAATTCGCCGCGGCGCCGCCGGCGATGCCGGTGTTGATCTCCGTCCACGTCTTGCCGCCGTCATGCGTGCGCCAGAAGTGCGGGTTGGCGTCGTCGATGCGCAGCGTGTTCGCGGCCGCGTACGCCGTCATGCCGTCGAAGTGGCCCGCCTCGATGTTGAAGATGCGCGTCCACGGCTTGATCGCGGGGGGCGTGACGTTCCTCCACGTCGCGCCGCCGTCCATCGTCACCTGAATCACGCCGTCGTCCGTCCCGGCCCAGATCGTCTTGATGTCCCGCGGCGACGGCGAGAGCGCGGTGATGCTGCCCAGCGGCGCCGGCGCGACGACGCCGGAGTACTTGCCGGCGCTCGCCGGCGGCTCCCACGTCTGCCGCGTGAGATCGCCGCTGATCCGCGTCCAGCTGTGCGCGTGATCCGTCGATTTCCAGACGGCGTTCGACGCGTAGAAAACCGTCGAGTGATCCACCGGCGACCACTCGATCGGCATCGTGCGCACGTTGCGGTTGAATTCCGCGCGCTGCTCGGCGCTCGGACCGACCGCCGACGTCTGCCCGGTCTTGCGGTTGTAGAGCGAGACGCCGGCACGCTGGCTGCCATAGACCATGTCCGGATCCTTCGGGTCCGGCGCGGCTTCGCCGTACTCCTGGATGTTCACCGGATGCCAGTCGTGGAACGTGATCTCGCCGTCGTTTCCTCGGCTGTCGACACAGGCGGACCCCGAGTCCTGCTGTCCACTGCACACGCGGTATGGGAACGAGTTGTCCGTCGTCACGTGGTACATCGCGGCCGTGGGCTGCGTGTACCAGTTGCTCCACGACATGCCGCGGTTGGCCGAGATGACGGCGCCCTGGTCGGAGACGACGAGCAGGATGCTCGGGTTGTTGGGATTCACCCAGATCTTTTGATAGTCGTCGCCGCCGGGCGCACCGCGCACGGCGGACCAGGTGATCCCGCCGTCCTCGGTCCGCCACAACACGGTGGAGGCACTGTAGACGACGTTCTCGTTCTTCGAGTCGACGGCGAGCGTCGGCAGGTCGCCGCCGCCGATACGAGCGAGCGGGCGAGGATCCTGTTGGAGACCACCACCGCCTCGGCCGCCGCCCCGCCCTCCGCCGGTCGTGAGCCCCGGATTGAGCACCGGCGCCCAGTGCTCGCCGGCGTCGGTGGACTTGTAGAAAGCGACCGTCCCCGTGATGTTGGCCGGGCCCGCTCGGCCCCCGCCGCCTCCTCTGCCCGCGTCGGCAAAGTCACCGGCGATCGTCGCGTAGATCGTGCGCGAGTTGCTCGGCGCGATCGCGAGATTCGCCTGAATGACTTGCGGCAGCCCTTGGGTGAGCGGCTTCCACGTCGTCCCGCCGTCGATCGACTTGTAGATGCTCGTCCCGGCGCCGCCGAACCCCCCGCCTTCGATGAAGCTCTGCTGCTGCTGCCAGAGCGTCGCGTAGACGATGTTGACGTTCGACGGATCGATGCGGACGTCGTTGCCGCTCGTGTATTCATCCTTATATAGAACTTTCTGGAACGTCTGTCCGCCGTCGGTCGAGCGGAAGATTCCGCGCTCGGCGTTGGGTCCGTACGGGTGTCCGAGCGCGGCGACGAACAGCCGGTTCGGATTCGTCGGGTCGACGTCGATCATCGCGATCATCTGGCTGTCGCGAAGGCCGAGGTGCGTCCACGTCTTGCCGCCGTCGGTGGATTTGTACATCCCGTCGCCGATGGCGAGATCCGGGCGAATGATCCCCGCGCCGGTGCCGACGTAGATCACGTTGGGATCGGAGGCGGCGACGCCGATGGCGCCGATCGATCCGGTCGGCTGGCTGTCGAAGAGCGGTGCCCAGGTCGAGCCGTAGTCGGTGGACCGCCAGACTCCGCCGTTGTCGAAGCCGGCGTAGAAGACGTTGGGCTGCGACGGCACGCCGGCGAGCGCACGGGCGCGTCCGGCGCGGGTCGGGCCGATCTCCCGCCAGTGGAGCGGGTCGGAATCGCGGGCCTGGGCGTGCGAGGTGGTGACGAGGCTCGCGGCGAGGACGACCGCGAGCGCGGGGCGAACGAGTCGAGTATGCACGGGATCGACGGGGGAAATGGTTGAATTCGTCGGTTCCAAAGTGATGGTCATCACGCTCTCGACTCAAGGGGCACCGAGGGGCGGGTAAGGATGGTGTAGAGGCGTGGCCTTGCCCCGTGTCCGCCGCGTATAGTTATGCCGTTGACCACACACCATTCGAGAGGACAGACCATGCGCCGCGCATTTGTTCCCACCGCCCTGACCGCCGCTCTCGCCCTCGTGCCGTGGATCGGCGCGGCGCAGGGCCAGGCAATGGACGCTTCCAGAACCGTCGCCGGCGGCGGCATCTCCGTGCCGGGTTGGACCGGCAAGGCCGACGGCACCGCCAGCGTCGGAGCCGCGAAGTTCACGAAGGAAGGCGACGCCTTCCACATCACAACGGGTCCCGCGCTTGCCTACTGGAATCCCGCCAACACGGCGAAAGGCGACTACACGGTGAAGGCGACGTTCACGGAACCGCAATACATGAACCTCAACAGCCACGATCACCCCTACGGAATCGTGATCGCCGGCAACGACATGGGCACCGACCAGCAGTCGTATCTCTACTGCGCCGCGTACGGCGACGGCCGATTCATCGTGCGTGGCTTCGGCCCGGCGGCGTTCAAGATGAACGGACCGGGCGAGGCCAACGCGGCGATCCACAAGGCCGCGGCCAAGGGAGACAAGGTCACCCAGGACATCGCCGTGTCGGTGAAGGGCGACCAGGTCACGTGCTCGATCAATGGCACGGTCGTCGGCACGTACGCCAAGGCTGATCTCGTGGGCCCCGGCAAACTCAAGTCACTCGACGGCGTTTACGGCATCCGGTTCGCGCACAATACCGAAGGGCTGGTCACGGGCTTCACCAAGACCACGCCGTAGCGTTTTGCTCGAGGCTCATGCTCAGGCTCGTGCTCAAGGCAGGGCTCGTTTTCGCTTCCGAGATCTCAACCGGGTGGGTACGACGCGCCTGATCCAGCATCTCGACTCGGCAACCCGAGCCCTGCCTCGAGCATGAGCTTGAGCACGAGCTGTGAGCCTAGCAACGGTACGACGACGGGCGGCGAGACTTTCGCCGCCCGTCGTTTTTCGTTTTAGTTCAGTTCCCTTCCGACCCCGCACAGCCATGGCTCTCCGCCGACTCCTCTCGCTCGTCTCACTCGCGACCATCGCGCTCGCCGGCATCGCCGCCGCACAGCAGGCGCCCAACTTTCCCTCCGACGACGCGACGCTGGAACGCATTTGGCGACTCGGCATGGACAGCTCGCACGTCCAGAAGCTGTCGCAGACGCTCTTCGACTCGGTCGGCCCTCGCCTCACCGGCGGGCCCGGCATCAAGGCCGCGAGCGATTGGGTGATCAACACCTACAAATCGTGGGGCATCGAAGCGAAGCGCGAGCCGTATGGAACCTGGCGGGGCTGGCGGAGAGGCGTGTCGCACATCGACCTCGTCGCCCCTCGCGTGCGCTCGCTCGAGGGGATGATGCTCGCGTGGAGTCCCGGGACGAACGGACGCCCCGTGTCGGCGCCCGTGATCACGCTGCCCAAGTTCACCGACAGCACCGAATTCGTGAAATGGCTCCCGCGGGCGCGCGGCAAGATCGTGATGCTCTCGCCCGCGTGGCCCACGTGCCGGCCGAGTGAGGACTGGTTCCGCTGGTCCACGCCGGAATCGATGGCGCGCATGGACACGCTCATCGCCGAGATGCAGCGCGATTGGGCGGCGAGCCCGGACAGCAACAAGCTTTATCGCGGCACAGGCTACTCGTTGGCGCTCGGCACCGGCACACTCGGCATGCGACTCGAAAAAGCCGGCGTCGCCGGGATGATCACGTCGCGCACGAAATTCTCCGGCTTTCCGAACCCGTTTCCCGCGGCGGACAACGGCCGCGGCCGCGGCGGATTCGGTGGACGCGGCACGCCGGGGCCGGCGAGTGCCAGAGGCGGCGGCGGACCCGGAGCGTCAATCACCGCCGGCGGCACCGAGCCGGCCGGCGAACGTGGTGGTGGTGGTGGTCGTGGTGGTCGTGGGGGAGGTCGCGGCGGCGGGGGCATGGCGGGCAGCGGCGGTTGGGGGACGATCGAGGTTTTCGAGACCTACAACACGATCGCCCCGGCCGTGACGCTGACGTGCGAGGACTACGGCCTGCTCTTCCGCCTCGCCGAGAACAATCAGAAGCCCGTCGTGCGACTCGACCTCGACGCGCAGCTGCTGGGCGAACAGCCGGTGTTCAACACCGTGGGAATGATCAGAGGCACCGAGAAGCCGAATGAATACGTAATGCTCTCGGCGCACTTCGACTCGTGGGACGGATCGTCCGGCGCGACCGACAACGGCACCGGGACGATGATGGCCATGGAAGCGATGAGAATTCTGAAATTGGCCTATCCGCATCCCAAGCGGACGATCATGGTCGGGCACTGGGCCAGCGAGGAGCAGGGTCTCAACGGCTCGACCGCCTTCACCGAAGACCATCCCGAGGTGATGAAGGGTCTCCAGGCGCTGTTCAATCAGGACAACGGAACCGGTCGCGTGCAGTCGGTGTCGTCGTCGGGACTCAGCGACATCGGCCGGCATCTGAAGGCCTGGTACGAGAAGTTGCCGAGTTTCTACACGGACAGCATGAGCCCCAACGTCGTGTCGTGGAGCTTCAACGACGTGCCGACGGGCAACCCGGGCGGCACGGACGGGGCCGTCTTCGCCTGCAAGGGAACGCCGTCCTTCGGCCTCGGCGCAGTGGGCTGGAACTACGGCACGTACACCTGGCACACCAACCGCGACACGTACGACAAGGTCGTGTTCGACGACTTGAAGCACAACGCGACCTTGGCGGCTATGCTCGCGTACGAAGCGTCGGAGGACCCCGATTTCATTTCACGCGAGCGCTCGCCGGGCACCTGGCCGGCCGATTGGCCGAAGAACTGCGGCAAAGCGCCGCGGAAAACGAAGCCGAGACTCTAGAACACACCACGACGCCGGGAGTTGTTGGCTCAAAGCTCCTGCTCAGGCTCTTGCTCGAGGCAGGGCTCGGGTTGCCGAGTCGAGATCTCAAGCCGGTGCCGACATCCCGGAGGCGGAAGCGAGCCCTGCTTCGAGCAAGAGCTTGAGCAGGAGCCGTGAGCCTGTTAACACCGACTTGCGGCGTGTACGACGACTACATTGGTGGTCTCTGGTCGGGGACGAATTGGCTTCTCCATAGCGGTCCCGGCCGGATTTGTCGAAGAAAATCCACATTCGTGTGACGCACCTGACGGCGGGCGCGTCCATCGCCCAGTATTCCTCTTCACGCGAATTCGCATCTCTAGAGGAGCCCCGAGCAATGGCGATTTGGAAGGACGCAACTTCACCGAAAAAGGACGCCCCGATGACTCCCCCCCCAGCCGCCCCGGAACCAGCTTTCCGAAGAGAGCCCGACCCCTCCATGGACAACTTTAGCCCGAGCTCGATGCGCCGTCCGGCGCGTGAAGGACGTGAATCCATGATCGCCTCCGACATCACCATTGAAGGCAAGATCGAGGGCGCGGGAAACGTGCGCCTCGCCGGCCGCTTCAAGGGCGACGTCGTCATCCAGGGCGATCTCACCATCGAAGCCGGCGCCAAGCTGACGGGTAGCGTGCGCGCGAACGCCGTCGTCATTGCCGGTGAGGTCGAGGGCAACATCGAGAGCGCCCAGCGCGTCGAGCTCCAGGAGACGGGTGTCCTGAACGGAGACCTCAAAGCTGGAACGCTCACCGTCGCCGCCGGCTCGCGCATGCGCGGCCGCTCCGAGTTCGGCTGGGGTGACGAGGTCGTTTCGAAGCCCGCTCTCAAGCTGGGGACAGGCACGCTCTAGTGAACACCTTTCGGGCGCCGGCGGGCGCGACTCGCCTCTGCCCGCACTGCCGGGCGGTGATTCTTCAGAGCGCGAGCAGTTGCCCGGCGTGTCGGAAGCACCTCAAGTTCGAACCCGGCGCGGCGGCAACCCCCGCGCCGAGTTTTTCCGCGCTCAACCTCGAGGGCGCGGTCCGGCATCCGAACGTCGGCCAGCCTTGGGAATACTCGGTCCTCGTCTCGATCAAGAACGACAAGGGTGAAGAGGTGGCGCGCCAGGTCGTGAACGTCGGGGCGTTGGAGCCGGGTGAGCAGCGGTCCTTCACGTTCTCCGTCGACGTGTTCGTCCCCGGGGACGCAAAAGCCACGACGCCAGCCACGGGTGTCTCGCCGGTGAGCACCAACCCCGTGGTCGCCGCCGCGGCGTCGCCGCCAGGATCCGCGTCGGTGCCGAGTGGAACGCGACCTGGGATTCCGCTGGGGACGAGCGGAACGCGGCCCGCCGTTCCTCCGGCCCCACCTTCCGCTCCGTCGGTGCCAAGTGCACCGCGACCGCCGGGGTCCCCCTCGGTTCCGAGCGGAACACGGCCCGGAGCACCTTCGGTCCCGAGCGGAACTCGCCCGCGCCGTTGAGCTACTGAGCGTGCGTGGTCACGCTGTGCGTCGGTGACGCCAGCATGGCCCGCATCCGCTGAATCTCGCCTCGCTGGTCGGCGTCGACGTCCGACGCGAAGCGGAACATCTCTGACGCCTGGCCCGCGCCGGGTGTCGCGAAGAGATCCGCGACCATCTTGATCGCGCCTTCGTGGTGCTGGATCATGTCGGCGAGAAAGAGCCGGTCGAACGTCGTGTCGCGCGCCTGGTCGAGCGCCGCGAGCTGCGCGTCCGTGAGCATCCCGGGCATCATCATCGGATGCGGATCGTTCGGGTCGGGCACGGCCTGGTTTCGATCCCTGAGCCACGTCGACATCGTCGCGATCTCGTCCTTCTGCGAGATATCGATCTTCTTGCAGAGCAGTTGCACCGAAGGTCCAGCGCCGTGCGTCGGCGCCATCGCCACCATTTTCAGCGCCTGCGCGTGGTGGTGGATCATCCCCTGCATGAAACGCACGTCGGCGGCGGTATAGTTGGCGCCCGGCGGGATCTTGATCTCCGCCATCGACATCGCCGGCCGGTCGGCGTCACGACAAGCGTCGAGATGGGAGTGACGAACACACACACGAGAATCGCGACGATACGGAACTGCCGAGTCATGTCGAATTCTATCGGTCCACCGGTCCACCGGTCCACCGGTCCACCGGTCCACCGGTCCACCGGTCCACCGGTCCACCGTCCGTAAGCGAAACCAGCGAGTCTTGTAAGCGTTTCGCTCGAAATCGTGGCCCCGCCGAGCACACGGCGTAGAATGCGACCGAACCCACCAGCACGGAGGTCATATGCTGCCATTCGGCCGATTCGCCACGGTTAGTCGCTCTGGTCGCCGCCGACGAGTCGCCGTTCCGAGTCAAACGAGCGCGCCAAGCGGACCGCCGCCGAACCCATGCGCGGGAAATCCCGATCGGCACCGCTTCGACTTTTGGGTCGGTGAGTGGGAAGTCGACGACGCCCGATGGGCACGTCGTCGGATCGAGCAGTGTGCAGTCGATGGCCGGCGGGATGCGGGCTGCTCGAGAACTGGACCGCGTCGAACGGCACCACGGGGAAGAGTCTCAACGCGTTCAATCCCGTCTCGAAGCAATGGCAACAGTATTGGGTGGGACAGGGCGGCGCGGTCACCGAGTATCGCGAGAGCGAATGGCACGACGGATCGCTATCGCTCGTCGCGCGACCGAGTGCGGCGGCGCCGGGGCAGCCGACGCAGCGGCTCACGTTCACGCCGGTGAACGACAGCACGGTGCGCCAGCACGGCGAGCTGTCCAAGGACGGCGGCTCGACGTGGACGACGTCGTACGACTTCTACTATCACCGGCGTCGCATCTAACCGCGGGCGCTCGGTTGCGTTCAGTCGGCCCGCAGCGCCGACACGGGGTCGGCCTTGGCGGCACGCCAAGCCGGCGCGAGCGACGCAACGGCGGCGATGACCATCAACGCGCTGGCGGCGACGACCATCGCAACCGGATCGTTCGCTGAAATGCCGTAAAGGAGCGACGCGACCAATCGGCCGCCCGCCAGCGCGAGTACGATCCCGAGCGCGACGCCCACCGCCACGGTTCGCAAACCGCCGCCGAGCACGTGAGCCAACACGTTGCCCGTCGTCGCACCGAGCGCGACCCGCACTCCAAACTCGTGCGTGCGCTGGCTGACGGCGTATGACACGCTGCTGTAGACGCCGATCGCGGCGACGACCAACGCGAGAATCCCGAACAGGGTGAACAGCGTCGCGCCGAGCTTCCACGGCCGGTATTCCGGTTCCATCGACGCCGTCATCGTGGTCGCGTCGGTTCGCACTCCCGGAAATTCCGCGCGGAGCATCGCGCGCACCGCCGTCATCGCGGCGCTCGTCTCGCGCGGACGGACACGCAGAACGATCGCACGCTCGTTGTGCGGACGGAACGACGCGTTGTCGGCCTGCAGGTAGAAACGCGGCTCGGGCTCCTCCGTGACCTCCAGCAGCATCGCCGTTTGCGCAACGCCGATGATCGTGGAACACGGGGCGGTCGGCGCCGTGAAATGCACGCAACGGCCGATCGGGTCCTGCCCCGGCCAGAGCGCGCGCGCCATGGCCTCGTTCACGATCAGCGGCGGCGGTTCTCCCGTCCGCCGCGGCGCAAAGTCGCGTCCGCGCACGAGTCGCGTCCCGGTCGCGTCGAAGAAACCAGGCGACACGGCTGTAAAGAATCCGATCGGTTTCTTGTGAGCGAGCGTGTCGACGTCGGGATAGTAAGTCTCGGTCTGGAACCCGTTCTTCGGGCGCATCGAGGCGAACGCGACCCGTTCGACGCCGGGCACGTGCTCGAGCCGGGATTGCAGCGAGGCAAGCCGGGCCCCGCGCGCCACGTCGTCCGCCGAGTCGACGGGGGCCGTCCGCAGCCACACGAACGCGAGACGATCGATCGCGAAGCCGGTGTCGAGCGATTCCACGTTGTTCAGGCTTCGCACGAACAGGGCGGCGCCGACGAGCAGCACGACCGAAAGCGCCGCCTGCACGACGATCAGCGATGAACGAATGCGCGAGCGGTGGCGCGTATCGTCGCCCACCCCCGATTTGAGCGAGCTCGCGAGGTCGACCGACAGCGATTGCAACGCGGGCACCAATCCGGCCACGGCTCCCGCCACCAGCGCCGCCGCGAGTCCGAACGCGATGACGCGCCACTCAACCGGCGAGGTGGCCCAGTGCACCTCGGGCATAAGCAGGCGGCGCAGAAGCGCGCCGCCCCACCAAGTCGCTGCGACGGCGGCGAGCGCCGCGATCACGGCGAGCAATGCGCTTTCCGTCACCAGCATGCGCACGAGGCGCCGTCTCGAGACGCCGAGCGACAAACGGATCGCGATCTCTCGCCGGCGGCGAACCGCGCGCGCGAGGAGCAGGTTGGTCACGTTCGCGCAGGCGATGATGAGCACGATGAGCGCTACGCCGGCCAGCCGCGTCGCGACCCGAACGCTCGCGTCGAGGTCGCCGGGGCCGCGCGCGCGGTTGATCGACCCGAGCCGCGCGACGCCGTTCGTATCGCCGGCGAGCCGCGTTCCAATACGCAGGCGCGCCGTGAGACGTTGCTCGAGCTCCGCCGGTTTCGCGGCCGTCGTCGGGCGAAGCACAACTTGGAACCCGTTGACGTTCGGGTCGCGGTACCAGGGAGTCGTACGCCCCGTGAACGAAGAAGAAAGTGGGCGCCAGACATCGACCGCATCCAGGTCGACGCCGCTGAACCCTGGCGCCGTGACGCCGATGACCGTGTACGGCTTCGCGCCGAGTTTGATCGTTCGTCCTATGGCGCGAGTGTCGCCGTCCAGCTCGCGCTTCCAGAACGCATCGCTCACGACAGCGACTGGGGCGGACGACTCGAGCGCGTCCTCTTCAGTCGTGTAGAAGCGTCCGAGCGCCGGCCGCAGGCCGAGCACGCGAAAGTACGACGCGCTGGCGCCCTCGACGGACGCCATCGGAGGGTCGTCGCCGGGCGCGAGCGCGATGCGATCGGGCCCGCGATACACCGCCGCTTCCGCACGGCCCGCCATCGACGCCGCCGCCGCTTCGTACGAGGTATAGTCGAATCCCGGCCAGAATTGCTGACCGGTCCTGAAGCGATAGTAGAACCACAGCCGGTCGATCTCGTTCGGACGCACGACGCCGGAGGGCGGACGGAAGAAAACGGTGTCGAGCAGCGAGAACATGGCCGCGTTCACCCCGAGGCCGAGCGCCAGCGTCACGATGATCGTGAGCGACACCGCGGGCGTGCGGCGCAACGACCGCGCCGAGTACACGACGTCTTGGCGCAACGCGTCGAACCACTCGAGCCGGTCGCGGCGGCGCGCGAGCCGGTCGTCGATCTCGTGCAGCCCGCGCCGCACCTCGTCCACGTCCCCGAACTCGGCGACCGCCTGCGCGCGAGCGCGCGGCCGGCGACTCCCACTCCCGCCAACTCCTCGATGCGAGCGTCGAAATGGAAGCGCAGCTCGTCGTCGATGTCGGCGCGCACGTCGCGACGCCAGAACCGCAGGTAGCGGTACCAGCGAGACGCAGTCATGGCTCGGGCACGACGGGAACGGCGATCATCACGCGCGCGACGGCGGCCGCGTAGTCGTTCCAGGTTTCCGTTTCGGCGCGAAGCGCGCGGCGGCCCGCGGCCGTGAGGTGATAGAACTTCGCGCGTTTTTTCTTGTCCGACGCGCCCCACTCCGACGCGACCCAACCGCGTTCCTCCATGCGGTGAAGCGCCGTGTAGAGCGCGCCGTCGAGCACTTTGAAGCTGCCGGTCGAGCCGTCACGAATGAATCGCGCGACGCCGTAGCCGTGCATCGGTCCCCAGGACAGCGCGCGGAGCACGAGCACGTCGAGCGTGCCCTGCAGCAGATCGAGTTCGCGGGTCGTCATGCCCCACGATACACGACTCCGGCGATTACATCAAGTGTTGAGGCAATGCCCGGTGGACCGGTGGACCGGAGACGGCGAGATCAGTCAGCCACGATAACAACGGTCCCGGCCGCCTTGTCGCCGAGGCGCTGGTGGTTCTCGCCGAAGATGAAGATCCAATCGATCGGGCCGAGGATCGAGAAGACGTTGCGGATGAACGAGTCGCCCCAGGTGCACGGCTCGCCGGTCTTGGCGTCGACGACGCGGATCCCCAACCATCGTTTCGCGAAACTCTGGCCGTCGTAGAATGCGTCGCCGAAGGCCAGGTAGAAGACCATCCACGACACGGCGAGGGGGACCCAGACACCGGTCAGCGACGGAACGCGATTCATGATCGCCGGCAGTATCGCCATCGGAAGACCGGCGAAGACGCTGTCGATCATCTGGCCAAGGAAACGTTGCCACCTCGATGCCAGCTCGAGCTGGACCGACTGCGCGACTGCGGTCATGCCACAAGATACCAGTCATCGCGGCGAACCGCTCGGCGCCTCGAGGCGGATTCCTCGGATTGGCGCCGCTCTTACACTTGCCGTACGTTCCTCGCGCTGTGTCGTGCGCTGACTGGCCGCACCGGCGACTCGACGTGAATTCCCTCCTTTCGCATCCGAGATGAGCGACCCCATCACACGTCGCGCGTTCAACCAACTCCTTGGCGCGGCGGCGGTGAGCCGCGTCCTGCCTGATCTTTCGCATCGGATTCCAATGCCGACTCACCAGGACACGACCGATTCGTCGCCCGCGACGCCGAACACTTCGAGCGACGAGCTCTGTACGCTCACGGCGATCGACCTCGCGCGGCGCATTCGCCAGAAGCAGGTCTCGGCGCGCGACGTCATGACGGCGCACCTCGCGCGCATCGAACGCGTCAATCCGAAGATCAACGCGGTCGTGACGCTCGTCGCCGATCGCGCGATGGCCGACGCCGCGAAGGCCGACGAGCAACAGGCGCACGGCCGTCCGCTCGGTCCGCTGCACGGGCTACCGGTCGCGCACAAGGATCTCGTCCCGACCGCCGGCATTCGCACGACGTTCGGTTCGCCGTTCTATAAGGACAACGTCCCCACGAAAGACGCGCTCATCGTCACGCGCATCCGCGCGGCGGGCGCGATCACGCTCGGCAAGACGAACACGCCGGAGTTCGGCGCCGGATCGAACACGTTCAACCCCGTCTTCGGCGCGACGCACAATCCCTACAACCTCGCGAAGACGGTGGGCGGCAGCAGCGGCGGCGCCGCGGCGGCGCTCACGACGGGCATGGTTCCGATTGCCGACGGGAGCGACACCGGCGGTTCGCTGCGCAATCCCGCCGCGTGGAACAACGTCGTTGGCTTCCGGCCGTCGCCGGGGCGCGTACCGCACGAGGACGGCACGTGGTCGCCGCTCTCGACGAGCGGGCCGATCGCGCGCACCGTGTCGGACGTCGCGCTTTTTCTGAGCGCCATCGCCGGTCCGCTCGCCGCCGATCCGCTGACGATCGACGAGGATCCCGCGCGCTTTCGCGCTCCCCTCGCCCGATCGTTCAAGGGCGTGCGCGTCGCGTGGTTCACGAACCTCGGGGGGCTGCCGTTCGAGCCGGAGATCACGCGCGTCGTCAACGCGAATCGCCACGCCTTCGAGCAACTTGGCTGCGTGGTCGAGGACGCCGAGCCGGATTTCGCCGGTGTGGACGAAGCGTTTCCGATCCTTCGACATCTCTCGTATCACTCGAGCTACGCGGCGCTGGCGCGCCAGCACCCGGACCTCGTAAAAGCCACCGTGAAGTGGGAGATCGCCGAAGCCGAACGGAACACCGCCGCGGACGTCGCCCGCGCGTCGGTGCGGCAGGCCAAGCTCTATCACGACACGACGGCGTTTTTCCAGAAGTACGAGTACTTCGTGCTGCCGGTGACGCAGGTCGAGCCGTTCGACAGCACCACGGAGTATCCGACGTCGATCGCCGGCGTGGCGATGCCGACCTACATCGACTGGATGCGCTCGTGCTGGTACGTGACGTTGATGTCGAATCCGGCGATCTCGGTTCCGGCGGGATTCAGCGCGAGCGGGCTACCGGTCGGGCTACAGATCGTCGGCCGGCATCGCGGCGATTGGAGCGTGCTGCAGATGGCGCACGCGTTCGAGCAGGCGACACGTCACGGCGAGCGGAGGCCGGCTGTGTAGCTACGTTGTCCCGAGCGGCTGACGATCGGGTCAGCCGCCGGCCTTCTCCGCCCTCAACGTTTCCTCGGCGCGCCGCTCGTCTTCCGCGGTCGGTCCCCTCGCCGCGCGATCGATCTGCCGTATCGCGCCGAGATGGTAGGCGAGGTGCGCCACGCTCCCGGCGACCCATCCGAGTTCTCGGCCTTTCACTTCGCGCGGCACCGCGAGCGCCTCGATCCACGCTTCGGTCTCGCGTCGTAGATCGTCGCGCAGCGCTCGCCACTCCGCTTCGGTGACGACGCCTTTCTTCCAGCTCTTGGTCCAGTCCGCGTCCTTCCAAGGCTCCGCCTCGCCCCGCGCCCATCGATTCAGGAGCGCGATGCCGTAGCGCAGATGATCGGCGTGCGCCGCGATCGACGCGCCGCCGACATTCGGCGCGGACGCCGCCGCGGCGGAAACGTTCTCGAGCGAATCGAGGAGTCCTCGGTCGCCGCGATTCAGCATGTAAGTGGGATGGCGCGGGTCGGGTGACCCCCGCACGAGCTCCCGCATGAGGGTGGATAACGTATCCGAAAACGTGTGTGTATTCATATTTGAACGCTAATGAATGACGCGTGCAGCGATGTCCGGTTCACACCCCAATTCACGGAGTCTAAGGCGCAAGCGAGCGACCGAAAGGACCGTCCGCTCATAAGACCGACTCATCCGGAGAAATCGCCATGTCGAATCCCACCCGCATCCGCCGTTCCGTCACGTCCGCGTTCCTCGCGATCGTGTCGGCCGCACTCGCCGTCGTCGCGCGTCCGACGTCCGTCCACGCGCAGCATGCCCTCGCATCCGCGAGCGCTCCGATTCAGCCCAGCAACCATTGGCTCGATGGTCTCAAAGCGAAGCACAAGCAATTCTTCGACAACCCGTCGCCGAACGGCGGCATCGCGCTCGTGCACGTGTTCGAGTACTACGAGACGTACAACAAGGCCTTCGGCGTGAAAGACGCCGACGTCAACGCGGTGCTCACGTTCTACGGCGGCACGACGTTCTTCGCGCTCACTGACGCGGCGTGGGCGAAGTACCAGCTCGGCGACTTCCTCCAGGAGAACGATCCGGCCACCGGAAAGCCTGCGTTGAAGAATCCATGGCGCAACTCGCCGACGATCCTCGGCATGGCGCTCCCGGCGCCAGCCTCGAGTCGCTCCAGAAGCGCGGCGCAACGCTCATCGTCTGCAACAACGCGCTCGAGATCTTCTCGAGGCTGCTCGCCGCGAAGCGCGGGCTCGATTCCAAGACCGTCTACGAGGACCTCAAGGCGAACATCATCCCGGGAATCAGTCTCGTGCCGGGCATGGTGATCGCGGTCGAGCAGGCGCAGCGCGCGGGGCTCACGTATCATCGGCAGTAGGCTCCTGTGACTCGTGGCCGCCCGACCTGTGTCATCGGTCGGCGGCCGCGATGACCGCCGCTACGTGCCGGAAGAAAGGCCTAGTCGCGCTGCGCGATTTCCGGCCGAATCAGTTCGAGCGCGAGCACGTACGCCACCCCCGACGAGATGAGGACCAGCGTCACAGCGGTCGCGTAGATCGCCCCGGCCCGCGCGAGAGACGGTTCCATCGCGCTCACCGCCAACGCGGTCCCGGCCGCGGCCTGGATGGAGATCAGGATCTTCACGAATACTGGAACAGGCATCCCCGTCGCGGCGCGGCGCCGCGCAGGCAGCGTGATGGCGAACGATAGAATGGGAACGGCCGCGAGCGCGCTCGAGACGCGCCACACGACGCTCGGCGACCAGCCCCACAGCGCGATGAGCGATGGCAGCAGCCCGCTCACCGTGACGATGAACCCCACTTGAATGAACGTCTGCGTGAAGTACGCGTCGTAGTTCGTGAGCCGGCTCCCTTTCGCCTGGCGAAGACCGACGAGCAGCGCCGAGAATCCGACATAGGTCGTCGATACAACGGCGAGATCGAGCAGGTACGACGAACCCGGCAGATCCATGCGTGCTCCTTGCGGCCGATCGCTTGAACGACCTAGCATGGACGCATTCATGCGCCGTTCCCGATCCATGGCAGTGGTCGGCACGGCGCCGTGCTTTGACGAGCGAGGCCTTCCCCATGTGCAACCAGCGTCACTGGAACGAGCACGACAAATTCGGATTCCTCGTCGACGCCCCAGCGATCCGCGGACTGATCGACGAGGTAGATCGGCACGCGGAGATCGGCGATGCCGCCGAGCGCATCGAGCGACTCAAGCCGGCGTTCGCCACGCTGCTGGCGAGCGACGGCTGGCTGCCGGACGAGTACACGCACGGGGACGCCGCGAGCAGGATGGGAGACGGCATCGGCCAATACGCTCTGTATCGAGCCGAAGATGGCTCGCTTTGCCTATTCGCGCTCGTCGTTCCGCCGGGCGCGGCGACGCCGGTGCACGACCATCTCGCGTGGGGACTCGTCGGCATCTACAAGGGCGAACAGCACGAGACCGTCTACCGCCGCCTCGATGACGGCCACGACGAGAACCACGCGCGCCTCGAGGTCGCCAAAGAACAGACGTTGAGCCCGGGCGAGTTCTATCCACTCATCCCGCCGGTCGACGACATCCACTACGTGCGGACGACGTCGGCCCAACCTTCGATATCGATTCACCTACTCGCGAACGACACGGCGTGCGTATGGCGCCACAAGTTCGATCCCGCGGCGGGAACGGTGTCGCCGTTCAGGTCGGGGTACGCGAACGCGAAGTGCGCGGAGGAGACGGCGGACAGCTAGGCGGGTCGACGGACTGGCGTCTGGCACCGAGCGAGCATCGCGGAGGCGGAAGCGAGCCCTGCCTCGAGCATGAGCCTGAGCGGGAGCCTTGAGCAGGACATCCGTGCGCCGTTTTGCGTTTTCTCACAGCTCCTGCTCAGGCTCCGGCTCACGGCCGGGCTCGCGCCAACATCCGAGATGCCGGAGCGGCACAACGGACCGCGAACGACTCCAGCCCGCGCCCGAGAGCCGCAGCAGCCTCGCTGACGCGCTAGCGCACGCCCACGGGGCTGAAGAACAGCGCGATGGGCTGGGTGGTGCTCGAGAATCGGTACTGCACCGTATAGCCACCGCTGTTCACGGTCGCGACGTGAATCACCGACGGGTCCAGATCCGACGTCAGCAGAAGATTCCCGTGCGCGTCGTGCGTCACCGTTCCGTGATCGCGGAAATCGAGCATGCCCCGCAAATCCAGCCGGCGGCCGTCGGCCGTTTGTGTCACGGCATACTGCGCGTAATGCAACAGCGTCTCGAACCGAGGCTGCGGGTCCTGAAGAAGCGTGAGGGTGCCCCGCTCGAGATAGATCTCGCGGTACTCGACACCGGTGCTCAACGCGACGGAGTCCCCGCTGTCGAGCGCGGGCAGCGTATCCCCGCTCACGCGCGCAAGCGTGAATTGGGCGGGGCCGGAGGTGCCTCCGGTCGGCGGCGAGACGTCGGAGCACGCCGCGAAGAACGCCATAGCGCAAAGCAACGCCAGTCCTGTCTGGACCGTACGCATGAAGCATCACCTGTTCGGATAGGCGAAGATGGAACGCGATCTCGCACCCGAAGCGGACATCGGCGGCCTCGTGCGCAGTGGCCGGCATCTGGTTTAGGCCGTACCTTCCCTCATCCCTCCCCCGGCCCTCGACGACGAGGCCCCACTGACTTCGGATCTCCGGGCACAGCTCCAAAAAACCCTCGGCGACACCTACAGCCTCGAGCGTGAGCTCGGCGGCGGTGGTATGAGCCGGGTCTTCGAAGCCGAAGAGCTGCGCCTCAAGCGCAAAGTCGCGATCAAGGTCCTGTCGCCCGAGCTGGCGCAGGGACTGTCGGTGAGCCGGTTCGAGCGCGAGATCCAGACAGCCGCGGCGCTGCAACAGGCGAACATCGTTCCCGTCCTCTCGGCCGGCGATACCGACGGGCTGCCGTTCTACACGATGCCGTTCGTCGACGGCGAGTCGCTGCGCGCCCGGCTCGGGCGCGGACCGTTGAGCGCGACCGAGGTCATCGGCGTGCTGCGCGACGTGTCGAAGGCGCTCGCGTACGCGCATCGGCAGGGCGTCGTCCACCGCGACATCAAACCGGACAACGTGCTGCTGTCCGAGGGCACCGCGGTCGTCACGGATTTCGGAATCGCCAAAGCGATCAGCGCGGCGCGTACGTCGGCGCCGGGCGCGACGCTCACGCAAGTCGGCACCTCGATCGGCACGCCGGCGTACATGGCGCCGGAGCAGGCGGCGGGCGATCCCGACATCGACCATCGCGCCGACATCTACTCGCTCGGCGCGATGGCGTACGAGCTGCTCGCGGGGCGGCCGGTGTTCGCCGACCGCACCGCCCAGCGCATGCTCGCCGCCCACATGGGCGAAGCGCCGCGGTCGATCAACGAGGTTCGACCCGACGTGCCGGCGCCGCTCGCCGAGTTGGTGATGCGGTGTCTGGAGAAGGATCCGAAGGATCGCCCGCAGAGCGCGATCGAGATCGTGCGCGTGCTCGAGCAGATCACGAGCGGCAGCGGAATGCAGGCGATGCCGCCGGTGCTCCTCGGCGGGCCCGGCATGCTCCGCAAGGCGCTCGCGGTCTACGCTGCCGCCTTCGTCGCGGTAGCGATTCTCGCCAAAGCGGCGATCGTCGGCATTGGGCTGCCCGATTGGGTGTTCCCGGGGTCGCTCATCCTGATGGCGCTCGGGCTGCCGGTGATTCTGTGGACCGGCTACGTACAGCGCGTCACGCGACGCGCCGTCACGGCGACACCGACGTTCACGCCCGGCGGCACTCCGAGTGCGATCCAGGGCACGATGGCGACGATCGCGCTCAAGGCGGCGCCGCACGTGAGCTGGTATCGCACGGCGAGAGGCGGTGCGTACGCGTTCGGTGTGTTCGTGCTGAGCATCGCCGCGTTCATGAGTCTGCGCGCGATGGGGGTCGGGCCGTTCGGGAGCCTCGTCGCGTCGGGTAAGCTCAAGTCGAAGGAACCGCTTCTCATCACCGACTTCCACGTCACCAGCGCCGACACGTCGCTCGGCCGCGTGGTGAGTGACGCGGTGCGTGCGGGACTGTCGCAGTCGTCCGTCCTTTCGCTCATGTCCACCGGGGCGATCGGGCAGGCGCTTCAGCTGATGGAGAAGCCGCCGCTCTCGCGAGTGGACCTCACGCTCGCGCGCCAGGTCGCGCAGCGCGCGGGCGCGAAAGCGATCGTCGACGGCGACATCACGGGCGTGGGCAGCGGCTACATCGTCGTGCTCCGCCTCGTGACCGCGGACTCGGGCACCGAGCTGTGGTCATCGCGGGAAACCGGCGACGGCCCCAAGGGACTGATCGACGCCACCGACCGGCTGACCCGCGACCTGCGCGGAAAGGCCGGCGAATCGCTGAAGAGCGTGCAAGCAGCCGCGCCGTTGGCGGAGGTCACGACGACGTCGCTGGATGCTTTGCGCAAATACAGTGAAGGCGCGCGCTATCACGATGTGGTCGGCGATTGGCCGAACGCCATCACGAAATTCCGCGAGGCTGTGGCGATCGACAGCAACTTCGCCATGGCGTGGCGCAAACTGGGGGCGGCTCTCGGAAATGAAGGACACCCGGTCTCGGAGGCGAACGCCGCGCTCGAGCAGGCACACCGGCACCGCGAGCATCTCTCCCCGGGCGAGCGCGATTACGAGGAAGCGTACTACTACGTCCAGGGGCCTGGTCGTGACCGGGCCAAGGGCATCGCGCTGTACGAGGGTCTGGTGCGGCAGGGCGACGCGACAGCCGCGGTGAACCTCGCCCTTGCGTACTTGTCGCGTCGACAACAAGCGCTCGCCGAGTCCACGTACGCCAAGGCGACGGGGTCCGGAGCGGCGCGCGCGCTCGCCATGCACGAGATCACTTGGCCGCAGATGAATCTCGGACATTGGGCGCAGGCGGAGTCGAGCGCGGCGGCGGCGGAACGCACGTTCCCCAACAATTCGACGGGGCCGATCGTCCACGCGTACCTGCTCTATCACGCCGGTGCGCTCGACTCGCTCCAGCGCTACCTCGACGCACTCCGTCACAGCCCGCGCACCGACCTGCGCCCCGAAGCGTCATACCAGGCCGGCAATCTCGCGTTGGTGCAAGGCCGACTCAAGCGCGGCCTGTCACTGCTTTCCGAGAGCGGCACGGAGGCAGCTGCCCTCGGAAATATCGCCAATCTCGTCGCTGACACCGCCAACGCGATCCGCATCGAGCTCGCGACGCTTGGCGAATCGGCGCGCGGTATCGAGCGGCTCGACGGCGTGCTCGCGCGTTCGCCGATCAAGGCCCTGGCGCTGGATGATCGTCCATACTTCAGCGTGGCTCGGACATTCGCGCGACTCGGCCATCCGGAGCGCGCCCGTGCCGTACTCGCCGAGTACGATCGCGACGTGCGCGACACGACATACAGGCGCGTCCGCGAGTCGCAGCTTCATGGAGCTCTCGGGGAGATCGCGCTCGCCGAGAACAAGCCGTCCGAGGCCGTGAGCGAGTTTCGCAAGAGTGACATGATGCCGGACGGTCCGTCCACCGCCTGCGCCGTGTGTCTTCACGCCAACCTCGCTCGCGCGTTCGACGCGGCGCACCAATCCGACTCGGCGATCGCGAACTACGAGAAGTTTCTGACGACGCCGTACGGCGAGCGCCTCGATTCGCCGCTCTTCGACATGTTCTCCGATCAGGTGGATCCCGTGTATCTCGCCGGCGTCCACCGACGCCTGGGTGAGCTGTACGAAGCGAGGGGAGACACGGCGAAGGCGGTGGCGCAATACCGGGCGTTCGTGGAGCAGTGGAAGAATGCGGAGCCGGAGCTGCAGCCGCGCGTCGCGGAAGTGAAACGGCGGCTAGAGGCGCTGACGCCGGTGGAGCGGTCGCGCAAAGACTAGCATCGCCGCGGCGTGAGCCAAGATCCGAGATGCGAGCGGCGACGCATCGAACCGCGAACGAGCCTGACATCTGGTCTCTGAGACCTCAGCCCTCAGTTCTCAGGCGGTACGCCTCTATTGATGGCCGGAGTGGCCGGAGCAGCCAGTACGGCCGTCGCATCCCGCCCGGCCCCGGCGCCGGCCGCGCCTTGGCGAGCCACTCCTTGTATACCGCGTGGCTCCTCACCGTGTCGACGACTACGTCCCCTTCCTGATCTCCCGGCTCCGCTTTCGTGACGCGAACCTTTTGATGCCACGCGTGCGCGCCGCTGATCGGATCGGGGTGCACCGCGAAGGTAAGATTCTGGTGCACGCCCGCGCTCTGCCACCATACTCGCCCCGAATCGCGGTCGTCGCTCTCGAACGCCTCGACGCCCTTCAGGCGACGCATGCGCCAGCGTCCGTCGCCGCGCTCCTCGAGACGGACGAGCGCCGAGCTCCAGCGGTCGGTGCCCTGATCGTCGGCGACGCGCCAGCGACCCATGTGGTGCGAGCACGCCACGACACCGGGCCGGATGCCTTCGGTCACCCACGCGGGCACGACGAAGTAGCCGATCTCCGTCGTGACGCGCAGCAAGTCGCCGAGTTCGATGCCGGCCTTCGCGGCGTCGGACGTGTGAATCCACAACGGGTTCGAGTGCGCGATCTCGTTCAGCCATTTGGCGTTTCCAGTTCTCGTATGGACGAGCACCGGAAGGCGGAACGTCGGCACGAGGACCACTTCGCCCGCGCTCGCGTCGAGCCGCGACGGCGCGACGTGGCTCTCGATCGCCGTGGGGACCGCGAGCTCGGGCCAACCCCACGCGGCGAGCGTCGGGGAATAGAACTCGAGCTTGCCCGACGGTGTCGGGAAGCCCCGCCGCGCGACGCCGTCGATCATGACGCCGGCGGCGCGGCGGCCTTGTGCGTCCCCCGGAGGCGCCGGCATCGGCACGATGTTGGGCGACGGCGCTGGCGCGCGGGCCGTGAACACCCGTTGCGTCGCGGCATCGACCGACGACTCGGCGTTCTCCTCAGGTGACAGCTCCGATTCGTGCCGCCCGTACGCGCCGACAGGGATCTCGAACGACGCGTACTTGCGCATGAACTCGAGCGGGGAGAGCCCCTCGCGCGACGCAGCCTCGGGCAATCCCGGCACCGAGTTCTCGAAGATCCAGCGGTAATACTCGTCGATGCGCAGCTTTTCGCCTGCGCGATACGGCGATTCGAAGTGCTTGCGGATTCCCATCGAGCCGTCGGGATCGATGCGCCACGACAGCTCGATCCAGAACTCGTTCTCCTCCCACACCTCGCCCGGGTTCACGTCGCGCGTATCGGTCACGTCGTGACCGAGCCGCTCCTCGATCGCGCGCTTCACCGGCTGCCGAAATCCGACCCAGCTCCCGGCGTGCGTCTCGAAGCTCGCGAGGTCGTGCCGCTCGCTTCCGAGTCCCACGGGCAATACGTAATCGGCGAACCACGCCGTCTCGCTCCACACCGGCGTGAGCGCCGCGTGCCGGCCGATCATCGACTCGTCGCGCAGCACTTCGATCCACGAGAAACCGTCGGGGTTGGTCCACACCGGATTGTAGACGCGCGTGAAGTACACGTCGAGCGAGCCGCGCCCTTCCTTCAAGAAGTGCGGGAGCAGGAAGCTCATCTCGAAGAACGCGAGCGGATACTCCTTGGGCCACGTCAGCTCGTTCCACGTCGTCGGGTGCGGCGGTCGCGCGTGCGGCGCGGGGACGAACTTCGTCCACGAATTGGGCACGACGCCGCCCTCGGTGCCGACGCTGCCCGTGAGCACGTTGAGAAAGAACAGGCAACGCGCCGTCATCCACCCGCCGAGATTACCGGCCGCCGCGGCGCGCCAGTTGTGCGCGCTGAACGCCGACCCCGCCCGGCCGATGGCGTGCGCCACTTCGATGATCGTCTTCGCCGGCACGCCGGTCTCGCGCTCGGTGCGCTCCGGCGTGTAGTCGGCATAGAGTCGTGCGAGCTCGCGCTCGAAGCGATCGAATGTCGGCGGCTCGTTTGGTAGAGTCGCGCGGAGGAACTCTTCCCAGTTCACCCAGCGTCGCACGAACTCGCGGTCGTAGAGTTTCTCCCGAATCAACACGTTGGCGATCGTCAGCAACACGTCGACCTCGCTGCCGGGGTACGTCGGCAGCCAGTGGTCGGCGTGCGTCGCCGTATTGGAGAGGCGCGGATCCATCACGACGATCGTGGCGCCGTTCTGCTTCGCCTCGATGATCCGCTGGGCGTGCGGATTGAAGTAGTGTCCGCTCTCGAGGTGGGCCGAGATGAGGAGGATGCACTTGGCGTTGGCGTAGTCGGGGCTCGGGCGGTCCATCCCCATCCAAAACGCGTAACCCGCGCGCGCGCCCGACGAGCAAATGTTCGTGTGGCTGTTGTGCCCATCGACGCCCCACGCCGCGAGCACGCGCTCGGTGTACCCGTCTTCGCCCGGGCGGCCGACGTGATACATGACTTTGTTCGGCTCACGCGCCTGAATCGCGCGGCGGATGCGGCCCGCGAGATCGTCGAGCGCCTCGTCCCACGTGACCCGCTCCCATTTCCCTTCACCGCGGGCTCCGGCGCGTCGCAGCGGAAAGAGGATGCGCTCGGGATCCGTGACCTGATTGAGCGTCGCCGGTCCCTTCGCGCAATTCCGCCCGCGACTTCCCGGGTGGTACGGGTTGCCCTCGAACTTGCGGATCTCTTTCGTCTCTTGATCGACGTACGCCAGGAGTCCGCACGCGGCCTCGCAATTGAAGCACGTCGTCGGCACGAGACTGTAGTGACGCCCGCGCTCGACCCAATCGTTCCACCGCTCGACGGGCGGAAACGCGGAGAATCCCTCCTGCATGCGGCCCTGGTCGGAGGGGTGAAGACTTTCTCGAGTCATGTCGTCGCGCTCATGAAATCGGCGGCCCCTGCCCCGCAAGAATGAACGCATGGCCGTGGAGCCAGAGTCCGCCGAGCGCCAGCACCGCGGCGACGGCGAGCAGCACTCCACCCGCGAGTGCCACCGGGACCACGAGCGCGACGCCGAGCACGAGCGACAGCCAGAAAAGCCGCGCCTGCGCGCCGCGCGTGAGTGTGTGCGCGGCCGCACGGGCGTTCGACGTGTGGTGTCGCTTGAACGCGTCGACGAGCGCGATGAGCCCCGTGGCGAGCACCGTGCCGGCGAACGTGTAGTCGAGGCGCTCTGCGGGTCGAAGGCCGGAGATCGCGCCGGCGATGATGAGGACGGCGAGGCCGCCGACGAGTGCGTGCACGAGCAGGTGCGGCAGCAGCAGACGGCTCTGCCAGAGATCGCGCCCCTCGCACTGCGCGAGGAGCGGCGCGGTGTAACCGGCCGTGAAGGCGGCGGCGACGATCAGTACCGGCGCCAGGAGAGTCTGGCCACTGTGCGAGCCGGGTACCGCGACCGCCAACCAGGCAACGAGCGTCGCACCGTACAGCGTGATGATCGCCGCGCCCCGCGCCAGCCAGCTGCGCCACTGTGGGCGCACGAGGATCGTCCAAAAACGCTCGGGGCGTTTGAGGTCGCCGACCAAGAGCGCACCCGTGAGCCCGAGAAAGGCGAGCGCGAGAACCGGCGATACGATTCGTAGCAGGCGGTTGCCTGGTCCGAGGTTCGCGTACTGCGCGAAACCGGTGAGCATTCCCAAACCCGCCGCGATGCCCTTCGTCCAGATGTACGACGATACCGGCCAACCCCACGCGCGCTGCCTCGGCACGTCGTACGCCACACGGGCCGGCTGAGCCGGCGCGCTACCATAGATGGGGAGCGGCGTGCGGTCGCGCGTGTCGCGCGGCCCGCGATCCGACCACATATAGGTAGCGTCGTGCCGCGCGGCCAGCGGCTCGAGCGTCGCATCGTGCGCGCCGATGTAGAACGCGTGCGGCTTCGTGCCCTGCTCCGGCCGCCGAACGGCGACGTCGTGCTCCTTGAGTGCACGACTCACCTTGCTCGACGGATCCTCGAGGTCACCGAAGAGAAGCGCCTCCTCGGGGCAGACGACGACGCACGCCGGCAACAGCCCTTCGTCAACGCGGTGCGAGCAGAAGTTGCACTTCGCCGCGGTGTTCGAGTCCGGATCCATGTAGATCGCGTCGTACGGACACGCCTGCAAGCACGCCTTGCAGCCGATGCACGCGTCGTGGTCGAAGTCGACCAATCCGTCCGGCCGCTGGTACATCGCCGTGACCGGACACACCTCGACGCACGGCGGATCCTCGCAATGGTTGCAGCGGAGCACCGCGAAGTGCCGCTTCACTTCGGGGAACGTGCCGACCTCGACGTTCTTCACCCACGTGCGAAACACGCCGACCGAAACATCGTTCTCGGACTTGCACGCCGTGGTGCAGGCGTGGCAGCCGATGCAGCGGGTTTGATCGATGACCCAGGCCCAACGGGTCATCGCGCGACTGGACTCGGCGTACCGGACTCCGTGATCATCACGCGCGGATATTAGCCGGGGGAGAGGCGAAACCGCTACGTTCTAGGAGCTTTCTTGGCGCTTGGCATCGCGGTCGCGGAAACGAGCCCTGCTCCGAGCATGAGCATGAGCGGGAGCCCTGAGCAACACCTGCGGGCTAACCCGTGTGGCTCACGACCGCATCTCGCCTCTTGCTCAAAGCTCATGCTCAAGCTCATGCTCGCGGCAGGGCTCGACTCCGCGTCCGAGATCTCGGAGAGGCGACAGAGCGCCGGCCCCACGTCATCTCACAACTCGCGACTCAAAAACCGACCACTCACGACTATGCCGCGTCTCCCCGCCCTCGCCGGGACTATGCTCGTCCTTCTCGGCGCGCCCCTTCATGCCCAGAACGACGCCACGAAGCTCGTTCAGCTCAACCGCGGTTACGTCGACGCCTTCATGAAGGGCGACGCGGCGTGGTACGACGCGCATCTCGCTCCGGAATTCGAGTGCCTCTGCCCCGACGGTTCGATCGTGCGAAGAGCCGACTTCCTCGCCGGCTCGCAGCGTCCGATGACGAACCGCTCGTTCCTCCTCGACAGCGTGCGCGTCAAACTCCTCGGCGACGTCGCCGTGATCACCGCGATCACGCCGTTCGTCCGCGCCGACGGCACCACTGGTACCAACCGCTACACCGATATCTGGGTCAGACGGGCCGGCACCTGGCTGACGTTGCAAGCGCAAATCACGCCCGTACGAGGCCGATAGCGCCGCCATCGGGGCGTGCGGCTACCCGGCCGCTTTATGCTTTAGCGGCATCATGACCACAGTCGGCCTCGTGGGCGGCCTCGGCCCGGAGTCCACCATCGACTACTACCGTCGGATCCTCGACGCTTGGGCGAAGCACGACCCCACTTCGTCGCCATCGATCGTCATCGACAGCCTCGATTCGACGCTCGCGCTCCGTCTCGTCGCCCAGGATCGTGGCGCCTTCACCGCGTATCTGCTTGGCTCGATCCACCGACTCATCGGGGCGGGCGTGGATTTCATCGCGATGACGGCCAACACGCCACACATGGTGTTCGACGAGCTGGCGGCCGCGTCGGCGGTGCCGTTGCTGAGCATCGTCGAAGTCTGCGCGGAGGAAGCCCGACGGCGCGGGCTGTGCCGGCTCCTGCTACTCGGCACGCGGTTCACGATGCAGGCGGAATTCTACCCTGCCGTATTCGCACGGTACGGCATCGACGTGGTCGTGCCGGGCGAAGCGGACCGCACGTGGGTCCACGCGCGGTACGTGGATGAGCTGCTCGAGGGCGATTTCCGCGACGCGACGCGCAACGACTTCATCGCGCTGATCACCCGTCTGCGCGACAGCCTGCGTGTCGACGGAATCATCCTCGGCGGCACCGAGCTGCCGTTGCTGCTGCGAGCGCCGGTCATCGCCGACCTTCCCGTGCTCGACACCACGGAGCTGCACGTGGCGGCCATCGTGAAGCGGTTGCTCGATCGCCGCTGAAATCGAATTGCTAGGGTACGTAGATGCCGACAATCCACGTATGAAAATTGTCCTCACCGGGTCCGCCGCCGAGCTGACCGTTGGCGACTGAGTAGCTGAACACGTGAAGAGTGAAAAACGTCTGGGATTCCGAGCCGGGCGGAAGCACGACGTGCAGCGTTGCCGTTTTCCCGCTGTTCAAACCGCAGTGACGTCCTCCGTTGGCCACAACGGTATCCGGACACGAGAGCGTGATAGTCGGCAGGGCCGACGCGTTTTGTCGTCCCGGACTATAGAAGATCACCCAGTCCGCCACCGTTCCGACCGACCATCCCCTGATCGGAATAGAGACTTCCCCAGTGGTCGTCGAATACCATCCGTCCGTCGCGACGTTGAAATACGGCGTCGGGATCGCCGGCACGCACGGGTCGCCGCCGAGCGCCGCGGCTTGATTCGAGAAGATTCGTTGATAGTAGAATCCGCCGTCGAGGTACCTCGTCCCTGCACAGATGTCGGCGTTCTCGTCGAACGTACCGCCGTCATCCAATCCCCAAGGGCTGGCAGTCCAGGGGTGGAAGGCCGATTCCAACTTCCACGCGTCTTCCTCAGGGTCGGTCGCGGACTCGATGATCTCATGACTCGCGGCGAGGGTAATGCCTTGCATCGTCGCTCCTTGGCTTCGGAGGACGACAGCCACCGCATCCAACCTCCCGAACGGCCTGTGAAAAGCTGAATACGGCGGGCACCCGCCGCTGGCACAGCTCACTCCCATGGGGAGAAAGATCAAATAGGTGGTGCGCCCGTCCGCGGTGAATCCGGCTGAATCGATCGCCGCTGCCTGCACGTACGCGTCGATGTCCACCAGCGTCATCTGCGTTCCGGCCGCGATCGGCGGGCCGGTGACCGTGAAAGCCGCTGCCGTTGCCGACACACCATATGGCGTCGCGACCGCCGGCCACCACTGGCTCGCCGGCAGTGCTTTCGCAAACGCAAAGAGCGAGTCGCGTAGACTGTCGTTCGCGGCGACGACCACCACGAGCCGGAGAGGGCTCAGGATGTGTCCGCCCTCATTGACCAACAACGGGAATCGTGAGTTCCCGGTCGTCGGCGTCGAAGGTTCGGTGCCGGTTCCGCAGCCGATGATCACCGCGGCGCACGCGCCGAGAAACGCGGTTCGCGAAATTTCATTCATGAGTCAGGGGACGTCGTGGGCCCCAATCTATCCAGTTCGGAAACCGCTGCCCGACCCAGGTCGTCGCCGCCCACGATACAGCCTCGCCGCCTTGCTCAAAGCTCTTGCTCAAGCTCCTGCTCGAGGCAGGGCTCGACTCCGCGTTCGAGATCTTCGCCTTGGCGCAAGAATCGTCAAGCCGCGCGAGCTCGCAACTCGCCACTCAGAGACCCACTACCCACGACTATGCCGCGACTCCCGGCCGTCGGCGCCGGCTAGAAAGGCTTCGACGTTCTGGACCGCACGCCCGAGACCGCGCTCGACGACCTCCGGGGTCATCCCCGCGTCGTGCGGCGTCAGCACGACGTTCGGCAGCGCGAGCAACTCGTCGCCGGCCGGGATCGGTTCCTCGTGAAAGACGTCCAATGCAGCCCCCGCGATCCGTGATTCCCGCAGCACGTCGACAAGCGCCTGACGATCGACGAGCGCCGCGCGGGCCGTGTTGATCAGGAATGCCGTTGGCTTCATCAAGGCGAGAAGCGAGCGGTCGATGTAGCCGGCGGTCCGTTCGCTGAGCCGGAGGTGAAGCGTCACGACGTCCGACTCCCGCAGCAGCGTTTCGATCGGAACGTGTCGCGCGCCGGCCGCGGCTGAGCGCCCACCGTCGTCATCGAGCGTCGATGCGAGCAGCCGCACGCCGAACGCGTTCGCGAGCCTCGCCACGCGCGTCCCGATCGCGCCGAGTCCGACTATGCCGATGGTCTTCCCTTCGAGCTGGGTGAGCATGCCGCGCGGCCACTGGCCGGCGCGCACGGCGGCGTCCATCGCCGGAATGCGTCGCATGATCGCCAACATGAGCGCGATCGTGTGCTCGGCCACGGCGTTCGCGTTCACGCCGGGCGTGCTCGTCACGGTAATGTCGCGCTCTTGCGCGGCGGCCAAATCGATGTGGTCGGTGCCGGTTCCCCAGACGGAGATGAGCCGTAGCTTCGGCGACGACTCGATCACGGCGGCCGTGAACCGCGCGTGGGCGCGGATGTTCACCACGACCTCGGCGTCGCGGACGCGGCGGATCAGCTCCGCTTCGCGATCGGCGCCGCGCTCGGTGTAGATCGCCACGTCGCCAAGCTCGCGAAGCGCGAGCTCGGCGGACGTGCCGGTGAGGGCAGGCGGGAAGTCGTCGGGGACGACAATGCGTGTGGGAGGCACGCCGGAAAAGGTGCGCGGGCGGGGTGAGGAGCGTGAGTAGTCGCCTCGAGTGCCCGCACGCTCTTTGACGCGACAGAAACAATCCAGCAATCGTCGTTCCCTAACGTTCGCGCGTCACGGAGGCGAGGCGCGGAGTGAAGCGAGCCGTCTGGATCAGCGCGGGCGTTCTGGGGATTGCGGTGACCGGACTTGCGGTGGCCCGCACCGGCGCGCCGCGCGGCACCGACCCGGGCGCGAGCGCGGCGAACGTCGTTCGCGTCACCCGGCGCGACATCGGATCGCAGGTGAAGGCGACGGGTGTGATCAAACCGCGCGTCGGCGCCGAGGTGAAGGTGGGCTCGCGCATATCCGGCGTGGTAAAACGACTCTACGTGCAGATCGGCGACAGCGTCGCTCAGGGGCAATTGCTGGCCGAGTTGGACGATCGCGATCTCGCCGCGTTGCGCGATCAGGCGGCCGCGACGCTCCGGCAGTTGGAGGCGACGCTTCGTTACGCGGAGGCCGATCTCGCGCGCAAGCGTCAGCTGTTCGGGGCCAGAAGTCTCGCGCAGTCGGACATCGACGCGGTCGTGCGTGATTCGGCGGTCGTCGCGCAGCAGGTCGCGGCGGCGCGGGCAAGCCTCGACTACGCCGCGGCGCAGGTCGCCTACGCGCGTATCACCGCGCCAATCGCCGGCGTCGTCGCGTCGGTCGCCACGGAGGAAGGCGAAACGGTCGCCGCGAGCTTCTCGGCCCCGACCTTTCTCACCCTGCTCGACCCGTCGCGGCTCGAGGTGTGGGCATACGTCGACGAAACCGACATCGGCCGCATTCGCGCCGGGCAGACCGCGCGCTTCACCGTCGACACTTACGGCGACGACGAGTTCGAGGGACGCGTGAGCGCCGTGCACCCGACGGCCGAGATACGCGACAACGTCGTGGACTACGTGACGGTCGTGCAGTTCCAGCGGCCGAAGAGTCGCACGCTTCGCCCGGAGATGACGACGACCGTGCGGATCGCGCTCGCCACGCGCGCAAACGTGCTCGCGGTGCCGATTCGCGCCGTGCGCTGGCAAGGAACGCGCGCGTTCGTGCTCGTCCGACGGCCGACAAGCGAGAACGCCCGGAACGTGGAACGCGTGTGGGTCACGCCTGGACTGAAAGACGAAACGTATTGCGAACTCGTGAACGGCTTGCGCGAGGGCGACGAAGTCCTCGTCGGCGAGGTCAATACTCAACCACAGGGTGCGTCGTGATCGAGCTCGAACAAATCGGCAAACGGTACGCGGCGCCCGGCGGCGGCACGATCGACGCGCTCGCCAACGTGTCGTTGAACATCGTTCGCGGAGAATTCGTGGCCGTCACCGGAACGTCCGGCTCCGGCAAGTCTACACTCATGAACGTCCTCGGCCTCCTCGACGCACCCACGCAGGGCCGCTACACATTCGAAGGACAGGAGGTCTCCCGACTCTCCGCGGCCGAGCGCGCGCGCTTCCGGAACAAGAAGATCGGCTTCGTGTTCCAGGCGTTTCATCTGCTCGCCCGCACCACCGCGCTGGAGAACGTCGAGCTGCCGCTCGTCTACTCCGATCGCGAGTCGACTGAAGGCCTGGCGCAGCGCGCGCTCGACGCGGTGGGACTTGTCCGACCGTATCTCGCACAAACCGGGCGAACTGTCGGGCGGCCAACAGCAACGCGTCGCCATCGCCCGCGCGCTCGTCAACGAGCCGGATCTCATCCTCGCCGACGAGCCCACGGGCAACCTCGATCCCCAATCCGCGGGCGAGGTGCTCCGCGTGTTGCAGAAGCTCAGCGCGAGCGGGCGAACGATCGTGCTCGTCACCCACGATCCGGCGGTCGCCGCCTGGTCGCAACGCATCATTCGACTCGACGCGGGGCGCGTCGCCGCGGACCACCGCACCGGCCCGCAACCGGCCGGCACCGAGCTCCAGGCGGAAGGGGCCCGATGAAACAGTCACGTCTCGCGCAGCAGAGCCTGCGGTCGATGCGTCGCTACCCGCTGCGCACGGTCCTCATGATGCTTGGCAGCGTCGTCGGCGTCGCGGCGTTGACGTTCGTGCTCTCCGTCGGACGCGGAGCGCAGGAGATCATGCTGCGCACCGTGCGTCAGATCCTCGGCGACCAAGCCATCCTGATTCAAGCCGGCGGCGGCACGATGATGGGCGGGCCGCGCGGCGGATCGGCGCGCCTCACGCTCGACGACATGGACGCCGTCGCGCGCGAAGTGCCCGAGATCGACGCGTGGGACCCGCAGGTGCAAACGTTCAACGCGGCTGTCAAACACGGTAGCGCAAGCGCTACCGCCCGAGTGCTCGGCGAATCGGAACGATGGTCGCGCGTGTGGCAGCGCGGCGTGTCGCGTGGCCAGGATTTCGACGCGTCGGCCGTCGCCGGAATGGGTCGCGTGGCGCTCATCGGCGAGACCGCCGCGCGCTCGCTCTTCGCCGGCGACGATCCGATCGGCGGCGAAGTCGAGATCGGCAGCGTGCCCTTCCGAGTGATCGGCGTCCTCGATCGCTTCGGCGTCGACCTCCACGGGATGGACCGCGACAACGAAATCGTCGTCCCGGTGTCGACGATGATGCGCCGCGTGAAGAACGTGGACGGCATCTCGGGTGCGAAGCTCGTCGTGAAGGACGCGGGACGCGAGGAAGACGCGGCCGAGCAAGTACGGCGCGTGCTCCGCGCTCGCCACGGGCTCTCGGTCGACCAGCCGGACGACTTCCACATGATGACGTCCACCGAGATCCACCGCATGGAGTCCAAGATCGAGCGGGTGCTGTTGCTTTACGTGCCCCTCGTCGGAGCGGTCGCGCTCATCGTCGGCGGGATCGTCGCGGCGGTGATCATGCTCGCATCGGTCACGGAGCGCGTCGCCGAGATCGGACTGCGTTGCGCCGTCGGCGCGAGCCCGGACGACATCCGGCGCCAGTTCCTGCTCGAGACGGCCACGACGATCGTCCTCGGCGGCCTCGCCGGCATCGCGCTGGGAATCATCGCCGTCAAGCTCGCGACGCGTCGCATGCCGATCGAGGCGCCTTTCTCGTGGAGCGCCGTGTTGATCGGCTTGGCCGCCGCCGCCATTGTCGGCCTGGCATCGGGCGTCCTTCCAGCCCGCCGTGCAGCCGCCCTCAATCCCGTCGATGCACTAAGGTGACGCCGGTCCACCGGTCCACCGGTCCACCGGTCCACCCGCCCCATGAAACTCCGCCGCAACATCGGCACATCGCTTCGCGCTCTGTTCTCCCACCGGATACGGACTTCGCTCGCCGTCCTCAGCGTAAGCATCGGAACCGCGGCGGTGCTCGTCACCAACGCGATAGGGACCGGAGCCGACCGCGACATCCAACGCGGCATCGAGAGTCTGGGCGTCAACCTCGTCGTCGTGCGGCCGGCGCAGGTGCGGCGCACGGCGGCGCGGCGTGAGCTCAACGGAACCGCGAAGACGCTGACCATGGCCGACTACGAGGCGATCGCCGAGCTTCCGGAGATTGCGTCAGTGGCGCCGGGTATCGACGGCGCCGTCAGGGTCAAGGCGGGCACGCGCACCGTGCCGACGCAGCTCCTCGGCACGACGCCCGAATTCTTCGACGTGCGACGCTTTCACCTGCGGAGCGGGCGCCTCTTCGACGAGGACGACGATCGCGCCGCGCGGCGCGTCGTCGTCCTCGGCGCCCGCGTCGCCGACCAATTGGCCGACCCGGACATCGTCGGCAAGCAGGTTCGCATCCGCGGCATTCCGTTCGACGTCATCGGCGTGCTCGCGCCGAAAGGCGTGCTCGCCGACGGCGACGAAGACGATCAAGTCATCGTGCCGACGCGCACCGCGCTCAGACGCCTGCTCAACGTCACGTGGTTGAGCGCGGTGTACGTGAGTGCGTCCGACCCGAGCGCCGTGGGCGCCACGGAGACGGCGATCGGCGGACTCCTCGCCCGGCGTCACCCGCCGCGTCAGACGCTGCAGGCGTCATTCGAGATCCAGGATGCCTCCCGCTTCTTCATGCTCCAGCGGCGCACGACCGCCGCGCTCGCGAGCCTCACGACCGTGCTCGCCGGCGTCGCCCTCGGCGTCGGCGGGACGGGCATCATGGCGCTCATGCTCCTCTCCGTGCGCGAGCGCACGAGCGAGATCGGCCTTCGGGTGGCGGTAGGCGCGACGCCGCGAGACATTGTCGTTCAGTTTCTCCTGGAGTCTCTGATTCTCGCTCTCAGCGGCTGGACGGTCGGTGCGGCGCTCGGGGGCGCCGGCGCCCTCGCGATCAAGTTCGGCGCGGGGTGGCCCGTTGCCGTGCCCGCGTCCGCGCTGGTCTCGTCGTTCGGCGTTGGCCTGGTGATCGGACTGGGCTTCGGCGCCGTTCCCGCACGCCGCGCGTCGCTGGTGCAGCCGGCACGGGCGTTGGTGGCCGCGTGAGCGCGACGTCATCGCGCGTCTTGATCATCGACGACGACGAGCGCCTCAATGCCCTGCTCACCGAATACCTCGCCAAGTTCGGCTACTCGGTGCGCGCGGCCACGCGGCCGACCGCGGGACTCCGCGCGCTGAAGTCGGACCCGCCCGATCTCGTCATCCTCGACGTGATGCTTCCGGAGATGGACGGACTCGCCGTCTGCCGAAAGATCCGCGAGTCGAGCCGGGTGCCCGTGATCATGCTGACGGCGCGCGGCGACGTGAGCGACCGCATCGTCGGTCTCGAGCTGGGCGCCGACGACTACCTCCCCAAGCCGTTCGAGCCGCGCGAGCTCGTGGCGCGGATGCAGGCCGTGTTGCGCCGCCGCGCCGACGACGAGACCGAGATCGGCCGCGCCGGCCACGTCGAAGTGAATTGGACGACGCGCGTAGCGCGCGTGCGGGGTCGCGACCTCGTGCTCACGACCGCGGAATTCGAGCTGCTCGGATTCCTCGTGCGCAACCAGGGCAAGGTGCTTACCCGCGAACGCATCATCGAAGGCACTCACGACATCAACTGGGCGGCGTACGACCGGTCGATAGACGTGTTGGTCAGTCGCCTGCGACAAAAACTCGGCGACGACCCGAAGCGGCCGAGCTTCATCCGAACGGTGCGCGGCGTCGGGTACAGCTTCGTCGGAGGCGGCGAGTGAGCGCTCCCGAAGCGGCCCGGAAGCGCAAAGAGTCGTCGGTGTTCGGCAAGCTGGCGGCGATCATGCTGGTGATGGCCTTCCTCCTGATGCTCATCACGACCGGCTTCTTCATCGCTCTGGTGCAGCCGACGCTTCACGGAGAGATCAGCCCCGGCGTCGCCCACGCATGGCTGCTCGTGCTGTCGTTGCTCGTGATGTCCGGCGTGGTGCTCACGACGCAAGTCGTCCTTCAGAAGATGTTGCGTCCACTGCGCGTTCTGAACGACGCCGTGACGCGACTCGGCGAGGGAGACCTCGGTGTCACGGTCCCTCGAACGACGACCGATGAATTCGGCAGGCTGACCGACACGTTCAACCTGATGGCGGGGCGAGTGCGCGAAATGATCACCGCCCGCGACCAGCTGTTGATCGACGTGAGCCACGAGCTGCGTTCGCCGCTCACCCGCATGAAGGTGGCGCTCGAGCTGATGGCCGACGACGCGCAGCGCGCGCGACTCTCGCGCGAGGTTTCCGAGATGGAGCGGCTGATCAGCGGGCTGCTCGAGCTGGAGCGATTGCACACCGGTCGTGGCGTGACGCTCGTGCGCCAGGATATCGTGCCGATCCTGCGCGAGGTCGTCGCGGCCTACGAGGATCGCGCCCCTGGCGTACGGTTCAGCACGGATGGCGAAGGCCAGGTAACCGCCGACGTCGACGCCGAGCAAATCAGAAGCGTGATGCGGAATTTGCTCGAGAACGCGGTGAAATACTCGCGGGCGGACAGCAAGGCCGTACAAGTGAACGTCTCGGCGCGCGACGACGACCTGCTCGTGCGCGTGACCGACGACGGGGTCGGCGTTCCGCGGGAGGATGCGGAGCGGATCTTCGAGCCGTTCTTCCGGGTGGACCGCTCGCGGTCGAAGGAAAGCGGCGGGTACGGCCTGGGGCTCAGCATCTGCAAGCGCGTGATGGAGGCGCACGGCGGACGGATCGCGCTCGAACCCGGCACCGGGCGGGGCTCGACCTTCGTGCTCCGCTTTCCGCGCCCGGACTGAGCCGCGCGTGCTCGCGGATCGCCCCGCGACCGGATCGCCGGCCGTTTGTCGTTTCGTAAGGGAGCCCCGATCGCTCGTCGCGACGGTATAGCGACCTGGACCGCAACGTCAAAATGACTGACGACGCGGGCTCGGGGAGCTGAGGCGTGCGCCGCTGAGACGTTTTGATCCAACTCCGGGACTCGACAGGATGCTCGTTAGAGACCTATGTTAGGTCCCCGTTCGAAGGCCTGGCGTGCAATGATCCCCGCGCCGTTTACATCCGCCGACAGCCAAGCCCCCGCCCCCGCCTCCGCGGACCGGCTCCCACGACAGCTCGGCGTCGTGAGCCTCGCCGCGCTACTCGTCGGTCTGGCGATCGGCAGCGGCATCTTCCGCGTGCCGAGCACTGTAGCGGCGCAGATCGGATCCGTGGGCGGTGTCGCGATCATCTGGCTCGCCGGCGCCGCGGTCGCACTCGCCGGGGCGCTGCCGATCGTCGCCGTGACCACGGCGCTGCCACGCTCCGGCGGGACGTACGTCTTTCTCCGTGAAGCCTACAATCCGCTCGTTGGATTCCTCTACGGCTGGGTGAAGATGTTCGTCACGGGGCCCGCGGCCATCGCGGCCCTCGCCCTGATCTTCGCCGAGTACACGAAAGCGTTCGCGCCCCTGACGGACGGGCAGGTGCATCTCGTCGCCGGTGGGCTCGTCGTCGCGCTCACGGCGGCGAACTATCGATCGGTCCGCTGGGGCGTCGCGCTGCAAACCGCGTCGACGGTGGCGAAAGTGCTGGCGCTCGCGCTCCTCGCGGTCTTGATCTTCACGCTGGGAAGTGCTCAGCGGGGCGCGTTCGCGCATCCGGTGGCGTGGACGGGCGTCTCGACGTCGAGCTTCTTCACCGCGCTCATCGCCGTGCTCTTTACCTATACGGGGTGGATGGAGTTCACCTACGTCGCGGGCGAGGTGAAGGATCCGGTTCGCACGTATCCGCGCGCGCTCTTCATCGGCATGGCGATCATCGTGCCGGTCTACTTGATCATCAACGCGGCGTATCTCTACACGCTGCCGCTGCCCGCGATGGCGAAGTCGTCGCTCGTCGCGGCGACGGCCGCGTCCGGAACCCTCGGACCGCGCGGCGCGGCGTTCGTGTCGGCGCTCGTGATGCTGTCGACGTTCGGCGCGCTGAACGGTTCGCTCATGGCGAGCCCGCGCGTGTGGTACGCGATGGCCAACGACGGCGTTTTGCTCCGCCGCATCGGCGCCGTGCATCCGCGCAATCAGACGCCGTACGTCGCCCTGACGCTCAACATGATCCTCGGGCTGGTCGCCGTGTTCACGCACACGTTCGAGCAGCTCGCGCGCACGTTCGTGCTCGGGCGATGGCCGTTCATCACGCTCGCGGTGGCCACGGTGTTCGTCGTGCCGCGCCGGCGACCCGACCTCGCGGCCCTCTGCAAGACGTGGGGGTATCCGTGGGTGCCGGCGGCGTTCATCCTCTTCTCGCTGGCCATGCTCACCAACGAGCTTCTGCGCCGCCCGGCGGATCTGTTGCCGAGCCTCGGCATCGTGGCCGTCGGAGTCCTGGTGTATTTCGGATCGCGTGCCGTGAGCTCGTGGCGGACGAGCGCGCGGAGTGCCGCGGCCGACGCGGCGCGGCCGTGATCCATTTCGTCGTCACCGAAAAGGGCAGCTTCTCGATCCGCTTCTATCTGACCGAAGACGGGATCGCGCTCGCCGGCCGGATGCGCGTCGTGCCGTACAAAGAGCTCGCACACATGCGGCGACTCCCGCTGGGTACCTGGGTGTTCACGGAACCCGACCGGTTGGACGCGCCCGGTCGCGAGCTGGCGGCGTTGATCGCCAAACGGCTCACCGCCCACGGCGACGGCGTTCGGATCCTCAACGATCCACGACAGGTTCGCCTGCGCGCCGATCTGCTGGGCGCCGCGCACGCCATCGGGGTCAACGAACATCGCGCGTGGCCGGCCACCGACGTCCCGCTCGAGTCGCTCCGCTACCCGGTCTTTGTCCGGTTCGCGAATGAGCACATCGGCAACCTGACCCCCGTGCTCCACTCGCCGCCGAGCCTCGCCGAGGCCCTCGCGTCGCTCGCGGCCGACGGCGTGCCGCGCCACGAACTCCTCGTCGTGGAGTTCGCCGACACGAAGGATGAGCACGGAGTCTATCGCAAGTATTCAGCATACAACGTCGGCGGACGCATCATCGCGAAGGCGCTCGAGCAGAGCCGCGACTGGATGGTGAAGTGGGAGCATCGCGTCTTCGACCGCCAGCGCGCCGACGAGGAGCTCGCGTACTGCGAGACGAACCCGCACGAAGAATGGATCCGCGAGATGTTCCGCCTCGCCCGCATCGACTACGGCCGCATCGACTACGGTGTGCTTCGCGGCAAGCCGCAGCTCTGGGAGATCAACACCAACCCGACTATCGGCCGCGGACCGAACCGGAACAAGGTGAGGAAGCCGGAGGTCATCGAGTACAAGAAGATGATCGCCTCGGCGCGCGCGAGGTTCTATGAGAGCTTTGCCGACGCGTGGGCTGCCATCGACACTCCAACGGACGACGCGGCGGGCATCGACGTGACGGTCCCGGCCTCGATCGTCCGCTCGATCGACCGCGCCGAGCGGCAGCGGCGCATGGCCGAGCGAATGGGCTCGCTGCTCGACGTCGTCGCGCGTCAGCGGTGGATGCGGCCGATGACGCGCGTGGTCAAGCACGCGTTGGCGCCGATCATCGCCGCGCGATTCCGCGCGCTACGGTAGCGTGAGTTCGGCGCTCACCGGATAGCTGCCGGCTTGCACCCAATCGACGAGCCACAAGCGCGCCCCCTCGAACCAGCGCGCGTCGACCCCCGTGCTCGGCCCCACGAACGCGTCCCGGGTATCGAGTGTCAGCTCGCGAGTGAGCACCTCGTCGCCGGGTAGCACGAGCCACGACGTTCCGCCGCTCGTGCCGCGCACGGTCAGTGGAATCGCCTCGCGACGAGCGTCGTTCACGAGCGCGTACGTGACAACGCGGGATCCGCTCTCAATCAGGCGCGAGGCATCCGGGGACAGCGGAAGCTCGATCGAATTGATGGTGATCTCCGTTTGCCCCGATTGCAGCCATTGGCGAATCGACACGCGTCGTCCGGGCACGGACAGCCGAGCGCCGGGAGCGAGAGGCAGGCTTCCCAGCGCCCGTGGAGTCGAAGCCGAGATGCGCCCATAAATGGTGATCTTCTTGATTCTTTTTTCGAGTTCCGGTTGCTGTTGGAGAACGGGACGCAGGATGACGGATTGGCCGAACGCGGAGTCCCGATCGGGCGTCAGCCAAACGCTGCCGGCGAGGGACGGAGGACGAATCGATCCGACCTCGACGGTCGAGAATTCTGGATTGATTTGCAGCTTCGTACCGTCGGCGAGAGCAACCTCCGCGCGATCCGGGCGGAACGTCAGCCGCTGTCCCGAGGGCCCCGAGGTCGCGCGGACTTGAAGCCGAATCCCGTTCGGACCAATCGCCTGCGGGTCCGTTGGAAGCGATATCGCGATCGCATCTCCCCGAACGACCCTGTCCTCGGCGGATTGCGTTGATGGGATCGACGGGGTATCCAACACTCCCATCAAACCGCACGCCGCTACCACCACGCCCGCGGCGAGCGAGCCCCATCCTCGGTCGCGTCTGGCGTAGAGCCAGAACGGCAACGCCAGGCACCCGGCCGCGCCGACCCACACGACCAGTTGATCGAAGGAGAGGAGTCCGGGCCGGCCGCTGGCGGCGAACACGACACTGTTCGAATCGAGCGACGTCCACATGTCCGAGGCGATCCCCAAAGCCACCGGTATGCACACGAACATGACGATGAGGCTCTTCAAGTCCTTCGTCAGCGACGCGAGCGCGAGCGCGACGAGCAACCAGCGCGCGTACGCGGACGTCGCCGTGAGCAGCCGTCGAACGAGCGCCGCGCCGTGAATGTCGAACGACGAAATGGCGATCGCTTGCGCGGCGACCGGCATTCCAACCACGATCACCCCCACCAGCAGAATCTTCGCCAGCAGAACCGCGGTTGGTGCCAACGGACGAGTCGCCCAAAATGCGTCCGCCCGAATGGGCGAATCGCTCTGGATGAGGTTCGCGACCAGCACCACGCCCGCGATCACGACGAGGAACATCGCCATCTCCAGCACGCGCGACGGCGACCACCAGCCCGTGACCCGCGCGGCCGCAACGGCGACGACCACCGCGTAGATGATGAATGGCCAGCGGGACTCGCGAAGGTCCTTGCGGGCGACGTGCAACATCTGCGCGATCGCGTTCATGCCGAGATCCTCATGGCGGCCGACATACCCGTCCGACTCGCCACCGCGACGAAGACCTCGCGGAGCGTCGCCGGCCGCACCTCGACGCGCGCCGCCGGAAACCGCTGCCGCAGCTCGCTCGCCAATGCGTTCTCGTCGCGCGTGTCGGCGACGAAGCCCAGGCGATTCCCTGCCCGCTCGACGGACATCCAGTCGGCGTCGAGTCCGTTGGTCGGCGGCGGACCGCTCGCCGTCACTTCGACTCGCTTGAAACGCGCCCGCACATCGTCCATCGACGCGTTGAGGCGCATGCGACCCTCGGCGAGAATCCCGACGCGGTCGGCGAGCAGCTCCAATTCACCGATGTCGTGCGACGAGAGCAGCACGGTCCACCCCTCCGCGCCGGCCGATTCGAGGAGGCCGCGAACCAGCTCGTCCTTCACGATCGCGTCCATGCCGCTGAACGGCTCGTCCATCAGCAGCAGCTTTGGACGCGGCGCGAGCACACATAGCAGCGCCGCCTTCATGCGCTCGCCGCGCGAGAATGTTCGAATCGGCCGGTCCGTCGGAAGTTGAAAACGGTCGCGCAACTTCGTCGCGAGCGACGCGTCCCAAGTGGGATAGAGGGGCGCCACGTACGCCTCGAGCTGCGCGACCCGCATCCAGGAGGGAAGCTGCTGGCTCTCGTTCACGTAGGCGATCGACATCCGATCGCGGTACGTCAGCGCCGAGCATTCCAAATCGAGCACACGCGCTTGGCCGCGCGTCGCGCGCCGAAGGCCGGCGAGAATCTGCACGAGCGTCGTCTTCCCCGCTCCGTTCGGGCCCAGCAGCGCGAACAGCGCGCCTTGGGGAATCGAGAGGTCGACGCCGTGCAGCGCGTCGGTGCCGACGCGATACCGGTAGGTGAGCCCGAGAACCTCCACTGCCGCGGTCTGCATCGCGTCCCCCATCAGGCGCCGCTTCGGCGGCGATTCGAGTCGTTGTCGTCGCCGAACAGCTCGTCCCATCGCGCGGTTACGGCATCGAGGACGTCGCGTCGCGAGGCGCCGAGCCGCTTCGCCTCGACGACGAGCTCCTCGACTTCACTGGAGAGGAGCGCGCGCCGATCCGCCGCGCTCCCGCGCGGCACCGCGGTGACGACCGTTCCGATGCCGGGGCGCACCTCGAGAAGGCCGGCGCGAACGAGTTCGCCGACGATCTTCTGCGCCGTGTTCGGGTTGATCTTGAGTGCCTGGCTCAGCTCCCGCACCGACGGAAACGTCGCACCGGTGGCGAGGTCGCCCGACACGATCGCCCGCGTCGCGGCGTACACGACTTGGCGATATGGCGACTCGCCGGGCTTGAGCGTGACCGGAAACGGGAGCATGGTGTACTATGTGAACTAGTACACCTAGTTGTCAATAGCCCGCCTGGAGCTTGACGCCCGCTGCCAGGCGCCCAACTCTCTTACGGCCGCCGCGGCCCTTCCATCGTACCGCCGCCCTGCGCGAGGCGCATCTTGGTGACCGCGCCGTTCTCGCTGAGGAACGTGACGCGGAGCGACGGATCGAATGCAGCGCCGAAGACCCAGTTGCCCGCGTAGATGAGCGGGAACTTCCCCTGCCCCGGCCCTTCGGCCTGCGTCATCACCTGACCGTTTTCGACCATGATGTGGATGACGAACTTTCCGCCGCCCGGCGGGGCGAGATCGTACGTCCCCGGCAGCTTGTCGCGAATCGAATCGGGGAGTGCCACCGCGACGAGCGGTTTCGGCGCCGCGACGACTGGAATGCCGAACACCGCGCGCGACACGTTGAGCGCGAGCGCGTCCGGACCGGCATCGGCGTTGCTGAACACGACGACGTTCACGCTGTCGTCCGGATAGTAGAAGCTCGCCGTCGTGAATCCGTTGATGCCGCCGTTGTGCCCGATCTGCCGATGGGTGGCGAGCTTCCCGACGCCAAGCCCGAAGCCGTAGTTGAGCGGCTTGCCGTTGTTGAGCGTGTCGGGCGTCGTCATGAGCGCGTATGACCTGGCATTCACGACGCGTCCCCCCATGAGCGCGCGCTGCCACTTCACGAGGTCGCGCACCGTCGAGCACAGCGCACCCGCACCGTGTGGGTGCGTCATGTCGAGATACTCCGCGGGCTTCGCGGTACCCGAGCCCGCGGCGTATCCGTCGGCGAACGTCGGATCGCTCGGCCGCGACGGGCAGTAGCTCGTCTGCGTCAGCCCGAGCGGCTTGAACAGATCGTGCTCGAGGTAGTTCGCGTACGTCTCGCCCGTCACCTTCTCGATGATCATGCCGAGAAGGACGTAGCCCGTGTTGCTATAACTCCACCGGTCGCCGGGCTTGAAGTCGAGCGAGTCGTGATCCACAAACGCGACGATCTGCCGCGGTGAGAGCTGCTGGCCCCAGGTCCCACGCCACGACGGCTCGGATGTGTAGTTGTGAATCCCCGACGTGTGGTTGAGTAGCCGACGGATCGTGATGATCTGCCCGTGCGTCGGCACATCCGGCAAATACTTCGTGATCGGATCGTCGATGGACAGCTTGCCTCGCTCGGCCAATCGCATGATCTCGGACGAGGTGAACTGTTTGGTGATCGAACCGATGCGGTAGACGGTTGACGCCGTGGCTGGGCGATGGAGCTCGACGCTTGCGTCGCCGTAGCCCTTCATGACGAGCGTGTCCGAACCGCGAAGGACGGCGACCGAGATCGCGGGCGTGTGAGTATTGGCGAGGAACGCGGCGGCCAGCGAATCGACGCGCGTTGCCACGACATCCTTCGACGGCTGTTGGGCATTGGCTACGCTGCTCGCGAGCCCGAGGAAGGTCACTGAGTACACGAGGCGTCGAAGCATCACGCTGTCCTGGGTGGGGAAAGTGGAGAAGGTGAGCGATCGTGTCCGGTTTGTCGAGGCCGTCGCGTATCCGCTCCAGACGGCGCGCCGACAGCGCCGGAGTTCCGCCGCACGCACGGGAATCCAGCGAATGACCGTTGCAGTCACCGCTCGCCTAGGCGCTCGACATCTCCGATCGGCCGCCTCGTCCACCGCGCTCGTGCTGCTCGCCGCGCTAGCCGCGTGCGACCAGAGTCTCACCTCCGAATCGTCCCACCCCGTGAGACGCGCGGACCCCCAGGCGAGCCTTTCTCGCGCACCCACGCACGGCGCCGCCGATTCGCTCCGCGCGCTCGCGGCGACGCACGGCATCGTCGCGCTTCCGTTGGCGACACACGTTCGTCCCGAGCTGGTCAAGCTCGGACAAGCGCTCGCCTTCGATCCGATCTTGAGCGGCAACCGCAACATGGCGTGCATGACGTGCCATCTGCCGGCATTCGCCACGGGCGACGGCAAGAATCTGTCGATCGGTGAAGGCGGCATCGGCCTTGGACCGAATCGGTCGCTGGGGCGAGGCGTTTTCATTCCGCGGAACGCGCCGCCGCTGTTCAACCTCGCGGGGCTCAATCAGCTCTTCTGGGACGGCCGCGTCTCGGTGGACGCCGCGGGCGCCTTCCACACGCCGGCGAACGATCAGGTGACGCCGGCGATGGCGCAGGTGTTCGAGTTCGGCGTGGCCTCGGCGATCGGCCTCTTTCCCGTGACGTCGCGCACCGAGATGCGCGGGCAGGACAACGTCGCGATCACCACGGGCGGATTCACGCGCAACGAGCTCGCGGAGATTCCCGACGACGATTTCACCGGCATCTGGAACGCGGAGATGGCGAGGCTCGGCGCCATTCCGGAGTACCGGCAGCTCTTCGAGGCGGCGTACCCGGGGACGTCGTTCTCGTCGATGTCGTTCGCGCACGCGTCGAACGCGATGGCCGGATTCTTCGTCGACCAGCTCACGTTCCAGAACACGCCCTGGGATCGGTTTCTCGGCGGCGACGACGGGGCCCTCACGCCGCAGCAGTTCAGCGGCGCCAACACCTTCATGGGACCGGTCGCCAAGTGCGCCGGCTGTCACAACGGGCCGCTCTTCACCGACGCGAAGACTCGAAACGTCGCGCTCGCGCAGTTCGGCCCCGGCGAAGGCAATGGGCCCGGCGGCAACGACGACTTCGGCCGTATCAACGTGACGGGGATCTCGACGGACAAGTACTCGTTCAAGACGCCTGCACTCCGCAACGTCGAGCTCTCCGGGCCGTACGGCCACGCCGGAGAATTCGCGACGCTGCGCGGGTTCGTCGATCACTACAGCGAGTCGGACGTGAAGTTGGCCAACTACGACGTGAACCAGATCGATCCGCTCCTTCGCGGCACGCTGCTCCAGACGACGGCCGACATTCTGGCGACGCGATCGGGCGCGCTGAACAATCTCGTGCTCACGCCGCAGCAGATCGACGACCTCACGGCGTACTTGCTCGCGCTCACGGATCCGCATGCGAGAAATCTCAAGGCCCTGACGCCCGTGCACGTGCCGAGCGGGCTCACGCCGCCAGGGGCGCCGGTGCTCGGACTGCCGCCGATCAAACCGTTGGCTTCGGGAAGTCAGGTGCCGTAGTCTCGTTCTCGCGGGGTGGGGTTGGCCCAGCCGGACGATGGAGCAAGCGATCCGGCCGAACAGTCATCCTCATTCGCCAACGTTCCGCCTACTCTTGGTCAATCCACTTCAACACGAGAGGACCAGGATGGCGCTCTTCATTGACGTTCACAATCACGTTCCCGGGCTGACCAAGGAAGCGGTCGCCGGAGCGCACAAGGTGGATCTCGACACGCAGGACAAGCACGGCGTGAAGTACCTGCAGTACTGGTACAACGACAAGACGGGCCAGGTGTTCTGCCTCGTCGAGGCGCCGAGCAAGGAGGCCGCGGTCGCGGTGCATCGCGAGGGCCACGGCCTCGTCGCCGACGAGATCTTCGAAGTCGTCGAGGGCCACTAGCACGGCCGCCCGCGCCGCCTAGTAGATGTGCAGCTTGGTCAGCAGCGCGAGCGGATCGTCGACCAGCGCGAACAAGTCCTTGTTGTGCTTGATCATCTTGCTGCGCATGTAGACGCGAAGCCACTGCTTGTACGTGTACAGCTCGTAGCGATCGAACATTTCCTCCACCGGCAGGTCGCGCCGCGACAAGAGTGCCGCCAAGAACATCGCGCACTCGAATCCCAGCGAGATCGACTGAAAGTAGGGCGAACCGATGGCGGAGTCGCCCAGCAGAAAGACCGGCGATTCGACGAACGGGTGATCGCCCGCTGCGCCCGTTCGCCACGCACGGCTCGTCGCGTTTCGACCGCGGTAGAGGTTCATGGGAATCCGGACGATCTCCAGGTCGCCCATGACCTCGCCGTGCGTTTCCTGCTTGACCTTGTCGATGAAGCGATCCATCGACCGGGCAACGCCGGGGAAATGACCGCGCAACCATTCCCCGTCGAACTGCGACGGCATCGCCGCGTAGTCCTCGGCGGTGATGTTGACGATGCCCGTCACGTGGCTGACGTTGCCATCGTAGTACGTGCGGTCGACCGCCGGAATGAACTTGTACTCCGCATTCTCGGCGTTCTTGTAGTACTTGCAGAATTCGTTGCACTCGTAGTGCCGCCCGTACAAGAAGGTGACGACGATCGCGTACTCGAGCCGAATGTTGAGCGTGTTCCCGCCTCCATCGGTCGTACCCCCGCCGGGCACGAGGTGGTCGCGAAGCAGGGACTTGCTTCCCGTGCAATCGACGAGGATGTCTCCCGGCGCGAGCAGGGCCATGGCATCCTCCGCCGTCATGACCGCCGAGGTGCGGTGCACGCTGGTTGACGCGCGCGCGTCGATCAGGGTGCTCAGCGAGCGCTCGATGGTGTTGAGCGGACAAAAGCCGAGCGACCATTGTCGAAGCAGTGACATCAGGTCGGACGGAATGGCATTTCTGAGCGCCAGGCCGCCCTCGAGCTCCGGTGGATCGAACACCGCCTCGACGTTCTCGGCGTCGATATAGTCGGCCCGATAACCCTCCAGCGAGTCCGCGACGAGGAACGACGACAGCTTGACCATCCGCGTGCGCGTGTACTCGTGTCGCTTCTCGTAGAGCGAGACCGAGAGCCCCTCGACCGATTGGAGCAACGCCGTGAGGAGGAGGCCGACGGGGCCGGCGCCGACGACGTGGACTCGACCGCGAGCCAGCGGCGTCTCCGAGACTGTCGAACTTGCCCGTGGGATCATTCGCCTGTGCGCTCGGGTGCGATGGGATCGGAGTGGCGGGCGGCCCGGGTGTTCCCGCGGCCCGCAGCTCCGGCCTCAGATAACCAATCCGGCAACAGTAAGAATGCCAAGTCCGGTCGGCGCCGCCAACAGCTCAACAAGCAGCCGACGGGGTGTGCGTCTTGGGCGCTTGTCGAGATCAGGGAGACCCGCGAGCCTAGGGAGGGAGCCTGCTGCGGCCGTTCATGCCAAATTTGGGATCATCGGGGAATTCCGGGAAATGCCGCGCGGAGCTTGAGGAAGAAATACTCGTGGTCGCGGTAGCCGTAGGCCATGCGTTTGAGCACTTTGATCTTGTTATTCATGCCTTCCAACAAACCGGTGTGTAGCGGATACCGCGCGTGGTTGATGATGTACTCCGCTGAGAAGTTCAGCCACCGCGCGAAGCGCATGAGCGGAGTGAGGCCGCTCGCCATCGCGCGGGCGTACCAATCCTGCCACGCCCTCCGTGCGACCCCGCGGTAGCGGTACCGCCAGAGCTGCTTGAGGTCATCTTTCAAGACGTACGCGATGAACAGCGCTTGGTTGGCGGCGAGGAGCTCCCGCAGCCGGACGCGATCGGTGTGGCGCCGGAGGTGCTCGCGATTCCGTAGCAGTAACCAGCGCGCCCCTTTGATGACGCGCCGGGCGGCTTCGGCCTGGGCGCGATAATGATGGCGCTGCGGCCGTTGCAACCGATTGGTCTCATCGACGCGGACCCGGTCCAGCACTTCGGTCGCGTAGCGCGCCACGGCGTGAAAGAGATCGTACACGATCGCCGCGTTGGGACAGGCCGTCCGCACCGCCTTGAGATACGGACGCCACAGATCGAGCACGACCGCTTCCAGGCGTGCACAGCCCTCGGGTCCCAAGAGGGCGAAGAAGCCGGCGAGCGCGCCGCCGTCGCGGCCGCGGTTCACCCACAGCACGCGGCGGGTCGGGACCTCGACGACGACCGTGGCATACTGATGGCCGCGATGAAGCGCGAACTCGTCGATCGCGATCTGGCGCACCTGGCTGAGATCCACCGGCCCAAGCCGCGCGATGAGGGTGCGCTTATCGATCTCCTTGACCGTATCCCAGCTGACGCCGAACCACGCGGCGACATGTTTGATCGGCAAGACTTGGGCGAGGCCGGCGATCTTGTCCGACAGACGTTTCGTCATCCGCTGATAGCGATCGAGCCACGGGACGGCTTCGACCGTCGGCCCACAGCGTGGGCATTGAAGCCGCGCGCGCGGCACAATGAGCCAGGTGTCACGCTCCATCAGCGGGAGATCCCGGACGCGCCGGAGCGTGACGTCGTGCACCTCGACGACGATCTCACCACAGCGGCTACAGCGCTTCGGCGCTCCCGGCTTCGCGCGCAGCTCGATGACGAGTCGCTGCGCCGGCAGCCCCAGCGCATCCGGCTTCGGCTCGTCCTCCATGGTCACCTGCGCCACCTCAAATCCATCCCACGCACCAATCGCATCCAAGAAACCGCTCAGCTCACGGTCGGCCATGGCACCCTCCGAATGCCATAGCATGCGAAATCACTCAACGACTGTCACCCCATTTTCCCGGAATTCCCCGAAGAACCCAAATTTGGCATGAGCGCGCGTCCAAGCCCTGCGCACATCCCCCAGCTCGACCCGCAGCTCAATCGTCCCACCCATCCGGTGAACGCCCGAATTCGCCCGTCCGCTTCACTCCAACAAATGTGGCCATCCGGGCGCCCCCACCGTCACCAATTCAGCGCCCGCTTACCGTTCCCAGCGCCAGGTAATCCGGTGCGGGACAACACGCACACTCTTGCGCACCGCACGAGCGCCGGTGTGGATTTCGCTACGCCCCTGTTTCCCCCCGGCCGACAACCACCCGTGCGATTCACCGACGTTTTGACCACCGCGCTCACCCAGATTCGGGCGAACAAGCTTCGCTCGTTCTTCACGCTGCTCGGCATCATCGTGAGCGTGGCATTCCTGGTAGCGGTCGTCGCCGTGATCCAGGGGATGAACGCATACGTCAAGGAGAACATCGCCGACGCGCTGATCGGCTCGAACACGTTCCAGGTGCGTCGCTTGCCGATCAACCTCGGTCTGATCGAGGACGCCGATTGGCTGCGCATGCAGCGGCGTCCCAAGATCACGACGCTGGACGCCGACGTCGTCCGCGCGGCGCTGCCCGAGGCCAGCGCGATCTCGGTCACGTCGGGCTTTCCCACTCCCCGCAGCGACGTCCTCTGGCGCGAGAAGACGCTCGGCGACGTGCTCGTGTTCGGCGTGACCCCGGACTACCAACGCGTGCAAGACTATCGGTTCGTGTTCGGCGATCCGCTGAGTGAGGTCGACGTCCGCGAGCGCAGATTGGTGGCCGTCGTCGGGGCCGACATCACCGACAAACTGTTCGACGGACGCAATCCGGTCGGCGAGACGATCCACGTGCACGGCGTTCCGGTGACGATCGTCGGCGCGATTGCCGCGAAGGGCCGAGTCCTCGGCCAATCGTTTGACGGCATGGTGCTGCTGCCGATCACGACGTTCGAGTCCCTCTACGGCCGCCGGCAGACGACGACCATCTCGGTGAAGGTGGATCAGGCGGCGGACGTCGCCGGCGCGATGGCGCGCGCCGAGGAGGCGATGCGCGTCGCGCATCACCTGCGGCCGGGCGACCCGGACAACTTCTCGGTGGAGACGGCGGACGCGCTCGTCGACTTCTGGAAACAGCTGACGAACGTGTTGTTCACCGTCGTGCCGGCGGTGGTCGCGATCGGCATCGTCGTCGGCGGCATCGTGATCATGAACATCATGCTGATGTCGGTGCGCGAACGCACCCACGAAATTGGACTTCGCAAGTCGGTGGGCGCCCGTCGCGCCGACATTCTTCGACAGTTCCTCGCCGAGTCGGTGATGCTCGCTGTCCTCGGCGGCGCGCTGGGTGCCGCGGGCGGGTGGGGATTCGCGGCGTTGATCGCGGTCGCGTCGCCGCTGCCGGCGCGGGTGACGACGTGGTCGATCGCCGTCGCTCTCGCGCTGGGGGCCGGAGTGGGCGTCGTGTTCGGCGTGTATCCCGCGTCGCGCGCCGCGCGGTTGGATCCCGTCGCCGCGATGCGGGCGGAATGACATGAGTCGCCCGCGTACGATGCTTCGGGTTGCCGACCAGTTCGGCGAGAACCTCTCGTCGGCGCTCGGTTCGATCGCCGTCGCGAAGGGACGTTCGGGCCTCACCGTGCTCGGCGTCGTGATCGGTGTGGCGACGGTGATGGCGATGGCGACGATCGTGTCGGGCATTCGCGATCAGATCGTCGACACGATCGAGATCGCGGGACCGACGACGTTCTACGTGCTCAAGGTGTGGTCGCAGACGCCGGTGAACCCGCAGAACCTCCCGGCGTGGATCCGCATTCGCCCCGATCTGACGACCGACGACGCCGAGCGCGTCGCGAAGCTGCCGGAGATCAAGTACGCCTCGATCTGGGGACAGATTCAGAATCGGATGGAGTACGCCGGCATACGGACCAACATCGGCGTCGTGATGGGCGCCGACGAAGGGTATCCCGAGATCTACGGCGGCGAGTTGACCGATGGACGGTGGTTCACGCGCAACGAGCAGTTGGGCGGCGCGCCGGCGATCGTCCTCTCGACCAACGTGGCGCTCAAACTATTCGGCGGCATTCAGCCGATCGACAAATGGATCCGCGTCGGCGGGCGGCCGATGCGCGTCATCGGCGTTTATCAGGAAGCGGCGAACATCTTCCAGCCGCCCGGGCAAGAGGTCCACGGCATCATTCCCTACCGGACGATGGATCGCACGTACACGCTCGACAAGACGAACGCGGTGTTCATTCCCGTCAAGCCGCGCCCGGGCGTGACGGTCAACGCGGCCGAGGAGGCGGTGACCATCGCGCTGCGCGAGGCGCGTCGGTTGCGCCCGGGCGATCACAGCAACTTCGACCTGATCACGCAGGATCAGATTCTCGATACCTTCAACAAGATCACCGGCGTGTTCTTCCTCGTGATGCTCGTGTTGTCGGGCGTCGGGCTGCTCGTGGGCGGCATCGGCGTCATGGCGGTCATGATGATCAGCGTGACTGATCGCACGCGGGAGATCGGCATTCGGAAAGCCGTCGGAGCGACGCGCGGCGACATCCTGCAACAGTTCCTGATCGAGGCGGCCGCGCTGACCGGCGCGGGCGGCGTCATCGGCGTCGCCGCCGGCCTCGCGCTCGGGAAGGTGGCGAGCTCGCTCCTCAACGTGCACGGCACGACACCGATCGACCTGACGTTGATCGCGGTGGCGGTGTCGGTGGGGATCGGGCTGGTGTTCGGCGTGCTCCCGGCGCGCCGTGCGGCGCTCTTGGATCCGATCGAGTCGTTACGCTACGAGTGACCCAGGCTCGCGAACGCGGCCGGTCACCGCTTCCCGACAACGGGGTTTCGTCGTCTCCGGGGACTGCTCTGGCCGTTGCGATCGGCCCGGCGCATGTTGCTCAGCCTCGCGAACGATTCACTCGACGAAATTCGACTTCTTGATCAGCGCCTTGAACCGCGGCTCGGCACGCAGCGGGTCGAACATGGCATCGTGTCCGATCCACGCCATCATCTGCGAATCCGCCGCGCGCGCCTGCTCGAGGTTATCGAGCGCCCGCGCATGGTCGCCGAGGCCCAGATATACGAGCGCCAGATTGAACGGGAGCACCCGCCCGCCCTCGGACATCTTCTTGAGAGTATCCAGGGCCGCCATTGCACCGACGCGGTCGCCCGCGGCCGCGAGCGTGTACGCCAGGTATGCCGTCACGAAGGGCGGCGCGCCCATCGTCGTGGACTTCCTTATGAACGGGACGGCATCGCGGAATTTGCCGGCCTCGATCGCGGCCCAGCCCTCCGCCATGACGGGAAAGAAGTACGTCGGGTCGAGCTCACCGGCCTTTCTCGCCAGCGCCTTGGCGGCGTCGAAGTTCTTCTCGAACATCGGCGCCATCGTGGCGTCGACCAGCACCTGCGGCGAGAGCGGGTCCAACTCCGCCGCCCGCTTGCTCTCCGCGATGGACTCGTCATACCGCCCGGTGAACGCCAGCGCCATGGCGAATTGGTCGTGCGCGAACGCGTAGTTCGGGTTGAGCGCGATCGCTCGCCGAAATTCGCGCTCGCACCCGGGCCAATCCAATTCATAGAAGAGCTTGAACGTCGCGAGTGACGTGTGCGCCTCCGCGGAGCTGCTGTCCAATTGCACCGCCTTCTCGGCGGCAGCCTTGGCTTTCGGTCTCGCCGCGGAGGCGGTGATGAAGCCCTCGTTGTAGCCGGCCCAGAGATACGCGTCCGAGAGCCCGGAGTATGCCGCGGCGAACGCCGGACTCCGCTTCACCGCCTCTTCGAATTGGACGATCGCCTTGTGCAGGTTCTCGTCGCTCGGACGGTTGAAGAAGTAGCGTCCTTTCAGGTAGGCGTCGTGGCTCTCGGGATCGACGCTTGGCGCAGTGGCAAGCCGTGACTGCTCGCGATCGGTGAGGCGTACGTCGATCTCGCGCGCGATGGCGGACGCGAGCTCGGCCTGCACCGCGAGCACGTCCTTCGCATTTCCGTCGAAGCTCTTGGCCCAGAGATGTTTGTCCGTCCGCGCGTCGATCAGCTGAGCTGTGATGCGCACCTTGTCGCCGGACCTTGCCACCGAGCCTTCGACAACGGCATCCACGTTGAGTGTCTTCGCGATCTCGGGTGTCGACGGCCGGCGTTTCCCTTGGAACTGCATCGCGGAACCGCGCGAGGTGACACGAAGCTGGCTGATCGTCGCGAGCGCCGTCGTCAACTCATCGGTCATACCTTCGGCGAAATAGTCTTGCGTCGAGTCGCCCGAGTAGTTGTCGAGCGGCAGAACGGCGATCGACCGGATGACCGCAGCCGCGTCGGCGCCCAGGGAAGAGCGTTGCGTGCCGCCGATCGCGCCGGCCATATACGCGCCGACGACGCCGAGGACGACGATGGCGCTCACGACGGCGAGCGTGATGGTGCGCCCGCGACGGCCCGCGCTCGGCACGGCGTTCTGAGTCGCCGAAGCCTCCGGCGCCGTGAGCGCATCGCCGAAAGCACGCGCGCTCTGGAATCGGTCGGCTGGCGCCTTGGCGAGCGCGCGCATCACGGTGTCGTCGAGCCCACGCGGCACGACGTCGCGGACGACTCGCAACGACGTCGGGCGTTCCGTCATCAGCTTCGCAACGATCGCCCGCGCGTTGGGGCCGGTCACAGGCGGCTCGCCCGCCAGCATCTCGTACGTCACCGCGCCGAGGGCGTAGACGTCGGTGCGTGTGTCGATATCGCGCTCGCCACTCGCCTGCTCGGGGCTCATGTACTGCACCGTGCCGATCGAGAGTCCGGTTCCCGTCAGACGATCGCTACCCGCCTCGGCGAGGGCGAGCGCGATCCCGAAGTCCGCGACCAATGCCTCGCCGTCGTGCAATAAGATGTTCTCGGGTTTGATGTCGCGGTGGACGATGCCTTGCCGGTGCGCGTAGTCGAGAGCGCCGGCAACCTGTCGCATGATTCGAATCGTCTCATCCACCGGCAGCAACTTTTCACGCGTGAGGCGGTCCCGCAGCGACCCGCCACGCACGAGTGGCATGACATAGAACAGCGCACCGTCGGCGTTCCCCGAGTCGTACAACGGCAGGATGTGCGCGTGCTGCAGGTTGGCGGTGACCTGAATTTCCTTGAGGAATCGCTGCGCGCCGAGCGCCGCCGCGAGCTCCGGCTTGAGCACCTTGAGCGCCACCTGTCGGTCGTGTCTCAGGTCGTGAGCCACGTACACCGTGGCCATGCCGCCCTCGCCGAGCTCACCCTCCAGGCGATAACGGGCGGAGAGTGCGGCGTTCAACTGCTCGAGGTGCGACGGTGGCTCAGTCACTCGGATCCTGTTGAGCGCGAGGGTCAAAGCGTACCTCCTCGGGCGGCCCGAGGCCAGTGATCGACAGTGAGGGCACTCCGATCAGAGCCTCGCCGGCCAACTTCGCGCGCGAGGAAGGTTCGTCTCACCCAAACGTGGCGAAGCGACTGCCGCTGCTGTACGCTCGAAGGCCGCGCTCGAACACCCAGACCGCCACGACGACGTACGCGACGACGCCGCCCGCGACGGCCATCGCGGTCCCTACAGTCGGCACGCGAATCAACTCGGCCGGCAAGTATCCCACGAAGCCGGCGGGAATCACGGTGTAGAGAATCCCGCGCATCGGCCCGGTGAAGAGCGTGTCCGGGTACAACGAAAACATCAGCGTCACCTCGTATAGCTGCCGGCTCGCCGACTCCGTGCGCCCAAGCCAGAACGCGGCGCTGTGCATCAACACCGCGGTCGACACGAGGACGACCGCCCCCGCAACGCCCGTTGCGAGCACGACGGGGATGCCCAGCATGGTCACACGGCCGGAAAGGGCGATCATGACCAATCCGCTCACGACGTCTCCCAACCCCGAAGGCTGCGATCGCAGCCCTACGGCGTAGAGCAACGTGGGCTTTGGCTGCGCGATCAGCGCGTCGAGCTCGCCGTCGTGGATCATGCGCGCCAAGTACTGGGCGCCTCCCGCCACGAAGACGGCAATGCCGTTCGCCACGGCGACGATGCCGTACAACAGCGCCACGTCGCCCAGCGTGTAGCCGCGAATCCGTGGCACGCGCGACAGGAGCACGATCCAGAACGTGAAGAAGATCGCGTTGTTCACGGCCATCAGGATGACGCGCATGAAGAAGGCCCCGCGCTCCGCCATCGCCGACCGCACGCTCGTGCCGACGAGCGCTCTCGCAAATCGCAGCGTCGGTGTCATGGTCGCCATCCTTCATCCTCCGTTCACGTGGAGCCGCCGCACCGCACGGCCGAATGCCGCGCGCGCGATGACCCAGCCCACCACCGCCCAAAATGCCAGCGTCATTGCCAGCACGCCGACCGGCATCAGCGGTTCGTGCGTCACGAGCGACGCCGGCCCGGCGAGCAGCGCGGGGAACGGCGTGAGCCGCGCGACGCGAACGAACAGGTCGGGATAGAACTGCAACGGAAGCAACAGTCCACCGAGCACGAACAGCAGCTTCTGCCAGATCCAATACGCGGGCGCAACGTCGCCGAGCCAGAACGCGGCGACGCCAATGCCGACGTGAAACAGGGTTACGACCATCGACGCGACCAAACCGATCGCGATGGCGACTCCGAGCCCCGCCGGCCGCGTCGGCGGACCGGCAACGCTCCACGCAGCCGCGAACGCGACGACGAGCAGGAGAGGCGCGCGGACGGCGAGTGCCCCAAACCCGTGCGCCAGCCTCGCGCCGAGCCACGACACCGGACGCGTGATCTGATACGCCACGTCGCCGCGGCGGATGTCGTCCTCGATCTGGAATTGCACCAGCGGTGCGCTCATGAGAACCCACTCTGTCACGGCGAGATACCAGAGCATCTCGCCAGGCTGTCGCCCCGCGACGCCGCCCGACTCGGCGACGGCGCGCCAGACCGACGAGAACACGCCGAGGATGAGCACGAAGAACAGCGCCCGTCCGAGAAGCTCTCCAGGCTCGGCCAATGCTTGACGAAATCCCAGTTTCGCGAACGCCAGATACTTGCTCATGCTGCTTCTCCGTCGTCGTCGGCTTCGGCGGTGCGGTAAATGGACCGGATGATCTCGTCCATCGGCGGGTCGTCGATGACCAAGTCGCGCAGTGTGGTTTGGCGCAGCACGGCGTCGACGAGCGCGCCGACGGCGGCATCGCCGGCGTCGATCTCGACCGTCGTCCGATGCGGAGCCGCGGACACGAGGCGTGCGCCGGCTGCCGCGGGTAGCTCGACGTGCTCCGAGGCGGTGACCAGCGTGATCCGGCGCGAACGCAGGTACCGGCGCTTCAGCTCGCCGACGCTCGACGTCGAGGAGGATGCGCCCTCCGTGGATGATGACCACGCGGTCGCACACCTGCTCGATGTCGCCGGTGTCGTGCGACGTCAGCAACAGGGTCGTGCCGTCTTCGACGGAGCGGCGGTGCAGCAACTCGCGGATCGTCGCCTTCGCGGTCACGTCGAGCCCGATGGTGGGCTCGTCGAGGAACAACACGCGCGGGCCATGCAGCAGACTCGCCGCCACCTCGCAGCGCATCCGTTCGCCGAGCGACAGTTGCCGAACCGGCCGGTCGAGGAGCGGAGCCAGCTCGAAGGCATCGACGAGCGCGTCGAGCCGCGCGCGCCACACGGCGCGCGGCAGCTCGTAGACGTGGCCGAGCAGCTCGAACGTGTCGCGCGGCGCGAGCTGATACCAGAGCTGCGAGCGCTGGCCGAACACGGTGCCGATCGCGAAACCGAGCGCGTGGCGATCGCGCCAGGGCACGAGCCCCGCGACCGTCACCGTGCCGGCGCTTGGCGTCAGGATGCCGGCGAGAATCTTGAGCGTCGTGGACTTGCCGGCGCCGTTCGGCCCGATGAACGCGACGCGCTCACCCGACTCGATGTGGAACGAGATCCCGTCTACGGCACGCAGCGCGCTGCCACGCGGCGCGAACACGTCGGCGACGCGTGCGCGAAACCCCGGCCCGCGAGGACTGCGGGTCTGGAACGACTTGCTCAGTTCGTGAACGTCTACGGCGGCGGACATGGTCGGCTGCGATTGAGGAATCGCGCCGTCGTCCGGGTCTCCCCCCCCACCCCCTGAAACTCAAACGCCTTTCCGGGAGACCCGGAAAGGCGCGGAGAACGCGTTCCTGACCGGTCCTATGCAGATGACTGCGTAACGGCGACGAAAATCGTGGCGTCGGCCGGCATGCAGATCTGCGTGGACGGGAGGTACGCGTGGATCATAGTACTAGGCATAGTGTGGGAAAACTCGAGATCTGTCAAGTGAGGTCAACCGTCAGCAAGGAACCCATACGCTCGCTTTCCCTGCGCGACGCAGGGAGAGACGCCGGAGTTTCAGCGCTATCGAGTTCAGGTTCAGTTGATCGGTCCTTCCGACCTCCCTTGAACGGACGGGGGCAAGCAGCCGTCGCGGCCTTGCCAGGAAAGTCGAGGGGTGGCATGATGCCGCACCCCCCCCACCGACCCTCTCGTGCGCGATCACCTCAACGCCGCTCTCGGCGACCACTATCTCGTCGAACGCGAGTTGGGCCGCGGCGGGATGGCGACCGTGTGGCTGGCCCGGGACTTACGGCACGATCGCGTCGTCGCCCTCAAAGTGCTCGACCCCGAGCTCGCCGGCGCGATCGGCGTCGAGCGGTTCTTGCGCGAGATTCGCGTCACGGCGCGAATCCAGCACCCGAACATCGTTCCCGTGCTCGATTCGGGCGTGTGCCCCGGACCCGGCGGCGAGTCGCTGCCCTGGTTCACGATGACGTACGTCGCCGGCGAGTCGCTCCGCCAGCGCATGAACCGCGAGCGCCAACTGCCGATCGAAGACGCGATTCGAATCGCCGAATCGGCGGCGGCGGCCCTCGAGACGGCGCACAAGAGCGGCGTTGTGCATCGCGACATCAAGCCGGAGAACTTGCTGCTCGCCGGCGATCACACATACGTCGCGGATTTTGGAATCGCCAAGGCGGTGCTCGACACGGGCACCGAGCGCATCACGAATACCGGCGTCGTGATCGGTACGCCGGCGTACATGAGCCCCGAGCAGGCCAGCAACGACGTCCTCGACGAGCGGAGCGACCAGTATGCGCTGGCCACGGTCTTGTACGAGATGCTCGCCGGCGACCCTCCCTTCACGGGAGCGACGGCGCAAGCGATCGTGGCCCGCCGGCTCGCCGAACCGGCGCGGCCGATTCGGCCTGTGCGCGCGACGGTGTCGCCGTCGGTCGAAGCGGCCGTGTTGCGCGCGCTGGAGCGCGTGCCTGCCGACCGATTCGCCGGCGTGTCGGACTTCGCCGCGGCACTTCGGAGTCCGACCGCACCGCAGGCGCCGGCAAGAAAACGTGCGCCGCTCGGACGGCGCTCGGCCCTCGTCGCACTGCTCATCATCGCGACGGCCGCGTTGAGCCCATTCGTCGTTCGACAACTGCGGAGCGCGCACGCACGCCCAAGCCCAGAGGCGCAGGCGCTCTATCAGCGCGGGATGGCGAGCTACGCGAAACGCACACCCGACGGTGCGGCCGACGCGCTCGATGAGTTCAAGGCGGCGATCCGCCTCGACTCCAGCTACAGCGAGGCGTGGGTCGGGCTCGCAAAGACCTACGTGCGAGCTTACGAACGGCAATTCGTGTTCGTCGGCGCCGCGCGCGACAGCGCGCTGCGACTGGCGCTCTCCGCGCTCGACCGCGCGCTCGCGGCCGATCCCCACAACGCGGATGCGTGGCTCGCGCAGGGTCTGGTTCACTGGCAGCTCGACCCCACCGACCGCGCTCCGGCGCTTCGCTCATACCGGCAAGCGGTTGCGATGGATTCGACGCTGGCGCAGGCGTGGCACCAGCTCGGCATCGCCTCGATGGAAATTGGGCAGACCGACCAGGCGCTGACCTCGTGGAGAAAAACGGTCGCCGTCGGCCCGACGTATACGGAGGGTTTGTCATTCCTCGCGCTCGGCCACTATTGGCGCCGGCAATACGACAGCGCGTCGCGTTGGGCCGATAGCGCGACGGCGGTCGACCCCGCGTACTTGCTGGCGCGCCAGGTACAGGGACAAATCGCCGTCGAACAGGGCAGCTTCGTGCGCGGCGCCGCGGCGTTCAGCGCGGCGGAACGGATCAGCGGCGGCGTCGAGGTCGCGCTCGCGCTGGCCGGTGAGGCGCTCGTTGCGGCGCGGGCTGGACGGCGTTCCGAGGCGCACCAGCTCCTGACCCGCGCGGAGTCGCTGGCGACGAAGTTCTCGCCGACGGCGCTGCACACGGCGGTCTTCATGGCGTACCCCTACGCGGCCCTCGGCGACGCCGATCACGCCATCGCGTGGCTCAGGCGGTATGCGCCATCGGCCGATACGCATTTTCAACTGCACCTGCGGTGCGATCCACCATTCGACGCGATCGCGAATGACCCGCGCTTCCGATCGCTGCTGACCATTCCCAAGCCAGCGCCGCCGCACGGCTGTTGACCCGCTCGCGACGCTTCCTGACAAAGTTGCGCGGGCTGCGGCTGCGCTTCTTATTGGACTCGCTTGCAGGTTGGGCGATGCGTTGGCCGGCTGGCGATCCTAGGAGGGGAACGTGTGGTTCAAGCACCGGGCTTGGATACCTGTAGCGTGGCTTCTTTGCCTCGCGAATGTTGCCGCCGTCTGGTTCGCCGCCGCGCCGGCTGAGACTTGGCATGCGACGGGGCATGCGGTACTGGCCGTCCTGTTCGGTCTCGGGGCACAACGCCTTGGACTGCGGAAGCGACTCACCAACGACGCGGACGTCGTGACGCGGCAAGAACTGGAAGCCCGGCTTCCTCGGTTCGAGCCACAGCAGGTGGCGCAGGCGTTGGAAGCCATGGCCGTCGAGGTGGAGCGCATTGGAGAGGGCCAGCGCTACCTCACGAAGCTCATGACCGAGCGCGATGCGCGTTCGCCGGATGCAGTCCGCTCCCAAACCAAACCCCTCGGCTAATCGAGGCTCCGCCCGGGTGGGGGCGTGCTGGGGACGCGGCAAGCAGTGGCCCAGCAGCTCCTCTAGCCGTTGCGATCGGCCCGGCGCATGTTGGTCAGCCTCGCGAACACCTCGACAAGGAGTCACGATGGCACTGTTCATGGACATCCATAACCACATTCCGGGGTTGACCAAGGACGCGGTCGCCGGGGCCCACCAGAAGGACCTCGAGACGCAAGAAAAGCATGGCGTGAAGTACCTGCAGTACTGGTACAACGACGCGACCGGACAGGTGTTCTGCCTGGTCGACGCGCCGGACAAGGAGGCCGCGATCGCCGTGCATCGCGAAGGCCACGGCCTCGTCGCCGACCAAATCTTCGAGGTCGTTGAAGGCCACTAGCGCGGAGTGTTACGCCTGGCGCGCGCTGCGCCAGGCGGACGGGCTCAATCCCGTCGCGCGCTTGAACGCGCGGCTGAACGCCGCCTCGGAATCGTAGCCGACTCGCGCGCCGATCGACGCCACCTTCGCCGACCCGCGCGCGAGCTGGTCGGCCGCGAGTTGTAGCCGCCATTGTGTGAGGTATTGCATCGGTGGCACGCCGACGAGCGTCGTGAACCGCTCGACGAGCACGGTGCGCGACGTGCCGATCTCCCGCGCGAGGTCTTGGAGCGTCCACGCGTGCTCGGGCCTCTCATGCAACACGCGCAGCGCCGGGCCGACGATCGCGTCGCCGAGTCCCGCGAGCCATCCCGTGTTCTGCCCCGCCCCGGAGAGCGACGCGACGTGCCGGCGCACGACCTCGACGAACATGAGCTCCGCCATGCGCGTGAGCATCGAGTCGCTCCCCGGCTTCGGCTCGCGCGACTCGGCGATGACGTGCTTGGGGAATTCGGCGAGCCAGTCGCCGGCGACGCCGCGGGCGACGATCCGGTGCGGCAGCGACGCGAGCAGCGGGTTGAAGGGGCGGAGGTCGCAGCCGAGGAAACCGCAGACGAACGTCGCCCGGTCGCCCGAGCCGCGGTTGACGATCGCCGTGTTGGGAAACCGATCGGGCGTCGCCGAGAGGGTCATGGCGTCGGCGACGCGGGTCTGTGGGCTCGAGAGCAGGTTGGCGTCGCCGTGGGGAAACACGATCGCGTCGCCGGGCTGCATGAGCGTTTGCTCATCGCCCGCCACGCCGCCCCAGCAGGTGCCCGCGGTGAGGATGTGGTACGAGATGAGATGGTCGGCGGCGGGGTGGACGCGCGGGACGAGCCGTTTGGCCTCGACGGTGAGGACGGACCACGGGTGGGTGGCCTCGACCATATAGAAGTAAGCGCCGGTGAGGCGGACGGCGCGGAGGACGTCGGAGAGGGGGTCCACGGTCAGCGGTTCGCAGCGGCTGCGCCGAAGATCGTTCTCAAGAGCCCGGTGTCAACATGAGGATCGTCTACTTCGGTCGAGGCTTTGAGGTCCGCGGACCTCTGTTGGTCCGCCGCTGGGTCGCGATACGAACCAGCGCGCGGAGCGCATCGTTGACCGATCGCGCGTCCGGAAAGACGCGCGCAACATCCGGGTCCAGGGTCACCGTGACGACGCCATTCGCGAGCCGCGATGCGTAGTGATTCCGGCGCGCCATGCTGAAATCGTATTCCGGGAGAATCTCGTCTTCCGCAACCCTCGTCGATCGCGATACCCCCGCCTTACGACCGCCCTTCTTCGTAGTCTTCACGCTCATGACGCGTTGCCCGGCGGGCGCAGATGTTTCGGACGCGGTCCCGCACCGCGCTCCGTGAACATTACCGCGAGGATCCGGCCATGAACAGAGAGACCGAGGAACACGAATCGCGATTCGCCGTACGAATGGCGTGGATCGTCGGGGACTCTACCGAGCGGATCGCCGAACACGGTAAGCGCTTCATCGAATCCTACACTGTGCTTAGCCCGATTCGCGGCCTCCTTTCGGGCGTTCCATTCGAAGACCGTGGGTATGACGGGGCGAGATACCGCATCGCCGTCGGCGGCCAAGCGGACCGCGATTCCGCTGCGTAGACGTGCCGGTGTCGATCGACACCGGCCGCCGATGAACCAACGCGAGTTGTTCTACCTCGCGTCTATCTTCCTCCCGGCATTCAAGTTATCAAAGTTCATTATCGTATTGAACACCAGCGGATACGTCCCCACCGTCTCCCCACGATAGATCGGGTTGATCGAGAAGAGCACCACGTGCCCCTTCTCCAACGGCGAATCGACGACCGCCGGCCGCTGCGCGATGTCCCCGCCGCCGCTCAACAACCCTGACACCAACAGATCGCTCTGCTGCGAGTACCGCACCGCCACGCGCGGACGCTGATCCGGCGGGATGATGTTGAGCGGGTTCCGCAGCTGATCCTCCGTCGGGATCGCATACGCCCACGGCTGCACCGTCGGACGCACCGGCGCCTTGAATCGATCCTCCAGTGCCGGCCGTCCCTGTACCTCGTCATGGTCGTCCGGCGTGCCGCGGCCGGTCTCGCGATTCGCGCCACCGCCGCCACGTCCACCGGCGCCGCCACCGCCTCCGCCGCCTCCCCCGCCACGACCGCCGGCGATGCGCGAGGCGCTCACGCTGAAGCTCTCGCCGCCGTCCGTGTACGCCGAGATGCCGTCGGCGACGCCGTAGACGATCGGGCTCGCGTCGTCCACGATCCGCGTGCGGAGCAGCGTGCCCGTCACCGTGCCGCGCGCCGGCGTGCTCATGCCGACGCCGTTCGTGAGACCCTCGTCAATCGCGAACTGGCTCGACGCCACCGCGCCGATGTACACGCCGCCGTTCTTCACGAACTTCTGAAGGTTCTCGAGACCGTCGTAGCCCATGCCCGGCCGGATGTCGTCCGTCGACGTCATCTTGCCGATGTTCGGCGTCTCGGGCGTGTTCTTCCACGGAATCGGGTTGCGCCACATCGGCATCCCCTCGATCACCGCGCGCCCAGCGCCGCCGCCGGGGCCGAAAATGATCACGTCATATTTGCTGTTCAAATCGGGAATCTTCTTGAGATCCTGAATGCTTATATAGTCGAACGGCACTTGGTTGAAGTCGAATGCCATCCGCCACCAGCCCTCGGTCTGCGTGTTCTGCCACGTGTGCATGATCGCCACGCGCGCCGCGCGCACGGGGTGCGTCTTCACCGTCGGCGCGCTCGCAACGGCCGCCACCTTGACGCCGACTTCCTTCGCCGCGGCGTCGAGGTCGGACTGCGACACGCCCTTGATGACCCATGAGCCGCGCTTGTACGACGTGCCGCCCATGTCGAACGGCTCCTCGGCCGCCTGGATGTCGGCGCTCTTGAGCTTGTAGCGCAGCGTGACGAGGCCGTTGTCGCCGTTGGCGTTGATGAGGAACGTGCTTCCCCCCCCGTCACGCCGCCGGGCGCCTTGATCTCCGCCTTTAACGGCTCCATCGGCGCGCCGAGCACCTTGGCGTCGGTCACGCGCACGGCCGACACGGCGAAGCCTTCGGGGAAGGTCCAACCGGTGTCGTCGTACGGCGACTTCTGCGGATCGTTCGGCGACCAGAACTGGTAGTCGAGCAGCGCGTCGGCGATGCGCGAGTACGGCTGGTCCATGCGGACGACGTAGCTGCCCGCCGGGAACTCGCGCGTCTCGGTCGTCGCAGCGCCCTGCTGCTGCGCATCGGCCGCCTGCGTCCCCGCATCAGCGTTCGCGGCACCACGCCCCGCTCCGCCTCCCGCTCCCCCGCGCCCACCGCGTCCGCCTCGACCCTGCGCCACGACCTTGACTGGCATGGTCACGCTGAACGGCGCCGTCGCCCGCGAAATCTCGACGCGCTGCTTTTGGAGAACTCTCAACAGCTCCGCCTGGGCACCCGGGCGCGGGTCGTTCGCCGTGAGCACGTAGGCCGCCGGCCCTTCCGTCTTGGCCTTCAGGATCGACCGCTTGGCCTTCTCGTAGAAGTTCTCGAGGATCTGGTGCCGATTGTTGGCGATGTAGCTGAGCGAGACGAGCAGACCCGTCTGCTCATAGTTGTTGTTGTTGCGCAGCGACCAGTTCACGCGCGGGAGCGGCGGGTTCTGGCGATACCAGGTACGCGAAGTCTCGTTCGTGCCGAGGATGCGCTCCTGCGTGTCGGCGTTGCCGCCGTTGCCGAACGTTTCGTAGAGACGCGAGATGCCGTTGTGCGTCGCGGCGATGAACATCAAATAGCCCGGCGACCACGTGTCGAACGTCCCGTGCGCGAACACGCCCGGCATGCCGAAGCGCGTCATCTCCTGCACGTTGTTCCAGCCGATCAACTGCCACTCGTTCGTCACCAGCGGGTCGAGCCACGAGTTGTAGGGGCCGTCGCCGACGGTGTTGTCGTACATGTACGCGACCGACTCGTGCAGGTCGTGCAGCACCTGCGCCTTCGAGTCGACGTACTCGTTGAGGATGTTCTGCGTGAGCTTGAGCGTCATCCCCATCGCGTCGCGGTTGTTGTCGTGGCGGACGTAGTGCCCCCAATAGATCGCGTCCGGCGCAACCTGTCCCGGGTGCGCCTTCTTCCAGTTGTAGACGTCCACCACGCGGTCGCGTCCGTCGACCTCGACGATCGGTGTGATGAGCGTCACAACGTGGTCGCGGATATTCCTTATATAGGGTGCGTCGTCCACCGCCAGCCGATACGCCAGCTCCATCAACGCCGTGGGCGCGCCGGCTTCTGTCGAATGAATGGTGCCGGTGATGTAGTAGACGGGCGCAGCCGTGCCGGCGATCTGCGCCGCCTCCTTGTCGTTCATCTGAATCGTGCGCGGATCGGCCAGCTTGGCGAGCGCGGCGCGATTCTGTTCGTATTTGCTCATGATCGCTTCCGACGCGATCGCCACGGCGATGTGCTCGCGCCCCTCTTCGGTCGTGCCGATCGACCACACCTTCACGCGATTCGGCATCGCCTTGGCGAGCATCCGCATGTACTCGTAGACCTCCTTCGAGTACGGCAGCTTGCCCGGCGCGCCGGCGATGTCGCCGAGCACCGCCTTGGGCGTCGGCACGCCGGCCTTGGCCGGCATGTAGTCGACGAGCGGCGAGAGGAAGAACGGCTCGGTCGTGTACTCCCTGATCTTCTTCGTGTACTCCGAGTCGACCGGCTGATTCATCGCTCTGCCCGGCGGGGCATTGGCCAAGTCCTGTTGCGCGGGGAGCGAGCTTGGTCGCGACGACGCGAGCGAGATGAGTCCGGCGAGCGCGAAAACGTGGGCGGGGGAACGCCGCATTGGGACAACCTCTTCGGGGGACCTGCTTTTTGGGGGACCTTCAGCGGGGAAACTGCCGAGCGTCAAAGTTGGCCAGCGCGCGGTTGGGGCGCCAGGTATGGCCCCGCTGTCATACGGCCGCCCTCGTGGCCGGTCAGCATCAACGGGGGGAATACGGAAACAAAGGGGAAGGAAACAAAAGCAAACGGAGACAACAAAAAGCCTTTTTTCGTTTGTTTCCGTTTTTTCTCCGTCTGTTTCCGTGTATCCCCCGTTGATGCCCGAACCGGCGAGACGCGGCTCGAATGCATACGAAGCCCCAAATCAACCGGACTGAGCGAGCCCTCTTCTCGACGACCCGTCAAATTCCTTAGTGGCGGCACGGATGTTCGCATAGTCACGCCGGTTTCACTTTTGCATCGATGGGCCGTGATGCGTATCGCTCTGATTGCTCCGCCCTTCATCGAGGTTCCCCCCATTCGCTATGGCGGGACCGAGTTGTTCATCGGCAACCTCGCGAACGAGCTCCAGGCCATGGGGCATGACGTCACCGTGTACGCGAACGGCGACTCGAAGGTCCGCTGTCGCGTGAAGTGGATCTATCCGCACGCCGAGTGGCCGCTCGACGATCCCATGAGGCCTGGTCTCAAGAACGTCGACCATACCGCGTGGGCGATGGCCGATGCCGCGGAGTGGGCCGACGTCATCCACCTGAACGACATCGTCGGCGTTCCGTTCACGCGCTTCGTCAGCACGCCGACCGTGCTCACGATCCATCATCCGGACGAGCCGGCGCTCTCCGAGCAGTACGCGCGCTATCCGGACGTCCACTACGTCGCCATCGCGCAGTGGTTGGCCGAACGGCAGCCGATGCCGTGGGTCCACGTGGTACACCACGGGATCGATCCGGACCGCTACGTCTACTCGGCGGACAAGGACGACTACGTCGCGTTCCTCGGGCGCATGGCGCCGGCCAAGGGACCGCACCTCGCGATCGCGGCGGCGAAGAAAGCGGGTGTCAGGTTGAAGTTGGCGGGGGAGGTTCAGCCCGTGTTTCACGACTATTGGTTCGAGCAGGTGTTCCCGCTCGTCGATGGGGATCAGATTCAGTTCGTCGGCGAAGTCGATCGTCTCAAGAAGAACGCGCTCCTGTCGCGCGCGAAGGCATTGCTCTTCCCCATTCAGTGGGAAGAGCCGTTCGGGCTCGTGATGATCGAGGCGATGGCTTGCGGCACGCCGGTCCTGGCGCTGCCGGGCGGCTCGGTAGATGAAGTGGTGCGCGACGGCGTGAGCGGGTGGATCTGTCGCAACGTGGACGACATGGCGGCGCGCATCAACAGCCCGGCGATTCCCTCGGGCATCTGTCACGAGTACATGCTCGAGCATTTCGCGCTGACGCGCATGGCCGAGAAATACGTGTCCGTCTACGAGAGCGTCGTGAACGGGTCCGCCGAACCCCTTGCATCGGCCCAGGAAGCGTAGATGGCGGATACCGCGGCCAAAGGTGGCGGCGATGTCATCGAGGTCGGCAACCAGTTCTACATTCTCGCCACGGCGTCGCGTGCCGCCGAGCGGACGGCGGTTCTCCAGCACGACGACACGTTCGCGCTATTCGACTACGCGGGCGACATCGGGGCGTTCGGCACCGGCGACCAGGGGCTGTATCACGAGGGAACGCGGTTCCTCTCGCGATTCACGCTGAGGGTCAACGGCAAGCGTCCGCTCATCCTCAGCTCGCGCGTCAAGGAAGACAACGAGCTGTTCGTCGCCGACCTGACGAACCCCGACATCCCGATCGGCCAAACGGGTGCGGTGATCCGCCGGGACCTCGTGCACCTCTTTCGCTCGCGCTTCCTGTGGAAGGACACCTGGTACGAGCGCATTCGCCTCTGGAACTACAGCCAGGCGGCGCTGCTCGCGTCCCTCTCGTTCGAGTTCGACGCGGACTTCGCGGACATCTTCGAGGTGCGCGGCATGCCGCGTCCGAAGCGCGGCGAGCGGTTCGAGACCGTGCACTTCGGCACGGAGACCCGGCTCGGCTACCGCGGGCTCGACAACGAGACGCGGTGGGCGGTGATCGATTGGGGTGAAGCACCCGACGCGACGTCGCCGACCCAGGCTCAGTTCGCGTACGATCTCGAGCCGGAGGCACCGGTCTCGCTGGCGATCGCCATCCGCTGCGATCGCGAGGGTCGCCGCGTGCCGAAGCGAACGTTCGAGGAAGCGCAGTCGGAGTGGAGCGGCGCGCTGGAGGCCGAGCGCACCGAGTACGCGACGATCGAGACGTCGAGCGAGCGATTCAACCAGTGGGTGCGACGCTCGGCCGCGGACCTGCGCATGCTCGTCGCGACGACGAAGTACGGGGAGTACCCGTACGCCGGAGTACCCTGGTTCAGCACTCCCTTCGGCCGCGACGGCGTCATCACCGGACTCCAGACGCTGTGGATCAACCCCGACATCTCGCGCGGCGTGCTCGAATTCCTTGCCGCGACGCAAGCCGACAGCGTGAACGAGGCGCAGGAATCGCAGCCGGGCAAGATCATCCACGAGATCCGCAACAGCGAGATGGCTCGCCTCGGCGAAGTGCCGTTCGGCCGGTACTATGGCAGCGTGGACTCGACGCCGCTCTTCGTGATGCTCGCCGGCGAGTATTGGGAGCGCACCGGCGACCGCGAATTCCTCGCTCACATCTGGCCGAACGTCGAGCGCGCGCTCGACTGGATCGACCACTACGGCGACTGCGACGGCGATGGGTTCGTCGAGTACGCGCGCCACTCGGCGAACGGCTTGGTGCAGCAAGGCTGGAAGGATTCGTCGGACTCGATCTTCCACGCCGACGGCACGCTCGCGTCGGCGCCGATCGCGCTGTGCGAAGTGCAGGCGTACGTGTACGATGCGCGCCTCCACGCCGCGTGCATGGCGGATGCACTCGGCAAACCGGACCGCGCGGCAAAGCTCCGGAAGCAGGCCGAGGATCTTCGCTGCGCGTTCGAGGAGCACTTCTGGTGCGAGGACATCGGCACGTACGCGCTCGCGCTCGACGGACACAAGCAGCCGTGCCGCGTGCGGAGCTCGAATCCGGGACACGCGCTCTACGGCGGCATCGCCGATCGCGAACGCGGACGACGCGTGGCCGAGATGCTCGTCGGCGGCGAGATGTTCTCGGGCTGGGGGATTCGGACGATCGGTGTGGCCGAGGCGCGCTTCAACCCGATGGCGTATCACAACGGGACGGTGTGGCCGCACGACACGGGCTTGGCCGCGGCCGGCTTTTCACGATACGGTTTCGACGACCTGGTGTCGGCGCCGTTCTCGGGCCTGTTCGAAGCGGCGGTCGCCGTCGAGAACCATCGCATGCCCGAGCTCTTTTGCGGCTTCCAACGTCGCACCGGCGAGGGGCCGACGCTGTATCCGGTGGCCTGCTCACCCCAGGCCTGGGCGTCGGGTGTCGTGTTTCATCTGATCCAAGCCTGTCTCCGGCTGTCGGTGGACGCGAAGGAGCGCCGTCTCTCCATCGACCGCGCGTCGCTGCCTCCGTTTCTGACCTATTTGCGGCTGATGAACCTCTCGCTCCCCTTCGGGTCGATCGACCTGCTCTTCGAGCAGCACCTGCTGGACGTGAGCGTGACGGTGCTACGAAAGCACGGCGACTTCGAGGTCCGGGTCATCAAGTAGGTTCTCTCTCTCTCTGACACGTGCGCCGGACCGGGACAGATTCGTCTTGGCGCTCGGGCTCCGTGCACCACATTGGCATCAACGGTGTGGATTGTTGATGCCCGAGTGGCGGCAGGAGCCTTCGAGCCACATCGAATCGCCGTCGTAGTTGCCGCAGTCCACCGCGTGACTCTTTCCGGGAGAGACTGACGATGCTCAAGGATTTCAAGGCGTTCATTCTGCGCGGGAACGTGCTGGACCTGGCGGTCGCCGTCGTGATCGGCGCGGCATTCGGGGCGGTCGTGAAGTCGTTGACGGACGACGTGATCATGCCGCCGATCGGGCTGGCGTTGGGTCATATCGACTTCTCGAACTTGTTCGTCGTGCTCAAGGAAGGCACGAAGGCGCCCGGTCCGTACACGACAATAGCGCAAGCGCACGACGCAGGTGCCGTGACGCTCAACTACGGGGCGTTCGTCAACTCGCTCGTCACCTTTCTCATCATCGCGTTCTGCGTGTTCATGATCGTGCGGATGGCGAGCAAGCTGTACGCCAAGCCCGCGCCGCCGCCGGACAACATGAAGTCCTGCCCGCGCTGTACGCTCTCGATCCCAAAAGCCGCATCGCGCTGCCCGAACTGCACGTCGGACGTGGCTGCTGCTTAGAGCTTTTCACAGTTGCTACGGCTTTTCGAGTTCATCTCGCTGAGTCAGCATCTACGATATTGAAACGGAAACAAACGGAGACACCAAGAGCTTTGGTTTTTCCGTTTGTTTCCGTTTCTTCCCCGTTGTTTCCATGTACCAATTGTTGATCTCCGCGCTTCGGAGAGCCGGGGTGCCAATTAGTACTGGTTTCTGAAGCCCATCACCTTGTAGCGCCCGTCGCGCTCGATGATCGTGCCGAACCAGCGCTGCGTGGTCGTCTCGCGCTGCGGCGTGAGGACTCGCACGGCGCAGTCGAGCCAGAGCGTGTTCTTCCCCTGGCGCTCGGCGGCCTTGTTACAGGTGTGACTCTCGTACTCGAACGCTTGGCCGCCGAGGCGCCGGATGAGCCGCAAGAACCCGGCGTTGCTCGGGTTGGCGATCTGCATCCAGACGATCGACGGCGACTCGCGATATGGCGGGTGCGTGTAGGGCGAGCTCGGATAGACGAGGTCGATGAATTCCCGCGGCGTCACGGCCGCCGACGCGAGATCGACGCTGTCGCCACGGGCCACGTCGCGCACGATGCGCCGCACCAACGCTTCTCGCGAGGCGCTGGCGTGCGCGAACGAGGGCACCGGATCGCCGCCGATCGTCGCCTTGAAGCGCCGGATCTCCTCGTCGATCGGGAGAATCGAATCGACGACGTAGCCGGGGAGCGTGCGGTTGATCGAATCCTGACGCGCTCGCGCCACCGAGTCGCGACGCACCGAATCGGCGCGAACGGTGGCCGCGTCGGCGGGCGTCGCGCCGCGCTGACACCCGGAGGTGATTCCGAGTGCCAACGCGGCGCAGACCTGAGACAACAACAGTATGCGCATCCGGACGCTCTACGCACGGAAGTAGACGGTCCAGCCCTGCCACCACTTCGTTCCGCCCGGAGCCACGGCGCCCATGTACGGCGTCGGCACGACGAACGTTCCCGCCTTCGTTTGAATCTTGCCCGTGAACGCGTTCAACCCGCCGGCCGTGATCGGCGAACCCGCTCGCGGCGTAAAGTCGAATCCGCCGATGCCACTCGGCACGGATCCCTGAGCGGGAAGGGTGATGAACAGCGAGTCCGCCGTGACGGCGCCGAGTGTGAGCGAGTTGCCGGCGGCGTCGAGCGAGAACTGCGAGGCCGGCGTCGACGTGTTCGCCTGGAACAGTGCCGGCGTGTCGGTGAAGTAGTCGTTGCGGACGATGAGATCCGACGTGGCGAGATCGGGGATCGCCGCGTTGGCGGCGCGCGCGAACGTCTCCGGATCGCGCAGCGAGATGCCGGCGACCGGGAAGCGCGCGAAGACGCTGTTGATGTAGTAGCCGCCGGTGCCGCGGCGGAGCATCATGCCGAATCCGCCGCCCGAGCCGACGCACGACACGGCGCCGCAACCGATCAGCGTCACGTTGGCGACGAGCGGAACGGTGAACGGCTGCTGATTGAAGCCGTTGTCGCACCCCGAGCCGTTGCAGCCGTCGTTCTCGATTCCCTCGAGATCCGTGGCGTAGAAACCGGCGCCGGTGCGCGGCGTGAGCTGCACGGAGTTGTAGCCGATCACGTACTGGATGCGTCCGACGAAGCCCTCCGACATGTCGAGGATGTCGTCCGCCGTCTCGAACGCGACGAGGTGGTCGATGTCGAATCCGCCGCCGAAGAATTCATACGAATCGTCGAGCGGGGCGAGCGTCTGGAGATACGACATGCGGGTCCCCGAGCCGATCGCCGCGAAGGTGAAGCCGTTGAATTCGTTGTTGAGCGACGGCGCGTAGCCCGCGAACTCGACGCGCACGTACTGGAGCGTGCCGGAGTTGTCGGTAGCCGTCGTGCCGCCGGAATACGTCACCTCGTAGTTCTTGCCGCCGACGACCTGTGTTCCGTCGGTGCCGCTACCCTCGATGATGACGTTGCCGCTCCGGTTGCTGGGCGCGTTGCCGACCAATACCAACCCACCCCAGTCGCCCGGCTGCCGGTTGCCGACCGGACGTGATGATGTCATCACAATCGGCAAGTCGGCGGTTCCGACCGCCTGCAGCTTGGCGCCGCGCATGATGAGGAGCGTCGACGCCGGCGTATTGAAGTCGCCCTGGATCTTCGTGCCCGGCTGAATCGTCAGCGTCGCGCCGTTGGCGACGTGGATGAAGCCTTTGAGCGTGTACACGGTGTCGGCGTACAGCGTGCGGCTCGCCGAGATGTCCGTGGTGATGTCGGCCGCGGCGTTGCCGAGGGGCGGCGTGGCCACCACCGCCTCGCTCGACGGCGCGGACGTGAGCGACCCGGCGATCGCCGTCACCCGGTAGCGATACTGCGTGTTGGCCTTGAGGCCGTTGTCCATGTACGTCACGGTGCCGGGGGACGCCGGAGCGGTCGCGGTGCCGGCCTGCGAGAAAGCCCCGCTCCCCTCGGCACGCTCGATCGTGAAGCTGTTGTCGCCGGCGCGCGAGGTGAATGTCACCTTGATAGTCTGTGAGTTCAACGCGGTCGCCGAGACGCCGATGACCGGATCGAGAACCTTGGGAGTGGTCGTGCCGTTGCTGTCGCTTCCGCACGCAGCGGCAAAGGCTGCGACGGCAGCGGCGGCGGCCACGGCGATACGCCGAGTCGGAGACATGCGCATGGGCCTCATCTGAAGCTGGTTGGTGAGAGAGAAGGGGACGATGTCAGGGGCGCCAGACGATTCCGGCCTGCACGGTCTGGCCCGTGCTGTACTTCTCGCGTGTCACCGTGCCCTGGCGCACGACGTACGCGGCGTCGATGAGATTCTTCACGTCGATGCGCGCCGAGAATGCCCCGGCGACGGGCAACCGAAGCGAGAGGTCCAAGTTGTTGCGCGGTTCCTCGATCACGTCCGGCAGTGGCCGATCGCCGGCGGCGAAGATCCGCGGTCCGACGCGGTTGAAGAGCACCGTCGCACTCAATCCGTCGTTCTGGGCGAAGTAGGTGAGCCCCGCGTTCACGACGTACGGCGCCTGGCCGACCATCCGGCGCGTCGTATTCGTGGCGCTGGCCCGCGTGTCCGTGCCGAGGTGGATGCGGCTCTCCATCACCGTGACGTTGGTGAATCCCTCGAAGCGCGCCAGCGGCGAAGCGATGAAGCCGAGGTTCTTCCGCGCCTCGACCTCGACGCCGTAGTTCGTCGCGCTCTCGGCGTTGGTATAGAACACGACGCGCGTGCCGGAGCCGGCCGCCTGGTAGACCCGCTCGATCGGGTTCTTGAACTGTTTGGCGAAGAGGCCGACGCTCAGGATTTCGCCGCTCCGCGGATACCATTCCCAGCGCGCATCGGCGTTCACGACGTTCGTGCGCTGAAGTTGGTCGTTGCCGAGGACGTCGTCGCCGTTCAGCACGTCGCGCGTCTCGATCGGCGCGATCTCTCGATACTCCGGACGCGCGAGCGTTCGGCTGACCGAGAAGCGCGTCTGTTGTTGGTCGTTCAGCTGCACGTTGAGCGCGAGCGACGGCAGCACGTCGTCCCAGTTCTTGTGGATCGAGAGCGGCGATCCCAGCGTGGAGAGCGCGTTCACCGTCAGGCGGTCGCGCTCGACCCTCGCGCCCCCGATGAGGCGCGCGCGCGACGACAGGCCGATCTCCGTCATGACATATCCGGCCGAGAGATCGTCGTGCGCGTCGTACGATCCGCCCTGCGCCAGCGGTCCGATCGTGAAGACACTGTCGCCCGGACGCAGGAACCGCCCGTCGAAGATCTGCTCCGGCTCGAGGAGCGTGACGCTGTCGGCGGCTCCGGGCGCGCTGATCGAGTAAGCGCGCACATCGGAGTTGCGCGTCGTGCGCCGGCCGAGTCCGCCGATCTTGAGCAGATGCTCGCGCCCGACCGCGTGGAAGGTGAACTGGTAATCGCCCTTGCCTTCGGCGCTGTGCTCGTCGAGCGCGGAGAACGTGCGCACGGCGCCGCCGTTGCCGGTGGCGAGCCAGCGGAGCTGGTTCGTGCCCGGAGTCACGACCTGCACGAACTCCGAGCGATCGGGTTCGTCGCGATTCACGCCGCTCGCCGTGACGGCCCAGTCGAGGCGGTGGCCGCCGTACTGATGCTCGCCCGTCGCCTGCGCGGAGCTCACCGCGCGCTGGACGTAGTCCATGCGCGTGATCTTCGCGTCGACGCCCTCGTTCTCGAAGTGGCCGCTCTCGACGCGGGCTTCGTTGTCGGCGGTCCGGTTGTACATCCCGCTGAACGCGAGGCGCGAACCCTCGCCGATCATCGTGCTCAGGTTGGCCAGGCCGCCCCATAGCACGCTTTGGCTGCTCGTCTGGCCGGTGAACACGTCGATGGGTCTCGTTTCGCCCGGCGTATTGCCACGATCGGCGAGCGCCCGCACCTGGCCGTCCTTCAAGTCCGTGCTGAACCCGTACGACCCGGAGAACAGGTAGCCGACGCGATGTCCGAAGACGGGATCGTCGCCGCCGATCGACGCCGACCCGGAGCCGTTGGGCGGCGCGGTGGACGTCGCCGGCGTCCACGCGTTCCTGAATTGCTTGATGACGGTATTCTGATCGGCGTGGTTGAGCGTCAATCCTTGGAAATTGCCGAGCGACGCGACGAGTGTCGGCAGCTCACGCTTCGGGTCGCACCACGCGAAGTTCTCGCCGCCGACGCCGAGCGGCGCGATCGCCTTGGCGCCGCTCGACCCGGCCGTGTAGCCGCCCATGAACTGCGCGGAGATCGTTCGTCGAGCGGGAAACTCGCGTGTGCGGATATCGACCTGCGCGCCGGCGAAGTCGCCCTGCTGATCGGGCGTGAATGTCTTCGTCGTCGTGATGGTCTGCAGAAGCCCCGATGGGAACAGGTCGAGCGGGACGACGCGCTTCTCAGGTTCCGGGCTCGGCAAGCGCGCACCGTTCAGCGACGCGGTCGTGTATCGCTCGCCAAGTCCGCGCACGAACACGTAGCGCCCGTCCTGGACGGTCACGCCGCTCACGCGCTGCACCGCTTGCGCGGCGTCCGCGTCGGGGCTCTTGGCGATCTGCTCCGCCGTGACCGCGTTGACGACGCCGACCGCGGTACGCTGCCGATCGAGCGCTTCGTTCACCGTGCCTCGCTCGACCGACGCGGTTGTCACCTGCGGCCCGAGTTGCGTGACCGCCTGTTTGAGCGTGACGTTCTGCTCGACGGTGTGGCCGTCGGAGACGAGCAAGCCCGTGACCGTTTTCGCCGCGAAGCCGATGCGCCGGATCTGAAGCGTCACCCGCCCGGCCGCGACTCGCGCGAGAGCGAAGCGGCCGTCGACGCCGGTCTGCGTGGCCTGGGTGGTGCCGGCGACCTGCACGCCCGCGTCGACGATCCCTTGCCCCGTCGAGGCGTCCACGACTCGCCCGACGATTCGCCCCGCCCCCGTCGCGACCTGCGCCGCGGCGCTCCGCGCGGCGCTCACTGAAACGACGAGCGTAGCGAACAGCAAAGACAGCACAGCCGCTCGGCGTGACCGAGCGATACGACGCGCAACCATTTGGCAGGCGGGTGGGTGTGGGAGATCCGTCCGCGAGCAAGGCTACGCGACTTTGGTGATCCAACATCAACGGGAACGCAACGAACCCGTCACGAAGGACGGCGCTGCATCGCGCACTGAAATGGTGCGATCGGAGCCGAAGCGATACCGCCTTTTCCTACGCGCAGCACGACTTTGGGACGTGGCTCGTCGATCGAAACACCTCCTCGAGGAGGCGACGTCCGGCGCCGTCATCGGCGCGTTCCTCACGGTGCATGCCGCCCTGGGCTTCGGCTACCGCGAGCTCATCTACAACTTGGCTCTCGAGCGAGAGCTGCGTGCCGCCGGGCACAAGGTTGACCGGGAGCTCGCCGTGATGGTGTACTATCGCGGCGAGCCACTGGCGCGCCAAGTCGTCGACATGGTCGTCGACGAGAAGATCATCGTCGAGTCCAAGGCCACCGAGATCCTTCAGCCCGGCGCTGATCGACAACTCTTCAGCTACCTCTGCTCGACGAAGCTAGAGGTTGGACTCGTCCTTCACTTTGGAAGAGAGCCGCATTATCACCGCGTCATTTGCGAAAATCGCTTCAAACGCTTTTCGCGGTAGCAATGCTCCAAACCGTTTGTTTCCGTTTCGGCTACCGTTTGTTTCCGTTTCCAAATCGTTATGGCCCGTCTTGCGTTCGAGGGCCTTCCCGCCAAATGGGCATCAACGATTAGGACACGGAAACAAACGGCTTCGAAACGGAAACAAACGGTAACTGCAACTGCCATTTGATCGGGGGTCGCAGGTGCGGCCTTGAACGCCCGGTCGCGCCTCACGGTACGACGGGCCTAACAGTCTCCGTAATCGTTGGAATCTTCCCTGCCATGGCCGTGTTGAAGGCGGCAAGATCGGTGTCGACCAGTGACCTGTACGCGGCCTTCGCGGCGGTGAGGTCTTTTTCGATGTCGCCGAGCCAGGCGATGGAGGCGTCGGTGGGGCGATAGTCGGCGCCGCCGGCGACGTCGCCGGCGCCGTTGCCGATGACGCCGTTCAGCCAGATGAGATTCATGTAGATCTTGTACGGTTCGACGTAATACTTGTCGTCGCCGTTCATGTCCGAACGCGAGAGGAGGAGCAGCTCGACCTTCATCATCTTCGCATCGAGATCAGCGAGCGCGCGGTCGATGTCGGGCTTCTCGGAGTTCGCCTTCCGCTGGTCGAGGATCTGCTTTCGCATCACCTCGAGCCGGTTGATGAGGTCGACGCTCGCGTTCATGTCGTCGCGCACGCGGCGCTGCGCGCCCGTGGAGGCGACGAGGTCGGCGAACTGCGTCTTGATTTCCGGATCCTCGAGGATCACGAGCGGCCTGCTCGTGAGCGTCGCGCCGTTGACGGTGAGGCGCGCCGTGTACGTGCCGGGGAGCGCGAGCGGACCGGCGGTCTGCGCGCCCTGAATGCCCCAGTGCGTGATCGGCCGCGTCGGGCGGTTGTTGAAGCGCGGCTCCTGGAAGATGTGCGCGTTGTCGGGCGCCGGCGTGCGGAGCGCCACGACGCGCGGCGGGTCGTAACGAAGGTCCCACTGCACGCGGTTGAATCCCGCGCGCGTCGGCGACTGAATCGCGCGCACGACCGCGCCGGCCGAGTCGAGAATCTCCACGCGCGCCGGCCGCGGCGTCGCCTTGCCGAGCTTGAACGTGATCTCCGCTCGGCCGCTGCGCGCCTGGCGATATCCCGGATGCGGCGCGTAGAGCGAGACGCTGTCGTCGCCCGCGGCGATCGTCTGCGGCTCGCTCTCGAGCGGCGCGATGTCGCGCAGGATGTAGACGCCGCGCCCGTACGTCGAGACGACGACGTCGTGCCATGTCTTGGGGATTACGATCCACGAAACGGCGGTGTGCGGCAGCCCCTCGTGGAAGTTCGTCCAGTGCGCGCCGTCGTCTTTCGAATAGTAGAAAGCATGCCCCGTGCCGGCGAAGAGCATCCCGCGCTTGTTCGGGTTCTCCGTGACCGCCATGACGTAGTCGAGCGGATGCGTCGCCGGCAGATCGCCTGTGACGTTCGTCCACGTCGCGCCGAAGTCGGTCGTCTTGTAGATGAACGGCTTTCGGTTGTCCATCATATGGAAGTCGACGGCGACGTATGCAGTAGCCGGATCGAAGTGCGACGGCTCGATCTTCCTGATCGTTCCCCACGGCGGCATCCCCGCCTTGGTCAGACCGGCGGTGACGTCGACCCACGCGCCGTCGCCGCCGGCCTGCGAATCCTTCGTGTACCAGACCTTGCCGTCGTTCGTGCCGGCCCACAGAAGGCCGCGCTGGATCTCCGACGGCGCGATCGCGAAGACCACCTCGCCGTAGAACTGGCCGAGGTTGTCCTCGACGATGCCGCCGGATGAGACGACGTACTTCGGATCCCGCGTCGAGAGGTCCGGGCTGATGACGCTCCAGCTCTGCCCCTGATTGGAGGTCTTGAACACGACCTGGCAGCCGTAGTAGACCGTGCCGTGGTCGAACGGATCGATCGCCAGCGGCGGCGTCCAGTGACAGCGGTACTTGAGCTTGTCGGGCGGCGAGTCGAGCGTGTGAATCCACGGGCTCACCGACCGCGCGCGCTTGTCGCGATGGTCGTAGCGCGTGACCTCGTTGCCGTAGCAGCTCGCCCAGACGACGTTCGCGTCCGTCGGATCGGGCAGCGTGAAACCGGACTCGCAGCCGCCGAGCCCATGGTCCCACGTCGAGAAGCCGCCGAAGCCACCGCCGCCACGTCCGCCGCCGCCGGTCGAGTCGGCGCCGGTCGAATCGGCGCCCGCGCCGCGACCTCCGCGTCCACCGCGGCCACCCCCCGCCGCCTCGGGAACCGCCGCGCCTCGACCCGCCGCAGCGATGATCTGCGCCGCGCGACCGCCGCCGCGTCCACCGCGGCCACGTCCGTTGGTCGTGTCCGCATTCGCGCCACCGCGTCCACCTCGGCCGCCGCGCCCCGCACCGGCCGCGATGCCGCGAGTCGCCGTCGCGCCTTCGGGCGCGGTGCTCGGACCGCGCATCGTGCCGTTGTCCTGTCGGTTGCCGTAGACCCAGTACGGGATCTGGTTGTCGACAGCGACGTGATACATCTGCGCGACCGGCAACGCGACCGACTGGAATGTCTTGCCGTGATCCGTCGTGAGACGCGCCCCGAGGTCATTGGTGAGGCCGAAGTGGTTGGCGTTCTTCGGATCGAACCAGATGTCGTGGTTGTCGCCGCCCCACGGCACTTCGGCGAACGTCTTGCCGCCGTCCTTCGACTGGAAGAAGCTGCTGTTGGCGAGGAGGATCTCGTCGGGATTGGACGGCGACACCATGAGATGGATGTAGTATCCGGCTCTTCCAATGAGCGGGCGCTGATAGTTCACGACCTTCCACTTCACGCCGCCGTCGTCCGAGCGCCACACGGAACCTTGGTCGGCGGTTTGAATCAGCGCGTAGACTCGCTTCGAGTTGGACGGCGCGACGGCGACGTCGATCTTGCCGATCGGCGGATGGGGGAGGCCCGGGTCGACGACTTGCTTCCACGTGTCGCCCGCGTCGCGCGTCACGTAGACGCCGTCCCTCGGATCGGTCGTGCCGCTGTACATCGCCCACGTGTGCATGATCACGTGCCACATGCCGGCGAAGAGCACCTTCGGATTCTTCTCGTCGAGCGTGAGACCGGAGCAGCCGTAGTTCCCGCCGAGCGTGAGCACGAGCTTCCACGTCTTGCCGCCGTCGGTGGTGCGATAGACGCCGTGCTCGGTCTGCTCGCCGGTGGCCCGGCCGAGCGCGCAGACGTAGACGACGTTCGGATTCGTCGGATGGACGATGATGCGGCCGATTCGGCCCGTCTCGTCGAGTCCCATGTGCTGCCACGTCGTGCCCGAGTCGACCGACTTGTAGATACCGTCGCCCATCAGATCCGCGTCGCGGATCGCCCACCCTTCACCCGTGCCGGCCCAAACGATCGACGGCTTGGACGGGGCGACGGCGAGCGCGCCGATCGCCTGCACGGGCATCGAGTCGGAGACCGGGCGGAACGTCGCTCCGCTGTCGACAGACTTCCATACACCGCCTGAAGCAGCGCCGAGGTACCACACGCGCGCGTCGCCGGGGACGCCGGTGATCGCCGAAATTCGACCGCCCTCGGCGGGTCCCATCATCTGGAAGCGGAATGGATCCGGGGGAGGGGGCGGCGCCGGCCGCTGCGCCTGGCCCGGGGCGCCGGCGGGGCCGCCGCCGCGCGGTTGCGCCGCGAGGGTTGTGGCCGAGGAAAGGACGCAGAGTACCGCCAGACAGCGGGATGCCGGACGGACGAAAGTCCATGCACGAGCCATTCGCGCGATCTCCAATGGGATTGGGCGAGGCAAGGGAAAGCCGACGTGTGGGATGGGACGTCATACGCTACGACCCGGTAGCGGTGCCGGACAAGTGGCGACAAATCTCGGACGACTCGCCCGGCGCGATTCCGATGACCGTCGCATAGGTTTGGGTCGACGTTCAGTCCCTCCCGGTCCACCGGTCCACCCGTCCGCCGGTCCACCTGCTCCCCCCTAACAGGTCCGTGTTCGGTCTCGCGTTCGCCGCGCTCCAACTTGCCGCAGCGTCTCCCCCCGCTCACCCTCCGGTCTACAACGGCCAGAAGGGCGAGCTGACCGTCGCGTTGCCTCGCATCGAGGGAAGCGACGTGGTGGTGAACGTGGACGGCGTGCTCGACGAGCCGGTGTGGCAGCGCGCGGCGCTCCTCACGGGGTTCTCGCTGTACAGTCCCGTCGATTCGCGGCCGGCGCCGGATTCGACGGACGTGCGCGTGTGGTATTCGGCAGAGGCGATCTACTTCGGGATTCGCGCGTTCGAGTCGCACGGCCGAGTGAGCGCGACGCTCGCCGATCGCGATCGCATCTCGACGGACGACAACGTCGAGATCCATCTCGACACGTTCGACGAGCGCAATCGCGCGTTCGTGTTCATCGTCAATCCGCTCGGCGTCCAGGCCGACGGGACGAAGAACGAAGCGGGCGGCTTCATCCCCGGGTCGAATGTCATGCCCGGCCAGAACGATCTGAGCGCCGATTTCGTGTGGCAGTCGCGCGGGCGCGTCACCGAGGCGGGATACGAGGTCGAGATCCGGATTCCGTTCAGCAGCCTGCGCTATCCGCTGGGCTCACCGCAGCGGTGGGGACTTCAGATCGACCGCCACGTCCAGCACAACGGCTACGAGGAGACGTGGACGCCCGCGAAGCGCGCATCGGCGTCGTTCATCGGACAGGCCGGGCGGCTGACGGATCTCTCGGGCATGCGACACGGGCAGATCGTCGAGATGAATCCGGAGGCGACCAACACGGTGAGCGGAACGCCGTGCTGCTCGCCGTCGATGGACTCGTGGCGGTACGCACCCGCGCCGAGGCTGGGCGGCAACGTTCGGTGGACGCTGGGCAGCAACTTCGTGTTGAACGGCACGGCGAGACCCGACTTCTCGCAGGTCGAAGCCGATGCGACGCAGATCGCGGCCGACCAGCGGTTCGCGCTCTTCTATCCGGAGAAGCGCCCGTTCTTCGTCGAGGGCGCGGATCGGTTCAACGTGCCGAACACGCTCGTCTACACGCGGAGGATCGTGCAGCCCGACGCGGCACTGAAGCTCACCGGCAAGCTCGCCCGCGCCGACTTCGCGGTGCTTTCGGCGATCGATCAATCGGGTGGGGGTGGCGGCGGCGGCACGCAAAGCGCGCATCCGCTCGTCGACGTCGTGCGTCTGCAACAGAATTTCGGCGACCAGTCGTTCGCGGGCCTGTTGTACAGCGACCGCGTGTCGTCCGGCGTTCAGAATCGCGCCTTCGGCGGCGACACGCACATCGTCTTCGACAAGATCTATTTCGCGCAGTTCCAAGCCGTGGAGAGCGTCACGCAATCGAACGGGGGAGGGCCGACGAATTCCGGTCCGATGTGGGAAGCGGTGCTGGACGCGACGGGTCGGAGCTGGGGATTTCACTACAACGTGCTCGGCATCAGCCCCGCGTTTCGCACCGACAACGGGTTCGTTCCCCGCACGGGGTTCGTGCAACCGGGCGCGGCGAACCGCATCACGCTCTACGGGAAACCCGGCGCGCTCATCGAGCGGTTCAACATGTTCATCACCGAGAACGCGCTCTGGGACTACGGCGACTTCTTCCGCGGCAAGCGCCTGCTCGAGGACCACTTCGGCCCGATGATGAGCTGGACGCTGCGCGGAGGATGGAACGTCAACGTCTCACCGAAGCTGTCGAGCTACGCGTTCGACCGCGCGCCGTACGCGAGCCTGTACGTGCCGTCGGTCGTGGACGGCGCGCCGACGCCGTTCGTGCCGTCGGATCGCATCGAGACGTTGGTGAGCGGCTTCAGCGTGGCGACGCCGCAGTTCCGCACCTGGGCGGCGTCGGTGGGCACGACGCTCGGCAACGACGTCGATTTTCTCGAGACGTCGCGGGTCCGCCGAACGGACGTGAACGGCCAGCTCGATTGGCGGCCGAACGAGCGGCTGCGGGCGACGCTGACGTACACCGGCAGCGCGTTCACGCGGCGAAGCGACGGCGAGCGCACGGCGTACGCGCGGATCCCGCGAGTGAAGATCGAGTATCAGCTCGCGCGCCCGCTCTTCGTGCGCGTCGTGTCGCAATACACGTCGATGGATCGCCAACCGCTCGTCGATCCACGCACCGGCCAAGTGCTGCTGGTGAGCGGTGCCACCGGATTTAGGCCGTCGTCGGGGTCCTCGTCCAACACGTTGCGCACCGACTGGCTCATCTCGTACCGGCCGGCGCCGGGAACGGTGTTCTTCGTCGGCTACGGCGGAGATCTCGAAGAGACGGACCCACTCGCGTTCCGCGCGCTCCGCCGCACCGACGACGCTTTCTTCGTGAAGGCGAGTTACGTGTTTCGGCTGCCCGTCTTCTGAGTCTTGCTGTAGCTAGGCGGGCAAATCTCTCGCGCCGAGTCGGGCCACAACAATCGGGACACGGAAACAACGGAGCGGATCCGCCCCTCTGGCTCAGTGACGCGTGACCGATGCCGCCTCTCCGTCTCGTTCGGCCTGCGATCGGGCGAGGCCGCCGAAGGTGAGCACCCAGCGGAAAGCGATCCGGATTCCTCGCGCGGCGGGCGCGAGTGAGTGAATGTTCATCGCGCGCGCGAGCTTGTCCGCGCCGACGACGATGACCAGGATCAGCCCGACGACGCCAAGCGCGACGATCCAGAGCGGAAAGACGATGACAAAAACGATGAGGATGAACGGGAGGAGAAGAATCGGGACAATGGGGACCAGTCCCATGCCGAGCGTCACGCGCGACTCCTTATGGATGTGTCGTCCGAGCGCATTGGGCGCCCATACTTCTCGTAAGTTAGTCGCCTCGATCGCGTTTGCGCTGCTTGCGACGGCGAGCTCGGCGTTTGGCCAGTCGACTCGCGGCGCGCCGTATCGCGACGCGTCGAGGCCGGTCGCCGAACGCGTGCGCGACCTGCTCGGACGCATGACGCTCGAGGAGAAGTTCTGGCAGCTGTTCATGATCCCCGGCGACCTCGACGACCCCGCCAACGACTACTCGCACGGCGTCTTCGGCCTTCAGATCTCGCCGGCGCGCGACACCGTCGACGCCGCCCGCGCGCACGCGAAGCGGATCAATGACATCCAACGCTACTTCGTCGAACGGACTCGGCTCGGCATCCCGATCATTCCGTTCGAGGAAGCGGTGCACGGCCTCGTGCGTCCCGGCGCGACGTCGTTCCCGCAGGCGATCGGGCTCGCGGCGACATGGGACACCTCGCTCATGTCGCGCGTCGCCGCCGCGATCGCGGACGAGACGCGGAGCCGAGGGATCCGGCAGGTGTTGTCGCCGGTGGTGAACATCGCGAACGATCCGCGATGGGGACGCGTGGAGGAAACGTACGGCGAGGATCCCCTGCTCTCTTCTCGTATGGCCGTGTCGTTCGTGAGCGCGTTCGAGCGCGCGGGCGTCGTCGCGACGCCCAAGCACTTCGTCGCCAACTTCGGCGACGGCGGACGCGACAGCTATCCGATCGACTTCGACGCGCGGCTGCTCGACGAGATGTATTTCCCGCCATTTCACGCGGCGATTCTCGAGGGACACGCGCGTTCGGTGATGAGCGCGTACAACTCGGTCGACGGATCGCCGGCGACGCAGAATCGCGCACTGCTCACGGACAAGCTGCGACGGGACTGGGGCTTTCAGGGATTCGTCATCTCCGACGCGGCGGCCACAGGCGGCGCGACCGTGCTGCACCACACGGAGGCGAGCACCGCGAGCGCGACGACGGACGCGCTCGAGGCGGGGCTCGACGTGATCTTTCAGAGCTCGTGGCCGCAGCATCGGCCGTACCTCGATGCGTTCAAGCGCGGGCTCATCCCCGATTCGGTGATCGACCCGGCCGTCGCGCGCGTGCTACGCGCGAAGTTCGAGCTCGGACTGTTCGAGCATCCGTACGTGGACGTCGACAGCGCCGGGCTGGTGAACGGCAGCGCGGAGCACCGCGCGCTCGCCCTCGAGGCGGGCCACGAGTCGATCGTCCTGCTCAAGAACGACGGCGGCGCGCTCCCGCTCGCGAAGACGATTCGCTCGATCGCGGTGATCGGCACCGACGCCGTCGAAGCGCGGCTCGGCGGGTACAGCGGACCCGGAAATCACAAGATCTCGATTCTGGACGGCATCACAGCGGCGCTTCGCGAGCGGGCGCCGGATGGAGTCATTCGCTATGCGCCGGGACCGGGCCGGATCGCGCGCGACTACGCCGTCGTACCGACCGACGCGCTCTCGTCAAAAGACAGCGGCCGAACCGTGCGCGGTCTGCACGGCGAGTACTTCGACAACAATCGTCTCGACGGAAGTCCGAGACTCGCGCGAACGGACGCGCGCGTCGATTTCGGCTGGACGCTCAACTCGCCGGGGCGCGGCATTCCGTTCGACTGGTATTCGGTGCGCTGGACCGGGCGCGTCACGATTCCCCCGAGCGGCGTGCGGCGCATCGGCGTCGAGGCAAATGATGGGTACCGGTTGTATCTGGATGGCAAACTGCTGATCGACGACTGGCAGAAGCGTTCGTACGGCGCGCGGCTGGCGAACGTGAAGCTCGCGCCGGGCAGCTCGCACGACGTGCGGCTGGAGTATTTCGAGAGCACGGGCAACGCGCGCGTGAAGCTCGTGTGGGACGCCGGCGTTCGCGACGATTGGCGTCGGACGATCGACTCGGCGGTGTCGGTGGCGCGGCGGTCGCAGGTCGCCGTCGTCGTCGCGGGACTCGAGGAGGGAGAATTCCGCGATCGCGCGCAACTCTCGCTGCCCGGCCATCAGGAAGAGCTCATCGAGCGCGTCGCGGCAGCCGGGGGGGGCCGGCCGACGATCGTCGTGCTCGTAGGGGGCGGCGCGGTCACGATGAGCCGCTGGCTGGACCGCGTCCCGGCGGTTGTCGACGCGTGGTACTCGGGCGAGGCGGGCGGCCGAGCGGTCGCCGACGTGCTGTTCGGCGACTACGACCCGGCGGGCCGTCTGCCGACGACGTGGCCGATGTCCGAAGGTCAGTTGCCGCTCTACTACAATCACAAGCCGACGGGCCGCGGCGACGACTATCTCGACCTCACCGGCCAGCCGCTCTTTCCATTCGGCTACGGGCTGAGCTACACGACATTCGAGTACTCTGGTCTGTCGATCGAGTCGCCGGAGATCGCGCCCGGCGGTTCGACGACGGTTCGATGCCGGGTCGCGAACGCGGGCTCTCGCGCCGGCGACGAAGTCGTCCAACTGTACGTCCGCGACCTGCTCGCCTCGGTCGCGCGTCCCGTGATGCAGCTCGCGGGCTTCCGACGAGTGCACCTCGCGCCGGGCGAATCGCGGGAGGTCACTTTCACGGTTGGCCGGGATCAGCTGCAGATGCTCGACCGCGAGATGCATTGGATCGTGGAGCCGGGCACGTTCCGGATTCTGATCGGATCGTCGTCGCGCGACATTCGGCTCAGGGGCGATGTGGTCGTGCGCTGACCGGTAGGTCAGTCGCTGCGCAGGGCGATCACCGGGTCGATTTTGGTCGACCGCCGCGCCGGAATGCCGCTCGCGATGAGGGCGACGATCGTCATGGCCGCTGCCGCGAACGCGAACACGGTCGCGTGAACGGTGCCCAACGAGCCGATCGTCGACGCGAGCACGCGCACGGCCCCAGCCCCTACCGCGAGGCCCACGGTCAGCCCGACCGTCAACAGGGCCGCGACTTGGACGCCGAGCATACGCAGCACGTCTATCCGTCGCGCGCCGAGAGCGATTCGCACTCCGATCTCCTTCGTTCGCTGCGCCACCATGTAGGTGATCACACCGTAGAGCCCAATCGCTGCAAGGAGCGAGGCGACCACGGCGAGAATCCCCAACAACTGGGTGGCCGTCTGCTGACCCTTGAGCGGTCCTTCGATGTAGTCGGCGAGCGGCATCGTCCGGAACGTCGGCACGCTCGGGTCCACCGCCTTCACCGCCTGCGAGATGGACCTGACCGCTTCATCGACGGAGCCCGCCGTGCGCACGAGGAACGTGTACCCGTACTCCGGTCGATACACTTGCCGCACGGGAATGAAGAAGTACGGCATCGGCGGTTCGGTCACGCGATAGGTCTTGGAGTCGCGGGCGACGCCGATGATGGTGAACCATCGACCCCACCCATGGACTCGCACGCCGAGCGCGGCGTGCCCGCGAACGAATCGCCGGACGAACGCTTCGTTCACGATCATCACGGGCGTGTGTGCGGAGTCGTCGTCCGCCGTGAAGTCGCGACCCGCAAGCAATGGAATGCCGAGCGTCTTGAAGTAGTCCGGGCTGACCGCCGCGCGAAACAGCTTCATGTCTTCGCTCGGCTCGGGGGTGTAGCCCTCCACCCGCACATCCTCCCACGACCCGGAGCCAAGACTCAGCGGCACGTAGTCGGTGTAGCTCGCCGCCGTGACGCCGGGCGCGCGTGCCAGCCGCTCCGCGACGCTACGGAGAAACGCCTCTCCGTGCGCCGAGTCGTAGCCAGCCAGGGTGATGCTGACCGACCCCATGGCGACCTGTTTGGCGGCGAAGCCGGGCGACATCGCGCGCGCTTGGCGGAAGCTGTCGTAAAAGACTCCCGCGCCGACGAGGGCGACGACGGCGAGCGCCATCTCCGCGACGACAAACATCGCGCGCATGTTCGACGTGCGTGTCCCGCCGACCGAACCGCGGCCGCCCTCGGCAAAAGCGTCCGCGGTCGCTTCCCGCGATCCCAAGATGGCCGGCGCAGTACCGGCGAGAATCGTGACGAGCACCGCGAGCGAGGCGGCGAGCGCGAGCACCTGTCCGTCCACGTGTGGTGTGAGCACCGCTCGCGACGAGAACGACGGCAACAGGAATCGAAGCGACCGTGACAGCCAGAACGTGCCGAGCAGCCCGAGCGCGGCGCCGCTCATCGCGAGCACCGAGGCTTCCGTCAGCAATTGGCGAAGCAAGCGCGCGCGCGGAGCGCCCAGCGCCATCCGCAGCGTTAGCTCTCGGCGCCGGCCGGTTGCGCGGGCGAGAAGCAGGTTCGCGCCGTTCGCGCAGACGATGAGCATCACGAGCCCGCACGCCGCGAGCAGCACCCCGATCGGCGCACGGAGCGCGTCTTGCAGCCCCCAGTGCGACTGCCAGACGTGCATCAGACGGCCGCCCATGCCCTTGCTGACATCGCCGTTGGCTTTCGCCATGAACGCTGCGAACGACTCGACCTCGGCGCGCGCGGCGTCGAACGTCACGCCGTCGGCGAGGCGGGCGAACACGCGAAATGTCCTCGTGCCGCGATCGTCGAGCCACCAGGCGCCGGTCGGCACGATCTGTCCGAGCATTCCGGCCGGTACCCAAACGTCGACATCCTCCCCGGGCATCGACCCATGGAAGGACGCCGGCGCGACGCCGATGATCGAGAACGGAAACCCGTTGACGCGCACCACGCGGCCGAGAATCGACGAATCGCCTTGAAAGCGCGTTTTCCAAAGGTCGTAACCGATGATGATCGTCGGCTGACTTCCGGCGTAGTCGTTTGGGCTGGGCGGAAACGACCGACCGAGAGCGGTTGGGACGCGCAGCACTTCGAAGAAGTTCGCCGACACGAGCTCGGCGGGCCGGCGCTCGGCGCGTGCGCCATCGCCGAGCGCGATGGACATCGGGTACGCGGCGGCCAGTCCGTCGAACGACTTGAGGTACCGCCGGAAATCGCGGTAGTCGAGCCACGACGTCGGCGTCCAGCTACCGGACGACGTCGTCGTCTCGAGCGCCATGATGCGACCGGCGTCGCCGGCGCCCGGAAGCGGATTGAGCAGGACGGAGCGCGCCCAGCTGAAGACGGTCGTCGTCGCGGCGATTCCGATCGCCAAGGTGAGCATGACGGTCGCCGACAGCGCCGGCGTTCGGCGAAGCTGCCGCAGCGCATAGCGCACATCCATCAGGAATGACTCGATGGACGGGAACTCCCAGACGTCGCGGCCTTGCTCGACGACGTTCGTCACGTTGCCGAACGCGCGACGAGCAGCCGCGGTCGCGTCGCCCCGCGACATTCCCCGCGCCATCAAGGCGTCGATCCTCTCATCGAGGTGCGAGCGAATCTCTTCAGACAGGTTCTCGTAGACCTGACGTCGCCTGAAGAGACGGTCGAGGAGGCTCATCGATCCTCCAGTGCGAGGATGAGATTGATGCCCCGAAACATTCGATCGAAACTCGAGATCTCGTTGGCGAGATGCTTGGTGCCGCCGCGCGTGAGCGAGTAGATGCGGACGCGCCGATTCGTCGACGACACGCCCCATTCCGCGCTGACGAGACCGTCCTTGAGGAGACGTTGAAGCGCCGGATAGAGCGAGCCCTCTTCGACCTGCAGCAGGTTGCGCGACGCTTGCTGGATGCGTTGCACCAGCGCGTACCCGTGCAGCGGCTCCTGCTTGAGAAGGCGAAGCACCATCATTTCCAGCGCGCCTGGGAAGAGATCGCGTGCGGCGTTGTCAGGCATAGGAGGCATCGGTGCGCCGGAGGAATCGACTGCCCTATTTGTTCCAGGCCTAGAGCAAACTAGGGTCTAGCCTATTTTTCTGTCAAGCGCGGAATCGTGGACGCCCTTGGCGTCGCATATACGGACAAGAACGGATTGCACCGGCCCAAACTGACGCGTGTATCTGCAGGGTCGCGTGCGGCCGAGCCGGCCGTGGTTTGTGACGGTTGTGCGTCAATCCCGTGACAATTGGCCGATGTCGGTGCCGGAGCGGGTTTCCAGTTGTCATAATATCGTAGGGCTCATCCTGCGACCTGTGACAACCGTCTATGAACTATCGCGCGATCTGGATATCCGACGTCCACCTGGGCACGAAACACGCCCAGGTCGGCAAACTGCTCGAATTTCTCCGCGACACCGAATCCGCCCACCTCTACATCGTGGGCGATTTTGTTGACGGGTGGCAGCTGCGCCGCCGATGGTTCTGGAACGACGAGCACAACACGCTGATCCAGAAGCTGCTGCGCAAGAACCGCAAACACACCCATGTCACGTTCATCACCGGGAACCACGACGAGTTCCTGGAAAAGTTCTTCGGCATCCCGTTCGGCACGGTGCGGCTGGCCGAGCGCGCGGTGCACACTGGAGCGAACGGGAAGAAGTACCTCGTCATCCACGGCCACCAGTTCGACGGGCTGGTGCACTTCAACCGGGTGCTCGAGCGCGTCGGGACGGTGCTCTACGACAAGATTCTCGACCTGAACGTCTGGATCAACCGGATTCGCCGCAGCTTCGGCTTCGGCTACTGGTCGTTCGCCTCGTACATCAAGCTGCGCGCGAAGAGCGCCGTGAAGTACGTGACCGACTACGAGGACACGATGCTCCAGTTCGGTCGCAAGAGCGGGATGGCGGGCGTGATCTGCGGGCACATCCACCGCCCGGAGATCCGCCAAGTCGGGGACATGTTATACATGAACTGCGGGGATTGGGTCGAGAACTGCACGGCGCTGGTCGAGGACTTCGACGGCAACTTCAGCCTCATTCGATTCCATGAAAGTGATGTTCACGGTGCAGGGCGAGGGCCGCGGGCACATGACGCAGGCGATCGCGATGCAGGAGATGCTGCAGCGACACGGACACCGCGTCGCCGCCGTCCTCGTCGGGTCGAACCAGAACCGGAGCCTGCCGGCATTCTTTGAGGAGGCGTTCGTCGGACGCGTCCAATCGATCGCGAGCCCGGGGTTCGCCGTCGCCAACGGCCGCGGGATCTCCCTCCTCCGCACTGCCACGAACGCCCTCGCGAACGCCCCCACCTTTCGGCGCAGCCTCCGCACGATTCACGAGACGGTCACGACGGTCCAACCCGACCTGATCGTCAACTTCCTCGAGCCGCTGCTCGGCGTCTACAACGCCATGCGACGACACCGCGTGCCGGTGCTCGCCGTGGGCCACCAGTTCATGCTCGACCACCCGGCGTTCGTTCAGGACCGCAAGCGGTCGCTCGACCGCCTGGGAATGAGTGCGTACGTCGCGTTGACCGGAACTCGCTCGGCGAAATTGGCGTTGTCGTTCTACAAGGCGCCGGACCTTCCGCGACATCGTCTGTTCGTCTGCCCGCCGATCCTGCGCCGCCAGCTCTTCGAGCAGCGCGCCGATTCGTTCGACGGTCACCTTCTCGTGTATCTGCTGAACGCCGGCTACGCCGATGACATCGTCCGCTGGCACCGGGACCACCCCGAGGTGCCCGTGCACTGTTTCTACGACAAGCCCGGCGCCCCGGACGAGGAGCGCGTCGATTCACATCTGACCTTCCACAAGATTCACGGCGAGAAGTTCCTTCGCCTGATGGCCTCGGCGCGCGGCGTGGCGTGCACGGCCGGCTTCGAATCGGTGAGCGAAGCCGCGTACCTCGGCAAGCAAGTGCTCATGATTCCGGTCGAGAACCACTTCGAACAATTTCTCAACGCGCGCGACGCCGAACGGACCGGCATCGGCCTGGCCGATACCGCGTTCAGGCTTTCGCGCTTGCTTGAGCCCGTCTCCAACGACGTCACCGCCACATTCCGAGCATGGGTGGACCAGGCTGAAGCGATCGCGATTAACGCTGCCGAGACGGTGGCAGGTCTGAGAGGCGCGCCAGCCGTGCACGATTCCGAAGTCATGTCCCCGGTCCGCTGAGAAAGCGACAACAAGAGCTGTTGTCGTCTCCGTTTGTTTCAGTCTGTATTCCGTTTGTTTCCGTTCTCCAGTCGTTATGGCCTGAATGGCGCTCAGGACCAGAGCGCCACGCCAGCATCAACAATTGGAAACGGAAACAAACGGAGCAGAAACGGAAACAAACGGGATAACGACAACAAATTCTTGTTTGTTGACCCCTCGGCCAGTCGACCTGCGCGCGCTAGGCGAAAAGCTTGATTGTGACCGCTTCGGGCGTCGAGACGGCGTCTTCGATCGTGAGACGGATGCGGCGCAAGCGCGTCGGCTGAAAGCGGTCGAGCTTCGCGTAGCCGATGGTCGAGCCGCTCGAGATGTTGCGCCATGTGTCGGCGTCGCCCTCGGCGCCCTCGAGCGTGTAACGGGCGACGCGTTGACCTCGCGAGACGTTCTCGGAGAGGCGCGCGACGCTCACCGTCGCCGGCTCGGCCAGGTCCAGCTCGAGGCGGGCGGTGCGATCGCCGGTCACGCGCCATTCGTGGCGGCGGGCGCGCACGGCGTCCTCGGCGAAGCGCGCATCGCGGCGTTCGCGAAATTCGCGCAGACGGGCGACGTCGGTCGGATGCAGGAGTCCGTCGCGCGTCGGAGGCACGTTGAGCAGCAGCTTGCCGTTCCGGCCGACGGACGTGAAGTAGAGGTTCATCAGATCGTCCGCCGAGCGAACCCGCGCGTCCTCGCTCGCGTGGTGAAACCAGCCGGGGCGGATCGAGACGTCCACTTCCGCCGGACGCCAGACGGTGCCGAGCGGGTCGCCGTGTTGGAGCGCGTCGATGATGCCGGGGCCGTCGGCCCCCGGGAACGTGACGACGGACGGATTGACGGTCGACCAGTTGGGATCGCCCGCGACACCGCGTTCGTTGCCACACCAGCGCACGTCAGGGCCCGCGTCGGAAAACATGACGGCGTTCGGCTGAAGGCGCCGCACGGTCGACCACACGCGCTGCCAGTCGTAGACCTGCTTCTTGCCGTTCGGGCCCTCGCCGTTCGCGCCGTCGAACCAGAATTCGGCGATCTGTCCGTAGTGCGTCAGCAGCTCGGTGAGCTGATCGATGTACAGAGTGTTGTAGCGCGCCGAGTCGCCGTACGCCGGATTGTTGCGATCCCACGGCGAGAGGTAGAGTCCCGGCTTGAGGCCCTCGGCGCGGCACGCGTCGACGAACTCGCGCACGACGTCGCCGTGACCGCCGCGAAACGGGCTCGATGCGACCGAGTGGCTCGTCGTCGCCGTTGGCCAGAGGCAGAACCCGTCGTGGTGCTTGGCCGTCAGAACCATCGCGCGGAAGCCGGCGTCGTGCGCGGCGCGCGCCCATTGCCTCGCGTCGAGCGCCGAGGGCGCGAACGAGCGAGGGTCCTCGTGGCCGTCGCCCCACTCGCGATCGCTGAACGTGTTCACGCCGAAGTGGAGGAACATCGCCAGCTCGTCGCGTTGCCACTCGAGTTGCGACGCGCTGGGACGCGGGCGAGTGTTGGCCATCGGCCCGGACTCTTCCCGAGTCCGCACACACGCCGCGACGGCGGCCGTCGCCGCGACACGCACGAACGCGCGGCGCGACAACCCTCCGCCGCCTTCGCGCGCGTCGTTCATCTCATGTACTTCCAGTTCCTCGGCTTTCCCTCGGCCATCCACTCGAGCGCCTGCGCGAGACGCTTGTTGCGCGTGTCGTCCGTCTTCGCGTCGGTGAGCCACTCGAGATACTCGCGCTTGTGGCTCGGCGGAAACGACTCGTAGGCCGCGGCGGCTTTCTTGTTCTTCTTCAGGGCGGCCGTAAGGAATGCCGGCGTTCGGATCGGTTTCTTTGGCATGGACGGCTTCCGCTCGATCTTCGTGCCGGCGTCGTTGAGTTCCTTCGCCTTTTTCAGATAGCCGACCAGCTTCTTTTTCGGCGGCAGGTCGGCGAGCGTCGCGATGCGTCCGAGCTGATCGGTCGGACGCGCACTCTTGAATTCGTCGCCGAGCACCAGCTTCGACTTCCAGAAGCCGAAGACGCAGTACTCCTTGAACGCCGACATCCCGCAGAACATTCCCTTGTAGTCGAAGTGCGGCGACTGCCACTTGATGCCCTCGGTCACGTCGGGCACGACCTCGTGGACCGTCGCGCGCAGATAGTCGAGGATCGGCTTGGCGTATTCGGGCGCGTTGGCGATGTACGCGTCGACGCGCGCGTCTCGTGTGCCCATGGCGTGCTACCAGAGATGTGGAACGACGGTGGCCGGCCGCACCATCGGGTCGCCGGGTTTGCAGCCGAACGCCGCGGCGAACGCCGGGAAGTTCGAGAGCGGCCCGTTGTCGCGCCAACGCTCCGGCGCGTGCGGATCGACGACGGCGCGCGTCCGCATCGTCTCGGGCCGGTTGTGCGTCCGCCAGCTCTGCGCGTAGCCGATGAAGAAACGCTGCTCGGGCGTGAATCCGTCGATCAATTGTCTTGGCCGGCCGTTTCGCTGAAGCGCGCGCTGCAGCGCGTCGTATCCGGTGAGGATGCCGCCGAGGTCGGCGATGTTCTCGCCGAGCGTGAGTTTGCCGTTGACGTGGATGGTGTCGATCTGGATGTAGCCGTTGAACTGATCGACCACTTTCTGCGCTTCTTTCGTGAACTTGAGCGAGTCGGTCGGCGTCCACCAATCGCGCAGATTTCCCTGAGCATCGTAGTGGCGGCCCTCGTCGTCGAAGCCGTGCGTGAGCTCGTGCCCTGCCCAGCTGCCGCCCAACGAGCCGTAGTTGGCGGCGTCGTCGGCACCGGGGTCGAACGTCTGCGGAACGAGCGCCCCCGCCGGAAAGACCATCTCATTCTTGGTCGGATCGTAGAACGCGTTGACGGTCGGCACGGTGATTCCCCATTCCGTCGTGTCGACGGCGACACCGGGGCGGTTCGCCGTCCGCTTCCATTCGAAAGCGTTGGCGCGCACGACGTTGACGACGAACGGACCATCGGTGGTCTCGAGCGCCGTGTAGTCGCGCCATTTGTCTGGATAGCCGACCTTTTCGTGCATCTTGGCGAGCTTGTCGAGCGCCTGCTTCTTCGTCCCGTCGGACATCCAATCGAGTTTCTTCAGCCGTTCGCCGAACGCCGCCCGGATGTCGTCGATCACCGCGGTCGCGCGCGCGCGAGCCTGCGGCGAGAACGTCTTGGCGATGTAGGCCTGGCCCAGCGCCTCGCCGATCAGCCCGTCGGTCGTGCGGGCGCACCGTTTCCACCGCGGCAACAGCTCCTTCGCGCCGCTGAAATGGGAGTTGAACTTGAAGTTCTCATCGACGAACGGCTTGCTCAGATACGACGCCGAGCTCGAGAGCGCGTGGTAGCGCAGGTACGCCTTCCAGTCGTCGAGCGGCGTGTTCACGATGAAAGCATCGAGGCGCTTGAAGAACGCGGGCTCGGCGACATTCACCTTGGCGACGGCAACCGTGACGTCGACGCCTTTCAAGTACGCCGTCCAGTCGACGTTCGGCGAGGTCTCGCGGAACTTGGCCATCGTCATCACATGATCGGTCGCGGCGGGATCGCGTCGCGCGACGCGCGTGAGCGACGCCTTCGCCAGCTCGGTTTCGAGCGCGAGGATCTTGCGCGCGTCGGCGCGAGCTTTGGCGGCGCCCTCGCCGGAGAGCGTCAGCAGCTTCGCGATGTGGTCGACGTAAAAGGTGCGCGTCGAGTCGGAGGACTTGTCGGTCTTGGTGTAGTAATCGCGGTCGGGCAGGCCGAGGCCGCCGGCGTCGAAGCCGGCGATGTAGTGCGCGGCGTCGTGCACGTCGACCTGCGCGAAATAGGAGAAGCCGACGTCAGCGCCGCCCATCTGCATGTGCCCGATCGTGGCGATGAGCGCGGGACGCGTCTTGATCGAGTCGATGGATATGAGGATCGGCTTTACGGCTGAGAACCCGTCTCGCTCGGCTGCCGCCGAGTCCATGCACGTCGCGTAGAACGTGCCGAGCTTGCGCGTCGTATTCTGGGCGGGGAGCGAGGCGCGCTTCGCCATCGCGTCGTCGAGCACGGATTTCACCGCGAGCTCGTTGCGGTCGCTCATGTCGCGGCCGACGCCGGACGACGAGTACGCCGGCGGGATGGTGTCGTGGGCGAACCAACCGCCGTTGGCGAAGTCGAAGAAATCGACGCAGGCCTTGGCGTTGCGATTCATGTACGCCGGGTCGATGACTTTGAGCGGAGGAAGTGCTTTTTGTCCCGAGACCGGCGCGGACGCGGCCGCCAGGGCAACCGCCGAGAGGATCGCGCAACCGACGTGGCGCCGGCGAGGATTCGGATTCATCGTTCGTCGTGGTGGAATTTGGTGGGCTCTCGTCGAACGTAGTCCCCGGCTCGGAGGCGGTCAAACGCGGGCTGTGGCGGAAGCGAACGACGGCTCGGCCATGACCTTCAATATCATCGACTGATGCCGACACTCGCTCGCTCGCTGGTCACACTCGTGTTGTTCTCGGTCGCGGGCGGCGCGGCGGCGCAGCGGCCGCCCAAAACCTTCACCCACGCCGACACGCTTCGCGGAAGCAACGGCCCGGGGCGCGCGTGGTGGGACGCGACCTTCTACGACCTCCACGTCGCCGTGAGCCCGGCCGACAGCAGCGTCCGCGGCTGGAACGCGATCAGCTATCGCGCGCTCAAGCCGTCGGCCGAAATGCAGATCGACCTGCAAATGCCGCTCGAGGTGGACAGCATGGTGCAGAGCGGCAAGCCGGTCGCCTATCGGCGCGACGGGAACGTCTTCTTCGCGGCGGTTCCGACGCTGGCCGCGGGCGCTTCGGCGACGGTGACCGTTTTCTATCACGGGAAGCCGCGCGCCGCGATGCGCCCGCCGTGGGACGGAGGGTTCATCTGGCAGCGGGACAGCCTCGGCCGGCGCTGGATCGCGACGGCCAACGAGGGCCTTGGCGCGAGCGTGTGGTGGCCGAACAAGGACTACCTCGCCGACGAACCGGACAGCCAACGCATCGCCATCACCCTGCCCGACTCGATGGTCGACGTGTCGAACGGGCGGCTGCGGACGACGAACCACAATCCGGACGGCACGACGACGTACGAGTGGTTCGTCGAGGATCCGATCAACAACTACGACGTCGAGGTGAACGCCGGACAGTACGCCCACTGGAGCGACACGTTCAACGGCGAAAGCGGTCCGCTCACACTCGACTTCTGGCCGCTGTCGTATCACGCCGACACGGCGAAGGTGCAGTTCCAACAAGCGAAGTCGATGCTCGCGTGTTTCGAGCACTGGTTCGGTCCGTACCCGTGGTACAAGGACGGCTACAAGCTGATCGAGGCGCCGCACCTCGGCATGGAGCATCAGAGCGGCGTGGCCTACGGGAACAAGTTCAAGAACGGTTACAGCGGCCGCGATCTCTCCGGCACCGGCGAGGGCCTCACCTGGGACTTCATCATCGTGCACGAGAGCGCGCACGAATGGTGGGGGAACAGCATCACGGTGAAGGACGCGGCCGACATGTGGATCCACGAAGGCTTCGCGAATTACGCCGAAGGGCTGTACGCCGAGTGCAAGGACGGGAAGGACGCGGGCGCGCAGTACCTCATCGGTAGCCGCCGCAACATCCGGAACGACGCGCCGATCATCGGCACGTACGGCGTGAACGCGGAAGGCTCGGGCGACATGTACTACAAGGGCGGAAGCATGCTGCACATGATCCGCCAGATCGTGAGCGACGACGAGAAGTGGCGATCGATCCTGCGCGGCATCCAATCACGGTTCCGTCATCAGACCGTGACGGGACAGCAGATCGAGGACTACATGATCCAGGCGTCGGGTCTCAACCTCGCGCCGATCTTCCGGCAGTATCTGACCACGCCGAAGGTTCCGGTTCTTGAATACAAGCAGACGCCGGATGGAACGGCGTATCGGTGGGCCGAGGTCGTGCCCGGTTTCGCGATGCCGGTCCGCGCGAACGGCGTTCTGCTTCATCCGACGGCGGCGTGGAAAACGATGCCCCACGCCGACACGCTCGTGGTGGATCCGAACTTCTACGTGCTCACGAGAAAGCTCGACGCGACGGGCGAATAGCCCGTCGGTCGAGACGTTCACGTCATGAACTACGGCGCGATCCGCTTCGTGTACGCCGGCGGCGCCGGACGCTTCGGCTGCTTCTCGACCGCGGTCATCACTTCCTTGATCGCGCGCTCGAGTTGCGGATCGACGCCCTTCGCCAGCTCCGTCGGATCGTCGACCACGTCGATGTCCGGTTCGACGCCGTGCCCCTCGACGATCCATTTGCCGTCCGTTCCATAGACGGCGAACGTCGGCGCGCTCACGTTTCCGCCGTCGACGAACGACGGTGTGCCGCTGATGCCGATGAGTCCACCCCAGGTGCGGCGGCCGATCAGCGGGCCGAGGCCGCGCTGCTTGAAGTAGTACGGGAACGCGTCGCCGCCCGAGCCGCTCCACCCGTTGATGAGCATCGCCTTCGGGCCGGGGTTGGCGATCGGCGGCGTCTGCTGCGGAACGCCGTCGCGCGTCTTCCAATAGCTCTCGATCGGCCGGTCCAGCAGTTCGACGAATCGATCCGGAATCTGCCCGCCGCTGTTGAACCGCTCGTCGATGATCATGCCGTCCTTGTCGGTCTGCGCGCGATACTGCCGCACGAGCTCCGTCTGCCCGTCGACGCCGGTATTCGGGACGTAGACGTATCCCACGCGTCCGTGCGTCTCCTGGTCGACGCGCTTTCGGTTCGACTCGATCCACGCGAGGTTGCGCAGGCGCGACTCGTCGGCGAGCGGCTTCACCAACACGGTGCGCGCGCCGGTGAGCGCCGGCTTGTCGTTCACGGTGATCGACACGACCGTGTTCGCGAGTCCCTCGAACGACGCGCCGACATCCTTCGTCGGGTCGAGCGGCTTGCCGTTCACGGCGAGCAGGTAGTCGCCTTCGCTCACCTTGATGCCCGGACGCTTGAGCGGCGACCGCACCTCGCTGTCCCACTCGCCGCCGTCGTAGATCTTGGTGATGCAGAAGTAGCCGCCCTCGAGCGCGAAGTCGGCGCCGAGGAGACCGATGTTGCGCCGCGGGCCGTTCTCGTACTGGCCGCCCTGCACGTACGTGTGCGAGGAATTCAGCTCGCCGATCAATTCGCCGAGCACGAACGACACGTCCCATCGCGAGACGGCGTCGTCGATCAGCTTGCCGTAGCGCGAGCGCATGGTGTTCCAGTCGACGCCGTGCATGCCCGGGTCGTAGAAGTAGTCGCGCTCCACGCGCCACGCGTCGTTGAACATCTGGTGCCACTCGGCCGACGGATCGACCGTCATCGACATCGTCGCCGTCGCGAGCTTCTTATCGAGCTTTTGCGCCGGCTTGGGGTCGATGATGAACCAATCCTGCGCGTTGCGCACGAGCAATTTCTTGCCGTCGGCCGACGGCACGAACCCGAGCGCGTTGTCGACGATCGTCTTCTCCTCGCGATCGCTCAACTCGAACGAGACGATCGGCGTCGGACCGGTCGCCGCGCCGGTGCGAGCGCCGCGGCGATAGACGAGGCGGCCGGAGAGCGCGGTGAGTCCCGAGTAGTTGCCGGGGGCGGGCGGCAGCACCTCGAGGCGGCGCTCGAAATCGGTGAAGTCGATGTTGACGTCCTTGACCGATGCCGACGCCTCGGCGGCCGACACCCTCTTCGTCGCTGCGCGGCGCGAGCGGCGACGGGACGTCGGCCCGCAGCGGCGCGACGACGATATTCGTGCTGTTGACGTATGCCCACGAGTTGTCGAGATCGCTGTACGACGGCGCGAACGTGCGGCCCGAGAGGAAGTAGAGGTACTTCCCGTCCGGGTCGAACGACGGCGAGCGGTCGTTGTAGTAGCCGCTCGTCACCTGGTGCGGCGCCCCGCCCGTGCGCGCGTCGTAGATGAAGATCGCGTTCTGCGCATTGGGGAGGTCGCGCGAGTAGGCCATCCAACGGCTGTCCGCGGACCAGCTCACGTGGAAGTTGGCCAGGGCTCCGTGCAGCCAGTTGAGCGCCTTGTCGACGTTCACCGCTTGTCCCGACGTGACATCGACGACGTGGATGCGCATCGCCTGGTCGATGAACGCGACCTTCTTGCTGTCGGGCGACCAGTAGGGCTGATAGCGGAAGCCCGGGCCGAGTTTGGTGACGGTGCGCTCATCGCCGGATCCGTCGGCGTTGCGTAATGTGAGCTCGTACTCGCCGGTCTTGTCGCTCCAATAGGCGACGAGCTTGCCGTCGGGCGACCACGCCGGTGTGCGCTCGGCCGCGCCCGAGGTCTCGGTGAGGTCGCGCACGGCGCCGTTCTCGACCGGCACCGTGAAAATGTCGCCGTGCGCCTCGAAGAGCGCGCGCTTGCCGCTTGGCGAGAGCGCGGCGGCGGCGATCTGCGTTCCGACGTCCTCGACGTGGGCCCGAAGCGACGCGCGGTCGGTGACGACCTTGACCGGCACCTCATGCGACTTCTCGCTGGCGAGGTCGAGGACGTACATGCGGCTCCCGGCCTGGAACACGATGTCCGACGGGCCGAGAGACGGATACTTCACGTCGAAGTCTCCGAAGTCGGTGACTTGATGGAAGCGGGCAGTCTTCGTGTCGTACGCCCAGATGTTGCCGCGCTCGTTCTTGCCGCGATCGGAGAGGAAGTAGAGTGTGGAGCCGGACCACATCGGCTGCGCGTCGTTGGCGTCGTCGTGCGTGATGTTCTTGGACGCGTGCGTGTCGAGGTCGAAGGTCCAGATGTCCGGCGTCCAGCCGCCGCGGTAGCGCTTCCAAGTGCGCGCGTCGACGGCCTCGGGCAGATACGCGATGCTCTTCGCGTCGGGCGAGAACGACGCGAATTCACCGTACGGAACCGGAAGCGCGACGGGCACACCGCCGGCTTTCGAGACCTTGAACAGCTTATTGTAGCGGTTCGTCTCGCTCTTGCGATTCGACGCGATGAGCAGCGATTGGCCGTCCGGGTACCAGGCGACGACCCGGTCGCCGCCGGGGTGATAGGTCAGGCGCGTTGCTTCGCCGCCGCTCGCCGGGATCGTGTAGACCTCGTCGTTGCCGTCGTAGTCGGCCGTGAACGCGATCGTCTTGCCGTCGGGTGAGAACTTGGGGAAGCTCTCCTCGCCGCGCGCGGTCGTGAGACGCTCGGCGGTGCCGCCCGTCTTCGGCATGATCCAGATGTCGCCGCCGTAGATGAACGCGATCTGCGTGGCGGAGACGGTCGGCTGCCGCAGCATGCGCGCGTCGATCTGCGCGGAAGACGGTGCGGGCGCGACGAGCGCGCACGCGAGGGCCGTGGCCGTCGCGCCGAGGAGGTGGAGTCGCATATGTGTGTGGGAAGAGCGAAGGTGAGCAACCGCGACACGGACACTGCCGCTGGCAACCTGTGACTGGAGTCCAGCACTGTCAATCGAGGCTGGGGCGACCCGGCCGTTGGAGCCTCTCGAGCAGCGTCTGGGACCGGTGGACCGGTGGACCGGTGGACCGGTGGACCGGTCGCGCCATATTCTCTGGCGTGCCTCCACACAAACTACTGTTGCTCGCCTCCCTCCTGACCGCGCGCGCCCTCCCCGCGCAGCAGTTGGAAGCGCTATGGTATTCGACCGGCGCCGAGCGAAGCACCGAGAGTTTTCTCGTCCACGCCAGCCACATCTCGATCGTCTCGCCGCAGGTCTTTTCGTTCGACAAAGAGGGGGCGATTCATGGACGGTTGGATCGCCGCCTGATCGACACCGCGCGCGCGAGAGGCGTGAAGCTGGTCCCGCTCGTCGTGAATCCCGGATTCGACCAGCCGTTGATTCACCGGATTCTCAACGTCGCGGCGGTCCGGCAACACGCGATCGAAAGCCTGGTCGCGCTGTGTCGCGATCAGCACCTGGACGGGATTCAGTTCGACATCGAGAACGTGAACGTCATCGACAAGAACGCGTTCACGAGCTTCGTGCGCGACGCCTCGGCACGGCTTCACGCCGCCAACTGCTCCGTCTCGGCGGCCGTCGTCCCTCGCACCGGCGAGGATCCGGGCCCAAGCGCGTACCACAAATGGATCTTCGAGAACTGGCGCGGAGCGTACGACTACAAAGCGCTCGCCGAATCGCTCGACTTCCTGTCGTACATGACCTACGCGCAGCACACGGGTGGGACGCCTCCGGGGCCCGTGGCGGGATATCCGTGGATGGAGGAGTGCCTGCAGTACGTGCTTTCGCTCGGCGTGCCGCCGTCGAAGATCTCGCTGGGAATTCCGTCGTACTCGGACCATTGGTTCGCGTCGTACGACTCGGCGAACGGCGCGCGGTCGAAGGCGGGCGATTCCGAGTTCTCGAAGATCGACTCGCTGCTCCGGACCTTTCAGGTGACGCCCGTGTGGGACGATCGCGAGAAGTCGTCGTACGCGTTCTGGAGCAACGCCGGCGTTTTCGAGCACGTGTGGATCGAGGACGCGCGGGCGTTCGCGGCGAAGCTCGAGCTGGTGCGGAAATACAAGCTGCGAGGCTACTCGGTGTGGGTACTGGGCACCGAAGATCCGCGAGTGTGGGAGCTCCGGTGACCGCGTGCGGCTGACGGCCGGTCAGCCGTCAGTTCCTCCGATCTCCACCGACACTCGAACGTCCGAGATCGCGACCGCGACCGTTCCGTAGAGCGGTCACCGCCGCTTGAACCCCTCGACGAGCGCCGCCGCCTGCGCGCCGTCGGTGCCCACCCCCCAGAGCGTGAAGTCGAGCCGCACGGAGTTGAGCGTCGTGACGTCGGTACGCGCCTGCTTTGCCCGATCGATCTCGCCGTGAATCCGTACGGCCACGCGCTGGAGCGGCACGTTCGTATCGCGCGCGATCACGTGCACGAGCTCGACGCCGCAGGCCGCGATCGAGGCGAGAAACTGTTCGACCGGCGTGATCTCTTCGCCGGGACATCCGTTCTGGACCGGCCCGTCGACGATGAAGTGATGGTCGCGGGCGTTGCAGAGGACGCGGCCGAAGACGTCGGTCGAACGTGCGGCGACGTCGTACGTGCGGAGGGTCGAGGCGGCTGCCGTCATTGGCGAAAGATGGCTGAGTGAGTGCGCATCGGGCTTACTGGTGCGGGCGACGCAACAGTTGAATGAAGCGACGATCGGAGCGGAGCGCATCCAGGACCGGGTCGCCCTCGAGATGCTGCTGAAAATGAGAGTCGAAACGAGGTTCGTAGCGTTCGAGCAGTCGAAGCGCCGCGTCTCGGCGGCCGGTTGCGGCGAGCCCCCAGGCGAGGTAAACGGCGTCGTGTAGGGTCGGATGCAGCGTGTCGGCGCCGGCGAGGCCGTGCGCGATGAGTGTGTCGGCCGCATGATGGTCGCCGCGCTGCCACGCGAGCTCGGCCAAGCCCGCCCATCCCTCGACGCGATCTGACCCCGTGCCGATGTTCAAGACGGCCTGGTATTCCGTTTCCGCCATCGCCCACTCGCGGCGCGCGCGGCGTGCGAAGCCCAGCGCCTGCCGAGCGAAGATCTGACCGGGATCGACTCTGGTGCCGCTGTCGCCCCACACGAGCGCGGAATCGATTTTGCCGGTCCACAGATACAGGAACGACAGGTAACCCATGGCGTTCGCCTGCTTTTGGTTGATCGATATCGCGCGGCGATACGCGTCGATGGCGCGGCGCGGCTCGAGGCTGTCCGCCCAGATGGTTCCCAGGAGCGTCCATGCGTCGGCCTGAGTGGAATCGATGCGCAACGCACGCTGCACGGCGTCGAGCATGCCTCGGCGACTCGTTGGGTCAATGGCGCGCAGCGCTTGCGCGCGGGCGAGCCACACTTCGGCGCTACCGCTGTCCAATTCCACGGCGCGCTCACTCGCGCGCACCATGACGGGAACGAGACTCTCCCGCGGAACGCTCGCCACGTGATAGCGCCACAGCTGAGCGAACTGTAAGGCACGCGCCATCCCTGCCCACGCGGTGGCGAGCCCCGAATCTCGCGCCAGGGACTGGCGGTACAAGTCGACCGCGCGGTTGGTCGATTGTTCGCTGCGGCGCGCCTCCTGCGCCTTGCCCCTCAAATAGAGATCGTACGCGATCGAATCGTCCGTGCCCGGCCATCGGTGGGAGGAGGACGCGCGCGCCATCGGGGCGACGAACGTCGAGTACGCCCGGGACCACACCGCCGCCGCTCCGAGCACCAGAAGCGCGCCGCCGCCGATGATCGCAACGCGGCGGACCGCGGCCGCGGACGTCGCTCCCGAACTTTTTTCGCGAGGCGGCGCCAGGATTGCGCCGGCAAACTCGCGCGCCGTCGCGAAACGGTCCGCCGGAGCGCGAGACAGCGCGCGCGCCGCCGCGGCCGCGAGGTTTGGTGGGACGTTGTCTCTCAACACGCTCACGCTGGGCGCCGGCCCCGCCATGCGTTTCGCGATCACCGCCTGCGCGGACGATCCGGTGAACGGCGGCTCACCGGCGATCATCTCGTAGAGGAGACATCCGAGCGCGTAGATGTCCGTGCGGCGATCGACTCGCTCGCCGGCCGCCTGCTCGGGACTCATGTAGGCGGGCGTGCCGAGCGCGATCCCTGTGGCGGTCAACGAATCGTTTGCCCCTTCGAGCGACTTGGCGAGGCCGAAGTCCGCGACGAACGCGTGGCCGCCATCGAGCAGAACGTTCTCGGGCTTGATGTCGCGGTGGACGATCCCACGTTCGTGCGCGTAGTCGAGCGCGGCGGCCACCTGTGATGCGATGCGCACCGCCTCATCGATCGGCAGCTGTCGTTCCTGCTCCAGTCGGGCGCGTAGCGACGCTCCGCGTACGAGCGGCATCACGTAGAACAACAGACCGCCGGCCTCGGACTCGCCTGAGTCGTAGACAGGCAGGATGTTGGGGTGCTGAAGCCCGGCCGCGACCTGAATCTCGCGCAGGAAACGCTCCGCCCCCAAGGCCGCGCCGACACTCGAGTCGAGCACCTTGATCGCGACCGAACGGTGGTGCGCGACGTCGTCCGCCTCGTACACGGTCGCCATTCCACCTCGGCCGAGCTCGTGGTCGACCCGATACCGGCTGCCGAGCGCCAAGGGGGAGAGCATGGCCAATTCTAAGAACAGTCGGGGCGGTTCGCGACGTGGGGCGTCGCCCCATTGGCCAGCGTCCCCCCGCCCCGGGCCGTAGAATTAGGCGTCTCCCTTCCCCGTACAAACCGATGCGCCAATTCCAATCCACGCTCCGCGCGGTAAGCCTCCTGGCGACCACAGTCTCCGTCGCCGGCGCGCAAGGCCGACCGACGGTCAACCAGCCCGGCCGAGCTATTCCGCTCACCGCTGTTCGCAGCGACGCCGCGCTGCCGCCGGACTCCGTGCTCGTTCGGTCGCTCGCGTTTCGTTCCATCGGGCCGGCGGTCATGTCGGGTCGTATTTCCGACATCGCGGTCGTCATCGATCCGAAAGCGCCGCGGGCACGGATCGGAACCGTGATGTACATCGCCGCCGCAACGGGCGGTGTGTGGAAGACGACGAACGCGGGAGTGAGCTGGGCGCCGGTGTTCGACTCCGTGCGCACCGGATCCGTCGGCGCGATCGCGGTCGCGCCGGCCGACCCGAACGTCGTGTGGGTCGGCACGGGCGAAGCAAACAACATGCGCAGCTCGTCGTGGGGCACCGGCGTCTACAAGTCCACGGATGCGGGCAAGACTTGGTCGAGCGCGATGCTGCCGACGTCGCAACACATCGGCAAGATCGTCATCGACCCGCGCGACGCGAACGTCGTCTACGTCGCGGCGGTCGGTCCGCTCTGGGCGCCGGGCGGCGAGCGCGGGTCTCTTCAAGACCACCGACGGCGGCAAAACGTGGACGAACCTCAAGGAGATCAGCAAGTACACGGGGTTCACCGAAATCGCGATGGATCCGTCGAACGCCGACGTGCTGTACGCCGCGTCGCTCGAGCGCGAGCGTCGCGAGTACGGATTCCTGCCGGGCGGGCCCGAGACGGCGATCTACAAGACAGCCGACGCCGGCCGCACGTGGAACAAGCTCACCGAAGGTCTCCCCACCGGCGACATGGGACGCATCGGCTTGAGCGTTTGCAAATCGAAACCGACGACGGTCTACGCGACGATTCACGCCAAGCCCCCCGCCGCGGGACTCTACCGCAGCGAAGACGGCGGCGCGACGTGGAAGCAGATGAACGACCAGGACGGCACCGCGTGGTACTACAGCCAGGTGCGCTGCGATCCGACGAATCCGGATCACGTCATTCAGCTGAACGCGCAGTCGCGCGAGTCGAAGGACGCCGGCAAGACGCTCACGCCCTTCGCGACGGGCGGCGTGCACAGCGACCATCACGCCCTCTGGATCAGCGACGACGACCCGGACCACATGATCCTCGGCGGCGACGGCGGCATGTATACGACGTACGACGCCGGCCGCACGTGGGACCACAACGAGAGCATCGTCGCCGGACAGTTCTACGCCATCGCCGTGGACGACGCGCAACCGTTTTACAACGTGTACGGCGGCTTGCAGGACAATCAGACGTGGGGCGGCCCGAGCCGAACGCGCAACAACTTCGGGCCGACGAACGGCGACTGGTTCCGCATGGCCGGCGGCGACGGGTTCTACGCGGTTCCCGATCCGCTCGACAACAACCTCGTCTACGCCGAATCGCAAACGGGCGGCGTCGTGCGCTACGACGCGCGCACCGGTCAGACGAAGAACATCCGTCCCGCGCCCAAGCCCGGCGAGCGGTTCCGCTTCAACTGGAGCGCGCCGATCCTCCCGAGCAAGCACGACGTGAAGAGCGTGTTCATGGCGGCGCAATTCGTCTTCCGGAGCAACGACCGCGGCGACTCGTGGGAGAAGATCAGCCCCGACCTCACACGCGGCATCGATCGCAACAAGCTGCCGATGCGCGGCAACGTCCCCGACTCGACGGCGCTCGGCCGCAACGAAGGCACGGCGGAGTTCAGCAACATCTCGACGATCGACCAGTCGCCGCTCAAGAAGGATTTGCTCGCCGTCGGCACGGACGACGGTCTCATTCAGATCACGCGCGACGGCGGCAAGACGTGGACGAAGACCGAGAAGTTCCCGAGCGTGCCCGAGACGACGTTCGTGAGCCGCGTCGTCTGGTCGCAGGCGGCCGAGGGGACGCTGTATGCAACGCTCGACGGACATCGGAGCAACGACTTCAAGCCGTACGTCGTGAAGAGCACCGACTACGGCACGACGTGGACGCCGATCGCCGGCAATCTTCCGGACGGCGGCCCGGTGCAGGTCATCCGCGAGCATCCGCGTCAACCGAATCTGCTCTTCGCGGGAACCGAATTCGGCGCGTACTTCACGATCGACGGCGGCGCGCACTGGACGCAGCTCAAGAGCGGAATCCCGGGCGTGCCCGTGCACGACTTGCAGATCCAGCCGCGCGCGAACGACCTCGTCGCCGGCACGCACGGGCGCGGGATCTACATCCTCGACGATCTCACACCGCTCGAGAATCTCGCGCAGGCCAAGCAGGCGAGCGTCGCATATCTCTTCCCGGTGCAGGACGCACTGCTCTTCCAACCCAACGGCAGCCGAAGCTCGGGCATGGGCACGCGCGGCTTCAGCGGACAGAATCCGGAGCCGGGACCACACATCGCGTACACGATCGGAGTAGTGCCGCCGAGCGCGAAGGTCTCGCTCACCGTGCTCGATGCGAGCGGCGCTGCGGTGCGCGCGCTTCCCGTGAGCAAACAACCGGGCCTGTACCGCGTCTCGTGGGACATGCGCGTCGGACCGCCGCTCACCGGACCGGTCGACACGATCGCCTTGGCGAACGGCGGGCGCGGCGCCGGCGGTGGTCGCGGACGCGGTGGCTTTGGTGGAGGTGGAGGCGCCGGTGGCGGGGCACCCGCGGGCGGTGCCGCTGATTCCGCCGGCCGTGGCGGTCGCGGTGGGCTGGGCGGCGCGGCCGACTCGACGGGACGGGGGGGCGGGGGCGGCGGCGGCGGTGCGTTTGGCGGCGGTCGCGGCGGGGCGGACGGGACGTTCCCCGCCCTTCCCGGTCGCTACATCGCGCGGCTGTCGGTGACTGCGGCGGACGGCGCGCCGACGACGATCGACCAGCCGTTCGCGCTGACAAAAGATCCGATGGTGATCCTGAGCGACAACGATCTGAAGCAACTCTACGCCTTCCGTCTTGGCGTCGTGAAGCTCCAGCGCGACCTGCGCGAGAGACAAGCGCAACTCGACACAGCCCAGCGGACGCTGGCCGCGGCGAAGCGCGCCGCCGATTCGGCCGGCACGAAAGTGTCGCCCGAGCTCAAGGCGCAGATTGCGGCAGTCGAGAAAGAGCTCACCGACATCACGCGTGAGGTGGGCGCGGCAACGGGTGGCCGCGGCGGCGCGGGTCGAGGCGGTGGCGGCGGCGGCGGCGGCGCCCTTGCAGCGGGGGGTGCTGCCGGGGGACGCGGTGGTCGCGGCGGCGGTCGCGGCGCCGGCGGTGCCGCGGGCGGCGGCGCAGCGGCGCCGGCGCAAGCTGGTGCGACGACTGCGCCCGCGGCTGGTGCTGCGCCGGCCGGAGGCGGAGCCGCTGGTGCGGCGAGCGATCAGGATCAGAACCCGACCGGACCAGTGGCGCCGGAAAACATTCAGGCCCGGCTCGGGACGACGACCGAGCTGCTCAACTCGACGTTCAATCCCAATCCAGAGCAGAAGCGGCTGGTGCTGACGCTACCTGCCGATCTGCAGAAGCAGGGCGATCGCGTGAAGAAGGTCGCTACGGATCAGCTGCCCGCGCTGCTCAAGGCGCTCAAGGACGCCGGCGTCGACGTGAAGACGCCGTGATCGCGGCTCAGCGGCGAGCGGCGCCCGGCGGGGGCCGCTCGCCGTCGGGAGTTGGACGCGCGGGTTGTTGTTGCGGCAGCGTATCGAGCATCGCCTGCAACTCCTCGAGTCGCCGCGCGGACTGCCCGTTGTAGCAGGCCGCGCGGGGACGCGCGTAGCGGACCATCGTCCCCACGAGGTGGCACGTGGCGTCGCGCAGCTCGAGCCAACGCCGTTGGCTCAGCCGCACGTGCTCGACGGCGGGCGGGTCGGGTGCATCCTCTGAAACGTTCGCCTGTTTGCGCAGGGCCGCGATCACGCGCTTGTACACGTCGTTCACGTCGTTGTCAGCCTGCTCGAGAGACGACCGCAGGCACGCGCGCTGATCGGCGGCGTCGGACGAGCTGCAGATGTCGTCTGAGCCGCCCGTCTTCGTGACGTCGGTGACGGTCGAGTTGAGCGGGCGCGTCGTCGTGCCGATCCGCGTCACGTGGTCGGCGGACGAATTCGATCCCGATTGGGAGGGTGCGGCGCTCGTTGGCGAACGTGTCTCCGACTTCACCGAATCCGCGGCGCCCGTCGCGCCCGAAGCGCTGTCGGATTTCTTGAGTGCGAGGTCGCCCGACGCGAGTCCGGCGCTGTCGGCCGTTGCGGCGATGATACTCGGATCGCTGCCGCCGCTGCGGAGGATGATGAACGCCGCCGTCACGACCGCGGCCGCGATCGCGACGGTCGCGACGAATCGCCGGCCGAAGAACGACGGCCCTTGAATGACGATGTACTCTTCCGTGCTCCTCGACTCCTCCGGCTCGTGCGCGACGGGCGGCGCGATGCGCGTCCGCACCGGCGTCGTCGGTCCGGCGAGCGATCGAAGCACGTAAATGAACCCGTCGATGTCGGGCGTGTCGCCGTCGTGGCTGTAGTGCGAGAGCGTGTCGACGGCGTCGATCACGCGCCGCGGGAGGTCCGGACGAACTTCGGCGAGGAGCGTCGTCCCGGCCGAGCCGAACGGGAAACCCGCGAGCATCGTCCAGGCGAGACGTCCGATGGTGCGCGCGTCGTCGGCGAGATTCGTCGGGACGTCGATCGCGTCGAGCTGCGGTTCGAACGTGAACAGCGCGCGCCCGCTTCCCTGTTGGAAGACGAGCCCCGCCGGCGTGACTTTGCGATGGACGATCCCGTTCGCCCAACCCCAGTCGAGAGCCGCGTTCAGCTGCTCGAAGATCGACGCGAGACGGTCGGGGGAGATCGTGTCGACCATCTCCTGCGAGGAGAGCAGGTCCTCGAGCGTCGCGCCGCGCACGCGCGGCCGTACGGTGGCGAAGGTGTCGCGCGCGATCTGCCGTCCCTCGAGCACCGGCACGACGTTCGGATGCCGCATCGCCGACTCGCGGCGCGCGTCGGCCTGGAGCTGCATCATCAGGCTGGCCGCCTGCCCCCACGGCGCGCGCACGACGTCGATCGTGACCTCGCGGTTGATCGTGCGATGGCGGGCGAGGTACGAGATCGAGTCGCTCGTGCCGCGGATCTCCGAGATGATCTCGTAGCGCGATTCGAGCTCGGAGAGGTCCGGGATGAACGGCTCCGGTTCCGGCGGCGGCGCGGGCGGCTCCCGCGACGCGAGAAAGCGCCGCCAATCGAGTCGGGGGCCTTGCGTCTCGTCGCTCAGGTTTCCACCGCCCGTCCGCTCTCTCGCTCGGCGCGGACGTATGTCAGCCAACCGTAGGGATCGTCGACGACCCCGCGAGCGATGTCGAGAAAGCGCTGCTGAATTTGTGTCGTGATCGGCCCGCGTCGGCCGTTGCCGATTTCAATGCGATCGACGCTTCGCACCGGCGTCACTTCCGACGCCGTACCGCACAGAAACACCTCGTCGGCCGTGTAGAGCATCTCGCGCGGCATCTCTTGCTCGCGGACCTCGAAGCCCATGTCGCGGGCCAGCGTCAGGATGCTGTATCGCGTCACGCCGTGGAGGAGCGTCCCGTTGATCGTCGGCGTATACAGGACGCCTCGGTAGACGAGGAACAGGTTCTGCCCCGATCCCTCGCTGATCATTCCGTCCGTCGTGAGCGCGATCCCCTCGGCGAAACCGTTGCGCAGCGCTTCCATCTTCACGAGCTGGCTGCCGAGGTAGTTGCCGGCGACTTTCGCCATGGCGGGAATCGTGTTCGGCGCGACGCGATGCCAGCTCGTCACGCACGCATCGACTCCGTTCTCCAGCGCGCCGTGTCCGAGGTACGTGCCCCACGGCCAGCACGGCAGATACACCTCGATCGGGCTGTCGAACGGCACCATGCCCGCGGCGCCGTATCCGCGCACGACCATCGGCCGCAGATAACACGAGTCGACGTTGTTGCGGTCGACGAGCTCGCAGCACGCCGACACGAGCTCATCGATCGAGTACGGCAGATCCATGCGGTAGATCTTGCACGAATCGGCCATGCGCTGGAGATGGTCCTCGAGCCGGAAGATGGCCGGACCGCGCGGCGTCGCGTAGCAACGGACCCCTTCGAAGACCGAGGATCCGAATTGAAGCGAATGCGCCAGGACGTGAATCGTGGCGTCCTGCCACCGAATGAACGCACCGTCGTGCCAGATCCACTCGGTCTCGGTGAGCTTGGCCACGAAACTCCTCGAGGAATTTTTGGAGGCGGGAGGCCAGCTAGGCCGACACGGCAGTAATATCGCTAAAGGGCAATGGGTTCCGCCACAGTCAATGACGTCAATCTTCGTCGAACCGTTGTCGCCCGCCCGCGTAACGCTCGGCTAGCTCGCCGCCATGGCGCTGATCAGCGCGAACGCCACCTCGTCATGACCGAGGTCCGAGTGGCTGCCGATGATCGCGTTGGAATCCAAATTGTAAATCCCGCGCGGCGCGAAACTGTACGGGCTGGCGGCGCCGTGCAGCGTGACCACCTCTGTGCCGGGCGTCTTTTGCGCTCCGTTGCGTCCGAGGCCGCCGTAGGGGTCGTTGGCGTCGCCCAAGGCGGCGGCGATCTGTCGCGCGATGCGCGACGCGAGCGGATACGCGAGTCCCACCGCTTTGTCCTTCGCGGTATACGTGATCGCCGTCACACCTCGCACGCGCGTCGGGTCGGTTTCCACTCGGCGATAGAACCCGTCGTGCATTCCGTCGTACGCAACGGCGAAGGCGTAATGCGAGAACGCCGCCTGTAAGAGCGTGAGCGAGTTCACGGGAAGCGGCGCGGACCCCGGCGCGCCGGCCGCCGCCGCGGTCACGAGGCGACAACCAAAGCTGTGCCCGGCGAGGTGAATTCGGAGCGCCAGCGGACCGTCGGCGGGTCGCTGGCCGCGAATCCGCTGCAGCGCGTCGTGTACGCCGCCCTGGCCGATGTCCCCCGCCCTGTTTTTCATCTGGTAGTAGGTCACCAGATTCGCGAGGCTCCGAGCGCCGTCGATAGCCTTGCCGATCCAGTCGCCGAGGCCGGCGGCGCCGCCCGTGTCGGCCGGAGCACCAGGCGCGGGACGGCTCAACCGGCGCAGCAGCTCGTCGCCCCCCAACGTGAAGAAGTCGTCCACGACGACCGGCTCCTCGTCGTTCACGCTGTGCGGCATGAAGGCGCGAACGATTCGCACGAACTCGTCGCGTGCTTCGAGCGAGCCGGTGAGCGATGGGATGAGCGACTTCGCGCGGGCCAGCGCCTTCTTCGAGTCTGGCGTGTCGACGAACGACGCGAGCAGCTCGACGGCGGCCGTGGCGTCCGCCACGCCGTTGTCGCCCATCGATGCCGCGCCGCCCGGAATCAAGGACTTGTCGTCGAACTTCTTCGACGGCCAGAGAATCCCACAGACGACGACGCGCCGGCCGCGAATCGTGGCACACGCCGGCGACTGCTTGGGGAGCACAGCGGCGATGTGGTCGCCGATCGTCGAGTACAGCCCCTCGGCCTCGGGAATGTCGTCGTTCCAGCCGTGCGAGAGGACGAGGAGGTCGGTGACGACCTGGTTGCCCGCCGGCTTGGTGAGCGCGTCGACCAACGCCGCGAACTGATCGGCCTTGTTGATCGCGCCGTCCTTCGTGAACTCGAGCGGAAAGTACGGGAACGGGCCGATCTTCGTAGGAGAAGGCATGTGTGGAATTGGCTACACCGACTGAATGGCGCGCATCAGATCGATCAGGCCGGCGCCCTGGAAGTAGCGCTCGCGATTGAGGTCGGTGGCAGCGCGCATGAAGATGCGCTTCACTTCTTCGGCCTGACCGATGTACTCGCGCCGGATCGAGAGAAACGCGGCGATGGCGCCCGAGACGTGCGGCGCGGCCATGCTCGTGCCGCTGTCCTCCACGTAGAGAGCGTCGCTCTGCGTGGCGGTGCGAGCCGTGTCGAGCGCGGCGCCGGCGCCGCACGAGATGATCTTCTCGCCCGGCGCAACGAGATCCGGCTTGGGCCGCCCGTCGCCCGTCGGGCCCTTGGACGAGAAGTACGACACGCCGTAGACATGCGGCATGTCGCGGTGCGTCGAGCCGACCGTGATCGCGCGGTCCGCGTTTCCGGGATCGTTGATGCTGAGCGACAGACCCGCCGCGACGGAGCCGCGGTCGATCGTGTCGGCGTACCCGTATCCCGTGTTTCCCGCCGCGACGACCACGACCACGCCGGAGCGCACGAGCCTATCCACGACGTTGCACAACGGACTCTGTCCGCAGGCGAACCACTCCGGGTCGAAATCGTAGCCGACGCTCAGGTTCACCCCGTGAATCTTGACGTCCTTGCCGTAGCCGTTCACGCGGTCGATCGACTCGAGCGCGATGATCACGTTGCTCACCGGGCCGCGACCGTCGGCGCCGAGCACCTTGAGGCTCACGATCGTGGCTTGCGGCGCGATCCCGCGGATTGCCGTCAGCGGCACGACTTCGCGTGTGACGGCGCCGGTTTCGTCGCGATGGCGCGCGACCGCGGAGATCGTCTGCCCGCGCGGGAGGTCGGCCAGGGTCAGCTCGCCGGCGATGATCCCCGCGACGTGCGTCCCATGGCCGAATTCGTCGACGAGCGGCGCGCCGGCGGCGCCGGGTGGCGCCGTGAAGTCGGCGTGGGCGAGCGGCGCCTCGAGCAGCAGCGTCTTGTGTTTCCGAAAGTGCGGATGATCGCCCTGCACTCCCGAGTCCAGCACCGCCCACACGACCCGGCTGCCGCTGGCCGTGAACGCCGTGAGGGCGGCGTCGGCCTTCACCGTGCTCACCGAGTGCGTCAGCAGCGCCCGCACCTCGAAGTCGGGCCAGATGTGGAAGATCACCCGGGCGGCGGAATTCGACGCGCCCCCCGGCCCCGCCGCCTCGGCGTCTAGGCGCGTGAGCGCGCGAATGGCTCGTCCGTCGAGACGCGCAAAGACGTACTGGTCGCTCAGATCCGTCTTGCGGTGATCCACCCCGATCCCGGTGCTCGCGACTCGCGCGTCGGCGCTCGATGCCAGCGCCACGGCGATCAGATCGGCGACGCGCTCACGCGCGCGATCTCGTCCGCCCGTGTAATTCATGTTGACGTCGATGACGACGTCGAACAGCGCGTTGTCGCCGCGTTCGTCGAGCTGCTCGAGGAGTGGGCGCGCGATCACCGTCCGGTCGAGGACGGTGGGATCGAATCGCTTGTCGGGTTTCTTTGTGGCCATCGGGCGGGCGTGAGGGGCGAGCGATGGCGGCGGCGCCGCAAGTATCCTGAGCGGGACCAACGCGTTGGCGCAAGGGATAAACGACGTCTCGCACAATGACCGGACCGCGCCGCCGAGCGAACGACGGCGCCGGGCCGCGCGTATTATGAGTGGTCATCTATCGCATTGGAGCTCACGTGGGCGTCGACATAAATCGCTTGTTTTCGCGCGGTGCGCCGCGTCGTGCGTCGCGCGTCGGTCTCGCGCTCGTCGGCGCGGCCGGGCTGTTCGGTTCGTTGGCCGGCTTCACGTCGTTCCGGCGATTCGCGCCGGGCCTGTCGTTCCGGGTGTCGTCGCAGGTGAGAATCTTTCCGGGCGACACACCGCGCGGCCAGGACGACGAAGTAATGCGCGGGCGCGGGATCGCGCTGAACAACCGTTCGCGCATCGAATTCCTCGCGTACACGCCGCTGCCCCCGAACGTGACGACCGACGACTACCTCGTCGCTCTCGACTCGGGCAAAGTGTTCCTCAACCACTCCGGCAGCCAAACGTTTGCGCCGGCCAACGACACGTTTGGCGGACCCGCCGTTGTCGCGATGGGCCGAGTACTGGGCGGCGGACGCGGTGGCCGAGGGGGAGCTCCGGGCGCGGCCGCCGGTGGTGACGCAAACGGAGCCGGGGGAGGCGGGGGCGGCGGCGCCGGACGCGCAGGTGGCCGCGGCGGATTCGGCGGTCGAGGCGGAGGTGGTGGTGGAGGCGGTGGCGGCGCGCCCGGTCGGGGGCGCGGTCGCGGACGCGGGAGCGTCGGGCAAGGATTCCTGACCCAGATCTCGCTGCTCGACGTCTCGTTCAAAGTCGAAAAGCTCGGCGCCGACTCCGCGATCGAGGGACGTCCGACGCAGCACTATCGCATCACAGCCGACTATCGCGTGGTATGGAGCGACCAGGGATTCCCGGCCCACGCCGTCACCGACGTCTGGACCACGCCGCTGCCGACGCTGATTCCGAATCCCTTCGAGCCCCTCATCGTCGCCGATCAGTCGACCGACGGGCCGCTCATCGAGTACGCGCTCAAGCTGCGCGCGGCGCGGTCGCAGATCGAAGGGACGCCGATCAAGGTCGTGACCACGACCACGCTCGCCAACATTCGCGACATCGTCGGCTTTCAGAGTTTCGTGGCCGACGATCCCACGGTAGACAAGCTGACGATCGTGCAGCAGACGCAGATCACGAACATTCAGAACGCCGAGGTCGATCCGAAACAGCTCGAGGTGCCGGACGCGGCGAGCGGCGCGGCGAGCGGCGCGGCGAGCAGCGCGCCGGCCGCGCCACCGATGACGAGCCCGCGCGCGACGCGTTAACTTCGCGGCATGAGGCATCGTTTGATGTGGGTTGCCGCCGCGTTCGTCGGCGCGTCGGGGCTGACGGCGTTCGCGCGCCGCGCTTCAGTCGCCGAGCCGACGCACACGGTGTGGGACAGCGTGTACACCACGGCGCAGTCGTCGCACGGCGATTCGCTCTACAAAGCGACGTGTGTGAAATGCCATGGCGCCACCCTCAGCGGCGGCGACGAAGGGTCACCGCTCGTCGGCTCGGCGTTCCTCGGCAACTGGCGGGATCTCACGCTGGACCAGTTGTTCGACAAGATCCGGACGTCGATGCCGCCCGACAACCCGAAGTCGATCGCCACGCGCGACGTCGCCGATCTCATCGCGTACCTGCTCGCGCAGAACCAGTTCCCCGCCGGCGCGAAGCTGCTGACCGACAGCCTCGATCAGCTCAAGGACATCAAGATCACGACGTCGCGGCCGTAGCTTGGGCGACTCACGGGTTCGCGGCCGGGGCGGTACCGCCTAGTCTAGGCGTTGCGGGCGAAACGAACGCAGCGAGCTACCGGAGCGCCGGCGGTTTTGCCGGAGCGGACTTCGAAGCAGAGTCGGCGGCAGCCTTCTTCGCGCTGTCGGCCGGAGTCGGCGGCGGCTCGTACTCCTTTTCAGGAATCGTGAACAATTTGTCTTGGGGATCCTGGTGCCCCATGACGCGCTTCGACATGTAGTCGCCGACCTTGGGGCCCATCTTGAACCCCTCGGCATTCCCGCCCGCGGCGATCCAGACGTTCGACCAGCCGGGATGATGATCGAAGATGAAGTTGCCGCTCGACGTGGTCTCGTAGTGGCACGAGTGCGTCTGCGCGATCGGCGCGTCCTTGAGCAGTGGAAAGCGGTGCGCGACGAATCGCCGCGGGCCGGCGATCTGATTTGCGTCCGCCCACCGGTCGCTCGTGTCGGGATCCTGCTGCTGCGGCGGCACATCCTGCTGAGCCCCGAAGCCACCCGCGGCGCCGCCACGACCGCGACCGGCGTTCGCGCCGCGACCGCCGCGGCCGCCACCGGCCCCGCCCGCACCAGCGCGACCGTCGGTGTTGGCGGCGGCGCCGCCCGGCTGCGCTCCCCCGGGCTGCGGGGTCGCGCCGGCAACGTTCGCGTTGCCGATGGCGTTCGCGCCATTCGCCGGCGCTCCACGGCCGCCGCCGCGACCGTCCGCGGCGACGACTTGATCCGGTGCGCGCTCGCCGCCGCGCACGCGGAAGCCGCGGTTGTCGACTGGTAGCGCCGCCCAACCCGTCACGCCCGGAAAATTGAAGCTCGGGATATTCGGGTACGTGAACCGGTAGTCGCCGATTGGCGTGGCGAAGTAGCAGACGTACCCCATCGGCACGCGCGTCTTCTTGGCGAAGAGTTCGGGAAATGTCTTCCCCAGCCATGGTCCGACGGCATAGATGAACGTGTCGGCTCGCAGCGTGGCACCGGTGTCGAGCTTGAGCTCCGTGAGGCGTCCGTTGACGGTCCTCCCCGGCGACGCCCGCCCGATGACGATCTTGCCGCCCAGATGCTCGAACACCGCGGCGACCGACTGCGCCGCGCGACGCGCGCGAACGACGCCCGCATCCGGCTCGTACAGCACGGCCGTGATGTCGTCCATCGAGATCACGGGGAACGACTTCCGGACGTCGTCCGGATTGAGAACTTGATACGGAATCTTGTTCTTGTCCCACCAGACCTTGCAGCGGAGCTGGAAGTTGTCCCACTCCGTACGCATGATCAGATCGCCGGTCACGTGGAAGAGGTTGAGCCGCAGCTCGCGTCCCCACTCGTCGTCGAACGCGATCCACTTCTTCATCGCTTCGCGCGCCCAGAGCATCCAGACTTCACCCAGCTCGCCGGGCCGATCGCCGTACGACGAACGCACGCCGCGGCTTTCGTCGCCTGAAGTGGACCGCGCGTTGCCCGGGCCGTACGCGTCGACGACCGTGACTTTCGCGCCCATCTTGCGCAGGTTGAGCGCCGTCCAGCCGCCCCACGCGCCCGCACCGACGACGACGATGTCCGGCGACTCTCCCGATCGCACAAAGGGCACTCGCGGTGCCGGCGCGATTTTTGGCTTTCCCAAGCTCCCACCGCCGACCAGGAACGCACCGGCGCTGGCGCCGGCGACCTTCAGAAAATCCCGCCTAGGGACGGAACTGTAGCTGAAGTCCGGGTCTTCGCCCGCCACCGACGCGGGGGGGAGCTCGGCTTCGCTCGGGCTCGTCGTCGGCGCGGCGGAGTTCGCGTCCGAAATGGGTGGGATTGAGGGAGTCGTCGGGTCGGTCGGCATTTCCGCGGTGGGGATGGGGGATGACCGTGCAGAAGATGTCGTGAGGACCACCTCAAATCAAACGGCCGACCGGTCGCAAAACGCTGCGCGCGCGGTATTATTGGCGTTGTTCGCGACGCGCTGCGTCGGCCGGCATGTCGCCGCCGAAAGCGCGCCCGAAGGGGGATGCATGCGGAATCGCCGTCTGAAATTCCTGGCTTGGACGACGCTCATCGTCGGCTGCGTGACGGCCGCGCCGAACGTCCGCCCGCCGCTCGGCGCCAACCTCGTCGGTGGCGCGCTGACCGGCGCTCCTGTTCCGCTCCGGTTCGACCCGAATGCTCGCGTCATCCGATCCACGGCCGCCAACCTGCCGCCGGCGTCGTACTCCAACGTGCAGGCCTCGCGGGGCGAAGCGGTGTACGGCAACACGTGCGGCGCATGCCATCAGCCGGGTTCGCTCGTCGGACAGACCTTCGTCGAGGGGTGGAGTGACCGCCGCGTTTACGACTTCTACGCCCTCGTTCGCGGGACGATGCCGCTCGACAATCCAGGCGGCTTGAAGGATCAGGAGTATCTCGACGTCATCGCGTACCTGCTCAAGGCGAATCACGCTCCGCCGGGAACCGACTCGCTCGCCGCCGACACCGCCGCGCTTCGCTCGCACAAGATCGACGTTCACTATCCGTAGTTTCCCTCGTTTCCTCTCGAGGACCACGCCGATGGTGATTCACTCGCGCTCACTCGCGCGCCGCCTTCCGTTGCTCGCGCTGGCCGTCATTGCGCCGGCGGCGGCATTCGCGCAAGCGTCGTCCCCGACGATGCCGCCGCTCAACGACCTGCCGAACCCGTACCACACGGACACGACGTGGGCCAAGCTGCCCGCGGGCCGCATGTGGGGAGCGACGAGCTCGGTCGCGATCGACCGCGACGGCAAGAGCATCTGGATGGCCGACCGATGCGCCGCGAACAGCTGCGTCACCTCGGCGCTCGACCCCGTGATGAAGTTCGACGCGAACGGAAACGTCGTCGCGCACTTCGGCGGCGGCATGTTCGCCTCGCCGCACGGCATCCTCGTCGACAAGGACGGCAACATCTGGGTGGTCGACTGCGCCTGCACGGGCGGCGGCGGCCGTCGCGGTGGCGCGGGGGGTGCTCCGGCCGGAGCGCCTCCAGCCGCTCCGGCGGGCGGCGGTCGCGGCGCGGATTCGACCGCTCCGCCCAAAGGACATCAGATCTTCCAATTCAGCCCCGACGGCAAGCTGCTGCGCACGCTCGGCAAACCGGGCGGCGCGCGCGACCCCGACTATTTCTTCCAGCCGAACGCGATCCTCATCGCGCCGAACGGCGACATCTTCGTCGCCGAGGGGCACTCGTCGGCGCCGGGAAGCGCGGCGCGCGTATACAAGTTCTCGAAGGACGGAACGCTGATCAAGGCGTGGGGCCAATTCGGCAACGGCCCCGACGACTTCGACCAGCCGCACGCGCTGGCGATGGATTCCAAGGGTCGGCTGTTCGTCGGCGACCGCGGAAACAACCGGATCAAGATCTTCGATCAAGACGGCAAGCTGCTCGACACCTGGTATCAGTTCAGCCGGCCGAGCGGAGTCTTCATCGATGCACAGGACAACATCTACGTCGCGGACTCGGAGTCGCAGTCCGTCGGAAGCGGGCGAACTCGCGAGTGGAAGCGCGGCATCCGCATCGGCAGTGCGAAGGACGGCTCGGTGAAGTACTTCATCCCGGATCCCGTCTCGAACGCGAGCAACACCAATTCAGCGGAAGGTGTGGCTGCGGACGCGGCGGGACACATCTACGGCGCCGAGGTCGGGCCGCCGGTGTACGGCGAGGGCGCGCACCTGAAGAGGTACACGAAGCCGTAAGGCCGGTGGACCGGTACCGGTCCACCGGTCCACCGGGCTAGTGCTTGCTCTGATCGATCGGCTTCTTCGGCAACGCGAGCGCGACCAGGCCGATTCTGTCGCCGGCCCCCGTCGCGAACACGATGTACTGCCGTCCTTCGTGCAAGAACGTCATCGGCACGGCTGAGTTCACGCTCGGCACCGCGACAGCGCCGACTTGTTTGCCTGTCGCCTTGTCGAACGCGTACAGCTGCGGCGTCGCCGCGGCCGCACCCGCGCCCCCGCGGCCTCCGCCTCCGCCGCGCGCTCCGCCGCGACCGCCACCCCCTCCTCCGCTCCGTCCGGTGCCGTGAATGACGAGCGTCTTCGTCGTGATCACTTCGGGCTGACCACCGAGCGCGGGAATCTTCGGCAGCGTCACACCGGCGAAGAGCGGATCGTTCGTCGTCTGGTCGCGCCACCGGTTTCCGTTCGGCACCCACCACTTCTTGTCGCCGCTGTTGAGATCATAGGCGGTAATGCCGCCCATCTCCTTCGGCTTGAGGATCGACACGCCGCCGATGGTCGTCGTCGCCGCGACGCGGGAGAACGCGCCGCCGCGGCCTCCGGTTTCGCCCGCCCCCTCAGCCGGCGGTTTGTAGCCCGACGGCGGCTTGGTCGCGCCGCCCTTGCCGCAGCTGTTGTGAGGCGACGTGTAGGGAAGCTCCGAACACGGATCGTGTGCGATGGCGATCGTGCTCAAGCCACTCTGGCCACCGACGTAGATCATGCCCGTTTCCGGATCGGCAGCGGTGCCGCCGTCGATGTTCACGCCGCCGCTCGCGCCGGGCGCGTACCACGAGCAGTTGTACTGCGCCGGGCCGCTCTTGCCCTTGCCGTCGAGCGGCGAGCCCGGGATGAAGTACGGCCCCATGCGGCACTTTTTCGCCAGCTTGAGCGCCGAATCCTTGATCGCCGGGGTGTAGTCGATGAGGTCGGACTCCAGCAAACCTTGCTGCGAGTACGGCGCGGGCTTCGACGGGATCGGCTGCGTCGGCGACGTCTCCTCGCCCGGCACTTCCGTTTGCTCGACCGGCGTTTCGGTGATCGGCCAGATCGGCTGGCCCGTCACTCGATCCAGCACGTAGACGAACCCCTGCTTCGTCGTCGCCGCGATGATCTTGCGCCGCTGCCCGTCGATCGTGGCGTCGAGGACGTTGGGCGCCATCGGCGTGTCGTAGTCCCAGATGTCGTGATGCACGAACTGGTAATGCCACTTCCGCTTGCCGGTCTTGGTGTCGATCGCCACGACACTGCTGCTGAACAGGTTGTTGCCCGGACGCAGACCGCCGTATTCGTCGGCGATCGGCATGCCGACCGGGATGTAGACCAGACCGAGCTCGGGGTCCGCCGAATACGTCCCCCAGGCGTCGACCTTGCCGACGCCTTTCATGCCGATCTTGGAGCCCTTCTTCCAGGTGTCCGCACCGAACTCACCGGGCTGCGGCACGAGGTTGAACTTCCAAAGTTGCTTTCCCGTGTGGACGTCGAACCCGCGGATGAATCCCGGAATGTTGTGGTCGTGCAGCGGGTAGTAGCCGTGGATCGACGAATTGCCGACGACGATCACGTCGCCGACGACGATCGCCGGCGAGCTGTTCGCGATTTGCCCGTTCGCCGGATCGATGCCGACCGTACCGTCGGCCCCCGTCTTCGTCGCGGCGTTCCACTTCTCACCGGGCCGCGCCCGTCGCGCCGGCCATGCCTCGCTGATCTCGAGCGCGAAGGTGTCGTCCACGGCCAGCGGCACGAGCGGATAGCCCAGCCCCGTCATGAGATCGACGACGCCGTCGTGCTTGTCACCGACGTTCGGGTCGCCTTGGCCCGTCTTGGCGTCGATGATCGCGAGGTGATAGCCGGGCGTCACCACGATCACACGCTCGTTCGTGCCGTCGGTCCAATACGACAGACCGCGTCCGGCAAACTGGCGCGCCGCCTTCTGCCAGCGGATGCCTTCGTCGATTCCCCACTGCCAGAGCGTCTTCCCCGTCGCCGGATCGATCGCGAACGCCTTGCGCCGGTTCGTCGCGACGGTGAGGAGCCGGCCGTTCGCGTAGAGCGGCGTCGTGCGATAGTACTCGTCTTCGCCGTACTCGGCCGCGTTCCACTGCCACGCGACCTGCAGCGAGTCGAAGTTGTTGGCGTTGATCTGATCGAGCGCGGAGTAGCGAGTGCTCCACGCGTCGGCGCCCCAGTAGCGCCATTCACCGGGCTTGTTGCCGCGCACGAGCGGCAGACCTTGGCGCGCGTCGAGCAGCTTCGCGCCGGCGAAGGCGCCGCCAAGAATCAGCACGGTCACCGGAACCGCGGTCCCGATGAAGCGTCGCGAGAACCAGCGTCGCGTCATGGCTTTTTCCTCTTAGGAGGTGGAGGGGTCGTGCTCTTGGATTTGGCTTCGATGCGGTATTTCTTGAGCGAATCGACGTCGGCCGGCAGCTCGTTCGGTCCGACCGGCATCGCGTTCATTTTGAGCAGGTAGGCCATGACGTCGGCCACGTCTTCCGGCGCCAGGCTTCCGGGGTCGTTCTTGGGCATTCGGGTGCTGACGAACGCAAATAGATCAGACAGATGCTTCCCGCGCCACCACTGGTTGAAGGTCGCGCCGGTGTGCGAGGCGGGCGTGTGGCAGGAACGGCAACTGTTGAGGTAGACGTCCTTTCCCCGCGAAGCCTGCTCGTCCGTATATAGCCCGTCGAGCGTCGACGGGCGCTTGACCGTATCGGCGGACGCGACGTGGGGGGGGGCCGATTTCGCCGTCGAGTGCTTGGTCGAGGGCTGCTTGGCCTGGCCGGCGGCAATGCCCGCCAATGCTACGACCAACGCGCTCCCCTGGACCAGGTATCTGCCCGTCATTTCGCCTCGGCTTTCGCCGCCAGTTCCCCGCGCGATCCGCGCGTGAGACGGCCATACAGCTCGAAGACGCCCCACGCCGCCGCGACGATGAAGAGGAGGAACATCAGACCGCGGAGGGCGCTCGCCGCCAGTGCCGGAGTGAATTCCGGGACCGCGACGTGATAGCTGGCGAGCACAGCACCGCGGTCGAGCATCCAGTGCCACGCCGTGTGCGCCACGAACGCCGACACGATGATCGTGCCCATCCGCTCCTGAACGGCGTGCGAGAAGAACCAGTTGAGCGCCGGCACCGCGAGCGCCAGCACGGCCAGCTGTCCCAACTCCACGCCGACGTTGAACGACACCAGCGACGTCGCCAGATGAGCGCCCGCGAACTGCAACGACTCGCGCAGCGCGAACGAGAATCCGAAACCGTGTACGAGCCCGAAACCGAAGGCAACCAGCCAACGGCGTTCCAACTTCGCACCGACAATGTTCTCGAGCGCCATGTACAGGATCGACGCGGCGATCAGCACTTCGATGAGCGGCGGGAACCAGAGCGCGTCGGGCGCGAACCCGGCCGCCGACGCGAGGAGCGTGATCGAGTGCGCCACGGTGAACGCCGTCACGATCGCGACGAGCGGCCGAATCCGGCGGAACGGAATCACGAGGCACAGCAGGAACAACAGATGATCGATGCCGGAGAGAATGTGGCCGAAGCCCAGCTTCACGAAGCTGAGCGCCGCCTGGCTCCAGCGAGGATCGAGGTGCACGAGGCCGGGATCGCCGAGGTACTCGAAATCGCGCTCCCCCCCGCGGGCGCTGGCCGGGAGAAAGCGGAGCACCGTCGTCGTGCGAACGGCCAGACGCGCCAGCGCCGGGTCGATCGAGAAGCGCGAGCTGTCCGACGCGATCCTGTAGTCGAGCACGACGTCGAGCATCGCCTGCTTCCACATCAACTGCGTCGCGGTGTCGAGCGGTGCGGACGTCGCGTGCGCCACGGCGCTGTCGAAGCTGGTGAACGAGCGGTCGGACGGCAGCGACACCCGCGTCGCGACGATCTTGCCGTCGCCGAGCGGCGAATCGTTCTCGTACAGATGAAGGTCGCCGGCAAGCCAGACCCGCGCCGCGTCGCTCAGGAGCGGCGTCGCGCGCGCGATGTCGAGGTACCCGGGTCCGTTGAGCGGAAAGTTGACGTCGCGCATCGCCTCGAGCGGCGCGCGGATCACGACGCGGAGGTTTCGGCCGACGGGCTTGATGAACACGAAGACGCGCACGCTGGCCGGGATGTCGTGCGCGAAGTTCACGCCCGGCAGCGCGAGCACGAGCCCCGACGCAACGGCTGCCGCGACAGCGGCGTTTACACCCTGACGGACCAGACTCCGACCGCGTAGAATCACGCCATTCGCTCCATGGACGCACGAGTATAGTACGCGTGCACGGCGGTTGGAACGGCGGTTGGAACGGCGGTTGGAACGGCGGTTCCGAAGGGCGGGACGACGGGAGAGCGGGCCGACTCGAGTCGAGGAGATCGCATGAACCGAGGTATTACGCTCGTTGGCGCTTCGCTGTTGCTATCCGGGGGGGGCGGGCTGGGCGCGGTCGCGGCGCAGACGCCGGCGCGTCCCAAGACGGCTGCCAAGGAGGCGCCGAAATTCGAGGTCGACCCGATGTGGCCCAAGCCGCTCGCCAACCGGTGGATCCTCGGATCGTCGGTCGGCGTCGCGGTGGATTCGCGCGACCACGTCTACATGGTCCACATGACCGACACGTTCACGCCGCGCACCGAGATCGGTCTCGCGACCGATCCGCCGACGGGCGAGTGCTGCGCGCCGGCCCCGAACGTCCTCGAGTACGACGCGGCCGGGAGTCTCGTGAACCATTGGGGCGGACCCGGCGCGGGCTACGATTGGCCGGCGCAGAACACGGGTCTGGCGGTCGACGACAGCGGCAACGTGTGGATCGGCGGCGCCGGCGGTCAGGATTCGAGAATTCTCAAGTTCTCGCGAGACGGGAAGTTCATCGCCGAATTCGGCAAGGCGTCCGTCGTCACTGCGGCTGCGCCGGCACCGGCGCGCGGTGCTGACACGGCGTACGCCGGCGTGTCGCCCGGACGCGGCGCCGCGGGGCGCGGAGGAGGTCGTGGTGGTCGGGGCGGCGGACGCGGCGGCCCGCCGCCGCTTCCGGCGAACAGCAACAGCATGGACAGCTTCGGCGGACCGGCCGGCTTCTCCTTCGACACGAAGGCCAACGAGGCCTACGTCGCCGACGGCACGCGCAACCACCGCGTCGCCGTGATCGACATGACGACGGGCGCGATCAAGCGGTTCTGGGGCGCGTACGGCGAAAAGCCGAACGACGCCGACACCGCCAAGGGCGAGCCGGGCGGAGCCGCGCCGAAGCAGTTCGGCAGCCCGGTCCTCTGCGCCAAGCTCTCGAACGACGGACTCGTCTACGTGTGCGACACGCAGAACGATCGCATCCAGGTCTTCAAGAAGGACGGATCGTTCGTGAAGGAGAAAGTCATCGCTCCGGCGACGCGCGGCACGGGGTCAGTCTGGGACGTCGCGTTCTCCCGCGACCCGAAGCAGCGTTTCATCTACGTCGCCGACGGCGCGAACATGAAAGTCCACGTCCTCGACCGCGAGTCGCTCGACGAGCTGACCGCGTTCGGCGACGGCGGACGTCAGCCCGGCCAGTTCTACGCGGTGCACAGCGTCGCGACCGACTCCAAGGGGAATCTCTACACGGTCGAGACGTTCGAGGGCAAACGCATCCAGAAGTTCAACTACCGCGGCGTGCAACCGGTGAAATCCATGAACGAAGGCGTGCTCTGGCCGTCGGCCGGGAGCAAGAAGTGACGCCGCGCGCGAGGGTCGCCGCCGGCGCGCTGCTCGTCGCCGCGTTCGCCGCGCTCGGCATCGGACAGCGCGCGCTCGACGCGTCGGCGCGCGCGACGCTCGTCCAAGCGCCGCGTTTCGAGGTCGATCCGCTCTGGCCCAAGCCGCTCCCCAACCACTGGGTGCTCGGCAACGTGATCGGCGTCGGCGTGGATGCGAACGATCACGTGTTCATCGTCCACCGCAACGACACGTTCGACGCGCGCAACGAGATCGGCGCGGCGCAGAAGCCGCCGCTCAGCGAATGCTGCGTCCCCGCGCCGCCGGTGCTCGAGTTCGATCCGGCGGGCAACCTGGTGAAGGCATGGGGGGGCCCGCCGGCAGACGACAAGTACGTGTGGCCGTCGTCCAACCACGGGATCTCGATCGACAACAAGAACAACATCTGGATCGGTGGCAACGGCGGCCGCGGGGACGCCGGCAGCGACTCCCACATCCTCAAGTTCACGCACGACGGCAAATTCCTGATGCAGATCGGTGACCCCGGTCAGCCGACGAACAGCAACAGCACGACCCACTTCGGACGCGTCGCCAAGATCTCGTTCGACGTCAAGGCGAACGAGGCGTTCGTCGCCGACGGCTACGGAAACAAGCGCGTCGCCGTGCTCGACATGGACAACGGAAAGATCAAACGCTTCTGGGGTGCGTACGGCCACGTGCCCTCCGACTCGAACCTCGGCCCCTACGACCCGAGCGCGCCGATCGCGCAGCAATTCCGCAACCCGGTGCATTGCGCCGAGCCGACGCCTGACGGCCTGGTTTATGTGTGCGACCGCGTGAACGACCGCATCCAGGTGTTCCGAAAGAACGGCGAGTTCGTGAAGGAGAAGATCATCAAGCCGCAGACGAAGGGCGACGGCTCGGTGTGGGACATCGCGTTCTCGCGCGACCCGCAGCAGAAGTACATCTACCTCGCCGACGGCAAGAACGAACGCGTGTACGTGATGGACCGGCAGTCGCTGGACATCATCACCGAGTTCGGCGACGGCGGACGGCAGCCCGGCGAGTGGTTCGCCGTGCACAGCATCGCGACCGACTCGAAGGGCAACATCTTCACCACCGAGACGTACGAAGGAAAGCGAATTCAGAAGTTCGTATACAAGGGCATGGCATCAGTCGAGCCGAACCAGGGCGTCGTCTGGCCCAAACGCTGAACGCGATGCCCTTGTCCTCCCCGCTCTTCCCCACCCCATCCGGAATCGATTCGTGAAACTCTCCGCGTTGATCGTCCTTTGCGCCCCGCTCGGCGCCGCGCTCGCCCAGGGATCGCCGACACCCGCCGGCGCGCCGGCGATGACGGCCGTCTCTATGACCGAGGCGCAGCAGATCGCCGCGTCCGTGCTTCCGCTGCCGGCCGAGGCGCGCGCCTCGGCCAAGATCATGGGCTACCGCAACGGCAGCCCGAATCTCGTGACGCTTCGCGAGGGGAAGACGTTCACCTGCTTTCTTCCCGAGCCGACGGGCAAGGACTTCCACGCCGCCTGCTATCATCAATCGATGGAGCCGTTCATGGCTCGAGGCCGCGCGCTCCGGGCGAGCGGCGTGAAGGGCGACAAGGTCGACACGGTTCGCTTCGCGGAAGTGAAGGCCGGCAAGCTCCAGATGCCGAAGCAGCCGGCCTCGATGTACCAGCTGTTCGGCGGCACCTACGACGCGGCGGCCAACACGATCACCGGATCGCACCCGCTCATCGTGGTCTACATCTCCGGCGCGACGGGCGCGTCCACGGGCCTCCCGGAAAAGCCATCGGAAAACGGCATGTGGATCATGTACCCGGGCACGCCGAAGGCGCACATCATGCTTTCGCCGAAGATGTGACGCGGATGACGCGTCCGACGGTCGGTCAGCGCGCAATCCGTTCGCTGACGCTCTCCGGCAAGCACGTCGAGATCTACGCCGAGCTCACCGGCGACTACAATCCCCTCCACTTCGACACCGCGTTCGCGGAGCGGACGCGGTTCGGCGCGCTCGTCGTCCAAGGCGGGTTGACGACGGGCGTGCTGCATGCGCTCGTCGCGATGGACCTTCCCGGTCCGGGCTCGGTTTTTCTCAGCCAGAACTGGAAGTTCACGGCCCCGGTCTACATCGGCGACACGATCACCGCGGAGGCGGAAGTATTGAGCGTCCACCCGACAAAGCCGGTGACCCAGCTCCGCTGCGTCGTCACGCGCCAGACCGGGGAGACCGTGCTGGAGGGGGAGGCGTGGTGCTACACGATGACGGCACGGAACGGCGACGGCGAGGTCGCCGGTGAGAGCTAGGAGGCTGGAGTCCTAGGCCTTTGCCGGTCCACCGGTCCACCGGTCCACCAGTCCACCGGTCCACCCGCCCACCGGCCCCGGGCCCACCGGTCCACCGCTCTTGCGGTCCCCCGCCGCGCGTATGATGATCATCTTATGCGCCACCTCCCTGCCTTCCTCGCATTGGCGCTCGTCGCTGGTTCGGCCGCCGCGCAGACGGCGGTCGTCAGCGGAACGCGACCGGCTCGACTCATCATTCGCAACGCCACCATCGTCGATGGGAACGGGACTCCGGCCAAAGGACCCTTCGACATCGTCGTGCAGGGCGGCACGATCACGCAGCTCGTCGCCCTCGACCTGGTGTCTTTGGGGCGCAACGCCGCCGATCGTCGTCCGCGAGCGGACGCGAACACGGCGGAGATCGACGCGACCGGCAAGTACGTGCTGCCCGGGCTGATCAACGCGCATGCCCACTTGCAGGACGAACGCGGCGGATCCGCGCAGCCGATCGAGTACGAGTTCAAGATCTGGCTCGCGTGTGGGATCACCGCGGTTCGTGATGTAGGGAGCGACACGCGAAAGGCGCTCGCCTGGCGCGACGCGAGCAACAAGGGGACGCTCCAGGCGCCGCGCATCTTCGTCTACCCGCAATTCGGCCGGCCCACCAACGCCGACTCGGCGCGCGCCCGCGTCCGCTCGCTCAAGGCGATGGGCGCCGACGGCATCAAGCTGCTCGGCATCGACCGCGACATCATGCAGGTGATGGAGGATGAAGCGCACAAGGAGGGACTGCGCGTCGCCCACCACGTCGGGGTCGAGGAGACCAACGCCTGGGACGACATCCACTTCGGCACGACGAGCATCGAGCATTGGTACGGCATTCCCGACGCCGCGATTCTCGACGGGGTGCAGAGTTTCCCGTCGTACTACAACTACAACAACGAGACGGACCGCTTCCGGTGGGCCGGCCATCTGTGGCGCGAAGCGGACCCGGCGCGTCTCCAAATGGTGCTCGACTCGATGGTCGCGCGGCATGTCGCGTGGGTGCCGACCTTCGACATTTATGAAGCGTCGCGGGATCTGCAGCGCGCGAAGACGCAGCCCTGGTTCGCCGACTACCTGCATCCGACGCTCGAGGAATACTTCAAGCCCGACCCGGCGAACCACGGATCGTATTTCTTCGGCTGGACGTCCACCGACGAGACGTTCTGGAAGGAGAACTATCGGATCTGGATGAACGCGGTGCGCGACTTCGAGCGAAAGGGCGGACTGGTGGGTGCGGGCGACGACGCGGGGTTCATCTATCAGATGTACGGCTTCGGCCTTCTACGCGAGCTCGAGCTCCACCAGGAAGCCGGCTTCAGCCCGATCAAGGTCATCCAGCACGCCACGTTCAACAACGCGCGCATCCTCGGCAAGGAAACCGAAATGGGGCGCGTTCGTCAGGGATTCAAGGCGGATCTGATCGTGGTGAACGGCAATCCGCTCGAAAATCTGAAGGTTCTCTACCCGACCGGCGTTGACGACATCAAGAATGGGAAGCCGGTGCACACCGGCGGCGTCGAGTGGACGATCAAAGACGGCATCCCCTACCACGGTCCGACGCTCATGGCGGAGGTGAAGCAGCTCGTCGCCAAGGCTCGCGCGGAACGTGGAACGAAGGCTGATCGAACGGACAAGCGTGAACGAAACCGTTGACGAAGTGACGCCCGCCTCCCGGTGGCAAAGCCGTTGGGAGATCCAAGAGCCGAGTGAAGCGCCGCCGCTCACTGGTCCGGGCGCCACCGGCTGGACAGGGCTCACCCTCGGCATCCTCGCGATCTTCGGAGCGGCGTGGATCTTCCTTCCGCCTCCGACCTACTTCTTCCTGCGGTTCGCCGTCGCGGCGCCCGAGCTGTGTGCGTGGCTCGGCGTCCTGGCGCTCGTGGGCATCGTCTTCGCGCTGGGCAGCGCGTCGCGCTCGCGCATCTCGCAGCTGGCCGTCCTCATCGGTCTGATCGCGCTCGGAACCGCCGAGAGCGTCTTCTTCCGCCTCGGCGCGACGATCCACGACCTGGACGCGCAGGCCGGCGTGATGATTCGCGAGCCGGCCGCGCCGCTCCGTGCGGCGCCCGTGAGCGCGCTGGACCTGTTCCGCGGCGTTCCGACGAACGAAGCACGCATCGACCGCGGGCTCACCTTCGTGTCGAGGAACGGCCGGGCCCTCACGCTGGACGTGTATCGTCCCCAGAAGCCCGGGCGCTTCCCCGTGATCGTGCAGATTCATGGCGGGTCGTGGCGAAACGGCGCCCCCGAGGACCACTCCGATTTCGCCGAGTGGCTGACGAACGCCGGCTATGTCGTCTTCTCGATCGACTATCGCCGCGCACCGGAGACGCGCTGGCCCGCGCAACTCGCCGACGTCGATACGGCGCTGGCGTGGATCAGCGCGCACTCGAGCGAGTACGAAGCCGACACGACGCGCATCGTGTTGCTCGGCCGCTCGGCCGGCGGGCAGCTCGCGCTGCTCTCCGCGTACTCGAAACAGCGCCCCGGAGTCCGCGGCGTCATCAGCCTGTACGGCCCGATCGACCTGGTGGCATCGTACCGCGACCCGCCGCATCCCGACCCGCTGGGCATTCGGTCGATCGAAGAGGATTACATCGGCGGGCCGCCCGACAAATTCCCCAGAGCCTACGCCGACGCGTCGCCGATGTCGTACGCGACCGCCGACCGCGGCCACTCGCTGCCGCCCACGCTGCTGATCTACGGCGCCCGCGACAACATCGTCGAGGCCAAGTTCGCGCGCCCGTTCGCCGAGAGGCTGAACGAGTCCGGAACGTCGGCGGCGTACCTCGAGATCCCGTGGGCGGAGCATGGGTTCGACGAGGTGTTCAGCGGGGTGAGCTCGCAGTTGAGTTTGTACTACACGGAGAGATTTTTGGCGTGGGCGATGCGGTGATGAGGTAGCGCCGCGCCCGGAACAGTCGACGGTGACGACGGCTGTCGCGCGGCTCGCCGTTAGCCCCGCCCCGTGAACGTTTCGCCCCACCGTCCTTTACCTCCGCCTTACTCCGACGCACGGTGAGGCCATGCCTATTCTCGGTGTGGCCCTGCTCGTCGCCATCCTCGATGGCACGTTCGCCGTCGTCTACTACGTCAACATCCTCGGCCTCGCCGCGTTTCGGCGCGTGTTCCAGAGTGTCGCATCGGGATGGATCGGCAAGTCGTCGTTCGACGGGGGTGCGGCGACGATCTCGCTTGGGGTCGCGACGCATCTGTTGGTGGCCCTCATCTGGACCCTGGTCTACACGTTCGTCGTGCAGCGGGTCTCGATCGTCGAACGAGCCATCAGGACTCCGCGAGGGCGGATCGTCGTCGGTGTGCTGTTCGGGGCGTTCATCTGGTGCTTCATGACCTTCGTCGTCATCCCGCTTTCGCAGGCGAAGCCAGGGTCGCCCACGACGTGGCGATGGTGGGGAATGCTCGCGTGGCACATGATCGGCGTCGGGCCGCCCCTCGTCTGGTTCACGCGGCCGGTTCGCGCAACGGCGGCACTCGCCCCGGTGCCCTGATCCCGAGGGAGGGGTGCGGCGGCGGAGTGCGGCGACCGACGGATTCTAAGCGGCCGGGCGACAGCTGATCGGGCAAACGACGTCTCGACTCCGCACCAGGCCAGCGGTATCGTCGTTGCCATGCGATTCTCCATTTTTTCGTGTATGGTGGTCGTGGCGACGGCGCCTGCCCTCGTCGCTCAGCGCCCCACCCTCGCCCCCGCCGTGCGACAGTTCGTTCAGGTCGACACGAGCGTCGTCGCGCTCACGCACGTTCGCGTGATCGACGGAACGGGCGCGCCCGCCCGTCCGGATCAAACCATCGTGATTCGCGACGGCCGCGTCGCCGCGATCGGGCCGTCGTCGTCGACCGGCACTCCGGCCGGCGCACTGGTGATGGATCTCTCGGGGAAGTCGGTGATCCCGGGACTCGTCATGGTCCACGAGCATCTCTTCTATCCCACCGGCCCTGGCGTGTACGCGTACCTGGCCGAGAGTTTCACGAGGCTGTACTTGGCCGGCGGCGTGACGTCGATGCGCAGCGGCGGCAACATGAACGGCTTCGGCGAGATCAACGTCAAGCGCTCGATCGACCGCGGCGAGCGCGCCGGACCATGGATCGACGCCACCGCGCCCTACCTCGAGGGTCCGGGGCTCAACCTGCCGCAGGTGCACGAGCTCACCGACGCCGCCGACGCGCGACGCCTCGTCGACTACTGGACCGACATGGGCGCCTCGTCACTCAAGGCGTACATGCACATCACACGCGACGAGCTCAAGGCCGCCATCGAGGAAGGACACAAACGCGGAATCAAGACGACGGGTCATCTGTGCTCGGTCACCTATCGCGAAGCCGCGGAGCTGGGGATCGACGATCTCGAGCACGGCTTCTTCGCGTCCACCGATTTCGTCGCCGACAAGAGGCCGGACGTCTGCCCCGGACAGAACGTCGGTCAGGCGTCGATCGCGGCGCTCGATACTGCGGGAGCCGCCTTCAAATCGCTCGTCGCCGAGTTGGTAAAGCGGCACGTCGCGTTGACGTCGACGCTCACGGTGTTCGAGACGTTCACGCCGGGACGGCCGGAACCGCCGGGGCTCGACGTGCTCGTGCCCGAGCTTCGCGAGCAGTTCGAGACGCGTTACAAGGCCGCACAGATGAACTCGCGGTCGAACTACGGCGCGCTCTTTCCGAAGGAGCGGGCGATGGAGATCAGCTTCCTCCGCGCCGGCGGGCTGCTCGTCGCCGGCACGGATCCCACCGGCGGCGGCGGCGTGATTCCAGGTTACTCGGACCAGCGGCAGATCGAGCTGCTCGTCGAGGGCGGGCTCACGCCACTCGAGGCGATCAAGGTCGGGACGATGAACGGCGCGACCTACCTCGGCCGCGCCGACAAGGTCGGCTCGATCGCCACGGGCAAACAGGCCGACCTCGTCGTCATCGACGGCGACCCGTCGGCGAACATCGGCGACATTCGCAAAGTCTCACTCGTGTTCAAGCAAGGCGTGGCGTACGACGCGGCGAAGCTGATCGCGTCGGTGAAGGGGAAAGTCGGTCTGTTCTGAGAACGCGAAACGGGCTCGGCGAGACGCCGAGCCCGTTCATAGAACTTGGAGCGAGCGGCTTAGAACGCGCCCGTGCCGCGCGGCGAGCCGTTGCCGGTCGGACCGTCGTAATTCGCACCAGCCGTGCAGAGGTAGGAACCGCTGCACGAGCCGTTGCTTCCTATGAGCACGTCGAACAGCGAGCCCGTGTGGCCATAGGAGAACGAACCGTAGTTGACGCTGCCCGAATTGCCGGCGAGAGCGTAGACCGAGGCGATGATCGGAGCAGCCACGCTCGTACCGCCGAAGACGAGCCAACCGCCGCCGTGCCGGCCGAAACCATACGTGTCGTAAACGGCCACGCCGGTGTTCGGATCAGCGACCGCGGAGACGTCGGCCACCGTGCGGCGCGCGCACCCGGCGTCGGACTGCCAACCGGGCTTGGTGATGTAGGCACTGCAGCCGCTGCCCGCGCCACTCCACGCCGTTTCGGTGTAGGTCGACCCGCTGTGCGTAAGGTGCGTGCCGCCCACCGCCGTGACGTACTGCGAGGCCGCGGGGAACTCGACGCCGAATCCGGCGTCGCCCGAGCTCACTGTGATGGCAACGTTTGAATGGTTGTAGTGCTGCTGGTCGCTGACTTCGCTCGCGTACTCGCCGCCGCCGTACGAATTGGAGATCGCGACCACGCCCGGCGTACTCGCCGCGCGATCGACGGCAGCCGCGAGGTTCGCGAAAGAGTTGGAGCTCGCTTCCACGAGCAAAATCTTGCAACCCGGACAGATCGCGCTGACCATGTCGAGGTCGAGCGAGATCTCTTCCGCCCAACCGGCATTCGCGCGCGGCGGCGTCGATCCACCGTTCTGGTTGATCTTCTTGAAGCAGCCATTCGCGGTGCTGCACACCGACAGGCCGAACTGCTTGCGGTAGGCCGCCAGATCGCTTTCCGCGTTGGGATCGTCGTACGCATCGACGATCGCGACAGTCCCCGCGCCAACGGCGGTGAGACCATAGGCCGACCTCAAGTCAGTCGGTCCGTAGCCCGCAGGAGTCACGTTGACGACGGGCTGGCCACCCTTGTCGACCGTGATCCACGAATGGCACGACGCTTCGCCGGCTGGCGGCGCGGCGCAGACCTTCACGTGGCCATAGGCAAAGGCGTTTCCGTTGTTGCCGTTGCTGCCGTCGCCACCATTGGGAATGCCGCCGGCATCACGCGAGGCACCCGAGGGAGCGGCAGTCGGAATCAGGGAATCAGACGAGCAGGCAGCGAGACCGAACGTAACCGCGCAGGACGCGAGCGTGACGACGCGCATCGCGAAACTCGATTGGGCCATCCAAACTCTCCGGTCGGGGACGAGACGGGGGATCGACCATTCTATAGAAAACCGATCTCCCGGACAAGCGAAACTCTGTTTCGCATTTTGCCACAGGCTCAACTTTCCCCCCGAACCTCGACCCCAGCGGGTTGCGTCCAGAGCCTCAGTGCCAGGCGGAAAGAATGACCGCCGCGATAATGAACGAGACGAGGTTGTATCCGGTCTCGATCGCCCAAAGCGCGACCGGCTTCTTGCCCGCCTTCGCCGTCGCATAGCTGGTCGCGCCGGCGAAACCCAGCCAGCACAGGATGCCGAAGCCGATCGCGCGACCGACCTCCATCGGTCCGGCGTGGCTCAGGATCATCGCCATCCCCCACGACGTGAGGAGCGCGCAGACGAAGAACTGCATGAACAGCGCGGCCCCGGGCGACATCTGCGGGTCCGTCACGCCCATCATACGGAGCCAGGGCTTCACGAAGAGGAGCGAGAACCACAGGGCGCCGAGGACGAAGATCACGACGGCGGACACCAGCACGGCGAGATAGTTGATCGACATGCGACGCTCCGGTGACGGGTGGACGGGTGGACGGGTGAACGGGGGGACCGGTGGACCGGTGGACCGGTGGACCGGTGGACCGGTGGACCGGTGGACCGGAACAACACGATGCGACTGACGGACTCGGCCGACAGCATGGCGACGTCATGCGTTCCTTGGCAAGTTTCTTTTGGCGGTTTTCCCCGTCCACACTTCCCTTCCTCGTTGGAGAGTTCGGCATGATTCGACGGCTTACTCGAGCCGGCGCGTCGGCGTTGCTGGCGTTCGGCGGCGTTGCCGCGGCGGTTGGATTGACCCGTGGCGCGGAGCAACCGGCCTACGCGCTTCGATCCGCGGCGACCGACTCGGTGATCCTGAAAGGCCTGCGGTGGCGAAGCCTCGGCCCCGCGCGCGGTGGACGTTCCATCGCGATCTCCGGCGTGAAGGGCCAACCCAAGGTCGGATACTTCGGCGCGACCGGCGGCGGCCTGTGGAAGACGACCGACGGTGGCGAGCACTGGGCGAACGTCACCGACGGCCAGATCAAGAGCTCATCGGTCGGCGCGGTCGCCGTCTCCGAGACCGATCCGAACATCGTCTTCATCGGCATGGGTGAAGCCGAAATTCGCGGCGACATCCAGCCGGGCGACGGCGTCTACAAGTCAACCGACGCGGGCAAGACCTGGACGCACGTCGGCTTCTCCAACTCGGACGCGATCTCGCACATCCGCATCCACCCGACGAATCCGAACATCGTCTTTGTCACCGATTTCGGAAAATACGGCGCGCCGAGCGAGGAGCGTGGCGTCTACAAGAGCACCGACGGCGGCACGACGTGGAAGCGCGTGTTGTTCACCGCTCCAAACGTCGGCGCGGCGGACCTCGCGATCGACCGCACCAATCCGAACGTCATGTACGCCTCGCTCTGGGAGGCGTTTCGCAAGGAGTGGATGATGTCGAGCGGCGGCCCAGGGAGCGCGCTCTACAAGTCCACCGACGGCGGCGACACGTGGACCGACATCACGCACGCCGGCGGGCTCCCGACGGGTATCGACGGGAAGATCGGCATCTCGATCTCACCGGTCGACCCCAATCGCATCTTCGCGCTGATCGAGAACGAGAACGGCGGCTTGTTCCGCACCGACGACGCGGGCACGACGTGGACGCTCGTCAACAACGAGCGCCGCTTCCGCCAGCGTGCTTTCTACTACACACACGTCTTCGCCGACACCAAGAACAAAGACCTCGTCTACGTCGAGAACGTCGGCACGTATCGCTCGCGCGACGGCGGCAAGACGTTCGCGCCGCAGCAATTCGCGCGCGGCGACTCGCACGACCTGTGGGTCGACCCCGACGACAACAACCACGTCCTGCACGCCGCCGATCCCGGCGGCGACATCACCTTCAACGCGCAGGCCGACAATCCGACGTGGTCCGCCGTGGACTATCCCACGGGGCAGTTCTACCACATCGTCGCGACCTCGCACGTGCCGTACTACGTCTGCGGCTCGCAGCAGGACGAGAGCGAGTTGTGCGTTCCCACGGCGCCGACGTTCGGCGGTCGCGGCGGCGGCGGTGGTCGTGGAGGCGGACCCGCGGAGTTCAGTCCGGGCGGGTCCGAGGACGGCTACATCGCGCCCGATCCGCGCGATCCGGATGTCTTCTACTCGGGCACCAACGCCAACGGCGGCGGTTTTCTCACGAAGCTCAACCGCCGAACCGGCGAAGTGCGCGAGGTGAGCCCCTACCCGCGCATGTTCTCCGGCGAAGAGTCCGCGGTCATCAAGGAACGCTGGCAGTGGACCTACCCGATCATCTTCTCGCCGGTCGACAAGAAAACTCTCTACACCGGCTCGCAACACCTTTGGAAAACGACCAACGGCGGCGACAGCTGGGAGCGCATCAGCCCCGACCTCACCCGTCACGATCCCAAGACGATGGGACCGTCGGGCGGTCCGATCACGCGCGACATGAACGGCCCCGAGGTCTACGCCGTGATCTTCTCGATCGCGCCGTCCAAGCGCACGACGAACGTCGTCTGGACCGGCTCGGACGACGGCATCGTCAGCGTCACGAAAGACGCGGGCAAGACGTGGAGCAACGTCACGCCGAAAGACATGCCCGACTTCGGCCGGGTGAGCCTGATCGATGCGTCGGCGTTCGATTCGGCGACCGCCTATGTCGCAGTCAAGCGTTTCCTCCTCGACGATAAGGCGCCGTACATCTACCGCACGCACGACATGGGCAAGACGTGGACGAAGATCGTCACCGGGATTCGCGGCGACGACTTCGTGCACGCGGTGCGCGAGGATCCGACGCGCAAAGGACTCCTCTACGCCGCGACGCAGCACGGCGTCTACGCCTCCTTCGACGACGGTGACCACTGGGAGTCGCTCAATCTGAACCTCGCCGACATCCCGATGTGGGACCTCATCGTCACCGGGCGCGACATCGCCGTATCGACGCACGGGCGAGGGTTCTGGATCCTCGACAACATCGAGCCGCTTCGGCAGTACAACCCGGCGACGATGGCGAGCGCGGACCCCTTGCTCTTCCGACCTGTTCCCGCGTATCGCTCCGGCACGCAGGCGACGATTCAGTACGTGCTCAAGCAGCCGGCGCAGAACGTCCGCATCGAGATCCTCGACGCGAAGGGGCAGGTCATTCGCTCGTACCCTGACACGACGAACGCCGGCGGTCGCGGTGGTCGCGGGGCGGGCGGCGGACGCGCGGCGCTCACCGCGGCGACGACAAGCGTTCCGGGCGGAGGGGCCGACTCGGCGGCGGGTGGAGAAGCTGCCGGCCGTGGCGGACGCGGAGGAGGTGGACGCGGAGGCTTCGGCGGTGCGGCGAATCCCGGACGCGTGGCAGGGCTCAACACGTTCAACTGGGACCTTCAGTACGCCGGCGCGACGACCTTCCCGGGAATGATCCTCTGGGGCGGATCGACGAACGGACCGTCGGCACCGCCGGGCAAATACACCGTTCGCCTCATCGCCGACGGCAAGACGGCGACGCAGCCGCTCGTCGTAAAGCGCAATCCGATGCACGAGGCCACCGACGCCGACCTCCAGGCGCAGTTCGCGCTGGCGATCCAGCTGCGCGACAAGGTCAGCGAGGCCAACGTCTCCGTCGTCCAGTCGCGCGACATCAAGACCCAAGTCGACGACCGGCTCAAGAAGTCGCAGGACGACAAACTCAAGACTGCCGGGGACAAGCTGTCGAAGGACCTCAACGGCGTCGAAGAGGAGATCTACCAGGTGCGGAATCAGAGCGGCCAGGACCCGCTCAACTTCCCGATCAAGGTCAACAACCGGCTCGCCGCCTTGCTCGGCGTCGTGTCACGGGGGGATGCCAAACCGATCGCCAGCGCCTACCCGATCTTCAGCGACCTCAAGGGTGAGCTCAAAACGCAGACCGACCGGCTCCAGATCATCCTCAAGACCGACCTGCCGGCGTTCAACGCCGAGGCCAAGCGGCTGGGCCTCGAGCCGATTGTGATCAACAAACAAACCGTGGTTTTCTAGCCATGTTCTAAACGGTTTCGGGGCTCTGGGTTGTCGAAGTACTCAGTCCCCTCTCCCCCAGAGCCCCGAGATTGTAGATGCGGAACCTGAAGCTCGCTTTTCGCACGCTGTTCAAGACGCCCTTCGTCGCCGTCGTCGCCATCCTTTCGCTGGCGCTGGGCATCGGCGCGAACGCCGCCATCTTTTCGCTCTTCGACGAGCTGTTGCTCCAGCCGCTGCCGGTGACCGACCCGGCGCGGCTGGCCAACTTCAAGGCGCCCGGACCGCAGTACGGCAGCAACTCGTGCAACGACGCCGGCGACTGCGACGAAGTGTTCAGCTACCCGATGCTCCGGGATCTCCAAAAGGCGAACACGGCGTTCAGCGGGATCGCGGGACATTTCCTGCTCGGCGTCAGCGTGGCGATGTCTGGGCAGACGCCTGTCAGCGGGCGCGGTCTCTACGTGACGGGCAACTACTTCTCGGTCCTCGGTCTCCGTCCCACGCTCGGCCGGCTCTTCACCCCGCGCGACGACGAAACGATCGGCGCCAACTATCTCGCCGTGCTGACCTACCCGTTCTGGCAAACTCAGCTCGGATCCGACCCGAACGTCGTCGGCAAGCAGATCACGATCAACGGCCAGCAGATGACGATCATCGGTGTCGCGCCGAAGGGGTTCACCGGCACGACGCTCGGCGCGCGGCCGTACGTCTTCGTGCCGATCACCATGCGCGGCGTGCTGACGCAAGGCTGGAAGGGGTATGAGCGCCGAGACAGCTACTGGGTGTACCTCTTCGGGCGCCTCAAGCCGGGCGCGAACCTCGACCAGGCTTCGAGCTCGGTCAACACCGTCTATCACACGATCATCAACGACGTCGAGGCGCCCCAGCGGAAAGGGATGAGCGACCGGACGATGCAGGAGTTCCGCGCAAAAAAAATCCTGATCTCCGACGGTCGGCGCGGCCAGAGCTCGACGATCAAGCAATCGCGAAGACCGGTCATCCTGCTGTTCGCGATCACGGGCATCGTGCTGCTGATCGCATGCGCGAACATCGCCAACCTGCTTCTCGCGCGCGCGGCGAATCGCGCGATGGAGATGGCCGTACGTCTGTCGCTCGGCGCGACTCGGCGCCAATTGATCGCGCAGGTGCTGACCGAGTCGCTGCTGCTCGCCGTGCTCGGGGGCCTGGCGGGGCTCGCCGTCGCGCATTGGACGCTCGCGGGAATCACGGCGATGCTGCCCTCCCGCGTCGCCGCGACGCTCGACTTCTCGCTCAACGGGCAGGTGCTGGCGTTCACGATGCTCATCTCGATGGCGACGGGCCTGCTGTTCGGAATCGTGCCGGCGCTGCACAGCACGCGGCCCGATCTCGTGACCGAGCTGCGGAACAATTCGGGCAAGCTGTCGGGCAGTCGCGGCGCGGCACGTTTTCGTTCAGGGCTGGTCACGGCGCAGATCGCGCTTTCGATGGCGTTGTTGGCGTCGGCCGGCATGTTCGTGAAGAGCCTTCGCAACATCAGCCGCGTCGATCTTGGCGTGAACATCGACAACATGGTGACGTTCGGCGTGTCGCCGGCCCGGAGCGGGTACGACTCGACGAGGGCGTTGGCGCTCTATCCGCGAATCCAGGAGGCGCTCGCTTCGATTCCCGGCGTGACCGGCGTGACCGCTTCGGGGATCCCGCTGCTCGCGGGAAACAACTGGGGCGAGGGAGTGTCGGTCGAGGGCTTCAAGAAGACGCCCGATACCGACGCGGGGTCGCGATACAATATCGTCAGCGCGAACTACTTCCATGTCATCGGCATGCCGCTACTCTCCGGCCGCGATTTCACGGCTTCGACGAAGCCGGTTCGATGAAAGTCGCGATCGTCAACGAGGCGTTCGCGAAGAAATTCGGGCTCGGACGAAACGCCGTCGGCAAGAAGATGTCGATGGACAACGACTCGCTCGACATCACGATCGTGGGACTGGTGAGAGACGCGAAGTATTCGGAGGTGAAGGACACGATTCCACCGGTCTTCGTGCGGCCCTACAAGCAAAGCGGGCGCGTGAACGGGCTCAGTTTCTACGTTCGATCCTCGCTCCCGCCCGTGCAGATCCTGCGCGCGATTCCGGCGGCGATGAAGCAGGTCGACCCCAACCTGCCGCTCGAGGAGCTCAAGCTCATGCCGCAACAGGTCGAGGAGAACGTCTTCTTCGACCGCATGATCACGACTCTGTCGGCGTCGTTCGCGGTGCTCGCCACCCTGCTCGCCGCCGTCGGCTTGTACGGCGTGCTCGCCTATTCGGTGGCTCAGCGGACTCGCGAGATCGGTGTGCGGATGGCGCTCGGCGCGAACGGCCTTCGCGTGCGCAGCATGGTGCTCGTGCAGGTGGGGCGCATGGCGCTCGTCGGCGGCGCGATAGGAATTCTCGGCGCGATCGGCATCGGGAAGTCGGCCCAGTCGCTGCTGTACGAGCTGCAGGGGCACGACCCGCTCGTCATAGCGGTGGCCGCGGCGACAATCGCGGCCGTCGCCTTCGGCGCGGGGTTCATTCCAGCGATGCGCGCGAGTCGAATCGACCCGATGCAGGCGTTGAGATACGAATAGGTCGCAGGGCTCAGGTCTCTGGTCTCTGGTCTCTGGTCTCTGGCAGTTCCCAGAGACCTGTGACCAGAGACCAGTGACCTACCTTGCAAACACCAGCCGATACCCGACAACCAGCTCGGTTCCGGGAGGCTGAAAATCGTTCTCCGGCGCTCGCTCGAAGCCCATGCCTTCGTACATCCGGATCGCCGCCTTCATGCTGCGCGACGTGTGCAGGCCGATCTCCGTCGCGCCGGAAGCGCGGGCGCGACGCAGGCACTCGTCCATCAGCGCTCGCGCGATGCCGCGCCCTCGCGCCGACGGTTCGACCGCGACGAGCCTCACCTCGGGGGCGGTGATGCGAACGCCGAACCCCTTGTACGCATCCTCGGTCGGCGCCAGGAGCAGCGCGCTGCCGACGACGGTGTCGCCGTCGAGCGCCACGATGCGCTGCATCTCCTGATCGCTCGACAGACCCGCGTCGATCGCGCCATTCAGCGCCTCCCATGAAGTCGAATCCATCGTCGTGGCGTACTCGGCGTACGCCCGACGGGTGAGCTCATGGACAGCCTGGAGCTCATCGGGTCGTGCCTCGCGAATCGTGAGCGGCTGGGGGGCGCGCGGGGGGTGGGCGGCCAATGCTGTCTGGGCGGATGCTGTCGGCGGGAGGGCGAGTGGAGTCCGGGGGGCGCCGCGGAATTGTATCACGTCGAACGCTGTCGCGCCTGATGCTGTCGCGTTTCGCGGTCTCGCGCCGAATGCTGTCCTGGAGCAGCGCCTGGTTGCGCAGGCTGTCGATCTTCGCGCTGTCGCTCCGCATCAATTGCCGTTGAATGCTGTCGCGACGCACGCTGTCCCGGCGCGCTTCGGAACGGAAAGCGTTGCGGATGCTGTCGCGCTTGTACGCGTCTTCGTCGAGGCTGTCGCGCCGGGCGTTGTCGCGGTCCAGGCTGTCGCGTTCGACGCTGTCGCGGACGCGCCGCGAGCGCCCGATGCGGTCTCGCATCACGCTGTCGCGCATGACGCTATCCCGGAGGATGCTGTCGCGGAACGCGTTCTGTCGGAGGATGCTGTCCTGCGCGCGAAGGGTCGAATCCGCGACGGAACCCGCCGCTGAATGCGTGAGGATGCTGTCGTTGCGCATGGGAGCAACGCCCGAATCGACTTGACCGGCCGCCGGAACCGTCGGCATTTGCTGCGCCACGATCGGCGCCGCACTATTGCGGTGCTGGCGGCCGGCGAGCCCCACGCCGAGCGCGATCAACAGCACGAGCGCCGCGATCGTTCCCAGAGCGAAGATCGACTCTCGCGCACCCGGCGATCTGCCGGTGAGCAGCCGCTCCGGCGCGTCCGACGACGGCTCGCCCGCCGCCGTTCGGTCGCCGGTGAAGTGAGACGCGAACTCTTCATCGAGCGCGGCGAACTCCACCTCCGCCTGTTTCAGCACGTCTCCGACGGCGACGATGCCGATGAACGCGGCCGCGTCGGGCGCACGGTCGCCGGCGCGCGCGCGCAATATGCGCTCGGTCGCATCGACGACGCGTGCGGCGAGATTCGGACACAGCTCGCCGAGCGGCGGCCTCGTGTCGTCGTCCACGAACCGCCGTCCGGTGAACAGGGACCACGCCAGCGCGCCGAGCGTCCGCGCGTCCGCGACCTCGCCGGGCAGGCCGGCCAGCGGAATCGGCGTGGGCGTGAGCGTCACCAACAACCGACTGGTGTCCTGCTCGATGATGATGGAATCCGGCGACACGCCGCGGTGAACGATGCCTCCCGCTCGCGCCCAATCGAGCACCGCTTTCACGTCGTTCAGGATCGTCGCGACTTCGGCCGTCCCCGGGCGATCGCCGCGATCGAGGCGTTCTTGGAGCGTGTCTCCCTTGATGCGTTGCGAGACGCAGGCGTAGCCGTTCGCGTCGAGCCACCGGCCTTCGAGAATCGGCGGGACCTTGGGATGGCTCATCGTCGACCGCAGCTGCACGTCCGACGCGAAGTGCGCCAGGTCGTTGCCCACCGCCTCGCTGACCTTGATCACGTCGATCAGCACCTCGCCGTGGTCGTCGTTCCGAACGGCCACGAATCGACGCACGCCCGTCGGTCCGCGCAATTCGCCGATCACGCGAAATTGCTCAGCGAGCGATCCGATCAGCTGCGAATTGCCGCCGGGCTCGCCGCGCGGTTTTACGCGAGGCTGGCGCGACTCATCACGAGGCTGCTCGCCGGATTCCGAGGCGGGTTCCGCCGGTGACTCAGCGCGAGCCTCGTTGCCTGACCCCGAGCTGGGCTCCTCCCGAGGGGGCTCGTCGGGAGACTCGGCCTTGGAATCATCGGGCGACTCGTCGCTCGGTTTCTTTCCAGAATCCGAGCGCGAATCGCGTGGCGGATCGGAGCTTGGACTCACTGTGGCGGCCTCGACGGTTGCGCGGGGAAAGCGGGCCCCGCGCCTCTCACGAAACGCAGGCGACCCCGAGCTGAACTTTGCTCGTTTCATGCCGCGGGGATCGCGGCCTCCGCGCCGCCGTCGTCGAGTTCAGCGGCGCGCTCCCGCCGGGGTCCGTACGACCCGTCCGCCGCGCGCGAGAACGATCCCCACGCGGCGCTAAAGACTCCACCGTGTCACGACGACGAAGAGACGAGATCGAGGGCGCGCTCCTCGGCCCCCTGCGGATGCGTCAGTGCCGTCACCGCGGCGGCGATCAGACCGCAGACGAACACGCCGGCCCATGTCGCCGCGCTGCCGAAACGATCGAGAGCCGCGGTGCCGGCCCACGGGCCGATGATCACTGACAAGCTGAACGTGCTCGAGTACGCGCCCATGTACTCCCCCATGCGCCCGCGCGGCGCGAGGTCGGCGAGATACGCGGTGCCCACGGGGAACGTGATCATCTCTCCGAAAGTCCAGATCACCACGGTCGCGACGAGCGGCGCGACCGACTTCGCGATGCCCATCGCGCCGAATCCGATGCCCGTGAGGAGCATGCCGAGGATCAGCGCACGACGATGCGGCCAATGCGCCATCGCGAGGTTGAGCGGCACTTCCAGCGCGACGATCATCAGCGTGTTGACGGCGAAGAGCGCGCCGAAGAACGACTCGCGGTAGTGGAGATCGCGCACGAGGTAGACGGACATCGCGCCCTGGTGTTGTGTGAACACCAGCCCGACGAGAACCATGGCGAGGAGGAACGTGAGCGCCGTGCGGTCGCGCCAAACACCTCGGTGGACCGGTGGACCGGGGGACCCGGGGACTGGCACAGCGTTCAATTGTTCGGGGCTGCCCTCGTTCGATGCGTGCGCGACGAGGCGGATGTCCTCCGCCCGCAGCAACAGCGACAGCACGCCGGCGGCGGCGAGCGACGTCAAACCGTCCACGACGAACAGCAGCGGGAATGACACCAGCGCGAGGAATCCGCCGACGGCGGGACCGATGCTCATCCCGAGATTCACGCCCAGCCGATTGAGCGCGATCGCCGCCTTCCGTTGCTCGGGCGCGGCGGCGCTGCTCAGCGCGGACATCGTCGCCGGCCGCGTCGCGTCGGCAATGAGTGCCCACACGAACACGAGCAGCACGACCACACCGAACGAATGCGCGAGCGGAATCACCATGAGGATCACGCCCGTCAGCGCAAGCGACGCGCGCATCACCGTGAAGGGGCCGAGCCGGTCGCAGAGTCTACCGGCGATGGGTCCGGTCACGATTCCGCCGAGTCCGTATGCGCTCACGGCGAGCCCGGCGAGCGCGGCGGATGTCCCCATGTGTCTCGTCAGGTAGAGCACGAGAAACGGCAGCGCCATCATTCCCGCGCGATTGACGAGCGAGGTGGCGGCGACGATCCACACCGCGCGCGGCAGGCCGCGGAGGCCGGCCCACGGGTTCTTGACGGGGACCCGCATCGAGATGGGCAAGTGGCAATGTACCCAGCGCCGACTCGCCCGAGCAATTCCGGAATGGATGACGCGGCGGCATGTTAAGTCGCGCTGGCGACCTCGTCACGCGACTCCCTCAACCGAACACAATCGATGACCGCCTACGGTGCGAAAGAGCTGGCCGACTCCTTCAGAACGGTTCGGCGCAACACCATCCAGATCGCGAAGGACATTCCCGAGAGCAGCTACGACTTCGTGCCGGCGCCCGGCGCGCGATCGGTGGCCGAGTTGCTCCGTCACATCGTTTTCGCGTCGAACTTCTACGAAGACATTCACGCCGTGCGCCGCATCACGACATTTCAGGGCTACGACTTCGGTGCGATCAGCCGAGAGACCAGCGCGAAAGAGCGACCCGCGCTCGACAAAGCGGCCACCGTCGCGCTGCTCGAGTCCGAAGGTGAGCGCATCGCTGCCTGGCTCGAGTCGATGTCGCCCGAGTTCCTCGAGGAGACGTACACGGATGCGATGGGCCAGAACCCAAAGACCCGTCTCGAGAACTTGATGTCGATCAAGGAGCACGAGATGCATCACCGCGGGCAGCTCATGCTCATCGAGCGGCTGCTCGGCGTCGTTCCACACCTCACGCGGCAGCGCGAAGAGCGGCAGCGTGCCCGCGAGCGCACGGCCGCCGCGACCACGGCCTGAGCGACTCCGCAGCGGGGTGGGCCGGCCCGAGAAACCCGGCCGCGCCCGCCCCGTAGGAGGAGAGTCACCCCTCCGCGAGCCGTGCCATGAAACCGTGGTCGTCGATTGCGTACGCCCTGCGCTCGCTGCGCCGCGCCCCGGGCTTCAGCGTCGCCGTCGTCGCAACGCTGACGATCGGCATCGGGTCCGCCGCCGCGATCTTCGCGGTCGTCGATGCCGTCCTGCTGCGGCCGCTGCCGTACGGGCATCCCGAGCAGCTCGTCGGCGCCTGGCACGACCTCCCGCCGATCGGCTTGATGAAGGCGACACAGACGACCGGCACCTACTACACCTACAAACGCCTCGCGCACACCATCACCGGCATCGCGACCTACAACAGCAGTTCGGCGAACGTGTCCGATCCGGACGGCCGCGCGCAACCGGATCGGCTGTCCGTCGCGTGGGTGACGGCGAATCTCTTTCCGCTCCTCGAGGTCAAGCCGCGCTTGGGACGCGCGTTCACCGAGGCGGAGGACGTGAAAGACGGCCCACAGGTCGCGATGATCAGCGAAGGCCTCTGGCGGACGCGCTTCGGCGCCGACCCGAACATCGTCGGTAGGAAGATCGCGATCTTCGAGCGGCCGACCGAGATCGTCGGTGTGATGCCGTCGAGCTTCACGTTCCCGAACGCCGGCACGAAGATCTGGGTGCCGCAGCGGCTCGACCCCAAGGATCCCTATCCAGGTGGCTTCAACCACTCGGCGATCGCGCGGCTGAAGCCGGGCGTGTCGGTGGCGGAGGCGGAGCGAGACTTCGCTTCCGTGCTCCCGCGGATGGTGGGCATGTTCCCGACCGTCGCGCCGGGCGTGACGACTCAGCTCCTCATGGACCAGGCGAAGCCGCGTCCGCGACTCTACCCGATGCGCGACGACATCGTCGGCGATGCGTCGAAGACGCTGTGGATGGTCGCCGCCGCCGCATTGCTCGTCCTGCTCGTGACCTGCGCGAACGTCGCGAATCTTCTCCTCGTTCGTGCCGACGGGCGTCACCGCGAGCTCTCGGTTCGCGCCGCACTCGGCGCGGGGCGCGCTCGCGTCGTTGCGCATTTTTTGACGGAGGCCGGCGTCCTCGCCGCCGTCTCGGCCGCCCTCGGCCTGGTCGTCGCAACGTTCGCGTTGCGAGCGCTCGTCGAGGCAGGCCCCGCTCAGCTTCCCAGGTTGGCGGAAGTCGGAATGGACTGGCAGGTCGCGGCGTTCACGATCGTCGTCACCGCGATTGTCGCCGTGGCGTGCAGCACGATTCCCGCAATTCGTTTCTTGCGCGGCGACGCGCTCTCCGGTCTGCGCGAGGGCGGCCGCGGGGGGACCGCTGGAGCGTCGCGTCAGCGCGCGCGCGGCATTCTGGTCGCGGCGCAGATGGCGCTCGCGCTCGTCGCGCTCGTCGCGTCCGGTCTTCTCCTGCGAAGCTTCGAACGTTTGCACGCAGTGCGGCCCGGCTTCAATCCAGATGGCGTCGCGACGGTGTGGGTCTCGCTTCCGCAGCTTCGCTACAAGAACGACACCGCGGTCGTGCGTTTTTACGCCAACCTGGCCGAGCGCGCGAAGCATCTGCCGGGCGTGACGGCGTTCGGTGTCTCGTCGCGGCTTCCACTGCAGATGGGCGACATGGATCAGGATCCGCTGCTCGTCGAGGGACAATGGGATCCATCCAAGAAGCTGGGCTCCCTCCAACTCTACAGCATCGCCGACGCGGGCTACTTCACGGCGATGGGCATGCAGCTCGTCGCGGGGCGGATGTTCGATCGCATGGAACAGCAGCGCGGCACCGAGTCGATCATCAGCACGGAGACCGCGAGGCTGATGTTCGGCGACTCGACTGGGGCGTCGGCGCTCGGCAAACGGTACCAGGTGCTTCCGACGGGCGTGTATCACACAGTCATCGGCGTGGTGCGGTCGGCGCGAGACACTTCGCTCTTCGCCCAGCCTACGCCGGCCGTCTACATGCCCGAGTCGGTCTCGCCCGACACGCTGTACGGGCCCGGGTGGAAGATGGCGCTCGTCGCCCGAACAACGGGCGACGTCGCGGCGACGACACGATCTCTCCAGCAGCTCGTCCACGAGCTGGACCCGGCGCTCCCCACCTTCGACGCAAGGTCGATGCAGACGACCGTGAGCGAATCGCTCGCGCGACTGTCGTTCACCATGATCATGCTCGGCGTCGCCGCGGCGGTGACGCTCGCCCTTGGCGTCGTCGGACTATACGGCGTGATCGCGTACGTCGTGACGCTCCGCACGCGCGAGCTTGGCGTGCGCATCGCGTTGGGCGCGCAGCCGGGTTCGGTGGCGGTGATGGTCGCGCGGCAGGGCCTCGCGCTCAGCGCGCTCGGCATCGTCGGCGGCGTCGCGCTGCTCATGGTCGTCGGACGATTCGTGCGGTCGTTCCTCTTCGAGGTCGCTCCGATGGACCCACTCACGATCGGCGCGTCGACCGTGCTTCTCTCGCTGTTCGCGCTGCTCGCCAGCTGGATCCCGGCGCGCCGCGCGTCGATGGTCGATCCGACGGAAGCGTTGCGCTCCGACTAGGAGGGGCGCCCGGGGTTGGAGTCCCCTGTGCCCGCCCCGATATTCCAGAAGCCTCGCGTCCGGTCTCCCCCCCCCGATCCAATGCGGTTCAGGCAGAACACGTTTCTCCTCGTCGTCGTCGCCGCGCTCGTCGCGGTGACGATCGGGATTTTCCGGACCAATCAAAGGCCCGTCGTGCAGGCGCGCGCCACGCGCCGCTCGCTCGGCGTCGATCAGAGCTCGCTCATCACGGCGGAGCAGCTCGTACGCCTCCCGACGACGCCCGAGGAGCGCACGTTCGCCTATGACGCGCTGCGACTCGCCGACCAGGAAATGGATCTGGCGTTTGCCCAGGCCGTTCGGCGAGCGTCGACTCAGCCGCCGGTGAAGTCCGCGGAGGTCTCGCAGCTCAACGACCAACTCCGGCGGGCGCTCGCCGCGGCCAGCGCCGATCAGGCGCAAGTCGCCGAGCTCACGGCGGCGGTCGCCAAGGCTGCGCCGTCCACCGTACAGGGACTGACGGATCGCCTCGAGCTCGCGAAGGCGCAGTTGGCACTCGACCAGGACGAGGTCGATGATGCGCGGCAGGATTTGCAGCGCGCGGGCGGCGACCCTCAAGGACGCATTCAGTCGATCGTCGCCGAACACGAGGCCGCATCACGCGCGTCCGACAGCACGCGCATCGTGATTACACGCGCCCCGGCGGCGCACGGCATGCTCGGCGCCGCCGACGCGGTATTCACGCTGCGCGACAAGGTCGGGCAGCTCGACGCGGCGAAACACTCGGCCGATTCGCTCGCCGGGGCATTCAAGCAGCGGCACGACAGCATCGAGGCGCGCGCCGCCCGCATGGTCGACAGCGCCAGCGCGCATCTGACGCACGATTCGTCGGCGGCGCTGCTCGCGCTCACGCGCAATCGCGCCGCAAGCGAAAAGAGGCGCGCGACGCTCGATCAGCGCATGGACAACCAGACCCGCCTTTCCGACACCTACGCGGGGTGGAGCGCGGTCGTGTCGTCGCAGGCGCGCGCGAGGTTCAACCAGGTGCTGCGCAGCGCGGCGGCGATCCTCGCGATCATTCTCGCCGGGATGCTGCTCTCGCGTTGGTTCGAGCGGATGGCGAACGCGCGCGTCGCCGACCATCGCCGGGCGCAGACGCTGTACATGATCGCCCGCGCGTCGCTTCAGGTCATCGGCGTGCTCCTGATTCTTCTCATCGTCTTCGGTCCGCCCAACGACGTCGGCACGGTCGTCGGCCTCGCCGCCGCCGGGCTCTCCGTCGCCCTCAAGGACTTCATCGTCGGCTTCCTCGGCTGGTTCGTGCTCATGGGGAAGAACGGCATCCGTGTCGGCGATCAGGTCGAGATCAACGGCGTGACGGGCGAGGTCGTCGAGATCGGCATGTTCTACACGGTGTTGCTCGAGACCGGCGCATGGTCCGAGTCGAACCCGACCGGTCGCCGCGTCACGTTCAACAACAGCTTCGCGATCGAAGGACACTACTTCAACTTCTCGACGTCCGGCCGCTGGATGTGGGACGAGGTCCACATCCAAGTCGCGCAAGGCCGCGACCCGTACGCCATCGCCTCGGCTCTCGAGGCGCAGATCGAGGCCGCGACGACCGAGAGCGCGCGCCTGGCCGAGGAGGAGTGGAGCGTGGCGCGCCGGTCGCCGCACGCTTCGGCGATCGCGGCCGCTCCGTCGATCAGCATTCGGCCGGCGTCGAGCGGGTTCGAGATCGTCGCGCGCTACATCACGCAGGCCTCCGAGCGCGACGCCCTTCGCGCCCGTCTCTACCAAACCGCGATCGAGCTGCTCTCGGCGAGAGACTCGGGACCGAAGTACGGCGCCGGCGTGCCGCAGGCGGCCGCGCCGACGCGCTGATCGGTGGCTTCGGCGCCACGATTGGCCAGGTCCTGAGCGGGCCGGTAGGCGCGGTTGGTCACGGTGTCATATGGCGAACGGCTCGGCGACACTCATCTCCAGTATGACAGCGATCGAGCCTCGGCCCGTGCTGGCGGAACGCTCCGCGTTGAAAGGCGAATTGGAGAGTCTGCACGCCGAGAGCTGGGGATGGGCCCTCTCGTGCTGCGCGCGCGATCGCCACTTGGCGGAGGATGTTCTCCAGACGGCGTACCTTCGCATCGTTTCGGGGCGCGCGCGCTTCGGCGGCAGATCGAGCTTCAAGACCTGGGTATTCGGCGTGATTCGTATGATCGCACGATCGGAAAAGCGAAAAGCATGGCTGTGGAGTAGCCGTCATCGCCGCAGCGACGCGGCGCTCGACGTGCCGGATTCGGCGAGTCGCGCCGACGCGGACGTCGAAGACGCCGAGCGTGCCGAGCGGTTGGCGCGCGCCCTGGCTCGCTTGTCGGATCGCCAGCGCGAGGTCTTGCAGCTCGCGTTCTATCACGATCTCACGATCGAGGACGCCGCGCGCGTCATGGAAGTGTCGGTGGGGTCGGCGCGGACGCACTACGACCGCGGCAAGAAAGCCCTCGCACGCCTGCTCACCGCGGAGGAGACACGCTGATGCGCGCCGACGACGAGATCCGCGAGCGGTTCCGTGATCTTCGCCGCGTGGACGGCGCGCGTACGCCCGAGTTTCTGGAGATTGTCGATCGAACCGGAACCGGGCGTGCGAAGGTGACGCCGTACCGAATGCCGGTGGTGTGGCTCGCCGCCGCGGCCGCGGTCATCGTCGGGCTCGTCGCGACACAACGATTCCGTGCGACCGGCGACGCGGCCGCGCAATCGGTCACGACCTGGCAGTCGCCGACCAGCAGTCTAGTTCCCGCGAGCGGGCAAAGCGTGCTCTCGCCCTCCCCGCTTCTCTCGTCCGTTCTCGACGGCGCGACGTCGTCAGCGCTTTGGCGCAAAGGAGATTGATCATGCGCACGACCTTCATCCCGTTCGCGTTCGTACTCGTGTCGAGTGCGGCGCTGGCGCAGCAGCCGGCTCCCGCTCGTCCCTCGCCCGGTCAGGCTTCGGTGGCGGTTTGTCCGATCATCGTGGTCGACGGCAAGACGGTCACGCCGTCGCCGAGCGACTGCGTTCCGATCCCCGGCGCAGCATCGCGCGGCACTCCGCCGGATTGGACGGGGCCGGTCCCGCCTCCCGCCGCCGACCCACTCGCGCGCTTTCTCTATCCGCCCGAGCTGGTCATGGGACATCAGGAAGCGATCGCGCTGACCGACAAGCAGCGCTCGGCGATTCAAGACGCCGTCAAGGACGCGCAGTCCAAGGTCGTCGATTTACAGTTCAAGATGAGCGCGGAGGTGGAAAAGCTGCAGCGTCTCATCCAGGCCGCGTCCCCCGACGAGCCGAAAGTCCTCGACGAGGTCAATCGCGTGCTGACGTTCGAGCGCGATATGAAGGTCGCGCAAATGACGCTGATGGTGCGCATCAAGAGCCAACTGACCGAGCGCCAACAGGGGTTGCTCGATCAGATGCGCGGCGGCCAGCCTCTCAAACCCGCGAAGGAGTGAGCTTCGCGGGACGGCGGGGCGCGACGCTAGTGCGGCGTGATGACCGACGACGGCAGCGACGACGGCAGCGAGGCGGGCCGCGGCGCGTCGTGACGGTCGGCGAGGATGCGCGCCGTGAACCGCTGCGCCTCGGAGATTCGCTCGACCTCGATCGCGAGTGAGTCGAGCGCGTCCATCACGCGTGAATTCGGGTCCTTCATCTCGCCGCGGAGCTGCTGGGTCAGCATCATGCGATCGAGCATCGTCTCGGCTCGCTGAGCGCGCTTGAGGGCCATGATCCACAGCGTTCCCAGCAGGATGGAAATCGGCCCGCACGCCAGGCCGAGCATGAGGACAATGTCCTTCAACATCGATCTCTCCGTTGGAGTTCGTAGCCGGGCGAGTCGCTGACGCCTCTACGAAAGCTCCGGACGGACGGTTTCGCCAGCGCGCGGGGCGGGCCGGGTCCGGTTGGCACTCGTCCTTCCGTCCCTCGGGGTCGCTGCTCATACTAGCCCCCATGGACTATCAAACCATTCAGGTCACGCCGTGCTCGCCGGTCATCGGCGCCGAGATTCGCGGCGTGGACCTCAGACGGCCACTGTCCGACGATCAGTGGAGCGAGGTGCGCGACGCGTTTCACCGCCATTCGGTCATCTTCTTCCGCGACCAGCAGCCGATGACCCCGGAGCAGCACGTAGCGTTCGGCAAACGCTTCGGCCCCTTGCACATCCACCCCGCCGCGCCGCACATGGACGGGCACCCCGAGGTGTTCGTCATCCACGCGCACAAGGACTCGAAGATCGCCAACGGCGAGTTCTGGCATTCGGACGTCTCGTGCGACACCGAGCCGCCGCTGGGCTCGATCCTCCAGATTCATCTGCTCCCTCCGTCGGGCGGCGACACGCTCTTCGCGAGCATGTACGCGGCGTACGACGACCTATCGCCGCGGATGAAGCAGTATCTCGAGGGCCTCGACGCGGTGCACGAGTCCGAGCACATCTACCGCGGCCGCTACTCCGACCGCGGCGTGAGCGACGCCGGCAAGGTCTACCCGACCGCGGTCCACCCGGTCATCCGCACGCACGTCGACACGGGAAAGAAATCGCTCTTCGTCAACCGGACGTTCACGACGCGCATCGAAGGGCTGCCGGAGGACGAGAGCAAGGCCGTTCTACAATTCTTGTTCAACCACGCCGAGAGTCCGTGGTATCAGACGCGCTTCAGTTGGCGCGCGAACGACGTGGCGATGTGGGACAATCGGTGCACGCAGCATATGGCGATCTGGGATTACTGGCCGAACGAGCGGAAGGGAAACCGGGTGACGGTGAAAGGAGAACGGCCGGCCTGAGCGGCTGAAGGGCGAAGGTGACGAAGAGCGAAGAGCCCATACGCCGAAGGGCCAAAGCCCGAAGGCACCGAAGGGCGAAGGTGCCACACCCCGAAGCCGCCAAGGAGCGTAAAGACGTCAACGGCGTTGTCGCCCGCTTCCAACGTTTTCGTGTTTCGGCCTCTCACGGCCCCCGAGCTTCCCCGTCTCCTCGAGTGGATGAGTCGACCTCACGTCGCCGCCGTGTGGGCGCCGACGCCATCGGAAGATGAGCTTCGGGAGAAATACCTGTCGCACCCGGAAGACCCGTCGTTCCCACGCGCCTACTTCGCGTATCTCGACGAAGAACCGATCGGCTTCATTCAATCGTACGTCGCCGCGTACGCAGGCGACGGCTGGTGGCCCGACGAGCGCGATCCGGGCGTCCTCGGCATCGATCAGTTTCTCGCCGACGAGTCGCGGCTGAATCGGGGACTCGGCACAGCGATGGTGCGCGCGTTCGTGGCCAAGCTGTTCGAAGATCCGACGACGACGCGCGTGCAGACGGATCCAAGCCCGGCCAACGCCCGCGCGATCCGTTGCTATGAGAAGGCCGGATTTCGTCGCATCGGTGAAGTGAACACGCCGGACGGCTCGGCGCTGCTCATGATTTGCGATCGGCCCGCGTAGTTTCCTTCCCCACGCTCGCTAGCGCAGGAATCGGCGGGCCAGCGACTCGAGCCGGTCGTCGCCGCTCGCCTCGGCGCGGGCGAGAATTCGCCGCACGTGTTCGTGCAGCTTCCGTTCGCCCCAGTAGTAGCCCGTGGCTTGCTCGGCGCTGGCGGTTTCTCCGTCTCGCGCGGCCTCGAGCAACACCTCCGCCGCGACCGCGTCGAACGACGGATCGTCGCGCGCGGGAAGGACGTACTGCTTCCCGGGCCCGCCCCCAGCGTCTTCGTTGACGAACGCGCGCGACATCGTTCCGATCTCCGCCTCTCTTCGCGCGAAGCTAGCGCGCCGGGTTCTCGGCCGGAATGATCGGAAAGATTCGGCGCGCTCCCTCCCGCACGATGGTAACCGGCACCGTCTTCCCGATTCGTTCCTGCGCAAGGAGCCGTTGGAGGTCGTCGACACTGCCGACGCGCGCCGCCGCGAGCTCGACCACGATGTCTCGCGGACGCAGCCCCGCCGACTCGGCCGGACTGTTCGGCATCACCGCCGTGATGAGGACTCCGCCCGCGCCGTCGAGATGGCTGATCTGCACGCGCCGGCGCGACAGCGTGATCGTCTGCCCGCTCACGCCGATCCACCCGCGCTGCACGCGTCCGTGGCGAATCAGCTGCGGAATCACGAAGCGGGCCGTGTTCACCGGGATCGCGAAACAGATTCCCTGCGCGCCGGCGATGATCGCCGTGTTGATTCCCACGACCTGTCCGCGCGAGTCCACGAGCGGCCCCCCCGAGTTCCCCGGGTTGAGCGCGGCGTCGGTCTGGATCACGCCGTCAATCAAGCGCCCAGACTGCGAGCGCATCGTACGTCCTAGCGCGCTGACGACGCCCGACGTCACGGTGGACGCGAAGCCGAGCGGGTTGCCGATGGCGATGACGACCTGTCCCGCGCGCAACCGCGACGAGTCGCCGAGCGACGCGGCGAGGAGCGAAGGGACGTCCACACGCAGGACGGCGAGGTCGGTGTCCGGATCGACACCGACCAGCTCCGCCGCGTGACTCTCGCCGTCCGCGAAGGTCGCGCGAATGCTCGAGGCGCCCTCGACGACGTGGCTGTTCGTGAGCAGAAAGCCGTCGGGTGTGAACAGGAACCCCGAGCCCGCGCCTGTCCGTTCCGCATCCGCGGACCGGCGGCCGCGGCCGCGACGAGCGGGGGCGCCGAGCCCAATCTCGAGGTGGGCCACCGAAGGAGCGACCAGATCGACCGCGCTTACGACGGCACGAGAATATGAATCCAGCAACTCGGCGCTGTCGTCCTGCGGAACGAGCGGAGAGACGGATGGGTTCGATACGGTGTTGTCTTTGAGCAGTTGCAGCATGCTGAAAAATACGGATACTGAGAAGCGCTCGAGTGCCGAACGGCGAAGCGCGACGGAGCTCGTGGCGCGGGTTCAGGCTCTTAGCGCTTCGAGCGGATCGACCTTGGTCGCCCTTCGTGCCGGCACGTAACTGGCCACTCCCGCGAGCAGCGCCAAAGAAGCCGCGACGACGACGTACGTCACGGGGTCGCGCGCCGTGATTCCGAACAGGAACGCGGACAGGAAACGTGCGAGCGCAATCGCGGCCGCGGTCCCGAGCACGACGCCGGCGAAGCCGAGTGCCAATCCTTGGCGCACGACCATCCACTGTAAGGCGCCGCCTTCGGCACCGAGAGCGAGACGGACGCCGAACTCGTGCTTGCGCTGAACCACGAGATACGCAATCACGCCGTAGACGCCGACGATCGCCAACGCGAGGCCGGTTCCGCCCAGCAGGATGAGAAGCCACATCGTGAATCGGGGGCGCGCCTGCAAGTCGGCGAACGCGGCATCCATCGTCTTCGTCCTCGACAGCGCGAGCTCAGGATCCACCGTGGCGACTGCACGCCGAATCGACGGCAACAGCGTCGATACAGGAACGGCGCCGCGAATCAGATACGCCATCGAGTTGTTGAGCGGCCACTGCGCGCTCGGCATGTACATCTCTCGCGGCGGATCGACGGCGCGTCCCCTCGCCCTCGTGTCGCCGACGACGCCGACCACCGTGCGCCAGACCGGTCCGCTGTTGTTCGCCGACGCGCAGCTCGTGATCAGCTGCCCCACGGCGTCGGCATCGCCGTACAAGTCATGCGCGAGACCGCGCGTGATGATGGCGACGGGTGGGCCGTCGGCGACGTCCGTGGTGTTGAACGCGCGTCCTCGAACGACCGGCTCGCCGATGGCCCCGAAGTAGGCCGCATTGGCGCCGCGCATGTTCGCGCCGACCGCACCATCGTCGTGGCCGTTGCTTCCCGGACGCATCGCGTTGCAGTTCCATTGGCCGCCGTTCTGCACCGGAGCGAGTGACGTGCGTCCGACCGCTTTGACGCCGGGGATAACGGCGAGTGCCTCGTCCAGCTTCATGAACCCCGCCTCGAGCGCGCCCGGCGCGCCGTAGCGGCTCGATGGAAGAAGGATGTTGGTGATCAACAGGTTGTCCGTGACGAAGCCGGGCTGCACGGCCTCGAGGAGCAGCGCACTTCGGATCAATAGCACTGCCCCAACCAGCAGCACCTGCACGAGACAAAGCTCGCCGACCACTAACAGCCCGCGCACGCGATCGCGCGCTGAGATCGACGTCTCACGACCGCCATCACGCAGCGTTTGCTGCAGGTCCGTTCTCGCCGCTCTGATCGCCGGCATCAGGCCGAAGAGAAGGGAGCAGGCCGCGGCCACGCCGAACGTGAAGACCACCACGGGCACATTGAGCGTCGAATCACGCAATCGCGCCATCGCCGCCGGACTCGTGACCAGGAACCGCACGCCGGCCCAGGCGACGAGCAGTCCGAGCAGGCCGCCGGCCAGGGCGAGCATCGAGCTCTCGACGAGCAGCTGGCCGACGATGCGCCGTCGCGACGCGCCGAGCGCGCCGCGAATGGCGATTTCGACACGTCGCGCCGTGGCGCGCGCGATGAGGAGGTTCGCGACGTTGGCGCACGCGATCAGCAGGACGAGCGTCACGGCGCCGAGGAGTGTGAGCAACAGCGTACGGTTGACCGCGCCGACCATGTCGTCGGCGTACCTGCGGACCTCGACGTCCTCGAACCCCGAGTTGGGATACTCCTTGGCCAACTGGCGCTCGATCGCCGACAACTCCGCGCGCGCTTGCTCGATCGTCACGCCGGGTTTGAGGAGCGCGTGAACATCCAGCTCGTGATCGCTGTGGTCGTTCCATCGTGCGGCGGGGAGCTTCATCGGTACCCAGATCATCTCCGCCGGCGTCCCGATCGTGTGGTCCTGAGGGGCCACGCCGACGACCGTGAAATCCATTCCGCTGAGCGTGATCTGCTTGCCGACGATCGACGTATCGCCGCTGAACCGCGTGCGCCAGAGAGCTTCCGAGAGAACCGCAACCGGCGTCGCGCTCGCGCGCTCTTCGTCGGGGGCGTAGTAGCGGCCGACGACCGGCGGCAGGAATTCGACGTTCCAGAAGCTGCCCGTCGTCGACATCGTCATGATTGGTGTCGGGTCGCCGCGCCCCGTCAGTGTTCGCGGTCGAAGCGCCCCGAAGAATGCTCCGATGACGGCGAGCGAATGCGCGCTCTCGCGCCACGTCGCGTAGTTCCCGAATGTGACGGCATTGACGCTCTTACCAGTGCGCTCGCCGATCGTGATGATGCGATCACTGTTGGCGAACGGCAGCGGTTTGAGCATCACGCTGTAGACGACGCTGAAGATCGCGCTGTTGGCGCCGATGCCGAGCGCCAGCGTCGCCAGCGCGGCCGCGGTGAAACCCGGAGCCTTGCGAAGTTGGCGAAGCCCGAAGACGACATCCTGTTTGATCGTCTGCCACCACTCGGTTCGTTGCATCGTTCTCTCCCGCTGCCGGCTGAGCGTGTACAGGGTTCGTCCGATGGAATCGACGTCGCCGAATTTCCGGCGCGCCGCGTCGCGCGCGGCCTGGCGCGACATCCCGGCCGCCACCAGCTCGTCGATCGTGGATTGCAGATGGAAGTCGAGCTCCTCATCCACGTCGTGCGTCGGCTCCGCGCGCAGAAACCGCGTGTAGCGACGCCACGCCGGCGCCCGGTCGTCGTCGTGGATCACAGCGCTTCCTCCCGCCGCGCCGCCATGATCTTGCCGATGGCTCCGGTGAGATCGTCCCACGTCTTCGTCTCGTCCGCCAGTTGGCGCCGCCCGCTGGCGGTGAGCCGGTAGTACTTCGCCCGGCGTCCGTTCTCGGTGAGCGCCCACTGCGCCTTGATCCACCCGCGGTTTTCCATTCGATAGAGGGCGGGATAGAGTGAACCCTCCTCGACCTGCAGCAGATCCTCGGTCGTGCGTTGAATCCAACGCGCGAGGCCGAAGCCGTGCATCGGACCCCACGACAGCGATTTGAGGACGATGAGGTCGAGCGTGCCTTGGAGGAGGTCGAGGGAGCGGGCCATGCTCACCTAGACACTCTAATGGAAGGGAGGGTTGGACGAGCCCTCGCGACCCGGAGCCGCCGGCGGTCCCTGGCCGTTTGGCGGGTTCTTTTCTCGGCCTCCTGCCCGTTTCCCGCTGCAACGAGCTCGACCGGATGCCGGTCACGGATGCCGATACTATTCTCCGGGGATGCGCAACGCCTCAGGGCGGCGGCCGGGTGGCCGTCTCGCCCCGCGGATTGCCCCGGCAGTGTCCGCCTCGAACTGCCTTTTGTCGTTCTCGTCTCGCCCTTCGCCCGTCGGTGGTTCGCCTCCCGCCGCTGCCGCTGAGCGCATAAAGGAAAGTTTATTTTGGCTTTCAGCGGAGTTCGCCAACAACTAAGATTCCCTGACGTGACCTCGCCGAGACCGCCTGTCCTGGTTCTGGGATCAGGTTTGACTGTCCTCGGCGCAATCCGTCTGCTTGGTCGAGCGGGATTTGCGCCCCTCGTGGTGAGTGACCGGCCGGGCATCGCGAAGAAGTCGCGCTGGTACCGGGCCGCTCCCCCCTCGCGCGCGACTGCCAGCCCCCGGACCGAGCTTCCCACCTGGTTGGAGGGACTCCCCCTCGAGCGCGCCGTCCTCCTTCCCTGCGAGGACGACTGGGCGCTGCGGGTCGCGAAGTGTGCCTCCGAGGTCGCCGGTCGCTTCCCGACGAGCATCCCCAGCCATGATTGCCTGCAGGCGCTCATCGACAAGGGGCGCCTCGCCTGTGTGCTCGACGAGCTCGCTCTCCCCCATCCCCGGACCTCTCCGATCGACGCGGAAGAGAAGGACCAGGTCCGGCCGAACCCGACCCTCGAGCACGTCTTTCTCAAGCCGCGCGACTCGGCGGCATTCCACCGTCAGTTCGGCGTCAAGGCGTTTCAGGTCACGACTGAAACGGACCTCGCGGCGAGGCTCGCGGATGTGAGGCGGGCCAAGCTCTCGGTGCAGTTGCAGGAGTACGTGCCCGGCCCCCCGTCCAACCACTATTACGTCGAGGGGTTCATCGACCGCGAAGGTCGGCGTCGCGCGCTCTTCGTCCGCCGGCGCCTGCGGATGTACCCGTCCGACTTCGGAAACAGCACCTTCTTCGAGAGCGTCGATCCGTCGGCGGTCTCCGACGCCGTCGCGACGCTGACGACGCTGCTCGCGCACGTGCGCTATCGCGGCATGTTCAGCGCGGAGTTCAAGCGCGACGCTCGCGACGGTGTCTGCCAGCTCATCGAGGTGAACGCCCGACCGTGGTGGTACGTGGAATTCGCCGGGCAGTGTGGCGTGAACGTCTGCGCGATGTCCGTGCTCGACGCGCTGGGCGAGGAGGTGCCGGAGACCATCGGCTACCGCGTCGGAAAGTCGTGCGTGTACCCGTACTACGACTACTTCGCGTGTCGCGAGTTGCACGCGCGGGGTGAACTGACCGCCGGCGAATGGTTGTGGTCATGGCTTCGGTCCACACAGCCGGTGCTGCGGTGGAGCGACCCGTTTCCGGCGCTCAGCGAGACTGCTGCGTTCGTGAGGCGGCGCGCGTCTTCCTACTTCCGTCGCGCCGGCTGATGGCGTGGGACGTCGAGGTCCGCGCCCTCGAGCAGGATGCCTGGCCGGCGTGGGAGAAGTTCGTGAGCGCCGCACCTGGAGGAAGCGTCTACAGTCTCCCCGGCTACCTCGACGCGCTGTGTACCGCGGCGGGAGGGCGCTTCCGGATCCTCGCTGCGATGCGCGGCGAGGAGATCGTCGGCGGCGTCGCCCTGTATGAACGGACGTCGCGCGGAGGCGCCTTCGTGTCGCCGCGCCTTCTATTGTATTACAACGGCGTCGTCGTCCGCCGGTACGAGACGCAGTATCCGTCCGAAGCGACCGCGCGCCACGTGAAGATTCTCACGGCGCTGGAGGCCGCGCTCTCCGGCGTGGGACTCGGCAGCATCAACCTTCGCTCGCGCGCGTTGCACGACGTTCGTCCCTTCTTGGCGAAAGGATGGACGGTCGCCGCGAGCTACAGCTACGTCGTGCCGCTCGATCTCGAGACCGCGTGGGGGAGGGTCGAGCAGAATCTCCGGCGGCTCATCGGGAAGACCGCCAATGTGGTCCTGGGCACGGCCTTTGGGATTGCGTCCGGCGTGGTCGTGGATACGCACGTCCAGCGAATCTCGCGGCGGCTGGATCTGACCAAGGAAACCGATCCGGTCAAGATCGAGAAGGACCTGATGAAGATTCTTCCCAAAGAGAAATGGATTCTCTTCTCGCACCAGATCATCCATCACGGACGGGCTCTGTGCCTCGGCCAGAAATCCGCGCTGCGCGGAGTGCCGGCTGGAGCCGCTGTGCTACTCGAAAGATAAAACCGTCTAGTCGAGTTACGGCGCCGGCGTCGCGTCCGGGGTCAGATGCAAGCCCTTGTGGATCGCGTAGAGCGCCAGTTCCAGGCGGTCCGAAACACCCAGCTTGTCGAAGATGTTGTGCAGGTGGTTCTTCACCGTCTGCTCGCTGATGAACATCTTCTCGGCCATTTCCTTGTTCTTGTAGCCCTGCGCCACCAGAGCCACGATTTCGCGCTCGCGCGTGGAGAGGGGCTGCGCTCGCGGCCTTTGCCGCCGCCGCCGCCGCCGGACTGTTCCTGGCCGGTGGAGAACTGCCGCATCACCGCCGCAGTGGTGAGCGAATCCAGCCAGATTTCGCCGGAGTTCACCTTGCGGATGCTCTTCACGATCAAATCCGGAGCCGTCTGCTTCAGCACGATGCCGCTGCAGCCCAGTTTCATGGCCTGCACGAACTCGTTCTTATCCTCGGAAGCCGTCAGGATGATGACGCGCGTGCGCTTGTTGGTCTGCTGCAGCGCCTGCAAGGCCGACAGGCCGTCCAGGTTGGGCATGCGGAGATCGAGCAGCAGTACATCGGGATCCAGTTCGTGGACCTTCTCCAGAACCTCGCGGCCGTCCCCGGCCTCGCCCACCACCTCGAAATCGTCTTCCAGTTGGAGGAGCTTCTTCAACCCGTCGCGAACGATCGGATGATCGTCCGCCAGAAGAATCCGCACCGTGGACTTCTTCTTTTCCGAGCTTTGTGGGCTGTCGTTGATGGGTTCGCTTACAGTTTCCATATGGCTTCCTCTTGCTCTCCGTCCCGATAATACGGGGTACTGGTACTCCTGACAATTCAGAGGCCCATAAAGATTGGGGCAGAGATGTTACCTAATTCCGTAGTAAGGTAACCTTACAACCAGAGGAAGACAGACAGGTGAAAATCGCTACAGCGAACGGAAAGACATCCACACGGGATTGTCCTAGTAGTTCCAGTAGCGGCCGCTGATCCTCCGAAAAGCAGGGCGCTTATTACGAATGTCAGGGGCCAACTCCTCCTCCAAGAAGTGACCTCGACTAGCTAAGTATAGCACGCCCAGGACTTTCCGAAACAGTACTTTTCGCGCGAGAGTACTGGAACTTACTTCTTCTCTGCCAGAAAACCGTGGCGCACCAGGAATCCGGTGTCGATCTTGCCGGCGATAAACTCCGGGTGCTTCAGGATGCGCTGGTGCAGCGGAATCGACGTGTAGATTCCCTCCACCACGAACATTCCCAGCGCGCGCTGCATCCGTGCGATGGCTTCCGCGCGGTCGGAGCCGTAGGCGATCAGCTTGGCCACCAGCGAGTCGTAGTACGGCGAGATCACGCCGTCCTGATACGCCGCCGTATCCACGCGGATGCCCGCGCCGCCGGGCAGGTTCAAGCCGGTGATGCGTCCCGGGCGACGGCACGAACGTTTCCGGATGCTCGGCGTTGATGCGGCACTCGATGGCGTGGCCGCGCAGTTGGACCGGGCGCGTCAGGATCTCGTCCAGCCGCTCGCCCGCGGCGATCAGGATCTGGCTCTTCACCAGGTCGACGCCGGTGACCATTTCGGTCACCGGATGCTCCACCTGGATGCGGGCGTTCACCTCGATGAAGTACAGCTTGCCCGTCGCGTCCATCAGGAACTCGACCGTGCCGGCGTTGGCGTAGCCCACGGCCTTCAGCGCGGCTCGCAAGCGATCTCGCCGATGCACTTGCGCAAGTCCGGCGTCACGGCCGGCGAAGGCGACTCTTCGATCAGCTTCTGATGCCGCCGCTGGATGGAGCACTCGCGCTCGCCCAGAATCTCGACGTTGCCGTGCTCGTCGGCCAGAACCTGGAATTCGATGTGGCGCGGATTCTCGACCAGCTTCTCCATGTACATGTCGCCGCAGGAGAAGGCCGCGGCCGCCTCGGCCTGCGCCTGCGCCATCAAGGGCCGCCAGCTCGTCCTGCTTGCGGACGATGCGCATGCCGCGCCCGCCGCCGCCGGCCGAAGCCTTCAGCATCACCGGATAGCCGATGCGCTCCGCCATCTCGAGCGGCTTCTTCCAGGCTCTTGAGGATGCCCGTCGGAGCCGGGCAGAATCGGCACGCCGGCTTCTTCCATGGCGCGCGCGCGCGATCTGCTTCAGGCCCATGCGGCGGATCACGTCCGGCGGGCGGGCCGATGAACTTCAGGCCGCTGGTCTCGCACACTTCGGCGAAATCGGCGTTCTCGGACAGAAAGCCATAGCCCGGATGCATCGCGTCGACAGTTGGTGATTTCGGCCGCGCTGATCACCGCGGGAATATCCAGATAGCTGCGCGCGCTCTTGGCCGGGCCGATGCAGATGGCTTCGTCGGCGAAGCGCACGTGCAGGCTGTGGCGGTCGGCTTCCGAATACACCGCCACCGTGCGAATGCCCAGGTCCTTGCAGGCGCAGATGACGCGCAGGGCGATTTCGCCGCGGTTGGCGATCAGAATTTTTTGAAACATAGCGAGGCTAGCGCGGCCGAATCGCGAACAGCGCCTCTCCATACTCCACCGGACGGCCGTTCTCCACCAGCTTGGCGGCGATCGACTCCGGCGATTTCCGCCTCGATTTCGTTCATCAGCTTCATGGACTCGATGATGCAGAGCACCTGGCCGGGCTCCACCGCATCGCCCACCTTGACGAACGGCGCCGATCCCGGCGACGGAGCTTCATAGTACGTGCCCACGATGGGCGACTTCACCAGGATCTGCCCCGAGTCCTCTGTCTCCGTAGCGGCCGGCGCGGATTCCACGGAAACCGTGGTTTCCTGCGGCTGGGCCGCTGCCGGCAGGGCCGGGGAAACCTGGTATTCCGGCGGCCTGACCGGCCTTGCGGATGCGAATCCGCTCGCCTTCGCGCTCGATCTCCAACTCGCCCACGCCGCTCTCGTTGAATAGATCCAGCAACTCCGTATTTCGTCGATGGTCATTACAAAGGTGAACGAACTCCTTGGTCGTGGGGGTCAGGACTTCGCAGCCGTTGGCGGTGACCAGCACGGTGTCTTCAATCCGAACACCTCCAAAGCGGTCGATATAGGCGCCAGGCTCGATGGTAATCACCATCCCGGCCTGCAGTTTGGTCTGGTCCTTCTTCCCGATTCGGGGACCCTCATGGATCTCGAGTCCCAGGCCGTGACCGGTGGAATGGACGAACTGCCGGTCCAGTCCATGCCTTTTTAGCACTTCCCGGGCGGCCCCGTCCACTCGCGCCGCGGTGACCCCTGGCCGCACGGCCTCGATCCCAGCCATTTGCGCCTCCAGGACCGCGCTCATACAGCGTCTGGACGCGCTTGCTGGGAAGGCCCAGGAAAGCCATCCGGGTCATGTCGCTCATGTAGCCGTCGAGACAAGCTCCCATGTCGATCAGCAGCAGATCGTTTTCCTCCAGGCGCCGGCCGGTCGGCTGGGCATGGGGAAGCGCCGAGCGGGCTCCCGCCGCGACAATCGTATCGAAGGCCGGCTTTTCGGCGCCGTGGAGCCGCATCTGATAGTCCAGCTCGGCGGCGATATCGCGCTCGCGCATCCCCAAGCGAACTCTTCGCAGCGTCCGCGCGTAAGCCTCGGAATTGACCCGCACGCTCTTGCGGATCATGTCGATCTCCGCCGGCGACTTGGTCATCCGGAGAGTTTCCACAATCCCGGGAATCGGCTGGAGCGAGGCGCCCAGCGGCAGCAGATCTTTCAGCTTCTGGTGCTGGTCCAGATTCAGCCAGGCGGGCTCGAATCCGATTTTCTTGAGTTTCTTGCGCTTCACGATGCCGGCGACGGCCTCACTCAGGGGCCCTTGGCGATGTGCAGCTTGCAGGTGATGTTCTCGGAGGCTTCGAGCGCGTAGCGGGGATCGGTGAAGAAATGCGTCTCGGACGGGGTCACCAGCGCCAGCCCGTTGGAGCCGGCATAACCCGTCAGATACCGGATGTTGGCGGGAGAGCTGACCAGCAGGGCGTCGGCTTTGTGGATATTGGCTTTGTCCCCGGCCAGCGCCGTCTGGACGGCCCGGCGCCGCTGTTCGAGTTCGGTCAAGCTCTTAGTTTAGCAGGCGGGAGTTTATTAGGAGGGTTCAGCAGGAGGCAGGACGGGTGGTGGGAACCTTCGACTTTTCGTCCAGTGATCCGCGCCGCGCCATCTCGTTCATTACCGCTTCGTTATTGGCCAGCATGACAGCCCGAAGAGCATCGAATTCGTCGGGGTGCAGCCTGGGGATGAGCCGGCCAAGGGCGGCATCCAGAGCAGAGATACAGTTAGGGAAACTGAGCTCGCGCTGGAGAAAGCGATTCACCACCTGTTCGGTCTCGCTCTTGTATACATCCATGTCCATAACGCCAGGGGTCTTAATCGTAGCGGGTAACCCCTTGAACCTACAACTAGGGGCCACCCTAGCTAGGTTTTTATCTAGCGGGTGAGCTTGACACCAGGAGCGAGCAAGGATACTCTGTCATTGGCGAACAAAAGGCGAATATGAGTATGGCTGCCGTGCTTCCTCTTGGCTGGCATCAGTTACCAGCCGGTCTGATGTTCTTTCCGCTGCCTGGCGCGACTTCCCGCGCGGCAGGATCTCCGAAATCACCGGCACGCGGTCCAGCGGGCGTACCTCGGTGCTGCACGCGCTTCTCGCCGCTTCCACCGGCCGGGGCGAGTACGCTGCGCTGGTCGACACCAAGGACGCCTTCGATGCCTGCTCGGCCGCGTGCCGTGGGCGTGGAGTTGTCGAAGCTGGTCTGGGTCCGCTGCGGCGGCAACGCCGAGCACGCCCTGCGCGCGGCCGATCTGCTGATTCAGGCCGGCGGATTCGGCGTGGTCGCGCTGGATCTGGCCGAGGTCGCGCCCGCCGCGCTCAACCGCATTCCTCCCACCGCCTGGTTCCGCTTCCGGCGAGCGCGTGGAATCGACGCCCACCATCCTGACGGTGGTGTGCAGATTGTCCGCTGGCGAAATCGTGTTCGTTCATGACGATCAAGATGCCGCCGCGTCGCGCCGTGTTCACCGGGCAGGCGCCCTTCCTTCTATTACGCGACGCGGGATGAAATCATGTTCGCGTGCATTCATGGGCCGGATGCCAGCCGGCTGGCGGATTCCTTTTCTCCTTTCGTCGAGATGGTGGACGAGAAGACCGCCGTGTTCTCGGTCACGCCGCGCCAGCTAGGGCAGATTGAAGGACACTCAAGCGGCCGTGGCCGCGACCGCCGAAGCCGCGATCCTGGCGGCGCGGAATCTGCCCGGCTACACCTTCATCCCGCCGGGTGAAGAAGCGCGCGTGCTGGGCGCGCTGTCGATCGACGCGCTCCCGCCCGATCCTGAACTTTTCGAGACGTTCCATCTGTGGGGCATTCGGTCGCTCGCCGATCTGTCGCGGCTTCCGGACGACGCTTTAGCGTCGCGTTTAGGCGCCCGCGGACTGTGGCTGCAACGCCTGGCCCGCGGGGCATTCGAGCGGCCTCTGCGGCCGCAACTTCCGGCGGCGGTCTATGAAGAATCGGCCGATCTGGAGCATCCCATCAAGTTGCGCGAGCCTCTGCTGTTCCTGATCGCGCGGTTTCTGCACGATCTGACCGCGCGGCTGAAATCGCAGTCATTGGCGGCGGCTTCTTTATACCTCACCCTCAACGGCAACCAAAGGACGCATAGCCTCCCGTTTCCGACGAGGGATGTGAAGCTGCTGCTGAAGCTGGTGGAGCATTCGCTCGAACGCCAGCCGCCGGAAGCGCCTGTTGCCAAGATACGTCTGGAACTCGTCCCCACCGAGCCGCGCCGCATCCAGCACGGATTGTTCACGCCCGCCGCGCCGGAACCGGAAAAACTCGAGCTGACGCTGGGCAAGATCCGCGGGCTGGTGGGCGAGAAGAACGTCGGGTATCCGGAGTTGTTCGATACGCACCGTCCGGGTTTGGCTCGACCGACGGGGGTTTTGCTGCCGTTTCGATATTTCCGGCCGCCGCTGGAAGCGCGAGTTACTGCAGAACGTCTGTGGACGCGAATGTTTCAGGGCAAGATCCTGCAAATCGCCGGGCCGTGGCGATCGAGCGGCGACTGGTGGCATCCAGATACATTGGAATCGCGACGAGTACGACCTGTGCGCTGAGCGACGGCGCGCTGTACCGGCTGTATCCTGGATCGCGCGCCGAAGAAATGGTTCGTGGAAGGCGTCTATGACTAGACGTTTCGTCGACTTCCACACCCGCTCGGCATTCAGTTTCCTCGAAGCCGCTTCCCTGCCCGAGGATTTGGTCCAGCGCGCCGCCGACCTTGGCCATGGCGCTATGGCATTAATGGATCGCGACAATCTCTCCGGCGCGCCGCGCTTCTACATGGCGGCGAAAAAAATCGGCGCCAAGGCGCACATCGGCGCCGAAATCACCGGCGAGGACGGCGACCTCTACCCGCTGCTGGTCGAAAATCGCACCGGCTATCAGAATCTGTGCCGCCTGATCACCTCCATGAAGCTGCGCGCGCCCAAAGGAGAAGCGGCCGCCTCCCAGGAAGAGCTGCATCGATTCTCGAGCGGCCTGGTGTGCCTGACCGGCGAAGGCGCTCCTACTCGTGAGCGTTTCGACTAAACTGACTAGCCTGTTCGGACGCGGCAACGTCTACGCCGAGCTCCAGCGTCACTTCCATCGCGATCAGGAAGCGCGCAATCAAGCCGTGATGGAGCTGGCGCGATCCATGCAGCTGCCGCTGCTCGCGACCAACGGCGTGCGCCACGCTACTCCCCAGGAACGCGAGCTGGCCGACGTGCTCACCGCGGTCCGCCACAAGACCACGGTCATGGCGGCGGGGCAGCTGCTGGCGCGCAATGCCGAGCGGTATCTCAAATCGCCGCAGGTGATGGAAAAACTGTTCTCCGACGTCCCCGAGGCCATCGCCGAAACCGCCGAGCTGTCGGCGCGCCTCGATTTCACGCTGGCCGATCTGGGCTACGAATTCCCCAAATATCCCGTGGGGCCGGGAGAAACCATGAACTCGTTTCTGCGCCAGCGCACCGACGAAGGCGCGCGCCAGCGCTTCCGCCCGTATCACGAAAAAGCCCGCCGCCAGATCGAGCGCGAGCTGGCGCTGATCGAAAAACTCGACCTGGCCGGCTACTTCCTCATCGTCTGGGATCTGGTGGATTTCTGCCGCCGCGAGAAAATCCTGGTGCAAGGGCGCGGCTCGGCCGCCAACAGCGCGGTGTGTTATTCGCTGGGGATCACGGCGGTGGATCCGGTGGCGATGGAACTGCTGTTCGAGCGGTTTCTATCGGAGGAACGCGGCGAGTGGCCCGATATCGATCTCGACCTGCCTTCGGGCGATCAGCGCGAGCGCGTGATCCAGTACGTGTACCAGCGCTATGGGGCTCGCGGCGCGGCCATGACGGCCAACGTCATCACCTATCGCGGAAAATCCGCCGCGCGCGATGTCGGCAAAGCTCTGGGCTTCCCGGCGGAGGCGCTGGAGAAACTTTCTTCGCTGGTCGCGACGTGGGGCTGGCGCGATCCCGACGACACCGCGCAGAAGCAGTTCACGCAGGCCGGCTTCGATCTGAAAGACCCGCGCATTCAGAAATATCTATCGCTGTACGTCGCCGCGCAAAACCTGCCGCGACACCTGGGCCAGCATTCCGGCGGCATGGTGATCTGCCAGGGCCAGCTCGATGCCGTGGTCCCGCTGGAACCCGCGACGATGCCCGGACGCGTCGTCATCGAGTGGGATAAAGAAGATTGCGCCGATCTCGGCCTGATCAAAGTCGATCTGCTGGGGCTGGGGATGATGGCGGTGCTGGAAGAATCGCTCGAACTGATTCGCGATCACTACCCGGAACCTGTCGACCTGGCTCATCTGCCGCCAGACGATCCCAAAGTGTACGCCGCGCTTGCAGAAGGCCGACACCATCGGCCTGTTCCAGGTGGAAAGCCGCGCGCAGATGTCCTGCCTGCCGCGCCTCAAACCCAAAAAGTTTTACGACATCGTGGTGCAGGTGGCCATCATCCGTCCGGGACCGATCGTGGGCAAGATGCTGCACCCGTATTTGAATCGCCGGCAGGGATATGAAGAAGCCGCCTGCCTGCATCCGTCGCTGGAACAGGTATTGAAGCGGACGCTGGGCGTCCCGCTGTTCCAGGAACAGTTGCTCAAGATCGCCATGATCGCGGCCAACTTCACCGGAGGCGAGGCCGAGGAGCTGCGCCGCGCGATGGGTTTCAAGCGCAGCGAGGCTCGCATGCGCGACATCGAGACCAGGCTGCGCAGCGGCATGACGACCAACGGCATCCTGGGCGAGACGCAGGACCGCATCGTGCAATCGATCACTTCTTTCGCGCTGTACGGGTTTCCCGAATCGCACGCGGCCAGCTTCGCGCTGATCGCCTATGCCAGCGCGTATTTGAAGTGCCACTATCTGGCGGCGTTCACCGCGGCGATCCTGAACAACCAGCCCATGGGGTTCTATCATCCGGCGACGCTGGTGAAAGACGCGCAGCGGCACGGGCTGCATTTCCGGCCGGTGGACGTGCAGCAATCGTCCTGGAAATGCACGATTCGAGGAGCGATAGCTCGTTCCGGTCTGGGGTTGAACTACGTCCGCGGGGTGCGCAAAGAAACGGCCGAGGCGATTGTCGCGGCGCGGCCGTTCTCTTCTATCAACGACGTGGTGCGCCGCGTACCCGGCCTGCGCAAGCCCGAGCTGCGGATGCTGGCCGAAGTGGGCGCATTAAATTCGCTCGGCGGTCACCGTCGCGACGCGTTGTGGGAAGCCGAGCGCGCGCTGCGCCCCGCAGGACCGTTATTCGAAGCCGTGGAGACGAGCGAACCGGCGTCTCCCTTGTCAGCCATGACTGCACCCGAGCGCATCCGTGCCGATTTCTTCGGCACCGGCGTGACCATCGGGCCGCATCCGATGAAGCTGTATCGCGAAGGCCTGCGCACACGTGGAGTTGTGGCCGCGGAAGATCTGCAATACGAAAAACACGGCCGCCTGGTGCGAGTAGCCGGATGCGTGATCTGCCGCCAGCGCCCGGGGACGGCGAAAGGTTTCATGTTCCTGAGCCTCGAAGACGAGACCGGCATCGCCAACGCCATCGTCGAGCCGGATCTGTTCGATGCCTTCCGCGAGACGCTGGTCACCGCGCCCTATCTGCTGGTCGAAGGCATCCTGCAAAACCAGCAGGGAGCGATTTCGGTGAAGCTGAACCGCGCCGAGCCGCTTCACTTCGAGGTCGCCGAAGTCCCCTCGCACGACTTTCGTTAGATTTGCGTTCATTCGCGTTCATTTGCGGCCATACTTAAAAGAGTGTCCCCTGCCCGCGAAATCGCCTTCCGAGTACTCCAGCGCGTCCACGGCGGTGGATACGCCACCGACCTGCTCCGCCGCGAATCGGGCGACGCCGCGCGATCTCGCCCTGGCCGAAAGCATCACACTGGGATGCCTACGGTATCAGTCGCAACTGGACTACCTCATCGAGATTTCTCCGGCCGCAAGCAGCCCAAGCTCGACGACGTCGTCCGCATCGCCCTCCGCATGGGCATCTTCCAACTGCGCTATCTCGACCGCATCCCGGCCCACGCCGCGGTGGCCGAAAGCGTCGAGCTGGTCAAGCAGGCCCACAAGCGCTCGGCCGCCGGATTCGTCAACGCCGTCCTGCGCAAAGTGAATCGCTCGCCCATAGCGTGGCCGGATAAAGCCACCGAACTCAGCCTCCCCGCCTGGATGCTCGAACGCTGGCAGCAGCAATATGGCGAGCAGGCCGCCGCCGCGATCGCCCGCGCCGCGCTCGAACAACCCGAAGCCGCGATCAACCCCGACACCGGCCGCCAGCAGGATCCCGGCGCGCAGTCGATTGTGCCGCTGCTCGAAATCGAGCCGGGAATGACCGTGCTCGATCTCTGCGCGGCGCCCGGCAACAAAACCGCCCAGATCCTTGCGCTCGGCGCAAACGTGATCGCCTGCGACCGATACCTCAAGCGCCTGGCGGATGTTCCCGCCGAGGCCCAGCGCGTGGTCCTGGACGCCGCCACGGCGCTGCCCTTCAACGCCAAGTTCGACCGAATCCTGGTGGACGCGCCCTGCTCCGGAACCGGCACGCTGGCGCGCAATCCCGAGATCAAGTGGCGGCTGCGCGAGACCGACCTGGCGCGGTTCGCCGATCTGCAACGCAAAATCCTGGAAAACGCGCTCCCGCACCTGAAGCCCGGCGGGAAGCTGGTCTACGCCACCTGCTCGCTCGAACGGGAAGAAAACGAAGACATTGTCGCGGGACTTGCCGGTGACCGCCACCCACCTTCGGCTGCCCGGCCGCGACCCCGGGGATGGCTTTTTCGCCGCCGTCGATAACCGTTTGCTAACATTGAGGATGGTCGCTCATGGTTGAGATCCTGCCATCGATTCTCTCGGCCGATTTTGCGCGTCTGGGCGAGCAGATTGCCGCGCTCGAAGCGGCCGGCTGCCGCATGCTCCATGTGGACGTCATGGACGGCCATTTCGTGCCCAATATCACCATCGGACCGCCCGTGGTCGAATCGCTCCGCAAGGCCACCCGCGCGATCCTGGACGTGCACCTGATGATCGAGGATCCCGACAAGTACGCGCCCGTCTTCATCCAGGCCGGCGCCGACCAGGTTTTGGTGCATCAGGAAGCCTGCCGGCACCTGGACCGGACCCTGCGCATGATCCGCAGCGAAGGAGCCAAGGCGGGCGTGGTGATCAATCCGGCCACGCCGGTGGCCATGCTGGACGATGTTCTGGACGTCGCCGACTACGTCCTGGTGATGAGCGTGAATCCCGGGTTTCGGCGGCCAGCAGTTCATCCCCAATGCGCTCCACAAGGTGCGGCAGCTGGCCGCCCGGCGCAAGGAACGGGGATTGCAGTTCCCCATCGAGATCGATGGTGGCGTAACCAAGGAAAACCTTGGGAAGATTATAGATGCAGGGGTGGAGTGGGTCGTGGCGGGGTCGTCTGTTTTTCACACTGTGAATCCGCCGGCCGCCTTCGAGGAAATGCGCCGGATCGCGCACGACGCCGACCGCCATTCGGGTATAGTCAAGAGGTTCTCCATGCATGTTTCGAAATTGTCCTTAAATCCTGAAGCTGGCAGCGCCGCTGGCGGCGTCGCTGGCCGTGAGTTCCTGCGCGTTCAAGCACAAGAAATACGAAAACCCCATCACCGCGGACACCCAGCAGCCGGACAAGATCCTGTTCGACAAGGCCATCAAGGACCTGGAGAAGGGCCGCTACGAAATCGCCCGCATCACGCTCAACACGCTGATCAACACCTACGAATCGAGCGAGTATCTGGCCAAGGCCAAGCTGGCCATCGCCGATGCTGGTATCGCGAAGGCGGCGCGCGCGGCCGGGCTCAGGCGGAAGCCGAGTACAAGGACTTCATCCTGTTCTATCCCACCATGGCGGAAGCGGCGGAATCGCAGGAAAAGCTCTGCATGATCCACTACCAGCAGATGGACAAGCCCGACCGCGATCCCAATGAATGCGCTGCGGGCCGAGCAGGAATGCCGCCAGGTTCTGGTGCAATTCCCCAACTCCAAGTTCGCTCCCGAAGCCGAGCAGCTTCTGCGCAACATCCAGGAAGTCCTGGCGGACAGCGAAATGCGGGTGGGCGATTTCTACCATCAGCCGCGGCAGCTATCGCCTCGGCCGCCAACCGGCTGGGCGGGGCGGTGGATCAGTATCCGCTGTACAGCCGCGCGGATGAAGCGCTGTGGCTGGAAGGCGATTCCTATACGCGCCTGGGGCCGCGTTTCCGCCAGCAGGCCGGCGACGCTTACACCCGCCTGGTTCGCGATTATCCTCTGAGCGAGTTTGCCGATCAGGCCAAGTCGCGGCTGAAGACGCTGGAGATGCCGGTTCCGGCTGCCGATCCCGCGGCCGAAGCGCGCATGCGGTTTGAAAAAGAGAATCGCACGCAGCCGGGCATGTTCCACCGGCTCACCGGCTTTATCCGGCAGAATCCGGACACCAGCATGGCCGCGAAATCCGGCACCCCGCAGATGAATCCGCCCAAGCAGAATATTCCGGTTACCGTTCCGGTTCCCGGCTCGCAGGCGGGATTCCAGGGCGATGTTACGGTGGCGCCGGTCGCGGATCCCTCGGCGCTCGAGAATAATCCGGACGCGCGCCAGCAGCCGCAGCCCGCCAAACCCAAGCCCTAGGCAGGATGCCGGAACTGGAATGAGCACCATCCTGCTGGCGGACGACAGCCCGCACGCCCAGCGGATGGGCGAGCGTATTCTGCGCGAGGAGGGCTTCGAAGTCTCGAGCGTGGCGGATGAGGCTGCCGCGCTCGCGCGCCTGGCCGATGCCGATCCGGATCTGGTGATCGCGGACGCGTTTCTTCCCGGCAGCGGCGGTCTGGATCTCTGCCGCTACATCAAGAAATTCCACCGCCACGTGCGGGTGATCCTCACCGCGGGACCGCTCGAAGACGCTGGACGAAGAGGAAGCTCGCGCGGCCGGCTGCGACGCCGTGCTGCGCAAGCCGTTCGAAGCGTCCGTGGTCATCGGGACCATCCGCTCGCTGGTGCAGGAGGCCAAGCTCGCGCGGGGACTGTTCGCCGAAGCGCTGGCAGTCGGCTCCGGCCTGTGCCGGTTTCGGATGCGCCCGTCGACGGCTCCGCGCTGCACCGGTTCCTCCCGATCCGGAACGGATCCAGGCGGCCATCACCCTGGCTCTGGACGCGGCGCTTGCCCAACCTGGTGCGTGAAATTACCGAAAAGGTTTTGGTAGCCTTAGGTCACTAAAGCGGCACCCGCCCTCACTCACATGCCTGACAACAGTTTTGACATCGTATCGAAAATCGAGCTGCCGGAAGTGAGCAACGCCGTGCAGCAGGCGCTGAAGGAAATCCAGCAGCGCTATGACCTGAAAGACCTCGAATTCGAATATCGAGCTGCAGGAGAAAGACAACAAGATCCTGCTGCACAGCCAGGACGAGTTCAGCTCAAGGCCGTGACGCGAGATCCTGGAAGCAGAAGCTGGTGAAGCGCAATGTTCCGCTGAAGGGCTTGGTCCACGGGACATCACTCCGGCCGCCGGGTCCACGCGTGCGCCAGGAGATCAGCCTGCAACAGGGCATCCCGATCGAGAAGGCCCGCGAGATCGTGCAAGTGATCAAGGACAGCAAGAAGAAGGTTCAGGCGTCGATTCAAGGGGACTTGGTGCGCGTCGCCGGCAAGGATCGCGACACGCTTGCAGGAAGTGATGGCGCTCCTGCGCTCGAGCGATTTCGGGATCGACATGCAGTTCACCAACTACCGAACCAATTAAGCTTGGCGCGCAAGATCGAGTCGCTGTTTCTGGACGGCCCCGCCGGACGCCTGGAGGCGCTGCTGGAAGAGCCCGGAGGACGCGGCGAGCCGCGCGAAGCCGCGCTGGTGTGCCATCCGCATCCCGCAGCACGGCGGGACCATGCACAACAAAGTGGTCTACCGCATCGCGCGGGGGCTGCGGCAGCGCCGGAGCGGTGGTGCTGCGCTTCAACTATCGCGGCGTGAATCTGAGCGAAGGCGAATATGCGCACGGCGAAGGCGAACTCGAAGACGCCCGCGCGGCGCTGGCGTATCTTCGCGGGCGCTATCCCGGTCTGCCGTTCACGCTGGCGGGATTTTCGTTCGGATCGCGAATCGCGCTGCGGTTGGGGTGCGAAGGAATCGGCGCGCCGCGCGGGTGATCGCGGTCGGATTTCCGACTGCTTATAAAGACCGCTCGTTCTTGGAAGGCTGCACGGTGCCGCGAGTCTTCGTGCAAAGCACGCACGACCAGTACGGCCCCGTCTCCGAACTGGAGCCGCTGGTCGCGTCGTTACCCGAGCCCGAAGAAGCTGATCCTGGTCGATGCCGCAGGACCATTTCTTCGCCGGAGCGCTGACCGGAATTGGAGCGCGAAATCGCCAGTCTGGACGTAACTCGCGCTTGACGCTGCTCGACTTGCGCCGCTGGCGATGCAATCCCAGGCCAACCAGAGCCGAGACCCGCCATGTCCGAAGGTTGCCGGCTCCGGAACCGCCGTTAGACTCAGGCTTTGACCTGAGAGCGAGTGACCTTAACTGGCCATCGATCCGATTGACCCGACCCGCGCCGAGAAGATTCGTTACCGACTGCACGCTCCTGGCACACCGCGAAAGATTGCATGCGTGAGTCGAATCTGGACGTTCCCGATGGCGCGCCACAGCCGACTTAGGCTCGCCCAGTCAGGCTGGTCAGATTCGGATACCAAAACTGGGTGTCGATGCCGTTCGTGATTCAGTGGTGTTGCCGAGTGATCTCCGTACGGAGATCCACGGTGGCAACTGAACACAACTACGGTATCAAGCGGAACATCCGAAGATCGAGGTAGCCTCTGTATTGGTGCAGCTGATGTATCCCGTGGTGTGCGTGCCTTCGACCGAGTTGCATACTGACCCAGTCCGATATAAGTCGGAGCCGAACCGGTCTTGAACAATTCCGCTGATGGATATCCGCACGGGCTGGTGAATTCCAGGCCGTCGCCGTGACGGTGATCCCCCCAGATGCCTGGGTAAATACGTCGCCGTTAGCGCATAACCTCCATTGGTCGTGGCGCAGGTCCCAAGCGAATTCGAGCCCGCCAAACTCCGTCGGTGCTGGTGAAGTCAAAAGTAGTAGCGCGCTCGCGGCAACGCGAGACCACGAACGACAACAATCCTACCTTGACAATCTTGTGCATTGAACTTCTCCTCCGATCTTAACCGGCTATCAGCCGCGTGCCCGGACGCCAGTTCGATGTCAACGATTGCAGTCTAATGGAGAGGCAGGAAACTCTCAGTAGTACGCAGGATCGAAGAACTCGCGCGCGCGTTCACGGTACGGAGATCGCACGCGCAGGAGAAGAATGTTTGATGGACGGTCTAGACGCCGGCGAGGCGCAGTTCGCGCCGCAGGCGGCGGGTGGCTCGCTCCGCGATCAGATCGGCGATCTTGCCGAGCAATCCGGGAATGTCTTCCGGGCTGATCAGCATCGACTTCTGATGGCGGGCCGGATCGGGATGGAAGTCCTGATAGGCGGTGATCAGCGCAGTAGCGGGTTTGTAATCCATCATCCGCGCATGCGCCAGCACCTTCAAGCCTGCCTCGGGCGATTCCATTTGCAGATCGCTCAAGACCAGCTCATATTCGCCTTCATCCAGCTTCCCGACCGCTTCCGCGGCGCTCGCGGCTACATTGACCTTATAGCCGCCGGCTTCAAGTACGGTCTTGAGAGTCAGCCGGCTGGCTGGATTCTGGTCCACCAGCAAGACTCTCGCTAACTCGTACTCCGATATATGGAAAGCAGGATTCATCCGTTGCCATCTACAGTTTACCCCAGAAGCTCTATTTCGAATCCCGAGATTTTCTTAGTACTACGCTGGATCTACGTAAGTTATTAATTTTGAGGGTCTTGGCGGAAAACTTGGCGGAAGATACGGTCCACGTGGGTCAGCTGGCGATCCACGGAAAAAGCCGCCCGAATCTTTTCAATCGAAGAAACTAAAGCACTTTTTTATCCGATTCCACGGCGGAGCGGAAACTTGCCCCCGCTCTCCCAGGAGTGCATGGCGTGTGTTTGCACTAGTTTATAAGCCTCTTCGCGAAGCATCCCGGCGGCGGCCAGATCCAGCAACAGCTGCCCGGAGAAGATCAGCCCCTGGGTCGATTCCAGATTCGCGCAGCATGCGCTCCGGATGGACCCGCATGCCCTCCACCAGCCAGCGGGTCTTGGCCAGCAGGTAATCGGTAAGGATCGCGGAATCAGCCAGAATCACACGCTCCACCGACGAGTGGGAGATATCCCGCTCATGCCACAGCGCGATATTTTCGAAGGCCGCCTGGGCGTTCGACCGGACCACGCGCGCCAGCCCGCAAATCTGCTCCGAGACCACCGGATTGCGCTTGTGGGGCATGGCCGAAGATCCCTTCTGGCCGGCGCCGAACGGCTCCTCGGCTTCCCGAACTTCGGTCCGCTGCAGATGGCGGATCTTCGAGAGCGATCTTCTCGAGCGTGGCGGTGATGAGCGCCAGCGAAGACACCCAGGCCGCATGCCGGTCGCGCGCGATCACCTGCGAGGAGATCGCCGCCGGCTTCAATCCCAGGCGCGCGCAAATCCGCTCCTCCGCCTCCGGCCCGATGTGCCCGAAGGTTCCCACCGCGCCCGAAATCTTCCCGACGCGCAGGTCTTCGGCGGCGGCTTCCAGGCGTGCCGTGCCGCGCACCACTTCGTCATACCATAGGGCGATTTTCAGACCGAACGTAATGGGCTCGGCGTGGATGCCGTGGGTGCGGCCGATCTGGACGGTGTTCTTGAATTCGTAAGCCCGGCGTTTGAGGATCTCGCGCCAGCGCGCGGGCGCCTTCGATCAGGATCTGGGACGCCTGCTTCAGCATCAGCGCCTGGGCCGTATCCACCACGTCGTTGGATGTGAGCCCGTAATGCAGCCAGCGGGACGCGTCGGCGGCGCCGGCGGCGGCCATTTTCTCGGCGACGGCGGTGGTGAAGGCGATCACGTCATGCCGGGTCTCGCGCTCGATCTCATCAATGCGGGCGATGTCGAATCGCGGCATGGGCGCGCAGCGCACGCGCCGCTTCCGCCGGGACTTCTCCCGATTCGGCCAAAGCCTCGGCGGCCGCGAGCTCCACCGCCAGCCATTGATCGAACTTGTTCTGTTCGCTGAAGATCCGGCCCATCTCGGGCCGCGTGTATCGATTAATCATGTTTCGAGGGCAGGCAGCCTCGCCACTACAGCGGACTGTCGGGTCGGGCATGCCGATCCGGCCTAATAACAAAATGCCTCTAATAACTGGCCTGGCTCGGCGATAAGTAATTTGGTGAACAGGCTGCGGCCGTCCAGAGCGCCCAAGGCGGCCTGCCGGACCAGTTCGGGATGATTATTGTGCTCGCTCAGATGCCCCAGGATGAGAGTCGAGGTGCTATGGTCCAGATCGTCGCGGACGAACGTCGCAAGCCGCGTCGTTCGACAAATGCCCCATGCGACCCATCACCCGCTGCTTCACCGACCACGGATAAGGCCCCACCTTCAGCATGTTCAGATCGTGATTGGACTCGAGCAGCAGCGCATCCGAACCGCGCAACTGGACGCGGACCGAATCCGGCAGATAGCCGAGATCGGTGGCGATCGAAATCTTGATGCCCTCGGCCCGAAACGAGAACCCCACCGGATCCACGGCATCGTGCGGAATGGTGAAACTGGTGACCTCGATATCCCCGATGGTGAAGGTCGCGCCGGCCTGGAACAGCTCCAGATTCGGAACGCAATCGCCCCAGGGGATGCAGGGCGCGGTCAGCCGCGAGACGTACACCGGGATCTGAACGCCGTCGCGAGGCTTCGCCAGCACCGGCAAGCCGGCCACGTGATCGCTATGCTCGTGGGTGATCAGGATCGCGGTAAGGGACTGGGGCGAAATGCCGATCCGCTCCAGGCGCTCGAAGGTATCCTTGCGGCTCAGGCCGGCATCAATCAGGAGACGGGTCTTCTCGGTCGCCAGCAGTGTGGCGTTCCCAGTACTGGACGACGCAAGTACCCAACCTTTTACGATAAACGCTCTCCCCTAAGACTGCATGATAACCCACTACAATGGTTCTAAGTTATGAAAGCTCGCGTTTACGTCTCCTATAAGTCCACCGTGCTCGATCCGCAAGGGCAAACGATCCAGAGCGCGCTCAACGGGTTAGGGCACAAAACCATCACGGCAGTGCGGCAGGGCAAGTTTTTCGATATCGAAATCCAGGCGGGAACGGCCAAGGAACAGGTCCAGAAGGAAATGGACCAGGTGGCGCGCGACGTGCTCGCCAATCCCGTCATGGAAGACTACCGGGTGGAGATTCTGGATTAATTTATGTGCGGAATTGTTGGCTACATCGGAGATCAGAAGGCCGTCCCCATCATCCTGGACGGCCTGAAGCGGCTGGAATACCGCGGCTACGATTCGGCCGGGATCGCGGTGCTCGAAGACGGCAACTGCCTGGGCGTGCGGCGGGCTCAGGGCAAGCTGCGTAACCTGGAAGAGGTGCTGCGGCTGAATCCGGTGGAAGGCTCCTACGGCATCGGCCACACGCGCTGGGCGACGCACGGACGGCCCACCGAAGAGAATGCCCATCCGCATCGCGATTGCCACGGCGACATCGTCGTGGTGCATAACGGCATCGTCGAGAACTACCTGGCGCTGAAGCAGCAACTGGTCGCAGAAGGCACACGCTTCGTCACCGAGACCGACACGGAAATCATCGCGCATCTGGTCGAAAAATATTTCGACGGGAATCTGGAAAACGCCGTGCGCGACGCCGTGAAGCAGTTGACCGGCGTGTTCGCGCTGAGCGTGATCTCGCGGAAAGATCCCAACAAGATCGTGGCCGCGCGCTCTGGGCCGCCGGTGGTGGTCGGCCTGGGCGACGGCGAGTATTTCGTCGCCTCCGACGTGCCCGCGATCCTGGGCCACACGCGCGACATGTTCTTCCTGGCCGACGGCGACATGGCCATCCTCACGCGCGACGGCGTGCATCTCACCGATTTCAACGGGCGCCCCGTGAAACGCCAGGTTTCGCACATTCTGTGGGATCCCATCATGGCGGAAAAGGGCGGCTACAAGCATTTCATGCTCAAGGAAATCTATGAGCAGCCGCGCGCGGTGCGGGACACGACCCTGGGCCGCGTGGGGCAGGAATCCGGCCGCATCTTCCTGGACGAGATGGACATCTCCGCCAAGGAGTTCAAGGAATTCCGCCAGGTGCGCATCGTCGCCTGCGGAACCAGCTGGCATGCCGCGCTGGCCGGCAAGTTCATGATCGAGCGGCTGGCGCGAGTCCCGGTGGAAGTGGACTACGGCAGCGAATTCCGCTACCGCGATCCGCTGGTCGGCAAGGACACGCTGACGGTGGTGATTTCGCAATCCGGCGAAACCGCCGATACGCTGGCGGCGCAGCGCGAAGCCAAGCAGCAAGGGCTCGAAGACGCTGGCCATCTGCAACGTGGTGGGATCCATGATCACGCGCGAAGCGGCCGGCACGCTGATCACGCACGCGGGTCCCGAAATCGGCGTGGCGTCGACCAAGGCGTTCACCTGCCAGTTGACGGCGCTGTTTCTGCTGGCGATGTACCTGGGCCAGCAGCGCGAAGCGCTGGACGAAGCCACCTCGCAAGCATCTGGTGGAGCAGCTCACTGCACCTGCCCGGCCAGATGGAAGAGATCCTGCGCCACGACCACATCTACGAGGATCTGGCCAAGGAGCTGTTCCGCGTCCACGGATTTCCTGTACCTGGGCCGCGGCATCCATTTCCCCATCGCGCTCGAAGGCGCGCTCAAGCTCAAAGAGATCTCCTACATCCACGCCGAAGGCTATCCGGCGGGCGAGATGAAGCACGGGCCCAACGCGCTGATCGACGAAAATCTTCCCGCCGTGGTGCTGGCCACGCGCGACTTCTCGCGATCGAAGCCAGCCGCCTGCTGTACGAAAAGACGCTCTCCAACATCCAGGAAGTGAAGGCCCGCGAGGGCAAAGTGATCGCGGTGGCGTGCGAAGGCGACGAGGAAGTGGTCAAGACGGCCGACCACGTGATTCCCATCCCCACCACGCACGAACTGCTGCTGCCGATTCTCGAAGTGGTGCCGCTGCAGTTGCTGGCGTATCACATTGCCGTTCGCCGCGGCTGCGACGTCGACCAGCCGCGCAACCTGGCCAAGAGCGTTACGGTCGAGTAAGCAGTGCACCACACGCTCGGAAATCCGCACGCGCGGGAAGGGTCTGTACCCGTGCACCCGCGAAGTGGCGGCGTGGGTAGCTTCGACCAAAGCGCGAAACCGGCCTGCTGACGCTGTTCATCCAGCACACCTCGGCGTCGCTGGTGATTCAGGAGAACGCCGACCCGGACGTGGTGCTGGATCTGGCGGATTTCTTCGAGCGACTCGCTCCGGAAGATGATACGGCTACCGGCACGACACCGAAGGTCCCGACGACATGCCCGCGCACATCCGCTCGGCGCTCACGCAGACCAGCCTGTCGATTCCCGTGATCGGCGGGCGGATGGCGCTGGGGACCTGGCAGGGGATCTACGTGTTCGAGCACCGCTCGGGTCCGCAGCGGCGAAGCGTGGTCCTACATCTGGCCGCAAATGAACGCGAATGAACGCAAATTATAGGTTCGCGTAGACCGACCGTTCGAAGTCGCCCAGCAGCCCCACCGCTTCCTTATCCACGAACGGCAGGAACTGCATCATGATCACGGCGCAGATCCCGCGCGGCGGATCGATCCAGTAAAACGTGTTGTACACGCCCGCCCACGCGAGACTGCCCGCAGACCGGCCTCCGGGATACGCCACCTGTGTTGATCAGGAATCCCAGGCCCCACTTGTCGACGCTCCCGGGATGCACATCCACGTCGCTCGAGATGTTGGGCTGGAAGCTCTTCAATTTTCCCGCGCCCAGATCGCCGATCTGGTTGACGCGCATCATCTCCACCGACTTCGCCGTGAGAATCTCGTCGCGCACGCCCGAACGGCCGTAGCGCAGGATCATCTGCATGAACTTGATGTAGTCGGGCGCGGTGGAATGTAAGACCTCCGCCGCCATTGAACGCGGCGGGTTTCGGCGGGAGCGCGCGCGGAACCTCCTGCAGCGGCCCTCCGTTCTGCCGCCGTGACTGGCTGACCAGGCGATCGAACTTGTCCGGCGGAAAAATGAACGTCGTGTCGTTCATTCCCAGCGGCTGAAGAATATTGCGCTGGAAATATTGTTCGAGATTCAGGCCGCTCACCGTCTCCACCAGGCGTCCGGCCCAATCGGCGCTATAGCCGTACTGCCAGCGCGTGCCTGGCTCGAACACCAGCGGCACCAGCGGAGCCACGACGCCGGGCGGGAGAGGCCCGGTCGCCTGCGTGTACTTGAACATCTCCTCGGACCAGGTGGGATACGCGAATCCGGAAGTGTGCGTGAGCAGATGCCGCAGCGTGATCGGCTTCATCGCCGGGCGAAGCACCGGCTTTCCGGCAGGCATGAACCCGTCGATCACGTCAGCTTCGCCAGTTGCGGAAGATGCCTCGCCACCGGCTCATCGAGCTTCAGCTTCCCCGCTCGACCAGCTGCATCGCCGCGACCGAGGTGATCGCCTTGGTCATCGAAGCGATCTGGAAAATGGAGTCGGGCTGGATCGTCGATCCCCGAGGCCAGATCGCGCTTGCCGAACGCCCCGCTATAGAGGATCTTGTCCTGCGACGCGACCATCGCGGCGACGCAGGGAATCTTCCTGCGCTCGATGCCTTCGCGAAGCGTCCGGTCGATCGCGCTGGCGGAGCCGGATGCTCCAAACAGGCGCTGCGCCTGCGTGCCGAGAAGGACGATCCCTCCGAACTGCCGCCGGGTGAGGTGAATCATGACTCTACTTGAATACCACAGGCCGGCTAGTAATATTTTTCGATGCTCGGAAATTTCTCCCGCCGCGATCCGGAAGAATCTAGCGCTGTGGAAAAAGTTTTCTGCGCGCGCGAAGCGCATATTCCATCCAACCGATGCATTCAGAGAACTTATCTCGATGCAAACATCGTCAGAACTGATGGCCCGTCAATTGCTATGTCGGGGGGTTCCCCCGAGTAGTTCCTGAGTCGTCCGTTTGAAGTGAGTAAAACATTTTGCACGATCCACGTTTTCACACCCAAACCTTGTCCGACGAAGAACGCCACTGCCTGATTCTGAAGCATCTGCCGCAGGTCCGCCTGCTCGCTCGCAGAATTCACGGCCGGCTGCCCGAGACCGTAAGCCTGGACGATCTAATATCCACAGGTATCGTGGGCCTCATCTCGGCGATCGATCGTTTCGATCCGTCACGCCACGTCCAGCTGGGAGCCTATGCCGAGCACAAGATCCGGGGAAGGATTCTCGATAGCCTGCGCCGCCTGGATTGGGCGCCCCGCCAGCAGCGCCAGCGCGCCAAGCAGATTCAAGCCGCGATCACCGCAGTGGAGCAACGCCTGCACCGCGCGCCCACGGAACAAGAGATCGCCGCCGAACTGAATATCACGGTCGAACGCTATCGCGAGTGGCAGGTGACATGCCAGGACTGAACCTGGGCAATTGGAAGCCGGAAGCATCTGGCGATTCCGAGACACGCGGCCTGCTCCGGTTCCTTTCCGGCGATCCGAACGAGCTCCCGTCCGCCGTCTTCGAGCGCGGGGAACTTGCAGCACGCGCTGGCTGCGGCGATCTCTGAACTGCCGGAGATCCACCAGACGGTCTTAAGCATGTACTACCGCGACGAATTGAAGCCGCGGGAAATATCCAAGATCACCGGACTGCCTAAGTCGCGAATTTCCTGGATCAGGTCGCGAGCCATCCTGCAACTCCGGGCTTGCATGGCCAAACTTTGGCCCACCGGCGGGCGACGGGAGCGTTCCGCCGGCCAGGCCTGAAACCGAGCGTGGCGAGGCGCTGGGACCGTGCCCGCACCTCACTGGCCTGCGATACCGGCAATTTCAGCCGGTGATAGAGCCCGGTTATAGATCTGCACTTCGTCCAGGCTGCCGTTGAAGTAGTTTCCTAAGGGCGTGTATCCTGCTTGGCCGACCCGCAGCCACGCATAATTGCTGCCCGCCCCCTTCACCTTCAGCGGAGACACCGAAGTTAGGACGCCATCGACATAAAACGATATGTTGTCGTTCAGACTGATCGTGACGGCGACGTGGTGCCATTGCCCGTCATTGATCGTGGCCACGTCGGTCGCGATCTTATCGCCATACACCACGGCGTTGTACGTGCCGACCTCCAATTCCAGCCTCGCCGGCAGCGGTGGTCCTCAAAACATAGCCATAGCCGATGGCCGTATCGTACTTGGCGATGATCGCTTCCCTGCGGCTGGAATTGGTCGTCCTGATCCACGCAGCCAGGGTCAGGTTTTTGTTGAGCTCCGCCTGCAAGGCGTAGGCCATTTCAGCGAACCATTGGTCGAGAATGTGTAGGCTTCGCCGAAGACCCCAGTGGTCTGCGTCACGGAACCCGCGATCTTCCCCGTGTACCCGTTGCCGGATTCGTCAAACGCCTGCGTGCTGTTGGTATCGGCCGCGTCGAACGTCCAGCGTCCGATCAAGCCCGGTTGGCAGCGTCCCCGGGGGTGGCGGGAGGTCGGGTGGAGGCGGCGGTGGCGGAGGCGGAGGAGGCGGGGGCGGCGGGGCGATACTGCCCGCCAAGTCCATTGATTTCGATTGCCGACAGAGCTCGGCTATAAATCTGCACATCGTCCAGGCTGCCGTTGAAGTAGTTGCCCAACGGCGAGTATCCGGCTTGCCCGACCCGCAGCCATGCATATATTGCTGCCGGCTCCGGTCACCTTGAGCGGAGACACCGAGGTGGAGGCGCCATCGACATAGAACGACACATTGTTGTTCAGGGCGATCGTAACTGCGACGTGGTGCCATTGGCCGTCATTGATCGTGGCCACGTCGGTCGCGATCTTATCACCGTACACCACGGCGTTGTACGTGCCGATCTCCAATTCCAGCCTGCCGGCAGCGGTGGTCCTGAAGACGTAGCCATAACCGATGGCCGTATCGTACTTGGCGATGATCGCTTCCGTGCGGCTGGAATTGGTGGTCTTGATCCACGCAGCCAAGGTCAGGTCTTTGTTGAGCTCGGTCTGCCCGGCGTAGCCCATATTAAGCGAACCAGTCGTCGAGAAGGCGTACGCATCTCCCACTTGGCCGGACACCTGCGTTACGGAACCCGAAATCTTCCCCGTGTACCCATTGCCGGATTCGTCAAACGCCTGCGTGCTGTTGGTATCGGCCGCGTCGAACGTCCCAGCGTCCGATCAAGCCGGTTGGCAGCGTCCCCGGATCGGGTGGTGGAGGCGGCGGTGGTGGAGGCGGAGGAGGCGGGGGAGGCGGAGCAATACTGCCCGCCAATCCATTAATTTCGATTGCCGACAGAGCCCGGCTATAAATCTGCACGTCGTCCAGGCTGCCGTTGGAGTGGTTGCCAACGGCGAGTATCCGGGCTTGCCCGACCCGTAGCCATGCATAATTGCTTCCGGCACCGGTCACCTTGAGCGGAGACACTGAGTGGAGGCGCCATCGACGTAGAAGGACACATTGCTGTTCAGACTGATCGTTACCGCGATGTGGTGCCATTGGCCGTCATTGATCGTGGCCACGTCGGTCGCGATCTTTTTGCCGTACACCGCGGCGTTGTACTGCCGACCTCCAATTCCATCTTGCCGTCAGCGGTGGTCCTCAAGACGTAGCCATAGCCGATGGCCGTATCGTACTTGGCAATGATCGCTTCCTTGCGGCTGGAATTGGTGGTCTTGATCCACGCAGCCAAGGTCAGGTCCTTGTTGAGCTCGGTCTGCGCGGCGTAGCCCATATTGAGCAAACCATTGGTCGAGAACGCATAGGCATCTCCCACTTGCCCGGACACCTGCGTCACGGAACCCGAGATCTTGCCCGTGTATCCGTTGCCGGATGTGTCAAACGCTTGCGTGCTGCTGGTATCGGCTCATCGAACGTCCAGCGCCCGATTAAGCCGGCTGGCAGCGTCCCCGGATCGGGTGGCGGAGGTACGTATCGTGGGAACCACCGGGACGACGCGAGGATCATTCGTCAGCGCGACCAGGTCGAGCTGGGTGTTCGGGTCGCGGCCTGCAATCAGGAATGTGTGGGTTCCCGCGGTGAGCGTGAACAAGCGCGGGCTGATCGCCCCGGGAGTGGTTCCGGCAGGCCCCCGGCCTACGGCCAAACGCCACTGCCAATTCGAACTCCAAACGCCTTCCGCCACATCCCAAATGTCGGTCGTACCGCCGTCCACCGACAAGACGAGCGAATCCGATTGGAATCCATCGCAAGAACGCGTCCCCACAAGCCGTATACTCCAGCCACCGGCACATTGAAAGTAAACGCCACGGATCCGGCGTTACTTCGGGAGCGGATACATAGAAGCCGCCGCTCGCATTCGGATCGGTTCCAGCCGCCATCGGCGCGACACGCGTACCCGCTTCCGCTTCCTGGTAGAGAGTGACGGATTGCGCCAGGGTTCGGCCAATTCGCAGGTGGGGAGCCGGCGGATGGAGAGTGACCGTCGCTGGTGCGGATTTTGACGCGTCGGCCACGCTGGTGGCGGTAATCGTGACGCTCTGTTGCGTGGAAATGCTGGAGGGCGCCGTATACAGACCATTCGCCACAGTGCCGGCTCCGCTGAGCGACCAGGTGACGCTTTGATTCGCGCTCCCGGTCACGGTCGCGGTGAACTGCTGCTGCCCGCCGCCCTGCAAAGAAGCGCTGGATGGCGAAACCGAGACAGAGATGCTCGCGGTTGCAGAGAGCGTGATCGTCGCGCTCCCCGACCTGGTCGAATCGGCGACGCTGGTGGCCGTTGCCGTGACGGTAGGCGTCCCGGAGAAGGCCGCCGGCGCGGTGTAAAGACCAGCAGAAGAGATGCCGCCTAGCTCCACTCATCGACCATGTAACTGATTGGTTCGCGCTGCCTTGTACCGTGGCTGAAAACTGTTGCTGCTGGTTGGGGCTCAGATTTGCCGCACTTGGAGTGACCGAGACGGAAACTCCCGGCGTGCTGTTCGAGCTGGTGACGATAAACGTTCCGAACAGAGGAGCGGAATGAGGCGGAGTCGAAAAACCGATTGGGGTCGCTTTGAGCAGCGCTGTCATGGGAATCGGAATCGGCGCGCCCGTGTAGGTTCCGCTGGCCACCGCCGCACCGTAAAAGTTCTGTACATCGTGAATCACAAACGGGTCGCCCACGGCGAGCACGCCGGACAGATCCACGGAGACCGTGCTGGACAGATCCCAGTTATAGATGACGATATTCGCGCGCTTGGATTCGTACTGGTTGGGGCGGACGTAGATCCACTTGCCGGTGGGCGCGCTGGGAGTCATGGTGCTGTGCGCATCGAAGCCCCGCGGCGGCTTGCCAGGCGGAAACTCGGCGTAATAGTCGTCGTTATAAAAGTTTATTTTCCCCAGTATGCGTTGTTATCCCAAGTCCAGCCAGCCGTAGTCTGGCCGGGGCACAGCGTCAGCTTCATTTGATAGATCCCGCCCGGCTGGACATAGCTTCGGTTGCCGGTGAAGACGATCGGGCCGCCCTGGCACTGCACTTGCGGACCGTCCGCGCCTCCGGCGAAGACGTTGTTGGTGATGCTCATGTCGTCGCCCTTGCTGTACTCGCCAAAGGTGTTGAATCCGTAGTTGGCGCTGGGCGTAAAGAAGGAGAAATTCCCGTCTACCTGGATATCTTTCCTCTGCGCGCCGCCCGCGATGATGTAGTTGTATTGGTAGTGCTCGTCGGGCCAGGAAGAATTGTTAAAGCTCGCGTTCCCGAAGAGCCGGAATCCCACCACGTTGGCGTTGCCGCTGCCATAAATCTGGAAGCCCTCATCGGCGTTGTCGAAAGCGAAATTGTCGATCAGGAATTTGGTGCCGGTTACGTTCTGCATGTAATAGCCATGCCCGTGATTCCGGTCTGTGCCGCCCCATCCGTTGTAGTACGCAAGATTTCCGTAAAACATGGAATCGCTGGACGCGGCGTACGAGGAAAAACCTTCGGCCGTGTCATGCACGATGTTGTTGATGAATCGCACTCCCGGAACGGAAGCGGCCGCGCCGAACGCATCGGGAGCGATCTCTCCGGGTTGATTGATGAACCGCGCCGGGTTGGAGTCCATGATTTCCAGACCCCAGAACCAGGAATAGGCGCCCCGGACGTAGAGCACAAACTCACAGCCCCGGCCGTCAAGAGTCGCACGCTCCCCCTGGTAGTTGCGGAAAATGACCGGGGCCGAGACGGTGCCGGCAGCCGTGCTGCCGAATCCATTGGAATTCGGAGGCCGATAGGTGCCGCCGCGCAGCCATACGGAGTCGCCCGGGTGAATGCGCCCGCCCGCACCCGCCAGCGCGGTCGGCAGATCCCAAGGCGAAGAGATCGATCCGGTTCCGGAACTCTGCCCCGTGGGCGCAGCATAAAAATCCGCGGCGCTCATCGCGCTCGCTGTGAGCAGTGCGGCTAGGCCGATCCAACGGGCGCACTTCGAGCTCTTCGTGTGGTACAGATTTGTCTTCATTGGAGTCGTCGCGATGAACCGCCCGCCGTTCTTGTAGCGGATCGGGCAGTCTCATCGCGCCTTGCATTACAAACTGCTGATCGACCCGCTCCGATTGGATTCAGAGTTCCGGAGTGCGATCTTTTGCCCTACTCCCGCGTATCACTTCGGTCGTACGGAATCGGCCTGGCGGGCGCTCTGAGACGTTCGACGCTGCTTTCAGCGGTGATAATGAGCGGTGAGCCGGATGCGCAAGAATGGAATCACCGTGAGTGACGTTGCCAAATGGAAAGTCCATGATCCGGTTGCGACTCTCAGGACGGAATTCGCCACTTGGGATCTCGATCAGAAGGAGTGGCAGCCGGCTCGGCACTCCACGATCACGTCGTTCCGCTCTGACGGAGCGGTCGGCGCCAGCGATATTCAAAATCCCGATGGATCCGTCGCGCACTCGCGATGGCTGTATGACAATGCCGGCCGCCTGACGGAGTCCAACTTCTGGCTCAATGACGGACCCATCGACCGGTCCCTGTACTCTTACGATGAGGCCGGGCGTCATGTACGAACCGTGCACCTTGGCCACGACGGCACTCAGACAGACCTGGAGATCTGCAGTTACGATGCGGACGGCAAGAAAACCAAAGTGCGCTTTCTGAGTCTTCCCGGAATAAACACTGCCTACGGCATCGAAGGCACGGAACAGGCCTACGGCGCCCATGGAGCCACGACGATGACCACGACTTACGACGAGTGGGATCTCCCTGCCAAAGTTGTTTTTCAGGATGCAAATCACAATTCCATCAGGTCCGTACTCTTCGTCCGCGACAGCACGGGGAGGCTGTTAAAAGAGGAGATGCATGCCGGCGTAGAACTCTCCGTTCCCGGACCTTCTCGATCGAGTTCCACCGGAGGGTCGCGAGGAAATGGCGGCCATGCTCAAGAATGTCTTCGGTGAGACGTTCTCACGCACAACCTACGAATACGATGCCCAGGGCCGGCTTCTCGAGCGGACACATAAAGATGGGCAGCCTCAGTGAAGACCGCACGACCTTTCTCTATGATGATCGCGATGATCCCATTGAGACAACAACCGAGCATAGGGATCGCGAGGCGAGCCTGGATGAGAACGGAACGGTGTCCTACACTTCAGAGCCGTCAGCACTAGCAGCGCATCCGGCTTGTATACCGCTACGATGCGTACGGGAATTGGACCGAACGGATTGTGTCGAACCCTGACGGCCAGAATTCGAATATCGAGCGTAGAGCAATCACGTATCATGCGCTCGGTGCGGATCTTCAACGCAACGCGTTATAAATCGCCCACATCAGGGTTATAGCTTGGGTATAGAAATCGATCGTTGACCCGATCGACCGTGTGGTGTAGCCTGACGCTTGTGATCCAGGGCAATCAGTTGACCGTATGGCAGCGCTGGGTTCGGCAGCCGCAGAAGCTCTGGTTGCGCAGGGCGTTTTCCAGGTGCATTTATGGAGCGGCATCGCCGTCGGGCTCTACATCCTCCTGATGAGCGTCACCGGCAGCGTGCTGGTCTATCGGAACGAGCTTTATAGAGCTGCAACGCCCGCGCCAATCCTCTCGACGGGTTCAGGACCGCGATTGACCGACGACCAGCTTGCCGAGGCCGCCGGCGCTTGTATCCGGGCTACCGGGTTGAGAAGATCGGCCGCCCGCGGAATCCCGATGAGGCGGTGGATGTATCCATGCGCCGGGGCAAAGAACCAAGAATCGCCTGTTCGATCCCCGGTCCGCCAGCGATCTTGGCGATGCGGTCTCTGCCGGTTACTTGCTCGTGTCCGAGCTGCTGGATCTGCACGACAATCTGCTCGGCGGATCCACCGGCAAGAACGTGAACGGCTTCGGCGCGCTCGCCGTGCTCGCCGTTACGGTGACCGGTCTGGTGATCTGGTGGCCGGGCATCAAGACCTGGCGCCGCAGCCTGGCATTGCGTCGCGGCGTGGGATGGAAGCGCCAAATGTGGCACTTGCACAGTGCAATCGGCTTCTGGAGCCTGGGATTCACCTTGATCTTTGGCCTGAGCGGGGCCTATCTTGTTTTCCCCGACTCGTTTCAGGATCTCGCCGACTGGCTGGAGCCTCCCACTGCCGCGAATGCCGGATTACGCATCGTCGACAGCCTTATCTACTGGCTCGCCTACTGCACTTCGGCCGCATTAACGGCATCGGGATTCCCTGCAGCGGCCCCGGGCTCTGCGACCAGACGACCAAGGCGCTCTGGGCGATCTTCGGACTGGCCCCCGCGGCGATGTTCGTCACCGGCGCGATCATGTGGTGGAACCGCGTGCTGCTACCCGTCTGGCAAGCGCTCGCCGGAGACCCTCCCTGCCGCGACGTCCCGCTCCGGATGTGCGAGGTCATGGAACCCGCTAATGACTCGACCGGGGGAAGCTTCGGACTTCCCCTGCAGCCGGTAATAGGTGACCGTCCGCGCGCGAAATCGACATCTGGTACGACGATGCCGGCGCGCCACGAAGCCGTCAGGAATTCCGGGACGGTCTTCTCCTCTTCACGCGACCGTTCGCAACGAAATCAGTGCCTCGCCCTTGGCGGGACGTCCATCGTGCCGGTCGCCATTGGCGCGCCCGCATATCACAAAGGGCCCGTCGTTGGTCAGAAAAAGGCTCTGGATGCGGGTAGAGACCATCGCAGTTCGCCGCGCGCCACGTCTCGGCACAGGTAAGTGGAAAGCCTGCCGACCTTAGGCCGATATAGCCATCGCGCGAAAATGCTCGACCCTTTCGTTTCAAGCACTTCTTGGGTTCGTTTTGTCGCTGCGCTTTTCGCGCTTACTGCACGAAGCGGCGGTCGCGCTTCAGGATCGCCGGGACATCCAGGTCGTCGAACAGAGGCTCGGACGGCCCGTTGGCATGGGCGGCCGCGGCCATCGGCGGCTCTTCATACTGGGAGCTGCGGCTCGGGCGCGACTTCCACCGGCTCGCGGCTCGGCATAAGCAGGTTCCGGCGCGGCCGCTTCCACGACCGCTTCCACACGGGGCGGCTCGGCGCGGGGAGGCTCGGGGAGCGTCCGAAATCCACGGGCACGGATCGGCGGATCTCGAAGGCAGCGCTCCGTGGTCGCGCGGCCGCCGCGTGATGGTCGGCAAGCCGGCGCGCTCGAAACCGGTGGCGATCACGGTGACCTTCACCTCGTCGCCCATGGCCTCATTCAGCACCACGCCGAAATTGATCTCGACATCGTCATTGCCGGCGGCGTCGCGGATCAGCGTGCAGGCCTTGTTCACTTCGTGCAGGCCGAGGCTGCGCGAACCGGTGATGTTCACCAGCACGCCGCGCGCGCCGCGCACGCCGCCTTCATCGAGCAGCGGGCAGCCGATGGCCTTCTCGGCCGCCGCGACGCGGCCGCATTCGGACCCTTGGCCGTGGCGGTGCCCATCATGGCGTAACCCATGCCGACCATGATGCTGCGGATATCGGAGAAATCGCGATTCACCAGGCCGGGCGTGGTGATGATGTCGCTGATGCCCTGCACCGCCTGCCGCAGAACGTCGTCCGCCAGGCGGAATCCGTCGAAGATGCTGGTGTCCGGCGACGCCTGGTCGAGCAGACGGTCGTTGGGAATGGCGATGACCGTGTCGGCCACGCCGCCGAGCTCGGCCAAACCCTGCTCGGCTTGCTTGCGGCGCTTGGATCCTTCGAACGCGAACGGCTTGGTGACCACGGCCACCGTGAGCGCGCCCAGTTCTTTCGCCAGCGACGCGACCACGGGCGCGGCTCCCGTGCCGGTGCCGCCGCCCAGACCCGGCGGTGACGAACACCATGTCGGCGCCTTCCAGAAGGTCGATGATCTTTTCGGTGTCTTCGAGCGCCGCTTGCCGGCCGACCGACGGATCGGACCCGGCGCCCAGGCCGTTGGTGATTTTCGAGCCGATCGCCAGTTTGCTCGGCGCGGGCGAGGACGCCAGCGCCTGCACGTCCGTATTCAGGACGCAGAACTCCACTCCCACGAGCCCTTCCTGCAGCATGCGCGCGACGGCGTTGGAGCCGCCTCCGCCCACGCCGAAAACCCGGATCCGCGTCCGGGGCGCGACTTCTTCCTGGATCACGAACTTCAATGCATCGAGTGCCATGGATTCCCCTTCCTTACGTCTTTCGTTTCGCGCGCGGCCCGCTTTTTTCACGCGATTCGCTCATCGCATCACCAGTCCCATCAGGCCCCGGCTGCGCCCCTGCGGCGGCCGGTGCAGCTTCAACTTCGCCGAATACATCGCCAGGCCGGCGGCGGTGGCCCACACCGGGCTGCGCAGCTCCTCCGGCCAATCTCCGATCCCTTTCGCGAAGCCCAGACACGCGGTGCAGTCGAGCTTCTTCTCCGCCATGTCCCACATGCCGGGCAGCAGCGCGCCGCCGCCGGTGAGCACCACGCCCTCGAGCAGACTCCGGTCCATGCCGGCGCGCTGGATTTCGGCGCGCACGAAACCGAACAACTGATCGGCGCGGGCTTCCAGCACCTCGATCAGCTCGCTGCGATGCGCTTCCCGCGCCGGGCGGCCTTCCGCCGACGGGATCTCGATCAGCGTCGACTCGGCGGTCAGGCCCAGCATGGCGCAGCCGTACTGCTGCTTGAGGCTTTCGGCGTCCTCGTAGTCGACCTTCAGCATCCAGGCGATATCGCGCGTGAAGTGATCGGCGGTGACCGGAATGCTGGAAGCCAGGATCAGCTTTTCGCCGTCGTAGACCACCAGGCCGCTGGACTCCAGGCCGATGTCGACCACGGCGACGCCGCGCGCGCGCTCCTCGGGGACCAACGCAGGCGTAGGCCGCGGCCATCGGCTCGAACACGGTTTCTTCCACCGGCAAGTGCGCCAGATGCGCCGACGCGATCAGCGCCTGATGCTCCTGCACCGAAGCGGTCACCAGGTGGACGTTGGCTTCCAGGCGCGAGCACACGCCCCTGGTCGGCTTGCGGAACCCGGCTCGCCCGTCCAGGACAAAATCCTGCGGAGCGACGTGCAGGACCATCCGGTCGCGCTCGAGCGCGCACGTCCGACGCCGAGCTCCACCGCGTAGGTCAGATCGTCCGCATCGATTTCGCGGGGGCGGCCGAACTCGTACAGCCCGCGGCCCTGCGCGCCATGAATCGCCCGTCCTCCGATGCCCGAGCGTGGCTGCTTCGACGGAGACTTTCGCGCCCCGCTCGGCGTCGGCCACGGCGGCGCGAATGGATTCGGCCACGGCGTCCTGATCGGTGATGCGGCCTTTGGTCCAGCCGCTGGAAACGGCCAGCCCATAAGACAGACAACGGAGGTGATCGCCTTGCAGGGCGCAGATCACGCAGCGCGTGCGCGAGCTTCCCACATCCAGACCCACCGCGAGTTGTTGCTTGCCAGACATTGCTTACTCCACCACCGTAATGCGATCTTCCAGGCGCAAATCCAGAACCGCCGCGCCGGGCAGGCGCTGCTGGATCTGCGAGTAATGACTCAAGAAATTCCCGTAACGCGCTTTGAAGTTTCGGTCTCCCAGCAACAAGGTGAGGAAGCGCCCGTCGTAGGGCTGCGAGACCTTGAGATTGTCGCCGTCGGATACGTCGATTTCCGAAATGTTGGCGGTGGCATCGCCCAAGTCCGCGGTCAGGCGGAGCATGCGCTGGACGCCCTGGCGACGCTTGGCGACCGGATCCGCCGCCCGCACGCCCGCCAGCACCGGAAGCTTGAACCGGTCCGTGGCGGGCGGAAGAATCACGCCCTCGGCATCGATCAGCCCGAAGCGCGATGCATTCATGCGGACGAACGCCACCGGCGTGCGTTCCTGCACGCGGACGATCACGCGATTCGGCCAGACGCGCGCAACCGATGCTTCCCGGACCCAGGCCACGTCGCGAACGGCATCGCGGCGCTCGGCCAGCGGGATCAGGTAGACGCTGACCCCCTCGTCGTCGGCGAAAATCTTTTCGATCGCCGGGCGGGAGGCGTGGGCCGCGCCGCTAATCTCGAGCGAGGAATCGTCATCCGGGTCCGCCCAGCGCGAAGCGCGAATCCGTGATCAGAAACTGCTCGGCCAGATGGAACGCGAAGAGGCTCGCGCCCAGAACCACCGACCGCGGTCACGAACGTGGCGATCAGGCGCGGAGTCGAAAAACGGCGCGTGCGCGCGGAGTTCGCGGCAGCCTTCTTGGACGCGGGCCGTGCGTCTTCTTCCAAGCCCGGCAGCACACCCGTTCCTTCGTAGGATTTGCGGCCCACGTTAACGCCCGCTCCTTAATCTTCTCCACGATCCGATCGCCGGCTTGCGAAACGCTGCCCGCGCCCAGCGTCACAATCGCGTCGCCCGATTCCGCGGCCTTGAGAACCGATTCGATGCCCGCGTCCATGCTTCCGGCGTACACCGCGCCGCGGTGGCCGAAGGTCTGCAACCGCTCGGTCAGGACTTGCGAACTCACGCCCTCGATGGGCGCCTCCGACGCCGCGTAAATGTCGATCACGTGGACGGTATCGGCCTGATGAAAGGCGCGCGCGAAATCGTCCATCAGCGCCTGCGTCCGGGTGTAGCGATGCGGCTGGAAGAGCACGTGAATGCGGCGATAGCGGCACGCCCGCGCGGCGGCCAGAGTCGCGCGAATCTCGGTGGGATGATGGCCGTAGTCGTCGATCACGGTGACGCCGCGCTCGGCGCCGCGCACCTGGAAGCGGCGGTCGACGCCGCTGAAACCCGCCAAAGCCTCGCGGATCGTCTCGATCGGGATCTCGAGCTCCAGTGCGATGGCCACCGCGGCGGTCGCGTTACTCACGTTGTGCGCGCCCGGCACGTTCAGCTTGAAACATCCCAGATCGCTGATCGCGGCTGGACCAGGTGGAATTCGCTGGCCATGTGGCCGCGTGGAGCAGGACGTGATCCGCAGATCCGCCTGGGCGCTGACGCCGTAAGTGACCACGCGGCGATTGATCCGCGGCAGGATCCGCTGGACGTTTTCGTCGTCCAGGCACAGAACGGCCGCGCCGTAGAACGGGACGCGATTCACGAATTCCACGAACGCATCGGCAGATCTCGTCGAGATCCTTGTAGTGGTCCAGATGCTCGCGATCGATGTTGGTGACCACCGCCAGAATCGGGGCCAGCTTCAGGAACGACCCGTCGCTTTCGTCGCTTTCGACCACCAGGTAATCGCCGACGCCGACGCGCGCGTTCGAGCCGCGCAGGACGGCCGCACGTCCGCCGACCATGACGGTCGGATCCAGACCCGCGTGGATCAGGACGGCCGCGACCATCGAGGTCGTCGTGGTCTTTCCGTGGCTCCCGGCGATGGCGATCCCGAATTTCAGGCGCATCAGCTCGGCCAGCAGCTCGCCGCGCGGGATCACGGGAAGCCCCAGGCGGCGCGCTTCGACGACTTCCGGATTATCGGGACGAACCGCGGAGCTGACCACCACCGCGTTCGCGCCGGCGACATTCTCCGCGGCGTGCCCTTCATGAATCGACGGCCCCGAGTATCGTCAGACGCTCGGTGATGGGGGAGAGCTTCGCGTCGGATCCGCTGACGTGATAGCCCAGTTCGAGGAGAACTTCGGCCAGTCCGCTCATGCCGATTCCACCGATACCGACGAAGTGGACAGGCTGAGGCTTGAAAAACATTTTAATAATGTATTGTTTCGGCTTTTGAGCGCGGTGTCAACACGTCCGCAACGACGTTGCTCACGCGAACGACTCCAAAACGTCCGCCGCTCGACGCGCCGCATCCGGTTTGGCGAAACTTCGGGCGGCTTCGCCCATGCTTTCGAGCAGCCCCGGCTCGCGCGACAGGCGCATAATTTCCTCCACCAAACGCTGCCCGCTGAACTCCGCATCCAGAACCATGCGCGCCGCGCCGATCCGCTCCATCGCCTCGGCGTTGCGCAACTGATGCTGATCGGCGGCAGTCGGCAGAGGCACCAGAATCGACGGCTTGCCCGCCGCCGCCAGTTCGCTCACCGTGCTCATGCCCGCGCGGCTGACCACGACATCCGCGGAGGCGAACGCCGCCGGCATATCGGGAAGAAACGCGGCTATTTCGCCCTCGATTCCGGATTGCCGGAACCCCGGCGCCAGTTCTTCGTACGCGCTCGGACCGGTCTGATGGATCAGCCGCACGGCAGTCGTTCCCCCACAGCGGCCAGCTCTCCTGCGCCGCGCGATTCAGCGTCCGCGAGCCCTGGCTGCCGCCGGTGATCAGCACCGTCAGCTGGCCGCCGCGAGGCTTGGGCGGGATGGCAAAGAACTCTTCGCGCACCGGCATCCCGGTCACTTCGGTGACGGCTGCCGGAAACCACTTCGCCGTCTCGGGGAAACTCACCAGCGCGCGCGCCACAAAACGCGCCAGCTTGCGATGCGTGAATCCCGGGATGGCGTTCGGCTCCATCACCACCACCGGCACACGTTTCCAGAGAGCGGCCAGCAAAACCGGTCCGGCCACGAACCCTCCCATGGAGAAAACCGCCGCGGGCCGATCGCGGTCGAGCATCCGGGAAGCCGTCCACACGCTGAACGGCAGCTCCGCCAGCGTGACCAGGGTTTTCCGCAATCCCACGCGCATCAGTCCGCCGATTTCGATCCACTCGATGGGGAATCCCTCGGCCGGCGCGAGTTTCGCTTCCAGACCGCGCCGCGTTCCGATGAAGCGCACCGCATGACCCCGCGCGCGCAGCTCGCGCGCCACCGCCAGGGCAGGCATCACATGCCCGCCCGTGCCTCCGCCCGCCATTACGAAGGACGCCGGCTTGGAATCTGCCTTCATCCCTCATGTTCACTGACGCTTAACAGCATCCCTAAGCAAGTCAGCGTGCTCAGCAGCGAACTGCCGCCGAGGCTGATCATCGGCAAAGGGAATCCCTTGGTCGGTCCCATGTCCAGCACCACGCTGATATTGATGAACGCCTGGACCACGATCGCGACGGTCACGCCCAGTGCGAGATACTTGCCGAAATCGTCGCGGGCCAGAACAAACAAGCGCGCGCCGCGCCACAGGATCACGATGAATCCGGCGAGCACCGCCGTAGCTCCCCACAGACCCAGTTCCTCGCCGATGGTGGCGTAGATGAAATCGCTGTCGGCTTCCGGCAGAAACATCAACTTCTGTTTCCCCTGCGTCAGGCCGACGCCCAGTACGCCGCCGGTCCCCACGGCGATCTTGGATTGCAGCGGCTGATAAGTGGTGTCATGCACGGTCGTGGACCGCTGCAGCCACGCGCGCAGACGTCCCTGCGTGTCGATCATTTCGATCTTGGTGTAATTCGGATCGACGTATCCGATCACACGCTGCAGGCGATAGGGGCTCGATACAATCGGCGACGGTGCCGAGTGCGGCGGCGATGGCCCCGGCGCGAAGCATATACTTCTTCTCCAGACCCGCCACCCAGAACACGATCACGGCAGTGATCACGGGCACCATGGCCGTGCCCAGGTCGGCGACCACCACCACGCCCGCCAGCATCGCCACGGCGACGAACGCCTGCTGCAGCGTGCGGCGATCGTTGATGACGCGCGCACGCCGGTCGAGAAAGTACGCCATAAAGACGATCAGGGCCGGTTTGGCGAATTCGGAAGGCTGGAATGAGCCGACGCCCGCAAATCGAAACCAGCGGTGGCGCGAGCCGAAGAAGTACACGATCACCAGCAATCCCAGGACGATCCCCAGGCCGGAAAACGCCCATGCGGGGGTATTCAGCCGCCGGTAATCCATGCGCTTGAAGTACATCAGCACGAAGAACGATACCAGGGCCCAACCCAACTGGCGCACCGCGAAGTAATACGGCGCGACGCCGTTCCGAAGCTCGGCGATGGCGCTGGACGCGCTGTAGACCATCACCAGGCCGAAGGCGACCATCGCCAGAATGGTCAGGAAAAGGATCCAATCGGTTTTGAGTCTTGCCATTAGTTCTTTCCCGGCTCTTTCGCCAATAGTGCGTTCACCAGGCGTTTGAATTCCCGTCCGCGGTGTTCAAAGTTTTCGAATTGATCGAAGCTGGCGCAGGCGGGAGCCAGCAGGACGGTGTCTCCGGAGCGTGCAGACAGGTGGGCATGGCGAACAGCGCCTTCCAGCGTCCCGCACTTCACTATCGAGACTTCTCCGTGTCGTGTCCGTGTAGATGATCTCTCAATTTTATCGGCCGCCGCGCCGATTAACAAGACTCCGCGCGTTTTTTCTTTCATCGCCGCGGCCAGAGGACGATAGTCGCTGTTCTTGTCCTTGCCGCCGAGGATCACCCATAGCCCGCCCGGGAACGCCGCCAGAGCCTTGAGCGTCGCATCGACGTTGGTGGCTTTGGAATCGTTGTACCAGGCGACGCCGTCGAGGTCGCGCACGAATTCGAGCCGGTGCTCGACGCCGGGAAAACTCATCACCGCGGCGCGGATTTGCTCGTGGGTGGCGCCGGCCAGCCGCGCCATGATCGCGGCGGCCATCGTGTTCTCCAGGTTGTGGACGCCGCGCAGCGGGACCTCCGCGGCTGCCATCAGCGGCTGGCCGTCGCAGCACGAATTCTGATCCGCCGATCAGAGCCAGGCGCCCGGACTCGACCTTGCGCGTCGAGCTGAACAACATGGATTTCGAGGCGGCGCGATCCGCATAGCCGCGCGTCACGGGATCGTCCGCGTTCAGCACCGCGAAATCGTCCGGACGCTGATTTTCGAACAGCCGCGCCTTGGCGGCGGCGTACTTCTCGAACGTATAGTGCCGGTCCAGATGATCGGGCGTGACGTTCAGCGCCGCGCCGATGTGCGCCCGGAACGTAGAAATCGTTTCCAGCTGGAAGCTGGACAGTTCCAGCACGTTCCACTGCCCGGCGCGCGAGGTCTTCACCATGGACGCCGGCGGAGTGCCGATATTGCCGCCCACCTGCACCGGAATGCCGCTGGCTTTGCAGAATATGCCCGGTCATCGCGGTGGTCGTGGTCTTGCCGTTCGATCCGGTGATGCCGATGATTTCGCCCTTCAGAAACCAGCTTGCGAGTTCCAGATCGCCGACCACCGGGACGCCGCGCCGGCGGACCTCTTCCGCGAGATCCAAGTCGGCAGGCACGCCCGGCGAGAGCACCACCAGATCCGCTCCTTCGAACGAAGCAGCTTCCTGGGCTGGACGGACACGCCCAACTCGACAAGTTTCGGATTTGCCGCTGCGGACTGATCCACTGCCGTCACTCGCGCTCCTTGTTCCATCAACAACTCCACCGCCGCGACGCCGCTGCGCGCCATCCCGACCACGACCGCTCGCGCACCTTCCCACCTTCATCTCAGTTTCAACGTCGTCAGCGCGAACAACGCCATCAGCAGGCCGGCGATCCAGAAGCGGATGATCACCTTGGATTCGGCCCACCCCAACTGCTTCGAAGTGATGGTGCAACGGGGCCATCTTGAAAATTCGCTTTCCCGCGCAATTTGAAACTGCCGACCTGGAGGATGACCGACAGAGCCTCCAAAACGTACACGCCCGCGATGAACGGCAGCAGCAGTTCCTGCTTCAACAACACCGCGACGGTTCCCAGTCCGCCGCCCAGCGCCAGCGACCCGACGTCTCCCATGAAAACTTCCGCGGGATGCGCGTTGAACCACAGGAAACCGAGCGATGCGCCGGTCATCGCCGCGGAAAAAATGGCCAGCTCGGCGGCATCGCGCGGACGCGACAATTCGAGATAGCGCGCGAATTCGGCATTGCCTTCGAGATACGCCAGCACCGTCATCGCTCCCGCGGCGATCAGCATCAGCCCGATGGCGAGACCGTCCAGGCCGTCGGTCAGATTCACCGCATTGGACGCGCCCACCAGCACCATGGCCACGAAGGCAAAGAAGAAGCTGAACGCCAGCGGATAGGTCCAGGGATTGTTCAGCCAGGGATGAATCAGCAGGTCCGGCTTGAAATCCTTGAAGAACGGCACGTTGATTTCCGTGGTGTAGAGCCGCTTGGCGTTCATTCCCAGAAGCAGCACTCCCACCACGATCGCGGCCAGTATTTCCAGCGCGAACTTCTGGCGCGCCGTGAGTCCCAGATTGCGCTTGCGCTTGATTTTGGCGTAATCGTCCCAGAATCCGATGGCTCCGAACGTCACCAGTCCGGCCATGGCGACCCACACCGCCGGCACCCGCAGGTTGGCCCACAGCAGCGTCGAAATCACGATCGCGGCGCAGATCAGCAAGCCGCCCATGGTCGGCGTTCCGGCTTTCTTGTGGTGGGATTGCGGTCCGTCTTCCCGAATGTGCTGGCCGATCTGGAATTGGCGTAAACGCGCGATGAACCACGGGCCGAACAGCACGAAAATCATCACGGCGGTCAAACTTGCCATGGCCGTACGGAAGGTCGCGTACTGAAAAACGCGGAAGGGCGAAAAATAGATGATACAGGTGTTCGTATCCGAGCCAGTAGAACATGGGTCAGCTTCTCCCTCCTTCCTGGGAGGCGAGAAACTGCTCCAGGGCGCGCTCCACGTGAACGCCGCGCGAACCCTTGAACAAGACGGCATCTCCGGGCTGCGCAAGCGAGCGCACCAGTTGGCCGGCTGGGACCGGATCGTCGAAAAAAAATGCGGCGTCGGCCCGAAGGCCGGATCGCTTGGCCGCGTCCAACATGTAACAGGCCGCGCCGCGTAGTCCAACGAGCACATCAATTCCGCACTCCGCGGCGTAGTTTCCTACGTCGCGATGAAGCGGCTCAGCCCAGCGGCCGAGTTCGAGCATCTCCCCCAGAACCGCGATCCGGCGACGCGCCGGAGTATCGCGCAGCACCGCGAGCATGGCCCGCGCCGCGTCTGGATTGGAGTTATAGCAATCGTTAAAAACGAGAATTCCCCGGTGCTGGAGCCGCTCGCCGCGCATTTTGCCGGGCTGAATGTTCCGGACCCGATCCGTCAGGCGATCGGGAGTGATCCCGTATATTCCAGCCACCGCGATCCCCGCAAGGAGATTCGAAACGCTGTGGCGGCCGGTCAGGGGACTTTCAAAGCGCGTCGCGCCCACGCGAAACGTCAGGCCGTCTTCGGTAAACTTCACGTCTTCGGCGCGAACGGTCGCCTTCTCGGATTCGCCGAAGGTCACCACGCGGCCCTTATGCACGCTCGGCGAACGCCGCCACGCGCGGGTCATCCGCGTTCAAGCACCGCGGTCCCGTTGGGAGGCAGCGATTCGATCAGCTCCCGCTTGGCGGCGGCGATCCCCTCGATCGAATCGAAGCTTTCCATGTGCGCCCAGCCGACGTTGGTCACCACGCCCACGTTGGGCCTGGCGATCTCGGCCAGCGCGCGGATCTCGCCGGCATGATTCATCCCCATTTCGAGGACCGCGACGCGAGCCTGATCGTCCATCCGCAGCAAAGACAGCGGCAGCCCGACGTGGTTGTTCAGGTTCCCTTCCGTCTTGGCCGTCTTGAGTCCCTCCGACAACATCTCCGCGATGACATCCTTGGTCGTGGTTTTCCCGGCGCTTCCCGTGACGCCGACCACGTCTCCGCCCCACTCCCGGCGAGCCGACGACGCCAGCGTCTGGAGCGCCACCAGCGAATCTTCGACTTTCAGGACCGCACCCGTTACGCCTTCCACTTCCCGATCCACAACCGCCCCCGCCGCGCCCTTCGCCAGCACTTCGGCAACGTAAGCGTGCCCGTCATGATTGGGGCCGCGCAAGGCGAAATACAAGTCGCCGGGGCGCAGGGTACGTGAATCGACGCTCCAGCCGGTCACCTGCGCATCACTTTCCAGATTCCGCCGTCAGCCCCAACTGCGCCGCCACCCACTTCAGCGGCTTGTTCATTCCGGCTTCTTCTGTATCCACCCGGACTTTGTATCCAAAAGATAGAAGAACCTCCCTCGCCGTTTCTCGATCGTCAAAATGAATCGTACGGTCCTTCAAGATCTGGTACGTCTCGTGTCCCTTGCCCGCCAGCAGCACCACATCGCCCGGCTGGGCCTCCTGGATCGCCATTTGGATCGCCTTGCCGCGGTCGGGCTCGGCGACGTGTGGAGTATCGAAACGCCGCAAGCCGACCATCGCGTCATTCATGATCGACAAGCGGATCTTCCGAGCGGGGATTATCCGACGTCAGCACCACAAAATCGCTCAGTTCGGCGGCGGCCATGCCCATCAGCGGGCGCTTGGTGCGGTCGCGGTCGCCGCCGCAGCCGAACAGCGTGATCACTTTGCCCTTGGCGAAACTGCGAGCGGTCTGGATCGCGTTCCGGAGCGCGTCGTCGGTATGGGCGTAGTCGACCGCCACCAGAAAGGACTGGCCTTGGTCGACGGGTTCGAACCGGCCCGGAACCGCGCGACACAGGGCCACCGAGCCGGCCATCGCCTCGAGGTCCAGGCCATAGCTCAGCCCGGCGCCCAGCGCGGCCAGAATATTCGATACGTTCACGCGCCCCAACAATGGTGATTCCACCTTCGCACGACGAGTCTTCCAGGTCACATCAAACGCCAAACCGGTGAACCCGGAGACGATGTTCTCCGCGCGCAACTCGGCTTTATCCGCGAGCCCGTACCGGATGGTGCGGGAGCCAGAGTCCTCCGGCTCCATGGTTTTAGACACCGGATCGTCGGCATTCAGCACGGCCCATAGGGGACCGGGCCGGCCCGCAAACAGCCGGCGCTTGGCGGCTCCGTACTCTTCCATGGTTCCGTGAAAATCCAAATGGTCGCGAGTCAGATTGGTGAATACGGCGGTATGAAACTGGAATCCGTGGACCCGGCCGAGCGCCAGCGCATGCGAAGAAACTTCGGTAATCAGGTGGGTGCCGCCGCGCTCCTCCAGCTCCGAGGCAAAGCGGAGGATATCCAGCGATTCGGCGTCGATTCGGAGACGGCCGAATCTGCAGGCCCGCGAGCCGGTACTCGATGGTCCCGAGGAGACCCGTAATCTTGCCCGCGGCGCGCAAAAGCGTCTCGATCAGGTACGCCGTGGTGGTCTTGCCGTTGGTCCCGGTGAT